>NZ_FMZM01000010.1 GCF_900101465.1 Nocardioides lianchengensis
GATGTCGCGGGTCTCACCCGACACGTGGTACCCCGAGCTTCCCGCGCCCGTGATCCGCTCGACCTGGTCCAGCAGCCGGATCGGGCTCTCGTCGAACGGACCCTGCTGGATCGAGAACACGACACCGTCCTTGGTCAGGACCGTCTGCTCGACATCCCGCGCCTGGTCGCCGCCGCGCGGCTCGTCGGTGGTCCTCAGACCCGAGATCACGCCCCACCCCGGCGGAACCGACATGCTGACCTCCGTGGTGACCCGGAACGCCTCGCCGGTGCGGGTCGTGTCGTCCCACGCCACCTGGTCATCGACCCACGGCACGACCCAGGCCCACAGCGCCAAGACCGCGAACGCGACCACCGCGTAGGGGATGGACCGACGGTCCAGTCCCAGCCACCGGTGCTCCACGGGCACCCGACGCCCGCTCAGTTCCGTCGACGACATCACGCCTCACTCCCCGAGCGGCTCCGAGCCGCACCTTGCGGGAAAACCTAGGGATCCGTCTTGGATCGGTCAAACATCAGCTCGGCGGTCTCGCGGAGGCCCGGCGGCGGTGGGCCGGCGACGCGCCGTCTCACCGCGCGCCGGGTCAGCCGCGGACGGTGAGGACGATCAGGGCGAGGTTGAGGGCGATGATCACCGCGGCGACGACGGCTGCGGCGTACGTCGTACCGCGTCGGTTGACGAGGGCGCCCATGATGTCGCGGCGGCGGGTGAACATGATGAGCGGCACCAGCGCGAACGGGATGCCGAACGACAGCACCACCTGGGAGACGACCAGGGCCTGGGTCGGCTCCACTCCCAGGGCGAGAACGACGAGGGCCGGGGCCAGGGTGACCAGCCGCCGCACCACCAGCGGGATCCGGCGGCGCAGGAAGCCCTCCATCACGATCTGGCCCGACAGGGTGCCCACGCTGGAGGCGGCGAAGCCGGAGGCGAGCAGGGCGAGCGCGAACAGCAGCGCCGTCACCGTGCCGAGACTCGTCCCGATCGCGGCGTGCGCGCCCTCGATGGTGTCGGCGCGTCCGCTCAAGGCGCTGGCGGCGATGACGAGCAGCGCGAGGTTCATGAACCCGGCGACCGTCATGGCGGTCACGACATCGATCCGCTGGCTGCGCAGCAGTCCCAGCCGCTGGGGCTCGGTGGTCGTGACGTAGCGGCCGGTGGTCAGGCTGCTGTGCAGATAGATCGCGTGCGGCATCACGGTCGCACCGAGCATCCCCGCCGCCAGGAGCACCGACTCCGAGCCGGCGAACTGCGGCGTGAGGCCGGAGGCGACCGCGAGCGGCTCGGGCCCGCCGCGCAGCACGTTGTAGACGAAGCCGATCAGGATCACCGCCAGCAGGCCGGTGATGGCGGCCTCGAAGGGCCGGTGCCCTCGTGACTTCAGTCCGAGGAGGGCGAAGGCGACGACGGCCGTGATCGTCCCGCCGACGAGGAGCGGCAGGTCGAAGAGCAGCTTCAGCGCGATCGCTCCGCCGACGACCTCGGCCAGGTCGGTGGCGATCGCGACCAGCTCGGCCTGGAACCACAGTCCGCGTACGGCGGGCCTCGGCAGCTGGCGACGGCACAGCGCCGGCAGGCTCAGCCCGGTCGCGATCCCGGCCTTGGCCGAGAGGTACTGGATCAGCATCGCCATCAGGTTGCTCGCCACCACGACCCAGACCAGCAGGTAGCCGTAGGTCGACCCGGCGCTGAGGTTGGTCGCGAAGTTGCCCGGATCGACGTACGCGATGGCGGTGACGAAGGCCGGTCCGAGCAGCGGGAGAGGCCCGCCCACGGTGGCACGGGGACGAGCGAGGAAACGACGTCGTTCCTGGAACATGGCATCGGTCCTGACCGGGCGAAATTGGCGCTGACAATTCACCAAAGCGCATATTTGGGCGCATTTCAAGAGCGCCATTTTAAAGCGAGGTCATGGCTCTTCATCTTCGAAGCCATCGCCAGATCGGATTGGAGGCGACTTTATTTTTCTTTTCTCCAACCCCTTGGCAAAGCCCGATTCAGGAGTACGTTCATCCAGGTCAGCGGCCTGCGTGGTGCATGTGCGTCAGGTCCATGATGTCGCAGAAATCCGCATCGGGGAAATCCAAGCCGGCGCGGATGTCGAATAGCGCAAGGGTGGCCACGCCATTCTCGCAAGATCGAGCAGTGGCGCATTCTCGGCGGTCCGACCGGTCCGCGTGCGCCGTTCCACGTGAATTCGGATGGAGATGACATGTTCGGAAAGACCGTCGTTCGCGACATGATCAACCGCAGTGCCGAGAACGAGACCGACCGCCGGATCTTCCTGAAGTCGGCGGGAGTCGCCGGCCTGGGTGCCGTCGGCGGGGCCGCGCTCACCGGCGCGGCGACCACCTCTGCCTCGGCCGCCGCTCCCAGCGACGGGGCGGTGCTCAACTTCGCCCTCAACCTGGAGTACCTGGAGGCGGAGTTCTACCAGCAGGCCGCGTTCGGGCGCTCGCTGGGTGACCGGCTGACCTCCGGTAAGGGCCGCAAGGGTGGGGTGACCGGCGGCCGCAAGGTCGACTTCGACACCCCGCGCATCGCCAAGGCGGCTCGCGAGATCGCCGGGGACGAGCTGGCGCACGTCAAGTTCCTCCGGACCGCGCTGGGCGGCGCCAAGGTGGCTCGCCCGCAGATCAACCTGCGCAGCAGCTTCACCGCCGCCGCCCGGGCCGCCGGCCTCATCGAGGAGGGTCAGACCTTCGACCCGTTCGCCAACGAGAACAACTTCCTGCTGGCGGCGTACATCTTCGAGGACGTGGGGGTGACCGCCTACAAGGGCGCCGCTCCTCTGATCAGCAACAAGACCTACCTGGAGGCCGCCGCCGGCATCCTGGCGGTCGAGTCCTACCACGCCGGCATCATCCGGTCCGCGCTCTACGAGAAGGACCTGTGGAAGCCGGCCCGGGCGATCAGCAACGCCCGCGACTCGCTCGACGGCCGGTCCGACCTTGACCGGGGTCTCGGCAACACGAAGAAGATCAACCTGGTCCCCACCGACCGCAACGGCATCGTCTACAGCCGCTCGGCCGCCCAGGTGCTCAACATCGCCTACCTGAACCCGAAGCAGGTCTCCCGGGGCGGCTTCTTCCCGCGTGGCGTGAACGGCGCCATCACGGTCAGCGGCGGCAAGAAGTAGGTGACCGCGATGACCTGGCAGCAGTACCTCGGCGCCCTCGTCCTGGTCCTGATCCACCTCCGGATCGCGTGGGCCCTGATCGGACCCGCGCACCTGCAGAGGGTCACCGTCCCGGTCCGCTGACCCGATGCCGGTCGGGACGGGACGATCCCGTCCCGTCCCGACCGGCACGTCCCCCGAAGGAGGGAGAGCACATGTTCGGCATCGGACTACCCGAGCTCGCGATCCTCGCGCTCGTCGCCGTCTGCGTCTTCGGCCCTGATCGGATCCCCGAGCTGGCGCGTCAGGCCGGCTCGCTGATCCGTGCCGCGAAGCGCCTGGCCGAGGGCGCGCGTGACGAGCTGCGCGAACAGCTCGGCCCCGAGTATGCGGACCTCGAGCTCCGCGACCTCGATCCTCGCGAGATCGTCCGTCGTCATGTCACCTCGGCCCTGGAGGACGAGGACCGGCCCGACGACCGCGCGGACGACCAGCAGGACGAGGAAGACCCCGACGACTTCGTCGTGTCGGATCCCGACGCGAGGGACGACCTGGACGACGACCCGGACGACGACGTCCCCACCCGCTCCACCCGCCGGCACGACGCCCCGTCGTACGCCGACGCGACCTGAGGAAGGAACGCCCCATGAACCCGCTCCTGATCGGAGGGCTCGGCACGACCGAGCTCCTCATCATCCTGGCCGTCCTGGTGCTGCTCTTCGGCGCCACCAAGCTTCCCGAGCTGGCTCGCGGCAGCGGCCGTGCCCTGCGAATCTTCAAGGCGGAGACCCGTGAGCTGATGGACGGCGACGACGACACCGTCGACACCGGCCGTGCCGCCGACGTCCCCCAGCCCCGCCCCCGGGTCGAGCCGGTCGCCGCGCCCGACCCGCGTCCCTGAGATCGTCATGAGCATCAGCGGAGCGATCGGCATCCTCAGCACCCGCCCGCGTCACGCGGTCGGGACGGACGGTCGGATGGTCCTCACCGACCACCTCCGCGAGCTGCGAGCGCGGATCATGCGCTCGGTCCTCGTGGTGGTCGTGGTCTTCGGGATCTCGTTGTTCTTCTACGACCAGCTCCTCGAGCTCGTCCGGCGCCCCTACGACCAGGCGGTCGCGGCGCTCGGCCAGGAGGTCCCGACCGATCTGGTGATCTCTGGCGTCACCTCTCCGCTGATGCTCCAGCTCAAGCTGTGCGGTGTCGCCGCCGTCATCCTCTCCAGCCCCTACTGGCTGCTGCAGATCTGGGGGTTCGTCGTCCCGGGCATGCGTTCCGGGGAGAAGCGGTGGACGCGCGTCTTCGCAGCCGTGGCCGGCCCCCTGTTCCTCGGCGGCGTCGCCCTCGGGTACTACGTCCTGCCGAAGGGCATCGAGGTGCTGATCGGCTTCACGCCGGTCGACGTGACCAACCTGGTCGACTTCGGCGAGTTCTTCTCCTTCCTGACCCGGATGCTCCTGGTCTTCGGGATCGCCATGGAGATCCCTCTCTTCGTCGTGATGCTCAACCTGGCCGGCGTCGTCTCCGGGAAGGCCATCGGCCGGCACCGGCCCTGGATCGTGATCGGCACCTTCGTCTTCGCGGCGGTCGCCACCCCGTCGACCGACCCGTTCTCCATGCTGATGCTGGCCTTCCCCATGCTCGGGCTGTTCATCGTGGCCGAGATCGTCTCTCGACTGCTCGACCGACGCCGTGGCCGTGCCCAGGACCCGGCCTGGGCGGACGACGAGGTCTCACCGATCCACGACTGATGGTCCGCGGACCATCCGGGGAGACGACAGGCCTACCCAAATTCGGCGATCTCGCACTCGCATCGTCCCCCGGGTGGGTCAGGGACCTCGCCAGTCTTAACCCCAGCGGATCGCGCCACGGGGACGGAGCAGGGGATGGACCAGGCGGAGTTCAGGACGATCGACGGACAGATCGATGCCGTCGCCCGACGCACCTCACACGCCCTGCTCGCCCTGGACGGGTTGCGACGCTCGCCCGACCCGGCCATGCGGCTGGCCTACCGCGAGGTCCACGACCTGGTCGGCGACCTCGGCGCGCTCCGCGTGACCGTGGGCTCACTGGCCACGCCACCGCGACGCACGGCGTAGGCCCGTCAGTCATCCGCCGGGTCGCCTGAGCGGGCTCTACTCCCCCGCGGCCTCGACGCCCTCGACCGGCTCGTAGCCGCAGGAGTCGCGGGCGTCGACCGCTGCGCCGGGCTCCTCGGACGGGGTCGCGGTCGGCGAGCCCGACGGGGTCCCGGACGGCGACTCGGACGGGGACCCGGAAGGCGACTCGGAAGGCGACTCGGTGGGCGTGGCCGAGCGGGGCTTGATCGCCCGCGTCACGGTCTCGTGCATCCATGCGAAGTCGGGGTCGCCGGAGAAAAACTTGTCGGACCGCTTGAAGACGACCGAGCGGACATTGGCGTCCTTGACCTTCAGCGCCAGCTCCACGAACGCCGGGACCAGGTCGAGCGGGATGTCGCTGGAGACGACCTCCTTGCCGGCGGCCGCCAGCTCGGTGTAGCGGGTGATCAGGGTCGCCGGATCGGCGGCGTCGATGATCGCGTCGATGGTGCAGCGCTGGCGCTCCATGCGCTCGTAGTCGTCGGACCCCCAGCGGCCGCGCGCGAACCACAGGGCGTGGAAGCCGTCGAGGTGCTGGTCCGGGCCGGGCTCGATGTAGCCCGTCGGCGGGATCCCCGCGTCGGTGTTGCCGTTGATCGCCACCGGCTTGTTGACGTTGACGGTGATGCCGCCCATCGCGTCGACGACGTCCTTGAAGCCCTTGAGGTTGGCCAGGACGTAGTAGTCGACCCGGATGCCGAGGCTGCCCGCGACGGCCTGCTTGATCGCGTCCGCGCCCTCGTTCTTGCTCTTCCCGAGCACGCCGGGGTGGCGCTCCGGGATCTGGCCGTAGATCGCGTTGAGCATGTAGAAGCCGTCGTCCTCGGCGCCGGAATAGCCGTCCGGGTAGAGGTCGTGGAGCGGGCTGTCCTCGGGGAACTGGGCGTTCATCATGTTGCGCGGCAGGCTGAACATGACGGTCCGGCCGGTCCGCACCGAGATGCTGGCGAGGATCACCGTGTCGGTGCGGACGCCGGTGCGGCCGACGCCGCCGTCGCCACCGAGCAGCAGCACGTTGACCCGCTCGCGGTCGCCCCACGGGTTGGCCTTGGTGACGTCCTCCGGCGACGTCGCCGTCTCGTTGCCCTCGAAGACCGACGACACCAGGTCGGAGGTCGCCAGCGCCGAGCGGGCGGCGTACGCGACGGGGACGCCGACCAGCAGGCAGAGCACGACCACGAAGCCCTGGCCGACCGCCGTGTGCCAGCGGGACCGCTGCAGCGGCCGGACCTTGCGGTAGGTCAGGTGGACGACGCCCGCCCAGGCGACGAGACCGACGACGAACACCGCGGCGGCGATCTTCAGCTGGGTCGGCGAGGTCGCGAAGTCGAGGACGGCGCGCAGGTCGCGGCCGACGTACCAGCCCGCGGCCGCGAGACCGAGCACGGTCGGCAGCAGGACCAGCCACCCGAGGGCGCGACGGCCGCTCCACACGAGCCCGGAGCCCGGGAGCAGCGCGCCGAGCAGGGTGACCCCGATCGTGCCGGGGAGGCCGTGCGCCCGTCGCTGCCCGCTCGCGCGCCGGGCGCCGCCGCGCGGGACCGCCGAAGCCGAACGCCGGGACCGGCGGGCGTCACCCGACTCGGCCCTCCGCCGGCCTCCCCGTCGCGAGGGCGCGGGGACCTGCGGAGCAGGGAGAGGGGGCAGCGCGTCGACCATGGCGCGGACAAAATACCCCGTCGAGGTGCCGGATCGTGGCTGATCCCCAGGTCTGCGGGTTCAGTCCTCCCGTTGCACCTGGTGGAGCAGCTCGGCCGGGCGGTAGCCGAACGCCTCGTTCGTACGACGCATCGCGTGGTTGTCGGGGTCGGTCCAGGTGTGCAGCGCGCGCCGGTCCGGGTGCTCGCGGGCGAGCACGTCGAGGGTCGCCAGCTTCAGCTGCCGCCCGAGTCCGTGGCCCCGGTGGGCCGGCATCACCAGGGTGTCGTCCTGGATCGCCTCGCGGTCGTCGTGGGCGCAGAAGACGACGGAGTACCCGGCCCTCGTCCCGTCGTCGTGCCGGGCGACCGCCACCACCTGCCGGTAGGACCGAGCGGTACGACGCTCCTGGGTCCGCAGCCGCTCCGCGTCGAGCCGGACCGGCGCCTGGTCGAGACCGCCGGTCGGGACGTCGAGCGCCATCCGGTGGCGCATCGCGAGGTAGGCGTCCAGGTGCTCGTCCGGGCAGCGGTCGCGCCAGGTGAGGACGTCGTACCCGGGCGGCGGCTCGGTGCGGGGCGGGTCGGCCGGCAGCGGCAGGACCAGGTGCTCCTCCCGGTGCACGGTCGTGAAGCCGAGCGCCTCGGCGAACGCGAGCCCGGACGCCGCGGCGTCCTCCGCAGCGACCGACAGCTCCCCCGTCACGGTCCGGCGGCCGTCCGCCCGGCGTACGGCGTCGGCGTGGTCGTGCAGCGCCCGACCGATCCCGCGGCGCCGGTGGTCGGGGTGGACGTGCACCTCCAGCTCGGCCAAGTGCCGGTTCTCCGCCTGGTCGAGGACCAGCTCCGCGATGCCCGCGGTCGCGCCGTCGACACGCACCGCCAGCAGGTGCACCCGCCGGAAGGGACTGGGGTCGCGGACCGGGTGGGCCAGCGCCGCGAAGGTGCGGTGCAGCGCGTGCGGGCGACCGTGGCGCACCGAGGCGGCCTCGACGTCGTACCACTCCCGCAGGGCCGCCTCGTCGTGCGGATCGACCTCGACCACCGGGTGCGACATGGGCCGGAACCTACCCCGGACGCACGAGTGGGGCCGACACCGTGACGGTGTCGGCCCCACTCTTCTGCTCCCCCGGTTGGACTCGAACCAACAACCCTCCGATTAACAGTCGAATGCTCTGCCAATTGAGCTACAGGGGATCGGTGCAGCGCGGGAAACCCTAGCAAGACGCGAGCGGCCCGACGAAATCGAGGTGGGTGGTCAGCCGACCTCGGCCTGCGCGGCGGCCAGGGCCTCGGTGGCCGCGGCCTGCACGGCCGGGTCGTCGGGGTCGACGCCCTCGTCGTACTCGTAGAGCCAGGCGAGCGGACGGTCGCCGCGCGGCGCCCGTCGGGCGATGACCCGGAAGCCGCGACCACCGTCGACGGCGACGTGGCGCTGCAGCACGATGCTGGCCGTCACCCGCTCCCGCACGAGCTCCAGGAGCCGGCCCGGCTCCTCGATCGACAACCGGTGCTCCGCCCTCGGGGCGCCCCAGCGGCCGACCTCGCTGACCGTCAGGGTGGACTCGTCGCGGCCCCAGTCGGCGGCCTCGACCTCCTCCCAGGGCAGCCGAGTGCCGTCGGGGAGGTAGAGCGCGTCGCGGGTGCCGCCGACGACGCCCTCGGCGCTGTCCGCCGAGGCCAGCAGCCGTTCGCCGCGGTGCACCGCCACCGCCGGAGGGGTACGGCGCAGCCTCACAGGGTCGAGCCCCCGAGCCGGTCGCGCAGCGCGCGACGGTGCGCCTCCAGCGCCGCCAGCTCGCCGAACATCCGGTTGAACTCCTCCGGATGCTCGACCGGGTTGGTGCGCTGCAGCTTGGACTTGATGTCGGCGATCCGCCGCGCGGCCGTCAGCTCCAGCAGCTTGAAGACGTGCTCGGCGACGTAGGCCGCGTCGGGCTCCTTGATGGTGCGCAGCGGCTCGACCGCGAGGGCGCTGATCGCGGCCGAGACCTCGGGGTCGCTCGCGCCGTCGCGGATCCGGCCCGCCCACCCCGGGTCGCCCGAGCCGGCCGCCGGGCCGCCGGCGGCGGCCACCAGCTCCCAGACCGCTCGGTACGTCGGGTGCAGGAAGTCGTTCCCGCCGATGTCGCCGGTGGTGCGGCCGATGGCCATCGGGTGCTGGATGACCAGCTTCAGCGTCTCCCGCTCCAGGGCGAACCGCGGGTCGCGCAGGTCGGGCACCTGCCGGCGCGGGGCGGGCGCCGGCGTCGGCTCGGGCTCCGGCTGGCGGGCCCGGCGGTCGTCGGTGCGGGGCGGCTGGGCCGGGCGCTTCGCGGCCCGTCGTACCTCGTTGCGGGCGTCCTCGGGGTCGGCGCCGACCATGCCCGCCAGCTCGCGGGCGAAGGCGTCGACCTTGGACCGGTCGCGGATGCTCGAGACCAGGCGGGCCCCCTCGCGCAGGGCGTCGACCCGGCCGTCGGCGCGGTCGAGGTCGTACTTGCCGACGACGTTGCTGAGCACGAAGCGGTAGAGCGGGACCCGCCGGGCGACCAGCTCGCGGACCGCGGCGTCGCCCTTCTTCAGCCGCAGGTCGCAGGGGTCGAGTCCGTCGGGCTCCACGGCGACGTAGGTCTGGGACACGAAGTTCTGGTCGCCGGCGAAGGTCTTCAGCGCCGCCTTCTGGCCGGCGGCGTCGCCGTCGAAGGCGAAGATCACCTCGCCGCGGAACTCCTCGTGGTCGTGCAGGAAGCGCCGCAGCACCCGGGAGTGGTCGTCGCCGAAGGCGGTGCCGCAGGTCGCGACCGCGGTGCCGACGCCGGAGAGGTGGCAGGCCATCACGTCGGTGTAGCCCTCGACCACGACCGCCTGGGAGGACTTGGCCATCTCCTTGCGCGCGAGGTCGATGCCGTAGAGCACCTGGCTCTTCTTGTAGATCGAGGTCTCGGACGTGTTGAGGTACTTGGCCTCGATCCGGTCGTCCTCGAGGATCCGGCGCGCGCCGAAGCCGATCGTGTCGCCGCTGGCGTCGCGGATCGGCCACATCAGCCGCCCGCGGAACGCGTCGTACGCCGAGCGCCCAAGCTTGACCAGCCCGGCTGCCACGACCTCCTCCTGCGAGAAGCCGCGCTGGCGCAGGTGGCGGAAGAGCTCCTCTCCGCCCTGCGGCGAGAAGCCGATGCCGAACATGTCGGCGTGCGACTGGTCGAAGCTGCGCTCGGCCAGGAACTGCCGGGCCGGCAACGCCGCCGGCGTCGCGAGCTGCTCGGCGTAGAACTCCTGGGCAACCCGGTGCGCCTCCACCAGCTTCCCGCGCTGGGGACCGCGCGGACGGTCGTCGCGGTCGTCGCCCTCCTCGCGCTGCAGCTGGACGCCGTACTTCTCGGCGAGCCGCTCGACCGCCTCGCCGAAGTTGAGGCCGTCCAGCTTCATCACGAAGCTGATGACGTCGCCGCCCTCCCCGCAGCCGAAGCAGTGGTAGAACCCCCGGCTCGGGTTGACGTTGAACGACGGCGACTTCTCGTCGTGGAAGGGGCACAGACCCTTCTGGGAGCCGCCGCCGGCGTGGCGCAGGGTGACGTACTGGGAGACGACCTCGTCGATGCGCGCCTTCTCGCGCACCTCGACGATGCTCTGTTCGCGAATCCGGCCCGGCACGTGCCGATCCTACGGGCGCGTGGGCGGGCTAGTACTCCCCGGACATCACGTTGTGGAGCGGCTCCCCCGCGGCGAAGCGGTGCAGCTGGTCGCGGACCAGCCGGTGGGCGCGCGGCCACATCGCGCTGCTGGCCCCGCCGACGTGCGGACTGATCAGCAGGCCGGGGGCGTCGTACAGGGGGCTCTCGGGTGGGAGCGGCTCGGTGTCGGCCACGTCGATGGCCGCGGTGATGCGGCCGGTGCTGAGCGCGGCGACGAGGTCGTCGGTCACCACGACGGCGCCACGGGCGACGTTGACCAGCAGCGCGCCGTCCTTCATCCGGGCCAGGAAGCCGGCGTCCACCAGGCCGCGGGTGGCGTCGGTGAGCGGGATGATCAGCACCACGACGTCGGCGTCCGGAAGCAGGTCGGGCAGCTCCTCGACCGGGTGGACGCCGTCGCGGGCGGTGCGCGCGACCCGGACGACCTCGGTCTCGAACGGCCGCAGCCGGGCCTCGATGGCCTCGCCGATGGCGCCGTACCCGACGAGCAGGACGCGCTTGTCGGCCAGGGCCGGCCGCCAGCCCGGGCTCCACTCACGCCGGTCCTGCTGGCGCACGAAGTCGGGGATGCCACGGAGACTGCTCAGGATCAGCGCCAGTGTGAGCTCGGCCGTCGACGTGTCGTGGATGCCCCGGCCGTTGCACAGCGTCACGCCGTCGGGGATCCGGGACCGGACGTTGTCGACGCCCGCGGACAGCGTCTGGACGACCTCGAGGCTCGACATCCGGCCGAGCACCTCGCCGATCGAGGGCCCCATCTGGTACGGCGGCACGTAGAAGCGCACGTCCGTCACGCTGTCCGGCACCTGCTCGGTGGGGTCGACGACCTCGTAGCGCAGCCCGCTCGGCGGGTCGCCCAGGAGCTCGGGTTCGAAGGGCAGCCAGACGAGGGGGTCGCTCACGCCCTCGAGCCTAGGCTCCCCGGCCTACCGGGACGTGAGCCGGGTGTGCCAGGCCACCGCGCTGGCGTCGGTGAGCGAGGCGACCTGGTCGACCACGACGCGCAACCGGGCGGCGTCGTCGGCCGCGGACCGCCAGTCGTCGCCGAACGGGCGCTGGAGGACGTCGGGGCCGCGGTCCAGCAGGACGGCGACCAGCTCGGCGACCAGCTCGCGCTGGCGGACCATCAGGGCGATCCGGTCCTCGGCCTGCATGACGTAGTGCGCGGCGATGCCCTTCAGGACCGCGATCTCCAGCCGGGTCCGCTCGGGGACGACCAGGTCGGCCTCGTAGCGGGCGAAGGGGCCATCGCCGGCCGCGAAGGTAGCGTGCTGGGCCGCGCCGCAGAAGCGGCCGATCAGGTCGCTGGTGAGGTTCTTCAGGGCGGCCTGGCCGCGCCTCGACCCGTCGTACGACGTCGTCGGCCAGCTCTCCTGCGTGCGCAGCCCGGCCAGCACCTCGTCGAGCTCGTCATCCGTGGCGTCCGGGAGGTACCAGCCGCGGACCGTCTCCCAGACCGCCGCCGGGTCGAGCCGGGTCAGGTCGACCCGCTCGGCGACGATCCCGTCCTCCACGTCGTGCACGGAGTAGGCGACGTCGTCGGCGAGGTCCATCACCTGCGCCTCCAGGCACTGGCGGGTGCCGGGCGGCGCGGGCGCCCGCAGCCAGCCGAAGACCGGCAGGTCGTCGGCGTAGACGCCGAACTTGCCGGAGGCGGGCGCCTCGGCGCGGGTCCACGGGTATTTGGTGCAGGCGTCCAGGGTCGCCCGCGTGAGGTTGAGGCCCACCGAGGCACCGTCGGCGTCGAAGGTCTTCGCCTCCAACCGGGTCAGCAGCCGCAGCGTCTGGGCGTTGCCCTCGAAGCCGCCGCAGTCCTCGGCGATCGCGGCCAGCGCCCGCTCGCCGTTGTGGCCGAACGGCGGGTGTCCGAGGTCGTGCGCGAGCGCCGCGGTCTCGGCGAGGTCCGGCTGGCTGCCCAGCGCCCGCGACAGGTCCCGCGCGACCTGCGCGACCTCCAGGCTGTGGGTGAGCCGGTTGCGCACGAAGTCGTCCGCCCGCGGGTCGACGACCTGGGTCTTCGCGGCCAGTCGGCGCGAGGCCGCGGCGTGCACGACCCGCGCCCGATCGCGCTCGAACGGCGCCCGGGTCGGGGCGTCCACCCGCTTGGGGGGCTCCGCGACCAGGCGCTCGCGCGCAGCCTCGTCGTACCGGCTCAGGACGTCCATCGGGGACGACCCTACTGAGATGGGTCAGTAGGTCGTGACGTGGACGTGGTCGTAGTGGTTGGCGGTGGTGGACCCGCGGTCCGACATCCCGCGCCAGCCCTCACCGGACCGCTCGACCGACCAGATGTTCTGGGAGTAGATGACGTAGCTGACGCCGAGCTCGGAGTAGTTGGCGCGGACGAACTCCGCGACCTTCCAGCCCTCCTCGCCGCTGACCATGATGTCCACCGCGATGCCCTGGGCGTGCTCGCCGTCGCCGCGGAAGGTGCCGTACGTCGAGATGTCGGGGAACGCCGCGCAGACCGCGGCGTGCACCTTCTTGATGTTCTCGCTGACCCCGGCGGGCACGGAGGTCCCGTTGGTGCAGTCGCCGCCGATGACCAGCGGCTCCTCGTCGGTGAGGTAGCCCTCGGTGACCCAGCGGGCGACGCCGTCGACGACGACCTCGACCCGGCCGTCGAGCTCGCGCCCGGTGACCAGCAGCTTCTCGCCGGCGTCGATCTCGCCGACCTTCTCAGCGTCCTCGCCCGGCTCGGCCCACAGGTTCAGCGCCTCGCTCGTCCACAGCCGGGTGTCGGCCTGGCGGACCGCCACCCGGGTCGCGGCCGGGGAGGTGACCTTCTCCTCCTTGGACAACGGCTCGATGGTCGCCCGGCGCGAGCTGCGGGAGATGACCTGCTGCCGCGGCGCGACCGGGGCGGCGGCGGCGAGGCCGGAGGAGGCGTCGGCGGCCAGGAGGTCGCGGGTGCCGGGGTCGCTGGCCAGGACACCCAGCGTCACGGCGGAGGCGGTCGCCAAGACGGCGAGCGGGCCTGCGACGACGGCGGCGCGGGGCATACGGCGGGCAGGGGTCTCCCGCTTGTGGCGGTGTTCTGCCACAGCGTCGATCCTTTGCTGTTGCTGACAGGGGACGGCCGGGTCCGAGGTGACGGCTCCGGCTCGGTTGACGACTAAACCACAGCCCCGGTGACCTGTCCCAAAACCGGACGGCAAAAGTACGGCGTGTTCCCGCTCACCCGGGCCGGGTCAGCTCAGCCGCCGGTGGTCTCCCCGGCGTCCTCCTGGACGTGGCTGCCCGCCCCGTCGGCGTCGTCCAGCCAGCCCTCCGGCAGCGCGACCTTGTGCCGCGGCGAGCCCTGCCGGCCGCGCGGCGTCCCGAGCTCGGAGACGGGGAACGACTCGTCCGGGTCGAGGTCGGCGAGCAGCGCGTCCAGCGCGGCGAGCGAGTCGACCAGGCCCAGCGACCGGCGTATCTCGCCGCCCGCGGCGAACCCCTTGAGGTACCAGGACACGTGCTTGCGGAACTCCTTGCAGCCCCGCTCCTCCCCCATGTGCTGGCAGAGCAGCTCGGCGTGCCGGCGCATCATCGCCGTGACTTCGCCCAGCGTCGGCAGGGTCGCGACCTGCTCGCCTGCGAACGCCGCGGCCAGGTCGCGGAACAGCCACGGACGCCCCAGGCAGCCCCGGCCGACCACCACGCCGGCCGCCCCGGTCTGCTCGACCATGCGCAGCGCGTCGGCCGCCTCCCAGATGTCGCCGTTGCCGAGCACCGGGATGTCGACGTGGGCGACCAGGGCGGCGATCGCGTCCCAGTCGGCCGCGCCGGAGTAGGCCTGCGACACGGTGCGCCCGTGCAGCGCGATCGCGGCGCAGCCGGTCTCCTGGGCGATCCGCCCGGCGTCGAGGTAGGTCAGGTGGTCGTCATCGATGCCCTTGCGGGTCTTCATCGTCACCGGCACGTCGTACGGCGTCGCCGCGGCGACCGCGTGCTCCAGGATCTCGCCGAGCAGCCCGCGCTTCCACGGCAGCGCCCCGCCGCCGCCCTTGCGGGTCACCTTGGGCACCGGGCAGCCGAAGTTCAGGTCGATGTGGGCGACGCCGTACTCGGCGCAGAGGATCTCGGCGGCCTTGCCGACGTAGACGGGGTCGGTGCCGTAGAGCTGGACCGACCGCACCGTCTCGCGCTCGTCGAAGACGAGCATGTCCTTGGTGTGCTGGTCGCCCTCCACCAGCCCGCGGCTGGTGATCATCTCGCAGACATAGAGGCCCGCCCCCTGCTCCGCACACAGCCGTCGGTAGGCGGCGTTGGTGATGCCCGCCATCGGCGCGAGCACCACGGGCGTGTCCACGCGCAGGGACCCGAGGGTCAGCGACGTCGACGGGGGCACGGCCAGGACCATGGGTCCATTCTCCGGTCGGGCGGGCCGACGGACGAAATCAGGAGCTCTTCTTCTTGACCTTCGTCGAGGACGCCGCCGCCGGCTTGGTCAGCTCACCGGTCCAGGTGATCGGGTTGACCTCCTGGGTGGGCCGGAAGCTCACCGCGGTCAGGTCGCCGCGGTCGGGCACCAGGTAGACCAGGCAGAACTCGGCCGTCGTCCCGGGCGCGAACGCCTCCGGGAAGTCGGTGCTCGCGCACGGCTTGAAGGAGCTGCCGAAGCCGGAGTAGTCGACGAGCCGGTTCTCCCCGTCTACTGCGTAGAGCGGGACCCGCTGCCCGCCCAGGTCGGTCTCACCGGTGTTGGTGATGGTCGCGCGGACGAAGTAGGGGCGCGTCTTCAACGTCGTGTCGTCGATCTTCCAGCCGGCGAACGACCGCTTGAACGAGGTCTGCTCGAGTCGGTCGACCCGGATGTCGAGGACGCCGACCGTGTCCTGGACCGGCTCCCACGCGACGGTGGCGGTGTCGCCCACCGCCAGCGAGGTGCCCTGCGCGGTCAGCTCGACCCCGTCAGGGACCGGCAGGTACGACGCCGCGGCCGACGGGCTCGCCGAGGAGCTCTTCTCGCCCGAGCCGCTGTCGGAGTCGTCCGAGCAGCCGGCCAGCAACGTCGTACCGAGGAGCACGGCCAGGAGCGCGGCGGAGGTGCGGTTCAGCATCCGGCCATTGTGCATCGCAGATCCTCAGCAGCCGACGAGCCGCTCCGCGAAGAAGCGCGTGATCCCCTCGAGCGGGATCCGCTGCTGCTCCATGGTGTCGCGCGAGCGCACGGTGACGGCGTCGTCCTCGAGGGTGTCGAAGTCGACCGTCACGCAGAACGGCGTCCCGATCTCGTCCTGGCGGCGGTAGCGGCGCCCGATCGCGCCGGAGTCGTCGAAGTCGACGTTCCAGTTCCCGCGGAGCTCGGCGGCCAGGGCCTTCGCCTTGGGCGACAGGTCGGCGTTGCGCGACAGCGGCAGCACCGCGACCTTGACCGGCGCGAGGCGCGGGTCGAGCTTCAGCACGGTGCGCTTGTCGACGCCACCCTTGGTGTTCGGCGCCTCGTCCTCGGTGTAGGCGTCGACCAGGAAGGTCATCAGGCTGCGCGAGAGCCCGGCCGCCGGCTCGATGACGTACGGCGTGTAGCGCTCGTTGTTGGCCTGGTCGAAGTACGACAGGTCGGTGCCGGAGTGCTTCGCGTGCGTCGTCAGGTCGAAGTCGGTGCGGTTGGCGATGCCTTCGAGCTCGCCCCACTCGGACCCGGCGAAGCGGAAGCGGTACTCGATGTCGACGGTGCGCTTGGAGTAGTGGCTCAGCTTCTCCTGGGCGTGCTCGTAGTGGCGCAGGTTCTCGGGGTCGATGCCGAGGTCGACGTACCACTGGGTGCGCTGGTCGATCCAGTACTGGTGCCACTCCTCGTCCTCGCCCGGCTTGACGAAGAACTCCATCTCCATCTGCTCGAACTCGCGGGTGCGGAAGATGAAGTTGCCGGGCGTGATCTCGTTGCGGAAGCTCTTGCCGATCTGGGCGATGCCGAACGGCGGCTTCTGGCGCGAGCTGGTCACGACGTTGGCGAAGTTCACGAAGATGCCCTGCGCGGTCTCGGGGCGCAGGTAGTGCAGGCCGGACTCGTCCTCGATCACGCCGAGGTAGGTCTTCAGCAGGCCGGAGAACTGGCGCGGCTCGGTCCATGCGCCGCGGGTGCCGCAGTTGGGGCAGGCGACGTCGGTGAGGTCGACGTCGTCGGGGTTGTCGAGGCCCTTCTTCTCGGCCACGGCCTCCTGCAGGTGGTCGGCCCGGAAGCGCTTGTGGCACGACTGACACTCGGTCAGCGGGTCGGAGAACGTCTCGACGTGGCCGCTGGCCTCCCACACCGGGCGCGGCAGGATGATGCTGGAGTCGAGGCCGACGACGTCGTCGCGGCTCTGGACCATCGAGCGCCACCACTGGCGCTTGATGTTCTCCTTCAGCTCCACGCCGAGCGGGCCGTAGTCCCAGGCCGACCTGGTGCCGCCGTAGATCTCGCCGCACGGGTAGACGAAGCCGCGCCGCTTGGCGAGGGAGACGACGTGGTCGACGGTGGATGCGGGCGGCTTGGCCACGGGGTTCAGCTCCTGGTGCAGGGGGCGGTCGGCTGGCTGCCGACCGAGGAGGAAAGGTCGAGCGTTCAGCCTAGCGAGCGCGTCGCCTGGATATTGAGGTCGGCCCCGGGCTCGACCGGCTCGTAGGCGCTCGGCTCGTCCAGGGCGCGTCCGAGCAGCGGGACGGCGTGCAGCTTCACGTCGTACGACGAGAGCGCGCGGCGGTAGGCGCCGACGTGCTCCCAGGTGGTCGTGAGCACCCACAGCTCGGGATCGTCGAGGTTGCGACCGATCGCGCCGCCGACGTACCCGGGCCGCTCGGCGAGCGTCGCCCGGGCCAGCTCGACGTCGACCCGGAAGGTCTCGCCCTCGCCGACCGGGACCCGGAACCTGTTCACGACCAGCACGTCCTCACCCTACCCACGGCTGATTTGACAACGATTCTCAATCGCCATGAGAATCGTTCTCATGCAGCGTTCCCGCCTCCTCGTCCCCGCCCTCGCCGCCGTCGGCGCGCTCTCCCTCACCGGCTGCGCCGCCTTCTCCGACGACAGCGAGGCGGCCGCGGACTCGCGGACCGTGGCCGTCGGCCTCTACCCCCTGGAGTACGTCGCCGCCCGCGTGGCCGGTGACGCGTTCGACGTCGAGAACCTCACCACCCCCGGTGGCGAGCCGCACGACCTGACCCTCGACGTGAAGGAGACCGCGACCATCGCCGACTCCGCGCTGCTGGTCTACGTGGACTCGCTGCAGCCCGCCGTGGACGACGCGGCCGAGGAGGTCGCGACCGGCCAGGTGCTGGACGCCGCCGACGTCGTCGACCTGCTGCCGTTCGCCGAGGAGGAGGGCCACGAGGGCGAGACCGCGGAGGAGCACGCGGAGCACGCCGACGAGGAGGGCCACGCCGAGGAGGAGGGGCACGTGCACGGCGAGGAGGAGCACGACCACGGCGAGTACGACCCGCACTTCTGGCAGGACCCGCTCCGGATGGCCGAGCTCGGCGACGCGATCGCCGGCCGGCTCGGCGAGATCGACCCGGACCAGAAGGACACGTTCGCGGCCAACGCGGCCGACCTCCGCACCGACCTCGAGGAGCTCGACGCGTCGTACGCCGACGGGCTGGCCCAGTGCACGATCACGACGGTGGTCACCAACCACGACGCGTTCGGCTACCTGGAGAAGTACGGCCTGCACCTGGAGTCGATCACCGGCATCACCCCGGACGCCGAGCCCACGCCGGCCGCACTCGCCGACCTGCAGGAGCTCATCAAGTCCGACGGCATCACCACCGTCTTCTCCGAGAGCCTGGTGAGCCCCAAGAGCGCGGAGACCCTGGCCTCCGACGTGGGTGTGCAGACCGAGGTGCTGGACACCCTCGAGGGCCTGACCGACGACACCGCGGACGAGGACTACCTTTCTCTCATGCGGCAGAACCTCACGAAGCTCGAGCAGGCGAACCGCTGTTGACCCGTCCGACCGAGCCCGTGGTCGAGCTCAGCGACGGCGCCGTGGCCATCGCCGGGCGGCCGGTGCTGCGACAGATCGACCTGACGGTCCGGTCGGGCGAGTTCGTCACGCTGCTCGGCCCCAACGGATCGGGGAAGTCCACCCTGGTACGGGCCCTCACCGGCCTGCGTCCGCTCTCCCGGGGGCAGCTGAAACTGTTCGGCACCCCGTTCGAGTCCTTCCGGGACTGGCACCGCCTCGGGTTCGTGCCGCAGCGCTCCAGTGCGGCCAGCGGCGTCCCGGCCTCGGTCGCCGAGGTCGTGGCCTCCGGCCGGCTGACCCGGCGCCGGCTGCTGCGGCCGCCGAGCCGCGCCGACCGCGCGGCGGTCGCGGCCGCGCTCGACCTGGTCGGCCTCGCCGACCGGTCCCGCGACAGCGTGGCCACCCTCTCGGGCGGCCAGCAGCAGCGGGTCCTCATCGCCCGGGCGCTCGCGGGCGAGCCCGACCTGTTCTTCCTCGACGAGCCCACCGCGGGCGTCGACCTGCCCAACCAGCACGCCCTCGCCGCCGCGCTCTCGGCCCTGTCGCGGTCCGGCAGCACGATCGTGCTCGTCACCCATGAGCTCGGCCCGCTCGCGCCCCTCGTCGACCGCACCGTCGTCCTCCGCGACGGCCGTCTCGTGTACGACGGCCCGCCGCTCGCCCTCGACGACGCGCACGGCCACCACCACCCGCCGCAGGGCCGCCACGACCACCACCCGGGCGTGATGGCGCCCCTCGACCGGACCCCGCACCCGCACGGCGAGGAGGCCTCCTGGTGATCGAGCTGCTGCAGTACCAGTTCATGCAGCGCGCGCTGCTCGCCGCGTTCGTCACCGGCCTGGCCGCGCCCGTGATCGGCACCTACCTGGTCCAGCGTCGCCTGGCCCTGCTCGGTGACGGCCTGGGCCACGTGGCCGTCACCGGAGTCGCGCTCGGGCTGCTGACCGGCGTCGCCCCGACCTGGACCGCCGTGGTCGTCGCCGTCCTCGGCGCAATCGCCATCGAGGTGATCCGCGAGCGCGGGCACACCAGCGGCGACCTCGCCCTGGCCCTGCTCTTCTACGGCGGACTCGCGGGCGGCGTGATGATCACCGGCCTCGCGGGACAGACCGGCGCGAAGCTGCAGCAGTACCTCTTCGGCTCGATCACCTCGATCTCGCGGGCCGACCTCTGGTTCACCCTGGGCCTGGCGGCCGTGATCCTGCTCCTCGGCCTCGGCCTGCTCCCCCAGCTGTTCACGGTCTCGCAGGACGAGGACTTCGCCCGGGTCGCCGGGCTGAACGTCCGCGCCTACAACCTGCTGGTCGCCGTGCTCGCCGCGGTGACGGTCACCGTGGCGATGCGCACGGTCGGCCTGCTGCTGGTCTCGGCGCTGATGATCGTGCCGGTCGCGGCGTCCCAGCAGCTGGCCCGGTCGTTCCGCGCGACGGTCGCGGGCGCGGTCGTGGTCGGTGCGGGCGCGGGCGTGGGCGGGCTGCTGGTCTCGGCGTACCTCTCCACGAGCCACGACCTGACCGTCGCGCCCGGGCCGGCGATCGTGCTGCTCGCCCTGGCCTGCTTCGTCGCGACCTGGCCGGTCGGCGCGCTGCTGCGCCGACGGGCCCGGCTGCGCCGGCCGTTCCCCGCGGTCGAGGCCGAGGAGCACGCGGCCACCCACCAGGTCTGCGACGAGCAGCACGCCCACGAGCACGGACCGGACTGCGGGCACCCCGCCGTACCCCACGGCGACCACGTCGACTACGTCCACGACGGCCACCGGCACGCGGTCCACGGGAGGCACTATGACGAGCACTGACGCGACCCCGCCGCTGCGCCCGACCCGGCAGCGGATCGCCGTCGCGGAGGCGATGGCCTCCTTCGACGACTTCCGCTCGGCGCAGGAGATCCACGAGCTGCTCGGCCGGCGGGGCGAGCACGTCGGCCTGGCCACGGTCTACCGCACCCTGCAGCGCCTCGCCGACGCCGGCGAGGTTGACATGCTCCGCACCGAGGACGGCGAGGCGATCTATCGCCGCTGCTCCGACACGCACCACCACCACCTGGTCTGCCGCTCGTGCGGACGCACGGTGGAGGTCGAGGGCCCCGCCGTCGAGCGCTGGACGCGCGCGATCGCGTCCGAGCACGGCTTCACCGACGTGAGCCACACCCTGGAGATCTTCGGGACCTGCCCGAGCTGCGGCTGAACCCGCTCAGCGCTCGAGCGGGAGCCGCACCCGGAAGACGCTGCCGGTGCCGAGGACGCTCTCGACCTCGATCCGACCACCGTGGGCCTCCACGATCTCCTTCGTGATGCTCAGGCCCAGGCCGACCCCCGGGATGGTGCTCTCGGCCGCCGAGCGGGTGCGGAAGAAGCGGGTGAAGAGCCGGTCCCGGTCCGCGGACGAGATGCCGATGCCGCCGTCCTGCACCTCCAGCTGGGCGCGGTCGCCATCGAGGGCCAGCGACACCTGGACCCGGCCGTCGCGGTGGCTGTACTTGACCGCGTTGGAGAGCAGGTTGTCGACGACCTGGCCGATCCGGCGCGGGTCGGCGCACATCGGCAGCCGGGGCGGCGCGGTCAGCTCCAGCACCACGCCCGCGGCCTCGGCGGCCGGCGAGGCGGCCTCGACCGAGTCCCGGACGATCACGGCCAGGTCGGTGTGGCTCCGCTCCAGCTGCGGGCCGCTGGCGTCAGCCTGGGCCGCGTGCAGGAGGTCGCCGATCAGTCGGAGCAGCCGGTCTCCGTTGCGTGCCACGACCCCGAGCTGGCTCGCCGCCTGCTCGGGCAGGTCGTCGCGCTCCTGCAGGATCTGGACGTAGCCGGTGATCGAGGTGAGCGGGGTCCGCAGCTCGTGGGAGACCGAGGCGACGAACTCGTCCTTCACCCGCAGCGCCCCCATGAAGTCGGTGACGTCCTTGTAGGCCAGCACGGCCCCGGCGAAGTCGCCCTGCTCGTCGCGCACGGTCCGCGCCGAGACCGAGATGGCCCGGCGATTGCGCGGGTCGGTCCCGATCCACAGCCGGCAGTCGTCGAACTCCTCCCCCGTCATCGCGCGGAACGTCGGGGTCAGCTCGCGCGCCAGCGGGGTGCTGCCGTCCTCCTCGAAGACCGCCCCGGTCTGCCCGGCCACGCCGTCGTGACCGTCGGGGTAGCCGACACGCATGAACTCCTCGTGCCGGCGGTTCATCCGCTCGTAGGTGCCGTCGCGCCCGAGCAGGACCAGGCCGACGTCGACGGTGTCGAAGATCGCGTCGGACATCCGCTGCTGGCGACCGATCGCCTGGACGGCGGAGGCCTTCGCGACCGTCGCGCCGACCGCGACCAGGGCTGGGAGCACCGAGCGGGAGAGGTTGGCGCCGGCCAGCTCGCCGTACACGAGGCCGGGCAGGGCCTGGAACAGCCCGACCGCGAGGAAGCAGACGACCGCGCCACGGACGGCGCCGTACCGCCCGAGCCAGAGGGCCGGAAGGAGCAGCAGAATCGCGATGCTGCTGCCCTCCGGGCTGAGTCGGCCGGTGCCGATCACCGCGATGTCGAGCACGGCCAGCACCCCGAGCATCACCGACGGCATCCGGTCCCACGGCAGCAGCAGCGTCGCCGCGGTCACGACCGCGAGCAGCACGACGGCGAAGACTGGCCAGGAGACGAGGTCCCAGCGCGCCCCACCCTGGATCCGGAAGGCCAGGTCGAGCGTCACCAGCAGCGCGAACGCCGCCTGCAGCAGGCGCGGATCGTCGTCGTCGACCGCGCTCCAGCTCAGCTGTCGCATCATCCCCCCGCCCCTCGACTCAGACCTGGTTCGGCAGCGCGCCGCCGTAGCGTCGGTCGCGCCGGGCGTACTCCTCGACGGCCGCCCACAGGTGCCGGCGGTCGACGTCGGGCCACAGCACGTCGGAGTAGACGAACTCGCTGTAGGCGGCCTGCCAGAGCATGAAGTTCGAGAGCCGCTGCTCCCCAGACGTGCGCCAGACCAGGTCGGCGTCGGACTGCTCGGGCACGTAGAGGTGGCGGGCGAAGACCTTCTCGTCGATCTTCTCCGGCTTCAGCCGGCCGGCCGCGACCTCCCGGGCGATGCTGCGCGCGGTGTCGGCCAGCTCGGCCCGGCCTCCGTAGTTGACGCACATGGTGAGGGTGCAGACGTCGTTGTCCTTCGTGAGCTCCTCGGCGACCTGGAGCTCCTTGATGACCGACTTCCACAGCCGCGGCGCGCGCCCCGCCCACCGGACCCGGACGCCGAGCTCGTGCATCTCGTCGCGCCGGCGCCGGATCACGTCGCGGTTGAAGCCCATCAGGAACTTCACCTCGTCGGGCGAGCGGCTCCAGTTCTCGGTCGAGAAGGCGTACGCCGAGACCGCCTTCACCCCGATCTCGATCGCGCCCTCGACCACGTCGAAGAGCGAGCTCTCGCCCTGCTCGTGGCCCTTGGTGCGCGGGAGGCCCCGCTCCTTGGCCCAGCGGCCGTTGCCGTCCATGACGATCGCGACGTGCCGGGGCACGAGCTCCCGCGGGACCGGGGGCGGGGTGGCTCCCGACGGGTGCGGGGTGGGCTGGCGGACGCGACGCTTCACGCCCCGGAGCCTAGTGGCGCTCAGGACGCCAGCCGCTCAACGACGTGCAGCGGGAGGACGACGCGGAACTCGCTGCCTTGGCCGACCTCGCTGTCCACCTCGATCACGCCACCGTGGCTCTCGACGATGGACTTGGTGATCGACAGGCCCAGGCCCACGCCCTGGATCGCGCGCAGCGTGGCCTCGCGGGTGCGGAAGAAGCGGGTGAACAGCTGGTCGTGGTCCGCCGGGTCGATGCCGATGCCGGTGTCGCGGACTCGGATCACCGCGCTGCCGCCCTCGACGCCCGCCCGGACCTCGGTCCGCCCACCGGCCTCGGAGTACTTGATGGCGTTGGAGACCAGGTTGTCGACGACCTGGGCCAGCCGCTGGCCGTCCCCCGTGAACGGGATCGACGCCGGTACGTCGGCGACCAGCTCCACCTCGGAGGCGGTCGCGTGCGGACGGGCGGCGGCGACGCTCTCCCGCACGATCTCGGCGAGGTCGGTGGTCTGGTCACGCAGCGAGGCCGGCCGCCGTTCGTGCTGGACCTCGTCGAGCAGGTCGCCCACCAGGCGCTCGAGGCGCCGTCCGTTGCGGGCCACCACCTCCAGCTGCTTGCGGAGCACCGGGTCGAGGTCCTCCTCGTCCAGCGCGATGGCGACGTACCCCACGATGGAGGTGAGCGGGGTGCGCAGCTCGTGGGAGACCAGTGCGATGAAGTCGTCCTTGACCTGCGCGGCCCGCATGAACTCGGTGACGTCGGTGTAGGAGACCGCCGCCCCGAGCAGGGCGCCGTCGGAGTCCTCGACGCGCCGCGCGGAGATCGACATCGCCCGTCGGGTCCGCTCCTCCGCGCCGATCCAGACCCGTACGTCGTCGAACTCCTCGCCCAGCTGCGCCCGGACCGTCGGCACGTCGTCGAGCGACAGCGGGACCCGACCGGTCTCGTCGAACACCCGCGGGCGGCTGATGTCGCCGCCGGGGTAGGCGAGCTCCGAGAACTCGGTGAGCCGGTGGTTCATCAGCGTCGGGCGCCCGTCCCTGTCGAGCAGGGCCAGCCCGACGTCGACGGCCTCGAAGATCGCGTGCGCGGATCGCCGGTTGCGCTCGATGATCTCCAGCGCCGCCGCGAGGTCGGCCTCGCGCGCCTCCGCCCGGGCCTGGGCGCTGCGCGCCGCGACCAGCCCGGCGGTGATCGACGCCGCGCCGACCCCGGCCACCACCGGCAGCACCACGAGGCGCTCCAGCGTCAGGGCGTCGACGCCGTGGGCGAGCAGGCCGGGGACCGTGATGAAGGCCAGCACCGAGCCGACCGCGAGAGCCACTCCGCGCAGGCCGAGCTCCAGGCCGAGCCAGAGGGAGGGCAGCAGGAGCAGCGGCGACGCCGTACCCAGGTCGGACCCGGCGGCGAGCATGCCGAGCGCGGCGATGTTGACCACGGCCATCACGCGCGTCAGGAACGGCACGCAGCGGTCCGGTGCCGCGAGGACGACGGCCGCCCCGAGGACCGACAGTGCCACGCCGGCGGTCGGCCACGAGAGGACGTCCTCCGAGCGGCCACCCGCGTCGCGCAGCACGAGCACCCCGACCAGGGCCAGCGTGAAGCCGATCTGGAGGACGCGAGCGTCGGGCTCGCCGTCGTTCCAGCGCAGGTGGGCGAGCACCCACCCGCCGCGTCGACCCCAGCCCCTCATGTCTGACCCCTCATCCGTCAGGGTGAGGATCGGCCGGTCCGCGCGGAAGTTGAGGCTCAGCGCTCGACGTAGGCGAGCGAGCGCAGGCTGCGCTCCAGGTGCCAGGCGAGGTACGCCGCGACCAAGCCGCTGGCCTCCTTCAGGTGCCGCGGCTCGGAGACCTCGACGCTCGGCCAGTCGCCAGCGAGCAGCGCGCCCATCAGCCGCAGCGTCTCGGGGGCGGGGTTCGCCGAGCCCGGCACCCGGCAGGTCGCGCAGAGCACCCCGCCCATCGAGTGGTTGAACCAGCGGTGCTCGCCCTCCAGGCCGCAGCGCGCGCAGTGGTGGAACGACGGCGCGTAGCCCGCGACCGCCAGCGAGCGGAGCAGGTAGGAGTCGAGGACCTGGCTGGGGGTGCGCTCGCCGTTCGCCAGCACCCGCAGGCCGCCCACGAGGAGCAGGAACTGCTGCAGGGCCGGCTCCTTCTCCTCCGAGACCAGCCGCTCAGCGGTCTCCAGCATCACCGTGCCGGCGGTGTAGCGGTCGTAGTCGAGGCCCAGCCCGGCGTGGAAGAGGGTCAGCGTCTCCGCCTGGGTGACCGTGTCGAGGTTGCGCCCCTCGGCCAGCTGCAGGTCCACGTGGGTGAACGGCTCCAGGCGCGAGCCGAACCGGGAGGTGGTGCGTCGTACGCCCTTCGCGACGGCGCGGACCCGGCCGCGATGGCGGGTCAGCAGGGTGATGATGCGGTCGGCCTCCCCCAGCTTGTGGGTGCGCAGCACGATCGCCTCGTCGCGGTAGAGAGGCACCTCGCCATCCTCCCGCACGGATGGTCGGCAGCCGGGACCCGTCGGGCAGACTGGGGCGCGTGTCGCCGCCACCCGCCCTCGGCCGTCTGCGGCGGCAGCACCGGATCGGCGCCGGCGCGTTCGCGACGGTGTGGCTCTACCGCGACGAGGACCTGGACTCCGCGGTGGCCGTGAAGCTGCTCGCCGACAACTGGACCGGCGACCCGGCGATCCGCGAGCGCTTCCTGGCCGAGTCGCGGCTGCTGCGCCAGGCCCGCTCGCCGCACCTGGTCGACGTCTTCGACATCGGCGTGACCGACGACGACGTCCCCTACTTCGTGATGGCCTACGCCGACGGCGGCTCGGTCGCCGACCTCGTCGACCCGGCCGCGCCGGTGGCCCCGGAGGTGCTGGTCGACGTGGTCGCGCAGGCCGCCGAGGGCCTGGCCGCGCTGCACGCGCACGGGATCGTGCACCGCGACGTCAAGCCGGCCAACCTGCTGCTCACCCACGACTCGAACGGCGGCCGACGCGTGATGGTCGCGGACCTCGGCGTCGCCTGGGCCGCCGGGCCGGAGGTGACCCAGGCGGTCGGGACGCCGTCGTACATGCCGCCCGAGCAGCGCGCCGACACCGCCGACCTGGACCCGCGGGCGGACGTCTACGCGCTCGGGGCCGTCGCCTGGGCGCTGCTCGCGGGCCGGCCGCCGCGCAGCCCCGCCGGACCCGACGACCGGGTCGAGCCGGTCGGTCGCTGGCGGCCCGTGCCGCCGGGCGTGGAGGCCGTCGTCCAGCGCGCTCTGGAGCCGGACCGGGCGCGGCGCTGGCCCGACGTACGCGCCTTCGCCGCCGCCCTGCGCGAGGCGTGCGAGGGCCGGACCGTGCTGCTCCCTCCCCCGCCACCCGTCCGGCGGCGTCCGGTCTCCCCCGTCCGCCTCGCCGTCGGTGGACTGGTCCTCGCACTGGTGGCGGCGGTGGCGACCCTCGCCGTCGTCCTCACCCGGGGCGGCGACGATCCCGGCGACGGGACGGCCGCCTACCGCGACGCCGCGGTCTCGTACGTCGAGCTGCTGCAGCAGGACCGGTGCGAGGACGCGCTGCTCTACGCCGACGGCGGCAGTGCCGACGAGCTGTGCGCGAGCGTGCACCACAGCGTCGCCCAGCGCCTCGACACCAGCGGCGAGATCCGGGTGGAGATGATCGGTGAGGACCGGGCCCGGGTCGTCTTCGTCGACCAGGGGTACGTCGAGGTCGTCCGCGGGGACGACACCCTGATGCGGGTCGGCTACGTCAGCGGGTGACCCGTCGTACCCGCCCGCGAGGCCGCCAGCACTCGAGGGCGAACGCGGCCGCCTCGGCGTCCAGCCGCTCCGGGCGGAGCCGCCACTCCAGGATGCTGCGCGCCCGGACGAAGGTGGCGTTCGGCAGCTCGGCGGCCAGCATCGCCGCGTCGGCCGCCGGATGGATCGGGTCGGCGGGGTGCCCGACGACGAGCGCCGGCGCCTGGATCGCCCGCCGCTGACGCGAGTGCGGCGCGACCCGCCCGAAGAAGAGGCCGTGCACGACCGCGGCGACCGACGCCGGGCGCTGATCGAGGGTGTCGAGGGCGATGCCCGCCCAGAACGGCACGATCCCGCGCGGCACCGGCCGGGTGAGCAGCCGGACGCCGGTGACGGTGAACGGCAGGAAGCGGGCCGCGAGCATCAGTGACCCGAACGCGACCACGCCCGCCTCCAGGGCGTTGTTCAGCACCGGCATCTCGGCGATCAGCCCCCGGACCCGCTCCGGCGCCAGCACGGCCACCTCGAGCGAGACGTTGGCGCCCAGGGAGGTCCCGCCGACCACCGCCTGGGCCGCGCCCAGGTGGTCGAGCAGCGCCAGCACCTGCTCCGCCCAGGCCTGCACCGAGTAGGCGTGCGGGTCGGCCGGCCGGTCCGAGCGCCCGTGGCCGAGCAGATCCAGGGTGACGACGTGCAGGCCCTCGGCGGCCAGCGCCCGGGCCAGCGGTTGCTGCATCCGCCGCGGCATCAGCTGGCCGTGCAGCAGCACGACCCAGGCGTCGCCCGCGCCGTACTCCGTGTACTCCAGGCGGTCGCGTCCTGTCTCGGTTTCGAGGAAGAACTGACCGATCCGCTCGGATACCAACATGCCCGGCAATCTAGTCCGCGCGCCCCGGTCCGCGGTGCGACACTTCCGGCATGCCAGCCGCAGGTCACCGGTACGTCGGCTGGCCGGTCACGCTCCTTCTGCTGGCGGTCGTCGTCGGGGCCGGCGTCTCGACGGTGCTGGCCGACCCGGGTGATCCGCTCGCCCTCCGGTGGCCGGTGGCCGGCGTCGCCGCGGCCGCCCTGGTCCTTGCCCCTGCCCGTCGCTGGCCGGTCGTCACCGCCGCGATCGCCGCCGCGGCCGCCGCCGCCCAGCTCGTCGACGGCCAGGACCTCCCCGTCGCCGCGGCCCTGGGCGTCGCCGCGGCGGCCGGCACGCTCACGGGCGCGGTCGTCGTACGCCGGCGCCGGGACGGGGCCGAGCCGCGCCTCGCGACGCAGGAGGACTTCGTCCGGCTGCTGCTGGCCTCGACCGCCGGTGGCCTGGTCGCCGGTGCGCTGACCACCGTGGCGGTCGCGGCGCTCGACGACCGGACCGCCCTGCTCTCGGCCTTCGGCCGGACGTACGGCGCCCACTCCGCCTCGCTGCTCGTCACCCTGCCGCTCGCCCTCACGCTGCGTGCCCGCCGCGAGCCGGACCGCACCGGTGAGCTCCTGCTCCAGGCGGTCGCGACCGCCGCGGCGACCGCGGTGGCCTTCGCCCCCGACCAGCAGCTCGCGCTGGTCTTCCTGCCGCTGCCCCTGCTCGTCTGGGGCGCCCTCCGCTTCCCGCTGCGCACCGTCGCCGCCGAGGTGCTGCTCCTGTCCGCCGTGGTCACCGTCCTCACGGCTCGCGGCTTCGGCCCGTTCAGCGCCGCCCGCGACGCCGGGCTCGTCGACCAGGCCGGGGTGATCGGCATGTCGCAGGCGTACGTCGTCTGCGCCGCCGTGCTCGCGATCCCGCTGGCGGTCGCCGTCCAGCAGCGCACCCAGCTGCTCCAGCGCGTCTCGGCCGACGAGCGGCTCTTCCGGCGCAACTTCACCGAGTCGCTGGTCGGCATGGTCCTGATGCGCCAGGACGAGCAGGAGCTCACGATCGTCGACGCCAACGAGACCGCCGCCCGGATCCTCGGCAGCGACCGGGACTCGCTGGTCGGACGGGCGCTGGAGTCGCAGCTCACCGTGGAGGGCAGCACACCGGCGCTGATCACCCGGGCCCGGCAGGACGGACCGCACGGCTGGCGCAGCCACGCCGAGGTCGCGGCCCGGCCCGGCAGCCGGGTCGAGGTCGCGGTCTCCCTGCTCTCCGAGGACGACGGCGCCCCGGTCTGGTCGGCCCAGCTGCTCGACGTGACCGCCGAGCACGAGGCCCGCCGTCGCCACGAGACCGCCGAGAAGCTCACCAGCGCCACGCTCGACACCACCGCCTGCATCATCCTGGTCACCGAGCTCGACGGGCGGATCGTCCGGGTGAACGCGGCGACCACCGACATCACCGGCTACGCCGCGTCGGAGCTGGTCGGGCGCCGGGTCTGGGAGACCGCGCTCGACCCCGCCGACGAGGGCGAGGTCGAGGCGCTGTTCGTGTGGCCCAACCGCTCGGGGGTCCCGGTCTCGCGCGAGCGCGCCCTGGTCGGCCGGGACGGCGAGAAGCTGCGCATCGTGTGGAGCAACAACGTCGTCCGCGACGAGACGGGCACTCCGGCGTACGCCGTGATGACCGGCATCGACGTGACCGCCGAGCGCGCGGCCTCCGGCCTGGTCGACCACCTGATGCGGGCGTCGTTCACCACCGCGCTGGTGGGCATCGACCCCGCGGGCCGGGTGACGGTCTTCAACTCCGGGGCCCAGCACATGCTCGGCTACGAGCCCGCGGAGATCGTCGGCCAACCGTTCACCCGCCTCCTCGACGCCGAGGAGCTGCTGGCCCGCACCGGCGCCGCCAGCGTCGCGGAGGCGTACGACGCCCTGGTGGCCGGCGTCGGCTCGGACGGCGAGTCACGCGCCCGCGACTGGACCTGGGTCGCGCGGTCCGGCCACCGCCAGACCGTGTCGATGACCCTCAGCGCCGCCGAGGACGCCTTCGCCTCCCAGGTCGGCCTGCTCTGCGTGGGTCGCGACGTGACCGACCAGCGGCAGGGCCAGGAGATGCTGGTCGCCGCCCTGGAGAAGGAGCGGACCGCGGTCGACCGGCTGCGCCACCTCGACCGTGCGAAGGACGAGTTCGTCTCGACGGTCTCCCACGAGCTGCGCACCCCGATCACCAGCATCGTCGGCTACACCGAGATGCTCAGCGACGGATCGATGGTCGACCCCGACCCCGCCCAGGTGCCGTTGCTCGACACCATCGCCCGCAACGGCCAGCGGCTGATCGTGATCTGCAACGACCTGCTGCTGCTCTCCGGGCTGGACTCCGACAACCTGCAGTGGCGTCAGGAGCCGGTCGACCTCTCCGAGATCCTCGGCCCGGTCGAGGAGTCGGTGCGGCCGTTGCTGGTCGGGCGCGACCTCGACGTCACCTTCGCCGCCCCCGGCGGGCCGGTCCCCGTCCTCGGCGACCGCTCCCAGCTCGACCGGGTGCTGCTCAACCTGCTCAGCAACGCCGTGAAGTTCACCGACGACGGCGGCAGCGTGCGCTGCCGACTCGAGTCGGACCGCCGCGACGCGATCATCACGATCCGCGACACCGGCATGGGCATCCCGGTGGAGGAGCAGGACGGACTGTTCCAGAAGTTCTTCCGCAGCTCGACGGCCCAGAAGCGCGCCATCCAAGGCACCGGCCTGGGCCTCTCGATCGTCGCTGCGATCGTCGAGGGCCACGGTGGCCGGATCTCCGTCGAGTCCGCCCACCTCGCCGGCACCACCTTCACCGTCCGCCTCCCCCTCGCCCCCTGACCTCCTGTGGACAGGATCGCCGAGTCGGCGCACATGTGCGCCGACTCGGCGATCCGGAGAGGGTCTCCTGTGGAGAGGACGGTCAGGCGCGGCGGTTGACGGCGCTGATGACGGCCTTGAGGCTCGCGGTGACGATGTTGGCGTCGACGCCGACGCCCCAGAGGATCTCGTCGCCCACGGCGCACTCGACGTACGCCGCCGCGAGGGCGTCGCCTCCCGACGACAGGGCGTGCTCGGCGTAGTCGAGGACCCGGACGTCGAAGTCGTTCGGGAGCTCGTTGATCGCGCTGACGAACGCGGCGATCGGGCCGTTGCCGGTGCCCTCGAGGGTGCGGATCTCGCCGTCGACGTAGACGTTGACGGTGAGCGCGTCCTTCTCGCCCGCGGCCGAGGAGGTGTGCACCGAGTTGAGCTTCAGCGGCGTCTCGCGGTCGAGGTACTCGCCGCGGAAGATGCTCCAGATGTCGGCGGGGGTGACCTCGCCGCCCTCGGCGTCGGTGTGCTGCTGGATCACCCGGCTGAACTCGATCTGCGCACGACGCGGCAGGTCGAGCTTGTGCTCGGCCTTCAGCACGTAGGCGACGCCGCCCTTGCCGGACTGGCTGTTCACGCGGATCACGGCCTCGTAGGTGCGGCCGACGTCCTTCGGGTCGATCGGCAGGTACGGCGCTTCCCAGGCGATCTGGCCGACGGGGATGCCCTGCTCGGCGGCCTGCCGCTCGAGGTCCTCCAGACCCTTCTTGATCGCGTCCTGGTGGGAGCCGGAGAAGGCCGTGTAGACCAGGTCGCCCGCGTAGGGGTGGCGCGGGTGGACCGGCAGCTGCGTGCAGTACTCGACGGTACGACGGATCTCGTCGATGTCGCCGAAGTTGATCATCGGGTCGACGCCCTGGCTGAAGAGGTTCATGCCGAGCGTGACCAGGCAGACGTTGCCGGTGCGCTCGCCGTGGCCGAACAGGCAGCCCTCGACCCGGTCGGCGCCGGCCATCATCGCGAGCTCGGTCGCGGCGACCGCCGTACCACGGTCGTTGTGGGGGTGCAGGGAGATGACGGTGTTCTCGCGCCGGGTCAGCTGACGGGAGAACCACTCGATCTGGTCGGCGTAGACGTTCGGCGTCGCGGACTCGACGGTCGCCGGCAGGTTGAGGATGATCTCGCGACCGTCCTCGGGCTGCCACACGTCGGAGACGGCCTCGCAGACCTCGAGCGAGAACGGCAGCTCGGTGGAGGTGAAGATCTCGGGGCTGTACTCGTAGCCGATGACCGTCGTGTCGAGCAGGTTCTCGACGTGCTTCATCACCAGCTGCGTGCCGCGGACCGCGATGTCCTTGATCTCGTCCTTGCTGGCCCGGAACACCACCCTCCGGAAGAGCGGCGCGACCGCGTTGTAGAGGTGGATGTTCGCGCGCGGTACGCCGACCAGCGACTGCACGCTGCGTTCGATCAGGTCCTCGCGGGCCTGGGTCAGCACCGAGATCGTGACGTCGTCCGGGACGTGGTCACCCTCGATCAGCTGGCGCACGAAGGAGAAGTCGGTCTCGGAGGCCGCCGGGAATCCGACCTCGATCTCCTTGTAGCCCATCTTCACGAGCAGCTCGAACATCTTCATCTTGCGCGCGGGGCTCATCGGGTCGATCAGCGCCTGGTTGCCGTCGCGCAGGTCGGTGGAGAGCCAGCGCGGGGCTTCGGTGATGACCTTCGACGGCCAGGTGCGGTCGGGCAGGTCGATGGGCGGGAAGGCCCGGTAGCGCTCGTGCGGCATGCCGCCGGTCTGCTGCTGCGGAATGGTCATGGGAGGTCCTCGTTGACTGGTTGCTGGGAGCCGGTCGCGCAGCACTCACCCGCAGCGAGGGGGTCCGGCGTTCAGACCTCGCTGCGGCAGCGAAGGAGGAGCAGTCGCGTCATGACCTCTCGAGGGTAGCCCACGGCCGTCGTGGGCGGGCGCCGGGGTCGAGAAAGGGCAGGTCAGGGAGCACAAGTTCGAAAATCATCCCTAAGGGTGAGGCTTCTGGAACGGGTCCAGAAGCCGCGCCACATTAGGTTCGGGGACATGACGTCGTCCGCCTCCGAGCGCGCCGCGCTCGGGCCTGTGCGGCTCGGCGTACTGGCCGAGACCGAGCTCGTGACCACCGGCCTCGCGGGCATGCTCGGCCCCCACGGTGACCGCGTCGAGCTGGCCTTCCTGGACGAGCTCACGACCTCGACCGACGGTCTCGACGTCGTCCTCATCGACCCGGTGATGCGTGAGGTCGGCGCCCGCGAGCACGTCGAGCAGGTCACGAGCCTGGGCGCCGCGCGAGTCCTCGTCTACACCTGGAACACCCGCGCCGCGGGCCTCCGCGACGTCCTGGAGGCCGGCGCGCACGGCATCGTCGCGAAGTCGTCGACGACCCGAGAGCTGCTCGCGGCCGTCGAGGCCGCCCACCGGGGCGAGTCGGTCGAGACCCGCTCCCCCGAGCTCCACCTGTTCCCGCTGCTCAGCCAGCGCGAGTCCGACGTGCTCCGGCTGATCTGCCGCGGGATGAGCAACCTGGAGATCGCGGCCGAGCTCTACGTCAGCGTCAACTCGGTGAAGACCTACATCCGGCAGGTCTACCAGAAGACCGGCGTCACCCGGCGCACCCAGGCGGTCGCCTGGGCGCACCGCCAGGGCTACTCCCACTGACCACCCCTCTGGGCGGCGTGCGGCACGACCCCCCGGGTACTCGGGAGGCATGAAGCTCTCCAACCGCGCCGCGGCCGGCTGGGCGATCGCGGTGTTCGTCGTCATCGGCCTGGTCCTGCTCCTGATCGGGGTCCTCGAGGGCAGTGACACCGGGTCCCAGCAGAAGCCTCCCGTGAACCGAAGCCTGGGATCCGTCCGATGAGCCGCAACACCCGCCTGGTCCACGCCACGCCCGACGAGGTCTGGTCGGTGCTGGCCGACGGCTGGCTCTACCCGCTCTGGGTGGTCGGTGCGTCCCGCATGCGCGAGGTCGACGACCACTGGCCGGAGGTGGGCGCCCAGCTGCACCACTCGGTGGGGTCCTGGCCGCTCCTGATCGACGACACGACCGAGGTGCTGGAGGCGGTCCCCGGCTCGCTGCTCAGGGTCCGGGCCCGCGCCTGGCCCGGTGGCGAGGCCGAGGTCCTCCTCCGGCTGGAGGCGTCGGGCCCCGAGACCGAGGTGGTCATCGAGGAGGACGCCGTCACCGGTCCGGGCCGGCTGGTTCCGAAGCCGCTGCGCGACGTACCCCTCGCGTGGCGCAACGTCGAGACGCTGCGCCGTCTCGCCTACATCGCGGAGCGGCGGGAGTGAGCGAGCAGGTCGCCGAGTTCGGCACCCTGGAGATCCGGTACGACGAGCGCGTGCTGCGGCCGCGCGCGTGGACCGCCGCCCAGTCGGTGTGGGGCGCGGAGCTGCTGCGCTCCGGCCCGGACGGTCCGGTCCTGGAGCTGTGCTGCGGGGCCGGCCAGATCGGGCTGCTCGCCGTCGCCCACGAGCCCCGACCGCTGGTCTGCGTCGACCTGAACCCGGTCGCCTGCCACTTCACCCACCGCAACGCCGTGTCCGCGGGACTGGGTGAGCTGGTCGAGGTCCGCGAGGGGGCGATCGACGCGGTGCTCCACCCCACCGACCGGTTCGCCCTGGTCCTCGCCGACCCGCCGTGGGTACGCCGGACCGAGACCGGTCGGTTCCCCGAGGACCCGCTGCTGGCCATCGACGGCGGCGACGACGGACTCGACGTGGCCTGGCTGTGCGTCGCCGCGGCGTCGCAGCACCTGGTCGACGGCGGGTCCGCGCTGCTCCAGCTCGGCAGCACCCGGCAGGCGGACACCATCGGCGCCGGGCTCGCGTCGTACGGCGACCTGCGGCTGGGCGAGGTGCGCTCCTACGAGCGGGGCGTCGTCGCCCGCCTGGAGAAGCCCTGAGCGCCTAGGCCGGCCGCAGCTTGGCCGGCAGCACCTGGTGGGTGCCGTCGCACCACGGCTTGGTCTGAGACTTCCCGCACCGGCAGACCGCGGAGACGGGCCGGGTGGTCCGGTGCGCGACGCCGTCGGAGTCCTGGACCACGTGGTCGCCGCGCAGCAGCATCGGACCGCCCGGGCAGAGGACGACGTCGGGATGGTCGTAGCTCTCCGCCTCGCTCACGCCACGCCCCACTCCGCGAGCTGGCGCCGGGCGAACCGGTCCTCCAGGTCGAGGCAGGTGAACGCGCCCAGGAAGACGTCGCCGGCGAGCGACGGCTCGGCGGCCACCAGGGCGCCGCAGATGCTCCGCGCGGCGAGCTGCTCGTGCACCGCGTCCGCCTCCACGTGCTCGGCGTAGTAGGCCACCATCGCGTCGGCCAGGCCGAGCCGTTGCAGACCCTGGGCCATCCGGCGCGACGGCATCGAGCTGGTCATCTCGAAGGCGGCCAGGTGCCCGAGGGCCGCGCCTCGGAGCCGTCGGTGCAACCCGAAGAGGGACATGACGTTGTTCTGCTCGAGGATCTCCGGCGGGACGTCGTCGATGTAGGCCCCGTAGTCGGCGCGCAGCCCGAGCGCATCCATGCCGAGCGCCCACAGGTGGCTGTGCAGCCGGTTCGGGTCGCCGTCGCCGTACTCGTCGAACTGCAGCTCCATCAGGGCGGCCTTGGGCCCGGTGGACAGTCGCGGGACCACCCAGGCCGTCGGGTCGGCCTCCTTGGCGTGGTAGATCGACCGCAACCGGAAGAGCTCCAGGACCTGCTCCTCGTCGGCCTGCGACTGCACGTGCTTGGCCAGCGAGGGCCCGTCGTGGGCCGCGACGTACGCGAACAGCTCCTCGCCCACGTCGCCCGTCGGCGTGTACGGCGTCCACCGCGACCGCAGCCGGTCCTCCAGGTCCTGCTCCAGATCGCGGCGCACCCCCAGCAGGCCGGGGTGCCACTCCAGCGCGTCGTCGACGTCGTCGAACCCGCGGTAGTGCAGCTCGTAGAGCGTCCAGAGCGCGATCGCCGCGTCCTCGGCGGACCCGGCGTCCGGGACGTCGACCCGGTCCGGAGCGATCGCCAGCGCCTCGTTCACGGCCTGGCTCAGGGGACCGCGAGCCTTGGGGGTCAGCATGTCCGGGCGGTACCCGGGCGGCGTCGGGGGCACGCGAACCCGAAGGGGTGACGCAGCCGTCCGGACACGGATCCGCCCCCGCACCGCTGCTGCGTGAGTCCGGTGACGGGGGCGGATCGTGTTCCTGGTCCTCAGGTGCCCGACCCGTCCCCCGACAAACTCACATCCGAGGTGGTTCACCCTCTCGGGTGACGCTCGGATCGAGGGGTCAGAGAGCCATGAACAGGATCATGTCGCGGTCGTACTCGCGCCCGGGGTGCTCGGCGGCCAGGTGCTCCTGGGCGAGGGTGACGAGCTCGTCCTCGTCCTTGCCGACGATCGTGGTCCCGCAGGGGCAGGTCAGCCTGGTCTTCACGCTCGGGAGCCTACGCCGACGCAGCGACGCCGTGGGCGAGCTCGGCCCAGACGACCTTGCCCTCCCGGGTCTGTTCGAGGCCCCACGACACCGACAGTGCGGAGACCAGGAGCAGGCCCCGACCACCCTCGCGCGTCGGGCTGGCCGACTGCGGCTCGGGGGTCCCCGCCCCGCCGTCCCGCACCTCGATCCGGATCGTGCTGGGGTTGTGATAGATCCGCACCTGGTACGACGACCGCGCGTGGTTGAGGGCGTTCGTGGCCAGCTCGCTGACGACCAGCGACGCTTCGTCGTCGAGGTGGGCGAGGTCCCACTGGGCGAGAGTCCGTCGGACCAGCGACCGTGCCTCGCGCACGCTGCCGAGGTCCTGGGTCAGGTCGAGCACGGCCACGGCCCGCTGCGGGCGCACCACCGAGACCAGGAGGTCGACGAGGTAGTCGAGGTCGTCGTTCTTCAGCACGTAGCCGGCCGCCCGCTCCTCGTACCAGGAGCGGTCGTCGGGATCGGCGCCCGAGAACACCACGACCTTCGTGGCAGGCGCGGCCTCACGCACCTGGGTGAGCACGTCGCGCCCCGCCAGGTCGGGCAGCCCCAGGTCGAGCACGACGACGTCGGGCTGCAGCGCGGTCACCAGCTCCACCGCCTGAGCGGCCGTCGACGCCTCCCCGCTGAGCTCGAAGCCGCCCCGGAACCGGAGCGCCGTGCGCACCAGGCGGCGGACGTCGACCGCGTCGTCGACGAGCAGCACCCGGATCGGGATCTCCACCTCGGCATCGTCCGTCACGGGCGCCTCACCACGACTCCGAGGAGTCGGTGGTCGGCGCGGCCGGCAGGGTGAGCACGAAGGCTCGGTCCCCCGCGTCGTACGACGCGTCTCCGCCCTGAGCCCGGGCCAGCTCGCGGACGATGTGGAGACCCAGGCCCGTGCCGCCACTGCTCGCGGTGGCGAACCGCTCGAACAGTCGCGACCGCATCTCGGGGGGCACCCCGTCCCCGGAGTCGCGCACGACGAGGTCGACGAGGTCGCCGCGCGGGCGCACGCCGACGTGGATCGGCGAGCGGCCGTGGCGCAGCGCGTTGGTCAGCAGGTTGTCCATCGCCTGCGTCAGCCTTCCGGGGTCGGCGAAGATCGTGGCGTCCCTGTCCCCATCAAGGAGCACCTCCGCCTGAGGATGCGCCTTCAGCAGCGTCGTCGCAAGCACGGACACGTGCTGTCGGACGGAGATCTGCTCGGGCCGCAGGTCGAGCGAGCCCGCCTGGAGCCGCGACGTGGTCAGGAGGTCCGTGAGCAGCCGGTTGAGCTGCCCGGCGCTGGAGCTCATCCCGACCAGGAACTCTCCGCGCTCGGACTCGGACAGCTCCGCCCAGTGCCGGTGCAGCGTCTCCGCGGACATCGCCAGCACTCCCACGGGACCTCGCAGCTCGTGGGCCGTGACGGCGAGGAACTGGGCCTGGTCGTCGGCCACCCGCTGCAGGGTCTCGTTGGCCGACTCCAGGGCCTCGGCGGCGTGCAGCCGCTCGGTCACGTCGCGCGTCACCTTCGCGAACCCGAGGTGTCGGCCGGTCTCGTCGCGCACGGTGGTGAGGGTGACCTGGGCCCAGAACCGGCTGCCGTCCTTGCGGATCCGCCAGCCCTCCTCCTCGTAGCGCCCGTCCCGCAGCGCCATCTCCAGCTCGTGCTCGGGATGCCGGGCCCCCTGGACCTCGGGCGGGTAGAACACCCGGAAGTGCTGACCGACGATGTCGTCGGCGTGGTAGCCCGAGGTGCGCTGGGCCCCGATGTTCCAGCTGGCGACCCGACCGTCCGGGTCCAGCATGAAGATCGCGTAGTCCGCGACCGTCTCGACCAGCAGGCGGAAGCGCTGCTCGCTCTGCCGCAGCCGTCGCTCGGCCCCGCGCTGCGTGCTGACGTCCTGCGCCTGGAGGAAGAGGTAGAGGGGCGCACGGGCGGCATCGCGCACGGGCGTCACCGTGGCCAGCAGGGTGAGGCCCGGGCGACCGGTGACGGTGTGCTCGACCTGGACGGCGTCCTCGCCCCCGGCCACGATCCGATCCAGCACCGGGGCCAGGCCCTGCGCCTGGCCGTCCATCAGCTCGGTGTAGTCGAGACCGACGAGCTCGCCCATGGTCCGGCCCGCGACCCGGGCGAGGCTCCGGTTGGCCCGGACGACCCGACCGGCGAGGGTCAGCGTCGCCATCCCGATCGCGGCGTCCTCGAAGACCTCGCGGAACCGCTCGACGTGCGCCTCGATGACCGGCTCGCCCGGCCCGGGGGCGGGAGGCCGGTCCGGCTCCGGGTTCTGGCCGTGCAGCACCGAGATCAGGTCGTCGACCAGGTTGCCCAGTGAGCCCGACTTCTGCAGGTACGCCGCCGCGCCGAGCACCCGGGCCTGGGCCTCCAGACCCTGCTCCTCGAAGCCGCTGTACATCACCACGACGGTCTCCGGCGACGCCGCACGGATGCCGCGCAGGGCCTGGAGGCCGTCCATCCCGGGCATCGACACGTCGAGCAGCAGCAGGTCGGGCCGGTGCTGGGAGACCAGGTCGATGGCCTCCTGTCCGTCGGCACCCTCGGCCAGCACCTCGAGGCGTCGGGAGAGCATGATCCGGGTACGGAGCAGTCGGCGTACGTCGGCGGCGTCGTCCACGATGACGATGGTCGGCACCGGGCTCATGGGCGCAGAACGTACCGGAGCCGAGCGACCGGCGCGTGTCTGGACCGGCCTGCGGTCCGAGTCACCCATGGGGGTGAAGTTTCCCTGGTTGGAGTTTCAACTGTGCGACTCACGGGGCAGGAGGACCTCATGACCACTGGAGCGCTCCACCGCGAAACGCCCGACGACGTCCGGCGGGAGAAGACCGCTTCCCTGCTGGCGGAGGCCGCGACCTGCTCCGACGAGCGGCGCACCCAGGTGCTCGACGAGGTCGTGGTGCTCAACCTCCAGGTCGCGCACGCCGTCGCCCGGCGGTTCCGGAACCGGGGTGTCGCCCTCGAGGACCTCGAGCAGGTGGCCGCCTGCGCGCTGGTCCGCGCCGCCCGCAAGTTCGACGTCGCGCAGGAGCGCGACTTCCTCAGCTACGCCGTGCCGACCATGTCCGGCGAGCTGAAGCGCTACTTCCGCGACCACGGCTGGACCGTGCGGCCGCCGCGCCGGATTCAGGAGATCCACGCCAAGGTGCACCACCTGCGGCGCACCGGCAGCCACGACGGCTCCCCGATGCCGGCCGCCGACATCGCGGCCGAGCTCGACGTTCCCGTCTCCGACGTCCTAGAGGCCCTCGAGGCCCGCGGCTGCTTCCAGCCCGCCTCGCTCGACCACCCCGTGCGCGAGGAGGGCGACGTCACCGTCGGTGACCTGCTCACCCTCGACGACGAGGCGGACCGCGAGGCCCTTGAGGCCCGCGTGATGCTCCAGCCCGTGATGCGTCAGCTCTCCGAGCGCGACCGGCGGATCCTGCACCTCCGCTTCGCCGAGGACTGCACCCAGCAGCAGATCGGGGAGGAGCTGGGCGTCACCCAGATGCAGGTCTCGCGGCTGCTCAACCGGATCCTCGGCCAGATGCGCGACGACCTCACCGCGGAAGCCCCCCAGGGCGCCGGCCTGGCCTCCTCGCTGCGCTGACCTTCCTCGACCCGTGGCCCGGCTGCTGGTCGTCCACCACTCCCCGACGGCGTCGGTCAGTTCTCTGACCGACGCCGTCGTGGCAGGTGCCCAGGACGACGTGATCGAGGGGGTCGAGGTCGTGGTCCGTCCGGCCCTGGAGGCCACGGCGGACGACGTGCTCGCCGCCGACGGCTGCCTGCTCGGCACGCCGGCGAACTTCGGGTACATGAGCGGCGCGCTCAAGCACTTCTTCGACACGGTCTTCCTGGAGATCGGCGGCTCGTTGTCGGACCACGGCTCGGCCTCGGGGAGCGACGGCGGCCACAAGCCGTTCGGGCTCTACGTCCACGGCCGCTACGACACGGCTGGGGCGGTTCGCTCGGTCCTGTCCATCGTGAGTGCCTTGCCGTGGCGACAGGCTGCCAACGTGCTGGACGTACTCGGTGACGTCACCGAGACCGACGTAGCGGCTGCCTACGAACTCGGCGCGACCCTGTCGGCCCTGGTGAGTGGGTGAGTCCCGGGTCCGGAGCGGACTACATGAGGCCCCGCGCGGGCCACGCGTGCGATCGCCCCGTGAGTCGCTCCTTACTCACTCCGGTTCGGCGAACCTCGGGCGCCCCGGGGACGCCTGTTGTCGGGACATGACCATCGTCGCAGGTCACGACGACAAGTTCATCCACCATGGACGACGTCGCAGGTCGGCTCGCGTAGCAGCACTTCTTCGGAACGCAGCGGCGGCCGGAAGCCGTTCGGCCTCTACGTCCATGGTCGGTACGACACGACCGGTGCGGTGCGGTGCGCTCGGTCCTCGCGATCGTCGGCGCCCTGAGCTGGCGCCAGTCGGCCGAGATCCTCGAGGTCGTCGGCGACGTCGGCCCCGAACAGCACGAAGCCGCCTACGGCCTGGGTGGCACCGTGGCGGCTCTGCTCACGCGGTGAGGCGGTCGGGTCAGGCGACGACCGGGTTGTCGGGCGGGGTGTTCTCCTCGTCGACGGTCTCGCGGTAGGGCAGCGCACAGACCATGAGGACACGCTGGGCGATGGTGCCCGGAGCGGCGACCAGGGACAGCGAGGCACCGTTCTGCTCGCTGGAGCGCATCGCCGCCACCAGCACGCTCACGGCGACGCTGGGGAGGTAGTCGGCGTCGGTCAGGTCGACCGACAATGAGGTGGTGTAGTCCGCGGTCTGCTCCCGCAGGGCGTTGCGGAGCGCGATGACGGCGTACTCGTCGACGGACCCGCTGACGGTCAGGAGACCCGGGCTGGGCGTTGCCGAGAACGGCCTTTCTTCCATAGCCCGACCCTAGGCTGTCCAGACCAGGGCGTACAGCCAGGGCCCTCACCCTCCGGGGTGAAAACCTCCTGGTCCGGTGCACTTCTCGGGAAATGCTCAGGTTGCGGGCGGTACCTCGTGGTCGGAGGCGTACGGCAGCCGCACCAGCTCCAGGACGTGCTGGGCCGGCGAGCCGGCCGGCGCCACGAGGGTCAGGCCGGACCCGTCGTCGCGGCCCGGGATCATCTCGTCATACAGGACCTGGACGCCGGCGCTGCCCAGGTGGGTCACGCCCCCCAGATCGACGACGACGCCGATGGTCCCGCCCCGGGTCGCGTGGGAGAGGCGACGCCGCAACTCGTCGGCGGACCGGTGATCGAGGGTCCCGCGCAACCGGACGATGGTGCCGTCGTGCTCCATCTCCATCGGGGCGGAGGTGACGACCGCAGCGGTGGCGGTGCCCTTCAGCAGGTCGACCGGCGTGCTCGGTCGCTGGCGCAGCACCGCCCGGGTTCCGTGCGCGTCGTGGGTGACGTGGAGGTCGTCGGTGAAGCCGCTGGCCATCGCCAGGCCGCGACCGCGACCGCCGGCCGGCCCCGGACGCCGCCAGGTCCCGCGGTCGGCCACCTCGATCTCGACCAGTCCCCCAGGCACCAGGCAGGCCGTCACCGAGACGATCGCCTCTTGGCGCGAGCGCTCGGGCTCGTAGGCGTGCTCGACCGAGTTGCTGACCAGCTCGCCGACCGCGTGCTGCAGGGCCAGCTCGTCGATCTGGCCGACGCCGAGGTCGGCGAGCCAGTCGCCGAGGTTCTGGCGAACGGCTCGCAGGGTGTCGGGGAACGCAGGCACGGTCATCTGCAGCGGCTCCGGCAGCCGGACCCGGCGTACGGCGAGCACGGTGATGTCGTCGTCGTACCCGGAGGAGGCGGTGAGCTGCTCGACGGCGGCCCGGGCCAGACGCTGCACGACGCGCTCCCCGCCGCCCGGCTCCTCTTGTCGTACGGCGTCGGCCGCGACCCGGGCCAGGTCGAGGGTGTTCTCGCCGGGCGAGCGACCGGGCCGCTCGACCAGGCCGTCGCTGTAGAGCAGCACGATGTCGTCGACGGCGAGTCGGTGCTCGGCCAGGACGAAGGGCAGTCCCGACCCGAGGGCGCCCGACCCCGTGACCGGGAGGTACGTCGCACCGCCGGCGGCCGAGACCACCAACGGAGGCGGGTGGCCGGCCGTGCAGTACGTCAGGGTGCCGGCCTCGGGGTCGATCAGCGCGGCGCAGACCGTCGCCGCGCGAGCCTGCGGGACCCGGCCCGCGCGCCGCTCGAGCAGCTCCAGGGCGGCCACCAGGTCACCGTCGGGACGCACCCGCTCCTCGAAGAGCGTGCGCAGCTCGCCCATCACGACGGTGGCGCGGACGCCATGACCGACCACGTCGCCAACGACGACCACGATCCGTCCGTCGGGCAGCGCGATGGCGTCGAACCAGTCGCCGCCGGCCCGGGCGCCGTCCTCGGCGAGCAGGTATCGGGCCGCCAGCTCGACGCCCGGCGCGAGCGGAAGGCCCTCGGGCAGCAGCGCGTCGTGGAGGTCCACCAGGTTGTCGCGAGCCAGGTCGAGGCGGTGCTGCAGATCCTGGACCTGCTGCTCCGCGCGGATGCGGAACAGCTCACGCTCGGTCACGTCGACCGCCTGCGTCACGACGCCGCGCACAGTGCCGTCACCGGCGCGGCTCGGCACCATCGAGAAGCTGAGCCAGCCGTCGACGTCGTCCCCCTCGACCGCGGCGACGCGCCACACCTGGTCGACCACCGGCCGCCCCGTCCGGAAGGTCTGCTCGGTCCAGTCGCGGATCCGCTCGGTGTCGGGGGCCTGCAGCGCCTCCGCCACGGGCTGCCCGACGCGGTCGCCGTAGACCTGTCGGGCGGCGTCGTTCAGCGCGGTGATGACCAGGTCGGGCCCCTCGCAGACGGCGAGCAGCGACGGAGCCCGCTCGAAGGCGGCGAGCACCGAGTCGGTGTCGGTATCGGCTCCGAGCAGGTCGTCGAGCTGAGCCCTGAGCTCGTCGTCCGTGCTCACGCGCCGCTCCCTCCCTGGTCCGCTGGTGGTCCGCTGAATCCTGCCCGAACGGATCTCCGTCGGGCCCGTCGGGCGGTCGCCCTGAGGTAACCCTTGGTCGCCCAGGCGAAACGCGCCACCCGATCGGGTGGTTTCCCCGAGAACGACGGTTGTCTGGACCAGCGCCGGGGTAGGAGCGGAACAGGTGTACACCGTGTCGGGTTGCACTCCTCGCTCCCTCCGGTAGCGTCGAGATCTGGAACGGCTGCTGCACCACCTCGCTGGAGCAGACCGGCGAGGGCACCATCTCGGGATGGGAACGCTCCATGACCGCTTCGACCGTTACGAACGACGCCACGACCGACCGTCGCCGCTCTGAGGCGCGAGCCACCGGCTCGCGGGACGGTGATCGCGGCCTGACCCGCCAGCAGCGGTCCGAGCGGACCGCCGAGTTGCTCGACCTCGCCTGCGACGCCGACGAGACGACACGCCGCGAGTTGCTCGACGAGGTCGTGCTGATCAACCGCGGGGTCGCGGAGGCCGTCGCCTCGCGCTACCGCAACCGCGGGATCGCCCAGGACGACCTGGTGCAGGTCGCCTACGAGGGCCTGACCAAGGCCGTCCTGCGGTTCGACCCGCGGCTGCGCAACGACCTGCTCACCTACGCGGTCCCCACCATCCGCGGCGAGCTGCAGCGCTACTTCCGCGACCAAGGCTGGACGGTCCGCCCGCCGCGCCGGGTCCAGGAGCTGCAGTGGCGGGTCAACCACGCCCTGGAGGACCTGGGCCAGCGGCTCGGCCGCGAGCCGACCGACGTCGAGGTCATGGACCATCTCGATATCGACGTCGACGAGTACCGCGAGGCGATCGAGGCCTTCGGCTGCTTCCAACCCACGTCCCTCGACCTGCCGATCGGTCAGGAGTCCCCGACCACCCTCGGCGCCCTGATCCCCGACGACGACCACGACCGCGACGCCGCAGACGCGCGGGTCGCCCTGGCGCCCGTCGTACGACGGCTCTCCGAGCGGGACCGCCGCATCCTCTACCTGCGCTTCTTCGAGGACCGCACGCAGGAGGAGATCGGTGCCGACCTCGGGGTCACCCAGATGCAGGTCTCGCGGCTGCTGTCGCGGATCCTGCAGAACATGCGCGACGAGGTCGGCTGAGGTCCGATGAGCGACGGCATGCGGCTGGCGGCGTACTTCGCCCAGGTCGCCGAGGACCTGCTCGCCGACCCCGGCGAGGTCACGTTCGAGCGCGTGGTCCGGCGCGCCGTCGACGTCGTACCGGCCGCCGATCACTGCGGCATCACCCTGCGGCAACGGCGCGGCCGGGCCGAGAACGTCGCGGCGACCGACGACCTCGTCGTCGCCGTCGACGCTGCGCAGTACTCCCTCGGCGAGGGGCCGTGCCTCGATGCCGCGTTCGAGGCGGGGAGCCGGATCGCCCACGACCTCCACGCCGACGACCGCTGGCCGCGGTGGTCCCGGGTCGCGCTCGACCACGGGGTGCGCTCGGTCCTGGCCATCCGGCTGCACGCCGGCGACCGGACCCTCGGCGCCCTCAACCTGTACGCCGCGCGCTCCGGCGCGTTCGACACCGACACGGTGGACACCGCGCTGATCTTCGCCACCCACGCGGCCGAGGCACTCAGCCAGGCGCGCCTGGTCAGCAACCTGGAGGCCGCGCTCGAGTCGCGGCACGACATCGGGATGGCCCAGGGCGTCCTGGCCGTGCGGTACGACGTGTCGTACGAAGCGGCGTTCACCGTCCTGCAGCGCTTCTCCAACGACAACAACGTCAAGCTGCGCGAGGTCGCCCAGATGGTCCTGGAGTCCCGCGAGCTGCCGGTTCTCGGCGCGGCTCGCGTCGACGCCCCGCTCGGCGACCTGGACCCCGCCTGATCAGGGCCGGCCAGGGTCCCGCGGGTAGCATCGCGCCCGTGCTGCGCGACTCCCGGCTCCGGCCGCTCCCCCTGCGAGCGGTGGCGCTGGTCCTGGCCGCGGCACTGCTCGCCGGCTGCGGCGACGGCGACTCCGAGGCGAAGGCCGATCCGTCCGACACGGTCGCGGCTCCGGCCAACGGCGTCTGCCGGGTGCTGACCCCCGAGGACGTCGCCGAGACCAGCAACGCGAGCCCGGTCGTCGCGTGCGCCGAGCCGCACACGGCCCAGACCTTCGCCGTCGGCGACCTTCCCGAGTCCTTCGCGGACGCCGAGCAGGACGATCGCCGGCTCGGGGCCTTCGCCTACCGCGCCTGCTCGAAGGCGTTCACCGAGTTCCTGGAGGCGGACCAGAGCACCGTGATGCGGACCGTGCTGAGCTGGGCCTGGTTCCGCCCCTCGGAGAAGGCGTGGGACAAGGGGGCGCGGTGGTACCGCTGCGATCTGATCGGCGGCGGCGAGCAGTCCGCGTCGTACGTCGACCTCCCCGAGGACGCCGCCGGCATGCTCGAGGGCAAGCCCGACGACCAGTGGATGGCCTGCGTGGCCGGCCCGAGCGTGCCGAACGCGCCGCGGATCCCCTGCTCGGAGAAGCACGACTGGCGGGCGGTCACGACGATCAAGGTCGGCGACGCCGACGACCCCTACCCCGGCGACCGCAAGGTCGAGGTGACGACCCGCGACTACTGCTCGAGGTCGGTGAGCGCCTGGCTGCAGTACCCGGTCAGCTACGACTTCGCCTACACCTGGTTCCGCGAGGCGGAGTGGGAGGCGGGCAACCGGCGCTCGGTCTGCTGGGCGAAGACGGCCCGATGAGGAGGTGGGCGGTCGCCGCGGCGGCCGCGATCTTCCTGGCCGGCTGCTCCGGCGGCGGGGACCCGGACCCCGGGCCCACGACGACCCCCACCCCGAGCGTGCTCCCGAGCGCGACGCCGGTGCCGGGTCCGGCCGCGGAGGCCTGCTACCGCCTGGCGTACGGCGAGGCGCTGGCCCCCACCAACGACCGTCCGGCGGTCGACTGCGACCGCCGGCACACCTCTCAGACGTACGCCGTCGGCCGGGTGGACACCGTCGTCGACGGCCACCTCCTGGCCATCGACTCCACCCGGGTCCGCGAGCAGGTGGCGCGGACCTGCCCCGAGCAGCTGGGCGGGTTCGTCGGCGGTGACGAGGACGACCTGCGGCTGAGCATGCTCCGGGCGGTCTGGTTCACCCCGACCGTCGAGCAGTCCGACGCCGGCGCCGACTGGTACCGCTGCGACGTCATCGCGGTCGCCGGCACCGACGACCTCGCGACCGTCACCGGCCGCCTGGACGGCGTGCTGGACGAGCAGGAGGGCCGCGACCGCTGGGGCATGTGCGGCACCGCTGCGCCCGACGCCCGCGACTTCGCCCGGGTGCTGTGCTCGAGCGACCACGCCTGGCGCGCGGTCTCCGTCGTCGAGCTCCCCGACGGCGGCTACCCGGGCGAGGCCGACGTGCGGGAGGCAGGGCAGACCCCCTGCCAGGACGCCGGGCGCGACGCCGCCGAGGACCCGCTGGACTACCAGTGGGGCTACGAGTGGCCGACCGCCGAGCAGTGGGCCGCCGGCCAGACCTACGGCCGCTGCTGGGCTCCCGACTGACGCCGACCCGTCACTGAATGACCCGACACGCCGACGCCAGGCGTCACTGAGTGACGGGTCGCGGTCAGAAGCCGAGCTTGCGGAGCTGGCGGGGGTCGCGCTGCCAGTCCTTGGCGATCTTCACGTGCAGGTCGAGGTAGACCGGCGTGCCGAGGAGGGCGACGATCTGCTGACGGGCCCGGGTGCCGATGTCGCGGAGCCGGGCGCCCTTCGGGCCGATGATGATGCCCTTCTGCGAGTCGCGCTCGACGTACAGGTTGGCGTGGATGTCGAGGAGAGGCTTGTCCTCGGGCCGGTCCTCGCGCAGCCGCATCTCCTCCACGACGACGGCGACCGAGTGGGGCAGCTCGTCGCGCAGGCCCTCGAGGGCCGCCTCGCGGACCAGCTCGGCGACCAGGATCTCCTCGGGGGCGTCGGTGAGGTCGCCGTCGGGGTAGAGCTGCGGGCCCTCGGGGAGCAGGGCGACCAGCAGGTCCTGGAGCAGGGCGATCTGGTCGCCCTCCTTCGCGGAGACCGGGACGATCTCGGCCCAGTCGACACCGATCTCGGCGCCGAGCGCCTGGATGTTGAGCAGGTGCTTCCCGATCTGCTCGGGGGTGGCCAGGTCGGTCTTGGTCGCGATCGCGACCTTCGTCGTGCGCTTGACCTTCGCCATCTCGGTGGCGATGAACCGATCGCCCGGCCCGATCTTCTCGTTGGCGGGGAAGCAGACGGCGACGACGTCGACCTCGCCCAGCGTGGTGGCGACCAGGTCGTTGAGCCGCTCGCCCAGCAGGGTGCGCGGGCGGTGCAGGCCGGGGGTGTCGACCAGGATCAGCTGAGCGTCGGGGCGGTGCACGATGCCGCGCACGACCGTGCGGGTCGTCTGCGGCTTGTCGGAGGTGATGACCACCTTCTGGCCCACCAGCGCGTTGGTCAGCGTCGACTTGCCGGCGTTGGGCCGGCCGACGAAGGAGACGAAGCCGCTCTTGTGCTCGTCGGTGCTCATGACTGCTCCCTCGCGTCGTCGTACTCGGCCCAGATCTGCTCGTCGGTCTTGCCTGCCGCCTTGCCGGCCCGCCAGATCGGGCCGGGGTCGACCGCGCGTGGCTGGCGCTGCGCGTTGCCGCGCCAGTAGCCCATCACGTCGTACGACGTCGACGGCAGCTGGCGCTCGCGCATCAGGTGCTTGCGGATGGCCCGCATCTGGGCGGACTCGCCGGCCATCCAGAAGTAGCCCGGTCCCTCGGGCCAGACCAGGTCCTCGACCACCTCGGCGAGCGCGCTCTGCCCGTCGCCGGGCTGAGCGAGCCAGGTCACCTCGGCCCCGGCGGGCAGGTAGCCCTCCGGCCGCTCCGGGACCTCGGCCCAGATCCGCGTCGGCAGCGTGGTCTCGGAGGCGATCCGGGCCATCGCCGGCAGCGCGGTCAGGTCGCCGACGAGCATCAGCCAGCCGGCGTCGCCGGGCGGGAGGAAGGAGCCCTTCGGGTCGGTGACCGTGACGGTCTCCCCCACCACCGCGTCGGCCCGCTGCGCCCACTCGGTCACCAGGCCCACGTCGTGCACGACGACGTCGAGGGTGAGCTCGCCGCCGGCCCAGGAGCGCACCGTGTAGTAGCGACTCTGGAACTGCTCGGGCACGACCAGACCGACCCACTCGTCGGCGATCCCGGTGGAGGCGAACTCCGCCAGCCCGGGACCGCCGAGCACCAGCCGCAGCAGGTGCGGCGAGAGCGGCTCGCGGCGCAGGACCTCCGCGGTGTGCTGCTGGGCTCTCGTGCTCACCTGTGGAGGTTAGTCACCAGGACGGCCGCAGGGGGAATCCGTCGTCGCCGTCGTCCGTCGTACGCGACGCGAGGATCTGGTGGAGCTGGATCTCGTTGCGCTCGAAGCCCAGCCGGCTGCCGGCCATGTAGAGACCCCAGACCCGGGCGGTGCCCTCGCCGACCTCGGCGACGCAGTCGTCCCAGTTCTCGACCAGGTTCCGGCACCACTCGCGCAGCGTCATCGCGTAGTGCTTGCGCAGGTTCTCCTCGTGCACGACCTCCAGGCCGGCGTCCTGCGCGGACGCGATCATCGTGCCCGAGCCCGTGAGCTCGCCGTCGGGGAAGACGTAGCGGTCGATGAACGCGCCGGTGTCGGTGGAGACGTTGTCGTGGCGGGTGATCGAGTGGTTGAGCAGCCGCCCGCCCGGGCGCAGCCGGCTGCGCAGGAAGGAGAAGTACGACGGGTAGTTCTTGATGCCGATGTGCTCGGTCAGACCGATCGAGCTCACCGCGTCGAAGTCGCCCTCGAGTACGTCGCGGTAGTCGAGGTGGCGCACCTCGGCCAGGTCGCCCAGGCCCTCCTCGTCGATCGCGCGCTTGGCCCACGCGGCCTGCTCGCGCGACAGCGTCACGCCGAGCGCCTGCACGCCGTACTCCTTGGCGGCGTGGCGGACCATCCCGCCCCAGCCGCAGCCCACGTCGAGCAGCCGCTGGCCGGGCTTCAGGTCGAGCTTGCGCGCGACGAGGTCGAACTTCTCGGCCTGCGCCTGCTCGAGGGTCGCGTCGACGTCGGGGAAGACCGCGCATGTGTAGGCCATCGAGGGACCGAGGACCATCTCGTAGAACTCGTTGGAGACGTCGTAGTGGTGGTGGATCACCTCGGCGTCGCGGGCCATCGAGTGGCGCAGGCCCTCCATCGCCCGGCGCCAGCGCGGCAGGTGCTCCTGGGGCGGGGGCGGCGGCGGCTTCAGGTTGGCGATGCCGAGGCCGCGCAGCAGGTGCAGCGCCTCGGCAGCGGTCGGCTTGCGGAAGCGCAGGTGGTTCTGGAGCAGCTTCATCGCGTCGTACGGGTCGCCCGGGTGCACGCCATGCAGCTCCAGGTCGCCGGCCACGTACGCCCGGGCCATGCCGAGGTCGCCGGGGGCGGTCAGCAGGTAGGCCAGGCCGCGCTGGTTGACCAGGTGGAGACGGATGTCGGCGTCGGCCGGACCGGCGCTGCTCCCGTCGTACGCCGTGAACCGCACGGGCATGCCGTCGCGCAGCAGCGAGGCCACCGCCTCGCCGATGCTCACCGTCGGCTTGTTCAGGAGGGTCATCGCTTCTTCACCGCCTTGTCGTAGAGGCTCGTGAGCCTGTCGTCGGGGTCGTATCGCTGCTTCACGGCGGCCAGGTGGGGGCCGTCGTAGAGCCGGTCGAAGGTCTCGGAGTCGTAGAACGCCTCGGAGTAGAGGGACTTGTGCCCGCCCAGCTCGTGGACGCGAGCCTCGATGGCCCGGTTGGTCGGACCCTCGGGCGCATCGGGGCCGACGTGGACGGTGCCCCAGAAGCCGGCGTTGACGTAGGTCGTGCCGACCTCGAGCGGGTACGTCGGCCACTCCTTGTCGCCGCGCAGCCGCAGCGGGCACAACCACACCGGGCGCATGCCGACCGCCTCGTCGAACCAGTCCAGGAACTCCGGCAGCCGGTCGACCGGCACCTCGACGTCCTGGATCACCCGCTCGCGCTGCGGGCGACCGGCCCGGCGGTCGAGCCGGTCGACGATGCCGAAGCGGTTGTCGAGGCCGATCAGCCGGTGGTAGGCGTCCGAGCGACGCCAGCGCTTCGGCCACACCCGGCGGACCCGCGGGTCCTGGACGCCGAACGCGCCCGAGCACCAGAACCAGTCGGTGTCCCAGCGCCAGAGGTAGTCGTACATCGTCAGCAGGTCGGTCTCCCGCGCCTGGATGCTGCGGTAGTAGATCTCCTGGCCGGTGTAGTCGCTGGTCTCCCCAGGCTCGTGCTGCCAGGTGGCGAGGGTGAGGTAGTACTCGCCCGGCGCGAACGCGACGCCGTCGAGACCGTCGACGCGGACGCCGTCGTGCTCGCCGGTCTCGATGATCTCGGCGAGCGCCTTGGTCAGCAGACCGGCGTCGTCGTACCGCACGTGGCGCAGGGCGACGTACGACGGCGCGGGCTCGAGCTCGATCCGCAGTCGGGTGGCGTAGCCGAGCGAGCCGTAGCTGTTGGGGAAGGTGTCGAACAGGTCGTCACCGGGGCGGGTCGTGACGACCTCGCCGGCACCGGTGAAGACGTCCATCTCGAGGACCGACTCGTGCGGCAGCCCGTTGCGGAAGCTGGTCGACTCGATGCCGAGACCGGTGACGGCGCCGCCCAGGGTGATGGTCCGCAGCTGAGGCACGACGAGCGGGATCAGCCCGTGCGGAAGGGTCGCGTCGACGAGGTCCTCGTAGGTGCACATGCCCTGCACCTCGGCGGTGCGCGCCGCCGCGTCGACCTCGATCACTCCGGTCAGTCCGGAGACGTCCAGCCCGGGTGCGGTGGTCGCCGCCCGGGGGCGGAAGAGGTTGGACGTCTTCTTGGCCAACCGGACCGGCGATCCCGAGGGGATCGCGGTGTACGACGCACGCAGCCGCTGGACGGCCCGCTCGTGCGCCTCCCAGGCACTCGCACGACTCACGATGTGCAAGTTACTCCTGTCCGGTGACGACCCGGTTTCGGGTGGCGGCAGGGGTGGTCGTTCGTGGCGGCGGTCACCGTGCGGCAGGATGCGCGGATGCTGCTCCGTGCTCTCCTGGCTCTCGGGCTCGTCGTGACCCTCACCGGTTGCGGCGACGACTCCTCGGGAAGCGGCATCGCCCACGACGACGGTGCCGTCGTGCGCGAGGCGCCGACGGACGTGACGACGCCCGAGGGACCGCGGTCCCTCGAGGAGGACTTCCTCGTCGTGGAGGGCGTGTGGTGGCTCGGGACCGACTACCCGCGCGTCACGAGCCCCTCGGGCAACCGCCTGCTGTGGTCGGGCGGCCGGTCCGGCCTGTGGATCTCGGTCCCCGGTCTCTACGGCCTCTGGCCGGTCCGCCTCGACGTACGGCGGACCGAGCCCCGGGTGCCGCGGTGGTGCGAGGACGTGGTCGAGGCTCCCTACGAGCACCACGGCGACGAGCTCCGGATGGGCAGCTTCGAGACCACGAGCGACCCGCTCCCCCTCGCCGCCGGCAGCTACCGCGTCCGGCTCTGCGCGACGGGACTCGATGCGGCGGCGACCGAGGAGGAGTTCGACGGCGAGGAGTACCACGTCTACTCCAGCCGGCACCTGATCCAGGTCTGGCCCGCACCGGCCGCCCCGGAACGGGTCCTGAGGGAGGGCTCGCGGTGGGCCCGCGACTCCCGGATCAGCTCGACGTCGAGCCGGTGACCGTCCCGCGGGCGTCGGCGAGATGCACAGGTACGCCGGCGCCGGCGAGGTCGCGCAGCGCGGCCAGGTCGGTCTCGGCGACGGCCTCGACACCGGTCAGCACCACCGCCGCCTCCAGACCCTTCGCCCCGGACGCGACCGCCATCGCCACGCAGACGCCGAGGGCGCTCACCTGCAGCGACGGGAGGTCGACCGTGGCGGCGGCGTAGGTCCGGCCGTCGGCGTCGCGGACGGCGGCGCCCTCCGCCGCGCCGGTGCGCGCGCGGGTCGCGCGGGCCAGGGTGACGAGCTTGCGGTCCTCCGCGGAGAGCTCGCCCGTGGTCTCAGTCATCGGCGTCGTCCTCGTTCTTGTCGTTCTTGTCGTTCCTGTCCACCGGGTCGCTCTCGTCGTCGGGCGTCTCCACGCGGGCGATGAGCACCGTGCCGATCTTGTTGCGACGGCCGGCGGCGTCCTCGGCGACGAACCGCAGGCCGTGGGCCTCGACCGCCGAGCCGGGGATCGGCACCAGGCCCAGGTGCTTGGCCATCAGGCCGCCGACGGAGTCGACGTCCTCCTCCTCGACCTGGAAGCCGAACAGCTCGTCGAGGTCGTCGACCGGGTAGCGCGAGGAGACCCGGACGATGCCGTCGACCAGCTGCTCGACCTCGATCTCCTCCTCGTCGTACTCGTCGGTGATCTCCCCGACGATCTCCTCCAGGAGGTCCTCGATGGTGATGATGCCGGCGGTCCCGCCGTACTCGTCGACGACGACGGCGATGTGCTGGCGGCGGGCCTGCATCTCGCGCAGCAGCGCGTCGACCGGCTTCGACTCCGGCACCCAGTGCACGCTCCGCATCACCGACTCGATCCGCTCGGTGGTCTCGGCGTCGGGCGCCTCGAAGTCGCGGCGGACGATGTCCTTGAGGTAGGCGAAGCCGACGATGTTGTCGAGGTTCTCGCCGACCACGGGGACGCGGGAGAAGCCGCTGCGCAGGAAGAGCGACATCGTCTGGCGCAGGTTCTTGTGCCGCTCGACGTACACGACGTCGTTGCGCGGCACCATCACCTCGCGGACCGTGGTGTCGCCGAGCTCGAAGACGGAGTGGATCATCTTGCGCTCGCCGGACTCGATGAGCGCCGACGCCTCGGCGAGGTCGACCAGCTCGCGCAGCTCGGTCTCGGTCGAGAACGGGCCCTGGCTGAACCCGCGGCCCGGGGTCAGCGCGTTGCCGATCAGGATCAGCAGCCGCGGCAGCGGCCCGAGCACCCGGGTGACCAGGGTGAGCGGGCCGGCCGACCAGAGCGCGATGGTCTCGCTGTGCTGGCGCCCCATGGTGCGCGGCGCGACGCCGATCACCACGAAGGAGACGACGAGCATCACGCCGATGGCGACCAGGGTGCTGACCCAGAACTCACCGTCGAGCGCCTCGTCGACCAGCTGGGCGACCAGCACGATCGCGGAGATCTCGCACAGCAGGCGGAGGAACAGTGCGGTGTTGAGGTAGCGGGCGGCGTCGTCGAGGATGCCGAGCAGCCGCTTGGCCCCCGGCCGCTTCTCGGCCACGAGCTCCTCGGCGCGGGCGTGCGAGAACGACGCGAGTGCGGCCTCCGCGGCCGAGAAGGCACCGGCGAGCACGACGAGGGCGGCTGCTGAGACCAGCAGCCACAGATCGCCCGAGCTCACTCCCCCGCCCGCCACTCGGCGAGCAGCCGGTCCTGGAGACCGAACATCTCGGCGTGCTCCTCGGGCTCGGCGTGGTCGTAGCCGAGCAGGTGCAGGATGCCGTGGGTGGTGAGCAGCTCGATCTCGGCCAGCGTGCCGTGGCCCGCGGTCTCGCCCTGCTGGACCGCGATGGCCGGGCAGAGGACCAGGTCGCCGAGCACGCCCTCCTCGGGCTCCTCGTCGACCAGTCCGGGCCGCAGCTCGTCCATAGGGAAGGCGAGCACGTCGGTCGGCCCCTCCTTCTCCATCCACTGCTCGTTGAGCTCGGCGATGGTCGCCTCGTCGACGGCCTTGATGCACAGCTCGGCCAGCGGGTGGACCCGCATCCGGTCCATCACGAACCGGCTCAGCGACGCGAGGTGCTTCACGTCGAGGTCGTGGCCGGACTCGTCCAGCACCTCGATGCTCACGGGCGGGCCTCCTGCTGGCGCTCCTGGGCGCGCTCGGCGCGGGCGTCGTGCTCGTCGTACGCCGCGACGATCTTGCCGACCAGCCGGTGGCGTACGACGTCGCTGCTCGTGAGCCGGTTGAACGAGATGTCGCCGACCTCGTCGAGGATGCCCTCGACGACGCGCAGGCCGGACTTCTGGCCGCTCGGCAGGTCGGTCTGGGTCACGTCGCCGGTGACGACGATCTTGGAGCCGAAGCCGAGCCGGGTCAGGAACATCTTCATCTGCTCGGGCGTCGTGTTCTGCGCCTCGTCGAGGATGATGAACGAGTCGTTGAGCGAGCGCCCACGCAGGAAGGCCAGCGGAGCGACCTCGATCGTCCCGGCCGCCATCAGCTTGGGGATCAGCTCGGGGTCGAGCATGTCGTGCAGCGCGTCGTACAGCGGCCGGAGGTAGGGGTCGATCTTCTCGGTGAGGGTGCCGGGCAGGAAGCCCAGCCGCTCCCCCGCCTCCACCGCCGGGCGGCTCAGGATGATCCGGTTGACCTGCTTGCCCTGCAGCGCCTGCACGGCCTTGGCGACGGCCAGGTAGGTCTTGCCCGTGCCGGCGGGGCCGATCCCGAAGGTGATGGTGTGCTGGTCGATGGAGTCGACGTACCGCTTCTGGTTGAGCGTCTTCGGCCGGATCGAACGACCACGGTTGGACAGGATGTTGAGGCTCAGCACGTCGGCCGGGCGCTCGGTCGTCTCGGCCCGGAGCATGGTGATGACCCGCTCGACGGTCTCGGACGTGACGCCCTGACCGGTGCGGATGATGGCGACCAGCTCGTCGAGCAGGCGGTCGGCGAGGGCGACCTCGCCCGGCTCGCCCTTGAGGGAGATCCGGTTCCCGCGCACGTGGATCTCGGCGTCGAAGGCCCCCTCGATGATGCCGAGGTGCTCGTCGCCGGGACCCAGCAGGCTCACCATGTTGACGCTGGTGGGGACGACCACGGTGTGCCGGGTCGTGGAACGGGGGGCCGGGTGGTCCCCGTGCTGGTGGCTGTCAGTCATGGATGCCCGGGCGGGCGGCCTTCCTGGAAGGGTCTGGGAGCGTCTCCATGCTACGGGAGCGCTCCTCCCGCATCGAGCGAGTTGCAGCCAGGACCGGAGGCAGGCACGTACGGTGGTCGCATGGCCGCGCCGGACGAGCACCCCGAACCGGCCTGGGACGACGAGGACCACGGCCCCGACGACGACACCCCGCCGGTCTGGTTCGCGGGTCAGCATCTCCCCGAGGACGCCCGCCGGATGGGCCTGAACCACTCCGTCCCCGACGGCGCCCTCCTCGACTTCGCCGGCCGCCTCGACTCCACCAAGCCACTTCACAAGGTCACCGCCTGGGCGATGCTCGTGGTCTTCGGCATGCCGGTCGTGTTCTACGTCCTCCGGCTGATCCGCGACTTCTCGGGCTGAGCACGGACGTACGACGACCCCGGATGGCGGTCGCCGGCGACGCTCCCCTACGACGGTCTCCGCCGACGGTCTCCACCGGTGGTCTCCACCGGTGGTCTCCGCCGGTGGTCGAGCAGTGAAGGACGAAGTCCTGAACGCCCGTCGAGACCCCCGCAGCCCTGCCGCTGACCTGGTTCGAGTCGGTCTCTGCCGTGGCGTCTGCACGGGGCACCAGGCCGGTTCAAAGACATTTACTGAAAGAAGGGGGCTCACCGTCCGCGGTGATCAAGGGCCATCACCAGGCTGCTTCTGGCTTTCGGTTCCTTGGGGTCGACCGTTCGAACAAGGCTGTTGACAACCCTGGCATTCGACAATGTGTTCGAGTAGCATGGGCACATGGCTCGGGACCTCGACAACTGCGACACTGCCACCGCGGTGCTCGCCTTCGTCCGCGCCCGACGCACCGTCCAGTTGCAGGCCGAGGCCGACCAGCTCGCCGCCGCGGTCACCTGGGCCGGGATGCACTCCACCGGCTCCCTGTCAGATGCGGCAGCCGTGTGGATCCCGGGCTGTGAGGACGAGATGGCCATCGCCGGCCCCGGCGCACCGTTGATCGCGGAGTTCAGTGTGCTGGAGTTCTCCGCCGCACTGGGCCTGTCGTCGGACTCGGGGCGGATCTACCTCGGCCACGCCGTCGAGCTCGCCCACCGCCTCCCCAGGGTCTACGAACGCGTCCAGTCGTTGGACCTCCCGGTGTGGAAGGCCCGCCGGATCGCGGCCGAGACCATCGACCTCCCACTCGACGGAGCCGAGTTCGTCGACCTTCACGTCGCCGCGACCGCGCACAAGATCTCCATCGCCCAACTCGACCGGACCATCGAAGAAGCCCGGGTCCGCTTCGACCCCGAGACCGCCGCCCAGCGCGCCCGGGACGCGGCAGAGGTCCGGCACTTCGACATCGAGACCCAGCAGGTCTCCTACGACGGTCACGTCGAGGTCCGCGGCACCCTGGACCTGGTCGACGCACTCGACCTGGAGGACGCGGTCGCCCGCGGTGCGACCCACCTCGGCACCATCGCCGACGGCCTGTCACTCGACGCCCGCCGCTCCATCGCCGTGGGTGACCTGGCCCGACGCCAGCTCACCCTCGACCTGAACGCCGAAGCCGAGCCCGACCGGAAGCGGCCCCGTCAGGTCGTCGTGCACGTGCATCTCGCCGACGCCGCCATCGCCCGCGTCGAGAACACCCGCACCCTGATCTCGGTCGAGCAAGTGCGGTCCTGGTGTCAGAGCGGAGACAGCCAGGTCGTGATCAAGCCGGTCATCGACCTGGCCGGTCACGTGCACGTGGATGCCTACGAGGTCCCCGACCGGTTGAAGGAACGCCAGGCCCTCCTCCAGCACTCCTGCGTGTTCCCGTGGTGCCGACGCAGGGCCAGATCGTGCGACCACGACCACAGCGACCCAGCCTCGAACGGCGGCGCCACGTGCGACTGCAACATCGCACCACTGTGCCGACGACATCACCGCGCCAAGACCCACACCAGATGGCGCTACGACAAGGTCGACGACACCACCTTCATCTGGCGATCACCCAACGGTCTGATCTTCCGACGCGACCACACCGGCACCACCACCCCGCAGCCCTGACCGAGCACGCTCGGCAGGGCTACGGGCACGTGCACAGGCGCGGCACAGCCGTCTCCGGGTCCACGGATGACGCCGTCTCCTAGCGTCCGGGCCATGCCCTCCCCCACCCTGTCCCGCGAGGACGCCGCCAGCCGGGTCACGGCGTTCGTCTACGGGAACGTGGTCGCGCTCGCGAGCCTGGTGCCGCTGACCAGGGAGGACGCCGAGATCGGGCGCAGTGCGCTCATCGTGCTGGGGGCGGCGGTGGCGACGTTCGTGGCACACGCCTTCGCCGAGTCGGCGGGGCGGCGGGTGCGCAGCGACGAGCGGCTGACGGCGCGTCAGCTCGTGGACGAGGTCCGGGACTCGGTGCCGGTGCTGACCGCGGGGGCGGTGTGCGCGGTGGTGCTGGCCGCCGCGTGGGCAGGCGGGCTGCCCGGGCACCTGGCCGTGCTGGCCGCCGAGGGGTGGGTGCTGCTGCGGCTGGCGGCGACGGGGCCGATCGTCGGGGCGATCCGGGGCACCGCCGTCTCGATGCGCACGCTGCTCGCCGGGGTGGGGCTCGCGCTCGTCGGGGCGTGCGTCACCGGGGCCAAGCTGGCGTTGACCCACTGACAGGGACGCCCCGGCTCAACCGAAGGCGACCGAGAGCATCCCGAGGCACATCTCGTCGGTGGTGCCGTCGGCCCAGACGACGTACTTGTCCTCGCGCTGGGTCGCGAAGGCCGGCAGCCGGTCGCGCAGCCGCTGACCGTGCGTGCAGGTGATCTTGACCGTGTCCCAGGTGTCGAGGCGCACCGGGTCGATCGGCCGTGAGCCCTGGTCGTCGAAGTCCCACACCGGGATGTCGAGGATCGTCCGTGCCTCGGGCGTGCCGGGGTTGGTCTCGATGCGGAGCTGCTGGCCGAGCAGGTGCATGTGGCCCGCCGCGCCCAGGACGGTCACCGGCTGCTGGACCCGGCGTACGCACGAGCTGCGGCGCGACGCGACCGGCTTGCCGCCGCAGAGGAAGTAGAGGAGATCGGCGGTCGAGCCCGGTCCCTGGCCGAACCGCTCCTTGGCGTCCGCCACCGCGGCGTCACGCTCGCACAGCGGCGAGGCGTCGCGCCCCTTCCGGCAGGGCAGCTCGACCGGGGCCGGCATCAGGAAGGTGTGCAGCGCGGTCAGGTCGCGCGTGCGCGGCATCGTGCGGATCTGGGTCGACGACACGTCGGGCTCGGACCCGGCCAGCAGGTTGTAGTGGACCTGCATGACGATCCGGCTGCCCTTCGGCAGGTCGGTGCCGTAGCCGTCGCGGGTCACGACCTCGTCGCCGCCGGGCGCCCAGGCTCCGAGCCACGGGGCGTCGTCGAGCTGGGCGAACTCGCCCTCCAGGGCAGTGCCGCCGAAGCAGGTCCAGCCCTGGTCGTCGGGGGTCTCGGCGTCCTTGGCCTCGGCCTTCGCGACGTCCTCCGGCAGGATCCGGAACAGGATCACGTGGTGGACGACGTCGGGGTTGCCGGGCAGCACGTTGGTGCCGGTCAGCCAGGAGTCGCGCTTCAGCTGGGGGTCGAGCAGGAAGCAGCGGTAGTCGTCGGTGCCGACGCCCGTGGGCGCGGCGGGCGTGTACGCCGCCGGCATGGTGAGCGTCCGGCGGCGCTCGCCCTTCCGCAGAGGCTGGAGCTTCCCGGGCTTCGCCGCGTGGGCGGCGTGGGCGGTGGCGGCCTCGGACCCCGACGGCTCCGCGGCAGCCGCGGACGTCCCGGGCTCGGACGGCGCGGGGTCGCCGGGCTGCAGCCCCGGCTCGCTGTCGGCACTGCACGCGACCGTCGCCAGCAGCAGCGCGGCCGCCGCGGCGAGGACGCGCAGCCGGCTCATCCGGGCGGCCACGACAGCGGCCGTCCGGCGATGACGTGCAGGTGGGTGTGGAAGACGCTCTGCCCCGCGCCCGCTCCGGTGTTGTAGACGAGGCGGTAGTCGTCGTACCCCTCGGCGGCGGCGACCGCCGCGGCGGCCGTGACGAGCTCGGCACTGGCGGTCGGGTCGCCCGCGGCGAGCTCGGCGGCGTTCGCGTAGTGGTCGCGCGGCACCACGAGCACGTGCGTCGGCGCCTGGGCGTTGATGTCGCGGAACGCGACCGTCCGCTCGGTGACGTGCACGGTGTCGGCCGGGATCTCACCGGCCACGATCTTGCAGAACAGGCAGTCGTCCATGAAGTTCCTCCCGGGCGAGCGTAAACCTCCGGGACGGTTCGCGCGTCGCACTAGCGTGACGGTGGTGACCGAGCGGACCGCGTGGACGGCGGACGAGGCTCTCGAGCAGCTGTACGCCGCCCACTGGCGGCGGCTCGTGCGGCTCTCCGTGCTGCTGGTGCGCGACACCGCGACCGCCGAGGAGGTGGTCCAGGACGCCTTCGTCGCGGTGCACGCCCGCTGGGCCCGGCTGCGCGACCCCGACCGCGCTCTCGCCTACCTGCGCCAAAGCGTGGTGAATCGCTCGAGGTCGGCGTTGCGGCACCGCACGGTGGTCGCCCGGCACCTCGCCCGGGCGCCGGAGCCTCCCGTCGTACCGGGCGCCGACGAAGCGGCCCTCGACCGGGACCGTCGAGCGGGGGTGCTCGACGCGATGCGGGCCCTGCCCCGACGGCAGCGCGAGGTGCTGGCCCTGCGCTACTACCTGGACCTGAGCGAGGCCGAGATCGCCGACACGCTCGGCATCTCCCCCGGGGCCGTCAAGAGCCACGCCTCCCGCGGCGCCGCCACCCTCCGCTCCCTGCTCGAGAAGGACCTGTGATGGACGACCTGCACGCGCTGCTCGACGACGCCGTCGCCGACGTCGAGCCCGCCGACCGGCTGGGCGAGATCCGGGCGCGGACCCGGCGGCCGGCCCGCCGCCCGGGACGGTACGCCGTGGGCGCCGCCGTGCTCACGACCGCCGCGACGGTCGCGGCGGTGGTCGTCGTGACGGACGGGCCGGCCTCCGACCCCGAGGTCGCCGCCGGAGCGGACCCGTCGGTGCTGGTGCCGGTCTACTTCGTCGGCGACACACCCCGCGGCGCCCGGCTCTTCCGCGAGTTCGACCGCGTCCCCGGAGACGACCGGGGGGCAGCGGCCCTCGCCCTCCTGCAGGCGGAGCCGTCCGACCCCGACTACCGGACGGCGTGGCAGCCGGGATCCCTCCTCGACGTCACGCTGACCGACGGGACCATCGTGGTCCGGCTCGGCACGGGCGCCCCCGGCGGGGCCGATGGCGACCTGTCCGTCCAGCAGGTCGTCCACACGGTCCAGGCCGCCCTGCAGTCCCGGGCTCCGGTGCAGCTCGTCCTCCGGGACGGTGATCTTGTCGACCGGCCCGTGACCGCCCGACCGGCCCTCGACGTCCTCAGCCACGTCAACATCAGCGACCCCACCGAGGGTCGGGTGGTGAGCGGCTCGTTCACCGCCCGTGGCGTGGCCAGCTCGCCCGAGGCGACCGTGCCCTGGGAGCTGCGGCGCGGCGACGAGGTCGTGCGCGACGGCTTCGCGACGGCCGAGGGCTGGCTGGACCGCCTCTACCCCTGGGAGACCGCCGTCGACGTGTCCGGGCTGGAGCCGGGCGAGTACACCTTCGTGGCCAGGACGGCCGACGAGTCGGGCGGCGAGGGCCCCGGCCCCGACGTCGACACGCGTACCGTCGTGGTGGAGTAGGTCCGACGTGTTCACGCCGCTAGAGCAGAGGATGGAGCCATGACTGCGCTTCCCCGCCGTACCCGCGTCGCCGCCCTGGCGATGACCGCCGCCCTCGGGACCGCCCTCGCCGGCTGTGGATCGGACGACGGCTCCTCGAGCTCCGCGGCCTCCGACCCCACCGACAGCAGCACCGCCCCGTCCGAGCCGGCCGACTCCGCGGAGCCGACCGACGACGGTGGGTCGGGCGAGGAGGTGACCGTGCCGGTCTACTTCGTCGGCGACACCGGCACCGGTCCGCGCCTGTTCCGCGAGTTCCGCAAGGTCCCCTCCGACAACCCGCTCGAGGAGGCGGCAGCGCTGATGGCCGCCGGCGACGCGCTCGACCCCGACTACCGCTCGGTGTTCCCCGAGGGCTCCTTCCAGGCCGTCACGTACGCCGACGGCGCGTTCCGGGTCGACCTCGCCGACGACGCGTGGGTGGCCCCCGCCGGCCTGAACGGCTCCGACGAGGCGATCCTCGGCGTCCAGCAGCTCGTCTACACGCTGCAGGGCGTCCAGCAGGACCGTGCGCCGGTCACCGTCTACCTCGACGACGCCCCCGTCACCCTTTTCGGTGTCGACACCGCGGAGGGCGTGACCGCCGAGCCCGACATCGACATCCTCAACCTGGTCAGCGTGACCTCGCCCGAGGAGGGCGCCACGGTCGGCGACACCTTCACGGCCAGCGGCATCGCCAGCTCCTACGAGGCGAACGTCCCGTGGGAGATCCGGAAGGGCGACGAGAAGGTGCTCGACGGCTTCGCGACCGCCGAGGGCTGGATGGACGAGCTGTTCCCCTGGGAGACCGAGGTCGACGTGTCCGGCCTGGAGCCCGGCGAGTACACCTTCGTCGCGCTCACGGACGACCCGTCGGGCGGCATGGAGGGCCCCGGGGCCCAGCAGGACACCAAGACCATCACGATCGAGTAGCCCGCGGTGAGGCTCTCCCGGCAGCGCCTGAACCGCACGCTGCTGCACCGCCAGCACCTGCTGGCCCGCACCGACGCGGGCGTGGCGGAGCTGGTCGGGCACCTGGTCGGACTGCAGGCCCAGGAGAGCCTCCCGCCGTACCTCTCGCTGCACGCGCGGCTGCGGACCCTCGACCCCGAGGACGTCACCCGCGGGCTGGAGGACCGCAGCCTGGTGCGGCTGCTGACCATGCGCGGGACGATCCACCTCCTCCGCGCCGTGGACGCACAGCCGCTGCGCGCGTGGACGCAGCCGCGAATGGAGCAGGAGCTGCGTTCCAGCCAGAACGTGCGCGGGGCGGCCGACGTCGACCGGGCCACCTTCGACACGGCGCTCCGGACGATCCTGGCCGAGGGCCCGCTGCCGCAGAAGGCGATCGGCCAGCGTCTCGCGGAGGTCTTCGCCGACCGGCCGGCGACCGCCCTCGGGCAGGTCGCCCGGGTAGCCGCTCCTCTGGTCCAGCTGCCGCCGCGGGGGTGCTGGAAGCAGGCGGGCGGCGTGGTGTACCAGTACGCCGACCGCTGGCTGGGCGGTCCGGGCACGGAGCCCGACGTACCGGGGATCGTGCGGCGCTACCTGCGCGCCTTCGGACCGGCGTCGGCCGCCGACGTCACGGCCTGGTCGGCGATCACGCGACTCGGGCCGGTCCTCGCGGCGATGGACGACCTGGTCCGGCACGAGGACGAGGACGGCCGGCCGCTCTACGACGTCCCGGACGGCGTGCTCGCCGACGAGGACGTCCCTGCCCCCGTGCGGCTGCTGGGCTGCTACGACAACGTGTGGCTCTCCCACGCCCGGCGCGACCGGGTCACCGACCCGGAGAAGCGGACGGCGTGGATGGGCGTCAACGGCGGTACGGCGAACTCGCTGTTCGTCGACGGCTGGCTCGAGGGCCTGTGGCGGGTCGAGGACGGACGCGTGGTGGTCATCGAGACGCTGCGGACGCTGACCCGGGCCGAACGGGCGGAGCTGGCCGAGGAGTCGGCGCGGGTCGAGGAGCTGCTGAGGTCCTAGCCCCAGCGGGGAGTGCGGGCGAGCAGCGCCGCGACCGCGACGACCCCCGCGGTGGAGGTGCGCAGCACCTCGTCGCCGAGCCGGACCGAGGTCGCGCCGGCGGCCACGAACGCCGCGACCTCGTCGTCGGTGAGGCCGCCCTCCGGGCCCACCACGACCAGCAACGGCCCCTCGGCGGGGACCTCCAGCGCGGCCAGCGGGAGCGTGGCCTCCTCGTGCAGCACGACCGCGAGCGCGGCCGGCCCGACGAGCGCGACGACGTCGTCGGTCGAGGCCAGCGGGTCGACCTCGGGGAACCAGGAGCGCCGGGCCTGCTTGGCGGCCTCCCGGGCCGTCGCGCGCCAGCGAGCGAGGGACTTCTCGGCCCGCTCGCCCTTCCACACCGCGACGCTGCGGGCGGCTGCCCACGGCACCACCCGGGCCACGCCGACCTCGGTCAGCACCTCGACGGCCAGCTCGCCGCGGTCGCCCTTCGGCAGGGCCTGGACGACGGTGACCGCGGGCGTCGGGGCCGGCGCGGTGTCGACCGTCGTCGCGGTCACGGCGAAGACCCGCTTGCCGGTCGAGGCGACCTCGCCGACCACGGACGTGCCGCGGCCGTCGGTGAGGACGACCGACTCGCCGACCCGCAGCCGTCGTACGGCGACGGCGTGGTGGGCCTCGTCGCCCTCGACCGTCACCAGCGAGCCGACGCGGACGCCGTCCAACGACGGCACCAGGTGGACGGGGAGGGACATCAGCGCGACATCAGTGCTGGTTGAACGCGTCCCGGAGCCGGCCGAAGACCGACTTGGAGCCGGGCTTCAGCTGACCGGTCGGCTCCTCCTCGCCGCGGATCGCCGCCAGCTCGCGCAGCAGCTCCTCCTGGCGCGGGTCGAGCTTGGTCGGCGTCTCCACCGCGATGGTCACGATCAGGTCGCCGCGCCCGCCGCGCAGGCCGGGGACGCCCCGCGCGCGCAGGACCTGCTGGGTGCCGGACTGGGTGCCGGGGCGTACGTCGAGGGGGAAGGTCGTCTCGACGCCCGAGTCGCCGCCCTGCTCGACGTCGGCCTCCAGCGTCGGCAGCGTCAGCGTGGTGCCGAGCGCGGCCGCCGACATGGGGACGGTGACGGTGCAGTGGAGGTCGTTGCCCTGACGGGTGAAGACGTCGTGGGCCGCGACGTGGATCTCGACGTAGAGGTCTCCGGCCGGGCCGCCGCCGGGGCCGACCTCGCCCTGCTCGGAGAGCTGGACCCGGGTGCCGGTGTCGACGCCTGCCGGGATCTTGACGGTGAGCGACCGACGCGAGCGGACCCGACCGTCACCGGAGCACTCGCGGCACGGCTCGGGGATGACCGTGCCGAGCCCGCGGCAGGCCGCGCACGGACGCAGGGTGCGGATCTCGCCGAGGAACGACCGCTGCACGTGGGCGACCTCGCCCTGCCCGCGGCAGGTCTCGCACGGCACCGCGTGGGTGCCGGGTGCGGCGCCCTCGCCGTGGCAGGTGCTGCAGAGGACGGCGGTGTCGACGGTCAGCTCGCGGGTGACGCCGAACGCGGCCTCGGCCAGCTCGACCTCGAGCCGGATCAGCGCGTCCTGGCCGCGCCGGGTGCGGGGCCGCGGACCGCGCCCGCCGGCCGCGCCCCCGGGACCGGCCTGGCCGCCGAAGAACGCGTCCATGATGTCGGTGAAGGAGAAGCCCGCTCCCTGGCCGAAGCCGCCGGCGCCGCCGCCGAACGGGTCGCCGCCGCGGTCGAAGGCCGCCCGCTTCTGCGGGTCCGAGAGGATCTCGTAGGCCCGCGAGACCTCCTTGAACCTCTCCTGGGTCTCGGGGTCCGGGTTGACGTCGGGGTGCAGTTGACGGGCGAGGCGCCGGTAGGCCTTCTTGATGGCGTCGGCGTCCGCGTCGCGGGCGACACCGAGAAGCTCGTACGGGTCCTGGCTCACAGGTGGTTCCTATCGGTGGTTCGGTGGTGGTGGGTACGGCGGGGTGGGCGTCAGCCCTCGTCGAGGATGCGGGAGACGTAGCGGGCGACCGCGCGCACCGCGGCCATCGTCCCCGGGTAGTCCATGCGGGTCGGGCCGACGATGCCCAGCGTGGCCAGCGCGTCGTCGCGCGGGCCGTAGCCGGTGGCCACCACGCTGGTGGAGGCCAGCTCCTCGTAGGGCCCCTCGGCACCGATCCGGACGGTGACCATCCCGCCGGTGCTCGCCTCGCCAAGGAGCTTCAGCAGCACGACGTGCTCCTCCAGCGCCTCCAGCAGCGGACGGACGGCCGAGTCGAAGGAGTCGCCGTACCGGGCGAGGTTGGCGGCGCCGCCGACAGCGATCCGACCGTCGGAGCGGTGGTCGAGCATCGCCTCGACGAGCACGTCGACGACCGCCGCCGTCGCGCCGCCGTCGATTTCGGGCACGGCCGCCCGGAGTGCGGTCACGGCCTCAGCGATGATCTCGCCGGTGGCGGCCCGGTTGATCCGGGTGCGCAGCGCGGCCAGGTCGTCGTCGGCGAGATCGGCGTCGAGCTCGACCAGGCGCTGCTCGACGCGGCCGGTGCTGAGGATGAGGACGACGAGCAGCCGGTTGGGCGCGAGCGAGACCAGCTCGACGTGGCGCACGGTCGAGCGGGAGAGCGTGGGGTACTGCACGACCGCGACCTGGCGGGTCAGCTGGGAGAGCATCCGCACCGAGCGCTGCACGACGTCGTCGAGGTCGACCGCGCCGTCGAGGAAGGTCGAGATCGCGCGCTTCTCGGCGGCGCTCATCGGCTTGACCGTGGAGAGCCGGTCGACGAAGAGCCGGTAGCCTTTGTCGGTCGGCACCCGGCCCGCGCTGGTGTGGGGCTGGGTGATGTAGCCCTCGTCCTCGAGCGCGGCCATGTCGTTGCGGACCGTGGCCGGCGAGACGCCGAGGCCGTGCCGCTCGACCAGCGCCTTGGACCCGACCGGCTCCTCGGTGGCGACGTAGTCCTCGACGATCGCCCGCAGGACCGCGAGCCGCCGCTCCTCCTGCATCTCGCCTCCTCCGCTGCCCGCCTGGCACTCGATTGACCGGAGTGCCAACTCTACTAGCAGGCCTTGACGGAGCACGGTTCGCGATCCGGACCACCGACTTCCGCGTCGCCGATCGATCGCGTAGGTTAGCCTTGCCTAAGTTGACCAGGAGGCGCCATGACCGCGGATCCCACCACCCGTCCGATGCTCGACCCCGCCCAGCTCGCGGGCGAGGCCCGGAGCATCCTCGCGTGCCCGGCCGGCGTGAGCCTGGTCGTCGACGGCCACCCGAGCGTGCTCGCCGAGGACGCCCTCGGCATGCAGGACGTGCACGGCACCCCGACGTTCTCCTGCCCGCCGGGCAGCGAGCTCGCGGACGCTGCCGAGCACCACCGCAGCGCCCTGATCACGGTCGAGAGCGGCCTCGGCGGCCCCGGCTCCGACGAGCGGGCCGTCACGCTGACCCTCGCCGGTCGCCTCGAGACGCGTGGGGTCGAGGACTGTGCCTGCTGCGAGGAGACCCGCCACGTGGTCGTCCTGGAGCTTAACTTCGCACTGCTGACCCGGCCCACGCCGACGGGCGACGACCGTCCCGACCAGCAGCACCGGGTCCCGCTCGAGCACTTCCGCTCCCCGTCCCACCACCTCAACCGCGGCTACCTGCAGCGCTCGGTCGAGCACGCCAACACCTGCCACCAGGAGGAGCTGCGCCGGGCCGTCTCCACGACGACCGGCATCCCGATGTCCCGGCTGGTCGGGGTGGCGCTCGCCGACCTCTCCCCCGCCAGCGTCCAGGTGCGGTGGATCGACGTCGACGGCGCCCACCTCACCGACATCGAGTTCCCCCGCACCGCCCGCAGCACGGCGGAGCTGGGCGAGATGCTGCGCCGCGAGCTGCACGCCGGGCTCTGCTGACCCCGGTGGCCTAGCCTGCAGGCGTGCCCTTCACCGAGGTCGCGGACCGGATCTGGGTCGCGCGCTACACCTGGTTCGACGTCAACGTGACCCTCGTCGGCGGTGCCGACGGACTGCTGGTCGTCGACACGCACGCCTCCGGCCTCGCCGCGCGGGAGGTCGTCGAGGACGTACGCCGGCTCGGCGTGGGCCCCGTCGTGGGCATCGTCAACACCCACGAGCACTTCGACCACACCTTCGGCAACGACGAGTTCCGGACGTCGTACGGCGCCGTCCCGATCCACGCCCACGAGACCGCCGCGGCCGGCACCGTCGCCGCGGGCGAGCGGATCCGGGCCCTGTACGACGCCGACCGCGACGACCCGCAGCGCGAGGAGGTGCTGGCGACCCGGATCGTGCCGGCCGACCACACCTTCTCCTCGGCGCTCACGCTCGACCTCGGCGACCGGTTCGTCGAGCTGGTGCACCCCGGACGTGGCCACACCGGCGGCGACCTGGTCGTCCGGGTCCCGGACGCGGACGTGCTGCTCGCCGGCGACCTGGTCGAGGAGTCGGCGGCGCGGCACGCCGTCCCGGGGTTCGGGGGCGACTGCTACCCGCTGGAATGGCCGTGGACCCTCGACATCGTCCTGGGCCTGACCACCTCGGCCAGCGTCGTCGTCCCGGGGCACGGTGCGCCCGTGGACCGCGACTTCGTCGAGGAGCAGCGCAACGCGATCGGGATCGTCGCCGAGAACATCCGCACCCTGGCCGCACAGGGTGTGCCGGCCGAGCAGGCCCTGGCCGCGACCCAGTGGCCCTACCCGACCGAGGAGCTCGCCGACGCCGTACGCCGGGGCTACGAGCAGCTGCCCCGGAGCGGGAAGCGCCTGCCGCTGGCCTGAGCGGGTACCACCGGGGCATGAGCGAGCACGAGAACGAGCCCGGGGTCCCCGACGAGGCGCTGCCCGAGGACCTGGTCCCGGCCGACGACAACCCGCTGGCCGAGGGCCTCGACGACGGCGAGACCGTCGAGGGCCTGCTGGACGGCGGCAAGCAGGCCGACCAGTCCTCGGAGGAGTCGGAAGAGTCACAGGACGAGTGATCCGGCGCGGCCTGCCGTCAACTGTCGGCGGTGGGACCTAGCGTGATGACGTGGCAGATCGATACGGCTCCGACGTCCTCTCCGGCGACTGGCGCGCGCCCAAGCGTGGGCGGGCCGTCGAGGCGCCGGCCGAGCTCGGCGCCGTGGTCGAGGAGGTCACCACCGACTGGGTGGGCGAGATCGTCGCGGTCGACCGCGACCTGCACACCCTGACCCTCGAGGACCGGCGCTCGCGGCGGCGCACCTTCCCCCTCGGAGCCGGCTTCCTGCTCGAGGGTCGCCCGGTGATCCTGGTGGCGCCGGTGCGCCAGAGCGCCCCCGCGAAGCCGACGCACACCGCGTCCGGCTCGGTCGCCGTCCACGACGCGAAGGCCCGGGTCGCCCGGGCCAGCCGGATCTTCGTCGAGGGTCGCCACGACGCCGAGCTGGTCGAGAAGGTGTGGGGCGACGACCTGCGCGTCGAGGGCGTGGTCGTGGAGTACCTCGACGGCGTCGACGACCTCTCCGAGCACCTCCGCGCCTTCCGCCCCGGCCCGGACCGCAAGGTCGGCGTGCTCGTCGACCACCTGGTCCGCGGCTCCAAGGAGAGCCGGATCGCCCAGGCGGTCGCGAAGTCACCGGTCGGCAAGCACGTGCTGATCGTCGGCCACCCGTTCATCGACGTCTGGGCCGCGGTCAAGCCGGAGCGGGTCGGCCTCGAGCGCTGGCCCGACATCCCGCGCTCGATCGAGTGGAAGAAGGGCGTCTGCCAGCACCTCGGCTGGCCGCACCGCGACCAGGCCGACATCGCCCGCGCCTGGAAGCAGATCCTCGGCCGCGTCTCGTCGTACCACGACCTCGACCCGGCCCTCCTCGGCCGCGTCGAGGAGCTCATCGACTTCGTCACCGCCTCTCCGGCGTGACCGGGCGAGGCACGAGCCGGTCACGCCGGAGAGCAGGCGGGGAGGTCGAGTAGCCGGGTTCCGACCGAGCTCGCGAGGACGGAACCCGGCGTACCGAGACCCATCTGATCTCGCAGACAGATCAGCTGCGGAGCATCAGCCCCTGCGCGTCCTTGCTGTCCGAGGCCAGCAGGATGATGCCGTCGATGATCGGCCACAGCGAGCCGATGCCGCAGGTGAAGAGCGTGACCAGCAACTGCGCGACGCCGATGCCGGTGTCGCCGATGTAGAAACGGCCGATGCCGAGCGGCAGCAGGATCTGCAGCAGCCCGGCGACCAGCTTGGACTTCTCGGAGTACGGGATGCCGGTCGTCGGGTGGATGCCGTACGGCGCGGCGGGCGAGGCGCCGTACGGCGCGCCCGGGAAGCCGGGGTAGGCCGGGTAGCCGGGCTGCGGCTGGGTGTAGCCCTGCGTGTACGGCGGGGGCGGCTGCTGACCCCACGACTCCTGTGACGGAGGCGGCGGCTGCTGGCTGTAGGGCTCCTGGCCGTAGGGCCGCGCGCCGTAGGGCTGGGTGGGCTCCTCGCCCGAGGGGTCCTGCGGGCTGGGGTACTCCGGTCCCTGCGTCATGCGCACACCCTAGGACCCTCAGGGCAGCAGGTCGCGGACCACCGCGTCGGCGAGCAGCCGGCCCCGCGGGGTGAGGACCAGCCGCTCGGACGCGATCGTGAGCAGACCGTCGGCGACCAGGCCCCCGACCGCGGCCCGGCCGGCCCGGTCGAGCACGTTCACCGGCAGCCCGTCGCGCAGCCGCAGCTCGAGGAGCACCTGCTCGACCCGGCGGTCCTCCTGGCCGAGCAGCTCGCGGGCGTGGGCGGGGCTGCGGTCGGCGGCCAGCCGGTCGGCGTACGCGGCCGGGTGCTTGACGTTCCACCAGCGGACGCCGCCGACGTGCGAGTGCGCGCCGGGGCCGACACCCCACCAGTCGGCGCCGGTCCAGTAGAGGAGGTTGTGGCGGCACCGGGTGGCCGGCCCGGTCGACCAGTTCGACACCTCGTACCAGCCGAGGCCGGCGGCCTCGAACCGCTCGTCGGCGAGCTGGTACTTGTCGGCGAGATCGTCCTCGTCGGGCATCGGCAGCTCGCCGCGGCGGACCTGGCGGGCCAGGGCGGTGCCGTCCTCGACGATGAGGGAGTACGCCGAGACGTGGTCCGGCGCGCACGCGAGGGCCGCCTCGACCGACGCCTCCCAGTCCGCGACGCTCTCCCCCGGCGTGCCGTAGATGAGGTCGAGGCTGACGTTGTCGAAGCCGGCCTGGCGCGCCCACTGCACCGCCGCGGGCACCCGGAGCGGGTCGTGGGTCCGGTCCAGCACCTTCAGCACGTGGTCGACCGAGGACTGCATGCCGAACGAGAGCCGGTTGATGCCGACCGCGCGCAGCTCCTCCAGGTCCCACAGCGCGACGCTGTCGGGGTTGGACTCGGTCGTCACCTCGGCGTCGTCGGCCAGGCCGAACTCGGCCGCGATCGCGGCGACCACCGAGCCGAGGTCGGCCGCGCTCAGCAGGGTGGGCGTGCCGCCGCCGAAGAAGACGGTCGAGACCGGGAGGTCGACGTCGCCGAGCACGGCCCGCGCCCGTCGTACCTCCGTGATGGCGGCCTCGGCGTACGTCGCCCGGGAGGCGCCGGGCGCCCCGCCGACCGGGCCGAGCTCCTCGGCGGTGTAGGTGTTGAAGTCGCAGTAGCCGCAGCGCACCGTGCAGAACGGGACGTGGACGTAGAAGCCGAACGACCGCTGGCCGAGCTCCGCGAGCGCGGTCTCGGGCAGCGTCCCGTCGGCGGGGACGGGGTCGCCCGCGGGCAGGGCGGAAGGCACCCGCCCATCATCCCCCGGCGGACGCGCACCCCGGCAATCGCCTCAGATCGGGACGTTCAGGGTGAGCGTGTAGCCCTCGTCGATTGACCCCGTCGCCTTGGCCATCTGCAGCGAGTAGCCGTCGGAGAAGATGTTGTCGCTGTCCAGCGGGGTCTGCTCCATGTTGGTCGCGCTCTGCTCGTAGCCCTCGGTCGCGTAGACCTCGTCGCAGGTCGCCTCGGGGATGGCCAGCTGCGAGGTGCGGAGCTTGTTCGTGTACGTCGTCGCGTCGGCCAGCGACTGGTAGACCTCGAAGTGCATGTGCGGCCAGCGGCCGGAGTACGCCGCGGGGAAGATCGTCGTGAACTCGACCATCCCGTCGGCGTCGGTCTCCTGGACCCCGCGCAGGTAGTTCTCGTCGACGACCGCCTCGGAGTACATCGAGTAGTCGCCGTTGCGGTCGCAGTGCCACAGGTAGACCGCGGCGCCGCTGAGGACGGTGATGTCGTCGCCGTTGAGGTCGTAGACCTTCAGCCGGACCGTGGTCGGGACGCCCTCGGCCACCCCGGAGGCGTCGCCGAAGCTGGTGGTGAGGTCGCTGCGGACGATCCCGGACTCGCTGAGCACGTTGGGCCCGTTGGAGCCGTCACCCGGGTAGGGGCCGGCGGTCTCCTCGGGGATCTCGCCGTCGGCGACCTCCACGTCCGACTCGGTGCCCATCCGCCCGCCGCCGCCCGGCGCACCGTCGGGCGGGGTGCCGCCGGGGCCGCCGCCGGCGGACGCGGACGCGCTCGCGGAGGAGCTGATCGTCGTACTGCTGCCGTCGGAGCCGCAGGCGACCAGCGCCGCCGCGGCACCGACGCCGCCGAAGATCGACAGGACGCCGCGCCGGCCGAGCCGGTTGCGCTCCACGATCTTGGGGAGGTCGTGGGAGAGGCCGAGGTCGTGATCCTCTAGCTCGTCGTGGCCGTGGTGGTGATCGCTCATGGGGACCATGGAAGGCCAGGATCCTGTGCGTCGCCTGTGCGCCACCGGTGATTGAGCAGCGAAGGACGAAGTCCTGAACGCCCGTCGAAACCCCCTCAGCCGGCAGGTGACGGTGGGCACTGTCAGTGGAAGTCCCGTGACCGGTGCCGGGCCTTCAGGGCCGCTCCGGCGGTCGGATCGACCTCCTCCAGCGGACCGAGGCGGTCGGCGAGGAGATTGGTGGCGCCGTCCTCGTGCTCGAGCACGCCGCGGATGACCATGCCGGCCGACGAGGTGGCGACCTCGCGGTAGCGGCGCCAGACCCCGACCGTGACGATGACGTTGAGCATGCCGGTCTCGTCCTCGAGGTTGAGGAAGGTGACGCCACCGGCGGTGCCCGGGCGCTGACGGTGGGTGATCATGCCGGCGACGCTGACCCGGCGGCCGGAGTCGACCTGCTGGAGGTCGGTGACGCTGCGGATCCCGCCGGCGGCCAGCCGCGGCCGGAGGTGGACGAAGGGGTGCGCCTCGGGGGTCATGCCGGTGGCCCACAGGTCGGCGAGGGTGGTCTCGACCGCGCCCATCTCGGGCAGCTCGGGGGCGTCGGCGGTCATCCGCAGCCCCTCCAGCTGGTCGTCGCGCTCGGTCCAGCCGGCGTTCCACAGCGCGCGGCGGCGGCTCAGCCCGGCGCTCTCGAACACCCCCGCGGTGGCCAGCGCCTCCAGCTGCCGTGCGTCCAGGCCGGCGCGCCGCGACAGGTCGAGCTGGTCGTCGAAGGGCCGCTCGGCGCGGGCGGCGACGATCCGCTCGGCGACCGCGGTGCCGATGCCACGCACGGAGTCCAGCCCCAGCCGGACGGCGTACGACGTGTCGCGCCGGTGGGCCGGGGTCGGGTCGGGCGTCCCGGGGACGAAGTCCGTCCGGTCGGGGTGGTCGCGGAGGCAGTCGGCCAGGCCGGTCGCGCCGGGGGCGGCCCCGGGCAGCAGCTCCAGGTCGGCCGTGGCCCGCGATACGGCGAGGTCGGGGCGCAGCACGCTGACGCCATGTCGCCGGGCGTCGCCGACCAGGGACTGCGGGGAGTAGAAGCCCATCGGCTGGGCCCGCAGCAGCGCGGCCAGGAACGCCCCGGGGTAGTGCAGCTTGAACCACGAGCTGGCGTAGACGAGCTTGGCGAAGGACAGCGAGTGGCTCTCGGCGAAGCCGAAGTTCGCGAAGGAGAGGATCTTCAGGTAGATCGCGTCGGCGTCCTCGCCGACCAGCCCGCGGCGGGCCATCCCGGCGTACAGCTTCTCCTTGATGCTCTCGATCCGCTCGATGCCGCGCTTGGAGCCCATCGCCCGACGCAGCAGGTCGGCCTCGTCGGGGGTGCAGTCCCCGATGGCCTTGGCCATGTCCATCAGCTGCTCCTGGAAGAGTGGGACGCCGAGGGTGCGCTCCAGCACCGGGACCAGGTCCTCGTGGGGGTAGGTGATCGGCTCGCGGCCGGTGGCGCGGCGGATGTAGGGATGGACGGCGCCGCCCTGGATCGGGCCGGGCCGGATCAGCGCGATCTCGATGGCCAGGTCGTAGAACGTGCGCGGCTGCAGCCGCGGCAGGGTGCCGATCTGGGCCCGGCTCTCGACCTGGAAGACCCCGATCGAGTCGGCCCGGCAGAGCATGTCGAAGACCGCCGGCTCCTCCTTCGGCACCGTGCTCAGCTCCCACGCCTCCCCGAGGTGCGTCTCGGAGATCCGCATCATGTGGTCGAGGGCGGAGAGCATGCCGAGGCCGAGCAGGTCGAACTTCACCAGGCCCATGAACTCGCAGGCGTCCTTGTCCCACTGCAGCACGGTGCGCTTGTCCATCCGGGCCCGCTCGATCGGGCAGACCTCGCCGATCGGCCGCTCGGTGAGCACCATCCCGCCGGAGTGGATGCCGAGGTGGCGCGGCGCCCCGAGCAGGTCGTTGGCCAGCTCGACGACCTGCTGGGGCACGTCATCGCCGGCCGTCACCTCGCTCCAGGAGCTGACCTGCTTGGACCACGCGTCCTGCTGGCCGGGGGCGTGCCCGAGCGCCTTGGCGGCGTCGCGGACGGCCATCTTGGGGCGGTAGCCGATCACGTTGGCGACCTGGGCGGCGTTGTGGCGGCCGTAGGTGTCGTAGACCCACTGGATGACCTCCTCGCGGCGGTCGGAGTCGAAGTCGACGTCGATGTCGGGCTCCTCGTCGCGGTGGGAGGAGATGAACCGCTCGAACGGCAGCCGGTAGAAGACCGGGTCGATCGCGGTGATGCCGAGGGCGTAGCAGACCGCCGAGCTGGCCGCGCTCCCCCGGCCCTGGCAGAGGATCTGCTGGGACCGGGCGAACTCGACGATGTCGTGGACGATGACGAAGTAGCCGGCGAAGTCCTTGCGGTCGATCACCTCCAGCTCCATCTCGACCTTGGCCCGCGCGTCGACCTCGAGGTCGCGGCCGGCGTACCGCTCGGCGAAGCCGCGCTCGGTCAGCTCGCGCAGCCGGCTCATCGGCGTGTGCCCCTCGGGGATGCCGTTCTTGGGCAGCCGCGGGGTGGCCTTCTGGAGGTCGAAGGCGCACTCGTCGGCGAGGACGACGCTGCGCGGGACGGCATCGGGATGCCGGGCGAAGCGGCGGGCCATCTCCGCGCCGGAGCGCAGGCTGGCCGCGCCCGACGGCCGCAGCCAGCCGTCCATCTCGGCCAGGCTCCGCCGGGCCCGTACGGCGGCCATCGCCGCCGCGGTCCGGTGCCCGGAGGGGGTCGCGTGGTGGACGTTGTTGGTGGCGACGACCGGCAGCCCGCGGTCGGCCGCCACCGCGGCCAGCTGGTCGTTGTGGGACGTGTCGAGGGGGAAGCCGTGGTCGGTCAGCTCGACCGCGACGTGCTCGGCGCCGAAGCGCGCGACCAGCAGGTCGACCTCCTCGGCGGCCGCCCGGGGGCCGGCGCTCGCGAGGGCCTGGCGGACGGTGCCCTTGCGGCAGCCGGTGAGCACCAGCCAGTGGCCCCGCCCCCGCTCGGCCAGCTCGTCGAGGTCGTAGAGCGGGCGGCCCTTCTCGTCGCCGCGCAGCTGGGCGTCGGTGATCGCGGCGGCCAGCCGGTGGTAGCCCTCCACCCCCCGGGCCAGCACCAGCAGGTGACTGCCCTCCGGGTCGGCCACGCCCAGCTGCGGCCGGCTCAGGCCCAGCGAGAGCTCGGCGCCGTAGACGGTGCGCACGTCGTGCTGCTGCGCGGTCTCGGCGAACAGCGGAGCGCCGTAGAAGCCGTCGTGGTCGGTGATGGCCAGCGCGTGCATACCCAGCCGGGCCGCCTCGACGACCAGGTGGTCCGGCCCGCTGGCGCCGTCGAGGAAGCTGAAGCTGCTGTGGCAGTGCAGCTCGGCGTACGGCGTGACCGGGCCGGACGGGCGGGTGACCACGACCTGCTCGCGCCGGTGCTTGCGCGTCGAGATCGGGGCCTCGGGATCGGTCGGCCGCCGGCGGCCGGAGAGCCGGGCCTCCAGGTCGCCCCAGGACATGTTGGCGGGGTTGTTCCAGCCCACTAGTCGTACCCTGCCTCGGTCCACCAGACGTCGCCGTCGAGGGTGAGCAGCCAGGCCCGCCCGTCGACGCCGACCACCTGGAAGCGGGCCACCCGGCGGCCGCCGGACTCCCACCACTGCTCCTCGACCACCCACGGTCCGGCCCAGGCCGCGACCGGCTGGCGGTCCTCGTCGGGACCGGGCCGGAAGACCGCCGGGTCGGCGCTCAGCGCCCCTCGGTCGTCGAGGGCGACCGGGCGGCGGGCGGCGTCGTACACCTCGGCGGGCCAGGGGGTGCGCAGCACCCGCGCCGGGGCGGGCGGGGGCAGGCTGCCGGGCCACGGCGGACCCGTCGGACGCAGCCCGGTCGGCCGCTCGCCCCACGGCACCCAGGCCTGGCGGTCGGCCGGACCCCGCCCGCCCTGGAGGACGGGTACGACGACCGCGTCGTGGCCGAGCATGCCCTGCACCCGGGCGATGCCGCGCTCGACCCGCTCGTCGGTGCCGCCCCACAGCACGTCGGCGTGCACCGCGTCGGGGACCACGGTCTCGGGCACGAACCGAACCCGCTCCACCGGCCGGCTCACGTCACCGGCCCTGAACCCACCCTGCAACTGCCAGTGCAGCCGGTCGACCAGGTCGGCGGCGGTGAAGAACCGGGGGTGCAGCCAGCTCCGCACCGACGCCGGCCGACCCTCGGGGTCCTCACCCTCGCAGCGCGCCTCGACCCGCACCTCGGTGCAGACCAGCCCCTGCTGGGCGAGACCCGCCACGAACGCCTCGGCCGTACGGCGGGCGCTGAACACGATCGTCTCCGCCGAGTCGAGAGGCGGCTCGAAGTCGACGTGCCGCTCGAGCTCCGGCGGCGGCGTGCGGGTGGGGAGGTGGACCGCCCCGTCGCCACCGACCACCCGGTGCACCCAGGCGACGTGGCTGCCGAACCGGTCGCGGACGTCGGCCGCGCGCAGCCGGCCCAGGTCGCCGAGGGTGCGCAGCCCCAGCCGGCGCAGCAGGCTCACCGCGTCGGGGTCGTCGAGCACCTCGACCGGCAGCGTGCGCAGGAAGTCGGGCGACCCGCCCGCGGGCACCACCAGGCTCTCCTGCGACCGGGCCCGGCGCGCGGCCTGCTCGGCGGTGAACAGCTCGTCGGCCACGCCGGTGCGGCTGTCCCAGACCCCCAGCGTCACCAGCCGCTCGGCGAGCACCGCGCCCGCCTCCTCCTCGCCGCCGTAGAAGCGGCCCGGCGAGCGCAGGGCCACCAGCCCGGGTCGCAGCGGGGCGATGCCGGGGCGGAGCTGCTCGACCGCGACCAGCACGTCCTCGAAGGCGCGCGCGTCGCGCTCGGGCGACGCCGCCAGCACGGCCAGCTCGGGGCACCGGCCCTGGGCGTCGCGCCGCCGCATCCCCCGTCGTACGCCGAGGGCGCGGGCGGGCTCGTTGCAGGCCTGGACCAGGTTGGCGTGGAAGACCGCCGCGGGCAGCCGGTCGGGCAGCCCGGCCTCGCCGGCGGCCGCGACCACCGGCCAGTCCGGGCACCAGACCACCAGGACCCGCTTCTCCAGGACGCCGGTCATCCGGCCTCCTCCAGAGCGCGTACGGCGGGCTCGGCCCGGCGCGCCCCGGCCACCGGGTCGGGCAGCCACAGCTCGGAGCGGCGGGGCGGCGCCGCCCCCCGTCGTACGACGACCGCGGCCCGGCGGGCCCGGAGGTGCCCGTGGCCCTGCCCGACCCCCGACCAGACCGGCTCCTCGACGCCGAGCCGGGCCTCGCAGCGCGGCCACTCGCCCTGGACCAGCAGCACCGCGGCGCGCTTGCGCAGCCGCGCCCCCATCCGCTCGGCGACCGAGGCCGCGACCCGGCCGCCCGGGCGCACCAGCACGACCGGCGCGACGTCGACGAGCGCGGCGGTGACCTCCAGCCACTGCTCCCCCGGCTCGGGCACCAGCACGGTGCGCGACAGCTCGACGCCGGCCTCGGCCGCGGCCTCGACCCCGAAGTCGGGGATCCCGACGACCGCGCACCACTCCCCGGCCCGCGACGGCCCGGCCAGCAGGGTCATCGCCAGGCCCAGCCCGTCGACCTCGTAGCTGGCGCCGGCGTACAGCTGCACCACCCCGGACAGCGCCGGGTGGACCGGCAGCGCCGCCCGGGGCATCCCGCCGGCCATCCCCTGCATGCGCGCCCGCAGCTGGTCCAGCTGGCTCAGGTCGGGGGCGGCGGAGGACACACCCCATCATCGAACACCTGTTCGAACGAGTCAATCCGGACCCCGAACTGCCGAGTCGGCGCGAGCTCGCGCCGACTCGGCAGCGAGCTCACGCCGACTCGGCGTGGAGCGGGCTCAGACGTAGAAGGCCGCGATGCGGTCCTTGTTGTTGTCCTCGACGATGTTGCGCTTGACCTTCATCGAGGGCGTGAGCTCCCCGGACTCGATGGTCAGGTCGTGGTCGAGGATCTCCCACTTCTTGATGGTCTCCCAGCGGTTCAGCCTGGCGTTCAGCTGCTCGACGTACCCGCCGACGAGCGCCTTGACCTCCGGGGACGACACGATCTCGGTGTACGACTTACCGGCCTGGCCGTTCTCCTCGGCCCAGCCCGCGATCGCGTCGGGGTCGAGGGTGACCAGCGCGACCACGAAGTTGCGCTCGTTGCCGAAGACCATGAACTGGCTGGTGTAGGGGCAGATCGCCTTGAACTTCGACTCGATCGCCGACGGGGCGATGTACTTGCCGCCGGAGGTCTTGAAGAGGTCCTTGATCCGGCCGGTGATGGTGAGGAAGCCGTCGGCGTCGATGCTGCCCTTGTCGCCGGTGCGCAGCCAGCCGTCCTCGGTGAACGCCTTGGCGGTCTCCTCGGGGAGGTTGTGGTAGCCCTCCATGACGTGGGGGCCCTTGATCTGGACCTCGTCGCCCTCGCCGATGCGGATCTCCGCGCCGGGCAGCGCGGGGCCGACCGTGCCGATCTTGTACTCCTCGGGGTGGTTGACCGTCGCGCCCGCGGAGTTCTCGGTCATGCCGTAGCCCTCGAGGATGAGGATGCCGGCCGCGTGGAACCACTCCGCGATCTCGGAGTTCAGCGCCGCGGACCCGGAGATGAAGAACCGGACCCGGCCACCGAACCGGTCGCGCACCTTGCTGAAGACCAGCTTGTCGAAGAGCCCGTGCTGCAGGTTGAGCAGGAACGGGACGCCCTGCCCCTCGCGCTTGAGCTTGTCGACCTTGATGCCGACCTCGAACGCCTTGAGGAACAGCTTCTCCTTCAGACCGCCCTCGGCCGCCTGCATCGTGACGATCCGGCCGTGGGCCTTCTCGAAGATGCGCGGCGCGGCGCCCATGAAGGTGGGCTTCACGATGCCGAGGTTCTCGACGATCTTGTCGACCCGGCCGTCGATGGCCGTCGCGAAGCCGCAGGCCAGCTGGGTCGAGAGCAGCACCTTGCCGAACACGTGGGCCATCGGCAGCCACAGGAACTGCAGGTCGTCCTCGTGCAGGATGTCCTGGGCCTTGATCGCCGCGCCCTCATAGACCCAGGAGCTGTGCTTGAGCCGCACGCCCTTGGGCTTGCCGGTGGTGCCGGAGGTGTAGACCAGCGTCGCCAGCTGGTCCGGCGGGATCGACTTGGCGGTCTGCTCGATCACGTCGGGGTGGTCGGCGAGGTAGGCCTCACCGAGCTCGGCGAGACCGTCGAGGTCGATGATCCAGTCACCGTCGGTGGCGCCGTCGAAGGTCACGACCTTCGCCAGGTGCGGCAGCTCGTTCTTGTGCTCGCGCAGCTTGGCGATCTGCTCGTCGTCCTCGGCGAAGACCACGCGGCACTCCGCGTCACCGAGGATGTACGCCGTGTCCTCGCCGTTCGTGGTCGGGTAGACGGTGGTCGTCGCGGCCCCGGCGCACATCACGGCCAGGTCGGAGAGGATCCACTCGTAGCGGGTGCCGGCGGCGATGCCGACCCGCTGCTCGGGCTCGAGGCCGAGGGCGAGCAGCCCGGCGGCGAGCCGGGAGACCCGGTCCCCGGCCTGCTGCCAGGTGACGGACTCCCAGGCCTCCCCTCGCGGGAAGCGGAAGGCCTCGGTGCCGGGGGTGGCGGCCACCCGGTTGAGGAACTGCACGGCCACGTTGGGCTCGAGATGGTCGACGAAGCTCGTGTCATGGTTGGCGGGCATGTCACTCCTGCAGGGGATGGCGGCGGGAGGCTGGCGGTCCCCGGCACCCTCCCAAGCGCGGCTTGTTGCGGAGTAACCTACGTCACTAGACAACTCGCGGGTAACCCGAACGGGCGAGCGTGTCCGGAATCCTCAGGTGGGTTGCCCGCGTCGCGTCGTACGACTGGTCGGCGCCGGCCGGATGAGAGTTTCATCGGCTGGCCGATGAAACTGGAGCCTGGACGATGAACCTTTGTCGTCCCGGCGTGAGTTTCATCGGCCAGCCGATGAAACTCACGCGCCACCCCTCAGCCCTGCGCGGCGACGTACTCCTGGGCGCGGCGGCGCACCTTGGCCGCCAGGCCGTCGACGTCGACCAGCCGCGGGAGCAGGTGGTGGTCGAGCAGCAGGGCCCGGAAGACCAGCGAGACGGTCACCCCGTGACCGGGCTGGTGGACGACCTCGAGCGGGTCGCCGGCCGCGAGCTCGCCCTCGGCGAGCACCCGCAGGTAGGGACCGGGGCGGGCCACCTGGGCGAAGCGGCGGACCCAGGCGGTGTCGTCGTACCCGGAGCGGCCCATCCAGACCTTGAAGTCCTGGCAGGGGGTGCGGACCGAGGCGACCTCGAGGACGACGTCGCCGATCCGCCACCGCTCGCCGATCTCGGCCTCGTTGACGTCGATGCCGGCGGTGGTGAGGTTCTCGCCGAACTGGCCGTCGCGGACCTCCTGCCCGAGCTCGGCGGCCCACGCGTCGAGGTCCTCACGGGCGAAGGCGTAGACGGCCTGGTCGGCGCCGCCGTGGTGGCGCCGGTCGGACACCTGGTCACCGGCGAGACCGAGCCGGCCGACCATGACCGGTCCGGGGACGGCGAGCTTGTCGATGCTGGTGCGGCCGATCATCGCCCAGTCCGCCTCGCGGGGCGTGCCGACGTTGACGGAGACGAGGTGGCTCACTCCTGCACCGCCTTGGCGATCGTCACGCACGTGGTCAGCCAGCCCTTGTCCGGCGACCGCGGCTCCTCCAGCTCCCAGAGGGCCTGGTGCAGCATCCGCACCACCACCCAGTCGCGAGCCCGGTCCTCGTCGAGCCCCGCCGCGTCGATCGTCGCGTGGAAGCGCCGTCGTACGCCGTCGCGGTAGTCGCCGGCCAGCTCGTCCCAGCGGTTCCAGAGCAACGGCGCGACCTCGTAGTGCGGGTCGCCGCTGACCGGCTTGGGGTCGATGACCAGCCACGGCTCGCGGTCGGCGGCGAGCACGTTCTCGTAGTGCAGGTCGCCGTGGATCATCGTGCCGTCGCTGCCGGGGTCGGCGACCAAGTCGCGCCCGAGCGAGACCGCCTGCTCGACCAGCCGGTGTGGGACCGGGGCGTCGCGGGGCAGGGCGGCCAGCCGGTCGGTCCAGGCCTCGACGTACGACGTGAGCGGCCGCAGCTGGGGCGGCGCCGGGACGTGGATCCGCGCGTAGAGCCCGCCGACCACCTCGCAGGCCTCGACGTCCCACACCTGCGTCAGGTCCTCCTGGTGCAGTCGCTCGAGGAGCAGCAGCCGGCGGCCGGGGTCGGCGCGCAGCAGGCGTACGGCGCCGTCGCCCCCGATCCGCTGCAGCGCGAGCGCCTCATGCGTCTCCTCCTCGAGACCGGGCACCGGCGGGCAGACCAGCTTCAGGACGGCCCGGGTCCCCGAGCGGTCGAGGACCGGGAGCACCAGCGCGGTCCAGCCGTGCATCGGCTCGCCGTCCCGGGTCAGCTCCCACTCGGCCAGCACGTCGTCGACGAGCCGCGGCAGCCGGTCGACCCAGGCCGCCCAGGCGGGACCCCGATCGGCGAACCCGAGGACGAACGGCGGGAGCGTCAGCGGCACCTTCCCATCCTGGCAGGCGGGACCCGGGGTTTCCCGACCCCCGACCACGGGGCATGAGTCCCCCGTTCGTCTCGGCCGAGGAACGCCGAGGAACCCAGGGGGCCCGCATGCGCGCAGGCGCACGAGACGCACTGCCGCTGCGCGGCATCCGCCCGCTGCTGGTCCTGGTCGACCCGCTCTCGGTCCTGCTGGCCGTGGTGGTCCTCCGGCCGGGCTGGTCGGCGACCGTGGTCGCCGTGGGCACCGTCGCCGCCGTGCTGGCCGCTGCCGGGACCGGGCTGCACCGCTCACGCCTGGTCCTGTCGGTCATCGAGGACGTCCCCAAGCTGGCCTTCACCGCCGCGGTGGCGGCGACCGTGCTGCTGGTCGCCGCCCCCAGCCGCCGGCTCGACACCTCGACCCTGCTCGAGCTGGCGACCACCGCCGGCGTGACGTTCGTGGCGATGGTGGTGCTCCGGACGGCGGTCTACGCGCTGGCCCACGCGCTGCGGCGCAGCGGCCGCAGCTCCCACCCCGTGATCGTCGTCGGCGCCGGGACGGTCGGGGTCCGGTTGACCCGGACCTTCCTGGCCCGCCCCCAGCACGGCCTCCGCCCGGTCGGCATCGTCGACTCGGCCCCGCAGGTCGACCCGCGCGACCTGCCGGTCCCCTACCTCGGCGGCCTGGACCGGCTCGAGAGCGCGATGGTCGACCTCGGCGTCCACGACGTCGTCTTCGCCTTCCCCGACCAGCCGGACGCGGAGACCACCGACGTCGTACGCCGGTGCCTGGAGCGCGACCACCAGGTCTTCGTCGTCCCCCGCTTCTTCGAGATGATGGGGCTCGACCACCACCGCCGGGTCGAGGTGGTCGGTGACATCGCCCTGATGCGCCTGCGGCGCTGGGGGCTGCGCCCGGTGACCCTCCTCCTGAAGCGGCTGCTCGACGTCACCGCGTCCGGGGTCGCCCTGGTGCTGCTCGCCCCGATCATGCTCGCCTGCGCCCTGGCCGTGCGGGTCGAGACCGGACCCGGCGTGATCTTCCGCCAGCTGCGGGTCGGCCGGCACGGCCGGCCGTTCCAGCTCTACAAGTTCCGCTCGCTGAAGCCCGCCTCGGAGGCGGAGAGCGCGACCGCCTGGTCCATCGACCACGACGACCGGCTCGGCCCGGTGGGCCGGTTCCTGCGGCGGACCAGCCTCGACGAGCTGCCCCAGCTGGTCAACGTGCTGCGCGGCGACATGAGCCTGGTCGGCCCGCGTCCGGAACGGCCCTACTTCGTGCAGGAGTTCACCGCCCAGCACGAGCGGTACGACGACCGCCACCGGGTCGCTGCCGGCCTCACGGGGTGGGCCCAGGTCAACGACCTGCGCGGCGACACCCCCATCGAGGCCAGGGTCCGCTTCGACAACCACTACATCGAGAACTGGTCGCTGTGGACGGACGTGAAGATCCTGCTCCGCACCGCCCGCACCCTGGCCCGGCCGGCGCCCGGCGGGGACCGGCCGCTGGTGCTGATGCCGGCCTCGGAGGCCGAGGAGGACGCGCGCCGGACCCCGCCCACGCGGCTCGGTGACGCCGTACCCCGCGTCCTGCACGTCGCCCAGCCCACCACCGAGGGCGTGGCCGACGTCCTGCTCGGCTACGTGCGCGACCAGGTCGCCCGGGGCTGGGACGTGACGGTCGCCTGCCCGTCGTCCGGCTGGCTGGCCGCGGCCGCCCGCGGGGCCGGCGCCCGGGTGCTGCGCTGGGAGGCCCGGCGCAGCCCCGGCCCCACGGTCCCCGGAGAGGTACGACGGCTGCAGCGCATCGTCGATCGGGTCGACCCCGACGTCGTCCACCTGCACAGCGCCAAGGCCGGGCTCGCGGGGCGGCTGGCCGTGCGCGGCCGTCGTACCACCCTGTTCCAGCCGCACGCGTGGTCCTTCGAGGCCGTGCGCGGCCCGCTGCGCTGGGCGACGATCCGCTGGGAGCGGCACGCCCAGCGCTGGACCACCGAGCTGGTCTGCGTGAGTCGCGGCGAGCAGCTCGTCGGCGAGCAGCAGGGCATCCGTGCCGGCGCGACGGTGGCCTTCAACGGCGTGGACGTCGAGCGGTTCCACCCCCGGGGCGACGCGGCCCGGCAGGCGGCCCGCCGCCGGCTGGGCCTGCCCGACGTCCCCACCGTGCTGTGCGTGGGGAGGTTGACGGCGCAGAAGGGTCAGGGCGACCTGCTCGACGCCTGGCCGCACGTCCGCGAGCGGGTGCCCGGCGCGCTGCTGGTCCTGGTCGGCGACGGGCCCGACCGCGACGAGCTCCAGCAGCGGGCCGACACGCTCGACGACGTCAGGCTGGTCGGCTCCCGCAACGACGTCGAGGACTGGCTGGCCGCCGCCGACGTGGTGGCGGCGCCCTCGCGCTGGGAGGGCATGGCGGTCGCGCCGCTGGAGGCGATGGCCGCGGGCCGCAGCGTCGTGGCGACCCGGACCACCGGCATGGAGGACAGCGTTCCGCCGCAGGCCGGGGTGCTGGTCGACGTCGGGAACGTGCGTCAGCTCGCCGACAGCATCATCGCCCGGCTGGTCGACGCCGACCGCGCCGCCAGCGAGGGCGAGGCCGGTCGCGCCCACGTCGAGTCCCACCACGACGTCCGCGCGTCGGCCCGCGAGGTGGCCCGCCAGACGCTCCGGCACTTCCGCAACGGCCGCGGCGAGGGCGACGTCCTGGTCGCCCTCCAGCCGCTCGCCCTGACCGGTCAGGTCTCGGTCGACCGCCGACCCGCCGCCCGCTTCGCGGAGGTACGGCGGGTCCGCACCGACTGATCCGTCAGGCCGCGGCGCGCACGGTGCGCGGTGCCCGCGTCGTCTGCTTGGACAGCAGCACCGTGCCGAGCAGCCGGGCACCGACCGAGCGGACCCGGGTCGCGGCCCGGTGCAGCTGCTGCGGCGAGACCGCGCCCGACGAGACCGTCAGCACCAGCGACCCGCCGGCCGCCATCACCCGCGCGTCGTCGCAGACGTCCAGCGCCGGGGCCAGCACCACGACGACGTCGAAGCGCCGGGTGGCCTCCTGCATGACCGTCGCGAACCGGGTCTCCAGCAGCCGCTCGGTCGGCTCGCCGCCCCAGTCCCCCGACGGGAGCACCTGCAGGCCGTCGACCGGGCCCTGGCTGAGCCCGTCGACCAGGTCGGCCCCGGTCAGGACGTCGTACAGGCCGGCGGTGCCGGGGGCAGTCGCGATCGGGCGGCCGTGGCGCGTGCCCAGCCGTCCGTCGACCAGGACCACCTGCCGGCCGGCGACGGCCAGCGAGACGGCCAGGTTGGCGCCGAGCCAGACGCTGGCGTCGTCCTCGGTCGCACCGGCGACGACCAGCAGGTCGACCGGCTCGGAGCTGGCCTCGGCCTCGAGGGCGATGCGCAGCCGGCGGAAGGTGTCGGCGGCCGCCGTACCCGGGTAGAGCGACGGCAGCGTGGTCGAGTCGCGGGGCCGGGCGATGCGGGCCAGCACCGGCGCGCCGGCCGCGCTTTCGGCCTCGCGGGGCGTCTCGACGCTCGTCGTACGACGGTCGCGCATCAGCGCCGCCCCGGTGGCCAGGATCAGGCCGAGCACCACCGCGACGCCGCCGCCGAGCAGCAGGTCCGGGCTGGAGAAGGTGCGCGGCGGGACGGCCTCGTTGCTGACCGTGAACAGGAACGATCCGGTGCTGGGATCGTAGAGGGGCAGCACGTCCGCGACCAGGTTGGCGATCTCGGCCGCGACCTGCGGGTCCGCGTCGTCCACCGTGACCTGGATCAGGATGGTGCCCTCGACCCACGCCCCGGCGACCGAGCGGCGCAGCTCGTCGACCGAGCGGTCCACGCTCAGCCGGCCGCGCACCTCATCGAGGACGTCGCGGGAGTTGGCCAGCTCCGCGAGGGTCCCCCGCAGCGAGTCCGGGTCCTCCACGCCCGCGCCCGCGGGGTCCTCGGCGGTCGCGACCGTCGTCGTCGCGGTGTAGGTCTTGGGCGCGGCCCACAGGCCGAGGCCCGCAGCGCTCCCCGTCACCAGCAGCACGACCAGCACGAGCAGCTTGTGGCGCCACAGGGCACCACCGACTTCCTTCAGTTCCATGTCAACTCCACCGCGTGTCCCCCACGCAAGTCGGAGCGAGGGAGATCTTCCCTCGCTCGGTGCAACAGGCGACCCGGGTCACGGGCGCCTCGATCGGTTGAGCTCGTCGTAGATCCGCTGGTAGCGGGCCCGCATCGTCTCCACGGAGAAGCGCGCGGTCGCGGCCGCGCGACCGCGGGCGGCCATCTCGGCCCGCTGCGAGGCGCTGCCCAGCACGCGCAGCAGCCCGTCGGCCAGCGCGGCCGGAGACCCGGGGGCCACCAGCTCGACCGTGCGGGCGTCGAGGGAGCGCAGGCCGCCGACCGCGGACGCGACGACCGGTACGCCGGCCGCCATCGCCTCGAGCACGGTCATCGGCAGTCCCTCGCGGTCGGAGGGCAGCACCAGGACGTCGGCGGCCGCCAGCAGCCGGGCCGCGTCGCGCCGCTGGCCGAGCAGCCGCACCCGGTGCTCCAGGCCGGCCGCGCGGACCTGCTCCGCGACCCGGTCACGGTGCTCGCCGTCGCCCGCGACCAGGAGCACGGCGGGAGCCGGCACCCGCCGCCAGGCCTCGACCAGCAGATCATGGCGCTTGGGCGGGGCGAGCCGGGCCAGGCACAGCACGACCGGGACGTCGGGCGCGATCCCGAGGTCGGCCCGCGCCCGGTCGCGGCCCGGTCCGGCGCCCATCTCGGCCGCGTTCTCCACGACGTCCAGGCGGGTACGGCGCAGGCCGTGCTGCTCCAGGCGCGCGGCGACGTCGTCGGAGACCGCGACGACCCGGTCGGCGACCCGGTCGAGCACCCGGGCCGCGGTCGGGTAGTCGCTCTCGGCCAGGCCGTGCACGGTGCTCATCAGCGGCGTACGACGGGCGGGCCAGCGGGCCCCGAGGTGGGCCGCCACGGAGGCGCGCACGTTGTGGGCGTGCAGCACGTCGACCGGGCGGCGCAGCACCTCGCCCCGGATCCGCGCGGCGGCCACGCCGAGCGCGCCCGGGCCGCGCGAGCGCAGGGGTACGGCGACGGTGCGCACCCCGCGTTCCTGCAGGTGCTCGGCCCGCCAGCCCGGCTCGCTCGCCACCGCAACGTGGTCGCCCTGGTCGGCGAGGTGGGCGACCAGGTCGCTGACCACCGTCTCGGCGCCGCCCGTGCCCATCTCGGCGATGACCATCAGCGCCCTCACGCGACCGCCCTCCCGTAGACGGCCTGGAGCCCGTCGACGCAGTGCCGCAGCGTCCAGCCCGACCCGATCCGCTCGTGGGCGGCCGCCCCCATCGCCGCCGCCCGGCCGGGGGTGTGCAGGACGTCGGCGAGCGCGTCGGCGAAGGCCACCGGGTCACCGGCCGCGCAGAGCCGGCCCTCCACGCCGTCGCGCACCAGCTCGGGCACGCCGCCCACCGCGGTCGCGACGACCGGGCGCCCGGAGGCCATCGCCTGCAGCACGACGAGCGGGCAGTTCTCGGCCGCCGAGGTCAGGGCGAGCGCGTGCGCACCGGCGAGGTGCGGGCGCGGGTCGGCGACCCGGCCGGTCAGGGTCACGCGGGCGGCGAGCGGGCCCCGGCGTACCCGGTCCTCGACGTGGGCCCGGTCGGGCCCGTCGCCCACCACGACCACCCGGACGTCGGGCAGCCGCTCGGCGGCGTCGAGCAGGACGTCGAGCCGCTTGACGCCGCCCATCAGACCCACCCAGACGACCGTCGGCGGACCGTCCGGCAGCGGCGTGGCCGGGTAGTGGTCCGGGTCGACCCCGTTGGCGACGACGTGCACCCGGTCGGCGGGCAGGCCGACGTGCTCGACGGCGTACGACGCGACCGCGGCGCTCGGCGTCACCACGCGGGCCCGCCCCCAGCGGGTGACCAGCCGCTCGCCGGTCAGGTAGTAGAGCCGGTCGCGACGCCGGCGCGGCCCGGCGAGCGCGTTGCCGGCGACCAGGTCGGACAGCCCGTCGGCGACGCCGTGCAGGGTGTAGACGACCCGCGTGCCCGGCAGCAGTGGACCGGCCGCGCGGGCCAGCCAGCCGGCCCGGCGGTCGTGGGCGTGCAGAACCTCCGGGCGCAGCCGTCCGAGCAGGCGGCCGGTCGCCACGGCGCCGGCCGCGTCGCGCTTGCTGGTCGGCGCCACGTCGTGCCAGGTCACGCCGGCGGCCCGGGCCCGGTCGGTCCCGGGGCCGACCGGCCCGACGAGATGGCTGTCCACGCCCCGCGCCGCCAGCTCGGCGGCCACGTCGGCGGCGTGGTCGACCGGCCCGCCCTCGGCCTGGGACAGCAGCTGGACGACGCGGCTCACGTCGTCGCCCCCGTCTCCCGCGGCGACCGCACGGCGAGCCCGGCGCCGAGAGCCACCAGCAGCCAGAGCGGGAGGAAGTACTGCTCGGTGACGAAGGTGGCGGCGGCCGCCGTACCGGCGAGGGCGGAGCAGACCGCGCCGGCGAGCGGGTCGCGCTCGCGCCGCCAGGTCAGCAGGGCGGCCAGGAAGCCGGTGACCAGGACGGCGAGGAAGGCGAGCAGCCCGAGCAGGCCGAGCTCGCTGGACGTCTCCAGATAGGTGTTGTGGGCGACGTCGAGCCGGTGGTTGACGTCGTCGGGCAGCCGGTCGAGGTAGTCGCCGTGGGAGAGCTGGAAGGCACCGGGACCGAGCCCGAGCACCGGGTTCTCGAGCGTCATCCGGCCCGCGGACTCCCAGAGGTCGAGCCGCTCGGAGACGTTCTGGTCGGCGACGTGCTCCTTCTGGTCGAGGCTGGTCGCGACCAGGCCGGGGACGGCGACCAGGCTCAGCGCGACCAGCAGGCCGAGCAGCGTGGTCAGCCCGGCCAGCGCGCGCAGCGAGAGCTGCCCGAGCACGACGGCGACGAGCAGGGCCACCCCGGCGCCGACCAGGGCGCCGCGCGAGAGGGTGCCGAGCAGGGCGAGCAGGAGCAGCGCGGTCGCGACGCCGTACGGCCAGCGCGTGGTGGCGCGCGACCGCAGGCCGAGGGCGAGCGGGAGCGCGGCCAGCAGGAAGAAGGCCAGGTCGTTGGGGTCGCCGAGCGGGCCGACGACCCGCCGCTCGTCGGCGAGCAGGTAGGTCAGCAGGCCGCACAGCGCGGCCGCGGTGCAGGACCAGACGTAGGCCCGGGCCAGCCGGGCCGGGCTGACGAGCGCCGGCAGGCAGTCGAGGAGGACGGCGACGACGGCGAGGAAGCCGGCCCAGCGCAGCAGGACGGCGAGGCCCGCGGTCCCGTTGGTGTGCGCGACCGTCGCCGCGAGCAGCACGACGAGCAGGCCGAGCACGGACAGCAGCACCGGAGCGTGCACGGCCCCCGGCAGCGGCCCGCGGCAGCGGCGCAGCAGCCACGCCGCGACCAGCAGCACGGCCAGCACCTTGACCACGCGCCCGTCGATCACGTGGAGGTAGTCCTCGAACACCGCCGAGGCCACCACGGCCAGGGCCGCCCACTCGACGTGCAGCAGCAGGGCGGTGCCGACGACGGCGGCCGCCAGGCCGCCCACCACCAGGACCGGCTGCACGCCCGCGGCGAAGCCGAGCAGCGCGGCCAGCCCGACGACGAGGACGACCGGGCCCCGGCTGCGCGAGCCGGAGCCGGTGGTCTCCTCGACCACGGCCAGGGAGGTCACGCGGGCCCCCGGCGGCGCCAGGTGTCGAGCGGGCGCAGGTAGGTGTAGGCGCCGTCGAGGATCAGCCGCAGGTCGGCCGCCGCGGCCGGCACGAACGACCGGCGCAGCTCCAGCGGGTGGGTGCGGGCGGTGTTGGTGCCGCGGTCGACGGTGATGCCCGTGGTGTAGCCGGCCCGCTCGGCCGCAGCACGGACCGCGCCCGACCAGCCTCCCGTCGGGTAGGCGACCGCGCGCACGGGCCGCCCGAGCAGGTCCTCCAGCCGGGTGCGCGACTCCCCCAGCTCGTGCTCCAGCAGGGCCGGGTCCAGGCCCGGCAGCCACGGGTGGGTGACCGTGTGCGAGCCGAGCGCGAGCCCCTGGCCCGCGGCCTCCACGAGCTCGTCGGCGGTGGCCAGCCGGATCCGGTCCGGCTCCCGCTCGCCCTCGTCCCAGGCGAAGCGCATCGGTCCGACCAGGCTGCCCGTGACCACGAAGAGGGTGGCGTCCAGGCCGCGCTCCTTCAGCAGCGGCCAGGCCGTCTCGACCACGCTGGCGTAGCCGTCGTCGAAGGTCAGCGCGACGGCCCGCGGGGGCAGCGTCCCGGCCTGGAGCCGGGCGACGGCCGACTCCAGCGGCAGCACCTGCGCGTCCACCTTCTCCAGCACGTCGAGGTGGGCGCGGAAGTCGTCGACCCCCGTCGAGAGCCCGTCGGTACGACGGCCGTCGACCCGGTGCCAGCCGATCACGGTCAGGCCGTGCTGGCGGCGCAGCCGCCGACCGGTCCGGGCCAGCGGTCGCAGGGTCCGGGCGATCGCCCGGGTGGGAGCCTTCACGACGTCCTCCTGATGAGCCGGGCCGCGGCGAGCAGGTGCTGGCGGTCGAGCAGCCAGACCGGGACGGCGTACGCCGCGGCGCCGAGCAGCGCGAGCCCGACCAGGCTGCCGACGCTCGGGCCGTCGAGGGCGAGCAGGGTCCGGGCGGCGAGCACCACCACGACCATCGCCACGACGCCCGCGGCGGCGGGACGGAGCGCCCGGCCCAGGGCCCGCAGCGAGAAGCCGCGCACCAGGACCCGGGCCAGCGTGACGGCGAGCAGCGCGACGCACCCGGCGACCGCGAGCTGGGTGACCGCGACCGGGACCACGCCGTGGTGCGCCACCACCGACAGGCTGGCGACGAGCAGCAGCAGGTGGCACAGCCGCACGGTCATCGTCACGGCGGGCCGTCCCGACGCGTTGAGGGTCACCTGCACCAGCTGACCGACGCTGAGCAGCACGGCGTACCCGGCGAGCCAGGCGACGACGGGCACGCCCGGCTCCCACTTCTCGCCGAGCAGGGTGAGGTGGTCGGCCAGCAGCGCGACGCCCGCACAGAGCGGCAGCACCAGGGTCAGCGTCGCCGTCATCACCACGGTCGCGGCCTCACCCAGCCGCCGCCCGCGCATCCGGCACAGGTAGGGGAACGCGGCTCCGGTGATGACCACGACGATCATCAGGTACGGCATGAACGAGAGCCGGAAGGCCAGCGAGTACTGGCCGAGCGCGACCGGGCCGAGCACCGCGGAGACGATGAGATAGTCGACGTTGAGCTGGACCAGCTCCAGCAGGTTCGCGCCGGCGTACGGACCGCCGTAGGTCAGCAGGCCGCGGGCGTCCTCGCGGTTCCAGCCCGGCAGCACCGGCGGGTGCACGCACCACGACAGCAGCAGGGTGAGGACGGCCTGGACGACCTGACCCGCGACCAGCGCCATCACGCCGCTGCCGCCGGCGACCAGGGCGATGGCGACGACCGCGCCGACGACCGAGGAGACCGTGTCCGGGACGATCCGCCGCAGGAACAGCAGGCGCCGGCGCAGCAGCTCGTTGGTGACGGCGGCGACGGCCAGGCAGGGCAGGACGGCGGTCAGGCCACGGATCACCGGGGCGCCGTCGGCCGCGCCGAGGGTGCGGGCGAGCCAGGGCGCTGCGGCCCACAGCAGCCCCGCGAGCGCGATCCCCATGCCGGCGCCGATCGTGACCGCCGTGCGCGCGGCGCGCTCGACGTCACCGCGCCAGTAGACGAGCGCGCTCGCCGTCCCGAGGCTGGTGACGACCGCCGAGGCGTTCGCGACCAGGGTGCCGAGCGCGACCAGGCCCAGGGCCTCCGGGGCGAGCAGGGCCGCGAGGGCCAGCAGCACCACCGTCTGGGACGTCTTGACCACGATGCCGTTGGTGGCCAGCCACAGCGCGCCGCGGGCGGTCCGCGCCGCGGCCAGCCCCTCGGTCCCGGTGGTCGGGACGGCCACGGGTGTCTCCAGACCGGTGCGCGCGGCGCTGAGGTGGGCGGCCAGCTCGTGGGGCGGAAGGTCGTGCTCGGACCGGTTGCGCAGGTAGAGCACCACCGCGGCCAGCACCAGGGCCCGGCGCTCGGCGCGGTCCCACCCGGTCCACGGCCGGCCCGCCACCTCGGCGTCGCCGAGCAGGTCGACCTCGTCGACCAGCCGGAACAGCTCGGTGGTGACGTTGCGCCCCGGCTCCCCCGCCTCGCGCAGCGCCGGACGGAGCACCCGGTCCAGGCCCAGCGGTGCGTCCGCCGAGGCGTTGTCCCAGTCGATGACGACCCGCCGGTCACCGTCGGCGAGCACGTTGCCGGACCACAGGTCGCCGTGGCACCAGGCCGTCGGGACGCCTCGCTCCAGCACCGCCAGCTGCTCGGCCCAGGCCGCCCGCACCTCGAGCGGGACGACGTGCGCGCGCTCGCACCAGTCCGCAGCCCAGCCCGGCCCGGTCTCACCGGTCGGCCGGGCGGCCAGCGCGTCGACGACCGCCTCCGCGCCGTCGGCCTGCGACTCGGCGGTCGGCCACGGCCACCCGCCGGTCGAGCGGCGTCGCGGCACCCACTCCACCGCGACCCACGGAAGGCCGCGGACCGTGCCGGAGGCGAGCGTGGCGGGCAGCAGCGGCGCCAGCTCCGGCACGTCGGCGAGCACGGCCCGCGACGGGTCGGGATCGCGGTCGGGATGCACGATCGACAGCCGTACGGCGACGTCGCCGTCCGCGGTGCGCACGCGCAGGACCGTGTGGCCGGCGGTCACCACACCGACCAGTCGGCCGGGGACACCGGTGGCGTGCTCGAGCTGGGCGAGCACCTCGTCGGCGAGCGTCGGCCGATCCGCACCGGTGACGTCGAGGAAGCTGCCGTGCCGCCGCGCGAGGGCCAGCGCCGCGCGCCGTCGTACCCACGCGGCGGGATCGGCGACGCCCGAGACCGGCCAGCCCCGGCGCCAGACGAGCTCGGGCCGGTCGGCCGCCGGGTAGACGGCGTGCTGCCCGTGCGGTCCGAGCACGGCGACCGTCCCGCCCGGCGCGACCCGGTGGCGCAGCGCCTCGACGTCGTGGCCGGCCGCCTCGACGACGAGCAGCGTCCAGCCGTCGGCCGGGGCCTCGTCGAGGGTGGTCGCCTCCGGCAGCGCGGCCGCGAGGTGCGGCCGCAGGACCTCGCCGACGGCGAGCACCGGGACCGGCCCCGGCTCGGCCGGCAGCAGGACGCGGACAGCGGCCAGCCGGTCGCCGACCGTCCAGTGCGGCAGCGTCCGGGTCATCGTGTGCCTACCATGACGCCCGGCGCCGCGCGGCGCACGAGGACGGGGACACGGGTGCACACACGACGCAGGGCCGGGGCGGTGGCGCTGGCACTGACCGCGCTCGTCGCATCGCTCGCCGGATGCGCCCAGCTCACCGGCGCCGACGCCGACGTGGCGGACCCGGCCGCGGGCACGACGGGGTCGACCGAGGTGCTGGCCACCCAGGAGTGGGGCGAGCTCGACGGCCTGGTCTCGGTGCTCGTCCGCAACGACGGCGACCGGACCCTGCGGCGGGCCACGGCCGTCGTCACCGCCGTCGACGAGCGCGGGGTGACCCTGGCGTCATCGGCGGTCCAGTCGGCACGCGGCGACTGCTGCACGGTGCTCGACCTCCCTCCGGGAACGACGTACGGGCTGTACTTCGACACGCAGGTGGACCCGGCCGCGATCGCGGACGTCGAGGTTCGCTACCGCGACGTGTCGTGGGCCAACGACGAGACCATCTCGTCGGTCACGGCCGAGTCGGTCGGGATCCGCGGCAGCGCCGAGGGCACGGTCGTGCTCGCCGACGTGACACCCGCGGGCACGGCCGTCGACGTGGCGACCGTCCAGGCGACGCTGGCCCGGCCGGACGGGACGTTCCTCGCCGTGGTCTCCGGGCGCTGGCACTGCTTCCCCGCCGACCAGGTGCAGCGCATCGAGATGGAGCTGCTGCACCCGGTGCCCGCCGGGACCACGGTGACGGGCGTGCAGGTGCTCCCGATCCGCCCGCCCAACGCCGCGACGGACTACGTCGACGAGGCCACGCCCGTCGCCGAGGGGTGCGCCGACGGGCCGTGACCCGGTCACGTCCGGGGGGTGCGGAAGAGCCACCCGAGCGGGCGCTGGTCCGCCTCGGACTCGGGTCCGGACGGGTACGTCGGCGCCGGCGCCGGCTCGGTCGGCAGCGTCTTCACGGCGACGGTCGGCTCGGGCGTGGGCCCAGGCGCGGGCGGCGCCTCGACGGTGTCCGGCTCAGCGGCCGGGGCCTCGTCCGCGGTCGCCGAGGAACGAGCGGCCAGGTCGTCGAGGACGGCCTCGGTGCGCGCTGCACGCTCGGCCGTCTCGGCCGCCGCGGCGAGCTCGCGCGGCGACGGACCCGCCGGCGTCTCGGGCAGCCGCTCGACGGCGTCGCTGCGGACCTGGTGCAGCGAGCGCTCCATCTCGGAGACCGACCCCTCCGCCTGCTGCAGGGTGCTCCCGAGGCCGCGCACGACCGTCTCGATGCCGGCGAGCAGCTCCTCGGCGCGCTGTCGCACCCCGTGCAGCCGCTCGCGGTTCTCGGCCTCGAGCTCGGCCAGGAACTGCTCCCGGGCCGCCTCGGCGTCGGCCCGTGCCTGTGCCCGAAGCCGGTCCGCCGACTCGCGGGCCTGGGCGAGGATGCCGTCGGCGCGCTCCCGGGCCTCGGCGGTGACCTGCTCGGCGCTGCTGCGCGCCTGCTGGGTCAGCTCGGCGGCGAGCGTCTCGGCCTCGGCGACCAGGCGCTCGGCGTCGACCCCGGCCTGGCGGCGCACCTGGGCCGCCTCGGCCAGGATCGCGTCGGCTTCCTGGCGTGCTCCGAGCGTGGCCCGGAAGGACTCCGCTCGGTCTCGTACGTCGGTGCTGTTGGTGGCGTGGTCGGACATGGCTCCGCCCTCGTTGTTCGGCACGGACATTTCCCCCCTGGAAACGTTCGATCGCCCTAGGTGCCCGAGAAGGCGACACCCTGACGTCTGCTCGGAACCGCGATGGTGTAAACGTCAATCTCTCCTTGGCATCAGGCCTAGGCTCCGGGCGTGGACACCCCCCGGCCCGTCGCCGCGACCCTCGTCAGCGACCTCGAGGAGGCCGGTCCGGCGTGGGACCGACTGGTCGACGAGAGCCCGGTCCCGTCCCCCTTCCTGAGGTCCTGGTGGTTGCGGTACACGTGTACCGAAACAGGTTCTTACCTGGCCTTTCACCGAACGGGCGAGGGGCTGGTCGGCGGCCTCCCGATCGCCCGGGACCGGCATCTCGGCGTGCCCCGGATCCGGTTCGGGGGCGCCGGCGTGCTGTGTCCGGACCACCTCGATCTGCTGTGCCGGGCAGGGGTGGAGAACGAGCTGAACGCACCGCTTATGACCTGGCTCACACGGCATCGGAACCTGATCGTCGACCTGAGTGGTCTGGTCCAGGGCTCGGTCCTCGGCCGGGTCCTCGGACGACCCGTCGAGGCGATCGACGTGGCGCCGTACGCCGCCCTGCCGGTCGCGCCCGCCGAGTACCTCGCCACCCGGTCGTCGGGCACCCGGCGCAGCGCCCGGCGCTCCGACCGCCGGCTGGTCGAGGCCGGGGCCCGGCACCACCGCGTGCCGCGCGAGGGCCTCGCCACCGCCCTCGCGGACTTCCGCCGGCTGCACGAGGCCCGACCGGACCGCGCCCCCCTGCTGGCCGAGCTGCCCCGACTGGCCCGCGCGCTCGACGCCGGCCTCGCGGCCGGCGAGGCCCGGGTCGACGTGCTGGAGACCGGTGGGCGCGCGCAGGCGGTCTCGCTGGCCTTCGTCGTGGCGGGCCGACTGAGCCTCTACCAGGTCGCCCGCTCGCTGGAGCGCGCCGACGACGGGGCCGGCACGGTCCTGCTCCACCGGGTCGTCGCGGACGCGGTGGCCGACGGCTGCCACGAGGTCGACTTCCTGCGCGGCGACGAGGGCTACAAGGACTCGCTCGCCGATGATCGGCGCAGCATCGGGCGGATCAGGTTCGCCCGCGGCGCGCTCGCTACCGGTGTCCTCGGTGCGCGGTCGCTCGCCGCGACCGCGCGCCGACGGGTCGAGCGGTCAGTGTGAGGCGGAGGTGTCCGGGCGCAACCGCCGGCGCAGCGCGGCGTACCCGCGCATGGCGCCGGCCTTCGCGCGGTCGCGCCGCGGCGCGTCGCCGTACGGACGGGGCGTCAGGCCGGTGCGTCGTACCTTCTCGTTGAGGGCCTGGACCAGCGACTCGTCCTCGTTGTCGCGGTTGAAGAACGTCACCGTGAGCGACAGCGACGTGGTGTCGCCGTTGCTCAGCCAGTGCGGGGTGTACGGCGGGATGTAGGCGCCGTCGCCGGGCCCGAGCGCGAGCTCGTCGGTCTGCTCGGGCATCGTCTCCAGCTTGCCGAAGGACGAGCCGCCCCAGTAGCGACGTACCTCGCGCTCGCGCTGCTCGTCGTCGGCGAACCGGCCGAAGCCGAGCCGGCGGCGGCCCTGCAGCTGCAGGCAGAAGCTCTGCTCGATGTCGAAGTGCGCCGAGGTCACCGACCGCGGCGAGCTCGCGAAGACGAAGCCCATCCGGCGGCGCAGGGTGCCGGCCTCCACGCCGGCCTGACGGGCGAGCTCGTCGACGATCTCGTCGACCAGCCGGTGGTACGACGCCACCCGCTCGATGTTCAGCAGGGTGAACCAGGAGTCGTTGGCCGCCAGCGAGCGGATCTGCTCGCTGATGGCCCGGATCGCGAGCGCGTCGGCCGCGCCGTCGGCGGCGACCAGCTCCTTCTCGGCCTTCTCCGCCGAGATGGAGTCCGGGCCGAGCTGCTCGGCCAGGTCGGCGATGGCGTCGAGCTGCAGCAGCGGGTGGTCCGGCAGCCGGTGCCGCAGCGCCAGCGGCCGCCGCTCGGCCAGGTGTGCTCCGAGCAGGCCGTCGCCGTCGATCAGGGGTGCGTCGCTCATCGGTGGTCCTCGCGTACGGGCGGGCCCGGTCGCCCGCCGAGACGCCCGGTCACTACCCGTCCTGACGGACCGCCAACCGCACCGCCTACTTCTTGGCGGTCTTCTCGGTCGGCTGCGTGGTGGAGAGCGCGGCGACGAAGGCCTCCGGCGGGACCTCGACGGTGCCGATGTTCTTCATCCGCTTCTTGCCGGCCTTCTGCTTCTCCAGCAGCTTGCGCTTGCGGGTGATGTCGCCGCCGTAGCACTTGGCCAGGACGTCCTTGCGGATCGCGCGGATGTTCTCGCGGGCGATGACGCGGGCACCGATGGCGGCCTGGATCGGGACCTCGAACTGCTGGCGCGGGATCAGGTCCTTCAGCTTCCCGGCCATCATCACGCCGTAGGAGTACGCAGCGTCCTTGTGGATGATCGCGGAGAAGGCGTCAACGGGCTCGCCCTGCAGGAGGATGTCGACCTTGACCAGGTCGGCCGCCTGCTCGCCGGACCGCTCGTAGTCGAGCGAGGCGTAGCCCTTGGTGCGCGACTTCAGCTGGTCGAAGAAGTCGAAGACGATCTCGCCCATGGGCAGCGTGTAGCGCATCTCGACGCGGTCCTCGGAGAGGTAGTCCATCCCCTGCAGGCTGCCGCGCTTGTTCTGGCAGAGCTCCATGATCGTGCCGATGTAGTCGCTCGGGCTCAGGATGGTGGCCTTGACGACCGGCTCGCGGACCTCGGAGATCTTGCCCTCGGGGTACTCGCTGGGGTTGGTCACCACGATCTCGGAGCCGTCCTCCATGACCACGTCGTAGACCACGTTGGGTGCGGTCGAGATCAGGTCGAGGTTGAACTCGCGCTCGAGGCGGTCGCGGGTGATCTCCATGTGCAGCAGGCCGAGGAAGCCGATCCGGAAGCCGAAGCCGAGGGCCCCGGAGGTCTCGGGCTCGAAGGTCAGCGCGGCGTCGTTGAGCTGCAGCCGCTCCAGGGCGTCACGCAGCGTCGGGTAGTCGTCGCCGTCGATCGGGTAGAGCCCCGAGTAGACCATCGGGTTGGGGTGCTTGTAGCCGCCGAGCGCCTCGGTGGCGCCGTGGTGCTGGCTGGTGACGGTGTCGCCGACCCGGGACTGGCGGACGTCCTTCACCCCGGTGATGAGGTAGCCCACCTCACCGACGCCGAGGTCCCCGGCCTTGACCGGCTCGGGGCTGATCACGCCGACCTCGAGCATCTCGTGCACGGCACCGGTCGACATCATCTTGATCCGGTCGCGGTGGGTGAGCTTGCCGTCGACGACCCGGACGTAGGTGACCACGCCGCGGTAGGTGTCGTAGACCGAGTCGAAGATCAGGGCCCGGGCGGGCGCGTCGGCGTCGCCGACCGGCGGCGGGGTCTCCTTGACGATGTGGTTGAGGAGGCCCTCGACGCCCAGGCCGGTCTTGGCGCTGACCCGCAGCACGTCGTCGGGCTCGCAGCCGACCAGGCCGGCCAGCTCCGCGGCGTACTTGTCGGGGTTGGCGCCGGGCAGGTCGATCTTGTTGAGCACCGGGATGATGTGCAGGTCGGCGCCCATGGCGAGGTAGAGGTTGGCCAGGGTCTGCGCCTCGATGCCCTGGGCGGCGTCGACCAGCAGGATGGCGGCCTCGCACGCCTCCAGCGACCGCGACACCTCGTAGGTGAAGTCGACGTGGCCCGGGGTGTCGATCATGTTCAGCACGTAGGTGCCGGGCTCGGCGGCCTCGTCGTTGCCGGCGGGGACCGTCCACGGCATCCGCACGGCCTGGCTCTTGATGGTGATCCCGCGCTCGCGCTCGATGTCCATCCGGTCGAGGTACTGCGCCCGCGCCGCGCGCGCGTCGACGACACCGGTCAGCTGCAGCATCCGGTCGGCCAGCGTCGACTTGCCGTGGTCGATGTGGGCGATGATGCAGAAGTTCCGGATGATCGCCGGATCGGTGCGGCCCGGGGGCGGCGCGGTGTTCGTGGGCACGAATGTCTCTCGTTCGAGTGCTCGGGGACCCGTCGATTCTCCCACACGGGCCCCGCGATCACGCCTTCCGCGGTCCGGGGCGGAGCACCCGGGCGAGCACGTCGCCGGGGGCCGGCAGGGCATCGGGCCGATGGCGAGGGCGAGCGCCGCACCCGACCCCTCGGGGTTCGGGAGTGGGTACGGCGGGCACCGTGAGCACATGAGCTGGGACGTGGTGGTCGTGGACGTGGCGCGACCGAGGCCTCGGGTCGCCGAGCTCGACGAGGCCCTGGTGCGCCCACTCGGCCCGGCCGACGACCTGCGTGCCTGGCTGTCCGAGGAGCTGCCGGGCACGGACTGGTCCGACCCGCGCTGGGGCGCGTGGTCCGACGGCGAGCACCTCTTCGAGCTGAGCCTCGACGAGGACCCCGTCACGATGCTGATGATCGGGGTGCGCGGCGGCGGCGACCCGGTCGCGGTGCTGCGCCGACTGACGCAGGCCCACGACTGGAGTGTGGTCGACACCAGCACGGGCGACTGGCTCGACCTCGACGACGGGGACGACGGCGGCGCCGGCTGGATGGGGTTCCGGGCCTTCCGCGACCACGACGTCACTCGGGGCTCGTGACCGCCTCCTTGGTCTTGGCGATCGCGAAGCCCCACGCCTGACCGAGCGTCGGCTGGGGCGGGATCGACACCTCGTCGGGGTTGGTGAGCACGTCGAGCAGCACCGGGCCGTCGTACGCCATCGTCTCGGCCACCGCGGCCTCCAGGTCGTGGGGGTCCTCGACCCGGATGCCTCGCATGCCCACCGCCTCGGCCACCTTCGCGAAGTCGGGGTTGTGCAGCACGGTGCCGAACTCGGGCAGGCCGGCCTGCTCCATCTCCAGCTTGACCATGCCGAGCCGACCGTTGTCGAAGATCACCAGCTTCACCGGGAGGTCGTGGCTCACGGCCGTGAGCAGGTCGCCCATCAGCATCGACAGGCCGCCGTCGCCGCAGCAGGCGACCACCTGCCGCGTCCGGTCGAGCCCCGCGGCGCCGAGGGCCTGCGGCATGGCGTTGGCCATCGAGCCGAGGTTGAACGAGCCGAGGAGCCGGCGCTCACCGGTCATCCGGACGAACCGGGCGAGCCAGGTGGTGGCCATGCCGGTGTCGACCGTGAACACCGCGTCGGGGGCGGCGTACCGGTCCAGCAGCCCGGCGAGCAGCTCGGGCCGGATCCGGCCCTCGGGATTGTCGACCTTCCGGCGGAGCAGGCCCTTCGGCTTCCGGTCGTACGACGGGTCGAGGAACTGCTGCTGCCGCTCCCGCCACGCGTCGTACGACGCCCGCGCCTTGTCCAGGTGTCCTCCGTCGGTCCGGGGCCGGACCCGCTCCACCAGGGCCTGCACGGCGAGCCGGGCGTCGCCGACCACGGCGTGCTCCACCGGCGTACGGCGGCCGACGTGCGAGCCGTCCGCATCGACCTGCACCGTCGTGGTGCCGTGCGGGAGGAACTGCATGTAGGGGAAGTCGGTGCCGAGCATCAGCAGCAGGTCGCACTTCTCGAAGGCCACGGCGCTGGCGTGGTTGCCCAGCAGCCCGGACTGCCCGACCTCGAACGGGTTGTCCTGCTCGAGGCCCTCCTTGGCCTTCAGGGTCAGCACCATCGGCGCCTGCAGTCGCTCTGCGAGCGCGAGCACCTCGGCCCGGGCGTGCCGGGCGCCCTGACCGACGAGCAAGGTCACCCGCTCCGCACCGTCGATCGCCCGGACCGCGGCGGCGACCGACTCCTCCGACGGCGGGACCGGCGGCGGCTCGACGACGAAGCGCGGGACCGCCGTGCCCTTCGGCACCTCCAGCTCCCCCACGTCGCCGGGCAGGGTGAGCACGGCGACCCCGCGCTCCTGCAGGGCGGCGTTCCCGGCCTGCTCGATCAGGCGTGGCAGCTGGTCGACGCTGGTGACCGTCGCGCGGAAGACCGCCACGTCGGCGAAGAGGGCGTCGTTGTCGACCTCCTGGAAGAAGTCGCTGCCGATGTCCTCGCGCGGGACCTGGCCGCAGATCGCCAGGACCGGGGCATGGGACTTCTTGGCGTCGTAGAGCCCGTTGAGCAGGTGCACGGCACCGGGTCCGACGGTGCCCATGCACACGCCGAGCCGGCCGGTGAGCTGGGCCTGGGCGCCGGCCGCGAAGGCGCCCACCTCCTCGTGTCGGACCCCGATCCACTCGATCCGGTCCTCCCGCCGGATCGCGTCGGTCACCGGGTTGAGCGCATCGCCGACCACGCCCCACACCTGGGTCACGCCGTGCTCGGCGAGGGTCTCGATCAACAGCTCCGCGACAGTGGTCATCACCTCCGGTACCCGGACCCGGCAGGATGTCCCGGTGATCGCGACCACCGTGCCCTTCGGCCGCACCGCCCGCCGCCTGGAGTGGGCCCACCTGCCCCCACACGTGAGGGCCCTCGTGGAGCGTGAGTGCGGCTCGGCCGTGGTCGAGGCGACCTCGCAGGGCGGCGGCTTCACCCCCGGCTTCGCGTCGGTGCTGCGCTGCGAGGACGGCAGCCGTCACTTCGTGAAGGCGGCGTCCACCAAGGCCCAGCGGGCCTTCGCCCTCTCCTACCGCGAGGAGGCCCGCAAGCTCGGCGCCCTGCCGCCCGAGGCCCCGGCGCCGCGGCTGATGTGGCTGCACGACCGCGACGACTGGGTGGTCCTGGGGATCGAGCACGTCGAGGCCGCGACCCCGCGGCGCCCCTGGAGGGTGGGCGACGTCGAGGGCGCGGCCGCGATGCTCGAGTCCCTGGCGGCCACGCTGACCCCCGCTCCGCCGGCCCTCGACCTGACCCCGGTCGCCGACGACCTCGCCGACTGGCCGGCCGCGTGGGACCACGTGCGCCTCACCCGTCCGGACCTCACCCACCTCGACGACGCCGCCGGGCTCGCTGCCGGCTTCGCCGCCGTGGGTGCCGGCGACACCGTCGTGCACACCGACGTCCGTGACGACAACCTGCTGCTCGCCGCCGACGGCCGGGTCGTGCTCTGCGACTGGAACTGGCCCGTGCTCGGCGCCGCCTGGCTCGACACCGTGCTGCTGATGGTCGGCCCGCGGGGTGACGGCCTGGACGTCGACGCGCTCTTGGCGCGACTCCCCCTGACACGCGACGTTCCCGCCGACCACGTCGACGCGTTCCTCGCGCTGCTCACGGGCTACTTCTGGAAGCAGGGCGACGAACGGGTGCCGCCCGCCTCGCCGTACCTGCGCGACTTCCAGCGCTGGCAGGGTGACGTGGTCTGGGACTGGCTGGCCGAGCGTCGCGGCTGGCATGACCCGGCCTGACTCCTGCGTGATTTGGGCGGCCCGCCGCGCCACTGTTAATCTCGTACGTCGCGTGTCTGGCCGTAGCCGTCCGCCGACCGCGCACCACGAACTTTCCTAGCTTCATCCACACCTACGACGAAGGCGCAGAAGTGGCGAACATCAAGTCCCAGATCAAGCGGAACAAGCAGAACGAGAAGGCGCACGAGCGCAACAAGGCCGTGAAGACCGGCCTGAAGTCTGCTGTCCGCAAGTTCCGCGAGCTCGCGGAGGCCGGTGACAAGGAGGCCGCGACCGTGGCCGGCCGCGACGCCGCCAAGAAGCTCGACAAGGCCGCCTCCAAGGGCGTCATCCACAAGAACCAGGCCGCGAACCGCAAGTCCGCGATCGCCAAGAAGACCGCCTCTCTCTGAGTCGTTCTCGCCAAGGCGCCGCCCCCTCGGGGTCGGCGCCTTTTTGGCGTGGTGCCGCTGGTCGAGTGCCGCCGAGGGCCGAGGCGGTGTATCGAGACCTAGCGGCCCTCGCGCAGCCCCGTGACCGTGAGCACCAGGCGCTCCAGGGTGTACGACGCGTCGGTCGCCGCGCCCTTGATGTCGGCGTCGGCCTGGGCGACCGCGCGGATCGCCCGGGCGATCCCGGCGTCGCTCCAGCCGCGGGCCTGGTCGCGCAGGGTGCGCAGCTTCCACGGCGGCACCCCGACCTCGCGGGCCAGGTCGGCGTCGCGCATCCGGCCGGGCGCGGACTTGAACCGGGCCAGCCCGCGGGCGCTGCCGGCGAAGGCCGAGGTGACCAGGACGGCGGCGGTGCCGCCCTCCAGCGCCCAGCGCAGCTCCTCGAGGGCGGCCTGGCGGCGACCGGAGAACGCGGCGTCGGCGACGGCGAAGGACTTGGCCTCGGCGCGGCCGCCGTAGTACTTCTGCACCTTCTCGAGGTCGATGGGCGCGCCCGCGAAGTCGTTGGTGAGCTGGTGGGCGGCGGCCGACAGCGAGCGCAGGTCCTGGCCGACGGCCTGGACCAGGAACGCCGCCCCCTCCTGGTCGATGCTCGAGCCGTGGCTGCGCACCTCGCTGGCCACGAAGGCCGGCAGCTCGGACGGGCGCAGCTCGCCGGACTTGGACTCGGTGACCGTGGCCAGCTTGCGCAGCTTGGTCAGCACCCCGGAGCCCTTCGGGCCGCCGCCGTGGACCAGGACCAAAGCGACCTCGTCGGCGGGCGCCGCGGCGTAGCCCAGCAGTCCCTCGACCGACTCCTCCGGCAGGTTCTCCAGCGACCGCACCACGACGCAGCGGATGCTGGAGAAGAGAGACGGCGCCGCCAGCTCGCCGAGCGTGGCCAGGGACAGCTCGGACGCGGCGGTCTCGGCCAGCTCGGCCTCGGCATCGTGGGCCCGGACGGCGGCCCGGACGGCCACCACCGTGCGCTCGTTGAGGAACTCCTCCTTGCCGGTCACCAGGGTGACCCGACCGAGGACGTCTGCTGCCTGAGGACCGCTCGCCATGATGGGTCCAGCCTCCCACACGGGACCGACGCTCAGCCCCGGGTGGCGGTCGCCGGATCACCGTCGTCGGCCACCACCGCGAGGTCGCCGTCCTCGTCGGTGCGCAGCACCTCGGCGCCGGTCTCGGACAGCGGGTCCAGGACCTCCGGGGACGGGTGTCCGTAGTCGTTGTCGGCGCCCACGGAGACCAGCACGACCTCGGCCCCCAGCGCCGCGAGGAAGGCAGGGTCCTGGTGCCGGCTGCCGTGGTGGGGCAGCTTCAGGACGTCGACCCGCAGGCCGGGCAGCGAGCGGGCCAGCCCCGCCTGGCCCGGCGGCTCGAGGTCGCCGGTCAGCAGCATCCGGATCCCGCGCACCTCGACGAGCAGGACGACGCTCGCGTCGTTGGCGGCGCTCCCGTCCCCGGGACCGTCCCGCACCGGGCCAGCCGGGCCGAGCACCTGGACCGTCGCCTCCCCGACCCGCCGGGTGCCCGGGACCGCGGTCCGGACCGGCACGTCGGCCCCGACCGTGGCGTCCCGGACCAGGTCCACGCCCCCGGGCGGATCGAGCACGGGCGTGATCTCGACGACGCCGACCTCGCGCCCCCCGAGCACCCCGGACAGCCCGTCGACGTGGTCGGCGTGGAAGTGGGTGAGCACGACCAGCGGCACCGCGCTGACCCCGAGCCGGTCGAGGCACCCGTCCACCGCTCCCGGGTCGGGTCCGGCGTCGACCACCATCGCCGCCCCCGGCCCGACCCGGACCACGAGCGCGTCGCCCTGGCCCACGTCGCAGGCCACGAGCACCCAGCCGTCCGGCGGCCAGCCCGGGCTCGGCAGCCGGACCACGACGGTCACCACCATCACCAGGCAGCAGGCGAGGCCCCCGGCGCGGTGGCGCAGCAGCCGCGGGGCCAGGACGGCGATCGCCACGCTCAGCGCCGTCAGGACGAGCAGCGAGAGCGGCCCGGTCCCCCAGTCGACCGCCGACGCCGGCAGGTCCGCGCCGCGGCGCGCGACCAGCACGATCCACCCGACGCACCAGGACGCGAGCGTGCCCGCCACCCGCCCGAGCGGCCCCCAGACCAGCCCCACCAGGCCTCCCAGCAGCCCCAGCACCGTGGCAGGCCCGACGACCGGGGCGACCAGCAGGTTGGCCGCCACGGCGACCAGACTCACCTGGCCCGAGATCGCGGCGACCAGCGGCGTGCACGCCAGCTGGGCCGCCGCCGGCACCGCGATCGCCTCGGCCAGCCACCGCGGCAGCCACCGCGCGAGGGCGTCGCGCCACCCCGGCGCCAGGACCAGGATGCCCGCGGTGGCCAGCACCGACAGGGCAAAGCCGATCGACACCGCGAGCGCCGGCTGGAGCAGGAGCAGCGCCGTGACGGCCACTCCGAGGGCCCGGAACCCTCGCCTCCGACCGTCGGTCCCCATGCCCAGCAGGCCGACCGTGCCCATCGCCGCGGCCCGGACCACGCTGGGCTCCGTGCGGGCGAGCAGCACGAACCCGCAGATGCCCGCGGCACCGACCAGGTAGAGCCAGCGCCCGCGCACCCCCAGCCACCGGCACCCGACCAGCAGGAACCCGACGACCAGGGTCAGGTTGGTGCCGGACACGGCCAGCAGGTGGGTCAGCCCGGTCGTCCGGAAGTCGTCGGCGAGCGCAGGATCGAGGCCGCCGTCGTCGCCGTCGACCAGGGCCGGGACCAGCGCGCGCTGGTCGGCGGGCCGGTGGGCCACCGAGTCGCGCACCGATGCCCGCACCCGGTCGGCCGCGCGCCACCACACGTCCGGCGCCGCCACAGGCACCGGCTCCCCCGCCGCCCCGAGGACCGCGGCGACGTCGCCGTCGTCGGAGGGCGAGAGCCGGCCCGTCGCCCGCACCGTCGTACCGAGCGGCACCGACCTCCAGGCGTCGTCACCCAGCACCAGCACCGGCGTCGCCAGCGAGTACGACGAGCCGCGACCGGTCACGGCCCGGACCTCGACGCGGAGCATGACCTGGTCGGCGAACCGCCCGTGCACGACCCGCGGGTCGGAGGTCACCGTGGCCACCACCGTCGCCACGGCCCCGTCGGCCGCCAGCCGGGCCACCGGGTTGCGGGCGACCTGCTCCTGCCGCAGGAGGGCAGCGCCGGCCACGGCCGCGCCGACGAGCAGGACCGCCACCGCGGTCAGCGCCGCCCGCCGCCCGCGTCTCCGGGCGAGGACCGGCACCGCACCCAGGACCCCGAGGCCCGCGGCCAGGACCGGTGGCCACGAGCCGTGGTGGCCCAGGAGCCCACCCGCCCACGCCGCCAGGCCGAGCAGCGGCATCCGGAGGTCCGGCCGGTCCCGGACCTCCCCGGGGTCGAGCCGCACCTCACACCGTGACGTGCGGCGTCAGCGTCGCGAGCGTCTTGTCGCCGATGCCGTCGACCTCCAGCAGCTCCTGGACCGCCGTGAAGCCGCCGTGCTCGTCGCGCCAGGCCACGATCGCCTGGGCGGTCACCGGGCCGATCTCGGGCAGCAGCTCCAGCTCCGCAGCGGTGGCGGTGTTGAGGTTGACCAGCGTCCCGGCCGCCGGGGCGGCACCGCCGGGCGCCGCGGACCCTCCGGCCCCCGCCACCGGGCCGGCCGGCTCCCCCACCACGACCTGCTCGCCGTCGACGAGCACCCGGGCCAGGTTCAGCGACGAGAGATCGACGCCGCGGCGGGCGCCGCCTGCGGCCTCGACGGCGTCCACCACCCGCGAGCCGGCGTCGAGGACCGCGATGCCGGGTCGGCGTACCTTGCCTGTCACGTCGACGGTCACGGAGCCGCCTGCCTCCGGCGCGGCCGCCGCCCCGGAGGCGGGCGCTTCGAGGGCGGCCGGGGACGCCTCCGTGCCCTCTGCGGGCGCCGCCTCGAACCGCCCCGCCACCGGGTCGGCGTCACCACGGACGACCCACCAGCAGGTGACCGCCAGCCCCAGCGCCACCAGCACCGCGACCACCGCGAGGTGGGCCGGCCCCAGCCCCACGGGTCCGCGCAGCGGCTCCGGCAGCAGCCCCGCCAGGGCCCGGCCGGGAGCGAGCCGGCGCCGGGCGGCGTGCCGTCCGGGTCGGGGCACCTCGGGTGCGAGCTCGTCGAGGTCGGGCACGTACGGCGCCGGATCCGGCACCGGACCCGGCACCGGACCCGGACCCAGGCGAGGCGCGGCGAGGCGGGTGTGGTCGCTCCACCAGTCGTCGGGACTGTCCGGAACCTCCGGCCCCTCGTCTTCGGGTCGCGCCGCCGCCAGCTCGGCGCTCAGCTGCGCGAGCCGTCGCGAGACGGCCTCCTGGTGCTCGGGGCTCGGGCGGCGGGTGCGCATGGCACCAACCTAGGAAGATCCGTGGCCGTCCGGGACCGGGTGGCGCCGACCTGTGGAGAGCGTGCGCCGGGCGGGGTCCTGTGGACGCTTCGGGGGTTTCGAGACGGGACTTCGTCCCTCCTCAACCACCGGGTCAGAGCCGGGGGGCCACGCAGACCGCGATCATGCCGGGACCGACGTGGGCGCCGAGCACCGCCCCGAGCTCACCGCACCAGATGTCGCGGTCGCCGTCGGGTCCCGCCAGGTTGGGCGCGAGCCGGCCGGCGAGCCTCTCGACCAGCTGGGCCGCCCGCTCGGCGTTGGCGAGATGGCCCACCCACACGTCCACCTGCGCCTCGCCCGCGGCCGTCACCGCGATCTCCTCGAGCCGACCGAGCGCCCGGGCCGACGTACGCACGCGCTCGAGCGAGGCGACCTTGCCGTCCTCGATCTGCAGCAGCGGCTTGACCGCGAGGGCTCCTCCGAACAGCGCCGCGGCCGCGCCGATCCGACCGCCCCGGCGCAGGTACTCGAGGGTGTCGACGTAGAACAGCGAGGTGGAGGCGGCCGCGCGGGCCCGGGCGGCCTCGGCGGCCTCGGCGGCGCTCCCGCCCCGGGCGACCACCTCGGCGGCGGCCAGCGCGGCGTACCCGGTCGCGACGCCGACCTGGCGACTGTCGACGGTGACGACCGGGACCGGCGAGTCCCGCGCAGCCAGCTGGGCCGACTCGAAGGTGCCGCTCATGTCGCCGGAGAGGTGCACGGACACGATCTCGGTCGCGCCCTCGCGGGCCGCCTCCTCGTAGACGGCCAGCATCGCCGACGGCGAGGGCCGCGACGTACTGACCGGCGTCCAGGCCCGCAGCGCCTCGGCGAGCCGCGCGGGCGTGGCCTCCGGCGACCCCTCGTCGTGGACCTCGGCCCCGATCACCACCTGGAGCGGGACGACGACGATGCCGTGCTCGGCCGCCACCTCCGGCGGGAGGCTGGCGGTCGAGTCGGTGACGACGACCACGGGCATGCGACGAAGGTTAGAGGACCGGCCTCAGACGACCACGTTGACCAGCTTGGGGGCGCGGACGACGACCTTGCGGACGGGGCGACCGTCGATCGCGGCCACGACGCCCGGGTCGGCCAGGGCCAGGGCCTCCAGGTCGGCCTCGGTGATGTCGGGAGACACCTCCAGGCGGGCCTTGACCTTGCCCTGGATCTGCACGATCGCGGTCACCGAGTCCTCGACCAGCAGCGCCGGGTCGACGACCGGCCAGTCGGCGCGGGCGACGGTGGGCCGGTGGCCCAGGCGCTCCCACATCTCCTCCGCCGTGTACGGCGCCACCAGCGACAGCACGATCGCCACCGCCTCGGCGGCCTCGCGGACCGCCGGGTCGGCGGGGCCGCAGCCGGAGTCGATGGCCTTGCGGGTCGCGTTGACCAGCTCCATGACGCGCGCGATCACCACGTTGAAGCGGTACGACTCGACCAGCACCTCGGCCTCGTGGACGGTGCGGTGGGTGAGCTGGCGCAGCGCCCGGTCACCGGTGGTGACGTCCGCGCCGGGCTCGGAGGTCACGTCGTTGGCCAGCCGCCAGGCGCGCTGCAGGAAGCGCAGCGAGCCGGCCGGCGACACGTCGGCCCAGTCGATGTTGTCCTCGGGCGGGCTCGCGAAGACCAGAGTCAGCCGGACGGCGTCGACGCCGAACTCGTCGAGCTGGTCGCCCAGGCTGATGCCGTTGCCCAGCGACTTGCTCATCTTGCGGCCGTTGTTGATGACCTTGCCCTGCGACAGGTACGCCGAGAACGGCTCGTCCCAGTCGATCAGCCCGATGTCGCGCAGCACCTTGGTGAAGAAGCGCGCGTACAGCAGGTGCAGCACGGCGTGCTCGTCGCCGCCGATGTACAGGTCGACCGGGCCCCACGCGTTGGCCAGCGCGGTGTCGAACGCCTGGGTGTCGTCGTGCGGCGACAGGTAGCGGAAGAAGTACCAGGACGAGTCGACGAAGGTGTCCATCGTGTCCGTGTCGCGCCGCGCCGGGCCGCCGCACGACGGGCAGTCGACCTCGACCCACTCGGTGGCCGCCCCCAAGGGCGACGTGCCCTTGGGCTTCAGGTCGGCGCCGCGCAGCTCGGGCAGCTCGACCGGCAGCTGGTCCTCCGGGACCGGGACCTCGCCGCACGCCTCGCAGTGGATGATCGGGATCGGGCAGCCCCAGTAGCGCTGGCGGCTCAGCAGCCAGTCGCGCAGCCGGAAGTTGACCGTGCCCTCCCCCGTGCCGGCGGCCTGCAGCTGCTCGATGGTGGTCCGGATGCCGGTCGCCTTGTCGGCGATCCCGTCCAGGGCGCCGGAGTTGACGTAGGTGCCGTCCCCCGTGGTGGCGACGTACGACGACGCCGGGTCCTCCTCGCCGGTGTCGACGACCATCCGCACGGGCAGGTCGAACTTCCGGGCGAAGTCCAGGTCGCGCTGGTCGTGCGCGGGCACCGCCATGATCGCGCCGGTGCCGTAGTCGGCCAGCACGTAGTCGGCGGCCCACACGGGGATCCGCTCGCCGTTGACCGGGTTCGTGGCGTGCACGCCCAGGAAGACGCCGGTCTTGGGGCGATCGGTGGCCAGCCGGTCGATGTCGGAGGCCTTGCGGATCTCCTCGACGTACGCCTCGTACGCCGGGCGCTGCTCGTCGGTGACGACCTCGGCGGCCAGCCCGGCGTCGGCCGCGACGACCATGAACGTCGCGCCGTGCAGCGTGTCCGGGCGGGTCGTGTAGACGGTGACCGGTTCGTCGCGGCCATCCAGGACGAAGTCGACGTGGGCGCCCTCGGAACGGCCGATCCAGTTGCGCTGGGCGTTGACGACCTTGCCGATCCAGGTGTCCTGCAGCGCGTCCAGACCGTCGTACAGCTCCTGGGCGTAGTCGGTGGTCTTGAAGTACCACTGGGTCAGCTCGCGCTTGGTGACCTCGGCGCCGCAGCGCTCGCAGGTGCCGTCGGCCAGCACCTGCTCGTTGGCCAGCACGGTCTGGTCCTGCGGGCACCAGTTGACCGGGGAGTTCTTGCGGTAGGCCAGGCCCCGCTCGCGGATCTTCAGGAACAGCCACTGGGTCCAGCGGTAGTACTCCGGGTCGGAGGTGTGCAGCCGGCGCGACCAGTCGAAGCTGGTGGCGTAGCGCTGCATGGAGTGCAGCTGGGTCTCGATGTTGGCGTAGGTGTAGGTCGCCGGGTGCTCGTCGTTGCGGATCGCGGCGTTCTCGGCCGGCAGCCCGAACGAGTCCCAGCCCATCGGGTTGAGCACCTCGAAGCCGCGGAACCACCAGTAGCGCGCGATGACGTCGTGGATCGCGAACACCTCGGCGTGACCCATGTGCAGGTCACCCGAGGGGTAGGGGAACATCGTCAGCGCGTACTTCTTCTCGCGCGGCGAGTCGTCGTCGGCGCGGAACGGCTGCAGCTGGTCCCAGACCGGCAGCCACTTGTCCTGCACGGCCTGCACGTCGTACGTCTCGGCGCCGGTCTCGGTGGTCTGCTGCTCGCTCATCTCGTTCTCTCTCGCGCTCTCTCGTCTGGCTGCTCCGGGCACAAAAAAACCCCTCGGACACGAGGGGCGGCCGCGTCGGGTGGTGCTCGTCGACGCGGCTAGGTAAGGAGCAGGGTCCTGCGCATGCCGACCACTCTACCGGAGGGTCAGGACGCGGCGGAGTCGACGACCCGGGCCCCGAGCAGCAGCGGCATCAGGGCGCGCACCTGACCGGTGATCCGGTCGAGAGCAGCGGCCTCGCCACCCGCCAGCGCGAGCAGTGCCTGCTGGAAGACCCCGTCGAGGACGCCGTACGCCGTGTCGCTGGTCGCCACGACCTCGCGCCCGGCGAGCTCCGCGTAGCGGGTCACGACGCGCCAGATCATCTCCTCCAGGGTCCGGTCGATCATCGTGACCGCCTCACGGAGCTGCTCCTCGAACATGCTCTGGGCGCGGAGGTCGTACCAGAGGCGGTGCATCGGGGCCTCCTCGTGCAGCGTCTCGACCAGCTTGGCCGCGAACGCGTCGAGCAGCCCGTCGGCGGTCGTCGACTCGGAGACGACCGCGTCGTAGCGGGTCACGCAGCGGGCCTTGTAGTAGCGCACGCAGTAGACGATCAGCTCGATCTTGTCGCGGAAGTAGTAGTGCACGACGCCATGGCTGAACTCGGAGTTGGTGGCGATCTCGCGCAGGCTCGCCCGCGCGTAGCCGAGCTCGCCGAGCGTCTTCAGCGCCGACTCGGCGAGCTGGTTGCGGCGGGCGTCGACCTTGTCGGCGGCCCGGGTGGTGAGCGCGGTCATCGGTCGCATCCTAGGACTTCCTGATTTTCTTGACAATTGTCCAGAGAAATCTTGACAGTCGTCAAGATCCTCGTAGGTTGTGAGCGGCACCACATCCACCGTTTTCCGCTGACGAAGGAGTCACGATGACCGTTCTCGACCTGACCGGCCGCAAGGCACTGGTGACGGGAGGCGCCCAGGGCCTGGGCGAGGGCATGTCCCGGGCGCTGGCCGCGGCCGGCGCGCACGTGGTCGTCGCCGACCTGCAGGACGACCTCGGCGCCCAGGTCGCGGAGTCCCTGGGCGAGGGCCACGGCTTCGTGCACCTCGACGTGACCGACGACGCCAGCTGGGAGTCGGCGGTCGCCGAGGCCACGGCGCTGCTCGGCGGGCTCGACATCGTCGTGAACAACGCCGGCATCGAGATCACCAGCCTGATCGTCGACCTCGACCCCGACCAGGTGCGCAAGCAGCTCGACGTCAACCTGCTCGGCACCTCGCTCGGCATCAAGCACGCCTTCCGCACCATGCGACCCGGCGGCGCCGCGGGCCAGGGCGGCGCGGTCATCAACGTCGCCTCGGTCGCCGCGACCATCGCGTTCCCCGGCATCGCCGTCTACTCCGCCACCAAGTCCGGCGTCGACCGGCTGACCCGGGTGGCGGCCATGGAGTCGGGCAAGCTCGGCTACGGCGTACGCGTCAACTGCATCTACCCCGGCCTGGTGCCCACCGCCATGGGGGCCGGCCTGGCCAACGACGTCGCCGGGCTCGGCCTCTTCAGCTCCCCCGAGGAGGCCGTCGGCGCCGTCATCGAGCTGACTCCGTCGGGCCGCCTCGGCGAGGTCGCCGACATGGCCGACGCCGTGGTCTTCCTGGCCTCCGACGCTGCGCGCTTCGTCAACGGGGCCGGCCTGCCCGTCGACGGCGGAATGGGGATGTGAGATGAGCACCGACAAGCAGGTCGTCGTCTACGGCGCCTCCGGCTACACCGGCCGGCTCATCTGCGAGTACCTCCGCGAGTACGGCGTCCCCTTCGTCGCGGCCGGCCGCGACGAGGACCGGCTCCAGGCGTCCATGGACAAGCACGTCCCCGGCATCGAGACCGCGTCGTACGACGTCGTGCAGGTCATCCACGACGTGGACTCGCTGACCGAGCTGTTCAGCGGCGCGTCCGTCGTCCTGAACACGGTCGGCCCGTTCAGCAAGTGGGGACCGGAGGTCGTCGAGGCGTGCCTCGCCGCGGGCGCGCACTACACCGACACCACGGGCGAGCAGGACTGGCTGATCACCTGCGACGAGCAGTACGGCGCCGACTTCGCCGCCGCCGGACTGCTGCTCTCCCCCGGCCTGGCGCAGATGTACACGACCGGGGAGATCGCCGCCGAGATCGCCCTGGAGACCCCCGGGCTCGACACCCTCGACATCGCGGTGTTCTGGGGCGGCAGCCCGACGATCGCCTCGACCCAGACGATCCTGTTCAACGCGGCCCTGTCCGGGGCGCACTACCTGGAGCAGAACGCCTACGTGCCGTTCGACCCGGAGGGCGGGCACACCGAGCTGGTGCTGCCCGGGCAGCACGAGGTGGCACTCGCCCTGCCGTGGGGTGGCACGTCCCACCCGGTCTGGTACCGCCGGGACCCGCGGGTCGCCAACGTCAAGGCGCTGGGCGGGGTGTTCAACAAGCAGCTGATGCTGGCCGTCCCGCAGATCGTGGCCGGGGCCGTCGAGGCGACCAAGGACATGAACCCCGACGACAAGTACGCCGCGCTGGTGGCCACCGCCTCGCAGGTGATGAGCGAGATGCCGCCGCGCGAGAACCCGCGGCTGAACAAGTCGCTGGACTCGGTGCACGCGTCCGGCCCGCTCGGGCGTGCGCACTGCGTGATCCACGGCAACCAGAACTACAAGCAGACCGGGCTGATGCAGGCGTACGCGGCGTACTCCCTGCTCCAGCAGCCGCCCCGACGGGTCGGCTTCGCGTCGGGCTGCCAGGCCTTCGGCCACCGCGAGCTGCTCGGCGTGCTGCGCTCGTTCGGGCTCGTGCAGGCCCCCGTCCTGACCGTCGAGGGCTGACGTCGTGCGGCTCGTCGACTACCTCGACAAGGGCTGGTCGATCGGGCCGGACGCGCCCTGCCTCACGACCGACGGCACCACCAGCTCGTACGCCGAGGTGCGGGAGCTGAGCTTCCGCATCTCGGCGGGCCTGGTCGGCCAGGGCGTCCGGCCCGGCGACGCGGTCGCGATCCTGTCGGCCAACGACCCGCTGGCCTTCACCACGGTCCTCGGGATCAGCCGGGCCGGCGCGGTCTGGTGCCCGATCAACCCCCGCAACGAGGCGTCCGAGAACCGTGACCTGCTCGCCCTCTTCGGCTGCGGGGCGCTGGTCTTCCAGGCGTCGTTCGCTCCCCTGGTCGACCAGATCCGCGGCGAGCTGCCCGAGCTGACGACCCTGGTCTGCCTGGACGGCGACGTGGAGTGGGCGCTGGACTGGGAGTCGTTCCTGGACGCCGAGCACCGGGAGGTCACCCCGGTCGACGACGTCGCCATGATCGTCGGCACCGGCGGCACCACGGGCACCCCGAAGGGCGTGCTGCTCACTGGCACCAACCTCGAGACGATGACCGCGATCACGCTCATGAGCTACCCGTGGGAGGGCCGGCCGGTCTACCTCGCGCTGGCCCCCCTGACCCACGCCGCCGGCGTCCTGTGCTTCCCGGTCCTCGCGAAGGGCGGCGAGATCGTCGTGATGCGGCAGCCGGACGTCGGGGACTTCCTCGAGCACCTCGAGCGCCACCGCGTCACCCACACGTTCCTTCCGCCGACGCTCATCTACATGGTGCTGGCCCACGAGGCGCTGGAGCGCACGGACCTCACCTCGCTCCAGTGCTTCTGGTACGGCGCCGCACCGATGTCGGCCGCCCGCCTCGAGGAGGCCCTGATGAGGATCGGCCCGGTGATGGCGCAGCTGTTCGGCCAGACCGAGGCGCCGATGATGATCTCGACGATGGCCCCCCGCGACCACTTCCGCGCCGACGGCACGGTCGCCCGCGAACGGCTGTCATCAGCGGGGCGTCCGGCTCCGCTGGTGACGGTCTCCATCATGGGCGAGGAGGGTCGCCTGCTGCCGCCGGGCGAGCGCGGCGAGATCGTCGTGCGCAGCTCGCTGGTGATGGCCGGCTACCTCCGCGATCCCGAGGCCACCGCCGAGGCGTCGGCGTACGGCTGGCACCACACCGGCGACATCGGCTACCTCGACGAGGACCAGTACCTGTTCATCGTCGACCGGGCCAAGGACATGGTCATCACCGGCGGCTTCAACGTCTACTCCTCCGAGGTCGAGCAGGCGGTGATGCAGCACCCGGCGGTGCAGGACTGTGCGGTGGTCGGCCTGCCCGACGAGAAGTGGGGCGAGCGGCTCACGGTGGTGGTCCAACTGCGCCCCGGCCAGGACCTCGACCCGGCCGACCTGACCGCGTCGGTCAAGCAGCGGCTCGGCAGCGTGAAGACCCCGAAGCAGGTCGAGGTGTGGGACGACCTGCCCCGCTCCAAGGTCGGCAAGGTGCTGAAGTCGGAGATCAGGAGCGCCCTACAGTGACCGCATGACCGTTCCCGACATGTTCCGACTCGACGGCAAGGTCGTCGTGGTCACCGGTGCCTCCAGCGGCCTGGGGGTCGCCTTCGCCCAGGGCTTCGCCGAGGCGGGCGCCGACGTCGTGCTCGGCGCCCGCCGGGTCGACCGGCTCGCCGACACCGCCGCCCTGGTCGAGGCGACCGGCCGGAAGGCCCTGGCGGTGGAGACCGACGTCGCCGACCCGGAGGCCTGCACGAACATCGTCGCCCTGGCCGTCGAGGAGTTCGGCCACGTCGACGTGCTGGTCAACAACGCCGGCGTCGGCACGGCGGTCCCCGCCACCCGCGAGACGCCCGAGCAGTTCCGCGGCGTCATCGACGTCAACCTCAACGGGTGCTACTGGATGGCTCAGGCCTGCGGCCGGGTGATGCAGCCGGGCTCCAGCATCATCAACATCTCCTCGGTCCTGGGCCTGACGACCGCCGGCCTGCCGCAGGCGGCGTACGCCGCGTCCAAGGCGGGCCTGATCGGTCTGACCCGGGACCTGGCCCAGCAGTGGACCGGACGCAAGGGCATCCGGGTCAACGCGATCGCGCCCGGCTTCTTCACCTCCGAGATGACCGACCAGTACCCGCCCGGCTACCTGGAGTCGCAGAACCAGCGCAACCCCAGCGGCCGCAAGGGCGACCCGCGCGAGCTGGCGGCGACCGCGGTCTTCCTCGCCTCGGAGGCCGGCGGCTACATCACCGGCCAGACCCTCGCCGTCGACGGCGGCATGACCATCGCATAGGTCCTCGGGACCGAGGAGGTCATCCTCGTCCACCACACCCACTGCGGGATCGGACGATCGACCACCGCGTCGACCGCTATCCGGACGCCCCGAAGCTGTAACGCGATGTTCGCCGCACTAGGTACGCGCTGCAGCGCGTACCTAGTGCGGCGAACATCGCGTTACAGCTCGGCGGCCGCGGCCCGGGTCAGCCGCGATAGGCACCCGGCGTCGTCCCCGTCCACCGCCGGAAGGCGTGGGTGAACGCGGCGGCATCGGCGTACCCCAACCGGGCCGCGACGTCGGCGACCGGGATGGTCGCGCGGCCACCGAGCAGCGAGCGGGCCAGCGCCGAGCGGACCTCGTCGAGCAGCGCCTGGTAGCTCGTCCCCTCGGCACTGAGCCGCCGCCTCAGGCTGCGCTCGGTGAGCCCCAGCTCGGCGGCGACGGCGCCCATCGGCGCCCCGTCCGGCAGCTGCTGGGTGATCAGGACCCGTACGTCGCCGACCACCCCGGCCCGCTCGCGGCGAGGGGCCACGACGTCGCGGCACAGCGCCTCGGCCACCTCGGCGGAGCCGCGCGTCGGCAGCGGGCGGTCCAGCTCGCGGACGGCCAGCGAGATCCGGGCGACGTCCTCGCCCGGCACCAGCCGGGCCCCCACCCCGCCCGGCACCAGCCCCGCCAGCACCACGTCGATCGCGGTCGCGTCGCGTGCGACCAGGAACGACCGCACGTCGCGCGGCAGCCGCGTGCCGTCGACGGTGATCTCGACGCGGTCGCCGACGACGTCCGCGCGCGGGATCGCGAAGGTGTAGCTGAGGTCGATGAACCGCAGGGCCAGGTCCATGGCGTCCAGGACGGTGCGGCTCGCCAGCAGGCCGAAGCCGAAGACGCCGAAGCTGGCCGGGCGGTACGTCGCCCCCACGTCCGCGCCCGCCCCGGGGAAGTGCCGCTGCAGGGTGCGCACGACCCGCAGCTCCTGGGCCGCGGTCACCTCGCGGTCGGGGACGTCGAGGTCGGCCAGGCCCAGCCCGGTCCCGGCCAGCAGGGCCGCGGGCTCGGCGCCGCGCGCCGCGGCGTACCGGACGAGGTGGGCGATGCCGGCGACGGCCCGCGGGAACTCCCAGTCCTCGGCGGCCGGCGGCGGGAGACGCATGTCCGGAATTATCAACCATGAGGTCAACACCCCCTCCCCCCGACCCCGCGCGGATTCGTAGCGTCCTCGTCATGGGACAGCCGCGCGTGGTCGTGATCGGGGCCGGCTTCGGCGGCCTCGGCGTCGCGCACGCGCTGCGCGAGCAGGGGCTGAGCGACGTGACCGTGCTCGAGCGGGCCGACGGGGTCGGCGGGGTGTGGCGCGAGAACACCTACCCGGGCGCCGCGTGCGACGTGCCGTCGCCGCTCTACTCCTGGTCGTGGGCGGTCAAGCCCGACTGGAGCCGGCGCTACGGCACCCAGCCGGAGATCCTCGACTACCTGCGCTCGGCCGCCGCGGACGACGGACTGCTCGACCTGGTCCGCACCGGCGTCGAGGTCACCGCCGCGACGTACGACGAGAGCACCCGGCGCTGGCGCGTCGACACCGCCGGCGGGACGTCGTACGACGCCGACCTGGTCGTCGCCGCGCTCGGTCAGCTGTCCCAGCCCGTGGTGCCGCGGATCCCGGGCCGGTTCGACGGCCCGGCCTTCCACTCCGCCCAGTGGCGCCACGACGTCGACCTGACCGGGAAGCGGGTCGCCGTCATCGGCACCGGCGCGAGCGCGATCCAGCTGGTGCCCGGCATCGTCGACCGGGTGGCCGCGATGACGGTCTTCCAGCGGTCCGCGCCGTACGTCGTCCCGAAGCCGGACCAGGCCTACCACCCCCGCCACCACCGGCTGTTCCGCCGCTTCCCGGCCCTGGTGCGGGCCGAGCGGCGCGCGTGGTTCTGGCTGACCGAGCGGTTCAACGCGGCCCTGTCCGGCGACTCCCTGATCAGCCGCCCACTGCTCGCGACCCTCCGGCTGGCCTGGCGCGGGCACCTGCGCCGCCAGGTCTCCGACCCCGCGCTGCGGCGACGGCTGGTCCCCGACTACGCGCTGGGCTGCAAGCGGCTGCTCTTCTCCAACGACTGGTACCGCGCGCTCGACCGCCGACACGTCGACGTCGTCACCGAGGAGGTCACCGGCCTCGAGCCGACCGGCGTCCGCACCGCCGACGGCCGGCTGCACGAGGTCGACGCCGTCGTGTGGGGCACCGGCTTCGCCGCGACCCGGTTCCTGGACCCGCTGACGGTCACCGGCGTCGCCGGGCGCGATCTGCACGAGGCCTGGTCCGACGGCGCCCGCGCCCACCTCGGGCTGAGCGTGCCCGGCTTCCCCAACCTGTTCTGCATCTACGGCCCCAACACCAACCTCGGCGGCAGCTCGATCATCAACATGCTCGAGGCCCAGGCCGGCTACGTCGCCCAGGTCGCGCGCCGGATCGCCGACGGCGGGGCGCAGGTGGTCGGCGTCCGCGCGTCGTCGTACGACGCCTACGACCGCGAGATGCAGGAGCGGCTGGCCCACAGCGCGTTCGCGGGCTGCGACAGCTGGTACGTCGACGGCCGCCGGATCACCACCAACTGGCCGGGCCTGGTCGCGGAGTACCGCGCCCGGCTCGCCGCCGTCGACTGGGACGACCTCGAGGAGGTCTCGTGACCGCCCCCTATCCCCCCGAGCCCTGGGACCTGACCGGCGTCGGCCACGTGACCCTGTGGCGGGTGCCGGTGGACGCACTGCCCCCGCTGCCGTTCTCGGCCACGCCGCTCGCGGTGCGCGGCACGGCCCTGGCCGCCACCGCGTTCGTGTCGTACGACGACCGCGGGCTGATGGCCTACGACGAGCTGCTCGCCGGCGTGGTCGTCCGCACCGGGTGGAAGGTCGGCATCTCGATCACCGACATCTGGGTCGACAGCGAGACCTCGATGCTCGGCGGGCGTGCCCTGTGGGGCATCCCCAAGGACCTCGCGACCTTCGGGCCGCTCTTCGCGGAGACGGCCACCGGGCCGATCGCCTCCGCCTCGTTCTCCCCGCGGCGGGGACGGGTCCCCGTCCCGCCCCTGCTGCGGGGTACCACCGTCCAGACACGCGCGGGACGCACCCTCGTCAGCCCGATCCGCGCCGGCGGCCGGGTCCGCTCCGCGCAGGCCACGTGGTCACTGGACGCCGATGGCCCGCTCGCCTGGGTGCGAGCGGGCCGTCCGGTCACCTCGGTCGTGGCCGAGGACTTCTCCATGCGCTTCGGTGCCGCTGGTTGAGGTGCCCCGAAGCGACGAAGGAGCGGAGGGGCCTCGAACCCCGAGCCGGTCCCGAAGCAGGCTCGGGTAGGCGCCGGCTGACGACTCACCAGGCTTCGAGGCTCAGGACTTCGTCCTTCGCACCTCAACCACCGTGGCGCGTGACGTCAGCGGTGCACGGGGCGCGGCAGCGACTTGCCGGCGACCCGGTTCTCGGAGTCGATCATCCAGGCGAGCTGCTCGAGTCGCTCGAGGATGGCGTGGATGATGTCGGCCGAGGTGGGGTCCTCGGCGTCGACCTCGTCGTGGATGCGACGCGCGGTGCCGGCGACGGCGTAGAGCGCGCTGCCGATCAGGTCGACGGTCTCGGAGGTGTTGACCTCCGCGGCCGGGAACTCGGCGAGGCTGGTCTGCGCGGCCACGGTGGCGGCGCGGGCGTCGGGCTCGGCGTAGATGGCGCGCATCCGCTCGGCGACGGTGTCGGAGAACTCGCGGGCGGCGTCGACCACCTCGTCGAGGGCGAGGTGCAGGTCGCGGAAGTTGAGGCCGACGACGTTCCAGTGAGCCTGCTTGCCCTGCAGGTGCAGGTCGGTCAGGTCCACGAGCAGCTGCTGCAGGTGAGCGGCGAGGGTGGGCGAGGCCTGGAAGGCGGGGCGGGCGACGTGGGTGGGGGCGCCGGCGTGCAGGAGGTCGGACACGTGTGGTTCCTTTCGATCGGTGACGTTCTCACCTAACCACCTTTTCTGGATCGATTCCAGAAAGGTGAGGCTAGCCTCAGCGGGATCCCGACGACCGCCGTCCGGAATCTGTCGTACCGTCCCGGCATGACCGCCCACGACTCCCCCCACGACTACGACGTGCTCGTCATCGGCTCGGGATTCGGGGGCAGCGTCGCCGCCCTGCGCCTCACCGAGAAGGGGTACGACGTCGGCGTGCTCGAGGCCGGGCGCCGCTTCGCCGACCACGAGTTCGCCGCGACCTCCTGGGACAGCAAGCGGTACCTCTTCGTCCCCGCGCTGCGGATGTTCGGCATCCAGCGCTTCCACCTGCTGCGCGACGTGCTGGTGGTCAGCGGCGCGGGCGTCGGGGGCGGCTCGCTGGTCTACGGCAACACGCTCTACCAGCCCGGCCGCTCCTTCTACGACGACCCGCACTGGCGCGACCTCACCGACTGGGAGGCCGAGCTGGCGCCCTGGTACGACCAGGCCCGCCGGATGCTCGGGGTCACGACGTACGACCGGGTCACGCCCGCGGACCGGGTGATGCAGGCCGTCGCCGAGGACCTCGGGGTGCGGGACGGCTGGCGCCCGACCGACGTGGGCGTGGTGCTCGGCCCCGAGCCGGGCACCCCGGTCGGCGACCCGTTCTTCGGCGGCGTCGGACCGGAGCGGCACACCTGCCGTCACTGCGGCGAGTGCATGACCGGCTGCCGCCACAACGCCAAGAACACCCTGGTCAAGAACTATCTCCACCTCGCCGAGCGCGCCGGGGCGGTGGTGCACCCGCTCACCACCGTGACCGCCGTACGACCGCTGCCCGGGGGCGGGTACGCCGTCGAGACGCACCGCACCGACCGGCGCCGGGCCCGGCGTACCTTCACGGCCGGACACGTCGTCCTCGCGGCCAGCTCGCTCGGCACCCAGCAGCTGCTGCACGCCCAGCGCGACGCCGGCAGACTGCCCCGCCTGTCCCCGCGACTGGGCGAGCTGAGCCGGACCAACTCCGAGGCCGGGCTGGCGGTGCGCGCCCGCGGCGACGACGTCGACTACACCGAGGGCGTGGCCATCACCTCCTCGATCCACCTCGACGAGCGGACCCACGTCGAGCCCTGCCGCTACGGCCGCGGGTCGAACACGATGGGGCTGGCGATGGCCACGATGACCGACCCCGAGCCCGGCCGGAGCCGGCTGGGGGTGATGCTGCGCGCGATGTGGCGCGGACGACGCGACCTGCGCCGGCTGCACGACCCACGCGGCTGGTCCGAGCAGACGATCGGACTGCTGGTCATGCAGACCGACGACAACTCGCTCACCACCTACACCCGGCGCCGACGGCTCGGCCGCGGCCGCGTGATGACGACCCGCCAGGGCATCGGCGAGCCGAACCCCACCCACCTGCCGGAGGCGAACCTGGTCGGCCGGCAGGTGGCCGAGCGGATGGGCGGCATCCCCGGGGCCGGCTGGAACGAGGCCTTCGACGTCCCCATCACCGCACACTTCCTCGGCGGCTGCCCGATCGGGCTGACCCGCGAGACGGGCGTCGTCGACCTCTACCACCGCGTCCACGGGTACGACGGGCTGCACGTGATGGACGGCTCGGTCGTCGCGGCCAACCTCGGCGTGAACCCGTCGCTGACCATCACCGCGATGGCCGAGCGGGCCGCCTCGCTGTGGCCCAACAAGGGCGACCCGGACCCGCGGCCGGCCAGCGGCTACGTCCGGCTGCCCGCGGTCGCGCCGCGGGCGCCCGTCGTACCCCCGACGGCGCCGGCGGCGCTGCGGCTGCCGCTCTACGTCGTGGACGCGACCGACTGACCGGCCTGCTCCTTGGCCCAGCGGTAGTCGGCCTTGCCCGCGGGCGAGCGCTGCACCGACGGCACCCGCACGATGCCCTTGGGCAGCTTGTAGCGCGCGACGTGCCGGGCGCACTCGGCGACCAGCTCCTCGTCGGTGACGTCGCTGCCGTCCTCGAGCTGCACGATGGCGACCACCTCGCTCCCCCAGCGCTCGGAGGGCCGACCGGCGACGACGACGTCGCGGACCGCGGGATGGGCGGCCATCGCCCGCTCGACCTCCTCGACGAAGATCTTCTCGCCTCCGGAGTTGATGGTGACGCTCTCGCGACCGAGCAGCTGGATCCGGCCGTCCTCGAGCAGGTTGGCCCGATCGCCGGGCACCGCCCAGCGGACCCCGTCGATGACCGGGAAGGTGCGGGCGGTCTTGGCCGGGTCGCCCAGGTAGCCGAGCGGGATCTGGCCCTTGCGGGCCAGCCAGCCGCCGGACTCCCCCGGCTGCAGGACACGGGTCAGCAGGTCGTCGACGACCGTGGTGTCGGGGTTCTGGGGCGTGAAGACCATCGCCTCGCCACTGCCGCCCTTGCCGACCGCCTGGCTGGCCTGCAGCCCGGTCTCGGAGGCGCCGGCGGAGTCGAGGACCATCACGTGCGGCGCCACCGCGAACAGCCGCTCGCGCACCGTCGGCGTGAGGGCGGCGCCGCCGTTGCCGAGCGCGAACAGCCCCGACAGGTCGTACGACGTCCGCTCCATCTCCTCGACCAGCGGCCTGGCGATCGCGTCGCCGACCGTCGGGATGCTGGCCACCCGCTCCCGGGCCGCCAGCATCAGCGCGTTGGCCGGATCGAAGCGGTGCACGTCGTCGGGGAAGACGATCCGACCGCCGGAGGTGATCGCGAAGAAGGTCGACCACTGCGCCGCGCCGTGCATCAGCGGCGGGATCATCAACAGCCCCATGCCGCCGTCGGCCGCCTTCGCCGCCTCGCCGATGGCGTCGTACGACGCGAACGGCTCGCTGGCCCCGAACGGGGTGCCACCCATGGAGTTGACGTAGATGTCGGCCTGGCGCCACAGCACGCCCTTCGGCATGCCGGTCGTGCCGCCGGTGTAGATGAGGAACAGGTCGTCGCCGCTGGGCGTCGGCATGCCCGCGGCGGGCGGCGGCGTGCGCACCGCCTCCTCGTAGTCGACCGCCCCGGGGAGCAGCGCGTTGCCGGACCCGTCGGCCACCTGGACCAGGACTCGGAGGCCTGGTAGGCGGTCACGCACCGAGGCGACCATCGGGGCGAACTCCGCGTGGTAGACGAGCCCCTTCGTGTCCGCGTCGGAGAGCAGGTAGAGGAGCTCCTCCTCGACGTAGCGGTAGTTCACGTTGAAGGCGGCGGTGCGGGAGCGGTAGCCGGCGACCATCGACTCCAGGTACTCGGGCCCGTTGCGCAGGTAGATCCCCACGTGGTCCTGGCCCGACTCGTGCCCGGCCAGGTCGGCGCGCTCGGTGTGGCAGCCGAGCCCCTGCGCCACCAGGAAGTGCGCCAGCCCGTCGACACGCCGGTCCATCTCGGCGTAGGTCACGCGCCGGTCGCGCCAGACCACCACCTCCTGGTCCGGGACCGCGGCGGCCACGGTCGCGAAGACGGTCGAGAGGTTGAAGTCGGTCATCGGTCGCTCCCTGCAGTGACGTAGAACACGTTCTAGTCACGATAGGGGAATCGCCGTCACCCCGCAGCCGGCCGTTCCACTCGGGGCCGGCGCACGTCAGCCGGTCGGCAGCGGGTAGCCGAACCGCTCGAAGTCCGCCCGGTAGAAGTCGGCGAGCTCGGCGGCCAGCACCGGCGACACCTCGACGTCGTCGCTCGAGACCCCGACCCGGCGACTGTGGGAGGCGCGCGGCAGCCGGCCCTCCAGGCCGAGGTCGAAGCGCGCGTTGAGGTCCGCGACCACGCGCTCCAGCCCGTCCTCCAGGCGGTAGACCTCGGCGTCCGGGAGGAGGAACTCCGTCTGGGGACGCAGGTGGTTGTCGTGGACGAAGGGGTCCTCGTCGTACCGCGCGCGCGCCCAGCGCCACCAGGACAGCACCTGCGGGGCCGCGTTCCGCGCGTTGGCGCCGTGGCGCATGACGTACTCCGACCGGAATCGCGCGATCGGGTCCCGGACGACCAGGAACCGGGCGTCGAACCGGTCCAGGTGGAGCAGCTCGCCCAGCAGGGTCGCGTGGTAGTGCTGGGGCGAGCAGCGGATCAGGTCGAACGTGTCCGGGTCGGAACGCCGCGAGGCACGGAGGTGCATCGTCCAGCCCGACTTCCCGAACAGTCGCTCCAGGCTGGTGCCGCCGGTCTTCGGGACGTGCGCGAAGAGGACGGCCCGCCCGTCCTTGAGGAAGACCGGCACGTCAGCACCACGTCCCGTTGGCTCTGCCGACTCCACGTTCCCGCACGGTGCACCCCGTCCACAGCCCGACTTCAGTGATAGGCGAAACCTTTCACGAATTCCTGTGAGGAGCATCAGGAGGGATGCTCAATGAGACGAGGGGATGCCGGGAGCAGACGGCGTCGGCGGGGACGCGCCCTGAAATGACGAGAGGGCGTGGTCCGCAGACCACGCCCTCCTCATCGAGTGGAGCTGAGGGGACTCGAACCCCTGACCCTCTGCATGCCATGCAGATGCGCTACCAGCTGCGCCACAGCCCCATCAGTTCGCTCTTCGGTCTCCCGTCGAGCAACCTGCGGAATATTAGCCAACCGATGTCGCCGATGTGAAATCGGGGGTCGGTACGCCCCGGTTGTAGGCCTCCAGAGCCAGTCCGTCGGACCCGGGTCGCTCGACCAGGACCACCCAGCCACAGTTGCCGAGACCCCGCAGGGAGCGGTACTGGTCGGCCGGCCAGTCCAGCAGGCCGCCGACGGCGACCCGGATCGCCGCACCGTGCGAGACCGCGATCCCGGTCTCGCCGGGAGCCAGGGCGCGGCGCAGGTCGGTGACGGCGGCGACCATCCGGTCGCGCACGTTGGCCGTCCGCTCAGCGCCGGGCACCGCGTCGTACTGGCCCTGCCGGAACTGCGCGAACTCGACCGGGTCGAGCGCGGCGTACTCGTCGTGGGTCAGGCCCTGCCGCTCCCCCAGGTGGGTCTCCCGCAGCCGTGCGTCGTACGACGCCGCGAGGCCGGTGGCCTTCTCGACGTACGACGCCGTGTCCCGCGCGCGGGCGAGGTCGGAGGACCAGAGCAGCGTCGGGTCGAGGGTCGCCAGGACCGGCGCCACCGCCTCGGCCTGCGCGCGCCCGGTGTCGTCGAGGTCGGCGTCGATCTGCCCCTGGACGCGGAGCGCCTTGTTCCAGGCGGTCTGGCCGTGCCGGAGCAGGACCAGGCGCCGCGGGGTCACTGCTCGCGGGAGGTGACGTCGGCGGGCAGGGCGATCGACGGGCAGTCGCGCCAGAGCCGCTCGAGCGCGTAGAACTGCCGCTCCTCCTCGTGCTGGACGTGCACGACGATCTCGCCGTAGTCGATGAGGACCCAGCGTCCGTCGCGCTCGCCCTCCCGGCGGATCGGCTTGGCCCCGATCTCGCGGAGCTTGTCCTCGACCTCGTCGACGATGGACTTCACCTGTCGGTCGTTGCCGGCCGAGGCGAGCACGAAGGCGTCGGTGATGGCCAGCTGCTCGCTGACGTCGAAGGCGATGATGTTGGTGGCGAGCTTGTCGGACGCGGCGCGGGCCGCGGCGGTCACGAGCTCGAGGGCGTGCTCGGTGGCAGTCACTGCGAATCCTTGGGGTAGAGGTGGTGCTTGCTGATGTACTGCACGACGCCGTCGGGGACGAGGTACCAGACCGGTTCCCCGCGCCGGGCGCGCTCACGACAGGCGGTCGAGGAGATGGCGAGCGCCGGGATCTCGACGACGGTCACGCGGTCGGCCGGCAGCGCGGCGAGCGTCTCGGCGTCCATGGTGTAGCCGGGCCGTGTGCAGCCGACGAACTGGGCCAGCTCGAAGAGCTCGTCCGGGTCGCGCCAGGTGAAGATCTCGGTCAGGGCGTCGGCGCCGGTGATGAAGTAGAGCTCGGCGTCCGGCATCGCGACCTTCAGGTCCTGCAGGGTGTCGCGGGTGTACGTCGGCCCGTCGCGGTCGATGTCGACCCGGGAGACGGTGAACCGCGGGTTGGCCGCCGTCGCGATGACCGTCATCAGGTAGCGGTCCTCGGCCGGCGAGACGATCCGGTCGGACTTCTGCCACGGGTCGCCGGTGGGGACGAAGACCACCTCGTCCAGGTCGAACCAAGCCTGGACCTCGGAGGCGGCCACGAGGTGGCCGTGGTGGATCGGGTCGAACGTGCCGCCCATGACCCCGACGCGCCGGGGCCCGGGGGCGGCGGCGGTCACGTCAGCTGTGCTCGCGGCCGGCCCCGAACGCCATCAGGGCGAAGATCAGGCCGAAGAGGATCCCCAGGGTGAGCACGCCGATGCCCCAGGCCAGGGCCTGGTTGACCTCGTGGTGGGTCTCTTCGGCGGCGAGCACGGTGGTGGTCAGGGTGCTGAGCATGAACGCAGCCTACCCGTGAGGACCGGCGTCAGCGCACGTGGCCGTCACCGGTGACGACGTACTTGGTCGACGTCATCTCCGGCAGGCCCATCGGACCGCGGGCGTGGAGCTTCTGCGTGCTGATGCCGATCTCGGCGCCGAAGCCGAACTCTCCCCCGTCGGTGAACCGGGTCGAGGCGTTCACCAGCACCGCCGCGGAGTCCACGGCCGCGGTGAACCGACGGGCCGCGCGCTGGTCCTCGGTGACGATCGCCTCGGTGTGCCCGCTGGAGAAGCGCCGGATGTGGGCGATCGCGTCGTCGACCGACCCCACGACGGCAGCGGAGATGTCGAGGGAGAGGTACTCGGTCCCGTGGTCCTCGTCGGTGGCCGGCACGACGCCGTCGTACGACGCGAACGCCTGGTCGCCGTGGATGGTCACGCCGGCCGCCTGGAGTGCGGCGACGACCTGCGGCAGGAACGCATCGGCGACGTCGGCGTGCACGAGCAGGGACTCGGCCGCGTTGCAGACGCTGGTGCGGTGGGTCTTGGCGTTCAGCACGATGGCCAGCGCCTTCTCCAGGTCGGCGGCCGCGTCGACGTAGACGTGGCAGTTGCCGACGCCGGTCTCGATCACCGGCACCGTCGACTCCTCGACGACGCTGCGGATCAGCCCGGCGCCGCCGCGCGGGATCAGCACGTCGACGTGCCCGCGGGCCCGCATCAGCTCCTTGACGCTGTCGTGGGTGTCGCCGGGCACCAGCTGGACGGCGTCGGCCGACAGCCCGACCGCGACGACCGCATCGCGCAGCACGTCGACGATCGCGGCGTTGCTCGACCGCGCGCTCGAGCTGCCGCGGAGCAGGACCGCGTTGCCCGACTTCAGGCAGATCCCGGCCGCGTCGGCGGTGACGTTGGGCCGGGCTTCGTAGATGATCCCGACCACCCCGAACGGCACCCGCACCTGACGCAGCTCCAGCCCGTTGGCCAGGGTGCTCCCCCGCACCACCTCGCCGACCGGGTCCGGCAGCCCGGCCACGTCGCGCAGCCCCTGCGCCATGCCGGCCAGTCGGTCCGGCGTGAGGCGGAGCCGGTCGACGACGTTGGCGGGCGTCCCCGCGGCCTCGGCCCGGGCGACGTCCTCGGCGTTGGCCGCGAGCACCTCGGCCTCGCGGGCCAGGAGCGCGTCGGCCATGCCGTGCAGCGCCGCGTCCTTCTGGGCCCGCGTGGCCAGGGCGAGGTCGTGGCTGGCGGTGCGTGCGCGGACGGCGACGTCGATCACGCCGGGCGCTTCGGGGGTACTGCTCATGCGCCCAGCCTAGGACCGAGAGGAGCGCCGGATGCCCGTCTGGTTGCAGGCCGGACTGTGGGGACTCCTCGCCGGCGGCACGCTGGTCGTCGGCGCGGCGATCGCCTGGTGGGTGCGCGTGCCGCGACCCGTCGTCGCCGGCGTGATGGCCTTCGGCTCCGGGGTGCTGATCTCGGCGCTGTCGTTCGAGCTGGTCGAGGAGGCCGAGGCGACGGGCGGCCTGGCCGCGACCGCCGTCGGCCTGCTGGCCGGAGCGGTCACGTACGTCGGCGCGAACGTGCTGCTCGCGCGACGCGGCGCCCGGCACCGCAAGCGGGCCGGCGACGAGCAGCCCACCGAGGAGGAGCAGCAGGGCAGCGGGACGGCGATCGCGATCGGTGCGCTGCTCGACGGCGTCCCCGAGTCCGTCGTGCTCGGGCTCTCCCTGCTCGGCGGTGGCGGGGTCGGCGTCCCGGTGCTCGCCGCGATCGCGATCTCCAACCTGCCCGAGGGACTATCCAGCGCGGCCGGCATGAAGCGCGGCGGACGCAGCGCGTCGTACGTCTTCGGGGTGTGGGGGGCGATCGCCCTGGCCTCCGGGCTGGCCGGGCTGCTGGGCTGCCTGGCGCTGGACGGGGCGAGTCCCGAGACGCTCGCGGTGATCACCTCGATCGCCGCCGGCGCGATCCTCGCCATGGTCGCGGACACGATGATCCCGGAGGCCTTCGAGCGCACCCAGCTCTACACGGGCCTGCTGGCCGCGCTCGGATTCATCGCGGCGTTCTCGATCAGCCGGGCCTGATCCCGGCTAGCCTTCCTCCGGTGAGGGGCATCGTCGGGCAGACCGCGGTCAGCGTGAGCCGGATGGCCCCGTCGCGCCCGGCCTCGATCCGCGTGGTCACCACGTCGACCGCGGCGACCCGGATCTGGACCTCGGCCCGCATCCGCGGCGGCGGTGCCGCCGTCTCGTACGCCGTCCCCCGGTCGCGGTAGCCCGAAATGCCGAGTCGGCGCGAGTTCGCGCCGACTCGGCAGCGAACTCACGCCGACTCGGCGTGGTGGATCAGCCCTTGCGCTGGTTGATCTCCTCGGTGGCGGCGGGCAGCACCGCGTGCAGGTCACCGACGACGCCGAAGTCGACGAGCTCGAAGATCGGCGCCTCCTCGTCCTTGTTGACCGCGACGATGGTCTTCGAGGTCTGCATGCCGGCCCGGTGCTGGATGGCGCCGGAGATGCCGTTGGCGACGTAGAGCTGCGGGCTCACGACCTTGCCGGTCTGACCGACCTGGAAGCTGTGCGGCATCCAGCCGGAGTCGACCGCGGCGCGCGAGGCACCGACCGCGGCGCCCAGCGCGTCGGCCAGGCCCTCGATCGGCTCGAAGTTGCCGCCGGTGCCCCGACCGCCGGAGACCACGATCGCGGCCTCGGTGAGCTCGGGACGACCGGTCGCCTTGCGGGGCTGCTGGGCCACGATCTGAGCGGTCTTCGCCGCATCCGAGATGGTGGCCGCGAACTCCTCGACGGTGCCGGCGGCGCCCACCTCCTCCACCGGGGCGGAGTTCGGCTTGACCGTGATCAGCGGGGTGCCCTTCGTGACCTTGCCGGTCACCGTGTAGTTGCCGGCGAACACGCTCTGGGTGACGACACCGGCGTCGTCGATGTCGACGGCGTCGGTGATCAGGCCGGAGGAGGTCTTGATCGCCAGCCGGGCGGCGACCTCCTTGCCCTCGTAGCCCGAGACGAAGAGCACCGCAGCGGGGCTGGTCTTCTCGACCAGCTGCTGCAGCGCCTCGGCCTTCGGGGCCACCAGGTAGCCCTTGATCTGCGCGTCGTCGACGACGTAGACCTTCTCGGCGCCGTACTGGCCGAGCTTGGTGGCCACCTCGGCGCCCTGGTCCGGACTGCCGAAGAACACCGCGGACGCCTCGCCCAGCTTGCGGGCGAGCGTCAGCAGCTCGTAGGTGGGCTTGCGGATCGCGCCGTCGACGTGGTCGACGACGACCAGGACCTCAGTCATGTGTCTCTCCCCGTCCTCAGATGAACTTCTTCGACACGAGGAACTCGGTCAGCGCCGTGGCGCCCGAGCCGTCCTCGTCGGTGACGATCTCGCCGGCCGTGCGCGGCGGGCGGGCCGAGGTGTCCTCGACCGCGGTCCAGGCCGCGTCCAGGCCGACCTCGCCGGCGTCGACGCCGATGTCGGAGAGCGACCAGGTCTCCAGCGGCTTCTTCTTGGCCGCCATGATCCCCTTGAACGACGGGTAGCGGGCCTCGCCGGTCTGGTCGGTCACCGAGAGCACCAGCGGCATCGAGGCACCGATGACCTCGGTCGCGGTGTCGGAGTCACGCTTCACGCGGACCTGGTCGCCCTGGGTCTCGACGACCGCGGCGTAGGTGACCTGCGGCAGACCGAGGCGCTCGGCCAGCATCGCCGGGAGCACGCCGCCGGAGGCGTCGGTCGAGGCCATGCCGCACATGACGAGGTCGACCTTCTTCTCCGACCCGGCCTTCTCGACGGCCTTGGCCAGCACCAGCGAGGTGGCGACGTAGTCGGAGCCGGCGATGGCGTCGTCGATGACGTGGATGCCCTGGTCGGCGCCCATCTGCAGCGCCTTGCGGACCGCGTCGACACCCTTCTCCGGACCCACGCAGAGCGCGGTCACGGTGGTGTCGTCGCCGGCCTTCTCCTTCAGCTGGAGGGCCTGCTCCACGGCGTACTCGTCGAGCTCCGACAGCAGGCCGTCGACACCCACTCGGTCAACGGTGTTGTCCGACTCGAACTGCCGGTCGGCAGTGGCGTCGGGCACGTACTTCACACAGACAACAATGTTCATGGTGATGGCCGTGAAGGCCCCTCCTGTGCACTCGAATGTGTCCGTGAGGCTACCGGCCAGTCACCAGGGTCGAAACAGGCCGGACGGGTTGGATACCTCACAGTGTCGCTGTCACGGTACGGCGGGCGCCGTACCGGAGGCTCAGGGCCGGATCACCCGTTCGAGCACCCGGCCGATGACCAGCCAGACCACGGCAGCCAGGCCCCAGTTGACGAGGGCGTTGGCCGAGTCGGTGTCGAAGGTCATCACCCCGTCCCGGCGGTCGAAGACACCGAGGTCCACCGCGTCGGCGAGATCGAGGACGAACCGGACCAGGCCGTTGGACTCGTTGGTCTGGTCGATCGCGACGAGCAGGGCCCCGACCGCCAGCACCAGGGCCAGCAGCGCGGCCACGGCCCAGACCGCCTGGGCCGCGCGCACGCGGATCTTCGCGGTGCCGGATCGGGTCACGGTCTTGCTCTCTCTCGCCACGTCCCGAGGATGGCACAGCGGGGTGTGACCCAAACCTCCCCGGAACCGACGCCGACGGGTCAGCGACCCGTGAAGGTCGCCTTCCCCGGACCGCTCTCGACGAAGGAGCGCATCCCGGCCTCGCGGTCGCTGGTCGCGAACAGGGCCGCGAACTGCTGGCGCTCGATCTCGAGCCCGGTCCCCAGATCGGTCTCGAGGCCGCGGTCGACGCTCTCCTTGGCCGCGCGCAGAGCGAGCGCCGCCGCTTCGCTGAACTGGCCGGCCCAGGCGGCGGCCTCGGCGTACACGTCGGCGGCGGGGAGCACCCGGTCGACCAGCCCGATGGCCAGGGCCTCGTCGGCCTTCACGAACCGGCCGGTGAAGATCAGGTCCTTGGCCTTCGCCGGCCCGACAAGACGGGCCAGGCGCTGGGTGCCGCCGGCGCCGGGGATGATCCCGAGCAGCACCTCGGGCTGGCCGAGCACCGCGTCCTCGGCCGCGAACCGCACGTCGGCGGCCAGGGCCAGCTCGCAGCCGCCGCCCAGCGCGTAGCCGGTCACGGCTGCGACGACCGGCTTCGGGATCCGGGCGACGGCGGTGACCGCGTCCTGCAGCGGGCCGGAGGCCTTGACCATGTCCGCGTGGGACATGTCGGCCATCTCCTTGACGTCGTTGCCGGCGGCGAAGACCCGCTCCCCGCCGTACACGACGACGGCGCGGACGTCGTCGCGCTCGGTCGCCTCGGCCGCGGCGGCGCGCAGCTCGTCCTGCACCTGGAGGCTGATGGCGTTCATCTTCGGTCGGTCCAGCCGGATGGTCCCGACCCCGTCCGCGACCTCGAGCCTGACGTGCTCACCCATGTCCTGCCTGCCTCTCCTCCGACGGTGCTTGCCCGGCACTCTGCCGCATCGGCGACAATGGCCGGCGTGACCCCTGGCATCTGGACCCATCTCGGACAGCAGGCCAAGGTCTGGCCCGGGCGCAACTGGCCACTGGGCGCGACCTGGTCGCCGGAGTCGACCAACTTCGCCGTCTACGCCCCGAACGCCACCGAGTGCTGGCTCTGCGTCTTCGACGACGAGGACGTCGAGACCCGCCACCAGCTCACCGAGCGCTCGCTCGGCATCTGGCACGGCGCGCTCCCCGAGATCGCCCCCGGCACCCGCTACGGCTACCGGGTCGACGGCCCCTGGGACCCCGAGCGGGGGTTCCGCTTCAACGCGCAGAAGCTGCTCCTCGACCCCTACGCCCTGGCCACCTCGGGGACGATCCGCCCCGAGCAGCCCCTCTTCGGCTACGACTTTGCCGACCCGACCCGACCCGACGGGGCCGACTCGGCGCCGTACACCGCGCGCAGCGTGGTCGTCGATCCCTCCTTCGACTGGGAGGGCGACACCCCGATGAAGCACCGGTGGCGCGACACGGTGATCTACGAGGCCCACGTCAAGGGCATGACGAAGATGCACGACCGGGTCCCCGAGCACCTGCGCGGGACGTACGCCGGCCTCGCGGAGCCGGCCGTCGTCGACTACCTGCGCGACCTCGGCGTGACCGCGGTCGAGCTGCTGCCGATCCACCAGTTCTTCTCCGAGCCGGCGCTGCTCGAGCGCGGGACGGTGAACTACTGGGGCTACAACACGATCAGCTACTTCTCCCCGGATGCGTCGTACTCCAGCTCGGGCGACCGCGGACAGCAGGTCACCGAGTTCAAGCACCTGGTCAAGACCCTGCACGCCGCCGGCATCGAGGTGATCCTCGACGTCGTCTACAACCACACCGCCGAGGGCGGGCCACAGGGGCCCACGATCTCGTTCCGCGGCCTCGACGACCGCGGGTTCTACAAGCGGGTCAAGCCGACCGTCGACGCCGACACCGGGCTGGAGGTGTTCGACGACTCCTACTGGGACGTCACCGGCTGCGGCAACACCGTCGACTCCAACGACCCGCTGGCGCTGCGGATGATCCTCGACTCGCTGCGCTACTGGGTCACCGAGATGCACGTCGACGGGTTCCGCTTCGACCTGATGTCGGCGCTGACCCGCACCGGCTACGACATCGACATGAACTGCCGCCTGCTGGTGGCCATCGGCCAGGACCCGGTGCTGCGGCACGTGAAGCTGATCGCCGAGCCGTGGGACGCCTCGATGGACGGCTACCTCGTGGGCCGGATGCCGCCCCCGTGGGTGGAGTGGAACGACCAGTACCGCGACGAGATCCGCGACTTCTGGCGCAACCACACGTCCGGCATCCGCACCGTCTCGACCCGGCTCGCCGGTTCCTCCGACCTCTACGCCGACGACGGACGCTCGGCGTACAACTCGGTCAACTTCATCACCGCCCACGACGGCTTCACGCTGCGCGACCTGGTCACCTACGAGGGCAAGCACAACGAGGCCAACGGCGAGCAGAACCGCGACGGGACCGACAACAACCGTTCCTGGAACCACGGGTTCGAGGGCGAGACCGACGACCCGGCGCTGGTCGCCGTACGGCGGCGGCAGGCCGCGAACATGATGGCCACCCTGTGCCTGTCCAACGGGGTCCCGATGATCACCGCCGGCGACGAGCGGGGCCGGACCCAGGGCGGCAACAACAACGCCTACTGCCAGGACAACGAGACCTCGTGGGTCGACTGGCGTCCCGACGACGCCTGGCTGGACGTCTACGAGATCACCAAGCTGGCGCTGAGGCTGCGCCGCGAGCACCCGGCGCTGCGCCAGCGGCACTGGTTCGAGGGTCGCCCCACGATCCGCGGCGGCCCCAAGGACCTGGCCTGGCTGCACCCCAGCGGCCGCGAGATGACCGGCGACGACTGGCACGATCCCGAGCTGCGCACCGTCGGGATGTTCGTGTCCGGCCAGCCGCTGCGCGCCCCCGGCCCGCAGGGTCAGCAGCAGGTCGACAAGTCGTTCATGCTCTGGTTCAACTCCGGCTGGCTCCCCCAGCGCGTCGAGCTGCCCGAGAACGACTGGGTCCAGTCCGGCGAGGTGGTCCTCTCCACCGACGTGAAGCTCCCGATCGGCACCAGCGTCAAGGCCGGCGACCGGATCTCCATCGGTCGCCGTACGGTCGTCGTGCTCCGCGAGGTCTGACGCCGACGCGCCGCAAAGGTTCATCGGCTGGCCGATGAAACTCACGCCGGGACGATGAACCTTCGTCGTCCCGGGGTGAGGTCCGTCGGCCAGCCGATGAAACTCTCCCGGCCCCTCAGGGCAGGGCGACCACACCCAGCTCGGCGTACGACGTGAGCAGCGCGTTGCGGGGCACCACGCGGACGGTGTAGCCGAAGCCTCCGGCGTGGTCGAGGACCACGTCGCCGTCGAAGCGGTGGCGGCCGGCGTCGTACGACTCGGCGAGCGAGAGCGGCTCGGTGACGGTGTCGACCAGCTCGTCCTCGCTGGTGGTCCGGCCGTGGACGAGCTGGACGGCGACGTCCTCGGGGGCGAGGTCGCCGAGGGCGACGAACGCGCGGACGTGCATGGTGGCGCCGACCTCGGGGGCGTCGCCGACGCCGCTGCTCTCGACGTGCTCGACCCGTACGCCGGGCCAGCCGGCGCGGACCTTCTTCTTCCAGGCGGCCAGCTCGACCGCGCCGGCGTAGTCGCTGTTGAGCCGGCGGGCGTTCACGGCGGCCGGGGCGTAGAGCTGGCGTACGTAGTCGCGCACCATCCGGGTCGCCAGCACCTTCGGGCCCAGCGACTTCAGGGTGTGACGCAGCATCTCGACCCACCGGGTCGGCACGCCCTCGCCGTCGAGGTCGTAGAAGCGCGGGGTGACCTCGTGCTCGATCAGGTCGTAGAGGGCGTCGGCCTCGAGGTCGTCGCGGCGGTCGGTGTCGTCGACGCCGTCGGCGGACGGGATCGCCCAGCCGTTCTCGCCGTCGTACCACTCGTCCCACCAGCCGTCGAGGATCGACAGGTTCAGCCCGCCGTTCAGCGCCGCCTTCATGCCGGAGGTGCCGCAGGCCTCGTAGGGCCGCAGCGGGTTGTTGAGCCACACGTCGCAGCCGGGGTAGAGCGGCTGGGCCATCGCGATGTCGTAGTTGGGCAGGAAGACGATGCGGTGCCGGACCTCGGGGTCGTCGGCGAAGCGCACCAGCTCCTGGATCAGCCGCTTGCCGCCGTCGTCGGCCGGGTGGGACTTGCCGGCGATGACCAGCTGGATGGGCCGTTCGGGGTGCAGCAGCAGGCGCTTGAGCCGCTCGGGGTCGCGGAGCATCAGCGTCAGCCGCTTGTACGACGGCACCCGCCGCGCGAAGCCGATGGTCAGCACGTCGGGGTCGAGGGCCGAGTCGATCCAGCCCAGCTCGGCCTTGGCCGAGCCGCGCTTCTCCCAGGAGCGCAGCAGCCGGCGCCGAGCGTCGAGCACGAGCCGCTCGCGCAGCTGCCGCTTGACCGTCCAGACGTCGCGACCGGGCACCCGGTCGACCGCGGCCCAGAACGCCTCGGTGTCGTCGCCGTCGGGGTCCGCCCCCTGGCCCGCGGCCAGGTCGAAGACCTCGCGGGCCACCCAGGTCGGGGCGTGCACGCCGTTGGTGATCGAGCCGATCGGCACCTCGGCCTCGTCGAAGGCCGGCCACAGGCCGTTGAACATCCCGCGCGAGACGTGGCCGTGCAGGAGCGAGACTCCGTTGGCCCGCTGAGCCAGCCGGAAGCCCATCACCGCCATGTTGAAGACGGAGGCGTCGCCACCGTCGTAGTCCTCGCGGCCGAGCGAGAGGATCCGCTCGACGGGGACGCCCGGGGTCGCGCCGGCGTCGCTGAAGTACTGCTCGATCAGGTTCGCCGGGAACCGGTCGATGCCGGCCGGGACCGGGGTGTGGGTCGTGAAGACGGTCGACGCCCGGCTGACCTCGAGCGCGGTGTCGAAGTCGAGGCGCGGGCCGTCCTCGGCGACGGTGAGCTCGCGGATCCGCTCCAGGCCGAGGAAGCCGGCGTGCCCCTCGTTGGTGTGGAAGACCTCGGGCTCGGGGTGGCCGGTGATCCGCGCGTAGGCCCGCAGCGCCTTGACGCCCCCGACGCCGAGCAGCAGCTCCTGGCGCAGCCGGTGTTCGGAGTTGCCGCCGTAGAGCCGGTCGGTGACGTCGACGTAGTGGTCGGGGTTGCCCTCGACGTCGGTGTCGAGCATCAGCAGCGGGACCCGGCCGACGCTGGCCACCCAGATCCGCGCCAGCAGGTCCGGCCCGTCGGGCAGGCTGATCGCGATCATCGCCCGCGAGCCGTCGGGCTCGCGCAGCAGCGAGATCGGCAGCTCGTCGGGGTCGAGGACCGGGTAGGTCTCCTGCTGCCAGCCCTCCCGCGAGAGCGCCTGCTTGAAGTAGCCGTGCCGGTAGAGCAGGCCGACGCCGATGATCGGGACGCCGAGGTCGCTGGCCGCCTTCAGGTGGTCGCCGGCCAGGATGCCCAGGCCGCCGGAGTACTGCGGCAGCACGGCGGTGATGCCGAACTCGGGCGAGAAGTAGCCGATCGCGCGCGGACCACTGCCGTCGGAGCCACCGCCGGAGCGCTGGTACCAGCGGTCCTGGGTGAGGTAGGCCTCCAGGTCGGCGCGGGCGGTCCCGAGGCGGCCGAGGAAGCCCTCGTCGGTCGCGAGCTCGTCGAGCCGGGCGCGACCCACGGCCCCGAGCAGGCGCACCGGGTCGTGCCCGGTCGACTCCCACAGGCCCGGGTCGACCTCAGCGAAGACGTCCTGGCTCTCGGGGTGCCAGGACCACCGGAGGTTGCCGGCCAGGTCGCCGAGGGCGGCCAGAGCGGGAGGGAGGACGGGGCGGACGGTGAAACGTCGGATCGCTCGCACCTCCCGGACGCTAGCGGGTGGCCTGGATCGATCCAACCCCGTACGGGGCTTGCCGTCCGGCGTAACCCCGGCGTAGGGCACCGCGTTGCTGGTGCGGATCGGGCGGGTCGAACCATGGGGGTCGGCCCGCCCGATTCTCGCGGGGTGCAGATCCACGGCCGCTGGGTACTCGGAACTTCGTCCCGGGTCCGGCGTACGACTTGCCAGCCCACCTTTCGCCCTCGCTAAGTTGGAGCAATGGTCGGACGCATCCCCGTCATGAACGTCATGCCCGTCGTCGACCTCGGTCGACTCCCCGCGAAGGCCACGGTCGACGAGCCGTTCCCGGTCTCGGCGTCGGTGTTCCGCGAAGGACACGACAAGCTCGGGGCCGAGGTGGTCCTCACCGACCCCACCGGCACCCGCCGCGCGCCGGTCCGGATGGTCAAGCACGAGGAGGTCCCCGACCGGTACGACGCCTGGGTGACCCCGGACGCGCCCGGTGCGTGGACCTTCGAGGTGCAGGCCTGGTCCGACCCGATCGCGACCTGGCAGCACGCCGCCGGCATCAAGGTCCCCGCCGAGATCGACGTGGAGCTGATGTTCACCGAGGGCCGGCTGCTGCTGGAGCGGGTCCAGGCCGACCTGCCCCGCACCGACCGCTCCGCCCACGAGCTGGTCGCCGGCGCGATCGCTGCCTGCACCGACACCGCCCGGCCCGCCGCCGCGCGGCTGGCGGTGCTGCAGTCGCCCGACCTGGAGGCGCTGCTGCTGGCCCACCCGCTGCGCGAGCTGGTCACGGTCGAGGGCCCCTACCCGGCGTACGCCGACCGCACCCGCGCGCTCTTCGGCAGCTGGTACGAGTTCTTCCCGCGCTCCGAGGGCGCCACCCGCGACCCCCAGACCGGCGCGGTCACCAGCGGCACGTTCGTGACCGCGGCGAAGCGCCTGGACGCCGTCGCCGAGATGGGCTTCGACGTCCTCTACCTGCCGCCGATCCACCCGATCGGCGAGGTCAACCGCAAGGGTCCCAACAACACGCTGACCCCCGGCCCCGACGACCCGGGCTCCCCCTGGGCCATCGGCTCGAAGGACGGCGGCCACGACGCGATCCACCCCGACCTCGGCACGATCGACGACTTCGACGCGTTCGTCGCCCGGGCCCGTGAGCTCGACATCGAGGTCGCCCTCGACCTGGCCCTGCAGTGCGCACCCGACCATCCGTGGGTGACCAGCCACCCCGAGTGGTTCACCACCCGCGCCGACGGCACCATCGCGTACGCGGAGAACCCGCCGAAGAAGTACCAGGACATCTACCCCGTCAACTTCGACAACGACCCGACCGGCATCTGCCGCGAGGTGCTGCGCGTCGTACGGCACTGGATGTCCCACGGCGTGCGGATCTTCCGCGTGGACAACCCGCACACCAAGCCGCTGGCCTTCTGGGAGTGGCTGCTGAAGGAGATCCGGCGCACCGACCCCGACGTGCTCTTCCTCTCCGAGGCCTTCACCCGCCCCGCGATGATGCACGGGCTGGGCGCAGTGGGCTACCACCAGAGCTACACCTACTTCACCTGGCGCACCGCCAAGTGGGAGATCGAGGAGTATCTCCTGGAGGTCTCCCACGAGTCGGACCACCTGATGCGCCCGAACTTCTTCGTCAACACCCCCGACATCCTCCACGGCTTCCTCCAGTACGGCGGGCCCGCGGCGTTCAAGATCCGCGCCGTCGTGGCGGCCACCGGCTCCCCGAGCTGGGGCGTCTACGCCGGCTACGAGCTCTACGAGCACGTCGCGGTGAAGCCGGGCAGCGAGGAGTACCTCGACTCGGAGAAGTACCAGATCCGGATCCGCGACTGGGACGGCGCCGCGGCCGAGGGCCGCACGCTGGCGCCGTACCTGACCCGGCTCAACGAGGTCCGCCGCCAGCACCCCGCGCTCCAGCAGCTGCGCAACGTGACGGTGCACAGCACCGACGACGAGAACGTCCTGTGCTTCTCGAAGCAGACGACCGGCGCCGACGGCAGGCCCGAGGATCTGGTGATCGTCGTGGTCAACCTCGACCCCCACGCGGCCCGGGAGACGATGGTCCACCTCGACCTGCCCGCTCTCGGCCTGGGCTACGGCGACTCGCTGGTCGTCCACGACGAGATCACCGGTGCCGACTGGAGCTGGAGCCAGCACAACTACGTCCGACTCGACCCCTACGACGAGCCCGCCCACGTGCTGAGCGTCAGGAGGACCGCGTGACCCAGATCGAGACCGACCCCGCCACCACCGAGGACGGACCCACCCCCGTCCAGGACGGCCCCCCGCTGGGCGAGGACCCGATCGTCGACGGCCACACCGACTCCGGGGTCGACGCCGACTCGGCGGCGCACTCCACGCCCGACTGGTTCAAGACGGCCGTGTTCTACGAGGTGCTGGTCCGCTCGTTCCGCGACTCCAACGGCGATGGCACCGGCGACTTCCGTGGTCTGGTCGAGAAGCTCGACTACCTGGAGTGGTTGGGCGTCGACTGCCTGTGGATCCCGCCGTTCTTCCCCAGCCCGCTGCGCGACGGCGGGTACGACGTGGCCGACTACACCGGCGTGCTCCCGCAGATCGGCACCATCGAGGACTTCCGCTACTTCCTCGACGAGGCCCACAAGCGCGGCATCCGCGTGATCATCGACTTCGTCATGAACCACACCAGCGACCAGCACCCGTGGTTCCAGGCCAGCCGGTCCGACCCGGACGGCCCGTACGGAGACTTCTACGTCTGGTCCGACACCGACGACAAGTACGCCGACGCCCGGATCATCTTCGTCGACACCGAGCCGTCGAACTGGACCTGGGACCCGGTGCGCCAGCAGTACTTCTGGCACCGGTTCTTCTCCCACCAGCCCGACCTGAACTTCGACAACCCGAAGGTTCTCGAGGCGATGATCGACGCGATGAAGTTCTGGCTCGACATGGGCATGGACGGCTTCCGCCTCGACGCGGTCCCCTACCTCTACGAGCGTGAGGGCGGCGACGGCGAGAACCTGCCGGAGACCCACGAGGCGCTGAAGATCGTGCGCCGCTTCGTCGACGACAACTACCCGGGCCGGGTGCTGCTCTGCGAGGCCAACCAGTGGCCCGAGGACGTCGTCGACTACTTCGGTGACCCCGAGGTCGGCGGCGACGAGTGCCACATGGCCTTCCACTTCCCGGTGATGCCGCGCATCTTCATGGCGGTGCGGCGCGAGTCCCGCTTCCCGATCTCCGAGATCCTCGAGCAGACCCCCGCGATCCCGCACAACTGCCAGTGGGGCATCTTCCTGCGCAACCACGACGAGCTGACCCTCGAGATGGTCACCGACGAGGACCGCGACTACATGTGGGGCGAGTACGCCAAGGACCCGCGGATGAAGGCCAACATCGGCATCCGCCGGCGGCTGGCCCCGCTGCTCGAGAACGACACGAACCAGATCGAGCTGTTCAACGCGCTGCTGCTCTCGCTGCCGGGCTCCCCCGTCCTCTACTACGGCGACGAGATCGGGATGGGCGACAACATCTGGCTCGGCGACCGCGACGGGGTCCGCACGCCGATGCAGTGGACCTCCGACCGCAACGCGGGCTTCTCCTCGGCCAACCCCGGCAAGCTCGACCTGCCGGTGGTGCAGGACGCGATCTACGGCTACGAGTCGGTCAACGTCGAGGCCCAGCTGGAGAACTCCTCGTCGCTGCTGCACTGGACCCGCCGGATGATCCATGCCCGCCGGCACCACCCGGCGTTCGGGCTCGGGACCTTCCAGGACCTCGGCGGCTCCAACTCGACCGTGCTGTCCTACGTCCGCGAGCACGTCGACGAGGACGGCAACGAGGACGTCATCCTCTGCGTCAACAACCTCTCCCGATTCCCGCAGCCGGTCGAGCTCGACCTGCGCCGCTTCGAGGGCCACCGCCCGGTCGAGCTGCTCGGCGGCGTGCCCTTCCCGGTCATCGGCGAGCTGCCCTACCTGCTGACCCTGGCCGGCTACGGCTTCTACTGGTTCCGACTGACCGCGCCCGAGACGGCGTCCGAGGAGGGCCAGCTGCTGTGAAGGTCGACCACATCGATCCCTCGGTCCTCGTCGACTACCTCGGCCGGACCCGCTGGTTCGGCGGCAAGGGCCGTCCGTTCGAGGTCTCCGGCGTCGAGCGGGTCGGCGACGTCCCCGGGGCCGTCGAGGGCGGCCCCCGGGTCGTCGTCCACCTCGTCGAGCTGACGTACGGCGACCCCGAGGGCGGGACCGACCTCTACCAGGTGCCGCTCTCCCTCTACACCGACCCGCAGAGCCGGCTCGACCACGCTTTCGTCGGTTGGTGGGAGGAGCCCGACCACGGCTGGGTGCACGCCTACGACGCGCTGCACGACAGGGAGGCGATGGCCAGCTGGCTGCGCACCTTCGTCGCGGCGGAGACCGCACCCGACGGCCGCCTCACCGACGCGGACAGCGGGCTGAGCTTCCACCGGGTCCCCGGACACGCCCTCGACCCGGAGGCGCACTCCACCCTCTTCTCCGGCGAGCAGTCGAACTCCTCGGTGATGTACGGCGAGGACGCGCTGATGAAGGTCTTCCGCAAGGTCACCCCCGGGCGCAACCCCGACATCTCCGTGCACGACGTCCTGACCCGCGCGGGGTCCGAGCACGTCGCGGACCTCTACGGCTGGGTGGACCGCACCGATCCCGCGACCGGCGAGGTCTACCAGCTCGCCATGCTCCAGCAGTTCCTCCGCACCGCCACCGACGGCTGGGACCTGGCCCTGTCGAGCGTGCGCAACCTCTTCGCCGAGGCCGACCTGCACGCCCACGAGGTCGGCGGCGACTTCGCCGGCGAGGCCTCCCGCCTGGGCGATGCGCTGCGCGAGGTGCATGACGCGCTGGCCACCCACTTCCCCAGCGCCGAGCAGGGCGCCGACGAGGCCCGCGCACTTGCCGACGCCATGAAGGGGCGGCTCGAGGCCGCCCTGCCGGTCGTCCCGGAGCTGGCCGCGCACGCCGACCGGCTGCGGGCGACGTACGACGCCGTCGCGGCGCTGCCGGCCGTGAGCGTCCAGCAGGTCCACGGCGACCTGCACCTCGGGCAGACCCTGCGCACCGCCGTCGGCTGGAAGATCGTCGACTTCGAGGGCGAGCCCGCCAAGACCCTGGCCGAGCGTCAGCTGCCCGACTCCCCCTGGCGCGACGTGGCCGGGATGCTGCGCTCCTTCGACTACGCCCCGCGCGTGGTCGAGCGCAGCCACACCGAGGACGACCCGGAGGGCGCCACCCAGCGCGCCTACCGGGCCGAGGAGTGGGCGCACCGCAACCGCAACCACTTCCTCGTCGCCTACGCCGGCGGCGAGCTCGCCCCTGAGCAGCAGGTGCTGCTGGACGCCTACGTCGCCGACAAGGCCGTCTACGAGACCGTGTACGAGACGCGCAACCGGCCGACGTGGGTCTCCATCCCGCTCGACGCCATCGCGAGGATCGGAGCCTGATGAGCACCCCCACCGTCCAGCCCGTCGAGACCGACCTGCTCGCGCAGGTCGTGCGTGGCGAGCACGGCGACCCGCACGCCGTCCTCGGCCCGCACCCCCACGACGGCGCGGTGACGATCCGCGTCCTCAAGCCGCTGGCCTCGTCCGTCGTCGTCCAGTACGACGGCGCCGAGACCGCCCTCGAGCACGAGCACGAGGGCATCTGGGTCGGCGTCCTCCCGGTCGCGGACGTGCCCGACTACCGCCTCGCCGTCTCCTACGACGGCCCCGCGAGCGTGGTCGACGACCCCTACCGCTTCCTGCCCACGCTGGGCGAGATGGACCTGCACCTGATCAACGAGGGCCGCCACGAGCAGCTCTGGCAGGTCCTCGGCGCGCGGGTGCACCACTACGCCGGCGCGATCGCCCCGGTCACCGGCACCTCCTTCGCCGTCTGGGCGCCGTCCGCCCGCGCCGTCCGCCTGAAGGCCGACTTCAACGCCTGGGACGGTCGCGAGCACCCGATGCGCCAGCTCGGCAGCTCGGGCGTGTGGGAGCTCTTCGTGCCGTCGGTGGGCAGCGGGACGACGTACAAGTACGCCATCCTCGGCGCCGACGGGGTGTGGCGCGAGAAGGCCGACCCGATGGCTGCCTGGTCCGAGAAGCCGGCCCAGACCGCGTCGAAGGTCTTCGAGTCGACCTACCAGTGGGGCGACGACGAGTGGATGGCCGCCCGACCGTCGAAGCAGCCGGTCGCCTCGGCGATGTCCACCTACGAGATGCACCTGGCCTCGTGGCGGCGCGACAAGACCTGGGAGCAGCTCGCCGACGAGCTGCCGGCGTACCTCTCGGACCTGGGGTTCACCCACGTCGAGCTGATGCCGGTCATGCAGCACCCCTTCGGCGGCTCGTGGGGCTACCACGTGACGTCGTACTTCGCGACGGACGCGCGCTTCGGCGACCCCGACGGCTTCCGGCTGCTCGTCGACCGGCTGCACCAGGCCGGGATCGGCGTGATCCTGGACTGGGTGCCCGGCCACTTCGCCACCGACGAGTGGGCGCTGGCCCGCTTCGACGGCACCCCGCTCTACGAGGACCCCAACCCGCAGCGGGGCTGGCACAAGGAGTGGGGCTCCCACATCTTCAACTTCGGGCGCCACGAGGTGCGCAACTTCCTCTACGCCAACGCGCTCTACTGGCTGGAGGAGTTCCACGCCGACGGGCTGCGCGTCGACGGCGTCGCCTCGATGCTCTACCTCGACTACTCCCGCGAGGAGGGCGAGTGGACGCCGAACGTGCACGGTGGCCGCGAGAACCTCGAGGCGGTGCAGTTCCTCCAGGAGATGAACGCCACCGTCTACAAGCGGGTCCCCGGCATCACCACCATCGCCGAGGAGTCGACGTCGTGGCCGGGCGTCACCCAGCCCACCTCGGACGGCGGGCTCGGCTTCGGCTTCAAGTGGAACATGGGCTGGATGCACGACTCGCTCGGCTACGTCGAGCACCAGCCGGTGCACCGCGCCTACCACCACGGCGAGATGACCTTCTCCCTCGTCTACGCGTGGTCGGAGAACTACGTGCTGCCGATCAGCCACGACGAGGTCGTGCACGGCAAGGGCTCGCTGCTGCGCAAGATGCCGGGCGACCGGTGGCAGCAGCTGGCCAACCTGCGGGCCTACCTCGGCTTCATGTGGGCCCACCCCGGCAAGCAGCTGCTCTTCATGGGCGCCGAGTTCGGCCAGGAGTCGGAGTGGGCGGAGTCCCGCGAGCTCGACTGGTGGCTGACCGACCACCCCGAGCACCGCGGCGTGCAGTCGCTGGTGCGCGACCTCAACGCCGCCTACCGCTCGTCGGAGGCGATGTGGGGCCAGGACCACTCCCCCGACGGATTCGCCTGGATCGACGCCAACGACGCCGGCCGCAACACCTTCTCCTTCGTACGACGCGCGCCGGGCGCCCCGGACGTGGCCTGCGTGACCAACTTCGCCGCCGTGCCGCACTTCGACTACCGGCTCGGGCTCCCCGCCACCGGTGAGTGGGAGGAGGTCCTGAACACCGACGCGTCGGCCTACACCGGCTCCGGCGTCGGCAACCTGGGCTCCATCACGGGCGTCGAGGGCGAGTGGTCCGGGCAGCCGGCCCATGCCAACATCGTCGTACCGCCGCTCGCGACCGTGTGGTTCCGGAAGAAGTGATCGCCCCCACGGGCGTGCTGCGCGCCTCCATCAACCTCGGCAACCCGGTCCTCGCGTCCGGTTCGGCCGCCGACCCCGGCGGGATCACCGTCGACCTGGCCCGCGAGGTCGGGCGGCGGCTGGACGTGCCGGTCGAGCTGCTGTGCTTCGACGCCGCGCGCGACTCGTTCGCGGCACTGGTCGACGGGCGGGCCGACCTGGGGTTCCTGGCGATCGAGCCGGCCCGGGCCGCCGAGGTCTCCTTCACCGAGGCCTACGCGGTGATCGAGGCGGTCTTCTGTGTGCCCGCCTCGTCGTCGATCACCTCGGTGGCCGACGTCGACCGGCCGGGCGTGCGGGTCGGGGTGAAGCAGGGGTCGGCGTACGACCTGTTCCTGACCCGGACGCTGTCGCAGGCCACGCTCGTGCGCGGGTCGGAGGGCACCTCCGTCTTCGAGGAGGAGGGGCTCGAGGCCGGCGCGGGCATCCGGGCCCCGGTGACGGCGTACGTCGAGGGTCGCGACGGGGTGCGCGTGGTCGACGAGGCGTTCATGCAGATCCGGCAGGCGCTCGCCGTACCCCGGGACCGGCCGGAGGCCGACGTGGCCTGGCTGGCCGAGCTCGTCGAGGAGCTGAAGGCGTCCGGCTTCGTGGCCGAGGCGCTGGCGCGGTCCGGTCAGTCCGGCGCCGCCGTCGTCGCTCCGCCGTCCCACTAGGGTTGGCGTTGTGACCGAGCAGCCGACGACCGTGACCACGGTGGCCGACGGGACCGCCCGGATCGCCTGGACCGCCGACCAGCCGGTCGACGTCGTCCGGCACGAGATCGCCGCCGCGCTCACGGGTCACGCCCGGGTCGAGGCGCTGGTCGACCCCGACGACGAGGCCGGGCAGCGGATCGCCACCTGGTCCGGGATGCGGCGCGAGGGCGTGATGCGCGGGGTGACCGTCGACGGGACGCCGGTCGACCGGATCGTGTACGCCCGGCTGGCCAGCGACCTGCCGGTCCAGGAGCCCGAGGGCTTCCGCGCGCTGCTCAACTCGTTCCTCCCCCGCAAGCGGGCGATCGCGCAGCTGCTGGTGCGCGACGAGACCGACCGGGTGCTGCTCTGCCAGCTCACCTACAAGCAGGACTGGGACCTCCCGGGCGGGGTCGTCGAGGTCGCCGAGTCGCCGCAGGTGGCCGTGGGGCGCGAGGTCGAGGAGGAGCTCGGCCTGACGATCGCGCCCGGTCCGCTGGTGCTCACCGACTGGCTGCCGCCGTGGAGCGGCTGGGACGACGCGCTCACGCTGGTCTTCGACGGCGGCGTCCGGCCCGCGTCGCTGCTGGACTCCGTGGTCCGCCAGGAGCGCGAGATCCGCTCCGCGGAGTTCTGCACCCTCGAGCAGGTCGACGAGCGGTGCGCCGACTTCACCGCCCGGCGGGTGCGAGCCGCGCTCGCGAACCTGGACGGCCGGGGGTCGTCGTACACGGAGTCGGGCCGGGCGTAGCGCGGCGGCGGTGAGCGGGCCACCGTTCTCGGCCCGCGAACGGTCGCCGGCTCACCGTCGGTCGGCCGGCACCAGCGGCAGCGGTGCGTCAGCGACCTCCTCGGTGCCGGGAACGGTGGCCCGCTCACCGCCGAGCCGGGCGGGCCGGCCCGAGCGCAGCGCAACCAGCACCCCGACCACCAGCAGCAGCCCGCCCCCGGCCTCGGCCCGGTTCGGGACCTGGTCGAGCAGCAGCCAGGCCGAGGCCATCGCCACGACCGGGGCGAGCAGGATCCACGGCACGACCGCGGCCGAGGGGTTGCGGGCGAGCAGCGAGTTGAAGACGCCGTACCCGACCAGCGAGGCCAGCCCGGCGGTGTAGAGCGTCGAGAGCGCCGCCTGCCAGCCGAACGCGGCGAGCCCGTCGCCCACCGCGGCCGGGCCGTCGACGACCAGTGCGAGCGCCAGCAGCGGCACGGGTACGACGGTCGCCGACCAGACGGTCAGCGACAGCCCGCCGGGGACCTTCGCCGCGCGCGAGACGACGTTGCCGATGCCCCAGGAGAGCGCGCCCAGCAGGCAGAGCAGCAGCGCGCTAGCCGGGACGTGCCCGCCGCGGCCGAGACCGACCACGACCAGCCCGGTGACCCCGAGCAGCACCCCGCCGATCTGCGCCGAGGTCGGGATCTCGCGCAGCGCGCCGGCGGCGATCACGATCGTGAAGACGACCTGCGCCTGCAGCACCAGCGCGGCCAGACCCGGCGGCATCCCGGCGTCCATGGCGACGTACAGGAACCCGAACTGGCCGGTCGACATCAGCGTCCCGACGAGTGCCAGGGTGCGCCAGGAGACGGCCGGGCGCGGGATCAGGAAGAGAGCCGGGATGAGCACCACGACGAAGCGGATCCCCACGAACAGCAGCGGCGGGACGCCGTCCATCCCCCAGTCGATGACGACGAAGTTGAAGCCCCAGACGGTGGCGACGAGGGCGGCGAGGAGGGAGTCACGGCGGGTCACACCCCTATCCTTCGGCACGAGCACCATGAAGCACCAGCGAATTGATCTGCACCGATCCATGTAGCATCGCTGCATGATCGATCTGACCGCGCTCACCGCCCTCCGGGCCGTCGCGACCCACGGCTCCGTGGTCGGCGCGGCCGACGCCCTCGGGTTCACCCCCAGCGCGGTCTCCCAGCAGGTCAAGCGGCTGGAGAAGCAGACCGGGGTCCCGCTGCTGGAGCGGGTCGGCCGCGGCGTGATGCTCACCGGCCACGGCCGTCACCTCGTGGACGACGGCGGTCGGCTGCTTGCCGACCTGGAGCGGCTGGAGGCCGGCCTGCACCGGCAGGCCGGGGCGGTCTCGGGCCACCTGCGGCTGACCACGTTCTCCACGGCGATGCGCGGGCTGATCGCCCCGGTCGTGCGCGACCTGCTCGCCACCCACCCCGACCTGACCGTCACGCTGACCGAGCGCGAGCCCTGGGACACCGTCGACCTGGTGGCCACCGGCCAGACCGACGTCGGCGTCGTGCACCGCTGGGGCGACGTCGCCATCGCCGTCCCCGACCACCTGGCCACCATCCTGGTCGCCCAGGACGTCGCCGACGTGATCGTCCACCCGGCCCACCCGCTGGCCGCGCGCGAGCGGGTCACCCCCGCCGACCTGGTCGACGAGGGCTGGATCGCGACCCCCGAGGGCACCATCTGCCGACAGTGGCTCAACCGGATGTACGACGGCACCGGCCGCCTGCCCCGGATCGCCCACACGGCGATGGAGTTCGACTCCCACCTCGCCCTGGTCCGCGCCGGGCTCGGCATCGCGCTGGTCCCGCGACTGGGCCGACAACCCCTCGACGGCGTGGTCGCCGTACGCGCCCACGACCCGGTTCCCACCCGCGACGTCGTCGCCGTGCACCGGCGCAGCATGGCCGACTCCCCCGCCGTCAGCGCGGTGCTCGCCGCCCTGGCCACCTCGGTGGTCGAGTAGCGAGGCCCACGCCCCTCGCTGGTCGAGTAGCGAGGCCCACGCCCCACACCCTCGCTGGTCGAGTAGCGAGCGCCAGCGAGCGTATCGAGACCCTCGGTCACGGTCTCGATACGCCGGTCGCGACCTCCTTCGTCGGTCGCGCGGCTACTCGACCTTGCCACTGCTTCCTCGTCCCCGAGCGAGCTCCGGGACGAGGGCGGCTAATACAGCGCGGAGGCGAGGGCCTGGCGGCCCTTCAGGACGCGGGCGTCGTCGTTGCCGACAGCGGCGAACAGGCCGAGCAGGTGCTCACGGGCGGCGTCACGCTCCTTGCCGGAGGTACGACGGACCAGGTCGACCAAGCGCGTGAAGGCGTCCTCGACGTGCCCGCCGTAGAGGTCGAGGTCGGCGACCAGGGTCTGCGCGTCGAGGTCGTCGGGCGCGGCCGCGGCCGCGGCTCGGGCGGCGTACAGGTCGACGCCCTGGACGCGCTGGAGCACCTTGGCCATGGCCAGCCCGGCGGCCGCCTCGGCGTCGGCGGGGTTGGCGGCGACCAGCTTCTCGTACTCCGCGACGGCCCGGTCGACGTCGCCCTCGGCGAGCGCGTCCTGGGCGGGCGCGTAGCGCGGGTCGACGTACTCCTCGTCCTCCTCGCCGTCCGCGGCGGAGCCGGCCTGCCGCGGCTGGTGCCGGCCGCTGATGCCCTGCGCGGTGAGCTGCTGGGCGAGCTGGTTGAGCAGCGTGCTGAGCTCGTCGGCCTGCAGCACACCGGGGATCGGCTGCGTCGCCGGCCGGCCGTCGAGCAGCACCATCAGCAGCGGGATCTGCTGGACCTGGAGCGCCTGCGCGATCTGAGGCGTCACGTCGACGTCGACCAGGGCGGCCAGGAAGCGGCCCTCGTAGGCGGCGACGGCGGCGGCCACGTCCTCGGCGTACGTCGCGCTCTCGGGCGAGCGGCCCGGCGAGTAGAGCACCAGCACGACGGGCGCGGTGACCGACGCCTCGATGGTCTCCTGGAAGTTCTGCTCGGTCACGGAGACGGCGTACGACGAGCCGCTGCCCGGTGCGCCACCCGGCGCGCCCGCGGGCGCTCCGGCACCTGCCGGCGGGGCGCTCGGCGCGGGACGCTTCAGCGCCGACAGGTCGATGGCACCGGGACGGGAGAACGGCTGCTGACTCATGGGCCCAATCCTAGGGATCCCGGGGTCACCCGATCACGCCAGCCCGAGCTCGACCGCCTCTTCCAGCAGCTCGTCGCGCACGCTCGGGTGCGCCACGGAGATGATCTGCCGGGCCTGCTCGCGCTCGTCGACGCCGAAGACCTCGGCCAGCCCCTGCTCGGTGACGACCGCGCTCATCTGGAACGAGGTGACCGGCTCGTCGACGAGCGGCACGATCGTCGAGACGTCGGCCTTGGGGTGCCAGGATCGCAGCGCCATGAAGGCCTGGCCGCCCTGGCTGTGCAGGGCGCCGACGTAGAAGTCGGTCTGACCGCCGAAGCCGGAGTGGATCCGGGCCCGGATCCGCGAGGCGTTGACCTGGCCGAAGAGGTCGACCTGCAGGGCGGTGTTCACGCTGACCATCTGCGGATTCCGGGCGATCCGCGCCGGACTGTTGGTGACCTCGGTGCGTCTCATGACGATCCGGTCGTTGCGGTCGACCCACTCGAGCAACTCCGGCGATCCGAAGAGGAACGACGCCGTGATCGCGACGTTGCGGTCGAGCGCGCCGGCCTTCTCCAGGGCCAGCACGCTGTCGGAGAACATCTCGGTCCAGACCCGCAGCCCGGTCCGGTCGACCAGCCCGCGCAGGGTGGCGTCGGGGACGGCGCCGATCCCGGCCTGCATGGTGGAGCCGTCGCTGACCCGGCCGGAGACCAGCGCACCGATCCGGGCGGACGTCTCGTCCACGGCGTGCACCGGGGCGTGCGGCATCTCCGCGTCGCCCTCCACCAGGACGTCGACCTGGGCCAGGTCGAGCTCGGCGTCACCGTACGTCCACGGCATCCGGTCGTTGACCTGGGCGACCACCAGGCCGCCCCGGCGGCGGCAGGCCTCGATCGCGGCCGGCAGCACGTTGACCTCGACGCCCAGCGAGACCTTGCCGTCGCGCGGGCGGGTCGTGTGCAGCACGACCAGGTCGGGCGGCAGCCGGTCCGCGAAGAGCCGCGGCACCATCGACAGCCGGGCGGGCACGTAGCGCAGCCGCGGGCTGCGCCGCTGGGCCGGACCCACGAAGGACGACTCCAGGACGACGCCCTCCCGGTCGGGCAGGCCGGGCTGGCCGTTCAGCGCCCAGAGCCGGTACGACGCCAGCGCCTCGTCGACCAGCCCCAGCAGGTGCCACGGAGTGGCGTGGTTGCCGGTCACGACGACGCGGGGGTTCTCGGGCAGGCGGGCCAGGGCGGTACGGAGGTCCACGTCCCCATCCCACCACGCCCCCGGGCGCCGGTCCGGGGCCGAAGGTCACCCGCCGACGGGACGTTCGCTCGCGGTTCGGTTTCCCGACACCTGCCCCGGGGACGCTCGAGCCATGTCTCTCTCTCGGGGAGCCGCCGCTTGCGTCGCGGCTCTGATCACCACGTCCACCCTCACCGCCGTGACCGCCGGGCCCGCCGACGCGGGCCGCGGCCACCACGGCCATCACGGCCACCAGGACCGCACCCTGCGGTTCCAGACCTTCAACGCCTCCCTCAACCGGGCCACGGCCGGCGAGCTGGTCGCCGACCTGTCCACGCCCGACGACGCCCAGGCGGCGGCCGTCGCCGAGATCGTCCAGCGCACGCGACCCGACGTACTCCTGCTCAACGAGTTCGACTACGTCGAGGGCGGGAAGGCCGTCGACCTGTTCCGGGAGAACTACCTCGAGGTGCCGCAGGGCGACGCCGAGCCGATCCGCTACCGCTACTCCTACGTCGCCCCGTCCAACACCGGCGTCCCGAGCGGGCACGACCTCGACAACAACGGGACCGTCGGCGGCGGCAACGACGCCTTCGGCTTCGGCGAGTTCGAGGGTCAGTACGGCCTGGTCGTGCTGAGCCGGCTGCCGATCGACACCCGCAAGGTGCGCACCTTCCAGCACTTCAGGTGGGCCGACATGCCCGGCAACCTGATCCCGACCGCCTTCTACTCCCCCGAGGAGCAGGCCGACCTGCGGCTGTCGTCGAAGTCCCACTGGGACGTCCCGATCAAGGTCGGGCGCCGGAGCGTGCACTTCCTGGTCTCGCACCCGACCCCGCCCACCTTCGACGGGCTCGAGGACCGCAACGGCCGCCGCAACCACGACGAGATCCGGTTCTGGGCCGACTACGTCGCCGGCGCCCGCTACCCGTACGACGACCGCGGCCGCCGCGGCGGGCTGGCCCGGGGCGAGTCCTTCGTGATCGCCGGCGACCAGAACGCCGACCCGCTCGACGGCGACTCCGTGGACGCCGCGATCGACCAGCTCCTCGGCTCCCCGCGACTGCGCGACCCGCTGCCGACGTCGGCCGGCGGTCCCGAGGCGGCGGCCCGGCAGGGCGGCGCGAACGCCACCCACCGCGGCGACCCGTCGTACGACACGGCGGACTTCGCCGACACCGCCCCGGGCAACCTGCGGGCCGACTACGTGCTGCCCTCGCGCGACCTGAGGGTGCGCGACGCCGGAGTGTTCTGGCCCGAGCCGAGCGACCCGCTCTCGCGGCTGACCGGCGAGTACCCCTTCCCGTCCTCGGACCACCGGGCGGTCTGGGTCGACGTCAAGGTCCGCCGCTAGCCGTTCGGGGTGGCGGTGGTGGGGCCACCGTCACCTCTGGGCTGCGGGGGTTTCGACACGGTTGCTGCGCAACCTGCTCAACCACCCGCTCCCGGTGGTTGAGCAGGGACGAAAGTTGCGCGTCGAAACCCCCGGGAGCGCCGGTGGTTGAGCAGTCCCGTGTCGAAACCCCCGCAGCCCGACCGCCCACCTGGATCGAGACCATCGCTCGACCACCATCAGCGGATCCGCTGGCGTGTCTTCTGCTAGTTCATGCGGGGACCACGGAGCCCGCTGCGCTGCACCACCCGCTGGATGGACAGGTCCCGCTCGTCGGGGCGGCCGACGTAGCGGATGTCGCGCAGGCCCTGCTCCTGGGCCGCGGACTCGAACACGAAGTGGCCGAAGCCGAGGACCCGGCCGTGCAGCGGCTTGACGACGGTGATGTCGAGGATCCGGCTGAGCGGCATCGTGGCCAGGTTGCTGGAGAGCACGCCGTGCACGCGGAAGACGCGCATGTTGGTGATCACAAACCGGTCGCGGTGCTCGCGCAGCACCCCCCAGAGGCCGTACAGGAAGACCGCCAGGGCGATCAGCATCACGACCCCGGCCACGTCGACGTGGATCCAGGGCGTGGTCGCGAGGAGCACGATCGAGGCGACGATCGCGAGACCCGGCCGCAGGTAGGCCATCCAGTGATGGACGACCTCGTCGACGATCACCTCGCCCTCCTCGCGGAGCAGGTGGCGGGCGATCTGGGGGTCGGCGAGGGAGCCGAGGAGCGTCACAGCTCGCCGAAGAACGTGATCGCCGACGAGAACACGTCGCCGGTCGCCTCCCAGGCCCGGCCCCCGCCGTCGCTCGCCGTGTCGGCGAGCCCTCGAGGGTCGGAGACCAGCCAGAAGCCCAGGAACACCACGAGCACAGGCACGACTGCCTTCTTCACTACGACACCATCCTCAGACACCCGGAGTCAGACATGGATCGCCGTCGATGATGGCGTACGGCGGGCCGCGGACCCGGCAGGCGCGCCGGTCCAGACCAGTCGGCTACCCGGCGCGGACCGCGTCGTAGAACGCCTGCATGGCCGGGCCGATCCGGGCCAGCTCGACGTACGGGACGCCGGAGGCGGAGCCGTCGACGTAGGCGAACTCGATCTCGCCGTCCATCATCGAGCCCCGCATCAGCACCGGTACGCCGGCCGCCTCGGCCCGACGACAGGCCGCGTCCACGTCGTCGACGGCGAAGCAGAGGTGGTGCAGCCCGGGCCCGTTCCGGTCCAGGAACTCCCGGTGGATGGTGGGGCCGCTGACCGGCTCGATGAGCTCGAGCTGCAGGTCGCCGGCGTACCCGAGCGAGACGTGGGCGGTGAAGTCGACCGGCCGCCCGCGCAGGGTCGTGGTGTCCGGACCGAACCGGACGTCGGGGATCCGGGTCCAGGCGCCCACGCCGAACTGCTCGCTCAGCAGCCGCTCGGTGGCGGCGACGTCGTCGGTGACCCAGGCGAGCTGGATGACCGGACCCTCGGCTATCCCTGGGGCGATCGTCATGGCCGGACCGTAGACCGGATCGCCGCAGGTCGGGCCCGCGCCGGCCGATGAGCGGGGCATGGACACCCTCTTCGACGGTCTGATGACCGTGGCGGCCGGCCTCCTGGTCGGCGCCGCCTGTCGCGTCGCGATCGACGCCTGGGACCCCGCCCGCGCGGAGGCGCGCACCTCGCTGACCGACGCCCGGCTCGAGGCGTTCCTCGAGGCGGCCGGTCGCTACCGCTGACCCGTCAGGAGTCGGCGAGCAGCTCGTCGGCCGCGGCGTAGGGGTCGCACTCCCCCGCCACCACCCGCTCGGCCAGCGCGTCCAGCTCGGACCGCCCGCCGAGGTCGGCCCAGCGCGACCGCAGCGCGGTGACCGCGATGGTCTCGATCTCCCGTCGCACCCGACGGGTACGACGGCGCGCCAGCTCCCCCGTCGACTCCAGCCACGCGTGGTGGTCGGCGATCGCCGCCGCGACCTCGTCGAGCCCGGTGCCGGCCCGGGCGACCGTCTTCACGATCGGCGGTCGCCAGGCGTCCTCGGTCCGCTCGGCGAGCGCCAGCATGGAGCGGAGGTGGCGTCGTACCTCGTCGGCGCCGTCGCGGTCGGCCTTGTTGACGACGTAGACGTCGCCGATCTCCAGGATCCCGGCCTTGGCCGCCTGGATCCCGTCGCCCATCCCGGGCGCGAGCAGCACCAGGGTGGTGTCGGCCTGGGCCGCGATGTCGACCTCGCTCTGGCCCACGCCCACGGTCTCGACCAGGACCACGTCGTAGCCGGCGGCGTCCAGGACCCGGATCGCCTGCGGGGTGCTCCAGGCCAGCCCGCCCAGGTGGCCGCGGGCGGCCATCGAGCGGATGTAGACGCCGTCGTCGGAGGCGTGGTCCGACATCCGCACCCGGTCGCCCAGGAGCGCGCCGCCGGAGAACGGCGACGAGGGGTCGACGGCCAGGACGCCGACCCGGTGTCCCGCGCCTCGCAGCTCGCGGACCAGGGCGCTGGTGGTGGTGGACTTGCCGACGCCGGGCGAGCCGGTGACGCCGACCACCTGCGCGCGGCCGGCGTACGGCGCCAGCGCGGCCATGACCTCGCGCAGCAGCGGCGACTCGTCCTCGACCAGCGAGACCAGGCGCGCGACGGCCCGGACCTCGCCGGCGCGGGCGCGCTCGACGAGGTCCGGGACGTGGACGGCGCTACTTCTTCGGGACACGCACGATCAGCGCGTCGCCCTGGCCGCCGCCCCCGCAGAGCGCGGCCGCGCCGACGCCGCCGCCGCGGCGCTGCAGCTCCAGCGCGAGGTGCAGCACGACGCGGGTGCCGGACATGCCGACCGGGTGGCCGAGCGCGATGGCGCCACCGTTGACGTTGACCTTCTCGGGGTCCAGGCCCAGCGCGCGGGTCGACTCGATGCCGACCGCGGCGAAGGCCTCGTTGAACTCGACCAGGTCGAGGTCGTCGACGGTGAGGCCCTCCTTGTCGAGCGCCTTCCGCGTCGCGTTGGCCGGCTGCAACTGCAGGCTGGAGTCGGGGCCGGCGACCATGCCGTGCGCGCCGATCTCGGCCAGCCACTCCAGGCCCAGCTCCTCGGCCTTGGCCTTGCTCATCACGACCACCGCGGCCGCGCCGTCGGAGATCTGCGAGGCGGAGCCGGCGGTGATGGTGCCGCTCTTGGCGAACGCCGGGGGCAGCTTGCCGAGCGACTCGGCGGTGGTGTCGCCGCGGACGCCCTCGTCGGCGGAGACCACGATCGGCTCGCCACGACGCTGCGGGATGGTCACGGGGACGACCTCGTCGTCGAAGACGCCGTTCTTCCAGGCGGTCGCGGCCTTCTGGTGCGAGGCGGCCGCGAAGGCGTCCTGCTCCTCGCGGGTGAGCTGCACGCCCTCGGCGTTGACCTGCTCGGTCAGCCCGCCCATCGCCTGCTGGGTGGCCTGGTCGTAGAGGGCGTCGTACGCCATCGAGTCGACGAGCTTCACGTCGCCGAACTTGAAGCCCTCACGCGACTTCGGCAGGAGGTGCGGGGCGTTGGTCATCGACTCCATGCCGCCGGCCACGACGATCTCGCACTCACCGGCACGGATCAGCTGGTCGGCCATCGCGATCGCGTTGAGGCCGGAGAGGCAGACCTTGTTGATGGTGATCGACGGCAGGCTCCACGGCAGGCCACCGGCGATGCCGGCGGCCCGGGCCGGGTTCTGGCCGGCGCCGGCGAGGATGACCTGGCCCATGATCAGGTAGTCGACCTGCTCCGGCTGCACGCCCGACTTCTCGAGGGCACCCTTGATCGCGATGCCGCCGAGGTCGGAGACCGACAGGGACTTCAGACCGCCGAGCAGGCGGCCGATCGGGGTGCGGGCACCGGCGACGATCACCGAGGGCGAGGCGCTAGACATGGGTTCCTCCAGAGCGGGGCGGACAGGCCGATGTCTCGGACCTTACCCACGGGTCACATGCCTGGCGAGGGGCTGTGAGATGCCCGGATGAGGCACATGTCACAAGGCGTCGCCGCACTGCGCGCCGTCGTACGACGATGGGGCCATGAGCCTGCCGACCCACCTCTTCACCGCCATCGACCACGTCGGCATGGCCGTGCCCGACCTCGACGAGGCGATCGCGTTCTACCGCGACGTCTTCGGCATGACGCTGGCGCACCAGGAGGTCAACGAGGAGCAGGGGGTGCGCGAGGCGATGATGGCCGTCGGCGACTCCGGCTCGTCGGTCCAGCTGCTCGCGCCGATCGACGAGACGTCGACGATCGCCACGTTCATCGGCCGCAACGGCCCGGGCTGCCAGCAGGTCGCCTACCGGGTCGAGGACGTCGAGCAGGTCAGCGCGATCCTGCGCGAGCGCGGCGTCCGCCTGCTCTACGACGCCCCGAAGCGCGGGACGTCGGACTCGCGGATCAACTTCGTGCACCCCAAGGACGCCGGCGGCGTGCTGGTCGAGCTGGTCGAGCCCGCGGGCTCGGCGCACTGACCTGCAGCAGGACCGTGGCGAGGTCGCCCATCGCGTCGTGCACGCAGCGGTAGGCGCGGCGCAGCCGCTCGTCCCGCGACTCGCGGTGCGGGCCCAGCGCGACGAGCGCGACGCTCAGCCGGTGGCCGACGTCCTCCAGACCGTCGTCGGCGCGCGTGGCGTCCACCCGCCCGGCCACCCGGCCGGAGCGCAGCAGCAGCTCCGTGGCGTTGCAGGGCTCGACCTCGGCCCGACGTGACCACGCCCACACGGTCATGGGGCCACGGTACGCCCGAACCGTCCGGACGCCGCGTGAGCCGCCGGTCGGTCAGAGGCGGGTCCAGCGGAACCGGACCGCCTGCCCCGGCCGGACCTGGGCGGCCAGGTCGACGTCGGCGTCGACGACGACGCCGACCACCGGGTAGCCGCCGGTCACCGGGTGGTCGGCCAGGAACAGCACCGGCTCGCCCCCGGGCGGCACCTGCACCGCGCCCCGCCAGGCTCCCTCGCTGGGCAGCTGACGGTCGGGGTCGCGGTGACGCAGCGGGGAGCCGTGCAGCCGCACGCCCACCCGGTTGCTCTCGTCGGACACCGTCCACGCGGTGCTGACGAGGCGGTCGGCGTCGGCCAGCCAGCCGTCGCGCGGACCGCGCACCACGCGCAGCTCGACCACCTCCGGCAGCCGTAGCGGGGGCAGCAGGTCGGTCGCGGGCAGGTCGCCGGTCGGCGCCCCGACCGGCAGCTCGTCGCCCTCGGCCAGCGGCTCGGGCCCGAGGCCGGCCAGCACGTCGCGGCTGCGCGAGCCGAGCACGGCCGGCAGGTCGAGCCCGCCGCGGACCGCGACGTACGAGCGCAGCCCGGAGGGCGGCCTCCCGAGGCGGACGACGTCGCCGTCCCGCGCCCTCGCGACGTACGACGACCCCGTGTCGCGGTCGCCCACGCGCACGGGCGCCGGGGCACCGGTCACGCAGAGCGTGACCGCCCCCCCGACCACCTCCAGCTCCAGCCCGCCCAGCAGCACCTCGATCCCCGCCGCCGCCTCGGGGTTGCCGACCGCCCGGTTGGCCAGCCGGAGCGCGGCCCGGTCGGCGGCGCCGGAGCGGCCGACCCCGATCGCCGCGTGGCCGGGCCGGCCGAGATCCTCGACCAGCGCCAGCGGCCCGGTACGACGCACCCGCAGGACGGTCACCGGCCGACCTCCACGAACCGCACCCTGAGGCCGCGCTGCAGCAGGGCCGGCGGGTCGCGGTCGAGGTCCCACAGCCGCAGGTCGGTGCGGCCGAGCAGCTGCCAGCCGCCGGGCGAGGCGCGCGGGTAGACGCCGCTGAACTCCCCCGCCAGGCCGACCGCACCGGCCGGGACGGCGGTGCGGGCCCGCTCCCGGCGCGGCACCCGCAGCCGCGGGTCACCGCCGACCAGGTAGCCGAAGCCGGGGGCGAAGCCGCCGAAGGCGACCCGCCACGGCGTACCGGTGTGCGCGGCGACCACCTCGGCCGCGGACAGCCCGGTCAGGGCCGCGATCTCCGCGAGGTCGGGGCCGTCGTACACGACGGGGACCTCGAGCACGCCCGTGTCCGGCTGGCCTGCGCTCGTCGTACCGGCTCGGACGGCGCGCAGCGCCTCCCGCACGCGTTCGTACGGCGCGTGCTCGCCCAGCACCACGAGCACCGTCTCTGCGGCCGGCACGACGTCGACGACGCCGGTCGGCCGGTCGGACTCGAGGGCGTCGACCCAGGCCAGGGCCCGCTCGGTGCTGCCGAGCTCGACGAGGACCGCGCGGTCGCCGTACGGCAGCAGCGTCGGGGGCTCGCTCACGCGAAGGCTCGCAGCTCGACCCCGGCCTCCCGGAGCCGGGCGTTGACGGCCTGAGCCGTGCGAACGGCACCCGGGGTGTCACCGTGGACGCAGAGCGAGTCGGCCCCGACCTCGACCACCGTCCCGTCGACCGCCACGACCGTGCCCTCCACGGCCATCCGCACCGCCCGGTCCGCGACCTCGTCGGGGTCGGTGACCAGCGCGCCGGCCTCCGAGCGCGGGACCAGGGTCCCGGCGGCGGTGTAGCCGCGGTCGGCGAACGCCTCGCGGACCGTCCGCAACCCGGCCCGCTCGGCGGCGGCCAGCAGGGCGGACCCGGGCAGACCGAGCACGGCCAGGCGGCCGTCGTACGCCGTGACCGCGTCGACCACGGCGCCCGCCTGCTCCTCGTCGTGGACGGCGGTGTTGTAGAGCGCGCCGTGCGGCTTGAGGTAGGCGACCCGGGTGCCTGCGGCCCGCGCGATGCCGTCCAGCGCGCCGAGCTGGTAGAGCACGTCCGCCGTCAGCTCGGCCCGCTCGTAGGCGATGTAGCGACGGCCGAATCCGGCGAGGTCGCGGTAGCCGACCTGGGCGCCGACGCTCACCCCGAGGCCCTGGGCGACCTCGCAGACCCGGCGCAGGGCAAGCGGGTCGCCAGCGTGGAACCCGCAGGCGACGTTGGCACTGGTCAGGGCCTGGAGGAGGGCGGCGTCGTCGACGAGCTCCCAGCGCCCGAACGACTCGCCGACGTCGCTGTTGAGATCGATGGTCCGGGCCACGGGCCCACGGTAGAGCCAGATAGATCACAGGTGGTCGCGCTGGGCGTTACCGACCGGTAATACTCGGCCCACTCGTGACCCCGACCACGCAGGAGCCCGACGTGCAGCACATCCTCGACGCCATCCTCGCCGCCTCCACCGATCCCGGGAGCACCTCCCCGGAGGACTTCGCGAACCTGGAGATCCCCGAGTCCTACCGCGCCGTGACGGTGCACAAGGACGAGGTCGACATGTTCGAGGGCGTCGCCTCGAAGGACAAGGACCCCCGCACGTCCCTGCACGTCGAGGACGTGGCACTCCCCGAGCTCGGCCCGGGCGAGGCGTACGTCGCCGTCATGGCCAGCGCGATCAACTACAACACCGTCTGGACGAGCATCTTCGAGCCGGTCTCGACCTTCGGGTTCCTGGAGCGCTACGGCCGGGTCTCGGAGCTGACCAAGCGCCACGACCTGCCCTACCACGTGGTCGGCTCGGACCTGGCCGGCGTCGTGCTGAAGACCGGTCCCGGCGTGACCGCGTGGAAGCCGGGCGCCGAGGTCGTGGCCCACTGCCTGTCGGTCGAGCTCGAGGACCCGGCCGGCCACGACGACTCGATGATGGACCCGCAGCAGCGGATCTGGGGCTTCGAGACCAACTTCGGCGGTCTCGCCCACATCGCGCTGGTCAAGTCCAACCAGCTGCTCCGCAAGCCCGACCACCTGACCTGGGAGGAGGCGGCCTCCCCCGGCCTGGTCAACGCCACGGCGTACCGCCAGCTGGTCTCCAAGAACGCCGGACAGATGAAGCAGGGCGACAACGTCCTCATCTGGGGCGCCTCCGGCGGCCTGGGCGGCTTCGCGACCCAGTACGCCCTCAACGGCGGCGCGAACCCGATCTGCGTCGTCTCCAACGAGGAGAAGGCCAAGATCGTCCGCTCGATGGGCGCCGAGCACGTCATCAACCGCTCCGAGGAGAACTGGCAGTTCTGGAACGAGGACGGGACCGAGCAGAACCCGAAGGAGTGGCAGCGACTCGGCAAGCGGATCCGCGAGCTCACCGGCGGCGAGGACATCGACATCGTCTTCGAGCACCCGGGCCGCGAGACCTTCGGCGCGAGCGTCTACGTCACGCGCAAGGGCGGCACCATCACCACCTGCGCGTCGACCACGGGTTTCATGCACGAGTACGACAACCGCTACCTGTGGATGAACCTCAAGCGCATCGTCTCCAGCCACTTCGCCAACTATCGCGAGGCCTTCGAGGCCAACCGGCTGATCGCCCAGGGCAAGATCCACCCGACCCTGTCGCGCACCTACTCCCTCGACGAGGTCGGCCAGGCCGCGCTCGACGTCCACCACAACCTGCACCAGGGCAAGGTCGGGGTCCTCTGCCTGGCCCCCGAGGAGGGCCTCGGCGTCCGCGACCACGAGCTCCGCGCCCGCCACGAGACCGCGATCAACCGCTTCCGCGGCGTCTGATCCGCCCCGCCCGCACCACCCACCACCCCGGTTCCTGCCCGGTCGCCACACCGTCGGGAACCGGGGTGGGAAGTTTTCAGGGTCATCGGGGAGGATGGGCCAGCGAGACCTCCCCCGATGCGGAAGAAGGATGCTTCGACCATGAGCGACCAGGGCCTGTCCATCTTCGACGACGAACCCGACAAGGAGTCGGCCGACGGCGAGAAGACCCAGGTCATCCCCGTCGTCGACCAGAAGGGTGCGGCCCAGGCCGCTCCCGCCGCGAAGCCTGCCGCGCCGAAGCCGGCGGCCGCGGAGCCGACCCAGAAGCGTCCGGTGATCCCGCCGGCCCGGCCCGCCCCGAGCCCCTCGCGGTCGACCGCCGCCGCTCCGCGCACCACCTCCACGACGCCGTCCTTCCCGGTCGTCCGGCGCAACGGCTACGACCCTGCCGCGGTCGACGGCGCCTTCACCCAGCTGGCCGGCGAGAAGGCCGGCCTGGGGGCCAGCCTGGCCGAGTCCGAGCGCCGCGCGGTCGCCCTGGAGGAGCAGCTGGAGGCCGCCCGCCAGGAGCTCGCCGAGCACGCGAACCCGTCGTACGCCGGCCTCGGCGGTCGGGCGAGCGCGATGCTCCGGCTGGCCGAGGAGGAGGCCAACGAGATCCGCGAGACGGCCGACCGCGACGCGGCCGAGATCCGCGACCAGGCCACCCGCGACGCCAAGGCGATCCGGGCCGACGCCAGCCGCGAGGCCGAGGACATGCGCACCGTCCAGCTCGCCGAGCTCGACGAGATGCGGCAGCGCGCGACGGCCGACGCCGAGCAGGAGCGCACCCTGGCCCGCGGCGAGGCCGAGGACCTGCGCGCCTCCGCGCGCCGCGAGTCCGAGCAGCTGCGCCTGGCCGCCCAGCAGGAGACCACCGAGCAGCGCACCACCGCCCAGCGCGAGGTCGAGCAGGCCCGGGCCGCGGCCGACCGCGAGGTCCAGGAGGCCCGCCGGATGCTGGCCGTCGAGAAGGAGCGGCTGGCCCGCGAGGCGACCGACTTCCACAACAGCGCCACCGCCGAGACCCGCAAGCTGGTCCAGGAGGCCGAGGAGCGCGCGACCGCGGCCGAGGAGCGGGCCCGCCAGGCCACCTCGCAGGCCACCGAGCACCGCCAGCAGGCCCAGACCGAGGCCGAGGCGCTGCTCAGCCGGGCCCGGCGCGAGGCCGAGCAGATCGTCACCTCGGCGCGCACCCAGGCCGAGTCGATCAGCTCCTCCGGCAACGCCGAGGCCGAGCGCGAGCTGGCCCAGACCCGCGCCGAGCTCGAGCGGCTGCGCAAGCGGCGCGATGCGATCACCGCCCAGCTCGCCTCCCTGCGCGACGTGGTCGCGGGCTTCGGCGAGGACGACGCTTGAGCGACGCGCCGGAGGCGGCCGCCCCGGCCGTCCCGCCCGAGGACACCCTCCCCGAACGCACGACCGTCGCGAGCCCCGACCACCTCGGCGAGCCCGGCCCGCCGCTCGACCACAAGGCCCCCTTCTTCGTGGGTCTGGTCGGCGGGCTGGGCTTCGCCCTGGCCTGGTGGCTCTTCGACCTGGTCACCGGCATCGGGTCGACCCTCGTCCTCATCGTGGTGGCGTTCTTCATCGCCGCCGGCCTCAACCCGGTCGTGCTCCTCCTCGAGCGACGCGGCCTGAAGCGCTCGTACGCCGTGATCGCGGTGATCATCGCGTTCCTGGCCGCGCTGGCCCTGTTCTTCGTCGCGATCGTCCCGGTCATCACCGACCAGATCACCAAGATCACCGACAACGCCCCGCACTGGCTCGACGAGCTGCAACGCAACCGTCGGGTCCAGGACCTCAACGACGAGTACGAGGTCGTCGACAAGATCCGCGACTACGTCACGAACGGGGACTTCGCCGGCGCCGTGTTCGGCGGCGCGCTCGGCATCGGCCTGGCGGTCGTCGGCGCGCTCTTCAACGCGTTCATCGTGCTGGTCCTCACGCTCTACTTCCTGGCCTCGATGAAGTCCACGACGGGCGCCCTCTACAGCCTGGCCCCCGCCTCGCGCCGCGACCGGGTCAGCCGGCTCGGGGACCGGGTGATCGCCGGCATCGGGGGCTACGTCTCGGGCGCGTTCGTCGTCGCCCTCTGCGCCGGCACCTCGACGCTGGTCTTCCTCTTCATCGTCGGCCTCGGCGAGTACGCCGTCGCGCTGGCCTTCGTGGTCGCGCTGCTCGACGTCATCCCGATGATCGGCGCGACGCTCGGCGCCGTGGTCGTGACCGCGATCGCCTTCGCCACCGACGTCAAGACCGGGATCATCTGCGCGATCTTCTTCATCATCTACCAGCAGCTCGAGAACTACGTGATCTACCCGCGGGTGATGTCGCGCTCGGTCGACATCCCCGGCGCGGTCACCGTGATCGCGGCCCTGGTCGGCGCGGCCCTGCTCGGCGTCGTCGGCGCGCTGCTGGCGATCCCCACCGCCGCGGCGATCCTGATGCTGGTCCGTGAGGTCTACGTACGCCGGCAGGACGCCCGCTGAGCGATGCTCAGGCCGGTGTCGGCACCTCTGTCCGCACGGTCCGCTCCCCCAGCTTCACGCCGACCACGCCGGCGAGGATGAGCAGGCCCCCGAGGAGCTGCACCGCCCGGGGCAGCTCGTCGAGCAGCAGCCAGGCGAACCCGACGCTCGCGACGACCTCCAGCAGCGCGACGAACGACGCGAGCCGCGAGCCGAGGCGCCGGTTGGCGGCGACGCCGGCGACGTAGGCGAGGGCGGCGGTGATCACGCCGAGCCCGATCAGCGGCACCCACCAGGCCACGTCGCCGACGGCGTACGACGCCCGCGCGGTGCTGGCCGTCATCGGCATCAGCCCGACCAGCCCGAGGGTGCCGAGCACCGCGGTGCCGACGACCAGGCCGCCGGCGGCCAGGGTCAGCCCCGGCAGGCCGTTGGACTCGTCGGCCGAGATGATGAAGTACGACGCCGCGCCGACCATCGCGGCCAGCGCCCACAGCACGCCGGCGGTGCTGAGGTCGGCACCGGACAGGAGGTCGAGGACCAGCACCAGGCCGAGCGCGGCGACTCCCGCGCCCGCGAGGGTGAGCGGGCCGGGCCGCTGCCCGTGGCGCAGCCACAGGAAGACGACGACGGCGGCCGGCGCGGTGTACTCGATGAGGATGGCCGGGCCGACCTGCATGTGGGTGATGGCCTGGAAGTAGCAGAACTGCGCCCCGGCCACCGCGAGCAGGCCGTAGAGGCCGATCAGCCCGGCGTTGCGGCGGACCAGCCGCCAGCGCCCGCGCAGCGCCACGATGCCGAACGGGAGGACGACGGCGGCGGCCAGCGCCACCCGGACCAGGACGACCGAGCCTGCGGTCCAGCCCGTGTCGAGCAGGCCCCGGGCGAGGGCGCCGGACATGCCGAAGGACGCCGCCGAGACGATGGCGAGGAGCAGCCCGGCCGCGAGGCGTGACCCGTCCGCGACGATCGGGGCGACCGGATCGCTGTCATGAGTCATTGCCGTCATGGAACATGACAGTAGGGGCCCATGGAGTAACCTGTCAACGTGGTATTCGCCCATGACACCGAGATGGCCCTGCAGGCGGCGGCGACGCTCGCCAACAGCGCACTCGACCCCGACACCCTCGAGACCGTCGCCGACCTCGACGAGATGTACGCGCGCTTCGAGTACACCGGTCGCCACGAGCGCACCCGGGCCGAGCTCGACGAGGTCCGCGCCCTGCGGCCCCGGCTCTACGCGCTGCTGACCGCCGACCGCGACCGCGCCGTCGAGCTGGTCAACGAGATGCTGGCCGAGGCCCGGGCGCTGCCCCGCCTGGTGCGCCACGACCGCTGGGACTGGCACCTGCACGCGGTGGCCGACGACGCCCCGCTGGCGACGCGGTTCCTGGTCGAGACGGCGATGGCCATGATCGACGTGATCCGCGCCGACGAGATGTCCCGCCTGGACATCTGCGCCGACGACGACTGCGAGGGCGTCGTCCTCGACCTGTCCCGCAACCGCTCGCGGCGCTTCTGCTCCAACTCCTGCGGCAACCGCAACGCCGTGGCCGCCTACCGCGCCCGCCAGGCCGCGAGCGGCTGAGTCAGGCCAGGAACCGCTTCAGCACCTCGAGGAACACCGCCGGCTGCTCGGAGTGCACCCAGTGGCCGGCCCCCTTCACCGTCACCTTGCGCACCCGCGGGAACCACCGCTCCATCGCGGCGGCGTACTCGTCCTGCACGTACGACGAGGTCTGGCCGGCGACCCACAGCACCGGCCCGTCGTACGGCGCGGTGCCGGCCAGGGCGTCCTCGGGCCAGCCACCGAGCACCGGAAGGTCGCGGCCGAGCACGTCGAGGTTGGGCTGCCAGGCCCAGCCGTCGCCCTCGCGACGCAGGTTCTGCAGCAGGAAGCCCCGCACGGTCGGGTTCGGCACCGCCTCGACCAGGGCCGCGTCGGCCTCGTCGCGCCGGGTCAGCGCAGCCAGGTCGAGACCCTGCATGGCGTCGATGTAGCGGCCGAACTCCGACAGACCGTGGTAGTCGACCGGCGAGATGTCGACGACGCAGAGTCGCTCGACCAGCTCGGGGTGGCGCAGGGTCAGCACCATCGCGGCCTTGCCCCCCATCGAGTGGCCGATCAGCGCCACCGGGTCGTCGGCGGACAGCAGCGCGGCGACCTCGTCGGCGACGTCGAGGTAGTCGAACCGGTCCTGCCACGGTGAGCGGCCGTGATGGGGCATGTCGACCAGGAGGACCCGGTGGTCGGGCGCCAGGGCCTTGGCGACCGAGGTCCAGTTCTTGCCCTGGCCGAAGAGCCCGTGGCAGAAGACGACCCGGGGCCCCGACTCGCCGTACGACGTGGTGTGCAGGCCGGCCATGGCGGCGAGGCTACTTCCGGCAGTACTCGCGCACGCCGTCGGGGCTCAGGTCGCGGTCGCGGTAGACGACCGCGAGCCGGTCGCCGTACTCGCGACAGGTCTTCACGAGGTCCTGGCGGCGGTACTCGATGACCAGGACGCGCCGGCCGTACTCGGCGGCGTACTGCCCGCACTCGTCGTAGCGCCCACACTCCTCGGCGACGGCGAAGTCGAAGCCGACCCGACGGCCGTGGAAGCCGGCGAGGTTCTTCTGCCCGACGGCCAAGCCGACCCGGTGGGCCCGCCGGGTGAGCAGCCTCGAGAACGCGACGGCGTGCCGCTTGCGGACCAGGCCGTGGCTGCGGGTGAAGGAGTCGAGGTTGTCGTACTCGACGGCCTCGTAGCCGGCGCGCGCGCAGCCGGCCGTCCAGCGGCCCACCACCCGAGCCAGGGCTCGGCGCTTCTGCGGGGTGCGGATGTCGAGCAGCCACTCGCCCCAGGCCTCGTCGACGACGACCTTGCCGGCGCCGTCGCGCAGCAGCAGGTGGCGGCGCTTCTTCCAGAACCGCTTCTCGTTGGGCTGGGTCTGGAAGCCGTTGACGTAGCAGACGTCGTAGCGCCCGGCCGGGCGCGCCGTACGCTCGCGCACCACGATGCCGACGTCGTCGGGGACGCTGCGGTTCCCCCCGAGCTGGTAGTCGACGCCGGTCCCGACCGGCAGCTGGTCCACGGCGTACGACGGCGCGACGCCGCCCACCAGCAGACCCAGCACGACGAGCATCCCCATGATCTTGCGCATGCCCGACGGTAACCCGGGGCACGGACCGAAGCATGACCGAGCCTGCCCGCTCCGAGACCCGCCTGGAGACCAGCCGCCTGATCGCCGCTCCCGCCGCCGACGTCTTCGCCCTGCTCTGCGACCCGCAGGGTCACGTCGCCATCGACTCCTCCGGGATGCTCCAGGACGCCACGGGCGAGCCGGTCACCGCGGCGGGTGACAGCTTCGTCGTGCACATGGACCGCGAGTCCTTGAACGACTTCCCCGAGATGGGGCGGTACGACGTCACCGTCACCATCCAGGAGTACGAGCCGGACCGGCTGATCTCCTGGAACATCCTGGGCCGGGTCCGCCCGCAGATCGGCCACGTCTACGGCTACCGGCTCGACACGGACGAGTCCGGCGGGACCCTGGTCACGTCTTTCTACGACTGGTCCGACATCCACCCCGACTGGGCCGCGGCCGGCATCTTCCCGGTCATCTCCGAGGACGCCCTGCGCGCCACCCTCGGCATCCTCGACCGCACGGTACGACGGGGCTTCGTCCGGCCGTGAGGGTCTCGATACGCTCGCTGGCGCTCGCTACTCGACCACCGAGACGGGGCTCGACGGCGGCCCTCGGTGGTCGAGTATCCCGCGAGGCACGAGCGGGCGTCCCCTGCTCGATGGTCGAGTAGCCCGCGAGGCACGAGCGGGCGTCCCCTGCTCGGTGGTCGAGTAGCCCGCGAGGGACGAGCGGGCGTATCGAGACCTAGTCGTCGCCCTCGCCCGCGTCCTCGTTGCACTCCAGCTGCGGCGGCTCCTCGCCCGGGAACGCCAGCAGGCTGAGCTGCGGGAGCCGGGGTCGGTCCAGGTCGAGGACCAGCGCCCGCCGGCGCGAGGGCCGGCCGGCCCGGTCGCGGTAGTCGTACCCGGCGTCGACGCGCGCCCCGACCGTGTAGAGACACTCGTCGAAGCGGGTGATCGCGGCGACCGGCCCGCGCAGGTCGGCGACGTCCTCGCGCAGCGCAGCGATCCGGGACCGGCGATCGCGCGCGCTCGCCCGGTCGACACCCTCGCCGGGGTCGCGGTCGCAGCGACCGAGGGCCAGCAGCTGGTAGTCCGGGTCGTCACGCTCGCTGCGGTCCAGGTCGAGCGCCGGCCGGTACGCCGTCCGACCGCCCACCCGGGCCAGGTAGCCCAGCCGCTGCTCGGCGTCGCCGTCCTGGGTCACCGGGACCGACGTCAGGCAGGACTCCCACGCGTCGAAGCGGGCCGCCTTGCGGTCGATCACCCGGACCGCCCGCTCGAGCCGGGCCAGCCGCGACCGGCGGGTCGGGCGGGCGGCTCGGGCGTCGGCTCCCGTCCCGTTCGGCGCCGGCGCCCGGCTCAGGCAGCGACGGGCCGGCGACAGGGCGAGCAGCCGCCACCGGGGCGCCCCGACCGTCGGCGCCAGCGCGGGTCGCCGGTCGAGACCGGTGCCGTCGCGCTCGTCGTAGGCGTAGCCCCAGCGGTGCCGCGGGTCCCCCAGCCGGTCCACGCCGACCGGGCGCGTGCAGCGGCGCAGCGTGTCGAAGCGTCGTACGCCGCGGCGCAGCCGCTCGACCCGCACCTCCAGGCGGCCCAGCCGGGACCGGGGCCGGGTCCGGTCCCGGGACCTGGCCGGAGCCGCCTCGTGGACGGCCGCCGGCTCCGTGGCCGCGGGCGGGGGCGGGACCGGGGGCGCACTCCTCTCCGGGCCGGGCAGCGGAGCCGACTGCACGGCGCCGATGTCGCACGGCGCGCCGGTGTCGCGGCGGTTGCCGAGGGCGTCGTGGGCCAGCACCCGGTCCCAGACCAGCCAGGCCTCCAGCAGCTGCCCGGCCGGGACGCGGGCGGGCAGCCGGCCCCGGCAGGACCCGGACGGGATGCGGGCGCGGACCGGGCTGTCGTCGTACGGCTCGAGCACGAAGCCGCCGGGGTCGTCCTCCAGCCGGGCCAGCTGCGGGCTCTCGCCCATGATGTCGGTGGCCGCCGACAGACCGCAGGACGACTCGGTGGTGAAGTTATGGCCCCCCGAGACCGGGTGGTGCAGGCGACAGCTGCGGCGGGTCGGGATGGTGTCCCCGGTGACGCCCTCGAAGGCCGGCGGCCCGAGGATCGAGCCGAAGACCTCGCTCGGCCCGGCCGCCCCGAGGTCGCCCGCGATCGACGCGATGTTGCGGGTGACGGTGGAGGAGACGACGTAGGCCCGGCCCGCGGTCAGCAACCCGCCGCCCTCGCCCTCGGCGTAGTTGTCGGTGACCGTCGAGTTGACCACCGCCAGGTCGCCGCGGGCCCAGACACCACCGCCGGCGTGGGCGACGGCCAGGTTGCGCGCCACGGTCGTGTTGACCAGCAGGACGTCGGCCTCGCCGGCGATCGCCCCGCCACGATCGTCGGCCCGGTTCCCGATCAGGGTCGAGTCGAGCACCGCGACGTCACCGTCGACGGTGAAGATCGCGCCCCCGGGACCGTCCGCGTCGCTGCCGTCGATCAGCGAGTCGACGACCGTGACGTCGCCGTCCTCGTCGGCGTACAGCGCGCCTCCGTCGCCGTCGGTCGTGTTGCCGTCGGCGTACGACCGGACGACCAGGACGTCGCCGGTCGAGCCGATCGCCCCGCCCGAGCCGTCGACCAGGTTGTTGCTGAGCACCGAGTCGTGGACCCGCACCCCGCCCCGCCGCGCGTAGAGACCCCCGCCGTCGTCGTTGGCGAGGTTGCCGCTGATCCGGCACCGGCGGGCGGTGATCCGCCAGCTCGCGAACACCCCGCCGCCCGGCTCCTCGGACAGGTTCTGCGCGACCACGCAGTCCGACAGCAGCACCTCCCCGCGGGAGATGAGGCCGGCGCCCGGTCCGTCCGCACCGCCGCGCGTCAGCGTCACGTGCCGCAGGTCGACCAGGCCGGTGCCGTCCTGGCGCAGCACCCGTTTCTCGAAGCAGGTCTGGCGCAGCACGTGGCCGTGCCCCTCCAGCACCACCGGGTACGGCGACTCGCGGATCGGGTCGCCGAGGTGGCAGTCGCGCAGCACCACGTCGGCGCCGAGGTCGATCCGCCGGCGGGTCGGATCGGCCCAGGCGGCCCGCAGGGCGGACTCGGTCGTGACCGCGCTCCCGGCCCCGTCGGCGGCGGACGCCGCGTCCGCGGGCACCATCAGGACGAGCAGGACCATGGCACCTGCCAGGGTGCTCGAGCCGGCCTGCGCGCGGGGCACGTCCGCGACGCTACGGCAACGCTGGCCTCAGCGGACGCTGTAGTCCCGGAAACCGCGCTTGGTCTTGCGGCCCAGGTAGCCGGCGGTGACCAGGTGCTCCAGCAACGGCGCCGGTGCGAAGCCCGGCTCGCGGAACTCCAGGTAGAGCTCGCGCTGGATGGCCAGCGAGACGTCGTTGCCGACCACGTCGAGCAGCTCGAAGGGCCCCATCGGCAGCGCGCACCCCTGCTTCATCGCGGTGTCGATGTCGTCGGCCGTCGCGTAGTGCGCCTCGAGCATCTTCACGGCATCGTTGAGGTAGGGGAAGAGCAGCGCGTTGACGATGAACCCGGCCCGGTCCCCACAGGTCACCGCGACCTTGCCGACCTTCGCGCACAGGGCGCGGGTGGTCTCGGTGACGGCGTCGTCGGTGGCCACGGTCGAGACCACCTCGACGAGCTTCATGATGGTGGCCGGGTTGAAGAAGTGCATCCCGATGACGTCCTGGGGACGGCTGGTCACCTTGGCCATCGCGATGATCGGCAGCGACGACGTCGTGGTGGCGAGGATGGCGCCGGGCTTGCAGATGTCGTCGAGGTTCTCGAAGAGCGTCGTCTTGATCGCCAGGTCCTCGGCGATCGCCTCCACCACCAGGTCGACCGCGGCCAGGTCGTCGAGCGAGGCGGAGCCGGTCAGCCGGGACAGCACCTCGACCTTCTTCTCCTCGGTGGACCGCCCGCGCTGGATCTGCTTGTCGAAGCTCTTGGTGATCGCGGCGACGACGCCGTCGACCTTCTCCTGGCTGCGGCCGACGTACGTGACGTCGTACCCGCTCTTGGCGAAGACCTCGATGATGCCGGTGGCCATCGTGCCGGTGCCCACGACGCCGACGGTGGTGATCTCGTGGCGCAGCGCCGGCTCGTCGTCGGCCGACGGGGTGAGGGCGTCGGCGACCACGACCGGACTGTCGGGGGCCTCGTAGGTGTAGAAGCCACGCCCGGTCTTGCGGCCGAGCAGGCCCGCGGTGACCATCTGCTTGAGGATCGGCGACGGGGCGTGCAGCCGGTCGCGGCCCTGCCGGTACATCGTCTCGAGGATCTCGTACGCCGTGTCCAGGCCGATCAGGTCGAGCAGCGCGAGCGGGCCCATCGGGTAGCCGCAGCCGTAGCGCATGGCGGCGTCGATGTCCTCGCGGGTCGCATAGCGGCCCTCGTACATCGCGACCGCGTGGTTGAGGTAGCCGAACAGCAGGGTGTTGGCGATGAAGCCGGCCTTGTCGCCGCAGACCACCGGGTTCTTGCCGAGCGCCTCGACCAGTGCCTTCACCTCGCCCAGGACCGTGTCCTCGGTGACCACGGTGCGCACGATCTCGACGAGGTCCTGGACGGGCGCGGGATTGAAGAAGTGCACGCCGACGACGCGACCGGGTCGGGCCGTCGCCGTCGACAGGTCGGTGACCGAGAGCGAGGAGGTGTTGGTCGCCAGGATCGCGTCGGGCGCGACGATCGCGTCGAGCTCGCGGAAGATCTGCTTCTTCAGCTCCATCGACTCCACCACGGCCTCGACCACGAAGCCCGCCCCGGCGAGGTCGCTCAGCTCGGTCGTCAGCGAGATCCGGCCCAGCAGCTCGGCCTGCTCGGCCTCGGTCAGCTTCTCGCGCTTCACCGCGCGGGCCGTGGAGTGCTCGAGGTACTGCCGACCCCGGGCCAGCGCCTCCTCGTCCTTCTCGACGCCGACGACGGCGTACCCGTGACGGGCGAGGACCTCGGCGATGCCGGCACCCATGGTGCCGAGGCCGACGACGCCGACGGTGGTGAGCGTGCGGGCGGTGGCGGTGGTCTCGGTCATGTCGGGGATGCTGCCAAAGATGACCGGTGAGTAACTTAATTAGTGAGCGACGTCACCATCATCAGTCGTGGGCCGTGCTCCAGCAGGCCCATCCGCTCCTCCGTGCGCTGCGCCGCGCGGTGCCAGTGCTCCAGCCGCTCGAGCTCGCGGAACCCGAGCCGCTCGTAGAACGGCGCGTTCCACGGCACGTCGCGGTAGGTGCTGAGGGTCAGCCGGCGGTGGCCGCGCGCCCGGGCCTCCGCCTTCGCGGCGGCGACGAGCGCGGTCCCGATCCCCTGCCGCCCGTGGTCCCGTCGTACGGCGAGCAGCTCCAGGTGGGCGTCGCCGTCGATCTCCAGGACGTGCGCGAAGCCGACCGGCGGACGAGCGGCCACCAGCAGGAAGCCCGGCTCGAAGGCCCGGTCCTGCCCTGGCGTCGGAGGGTCCCACGGCGGGTTGCCGAACCGCTCCAGGAAGAGCTCGTCGGCGTCCGCCTCGATCCCGGCCAGCAGGGGGAGGTCGGCGGCCCGCGCGGGGCGTACGTCGGTCACGCCGCCACCGTAGGCGACCTGTAGATTCACCGCCCGTGAGAATCGTCGTCGCGAAGTGCCAGGTCGACTACGCCGGGCGGCTGACCGCCCACCTCCCGATGGCCACCCGGGTCCTGATGATCAAGGCGGACGGGTCGGTCCTCGTCCACTCGGACGGCGGCTCCTACAAGCCGCTCAACTGGATGTCACCGCCCTGCACCCTGCGTGAGGGCACCACCGAGGACGGCGTCGTCGAGTGGACGGTCACCAACCCCAAGACCGACGACACCCTGCGGATCCTGCTGACGGAGATCCTCAGCGACTCCAGCCACGACCTCGGCGTCGACCCGGGCCTGCAGAAGGACGGCGTCGAGAAGCACCTGCAGGAGCTGCTCGCCGAGCACCCCGCCACCCTCTCCCCCGGCCTGACCCTCGTACGTCGTGAGTTCCCCACCGCGATCGGCCCGGTCGACCTCATGTGCCGCGACGGCGAGGGCGTCTCCGTCGCCGTCGAGATCAAGCGGCGCGGCGAGATCGACGGGGTCGAGCAGCTCACCCGCTACCTCGAGCTGCTCAACCGCGACCCGCTGCTCACCGGCAACGGGGCCGTGAAGGGCATCTTCGCCGCCCAGGAGATCAAGCCCCAGGCCCGCGTGCTGGCCACCGACCGCGGCATCGCCTGCGCCGTCGTCGACTACGACGCGCTGCGCGGGCTCGACGACCCCAGCCACCGGCTGTTCTGAGGGGCATCGTCGCTCGTCCACAGCCGTGGCGGATCCACTGGCGACTCCCGCCCCCTCGACGTAGCGTGACCGGCATGACGAGCGAACCCAGCCTCACCCGCCGGGTGACCCGACTCGAGAACGACGTCGAGGCGGTCTATGAGCTCATCACCGACATCAGGTCGGTCCAGGACGAGCACAGTCGACGGTTCGAGCAGGTCGACGCACGGTTCGACGGCCTTGAATCCCGCTTCGACAGCCTCGAATCCCGCTTCGACGGCCTTGAATCCCGCTTCAGCGGCGTCGAATCCCGCTTCGGCAGCCTTGAATCCCGCTTCAGCGGCGTCGAATCCCGCTTCGGCAGCCTTGAATCCCGCTTCAGCGGGGTCGAATCCCGCTTCGACGGGGTCGAGGCCACGCTCGCCGAAGTCGTCCGGCGCTTGCCCGAGCCCGGCTGAGCCGCGTGCTGATCTACCACGTCGCGACCGCCGCCGACTGGGTCGCGGCGCAGGAGGCTGGCACCTACACGACCTCGACGTACGGCGTGAGCCTGGCGCAGGAGGGGTTCATCCACGCCAGCCGCGAGGAGCAGTGGCCCGCCGTGCTCGAGCGCTTCTACGCGGAGGTGATCGAGCCGCTGGTGCTCCTCGTCATCGACACCGACCGGCTCGACGTACCGCTCGTCGAGGAGGCTCCGGCGCCGGGGGTGGAGGAGACCTTCCCCCACCTCTACGGCGCGCTGGATCCCGCGTCGGTGGTCGACGTGCGGCCGTTGGGCGCGGAGTAGGGCAGCTCGACGCGGAAGGTCGTCCCGACTCCGAGCCGGCTCTCGACGCTCACGTCCCCGCCGTGTGCCTCGACGATCTTGCGGACGATCGAGAGCCCCAGCCCGGCGCCCTGTGCGTGCGCGGCCACGGCACTGGGGGTCCGGTAGAGCCGGTCGAAGATGCGGGAGGTCTCCTCCTCGCGCAGGCCCACGCCCGTGTCGGCCACCTCGAGCCGCGCCCCGCCGTCCGTCTCGGCGACGAGGACCCGCACCTCGCCGCCCGAGGGCGTGAACTTGAGGGCGTTGGTGAGCAGGTTCTCGACCACCTGGACCAGCCGGTAGAAGTCCCCCGATACCGGACGCACCGGCCCGTCGGCCTCCAGCCCCAGCCGTACGCCGGCCTCCGCGGCGGCCGCGCGCTGGTCACCGACCACGCGGCGGGCCAGCGCGGCCAGGTCCATCGGCTCACGCACGATGCGCAGCCGGTCGCCGTCCAGGAAGGCCATCGTCAGCAGGTCGTCGACCAGCCGCATCTCGCGGGCGGCGTTGCGCTCGATGACCGAGACCAGACTGCGGGCGGTCGGTCCGAGCTGGTCGGGACCGAGGTCGGCCAGCAGCTCGGTGTAGCCGATGATCGAGGTGAGTGGGGTGCGCAGCTCGTGGGAGACCGTCGCGATCAGCTCGTCCCGCAGCCGGTCGGCCTCCTCCTGGATCCGGCGCCGCTCGGTGATGTCGCGGATGGCGGCGGAGACCATCACCCCGTCGTCGGTCTCCAGCGGTGAGAGGGAGACCTCGACCGGGACCTCCCGACCGTCGTGGTGCAGGACGGCCAGCTCGTGGTTGCCGGTCGACCCCGGACCCGGGCTCTCGAGGAAGCGCTCGGCGCCGCGCCGGTAGCGCTCGGGCAGCAGCACGTCCACCGACTGCCCGACGAGCTCGTCGCTCGACCATCCCAGCACGTGGAGCATCTGCCGGTTGGCGAGCACCACCCGCGCCTCGCCGTCGACGATGACCGTCGCGTCGGGAGCGGCGTCCAGCAGCTTGCGGAACAGGCTGGCATCACCGGCGATGGCCACGTGTGAAGCCTAGGCCATGGCCTCGGCGAGGCCGGCCACCTCGTCGGCGCAGCCCCACGACAGTGTGACGCCGGCGCCGCCGTGCCCGTAGCAGTGCACGACGCGACCGACCCGCTCGAGCCGGACGGCCGGACGCGCGGGCCGCAGCCCGACCCTGTGCCGCAGCACCCGGGCCCCGGCCAGCTCCGGCACCAGCCGCGCGGCCCGCTCGAGGATGGCGGTGGCGGTCTCCGGCGAAGGCGTGCGGCTCCAGTCACCCTCCTCGTCGGTGCCGCCGACGACCACGTGCCCCGAGAGCGGTACGACGTAGGTCGGCCCCGCCGAGTCGAGCCACCAGCGGTCCAGGCCCCACTGCTCGAGCACCACGACCTGCCCGCGGACGGGGGTCACCGACAGGTCGGCGCCCAGCAGCCGCGCCCCGAGACCCGAGCAGTTGACCACCAGGTCGCCACCCTCCGGCAGACCCCGGACGTTGAGGCGGGTCAGGGTGCCGCCGAGGTCGAGGACCCGGGCCCGCAGCCAGTCCAGGTGCACCGGCATCTCGACCACGGGCGTGGTGAACGACCAGCCGTCGTCGTACCCCGGCGGGAGGCCGGTCGCCCGCTCCAGGCCGGGGACCGCAGCGGCCCACCACGGCTGGACGCGGGGCTCGGCGAGCACCTCGGTCCCGGGGACCATCCGGACCCCGGTCGCGTCGTCGGCGGACAGCTGCTCGAGGACCTCGAAGGTCCGACTCGCCCAGGCCGCGACCCGGTCGGGCGGGAAGGCGCGGTAGGGGTACCAGAGCGCCGCCGCCACGGCCGAGGTCGTCTCCCGGGGCAGGTCGCGCGCCACGACGTCGACGCGGTGCCCGGCCTCCAGCAGGCGCGCCGCGCAGGTCAGCCCCACGACGCCCGCTCCCACCACGATCACCCGGCTCACGCCTGCAGTGTGGCAGGCCGGGCGTCGTCCAGGTCACAGCGTCGGACCTCGGAGCGGGGGTACTACTGAACCATGTTCAACAACCTGCGCGCGCAGATGCTCCTGCTCGGCCTGGTCGGCGGGCTGCTGGTCGCCCTCCCCGCAGCCCCCGCGACCGCGGCCGATCGGGCCCGCACCCCACGGATCGTCTCGCAGGCGGTCACCTTCCCGGTGGTCAACCGGGGCCCCGGGTGGTGCGCCGCCGACGGCGGGACCCATCAGGTCCGAGGTCGCCTCGTCGGCACCCGCGCGGCCGTCGAGGGCCGCACCGGCGCGCGCCGGCTCAACGTCCTGGTCCACGATTTCGCCGCCGGCTCCTGGTTCTGGCACCTGCGCAGCCACCCGGCCTACGACTACGCGACCCAACTGGCCCGGCGCGGTGAGGTCTCGCTGGTCCTCGACCGGCTCGGGTACGGCGCCAGCCCGCTCGCCGACGGTCGCGCGACCTGCCTGGGCGCCCAGGCCGAGATGCTGCACCAGGTGGTCCAGCGGGTCCGGTCCGGGCTCTACTCCTTCTCCCCCGACCGCGGCACCCGGCCCCTGCACGCAGCCAGCGTGGTCCTGCACGGCCACTCGGTCGGCGCCGCGATCGCCCAGCTCGAGGCCGGGACGCACGACGACGTCGACGGGCTGGTGCTGATGTCGTGGGCGGACTCCGGCGCCTCGACGCGAGCGGTCCGCGCGGCCTCCGACCAGGTGTCGACCTGCCTGCGCGGCGCGGACTACGCGACGTACGGCGGTGACGCTGCGGCGTACCGGGCGCTGATGTTCCGGACGGCGCCGGCGGCCGTCCAGCGCAGCGCCGTACGACGCCGCAGCGCGGATCCCTGCGGCGACGCCACCAGCCTCGCCCCGGCACTGCTCCCGTCGGCCCTGGCCGCTCGGAAGGTCGACGCCCCGGTGCTGCTGCTCGTCGGCAGCGCGGACGTCCAGGTCCGCCCGGGCGCGGCCGAGCGCCAGGCCCGGTCCTACCCGCGCGACGTCGCGGTCACGACGCGCACCATCCCCGGCGCCGCGAGCGCACTCCCGCTGGAGCGCTCGGCGCCGGCGACCCGCCGGACCGTGCTGCGCTGGCTGCGGGCCTTGCGCTAGGCCCCGGCGACGCGCGGGGCGGTCGGGTCGGCGCCCTCGCCACCCTGCTCGCGGGCGACGTACTCCTCGATGTCCTCGACGTCGTCGAGGTTGCGGTTCACCACCGCGAGCAGGTCGGTCATGGTGGCGACCTCCTCGACCTGCTCCTTGATGAACCACTGCATGAACTGCTCGGAGGCGAAGTCGAACTCCTCGCGGGCGATCCGCAGCAGGCCGTTGATCTGCTCGGTGACCCGCTTCTCCTGCTCGAGGGCGAGCGCGACGGGCGCGGCGACGTCGGCGAAGGTGGCGATCGGTGCCTCGACGCCCGGGATGACGACGTCGGCGTCGGTGTCGAGGAGGTACTGGACCATCATCATCGCGTGGTCGCGCTCCTCGAGCGCCTGCGCGTAGAAGAACGCGGCCATCCGCGGCATCGTCAGCGCGTCGTAGTAGACCGCGCAGGCGAGGTACTGGTTGTGGGCGGAGAGCTCGTTGCCGATCTGGACGTTGAGCTGCTCGGCGAAACGGGCGGCGGGCATCGGTGCTCCTAGCAAGGACGGGAGGTCGGGGATCAGGCGGCCTTGGCCAGCTTCTTCTTGCTGACCTTCTTGCCGTCCAGTCGGACGAGCTTGCGCCTCTTGACCGTATACCCGTCGGGCAGCGTGCCCTCCTTCAGCATCCGCAGCGGGCACCGACCGCACTTCGACTTCGAGACGCAGCACTCCACCTTGGGGAGCTTGGTCTTGGTCTTCTTGCCCACGCTGGCATCGTACGCGACGTCCCTTAGGTGTGCCTTGCCTTCGTGACGCGCGACACGGGGGCGGGTCAGGCCCGCTCGCCGACGAGGGTCAGCAGGTCGACCGTCAGCTGCCGGACGTCGTCGGCCGGCAGGTCCTCGGCCTGCAGCACGGACACCTGGACCGTCGTCCCGCCCACCAGCACGGCGCCGCCGCCCTGCTGGTTCTCCCCACCCAGAGCGGTGCCGACCGCGACGAACGCGTCGTCCCCGACGCCGCCCAGGGTCTCCGCGGTGGCCCCGTCGAGCACGCCCGTGACCCCCTGCCGGGTGCCGTCCATCCCGCCGGACCCCTCGTCGTACGGCGTCGCGACGATGCTCGCCGAGACCGCGCGCGGGTCCTCCTGGTTGAACGAGCAGCCCCCGCCGGGCACCTCGGTCGTCGTCACGGTCGCGCCGAGGACCTCCCCGACGTCCTCGGCCGAGACCAGCGAGCAGACGTCGACCAGCTCGGACGAGCCGGACCCTCCGTCGGCAGGCGAGTCTGCCGAGGACGACCCGGACGACCCGGACGATTCGTCACCGCCACAGGAGGTCAGGACGGCGAGGGCGGCGGCGAGGGCCAGGGCAGGGAGGGTACGGCGCATGCCGCGACCGTAGGGACCGGTCACCCCGGGGGTCTGTGGCCCGAACGGGCCATGGCGCTGCGGGTCGACCTCAGTCCAGCCGCAGGTGCTCGGTGGCCACGGACCAGGTCGCCCCGGCCCGGACCAGATCGACGTACCCGCCACCACCGAGCAGCAGGTCCCAGGCCGATGCGCGGGGACGACCCACCAGGACCGGGACGGTCGCCATGATCGCGCCGCCGTGGCTGACCACCAGGGCGGTGCCGCCCTCGTGCCGGTCGGCGACCTCCTCGAGCACGGCGCGCACGCGCGCGACCACCCCCGAGACGGCCTCCCCGCCGGGGATGGTGGCCTCGTCGTCACCGCCGACCCACCGCTCGAAGACCGGCCCGATCACCTCGGTCTCGCTCCCGTCGGTGCCCGCGAGCGAGCCGACGCCGTACTCGCGCAGGCCCTCGCGGACAGTCACCTCGACGCCCAGCACGCCGGCGGCGAGCTCCGCTGTCTGCACGGCCCGCGAGAGCGGGCTGCACCAGACCGCCTCGACGCCCTCCGACCGGAGCCGGCCGCCGAGGGTGCGGCCCTGGCCCCGCCCCTCCTGCGTGAGGGAGCCGCCGTCGTCGGTGACCAGCTCGGTCTCGTAGTCGGCGAGACCGTGCCGGGCCAGGAGGATCCGCGCCGCCATCGGGTCAGTCCAGCCCGTTGGCCCGGCGGATGACGTCGACGATGCCGCCCATGATCTCGGTGAGCCCGAAGTCCTTCGGCGTGTAGACCGCCGCCACCCCGGCCTCGCGGAGCCGGCGCGCGTCGGAGTCGGGGATGATCCCGCCGACGATGACCGGTACGTCGTCGAGGCCCGCCGCGCGGAGCCCGTCGAGGACGGCGGGGACCAGCTCCATGTGGGAGCCGGAGAGGATCGACAGCCCGACGCAGTGCACGTCCTCGGCCACGGCCGCGGACACGATCTGGTCGGGGGTCAGCCGGATGCCCTGGTAGACGACCTCGAAGCCCGCGTCCCGCGCCCGTACGGCGACCTGCTCCGCACCGTTGCTGTGCCCGTCGAGGCCGGGCTTGCCGACCAGCAGCCGCAGCCGGCCGCCCAGCTCCTCGCCCGTCTCCCGGACCCGCTCACGGACCGCGGCCAGCTCCGCGCCGGCCTCGGCCACGACCGCGCCACTGACGCCGGTCGGGCCGCGGTACTCGCCGAACACCTCGCGCAGCGTGCCGGCCCACTCCCCCGTCGTCGCGCCCGCCCGGGCCGCGACCAGGGTGGGACCCATCAGGTTCGCCTCCGTCTTCGCGGCCGCCGCCAGCGCGGCGAGCGCCTCGGCGACCTCGGCCTCGTCCCGCTCGGCCTTCCAGGCCTCGACGCTCGCCCGGGCGGAGTTCTCCGCCTCCGGATCGGCGGCCATGATCGCGCCGTCCAGGTCGGCGGTCAGCGGGGACGGCTCGGTGGTCTCGTACTTGTTCACGCCCACGATGACCTCCTCGCCGGACTCGATCCGCGCGCGGCGGGCCGCGTGGGAGGAGACCAGCTCGGACTTCATGTACTCGACGGCCGCGATCGCACCGCCCATCGCCTGCACCCGGTCGATCTCGGCCTTGGCGCCCGCCACCAGCTCGGCGACCTTGGCCTCGATCACGTGCGAGCCGTCGAAGATGTCGTCGTACTCGAGCAGGTCGGACTCGAAGGCCAGCACCTGCTGCAGCCGCAGCGACCACTGCTGGTCCCACGGGCGCGGCAGGCCGAGGGCCTCGTTCCAGGCGGGCAGCTGGAGCGCACGGGCCCGGGCGTTCTTCGAGAGCGTGACGCCCAGCATCTCCAGCACGATGCGCTGGACGTTGTTCTCCGGCTGGGCCTCGGTCAGGCCGAGCGAGTTGACCTGGACGCCGTACCGGAAGCGGCGCATCTTGGGGTCCTGCACGCCGTACCGCTCGCGGGTGATCTCGTCCCACAGCTGGACGAAGGCCCGCATCTTGCAGGTCTCCTCCACGAAGCGCACGCCCGCGTTGACGAAGAACGAGATGCGGCCGACGACCTTCTCGAAGTCGCCCTCGTCGACCTGGCCCGAGTTCTTGACCTGGTCGAGGACGGCGATCGCGGTGCTCAGCGCGTAGGCGAGCTCCTGCGCCGGCGTCGCGCCGGCCTCCTGCAGGTGGTAGCTGCAGATGTTGATCGGGTTCCACTTCGGGATCCGATGGACCGTGTAGGCGATCATGTCGGCGATCAGCCGCATGGAGGCCTCGGGCGGGAACGCGTAGGTCCCGCGGGAGAGGTACTCCTTGATGATGTCGTTCTGGGTCGTGCCGGCCAGCTGGGCGGCGACCTCCTCCGGGGTGCTGTCCGGGTTCTGCTCCTCGGCCACCACCTGGTACATAGCGAGCATCCACATGGCGACCGCGTTGATCGTCATGGAGGTGTTCATCCCCGTGAGCGGGATGTCCGCGAAGAGCTTGCGCATCTCGCCCAGGTGCGGGACCGGGACGCCGACCTTGCCGACCTCACCCCGCGACATCACCGAGTCCGGGTCGTAGCCGGTCTGCGTGGGCAGGTCGAAGGCGACCGAGAGCCCCGTCTGCCCCTTGGCCAGGTTGCCGCGGTAGAGCGCGTTGGACGCCTCCGCGGTGGAGTGCCCCGCGTAGGTGCGCATCACCCAGGGACGGTCGCGAACCGGTCGAGCGTTCTCGGTCATGGGACGAGAGTAGGACGCAGGCTACCGATTGGTAACCGTCCGGCGTGTGGTCAATCCGACAGTGTCAGCCCCTGTCCCCCCGCGCTGACCCGTCACTGGATGTCCTGATTCGTCGGCGTGTCGGCGCCGGATCGACGGTTCGCCCAGAGGTACGACGGCGTCCGCTCAGCGACCCGTCAACGGCGGCACGACACGCCGACGAATCAGGACATCCAGTGACGGGTCGGCGTCAGGCGGGGGTGGCGGCTCGCTCGACCTCGAGGACGCGGATCATCCGGGTCATGTGCAGCAGGCGCCGTACGGCGGGCCGGCAGCCGCGGAGCGTGAGGTGGTGACCGTCGCGGGCTGCCTGGCGGGTGGCGACGCCGAGGACCTTCAGCGCGGTGAGGTCGATCGAGTCGACCCCTGAGAGATCGACGACGACGTCGCCGTCGTGGAGGGCCAGCAGCTCGTAGAGCGCGTGGCGAACCTCCATCGTGCTGCGGACGTCGAAGTCACCGGCCAGCACGAGCGTCGACCCGTCCGTCTCGATGTCCATCGCAGCCTCCCGCGGCGCCAGGGTGTGGTCCTTTACCCACAATGACGCGCGGCACGACCGTTCGGTTGCACCGAGCACCGAACTTTCTTGCTCGTGTCGGTCGTGACTTCTTCAACCACCGTCCGCTCGGGTCCGTCGCTACCCTCGGCGCATGGTCAACCTCACCCGCATCTACACCCGCACCGGCGACGGCGGGGAGACCCGGCTCGGAGACATGAGCACCACGACGAAGAACGACCTGCGCCTGCACGCGTACGCCGACGTCGACGAGGCGAACGCGACCATCGGCCTCGCGCTGGCCGTCGGGAGCGTCGAGGACGACGTCGTCACCGTGCTCACCCGGGTGCAGAACGACCTCTTCGACGTGGGTGCCGACTTCTGCACCCCGGTCGTCCCCGACCCCGAGTACCCCCCGCTGCGCATCGAGCAGGAGTACGTCGACCGCCTCGAGGGGTGGTGTGACCACTACAACGAGGACCTGGAGACGCTGCGCTCCTTCATCCTCAGCGGCGGCACGTCCGCCGCCGCGCACCTGCACGTCGCGCGCACCGTCGTACGACGGGCCGAGCGGTCGGCCTGGGCCGCCTTCGAGGTGCATCACGACACCATGAACAAGGTGGCCATCACCTATCTCAACCGGCTCTCCGACCTGCTCTTCATCCTGGCCCGGCACGCCAACCGGGCGCAGGGCGACGTGCTGTGGGTGCCGGGCGGCGAGCGGGGCTGACGTGGCCCGGTTCCTCGGCCCGGTCGTCGCGCTGGTCCTCCTCGTCGGCTGCGCCTCGGCCCCGACGCCGGACGCCCCCGAGCAGGACGTCACGCCGTCGGCCTCGGCGACGCCGGACGCCGCGGCCGCGGAGCGCCGTACCGGGCTGACGCCACCGGCGGTCGCCCGGTCACCGCGCGAGCTGGCCGACCGTCTGCTCGCCGCCGAGCGGACCACTCGCAGCGCGAGGACCGGGGACGCCGAGGTGGCCGCGGCGGCGTTCGAGAGCCAGGTGCTCTACCGCCAGCTCGCGCGGCGGGAGGCCTGGCGGCGCCCGGTGGGCCGGTTGCTGCCCCGCTGGCTGCGCGCCACCGCGCGCGCCCACGTCGCCGCTCGCCGCGACTTCCGCGGGATGCACCGCTCGCTGTCACGGACCCTGCCCGCCTGGCGCATCGTCGCCCCCGTGAGCGAGGCGGACCTGATGTCCTTCTACCGCCAGGGCGAGCGGCGCTTCGGGGTCCCGTGGGAGGTGCTCGCCGCGGTCAACCTCGTCGAGACCGGCTTCGGCCGGATCCGCGGTACGTCGGTCGCGGGCGCCCGGGGGCCGATGCAGTTCATGCCGGCCACCTGGCAGGCGTACGGGCGCGGTGACATCGACGACCCGCGGGACTCGATCCTCGCGGCGGCCCGCTACCTGGCCGCCAACGGCGGCGGGCGCGGCCGGGTGGCCGAGGCGCTGTACGCCTACAACCGGCACCCGGCGTACGTCCGCGGCGTGCAGGCGTACGCCGGGATCCTGCGGGCCGCGCCCGAGGCCTTCGGCGGGCTCTACCACTGGCAGGTCGTCTACCTCTCCGCCCGCGGAGACGTCTGGCTCCCCACCGGGTACGACCGGGAGCGACCGTTGCGGGTGGACCGCTACCTGCAGCGCCACCCCGAGCGACTGCTCGACACGCGGACCGACTAGTCGTCGGCCGCGCGGTCGGCGTGTCCCAGCGACCTGTCCGGGGCCACGAGGTCGCGCACCCGCCGCTTCAGCTCGGTGATCTCGGGGAAGCCGCCGTCGCGCTTGCGGTTCCAGACGGGCTCGCCGTCGACCTCGACCCGGAACACACCCCCGGTCGTCGGTGCGAGGGCCACCTCACCGAGCTCGTCGGCGAAGGTGGTCAGCAGCTCGCCGGCGTACCACTGCGCGCGCAGCAGCCAGCGGCACTGGGTGCAGTAGGTGATGAGGACACGAGGCGCGGGCACGTCAGCCATTCTCCGGTACGACGGGCCGCGCCGCGGACGCGCTGAGGAATGCGGGGACCATCAGCACCGCGACGACCAGCAGTGCGTCCAGCGTGCCGACCTGGTCGCCCACCAGGCCGAGGAGCGGCGGGCCGGCGAGGAAGGCGCTGTAGCCGATCGTCGACACGACGCTGACCCGGGCGGCCGAGCGGCGGCTGTCGTCGGCGGCGGCGCTCATCCCGACCGGGAACCCGAGCGACGCGCCCAGCCCCCAGACCAGGATCCCCAGCGCGACCACCAGCGGGTGCGGACCGAGCACGACCAGCACGATGCCGACGGCGGCCGCAGCAGCGGTCGCCCGCAGGACGGGCACCCGGCCGAAGCGGTCCAGGACGACCGGACCGAGCAGCCGCCCGGTGGTCATCGCGCAGACGAAGACCGAGAACCCCGCGACGCCGACCCAGTGGCGGACGTCGTACCCGTCGATGAGCGCGAGCGAGAGCCAGTCGTTGGCCGTGCCCTCGACCAGGGCGAACGCCAGCACCATCGCGCCGATCGCCAGCGTCCGGGACTCGGTCCAGGCCGAGGCGGCGCTGCCGGACGGCTCGGCGTGGTCGACCTCGGCCGGCAGGAAGCGGCGTGACGTGATCACGGCGAGGATGAGTGCGACCAGGGCGACGGCGCCCAGGTGCAGGACCAGCGGTACGTCGGCCGCCGCCATCGGGATCCCGATCGCGGCGCCGGCGATCGACCCGAAGCTCCAGCCCGCGTGGAAGCGGGGCATCACGGTGCGCTGGAGGCGACGCTCGACCTCGGCCGCCTCGACGTTCATCGCGACGTCCCAGATCCCGATGCCGATGCCGTGGACGAACAGGCCGACCGCCGCCAGCGGTACCAGCTCGAGAACGCCCGCGCCGAGCGAGGCGAGCACCAGCCCGCACGCGTCGAAGGCCGCGCCCAGGCGCACCACGGTGGCCGCGCTCGAGCGCTGGATGAGCGCCCCCGTGGTCGGCAGGGTCAGCACCGAACCGGCCGCGATCGCGAGGAGCAGCAGGCCGAGCTGCCCGTTGCCGAGGTCGAGGTGCTCGCGCACCGCCGGGATGCGGGAGACCAGGGTCGCGAAGAGCAGGCCGTTGAGCGCGAACGACAGCCCGACGGCGTTGCGCGCGGGGATCACGTCGACGGCCACGCCGCCCAGTCCATCAGAGGCCATGGCCACCGCGACGGGTGGGCCGCCGGATGAGCGGGAGCTAGCGCTGGTCCCAGTCGGTGCCGGGCGGCCGGGCCTCGAGCCAGGCCTGGAAGCCCGTCAGCGACGCCGTGCTCATCGCCAGCTCCAGGTCACCGTCGCGGGTGCTGAGCTCGATGACCAGGTGGTCGGGGTAGAGCGAGATCTCCTCGGGCCCCTCCGGGACCCGGCGTCCGTCGAAGGAGAGCTCGGCCCGGCTCCAGCAGGCCTTGGGCCGGGCGGACAACGAGAAGATGCGGAACCACTCCAGGGTCTCCCCGGAGTAGCGGCCCAGCCCCAGAAGCCAACCGCGCCCGGCCCTCGTGGACCGGACGCGGTAGCTGAGCTCGAAGGTGCCGCCGTGGCGCGAGATGACGCGACGACGGACGATCAGGGCGACGCCGTACACCAGGAACAGCCCGAGCAGCAGTCCGGCCCCGTCCAGCAGCCACTGCCACACCGGCATTCCGTCCCCCTTGCACCGGACGCGACCCGGCGATCGCTCGCGGGCTCACCCTAGCGGGCGATGGACGCACGAACGCGGCCGGGTCCGGCGTACCGGACCCGACCGCGCTCGGGGGTGAAGCGGTTGTTCAGGAAGCCTTCTCGACGGCCCGGATCCGGGCCTCGGCGAGCCGGATCCGACGCTCGGTCTCGTCCGGTACGTCGAGCTCGCCGGACCGAGCCGCCTCGAGCTCCGCACGGGCCTCGTCGACGTTGATCTCGCTGGCCAGCACCGAGCGCTCCGACAGGATCGAGACCCGGTCGTTGGCGACGGAGAGGAACCCGCCGTCGACCGCCGCGACGACGACGTCACCGTCGACCTCGGCGATCTCGACGACCGCCTCGGTCAGCAGGGACAGCATCGGCGCGTGCCCGCGCAGCACGCCGACGTCACCCTCCACCGTCCGTGCGATGACCATGGTGGCCTCGCCCGACCAGACCGTGCGGTCGGCCGCGACGAGCTCCACCTGAAGGTTGTCAGCCATCAGAGACCCTTCTGGATCTCGGCCCACTTCGCCTCGACGTCGTCGAGGCCACCGCACATGAAGAACGCCTGCTCGGCCACGTGGTCGTAGTCCCCGTCGGCGATCTTGTTGAACGCCTCGATGGTGTCCTTGACCGGGACGGTCGACCCCTCGATGCCGGTGAACTGCTTGGCGACGTAGGTGTTCTGCGACAGGAACCGCTGGATGCGGCGGGCGCGGGACACGATGATCTTGTCCTCTTCGGACAGCTCGTCGACACCGAGGATGGCGATGATGTCCTGGAGCTCCTTGTTGCGCTGCAGGATCTGCTTGATCCGGATGGCGCAGTCGTAGTGCTCCTGCCCGATGTACTGGGCGTCGAGGATCCGCGAGGTCGACGTCAGCGGGTCCACCGCGGGGTAGATGCCGAGCGACGCGATCTCACGGGAGAGCTCGGTCGTCGCGTCCAGGTGGGCGAACGTGGTCGCCGGCGCCGGGTCGGTGTAGTCGTCCGCGGGGACGTAGATCGCCTGCAGCGAGGTGATCGAGTTGCCTCGCGTCGACGTGATCCGCTCCTGGAGCTGACCCATCTCGTCGGCCAGGTTGGGCTGGTAGCCCACGGCGGAGGGCATCCGACCCAGCAGGGTGGAGACCTCGGAGCCGGCCTGGGTGAACCGGAAGATGTTGTCGATGAACAGCAGCACGTCCTGGTTCTGCACGTCGCGGAAGTACTCCGCCATCGTCAGCGCGGACAGCGCCACCCGCAGCCGGGTGCCCGGCGGCTCGTCCATCTGGCCGAAGACGAGCGCGGTCTGACCGAGAACGCCCGCCTCCTCCATCTCGGCGATGAGGTCGTTGCCCTCACGGGTGCGCTCACCGACGCCGGCGAACACCGACACACCGCCGTGGTCCTTGGCGACGCGGGCGATCATCTCCTGGATGAGCACGGTCTTGCCGACGCCGGCACCGCCGAACAGGCCGATCTTGCCGCCGTTGACGTAGGGCGTCAGCAGGTCGATGACCTTGATGCCGGTCTCGAACATCGTGGTCTTCGACTCGAGCTGGTCGAAGGCCGGCGCCTTGCGGTGGATGCCCCAACGCTCGGTGACGTTGTACTCCTCGCCCTCCTCGAGGTTGAGGACGTCACCGGTCGCGTTGAACACGTGACCCTTGGTGATGTCGCCGACGGGGACCGTGATCGGCCCGCCGGTGTCGAGGACGGAGGCGCCGCGCACCAGGCCGTCGGTCGACTGCATCGAGATGGCGCGGACCATGCCGTCACCGATGTGCAGCGCGACCTCGAGGATCAGCGTCTTGGTCTCGCCGTTGAGCTCGAGCTCGACCTCGAGCTTGTTGTACATGTCGGGCATCGCGTCCGCGGGGAACTCGATGTCGACCACGGGGCCGGTCACGCGGGCGATCCGACCGGTGCTCCCGGCGCCCGAGGCCTGGTCGGTCTCTTCAACAGTGGCAGTCATGTCTCTCACTCACTCCCGGCGTTGGCGTCGGCCAGCGCGTTGACGCCACCGACGATCTCGCTGATTTCCTGGGTAATGCCGGCCTGGCGGGCCTGGTTGGCGATGCGGGTGTACTTCTTGATCAGCTCGTCGGCGTTGTCCGTGGCGGACTTCATCGCCTTCTGCCGGGCGGCGAGCTCGGAGGCCGCCGCCTGCAGGAGGGCGAAGAAGATCCGGCTCTGGACGTACTGCGGGAGCAGCCCGTCGAGCACCGCCTCCGGCGACGGCTCGAACTCGTAGAGCGGCAGCACCTCGGACGCGCCGGGCTTCTCCCCCGGACCACCGTCCTCGGCCTCGACGACCTCGAGCGGCAGCAGCCGCACCGCGGTCGGCTCCTGGGTGAGCATCGAGCGGAAGCGCGTGTAGACCACGTGCACCTCGTCGACGTCGCCGTCCTCGCCCTGCTCCTTGAGGAAGGACTCGATCAGCGCGTGCCCGATCTCCGCGGCCACGTCGTACGACGGCTGGTCGGAGAAGCCCGTCCAGACCCGCACGACCGGGCGGCTACGGAACTTGAAGTACGCCTCGCCCTTGCGACCGGTGATGTACCAGTCGATCTCCTTGCCCTCCTCGCGGAGCCGCTCGGCGAGCCGCTCCGCCTCCTTCAGCACGCTGGAGGAGTAGGCACCGGCGAGACCACGGTCGCTGGTCACCACGAGGACGGCGGCCCGCTTGGGGTTCTCCTCCTCGCGGGTCAGCGGGTGGTCGACGTTCGAGAACGTCGCGACGGCCGAGACCGCACGGGTCAGCTCACGGGCGTACGGCGCTGCCGCCTGTGCCCGCTGCTGCGCCTTGATGATGCGAGACGCAGCGATGAGCTCCATGGCGCGCGTGATCTTCTTCATCGACTCCGTCGACTTGATCCGCGCGCGGTACTCACGCAGCGATACAGCCATGGTGTCGTCAGCCCCGCTTCTGCTTGACGATCTGCTCCTGCTCGAGCTCCTCGTCCTCGAGGGCCTCGGCCTGGGCCTCGTGACCGACCTTGATCGAGCCGCCGTCCGACGTCTCGAACTGGTCGAGGAACGAGGTGTAGGCGTCCTCGAGCGAGGAGGCCGTGTCGTCGTCGAACTTCAGCGACTCACGGATCGCGGCCAGGATGCCCTCGTGCGAGCGGCGCAGGTAGTCGAGGAACTCGTTCTCGAAGCGCAGCACGTCGTCGACCGGGACCTTGTCGAGGCGACCGGTGGTGCCGACCCACAGGGAGACGGTCATCTCCTCGACGGGGTACGGCGAGTACGCCGGCTGCTTCAGCAGGGCCATCAGCCGCTGACCGCGGTCGAGCTGCTGGCGCGAGGCCGCGTCGAGGTCGGACGCGAACATCGCGAACGCCTCCATGGCACGGAACTGGGCCAGGTCGACCTTCAGCGAGCCGGTGACGGCCTTCATCGCCTTGGTCATCGCCGAGCCACCCACGCGGGAGACCGACACACCGACGTCGATCGCCGGGCGCTGGTTGGCCGCGAACAGGTCCGACTGCAGGAAGATCTGGCCGTCGGTGATCGAGATGACGTTGGTCGGGATGAACGCCGAGACGTCGTTGGCCTTCGTCTCGATGATCGGCAGGCCCGTCATCGAGCCCTTGCCCATCTCGTCGGAGAGCTTCGCGCAGCGCTCGAGGAGCCGGCTGTGCAGGTAGAAGACGTCACCCGGGTAGGCCTCGCGGCCCGGCGGGCGACGCAGCAGCAGCGACACGGCGCGGTAGGCCTCGGCCTGCTTGGTCAGGTCGTCGAACACGATGAGGACGTGCTTGCCCTCGTACATCCAGTGCTGGCCGATGGCCGAGCCGGTGTAGGGGGCGAGGTACTTGAAGCCGGCGGAGTCGGACGCGGGGGCGGCCACGATGGTCGTGTACTCCAGCGCGCCGGCCTCCTCGAGGGCGCCACGCACGGAGGCGATGGTGGAGCCCTTCTGGCCGATGGCGACATAGATGCAGCGGACCTGCTTCTCCGGGTCGCCGGTCTCCCAGTACTGCTTCTGGTTGATGATCGTGTCGATCGCGACCGTGGTCTTGCCGGTGGCGCGGTCGCCGATGATCAGCTGGCGCTGGCCGCGGCCGATCGGCGTCATGGCGTCGATCGCCTTGATGCCGGTCGCGAGCGGCTCGTGCACCGACTTGCGCTGCACGACCGACGGAGCCTGCAGCTCCAGCGCGCGACGACCGCTGGTCTCGAGGTCGCCGAGGCCGTCGATCGCGTTGCCGAGCGGGTCGACGACGCGACCGAGGTAGCCGTCACCGACGGGCACCGAGAGCACCTCGCCGGTCCGGCGGACCGTCTGGCCCTCCTCGATCTTGTCGAAGTCACCGAGGACGACGGCGCCGATCTCGCGGGTGTCGAGGTTCAGGGCCAGGCCCAGCGTGCCGTCCTCGAACTCGAGCAGCTCGTTCGCCATCGCCGAGGGCAGTCCGCTGATGCGCGCGATGCCGTCACCGGCCTCCGCGACCGTGCCGACCTCTTCCTTGCTGGCCGCCTCGGGCTGGTAGTCGGCGACGTACTTCTGCAGCGCGTCGCGGATCTCCTCCGGACGGATGGAGAGCTCCGTCATCGTTGTGCCTTCTCTCTTGTCTCTACTGACGTCTGGGTGGTGTGGGGTCAGCCCACGAGCCGGCGGCGGGCGTCGTCGAGACGGCTGGAGACCGTCCCGTCGATGACGTCGTCGCCGATCTCGACACGGATGCCGCCGAGCACGCTCGGGTCGACGACGAGGTTGAGGTGGACCGGGCGGCCGTACTGGGTCGACAGCGCCTGCTCGAGGCGCCCCCGCTCCGCGTCCGACAGGTCCCGGGCGACCCGGACGGTGGCGACACCCTGTCCGTGCACCTCGGCCGCGATCTTCTGGTACTCGTTCAGCGCAGCGCCCACCGTGCGGTGGGTGCCCGAGAGCGACTGCACGGCGAGCGTGACGGTGGCCGGGAGGGCCTTGCCGTCGAGCAGGCCGTGGAGCAGCGAGCTCTTGTCCTGGATCGACCGGGCGGGGTCCGAGAGCGCGTCGCGCAGCTCGGGGTTCGCCTTGACGACCTGGGCGAAGGCGAACAGCTCGTCCGAGAGCCGCCCGCCGTCCTGACCCGCGGACCGGACCACGGCGACAGCACCGAGGTGCTCGAGCGTGTCGGCGAGGTCGCGCGCCGCCGTCCAGCGGCTCGACACGGCCTTCGTGAGGACCCCGAGGGTCCCCCCGTCGACCTTGCCCGCGAAGACCTGCTGGACCAGCCCGGCCTTGGCCTCGGCCGGGATCGAGCCGTCGGTCGCGAACCGTCGCAGTGCCCCTTCGGAGCGCAGCGTCGCCGCGACGGAGAACAGCTCGTCGCCGACCGTGGACGCCGACGATCCGGCGCCGGAGAGCACGCTCTCCAGCTCAGTGGTCAGCGCCGCGAGGGCGTCGGCCGAGGCACCGCGCAGGCTCATCAGTTGACCCCGCTCCCGGGCGTGCCGGCCTCGAGGTCGGCGAGGAACCGCTCCACGACGCGCGACTGACGCTCGTCGTCGTCGAGGCTCTCGCCGACGATGCGGCCGGCCAGGGTGGTGGCCAGGGTGCCGACCTCGGCGCGCAGGGAGGTGACCGCCTGCTGGCGCTCCGCCTCGATCTGGGCCTTGCCGTGGTCGACGATCCGCGCTGCCTCGGTCTGGGCCTGCTCGCGCATCTCGGCGACGATCTGGGCACCCTGCTCACGCGCTTCCTCACGGATGCGCGCGGCCTCGTGCCGGGCGTCGGCGAGCTGCTTCTCGAGCTCGGCGAGCTTGGCGTCGGCCTCGGCCTGCTTGGTCTCGGCCGCCGCGAGGCCGCCTTCGATCGCCTTGGTGCGCTCGGTGTAGATCTCCTCGAACTTCGGCGCCACGAACTTGCTGACGGCGAAGAAGAGGATGCCGAACACGACGAGCGAGAGAACGATCTCGACGGTGTGCGGGAGCAGCGGGTTCAGCTCACCCGCCGCGAGGGGGACGAGTTGTGTCTGCATGGGCAGGTCCTTCCGGGTCCTACGTCAGTGGGACCGGTCAGAGGACGAACGCGAGGGCGATACCGATGATCGCGAGCGCCTCGGCGAGCGCGAAGCCCAGGATGGCGATCGACTGCAGGCGGCTCTGGGCCTCCGGCTGACGGGCGACACCGCTGATGTAGGCGGCGAAGATCAGACCGATGCCGACACCGGGGCCGATGGCAGCCAGGCCGTAACCGATCATGTTGAGGTTGCCGTCCACGGCGATTTCCTTTCGGTTGTTTCTACTTCAGAGGGGTGAAGCTGGGTGGTGCGGTGGAGATCAGTGCTCGTCCGCGAGCGCGCCCTGGATGTACATGGCGTTCAGGAGGACGAAGACGTAGGCCTGGAGGAACTGGATCAGGATCTCCAGGAAGGCGACCAGGGCGAAGAGCACCCAGGCCAGGACGCCGACCGGCGCGTAGGCGCCACCCATCTCGACGATGAGGTACTCGCCACCGAGGGCGAACAGGATCAGCAGGAGGTGGCCGGCGAACATGTTGCAGAACAGTCGCAGCGCCAGGGTGACCGGGCGGACCAGGATGTTCGACATGAACTCGAGCGGGACGAGCAGGAGCAGCATCGGGCCGCCGATGCCCGAGGGCACGCACTGCAGCTTCAGGTAACCGAGGAAGCCGTGCTTGCGGATGCCGACCGCGTTGTAGATGACCCAGCTCAGCAGCGCGAGGCCGTAGACCATGCCCGAGCGCGAGAACGTCGGGAACTGGATGAACGGGATCGTCGCGAACAGGTTGTTCAGCAGGATGAAGAAGAACAGCGTGAAGAGGTACGGCACGAACCTCGCGAAGTCGTGGCTGCCGATGATGTCGCGGCCCAGCGAGTTGCGGGCGAAGCCGTAGGCCTCCTCGCCGACGAACTGCAGCTTGCCGGGGACCATCGCGCGCTTGCGGGACGCGAGGTAGAAGAAGACGAAGACGAGGACGCCGGCGAGGACGATCTGGAGCATCGGCTTGGTGACGCCGGCGACGAAGTCCTGGCCGAACATCGAGAAGGTGTCGTGGCCACCGCCGATCGCGGGGAGGTCGAAGTCCGCCGGACCGGGGGCGTGGAAGGACTCGCCACCCGAGCCCTCGCCGCCTTCGCTGCGGATGATGACGCTGCCGATGCCGCTCACCGTGTCTCCTGTGTCTGTGCTGCTACGTCGGTCGCTGCTGAATTCACTGCTTGCCGCCGTCCTGCGGATCGTCGTCCGGGATCTGGAAGCGCTTGTAGGTCTGGTAGGTGCCGAGCGCGGCACCCGCGATGATTCCGATCGCCACCAGGAACGACGTCCCCAGCCAGCGGTCGAGCCCCCAGCCGATCAGGCCGTACAGCAGCACGCCGGAGACGAGGTACCCGAAAGCGTTCCAGGGGTCGCCCTGGGGCCGGTTGGGGTCGCGTTGCCCTGCGGGGGGTTCGTGCGGAGCCATCGCGAACCGGACAATAGCAGTCGGACTTCATGCTCGATCACCCCCCTGCTCCGGGCGCCCACGACCGGCCGCCACCGGCTCCGGGGACTCCCCCGCCGGGAGGTCGTAGGCCGGGATCCGCATCCGGGTCGTCAGGACCACCTGGGCCGTCAGCCACACGAAGGTCCCGACGATGACGACGCCCGCGAGCCACTCACGGTCGAGGGTGTCGTCGAGCAGGCCCGAGCCGGACAGGGCGGCGAAGACCAACCCCATCAGCACGACCTGGAGCGTGTAGGTCAGCAGCGCGACCATCAGCGAGGCCGCCGGCATCACGGTCGCGACGACGTTGACGACCGTCGAGCCGAAGCCGATGACCGCGAGCACGAGGGCGGTGCCGACGAGGGCGCCGTACGCCGCGGCCGAGCCGGCCGTCAGCGCACCCGCGAGGGCGCCGACGAGACCCAGCGACAGGGCCGCGAGAGCCGCGAGCAGCAGGACTCGTGTCCCGCTGGCGCGTGGGTCCTTCTTCGACTCGGTCGTCATCTCGGCGGCCCGTCCATGGAGGTGTGCGGCGTGCTGATCAGTGGTGCAGGCGGCCCGGCGGGGCCGCTCGTGAAAACTATCACAAAGTCTCCGCAGCCCTGAACTCGAACGATCCAAGACCCCTCAGGGGTCGACCGGCTCGTCGAGCGCCTCGAGGACCTTGGGCTTGTGCAGGACCGGCAGCGCGAAGGTGAGCACGACCGTCACGGCCGTCATGACCGCGAGCGAGACCCACATGCCCACTCCCTCGTACAGGCTGGCCAGGACCGTCCCGAAGGCCACCAGCGCGGCCCACAGCCACATGATGACGACCGCGCGGCGCTGGGAGTGCCCGATCTCCAGTAGCCGGTGGTGCAGATGCTGCTTGTCCGGGGCGAACGGCGAGCGACCGGCACGGGTACGGCGTACGACGGCCATCACCAGGTCCAGCAACGGGACCAGCAGGATCGAGACCGGGAGCAGGACGGGGAGCAGGGTCGGCAGCAGGCTGGCGGTCGCGCCCGCGCCGCCCTGGCTGAGGTCGGAGCTGGAGAACTGGCCGGTGAGGGTGATCGCGCTGGCCGAGAGCACCAGGCCGATGAGCATCGAGCCGCTGTCGCCCATGAAGAGCCGGGCGGGGTGGAAGTTGTGCACGAGGAAGCCGATGCACACACCGGCCAGGGCCACGCTCAGCAGGGCGGCCGTCGTCGCGCGCGGGGCGCTGTTGAGGCGGGTGAGCTCGTAGCAGAAGACGAAGAAGGCCAGCGCGCCCACCGCGACGACGCCGGCGGCGAGACCGTCGAGACCGTCGACGAAGTTCACCGCGTTGACCGTCGCCACCACGATGAACCCGGTCAGCAGGGCCCCCTGGGCGGCGTCGACGGTGTACTGCTGGCCGTCCCAGGTGAAGAAGTAGTACTGGATCTGGTAGCCGATGAGGAACGCCGCCGCCAGCACCTGGCCGCCGAGCTTGGTGAGGGCGTCCAGCTCGAAGAGGTCGTCGAGCACCCCGACCGCGCAGATCAGGGCGCCCGCGATGAGGACGACCCCGGCGTCGCGGAAGACCAGGGGGCCGGCGCCCGACAGGAACGGCAGCTCGCGGGCCACCAGGTAGGCCGCCACCAGACCGCCCAGCATGGCCAGGCCGCCGAGGTACGGGATCGGCTCGGCGTGGACGTCGCGGTCGCGGACCTTCGCGACCGCACCGGTGCGGAGCGCGATCTCGCGCGCGACCACCGTCAGCAGGTAGGTGACAGAGGCGGCGACGAGGAAGACCAGGATGTACTCCCGCAACCGCTACCCCTCGTCCGTGAGCGTCGCGCCGAGAGGCTCGAGCGCGGCGTTCAGGGTCCAGATCCCCAGGGCACCGCGGCGCAGGATCCGGCCCTGGGTGCCGGTGCAGTCGACGATCGTCGAGGCCTCGCCTCCCGGCGACGTCCCGTCGTCGACCACGACGGCGACCGACTCGCCGAGCATCTCCGTCGCCTGGTCGGCGTCCGTGGCCGCCGGCAGCCCGGTCCTGTTGGCCGAGCTGACCGCCAGGGGGCCGGTGCGCTCGAGGATCTCCAGGGCGACCGGGTGGTCGGGCATCCGGACCGCGACCGTGCCGCGGGTGTCCCCGATGTCCCACTGCAGGGACGTCTGCTGGTGGCAGACCAGGGTCAGCGGGCCGGGCCAGAAGGCCTCGACCAGCGCCCGGGCGTAGCCCGGCACCTTGGTCGCGAGGGCGTCGAGGGTCGTCGCGGAGCTGACCAGCACCGGCGGCGGCATCTCGCGGCCGCGGCCCTTCGCGGCGAGCAGGGCGCGGACGGCGTGCGGGTCGAACGCGTCGGCACCGATGCCGTAGACGGTGTCGGTCGGGATCACCACGAGCTCGCCGCGCTGGACCGCGAGGCTGGCCGCCTCGATGGCCGCCTCGCGCTCGTCCTCCGACGAGGTCGGGAAGCGCTCGCTCACGGCAGGATCACCACTGTCGTCACCAGGGTCGTCACAGGGGTCATCGTGCCAGCCGCGCGGTCAGGAACCGTGCCCGACCTGCCAGGTCCGGGTGGTCGCGGACGTCGCGCCAGCGTCCCGCGCCGGCGAACACGGCCGGTGCGGACTCGCCCTGGAGGTCGGCGTGCTCGGCGCCGACCACTCCCCCAGGCCTCAGCAGCCAGGCGGCCCGGGTCTCGAGGACGCGCATCGCGTCCAGTCCGTCGTCGCCCGAGAAGAGCGCGAGGTGCGGGTCGTGGTCCCGGGCCTCGGTCGCCACGGACTCCCAGGCGTCGAGCGGGATGTACGGCGGGTTGCAGACCACGATGTCGACCGTGCCGGCCAGGTCGTCGAACGCGGTCCCCATGTCACCGAGCCGCAGGTCGACTTCCGTGCCGGCCAGGTTGCGCTCGGCCCAGGCGTGCGCGGCCGAGTCGAGCTCGACGGCGTGCACGCGGGCGCCCGGGACCTCGTCGGCGACCGCCTTGGCCACCGCCCCCGAGCCGGTGCACAGGTCCACGACGACGCACCCGCCCTGCTCGGCCACGACCTCCTCGGCCCGGGCGATCGCCCAGCCGGCCAGTAGCTCGGTCTCGGGCCGCGGCACGAACACCCCCGGGCCCACCTGCAGCTCGACGTGCCGGAACCAGGTCACCCCGGTGAGGTGCTGGAGCGGCTCGCGGGCGGCTCGGCGGTCCAGCAGCCCGTCGTACGTCTCCTGGGCGCTGGGCGCCACGTCCTCGACCAGGAACAGCCGCGACCGCTCGGTGCCGAGGACGTGCGCGAGCAGCACCGCGGCGTCGGTCTCGGGGCTGGCGACCCCGGCTGCGGCCAGCCGGGCCGCCGCGGCACGGAGCAGCTCGCGGGCCGCCGTCGGTCGGCTCATTGCTCCAGTGCCTCGAGCCGGGCCGCGAGATCGGCCTCGACGCTGGATGCCACCACCGGACCCAGGTCGCCGTCCAGGACCTGGTCGAGGTTGTAGGCCTTATAGCCGGTGCGATGGTCGGAGATCCGGTTCTCCGGGAAGTTGTAGGTGCGGATCCGCTCGGAGCGGTCCACCGTGCGGACCTGGCTGCGTCGTACGTCGCTGGCCTCGGCGTCCGCGGCCTCCTGGGCGGCCGCGAGGAGCCGCGCGCGGAGGATCCGCATCGCCTGCTCCTTGTTCTGCAGCTGGCTCTTCTCGTTCTGGCAGCTGGCGACGATCCCGGTGGGGACGTGGGTGATCCGCACCGCGGAGTCGGTCGTGTTGACGCTCTGGCCGCCTGGCCCGCTGCTGCGGTAGACGTCGATGCGCAGGTCGTTGTCGTTGATCTCGACGTCGACCTGCTCGGCCTCCGGCAGCACCAGCACGCCCGCCGCGCTGGTGTGGACCCGCCCCTGGGACTCGGTCACCGGCACCCGCTGGACGCGGTGCACGCCGGCCTCGAACTTCAGGAGCGCGTACGGCGTCTCCCCCGGCTCCGGCGTGCCCTTGGTCTTGACCGCCACGGTGACGGACTTGTAGCCGCCCAGATCGGACTCGGTCGCGTCGAGCACCTCGGTGCGCCAGCCCCGGGCCTCGGCGTATCGGGTGTACATGCGGAGCAGGTCGCCGGCAAACAGCGCCGACTCCTCGCCGCCCTCCCCCGACTTCACCTCGAGGATCGCGTCCTTCTCGTCGGCCGGGTCGCGCGGCACGAGCAGCCGGCGCAGCCGCTCCTCCCCCTCGTGCAGCCGGGTCTCCAGCGACCGGGCCTCCTCGGCGAAGGCGGCGTCCTCGCCGGCCAGCTCGCGAGCGGCCTCGAGGTCGTCGCCGAGCCGCTGCCAGTCACGCCAGGCTCCGATGATCGAGGAGAGCGCGGCGTACCGCTGGTTGAGCTGCTTGGCCAGCCGGGCATCGGCGTGCGTCTCGGGAGCGGCCAGCCGCTCCTCCAGGTCACGGTGCTCCGCGAGCATGCCTTCGACAGCCTCGAACACTCGGGTCCCCTCGTCGGTCAGGTGGTGTGGGGTGGCGGAAATACGACGAGCGCCGGTCCCCGCCTGTGGGCGGGGACCGGCGCTCGGACGCAGCTACTTCTTGGCAGCCTTGGCGTAGCGGGCCTCGAAGCGGGCGACGCGGCCGCCGGTGTCGAGGATCTTCTGCTTGCCGGTGTAGAACGGGTGGCACTGCGAGCACACGTCGGACTTGATGACGCCCGACGTCACGGTGCTGCGAGTGGTGAACGACGCGCCACAGGTGCAGGTCACCTGGGTCTCGACGTACTCGGGGTGGATGTCGCTCTTCATGGTGTCTTCCTCTCAGTCGCCGGGTCGCCTCCGCGCCGTGCGGAGCAGCGTGAACCGGAACCAGCGCACAAGTGTGCCACCGACTCCAACACCGTGGTAATCGGCGACATTCCCCCTCAGGTGGCGCTGGGGAACTCGACCACCCGGGCGAGCGGGGAGGTGTCCTCGGCGTGCAGCCGAAGCCGGATCGACACCGTCGTGCCGACCCGCTCCTGGGACTCGATCCGGACGTCGCCCGCGTGCTTGTCGACGATGGTCTGCACGATGCGGATGCCGAGACCGGTGCCGGCGATCTCGTTGGTCACGGCATTGGACGCCCGGAAGAAGCGGGTGCCGAGCCGCTCGACCTCGGCCTGCGGGATCCCGATCCCGTGGTCGGCGACCGTCACGGTCACGCGGCCCATCTCATCGGTGATCCCGACCTCGACCCGGCCGCCGTCGTGGCTGAACTTCACCGCGTTGCTGAGGACGTTGAGGAAGGCCCGGTTGAGCATCGCCCGGTCGGCGAGCACCGGCAGCGGCTCCGCCGGAGCCGTCACCGCGACGTCGATGCCGCGCCCGGCAGCCGTGATCCGGACGTCGGTGACGGCGTCACGCACGACCTGGATCAGGTCGACCGCCTCCAGGTCGGTGGCGCGGTTCTCGGCCTTCGACAGGGTGAGCAGGTCGTCGATGAGCGCGCGCAGGCGCGAGACGTTGCGTCGGGTGGCCTCGAGCATCCGCTCGTGGCGGGGGCCCATCTCGCCCTCGAACTCCTCGGCGACCATCTCGAGGTACCCGCTGATCGTGGTCAACGGCGTCCGCAGCTCGTGCGAGACGTTGGAGACGAAGTCGTCCTTGGCGGTGTCGAGCGTGCGCAGCTCGTGCTGGATCCGGTTCTCGACGGCGCGAGCACGAGCCTGCGCCTCGGCGAAGTCGTTGAGAGCGGCCGCGACCGCCCGGACCTCCTTGGGCCCGTCGTTGCGCGCTCGCACCTCGGGCTCGTTGCGCGACATCTTCTGCACGACGTTCTCGAGCGCGATGAGCGGCGCGGAGAGCTCGCTGAGCAGCCGGGTGCGGGAACGGGACACCCCGAGCCAGGCCAGGCCGGCGACCAGGACGATGGCCAGGATCGTGCCGCGGAATCGCCACCCGGCGTCCTCGCGGGCCTGTCGCACCCGCTGGTCGAACGCCTCGGACGTCGCGGCGTGGGTGTCCTCGACGGTCCCGAAGAGCGCCCGGCCGAGCTCGAAGCGCTGCTGGTCGAAGGTGCGCGGACCGCCCGGCGCGCCGATGCGGGGGTCGGCGTACTGGCTGATCCAGGCCTGGGCCGCCTCCTCCTGGCGGGTGACCAGGATGTCGAGCTGGGCATCGTCGGCGGCGAACTCGCGGACCCGCTGCTGATCGCCCGGCAGCCGTTGGAGCAGCTGCTGATAGGCGTCCTGGGCCGTCGGGTCGTTGCTCGCCGCCCAGGACTCGACCGCGGCCTCCATCGAGGTCAGGTCGAGCAGCACGTCCTGGTTGGCGGCCGCGGCCGGCTGCAGCTCGTCGGTGAGGTGGTCGACCGCACGGGTCGAGAGCACCACGCCGAGGATGCCGATGACCGCCATCAGCCCGACGAGCGTGCCGAGGCGGAAGATCACCGGCGCGACGAGCCGGGCGACCGGTCGACCGCTGCTCGGCAGCGGTGCCGCCTTCCCCGGTGAGCGGTGCTGGATGCCGGACTGGACCGACGGTGCCACGGGGCCGCCTACTGCGAGCGCGAGAGGAGGGCCTCGACGCGCGAGGCCAGCTCCCGGGGGCTGAACGGCTTGGTGATGTAGTCGTCGGCGCCGGAGTCGAACCCGGTCTCCACGTCGGACTCCTGGGCCCGCGCCGTCAGCAGGATCACCGGCAGGTCGGCCAACCCGGGATCGGCGCGGATCGCCCGGATCGCATCGAGACCGGAGACCCCGGGCATCATCACGTCGAGCACCGCGAGGTCAGGACGCTGCGCCTGGCAGGCCTCGATGGCCGCCTGACCGTCCGAGACCGCCGTGATGTCGTGCCCGAGGGTCGAGAGCTTGAACTCGACGAGCTCCCGGATGTCGACGTCGTCGTCCGCCACCAGGATCCGTGCCACGTCCGTGTTCCTCCCTGCCATGATCCTCGCGCTTGCCCCCTGCGCGACGGCCTCGGCGAGCAGCCTAGCCGCAAGCCGCGACAGCCACGCCGCATTGGGGGCAAGCCTCAGTCGTCGCTGCCCGCGGTGGGCGTGGTCTTCTGCACCTGCATCAGGAACTCGTAGTTCGTCTGCGTCTTCTTCAGCCGCTCCAGCAGCAGCTCCAGCGCCTGCTGCCCGTCGAGGGACGACAGCACCCGCCGCAGCTTCCAGACGATCGCCAGCTCCTCCTTCGACAGGAGCAGCTCCTCGCGCCGGGTCCCGGACTGGATCGCGTCGATCGCCGGGAAGAGCCGCTTGTCGGCGAGGTCGCGCCGCAGCCGGATCTCCATGTTGCCGGTGCCCTTGAACTCCTCGAAGATCACCTCGTCCATCTTCGAGCCGCTCTCGATCAGCGCGGTCGCGAGGATGGTCAGGGAGCCGCCGTTCTCGATGTTGCGCGCGGCGCCGAAGAACTTCTTGGGCGGGTAGAGGGCCGCCGAGTCCACGCCGCCGGAGAGGATCCGACCGCTCGCCGGCGTCGCCAGGTTGTAAGCACGGCCCAGGCGGGTGATCCCGTCGAGGAGCACCACCACGTCGTGACCGAGCTCGACCAGCCGCTTGGCCCGCTCGATCGCCAGCTCGGCGACCATCGTGTGGTCGGCGGCCGGCCGGTCGAAGGTCGAGGAGATGACCTCGCCCTTGACCGAGCGCTCGAAGTCGGTGACCTCCTCCGGACGCTCGTCGACCAGGACCACCATCAGGTGGCACTCGGGGTTGTTGGTGGTGATCGAGTTGGCGATCGACTGCAGCACCATCGTCTTGCCGGCCTTGGCCGGGGACACGATCAGCCCGCGCTGGCCCTTGCCGATCGGCGCGGCGATGTCGATGACCCGGCCGATCATGTTGTCGTGACCGGTCTCGAGGCGCAGCCGCTCCGAGGGGTAGAGCGGCGTCAGCTTGGAGAAGTCGACCCGGTGCTTCGAGCTCTCGGGGTCGGCCCCGTTGACGCTGTCGATGCGCACCATCGGGTTGAACTTCTCCTTGCGCTCGCCCTCGCGCGGCTGGCGCACCTGTCCGACCACGGCGTCGCCGCGTCGCAGGCCGAACTTCCGGACCATCGAGAGCGACACGTAGACGTCGTCCGTGCCCGGGAGGTAGCCGCTGGTGCGCACGAACGCGTAGTTGTCGAGCACGTCGAGGATGCCCGCAGCTGGCACCAGCACGTCGTCCTCGAGCACCGTCGTGTCGGGCTCGTTGCGGCCCCGCGGCGCGTCGGCGGCGCGGCCGGCCGGCGCCGGGCGGTCGCGGTCGCGGTCGCGGCCACGGCGACGCCGGTTGCGGCCCCGGCCCTCGCCGTCGACGTCCTGCTCCTGGTCGCGATTCTGGTCGCGGTTCTGCTCGCGGTTCTGCTCGCGGTTCTGCTCGCGGTTCTGCTCGCGGTTCTGCTCGCGGTTCTGGTCGCGCTGCTGCTCGCGGTTCTGGTCGCGCTGCTGCTCGCGGTTCTGGTCGCGCTGCTGGTCCCGGTTCTGCTCGCGCTGCTGGTCGCGCTGCTGGTCCCGGTTCTGCTCGCGCTGCTGGTCCCGGTTCTGCTCGCGCTGCTGCTCGCGGTTCTGCTGGCCCCGGTCGCGCTGCTGGCCCTTCTCGGGTCGCTCCTCCGGCTCGGACTGCTCAGCCCGCTCCTCGGCCGGGGCGTCCTGCTTGGCCTGCTTGGCCTGGCGCGACTGCCGCGGCTTGCGCTCGGCCTTGGGCTGGTCCGCCGGCTCGCCCGCGACGGGCAGCTCGGGCTGCGCCGGCGACTGCTCGGGCTGCGCCGGCTGCTCGGGGTCGGCCTTGCGGCGGGTCGCGCGCTGGCGCGCCGGCTTCTCCGCCGTCGGCGCCGGTCCGCTCTGGGCAGCCTTGATGGCCTCCACCAGCTGCGCCTTCTTCATGGCGCCCGCGCCCGCGATCCCCAGGCCGCCGGCCAGGGACTTCAGGTCGGCGAGGAGCATGGAGTTGAGCCCACCACCGCGCTTCTTGGGCGCCCCACCGGCCGGGGCCGAGTCGGGGGCTGCGGTGGAGGAGTCGAGGGTCTCCGTCACGTGAGGTCCTTCGCACGTATCAGTGCCGAGGGCGGCCTACCGGGGCCGTCGGCTGCTGGTCGGGTCCTCTCCCCGACACCCGCGCCCGTCACAGGACGAACGGAGGGGCACGGAGGTCCGTGCGGGAGAGGAAGGGTGGCGCACCAGGGCGCATACGCCGAGCTGAGCGGCGTGCCGTCAATGTATCACCCGGGTGTCCGACTGTGACGCGGACCGCGCCACTCCCGCTAGTCCACCGTGGCGCCCCTCGTGTCGACGCTCAGCCGGTGCACCGCCCAGCCGTCCGGGCAGCGAGACTCCAGGGCAGCGACGCCCGCCTCGTCGGCGGTGACACAGAACGCCAGGACCGTCGGCCCCGCACCCGAGACCACCGCCGGGTGTCCGTCCGCGCGCAGGGCTCCGACCAGGTCGAGGGAGGCCGGCATCGCGGGCCGGCGATAGTCCTGGTGGAGGTAGTCGCGGGTGGCGATGAGCAGGTGCTCGGGACGGCCGGCCAGCGCCGCGACCAGCAGCGCGGCGCGGCCGGCGTCGGCGGCCGCGTCGGCGTGCGGGACCTCGGCCGGGAGCAGGCCGCGAGCCACCTCGGTCGAGACCGGATCGGCCGGGACGAACACCACGGCGCCGACGGCGGGGTGCACGGGCGAGCCGACGGCGTACCACTGGTCGGCCTCGCGGCCGGAGATCACGAACCCGCCGAGGAGCGCGGGGGCGACGTTGTCGGGGTGCCCCTCGAGGTCGGCCGCGAGCCGCAGCACGGCGTCGTCGTCGAGGCGGGCCGCGCCGTCGGCGACCAGCGCGCGGGCCAGCACCAGGCCGCCGACGATGGCGGCCGACGACGAACCCAGCCCCCGGGCGTGCGGGACCACGTTGTCGCAGGTCAGACGCAGCCCCGGGGGCTGCTCCCCCAGCGCGGCGAACGCGGTGCGCATCGCCCGCACGACCAGGTGCGACCCGTCGAGGGGTACGGCGCCCGCGCCGGCCCCCCGCACCTCGACGACCAGCCCCTCGGCCAGCACCTCGCCCTCGAGCCGGTCGCGCAGGTCAAGCGCGAGGCCCAGCGAGTCGAAGCCGGGGCCGAGGTTGGCCGAGGTGGCCGGGACCGAGACCCGGACCGGACCCTCGACGAACGTCACCTCAGGCCGGCGGCCTCGGCCGCCGCGGTGACGTCGACGTCGACGACCGTGTCGACGAGCGGGCCGAAGCCCTCCAGCGCGGTAGCGGTGTCCTTCAGCCCGTGGCCGGTCACCGTGACGACCAGCTGCTTTCCGGCGTACGACGTGCCGCCGGCGAGCTGCTGCAGCAGACCCGCGACGCCCGCGGCGGAGGCCGGCTCGACGAAGACCCCGTCGTGGCAGGCCAGCTCGCGCTGGGCGGCCAGGATCTGGTCGTCGGTGACCGACTCGAACGAGCCACCGGACTCGTCGCGGGCCGCCTCGGCCAGCTTCCACGAGGCGGGGTTGCCGATGCGGATGGCCGTGGCGCGGGTCTCGGGGTCGGGGAACGGCTCGCCGGTGACCAGCGGCGCGGCGCCCTCGGCCTGGAAGCCGCGCATCACCGGCTTGCGGGTGGCCAGCCCGAGGTCGGCGTACTGCCCGTAGCCGAGCCAGTACGCCGAGATGTTGCCCGCGTTGCCGACCGGCAGCAGGTGGTAGTCGGGCGCGTCCCCGAGGAAGTCGCAGATCTCGAAGGCGGCGGTCTTCTGGCCTTCGAGCCGGACCGGGTTGACCGAGTTGACCAGCGCGACGGGGTAGTCCCAGGCCAGGCCCTTGGCCATCGCCAGGCAGTCGTCGAAGTTGCCGCGGACCATGATCACCTGGGCGCCGTGCAGGATCGCCTGGGCCATCTTGCCGGCCGCGATCTTGCCCTCGGGCACCAGCACGAGCGGCTTCAGCCCGGCCTTGGCGGCGTAGGCCGCCATCGAGGCGGAGGTGTTGCCGGTGGAGGCGCAGACGACCGCCTCGGCCCCGTCGTGCTTGGCGACGCTGATCGCCGCGGTCATGCCGCGGTCCTTGAAGGAGCCGGTCGGGTTGTCGCCCTCGACCTTCAGCCACACCTCGCCGCGGGTCAGCCCGGAGAGCCACTCCGAGTGCACGAGCGCGGTGCCGCCCTCGCGCAGCGTGACGGCCGCGGTGCCCTCGGGGATCTCCAGCAGGTCGCGGTACTCCTCGATGACGCCACGCCACTGGTGGGTGCGGGCTCGGGTCGCGGTGCTCACTCTGCTTCTCCTTCGACGCGCATCACCGAGGTGACCTCGCGGACGATCTCCATGCCACGCAGGTGCTCCACGGTGGCGCTGAGCTGGGCGTCGGTGGCCTCGTGGGAGACGACGACGAGCTGGGCGTCCAGGTCGCGGCCCTCCTGGCGCACCGTCTGGATGGACACGTCGTGCTCGGCGAACGCCAGCGCGACCTGGGCGAGCACGCCCGCGCGGTCGTCGACGTCGATGGCGACGTGGTAGCGGGTCCGGGTCTCCCCCATCGGCAGCACCGCGCGGTCGGCGTACGCCGACTCGCCGACGCCGCGGGTGCCGGCCCGGGCGTTGCGGGCCACGGTCACCAGGTCGCCGAGGACGGCGGAGGCGGTCGGCGAGCCACCGGCGCCGGGGCCGTAGAACATCAGCTGGCCGGCGGCCTCGGACTCGACGAACACCGCGTTGTAGGCCTCGCGCACGCTGGCCAGCGGGTGGGACCTCGGGATCATCGCGGGGTGGACCCGGACGGCGACCGCGTCGTCCTTCAGCTCGCAGATGGCGAGCAGCTTGACCACCGCCCCCATGTCCTTGGCGGACTGCACGTCGGCGGCGGTGACCTCGGAGATGCCCTCGCGGTGCACGTCGGAGGCGGTGACACGCGAGTGGAACGCCAGCGAGGCCAGGATCGCGGCCTTCGCGGCGGCGTCGAAGCCCTCGACGTCGGCCGTCGGGTCGGCCTCGGCGTACCCGAGCTCCTGGGCCTCCTCCAGCGCCTCGGCGAACCCGCTGCCGGCGGTGTCCATCTTGTCGAGGATGAAGTTGGTGGTGCCGTTGACGATGCCGAGCACCCGGGTCACCTTGTCACCGGCGAGCGACTCGCGCAGCGGGCGCAGGATCGGGATGGCGCCGGCCACGGCGGCCTCGTAGTAGAGGTCGCGGCCGTGCTTCTCCGCGGCCTCGAACAGCGTCGGGCCGTCCTCGGCCAGCAGCGCCTTGTTGGCCGTCACGACGCTCGCGCCGTTCTCGAGCGCGGCCAGGATGAGGGTGCGGGCGGGCTCGATGCCGCCGATCACCTCGACCACCACGTCGACGTCGTCCCGGCTGACCAGGGCCAGCGCGTCGGTGGTCAGCAGCCCCTCGGGGACCTCGACCTCCCGCGGCGCGTCCAGGCGTCGTACGGCGACGCCCACCAGCTCGACCGGCGCTCCCACCCGGGCCTCGAGGTCGGCGGCCTGCTCGTCGAGCAGCCGCACCACCTGGGACCCGACCGAGCCGCACCCCAGCACGGCGACCCTGAGGGCCTTGTCGCTCTCCATTACTGATCACCCATGTCCGTTGCCAACAGGTCGTCCTCAGTCTCGCGGCGTACGACGACGCGCGCGACCCCGTCCCGCACCGCGACGACCGGAGGACGCAGCGCGTGGTTGTAGTTGGAGGCCATCGACCGGCCGTACGCGCCGGTGCCCGGGACGGCCAGCAGGTCGCCCGGGGCGACGTCGCCGGGCAGGAACTCGTCCTTGACCACGATGTCGCCGGCCTCGCAGTGCTTGCCGACCACTCGAGCCAGCACCGGCGGCGCGGTCGAGGTCCGCGAGGCGACGGTGCAGGAGTAGTCGGCGTCGTAGAGCGCGGTGCGGATGTTGTCGCTCATCCCGCCGTCGACGCTGATGTAGGTGCGCACCGCTCCCCCGTCGAGGCGGACCGGCTTGACGGTGCCGACGGTGTAGACGGTGCACATGGCCGGGCCGACGATCGCTCGGCCGGGCTCGATGGACAGCCGCGGCGCAGGGATGTCGAGGGCACGGCACTCGTGCTCCACGATCTTCGACAGCTCGGTCGCCAGCTGCGCCGGGTCCGACGGGTCGTCCTGGGTCGTGTAGGCGATGCCGAAGCCGCCGCCGAGGTCCATCTCGGGCATGGTCACGCCGAGCTCGTCGGAGACCCGCGCGTGCAGGGCGAGGACCCGGCGGGCGGCGACCTCGAATCCGGAGGAGTCGAAGATCTGGCTGCCGATGTGGGAGTGCAGGCCGAGCAGCTCCAGGCCGGGAGCGACCTGGACCTGGCGGACCGCCTCGAAGGCGTCGCCGGAGGTGATGGAGAACCCGAACTTCTGGTCCTCGTGGGCGGTGGCGATGTACTCGTGCGTGTGGGCCTCGACGCCGGCGGTGACCCGGACCATCACCCGGGCGCTGAGGCCGGTGTCGGCGACGATCATGGCCAACCGCTCGATCTCGACGAAGGAGTCGACGACGATCCGCCCCACGCCGGCCGCGACGGCGCGACGCAGCTCGGTCACGGTCTTGTTGTTGCCGTGGTAGCCGATCCGGGCCGGGTCGAAGCCCGCCCGCAGGGCGACGGTCAGCTCGCCGTTGGAGCAGACGTCGAGGCTCAGCCCCTCCTCCTTGACCCAGGCCGCGACCGCGGTGCAGAGGAAGGCCTTGCCGGCGTAGAAGACGTCGTACGCCGAGAACGCGTCGCGGAAGGCGCGCGCCCGGGCCCGGAAGTCGGCCTCGTCGAGGACGTACGCCGGGGTGTTGTGCTCGGCGACCAGGTCGGCCACCGCGAGGCCGCCGACGTGCAGCTCGCCGTCGACCTTCTGCGCGGTGGTCGACCACAGGTGCGGGACGAGGTCGTTGGGGTCGGCGGGCTCGCGGAGCCAGGACGGTCCGCGGAGGGCGCCGGGCGCGTGGGCCCAGCCGGCTTCGTGGCTCATGCCTACATCCGCTCCGGGGCGCTCACACCGAGCAGCTCGAGGCCGTTGGCGAACACGACCCGGGTCGCGGCCACCAGGGCCAGCCGGGCGCGGTGCAGGTCGTTCGGCTCCTCGTCGCCCATCGGCAGCACCCGGCAGTTGTCGTAGAAGCGGTGGTAGATGCCGGCGGTGTCCTCGAGGTAGCGGGCGACCCGGTGCGGCTCGCGCAGCTCCGCGGCGCTGGCGACGACCCGCGGGAGCTCGGCGAGGGCGCGGAGCAGCTCGCCTTCCTTCTCGTGAGTGAGCAGCTCCATCGCCGTGCCCGGCTCCAGGCCGAGGTCGGCGGCGTTGCGCAGGATCGAGGAGACCCGGGCGTGGACGTACTGGACGTAGTAGACCGGGTTGGCGCTCTCGGCCTTGGTCCACAGGTCGAGGTCCAGGTCGATGTTGGAGTCGGAGCTGTAGCGCGCCAGGGCGTAGCGGGCCGCGTCCTTGCCGATCGCGCCGACCAGGTCCTCCAGCGTGATGACCGTGCCGGCCCGCTTGGACATCCGGACCGGCTCGCCGTCCTGGAGGAGGTTGACCATCTGGCCGATCAGGATCTCGAGGTTCTGACCGGGTACGTCGCCGAACGCCGCGCACATGGCGTTCATCCGGCCGACGTACCCGTGGTGGTCGGCGCCGAGCATGATCAGGCAGCGGTCGAAGCCCCGCTCGCGCTTGTCGAGGTAGTAGGCCAGGTCGCCGGAGATGTAGGCGCCGTTGCCGTCGGACTTGATGATCACCCGGTCCTTGTCGTCGCCGAACTTCTCGGTGCGCAGCCACAGGGCGCCCTCGGACTCGTAGGTGTTGCCCATCTCGGTGAGCCGCGCGATGGCCCGGTCGACCGCGCCGCTCTTGTGCAGGTCGTCCTCGTGGAAGTAGACGTCGAAGTCGACGCCGAACTCGTGCAGGCTCTGCTTGATCTCGCCGAACATCATGTCGACACCGATCGCCCGGAAGACCTCCTGGGCCTCGTCGTCGGCGAGGTCCTTCACGTCGGGGCGCTGCGCGACGACCGCCGAGGCGATGTCGTGGATGTACTGGCCGCCGTACCCGTCCTCGGGAGCGGGCTCGCCCTTCGCGCTGGCCAGCAGCGACCGGCTGAACCGGTCGATCTGGGCACCGTGGTCGTTGAAGTAGTACTCGCGGGTGACCTCGGCGCCGGTCAGGGTGAAGATCCGGCCGAGCGCGTCGCCGACGGCCGCCCAGCGCACCCCGCCGATGTGGATCGGACCGGTCGGGTTGGCGGAGACGAACTCGAGGTTGATCTTCTCGCCGGCGAAGGCGTCGTTGGCGCCGTACCGCTCGCCGGCGGCGAGCACGTCGAGCGCGACCTGACCCTGGGCCCCGGCCTCGACGGTGATGTTGAGGAAGCCCGGACCGGCGATCTCGACGTCGCCGATGCCATCCGTCGCGGTCAGCCGGGCCGCGACCAGCTCGGCCAGGGCACGCGGGTTGGTGCCCGCCTTCTTCGCCAGCTGGAGGGCGACGTTGGTGGCGTAGTCGCCGTGACCCTTCTGCCGGGGTCGCTCCACCGTCACGCTGGCCGGGACGCCGTCCGGGAGGGCGAGCGTGCCCTCGTCGGTCAGGGTCGTCAGGACGTCGACGATCGCGGTGGAGAGCTGCTCGGGAGTCACCGGTCCAGCGTATCGGCGCAGCGACGCGCGCCCCGCATCGATATCGGCGGTGGGACGCGCGGGCCGATTGCACGTCGCCCACACTGCGGTTGTAAGGTTCACAACCGCACCGGCTTGGCCGGTGCACGCGCCTCCGTAGCTCAGGGGATAGAGCACTGGTTTCCGGTACCAGGTGCCGCAGGTTCGAATCCTGCCGGGGGCACGCGTCGATCGAGGCCCCGTCCCGCTGCTGCGGGACGGGGCCTCGTCCGTTCCCGGGACTCAGCAGGTGCCGAGCATCTCCCGCAGCGCCGCGACCTCGCTGCGGTCGGCCGACAGCGACCAGGCGGCCTTCACCGCGATCCAGTGCGCGGCGTACGCGCACTGCTGGGCCCGGCGCGGGCGCCAGGCGGCGGGGTCGTCGTCGGACTTGGCGGCGTTGGTCGGACCGTCCGCGGCCTGCAGGACCGCGAGGTCGTTCGCGAACGCGCGCCGGCGCGCGTCGGTCCACGAGTCGGCACCCGAGCGCCAAGCCTCCGCGAGCGGGACGACGTGGTCGATCTGGACGGCCTGGGCCTGCGCGGGGTCCTTCAGGTCGTCGAAGACCAGGGTCCGACCGGTGGAGGGGTCGATCCAGGTGCCGGCCAGGACGTCGTGGTCGCAGCGGCCCTGCTGCGCGACCACGGTCGACCCGGCGACCGCGTCGCGCAGCAGCACGTCGTCGCGCTGGTTGCAGCCGTTGCCGTCCGTGTCGGCCCAGGCCGAGCCGAACGCGTCGCGGTCGTACGACGCCACCGCGGGCGATCGGTCCGCCACCCGGAGCCCGTCCAGCGCCCGGGCCGCCTCCGCTGCCGACAGCACGGCGAGCGGGGTCGGGCCTGCGGGCGCCGGCGCCGGGTCCGCCTCCGTGATCTCGCAGCCGGTGAGTGCCACCAGCGCGGCGAGCCCGGCGACGGCCCGCCTCAGCACCGCTTGATCGTCGCGTCCCGGCGCGCGTCGTCGCCGTAGCGGCGGGCGGCCGCGACGTTCGGGATGACCACGCTGGCGCCCCCGATGTTGCCGATGCCGCCGGGCAGCACGCACGTGGTGATCCGGCGCGGCTCGACCTGGGCGATCGCCTGGGCGAGCCGGTAGAGCTCGGCCGGCCCCAGATCGGTGTGCAGGTGCCGCATCACCGACACCACGCCCCGCTCCACGAAGCCGGGCCGGTCGGCGCGGGCGCGGATCGCGGCACCGATGCCGCGCAGCACCCGCTGCTGGTTGGCCGAGCGGTCGAAGTCGCCGCCCGGGAGGCTCTTGCGGATCCGGGCGAAGGCGTGGGCCTGGTAGCCGTCGAGCCGGATCCGCCCGGCCTTGAACCCCTTCTTCTTGAGGTACTGGTCGGAGAAGGCGCGCGGGTTGCGCACCTCGATGCCGCCGATGTCGTTGACCATCCGCTCGAAGAACTCGAAACGGGTCACGAAGACGTAGTCCGGCTGCACGCCGACGAGGTTGCCGACGGTCCGGCCCAGCAGCTGGGGCCCGCCGAAGGTGAGCGCGGCGTTGACCCGGCTGGAGCCGTGGCCCGGGATCGGGACCCACGAGTCGCGCGGGATGCCGATCGCGGTCGCGGCCCCGGTGCGGGTGTTCAGGCCGATCAGCTGCAGCGCGTCCCCGCGCGAGCGGAGCATCGACTCCCCCGGCCGCGCGTCCGACCCCACGGCCAGGATCCAGACGACCCCGGGCGAGACCGACAGACCCGCAGACCGGTCGACCTTGACCAGCGCCACCTGCTCGGCCCGCGGGGCGGAGTCGGGGACGACGACCGCGGCCACCGCCAGCACGAGTCCCAGGGACAGCAGTCGCCTGAGCACGCGGTTCATCGGGTCCTCCCCTGGCCGGCCTCGCCCGCCGACACGTCGTAGCCGAACACCTTCCATCCCCGGCCGCCGCCCTTGGTGAGGAACAACCGGCCCTGCACGGTCTCGGTCCGGGCCACCTCCCCGGTCGTGGTGAAGGTGAGCGAGACCCGCGCGGTCACGGCCGCCGCCTTGCGCCGTACGGCGAGCACGTCGAGAGCCACGGCGCGGCGGCGCACGGTCACCGCCGTGATCCGCTCGCCGATGTCGACGTTGGTCATCACCTTCAGGTCCCGCCGTACGTCGCGTCGCGCGCCGGCGGTGAAACCCGCGAAGGCGTCGCCCACCGTGCGGCGCGGCCAGGTGCCGCCGACGTACGCGCCGTCGAACCAGGCGTCGACGATCGGCACCACCTGCCGCAGCAGCGTCTCGCGGGTCGTCCGCGAGATCCGGGTGCCCTCGACCTGGCCGATCCGGGCGTTGGTCGCCGGGGCCGTCGGCTCCGCGGGCGCCGGCGCGGACGACGCGGACGGGCTCGCCGTCGGCTCCTCGCCGCCCCCGCTGTCGTCGTCGCCGCTGCAGGACGTGGTCGCCAGGACCACGGCCACGGCCAGTGCGGCCGTGCCCCGGGCGCGTCGCCGGGCTGTCGTCGTTCTCGCCGTCATCGTCGGCATCATCCTCAAGGACTCCCCATTTCGTCCGATTGAGTGAGGTGTGGTGCGGATCGCATTCACACCCTGCCCGAATGCTGCCCCTGACCTCGGCATTTGCCCGGGCGGGGGCTAGCCTGGAACACCGGAAACCCATCCAAGTCGCGCGCATCGGAAGAGGCGAAGCAAGTCGTGCCGCAGCCCTCAGGCAGCCAGTCCACCCACTCCACCACCGCAGGCCCGCCTGACGACGACTTCGGGGCCAACGAGTGGCTCGTGGAGGAGATGTACGAGCAGTACAAGCTGGATCCCGGGAGCGTCGACGCGCGGTGGGTGTCGTACTTCAAGGACGGTCACGACGGCGGTACGACGACCAACGGGTCCGCACCCGCCCCGGCCGCGGCGAAGGCCGAGCCCGCGAAGCCGGCCCCCGCGAAGGCCGCGCCGGCCCAGGCGGAGTCGAAGCCTGCCGAGGCCAAGCCCGCCGCGAGCAAGCCCGCGCCGGTCGCCAAGCCGCGCCCCGACGCCAAGGCCGCCGAGCCGGCCAAGGGCACCTCCGCCCCGGTGCCGAAGGAGTCCCCGAAGGCCGAGCCGGCCGCGGCGAGCGACCAGCCGACCTACACCGTCCTCCGCGGGGCCCCGGCCCGCACCGCAGCCAACATGGACGCCTCGCTGGAGGTGCCGACCGCCACCTCGGTGCGCACGGTCCCGGTGAAGCTGCTGTGGGACAACCGCATCGTCATCAACAGCCACCTCGCCCGGGCCCGCGGCGGCAAGGTCTCGTTCACCCACCTGATCGGCTACGCGCTGGTCAAGGCCGTGCGGTCGATGCCCGAGATGAACAACGGCTTCGACGTCGTCGACGGCAAGCCCAACCTGATCACCCCGGCCCACATCAACCTCGGGCTCGCGATCGACGTACCGAAGCCCGACGGCTCGCGCCAGCTGCTCGTCCCGAGCATCAAGGCCGCCGAGGGCATGGACTTCGCCGGCTTCTGGACCGCCTACGAGGAGATCGTCCGCAAGGCCCGCGACGGCAAGCTCGGCGTCGTCGACTTCCAGGGCACCTCGATCTCGCTGACCAACCCCGGCGGCATCGGCACCACCCACTCCGTGCCGCGCCTGATGAAGGGCCAGGGCGCGATCATCGGCGTCGGCTCGATGGAGTTCCCGGCCGAGTGGCAGGGCGCCTCGCCGGAGGCGATCGCCCGCAACGGCATCTCGAAGGTCATGACGCTGACCTCGACGTACGACCACCGGGTCATCCAGGGCGCCCAGTCCGGCGAGTTCCTCAAGCGCGTGCACCAGCTGCTGCTCGGTGCCGACGGGTTCTACGACGAGATCTTCCGCTCGCTGCGCATCCCCTACGAGCCGATCCGCTGGAACGCCGACATCTCGACGTCCCACGACGACGACATCAGCAAGCAGGCCCGGATCCTCGAGCTGATCCATGCCTACCGGGTGCGCGGCCACATGATGGCCGACACCGACCCGCTGGAGTACCGCCAGCGCAGCCACCCCGACCTCGAGGTGGAGTCGCACGGCCTGACCCTGTGGGACCTCGACCGCGAGTTCGCCACCGGCTCGTTCGGCGGCGAGGGCCGGCGGTTCATGAAGCTGCGGGACATCCTGAAGATCCTGCGTGACTCCTACTGCCGCACGACCGGCATCGAGTACATGCACATTATGGACCCCGAGCAGCGCCGCTGGATCCAGGAGCGCGTCGAGCAGCCGCACACCAAGACGCCCCGCGAGGAGCAGCTGCGGATCCTGCTCAAGCTCAACCAGGCCGAGGCCTTCGAGACCTTTCTGCAGACCAAGTTCGTCGGCCAGAAGCGCTTCTCCCTCGAGGGCGGCGAGACCACGGTCCCCGTGCTCGACGAGATCTGCGAGGCCGCGGCCGAGGCCAACCTCGACGAGGTCGCGATCGGCATGGCCCACCGTGGCCGGCTCAACGTGCTGGCCAACATCGTCGGCAAGAAGTACTCCCAGATCTTCCGCGAGTTCGAGGGCAACATCGACCCGCGCACGGTCCAGGGCTCCGGCGACGTGAAGTACCACCTCGGCGCCGAGGGCGAGTTCGTCGCCGAGGCCGGCGACACGATCAAGGTCTCGGTCGCCGCGAACCCGTCCCACCTCGAGGCCGTCGACCCGGTCCTCGAGGGCATCGCCCGCGCCAAGCAGGACGTGCTCAACCGAGGCGCCGAGTACCCCGTCCTCCCCCTCCTCGTGCACGGCGACGCCGCGTTCGCGGGCCAGGGCGTGGTGGCCGAGACGCTCAACCTGAGCCAGCTGCGCGGCTACCGCACCGGCGGCACCATCCACGTGGTCGTCAACAACCAGGTCGGCTTCACCACCTCCCCCGGCTCCTCCCGCTCGTCGCTCTACTGCACCGACGTCGCGCGGATGGTCCAGGCGCCGATCTTCCACGTCAACGGCGACGACCCGGAGGCGTGCATCCGCGTCGCCCGGCTCGCGTTCGAGTACCGCCAGGCGTTCAACAAGGACGTCGTCATCGACCTGGTCTGCTACCGCCGCCGCGGTCACAACGAGGGCGACGACCCGTCGTACACGCAGCCGCTGATGTACGACCTCATCGAGCAGAAGCGCTCGGTCCGCAAGCTCTACACCGAGTCCCTGATCGGTCGTGGCGACATCACGATCGAGGAGGCCGAGCAGGTGCTGCGCGACTACCAGCAGCAGCTGGAGCGGGTCTTCACCGAGGTCCGCGAGGCCAGCACCCAGCCGTCGGAGTGGACCACCGTCCCGGACTACCCCGAGAAGTCGGTCGGCGAGACCGACACCGCCGTACCGCTGGAGTACCTCAAGCGGATCTCGGACGCCTACGTCACGCCGCCCGACGGCTTCACGGTGCACCCCAAGGTGATGCCGCAGCTGCAGCGCCGGGCCACCGCGATCACAGAGGGCCCGATCGACTGGGGCACCGGCGAGATCCTCGCCTTCGGCTCGCTCCTCATGGAGGGCCGCCCGGTCCGTCTGGCCGGCCAGGACTCGCGGCGCGGCACCTTCGTGTCGCGGTTCGGCACGATCATCGACCGCACCAACGCCGACGAGTGGACGCCGCTGGCCTCGCTGACCGAGGACCAGGCGAAGTTCTACATCTACGACTCGCTGCTCTCCGAGTACGCCGCCCTCGGCTTCGAGTACGGCTACTCCGTGGCCCGTCCCGACGCGCTGGTGCTGTGGGAGGCGCAGTTCGGCGACTTCGTCAACGGCGCCCAGACGGTCATCGACGAGTTCATCACCGCGGGCGAGAGCAAGTGGCGCCAGCAGTCCGGCGTCGTCCTGCTGCTGCCCCACGGCTACGAGGGCCAGGGCGCCGACCACTCGTCGGCGCGGATCGAGCGGTTCCTGCAGATGGCCGCCGACGAGGCCCTGGTGATCGCCCAGCCGAGCACGCCGGCGTCGTACTTCCACCTGCTGCGCCAGCACTCGCTCGGCGAGGAGCACCGGCCGCTGATCGTCTTCACGCCGAAGTCGATGCTCAAGCGCAAGGAGGCCGCCTCCCAGCCCGACGACTTCACCTCCGGCTCGTTCAAGGCCTTCGTGCCCGACGCGACCGCGGACGCGGAGAAGGTCGACACGCTGCTGCTGTGCTCGGGCCGCGTCACCTGGGACCTGATGGTCGAGCGGGCCAAGCGCGAGGACAGCGAGCGCTTCGCCATCGGCCGCGTCGAGCAGCTCTACCCGCGTCCGATCGACGCCATCAGGGCCGAGATCGCCCGCTACCCGCACCTCAAGCAGGTCCGCTGGGTGCAGGACGAGCCGCTCAACATGGGCCCGTGGCCGCACTACGCCCTGAACGTCTGGCCCGAGGTCGACGCCCAGGTCGTGCCGGTCACCCGGCCCGAGGGGTCCTCCCCCGCGGTCGGCACGGTCAAGCGGCACCAGGCGGAGCAGAAGGAGCTCATGGAGCGGGCCTTCGCCTGACGGCGTTCGTCGGTCGACAGGAGAGCAGATGTACTTCACCGATCGTGGGATCGAGGAGCTGCAGAAGCGCCGGGGTGACGAGGAGGTCACCCTGGAGTGGCTGGGTGACCAGCTGCAGGCCTTCACCGACGCCCACCCGGAGTTCGAGACCGCCGTCGAGCGGTTCGCGACCTGGCTGGCGCGCCTGGACGATCCCGAGGACTAGGACGCGGCAGCGGACTAGTCCCTTGGTGGTCGAGCGAGCGCTCTGACTGAGCCTGCGAAGTCAGAAGGCGCGTGTCGATCCGGGACGCGTCAGCGGACCGGATGATGGTGGTCGAGCGAGCGCTCTGACTGAGCCTGCGAAGTCAGAAGGCGCGTGTCGAGACCCATCTGGTCTCGCGGACCCACTCATCAGCACGGCCCGGCGACGACTGTCGCCGGGCCGTTCTACTGTGTCGGCCATGACCAGCCCCGCTGATCCGTCGTACGACGTGGACTACCCCGCCGCCCCGTGGGACATGGTGGGCCAGCTCTGGCTCTCGCTGTTCCGGGTCCGCGAGGCCGTGGACGCGCTGCGACCGGCGGGGGTCTACGGGGTCGCGTTCGTCTCCTACGAGGAGGGCAGTCCGCTCACCTACTCCGAGCTCCTGGTCGCGCGGCCGGTGCAGGAGGACGGACTGAAGGCGGTGTCGATCACCGACATCTGGGTCGACTCCCCCGCGTCGGTCGCCGGCGGGCGGGGGCTCTGGGCGATCCCCAAGGAGCTGTGCGACTTCCGGCTGGAGTCGTCCTACCGCGGCCCGCTGTCGCGGACCGAGTGGACGGCGACCGCCGGGCGGCGGCCGATCGCCCGGGCCGAGTTCACCGACGTGTCGCGGCTCGCCGTACGGATCCCGTTCAAGGGCGCCACCTGGCAGCCGCCGATCGACGACCACACGAGCCCGGTCACGGCCGCCCTCACCGGCTCGGCGAAGGCGCTGCCCTGCCGGGGTCGCTGGGAGTTCGCGCCCGACGGCCCGCTGGGCTGGCTCGCCGACGCCCGGCAGCTCGCCTCCTTCCGGCAGGCCGGCTTCCGGATGTCCTTCGCCTGACGGCGACCGCGCCGTGCCCCGCCGGATCGAGCCCGCCGCCGACGTCGTACGACGGGTCGCGACGACCGCGACCGCCCTCCCCGAGGCCTACGAGGAGGACGCCTGGACCGGCGTGCGCTGGCGGATCCGCACCAAGACCTTCGCGCACGTGATGGTGGCGCAGGAGGGCTACGAGTCGGCGTACCGGGACATCACCGGGGACCCGACGCCGCGGACCGTGCTGACCTTCCACTCCGTCGACGACGAGCTGCTCGCCCTGACCCACGCCGGGCTGCCGTTCTACAAGCCCCCGTGGTCCGGCTCGATCGTCGGGCTGGTGCTCGACGACGGCACCGACTGGGACGAGGTGGCCGAGCTGGTCACCGACTCCTACCGGCTGTGCGCGCCGAAGTTCCTGGTGCGGCGGCTGGACGGCTGAGCGACCCGGGCGGCGGTGAGCTGTCCACCGTTCTCGGCACCCGATCGGTGGAACTGCCACCGCCACCGTGGCGCGCCGCGCCGACACGCCGGCCGGGCGGTGACCGGTCCACCGACCGACGGCGCAGATCGGTGGACAGCTCACCGCTGGACGGGAGCGTTCGGCGGCTCAGTCCTCCCCGTGCTCCGCCGACGCCCGGCGGGCGGACTCCCGGATCTCGAAGACCTCGGTGGCGAACCCGCCGACGGCGGAGGCGACGTCGCGGACGGCGCCGGTGATGATCGAGGTCACCTGGCCGACGGTCGAGGCGGCGGCCTCGACCGTGCCCTGCACGGCGTCCTTGCGGATCTCGGCCTTGCTCAGGTGGTCGCTCATGGGCACCAGTGTCATGCCGCGGCGGGCTCCGCGACAACGGGGGCGGCGGTGCGAGACCGGTCACGTCGGTCGGGCAGGGCGAGGCGGCAGATCTTCTTCGCCACGCTGCCGAGCTGCCGACCGAGGGAGCCGGTGTTGTAGGGCAGGCCGTAGCGGTCGCAGATCTCGCGGACCTCGGTGGCGATCTCCGGGTAGCGACGGGCCGGCAGGTCCGGGAAGAGGTGGTGCTCGATCTGGTGCGAGAGGTTGCCGGTCAGGACGTGGAACAGCCTGCTGCCCGTGATGTTGGCCGAGCCGAGCAGCTGGCGGTAGTACCAGTGGCCGCGGGTCTCGTCCTCGCACTCCTCGGCGGAGAAGGTCGCGACGCCGGCCGGGAAGTGGCCGCAGAAGATGATGTTGAAGGCCCACACGTTGCGCACCAGGTTGGCGGTCGCGTTGCCGGCGAGGGTGAGCGGGAACAGCGGCCCGGTCAGGGCCGGGAAGAGCACGTAGTCCTTCAGCGCCTGGCGCTTCACCTTGCGCATGATCCCGGCGTGCAGGGCGGCGTTCTCCGACACCTTCCGGCGCCCGGCGACGATGTTCTCGACCTCCAGGTCGTGCATCGCCACGCCCCACTCGAAGAACACCATCAGCAGGAAGGCGTAGACCGGGTTGCCGAGGTAGTAGGGGTGCCAGGGCTGGTCCTCGTCCATCCGCAGCACGCCGTACCCGATGTCGCGGTCCTTGCCGAGGATGTTCGTGTAGGTGTGGTGGAGGTAGTTGTGGGAGTTCTTCCACTGCTCGGACGGGCAGACGTTGTCCCACTCGTACATCCGGGAGTTCAGGCCCGGGTCGCCCATCCAGTCGTACTGGCCGTGCATGACGTTGTGGCCGATCTCCATGTTGTCGAGGATCTTGGAGACGCTCAGCGCCGCGACGGCGAGCGGCCACGCGGGCGGCAGGTAGAACAGCGCGCGGCCGGCGACCTCGAAGGCCCGCTGGGCCCTCACCACGTCGCGGATGTACGACGCGTCGGCCTCGCCGAGGTCGGCCAGGACCCGCTGACGGATGGCGTCGAGCTCGTCGCCGAACTCCTCGAGCTGCTCGGCGGTCAGGGTGGTGCGGTTGGTCTTCACGGTTTCTCCTCAGAGGTCGACGGTCAGAGGTCGACGGTGCAGTCGCCCACGGGGGCGGAGACGCAGATCCGGACGTCCTCGTCGGGCAGCGAGGACTCCTCGCCACTCACGACGTCGCGGACCGTTCCTTCGGTCTTGCGGGACACGCAGGAGAAGCAGATGCCCATCCGGCAGCCCGACGCGGGGGTGAGCCCGGCGGCCTCGGCCTGCTCGAGCAGCGGTGCGCCGGAGTTGGGCACGGTGCGCCCGGAGCGGGCGAAGACGACCTCGCCCCCGCTCGCGCCGGTCGAGACCCGGGGCGGGCGGAACCACTCGGTCCGCAGCGCGTCCGAGCCGTCGTACGACGCCAGGACCGCCTCCATCAGCGGCGTCGGCCCGCAGGCCCAGGTGGGCACGTCGCGGTAGCCGGGCACCAGACGCTCGAGGTACGCCGGGGACAGGTTCGGGTCTCCGTGCTCGGGGTGCAGCAGGTGCACGTCGACCCCGTGGCCGGAGCGGCGCACCTCGTCGAGCTCGGCGGCGAAGATCAGGTGCGCGGGACTCTGCGCGTAGTGCAGGAAGGTGATCCGACCGCGGTGCGTACGCCGCTGCAGCGAGCGCAGCATCGACATCACCGGGGTGATGCCGGAGCCGCCGGAGATCATCAGCACGTGCTCGGGCACCCGGTCGGGCAGCACGAACTCCCCCTGGGCCTGCGAGAGGTGCAGCATGGTGCCGGGGCTGGCCTGCTCGACCAGCCACCGGGAGACGACTCCCCCGGGGTTGGCCCGCAGGGTGATGGTGAAGCGCTCGCCGGGTCGGGAGTCGGAGCTGGAGATCGTGAACACCCGCGTCGTACGACGGGCGCCCTCGACCTCGACGCCGACCTGGACGTGCTGGCCGGCGCGGTGGCCGCGCCAGGTGGCGGTGGGCTGGAGGGTCAGGGTGGCGACGGGCGGGTGGCCGGGCACGTCGACCTCGCGGGTGACGTCGACGATGCGGGCCCGGACCTCGTGGGCCGCCCACATCGGGTTCACCAGCTCCAGGTAGCGGTCCACGCCGTGGGGCGAGGTGAGCGCGGCCAGGGCCCGGGAGCGGAGGACGGTGTCGACGACGCTCATCGGAGCTCCTTCCGGAGAGTTTGGGTGTACGTGTGTACACCCAAACTCTCGCCGGGACGCGCGGCGACCGTCAACCCGCGTCGCTCGTGACGGTGCACACATGTGCACTGATAAGATGGGTGCTTGTGACCGAGACCCGTGTCGAGCGCAAGGAGCGCACCCGGCGCGCCATCCTCGACGCGGGACTGGCCCTCTGCGAGGACAGCAGCCTGATCGCGCTGTCGCTGCGCCAGGTCGCCAAGGAGGTCGGCATCGTCCCGACCGCGTTCTACCGCCACTTCGAGTCGATCGAGTCCCTCGGCCTCGCGCTCGTCGACGAGTCGTTCGTGTCGCTGCGCGCCATGCTGCGCGACATCCGCCAGGGCGCGCCGTCGTACGCCGACATCGTCGACCGCTCGGTCGACATCCTGGCCCAGCACGTGCGGCAGGAGCGCGCCCACTTCGCCTTCATCGGCCGCGAGCGCGGCGCCGGTCCGCCCCAGGTCCGCGACGCGATCCACCACGAGATCGACCTGTGTGAGCACGAGCTGGCCACCGACCTGGCCCTGCTGCCCGGCACCGAGTCGTGGTCGGCCGAGGACCTGCGGGTGCTGTCGAACCTGATCGTGACCGCGATGGTCGCGACCGCCGAGCGGCTGATCAGCGCCCCGCAGCCGGCCGCCGAGAAGCCGATCACCGAGACCGCCCGCACCCAGCTGCGGATGGTCCTGGTCGGTGCGCTCAACTGGCGCTCGCGGACCTGACGCCGCGCCGCCAGAGCGCCAGCGCGACCAGACCGAGGAGCATCGGTCCGGCGACGGTGAAGACCCGCCACACCACGAGCCCGGCCAGGGCGGCCGCCTCGACCTGGTGCCCGCCGGCCTCGACCAGGGCGGCCAGGACCAGGGCGTCGACGACCCCGAGGCCGGACAGCGGGAAGAGCGTGAACGGGTAGGCGAACAGGTAGGCGACCGCCACGGCCGCGAACCCGACCTCCCCGCGCTCCACCCCGACGAAGCGCAGGCACAGCGCCAGCAGCGCGAGGTCCACGGCGAGCATCCCGGCCAGGGCCAGGAGCGAGCGGGGGAAGCCGTGCCGGAACCGGCCGGCGACGTCGTGCCGGAACTCCGCGCACGAGCGCGCCCACGCCTCGGGGTCCACGCTCCGGCGGACCCGCCGCACCAGCCGACCGGCCCCGCCGCCGATCGCCAGGGCGAGCGGCTCGCTGCGGACCACGAGCACCACGCCGACCACGATCGTGAGGGACACCGCCACGCTCAGCAGCTCGAACCACCGCGGCCCGGGCGGCTGCCCGAGGACCAGCAGGAGCACGAAGCCCACCCCCGGAGCCGCGAACCGGACGACGTAGAAGGTCAGCGTGTTCATCACCGTCCCGGCGACGGCCCGCGCCGCCGGCACGCCCCAGGAGCCGAAGATGGCGATCCGCAGCGCCAGGTCGCTCGGCGGTGGCGCCACGGTCACCATCAGGATGGCCGCCTGGTCGTTGACCGTCGCCCGGTACGGCGTGATGCCCGGGATGAACAGCGCGAGGGGCAGCGCGTTGAGCACCTGCCGGACCAGCAGCACGACCAGCAGCACCAGCGGGTGCCACCAGGTCAGCTTCCCGAGTGCGTCCCGCACGGCACCCCAGTCGACCTCGCCCACGAGCCGGACCACCACCACGGCGACCAGCAGCGCGACGGCGAGCAGGCCGAGCCGGATCAGCCACCGGCGGCGGCCCGCGCTCATCCCACCTCGACCACCAGGCCGCGATCGCCCTTGGTCACGACCAGCACCCGGCCGTCGAAGGTCACCTCGTCGCTGCGCCCGTCGAGCACCGCGAGCACGTCCCGCTCCAGGCCGGCGGCCGGCTCGGGGCAGGCCGCGCGGGTGATGGCCGCGTGGCCGAAGGTGATCGTGCCGTCGGCGACCCGGACCGTCGTCCGGCCGTTGTTGCAGCCGGTGTCGAGGCTGGCCAGGCCGTCGGCCCGTACCGACAGCCGCGGCCGCCGTACCCCGTCGGGGACCGGGGTGAGCTGCCCGTCGGTGAGGGTGCCGACCACGGTCCAGGACGTGCCGAGGACGTCGTCCAGATCGGCCACGTCGGCCGGCGCGAGGGTGATCGTGACGTCGTCACCGGCGAGGCGGAGGTCCCCGCCCTCCCGGGACACGGTGACGCCGTCGGTGAGCCAGGCGGTGAGCCACTCGTCCTGCGCGGCCTCCTCGGTGAGGCAGCCCATCACCGTGCTGGCGGGGGCACCGGTCCAGGCCAGGGTCTCCCCCGCGACCTCGTACGGCCCGAACATCGTGTTGCACCCCGCCGAGACCGACATGGTGTCGTCCTCGAACGCGAGCCGGACCCGGGTCCCGGCGGCCAGGTCGCGGCCCTCCACCCCTGTCGAGACGTACGCCGACCCCTCCAGCCCGTCGGCCGTCACGGGCGTCGGCTCGGTGGCCGAGTCGGCCTCCGACCCGCAGCCGAGCAGCAGCACCAGCGGGAGCGACGCCACCGGGAGGGTCCTCATCACAGGTCCACGGGGTCGCGGATGATGGGGCAGGTCATGCAGTGCCCGCCCCCGCGTCCGCGCCCCAGCTCGGCCCCGACGATCGTGACCACCTCGATCCCCGCCTTGCGCAGCAGGGTGTTGGTGAGGGTGTTGCGGTCGTAGGTGATCACCACCCCCGGCTCCAGCGCGACGGCGTTGTTGCCGCTGTCCCACTGCTGTCGCTCGGACTGGTAGACGTCGCCGCCGGTCTCGATCACCCGCAGCGCCGGCAGCCCCAGCGAGCGGGCCACCACGTCCACGAACGGGGTGCCCCCCTCGTCGATCACCTCGACCCCCGGCGGGCGGTCGGACGGCACCAGGCTGAAGGTGTGCACCGCGTCCATGATCGTCGGGTAGAGGGTCACCACGTCGCGGTCGGCGAAGGTGAAGACCGTGTCGAGGTGCATCGCGGCGCGCAGCTTGGGCATCCCGGCCACCACGACCCGCTCGGCCGCCCCCTGGGCGAAGAGCGCGGCCGCCACCTGGGTGATCGCCTGACGCGAGGTGCGCTCGCTCATCCCCACCAGGACGACGCCGTTCCCGACCGGCATCACGTCGCCGCCCTCGAAGGTGGCCTGGCCCCAGTCCTGCTCGGGGTCACCCCACCAGACCGTGGAGCCCACGAAGTCCGGGTGGAAGCCGTAGACCATGCCGTAGAGCAGCGTCTCGTCCTTGCGGGCCGGCCAGTAGAGCGGGTTCATCGTGAGCCCGCCGTAGAGCCAGCAGGTCGTGTCCCGCGTGTAGAGCGTGTTCGGCAGCGGCGGCATGAGGTACTCCCGGGCGCCCGTCGACTCGCGGGCGAGGGCGACGTACCCGGAGCGGACGTCGTCGGGCAGGTCGTGCGTCGCGAGCCCGCCGATCAGCACCTCCGCGAGGTCGGCCGGGGCGAGGGACTCCAGGTAGGCCCGGGTGCCCTCGACCAGCCCGAGGCCGACCCGGTTCGGGATCACCTTGCGGTCCAGCACCCAGTCCCGCGCCCCGGGTACGGCGAGGCTCTGCGCCACTAGGTCGTGCAGCTCCACCACCTCCACCCCGCGACCGGTCAGCTTGTTCACGAAGTCGGCGTGGTCGCGCTGCGCGTTCTCGACCCAGAGCACGTCGTCGAAGAGCAGCTCGTCGCTATTCGACGGGGTCAGTCGGCGGTGCGCGAGACCGGGCCGGCAGACCAGCACCTTGCGCAGCCGGCCCACCTCCGAGTGGACGCCGTACGACGTGGAGTCGGTCATGGGTTCCTGCCTTCCTTCGGAGCGGTCAGAGCACGATCCGGCCGGTCCACAGCCCGACGGCGCCGATGACGGCGCCGACCGCGACCAGCGCGAAGACGCCCATCTCGGTCGGGGTGAACAGCCGCAGCCCGCGCTCGCTGCGGGCCTTGACGAACAGCAGCGCCGAGGGCGCGAGGATCACCGTCGACAGCAGCAGGAACTGCAGCCCGGCGGCGTCGAAGAGGAAGATCGTGTATGCCGTGGCCGCGCCGGCGACGATCGTCTCGCGCCGTCGTACGGCGGGCGCGACGCCGTCGTACGACTCCCCGGTGAGGCCGAGCTTGAGGGCGTACGCCGCCGCGAGCAGGTAGGGCAGCAGGGCCAGGCTGGTGGCCAGGTCGAGCAGGAAGTTCAGCGCGTCGGTCACGACCAGGGTCAGCGCGAGCAGGGCCTGCACGCCGAGCGAGGTGACCACCAGCGCGGTGATCGGCGTGCCCGCGGCGTTCTCGCGGCCCAGGAAGGCCGGGAAGTCGTCGGCGCGGGCGGGGATGAACATCACCTCGGCGGCCATCAGGGTCCAGGCCAGGTAGGCGCCGAGGACGGAGACGATGACCGCGACGCTGATGAACACCTCGCCCCAGTCACCGACGACCGACTCGAAGACCCCGACCATCGACGGCTGGCGGGTGGCCGCGAGCTCGGGCTGCGGGACGACGGCGTAGCTGGAGAGGGTCACCAGGGCGAAGATCGAGAGCACGCTGAGGAAGCCCAGGACCGTGGCCCGGCCGACGTCCTCGCGGCGGCGGGCGTAGCGCGAGTAGACGCTGGCGCCCTCGATGCCGATGAACACGAACGTCGTGATCAGCATGGTGCTGCGGACCTGGTCGCCGAGGCCGTCGAGGTCGCCGTACCCGGTGGCGAGCCAGTTGTCGGCGACCACCCCGGCATCGAGCGAGACCAGCAGCACCACGATGAACACCAGGATCGGGAGGATCTTGAAGACCGTGACGATCCGGTTGATGACCGCGGCGTCGCGCACCCCGCGGGCGATCAGGTAGTGGAAGAGCCACACGCCGCAGGTCGCCAGGCCGACGGCCAGCACCGTGTCGCCGTCGCCGAACCCGTCGAAGAACGCGCCGAGGGTGGCGCCGATGAAGACCCAGTAGAAGGTGTTCCCGGCGACCGAGCTGGCCCAGAAGCCGATCGCGGAGTTGAAGCCGGCGTAGTCGCCGAACCCCGCCTTCGCGTAGATGAAGACGCCGGAGTCGAGGTCGGGCCGGCGGATGGCCAGGTTCTGGAAGACGAAGGCCAGCATCAGCATGCCCGCGCCCGCGATCGCCCAGGCGATCAGCGAGCCCAGGATGCCGGTGGCCACGCCGAACCGCGCCGGCAGCGAGAACACCCCCGCCCCGACCATCCCCCCGACCACCATCGCGGTGAGCGTGGGGACGCTCATCGTCGCCACCGGAGCGGCCTGCTCCTCCGCCTGCTGCGCCACGCTCACTCCTCCGGGCCGGGGAGCCCGAGGCTAGGAACGCGAGGACGTCGCGGGCCTCCCACGAAACGGGTGAGGCCCGGCGGACGTCAGGTGGGCCGGACGGTCAGGTCGCTGATCGTGGCGTCGCGCGGCAGGTCGAGCACGTGCAGCACGGCGTCGGCCACGGTCTCGGGCCGGATCCACGCGGCGGCGTCGTACGCCTTGCCCTCCTGGCGGTGCACCTCCGCCTGCATCGGCGTCGCCGTGCGGCCCGGGTAGACCGTGGTGACCCGGACGCCGGACGACGCCTCCTCCGCGCGGAGCGAATCGGCGAGGGCCTTCAGGCCGTGCTTGGAGGCGGCGTACGCCGACCACTGCGGGTGGGCGTGCAGGCCGGCGCCGGAGTTGACCAGCACCACGGTGCCGCGCCGGGCGCGCAGGGCCGGGAGCGCCAGTCGGGTCAGCAGCGCCGGGGCGACCAGGTTGACCTGGAGCTGCTCGGTCCACGCCGTCGCGTCGAGCTCGGCCACCGCCCCGAGGGTGACGACGCCCGCGGCGTGCACGACCGAGTCCAGGGCGTCGGGCAGCACCAGCCCCGCCAGCGACGCGGGGTCGGCCAGGTCGGCGACCAGCGTGGTCGCGCCCGGCAGCCCGTCGGCGAGCTGCTCCGCCCGCTCGGCGGATCGGACCACCGCGACGACCTCGTCGCCGCGCCCGAGCAGGCGGGCCGCCAGCACCGCGCCGATGCCGGACCCGGCACCGGTGAGCAGGTGGATCATCGGGTGAAGACGATCTTGCCGAAGAGGTCGCCGCCGGCCATCGCCGCGAAGCCGTCGCGAGCCTCGGTCATCGGCAGCACCCGGTCGATCAGCGGCCGGGCTCCGGACGCGTCGAGCAGGGCGACCAGGGCGGCCAGCTCGTCGCGGGTGCCCATGGTGGAGCCGATGACGCTGAGCTGCAGGAAGAAGATGCGGGTCAGCTCGGCGTCGTCGAGGTTCGGGCCGGACGTCGTACCGGAGGTGATGATGCGGCCGCCGGGACGCAGCGCGCGGATGGAGTGGGACCAGGTGGCCTTGCCGACCGTCTCGATGACCGCGTCGACCTTGACCGGGAGCCGGGCGCCGGACTCGAAGACGTCGTGGGCGCCGATCTCGAGCGCCCGGGCGCGCTTGGCCTCGTCGCGGCTGGTCGCCAGCACCCGCAGGCCGGCGGCCCGCCCGAGGATGATCGCCGCCGTGGCGACGCCGCCGCCGGCACCCTGGACCAGCACCGTCTCGCCGGCCTTCAGCTGGCCGCGGGTGAAGAGCATCCGGTAGGCCGTGAGCCACGCGGTCGGCAGGCAGGCCGCCTCCTCGAACGACAGCGAGGCCGGCTTGGCGACCACGTTGCGGCGCGGGACCGCGACCTTGTCGGCCAGGGTGCCCTGGTAGCGCTCGGACAGCAGCGACCGCTTCGGGTCGAAGGTCTCGTCGCCGCTCCAGGACGGGTCGCTGATCACGGCGTGCACGACGACCTCGTTGCCGTCCTCGTCGTACCCCGCGGCGTCGCAGCCGAGGATCATCGGCAGCGACTCCTCACGCAGCCCGACCCCGCGGAGCGAGAACAGGTCGTGGTGGTTCAGGGACGCGGCCTTGACGGTGACCGTGGTCCACCCGTCCGGGACCTCCGGATCGGGTCGCTCCCCCACCTGCAGGACCGAGACCGGGTCGTCCTTCGAGAACTGGTCGGCGTAGACGGCGAACATGCTCCGAACCTAGCGACCGCGGGCTAGCGCCGGGCCACGCCGTCGCGGCGTGCGGCCTCGGCCACCGCCGACGACACCGCGCCGGGCACCCGCGGGTCGAACGGCGACGGGATGATCATGTCCTCGGCCAGGTCGTCGCCGACCAGCGCGGCCAGCGCCTGCGCCGCGGCGAGCTTCATGCCCTCGGTGATCGCCGTCGCGTGGACGTCGAAGGCACCGCGGAAGATGCCCGGGAAGGCCAGCACGTTGTTGATCTGGTTGGGGTAGTCCGAGCGACCCGTGGCGACCACGCGGGCGTGCCGGTGGGCCACCTCGGGCAGCACCTCCGGAGTCGGGTTGGCGAGCCCGAAGATGATCGCGTCGGGCGCCATCGGTGCCACGTGCTCCTCGGGGACGTTGCCGCCGGAGACCCCGATGTAGACGTCGGCGCCGACCAGCACGTCGGCCAGGGAGCCGGTGCGGCCGGTGACGTCGGCGGTCATCTCCGCCAGCGCCTTCTTGGTCGGCGTGAGGTCCTCGCGCGAGGAGTGCAGGACGCCCTTGCGGTCGACGACGACGCAGTCCTTGATGCCGGCCTCGAGCAGGATCTTGGTGACCGCCACGCCCGCCGCGCCCGCGCCGCCGATGACGACGCGGGTCGTCTCGAAGAGCCGGCCGGTCAGCTTCAGGGCGTTGGTCAGCGCGGCCAGCGCCACGACCGCGGTCCCGTGCTGGTCGTCGTGGAAGACCGGGATGTCGAGGAGTGCCTTGAGCCGGTCCTCGATCTCGAAGCAGCGCGGCGCCGAGATGTCCTCGAGGTTGATGCCGCCGAAGCTCGGGGCCATCCGGACGACGGTCTCGATGATCTCCTCGACGTCGGTCGTGTCCAGGCAGATCGGGATGCCGTCGACCCCGCCGAACTGCTTGAACAGCACCGCCTTGCCCTCCATCACCGGCATCGCCCCCGCCGGACCGATGTCGCCGAGCCCGAGCACCGCGGTCCCGTCGGTCACGACGGCGACGGTGTTCGGCACCCAGGTGTAGTGCTGGGTCAGCGAGGGGTCTTCGGCGATCGCCTCGCACACCCGCGCCACGCCCGGGGTGTAGGCCATCGACAGGTCGTCGCGCCCGAGCAGCGGGACCGTCGAGGCGATCTGCATCTTGCCCCCGACGTGGAGGTCGAAGACCGGGTCGCCGGCGAGCGGGTGGGACGGAGCAACAGACGGAGCTTCAGACATGGACTCGAGTGCCTTCCAGGCGTGGGCCGTACGTGGCGCGGTGGTCCGGCTCGACGCGACGGGGTGCTGCCGCGGGGCCAGGCTGGGACTGCTCGGTCTCCGCAGTGTGGCACAGCGTCCGGCTCACGCCAGGGGTGCTGTCCCGACCGCTTTCGTGTGCTCCGTCACAGCGCGGCGGGGCGGCGGGGTCGCGGCCAGATCCGGGCGATGACGACCGCCCGGACCTCCTCCTCCGCGACCGGTCCGCGGTGCCGGGAGTCGACCCCGATCGGGTTGTCGCTCAGCAGCCACCAGCCCGCGCCTCCGGCGCGCGTCGTACGACGCTCGGTCGCGCGCTTGACCGCCTGGGTGCCGTCGACGAACCGGGCCACCACCAGCCGGCCCGGCCGGACCGTCCCGCGGTGGTCGACGAGCAGCCAGTCGCCGGCCCGCAGGGTCGGCAGCATGGAGTCCCCCGTCACATGCGCCAGACCCAGCAGGGGTACCCGTCCCACCAGACGTCGGACCCCTCGATCGGCTCGTGCCACGCGGAGTAGTGTCGCAGTCGAGACCGACCGCTCCGGCGTCGTGCTCCACAACCGAAGACGACACGACGAGAGGACCCGCATTGTTCGCGCGACTGTTCGCACCCACGCTTGAGGTTTCCGCCCACTGCGACCTGCCCTGCGGTGTCTACGACCCGGCCCAGGCCCGCATCGAGGCCGAGTCCATCAAGGCTGTCATCGCCAAGGTCGCCGACAACGACGACCCGGACTTCCGCACCCGCGCCATCCTCATCAAGGAGCAGCGCTCCGAGCTGGTCAAGCACCACCTCTGGGTGCTGTGGACCGACTACTTCAAGCCCCCGCACTTCGAGAAGTACCCGCAGCTCCACACGCTCGTCAACGAGGCCACCAAGCTCGCCGGTGCCTCCGGCACCAAGGGTGAGCTCGACGCCGCCAAGGCCGACGAGCTGCTCGCGAAGATCGACGAGATCGCCGAGATCTTCTGGGAGACCAAGAAGGGCTGACGCCCTCCGCAGGCCTCTGACCTGCAGTTTTACCTTCTCGACGCCGCCCCAGTCCGCAAGAGGACTGAGGGCGGCGTCGAGCACGTTCCGGGTCCGGTCCTCGTCGCCGGGCCACAGGTGCGCGTAGGTCCGCAGCGTGATGACCGCCGATGCGTGCCCTAGGAACGCCTGCACCTGCTTGACCGACGCTCCTCCGGCAATCAGCGCCGAGGCCGCGAAGTGCCGGAAGTCGTGCGCGGTCACGCTGACCCCGGCCTCGTCGCAAGCCGCCGCCAGGATGCGCTTCCACCGCCAGTACGGCAGCGGCTCGCCGAGCTCGTCCACGAACAGCGGCCCAACCGTCGGATAGGCCGCGAGATGGGTCTCGAGCTCGTCGAGGACCACCTGGCCGATGGGGACGCTGCGGCGAGACGACTTCGACTTCAGGGTGGCGATCTGGCCGTTCTGCAGCCGTTGGCGATCCACCCGGATCGTTCGGGCGAGGAAGTCGATGTCGTCCACCCGCAGCCCGCGTGCCTCGCCGATCCGGATCCCGGAGCCTGCCAGGAGGACGATCAGAGCGATCCACCGGTCCTCGATCGCGTCCATCACCGCCGTGACCTCGTCGACAGTCGGCGGGATGACCTCCTCGTCATCACCCTTCGGGAGGCGGATCTTGCGGCACGGCGAATGCGCGATGACGCGGTCGTCCACCGCGGCTGCGAAGACGCGGGCCGTCACGTCGTAGACGTTCCTGATCGTCCCGGCCGACAACCCCTTGCGTTCGAGGTCGCGAATGAGGCCCTGGAGCAGCGTCGGGCGGACGGATCCGATGGGGTGCTGACCGAGCGCCGGCAGCAGATGAAGCCGGAGCGCGTTGTCGACGATCCGCTTGGTGCCGTCGCTGGAGACCTGGACCGCCTGCCAGTCCTCGGCGTACCGGCGGAGGGTGACCTTCCCCGCAGCTGGGTCCACGTAGTCGCCCCGGACCACTGATGCGGTGACCTGGTTGAGCCAGCGTTGCGCATCTGTCTTCTTCTCAAAGTGCCGAGCGTGCTCCTTGCCTGCGGAGTCGCGATAGCGCGCCCGCCACTTGCCGGACTCCCGGCGTTTTTTGATGCTGACCACGTGCCACCTCCGGTCCCAGCACGTCCACTACGGACGAAGGTCGGCAGCAAATACGACTGTGCGCTCCGGAGAGTTCGACTGGGACGAATCTGTGGACGAGCCACACACGTCGGAGGGACCTGTGGAGAAACGATTACCTGGTGCAGCACCACGGCCCTGACTAATGGACGACCACCGGCGGGAGCAGGTCCTAGTTAGCGCGGAGGTCGGAGAACGGGAGATTCCCATAAGACTCACCTTGGTATGGAGTCTTGCGAGCAGTTCAGGAACTCAGCTCCGGGGGCCGCTCCGCGGACTCCAGGTAGGTCTCCGACTTGTCGCGTGAGAACCATCTGAACGGGGCGTCCGTCGGCTCGAACTCGGCGGGCACGCCCACACCCCCCGGTGGGTGGACTTCGCTGGCGGCGACTGCTTGAAGATGGGCGAGATTCACGAGGCGTGGGCGGGGTGCCCAGAAGGCCGACGGTCCGAACCGAAGCTTGAGGTCTCCGACGTTGAAATAGACGAGCGGGTTGACCGAGAACACTCCCCCCGGGAGGACTCCTGTCGGGTCCTGCAGGAGCGCTTCGAGGAAGCCCGCGACTGCGTCGGGGAGCACCTGAAGTGTGAAGCCGCCGTCGTGCTCAACGTCGTCGCCGTTGAGCTGTCGCACTACTCGGCGGAGCTCCTTGACCTGTCCGATGGTGATGTTGGCTGGGTAGCTGAACGCTGAACCGGTGACTTCCTGCATGTGGTGGAGGTCCGCGATGAGCTGGTGGGTCGCGACGGCTTCGGGAAACGATGCTTCATCGAGAGGTGGACCGTCGACGTACCCGAGTTGGGGCAGTAGGAATCGGATGCGGGTACCGGCCTGTGAGGCTGCGAGGGTGCGTGCGACGGGAAGTAACGAGTCGATGTCGTAGCCGACGAGGGTGTCTGGAAGGACGATGCGCAGCGTTGCACCGTCCACGAGCTGTGGCTTACCCGAGCCGCTCATGCTCGGCGGCCGCGGAAGGCCGAGTTCGAACTTGATGATGCCGGCCGCGTCGCTGCCGTAGAGCTTGACTCCGACTGCGCCTGTGGTCCGTTCGGCGAAGAACACGGAAAACTGGGAGAGGACGCGCTCGTTGCCGTTCTCGTCGGGTTCGCCGGCGAGAATCTGGTAGTTGCAGCGGATGCGTTTGTCGAGCACCTCGCGGAGGGTGACGATGCTGAACTCATTCGCTGCCGGATCGCCGACATCAAACAGTTTGCGGGCCTCATCGGAGGCGTCGATGTCGAGGTCGATCACGTACCCGGCGGGTAGGTCCACGTGGCCGCCGAACGCCAGTGTGTGCTCGAACCTCGCTCGGAGCTCCTCGTCATCGGGGTCGTCTGCACGGAACGCGAATGTTGGAGTGATGGTGATGGGGTCGACGAGCTGCGCGTCATCGCGCTTGGCTCGTAGGGATTGGTAATGGATGCCGTCGCGTACAGCGAAGTCGAGCGTCCAGTACGGGGAGACTTCGTCGACGCGGCGATGCAGGCCGGCGAGTCGTTCGGTCAGGTTGCTCGCGCCGTCGGCGAGGACTGCCTGCTCCATGCCGAACTCGGCTGCCCGTTGAAGGACCTGACCGTCGATGCCCTCGATGAAGCGTTGAACGTCCATGTTCTCGGCGAGGGCTGCATCGAGCCAGTCCTGACCGAACCAGTCGAGCTCGACGCCGGGAGCCAGCTTCGGGAGCGTCTCGTCGAACCATGCCTGCTCGGACGACTTCGATCCGGGCCGGTTGGGCGTCATGTTCATCGGGATGACCAGCACCCAGCGGGTCATGTCCGAGACAGTCTGAACTGCGTTCTTCAGCGAGTTCGCGACCTGTCGGCGACGTGAGGAGTCGAGGCGCCCGAACGACTTCACCTCGAAGACTGTCCGGCCGTCCGCGGTCACGAGCTCGGCGTCTCGGCCTCCGTCGCCACCGGCGCCGTCGAAGGAGCGCAGACCAGAGAAGCGTGCCCTGAGCAACATCTGGATGGCTCTCTCGGCGCGCTTGGGGTCCTGGTCCCAGCTGAACACCCGGCCATCTTCCCGGCGGAGATCGGGGGAACAGGCTCGACTCGCCGCCCGGTAACCGTCTAGCGACCGCATTTGTCGGTAGCTCTGGGCATCCTGTGCTTGTGACGAATGCGACCACCAAGGCGTCGAAACCGGCGCGCAGGTGCGTCTTCTGTGGGCGGTTCGGCAAGCTCACAAAGGAGCACGCCTGGCCACAGTGGTTGCGCAAAGGCGTGGAAGTTGACCCGACTCAGCACACGTACGCATCCGGATTCCAACGCACCGGCGACGACACGCTCAGCGAGCTTCCCAACGTGGCCCTTCACCACAAACGGTCAGTGATGACCACGTTCGTTCGCGAGTTCTGCGAAACCTGCAACAACGGTTGGATGAGCCTCCTCGAGACCCGCTGTATCCCGTTGCTGCGACGGCTTTGGGCACCTTCTTACCCGCTAGGTGTCACCTCCTTCAACGAGACCGAGGTGGCGTCGCTCGCCGCTTGGGCAGTGAAGACCGCGTGGGTCCGCGAACGCGTCGCAGACCGCACCAACACCGCCGACGCCGCAACCCGCGAACAGTTCGCGCGCACCCAAGAGGTCCCCCCTCTGACCTGGGTGTGGGTGAGCCGGTACGTCGGCAACAGCAACTTCCGCGCCCTCAACGCCGGCATCACCGTCACCCATCAGGACCAGCACTGGCAGGCGGGCGAGTCTCGCAGAGTCAGTCTCTGCGCCCTCCGCTTCCAAGGCCTGGCGATGGTCGTCCGGACTGACCGCGGACCGGGCGTCCCACCGTTCGCACTACCGGCAGACGCCTGGCGCCAACTCGCGCCGCATCCAGGCTCGATGACGTGGCCACCCAAACGGCCCGTCGGCGACGCCGAGGTCGAGGGCATCGTGCGAAACGTCAGCTCATGGATACAACTGCCAGCGACTACCGAGTTCGTCCGGTCAGGCGACTGGGAGGACGTGCAACGCAACTAGCGACGTCGCCACCGGCCGGAGTGCAGGCTCACGGTTTCGCTGCGCCGGCCGGCAGCGACGGATACCGTCGCGGCGACCATGACGGATAGAGGTAGGCGATGAAGCGGCTCAACCAGGTTGCAGTGCTCGTGTTGGTGGCCGTGCTGTCGGCGGCGTGTGGAGGGTCCGGCGACTCCGGCGATGCCCGCGGGAACGGTGACCAGTCGGCTGCCTCCACGTCACCGTCAATTGCCGCCAGCAGCACCGTCGAGGACGTCGCCGTCGAACCGTCCACGTCCGCTGAGCCCGAGTACCGGAGGCTCTCGAAGAAGACGCTCGAGGACACTTTGCTGTCCGTCAACGAGCTCCCGGCTGGCTACGCACGCGACCCGTCCGGTGACGGTCCAGATGACGACGAGGACAACGACTCCTACTGCGCGTTCGAGGCATCGAAGCAGCCGGATGTGAAGGTCCGGCACGACTACTTGAAGGGCGGCGGCCTGTCCTCGTCGCTGCTGTCGTTCTCCATCGGCCAGTACGACTCCGAGAAGGGTCCACAGGCATACCTGGACGAGTTCGCGAAGCAGTTGGAGACCTGCACGTCGGAGGAGAGCGACGGCGAGACGGTGAAGTACGCCGTCATGTCCGTTCCGCAGATCGGCGACCGTGCGATGGGTGTACGCGTCGAAGGTGAGAGCTACACGCTCGCCGCCGACATGGCTACGGCCGGCCCAGTCCTCATCGTCGTCGGCGGCGGCGGATTGATCGATCTCAACGTCGACGAGGTCAACGAACTCTTCGCGAAGCAGGTTGAGAAGTACCTCGCCGCAGCGAAGCGATAGGCCGTTCAATGGTCGACGGCGACCTCGCCCGTGAGAGCCACGTCCCTGTCGAGGCTTACCGCGCCGCGCTGCAGAAGCTGTTGGTTGGGTGGCGGATGCAGGCGTCGAAAGGCGTGAATGTCCCCGCGGAGAAGGTGCGGGTGGCGTTGCTCATCTGTCCATGGGTGGCGCAGGTTCATCGGTTCGGCCAGGCGTACCTGCGACTAGAGAAGAACGACCTCGGCCACGAGGGCATCCCACTAGTGCGCTCGGCGCTCGAGCACGCGCTACTAGCGCATTGGGTGGCGGTGACGGGCGACCCCGGGGTTGTGTCGCGGTACGCCGAGGACGGCCGACTGTTGAACGCGATGCTCAATGAGGCCAAGGGCCGCCCCCGTGACGTCACGGCATCCACCTGGAACTTGGCGCTCCTCGAGGAACTCATTGCAGATCGTCAGGTCGAAGTCGTGGACGATCAGAAGGTCCTGCAGAAGCTCGACCAGATCTGCGAACGACTGGGTCTCCGAAACACGGTCTATCCCGCATACCGCGTTCTGTCCTGGTACGCCCACCCGACGACCCACTCCGCGGAGTTGTACGTTGAAGAGCAAGAGGATGGGACGTTCGCGCTGCGTAACCAGCCCAGTGGGCCGGCGCCAGCCATGGGCTTGTCGATGTTGACGCATTGCGTGTACTGGGCGAGGCGAGTCCTGGACGATCTGACCGTTGGTCACCCGTACGAGAAATGGCTCGACAGCCTCGCCGACTCCGTCCAAGTGATGCGTCGACTGCCCGACCCGCAGCCATAGCCGTAATCTGCGGGTCCACGAGCAGCGGCAAGAACCGGAACCCGAAGCCGAGGTCCCGACCGCCCGGGGCGCCATCGAAGGCGGTCAACTATTCAGCTGAACCCTCCTTGGCCGACTCGGCTTCAGGGACGTCACTGGCCTCCCGGAGGCGGTTCATCGCAGCCGCCATCCACCCCTCCGGAACCGGTCGACCCGGTCGGACACCGGAACACTGCACCGGGGCCTACGGAACGAAAGACTCGCGCATCGGCACCAGCGGCCGCTCGACCGCGGACTTCTCAGCGAGCGGGTCAAGAACCGGGCCTGGCTCCGTCAGCTCAGCGGGTGCGGGGCCCTCGGCCTCATCGTTCTGTCAGCGAGAGAGCACCCCGAACACGACGCGAGCTTCGTCCTTTATCAGGGAGATAGTCACTTCAGAGCTCGAGCACCAATCTCATCAGCCGTTGGCTGGGTCGGTGGTTTTCTGGTCATCGATCCACCCGCGGAGGTCGCCGATGGTGGTGAGTAGGTGGCGGCCGATCTTGAAGAACCGAGGTCCGTCGCCCTGCTGGCGCCACCACCGGAGGGTGTTGACGGGGACGCGGAGGATCGCTGCTACCTCGGCCAGGGTCAGGAAGTCCTCGTCCTTGCCGTCGGGGATCGAGACGGTCGTGATGCTGCTCATCGGGTTGTCCTCTCTGCGTGTCGCGAGCGGGTCTCGCGGTACCAAACAGAGCAACAGCGCTCGGAGCATTTCGGACATCCCCGGCGAATGCCGTCGTTGCTCAGCGACCGCGCCGCGACCGTCTTGGGTCGGGTGCCACTCGTTGCCGAGGGCCGGTCGTCGGCGTCGCTCCCGTCTGTTCGTGACGCTGTCGCAGCAGGGCTGCTTGGAGCTGTCCAGTGGCGTCCGGGGTCCGGGCCGTTGCTGCGGGGCCGTAGCGGTCGATGTCCTCGACGGCGATGTTTGCGGCGTGGGCTGGGCCGAGGTCGGCTCGGTCGCGGCTGAACACCTCGATCCACTTTCGTCGGGCGTCGTCGAGGTTGTCGGCGACGAGGTGGGCGGTGTTGGCGTGGCGGCCGCGGGTCATGGCGACGTAGGCGGACGCGGTGTCGGTGCTGTCGCTGACGGCGAGGTGGGCTTCGGTGACGGTCTCGCCCTGGGCGCCGTAGGCGGTGGTGGCGTAGGCGTGCGCGAGGTGCCGGCGGGCGTAGTCGCCCGGCAGCACCCGCTCACCCCGATCACCAGCCAGAGCGACGGCGCCATCGCCCGTAACGCGGGTGATGGTCCAGGTCTCGCGGTTCGCGACGTCGAGGTCGCGGTCGTTGAGCCGGGTCATCACCCAGTCCCCCACACCGAGCCTCCCGCCGTTTCCGGTGAGGACCGCGTCGGTGTCGTCGACCTGGCCTGCTGCGACTCGTCGGTCGCGGATCATCTTGTTGAGCAGGTCGACCTGGACGCGGGTGTCGGCGACCAGCAGCCGTCCCTCACCGCTGCGCCCCCGCGGCCCGTCGGCAGCGAGCTCGGCGAGGGCATGGGTCTGTTCGACGTCGGTGGCGTGGAGGTGGATCTGGCCGCGAGCGTGGAGGCGGTCGAAGACCTCACCACTGCGCTCACCACTACGCATCAGCAGACTCAGCTGCGCGTACTCGTCGTCGGCGAACCGGTGCACCGCGTCCAGGGTGACGCAGGCGCCGGGGTTAGCCCAGCGGGTGGCGTGGTCGAGCACTCCCCCACGACCCACCGCGGGGAGCTGGTGCCGGTCGCCCATGAACGCGACCCGGGCACCGGTCTCATCAACGACCTGCATGAGGGCATTGGCGGTGTCCTGGTCGAGCATCCCTGCCTCATCGACCAGCAACACATCACCCGGAGACAACACCGCCTGAGTCGTGGGAGTGACCATTGGAGTTGTTGGGCCGTGGGGGTTGGTGTCGCGGGTCCAGCGGCCGTCCTCGTCCCACCGGAACCCGTACTGGTGAGCCAGCCACGCCGCCGAGAACGCCGGCGTCTTCAGCTCACGGGCCGCTACCTGGGAGGCCTTCAACGTCGGCGTCACCACGATCAACCGATTGCCCCGATCGGCCAGTGCGGTGCGGGCGGCGGCGAGGGTGGTGGTCTTCCCGGCACCGGCCGCGCCCTCGATCACCACCAGCTCACCACCACCCGCCAGCGCAGCGACGACGGCACGCTGCATGTGGTCCAGCGACTGCTCCCCCACAGCAGCCGATGTAGGCGCGGCCGGTCGGGCGGCGGTCGCCGCGCGGCCCGCGAGACGAGTGGTGAGGTCCGCTTCCACCGCGAGGACGCGTGGTGAGGTCAGGGCCCGCACGTGCCCCGGCACATCCGTCCGGTTCAGGAGCGGGACACACGCCTCGATGGCTCGGGCGGTGAGGTCTTCGGCCAGCTCGACCCGCCCCCGCGGGTCGGTGACGATCCCGACGGCGGCGATGGCCTGCTCGACCTGGCCCCGGATGTCGGCGGCGTTCCACGCCGAGCGTCGTGCCCCGAGCCGGCTCAACACCGTCTCGACCACCTCCTCCCGATCCAGGACGCCGACCCTGCTCCCCAGCCTGCTTCCAACACTGCTTGCCGCGTCGACCGGGAGGCGCTCAGGCGGTTCTGGTGGAGTCGGTGAGTGGAAGCCGAGGTCGTGGAGCTCCTCGACCCACCGGCGGGCAAGATCGACGCCGTCCTCGGGGACGACCTTGTCTGGGCGGGCCTGAGCCCAGGCCCGTGTGTCCCAGGCCTGCCGTAGCCGCGGCCCCGGTTCCTCGCCGGGATGCGTGGTGCGCCACTCGGCCTCGTAGCCGGCGACGTTGCGGTCGATCTGCGCGGCCCGTTCGCTGAACTCCCCCACAAACGGGACAAGCTCGCGGATCTCACCCGAGCTCGCATCCAGGGTGTAGCCGAGTCGCTGCAGCGTGTGGCGGAAGTCGGGGTCGCACTGCACGGCCGCGTGGCCGATCCCGTTGATCGCATCCAGACTGTCCCGGACCCCGACCGTATGGATCCCCCTCCATCGCCCGGCCGCCCAGACCCGAGCGTTGATCTGCAGATGCAGATGACGGTGCGGATCACCGGCACGCGAGGTGTAGTGCCGGATGGTCGCGGCCTCGATCCGCTCGACCGGGACCTGCACTTGCCGGCCACGTGGCCCCACCCTGGTCGTCGCGTTCTCGGCCAGCCAGCCGATGATCTCGCCCGCGGCACGATCCTGCGCGGCCTCGTAGGCGGCCGCAATCTCAGGATGGACCGCAGCGGCCAGGGACCAGGTCTTCGGCCCGTTGACTACGACCTCGACGAACCGCACCCCCTGGTCATCAGTCCGCAGCCGCCCCTTCGGTCTGCCTGTCCGGTCGAGGCCGGCGACCCAGGCCTCGTAGGCGTCGCCATCGAGCGGTGTTCCTGTAGCAACGGAGGGGCCGTTTGCGGTGGCGATGGCGACGTGGTGCTCGGCGAGGCCGGTGCCCTCGGCCAGGTAGTAGTCGTCCGCGCGGGGCCGATCGGCCTCGACATAGTTGCGTGCCGCTTTCGCCGAACCCCGGTAGACCTTGATCCCACCGTGCATATTCGTCACCCGTCACGAATAGCCGTCAATTACCCTAGAAATGCAGATACGGGCCACCACGTGGTGACCCGCCCTACGAATCTTCGTAGCATACGTGCCGCCGATATGGGCGGAAGCCATGTCCTTGCAGGCTGTTCTTAAATGCCGGACCGTGAGCATTGGGGAAGATGGACTGGCCTCGTGCGCAGTCTTCTACCAGTGGGAGATCTCGGACCCTGGGCCGATCGACATGGATCAGCATCGGACGTCACACCGACGAGGCCGAGCTAGCCACTCGCGCCCTCGACGTCTCGTCGGTCCACCGTGAGTGACCTGTCCACGGCGGGGATCACAAATGCCAGCAGACGCGAGACGCACATCACGCCCTGCCCTGCGCATGAAATTGAAATGTTACGAACGCATAACGCATCTGCTTTTTCTCACGATGCCCCAATCCGTCGGGCCAGTCGTGGCGAATGACTTTCGTACGAAGGATGAAAAACCCAACGGAGGATGTGTTTCACCATGCGTAACTTCAAGAACTCCCTGCCCCGCTCCAAGCGCGGCCTGGCCGCCATCGCCACCGTGGCCCTGCTCGCCGCTCCGCTGAGCGCCTGCGGCAGCGAGGACAGCAGCTCCTCGTCGTCGAGCTCCAGCTCCTCGGCCCCCAAGCCGGTCGCTGCGATCGATGCGCTCACCGGCAGCGACACCCAGATCACCCTCGACCAGGGCTTCGTGGACGCCCTCACCCAGCTGAAGCTGACCCCGGGTGTCGTCGGCGACGCCACGCTGACCGACGGTGCCCTGGACTTCCCGATCACCGGCGGCAACGTCACGGTATTCACCCCGGGCGAGGTCTCGCCGTACGTCATCGGCCAGATCCAGCACGAGAACTCGGGCCTGTCGCTGACCGCCGGTGACACCACCGTGGAGCTGACCAACTTCAACGTCGACCCCGGCGTCTCGCGGGTCTACGGCGACGTCGCGGTGAACGGTAAGACCGCCGTGACCAACGCGTTCCTGTTCCAGCTCGACGGACGCACCCTCAAGCCCCTCGCCACCGAGGGCGACACGGCTGTCCTCGAGGGCACCGAGGTCAAGATCTCCGACGTCGCGGCCCCGCTCCTCAACGACACCTTCAAGACCGACGCCGTCGCGGCGGGTCTGCTGGTGGGGATCGCGAAGATCACCGTCAACACCAAGTAGCCCTTCCGTTGGGGGCGCGCAGGGCTCGGACCGGTGACGGCCCGGGCCCTTCGTGTGTCCGGACCCGTGCAAACCGGGCTTCGCGTGTCGGTGTTCAGGGAGTGGGCGTCAGGGGCAGCCGAATGACGAACCGGCACCCCGTCGCCGGCGCGAGGTTCTCGACGAGAACTTCGCCCCGATGTGCTTCCACGATGCCTTTGACGATCGCCAGTCCTAGTCCTGCGCCCTTGCCCGGCAGCGCGTCCGCGGAGGCTGGGGCGGGTGTGCGGGCGGCGTCGCCCTGCCAGCCCCGCTCGAAGACCCGATGCAGGTCCTGGTCCGCGATCCCACCGCACTGGTCGGTGACGCTCAGCTCCACCTGTCCGGCGCTCGAGCGGCCCTCGACGCGGACTAGTCCCTCGGAGGGCGTGTGCCGGACGGCGTTGGCGATGAGGTTGGCCAGGGCTCGTGAGATTCCGGCGGGGTCGGCGCTCAGGTGGACGTGCTCCTCGACCGTTCCGCCGAGACGGACGCTGCGGGCCCGTGCGACCTGGTCGGCGCCGGCCAGGGCATCGCTGATCAGGTCGCCGAGCAGAACGGGCTCCGGGTTGATCCGGAGCACGCCGCCGTCGAGTCGCGAGAGCTCGAAGAGGTCGTCGACCATCTGGGCCATCCGGTCGACCTCGGCGCGTACCTGCTGGTGGTAGCGCGCGGGGTCGGGCGCCATCCCGTCCTCGAGCGCCTCGGTCATCGCGCGGAGGCCGGCGAGCGGGGTGCGTAGGTCGTGAGAGACCCATGAGACGAGATCGCGTCGGGACTCCTCGAGCTGACGCTCGCGCTGCTGGGCCTCGTCGAGCCTAGCGCGGGAGAGCTTGAGCTCGGCCGCGAGCTCGCGGAACTCGGCCGGGCCCCGGACTCCCTGACCGTCCGGTGCGTCGCCCGAGACGAGCCGTCGTACGTCGGAGCGCAGACTTCGCGACCAGCGCGCGACAGCCTCCCCCAGCGCGAGAGCGACCGCCAACGAGACCAGAGCGGCAGCCGAACCCACGAACGTCACGACGGTGAAGTCGTGCCGGGAGATGAGCATCCGCTCGGCCACGACGCTGATGCCGAGGTACGGCGCGGCGACCGCCACCAGGACCACGAGGCCCACCTGCCAGCGCACCGACCGGCGTCGGAGCAACCAGGCCGCGAGCAGTCCGAGCAGCCCCACGGCCAGCGCGCACACGGCCGCGATCGCGACGATCTCGATCCGGTCGGCCGTCCTCATGCCACCGTCCTCACCTGACGCTCCTCACCGGGCGCTCCTCACCTGTTCTCCCACAGGTACCCCACGCCCCAGACGGTCCGCAGGCGGTCCGGCCGGGTGGGGTCCTCCTCGACCTTCTCGCGCAGGCGCCGCACGTGCACCGTGACGGTGGACCCGTCGCCGACCGACCAGCCCCAGACCTGCTGGAGCAGCTCGTCTCGGGAGTACGTCGTCCCGGGGTGGGCGAGCAGGAATCGCAGCAGGTCGTACTCGCGACCGGTGAGCGACAGTGGTCGACCGGCACGGGTGACCGTCCGTCGCGGGTGGTCGACGACCAGGTCTCCGTCGGTGAGCACGTCGGGGAGCGTGGTGCCCGTGCCGAGGCTGCGACGCAGGACCGAATCCACCCGCAACGCGAGCTCTCGCGGGCTGAAGGGCTTGGTGACGTAGTCGTCGGCCCCGATCTCGAGGCCGGCGACCCGGTCCGACTCGCCGCCGCGCGCGGTCAGCATCACGACCGGGACGTCGAGCTCAGCGCGGATCCTCCGGTAGACCTCCAGCCCGTCGATCCCGGGCAGCATCAGGTCGAGCACGACGAGGTCGGCCGACCGGGCAGCCATGGCGCGAAGGGCACTCTCGCCGTCCCCGACCTCCTCGACCTCGTGGTCGTGGGCGCGCAGGTAGGTCGCGACGACCTCGCGCACGGTCGCGTCGTCATCGACCACCAGCACCCGGGCCACGTTCACCTCCGTCGAGATCGTCGGTCGTGCGGTGCCTCGACCGGCTGATCCACGTGCCGACGGTGACACCGACGAGGGTGAGGCCGGCGACGACCAGCCAGCCCGCGGTGTAGTCGCGATCGAGCAGGGTCGCGTTGTCGGGACGCTCCCCGAACCGGCCGAGAACCGGTACGGCGAGCAGGGTGGCCGTCCCGAGGACCACCAGTCCCACGACAGCAGGCGCCCGGACCTGCCGGGGTAGCACGCGTGCGCCGAGGGCCAGGAGCAGCAGCACGAGGGGGGCGAGCACGAAGTCGTGGAGGACCACGCCCGCGGCCAGCCAGGTGGCGGCGCCGATCAGCTGGTCCTGGTCCTGTCGGGTCAGCAGCACCCAGGCGCCGTACCCGCCGACGAGGACGCCGAGGGCACCGAGTCCGGCCCGGACGCGGATCATGCGTCGACCTCCAGCCGGGCGACCCACTTGGTCTGCAGGACGCCGGGTCGGTTCGGGGCGATCAGCCGGGCCGGGTAGCCGTGGTCGAGGGCGAGGGTCTCATCGTCGAGGCCCAGGGCCAGCAGGGTGCGGTCGTCGTCGGCGAAGTTCCCCTGGAGGTGGGTGACGCGGTAGGGGCCCTTCTCCTGCAGGGAGGTGACCGTCACGTCACGTCCCGCCGGGGCGTCGACGAGGTCGAGCAGGTCCCGCAGCCGGACGCCGGACCAGCGGCCGCTGGCGCTCCATCCCTCCACGCAGGCGATCGGGAGCTCCTCCTCGCGCTGCTCCAGCGCGAGGAGATCGCTGCGGGAGAGCGTCACCTCGCGGCCGTCGTACCCGACGACGAGGCGGTATGACGCGCTGAGGGCCGCCGGGGCGACCTTCGCGGCGGCGGCCGACTTGTTGATCGGGATGCCCTGCGGTCCTTCGCCGGAGCGGACCCCGAAGACCGAGACGCGGCGCAGGAACGGGACCGTGCTGCCTGCGGTGAGGAGCACGGCGACGCCGGTGGCCACCCAGGTGCTGCGGAGCAGGCCGCGGCGGGACAGCACGCCGGGCCGGGTCGCCTCGGGTCGGTCGAAGGTGGTGTCGTCGACGTCGGCGCCGAGGGCGCCGCGGATGATCGGGAGCTTCACCGCGATGTGGACGACCAGGGAGCCGACGACGATCCAGGCGATGGCGTAGTGGGTGGTCCGGAAGGAGAAGGCCCAGGGGTACCACTGGGCGGAGTTCGCCAGCCCGGAGGCGAGCTGGAAGACCATGGTGGCGACCAGGACCCCGATCGACCCGCGGGAGAGGACCTCCACCAGGAGGGGGCCCAGGCGCCGCGGAGGGCGCGCGAAGAGGCGGGGGTAGACCGTCCAGAGCTTGACCAGCAGCAGCGGGACCGCGGCGGTGCCGGTGGTGACGTGCAGTCCCTGGGTGACCCGGTAGCCCCACGAGGGGCTGGTGGGGAACGGGATCGGGTGGTCGATGTTCTGGGCGTAGTGGCTGATCAGTCCGGTGACGAACGCGATCGCCACGCAGACCCCGAGCCAGAGCCCGACCCGCGCGGCTACCGCTGCGCTCCGGAGCCGGGAGGTGAAGTCGCCTTCGGCGGGGGCTTTCACATCCGCTCCTCGAGGACCGCGCACCAGCGCTCGCCGAGCCGGTGGGTTCCCTGCACGGAGAGACCGGCCGAGGCCGCGAGCGCGTGGATGCCGTCCATCCCGACAACTGCCCAGCGAAAGGGCCGGCTGCGGGTTCCGTCGCACTCGATCGTGGCCCACACGCGCTGGTCGGCGACGCCCGGCGGCGCGACCTCGACCACGATCCGACCGAGCGGGGTGACCAGCTCGCGGACCCGTCGCAGCAGGGCCTCCGGGTCGCCGCCGATGCCGACGTTGCCGTCGGCGAGCAGGGCGCTCTCCCAGCGCCCCTCCCCCGGGATCGGGTCGAAGACGTCGCGATGGAGGGCCGACCCACCCCGTCGCAGGGTCTGGCCCACGGCCTCCGGCACGACGTCGATGCCCAGCACGATCCGGCCGACCTGTGCCAGGGCTGCCGTGAGCCGCCCGGGGCCACAGCCGACATCGACGGTCGGACCGGTGCAGAGGGCGAGCATGGCGAGGTCGTCGACGTCGGCCTCGCGGGTCCAGTCGCGAACCGGCAGCGGCACGTCCTCGGCACCGAGACCGCTGACGATGCACGGCTCACCTCGCAGCGCGTGACTGAAGACGGTGCTGAAGGAGTTGTCGGACAGAGTCACCGCAGGACCGCCGTACCGGCAGGTCGCTCCGACCGCGCGGACCACGCGGCGGCGAAGCGACCGTCGGGTGCGCCGGCGGCGACCGCGTCCGCGTCGGTCACGGTGTCGACGTCGCGCAGCTCCGGTCCGGCGCCCACGCTCAATCCGAGTGCCGCCAAGGCGGCGCGGGTGTCGGCTCCGGTGGTCGCGGTGGACATGGGGACGTCGGTCAGGGCTGAGGCGTGCCGCGGGTCGCGCAGCGCCAGGACCCACCAGCCGCCGTCCGCAGCGGGCCCGAGCACGGCCTCGTGCTCGGCCAGACCGGCAGCGACCTCGGCCAGCAGGCCCGGGGTGAGCTGCGGGGTGTCCATTCCGACCTGGAGGACCGGGCCGGTCGCGAGGTCGGCGTGGGCCTGGGCGAGCCGGGTCCCGAAGTCGTCACCGCGTTGCGGGCGGATCGTCCACCCGGTCGCGGCCCGGACGAGCTCGTCGGCGCGGACGGCCGCGGCGAGGTCGCCGTCGAGGGAGAGGTGGCAGCGCGACGGGCCGGCGTACGACGTGCACGCCTCGAGCGTGTCGAGCAAGGCGGCGGCGGCGATGTCGGCGGCAGCGTCCATGCCGATGTCGGTTCCCAGCCGGGTCTTGACCCGACCCGCGACCGGCGCCTTGGCCACCACCAGCAGGTGTGGGCCGCTCATGCGAGCACCCGCCAGAAGTCGCGCGCCGCCCGCGCCGTCCCCACGACCGACCCGGACACCTTGGAGCGGGTGCCCTCGGCGCGCGGACGGTAGGCGATGTCGTGCTCGGCGAAGCGCCAGCCGGCGACCGTCGCGCGCTGGAGCAGCTCGACCGGGTAGCCGAAGCGTCGGTCCTCGACACCGAGGGCGAGGAGGTCGGCGCGACGGCAGACTCGCATCGGGGCGATGTCGTGGACGCTGACCCCGATCCGTCGGCGCAGCCAGGCCAGGATCAGCGCGTTGCCGGCGCGGGCGTGCCAGGGCCAGGTGCCCCGACCGGTGGGCCGGCGCCGGCCCACGGCGATGTCGGCGCGCCCGGAACGGACGTCGTCGAGCAACGGCAGCAGCTCGGCGGGGTCGAACGAGCCGTCACCGTCCATGAAGGCGACGTACGTCGAGGTCGCGGCGCGCAGACCCGCGTGCACGGCGGCGCCGTACCCGGGCTGGGCCTCGGCGACCACTCGGGCACCGAGTCGGGCCGCCACGTCGGCGGTTCCGTCACGGGACCCGTTGTCGACCACGATCACGGTGAAGTCGGCGGGGACCTCGGGGATCAGCGCGGCCAGCGCCGGCGCCTCGTCGCGGCAGGGCAGGACGAGGTCACAGTCGGGCGGGCTGTTCATGTCCTCGACAGTGCCCGTTCAGCCCTGTTCCCAGCGGCGGGCGCTGCTTACGAACCGGTGACATCTCCTGAGCTGCGAGGACCGGCCCCCTACTGTCGGGGCCGTGACCGCCCCGACCCGTGTCCCGCGCCCCTGGGTGCCGTGGATCGGTCTGGTGGGCTGCCTGTTGCTGGTTGCCGCCGCGTTCGCCGTGCCGGCGCTCCGGGACTGGGACGTGTGGCCCCGCGCCCCCAGGAGCAGGGCCGACGGCGAGCTGGCTCCCCTGCACGGCTACTGGGAACCGAAGCTGTTCGGTCCCGGGACCCTGCCGGCGGTCCTGGTGGCTGTCCTGGGCTGGCGGTACGGCAGCGCCTTCGCCGGCCGGCTGTCCTGGCGCCGCCTGCTGCTCGTCTCGTACGTCGTCGCGGTCGTCTGGCTGCTCGCCCTGGCGCTCGTCGACGGGACCGACGGGATCTCCCGGGTGCTCGGCAGCGACTACGAGTACCTGCCGAGCGCGCGGGAGGTGACCGACGTACCTGCCCTCCTGGACGGCTACGTCGCCCGGATCCCGATGGATGCCGCGAACAACTGGCCCACGCACCCGGCCGGGCACCCGCCCCTGGCGCTGCTGTTCTTCGTGGGTCTGGTGAAGGTCGGGCTCGGCGGGGACCTCGTGGCTGGCCTCGTCGTGATCGTGCTGGCGGCGACCACGGCACCGGCGGTGCTGACCACCCTGCGCACCCTCGGCTCGGAGGTCGTCGCCCGCCGCGCCGCGCCGTTCCTCGTCCTGACCCCCGCCGCCGTCTTCATGGCGGTCTCGGCCGACGCGCTCTTCGCAGCCGTGGGCGCGTGGGGCATCGCCTGCCTCGCGGTCGCCGCCACCCGTACCGGACCTGCGTGGATCGGCTGGTCGGTGCTCGCCGGACTCGTGCTCGGCGCGTCGGTGCTGATGTCCTACGGGCTCCCCCTGCTCGGACTGGTCTGCCTGGCCGTCCTGACTGCCGCCCGGTCCTGGCGGCCGCTGCCGATCGCCGTGCTGGCCGCCCTCGCCCCTGTCCTGCTGTTCGCCGCCCTCGGCTTCTCCTGGTGGGAGGCCTACCCCGTTCTTCACGACCGCTACTGGGACGGCATCGCCGCAGACCGGCCCGCGTCGTACTGGCTGTGGGGCAACCTGGCCGCACTCGCCGTGAGCGCCGGACCGCTCCTCGGTGCCTCGCTGGTCTACGCAGGTGCCGCGTGGCGGCGGGTCGACCGAGCCGCGCTGCTGCTCGTGGCGGGAGCGGCCGCAGCGATCGTGGCCGCCGATCTGTCCCGGATGAGCAAGGCCGAGGTCGAGCGGATCTGGCTGCCGTTCATCCCGTGGCTGACCCTGTCGGCGGCGCTGCTGCCGGAGCGCTGGCGACGGTGGGGCCTCGGTCTGCAGGTGCTGAGCGCGCTGGTCGTGCAGCAGCTGCTCTACACGTCCTGGTGATCAGGCCCGCAGCGGGGCGGTCGCGAACGCCGGCAGCCCCTCGTCGGGAGGCACCTGCGCCGTGAAGCCGAGCTCGGCAGCGGCACGCGCGGGCGAGGCGACGATGTGCCGTACGTCGCCGAGCCGGTAGCCGCCGGTGACCTCGGGCGTCAGGTCGCGGTCGGTTCCGGCGGCGACCAGCTCGGCCACCTCGCGGATCGGCACCGGGTGCCCCGAGGCCACGTTGTAGGCCGAGAACCGACCCTCTCGTTCGGCGGCGACCGCCCGGATGGCGGTGACGTTCGCGCGGGCGACATCGGCGACGTGGACGAAGTCACGCATCTGCCCGCCGTCCTCATAGACCTGGGGGCGCTCGCCCCGCTCGAGCGACGAGCGGAACATCGCGGCAACCCCCGAGTACGGCGTGTCGCGCGGCATCCCCGGCCCGTAGACGTTGTGGTAGCGCAACGCCACGGCCGCAGCGTCGGCCTGGCGTACCCACGCCGAGGTGTAGTGCTCCTGGGCCAGCTTGCTGGCCGCGTAGGAGCTGCGCGGATCCAGTCGGGCGTCCTCGTCGATGGCCTCCCAGGCCAGGGACCGTCCGCAGGCCGGGCAGTGGTTCTCGAAGTCGCCCGCGTCGAGGGCGGACCGCTCCCGCGGCGGCGGGGACTGCGGCCCGTGCTCGGGGCAGTCGTAGCGGCCCTCGCCGTACACGACCATCGAGGAGGCGACGACCAACCGGTCGACGTCCTGCTCGTGCATCGCCGCGAGCAGGGCTGCGGTGCCGAGGTCGTTGTGGGCCGCATAGGCCGGCAGGTCGGCGACCGTCACGCCCGCGCCGACCACGGCCGCCTGGTGGCAGACGACGTCGACCCCGGCCAGGAGCTCGGCCCAGGCCGCGGCATCGCGGACGTCGAGTCGGTGGGTGCCCTCCGGCGGGTCGGTCGCGCCGTGGGCCTGGGCGAGCATCACGTCGACCCGGACGACCTCGTCGCCCTCCGCGTCGAGCGCGGTCCCGATGGCGGTGCCGATGAACCCGGCCGAGCCGGTGAGCAGGATCTTCATGCCCGGTCCGGGACGTCGTAGCTGAGTTCGAGGCCGTCGGCCCAGCTCGAGCAGGTGCACCCCGCCGGGTCGGGCAGGGTGCCGATGGTGGTCGTGAGCAGACCCGTCAGCCGCTCCAGGTTCTGCCGGAACAGCGCGAAGACCTCCTCCTGGCCGACCCCCGAGCCGGACTCGACCCCGGCGTCCATGTCGGTGACCAGGGCGATCGCCGAGTAGCACATCCGCAGCTCCCGGGCGAGCGCCGCCTCGGGGGCGCCGGTCATGTTGATCAGGCTCCAGCCCTGGGCGCCGTAGTGGCGCGACTCGGCCCGCGTGGAGAACCGCGGCCCCTCGATCACGACCATGGTCCCGCCGACCTTCACCTCCGGGTCCGCGCCCGCGACCGCCAGCGACACCCGCGGGCAGTACGGGTCGGCGAAGGGCAGGTGCACGGCCCCGGTCTCGACGTAGCTGGAGATCCGGCGGTGCGTGCGGTCCACGAGCTGGTCGGGGACGACCACGTCACCCGGCGCGACCTCGGCGCACAGGCCGCCGACCGCGCACGGAGCGAGCACCTGGCCCACGCCCAGCGAGCGCAGCGCCCACAGGTTCGCCCGGTAGTTGATCCCGTGCGGAGGGTGCTCGTG
>NZ_FMZM01000008.1 GCF_900101465.1 Nocardioides lianchengensis
TGCGGGGGTCTCGACGGGCGTTCAGGACTTCGTCCTTCACTGCTCGACCACCGGCGACAGGGACCGGCGGCAGGACCCACCTACCGAAGGTCGCTTGTTGGCTGCAGGGGTCTCGACGGACGCGTCAAACTCGGGCGCAGAGGACGTGGCCGCCGCCGGCGGGAGGGCCGGGCGGTTTGCCGAGGTAGCGGGAGCGGATCTCCGGGCGACCGAGGTCCTCGATCGAGGTGAAGCCGAGGGAGCGGAGGAGGTCGTGCAGGTCGGGGGTGGACCATCCCTCGAGGAGCGGCTCCCCCAGGTCGGCGACCCGGGCGCGGAGCAGGTCTTGCTCCGCGCGTTCGCGGGCGGGGACGGAGGCCAGGGGGTTGGTGTAGTCGAGGACCACTTCGCCGTCGGGCACGGACGCGATGGCTCGCAGCGTGGCGGCGACGGCGTCACGGGTCAGGTAGGGCACGACGCCGAGCCAGACGAAGAACGCGGGTGCCGAGGCGGAGAAGCCGGCGGCCACCAGACCGTCGAGGAACGACGCCCGCTCGAAGTCGACCGGGACGTAGGCGAGTGACGGCGGCGCGTCCAGCCCGGCGGCCGCGACCCGCGACCGCTTCCAGGCCTGGGTGTCGGGGTGGTCGACCTCCCAGACGCGGACGTGGTCGTGCGGGTTCCGGTAGGCGAAGGTGTCGAGGCCCGCGCCGAGGACGACGACCTGCCGCACACCCCGTCGTACGGCGTCCGCGAGGGAGTCCTCCGCGAACCGGTGCCGGACCGCGATGAAGACCCGCAGTCGCGAGCCCTCCCACAGCGTGGTGTCGACGTCGTCGCCGAGGATCCGCCAGGCGAGCGGGTCGCGGAAGATCAGCGGCGGCTCGTCCTGGTGCAGCGCGCGCTGCACCGCAGCACCCCACGCCGTCCGGCTCGGCTCACCCTCGCGCACGCCGCCGATCCTGCACCGACCCGACGAACGCCGCCACCAGCGGATGGACCGGCGCCCCGGCGAGCGCACCGACGTGCGGCTGGAACATCGAGGTCACGAAGAACGGGTGGTCGGGGAACTCCAGCACCTCGGCGCCCGCGTCCGGGGCGGTCGCCCCCACCACGACGCCGGCCGCGACCAGGCGATCGACGACCTCCGGCGTGGGCGCGTACCCGCAGAAGTGCATGCCGGCGAAGGGCTCCGGCGCCCACGCGGCGAAGCGGGTGCCGGGCACGGCGGTGACGACGCGCGTCTCCCCCTGCAGCGAGCAGGCCAGGGCGGCGACCACGTTGTCGTCGTCGGGCCCGTCCGACTCGGCGTGGGTCGCGGGCCCGCCCAGGACGTCACGCACGAAGGACACGACCGCATACTGCATCCCACCGCAGGTCCCGAGGAACGGGACCCCGAGCTCGCGCACCGCGGTGATCGCGCGCAGCGCGGCCGCGTCGTCGGCGTACGGCGAGCCCGGCACCAGCCAGACCCCGTCGTACGACGACGCATCGAACCCGGAGTCGGTCGCCACCCACTCGGTCCGGACCGGCAGCATCGGCCGCAGGGCGTCCAGCTCGCGATGGCTGCGGTGGCCCCGGTGCTCGCCGAGCAGCGCGATCTTCACAGTCGTGGCCTCCGCAGCCGCAGCTCCCAGGCGTCCAGCGGCTCGAACCTCTTGCGGGTCCCGTCGGGCACGAACCCGTTGCGCGCGTAGAACGCCCGCGCCCGGGCGTTGTCCTCCAGGACCCACAGCGAGCAGGCCGTGTCGGCCGGGACCGACGCGTCGAGGAGCGCCTGCCCGAGGCCGGTCCCGTGTTGCGCGGCGAGGACGTACAGCCCGTAGAGCTCGTGCTCGGCGTCACCGTCGCGGCGGCCGGCGCCAGACGTGGCGAAGCCGACGAGCGCGTCGCCGTACGTCGCCACCAGACGGGTGATCCCGGCCGGGGACGGGTGCTGCCAGCGCCGCTCCCACGTCGGCCCGTCGGCGAGCTGCGCGTCGAGCAGTGCCGGGTCCACGATCGGCCCGTACGCCTCGCGCCAGCAGGCGCGCTGCAGCTCCGCCCCGGCGACGGCGTCGGTGGCGGTCGCGGGGCGGAGCAGCACGCTCATGCGAGCCGGGCCAGCTCCTCGTCGACGATCGACGGGTCGAGCTTGGTGAAGATCGGCGTCGGCTTGGCGACCGGGGTGCCGACGGCGATCGGGTGCCGCTGCCAGGTCACGGCGGAGGCGTAGTCCCCCGTGATGATCGGGTACGGCGCCCCGCCGTCGAGGTCGTCGACCTCGTCGATGCGCGGCATCGGGGCGATCTCGCCGCGGCCACCGAAGGCCAGGTCGACCTGGTTGGCCGCGAACGGCAGGAACGGCGCCAGCACGATGTTGAGGTCGGCGACGCACTGGGCGACGACGTGCAGGACCGTGCCGAGCCGCGTCGGGTCGTCCTTGATCTTCCAGGGCTCGGTGTCGGAGACGTACTTGTTGACCTCGCCGACCGCGCGCATCGCCTCTCCGATCGCCTGCTTCTGGCGGTGCCGGCCGATCAGGTCGCCGACGACGCCGAACGCGGCCTCGGCGGTCGCGAGGACCGCCTCGTCCTCCGGGGTCAGATCACCGAGGGGCGGGATCTCGCCGAAGTTCTTGGCGATCAGGTTGGCGGTCCGGTTGACCAGGTTGCCCCAGCCCGCGACCAGCTCGTCGTTGGTGCGGCGCACGAACTCCGACCAGGTGAAGTCGGAGTCCTGGCTCTCCGGACCGGCGGAGGCGACGAAGTAGCGGAAGGCGTCGGCCTGGTAGCGCGAGAGCAGGTCGCGCACATAGATGACGACCTTCTTCGAGGACGAGAACTTCCTGCCCTCCATCGTCAGGAACTCCGACGACACCACCTCGGTCGGCAGGTTGAGCTCGCCGTACTCGCGGGGCTTGCCGCCGAGGGAGCCCTTGCCCGAGTAGGCCAGCAGCTCGGCCGGCCAGATCTGGCTGTGGAAGGTGATGTTGTCCTTGCCCATGAAGTAGTAGGACAGCGCCTCCGGGTCGTTCCACCATTGGCGCCAGGCGTCGTCGTCACCCGTACGACGGGCCCACTCGATCGACGCCGACAGGTAGCCGACGACCGCGTCGAACCAGACGTAGAGCTTCTTGGTCGGCTGCTCGCGCCACCCGTCCAGGGGTACGGCGATGCCCCAGTCGATGTCGCGCGTCATGGCGCGCGGACGGATCTCCTTGAGGATGTTCTGGCTGAAGCGGATGACGTTGGGTCGCCACAGGCCGGTCGCCTCGCGCTCGTCGAGCCACTCCTTCAGGGCGTCGGCCAGCGCCGGCAGGTCGAGGAAGAAGTGCTGGGTCTCGATGAACTCCGGGGTCTCGCCGTTGATCTTCGAGCGCGGGTTCTTCAGGTCGGCCGGGTCGAGCTGGTTGCCGCAGTTGTCGCACTGGTCGCCGCGCGCGCCGTCGTACCCGCAGATCGGGCAGGTGCCCTCGATGTAGCGGTCCGGGAGGGTGCGGCCCGTGGACGGCGAGATGGCGCCGTACGTCGTCTGCTCGACGAAGTAGCCGTTCTCGTAGACGCCCAGGAACAGCTCCTGCACCACGGCGTGGTGGTTGCGGGTCGTCGTGCGGGTGTAGAGGTCGTAGGTGCAGCCGAGCGAGGCCAGGTCCTCGGCGATGATCCGGTGGTTGCGGTCGGCCAGCTCCTGCGGCGTCAGGCCGGCCTCGTCGGCGGCGATCAGGATCGGGGTGCCGTGCTCGTCGGAGCCGGAGACCATGAGCACGTCGTGGCCCGCCATCCGCATGTAGCGGCTGAAGACGTCGGAGGGCACACCGAAACCGGCCACGTGGCCGATGTGGCGCGGGCCGTTTGCGTACGGCCAGGCGACGGCGGACAGGACTTTGCTCATGTCGGTGATCCTAGAGTCGTTCGCATGACCCTCATCGCGGAGGACCTGTTCCTGCTGCTGCTCGACGACGAGAAGGGCACGCTGGGCGGCACGAGCTATCCCCAGCCGGTGCTGGGCGGCGCCCTGCTGATCGAGCTCGCCACGACCGGTGCCGTCGAGGTCGAGGAGAGGACGAGCGTGTGGCGCTCGGCCAAGGTGCACCCGGCCGGCCACCCGCCCGAGGACGCCGTGTTGCGGGCGGCGTACGACGTGGTCGCCGAGAAGCCGCGCTCCGCGCAGGACCTCGTGACCCGGATCGGCAAGGGGGTGCGCGACACCCTGGCCGAGCGGCTGGCGGAGCGCGGGATCCTCGAGCGGCAGGAGAGCAGGGTGCTCGGGCTGTTCCCCCGCACCCGCTGGCCCGCGGTCGACTCCCGGCACGAGGCCGAGCTGCGGGCCCGGCTCACCGGCGTGCTGGTGCGCGGCGACGAGCCCGACGAGCGGACCGGCGCGCTGCTGGCGCTGCTGTCCGCCATCGATCGCGCCCACAAGGTCGTCGACCACCAGGGACTGCCCGCCAAGGAGGTCCGCCAGCGGGCCAGGGCGATCGCCGAGGGCGCGTGGGCGGCGAAGGCGGTCCGGGACGCGATCCTCGCGGCGTCGACCGCCGTGACGGCCGCGGTCACGGCGTCCACGGTCGCGGTGACGACCAGCAGCTGACGGATCAGTCGAACCGGTTCATCCGGCGCTGAGCCAGGCGCCGGACCTCCCCGAGCCGGCGGTAGATCCGCTCACCGGGGCACGCGGTGTCGTTGGTGTCGCGGTGGCCGTCGATCACCGGCAGCCGGACCCGGCGTCCGGCGGCGTACTTGTCGCTCCCCGTCGAGCGCACGGCGACGGTGCCGGTGGCCTTGCGGCGGGCCTTGTCCAGCTTCCAGGCGGCGACCCGCGCGACCATCAGGATCGAGCGGTCCGAGGCACGGTTGCCGTCGTGGCTGCCGATCACCGCGATGCCGACGGAGTGCTCGTTGAAGCCGAGGGTGTGGGCGCCCTGGACCAGTCGGGACGGACCGCCCGAGCGGCCCTCCCAGACCCGGCCGAAGCGGTCGACCAGGAAGTTGTAGCCGAGGTCGAACCAGCCCAGCCGCTGCGTGTGGTACTCGTACATGCCCCGGATCAGCGCGGGTACGTCGGAGCGCGAGTAGCCGTTGCCGGTCGCCGTGTGGTGGACGTGCACCTGGCGCAGCCGGTCGGTGTAGCGCACGGTGCCGTTGCGCAGGCTCTCGTCGGCGCCCCAGTCGCGGCGCGAGTAGATGCGCGGGCGGGGTGCCCGGGTCGGCCGGGCGGCCGCGCGCGCCGTCGTGCGGGCCGCACGCCTCGGCGCGGGTGCGGCGTCGCGAGCCCGGGTCCCAGGGTCGATCAGCACCAGGTCGAGCCCGGCGGGGACCGCGCCGGTGGTGCGCAGCTGGGCGGCGCTCGACGGCCCCACCCAGAGCAGCTCGCTGCCCCGGACGCCGGTCGCCTCCGCGGCGGACTCGGACGGACCGTCGGTCAGCGGCTCGAGCGACTGCCAGCGGCTCCAGCCGTCGGCGTCGCGGGTGCGGACCTCCGCGGCCGGCGTACCGCCGCCGCGCCAGGTGACGCCGACCATGGAGAAGGGCTCGGCGCGCACCGGCCCGACCGCGGACGCATCCGGGGCCGGGCCGTGCGCGACGGCAGGTGGCGCGCTCAGCAGCGCGAGCAACGTGAGCAAGGACAGGGCGATTCCCGAGAGCCGCATGCCGCCCCATCCTGCGGCACGCGGCGCCTCAGCTGAAGTCGAGGTCCGCGTTGCGCGAGCGCTTCAGCTCGAAGAAGTAGGGGTACGACGCCAGCGCGACCGCGCCGTCCCAGATCTTCCCGGCCTCCTCGCCCTTCGGGATCGAGGACAGCACGGGCCCGAAGAAGGCGACGCCCTCGATGGCGATGGTCGGGGTGCCGACCTCGTCGCCGACCTGGTCCATCCCGAGGTGGTGCGACTTCTTGATCGCCTCGTCGTACGACGGGTCGTCCATGGCATCGGCCAGCGACGTCGGCAGGCCCGCGTCGGTCAGGGCCGCCTCGATGGTCGCACGGTCGTAGGTCCCGCCCTCGTTGTGCCGGCGGGTGCCGAGCGCGGTGTAGAGCGGCGCGAGCGCCTCCTTGCCGTGCTGCTGCTCGGCGGCCATCACGACCCGCACCGGCTGCCAGGCGTCCTTGAGCAGCTCGCGGTACTCGTCGGAGATGTCCTTGTCCTGGTTGAGGTAGGCCAGGCTCATCAGGTGCCAGGTGACGGAGATGTCACGGACCTTCTCGACCTCCAGGATCCACCGCGAGGTGATCCAGGCGAACGGGCAGAGCGGGTCGAACCAGAAGTCGGCGTTGGTGGTCGTCATGACCCCAGTCAACAACCGGACCGGAGACCCGATTCCCTCAGGTCCGAGACGATCAGCGCTTGCGGACCCGCACCTTGACCTTGGCCTTGGTCGCCTTCACGACCGTGGTGCCCTCGTAGGCGACCCGCACCCACTTCACGCCCGGCCGGAGGTCGGGGACGACCACGCGGGCGGCGCCGTTCACGAACCGCACCACCTGGGCGCGGGAGCCGATCCGGAGCGTGACCCGACCGGAGAAGGGCGTCACCCCCGGGGCCCGCATCCGGACCTTGACGACGGCCTTGCGGACCCGGCCTTCGGCCACCACCCGCATCGTCGGCTTCGTCGTGACCATGGACGCGAGCGGGATCGTGCGGCTCAGGCTCCGGAAGCTGCGGCGGGTCATGTCGAGGCGGACGGAGATCCTCCTGCCCACGTCCTCGGCCCGCAGCGGGTACACCGGACCGGTGACCCCGGGGACGGGTACGCCGTCGCGCAGCCAGGTGTGGACGACCGTCGCGTCCGCCGGCTCCACGGTGCCGGGCACGACCTGCAGCGCGCCGCCGTACGCCGGCGTCCCCGTCAGCGTGTACGGCGTGACCTCGCGGATCGTCCCCGCGAGCACCGGCTCGGTCGGCAGGGACATGACCGCCCCCGCGTTGTAGGCGGTCGCCCGTGCGGCGACGCGGGCCACGACGCGCTTGTCGACCAGGTCCTGGGTCAGGGGCAGGGTCCACGCGGTCGCACCGGGGATCGCCACACCGTCGGCGTACCACTGCACGCTCTTGGTGACCGGCGCCGGTTGCCAGGTGCCCAGCGAGACCGAGAGGACCTCGTCGAGCTGCGGGGTGCCGGTGATGACCGGCCGCACGGTGTTGGCCATGGTGCCGGGGGCAACGGCTGCGGTGCTCGCGACCGCCTTGCCCGGCTGGTAGCCCTTCTTCGTCGCGGTGACGGTGACGCTCAGCGCCTTGCGCAGGACGGCGGCGGTGGGCGTGTAGGTGGCCTTCGTGGCGCCGGCGATCGGGGCCCCGCCCGCGGACCACTGGTAGGCGTAGGAGCCGGCCGGCTTCCAGGTGCCCTGGCGCGCGGTGAGGGTGACCCCGATCTTCGGGGTCCCGACGACCGTCGGCGGCGCGGTCGGCGCCAGCACGCGGTCGTTGAAGTGGATGAACCCGCTCGGCCAGCCGCGACCGGACTTGGTGATCCGGCGCCAGTGGAAGTCGCCGCCCCAGCTGTCCTCGGAGATCACGATCTCGGTGCTGGACACGACCTGCTCGACGTACGCGACGTGGCCGCTGGAGCCGGCGCCCGGCACGTTGGCCTTCCACCAGGCGATCGCGCCGACGGTCGGGGTGGCATCGGTGATCGACTTCATCGCCACGCCCCAGTTGCTCGCGTTGCCGTTCCCGCTCCAGGGCCGGGTGTTCGGCAGGCCGCTGCGCACGATCCGGTAGGCGGCGTAGTTGGTGCAGTTGTGGCCGGCGTACATCCGCCAGTACATCGTGTTGCGGTTCGCGCGGTAGCCGTCGTGCGAGTAGCCCGCGTTGGCGCAGCCGGCGTAGCCGGTGCAGAGGTACGTCGAGTCCGCGACGGCCGGCGGCGCGGGCAGCGACAGGAAGCCCCCGAGAAGCGCGAGGAGACCGACCACGGCGGCGAGGCGGGTCCTCCGTGGCTCCTGTGACTGCTGATGCACGGGAGAACCATAGTGAAAAAAGTCAAGCGCGACACGCCGGAAGTGAATGACAATAATGTAGTTCACGCCGGCTCATGCGCAGCGCGTCATCGGCTCTCCGGCGACCGACCTGAGTGCCCCGCACGGACCGGTGCGGATACCCAGCCGCTAAACGCCGGTCGAGACCGCCTCCGGCCCTGACCAAGCCGTCGCGGAAGTGATGTGCGCACACTGTCCACATGTCGGACACCACGGCCGGACGGAGGCCGTTGGGTCGGCCGCCCTGGCCGGTGGCAGGATGCAGCGCATGCCTGGAACCAATCTCACCCGGGACGAGGCCGCCACCCGCGCCGCCCTCCTGGACGTCACGTCGTACTCCATCGACCTGGACCTCACGACGGCCGTCGCCGAGCAGATCAAGACCTTCGGCTCGACCACCACGATCCGGTTCACCGCGACCGAGCCCGGAGCGGAGACGTTCGCGGACCTGGTCGATGCGACGGTCCACGAGATCACGCTCAACGGCGAGAGCATCGACCCCGCGACGGCGTACGCCGACAGCCGCATCACGCTGACGGGCCTGCAGGCCGACAACGAGCTCGTCGTCCGCGCGGACTGCACCTACTCCCACACGGGAGAGGGCCTCCACCACTTCGTCGACCCCGTCGACCAGCGGGTCTACCTCTACTCGCAGTTCGAGGTGCCGGACGCCCGCCGGGTCTACACGACCTTCGAGCAGCCCGATCTGAAGGCGCCGTTCAGCTTCCACGTGACCGCCCCGGCCCACTGGAAGGTCGTCTCCAACTCCCCCACGCCCGAGCCCACGCCGGTCTCCGACGGCGTCGCGCGCTGGGACTTCGAGCCGACCCAGCCGATGTCGACGTACATCACGGCGATCGTCGCCGGCGAGTACCACGAGGTACAGGACGTCTACCACGGCAAGCACGGCGACATCCCGCTCGGCCACTACTGCCGCCAGTCGCTCGTCGAGCACCTCGACCGCGACGCGCTGGTGGAGATCACCCAGCAGGGCTTCGCCTTCTTCGAGGAGCAGTTCGACTTCCCCTACCCCTTCGGGAAGTACGACCAGCTCTACGTGCCGGAGTACAACATGGGCGCGATGGAGAACGCCGGCTGCGTGACCGTCCGCGACGAGTACCTCCCCCGCTCGCGCCAGCCGCGCTCGTTCTACGAGTTCCGGGCCTCGATGATCCTGCACGAGATGGCCCACATGTGGTTCGGCGACCTGGTGACCATGAAGTGGTGGGACGACCTCTGGCTGAACGAGTCGTTCGCCGAGTGGGCCTGCTACTGGGCGGCCGTCGAGGCGACCGAGTTCACCGAGTCCTGGACCGGCTTCGCCAACGCGCGCAAGCAGACCGGCTACCGCCAGGACCAGCTCCCGTCGACGCACCCGATCGCGGCCGACAACCACGACCTGCACGCCGTCGAGGTCAACTTCGACATGATCACCTACGCCAAGGGCGCGTCGGTGCTCAAGCAGCTGGTCGCCTGGGTCGGCATCGAGCCGTTCATCGCCGGCCTGCGGCAGTACTTCCAGGACCACGCGTTCGGCAACGCCGAGTACACCGACCTGCTGGCCGCCCTGGAGAGGTCGTCCGGTCGCGAGCTCGGCAGCTGGGCCACCGAGTGGCTGCAGACCGCCGGCGTGAACACCCTGACGCCGGAGTTCGAGCTCGCCGAGGACGGCACGTACGCCGGCTTCCGTGTGCTCCAGAGCGCCCACCCGGACTGGCCGACCCTGCGCCGGCACCGCCTCGGCCTGGGCCTCTACGACTGGACCGACGGCCGCCTGGTCCGCCGCGACGCGCTGGAGATCGACGTCGAGGGCGGGTCGACCGACGTGCCGGCGCTCGTCGGCGTACGGCAGCCGGACCTGCTGCTGCTCAACGAGGGCGACCTCACCTACGCCAAGATCCGCCTCGACGAGCGATCGCTCGCCACCGCCATCGACGGCCTGTCGAAGCTCGACGACTCGCTGGCGCGCGCGCTGGTCTGGGGCGCCACGTGGGACATGACCCGCGACGCCGAGATGCGGGCCACCGACTTCGTCGAGCTGGTGCTGGCCAACATCGGCCAGGAGACCGACGCGTGGGGCGTCAGCCGGATCCCGACGTTCGCGGCGCAGACCGTCTCGTCGTACTCCGCTCCCGCGACGCGGGCCGCGCTGGCCGGCCGCTGGGAGTCGGGGCTGCGCGAGCTCGCGCTGGCCGCGGAGCCCGGCAGCGACCAGCAGCTCACGTTCGTGCGCAGCTACGCCGCCACCGCCCACAGCGAGCAGGCCCTCGCCGACCTCGAGGCGCTGCTCGACGGGTCGCTGGTGGTCGAGGGCCTGGCCGTCGACCAGGACCTGCGCTGGCTGCTGATCACCGGCCTGGCCGCGAACGACCGGGCCGGCTCGCGGATCGACGACGAGCTGGTCGCCGACAGCACCATCTCCGGTCAGGAGCACGCGGCCGGTGCCCGGGCCGCGATCCCGACCGCCGAGGCCAAGGCCGAGGCCTGGCGGATCGCCGTCGAGGACGCCTCGACCCCGAACGAGACCGCCCTGTCGGTGGTGCTGTCCTTCCAGCGGCCGCGGCAGGACGCGGTGCTGGCGCCGTACGTCGAGAAGTACCTCGACGCGGCCGAGACCGCGTGGGACACGCTCGGCACGCACCGGGCGGCGAAGGCCCTGGAGTTCATCTTCCCGAAGCCGCTCGCGAGCCAGGAGCTGCTCGACCGGGTCGACGCCTGGCTGGCCTCCTCCCCCGCTCCCGCGGGGGCGAAGCGCTACGTCCAGGAGGGCCGGGCCGACGTCGCCCGCGCCCTGGCCGCCCAGGAGCTCGACGCTCAGGCCTGACCCCGCCGGTGGACGAGCTCGCCGAGTCGGCGCACCTGTGCGCCGACCCGGCGGGCTCTCCACAGCAGGCGGCGGAGCCGTCCGGCTCGACGCGGGGTGAGGTGGATCTCGGGCGACACGTGCTCTCCTACGGACCGGCAGCCCCCACTTCAGGTCGAGGACAGTCTGGACCCGCTCCGGCCGATGTGGATCCGGCGTGGAGAAGACGTGGAGAGACCGTTACTCCGGGCCGGCGTGCAGCGTCTCGGGCGCCCGGGCGTGCTCGGCCAGCAGGTGGATGCCGCGCAGCAGACCCGAGACCAGGCCGCCCGTGGCGAACTCGGACTGCATGGCCACGACGGCCAGCTCGACCTCGGCGTCCGAGAGGGTACGGCGGGCGTAGCCGCCGGTCACGACCTCCAGGACCCGGCGCGTCGGGTCGACCATGACCAGGACGCTGCGGGCCGGGACGACCAGCGAGTTGTGGAGGCTCGTCGCGAACGCCCGTGGGTCACCCTCGGAGTTGCCGACGAACACGGAGAACTCCAGCCGGCACAGCTGCTCGGCCTGGCGGATCGCGTCGTCGAGCGCGAACCGCTCCGACTTGGTGAAGGGATCACCAGCGGGCACTGGCTCCACCCGCCTGGGACTCGTCGCCGTCGGGTCCGGCCAGCTCGGCCGTGGTGCGGCGCGGGCCGCCGATCCACTGGTTCTCGACCGCCGGGGCGTTGGGGGCGACCCGCTCGCCGCGGACCAGGGCCGGCACGTAGACCAGGGCCGTGATCAGCAGGCCGAGGGCCAGCGGGATCCCGCCGAGCACCAACAGCGCGTGCCAGGCGTCGACGTCGTCGGGCGTCGACCAGCCTTCGGCCACGTCGGCGCTCGCGGGGCCGGCCACGGCCACGAGGGCGACCGAACCGGCGAGGAGGACCGTCGTACGACGGACGAGGGTGGCGGTGCGGGAGATGCCGGGCTGGATGCTCACGAGACGAGGATATCGGTCGCCTCCGACGGGCGCGCCGACGGTTCGGCCTCCGCTTGCGTCGTGTGAATACTGGGGCCCATGTTTGTGCTCGCGACCACCGACCCCTGCGCGGACGGCGAGCAGGTCTGCAACACGGCCCTCGACTGGACCGGCAACGACACCGCCGCCCAGGTGGCCGACGTGCTGATCGGCGCACCGCTCGCCATCGCCGGGCTGGTCCTGCTGGGACTGGTCATCCGTTGGGTCCTCCACAAGCTCGTCGACCGGCTGGTCGCGCGGGCCGAGGAAGGGGTGCTCCCGAACCGGATGGGCGGCCGCTTCAACCGCCAACGCCAGGCGACCACCGAGGGCTCGCTGGCCCGTGACGTGAACACCTCGACGCGCCGGGTGCAGCGCGCCAAGACCATGGGCGACCTGCTCAAGAGCATCATCACCGGCATCCTGGTGGCGATGTTCGGCACCATGGTGCTGAGCGAGCTCGGCGTGAACATCGCCCCGATCATCGCCAGCGCCGGCATCATCGGCCTCGCGCTCGGCTTCGGCGCCCAGTCGCTGGTCAAGGACTTCCTGTCCGGCATCTTCATGATCGTCGAGGACCAGTACGGCGTGGGCGACGTGGTCGACGTCGGCGAGGCCACCGGCACCATCGAGGCGGTCAGCCTGCGGGTGACCCGGCTGCGCGACCTCAACGGCACGGTCTGGTACGTCCCCAACGGCGAGATCATGCGCGTCGGCAACATGAGCCAGAACTGGTCCCGCGCCGTCATCGACGTCTCCGTCGGCTACGGCGAGGACCTGGTCCGCGTCCAGCGGGTGCTCTCCGAGATCGCGCACGACCTCTGGGACGACGAGGACTTCCGCGGTCTGGTCATCGAGGAGCCGGAGGTGACCGGGGTCGAGATGCTGGCCGCCGACTCGGTCAACCTGCGGGTGCTGATCAAGACCCTGCCCAACGAGCAGTGGGGCATCGCCCGGGCGATGCGTCAGCGGATCAAGGCCCGCTTCGACCACGAGGGCATCGAGATCCCCTTCGCCCAGCGGGTCATCTGGCACCGCGACGAGAAGAAGGCCGCCGAGGAGTCCGACTCCCCCACCTGACCCGAGATCGCCGAGTCCGCAGAAACTGAGGGCCGAGTCAGCACTAGTAGTGCTGACTCGGCCCTCAGTTTCTGCGGGTGGGGCTCAGGCGAGCGAGGCGTCCAGCGTGATCGTGGTGCCGGCGAGCGCCTGGCTCACCGGGCAACCCTCCTTGGCGGCCTGGGCCAGCTCCTTGAACTTCTCCTCGTCGATGCCCTCGACGACGCCGACGACCGTCAGCTTGATGCCGGTGATCCCCGTGCCGGGGGTCAGCTCGACCTCGGCGGTCGTCTTGAGCGTGGTGGCCGGGGTGTCGTTCTTCGCGAGGCCGTTGGAGAAGGCCATCGAGAAGCAGGACGAGTGGGCGGCGGCGATCAGCTCCTCGGGGCTGGTCTTGCCGTTGGCCGCCTCGGCGCGCGAGGGCCACGACACGTCGTACGTGCCGATCCCGGACGACTCCAGGGTGACCTTGCCGGAGCCCTCGAAGAGGGTGCCTTCCCAGTTCGTGGTCGCTTGGCGAGTGGTGGGCATCTGCGGTCAACTCCTCGGTGGTGGGGCGGGTCGGGGCGAGTCTTGCACGGGCGCGACAATGGGCTCGTGAGCACCTTCTACGACGAGATCGGCGGGTACGACACGATCGCGCTGATCGTGAAGACCTTCTACGAGGGCGTCGCGACCGACGAGGTGCTGCGCCCGATGTACCCCGAGGAGGACCTCGGCCCGGCCGAGGGGCGCTTTCGCGACTTCCTGGTGCAGTACTGGGGCGGGCCGTCGACGTACTCCGAGCAGCGCGGTCACCCGCGGCTGCGGATGCGGCACGCGCCGTTCGCGGTCAACCCGGAGTCGAAGGACCACTGGCTGACGCACTTCCGGGCCGGGCTGGACGCCGCGGACCTGACGCCCGAGCAGGACGCGCAGTTCTGGGACTACGTGACGCACGCCGCCCAGTTCATGGTCAACACGTTCGACTGAACTCCACCAGGGGGTCGCGGAGCGCGGCCTCCGGCGCGGTCGCGCGCTGGGTCGCCTTGTCGAAGAAGACCAGCACCACGCGGGCCCGGGCGAGCACGACGTCGCCGTCGCGGATCTCGGACTCCATGACGACGGAGGTGGTGCCGACGCGGGCGATCCAGGTCCAGGCGTCGTACGGCTCGGCCCGGAAGAGGATGGGGACCCGGTAGTCGACGTCGATCCGGGCGACCACGACGTGGGCCCGCCCGGCGGTGCTCCAGTCGTCGCCCCAAAGCCGCGCCATCAGCGCGATCCGGGCCTCCTGGAGGTACTCGAAGTACTTGACGTTGTTGACGTGGCCGTAGACGTCGACGTCCGAGAAGCGCACGGCGACCGGGTAGTGGCCGGTGTCGCTGGTGCGGACGGGGGTGCGCTCGGGACGGTCGACCGGCTCGGTCGGCTCCAGGAGCTCGGCCAGAGTGGCCCGCTCGTCGGACGTCAGCCGGCGCGGGCGCTCCTCGGCGAACACGTACGGCGTGAGCACGGTGGTCGCGCGGAGGTAGACCCGACGGCCCGACGGCTCGTCGGGGTCGGCGTCGTAGATCTCGTAGGCCATCGTGAAGCTCGCGGCCCGGACCTCGGTCACCCAGCACTCGATGGTGACCGGCCGGAACCGGAACGTCAGGGGCCGGAGGTACTGCACCTCGTGCCGGACGACGACCAGGCCGTCGACCAGCTCACCCGCCGGCCGGGCCGGACGGTGGGTGCGGAGCATGTCGACCCGCGCCTCTTGGAGGTAGTCGACGTACACGACGTTGTTGACGTGCCCGAGGAGGTCGAGGTCGGCCCACCGCAGCGGGCACTCGTACGTGTGGCGCACGCCCCGATGCTGCCAGAGCGGGCGCCGGCCGGGATCAGTGGCTGCCGGCGAGGCCGAAGTAGTGGGCGCCGATGGTCTCGTGGCGCGCGATCCGGACCTGACGCTCGCTGCGCAGGGTGGTGACCAGCTGGGCGGTCCCGGCGGCGAGGGCGACGACGCCCGCGACGAGGAGGACGGCGAAGCCGACGAGGAAGGTGATCACGGCGGGGGTGGCGATGTCGTACATGGTGGTTGTCCTTTCTACCTCTGTAGAATCTCTACATCTGTAGAAAGTACGCCGGTCCGCGCTCCCGCGCAAGTCGGAGCGGTAGTGTCGCGGCCCACACGTCCTCACGCCCCCAACTCACCTCGGAGAACCAGCTGTGACCTCGCCCGCCCCCGAGCTCAGCCCGCGTCGGCGGGTCCTGCTCGACGCCGCCCTGCAGGTGCTCGCGGAGCAGGGCCTGCGCGGACTCACGCACCGCGCGGTCGACCGGCAGGCCGGGCTGCCCGAGGGGTCCTGCTCGGCGTACCTCCGCACGCGGAAGGCGCTGCTGACCGCTCTCACCGAGTACGTCGCGGCCGGACTGGGCGCCGACGTCGCAGCACTGGCCGCCGAGCTCGACCACCTGCCCGACGACGACGACATCGAGCCCCATGTCGAGGCGACCGGACGGCTCTTCCTGAGCTGGCTCGACCACCCGGAGATGCTGCTCGCCCGCCAGGAGCTGGCGATCGAGGCCGCCCGCGACCGCGATCTCGCCGAGGTCCTCGGCGCGGCGCGCACGGCCCTCATCGAGGTGGTCGACGGCATCCTCTGCGCGCGGGGCAAGAGCCACGGACCCGAGGCGGCCGAGTGGCTGGTCGCCTCGATGGACGGCATCCTGCTCGCCGCGCTGCTCAAGGCGCCGACCGAGCGACCCGCCTTCCTCGGCGGCGCCGTGGCCCAGACCCTGGGGTCGCTCGCCCTGGAGGACTGACGCCGAGGTGGAACACGTTCTGATTTCGTGACGTACGCCTCACTGCCGCGACTCCACGACGGCGTCTAGGGTGGCGAGCGCACCACCCCGACAGCGCCGTCTACCCAGGAGTGACCCATGCCCGAGGCCGTCATCGTTTCCGCAGCTCGCTCGCCCATCGGCCGCGCGAACAAGGGGTCGCTGAAGGACCTGCGTCCCGACGACCTGTCGGCGACGATCATCCAGGCGGCGCTCGACAAGATCCCCGCCCTCGACGCGGCCACGATCGACGACCACTACCTCGGCTGCGGCCTGCCGGGCGGCGAGTCCGGCAACAACATGGCCCGGATCGTCAACGTGCTGCTGGGCCTCGACAGCGTCCCCGGCGCCACCATCACCCGCTACTGCTCGTCGTCGGTCCAGACCAGCCGGATGGCCTTCCACGCGATCAAGGCGGGCGAGGGCGACGTCTTCATCTCGGCCGGCGTCGAGATGGTGTCGCGGTTCGCCAAGGGCACCTCCGACCACTGGCCCGACACCAAGAACCCGCTGTTCGCCGACGCGGAGCAGCGCACCAAGGCCACCGCGGCCGGCGACGGTACGACGACGCCGGAGTGGCACGACCCGCGCGAGGACGGCATCCTGCCGGACGCCTACATCGCCATGGGTCAGACCGCCGAGAACGTCGCCAAGATCCGTGGCCTGTCGCGCCAGGAGCTCGACGAGTTCGGCGTCCGCTCGCAGAACCTCGCCGAGAAGGCCATCAACGACGGCTTCTGGGAGCGCGAGATCACCCCGGTCACCACCCCCGACGGCACGGTCGTGTCGAAGGACGACGGCCCCCGCGCCGGGGTCACGATCGAGGCGGCCAGCCAGCTCAAGCCGGTCTTCCGCCCCGACGGCGTGGTCACCGCCGCCAACTGTTGCCCGCTCAACGACGGCGCGGCCGCCGTCGTCATCATGTCGGACACGAAGGCCGCCGAGCTGGGGCTCACCCCGCTGGCCCGGATCGTCTCGACCGGCGTCTCCGGCCTCTCCCCCGAGATCATGGGCCTCGGCCCCGTCGAGGCGACCCGCAACGCGCTGAAGCACGCCGGGATGAGCATCGGCGACATCGACCTGGTCGAGATCAACGAGGCCTTCGCGGCGCAGGTCGTGCCGTCGTACCAGGACCTCGGCATCGACATCGACCGCCTCAACGTCAACGGCGGCGCGATCGCCGTCGGGCACCCCTTCGGCATGACCGGAGCCCGGCTGCAGAACACCATGCTCAACAGCCTCGACTGGCACGACAAGTCCACCGGCCTGATCACCATGTGCGTCGGTGGCGGCCAGGGCATGGCGATGATCCTGGAGCGGATCTAGCAGGGACGCTCAGCGGCCTTGCTGCCGATGGTCGAGCGAGCGGCGCGCGTGTCGAGACCGTGGCCGGCGGCCTGATCTCATCCGCCGTCGGTGACGTACCCCGCGAACGCCTGGCCCCGGAAGGTGGCCAGGCGTTCTGCCTGCTCGTCCAGCCCTGCGGGCAGCGGCCCGCCGTCCCAGACGGTGACGGCGAGCTGCAGCCGGCGACCCTTCGACCGGGGCCGCCAGCTGCCGACGACCTCGGAGCCCGCGAGCACTCCCCCGGGCCGTCCGAGCGTGCGCCAGAGGTCCCGGCGGGCGTCGGCGTCGGGGACCACGAGCTCGCGGTCCCGGCCCTGCAGGAACAGGTCGAAGGGGCCGAGCAGGCGCACGCCCGAAGGTTCCCCTGGATCGGCCATCGCGTCGAGGTCCTCGGCCAGGACGTCGAGCGTCTCGCCGTCCACCTCGACGGGGACGACGTCGTCCGGCCAGTGCTGCTTGACCACCCGCACCGGCGCGTCGAGGTAGCCGGCCACCAGTTGAGGGCTCGCCGGGCCGAGCAGGCGCAGGACGCCGCGGATCGGGTCGAGGTGGGGCGGCACTCGCTTCGCGGGTCCGCGCCAGCCGGGGATCCGCCGCAGCACCGGCGGCGAGGTGTCGGCCTCCAGCTCCAGACCGGCCTGGAGCGCGGCGAGACGGAACGGCTGCTCGTAGGTGTGGGTGGCCCGGCATGGCTCGCACCAACGCAGGTAGGGATCCGGCAGCCGGTCGGTCAGGGCGCTCGACATCTCCCCCTTCACCACCCGCCGGCGACCGGCGACCTCGCTCATCGTCTCCGCCACCCGGTCGAGCGCGTCGAGGACCGGGATGCCGGCCTTCCTCAGGGGCCGCGAGGCGTCGAAGACCCGCTTCGCCGCATCCGCCTCGTCGAGGGGCGCGGTCGCCGCCGCGACCGCGGCCGCCTCCGAGCGCCGGTAGGCGTGCGGCGCCCCGCGCAGGGTCCAGGCGAGGAACACGTCGTCGGGCGGCGGGCGGACGCCCCGGAGCTCCAGGGCCCAGCGGAACCCGTCGGGACCGGTGTCCTGGACCCCGAGGTCGAGCACCCGCGAGTCGCCGGCCTCGCCCGAACGAGTGAGGTCCTGCTGCCGGGCACGGTGGCGCAGCACGCTCGTGCGATCGATCCGCCTCTCTGCCATGGGCCCGGTCTACCAGGTGCCGGCGACAGGCCGACATAGACTGCCGCGCGTGGCAGACGCAGCGGCCGGTTCGGGAACCCACTGGCTCGACGACCAGGAGCAGCGCTCCTGGCGGGCCTATCTGATGGGCACCACGCTGCTCCTGGACCGCCTCGACGACGACCTCAGGCGCACCTTCGACCTCTCGCTCGTCGAGTACGAGATCCTCGTCCGCCTCTCCGAGCGCGAGGGCCGGATGCGGATGGCCCAGCTCGCCGACGCCCTTGCCCACAGCCGGAGCCGGGTCACGCACACCGTCACCCGGATGGAGCGCGCCGGGCTGGTCCGGCGCAGCAACTCGCCCGAGGACGGTCGCGGCATCATCTGCGGGCTGACCACCCAGGGCCGCGACCTGCTCGAGCGGGCCGCCCACGTCCACGTCGCCGGCGTACGCGCGCACCTCGTCGACCTGGTCGACGGCGACGACTTCGCCGCCGTCGGCCGGGTCATGGACGCCGTCTCCGACAACCTCGTCGCCGCCCACCCCGAGATGGAAATGCGTCAGGCCGCGCCAGCGGACTGACGCATTTCGGTCGGTGAGGGACGCGCCAGCGGACCTCACAGTGGTGGTCGAGCGAGCGCCACGGCTGAGCCTGCGAAGCCGTGACGCGCGTGTCAAGACCCAACCAGATCTCGCAGGCACAATCCCGGCGCCACCCCGAGACCGCGAGACGAACGAGGCCGTACGGCGGGCCCACCAGGTCTCGATACGCTCGCTGGCGCTCGCTACTCGACCAACGAGCAGCCAGCCACCAGCGGACTGACGTGCACCTCGGTCGAGCGAGCGCCACGGCTGAGCCTGCGAGGCCGTGACGCGCGTGTCGAGACACGAGCGCCACGGCTGAGCCTGCGAAGCCGTGACGCGCGTGTCGAGACCCAACCAGATCTCGCAGGCACAATCCCGGGGCCACCCCGAGACCGCGAGACGAACGAGGCCGTACGGCGGGCCCACCAGGTCTCGATACGCTCGCTGGCGCTCGCTACTCGACCAACGAGCAGCCAGCCACCAGCGGATTGAACGCATTTCGGTCGAGCGAGCGTGACGGGCATGTCGGGACCCATCCAGGTCACGCGGGCGGACTCAGCTCGGCCCGCCCGCACGAACGCCGACCCGTCACTCCCTGCCCGACGTACGGCGTGTCCGGGGCATTGAGTGACGGGTCGGCGGTGTGGTCAGTCGCGGGTCAGGCGGCGGTGGGTGACGCGGTGCGGGCGAGCGGCCTCGAGGCCGAGGCGCTCGATCTTGTTCTCCTCGTACGACGCGAAGTTGCCCTCGAACCAGAACCACTGGGCCGGGTTCTCGTCGGTGCCCTCCCACGCGAGGATGTGGGTGGCGATGCGGTCGAGGAACCACCGGTCGTGGGAGGTGACCACGGCGCAGCCCGGGAAGTCGAGCAGCGCGTCCTCGAGGGACGACAGGGTCTCGACGTCGAGGTCGTTGGTGGGCTCGTCGAGCAGCAGCAGGTTGCCGCCCATCTTCAGGGTGAGCGCCAGGTTGAGGCGGTTGCGCTCACCACCGGAGAGCACGCCCGCCTTCTTCTGCTGGTCGGGGCCCTTGAAGCCGAACGAGGCGACATAGGCGCGCGAGTTCATCTCGAAGTTGGCGACCTTGATGAAGTCGAGCCCGTCGGACACGACCTCCCAGACGTTCTTGTTGGGGTCGATGCCGCCGCGGGTCTGGTCGACGTACGAGAGCTTCACCGTCTGGCCCACGTCGAGTTTGCCGCCGTCGGGCTGCTCACCACCGGTGATCATCCGGAACAGCGTGGTCTTGCCGACGCCGTTGGGGCCGATCACGCCGACGATGCCGGCGCGGGGCAGCGAGAAGGACAGGTCGTCGATGAGCGTGCGGCCCTCGAAGCCCTTGGTGAGGTGCTCGGCCTGGAGGACGACGTCACCGAGGCGCGGACCGGCCGGGATGTTGATCTCGGAGGTGTCGATCTTGCGCATCCGGTCGGCCTCGGCCGCCATCTCCTCGTAGCGCGCGAGACGGGACTTGCTCTTGGTCTGGCGGGCCTTGGCGTTGGAGCGGACCCACTCCAGCTCCTTCTCGAGCATCTTGGCGCGCTTGGCGTCCTTGAGCCCCTCGACCTTGAGCCGGTCGCGCTTGGTCTCGAGATAGGTCGAGTAGTTGCCCTCGTAGGGGTGGGTCTGGCCGCGGTCGAGCTCCAGGATCCACTCGGCCACGTTGTCGAGGAAGTAGCGGTCGTGGGTGATGGCCAGGACGGCGCCCGGGTAGTCCTTGAGGTGACCCTCCAGCCACTGCACCGACTCGGCGTCGAGGTGGTTGGTGGGCTCGTCGAGGAGCAGCAGGTCGGGCTGCTGGAGCAGCAGCTTGCAGAGCGCGACCCGGCGCCGCTCACCACCGGAGAGGTTGTCGACGATCGCGTCCGGCGGCGGGCACCGCAGCGCGTCCATCGCCTGGTCCAGGCGGCTGTCGAGGTCCCAGACGTTGGCGGCGTCGAGCTCGGTCTGCAGGTCGCCGGCCTCGGTCGCGATCTTGTCCTGGTCGGCGTCGGGGTCACCCATGAGCATGTAGAGCTCGTCGAGGCGGGCCATCTTGGCCTTGGTCTCGGCGACGGCCTCCTCGACGTTCTCGAGGACCGTCTTGCCCTCGGTCAGGGGCGGCTCCTGCTGGAGCATCCCGACCGTGGCCCCGGGATCGAGGATGGCGTCGCCGTTGTTGGCCTTGTCGAGCCCGGCCATGATCTTGAACAGCGAGGACTTGCCGGTGCCGTTGGGGCCGACGACGCCGATCTTCGCCCCGTGCAGGAACGAGAGGGTCACGTTGTCGAGGACGACCTTGTCGCCGTGGGCCTTGCGCACGTTGCGCAGGGTGAACACATATTCCGCCATGGTTCCCAGGCTAGTGGTTCCGTGGGCCACGGACCGGGGCGGGGCCGTCCGGGGTCGGCCCGCCCCGGGACGGCTCACGCGGCCGGGGCCGCCGCGTCCTCCATGGCGGACCGGTCCGGCGACGGCGCCGGGCCCGTCTCGGCGCGCGTCGTCTTGGTGAACCGGCTGACGCCGCGCGTCAGGTCGTGGCCGACGCTGGTGGCCTCGACCACGAACGAGGTCACCTCGACGCCGGCGCTGTTGACCCAGACCTGGGCCTCGAGACGGCCGTGCACGACGACCGGGTCGCCGCGGCGCAGCGAGTCGCGGCAGTTGTCGCCGAGGGACCGCCAGGCGTCCACGGAGTACCACTGGGTCGGGCCGTTGACCCAGCTGTCGCTGCGGCGCTGGTAGCGCCGCGGGGTGCAGCCGAGGCGGAAGCTGGCGACCTGGGCGTCGCCGGCCTGGCGCACCTGCACGTCGCCGCCGAGCCAGCCGTGCAGGGTCACGAAGGTGTCGGTCATGGGACTCTCCTTAGTCGCGGCCGCCCTCGCGGCCGGGGTGAGCCTCGAGACTCCGACCGTGCGCCGACAGCCGCCGCCGCCCCGGACCGACCCTGGGGACGAGCCCTGCGGGACCGCCTGCTGTGGACGACAGGTGGCCCGACGTCGGGCCCGGTGTCAGGCCCGGCGTCAGGCCCGCTGCGCCTTGGCCACGCCCGACTTCAGCGCGCTGTAGGCGGCCAGCTCGGCCTCGACCGGCCGGACGACCAGCTCGGAGGCGACCTCGGAGATCGAGCCCTCCAGACGCTTGCGCACCGACTCGGCACGCTCCTTGGCCGCCCCGGCGACGGTGCCGCGGCAGACCAGGGCCAGCGCGATCCCGACCACGACGCAGGCCACCGCCACCACGAGGGGTACGGCGAGGCCGCCCACCTCCGGCGCGTCACCCGTGACGCCGGCGGCGGCGAGGCCCGCCCAGATCCCGCAGCCGACCGCTCCGAGGAGCAGCAGCCACTGGAGCACCCGGACCAGGCTGACCCAGCCGGGCAGCCGCTGGCCGCCCAGGTCGGTGGCCGCCAGCGCGGCGTCGAGCCGGTCGCCCAGCTCGGGGATGCGCGAGACGGAGACCCGCTGGACGGAGGCCGCCCAGGGAGCGCCGAGGCCCTCGGAGGCGTCGTCGGCCAGCGCCCGCACCTCGGTGTCGACCCGGGCGCGCTGCACGGAGACCGAGGTCGGCGCGGCAGTGGCACGGCCCGAGAGGCGACCCGCGGAGTCCCCGACGTCGAGCTCGAGCTTCTTCAGCGGATCGCCGCGCAGGCCGGCGATCCAGGAGACGGCCGGCCAGCCGGTGGCGCGGGTCGCGCGGATGCGCGTGGAGCGCTCGACCGCGTCGACGACCGTGGGCACGCCCGCGGCCTCGCCGAGGGCGGTCTCGAACGACTGGGCACGACCGGCGGGGAGGCTGCGGGTGCGGCCCTCGCCGCTGGCCGCGTCGAGGCGACCCGCGGCGGCGCGGATGTCGGCCTCGAGGCGGGTGCGGGTCATCTTCTTCTCGGCGACCCGGCGACCGATCTCGGCACGCAGCTCGTCGAGGCCGATGCCCTGGCGGGCGCTGATGGCGATGACCGGGACCTTGGCGAGACCGTCGTTGTCGAGCAGGCGTCGTACGTCGTCGAGCATCGCCTGGCGACGCTCCTCGGGCACGGAGTCGATGTGGTTGAGCACCACCACCATGACCTCGTCGTGGGTCTTCAGCGGCTCGAGGTAGCGGTCGTGGATGGCCGCGTCGGCGTACTTCTGCGGGTCGAGGACCCACACGAGCAGGTCGGCGAGGGCGACCAGTCGGTCGACCTCGAGGTGGTGGGACACCTCGGTCGAGTCGTGGTCGGGCAGGTCGAGCAGGACGACGCCGTCGAGCGCGTTGTCCTCGCGTCGGGTGTCGAGCATCGAGTCGCGCGTCGTCTGGTGGCGGTCGGGGATGCCGAGCCACTCCAGGAGCTCGCGGGCCCCGTCGGTGCCCCACACGCAGGCCGTGGCCCAGGACGTGGTCGGACGGCGGACGCCGACGGCCGACAGCTCGAGGCCGGTCAGCGCGTTGAACGTCGAGGACTTCCCGGACCCGGTGGCGCCGGCGATGCCGACGACGGTGTGCTCGGCCGACAGCCGCAGCCGCCCGGCGGCCCGGTCGGCCACCTCGCGGGCCTCGGTCACCAGGGCCTCGTCGAGCCGGCCGCTCGCAGCCTCGGCCGCGGCCTCCAGGCCCTCGATCCGGGCGCCGATGTCGGTGCCCCGGGTGACCAGCTGCTTGGCCCCCTCCAGCAAGGACGTCATGTTCTCCAACCCAGGTACGACAGTGGTGGCCTCACCTTAGAGGCTCCGGCCCCGCTCCCGGCGGGCGGCCGGAGCCAGCCGGGCCTCAGTCGGTGCTCTCGTCGCTCCGCGGGACGCTGGCGAAGCGCACGTCGTCGACGCGCCGGGCGGCCTGGCGCAGCTGCGCCGCCGCGTCGGGGCTGACCGGGAGGGCGTCCAGGACGGCCGTCCAGCGGCGCCGCTCGGTCTCGACGAGGTCGCCGAGGCGGTACTCCAGCGTGTCGCGGGCCCGGGCGACCAAGTCGGCGGTCGGCGCGGGTCCGAACACCGCGTCGAGCAGGCTGCGCCCGGCCGCGGACGACGGCTGGGTCGAGGCCTGGTCGAGCGCCGAGACCATCAGGGCGACGGACAGCCCCTGCACGCCGTAGGCGAGGAACCGGGCGGTGCGCTGGCCCGAGCCCTCCAGGCGGACCAGCTCCGTGACGTCCTGCTGCCAGTCGCGCACCGCCCGCTCAGCGGTACGACGGAGCTCGCGCCCGGCCCGCTCGAGCCCGGCGGAGCCGGCCAGGACGCCCGCGCCGGCGGGCTTCTCGCGCCAGGTGGCGGCGAGCGCGGCGGCGGTCGTCTCGGCGCGCTCGAGGATGAGATTCTCGAGGCCGGACTCGACGGCGACCATCACCCGCTCGGCCTGCTGGGGCTTGCCCTTGACCGCGTTGACGACGCGCTCGCGCAGCCAGCCGACCTTGTCCTCGAGGCTGCGCAGCAGCTCGCCGGTGCCGACGAAGTCCTCCCAGCGGGCCAGGACCTCGCCCTGGAGCAGGGTGCCGTCGCCCGAGCCGGCGACGAGCGCGGCCCCGGCCTCGTCGTACGCCGTGGCGACGTCGGCGCGCAGCACGTCGAGCTCGGTCACCTGGGCGGCGACCGCGTCGGCGACCGGGTGGGCGCGGCGGGTGATCGCGCGGATCGAGCCCTCCAGCGTCTGGCGGACGACGCCGTCGCGGGCGCTCGTGTCGACGGCCAGCGAGGCCAGCCAGGCGCGGACCTCGGCGACGTGGCGACGCGGGAGCAGCCCGTCCTGGTCGATCGGCCCCTCGTGGACGATGAACAGCGGCGAGTCCTTCAGGCCGCGGCTGGCCAGCATCCGGGCCAGGTGGGTCGAGACCGTCTGGACGGCGTCGGCGGCCGTGCGGTCGAGCACGATCGCCACGGCGGCCGAGCGCTGCGCGGCTGCTTTGAGGTGCTCCCACGGGACCTGGTCGGCGTAGCGCGCGGCGGAGGTGACGAAGAGCCACATGTCGGCGGCGGCGAGCAGCTGGGCGGCCAGCACCCGGTTGGGCTCCTCGACGGAGTCCACGTCAGGGGCGTCGAGGATCGCCAGGCCGGCCGGCACGGTCTCGGCGGCGACCAGCTGGAGCGCGTCGTGGTCGTTGGTGGGGTGGTCGACGCGGCGCAGGTCGGGCAGCAGCCGGTCCTGGCCGAACCAGGCGGCGTCGTCGGGGTGGTGCACCAGGACGGGCGAGCGGGTGGTCGGCCGGAGCAGACCGGGCTCGGTCACCCGGCGTCCGACCAGCGAGTTGACCAGGGTGGACTTGCCGGCGCCCGTGGAGCCACCGACCACGACCAGCAGCGGCGCCTCGACGGTCATCACCCGCGGGATGACGTAGTCCTCCAGCTGGTCGACCAGCTCCGCCCGCGACCCACGCTGCTCGTCGGCCCCGGGAGCGTCGAGCGGCAGCTCGGCGGCCTGCAGCGCGCCGCGCAGCCGGACCAGTGCGGTCAGCATCTGCGCGCCGCTGCCCGCGGTCTCCTGGGAAGCTGTCATCGGGTGGGTACCACCTGTCCGGGAAAGGCGATGAACGGGCGAACGGCCCCGATCCTCGCGACGTAGTCCTGTCCGCGGGCCGCGAAGTCGGGCGGCGGGGTGCCGCGCAGGAAGCGATGGTGCAGGAAGCCGAGCTCGATGGCCGCCTGCTGGTAGTCCCGCATCGCCCGCTCCGCGGCCGGTCCGGCGGCCTGCCGGGCGTGCGCCCGCGCGAGCCGACGCGCCTGCAGGTCGACCACCCAGCCGATGTCGGTGCCGGGGATCAGCCCGCGGCGGGCGGCGTCGTCCAGGGCCACCGCCAGCATCCGGCGCTCGGAGCGGCGGGCCCAGACGGCCAGCCAGGCGAGGCCTCCGAGCGCGGGGATCATCAGCACGACGTACACGAGGGCGAAGCTGCCGAAGCCGAAGATCGTGGCGCCGTTCCAGAGTCCGTGGGTGAGCACGGCGACGGCGTACCCGCCCAGCGGGGCCAGCAGGCGTACGGCGCCGCTGCGCGACGTGACCGCCACGCCGACGCCGATGCCGATGAACGTGGTGAACAGCGGGTGGGCGAACGGGCTGAACAGGCAGCGCACGACGAAGGTCGCGGTCAGCGCCTCGGTGCCGCCCGGGCCGGTGCCGTCGGTGCCGTTGTAGGCGGCGGCGAGGTAGAGGATGTTCTCGGTGAACGCGAAGCCGATGCCGACCATGCCGGCGTAGACGATGCCGTCGAGGATCCCGTCGAGCTCGGCCCGGCGCCACCACAGCAGGAGGACCAGGAAGGCACCCTTGCTGAGCTCCTCGGTCACGGGCGCGACCACGGCCAGGCTCGCGTCCTCGCTGAACCCGGCCACCAGGCCGCCGACGCCCTGGATCAGGATGGCCGCGGCGGTGGCGACGAAGCCGCCCCACAGCAGCCCCATCAGCAGCAGCGCCCGCGGCTCGGGCTCGTAGCGGTCGAGCCAGAGGTAGCAGCACACCAGCGGGACGACGGGCAGCGCGGCCAGCGCGGTCGCGAGCAGCAGGGTGCGCGGAGCGCCGGACAGCGCGATCACCAGGAGCATCACGGCGGCGCCACCGATCACCAGCACGGTCACGAGGACCGTGAAGGCGACGCTGTCTCGACGGGCTCCTGGCACGGGCGCAGCCTATCGTCGGGCGTCCTGACCTGCGGGATCCCCGGCGTACAGTGGCGAAGGTGAGCGATCAGACCACCCCGGAATCAGCCGAGCCGAAGACCGAGTCGCACGACCCGGCGGTCCCCGAGGCCTACTCCGCGTTCATGCGCACCGGCTGGGGCGACCGCGAGCTCGACCTCCCGCGTCAGCCCGTCGCCGACCGGGCCGCGGAGCGTCGGCAGCGGCTGGCCGAGGTCTTCCCCGGCGAGCGGCTGGTGCTGCCCGCCGGCACCTTCAAGGTCCGGTCCAACGACACCGACTACCGCTTCCGCTCCGACACCGCCCACACCTACTTCTCCGGCAACCAGACCACCGACGCGGTGCTGGTGCTGACCGACGGCGAGGCGGTGCTCTACGCCCGCCCGCGCTCGTCCCGCGAGACCGACGAGTTCTTCCGCGACCGGCAGTACGGCGAGCTGTGGGCCGGCCGGCGGCCCTCGGCCCGCGAGCTCTCCGACTCCCTCGGCATCGAGGTGCGTCACGTCGACCGGCTGGCCGACGACCTCGGCCGCAACTCCCCCGCCAAGACCCGGGTGCACCGCGGCGTGTCGGCCCACGTCGACCGCCTCGTCTCCGCCGACGGCGCCCTCGACGACGACCTCGCCCGCGTGGCCTCGGAGATGCGGCTCGTCAAGGACGACTGGGAGGTGGAGCAGCTCCAGGAGGCCTGCGACATCACCGCCCTCGGCTTCGAGGACAGCGTCCGCGAGTGGCCCCAGGTCCAGCAGTACGGCGAGCGCTGGATCGAGGGCACGTTCTTCCGGCGGGCCCGCGCGATGGGCAACGACATCGGCTACGACTCCATCGTCGGCGGCGGCTCACACGCGACGACGCTGCACTGGATCGAGAACTCCGGCCCGATCACCCCCGGCGAGCTGGTCCTGCTCGACATGGGCGTCGAGGGCCACCAGCTCTACACCGCCGACGTCACCCGGACCCTGCCGGTCGACGGCACCTTCACCCCCGTCCAGCGCGACCTCTACGACCTGGTCCACGCCGCCCAGCAGGCCGGCATCGACGCGGTGCGCCCCGGCGTACCGTTCACCGACATCCACCAGGCGTCGATGACCGTGCTCGCGCACGGGCTGGAGGGGATGGGCCTGCTGCCGGTGCCGGCCGAGCAGGCGCTCGACCCCGACGACCGCACGTACGCCCGGTGGACGCTGCACGGCACCAGCCACATGCTCGGCATGGACGTCCACGACTGCGGGCACGCGTCGACCGAGGCCTACACCAAGGGCACGCTGGCGGCCGGCATGGTGCTGACCGTCGAGCCCGGCCTGTACTTCCAGGAGGACGACCTGCTCGTCCCGGCCGAGCTGCGCGGCACCGGCATCCGCATCGAGGACGACGTCCTCGTCACCGCCGAGGGCAACCGCAACCTCTCGGCGTCGCTCCCCCGGAGCTCCGCGGACGTCGAGGAGTGGATGGGCCGCCACCTCGGCTGATACCCCCGGGGGCAGGGAGCGGAGAGCGCCTCCACCTCTACGATCACCCGCAGGGTGGGGGCCTAACGCGATCCGGGGGACGCATGTCAGCGACCGTGTACGACGAGCGCCGTGACGACGAGCGGCACGGCCAGCACGGCGAGCTGCTGACCCGCACCGTCGAGCTGCTCTCCACGGCCGACTCGCTCGAGCGGGTCACCGAGGTCGTGACCGCCGCGATCCGCACCGTGATGGACGCGGACGGCGCGTCCGTGGTGCTCCGTGAGGACAGCACGTGCTTCTACGCCGACGAGAACGCCGTCAGCCCGCTGTGGAAGGGCAGCCGCTTCCCGCTCGACTCGTGCGTGAGCGGTTGGGCGATGCTCCACCGGCAGAGCGTCCAGATCTCCGACATCTACGTCGACCCGCGGGTCCCGCACGACGCCTACCGGCCCACCTTCGTGAAGAGCCTGGCCATGGCGCCGATCCGCAGTGCCTCCCCCATCGGCGTCCTGGGCGCCTACTGGTCGGTCGAGCACACCGCGTCGCCGGCGCAGGTCCGGCTGCTGGAGGTGCTGGCCAACAGCGCGGCGGTGGCGCTCGAGAACCTCGAGCTGCGCAGCGCCGTCGTACGACGGAGCGCGGAGCGCGACTCGGCCGCCGCCCGGGCCGACGAGCTGGAGGCGGCGGTGCAGACCATCGCCCACGACCTGCGCAGCCCCCTCGGTGCGATCCTCGGGTACGCCGAGCTCCTGGAGGACTCGCTGTCCCCCGCGGACCGCGAGGCCCTCGGCTTCGCCCAGACGATCGCGGGCGCCGGTCAGCGGATGGCCGAGCAGATCGACCGGATGCTGGCGATCTACCGGATCACCAACCGGCCGATCGAGCCGGCGCCGGTCGACCTGTCCGAGATCGGCCGCGACGTGGCCCGCTCCCTCGAGCCGACGGTCGCCGACCGCGACGTCGAGATCCGGGTCGAAGACGGGCTGCACGCCGTCGCGGACCCGGTGCTGGCCCACATGGTGCTGGAGAACCTCATCGGGAACGCCGTGAAGTACACCGGCCGCACGCCGTCCGCGCGGATCTCGCTGGAGCGCGCCCCCGTCGACAAGATCGGCGAGCCGGACCCGCTGACGACCTTCGTGGTCCGCGACAACGGCGACGGGTTCCCGCCCGACCGGGCCGACCGGCTGTTCCGGCCGATGAGCCGGCTGCACACCGAGGGCGAGTTCCCCGGCACCGGCCTGGGCCTGGCCTCGGTGGCCCGCATCGTCGAGCTGCACGGTGGCCGGATCCGCGCCGAGGGCGAGAAGTCGGTGGGCGCCGCCTTCTACTTCTCGCTCCCCGGCGCGGGCTGAGCCCTCGTGTCCTAGGACACCGTCACCTTCACCGGCGTGGCCGCCGAGTCGGCGTGGCCGACGAGGCCGACCAGCCGCACCGTGTACGTCGTGGTCACCTTGGGCGACACCTTCAGCGTGAAGGTGCCGTTCGCGGTGGTGGTCACCTTGACCGTGCCCGCCGCGCCCGTGGTCGGCGCGACGGCGACCGTCAGGGTCCCGCGGGCCGGCTCGGTGACCCCCTGGTAGGTGCGGGTCAGGGTGCCGGTGATGACCGACGGCTTCGCCACGCCGACGGTCGCCGGGCTGGCCGTCGGCGTCGACAGCGCCGTCGTCCAGGTCCCCGCCGTGACGTCGTCGACCACGTCGGTCGCCGCCGGGAGGCCCGCGACGCCCGCGAAGGCGACCGACAGCTCGCCGCTCTGCTTCAGGACCACCGGGATGCTGTAGGAACCGTTGGCCGTCGTACGCCCGGTGCCGACCTGGGTGGTCTTGCCGGCCGTGGTGACCCGCACCGAGACCGTGGCGCCGGAGACCCCGACCGCCGAGCCGGTCGCCTTGGTCAGCGTGCCGGTGACGGCGACGGTCTGGCCGTGGCCGACGTCGGTCTTGTCGACCGCTCCGGCGAGGGCCGTGGTCGGGACCTTCACGTCCAGGTCGCCCAGCGTGACGGCGCTGCCCGTCCAGGACTTGGTGGTCGCGAGGGCCACCTTGAGGGTGCCGTTGACGAGCGGCTTCGTGGCCAGGCTGAACGTGCCGTTGGCCGTGGTCTTGGCCGACCCGAGCGAGGTCACCTTGGTGACGGTCTTGCCCTTGACGACGCTGGTCGTGGTCGCGGTGATCGGCAGCGAGACCCCCGAGAGCGGGACGTCGACGCCGGCCACGTCACGGGTGAGCGTGCCGGACACGGTCACCGCGTCGCCGTACCAGGGCGCGAGGGTGGACGCGGTCGCCGTGAGCTCCGGGGTGCAGACCGCGACCGCGGCGCTCTTGGTCACCGCGGAGGCGGCGGCGTACACCTTGGTGGCCTTGGTCGCGGCCGAGAACGAGGTGGCGGCGAGCATCGCGTGGCTGGACGTGGCGACGCCGTCGTCCTTGCTGGCCGCGAGGGTCGTCGTGGTCGTCTTGGAGCCGGTCGTCTTCGCCAGGATCGGTGCCAGGCCCTTGATCGGCTGGCCGGTGGCGGTGTCGGTGAGGGTGACGGTCACCGGGGTGGTGGCCCCGGTGCAGGCCGAGGCGGTCCCGCCGCTGGCGCTGCTCTGACCGTCGACCTTCAGCACGGCGGTGACGGGGCGGGCCGTGTTCGTGGCGAAGGTCAGCGGGCTGCTGACGACCTTCTTCGCGCCGGTCGAGTCGACCAGCGTGGCGGTGACCAGCGTGTTGGTGACGACCGCGGCGCTGCAGGTCACGTCGGACTGCACGGCCGTCGGCGTCGAGAAGGTGCAGTCGGCCCGCGCGGCCTTCCAGGCCACCGAGGCCAGGGTGCGACCGGTCGGCAGCGACGGGGTCACCGTCACCTGGGTGGACAGACCCGGGACCGCCGGGTTGTTCACGCCGATGGTCGCGCCGAGGACCGACGGCGTGCCGCTGCTCCCGCCGCCGGTGCCGTTGCCGCCACCGATGAGGAAGCGCGAGTCCGCGACGTTCCAGTGGGTGTCGAGCCAGGAGCCCGGGTCGGGGTAGGTCGAGAAGTAGTCGTCGGCGTTGCAGTCGAGCAGGTACTCGCGGTTGGTCGGGCAGACCTGCTTCATCGCGAAGCCGCCGCCGTCGGCGTAGCACATGGTGTCCGACTCGTCCCAGCAGTGGCCGTTGCGGGTGCCGTGCGGCGCGGTCTTCATGACCGACCCGAAGGTGTGCACCAGCTCGTGCGCCTCGACCGAGTGGTCGTAGTCGTTGTTGCCGAGGCCCCAGCAGGGCGAGTCGGTCCGGGTGTACTGCGGGTAGGAGCCGTTGTTGGGGTTGCCCTGCCCGTCGGTGTCGTACGGGTAGGTCACCGCGATGCCGCAGATCCCCTTGCCGGAGGTGTCGGTCCACATCATGTACTTGCGGGCCGGGTTGTCGTACCCGAGCGCCTTCACGGCGTTGATGGTCGCGTTGAAGTTGACCATCGAACCGGCCGGGACGGTCACGTTGAGGACCTTGGCGACGCAGCCGCCGCCCCCGGCCTCGGTGACGTAGCGGACGTGGCGCACGCCGCCGGTCAGCGCCGCCGAGCGGTTGACGACGTCGTCGATGCCGGCCGCCCAGACCTGCATGGTCGACTTCAGCGACGCGAACCGGTTGGTCGCGTTCGCCTCGACGACGTACATCGCCTGGGTGCGGTAGCCGCTGGTACCGTCGCCGTCGCAGGTGACGTCGGGGCTGGCGACCTGGGCCGCCGGGGTCGACGGGACGCCGAGCTCCTGGGCGACCTCGTGGGCGCCGGGGCCGGCGCCGGGCCGGGCCCGCAGGACGCTGGTCGCGACTGGTTTCGTGATGTCCACGCCGCGTGGCGCGACGTCGGCGTGCGCGCAGGAGGTCAGGCCTCCGGGCTGGCGGAACACCTCGGTCCCGTCGGGGCAGAGGGGGGCGGGCGGGTCGGGGACGAGGGCCAGGGTGCCGACGAACGACAGCGCGCCGAGGACCAGCGCGCCCGCGAGGGCGGCGGCGGTACGGCGTCGAGGGGTCGGGGCAGCGGCGGCAGTGGGGGATGCCATGGATCACTGATCGGCCGGCGCTCCCCCGACTCGAGGCGCCGGCCCGCTCGGTCTAGACGACCTGGTCGGCGGCGCGCCCGGACCACGCACGCCGGGGGTCGGACGCGTCGGGGACGCAGTCCCCTAGGCTCTACGGCACCACGCCTCCGTAGCTCAGCTGGATAGAGCAGCGGCCTTCTAATCCGCCGGTCGCAGGTTCGAGTCCTGCCGGGGGCGCCAGACAGTTGGTGCAGGCCAGCGACCCGCCGCCGCGGCGGGCTTGGCCGGCCGGATGAGGAGATGGGTCCAGCAGTTCCGGCTGGGGTCCTCAGACGGATCTCCCGGCCGGAGCACTAGCTCGGACGTTCGTCGTGGCACAGGTCTCGGCAGGAGCATCTGCGCATCGGGGCGATCGACTGGCCGCAGCGTGTCGGCAGGTGGGGACCTAGGCCAGCACTGAAGAGTGCTCTCCGCCACCAGGGCGGGTCGTGGCGGCAGGCATGTCCGCAGCTCCTACAGTTGTTCAAGGTCGAGCCCGAGCACGACTCATCTCCGTGAGTCATGGCCGCAAGGGTGCTCCTCGACCGAGGAGGAGCATGCCTGGTCACGCGGTGATCTCGGACACCGTGAGCGTGATTCGCCCGAACGGATGAAACGTGCCAACGCGGGCCGTCGATATCCTGGGTCAAACAAGTTGAAGGTCTAACGACCGTTGATCGGTGCCGAGGATCCTCCTGGCATTGACGCGAGGAGACGAACCGATGGTCGACGTGCCAAACATCGAGAACCCGTTCGACCGGTACGCCCGGATCGTCCGCAACGCCGTCGGGGTGCCGGTTGCCCTGGTCACCGTCCTCGAGTCCGCACACCAGGTGTTCCTGGGCGGGGCGAAGCAACTGCCGGAGCCCTACTGCACCACCGGGACCAGCCCGCTCACGCACTCGTTCTGCCAGCACGTCGTTCAGGGTGGTCGCAGTCTGGTCGTCGACGACGCCCGCGAGGACCCCGAGCTCCGATCCAACGGCGCGATCCGCGACATGGGAGTCGTCGCCTACCTCGGCTGGCCACTCATGGACGAGCGCGGCGTCGTCGTCGGGTCACTGTGCGCGATCGACCACGAGCCGCGGGAGTGGACCTCGGCAGAGATCCTCATGATGCGCGACCTGGCAGCCTGCTGCTCGGCCGAGCTCGACGTCCGGATGCGCGAAGCAAGCCTGTGACGTCGCTGGGGCTCCGGCAGGACGTGTCGTAACCCGGTCTTTCACCCCTCGTGGCCCTAGTGGACACGTGTCCACCGAACTATTCTCGGGGCGACGCGTGCTTCATGGGGCGCCTGCGGGTGGGCGCGCAGCCGTGGAGGGGTTGCCCGCCCGGGCGACCTTCGGGCGCCCGAAGGTCGCGTCTCCTGCGGTCCCGGGTAGGCACACCTCCCCGTGTGTCCAGCTCGGGACCGCAGACCCTCCTCCGGGGACCGCCGACGGCTCGGTGGTCGCAGTGACGCGTGACGACGTCGATCGCCGCCCGACGGATGTCGGCGCGCGCCGACACCCGACCTCGCCTCCCTGAGACACCAGACGCTTATTCTTACTGACTTGGTTAACTTAATGATGTGACTCAACAACTCCACCTCGCCGTCGCCCTGGACGGGGCCGGCTGGCACCCCGCGGCCTGGCGCGAGGACGACGCGCGACCGACCGAGCTGCTGCGGGCGCCGTACTGGGCCGACCTGGTCCGCGAGGCCGAGGCCGGGCTGCTCGACCTGGTGACGATCGAGGACTCGCTGGCGATCCAGACCGAGTCCTACAGCGGGTACGACGACCGCACCGACCGGGTCCGCGGCCGGCTCGACGCGGTGCTGATCGCGGCCCGGGTGGCGCCGCTGACCCGGTACGTCGGTCTGGTCCCGACCGTCGTGGCGACGCACACCGAGCCGTTCCACGTCTCGAAGGCGATCGCCACGCTCGACCACGTCAGCGGCGGGCGGGCCGGCGTACGGGTGCAGGCTTCGGGACGAGCGCACGAGAATCGGCTGGTCGGGCGGCGGGAGCTGCCCGGCACCGACGACCTGCTGGACGAGGTCGCCGACCACGTGGAGGTGCAGCGCCGACTCTGGGACAGCTGGGAGGACGGCGCCGAGATCCGCGACGTCGCGACCGGACGGTTCATCGACCGCGAGCGACTGCATTACGCCGACTTCGAGGGCCGGTGGTTCTCGGTGCGGGGCCCGTCCATCACGCCCCGGCCACCGCAGGGCCAGCCGCTCGTGGTGGTGCTCGCCCACGAGGTACGGCCGGTCCGGATCGCCGCGCGTGCGGCCGACGTGGTGCTCGTGACCCCGCACTCCGGCGAGGACGCCCGCTCCGAGGTCGAGCGGGTCCGCGAGGTCGAGGCCGCGGTCGGCCGGGCGGAGCCGCTGCTCGTGCTCGGCGAGCTCCTGGTGGTCCTCGGCGACACCGAGGCCGAGGCCGCCGACCGGCTGGCCCGCCTCGACGAGCGGGCGGGCGGACCGCTGAGCAGCGACGCGGAGGTCTTCGTCGGCACCGCCACGTCGCTCGCCGACCTGCTGCAGGCCCGCGCCGAGGCCGGTCTGGCCGGTTTCCGGCTGCGGCCCGCCACGCTGCCCGGCGACCTGCGCCGGATCACCCGCGACCTGGTCCCCGAGCTGCAGCGGCGCAGCGCGTTCCGGACGTCGTACGACGGGGGCGGCCTGCGCGAGCGGCTCGGCCTGGCCCGACCCGACAACCGCTACGCCCCGACGGGAGCCCGCCGATGAGCCGCCCGCGCAAGCAGATCCACCTGGCCGCCCACTTCCCGGGCGTCAACAACACCACGGTGTGGAGCGACCCGCGCGCGGGAAGCCACATCGACTTCGGCTCGTTCGTGCACCTGGCCCAGACCGCGGAGCGCGCGAAGTTCGACTTCTTCTTCCTGGCCGAGGGGCTGCGGCTGCGCGAGCAGCACGGGCGGATCTACGACCTCGACGTGGTGGGTCGCCCCGACACCTTCACGGTGCTGGCCGCCCTCGCCGCCGTGACCGAGCACCTCGGGCTGGCCGGCACGATCAGCTCGACGTTCAACGAGCCGGTCGAGGTGGCCCGGCAGTTCGCCAGCCTCGACCACCTGTCCGAGGGCCGGGCCGCCTGGAACGTCGTGACCTCCTGGGACGCCTTCACCGGCGAGAACTTCCGCCGCGGCGGCTACCTCGCGCAGGTGGACCGCTACGAGCGGGCGCGCACCTTCCTGGAGACCGCCCACGAGCTGTTCGAGTCCTGGGCCGGCGACGAGGTCGTGGCCGACCGAGCGTCCGGCGAGTTCCTCGGCCGCGCCGACGTGGGCACGTTCGCCCACCGCGACCGTCACTTCGACATCGAGGGCCGCTTCAGCGTCCCCCGCAGCCCGCAGGGCCGGCCGGTGATCTTCCAGGCCGGCGACTCCGAGGAGGGGCGCGCGTTCGCGGCCAGCAGCGCGGACGCCATCTTCAGCCGGCACGCGACCCGCGAGGCGGGACAGGCGTTCTACCGGGACGTCAAGGGGCGGCTGGCGTCGTACGGCCGAGGGCCGGAGGACCTACTGATCCTGCCGGCGGCGACGTTCGTGCTGGGCGACACCGCCCCGGAGGCCGAGGAGATCGCCCACGAGGTGCGGCACCGGCAGGTCAGCGGGCCGACCGCGATCAAGCTCCTCGAGCAGGTCTGGAACCGCGACTTGTCGTCGTACGACCCGGACGGGCCGCTGCCCGAGGTGGACCCCGATCCCCGCGAGCACACGGTCGCCCAGGGCCGAGCCAGCGTCCGGATGCACCGCGACCCGCTCGCGACCGCCCGCGAGTGGCGGGCCCGGGCCGAGGCCGGCGGGCTGTCGATCCGCCGGCTGATGGTCGAGGTCAGCGCGCGGCAGGCGTTCGTCGGCACGCCCCAGCAGGTCGCCGACGAGATCGACGAGCTGGTGCAGACCGACGCGAGCGACGGGTTCATCCTGGTCCCGCACCTGACCCCGACCGGGCTCGACGAGTTCGCCGACCGCGTCGTACCGCTGCTGCAGGAGCGCGGGTCGTTCCGCACCGAGTACACCGGTACGACGCTCCGCGAGAACCTCGGCCTCCCCGCCCTGCGAACGGCCGCGTCGTGACCGCCCCGCGCGTCCCGCTGGGCGTCCTCGACCTGGTGCCGATCAGCTCCGGGTCGACGCCGGGCGAGGCGATCCGGCGCTCGCTCGACCTGGCCCGGCAGGCCGAGCGGCTCGGCTACGCGCGCTACTGGTTCGCCGAGCACCACCTCAACCCCGGCGTCGCCGGCACCTCCCCGGCTGTCCTGCTGGCCATGGCCGCCGAGGCCACCTCGACGATCCGCCTCGGGTCGGGCGCGGTGCTGCTCGGCCACCGGACCGCGCTGTCCACCGTCGAGGAGTTCGGCCTCCTGGACGCGCTGCACCCCGGCCGCTTCGACCTCGGCCTGGGCCGCTCGAGCCGCCCGTCGAGCACCGTGTTCCCCGAGCCCCCACCCGAGGCGGTCACCCCGGTCGTCGACGGTCACGCCCCCAACGGGCTGCGGGTCCCCGCGAAGTTCTCGCCGACCGGTCTGCTCGACAGCCCGCGCTTCGCGCTGCAGCGGGCGCTGCTGCAGCAGCCGGGCGCCGAGTCGCAGGACTACACCGAGCAGGTCGGCGACATCCTCGCGCTGCTCGCCGGCACCTACCGCGACGCGGCCGGCACCGAGGCCCACGTCGTCCCCGGCGAGGGCGCCGACCTGGAGGTCTGGATCCTCGGCAGCAGCGGCGGCGAGAGCGCGCACGTCGCCGGCCAGCGGTCCCTGCCCTTCGCGGCCAACTACCACGTCAGCCCGGGCGCCGTCCTGGAGGCGGCCGACGGCTACCGCGCCGCCTTCCGTCCCTCCGAGCAGCGCCCGCGCCCGCACCTCGCGGTCTCCGCCGACGCCGTGGTCGCCGAGACCGCGGCCGAGGCGGCCGAGCTCGCCACCGGCTACCGGCACTGGGTCCGCAGCATCCGCTCCGGCGAGGGCGCGATCGCCTTCCCCACTCCCGACGAGGCCCGCGCCCTCCCCTGGCCCGACGACGCCGACGAGCTGGTCGGCGACCGGCTGGAGACCCAGGTCGTGGGCGACCCGTCGTACGTCGTCGCGCGGCTGGAGCAGCTGCAGGAGGCGACCGGTGCCGACGAGCTCGTGATCACCACCGTGACGCACCGCCACGAGGACCGGGTCCGCTCCTACGAGCTCCTCGCCCGGGCGTGGTCGGCGACCGGCTGACCGCCCTGGGACGATGACGCGCGTGGACACCCTGCGCTCGGTCGCCCTGTTCGTCGCCGCGGCCCTGACCGAGATCGGCGGTGCCTGGCTGATCTGGCAGGGCGTCCGCGAGCACAAGGGCTGGGCCTGGATCGGCGCCGGCGTCGTGCTGCTCGGCGTCTACGGCTTCGTCGCCACCCTGCAGCCGGACGCGAACTTCGGGCGGATCCTCGCGGCGTACGGCGGGGTCTTCGTCGCCGGCTCGCTGGCCTGGGGCATGGTCGTCGACGGCTTCCGCCCGGACCGGTACGACGTCGCCGGCGCGCTGGTCTGCCTGGCCGGCGTCGCGGTCATCATGTACGCCCCGCGTGGCGCCTGACCGGACGACATACCCATGGGGGTGTGACGCGAGCCGCCCTTCTCGGGGATACTCGTCTCGGCTCGTGGACTCCCGTGGGGGGAGAAGACCTGGGCTAGGCGCCCGCGGACCACTCCTTGGTCTGCGGGCGCCGCCGATTTCGGCCCCTCGACACCGCACGTCGGCTCACCGGGTTTCGAGACGGTTGCTGCGCAACCTCCTCAACCACCGAAGCCGACACCGCTGCGCAACCTCCTCAACCACCGGAGCCGACACCACCGGTGGTTGAGGAGGGACGAAGTCCCGTCTCGAAACCCGGCAAGCCGCCCAGGGGCGCCGGCCGAGGTCGACCCGGTCCAGACAAGGACCATCAACTCCAGTTGCTCAGTACACTTACGCAGGTGACCCGGAGCCCTCGCCCCGACTTCCTCGTGATCGGCGCCCCGAAGGCCGGGACGACGGCGCTGCACTCCGCGCTGCGACAGCACCCGGAGGTGTTCACGACGACGCCGAAGGAGCCGAAGTACTTCCTCTGCGACGACGCGCCGCCGCCGGACTGGCGGGGTCCGGGTGACCGGCACTCGCAGCAGGAGTGGATCTGGCGCTGGGACCAGTACGAGCGGCTCTTCGAGCTCGCGGGATCGCAGCAGCAGCGCGGCGAGAGCACGCCGTTCTACCTGTGGAGCCGCAGCGCCCACCAGCGGATCGCGGAACGACTGCCGGACGTCCGGCTCATCGCGGTGGTCCGCGACCCCATCGACCGCGCCTACAGCAACTGGATGCACCTGTGGTGCGACGGGCTCGAGCCGGTGGGCGACTTCGAGGAGGCCTTCGCCCGCCAGCAGGAGCGGATGGCCGCCGGCTGGGCGCCGTTCTGGCGCTACGCCGGTCTCGGCCGGTACGGCGAGCAGCTGCAGCACCTCTACCGCTACGTCGATCGCGAGCGCGTGCTGGTGATGCGCTACCGCGAGCTCGTCGACGACCCGCAGGCGGCCGTCGACAAGGCGTGCACCTTCCTCGGGATCACGCCCGGCCTGGTCGAGGAGATCCCCCGCGACAACTCCCGGGCGTACGTCGAGCCCGGGTGGCGCCCGCAGGTCTTCGGGCCGGTGGTGCGGGTCGGCGCCAAGCTGGGCCAGTTCGTCCCGCCGGAGATCTGGCGGCGGGCCAGCGTCCCCCTGATCGCGCAGCTCAGCGGGGGCGGCGAGGCGCACCGGCCCAAGCTCGCGGCCGAGGCCCGCGAGCGGCTGATCCCGCACTTCGCCGACGACATCGCGCTGCTCGCCGAGCTGACCGGCGAGAGCTTCGACGAGTGGTTGTCGAGCGAGAGCCGGGGGTCGTTCCTGGAGCGGAAGAGGCTCAGCGACTCCCTCAGCGAACCAGCGTGACCAGGTCGTGCGCGCCGTCGGGCCGCGCGGCCTCGACGTAGAAGCGGGTGCGCCCGTCGGGCAGCGGCACCGCGGCGGCGTAGCGGAACGCCCCGTCGGAGTGCGGCGAGACGATCGTGCCCACGCCGTCGTCGGGGACCAGCCGGGCACCGTCCCAGCGCGCCAGACCGGTGGTCTCGAACCAGTTGGACGCCGCGTCGGCGCGGCCGTCGTAGAGCACGGTCAGCGGGTCGTGGGCCACGACCGCGGTGACCCGCGCACCACGCGCGTCCCAGGCGCCGGGGCGACCGGCGAGCACCTCGCCGTGGTCGGTCCAGGCGAGCCCGTCGGGGCTGGTGAGGTGGCGGGTGGTCATCCGGTCCTCGTGGCCGACGTCCTCCAGCGGGTGGCAGCACAGCCACATGTCCCAGCCGCCGCCCGCGGCCGGCTCGATGACGGGGTCCTTGACCGCGACCCGGTCGTCGCCGGCCAGCACCGCGGCCCGCTCACCGGTCGGCAGGCCCTCGACGGTGGCGGCGGTGACGCTGTCGACCCACCAGTGCTTCGACCCCGGGGTCGCGCACGAGAGGTAGAGCCGCCAGCCCACGCCCGGCACCGGCACCAGGACCGGCCGCTCGAAGGACTCGGCCCCGAACTCCTCGCGGCTCACCTCGGCGACCACCTCGAAGGTCTCGCCGTCGAGCGACCGCGCCACCTGCACGGCGACGCCGCGGCCGTCGGTCAGCGGCCGCCGGACCCGCCAGGTCAGCCAGAACACCCCGTCGACCAGGACCGCGCTCGCGGCGCCCGCCCAGTTGCCGGGACCGGCGTCCGGAGCGGGTACGACGACGCGGACGTCGTCGTACGACGGGATCGGCACGGCCTGGACGGTCATGGCCCCAGACTAGTCGATCGGTCCGGTCGACTTAGCGTCTCTCAGCGGTTGCGCATCCGCCGCTCGGTGTCGGGCCGGAAGCCGTGGTCGATGCCCCACAGCACCGCCTCGGCCCGCCGACTCACACCGATCTTGCGGTAGGCCTTGCGGATGTGGGTCTTCACGGTGTTGATGCCGAGGTAGACGTGCCGGGCGATCTCGTCGTTGCTGTAGCCCTGGGTGATCAGGGCCAGGATCTCGGCCTCGCGGTCGGTCAGCCCGAGCTCGCGGCCCGGCCAGGCCCCGAAGTTCTCCTCCGACTCGTCGACGGCGGGCACGACCTGCTCGCCGGCGTGCACGCGCTCGATCAGGTCGACGAGCTCCTCGGCGGTGACCGACTTGGGGATGTAGCCGTTCACCCCGGTCTCCAACGCCCGCTTGACCAGCTCCGGCTCGACGTTCCAGCTGAACGCCACCACCCGGCCCGCCAGCCCGTGGGACAGCGCGTCGACGTCGATGCTGTCGGCCTGGATCTGGCCGAAGGTGTCGTAGAGCAGCACGTCGACGGGGGTGGCCAGCGGCATCCGGCTGTCCAGCTCGACGACCTCGACCCGGTCGGCGTACGGCGCCAGGGCGGCCGCGACCCCGGCGACCACCACGACGTAGTCGTTGGCGATGGCGATGCGGACCGGCTTGCTCATACGCCGCAGGATAGTCGGCGTCCCGGACGCACCCGTCAGCCGAGGCGGCGGGCCCGCTCCTCGTAGGCGGCGCGCGCGGCAGGGTCGGCCTCGGCCAGCACGCTGTCGGCCCGCGTGAGCCGGGCCATCGCGTCCTGGACGCGACGGGGCAGGACCTGCGTGGCCTTGGTCAGCCCCTGCGCCCAGCGGGGCACCCAGAGCTCGGCCCGCGGGCGGCGCAGCGCGGACTCGATCACCCGGGCCACGTCGTCGGCGCTCACCGGCCGCACCCCGCGGGCCGCGGGCACCCCTGCGGCCAGCTCGGTGCGCACGACCGTCGGCAGCACCATCGTGACGTCGATGCCGTACGGCGCCAGCTCGGCGCGGGTCGCCTCGCTGAAGCCCACGGCCGCGAACTTGGAGGCGGAGTACGTCGCGCCGTCCGCGACGGCGATCCGACCCACCGCGGAGGCCACGTTGACCAGGTGGCCGTGGCCGCGCTCGACCATCCCCGGCGCGACCGCCTTGGTGCCGTTGATCAGCCCGTGCAGGTTGACGTCGACGATGGCGCGCGCGACCTCGTCGGACTCCTTCAGCACCGACCCGAGGGGCATGATCCCGGCGTTGTTGACCAGCGCGTCGATCGGTCCGAGGACCGCCACCTCGCCGAGGAACTCACGCCAGGAGGCCGGGTCGGTCACGTCGAGCGCGGCGGCGCGGACCCGCCCGCCGTACGGCGCCGCGACCTCGCGGGCCAGGTCGGCGTCCCGGTCGCCGACGGCGACCCGCGCGCCGCGCCGGGCCAGTCGCTCGACGGTCGCCCGGCCGATGCCGCGCGCTCCTCCGGTGACGACGACGGTCAGGGACGCGATCTCGCGGGTCATCCGGGGATCCTCTCGGTGGCGGGGCGCCGCTGCAGGTCGATGGGCTGGCCGTCGGACGGGAACGGCAGGGAGTGGTTGTCGATCGGCGGCTGGTAGCCGGGGGCGACCCGCCACTGGTGGTGGCGGAGCAGGTGGTGCATGGCCGCCTTGACCTCGGCCCCGGCGAAGTGCAGCCCGAGGCACTTGTGGACCCCGCCCCCGAAGGGCTCCCAGGCGAACCGGTGGGAGCGGTCCTCGCGCCGGTCCTCGGCGAACCGCTCCGGGTCGAACGCCGTGGGGTCGCTCCAGAGCTCCGGCATCAGGTGCGAGTACTGCGGGGTCACGACGACGGTGGTGCCCGCCGGGATCCGCACGTCCAGCACCACCGTGTCGCGGACGGTACGACGGACCACGACGGGGACGGGGGCTCGCAGGCGCAGGCTCTCGCGCATCACCAGGTCGAGCGCGGTCAGCCCGTCGAGTCCCGCCAGGTCGGGTCGCGGCCCGAGCGCCTCGGACTCGGCGCGGCAGCGCTCCTGCCACTCCGGGTGCTGCCCGAGCAGCTGGAGCATCGTCGAGAGGGTGATCGTCGACGTGTCGTGCGCCGCCATCATCAGGAAGACCATGTGGTCGACGACGTCCTGGTCGGTGAACCGGGCCCCCTCGTCGTCCTCGAGGTGGCACAGCTGGGAGAACAGGTCGTCGGTGCGCGTGGCCCGCTTGGCCGGCAGATAGTGACGCAGGAAGTCCTCCAGCACCCGACGGCCCCGGTGGGCCCGGCGCCACCGCGTGAAGGGCAGGTCGGCCCGGACGAGGGCACCGGCCGACTGCACGCACGCGACGAAGGCCCGGTTCACCCGCTCCATCTCCGCACGGGAGGTCTCCGTGGCCCCGCCCATGAAGACGTCGGCGGCGATGTCGAGGGTCAACTGCTTCACCGCGGGGTACGCCGCGAACGCCGGGCGGGGCTCCCAGTGCGCGGTCCCGGCGGCGATCGCGGGGCGCATGGCCGCGACGTAGGTCTCCAGCCGGTCCCGGGTGAAGGCCTGCTGCATGATCCGCCGGTGCGTGTGGTGCTCCTCGAAGTCGAGGAGCATCAGCCCGCGCCGGAAGAACGGCCCCACGAGCTCGGACCAGGCCGGGCCGTTGGCGAACGCCTTGTCGCGGTTGGTGAGCGCGACCTGGCAGGCGTCGGGCCCCAGCAGCACCACGGCGGTCCGGCCGAGCATCCGCATCGGCGCGACGGCGCCGTACTCCTCCGCGAGCCCGCGGAACAGCGCCATCGGGTCCCGGGCGTAGTCGAGGTGGCGTCCCAGGACGGGCAGACCGCGGTCCTCGCGCCGGACGGCGGGCAGTGCTCGAGAGGTCGTCATCTCCACGAGGATCATTCAGGAAGGACGTCCTGTCAACCTTCTCGCCAGGCCGCGCTGTGAGACCCTGGAGCCGTGGCGGTGCAGTCGGGGACCTATCGGGGCGTGAGCGCCGAGGACCGGGCCGCGGAACGGCGCGAGCGGCTCCTGGCGGCGACCCTGGCGGTCTGGGGCGCCCCGGGAGGGCGGGTCACCATGACCCGGGTCTGCGCCGAGGCCGGCCTGAGCGAGCGGTACTTCTACGAGAGCTTCCGCAACCTGGACGAGGCCCTCCTCGCCGTGCTCGACGCGATCGCCTCCGAGATCGAGTCCGTCGGTCTGGCCGCCGCCGAGGCCGCCGGGGACGAGCCGGAGGCGCGGGCCCGGGCCTCGATCGCGGCCTTCGTCGCACTGGTCGCGGACGACCCTCGCAAGGGCCGGGTCGCGATCATCGAGTCGGCCGGGATCGCCACCCTGCGACCCCGGCGGACCGCGCTGCTGCGCCACTTCGCCCACCGGCTCACCGAGGAGATCGAGGACCGGCACGGCCCCGAGGTCTGGGGCGGCGCCTCCGGCGAGGTCGCGGGCCTGCTGTTCATCGGAGGCACCGCCGAGCTGGTGACGGCCTGGCTCGACGGCGCCCTGGTCGTCACGCCCGAGCAGATCGTCGAGACCGCGACCGCGATGATGCTCGGCGCGCTGCGGTGACCGCGCCCACCGACCTCCTCGGCACCTGGGCGCTGGCCCGCGAGGTCGACGACCGACTGACCGGTGAGACCCGTCAGGTCGACGGCACGGCCACCCTCGAGCTGGTCGCCGACGACCACGTCCGGTGGCGCGAGGAGGGCACGATGCGCTGGACCGACCAGGCGGGCGCCGACCACGAGGTGCCGGTCACCCGCACCCTCGACGTACGACGAGGGGCCGCCGGCGAGTGGGTCGTGCACTTCGCCGACGGCCGGCCGTTCCACCCCTGGTCGGTCGGCGAGCAGGTCGACCACCCGTGCGCGCCCGACCACTACCGCGGCCGGATCGACATCGCCCCCGACCGGAGCGGGTGGACGGTCACCTGGCACAGCTCGGGCCCGGCGAAGGACTACGTCCTGCGGACCCGGCACACTGCGCTCAGCGCTGGTCGGGGCCCGACGCCTCAGGCCTGACCACCCGCGTCCGCCGGGTGGCGAAGCCGTGCTGGACGCCCCAGCCCACGGCCTGCGAGCGGCTGCCGACCCCCATCTTGCGGTAGGCGGTGCGGATGTAGGTCTTGACCGAGTTGATGCTCAGGTAGGACCGGTCCGCGATCTCCTGGTTGCTCAGCCCCTGGGTGATCAGCGCGACCACCTCGGCCTCGCGCGCGGTCAGCCCGTGCTCGCGGCCCGGCCACCCGCCGGCCACGACCTCGACCGGCCCGGGCCCGTCCGGAATCACGGTCTCCCCGCGGTGCACCCGCTCCAGCGCCTCGACGATCGCGAGGGCGCTGAGCCCCTTGGAGAGGTACGCCGACGCCCCTCGCTCCAGCGCACGCCGCACGAGGTTCGCGTCGGTGTTCCAGCTGAAGATCGCGACCCGCGCGTCGCTGCCGTGGACCAGGTCCTCCAGGTCCACCCCGTCGCCCTGCACCTGCCCGAAGGTGTCGTAGAGGATCACGTCGACCTCGCTGAGCACCGGCACGCCCGTGTCGAGCTCCACGACGGCGACCCGGTCGCCGTACGGCGCGATGAGGGAGGCGACCCCCGCGACCACGATCTCGTAGTCGTTCACCACGGCGACCCTGATCGCTCCCGGTCCGGACATGTGCGCATCCTACGTTCGTGGGCGCGCCTCCCGGACCGGACGACCCGACCGGACTAGAAAGGTGCCGGCCCCGCACTGTATGAGAGTGCGGGGCCTTCATCACCGCCGGTGGTACGCGTCGATCTCGCCGAGCACCCGCGTCTTCACGTCCTCCGGGGCGAACGACACGCGCACCGCCGTGCGAGCCAGGTCCGCGAGGCCGACCTCGTCGAGGCCCAGCAGGTCGGCGGCGATCTCGTACTCGCGGTTGAGCGACGTTCCGAACATCGGCGGGTCGTCGGAGTTGACCGTGACCGTCACGCCGGCGTCACGGAAGGCCCGGAGCGGGTGCTCGTCGAGGGTCGCCACGGCGCGGGTCGCGATGTTGGACGACGGGCAGACCTCGAGAGGTACGCCGGTCGCCGCGAGGTGCGCGAGCAGCTCGGGGTCCTGGGCGGCGGAGGTGCCGTGCCCGATCCGTTCGGCGCCGAGCACGCGGAGCGCGTCCCAGACCGTCCCCGGGCCGGTGGTCTCCCCCGCGTGCGGGACGGAGTGCAGCCCGGCGGCGCGGGCGGCCTCGAAGTGCGACTGGAACTGCGGCCGCGGCACCCCGATCTCGGGGCCGCCGAGCCCGAAGCCGACCAGGCCCTCGGTCGGGTGCTGCACGGCGTACTCGAGGGTCTTGTCGGCGGCCGGCAGCCCCGACTCCCCCGGGATGTCGTAGATCCAGCGCAGCACCAGCCCGAAGTCGCGCTCGGCAGCGACCCGCGCGTCCTCGATCGCCTCGGAGTAGGCCTCGATCGGCATGCCGACGCCCTCCTCGTGCGGGCGCACGGAGGTGTACGGCGTGCAGGTGAGCTCGGCGTACCGGAGCTGCTGCTCGGTGGCCATCTCGCGGGCCACCTCGTAGGTGAGGTAGCGGATGTCGTCGGGGGTGCGGATCAGCGCGACGACCGCGAGGTAGACCTCGATGAAGTGCGCGAAGTCGCGGAACTCGTAGAACGAGCGCAGCGCGTCGAGATCACTCGGCACCGTGCCGGGGTGGCGCTCGGCCAGCTCGCTGACGATCCGCGGCGAGGCTGACCCGACGTGGTGGACGTGCAGCTCGGCCTTCGGGAGGCCGCGGATGAAGTCGCTGAGGCTCACCCGCCGCAGCGTGTCAGCCGACCGCCTTCGCGAGCGAATTCGCGATGTCCTCCGAGCTGCCGCTGACCGGCTCGCCGTCGAGGAGCACGGACGGGGTGCCCTGCACCCCGGCGTCCTCGGCCGCCTTCGTGGCGTCGTCGACCCACCCCTGCGAGGTGACCTGCTCGATGCCGTCGCGGACGGCGTCCTCGTCGGCCCCGGCCTCGCCGGCCAGGCTGACCAGGGTGTCGTCGTCGAGGCCGTCCTCGCTGCCGGACGCCTCGTCGTAGTTCTCGAAGAGCAGGTCGTGGTAGGTCTTGGCGATGTCCGGGCCGGACTCGTCCAGCACCACCTTGAAGGCGTTCGCCGCGCGGACGGAGTACTGCGTGAGGAACGCGATCGGCCGGTACTCGACGCGGACGTCGCCGGCCTCCGCGGCCGCGGTCAGGTCGTCGCGGGTGCGCGACTCCAGATCGGCGCAGTGCACGCAGTGGAAGTCCTCGTAGACGATGACCTCGCGCGGCGCGCCCTCCGGGCCGATGGTCAGGCCGAACTCCGAGCCGGCCGCCGGGGCCGCGATGTCACCGCTGCTGTCGTTCGCCCGCATCCACAGGAAGCCGGCCACCACCGCGACCACGAGCACGCCGACGACGCCGCCCACCATCAGGTTGCGACGCCGGGCCTCCTGGCGCTGCTGCTCGCGGAGGGCGGCCGCCGCCCGCTCGCGGTTGGACTGGGCAGACTTCTTCGACATCGGGTCTCGCTTCGGGTCAGGCGGCGGTCGGGCGGAACAGCACGGAGTCCAGGGACAGGCGGGTTCGCGGCCACCGGACGAGGAACAGCGAGGCGAGCAGCAGGGCGGCGTCGCGGGCGATCTCCCAGGGGTACGCCGCCTCGGCGCCGGGGTCGTAGCCGCCCCCGCCGAAGCAGCCGCAGTCGATCTGCAGGCCACGGGCCCAGGCACTCGCGATGCCGATGATGAACACCACGAACAGCAGCGCCGACAGCACCGCCGCGCCGCGGGTCAGCACCCCCACCACGAGCGCGAAGCCGACGACGACCTCGAGCACCGGCAGCAGGTAGCCGACCGGCTCGACCAGGCTCTCCGGCAGCAGCTCGTAGGCGCGCACGGCCTGCACGCTCTGGTAGGAGTCGCCGAGCTTCAGCGCGCCGGCCCAGATCCAGACGCCACCTGTCACCAGTCGCGCCACCAGGCCGAGCCACTCCCTCACAGGTGGAGCCTAGGGCCCCTCCCTGAGTCCTTTCTAAGAGCCCAAGGTCCTCGAACGTCGGGACCTGGGGGCGGTCACGACTAGGGTTGCGCCTCGTGAACGAGAGACTGGTCTGGATCGACTGCGAGATGACGGGCCTCGACCTCGGGGCGGACGCCCTGATCGAGGTCGCGGCCCTGGTCACCGACTTCGACCTGAACGTCCTCGGCGACGGCGTGGACATCATCATCAAGCCCCCCGCCGAGGCGCTCGACCAGATGGGCGACTTCGTGCGCACGATGCACGAGAAGTCCGGCCTGCTGGCCGAGCTCGAGCACGGCGTCACCATGGCCGAGGCCGAGGAGCGGACGCTGGCCTACATCAAGGAGCACTGCCCCGACGGCAGCCGGCCCCCGCTGGCCGGCAACACCGTGGCCACCGATCGCTCCTTCCTGGCCCGCGACATGAGCACCCTCGAGCAGTTCCTGCACTACCGGATCGTCGACGTCTCCTCGATCAAGGAGCTGTCGCGCCGCTGGTTCCCGCGGGCCTACTTCCAGGCGCCGGCCAAGCGCGGCAACCACCGCGCCCTCGCCGACATCCAGGAGAGCATCGAGGAGCTGCGCTACTACCGGGAGGCGGTCTTCCAGGCCTCCCCGGGCCCCGACAGCGACACCGCCCGGGCGATCGCGGCCAAGCACGGCGGCTCGATCACCGGGCTCACCGGTCCCGATTCCACCTCCACGGACTGATTCCTCTAGACTCCTCTCCGGTCCCGGCCCCGTCCGGATGACCATGGTGGGTATAGCTCAGCTGGTAGAGCGCTGCCTTGTGGTGGCAGATGTCGCGGGTTCGAGTCCCGTTACTCACCCCAGCGTGATCGAGCCCCCGACCCGGACCGGGTCGGGGGCTCGATGCGTCTGACGGGTCAGGCCGACCGGCGCAGCTCCTGTACGTCGCGCAGACCCGCGACGACCAGCTCGACGACCTCCCGAGAACCGACACCCAGGATGGCGGCGGCGTCGGTGCGGCAGAACGCGAGCCTCGTCATCAGGAGCGAGGCGACGATGCTGCGTCGTGCGGGATCCCCGTCGACCAGGACGTCGCAGACGGCCGCCATCAGCCGGAGTCCGTCGTCCGCCGGCGAGGATGGGCCGCGCTCCCCCACCACGCGGCGGAGACCCTGCACCAACGCCTGCTCCGCCCGGGCCGGGTCACCGGTGACCGCGACGGCGAGCCCGTAGGCCTCGACTCCTGCTGCGTCGTACAGGGTCGACGCTCGTTCCGCGATCTTCATGGCCCCCCGGCTCATCTGTGACATTTGAGTGAGGAGGTACCCACCCGCGGCCATCTCGCACGCGAACCCTCAGTCGACGACGACGTCGCCGAGCGCGTCACGCACGGCGGCCTCGACGCCGGCCATCGAGGTGCCCTCGGCGACCACGACGACCGCCGTACGGGTGACGGCGGGGGCGTCGAACGTCTCGTGGACGACGGCCAGCGCCTCCCCGACCTCGCGGGCCGGGTCGTCGCACTCGCCGCGCAGCCAGCGGCGCAGCACCCGGTTGTGGGCGGCGACCACGGCCGCCGCGGTGACCTCGGCGCGCAGCTCGGCGGCCTCGGAGCCGTCGCCCCAGGCGCTGAGGTAGCGGCGGAAGAGGCGCTGGTAGCGGGCGCCGCTCACCAGCTCCCGCTCGCGCAGGCTGGGGACCGACGAGGTGAGCCGGTAGCGCTCGCGGGCCCGGTCGCCCTCGTCGACGTAGTGGACCAGGACGGCCCGGACGGCATCGGTGACGGCGAGCAGCGCGGAGTCCTCGTGAGAGCTGCGCAGCCGGCGCTCCACCTGCTCCAGCATCTCGTCGTGGTCGGGGAAGACCACGGCCTCCTTGGAGCCGTACTGGCGGAAGAAGGTGCTGCGGCTGATCCCGGCCGCGCTCGCGATCTCGTCGACCGAGGTGGCGTCGTACCCGCGCTCGGCGAAGAGCCGGAAGGCCGCGGCTCGGATGTCGGGGGTCTCGCTCACAGGGTCAGTGTGGCGGATGGGGGTGACCGATGGGACTGAGTGTCATACAGTGATTCCAGATTCCATGCGAAGGGATTATCGATGACGCTCGTCTCTCCCGAGGCACGACGTGACAGCACGACCTGGGTCACCAGCACTCCGCACCTGCAGCCGGCCGGCCCGGGCGGGCGGATGCCGTGGGGCACCCGGCACGCCCGGGTGAACACGGAGCCGTGGACCGCCTGCGGGCTGCCCGCGGCGACCTGGAAGGTCTTTTGGCACCTGCCGTTCGAGACGACGGGCGCCCAGGCCTGCCGGGGCTGCGTGGACGAGGTGCTGCGGGTGCGGGTCGAGGGTCGCGCGCGCGGCTGAGCCTCCTCAGGAGTCGAAGCCGAGGCCGAGGCGGTCGAGCAGACGCAGCCACGGGTGACGGCGTCCGGTGCGATCCTCGCGGGCCAGCGCCCAGCGCGTCAGGTTGATGCCGACCCAGGCCAGCGGCTCGGGTGGGAAGGGCAGCGGCCGGCGGCGGACCATCCGCAGCCGGGTGCGCTCGGTCGGGCGACCGTCGAGCAGGTCGAGCAGCACGTCGGCAGCGAAGCGCGACGCGCCCACGCCGAGGCCGGTGAACCCGGCGGCGTAGGCCGTGCGGCCGCGGTGCGCCGTACCGAAGAAGGCGCAGAAGCGCGTGCAGGTGTCGATGACGCCGGCCCAGCGGTGGGTGAACCGGATGCCGGCGAGCTGGGGGAAGGTGGCTGCGAAGTTGCGCTCCAGGACGTCGTACGTCGCCGCACGGTCCTCGTGGGCGGGATCGATGGAGCGGCCGTAGTGGTAGATCGCGTCGTAGCCGCCCCACAGGATCCGGCGGTCGGGCGTGACGCGGTAGTAGTGGAACTGGTTGCCCGAGTCGGAGATGCCGACCGCGGGGTCCCAGCGGATCTCGGCGAGCTGCTCCTCGGTAAGCGGCTCGGTGGCCAGCACGTAGTCGTAGACCGGCACGGTGGCGTAGCGGAGCCGGCGCAGCGGGCCCGGGAACACGTTGGTCGCCAGCACGACGTGGCGGGCCCGGACCGTCGCGCCCTCCGTGGTCGCGACGACCCCGCGGCCGCTGCGCTCGAGGGCCAGCAGGCGGGTGCCCTCCGCCAGCACCGCGCCCTGCCGCTCGGCGGCCCCGGCCAGGCCCCAGGCCAGCCGGGCCGGGTCGACCAGCGCGCACTCGTCGGGCGTGTGCCGGCCCGCGAGGTAGGTCGGCGAGTCGACCAGCGCGCGGACGGCCGCCTCGTCGAGGAACCCGGGCGTGCCGGGTTCGAGGTGCTCGACCTCGTGGGGCCGGGTCGCGACCGCGAGCGAGCCGCCGCGGACGAAGCCGCAGTCGATCCCGTAGCGGGCCACCGTCTCCTCGATCGCGTCGAGGTTGCGCAGGCCCAGCTCGTGCAGGGCGTCGTACTCGTCGGGCCAGCGGGTGCGACCGTTGCTCTCGCCGTGGGTCAGGCTGGCCTCGCAGAACCCGCCGTTGCGGCCGGTGGCGTGCTCGGCGATCCGGTCGGCCTCGACCAGCAGCACCCGGGTCCCGGGGTTCCGCTCGACCGCGCGCAGCGCCGTCCAGAGCCCGGTGAACCCGCCGCCCACCACCAGCAGATCGACCTCGTGCTCGCCCGCGAGGGGCGGGCGCGCGGCGGGCCGCAGCGAGGTGTCGAGCCAGAGCGGGAGGGTGGTGGGCACGCACTCAGCCTAGTGGGGTACGACGGAATCAGTCTCTTCAGCAGCTCGGGACGACTGATTCCTGCCTTCAGGACGGCTAGCGCCGACGCACTCGGAAGGTCAGCGAGGTTCGCCCATCGTCGTACCCCGGAGTGCGAGCGACGATCGAGACGCTCACCCGAGCGCCGACCAGGGCCCTCGTGAGCCGCAGCCGGGGGCCGGTGCCGGCCAGGGTCCGACCACCCACCTTCCACAGGTAGTCGATCCGGCCGGGCCTGGTCGACCAGGTGCCGGGCACGACGCGCACGACCCGTCCGACCTTCGGGGTCCCGCTCAGGCGCGGTCGTCGTACGACGGACGGGGCGGCGCCGGGACGCACCAGCAGGGCGTTCGCGGAGCGGACGGTCCGGGAACCCCGCGGATCGGTCGCGGTCACCTCGACCGCGATCCGGCGCCCCAGCAGAGCGGGGCCGATCGACAGTGTCACGCCGTGCTGGCCACGAACGGGTCGGCCGTCGGCGAGCCACGTGTAGGCGATCGCGTCCGGCGTCGGCTGCCAGGTCCCGGGCGAGGCTCTCAGGACGGTCCCTACGCGGCCGGTCCCGGAGAGCCTGGGCGGCACCACGAACCTCGGCGGCTCGGCACTCTCCTGCACGGTCACCGACTCGCTAAACGCCGTGGCCGACAGCTTCCCCGCCGAGGCAGTCACCTGCAGCCGAATCTGTCCGCCGACATGCTCCGGCAGCACCGTCAGGGTGCGCCCGACACCGATCAGCTCGCTCCCGATCATCCAGCGGATCTCGTACGACGTCGCCGCCGGCGACCAGATCCCCGGGTTCGCGTCGAGGACCGCGCCCGGGCGTGCCACCCCGCTGATGGACGGCAGGACGTCGGCGACGAGGCTCTCCTGGGGACAGGTGCCGTGCTGGCAGGCGAGCGAGGCCTCCACCTCCACCCGCGACGGACCGTCGGATCTCGTCACCAGGATCGATCGGGACGGCGCCCCCTCCGGCATCCATCCGTCATGCGCGCAGTCCCAGTTGCTCGACTCAACCCAGGTGCACGAGGTGCCGCCCCAGTGGTTGCCGAAGAGCCGCTCCACCCCGTGCACCTGGACGCCCGGACTGAGCTGCAGCCGGAAGTCCCGCTTGGGGAGACGTAGGCACAGCGCGGTTCGGCCGGCACTCAGGACGGCGGAGATGTCGGTCCCCTCGTCCGGGACAGTGACACAGCTCGGACTCGGCACCCCGTTCCGCTCCGCTGAGAAGGCGGCGAGCTCGTAGTCGGCCGTCGTGGACTGGAACCCGCGATCACGCACCACCACGTGGTAAGCCGTCTGTCCGGTCATCGCACAGAGCTCGAACCCGTTGTCCCCGCATGCCTGCCCGGCGTTGCCGGTGATCAGAGTGGCTACGTCCTCGTCGAGGCCGTGGAGGTCGAAGACCACGCGGTCCTCGGCTGTCGCTGCGACCCTCCAGCAGTCCAGTGCGACGTACGACGCCAGCCGGCCGACCGCGGCGGGACCTCCGGCGGGGGTCAGGTCGGCCGACAAGCACGAGGCGTCACCCCCGCGTGGCCTCCGCACGACGCGCCAGCTCCCGGCCTGCCCGTCCCCCTTGACGACCACGGTCGTACTAGGGCTGGCGGGCTCGCTGATCCGACAGTAGGCGGTTCCGGTGACACCGGCCTTGCCCTCCGTCTTGCAGGCACCGGGGAAGGCGTCGCGGACCTCCAAGGACGCGGTGCCCACACCGTCTCGACGCTCGAACGCGAAGATCGTCTCGTTCACCAACTCGTCGCGCGGGACCGCGAGACAGGCGGCGAACCGTCCCTCGGGCATCACGACGTCAGCGCCCGCGTCGCTGCCGAAAGGTCCGCCCGGCAGAGGGCGACAGCCGGTGGGATCGTCCAGTCGGAGAACGGACATGCGGCTGGCAGCGTCGTCGCCGTCACGAACGGCGTAGAACGGGCCGGGGCCGGTCAGAACGCAGGCCCGGGTCGTGAACGTCTGGCAGACCACCGCCCCGGTCGAGTCGAGCACCCGTCCGTACTCGCTGGTGGCCGCACGCAGCGGCTGCACACCGAGCACCGCCGCACCCCCTGGCCGGTCGAGGGTCGCGCACGCCGCCGACCGCATCCCGGCCGGGATCGTCCACACGGCGCCGGGATCGTTCGCGAGAGGTGGGCACCCCACCTCGTCCAGGCGTCGCAGGACGACCGGGAGCTCCGGATCGAAGTCGCGCGTGACCAACAGGTACGTCTGATCCCCGGTGAGGACGCAGCCCGCACCGCCCGTCCGACACACCTCCCGGCCGAGCGCGTCGACGACCAGGCGCTCTCGATCGTCCCCGCCGTCGACGACATGGACGCCCGGGGTGTCGGCGACCAAGACCCGACACCCCATCTCGTCAGAGGTCGATCCCGGGTCGTCGGCCGTCGTCGGGGCGATCACCGGACAAGCCTCGTGGTGGGTCACGCTACGCACGGCGAGCCGAGGAGCGCGGAGCGGCGACCAGTCGGTGTCGGTCCCGTGCCACGACAGCAGCCGGTAGGGCCCCTCGCCCTCCAGACGGCACACCTCGGGTGCGGTGCCGGGTCCGCAGGCATCCTGCCCATCGGGGCCCGCGATCCGCAGCTTCCAGGGATAGGACTCCTCGGGAAGGAACAGCACGTCTCCGGCCCGGGCACCTACCTCGCGGCAGTCGACCGCGTACAGCGACTCGACCGGACGGAAGGTCGCGCTCGACCAGCCGAGCGGGACGGAGGGGCACTCCTCGCCCGCGTCCGCAAGGGGGGTGAGTGAGGCGATCGTCGTCACCGATGAGAGGTACGAGCGGTTGGTCACCATCAGCGCCACCTCGGCCTCGGTGACGTCGCAGGCCTCCTCCCGCCCGGTGCAGATCACCGATCCGTCGGCGGACCTCAGCTCGACCCGCCGACGATCGTCGGCGCGGACGGCCACCGGTCCCGGGCGGCCGACGGTTCCTCGCCAGCAAGCGGTGGACCGCGCTCCCAACTCCACCCGGTCGGTCTCAGCCGGCTCTTGCACCAGTGCCGTCACCCGGAGGTCTCGGCACCCGAGCGGGTCGGAGAGCCGCAGCACGTGGCCGCGGTAGCTCGTGTCCCAGTTCGGGCCGTTGGACGATCGCACCGCGAGCCGGTAGGGCGCGACGCCCCCGAGCGTGCACTCCGCGACATCGGCGCTGTCGGTCCGGGACAGGTCGCAGCGGGTGACCTCGGCGGCGTCGAGGATCGTCCAGCGCGGCGAGTCGACGCCGTGGTCGGCCAGGCGGACGACGTCGCCGGCGACGAACGGCAGCGTCCAGCACGACCCGCCCACCGCCGTCCTGCCGGTCATCTCGGGCGCGTCGAACGACACGTCCTGGAGCGACAGGTTGCCGCAGGCGGGGTTCTCCGAAGCGGACGCTGCGGGCACACCCGCCAAGGCACCGATGACGATCGCCACGATCAGAACGAGGCCGAGCACGCGGCGAGGGCGTCGATGCGACATGGGTATCTCCCGAGACGGCTGCCGCGCGTGGGGCCCGCGCGGTCGCCGTTTTCTATCAGCCCAGCCACGCTGCCGTCGGACGAATGATGAAGTTCGCCAATACCTGACTAAAGTCAGACACATGTCCGACGCCACCGCGGTCCTGCGCCGCTTCAACCGCAGCTATACCCAGCGCATCGGCGCGCTCGACGACTCGTTCCTCGGACTCGGGCTCCCCCTCGGGGCGATGCGGGTGCTCTTCGAGACCGGCGACGGGTGCGGCGCCCAGGAGCTGCGCGAGCGGCTGGGGCTGGACTCGGGCTACCTGAGCCGAGTGCTGCGACAGCTCGAGGACCGGGGACTGGTGGCAGTGGAGGCCGACCCGGCCGACCGGCGCCGTCGTACGGTCACGCCGACGACGGCGGGTCGTCGTACCCTCCGGACGCTGGACGACCGTTCGGAGGAGCTCGCGGAGCGGCTGATCGCGCCGCTCACGGAGCGGCAGCGGGACCGGCTGACGGACGCGCTCGCCACCGCCGACCTGCTGGTCCGGGCCGCGACCGTCTCGCTCGACCCGGTCGACCCCGCCTCTCCCCCGGCCCGGCACGCGATGGGTCGCTACTTCGACGAGCTCGACCGGAGATTCCCCGGTGGGTTCGACCCCGGCCCGGTCGACGACGTCTCCTCGATGACCGCCGCCCGCGGCGGGACCTTCGCGGTGGCCCTCAGCGACGGCGTCCCGGTGGCTGCCGGGGGCGTCCAGCGGATCGGCGAGGGCGTCGGCGAGATCAAGCGGATGTGGGTCGACGACGCGTGGCGCGGCGCAGGGCTCGGGTCGCGGGTGCTGCGGCACCTCGAGGCCGAGGTCGTGCGGCTCGGGTACGACGTCGTCCGCCTCGACACCAACCGGTCACTGGGCGAGGCGGTCGCGATGTACGCCCGCGCGGGCTACCGCGAGATCGAGCGCTACAACGACAACCCGTACGCCGAGGCGTTCTTCGAGAAGGTGCTCGGCTGAGTCAGCACCAGTAGTGCTGACTCGGCCCCCTACTTCTGCTGACTCGGCAGGACGGAGAGGTAGGCGTCCCGGGTGAGGAAGGCCAGCTGGGCCGGCTTGGTCGACAGCTCGACGACCGGGCCGAGCTCGAAGCCGAGGCGGGTGACCAGGGCGACGGCCTTGTCGTTCCGGGCGTCGGGCTCCACCACCAACCGTCGTACGGCGGGGTCGGTGAAGACCCGGTCGAGGAGGAACGCGGTCACGGCGGCGGTGAACCCGGGCTGAGCGACGGTCGCCTCGGCGAGCATGAAGTGGACGCCGAGGTCGCCGGGCTGCACGTCGTAGAGGCTGCCGATCTCCTCGGCGGTGGGCTCGTAGTCCTGGTAGAGCGCGACCGGCTCGCCGTCACGGCGCACGAGCCAGACGTGGTGGGTGGGCTGCTCGTCGAGCCAGGTGTAGATCTCGCGGACCTCCTCCAGCGTGCGCTCCTGCATCATCCAGAAGCGGGCGCGGTCAGCGACCACCCAGGCGTGCAGGAGCTCGCTGTCGCGGGCGGGGTCGAAGCGGTCGACGGTCAAGTTCACAGGTCCTCCGAGAGCTGGTCCCAGTCGGTGACGACGGGCGCGAGCTCGCCGGCGACCCAGAGCGGGAGCTGGTCGTGGTGGTGGGGGTCGCGGGGGTCGGCGTGCGCGCCGAGCGGGACGACCCAGCCGGACGCCGAGCGGTCGGCGAGGTCCCAGACGTAGCGGGCGACCGAGCCCCGGTAGCAGGCGTCGGTCAGGCCGGGCACGGAGCCGGTGCAGCGTACGCAGTCGGTGTCGCCGGAGACGGGCATCGGCGGCACCGGCGGCGGGTCCAGGTCCACGCTGGCGACGTCGAAGGCGTGCGCGGGCGTGACGACGTGCGTCGCGCCCCAGGTCGCGGGGTGGCCGGCGGCGTCCTCGAGCGCCGCGGCGGCGTGCGCCCGCAGGTCGATCCCGTACGGCGAGCCCGCGTCGGCGAGCGTCTCGAGGGCGAGCCCGATGCGGCCCGCCGCGTCGAGCCAGGGGGCGAAGACCCGGTCGTGCCGCTCCTCGAGCAGCGGCGCGAAGACCGGCTCGGCGGCCAGCCGCACCACCAGCGCGCTGCGCCAGGCCGCGAACGCCGCCGCCCCGACCGAGGTGGCGTCCATCCGCCCGTCCCAGTCGAGGATCTCGCTCCGCACGACCGCACCCGGGCCGCCGGCGTCGACCGAGCGGACCAGCTCGCGCAGGGCGAGCGCCGGCAGCGACAGCGTGTCGTTGTGGAACGCCGCGAAGTCGTCCGGCGCCAGGTCGGTGCGCCCGTCGAGCAGGGCGTGCAGCCGCTGCGCCCGGTGGGGCGGCGCGAACCCGGTGCCGATCGGGTCGCTCTCGGCGCCGCGTCGCTCGTTGGCGGTGACGACGTGCCCGTCGGCAGGTACGACGTGCCGCGGCAGTCCGGTCAGCCACCCGCGCCAGACGGCGTCCGGCGAGGCGGCGTCGACGATGCCGCGCCGGTTCGCGTCGTCGCGCACCGGCACCCGGCCGGCCACCCGGTAGCGGACCGCGCCCGTCGTGTCGGCGACGACCACGTTGTTGACCGGCTCGACCCAGCCGTCGAGCGCGCGGTCGACGTCGTCGACGGTGCGGGCGCGCAGGAGCGGCAGCAGCGTGTCGAAGCCCAGGTCGCCGAGGACGATCGACGCGGCCCGCACCGACAGTCCCCGGCCCTCGGCGGACCCACCCTCGAAGACCGGTCCCCGCTCGGTCACGACGACCTCGACGTGCTCGTCGTCCGCCCCGGCGACGGCCACCGTCTCCACGTGGGCGGCCGCGGGGACCCAGCCGTCGGGGCCGAGCGCCTCCACCCCGTCCGGGGTACGACGCAGCCGCTCGTCGTGGACGTCCTGGTAGTCGGCCATCGCGTTGGTGATCGCCCAGGCCACCCCGCCGGCGTGCGCGAAGTGCTGGATGCCGGGGACCCCCGGGAAGGCGAAGCCGACCACGTCGAACGTGTCGTCGGGGTCCTCGCAGGCCAGCCGCACCTGCTGGTAGACGCCGGGCGACTCGATCACGCGGTGCGGGTCGCCGCCGATCAGCGGGAGCCCGCTCGCGGTGCGGCCCCCGCCGGCCGCCCAGGCGTTGCTGCCGCTGGTGTGCGGTCCCTCGTGGGAGAGCAGCGAGGCGTCGGCGCCGAGCACCTCGCGGGCGCGGTGCGACCACAGCTTGCCGGGCAGGCTGGCGAAGAGCAGGTGCTGGGCGAGGAACACCGCGAGCGGCGTCCAGTCCTCCCACGGCTCCGCGACGATCCCGACGCGGTCGAACTCGGGCGCGTCGGAGTGCAGGCCCGCGTTGACGCCCGCGACGTAGGACGCCAGGAACGCGCGGGTCTCCGCGGACAGGCCGGCGTGGGCGCGACGGGCGGTGGCGGCGATCGTCGTACGACGGGCGAGGCGGTCCCACGCCAGCGCGTGCGGGCCGAACACCGCCGCGGTCGTGCCGGTCGCGCGGCGGCGGAGGAACTCCAGCTGCCAGGCCCGGTCGCGAGCGGTGACCTCGCCCTGGGCGAAGGCCAGGGCGGCCACCGAGAAGGCCCGCACGTGCGGGACGCCCTGCGCGTCGCGGAAGATCCGAGCCTCCATAGTTAGGTGACCCTAACCCACGTCGCTCACGTGACGACCGGCAGCCGCACGTGGAAGGTCGTGCCCTCCCCCGCCTCCGAGGTCACCGCCACCGAGCCGCCGTGCTTCTCCACGATGCCGCGCACGATCGAGAGCCCGAGCCCGCTGCCCTGGATGGCGTTCTTCTGGGCCAGCTCGGAGCGGAAGAAGCGGGTGAAGAGCTTCGGCTGCTCGCTGACGGGGATGCCGATGCCGGTGTCCGCGACGTCGAGCTGCGCGAAGTCGCCGAGCACCGCGAGGCCGACCGCCACCCGGCCGCCGTCGGGCGTGAACTTGACCGCGTTGCCGACCAGGTTCACCACCACCCGCTCCATCAGGTCGCGATCGCCCAGGAACGGGACCGGCTCCTCCGGCAGGTCGAGGCCCATCTGCAGCCGGCGCGACTTCAGCACCGGCAGCACGACGGCGTACCCGGCCTCGACGACCGAGCGCAGGTCGAAGGCCCGCTCGCCCGACAGCCCCGAGTCCTGCACCCGCGAGAGGGTCAGCAGGTCGTCGATCAGCCCGAGCAGCCGGTCGCTGTTGCTCGAGACCCGGCGTACGGCGTCGCGCTGCAGCGGCGAGAGGTCGCCGTACGAGCCGTCCTCGAGCATCTCGAGGTAGCCCAGGATGCTGGTGATCGGGGTGCGCAGCTCGTGGCTGACGCTGGAGACGAAGGCGTCCTTGACCGCGTCGACCTCGCGCAGCCGCTGGACCGCCTCCTCCAGCGCGTTCTGGGTGTGCAGGCGCTCCGTGACGTCCTCGGACGTGCTGACGTAGCCGATGACGTGGCCGCGCTCGTCGGCGATCTGCGAGAGCGTCATCGCGTGACTGCGCTCCTCGCCGTCCTTGCGCAGGAAGCCCATCTCGGTCGCGACCAGGTCGCGGTCCATGATCGCGCGCGCCACCGAGGCGTGGTCGGGGTCGACGCCGAGCTCGTCGGCCTTGCGGGCGATCGACTCCTCGGAGTGGAACATCCGGGTCGGCAGGCCGAGGACCTCCTCGCGGGAGTACCCGAGCAGCCGCTCGGCACCCGGGTTGAAGAGGGTGATCCGGCCCAGGTCGTCGGTGCCGATGATGGCGACGCCCTGGGTCCCGTCGACGACGTTGCGCATCCGGTCACGCTCGGCGGCCGCGTCGCGCGCGGTCACGAGATGGACGCCCGCGCGCAGCATCAGCGGGACGACGATGAAGGCGCAGGTGGCGGCGTACGTCGCCAGCACGATCCCGCGGGCGTCGACGGACATGCCGTACTCGCTCGGGACGTCGGCGAACGGACCCCAGCCGACGGTGGTCATCCCGATCGCGAACGCCAGCACCGCGACCATCTGCAGCAGCGCCTCGAACGGCGCCATCCGGAACGCGCTCCAGGCCAGGATCGGCACGGCCAGGAAGACCAGGCTCGGGAAGTCGTGGGGCAGGAAGACCAGCGGCGTCACCACCGCGATCGAGATCCACTGGAGCACCCGCTCCAGGGGGCCCGCCGACGGCCCGTGGTCGGGCAGCAGGGCGAAGAGCGGGATCACGCAGAGCTGGCTCGCGAGGTGGGCGGTGCCGAGCGCGAGGGCCACCGTCCCCGGCCGTCCCCAGTCGGCGAGCGCGGCCGTGACCAGTCCGGTCACCGCCGCGACGGCCCCGCCCACGATCGAGGCCAGGAAGTAGATCCGCAGGTCGAGGTCGGAGCGCAGGGTCAGCGGACCCGGGCGGCCGCGCTTGAGGATCCACCGCACGACCGCGGTCTCGACGGCGATGCCGACGGCGTACCCCGCGGCGACGCCGGTCGGTCGGTTGACCGTGATCTCGACGAACGCGAGGAGCCCGACGGCGAGGATCACCAGCGGGACCTGGCGCCCGCGCGCGAGCAGTGCCGCTCCGGTCGCCAGGCCGACCGGCCAGATGCCGATCACCCGGCCGTCGTCGGGGGCGCCCCAGACCGCGGCGGCGCCGAAGAGTCCGACGGCCACGACCAGCAGTGCGACACGCACTCCTGAGGACCGAGTCACTGCCACCCTCCCGAGCGCGATAAGACGCCTCGATCCAAACACATCCCACCCCGGGGCGCGGCGCTCATTTTGACGGTTCGACGCGCTGGGCTGGTCAGGTGGGCTAGTCATCTACGGTGGGCCGGTGACATCGGACACCAGCACCAGCAGTCGGCGACAGTACGACGTGGTCGTCGTCGGCGGCGGCCACAACGGCCTCGTCTCCGCGGCCTACCTCTCGCGAGCCGGACTCTCGGTGCTCGTCCTCGAGCGGCTCGACCACACGGGCGGCGCCGCGGTCTCCGCCCAGGCGTTCGCGGGCCACGACACCCGGCTCTCGCGCTACTCCTACCTGGTCTCGCTGATGCCCCAGCGACTGATGGCCGACCTCGGCCTCGACGTCGCGCTGGCCTCGCGCACCACGGCGTCGTACACCCCCTGGGTCCGTGACGGCGTCCACGGCGGCCTGCTGGTCGAGAGACCGGAGGGCAAGAAGACCCGCAAGTCGTTCGCGAAGCTGACCGGCTCCGACGAGGAGTACGACGCCTGGACCCGCTTCTACGAGGGCGTCGGCGGCCTCGCCGAGGTGGTCGCCCCGACCCTGCTCGACCCGCTGCCCACCGAGCGCGACATCCGCGACCGCGTCGACCCCGAGATCTGGCGCGACGTGGTCGAGCGGCCGCTCGGCGCCGCGATCGAGGAGCGGTTCCGCGACGACCTGGTGCGCGGCGTGGTCGGCACCGACGCGTTGATCGGCACCTTCGCCTCGCTGCACGACCCGTCGCTGATCCAGAACCGCTGCTTTCTCTACCACCTGGTCGGCAACGGCACCGGGGAGTGGCGGGTGCCGGTCGGCGGCATGGGCGCGGTCACCGACGCACTCGCGCGATCGGCTGTCGAGGGCGGCGCCGAGATCCTCACCTCGGCCGGGGTCAGCGCGATCCGCACCTCCCCCTCCGGGGACGGCGAGGCCGAGGTCACGTGGGACGCCGACGGCCGCTCGCACACCGTCGAGGCGCGCTTCGTCCTCGCGAACGTCGCCCCGTGGGTGCTCGGCATCCTGCTCGGCGGCGACGAGGACCCGGCGGCCAAGCCGGTCGGTGCGCAGCTGAAGATCAACTTCCTCCTCGACCGGCTGCCCGAGCTCCGGTCCGGGCGCAACCCGGAGGTCGCCTTCGCCGGCACCCTCCACCTGGCCGAGGAGCTCAGCACCCTGGAGACGGCGTACGCCGAGGCCGCCGCCGGTCGGGTCCCGTCGGTGCTGCCCGGCGAGGTCTACTGCCACTCGCTGACCGACCCCTCGATCCTCGGCCCGTCCGGCGAGGGACGGCACACGCTGACCTACTTCGGCCTGCACACCCCCGCGACCCTCTTCGACGCCGACCCGGGCACCGCCAAGGCGAGCGCCGTCGCCCGCGCCATCGCCTCGCTCAACGAGCACCTGGTCGAGCCGATCGAGAGCTGCGTGTCCCGCGACGCGAACGGCAACCCCTGCATCGAGGCCAAGATCCCGCAGGAGATCGAGGCGGATCTGGCCATGCCGGGCGGCCACATCTTCCACGGCGACCTGGAGTGGCCCTGGGCCCCCAACCGCTCCCGTCTCGACACCCCGGCCCAGCAGTGGGGCGTGCAGACCGGCCTGGACGCCGTACTCCTCTGCGGGTCCGGGGCCCGGCGCGGCGGCGCCGTCTCGGGCATCGGCGGCCACAACGCGGCCCAGGCGGTCCTGGCCTCCCGCTGAGATGTCACGGCGATTTTTCCCCACTGCCGCGCGCTGGTACTGTTCTTCTCGCTTCACCGGGCGCCATTAGCTCAATTGGCAGAGCAGCTGACTCTTAATCAGCGGGTTCGGGGTTCAAGTCCCTGATGGCGTACAGATCAAGCCCCTGACCAGCGGAAACGCTGGTCGGGGGCTTTTTCGTGGGCGGCCAACTGCCCAGAAAGTGCCCAGAAAGTCGGGCCCTCGTCTCGCACCACCGCGTCGCACCACCGTGTTGAACCGCGGTGCTTGGGTCGGCTCGAGCCAGGTTCAGTCAGACGTAGCGGCGCCGGGCCGGCCGAGAAGGGTCGCGGCTGCGGCGACGGTGGTCTTGCGGCCCATGTAGACGTCGGTGGTCATCGACGGGTTGCGGTGGCCGAGCTGGTCGGCGATCTGGCGGGCGCTGAGGCCGGCGTCGTCGAGCCGGGTGGCGACGGTCTTGCGGAAGGTGTGGGAGGTGACCCAGTCGAACCCGATGCGGTCGAAGAGGCGGCGGAGCTCGCCGGTGGTGTTGGACCGGTTGCGGACCTTGCCGAGCGGTGAGGGGAACAGCACCTCGTCGGTGTTGATGGCCGGGTCGGCGATGCGGCGTTGGAGGGTGGCGACCACGTGGGGTGGGAGCGCGAGGACCCGCCAGCCGGCGTCGGTCTTGGTCCACTCCTGGATGCCGCCGTCCGTGGCGGTGGCGGTGATCTCGACGACCCCGGCGTCGAGGTCGAGGTAGCGCAGGCGGACCGCGCTGGCCTCACCGATGCGGGTGCCGGTGGCGGAGAGGAACTCGATCAGGTCGACGAGGTCCATCTCGCGTGCCTTGCGGTCGGCGGCGACCTTGTCGAGCAGCTCGATGTGCTCGGCGACGCTGAGCGCGCGGGGTGACTGGCGGCGCGGCGCCTCCAGCCGGCGGGCCTGGCGGACCGGGTTGTCGTGCAAGGCGCCGTGGTCGATGGCGAGCTGCACCATGCCGCTGAGCACCGAGCGGGCCATCTTGGCGGTGCCGTAGCCGTGCTTGCGTGCGATCGCGGCGAGGAAACGGTTGATGGCCGGGACGGTGATCTCGCGGACCTGCAGGTCCCCCATGCCCGGCTTCACGAGGTCGGTGGCGAGCCTGGCGTACCGCTCACGGCTCGACGGGGCGAGGCTGGCGCGGGCGGCGACGTCCTCCAGGTAGACCTCGATCAGGGCCTTGACGCGCATGTGCCCGGTGATCGCCGAGGCGGTGGGGTCCTCGCGCTCGGTGAAGGCGAGCTTCAACGCGGTGAGCGCCTCGGACTTGGTGTCTCGGAAGCGGGCGATCCGAGAGACGGTCCCGTCGTAGTCGCGGTACCGGCCGCGGGCCCGCCAGGTCCCGTTCGGCATCCGCACCGCGCTGATGTCGCCCCAGGTGCCGACCGTCAGCGGTGGTCTGCCTGTCCTCATGAGTGCGGCCTCCCTCCGAATGAGCTCGGTTGCTGAACCGGCGTTAACCCGCTGGTTAACGTCGCGCATCCAACCGCTTGCGCGCCCGCAGCGCTCGCGCGCCGGGCGATCTGTGGAGAGGCCCGGTCGCAATTCACACCTCCCGGTCCCTGTCGCCCTTCTGGTCCTCGATCCAGCCGCGGAGGTCACCGATGGTCGTCAGGAGGTGGCGTCCGATCTTGAAGAACCGGGGACCATCGCCCTGCTGGCGCCACCAGCGCAGGGTGTTGACCGGGACGCGGAGGATGGCGGCGACCTCGGTCAGGGTCAGGAAGTCCTCGTCCTTGCCATCGGGAATGGAGACGGTGCTGATGCTCATCGCGGGTGTCCTCTCATCGGTGTCGGGAGCTGATCTCGCGGCACAGGACAGAAGCCACACGGATCCGCGGGTTTCGGCCACCACCGGCACCGACCACTACGGGCCGGCTGCTCAGCGGCCAACACCACGTCGACGCGACGGATCCTCGCTCGCCGGGCGTCTTGGGTCGCGGACTGCTGCGGCCCCTGGTTGTCCGTGGTGCTGGCGCAGGATCGCGGCCTGGAGCATGGCCGCGGCTCCGGGTGTCGGGTCTGGTGCGGCTGGCCCGTAGCGGTCGATGTCGTCGGCAGCCACGGTGGCGGCGTGGGTGGGGCCGAGGTCGGCGCGGTCGCGGCTGAAGACGTCGATCCACCTGCGTCGAGCGTCCTCGACGGTCTCGGCGACGAGGTGGGCGGTGTTGGCGGTGCGGCCGCGGGTCATCGCGACATAGGCGGAGGCGGCGTCGGTGCTGTCACTGACAGCGAGGTGGGCCTCGGTGACTGTCTCGCCCTGGGCTCCGTAGGCGGTGGTGGCGTAGGCGAGCGCGAGGTGCCCGCGGGCGTAGTCAGCGGGGAGGACCCGGTCACCGCCTCGACCGGTGACTGTCACCGCCCCGTCGTCGGTCACCTGGGTGATGGTCCAGGCCTCGCGGTTCGCGATGTCGAGGTCGCGGTCGTTGCGCCGGGTCATCACCCGGTCGCCCACGCTGAGCCGGCCACCGGCCGACGTGCGGAGGCTGTGGGTCGCGTCCACCTGACCCACCCCGAGGCGTCGGTCCCGGATCGACTGGTTGAGCAAGTCGACCTGAACACGGGTGTCGGCCACCAGCAGTAGACCCTCACTCTGACTGTCGGTGACAAGGTCGGTGAGGGCGTGATTCTGTTCGACCTCGGTGGCGTGGAGGCGGATCTCACCACGGGCGTGGAGGCGGTCGAACACCTCACCACTGCGCTCACCACTACGCATCAGCAGGCTCAGCTGCGCGTACTCGGCGTCAGCGAACCGGTGCACGGCGTCGAGGGTGAGACAGGCATCGGGGCCGGCCCAGCGGGTGGCGAGGTCGAGCACTCCCCCGCGTCCGACGGCGGGCAGCTGGTGGCGGTCGCCCATGAACGCGACCCGTGCTCCGGTCTCGTCGGCGACCTGCAGAAGTGCGTGGGCGGTGTCCTGGTCGAGCATCCCGGCCTCGTCGACCAGCAGCACGTCACCCGGCGACAACGCCGCCGCGGCGGCCACCGCGGGGTCCGAATTCACGTCGCGGGTCCAGCGGCCGTCGTTGTCCCACCGGAACCCGTACTGGTGCGCCAACCAGGCGGCCGAGAACGCCGGCGTCTGAAGCTCGCGCGCGGCGACCTGGGACGCCTTCAACGTCGGCGTCACCACCACCAGCTGGTGTCCCCCACCATCGAGTGCGTCTCGGGCCGCGGCGAGCGTCGTGGTCTTCCCGGCACCGGCCGCGCCCTCGATCACCACCAGGCCACCACCACCCGCCAGAACCGTCACCACGATGCGCTGCATCGGATCCAGCACCTGGGACTCGTCCCGCACCAGCGCGGTCTCGGAGGGCCGTGCTCCAGTCGCTGCGCGGGATGCGAGGCGGGTGGCGAGGTCGGCTTCGACCGCAAGTACGCGTGGTGAGGTCAATGCCCGCACATGACCCGGGACGTCCGACCGGCTGAGGAGCGGGATGCAGGCTTCGATGGCTCGGGCGGTGAGGTCCTCGGCGAGCTCACGTCTCACGGCGGGGTCGGTGACGATGCCGGCGGCGGCGATGGCCTGCTCGACCTGACCGCGGATGTCAGCTGCGTTCCACGCCGAGCGTCTTGCCCCGAGGCGGATTAGAGCCATGTCGACGACGTCGTCGCGGTCCAGGAACCCCACCCGAGTGCCCGACACCGGCGGACCTTGCTCCCCTTCGTCGGGTGCAGTGGGTTCGTGGAAACCCAGCTCGTGCAGTTCCTCGATCCAGCGGCGGGCGAGGTCGGTGCCGTCGGTGGGGACGACCTTGTCCGGGCGGGCGTGCGCCCAGGCCCGGGTGTCCCACGTCTGCCGCAGCCGCGGTCCGGGTTCCTGACCGGGGTACTCGGTGCGCCACTCGGCCTCATAGCAGCTGACGTTGCGGTCGATCTGCGCGGCCCGATCGCTGAACTCACCCACATAGGGCGCGAACTCCCGGATCTCGGCAGACTCCGCGTCGAGGGTGTACCCGAGCCCGGCCAACGCCTGCCGGAAGTGAGGGTCGCACTGCACGGCGGCATGGCCGATGCCGTTGATCGCCTCGAGGCTGTCCCTCATGCCGACGGTGTGGATTCCCCGCCACTTCCCTGCCGCCCAGACCCGGGCGTTGATCTGCAGGTGCAGGTGGCGGTGCGGGTCGCCGGCACGGGAGGTGTAGTGCCGGATCGTCGCGGCCTCGATCCGCTCGACCGGGACCTGAACCTGCCGGCCACGCGGCCCAACGCGGGTGGTTGCGGTCGCGGCCAACCAGCCGATGATCTCCCCCGCCGCCCGGTCCTGCGCCGCCTCGTAGGCGGCGGCGATCTCGGGATGAACGGCGGCGGCCAATGACCAGGTCTTGGGGCCGTTGACCACTACCTCGACGAACCGCACGGCTTGGTCATCGGTGCGCACCCGACCCTTCGCCCGGCCGGTCCGGTCGAGCCCGGCGACCCATGCCTCGTAGGCGTCACCATCCAAGGCCGACTCGACCCTCACCGAGGGCGCGTCAGCTCCGGCGGTAGCGACGTAGTGCTCGGCCAGGCCGGTCCCCTCGGCCAGGTAGTAGTCGTCCGCACGCGGACGATCGGCCTCGACGTAATTACGTGCCGCCTTGGCCGAACCGCGGTAGACCTTGATGCCACCGTGCATATTCGTCACCCGTCACAAATATTCGTCAATTACCCTAGAAATACAGAATCGGGCCACCACATGGTGACCCGTCCTACGGATATTCGTAGCATACGTGCCGATCTATTCAGAATAACTCTAAGCAATAGATTGGCACGTATGCACGCCCCGTTTCTCCGAACCGGGACCGACTCGCATTCGACATGCCCCTTGTCGCTAGAAGGCCGCAGCATCGAGCTGATCCGAGCGTTGCGCAGCGGCGGCCATAGCGGATCGCCGTCATGGTGACGGTGGAGTGCGATGTCGCCGAATGCGTCACGAGGAACGGTGAGCACGGGGATGCGCTGGCGGTGCGCGAGGTGGTCGCTCAGCGATCCGTCGACGAACTCTGCGATCGCACCGCGGGCGCCGTGCAGACGGCGAGGCTCACGGCGTCGGACTCAATCATGAGCCATGGTCCCAGGGCGACGGTCCATCCGGCGCGGCGAGGACCGTCAACGTACGAGGAGCGCGACGGCGAGCATGACCAGCAACACCGCGGCGAATCCGGCGAAATAGCCGAGCAGGATGCCGGTGTTCTTTCCGGGAGGGAAGAGCTTCATGGGTGGACCTCCTTTGGTGCAGGCTGAGGCGCGCGTCCGGCTGCGGGTGACCACATCTGGGGGGCCGTGGACCAGGTGCTCGTAGCCGAAGCGTCGGCGATCGAGACCAGGAGTCCTCCGCACATGAACGCCGCCAGCCCGACGGCAAGGACGGTGACATCGATCCGCGGCCCGTGCGGCCTTCGTGACCCGGTGGCCATCTGGCCATGGGTCAGGGCATGGCCCTGTCCGCGTCGCAGCAGGAGGAGGTTGACCGGATATGCCACCAAGTAGGCGACGACGAGCGAGAGCATCATGCTCCACCAGAAGGTCGGATTCACGAGACCTGCATTGAGCGCTCCGGGCACGACGGCAACGACCCCGTTGTCGACCAACTCCATGGTGGCGATGGACAGTGTGTCGGCGGCGACCACCAGCTTGACCACCGATGTCGGGGCGAGGCCGGCACCGAGTAGCGGCACGGCGGACAGGGTGAACCCGAACACGAACGCCAGACCGATCGACAGCGGGATCACGGCGGCGTTGCCCAGCCCGAACGCGGTGCCCACGACGAGACCGACGATCTCACCGACGGCACACCCTGCCAGGCAGTGAAGGGTCGCGCTGGCCGCCATGCGTGGCAGGCCTGACGAGTCGTCGTGGTGGGAGTGGGCTCCCTCGGCGATCTCAGCGCCGTGATCGCGCGCATGGGGGTCAGGTGTCATGGGAGCTGCCCCTCTCGGGTGTCTTGGTGAGAAGCCGGCCGGATGGCGACTGGAGACCGTCGGTACCCCGGTGCGTGGCGGGCTCGCTCGGGTGGCATGTCAGGCTGGAGCGAATGACACTGCGCAAGAAGGAACGGGTCGACGATCCGCACGTGCGGGCGCTGAACGACCTCGCCCGCAGCTTGCGTGTCGACGCCTTGACCGCTGGGCCGACCGCGGAGCGCTTCGTCCCCTGGTTCGATCCGGACTCCGGAGGGGTCGGTGCCCGTGTGTTGGTGCTCATGGAGTCCCCCGGGCCGCGGACGGTGCGAGCGGGCGATCTCGGTTTCAGCTCGGAGGACAACGACGACCCGACGGCCGCCGCGTTGCGCCACGCTCGGGAGCGATCAGGGCTCACGCGGTCGGCGTACCTGAGGTGGAACGTCGTGCCGTGGCCCCTGTACGACGAGGCTGGCAGCCGGCGACCGCCGACGATGGTGGACCTCGACGACGCCCGGCCAGCGCTCTCGGCGCTGCTGGGCCTGCTTCCCGACCTGGAGGTCGTGGTGACGGTCGGGGCGCCGGCCCTCAACGGGATCATGCGACTGATCACCAGCGAGCCGGTCGACCTCGCGCGCACACCCCGCGTGCTGGGTGTGCCCCATCCGTCGCCGCGCAACGCCCGACAACGAACGGAGGCGAGGGAGCGGCTCGAACATGCGCTGGCGAGCGCCGTCCGGGACGATTCGCCCTCCGGACCGAACTGATCGAGGCATCGGGAACGGGCACCGCCCGCGATGCCGGCCACGGGCTTCACGCCGGCGCCCGGAGCAGGTGGCCGCGATACACGCCATGGGCGGTGCGGACGGCGACAACCGCCCAAGCCGCGAGCAACCCGACGTAGAACACGACAGCGGCTGCGGTGAACAGGTGTGCCCCCGTTGCGGCTGCGAGCCCCGAGGTCCCGGTCACGACGGTGCCGACCGGGAACGTGAAGGACCACCACGTCAGCGCGAAGGGCATGCCTTCGCGCACGGTCCGTGCGGTGATGGCGATCGCGAGGGCGAGCCACAGCAGGGCGAAGCCCCACACCGGTACGCCGTACACGAGGCCAGCCGCCTCGAAGGCGGTGCCATAGGGCGCCGGCAGAGCGTCGGGGGCGGTCGCTCCCAGGGTGTGGCCGGCCGTGATCGACTGGCCGAGTGGCCCGAGCACGATCCACAGGGTGGGCACGGTGGCGGCGGCTCCGGCGCCATGACGGGCGAGTCGTCCCCAGATGAGCGCGATGACGATCAGGCTCGCGAGCAGGGTCAGACCAAACATGACCGTGCAGAGCAGCTGCATCGTCAGCTGCCACTGACCGGCCGGGAGATGAGGAATGAGCAGCGGCCCGGTGGCGGCGCTGACCATCGGCGGCACCACCGGCATCAGCCAGCCACCGAAGGCCGAGTCCTCCTGGACATCGTGGGTCGTGAAGGTCTTGTACGGCACCGCGACCGCGGTCCAGAGACCGAGCACGGTCCCGGCGGTCCAGAGCACCGCGTCCATCCCGATCGCGACATCCCGACCGACGACCGGTTCACCGACCAGCACCGCCCCGGCTCCGACGGTCATCAACGCCATCGCCGGAGCACCGTAGAAGTGCGACATCACTGGATCGTCGAGGTGGCCCCTGGCAGTGACCCGGTGCCCTCGCCAATGCAGCGTCGTCGCGACGACCACCGCAGCAAGCAGCACGACGGCGAGAACCCAGACCATCCGTGCGAAGACCAGGAGGCCAGGAACACCGATCGGAAGCGTGGCAGCCGCGTTGGCGACGATCCCGGTGCCCATCACGGAGGCGAACCAGTTGGGCCCGATGAACCCGAACGCCGGCTGTCCCTCCAGACCCGCCAAGAAGCCGCCACGACGTGCATCCGGGCGACGATCGACACGGCGTGGACGCTCGCTCCTCATCCCGGTCACGTGGTCGGTCTCGACGCTCTCGTGGGTCTCCCAGGTGGTCATGTCTCCACGGTGCCGCGGGCGGACAGACGGCAGTAGAGATCGCCGACCTGTGCGGATACAAGGCAGCCCTGTGGCCCCGACGTAAGGTGCGATCGTGTCCGCGTCTCACGTCCCCGACCCGGCCGGGCTCCGGCTCCTCGTCGCGGTCGGAAGAACCGGCAGCATCGGTGGCGCAGCCCGCGAAACGGGGATCTCGCAGCAGGCCGCGTCGGAGCGCCTGCGCGGCATCGAGGCGCAGACCGGGCTCACCCTCCTCCGCCGTGGGCCGCGCGGGTCCGAGCTCACCGCATCAGGAGTGGCCGTCACCGAGTGGGCAGCGCGCCTGATCGAGCTGACCGACGAGATCGAGACAGCAATCCTGGGACTGCGCGGGGAGCACTCGCGGGAGCTGTCCGTGTGGGCGAGCATGACGATCGCGGACGGCCTGATGCCCCGCTGGTTGGTCCAGCTGCGCGACCGACAGGTGCGCGAGGGCGGATCCCCCGCGGCCGTGAGCCTGACAGCGGCGAACAGTCATCAGGTGGAGGATGCGGTCCGCAACGGCACCGCACACGTGGGCTTCGTGGAAGGAGTCGACCGGCCGCTCCACGTACGATCCATCGTCGTCGCCCACGACGAGTTGGTCCTGGTCGTCGCCGCTGACGATCCCCTCGCGCGTCGCCGTACGGCCATGACCGCTGAAGAGATCGCCGAGCTGCCGCTGACGAGCCGGGAGCCGGGATCGGGCACCCGGGAGGTCGTTGAACGTGCGCTGGCCGAGGCCGGCGTCGCCATGCACGAGTCGGTCGTCGAGCTGACCACGACGACGGCCGTGCGAGGTTCTGTCCTTGCCGGAGGGGCGCCGGCTTTCCTCAGCCGACGAGTGATCCAACGCGACGTCGAGTCAGGCCATCTCGCGGTCATCCGCACCACCGTGGACCTACGCCGAGAGTTCCGAGCGATCTGGTCGGGAGGGCCCCAGCCGCCAGCCGGTCCTGCGCGGGATCTCGTCTCCATCGCCCGAGGACGAGCCCACCACCACACCAGAACATCCGCCGCGACCTGACCGCCCCGTACAACGTCATCCAGCCACAGGGAGGCGCCCGACAAGCCGGTCGGTAGGGTGGCTGGCGATGGGCCAGGCACGAGGCAACCGGACGCGCCGCCGCTCGCGCCTCGGACAGGTCGGGCGGTGGGTCGCTCTGCTGGTGACGCTCGCCGGCCTGTTCGCGATGCACGGCATGGCGGACCACGGCACGGCGAGCCATGGCGCCATGCCCGGCATGGGTAGCGCGGAGACGGTGGTCACCACCTCCGCACCCACCACCCCGCACGGCGAGGCGCATCCCGATATGCGGGCCGCCCCCTCCTCCGAACAGATCGGCCCCGCGGACGGCGGCACCCACGAGCAGCCCGAACAGATGGGCCTGCTCGGGCTCTGCCTGGCGATCCTGGCGGCGCTGTTCGCTCTCTGCGCGAGCAGGATGTGGGCGCTGGGCCGCACGATGCTGGCAGCGCTCCTACCCGCCGGTCGATCGACCGCCCCCGGGTGGTTCCGAGCCCGCGACCCCGTTCCACCAGACCTCTTCCAGCTCTCGATCCAACGCTGCTGACACGGCAGCCGACCGACGCACGGACGAAGTGTCGTCGGTCGGTTCGTCCTGCCATCACCAGAGCTGAAGGAGAACTGCATCATCATGCGTACCCACACCATCCGACGTGCGGCCGCGGTCGCCATCACCCTGACCCTCGCAACCTCGCTGGCCGCCTGCGGCGGCGACGAGAGCGGACACGACAGTCACCGCGGCACCGCGTCAGACGTCAGCACCGCCAGCAACGGCGACGTGTTCAACGACGCCGACATCGAGTTCGCCACCCACATGATCCAGCACCATGCCCAGGCGGTGCAGATGGTCGTCATGACTCAGGGCCGCCCCCTGGACCCGGAGGTGGAGCAGCTCGCCCAGGACATCCGGGCCGCACAGGTCCCGGAGATCGAGACCATGACCGACTGGCTGACCGCCTGGGACCAGGAGATCCCGGAGACCTCGATGGACCACGTCAACATGGGCCACTCGATGGGTGACATGAGCGGAAGCATGGAGGGCATGGAGGGCATGGACGACATGCTCGGCGCCATGACGGCCGAGGACATGGATGCACTGGAGAACGCCTCCGACGCCGATTTCCAGGACATGTGGCTGGCGATGATGGTCGAGCACCACCAGGGAGCCGTCGACATGGCACAGACCGAGCAGGACGACGGCGCCAACACGGACGCCACTACGCTAGCCACCACGATCATCGAGACCCAGCAGGTCGAGATCGACACCATGGAGGGCCTGCTGGGCTGAGGGCGGAGGACGGTTTCGCCGCGAGCACCAGCAGCGCTGGCAGGCACGGACCACCGGTTCGTGCCCGCCGGCGCGCCGGGGATCTGCTAGCCACCGATGATCCGACGGCGTCCGCGCCCTGCAGCGCGCCCCGCGTGGCGTCCCTCGTCGTGGGTGGATCGCGCCGCTCAGCCTCTCCTGACCTGGGCCCGGCCACCACTGCCCACTTAGTGCCCAGAAAGTCCGATCAAATTGATCAACGCGACCACGCACGACTATCGGCGGGTACCTGCGTTTGTCCAGGTCAGAGCACCTTTGTCCATCAGGATTCGTCGGCTCCCATGGCACCTGAGGGTTCTCAGCGGGTTCGGGGTTCAAGTCCCTGATGGCGTACAGATCAAGCCCCTGACCAGCGGAAACGCTGGTCAGGGGCTTTGTCGTTCTCGGGCATCCCGTTCGCGGCGCCCCCTAGTCTTGCGGGCGTGACTGCCGCGCCGCGTGCTCTATCCCCACGGTGGGAGGCACTGCGCGGCGAGCAGGAGGCGGCCGTGGCCGCGGCCATCATCGCCGTCGTCGCCGAGGACCCGTCCGGGCTGAGCGTCGCCGAGGTCGCCCAGCGCGCGGGGATCAGCCGCCAGACGTTCTACAAGCAGTTCACCTCACTCGAGGCTGCCGTGGCCGTCACCCAGCAGCGCGTGGTGACCGATCTCGGCCGCCGGATCGCCGAGGACCTCGCGAGCGGGCCGCCCCCGACCGACGGGCTCGAGAGGCTCCTCCGCATCTTCGAAGCCTCGTTCGAGATCTTCGCGGCCGACCCCGCCACCCTGCGGTTCACCAGCTTCTACGACTTCAGCTTCCGCGTGCACCGGATGAGCGCGGCCGACCGCGAGGAGCACCCGCTCGCCCCGCCCGCCGACGGCGAGGGCGGCATGCACGACCTGTTGCGAGCGGGGCAGCTCGACGGGTCCATCGACCCGAGCCTCCCGGTCGAGACGACGTGGCGCGCCCTCTCCACCTCGATGCTCGGGGTGATCCAGCGACTCCAGATCCAGGACGACTGGACCGACGGCCGCGACCGGGCGGCCCGCGAGACCTACGCCGCGATGATCGCCGTCTGGAAGAGGACGCTGGCCAGCTCGTAGGCCTCCCCCTTCCCCGGAAGGCGACGCACGTCGCCGACCGTCGGTCCGTCCTGCCATCAATGGCTAACCGTTGACAGAGTGTCAGCACTAAGTGACGATGACGCACGTCACATTCTCTTGAAACGTTCCACTCCCGAAGTGGTCACGCGTCCCGTCAGAACGGATGAACCTGCATGAGAAGAACCCTCCGGCTCCGCGCAGCCGGCACGTACGGCGCCTGCGCGGTCATCGCGACGTCGCTGGTCGTCGGAGCCACGCCCGGCGCGACCGGCACCGGCACCGCCGCGGCGGTCGCGCCCCTCGCCTCCAGCGCCCCCGCCCCGGACCCGCTGACGAGCGCCTCCTCCTTCACGAACCCGGCGGCGGGCTTCCGGCCGATGATGCGCTGGTGGTGGGCGGCCCCGCTGACCGCCGAGCAGACGGTCGCCGACCTGGAGCACATGAGGGACGCCGGCTTCGGCGGTGCCGAGATCGCCTACGACGCCAGCAGCTGGGCCACCCCCGCCCAGCGCGACGCGCTCGGTGCGGCGATCGACTGGGCCGAGGAGCACGACTTCCAGCTCGACATGACCCTCGGCGCGGCCTGGCCCGTCTCGACGCCGGCCACCGACGAGGCCAGCGGCCTGGCCGAGCTCGAGCTGCAGTACGGCCGGGTCGACGTCGCCGGGGGTGCCACCTTCAGCGGGGCCCTCCCGACCGCGTTCGACGACGTGACCGACCGGACGGCGACCCTGGTCGCCGTCACCGCCGCCCGGGTCACCAGCCGTGGTCCGGCCGTGACGACCGCGAATGAGCCGCCGGCCAGGTCGACCGTCCTCGACCCCGCCTCGATGGTGGATCTCACCGACGAGGTCGACGGCGGCCGCCTCGACTGGACCGCACCGGCCGGCGACTGGATCGTCTTCGCGTTCTGGTCCCGGGCGTCCTCCGGCGGGAAGACCGGCGTCGCCAACCTCTTCGACGCCGACAGCGCCCGGGCCGCCACCGAGTACGTCGGCGACCACCAGCTCGGAGCCGCGAACGAGGCCGCCCTGCCCGGCGTGGGCGGTGCCTACTTCGAGGACTCACTGGAGAACCACACGGCGTCGCAGTACTGGACCCGGGACATGCTGGCCCAGTTTCAGCAGCGGCGCGGCTACGACCTGACGACGTACCTGCCCCTGGTCTTCATGCAGGGCATGAGCCAGTACGCGTTCGACTTCGAGCACACGGGTCAGCCCGGCACGCTCCCACCGGCCGACTTCGCCCTCCCGGGCGGCGACGGTCAGCGAGTGCTCACCGACTACTGGCGCACCTTGGACGACCTCTACGCGGACGAGCACCTCCAGCCGTTCATCGACTTCGCCGCCCAGACCGACATGCAGTTCCGCACCCAGGCGGCGTTCGGGGAGAGCCTCAACACGACCCGGGCGGCTCGTGAGCTCGCCCGGGCCGGCGGCCTGATGGACGACGAGTCGCTGAACGCCGGCGGTTGGGCCCCCGACGAGGTGCTGACGGCCAACGAGGGGTCCTGGCGCTTCATGGCCGACCACTACCGCTCTGCCGTCGGTGGCTCCCACCAGGGCGGCCAGACGCAGGTCAGCAGCGAGCTCGGGGCCGCCATCCCGGCGTTCATGCCGACGATGCGCTCCTACCGGCAGCTGATGGACACGTCCTGGGCGATGGGGATCAGCCGGCCCATCGTGCACGGCTACGCCTACCAGACCCCGGGCGCCGCCTGGCCGGGCACCAGCCGGTTCGGCAACATCGTCGCCGAGTCGTGGAACGCGGACACGTTCCCCCAGTGGGACGACTGGGAGCCGCTGGCCGACTACTGGGCCCGCGGCACGTACGTGCTGCAGTCCGGGACCCCGCGCAGCGACGTCGCCGTCCTGTACGACGGCTTCCTGACCTCCGCGGCCACGCCCAGCCTCGGTGCCTCGGCCCCGCTGCCGGCGCTGTTCGACGGCCTGTCGGCCGAGACCCGCGGCTACCAGCTGCAGTACGTCGACTCCGCGGGCCTCGCCGAGCCGGAGGCCGCGGGCAACGGCGTCCTCTACCCGCAAGGCCCGGCGTACCGGGCCCTGGTCGTCGACCAGCGGTCCCTCGACCCCGCCGCCGCCGAGGCGGTCGCGACCCAGGCGGAGGCAGGACTGGCCGTGGTGCTCGTCGGCGACGTCCCGAGCCGGTCGGCGACCTACGGCGCGGACCCGGCCGCCGCGGACGCGCGCGTCGTCGCGGCGGTACGGCGGATCCTCGCCGCGCCGTCGGTGCGCCGGGTCGCCTCCGACGCCGGTGTCGGCGCCGCCCTCGATCGTCTCGAGGTCCGTCCCGACACCTCGTGGTCGACCGGCGACCAGCTCTACAGCCAGCACCGGGAGACGGCGTCGTCCGACCTCTACTACGTCTACAACCCGACGACGGAGCCGATCACGACCGACATCGCCTTCGCCGCGACCGGCAGCCCCCGCGAGCTCGACCTCTGGACCGGGACGACGACGGCCCGGGCCGAGTACCGCAGGGTCGGCGACCGGGTCGTCGTCCCCGTCACCCTGGGGCCGGGAGAGAACACCGTGCTCGGCTTCCCCAAGAGCCGTGCGGGCGAGCGCCTGCACGTCACGTCGGCCGGCGGGTCGGACGTCGCCTTCGCCGGCACCGACGCCTTCACGGTCTCCAGCACCACCGCGGGGTCGCGCACCGTCACCTACAGCGACGGCCGGACGTCGAAGGTCACCGCGCCGACGCTGCCGGCGGCCCTGCCGGCCAGGAGGTGGGGCCTGCGCGTCGAGGCCACCGGACCCGAGTCGGAGCAGCCCACCGTCGAGCTGTCCGACCTGGCGCTGGCCGACTGGCGCTCGATCGACCAGCTGGAGAACGTCGCCGGCGTGGGCACCTACACCTCCACCGTCGACCTGCCGCGGTCGTGGACGACCGCCGACCGCGGGACCCGACTGGACCTCGGCAAGGTCGAGGGCGGATCGGTCAAGGTCTACGTCAACGACCGGCTCGCCACCCCCGACGTCACCGCCGTCTCGCAGATCGACGTCACCCGGTTCCTCCGGCCCGGGCGCAACGAGCTCCGGGTCGAGTTCCGCTCGACGCTGCGCAACAAGGCCACCTCGCTCGGCATCGGGACGATGCTCGGGGCCACGACCCAGGCCACCGGACTGCTCGGGCCGGTGCGACTGGTCCCGGACGCCCGGCAGCGGGTCGCTCCCACCCGGGCCTCGGCACCGGCGAAGAAGGCGACGCGCATCCAGAAGGTCGGCCAGCACCCGCGGAAGGCCGTCCCCGGGAGGCGCCTCAGCCTGCGGGTGTGGGTCAGCTCCCCTGCCGGAGGGCAGCCGAGCGGCCGGGTCCGCGTGCTCCGACACGGCAAGCAGGTCGGATCGGCCCGGGTGGTCGACGGCATCGCCACGGTGCGCGTGAAGCTGTCCCGGGCGACACGCCCCGGGAAGGTCACGCTGGTGCTGCGCTACAGCGGCGACGCGTCGTACCGGGCCGATCGGGCGGTGACCAAGGTCGCCGTCACGAAGTCCCGACGTCGATGATCTGACCCCCGACGTGCGCGGCGGGCCCCGGCAGCACAGGCGCTGCCGGGGCCTCTCGCTACCCGGACCGCGCCGGGAAACCCCGCCCGGAGGGGCCTGCGTCGGAGGACTCCACTAACGTGAGGTGGTGAGCCATCCCCACCCCGAGCTGCAGCGTCCCCCCAAACTCCCCGTTGACGGGCTGCGGATCGTCGGCCTCGGCGGCCTCGGCGAGATCGGTCGCAACATGACCGTCTTCGAGCACCGCGGCAAGCTGCTGATCGTCGACTGCGGCGTGCTGTTCCCCGAGGAGCACCAGCCGGGGATCGACGTGATCCTCCCCGACTTCACCTGGATCCGGGACCGGCTCGACGACGTGGTCGCCGTGGTGCTCACCCACGGGCACGAGGACCACATCGGCGGCGTGCCGTACCTCCTGCGGGAGCGGCGCGACATCCCGGTCGTCGGCTCGCGCCTGACGCTGGCGCTGATCGACGCCAAGCTGAAGGAGCACCAGATCAAGCCGGTGCTCAACCAGGTCAAGGAGGGCGACCGCCTCACCCTGGGACCCTTCGACATCGAGCTGCTGGCCGTCAACCACTCCATTCCCGACGGCCTCGCCGTGGCGATCCGCACCCGGGCCGGGCTGGTCCTGCACACCGGCGACTTCAAGATGGACCAGTTCCCGCTCGACGACCGGATCACCGACCTCCGCGCCTTCGCGCGCCTCGGTGAGGAAGGGGTGGACCTGTTCCTCACGGACTCCACCAACGCGGAGGTCCCCGGGTTCACCATGTCCGAGCGGGAGCTCACGCCCGCCATCGAGACCGTCTTCCGTACGGCGCCCCGCCGCGTCATCGTCTCCAGCTTCGCCAGCCACGTACACCGCATCCAGCAGGTCCTCGACGCCGCCGAGGCGCACGGCCGCAAGGTCGCCTTCGTCGGCCGGTCGATGGTGCGCAACATGGGCGTCGCGCGCGACCTCGGCTACCTGCGCTACCCCGAGAGCCTCGTCGTCCCGTTCGAGCAGCTGGAGCGGATGAACCCCAAGAAGGTCGCGATCGTCTGCACCGGCTCGCAGGGCGAGCCGATGGCGGCCCTCGCGCGGATGGCCAACCGCGAGCACAAGATCCGGATCGGCGAGGGCGACACGGTCCTGATGGCCAGCTCGGCCGTCCCCGGCAACGAGACCGCCATCTCCTCCCTCATCAACGGCCTCACCCGCTGGGGCGCCAACGTGGTCCACAAGGGCAACGCCAAGGTGCACGTCTCCGGCCACGCCAGCGCCGGCGAGCTCGTCTACTGCTACAACATCGTCCGGCCGACCCACGTCATGCCGGTCCACGGCGAGTGGCGCCACCTGAAGGCCAACGGCGACCTGGCGATCCGGACCGGTGTCGCCCCCGACCGCGTGATCATCGCCGAGGACGGCGTGGTCGTCGACCTGGTCAAGGGTCGCGCCAAGATCACCGGCAAGGTCCCGGCCGGCAACGTCTACGTCGACGCCCAGACCGTCGGCGGCGCGACCGAGACCACGCTGAAGGACCGCCGTACCCTCGCCGAGGAGGGCGTCGTCACCGTGCTCGCCCTGGTCGACGCCGACAATGGCACGCTCGCCGAGGAGCCGGACTTCCTGGTCCGCGGGTTCGTCCACGAGCCCGACGCGTTCCACGCCGCGATCCCGGTCGTCGAGAAGACCCTGGCCCGGGCCGCCGCCGAGGGCATCGGCGACGCCCACCAGCTGGAGCAGATGATCACCCGCGAGGTCGGGCGTTGGGCCTACAAGAAGTACCGCCGCAGCCCGCTGATCATCACCATCGTCGTCGACGCCTGAGGGGCGGCCGGGCGGCCCGCGTGAGTTTCATCGGCTGGCCGATGAAACTCACGCTGGGACGACAAAGGTTCATCGTCCAGGCGTGAGGTTTGTCGGCCAGCCGATGAAACTCTCATCCCGGCCCCGGCATCACCCCTCGGGGTACGGCGTCCCACTGCCGGCCGAGCCGGTGCAGCTCCGGCGTCGCCTCCTACCCGTCGTAGGGGACCTCGGTGCGCCAGTCGCCCTCGTCCTGGCGGGCCGCGGCGACCAGTGCCTCCGCCACCCGGTCGGGGCTGAACGGTCCGTCGTCCCCGAGGGTGCCGTTCACGGTGACGGAGACCGCGCGGATCCCGTCGTCACGCAGGGTCGCGTCGAGGCTGTGCACCAGGTTGCGAACGCCGGCCTTCTGGACGCCGAGCGAGGCCGCCCGGTGCCAGGGCCGGTCGGCGGCCATGCTGCCGGTGACCGTGATCCGGCCACCCTCGACCAGCAGCGGCCGGACCGCCTGCACGGCGGTCAGCAGCGCCCCGACGCCCAACGCGACGTCGGCCAGCAGGTCGGGCACGCTCAGCTCCAGCGGGTCCCGCTCGCGGAACGCGCTGGGGTTGAAGTGCAGGACGTCGACGCGGCCGAGCCGCTCCGCGACCCGTCGTACGGCGTCCGCCGCCTCGGGACCGGTCATGTCGACGATCTCCGTCTCCACCCGCACCCCGGCCGCACCGAGCTCCTCGGCGAGCAACGCCACCTGCTCGACGTTGCGGCCGACGAGACCCACCGACCAGCCGTCGGCGGCGTACCGGCGGGCCAGCGACCCGCTCACCCCCGGGCCGGCGCCGACGACGACCACCGCGCGCGTGCTCATGGGCCCACCGTAGTCAGGGCCGCCGCTTGCCCTGCGACTTCCCCTTGCCCTGACCGGCCTTCTTCTTCGCCTTCTTCGCCTTCTTCGCCTTCTTGACGGCCTTGCCCGGTCGGGGCTTCACGGTCTTCTTCGCCGCGGTCTTCGTCGTCGCGGCCTTCATCGTCGCGGCCTTCGTCGTCGCGGCCTTCGTCGTGGTGGCTCGCGCCGGCCCCGCGTCCGGGACGACCACAGCCGCTGCCGCCACCGTGGGCGACGGGTCGAGAACGGTCGGCGTGGCCGCGGCGCTGGGCGTGGGCTTCGCCGCCGCCGCCGGCTCGGGGCCGTCCGGGCGACCCACCACACCGGCGAGGGCGACCAGCAGCGCGAGCGCAGCAGCGATCCCGGCCGCCGGGAGCCACGTCGTACGCCGACGCCTGGCCAGGGGGAGCGTCGCCGTCGCCTCGTCCGGTACGACGACCTCCGCGTCCGGGTCGGCGAGCGCGGCGAGCCGGTTCGCGACCTCGACCGCGGTCGGCCGCTCGACCGGATCGGTCGCGGTCATGCCGGCCAGCAGCCGGGGCCAGCCGCGGGGCAGCGAGACGGGGATGGTCGGGTTGCGGCGCAGCCGGGCGAACGCGGCCTCGACCGAGGTGCCCGGGTAGGCCCGCTCGCCGGTCACCGCCTCCAGCAGCACCAGCCCCAGCGCATACACGTCGGTCGCGCCGCTCACCTCGTCGCCGCGGACCTGCTCGGGGGCGAGGTAGGCGGCGGTGCCGACCGTGAAGCCGGTGCGGGTGTGCCGCAGGCTCTCGTCGACCAGCCGGGCGATGCCGAAATCGGCCAGCCGAGCTCGACCCGACGCGTCGACCAGGACGTTCCCGGGCTTCACGTCCCGGTGGACCACCCCGGCCGCGTGCGCCGCGGCCAGCGCGGCGGCGACCTGGACTCCGACCCGCGCCGCCTCCGGTGCGTCAACGGCCCGCCCGGCGAGCTCCTGGGCCCAGGTCCGGCCGACGACCAGCTCCAGGACGAGATAGGGATGGTCCCCCTCGGTGCCGGCGTCGAGCAGCAGCACCAGCCCCGGGTGGGACAGCCGCGCGAGCACCCGTGCCTCGGCGGCGAATCGCGCACGGTCAGCCTCGGTGTCCGGCGAGTCGCGCAGCACCTTCACGGCCACCGGGCGGTGCAGCAACCGGTCCTCGGCGGCGTAGACGTCCGCCGACCCGCCCCGACCCAGGACCTCGCCCAGCACGTAGCGGTCGCGCAGGAGGGTGCCGGGACCGATGCTCACGATGCTCCAGTGCCCTCGCGACCGCCGTCGTATCCAGTCGAACTGACTAGAGTTCTCCCGAGGCGCTTGGTTGTCGGGCGCAACCACCTCTCGAGGAGCTCCGTGTCCCCCTTCGCCGCCCGCGGCAGCCGTCCGATGACCTTCGCCGTCCTGACGGTCGCGGTGATCTCGTTCGTGCTGCTGCAGTCGCTGGTGGTGCCGGTGCTGGCCGAGACGCAGCGCGAGTTCGGCACCGATCAGGCGACGACGACGTGGGTGCTGACGGCGTACCTGCTCTCCGCCTCGATCTGCACCCCGCTCCTCGGCCGCTTCGGTGACGCGGTCGGCAAGCGCCGGATGCTGGTGATCACCCTCGCCGCACTGGCGGCCGGCTCGCTGGTCGCGGCTCTCGCGCCGAGCATCGAGTGGCTGATCGTCGCGCGCGTCGTGCAGGGCGCGGGCGGCGGGGTGCTGCCCCTGGCGTTCGGCATCATCCGCGACGAGTTCCGCGAGCGGATGACGACGGCGATCAGCGTGCTGTCCTCCCTCACCGCCGTCGGTTTCGGCGCCGGGATCGTGCTCGCCGGACCGATCGTCGGGACGCTGGGCTACGACTGGCTCTACTGGCTGCCGATGATCGCCACCAGCCTGGCCGCGCTGGCGGCCCTGCTCTACGTGCCCGAGTCGCCCGTCCGTACGCCGGGCCGACTGCCCGTCCTGCCCGCCGTCCTGCTCGCGGTGTGGCTGGTGGCGCTGCTGCTCGGCCTCAGCGAGGGCAACACCTGGGGCTGGACCTCGGCCCGGGTGCTGGGCCTCTTCGTCGTGGCCGTGGTCGGAGCGACCACCTGGGTGCTGGTCGAGCGCCGGGTCCCGGTCCCGATGATCGACATGCGGATGATGCGACTGCGCGGCGTCTGGACCACCAATCTGGTCGCCCTGTTCGTGGGCTTCGGCACGTTCGCGTCGTTCGGCTTCCTCCCCCAGTTCCTGCAGACGCCGTCGGCGGCGGGCTACGGCTTCGACGCGACGATCAGCGAGTCCGGCCGGCTGTTGGTGCCCTCGGCCCTGGCCAGCTTCGTGGTCGGGTTCAGCACCGCCCGGCTGGTCCGGTCCTTCGGCGCCCGACGGGTCATCCTCACCGGCGCCGTCCTGACCGGCCTCGCGTTCTTCTCGATCGCGCTGTGGCACGACGCGACCTGGCAGCTGTACGCCGCCACCACGCTGCAGGGCGTCGGCTCCGGCCTGGTCTTCTCCAGCCTGGCCGGCGTGGTCGTGATGTCCGTGCCGCCCGAGCAGACCGGCGTCGCGAGCGGCATGAACGCCAACATCCGCACCATCGGCGGCTCCCTCGGCTCAGCCGTGATGGCCGGCATCGTGACCGCCCAGGTGGGCCCGCTCGGCATCCCCGAGGAGTCCGGCTACACCGTCGGCTTCGCCGTGCTCGGCGTGGCCATGCTGCTCGCGGCCGCCGGCGCCGCGTTCGTGCCGGACCTGCGGCGCTCCGGCACCAGCGGACCGCTCGAGGACGCCGACAACGCCGAGCTCGGCTACGTCCCCGCGGCGAGCACGCAGCAGACCTAGGGGCGCCTAGGCCGGCGCCCCGGCCAGCTCACGGTCGATGTCGGCCACCCCGACCGAGCGCCGCAGGGCGACGACGAGCACCACGGCCAGGCCGACCAGCAGGGCGCCGATCGCCAGGACCTCCCCCGCGGCCGGCAACCGGGTCAGGAAGTACGCCGTCGCCGCGACCAGCGCGGCCGCGGGAACCGTGACCGCCCAGGCGACCAGCATCCGACCCGCGATCCCCCAGTGGACGGCCTGCCGCGGCCAGGCCAGGCCCACGCCGGTGACCGCCCCCGCCGTGGTGTGGGTCGTCGACACCGGGACTCCGAGCAGCGTGCTCGTGAACACCGCGGCCGCCGCCCCGGTCTCGGCCGCGAAGCCCGACGCCGGGCGCAGCTCGGTGATCCGCATCCCCATGGTCCGGATGATCGACCAGCCGCCCGAGAGCGTCCCCGCCGCGATCGCGCCGTGCGCGGCCAGCACCACCCAGAGCGGGATCTCGATCTCCCCCGAGCCGCCGGCGAGGTGGCCGGTGGCGACGAGCAGCGCCGCGATCACTCCCATCGTCTTCTGGGCGTCGTTCGCCCCGTGCCCGAGCGCCATCGAGGCCGAGGAGACCAGCTGCAGTCCCTTCCAGGTGCGCGAGTCGTCCTCCAGCGACGTCCCGCGCTCCAGCAGCCGGGCCAACCGGCCGACGCCGTACGCCACGACGGCGCCCGCCACCGGGGAGACGACGATGAAGATCGCGATGGTGCGCACCTCGCCCCAGGCGATGGCGTCGGCGCCCGCCGCGGCGACGCCCGCACCGACCAGGCCCCCGACCAGCGCGTGCGAGGACGAGGACGGGAGCCCGAGCCACCAGGTGAGGTAGTTCCACACGATCGCCCCGACGAGGGCCGAGAACACGACCGGGACTCCCACGGCCGCGGAGTCCACGACCTCGCCGACCGCGTTCGCGACGGCCGTGCCGAAGAACAGGAAGGCGATGAAGTTGAAGAAGGCCGCCCAGGCCACCGCCAGCCGGGGCCGCAGCACCCGGGTCGCGACGATCGTCGAGGCCTGGTTGGCGCTGTCGTGGAAGCCGTTCGTAAAGTCGAACAGCAGCGCGAGCGCGACGACGCCGATCACGGCGAGCAGGGTCTGGTCCATGCCGTCCCGGTGCCCGCCCGGGTGAACGGGGCGCGAATCTCGGGCGTCGGGAGGGTTTGCTCAACAAAACCTCAAGACCTCGTCAAGACCGTCGGTAGGTTCGCCGAACCCCCTCGTTGAGGTGTCGACCGGGTGCCACGCTTTTCCTGTTCTCCCCCCAACAGTCTCGGAGCACCCGATGCGATTCCGTACCACCGCCCTCGTCGCCGCCGCGGCCCTCGCGCTGGCCCCGGTCCTGGCCGGCGCCACCAGCCCGGCCGCCGCCACGGCCGCCGTCTCGTCCTGCGCCACCCTGAGCTCCGGCCAGGTCGACCCGAGCGGCACCCCGCGCGCCGTCGCCGCCATCGCCCCGGCCGGCCACCTGGTCACCGGCTACTGCGTGCAGGCCGGCTCCGCCGCCCCCGTGTACGTCGACCTCGCCGCCCCCGTCACCTGGACCGTGATCCGGGGCGCGGCCGGCATCGCCCACTACTCCTACGCCTGGGTCGCCACCGACTCCACCGAGGTCGTCGAGCCCGGCCAGGAGCCGTCCGTCCCGGACGAGGCGCCCGAGCTGCCCTCGACCCCGGCTCCCGCGCTCAACCCCTGGGACTGGAACTGGACCTACGCCGCTCCGACCTGTGACGCGCTGACCGTGCGCTACCCCGCCAACATCCCGGCCGGGCAGTCCAACGACGTCAACATCCGCTTCAACAGCAACCTGGGCCGGACCACGTTCAACTACCACAACAACGAGGGCACCTGGTCGGGCACGACGAGCTTCCCCTACGCCCAGCACCCGGCGTACCCGACCAGCGGCCTGCGCTGGTTCACCGTCGAGTGGATCCAGGTCGCCGGCACCAACTACCACTGGCAGGGCGCCCTCAACTGCCTGGTCGGCTCGGACGGCAAGGCCGAGACGGTCGACGCGCCGCAGGCGGTCACCAGCATCTCCGGGTTCAACACCAGCACCGTCAAGGTCCGGGTCGGTACGACGGTCGCCGCCGACACCGTGGTCCTCGCCAACGTCGACCTCTCGGCCGTCGTCCTGCAGCGCTGGACCTCCGGCCGGTGGGCCGCCGTGAAGACGGTCGCCAAGGTCGACGGGGCCATCAAGGTCACCTTCCCGAGGGAGACCCGTCCGGGCACGGTCACCTACCGCCTGGCGGCCCCCGACACCGACTTCGTCACCGGTGCGGTGACCAAGAACCTCGTGGTCAAGGTCGTCAAGGCGCCGAAGAAGAAGCGCCGCTGATCCGCAGCACCAGCTCCTGGGAGGGAGCAGCACCACGCGAGGGCCGGTCCCGGGAGGGGGACCGGCCCTCGTGGCGTGTCGGGGGTCGGCTCAGAGGTAGAGGCCGGTGGACTCGTCGCCGAGCCGGTCGGCCGCGACGGCGTGCACGTCCCGCTCGCGCATCACGACGTACGTCTCGCCGTGCACCTCGACCTCGGACTTGTCCTCGGGGTCGAAGAGCACCTGGTCGCCGATGACGACCGCCCGCGCCTGCGGGCCGACCGCGACGACCTTCGACCAGGCCAGCCGCTTGGCCCCCATGGCCGCGGTCGCGGGGATCACGATGCCGCCGGTCGACCGGCGCTCCCCGGCGTCGCGGTCGACCTCCACGAGGATGCGGTCGTGCAGCATCTTGATGGGGGTCTTGTCGCTCATCGGGCTACTTCAGGGCCTTCCGGACCACGACGACCAGGACGACGGCGCCGACCACGCCGCCGACGACCTTGAGGATGTTGTCGGTGCGCGGCTGGCCGGTCTCGACGTCGACGAAGTGCGCCTTCAGCGAGGCGACCTCGCGGCCGACGATCGTCTTGGGGCTCGACCGGTAGAGAAGCTGGTCGATCGTGGTGGCCAGGCGCTCGCGGGTCTCCTCGATCTCGCGCTCGAGGGAGGACGTGTCCTTGTCCTTGCTCACTTCTCGTCTCCTCGGGGCCGCCGGTCGCCCGGTGATCGGGTCGGGTGGAGGCTATCAACCGGCCGGTGGCGCCATGCCTGTGGTCCGGGGGTCGAAGCCGAACGGCAGCTCCAGCCGGTTGGCGCGCATCAGCGCGTCGTCGGTCAGCACGTCGTACGTCGTCCCGTCGGCGACCACCGTGCCCTCGCTCAGGACCACCGAGCGCGGGCAGAGCTCCAGGGCGTACGGCAGGTCGTGGGTCACCATCAGCACGGTCACGTCGAGCGAGCGGAGGATGTCGGCGAGCTCGCGCCGCGACGCCGGGTCGAGGTTGGACGACGGCTCGTCGAGGACCAGGATCTCGGGCTCCATCGCCAGCACCGTCGCGACCGCGACCCGGCGCCGCTGGCCGAAGGAGAGGTGGTGGGGCGGCCGGTCGGCGAAGTCGGCCATGCCGACCAGGTCGAGGGCGTGCATGACCCGTCGCTGCAGCGCCTCGCCCTTGAGCCCGAGGTTCGCCGGCCCGAAGGCGACGTCCTGGCGCACCGAGGCCATGAAGAGCTGGTCGTCGGGGTCCTGGAAGACGATCCCGACCCGGCGTCGGATCTCCTGCACGTGCTTCTTCTCCACCGGGAGACCGCTCACGGCGACGGTGCCGGCACCCGCGGTGAGGATGCCGTTGAGGTGCAGCACCAGGGTCGTCTTGCCGGCGCCGTTGGGCCCGAGCAGCGCAACCCGCTCACCGCGGTGGACGTGCAGGTCGACACCGAAGAGGGCCTGGTGACCGTCGGGGTAGGCGTAGGCCAGGCCCTGCACCTCGAGGACGGGGGTGGTCATGCCTGCTCCTCCAGCGAGGGCAGCTTCCCGGTGTAGCCGCGGGACACCATCGCGAGGTGCACCCGCTCCCCGCGCTCGTAGCTGCGGATGAAGAGGGCACCGAGGGAGCGGGCCAGGGCCGGCCAGTGCCGGGGCGAGCGGGGCTCGCAGCCGCGTGAGCGCATGGACACCATCATCCGGCCCATCTCGGCGGTGACGACGTCGAGGTAGCGGATCATGAAGCCCATGATCTGCACCAGCAGCTCGGGCATCCGCAGCCGCTGCAGCCCCGCGAGCACCGCGGTCGGCTCCGTCGTGGCCGCCATCGTCAGCGAGGCGAGCACGCCGAGGGTGCCCTTCGCGAGCAGTCCCCAGGCGGCGAGCAGCCCGGGTTCGGAGACGGTCAGCCCGAGCACCTCGGTGCGCGGACCGGTCGCGACGAACGGGACGAGCAGCGCGAACACGACGAACGGCACCTCGACGACCATCCTCTTCGCGAGGTAGCCGAACGGCACCCGGCTCAGCGCGACCACGCCGAGGAGGACGGCGAGATAGCCGGCGTACGCGGCGTACCACTCGCGGGGCGTGGCCACCACGACGAGCACGAAGGCCAGCAGCGCGAGGAGCTTCAGGTGCGCCGGCGCCCGGTGGACCGGGCTGTGCCCGTGGAAGTGCAGGCGGTGGCCGTGACCGGCCCCCACTAGACGGTGGCCTCGTCCTTGTCGTCGGCGACAGTCTCCTCGGCAGGCGTACGACGGCGCACGCCCCAGGCCAGCCCGCCGGCGATCCCGAGCACGAGCAGGACGCCGACGACGCCGGCCAGGCCGCCGCTGAGGCGCTCGTTGTCGACCCCGGAGGTCTGGTAGTCGGCCAGCGGGCTGTCGGCGGTCGGGCTGTCCTCGGCGGAGTCGAGGAAGCCGGTCTTGCCCGCGACGTACTCGAGGCCGTCGGGGTGACTGCTGGCGTAGTAGCTGGCGACGCCCGCCACCAGCAGGGCCACGAGCAGGAAGGCGGCGAAGAAGCGACGGTTCCTCATGCGGCGACCTTCCGGATCTCGAGCTCGCGCCCGGCCAGCAGGCCGCGCGCTCCGTGGACCAGGTCCGGCCGGGCCGCGACCACCGAGCCGACGACGAGGAACGTGACCACCGCCTCGCCGACCCCGATGAGCAGGTGCCAGCCGACCATGGCGGTGAAGACCTTGCCGGTCTCGACGGGCGCCTGCCCGCCGATCGCGAAGAGCAGCGTGAAGACGGTCGCGGCGACGGGCACCGAGAGCAGCGCCCCGACGGCCGCGGCGGGCGCGATGCTGCCGAGCTTCTTCGGCAGGACCGCGCGGACGCCCGCGAAGACCAGCCAGCCGGTGGCGACGCCCACGACGCCCATCAGGGTGATGTTGGTGCCGAGCGCGGTGATGCCACCGTCGGCCATGAAGAGGCCCTGGACGAGCAGCACCACCGAGATGCAGAGCACGCCGGTCCACGGCCCGACCAGCACCGCCGCGAGCGCCCCGCCCAGCAGGTGACCGCTGGTGCCGGCCCCGACCGGGAAGTTGATCATCTGGGCGGCGAAGACGAAGGCGGCCACGAGGCCGGCCATCGGCGCCGTACGGTCGTCCAGCTCGTTGCGGGCCTTGGTGAGCGCGAGGCCCACCACCCCGGCAGCGACCACACCGGTCGCGACCGACGTCGGCGCGTCGAGGAATCCGTCGGGGACGTGCACGGTGGGTGCTCCTGCGGTCGTGGGTAGATTCGGGTCCGTACCCGAACGCATCGACACTATCGCTGTTGCACACCATTTGCAGTAAGCGTCCAGGACCAGGAGACGAACGTTGAGCGACGCCGCCCGCCTCACCCCCGGTGACACCGCCCCGGAGTTCACCCTCACCGACGACACCGGCGCCGAGGTCGCCCTCGGCGACCTGCTCGGCAAGAAGGTGATCGTCTACTTCTACCCCGCCGCCATGACCCCCGGCTGCACCAAGCAGGCCTGCGACTTCACCGACTCCCTCGACTCGCTCCAGGCCGCCGGCTACGAGGTCCTCGGCATCTCCCCCGACAAGCCCGAGAAGCTCGCGAAGTTCCGCGAGAAGGAGTCCCTCACCATCCGCCTCCTCTCCGACCCCGACAAGACGGTCATGAAGGAGTACGCCGCCTTCGGCGAGAAGAAGCTCTACGGCAAGATCGTCGAGGGCGTCATCCGCTCCACGATCGTCGTCGACGAGGACGGCAAGGTCTTCCTCGCCCAGTACAACGTCAAGGCCACCGGCCACGTCGCGAAGCTCCGCAAGGACCTCGCGCTGAACGATGCCTGAGGCCCGCGAGACCTACCTGGAGGCGGCCGAGGCGTACGCCGACCTGGTCGACCGCCTGCCGGTCGACCTGGGCGGCCCGGGAGCCCCTGGCCTCGGCAGCTGGGACCTGCGCGCCCTGGTCGGGCACACCAGCCGGTCGCTGGTGACGGTCTCGACGTACCTCGCCCAGCCGGCCGAGAAGGTCGACGTCCCGTCGGCGGCCGCCTACTACCTCGCCATCCGCCACCTGACCTCGGGAGCCGACGTCGACGAACGGGGCCGCCAGGCCGGTCTCGTCCTCGGCGACGACCCCCACGGCGCCGTACGGCGGCTGCTGGAGACCGTCGCGGACGACCTGGTCGCCGCGGCCGACGAGCAGCTGCTGACCACGCTCGCGGGCGGGATGCGACTGCGCGACTACCTCCCCACCCGCACCTTCGAGCTGGTCGTCCACGGCACCGACATCGCCGCTGCGGCCGCCCTCGACTGGCGCCCGCCCGCCGACGCCCTCGCCGAGGCCGTGGCCCTCGCCGCCGAGATCGCGGTCGCCGCCGGCGACGGCGTCGACGTCCTGCGCGCCCTCACCGGCCGCGGCGGCCAGGTCACCGTCGTCTGACCGCCGCCGCTGACGCTGGTTGAGGTGCGAGGGCCCCCGGGCCCGAGCCTCGAAACCCCGTAAGACGACGTACAGCGCCCGTTGCTCCCACCCTCGCGACACGGCCTTCGGGTCCACTCGGCTCGGCGTGTTGGCTGGCTATCGGGGTGAGGTCCGGCCGGGCCGGGGCCAGCGGACGGGCTGCGGGCTGGTCCCTGCGTGGTCGTGGAGTCCTGCACGCACCTGGTGCGTGTGGCACTCCATGATCCTTCAGTTGCCCTGACGGCAGCCGCTCAGAGCGCTGAGCGCAGCTCCCACAGCACCGGGAAGTACTTCAGCGGCACCCGCGAGCGCAGGTACGTCGATCCGCTCGACCCACCGGTGCCGGACTTGTCGCCGATCATCCGCTCGACCATGACGACGTGCCGGGCGCGCCAGCTGGCGGCGAGCTCGTCGTGCTGCAGCAGCGCCTCGGCGAGCGCCCAGATCACGGCGTACTGCGAGCGGTCGTGGGCCACGATCCGCATCGAGTCGGCGACCTCGTCGTCCGAGCCGGCCGCCAAGCCGTGCGCGACCAGCACGCGGAGGAAGGCGTCCCAGAGCGTCGGCTCGACGAGCCGCCGATCCAGGCGCGAGCGCTCGTCCGAGGTGATCCCCCGGAACCGTTCGAGGTACGACGGGTCCTGCGCGCCCGACAGGAACTCCAGCTCCCGGAACTGCACCGACTGGAAGCCGCTCGCCGGGGCCAGCCGCTGCCGGAACTCCAGGAAGTCCTGCGGGGTCATCGTCTCCAGCACGTCGACCTGCTGGACCAGGGTCCGCTCGATCACGTGCACCCGCTGCAGCAGGTGCTGCGCCCACCACAGCCGCTCCCCGTCGAGCATCGCGTCACGGGCCGCGGTCACCTCGTGCAGCAGCTGCTTGAACCACAGCTCGTAGACCTGGTGGATGGTGATGAACAGCAGCTCGTCGTGCGCCGGCGGGTCCGACTCCAGATGCTGGGCGTCGAGCAGCTGCGGCAGCCGGAGGTAGCTGCCGTAGGTCAGCTGCGCCCCCTGCTCCCCGAACGACACGAAGTTCTCGGTGGTCATGTTCGCCAACTCTTCCACCTGCGGGCGCGCGAACCGCCAGGATGGGCCGCTCCGACCAAGGAGGGGACCACGTTGGTACGACGACTCGCGGCCGCCGGAGCCGTGATGGCGCTCCTCGCGGGCTGCAGCGCGCTCGAGGGTTCAGGTGCCGCACGCCAGCCTGCGCCTGACGGGTCCGACCTGTCCGACCGGCGGTTCACCAGCCGACCGGCCGCCACTCCCACCGCCGACCCCCGGCTGGCCGAACCGGCGGGCCCGACCGCGGCGCGGCGAGCCCTCCGCCGCGCGCTGCGAGACCTCTACGACGCGCGGTACGGCGAGTTCCAGACCCTGGTCCGGCTCGACGACCCCCGTGGCCGCACGATCGAGTACGAGCACCGGGGCACCTACGACCTGGTCGCGCTGCGCGCTGCGTACACCTCCTCGTTCAGGATCGGCGGGGACGGGATGGAGCTCCAGGTCCGGTCCACCGACACCGATGCCTGGTTCGCAGTCACCGCGCTCACGGGCAACGAACAGCCCGACCGGACGTGCTGGATCCACCCCGACACCGACGTCGTGCGCGAGGTCACCGGCCTGGATCTCCCGGTGGCCCCGGGGGTCGGGCTCCCACCGCAGGTCGCCGGCCTCCTGACCGCCGAGGTCACGCAGCTGAACGGCTACGGGAGCCTGGTCGGTTCGACCGATCTCTACACCGCTGCCGGTCTGCTCGGCGGTGGCGTGCAGCGCGCCCTCGGCATCCCGTTCGACTCGCTCGCCCGGGTGCCGGCCGAGTTCTACCTGACCGGCGACCGGATCACGAGCTGGTCGGTCGACTACGAGGACCTCGTCACCGCTGCCGACGAGGCGGGCTACCTGACCCGGCGGATGCGGCGCCAGGCGCGCAGTGCCTGGCCCCCGGGACAGAGCTCCCACCTCCTGACGGAGCTCTTCCGCGTCGGTGAGCCGTGGACCTACCGATCTCCCCCGCGGCGCCGCACCATCGAGATGAGCGCTGTGGACTCCTTCGAGTCGGCGATGAGGTCGTGCACGGGGCTCGGCCAGAGCCGGGCATGATGACCGCATGAGGTTCCGACACGAGCTCGTGTACGACGCCCCGCCCGCGGAGGTGTTCGCGATGCTGGCCGACCCGGCGTTCCGCGAGGCGGCCTGCACGGCCCAGGACGTGATCTCCGCGGAGGTCACCCTGGAGCGCAGCGGGGACGGGTTCACGCTGACCATCGACCAGCAGCAGCGCACCGACGACCTGCCGTCGTTCGCGAAGGCGTTCGCCGGTGACTCGACGCAGGCGATCCAGCGCGAGGAGTGGCCCGACCAGCACGGCGGCAGCCTGCGCATCGACGCCCCCGGCAAGCCGTCCTCGGTGGCGGGCAGCATCACGCTGTCCCCGGAGGGCACGGGCACCCGCGAGGTGGTCGAGCTGGAGCTGCGGATCAAGGTCCCGCTCATCGGCGGGAAGCTGGAGAGGCTGCTGGCCGAGAAGATCACCGCCGGCATGGACGCCGAGCACGAGGTGGGCGTCGCCTACCTGCGCAACACGACCGGGGAGAAGTGAGATGAGCAGGCGCATCAAGCACGAGCTGACGTACGACGCCCCGCTGGCCGCCGTGGCCGCGATGCTGGGCGACCCCGCCTTCCGCGAGGAGGTCTGCGAGCGCCAGCACGTGCTGCGACAGACGGTCTCGGTGACCCCGGCGGGCGCTGGCAAGGAGGTCGTCGTCGACCAGGTCCAGGCCGCGACGGGCATCCCGTCGTTCGCCAAGAAGTTCGTCGGCGACGAGATCAACATCGTCCAGAAGGAGATCTGGACCGATGCCGAGCGCGGCGACATCTACGTGACGATCCCCGGCAAGCCCGGCGACATGAAGGGCACCGTCCGTCTCGAGGAGAGCGGCGGCCGCACCACCGAGACCGTGTCGCTCGAGATCAAGGTCGGCATCCCGTTGGTCGGCGGCAAGATCGAGGGCCTGATCGGCGACCTGCTGCTGAAGGCGCTGCAGCGGGAGAACGAGGTCGGGCGCGACTACCTGTCCCGCTGATCCTCGGCCGCCTCGGCGGTGCGGTCCTGCCGACGGCGTACGGCGATGACGATCCCGAGCACGACGAACGGGCCGAAGGCCAGCGCCAGGGTCAGCGCCTGCTCGACCGGGTGCAGCGCACCCATGTGCAGGGGAAGCACCACGATCAGCCCATGTAGGGGTAGCGGTAGTCGGTCGGCGGGACGAACGTCTCCTTGATCGAGCGCGGCGAGGTCCAGCGCAGCAGGTTGACCGCCGCCCCGGCCTTGTCGTTGGTGCCCGAGGCCCGCCCACCGCCGAACGGCTGCTGGCCCACGACCGCACCGGTCGGCTTGTCGTTGACGTAGAAGTTGCCGGCCGCGAAGCGCAGCTCCTGCTGCGCCCAGGTGATCGCCGCCCGGTCCCGGGCGATGACCGCACCCGTCAGGGCGTACGGCGAGGCGCCCTCCAGCTGGCGGGTCACCTTCTCGAAGTCGGCGTCGTCGTAGACGTGCACGGCCAGGATCGGGCCGAAGTACTCGGTGGAGAACATCTCGTCGGACGGGTCCGTGCCCTCCACGACCGTCGGGCGCACGAAGTACCCGACCGAGTCGTCGGTCTGCCCGCCGGCCAGCACGTCGAGCTTCTTCGAGGACCGCGCCCGGGCGATCGCCCTCTCGTGCTTGGCGAAGGCCCGGTCGTCGATGACCGCGCCCATGAAGTGCGACAGGTCGGTGGGGTCACCCATCGAGATCGCCTCGACCTCGGCCAGGAAGTCGTCCTTCATCCGCTTCCACACCGAGCGGGCGACGTACGCACGCGAGGCGGCGGAGCACTTCTGGCCCTGGAACTCGAAGGCCCCGCGGACCAGCGCGGTGCGGACGACGTCGGGGTCGGCGGACGGGTGCGCGAGCACGAAGTCCTTGCCGCCGGTCTCGCCCACGATGCGCGGGTAGGAGCGGTAGTTCTCGATGTTGTTCCCGACCGTGCGCCACAGGTGCTGGAAGGTCGGGGTCGAGCCGGTGAAGTGGATGCCGGCCAGGTCGGGCGAGGCCAGCGCGACCTCGGAGACATCGATCCCGTCACCGGGGAGCATGTTGATGACACCCGGCGGCAGCCCGGCCTCCTCCAGCAGCTCCATGGTCAGCGACGCGGCGAGCTGCTGCGTCGGCGACGGCTTCCAGATCACCGTGTTGCCCATCAGCGCCGGCGCGGTCGGCAGGTTGCCGGCGATCGCGGTGAAGTTGAACGGCGTGATCGCGTAGACGAAGCCCTCGAGCGGGCGGTGGTCGGTGCGGTTCCAGATGCCGGGGCTGTTCGCGATCGGCTGGTCGGCCAGGATGCCCCGCGCGTAGTGGACGTTGTAGCGCCAGAAGTCGATCAGCTCGCAGGCCGAGTCGATCTCGGCCTGGAACGCCGTCTTGGACTGGCCGAGGACGGTCGCCGCGTTGATCCGCTGGCGCCACGGGCCCGCCAGCAGGTCCGCGGCCTTCAGGAGTACAGCGGCGCGCTCGTCGAACGGCAGCGCCCTCCAGTCGGCCGCCGCCGCCCCGGCCGCCTTCACCGCCGCCTTCGCGTCCGCCTGCGTGGAGGCCTTGAACGTGCCGAGGACGTGCTGGTGGTCGTGGGGCTGGACGACCTGGGTCTCCGCTCCCCCACCGGCCTTCCAGCGGCCCCCGACGTACCCCTTCAGCGTGAGCTGCTTCTTCTCCAGCTTCGCGATCTCGACCAGCAGGGACTCGCGCTCGGCGCTGCCCGGCGCGTAGGTGAGGTTGGGCTCGTTGGTGGGAGCCGGCGGGGAGGTGATGGCGTCCATGCCGCGACTCTCTCACCGCGGGGTCGTGCACTCAAAAAGTCAGAACGCGGAGCCGTCGAGCAGGTGCGGGACCTCCTGGGTCGCGAACCAGGCCAGGTCGTCGTCGGGGTCAGCCCCTTCGAGCGCATCGGCGTGCACCGCGACGACCTGGCGCCACGCGACCGCGGCGTCCGGGTCGGCGGCCTCGCCGACCACCACCACCCGTCGACCGGGGCCGTCCAGCAGCTCCGCGGCGGCCTCCCCGGCGGCGACGAGGGCGGCGTACTCGCCCTCCTCCGACTCATCGGGCGCCACGAACCGCTCGGCGGAGGCCGGCACCTCGCCGGCGGCGACGTATGACGCCAGCCCGGCCAGCGTCGTCGGCACGTAGACGCGGGTGCTCACGGCTTCACCTTCTTCGCGGCCTTCCGGCGGCCCCGCGGCACCCGGGGACGCGCCCCGGTCACGGTGTCGAGCAGCTCGTCGAGGGCCTCGCGGAGGCACTGGCCGAGCACCTCGGCGTCCGGCACCAGGTCACGGTCGGCGGTGAGGCCGTAGGACACCCGGCCGTCGTACGACGTGACGCCGATGGCGAGCGCGTGACCCGGCAGCAGCGGCGGCACGGGATAGGTGCTGACCATCCGGGCACCCGCGGCGTAGAGCGGGGACTGCGGGCCGGGCACGTTGGTGACCGTCAGCTGGAAGCCGCGACCGCGCTCGGCCGCGGCCACCCGCGAGCCGATGGCGTGGAAGGTGGTCGGGGCGAACCCCGCGATCCCGGCCAGCCGGTTGGCGGCCACCCCGCGACCGGTCTCCTTGTGCACCTTGAACGAGTAGGAGACCTGGTGCAGCCGGACGACCGGGCTGGCCTCGCCGATCGGCAGCTCGACCAGGTGCGCGGCGATCTGGCTGCCGAGCGAGGTCGCCTCGAGCTCCTGGTCGATGACCGAGACCGGGACCACCGCCCGGATCTGGCGCAGGCCCGAGAGCGAACCCCGCGTCATCAGCCACGCGCGCAGCGCCCCGGTGACGGTCGCCAGGATGACGTCGTTGACCGTGCCGCCGTGGACGTCGCGGATCCGGCGGTAGTCCTGGAGGTCGGTGCACACCGCGACCACGCGGCGCTGCTGCGAGAGCTGGCCGGCGAACGGGCTCTCCCGCACCGGCCGACGGCCGGCGAGCCCGTTGACGATCCGCCCGGCTCGCTGCGCCGTGCTGTCGACACCACGCAGCACCGAGCCGGTGGTGCTGCGGACCGTGTCGAGCGCGGTGGTGCCGTCGCCGAGCGTGTCGCGCACCGCGCCCGCCAGCAGCGCGGCCGGGGACGGCCGTCGGCCGGGCGTCCACGCGTCGCCGCCGAGCTCCTTGGGCTCGGGCGTCATGTCGAGCAGGACCTGGCCGAGGTCGACGGTGTCGATGCCGTCGACCAGCACCTGGTGGGCCTTGTAGAGCAGGGCCACCTGCCCGTCGGCCAGCCCCTCGACGAAGTAGACCTCCCACAGCGGCCGGCTGCGGTCGAGGGGGCGCGACACGATCCGCGCGACCAGCTCCTGCAGCTGACCCAGGGTGCCGGGCCGTGGCAGCGCGGAGCGTCGTACGTGGTAGCCGATGTCGAAGTGCGTGTCGTCGACCCAGACCGGGTTGGCGACCCGTCCGGGGACCGCCTGGAGCCGCTGCCGGTAGCGCGGCACGAACGAGATCCGGTCGGAGATCAGGCGCACCAACCGGTCGTGGTCGAACCCGGACTCGCCCGGATCGAAGATCTCGACGGTGGCGTTGTGCATCGGCGTGGTGGCGGACTCCTCCGCCAGGAGGGCGAGGTCCCGTGGCCGCAGCCGCTCGCTCATCCACCCCGCCTCTCGTCGCGCGTACGGGCCCCCGAGACCCCTTCGCTTGCTCTGCATGGGATTCTGGCAGACGTGCCACAGAAGATGAGGAACCGTCCGACGCGCCGAGTGCTCGCGAGCGCCGCGGTGATCGTCGCGACCCTGGCCCTGACCAGCGCCTGCGGTGACGAGGAGGAGCCGCCCGCCGGCAACGGTGAGCCGGTCTCGTTCGACATCACCTTCGACGGCGACACGGTGACGCCCCGCGGCGCCGAGGAGACCATCGCGAAGGGCAGCGACATCGAGCTCGTCGTCGAGGCCGACAAGCCCGGTGAGCTGCACGTCCACTCCTCCCCCGAGCAGCAGGTCGAGTACGGCGCCGGTACGACGACCATCCCGGTCAAGCTGGCCAACCAGGCGCCGGGCGTGGTCGACATCGAGTCGCACGACCTGGACCAGGTCGTGATCCGGCTGACCATCCGCTGAGGTGGCCCGACTCGACGGCAGCACGCTCGCCCACGGCATCGGCGGCGCGCAGGACCTGCCCATCTCGCCCGAGCTCGCGATCGCGGGCGCGGTCGCCGCGCTGACGGTCTCCTTCACCGTCCTCGCCGTCGCCTGGCGCACGCCCCGGTACGACGACGGCGAGACCGGTCGGCCCGCGCCCGGCTGGATCGACACCCTGGTCGCGCACCCGGCGTTCCGCGTCGGCCTGCGGGTCCTGGGCATGATGCTGTTCCTCTACACCGCGATGGCCGCCGTGTTCGGCCAGGACCGCGTCACCAACCCGTTCTTCGGCATCTTCTACGTCTGGTGGTGGGTGGGCCTGGTGCCCTTCTCGCTGCTCCTCGGCCCGGTGTGGAAGGCGATCAGCCCGGTCCGCACCATCAACCTCGCGTTCGCCAAGGTCTCCGGCGGCGACCCCGACGAGGGCATCTTCCGCTACCCCGAGCGGCTCGGCTACTGGCCCGCCGCCGTGGGCCTCTTCGCCTTCGTCTGGATGGAGCTGGTCTACCCCTACTCCACCGAGCTCGGCCCGGTCCGCCTGTGGTGCGCCGTGTACGTCGCCGCGATGCTGCTCGGCGGCGCCCTGTTCGGCAACACCTTCTACGAGCGCGCCGACCCGTTCGAGGTCTACTCCAGCCTGGTCGCCAAGATGTCGGTCTGGGGCACCCGCGACGGCCGCGTGGTGGTCCGCAGCCCGCTCGCGAACCTCTCCACCGTGGTGGCCCGCCCGGGCCTGGTCGCCGTCACGGCCGTGCTCTTCGGCAGCACGGCCTTCGACTCGTTCCGCGACTCCACGACCTGGCTGAACTTCCTCCAGGAACACGACATCATCACGACCAACGGCGCGGTCGGACCCGACACCGCGGCGGCGATCGCCAACAACCTGGCGCTGCTGACCTTCTGCGCCGGCATCGGCATCATCTTCGCGCTCGCGACGATGGCGACCGGAGTCGATCCGGAGATCGACCGACGCAGCCTCCCCAACCGCTTCGCCCACTCGATCGTGCCGATCATCGTCGGCTACATCGTGGCCCACTACCTGACGTACTTCGTCGAAGTCGGCCAGCTGACCCTGATCCTGGCCAGCGACCCGTTCGGCGACGGCAGCAACTACCTCGGCACCGGCGACCTGCAGGTCAACTACTGGCTGTCCTACCACCCGACGCTGCTGGCCAACACCAAGGTGGCCGCCGTCGTCGTCGGGCACGTGCTGGGCGTGATCGCCGCGCACGACCGGGCGATCAAGGTGCTCCCGGCCCGACACCAGCTGACCGGTCAGCTCCCGCTGCTGTTCGCGATGGTCGGCTTCACCGCAGGAGGCCTCTTCCTGCTCTTCGCCGCCTGAGCCGTCCGACCGTCGCCGGCGCCGCCGGCCCGACCAGCCCGTCGGCGACGGCCGCGATCGCGCGGACGACGGGCGCCTCGCCCTGAGCGACCAGGGTGCTGCCCGTGACCAGCGCCCGGTCGACGGTGACCCGGTCGTCGGGCACGAAGTGCAGGCTCTCGTGGCGGACGAACCCGGCGACCATCCCGGCGACGTCGCGCTCGGACCAGCCGAGCGAGGTGCGCATCCGGTTGACCACGACGCGCACGGGGGTGCCCGGCAGCCGCTCACGCAGCTCGACCAGGCCGCGGGCCAGCCGCGACAGGCCGACCGGGTCGGCGGATCCGACGACGATCACCTCGTCGGCCGCGTCGAGGGCCTCCAGGGTGAGCTGGTGCCGTCCGGGGCGGGACCCGAGCTCGCCCGATCCGTCGTCCTCGAGGACCGGACCGGTGTCGACCACCACGTGTCCCTGGGCACTCGCGAGGCCCAGCAGGTGCTCGACGACCCCGGGCCGGACCTCCACCCAGCGGTCCGGCCGCGGCAGTCCGGTCACCACCGTCAGCTGCCGGTCGAGGGCGCGCTGGACCGACGGCAGTCCCTCCTCCAGGTCGCCGCTCGAGGCGAGCCGGGCGGCCGAGAGCAGGCCGGACACCTCGTCGAGGACCCCGAGCTGCTGGGCCACGCTGGCCGACACCGGGTCGGCGTCGACCAGCGTCGTACGACGGTTGCGCCGGGCCAGCTCGGCGGCCAGGCCGGTGGCCAGGGTCGTGCGGCCCGGGGAGCCCGGCGGCCCCCACACCACCACGACCCGGCCCGGGGCCGGCGGCGGCTCGGCCGGTGGTGGCCCGTCGGGCCCGACCGGCTCCGGGGCCGCACCGGAGGGCTCGGACGCCGGCTCGGCGGCCGCGATCACGGTCCGGGGCAGCACGTCCAGGTCGGCCTCGGCCAGCACGCTGCGGATGCCGATCCGGGTGGCCCGGAGCCGGGCCGCCTCGTCGGGAACGCCGGCCGGGGCGACCGCGACCGGCGCGACGCCGTGCTGGTGCAGGTGGTCGACGGCCGAGCGGTCGAGGCCCGGGGCGTCGAGCGCGAGGACCGCGACGTCCGACTGACCCGCGGCCGCGGCCGCGAGCAGGTCGTCGACGTCCACGCAGCGCTTGAGGACCACGATCCCGGCGGTCTCGTTGAGGCGGCCGATCGCCGCGGACTCCCAGTCCGCCCCCGCGGCGACGACGAGCACGACGGTCGCCCCGCCCACCCCGACCGGCACCGCTCAGCCCCGCCGTACGACGGTCAGGACCGGGTCCGCCACGGCACCCACAGCCTCGAAGTAGCGAGCCACGTCGGGCTCGGCGACCGCCAGCACCAGCTGCCGCCGACCACCGGTCGCCAGGCCCGAGCCGGCGGCCGGAGCGTCGACGACGGTGGCCTCCTCCAGCAGCAGGCCCGCGGGAGCCGATCCGGCCTCGGCGGCCCCGACCGCCCCCGCCGGGCGCGGGACGCTGAGGTAGACGCTCACCACCGACCCGGACCGGACCGACGCCGGCACCAGCGCGGGGTCGACCGAGATCGGCAGCTCCAGGCTGCCGCTCTCCCCGACCGTGCCGACCGCTCCGCGGGGCAGCAGCTCGCCCGCCCCGACCGCCCGGGTCAGCTCGAGGTCGGCGGGCAGCTCGTCGTCGACGGTGAAGTAGCCGGCGAGGTCGTCGTCGTCGCCGAAGCGGACCCGGTGGGGCACCAGGTCGGGCTCCCCGACCCGGTCGCCCGGTCCCATCTCGGCGGACACCGCCCAGACCTGCACCGTGTCGTCGGCGGCGGCCAGCAGCCGACCCCCCGCGACGACGGACACCGCGACGATCGCCACGCCGACCCAGAGCCGCGGGTCGCGCCATCCCGACGTCGTGGACCGCACCGCGGGCGGCGGCAGCTGCGTGGTGGGGACTCCCGGACTCCTCGACACGGCGCCATCATGCCCACCCGAACGGGTGGAGACACCCGCCTCTCCACAGGCCACCTCTCCACAGGCGGCGGGTGCTGCCGACGTCCCCGCCGCCCCAGGTGCGACGATGACCCCATGGCCGGAACGCCCCGCTTCCTCACGCTCGCCGACGTGGCCGAAGTGCTCAACACCTCCAGCGCGCAGGTCTACGCGCTCGTGCGCCGCGGCGACCTGCCCGCCATCAAGATCGGCGGGCGCGGCCAGTGGCGCGTCGAGGGCTCGGTCCTCGAGGAGTACATCCAGCGGATGTACACCGAGACCGCCCAGTTCGTCGACCAGCACCCGTTCGTCGAGGCCGAGCAGGACCAGCCCTCCGAGCAGGTCTAGCCGACCTCGGAGTCGAGGGTGACCTCGACGGTCTCCTCGTCGTCCCCGCGCCGGATGGTGAACTCCAGCGTCTCGCCGGGCTGGTGCGAGCGGATCGCCACGATCAACGCGATGCCGTCGGTGACCCGCGAACCCTCGACGGCCACGATCACGTCGCCCTTGCGCAGGCCGCTCTCCTCCGCCGGGGTGCCGTCGTTGACCTCGTCGATCTCGGCGCCCGCCCCGCTGCCGCGCTGACCGGTCTGGACCTGTGCCCCGATCACGGGGTAGCGCGCCTCGCCGCTCTTGAGGATCTGGTCGGCGGTGATCCGCACCTGCTCGACCGGGATCGCGAAGCCGACACCGATGTTGCCGGACTCGGTGCCGAAGCCGCTGCCGCCCGTGGTGGCGATGGCCGAGTTCACGCCCACCACCTGACCCCGCAGGTTGACCAGCGGACCGCCCGAGTTGCCCGGGTTGATGGCCGCGTCGGTCTGCACCGCGTTGATGTACGACGACTCGCTGGCCGCGTCGCCCGTCGACACCGGTCGCTGCAGGGCGCTGACGATGCCGGCCGTGACCGTCGAGCTGAGGCCGAGCGGGGAGCCGATGGCCACCACGCCCTCCCCGACCCGCAGCGAGCGCGAGGCGCCGAGGGCGGCCGGCGCCAGCTCCTTGGCCTCCTCGGAGTAGAGCACCGCCAGGTCGTAGACCGGGCTGCGGCCCACGACCGTCGCCTCGTAGCGGTTGCCGTCCTGGTCGACGATCGCGATCGGACCGTCCTCCTTCGCGGCGTCGGCGACGACGTGGTTGTTGGTGACGACGTGGCCCTGGCGGTCCAGCACGAAGCCGGAGCCGGTGGCGCCGTTCGCCTGGCCCTCGAACTCCGCGGAGATCTGGACGGTGCTCGGCAGCAGCTCCTGCGCGACCGCGGCGATCGAGCCGTCGTCGGCCGGCAGCGGGGGCGTCTCGACGACGTCGACCCCGGCCAGCCCCTCGCTCACCGATCCGGGTCCGTCGTGGTCGTTGAGCTCGTCGTACGCGACCGAGCCCACCACGCCCCCGGCGAGGCCGAGGACCAGCGCCAGGGCGGCGACCGACGGCCAGACCCACCCGCTGACCCGCCCGCGGTCCGCCGCGTGCCTCGGCGGCACCGGGGCGACCGGGAGCGGCTGGGTGCCGGGCGGGGGGAACGGCGGCCAGGAGGCGGTCGGCACCGGACCGGCCGGCGGCTGATGGGTGGGCGGGACCCACGAGGGGCCGCCGGGTCCGGCCGGCTGGCCGGATCCGTGCGGCTGGGCGGGACCGATCGGCTGGGTGGCGTCGTCGTCCGCCCGGGAGTCGTTCGGCGGCGGCGTCTGGCCTGCGTCGTTCACGGCTCCATCATCACCTGTCGCCCGAAATGGCCGTCGGCCCGACCGCCTGCGGCGACCGGGTCAGGGCTGCCGGACGCTCCGCGTCGCCGGCAGTGGGGCCTGCGAGGTGGTGGAGTTCGGGAGCGAGGTGACCGGCGCCCGACGCTCGAGGTTGGGCGCGTCGGCCGGGGCGGTGCCGAGCACCAGCACGCCCATCACCGCGGCACCCACGGCGCCGCCGCCGATCGCGGCGAGACCCGCCGTACGACGGGGTCGCGACTCGGAGCGCCCGCTCATCGCGAGGAAGAAGTCGCCCGGCGGGATGCCCATCTCGGCGGGACGGCAGTCGGGCGCGCCGAGCAGCGAGCCCTTCAGCCCGGCGGGCGTGCAGCCACCGTCGAGGGAGAGCCCGGCCAGCCGGGTCTTCACCCAGCCCTCGCGCTCGACGAGGTCGCGGCAGAGGTGGCACTGGTGGACGTGGGCCCAGGCCCGCTCGGACTCCTCCGCCGAGAGCTGGCCGTCGAGCAGGGCGCTCGCGCGGGAGCCGAGGTGGCCGATCATGCGCGCCCCGGGAGGGCGATCGGGCCGGTGGCGGGGCCGGAGTATCGGGCGCGGCCGGCACCCGGCGCGCGGTGGGCCAGCGCGGTGCGGAGCATCGCGCGGCCCCGGTGGATGCGCGAGCGGACGGTACCGAGCTTGGCGCCGAGGATCTCGGCGATCTCCTCGTAGGACAGGCCCTCGACGTCGCACAGCACGACCGCGGCCCGGAAGTCCGGCGGCAGGGTCGCGAGCGCCCGCTCCACGTCGTCGTCGAAGCGCTGGTCGGCGTAGGCGGCCTCGGGCGCGGGCGACGCGCTGGTGAGCCGGTCGGCCCGCTCGTCGGAGAGCGCGTCGAAGCGGATCCGCTGCTTGCGGCGGGCCTGGTCGAGGAAGAGGTTGGTGGTGATCCGGTGCAGCCAGCCCTCGAAGGTGCCGGGCGTGTAGGTCGACAGCGAGCGGAACACGCGGACGAAGACCTCCTGCGTGAGGTCCTCGGCGTCGTGCCGGTTGCCGGTCAGCCGGTAGGCGAGGCGGTAGACCCGGTCGGAGTGGCGCTCCACGATCTCGTCCCACGTGGGGACCGTCGTCGCACTCTCCTGCTGAACGTCCACGGGGACCCCTCTCGACCTGAACAACGTCCCGTCCCTCCGTACGCTAGGTCACCTTGCTGAAAGGACCCTGTGAGCCAGGATCCATCCGTGCCAACGAGCAGGCCTGCGGCCGTGTTCCCGGTCGGCGCGGCGTGATCGCGATACGTTGAGCCGGTGACGACGCCCATCAACGCCGCGAGCTGGTCCTACTCAGAGGCGTACGTCGCCGAGGACGACGTGCTCGCCTCGGCCCGGTCGCGGGCCGACGAGGTCGGCGTGACCGCCATCGGCTCCGGCGGCGGCGCCGCGCTGCGGTTCCTCGCCTCCGTGCTGGAGGCCCGGGCCGTGGTCGAGATCGGCACCGGCACCGGCGTGTCCGGCCTCTGGCTGCTGCGCGGCATGCGCGCCGACGGCGTGCTGACCACCGTCGACATCGAGGCCGAGCACCAGCGCCTGGCCCGTCAGTCGTTCACCGAGGCCCAGATCCCCAGCCAGCGTGCGCGCACCATCTCCGGCGCGGCCCTCGACGTACTCCCCCGGCTGACCGACGGCCACTACGACATCGTGTTCTGCGACGGCGACAAGCGCGAGTACGGCGCCTATCTGCGCGAGGCCCTGCGCCTGCTCCGCCCCGGCGGCGTGGTGGCCTTCGACAACGCGCTCTGGCACGACCGGGTCGCCGACCCCGCCCGCCGCGACGAGGAGACCGTCGCCATCCGCGACCTCGGCCGCGAGGTCGCCGCCCACGACGAGCTGGTCCCGGTCCTGCTGCCCGTGGGTGACGGGCTGCTCCTCGCCAAGAAGGAGTGGACGCCGCAGGACTGAGGGCTGCCGGGCCGTTGTCCTACTTACCCGGTGATCAGGGGAAGTAGGACGCCGCCTCCTGAGTCACTCAGGTCCCACCGGCCACACCGCTCAGGGTTTCCCGGACGTTCCTGGCCGAAGCTTCGCCCGGGAACGTCCGGGAAGGGCCCTTATCCGGGTAAGTAGGACGCCCCCCCCCCCCCCGCCTCAGACCCGCCGCGGCCACCAGAACCGGTCACCGAGCCGGATGGCCAGGGCCGGGACGAGGACGGTGCGCACGAGCAGCGTGTCGAGCAGGACGCCCAGGCAGATGACCGTGCCGATCTGGGCGAGCACGACCAGCGGAAGCACGCCGAGGACGGCGAACACGGCCGCGAGCAGGATGCCGGCGCTCGTGATCACCCCGCCGGTCGCCGTGAGCGCCCGGAGCATCCCGTCGCGGGAGCCGTGCTCGCGCCCCTCCTCCCGGGCGCGGGTCACCAGGAAGATGTTGTAGTCGACGCCCAGCGCGACCAGGAACAGGAACGCGAAGAGCGGCGTGCTGGTGTCCAGGGCCTCGAAGCCGAGGATCCCGGTGAACAGCCACCAGGAGAGCCCGAGGCTGGCCAGGTACGTCGCCAGCACGGTCAGCACCAGGAGGCCGGCGGCCACGATCGAGCGCAGGAGCAGCAGCAGCGCACCGAGCACCAGGACCAGGATGAGCGGCAGGATCAGCAGCCGGTCGCGGGCAGCGCCCTCCTTCTCGTCGATCCCTTCCGCCTCCGCCCCGAGCACGTGGGTGTCGTCGAGCCCGTCCACCGCGTCGCGGATGCGGTCGACGGTGTCGCGGGCCTCGTCCGACCCGGACGCGCCGGTCAGCACGACGTCCAGCTGGCTGACGCCGTCGCCCTCCGCGCTCGGGCGGACCGACTGCACGCCCTCGACCGCGGCGACGCGCTCCTGCACGGAGGCGGGGTCCTCGGTCGTCACCACCTGCGCGGGATCGGTCAGCCCGGCGGGGAAGGACTCGGCGGCGCGGGCCGCGGCCGAGATCGCCTCGGGCTCGTCCAGGAACTGCTCGGAGCGGTCCAGGCCGGTGTCGATGCGGAAGACGCCGAGGGCCAGCACCGCGAGCAGCAGCACGCTGCCGGTCACGAAGGTGCCGGGGCGTCCGGCTACCCGCTGTCCGACCCGGTGCCAGATCCCGTTGCCGTCCACCAGCGCCGGCTCCCCCTCGCGCGGGACCCGGGGCCAGAAGACCCAGCGTCCGAACAGGACCAGGGTCGCGGGCAGGACCACCAGGGCGAAGAACACCGCCACCACGACCCCGACCGCGCAGGCGAGGCCCAGCCCGCGGGTCGTCGGGGTCAGCGAGAGCAGGAGGGTCAGCAGGCCGAGGACGACCGTGGTCCCGCTGGCGAGCACGGGCTCCGCCGTACGACGCAGCGCCTCGGCCATCGCGAGGTGCCGGGGCCCGTGCCGGCGGAGCTCGTCGCGGTAGCGGGAGATGAGCAGCAGCGAGTAGTTGGTGCCCGCCCCGAAGACCAGGACGGACAAGATGCCGACCGTCGACTCGTCCCAGGCCACGTCGACCGCGGCGAGCACCTGGGTCGCCACGACCGCGGCCAGCCGGTCGGCGATGCCGACCACGGCCAGCGGGACGATCCAGAGGACCGGGCTGCGGTAGGTGACGACGAGCAGCAGGGCCACGATCAGCGCGGTGGCCATCAGCAGCCGCAGGTCGGCCCCCTCGAACACCGCCGACAGGTCGGCCTGGATGGCCGCCGGACCGGTCACCTGCCCGGTGACCCCGTCCGGCAGCGCCTCGTCGAGCGACGCGCGCAGGTCCGCGACCGCGTCGGAGGTGTTGCCGCCGTCGTCCGTCTCGACCGGCACCACGGCGATCGCCGCCGTCCCGTCGTCGGACACGGTCAGCTCGGACTCCACGGGTACGGCGTCGAGCGCGGCCTGGTCCAGGCGACCCTCGTCGGCCGTCACCAGGACGATCGCGACGGAGCTGTCCGCGGCGGGCAGGCGCTCCTGCAGCGCGGTTCCGAGGGTGCTGTCGAGGCCGGTGGGCAGGGAGTCCAGCGGGCTTCGGTCCCGCTCCCCCTCCCCGACCAGACCGAGGACGACTCCGGCGAGCAGCAGCGGAAGCAGGGCGACCAGCCACGCAGTGCGGCGGCCGGTGATGAGACGGACGGGCGAGGGCATGCTTGTCCTTCGAGCAACGTTGGTAGGATCGCTAACTAGGTTAACCACTAAGTAGGTGAAGGAAACGACCGCCCCCACGAACCACCCCACGTCCGCCCTGCTGCGCGAGCTGGTCGAGGCGGGTGTCCGACTGCGCCACCACGTCGCCCGCACGGCCGGACTGGGCGAGTCGGAGCTGGTCACCCTGCAGCACCTGTCCGCGGCGCCCCTCGGCCCCGCCGAGGTGGCCCGACGGCTGGGCGTGAGCACGGCGGCCTCGACCGGCATCGTCGACCGGCTGGCCGCGCGCGGGCACGTCGAGCGTCGCCCGCACGACCACGATCGCCGGCGTACCGAGGTGCACCTGACGGAGTCGGGGCGGACCGAGCTCGTCGCACACCTGATGCCGATGTTCGTCGGCCTCCGCGAGCTGGAGGAGGCGTTCACCCCCGAGGAGCTCGCGGTCGTCCAGCGCTACCTGACCGGCGCGACCGCCGCGTTCGAGGCGGTCTCGGAGACCGGCCAGGAGACCGGTCAGTAGCGGGCTGCGGCCTCGAAGCCTTCCCAGCCCTCGGCGATCGCGACCACGTCGAACGCCTCGATCAGCACCGGCGGGCTGCCGACCATCCGCGAACCCGGCACGTCGGCCGCCCCGGCGCGGAACTCCTCCTCGAACGACGCGCGCGCCTCGTCGGTGGCGAAGACGTAGGTGCCCTCGAACCACTCGCCCCGGCGCACTCGCCAGGTCTTGAAGCGCAGCCCGGACATGCCGGTGAACCGGGCGTGGGACGTGCCCGCGACGTACGACGCCAGCTCGTCCTCGACGCCGTCGGGCGCGTCGACCAGCGACCAGCGGATCGACAGCCCGAGCACGCTCAGATCCCGTCGAGCGGCGCCGGGCCGCCCAGCCAGGCGAGCAGGGCGCGCGCCCCGAAGCCGGTCGGGCCGGTGGTCCACTCGAAGGACTCCGACGGGGAGTCACCGACCGAGGCCACGTCGAGGTGGGCCCACGGCACGTCGCCCACGAAGTGCTGGAGGAAGAGCGCGGCGGTGATCGCCCCGGGTCCACCGCCGGCATTGTCGGCGTCGGCGACCTTGGAGGCGATCTTGTCCTCGTAGACCGACGCGAGCGGGAAGCGCCACAGCGGCTCCCCGGCAGCGGCGCCCGCCGCCGCGACCCGCTCGGCGAGGGCGTCGCGGTTGGCGAAGAACCCGCCGACCTGCTGGCCGAGCGCGACCTTCATCGCGCCGGTCAGGGTGGCGACGTCGACGACGACCGCCGGGTCGAGGGTGGCGACGGCGTACGCGAGGGCGTCGGCCATCACGACCCGGCCCTCCGCGTCGGTGTTGGTCACCTCGGTCGTCCGGCCGCCCCAGTGCCGGACCACGTCGCCGGGGCGCAGCGCGTTGCCGGAGACGGCGTTCTCGGCCATCGGCACCAGCCCGACGACCCGGACCGGACAGTCGACCTCGGCCAGTGCGGCGAGCACCGACAGCACCACGGCGCCGCCGGTCATGTCGCGCTTCATCGTCGACATCGCCTCGCCGGGCTTGATCGACAGACCACCGGTGTCAAAGGTGATGCCCTTGCCGACCAGCACCACCATGGGCGTCCGACGGGTGGCCTTGCGCGGGGTGTAGTCGAGGCGGACCAGGCGCGGCGGCGTGGCCGAGGCCTGGCCGACCCCGACGATCCCCCCGAAGCCCTCGGCGGCGAGCCGCTGCTCGTCCCAGACCTCGTAGGCCAGGCCGGCCTCGTCCGCGACCAGGCGCGCCTGCTCGGCGAGCCAGGCCGGGCTCTTCAGGTTGGACGGCACGGTCGCGAGCTGGCGGGCCCGCCAGCCGGCACCTCCCACCGCAACGGCCCGACGCAGCACCGGCGTGTCGCCCTCCGGACGCCCGGCGACGACGATCCGTCCGACCGGCACGTGCTCGGGCGGCGTCGAGCGCCAGTGGAAGCGGAACGAGCCGAGCATGGCCCCGACCACGAACGCCTCCAGGCCCGCGTCGTCGGCGACCGCGGCCACCGAGGTGGCGACCGAGGCGCGGTCGACCGTGGCCCGCGCGAGCGCGGCCCCGGCCCGGCGCAGGTCGTCGGGCCGCTGATCGCCGACCCCGACGAGCAGCACCTGGCGCAGCTCCGCGTTCTCCGGCCCGCCCAGCGGCACGGGCAACGAGGTGACCTCGCCCGCCTTGCCGCTCGCCCGGTCCTGCTCGAGCACCGCGAGCAGGTCCAGGCCCAGCTGGTCGACCAGCTGCTCGGCGCCGGGGCCGAGCAGCGGACCGTCCCCCTCGCCGTCGGCGGGCAGCACCGGGAGGGCCACCACCTCGACGCCGAGCACGGCATGCGGGAGCACGTCGCTGAGGGCGAAGTCCGGAGGGGAGACCTGGGTCGGGAGATCAGGGCGTGCCGGTGAGGTCGTCAACCTCAGCCCACGACGTCCTTGAGTGCATCACCGAGGGCGCCGGCTTCCTCGGCGTTGAGCTCGACAACGAGGCGGCCTCCGCCTTCGAGGGGGACGCGCATGACGATGCCGCGTCCTTCCTTGGTGACCTCCAGCGGACCGTCGCCCGTCCGCGGCTTCATCGCCGCCATCCGGCACCTCTTCCTTCTGTCCAGGGGCGTTCGCGGACCAGGGGGACCCGCGACGCCGTGTGCGTCGACCATTATCCCCCATGACGGGGGTGTGCCGTGCCACAGTCCGGGTGAACCCGGGTGCGGCAGACTGCGGCCATGACCGATGCTCCCGTTCTTCTCGACATCTCAAACGGCGTCGCCACGATCACCTTGAACCGCCCCGAGGCCATGAACAGCCTCGACGTGGCCACCAAGGTGCTGCTCCGCGAGGTCGTTCAGCAGGTCGCCGACGATGACGCCGTCCGGTGCGTGGTGCTCACCGGCACCGGGCGCGCCTTCTGCACCGGCCAGGACCTCAAGGAGCACATCCAGCTGCTCCGAGGCGGTGGCAGCGACGCGCTCTTCCGCACCGTCGACGAGCACTACAACCCGATCGTGACCGCGCTCGCCGGCATGGCCAAGCCGGTCATCGCAGCGGTCAACGGCGTCGCGGCCGGGGCGGGCGCGAGCCTGGCCTTCGCCTGCGACCTCCGGCTGGTCGCCGACACCGCGGGCTTCAACCTGGCCTTCGCCAACGTCGCCCTGTCCTGCGACACCGGCGCCAGCTACCACCTGCCGCTGCTGGTGGGGCGGGCCAAGGCCCTGGAGCTGCTCTACTTCCCGCGCACCGTGAAGGCCGACGAGGCCCTCACGCTCGGCCTCGCGACGCGGGTGCTGCCCGCCGACGAGCTGGCGGCCGAGGCGCAGACGCTGGCCGCCCGGCTGGCCGCCGGGCCGACCGTGGCCCTCGGCGCGATCCGACGCTCCGTCGGGTACGCCGCGGCCCACACCTTCATCGAGGCCCTGGAGTTCGAGAGCTCGATGATGCAGAAGAGCGGGGCGACCGAGGACCACCAGCGCGCCGTGGCCGCCTTCGTGGCCAAGGAGAAGCCGGTCTTCGAGGGGCGTTAGCCGGGGTTCAGCCCCGGTTGGGGCGCTCCTCGACCGTCCGGTAGCCGCGCCAGGCGCGGAAGACGCGGAGGACCTGCTCCGGGGCGACCCGGGTCATCTGCCGCTTGCTCGGGCGGGCGCCGTACTCGACGGTGAGGGCATTGCCGCGGAACCGGTCGTTGTACCAGCCCGTCATCGTCCCGTGGCAGACGCCGCCGCAGTCGAAGGTCTTGGCCGGCAGCCGCAGCACCTGGGCCACCCGGCGGGCGAGGGGCTTGTTCTTGGTGTCCGTGTCGACGCCGTACAGCGGCTGGTGGAAGCTGAGGATGTGGTCGGGCCGCACGTCGCGGAGGAAGCCCATCATCGCCTTCGTCTCCGGCTCGGACGCGGGCCCGCGGCCCGACTCGTAGCCGCCGTCCAGGTCGGCCCAGCGGTAGGGGTAGTTGCGGTTGAGGTCGACCCCCCGGGCGTTCTTGCGGGTGCCGGCGGCGAGGCCGTCGGGGTTGTACGTCGGCACCACCCACAGGTCGAGCCGGCGGACCGGCTCACCCTTGACCAGCGCCTGCAGGATCTGGCGGGGTGCCGCCTCGTTGCCGTGCATGGTCGCGATCAGCACGACCGTCGGGACCTTCCGACCCGGCTTGCCGAGGTGGTAGGCGACGATCGGGCGGTCCTGGACCGAGCGGCCGATCACCACCTTGTCGATCACGGTGGGCTCGGCCGCCGCCGGCGGGGCCGGGGCGAACGCCACCACGAGGGCGAGCGAGGCGAGCAGGGTCCCGAGACGTCGCGTCATGCGCCGATCACACCTTCTGGAAGAGGTAGGCCCAGGTGAACACGCCCACCCCGACCACCATGCCGACATGGGCCAGGACCGACAGCCCCGGGCCCGAGGACCAGCTGTCGGTGCGCTCCTCGGCGGCGTGCCGCCCCCGGCTCGGCAGCCAGCGGACCAGGATGAGCAGGCCGGCCAGCGCGACGAGCCACCACAGCCCGACGGCGGCCAGCCCGACCAGGCTGCCGCCCAGCGGGTGGCTCTCCGGAGCGAGCAGGAACGCCACCCAGGCGACCAGCGCGAGCACGCCCGCACCGGTGTGCAGGTTCAGCAGCGCAGGCCCGACCTCGAGGCGGCCTGCGACCTCAGCACGGCGCAGGCGGAGCCGGGTGAGGACCACGACCACGGCCGCGAGACCGGTCAGGACGCCGACGACGGCGTAGGTGACTTCGGGTGACACGGCGGGCAGTCTGCCCTACGCCGGAGGCGGGGGGCCATCGACGGGCGGCGGCGACCACTCCCGCGCCGGCTCGGACGCCGGCCCCGGGATCGGCTCAGGAGCATCGTCGGCGACCACGGTGGCGGCCTCCTCGCGCTCGGCCGCGAGCCGGTCGAGCAGCGCGTCCACCTCCTGCATCCGGTAGCCGCGGAACGCCAGCGGGAACCGCACCCGGCGCAGGTCGTCGGCGCTCACCGGCCCGGCTGCGGGGACGGTCGCGTCGAGTCGGTCGTCGTACGCCTCCGCCAGGGGGGCGCCTCGGCCAGCGGCGACCATGGCCACGACGCCCATGGCGAGGACGACCAGGACCGCGAAGAGCCACATCACGGGGCGTCCTCGCCGATCGGCTCGTCCCGGGCGGCGACCATCAGCGCGACGGCCTCGTCGATGTCGTCGGTGACCAGCAGCGCGTCGAGGTCGGACTGCGAGATCCGCCCCTCGGCCAGCACGGTGCCGCGCAGCCAGTCGATCAGGCCGCCCCAGTAGTCGGTGCCGAGCAGCACGATCGGGAAGCGGGTGATCTTCTGGGTCTGGACCAGGGTCATCGCCTCGAACAGCTCGTCGAGGGTGCCGACGCCGCCCGGGAGCACGATGAAGCCCTGGGTGTACTTCACGAACATCGTCTTGCGGACGAAGAAGTAGCGGAAGTTGATGCCGACGTCGACCCAGTCGTTGAGGCCCGACTCGAAGGGCAGCTCGATGCCGAGGCCGACACTGAGCCCGTCGGCCTCGCAGGCGCCCTTGTTGGCCGCCTCCATCGCCCCCGGACCGCCGCCCGTGACCACCGCGAAGCCGGCCTCGACGAGCTTGCGGCCCGCTTCCTCCCCCGCGGCGTACGACGGGTGCTCGCGCTCGGTGCGCGCGGAGCCGAAGACGGCCACCGCCGGTCCGAGCTCGGCCAGCGTGCCGAAGCCCTCGACGAACTCGGCCTGGATGCGCAGCACCCGCCACGGGTCGGCGTGCACCCAGTCGGCCGGGCCCCGGGAGTCCAGCAGCCGCTGGTCGGTGGTCGAGAACTCGACCTGGTCGCGCCGTTGCAGGACCGGCCCCTTCCGCTTGGACCTCACCACCGGGTCACCGTCCTTCCAGCCAGGCCCGCAGGCGGGCCTCGCAGCGCTCGACGTGCTCGACCGGCACGTGCTCGTCCTGCTTGTGGGCGAACATCGGGTCGCCCGGTCCGTAGTTGACCGCGGGGATCCCGAGGGCGGTGAACCGCGCGACGTCGGTCCAGCCGAACTTGGGGTTCACCTCGCCGCCGACGGCCTCGACGAACGCCCGCGCGGCGGGCCGGTCCAGGCCCGGCAGCGCTCCGGGGGCGGTGTCGGTGAGGCGGACGTCGTACCCGGCGAAGAACTCGCGGACGAACGCCTCGGCCTCGGCCTCGCTGCGGTCGGGGGCGAAGCGGAAGTTGACCTCGACGACGCACTCGTCGGGCAGCACGTTGCCGGCCACGCCGCCGCGGATGAAGACGGCGTTGAGGCCCTCGTGGTACTCCAGCCCGTCGATGACCGGCTGGCGTGCCTCGTAGGAGTTCAGCCGGGCCAGCACCTCGGCGGCGCCGTGGATCGCGTTGACGCCGCGCCAGCTGCGCGCGGAGTGGGCGCGCTCCCCCGTGGTCCGGACCTCGACCCGGAGGGTGCCCTGGCAGCCGGCCTCGACGACGGCGTTGGACGGCTCCATCAGGATCGCGAAGTCCGCCGCCATCAGCTCGGGGTCGCTCTCCGCGAGGTGCCTGAGGCCGTTGAACTCGGCCTCGATCTCCTCGCCCTCGTAGAGGATGAAGGTGACGTCGCGAACCGGCTCGGGGACCGTGGCGGCGAGGCGCAGGATGACCGCGTCGCCGCCCTTCATGTCGCAGGTGCCGAGGCCGTGCAGGATCCCGGCCTCCTCGTCGAGGCGGCTCGGCAGGTTGTCGTTGACGGGCACCGTGTCGAGGTGGCCGGCGATCACGACCCGCTCGTCACGACCCAGGTCGGTGCGGGCGACCACCGTGTGCCCGCGTCGGGTCACCGTGAGGTGCGGGAGCGCGCGCAGGGCGGCCTCGACGGCGTCCGCGATCGCCTGCTCGTCCTTGCTGACCGACTCGAGGTCGACGAGCTGGCGGGTCAGGGTGACGGCGTCGGCGGTGAGGTCGAGGGTCGTCATGGGGCTATCCAAGCAGGCGGGCCAGCGCGGCCTGGGTCCACCTACCGGCGCAATCGCGCCGTTCCTGGGGCCGGCGAGGTGCCGGGTGGGTCGTCCCGATCACGGCGATGCGCCTGAGCGGGACTGCGCTTCCGCGTCACTAGAACCGGTTCTAGTGTGCAGCCATGCGCAACGGGATCGTGCTCTTCACCTCCGACCGCGGCATCACGCCGGCCGCCCTCGCGACGGCGGCCGAGGACCGCGGGTTCGACACGCTCTACGTGCCCGAGCACACCCACATCCCGGTCAAGCGGACCGCCGCGCACCCCGGCACCGGCGACGAGTCGCTGCCCGACGACCGCTACCTGCGCACCCTCGACCCGTGGGTGTCGCTCGCGACCGCCGCCGCGGTCACGACGCGGATCGGGCTCTCGACCGCCGTCGCGCTGCCGGTCGAGTCCGACCCGATCACCCTCGCCAAGTCGATCGCCACGCTCGACCACCTCTCCGGCGGCCGGGTCTCGATCGGCGCGGGGTTCGGCTGGAACACCGACGAGCTGGCCGACCACCACGTCCCGGCGGCGAAGCGCCGGACGGTGCTGAAGGAGTACGTCGAGGCGATGCGTGCCCTGTGGACGCAGGAGGAGGCGTCGTACGACGGGGAGTTCGTCTCCTTCGGGCCGTCCTGGGCCTACCCCAAGCCGGCCGCCCACATCCCGCTGATCATCGGCGCCGGCGGCGGGCCGAAGACGTTCCGGTGGATCGCCGAGAACGCCGACGGCTGGATGACCACCCCCACCCAGACCGACATCAGCGGCCAGATCGAGGCACTGAAGACGGCCTGGACCGAGGCCGGTCGCGACGGGATCCCCGACATCCGGGTCCTCATCGCCTTCAAGCCCGACCCGGCCGACCTCGCCGCCTGGGCCGAGGCCGGCGTGTCCGAGCTCATCTGGGGCGTCCCCGACAAGTCCCCCGACGAGGTCGTGGGCTCGCTCGACCGCCTGGCGGGACGGCTCGGCCTGGGCTGACCCCCTCCGACCTTTGGGGGTTCCTCCCTCATGCCCGGGGGGTGCCGGTCGCGGGAGCGTCGAGGGATGAGGTCGCGACCGTCGCGACCCGCCCGACTCGGAGGATTCCCCCCATGTCCCGCAACACTCCCCGCCTGATCACCGCTCCCCTGGCCCTGCTGCTGGCGACCCTGCTGCTCGTCGTCGGCCTGGCCGGCGGGGCGACGGCGGCCAAGCTGATCACCGGCAAGCAGATCAAGAACGGCACCATCACCTCGGTCGACCTGAAGAACGGCAGCGCGACCGGCGTCGACGTCAAGAACGGCAGCGTGACCGGCGTCGACGTGAAGGACGGCTCGCTGACCGGCATCGATGTGAAGGCCGGGAGCCTGGGCCCCGACCGACTGGCTCCCGCCGTCCTGAACGAGGTCCGGGTCCACGATGCCCCTGACCACAACCTCGGGACCTGCAGCGACACGGGGCTCGACGACTGTGCCGCCGTCGCCGCCACCCCGATCGGCTCCGGCACCTGGCTGGTCGTCGGAACCCTCTCGGTCGACAACTTCGACGGCCCGGCCCTCGCGCTCACCGACCGCTGCGGCCTGGTCCGCGGCGACTCGGTGCTCGCCGAGGCGCGTACACCGCTCGCCGCCAACGGGACGCCGGGCGAGACCGAGTCGCTCACCCTGCAGCAGGTCGTCGTCAGCACCGACGCCACGCCGGTCTCGATCCGTTGCACCGAGATGCCCGGAGAGAGCATCCGGGTCGGCAGCCCGACCATCACCGCGCTGCGCGTCCGCTGAGGAGGGTCCGGGTCAGCACCGGGGGTGCTGACCCGGACCTCGTCAGGCCTTCGTGACCTCGACCGTCGGCTCGGCGCCCCCACCGGCCACCACGTCGTACGACGTCGCGAGGGTCTCGCTAGTGATCAGCTGCTCATGGGTGCGGGCGGCGGCCTGGACCTCCGCCGAGCCGGCGACGGTCAGCGCGATCCGGTCCGAGACCTCGAGGCCGGCGTCGCGCCGGGCCTGCTGGACCTGGCGGATCAGGTCGCGGGCCAGGCCCTCGGCGGCCAGCTCCGGGGTGACCGCCGTGTCGAGGACGACGAAGCCGCCGCGCGGGAGCATCCCGACCGCGGTGGTCTCGTCGGCAGCACCGGCGACGGTCTCGAGGGTGTACTCGCCCTCCTCCAGCACCAGGCCACCGGCGGTGACGGTGCCGTCCTCGGCCACCGACCAGTCGCCGGACTTCGAGCCCTTGATCGCGACCTGCACCTCGCGGCCGAGGCGCGGACCCGCTGCGCGGGCGTTGACGGACAGCCGCTGCGAGACGCCGTACGACGCCGCCTCGGACGCGTCGGCCGCCAGCAGCCGGACGTCCTTCACGTTGACCTCGTCGCGGACGATGCCCTCGAACCCGGCCAGCGCGGCGGGGTCGTCGACCACCACGGTCAGGGTCGCCAGCGGCAGCCGGTTCCGGTGACCCGCGGCCTTGCGGAGCGCGGAGGTCGCCGAGCAGACGTCGCGCACCTGGTCCATGGCCGCCACCAGGGCGTCGTCGGCCGGCAGCTCGTCGGCGGACGGCCAGTCGGTCAGGTGGACCGACCGCTCGCCGGTCAGGCCGCGCCAGACCTCCTCGGTGGTGAGCGGGAGCAGCGGCGCGGTGGTGCGGCAGACGATCTCCAGCACCGTGTACAGCGTGTCGAACGCGTCCGCGCTGTCTCCCCAGAACCGGTCGCGGGAGCGCCGGATGTACCAGTTGGTCAGCACGTCGAGGAACGAGCGCGTGACGTCGCAGGCGTCGGCGACGGCGTAGTCGTCGAGCGTGGCGGTCATCTGCTCGACGTACTGGCGGGCCTTGGCGAGCAGGTAGCGGTCCAGCGGGTCCGTCGAGTCGGTGCGCGCGGCGGCGTCGTGCCCCTGACCACCGGCGGCGGCGTTGGCGTAGAGCTGGAAGAAGTACCAGCTGTTCCACAGGGGCATCAGCACCTGGCGGACCGAGTCGCGGATGCCCTGCTCGGTGACGACCAGGTTGCCGCCGCGCAGGATCGGCGAGGACATCAGGAACCAGCGCATGGCGTCGGCGCCGTCGCGGTCGAAGACCTCGCTGACGTCGGGGTAGTTGCGCAGCGACTTCGACATCTTGTTGCCGTCGGAGCCGAGCACGATGCCGTGGCTGATGCAGGCCTCGAAGGCCGGCTTGTCGAACAGCGCGGTGGCCAGGATGTGCAGCGTGTAGAACCAGCCGCGGGTCTGGCCGATGTACTCGACGATGAAGTCGCCCGGGAAGTGGCCCTTCTTCTCCGCCGTGCCGTCGAACCACTCCGCGTTCTCGAACGGGTAGTGCACCTGGGCATACGACATCGAGCCCGAGTCGAACCACACGTCGAGCACGTCGGTGACCCGCCGCATGGTCGAGCGACCGGTCGGGTCGTCCGGGTTCGGCCGGGTGAGCTCGTCGACCCACGGCCGGTGCAGGTCGCGCTTGCCGGCGGCGTTGCGCGGCAGCCGGCCGAAGTCGCGCTCGATCTCCTCGAACGAGCCGTAGACGTCCAGGCGCGGGTACGTCGGGTCGTCGCTCTTCCACACCGGCACCGGGGAGCCCCAGAACCGGTTGCGGGTGATCGACCAGTCGCGGGCGTTCTCCAGCCAGCGGCCGAACTGGCCGTCCTGGATGTGGTCGGGGACCCAGCGGATCTGCTGGTTGAGCTCCAGCATCCGCTCCTTGATCGCGGTCACCTCGACGAACCACGACGAGACGCCCTTGTAGATCAGGGGCTCGCGGCAGCGCCAGCAGTGCGGGTAGGAGTGGTCGTAGGTCTCGCGGCGCAGCAGCACGGTGCCGGGCGTGACCGAGCCGCCGGCCTCGCCACGGGTGACGGCCTTGAGGTCGTCGATGATCGGCAGGTTGGCGTCGAAGACCTGCAGGCCCTCGTAGTCGGTGACCGGGAACGTGAACCTCCCGTCCTTGCCGACCGGCATCACCGCCTCGATGCCCTCGCGGTCGGTGACCACCTTGTCGTCCTCACCGAAGGCGCCGGCGGTGTGCACGAGCCCGGTGCCGTCGGTGGTCGTGACGAACTCGGCCGCGACCACACGGAAGGCGTTCTCGTGACCCAGGTAGTAGCTGAACGGCGGCGTGTAGGTCAGCCCGACGAGATCGGCGCCGACGTGCCGCGACACGACCTCGGGCTCGTCGCCGAGCTCCCGGGCGTACGACGCCAGCCGCGCCTCGGCCAGCAGGTAGCGGGTGCCCTCGTGGACCACCACGACGTAGTCGATGTCGGCGCCGACCATGACCGCGAGGTTGCTCGGCAGGGTCCAGGGCGTGGTCGTCCAGACGAGCAGCTTGACGCCCTGCAGCGGGCCGTCGGAGGTGACGTCGTACCCGACGGTGACGGCGGGGTCCTGCCGCATCTGGTAGACGTCGTCGTCCATCCGCAGCTCGTGGTTGGACAGCGGCGTCTCGTCGTTCCAGCAGTAGGGCAGCACCCGGAAGCCCTCGTAGACGAGGCCCTTGTCGTGCAGGCCCTTGAACGCCCAGATGACCGACTCCATGTAGTCGGCGTTCATCGTGCGGTAGTCGTTGTCAAAGTCGACCCAGCGCGCCTGGCGGGTGACGTAGTCGCGCCACTCGCCGGTGTACTTCATCACCGACTCGCGGCAGGCGTCGTTGAACTTGTCGATGCCCATCTCGACGATCTCGTCGGTGGTCTTGATGCCGTTGAGGCGCATCGCCTCGAGCTCGGCGGGCAGTCCGTGGGTGTCCCAGCCGAAGCGCCGCTCGACCCGCTTGCCGCGCATGGTCTGGTAGCGCGGGACCAGGTCCTTGACGTAGCCGGTGAGCAGGTGGCCGTAGTGCGGCAGGCCGTTCGCGAACGGCGGGCCGTCGTAGAAGACGAACTCGTTGGAGCCGTCGGCGCCGGGGTCGCGCTGGTCGATGCTCGCCTGGAAGGTGCCGTCGGCGGCCCAGTAGGCCAGCACCCGCTCCTCGACGTCGGGGAAGCGCGGGCTCGACGGGACGGAGCCCGTGGCGTCGGTGGAGACCTTCGGATAGGTCATGAGCGGCATCTCCTGCGGTACGTCGGGCTCGGGCTGCTGGCCACGAGGACGACGCTCTGCTCACGCACAGTGCCGCGGTACCACCTCGCTTGCCCGTCTGCCGACGGACCGCTTCGTTCACGGCTGTGACGGGCCTACCCGTCCGGTTCTACTGACCCTCGTGTCACCGGGGGCGTTCTTCCGGAGGCTCACCGCTGATGACGGCTCGAGCGCCTGTGCACAAATCGTACGGCGGGCCCGGGTGCGGCCGCCAATCGGTTCAGGCGCGCAGGATCTGGTGCAGGTCGATCGGCACGCTCACCCCGGCCAGCTCGACCTCGGCCGTCGGGTGGTCGTCGTCGACGCGGGCGAGCAGCGACCACTCGCCGTCGGCGGGCACCGACAGAACCCGGTTGCCGTCCACCGGCCGTTGCTGGTCTGGTGGGGTGATGAGCGACCTCTGGCTGCCCGAGACCGAGGACCCCCGCACCTACGGCAACCCGCACGGCGAGAAGGCGACCTACGTCGAGTACCTCGCCAACTACCGGCTCACCCTCGGGCTGAAGTGCGACGGGCTGAGCCCGGAGCAGCTGGCCGCCCGCAGCGTGCCACCGAGCACGATGAGCCTGCTCGGGCTGGTCCGGCACCTGGCCGCGGTCGAGCACAGCTGGTTCCAGCGGGTCGCGCAGGCCACCGGTGACGACCGGCTCTACCGGACCGCCGAGGACCGCGACCACGACTTCACCGGCGCCGAGCCGACGCAGGAGTGCGTGGACGACGCCTTCGCCACCTGGCGGCGAGAGGTCGCGAAGGCCGAGGAGTGGTTCGCGGGCGTGCCCGAGGCCGACCTCGGCCGCGAGCTCTCGATGCCCGGCGACGAGGGCACCGTGAGCGTCCGCGACCTGGTGGTGCACATGATCGAGGAGTACGCCCGGCACTGCGGCCACGCCGACCTGCTGCGCGAGTGCGTCGACGGACGGACGGGTCAGTAGCCCTCTTTGCCTCGCCTTGAGGGTCGGTTCGCGTGCGGTTAGCGCGGGCCGACGCACGGTGGACCCGTACCGTCCACCGACCGAGGAGACCTCCCGTGAACACCCGCCGTACCGCCTTCGCCGCCCTCTCCCTCCCCCTCGCCCTGGCGCTCGTCGCCTGCGGGGGTGACGACGACGCGGACGACCGGGCCGAGGACCGGGCCGAGCAGGCGGCCGAGCAGACCCCGGCGTCCTCCGCGCCCGCCACGCCGTCCGACGGCGCGTCCTCGGCCCCGGCCGACGCCCCCGCCGGCGACGACAGCACCGTCCTGGCCGCGGCGGCGACCGCCGCCGGCGCCGTCCCGGGCGGGACCCTGTTCACCCTCGACCTGGAGGCCGGCGGCTGGGAGGCGGACGTCGTGGACGCCGACGCGACCAGCTTCGACCTGGCCCTCGCCGCCGACGGCTCCAGCGTGACCCGCGAGCCGGTCGAGGACCGCGACGACGCGGACGACACCGACGACCGGGCCGAGCGCGAGCAGCTGCTGGCCGACGCGACCGTCGACCCCGCGGGCGCGGTCGAGGCGGCGCGGGGCGCCGTACCGTCCGGCACGGTCACCGGGCTCGACCTCGACCTCAGCGCCGGTACGGCGGTCTGGGAGGTCCAGCTCGACGAGGACACCGCCACCGAGCAGACGGTCGTCGTCGACGCCGCCACCGGCGAGGTGCTGCGGACCGAGCAGGACGACTGACCAGGAGCGGACGGACTAGGGCTGCTCCTTCGTGAGGTGGAGCAGCCAGTCCGCGCCCGTCTGGATCAGGGCGTAGCGCCGGCTGCCGGTCTCCCCGTGCAGCACGAACAGGAACCGGCGCTCCGTCCGGTCCTCCAGCTCCCACCACCCGTGGTCGGCGATCGACTTGTGCTCGTCGGTGTACGACGCGTGGTCGAGGTCGTGGTCGTCCACGGCGACCGCGAGCCGGTCGTGCCGGACGTCGGTCGGGAGCCCCTTCGGGACCGCCCAGGACCGGAGCACGCCGTCCTCCTCCAGCCGGAGGTCGACGTGCGGCCGGGGCTTGCGGTGGTCGTGCAGGACGAAGACCGGACGCGGCATCTCCCCACTCTAGGAACCCCGTAGGGTGGACGCCCGTGACCACCGCTGCCTGGGGCTACGGCCTGACGACGTACGCCGCCGACGAGACCGTCCTCGACACCTGGTTCCCCGAGCCCGCGCTGGGCGAGAAGCCCGCCGACGCCGCGCCGCCGAAGGACCTGGTCGCGCTCGAGGGCACCGACACCGTCCGGCGGGTCGAGCGCCAGGTGACGCTGGTGGAGATCGCCGACCTGGCCGCCGCCCCGGCCTCGACCGAGGACGCCTGGCTGCGCCTGCACCTGCTCAGCACCCGGCTCGTCCAGCCGCACGGCCTCTCGCTCGACGGCGTCTTCGGCCTGCTCACCAACGTCGTGTGGACCTCCGCCGGCCCGTGCGCGGTCGAGGGCTTCGAGCTCACCCGCGCCCGGCTGCGCGCGGCCGGGCAGCACGTCACGGTCTTCGGCGTCGACAAGTTCCCGCGGATGGTCGACTACGTCGTCCCCTCCGGCGTGCGCATCGGTGACGCCGACCGGGTCCGCCTCGGCGCCCACCTGGCCGCCGGCACCACCGTCATGCACGAGGGCTTCGTGAACTTCAACGCCGGCACGCTCGGCACCTCGATGGTCGAGGGCCGGATCTCCGGCGGCGTCGTGGTCGGGGACGGCTCCGACGTCGGCGGCGGCGCCTCGATCATGGGCACCCTCTCGGGCGGCGGGAAGCAGGTCATCTCGATCGGCGAGCGCTGCCTGCTCGGCGCCAACTCCGGGCTCGGCATCTCGCTCGGCGACGACTGCGTGGTCGAGGCCGGCACCTATGTGACCGCCGGCACCAAGGTCACCATCACGGACCTGGACGGCAAGCCCCAGGTCGTCAAGGCGCTGGAGCTGTCGGGTGCGAGCAACGTGCTCTTCCGCCGCAACTCGGTGACGGGCGCGATCGAGGCCGTCCCGTGGAAGTCCGAGGGCGTCGCCCTCAACGCTGCCCTCCACGCCAACTGAGCACCAGAGCTGAGAGCCCGCTGAGAGGATTTCACCCCGTCCGGACACTGGCACCATGCCAGGTCTAGGGAAGGTGCGGACGGGGGTGGCGCTGCTCGGCGTCGCCGCGCTGGGGGCCGTCGCCATCACCGTCGGGATCGACCGGCTCCGCGACATCAGCCCCTTCGCCCCGCCGGAGCAGTGCACCGCGACGGTCGACGGCACCACCGTCACCCTGGACCCCGAGCAGGCCGAGAACGCCGCGCTCATCACCGCGATCGCGGTGAGCCGGGGGCTGCCCGCGCGAGCCGCGACGATCGCGCTGGCCACGGCGTACCAGGAGTCCAAGATCGTCAACCTCGAGTACGGCGACGCCGACTCCCTCGGACTCTTCCAGCAGCGGCCGTCGCAGGGCTGGGGCACCGAGGAGGAGGTCCTCGACCCGGTCTACGCGACCAACGCCTTCTACGACGCCCTGGAGAAGGTCGACGGCTATCGCTCGATGGAGGTCACGGTCGCCGCGCAGACCGTCCAGCGCTCGGCCTTCCCCGACGCGTACGCCGACCACGAGGCCGACGCGCGGGTGCTCGCGTCGGCCCTGACCGGCAACTCCCCCGCCGCCTTCACCTGCCGGGTCGAGGGCGACGCCGCCGCGGCCCCGGACGGGCTGAGCGACAGCGGCCTGGTCCGCCGCGCGGACGTCGTACGGCGTGAGGCGCTGGCCGTCTTCGGTGACCTGTCCCTGGGCGGCTTCGAGCCGGGCGGGGTGTCGACCGGGCACATGGAGGGCTCCGCCCACTACGAGGGTCGTGCCGTCGACATCTTCTTCCGGCCGGTCAACGACACCACGAACGTCCGGGGCTGGGCGGTGGCGCACTACCTCGTCGCCCAGGCCGAGCGGCTGGATATCCAGACGGTCATCTTCGACGCCAAGATCTGGAGCGCACGCCGGTCCGACGACGGCTGGCGTGACTACGACGCACCGGACCGCGCCGGCGACCCGGCGATCCTGGAGCACCGCGACCACGTGCACGTGGACGTCTTCGATTGATCCGGTCCAGACCGGCGTTCATGGAGGTTCTCCACAGGGAAATCCAAAGAGCAGCGCCCCGGCTGCCGATGGCGTTCCATAGAAGAACCCACCCCCACACTCCGGAGGACACGCTGATGTGTACTCACACCCCGAGCTGCCCGACCACCGATGCCGCCGACCGCTGCAGCGCCCACGTCGTGGCCGACCGCATGGACCAGGGCTGGTGCCGGCTGTGCAACGGCATCGTGCTGTTCGACGACGGTCACTACCTGACGCCCGACGGCCACGACCTGACGCTTCCGGTCTCCGCCTGAGCCCTCCCGGCCGCCCCGGCCCTACCGAGCGAGCCGGGCGACCGCCGCGTCGACGCGCTCGTCGGTGGCGGTGAACGCCACCCGCACGTGGCGTGCGCCCGCGGTCCCGTAGAACGAGCCCGGCGCGACCAGGATGCCCTGCCCGGCCAGCGCGGCGACGGTGGTCCAGCAGTCCTCGTCGCGCGTGGACCAGAGGTAGAGCGACGCCTCGGAGTGGTCGACCCGGAAGCCGGCGCCCTCGAGCGCCGCGCGCAGCCGGGCGCGGCGGGCGGCGTACCGGCCGTGCTGCTCCAGCGCGTGGTCGTCGTCGTCGAGCGCGGCCTTCATCGCGACCTGCTGGGGGCCGGGCATCTGCAGGCCGAGGTTCTTGCGTACGGCGAGCAGCTCCCCGACCAGCGTCGGGTCGCCGGCCACGAAGGCACAGCGGTAGCCCGCGAGGTTGGAGCGCTTGGAGAGCGAGTGGACCGCGAGGATGCCGTCGTGCGAGCCGCCACTGATGTCGGGGTGCAGGACCGAGACCGGGGACGCCTCCCAGGCGCACTCCAGGTAGCACTCGTCGGAGACCAGGATCGTGCCGCGCTCGCGGCACCAGTCGACGACCTTGCGCAGGTGCTCCGGCGGCAGGACCCGACCGGTGGGGTTCGAGGGCGAGTTCAGCCACAGCAGGGCCGGGACCTCGGGGCCGAACGACGTCAGCGAGTCGGTCGCGACGGCCCGGGCACCGGCCAGCGCCGCCCCGACCTCGTAGGTCGGGTAGGCCAGCTCGGGGTAGGCGATCAGGTCGCCCGGACCGATCCCGAGGTGGACGGCCATCGAGCCGATCAGCTCCTTGGAGCCGATCACGGGGAGCACCCGGTCGAGGCCCAGGCCCGTCACGCCGTGCCGGCGCTCCAGCCAGTCGATGCAGGCCTGGCGCAGGTCGGCGCGACCGATGGTGACGGGGTAGCCGGGACTGTCGGCCGCCTCACGCAGGGCGTGCTGCGCGACCTCGGGGGTCGGGTCGACGGGCGTCCCGACCGAGAGGTCGACGACCCCGTCGGGGTGCGCACGGGCCTGCTCGGCGTACGCCGTCAGGTGGTCCCACGGGAAGTCGGGGAGCCGTGCGGAGACGGCCCCCCGCTGCATCCGGGTCAGTGGTCCTGGTTCTGCGGCGGGAGCGCAGCGATCATCGGGTGGTCGTGGTCGATCTCGCCCATCTTGGCGGCGCCGCCCGGGGAGCCCAGGTCGTCGAAGAACTTCACGTTGGCGTCGTAGTAGTCCTTGTTCTCCTCCGGGACGTCGTCCTCGTAGAAGATCGCCTCGACGGGGCAGACCGGCTCGCAGGCGCCGCAGTCGACGCACTCGTCCGGGTGGATGTACAGCATCCGCTTGCCCTCGTAGATGCAGTCGACGGGGCACTCGTCGACGCAGGCACGGTCCTTGACATCGACACAGGGCTGAGAGATGACGTACGTCACCGGGTCCTCCTGAAATGCTGGTGGGAGCAACTGCTCGACCCCAGCCTAGTATCCCGGGGGTGCAGAACGATGATCGACGTCAGCATGTGACCAAGCACATGCTTGGTCCGCACGTCGTGGGCCAGCGGATCGTGGTCCGGCGACTCGTCCGCGGGGAGACGGGACCGACCGGAGGACCGGCGTTCACCGACCTGCTCGGCACCTGCACCGCCTGGGGACCGACCACCTGCACGGTGCTGCCGGAGGGCGGCGCCCCGGTCGAGATCCCCCTCGCGGACGTCGTCTCCGGCAAGCCGGTTCCGCCCCGCCCGTCAGTCCGCCACCGGGCGTCGCCCCGGGAGGCCCAGGTCCGGTCGATGGCCCTGTGGACCGACCTCGAGACCGAGCCCCTGGGCGCCTGGGTGCTGCGACACTCCCCCGGCGAGACCGCCCGCCGGGCCAACTCCGTGCTGGCCTTCGAGCCGTCCGGGGCCGACGGCGACTACGAGCGGGTCCTTGAGTGGTACGCCGGGCGCACCGGCCGGCCGATCGCCGCCGTACTCCCGGACTCGCCGGAGGACGCGCTCTTCCGCGGCCACGGCTGGGGCCCGGAGAGCGGTGACGCCGACACGGTCTTCCAGGTCACCGGGGTGGCCCGGGCCTCGCGGTCCCTGGCGGGCGTGGACGTCGAGGCCGTCGAGGTGATCGGGGACGGCGCCCACGCGGTCGCCAGGATCGGCGACCGCGCGTCGGGCGTCGCCTCCGTCGACCGCGACTGGGTCGGCTTCCGGGCCATCGCCGTCGCGCCCGAGCACCGGCGCCGCGGGCTGGGCCTGCAGGTGATGGCCGCGCTGCTGGAGTGGGGCGCCGAGCAGGGCGCGACGACGGCGTACCTGCAGGTGCTGGGTGACAACGCCCCCGCCCTCGCGCTGTACGACGGGCTCGGGTTCACCGAGCACCACCGCTACCGCTACCTGGCGCCCTCGCGCTGAGCGGCCCTCACGGGCAGGGGTCGAGGGCCGGGTCGGCCGGCCCGGGGTGGCTGAGCGCGTCGACGGTCCAGGCGATCGAGGCCCGGCTGGTGGGGATCAGCACGTGCTCGGAGAGGTCCAGCGGGCAGGCGTCCTGGACGGTCAGGTTGGTGACCTGCGGACCGGCCGCGAGGTGGCCCGAGGTGTGCGGGACGACGACCTCGTCGTACCGGGTGGTGACCTGGGTGTAGCTCACGTCGCCGGGGGTCTCGTCGCCCGCGTTCAGCGCGGTGAGGAACGGGGAGCCGGCGGCCTGCTGGTCGCAGGCGACGCAGAACGGCACCGACCAGCCCTGCGGGACGAGGGTGGTGCCGTGGTTGGACGGCGCCAGGCCGACCAGGTCGTCGACGACCGCGGCGCCGCCGAGGTTCTTGATGAAGTAGCGCGGCATCATCCCGCCCTGCGAGTGGCCGACGAGCGAGACCCGGGCCGCGCCGGTGGCGGCGAGCACGCGGTCGACGTACCGCTTCAGCTCGGCGGCGGAAGCCGCGACGTCGCCGGTGCCGCGGTTGCCGTAGTCGAGGGAGAAGACGCACCAGCCGCGGCCCGCGAGCGTGGCGGAGAGCGGCTCCAGCAGGTGCTGTCGGTCGCCGAAGGTGCCGTGCACGAGCACGACCGGCACCGGGTGGGCGGCACTCGGCCGACAGGACCAGTCGTTGGCGCCCGGCGGGTCCACGGCGAACGGCGGCAGCGTGGGCGCCGCCTGGGCGGGGCCGGCCACGGGGGCGAGCAGGGTCAGGAACAGGCCCGAGAGGGCGGCGATGAGCACTCGACGCATACCGGCCCAACGAGCCGGTGTGACGGTCGTTACTGCTCGGGCTTCTCGTCCTCGCCGGGCTTCTTGCACACGACCGTGTCGCTGGGGATGTAGGTCGTGTGGAAGTTCTCGGTCTTCTCGACCGTGTCGGAGCCGGGCTTGGCGAAGAACCGCTTCACATCGACGTCGAAGCCGGAGTAGCCGTTGTTCGGCAGGCAGTCGGGGGTCGTCAGGGTGCGGGTCTTGGGCGCGGTGGTGTTGTAGCGGCCGGAGGTCGTCGTGGTGATGTCCCAGACCTTGGTCGACCACATGCTGACGGTGACCGTGCCCTGCGAGCGGCCGGCGCTCGGGATGACGTTCGCGTGGATGAGGACGCCGTACGGCGTGTCGTTGGTGAACCGGAGGTCGACCGCGCCCCAGGCGACGGTGGCCTCGCGACCGACCGGGTAGCGGTCGATGTAGACCGAGTGGGGCTTGTGCTCGACGTCCTTCAGCCCGGCGAAGAACGCCGCGTTGAAGGTCGTGGTGGCCATCTGGGAGACCCCGCCGCCGAGGTCCTCCTTGAAGATGCCGTTGCTGATGATCGTGCCGGTGGTGAAGCCGTTCTCGACCGTGCGCTCCCCGACGATGTCGTTGAGCGAGAACGTCTCGCCCGGCTTCAGGACGGTGCCGTCGACCAGCTCGGCGGCCCGGCCGATGTTGGTGTCGCGGTACGACGCCGGCGGGTAGTAGGTGGTGAAGGTCGAGACCTTCTCGCGGATCCGCAGCTGCCGGGCGTCCTTGGTCGAGAACTCCGGCTCGTCGACCGTCGCCTCGACCTCCTGCTGGCGCTCGCCCTCGGGCTTGGTCAGCAGCGCGAGGAAGGCCGCGGCGACGTCGGCCGGCTCGTAGGTGACACCCGGCTTGGCCGGCACCACCTTCGGCTTGCCGTTGCGCAGGACGACGGTCGCGTCGACCGGGGCGCCCCGCTCGGCGATCCCGTCGTCGACCAGGGCCGTGAGCGCCTTCTCGTCGATGTCGGGGACCAGCACGCCCCCCTCGGCCCTCACCCCGAGGGCCGCGCTGAAGTCGCGCGGCGCGAGCCGCACCGGCGAGTCGCCGAAGACCAGGGTCACCGGCCCGGAGAGAGCGGGGTTGGCGAAGTCGTCGAGCGCGGCCTGCACGTCGGCGTCGTCGATGTCGGGCTGCGCCTCGACGAGTTCCAGCTCGACCGTCGGCTCGTCGGCGAGGTAGGCGGCGGTGATGGCCTCGGCCGCCACGTCGGGGTCGATGGCCTCCCCGACCTCGGGATCGATGGGGGTCACCCCGGAGCCCTCGAAGCTCAGGCCGCCGTCCTTCGGGAGCGTCCCGGCCTCGGCCCCGAGGCGGTCCAGCAGCTCGCCCATCGTGGCGTCGTCGACCTGGACGATCGGGTCGAGGTCCTCGCCACCGGTGAAGTAGTCCCAGAGCCGGCCGGGCTTCCAGCTCCGGCCGCCACCCGCCGCCTCCACGGAGGCGTCGAGGTCGACCGAGAGCCCGGCGTCGGCGGGGGTCACGTCCTCGGTCGTGTCGCCGACCGTGACCGCGATCGGCTGGTCGAGCCGCTCGGCGAGACCGTCCTCGAGCGCCCGGACCGCGTCGGCCTGCGTGCGACCGCCGACGTCGACCCCGGCGACCGTCGTACCGCGCGGGACCTTGTCCCCCGCGACGGCGTACGCCGCTCCCCAGCCGCCCGCGACCAACAGCGCCAGAGCGAGCACCACCAGGACGACAGCCCTGCCGCCGGCCCGCTCGCTCTTGTTCTTCACGCGGTCATCCTAGGTTCCGGGTCGGCGCGCTCCGGCGCCCCCCGCCGCGGGAGGGTCACCAGGCCCGCGACCAGGAAGGCCATCGCGGCGGCGAGGAGCACGTAGCCGGCGAGGCCGTTGCCGATCACGAAGTCGCCCTCCGGACGCGGCACGGTGAGGTAGCCGACCATCGCGATCCAGCCCAGCGCGAAGGGCAGCCGGGACGTCCAGCCCGGCGGCAGCGCGACCAGGGCCGCGGCCGGCGCGAGCACCCCGAGGACCAGGCCCCACCAGAGCTGGTGCAGCGCCACGGACGCCAGGCCGGTGGCGGCGCCGACCAGGAGGCACCCGGCCAGGGAGACCAGCCGGACCAGGACCCGCACGCGGCCTACAGACCGGCGAAGAGGTCGGTCTCGAGACCGTCCTCGCCCAGCTCGCCGCGCTCGCCCTTGGCGATCCGGTAGAACTCGTGGCCCCACACGCTGCTGCCCTGGTTGTTGCTCAGCGCGAAGAACGGGCCGTCCAGGGTGATCTGGCTGGCGTGCGCCTTCATCGCCGCCATCTTCGCGTCGACGTAGTCGTCGGCCACCACGACCGCCGCGAGGTTCTCGTCGGCGGTGATGAAGTGCGGGAGCGGGCCGTCGGGGTCCATGCCCTCGAAGGTCGTGGTGTCGCCGGCCTCGCGCAGCGCCCGCAGGCTGGCCCGCATCCGGCTCTCAGACATCGCGCCCCAGTAGATCTTCGCGACGTCCCAGGCCTCCCCGAGGTCCGGGCGGTACGACGGGACCGCGGCCAGCGCGGCGCCGTACGTGGCGACCCGGTGGGCCTGGATGTGGTCGGGGTGGCCGTAGCCGCCGAACTCGTCGTACGTCACCAGCACCTGCGGGCGGAGCTCGCGGATGATCGCCACCAGGTGGGCGGAGGCCTCGGTCAGGTCGGCGTTCGCGAAGGCTCGCGGGTCGGTCTCGTCGGCGGCGATCGCGTGGCCGTCCTCGTGCCACTTCATGCCCGAGTCGCGGTAGGCGCCGAAGCCGCCGAGGAAGCGGTGGTCGCTCACGCCGAGCGCCTTCATCGCGTTGGCCAGCTCGCCGCGACGGTGCTCGCCCAGCTGGTCGTCGCGGTCGGCGGCGAGGTGCTCCAGCTCCGGGACCAGGATCTCGCCCATCTCGCCGGCCGTGCAGGTGACGAGGGTGACCCCGCGGCCCTCGGCGACGTACTTCGCCATCGTCGCGCCGTTGCCGATCACCTCGTCGTCGGGGTGGGCGTGCACGAGGAGGAGGCGCTGGTCAGCGGTCATGGGGCGATCCTAGGTTTTTGATGCGGCGCGGCTGGGTCGGGAGCTCGAGCGGGCTCCTCGCTGTCGAACCCCCGGCCGGCCCGGTCTGTTCCTCGCGGTCCAGCCAGCCGTCGTGCTCGTCGACCAGCAGCTCCAGCAGCATCTCGGGCGCGTCCGACAGCACCGCCCAGGGATGGTCCTCGTCGTCGTCCTCGCCCGCGAGGCGCTCGCGGACCACCCAGGCGTCGTACCCCTCGGCGCGCAGGCGGGCGGCCACCGCCTCCGCGTCGTCCTCCTCGAAGACGATGACCCGCAGGCCGGTGCCGGGCGTCGCTCGGAGGACGTGCTCGATCTCGCCGAGGAACGGGCGGTCGGGCTCCAACCAGTCGACGTCGCCCAGCTCGTCGGGCCCGAGCCACCGGACCTGGTCGTGCTCGGTCGGGTCGGGCTCGCCGCCGCCCCGGAGCCGGGCGGTCGCCACCCGCAGCTCATGAGTGTCGCTGATCCGCGTCGTCCCGCTGAGCCATCCCGTCACCTCGACGGTGCAGTCCAGCTCCTCGGCGATCTCGCGCTCCAGCGCGTCCGACGGCGACTCCCCCGGCTCGACCTTGCCGCCCGGGAGCTCCCAGCGGCCGGCCAGCTCCGGCGGCGTCGTACGACGGGTCGCGAGCACCTTCCCCCCGCGCACGATCGCGGCACCGACCACCTGCTTCACGGGCGTGAGGCTACGTTGCGTGGCATGTCGTCGCTCCCGGGTGTGCACCTCGTCCGCACCGACGAGGACCTCACGCCGGTCGGCGAGCAGGTCGGGCTGGACGGCCTCCTGGGCGCCCTGGACCGGCGGGCCCGACGCACGCTGGCCCCCGGCCTCGCCGTACGACGGGCGCTGACGTGGGACGCGGCGGACCGCCGTGACCCGCACTGGTGGCCCCAGGGGATCACCTGGGAGGACGTGCCCGGGACCGGCCGGGTGCTGGCCATCAGTTGGTACTCGAAGGCCTCCCACGGTGCGCGGGTGACCTTCCTCGACCTCGACTCGCGCCGCTACCGCCACGTGCTGCTGGTGACGCCTTCCCTCGAGCCGGTCCACGCCCATGCGGGCGGGCTCGCCTGGCACGGCGGGTTCCTGCACGTCGCCGCGACCGGACGCGGGCTGCTGACCTGCCGGCTGGCCGACCTCGCCCGCGTTCCCGGCGGGGTGCTCGGACACGAGCTGGTGCTGCCCGTGCGGTCCTCCTACCGGGCGGTCACCGCCTCGGGCACCGAGAAGCTGCGGTACTCCTTCTGCTCCTACGACCCGGCTGGACCCGCGCTGGTGGTCGGCGAGTACGGGAGCTCGTCGCAGACCCGCCGGATCGCCCGCTACGACATCGACCCGGCCACCCGGCTGCTGGCGACCGGGGACGACGGGGCGTCGTACCCGCTGGTGGCGGACGAGGGCGCCGTCGTACGCACCCAGGGCGTCGTGGTCGTCGGCGGGCGGCACTACCTCACCCGCTCGCACGGCCCGTGGATGCCCGGCTCCGTGTACGCCGGCGCGCCCGGCGCGCTGCGCCGGCACCGCTGGGCCGCCCCGATGGGCCCCGAGGACCTCTCGTGGATGCCCGACCGCGACCTGCTCTGGTCGGTCTCCGAGCACCCACGACGGCGGTGGGTCTTCGCCATGCCTCGACGCGCCTTCGACTGACTGCTCGGCGGCCTCCGGCCGATGCCTTCGCCGGTGGCCCTCGCCGGTGGTCGCCGCCGGTGGCCCTCGCCGGTGGTCGAGCAGCGAGGCCGCGCTAGCGGTCGAGCGTCCGTCGAGACCCCCGCAGCCCTGCCACTGACCTCGTTCGAGTCGATCGTGCCCCCGGTGGTCGAGCAGTGAAGGACGAAGTCCTGAACGCCCGTCGAGACCCCCGCAGCCAACAAGCGACCTCGCGCGAATCGACCCCTGCCGCCTCCGGTGGTCGAGCAGTGAAGGACGAAGTCCCGAACGCCCGTCGAGACCCCCGCAGCCAGCAAGCGACCTCGCGTGGGGTCGGTTCCTGCCGTGGCGTCTGCTCGGTGCACCAGGCCGGTTCGAAGACTTTTTACAGAAAGAAGGGGCTCGTCGTCCGCGGTGATCAAGGGCCATCACGAGGCTGCTTTCTGGCTCTCGGTCCCTTCGGGTCGACCGTTCGAACAAGGCTGTGAACAACCCTCGCATTCGATAACCTGTTCGATTAGAATCGAGGCATGACTCGGGACCTCGACGACTGCGACACCGCACCCGCGGTGCTCGCCTTCGTCCGCGCCCGACGCACCGTCCAGTTGCAGGCCGAGGCCGACCAGCTCGCCGCCGCGGTCACCTGGGCCGGGATGCACTCCACCGACTCTCTGCAGGATGCGGCCGCGGTGTGGATCCCTGGTTGCGAGGACGAGATGGCCATCGCCGGCCCCGGTGCGCCGTTGATCGCGGAGTTCAGCGTCCTCGAGTTCTCCGCCGTACTTGGCCTGTCGTCCGACTCCGGGCGGATCTACCTCGGCCACGCCGTCGAGCTCGCCCACCGCCTCCCCAGGGTCTACGAACGCGTCCAATCGTTGGACCTCCCGGTCTGGAAGGCCCGCCGCATCGCCGCCGAGACCATCGACCTCCCCGAGGACGGTGCGGAGTTCGTCGACACCCACGTCGCCGCCACCGCGCACAAGATCTCCATCGCCCAACTCGACCGGACCATCGAAGAAGCCCGGGTCCGCTTCGACCCCGAGGCAGCTGCTCAACGGGCGCGTGATGCGGCAGAGGTGCGGCACTTCGACATCGAGACCCAGCAGGTCTCCTACGACGGCCACGTCGAAGTCCGCGGCACCCTCGACCTCGTCGACGCACTCGACCTGGAAGACGCCATCGCCCGGGGTGCGACCCACCTCGCCACCATCGCCGACGCGCTGTCCCTCGACGCGCGGCGCTCCATCGCCGTCGGTGACCTCGCCCGACGCCAACTCACCCTCGACCTCAACGCCGAACCCGAGCCCGACCGCAAACGCCCCCGCCAGGTCGTCGTCCACGTCCACCTCGCCGACGCCGCCATCGCCCGCGTCGAGAACACCCGATCGCTGATCTCGGTCGAGCAGGTCAAGGGCTGGTGCCAGAGCAGCGACAGTCAGGTCGTCATCAAGCCCGTCATCGACCTCACCGGCCACGTCCACGTCGACGCCTACGAAGTCCCCGACCGGCTCAAAGAACGCCAAGTCCTCCTTCAGCACTCCTGCGTCTTCCCCTGGTGCCGGCGCCGGGCCAGGTCCTGCGACCACGACCACGGCGACCCAGCATCCAGGGGCGGCGCTACGTGCGACTGCAACATCGCACCCCTCTGCCGACGACATCACCGCGCCAAGACACACACCAGGTGGCGCTACGACAAGGTCGACGACACCACCTTCATCTGGCGCAGCCCGAACGGTCTGATCTTCCGACGCGACCACACCGGCACAACCCCGCAGCCCTGACGGCCACCGGCCCCTCAGGGCTACGGGCGCGCCTCCGGCGTCCACCTGTCCCAACCCGCCCACCAGCGACGCCCGGCGTCGAGGTCCTGGGCCAAGGCGGCGGCCCGGGTGCGCAGCTCGTCGGCGACCTCCCGGGTGATCCGCCCCTCGCGGACGAGCTCGTCCGGGTCATCGACGTCCTTCCAGGTCCAGGGGCCGTCTGGCGGGATCACGAGGTCGAGGCCGTAGTCGAGGGTCTCGAACCGGGCGTGGCCGCGGCGGATCGGCGCCTCGAAGTTCACGTACCAGCCGAGGTCGCGGTCGCCCTCGAACATCCGCCACACGGCGTACCAGTCGTCCGCCCGGTGGAGCTGCAGCACGGTGGTGCCGCCCCAGGTGTCGACGCCCGCCCACGGGTGCGGACCGAAGGGGTGGTCGGGGTAGGTCATCGGCGCTCCCGGGACGAGGAGCACGGCGAGCGTCTCGCCGTCGTCGTCGACCACGGTGACCGGCGTCGAGAGCCAGACCTGCCCGTGCAGCACCTCGCGGCGCTCGACGACCGTGCCCGGCGCGCAGGCGTCCATCAGACCTGCGCAGCGGCCGGACGGTCGTCGCGCACCAGGACGACGGCGACCAGGGCGAAGACGATCATCAGGATCGTCATCAGCGCGGCGAGGAGCGACCAACCGCCGGTCTGGTCGGTGACGGCCTCGTCGAGGCCGCCCGAGGCGAGGAAGGTGCTGGGGTCGGTGGCGGCGTGGAGCAGGATCGCGGCCCAGAGGGAGCCGGTGACGCGCATGGCGAGGTACATGCAGGTGCCGAAGGCGAAGGTGTAGACGACCGTGACCGCCACCGTGCTGACCTTCATCCCGGACAGCAGGTTGACCAGGTGCATCAGCGCGAACAGCAGCGAGGACACGACCATCACGAAGCGCTCGCGGTGGCCGGCGTCGCGCAGGATCTTCACAGCCAGGCCCCGGGTGGCGAGCTCCTCGGCCACGCCGATGCAGAGACCGAGGCCCAGGATCAGCAGGATCTCCTCGGTCGTCCATACGTCCCAGTCGGCCGAGCCCAGGTGACCGACGACGGCGCCGAGGACCAGGACCGGGCCGATCCACATCCAGGGCCGACCGCGGCCCGGCTGGCGGCCGAAGAGGGCGCGCAGCCAGCCGAGGGCGGCCGAGAGACCTACGAGCGAGGTCGCGCCGATCGCGATCGGCAGCACCAGGCCGAAGAAGATGCTGCCCGTCGTACCCAAGACGTTGTCGGTGTCGATCTCGTCACCGAAGAGCAGACCGACCACCTGCCCGACGGCCAGGTAGAGGACGAGGTAGGTGACGACGAGGACGAGCGCCTTCCAGGCGGCCGGTCGGGCGAAGAAGCGGCGCATGTACCGATCCTTCCGACCACGGAGAGGCGCGGTCAAGCAGTCCGCGGCTGCAGCGCCAGCTGGCGCGACTGGGCGACCAGGCGGCCGGTGGAGTCCCAGACCTCGCAGTCCTCCTCGAACATCCCGCCGGCCAGGTTGCGCGTCTCGTGGCGCACCTTCAGCCAGCCGGGGGCCGGGCGGGCGCGCACGTGGGCGCTCAGCTCGAGGGTCGGCGCCCAGCCCATCAGGCCCAGGTTGAACGTGACGGGCGGGAGCGCGTCGACGACCATCAGCAGCGACACCGGGTCCGGCTCGCGGTCGTCGTTCAATCGGAACCACGCGCGCATCACGCCCTGCCCGCTGGGCTTCCCGACCGCCCAGCCGACGTCGTCGGGGTGGAAGCGCATGTCGAAGCGGCCCATCATCGGCGCGAGCTCCAGCACCTCGGGCGGGGCGTCGCTGCCGCGCACGCACTCCTCGAGCGGCGGCAGGTCCGGCTCCACGGCCGTGGTCCGCACGTCGTCGCCGAAGCGGTCGAGGTCGCCGTACGTCGCCAGCACGGTGATCCGGCTCTCGTCCCCCTGGACCAGGTCGGCGGCGACGGTGGCGACCCGGCCGCCCTCGCGCCGTACGTCGACCGCGACCTCCGCCGGGCCCGGCCGGGTCGCGGAGAGGTAGTAGGCGCTGACCGCGACCGGGTCCGGCTTGGCCGGCAGCGACGCGCGGACCGCATTGCCGATCACGGCGAGCAGGTAGCCGCCGTTCACCCCGCCGCCGACCACCCAGCCCGGGTCGATCTCGGCGGCGTACCGGCCCTCCCCTTCGGCGGTCACGGCGATCTGTCGGTCGAACTCGAAGCCCTCGGCGTCCATGACGGGCAAGGTATCGGGCAGGATGACGGACATGGACGAGGAGGGCGGCGGGCGGCACCCGGCCTGGGTGTACGACGCGGGCGACGAGCCCGACCCGCGCTACTCGCTGGCCAACGAGCGCACCTTCCTGGCCTGGGTGCGCACCAGCCTCGGCGTGCTGGCCGGCGCGGTCGCGCTCGAGTCGCTCCAAGTGCCCGAGCAGGACGGGCTGCGACTGGTCCTGGTCGTGGCGCTGCTGCTCTTCGGCGGCCTGACCGCCACCCTGTCGTGGATCCGCTGGGCGCGGGTCGAGCGGGCGATGCGCACCCGGGCGCCGCTGCCGCCGTTCAACCTCGGGATCCTGGTGACGGCGGCGCTGGTGGTGCTGTCGGTGCTGCTCGCGGTGACGCTGGCCCTCTAGACGCCGTCAGTCCCAGGTGAGGGCGTGCTGCTCGAAGAGCTCGCCCGTCTGGACCGGTACGACGCAGAACGGCAGCCCGGCGGGATCCGCCAGCACGGCCCAGGTGTCGTGGTCGGTCACCACCCGCGCGCCGAGCGCCACCACCCGCGCGATCTCGGCCGGCACGTCGTCGGTCTCGATGTCGAGGTGGATCCGGGGCGGCGTGCCGTCACCGATGCGCTGCGACTCCAGCCTGACGCCGCCGACCTCGCCGATCGCCCAATAGGTGCCGGACTCCCCCGCCTCGGGGGTGACCCCCTGTACGCCGGACCAGAACGCGACGCCGGCGTCCCAGTCGGAGGCCGGGTGGTCGACGAGCACGATGCCGATGCGGGAGCGGTGCATGGCCCGACGCTACGACGCGGTCGCCGTCACGTGTCCCGGCGCACCGGAACATTCTTGAAACAGGTGTTCCGTAGCGTTCTGCCCATGAGCACGACGTTCCAGGCGCTGCAGCCGGGCACCGGGCCCGTCCGGTCGGCGACGTACCTCCCGGCCACCTCCGACACCGTGCTGTGGGGCCGGCTGCCGAGCCGCACCGACGCGCCGGCGCTGAGCGTCGCGCCCGGCACCGAGGTCACGTTCGACACGATCAGCCACGAGGGCATCCTTGAGGACCAGGGCCGCGACCCGGAGGCGTTCTTCGCAGGTCACGGCGCCGAGGTCGTGCTGGAGGACGCGATCGCGCTCGCGGCGTCGCCGTACGAGCGCACCTTCGGGGTGGACGGGCCACACGTCGTCAGCCGGCCGGTGCGGGTCGAGGGCGCCGAGCCCGGCGACCTGCTGGCGATGACGGTGGTGGAGACGCTCCCGCGGGTGCCGTACGGCGTCATCAGCAACCGGCATGCGAAGGGCGCGCTGGCCGGCGAGTACCCGCTCGGCGGGGAGCCGGTCCACAGCGTCTTCGCGACGGTCAGCGACGACGGTGGCCGCGGGCTGCTGCCGCTGGTCGAGGGCGGCGAGCGGAGCGTGCGGTTCCCGCTGCGGCCGTTCCTCGGGATCATGGGCGTCGCCGTCGACGACGACGAGCGGCCGCACTCGGTGCCGCCCGGCGCCCACGGCGGCAACATCGACATCAACCTGCTGACCGTGGGCGCCACCCTCTACCTGCCGGTGCAGGTCGCGGGCGCGCTCGCCTACGTCGGCGACCCGCACTTCGCCCAGGGCGACGGCGAGGTGTCGCTGACCGCGATGGAGGCGTCGCTGCGGGCCACGGTGCGGCTCGACGTGATCCCCCGCGAGGACGCCGTACGACGCTTCGGCGAGCTCGCCGGTCCGCTCGCCGAGACCGTCGACCACCTGGTCCCCACCGGGATGGACGAGGACCTCGACGTGGCCGTCCAGAACTGCGTGCGCGCCGCGATCGCCCTGCTCCAGGCCCGCTACGGCATGGACCCGCGGCTGGCCTACGCCTATCTGTCGGCCGCGACCGACTTCGACATCTCCCAGGTGGTGGACGTCGTGAAGGGCGTGCACGCCCGCATCCGGAAGGCGGACTTCGCATGACGGTGGACCCCGGTCGGCGACTGCCGCCGCCGCCCGGCTTGGTCGAGGCGTTCCGCGCCTACGAGCAGGCTCTGATGACCAACGACCTGGCCGAGCTCGACCGGCTCTTCGCCCCCGGCCCGACGACCATGCGCGGCGACGCCCAGGGGCTGCTGGTGGGGCACCACATGATCAGCGCGTTCCGCGGCGGGCGCGGCGGCGCGCCCGCGCGGCGGATCGTGCAGACCCACGTGCAGACCATCGACGACGACCACGCGCTGGTGGTCGCGGTGACCGAGCTCGAGCGGGGAGGCCGCGGCCAGCAGACCCAGCTCTGGGCGCGGTTCCCCGACGGCTGGGCGGTGACCGCCGCCCACGTGTCGGTCCCGCCGCCCGCGCTCGACACCCGGGTCTGGCGCCTGGTCGGCGACCCGCTCGTGCCGGCCACCGGGAGCGGCGCGCTCGACGGGGAGAGCGTCGCCGTGAAGGACCTGTACGCCGTCGCCGGTCAGCGGGTCGGTGCGGGCAACCCGGCCTGGCTGGAGCAGGCGCCGGCCGAGACGCAGCACGCCGCCGCGGTGGCGAGCCTCCTCGCGGCGGGCGCGTCGATCCGTGGCATCGCCCGCACCGACGAGTTCGCCTACTCGCTCGCCGGCGCCAACGCCCACACCGGCAGCCCGCCCAACCCGCGGGCGCCGTACCGGCTCAGCGGCGGGTCGACGTCCGGCTCGGCCAGCGCCGTCTCGCTCGGCCAGGCCACGATCGGGCTCGGCACCGACACCGGCGGCTCGATCCGCGTCCCGGCCGCCTATCAGGGGCTGTTCGGGATCCGCACCACCCACGGCGCGATCCCCCGCGACGGCCTGCTCGCCCTGGCGCCCGGCTTCGACACGGTGGGCTGGCTGACCCGTACGGCGAGCCTGCTGCGCACCGTCGGCGACGTACTGCTCCCGCCGCGGGTGGCCTCCAGCGGCACCCGGCTGGTCGGGGTCCCGGCGCTGACCGCGCTGGCCGAGTCCGACGTCGTCGCCGCGGTCGCGGGCATCCCGGTCGACGCCACCGACGACCGGCCGCTGCCGGACCTGCAGGCCTGGCGGGCGGCGTTCCAGACCTGGCAGGCCTGGGAGGCCTGGCAGGTCCGCGGCTCCTGGCTGACCGGCCGCCTCGACACCCTGGGCGACGACGTCCGCAGCCGGTTCGAGCACGCGGCGTCGATCGGCCACGACCAGGCGGACGCGGCCCGTCGTACCGTCGACCGCGCGGCGCGGGCGATCCGCGACCTGGTCGGGGACGACGTGCTGGTGATCCCGTCGGCGTCGTCGGTCGCCCCCCGGGTCGGGGTCGATCTCGGCCCGGTCCGCACCGCGACCATGACCCTCACCAGCATCGCCGGGCTGGCCGGCCTGCCCGCGGTCAGCCTGCCCGTCACCACCAGCGGCGGACTCCCCGCCGGCGCCTGCCTGGTCGCCGCCCCCGGCCGCGATCGCGACCTGCTCGACCTTGCGGTGCAGCTGTCCGGAACGTAACCCTGGTGAAACGGATGTTTCGGATTCGCGACACATCCGGGCCCTAGTTTCATCGGCGGGGCCTGATCCTGGGAGGGAGCTGACGTTGCGGATCGAGGAGTTCGACGCGCTGGACGCGGAGGCGGCGGCCGAGGTGCTGCGCCCGTGCGTGGCGATCGGGTCGTGGGTGGACGCGCTCGTCGCCGGTCGCCCGTACGACGACGCGGCGGCCCTGCACGCGGCGGCCGCGGCGCAGGCCGCGACGTGGACCGACGCCGAGGTCGAGCGGGCGCTGGCCGACCACCCGCGGATCGGCGAGCGGCACCAGGGCGCCGGCACCAGCGCCGCGATGTCGCGCAGCGAGCAGGCCGGCGTCCCGCAGGACGCCGACGTCCAGGCCCGGCTCGCCGACGGCAACCGGCGCTACGAGGAGCGGTTCGACCGGATCTACCTGGTCCGCGCGGCCGGTCGCAGCGCCGACGAGATGCTGGTCCTCCTCGAGGAGCGGCTCGCGAACGACGACGCCACCGAGCGGGCGGTGACCCGCGGCCAGCTCGCGGAGATCGCCGTGCTGCGGCTGCAGGGGGCGGTCACGTGAGCACCCTCAGCACCCACGTCCTCGACGCCGCCCTCGGCCGCCCGGCCTCCGGGCTCAGCCTGGCCCTGACCGGGCCCGACGGCGCCACGCTGGCCACGGCGGTCACCGACGGCGACGGCCGGGTGCGCTTCGACGCCGAGCTCGGCGCCGGCGCCCACACCCTCGTGTTCGAGACCGGCGCCTGGTTCGCCGACGCCGAGCGCGACACGTTCTTCCCCACCGTCGAGGTCGCCTTCGCGGTCGACGACGAGCAGCCGCACTTCCACGTGGCGCTGCTGCTGAGCCCGTACTCCTACACGACCTACCGAGGGAGCTGAGATGACCGGCAGGATCGTGCTGGGCGCCAACCAGTACGGCAAGGCGGAGTGCCGCGTGGTGAAGGTGACGCGGGCCTCGACGGGCTCGACCGACGGGGGACGCCACGCGATCGAGGACCTCAACGTCACCACCCAGCTCCGGGGCGACTTCGAGGCCTGCCACACCGCGGGCGACAACAGCCGGGTGGTCGCGACCGACACGCAGAAGAACACCGTCTACGCCTTCGCCCGCGAGCACGGCGTCGGCACGCCCGAGGACCTGCTGCTCCGCCTGACCGACCACTTCGTCGACGGCTTCGAGTGGGTGACCGGCTCCGAGCTGTCGGCCGAGCTGTTCGCGTGGGAGCGCATCGCCGTCGACGGGCAGGGTCACGACCACTCCTTCGTCCGCTCCGGCCGCGAGACCCGGACGACGGTGGTCACCCGCGCCGGCGACGAGACCACGGTGGTCAGCGGGCTGAGGGACTGCACCGTGCTGAAGAGCACCGGCTCGGAGTTCCACGGCTTCCCGCGTGACCGCTACACGACGCTCCAGGAGACCACCGACCGGATCATGGCCACCAGCGTCACGGCGACCTGGCGCTACACCGGGACCGACCACGACTACGACGCCCTCTATGCCGGCATCCGCGACCTCCTGCTCTCGACCTTCGCGACCGTGCACTCGCTGGCCCTGCAGCAGACCGTCTTCGAGATGGGCAAGGCCGTCCTCGAGCGGTACGACGAGGTCGCGGAGGTCAGCCTGTCCTGCCCCAACAAGCACCACTTCCTGGTCGACCTGGAGCCGTTCGGGCTGGACAACCCGGGCGAGGTGTTCTTCGCCGCGGACCGGCCCTACGGACTGATCCAGGCCACCGTGCTGCGCGAGGCGACCCCGTGAGGGTCGACGCCGTCCGCGCCCGGAAGGTCCTGGTCGACCAGACGTTCGTGCCCGCCACCGTGACCGTCCGGCACGGCACGATCTCCGGGGTCGAGCCCTACGAGCACGACGTGGACGGGATGGTCCTGCACGCGCCCGACACGGCGTACGTCGTCCCCGGGATCGTCGACACCCACGTGCACATCAACGAGCCCGGCCGCACCGAGTGGGAGGGGTTCGTCTCGGCCACGGAGGCCGCCGCGCTGGGCGGCGCGACCACGCTCATCGACATGCCGCTCAACTCGATCCCCCCGACGACCACGATGGAGGGCCTGCGGGTCAAGCAGCAGGCCGCGCTGGGCGAACTCATGGTCGACGTCGGCTTCTGGGGCGGCGCCGTCCCCGGCAACGTGGCGGACCTGCTGCCGCTGTGGGAGGCCGGGGTGTTCGGCTTCAAGTGCTTCCTGGCCCCCAGCGGGGTCGACGAGTTCCCGCCGCTCGACCCGGCCCAGTTCCTCGCCGCGCTGACCGAGGTCGCCCGCTTCGACGGGCTGATGATCGTGCACGCCGAGGACGCCCGGGTGCTGGCGGAGGCACCCGCGACGCCGAGCCGCGCGTACGCCGACTTCGTCCGCTCCCGGCCCCACGAGGCCGAGCTGGCCGCGATCAGGCAGGTCATCGACGGCGCCCGCGAGACCGGGGCCCGGGTGCACGTCCTGCACCTGTCCAGCGCCCGCGCGCTCGACCTGATCGCCGACGCCAAGGCCGAGGGGCTGCGGCTGACCGTCGAGACCTGCCCGCACTACCTGTGCTTCGCGGCCGAGACCATCCCGGACGCGGCATCTCAGTTCAAGTGCTGCCCGCCGATCCGCGACGGCGGCAACCGCGAGGAGCTCTGGCAGGCGCTGCGGGCCGGCGTCATCGACACCGTCGTCAGCGACCACTCCCCCGCGACGGCGGAGGAGAAGAACAGGGGCGGCGGCGACCTCCAGCAGGCCTGGGGCGGCGTCTCCGGGCTCCAGGTCGGGTTCAGCGCCGTCGCCGCCGAGGCCCGGCGCCGCAACATCCCGCTGTCCAGCGTGAGCCGGTGGATGTCGACCAACACCGCCGACCAGGTCGGCCTGACCAGCAAGGGCCGGATCGCCGTCGGCGCCGACGCCGACCTCGCCGTCTACGACACCGGCGTCGACTTCCGGATCGAGGCGACCCGGCTCGCCCACCGCAACCCGATCTCGGCGTACGACGGGCTCCGCTACGGCGGCCGGGTCACCCGGTCGGTCGTCCGCGGCAACGCCATCGACGTCGAGCGCCCCGACCACGGCTGGGGCCGACAGCTGAGGAGACTCTCGTGACCTCTCCCGTGAACCCACCCCCGCGGCTGCTGATGGGCCCGGGCCCGATCAATGCCGACCCGCGCGTGCTGCGCGCGATGTCGGCGCAGCTGGTCGGCCAGTACGACCCCTGGATGACCGACACCATGACCGAGACGATGGGTCTCTACCGCGACGTCTTCCGCACCACCAACGAGCAGACCTTCGTGGTCGACGGCACCTCGCGTGCCGGCATCGAGGCCGCCCTGGTCTCGCTGGTCGAGCCCGGCGACCGGGTGCTGGTGCCGGTCTTCGGGCGGTTCGGCCACCTGCTGGTCGAGATCGCCGAGCGCTGCGGCGCGGAGGTGCACACGATCGAGGTGCCGTGGGGCGAGGTGTTCGACCCGTCGGCCGTGGAGGAGGCGGTCGTCGCGACCCGCCCGAAGGTGCTCGCCGTCGTCCAGGGCGACACCTCGACCACCATGTGCCAGCCGCTGGAGGATCTCGGCGAGATCTGCCGCCGGCACGACGTGCTGCTCTACTGCGACGCCACCGCCTCCCTGGGCGGCAACCCCTTCGAGACCGACCTCTGGGGCCTGGACGTCGTCACCGCCGGGCTGCAGAAGTGCCTCGGCGGGCCGTCGGGGTCGGCGCCGATCACCCTCTCCCCGCGGGCGGCCACCGTGATCGACGGGCGCAAGCACGTCGAGGCCGGCATCCGCTCGGACGACGACGACGACGAGGACGCGGCCGGCGTCCGGATCGCCTCCAACTACCTCGACCTCGCGCAGGTCATGGACTACTGGGGCCCCCGCCGGCTCAACCACCACACCGAGGCCACCACCATGCTGTACGGCGCCCGCGAGTGCGCCCGGCTGCTGGTCGAGGAGGGCCTCGACGCGGCCGTCGAGCGGCACGCCCGGCACGGGCTGGCGATGCTGGAGGGCGTCCGCGGGCTGGGGCTGGCCGTCTTCGGCGACGTGGCGCACAAGATGCACAACGTCGTGGCCGTCGAGATCCCCGCGGGGGTCGACGGGGACGCCGCACGGTCGGCGCTGCTGACCGACTTCGGCATCGAGATCGGCACCTCGTTCGGCCCGCTCCACGGCAAGGTCTGGCGGATCGGCACCATGGGCCACAACGCCCGGAAGGACGCCGTGCTGGTGACCCTCGCGGCCCTGGAGCAGGTGCTGCGCGCGGGCGGCGTACCTCTCACCGCCGGAGGCGGCGTGGGGGCCGCGCAGGAGGTGTACTCCTCGTGACCACCGCACGGGTCGTCCTGGACCGCTGCGCCGAGCTGGACCGGTTCTCGTCGATGCGGACCGGACTCGAGCGGGTACACCTCTCGACGGAGCACGCCGGCGCCAATGCCGTCGTCGCCCGCTGGATGGAGGAGGCCGGGCTGCGCACCTGGACCGACGCCGCCGGCAACGTCTGCGGGCGCCGCGAGGGCACCGAGCCCGGCTTGCCGGCGCTGCTGCTCGGCTCCCACCTCGACACCGTCCCCGACGCCGGGTCGTACGACGGGATGCTCGGCGTGGTGATGGCCGTGGCCGTCGCCGAGCGGCTCCGCGACGCCGCCCTGCCGTTCGCCCTGGAGATCGTCGGCTTCAGCGACGAGGAGGGCACCCGGTTCGGGAAGGCGCTGCTCGGGAGCCAGGCGCTCGCCGGCACCTGGGACGAGGAATGGTGGACGCTGCGGGACAAGAACGGCGTGACGCTGCACCAGGCGTTCCTCGACTTCGGGCTCGACCCGCGCCGGATCGGCGAGGCGGCCCGCCGGCCCGAGGAGCTGGTCGGCTACCTGGAGGCCCACATCGAGCAGGGCCCCTACCTGGAGGCGGCCGACGCGAGCCTGGGCTACGTGACGACGATCGCCGGCGCGCGCCGCTTCGCGATCTCGGTGCTGGGCGAGGCCCGGCACGCGGGCGGCACGCCGTACCACCGGCGCAAGGACGCGCTGGTCGGCGCGAGCGAGATCGTCACCACCGTCGAGCGGATGGCGCGGGCCAGCGAGTGCATCGCCACCGTCGGTCGGCTGCACGTCCGGCCGGGTGCGGTCAACGTGATCCCGGGCCGCGCCGACCTGACCCTCGACCTGCGGGCCGCGACCGACACCGAGCGCGACGCGATGTGGACGGCGATGCACGCCGAGATGGAGCGGCTGTGCGCCGACCGCGGGCTGCGCCTGGAGGTCGTGGAGACCCACACCGCACCGGCTGCGCCGTGCGCCGCGTGGCTCCAGCGCGCGGTGGTCTCCGGCATCGCCACCACCGGCGACGCCGCCCCGATGGGGCTGTGGAGCCGGGCCGGCCACGACGCGATGGCGGTCGCGGCCGTCGCCGACATCGGGATGCTCTTCGTGCGCTGCTTCGACGGGATCAGCCACCACCCCGGCGAGGACGTGCGCGAGGTCGACGTCGCGCGCGGCCTGGACGCGTTCGAGGCAGCGGTGCTCGAGGTGGCCGCGACGGTGGGGGTCGCGCGGTGAGCCTGCGCATCGACGAGCGGATCGCCGAGCACCACGCCGCACTCTCCCCGCAGGAGCGCAAGGCGGCCGCCACCCTGCTCGAGCACCTCGACGACCTGGCGACCTACCGCGCCGCCGAGCTGGCCACCCTGGCCGGCGTCTCGAAGGCCACCATGAGCCGGCTCTTCCGGCACCTCGGGTACGCCGACTTCGACGAGGTCCGCGAGCACCTCCGGGCGCTGCGCACCGCCGGCGAGCCGCACCGCGTCGACGGCGCTCCCGACCTGGCCGCCCACGCCGCGCAGGAGGCCGAGGCGATCCTGCGCGCGCTGCAGCAGCCCCGGCTGACCGAGGCCGTGGCCCTGGTCGCCGGCGCCCGGCGGGTCACGGTGGTGGGATGGCGCAACAGCCACCCGGTGGCGCTGCACCTGCGCCAGCAGCTCTCCCAGGCGCGCGGCGACGTACGGCTGGCCCCGCTGCCGGGGCAGGTGGTCGGCGAGGAGCTGGCCGACCTGGGCCCGGGTGACGTGGTGGTGGTGGTGGGCTTCCGGCGCCGACCGCGCGGGTTCGGTGCGTTCCTGGCCGAGGCCGCCGGCACCGGCGCGGCGCTGGTGCTGCTCGCGGACCCGACCGCCCGGCCGCACGCGACGCCCGCGACGGTATGGCTCGAGTGCCCGGTCCAGGGGGCGCTGGCCTTCGACAGCTACGCCGCCGCGATGAGCCTGGTCGGGGCGCTCGCCGACGGGGTGCTCTCCCACGCCGGCCGCCCGGCCCGGGAGCGGGTTTCCGCCATCAGCCGCACCTACGAGCGGCTGATGGAGGTGGAGTGATGGACCTCGGCACCGTCCGCTCCTTCCGCCCCGCCCGCTCCCGCGGCGACCTCACCCTCTCGGGCGGCGAGGTCGTCGTCGGGGGCGGGACCTGGCTGTTCTCCGAGCCGCAGCCCGGCACCACCGGCCTGGTCGACCTGACCACGCTCGGCTGGGCGCCGTTCGAGCCCCTGCCCGACGGCACCCTGCGGATCGCCGCCACCTGCACGATCGAGCAGCTGGTCGGCGCCCCGTGGGGCGGTCTCGCCGAGCTCGCCCGGCAGGCGGCCGACGGGCTGCTGATGTCGTTCAAGGTGCAGCGCACCGCCACCGTCGGCGGCAACGTCTGCCTGGCCCTCCCGGCCGGGGCGATGACCTCGCTGCTCGCGGGCCTCGGCGCCGAGGCGGTCGTGTGGACCCCCGACGGCGGCGAGCGGCGCGAGCCGGTCGCCGCGTTCGTGCGCGACGTGCGGGTCACCTCGCTGCGGCCCGGCGAGGTGCTGCGGGCGATCGACGTACCGCCCTCGTCGCTGACCGCACCGGCCGCGTTCCGCCGCACGTCGTTGTCGCCGCTCGGCCGCTCGGCGGTCGTCGTGGTCGGCAGCGGACGCACGGTCACCGTCACCGCCTCGACCACCCGCCCGGTGGTGCTCGACGCGGACGACCTCGACGCGGGACTGGCCGCCGTCGACTGCTGGTACGACGACGCGCACGGCGCAGCCGACTGGCGCGCCGCGGTCACGGGCCTGCTCGCCCGCGAGGTCGTCTCGGAGCTGGGCAGATGAGGATCGACGACCGGCCGGTCGACGCGACGCCCGCGCCCGGCCAGTGCCTGCGCACCTTCCTGCGCGAGCAAGGCGCATTGGCGGTCAAGAAGGGCTGCGACGCCGGCGACTGCGGGGCCTGCTCCGTGCTGCTCGACGGCGAGCCGGTGCACTCGTGCATCGTCCCGGCGGCTCGCGCGGTCGACTCGGCGGTCACGACCGCCGCCGGGCTGGGGAGCCCCGACGACCTCTCCCCCGTGCAGCAGGCCTTCGTCGCGGCGTGCGGCTTCCAGTGCGGCTTCTGCACCGCCGGGTACGTCGTCACCGCCACCGCCGTCGGACGGGAGGTCGAGGACCCGGAGCGGACGTTCAAGGGCAACCTGTGCCGCTGCACCGGCTACCGGTCGATCCGCGACGCCCTCGCCGGCCGGTCGAACGTCGCCCCCGGCGCGGTCGGCGCCTCGGTCGGCGCTCCCGCGGGCCCACGGATCGTGTCGGGCCGAGAGCCGTACACGCTCGACCTCCCGGCGACCGACGTCCTGCACGTGAAGCTGCTGGCCAGCCCGCACTCGCACGCCCGGATCACCGCCATCGACACGTCCGCGGCCGCGGCGCTGCCGGGCGTCCACCTGGTGCTGACCCATCTCGACGCCCCCGACGTCCTCTACTCCTCCGGCCGCCACGACAGCCGGCTCGACGACCCCGACGACACCCGGCTGCTCGACGACGTGGTCCGGTTCAAGGGCCAGCGGGTCGCCGCCGTGGTGGCCGACTCGGTCGCCCTCGCCGAGGAGGCCCTCGCCCTGATCCGGGTGGAGTACGACGTGCTGCCCGCCGTGCTCGACCCCGAGGAAGCCCGGACGCCGGGCGCGCCGCTGGTGCACGGCGAGAAGTCCACGATGCGCAGCCGGATCTCCGAGCCGATGCGCAACGTGGTCGCCCAGACCCACGGCGAGGTCGGCGACGTGTCCGCCGGGCTGGCGGCGGCCGAGGTCCGGGTCTCCGGCACCTGGCGCACCTCGCGGGTCACCCACGCGGCGCTCGAGACCCACGGCGCCCGCGGCTGGGTCGACGACGCCGGGCGGCTCGTCGTACGCACGAGCACGCAGGTGCCGTTCCTGGTCCGCGACGAGCTGGCCCACGTGCTCGGCGTCGACCGCGCGCAGGTGCGGGTGCTGGCCGCCCGGGTCGGCGGCGGGTTCGGGGGCAAGCAGGAGATGCTGGTCGAGGACGTCGTCGGGCTGGCCGTGCTCCGGCTCGCCGCCGCGGGGGTACGCCGTCCCGTGCAGCTGGAGCTGACCCGCGAGGAGCAGTTCACGCTGGTGCCCAGCCGACACCCGATGCGGGTGGAGGTCGAGCTCGGGGCCGACGCGGACGGCGTGCTGACCGCGCTGCGGCTCGACGTGCTCAGCGACACCGGCGCCTACGGCAACCACGCCGCCGGGGTGCTGTTCCACGGCTGCCACGAGTCGGTCGCGCTCTACCGCTGCCCCAACAAGCGGGTCGACGCGGAGGCGGTCTACACCCACACCGTTCCCGCGGGCGCGTTCCGTGGCTACGGGCTGGGGCAGGTGATCTTCGGGATCGAGTCGGCGCTGGACGACCTGGCGCGCGAGCTCGGGATCTCGGCCGCCGAGGTCCGGCGGCGCAACGCCGTACGGCCCGGGGACGGGTTCGTGGTCAACGGTCCGCCCGACGACGACCTGATGCTGACGGAGTCGTCGTACGGGCTGCCGCAGTGCCTGGACCTGGTCGCGGCCGCCCTGGAGGAGGACCGCACCCCCGCTCCCGGCGCGGGGTGGCAGCTCGGCAGCGGACTGGCCGCCGCGATGATCGCCACCATCCCGCCGCGCGGCCACCACGCCACGGCCACGGTCACCGCGGAGCTCGACGGGACGGTCACCATCGGCGTCGGCTCGGCCGAGTTCGGCAACGGCTCGGCGACGGTGCACGTGCAGCTCGTCGCCGAGGAGCTCGGCGTCCCCGTGTCCCTCGTCCGGCTGCGCGGGTCCGACACCGACGCGACGTCGTACGACACCGGGGCCTACGGGTCGACCGGCACCGTGGTCGCCGGGAGCGCTGTCGTGGCCGCGGCCCGGGAGCTCCGCTCCCTCCTCGCCGCCCGCGAGGGAGCACCGCTCACCGAGCCGCTGGTCGCCCACGGCGAGCACCACGGGACGCCCCGCTCGGTCGCCTTCAACGTGCACGGCTTCCGGGTCGCGGTGCACCCGCCGACCGGCGAGGTCCGGCTGCTCGCCTCGGTGCACGCCGCCGACGCCGGCGTCGTGATGAACCCCGAGCAGCTGCGCGGCCAGGTCGAGGGCGGGGTCGCGCAGGCGATCGGCACCTCGCTCCAGGAGGAGGTCCGCCTGGTCGACGGCGCGGTGACGACCCGGACCTTCCGCGACTACCGGGTGCCGCAGATGGGCGACCTGCCCCCGACCCGCGTGCTGTTCGCCGACACGTACGACGACCTGGGCCCGCGCGGGGCCAAGTCGATGAGCGAGGCGCCGTACAACCCCGTCGCACCGGCCCTGGCCAACGCCGTCCGGGACGCCACCGGCGTACGACCCCACGAGCTGCCGATGACCCGCGACCGGGTCTGGCGGATGCTGCAGGAGAGGAACCCCCATGACTGACCAGGTGTGGCTGGAGCAGGCGGTCGCGCTGGCCGTCGCCAACGTCGAGGCGGGCGGCGGGCCGTTCGGCGCGCTCGTCGTACGGGAGGGGACGGTGCTGGCCACCGGCCAGAACCGGGTCACGCGCGACCTCGACCCGACCGCGCACGCCGAGGTGAACGCGATCCGCGCGGCCTGCGCCGAGCTCCGCGACTTCTCGCTGGCCGGCTGCACGCTCTACACCTCGTGCGAGCCCTGCCCGCTCTGCGTCTCCGCGTCCCTGTGGGCCCGGGTCGACCGCGTCGTGTACGCCGCCGACCGCCACGACGCCGCCCGCGGCGGCTTCGACGACCGCGAGTTCTACGAGCTCTTCGCCCGCGACCGCGCCACCTGGCCCACCCCGGTGGACGCCGTGCCCGTCCCCGCCGCCTTCAGCCCCTTCCAGGCCTGGCTCGACAACACCACCCGCACCCACTACTGACCAGCCCTAGCCCGGGTGGGTCTGCGTGACCGACAGGGTCTCGACACGCCGGACGCGACCTCGTTCCTCGGTCGCGCGGCTCGCTCGACCACCATCAGCGAGTCCGCTGGCGCGTCCTCGCTAGGCGGTGCTCTGGGACATGCCCATCCGCGCCAGGACGATGTTCTCGACGAGCTGGACGACGTTGTAGAGCGCGAGGGTCACGAAAGTGATGATCGCGACCGCGGCCCAGAGGTTGTCGAACTGGGCGGCGGCGTTGAACTTCGTGATGTTGCCGCCGATGCCCTTGCCGGTCGAGAGCCACTCCGCGAGCAGGGCGCCGGTGACCGCGCCGGGCACCGAGACCCGGGCCGCCGCGAAGAGCGAGGGCAGGGCGCCGGGGATGGCCACCTTGGTCAGGGCCGACCAGTTGCCGCCGCCGTACACCTTGACCAGGTCGAGGCTCTCCTTGCTGGCGCGGCTGAGCCCGAAGAGCACCGAGGCCAGGGCGGGGAAGAGCACCACGATGCTGCCGATCACCGCCACCGAGGCCGCGGTGCCGCGGCCGGTGATCAGGATGATGACCGGCGCGATCGAGACCAGCGGGATGCTGCGCAGCAGCAGGGCCAGGGGCATCACGCCGGCGGACACGGTCCGCGAGACGGTGAAGGCCATGGCCAGCACGGTGGCGACGACCATGCCGACGACGAAGCCGAGGGCGGCGTCCTTCAGCGACTTGCCCGCGAGCCCGAAGAGGACCTCGCGATGCTCGGCGGCCGTGCTGCGGGCGCCCTCCTCGTCGACGAAGAGATGGTTCCAGACGTCGGTGGGCCCCTTGGCGACGTACTCGGTGATGCCCGAGAAGCTGAGCACGGCCTGCCACAGGAGCAGCACCACGGCCACGGTCAGCACGGCGTTGAACAGCGCACGGCCGACGGCCTTCGCGAACGGGTGCATCAGCTCTCCCTCCCGGACACCCAGGGCGTGACGAAGCGGGCGAGCAGGCCAACGAGGCCGTAGCCCACCAGGGCGATCAGGGCGCAGAGCAGGAAGACCACCCAGACCCGCTCGGAATCGAGGTTGCCCTGCAGCCGGATCAGCAGGATGCCGACGCTGCGGTCGGTGGCGCCCATGTACTCGCCGAGGACGGCCCCCAGGAACGCCGTGGGTACGGCGACCTGCAGCGCGTTCAGGATCGCGGGCAGCGCCGCGACCAGCCGCACCTTGCGCAGCTGGGTCAGCCGGCCGCCGCCGTACACGCTGACGACGTCGAGGCTGGCCCGGTCGGCCGCCCGGAAGCCGAGCAGCGCGCCGACGACGGTCGTGAAGAAGACCGCCAGCGCCGCGAGCAGGATGGCCGTCTTGGACGGATCCCCCGGCTGGTCGGCGCCGCCGACGGCGACGATCGCGATGCCGCCGACGGCGACCATCGGCAGGCAGTAGCTCACCACCGCGACCTGGACGATGACCGGCTCCAGCCGCGGGACCAGCAGCACGGTGCTGGCGAGCAGCAGCGCCAGTCCGTTGCCCCACACGAAGCCGTAGCCGGCCTCGGTGAGGGTGACTTCGAAGGCCGGCCAGTAGGCGCCGAGGCCGTCCTCGAAGAGCCGGTGGAAGACCGCCCACGGGGAGGGCACCGGCGTGAAGCTGGTGCCCTCGTCGGGACGGAAGGCGACCACGGAGAACAGCCACCAGGCCAGCACGATCCCGACACCGCCGATGATGCCGGCGAGCCAGCCGGGGATGCGGCCCTGGGCGATCACGACTCGGCCGCCGCGCGCCCGTCGGCGCCGAAGAGCAGCTCCGAGGCCCGGTCAGCGAGCGCGTGGAACTCCGGCGTGCGCATCATGTCGGGCGTCCGCGGGCGCGGCAGGTCGACCTCGATGATCTCCTTGATCCGGCCCGGCCGCGGGCTCATGACCGCCACCTGGTCGGAGAGGAAGATCGCCTCGTTGATGCCGTGCGTGACCAGCAGGGTGGTCGCCGGCTTCTCGGTCCAGATCCGCAGCAGCTCCAGGTTGAGGTTCTGGCGGGTCATGTCGTCGAGCGCACCGAACGGCTCGTCGAGCAGCAGCACCGACGGCTTCAGCGCCAGCGCGCGGGCGATGGACACCCGCTGGCGCATGCCGCCCGAGAGCTGGGCCGGCTTGGCCTTCTCGAAGCCGGTCAGCCCGACCAGGGCGATCAGCTCCTCGACGTACGCCTTGTCGACCTTGCGGCCGGCGACCTCGAAGGGCAGCTGGATGTTCTTCACCACGCTGCGCCACGGCAGCAGGGCGTGGTCCTGGAAGGCGATGCCGAGCTCGCTGTCGCGGCGCAGCTCGCGCGGCGTCTTGCCGTCGACGATGGCCTCGCCGCTGCTGGGCGACTCCAGCCCCGCGAGGATCCGCAGGATCGTCGACTTGCCGCAGCCCGACGGGCCCAGCAACGCCAGGAAGGAGCCCTGGTCGGTGTGCAGGTGGGCGTCCTGGAGGGCGGTGACGGGCTTGCCGCCACTGCCCTTGAACGTCTTGGTCAGTCCCTTGATCTGGATGCCGGTGCCCAGCCGGGCACCGGCATCCAGGTTCTGCTCAGTCGTCATGTGTACGACGGGTCGAGGACCCGACCTCAGCCCTGGTAGGCCTTGAGGTCGGGGTTCTCCTCGTAGATCTCGTCGATGAGAGAGGTGTCGAACAGGTCCTCGACCGAGACCTCCCAGCCGGCCGCGGCCAGCGACTCGACGGTCTGCGACTGCAGCTCGTCGGTGATGGTGAACAGGCCGTTGGCCTCGGTGTCCGGCGTCGAGATCAGCAGCTTCGAGGCCTCCAGGCCCATGCCGGTCTTCTTCGGGTCGAGCGCACCGAAGACCGACTCGAGGCCCTCGGCGTTGTCGGAGGCGGCCTCGTTGTAGTACTTCGTGATCAGGTCGACCGTCGCGTCGGTCGGCTGCTGGAAGACGTCGCTCCAGCCCTTGATCTCGGCCGTGAGGAAGGCCTTCACCTTGTCGCGGTCCTCAGCCAGGGTCTGGTCGGTGACCGTGAACGTCTCGGCGACGTACGGGACGCCGTTCTCGGCGTACGGCAGGTTGGTGATCTCGTAGCCGGCCAGCTCGACGGTCAGCGCCTCGTTGGTCAGGTAGGCCATGAAGCCGTCGACGTCCTTGTTCATCAGCGGCGTCGGGTCGAAGTCGACCGGCACGACCTCGACGTCCTTCTCGTCGATGTCGTTGGCGGCCAGGATGGCGCGGAAGACGTTGGCGTTGGAGTCCTGCACGCCGATCTTCTTGCCGACCAGGTCCTGCGGCGTCGCGATGTCGGCGCCGTCCTTCAGCGACAGGATCGTGAAGGGGTTCTTCTGGAAGGTCGCGCCGACGATCTTCAGCGGCGCCTCCTCCTCGGCGATCGCGGCGCCGACCGAGGCGGCGTCGTTGATCGCCACGTCGACGGTGCCGCTGAGCAGCTTGGCGACGCCGGTGTCGGGGCCCGAGATCCCGTTCACCGCGTCGAAGCCGGCCTCGTCGTAGTAGCCGTTCTCGTAGGCGTAGAACTCGCCGCTGAACTCCTCGTTCTTGATCCAGGAGTACTGCACGTCGATCTCGCCGTACGACGCGTCGCCGCCGCCGTCGCCACCGGCGTCGGTGGAGGAGGAGTCGTCGCTGCCGCAGCCGGCGAGGGCGAGGACCGCGACGAGCGACACGGCGCTCGCGGCGATGGTGGAGCGCCGGGCCGACAGGCGGCGGGCGCGCGGAAGTGCTGCCATTTCTTGGGGTCCCTCCCAGGAGAGCGTGTCTCGGGTGCGCCGCACGCTAGCCAGGCTGCGTTTCGTGTTCTGACACGTTCGTTTCACCGGTGTAACGATGTTGCGGCGCGCCCGCCCCTCACCCTGTCGGAGCCGTCACATAGAGCTTGCGCAGCGTCTCGGTCACGGTCCACACCGTCCGGTCCCCGGCCCGCAGGCGTACGACGACGCCCGGCGCCAGCGTGAGCACCGACCCGTCCTCGAAGGCCACGGTCCCGGCGCCGGCCAGCACCACGAACACCTCGTCGGCCTCGGTGTCGCGGTCCTCGCCCGGCGCCATCTCCCACAGCCCGATCCCGGCGCCGCCGAGGTCGGCGAGCTCGGCCAGCCCGAAGCCGGGGCGGAGCGGGTCGAGGTCGTGGGTGCGGGCGTCGGTGCTGAGGATCCGGGTCACGCGCCGACCCTAGTGGCCGGCGCCGGCGATCGTCTGGGCCGCCGTCGCGAGGTCCTCGACGCCGCGGGTGAGCACCTCGGGGCGGTCGGTGGTGAGGTCGAGGTGGAACCCGTAGAGCGCCGAGTCGACCAGGGTGATGATCCGGGCCACCCGCTCGCGCGGGGCGCCGCAGCGCACGAGGTACTCCTGCAGCGCCTGCGCCCACCGCTCGTTGCCGGCGCGGGCGCTGGACAGGTAGGGCTCCTGTCCGATCAGCCCGCTCGCCGCGGCCTGGCAGTAGAGGTCGAGGCAGGCCTTGAACGGCGGCCCCTGGTAGGCCGCCCACAGCGCGAGCACGCCCCGTCGTACGTCGGCCTCCGCGGGCAGGGCGTGCACCGCGGCGGTCGAGCGCTCGGTGCTGCGCGCGACGACGGCCGAGACCAGCGCGTCCCGGCTCTCGAAGTGGTAGATGAGCATCCGGTCGCTGGTCCCGATCGCCGCGGCCACGGGACGCAGGGTCAGGCCGATCAGCCCGTGCTCGTAGACGTAGTCGGTGACCTGCTCGAGCAGCTCCTCGCGACGGTCCATCCTCCGAGCGTAGCGAGTGCTACAGTCGAGGCGCATGTAGCGAGTGCTACATCGCGTGTCGACGAAGGAGAGACCCGTGCTGGCCGCCGTCCTGCTCGCCGTGGCGATCGTCCTGGAGGTCGCCTCGAGCGCCCTGCTGCCCCGGGCCCAGGGCTTCACCCATCTCGGCTGGACCGCCGTCGTGCTGCTCGGCTACACGAGCGCGATCTGGCTGCTCACCGTCGTCGTCAAGACGGTGCCGGTCTCCGTCGCCTACGCCATCTGGGCCGGCGCCGGCACCGCGCTGGTCGCCGTGGTCGGCTGGGCCTTCCTCGGCGAGCCGCTCGGCTGGCTCAAGGCCGCGTCGATCGTGCTGATCGTGGCCGGCGTCGTCGGCCTCAACGTCACCGGCGCCCACTGACCCCCACGCGTCAGCCGACCGCCTTCGCGGCGGCGCGGCCCGCCGTACGGCCCGAGAAGAGGCAGCCGCCGAGGAACGTGCCTTCGAGCGCGTTGTAGCCCATCATCCCGCCGCCGCCGAAGCCGTTGACCTCACCGGCCGCGTAGAGCCCCGGGAACGGCGTACCGTCCGCGCGCAGGCAGCGCCCGTCGAGATCGGTCTCCAGCCCGCCGAGCGTCTTGCGCGACAGGATGTTCAATCGTACGGCGATCAGCGGGCCGGCCTTCGGGTCCAGGATCTTGTGCGGCGTCGCCACCCGGATCAGCTTGTCGCCGCGGTAGGTCCGCGCCCCGCGGAGCGCGGTGATCTGGGCGTCCTTGGTGTAGGCGTTGTCGATCTCGCGGTCGCGCCGCTCGATCAGCTCGCGCAGCTCGGGCTCGGAGATCGTCGCGCCCTCGCCGACCTCGTTCATGCCCCGCACCAGCTCGCTGAGCGAGTCGGCCACCACGAAGTCCTCGCCGTGCTGCTTGAACGCCTCGACCGGGCCCGGAGCGCCCTTCTTGACCCGCGAGAGCAGCAGCTTGATGTCGCGACCGGTCAGGTCGGGGTTCTGCTCGGAGCCCGAGAGCGCGAACTCCTTCTCGATGATCTTCTGGGTCAGCACGAACCACGAGTAGTCGTGCCCGGTGCTCCGCAGGTGGGCGAGGGTGCCGAGGGTGTCGAACCCCGGGAAGTACGGCGCGGGCAACCGCTTGCCGGTCGCGTCCAGCCACAGCGACGAGGGCCCGGGCAGGATCCGGATGCCGTGGTTCTCCCAGATCGAGTTCCAGTTGCGGATGCCCTCGACGTAGTGCCACATCCGGTCGGGGTTGATGACGTTCGCCCCGGCGTCCTGGGTGATGCCGAGCATCCGCCCGTCGACGTGGGCGGGCACGCCCGACACCATCGTCCGCGGCGGCGTGCCGAGCCGCGCCGGCCAGGCCTTGCGGACCAGATCGTGGTTCCCACCGATGCCGCCACTGGTGACGATCACCGCCTGGCCGTGGATCTCGAAGGCCGCCACCTCGGTCCGGGAGCTGGCGACGCCGCGGTCGACGGAGGTCGGCTCCAGCACCTGTCCCTCGACGCCGACGCAGACGCCGTCGGTCACGATCAGCCCGTCGACGCGGTGCCGGAAGGCGAAGGTGATCCGACCGGTCGCGACGTGCTCGCGGACCCGTCGCTCGAACGGCTCGACCACCCCGGGACCGGTGCCCCAGGTGATGTGGAAGCGCGGGACCGAGTTGCCGTGGCCGTCCGCGCGGCCGTCACCGCGCTCGGCCCAGCCCACGACCGGGAAGATCCGGTGACCCATCTCGCGCAGCCAGGACCGCTTCTCGCCGGCCGCGAAGTCGACGTACGCCTCGGCCCACGCGCGCGGCCACCGGTCCTCCTCGCGGTCGAACTGGGCGCTCCCGAGCCAGTCCTGCCAGGCCAGCTCGTGGGAGTCCTTGACGCCCATCCGGCGCTGCTCGGGGCTGTCGACCAGGAACAGGCCGCCCAGCGACCAGAACGCCTGCCCGCCGAGCGACTGCTCGCCCTCCTGGTCGACCAGCACCACCGACCGGCCCGCGTCGGCGGCCTCCGCAGCAGCGACCAGACCGGCCAGGCCGGCACCCACGACGACGACATCCACCTGTTGAGTCACGCCGCGCATCCTCCGGTGACCCGGGTCACGGGTCAAGCAGGCCCCGAGAGCAGGCCCAGGCACGCGGTGGCCGCAGCACTGCCGTCGGCCCGGATGATCGCCTCGGCCAGCGCGTCCAGCCGGGCCCGTACGGCGGGGGTGTCTCCCGGGTCCGGCGCGCTCTCGGCCAGCAGGTCGTCGAGGTCGGCCATCAGCGGCGACTCCGCGAGCCGGCGGATGCAGCGCCAGGTGTGCTCGAAGCTGCGGGGGCGGCCGTCGGGAGCGAGCATCGCGGTCCGCAGCGCGTCCTGCGGGTGGCTCGCGGCCGCCCGCGCGAGCCCGGCCAGCATCGCCTCGCGGGCGACGGTGACCTGCTCGGGTGGCCGCTCGGACAGCCCCTCGGCGAGCCCGCTCCCCCCGCCGGTCGCCGGGACGTCGGGATCGCGCACCAGGGCCCCCACCCCGTGCCGGACCTCGATCCGGCCGCGGGTCTCCAACGAGGCCAGGGCCCGCGACAGGGTCGCTCGACTGACGCCGAGGTCGGCCGCCAGCTGGCGCTCCGACGGCAGCCGGTCGCCACCCACCAGGCCCTGCGCCTCGATGAAGTCGGAGATGTGCGCGGCGAGGCTCTCGTAGAGCCGCTCCCGGCGCATCGGCGGCAGGCTCCTGGCGGACTCCGGCGTCATGCGGGGATCCTAGGCCGGAAGTGGCTGGGTTGCCAGGTGGCTCAGCCACTGACATGATCGAGAAGTCCTCATGACGTGGGTCACATTCTCGGACCCCTCCTCTGACGAACGGATTCCCGTGTCCCACGAGATCATCTCGCTGATCGTCCTCGCGGTCGTGTTCCTGGTCGCCACCGTGCGTGGCGTCAACATGGGCGCCCTGGCCCTGGTGGCCTCCTTCGTGGTCGGCCTCTCCGTCTACGACCTCGAGGTCGACGACGTGCTGGCCGGCTTCCCGAGCGACCTGTTCGTGATCCTGGTCGGCGTCACCTACCTCTTCGCGCTGGCCAAGAACAACGGCACCGTCGACTGGATCGTGCACGGCGCGGTCCGCGCGGTCGGGGGCCGGGTCGCGCTGGTCCCGTGGGCGATGTTCCTGGTCTGCGCGGCGGTCACCGCGATCGGCGCGGTCAGCCCGGCCGCGGTCGCCATCGTGGCGCCGGTGGCGATGGGCTTCGCGCTGCGCTACGAGATCAACCCGCTGATGATGGGGATGATGGTCGTCCAGGGCGCGACGGCCGGCTCCTTCTCCCCCATCGGCATCTTCGGCAGCATCACCAACGGCGTCGTCGAGCGCAACGACCTCCCCGGCAACCAGCTCTTCCTCTTCTGCACGACGTTCCTGGCGGCCACGATCATCGCCACCGTCGCCTACCTCGCCTTCGGCGGCCGCCAGCTGATCGCCCGGGGCCGCGAGGACGCCCGGGTCGCCGCGATGGGCACCGAGGCCGAGGCGGCGAGCTTCCGGGCCACCCACGCCGGCGGCTCCAGCACGCCGCACTCCGCGGTCGAGGCCTCCCGCTCGGTCACGGCCGACGACGACGCCGCCGACCCGACCCGGCTCACCCCGCAGCGGATCGTCACCCTGCTCGGGCTCGCCGCCCTGATGGTCGGCGCGCTCGTCTTCGACCTCGACGTCGGCTTCACCGCGCTGACCATCGCCGTCACCCTGACCCTGGTCTTCCCGACCTCCGCCAAGGGCGCCGTCGAGAAGATCAGCTGGGGCACCGTGCTGCTCATCGGCGGCATCGTCACCTACGTCAACCTGCTCCAGAACGAGGGCGTGGTGACCTGGCTCGGCGACCGCGTGGCCGAGGTCGGCGCACCGCTCGTCGCGGCCCTGCTGATCTGCCTGATCGGCGCCGTGGTCTCCGCTTTCGCCTCCACCACCGGCATCATCGGGGCGCTCATCCCGCTGGCCGTGCCGTTCCTGCTGACCGACCAGGTCAACGCCATCGCCCTGATCGCCGCGCTGGCCATCTCCAGCTCGGTGGTCGACTGCAGCCCGTTCTCCACCAACGGCGCCCTCGTGGTGGCCAACGCCGACGCGACCGACCGCGAGCTGGTCTTCAAGCGGCTCATGCAGTGGGGCATGTCGATCGTGGTCATCGCCCCGCTCGTCGCCTGGGGCCTGATGGTGGTCCCGAGCGCCTAGCCCTCGGAGAGGTCGGCCACCACGCGGCGCAGGTCGCCGCCGTGGCCGACCTCGACCGTCGGCGTGGGCCCGTCCGGGTCGAGCAGGTGACCCGGACGGGCCAGCCGCACGGTGGCGATCCCGGCCTCCAGCGCTCCGCGTACGTCGCGCGCCGACGCCGCGACGTGCACGAGCCGGGCGGGCGCGACGGCGGTGACGGCCGACCGGTAGATCTCAGGCGCGGGCTTGTAGGCGCCCAGCCGCTGCGAGGTCAGCACCCGCTCGGGGTCCACCAGCTGGTAGGCCCGGGAGCGACGGACCAGCGCGTCGTCGACGTTCGAGAGGATCCCCACCTCGGCGAGCGTCGCGACCGCCTGCAGCGCCGCCTCCGCATCCGGCCACAGCGGCCAGTCCGCGACGGACTCCTCCAGCAGCGCGAGGTCGTCGTCGACCAGGCCCAGCGGGTGGCCGAGCTCGTCGTACGCCCGGGCCAGGGCCTCGCGCGACACGTCGTGGAAGGTCGTGGGCGGGCGCGCGGTCCGCTGCAGCGCCTTGTTGTGCCGGTCCCAGCGGTCGTAGAGCGCGGTGCCGTCCTGCTCCCAGCCGCGCTCGGCGGCGAGCCGGCCCAGGAGCGCGGCCGCTCCCGTGCGGCTGTCCGTCAGCGCGCTGAACAGGTCGAACGTGACCACGAGGTTCGTCTCCGAGACAGTCATGCCGTCGATCGTCGCATCTTCAACCACGACACGCCGTCAGACATCCGATGTCCCACCGTTCGGCCCGGTCACGTGCGAGAACATCTCCGGGACGAGGGAGGTGAGCGGGACGAACACTCGGGTTCGGGCGGACGGGCCGCGCTCGCTGCTGCTCGCAGCGGTGCTGGCGCTGGCCGTCGTGCACGTCGTCCGACCGGTCGAGATCCCCTCCGACGTCACCTACCTGGCCGTGATCGGCCCGGCCAGCCTGCTCGCCTGGCTGGGCGTACGACGGGCGCCGGCCGGTGCCCGAGGCGTCCCCGCCCTGATCGCCGCGGGCGTCACCTCGAGCACCCTGGGCGAGATCGTCTACTTCGGCTACGAGACCCGGCGGCAGACGCCGGAGGCCTCGTGGGCCGACCCGTTCTTCGTCGCCGCCTACGTCTTCCTCGGGATCGCGCTGCTGCTCACCCTGGTCCGCGGCCAGCGCGAGGCGGGCCTGGACGCGCTGGTCGACGCACTCACCGTGCTGGTGGTCTCCGGGCTGCTGGTCTGGAACCTCACCATCGACACCCTGGTCTCGGACGACTCCTACTCGCCGCCGGTGCGCGCGGTGCTCGCGACGTACCCCGCCCTCGACGCCGTGCTGCTCGCGCTGGTGGCTCGCGTGCTCGCCGACCGTCGTACCCGCTCGGCCGTGAGCAGCTGGCTGGCCGCGGGCGTGACGTGCTGGCTGGTCTCCGACCTCGGCTACCTGGTCCTGGTGCGCGACGGCGCGGTCTCCCGGCTGCTCGACGCCGGCTGGATGATCGGCAGCGCGCTGCTGGCGGCGGCCGCCCTGACGCCCGCCCGCGCGCTCCCCGAGCCGGCCCCGGTCGTGTCCAGCCGCGCCGCGATGCTGCGCCGGCTCGCCGTCGCCGTGCTCCCGCTGCTCGTCCCGCCGCTCCTGCTCGCGCTCGATGCGGCCCGCGACGTCCCCCTCGACCCCACGGCGCAGCTGGTCGGGCTCACGGTGCTGCTCGCCCTGGGCTTCGTGCGCACCGCGCGGCTGCTGGAGTCGGAGCGCCGCGCCCAGGTCGAGCTCGTGGGCGCGCGCGACGCCGCGCTCGAGGCGTCCCGGGCGAAGTCGGAGTTCCTGGCCACCGTGAGCCACGAGATCCGGACGCCGATGAACGGCGTCATCGGCCTCACCGGGCTGCTGCTCGACACCGAGCTGGACAGCCGACAGCGGGCCTACGCCGCCGGCGTGAAGGGGGCCGGGACGCAGTTGCTGGCCACGATCAACGACATCCTGGACTTCTCCAAGGCCGAGGCGGGCCGCCTTGAGCTCGAGTCGGTCGACTTCGACCTCGGCCAGCTCGTGGAGCAGGCCACCGGGCTGGCCGCGCAGGCCGGCCGACGCGACGACGTCGAGCTGCTCGCCTACTGCGCGCCCGACGTGCCGTCGGCCCTCCACGGCGATCCCGTGCGGCTCCAGCAGGTGCTGCTGAACCTGGTCGGCAACGCCGTGAAGTTCACGGAGCACGGCGAGGTCGTGGTGTCGGTCCACCGCGTGGACGAGACCCTGCGCTTCGAGGTGCGCGACACCGGCATCGGCATCGCCGCGGCCGACCAGGCCCGCCTGTTCGAGCCGTTCTCGCAGGCCGATTCCTCCACCACCCGGCGCTACGGTGGCACCGGCCTCGGGCTGGCCATCGCCCGTCGCCTGGTCGCCGCGATGGGCGGCGAGCTCGGCCTCACCAGCACACCCCGGGTCGGCAGCACCTTCTGGTTCACCGTCCCGCTCGTGCGCGCGCACGCACCGGTGGAGGTCCTCCCGGTCGACGCCGACCGGCTCGCCGGCGCCCGGGTGCTGGTCGTCGACGACAACGAGACCAACCGGCAGATCCTGGTCGAGCAGGCGCGCGCCTGGGGCATGATCGCCATCGCCGTGCCCGGCGGCGTCGAGGCGCTCCAGGCCCTCGACGAGGCGGCCCGGGCCGGCGAGCTGATCGAGGTCGCCGTCGTCGATCTCTGCATGCCGGTGATGGACGGCCTCGAGCTCGCGACCCGGATCAGCGAGCGCCGGGCGCCGCGGCCGGGCATCGTGCTGCTGACCTCAGGCCCCGAGGTCCCGGCCACCGTGGCGGCAGCGGCCGGGGTCGAGGCTCGGCTCACCAAGCCCGCCTCGCTCCCCCGACTGCGCGACGCGCTGCTCCAGGTGGTCGAGGCCCGCGAGGCGACGGAGCCGCCCGAGCCGGCGCCCCGCTCCCGCGGCCACGTGCTCGTCGTCGAGGACAACGACGTCAACCAGGTGGTCGCCGTCGGCATCCTGGCCACGCTCGGCTTCACCGCCGACGTCGCGGAGGACGGCCGGGCGGCCCTCGACCGGCTGCGCACGACGTCGTACGACGCGGTGCTGATGGACTGCCAGATGCCCGAGCTCGACGGGTACGACGCCACCCGCGCGCTGCGGGTGATCGAGGGCCTGGGTCGTCATACCCCGGTCGTGGCGCTGACCGCCAGCGCGGTGCAGGGCGAGCGCGAGCGCTGCCTGGAGGCCGGCATGGACGACTACCTGGCCAAGCCGATCACGCCCGCGGACGTCGACGCGGTGCTGACCCGCTGGGTGCCGGCCTCAGCCTGAGGCCGCCGCGCCGTCCGCCCGCGCGAGCGGCAGCACGAACGCGAAGGTGCTGCCCGCGCCCGGGGTGGCGCTCACCCAGATCGAGCCGCCCATCAGGGTCACCAGCTGCTTGCAGATCGCCAGGCCCAGGCCGGTGCCGCCGTAGCGTCGGCTGACCGACTGGTCGCCCTGGCTGAACGACTCGAAGAGCCGGCCCTGCTGCGCCTCGGTCAGGCCGATGCCGGTGTCCTCGACCCGGAACAGCACCTTGGTCGCGGCCGGGGTCCGCTCGGCCACCTCCACCCGCACGTGGACGCTGCCCTCGTCGGTGAACTTCACCGCGTTGCTGAGCAGGTTGGTGAGCACCTGGGCGATCCGCTCGGGATCGCCGGTCAGCGGACGGGACAGCGTCGGGTCGACGTCGACGGCCAGTGACAGGCCCTTCTCCTCCGCCGCGGGCCGGGCCAGCGCGACGACGTCGAGGACGACGGCCGGCAGGTCCAGCGCGACGTCGTACACGGTGGCCTTGCCGGCCTCGATGGCCGAGAAGTCGAGGAGCTCGTTGACCAGGCGCAGCAGCCGCTGGCCGGAGCGGAGCATGGTGTCGGCCAGCGGGACCTGGTCGTCGTCGAGCTCGCTGTCGACCAGCAGCTCGGCGGTCGCCAGCACGGCGGTGAGCGGGGTCCGGATCTCGTGGCTGACGTTGGCCAGGAACATCGACTTCGCGTCACTGGCCTGCTCCGCGCGCACCCGCGTCTCGTGCAGCTCGCGCTGCATGCGGTTGCGCTCCGTGACGTTCTCGGCGATGCCGTAGACCCCGACCAGCCGGTCGTCGACGATGATCGGGAGACCGGTCACGTGGAGCTCCACGTCGGTCCCGGTGCGGGTCCGGATCACGGTCTCCAGCTGCTGGGCGTCCCGACCGAGGACCCGCTCGAAGGCCTCCGCGACCGGCTCGAGGTGCTCGGGCCGCAGGATGTCGGCGAAGAACATCCCCTGCAGCTGCGCCTCGGTGTAGCCGCTGACCCGCTCGGCGGCGGTGTTGGCGGCCGTGAACCGACCGTCGAGGTCGAGCGAGAACACCGCGCTGGGGTGGTGGTCGAAGAGCGAGCGGTAGCGCTCGCTGGTCTCGGCGAGGATCCGCTGGGCGTCGTCGAGACGCCCGTCCGGGTGGGTCTCCGCGCGCCGCGACCAGAGGTACGACGCCACGAGGTGCGCCGTGGCCGAGGCGGCCAGCGCGACGACGGCGGTGGTGCTGCGCTGCCCGATCATGGCCGTCACGCTCTCACAACCGGCGGCGCCGTCGGGCGCTCAGCGCCACAAGTCACGGTGCAGCTGCAGCTCCGTCCGCAATGCGGGCGGAACAGGCAGGCCGTGCTCCTCCAGCGCACCGGTGAAGTCCTCGAGCGCGGCCAGCAGGTCGCGGTGCGCCCGGGTCAGCTCGTCGCGGTGGCCACGGCCGGTCCGCCGCTCCGCGACCTGCCGCCGGGCCTCGTGGAGTCGGTGGTCGAGGTGCGCGAGCGACTGCGGGATGCCCGTCCGGGACCCCTCGTCGGGCGACGCCGCCATGACGCCCACCTTCCGTTCCTGCCCTCGGCGGCCCGGTCGGGCCGCGCCTGGCAGGCGTGGTTGCCGCCACGGTACCGCCCATCCGGGGACGGCGGGCGGCTCTGCCGAGAAGCGTCAGGCGGCCCGGCGGCGACGCAGCGGGAGCAGGTGGGTCTTGCCCTCGCGCTGGGCGACCATCAGCGTCGCCTCGCGGTCGTACGACGCGGCCAGCTCGGCGACGTAGTCGTCCTGACCCGACTCGATGGCCAGGTTGATGGCGCTGACGTACGACGAGTGCAGCACGTCCAGGTCGTGGACGAGGGTGGCGGTGGGGGTGCTCATGGCATCTCTCCTGGGGTTGGGTGAGGGGGTTTCCCTCACCTGGTAGATCGTCCGGAGCCGCCCGTTCGTTCCCCTGTCGGGCCCGGTGTGAGCAAGGTCTACCGGTGGACTTGATCGGCGTCACACGAGCGGCCACGATCACGGGATGAGGATCACCGGCGCCGTCCTGGAGGAGATCGGGCTGGAGCGGCCGTACGCCGTCTCGCAGCCGCTCAAGGTCCGTGAGCTGGAGCTGGCCGAGCCGGGCCCGGGCGAGCTGCTCGTCCGGGTCGAGGTGGCCGGGCTCTGCCACTCCGACCTGTCCGTGGTCAACGGGGACCGGGTGCGTCCGGTGCCGATGCTGCTCGGCCACGAGGCGGCCGGGATCGTCGAGGCGGTCGGGCCGGGCGGCTCCGACCTGGGCGTCGGCCAGCGGGTGGTGATGACCTTCCTGCCCCGCTGCGGCGACTGTGCCGGCTGCCGCACCGACGGCGTCCGGCCCTGCGTCCCGGGCTCGGCGGCGAACGGTGCCGGCACCCTCCTCGGCGGCGACGTCCGGCTGAGCGGCGACGCCGGCCCGGTCCTGCACCACCTCGGGGTCTCGGCCTTCGCGAGCCACGCGGTCGTGGACCGGCGCTCCGTCGTACCGGTGGCGGACGACGTGCCTGCCGACGTGGCCGCGCTGCTCGGCTGCGCCGTGCTCACCGGCGGCGGCGCGCTCCTCAACGCCGCGCCTCCCGCCCCCGGTTCGACGGTGACCGTGGTCGGGCTCGGCGGGGTCGGGATGGCCGCGCTGCTGACCGCCCTCGCGCTCGATGTCGAGGTGGTCGCGGTCGACACGGTGCCGGAGAAGCTGGCCATCGCGACCCGGCTCGGCGCCGTACGCACCGCCCACCCCGACGAGGTCGGCGACCCGGACCTGCTCGGCGACGTCGTGGTCGAGGCGGCCGGCAGCGCCCGCGCGTTCGAGACCGCCGTCGCCCTCACCGCTGCGGGCGGTACGACGGTGACCGTCGGCCTCCCCCATCCCGACGCGCGGGCCAGCGTCTCCCCGCTCGGCTTGGTCGCCGAGGGCCGCACCATCGTCGGCAGCTACCTCGGCAGCGCCGTCCCGAGCCGCGACATCCCCCGCTTCGCGGAACTGTGGCGCGCCGGCCGGCTGCCCGTCGAGGAGCTGGTCTCCTCGACCATCCCGCTCGCCGACATCAACACCGCCCTCGACGTGCTCTCCGACGGCGCCGCCCTGCGGCAGCTGGTGGTCTTCGGATAGTGCCGGGAGCGGGAGCTCAGACCCGGAAGCGGGCGACCGCCCCGCGCAGGTCGGTGGCCATCCGGGCCAGCTCGTCGACGACCAGCTGGGTCTGCGCGAGCGCCTGGGTGGTGGTGTCGGCCGCCTCGGCGACGCCGGTGATGTTGGCGGCGATCTCGTCGGTGCCGGTCGAGGCCCCGGCGACGTTGCGCGACATCTCGTTGGTCGTCGCGGTCTGCTCCTCGACCGCGGACGCGATGGTGCTCTGGTAGTCGTTGATCGCCTCGATCACCCCGCTGATCTGGCCGATCGCCTCGACCGCGCCCCCGGTGTCGGCCTGGATCGCCTCGACCCGGCGCGAGATGTCCTCCGTCGCCCGAGCGGTCTCCTGGGCCAGCTCCTTGACCTCGCCGGCCACGACCGCGAAGCCCTTGCCGGCCGCTCCCGCACGGGCCGCCTCGATGGTCGCGTTCAGCGCCAGCAGGTTGGTCTGCTCCGCGATCGAGGTGATCACCTTGACCACGTTCCCGATCTCCTCGCTGGAGGCACCGAGCTTGGCGACCGAGGCGTTCGTGGTCTCGACGATCGCGACGCCCTGGGCGGCGACCCGCGACGCCTCCGCGGCCGAGCCGGAGATCTCGCGGATCGAGGCCCCCATCTCCTCGGCGCCGGCGGCGACGGTGCGGACGTTCAGCGAGACCTCCTCGGCGGCACCGGCCACCACGCCGGCCTGCACGCTGGTCTCCTCCGCACCGGCCGAGATCTGCTGGGCGGACGCGGAGAGCTCCTCCGACGAGGCGGCCAGGGTCTCCGAGGACCCGACGACGGTGGCCATCAGCTCGCGCAGGCGGCCGATCGCCTCGTCCAGGCTGGCGGCCATCCGGCCGACCTCGTCCCGGCTGCTGATCCCGGACGTCCGCGTCAGATCACCTTCAGCCAGCGACTCCGAGACCGCCTGCACCCGGCGCAGGTTCCCGGCGACGATCCGGGCGATCACCAGGCCGACGGCGAGGCCCAGCGCGACACCGAGCACCAGGACGGCCACCGCGACCTTCCGGGCGTGCTCGTACCACGACTCCGCCTCCGCCGCGGCCGCCTCGGCGTCGCGGGTCACGTCGTCGCCCAGCTCGTGCAGCTCCTCGACGGCGGCGGCGAAGTGCTCGTTGCCGGCGTTCGCGCTCACCCAGGCGTCGGTGCGGTGCGCGAGCGCGAGCGGGGCGGTGTGCTGCTCGTCGTACGCCAGGCCGGCCTCGACGTCCGTGCGCACCTGGTCGAGGAGCTCGTCCGCCTCCGCCGAGGAGTGTGCGTCCTCGAGCGCGGCGAGGTCCTCCTCGACGCTCGCCCGCAGCGCGGGGACCCGGTCGAGCGCCTCCTGGGCCGAGGCCGGGTCGGAGGCCAGCGCGGCGTCGCGCATCGCCAGACCCATGTCCTTGACGTCGGTGACGATCCGGGTGGTCGTGGTCGAGCTGAGCACGTGGTGGCGGTACATGTCCTGCGTGCCCGACGACGCCCGCGCCAGGTCGACCAGGCCGAGGACCCCGATCGCCGCCGCGACCAGGGCCACCACGCCGATGGCGGAGAGGATCTTGGTCGCGATCCCGCGGTCGAGGAACCAGCGCAGGGCGGCGGGAGAGGTGCTCGTCACACGGGCGTCATCGGCCGGTCCGGTCCCGACCTGAGGCCCCCAGACCCGTGCGCGGTGCTCCTGGCCCGGTCGCGGCCTGCGAGGTCGTCTAGATTCGAGGACATGTCCCAGGTCATCGTCATCGGCGCCCACGGCAAGATCGCCCTGCTCGCGCAGCGGCTGCTCAGCGACGGGGGCCACACCGTCACCGGGGTGGTGCGCAACCCCGAGCACGTCGCCGACGTGGAGGCGAGCGGCGCGGCCGCGGTGGTGGCCGACGTCGAGAACCTCGACACCGACGCGCTGGCCGGGCTCGTGGCCGACCAGGACGTCGTCGTCTGGTCCGCCGGGGCGGGCGGCGGCAACCCGTCGCGGACCTACGCCGTCGACCGCGACGCCGCGATCCGGACGGTCGACGCGAGCGCGCGGGCCGGCGTGCCGCGGTTCGTGATGGTGTCCTACTTCGGCGCCGGACCCGACCACGGCGTCGCGCCCGACCACTTCTTCTTCCCGTACGCCGACGCGAAGACCGCCGCCGACGCGTACGTCGAGCAGTCGCCGCTCGCCTGGACGATCCTGCGTCCGAGCACCCTCACGCTGGAGCCCGCCGGCGGCATCGCCACCTCCGACACCGTCGAGAAGCAGGTCTCGCGGGCCACCGTCGCCGAGGTGATCGCCGCGGTCGTGGACTCCCCCGACACCACCGCGGGTCGGATCCTCCGGTTCAACGACGGCGACGAGGACGTCCGGGCCGTCGTCGGCGGCTGAGGCTCCCTCAGCCGACCCACTCCGGGTCGGAGCTCGCCTCGCCCTGCACGTCGCCGGTCGAGGACGTCGCCCGGGTCTCGCCCTCCAGCGACCGCTCGACCGCCTCGCGCAGCGGGACGAAGCCGTGGCCCGGCACCAGGTCGCGTCGTACGTCGTCGTCGCGGCAGACCATCTCGTGGGACAGGCTGTCGACCAGGCTGGTCACCGTGCCCCGAGGCATCTGCGACAGCAGCGCCGCGACCTCGCCGACCAGCCACATCGGCACGAACGGCACCGTGATCTGCGGGCGACGGAGGTTCGCCACGTCGGCGTACAGGTCGAGGAGCTCGGGGTAGGTCAGCACCTCGTCGCCACCGAGGTCGTAGGGCCGGTCGATCCGGGCGGGGTCGTCGACGCCGACCGCGCGGGTCAGCACCTCGACGACGTCCTCGACCGCGACCGGCTGCAACGAACGCTTCATCCAGGTCGGCACCAGGGTCACCGGCATCCGACGGCTCAGCTTGCGCATCAGCTCGAACGAGGTGGAACCACCGCCGACGACCATGGCCGCGCGCAGGGTCGTCGTCGGCACGCTGCTCGCCTCGAAGACCTCCTCGACCTCGAGCCGCGAGCGCAGGTGGTCGGACAGCTCGCCGTCGGGGACCAGGCCCGACAGGTAGACCAGGTGGCCCACCCCCGCTGACTCGCACGCGTCGGCGACCCGCTCGGCGGCCTCGCGGTCCTTCTCCACGAAGTCGCCGCCGGCCATCGAGTGGACCAGGTAGACGACCACGTCGACGTCCGCGACCGCGTCGCGGACCGACTCGTCCTCGGTCACGTCGAGGACCACCGGCTCGACGTCGTCGGACCAGTCGAACCGGTCCAGCCCGTCGGGGTCGCGGGTCGCCACCCGCACCGTGTGATCCGCCTGCACCAGCTCCGGCACCAGGCGGGAGCCGACGTACCCCGTCGCTCCCGTCACCAGCACGCGTCGTACGTCCGTCATCGGGTCCCCCGCTCGTGGCGACCGCGGTGGACGCTCTCACCCCCGGTGCCCGACCCGGCGGTCTCCGAACCGCCGGGTCGCGCACGTCACGTCCGGATCACCGGCAGGGGATCACGTCCTGGCTGCCGAGGAAGCCGTCGTACACGCGCTCGCGGTTGCCGACGGTCGGCTGGGAGACGACCGTGTACGCCGCCGCGCCGGTGGCCCGGGCGCCGGTGCCGGGGAAGTGCGCGCGGTGGACCTTGACCCGCAGCTTGATCCGCGGCGCGTCGATCCCGGGGAAGCAGGCCGAGCCGCGCCGGGCCTCTCGGGCCTCCTGCGGGCTGACCCGGTCGCCGGGCTGCTGCCCCCGGTAGCGGAAGACCACGTTGCTCACCGCGCCGGTCCGCCGCTCCCACGGTGCGGTCAGCGAGATCGACATGCCCTCGGTGAGCCGGGTGGGCACCCGAAGCACGACCTTCCCGTCCCGGACCCGGCGCACCGGGCCGGACCACGCCGCGTCCTCCCCGCTGCGGTAGGAGTGCGCCGTGAACGAGCAGTCGTCGCACCCGACGACCCGCAGCACGACCCTCGTGATCTCGGCCCTCTCCGCGGGCGCTCCGGCGGTGGCCGGCGGTGCCGTGGTGGTCAGTGCCGTGGTGGTCAGGGTCGTCGCTGCGAGGACGCCCGTGAGGGCGAGGACCGCAGCCCGAGCTGCTGTGCGCGTCATGGTGGAGCTCCTTCTGGTCGGTGGATCGTGCTTGTCGGTGAGTGGGACACCGTCCGGCCACGAGAAGTTGTCGCCGCTCACGAGTGCTGACCTCGATCGCCGAAACGCCTCGTCGTCCGGCGCAGGCGATCTAACCTCGGCCCGTGAGCCTCTGGTCGCGACGGTCGCCGACGCACCGCGCCGACCTCGACGACCCGACCTGGGAGCCGCCGGTCCTGCCGCCGCGTCCGCCGTGGCACCGCGATCGGGTGGGGCTGGCGCTGGCCCTGATGGCCCTGGTGTGCCTCGTGATCGGGCTGGCGGCCTCGGTCAACGACTGGGATCGGCCGTGGTCGTTGGCGCTTCCCGTCGGTCTCGTGGCGAGCTTGATCGCCAGGCTCCGGAGCTGGTGGTTCGAACGGCGGACCGCCGCCGCGAGCGGTGAGCACGCAACGGTTTCCTGAGCGTGGTCGGTTGCCGGGTCACCGACAGCGCCTGAGCTGTCTGCTCGCGCAACCGGATCACGGTCTCGACACGCCCGTCGCGGCCTCGCAGGCTCGGCCGCGGGGCTCGCTCGACCTCTTCGCCTCAGTACGGCGAGCGAGCTCGCCGTACTGGCTCAGACGTTGAAGCGGAACTCGACGACGTCGCCGTCGACCATGACGTAGTCCTTGCCCTCCATGCGGACCTTGCCGGCCTCCTTGGCCTTCTGCATGGAGCCGGCGGCGGTCAGGTCGTCGAAGGAGACGACCTCGGCCTTGATGAAGCCCTTCTCGAAGTCGGTGTGGATGACGCCGGCGGCCTGCGGGGCGGTGTCGCCCTGGCGGATCGTCCAGGCGCGCGACTCCTTGGGGCCGGCGGTGAGGTAGGTCTGCAGGCCGAGGGTGGCGAAGCCGACGCGGGCCAGCACCTCCAGGCCGGGCTCGGTGACGCCGGCCTCGGCGAGGAACTCGGCCGCCTCCTCCTCGTCGAGCTCGACCAGCTCGGACTCGAACTTGGCGTCGAGGAAGATCGCCTCGGCCGGCGCGACGAGCGCCTGCATGCGGGTCTTCAGCTCCTCGTCGGCCAGCTCGTCGGAGTCGCAGTTGAAGACGTAGATGAACGGCTTGGCCGTGAGCAGGGACAGCTCGCGCAGCAGCGTCCGGTCGATGGAGGTGGCGATGATCGGCGTACCGGCCTCCAGCGCCTCCTTGGCCTGCTGAGCGGCCTCCAGGTTGGCGACCAGGTCCTTGACCTTGCGCGCCTCCTTCTCGAGGCGCGCGATCGCCCGCTCGACCGTCTCCAGGTCGGCGAAGATCAGCTCGGTCTGGATGGTGGAGATGTCGTTGCCGGGGTTCACCTCGCCGTCGACGTGGGTCACGTCCTCGTCGCGGAAGACCCGGGTCACCTGGCAGATCGCCGCGGACTCGCGGATGTGGGCGAGGAACTTGTTGCCCAGGCCCTCCCCCTGCGAGGCGCCGCGCACGATCCCCGCGATGTCGACGAACTCCACGGTCGCCGGGAGGATCCGCTCGGACCCGAAGATCTCCGCCAGGACCGGCAGCCGCGAGTCGGGAACCCCCACGACGCCGACGTTGGGCTCGATCGTGGCGAACGGGTAGTTCGCCGCGAGCACGTCGTTCTTGGTCAGGGCGTTGAAGAGGGTGGACTTGCCGGCGTTGGGCAGGCCGACGATGCCGATGGTGAGAGCCACGAGGGGCGAGTCTAGGTGCGTACGGCGAGCACCCAGGAATCAGCGCACCGGCCGGATGGGGCCGTCCCCCGGCGGGACCGCCTCGAGCACCTCGACCTCGTCGCCCACCCGGATGGTCACGCCCGCGACGTCGGGCACCAGGTTGACGCCGAACCACACGGCGCCGTCCCACCGCCGGATCCGCGCCAGCGACGCCGTCGGCTCCTTCTCCCGGTCGGCGGTGTCGGGGTCGATGGTGGTGATCACGCAGCGCGCGCAGCCCTTGACCGCGCGGAAGACGGCGTCGCCGATGCGCACCCGCCGCCAGTCGTCCTCGGCCCACGCCTCGGTGCCGGACACGACGACATTGGGCCGGAAGCGGGTCATCGGCAGCGGCTCGTGCGCGCCCTCCGACCGCTCCACGACGGCGTCGTTGAGCGCCGCCAGCGACGCCTCAGTCGCGACGAGGAGCGGGTAGCCGTCGGCGAACGACACCCGGTCGCCGGGCTCACTGAACATCGGGCTGGTGGGTCGCCGCGTCGGATCGTCGAGGTGCACGAGGCGCGCCGTACGCCCCAGGGCCGCGGTGAACCAGCGGTCGGCCTCCTCCCCCGCCGGGGCCGCGGTCAGCAGCGAGCTCCACAGCCCCACCGGGACCTGGCTCGCCGGATCGGGCGTCGGTACGACGAGCCGCGGCAGCTCGGGCGCGGTCACGACGAGCCCGTCGTCGGTGATCTCCGGGTGGACCAGCAGCATCCGGTTGACCTCGCGCGCGGTGATCGCGGCCCCGATCTCGTCCACGACCATCCAGCGCCGGTCCCCCGCCAGCCCCCAGGGCTCGACGAGCGCGGACGCCACGGACTCGCCGCGGCAGGACTTCACCGGGAACCGGTGGATCGAGGACAGGTGCGGCACGGGAGAAGGCTAGTGGCCGGCCTGGACCTGGCAGCCTTCCGCCATGACCACCCACCACTTCCGCGCCTTCGACGGCGTCGCCCTGTCCACGCGCGTCGAGGGCGCAGGCGACCGGGCCGTGCTCCAGCTGTCCGGCGGTCCGGGGATGGTCAACTACCTCCCGGCGCCGCCCGACGGGTTCCCGGCCCGGGTCATCTCCCCCGACCCCCGCGGCGTCGGCGCCAGCGCAGGCGGGCCGCACGGCCTTGAGCGGGCGATCGAGGATCTCGAGGCGCTGCGCCGCTCCCTCGGACTGGAGTGCTGGAACGTCGTGGCGGGCCACTCCTCGGGAGCGGATCTCGGTCTCGCCTACGCCGCCGAGCATCCTCACTCGGTCGCCCGGCTGGTCTCCGTCTGCGGCACCGGCCTGCAGGACGACCGCAGCTGGCACGCGGCGTACGAGGCAGCGCGGGACACCGAGCCCGACCTCGGCCTCCCGTACGACGAGGCCGTCCACCGCGCCCTCCTCGACGACTGGCGGCGCTGGATCCGCGAGCCGGACCTCTTCGAGCGGCTCCGACGGATCGACGAGCCGCCCCGCTTCGTGGTCGCCGAGCTCGACATCCGCCCGTCCTGGCCCGTCGCCCAGCTGGCCTCGCTGATGAGCGAGCGACCGCTGGTCGTGACCGGCGTCGGTCACGACTTCTGGCACACCCACCCCGAGCACTGGTGGGCGCTCGTCGCGCCGGAGGTGGGGCGACCTCCGGGCGAGCCCGACCCCGGCGAGGCCGCCTCCCATGTCCGCGAACGGCTCGACATCATCGGTCCGCTGGTGGAGGCGGTCGACGACGCCCACACGGTCCTCGACCTGGTCCTCGGGTCGGCGGACGTCCGGGAGGCGTCGGAGCGTCTGGTCCGCGAGCGCGGGCTGACGGAGATCGCCGCGACCGCCGTCCTCGACCTGCAGGTCCGCCGGTTCGCCGCGCGGCAGCGTCACTGGCTGGGCCAGGAGCGGGACGACCTCCTGCGCGACCTGGCCGAGCTCACGCGACCCGACGACGACGTACGTCGCCCCGGGCGCGAGGCACCCGGGGCGACGTAGGACGAGCGGTCGGTCAGGCGGGCCGCTCGCGCAGCTTCCAGACCAGCGTCGACTCGCTGTTGACCGGCGCGTTCGACACCGTGCCCGACGTCCCGGTGGGGCTGTAGCCGCACCGGCCGTTCGACTGCAGCTGGTAGCGCAGCTTGCTCGCGGTGAACGAGCGCGTCTCCTGGGTCTGGTACATCTGGTACTGGACCCCGGCGGCGCCCGGTGTGTTCAGGGTGTACGACCAGGTCTTCGTCGCCCCCCACTGCTGGGCGAGCGAGACGCCTGCGGTGGCGCTGGCCTGGGCGAAGATCACCCCGGCCTCGGCCGAGACCGAGGCGGAGACGGTGGCGGTGGTGCTCGCCGTCGCGCTCTCCGAGTAGTTGATCGACCCGGATCCCTCCACCCAGTTGCTCTCCAGACCGGTCGGCGCGGTCCCGGACGTGATGCCCGTGATGCTCCAGATCGTGGTCTGCCCGTCCTGCGCCATCGAGCAGTCGGCAGCGGACGCGACTCCTGCGGTACTGACCAGTCCCACCCCCATCAGGGCGGTAGCAGCGACTGCACTGGTGATCCGGCGAGTGGCCCGTGTGCGGGTCATCCTCTTGCTCCGTTTCTTCAGATGTCGTGCTTCTGTCGCACGCCCGGTAGCCGACGTGCGGCCGACCACGCCCGGTCGGAGAGCGGAAGGATCCGGGTTTGAAGAGATCTCTCAGGCAGCGGGGTCGGGCTCGGGCTCCACCGGGACCGCGGCCGTCCGGCCGGCCGAGGGCCGCGCGCGGAAGGTGAGCCACAGGCTCACCGCGACGTAGTAGGCGACGTACGCGAGCGAGGCGACCGAGAGCCAGTCGGGGGCGTCCGGCAGCTGGGCGGTGATGACGCCGAACGCGACCAGCCAGAGGGTCGCGAGGGTCATGTTGAGGTACCAGAGGTCGGCCGTGCGCGAGGGGTAGACGTACTTCACCGGCACGAAGACCAGCACCGCGAAGGCCATCAGCAGCACCACGGTCGCCCCGGTGCCGATCCCGAAGACGATGACGTAGAAGGCCACCACGTTCCAGTACGACGGGAAGCCCAGGAAGAAGTGGTCCTCGGTCTTCGCGTCGCTGCGGCAGAACTGGTAGCAGGAGGCCAGCAGCGGGATCGCCGCGACCACCCCGCCGGCGGCGCCGTCCGGCAGGTAGCCGTTGGCCCACAGCAGCACCATCGGCGCGAACGCGTAGGTGAGGTAGTCGACGATGTTGTCGAGCAGCGCCCCGTCGATCTGGGGCACCACCTCCTTGACCCGGAAGTGCCGGGCCAGGAAGCCGTCGGTGCCGTCGACGACCATCGCGACCAGGAACAGCCACAGGACGGTCTCGACCTCGCCCTCGTAGGAGAAGTGCACCATCAGCAGCGCCAGCACGGAGCCGACGGCGGTGTAGGCGTGGACGGACCACGCGGCGAACCTCTCCATGTGGCGCAACCCTACGGGCTTACTAGGGTGAGCCCGTGCGACTGGCCACCTGGAACGTCAACTCCCTCCGCTCCCGCATCGACCGTGTCGAGGCGTTCCTGCAACGTCACGACGTCGACGTCCTGGCCCTGCAGGAGACCAAGGCCCGCGAGGACCAGCTCCCGCTGATGGGCCTGCAGTCCCTGGGCTACGAGGTCGCGGCGGCCGGCGTCAGCCAGTGGAACGGCGTCGCGATCATCAGCCGGGTCGGCCTGGAGGACGTCGAGGTCGGCTTCGCCGACATGCCCGGGTACGGCGAGCCGCTGGCCCCGGAGGCGCGCGCGATCGGGGCGACCTGCGGCGGCGTACGGGTGTGGTCGCTCTACGTGCCCAACGGCCGCAAGCCCGACGACCCGCACTACGTCTACAAGCTCGACTGGCTGGCCCGGCTGCGCGACGCCGCGCAGGCCTGGACCGACGGCCCCACCGCGCTGGTGGGCGACTGGAACATCGCCCCGACCGACGAGGACGTCTTCGACGTGAAGCAGTTCGCGAAGTCGACCCACGTCACCCCGCCCGAGCGCGCGGCCTTCCAGCGCTTCCTCGACGACGGGTACGTCGACGTCGTCCGCCCGCACACCCCCGGCCCGGACGTCTACACCTACTGGGACTACTACCGGCAGCGCTTCGAGCGCAACCGCGGCCTGCGCATCGACTTCGTCCTCGGCTCTGCCTCCTTCGCCAGCCGCGTGACCGGCGCCTTCATCGACACCGAGGAGCGCGACCCCGCGCAGTTCTCCGGCCCGCCGTCGGACCACGCGCCCGTCGTCGTCGACCTGGCGGACTGATCACGGCGTCCGTGGCCCTGAGTCCGCCTGCTCAGGCGGCGCGGACCCGCGGGGATCCAGGATGGCGGCATGCTCGTCTGGTCGCTCCCGCTGCTGGTCACCCTGGCGTTCGTCGCCCTCCTCCTGCTCCCGACCACGCGTGACCCGCTCCCGCCCTGGTTCCGCACGACCCTCTGGCTCGCCGCGCTGGTCGTCCTCGCGCTTGTCGGATTCCTGACCGGGACCGCTCACTTCGAGGTGACGCAGTGCCGGGGGGCGGCCTCCACGGGTGAGTGCGGCGTCGCGGTCGTCGAGGGCCTGCTCTGGGCGGTCGGTGGCGTCGCGCTGGTGGCCGCCGCCTGGCTGATCGACGCCTTCCGGCGCTCGCGCTGAGTCCGGTGTCACCGGCACTGTCGGTGGCCCCCGCCATGCTGGCTCCATGGAGACCCTCACCGCCCTCCTCACCCTGCTGGTCGGGCTCGCCCTGGGCGCGCTCGTCGGCGTCCTGTGGGCGCGCTCGCGCCCCCAGCACGTGCAGGCCGTCGGCCAGGGCATGGTCGACCAGGCGGAGGTGATGCTGGGCCTCGACCGGTTGAGCGACCAGCTGGCCGACCTCGACCACCAGCGCTCGATCTGGCAGGGCCAGCTGCACCAGCAGGTGGCCGACATGCGGCTCTCGACCGAGACGCTGCGCCGCGAGACCCACGCGCTGAGCACCGCCCTGCGCAAGCCCCAGGTGCGGGGCCGCTGGGGCGAGCTCCACCTCCGCCGCGCCGTGGAGCTGGCCGGGCTGGTCGACCGGTGCGACTTCTCCGAGCAGGTCCGGCTGGACGACGGTGCGCTCCGCCCCGACCTCGTCGTCCGGCTGGTCGGCGGCCGCAGCGTGGTCGTGGACGCGAAGGTCCCGCTCGACGCCTACCTCGACGCCACCTCCGCCGACGACGACGAGCGCCCGGCCCACCTCGCGCGCCACGTCCGACAGCTCCGCACCCACGTCGACCAGCTCGGGGCCAAGGCCTACTGGCGCGCGCTGCCCGAGACGCCCGAGTTCGTGGTGCTCTTCGTGCCGGCCGAGTCGTTCCTGGCCGCGGCGCTCGAGACCGACGGGTCCCTGATCGAGTACGCCGCGGCGCGCCAGGTCGTGCTCGCCACGCCGACCACCCTCATCGCGCTGCTGCGCACGGTCGCCCACGGCTGGACCCACGAGGCCCTCGCCGACCAGGCCCGCGAGATCCACCGCCTGGGCCGCGACCTGCACGGGCGGCTCGGGACCCTCGGCGGACACCTCGACCTGGTGGGCCGCTCGCTCAACGCCGCGGTCGGCCACTACAACTCGGCGGTCGGCTCACTGGAGTCGCGGGTGCTGGTCGCCGCTCGCCGGTTCAGCGACCTGGCGGTCACCGACGAGCCGCTGCCCACCCCGCGGGCCGTCGAGCTGCGGGCCGTCGACCGGCGCGCCGCCCCCGACGAGACCGCCCCCACCCCTAACGTGGGCTGGGAGAAGGAGGCGCGGTGAGCGGCAGGACCCTCTGGGAGCAGGGCCACGAGCCCGGTCGGCAGATGGTCGCGCTCGGACTCGCCGCCGCCCTGACCGTCGTCGCGCTCGACCTGCTCCTCACCGGGCGGGTCAGCGTGCTGTTCGACATCGCATTCGTCGCCCTTTCCATCGGCCTGGCCCTGCGGGTGCGCCCGCGCGACTTCTTCACCGTCGGTGTGCTGCCGCCGCTGGTGATGGTGTCGGTGTTCCTGCTGCTCGCGGCCACCCGCCCGGAGGCGGTCGCCCACCCCGACGACAGCGTCGTCCAGGCTGTGATCTCCGGCCTGTCGAGCCACTCGGTGGCCCTCGTCCTCGGCTACGGCCTGTGCCTGGCCTGTCTGGCCGTGCGTCAGCGGTTCGTGCCGGCGGAGCCCCGGCCGGCCGCGCCCGCCGCGGACGTCAGGCCTCGAACCGCTCCGGATCCCCAGCACCACGCCGGGTGACCTCCGGCGCGCCGTCCGACCAGTCCACGACGGTGGTCGGCTCCGCCGGGGTGTCCCCCGCCTCGACGACCAGGTCCACCTGGTGGTCGAGCTCCTCCTTGACGTCCCAGCCCGACGTACGCGGCTCGGTCTCGCCCGGCAGGATCAGCGTGCTGCTCAGCAGCGGCTCCCCCAGCAGGTCCAGCAGGGCCTGCACGACCGTGTGGTCGGGGATCCGCACGCCGACGGTCTTCTTCTTCGGGTGCAGCAGCCGGCGCGGCACCTCGGGGGTGCCCGGCAGGATGAAGGTGTAGGGCCCGGGCGTGCTGGCCCGGATCGCCCGGAACGCCGCGTTGTCGACGTGCACCAGCTGACCCAGCTGCGAGAAGTCCTTGCACACCAGCGTGAAGTGGTGGCGGTCGTCGAGCCCGCGGATCTTCAGGATCCGGTCGCGCCCGTCCCGGTTGCCGAGCCGCGAACCGAGCGCGTAGCCGGAGTCGGTCGGGTAGGCGATCAGCTGGTCGTCACGCAGGGCGTCCACGACCTGCCCCAGCAGCCGCGGCTGCGGGTTGTCCGGGTGGATGTCGACGTAGCGGGCCACGGCTCAGGCCCGCGCCGCGGCAGCGGCCTTCAGATCGCGGCGCAGCTCCTTGGGCAGCGAGAAGATGAGCGACTCCTCGGCGCTGTGCACGGCCTTCGCGTCCGGGAAGCCCCGCTCGGCCAGGAACGCCAGCACGCCGTCGACCAGCGCCTCGGGGACGCTCGCGCCCGAGGTGACGCTGACGCTGCGGACGCCGTCCAGCCAGGCCTCGTCGATCTCGCTCGCGTCGTCCACCCGGTACGACGCCTTCGCCCCCGCCTCCAGGGCGACCTCGACCAGCCGCACCGAGTTCGACGAGTTGCCCGAGCCGACCACGATCACCAGGTCGGCGCCCGGGGAGATCTCCTTGACTGCCAGCTGGCGGTTCTGGGTGGCGTAGCAGATGTCGTCGCTCGGCGGGTCGAGCAGCTCGGGGAAGCGCGCCCGGATCGCCGCGACCGTCTCGAGGGTCTCGTCGACCGACAGCGTGGTCTGCGAGAGCCAGGCGACCCGCGAGGGGTCGCGCACCACGATGTTCGGGACGTCGGCCGGGCTCTCGACGAGCTGGATGTGGTCCGGGGCCTCGCCCGCGGTGCCCTCGACCTCCTCGTGACCGGCGTGCCCGATCAGCAGGATGTCGTAGTCGTCGTCGGCGAAGCGCCGCGCCTCGTGGTGGACCTTGGTCACCAGCGGGCAGGTCGCGTCGATGGTCTTCAGCTCGCGCTCGGCGGCCTGGCGGTGCACCTCCGGCGAGACGCCGTGGGCGGAGAACACCACGGTCTGGCCGGCCGGCACCTCGGCGATCTCCTCCACGAAGATCGCACCGCGCGACTCGAGGTCGGCGACGACGTGCTTGTTGTGCACGATCTGCTTGCGGACGTAGACCGGCGAGCCGTAGAGCTCCAGCGCCTGCTCCACGGTCACGACGGCGCGGTCGACACCGGCGCAGTAGCCGCGCGGTGCCGCCAGCAGGACCGCCTTCTCGGCGTCCTCCGGCGACAGGATCGGCGGCATGCCCATGTCGGTCGTCATGGCGCCCAGTCTAGGTGTGTCCCTGGCATCCCCTAATCTCCCCGCATGGCCCTGGAGACCTCGCCGCAGGCACCGGCCCCGGTCCGGCAGATCGCCAACGCGATCGCCGGCTGGGTCGACCGGCTCGGTGCGGTGTGGGTCGAGGGCCAGGTGGCCCAGGTCAACCGCCGTCCCGGCGTCGGCACGGTCTTCCTCACCCTGCGCGACACCGTCGCCGACATCTCGGTCCCGGTGACCTGCTCGCGCACCTACTTCGACGGCCTCAACCCGCCGCTGGTCGAGGGCGCGAGCGTCCTGGTGCACGCGAAACCGTCCTACTACGCCAACCGCGGCACGATGTCGCTCTACGCCCGCGAGATCCGGATGGTCGGCCTCGGTGAGCTGCTGGCCCAGCTGGAGCGGCGCCGCCAGCTGCTGGCCGCCGAGGGCCTGTTCGCCGCCGAGCTGAAGCGACCGCTGCCGTTCCTCCCGGGCTGCGTCGGCCTGGTCACGGCCCCCAACAGCGCGGCCGAGCGCGACGTCCTGGAGAACACCCGCCGCCGCTGGCCCGCCGTCCGCTTCGAGGTCGCGTACGCCGCGATGCAGGGTCCCCGGTCGGCCAGCGAGGTGATGGAGGCCCTGGAGCGGCTCGACCGCCACCCCGACGTCGAGGTGATCGTCGTCGCGCGCGGCGGCGGCTCGGTCGAGGACCTGCTGCCCTTCTCGGACGAGGCCCTGGTCCGCGCCGTCGCCCGCACCCGCACTCCCGTGGTCTCGGCCATCGGCCACGAGCCCGACAGCCCGCTGCTCGACCTGGTCGCCGACGTGCGTGCCTCGACGCCGACCGACGCGGCCAAGCTCGTCGTGCCCGACGTCCTGGAGGAGGTCCGCGGGGTCACCTGGGCCCGCGACCAGGTGCGCGCCGGGCTGCGCCGGATGCTCGACCGCGAGCAGGCCGGTCTCGACGCGCTCCGCTCCCGCCCCGCCCTGGCCGATCCCCGCCACCTCCTCGACGTCCGGCTCGACGAGGTGCACGCGCTCCGCGACCGGGCCCGGCGCACCCTCGGCCACGCGCTCGACCGGGCCGCCGACGACGTCGGTCACCAGCGCGCCCGCGCCCGCGCCCTCTCCCCGCTGGCCACCCTCCAGCGCGGGTACGCCGTCCTGCAGAACGGCGACGGCCACGTCCTGACCTCCGTCGCCGACGTGACCGCGGGCGACGCGGTCAGCGTCCGGGTCGCCGACGGCCGGGTGCACGCCACGACCACGACCACCGAGCAGCTGGAGGACCCCGGTGCCTGAGAAGCAGACCGAGCAGAAGCCCTCCTACGAGGACGCCCGCGAGGAGCTCGTCGACGTGGTCCGTCGCCTGGAGGCCGGCGGCACCACGCTCGAGGAGTCGCTGGCCCTGTGGGAGCGCGGCGAGAAGCTCGCCACCTGGTGCCAGGAGTGGCTCGACGGCGCCCGCCAGCGCCTCGACGACGCGATTGAGAAGGACGAGGGCTAGGAGACCGGGTCGAGCGTCAGCAGCCCGATCAGCGTCTCCTGGTCCGCGACCGGCGCGGAGCCGTAGACGAGCAGGTTCTCCTCACCCTGTCCGGAGACGACCTCGGTGGCGAAGCCGTGGTCCCCGCCCTCGTCGGAGAAGGTGTCCCACTCGGAGCCGAGGGCACTCTCCACCGTGGCCGGCCCGTCCTCGGTGGCGTCCTCGTCGACCAGGTCGGCGACCAGGTCGTCGACGGACTCGTCCTGCTGGCGCAGCCCGACGTACCTGCCGTCGTCAGTGAGGATCCCGAGACCCCAGCCCGGGCGCGGGCCGCGGTCGACGACCACGCTGGTCACCTTCCAGCCCTCGGGCAGCGTCGGCGGGTAGGCGACCTGGCGGCCGCTGTCCTGGAGGGCCGCGACGGCCGGGAGGTAGTCGACCGGCTGGAGGTCGGCCTCGGGGGTGTCGCGGAAGACCTCGCGGAAGATGACGACCCCCAGGACCGCCACCACTGCCACGATCATCGACCCGATCAGGCCGCCGGTGGTCCGCTGGTAGCGGCCCGGCTTCTCGGCCGGCTGCCCTGACTCGCTCACGGCCCCATCCTCACAGGTGCCGTAGGTTGCGCGCGTGCCGCCCTCCGTCGACCTGCTGCAGCAGGTCGTGCCGCTCGTCGCCCTCGCCGCCCTGCTGACCACGGCCTACCGACACCCGCGCGCCCGCGTCGAGACGGCCGTCGCGGTGCTCGCGGCCGCGGTCGTGCTCGCGGCGGGCGCCGTACCGCTCGGGGACGCGTGGGACGCCGTGGAGCACCTCGCCCCGGTGGTGCTGTTCCTCGTGACGATCCTCGTGGTGGCCGAGGTCTGCGCGCGGGCCGGCGTCTTCGCCGCGGCGGCGTACGCCGTGCGCCGTACGGCGGGCGACCGGCCGGTCCGCCTCCTGGCCGGGACGTTCGTGCTGGCCGCCCTGGTCACGACGGTGCTGAGCCTGGACGCCACGGTGGTGCTCCTCGCCCCCGTCGCGGTCGCGGCGGCCGCGGCTCTCGGGACGTCGACCCGCCCGGTCGCCCACGCCTGCCTGCGGATGGCGAACTCGGCCTCGCTGCTGCTGCCGGTCTCCAACCTCACCAACCTGCTCGCCCTCCCCGACCTAGACCTGTCGTTCCACGAGTTCGCGGTGGCGATGGCACCGGTGCTGGCCGCCGTCCTGGTGGTGGAGTACGTCGGGCTGCGGCTGCTCTTCCGGCGCGAGCTGGCCGGGCCGACGACGCCCGACGTCCCCGAGCGGCCCGCCGTGGAGCCGGTGCCGCTGGTCGTGGTCGGGCTGATGCTGGCCGCCTTCGGCCTGCTCTCGCCGCTCGGTGTCGAGCCGGGCTGGGTCTCGACGGTGGCCGCGGCGGTGCTGGTGGCCTGGGCCGGCCGTCGCGGCCTGATCGGCGTGCGGGCGACCGCCTCGGCCGCGCACCCGTCGTTCGCCGTGTTCGTGCTCGGCCTCGGCGTCGTCGTGGCCGGGGTCGCCGACGGGGTCGTGGGCGACGTGGTCGCCGACCTGCTGCCGGGCGGGACCGGCTTCGCGGGGCTGCTCGCCGTCGCCGTGCTCGCCACCGTGCTGGCCAACCTGCTCACCAACCTGAGCGCGACCCTGCTGGTGGTGCCGCTGGTGGCGCCCCTGGGCCCGGAGGCCGTGCTGGCCGCGCTGCTCGGGCTGAACATCGGCTCCGGCCTGACCTACTCGGGCTCGCTGGCCAACCTGCTGTGGCGGCGCACCCTGGCCCGCACCGGCGCCGCCCCCGGGCTGCGCGACCTGCACCGGGTGAGCCTGGCGCTGACCCCGGTCTCGCTGCTGGTCGCCGTCGCGATGCTGAGCTGGACCTACTGATCCGCATCTGCGGCACCAATCGAGCAGAAGAGCCGTATCTGCGGCATGATGGCCGCGTGACGACGTACCGGATCGCGGAGGCCGCCGAGCTGCTCGGCGTCAGCGACGACACCCTGCGGCGCTGGACCGAGGCCGGCCGGGTGGCCTCGACCACCGAGGACGGCCGCACGGTCATCGTCGGCACCGACCTCGCAGCCTTGGCCGAGTCCCTCGCCGACCACCCGGACCGGGACGCCACCCGAGCCGCGGCCGTCAGCGCCCGGAACCGCCTGGCCGGCATCGTCACCAAGGTCACCAAGGACACCGTGATGGCGCAGGTCGACCTGATCTGCGGGCCCTACCGGATGGTCTCCCTGATGAGCACCGAGGCCGCCGAGGAGCTCGGCCTGGCCCCCGGCGTACGCGCGATCGCGTCCGTCAAGTCCACCAACGTCGTCGTGGAGCGTCCCTGATGAAGCGTGCCCTGCTGCCTGCCCTCGCCCTGCTGCTGCCGCTCACGGCCTGCGGGGGTGACGACGAGAGCACCGCGAGCGACGACGGCAGCGGGATCACCACCCTGACCGTGTACGCCGCCGCCTCGCTCACCGCCACCTTCGAGCAGATCGCCGAGGACTTCGAGGCCGAGCACGACGGCGTCGAGGTGGAGCTCAGCTTCGGCGGCTCGTCCGACCTGGTCACCCAGATCACGGAGGGTGCCGAGGCCGACGTCTTCGCCTCCGCCGCCACGAAGAACATGGACGACCTGGTCGCGGCCGACCTGACCGGCGCCGAGCCGCAGGACTTCGCCACCAACGTGCTGGAGATCGCCGTACCCCCGGGCAACCCGGCGGGCGTCAAGTCGCTGCAGGACCTCACCGGCGACCTCAACCTGGTCCTCTGCGCGCCGGAGGTGCCGTGCGGCGCGGCCGCGCAGAAGGTCGCCGAGGCGGCCGGGGTCACCTTCTCGCCGGTGAGCGAGGAGCAGGCCGTGACCGACGTCTTGGCCAAGGTCGCGTCGGGCGAGGCCGACGCCGGCCTGGTCTACGTCACCGACGTGGCCGCCGCTGGCGACGACGTCGAGGGCATCGAGTTCCCGGAGTCGGCCGACGTGGTCAACACCTACCCGATCGCCCCGGTCGCCGACAGCGACGAGGCCGACCTGGCGCAGGAGTTCGTCGACTTCGTGCTCGGCGCGACCGGCCAGTCGGTCCTCCAGGACGCTGGCTTCGGGCAGCCTTAGCCCCTGTGACCACCCAGCAGCGCCAGGTCGGGGTCCCCGCCTGGATCTACCTGCCCGCACTGCTCGGCGCTGTCCTGGTCCTGCTGCCGCTGGCCGGCATGCTCAGCCGGGTCGACTGGTCGAGGTTCGTGGACCTGGTCACCACCGAGTCCGCCCGCACGGCGCTCGGGCTGAGCCTGCGCACCTCCGCCGTCAGTACGGCGCTCTGCGTGCTGCTCGGCGTGCCGATGGCGGTCGTGCTGGCCCGGACGTCGTTCCCGGGTCAGGGCGTGCTGCGCTCGCTGGTGCTGCTGCCGATGGTCCTGCCGCCGGTCGTCGGCGGCATCGCACTGCTCTACACCTTCGGCCGCAAGGGCCTGCTCGGTGCCGAGCTCGACGCCCTGGGCGTCCAGGTCGCCTTCTCGACGATCGCGGTCGTGCTGGCCCAGACCTTCGTGTCGCTGCCGTTCCTGGTCGTCAGCCTGGAGGGGGCGCTGCGCAGCGCCGGGCAGCGCTACGAGGTGGTCGCGGCCTCGCTCGGCGCCTCGCCGACCACGGTGTTCCGGCGGGTCACCCTGCCGCTGGTCCTGCCCGGGCTGGTGTCGGGCGCGACGCTGGCCTTCGCCCGGTCGCTGGGCGAATTCGGCGCCACGATCACCTTCGCCGGCAGCCTCGAGGGGACCACCCGGACCCTGCCGCTCTACATCTACCAGCTCCGCGTCACCGACCCCGACGCCGCCGTGGCCATGTCCCTGCTGCTGGTCGTGGTCGCCGTCGTCGTCATCGGCTTCGCCCGCCCGGGGCGCACGGGATGACCCTGCACCTGCACGCCACCGTCGCCGACCGCGGGTACGACGTCGCCCTCGACGTCGCCGACGGGGAGACGGTCGCGCTGCTCGGACCCAACGGCGCCGGCAAGTCCACGACCCTCGACCTGGTCGCCGGGCTGCTGCGCCCCGACTCCGGCGCCGTCCACCTCGACGACCGCGAGCTCAGCGGCGACCGGGCCTGGGTCGCGCCCCACGACCGCCGGGTCGCCCTGCTCGCCCAGGAGCCGCTGCTCTTCCCCCACCTCAGCGTGCTCGACAACGTGGCCTTCGGCCCACGCAGCGCGGGTGCCCGCCGGGCCGTGTCGCGCGAAACGGCCCGGCACTGGCTCGCCGAGGTCGGGGCCGGGGACCTCGCGGACCGCTCCCCCGCCCGGCTCTCGGGCGGCCAGGGTCAGCGGGTCGCCGTCGCCCGGGCGCTGGCCGCCGACCCGCGGCTGCTGCTGCTCGACGAGCCGATGGCCGCACTCGACGTCGCCGTGGCCCCGGCCCTGCGGCAGACCCTGCGCCGGGTGCTCGCCGACCGCTCGGTCGTCGTGGTCACCCACGACGCGCTCGACGCCCTGCTGCTGGCCGACCGGGTGGTCGTCCTGGAGGACGGCCGGGTCGCCGAGGAGGGACCGGCCGCCGAGGTGCTGGCCCGGCCGCGCAGCGCCTTCGCCGCCCGGATCGCCGGCCTCGACATGCTCCGCGGCCGTTGGGACGGCGGCGTCCGGACCGCCGACGGCTCCCTCGTCCACGGCCTGGTGACCGGCCCGGAGCCGGAGCCGGGCGACCCGGTCGTGGCCGTCTTCCGGCCCGCCGCCGTGGCGGTCTACCGCGAGCCGCCCGGTGGCAGCCCGCGCAACGCGTTCGCGGTCGAGGTCACCGATCTGGAGCCGCTCGGCGACCAGGTCCGGGTCCGGGCGGGCGACCTCGCGGCCGACGTCACGACGTACGCCGCCGCCGAGCTCGACCTCGCTCCGGGGACCTGGGTCACGTTCAGCGTGAAGGCCAGCGAGGTCGCGGTCTACCGCACCTGAGCGGGGGAACTGCCGACCCCGGATCACCGATAGGGTTCGGCCCATGACGGAGAGCCTGAGCGTCGCCCCCGAGTCCCCCGACCGCAACCTCGCCCTCGAGCTCGTCCGCGTCACCGAGGCCGCGGCCATGGCCGCCGGTCGCTGGGTCGGCAAGGGCGACAAGAACGGCGCCGACGGCGTCGCGGTCAACGCGATGCGGGTGATGATCTCGACCATCGGCATGCGCGGCACCGTGGTCATCGGCGAGGGCGAGAAGGACAACGCGCCCATGCTCTACAACGGCGAGGAGGTCGGCGACGGCACCGGGCCCGAGTGCGACGTCGCGGTCGACCCGATCGACGGCACCACCCTGACCGCGAAGGGCATGAGCAACGCCGTCGCGGTGCTCGCGGTGGCCCCGCGCGGCTCGATGTACGACCCGTCCGCGGTGTTCTACATGGACAAGCTCGCCACCGGCCCCGAGGCGGCAGACGTCGTCGACATCCGCCTCCCGGTCGCCGAGAACATCCACCAGGTCGCCAAGGCCAAGGGCGGCAAGCCCGAGGACGTCACCGTGGTGCTCCTCGACCGGCCCCGCCACCAGCAGCTCGCCGACGAGATCCGGGCCACCGGTGCCCGGATCAAGTTCATCGTCGACGGCGACGTCGCGGGTGCCATCTCGGCGGCCCGGCCCGACAGTGGTGTCGACCTGCTGCTCGGCATCGGCGGCACCCCCGAGGCGATCATCACCGCCTGCGCGATGAAGGCGATGGGCGGCGTGATCCAGGGCCAGCTGTGGCCGACCGACGGCGAGGAGCGGCAGAAGGCGCTGGACGCCGGCCACAACCTCGACCCCGACTTCGTGCTCACCACCGACGAGCTGGTCACCGGCGACGACTGCTTCTTCGTGGCCACCGGCATCACCGACGGCGACCTCATGCGCGGCGTGCGCTACGCCGGCGGCGGGGCCACCACGCACTCGCTGGTGATGCGCTCGCGCAGCGGCACGATCCGCTCGATCACCTCCGAGCACCGCCTGCAGAAGCTACGCGCTTACTCCGCGATCGACTTCGACCGCTGACAGCGGGGTGAGCTGCGTCGCCAGGGCGGCGCTGACCTGGTCGACGACCCGCGGGTCCACGGCCATGCCGACGTGGCTCGCGGTCACCTCGACCGGGACGGCGATCGGGTCGACGCAGGCCCGCCAGTCGACGATGCCGTCGCGCCGGCTGTAGATCGCGGTGAAGGCGACGTCGTCGGCCAGCGGCTCGCGACTCTCGTCGAAGCTCTGCCGCGCGCAGGCGCCGCCCACGCACTCCTCCGACATCAGCCCGGGCAGCCCGGCCCGGCTCAGCCGGACCAGGACGTCGACGCTTGCGGTGAGGGCCAGGTGGTGAGCGCCGGGCGCCAGCATCGGGCTGCCCATCGTGACGATGCCCGACACCAGGTCCGGGCGTCGTACGGCGACCCCGCGGGCCAGCATCCCGCCGAGGCTGTGCCCGACGACCTGCACGCGGCTGCCGCGCCGCATCGCGATCGACTCGAGCCGGGCCTCCAGCTGGGCCGCGGCGTTGAGGGTGCAGCCCACATTGGCGCGGATGTGCGAGCGGTAGGTGCGGAATCCGCGCTGGCGCAGCACCGTCGACATCAGGCTCAGCGACAGGTCGCCGGCCAGGAAGCCCGGCACCAGGACCACCGGGTCGGCGAACCGCTCCGGGGCGCGGTCGCCGTACGGCGTGGCGTGGCGGACCCGTCGGTCGCCGACCCGCCGGACGACGTGGCGACCGGCCTCGCCGACCAGGCTCGCCTCGCGCAGCACCGCTCCGACCCCGGGTCGGGCGAAGCCCGCCGGGAGCAGGAACGAGGCGAGGGTGTTCTGGCTCACACCAGCAGATTACGGCGATGCCACACGAAATCGTAGGAATTCCAACCATCCGGGCATTTCCTGACAGCGGCAGTGTCAGCAACACTCTTATCCATGACCAGCGCGCCCGAGGTCCTTGTCTCCCCCGAGCTGTTCGCTCCCGTCGGCGACGGCGTCGAGCTCTGCTACCAGACGTTCGGCGACCCCGACGACGAGCCGCTGCTGCTCGTCATGGGCCTCGGCGGCCCGATGACCTGGTGGGACCCCGAGCTCTGCCGGATGCTCGCGGGCCGCGGCTTCTTCGTCATCCGCTACGACAACCGCGACACCGGCCGCTCCTCGCGGATGACCGGGCGGGTCGGCCGGGCCACGCTGGTCCGGGCGTTCACCGGCGCGAAGGTGCGGGCGCCGTACTCCATCGCCGACCTGGCGCGCGACGCCGTCGGGCTGCTCGACCACCTCGGCCTCGACTCCGCCCACGTCGTCGGCGTGTCGATGGGCGGCATGATCGCCCAGACCGTGGCCCTCGACGCCCCGTCCCGGGTCCGCTCGCTGACCAGCATCATGTCGACGACCGGCAAGCGCAGCGTCGGCTGGCAGCACCCCTCGCTGCTCCCCACCCTGCTGGGCGGACGCGGCGACTCGCGCGAGGAGTACGTCGCCGGCAGCGTCGTGATGGCCCGGCTGATCGGATCGCCCGCCTACCCCGAGCCGGAGGAGGGTGCCCGCCTGCGTGGCGAGGAGACGTTCGATCGCGGCATCAATCCGGCGGGCGTGCTGCGCCAGATGGTCGCCGTGCTGACCCAGCCCAACCGCGGCCAGCGGCTGCGCGGCATCCGGGTCCCGACCCTGGTCGTGCACGGCCTGGCCGACAAGATGGTGCACGTCTCTGGCGGGCGGGCGACCGCCGCGGCGGTCCCCGGCAGCGAGCTGCTGCTGGTCGACGGCATGGGCCACGACCTCCCGGTCGAGCTGTTCGAGACCTTCACCGCCGTGATCCGCCGCAACGCCGATCGAGCCTGAACCACCCCGCTCACCTTTTGGGGTGACGACGACGTTTCCTGAGAGCCCTCCTTGGTTAGTGGACAAACCACGTGAACAGGGACTAGACCGTGTGACACGTGCCACACGATCCGGGGAGGGGCCGCATGTCGTCATCCGCACCACCACCGAGGCGGAGGAGGAGGCGTCGGTCGCTCGCGGCCGCGACCGTCCTGACCTGCGCCGCCGGCCTGCTGACCGCCTGCGGCGGTGACTCCGGCAAGCCGGTGCTCACCTGGTACCTCAACCCCGACGGCGTCGAGGTGCTCGACGGCATCGCCGAGCGGTGCAGCACCGACCGCTACGACATCGAGACCGAGCTGCTGCCCACCGGCGCCACCGACCAGCGCGTCCAGCTGGCCCGCCGGCTGGCGGCCGAGGACGACACCGCCGACCTGATGAACCTCGACCCGGTCTTCGTGGCCGAGTTCGCCAACGCCGGCTGGCTCGAGGAGATGCCGGCCGACACGCTCACCGACGACACGCTCGAAGGCATCGCCGAGACCGTGCGCTGGGACGACAAGGTGTACGCCGCTCCGCTGTGGGCCAACACCCAGGTGCTCTGGTACCGCAAGTCCCTGGCCGAGCAGGCCGGGCTCGACATGAGCGGTCCCGTGACCTGGGAGCAGGTCATCGACGCCGCGTCGTCGGTCCCGGACGCGAAGGTCGGCGTCCAGGCCGACCGGTACGAGGCCTACGTCGTGTGGATCAATGCGCTCATCCAGGGCGCGGGCGGCGACATCATCTCGGACGTCGAGGCCGGCAAGGACGCGTCGGTGGACATCGACTCGGACGCCGGCCGGGCCGCCGCCACCGTCATCCAGCAGTTGGCCGGGTCCAGCGCCGCCCAGGGCGACCTCTCCGTGTCCCGCGAGGGCACCAGCCTGCCGGCCATGTACTCCGGGCCCGGTGAGTTCATGACCAACTGGACCTTCGTCTACCAGAACTACAAGGGCCTGGTCGGCGGCGACATCACCGAGGAGGACTTCGCTGACCTCGGCTGGGCCCGCTACCCGGCCACCGTGGAGGGCGAGGAGTCCAAGCCCCCGGTCGGCGGCATCGACATCGGGGTCGGAGCGTTCAGCAAGCACCCCGACCTCGCCCTCGAAGCCGCGCAGTGCATCACCGAGACGGAGTCGCAGGTGCGACTGGCCGTCGACGCCGGACTGATGCCGGCGACCCAGTCGGCCTACGAGTCGCCCGAGCTGGCCGAGGCGTACCCCGCTGACCTGCTCGCGCTCTTCCAGGAGAGCGTCGACCAGGGTGGTCCGCGACCCAAGAGCGCCTACTACGCCACGATCTCCAGCGCGATCCAGAGCGTGTGGCACTCGCCCGAGTCGGTCGACCCGGACACCACCCCGAAGGAGTCGGCGAAGTTCCTCTCCGAGGTGCTCGAAGGGAAGGCCCTGCTGTGACCTCCACCGTCGCCACCCCCGCCACCAAGGGCGGGCGCCAGGCCCCCGAGACGAGCGACCGCGCCAAGGCCGAGAGCCGGCTCGCCGCCAAGCTCGTCGCCCCGGCCCTGGTCGTGATGCTCGTCGTCACGGCGTTCCCGATCCTGCGAGCCCTGTGGCTGTCGTTCTACAACTACTCGCTCACCGCACCCGAGGACAAGGAGTTCGTCGGGCTTAGCAACTACCTCACCGCCCTCACCGACGGGCTGTTCTGGCGCGACATCGGCATGACGGTGATCTACATGGTGGTCACCGTCGGCGTGGAGCTGGTCATCGGCTTCATCTTCGCGATGGTGATGCACCGGGTGATCTTCGCCCGCGGCGTGATCCGGACCTCGATCCTGATCCCCTACGGCATCATCACGGTCGTCTCGGGCTTCGCCTGGCAGTTCGCCTTCACTTACCAGAACGGCTTCGTCAACGGCTGGCTCCCGTTCATCGACGACCAGTTCAACTGGTTCGGCGACACCGTGCCGGCCGTCATCGCGATCATGGTCTCGGAGATCTGGAAGACGACGCCGTTCATGTCGCTGCTGCTCCTGGCCGGCCTGGCCCAGGTGTCCGACGACATGATCGAGGCGGCCAAGGTCGACGGCGCCACCTGGTGGCAGCGGCTGTGGAAGGTGATCATCCCGAACATGCGGGCGGCCATCATGGTCGCGGTGCTGTTCCGGGCCCTCGACGCGTACCGCATCTTCGACAACATCTTCGTGATGACGAACGGTGCGGTGAACACCGAGTCGATCTCGTTCCTCACCTACCGGCAGACCATCGAGCAGTTCCAGCTCGGCATGGGCTCGGCGCTCGCCGTCCTGCTCTTCCTGTCGGTGCTGCTGGTGGCGTTCATCATCGTCAAGCTGTTCCGGGTCGACCTGGCCCAGGCCCGAGGGGAGGGTTGAGATGAAGAAGACCGGACTCGTCGTCGGCGTCGCAGCGGTGCTCGTGTGGTGCCTGCTGCCCGTCGCGTGGATCGTCTCGCTGTCCTTCAAGAGTCAGGACGCGGTGTCCAACGGCACCGACCCCGGCTTCCTCCCGCTCGACTCCTTCACCGGCTGGGACAACTACCAGGCGGTGTGGGACGACGAGCAGTTCCGTCGGGCCATCCTGAACTCGCTGGGGATCAGCCTGATCGCCACGCTGCTCTCGGTGATCATCGCGACGCTCGCGGCGTACGCCATCGCCCGTCTGGAGTTCCGCGGCAAGAAGTTCGTGCTGACCGTGGCCCTGGCCATCGCGATGTTCCCGGTGGTCTCCCTGGTCAGCCCGCTGTTCGACCTGTGGCGCACCATCGGCCTCTACGACACCTGGCCGGGGCTGATCATCCCCTACATGTCGTTCACGCTGCCGCTGGCGATCTGGACCCTCTCCGCCTTCTTCCGGGAGATCCCGTGGGAGATGGAGCAGGCCGCGCAGGTCGACGGCGCCACGTCGTGGCAGGCGTTCCGCAAGGTGATCGTCCCGCTCGCGGCACCCGGTGTCTTCACCGCAGCGATCCTGACGTTCTTCTTCGCCTGGAACGACTTCGTCTTCGGGATCACGCTGACCTCGACCGAGAACGCCCGACCGATCCCGGCGGCACTCTCGTTCTTCGTCGGACCCGACCCGTTCCAGCGGCCGGCGGGCCTGCTCGCCGCCGCCGCCGTCATCGCGACGATCCCGATCGTCGTCATCGTCCTGCTCTTCCAGCGCAAGATCGTGGCCGGACTGACGTCCGGCGCGGTGAAGGGATAACGCCATGGCTGCCATCACCATGAAGAACATCGTCAAGAAGTACGGCGACGGCTTCCCGGCCGTGAACGACGTCTCCATCGACGTCGCCGACGGGGAGTTCGTGATCCTGGTCGGCCCGTCGGGCTGCGGGAAGTCGACCCTGCTGCGGATGATCGTGGGCCTGGAGGACATCACCTCCGGCGACATGGTCATCGGGGACAAGCGAGTCAACGACCTGGCCCCGCGCGAGCGCAACCTGGCCATGGTGTTCCAGAACTACGCTCTCTACCCCCACCTGTCGGTCTACGAGAACATCGCGTTCCCGCTCCGGCTGGCCGGCGCGAGCAACGACGAGGTCGACAAGAAGGTGCGCGAGGCGTCCAAGACGCTGGAGCTGGACGAGCACCTGGAGCGCAAGCCGGCCAACCTCTCCGGTGGTCAGCGCCAGCGGGTCGCGATGGGTCGGGCGATCGTCCGCGAGGCCGACGCGTTCCTCTTCGACGAGCCGCTGTCCAACCTCGATGCCAAGCTCCGTGGCCAGATGCGCACCGAGATCTCCCGGCTGCAGAAGAAGCTCGGCATCACCACCGTCTACGTCACCCACGACCAGACCGAGGCGATGACGCTGGGCGACCGCGTCGCCGTCCTCAAGCGCGGTGTGCTCCAGCAGCTCGCCTCTCCGCGCGAGCTCTACGACAACCCCGGCAACCTGTTCGTCGCGGGCTTCATCGGCTCTCCGCCGATGAACTTCCTGCCGGCCGAGGTCGACGGCACCACCGTCAAGCTGCCGTTCGGCTCCGTGCAGATCCCGGCCGACAAGGCCGAGAAGGTGGCCGGCAAGGGCCTGCTCATCGCCGGCATCCGGCCGGAGAACTTCGAGGACGCCTCGGTGATCGAGGCCAAGGACGAGGCGTCGACCTTCACCGCGAAGGTCGAGGTCGTGGAGTGGCTCGGCAACGAGACCTACGCCTACATCCCCTTCGAGGCCCCGCCCGAGGTCGAGGAGCAGCTGCGCCAGCTCGAGCGCGACCTCGACGGCGAGTCGCTGCGCACGCAGCTCGTCGTCGCCCTCGACGGCACCAGCAGGATCAAGGAGGGCGAGGAGGCGCAGATCTGGATCGACTCGCGCAAGATGCACCTCTTCGACCCGGCGACGGGCGAGAACCTGACGGTCGACAAGGCCAACGCCGGACGGATCCTCGGCAACGCGATGGCCGAGGCAGCCGAGCAGCCGGCGGCCGCCGGCTGAGTCGCACGGACCCACCCGACGGGGCGGGCGTTCGGGGTCGTTCGGACTCCGGCGCCCGCCCCGTCGTCGTACGGCCCGAAGGGACACGATCGCCGGGACAGCTCCCCCAACCCCCGGAGGTCTCGGTGCCCGACGGCCCCACCCCGCATCCTGCGATCGAGCGCGGACCCGCGCCGGAGGAGGACACGACCTCGTGGCTCGGCCTGGCCGCCACGACCGCGTTCTTCGGCGCCCTCGCCGGCGCCCTCACGATCCCGTCCCTCTGGGACTCCTGGATCGTCGAGAACGACAGCCGCCGCTTCGGCGGGCTTCTCGGCCGGCTGGAGGACCTCGGCCGGTTGCCCGTGGCCGGCGTCCTCGGCCTCGTCGCGCTGGTCGGGCTGGTCGCCCTCGTCCACGAGCTCCGGACCGACCGAGAGGACTCCTGAGATGGGTCTGTTCGACAAGCTGACCGCCAAGCTCGCCTCGATGGGCATCGACCACGCCGCCGTCCTCGCCGGGCAGCTCGGCCCTGAGGACGCCTTCGTCGCCACGGCCGGCGTGCTGCCGGCGGCGTACGGGCGGGGCGGCGGAGGCCGCCTGCTGAACGGCACCCAGATCGCGATGAAGGCCGTCGATGCCGCGACCAACGCGGTGTCCGGCAAGAAGCACGTCGGGGGCGACGCCGACAGCATCGCCGCGGCGCTCCCGCGCGAGGGCGAGCTCCGGTACGCCGCCCTCAGCGCTCGCGGGCTCTCGCTGTGGGACTTCGGCCTCAACGGCCAGCAGGACCCGCCGACCTTCGTGCTGCGGATCACCGGCGAGCAGGTGCGCTCGGTCGTCGACACGGGCAAGAGGGCCCAGGGCGGCGCGGTCGTCGTCCGGTTCACCTTCACGGACGGGTCGTTCTTCGACTACCGGGTGCTGCCGAACGGGCAGCAGTTCATCACGGCCTGCGCGGAGCGTTGGCCGGCCTGATCCTCGGGACGACTCAGTCGGATGCCCGGCGGAGGCGCTTGCGCTTCTCGCCGGGCATCGGCTTGCGCACGACGGTGACCGCGCCCATCAGCGCGACGCCGCGGACCCGTACGTGCGGGGAGGCCGGGCCGATCTCGGGATCGACCTTGGCCCGGCCCTCCTCGAAGGTGCCCATGATCCCGACCCCCTCGACCGTGACCCGGGTCCAGGCGTTGACGATGACGTCGACGGCCCCCATGACGGCGTTGGCGGTGATGACGACCTCCGGCGTCGTGAAGACCGCCTCGCGCAGGTCGATGTCGACCCCGCCCATCATCGTGAACGCCGTGTGGATCGGCGGGACCTCCCAGACCCCCTTGCGGTCCGTCCCGCTCATCACCGCGATGCTCGTGCCGTAGCGCGGCGCCCCGGTCGGCGCCGGCAGCTGGCCGGGCCGCGGGGCCGGCACCAGACCGGTCGGCAGCGGGGCCTCCGCGCCGGGCAGGTCGACGACCAGCGGCACCAGGTCGCCGTACACCTTCGCGGCGTACGCCGCCTCCAGCCGCTCGTCGAGCTCCTCCAGGTCGATCCGGCCCTCGCCGGCGGCCTGGCGCAGGAACTCGGCCGTGCGGTGCCGGTCGTCGTCGGAGATGCGCTGCTGGTGCGGCTCGATCACGGCACCAGGGTAGTGCGGGCGGACCGGGCCCGGTCCCGCTCGGGGCGGCGGCTCTGCCGCTCGGCGAGCGCCTCGGCCTCGTCGTACCAGCGCACGGCGGTGGCGGGGTCCTCCCCCGCGGCGGCGAGGTCGCCCAGGGCGAGCATCGCCTCGACCTCGGGCGAGCCCCAGCCGTGCTCGCGGGACCGGGCCAGCGCCCCCTCCAGGACGCGGACGCCGGCCGCCGGGTCGCCCTGACCGGCCAGCAGCCGCCCGCGGGTGACGTCGAGCAGGGCCAGCGCCTCGCCCAGCTCGTGCCGGGCCAGGGCGGTCTCGGCGTGTGCCAGGTCGGTCGCACACGCCTCGAGGTCGCCGACCTGCTCGCGGTGCCGGGCCAGCCAGCCCCGGCTGATCGCCGCCAGGGTGGCGAATCCGCCCGTCTCCAGCTCGGTCACGGCCTCGATGCCGAGCCGGACCGCCCCGACCGGGTCACCGAGCGCCTCCGCGAGCAGCGGCCGGTTGCTGCGCACGATGGCCAGCGCGAGGTCGTCGCCCGCGCGGGCGGCGTACTCCTCGCAGGCGTCGTAGACCTCCGCACCGATCCGGGGGTGACCGAGGAGGCGCAGGGTGTCGGCGAGGTTGCCGAGCGCCCGACCGCGGGCCTGGTCATGCCCGCGCGCGGCCGCGAGGCGGACCGAGCGGGCGTAGGCGTGGACGGCGTCGCGGTAGCGACCGCGGTGCTTGTGGATGTTGCCGATGCCGTTCACCACGCGCGCCGCCTCGGTGTCGGCGGGATCCTCGACGTCGTGGGCCCGCTCCAGCTCGGCCAACGCCTCGTCGAGCCGGCCGCGCATCTCGAGGCTGCGGGCGCGCAGGCGCCGTACGCCGCGGTCGTCGACGCCCGCGTCCAGGGCGTGCGTGCAGAGCGCGTCGCAGGTCGCCCACTGGCCGGTCACCTCCAGGTGGTCGGCCAGCAGCAGCGCGACGTCGGCGGTCGCCCGAGGACGCCCCCACCCGGGGGCCGCGTCCGCGACGGCGAGCAACGACGACTGCTCGTCAGTGAGCCAGCCGACGTCCGGGTCGCCCGCCGGTGCGTGCTCACGGGTCCGCTCGACCACGGTGTCGAGCAGCCGCTCACGCGCGGCCTGCTGGGCCGACCGCGGGTCCACGATGAGCCCGAGGTGGGTCGCGAAGGCCCGGACCACGTCGTGCAGGAGGTAGCGCCCGCGTCCGTCCTGGCGGAGCAGCTGCTCGGCGACCAGCTGCTCGAGGTGGTCCGCGGCCACGTCCTCGGCCACCCCCGCCAGCGCCGCGACGACCCACTCCGTGAGCTCGGGCCCGGGGTGCAGGGCCAGGGCCCGGAGGGTCGCGGCGACGTCGACGGGAAGTAGGTCGTGGCCCATCCGCAGCGCCGGGCGGAGCCGCTCGTCGCGCGGGAGCGCCTCGAGCCGGGCGGCGTGGTCGTCCAGGGTCCACTCCGGCTGGGCGGCGACCAGCGCCCCGGCGACGGTGAGGTCGAGCGCCATCCGGCCGCAGGCCCGGACGATCCGCTCCGCGGCCGCCCGGTCCTCGACCCGTACGTCGCGACCGCCGGTCCGGGCGAGCAGGTCCAGCGCAGCGGATTCCGAGAGCTCGGTGAGGACCACCTCTCGGTGCTCGGTGGCGCGGGGCAGGCCGGTCAGCGCCCGCCGCCCGGTCACCAGGACGCGGGCCCGCGGCGGGATGGGGAGCAGCGCGGCGACCGGCGTCGCGTCGCGGACGTTGTCGAGCAGCACCACGGCCGGCGTCGCGGACAGCTCGCGCCACAGCAGCTCGCGACGGCCCGCGAGGTCCAGGGCGTCGTACCGCTGCGGGACGACGCCGAGGCCGACGAGCAGGCCACCCAGCACGGCCGAGGGGTCGAGCGGCGGCCGCTCGGGGTCGTAGCCGCGCGCGTCCAGGCCGACCGTGCGGCAGGCCGGGCCGAGCCGGTCCTGCCAGACCCGGGCCACGTGGAGCGCGACCTCGGTCTTGCCGATGCCGGCGAGGCCGACGACCGAGGTGACGCCGCCGGGCGGGTGCGCCACCACCGTGCGCAGCACCTCGTCGCGGCCGACCAGCTCCCGGCGCGGCCGGACCAGCGGCGGCCGCTCCGGGGCCGCGCCCGCCCCGTGCACGTCGCGGAAGGCCGCCCGCCAGTGCGCCAGGTCGCCGGCGGGCACCCCGAGCACGGTGACCAGATCGAGGTAGAGCTCGCCGTCGAGGCGTCGCCGCCCCGGCCGGAAACAGTCGTAGACCGTCACCTTGCCCGGCCGGCCGGTGCGGAGCCCACGCTCGCTCCTCAGCCCGCCGACCCGCGTCGCGAGGGCGGCGTACGACGGGCCGCCCGCCCAGGCCCGCAGCTCGGCCAGGGCGCGGGTGAGATCGTCGAGCGTCGTCGCCCCGACCGGGCGAGGTGCCCGGTCGCCGCTGCTCACCCCGCGATCCTAGTCAGGCCTCTCAGCCGTCGGTCGCGACCACCAGCACCGGGATCGGGTCGACGACGATCCGGACCCGGGTGCCCGCGGCGAGGGCCTGCGCCTCGGCGTTGCCGAGCTGGGCGACCACCAGGGTGCCGTCCCCGAGGGCCGCCGTCACCCGGGACAGCCCGCCCAGGAAGGCCACCGACAGCACGGTCGCCGTACCGGTGTCGTCGGCGACGAGCGACACGGACTCGGGACGGACGAGCGCGACCCCGGACCCCTCGGCCGACCCCGCCAACGTGGGGACGGGGGTGCCGAGGACGTCGGCGACGCCGCCGGAGACCCGCGCGGGGATCCGGTTGCTGAGCCCGACGAACTCGCCGACGAACGGCGTCGCCGGGGCGCTGTAGAGCTCGGCGGGCGTGGCGATCTGGTCGAGGCGCCCGGCGTTCATGACGCCGACGCGGTCGGCGACGGCCAGCGCCTCCTCCTGGTCGTGGGTGACGAACAGGGTCGTGGTGCCGACGTCGAGCTGGATCCGGCGGATCTCGTCGCGCAGCTGCACGCGCACCTTGGCGTCGAGCGCCGAGAGCGGCTCGTCGAGGAGCAGCACCGCCGGCTCCACGGCCAGGGCCCGGGCCAGGGCGACCCGCTGCTGCTGGCCGCCGGAGAGCTGGTTGGCGTAGCGGCCGCGGTGCTGGGCCAGGCCCACCAGCTCGAGCATCGCCGTCGCGCGGGCGTGCCGCACCTTGCGCGAGCGGCCCCGCAGCTTGAGCCCGAAGGCCACGTTGTCGAGGACCGTCAGGTGCGGGAAGAGGCTGTAGGCCTGGAAGACCATGCCCATGTCGCGCTTGTTCGCGGGTACGCCGCTGATGTCGCGGCCGCCGACGGTGATGGTGCCGGCGTCCTGCCGCTCCAGTCCGGCCAGGATCCGCAGCGCCGTGGTCTTGCCGCAGCCGGAGGGTCCGAGCAGCGCGACCAGCTCGCCCGGCCCGAGCCGGAGGTCCAGTCCGTCGAGCGCGTGCACGTCGCCGTACGAACGGCGCAGACCGCTCATCGACACGGCCAGGCCGGCGTTCGGGTTCTCGTCGGTCATGGTCACTTCCCTCCGGAGGTACGCCGGCGCCGGTCGAGGAACGACAGGAGCACCAGCAGGACAGCGGCGAACAGGATCGAGGCCAGGGAGAGGGCCATCGACTGGGGAGCGTCGCTCTTGCCGAGCAGGACGATCACCACGGGCAGGGTCTCGTAGTTCTGCAGGGAGGCGACGGTGTACTCGCCGAGCACCAACGCGACCGAGATGAAGGCGGCACCGAGCACCCCCGTCCAGATGTTGGGGGTGATCACCCGGACGATCACGGTCAGCCAGCTCGCGCCGAGCGAGCGGGCCGCCTCCGCGAGGGTCACCGCGTCGATCGACGACAGGGCGGCGTCGAGGGAGCGGTAGGCGTAGGGCAGCACCAGCACGACGTACACGAAGGTGAGCGTCAGGGCGGAGTCCCCCATGAAGTAGTGCACCCAGGCGTAGACGTTCTTGATCCCGACCACGATCACCAGGGCCGGGATGGTCAGCGGGAGCAGGCACAGGAACTCGACGAGCCGGGAGGCTCGCGGCACCCGGAGCCGGACCCAGATCATCGTCGGCACCAGCAGCACCACCATCCCGACGACGGTGAGCAGCGCCAGCAGCACCGACGTGGTGATGGCCTCGGTCAGGGTGGGGTCGTCCAGCAGGGTCCGCCACGCCTCCCCGGTGCGCTCCCCGGTCCCGGGGACCTTCGTGCTGAAGTCGAGGAGGGCGGCCAGCGGCAGCAGGAAGAACAGGCCGAAGGCCAGCAGCAGCACCCAGCGGAGCACCCGCCACGTCGTCGAGCCGGTCACGAGAGCCACCTCGACGTCCGCTTCAGGAGCCAGGCGTACAGCGCCATCACGATCGCGACGACCACCACCATCTCGAGGGCCAGCGCGTAGCCGAAGTTGGCCTGCCCGAGGACGATCTCGCTGGTGAGGGCGGAGCGGATGAGCAGCGGAGTGATCGGCGCACCCTGGCTGACCAGCGCGGCTGCGGTGGCGTACGCCGCGAACGCGTTGGCGAACAGCAGCAGCGCCGAGCCCAGGAAGGCCGGCCGCAGCAGCGGCAGGGCCACCTGGAACCAGTACTGCCGGGTGCTCGCCCCGAGGTTGACCGCCGCCTCCCGCCACTGCGGGCGCAAGCCCTCCAGCGCCGGCAGGAAGACGATCACCATCAACGGGATCTGGAAGTAGGTGTAGACGAGGACCAGGCCCGGCAGCTCGTAGAGCCACGCCGACCCGGCGTCGTCCCGTCCGAGCACGTCGGCGAGCAGGTTGGTCAGCAGGCCCCCGAAGCCGAGCGTCGCCATCCACGCGAAGGCCAGGGTGACGCCGCCGAACTGCGCGAGGACCCCGCAGACCGCGGTGACCGCGCGTCGCATCACGCTCGTGGGCGGGGCCGTCACCACCAGGTAGGCCAGCAGCGCCCCGAGGACCGAGCCGACGGCGGCCGACGAGAGCGACAGCAGCAGGCTCTCGCGGAGCGCGCGCATCGGCGTCTCCTCGGTGAGGGCGCGCACGCGATCGAGGGAGAAGCCGCCGTCGTCACCCTGGAAGGCGCCGATGACGACGGTCACGGTCGGGACCAGCAGGAAGATGCCGATGAAGACGAGGAACGGGAGCAGCCCGAGGACGGGACCCGGCCGCAACCGGGTCCCGCGCCTCCGGTCGGCTGCCGGCCCCGTCTCCGGGGCCGGCAGCGGAGCGGTCGTGGTCACTTAGGAGATGGCCTTCGCCCAGTTCTCGGCGAGGTACGCCGCCATGGTCTCGGTCTGCTCGTTGGTCGGGACCACCGGCGTGCCGGTGACCTCCGGCAGGGCGTCGTACAGCTCCTGGTCGATGGTGCCGGCCTCGACCATCGCGTCGGCGCGCACCGGGCGGGCACCGCCGGCGAGCCAGAGGTTCTGGCCCTCGTCGCTGTAGAGGAACTCCTGCCAGAGCCGAGCCGCTGCCGGGTGCGGGGCATCGGCGTTGATGGCCTGGAAGTAGTAGCCCGCGATCGGGGCGTCCTCGGGGACGAAGACCTTCCAGCTGTCGAGCTTGGCCGACTCGGCGGCGTTGAGGTAGTCCCAGTCGATGACGACCGGGGTCTGGCCCGACTCGATGGTCGCGGCCGTCGGGTCGACCGGCAGGAAGCTGCCGGCCTTCTTCAGCTCGGCGAAGTAGTCGACGCCCGGAGCGATGTCGTCCGCCGAGCCGCCGTTGGCCACCGAGGCCATCACGACGCCGCTGAACGCGGCACCGGCCTGGGTCGGGTCGCCGTTGAGCGCGACCTTGCCCTTGAACTCCGAGCCGAGTAGGTCGTCGAGCGACGTCACGTCCGGCACCTTGGCGGAGTCGTAGCCGACCGACATGAAGCCGCCGTAGTCGTTGACCCAGGTGCCGTCCGGGTCCTTGAACTCGGCCGGGATGTCGTCGAACGTCTCCACCTGGTACGGCGCGAACATGTCGGTGTTCGCGAGCGCCACCGACTGACCGAGGTCGAACACGTCGGGTGCGCGGTCGGTGCCGGCGAGCTGGTTCGCCGCGTTGATCTCGTCCTGGCTCGCCGCGTCGGGCTGCGCCGAGTTGACCGTGATGTCGTACTTGGCCTCGAAGGCGTCGATGATCGCGCCGTAGTTGGCCCAGTCCGGGGGCAGGGCGATGACGTTGAGCTCACCCTCCTCCTCGGCGGCGTCGACGAGACCCTCCAGGCCCCCGAGGTCGGCGGCCGACGTGGCCTCGGCGGCGTCGGCGGAGCTGCCGGACCCCGAGTCCTTGTCGTCCTCGGGAGGAGCGCAGGCCGCGAGCGAGATGAGCGACGCGACCGCCAGGACCGAGATGAACGAGGTGCGTACCTTCACGTGTTCTCCTGATTCAAGGGCGCATGGGATTGCGCCGGCGCTCACCCTGAGGGGTGGGCATGGCTCGGACGGTACTCCTAGGTGGCCTTTCGGAGGTCCTGCGATGAACGACCACGGCGCGGCGTACGCTGGCGGCTCGTGGCGACCGAACCAGAGTTCCGTTACTCCGACCTCCTGCCCCTCGGCACCGACGAGACGCCGTACCGGCTGATCACGACCGAGGGCGTCTCGACCTTCGAGGCCGACGGCCAGACGTTCCTGCGGGTCTCCCCCGAGGCGATCCAGCGGCTGACGTCGGAGGCGATGCACGACATCTCCCACTACCTGCGCCCGGCGCACCTGGCCCAGCTGCGGAAGATCATCGACGACCCCGAGGCCTCCGGGAACGACCGGTTCGTGGCGCTCGACCTGCTGAAGAACGTCAACATCTCCGCGGGCGGCGTGCTGCCGATGTGCCAGGACACCGGCACCGCGATCGTGATGGGCAAGAAGTCCGAGGGCGTGCTGACCGGCGTCGATGACGGCGAGGCGATCTCCCGCGGCGTGTACGACGCCTACACGAAGCTCAACCTGCGCTACTCCCAGCTGGCGCCGCTGACGACGTACGACGAGAAGAACACCGGCACCAACCTGCCCGCGCAGATCGAGCTCTACTCGACCCCGCAGACGAGTGGGCCAGATGGGATTCCTCGGCAGGAGTACAAGTTCCTCTTCATGGCCAAGGGCGGCGGTTCGGCCAACAAGTCGTTCCTGTTCCAGGAGACCAAGGCGGTCCTCAACCCGACCCGGATGCTGGAGTTCCTGGACGAGAAGATCCGCTCCCTCGGCACGGCCGCCTGCCCGCCGTACCACCTGGCGGTGGTGATCGGCGGCACCAGCGCGGAGTTCGCGCTGAAGACCGCCAAGTACGCCTCGGCGCACTACCTCGACCACCTCCCGACCGAGGGCTCGATGTCCGCTCACGGCTTCCGCGACCTCGAGTTGGAGGAGGAGGTCTTCAAGCTGACCCAGTCGTTCGGCATCGGCGCCCAGTTCGGCGGCAAGTACTTCTGCCACGACGTCCGCGTCGTCCGGCTCCCCCGGCACGGCGCGTCCTGCCCGGTCGCGATCGCGGTGTCCTGCTCGGCCGACCGCCAGGCGCTCGGGAAGATCACCCCCGAGGGCGTCTTCCTCGAGCAGCTGGAGACCGACCCCGCGCAGTACATGCCCGACGCCGGCGTCGCCGAGGACATCGCGGGCGGCGAGGTCGTCCAGATCGACCTCAACCAGCCGATGAGCGAGATCCTCGCCGAGCTGCGCAAGCACCCGGTGAAGACCCGGCTCTCGCTGACCGGCCCGCTGGTCGTCGCGCGCGACATCGCGCACGCGAAGATCAAGGAGCGGCTCGACGCGGGCGAGGAGATGCCGCAGTACCTGAAGGACCACCCGGTCTACTACGCCGGCCCGGCCAAGACGCCGGAGGGGATGGCCTCGGGCTCGTTCGGCCCCACCACCGCGGGTCGCATGGACTCCTACGTCGAGCAGTTCCAGGCCGCGGGCGGCTCGATGGTGATGCTGGCCAAGGGCAACCGCTCGAAGGCCGTCACCGAGGCCTGCCACGCCCACGGCGGCTTCTACCTCGGCTCGATCGGCGGCCCCGCGGCCCGGCTGGCCCAGGACTGCATCCGCAGCCAGGAGGTCATCGAGTACGCCGAGCTCGGCATGGAGGCGGTCTGGAAGATCGAGGTCGAGGACTTCCCCGCCTTCATCGTCGTCGACCACCAGGGCAACGACTTCTTCACCGACCCGTCCGGCACCGTCACGGTCCCCGTGACGGGCCTCCGCGTCCGCTCCGCCCAGTAGCCCCACTGCCCAGTCAGCAGAAGTGGAGGGCCGAGTCAGCACCAGTAGTGCTGACTCGGCCCTCGGTTTCTGCTGACTCGGCGATCAGGCGCGGGCGGGCTCCCGGGCCTCCTTGCTGAGGACCGGCTCGCCGACCTGCTGGCGTCCGGACAGCGCATGGTCGAGCGAGAGCCGGCCGGGGCCGACGGCGGCGAACACCAGGCCGGCCAGGCCGATCACGCCGACCAGCTCCCAGCCGCCCTCGCTGGCCATCACCTCCGTGCCGCGGTGGGCGAACCAGAAGGCGCCGGCCATGTTCGCGGCGACCAGGACGCCGACGACCTGGGTGATCAGGCCGAGCAGGAGCAGCGCCCCACCGACCAGCTCGACCAGGCCGGCGAACACGGCGGCGGCGTACGGCGCGGGGATGCCCATCATGTCGAAGCCGTCGGCCGTGCCGCCGAAGCCGTTGGTGACGACCTTCTGCCAGCCGTGGCTGACCAGCACGACGCCGAGCAGGACCCGGGCGAGGAGGAGGACGGCGTCCTGGGCGGACGCGGGTGCGTGGTTCCCGAGGAGTGACTTCACGATGCTGCCTTTCCGAGGAGGTAGTTGATCGTTCACCGACCACGGTAGGCAGCAAGCATGAGAGAACGGTGAGAGCGCGGTGACGACTGTGTGTCAGTAGCTGCGGTTCGACTCCTTGTTGCCGGCCGGCTTGCCGTTCGGCCCGGCATCCTCGCCCTCCTCGAGCGCGTTGTCGGCATCGGGGTTGCCCGCGACGCCCTGGTCGTCGGAGATCTCGGTGTCGGCGTCGGCCGGGTCCATCGCGCCGACCTCAGAGACCTGGCCGGCGGATTCCTGCGCGTCGTCCTGGTGCTGGTTCATGTGCGCCCGGTACCCGGAACCTCCCGCGCGACGCGGACGTTGGACAGGGGTGACCCCCAGGAGGACCCGATGAAGTGCCCGACCGACGAGACCACGCTGGTGATGAGCGAGCGCAGCGGGATCGAGATCGACTACTGCCCCACCTGCCGGGGCGTCTGGCTGGACCGGGGTGAGCTCGACAAGATCATCGACCGCTCGCTGGGCCAGCCCGCCGCGGCCGCACCGGTGCCGCCGCCGGCCCCCGCGCCGTCGTACGAGCGCTACGACCGCGACGACCGCCGGGACGACCGCCGGGACCGTGACGACCGGCGCTACGACGACCGCCGCTACGACCAGGGCTCCTACAAGAAGAAGCGCAAGGAGAGCTGGCTCAGCGAGATCTTCGACTGACGTCGGGCCGCCCGGACCGGCCTGGCAGGCTGTCCGGGTGGAGTACGTCGAGGTCGCGCGCGCCGAGTCCGAGCGCGGAGAGCTGGTCCTGCGGGAGCGCCGCGACGAGGGTGCGCCGGTGGTGCTGGAGCTGCGCGCCAACGGCGTCTTCGTGATGGACACGCTCGAGACCAGCACCGAGCAGGCCCTCGCCACGGCCGCACTCGACCTGGTCGCCGACCCACGGGCGGTCGTCGTCGGCGGGCTCGGCCTGGGCTTCACCCTGCACGAGGTGCTCGCCGACAGCCGGGTCGAGCGGTGCGCGGTCGTGGAGATCGAGGAGGCGCTGGTCGGCTGGATGCGCGACGGCACCGTGCCGCACGGCCCGACCCTGCTGGCCGACGAGCGCGCGGCGCTCGTGGTCGCCGACGTCGCGGTCGCGATGGCCGAGGCGCGGCCGGCGTCGTACGACCTCGTGCTGCTGGACGTCGACAACGGTCCCGGCTACCTGGTCCACGACACCAACGCCCGGCTCTACCAGACCCGTTTCCTCGAGACGGCGCGCGCGGCGCTGCGGCCCGGCGGTGCGCTGGTCGTGTGGTCGGCCGACGTCGCGCCGGACCTCGAGACCACGCTGGCCGGCGTCTTCGGCAGCGCCGAGGCGAGGCCGCTGGAGGTCCGACTGCAGGACCGCGACGAGCACTACTGGCTCTACGTCGCGCGGGTACCGTCGCAGGAGTGAGCGACGACCAGCAGTTCCGCACCGAGCACGACTCCATGGGCGAGGTCCTCGTCCCGGCCGACGCCCTGTGGCGGGCCCAGACCCAGCGGGCGGTGGAGAACTTCCCGATCAGCGGCACCCCGATCGAGCCCCGGCTCGTCCAGGCGCTCGGCACGGTCAAGCAGGCCGCCGCGTGGGCCAACTTCGAGCTGGGCGTGCTGCCGCGGGAGCAGGCGTACGCGATCCGGGACGCCGCCGCCGAGGTGGCCGCCGGGACACACGACGCGGAGTTCCCCATCGACGTCTTCCAGACCGGCTCGGGCACCAGCTCCAACATGAACGCCAACGAGGTCATCGCCAGCCTGGCCGCCCGCGCCGGCACCGAGGTGCACCCCAACGACCACGTCAACGCCAGCCAGTCCAGCAACGACACCTTCCCGACCGCGATCCACGTCGCGGCGACCCTGGCCGTCGTCGACGACCTGCTGCCGGCGCTCGACGTCCTCGCGACATCGCTCGAGGCGAAGGCCGAGGAGTTCGCGGGCCTGGTGAAGTCCGGCCGGACGCACCTGATGGACGCCACCCCGGTCATGCTCGGCCAGGAGTTCTCGGGGTACGCCGCGACCGTCCGCTACGCCGCCGAGCGACTGGCCTCGGTGCTCCCCCGGGTCCGCGAGCTGCCCCTCGGCGGCACCGCCGTCGGCACCGGCATCAACACCCCCGCCGGCTTCGCGGAGCGCGCGATCGCCGTACTCGGGGAGCTGACCGGGCAGGAGTTCACCGAGGCCCGCAACCACTTCGAGGCCCAGGGCACCCGCGACTCGCTGGTCGAGCTCAGCGGGGTCCTGAGGACGTACGCCGTCGGCCTCACCAAGGTCTGCAACGACCTGCGCTGGATGTCGTCCGGCCCGACCACCGGTCTCTCCGAGATCCACCTGCCCGACCTGCAGCCCGGGTCGAGCATCATGCCCGGCAAGGTCAACCCGGTGCTCCCGGAGGCGACGCTGATGGTCTGCTTCCAGGTCGTCGGCAACGACGCCGCGGTCACCGCGGCCGGCGCGAGCGGCAGCTTCGAGCTGAACGTGGCCATGCCCGTCATCGCCCGCAACGTCCTCGAGTCGACCCGGCTCCTGGCCGCCGCCTCGCGGGTCCTCGCCGAGCGCTGCGTCGACGGCATCACCGCCAACCCCGAGCGGATGCGGCAGTACGCCGAGTCGTCCCCCTCGGTGGTCACGCCGCTCAACAAGCACATCGGCTACGAGGCCGCCGCCAAGATCGCCAAGAAGGCGCTCGCCGACGGCGCGACGATCCGCGAGACCGTCCTGGCCCTCGGGTACGTCGACCGCGGCGAGCTCACCGAGGAGCAGCTCGACGAGGCGCTCGACGTGGAGTCGATGACCCACCCCTGAGCGGCGTCAGCCGGCGAGTCGGTCCAGCTCCTCGCCGAGCTCGTGGCGCAGGCCGTCGTACGCGGGGTCGTCGTACGGCGCGGGCGGGACCCGGCCCTCCCAGTGCCACCGGGCGGCCGGCCAGCCGACGACCTCGGCCGGCTCCCAGTGGTAGCGCGGGGTGACGTGGGCATGCAGGAACGCGTCGGTGTTGCCCTGGATCTCCAGGTTGATGCGGCGGAACCCCTCGGGGTCGCGGCGCGCGCACACGGCGGAGACGGCGCGACCGAGGAGGGCCATGTCCTCCAGGAAGACCAGCTGTCGTGCCGGCGACAGGTCGGTCAGCTGGTCGATGCCCGGGGTGTCGCTGACCAGCACGCAGTAGCCCGGCAGGTGCTGGTTGTCGCCGATGACGGCGAACCCGGCCCGCATCCGGCGCAGCACGGTCGGGTTGGTGCCGGCGAGGGCCGCGCCCACGCGGTCGGTGCGGAAGTCGGAGGACACGTCGTCCATCCAGCCCTCACCGAGCCGTCGATCCGTGGCCGACACGCCGCAGAAACGGGGCATTCAGTGACGGGTCGGCGTTTCACGGGAACGGGGCGAGTGCTCCTAGCCTTCTCCGGTGTCCGCCAGCCCCACCGTCCTGACAGTCCTCCGCTCGCCCCGCCTGCTGCGCACTGAGGTGGTCGCGGGGCTCGTGGTGGCGCTGGCGATGATCCCGGAGGCGCTGTCGTTCTCGGTGCTGGCCGGGGTCGACCCGCGGGTGGGGATGTTCACCAGCTTCACCATGGCCGTGACCGCGGCGGTGCTCGGCGGCCGGCCCGCGATGGTCTCCGGCGCGGCCGGCGCCACGGCGCTGGTGATCGCTCCGTTGGTCGCCTCGCACGGCATGGAGTACCTCATCGCCACCGTGCTCCTCGCCGGGGCGATGCAGCTGGTGCTGGGCCTGGCCGGGCTGGGCCGGCTGATGAGGTTCATCCCGCGCTCGGTGATGGTGGGCTTCGTCAACGCCCTCTGCCTCCTCATCTTCGTCGCCCAGGTGCCGCACCTGGTCGGGCACGGCGGCCCCGTCTACGCGCTCGCGGTGCTGGCGGTCGTGGTCCTGGTGCTGCTCCCCCGGGTCACTCGGGTGGTGCCGGCGCCGCTGATCGCGGTGCTGCTGCTGGGTGTGCTGGTCGCGGTCGGCGGCCTCGACGTACCCCTGCTCTCCGGGGAGGGCGAGCTGCCGACCAGCCTGCCCGGCCTGGTCTGGCCGGACGTGCCGATGACGGGCGAGACGCTGCGGGTGATCGCGCCGTACGCCCTGGCGGTGGCGCTGGTCGGGCTGATGGAGTCGCTGATGACCGCCAAGCTGGTCGACGACCTCACCGACACCCGGTCGAGCAAGACCCGCGAGGCGCTCGGCCAAGGCGGCGCGAACCTGGTCACCGGGTTCTTCGGCGGCATGGGCGGCTGCGCGATGATCGGCCAGACGATGGTCAACGTGAAGGAGGCCGGCGCCCGCTCGCGCGTCTCGGCGTTCATGACCGGCGTGTGGCTGCTCGTCCTCGTCGTCGGCCTAGGCGAGACGGTGGGCCGGATCCCGATGGTGGCCCTGGCCTGCGTGATGACGGTCGTCGCGGTCACCACCTTCGACTGGCACAGCATCCGGCCCGCGACCCTGCGGCGGATGCCGCGCAGCGAGACCGCCGTGATGCTCGTGACGGTGGCCGTCGTGGTCGCCACCGAGAACCTCGCCATCGGCGTCGTCGCCGGCGTGCTGGTCGCGATGATGCTCTTCGCCCGCCGCGTCGCCCACCTGGCCGAGGTCACTCGCGAACTGTCACCGGACGGCGGCACCGCGACGTACCGCGTCACCGGCGAGCTGTTCTTCGCCTCCAGCAACGATCTCTACACGCAGTTTTCGTACGCCGAGGACCCGCCGCGGGTCGTGGTCGACCTCACCGCCTCGCACGTCTGGGACGCCTCGACCGTCGCCGCGCTGGACGCGGTCGAGACCAAGTACGCCGCCCGCGGGGTCACCCTGGAGATCGTCGGGCTGAACGCCCCGAGCGCGGCCATGCACGGCCGGCTGAGCGGGACCTTGTCGTAACCCGCAAGCCAAGATCGGGTCTCGTCACGCGGGTCGCGACTTCGCTAGTACCAGCCAGTGCTCTGGCTGTGGCCCCAGGCGCTGCACGGCGAGCCGTAGCGGTCGCGGATGTAGCCGAGGCCCCACTCGATCTGGGTGACCGGGTTGGTCATGTAGTCGGCACCGAGGTCGTGGGTGGCGGTGAGCGCCTGCGGGATGCCGTAGGCCGAGGACGACGGGTTGTCGGCGTGGATGTTCCAGCCGCTCTCCTTGGTCCACAGCGAGTCGAGGCAGCCGAACTGGTCGGACGAGAAGCCGTACTCGCCCAGCAGCGCCCGGGCGATGTCGCGCGGGTCGTTGTCGGAGAGGGACTCGGTGACCGTCATCGCCCCACCCTCGGCCTGCGACAGCGCGGCGACCTTCACCGGGTCGGAGGCCTCGCGGCGGTCGGAGCGCGAGACGACCGGGGTGCGCGCCGGCGCCTCGGCGGCCGCGGTGGCGCCGGTGTCGGCAGCCTGGTCGTCCCGGGTCGCACCCAGGTCGGCGGCCGCGGCGCTCACGGTGTCGGGCGCGGACCCCAGCAGTCCGCCGGAGATGGTCGCACCGGTCGCGGCGACGGCCACGGAGGACATCACCAGGGTCGTCCGGATCGCCTTCTTGGGAGCGTCGGCGGAGACGGGTCGCTTCGGGGCACCGCGGTGCGTGGGGACGTGCTTGACGTGCTTCGACACAGGGGATGGCTCACGGGTAGGGGTCGTGGGTCCCGACCACCCTGCCCGACGGGCAGGAGGGTCGCAAACCGAACGTCCGGTTGTTGAGGACTTCTTGAGGCTGCGGTGACGACCCGAGTGCCCCACGAGTCACAGCAGACCCGTGGGGCACTCCGGCCACAGCCTCAGAGGGTGACGTTCTCCAGCATCTCGGTCACCAGCGCCGCGATCGGCGACCGCTCGGAGCGGGTCAGCGTGACGTGGGCGAACAGCGGGTGCCCCTTCAGCTTGTCGATGACCGCGACCACGCCGTCGTGGCGACCCACCCGGAGGTTGTCGCGCTGGGCGACGTCGTGGGTGAGCACCACCTTGGAGTTCGCCCCGATCCGCGAGAGCACCGTGAGCAGCACGTTGCGCTCCAGCGACTGCGCCTCGTCGACGATCACGAACGCGTCGTGCAGGGACCGGCCACGGATGTGGGTCAGCGGCAGCACCTCCAGCATCCCGCGGTCGAGGATCTCGTCGATCACGTCGCGCGAGGTCATCGCCCCGAGGGTGTCGAAGACCGCCTGGCCCCAGGGCGACATCTTCTCGGACTCCGACCCGGGCAGGTACCCGAGCTCCTGGCCGCCGACGGCGAAGAGCGGACGGAAGACGACGACCTTCTTGTGCTGGCGGCGCTCCATGACCGCCTCCAGGCCGGCACAGAGGGCCAGGGCGGACTTGCCGGTGCCGGCCCGGCCGCCGAGCGAGACGATGCCGACCTCGGGGTCGAGCAGCATCTCCAGGGCGATCCGCTGCTCGGCCGACCGGCCGTGCAGCCCGAACGCCTCGCGGTCGCCGCGCACCAGGTGCACCTGCTTGTCCGGACCGACCCGCCCGAGGGCGGTGCCACGGTCGGACAGCAGCACCAGGCCCTGGTGGCAGGGCAGCTCGCGGGCCTCGGCGAGGTCGAGCACGCCGTCGTCGTACAGCTCGTCGAGGTCGGAGGCCGGGACCTCGATCTCGGCCATGCCGGAGTAGCCGGTGTCGGACTCGCTGATCGCCTCGCCGCGGTACTCCTCGGCGTCCAGGCCGACCGCCGAGGCCTTGATGCGCATCGGCAGGTCCTTGGAGACCACCGTGACGGCGTGGCCCTCGTCGGCGAGGTTCTTGGCGACCGCGAGGATGCGGGTGTCGTTGTCGCCCAGCCGGAAGCCCGACGGGAGGGCCTGGGGGTCGGTGTGATTGAGCTCGACCCGGAGCGACCCGCCATCCTCCCCGACCGGCACCGGCTCGTCGAGCCGGCCGTGGGTGATCCGCAGCTCGTCGAGCATCCGCAGGGCGCTGCGCGCGAAGTAGCCGAGCTCGGGGTGGTGACGCTTCCCCTCGAGCTCGGTGATCACGACGACGGGCAGCACCACCTCGTGCTCGGCGAAGCGCTTGAGCGCGCCGGGATCGGCGAGCAGCACGCTGGTGTCGAGCACGTAGGTGCGGGCGGTGGGAGCGGAACGCTGGTTCTTCTCGGCCTTCGACGGCACGGTTCACCCCTCACGGGCCGGCACGCGCACTCGTCGTCCCGGTCCTAGTTGCTGCTGACGGACCGGGGACACACCCGAAGACGGGAGTGCCCGCCTCCGAACGCACGGCGTACGAGCCGTCGTGCGGTGCAGTCGTGAATGCTCACGATCGGGCCTCCCGGTACGGCGAGCTTCCCCACTCACCGATGCTCGGAACGTACGCCGCCCGCTGCTCGGTTTTCGGCGACACGCCCGAAACCAGAAGTGAACGTCACACGTCCGTAACGCGGGGTCGCGGCGGGTCCGGTCAGGAGCCGAAGCGACGCTCGCGCAGGGCGTAGGCGCGGATGGCGCGCAGGAAGTCGACGCGCCGGAAGTCGGGCCAGTAGGCCTCGCAGAAGTAGAACTCCGACTTGGCGGACTGCCAGAGCAGGAAGCCGCCGAGGCGCTGCTCGCCCGAGGTGCGGATCACCAGGTCGGGATCGGGCTGGCCCTTGGTGTAGAGGTGGTCGGCGATGTGCTCGACGTCGAGGATGCCGGCGAGCTCCTCCAGCGAGGTGCCCTTCGCGGCGTGCTCGTGGAGCAGCGAGCGGACGGCGTCGGCGATCTCGCGGCGGCCGCCGTACCCGACGGCGATGTTGACGAGCATGCCGTCGACGTCGCGGGTCGCCTCCTCGGCGGCCTTGAGCCGCTCGGCGGTGGTGGCGGGCAGCAGGTCGAGCGCGCCCACCGGGTGCAGCCGCCAGCGACGCTGGTCGGCCAGCGAGTCGACCGCCTCCTCGATGATCTCGAGCAGCGGGGCCAGCTCGGCCTCGGGGCGGTTGAGGTTGTCGGTGGACAGCAGCCAGAGGGTGACCACCTTGATCCCGACCTCGTCGCACCAGCCGAGCAGCGGCTCGATGTTGGCGGCGCCGGCGCGGTGGCCGTGGGCGGTGTCGCGGCCCACGGCCTTGGCCCAGCGGCGGTTCCCGTCGAGCATCACGCCGATGTGCTGGGGCAGGTCGGCGGGCATCTTGCGCAGCATCCGGGCCTCGTAGGCGGGATAGACGACCCGCCTGAGCCCGCGCTTCCAGTCCGCCACCGTCCCAGGGTAGCGGCGCGAAGGTGTGCTTCACCTCGTTCGGCGGTTCGCCAACCTCCTGGCGGGTAACTTAAGGACATGGCGAAGGCGATGAACGACGTGCGTGCGGGGATCGAGCACCTCGGTGAGTCGCTGCACGAGACCCTCGAGGAGCTCAAGCCCAAGCTGCGCGGCTGGCTCCACCTCGGCATCGCCCCGCTGACGCTGGCCGGCGGCATCGTGCTCATCTCGCTCTCCCCCGACACCCTCACCCGGGTCGGGTCGGCGGTCTTCACCGCCTCGGCGCTGATCCTCTTCACGGTCTCGGCGATCTACCACACCGGCACCTGGTCGCCGCGGACGTGGGCGTTCCTGCGCCGCTTCGACCACTCGAACATCTTCGTGCTGATCGCGGGCTCCTACACGCCGTTCAGCCTGATCTTCCTGGAGGGCACCCAACGCACGGTGCTGCTCTCGGTGGTGTGGACCGGAGCCATCCTCGGCGTGCTGTTCCGGGTCTTCTGGACCGACGCCCCACGCTGGCTCTACACCCCCATCTACATCGCGATGGGCTGGGCGGCGATCTTCTTCATCCCCGGCTTCCTCGAGGGCGCCCGGACCTTCGGCGGCGTCGGCATCGCGGCCTTCGTGATGATCGTGGTCGGCGGCGCGCTCTACACCCTGGGCGGCGTGGTCTACGGCTTCAAGCGGCCCAACCCCTGGCCGCGCTGGTTCGGCTTCCACGAGGTCTTCCACACCTTCACGATCTTGGCCTTCGTGTCGCACTACGTCGGCGTCTCGCTGGCGACCTACGCGGTGCGTTGACGGCCAGGGGTAGCACGAACTAGAACACGTTCCTATCCTCCTGGGCATGACCCAGGGCACCTGCCAGGAACCGTTCACCCCGCTGCGCGACCTGCTCGACGCGAACCTCGCCTCCGGCGCCGAGGCCGGCGCCTCGCTCGCGGTCGTCCGGGACGGCGAGCTCGTCGTCGACCTCTGGGGCGGTACGGCGCGCGCCGGCGAGCCGTGGCTCGAGGACACGATCGTGCAGGTCTGGTCGGTCACCAAGCCGATGGCCGCGCTGACCGTGCTGGTGCTCGTCGACCGGGGCGCGCTCGACCTGGACGCGCCGGTGGCGTCGTACTGGCCGGCGTTCCGGCGCGGCGACGTACTGGTCCGGCACCTGCTCGCGCACACCTCCGGCTACGCCGGCTGGACCGCGCCGCTCGACGTCGCCGGGCTGCTCGACCTCGAGCACAGCGAGCAGCTGCTGGCCGAGCAGGAGCCGTGGTGGGAGCCCGGGACCGCCTCGGGCTACCACATGATCGGCTACGGCCACCTGCTCGACGGGCTGGTCCGGGCGGCGACCGGGAAGCCCCTGGCCGAGCAGTACCGGGACCTGGTGGCCGGGCCGCTCGGCGCCGACTTCCACCTCGGCGTGCCCGAGGAGGCGCTGGACCGCTGCGCCGACCTGGAGCCACCCCCGCCCGGCGGCCTCGACCTCTCGCTGCTCCCCGAGGGCAACCTGCTGGTCCCCACCATCGCCAACCCGCTGCTCGACGTCGGCGGGTTCTGCAACAGCGCCGAGTGGCGGCGGGTCTCGGTGGCGGGGTGCAACGGTCACGGCAACGCACGGTCGATCGCCCGGGCGCAGTCGGTGGTCTCGCACGGCGGCGAGGTGGGCGGCGTACGCCTGCTCTCCCCCGCGACGATCGACCGGATCTTCGAGGTCCAGGCCGACGGGCCGGACCTGGTGCTGATGGTCCCACTGCGCTGGGGCATCGGCTACGGACTCCCCCAGCCCGCGTCCGCGCCGGCCGTGCCGGAGGGCCGGGTCTGCTGGTGGACCGGGTACGGCGGCGCGATCGTCGTCAACGACCTCGACCGGCGGGTGACCGTCGCCTACGCGATGAACCGGATGGAGAACCACTTCACATCCTCGCCGCGCACCGACGCCTACGTGCGGACCGCCTTCGCGTGCCTCGAGGCGGTGGCCCGGTGAGCACCGACGTGAAGGTCTGCATCATCGGCGCCGGCTGCTCCGGCATCACCACGGCGAAGCGGCTGGCCGACCACGGCATCGCCTACGACCAGTTCGAGCTGTCCGACGACGTCGGCGGCAACTGGTACTTCCGCAACCCGAACGGCCGGTCCGCGGTCTACGAGTCGCTGCACATCGACACCTCGACCACCCGGCTGGAGTTCGAGGACTTCCCGGCGCCGGCGGACTACCCGCACTTCCCGCACCACACGCTGATCCACGCCTACTTCCGCGACTACGTCGACCACTTCGGCCTGCGCGACGCGATCACCTTCCGGACCGGCGTCGAGCGTGCCGTCCGTACGGCGAGCGGCGGATGGGACGTCACGTTGAGCACCGGCGAGACCCGCCGCTACACCGACCTGGTCGTCGCCAACGGCCACCACTGGAAGCCGCGGCTGCCCGACTACCCCGGCCACTTCGACGGCGTGCTGATGCACAGCCACGAGTACGTCTCGCCGTTCGAGCCGGTCCAGATGCGCCACCAGCGGGTGGTCGTGGTCGGGATGGGCAACTCGGCGATGGACATTGCCAGCGAGCTGTCGGCGCCGTGGATGGCGGACCGGCTCTACGTCTCCGCCCGGCGCGGCGTGTGGGTGCTGCCGAAGTACCGCAACGGTCAGCCCGCCGACAAGGTGATGGCGCCGCCGGACATCCCGAAGGAGCAGGCGCTGGTCGCGTCCCGGGCCCTGATCCGCGACCTGGTCGGCTCGATGTCGTCGTACGGGCTGCCCGAGCCGGACCACGAGCCGCTCGCCGCGCACCCGTCGGTCAGCGCCGACTTCCTGACCAAGGCCGGGTCGGGCGACATCCACATGCTCGCGGCGATCGAGCGGCTGGACGGCTCGACCGTGCACCTCGCCGACGGCTCGTCGGTCGAGGCTGACGTGATCGTCTGCGCGACCGGCTACGAGATGAGCTTCCCGTTCTTCGAGGGGGGCGAGGCCGACCTGCACCCCGACGACGAGCACCGCTATCCGCTGTTCAAGCGGATCATCAAGCCCGGCGTCGACCACCTCTTCTACGCCGGGCTGGCGCAGTCGTCGCCGACGATCGTCAACCTGGCCGAGCAGCAGTCGAAGCTGATCGCCGGCGTGCTCGACGGCTCCTACCGGCTGCCGTCGGTGGTGGAGCAGGAGCGGATCATGCGCGCCGACGAGGCCGCCCACCTGGAGCAGTACTACGACGCCCCGCGGCACACCATCCAGATCGACTTCGGCCGCTACTGCGTCGACCTGCACGCCGAGATCGCGGCCGGGGAGGAGAGGGCGCGCGCGGAGGCGTGACGGGCGATCGCGGCGACGGCGATCCCGGCCACCGTGAACACGCAGCCCAGGGCGGCCCAGCCGAGCAGGCCGTGGTCGATGGCGGTGGCCGTGACGACCAGCGGGGCGAGCATGCCGGCGATCGCGTAGCCCATCTGGCTGACGCCCTGGTAGGCCCCGACGCTCGCGGGGTCGGCCAGCTCGAAGGCCAGGCCCCAGGCGCCGGCCTCGGCCCAGATCTCGCCCAGGGTGGCGACCACCTCGGCGACGAGCAGCACCAGCACGGCCGCGAGCGCGCCGAGGCTGCCGGCGGCGCCGTACAGGAGGCAGCCGACGGCGAGCGCCCCGCCGGCGCGCCGTACGGTCCGGCCCGCGACCAGGACGTCGTCGGTCCCGCGGGCCGCGCGCACCTGCAGCGAGGCGACCAGCACCGTGTTGAGCACGAGCAGCACCGAGATCATCACCGCAGGCGCGTCGGTGTGGCCGGCGATCCACAGCGGGACGCCGACGCTCTGCATGCCGAACTGCATCGCGATGACGGCGTTCAGCGCCGAGACCGAGAGGTACGTCGGGTCGCGGAACGGCGAGCGGCCGCGCACGGCCGCCGGAGTGCCCGGCGTGCGCACGCCGATCGCCTCCGCCAGGCCCGGCACCCGCTCGCGCAGGCCCAGCACCGGGAGCACGGACAGCAGGGCGAGCAGCCCGACGACGACCATCGCGGCCTGGTAGGCGGCCCGGGTGTCGACCAGCAGGGCGAGGCCGGCGGCCAGCGTGCCGAGGCCGATGGAGACGTTCATGACCACCCGCAGCCGGGCCCGGACCGCCACCCGGTCGGGGCCGGTGAACCAGCGGGCGAGCAGGGCCGACTTCGCCGAGCCCTGGAGGCTGCGGAAGCCGACCGCGGCGCAGGCGATCGCCACGAACGACGACCAGCCTGCGGCCGCGACGTACGCCAGCAGGGCGAGCGCCTGAGCGACCGACGCCCAGCGCAGCACCCGGTCGGCGCCGACCAGGTCGGACAGGCGTCCCCCGGCGTACGACGCGACGACGCCGGCGGCGCCCGCGATCGTCAGGCCGACGCCGACGGAGGCGGCGGAGAGGCCGATGACCCGGGTGAAGTAGAGGGCGCTGACGCCGTAGAAGACGCCGTTGGCCATCGAGCCGGCCAGGGTGGTGAAGGTGAGGGCGCGTTCGACCGGGTCGGCCGGGAGGATCGTGCGGGTCATGGGACCGTTCTCGCACCGGCGCCCGGCCGGACGTTAACGATGTAGCGTCCTGCTTCATGTTGGAGTACGACCTGAGCGGCTCGGATCTCGGCGCGGTCCGGTTCGCGATCTCGCCGGTCAACGAGCTGGCGTTCTCGCTGCGCGCCTGGCGCGACCCGGGCCGGTTCCCGCTGCAGCTGCCGTGGCTCACCGCGACCCAGCGCGCCCGGGAGGGCCTCGACGGCGACCTGCTGGTCGCCCTGACCAACACCCGCCTGGGCCTCCCCGACTTCCTCACGCCCCGGCCGCGCACCCCGTTGGAGCGGCTGGAGGACGAGCTGGCCGTCGTCGCCGCGACGCCGCTCGACGTCGTCCGCGCCGACTTCGCCGAGGTCCACCCCGAGGGCCTGCCCGGCCCGCTCCGGGGTCCGACGGCCCGGGTCCTGGGTCGGATCGTGGCCGAGCTCGCCGACTACTGGGCCGTCGCCCTGGCCCCGTGGTGGCCGCGGATGCGGGCGGTGCTGGAGGCCGACGTCGTGCACCGCGGGCGGACCACCGCCCGCGCCGGCGTGGCGGCGATGTTCGCCGACCTCGCCCCCGACGTGACCCTCACCGGCGACGTCGTCCGGGTGCAGGGTGGCAGCGCCGTGCTCCGCCGCCGGGTCACCGCGGGCGACGGACTCACCCTGGTGCCGACCCTGTTCACCCACCGGACCGCCGGCCCGTTCGACCCGGACGAGGCGCCGCTCCTCGTCTACCTCGCCCGCGGCACCGGCACCGTCTGGCAGCCCGATCGCACCGGCGGGCCCGCGGCCCTGGCCACGCTCGTAGGCGACGTCCGCGCCGGGCTGCTGGCCGCCCTGGAGTCACCCGCCTCGTCGACCGAGCTCGCCGTACGGCTCGGCGTGACGACGTCGGCGGTCAACCAGCACCTGCGCGCTCTGCGGGCCGCCGGATGGCTCACCTCGGCCCGGCACGGGCGGTCGGTGCTCTACCTGCGCTCGGAGCTCGGGGACGCGCTGCTGGCAGGATCGACCTCCGGATGACCCCTCGACGCCTCGGACGCCGCCCCCTCCTGCTGGCCGGATCCCTCGGCCTGCTGGCGGGCTGCGCGGACGAGGACCCGACGCCGCCGAGGACGCCGACGCCCGCGCCACCGGCCGCGCCGGCACGACCGTCCACCCGGATCCCCGGACTCGCCCGCCTGGAGCGTCGCAGCGGTGCCCGGATCGGCGTCTACGTCGACCCGCCGACCGAACCGCTCGAGCACCGCGCCGACGAGCGGTTCGCGCTGTGCTCGACGTTCAAGACCGTGCTGGCAGGAGCCGTCCTGGCCGGCGAGCCGGAGCCCGGCGCCTCGCTCCGGGAGGACCTCCGGCGAGCGGTCAGCGACAGCGACAACGACGCCGCCAACCGGCTGATCGACCGCCTCGGCGGACCGGCGTCGGTCACCCGGTTCGCCCGGACGCTCGGGGACGACGTCACCCGCCTGGACCGGCGCGAGCCCGACCTGAACTCGGCGGTCCCGGGCGACCCGCGCGACACGACCAGCCCGCGCGCGATCGCCGCGACCTACCGCACTCTGGTCCTGGGCGACGCGCTCCCCCGCGGCGCCCGGGACCTGCTGACCGACCTCCTGGTCGGCAGCACGACCGGGGCCGAGCGGATCCGCGCCGGACTCCCCGAGGACTGGTGGGTCGGCGACAAGACCGGCACCGGCGGCTACGGCAGCACCCACGACGTCGCGGTGGTCCGTCCGCCCGGCGGCGAGGCGTTCGTGCTCGCCGTCTACACGTCGTACGACGACCCGGCGGCCGAGCCGGACCAGGACCTCGTCGCGGCCGTCGCGCGCCTGGTGGTCAGCGCAGCAGCCGGTCCAGCAGGCTCGCGGCGCTGACCCCCGGTACGTCGAGGGCGGTCCGCGCGGCGAGCGTCGCGACGCCGTGCACGCCCGCCCATCGCGCGACCGCGTCGAGCTCGTCGCCGGGCAGGTGCGCCCGGCAGGCGGCGACCCAGGCGTCGAGCAGCGGCAGGGTGTGGGCGCGCAGGCCGAACCCGGAGCCCGCCACCAGGTCGTGGCGGGTCATCAGGTCGAACGCGTGCGGGTGGGCGACGGCGTACCCGACGTAGGCCTCGGCCATCGCGCGCGGCTCGGCGGCGACGGCGACCAGGACGACGCCCAGCTCGTCGGCCACGTCGCCCGCGAGCCGGGCGAGCAGCAGGGTCAGGGAGGGGAAGTGTCGGCGCGGGGCGCCGTGGCTGACCCCGCACCGGCGGGCCGCCTCGCGGATCGTGACCGCGTCGGCGCCCGCCTCGTCGAGCAGCGCGCGTGCCGCGGCCACCAGCCGGACCTCGAGATCGGAAGGCATGTAGACAGTGTCTACCATCGGCGGGTGACCGCCGTGCTGCTGCTGACCCTCAGCGCGGCGCTGCACGCCTGGTGGAACTTCCTGGTCAAGCGCTCCGGCACCGCCGACGTCCTCTTCGTGTGGCTCTACTGCGTCCTCGCCGCCCCGGTGGCCCTCGCCGTCCTGCTGGTCACCGGACCGGGCCCGGCCTGGTGGGCGGCCCTGGTCAGCATGCTGCTGCACACCGGCTACGCGATCACCCTCCAGCGGGCGTACTCCGGCGCGGACCTCGGCGTCGTCTACCCGGTCAGCCGGGGCGCCGCCCCGGTCCTCGTCCTGGCGGTGAGCGCGCCGTTCGTCGGGGTCCCGAGCGCCCCCGAGCTCGTGGGGATCGTCCTGGTCGTCGCCGGCCTGACCCTGATGAGCGGACCGGTCCGGCCGGGCGCGGGCGGCCTGGCGGCGGTCGTGGCCGGCCTGGGCGTGGCCGCGTTCATCACGGCGTACACCCTCTGGGACGCGTTCGCGATCACCTCCCTCGACGTCGCGCCGCTCCCCTACCTCGCGGTGAGCTCGCTGGCCCAGGCTGTGCTGCTGACGGTCGTCGTCCTCCCCCACCGCGCCCGGGTCCCCGCCGTCACCCGGACACACTGGCGCGCCGCGCTCGCGGTAACCGTGCTGGTGCCGGCCGCCTACGGCCTGGTCCTGGTGGCGATGGAGCTCGCGCCGCCCGCCGTGATCGCCGCCGGCCGGGCGCTCAACGTCGTCTTCGCGGCCCTGGTCGGCATCTGGCTGCTGCACGAGCCGCGCACGCCCCGCACCCTGGGCGGCACCGCCGTGATCGTCGCCGGCGCGCTGGCCCTGGCCCTCTGAGGGGCACTGTGACGGCGCGCTACTCGCCGGTGAACAGCGGCATCGGCTCGTGCGCCACCTCGGCCGCGAGCAGGGACGGGTCGAGGGCGAGCTCGCGCAGCACCGACACCGGGACCTGCCAGTCCGCCGTACCGACGTCCGCGCCCCGGACGTACTCCGACGCCCGGGTGCTCACCTCGTCGGCCGAGTCGACCGAGACGACCCGCGACCAGGCGAAGGTGCTGGGATCGCGGCCCTCGACCTCGGCCAGGGTCAGCAGTCGGGGCGAGTCGCCCCCGATCTGCGAGATCGGTCCCACGCTGACCGTCAGCAGCGAGCCGTCCTCCAGGGTCGTCTCGTCGCAGTCCGCGAGGGTGCCGCGGGCGAGTCCGGCGGCGCACGCACCCTCGAACGGGTAGTTCTCGCGGTCCTCCTCGGCGAAGCCCCCGACGGTGAGGTTGACCTGCGGGGTGCCGGCGGGGCGATAGTCGAGCAGGAAGACCTGCGCGGCCGGGTCGCCGACCCCGACCGGCCGTCCGAGCACGTCGTTGACGCTCCAGCGCGGCTCGCCCAGCGCGCCGACGTACGGCGTGAGGGCGTCGGTCGCGACGGCCTCCATCACCTGGTCGAGCGGCCCCGTGCGCAGCACCGGCGCCGGCCGCTCCTGGGCGACCGGGCCGGGGTCGTCCCCACGGCCGACCACCCCGGAACCGCCGAGGGTCGCGACGGCGGCCACCGCGAGGGCGCCCGCACCGGCGACCACGGCGCGCAGGCGGGTGGTCTGGCGGCGGCCCGTGCGGATCGCGTCGGCGGCGGTCACCCGCGCGGGCGGCGGATCGGCGAGGCGCTCGCGCAGCAGGGTCGAGAGCTCGTGCTCGGTCATCAGGGGCTCCAGGGCTCGGTGAGGGTCGGGAGGTGGCGGCGCAGCGTGGCGATCGCCTTGGCGGTGTGGCTCTTGACCGTGCCCTCGGCCAGGCCCAGGGCCACGGCGGTCTCCGCGACGGAGCGGTCGTCGACGAACCGCAGGGCGACCACCGCCCGCTGCTGGGCCGGCAGGGTCGCCAGGGCGGCCTCCAGGTCGAGCGGCGTCTCGGGCTCGACCACCGCCCGCTCGGGCAGGTGCTCCGCGACGACGTCGCGCGGGCGTCGGGTCGTCCAGCTCAACGCCTCGTTGACGACGGCCCGGCGCACGTAGGCCTCGAGCCCGTCGGGCCTGATCCGGGGCCAGGCCCGGTAGACCTTCACGAACGCCCGCTGGGTGACGTCCTCGGCGGCGTACCAGTCCCGGGTGACGACGTAGGCCACCCGACGCAGGGCCGCGACGCGCGCACCGTAGAACTCGGTGAACTCCGCGTCCCGGTCGCCTCGCTGCATACCGTTCATACTCCGCCGACCCCGCGGCGGGTTCACCTCACTCCACGACGTGTCCGTGCGGACGCCCGGGATCGTCGTACGCCGGCTCCGGGACGCCGGCGCGCAGCGCCTCCAGCTGGGCGCAGACCGCGACGCCGTAGAAGAAGGAGACCGCGGCGGCCAGGGCCCACAGCAGCAGGGCGACGATGCCCGCGAGCGGGCCGTAGGTGGCACCGAACGAGCCGCTGAGCCCGACGTACGCCGCCAGTGCGCCGGTGGCGACCATGCTCAGCGCGACCGCGAGGGTCCCGCCGAGGGCCAGCCAGCTCAGCGCGGGCTGGCGGCGCCGCGGCGCGTGGTCCAGCAGGACGGCGATCGCCAGCACCGCGAGCGCGACCCCGATCGGCCAGCGCGCGACGTTCCAGGCCAGTCGGGTCCCGTCCGACCAGCCGTAGGACTCGGTCATCGCGGCACCGAACGCGTGCCCGCCGACCAGGAGCAGGAAGCCCAGCCCGACCGGCAGCGCGAGCAGCGCGGTGAGCACCGCCGCGCGGCCGTACTTCTGCAGCGCCGGCCGGTCGCGCCGGATGCCGTAGATCCGGTTGGCGCCCCGCTCGACCTGGGCCATCGCGGTGGTCATCGAGGCGAGCGAGAGCAGCAGCCCGAGGGTTAGGGCCAGCTCGCCGGCGTCCTCGCTGCTCTCGTCGCCGGCCACCGCGGACGCCAGCGCGTCGCCGGACCCCTGCCCGGGCGAGATCCCGTCCACGGTCTGGGCCACCACGGTCGAGACCCGCTCCTCGTCGAGGTCGGCGGCCAACCCGGTGAGCGCGAGCAGGAACGGCACCAGCGCCAGGCAGGCCTGCAGCGCGAGCGCGCGCGAGCTGCTGAAGCCGTCGCCGTACCGGAACCGCACGAAGGCGCCGACCGCCACCGTGCGCAGCCCGTGCTTGCGGGCGAGGTGCCAGGCGTCCTCGGCGTCGAGCTCGTCGCCGTCGAGCTCGGTGGTCACGGGGACCGTGCGGGCGGTGGTCACCCGGAGAGAGTGCCCGCGCGGGCCTCAGGGCACGCGGGCCAGCCAGTCCGGGTCGCCGAACTTCGAGACCGCCAGCTCGCCGGCCTCGGCCAGCGTCGCGTCGTCGACCGCCCGCCGGGCCAGCCCGTACGACGCCTCGAAGTGGCCGAGCATCGCGTCGACCACCTTCGCGCGGGTCAGACCGGTCTGGCTGCGGATGGGGTCGACCCGCTTGGCCGCGCTGACGTGCCCCTTGTCCGACAGCTTCTCGCGCCCGATGCGCAGGATGTCGAGCATCTTCGAGGCGTCCATGTCGTAGGACATCGTCACGTGGTGGAGCACGGCCCCGTTGGCCAGCCGCTTCTGCGCGGCGCCGCCGATCTTGCCGAGCGGCGAGGCGATGTCGTTGAGCGGCACGTACGACGCGTCGACGCCCAGCTCGCGCAGCGCGCGGATCACCCAGGCGTCCAGGAACGCATAGGACTCGGCGAAGCTCAGCCCCTCGACCAGCGTCGCCGGGACGTAGAGCGAGTAGGTGATGGTGTTGCCGGGCTCCACGAACATCGCGCCGCCGCCGGAGATCCGTCGTACGACGGTGGTGTCGTGGCGCGCGGCCGCGTCGAGGTCGACCTCGTTCGAGAGCGACTGGAACGAGCCGATGATCACCGCGTTCGAGGCCCACTCCCAGACCCGCAGGCTCGGCGGACGGGTGCCGTCGCCGACCTGCCGGGCCAGCACCTCGTCGAGCGCCATCTGCACCGGCGGGTGCAGTGGCCCGGTCTCGACCAGCTCGAAGGCGTGGTCGTGCCAGGCCGTGCTGCGCCCGAGCGCCCGCAACACGGCCAGCGCGACCGCCCGGGCGTCGAACCCGACGAGTACGGCGGCGCCCGCGGCCCGGTCGACGGCCTCGGTCAGCGCGCCGAGCGGCGCGTCCACCGGCTGACCCTCCAGCGCGTCGGACATCCAGCCGAGCGCCTCGTCGGGCTCCAGGAAGAAGTCGCCCGAGAGGACGACGTCGCGCAGGCGGCCCTCCACCACGTCGACGTCGGCGACCACGAGCTTGCCGCCGGAGACCTTGTACTCACCGTGCTTCCTCACAACGGAGCGAACACCGCGGGCCGCCGTTTCATGCCGCTCGTACCGTGGGGAGCATGGCCACGATCGAGCTGACCGCCGAGAACTTCAGCACCCACGTCGAGGGCGACGACATCCTGCTCGTCGACTTCTGGGCCGGCTGGTGCGGCCCCTGCCGCCAGTTCGCCCCGACCTACGAGGCCGCCTCGGAGGCGAACCCCGACATCGTCTTCGGCTCGATCGACACCGAGGCCCAGCAGCAGCTCGCGGCCGCGGCCGGCATCCAGTCGATCCCGACGCTGATGGCCTTCCGCGAGGGCGTACTGGTGTTCTCGCAGGCCGGCGCCCTGCCGGCCCCCGCGCTCGACCAGCTCATCGAGGCCGTGCGTGGTCTGGACATGGCCGACGTGCACCGGCAGGTCGCGGAGCAGCAGACCGCCGGCTGAGGCGGTCCGGTGGTTGGATCGGCCCATGGAGCCGATCCGCCACGTCGTCAGCGTGGCCAGCACCGCCGCGGACGCGTTCACGGTCTTCACCCGTGGCATGGGCGGCTGGTGGGACCCGGCGTACTCGCCGGACCCGGCCGCCTTCACCGGCATCGCGGTCCCGCCGGAGGTGGGCGGAGCGGTCGAGCTGCTGCTGGGCGACACGCGGTCCGTGTTCGGGGCGGTCACGGCCTGGGAGCCGGGCGTCCGCTACGCGCAGACCTTCTGGCTGGCGATGGACCCGGCGTACCCCTCGACCATCGAGGTGAGGTTCGTGGACGTCGACGGCGTCTGCGAGGTCACCTTCGAGCACGGCGGGTGGACCGCCGCGAACGGCGAGGCCCGGGCGAGGTACGGCGACTGGCCGCACCTGCTGGGCCGCTACGCCGCGGCCTGCGCCGGCACCTAGGAGCGGGGCTCCTCGGGGTCCCGGGGCTCCTCGTCGTCGACCGGGCCGAACACGCCCGCCTTGCGGTTGGCCTCGGTGCGCTTGAGCTGCTTGGTGAGGAAGTACCCGAGCACGGCCACGGCCAGGATCAGCCCGATGAAGATCACGAATCCGGGCCAACCGGCCACCACGTCCTCGTCCTCGGGCACGGGGTCGCTGGTGAGGATCGTGGCGGCGACGAGGAGCAGGTGCTGCATGACGGCCACCCTCTCAGACGGGGTCGGTGATGCCGGCGAACAGGTCGTCCTCCGGGGTGGTGGACGGGACGTGACTCACGACGAGCTCGAAGTCCTCGGTGGGCCAGACCTCCTCCTGGAGCTCGCGCGGGATCGCGAACCAGAAGCCGTCGGGGTCGATCTGGGTGGCGTGGGCCAGCAGCGCCTGGTCGCGCACGCCGAAGTAGTCGGCGCACGGAACCTTCGTGGTCACCCGCGCGTCCCACTCGGGCTCGGGCTTCCACTCCTTCAGCCGCTCCGCCCAGGGCGACTCCAGCCCGTGGGCGAGCATCGCGTCGTGCAGCCGCTGCATCCGGTCGCGGTTGAACGAGTGGTGGTAGTAGAGCTTCAGGACCTGCCACGGCTCGCCGAGCTCGGGGTAGCGCTCAGGGTCGGCGGCCGCCTCGAAGGCGTACACGCTGATCTCGTGGCACTTGATGTGGTCGGGGTGCGGGTAGCCGCCGCGCTCGTCGTAGGTCGTCATGACGTGGGGGCGCTGCTCGCGGATCAGCCGGACCAGCGGCGCGGCCGCCTCCTCCAGCGGCACCAGCCCGAAGCAGCCCTCCGGGAGCGGGGGCTTGGGGTCGCCCTCGGGCCAGCCGGAGTCGACGAACCCGAGCCAGTCCTGCTTGACGCCGAGGATGTCGCGGGCGCGCTCCATCTCCTGACGCCGGATCTCGGTGATGTTCTCGAGGATGTCGGGGCGCTCCATCTTGGGATTCAGGATGGAGCCGCGCTCGCCGCCGGTGCAGGTCACGACGTGGACGTCGACGCCTTCCGCGACGTACTTCGCCGTCGAGGCGGCGCCCTTGCTCGACTCGTCGTCGGGGTGGGCGTGGACATGCATCAGCCGGAGGCCCGACCGGGGGTGCTGCGACATGGTCTCCATCGTAGGTGCGACCATGGACGGGTGACCCCGCAGGACTCCTCCACCGCCCTCGCGGAGCGGTACGGCGCCCCCGCGCCCTGGCGTCGACGTGTCCTCTGGGCCGTCAGCGCGGCGGTCGCCGCGGTGTTCCTGGCCTGGCTCGCGTGGACGATCGCCGACCAGTCGACCAAGCCCGTCGACTCCGACCTGGTCTCCTTCGACGTGGTCGACGAGCACACCGCGACCGCCGTGGTCGACGTGCGGGTCGCCGACGACGCGACCGACGTCTCCTGCCTGCTGCGGGCGTTCGCCGAGGACCACAGCGTCGTCGGCGAGCTCGCCTTCAATCCCGAGCCGGGCGACCCGAACCGGATGGAGGAGTCGGTCCGCACGGAGCGGAGGGCCACCTCGGTCGAGTTCCTCGGCTGCACCGCCGAGGGCCAGGCCCGCCCCAGCTGACGCCTCGACCTGAGACCCAGGTCACGCGTCGACCTGCTTCCTCGGGGGCAGGTTGCTAAACTCATCCGTCTGAGCCGTCCCGCCGGGCTGTCCAGATGAGGCCCCGCGACTTCCGGGACAGTGCCACGTGGTGGCCGACCGGAGCGGACGCCACACCCCGATCCCCGGCGGGCTCGTCCCGTCGTACCCCCCAGCAGTGCAGGAGCATCGCCATGACCCAGTCGACCGAGCAGGGCACCATCTGGCTGACCCAGGACGCCTTCGACAAGCTCCAGAAGGAGCTCGAGGACCTCAAGGGACCCATCCGCCAGGAGGTCATCGCCCGGATCAGCGCCGCGCGCGACGAGGGCGACCTGAAGGAGAACGGCGGCTACCACGCCGCCCGCGAGGAGCAGGGCAAGGTCGAGGGCCGGATCCGCCAGCTCGAGGACATGCTGCGCCGCGCCCAGGTCGGCGAGACGCCCCCCAACGACGGCGTCGTCGAGCCCGGCATGGTCGTGACCTACAAGTTCGTCGGCGATGACGACGACGAGGCCGAGACCTTCCTGCTGGGCGCCCGCGAGATCGAGCCCGAGGACCTCACGGTCTACTCCCCGCAGTCACCGCTCGGCTCGGCCATCAACGGCCACAACAAGGGCGAGACGGTCAGCTACGAGGCGCCCAACGGCAAGGAGCTGAAGGTCGTCATCCTGGACGCCGTGCCCTACACGGGCTGAGACTCAGGCACCACCCAACACCCGGTAGCCCCGCCCCCGCAGCCGCTCCAGCAGCAGCTCGGTGTGCGGGGCTCCGCGCGTCTCCAGCTGCAGGTGGACCTCGACCTCGTCGAGGTTGAGGGACGGCGAGATCCGCTCGTGGACCACCTCGAGGACGTTGGCCCCGGCGGCGCCCACCTCGCCCAGCAGCTGGGCCAGGCCGCCCGGGGTGTCGGGGACGGTGACGTGCAGGTTGAGGTAGCGGCCGGCGGCGGCCATGCCGTGCCGGATCACCTTGCCGAGCAGCAGCGGGTCGACGTTGCCACCGGAGAGCACCGCGACCGCCGGGGTCCGGAACCGGCCGGGTTCGTCGAGCATCGCCGCGACCGCGGCGGCACCGGCGGGCTCGACGACCATCTTCGCCCGCTCCACCAGCGCCAGCAGCGCCCGGGAGAGGTCCTCCTCGGAGACCGTGAGGATCTCGTCGACGTGGTCGCGCACGGCGGCGAAGGTGATGTCGCCGGGCAGGCCGACGGCGATCCCGTCGGCCATCGTCTGCATCGACTCCAGGGCGACCGGCCGACCGCTGGCCAGCGAGCCCGGGAAGGCCGCCGCCCCGGCGGCCTGCACCCCCACCACCCGGACGTCGGGCCGCAGCTCCTTGATAGCGATCGCGATCCCGGCGAGCAGCCCCCCGCCGCCGGTCGGCACCAGCACGGTCTCGACGTCGGGCGCCTGCTCCAGGATCTCCAGCCCGGCCGTGCCCTGGCCGGCCACGATGTCGACGTGATCGAACGGGTGGATCAGCACCGCCCCTGTCTCGTCCGCGAAGCGTCGGGCCGCGACGAGCGCGTCCTCCAGGTAGCGGCCCTCGAAGACCACGTCGGCGCCGTACCCGCGGGTGGCCTTCTCCTTGGGGATCGGCGCGCCCTCGGGCATGAAGACGGTCGCCCGGATGCCGAGCAGCTGGGCGGCCAGCGCGACGCCCTGGGCGTGGTTGCCGGCCGAGGCCGCCACCACGCCGCGTGCGCGCTCCTCCGGCGAGAGCCGGCTGATCCGGACGTAGGCGCCGCGGGCCTTGAACGAGCCGGTGCGCTGGAGGTTCTCGCACTTCAGCGAGACCGGGCCGCCGGCGAGCGCGGAGAGCCAGCGCGACTCCTCCATCGGGGTCGTGATGGCCACGCCGTCGAGGACCTCGCGGGCCGCGACGATGTCGGCCAGGCTCACGCTCATCGCTGCTCCTCCGGGATCTCCGGGGTCTCCCCCGTCTCCTCGTAGTCCTCGGCCAGCTCCTCGATCGGATCGTCCCCGGGATCGGTGTTGGCCGCCAGGTGCTCGCCCACGGCGTTGACGGCCGCGGCCAGCGGCACGGCCACCAGCGCCCCGGCGACGCCGCCGACGAGCACGCCGACCGCGATGGCGATGATGACGCCGAGCGGGTGGATGGAGACCCAGCGGCCCATCAGGAACGGCTGCAGGACGTGGGCCTCCAGCTGCTGGACGCCGATGATCACGGCGAGCATCAGCAGCGCGGTCACCGGTCCCTGGTCGACCAGGGCGACCAGCACCGCGACGATGCCGGCGACCGTGGCCCCGATGAGCGGAACGAACGCGCCGAGGAAGACCAGCACGCCGATGGCGAGCACGAACGGGACCCCCAGGACGGCGGCACCGATCGCGATGCCGATCGCGTCGACCAGGGCGACCACGACCGTGGCCCGCACGAACTGGGTCAGCGAGATCCAGGCCACCCGCCCCGAGCTGTCGACCTGCGCGCGGGCCGCCCGCGGCGTGAGCCGGACGATCCAGGACCAGATCCGGTTGCCGTCGGAGAGGAAGAAGTACGTCGAGAACAGCGCGATGAACAGGCCCGCGAACACGTGTCCGACCGCGGTGGTGACCTCGGTGACCCGGGCGGCGATCTCCCCGCCCTGGGACTGCTGGGTCAGCGTCTCCTGGGCCTGCTGCAGGTAGTCGTTGATCTGCGAGTCGCTGGCGTGCAGCGGGCCGTCCTTCAGCCAGTCGCGGATCTCGCCGATGCCCTGGGCGCTCTGGTCGACCAGGTCCGTGGCGCCGCTCGCGATCTGCTGCCCGGCGAGCGTCAGCAGCGCGGCGACCGCGGCGATGAAGCCGATGACCACGACGAGCGAGGACAGGCCGCGGGGCAGGCCCAGCTGCCGGTTCAGCAGGTCGACGAGCGGGACGACCAGCGCGGCGAGCAGCAGCGCGATCACCACCGGGAGAACCACGACCGAGAGGAAGGCGACCGCCTTGGCGACCACCGCCGCGGCCACCACGATCACGATGAACCGCCAGGCCCACGCGGCGGTCAGGTCGAGCCCGTGCGGCACCTGCCGGGTCGAGAAGCCGTTGCCGCCGGCGGCGACGATCCGGGTCTCGGGGAGCGCGAGCGCGCGCTCGCGCTCCTCACGCAGCTGGGCCCACTGGTGGGCCAGGCGCTGCGGGAGCCGCTCGTCGTCGTCCCGCTCCGGACGGATCCGGCGGGTACGGCGCCAGCGCGAGTCCTCGGGCTGCTCGGCGGGCTGGTCGTCCGGCTGCTCGGGATCGTCGCTCACCCGCACAACGTAACCGGATCGTCGGGGGCTAACCCTCCAGGGCGCGCTCCAGGTCGGCGACCAGGTCGTGGGCCGTCTCGATGCCGACGCTGAGCCGCACCAGGTCGGCCGGGACCTCCAGGTCGGTGCCGGCCACGCTGGCGTGCGTCATCCGGCCCGGGTGCTCGATGAGCGACTCCACGCCGCCCAGCGACTCGCCCAGGGTGAACACCTCGGTGCGGTCGCAGACCGCGAGCGCCTGGGCCTCTCCGCCGGTCACCCGGAAGGACACCATCCCGCCGTACCGCTTCATCTGCCGGCTCGCGACCTCGTGCCCGGGGTGGCTCTCGAGGCCGGGGTAGATCACCTCGCCGACCGACGGGTGGGCGGAGAGGAACTCGACGACGCGCTCGGCGTTGTCGCAGTGCCGGTCCATCCGGACGGCCAGCGTCTTCAGGCCCCGGTGGGTCAGGAACGCGTCGAAGGGGCCGGGGACGGCGCCCATCGCGTTCTGGTGGAAGCCGACCTGCTCGGCGACCTCCAGGTCCTTGACGACCAGGGCGCCCCCGACCACGTCGGAGTGGCCGCCGACGTACTTGGTCGTGGAGTGGACGACGACGTCGGCACCGAGGGCGAGCGGCTGCTGGAGGTACGGCGACGCGAAGGTGTTGTCGACGACCAGCAGCGCGCCGGCGTCGTGCGCGAGCGCCGCGAGGGCCTCGATGTCGCCGATGTTGAGCAGCGGGTTGGTGGGTGTCTCGACCCAGACCAGCTTGGTCGTCCCGGGGCGGATCGCGGCCGCGACCTTCTCCAGGTCCGACACCGGCGCGGGCGTGTAGTCGATGCCCCAGACCCGCTGCACCTTGTCGAAGAGGCGCCAGGTGCCGCCGTACGCGTCGTTGGGGAAGACCACGTGGTCGCCCGGCTTCAGCACCGACCGGACGAGGGTGTCCTCGGCGGCCAGCCCGGAGGCGAACGCGAACCCGCGCTCCCCCTCCTCCAGCGCGGCCAGCGCGCCCTCCAGGGCGGTGCGGGTGGGGTTGCCGGAGCGGCTGTACTCGTAGCCGCCGCGCAGCCCGCCCACGCCGTCCTGCTTGTAGGTCGACGTCGCGTAGATCGGCGGGATCACCGCCCCCGTCGTCGGGTCCGGCTCGTAGCCGGCGTGGATGGCGCGGGTCTCGAAGCCGGACTTGTGCCGGTGCTGCTGCTCGCTCACCCGGTCGAGGCTACTCACCTCGCGACAAGGGCCGACCCGAGGGCGCGGGCGATCTCAGGCACGTCGAGCACACCCTCGGCCACATCCATGACCAGCGTGAAGGCCTGGTCCTGGGTCAGGGTCACCCGCCAGCCGTTGAGCCACAGGAAGACGGTGGCCGCGTGCCAGGCCAATCGCTTGTTGCCGTCGACCAACGCGTGGTTGCGGCAGATCGAGTGGAGCAGTGCAGCGGCTTTGGTCTCGATCGCCGGATAGGCGTCCTCGCCGAACAGGGTCGTCCTCGGCCGGGCGGCCGCTGACTCCAGGAGTCCGGCGTCGCGCACCGGACCGGCCCCCAGGTCACGGGTGAGCTGGATCAGGTCCTCCAAGTCGAGGAAGGTCGTCCCGCTCACACCGACCCCAGCCGATCAAGGGTCTCACCCCAGTCGGCCAGCATCTGACGTGAGGCGTCGGCGACCCGCGCCCGGTGCCCGTCGCGATCCCGCATCTCCAGGACGGCTCGCCGTACGACCTCCTGCCGCGAGAGCCCCTTCGCCGCGGTCAGGTCGTCGAGGGCGTTCTCGAGCTCTTCGTCGGTGCGCAGCGTCATGGCCATAAACCCGATGCTACCACTGTGGTATCACTCCGACGGGAACGATCGGTCCGCCTCCGGTGTTGCACACTTGCAAGCTCAACTCCCCTTTGAAGGAGGGCCCGTGAACCTGTTCCGCAAGTCCGCACTGGTCGACCCCGAGCAGACCCTGCCCGGACGCAGCGAGAGCCCGTTCGCCCTGAGTGACCAGCACGTCGTCCTGGGGACCCCGGTGATCACCGACCCCGAGTCCGGCACCATCCCGGACGGCTACGAGGTCGCGTTCCTCGGCCTCGGCTGCTTCTGGGGCGCCGAGGAGATCTTCTGGCAGAAGGACGGGGTCTGGTCGACCTCCGTCGGGTACGCCGGCGGCACCACCCCGCACCCGTCGTACGAGGAGGTCTGCAGCGGTCGCACCAACCACACCGAGGCCGTGCGGGTCGTCTTCGACCCGGCGAAGGTCTCGTACGCCGACCTGCTGAAGACGTTCTTCGAGGTGCACGACCCGACCCAGGGCATGCGCCAGGGAAACGACGTCGGCACGCAGTACCGCTCGGCGATCTACTACACGACGCCCGAGCAGGAGCAGACCGCCCGCGAGCTCACCAAGGTCTACGGCGACGAGCTGAAGCGGCGTCGGCTGGGTGACATCACCACCGAGATCCGCCCCGCCAGCGAGACGCCGTACTTCTACGCCGAGGAGCAGCACCAGCAGTACCTCGCGAAGAACCCGTTCGGCTACCGCTGCCACGCCAACACGGGCGTGAAGTTCCCGCAGACCGCCTGATCGCTCACCCCGACGGCCCCGCACCCGGTGGTGCGGGGCCGTTCGCGACTTTGTCGGGGCCACACTGTCGTATCCACCCCTCCCCGTTCGTAGCGTGGGTGGAGGCGGACGACGGGTCCGCCCGAGCGAAGGAGCCGCAGCGATGCCCCAGTACCTCCTCTACTTCAACCAGCAGTGGGTCGGTGACCACTCCGAGGAGTGGTTCCGCGGTCGGGTCGAGCCCTCGATGGCCGCCCTCGAGGAGATGAAGGCGGCGGGGGTGTACGTCTTCGCCGGAGGGCTCGAGGAGGGCGCGCCGGTCTACGCGGTCGACCCGACCGGCGCCGACATGCTGGTCACCGACGGCCCGTTCGTCGAGACCAAGGAGTTCCTGGGCGGCTTCACGGTCGTGGACGTGCCGGACGACGAGACCGCGAAGCACTGGGCGGCGCGGATCGCCGAGGGCTGCGGCTGGCCGCACGAGGTACGACGGTTCGGCTCGCCGCCGCCCGCCTAGGTCAGGCCAGGCCCACCAGCGCCGCCGACCGCGCCCAGAGCCCGTCGATGATGGCCTGGTCGCTCGCCTGCCGGTTCTCCCGACCGTCGGGGCTGAAACGGCTGAAGTAGCGGCCGTTGATCTCGGGGTCCGGTCCGCGCTCGGCCAGCGCGACCAGCGGGGCCGCGCCGTCGGGGACGCTGATCGTGGCGAACCGCTTCAGCGGCGAGCGGTAGAGCAGCCCGACGAGCCACGAGTCGCGGCCGAAGGAGCTCCCGACCGGTCCGGGGTGGACCGCGGCGGAGAGGATGCCGTCGCCGGTCCAGCGCTGGGCGATGCCGCGGGTGAAGACGATGTTCATCAGCTTGCCGGTGCCGTAGGCCGGGAACTCGATCGCCCGGCGACGCTCGTAGTCGAGGTCGTCGAGGACGATCCGGCCCATCAGGTTGCCGATGCTGGAGGTGTTGACGACCAGGGACAGCCCGGCCGCGACCAGCTGCGGGCGCAGCAGGTTCGTGAGCAGGAACGGCGCCAGGTGGTTGATCTGGAAGTTGGGCTCGTGGCCGTCGTGGGTGCGCGTGGACGGCGCGAAGGTGCCGCCGGCGTTGTTGACGAGCACGTCGATGGCCGGCGCCCGCTCGGCGACCTGCTCGGCGAGGCGTCGTACGTCGTCGAGCCGCGAGAAGTCGGCGACGAGGGGCTCGGTGCCGACCGCCTCGGCGACCGGTCGGAGCTTCTCGGCCGAGCGCCCCGTGACGTGGACCGTCGCGCCCCGGACGTGCAGCACCCGGGCGGTCTCGGCCCCGATCCCGTCGCTGGCCCCGGTCACCAGGACGGTGAACCCGGCCATGCTCTGCTCGCTCATGAGCCGAGCGTAGTGACCTGTGGGAAGACCCGGGCCGCGTGGAAGATCGTCTCCGAGAGCACCACCACCAGGTGGGTCTCCACCAGGGGCTCGCCGTAGACCGGGACCGTGGCGCGGGCCCGCACCTCGCCGTCCGCCTCGTCCATCTCGAACGAGACGACCTCGATGCCGTGGTTGGCCCGGTTCAGGAGCCGCAGGACCTCGTCCCGGTGCTCCTCGGCGACCGGCTCGGTGAGCACGGCGAAGCAGGTGATGAGCTCCCGCTCGTCGTCGGCGGCGACCACCAGCGCGTAGCGCGGTGGTCCCTCGATGACCGTGCCGATGGCGCCCCCGTCGGGCATCCGCTCGAAGTCCCAGGTGTTGGCCCGCAGGATCGACTCGGCAGCGTCGAGCAGCCCCACCCTCAGAACCCGGTCTTCGACACGAGCTTGGTGACCCACTTGAAGCCCTTGGGCGTCTTGTCCCGCTTGGCGCGGTACTCGACGTACTTGGTCAGCTTGGCGGTCGCGTCGGCCTGCGACGTGCCGCTCTGGCGGGCCTGGAGGTACTTGGCCGCGCCCTTCGCCGACGACAGGTTGCGCGACGACTCGCTCTCGACGTCGCCGTTCGCCACCTGCCGGACCAGGTCGAAGTTGCTGTTGAACAGGGCGGTCATGTCGGTGAGGGCCTGGGTGATGCCGTCGCTCACCGCGGTGATGATGGTCGCCCGGTTGGTGTTCAGGTAGCCCAGCGCCCCCGCGTTGTCGCGGTGGGCCTGCATGAATTTCGTGAGGAACGCGCCGATCGGCCCCAGCCGCTGCTGCAGGTCGATGAGCATCTCGAGGTAGCCGATCTTGCTGCCGAGGTCACCGTCGACGACCTTGTTGCCCGAGCGGCCCGTCCGGGTCTTGCCCTTCGTCGACTTGGAGTCGTTGTCGATCGTGTTGACCTTGCCGGGCAGCAGCCCGGCGCTGGCCTGGTAGAAGAAGTTGCCCAGGTTGACGTTGCCGCCGACCAGCCGGTCGGTGTTGCCGAGGAACGCGTCGGACACCATGATCCGACCGGTGTCCTTCAGGGCCTGCTCGTTGCCGAGGAACTCCGTCGCCTCGTCGTTGCTGAGGGTCTGGATGGACTTGCCGCCCATCTTCTCCATGATCAGGTAGGCCTTGGCCCCGTTGATCTGATCGGTCACCTCAGTGTCGGACCGCGTGCCCTCGGCGGTCATCAGCAGCCGCTCGAGGACGTTGGCCTGGGGGGTGCCCTTGGCGTAGCGGACGGTCTTCGGCGCCGGCATGTTCATGCCCTGCGCCATGAAGTCGTTGGCGTACTCGACCGTGCCGGTCGAGTTGAGCGGCTTCACCACGACGTCTCGGTCGGGCCCGACGAAGAACACGCCGGCGACGCCCTCGCCGGACCGACGTACGCGCTCGCCGTCCCAGGTCGACGGGTTGTCGGTGTAGGCGAGCCGGTGCAGCATCCGGTGGGCCCCGCCACCGGTCTGGCGGGTGTGCGCGAGCTCGTGGGCGAGCACCCGCTCGCCGGCCGGCGTCTCGGGGGCGAACTGGCCCCGGTCGAAGAACACGTCGGAGCCGACCGTGAACGCCCGGGCCGAGACCGAGCGGGAGAGGTCGGCCGCGCCCGCGTCGTCGTGGATGCGCACCGACGAGAACGACCCGCCGAAGGCGCCCTCCATCCGGCGGCGTACGTCGCCGGGCATCGCCCGGCCCTGGCCGACCCGGCTGGTGATCGCGTCGCTCGTCGCGGCGTCCAGCTCGCCCCCGGCCGCGCCGACCACCGGGGTGGCGCCGGCGGGCGCGGGCGCGGCGAGGCGGTGAACGCACCCGGCGCCGTGCTGGTGGGCGTCGGTCTCGGGCGCCAGCCGGGACAGGGCCGCGTCGGCGACCCGGTCCGCGTCGACCTCGGCCCGGTCGTCGGCCGCGCCGACGACCAACGACGGGAGCGGCACCGGAGCGACGGGCGTCGCGGCCTCGACCTCCACGGCGACGTCGCGCCGTACCTCCGCGGACGAGGTCTCCTGCTCGGGCCGACGCAGGCCCTGCTTGGTCGATGCGGTCATGACACTCCCCGGAGGACCGGTGGGGTCCCCCGCGGAGCCCGGACTCACCGCCCAATGATCGGGAGGATCCCACGACGCGACCGTCCCCTCAACGTGGCCTAGATGGCTCCGGTCGCGCGGAGGCGCGGACGTGGGCGCGCTGCCCCTGCCGGCCGATGAGACTGAGGAACTCCACGGGGCCGGCCGACGTCGCGCCGAACCAGTGCGGGGTGCGGGTGTCGAACTCGACCGCCTCGCCCGGCTGCAGGAGCAGGTCGTGCTCGCCGAGGACCAGACGCAGGATGCCGTCGAGGACGTAGGCCCAGTCATGGCCCTCGTGGGTGCGCAGGTCGGGCTCGGCGTCGTCGCGGCCCGGCGGAAGGACGAACTTGTAGGCCTGGATCCCGCCGGCACGCCGGGTGAGCGGCAGCACGGTGGTCCCGTCGGCCGTGACGACCGGTCGCAGGTTGACCCGGGGGTTGCCGGTGGGCGGTGCGTCCACGAGCTCGTCGAGGGTCACCCCGTGGACGCGGGCGAGCGGCAGCAGCTGCTCCAGGGTCGGGCGGCGCAGACCGGCCTCGAGACGGGACAGGGTGCTGGTCGAGATGCCGGTCTCGGCGGCGAGGTCGGCGAGCGTGACCCCGCGGCGCTCCCGCAACCGGCGCAGCCGCGGCCCGACGGCGTCGAGCGTGCGGTCGATCGGGTCCTCGGTCATCGGCGTTTCCATTCGGCAACAACGTTTGCTGGTGAGCGCCCAGGGTCGCACGATCGTCGGGTGAGCGGACACCAGCACGACCACGGACACGACCACCAGCACGAGTTCGACAAGGCCTACTGGGAGCGGCACTGGCGCGAGGACCGGCCCGCCGACCCCACTCCCCTCCCGGCGAACCCGTACCTCGAGCGCGAGCTCGCCGACCTGACCCCCGGCACGGCGCTCGACGCCGGCTGCGGGGCCGGCGCGGAGGCGATCTGGCTGGCCGCCCACGGCTGGCGGGTCACCGCCGCCGACATCTCCGCCGAGGCGCTGGGCCGGGCCGCCGGACGCGCGGCCGCCGCCGGCGTCGACGGAGTGGGCTGGGTGGAGGCCGACCTGAGCAGCTGGACCCCGGCGACGTCGTACGACCTGGTGACGACCCACTACGCGCACCCGGCGATCCCGCAGCTCGACTTCTACGACCGGCTCGCGGGCTGGGTGGCGCCGGGCGGCACCCTGCTCGTGGTGGGCCACCTGCACGGACACCACCAGGATCACGGGCACGGCGACCAGCCGCCGGACGCGGCGACGGCGACCGCCGCCTCGGTCACCGCCCGTCTGGACGGCGGTGTCTGGGAGGTGGTGACGGCCGAGGAGCTCGCCCGGACGGTGGACCGGCCGGGCGGCGCGCCGATGACGCTGCACGACGTGGTCGTGCGCGCGACCCGTCGTACCTAGGGTCGACCTCGGGGGTCGGCCAGGGCTGATCCCGATGGGGCGACGGCGTCGGACGACGCAGGCTGGAGGCACACCCAGCAACAGGAGGAACCCCATGAACGACATCCGCTCCAGCCTCGCCCGCCAGGGCCTCGTCCGCCCCCGCCAGGGCCGGATCCTCGGCGGCGTCTGCTCCGGCGTGGGGCAGCGGTTCGGCCTCACCCCGTGGGTCTCGCGGCTGCTGTTCGTGCTGCTGCTCATGGTGGTGCCGGGCAGCCAGGTGCTGATCTACCCGATCCTCTGGGTGCTGATGCCGGCCGAGGAGAACGTGGTCTACCCGACGCCGGACCTCACCGCGTCGGGCGTGTCTTCGTCCTGAGCGGTGCAGGTCCTGACCGGTATGGACCATCCGCGGCTGAGCCGACGTCTTTGCACGTTTTGCGGACGACGACGTCAGCGGACTCTACGTTTCGACCTGCTGCCGCCTCGGGTCGGCTGATCTCGCCCCCACCTGCCCGTCTCGTGGACCGGCCGACCTGAGAGAAGAACACGTGCAACGCAGCAAGCTCCGTCTCCTCGCCACCTCATTCGGAACGGCCCTGGCGCTCCTGGCAGCGCCAGCCTTCGCGGGCACCACGATCGTGGCCGATCCGACCGATGACGCCCTGGGGATCACCCCGTCCGGACTCGTCTACGGTGACTTCGACATCGATCTGACGTCGGTGAGGATCGACCATGGAACGCAGAGCCTCCAGCTCGTGTCGACCTTCAGCTACACCAACGCGGACAGCTGGACAGTCCTGCGGGCCTCCGTGGACACCAACTCCGACGGGGTCGAGGACTACTTCATCCTGTGGAGCAAGGAGGACGGTGTCGCGGGCGTGCTGGACGCCGCCGAGAACGTCACGTGCACCTCGATCGCTACCGCCGAGAAGCTCGGGGTGAACGGCACCGCGACCGTGACGGTGCCCCGTAGCTGCCTCGGCAACCCGGCCGCGGTCGCGATCCACGTGGACGTCCTGTGGGCGGGCTACAACACGTCGGGGGCAGAGCTCTACTTCGTGGACAGCGCCCCCGGCCAGTTCGCTGACGAGCCTCCCGTGTTCTCCCCCCGTGTCGCTTCGTCGAACACCGGCACCGTGACCTCGCCCCAGCCGCCCGCCCCCGCTCCGGCACCCGAGAGGACCCGGGTCGCGCTGAAGCTCACCAAGAAGGTGCAGATCGTCGGGAAGACCCGGGTGACGCTGCGCATCAACGTCACCGGCGCCCCCGCAGGTCGGGTGGAGATCGCCGACGGCCGCAAGGTACTGAAGCGACTGCCGCTCAAGGCTGGCAAGGGCGCCTCGTTCAAGCTACCGAAGACACTGAAGCCGGGCAGTCACCGACTCAAGGTGACCTTCTCGCCCACGGACAAGTCTCGCTTCGCCCCGTCCAACGCGACCGTCGTGCTCCGCGTTCGTCGATAGTCCGGCGGCGGCTCCGCACGGCGCGTGTGGAGCCGCCCGCCACAATGGAGGCATGACCGACCTCCCCCGGAAGGCAGTGGCGCGGACCGCACGTCTGGCCGCCCTGCCCCTGGGGTACGCCGGACGCAGCGCGCTCGGGTTGGGCAAGCGGCTCGGCGGGCAGCCGGCCGAGGCCGTGATGACCGAGATCCAGCAGCGCACCGCCGAGCAGCTCTTCCGCACCCTGGGCGAGCTCAAGGGCGGCGCGATGAAGTTCGGGCAGCAGCTCTCCGTGCTCGAGGCGGCCCTGCCCGACGAGCTGGCGGCGCCGTACCGGGAGCAGCTGACGAAGCTCCAGGACTCCGCTCCCCCGATGCCGACGCAGACCGTGCGGGACGCGCTCGCACGCGACCTGGGTCCGGACTGGAAACAGCAGCTGGTCTGGCTGGACGGCGGCCCGACCGCGGCCGCCTCGATCGGCCAGGTCCACCGGGGTCGCTGGCACGACGGCCGCGAGGTTGCGGTCAAGGTGCAGTACCCCGGCGCCGGCGAGGCGCTCCGCTCCGACCTGCGCCAGCTCTCCCGGCTCGCCCGCACCATCGGTCCGCTCGTGCCCGGCGTCGAGATCAAGCCGCTGGTCGAGGAGCTGCAGGCCCGCGCGGTCGACGAGCTCGACTACCGCCTCGAGGCCGAGGCCCAGACCGTCTTCGCCGACGCCTTCGCCGGCGACCCCGACATCGAGGTCCCGGCCGTGGTCGCGGTCGGCGAGACCGTGCTCATCACCGAGTGGATGGAGAGCCCGGCCTCGCTGGCCCAGGTGATCCGCGACGGCAGCCAGGCCGAGCGCGACCACTACGGCGAGCTGCTGGTCCGGTTCCTGTTCTCCGGCCCCTCGCGCACCGGCATGCTGCACGCCGACCCGCACCCCGGGAACTTCCGGGTGCTGCCGGGCCCCGACGGCGAGCCGGGTCGCCTCGGCGTCCTCGACTTCGGCGCGGTCGCCCGACTGGAGAGCGCCGGCCTCCCCGAGGCGATGGGCAGCCTGATCCGGATCGCGGGCGACGAGGACCACGAGGCGCTGCTCGACGGGCTGCGCGCCGAGGGGTTCGTCAAGGACCGGATCACCATCGACCCCGACCTGGTGCTCGACTACCTCTCGCCGTTCGTCGAGCCGACCAGGGTCGAGCGGTTCCGGTTCTCGCGGGAGTGGATGCAGGAGCAGTTCCAGCGCATCAACAACCCGCGCGACCCGTCGTTCACGGTGGCGATGCGGCTCAACCTGCCGCCGCAGTACCTGCTCATCCACCGCACCTGGCTTGGCGGCATCGGCGTGCTCTGCCAGCTCGGCGCCGAGGCGCCGTTCCGAGCGATCCTGACCGAGCTGCTGCCGGGCTTCGCCGAACCCGTCTAGACAGGTTCGCCCCGCTTCTCGCGCGGGCCGCCGCGCGCTCGTGGACGAGCGCGTTGACAGCCGACCCCCCGACTCCGAACACTCTCGACCGCCTCCTTTGTTAGGTAAGGCTTACTTAAGTTGAGAGGATCCCCCCATGCCCCACCTCACGCTCGTACGACGCATCTCGCTGCTCCTGGCCGCCGTCGCGTCGCTCGTGCTCGTGACGACGTCGTCGGCGTTCGCCGCGACCTCCGTCAGCCAGACCACCGGCCTGACCGACGGCCAGGTCATCACCATCTCCGGTTCCGGGCTCACCCCCAGCAGCCCGCACAAGGTCGGCGTCTGCTCGACGCAGACCTACCTGGGCATCCCGGCGTGCACGGCCGGCACCGAGGTCACCACCGACGCGACGGGCGCGTTCTCGATCAGCTACACGGCGACCAAGACGAACACCAACGTGCACAAGACGGCCCTGCCGTGGCCGCTGAACGTGCCCCAGCCGACGTCCTTCACCTGCAAGGGCGCCAGCGGCGTCGACTGCCAGCTGCTCATCACCGAGCACCCGACCGGCGGCACCAAGGCCACCGTCGGCACCTACGACATCACCTTCCTCTGAGGACGTGACGGGGCGGCGCTCCGGCGCCGCCCCGTCGCGCACGCCCGCACCCCCCGACGAAGAGAGCCCGCTCGCCCATGACCCCGCACCGTCCCCGCAGCCTCACCGCGCTCGCTGCGACCCTCGCCCTGCTGGCGTCCGGCCTGGTGGTGCTCCTCGCGCCCGCCCCGAGCGCCACGGCGGCCGCGGCCCCCCTCACCGAGGGCTCGCTCGTGTGGGGCGTGAAGGCGTCCTGGCGGCGTTACATCGGGCCCTACGAGGAGGCGACCGGCGCCGGCGCCCGCGCCGAGGACGGTGCGACCGTGGCGGCGACGGAGCAGACCGAGGGCGGCATCACGCTGCCGAAGGCCTGGCGCTTCCCGGTCGAGTCGGGCGCCTTCGACGCCGACACCGGCACCACCACCCTCGACCTCGCGGGCTCGCTGCACTTCCGCGCCTGGTACGGCCAGGTGGCGCCGGGCACGTGGGGCCTGGACACCAGGTTCAGCGACCTCAGTCTCGAGATCTCCCGCGACGCCCAGGTGCTGCGGGGCACGCACACCGGCTACCTGCGCGGCGACCCGGGCGGCGAGCTGCACGTCGACGAGGACGTCGTGCTGGCCAAGTTCGACATCGCCGCGGCGCAGACGACCTTCGGGCCGCCGACCACGTCGTACGACGCGATCCCGACGACGGCCGGTCCCGGGCTCAGCATCTACGGCGAGGGCACGACGCTCGACAACACCTCCTTCAGCTACGAGGGCGCGGGCGCGCTGCCCGACCTCACCGAGCACTTCGACCTCCCCGGCGCCCCGGTCCTCGAGCCGGCCGCCCTCTACTCCACCGGCCGCACCGGGAACGCGACGCTCCAGCGCCGGCTGCTGGTCTCCGGCGACGGGAAGCGGCTGTTCGCCCTCACCACCGGCGCCGACGACGACCTGACCGTCACCGCCCTGGACGCCGCCACGATGACGCCGGTCGGCACGCCGGTCGAGCTCGACCTGCACGACCTCGCGCAGCCGCAGTACCGCTTCACCATCGACCCGGCGACGGACACGATCTTCTACCTCGGCCTGCACGAGGGCGACCCGGTCCCGGGCAGCAACGGCGGGTTGGGCGTCGAGCACGTCGTCCACAGCCTGACCTTCGACGGCACCCGCTTCACGACCGGCGTCGTCGGGCGCCTGCGCGACAGCACCACGCGCACGGTCGGCCAGAACGTCGTCGTGTCCGGCACCGAGACCAGCCAGCTGATCTGGAACGGCCTGGAGCAGGAGCTGCTGATCGCCCAGGGGATCCCGACCGGTCAGCGCCCCGACATCTACACCAGCGACGAGATCTACCGGTTCACCCGCGACGGCGCCGGCTGGGCGCGGTCCGTGACGGACTTCCGCCTGCCGAGCACCGGTGGCGAGTGGGGCGCGGCGACCGGCGACATCTCGAGCCCGCTGTCCTCCATCCTCGAGTACGTCGAGCACCTCGCCGTCCTCGGCGACGGCTCCTACGTGCTCGCAACCGGCCAGGCGCCGGTCATCCGCCAGGACGAGAACGGGGTCGACCACTACATGGGCGCGCTGCACGTGCGTCTCACCGACGGCCCCGACCCCACCGCCGTCGTCGCCGAGATCCCCGACACGGTGCTGCCGGCGGCCTACCTGGGGACCCTCTACAACGGCTACGTGGCCGCCCGGTCGACCGGGGACGGCGGCGTGGTGCTGCACGGCGACGGCGCGTCCCTGGAGGACTTCGTGACCGTGCGGGTCGGGCCCGACGGCACAGCCGCGGCCGGCGCGCCCGTCGTGGGCGAGGACATGTACGCGCCGTTCGAGATCTCGGCCCTCGGCACCTCGGTGGCCGACGACCCGACCACCGGCGGTCTGTGGGTCGCCAACCCCTACGACCTCGAGGGCGAGCAGCTGCACTGGTACGACGGGACGACCGACGTGGCCGGCTACCCGATCCGCCGCTTCACCGACTACCTCTTCGGCAACTTCCAGATCCACAGCCTGCCCGACGGCTCGATCGTCGTCCCGGCGACCGACTACGACGCCGAGGGCCAGCCGGTGGGGTGGCTCCGCGTGGCGAACCTCGGCCTGGCCCCGCGGATCACGACCCAGCCGGCGGCCGTGTCCACCACGATCACCGCGGGGGCCGCGTCGACCCCGGTCGCCTTCGACCTCGCCGTCGACCCCGCGATCGAGGCGGACGTGCAGTGGCAGCGCAAGCGTGACGGCGAGACCACCTTCACCGACCTGCCGGGCGAGACCGGCACCGAGCTGGCCTGGGACGCCGTACCGGCCGACGACGGCGCGACGTACCGCGCCCTGGTGAGCAACGACGCCGGCCGGATCTCGTCCGCCGAGGTCGGCCTCGACCTGGCCTACGCGCCGCACGTGGTCCAGCACCCCTTCGACGTGCGCACCGAGCCCGGGACCAGCGTCGAGCTGTCCACCCTCTGGGAGGCCAACCCGGAGGCCACCACGATCACCTGGCAGCGCAAGGTGGGCGGCTTCTGGACGCCGGTCGTGGAGGACGACGACCTGCTGCTGGGTGAGACCAGCCTGACGATCCGCGAGACCGCGGTGGACCAGTCCGGGGCGCAGTTCCGGGCCCGGCTGACCAACGCCGTCGGCTCGACGTTCACCCGGGTCGCGACCCTCACCGTCACCGAGCCGCCGAGCGGGCCGGCCTCGCTGTCGGACGTCCGACTCGAGTGGACGGGCAGCGAGGAGATGCAGGTGGCTCCGCCGTTCGGCGGGTCGTCGTACTTCTCGGCGGGCGTGTCCGACGGCACCGAGGCCACCTACCGCGCGAGCTCCGGACAGGTGTCGGTGCGCCAGCGCGGGACGGCGGGCGAGACGGCCGCGACCTGGGCGACGCGGGCCGCGCACGTCGACGCCGACCCGGCCACCGAGCAGGTCGTCGTCCTGGAGGACGGCACCGGGACCCTCGCCGCGGACGGGTCCGCACGCATCGGCTGGCGCGGGTCGTGGACCGTCAACTTCTACGGCGGCATGGTGCCGTTCACGGTCACCGACCCGGTCCTCGCGGTCCGGGCCGACGGCTCCGGGGTGCTCACCGGCGACCTGTCGGGCTACGGCTCGCGCCAGGAGAACCCGAACGAGAAGACGCCGGTCCCGCCGGTCGCCGACGTCGAGATCTCCACCTTCGCCGCCGCGACGTTCGACCCGGCCGGGTTCGAGCTGCAGCCGGACTACGCCGGGGTCACCGTCGCCGTACCCGAGGGCGCGGCCGCCCAGGCCCGCACCGGCTCCGACTGGGGGGCCTGGCCGCAGCGGTTCGTTGACTTCCACGGACGCACCGGGCTGTCGTCGTACTGGTACTCGTCGGGGGGTGCCGCCGACCCGCACAAGCCGGGCGCGCCGATCACCATCGGCCCCGCCGAGCTCGGGCCGGTCGTGGAGCCCGCGCCGGTCGCCCCGCGCATCACCCGGCAGCCGACGAGCGCGCGGGTGACCGTCACCCGGCCGGCCGGCTTCACGGTCGCGGCGACCGGGGACGACCTGCGCTACCAGTGGCAGCGCCGGATCGGGTCGACCTGGATCGACCTGCCCGAGCAGCGTGGTGCCCGGCTGATGCTCGACCGGGTCACCCGCGGGGACGACGGCGCCGGCCTGCGCGTCAAGGTCGCCAATGCCGCCGGGACGGTCGTCTCCCGCGCCGCCACGCTCGACGTGGCCGCGGCCCGCGCCCGGGTGCGCCTGAGCGCCCGCCCGGGGCCGCGCCCGCGACTGACGGTCCGGGTGAGCGACCCGATCGCCGCCCGGGCGCGCGGCACAGTCGCGGTGCGGGTCGACGGACGCACCGTCGGCCGGATCCGTGTGACCGGCGCCGGCCCGGTGCGCTACCGCCTGCCGCGGGGGCTCGCCGCCGGCAAGCGCCGGGTCGTCGTGGTCTTCACCCCCGCCGAGCCCGGTCTGTTCACCGGAGCCCGGGCGGCCAGGACGGTGCGGGTGACGCGCTGACCTCCTCGGCCGCTCAGGTCCGGGTCTGAGCGGCCGATGGGACCACGTGCCCTCCCTCTCCTCGTGGCGGCGCTGGCCCCGCTGGCTGCCCCGCGGCGGCTCGCTGCCCGAGCCGGCCTGGCGGACCCGGCACCGCGCTGTCCTGTTCCTCCTGTGGGGACACGTCGTCGCCATCCCGACGTACGCCGTCCTGCGCGGCAACGGGATCGGCCACGCCTGGGTGGACGCAGCCCCGGTCCTGATGGCGGCGATGGTCGCGACCTTCGTCCCGATGCGCCGGGTCCTGCAGGCCTCCGTCGCGGCCGCGGGCCTGATGATCAGCTCGGGCGTCATCGTGCACCTCTCCGAGGGGCTCGTCGAGGCGCACTTCCACTTCTTCGTCATGATCCCGGTGATCGCGCTCTACGAGGCGTGGGCGCCGTTCACCCTCGGCGTGGTCTACGTGCTCGTCCATCACGGGGTGATGGGCACCTCCGATCCCCGCGCGGTCTACAACCACCCGGCGGCCTGGGAGCACCCGTGGCTCTTCGCCGTCGTGCACGCCGCCTTCTTCGCCTGCGCCTCGATCGCCTGCGTCGTCAACTGGTGGCTGCACGAGCGCGCCCGGGACACGGCGCAGGCCCAGACCCGGTTGCTGTCCACCATCGTCGACTCGCTCCAGGAGGGCCTGGCGGTCGTCGACCGCGAGGAGCGGGTCCTGCTGCGCAACCCGGCCGGGGTCGCGCTGCTGGGTGGGGGCGACCACCGGGCCCGCGGCATCGGCCCCGCCGAGGGCTACGGCCTCCATCACCTCGACGGCCGCCCGGTCGCCCGGCACGAGCTGCCCCACGTGCAGGCCCTGGGCGGGCAGCGCGCGCGGGACATCGACCTGGTGGTCCGCAACGAGGGCGTCCCGGACGGCCGGGTCCTCACGTTCTCGGCGATCCCGCTGCCCCCGGACGGGGACGAGGGACCGGGCGACGTCGTCGTGGTCTTCCGCGACGTCACCGAGCGGCACCGGGCCGAGCAGGCGCTCACCGCCGCCCTCGTGACCGAGCAGGAGGCGGTGGAGCGGCTCCGGGAGCTGGAACGGACCAAGTCCGACTTCGTCTCGACCGTCAGCCACGAGCTGCGCACGCCGATCACCAGCATCATCGGCTACCTCGAGCTGTTGACCGAGGGGGCCGTCGGAGACCTCGACGACCCCCAGCTCGCCCTGGTCGGCCGGGTCCACCGCAACGGCCAGCGGCTGCTGACGCTGGTCGAGGACCTGCTCACCCTGTCCCAGATCGAGTCCTCGCGACTGACCATCAACGCGGTCCCGACCGACCTGCGCGACGTCGTCTCGTCCGCGGCGGAGGCGGTCCTCTGGATGTTCGAGAACCGGTCGCTGGAGCTGGTCATCGACGTACCCGACGCCCCCGACCACCACGAGATCGACCCGACCCAGCTTGAGCGGATGCTCGTCAACCTGCTCACCAACGCCGTGAAGTTCACCCCCGACGGCGGCCGGATCGGGGTGCGCCTGAGCACCGGCGACACCACGTCGACGCTGGTGGTCACCGACACCGGGGTCGGCATCCCGGAGGCCGAGCAGCACCGGCTCTTCACCCGCTTCTTCCGCTCCTCGACCGCCACCGAGCAGGCGGTCCAGGGCACCGGCCTGGGGCTGACCATCGTGCAGGCGATCGTGACGCTCCACGGCGGGACGGTCGACATCGCCTCCAGCCCCGAGCGCGGCACCACCGCCACCGTGCGCCTGCCGCGTCGGCCAGGGGTCGCGCTCGCGCCCCGGGCGCGGCGGCGGGAGCCGGTCAGTCTGTAGCGATCTCCGGCGGGTCGAAGCACCGCACGCCCGGCGGCACCCCGTCGTACGGCGTCACCTCGACCAGCGTGGTGCCGGGGCTCGGGCCCTGCGACAGCGACGAGGCGCCGCGGTCGGCGGTGAGCACGTTGGGGTTGCCGTGCCGGTCCAGGGACCCGGTGACGCCGGGGGTCTCGGGGTCGAACCAGGCGCCGGTCGCGAGCACCACCACGCCGGGGCGGACGTCGGCCGTGAGGACCGCCCCGGCCAGGCAGGCGCCACGCTCGTTGTGGATCCGTACGACGTCGCCCGCGGCGATCCCGCGCGCGGCCGCGTCGGCCGGGTGCAGCAGCACCGGCTCGCGGCCGGCGACCTTGCCGGCGCGGCTGTGGGCGGCGTGGTCGAGCTGGCTGTGCAGCCGGCGGGACGGCTGGTTCGAGACCAGCGCCAGCGGGAACCGCTCGGCCGCGGACCCGCCCAGCCACTCGGCCGGCTCGTACCACCGCGGGTGCCCGCCGCAGTCGGGGTAGCCGAAGGAGGCGATGGTCGCGGAGGTGATCTCGATCCGGCCCGACGGCGTCGGCAAGGGGTACGACGCGGGGTCCTCGCGCAGCCGGGCGAACGACCAGCGCTCGTCGGGGGCCGGCTCGGGCGTCTCGACGGAGCCCAGCGCGCGGAAGTCGTCGTACGACGGGAGCGGGACGCCGTCCTCGGCCAGGTTCGCGACGGTCCGGTCGTAGAGCTCGCGCACCCACGCGTCGGCGGTGCGCCCCTCGGTGAAGGTCTCGCCGAAGCCCAGCCGGGACGCCAGCGCCGAGAACACGTCGTAGTCGGTCCGCACCCCGGCCGGCGGCTCCGCGACCCGCGACATCGCGGTGATGGTCAGGTCCATCATCCCGGCGGCCAGGTCGTCGCGCTCCAGGGTCGTGGCGATCGGGAGCACGATGTCGCTGAACCGCGCGAGCGGGTTCCAGTAGGCCTCGTGGGCGATCACCGTGTCGGGCCGCTGCCAGGCCCGGACCAGGCGGTGCAGGTCCTGGTGGTGGTGGAACGGGTTGCCCCCGGCCCAGTAGACGAGCCGCAGGTCGGGATAGGTCCGCCGTGACCCGTCGTAGTCGTACGGCGTGCCGGGGCCGAGCAGCGCGTCGGCGATCCGGGCGACCGGCAGCGCCGGCCCGACCGGGTTGGTGCCCTGCGGGAGCGAGGCGATCCGGTGCCGCCGCGGGCGGACCCCCATCAGCGAGATGCCGAGGCCGCCGGCGTACCCGCCGCCGGGACGACCCAGCGAGCCGGACATGGCGGCCAGCACCACGCCCATCCAGTGCGCCTGCTCACCGTGCTGCATCCGCTGCAGCGACCAGGTGACGTTGATCGTGGTCCGGCTCCCGGCGATCCGCTCGGCCAGCTCGACGACGGTCATCGGCGCGATCCCGCAGACCGAGGCCGCCCACGCGGCCGACTTGGCGACGCCGTCGTCGCGGCCGAGCAGGTAGCGCTCGAACGGCTCCCAGCCGACGCAGCAGCGGGTCAGGAAGTCCTCGTCGTGGCGTCGGGTGCGCAGCAGCTCGTGGGCCAGCCCGAGCATCAGCGCGACGTCGGTGCCGGGTCGCGGGGCGATCCAGTCGGCCTCGAGCGCGGGGTCGGCGTCACCGCGCAGCGGGGAGACGGTCACGAACTGCACCCCGGCGGCGCGGGCTCCTCGCTGCCAGGCCGGCTGCCGGTGCCGGGCCACGCCGCCGGCGTTGGCGAACGCGTTCTTGGCGGCGGTGCCGCCGAAGGAGACGACCAGCTCGCCGTGCTCGACGATCTCCGGCCACTGCACCCCCCGCTCGGCGAAGCTCCACGAGTCGCCCCCGATGACGTGCGGCAGCACCACCTCCATCGCCCCGGCGCTGTAGGAGTTCACCGACGCGGTGTAGCCGCCGCCCATCGTCAGGAACCGGTGCACCTGGCTCTGCGCGTGGTGGAACCGGCCGGGGCTGCCCCAGCCGTAGGAGCCGCCGTACACCGCCTCGTCCCCGTGCGTACGACGCACCCGCGCCAGCTCGGTCGCCACCAGCTCTAGCGCGCGGTCCCACGAGACCGCGACGAACGGCTCGCTCCCCCGGGCCCCGTCGGCCGGCCCGGGGCCGCGCTCCAGCCAGCCGCGTCGGACCATCGGCGAGGTGATCCGCAGCGGTCCCTCGCGGACGTCGAGCATCCCGTCGGCGAGCCCGTTCGGGGCGCCGTCGTCGGCCACCGGGTCGAGCGCGACCGGTCGCCCACCCTCGACGCGGACGTCGTAGGTGCCGAAGTGGGTGACCGTGCGCCTCAAGGTCAGGCCGGGCGGAAGGAGTCGTGCGCCTCGCGGGCCGCGTGCTTGATCATCACGTGCTGGGTGACGGTGTACTCCAGGACCGCCTCGTGGCTCATGTCCTTGCCGAAGCCGCTGCCCTTCACCCCGCCGTGCGGCGCCTCGGAGGCGATCGGCAGGTGGTCGTTGACCCAGGTGACCCCGGCCTCGATCCGGTGCGCGACGCGCAGCGCCTTCCCGACGTCGACGGTCCACACCGAGGAGGCCAGCCCGTAGGCGCTGTCGTTGGCCTGGGCGACCGCGTCGTCCTCGGAGGTGAAGGTGCCGAGGACCAGCACGGGCCCGAAGACCTCCTGCTGGACGATCTCGGCGTCCTGGGCGGCACCCCGGATCAGGGTCGGCGGGTAGTAGCCGCCGGGCCCGTCGGGGACCACGCCGCCCGTGACCAGCTCGGCGCCGGCCGCGACCGCCCGGGTCACGAAGCCGTGCACCCGGTCGCGGTGCTCGACCGAGACCAGCGGACCGATGTCGGTCGCCGGGTCCCGCGGGTCGCCCCAGGTCACCGCGGCCATCCGCTCGCGGAGCAGGTCCGCGAACTCCTCCGCGACCGAGGCCTCGACGTACACCCGGGTGGCGGCGGTGCAGTCCTGCCCGGTGTTGTACGTCGACGCCATGGTCAGCGCGCCCGCGGCGCCCTCCAGGTCGGCGTCGGCGAAGACCAGGGCCGGCGCCTTGCCGCCCAGCTCGAGGTGGACGCGCTTGGTGGCCGAGGCGGCGGTCTCCATGACCGCCCGGCCGGCCCCGGGCGACCCGGTCACCGAGACCATCGCGACCCGCGGGTCGGCGACCAGCGCCTGCCCGACGTCGGCCCCGCCGGTGACGACGTTGAGCACGCCCGCCGGCAGTCCGGCCTCGGCGGCCAGCTCGGCCAGCCGGACGGTGCTGCGCGGGGTCTGCGGGGCCGGTTTGAGGACCATCGTGTTGCCGGCGGCCAGCGCCGGGCCGATCTTCCAGATGGCCATCACCAGCGGGAAGTTCCACGGCGCGATGCCGGCGACGACGCCGAGCGGGCGGCGTACGAGCATCGAGGTGAAGCCCTCGCTCAGCACGCCGGCGCCGGTGCCCTCGAGCGAGCGCGCGGAGCCGGCGAAGAAGCGCAGGTTGTCGGCGGCGAACGGCAGCTCGCCGTCGCGGAAGACCGGCACCGGCTTCCCGGTCTCGGCCACCTCGAGGTCGGTCAGCAGCTCGGCGTCGGCCTCCAGGAGGTCGGCCAGCCGGAGCAGCACCCGGGCCCGCTCCCCCGCCGTCCGGGCCGCCCAGGCGGGGAACGCGGCGGCCGCCGCGTCGACGGCCTCGCGAACGTCGTCGACCGAGCTCTGGGCGACCTCGCCGATCACGTCGCCCGTCGCCGGGTCGACCAGGGTGGCGGGAGTCCCGCCGCCGGGGCGGCTGGATCCGTCGACGTGCAGTCCGTTGAGCATGAGGGGTCCTTAGCTGTTGAAGCCGACGCCGAAGCGGTCCATGGTCCGCAGCAGCGCGCCGCGGCGGCCGGTGCGGTCCTCGCGGGCCAGCGCGGCGCGGGTGGTCTGGACGGCGGCCCAGCGCACGGGCTCGGGCGGGAAGGGGACGGGACGCCGCTGCACCAGGCTGACCGCGGTCCGCTCGGTCTCGCGGCCGGCCAGCAGGTCCAGCGCGACCCGGGCGCCGAAGCGCGACGACGCCACGCCGAGGCCGGTGTAGCCGACGGCGTACGCCACGCGGCCGGCGTACGCCGTGCCGAAGACGGGCGTGAACCGCGACGTGGTGTCGATGATCCCGGCCCAGCGGTGCGTCATCCGGACGTCGCGGAGCTGCGGGAAGGTGGCGTAGAACTGCTCGGCCAGCAGCTGGTGCGACCTCTCCCGCTGCTCGCGGCCGGCCTGGGTGCCGTTGCCGTAGTAGTAGACGGCGTCGTAGCCGCCCCACAGGATCCGGTCGTCGGCCGTGCGCCGGTAGTAGTGGAACTGGTTGCCCGCGTCGGTCAGCCCCTGCCCGTCGGCCCAGCCGATCGCGTCGAGCTGGCCGGTGGTCAGCGGCTCGGTGGCCAGGACGTGGTCCCAGACCGGCAGCACGTAGGCGCGGATCCGGCGCAGCAGCGGCGGGAACGCGTTGGTCGCCAGCACCACCTGCCGGGCCCGGACGACGCCGTGCTCGGTGCGTACGGCGACCCGGTCGCCGTCGCGCTCCAGCGAGCGGACCGGCGACTCCTCGTGCAGCGTGGCTCCGCGCCTCAGCGCGACGTCGCGGAGCCCGGTGGTCAGCCCCCACGGGTCGACCAGGCCACCGCCGGCGGTCCGGACCCCCGCGAGGTACGACGGCGAGTGGACGTCGGCCCGCACCTCCTCGGCGCTCAGGTAGGTGGACCTCTCGCCGTGCTGCAGGTTGAGCTCGTGCGCGGCCCGCAGCGCCTCGACCTCGTGCGGCCGGGTGGCGATGGCGGTCTTGCCGCACAGCCGCAGGTCGGCGTCGATCTTCTCGCGGTCGACGAAGTCGTCGATCTCGGCGACGTTGGCCCGGCCCAGCCGGAGCAGCTCGGGCAGCTCGGCCGGCCAGGTGGCGATCCCGTGGGCGAGCCCGTGGGTCAGCGACTCGGACAGGAAGCCGCCGTTGCGGCCGGACGCGCCGGACGCGACGTGCGAGGCCTCCAGGACGACGACGTCCCGGTCCGGATCCTCCTCCAGCGCGTGGATCGCCGCCCACAGGCCGGTGAGGCCGGCGCCGACCACGACCAGGTCGGCCGTGCGCTCCCCGGACAGCGGCTCGCTGACCGCGCCGGTGTCCCGGCCCTCCCACCACACGGGCAGCGGGCGGGCGCTCGCGAGCAGGTCGGTCATGCGAGGCCCTCGCCGACGGCGACCTCGTGCTGCCAGGCCAGCCCGACGGGCGTCCCGCGGACCGCCTCGGTGGCGCCGTGCTCGGTCACCAGGAACGGCTTGGCCTGACCGGGTACGTCGACCGCGACGGTCGACGTACCGCCCTGGAACTGGGTGTCCGCGACGGTCCCGTCGAGCCGGCCCGCGCCGGGCGCGACCAGCCGGACGTCCTCCGGGCGGACCACCAGGTGCTGGCCGGCGGACGGGCCGGGCAGCAGGTTGCTGGTGCCGATGAAGTCGGCGACGAACAGGTTCGCCGGGTTCCGGTAGAGCTCCAGCGGGGTGGCGACCTGCTGGACCCGGCCCCCGGCGAGGACGGCGATCCGGTCGGCCATCGACATCGCCTCCTCCTGGTCGTGGGTGACCACGACGAAGGTGATGCCGACCTCGTGCTGGAGCCGCTTGAGCTCCAGCTGCATCTCGGCGCGGACCTTGCGGTCCAGGGCGGACAGCGGCTCGTCGAGCAGCAGCAGCCGGGGCCGCTTGACGATGGCCCGGGCCAGGGCGACCCGCTGGCGCTGGCCGCCGGACAGCTGCGCCGGGCGCCGCTTGGCCATCGCGGTCAGGCCGACCGTCTCCAGGACCTCGTCGACGCGCTGGGCGATCTCGGCCTTCGGCAGCTTCTCGCGCTTCAGGCCGTAGCCGATGTTGGCGGCCACCGAGAGGTGCGGGAAGAGCGCGTAGGACTGGAACATCAGGTTGACCGGGCGCTTGTTCGGCGGCAGCGCGAGCAGGTCCGAGCCGCCGAGCAGGACGGCTCCGCCATCGGGGTGCTCGAATCCGGCGATCGAGCGCAGCAGCGTGGTCTTGCCGCAGCCGGACGGGCCGAGCAGCGCGAAGAACTCGTTCTCGGCGATGGTCAGCGAGACGCCGTCGAGGGCGCGGACGTCGCCGAAGGACCGGCTGACCTGCTGGACTTCGAGCAGCGGAGCGTTCATGACTTCTCCTTCGGGCGGATCGCGCGGGCCGCGACGACCACGACGAGGACGCTGATCACGACCAGCACGGTCGCGAGGGCGTTGATCTCGGGGGTGACGCCGGTGCGCACCATCGCGTAGACGGTGATCGGCAGGGTCTGGGTGGTCGGGCCGGCGGTGAAGTAGGCGATCACGAACTCGTCGAGCGAGAGCGTGAAGACCAGCAGCGCACCGGCGATCACCGCCGGGGCGATCGAGGGCAGGGTGACCAGCACGAACGTCGAGAAGGCACCGGCGCCCAGGTCGCGCGAGGCCTCCTCCAGCGCGGCGTCGGAGCCGGCCAGCCGGGACCGCACGACCGCGACGACGAAGGCGGTGCCGAACGCGGCGTGGGCCAGCAGCACGGTGAGCGCGCTCTTGGGGATCCCGGCGGCGTAGAAGAACGCGAGCAGACCGATGGCCAGCACCAGGTCGGGCAGGATCGCGGGCGCCATCGCGGCCGCCTCCAGCATCTTCGACCGGGTGTGCCGGGCCAGCCCGACCGCGAGCAGGGTGCCGAGGACGGTGGCGATGACCGTGGCGCCGGCGGCGATGCCCAGGGAGGTCACCACGGCCGAGATCAGGTCGCTGTCGCGCGCCAGCTCGCCGTACCAGCGGAAGCTGAAGCCGCCCCAGGAGTACGCCGAGCCGCCGCCGTTGAACGACATCGCGACCAGCACCAGGATCGGCACGTAGAGGAACGCACCGCACAGGACGAGCGGCAGCCACAGCCAGCCGAGCCCCTGGCGGGCCCCGGCCCTAGCCACGGGCCGGGCCTTCCACGCGACGGGTGACCCAGGCCTGGCCGAGGAAGAGCAGCACCAGCAGGACGACCACGATCATCGCCAGCACCGAGCCGAACGGCCAGTCCTGCGCCTTGAGGAACTGGTCGCGGATCAGGTTGCCGACCATCACCGTCTTGCCGCCGCCGAGGAGCTCGGGGACCACGAAGTTCCCGAGGCTCGGGACGAAGACCAGGATCGAGCCGGTGACCACGCCGGGCATGGTCAGCGGCAGCTGCACACCGAGGAAGGTGCGGACCCGGCCGGCACCGAGGTCGGCGGAGGCCTCCAGCAGGTCCTCGTCCACCTTCTCGATGGCGGCGTAGAGCGGCAGGATCATCAGCGGCAGGTAGGAGTAGACGAGCCCGACGACGACCGCACCCGGCGTGTAGAGCAGCGTGAACCGGTCGTCGGTGACGCCGATCCCGACCAGCAGGTCGTTGAGCAGGCCCTGGCTGTTGAGCAGCACGATCCAGGCGTAGACCCGGATCAGGAAGTTGGTCCAGAACGGCACCACGACCAGCACCAGCGCGACCGTGCGCCACCGCGGCGGCAGCTTGGCGATCGCGTACGCCGTCGGGTAGCCGATGAGCAGTGCGAGCAGGGTGGCCACGAAGGCCAGGCCGAGCGACTCGCGGAACACCTCCAGGTAGACCGAGTCGGTGACCCGGCTGAAGTTGTCGAGGCTCAGCTCCCACTCGACGCCGCCGAAGCGGCCGCGGCGCGCGAACATGTAGCCGGTCACGAGCAGGACCGGCGCCGCCACGAGGGCGGCGTAGAACAGCAGGCCGGGGCCCAGCAGCACGGCGGGCTCGACGCCGCGGCGCAGCCGGGCCCCCAGGCTGGGTCGAGCCAGCCCGCCGTGCTGCTTGGTGGAGGTCATCAGGACGCCGTGACCTCGGTGATGATCTGGTTGTAGAGCGCGGCCGCGTCGTCACCGACGTCGGTCATGTTCTCGCCCGACAGCATCTCCTCGCGGCGGGTGCCGAGGGTCTCGTACTGCTCCTTCAGCTCGGCGGGCACCAGCTCCAGCGCGGCCTCGTTCGGGATGTTGTAGAGGATGTTCTCCTCCACCCAGGCGTGCGTCTCGGCGTCGAGGATGGTGTCGATGAAGGCGTACGCCGCCTCCTTGTTCTTCGAGGACTTCAGCACCGCGATGCCGTCGGTCCACAGGTCCGAGCCCTCCTCGGGGACGACGAACTTGATGTTCTCGTCCTCGCCGGTGCCGTAGTTGCACCAGCCGTCCCAGGCCTCGGTCATGGTGGCCTCGCCGCTGATCAGCCGCTCGTAGAACGTCGAGTCGTCGTAGGCCAGCAGGTTGGGCTTGGCCGCGACCATCAGCTCCTTGGCCTCGGCCAGCTCGTCCTCGTCGGTGGTGTTGACCGAGTAGCCGAGCGCCTTGAGCGCGGGCAGCATGGCCCAGCGCTCGGTGCCCATCATCGTGACCTTGCCCTTGTTGGCGTCCGTGGGCTCGAGCAGGTCGCGCCAGCTGGTCGGCGCCTCGTCGACGAGGTCGGCGCGGTAGCAGATGCCGGTCGTGCCCCAGGTGTACGGCGCCCAGTAGGTCGCGCCGTCGACCTCGGCCGTGTCGGTGGCCGCCGACTCCAGGTTGCCCCAGTTGTCGAGGAGGTCGGTGTCGAGCGGCTCGATCAGGCCGGCCTTGGAGAGCGCCTCCAGGTAGGGCTGCGACCCGAAGACCACGTCGAGGCCCTCGCCACCGGAGCCGGTCACCTTGGCGACCATGTCCTCGTTGGTGGCGTGCGAGGTGATCTTCACCGTCGCGCCGGTCTTCTCCTTGACCCGCTCGGCGATGTCCTCGGGCATGTAGGCCTCCCAGTTGGAGACCACGATCGTCTGCTTGCTCAGGTCGGCGTCGGGGTCGAGCGCTGCGGGCTCGGCCGACGAGCCGTCGTCCCCGCCGCAGGCGGCGAGGACGAGGGTCAGGGCGGTCCCGAGAACGGCGGCCGTCGCGATGCGACGCGGCCGGCGGTTGATGGTGGACATGGCTCTCTCCGATGTGATCGGACCCCTCACGGGTCGCCTTAGGCCGGAAACCTTGCACGCGCATTCAGGAAATGCAATGGCTGAAACACAGACGTTTCATGCCGATCTGGACCATTCACTGAAGGGGGGTTCAATTTCTTTGCCTTGGCTGGCAGAGTGCCGCCCACGCCCGATCGACCCCCGAGATGACGTGAGGAACGCCCATGGCCGTCGGCCGCAAGCAGCGCCGCGAGAACCTGCTCGCCGCCGCCCGGCGCGCGGTCGCGGAGCACGGGGCCGACGTACGCCTCAAGGACGTCGCGGACGTCGCCGGCCTGACCTCCGGGGCGATCCTCTACCACTTCCCCGACGTCCAGACGCTGCTCGTCGAGGCCAACCGGGCCGGCATGGAGCGCTTCTACGACGAGCGGCTGCGGGCGGTCAGCGGGCCGATGACCCCGGACCGCAAGCTGGTCGTCACCATCGCCTCCGGCCTGCCGCTCGACTCCGACGACGAGGAGGTCCGGCTCTTCTGCGAGCTCGGGGGCGCGGCCGGTCGCTACCCGCGCTACGCCGCGATGCTGACCTCGCTCTACGACCGCCAGGTGGCGATGTACCAGGTGATCCTGGAGGACGGCGCCGCCTCGGGCGTCTTCACCCTGGCCCAGCCCTCGCTGACCGTGGCCCGCAACATCGTCGCCCTCGAGGACGCCTACGGCTACCGGATGGTGGCCCACCACCCGACCATCGACCAGGTCGTGGCGACCCGCCTGATCCTCGACTACGCCCGGCTGGCCACCGGCCACGCGCTCGACCAGCCCGACCCGTCCACCCTCGACGCAGGAGCCCTCGCATGACGCAGCTGACCGTGCTCTTCCTCCCCGAGTCCGCCTACGGGCCGACCAACCAGTGCATCGGGCTGGGCGACCTGCTCCTCAAGCGCGGGCACCGGGTGGTCTTCGCCAGCGAGTCGTCCTGGGCCGGCAGGCTCGCCCCGCTGGGCTTCGAGGAGCGGCTGGTCGACCTCGCTGCCCCCGACCCCGACGCCGGCGAGGAGGACGCGGGTCAGTTCTGGACCGACTTCATCGCCGAGACCGCGCCCGAGTTCCGCAAGAGCACCGCCGAGCAGCTCGAGACCTTCGTGCAGCCGACGTACCAGGCGCTCATCGACGGGGCGAGGTACGCCGAGCCGGCCCTGAAGGCGATCCTCGCGGAGGTGCGGCCGGACGTCGTGGTCGAGGACAACGTGGTGATCTTCCCGGCCCTGACCACCAGCGGCGCGCCGTTCGTCCGGATCGTCTCCTGCAACCCGCTCGAGGTGCCCGGCCCCGGCGTCGCCCCCGGCCTGTCCGGCCTGGCCCAGGCCGATCCGGCCTCCTGGACGCCGTTCCGCGAGGAGCTCGAGCGCACCCACCGGGAGACGTGGGAGTCGTTCAACGCCTGGGTCGTCGAGCAGGGTGGGGCACCCCTGCCCGACCTGGAGTTCATGCCGCGCGACAACGCAGCCAACCTCTACGTCTTCCCGGAGGAGGCCGACTACCTCGCCGACCGGCCGCTCGACGGCTCGTGGACCCGGATGGACTCCAGCGTCCGTCTCACCGACGAGGAGTACGACGTCCCCGCGGCCGTCGCCGACCGCCCCGAGGGCAGCGCGCTGATCTACCTGTCGCTCGGCTCGCTGGGCGGCGCCGACGTCGCGCTGATGCAGCGGCTGGTCGACGTGCTCGGGACGACCCCGCACCGGTTCATCGTCAGCAAGGGCCCCCAGGCCGACCGGATCGCGCTGGCCGACAACATGGTCGGCGAGCAGACCCTGCCGCAGACCAAGGTCATCCCGCAGGTCGACCTGGTGATCACCCACGGCGGCAACAACACGACGACCGAGGCGCTGCACTTCGGCAAGCCGATGATCGTGCTGCCGCTCTTCTGGGACCAGTACGACAACGCGCAGCGGGTCGACGAGCTCGGCCTCGGCATCCGGCTGGCGACGTACGCCTTCACCGACGAGGAGCTGACCGGTGCCGTCGAGAAGATCCTCGCCGACACCGACCTGCGGGCCTCGGTCGCCGCGCTCGGCGAGCGGATCCGAGCCCGCGACGGCCTGAAGGTCGGCGCCGACGTCATCGAGCGGGTCGGCCTCGACCACGTCGCGTCACGGGCCTGACGCGCGCGTGATCGTCCTCGACCGGCTGACGCTCGCGCCGGGTCTGGTGCTGCTCGTCGTCGACGACGGCGACGGCCTGCCCCGACCGGTGCCGTGGCTGGTCGACGGGGACCGGCGCGCCACCAGCGGGGAGGGCGCGGCCACCGCGCTGGTCGCCCTGCTCGGCGGCGGCAGCCGCGCGCTCGGACCGTTCCGGGTCACCACCTGGCATCACGAGACCGTCGCCGGCGAGCGCTCCTTCGGCGTCGACCAGACCAACGAGTCGGTCGTCGTCGGCGAGAAGGCCGTGGTCAAGTGGCTCCGCGCCGCCGAGCCCGGACCACATCCCGCGCCGAGCGTCCTCGACGCCCTCCAGCGGCACCGCTTCGACGGCATGCCGACGCCCTGGGGGCTGCTCGAGTGGTCCGCTCCCGGGGACGCGGCGCCCCGGCTTCTGGCCACCGTCGACAGCCTGCTCTCCGGCGCCGTCGACGGCTGGACCTGGACGGTCGGCGACCTGCGCTCCGCCGTCCTCGACGAGTCGTACGACGGCGTCCGCGAGACCGGTCGCCGGCTCGGCGACCTGGTCGGCCGGATGCACGCGGCCCTGGCCGAGGACGGGGTCTCCGCCGCCACCGCGGACGACCTCGCCGCCTGGGAGGCCGGCGCCGATCGCGACCTCGAGCAGGCCCTCGCCGCCACCACCGGCGACACCCACGACCTGCTGGCCCGGCGCGCCGTCGCGCTCCGGGCCGAGACCCGGGCCCCCGCCCACGCGCTCGGGACGCCGCTGATCCGCGTGCACGGCGACCTGCACGTCGGCCAGGTGCTGCGCCGGGGCACCGGCGCGGACGCGACGTACGTCGTCACCGACTTCGACGGCAACCCGGTGGTCCCCACGGCCGAGCGGCTGCTCCCCCAGCCGCCGGCCCTCGACGTCGCCGGGCTCGCGCAGTCGATCAAGCACGCGGCCCTGGTGCTGCGCCGCCACGAGCCGCACCACGACCTCGCCACGGTCACCGCCGCCGCGGAGGCGGCCGAGGACGCGTTCCTGACGTCGTACGCCGTGACCGTCGCGACCGCCGGGCACCCGCGGCTGGTCCAGCCCGCGCTCGTGCGCGCCTTCCGGCTGCGCCAGGTGTGCCGCGAGTTCAGCTATGCCGCCGCGCATCTGCCGCGGTGGTTCTACGTCCCCGAGGCGGCGCTCCCCGCGCTGCTGCCCCTCCCGGAGGAGAAGCCGTGAAGCCCGCCGAGTTCCTGGCCGACCTGCAACGCAAGCCCGAGGCCCTGCAGCACCTCGCCGAGGGGCTGCGCGCCGCCGACCCCTGGGCCGGGCTGGGCTTCCTGCCCGAGCGGGTCGTGCTGGTCGGCATGGGCTCCTCGACGTACGCCGCGGGCGTCGCCGCCGCCCGGATGCGGGCCCGCGGCCTGGTGGCGGTGGCCGAGCTGGCCAGCAGCGACCTGCTCCCCGCGTGGGGCGCCGGCACCCTCGTGGTCGCGATCTCGGCGACCGGCGGCTCGAAGGAGACCCTCGACGCCCTCGGGCGGGTGCACCCCGACGCGACCGTCGTCGCGCTGACCAACACCCCCGGGTCGACGATCACCCAGCGGGCCTCCTGGACCGTCGACCTCGAGGCCGGACCGGAGCCGGGCGGGGTCGCCTGCCGCTCCTTCCAGCACACCCTCGCGCTGCTGCTCGCCCTGGAGGCGCACCTGCTCGGCGAGCCGGTGGACGCCGTCGCGGACACCGTGAGCGCCGCCGCGGAGGCGTCGTCGTACCTGCTGTCGACCTGGGGCGACTGGGGTCCGACCGTCACCGGCCTGCTCGACGGCCCGGCCGGCGCGCACGTCGTCGCCCCGGCCCGACGGCTGTCCTCGGCGCAGCAGTCCGCGCTGATGCTGCGCGAGGGCCCCCGCCGGGCAGCGGTCGCCTGCGAGGCGGGCGACTGGGCGCACGTGGACGTCTACCTCACCAAGAACACCGACTACCGGCTGCTCTCGTACGCCGGCTCCGCGTGGGACGACGGCATCCTGGAGTGGACGCTGCCGCGCTCGACCACCGTCGTGTCGGTCGGCGGCGAGCTGGAGGGATCGTCGTACACGCTGCGCTACCCGGGCGACACCGACGACGACGTCCGGCTGCTCAGCGAGGTGCTGGTGGCCGAGCTGGTCTCCGCGCACCTGTGGCTGGCGGGCTGATCACAGCCGCAGGTGCATGACGTGCAGGCCGACGTACCCGTGCGCGGCTGAGCGGAACGCCTCGGGGACGGTGCCGACGATCGCGAACCCGAGGTCGGTCCAGAGCCGGACGGCGGCGGTGTTGGTCTCGACGACGGCGTTGAACTGGATCGCGCGGTAGCCCTGCTCGCGGTGCCAGGCGATCACGTGCTCGCCGAGCGCCCGACCCACCCCGCGTCCGCGGGCCTCCGGGGCGACCATGAACGACGCGGTGCCGACGTGGTCGCCGCGGCCGGGGCGGTTCGGGCCCATCTTGGCGCTGCCGAGGACGACGCCGCCCTCCTCCGCGACCACCGTCGCGCCGGGTGGCTGCTCCAGCCACCAGCCACGTCCCGTCTCGACGGTCAGGTCGAGCGGGAAGGCGTAGGACTCCCCCGCCTGGACCGTCGCCCGGAAGAACGGCCAGATCGCCGGCCAGTCGTCGGCCGCAGCCGCGCGGATCCTCACCCGACCTGGCCGTCGATCGACTCCCGGATCAGGTCGGCGTGCCCGTTGTGCCGCGCGTACTCCTCGATCAGGTGCACCAGGATCCAGCGCAGGTTGGCCCGGGTCTGGGCGTGGTGGTTCGGGGTGACCGCGAGGTCGTCGAGGCGCGCGGCGGCGTACACGCGGTCGGCTGCGGCGCGCTCCGCGTCGTAGAGCGCCCAGAGCTGGTCGGGGGTGTCGTCCTTCGCGCTGTGCCAGTCCCAGTCGCCGTCGGCCCGCCAGTCGACGCTCGCCCACGGCTCGCCGGGCTCCTGGCCCAGGAAGACGCCGACGCTCCACCAGTTCTCGACGTAGGCGAGGTGCTTGACCATCCCGCCGAGGGTCAGCGGGGACGGCGGGTGCGGCGTGTCGAGCTGCTCGGCGGTGAGGCCGCTGCACTTCTGGCGGAGGACGTCGCGGTGGTGGTCGAGGAAGTGGAGGAGGGTGGCGCGCTCGTCGCCGGACTGGGTCATCCGGTGACTCTCGTGCCCGGGTCCCGGTCGGTCAAGCAGTATTCCGGGCCGGCGGGCGGCCGCAGCACCGTCCACTCGTCGTGCACTGCGAGCACCTCCGCCCCGAGCGCGACGTGCCGGGCGGTCTCGGCGGCCCGGTCGGTGCACGCCAGGTCGACGTGCCCGGTGACGGCCGGCTGGGGATCGTCGAGGCGCTGGAGCAGGATCCGCACCGCCATCGCGGGCGGGCGGAGCAGGTGGACGAACTCGCGTCCGCCGATCCGCGCCGACCAGCCGGTCAGCCGCCGCCAGAACTCCAGCTCGGCCTCCCAGAGGTCCGGTGGCACGTCGAGGCAGACCTGGTCGACCGACGAGCGATGGCCCCGTCCGGTGGGGCCCCCGGGCCAGGACGCCGGCGCGGCGCGGACCGCCGCCCGCTCGGTCACGAAGCAGAACCCGAAGCCCCCGGGCGACGACAGCACGGCGTACCCGTGGTCGGCCACGAGCCGCGCCCCCAGCCCGACCGCGTCCTCGACCGCCGGCGCCACCGCCGGGACGTGCAGGTCGAGGTGGACCCCCGACGGGCCCGCCTCCAGGCGCTGCACCTTCAGGTGCACGTCCGCACCGGGCGGGAGGTACGACGCGAACTCGCCGTGATCGCCGCGCGGCTTCGACAGGCCGTGCCCGGTCACGCCGCGCCAGTGCTGCACCGCGGCCGTGTGGTCCTCGGGGGTGAGGTCGAGGAACGCCGTGAGCCAGGTCGGGGTCACGGGGCCGCTCCGCCCGTCACGAGCGCCAGGGCGTAAACGAACCAGGCGGCCGCCACGAAGACGAAGGTCACCCCCAGGCCGGTCAGCACCCCGACTCCCCACGAGCGAGACGCCCGCGGCACAGCCAGCACCAGGCCGACGGCCAGGACGACCAGCGCGGCGTACCCGACCGGCCGGTCGGCCGCGTCGCTCTGCGGGTAGACGACCTCGTAGGCGATGGCGAGGGCCAGAAGGCAGACCACGCCGGTGATCACGGCCGTCATCATGACCGTGCTGCGCGAGCTCCGTGCCGTGGTCGACTCCACGCCCACAACCTAGTGCGCGGAGCGGCAGATCCTCCGGCCCGTTCTGCTCCCGGCTCTGGGATCATGAGGGGTGAAGACGCTTGGTGCGCGTGCCGCTGCCGAGCTGTGGCCTGTCGACGCTGAGCCCGCCTGCTTCGGCGGGGATCGGGGATCGGCTCGCGGCGTACCAGCGGGGGCTCAGGGCAGGCAGACTTCGCGCATGCTCACCTCCGGACCCGACGGACCGCCCGCACGCACCCCGCAGGAGGTGTGGGCCGAGTGGACCGCCGCCACCGAGGCGGAGGACGTCGCGGTCGCCGACCGCTGCGCCGCCGAGCTGACGGAGGTCGCCCCCGACTCGTACTTCGCCTGGTTCGAGGCGGGCATGCACGCCAAGGCGCGCCGGGACTGGGCGCTGAGCGCCAGCCGGAACGAGCGCGCGATGCCGCTCTTCGGCGAGGCCGAGGCGGCCGAGCTCGGCAACGGCGACGCCGACCCGGCGGCGTGGAACCTCGGCATCGCCGCCACCGCGCTGGGTGACTGGGAGCGGGCGCGACGAGCGTGGACGGCGTACGGCGTCGCGGGGCTGGACGGCGGCGCGGAGCCGATCGACGTGGACTTCGGGGCGGTCCCGATCCGGGTCAACCCCGACCAACCGAGCCTGTCGCTCCAGGTCCTGCCCGAGCACGGCACGACCGAGGTGATCTGGTGCTGGCGTCGCAGCCCCGCCCACGCGGTCGTCGCCAGCGTCCCGCTCCCGGAGTCGGGGCACCGCTTCCGCGACGTACTGCTCCACGACGGCCAGCCGACCGGGACCCGGCAGCTCGGGAACCAGGAGGTACCCGTGTTCAACGAGCTGGAGCGCCTGCACGACTCGGGACTGCCGACCTGGCAGGCCGAGGTGGAGGGCACCACCCCCGAGGACGTCCGGGCCCTGAGCGACCTGGCCGGGCGACGCGGGCTCGGGGTCGACGACTGGTCGGCGATGCGCTTCCTCTGTGTCGCCTGCTCCCACGGCTCGCCGGGTCCCGGTCACTCCCACGCCCCCGCCCCCACCGCGACCACCCGTCTCGGCCTCGCCGGACACGCGCCCGACCTCTCGGCGTGCCTGCAGGAGTGGACGTCCACCCGATCGGGCGTGTCCGTGCTGACCCTCGACCTGCTCTGGTAGCGATCCGGGCGCGCTCAGGCGGGGTGGGTGCCGGTGGGGTCGACGCGGCGCTTGACGCCGTGGGGTGTGGTCCACTCGAACGTCGTCCGGTCGAGCTGTTCGACGGTGTAGCCGGCGTGGGTCTTGGCCCGGTGGTGCCTGCGGGTCAATGGCGCGGCGGCGTGGTCACCGGTCTGTCCGGGTGGTCCACCCGAGTCTGGGTCCAGGTATGGCGTCGGATGGTCCAGATCGACCCGCCTCGTGACGGACGTGGAGTGCGGGAACGCGTCGGCCGGAATCAGGATCGCGGTCCGCTCCCGGACGATGGTGGGGTGCTCGTACCGGTCCACGGCGATGGTCTCCGACAGATCCAGCACGGGTCGCAGCGTCACGTTCGCGTGGGCCAGGAGGAGTCGGACCTGGTCCAGGACCAGGGGCCCCAGCTCCTCCACGCGGGCGACACCGACGCCGGTGTCGAGGGCGGCCTGGTGGAAGTGGACGTGCAGCACCGCCGAAGGCTTCCGCCGCTTGCTGGCCTGTTCGTCGTCGTGCTGGTCGAGCAGATGGAGGAGTGCGGCGAGGTCGTGGGGGCGGGCCAGCCAGCCCAGCGCGATGGCGCGGAGCTCGGCCTTGGTGACGTCCTCGGGCAGGTCGGGGTGGTGCAGCGCCCGGAGGTCGGCGTCATCGTGGAGGAGGTCGGCGACCCGGTCGATGGTGGCGTCGACCCAGACGGCGTCGCCGGCTTCGAGGCGGGCGAACAGCATCCTTAGTCCGGTGTCGTCGGTCGGGGACAGCACGACGGTGCGGGTGCGGCCTTGTTCTTCGATGCGGGCAATGTGGGCGGCGGTGTCGGCTTCGATGATCTTGGCCTCGACGATGCGGAACACCCGCCCGGGCGCACACCCGCCGATCGCCCGGGCTACGGCCTCATCCACCAGCGCGACCTGGGCGTGGGTCAGCTTGCGGGTCATGGACGCGACCCGACACGCCACCCACACCTCGCAGGCGAGGGTCTGGACGATGGCCCACGTTTGGGGGAGGCGGTGGCGCAGGTCGAGGGCGTCGGCCATCACCGAGCGGGTGGAGAGGAGGTGGGTGTGGCGGGCGATGGCGAGCTCGCCGAGGCAGAGGTCTTGGACGTAGGGGGTGCCGTCGCCGCCGAGGTCGATGAGCTGGTCCCCGCCATACCGGACCGGGATCGCGCCGGGCTTGTGTTGGGGGTCGTCGCCGTGAAGATCGGCCCAGGCCAGGACGAGATCGAGGTCTTCGAGGGCGGCGGCGCGGCGAGTACGCACGGACGTCTCGGCGGCCGCCAGCACGGTGGCGGGGTCGTGGACGTCGATGCTCATGGAGTCATTCTAGTTCGAACAGGTGTGCGAATCTAGGAACTTTATGGATCTGCGGAGAGAGTTCTCGGGGTCGGTTGCGGAGGAGGCGAGTGGGGGCCAGGTGGGCCCGTCTCCCTACCGTCCGCGAGATCCCTACGGACGGTAGGGAGGGAGCGGCCTGCAGCCCGGCCGCCGACGGTGGCCACCCGCGGACCTGACCCCGGTAGCCAGCCAAACAACGACGACCCGGACAGACCTTCAGCCCACGACCGACAAGTCGGCGGGGGTCAACGGGGGCTCTCGGGCTGCGGGGGTTTCGACACGGTCGCTAGCGCGACCTGCTCAACCAACGGGGGGTGCGACCACGACGCGGCAGGGAAGGCGGCGGCACGTCGCGGTGTTGGGACGGATGTGAGGCTCTCCCTGCTCGACCGGTCCCGCACCCGCGCCGGCACCCCCGACGCCGAGGCCCTGGCCGCGACCGTCGACCGGGCGGTGCGCGCGGAGGAGGCGGGCTACAAGCGGTTCTGGGTCGCCGAGCACCACGCGGTGCCCGGCATCGCGTCGGGCACGCCCGCGGTGCTGCTGGCCGCGATCGCCGGTCGTACGACGACGATCCGGATCGGCTCCGGGGGCGTGATGCTCCCGCTGCACCAGCCGCTCGTCGTCGCCGAGCAGTTCCTCGTGCTCGATGCCCTGCACCCCGGGCGGGTGGACCTCGGCCTGGGCCGCTCGGTCGGCTTCACCGAGCCGGTACGGCGGGCGCTGCGCAGCGGCCCGGAGGCCGCGGACTCGTTCGAGGCGGACCTGGCGGAGCTGCGCGGCTACCTCGACGGCACCGCTGAGGTCACCGCCCGCCCGGCGGCGCGAGGGCCGATCCCGCTGCACCTGCTGGCCACCGGCCGCGGCATCGAGGTGGCGGCTCGGCTCGGTCTGCCGGTGGTGGTCGGCGGGCCGGTCCTGGACTCCGAGGAGCTTCCCGCCGCGCTCGCGTCGTACCGCCGCGACTTCCGACCGCACGGCGACGGCTCGCCCTGGGTGACGGTCTCGCTGGACGTCCTCGTCGCCGACGACGACGCGACCGCCCGCGAGCTCGCGCTGCCGGAGGCCTGGGCGATGGCCCGGTCGCGGCAGACCGGCGAGTTCCCGCCGCTGGAGTCCGAGGCGACAATCCGCGCCACCCCCTGGCCCGCCCAGGTACGACGCCGGGTCGAGACCGCCCTGGACCGCGCCGTGGCCGGCAGCCCGGCGACCGTACGGCGCCGCCTGGACCGGCTCGTCGAGCGCACCGGGGCCGACGAGGTCATGTCCAGCGCCTCGACCTACGACCGGGACGCCCTGCTCGCCTCGGACCGGCTGCTCCGCGACATCGTGGCCTGATCAGCCGCGACGGAGCGCCCGGACGTAGAGCCAGATCGCCACCAGCGCCGCCCCCGTCAGGCCCGCGGCGACGAAGACCTCGACGAGCCCGGTGTCGGCCGTGGCGACGTAGGCGACCCCCACCACCGCCGCGCCGACGACGACGGTCACGCAGCTCACCACGAACCGGTGCTGCATCCCGTTCATGCGCCGACGATATCCACCCACCGCTCCCCCGCGGCGACGTCGAAGCCGGCGCACGGCGTCGCCGTGGTCTGCACCAGCGTGCGGCGGGCGCACTCGCTCCCTAGGCTGGAGCCATGCAGCAGTCAGGTCGCACCCTCACCACCATCGCGGGCGCGCTCGTCGCGTTGGGGATGCTCGCCTACGCCGTCGGGGTCGCGATCAGCGACCCGCTCTCGACCGGACTCGGCTCCCTCGTCCTGTTCTCCTGCGCGTCGGCCGCCCTCCCGCTCCTCGCCGTCGGCGGCGCGATGTGGGCGATCGGCGCGCGTCAGGCGAGCGCGCCCGTCCGCCCCTCCTGACCCGGACCGGCGGGTCAGCCGCCGTCCACCCACCGCTCCCCCGCGGCGACGGTCTCGCCGCGCCCCGAGGTCAGCTCGGCGACGAGGGCGTGCAGCCGCGCCTCACCGTCGGGCGGTACGCCGAGCCGCAGCGTCGCGCGGGCGTCGTACGACGTGTCGAGCACGCGGACGCCGCGCGTCCGGAGCTCGGTCTCGATCCGGCCCGCGTCGGCGTGGTCGACCTCGAGGAGGTGCTCGCGCAGGAGCGAGCGACGCAGCGTGCCGGCGGCGTCGAGGCCGGCGCGGACCGCGTCGCCGTACGCCCGGACCAGGCCGCCGGCGCCCAGAAGGGTGCCGCCGAACCAGCGGGTGACGACCGCGACCGTGTCGCTGACCCCGGCGCCGCGGAGCACCTGGAGCATCGGGGCGCCCGCCGTACCGGCCGGCTCGCCATCGTCGCTGGAGCGCTCGACCGGCACCGGGGGCGGCCCCACGACGAGGGCGGTGCAGTGGTGCCGCGCGTCCCAGTGCGCGGTCCTCGACCGCTCGACGACCGCCCGCGCGGCGGCCTCGTCCGGCACCCGCACCACGGTGGCCAGGAACCGCGACCGCTTGACCTCGATCTCGGCCTCGGCGTCCCGGGCGAGCGTGAGGTAGCTGCTCACCAGACGCCCACGACGTCGCCGCCGATCCGCACCACGAACGCGGCGACGACGGCGATGAAGAAGATCCGGACGAACCGCGAGCCGCGCGAGACCGCCACCCGGACACCGAGGTAGCCGCCGACCAGGTTGCAGACCCCCAGCACCAGCCCGGTCTTCCACAGCACCGCACCCTGCGGGACGAAGAGCAGCAGCGCGCCGAGGTTGGTCGCCCAGTTGGCCAGCTTGGCCTTCGCGGACGCCTCCAGGAACCCGTAGCCGAGCAGCCCGACGAGGGCGAAGACGAAGAAGCTGCCGGTGCCGGGGCCGAGGGCGCCGTCGTAGAAGCCGATGGCCGCACCCACCACCATCGCGGCGGCCAGGTGGGTGCTGCCGGCGTACCGCAGCGCGGTGGCCTCGCCGAGGCTCGGCTTGAGCAGGACGTAGGCACCGACGAGCACCAGCACCACCAGCACGATCGGCTCGAAGGCCTCGCGCGGGATCTGGCTGGCCACCAGCGCGCCGGCGAACGACCCCACCAGCGCGAGCAGCATCAGCGGCAGGAACGTGTGCGGGTCGGGGCGGACCCGGCGGTAGTACGTCGCCGAGCTGACCGTCGTGCCGCAGATGCTGGCGAGCTTGTTGGTGGCCAGGATCTGCACCGGGCTCGCGTGCGGCAGCCCGACCAGCAACGCCGGCAGCTGGACCAGCCCGCCCCCGCCGACGACAGCGTCCACGAACCCCGCCGTGACCGCCGCCAGACCGAGGAGCGCCAGCACGGTCAGGGTCGGGTCCTCCACGCGGCCGATTGTCCGCGCCCGCCCGGGCCACGGGCGAATCCCGAGACATCCCGGGACCGCAGGTATGCCGTCCGCCCGGTTGGGTAGGAAGTTCCCGCCCAGCACCTCTCTACAGAACCGGAGAAAACCTCACCATGACTCGTTGGCTGTCCCGCGCGGTCGTTGCGCTCGCCGTCCCCGTTCTCGCCGTCCCGGCCCTCACCACGCCCGCGCACGCCGCCAAGGCGCCGAAGGTCCCGGCGGTCGCGCAGGTCGCGAAGATCTACCCGCACCTCGCCGGCGGCACCGCCTCGACCTCCACCTCGTCGGTGAAGTCGATCAAGAAGTGCAAGTCCGGCAAGGCCATCAAGGGCGCCACCTCGGCGTCGGCGGCCTACTCGCCCGCCCAGTACGCGACCCCCACCGCCGCTGCGCCGCTGGTCTACGTCTCGGCGCTGAAGTTCCGCAACACCAAGGCCGCCGTGAAGTACCTGCGGAGCGCCTCGAAGGCCACCAAGTGCCCGGTGGACGTCGGCGGGACCAAGGTGAAGGTCAAGGTCAAGAAGCTGAAGGTCCGGCTCGGCGACCAGAGCTGGGGCTACACGGTGACCGCGACGATCTCCGGCCAGAAGTTCGTCAGCCAGTCGGTGGTGGCCCGCAAGGGCAAGAAGATCATCACCACCGGCGTCAGCGCCACGGACGGCGGGACGCCGTCGGCCAAGAAGGCCGTCAAGCTGGCCAAGCTGACCCTGAAGACCGCGCGCTGACCCAGCCCCTGGGTACCGTCGCGGGGTGCGCATCGTCTCGCTGCTCCCCTCGACCACCGAGATCCTCTTCGCGCTCGGCGCGGGAGAGGACGTCGTCGGAGTGACCTTCGAGTGCGACACCCCCGACGAGGCGCGCGAGCGCCGGATCGTCTCCACCTCGTCGATGCCGGCGGGCCTCACGCCCGCCGGCATCGACGCGTACGTCGCCGCCGCGCTCGGACGGGGCGAGGACCTCTACCGCCTCGAGCAGGACGCGTTGCGCGATCTCGAGCCGACGCACGTCGTCACCCAGGACCTGTGCGCGGTCTGCGCGGTCGACGTCGACACCGTCGCGGACGCGCTGCAGCACCTCGGCTCGAACGCCAGCGTGCTGACCTACGACCCGCACACGGTCGACGAGGTGCTCGCCTCCGTGATCTCCCTCGGCTCTGCGCTCGGCCGCACCGGACCGGCCGTCGCGCTGGTCGACTCCCTGCGCGCGCGGCTGGACGCCGTGGCCGCGCGGGTCGCCGACCGGCCGCGGCCTCGGGTCGTCGTACTGGAGTGGACCGACCCGCCGTACGCGCCCGGCCACTGGATCCCCGAGATGGTCGCGCTCGCCGGCGGCGACCCGGTCCTGGGTACGGCGGGCGAGAAGTCCGTCCGGACGACCTGGGACGACGTGCACGCCGCCCGGCCCGACCTCGTCGTGGTCGCGCCCTGCGGCTACGACCGGGCCGGCGCCCAGGAGCAGGCGGAGACGGTCCGCCCCCTGCTGCCCGCCGGCGTCGCCGTGCACGCCGTGGACGCCGACGGCTGCTGGGCTCGCCCCGGGCCGCGCATCGTGGACGGGGTCGAGGAGCTGGCCGGGGTGCTCGACGAGCTGGCTGTCGGTGACCCCGGCTAGAACGGTGGCCATGTCCATCGCCGACGAGACCGAGCAGTTCCTGCGGGCCCTGTCCGAGCCCGACGCCGACCCGCGACCACGCGAGTGCCTGGTCTGCTACGTCGCGCGCCGACTGCGCGTGCGCGCGTGCGACCACCGGCGGCTGTGGACGCTGCGCTTCCGCGACCTGCGCTCCCCGCGGGCGACGTCGCTGGAGCACCGGCTGTGGACCCAGGGGGTCCGCTGCGACTGCGACCTGTTCCACCGCAACGGCTTCCGCGTGACCAGCGGACCACTCGTGCGCGACCTGCTCGGCACCCGCCCGGCCGGGCACGACGAGCAGCCGGCCTGCGACGGGGTGCACCGCACCTCCACCCGGCCGTGCGCGCTGTGGGAGAAGCGGCCGCGGTGGGACCCGTGGCCGCCGCCCGAGGAGGACGACACCGCGCCGCCGTTCTGAGGCGGCTCAGTCGCCGACCCAGAACCCCCGGCCGCCGAACCAGTCGCCGTACCCCGAGCCGCCCCCGCCGAGGCCCGGCCCGCGCGACCCGAGGTAGGAGCCGACCACGGCGGCGCCCAGGTCGTCGAGCTCGGGCGCGACCACCCGGCCCTCGACCCGCTGGGCCATCGAGTCGACGAAGCGGGCCAGCCCCGGGTCCTCGCCGAGCCGGAAGAACGTCGTCTGCGCGCCGAGACGGCGCGAGTTGTCGAGCTCGCGGACGGCGTGGGCGACGGTGACCGGGTGCGGCGGGTAGCTGAAGAACACCTCGCCGCTGGCCTCCAGGTGGGAGGTCGGCTCACCGTCGGTGACGATCAGGAGCACCGGCTGCGCGTTCGGGTGCTTGCGGAAGTGCCGGTTGGCGAGCAGCAGCCCGTGGTGGAGGTTGGTGCCCTTCTCCCACATGGCGTCGAGCGCGGTCAGCTGCTCGATGTCCATCACCTCCGCGTGCCGGCCGAAGCCGATCAGCTGCAGCGCGTCGCCGCGGAAACGGGACTTGATCAGCGTGTGCAGGGCCAGCGCGGTGCGCTTCATCGGCACCCAGCGCCCGTCCATGGCCATCGAGAACGACGTGTCGACCAGCAGCGCGACACAGGCCTGGGTGCGGGCCTCGGTCTCCTGCACCTCGACGTCGCCGATCTCCATCAGCGGGCCACCCGGGGAACCGGTCCGGCGCAGCGTGCCGTTGAGGACGGTGCGCGGGATGTCCCACGGCTCGGTGTCGCCGAACGCCCACTCGCGGGTCGAGCCGGACAGCTCGCCGGCCGCGCCGGCCCGGCGCAGGTCGCGCTGGCCCTGGCGGCCCGACATCTTGTCGGCGACGTCCTTGAGCAGCGCCTTGCCGAGCTGACGCATCGCCTTCGGGGTGAGCTGGAGCTGGCCGGTCGAGTCGCGGCGCATCGTGCCCTGCTCGCGCAGCGCCTTCTCCAGCTGCTGCAGGGTCTTGGCGTCCACGGCCGCGGACTCGCCGAGCTGCTGGGCCAGCTTGTCGAGGTCGAGGTCGTCCATCCGCGCTCCGCCGTACGACTGCGAGAGCTGCTCGGCGAGCTGGTCGAGGTCGGCCAGGTCCTGGAAGACACCGGTGCCGTCGCCGAGGCCCAGTCCCTCGTCACCGCCCAGCTGCTCCGAGCCGCCCCAGTCCTCGCCGGGGCGCAGCGACTGCAGGTTGCCGTCGAGCCGGGACAGCGCGTCCATCAGCTGCGGGGAGCCGAAGGCCTGCGCCGAGAGCTCCATCAGCTCCTGGCGCTGCTCGGGCGACATGGAGTTGAGCATCCGCTGCGCGGCTGCGGCCCGCTGGGCCATCGCGTCGAGGAGCTCGTCGAGGTTCTGCGGGTTCTCGGGGAAGAAGTCCCCGTGCTTCGCCATGAACTCTTCGAAGTCCTCCTGCGAGTCCTCGCCGAGCTGCCGCTTCTCCAACAGCTGGTTGAGGTCGCCGAGCATCTCGTTGATCGCCGCCCGATCGTCGTCGGTGGCGTTCTCCAGGGCGTCCTTCATGCCGGCGAAGCGCTGGTCGAGCAGCTCGCGGCCGAGCAGGTCCTTGATCCTCTCGTAGTCCTCGCGCGCCTGCGGGCTCTGCCAGTCGTACGACGCCAGCTCGCTCACCGCCGCCGCGGGGCTGGGCGGCAGGTTCTCCAGCTGCATCTCCCGGAACGCCCGGTCGGCGTCGTCCATCATCGCGTCGCGGGCCAGCTGCTTGCGCTCCTCCAGCACGGCGCGGTCCAGCAGCTCCTTGACCTCCTGCAGGGTGCCGTCGAGGTTGTGCCGTTGCAGCAGCTCGCGCCGCTTCTCGGCCACCCGGCGGGCGAGCTCGTCGAGGCCGGCCTGGTCGCGCCCGCCCCGGCGCAGGAACTCCCGCATCGCCCGCTCCGGGCTGTAGCCCGCCATCACGTCCTCGCCGATGGCGTCCAGCGCCTCCGCGATGTCGACCGGCGGCGCGAGCGGGTCGCCGCCCTCGTACCGCTTGAACCGGGACTGCCGGGTCCTGCTCATGCCTCGCTCCTCTCACGCGTGACGGCGACCGACCCGCGCACCACGCGCGGGATCTCGGCCACCTCGTCGACCTGGGCGAGCAGCCCGTCGACGACCTGCTGCGGGGCGTCGCTGTCCACGTCGACGTCGTAGGCGATGGTCGTGGACGACCAGGTCGTGCTGTCGAAGCCGCCGACGGCGTCCACCCGGACCCCGGCCAGGGCGATCCCCGGCTCCTGGGCCTCCCGGTAGACGTCGTTGAGCACGCAGCACGCCACCGCGGTCAGCAGCAGGTGCGCCCCGGTGCCGCCGCCGTCGACCGAGATGCCGTCCTCGGTCCAGGCGTGCGGGACGACGAACGCCGGCGCCAGCCCGTCGCGCCGCGAACCGGACGCGACGCGCACCCGGACCTGCACGTCAGCCGTAGACGGTCTCGGCACCGTCGGAGTCCTTGCCGATCTTGCGGGCGAGATAGAGCCCCTCGAGGGCCAGCTCGATCGCGCCGGCCCGCTGGCCGTCGTTGGTGGCGCCCAGCCGGTCGCAGACCTCGTCGTACAGCTCGGACTCGCCGAGGACCGGCAGCCCGGTGAGGAAGTCGCGCGCCGTGACCCGCTCCCCCGTCGAGACCATCTCGCCGGCCTCCAGACGGTCGACCAGCAGTCCGAAGTCGATGCCGCGGAAGTGCTGGCGCACCGTCTCGGCGGTCGCGGTGCGGAGCAGGTGGGTGAGGATCTCGGCCTCGCGGCCCTCCTCGCCGGACTCGAACTCGATCTTGCCGCCGAGGACGTCGACCGCGGTCTCCAGGTCGACGACCCGGGCGACCGCCTCGTCCTCGCCCTGGGCCGTGGCCCGGTGGATGGCCGCGGCGGCGATGGTCTCGGCACCCGCGATCGCGAACCGGGCCGAGACGCCGCTGCGCTGGTCGACCGAGCTGGACTCGCGCAGGTTGCGGGTGAACCGGGCCAGGATCTCGACCAGGTAGTCGGGCACCTCCGCGACCAGGTCGGCCTCCTGCCGGATCACCGCGACCTCGTCCTCGAGCTCCAGCGGGTAGTGGGTGCGGATCTCGGCGCCGAAGCGGTCCTTCAGCGGGGTGATGATCCGGCCGCGGTTGGTGTAGTCCTCGGGGTTCGCGCTGGCGACGACGAGCACGTCGAGCGGCAGGCGTACGACGTACCCGCGGATCTGGATGTCGCGCTCCTCCATCACGTTGAGCATCGCGACCTGGATCCGCTCGGCCAGGTCGGGCAGCTCGTTGATCGCGACGATGCCGCGGTGGCTGCGCGGGATCAGGCCGTAGTGGATGGTCTCGGGATCGCCCAGCGAGCGGCCCTCGGCCACCTTCATCGGGTCGACGTCACCGATCAGGTCGGCCACCGACGTGTCGGGGGTGGCCAGCTTCTCGGCGTACCGGTCGTCGCGGTGGCGCCACTCGACGCCCAGCGCGTCGCCGAGCTCCAGCGCGCGACGGCGCGAGGCGTGGGTGATCGGCTCATAGGGGTGCTCGCCGAGCTCGGAGCCGGCGATCACCGGGGTCCACTCGTCGAGCAGGCCGATCATGGTGCGCAGCAGTCGGGTCTTGCCCTGGCCGCGCTCGCCCAGCAGGACGACGTCGTGGCCGGCGATCAGCGCCCGCTCGAGCTGCGGGATCACCGTGCCGCCGAGGCCGTGCAGCCCCGGCCACGGGTCGACGCCCTCGCGGAGCATGCCGAGCAGGTTGTCGCGGATCTCGGTGCGCAGCGGCTTCTGGACGTGTCCCGAGGCCCGGAGTTCGCCGACGGTGCTGATGCTGGGAGCGGAGGTCACGCTTCCAACGTACTCAGCACCTCAATCGGCGTCATGGGGTACGACGGCGACGGCACCGTCGGCCCGCTCCACCACGGTCGGCGCGACCGGCACCCGCACCAGCTGGCGCAGCCGCCCGGTCTGCCGCAGGCCGACGACGGTGAGGTCCCGGCCCTGCGACGCGGCGACCAGAGCCTCGTCGACCAGACCGCGCCAGAGGGCCCGCTCGACGGGCACCTCCGGGTACTCCTCCTGGAGCCCCGCGACCGACTCCGCGACGAGCAGCTCCAGGTCGGCGTACGCCGACGAGCCCGGATCGACCCGGTGGGCCGGCAGGGTGGCGACCTGCGCGTCCCAGAAGCAGTGCACGACGGTCAGCGGCAGCCCGCGCAGGGCGGCCTCGTGGAAGGCCAGCTCGAGCGCCGGCCGGGAGGTGGCGGTGCCGTCGACGCCGACCAGCACGCCGCCGGTGGCGCGCTCGGCGCCCGGTCGCACGACGACGACCGGGCAGTGCGCCAGGCGGGAGACCGCCACGCTCACCGAGCCGAGCAGCAGGCTGCGTACCGGGCCCCGGCCGCGGGACCCGACCACCACCATCGCCGCCGACCGGGACAGCTCCTCGAGCGCGTCGCGCGGGTCGGCCTCCACGACCAGGCGGTGGACCTCCAGGTCGAGGGCGGGCCGCTCGGCGAGCAGCCCCGCGCGGACCGTGGCCAGCATCCCGACCGCCTCGTCGCGGATCGCCGCGGCGAGCGTCCGGTGGTCGATGCCGGCCTGGTCCAGCCAGCTGCTGCCGTTCAGGGTCCAGGCGTGCACGAGGGTCAGCGGCCGACGGGTCAGACCGGCCTCGGTGGCCGCCCAGCGCACCGCGCGCGTGGATCCCTCGGAGCCGTCGACCCCGACGACGACCGTGCCTGCGGGGACGGCGGGGGTGCTGCTCATGGTCTCCATGCCGCCAGCCTGCCGGGCCCCGCGCGCCGGGGTCAGTGGCTGACGACCGCGACCGAGGGGACCTTGGTCCCGGCCCGGAACACCTCGGCCGCGGTCGCGGCCAGGGCGTCGATCGCCGTCTTCCGGTCGACCAGCCGCAGCACCTCGCGGATGCGCAGGGTCGGGGCGACCCGGCGCGCCTCGTGACGGGCCGCGGCCAGCAGCTCCTGGCCGGCGTCGGCCAGAGACCCGACGACCTCGAGCAGCACCCACGGATCCGTGCCGAAGCGCTCCTCGACGGCGAGCGCGTGCACGAGGGTGAGGTCGCGACCCGCCCGTGCCGCCCGCTCGGCCGCCCAGCTCAGGGTCGACCAGGAGGCCTCGTCGTCCTCGAGCTCCACCACGACCGTGCCCGCGGGCACCTCCACGATCCGCATGACTCGACGGTGCGGTGTGAGAGCCGTCTCATCGAGGGACGTCGGGTCCCAGCGGCCGGGACCTTGGTCCCGAGCGGGTAGCGTCGCGGCGTGCAGCTCCAGCGCCCCTGCCCGTGCGACTCCGGCCCGTCGTACGACGCCTGTTGCGGGCGGCTGCACCGCGGCGCGGCCCAGGCCGCCACGGCCGAGGAGCTGATGCGCTCGCGCTACTCGGCGTACGCCGTCGACGACCTCGACCACGTGTTCCGCACCTGGCACCCGCGGACCCGGCCGCCGGAGCTCGAGCCCGACCCGACGCTGACCTGGACCGGGCTGGAGATCCTCGGCTCGGGTGAGGACTGGGTCGAGTTCGTGGCGTCGTACGACCGGGGCGGGGTGGCCGGCCAGCGGCACGAGCGGTCGCTCTTCGAGCGGCGCGGCGGCCGCTGGGTCTACGTCGGCGAGGACCTCACCACCGGCTGAGCAGCCGGTCCACGGCCCAGCGGGCGGGGCGCCAGGCCGGCTCGACGTCGAGCACGACGGGCGCGCCGCGCGCGTCCAGCAGGACGTTGCCGACGAGGTTCGCGTCCACCAGCTGCGCGTCCGGCTCGTCGACCGGGGGCAGGGCCTCGGGCCGGGTCGACACCGCGACCGCCAGCTCCGCGTGCAGCAGGTGGGCGGTCGCGACGACGACGTCGAGGTCGGTGCAGACCGTCGTCCCCGGCTCGTAGCGGCTGGCCGCCCAGCCGTCGACCACCCAGGACCCGTCGCGCGCGGGCACCGGCATCGCCAGCCGCAGGTCGCGGGGGTCCCGGCCGGGTCGCTCGTCGAGGCGTACGGCGAGGCGGGCGACCAGGGGGTTCAGCCAGGCCAGGACGCCGGCGTCCCGGTCGGGGCTGAGCACCAGGTCGCCGGCCACGACCTGGCCGCCGCGCGCACCGACGAGCGGAACGACGGCGTCCGGCACCACGAAGAGGTCGAGCACCCGGTCCGGCGGCCCGGCGGCGGGAGACCTGCTGGAGCCGAGCACCGAGCCAGGTTAGTGGCCCGGCGGGGGCAGCGGGCTCAGGGGCACCGCCGACTGCTCCTCGGGGACCACGGCCACCAGGCAGGCGGTGCCGGAGTAGCGCTGGCGCAGGGACGTCGCGCCCTCGGCGGTGCGCGCCGAGCGCAGGTCGGAGGCCGCGACCACCAGCAGGTCGTTGCGCGGCGAGGCGAGCAGCCGGTGGGCGCGGGCCTGCTGCGGGACCAGCAGCCGGGTCACCGCGATGTCCTCGCCGACCGGCCAGACCTCCCCGATCGATCCGCGGTAGACGATGGTCAACGAGACACCGAGCGCCCGCGCCTCGTGCTCGGCGAACGCGACCACGGCCCGCTCGTCGGCCTCGTGGAGGTAGGCGAGCACCCGGCCCCCGCGCTCGGTCCGGCTGCCGCGCACCAGCAGCACCGGGCAGCCGACGTCGCTGGTGATGCCCGCGGTGACCAGGCCCGGGACCATCGGGCGGACCGAGCTGGTCTCCGAGGTGCCGACGTACAGCCGCAGGGCGCGCGTCGTGACGGCGCGCAGCACGCCGACCCGGTCGCCGCTGAGCAGCGCGTCGTCGACCGCCAGCCCGGGGGCGGTCGCGCGGGCCAGCGCCACGCCGCGCTCGACCACCGCCTCCCCGGCTGCGGCGAAGCGCTCGAGCAGCGTCTCGTCGACGTCGCCGTCGGCGTCGCGGTTGAGCGAGCCGACCACGTGCACGACCAGCAGCCGCGCGCCCTCGCGCGCCGCGGCGAAGGCCGCCTGGGGCACCGTGAGCAGGTCCGACTCGGACCCGCTCACCCCGACCACGACCGCACCGGACCCGCGCTCCACCAGCTCCGAACGTGCTGCTGGCAAGCCCCCACCCCCCGGTCGACGCGTCTGGGACCTTTGTTTCACACCTCCCCCTTTCGGGGGAAGCCGTCACTTTCGTCAGCGGTCGTCGGTGAACCGCGGCGCCCGGCCCTCGTGCCGGGCCCGGGTCGCCTCCTCGAAGTTGCCGGTCAGCAACCTCAGGTAGAGCTGTCCCAGGCCCTCGCTGGGCAGGTAGGACTCCAGCGACGTCGCCGCCTGGCCGGCCTGCAACGAGCGCTTGGTGAGCTCGACGCCGGGTTGGGAGAAGCCCGCGACCCGCTCACCGGTCCGGACCGCCGCGGCCACGACGTCCTCGTGGACCGACGAGACCAGGCCGATCCGCTCGGCCTCCGCGGCGCCGACGTCGCGCCCGGTGAGCATGATGTCGGCGGCCCGGGTCGAGCCCACCGCCCGCGGCAGCAGGTAGCTGAGCCCCAGCTCGCTCGCCGTGAGCCCGTTGTTGATGCCGGCGGCACGGAAGTACGCCGCCGGCGCGGCCAGCCGCAGGTCGCAGGCCAGGGCCAGGCAGAGCCCGCCGCCGATCGCCGCGCCGTTGATCGCGGCGACCACCGGCTGGTGCAGCCGTCGTACGGTCAGCACGACCTCCTCGAGGACCTCCATCGCCCGGAGCGCGTACGTCGGCCGCGTCACCCCGGCCACCCCGGGCGGCACCCCGGCGGACTCCTGGTCGGCGCCCGAGCAGAAGCCCGCGCCGGCCCCGGTGAGGACGACCGCGCGCACCGAGTTGTCGCTGCCCAGGGCCTGCAGCTCCGCCAGCAGCGGGACCATCACGTCGAAGGCCATCGCGTTCATCCGCTCGGGCCGGTTCAGGGTGACGACGGCGACGGCCTCGACCGGGCGGTCGACCAGGACGAAGGACACCTCAGACGCTCAGGATCACCGACGAGCCGTGCCCGAAGAGCCCCTGGTTGGCGGTGATGCCGACCGTGGCCCCCTCGACCTGGCGACCGGTCGCCTGCCCGCGCAGCTGCCAGGTGAGCTCGCAGACCTGCGCCAGCGCCTGGGCCGGGACCGCCTCGCCGAAGCAGGCCAGCCCGCCCGACGGGTTGACCGGGATCCGGCCGCCGATCGTCGTCTCGCCGGCCCGGAGCAGCTGCTCGGCCTCGCCCCGCCCGCTGAGGCCGAGGTCCTCGATCCAGTCGAGCTCGAGGGCCGTCGACAGGTCGTAGACCTCGGCGACGCCCACGTCCGCAGGCTCGATCCCGGCCTCCTCGTAGGCGGCCCGGGCGATCGACTCCTTGAAGGTGTGCTCGGGCTCGCCCACCGCGGCGCTGGAGTCGGTCGAGAGGTTGGGCATGTCCATCACGGTGTTCGGGAAGGTCGGCGTGACCGTGGAGACCGCGGAGACCCGGACCGGGCTCGCCAGCCCCAGGCGCTTGGCGTACTCGGTGCTGGCCAGCACCACGGCCGCGGCGCCGTCGGAGGTCGCGCAGATGTCGAGCAGGTGCAGTGGGTCGCTCACCACGGCGCTGGACATCACGTCCTCGACGCTGACCGCCTTGCGGTAGCGGGCGTAGGGGTTCTCCAGCCCGTGCCGCGCGTTCTTGACCTTGACCTGCGCGAAGTCCTCCTGGGTGGCGCCGTAGAGGTCCATCCGCCGACGCGCGTAGAGCGCGAAGTACGCCGGGTTGGTCATGCCCAGCAGCCGGAACCGCAGCCAGTCCGGGTCGTCCCACCGCTCCCCCGCGTTCGGGGCGAGGAACCCCTTCGGCGTCGTGTCGGCGCCCACGACCAGGGCCACCTCGCACAGCCCGGCCAGGATCCGGGCACGAGCGGTGTCGAGCGCCTGGGCGCCGGTGGCGCAGGCGGCGTACGACGTCGCGACCCGGGCGCCGTTCCAGCCCAGCGCCTGGGCGAAGGTGGCGCCGGCGACGTACCCGCCGTAGCCGTTGCGGACCGTCTCGCCGCCGACCACCAGGTCGACGTCGGTCCACGCGACGCCCGCGTCCGCGAGGGCGGCCCGGGCCGCGTGCACGCCGTAGGTGACGAAGTTCTTGCCCCACTTGCCCCAGGGGTGCATGCCCACGCCCAGGACGGCGACGTCGTGGCTCACTGGTCGGCCTCCTGGCCCAGCTCGACCACAGGCTTCCAGCGCCAGATCGACAGATCGTCGTGGAGGATCTCGACGACCAGCTCGGCCTCCGCGCCGACCCGCAGGTCGGCGACGCCGTACCCCTGGGCGACCTGGCCGAGCACGGTCAGGCCCTCGGGCAGCTCGACCGCGGCGAGCGCGAACGGCTCGTAGGGGTCAGACGCCGGGACGTACGGCGCGGGCGGCTGGTACTGCGCGTCGGTGTAGGACCAGATCCGACCGCGACGCGACAGCTCGGTGCTCTCGAAGTCCTCGCCGTCGCAGGCGGGGTTGCGGCAGAAGCCACCCGCCAGCGGCGGGAAGTAGACCGTGGTGCACGTCGTGCACCGTGACCCCACCAGCGCCGGCTCCGGCCCCGTCGTGAACCACCCCTCGATGGCGGGTGTCGCCGTCATCCGTCGCCTCCTGAGACCCGAAAACTAGAACAGGTTCTCACTCTAGCGGCAGGACGCCCGCCCCCGCTCAGACCGGATCGACGAACCCCTCGTCGGCCAGCCAGTCCCGGGCCACGTCGGTCGGGTCCTCCCCGTCGACGTCGATGCGGGCGTTCAGCTCCAGCAGCACCTCGTTGGTGAGCTTCTCCGAGACCGGTGCGAAGAGGTCCGCGATCTCCGGGTGGTCCTCCAGCACCTGCTCCCCCAGGACCAGCGAGACGTTGTAGTTGGGGAAGTAGCGCTGGTCGTCCTCCAGCACGACGAGGTCCAGGGCCAGGATCCGGCCGTCGGTCGTGAACACCTCGCCGAAGGTGCAGCGACCCTTCGCGGTCGCGTCGTAGATCGCGCCGGTCTGGTAGGTCTGCAGGTTGCCCTCCGGGACCCCGTCCGCGCCCCGGGACAGCCCGTAGGTCTTCAGCATCCCGTTCAGCCCGTCGGGCCGGTTGGCGAACTCGGACTCGATGCACATCGTCCGCTCGGCGACCGGGACCTTGGCGATGTCGGAGAGCGTCTTCAGGCCGTACTTCTCCTGGGACTGCTTGGTCACGGCGAAGCCGTAGGTGTTGTTCATCGGCGCCGGCGGGAGCCAGGCCAGTCCGTTCTCGAGGTCCTCGTCGCGGACCGCCTCGTACTGCTCCTGCTCGTCCTTGATCGGGTCGGTGTGGCCGAGGTAGGTGATCCAGCCGGTGCCGGTGTACTCCCACTGGGCGTCGATCTGGCCCTCGAGGGCGGCCTGCCGGGTCGCCGAGCTCCCGGGGATGTTGGTGAGGTCGGTGACCTCGGCCCCGGCGGCCTTCATCACGATCAGCGCGATCTTGCCGAGCAGGATGCTCTCGGTGAAGTTCTTCGAGCCAACCGTGATCTCGGCGCCGTCGAGGGGCCCGGCGTCGGTCAGGGCCCCGGCCAGCTCGGCGTCGGGCACCGGTCCGCCGGCCGTCCCGAGGCCGCAGGCGGTCAGGGACGTGGCGAGCACCGCCACGGCGGCGGTACGGCGCAGTCGCGTCGTCATCTCAGACCCCCTTCGGCCGGGTGAACAGCTCCAGGAGCCGGCCCAGCCACTCCACGAGCAGCGCGAGCAGCGCGATCAGGACCGCGCCCCACACCATGAGCGAGACCTTCAGCAGCGAGATGCCGGTGGTGATGATCGCTCCGAGACCGCCGGCGTCGATGAAGGTCGCCAGGGCGGCGGTGCCGACGACGAGCACCAGGGAGGTGCGGACCCCGGCCATGATCACCGGCCCGGCGAGCGGCAGCTCGACCCGGAGCAGCACCCCGGTCGCCGACATGCCCAGGCCGCGGCCCGCCTCCTTCAGCGTGGGGTCGACCCCCTGGAGGCCGGTGATCGTGTTGCGCAGCACCGGCAGCAGGCCGTAGAGCGTGAGGGCGATGACGCCGGTCCAGAACCCGTAGCCCCGCCACATCGCGAGCAGCGCGATCAGCCCGATCGACGGCGCCGCCTGCCCGGTGTTGGCCACCGCGACCACGAGGGGCGCCGCGATCCGGGCGCGTCCCCGGGTCAGGAGGACGCCGGCCGGCACCGCGATCGCGACGACGGCCAGCGCGGAGACCACGGTGAGGCGGACGTGCTCGCCGAGCAGCTTCCACACGGTCGGCCAGGCCAGCTGCGACTCCTCGATCGAGTCCAGCGTGGCCGTCTGGCGCCACACGACGTACACGAGGAAGACGGAGGCGACGATGACCGGCGGCACCACGAGCATGGTCACGGTGCCGCGCGGCATCGACCGCAGCCGCGAGGTCCTGGCGGGAACGTCGGTCACGGTGTCACTCGCCATGGGCGGCGGCCTCCCGCTCCAGCTGGCGCATGTGGTCGGTGACCGCCTCGAAGCTGATCACGCCGAGGTACTGGTCGCGGTCCCCGGTCACTACCGCGGCCCCGTGACTGGAGGTCAGCATCGTGTCGAGCGCGTCGTTCAGGGTCGCGCGCGAGTCGAGCGTGTTGAGCTTCTCGGCGTCGTACGACGGGACCCGGTCGTGCCCGCGCAGCTGGCGCAGCCAGGGCCAGCCCAGCGGCCGGCCGCGGTCGTCGAGCACGACGACCGCGTCGTGGCCCTCCGCCTCGGCGCGGGCCACGACCTCGCCGGTCGACTCGCCGACCCAGGCGGTGGGGCGGTCGGCCAGCTCGATCGAGGACACCCGGGCCAGGGACAGCTGCTTGAGCGTCGAGCCGGAGCCGACGAAGTCGCTGACGAAGTCGTCGGCCGGCGCGGCCAGGACGTTCTCGGGGGTGTCGTACTGCGCGACCTCGGCCCCCTCCCGGAGGATCAGGATCCGGTCGCCGAGCTTGATCGCCTCGTCGATGTCGTGGGTGACGCACACGATGGTCTTGCGCAGCTCGCGCTGGATGCTGAGCAGCTCGTCCTGGAGCCGCTGGCGGGTGATCGGGTCGACCGCACCGAAGGGCTCGTCCATCAGGATCACCGGCGGGTCGGCCGCCAGGCCGCGGGCCACGCCCACCCGCTGCTGCTGCCCGCCGGACAGCTCGCGCGGGTAGCGGCCGCGGTACTTCGCCGGGTCGAGACCGACCAGGTCGAGCAGGTCGACGACCCGCTGCTCGATCCGGTCGGCGTCCCAGCCGAGCAGCTTCGGCACCAGGGCGATGTTCTTGGCCACGGTCATGTGCGGGAAGAGGCTGCCGCCCTGGATGACGTAGCCGACCTGCCGGCGCAGCTCGTTCTCGCCCTGCTGGCGCACGTCCTGCCCGCCGATCCGGATCGTGCCGGAGGACGGCTCGATGAGCCGGTTGATCATCTTCAGGCTGGTGGTCTTGCCGCAGCCCGACGGGCCGACGAACATCACGATCTCCCCGGCGGGGATGGTCAGGGTGAGGCCGTCGACGGCCGCGGCCTTCTGGCCGGGGTAGCGCTTGGTGACGTTCTCGAGCGCGATCTCGGCGCCGCTCACCTCGGGCTGGTCGGTGGTCATGCGCGGATTCCCTTCGAGACGGTGAGCCGCCCGAGCAGCAGCAGGAGGAGGTCGGCGAGGAGCGCGACCACGACGACACCGACGGTGCCGACGACGGCGTAGTTGACCGCGTTGGCCCCGCCGATCTGGGTGATGCCGGTGAAGATGTAGCCGCCCAGGCCCGGACCGTTCACGTACGCCGCGATTGCCGCGACGCCCATCGACATCTGCATCGAGACGCGCAGGCCGGCGTGGATCACCGGCCAGGCCAGCGGGAGGCGCACCCGGAGCAGGACGGCGACCGGGCCCATGCCCATCCCCCGCGCGGACTCCAGGAGCGTCGGGTCGACCCCCCGCAGGCCGACGACCGCGTTGCGCAGCACCGGGAAGACGGCGTAGAAGGCCACCGCCCAGAAGGCCGTGAAGGCACCGATGCCGAGCAGCGGCAGCAGCAGGCCCACGAGCGCGAACGCGGGGATGGTCAGCCCGATCGCCGAGACCGCGTTGGCGAGCGTCTCGAGGCGCGGCACCCAGACCACGACGACGGCCAGGGCCACCCCGACCAGCGCCGCGAACAGCACCGCCTGCACCACGAGGTTGGCGTGCTGGAGGGTGTTGTAGACGATCTGGTCAGACCGGTCGTCGACGAATTGCCACATGAAGCGCCGCGGTGCCCGATCACCGCCTCACCCAAACGTGTGTGCCATCTCGCCTCCGGGCGTCAGGCGCCGGCGAGGAACCCCAGCAGGTCTTGGCGGGTGAGCACGCCGACGGGGGCGCCGCCCTCGTGCACCAGCACGGCGTCGGCGGTCTCGAGGAGGCTGACCGCGGCGGAGGCGTCCTCGCCCGAGCCGATCGTCGGGAGCGGCGGCGACATGTGGTCGGAGACCCGGTCGGTCAGCTTGGCGTGCCCGGCGTAGAGCGCGTCGAGGAGGGCTCGGTCGGAGACCGATCCGACGACCTCGGCGGCCACCACGGGCGGCTCGGCGCGGACGACGGGCATCTGCGAGACGGCGTACTCCTGGAGGATGGCGACGGCCTCGGCGATGGTCTCGCCCGGGTGGGTGTGCACGAGGTCGGGGAGCCGGCCGTCCTTGCCGCGCAGCACCTGGCCGACCGTGCGGGTGGCCGGCGCGTGGCCGCTGGGGAAGCCGTACTGGGCCAGCCACGAGTCGTTGAAGATCTTGCCGAGGTAGCCGCGCCCCGAGTCCGGGAGGAGGACGACGATCACGGCGTCCGTGCGGCCCTCGGCGGCGAGCTCGGTGGCCAGCTGCTTCGCGGCGTACGCCGCCATGCCGGACGAGCCGCCGACGAGCAGCGCCTCCTCGCGGGCCAGCCGGCGGGTGAAGGCGAACGAGTCGGCGTCGGAGATCTCGATGACCCGGTCGGCCACGCCGCGGTCGTAGGTCTCGGGCCAGAAGTCCTCGCCCACGCCCTCGACCAGGTAGGGCCGGCCGGTGCCGCCGGAGTAGACCGAGCCGGACGGGTCGGCGCCGACGACCTGGATCTCGGGGTTCTGCTCCTTCAGGTAGCGCCCGACGCCGCTGATCGTGCCGCCGGTGCCCATGCCGGTGACGAAGTGGGTGATCCGGCCCTCGGTCTGCGCCCAGATCTCCGGGCCGGTGGTCTCGTAGTGCGAGCGCGGGTTGTTCGGGTTGGAGTACTGGTCGGGCTTCCAGGCGCCCGGCTGCGCGGCCAGCCGGTCGCTGACGTTGTAGTAGGAGTCCGGGTGCTCGGGCTCGACGGCGGTCGGGCAGACGACGACCTCGGCGCCGTACGCCTTGAGGACGTTGCGCTTGTCCTCGCTGACCTTGTCGGGGCACACGAAGATCGTCTTGTAGCCGCGCGCCTGGGCGACCATGGCGAGCCCGACGCCGGTGTTGCCGGAGGTCGGCTCGACGATGGTGCCGCCCGGCTGGAGGGCCCCGGAGGCCTCGGCCGCGTCGATCATCCGGGTGGCGATCCGGTCCTTCACGGACCCGCCGGGGTTGAGGTACTCGATCTTGGCCAGCACGAGCGGCCCCTCCACCCCCGCCAGGTCGTCGAGCGACGTCGAGAGCCGCAGCAGGGGGGTGTTGCCGATCAGGTCCAGGAGGGAGTTCGCGTACTGCACGACCTCACCTTAGGCCTGTGGGGAGGGCTCACTAGACTCCCCGGGTGGGCAAAGCGGGTGCAGCACGCAAGCTCGCCTCCGCTGCGGCGTACGGCGGAGGCGGCCTCTCCGTGCTCGGAGGAGCCCTGTACGGCGTCCTGACGGCCGAGGCGAAGCTGGCCCGCAAGACGATCGGCACCATCGACAAGAGCTCGGTGCCCGACCCGACCGGCTGGTACGGCCGCGGCCGGCCGGGCCCCGCCATCAAGCTCGTGGTGCTGGGCGACTCCAGCGCCGCCGGGTACGGCGTGGCCCGGGTCGAGGACACCCCCGGCGCCCGACTGGCCAGCGGCATCGCCGAGCACGCCGACCGCCGGGTCTACCTGCGCGACTTCGCGGTCGTCGGCGCCAAGTCCTCCGACCTGGCCGACCAGGTCGACCGCGCACTCCCCCTCGAGCCGGACCTCGCGGTCGTCCTCATCGGCGGCAACGACGTGACCCACACCGTCTCCCCCTCGGCGTCGGTGCGCTACCTGCAGGAGGCGGTCCGTCGCCTGCGCGCGACCGGCGTCGAGGTCGTCGTCGGCACCTGTCCCGACCTCGGCACCATCAAGCCGATCGCACCGCCGCTGAAGCAGGTCGCCCGCGCCTGGTCGCGCCGGCTCGCCGCCGGCCAGACCATCGGCGTGATCGAGGAGGGCGGGAGAACCGTCTCCCTCGGCTCGATCCTCGGCCCGGAGTTCGCGGCCGCCCCCGCGATCATGTTCGGGGCCGACCAGTTCCACCCGTCCGCGCAGGGCTACCAGGCCGCGGCGGGGATCCTGCTGCCGTCCGCGCTCGCCGCCCTCGGCGTCATCCCGGACGACGAGGAGCACCTGGAGAGCCTGCGCGGCGAGGCGATCATGCCGATCAGCGCCGCCGCCGTCCGCGCCGTCAACACCCCCGGCACCGAGCTCGACGGCACCGAGGTCGGTGGCAACCGGCTCGGCGTCCGCGGTCTCTGGGTCGAGCTGCGCCACCGGCGCCGGCAGCCCCCGTCGGAGGGCGAGGCGCCGGAGGAGACCGACGAGGAGCCGGCCGAGGGGTAGGGACGCAGAAGGGCCCCGGGCGGATCGCCCGGGGCCCCTCGTGAAGCGGTGCTGCGTCAGTCCTGCTGGAGGATCGCGAGGATCCGGAGCAGGTTGGTGTAGATCCAGACGAGCGTCACGGTCAGACCGAAGGCCGCCCGCCACGACTCGACCTCGGGCAGCCGGTTGGCGACGCCCTGCTCGACGAAGTCGAAGTCGAGGATCAGCATGAAGATGCCGAGCACCAGACCACCGATGGCCATCAGCAGGCCGAGGCCGCCGAAGCCGTAGAGGCCCAGCTGGGCGTTGAAGATGCTGAGCACGAGCTCCATCAGGCCGAGCGCGACCATGCCGAACATCGCCGCGACGACGAACGTGCGGAACTTGTCGCCGACCTTGATGTTGAAGAACTTGTAGGCCGCGAGCGTGCCCGCGAAGGCCGCGAAGGTGCCGATGACCGCCTGGACCACGATGTGGTTGCCGGGGGCGATGGCGTTGTCGATGACCTTGCTGAACGCGCCCATCGCGACACCCTCGAGGGCCGCGAACGCGAGGACCAGCGCGGGGCTGACCTTGCGCTTGAACGAGTTGACGAGCGACAGGACGAGAGCGCCGAGGCTGCCGACGACCAACGCGCCGTAGAGCGTGCCGAGGTTCTCCTGCGAGTCGAGCGGCGGGGTGAGGACCCAGGTCGCGAAGGCCGCGACGAGGACGACACCGAGTGTCACGGCGGTCTTCTGGACGACCGAGTCGATCGTCATCGTCGCGCCGGAGCGCGCGGGGGTCTCCACGCCGGAGCCGGGCTCGCCGGTCCCCCACGTGGACGGGTCGGAGCCGTAGCCCTGGTAGCTGGCCCCACCGGCGTACTGGTTGCCGTAGGCGTTCGCGCCGGAGCGGTTGAACTCCTCCGACCGGCGGAACACCGGGTTGTTGGACTGCATGGTCTCCTCCTTGGAGGCCTGGGGCCCGTCGCTCTGACGGGTCGCCGAACAAGATCAGCCTAGTGACCTCATCGGGTTCAACGCATTCCCCCGGCTGTGCGTTCCCTGTTTTCGGATCTGTCGACGATCCGGATCCGCACCACCTTCCGGCCGGTCGCGCGGATCGACAGCAGCCGGCCGTCGCGCTTCACGACCCGGCCGCCGGACACGCGGACGTCGTACCCGTGCGGGTAGTGCAGGGGGCTCACGAACACCTGGGTCGGGGCGGTGATCCGGCGGTCCGGGCGGTAGCGGAACCGGAAGGCGCCGGTGCGGCTGTCGAACCGCATCGCCAGCGGGGTGCCGGCCGTGCGCTGGGCGTAGGTGCGCACCAGCTGCCGCACCTTGTCCCGCTTCACGCTGCGCAGGTCGCGGTCGTCGCGGAACAGCCCCTGGGCGTCGTCGGCGGTCGTGGGGTCGCGCCACTGCTTGTAGGCCCAGTGCGTCCAGCCCATCAGCGCGTCATCGGCGGCGGCCGCGTCGAGCTCGATCGCGCGCACGTTGTCGGTGGCGCCCCACTCGCTCATCATCGGCACCGCGCCCATCCGGCGGGACTGGTCGAGCGCGTGCTCCTGGCGACCGGCGGCGAACTCCGCGCAGTTCTCGACGTCGCCGCCGGGGATGCCCTGGCTCTCCAGGAAGACGTCGGGGCAGTAGCTGTGCCACGAGAAGCCGAGGTTGCGCTCGCGGCGGGCGGGCCGGGCGTAGAAGGTGTCCAGCGGCTGGCCGCCGGCGAACTGCTGGGGCTCCCACCAGACGATGTTGCGCCGGCCACGCGCCGGATCGCCGCCAGCCCGCGCTCCATCGCCGGCTGCAGCTCCCGCTCGTACGACGAGGGGCAGCCGCCGACCAGGCAGGTCGGCCACTCCAGGCCCATCCACGGCTCGTTGAGCAGGTCGTAGCCCATCAGGTAGGGCTGCCGGCGCCACTGCCGCGCGGCCACCCGCCAGGCCGCGGCCCAGCCGTCGAGCAGGCCGTCCTCGTCGGCCCAGAACCGGTCGAAGACGGTGGAGACCTCGGGCGTCCAGTAGCCGGTCGGGAACGGGGCGGTGACCGGCGGCAGCGCGGCGAACGGCTGGGGTCGGATCATCGCCCAGTCGGGGGCGCCCTCCCCGCCGTAGGTCTCGTGCCACTGGTCCTGGTGCAGGTCGAGCTGGATCCAGATCCGGCGCTTCGCGAGCAGGTCGAGGACCCGCTGGGTCCGGCGGAGGTACGCCGGGTCCGCGCGCCCGGGGGCGTCCGGGGTCAGACCCGCCCACAGCGTCCCGACCCGCGCGGCGTTGAAGCCGTGCCGGGCCAGCCAGCGGGCGTCGCGGCGGGTGAACCCCTCGCGCGTCGCGGGCGCGGCGTACGGCGCGTGCTTCCAGACCAGGTTCAGCCCGTGCACGATCACCACCCGGCCCTGCGGGTCGACCAGCCAGCGGCCCTCGCGGCGCAGCTGGGGTGACCGCTCCTCGGCGGCGGACGCCGGCGGCCCGAGGAGGACGCCGGCGACCAGCACGGCCAGGGCGAGGAGGGCGAGCAGGCTGGAACGTGTTCTCGTCACGAGGGCCCAACGGCGGACCCCCGGCGCGGCTACGCCCGTCGTACCGCCCGGACGACGGTGTCGGTGACCGTGGCGGTCGCGCCGTCGCGGGTCTCCTCGCGGGTCGGGGCGTCGGCGACCTGCACGTCCCAGTCGGCGGGATCGAGGAGAGCCGTGACCTTCTCGGGCGCGAAGAGCAGGTGCGCCAGCCGGTCGTTGCGCAGCCCGGTCCCGATGTCGGCGGGATGGTGGGCCCCGACGAGCAACGTCCCGCCGGGCCGTACGGCGGCCGCGGCGGCGGCGTACGCCCGCTCGAACTGGGGGTCGGGCAGGTGCAGGAAGTGCACCGAGACCAGGTCCGCCTCCGGCAGGGGGCCGCCGGCCATCAGGTCGACCTGCTGCCAGCGGCACTGGCGACCCACGCCGTTCTGCTCCGCGTGCTCGGCGGCCCGGTCGAGGGCGACCTGGGAGACGTCGACCCCGACGACCTGCCAGCCGTGGCGGGCCAGCCAGACGGCGTCGGCGCCCTCACCGCAGCCGACGTCCAGGGCGGTGCCGGGCCTCAGCCCGTCGACGTGCTCGACCAGGCGGCGGTTGGGGTTGCCGGACCAGATCCGGTCGGACCCGGCGTACCGCTCGTCCCAGAACTCCTGCGTGAACATCTGCTCCTCAGTCATGGGAGCAAGCCTGCCGCTTCAGGTCGACCTGAAGGCAAGCGTGTCGTCCAGCAGGGCCGTCAGGGTGGTGATGACGCCCTGCTCGCGGTGCGACGGCGCGACGTAGCGCGCGCGGGCCAGCACGTCCGGGTGCGCGTTGGCCATCGCGAAGGAGAGGTCGGCCGCGTCGAGCATCTCGAGGTCGTTGAGGTAGTCGCCGAAGGCGGCCGTCTGGGCCCGGGTCACACCGAGCTCCCGCTGGAGCCGCTCGACCGCGACGCCCTTGTTGGCGTGCGCCGCCATCAGGTCGGTCCAGTGCTCGCCGGAGACGACGACCTGGTGGTCCGTGCGGAAGCGGGCCAGCGCGGCGGCGACCCGCTCGGCGCCGGCGAAGGCGAACACGGCGATCTTGACGACGTCGTCGTCGACCGCGAGCACGTCGTCGACGGACTCCAGCGCGGCGTAGTAGGGCCGGACGTGGGCGAGGAAGGGCTCGTCCGAGCGCTCGACGTACGCCGACCGCTTGCCGCAGAGCACGACGCCCAGGTCGTGGCCGTCGCGGGCCAGCTCGCGCAGCAGGGCGATCGCGTCCAGGACGAAGTCGCGCTCGAGGACCACGGAGTCGACCTCGGCACCGTCGCGGACGACGTAGGAGCCGTTCTCGGCGATGTAGGTCAGGTCGCGCCCGGCGCGCTCGAAGGTGCGCACGAGGGTGGCGTACTGGCGGCCGCTGGCCGGGGCGAAGACGATCTCGCGCTCGCGCAGCCGGTCGAGCAGCGGCCAGAGGGCGTCGGGCACCTCGCCGCGCTCGTCGAGCAGGGTGCCGTCCATGTCGACCACGACGAGGCGCAGGTCGCTCGCGTCGGTGGTCATGGGAAGGATTCTCCCGGGCGCCGCCGCGTACGACGGCGCCCGGGTTCGCGCGCGGTCAGCGCACGGTGAACTTGCTCACCTCGGTGTTGAGGTCGGCGGCCATGGTGGCCAGCTCGGCGATCGCGGTCAGCGTCTGGTTGACCGCCTGCGTCGTGCTCTCCGCCGCAGCCGCGACACCCGAGATGTTGGTCGCGATCTCACCGGAGCCGGTGGAGGCCTCGGCGACGTTGCGGGACATCTCGTTGGTGGTCGCGGTCTGCTCCTCCACCGCCGCGGCGATGGTGTTCTGGTAGTCGTTGATGCTGGTGATGATCTCGGCGATCTCACCGATCGCCACCACGGCACCGGAGGTGTCGGCCTGGATCGCCTCCACCCGACGCGAGATGTCCTCGGTCGCCCGAGCGGTCTCCTGGGCCAGCTCCTTGACCTCGTTGGCCACGACCGCGAAGCCCTTGCCGGCCTCACCGGCCCG
>NZ_FMZM01000007.1:0-9617 GCF_900101465.1 Nocardioides lianchengensis
ACCCGACGCGAGATGTCCTCGGTCGCCCGAGCGGTCTCCTGGGCCAGCTCCTTGACCTCGTTGGCCACGACCGCGAAGCCCTTGCCGGCCTCACCGGCCCGCGCGGCCTCGATGGTCGCGTTCAGAGCCAGCAGGTTGGTCTGCTCGGCGATCGAGGTGATCACCTTGACCACGTTGCCGATCTCCTGGCTCGACGTGCCGAGCTTGGCGACGGTCTCGTTGGTGACCTCCACGGTGCTCACGGCCTCGCCGGCCACGCGGGCGGCCTCGTTGGCGGAGTGGGCGATCTCGCGGATGGAGGCGCCCATCTCCTCGGCGCCGGCGGCGACGGTGCCCACGTTGCGGGAGACCTCGTCGGCGGCACCCGAGACGACACCGGCCTGGACCGAGGTCTCCTCGGCGCCGGCAGCGATCTGCTGCGACGAGGCGGACAGCTCCTCCGACGAGGCGGCGACGGCGTCCGCGGACGAGACCACGGAGACGATCAGGTCGCGCAGCCGCTCGGTCGCGGCATCCAGGCTGGCGCCCATCCGGCCGATGTCGTCCTGGGTCTCGAGGTCGGCACGCCGGGTCAGGTCGCCCTCGGCGAGGCCCTCGGCGACGTCCTGGACGCGGCGCACGTTGCGGCCCACGGCGGCGGCGACCAGCCAGCCCAGGCTGGAGCCGGCCAGCAGGCCCACGGCGAGCAGCACGAGCGAGGTGGTGCGGGCGGCGCCGTACGCGTCCCGGGACGCGACGGCGGCGTCGGCCGCCTCCTGCGACTCGGCGTCGACGAGCTCCTGCAGGGGCTCCACGGCGGCGGCGAAGCCCTGGCCCAGGTCGGTCCGGGAGGCCTTGATCCAGGCGGCGTCCTGGCCGGCGAGGGCCAGGGGGAGCAGGGTGGCCTGCGTGTAATCGGCGGACTCGCGGACGTCGGAGGCGATGGCCTCGATCGTCGGGCGGACGTCTGCCGGGGCGTTGGTGAGGTAGGTGTCCAGGTCGGACTCGAAGTCCTCGTGCGCGGCGAGCAGGGCTGCGTTGGCGTCCCGGGTGCCGGCCTCGTCGGTGGCGATCATCGCGTTGCGCATCTCCACTCGGACGGTCAGCAGGTCGGCCATGGCTCCGTCGAGGAGCTCGATGCCGCGGACGTTGTCGTCGTACATCGCCTCAGTGCGGTCGGCCGAGTCCGAGAGGGACGTCAGGCCGACGACGCCCACGGTGCAGGCGACGACGGCCACCAGGCCGACGGAGGACAGGATCTTGGTCCGGACGGTCTTGTCACGGAACCAGAGGTAGGGCGTACGACGGGACACGGGGGGCTCCTCGAGATGGGGTGGGTGCAGGATCGGCCCCGCTCCCCCCGAGCAGGGCCGATCGCGTCGAGCTGTGGTGTTGGTGGTGCGGGGTGGCGCGTCAGACGGTCTTGAACCGCGCGACCTCGGAGTTGAGGTCGGCCGCCATCGTGGCCAGCTCGGAGATCGCGGTCAGCGTCTGGTTGACGGCCTGGGTCGTGGTCTCGGCCGCGGTGGCCACGCCGGAGATGTTGGTCGCGATCTCGCCGGAGCCGGTGGAGGCCTCCCCGACGTTGCGGGACATCTCGTTGGTGGTGGCGGTCTGCTCCTCGACCGCGGAGGCGATCGTGAGCTGGTAGTCGTTGATGCTGGTGATGATCGTGGCGATCTCGCCGATCGCGTCGACGGCGCCGCCGGTGTCGGCCTGGATGGCCTCCACGCGCCGGGCGATGTCCTCGGTGGCGCGGGCGGTCTCCTGGGCCAGCTCCTTGACCTCGTTGGCGACGACGGCGAAGCCCTTGCCGGCCTCGCCGGCGCGGGCGGCCTCGATGGTCGCGTTGAGGGCGAGGAGGTTGGTCTGCTCGGCGATCGAGGTGATCACCTTGACCACGTTGCCGATCTCCTGGCTGGACGTGCCGAGCTTGGCGACGGTCTCGTTGGTCGTGTCGACCATGGAGACGGCCTGGGAGGCGACGCGGGCGGCCTCGTTGGCGGAGTGGGCGATCTCGCGGATGGAGGCGCCCATCTCCTCGGCGCCGGCGGCGACGGTCCCGACGTTGCGGGAGACCTCCTCGGCGGCACCCGAGACGACGCCGGCCTGGACCGAGGTCTCCTCGGCACCGGCGGCGATCTGCTGCGAGCTGGCGGACAGCTCCTCGGAGGAGGCGGCCACGGCGTGGGCCGACGCGGAGACGGCCCCGATGATCCGGCCGACGGAGTCGACGGACTGGTTGAGCGCGTGCTCGAGCTCGCCGAGCTCGGCGGCCGACTTCTCCTCCGCGCGCTGGGTGAGGTCACCGTCGGCGAAGGCCTTCAGGACGTCGATGCTGCTGCGCAGCGGGAGGGTGATCGAGCGGGCGATCAGGAAGGCGAGGGAGACCAGCGCGAGCAGGCCCACGAGGCCGGCGATGATCAGCAGCCGCTGGGCGGAGCCCAGGCTCTCGTCCATCTGCTCGCTCTCGGTGTCGGACAGCGCGGTGACCGACTCGATCGCGGCACCGACGACGGCGTCGGTGGCGTCGTTGGCGGCCTGCACCTCCTCGACGATCTGCGGGCCCTTGGCCTGCCACTGCTGCTGGTCGGCCGCGACCTTCGCGACGATGCCGCCGATGGCCTCGCCGTAGGTGGTGAAGGCCTGGGCGAACGCCTGGGCCTCCTCGCCGCCGTCGTCGAGCCCGAGGTCGCGAAGATCCTCGAGGTACCCCTGCACCTGGGCGAGGTCGTCCTCGACGTCCGTCTGCAGCGCGCCCGGGTCGTCCGAGGCGAGCGCCTTCAGGCCGGTGACCTTCAGCTCGCTCGCCCGGGTGTCGATGGCGCGCAGGACGACGACGGCGTCGTCGTACTTCTCGACCTCGTTGTTCTGGTGGTCGAGGGTGCGGAGTCCGTTGAGCGCGACGCCTCCGATGACGACGGCCGTGACGGCGCCGATGCCGGAGATGGCCGCCAGCCGACGGCCCACCGTCCAGGTGATGGGGCTCTTCATGATGGATCTGGTCCTTTCGGGACGTTGAGGTCAGGCGGCGACCGCACGGTCGACGTCCAGGGCGAGCAACAGCTGGTCGTCGAGCTTGTAGGCCCCGAGGATCAGCTCCCGAGAGGGTCCGGACAGGGTGTCCGGGGGAGATTCGAACTGGTCGTCCTCGACGTCCACGACGGAGCCGATGGAGTCGACCAGGAACGCGACCGGCTCGCCGGCCACGCGGATGACCACGAGCATCGGCTCGTGCTCGGTGCTGCGCGGGGGCAGCTGGAGCTGCTCGCGCAGGTCGACGGCGCTGAGCACCTGCCCACGCAGGTTGATCAGGCCCGCCAGGGTCTGCGGGGCGAGCGGGATCCGGGTGCGGGGGAGACCGCGCAGGACCTCCTGGACCGCGCCCACGCCGACGCCGTACATCCGGTCGTCGAGGGTGAAGGTCACCAGCCGGGTGCTCACATCGCCTCCTGGAGCTCGTTCGTCGCGAGGCCGGCGAGCTCCGCGTCGGTGATGGAGTAGAACTTCGGGTCGGCCGCGAGGATCGCGGCGCGGACGTCGAGGACCTCGACGATCCGGTCGCGGATGAGCGCGCTGCCGAGCAGGCCGTGGTCGTCGATGTCGCTGCTGACCTGGGCCTCGTCGTCGACGATGTCGACGATCTCGTCGACCACGATCGCGACGCTGCGCGAGCCGGCCGAGTAGACGACGACCACCAGGTCCTCGCCCTCGCGCTCGCTGTAGGCGCCGAGGTGGCTGTTGAGGCGCAGCAGCGGCAGGATCGCGCCGCGGTACTGCACGACCTCGCGGCTGCCGACCTGCTCGACCTGGTCGGTCGGGATGTTCTCCAACCGGGTGACCGAGGACAGCGGGATCGCCACGCGACGGCCGCCGCCGATGCCGGCGATCAGCATCCGCAGGTGCTCGCTGGTGCCGAGGCTCTCGTCGGTGACCGAGGTGTCGGTGCGCTCGGAGACGTCGGCGACCAGGGCCCGGCGGGCCAGGGCCTGCACGTCGAGGATGAGGGCCACGCGGCCGTCGCCCAGGATCGTCGCGCCGGAGTAGGTGCCGAGCGCCTTCAGCTGCGAGCCGAGCGGCTTGACCACGATCTCCTCGGTGTTGAGGACGCGGTCGATGACCAGGCCGAAGCGCTTGGAGTCGGCCTGCAGCACGGCGATCAGCACGTGGCCGTCCGAGCGGTCGGACTCGACGCCCAGGACGTCGGTGAGCCGGACCAGGGGCAGCAGGGTGCCGCGCAGGCGGTAGACCGAGGCGCCGTTGACGTCCTCGACGGCCGTCGCGGCGCGGTCGGCGTCCAGAGCCACCAGCTCCAGCAGGCTGACCTGCGGGATGGCGTAGCGGTCGCCGGCGCACTCGACGGTGAGCGCGGGGACGATGGCGAGGGTGAGCGGGATCCGCAGGCGGCACGTCGTACCGCGCCCGACGACGGACTCGACCTCGATGTTGCCGCCGATGCCCTCGATGTTGGTGCGGACGACGTCCATGCCGACCCCGCGCCCGGAGACGTTGGTGACGGCCGCGGCGGTCGAGAAGCCGGGTAGGAAGATCAGCTGCAGGATGTCGGCCTGCGACATCGCGGTGACCTGGGCCTCGGTGCGCAGCCCGCGCTGGACCGCCTTGGCGGCGATCTTCTCGGCGTCGATGCCGCCGCCGTCGTCGCAGACCTCGACGACGACCTGGCCGCCCTCGTGGTAGGCGCGCAGCGTGAGGGTGCCCTCGGCCGACTTGCCGGCGGCGACGCGCTCCTCCGGGCTCTCGAGCCCGTGGTCGACGGCGTTGCGGACCAGGTGGGTCAGCGGGTCCTTGACCGACTCCAGGAGCGAGCGGTCGAGCTCGGTCTCGCGACCGACCATCGCCAGGGAGACCTTCTTGCCGCACTGGGCACCCAGGTCGCGCACGACGCGGGGCAGCTTGGACCAGAGGTGGTCGATCGGCTGCATGCGCGTCTTCATGACGCCCTCCTGCAGCTCGGTCGCGATCAGGTTCAGCCGCTGCGAGGAGCGGGCGAGGTCCTGGTCGGCCTGCTCGCCGGCCTGGCGGACGATCTGGTTGCGGGTCAGCACCAGCTCGCCCACGAGGCGCATCAGGGTGTCGAGCACGTCGACGTCGACGCGGATCGAGGACTCGGCGACGGTACGACGCGCGGCGGGCTCGTCGGTGGTCTGCTCGGCCTTGGGCGCCTTCGCCGGAGCGGGCGCCGGGGCGGGCGCCGGAGCGGCCGGGACCTCGGCGACCGGCGCGGGGGCCGGCTCGGGCTCGGGTTCGACGGCCTGCTCGGCCACGGCGGTGCTCAGCTCCTCGAGGAGCTCGGCCACGACCTCGGCGACCGGCTCGGCGACGGGCTCGGTCACAGCCTCGGCGACCGGCTCGGGGGCCTCCACGACTTCCGGGGCAGCGGCGACCGGCGCCGTGGCGACCTGGCCGCCCTCCAGCACGATGGTGATATCGGCGACCACGCTGTCGACGACGACGCCGCTCTCGTTGCCCGAGGCCTCGATCGCGGACAGCAGCTCGCGGACCTTGTCCACCATGGCGAGCAGCACGTCCGTCGTCTGGGGCGTCATCGACATCTTGCCGTCGCGCAGCCGGGCCAGGAGGTTCTCGCCCACGTGGGCGACCGCCTCGAGGCTGCCGAACGCGAGGAAGCCGCTCGTGCCCTTGATCGTGTGGATCGTCCGGAAGATGCTGCCGAGCAGCTCCCGCGACCCGGGGGACTGCTCGAGTGCGACCAGGTCACGATCGAGCTGGTCCAGGTTCTCGTGGCTCTCCACGAGGAACTCCTGGACGATCTCGTCCATCTCCTCCACGGTGCCCGCCTTTCGTATGGTCACATCCGTCGATGTCCTGCCCATCGACCGCTGGGCGGGGGACCTGAGGCGAACGCGGGCGCCGTCCGGGGCGCGACGTAGCCTGAGGGCATGTCGTTGCTCCGCCAGCCGATCCTGCTGCTCGCGCGCAGCCACCGGGTCAAGTCGCTCGTCAGCACGCTCCCGGTCTCGGCGGGCATCGTCACGGGCTACGTGCCCGGCGAGACGACCGAGGCCGCGGTCGCGGCGACCGGCCGGCTCGCCGCGGACGGCCTCCGGGCCACCCTCGACCACCTGGGCGAGGACACGCTCGACTCCGACCAGGCCGACGCGACGACCGAGGCGTACGTCGTACTCCTGCGCGAGCTGGCCGCGGCCGGGCTCACCCCCGGCGCCGAGGTGTCGGTGAAGCTCTCGGCGATCGGTCAGGCGCTGCCCGACATCGGGCCCAAGGTCGCACTCGAGAACGCCCGCACCATCTGCCGCGCGGCCCGCAACGCCGGCACCACGGTCACCCTCGACATGGAGGACCACACCACCACCGACTCGACGTTGGCGATCCTGCGCGAGCTGCGCAAGGACTTCCCCGAGACCGGAGCCGTGCTCCAGGCCTACCTGCGTCGCACCGAGGCCGACTGCCGCGCGCTCTCCTACGAGGGCTCGCGCGTCCGGCTCTGCAAGGGCGCCTACTCCGAGCCGGAGAGCGTGGCCTTCACCGACCGCCTCGACGTCGACAAGTCCTACGTCCGCTGCCTGAAGGTGCTGCTGGCCGGCCGCGGCTACCCGATGATCGCCACCCACGACCCGCGGATGGTCGAGATCGCCTCGTCACTGGCCAGCCGCTTCAGCCGGGCGCCAGGCTCCTACGAGTTCCAGATGCTCTACGGCATCCGGCCCGAGGAGCAGAAGCGGCTCGCGGCCGCGGGCGAGACCGTCCGGGTCTACGTCCCCTACGGCGCCGAGTGGTACGGCTACCTCATGCGCCGGCTCGCCGAGCGTCCGCAGAACCTGTCATTCTTCGCCCGGTCCCTGATCAGCAAGAAGTGAACTAGGAGAACGATGAGCTCGCAGACCGCCATCCTCGGCGCCGGGGTGATGGGCGAGACCCTGCTCTCCGGCCTGGTCCGCGCCGGTCGCCGGGTCGACCACCTGCTGGTGGGCGAGAAGCGTCCCGAGCGGGCCCGCGAGCTGGAGGAGCGGTACGGCGTCGCCGTCGTCGGCAACGTCGAGGCGGCCCGCCGGGCCGACACGGTGGCGCTCGTCGTGAAGCCGCAGGACATGGCCGACGTGCTGGCCGAGATCGCCCCCGAGCTCCGGCCCGGGCAGCTGCTGGTCTCCCTGGCCGCCGGCATCACCACCGCGTTCATCGAGTCCCGGGTGCCGGCGGGCGTCGCCGTCGTCCGGGTCATGCCGAACACGCCGGCGCTGGTCGACGAGGGCATGGCCGCGATCTCGCCCGGCTCCCACTGCAGCGAGGACCACCTCGCCGAGGCCGAGGCGCTGATGGGCTCGGTCGGCAAGGTGCTGCGCATCCCCGAGCGGCAGCAGGACGCGGTCACCGCCATCTCGGGCAGCGGGCCGGCGTACATCTTCTTCGTGGTGGAGTCGATGATCGAGGCCGGCGTCCACCTCGGCCTGCCCCGCTCGACCGCCACCGACCTGGTCATCCAGACCCTGGTCGGCTCGGCCAAGATGCTCCGCGAGACCGGCACCCACCCGACGGTCCTGCGGGAGCAGGTCACCTCGCCCGCCGGCACCACTGCCGCGGCCCTGCGTGAGCTGGAGATCCACAAGGTCCGCGCGGCGTTCCTGGCCGCGATGGAGGCCGCGCGCGACCGCTCGCGGGCTCTGGCCGAGGGCAGCTGATGCTCCCGCTCGTCTGGGGTGCCACCCCGGACGAGCACGCGCGGCCCTACCCGGCCGACCTCCTGGTCGACCGGCCGCTGCTGCTGACCCGCGCGGTCGCCGTCGCCGCGCCGGTGGAGCTGACCTGGCGCTGGCTGTGCCAGGTCGCGGTCGCGCCGTACTCCTACGACCTGATCGACAACCGGGGCCGCCGCTCGCCGCGCTTACTCACCCCGGCGCCGACCGCCTGGAGCTCGGCCAGACCATGGCCATGGTCTTCACGCTGACGTCGTACGACGTGCCGCGGCAGTGGACGGCCCTCACCGACGCCCGCGGGCAGCGGCTGTTCGGCCCGTGCGCGATGACCTACGCCGCCGAGCCGGACGGGCCGGGTGCCTCCCGGATCGTGTGTCGCCTGGCGGCCGCCGCGGGCGGCATGCGGACCCTCCGCGCCCACGCGCTCGCCTGGGGCGACCTGGTGATGATGCGCAAGCAGCTGCGCACCCTGCGCGACCTCGCCGAGCGTGATGCGCGGACGGCCGGTCCGGACGCGCCGGCACCGACATCCTGACCGGGTACGACGGCCGCCCGACACGTGACCGACCTCGTCCGGGGACTGGGCGACGTGACCAAGCGGGAACCGTCGTGAGCCGTGGACTCAGCCCGGACCCGCGTCCATCCGTCGCCGATGGCCTCCGCGGTGTAGCCGCCCTGCGGGGTGACCGGGCCAGACCGGCCACGGGCCCAACGACGCCTGAAAATGCCGCTGAGGGTGACTCTGGAGCGCCCAGGACGCCACCAGTGATCGACGTGTGCGGCTGTGCGCGCGCCCGTGGCCCTGCCGAGGGTTCTCGGTCAGGGCTGCGGGGTGGTGCCGGTGTGGTCGCGTCGGAAGACCAAGCCGTTCGGGCTGCGCCAGACGAACGTGGTGTCGTCGATCTTGTCGTAGCGCCATCTGGTGTGGGTCTTGGCGCGGTGATGTCGTCGGCACAAGGGGGCGATGTTGCAGTCGCACGTGCTGCCGCCGTGGGCGGCTGGGTCGCTGTGGTCGTGGTCGCAGGACCGGGCGCGGCGTCGGCACCATGGGAACACGCAGGAGTGTTGGAGCAGGGCTTGGCGTTCCTTCAACCGGTCGGGGACCTCGTAGGCATCCACGTGGACGTGACCGGCCAGGTCGATGACCGGCTTGATCACGACCTGACTGTCGCCGTCCTGGCACCAGCTCTTGACCTGCTCGACCGAGATCAGGGTGCGGGTGTTCTCGACGCGGGCGATGGCGGCGTCGGCGAGGTGCACGTGGACCACGACCTGGCGGGGTCGCTTGCGGTCCGGGTCCGGCTCGGCGTTGAGATCCAACGTCAGCTGACGCCGGGCAAGGTCACCGACCGCGATCGAGCGACGCGCATCGAGGGACAGGTCCGCGGCGATGGTGCCGAGGTGGGACGCGCCCCGGGCGATGGCGTCTTCGAGGTCGAGTGCGTCGATGAGGTCGAGGGTTCCGCGGACTTCGACGTGGCCGTCGTAGGAGACCTGCTGGGTCTCGATGTCGAAGTGCCGGACCTCGGCCGCGTCCCGGGCGCGCTGGGCTGCGGTCTCGGGGTCGAAGCGGGTGCGGGCTTCTTCGATGGTGCGGTCGAGTTGGGCGATGGAGATCTTGTGCGCGACTGAGGCGACGTGGGTGTCGACGAACTCGGCGCCGTCTTCGGGGAGGTCGATGGTCTCGGCGGCGATGCGGCGGGCCTTCCACACCGGCAGGTCCAACGACTGCACGCGCTCGTAGACGCGTGGCAGGCGGTGGGCGAGCTCGACGGCGTGGCCGAGGTAGATCCGACCGGAGTCGGAGGAGAGACCGAGTGCGGCGGAGAACTCCAGCACACTGAACTCGGCGATCAACGGTGCGCCGGGGCCGGCGATGGCCATCTCGTCCTCGCAGCCGGGAACCCAGACGGCGGCGGCATCTGACAGGGAGTCGGTGGAGTGCAT
>NZ_FMZM01000007.1:9942-274170 GCF_900101465.1 Nocardioides lianchengensis
ATCAACGGTGCGCCGGGGCCGGCGATGGCCATCTCGTCCTCGCAGCCGGGAACCCAGACGGCGGCGGCATCTGACAGGGAGTCGGTGGAGTGCATCCCGGCCCAGGTGACGGCGGCAGCGAGCTGGTCGGCCTCAGCCTGCAACTGGACAGAGCGTCGGGCGCGCACGAAGGCGAGCACCGCAGTGGCGGTGTCGCAGTCGTCGAGGTCCCGAGTGGCCATACTCATATGGTAGTCGAACAGGTGAGCGAATGGAAGTGGTTGTTCGTAGCCTTGTTCGAACGGTCGACCCGAGGTGACCGAAAGCTAGAAGCAGCCTGGTGATGGCCCTTGATCACCGCGGACGATGAGCCCCCTTGTCTCTGTAAATGTCTTTGAAACGGCCTGGTGCCAGGCGCAGACGTCACGGCAGAGGCCGACTCGAACGAGGTCAGCGGCAGGGCTGCGGGGGTCTCGACGGGCGTTCAGGACTTCGTCCTTCACTGCTCGACCACCGGCGGCGACCACCGGCGATAGTGACCGGCGGCAGGGCCCACCTACCGGAGGTCGTTCGCTGGTTGAGGGGGTCTCGACGGGCGTTCAGGACTTCGTCCTTCACTGCTCGACCACCGGCGGCGATCACCGGCGACAGTGACCGGCGGCAGGGCCCACCTACCGGAGGTCGTTTGCTGGTTGAGGGGGTCTCGACGGGCGTTCAGGACTTCGTCCTTCACGGGAGAGGCCACCGGAGGGCGGGTCAGCCGCGCAGTGCGGCGACCAGCCCGAGCACGTCGTCGACGAGCCCGCGCACGAGGGGCAGCCGCGACATCCGGACGATCCGGTCGACGACCGGGACGATCCGGGTGACCAGCTCGCGGGAGCGCAGCTGCTCGGGACTGTCGTCGTACACCCAGAAGAGGACGACGCCCATCTGGAGCAGCCACAGCAGCTCGGGCAGCTCGCGGCGCACGTTGGGGGCGAGCTTGAGGTCGGTGCCCTCGACGACCCGGGCGTAGAGCCCGGTCGAGGCGGCGCGCGCGGGCGCCGACTCGGCGCTGAAGGGGGACAGGGGCGAGCGCGGGTCGGCGGCGTTCTTGAAGAACTGTCCCGCGAACTCGTGGCTCGGGGCGGCGACGTCGAGCCACACCTCGAGGACGCCGCGCAGCCGTGCGTCGAAGGCGGTCTCCCGCTCGAGCACGTCGGCGGCCGCGTCGGCGTGCTCGTCCTGCATCCGGTCGTAGAAGGCCTGGATCAGGTGTTCCTTGGAGCCGAAGTAGTAGTAGGCGTTGCCGACCGAGACGCCGGCCTCGGCCGCGATGGCCCGCATCGTGGTCCGGTCGTAGCCGTCGCGGCGGAAAAGCCGCATCGCCGACTCCAGGATGGTGCCGCGGGTCTGCTCAGCCTTGGGCGAGCGGGGCGCAGGATCCGGCACAGGGCTCAGGGTAGTCACCCCTCTCGCGAACCGGGGCGGAGTGCAGCAGGTGACGCAGTCCGGCGGCCGAGTACGCCGCACCGCGGGCGAGGGGCAGCCACTGCGGTCGGGCCAGCCGCTCGGCGAGGCCGCGGTGCGCCCGGGTGGCCCACAGGCACATCACCCAGGCGTGCTCGTTGGTCCACACCGACCCGTCCGACCCGACGACCGTGATGTCGCGCAGCGTCGCCGCGTGGTCGAGCGTGGGGAACATCCGCCGGGCCGTCTCCGACCCGGCCGGCACCAGGTCGAGCGGCACCAGGAACGGCTGGCCGGCCAGCCACGACGCGAACCGCCGGCAGAGCGGGCAGCCCGGGTCGTGCAGGACGACGAGCCGGTCGACGTCGATCACGGGAGCGTCACCGCCCCGGCGCCGGGTACGGCGCGGCGTACGGCGCCACGTGCGCCTGGGGCGGGACGGGTGCGCTGCGGAGCGACTCCATCCGGCCGCGGCGACGGATCGCGTTGAAGACGTAGACGTTGAAGAAGTGCAGGACGCCGACGACCAGGGTCACGACCCCCACCTTCACGCTGAGCTCCTCGAACAGTCCGGCGGCGTCCGGGACGGTGGTCCCGATCCGCAGGTAGAGGCTGACGAAGCCCAGGTTCAGCAGGTAGAAGCCGACGACCAGCAGCGTGTTGACGGCCTCGGCGAGTCGGTCGTTGCCGGCGAAGACGTCCTCCAGGAACACCTTCCCGTTGCGCGACAGGGTGGTGGCCACCCACACGGTCAGCGGCACGGTCACCAGCAGGTACACCACGTAGGTGGCGACGGTCCAGGTCATCTCAATCTCCTTGAACGTGTTCAAAAATGGGATGTCCCGAACTGTAGGGCAAGTTCTGAACGTGTTCAACTACAGGCCGACGGCGGTCTCGGCCGCGGCCAGCACCGGCGCCGCCAGAGCGCGGGCGCGGACCGCGCCGGCGTCGTACACCTCCGAGACGTGGGCGGCGTCGGCCGCGAGCTCGGCGTAGCGCCGCTGCAGCGGCCCGAGCTCGGCCACCACCGCGTCGGTCACCGCCTTCTTCAGGGCGCCGTACGTCGTCAGCCCGTCGGCCGACCCGCCGCAGGCGAGCAGGATCTCCAGCAGGTTGGTGACCCCGGGCTTCGCGGCTCGGTCCGCGCGGACGGCGGCCGGTCCGGTCTCGGAGTCGGTGACCGCGCGCGCCACCTTCCGTCGTACGACGTCCGGCGGGTCGAGCAGGAAGATGCTGCCGGCGGCGTCGGCCGACTTGCTCATCTTGCGGGTCGGCTCGGCGAGGTCCATGACCCGCGCCCCGGCCGCGGGTGTGACGGCCTCGGGCACGGTGAAGACCTCGCCGTACGTCCGGTTGAAGCGGAGGGCGAGGTCGCGGGTCAGCTCGACGTGCTGGCGCTGGTCGTCGCCGACGGGGACCTGGGTCGGGCGGTAGAGCAGGATGTCGGCCGCCATCAGCACCGGGTAGGTGAGCAGCGAGGTCCGCGACGACGAGCGGCCCTTCTCCTTGTACTGGATCATCCGCCCCAGCTCGCCGGTGGTCGCGACGCACTCGAGCAGGTAGGCCAGCTCCCGGTGAGCAGGTACGGCGCTCTGCCGGAACAGCGTCGCCCGGTCCAGGCCGGCCGCCAGCAGCAGCGTGGCCATCTCGAGCGATCGCGCGCGCAGCTCGGCCGGGTCGTGGGGGACGGTCATCGCGTGCAGGTCGGACAGCCCGTAGAGGGCGTCGTCCTGTCGAGCGGCCATCGGTCGCAGCGCGCCGAGCAGGTTGCCGAGCGTGAGCCGGCCGGAGGGGGTGAGGAGGGAGAGGGTGCGGGTCATCGGAGCTCCTGGGACGAAGGTGGGGTGAGGCCCACCGGGAGCGCCGAGAAATCGACGACGGCCGCCCGGAGGGCGGCCGTGGGTGAAGTGCGTGCTTCAGACGTGGTCCGCCGTCAGGCGGGCCACCACTGCAGGGCGAGCGGGGTCGTGAGCACGGACACATCATGGCACGGCGGGCAACGGCGGGTAGCGTCGCGGACATGCCCGCCTGTGAGGGACCGGCGACGGTCGTCTTCGACCCGACGCTCACCGAGTACGACTTCGGTCCCGCCCACCCGATGTCGCCGCTGCGGGTCGACCTGACGATGCGGCTGGCGACCGAGCTCGGGGTGGTGGGCGCCGGCGGGCTGCGGACGGTCGCGGCCCCGATCGCCGACCTCGACCTGCTGGCCACGGTCCACGACCCGGCGATGATCGAGGCGGTGATGCGGGCTGGCCGCACGGTCGCGCCCGACGAGGCGTTCGGCCTCGGCACCGACGACAACCCGGTCTTCGCCGGGATGCACGACGCCTCCTCCCACGTCGTCGGCGCGACCGTCGAGGCGTTCCGGCAGGTGTGGAGCGGCGAGTCGCTGCACTCCGCCAGCATCTGCGGCGGCCTGCACCACGCGATGCCCGAACGGGCCAGCGGCTTCTGCATCTACAACGACGTCGCCGTCGGGATCCGCAGCCTGCTCGACCAGGGGGCGCAGCGGGTGGCCTACGTCGACGTCGACGTCCACCACGGCGACGGCGTCGAGAAGGTCTTCTGGGACGACCCGCGGGTGCTCACCATCTCCCTGCACGAGACCGGCCAGATGCTCTTCCCCGGCACCGGGTTCGCCCACGACGTGGGCGGCCCGGAAGCGCAGGGGAGTGCGGTCAACGTCGCGCTCCCGCCCGGCACCGGCGACGGCGGCTGGCTGCGCGCGTTCCATGCGGTCGTGCCCCCGCTGCTGCGCGAGTTCAAGCCCGAGGTGCTGGTCACCCAGCACGGTTGCGACTCCCACGCCGAGGATCCGCTGGCCCACCTGATGCTGACCGTGGACGGGCAGCGGGCGGCCTACCAGGCCCTGCACGACCTGGCCCATGAGGTCGCCGGCGGGCGCTGGGTGGTCACCGGCGGGGGCGGCTACGCGCTGGTCGAGGTGGTGCCGCGCGCCTGGACCCACCTGCTGGGCATCGTCGGCGGCCGGCCCGTCGACCCGCAGACCGAGACGCCGGGCGGCTGGCGCGAGTACGTCGCCGAGTACCTCGGCCGCACCGCGCCGTACCGGCTCACGGACGGGCGGAACCCGGCGTACCGCGACTGGCGCGAGGGCTACGACCCGGACACGTGGCTCGATCGGGCGGTGCACGCGACGCGCACCGAGGTCTTCCCCCTGCACGGCCTCGATCCGCTGCCCTGAGGTCGCGCTGACTCCCACACGGAGGTTCTGCAAGTCAACACGCCGTAGACCACTGGTGTTTCTTTCGTCCATCCCTTCCCACGAGTCACACCAGGCCCTATTCTCACGACAGCGCCGCCCGTGTGATCACCGGTGGGGAAGCCGGTGGCGGGCGCACAAGAAAGAGAGCTGGTGCACGATGGCTGCCAACTCGTCCGGGGACATCTCCGAAGCGAAGTTTCTGACCGTCGCCGAGGTCGCATCGATGATGCGGGTCTCGAAGATGACCGTCTACCGCCTGGTCCACAACGGTGACCTGCCCGCCGTGCGGGTCGGCCGGTCGTTCCGCGTCCGCGAGGAGGACGCGAACGAGTACCTCCGCAAGAGCTTCTACGACGCCGGCTGACCGGCCCTCGGGCCGCGATTCTCACCTGCCACCCTGCGGCGGATAGGCTGTCTTGGTCCTGCGGTGTCTCCGCCGGATCGCCTCACAGCTGTTGAAAGGTATCCCGTGGGTTCTGTCATCAAGAAGCGGCGCAAGCGTATGGCCAAGAAGAAGCACCGCAAGCTGCTGAAGAAGACGCGCGTCCAGCGCCGCAAGCTCGGCAAGTAAGCCACCTCCCAGGTCGAGGGGTCGCCATGGGCAGCGCCGGCTCGGTCGTCCTGGTCACGGGCGTGTCCCGCGACCTGGGGCGGAAGTTCGCGCGGTCCGTCGCAGCCGACCCTGCCGTCGACCGGGTGATCGGAGTCGACGTCGTCCCCCCGCGGGGCGACCTCGGCGACGTCTCGTTCGTCCGCGCGGACATCCGCAACCCGGTGATCGCCAAGGTGATCGCCAAGGAGGACGTCGACACCGTCGTCCACATGAGCGTCATCTCGACGCCGGGGAGCGCCGGCGGGCGCAACAGCATGAAAGAGCTGAACGTCATCGGGACGATGCAGCTCCTCGCCGCGTGCCAGAAGGCACCCGGGCTGCGCAACCTCGTGGTCAAGTCGACGACCACCATGTACGGCGCGAGCAGTCGCGATCCTGCGATGTTCACCGAGGACATGGAGCCCCGGCGCGCCCCGCGCTCGGGCTACGCGAAGGACGTCGCCGAGATCGAGGGCTACGTCCGCGGCTTCGCCCGGCGGCGCTCCGACGTACGCGTGGCGACGATCCGGGCGGCCAACGTCATCGGGCCCTACGTCTCGAGCCCGATCACGTCGTACTTCCGTCTGCCGGTGATCCCGACCGTGCTCGGCTTCGACGCGCGGTTGCAGTTCCTCCACGAGCAGGACCTGCTCGAGGTGCTGCGGCAGGCCGTGACCCGCGATGTCGCCGGCACCTTCAACGTCGCCGGCGACGGCATCCTGATGCTCTCCCAGGCGGTACGACGCCTGCAGCGCCCGACGGTGCCGATGCCTGGGATCCTGGTCGGCAACCTCGGGTCCGTGCTCCGCTCCGCCCGGCTCGCCGACTTCTCTCCCGAGCAGCTGGCGTTCCTGACCTACGGCCGAGGCGTCGACACGACCCGGATGCGCGAGGTGCTCGGTTTCGAGCCGTCGTACTCCACGGCGGAGGCGTTCGCCGACTTCGCCTCGACCCTGACGCCGACCGGCGGTCGCGCCGACCGGGCGCTCGCCGGCGTCGAGCGCCAGCTCACGACCAGCCCTGCAGTGCTCTCGGGAGGCGACCATGGGTGACGCCGAGATCATCCCCATCGGCACCCGCGGCCGGCCCGGCCGCGGCACCGGCAAGCAGCCGTCCTCGGCGGCGCGGGGCCTCGCCGGCGGGTCCAAGCCGGCGAAGCCCCGGGCGGCGACGCGTAAGGCCCGCCCGGCTCCCGAGCCGGCGGCGGTCGAGGAGCCGGTCGAGACCGTCGAGGTGCCCGAGGTGCCCGAGGTGGTCGAGGCCGCCGAGCGTCCGCCGGTGACGACGGTCGACCGCGGCCCGCTCGCCGGCATCCCCGCCGCCGACTGGCTCTCGGCGTTCCAGCACGCCGCGCTTGAGGTCTTCGGCGACCAGTGGGAGCCCCAGCTGGCTCGGTTCCTCGCCTTCCTGCGCCGCCGGGTCACCGGCGACTACGCCGTCGACGAGTACGGCTTCGACCAGGAGATCACCGAGCGCTTCTTCATGGCCGCGCTGCGCCCGATCGCCGAGCGGTGGTTCCGGATCGAGGTCCGGGGCATCGAGAACATCCCGACCGAGGGCGGCGCCCTGGTCGTCTCCAACCACTCCGGCACCGTGCCCGTCGACGGGCTGATGACGATGGTCTCGGTCCACGACCAGACCGGCCGGTTCCTCCGGCCGCTCGGCGCCGACCTGGTCTTCCGGCTGCCCGTCGTTTCGGCGCTGGCCCGCAAGAGCGGGGCCACCCTGGCCTGCACCGAGGACGCGGAGCGGATGCTGAGCGGGGGCGAGCTGGTCGGCGTGTGGCCGGAGGGCTTCAAGGGCATCGGCAAGCCCTACTCCGAGCGCTACAAGCTCCAGCGGTTCGGGCGGGGCGGCTTCGTCTCCGCCGCGCTGCGCACCGGCGTGCCGATCGTGCCGCTGTCGGTGGTCGGCGCCGAGGAGATCTACCCGCTGGTCGGCAACGTCCCGTCGCTGGCCCGGCTGCTCGGCGTCCCCTACATCCCCATCACGCCGCTGTTCCCGCTGCTAGGGCCGCTCGGCCTGGTGCCGCTGCCGTCGAAGTGGCTGCTGGAGTTCGGCGAGCCGATCCGCACCGACGAGTACGACCGGGGTGCTGCGGACGACCCGATGCTGGTCTTCAACGTCACCGACCAGGTGCGCGAGACGATCCAGCAGACCCTCTACTCGCTGCTGATGAAGCGGGAGTCGGTCTTCCGCTGACCGGAGTGGTCAGGGCTTGGTGGTCGGCTTCGGCGGGTTGAGCAGTCCGCCCACGATGTCGCCGACGCCTTCGAGCGTGTCGGTCACGATCGGGATCTCGGGGTCCTCGGTGGGCGTCGCGCTGCTGCCGCCGCCGAGCAGCCCGTTGACCAGGTCCTCGACGGGGTTCTTGCCACCCGAGCCGCCGGAGCCGCCGGAGCCGCCCGAGCCGCCGGAGCCGCCCGAGCCGTTGCCGCCACCCGGCGTGGGCAGGGGTACGGCGGGCGCGGTCGGGACCCCGGCCGAGGGCGCGGACTTCCCGGGCTTCGGGGAGGCCGGCTTGCCCCCGCCCGAACCGGGCTGGGGGTCGGCCGTCGTCGGGGCCTGGCCGGTCCCGGAGGAGATCAGCTGGTCGAGGGTGTTGCCGACCGGCTGGAGGAGCGACTGCGGCAGCTGGGTCAGCGACACCACGCAGCTGGGGCAGGCCTGTTGGACGGCGGCCTCGATCGCGGTCAGCACGTTGCCGACCGGCACCAGGGCCTCGCGCACCTCGTCGGTGGCATCGGAGGCCAGCTGGTCGAGGAGGGTGAAGCCGCGGTCGGTGAAGTCCTGCAGCTCGCTCAGCGCCTCGTCGTCGCCGTCGGCGTCGTAGGCGGCGAGCAGCAGGTCGCTGGCCTCGGTCGCCTGGGCCGTGAACAGCACGACGGTCTCCTCGACCGCGCGGACGTCGACCTCGCCGGATGCCGAGGCACGGGTGAGCCGGTCGACCTCCTCGAGCCGGCCGCTCGCGTTGGCCAGCAGCGTCGAGCCCTTCTGCTCGTCGTCGACGCTGAGCCCGGTGTGGGCGTTCTCGATGGCCCTCTTGAGCGGGTAGAGCACGTCGCCCGGGAGCGCGGACTGCGCGGCGACCGCCATCGAGGTGGTCGCGCCGATGATGGCGAACCCGCCGACGACGGCGGCCAGCCGGCGCTCGCGGGGGGAGCGGCGCGTCACGGTGAGCCGATCCTGGACGGCGGCGGTCGGCGCGGCGGGGACCAGCTCGGTCTCGGCCGCGATCATCAGCCGCTCGCGGAGGTCGGCGACGAAGGCGGGCCGGGGCTCGACCGGGGCGGTCGCGCGGAGCGTGCCCACCAGCGCCAGAAGCTCGTCGTACCGTGCGGGGTCGACCGGCCCGGTCGAGGTTCCCTCGACCAGGGAGTCGAACTCCTCGGCGCGTCTGCGCGCCGCGAACACGGGGCTCATCGGTGGATCCGTCCTGTCGTCTCGGCCATGACCGGGCGCGCGGTGGCGCTCCCGGACGAACGTTTCAACGACGGGCGGACGGCGGAGGTTACGGCGTGTGACGCAGGCGTCAGGAGGAATTCAGCACGGGTGCTCATCAGCCGCGGATCCCCTCGGGCATCAGCTTGGCGAGGTTGCGCACCCCACGCAGCTGGAGCTGCTTGATCGCGCCGTCGCTGCGGCCCAGCACGGCGGCCGTCTCGGCGATGCTCATGCCCTGCAGGAACCGCATCACCAGGCAGTCGCGCTGCTCGACGGGCAGCTCGGTCAGGGCCCGCAGCAGGATCTCGTTGGTCAGCCCGGCCAGCACCGCGGCCTCGGGGCCCTCGGTGGCGTCGTCGTGCTGACCCATGTCCTCGGTGGCCATCTCCAGCCGGGTCCGGCCCGCCTTGAAGTGGTCGGTGGCCAGGTTGCGCGCGATGGTCATCAGCCAGGCGCCGAAGTCCTTGCCCTGCCAGCGGAAGCTGGTCATGCTCCGCAGCGCCCGGAAGAAGGTCTCCGAGGTCAGGTCCTCGGCGAGCGTGCTCGAGCGGGTCCGGTAGAAGAGGAAGCGGTAGACCGAGCCCTGGTAGTGGTCGTAGAGCAGGCCGAACGCCTCGGAGTCGCTCTGACGGGCCAGCTCGACCAGGGCGATCAGCCGGGTGCGCTCGGCCTCGGACTCCTCCGAGGAGGCGGCCAGCTCGCTGTCGTCGTACGACGAGCCGGGGCCGGTCGGGACCGGGCCACCGTCGCCGGTGAGCGCTTCGGCCAGGAGCATCCCGGGACCCGGGGTGGCGAGGGGCGGCGGGGCCAGCAGCCGCGCGACCTCGGCGCGCAGGGCATCGAGCCCCCGCGCGGCGTCGCGCACGCCATCGCCACCGTGCCACGGCATCTGGTCGATCCCCTCCCGGAAACGCTCAGCCCCATCGAGCGTTCTTCCCACCTTACGCACGAGTAGTCCGGCATGTGAACGAAACCGTCCGCAAAATCCCGGGCGCGGAGAGGGCGGGTCAGTGCCGCCGGCGGACGGCCAGACCCGCCGCGACCGCACCGGTGGCGGCGCCGGTCATGGCGCCGACCAGGAGCCCGGCGCGAGCGGCCTTGCGTCCGGTGCGGTAGTCGCGAACCCGCCAGCCCTGCTCGCGGGCGTGGGCCCGCAGCCGGGCGTCGGGATTGATGGCGCACGGGTCGCCCACCATCGAGAGCATCGGGAGGTCGTTGTAGGAGTCGGAGTACGCCGAGCAGGCCGCCAGCTCGAGCTCCTCGCGCGCGGCGAGCGCCTTGACCGCCTCCGCCTTGGCCGGCCCGTGCAGCATGTCGCCGACCAGTCGTCCGGTGTAGACGCCGTCGTCGTGCTCGGCGACGGTGCCCATCGCCCCGGTCAGCCCGAGCCGGCGGGCGATGATCTGGGCGATCTCGATCGGCGCGGCCGTGACCAGCCAGACCCGCTGGCCCTGGTCGAGGTGCATCTGGGCGAGGGCGCGGGTGCCGGGCCAGATCCGGTGGGCCATCGCCTCGTCGAAGATCTCCTCGCCCAGCTCCTCGAGCTCGGTGACGGTGTGGCCGGCGATGAAGGAGAGCGCTGAGTTGCGAGCGTCGGCGACGTGCTCGGGGTCCTCGACGCCGACCACCCGGAAGTAGGCCTGCTTCCAGGCGGCGCCCGCGATCTCGCGGGTGGTGAAGAACTTGCGGCGGTGCAGGCCGCGGGCCAGGTGGAAGATGCTCGCGCCCTGCATCACGGTGTTGTCGACGTCGAAGAACGCCGCCGAGCGGGCGTCGGCCGGGGTGTGCAGGGCCGTCTCGACCTCGGCGGCCGCCGCGGCGGCCTCGCCGGCCAGCGTGGACCGCTGCTGGAGGTTGGGGAGGCTGCGCCGTTCGGCGGGCGGGGTCACCTGGCCAGGGTAGAGCCCCGACCGGTGTCCGGAGGAGTCCGCCGCGTGCCGTTGCGTGGTGTGGAAGTATCCCTCCATGCCTGCCTCAGCCGAGGTTCCCGACGTCCGTGACGTGGCCGACCTGGTCGCCGCCGCCGCTGTGGAGAGCCCGGACAAGCTGGCGGTCGTCGAGGCCGGCGGTCGCAGCATGACCTGGGCGGAGCTCGACGACGAGGTCGGCCGGATCGCGACCGGCCTCGGCGCTGCGGGCATCGTCGCCGGCTACCGCGTGATGCTGGTGCTCGGCAACCGCCTGGAGTTCGTCGCGACGTACCTCGGGGTGCTGCGCTCGCAGGCGGTCGCCGTACCCGTGAACCCGCTGGCGACCCCGGGTGAGCTGGCCCGGATGATCGCCGACTCCGGGGCGAAGATGGTGGTGACCGACGTCGACGCGGTGCGGGTCGTCCGCGAGGGCGTCGCGCTGCTCGCCCGGGCCGTCGACGACCACGCCGCGGGCCGCGACCCCGAGCTCGACCCCGAGCTGCTGACCCGGGCGGTCACGCCGCGCGTCGTGGTCGCGGGGGCCACGCTGCTGCCCGGCGAGCGCTCCTACGACCACCTGCGCGCCGATCGGGCCCGGTTCGTCCCGCCGCTCCAGGACCCCGAGAAGCTCGCGTGCCTCCTCTACACCAGCGGCACCTCGGGCCGCCCCCGCGCGGCGATGCTCACCCACCGCGCCCTGCTCGCCAACATCGAGCAGGTCGCGGTCGTCGACCCGCCGATGATGCACGGCGACGACGTCGTTCTCGGCGTGCTGCCGCTCTTCCACGTCTACGGCCTCAACGCGGTGCTCGGCGGTGTCGTGCGGCACCGCGCCAAGCTGGTGCTGGTCGAGCGTTTCGACCCTCAGGGCACCCTCGACATCATCGACGACGAGGCCTGCAGCGTCGTCCCGGTGGCCCCGCCGGTGTTCGCCTACTGGCGGGGCGAGGACCACCTGGCCGAACGGCTCGGCCCGGTCCGACTGGTGCTGTCCGGCTCCGCGCCGCTCGCCCCCGAGCTCGTCGAGGAGTTCGTCGCGAGCACCGAGATCCCGGTGCACCAGGGCTACGGCCTCACCGAGGCGTCCCCGGTGGTGACCAGCACCCTCTGCAGCACGCGGCCACCGGCGGCGGGCTCGGTCGGTGCCGCGCTGCCCGGGATCGACCTGCGCCTGATCGACGACGCCGGCCGCGAGCCCGAGGGGGAGGACCCCGGGCAGATCCAGGTGCGGGGGGCCAACCTCTTCAGCGGCTACTGGCCCGACGGCGCCGACGGCCCGGACGACGACGGCTGGTGGTCGACCGGCGACGTCGGCTTCCTCGACGCCGAGGGCGACCTCTTCCTCGTCGACCGGCTCAAGGAGATGGTCATCGTCTCCGGGTTCAACGTCTACCCGGTCGAGGTCGAGGAGGTCATCCGCGAGCTCGACCAGGTGCTGGAGGCCGCCGTCATCGGCGTCGCCGACGAGCACACGGGCGAGGCCGTGGTCGCCTACGTCGTGGCGACCGGTGACGACCCGGCCACCGTCGGCGCCGCCGTCCGCGACCACTGCGAGGCCCGGTTGGCCCGCTTCAAGCGCCCGCAGCGCATCGAGGTCGTCGCCGAGCTCCCGCTCACCGTCACGGGCAAGGTGCAGAAGGGCCGGCTGCGCGGCATCGAACGCCGCCGCGCGCTGGGCCTGCTGGAGGAGGCGCCGTGACCGCCCGGGTCACGCTCTACTCCAAGCCGGGGTGCCACCTGTGCGACGACGCCCGTGCGGTGGTCGCGCGGGTCTGCGCCGAGCTCGGTGAGGAGTACGACGAGATCTCGATCCTCGACGACCCCGCCCTGCTCGAGCGGTACGGCGAGGAGATCCCGGTGACCCTGGTCGACGGCCGGCAGCACGACTTCTGGCGGGTCAGCGAGGACCGGTTGCGCACGGCTCTCACCTCGTAGCCACCCCTCCGCGGGTGGGACATGTCACATGTGCTAGGCCTGCCCCCGGACCAGGCTTCCGCCGGTTTGTTCTCTCGTTCACAAACTCCTACAGTGAGCGAGCCGTCGGACGAATCCGGGCTGCGCCGGCCCCCATCTGCGGCAGCTACTTGCCCCTCGTGGCATGGAGAGAAGACGCACGTGACCGCACGGACGCCCAGCGAGACCGCCCGGGACATTCCCGAGGCCACCGTCGCGCGGCTGCCCGTCTACCTCCGGGCCCTGACGTCGCTGTCGGAGGCCGGTACGTCGACCTGCTCGAGCGAGGCGCTCGCGGCGTCGGCCGGGGTCAACAGCGCGATGCTCCGCAAGGACCTGTCCTACCTCGGCAGCTACGGCACCCGCGGGGTCGGCTACGACGTCGACTACCTGCGCTACCAGATCGCCCGCGAGATCGGCGTGACCCAGGACTGGCCGGTGGTGATCGTCGGGATCGGCAACCTCGGGCACGCGCTGGCCAACTACTCCGGGTTCCGCAGCCGCGGGTTCCGCACCGTGGCGCTGCTCGACGCCGACCCGGCGCGGACCGGTGAGACGGTCGCGGGCATCGACGTACGCCCGTTCGACGACCTGGAGGGCATCGTGGCCGAGCACGGCGTGGCGATCGGGGTCATCGCGACCCCGGCCCCGGCCGCCCAGGCCGTGGCCGACCGGATGGTCGCCGCCGGCATCAGCAGCATCCTCAACTTCGCCGCCTCCGTACTGACCGTGCCCGCGGGGGTCGACGTCCGCAAGGTCGACCTGTCCATCGAGCTGCAGATCCTCGCTTACCACGAGCAGCGCAAGGCGCAGGACCAGCAGCAGGAGGAGACCGCGTGAGCATCCTGGTCGTGGGGATCTCCCACAACTCCGCACCCGTCGCTCTCCTCGAGAGCGTCGCGCTGACCTCCGACGGCGTGCAGAAGCTGGTCACCGACGTCGCGTCGTGCACCCACGTCACCGAGGCCACGGTGATCTCCACCTGCAACCGGCTGGAGATCTACACCGAGGTCGACCGGTTCCACGGCTCCGTGGAGGAGCTGTCGCGGCTGCTGGTGGAGCGCGCCGGCCGGAGCGCGGAGACGATGCTCCCGCACCTCTACGTCCACTACGACGACGGCGCCGTCTCCCACCTCTTCCAGGTGGCCGCGGGCCTCGACTCGATGGCCGTCGGCGAGGGCCAGATCCTCGGCCAGGCCCGCGAGGCACTGCGCCTGGGCCAGGAGCTCGGGACCGTCGGCCCCGCCCTCAACGTGCTCTTCCAGCAGGCCCTGCGCGTCGGCAAGCGCTCGCGCGCCGAGACCGACATCGACCGGGTCGCGCCCTCCCTGGTGACCGCCGCCCTGGAGCGCTCCGAGCTCGCGGGCGGCGGCGTCGCCGGTCGCCGGGTGCTCGTGGTCGGGGCCGGTGCGATGGCCGGCCTGGCCACCGCGACCGTCGCGCGCCTCGGTGCCGGCGAGATCGTCGTCGCCAACCGCAGCCAGGAGCGAGCCGACCGACTCGCCCGCGAGTACGACGCCCGCCCGGCCCCGCTCGCCGACCTCGAGGCCGAGCTGGCCCACGCCGACCTGGTCGTGAGCTGCACCGGCTCGACCGGCGTGCTCGTCACCCGCGCCATGCTCGAGCGGTCCCGTCCCGACGGTCGCCCGGTCGTGCTCATCGACCTCGCCCTGCCGCACGACGTCGACCCGCGCGTGACCGAGCTGGACGGGGTGACCCTGCTCGGCCTGGCCGAGCTCGCCGACGACCTGCACGCCTCCGACGCCGGCCGCGAGGTCGTCGAGGTCCGCCGGATCGTCGGCCAGGAGGTCGCCGCGTTCCTCGCGGCCCGCCGCCAGGCCAGCGTCACCCCCACGGTCGTGGCGCTGCGCTCGATGGCCACCGCCGTCGTCGACGCCGAGATGGAGCGACTGGACGGCCGGCTGCCCGGCCTCGACGACACCACCCGCGCCGAGGTCCTGCACACCGTGCGCCGGGTCGCCGACAAGCTGCTGCACGAGCCGACGGTCCGCGTGAAGGAGCTGGCCAACGAGGCCGGCGCCGTGTCGTACGCCGCCGCGCTCGCCGAGCTCTTCGCCCTCGACCCCGAGGCGGTCGACGCGGTCACCCGTCCGGAGGGTCTGCGGTGAGCGCCGCGACCGTGCGCGTCGGCACCCGCGCCTCGCTGCTCGCCACCACCCAGGCCGGTCACGTCGCCGAGCTGATCCGCACCCGGCTGGGCCGGGAGGCCGAGCTGGTCGAGATCGCCACCGACGGCGACCGCAGCCAGGCCGCCGGCACGCCGCTGACCGCCGTGGGCGGCACCGGCGTCTTCGTCGGCGCGCTCCGCGACGCGCTGCTGCGCGGCGAGGTCGACGTCGCCGTGCACTCCCTGAAGGACCTGCCGACCTACCCCGCGGAGGGGATCGCGCTGGCCGCCGTACCCGGTCGCGAGGACCCGCGCGACGTGGTCGTCGCCCGCGACGGACTGACCCTGGGCGAGCTCCCGGTCGGGTCGCGGGTCGGCACCGGCTCCCCCCGACGGGCGGCCCAGCTGCACGCCCTCGGCCTCGGTTTGGACGTCGTCGGCGTCCGTGGCAACGTCGACACCCGGATCGGCAAGGTCCGGTCGGGTGAGTACGACGCCGTCGTGCTCGCGCGCGCCGGCCTGGCCCGGATCGGCCGGCTGGAGGAGGCGACGGAGGTGCTCGACCCGCTGCAGATGCTCCCCGCCCCCGGCCAGGGGGCGCTGGGCGTCGAGTGTCGCAGCGACGACGCGCTCGCCGCAGACCTGGCCGTCCTCGACGACCCGCACGCGCGGGCCGCGGTCGAGGCGGAGCGGGCCGTGCTGGCCACCCTCGAAGGTGGCTGCTCGGCCCCGATCGGCGTCCTCGCCGAGGTTGCCGAGGGCGATGACGGAGACGAGATCTGGGTGCGCGCCATCGCGCTCTCACCCGACGGGGCCCTCGCGGTGCGGATGTCCGCGTCGGGAGACCCCGCCGACGCCGTGGGCGTCGGCAACCGGCTGGCGGCAGAGATGCTCGCCGACGGGGCCGGACAGCTGGACACACGACAGCACGACGAGTCAGAACAGGTGCGCAACGCATGACCCGAGGCAAGACCACCACCGCCACCCCGACCCGCGGATGGGTGTCCTTCGTGGGCAGCGGACCCGGCGACCCGGAGCTGCTCACGGTCCGCGCCGTGGGCCTGATCGAGCAGGCCGACGTGATCGTCACCGAGGCGCCGGAGCACGCCGCCCTGGTGCGGCACCTGCTCGGCCTGGCCGACCCGGCCGACCTCCCCGAGGGTGAGCCGGTCCCCGGCCCCGAGCTGGTCGACGGCGGGTTCGGCGAGGACGGCCAGCCGCTGACCCACGCCGCCCGCGCGAAGGTCGTCGTCAAGCAGGCCAAGCGCGGACACCGCGTCGTGCGGCTGATGACCGGCGACCCGTTCCTCTACGCCTCGGGCCCCGAGGAGGCGCAGGCCTGCGCCAAGGCGGGCCTTGGCTTCGAGATCGTGCCCGGGGTCTCGTCGGTCAGCGCGGTCCCGGCGTACGCCGGCATCCCGCTCACCACCAAGGACCACCGCGAGGTCGCGGTCGTCACCTGTGGCGAGAAGATCGACTGGAGCCACTACGCCGACCGGCGCACCCTGGTGCTGCTCTCGGCCGTCGGCCAGATCGGCGAGGTCAGCAAGGCGCTGGTCGCGGCCGGCCGCTCGCCGCAGACCCCGGTCGCGATGACCCGGGTCGGCACCACCACCACCCAGAGCACCGTCACCTCGACGCTGGAGCACATCGCCACCGACGCCCGCGCGGCCCGGATGGCGCCCCCGGCGATCACCGTGGTCGGCGATGTCGTCGACCTGCGCGACACGCTCTCGTGGTTCGAGACCAAGCCGCTCTTCGGCTGGCGCGTCCTGGTGCCCCGCACCAAGGACCAGGCCGGCCCGCTGGTCAACCGGCTGCGCGGCTACGGCGCCGTCCCCGACGAGGTGCCGACCATCTCGGTCGAGCCGCCCCGCAACCCGCAGCAGATGGACAAGGCCGTCCGCGGCCTGGTCGAGGGCCGCTACGAGTGGATCGCCTTCACCTCCGTCAACGCGGTCCGCGCGGTCCGCGAGAAGTTCGAGGAGTACGGCCTCGACGCCCGGGCCTTCTCCGGCCTGAAGATCGCCGCCGTCGGCGACAAGACCGCCCAGTCCATCGCCGACTGGGGTCTGCGGGCCGACCTGGTCCCCTCGGGCGAGCAGTCCGCGGCCGGCCTGCTCGCCGACTGGCCCGAGTACGACGACGTCCTCGACCCGATCAACCGGGTCTTCCTGCCGCGCGCCGACATCGCCACCGAGACCCTGGTCGCCGGCCTGGTCGACCTCGGCTGGGAGTGCGACGACGTCACGGCCTACCGCACCGTGCGGGCCACCCCGCCGCCGGCGCCCACCCGCGACGCGATCAAGACCGGGAAGTTCGACGCGGTCGTCTTCACCTCGTCCTCGACGGTGCGCAACCTGGTCGGGATCGCCGGCAAGCCGCACCCGTCGACGATCATCGCGGTGATCGGTCCGGCCACGGCCAAGACCGCCGAGGAGCACGGCCTGCGGGTCGACGTCCTGGCCCCCAAGCCGGACGTCGACGAGCTGGTCGACGCGCTCGCCGACTTCGGCTCCGCTCGCCGGGCCGCGATGGTCGAGGCGGGCCAGGAGGTCACCCGGCCGTCCGAGCGCAAGCCGTCGGGCCGCCGGAAGACCACCACCGCGCGATGACCGGCCCCGTCATCCGGCCGCGGCGCCTGCGGACCACCGCGGCGCTGCGGCGGATGGTGGCCGAGACCTCGGTGGAGGCGCGGCAGCTGGTGCTGCCGCTCTTCGTCCGCGAGGGCATCGACGAGCCGGTCCCGATCTCCTCGATGCCGGGCGTCGTCCAGCACTCCCGCTCGAGCCTGCTGGCCGCCGTGGGCGAGGCAGCCGAGCTGGGCCTGGGTGGGGTGATCCTGTTCGGCGTCCCCGAGACCAAGGACGCCGTCGGGTCCGGTGCGGTCGACCCGGCGGGGATCCTCAACGTCGCGATCACCGACGTGGTCGCCGAGGTCGGCGACGCGATCACCGTGATCGGCGACCTGTGCATCGACGAGTTCACCGACCACGGCCACTGCGGGGTGCTCACCCCCGACGGTCGGGTCGACAACGACGGCACCCTCGAGGTCTACGCCGAGATGGCCCGCGCGATGGCCGCGGCCGGCGCCGACATGGTCGCGCCGAGCGGCATGATGGATGGCCAGGTCGCGGCCATCCGCGGGGCGCTGGACGGCGCCGCGCACACCGACGTCTCGATCATGGCCTACTCCACGAAGTACGCCTCCGCCTTCTACGGGCCGTTCCGCGAGGCCGTGGACTCCTCGCTGACCGGCGACCGCCGTACCTACCAGCAGGACGGCGGCAACGCGGTCGAGGGTGTCCGCGAGGCGCTGCTCGACGTCGCGCAGGGTGCCGACCTGGTCATGGTGAAGCCCGCGCTGGCCTACCTCGACGTGCTCCGCCGGGTGCGCGACGCCGTCGACGTCCCGGTCGCCGCCTACAACGTCTCCGGCGAGTACGCCATGCTGGAGGCGGCCGCGGCCCAGGGCTGGATCGACCGTGAGGCCGCGATCCTCGAGACGCTCACGTCGATCCGCCGCGCGGGTGCCGACGTGGTGCTGACCTACTGGGCGGCCGAGGCCGCCCGCCTGCTCGCCCGCTGACGCGACCCGGTCAGGGGTTCGTGTACTTGGCGATGCAGGCCTCGGTCGCCTCGGCGCCGACCACGGTGTTGAGCAGGCTGAGGATCACGTTGACCAGACCGTTGACGTCGACCTTCAGGCCGTAGTCGAGCGCGCACTGCACGATCGCCTGGGCCCGGGTGAGGGTCTCGTCGACCGGGGTGACCCCGGTGCTCGGCAGCGTCGGCACGACCACCGGCGGGAGGCTGGGGGCCTTCGTCGGCTTGCCGCCGCCCTTGCCGCCGTTGCCCTTGCCACCGCCGGACGGCGCGGTGGGCGTCGGGGTCGTGGGCGCAGCCGGCGCCGTGGCCTCGGGCTGGTTCGCGCCGGGCTTGCTCTCCTTGACCACCTTCGGGCCGGAGCTCGCGCTCGGCGGCGGGGTGTACGACGTGTCGGGCTGGATGTAGCCCGCGGCCGTGGTGCCGTTCGGGACCGAGGTGTAGGAGCCGGCCAGGTAGTTGCTCATGATCGAGAGCACGAGGTCGACGTACGAGTCGCTGTGGTTGTAGCGGTAGACCGCGGTGCGCTGACCGGCGGTCGTCGACAGGTCGTCGTCGCCGGAGCAGAGGTAGACCGCCGAGGCCAGGGCCGCGTCGTCGATGTCCTGCGGGTCGCGCCGGCCGTCGCCGTCGGCGTCCACGCCCACGACCGACCAGGTCGAGGGGATGAACTGCAGCGGGCCGACCGCGCGGTCCCACTTCGCGTCGCCGTCGAACTGACCTGCGTCGGTGTCGGCGATGGCCTGGGTCTTGTTGCTGCCGTCGAGGGCGATGCCGAAGATGCCGGGGCGGGCGACGCCCTGGTCGTCGAGGGTGTTGCCGCCGTAGCGACCGTGGTCGGACTCGACCCGGCCGATGGCCGCGACCAGCTGCCAGGTGAGGTTGCAGCTCTCGTCGGCGGCGTTGATGACGGTCTCGGCGCGCTGGTAGGCGGCCAGGGCGACCGAGGGGATGCCGGCCGTGGAGGCGGTCGAGACGGCCTGGGCCGCCCCGCCCGCACCGATGCCGGGGGCGACGCCGTCGGGGGAGGAGACGCTGGCGGGGGCCTCGATGGCCTGGGTCGGGACGCTGGTCCCGTCGGGCAGGCTGGTGGCCGGGAGCGGGTCGGGGGTCTGGGTGGCCGTGGCCGACCCCGCGCCGACGCCGGCGAGGCTGGCGGTCCAGGCGGCGGACAACAGCGCGAGCGGCACCAGGGCCGTCGCGCGCTGTGCGCGTCCGAGTCGCTTTGCCATGCGGTCTACTCCCGATCTTCGAGCGATGTGTCGTCCCCGAGCGTTCCGACGTCCGTGGGCGATCAACGAATCGTGTCACGGGCAAGTTACGCGGGGGTTCGAATCAGCCGAACAACTCGGACGAGCTTGAGTGGTCGGCGTCACGATGGTGCCCGACCAACCTGAGCGCGAAACGACCGAGTCCACTGAGTGGGCTATACCACTGTCGCGGACGGGGGCCGAGGACCCTCGCCGAGGGTCGGTTGGGCGGCTGGGCGACAATGAGGCGATGTCTGCCGCGACCCGTCCCACCCCTGCCTCCGAGGCGCTGTTCACGCGCGCCCGCGCGGTCACGCCCGGGGGCGTGAACTCCCCGGTCCGGGCCTTCAACGCGGTCGGCGGCACCCCGCGCTTCATCCGCTCCGCCGCCGGCGCCTGGCTCACCGACGTCGACGGGCACGAGTACGTCGACCTCATCTGCTCGTGGGGCCCGATGCTGCTCGGGCACGCCCACCCGGAGGTGCAGGCCGCGGTGCAGGCCGCGGTGGCCCGCGGCACGTCGTACGGCACGCCGACGGAGCCGGAGGTGGAGCTCGCCGAGGAGATCGTCGACCGCGCGCCGGTCGACCGGGTGCGCTTCGTGTCCTCCGGCACCGAGGCGACCATGTCGGCGATCCGGCTGGCCCGCGGCTTCACCGGCCGCGACGTCGTCGTGAAGTTCGCCGGCTGCTACCACGGCCACGTCGACGCCCTGCTCGCGTCGGCCGGGTCGGGCCTGGCGACGTTCGCGGTCCCGGGGACGCCGGGCGTGCCCGCGTCGTCGACCGAGCTGACCCTGGTGCTGCCCTACAACGACCGCGCCGCGGTGGAGCGGGTCTTCGCCGAGCACGGCGACCGGATCGCCTGCCTGGTCACCGAGGCCGCTCCTGGGAACATGGGCGTCGTCCCGCCGGAGCCCGGCTTCAACCGGTTCCTGGCCGAGACCTGCGCCCGCCACGGCGCGCTGTTCGTGAGCGACGAGGTGATGACCGGGTTCCGCGCGTCGCGGCAGGGGCAGTGGGGTCTCGACGGGGCGGTCGAGGGCTGGCGGCCCGACCTGGTCACCTTCGGCAAGGTGATGGGCGGCGGCTTCCCGGCCGCGGCCTTCGGCGGTCGCGCCGACGTGATGGGCCGGCTGGCGCCGGACGGGCCCGTCTACCAGGCCGGCACGCTGTCGGGGAACCCGATCGCGACCACCGCCGGGCTGACCACGCTGCGGCTCGCCACCGACGAGGTCTACGCCCACATCGGGGCGGCGGGCGAGACGATCAAGGAGGCCGCGACCGAGGCGCTGAGCGCCGCCGGCGTACCCCACGTCGTGCAGGCGAGCGGCACCATGTTCTCCGTGTTCCTCACCGACGGGCCGGTCCGCGACTTCGCGGACGCCTCGCGCACCAGCGCCCCGGCGTACGCCGCCTTCTTCCACGCGATGCTCGACGCGGGGGTCTACCTGCCGCCCTCGGCGTACGAGGCGTGGTTCCTCTCCAGCGCCCACGATGACCGCGCCGTCCAGACCGTGGTCGACGCCCTGCCCGGAGCCGCCCGCGCGGCCGCTGCCGCCCTGGAGACCGCATGAGCGCCACCCCCGACACGATCGTCCACCTGCTGCGCCACGGCGAGGTGCACAACCCGCAGGGCGTGCTCTACGGCCGGCGCGACGGCTTCCACCTGTCGGCGTTGGGCAACCGGATGGCCGAGCGGATCGCCGAGTCGATCGGCGACCGCGACATCACCCACCTGGTCGCCTCTCCGCTGGAGCGGGCCCAGGAGACCGCCCGCCCGCTGGCGGCGGCGCGGGGCCTGGAGATCGTCACCGACGAGCGGGTCATCGAGTCCACGACCGTCTTCGAGGGGCTGAGCTTCGGCGAGGGCGCGATGACGCTGGTCAAGCGGCCCAGCCTGTGGAAGCACTTGCGCAACCCGTTCACACCGTCCTGGGGCGAGTCTTACAAGGCGATCGCCGCCCGGATGATGGCGGCCGTCGAGGACGCCCGGGTCGCGGCGCAGGGCCACGAGGCCGTCCTGGTCTCCCACCAGCTGCCGATCTGGACGGCCCGGCTGCACGTCGAGAAGCGCTCCTTCCTGCACGACCCGCGCAGCCGGCAGTGCACCCTGTGCTCGCTGACGTCGTTCCACTTCGTGGGGGAGCGGCTCGCGCAGGTCTCCTACTCCGAGCCCGCCGGTGACCTGATCCCGGCCGGCGACCGCAAGGCCCCGTTCTCGGCCGGTGGCGCGCCCGAGGAGAACCGGCCCTGACATGAGGTTCTCCCGCGCCCTCTCCGGCGCCCTCCTCTCCGGTGCCCTGGTGATCACCGGCGGCTGCACGTCCGTCGGCCAGACGAACCCGAACGGCTACATCGAGGGCGACAGCCAGGTCATCCAGTTCGGCGTCGACGAGCGGAAGGACCCCATCGAGCTGTCGGCCGAGACCATCGCGGGCGACGAGCTCGACCTCGCCGACTACCGCGGCCAGATCGTCGTCGTCAACGCGTGGGGATCGTGGTGCGGCCCGTGCAACCGGGAGATGCCGCTGCTCGCCGAGGCTGCCGAGGAGCTCGGCGACCGGGCGGCCTTCCTGGGCATCAACATCCGCGACTCCAGCCGCGACGACGCGCTGGCCTTCGAGCGCTCGCACGGCGTCGAGTACCCCTCGCTGGACGGGTCGAGCGACCCGTCGGTGCTGCTCGCCTTCCGCGGCTCCTTCCGGCCGGCCGCCGTGCCCTCGACGGCCGTCCTCGACGAGGAGGGGCGGGTTGCCGCGATCGTCAGCGGCGAGGTCCCGTCCGTGCGCACCCTCGTCGGCATGGTCGAGGACGTCGAGAAGGGGAGCGGGTAGCGGCGTGGGTGACTGGTTCGGCCAGACCGCAGGCTCCGGCTCGCTGGTCCTGGCCATCCCCGTGGCGCTGCTCGCGGGCCTGGTGTCGTTCTTCTCGCCCTGCGTGATCCCGCTGCTGCCGGCGTACTTCTCCTACGCCACGGGGCTCTCCGGCGCCGACCTCGCGACGGGCAACGTCAAGCGCGGGCGGATGGTCGCGGGGTCGACGCTGTTCGTGCTCGGCTTCTCGGTCGTGTTCGTGCTGCTGGGCGTCGCGACCGGGTCGGTCGCCACCTGGCTGCTGGTCAACGAGGACACCCTCAACGTCGTCCTGGGCTGCTTCGCGATCGCCATGGGCCTGGTCTTCATCGGGCTGGTCCCGCTGCTGCAGCGCGACGTCCGGTTCCACAAGGTCCCCTCCGTCGGGCTGGCCGCCGCGCCGCTGCTGGGCTTCCTCTTCGGACTGGGCTGGCAGCCCTGCATCGGTCCGACCCTCGGCGTGATCATCACCCTCGGGTACGACGAGGGCACCGCCGGCCGGAGTGGGCTGCTGCTGGCCTGCTACTCCCTGGGGCTCGGCATCCCGTTCATCCTGGCCGGGCTGTTCTGGCAGCGCGCGCTCGGCGCCCTCGGCTTCGTGCGCCGCCACCAGCAGTGGGTCACCCGGGTCGGCGGCGTGATGCTGGTGCTGGTCGGGCTGATGCTCGTCACCGGCTGGTGGGACTACGCCGTCACCTGGCTGCAGATCCACCTGGTCAGCGACTTCGAGGTGGGCGTGTGAGCGACACCCCCGAGACCGGCCGCCGGTCCGGCGAGCTCTCGCCGCTGGAGCTGCTGCGCTGGACCTGGCGACAGCTCACCTCGATGCGGACCGCGCTGATCCTGCTGCTGCTGCTCGCGCTGGCCGCCGTACCGGGGTCGGTGATCCCGCAGCAGGGCGTCGACTCGCTGAAGACGACCCAGTGGCAGGAGGCGCACCCCGACCTGACGCCGATCTACGAGAGGCTCGGGCTGTTCAACGTCTACAGCAGCCCGTGGTTCGCCGCGATCTTCGTGCTGCTGATGGTCTCGCTGGTCGGCTGCATCATCCCGCGCACGCTGGTCTACCTGCGCGCGATCAAGGCCCCGCCGCCGCGCGCCCCGCGCAACCTCGGCCGGCTGCCCGACCACGCGTCGTACCGCACGGACGACGACGTCGAGGAGGTGCTGGCCCGCGCCCGCCAGGTGCTGAAGCGCCGGCGCTACCGGGTCCGCCCGGCGGACGCCGGGGACGCCGCGGTGAGCAGCGAGCGCGGCTACCTCCGCGAGGTCGGCAACCTGGTCTTCCACCTGTCGGTCGTGGTGGTGCTGGTGGGCTTCGCCGTCGGTGGCCTGTTCGGCTACAAGGGCGGCGTCATCCTGACCGTCGGCACGCCGTTCTCGAACACCCTGACCCAGTACGACGATTTCGTCCCCGGCCGGCTCTTCGACCCCGAGTCGATGGAGCCGTTCTGCTTCACCGTCGACGACTTCTCGGTGGAGTGGCTCGTCGACGGTCCCCGCCGCGGCATGTCCCGCGGCTTCAGCGCCGACACCCGCTACCGCGAGGACTGCACTGACCAGTCCGGCAAGGAGCGCGAGCACGACCTGCGGGTCAACCACCCGCTCGCCATCGGGGGCACCGACGTGTTCCTGATCGGGCACGGCTACGCGCCGGTGATCACCGTCCGCGACGGCGAGGGCAACATTGCCGCCACCGGCCCCAAGCCGTTCCTGCCCCAGGACCAGAGCCTCTTCTCCTTCGGGGTGGTCAAGGCCAGCGGGGCCGAGCCCGAGCAGATCGGTCTCGAGGGGGTGTTCTTCCCGACGTTCTTCCTCAACGAGGACGGCGACCCGGTCAACCTGATGGGCGAGCTGAACAACCCGCTGCTGTCGCTGAGCGTCTTCACCGGCGATCTGAACCTCGGGGAGCCCCAGTCGGTCTACGTGCTCGACAAGTCGAAGATGTCGCAGGTCGAGAACCCCGACGGGACCCCGCTGCGCCTGGACCTCCAGGAGGGCGAGACCGTCGAGCTCCCCGACGGTCTGGGGTCGGTGACCTTCGAGGGGATCGAGCAGTGGAACCGGCTGCAGATCAGCAAGACCCCCGGCAAGCTGGTGACCCTGGCGGGCGTCGTGCTCGCGCTGGCGGGGCTGCTGGGCTCGCTGTTCGTCCGTCCGCGCCGCGTCTGGGTTCGCGCCCGGGTGGTCGACGGGGAGACACTGGTCGAGGTCGCCGCCCTCGACCGCTCCGGTGGGGGAGACGTGCGGCCCGAGATCGACGAGGTCGTGGCCGCGTTGCGCGGCGCTGACGTCGTACCGACTGGCGAGGAGAAGTCGTGACCAACGCATCGTGGGAGACCCTGAGCAACCAGGCCGTCGCGTTCTGCGGGGTGATCTACTTCCTCGCGCTGCTGAGCCACCTGGTCGAGTGGTCGGCGCTGCGCCGACTGCCGGTCTCGGCCGGCTCGGTCACCCTCCCGGCCCGTCGTACGGGCTCGGGCTCGATCGCCGTCGCCGAGGGCGGGTCCGACGACGCGGAGGTGGACGAGGACGTCGAGCGCCGGACGAACCTGTTCGGTCGGCTCGGCCTGCTGCTGACGGTCCTCGCGCTCGCGGTGCACTTCGTCGCCCTGCTCGGCCGGGGCATGGCCGCGGACCCGAACCGGGTGCCGTGGGGCAACATGTACGAGTTCACGCTCGCCGGCACCTTCTTCGTGACCCTCAGCTACCTGGCGCTCTACAAGCGGTTCTCGCTGGCCTGGATGGCCCCGATCGTCACCGGCGTCGTCCTGGTGCTGCTGATGGTCGACGTGATCGTCCTGCACGAGGAGGTCGCGCCGCTCACCGAGGCCCTGGACTCGCCCTGGCTGGTCATCCACGTCGTCTCGGCCGTGATCGCGACCGGCGCCTTCACCGTCGGCGGCATCGTGTCGGTGCTCTTCCTGGTCCAGGAGCGGGCCGAGCGACGCGGTCGCACCGGCGGTGGCTACCTCGGCCGGGTGCCCGACACCGCGACGCTCGACCGGGTCGCCTACCGGATCAACGCGTTCGCGTTCCCCGTCTGGACCTTCGCCGTCCTGATCACCGGCCCGATCTGGGCCTTCCACGCCTGGGGCTCCTACTGGAACTGGGACCCCAAGGAGGTCTGGGCGTTCATCACCTGGGTGCTGTACGCCGGCTACCTGCACGCCCGGGCCACCGCCGGATGGAAGGGCCGCAACGCCGCGATCCTGGCCCTCTGCGGGATGGCGACGCTGTGGTTCAGCTTCATCGGCGTCAACTTCTTCATCTCCAGCATCCACTCCTACGCCTAGGTCGCCCGGCTAGGTCGCGGCCAGGCTCTCGAGGAGGGCGCGGTACGTCGCGTCCGGGTCGCCGTCCGGGCTCGTGACCACCACCGCGTCCGGGCGCTCGGCGACCAGTTGGACCAGTCGCGCGTGGTAGTCCAGCAGCACCTGGTCCCCGCCCTGCTCGGCCACGATCTCGCGGACCCGGTCGTGCCACGGGTCGGCGGCCTCGTCGCCGACGCCGCGCCGGTGGAACCGGGAGACGGCCGCGGCCGGGGTGTCGAGCAGGACCCGTTCGACGTACGCCGCGCCGGCGTGGGTCGCGGCCGCCTCGAACCGCTGCAGCTCCGGCTGGCGGACGAGCATCTGGGGGAGCACGACGTCGCGGCCCTCGCGCAGGTGCGTCTCGATCATCGCCAGCGCGAGCGGCCGGATCACGGCACCGGCGGTGGCGAAGTCGTCCCGCCAGCCGCCGACCAGCGTGCGCAGGACGTCGATGTCGCAGCACAGGACGCCGGGGTGCTCGTCGGCGTACCGGCGCGCGATCGTGGACTTGCCGATCCCCGGCGGTCCGTTGAGGTGGATCAGGCGGCTCATGCGTCCGCCACTCAGGCGGAGTCGGGGTCCTCGGGATCCTCGGGGAGTCGGCGCTTGCGGTCGAGGTCGCGCAGGAAGTCCTCGTCGTCGTCGGGAGCGACGATGCGGGGCTGGGGGCGGGGACCGGGGCGCTTCGTGCCGCCCGGGGTCGGCGGCAGGATGCCGCGGCGCTGGATGACGCGAACGACGAGGTACGTCGCCAGCGCGAAGAGCGCAACCACGAACAGGAACTTCAGCACACCTCCAATGTAGGCCCCGACTGGTGACGATCTACCCTGGAGGGGTGAAGGAGTTCTGGGTCTACACCGGTCTGCGGCTCGCGCTGTTCGTCGCCTCGCTCGCGGTGGTGTTCTCCGCTTGGCTCCTGATCGCCGGCGAGGCCAACATCCTGGTCTGCGTCGTGATCGCCTTCGTGGTCAGCGGCATCGGCTCGTACTTCCTCCTCGAACGTCAGCGCCTCGCCCTCGCCCAGCACGTCGAGGCCCGGGCCACCCGCGCCACCGCGCGGTTCGAGGAGATGAAGACCAAGGAGGACGTCGACTAGCTCGACGACCCGGCCGCCCGCCGTCGCCCCTCAGAGCCCACGCGCGGCGTTGCGCCACTCAGCGCCGTCCCACGTCGGCACCGCGCCACCCACCGGCTCCAGCTCCAGCCGCGGATCGCCGGACTGGGCCAGCACGATCAAGCGATTGCCCACGAGCACCGCGGTGCGCGCAGCCCCGGCCAGGACGTCGAGCAGCGACTGCGCGGTGGGCCGATCGACCTCGACGAACTGGTCGAAGCCGACGAGCGCCAGCACCAGTCCGGTTGCTCCGGTCGGCCAGCCGTACTCCCCGTGGGCGACGTCGTCCAGGCAGTCGTCGAGTGCGTCGAGGTTGTGCCCGTAGGAGGCCGGGAAGTCGAACGTCTCCGCCAGAGTGCTGTGCATCTCGGACTCCGATCCCCACCGCGCAGCCGCGAGGGTGACGCAGTGGTAGCCCTCGTCGCTCAGCCACCGCACGGTCTCGTCCAGGACCGACGTCTGCCAGAACAAGGTCACGAAGCAGTCCTGCACGAGACGGAGGTCGCGCGCGTCGGCCGGGAGAGTGCCCGGCTCCCAGGAGGCCACCGCGGCAGCGAAGCTGTCTCCGGGTGCGCCCGTGGCCCTGAGCGGGCGGGCCGTCAGGGCTGCGGGGTGGTGGTGCCGGTGTGGTCGCGTCGGAAGATCAGACCGTTGGGTGATCGCCAGATGAAGGTGGTGTCGTCGATCTTGTCGTAGCGCCATCTGGTGTGGGTCTTGGCGCGGTGATGTCGGCGGCAGAGTGGGGCGATGTTGCAGTCACACGTCGTCCCGCCGTGGGCGGCGGGGTCGCTGTGGTCGTGGTCGCAGGACCTCGCCCGCCTGCGGCACCACGGGAACACGCACGAGTGCTGGAGCAGGGCTTGGCGTTCCTTGAGCCTGTCGGGGACCTCGTAGGCATCGACGTGGACGTGACCGGCCAGGTCGATGACCGGCTTGATGACGACCTGGCTGTCTCCGTCCTGGCACCAGGACCGGACCCGTTCCACCGAGATCATCGACCGGGTGTTCTCGACGCGGGCGATGGCGGCGTCGGCGAGGTGCACGTGGACCACGACCTGACGGGGGCGCTTGCGGTCCGGGTCGGGTTCGGCGTTCAGGTCCAGGGTGAGCTGGCGTCGGGCCAGGTCACCCACGGCGATGGAACGTCGTACGTCGAGTGACAGCCCGTCGGCGATCGTGCCGAGGTGGGTCGCACCCCGAGCGACCGCGTCTTCCAGGTCCAGTGCATCGACCAGATCCAACGTGCCGCGGACCTCGACGTGACCGTCGTAGGAGACCTGCTGGACTTCGATGTCGAAGTGCCGCACCTCGGCCGCATCCCGTGCCCGTTGGGCGGCGGTCTCGGGGTCGAAACGGACACGGGCTTCTTCGATGGTGCGGTCGAGCTGGGCGATGGAGATCTTGTGTGCGGTTGCGGCGACGTGGGTGTCGACGAACTCGGCGCCGTCCTCAGGCAGGTCGATGGTCTCGGCGGCGATCCGGCGGGCCTTCCAGACCGGGAGGTCCAACGACTGGACGCGTTCGTAGATGCGTGGGAGGCGGTGGGCGAGTTCGACGGCGTGGCCGAGGTAGATCCGCCCGGAGTCGGAGGACAGGCCCAGTGCGGCGGAGAACTCCAGGACTGAGAACTCGGCGATCAACGGTGCGCCGGGGCCGGCGATAGCCATCTCGTCCTCAAAGCCCGGGATCCACACCGCTGCCGCATCGTGCAGGCAGTCGGTGGAGTGCATGCCGGCCCAGGTGACGGCGGCGGCGAGCTGGTCGGCCTCAGCCTGCAACTGGATAGATCGTCGGGCGCGCACGAAGGCGAGCACCGCAGTGGCGGTGTCGCAATCGTCGAGGTCCCGAGTGGCCATACCCATATGATACTCGAACGCATTATCGAATGCGAGGGTTGTCAACAGCCTTGTTCGAACGGTCGACCCGAGGAGACCGAGAGCCAGAAGCAGCCTCGTGATGGCCCTTGATCACAGTGGACGTTGAGCCCCGTTGTCTCTGTAAGTGTCTTTCAACCGGCCTGGTGCCAAGCGCAGACGGCGCGGCAGAGGCCGACTCGAATAAGGTCAGCGGCAGGGCTGCGGGGGTCTCGACGGGCGCTCAGGACTTCGTCCTTCACTGCTCGACCACCGGCGGCGGCAGGGTCGATCCCGCGCGAGGTCGCTTGTTTAGTTGCGGGGGTCTCGACGGGCGTTCAGGACTTCGTCCTTCACTGCTCGACCACCGGAGGCGGCAGGGTCGATCCCGCGCGAGGTTGCTTGCTGGCTGCGGGGGTCTCGACGGGCGTTCAGGACTTCGTCCTTCACTGCTCGACCACCGGAGAGGGTCAGGCGCAGGTGATGAGGGCGGCGGTGGTGAGGGCGGCCCAGGCGAGCTCGGCGGTGCCGGTGGACTGCAGGACGGGGATGAGGCCGGGGCCGGTGGCGCCGCCGAGGACCAGGCGGAGGCCGGGGCCGGCGAGGACGAGGAAGAGCAGGCCGACGAGGACGCACCAGGAGGTCGTGGCGGCGAGGGCGACGACGGCGAGGGCGGCGACGAGCACGAGGGCGGCGTAGAGGAGGCGGGTGGCGCGGTCGCCGAGGACGACGGCGAGGGTGCGCTTGCCGGCGATCGTGTCGGTGGGGATGTCGCGCAGGTTGTTGACGACCAGGATCGCGCAGGCGAGCGCGCCGATGCCGACGGCGGCGTACAGGGCGGCGAGCTCCCAGGTCTCGGTCTGGACGTACGTCGTACCGATGACGGCGACCAGCCCGAAGAAGACGAAGACCATCACCTCGCCGAGGCCGAGGTAGCCGTAGGGCTTCGAGCCGCCGGTGTAGTACCAGGCGGCGAGCACCGAGACGGCACCGACGGCGAGCAGCCACCACGCGGCGGAGGCGGCCAGGACCAGGCCGGCGACGCCGGCGACGCCGAAGGCCAGGAAGGCGGCCCGCTTCACCGCTGACGGGGAGGCCGCGCCGGACCCGACGAGGCGCATCGGGCCGACCCGGTCGTCGTCGGTGCCGCGGATGCCGTCGGAGTAGTCGTTGGCGTAGTTGACGCCGACCTGGAGGGCCAGGCTGACCACCAGGGCGAGCAGCGCCTTCCAGAGCACCAGCCCGTCGACGTACGACGCGACGCCGGTGCCGGCCAGCACCGGCGAGACCGCAGCCGGGAGCGTGCGGGGCCGGGCACCGGCCAGCCAGTCACCAGGAGTCGCCACGAGGGGTGATTGTGGCAGTCGTCCCGGAGCGGTCGGGTCAGAGGGGCCGGGCCACGGCCCCGGGGACGTCGCCGCCGGGCTCGCCGGGCTGGGTGGCCGAGGGCGGCCCGAGGGGCGGGGGCTCCTCCTCGGCGCTCGCCTCCGAGGCCGAGGCCTCGGCGAGGACGTCGGCGGGGACGTGCTGTTCCAGGAAGCGCCGGGCCATGGCGGTCGCGGGGTGCAGACCGGCCGCGGCGACGGTGATGATGCCGGCGATGACCAGCCAGCCGGTCGCCCCCCAGTTCATCGCGAGGAACGTGTAGACCGCTGGCGCCCAGACCCGGCCGAGGGTGCTGCTCAGCTCGGCGCTGCCCTGGTACTCGCCGCGGCGGCGGGGGTCCATCAGCTCGGCCTCGAAGGTCCAGCTGGCCGCCGAGAGGAACAGCTCGGCGCCGGTGAGCGTGACGTGGCCCAGGAAGAACAGGGCGATGGTGAGCCAGCCGACGCTCTGGTGCGTCGAGAGGGTGATGACGCAGGAGACGACGAAGAAGACCGTCGAGACCCGGATGGCGCGCAGGGCCGTCGTACGGTCCCGGACGCCGCGGGCGGCGGCCAGCGGCAGGAAGATGCACATCACGGTGTTGGTGCCGAAGAGCAGCGCGAGCACCGACCACGGGGCGTCGGTCTTCTCGACCAGCCACAGCGGGATGACCATGTGCAGCAGCACCTGGTTGGTCCAGAGCACGCCGGAGAAGAACGACGAGAGCAGCCACCCCGGGTTGCGCATCGGCCCGGGTCCGGGGACCTTGGCCGCCCGCTCCTCGGCGGTCTTCAGGTCGTGCGGGGCCTTGGGCAGGCGGGTGATGAAGAAGGCGTTGACCAGGAAGACCGCGGCGGTGAACAGGGGCACCAGCTCGAGGAGCGTGATCGACTCGAAGGCCAGGGCGATGCCGCCGACCAGGGAGCCGAGGGTGAAGCCGACGTTGAGCGCCGAGTACATGTAGGCGCGCGAGGTGACCCGCTCGCGCGGGGGCAGGACGTCGATCGTGTAGGCGCCGTGGGCAGTGCTGCCGAGGGCGCCCACCACCTCCATCACCACGGCCATGACGAGGTAGCCGGTGAAGCTGTCGATGAACGGCCACACGGCGAACATCGCCGACTGGCCGAGCGAGCTGATCGCCCACGCGCGCTTGGGTCCGATCCGGTCGACGAGGCGGCCCATCGGGTAGGCGGCGATGAAGGCGGCGACGCCGGCCAGGGTCAGCCCGAGGCCGACCTGGGCGGCACTCAGGCCCACGACCTGAGTGAAGAAGACGGCGGAGCCGGTCAGGAAGGTGCCTTCTCCGACGGCGAAGAGCACCGACTGCAGGGACAGGCGCCCCGCGAGGGGAGACGGCGGAGCGAAGCGCCCGAGAAGGGTTGGCACGGCCGCATCTCATCACGAGGACTAGGTTTCGGCCTATGGGGATTGCGGTGGCCGACTGGCTGGCCGCGGCCGACGAGCCGCGGCCGTGGGTCGTGGAGACCTCCGGGTCGACCGGCCGGCCCAAGCGGGTGCTGCTGCCGCGTCGGTCCTTGCTCGCCTCTGTCGAGGCCTCCGCCCGCCGCCTCGGCGCCGCGGGGCAGTGGCTGCTCGCCCTCCCCGAGGAGTACGTCGCCGGACTGCAGGTCGTCTGCCGCTCGCTGGTGGCCGGCCGGCCGCCGGTCCGCCTCGACGACCACCCCTCCTTCGCGGCGGCCGCGGCGGCGATGGCCGGCGAGCACCGGTTCGTGTCCCTGGTCCCGACGCAGCTGCACCGGCTGCTGGAGACCGACGCCGAGGTGCTGGCCGGGTTCCACACCGTGCTGCTCGGCGGCGGGCCGATCGACCCGGCGCTGCGGGACCGGGCGGCCGCGGCCGGCGTACGGGTGGTGGCGACGTACGGGTCGGCGGAGACCGCCGGCGGCTGCGTGTACGACGGGCTGCCGCTGGACGGCGTCGGGCTCGCGATCGGCACCGGCGGCCGGGTGCGGATCAGCGGGCCCACCCTCTTCGCGGGGTACGACGGAGACCCGGAGCTGACCGCGGAGGTGCTGGTCGACGGCTGGTTCCTCACCTCGGACGCCGGCCGGCTCGACGAGGACGGTCGCCTGCAGGTGCTCGGCCGGCTGGACGACGTGGTGGTGACCGGCGGGGTCAACGTGCCCGCTCCGGCCGTCGCGGCGCGGCTGCGGGAGCATCCGGGTGTCGAGCAGGCCGAGGTGCTCGGCGTCCCCGACGAGGAGTGGGGCAACCGGCTGGTCGCGTTCGTCGTGGGCGACGTCGACCTCGAGGCCGCTCGCGACTGGGTGGCCGCCGCTCGACCCCGCTCCTGGGCGCCGCGCCAGCTGGTGGCACTCACCGAGATCCCGCTGCTGCCCAACGGCAAGCCCGACCGGCTGCGGTTGAAGGAGCTCGCGTGAGAGTCGTCGCGATCCCGATGCGCACCCGCTTCCGCGGCATCACCGTCCGCGAGGCGGTGCTGCTCGAGGGCCCGGCGGGGTGGGGCGAGTGGAGCCCCTTCCTGGAGTACGACGACGAGGTCGCCGCCCCCTGGCTGCGCTGCGCCGAGGAGGCCGCCGCGGGCGACTGGCCGGCGCCGCTGCGCACCCGGGTGCCCGTCAACGTGACCGTGCCCGCGGTCGGGCCCGAGCAGGCGCACGCGATCGTGAAGCGCGGCTGGTGCGGCACCGCCAAGGTGAAGGTGGCCGAGCCCGGCCAGACCCTCGCCGACGACCTGGCCCGGGTCGAGGCGGTCCGCGACGCCCTCGGGACGACGGGACACGTGCGGGTCGACGCCAACGGTGCCTGGGACGTCGACACCGCGGTCGCGTCGATCGCGGCGCTCGACCGCGCCGCGGGCGGTCTGGAGTACGTCGAGCAGCCGGTGGCGAGCGTCGAGGACCTCGCCGTCGTACGGCGCCGGGTGCAGGTGAAGATCGCGGCCGACGAGTCGATCCGCCGGGCGGCCGACCCCTACCGGGTCCGAGACCTGGAGGCGGCCGACATCGCCGTGCTGAAGGTGCAGCCGCTGGGCGGGGTGCGCGCGTGCCTGCGCATCGCCGAGGACATCGGGCTGCCCGTCGTCGTGTCGTCCGCGCTCGAGACCAGCGTCGGGATCGCCGCCGGGGTCGCGCTGGCCGCCGCGCTGCCGGAGCTGCCCTACGCCTGCGGGCTCGCGACCGTCCAGCTGCTCACCGACGACGTGACCGGCCGCTCACTGCTCCCCGTCGAGGGCGCGCTGCCGGTGGAGGTCCCGCGGGTGGACGAGGCCGCGCTCGACCGGCTGGCCGCGAGCCCCGATCGGGTCGCCCACTGGGAGGCCCGCCTGGCTGCCGTCCGGGCGGTCGGGCAGGATCGGTGACGTGACCAGCACCGACCTCGCCCGCAGCGTCGTCCGGGCGCTGCTCGACGGCGGGGTCACCGAGGTCGTGGTCGCGCCGGGCTCGCGCAACGCCCCCCTCTCCTTCGCCGTGTACGACGCCGCGCAGGCCGGCCTGCTGCGCCTGCACACCCGCATCGACGAGCGGTCCGCCGGCTTCCTCGCCCTGGGGCTGACCAAGGTGCACGCGCGGGCGGCCGTGGTGTGCACCTCCGGCACCGCCGTCGCCAACCTGCACCCGGCCGTCCTGGAGGCGGCGCACGCCGGCGTACCGCTCGTGGCGGTGACCGCCGACCGGCCGGCCCGGCTGCGCGGGACCAGCGCCAACCAGACCACCGACCAGCTCGGGATCTTCGGGCCGCTGGTGCCGACCGCCAACCTGACCGAGCCCGGCCCGGTGCACCTGGTCGAGGACGGCCCCACCCACCTCAACGTGCAGCTCGACGACCCGCTCGTCCCGACCGACCGGTGGCAGCCGTGAACGTCCTCCCGGCCGGACCCCGCACCGTCGTCGTCGCCGGCGACGACTCCGGCCCGCCGCCGCGGATCCTCGCCCAGGACGGCGGCTGGCCGCTGCTCGCCGAGCCCACCAGCGGCGCGCGCACCGGCGACCACGCCTTGCGCTGCTACCGGCTGCTGCTCGACGGCGAGCTCGGCCGGAGCATCGAGCGGGTGGTGGTCTTCGGCCGACCGACGCTCTCCCGACCGGTCACCCGGCTGCTGTCGCGCCCCGACGTCGAGGTCCTCGCCGCCCCCGCCCGCGGCGCCTGGTCGACGCCGCCGTTCCCGGTCGACGGCACCGTCGACCGCGACACCCGCCCGGAGGCCCGCGACGACACCGGGTGGTTCGAGGCCTGGGTCGAGGCGGACCGCTCCGTCGGCCGGCAGCTCGACCGGCTGTTGCACGAGGAGCCCGGACTCACCCCCCACGAGGTGGCCGGGGCCGTCGGCCGCGCCGTCCCTCCCGGGGGGCTGTTCGTGGTCGGCCCCTCCAGCCCGATCCGCGACCTCGACCTGATGGTGCGGGGGTACGCCGTCGGCGACCGCCGCAAGCTGATCGCCAACCGCGGGCTCTCCGGCATCGACGGCGTCGTGTCGACCGCGATCGGCGCCGCCCTCGGCCGCCCGCACTCGACCCGCAGCCTGGCGCTGATGGGCGACGTGACCTTCCTCCACGACACCAACGGCCTGGTCCTCGGCCCGGGCGAGCCCGAGCCCGACCTGACGATCGTCGTCGTCAACGACGACGGCGGCTCGATCTTCACGATGCTGGAGCAGGGCGCCCCCGAGCACGCGCAGCAGTTCGAGCGGCTCTTCGGCACCCCCCACGGCGTCGACCTGGCCCAGCTCTGCGCGGCGACCCGGACGCCGCACTGGCGGGTCGGGTCGGTCGCCGAGCTGGAGCACGCGCTCGGCTCGCCCAACGGGGGCATCGAGGTCGTCGAGGCCGTCGTACGACGGGACAACCGGCGCGAGCTCGACGAGCGGATCCGTAGGCTCGTCCCGTGAGCGAGCAGCAGGCCCCCGCCGGCGTCATCCCGTACGTCGAGCACCATCTCGGTGAGCGCCGCGTCCTCACGCTGCACCTCACCACCGGGAACTCCCTGCTCGGTGGGAAGACCACACCGGTGGTGAGCATCGACGGCCGGCAGTACCTCGTCTACTGGGGCTCGGTCTCCTTCGAGGTGCCGGCCGACCGGGCCGTCCACGTCAGCGTGCACGTCGAGGTGGAGCGGGTCGGGCAGGTCGCCTCCGCGCTGCTGCCGCCGGGCGGCTCGCTCGCGATGACCTACGCCACCGACTTCAGGTCCGGGGTGGGCTCGCTGCACTGACCCCTCCGGGTGGAGGATCAGGTCGTGGACATCGCCCTGCTCCTGTGCGGTCTCGCGGTCGGGGTCCTGATCTCGACCGAGATCGCGCGCCGTCTCGACATCCCGGCGCCGTTCCTGCTGATCGCGGTGGGCGTCGCGGCGTCGTACGTCCCGCAGGTGCCGCAGGTCTACCTGGACCACGACGTGGTGCTCCTGGGCCTGCTGCCCCCGCTGCTGTACGCCGCCGCGCAGCAGACGTCGCTGGTCGACTTCCGGGCCAACTGGCGCCCGATCCTGATGCTGTCGGTGGGCCTCGTGGTCTTCACGACCGCCGGGGTCGGCCTCGTCGTGCACGCCCTCGTCCCCGGTCTGCCCTGGGCGGTGGCGCTGGCGATCGGCGCGGTGGTGGCCCCGCCGGACGCCGTGGCCGCGACCGCCATCGCCCGCCGGATCGGCCTGCCCCGGCGCATCGTCACCATCCTCGAGGGCGAGTCGCTGCTCAACGACGCCACCGCCCTGGTCACCCTGCGCACCGCGCTGGCGATCGCCGCCGGCAGCGGCCTCGACGGGGCCGAGGTCTCCCTCGACTTCGTCCGGGCGGCCGGCGGGGGAGTGGTCGTCGGGTTCGTGTTCTTCGTCGTGGTGGCCAAAGTCCGCCGGCTGATCGCCGATCCGGTCACCGACAGCGCGATGTCGCTGGTCGTCCCGTTCGCGGCGTACGTCCTGGCCGAGGAGCTGCACGCCTCGGGCGTGATCGCGGTCGTCGTCGCGGGCCTGCTCCTCGGCCACAAGGCCCCGATCCTGCAGTCGGCGCAGTCCCGGATCGCCGAGCGGCTGAACTGGCGCACCATCGCCTTCGTCCTCGAGAACACCGTCTTCCTGCTGATCGGCCTCCAGGCCTGGTGGATCCTCGAAGGGGCCGCCGACAGCGACCTCGGCGCCGGGCGGATCGTGGCGGTCTGCGCGGCCGTCCTGGCCACCGTCGTGGTGCTGCGGATGGTCTGGGTCTTCCCGTCGCGGATGCTCTACGTCCGCCGCGTCGAGCGCGACACCGGGCAGCGGCCGCCGTGGACCTTCACCTTCCTGCTCGGCTGGGCCGGCATGCGCGGGGTCGTCACGCTGGCCGCGGCGTTCGTCATCCCCGAGGACACCGAGTACCGCGAGGTGCTGCTGCTCATCGCCTTCTCGGTCGTGGCCGGCACGCTCTTCCTGCAGGGCATGTCGCTGCCCTGGTTCGCCCGGGTGCTGCGGGTGCCCTCGCCTGACCCGGCCGAGGACGCCCTGGCCCGGGCGACGCTGCTGCAGCAGGCGTCGAAGGCCGCGCTGCACCGCCTCGACGAGCTCGAGTACGACGACCGCCACGGCGTGGTCGACCTGATCCGCCAGCGTCTCGACCAGCGCAACTTCGCGGCCTGGGAGCGGTTGGCCACCGTCGAGGACCAGGAGTCGCCCAGCGACCTCTACAACCGGGTGCGGCTCGAGCTGATCGAGGCCGAGCGGAGTCGGGTGCTGGAGATCCGGTCCTCCGGCACGGTCGCGGCCGAGGTGGTCGCCGACGTGCTGGCCATGCTCGACGTCGAGGAGTCGATGCTCGACGTCGCAGCCGAGGAGCGGCGGGAGGTCCGGGTGGGCGCGGCCCGTCGTACCGGCGAGGTCTGCGCGGAGCTCGAGCACCACCCGGCGGTCGAGACCGCGACCGACCCGGTCTGCCAGGACTGCCTCGACGAGGGCCTTGAGTGGGTCGCGCTGCGGCAGTGCCTCGAGTGCGGGAACGTCGGCTGCTGCGACTCGTCGGCGGGGCAGCACGCCACCCGCCACTTCCACGAGACGACCCACCCGGTCATGCAGTCGGCGGAGCCGGGCGAGGACTGGCGCTGGTGCTACGTCCACCACCTCACCGCGTGACGCCGCTCTCTCCCTAGGCTTGAGGGGTGAGCCAGGAGCAGTCAGCGTGCGGGCAGGGCCAGGACGACGAGTTCGCGCGGCAGACGGGACACCAGCTCCGGCGCTTCATCCGCACCGAGGCCGGCAGCGCCGGGCTGCTGGTCGTGGCATCCCTGGTCGCCCTGGTGTGGGCGAACTCGCCCTGGTCGGAGTCGTACGTCGACCTCTGGCACACCACCGTCGAGATCACCGTCGGCTCGATGGGCGGGCTCTCGATGGACCTGCACCACTGGGTCAACGACGGCCTGATGGTGGTGTTCTTCTTCGTCATCGGCCTGGAGGTCCGCCGCGAGTTCTCGGTCGGTGAGCTCACCGACCGGCGCCGGCTGGTCGTGCCGCTGGTCGCGGGCCTCGGCGGCATGCTGGTGCCGGCGCTCGTCTACCTGGCCCTGAACTCCTCGGGTGAGGCGGCCAACGGCTGGGGCGTGGTGATCGGCACCGACACGGCGTTCCTGCTCGGCGTGCTGGCCCTGGTCGGCCCGCGGGTCTCGACCCAGCTGCGGATCTTCCTGCTGACCCTGACCGTGATCGACGACATCGTCGCGGTCAGCGTCATCGGGCTGGTCTACTCCGAGTCCATCGAGACGGTGCCGCTGCTGGTGGCCGCCGCCGGTCTGGTCGCGCTGGTCGTCCTGGCCCGGGTCGGCGAGTGGCGCGCGTCGCCGTACGTCGCGGTCGTCGTGGTGATGTGGATCGCGACCCTGGAGTCGGGCCTGCACGCCTCGATCGCCGGCATGCTCGCCGGCCTGCTGGTGCCGGCCCTGAACCCGACCCGCAGCGACGTCGAGTCGGCCGCGTCGAGCTTCCGGGCCTTCCGGCAGTCGCCGATGCCCGGCGTGCAGCGCACCGCCCGGCAGAGCCTGACCCGGGCCATCTCGGTCAACGAGCGGCTCCAGGAGGCGCTGCACGGCTGGACCAGCTACGTCGTGGTCCCGGTGTTCGCGCTCGCCAACGCCGGCATCGACCTGCGCGACGGCGTCCTGGGCGAGGCGCTGCGCTCGCCCGTGACCTGGGGCGTCACCCTCGGCCTGGTGCTCGGCAAGCTCACCGGCATCGGACTCGGCACGTTCGGCAGCGTCCGGCTCCGGCTGGGCAGCCTGCCACAGGGCGTCGGCCAGGGTCACACGCTCGCCGGCGCCGCGCTGTCCGGCATCGGGTTCACGGTCTCGCTGCTGATCGTGGGACTGGCCTTCGAGGACCCCGACCTGCAGGCCCAGGCCGCGGTCGGCGTCCTGATGTCGGCGGTGCTCGCCAGCGTCGTCGGCTGGCTGGTCTTCGCCCTGGCCGCCCGCTTCTTCGACCAGCGCGACGCCGCGCTCCCGCGGCTGCTCAGCGACCCCGTCGACCCCGAGGTCGACCACGTGCGCGGACCGGCCGACGCCGAGCTCACCCTGGTCGAGTACCTCGACTACGAGTGCCCGTTCTGTGCCAAGGCGACGGGTGCCGCCAACGAGGTCCGCGCCCACTTCGGCGACCGGCTGCGCTACGTCAGCCGGCACCTGCCGCTGACCGTCCACGTGCACGCCGACATCGCCGCCCTGGCGGCCGAGGCCGCGGCCGAGCAGGGACGGTTCTGGGAGATGCACGAGCTGCTCTTCGCCCACCAGGACGAGCTGGAGGTCGAGGACCTCGCCGGCTACGCCGCCGACCTCGGCCTGGACGTCGAGGAGTTCCTCCGGGCGCTCGACGACGAGCGGCTCGCCGCCCGCGTCCGCCGCGACCTGGTCAGCGCCGAGGCCAGCGGCGTGCGCGGCACCCCGACGTTCTTCGTCGGCGACCAGCGCCACCTCGGTGCCCACGACGCCCGGTCGCTGATCGAGGAGCTGGAGCGGTCGGCCCGTCGTACGACCGGGCGGTTCGGGGCGTGAGGGCCGAGGAGCGCCAGGTCCTCGCCCAGGAGGTCGAGCGGTGGCGCCTCACGTCGTACGACGACCTCCGCGCGCAGTGGCAGGACGCACCCGGCGCCTACGAGGCGACCGGTCCCGGGGGCCGCACGCACCAGGTCGAGGTCGAGGCCTGCTGGGACGACCCGAGTCGCCCGGGCGACCTGCGGGTCGTCGTCGCCGTCGGCAGCGGCTTCAGCCCGCCCACCGCCTCGTTCATCGTGGCGGCGGACGGGTCCTTCGTCGGCGAGTGAGGCTCCCGGCTCAGCCGGTGGTGTGCGCGATGTAGACGTCGCAGGGCGCCTTGCGGACGACGTCGACGGCCACGCTGCCGAGGATCCGCGACACGCCCTGGACCCGCTTGTTGCCGATCACGATCAGGGTGGCGCCGGCCGTCTCCGCGGCGTTCACCAGCGCCTCGGCGGGCTTGCCCGGCTCGGCGTCGCTGTTCACCGTCAGGTCGGGGTACGCCGACCGCAGCGCGCCGGCGGTGGTGAGCGCGAGCTCCTCGGCCGTGTCGCGGGAGGTCGGCCCGGTGGCGTCGGTCGGGCCGGGGGTGCCGGTGGGGAAGGCGGAGACGACGTGCAGCGACGTCCCGAGGGCACTGGCCAGACCGGCGGCCGTCGAGGCCGCCTGCGCTGCGGTCTCGCTCCCGTCCACTCCCACGACGATGACGCTCATGACGGTCCTCCACACTCTCGGGTTGCTTGGTGGACCGAACCCTAGCCAGATTTCGACTGCAACGATTCAACCGTCCGTCAGGGCGGCCTCGATCGGGCGGGCCGGGCGGCCGGTGACCCGCTCGACGTCGCCCGTCACCTCGGCGACCGAGCCGTCGGCGATCGCCGTGTAGGTGCTCACCCAGGCGTCCAGCTGCCAGTCCTCGGCCTCGGGGTACGACGCCCGCCGCGAGGCGTAGGCCTCCTCGACGGTCTCGTCCACGAAGCGCAGCTCGCGCCCGAGCGCGGCGCCCGCCCGGCCCGCGACCTCCTCGAGGGTGAGGGCCTCCGGGCCGGTGAGGGCGTAGACGGCGCCCGCGTGGCCGGCGGGGTCGCGCAGCACGGCCTCCGCCACCGCGGCCACGTCGGCCCGGGCGACCGCCGCCACCCGACCCCTGCCGGCCGGTCCGCGGATCGTGCCGGTGGCGTCGGCGAAGTAGGGCAGCAGGTCGCTGTAGAAGTTGTCGCGCAGGATCGTGGCCGCCAGCCCGGTCTCGCGGATCGCCGCCTCGGCGTCGAAGTGGTCGCGACCCAGCGTGAAGGTCGCGTCGGCCGCGGCGCCCGCGAACGAGGTGTAGACGACGTGCCCGACCCCGGCCTCGGCCGCGGCCCGGATGAAGGTGCGGTGCTGCTCGCGCCGGTCCGGCGCCTCGGCCGCGGAGACCATGAACAGGGTGTCGACGCCGCGCAGGGCCTCGACGGAGGCGTCCCGGTCGGCGTAGGTGCAGACCCGGACGTCGGTGTCGTAGTCGGGCGCCCGCGCCGCGTCGCGTACGACGAGCCGCAGGTCGGTGCGCAGGTCGTCGGCGAGCGAGCGGGCGACCAGCCCGCCCACGGCGCCGGTAGAGCCGGTGATGGCGATCGTCATGCCCCCCAGTCTGCCGAGTCAGCAGAAGTAGTGGGTCGAGTCAGCACCAGTAGTGCTGACTCGACGGTCAGCGACCCGGGGTGAAGCGGATCGGGAACTCCAGCGCCCCGGTGTTGCCGCTGACCGGCAGCCACCGGCCGGGTCCGTCGGGGGCCGCGTCGGGCATCCGCCGGGCCAGCAGCGGCAGCGCCACGGCCATGTCGGTGCGGGCGACGAAGTGCCCGAGGCAGTGGTGGACGCCGGCGCCGAAGCCGTGGTGCGGCGGGCGCTGCTGGGTGATGTCGAACGACGGGTCCGGCATCGCGGCCGGGTCGGTGCCGGCGCTGTGGGAGAGCATCTGGACGATCCCGCCGCGGGGGATGCGCAGGCCCTGGAACTCCACGTCCTCGAGTGCCTCGCGGGTCACCCAGGTGACCGTCGGGTTGACCCGCATCACCTCCTCGACGGCACGGCCGCCGAGGTCGGGACGCTCGCCCAGGAGCCGCCACTGGTCGGGGTGCTGGAGCAGGGTCTGCAGGGCCAGCCCGAGCTGGTTGCGGGTGGTCTCCATGCCGGCGAAGGCGAGGAAGACCAGGGCTACGCCCAGCTCGTGGCGGCTGAGCCGCTCGCCCTCGACCGAGGCCTGGACGAGCGTCGTCACGAGGTCCTCGCGGGGGTGGGCCATCCGGTCCTCGACGATCTCGTCGAGGTAGCCGTGCAGCCCGCTCAGGGCCGCCTCGATCCGCGGCACCTGCCGGCCGACGTCGATGGAGAACGACGCCCCGAGGTCGTCGGCCCAGTGCGCGACCTGACGCCAGTGCGACTCGTCGAGGCCGAGCAGCAGGCAGATGATCCGGGCGGCGTACGGCTCGGCGAACTCCGAGATGAACTCCACCGAGCCCCGGTCGGCGAACCCGTCGACCAGCTCGTCGGCGAGCGCCTGGAACCGCGGCACCATCGCCTCGATCGCCCGCTTCTTGAACGCCGGGACCATCAGCCGCCGGATCCGGGCGTGGTCGTCGCCCTCCAGGCTCAGCAGCGTCTCCTGCCACCAGTCGCTGAACAGCCCGGAGTGGATGCCGTTCTGGGCGGGCCAGCGGGCGTTGCCCTGGCGGAACCGGCGGTCGCGGAGCAGCGCCGAGACCTCGGCGTACCGCAGCACGGCCCAGCCCCAGTTCGTCTCGACGTACCAGTCCTGGTCGCGGGCGGCGTGCACCTCGTCCGAGGTCACGTCGAAGGCCGGGTCGGACAGGTCGAACCTCACGTGCCGCTCCTGACCATCCGGACGTGCAGCCCCTCGTCGTGCTCGTCCTCGGTGCCGTCGAGCCGGAAGCCCTGGCGCTCGTAGAACCGCAGGGCCCGGTCGTTCCCCCCGAGCACCCAGAGGTACGCCGCACGGTCGCCGATCGCCTCTCGCAGCAGGGCGTAGCCGATCCCCTCGCCCCAGTGCGTGGCCCGCACGTAGAGGGCCGTCAGCTCCAGCTCGAGGTCGACGTCGTTGTCGCGACCCGGTCCGGCCGAGGCGAACCCGACCAGCCCGTCGGGGCCCACGGCGAGGTACGTCGGGTTCCCGCTCGTCGTGAGGATGTCGCGCCAGCGCTCGACCCGCTCGGCCACCTTCTCGCGGCGGTCGTCGAGGATGCCCTGGGGCATCAGGCCCGTGTAGGCGTCGTCCCAGACGTCGAGGTGCAGGTGCGCGAGCGCCTCCGCGTCGACGGGGGTGGCGAGGCGGATCGTGACGTTCACCCGCGCATCCTAGGGACTACGTTGGGTGCCATGCGGATCACCAAGTTCGGCCACTCCTGCGTCCGGGTGGAGCACGACGGGGCCACGATCGTCCTCGACCCCGGCGTCTTCACCGACCGCTCCGCGCTCGACGGCGCGGACGCGGTGCTGATCACCCACGAGCACCCCGACCACTACCTGCCCGACCACCTCGCGTCGGTCGACGTACCCGTCTTCACGATCGACGCGGTGGCGGCCAAGATCCGCGCCGACGTCCCCGAGGTCGGCGAGCGGACGACGGTGGTCGCGCCGGGGGACTCCTTCGAGGTCGTCGGGATCCCGGTGCGCGCCGTCGGCGAGCTGCACGCGGTGATCCACCCCGAGCTGCCGCGCTTCCACAACAGCGGCTACGTCCTCACGGCCGGGACCGAGAAGGTCTTCCACCCGGGCGACGCGCTGACCGGGCCCGGCGAGGCCGTCGACGTGCTCCTGGCCCCCGTCTGCGCCCCGTGGATGCGGGTCTCCGAGGGCGTCGACTTCGCGCGCTCGGTCGGGGCGCCGCGCAACGTCGCGATCCACGACCGGGTCTTCTCCGACGCCGGGCTCGGCATCGCCGACACCCAGATGACCACGTTCCTGTCGAAGCAGGGACTCAGCTACGTCCGGCTGGCCGACGGCGACGACCTGGCCTGAGCGCGGCCTGAGCTACGGCGCGAGGGCGTCCCGGACCGGGACGAACTTGGCCTGCGCCTCGGCGAGCTCGGCCTCCGGGTCGGAGTCGCCAACGATCCCGCAGCCGGCGAACAGCCGCACCGTGGCGCCGTCGACCGACGCCGAGCGCAGGGCGATGCCCCACTCGCCGTCGCCGGAGGCGTCCATCCAGCCGACCGGGCCGGCGTACCGACCGCGGTCCATTCCCTCGATCTCGGTGATCAGGGCGGTGGCGACGGGGGTCGGGGTCCCGCCGACGGCGGCCGACGGGTGCAGCGCCTCGGCGAGCTGCAGCGACGACACGGTGGTGGCGTCGTGGACGACGCCGTTCACGTCGGTCGCGAGGTGCATGACGTTCGGCAGGTGCAGCACGAACGGGGCCTCGGGGACGTTCATCGAGGAGCAGTGCGGCTCGAGCGCGTCGGCGACCGAGCGGACGGCGTACTCGTGCTCCTCGAGGTCCTTCGACGAACGGGCGAGGGTGGCGGCGAGGGCGAGGTCGCGCTCGTCGTCGCCGGTACGACGGATCGTGCCGGCCAGCACGCGGGAGGTGACCAGGCCGCGCTCGCGGCGCACCAGCATCTCGGGGGTGGCCCCGAACAGCCCGTCGACGTGGAAGGTCCAGCACATCGGATAACCCTCGGCCAGCCGGCGCAGCGGCCAGCGGACGTCGACCGGCTCGGTGGCGGTCGCGATCAGGTCGCGGGCCAGCACCACCTTCTCCAGGTCGCCGGCCTCGATCCGGCGCACGGCGTCGGCGACGACCGACATCCACTGCTCGCCGTTGAGGGCACCGTCGGCGAAGCGGACGCCGACCGGGGCGGGCGGCACGTCCTGCGCGACCGGCACCTCGACCTCGGCGCCGACGGTGGTCAGCCAGACGGAGTCACCGTGGCGCCCCACGACGACGGACGGCACGACCAGGACCGAGTCGCCCGGCTCGTCGGCGAACGCGAAGGAGCCGAACGACACCAGCCCGGTGCCGGGCTCCTGGACGTGGTCGTGGACGACGGCGCGGGCCGTGGTCTCGCTCCACCACTTCGCGGCGTCGGCGAACCGGGTGGGGCCGCTGGTGCGGACCTCGGCGGCGACGCCCCAGCCGACCAGGCCCTGGCCGCGGCGCAGCCAGGTCACCGGACGGTCGGCGGGCAGCAGGTCGAGCAGGGATTCCGCGACGGCGGGGTCGAGCGGCACGGTCCTCGCGACCAGTGGGCTCGACGTCACGGCCGCGAGCCTACGCCCGGGAACGCGCTCAGCCCGCCTCCACCCCGACGTCATCCTCGTCACGCGGGGCGAACCCGGCCAGCACGTCCCGGACGTCGACCAGCCGCGGGCGGGCCGCCGGGTCGAGGTCGACGCACGCCAGCAGCAGCCCGCGCAGCGCCTCCGGCAGGCCCTCCGGTACGGCGCGCGGCGCGCTCGGCATCCGCCGCCCGGCCGCCGACCATCGTGGCGACCAGCGGGTCGACCAGCGCCGCCGGCTGTCCCAGGTGGCCTCGTCGCCGAAGGGCGGCTCGCCGCTCAGCGACTCCAGCAGCGTGACCCCGAGCGCCCACACGTCGGTGGCCGGTCCGACGTGGTCGCCGCGGGCCTGCTCGGGGGCGAGGTAGCCGGGCGTCCCGGCCCCGGCCCGCGCGGGTCCCGGCCGGCCGGCCAGGCTGAGGTCGATGAGCACCGCCTTGCCGTGCTCGACCACCACGTTGGCCGGCTTGAGATCGAGGTGCAGCCAGTCGTGGCGGTGCAGCCAGCCCAGCACGGACGAGAGCTGCAGCCCGAGGAGCGCGACGTCGGGCAGGTCGAGGGCGGCGTCCTCGACGACCGCGGCCAGGGTGGCCCCACGCAGCGTCTCGAGCACCACCGCCGGGAGCGGCTCCTCGACCACCGCATAGCCGCGGACCAGGTGCGGGTGAGCCAGGGTCGTGACGATCTCGCCCTCCCGGAGCACCGCGTCGCGGACCCGCTGCTCGCCGGCGCGCTCGGGACGCAGCACCTTGACGACGCACCGGGCGTCGCGGGCCTCGTCGTAGGCGTCCCAGGTCTCCATCCGACGGCCGCGGGCGAGCAGCCGCAGGCCGCGGTAGCCCGCAGGCAGGACGGCGCTCATCGGGCACCGGCCGGGACAGGCGCCAGCTCGACGACGCGGTCGACGTGCTCGAGCACCTGCGGGTCGTGGGTCAGGACGACGACCGTCCGCCCGCTGGCCACGACCGCGCTCATCAGCCGGTCGGCGGAGGCGCGGTCCAGCCCGGTCGTCGGCTCGTCGAGCACCAGGACCCGGCCGCCGTGCAGCAGGGCCCGGGCCAGGGCGAGCCGCTGGCGCTGTCCGCCCGAGAGCCAGCGACCGCGCTGGCCGACACGGGCGTCGTACCCGTCGGGGAGTCGGCTGACGAACTCGTGCGCGTCGGCAGCCCGCGACGCCTGCTCGACCTCCTCGCGCGTGGCGCCGGGCCGGGCGAAGGCGATGGTGTCGTGGATGCTGGCGTCCAGCAGCAGCTGCTCCTGGGACAGCACCGTGACGGCCGCCCGCACCGACGCCGTGGTGTGCTCGGCGACGTCGTGCCCGTCGAGGCGTACGACGCCTGCGTCCGGCTCCAGCTGGCGGGCCAGCAGCCGGGCGACGGTCGACTTGCCGACCCCGCTCGGCCCGACCAGGGCCACCCGCTCGCCGGCGGCGACGTGGAGGTCGAACTCGGTCAGCGCCGGTCCGCTCGCGCCCGGGTAGGTGAAGGAGACGGCGTCCAGCACGACCGAGCCGGCCCCACCCGGCAGCGCGATGGCCCCCGGACGGTCCCGGTGACCGGGCTCGTCGAGCAGCTCGACCACGCGCTCGACGCCGGCCGTGGCCGAGAAGAGCGAGGGGAGCAGGTCGCTGAGCTCGCGCACCGGCCGGTAGCACTGCATGAGCAGGGTCAGGAACGCGAGCAGCCCGCCGAGCGTGAGGCGATCGGTCGACAGCGCCCACACGCCGAGGGTGATGACCAGGAGCATGCCGAGCAGCTCGGCCAGGTCGACCAGCGGGAGGAAGAGGCCCCGGACCCGGCTGCCGGCGAGCTCCGCGTCGGCGATGGCCAGGTTCTGGCGGTGGTAGGCCGCGACCGCCTCGTCCTCGCGCCCGAACGCCTGCACCATCGACGCGTTGCCGAGGCTCTCCTCGGTGATGCTGGTCAGCGACCCCCCGCGTCGCCGACGCTCGCGGGAGACGTCGCGCGTGAAGGCCGCGAAGCGGGTCGAGACCCACCAGAACGCCGGGATGACGAGCAGCGACGCCAGGGTGAGCTGCCACTGCAGCCAGAAGAGCGCGCCGAGGAAGAGCACCAGGCGGACGATGGCCCCGAGCCCGGTCGCGAGCTGGCCGACCATGAAGCTCTCGACGGCGGACACATCGGAGGTGAGTCGCGCGAGGACGTCGCCGAGACGGCGCCGGTCCTGGACCGCGGCGGGCTGGGAGAGGACCTGGGCGAAGAGGTCGCGGCGCAGGCTGACCAGGAACCGCTGCGAGATCCAGGTGGAGAGGTAGTCGTCGGCGGCGGAGACGACGCCGCTCGCGAGGTTGAGCGCGAGGTAGAGCAGGGCCAGCAGGACCAGCGGCGAGAAGTCGGCCGGCACCAGCACGTCGTCCACGAGGCGCTGGAAGAGCATCACCTCGACCACCTCGATGGCCGGCGCGGCGGCGAGCAGCACCAGGCCGAGGAGCAGCCAGCCGCGCAGCGGGCGCAGTCGTGGCCAGAAGCGTCGTACGACGTCGGCGATGGTCAGCGACCTCGCGGCGGCGACCAGCGGGTCGTCGTCGGGAGTGGGACGCAGGGCGGCGAGGACGCGCTGCCAGGGACGGCTCATGGGGGATCCTGTGCTCCGAGCGGGTGGGTGGCTCCGTGGACGAGCCACCCACCCGCTCCTGGGGGAGGGTCAGCCGCGCGAGCGGCTGCGGCTGTTGCTGCGGTTGCGACGCCGGTTCCGGCGCCGGCGCCGACGCCGCCGACGGCGGTCGTCGTCGCTGCTCGAGTCGCCCCGGCGGGCCATGCGCGCCGGCTGGAGGGCGCTGAAGATGCTCGATCGAGCCATGGTCGTGCCTCCTTCGGTTGGTGTTCCGCCCCGGTTCCTCCGGGGTGGTCACCAACCTGACCGGCCCGCGTGAGCCTGGCGTGAGGCCCGGATGAGAGGCGTCTCACGGGGACTGCGGCCCCCGGCCCGCCGCGGGCTCGGTAACGTCTCGGGCGTGCAGAACACTCCCGCCGCCCAGCGCGTCGTGGGCCTCGGCCTCGGTGCCGTCGTCCTCGGCCTCCTCATCGTGCTCGCCGTCGCCCTCCCGAAGGCGCAGGGCGACGCCGGCACGACGCCGGCCGAGCTGCCGGCGACCCTGCCGGGCGGCTGGACCGCGACCGACGAGCTCGACGTCGCCGACCTGCCCGCCGAGGCCGGCATCGACGAGGAGGCGATCCAGCGCCAGGCCGACCTCCGCGACTACGCCGAGGAGGTCTACGCCGGCGTGTACGACGACGCGCCGTCGTTCCGCAGCTACACCGACAAGACGCTGCAGAAGTACGCGCTGGTGACCGTCTTCGCGGGCGAGTCGCACGCCTTCCTGCCCGACGCGCCGCCGATCGACGCCGAGGTCGCCGGTGCGGAGCGCTCCGGCACCGACCTGGTCCGCGAGGGCGACGCGCTGTGCTCCGCCAGCTACCAGCTGGTGCAGGCGGGCCAGGACGCCGGTGAGCCGACCTCGGTCACCTGCCAGCTGCCCACCGCCGGCCGGACCATCCAGCTCGAGGCTCAGGGCGTCTCGGTCGACGACTCCTTCACCCTGCTCGACGAGATCGCCGCGGCCATCGCCTGACCCGGCCTCGGTCGTCGCTCAGGAGCGGTAGACGACCACCCGGTCACCCACCCGGGCCCGGTCGAACAGCCAGGCCACGCCGTCGCGGTCCCGCACGTTCACGCAGCCGTGGGAGGCGCCGGCGTACCCGACCGCGGCGAAGTCCGGGCTGTAGTGCACGGCCTGGCCGCCGCTGAAGAACATCGCGAAGGGCATCGAGGTGTCGTAGAGCGACGACACGTGGTCGCGGCTCTTGGACCGGATGCTGAAGGTGCCCTCGCGGGTCGCGTGGCCCACCCCGCCGAAGCGGGCGTCGACCGTCAGCTGCACCCGGCCGTTGACGACCCAGCGCAGCGTGCGGCTGGTCTTGTCGACGCAGACGACCCGGCCGGTGCGGCAGCGCTGGTCCATCCGCCCGGGCGCGTTGCCCCCGACGAGGGCGGCCTGGCTGGGGGCGGAGGTCATCGCCCGCAGCTTGCGCAGGGTGGTCCGGTCGACCTTGCCGGTCGCGGGGAACCCGCGCTTGGCCTGGAAGCCGCGCACCGCCTCGGTCGTGAGGTCGCCGTAGAAGCCGGTGGGGCTCCCGAAGAACCAGTCGAGCTGGGCCAGCCGGGCCTGCAGGGCGCGGACCCGGCGGCTCTTGTCCCCGGGCTCCAGGACGGCGGGCTTGGCCGCGGTCCGGGCGGAGGCGGCGTGGGCGGAGACGGGGTGGTCGGTCCGGTCGCTCGCCCGGCCGGCGTCGTACGCCGTGCTCGAGAGCAGGACCGAGAGCGTGACGACGAGCACCAGGCGGCGCACGAGCAACATGACGGTTTCCTTCGGTTCGAGGTGGTGCCCGACGTGCTGTCGGGACACGGGGAAGACGCCCGGCCGAGGCACTTGGTTGCATCCGGCTCCGAACTTCCCGCGGCACCGCTCTAGCCTGTGCGCGTGGCCCGTGCAGAGCTCGACAAGCAGCCGACCGACGTCCGACGCATGTTCGACGCGGTCGCCCGTCGCTACGACGTGACGAACGACGTCCTCTCGCTGGGGCAGGACCGGCGCTGGCGCAAGGCCGTCATCGCCGCCGTCGACCCGCAGCCGGGGGAGCGGGTCCTCGACCTCGCCGCCGGCACCGGTACGTCGAGCCAGCCCTTCGCCGACCGCGGCGCCACGGTCGTGCCCTGCGACTTCTCGCTGGGGATGCTGCAGGTCGGCAAGGCGGCCCGCCCGCACCTGCCCTTCACCGCCGGCGACGGGACCCGCCTGCCCTTCGCCGACGACACCTTTGACGCGGTCACGATCTCCTTCGGGCTGCGCAACATCGTCGACCCGGTCGCGGGCCTGGCCGAGCTCCAGCGGGTCACCCGCCCCGGTGGCCGCCTCGTCGTCTGCGAGTTCAGCCACCCCACCTGGACGCCGTTCCGCACCGTCTACCTCGAGTACCTCATGAAGGCCCTGCCCGCGATCTCGCGCGCCGTCTCCTCCTCCCCGGACGCCTACGTCTACCTCGCCGAGTCGATCCGCGCCTGGCCGGACCAGGAGGGCCTCGCCGTCCTGGTCGCGGAGGCCGGCTGGCGTCGTCCCGAGTGGCAGAACCTCTCCGGCGGCATCGTCGCCCTGCACCGCGCGACCAACTAGCACCGTCGCCGCGCACCGGCGGTCGCGCCGGTCGCCGGCCCCCACCGGTGGTTGAGCAGGTCGCGCAGCGACCGGGTCGAAACCCCCGCAGCCCGCAAGACGCCTGACGTCGCCCTCGACGTGGGACAGGTCACGGTGCCGTTCTCCGGTGGCGGAAACGTGCTCCGCAGTCGCGGTCCCAGGACTTTCGTCCCGGTCCAGGTGGACGCTTACCACACTCCCGAGACCCCTCCGACCACCCGCGCGTGAAGACCCCTCCCAGGGGGGTGATCTAGGTCATGGAACGCGTTCTCGCAGGTCAGGTCCGGTGTGAATTAAGGCACGTCTGCGTTGACTAAATGCCCAGGTCAGGACCTATTTCCTGGTTCTGTCCCCCCGGCGTGCGGGCGGGGTGGGTGAGTGGCAGTATGTGCGCGACGCCACTTCGTGATTCGGTTCACAAAGGCACAAAACGGACCGATCGCGGCGACCTGCTAGGGGAGGACCGACGGCATGGAGCTCTACACCCCGGTGCTGTTCCTGGCCGCGCTCGCGGCCCTGTTCGCGGTGGGATCCGTGGCCATGTCGGCCTTCGTCGGTCCCAAGCGCTACAACCGCGCCAAGCTCGACTCCTACGAGTGCGGCATCGAGCCGACCCCGCAGCCCGTGGGCGGCGGCCGGTTCCCGGTGAAGTACTACATCACCGCGATGCTCTTCATCGTCTTCGACATCGAGATCATCTTTCTCTACCCGTGGGCCGTGCACTTCGACGCGATGAAGTTCTTCGGCCTGGTCGAGATGGTCGTCTTCATCGCCACCGTCTTCGTCGCCTACGCCTACGTATGGCGCCGCGGCGGCCTCGAGTGGGACTGAGCGCCGCGATGCACGCACCCTGCCCGCGTACTCCTCGGTCGACGGCCAACTCCGGGCCGCGTCCCTCGTCGGCCTCGGCAGCGCACGCGCCTGACGACGCTCAGCAGACTGAAAGGGCACATTGAGATGGGTATCGAGGAGAAGCTCCCCAGCGGCGTGCTGCTGACGACCGTCGAGGGCGTCGCCGGCTACATGCGCAAGGCGTCGTTCTGGCCGGCCACCTTCGGCCTGGCCTGCTGTGCCATCGAGATGATGACCAGCGGCGGCCCCAAGTACGACCTCGCGCGCTTCGGCATGGAGGTCTTCCGGGCCAGCCCCCGCCAGGCCGACCTGATGATCGTCGCCGGCCGGGTCAGCCAGAAGATGGCGCCCGTCCTGCGCCAGATCTACGACCAGATGCCCGACCCGAAGTGGGTGCTCGCGATGGGCGTCTGCGCCAGCAGCGGCGGCATGTTCAACAACTACGCGATCGTCCAGGGCGTCGACCACGTCGTCCCCGTCGACATGTACCTCCCCGGCTGCCCGCCGCGGCCCGAGATGCTCATCGACGCGATCCTCAAGCTGCACGACCAGGTCCAGGCCAAGAAGCTCGGCGTCAACCGCCTCGTCGAGATCGAGGAGCGCGAGAACGCCGCGCTGCGGGCGCTGCCCACCTCGGACATGAAGGGCCTGCTGCGGTGAGCGAGAACGACCACACCGACGAGACGCCCGAGAACGCCGTGCCGGCCACCACCGAGCCCGAGGTCCGCACCGTCGGTGTCCGCACCGGGATGTTCGGGGCCAAGGGCTCCGGCGACACCAGCGGGTACGGCGGGCTCGTGCAGCCGGTCGTCCTGCCGGGGGCGGCCCAGCGGCCGTTCGACGGCTGGCACGAGGAGGTCACGAGCGCGCTCGAGACGGCCCTCGGCACCGCAGGCCTCGAGCACGCGGTCGAGAGCGTGGTCATCCACCGTCGCGAGATCACCTTCCACGTCCGGCGCGAGGACCTCCCGACCGTGGCCAGGACGCTGCGCGACGACCCGGCGCTGCGCTTCGAGCTGCTCTCCGGCGTGAGTGGCGTGCACTACCCGGCCGACGAGGGGCGCGAGCTGCACGCGGTCTACCACCTGCTCTCGATGACCCACAACCGCCGGATCCGGGTCGAGGTGTCGGCGCCCGACGCCGACCCGCACGTCCCCTCGATCGTCGCGACCTACCCGACGGCCGACTGGCACGAGCGCGAGACCTACGACATGTTCGGGCTGATCTTCGACGGTCACCCGGCGCTCACCCGGATCCTCATGCCCGACGACTGGCCGGGCCACCCGCAGCGCAAGGACTACCCCTTGGGCGGCATCCCCGTGGAGTACAAGGGCGGCACAGTTCCGCCTCCCGACCAGCGGAGGTCGTACAACTGATGAGCCAGGACATCTACGCAGGCGCCAGCGAGACCACCGAGGGCCGCGTCTTCACGGTCACCGGTCAGGACTGGGACCAGATCGCTGACGGCCTCGCCGAGGAGGTCGAGGAGCGGATCGTCGTCAACATGGGTCCGCAGCACCCGTCCACCCACGGCGTGCTCCGGCTCATCCTCGAGCTCGAGGGCGAGACGGTGACCGAGGCCCGGTGCGGCATCGGCTATCTGCACACCGGCATCGAGAAGAACATGGAGTTCCGCTCCTGGGTCCAGGGCGTCACGTTCTGCACCCGGATGGACTACCTCTCGCCGTTCTACAACGAGATGACCTACGTCCTCGGCGTCGAGCGGCTCCTCGACATCGAGGACCAGATCCCGGAGAAGGCCGAGGTCATGCGGGTGCTCCTCATGGAGCTCAACCGGATCTCCTCCCACCTGGTCTGCATCGCCACCGGCGGCATGGAGATCGGCGCGCTGACCGTGATGACCATCGGCTTCCGTGAGCGGGAGCTGGTGCTCGACCTGTTCGAGCTGATCACGGGCCTGCGCATGAACCACGCCTTCATCCGTCCCGGCGGCGTCGCCCAGGATCTCCCGCCGGGCGCGCTCGACGAGATCCGCGGCTTCGTGGCCCTGATGAAGAAGCGGCTCCCCGAGTACGCCGCCCTCTGCAACGCCAACCCGATCTTCAAGGCCCGGCTCGTCGACGTCGGTCACCTCGACCTCGAGGGCTGCCTGGCGCTGGGTCTCACCGGCCCGGTGCTCCGCAGCACCGGCTACCCGTGGGACCTGCGCAAGACCGAGCCGTACTCCGGCTACGAGGACTACGACTTCGAGGTCCAGACCTGGGACACCGCCGACGCGTACGGCCGGTTCCGGATCCGCCTCAACGAGATGTGGGAGTCGCTGAAGATCATCGAGCAGGCCGCCGACCGGCTGGCCGGCCTCGAGGGTGCCCCGGTCATGGTCGGCGACAAGAAGATCGCCTGGCCCAGCCAGCTGGCCATCGGCTCCGACGGCATGGGCAACTCCCTCGACCACATCCGCCACATCATGGGCGAGTCGATGGAGGCGCTGATCCACCACTTCAAGCTGGTGACCGAGGGCTTCCGGGTCCCGGCCGGCCAGGCCTACGTGCCCGTCGAGTCGCCTCGCGGCGAGCTCGGTGCCCACGTGGTCTCCGACGGCGGCACCCGCCCGTTCCGGGCGCACTTCCGCGACCCGTCGTTCACCAACCTGCAGGCCACGAGCGTGATGAGCGAGGGCGGCATGGTCGCCGACGTCATCGTCGCGATCGCGTCCATCGACCCCGTGATGGGAGGCGTCGACAGATGAGCTTCACCCCACGGAGTTCTTCGCTCCCCCGCTTCGCTCCTCCGCGAACAACTCCGCGGGGACCCCGAAAGGTTGGTGGCCAGTGACCAGCGCAATCACCGACGAGACGTACGCCGAGCTCGAGTCCATCGCCGCCCGCTACCCGCAGCCGCGCTCCGGTCTGCTGCCGATGCTGCACCTCGTGCAGTCGGCCCAGGGCCGGATCACCCCGGAGGGGATCGAGGCCTGCGCCGACATCCTCGGCATCTCCGCGGCCGAGGTCAGCGGCGTCGCGACCTTCTACACGATGTACAAGCGCAAGCCGGTCGGCGACTACCACGTCGGCGTCTGCACCAACACGCTCTGCGCGGTGATGGGCGGCGACGAGATCTTCGCCCGCCTGAAGGACCACCTCGACGTCGGCAACGACGAGACCACCACCGACGGCAAGGTCACCCTGGAGCACCTCGAGTGCAACGCGGCCTGCGACTACGCCCCGGTGATGATGGTGAACTGGGAGTTCATGGACAACCAGACGCCGCAGTCCGCGGTGGCCCTGGTCGACGACCTCCGCTCCGGCAAGGAGGTCACCTCCACCCGCGGCCCGCGCATCTGCACCTGGCGCGAGGCGGAGCGGGTCCTGGCCGGCTTCCCCGACGGCCGTGTCGACGAGGGCCCGGCCGCCGGCCCGGCCTCGCTGGTCGGCCTCGGCATCGCCCGCGAGCGCGGCTGGACCGCTCCCGACAGGGATCAGGGCGACGGCGGGCACGGCGTGCCCGAGCAGCCCGCCCAGGCGGTCGAGGGCGCTCGCGTGTCCGACGACAAGCAGGCCGAGCAGGCCGCGGTCGAGGAGAAGGCGCCGACCACCACCACGGCGGCTGAGAAGGAGGACGCGGAGTGACCAGCATCCTGACCCCGGTGCTCACCGACAACTGGGGGGACGAGCGCGCCTGGACGCTCGCGTCGTACGAGGCGCGCGGCGGCTACGACGCCCTCAAGAAGGCGCTGACCATGGCGCCCGACGACATCATCTCCGCGGTCAAGGACTCCGGCCTGCGCGGCCGCGGCGGCGCGGGCTTCCCGACCGGCATGAAGTGGTCGTTCATCCCGCAGGACAACCCCAAGCCCAAGTACCTCGTCGTCAACGCCGACGAGTCCGAGCCGGGCACCTGCAAGGACATCCCGCTGATGATGGCCTCGCCGCACACCCTGGTCGAGGGCGTGATCATCAGCTCCTTCGCCATCCGCGGCAACAAGGCCTTCATCTACATCCGCGGCGAGGTGCTGCACGTGATCCGCCGGGTGCAGGCCGCGGTCGCCGAGGCGTACGCCGCCGGCCACCTCGGCACCAACATCCACGGCTCCGGCTACGACCTCGACATCGTGGTGCACGCCGGGGCCGGCGCCTACATCTGCGGCGAGGAGACGGCGCTGCTCGAGGGCCTCGAGGGCCGTCGCGGCCAACCCCGCCTGCGCCCGCCGTTCCCGGCCGTCGCCGGTCTCTACGCCAGCCCGACGGTCATCAACAACGTCGAGTCGATCGCATCGGTGCCGAGCATCGTCGGCAACGGCGCGGAGTGGTTCGCCAGCATGGGCACCGAGAAGTCCAAGGGCTTCGGCATCTTCTCGCTCTCCGGCCACGTCAACCGCCCGGGGCAGTACGAAGCCCCGCTCGGCATCACCCTGCGCGAGCTGGTCGACCTGGCCGGCGGCATCCGCGCCGGCCACCAGCTGAAGTTCTGGACGCCCGGCGGCTCCAGCACCCCGCTGCTGACCGCCGAGCACCTCGACCTGCCGCTCGACTTCGAGGGGATGGCCGGCGCCGGCACCATGCTCGGCACCCGAGCCCTCCAGCTCTTCGACGAGACGGTGTGCGTCGTCCGCGCGGTGCTGCGGTGGACCGAGTTCTACAAGCACGAGTCCTGCGGCAAGTGCACGCCCTGCCGCGAGGGCACCTGGTGGCTGGTCCAGACGCTGGCCGCGCTGGAGAAGGGGCAGGGCTCCGAGTCCGACCTCGACCTGCTGCTCGACCAGTGCGACAACATCCTGGGCCGCTCGTTCTGCGCCCTCGGCGACGGCGCGACCAGCCCGATCACCAGCTCGATCAAGCACTTCCGCGACGAGTACCTCGCCCACCTCACGCACGGCGGGTGCCCCTTCGACGCGAGCCGGTCCACGGCCTGGGCCGGACTGGAGGCGATGGCATGACGGTCTCGACAGGCTCGACCAACGGGGTGGAGCGCACCGACCTGGTGTCCGTCACGATCGACGGCGTCCAGGTCAGCGTCCCGAAGGACACCCTGGTGATCCGGGCGGCCGAGCAGGCCGGCGTCCAGATCCCGCGGTTCTGCGACCACCCGCTGCTCGCACCGGTCGGCGCCTGCCGCCAGTGCCTGGTCGACATCCCCGACGCCGGCAACGGCCGCGGGTTCCCGAAGCCGCAGGCCTCCTGCACGCTGCCGGTCGCCGAGGGCATGGTCGTGAACACCCAGGCCACCAGCCCCGCAGCCGACAAGGCGCAGCAGGGGATCATGGAGTTCCTGCTGGTCAATCACCCGCTCGACTGCCCGGTCTGCGACAAGGGCGGCGAGTGCCCGCTGCAGAACCAGGCCATGTCGAACGGGCGCGGCGAGTCCCGGTTCGAGGGCGTCAAGCGCACCTACCCGAAGCCGATCAACATCTCGGCCCAGGTGCTGCTCGACCGCGAGCGCTGCGTGCTCTGCGCGCGGTGCACCCGCTTCTCCGAGCAGATCGCGGGCGACCCGTTCATCGCGCTGGTCGAGCGCGGTGCGCTCCAGCAGGTCGGGATCTACGAGAAGGAGCCGCTGCAGAGCTACTTCTCGGGCAACACCATCCAGATCTGCCCGGTCGGCGCGCTGACCTCCGCCGAGTACCGCTTCCGCTCGCGGCCCTTCGACCTGGTCTCGACCCCGTCCGTCGCCGAGCACGACGCCTGCGGCTCCGCCATCCGCGTCGACCACCGCCGCGGCAAGGTGATGCGCCGGCTGGCCGGCAACGACCCCGAGGTCAACGAGGAGTGGATCACCGACAAGGACCGCTTCGCGTTCACCTACGCGCAGCAGCCCGACCGGCTGACCTACCCGCAGGTGCGCGGGGAGGACGGCGAGCTCCGTCCCGCGTCCTGGCCCGAGGCGTTCGCCGTCGCGGCGCGCGGCCTGCAGGCCGCGGGGGCGACCGGCGTGCTCACGGGCGGCCGGGTGACGGCCGAGGACGCCTTCGCCTACAGCACCTTCGCCCGGGTCGCCCTCGGCACCAACGACGTCGACTTCCGGGCCCGCCCGCTGTCGTCGGAGGAGGCCGAGTTCCTGGCCGCCGAGGTCGCGCTGACCCACCCCGACACCGGCTCCCCGACGTACGCCGACCTGGAGTCCGCCGCGACCGTGGTCCTGCTCGGCCTCGAGCCCGAGGACGAGGCGGGCGCGATCTTCCTGCGGCTGCGCAAGGCCCACCAGCAGCACGGCACCCGCGTCCTCGCGGTCGCGCCGTACCGCTCGCGCGGGCTGCGCAAGATGGGCGGTCAGGCGATCATCGCCGCCCCGGGCGCGGAGGCGGCGGTGATCGAGTCCCTCCTCGAGCAGGCCGAGTACGGCGTCGACAGCACCGCGGTGATCCTGGTCGGCGAGCGGCTGGCCACCTCGCCGGGTGCCCTCTCCGCCGCCGCGGCGCTGGCCCGCAAGACCGGGGCCAAGCTGGCCTGGGTGCCGCGCCGGGCCGGTGACCGCGGCGCGGTCGAGGCCGGCTGCCTGCCCACCCTGCTGCCCGGTGGTCGCCCCGTCTCCGACCCGGCCGCCCGCGTCGACGCCGCGGCCAGCTGGGGCGTCGACACGCTGCCCGACGCCCCCGGCCGCGACGCCGACGCGATCGTGGCCGCGCTGGTCGACGGCCAGCTCGGCGGCCTCGTGATCGGCGGCGTCGACCCCGACGACACCAGCAACCCCGCCGCCACGCGCGCGGCGGTCGAGGCGGCGTCGTTCGTCGTCGCCCTCGAGCTGCGCGAGACCGACGTGACCCGGGCCGCCGACGTGGTGTTCCCGGTCGCGCCGGTCAGCGACAAGGCCGGCACATTCATCACCTGGGAGGGTCGCCCGCGGCCCTTCGAGGCGGTCTTCAGCAACCCGGCCTCGCTGCCCGACCTGCGGATCCTGGCCGGCATCGCCGAGGAGCTGGGTCACCCGCTCGGGTTCCGCACCGTCGCCGACGTCCGCGCCCGGATGGCCGAGATGGGTCCCTGGGACGGCCAGCGGCCCGCGACCCCGTCGTACTCCTCGGGCGGCGGAGCCGCCGGTGCGATGGGCGGCGTGCGGATCGCGAGTTGGAAGCAGATGGTCGACCTCGGCACGATGCAGGACGGCGACGAGCACCTGCGTGCCACCGCCCGGATGCCCGTGGTCCGGGTGCCGGCGGCGATCTTCGAGCAGCACGGCCAGCTGGTCACCCTCACCGGTGACCGCGGCTCGGTCACGCTGCCCGCGGTCATCAACAAGGAGCTGCCCGACGACGTGGTCTGGGTGCCGGCGAACTCGGTCGGCCGCGGCGTGCTCGCCGACCTCGCCTCGCCCGGCTCGACGGTCACCGTGAAGGGAGCGGGCGCGTGATCCTCTCGACCCTGCCGCTGGCGGCGGACGACACCAGCCTGGCCGACTTCGGCCAGGACCCCTGGTGGATCATCCTGATCAAGACCTTCCTGATCTTCCTGATCCTGGTGCTGCTCACCCTGTTCAACATCTGGTGGGAGCGCCGCGTCGTCGCCCGGATGCAGCACCGCATCGGGCCCAACGTCAACGGACCCTTCGGCCTGCTGCAGTCGCTGGCCGACGGCGTGAAGCTGGCGCTGAAGGAGGACATCATCCCGAAGGCGGCCGACAAGGCGGTCTTCCTGATCGCCCCGGTGCTGGCCGTGGTCCCCGCGTTCGTGACGTTCTCGGTGATCCCCTTCGGACCCGAGGTCACCCTGTTCGGCGAGCGCACGCCGCTGCAGCTGACCGACATGCCGGTCGCCGTGCTGTTCGTGATGGCCATCGCCTCGATCGGCATCTACGGCATCGTGCTCGGCGGCTGGTCCAGCGGCTCGACGTACTCCCTGCTGGGTGGGCTGCGCTCCAGCGCCCAGATGATCTCCTACGAGGTCGCGATGGGCCTCGCCCTGGTCGCGGTCTTCCTGTACGCCGGCTCGATGTCGACCTCCGAGATCGTCGAGGCCCAGGACAATCTGTGGTTCGGCCTGATCCTCGCGCCGTCGTTCGTCATCTACACGATCGCCATGGTGGGCGAGACCAACCGCGCGCCGTTCGACCTCCCCGAGGCCGAGGGCGAGCTGGTCGGCGGCTTCCACACCGAGTACTCCTCGCTGAAGTTCGCCCTGTTCTTCCTGGCCGAGTACATCAACATGGCCACGGTGTCGGCGCTCGCGACGACCCTGTTCCTCGGCGGCTGGCACGCGCCGTTCTGGATCGACGAGCTGTACGCCGGGTTCAACGAGGGCTACTGGCCGGTGCTGTGGTTCTTCGGCAAGGTGCTGGCCTTCATCTTCGTCTTCATCTGGCTGCGCGGCTCGCTGCCGCGGCTGCGCTACGACCAGTTCATGGCCTTCGGGTGGAAGCGGCTGATCCCGGCCGCGCTGCTGTGGATCATCGCGGTGGCCACCATCCGCGCGATCTCCCTCGAGGGCGGCATCGACCGTCAGTACCTCCTGATCGGGATCGGGGTGCTGGTGGTGCTGTTCCTGGCTCTCTTCTTCTTCACCGACGAGGACGCCGACGGCGACGAGGAGCCCGCGGCGGCTCCGGCCGCGCCGGCGTCCGGCTCGTTCCCGGTCCCGCCCATGCCCGCCGGTGGCGCCGTCCGCGGTGCGGCCGAGCCGCTGACCTTCAGATCCAGTTCCACGGTCCCGGCCGGGGAGGAGCACTGACATGCCCACGTTGAAGGAGCAGTTCTGGGACCCGGTCGCCGGGTTCGGGGTGACCTTCCGGACGATGTTCAAGAAGGTCGTCACCGAGCAGTACCCCTTCGAGAAGCTGCCGACGGCGCCCCGCTTCCACGGCCGCCACCAGCTGAACCGCTGGCCCGACGGGCTGGAGAAGTGCATCGGCTGCGAGTTGTGCGCCTGGGCCTGCCCGGCCGACGCGATCTACGTCGAGGGGGCCCAGAACGTCGACACCGACGACGGCTCCGGCCGGTTCAGCCCGGGGGAGCGGTACGGCCGCGTCTACCAGATCAACTACCTGCGCTGCATCCTCTGCGGACTGTGCATCGAGGCCTGCCCGACCCGGGCGCTCACGATGACCAACGAGTACGAGCTGGCCGACGACAACCGCGCCGACCTGATCTACGAGAAGTCCGACCTCCTCGCCCCGCTGCTGCCGGGCATGGAGCAGCCGCCGCACCCGATGCGGCTCGGCGACGACGAGGGCGACTACTACCGCGGCGCGACCCGGGCGCCCGCGAGCGGGACCGAGGGGGCCCCGGAGTGAGCCCCGCGTTCTACGTCCTGGCGCCGATCATGGTCATCGCGGCGCTCGGCATCCTCTTCGTGCGCAAGGCCGTGCACGCGGCCCTGCTGCTCGCGGTCGTGATGATCAGCCTCGCCATCCTGTACGCCGTGCTGGAGGCGCCGTTCCTCTTCGCGGTGCAGATCATCGTCTACACCGGCGCGATCCTGATGCTGTTCCTGTTCGTGCTGATGCTGGTCGGCGTCGACGCCTCCGACTCCACGGTCGAGACGATCCGCGGCCAGCGGGTGCTCGCGGTCATCGCCGGCCTGGTGCTCGGCGTGCTGCTCCTGCTCGGTCTCTCCCAGATCGCGCTCGGGACCGTGGTCGGCCTGGAGGAGGCCAACAGCGGCGGCAACATCCAGGGGCTCGCCAACATCCTCTTCTCCCGCTACGTCTTCGCCTTCGAGGTCACCAGCGCGCTGCTCATCACCGCGGCGATGGGCGCGATGGTGCTCGCCCACCGCGAGCGGCTGACGCCCAAGGCGACCCAGGCCAGCCTGGCCGCCCAGCGGGTCCGCGACTACGCCGAGAAGGGCGAGCACCTCGGCCCGCTCCCGGCCCCCGGTGTCTTCGCCCGCCACAACGCGGTCGACACCCCGGCCCTGCTGCCCGACGGCACGGCCTCGGCGCTGTCGGTCTCGCGGGTGCTGGCCGCCCGCGGCACGGTCCGCTCCGCGCCGGCGCTGGCCGACGACATCGAGGAGGTCCAGCGCTCGCTGGGCGGCGTGCCCGGCGGTGCCGGCTCGGCCGCGGACACCTCCGCCGGGTCGGGCCACAACACCGAGCGGGGGACCGGCGTACCGCCGTCCCAGGTCGATGACCCGTCCGAGGAAGGGGACCGCTGATGGACGACGTGACGCCGTACATCATCCTCTCGTCGATCCTGTTCACCATCGGCTGCGTGGGCGTGCTGACCCGCCGCAACGCCATCGTGGTGTTCATGTGCGTCGAGCTGATGCTCAACGCGTGCAACCTCGCGCTGGTCGCCTTCGCCAAGCAGCACGGCAACCTCGACGGTCAGGTCGCCGCCTTCTTCGTGATGGTGGTGGCCGCGGCCGAGGTCGTCGTCGGGCTCGCGATCATCATGACCATCTTCCGCACCCGTCGTTCGGCCTCGGTCGACGACGCGAGCCTGCTGAAGTACTAGGAGTCCTCGATGTACCTCTTGTCCGACGCGGGCCACGTCCCCGTGGTCGCGCCGACCGGTGCGGACGGCATCTACTCGCTGATGTGGCTGGTCGTCGCGCTGCCGCTGCTCGGTTCCGCGGTGCTGCTGCTCGGTGGCCGGTTCACCGACCGCTGGGGCCACCTCCTCGGTACGGCGATGCCGATCGGCTCCTTCGTGATCAGCCTGCTGATGTTCGTCGACCTGCTCGGCCGCGACGAGGCGGACCGTCAGGTCGGTCAGCACCTCTACGACTGGATCGACGTCGGCAGCCTGCACATCGGCATGGACCTGCTCTACGACCCGCTGTCCGCGCTGTTCCTGCTGCTGATCACCGGCGTCGGATCGCTGATCCACGTCTACTCGATCGGCTACATGGCGCACGACCCGCGCCGGCGCCGGTTCTTCGGCTACCTCAACCTGTTCGTCGCCGCGATGCTGATGCTGATCCTCGCGGAGAACTACCTCGGCCTGTTCCTCGGCTGGGAGGGCGTCGGCCTGGCGTCGTACCTGCTGATCGGCTTCTGGCAGCACAAGCCGTCGGCGGCCGCGGCGGCCAAGAAGGCCTTCGTGATGAACCGGGTCGGCGACATCGGCCTGGCGCTGGCCATCGCGCTGATGTTCGTCACCTTCGGCACCACGAGCTTCTCCGGGGTGAGCGCGCTGGCCGGCGGCGCGTCCGAGAACACCCTCACCGCGATCGGCCTGCTGCTGCTCCTCGGCGCCTGCGGCAAGTCCGCCCAGGTCCCGCTGCAGGCCTGGCTGCTCGACGCCATGGAGGGCCCGACCCCGGTCTCCGCGCTCATCCACGCGGCGACCATGGTCACCGCCGGCGTCTACCTCGTCGTCCGCTCCAACTTCATCTTCGAGCTCGCCCCGCACGCGCAGACGGTGGTGGTCATCGTCGCCACGGTCACGCTGCTGTGGGGTGCGGTCCTCGGCTGCGCGAAGGACGACATCAAGAAGGTGCTGGCCGGCTCCACGATGAGCCAGATCGGCTACATGATGCTCGGCGCGGGCCTCGGCACCGCCGGCTACGCGTTCGCGATCTTCCACCTGCTGACCCACGGCTTCTTCAAGGCCAACATGTTCCTCGGGGCCGGCTCGGTCATGCACGGCATGAACGACGACGTCGACATGCGTCGGTACGGCGCGGTGCGCCACGCCATGCCGGTCACCTTCCTGACCTTCGCGATGGGCTACCTGGCGATCATCGGGTTCCCCGGCTTCTCCGGCTTCTGGTCGAAGGACAAGATCATCGAGACCGCGCTGGCCGAGAACTGGCTGGTCGGGGTGCTCGCCCTGCTGGGCGCGGGCGTCACCGGCTTCTACATGACCCGACTGATGCTGCTGACCTTCTTCACCGAGAAGCGCTGGAAGGACGACGTCCACCCGCACGAGTCACCGGGCGTGATGACCTTCCCGCTGATCGTGCTCGCGGCCCTGTCGGTGCTGAGCGGCGTGCTGCTGCTCGGGGACTGGATCGTCGACTGGCTGAGCCCGGTCGTCGGTCATGCCGAGCACCACGAGCCGCCGATCCCGGCCCTCGCGGTGACCGGCCTCGCGGTCCTGGTCGTCGCCGTCGGCGTGGCGATCGCCTGGTTCCTGGTCGGCAAGCGCGAGGTCGCGCTGACCCCGCCCGAGGACGTCTCGTTCGTCACTCGCGCGGCCCGCCGCGACCTCTACGGCGACGACATCAACGACACCCTGGTCGTGCGTCCCGGGGGCGCGCTGACCCGCGCGCTGGTCCGGCTCGACAGCAGCGGTGTCGACGGGGTGATGGCGGGCGGACCCGCCCAGGTCGCCGGCATCGCCGGGTTCCTGCGCCGCGCGCAGAACGGCTTCGTCCGCACCTACGCCCTGTCCCTGCTCGGCGGCGTCCTGCTCGTCGTCCTGGCCCTCCTGGCGGTGAACCTCACGTGAACGAGTTCCCCTGGCTCACCGTGCTGATCGCGGTGCCCCTCGTGGGCGCCGTCGTGGCGCCGTTCCTGCCGAAGGCCAACCCGGTCCTCGCCAAGCAGTTCGGCGTCGCGGTCGCCCTGCTCACCCTCGCGGTGGGGGTCGCCGTCGCCGTCCAGTACGACGTCGACGCCGGCATGCAGATGCAGGAGCAGCACACCTGGATCGAGGCGTTCGGCGTCCACTACGCCCTCGGCGTCGACGGCCTGGGCCTGCTGCTGATCCTGCTCACGGCCCTGCTGGTGCCGATCGTGCTGGTCGCGAGCTGGCACGAGGGCGACGAGAACCCGGCCGCCTTCGTCGGCTGGACCCTCGCCCTCGAGGGCCTGTCGCTGGCGGTCTTCGCCGCCACCGACGTCTTCCTCTTCTACGTCGTCTTCGAGGCGACGCTGATCCCGGCGTACTTCCTGATCGGCGGCTTCGGCCGCGAGGGCCGCGGCGCGGCCGCGTTGAAGTTCCTGATGTTCCAGCTCGGCGGCGGCCTGGTGCTGCTCGGCTCGGTGATCGGCCTCTACGTCGTCTCCGCCGACCAGGGCAGCCCGTCGTACCTCCTGGGCGACCTGGCGCAGCTCGACATCTCGACCGAGGCCGGCCGCTGGCTGTTCGCGGGCTTCTTCATCGCGTTCGCGGTCAAGGCGCCGCTGTTCCCGGTGCACACCTGGCTGGCCGACACGACCGAGAAGGCCACCCCCGGCACCAGCGTGCTGCTGGTCTGCGTGCTCGACAAGATCGGCACCTTCGGGATGCTGCGCTTCTGCCTGGGCCTGTTCCCCGAGGCCTCGCAGTGGGCGACGCCGGTCGTGGTCGTGCTGGCCCTGATCTCGATCGTGTACGGCGCGTTCGTGGCCATCGGCCAGGACGACGTGCTGCGGCTGATCGGCCTGACCTCGCTGAGCCACTTCGGCTTCATCACCCTGGGCATCTTCGTGTTCAGCACCCAGGGCGGCACCGGCTCGATCCTCTACATGGTCAACCACGGCCTCGGCACCGCCGCGCTGTTCCTGGTCGCGGGCTACCTGATCCGCCGCCGCGGCACCACGCTGATCAGCCAGATGGGCGGTCTCGAGAAGGCCACCCCGGTGCTCGCGGGTCTCTTCCTGGTCGCCGGCCTGGCGACCCTGGGCCTGCCCGGCCTAAGCCCGTTCGTCTCGGAGTTCCTGGTCATCCTGGCCGCCTTCGACTACCGGTGGTACGTCGGCGCGGTCGCCGTCACCGGCATCGTGCTGGCCGCGATCTACGTGCTGTGGATGTACCAGCGCACGATGACCGGCCCGACGCCGCCCGAGGTCGAGGGGACCCGGGACGCCAGCGTCCGCGAGGTCGCCGCCGTGGCGCCGCTGATGGTCGCCCTGGTGCTCTTCGGCTTCTACCCCGCGCCGCTCCTCGACGTCGCCAACCCTGCGGTCGAGTCGCTGCTGTCCCATGTCGGCGTGAGCGACGACCCGCCCACGGTCGACCCCGCGGACGTGCCGCCGCACTCCTACTCTGAAGGGGAGGCTCACTGATGGACTTCACCAAGCCCACCATCGAGTACGCCGAGCTCTCGCCGCTCCTGATCGTCTTCGGCGTCGCGATCCTCGGCGTCCTGGTCGAGGCCTTCCTGCCGCGCGAGCGCCGCTACCTGTCGCAGGTCGTGCTGTCCTCCGTCGGCCTGGTGGCCGCGCTGGTCGCGACCGTCTGGGTCGGCGTCGACCTCGGCAAGGTCGGCGACGGCGCCGCCCGCGGCCTGGTGGCCGCCGAGGGCACCGTCGTGGTCGACGGCCCGAGCGTCTTCCTCTGGGGCCTGATCCTGGTCTTCGCGCTGGGCGGGGTGCTGCTCTTCGCCGAGCGCCGTCTCGAGGCCGGGGTGTCGGTCTTCGCCGGCCAGGCCGCCGCGCTGCCCGGCACCGAGGCCGAGCGCCAGGCGTCCACCCGCGGGCTCGACCACACCGAGGTCTACCCGCTGCTGATGTTCGCCGTCGGCGGCATGCTGCTCTTCCCGGCGGCCGGCGACCTGCTGACGATGTTCGTCGCGCTCGAGGTGCTCTCGCTGCCCCTCTACCTGCTCACCGGCCTGGCCCGGCGCCGGCGGCTCCTCAGCCAGGAGGCCGCGCTGAAGTACTTCCTGCTCGGCGCCTTCTCCTCCGGCTTCTTCCTGTACGGCGTCGCGCTGATCTACGGCTTCGCGGGCTCGATGCAGCTGGAGCGGATCGACGCCGCCGTCCGCGCCAACGTCGAGAACCAGGCCCTGCTCTACATCGGCATCGGCATGCTCGCCGTCGGCCTGCTGTTCAAGGTCGGCGCCGTGCCGTTCCAGGCCTGGACGCCCGACGTCTACCAGGGCGCCCCGACCGCGGTCACCGCGTTCATGGCCGCCGGCACCAAGATCGCCGCCTTCGGCGCGCTCCTCCGGCTGTTTTACGTCGGCTTCGGCGCGGACCGCTGGGGCTGGCAGCCGATGCTGTGGATCATCGCGATCCTCACCATGCTGATCGGGGCCGCGCTGGCCATCGTGCAGACCGACGTGAAGCGGATGCTCGCCTACTCCTCGATCGCCCACACCGGCTTCCTGCTGACCGGGGTGCTCGGCGTGCAGAGCGCCACCGAGCTGGCCGACGGCGAGGTCACCTCGCTGCAGGCGGTGCTGTTCTACCTGACGACGTACGGCTTCGCGACGATCGGTGCCTTCGCGATCGTGACCCTGGTCCGTGACTCCGGCGGCGAGGCGACCTCGATCCAGCGGTGGGCCGGCCTGGGCCGGCGCTCGCCGCTGGTCGCCGGCGTGTTCGCGTTCTTCCTGCTGTCGCTGGCCGGCATCCCGCTGACCGCGGGCTTCGTCGGCAAGTGGGCGGTGTTCACCGTCGCCCTGTCGGCAGGGGCCTGGCCGGTCGTGCTGACGGCGATCGCGTCGAGCATCATCGCGGTCTACTTCTACGTGAGCTTCATCCGGCTGATGTTCTTCACCGAACCGGACGGGGGCGCGGAGGGTGAGGTGGCGAGCGTGACCAGTCCGTCGATCCTGACCTCGGCCGCGATCGTCATCGCCCTCGCCGGGACCGTGGTCCTGGGCATCGTGCCCGGCCCTGTTCTCGATCTCGCGGCCCATGCGGGACAATTCATCAGGTGAGCCCACAGCACGGCAGCAACCTCGCTCTCCCGGTCACCGACCCCGCGCTCGAGGCGCGGCTGTCCGAGCGGCTGATCGAGGTCGAGAAGGCCCTGTACGGCCACGTCCAGAGCCGGTTCCCCTACGTCACCGAGGCGGCCAGCCACCTGCTCGACGCCGGCGGCAAGCGGTTCCGCCCGCTGCTGGTGCTGCTCGCCGCCGAAGCGGGGGAGCACCCGACCGCCGATGAGGTCCTGACCGCCGCGTGCGTCGTGGAGATCACCCACGTCGGCTCGCTCTACCACGACGACGTGATGGACGAGGCGGCCCTGCGCCGCGGCGCCGACTCGGCGAACGCGCGCTGGGACAACCACGTGGCCATCCTGACCGGCGACTTCCTCTTCGCCCGCTCGTCCGAGCTGACCGCGACGCTCGGCGCGGACGCCGTGCGCATCCAGGCCGAGACGTTCACCCGCCTCGTCGAGGGCCAGATCCTGGAGACGGTCAAGCCCGGACCCGGTGCGGACCCGCTGGCCCACTACCTCGACGTCGTCGCCGGCAAGACCGGTTCGCTGATCGCCACCTCGGCCCGCTACGGCGCCCGCTTCGGCGGTGCCGGGCCCGAGATCGAGGAGGCGCTGGCGGCGTACGGCGAGATCGTCGGCTCGGCCTTCCAGCTCTCCGACGACATCCTGGACATCGCCTCCGAGTCCGCCGAGTCCGGCAAGACCCCCGGCACCGACCTCCGCGAGGGCGTCCCGACCCTGCCGGTGCTGATGGCCCAGGCCTCGACCGACCCCGAGGACGCCCGGCTGCTGGAGCTGCTGGCGGCCGACCTCACCGACGACGACCGGCACGCCGAGGCGCTCGACCTGCTGCGCAAGCACCCCGCGATGGACGAGGCCCGGGCCTACGTCATCGCCCGCGCCGAGGAGGCGAAGGCGCTGCTCGTCGTACTCCCGGACGGGCCGGTGCGAACCGCGCTCGAATCGTTCGCCGACGTCGTCGCGGTCCGCTCGGTCTGACGGGTCCGGCCTACCGCGAGCGGTAGGCCACCACGACGCTCGGCCGCGGGAAGTCGTCGGTGTGCGGCCAGGTGCTGGCCGGCGCCTCGAACGTGGCGCCGGTGATCTCACCCGGGTGCTGGACGGCGAAGAACAGCGAGCGGCCGCCGTCGGTCACCAGCGGTCCACAGGCCTCCGCGCCCCGCGGCACGGTGACGAACTGCTGGACCCGGCCGCGCTCCGCCCCCGAGACCGGGACCCGGAAGATGCCGTCGTTGGAGCCGAGCACGTTGCCGTCCGTCGAGACCCACAGGTTGCCTTGCGGGTCGAAGGTCACGTTGTCGGGACAGCTGATGGGGCTCACCCGCGACTTGTCGTAGCCGCCGAAGTAGGTCTCCTGGGCGGCCGGGTCGCCGCAGACGAGCAGCACGTTCCAGGTGAAGGTCGTCGACGCGTGGTCGCCGCCCCGCGGGATCAGCTCCAGGACGTAGCCGTTGCGGTTCCCCGACTGCGTGACCAGCGGCTCGCCCAGCGCCGGCCGGGTCTGCGAGGAGGTGACCGGGTTGGCCTCGTCGGCCGGCTGCGCAGTGCCGCGTCCCGAGTTGTTGGTCAGCGCGGCGTACACCCGGCCGTTCACGGGGTTCGGCTCGACGTCCTCGGGCCGGTCCATCCGGGTGGGCGAGCGGCGGTCGGCGGCCAGTCGGGTGTTCAGGAGGACGTCGGCGACGCTCATCCCCGGCACGTACGACGTCGTGTCGCTGGTCAGCGGCAGCCAGGTCCCGGTCCCGTCGTACACGCCGTCGGCGGTGCCGTCGCCGGTGAGCCGGGCGACGAACAGGGTGCCGTGCTCCAGCAGCGTCTTGTTGTGGGCGCGGGCGCGCGGGCGCCCGGAGTCGTCGTACCGGTCGCGGGAAACGAACTTGTAGAGGTAGTCGCCGCGCTCGTCGTCGCCGAGGTAGGCGACCGCGCGCCCGTTGCGGGCGATCGAGATGTTGGCGCCCTCGTGCTTGAACCGCCCCAGCATCGTGTGCTTGCGCGGCGCCGAGCCGGGACTCAGCGGGTCGAGCTCGACGATCCAGCCGAACCGGTAGGCCTCGTGCGGCTCGGTCGACAGGTCGAAGCGGGGATCGACGGCCGACCAGCCGCGGCCCTCGCCGGTGATGCCGTAGCGGGCGAAGGACTCGGCGTGCTCGGCCGGGATGCCGTCGGAGGCGTCGAAGTACTGATTGACGTTCTCCTCGCCGGAGAGCACCGTCCCCCACGGGGTGGTGCCGCCGGCGCAGTTGTTCAGCGTGCCGAGGACGCGCCGGCCGGTCGGGTCCGCGGCGGTGCGCAGCCGGGGGTCGCCGGCCGCCGGCCCGGTCACCCGGAAGGCGGTGTCGATCGTGACCCGGCGGTTGTGCCGGGCCCGGGCCGGCGTGACCCTCCGCCAGGACCCGGCGACCTGACCACGCTCGACGGTCACCACGGACATGCCGTGGCTCTGCATCTCGATCCGGAGCTGGGTCTCGGCGTCGTACCGGCCGGTGGGGAACATCAGCGTGCCGGTCGTGTACTCGTGGTTGACGACGAGCAGCGCGCGGTCCCGGTCGGAGCGTCGCGGCAGCTCGACCAGGCCGACGTAGTCGTTGTTGAAGCCGAACTGCCGGGCGGCCGCCTCGGGCGTCTGGCGGTAGGCGTCGAACGCGGGGGCGCCCGGCAGCACCGGGTCGCCCCAGCGGACGACGACGTCCTGCCGGAACCCCGGGGGTACGACGACCGCGTCGCGCCGGTTCGGCGGCACCGGGGTGAAGTCGACTCGGCCGAGCCGCCCCTCGCCCCGGCGCGCGGGCCCGGCCGCAGCGGCGGGCTCGACGGCCAGCCCGCCCAGGGCGAGCACACCGGCCCCCACGCCGGCGCCCTTCAGCAGCGAGCGCCGCTGCACCACCCGGGCGACCTCGTCGCGCAGGTGGCCGTTCCCGGAGCCGTTCGGCTCCGGACGGTCGCAGGCGTTGCCGCAGCGGAAGAGGCAGGTCATCGCGTCGCGGGAGCCGTGCGGTCCGCTGGGGAGGAGGGGCAGCAGGGCAGGCTGCTGGGGAGCCGAGGTCATCAGGCAGGTCCTTCGTCCGAGTCCGAGTGGGCCTCGCACGCTAGGAGCGCCGGGTGAGCCTCGGGCGACCTGCAGGTGAACGGGAGTCAGACGGCCGTCGCGGCCGCGACGGTGAGCCGCAGCTGGCGGCGCCGGTGGTTGACCGCCTCCACGGTGAAGATCACCAGCGCCACCCAGACCAGCAGGAAGCCGGCCCACCGGCCGGGCGGCATGTCCTCGTGGAACCACAGCACGCCCAGCGCGAACTGCAGCACCGGCGCGAGGTACTGCAGCAGCCCCAGCGTGACCATCGGCACCCGCGTCGCGGCCGCCCCGAAGCAGATCAGCGGCACCGCGGTCACGAGGCCCGCCGACATCAGCAGCAGCGAGTGACCCGCGCCGTGGCCGGTGAACTCGGAGCGACCGGTCGCGATCAGGAAGACGACGTACGACGCCGCGAGCGGGGCGATCAGCGCGGTCTCCACGGCCAGGCTCTCGACCGCGCCGACGTTGGCGGTCTTCTTCGCGAGGCCGTAGGTGCCGAAGGAGAGAGCGAGCACGAGGGCGACCCACGGCGGACCGCCGTAGTCCCAGGTGAGCACGGCGACGGCCGAGGTGGCGACCCCCATCGCCGCCCACTGGAGCGGCCGCAGCCGCTCGCCGAGCAGCAGCACCCCCATCAGCACCGTCACGAGCGGGTTGATGAAGTAGCCGAGCGAGGCCTCCACGACCCGGTCGTTGGTGACGCCCCAGATGTAGGTGGCCCAGTTGACGGTGATCGTCGCGGCCGCACCGCCGAGCAGCAGGAGGGTACGACGGTCGCGGAGCAGGGCCCGCACCTGTGAGGTCCGTCGCAGCACGACGACGAGCAGGCCCATGGTCAGCGCGGACCAGACGATGCGGTGGGCGAGGATCTCGAGGGCGCCGGCCGGCTCCAGGAGCGGGAAGTAGAGGGGGAAGGCCCCCCACATGACGTAGGCCGCGACCCCCAGGGTCAATCCACGCCGCGACTCCACCACCGGAGCAGCATAGGGTCGCCACGTCGGTCACCCGCCGGGGCCCGGCGTTTGCGGCCTTGAGTGCCCGGGCAGGCTGGTCCGATGTCCACGACCGCAGATCACGAGGGGGAACCCCGTCCCATGCGCATGCACCGAATCCTGGCCGCCCTGCTCGGTCTCGCCCTGCTGGGCCTGATGCCGACGTCCCTGTCGACGCCCGCGAGCGCGGCCGGAGTCGCGCCGGCCGCCGCCTCGGCGCCGGCCGTCGCTCGGGCCGCCAAGCTGCCCCGCGAGCTCCACGACCGCAGCGCCCGCCGCGGCGACCGCTGGTTCATCAAGGGCCGGGTCACGCCCCAGGGCGGCCGCAAGGTGGTCGTCATCAAGCGCAAGGTCGGCCCGCACAAGGCGTGGCGCACCTGGAAGAAGGTCCGCGCCGACCGCCAGGGCCGCTTCCGCGTGGAGGTCGCGTTCCCGGACAGCACTCGCTCGACCTGGTTCTACAAGGGCGGCGTCAAGGCCACCGCGAAGTACCAGGCCGGGCGCACCGACAAGATCTACACGGTCTGCCGGCGCTCGAGCTGCTGAGCCGCGCTCAGACGACCGTCCAGGTGTCCCCGCTGCCGATCAGGCCGGCGAGCCGCTCGGTCGGCGTGCCGGGAGCGGCCTCGGACGCCGAGGCGACCTGGGCGCGGGCCTGGTCGTCGTACGTCGGCCGGGAGACCTGGCGGAAGATGCCGATCGGCGTCTGGTTGAGGTAGCCCATCTCGGTCAGCCGGCTGATGGCGAAGGCCTGGGACGGGTCGGGGTTGAGGGCGTCGTGGACCAGCAGCGCGTCCGCGTCGACGTCCGCGGTCTCGACGATCTTGACCCCGCCCGTCTGGCTGTCGCGGATCAGGCCCTTGGTGCCCGCGGAGAACGTGATCGGCTCGCCGTGGGTCAGCGGGATGATCGCGTCGGCCTTGGTGTCGTTGTTCTTGATCGCGTCGAACGCCCCGTCGTTGAAGATCGGGCAGTTCTGGTAGATCTCGACCAGCGAGGTGCCGCGATGGGCGGCGGCCGCGGAGAGCACCGAGGTGAGGTGCTTGCGGTCGGAGTCGATGGTGCGCGCGACGAACGACGCCTCCGCACCGAGCGCGAGCGACACCGGGTTGAACGGGTGGTCGACCGAGCCCATCGGCGTCGACTTGGTGATCTTGCCGGCCTCGCTGGTGGGGGAGTACTGACCCTTGGTCAGGCCGTAGATCCGGTTGTTGAACAGCAGGATCGTCATGTTCACGTTGCGGCGCAGCGCGTGGATCAGGTGGTTGCCGCCGATGGAGAGGGCGTCGCCGTCGCCGGTGACGACCCAGACCGACAGGTCCTCGCGGGCGGTGGCGATGCCGGTCGCGATCGACGGCGCGCGCCCGTGGATCGAGTGCATGCCGTAGGTGTCGAGGTAGTACGGGAACCGGCTGGAGCAGCCGATGCCGGACACGAAGACGATGTTCTCGCGGCGCAGGCCGAGCTGGGGCAGGAAGCCCTGCACGGCCTTCAGGACGGCGTAGTCGCCGCAGCCCGGGCACCAGCGGACCTCCTGGTCGGAGGTGTACTCCTTCGCGGTCTGGGCGTCCTCGTTGGTCGGGACGTCCTCGACGCCCGAACGCAGGCCGGGGAAGGGGAGCTGCTCGGTGCTCACTCGGAGACCTCCTGAGCGGTAGTGGCGGGGGTGAGATCGGCGGTGAGGTCGACGGGGGTGCCCTCGGCGTCGGCGACCAGGGCTCCGACCGCCTCGGCCAGCTGGGCCGCCTTGATGGGCATGCCGTTGACCTGGTTGTAGCCGACGGCGTCGACGAGGTAGCGGGCCCGGATCAGCATCGAGAGCTGGCCGAGGTTCATCTCGGGGACCAGGACCTTGTCGTAGCGACGCAGGATCTCGCCCAGGTCCTTCGGGAACGGGTTGAGGTGGCGCAGGTGCACCTGGGCCACGTTGAACCCGGCCTTGCGGACCCGGCGGGCGGCGGCGCCGATGGGCCCGTACGTCGAGCCCCAGCCCAGCACGCAGACCTTGGCCGCGCCGGAGGGGTCGTCGACCTGCAGCGGCGGGATCGACTCGGCGATCCGGTCGATCTTGGCCTGGCGGGTGCGGACCATCAGGTCGTGGTTGGCCGGGTCGTAGGAGATGTTGCCGTGGCCCTCGCCCTTCTCGAGCCCGCCGATGCGGTTCTCGAGGCCGGCGGTGCCAGGCACGGCCCAGGGACGCGCGAGGGTCTCCTCGTCGCGCAGGTAGGGCCAGAACTCCGTGGACACGGTGCCATCGGGGGCGGTCTTCGTGTGGTTGTGCTCGGTGGCGAAGCGCGGCTCGATGACCGGGAGGTCGGCGACGTCGGGGATCGCCCAGGGCTCGGAGCCGTTGGCGAGGTAGCCGTCGGAGAGCAGGAACACCGGCGTGCGGTAGGTGACGGCGATCCGGGCGGCCTCGACGGCCGCGGCGAAGCAGTCGCCCGGGGACTGCGGGGCGACGATCGGGACCGGGGCCTCGCCGTTGCGGCCGAACATCGCCTGCAGCAGGTCGGCCTGCTCGGTCTTGGTCGGCAGGCCCGTCGAGGGGCCACCGCGCTGGACGTTGACCACGAGCAGCGGGAGCTCGGTCATCACGGCCAGGCCGATGGCCTCGGACTTCAGCGCCACGCCGGGCCCGGAGGTCGAGGTGACGCCGAGCGAGCCCGCGAACGACGCACCGATCGCGGCGCCGACGCCCGCGATCTCGTCCTCCGCCTGGAAGGTCGTCACGCCGAACGACTTGTGCTTGCTGAGCTCGTGGAGGATGTCGGAGGCCGGGGTGATCGGGTAGGTGCCCAGGAAGACCGGCAGGCCCGACTGCACGCCCGCGGCCACCAGCCCGTAGGCGAGCGCGAGGTTGCCGGAGATGTTCCGGTAGGTCCCGGGCTGCTGCGGGGCGGGCTTGATCTCGTACGACACCGCGAAGGACTCGGTGGTCTCGCCGAAGTTCCAGCCGGCCTTGAAGGCCGTGATGTTGGCGTCGCGGATGTCCGGCACCCGGGCGAACCGCTTGGTCAGGAACGCGGTCGTCGACTCGGTCGGCCGCCCGTACATCCAGGACAGCAGGCCCAGTGCGAACATGTTCTTGGCCCGGGCGGCGTCCTTGCGGGACAGCCCGAACTCCTTGACCGCCTCGACGGTCATGCCGGTCAGGTCGACCGCGTGCACCGCGAACTCGCCGAGGGCGCTGCCGGCGTCGCCGAGCGCATCGAGCGGGTTGGCGTCGTACCCGGCCTTGGTGAGGTTGCGGGTCGTGAAGTCGTGGGTGTCGACGATGATGATCGCGCCCTTGGGCAGGTCGGCCAGGTTGGCCTTCAGCGCCGCCGGGTTCATCGCGACCAGGACGTCGGGCGCATCGCCCGCCGTGAGGATGTCGTGGTCGGCGAAGTGCACCTGGAACGACGAGACGCCGGGGATGGTGCCCTGGGGTGCGCGGATCTCGGCGGGGAAGTTGGGCAGCGTCATCAGGTCGTTGCCGAAGACCGCCGACTCGGAGGTGAACCGGTCGCCCGTGAGCTGCATGCCGTCACCGGAGTCACCGGCGAACCGGATGATCACCCGGTCGAGCTGCTTGACCTGCTTGCTCTGCTGACCTGTCACGGCTCGCGCCTCTTCCTCGCTGGACCACGTACGTGCGTCTTTAACGGACGATCCCCGACCGATAACGTCCGGATCGTACCCACGTCCGGGTGAAAACTGGAACCTGTTCCAGTTTCCCCGGTGAGTGCCGACCTGTCCACGATAGAGACCCGGACCCCTCGATCCCAGCGATCTCTGATCATGGACCGCGCCCAGGTCAGTGACCCCGGACACACTGTCGTCCCGCCTGGCGAGATCGACGCCTTAAGTCGAGTACTCTTCATGACATTAGTAAGAAGGCCTGTTCGATGAGCGGGCTCGACGAAGGGTGCAGAAGGATGAAGTTCAAGCGCGCAATCACGAGTGCGTCCGCCGGACTCCTGGTGCTGGGTCTCGCCGCGTGCGGCGGCTCCGGCTCCAGTGACGCGGACACGATCAGCATCGTCGGCTTCGCGGTGCCGGAGGCGGCCAACAAGGCGATCGCCTCGGAGTTCCAGAAGACCGACGCCGGCAAGGACGTCCGGTTCAAGACGTCGTACGGCCCGTCCGGTGACCAGAGCCGCGCCGTGGTCGAGGGTCTCGACGCCGACTACGTGCACTTCTCCGTCGCGACCGACGTGACCCGCCTGGTCGACGCCGACCTGGTCGCGGACACGTGGGACGACGGTGAGAACAAGGGCGTGGTCTCCCGCTCGGTCGTGGTGTTCGGTGTCCGTGAGGGCAACCCGAAGAACATCCAGACCTGGGACGACCTGGTGAAGCCCGGGGTCGAGATCGTGACGCCCAACCCGGCGTCCTCCGGTGCGGCGCGCTGGAACGCGCTGGCGGCGTTCGGCCAGGTGGTCTCCGGAGGCGGCTCCGAGGCTGACGCCACCGACTACATCAACAAGTTCTTCGGCAACGTGGTCTCGCTGCCCAGCAGCGGCCGTGACGCCACCACCAGCTTCCTCGGCGGGACCGGCGACGTCCTGATGGCCTACGAGAACGAGGCCATCCTCGCGGCGCAGAACGGCGAGGGCTTCGAGTACGTCATCCCCGAGACCTCGCTGCTCATCGAGAACCCGGGCGCGGTCCTCGAGGACGCCGCCCCGGTCGCCGAGGACTGGCTCGAGTTCGTGCTCAGCGACGAGGGGCAGAAGCAGTTCGCCCTCACCGGCTTCCGCCCGATCCGCGACGACGTCGACTTCGGTGGCGAGGTCGAGGGCGCCGCCGACCCGAGCGACCCGTTCCCGACCGTGCCGACCCTGCTGACCGTCGACGGGGACTTCGGCGGCTGGGCCGAGGCCGCGCCCAAGTTCTTCGGCACCGGCACCGAGGGTGAGCCCCTCGGCATCATCACCGCGGCCATCGAGGCGTCCGGCAAGGCCGAGGACGAGTGACCTCGATCGAGTTGGGCCGACCGGCGAAGATCCGCCGGTCGGCCCGGTCGACGTTGACCCCCGTGTCCGGCCTCGGGCTGGGCATCGCGATGCTGTGGTTCAGCCTGCTCGTGCTGATCCCGCTGACGGCGGTCATGGTCACGGCGGTCGACGGCGGCTGGGACACGTTCTGGGCGGCGGTGACCAACGCCCAGACCGCCGCGGCGATCCGGCTGACGGTCTTCACGGCCGTCGGGGTGACGCTCGTCAACATCGTGATGGGGCCGATCATCGCGTGGGTGCTGGTCCGTGACCGGTTCCCCGGCAAGGCGGTGCTCGAGATCCTGATCGACATCCCGTTCGCGCTCCCGACGATCGTGGCCGGCCTGGTGCTGCTCTCGCTCTACGGCTCGGACAGCCCGATCGGGATCGACATCGTCAACCAGCGGCCCGCGGTGTTCGTGGCGTTCCTGTTCGTGACGCTGCCGTTCATCGTGCGCATGGTGCAGCCGGTGCTCGAGGAGCTCGACCGGGACGTCGAGGAGGCGGCCGCGTCGCTCGGCGCGAGCCGGTTCACGACGTTCCGTCGGGTGATCCTGCCGAGCCTGACCCCGGCGATCGCGGCCGGTGCCGCGCTGTCCTTCGCGCGCGGTGTCAGCGAGTACGGCTCCCTGGTGCTGCTGTCGGGCAACCTCCCCAACAAGACCGAGGTGACCTCGGTCCGGATCCTGAGCAGCATCGAGAACGACCAGCGGGCCTCGGCCGCCGCCGTGGCGGCCGTGCTGCTGGTCATCTCGCTCGTCGTGATCGTGGTGCTGGACATCATCCAGAGGCGGGTGGCGCGTCGTGGCTAGGTCCACCTTCGGGCGCAAGGGCCCGGTCGCCTACCTGCTCCGGCTGCTGGTCATCGCCTACCTGTTCTTCCTGGTGGCCTGGCCGGTCTCCCTGGTGGTGACGAACACCTTCGACGAGGGCTTCGTCAGCATCAGCGACCTGTTCGCCGATCCCGACGTCGTCACGGCCCTGCGGCTGACCCTGATCGCGGCGGTGAGTGCCGTCGTCATCAACACCGTCTTCGGCGTCGGCATCTCGCTGCTGCTGGTGCGCTACGAGTTCCCGGGCAAGCGCGCCCTCAGTGCACTGATCGACCTGCCGCTCTCGGTCTCGCCGATCGTGGTCGGCCTGGCCCTGGTGCTGGTCTACGGCGGGCGCGAGGGCTGGCTCGGACCGACCCTCGAACGCGTCGGCATCCAGGTCATCTTCTCGACGCCGGGCATCGTGATGGCGACCGCGTTCGTGGCCCTGCCCCTGGTCATCCGCGAGGTGGTCCCGGTGCTGACCGAGGTCGGCATCGAGCAGGAGCAGGCGGCCGAGAGCCTCGGGGCCAACGCCTGGCAGCGGTTCGTGCGGATCACCCTGCCGTCGGTCAAGTGGGCGATCGTCTACGGCGTCGTCCTCAGCCTGGCCCGGTCCCTCGGCGAGTTCGGGGCGGTCAAGGTCGTCTCGGGCAACGTGCTCGGCGAGACCCGGACCGCGACGCTGGTCGTGGAGGAGAAGTACCTCAACTTCGACCAGCAGGGCGCCTACGCCACCGCGTTCCTGCTCGCCATGGTCTCCGTGGCCTGCATCGTCGTCGTCTCCCTCATCCGCCCGAAGAGCCATGACTGAGTCGGCCGGGCGCACGGGCGACCCCATCACTTTCCTGGAAGGTCCTTCATGAGCATCGAAGTCGCGGGGGTGAACAAGAAGTTCGGGGACTTCGTCGCCCTGGAGAACGTCAATGTCACCATCCCCACCGGGCAGCTCACTGCCCTCCTCGGTCCGAGCGGCGGCGGCAAGTCGACGCTGCTGCGGATCATCGCCGGACTCGAGACCGCCGACAGCGGCACCATCTCGATCAACGGCAACGACGCCACCCGGCTGCCGGCGCAGAAGCGCAACGTCGGGTTCGTCTTCCAGCACTACGCCGTCTTCAAGCACATGACGGTGGCCAAGAACGTCGCCTTCGGCCTCGAGATCCGCAAGCGGCCCAAGGCCGAGGTGGCGGCGCGGGTCGACGAGCTGCTGAAGCTGGTGCACCTCGGCCAGTTCGCCCACCGGCTGCCCTCGCAGCTCTCGGGCGGCCAGCGGCAGCGGATGGCCCTGGCCCGGGCGCTCGCGGTCGAGCCGCAGGTGCTGCTGCTCGACGAGCCGTTCGGCGCGCTCGACGCGAAGGTCCGCAAGGAGCTGCGCGACTGGCTGCGGCGGCTGCACGACGAGGTGCACGTGACGACGGTCTTCGTGACCCACGACCAGGAGGAGGCCCTCGAGGTCGCCGACGAGATCGTCGTGATCAACGAGGGGCGCGTGGAGCAGGTCGGCTCGCCCGACCAGCTGTACGACGAGCCGGCCAACAACTTCGTCATGGGCTTCCTCGGCGAGGTCACGACGCTGAACGGGCGGCTGGTGCGCCCGCACGACGTCGAGGTCGCCACCTCGCCCCGCCCAGAGGCGTTGACCGGCACGGTCTCCCGCGTGCTCCGCATCGGGTTCGAGGTGCGGGCCACGGTCACCACCGAGGCGGGCGACGTCACCACTGTGATGACCCGGACCCATGCCCGCTCGCTCGGCCTCGAGTCGGGCGTGCAGGTCTGGCTGAGCGAGGCCGCCGGCGCCACCACGGTGCCGGTCGAGCCGACCACGACGGTGGGCTGAGCGCCCGCCGTACCCCCGGAACGGCCACCCGCCTGAGAGGACTGCACCCCTTCTCGGGCGGGTGGTCCTCTTGAGGAGGAGCGGCGGTCTGGACATGCCGTTCCAAAAGCACACCATGCTGATGAACTTTGTGTACCTTGAGCGCGCGGCCCCGCGGGCCCGCCCCCGATCGGCCACTCGGCCGAGGAGACTGCACCCCTCCTCGGCCGGGTGGCCCGCTGCACTCGAGGGGGCGATCTAGACCATTCTCGGGAAACCAGATAATTCTGCTGGACTTTAAGTACCTTTCTCCTCGTACAACCCCGGGTGCTGGTCTCGACCGCGCCTTGATGGATGAGGAACGGTGCGATGACAGCAGTGCCCGAGACGCTCGTGGGGGGCTCCGAGGAGGATCGTCCGCGCGTGCTGCGGAGCCGGGAGTCCCTGCAGGACCGCATCTACCTCGGCAGCGTCCGGGCGACCGGCCTCCTGGTGCTCGCGATCGTCTCCTCGATCGGCGTCTTCCTGGGCCTGCAGTCGATCCCGACCCTGCGCCACTACGGCTTCGGGTTCTTCACCGAGTACCGCTGGCTGCCCAGCCAGGACATCATCGGGATCGCGGCCGTCGTCGTCGGCACCGTCCAGGTCGCCCTGCTGGCCCTGGTCGTCGCGTTCCCGCTCTCGCTGCTGACCGCGCTGTTCATCTCCGACTGGGCGCCGGCCCGGCTGCGTCCGACCCTGATCCGCCTGGTCGACATGATGGCCGCGGTCCCGGGCATCGTGTTCGGGCTGTGGGTGCTCTTCGTGATCCAGCCGCACGCCACCGAGGTGGCCCACTGGATCAGCAAGCACGTCGGGTGGTTCCCGCTCTTCCACGTCCGCACCGACGTCGACTACCCGATCTGGAACCAGCTGCCCGGCTACCCGTCGTACGCCGGGTCCGCGTTCATCGCCGCCGTCGCGGTGTCCATGATGATCTTCCCGATGGCCACCTCGGTGATGCGCGAGGTCTTCTCCGAGGCGCCCGTCAACGAGAAGGAGGCGGCGCTCGCCCTGGGTGCCACCCGCTGGGCGATGGTGCGGACCGTGGTGCTGCCCTTCGGTCGCAGCGGCATCGTCGGTGGCACCATGCTGGCCCTCGGCCGGGCGCTCGGCGAGACCATCTCGGTGGTGCTGGTCATCTCCCAGACCTTCGAGATCAAGGGCTACGTGCTCGAGTCCGGCACCTCGACGATCTCCTCGCTGATCGCCTCCAGCTTCAAGGAGGCCTCGCCGGCCCAGCTCTCCGCCCTGCTCACCGCCGGGTTCGTGCTGTTCTGCATGACCCTGGTCGTCAACAGCTTCGCGGCGGTCATCGTGTCCCGCTCGCGCGGCAGGGACGTGACGGACCTGTGACCCAGACCGCCACCCGGCGCGCCCCCGCCCACGTGCGGCGCGAGCCCGTCACCCCCGCCTCCGTCCCGCCCGCGCCCCGGCCGCCGGTCCCGCCGGTGGTCGAGGACGTGCGCCGCCCCAGCGGCCGGACCCGCGAGGACCTGCTGAGCGTCGTCGGCGCCGGCGTGGCGTCGCTGGCGACCACCTGGCTCTTCTACACGCGGATCCTGCCGTTCGACGGGTCGATCGGCTTCGTCGTCCTCTGGTACGTCGTCTTCGTCCTCTTCTACGCCGGCCTGACCGCGCTGACCCAGCCGCGCCAGGTCGTGGTCGACCGGATCGTGACGACCGCGGTCATCGCCGCGCCGAGCCTGATCGCGCTGGCCCTGGCCAGCGTCGTGGTGATGACGGTGGTCAAAGGCCTCCCGGCGCTGACCCACTGGAACTTCTACACCGAGGACATGGCCGGCGTCCGGGCCAACGACTCGTTCAGCCGCGGCGGCATCCTGCACGCTCTGGTCGGGACCCTGATCGAGGTGGCCATCGCGGTGTCCATCGCCATGCCGCTGGGCGTCGCCACGGCCGTCTACATCTCCGAGGTCGGGGGGCGGGGCGCCGAGCTGGTCCGCACGGTGGTCGAGGCGATGACCGCGCTGCCCTCGATCGTCGCCGGCCTGTTCATCTACACGATCTGCCTGGTCTACCTCGGCATGCCGACCAGCGGCCTCGCGGCCGCCCTCGCGCTGGCGGTGATGGCGCTGCCGATCATGGCCCGGGCCAGCTACGTCGTGCTGGGGGTCGTGCCCGGGGGGCTGCGCGAGGCGTCGTACGCCCTGGGGGCGGGGAAGTGGCAGACGGTGTGGCGAGTGGTGCTCCCGACCGCCCGCCCGGGCCTGGCCACCGCCCTGATCCTCGGCATCGCGCGCGCCGTCGGGGAGACCGCGCCGGTGCTGCTCACCTCGGGCGCCTCGACGTACTTCAACGCCAACCCGGTCCAGGACCCGATGAACTCGCTGCCGCTCTACATCTATGCGGCCGTCCAGACCGGCAACCCCCAGATGGAGGAGCGGGCGTACGCCGCCGCCGCGGTCCTGCTCGCGGTCGTGCTCACCCTGTTCGTGCTCGCCCGGCTCGTCGCCGGCGGAAGGAAGTCCCGATGACCCGCCGTACCCGGATCCGCGCCGGCCTCGCCGTGGCGCTGGCGCTCTACGTCTCGCTGTTCGCCGGCCCCGGCGGCGCGAGCGTCGCGGCGGCGCCGTCGTACGCCCTGATCCAGGGGTCGGGATCCTCGTGGGCGGCCAACGCCGTCAACCAGTGGGTCGCCGACGGCGACGCGAAGGGCCTGAAGGTCGTCTACACCGCGAACGGTGCCGCGCAGGGCCGCAAGGACTACGCCAACAAGTCGACCGACTTCGGGGTCACCGACTCGCCGTACCGGGGCAAGGACCCGACGACCGGCGCGACGGACTCCCCGCTGGGCCGCTCCTTCGCCTACCTGCCGATCGTCTCGGGCGGCACCTCGTTCCCCTACCACGTCGAGGTCGGCGGCCAGATGGTCCGCAACCTCCGGCTCTCGGGCGACACGATCGCCAAGATCTTCACCAACCAGATCGACAACTGGAACGACGCGGCGATCACGAAGGACAACAACGGCCGGGCACTGCCGTCGATCCCGATCATCCCCGTGGTGCGCGCCGACGGCGCCGGCATCACCAACCAGTTCACGACCTGGATGGTCAGCCAGCACGCGAGCCTGTGGAAGGACTGCAACGGCGGCAAGCTCGCGCCGACCGACTACTTCCCCGTGAACTGCGGCCAGACCCGTGGTCAGCAGAAGGCCCAGGCCGGCTCCGACGGCGTCATGAACTACGTCAAGAGCAAGGGCGCCAACGGCGCGATCGCGATGGAGGAGTATTCCTACCCGCTGATGGCGAACTTCCCGGTCGCCAAGGTCCTGAACAAGGCCGGGTACTACACGCTGCCGACGCAGTACAACGTCGCGGTGGCGCTGACCGCCGCCGAGATCAACAACAACCCGAAGGACCCCGAGTACCTGACCCAGAAGCTGGACCGGGTCTACGTGAACGCCGACAAGCGCACCTACCCGCTGTCGTCGTACGTCTACGCGATCATCCCGACCGCCGCGAACGACTCGCGGATGACCACCGCCAAGCGGCAGACGATCGTCGACTTCCTGAAGCAGTCGATCTGCGAGGGACAGTCGGAGATCGGGCCGATCGGCTACTCGCCGCTCCCCATCAACCTGGTCCAGGCTGGCTTCACCCAGGTCAACAAGCTGAAGCTCGCCGACCAGAAGGTGCAGTTCGACGCCTCGATCATCACGAACGTCAAGAACTGCCACAACCCGACCTTCGTCGCGGGCAAGCCGCACGAGAACCACCTCGCGAAGGTGGCGCCGTTCCCCGCCGAGTGCGACCGTCCTGGCAAGGGGCCGTGCGCGGAGACCGTGGGCTCCTACAACGAGAACCCCGACGAGGACGGCGACGTCCCGGCCGACGCCGGCAACGGGGGTGGGGGCGGCGGTGGCGGCAACGGCGGCGGGACCGCCACGCCGACGGCGGGTGCCACGGCGTCCCCCGGAGCCACCCCGACCGCCACCGGGGGAGGGGCCGCGCCCGCGGCGACCGACACTGACGGCGACGGGCTGCCCGACGCCCCGCAGGCCGGCACCGATCCGGCCGCCGGTGAGGGCGGCGTGGACGGCGCCACCGCGGGGACGGCGGCCGTGGTCGCCACGACTCTCGACGCCGACGCGGCGGGATCGGGTGCGGTGCTGAAGGTGCTGGTCGTGGGGTTGTTCCTCGGGGCGCTGGTCGTCCCGGTGACGGTCGGCCAGGTCTTCGCGCGCCGTCGGGGCCGGCGTTGAGCGCCGCGACCACCCGGCGCCGGGCCGCCTCGCGGGTGCTGCTCGCCGCGGCGCTGCTGCTCGCCTCCGTGGCCGGCGTGCTGCCGATGCTGCAGGGGTCGGCCGACGCGGCCACCGGTGCGGCGGTGACCAAGACGGTCACGGCCACCCGGGCGTTCCTCGACGAGGACGGCACCCGCCGCCAGGTCAGCAGCAACCGGGTCACGCTCGCGGTGTCGCAGACCCAGGACCTGCGCGGTCGCCAGGAGATCCACGTCTCCTGGTCGGGGGCGATCCCCACCGGGGGCATCGTGACCGACCCGAACGCCTCCGACGGTCGCAACCAGGAGTACCCCTTCGTGCTGCTCCAGTGCCGCGGGGTGGACACGACCGGCAAGGTCCCGGCGGGTCAGGCCCGCCTGACGCCGGAGACCTGCTGGACCCAGACCTCGCCCGAGCGCTACCTCGCGGCGGCCTCGCACACGCCCTCGTGGCGCTTCGACGCCTACGCACCGGCGGCCGAGCGTGGCGCCGTCGTCGGTCAGCCGGCCAACCTCCCGGCCGCGTGCGCCGAGCTGAGTCAGCCCCTCACCGCTCGGTGGGTGCCGTTCCGCTCGGCCGGGGGCGAGGTCTTCTACGGCGGACCCGACCCGGGCGCCGGCTGCACGCCCCTCGCGCCGGAGTCGGACAGCGCGGAGGGCGGTGGTCTGACCAGCAACACGACGTACGGCATCACGGGCACGGACGGTCGGGGCGAGGCCGACTTCGCGGTCTGGACGGCGGCGGAGAACCAGTCGCTGGGCTGCTCGGTCTCGGTCGACTGCGCGCTCGTGGCGGTGCCGATCGTCGGCCTCAGCTGCGACGCCTGGGGCCGGGCCCTGCCCGCCGGTGCGGTGCAGACGACCAAGGCCGGTGCGCCGCTGACCGCGCAGCAGCTGACCACGGCCGACACCACCTGCCGCCGCACCGGGGCCTACGAGCCCGGGATGCCGCGCTCGAGCGAGTCGACCGACCAGGCCGTGCGGGGGAACCTGTGGTGGGCCGCCTCCAACTGGCGCAACCGGATCACCGTCCCGCTGGACTTCGCGGTCACCGGCTCGGTCTGCGACACGGTGAGCAAGGAGCCGCCGGTGGAGCTGATGGGCTCGGTCGTCGTCAACGAGCTCACCGCGTCCTGGCGGCCGGCCTTCTGCACGAGCAAGGACCTGTTCACCTTCACCCACGTCCAGCAGGCCGACTCGCTGGCCCGGACCCTGGTCGAGGCCGGGGAGATCGACGGGGCCTTCAGCTCGGCACCGAAGGCCGGGGGGTACGGGCGACCGGTCGTCCAGGCGCCGCTCGCCATCGGCGGCTTCGCCCTCGCGTTCACCATCGACGACGCCGACAAGCAGCGACGCGAGACCCTCAACCTGAACGCCCGGCTGGTGGCCAAGCTGCTCAGCGCGTCGTACCCCGCCTCGTCGGTCGTCCGTGACTATCACGAGGGCCTCGACCACAACCCGCTCAACATCACGCTGGACCCCGAGTTCCAGGCCCTCAACCCCGGGCTTCCGCAGAGCGCGTCGCTGGAGTCCGGTGCCGCGCTGCAGGTGTTCTCCGCCAACACCGACCTGGTCTGGGCGCTGAGCTCGTGGATCGACTCGGACCCCGAGGCCCGGGCCTGGCTGGACGGGTACGCCGACCCCTGGGGGATGACGGTCAACGAGGCGTACCGCGGGCTGGACCTGCCGGTCGACAACTGGCCGCTCCTCGACGAGTTCGTCGCGCCGGACTGGTACAAGGAGCAGAACGCCTGCTACAAGAACAGCCCCACGCCCTTCCTCCAGCTGGTGGCCAACCCGCCGTCGAACCTGGCCGCGGTGCTGGTGAACATGCAGTACGCCAAGTCCGCCGTCGCCACCGTCTGCCGCTACGACGGCAACGACCCGACGTCCCTCCCGCTCCGGCAGCAGGGCCGGCAGGACGTCGGCTACCGCTTCGTCCTCGGCCTGGTCTCGGTCTCCTCGGCCAGCCGGTACAACCTGCGGACGGCCGCCCTGCAGACCACGTCCGCGGTCAAGCCCGCCCAGCGGTTCACCGACACGACGGGCCGGCGCTTCGTGCGGGCGGACCTGGCCGGACTCCGGGCCGCCAGCCAGCTCCTCGAGGCCGACGACGAGGCGGGCACGTGGCGCCTCGACTACGGCCGGCTGAGCACGGATGACGGCGCGGCCGCCTATCCCGGGGCCCTGCCGGTGTACGCCGTGCTCCCGACCAGCGGGCTGGACGACAAGACGGCCACCCGGCTCGCCAAGCTGCTCTGCTACTCGCACACCCGCGGTCAGCGGTCGGGAGCGGCGAACGGGAGGCTGCCCGTCGGCTACCTCCCGGTGACCGCGGCGAACGGGCTCGGGGCCGAGCAGGACTACGTGCTCAACGCGGCCGCTGCCGTGCGGGCCCAGGACCGTGAGGTGCCCGCGCTCGACGCCGCTCCGACCACCCGGGCGCAGGCGTGCGACTTCTCGGCCGCGAAGCCGACGGCCACGTCCTCGCCGAGCCCGAGCGACTCCCCGTCGCCGTCCGAACCGACCGCGCCGAGCGTGACGCCCCCGACGGTCCCGGCCGCCGCCGTACCCTCGGCCCCGGTGCCGACCGCGACGGTGCCGACCGGCGTCCCGTCGGTCAGCACGGCCCCGATCGTCGAGGCGGCCACGGTGGCGACCGCCGGGCAGTCCTCCGACCTCGGCCGGCTGGGCGTGCCGTTCCTCCTCCTGCTCGCCTTCGCGAGCGCCCTGACCGGTGTGGTGCTGCGGTGGCTCGACGAGCTCGGCGAGGCGACCCGCCTGGCCTGGGCCGAGGCGCGTGGCTGGGTGAGGCGATGAGCACGATCGTGCCCGAGCGCAGCACCGTCCTCCACCCGGGCGTCGTCGATGCCTCGGCGCCTCCGGGACGCGACGAGGAGCAGGGCCGTCGTATCACCTCGCAGATGCTGATCGGGGTCTCGCTGCTGGTGACCTGGTTCCTGGTCTACCTGTTCGTGCTGAGCGGCCTGGAGCAGGGCCAGGTCCAGGCGGGCCTCTACAGCCGCCTGCGGACCGAGCTCGCCGAGGGCACCGCTCCGACCGGCGCGCCGATCGAGCCGGGCCGGCCGGTGGCGCTGCTCTCGATCCCCGGGATCGACGTCGAGGACGTCGTGGTCGTGGAGGGCAGCCGGCCCGGTCAGCTCCAGGACGGACCCGGCCACGTCCTGGGCAGTGTCCTTCCCGGCCAGCAGGGACTCAGCCAGGTGGCGGGGCGCTCGCTGAGCTTCGGCGCCCCGTTCGCCCGGATCGACGAGCTCCCGGTCGGCGCCGCGGTCGAGGTGACGACGGCGCAGGGTGAGTTCACCTACCGGGTGCTCGGCTCCCGGACCGAGGGGGACCCGCTACCGCCCGCTCCGGCTGCCGGTGCCTCTCGTCTGACCCTGGTGACCGCCTCGCGGGGCACCGGTCTCGGAGGGCTGCAGCCGCAGGAGACCGTGTACGTCGACGCCGCCCTCGACGAGGGCGCGGTGGTCGCGGGTCAGGTCGCGCTGAAGGACACCGGCGTCACGCTGATGTCCGCGCGGGCCGACACCACGACCCTCGCGCTGCTCGCCCTGGCGCTCCAGGTGCTCGTCGCCACCCTGGCCGGGTTCGCCTGGGCCTGGTCGTCCTGGTCGCGTCCGGCCGCCTGGCTCGCGGGCGGCCCCTGCGTGCTGGCGGCGCTGTGGCTGGTGTCGTCCCTCGCTTCCCGTCTCCTCCCGGCGCTGATCTGACCCATGCGCCCCACCGACCCCGGCAGCCCCCTGCCGTTTATCTCGGGTAAATCACTCAGGAAAGGCAACGTGATGCACCAGTACCGCAAGAGCCTGGGCGCGGCCGCCGTCGCCCTGGCGACGACCGCCGCCCTCGGGCTGTCGGGTGCGCCGGCGCAGGCCGACCCCGCGCCGCAGGAGAAGGACGTCGTGGCCACCGGGTCCGACATCATCCAGAACTCCTTCAACTTCCTGGCCGACGGCTACAAGCAGCTGCCCGGCTACAACACGGCCGGCAACCGCTGGCGCTTCATCAACTTCGACTCCTCCGGCGACGCCCAGGGCCGCAGCGCGTTCACCGACCCGCGGCTGCTCCCGACGATCACCGGCAACGGCACGCTCGGCGAGAACGGCGCCAAGTACGTCAAGCAGAGCGACGTCAAGCTGCTCAACCCGACCATCGCCCTGCGCGCCGGTCAGGACCTCGTCGTCCGCCCGAGCGGCGGCGGCGGCGGCGGTCGCGACGCGATCATCGCCGACGACCAGGGCTGGATCGACGTGGGCCGCAGCCCGGACCCGCTCGACAAGGTCGAGAACGGCCCGGACTACCAGCAGCTGGCCTTCGCCAAGCAGGGCACCAAGCTGCTCCGCGTGCAGATCGCCACGGACCGTCAGCTGATCGCGACGGCGACGACGACCAACGCGCCCGCCACCATCCCGGCCTCGGCGATCCTCAGCATCTACGCCGGCAACATCACCAAGTGGGGCCAGATCCCGGGCTACCAGGGTCCGGGGCAGGCCATCAACACCGCGGCGCCGACGTACACGGGTCCGGAGGCCGACGAGACGATCGTCGCGCTGATCCTGCCGACCGACGCGGGCATGTGGAACACCTTCGTCGCCAACGTCAAGCGGCAGAACCCGGGCAACACCGGCTTCACCGGCCGCGGCAACCCGAACAGCGTCCAGGTCCAGCAGAACGACCCGGTCTCGATCACCAGCCTGCCCGAGGCGCAGCGCAAGAACGCGATCGTGCCGTTCCCGCGGGGCCGCTTCCGGACCCTGAACACGGGCTACTACACCCAGACCTCCGACGGTGCGAAGACGAACAACTACAACACCGAGACCGGTCACCGCACCCCGGCCAGCGCGGCCGGGATCAAGCTGCTCGACGGCGACAGCAACGCCGACGTCAACCAGCCGACCGCGCCGTACGGCGGCAACTTCGCCTACAACGCCATCGTCCGTGAGCGGGACCTGAACAGCACCACGCCGTGGCAGCCGGGCAGCACGCTGAACTGGGTCGAGGCGCTGTTCTACAACCCCGACGGCCCGGCTCCGTTCGTCCGGACCCCCGCCGGCCAGGCCCTGCTGACCGCGGCCGGAGTGACGCCCCAGTACCGCGTCTTCGGCACCGACAACGCCGAGATCTCGGTCGACTGACCCGCTGGTCGGCCCTGAGGAGAGACAGACAGTCATGACCATCACGCTCACGCCCCTGCGGGCAGCTCTTGCCGTCCTCGTGGTCGGCGTGGTGATCGTGGCCGGAGTCCTTCTCTGGCCGGAGCAGGACCAGGACGAGCAGCGGGACCAGTCCCCACGGGCCGCGCCGTACGACGACACCCTGGCGGCCGGTTCCCTCACGCTGTGCTCGGCGGACGGTCAGCCCGTCACCGAGGGCAGCACGAAGGACCGACCGTTCGCGGACGTCGTACGCGGGGAGACGGCGCTGCCGTCGGAGCTCGACCCCGCCGGCGCGGTGGCGACCCTCTACGCCTACCAGCCGCGTGAGGGAGTCGGGACCGAGGAGTTCAGCGGGACGGCGATCACCGCCGCCGAGGTGCTCCCGGACCCGGGGCAGCCCGCGGTGCGCGTCACCGAGGACGCGTGGTCGGTGGACGACTTCGTCACCGCCTTCCCCGCGACCTACGACGGCTTCGTCCAGCTGCGGCTCTACCTCGGCACGCCCGGCGCCGGGACCCTCTCGACGAGCCCCTACGACACCGCCGACCTCCGGGTCGACGACGGTCGCTGGGAGCTCGTGCGAGGCGGTTCCGCCTCCTGTGCCGACGCCGAGTCGCTCGTCCCCTGACCCGGTCGGCCGACCGCGCGGTCACCAGACCACAAGGAGAAGATGATGCAGATCAGAGTGAAGAAGACGTGGGCTGCGGCCCTCGGTCTCACCGTCGCCCTGTCGACCGCGGGCGGCGTCGCCCTCGGTGCCGGGGACGACGACTGGTACGCCGGTGACGAGAACGTCACGGTGCCCGACCACGACAAGATCGCCGCGACCCTGAAGCTCTACAACGCTTCCGGGACCGAGGTGACCTCCGGTACGGCGAGCGCGCCGATCGCCGCCATCGCGGCCGTCGGCTCGCCCGTGCGCGCCGGCGACACCTTCGGCACGCTCTACGCCCACCAGGTGCGGTCCGACACGGCGCCCGGCGCCTGGCCGGGCATCCAGGTGAGCGGCACGAGCAAGTTCAGCGGCGAGGGGGCGATCGCCGTACCCGCCGCGCTGGTCAACAGCCCTGCCGTGGACGCCGACGCCCCGGGCACCTCCACGCTGGCCGACGTGGCCGGCTCGTTCACGACCACCGGAGGTGCGGTCGCGAACGTCTACGAGCTGCGCCTGCGGACGAGCTCGCCCTCGGGCGGCGTCGGGACGTCGTACGCCGCGACGTACGTGCGGGTCGACGGCGACACCTGGGAGGTCACCGACAACCCCGGCGAGGTCGAGCCCGACCCGGAGCCGGTCGCCACCTCGGTGGCCGTCGCCTGGCCGGCGTCGCTCGGCTACGGCCGGGCCGCCACGGTCGGGGTGACCGTCACCGCCGCCTCGGGTGCGGCGAAGCCGACCGGTGCGGTCCGGCTGCTGCAGGGGACCCGGGTGCTGGCCACGGCCACGCTCACGGCAGCGGGTACGGCGAGCCTGCCGATCGCGAGGACGGCACTCGCGCCGGGCTCGCGTCCGCTGCGGGTCGCCTACCTGGGAGCCACGGACGCGTTCGTGGCCTCCACCTCGGCGGTCAAGCCGTACACGGTCGCCAAGGCCGCGAGCGGCACGCCGGTCCTGCGGATCACCAAGAAGCCGACCGCGAAGAAGGCCGGCAAGGCGACCGTCACGGTGGCCGTCCCCGCGGGTCTGGCGAAGGCCGGCGGTCGGGCGACCGTGGTCCTCACCAAGGGGAAGTCGGTCACGAGGGTCGTCGTGGCGGTCCGCTCGGGCGCGGCCTCGGTGAAGCTGCCGAAACTGAAGAAGGGCACCTGGTCGATCCGGGTCGACTACCAGGGTGACGCGTACTACCTGCCCGCGAAGTCGAAGACCGTCAAGGTCAAGGCGAAGTAGGGTTTCTCTACCGAACAACTGGGTGGTGTCGGCGTTCTGCCGCCGGCACCACCCGGTCGCCCGGCTCGTCGAGCCGGGGCACAACCAGGAGGGTGCATGAGTGCCGAGCTGAGCGAGGCCACCGATCCGACCGGCGTGCTGCCGGTGTTCGTCGACGAGGTCGCGGCCACCCCGGCTCCCCGGGTGTCGACCGCGGCGACGCTGGAGGCCGACCGGGTCTCGGCCTGGTTCGGTCAGCGCAAGGTGCTCGACCGGGTCTCCCTCGACATCCCCGCCGGGCGGGTGACCGCCCTGATCGGTCCGTCCGGGTGCGGCAAGTCGACCTTCCTGCGCATCCTCAACCGGATGCACGAGCTGGTGCCGAGCGCGCAGCTCGCGGGCGAGGTGCGGCTCGACGGCCAGGACATCTACGACCCGGAGCGTCGGCTGACCGACGCCCGCAAGGCCATCGGGATGGTCTTCCAGAAGCCGAACCCGTTCCCGGCGATGTCCATCGCCGACAACGTGCTGGCCGGCCTGAAGATCACCGGCACCAAGATCGCCCGCCCGGACCGGGAGGCGCTGATCGAGGAGTCGCTGACCCGGGCCGGCCTCTGGAACGAGGTCAAGGACCGGCTCAAGCAGCCCGGCTCCGCGCTCTCCGGCGGCCAGCAGCAGCGGCTGTGCATCGCGCGCTCGCTCGCCGTACGGCCCCGGGTGCTGCTGATGGACGAGCCCTGCTCGGCCCTCGACCCGACCTCGACGCGGGTGGTCGAGGAGACGATCGGCGAGATCGCCGCCGACGTCACCATCGTGATCGTCACCCACAACATGCAGCAGGCGCAGCGGGTCTCCGACCAGTGCGCGTTCTTCCTCGCGGCCCAGGGCACGCCCGGCGTGATCGTCGAGCACGGGCCGACCGACGTGGTCTTCGAGAACCCGCAGGACCAGCGGACCTCCGACTACGTCAACGGCCGCTTCGGCTGAGCCGGGCGGCGGGGGCCGCGGGCGAATCGGCCGCCATGTAACGCGATGTTCGCCGCACTGGGTACGCGCTGCAGCAGGTACCCAGTGCGGCGAACATCGCGTTACAGCGGGGCCGGCTCCGGGGCCGCGGCCGGCTCGAGCGAGCCGCGCCGGCGCAGGTCGAGCGGGGACGGGCGGCGGTGCAGCCGCTCGTCGAGGAGTACGGCGGCCTGCTCGTGGCGCCCGGCGTTGACCAGGGCGAACAGCAGCGTCTCCTCCACCACCTCGCGCTGCGCGGCCGAGCCGCCGACCCGCGCGAGCACCGGCAGCACGTCCTCGATCAGGGTCGCGGCGTCGGTCCACCGGCCCTCGACCGAGGCCTCCAGCGCCTGGCAGAGGGTGGCGACGGTGCCGCGCAGCACGCCGTCCTTGGAGCGGCGGCAGTGGGCGGCGAGCTCGCGGAGCCGGTGCAGGTCGCCGGCGGCGGCCAGGGCGATGGCCGCGTGCAGCGCGACGAACGGCGTCTGTGGCCGGTCGAGCAGCGTCGGGTCGACCGCGTCGAGCACCGGAGCGACCGGCGGCGGTGCGCCCTCGCCCGGGAAGGCGGCCGGCCACTCGCTGGTCGTCATCCGCCAGCGCCACAGCAGGCTGGCGGAGTCGACCAGGGCCCGCACGCCGGCGACGTCGGGCGCGGCGAGCTGCGAGTAGTAGCGGCGGCGGACCGCCTCGGTGTCGCCGAGCGCCAGCTCGTGCAGCGCGGCGTGCCAGGAGAAGTGGGCGCGGTGGCTGGCCGAGCGGCCGCTCTCGGCGACCCAGTGGTCGAGCCAGACCCGACCGACCTCGTGCTGGCCGGTCTCGTAGAGGACGTGGGTCTGCGCGTGCACCGCGTGGCCGGACGACGGCTCGCAGGACAGCGCGCTCTCCGCGAGCAGGCCGGCCTCGTCGAAGAGGCCCTGGTCCTGGCGGGTGAAGGCGAGCAGGGAGATGTACCACCAGTGGTCGCCGTACGCCGGGGCGAGGCCCTCGACCAGGTCCCACGCCTCCTGCTGGACGTCGGTGACGCCGGAGAAGGCGATCGTCGGGACCGCCGCCGAGACGGCGAGGACGTCGCGCGGGTGCAGCGAGATGTGGTGCATGAGGGCGTCGGCCCCGGCCCGTCGTACGTCCTTGACCCGGAGGCCGACCACGTCGACCAGGCTGCGCTCGCGGTCGTCGCCGCGCTGACGGGCGGCCTTGCGGGCGGCGTCGAGCGAGGCGCGTACGTCGGCGTCGGCCCCGGCCTCGTGGCCGAGCATCGCGAGGGCGGCGTGGGCGAGCGCGAAGCCGGGGTCGAGCTCGGTCGCCCGGCGCAGCTGCTCCTCGGCGCCGTCCTGGAGCCGCATCAGCCGCTCGAGGCCGGCGTTGTAGGCCGCCGCAGCCTCGCTGGTGGTCGAGATCGGCAGGCCGAGCGGGTCGCGGGGACGGGCGACGGGGTGCCGGCCGCCGACCAGGCGACCGTCGGCGAGCCGGCGGGGGAGCGGGGCGACCTCGTCGAGGACCGCCCGGGCGACGGAGGCCGCCTGCAGCCGGATCTCGGGGACGGCGGTGGTCTCCCACAGCTCGCCACGGCGCAGCGCGCCGATGGTCCACAGCGGGGCGTCGGTCTCGCCGTCCGAGGCGAGCAGCCGGCCGTCGGCGGTGCGCAGGCCGAGGCCGGCGACGTCGATCGAGGCCAGGGCGGCGCCACCACGCTCGCGGAGCAGGTCGTCGAGGACGGGGTTGCCGAGCAGGCGCAGGTCGGACTGGGGGCCGGTGCAGTTGACGACCCAGCCGACCTCGCGGGTGCTGCCGTCGTCGAGGGTCACGCGCAGGCCGCCGGTCGGCAGCGGCTCGCAGTCGGCGACCCGGCCACTGCCGATCGCCAGGCGGCCCTCGGCGCGCAGGCCGTCGAGCCGGACCGCGCTGGAGGGAGCCATCCGGTGGCGATAGGTGTTCCAGCGTCCGGCGTCCTCGGTCAGGAAGGCTTCGCGGTCCTCGGCGGAGAACCGGCCCCACAGCTCCTGGACCCGGAACCGCAGCCCGTCGAGCGCGGGCCGCCAGTCGCCGGTGGTGCTGCGGACCTCGGCGACGTGCCGGTCGACCGCGGCCCGCACGTCGGCCAGGCCGGTGCCCCAGTCGGAGATGTCGGGGATCGCGGCGAGCTGCGGCTGCGGCGCGTGCACCTGCGGGAGCCGGCCGCCGCGGGAGATCGCGTGGACGACCCGGTCGTCGCGGTTGGCGCCGTCGGTGAGCGAGAAGACGACGTCGACCATGGTCAGGCCGGTGCCGACCAGCAGCACGTCGGCCGGCCCGCTGCGGTCACGTCGTACGACGTCGAGGGCTCCGCGGGCCCAGGGGTCGGCCACGAAGAAGGGGGAGGCGGTGAGCGACTCCGGCGCCCAGGCGCTGCCGGCGGCGGGCAGGCCGGACGCGAACACGGCGGCGTCCGCGACGACCTCGCCGCCGCAGCCGGTGCGCAGTGAGACCCCGCTGGTGGTGCGTCGTACGCCGACAACCTGCTGGCGCACGTGCCGCAGCCCCACCTCGCCGTACGACGCGCGCTGCGCCTCGTCGAGGGTCTCGTCGAGGTAGCGGGCCCACTGGCGCCGGGGCGCGAAGTCGTAGGGGTGGGTGCGGGCGTCGGGGTCGACGTCCTCGGCCTCGCGCTGGCGCCAGGCGGCGAAGTGGCTCGGCTCCTCGGGCAGCGCGGTCATGCCCGAGGCCGGCACGTTGAGCAGGTGCTGCTCGTCGGGAGTACCGAAGGCGACGCCCTGGCCGCGGCGGTCGACCGGGTCGACGAGGACGATGTCGAGCCCGGTGCTGCGGCGGGCGGCGGTGCGGGTCAGGTGGAGCGCGACCAGGGTGCCGGCTGCCCCGGCCCCGACCACGGCGACGGTCGGTCCGTGCCCGCGGGGGCGTCGTCCACTGGCCATGGCTCAACCGTCCTAACACAACAAGATGACTCGACAAACTGCAGTCTAGGCGGTCCGAGGGCGTCGCGCCGAATGTCGGCGCGACGCCCCGGGTTCAGCGGTAGTTCGTGAACTGCACCGCGAAGTCGTAGTCCTGCTGCTTGACCAGGGCCTGCACGGCCTGGAGGTCGTCGCGCTTCTTCGACGACACGCGCAGCTCGTCGCCCTGGATCTGCGCCTTGACGCCCTTGGGCCCCTCGTCGCGGATCAGCTTGGAGATCTTCTTCGCGTCCTCGGAGCTGATGCCCTCCTTGAGTGCGATGCCGATCTTGGACTGCTGGCCCGACGCCCGCGGCTCCGAGGCGTCGAGGATCTTCAGGCTCTGCTGGCGCTTGATCAGCTTGTCCTTGAAGACGTCGAGTACGGCGGTCGCGCGGTCGTCGGCCGACGCGGTGATCTCGATCGCCTCGTCGCCCTGCCACTCGATGGTGGCGCCGGTGCCCTTGAAGTCGAACCGGGTCGCGATCTCGCGGGCGGCCTGCCCGAGCGCGTTGTCGACCTCCTGGCGGTCGATCTTGCTGACGATGTCGAAGGACGAGTCGGCCATGGGTGCTCCTCGTGTGACGGTTTCGTGCTGCTGATGGGGCTGCGCTATTCTTTCGTCTCGTTGTCCACCGGCCAAGCTGGGACGACGACATCCCTGGCAGATTGCCCGAGCGGCCAATGGGAGCGGACTGTAAATCCGTCGGCGTAGCCTTCGAAGGTTCGAATCCTTCATCTGCCACCAGGGAAGCAAAGGGCCTCTGACCTGCGGAAACGCAGGTCAGGGGCCCTGTTGCGATACGGGCTCAGGGTATCCGGCCAAGCGGGTTTCGGACCTACCGCCTCACGGCAGCCTGCAAGTCGCTGACCTACGGAAACGCGATGCCGCCATGGTGTGGCGCGGAGCGCGTGACAGATACGTGCCAACGTTGCGGGTCGTTGTGGGAGGCGTCAAGCAGGCTGACGCGGTGGCCTGCGACTTCGGCTACACGGGGGTATGCCTTGGCAACGGGGCGCAGCGCCGTCCTGGTTCCTCAGGACCTGCATGCATTGGGTGTGTGAGTCGAGATCGTCGTGGGTGGACTCTGGGCTAGAGCGGACGGTTTCAGCCCTGCGATGGTGAGCCAGTCTCGGGACGATGGATGGTCGAAGGGGACTGCTGCAACACCCGATGTCGGCGCGGCTTCGGTGTCGGTGAGCGGACGGGTGTCCAGGCACCCGGGAGGCCGGGTCAGACGTCGTCGGCTCGGCCTCCGGCGTGGTGAGCAAGAACCGGGAGCCAAATGTCGTCGACGATCTGTTCGACGCGGTTGTCGCTCGACGCGACGCCGTTGGAGAGGAAGTCGAGTGAGGCCATCTGTGGCCCGAGGTTGATGACGGGCGCGGGAATGTCGTGGGGAGGGATGGTGAAGCGCAGTCCGTCGATGAGGGGGTCGGCTCTGTCGTAGGCGTGGCGCAGGCAGAGCAGGACGGACTCGATGGGGCGTTGGTCGTCCGTGGGGGGCACTGGTGCCACTCCTGCGTCGGCGATCACGGCCCGCATCGCCTGCCCGAAAGGCGACTCGAAGTTGCGGCCCGAGGTGTGAAGCCCGCGGATGAGGTCGGCTCGGAGTGACCCGAGGCTGGGCATGACCGGGACCGGTTGGACCGCGTTGCGGTACATGGCTGCGCGGATGAGCGCGGTTCGGCTGGACCACCGTGCGTACAGCGACGCCTTCCCTGATCGAGCTCGTGCGGCGACGCCCTCCATGGTAAAGCCGTGCCAGCCCTTCTCGGCCAGCTCCTCCCACGCGGCCTGGAGGAGTTCGTCCTCGAGGACGCGACCCCGGCGCCGGGTCCTGCGGGCCGCAGTCTCGGGCTCCCGCGGTGCGCTATCCACAGGCGTCATGGTGCCGCAACAGTCCAGCGGGGCGGTTCGGGTGGTGCCGGCACGGCCGCAGCGTGGGTTGCAGAACGCGCCCGGTGTCGACCTGCCCAGATCAACCGCTGGCGCACCGCGCCGACGATGACGTGAATCGTGACGGGGACTTCCACGCAGCTCGGGCGCGTCGCACTCGGTCTCTGGCCTAGCGCAGCCGGGGCCTGTCGGGGCCGGCACGTACGCCGGTGCCGTGGTCGCGGAGGGAGCCGCGACCACGGCACCGTGGTGGGAGGGGTCAGCGCTTGCTGACGCGGATCCAGATCTTCCTCGACTTCGCAGGCTTGGTGCTGCGGTCACCGAGGTAGTGAACGCGCAGCGCGTGCCTGCCGACCTTCAGCCCCTTGGGGAGCCGAAAGGTGGCGGTGTTCTTCGCATTGAGGGTGCGGGTGACCTTGCGCCCGGCAATGCGGAAGACGACCTTGCCGCTCATGTCCTGGCGAGCTGTGACCGTGGTGGTGGCCCGGATGCGGCGACTGGCGCCGCGGACCTGCACATGCGCGTTGACCTTCAGCTTCACCTTCGAGGCTTGCTTGGGCTGCGCCGCCGGCGGCTGCGTGGGCGGGGTGAAGGTGTCGCATGCTGTGGTCAGCTTGGCCGCGCCGTAGGGCTGGACGATGACCGGGCCGACGAGGCCATAGGCGTCACTGCTGTCGAGGCCGGCGTTGTAGACGGGCGTGGCGATGTGGATGACGACCTGGTTGGTGCCGGCTTTCAGGTGGTCGCCGAGGTCGACCCGGTGCTGGGTGACCTGGTCGACCGGATCGAGGCGCTGTCCGTTGACGGTGACCTGGGCGGTACCGAGGACGGTTCCGAGGTCGAGGTGGGCCCCGGCCCCGCCGGTCCAGCCCGCCCCGGTGTCGATGGTCGTCGTGTACGTCGCGGTTCCCGAGACCTTCTCCAGGCCGGCGATCTCCTGCCAGCTCGGGAGAGTGCCATCCGTCTTCGTCGTCACATCACGTGCAGCGAGAGGCGTCTTGAGGGTGTCGTTGGGTCCGCCAGGGCCACCGGTCCAGGACGTCACGGCCAGCTTCCACGTGGACGGCCGGATGGGCGCGCCGACCGAGGGGATGCTGGTCGTCACCGACGATCCGTCGCTGAGGGTGCTGACGTAGGAACCGGCGGCGTCGGCGCGGACGGTGAGCGCGTCGGCCTCTGCCCGGACCTCGTCAGCGCTCGTGCGGGTGACGTTGACCGCGCAGGCCTTCGCTGGGGTGTCCTCGTTGCCTCGGGTCATGGCCACGAGCTCTCCGGTGCCGGTGGCCAGGTCCACCTCGATCTGGACGCCCGAGGGGGTGCGGGTGTACTCGGCGATGGGCGTCACGGAGCCGCTCCACGCGTCGTACCGGTACGGCTGCCCGTCACCCTGCAGCGTGACCGTGGTGGCCGTCTGCTTCGTGTCCTCGTTGAACAGGTAGTAGTAGTCGCTGTTCGCGGCCTTACGGTGCAAGGTCACCAGGGGAGCGTCATAGCTGGCCGACGCGGTCACGCCAGCCCGAGCGAGGGCTCTCGGCACCCGCGTGTGGCTGGGGACGGTCGTGACGGAGTTCTCGGCGAGGAGGTCGTTGAGCACCTTCTGGATGGCGCCGTCCTGACCGGGGCGGTAGCCCCGCACCCGCGGGGCAAGGTCGCCCACGACGACGATCGGGAACCCCGAGCGGGCCCACCCCAGGATGCGCTTGGCCGCGGCCAAGTCCAGGGGAGCGCTGGTGCTGGTGCCGTCGATGACCAGGGCGCGGTAGCCGAGCTTCGTCAGGCGGCCGTCGTCCAGGCTCGCGCTGGGATCGGTGACCAGGGTGCTGTTCATGAAGCCGTAGGTGTACCCGGCGTTCGAAAGTCCATCGTCGTCGTAGGTCGACCTGCCGATGCCGTCCCAGTAGACGGCGACGTCGTTGGCCAGGGTGCCTCGGCGCAGCACGTTCTGCATGCGGCCCACGTAGGTGTTGATGGTCTTGTCGTCCTCGAACATCGGGACCTGGATGCCGTAGTTCTCAGGGGCCTGCTTCGCGAACGGGAAGAATCCCGGCCACTGGTTCGACGCGCCGGGCGACTGGTCGGGCCAGCCGTGATAGATGACCTCGTTCATGCCCAGCGCGAACTGGGAGTTGATCCTCGCCACGAGCGATGCCCGAGCGAGGCCGTCGGCACGGCCGAAGGTGCCCGCCTCGTACGAGATGCGGTTGCCGCCGACCTGGGACTTCGCCGAGGAGATCTGACGCCACGCGTCGGACTCCTCCACGCTGAAGAGCGGACGCTCGGCGTCGGTGCGGTTGTTGGCCTCCTGCTCGGGGATGTCGAGTGCGATCGCCGCGTCGGTGCGGTTGATCGCTCCGGGGCCCCAGTCGACGTAGGCCTGGCCGCGAATCGTCATGTCGTAGGTCGCGGCCCAGTCCTTGAGAAGCCCGATGTGGTTCTCGTTGAACAGCTCGCCGAGGGTCTGCAGGTAGTCCTCGCGGACCCGCTTGCCGACGCCGCCGCTGAACTCGAAGAGCGGCTTCGACGCCAACGTCAGGTGGTCGGCGGTGGAGAGCGTGGCGATGTAGGGACGCAGGGAGTAGCCGCGTCGCTCGCGGAACTCGTCGAGGAAGTCGTCGGTCCAGTGTCGGACCTCCTGGCCGTAGCGATTGATCTCGAGGGAGTCGAAGAACAGCGACCCACCGCTGGCCCTCATGGCCGCCCGCAGGTCGGGGTCGAGGATGTTCTCCTCCCAGTAGTCGATGATGGCCCGGGCGCCGGCGGCGCCGTAGTGGTCGACCATGAAGCTGGGGGTCGCGGTGTCGGCGAGCCGGATGGTCTGGCCGGTGCCCTGCGACCACGCCGCGACGATCACGTAGCGCCCGGACGCCGCCGGGGCGGTGTAGGCGAGGTTCGTGCCGGACACGGTCGCGGTGAGGTCGACGGCGCTGTCCGGGTCGAGGGTCGGGACACCGGTGCCGGCGCAGTTGGTCTCGCAGCGGTACGCGACGACCCCCTCCAGAACACGCTTGGTCACGCCGCCCGGTAGAGCCCGCGTCGGCACGGCCCCCGAGAAGCTCTGGCCCGCGTCGAGGTAGACCGAGCCATAGACGAGCTCCTTGGCGGTTCCAGGCTCGTCCGGTGAGAGGCCCTGGATGCCCGCGGACCACCCCGGGGTGTAGAGGTGGTCGACCAGCATCCCCTGCTTCCTGCCCTCCTCGAACAGCTGGGTCCAGGCACGGGTGAACTCGCTGGTCCCGAACCCGTGCTGAGCCGGGACGTAGCCGGGCATCTTGCCGCCCGCGGTGACCTCGCCGACAAGGAAGTTGGCCTCGAACCCGCCTGCTCCAGCCTCCTTCATCTGCGAGACCTGCTGCTGGATCGACTCCGGCGTCATCAGACCTCCGCCGTTCCAGAAGCGGTACATCGGCCTGTCTGCCATCGGCGGGTTGGTGAACGGTCCGGCACCGTCGGCGGTCGGGCTTGTCGAGCCCGCGAGTGCGGCTGTGCTCGTAGCGGCGCCAGGAGCGGTCGCGCTCGTGGGCGCGGCCAGCGCCGGAAGCGCGGAGAGACCGACGACGGCTGAGAGAGCCATCGAGCCGACGAGCATGGCGGGACGTGCCTTGAATGAGCGAGCACGTGGCTGGGGAGCTCCCCTCGAGGTGCTCGCGAGTGGGTCGGGCCGTCCTGACGGCGCGCGAAAGGGCATGTCTTCTCCTGGAGGCTTTCCGGGGACGACCGAGATCCCGGGTCGATGAACAGCCAGCCCACGTCTAAAACGTTTCAATGGCCAGCAGGGCGACTGTATGGCGACGGTCACACTCAGGTCAATAGTGAACGCGCCGTTCACTAAAGTTCGTCGGTTGGAGCGTCCTCGCGCCGCTCGCGAGGCGACGGGCGGAGTCCGGTGCCGACTGACGACAGGTCCGTCGGCACCGGAGTGCACGGCCGTCGTCGTAAGAACCAGCGAGGAGGGGTCGTCCCTCTGCCGTGAACCTCAACCTGCAGGAGCTCTTCGAGTTCGTCGTGGCCCGCAACGTCGAGGCGGCCTCGGCGGCGGGCGTCAGGGGTGACCCGGTCGCCGCGCAGGCGCACCATCGTCTGCACGACCTCCTGAGCCGCAAGCGATCGGATGTCGTCGGCGGTCGGGAGGTCTCGGCCGCCGAGCTCCGGGGCCTCGAGGACGCACTGCGGCGCATGGCATCGAGCTACGACGACCATCCCGCCTTCCGACGCGAGTGGCTCATGAGTCCCTGATGGCCTGGACGCCAGGAAGCACACCTGGTCCGCCTCTGGGGCCCTTTCCCGGTGATGGGTCTTCCGGGCTAGCCCACCTGGAGAACCGCGTAAGCCACCTTCTTGTACGCCCGTCTTCCTCCTGACTCGGGACCTCCGGCCGAGACCAGCGCCGGGTGCTCACAGAGACGAAACCAGGGGAGATCCACCATGACAGGACAACACCGACTCGCCGCCTGGCGGGGACGGCGGAAGAAGCGGACAGTCACGTCGCTGGCGCTGATCGCGCTCGGCGCGGTCGTCGTCTCGGCGCTTCCGTCGGTCGCTGCGCCGGGCGACGAGACACTGACCCTGACGCTGAGCCAACAGACCGGCACCGGTCCGTTCGATGCCGACGATGCGCCGGGGCACGACTCAGGTGCGGGCAACGATGTCGTGCGGACCAACGACACCGTCACCTACACCGTCGGCATCCGCTACGAGGGTGGGGACGCGACCGCACCGACGATGACCTTCACCCTCCCGCAGGGCCAGGAGCTGGTGTCGCTCCCACCGTTCTGTGGCGGGGCTTCGTCGGTGACGCCAGCCTCGATCGGCGCGCCGACGCTGCCGGTGACGAGCACGTCGTACCAGTCGCTGCCGACGCAGACGGTGACCTGCGTGGTCGACAACCAGAGCGAGGGCACCGCGCTGGACTACAAGTTCGTCGCGAAGGTGCGCCCCGAGATGCCGCAGGGTGCCTCGATGGGCCCGTTCTCGGTGAGCGCCACGACCAACCAGGTGTCGACCCCGGCGGTCTCGCCCAGCGTGACCCAGGTGGTCTCGGCTGCTGCTGACTTCGATGTCTCGAAGCGGGGCACGTCGACGAACGAGAACACGGGTCCGTACTACCAGGAGCCTGCGGCTGTCGCCTGCAGCTTCGACGCGACCCGTTCGTGCCGACGCGTCCACTACCCGCTGACGGTCAACTCGACCCCGGGCGGCAAGGGCATCACGCCCTTGGCCTCGCCAATCACGATGACCGACGACATCAGCCCTGCGGTGTTCTACGGCCCGACCGTCTGGGCCGCCGCGGTCACCGCTGCCGGGTCTGAGGCTGCTGCCGTCGCGCAGTACGCCCCGCGCCTGAACAACTGCGGCAACATCACCCACCTCTGGGGCGGACTGCCCTACACCGGCGGTGGCAGCGAGTCAGGCGATCACAATGCCGTGACCAACTCCGGCGTCATCAACTGTGTCCAGCCGGGCGGCACCGGCACGCCGATCGACGTCACCATCACCGGCGCCGACACCACCGGCTACTACGTGCCGACCCAGACGGGCAACACCAACCCGCTCCCGGCCGACACCGGCTACGTCATCGCCTTCACCGTCCTGATCGATGTCCCGATGGACGCGGTCCTCGACCTCGGCATCGTCGGAGCCGACGGGAACTCCTGGACGCTGGCCACCGAGAACACCTACACCGACATCGTCGCGAACGACATCACCGGGAACCCCAACACCGGCGAGGATCTCAGCAACAACGACCGTGACGCCGTGATCGCCGTGCAGACCGGCGAGGGCTTCAACAAGTACTTCTCCGGGCAGTGGGGCCGCGCGGGCAACACCTCCGCCGGGGCATTCTCGCCCGGCACCGGCCTGTGGCAGGGACCGCCCGGATCCGCGGGCCTGCGCGACGGCAACACCGTGGTCCTCCCAGGCCAACCCATCCAGAGCAACCTGTACTTCAACAGCACCGGCATCCCGAACTCGGGCACCACCTACGCCCGGAGCTACTTCGGCTGCGACGTGTGGGACGAGTCGAAGCTGGCGCTGACGGCCGCGAATGTTGCCGGAAGTGGTACGCCGTCCTCGCGTCCGTCGGGCGGTGCGCCAGCGTGGATCTCGTACTTCTCGAAGGACGGCTCGGACACCCTGCCGATCTCGGAGCTGGACAACCTGCGGATCGAGTTCTCCAGCGGCCCGGCGGGTTCGGGGTCCGCGTCGGACTGCACGACCGGATCCTGGTTCACCGATCCGGCCGACGTGCCCGGCGCGACCGTCGACGGCGCAGGGATGTACAGCGGGGTGAATCGCGTCCGGGTGTCGTTCAGCTCGGAGTACAACAGCGTCTCGAACGGATTCACCGTCAACCTCGCGATCGCCCAGACCGTCAAGTCCACCGCCGGCGTCCAGGGAGACGTGATCGGCAACTGGGGCGCCTACAAGCGCGTCGACGGCGTCACCGACCTCGCCGGTGTCCTGGCGGACCCCTCGGCCAGCTATCAGCAGTCCAACTACGTCCCGGCCACCCACGCCGACGCCTGGGGTGACCGACTCACCATCGGGACCGCGACCGCGCGGATCCGGAAGTGGGTTCGCAACGGCCCTTCGGGTCCCTTCACGGACACCGCGGTGCCGCAGTACGCCGCGGGGAACAACGTGGACTACCGGCTGAACCCGACCCTCACGGCGGACGTCCCGGCCGGGGTCACGGCCCCTGTCGTCATCGAGGACTGCCTGCCGCGCTACCAGCAGTTCGTGTCCTCCAAGCACGAGACCACGGGTGATGCCATCACCCCGGACGTCGTCCAGCTGGGAGCACCGGCGGGCTCGGAGCTCACCTGTCCCACGAACCGGCAGTACGTCCGGTGGAACCTCGGGCAGCAGGCCATCGGCACCGTGATCGACCCCATCGTGTACACCGTGGAGATCCTCGGCACCGCCCTGAACGGGGTGTACACCAACACGACCCTGGTGTCCTCGGAGGGTGACCCGACCTCGGCGGCCCTGCGCCGCGACTCGGTCGACATCCAGGTCGTGGTCCCGACCGGCATCAAGATCGCCAAGTCGACGCCCCAGACGGTCGTGGAGGTGAACCCGGACGGTGTCGCTGCTCCACGGCGGCTGCAGTGGAGCGTCGACTTCGCCAACGTCGATGCTCCGCAGAACGTCTCGAACGTCGATGTCATCGACGTACTGCCGACCGATGGTCTGAACGGCTCGGACTTCACCGGGTCGCTGCGCTTCGACTCGGCGGCGGTCACGGCCGGCACGGGCATCGCCCTGCGCTACACCAAGGCGCCGTCGACCGCGATCGCGATCGACCCGGCTCACGCGTCCAACGGGGCAGCAGGTGCCACCGTCTGGTGCGACGCACCCGCCGGCGGCGCGGTGGTCTCCGGATCAGGGGCCGCGGCCGACTGTCCGGCCTCGCCGGCCCAGGTCACTGGCCTGCGGTTCGTGCGGACCGGCGACTTCGAGCCCGGTGACGAGCTCACCGTGGGCATCACGATGACGCCGTCGGGCAACCGTGGCGGTGACGTCTACGTCAACCGCACCTCGGGTCGCGCCGACGGGGTCAGCCAGAGCGTCGGGCCGGCCAGCCGGGCGATCGAGATCATCTCCTCGTCCATCGGCGACCGGGTGTGGATCGACCAGGACCGTGACGGGGTGCAGGATGCCGGGGAGCCGGGCCTGTCCGGGTTCACGGTCCGGCTGAGCGGCACCGACCTGGACGGCAACACCGTCACGGCCAGCACCACCACGGGCGCGGACGGGAGCTACCTGTTCGACGGTCTGGCCTCGGGCACCTACACGGTGACCTTCGACCCCGCCTCGCTGAAGGCGTGGCAGAGGTTCACCCAGCAGGGGGTCGGGGGCGACCGCGCCGAGGACTCCGACGGCGAGGTTACCACGGGCGTCACCGCGCCGATCGTGCTCGCGGCCGACAGCGCGAACCTCGACATCGACCAGGGGGTCGTGCTCGAGCCGTCGCAGCCGGGCTACGTGACCACGATCAGCGACCAGGCGACCGAGGTCGGGGACCGGGTCACCGACCAGGTCGTCGTGTCGGGGCTGGTCCCGGGTGCTCCGGTGCAGATGAAGTGGGAGCTCTACGGGCCCTACCCGACCAAGGCGGCCATCACCTGCGCCCCGGGGTCGGTCTTCGCGGAGGGCACGATGACGGTCGCCGGCAACGGCACCGTCACCACGCCGCCGGTCACGCTGACCAAGGCGGGCTGGTACACCTACGTCCAGTCCAACGTGGCCAGCGCGGCGTACGACGCGCAGCGCACCGCCTGCGCCATCCCCGCCGAGACCACGCACACGACCGTGAAGCAGGCCCCGCCGGGCAAGTCCGAGGTCACGGTGTCCACGGTCTCGTCGCGCCAGGCCCTCGTCCTGCCGTCGAGGGGTGGCGTCAAGGTCACGGACAAGGTGATCGTCCGAGGCCTGCCGAAGGGGGTCAGGGCGAGGGTCACCGGCGCTCTCTACGGTCCGTTCGAGACCGAGAAGGCGATCCGGTGCACCAAGGCCCACGTCGTCAAGAAGGTCGCGTTCACCGCCACCGGGCGGGCGAGGACCACGACGAACTACCGGAGCAAGGCCGTCCGGGTCACCGAGCCCGGCTGGTACTCGTGGTCGATGACGGTCGCGGGCACGAAGTTCACCAAGGCTGCCACGGAAGGGTGCGGTGTCGCCCGAGAGACGTTGATCGCCACCCGGGCCGCACCGCCGGTGCCCTCGGTCCCGACCGGTTTCACCGGAGAGGCCCGGGAGAGCGCCCTCAGCGCCGTCGAGGCTGACGTCGCCGGGGTGTTCGCTGACGGCGACCTCGACTTCCTGGAGCAGATCGCGCAGGTCCTGGATATCGCTGACGGGGTCGAGGACGGCAACATCCCCGCGGGTGACGCCGGCGACCTGCCGGTCGTGTCGGCGAAGGAGGCCCAGGAGCTCGCCGAGCGACAGGCGTCCGGCATCGACGTTCCGCAGGTGGCCCTCGCCCCGCGTCACACCAGGAAGCTCTACTCCCCGCCGAACGGCAGGGGAGTGGTGCGGCGGGCCGGGACCTCGTTGTCGATCCCCGGCCTGGGGATCAAGACCTCGGTCGACGACAGTCGGGTCACCGGTGGCGTCCTGGCCGTCCCGAAGGACGTGCGTCGGGTCGGGTGGTACAGCCGCACCGCGCACGTCGACGACGTGATCGGGTCGACCGTGATCGCCGGCCACGTCTCCGACGACCGCGACAACCCTGGTGCCCTCTACCGGCTGAAGTCGCTGAAGAAGGGTGCGGTCGTCACGGTGACCGAGAACGGCCAGACCCGGAGGTTCCGCGTCACCCGGATGCGGACCTACCAGCGAACGGGTCAACTCCCCGCGGATGCGTTCGCGACCACCGGGGCGCACCGGCTCACCCTGATCACCTGCACCGGCAAGGTGACCTACCCCAACGGGAAGTTCCACTACACCAAGAACCTCGTCGTCACCGCCGACGAGATCTGAGAACGCCGGGCCCCACGGGGCCAGCGCTCAACATGGGCGTGGGTCGGGACTCCCGCGATCGCGGTGTCCCGGTCCACGTCCCACCAGCCCCGACTCCTCGGGGAGGGAGTGGGCGGCGGGGCTTCCACCCCTGGTTCACCCGCCGGCAGCACCCGGGCACACGGCCGACCACGGACGGTCGACCGTGTGCCTGGTCCCCCTGATCCGCGGTGGCCGTCCGGAGGGCCCGGTCGTCCTTCGGACGGACGCCGGGTGGGCGGCTCCGTGGTCGGGCGTCCGCCCCAGGCGCCCGTGCTCCCGTCCCCGCCGGCCCCTGGCCGGGGCTTCTGCGCCCCGGCCGAGGACGTGGGGGCGGGAGCACACTTCTCGATCCCACCGTCGATCTCAGTCCCCGAAAGGTGCCTCGATGCTCCGCACGTCAGCCCGCATGGCAGTCGGCTCCCTGGTCCTCGTTGCCGGGGTCCTTGCCGCGTGCTCCTCCGACGACGCTCGGCCCTCGCGTGATGACCTCGCCGAGGTCATCGTCGACGAATCGCTCGCCGGGGGCGCGTCGTCGGAGGACCTCGCCGACTGCATGGCGACCCTGTTCGACGACTCCGAGCTCTCGGACTCCTTCCTGCGCGCGATGGTGGCGAAGGACGACGACTACCGACCTTCCGAGAAGGACACCGCTGCGATGGCCTCCGTCGCCCGTGAGTCGGCGACCTCCTGCGCCGGAGATCCCGGTTAGGAGGTCTGGGCCGTGGGCCCGAGCACTGCCGGCGCACGACGCGTAAGTAAGCGTCTTGTGGCGGCGTCTTCGCAGCGTGACCAGCGCAGATGACGACCTTCCCTTCACGCCGGGCCGGGTGGATGCCCCTCCTCGTACCGCCGACCAACGTCGACCGGACCAGGTCCAGGACGAGCCGCAGGACGAGAGCAGGGATCGGATCCTGCTCGCGGCACTGCGAAGCGGGGATGAGGGGGCCTGGGAGGAGCTGTGGCGGCGGCACCATCCCTGGGTGCGCAGGTACTCGGCCCTGCTGCTGCGTGACCAGGCTGAAGCCGACGACGTCGCCTCGGAGGCGATGGTCCGGACCCTGACCCGCTTCACGGTCCACGACGGACCGCGGTCCCTGAGTGCCTATCTGCAGGCGGTGGCCCGCAACCTGGTGATCGACGTGTTCCGCCGGCGAGAGCGTGATGCGGAGGCGGTGGCGCGGATGTCGGTCCTCGTAGCCTCGACGGACGACCCGGTGCTGGCGCTGGATGAGCGCCGGGAGGTGGTCCTGACCCTGGAGCGCATGCCGGCACGGCAGCGGTACGCGCTCATCAGGCTGGTCGTCGACGGGCTCTCGGTCGCCGAGCTGGCCGACGAGATCCACCTGACGGCCAACGCGACCCACCAGCTCGCCCATCGCGCTCGCCACACGTTCCGGCGTCTCTTCCGAACCCCGCTCCTCCTGCTCCTCGCGGCTCCGGTGTCGGAGCGGCGAGGCCGACCCTCGCACCTGGGTCGCTGCTGGGGTGGTGGACGGCCGCGGGACCACGAGAGGGTCCAGCGCCGACGGGACCGTGACCGATCGAGAGGGAGGTCGGCGTGACGGACGAGCCGCTCGACGCGGAGGGTGGAGCCACCTCGCCCGCGGTCGACTGGGCCGGACTGCTCCTGGAACGGATCGTGCAGGAAGAGGTGGCGGACCTGGATCGACCGCACCTGGTGATGAGCCGTCACGTCGCGACCGGCATCACGTCGTACCGGGGGCCCTACCGCGACGCTCTGGCGGCCGTCGTGGCCGCGCAGGAGGAGCAGATCGCCTCCCAGCGCCACGGTCAGGAGGAGGGCATGGTGTTCTCCGTTGCACCGCTGTTCGCCGCCCATCTCGACCAGTCCTCCGAGAGCGGCGGGTGAGAAACGTCCGCGGTCCGCGTAAGCGGTCCACGTCCCGCGCGTCTCCCTCTCGGGATCACGTCTCCAGGCGTGGCGCGGACGAGAGGGCGGCGACCCGATGGCAATGGTCGGGGCAGGGACACGGGTGGCTCCCGGAGGCAGGGGCCCGATCACGGCTGGTCCCGCCGGCGTCGGTGGCGACGTCGTTCAGCGGCACGACCACACGACGTGGCGGCCCGACGCATGACCGAGCTTGCGGAGCCGGGGGCCGCAAGCGCCGGCGTCTCCGACCTCGACCTGATCGAGGCCGCTCGGCTCTCCGACGACACGGCCGTCGCCGAGCTGTATCGGCGACACCGTGAGGCCGCGCTGCGGCTGGCGCGTCATCTGTCGGACCCGGTCACCGCCGAGGACGTGGTGGCTGATGCGTTCATGCGGGTCTTCCAGGCCATGCGCGACGGGAAGGGACCGTCGGTCGCGTTCCGTCCCTATCTCCTGACCTCCGTCCGCAACGCGTACGTGAGTCACATCCGCCGGGTGGGTCGGGCCACCCCCGTCGACATCGACGAGATGCTCGGCGGCGTGGCCGCCGAGGGGGACGCGGTCGAGGCCGCTCGCGAGTCGCGCACCCTCGCGGAGGCGTTCCGGAGCCTGCCCGAGAGATGGCAGGCGGTCATCTGGCACACCACGGTCGAGGGTGACGACCAGGAGACGGTCGGTCGGCTCCTCGGCATCAAGGCGAACGCCGTGGCGGCGCTGAACTTCCGAGCTCGTGAGGGACTGCGTCGTGCCTACCTGGATGCCCATCTGGCCGCGCCGGCACCGGACGAGTGCCGCCCGGTCCGTGAGCAGCTGCCCGCCTACGTCCGGGGGAGGCTGAACCGGCGGAGACTCGACCAGGTCGAGGGGCATCTGGGCGAGTGCCGTCGCTGTACGGCGGCCTACCTCGAGCTCGACGCCGTCAACAGCAGGCTCGCCGCCGTTCTCGGTGCCGCCGTCCTGGGCGCCGCCGCGTCGGGGTACGCCGCGACCCGGCCTCCGACGGCCGGCTCCCGCGCTGTTCGTCCGCACGACGGTCTGCTGCACCCCCGCGGGGTGCTCGGTGTTCCCCGTCGGCTGACGGAGCGCCCCTTGGTGGCGGCGGTCGCCTCGGTGGCCGTCCTCGCCCTGACCGTCGGGATCGCTCTGGCCCTCACCCGGGAGAGCGACGCCTCCGAGGGTCCCCTCGCCCTCGGCGCCGCGGAGCACCTCTCCGGGGGTCCCACTCGGGCGACCCGGACACCGGTCCCGCAGGAGCCGATGTCGACATCGTCGCCCGACGACCCGGGAACCCCGGCACGTGCTGCACCCCCGAAGCCACTCGGGGCCCCGTCCGGTCCTGCCCAGGCACCCTCGACGCCGCATCCGTCTCCACCGGTTCCGTCGAGCACGCAGGGAGATCAGGCGCCTCTGCCGTCGGCGACCGTGGAGGAGCTACCGGCGAAGACCACGACGCCATCCGGGCCGACGCCGTCGTCGTCGCCGTCCCCCAGTCCCACCTCGCCCGCGCCGACGCCGACCCCTGCCAGGACGACGGATGATCTCGCCGTCGGGTCGGCCGCGACCATCGATCTCGGTGACTCCTACCACCTGCAGCTCGAGGTGGTGGGGTTCGACGACCCGACGGTGGTGACCTTCGAGGTGGCGCACCTGGTCGGCTACGAGCTGCACCAGGACTTCGACTTTCCCACGAGCAGCTGCGTCACGACGGCCGGGGACCCGACCAGGATCGTCTGCGCCCTGGCCCCGGGCGGCGGAACCTTCGCCCTCGACGTCTCCGTCGAGGGCCCGCTCGTCGCGACGGCCCGGATCAACGCCCCGAAGAACGATGACCCGAATCCCGCCAACGATGCGGTCGTCTTCCCCGCACCGTGACCCGTCGCATCTTCACCTGCCGACACCCGGCTGGGTCTGATGGCCGTGCAGGCCGCAGCCGCGTAAGGCGGTGGGGGGCGAGGCGTCTATCCGGTGTGAAGCTCCGTCAAGACACCCGTCGCCCCAGGACGAGCGTTCGCGCCGTCGTGCGCAGCGTCCGCTCCGGCACTCTTCGCCGACGGAGGTTGTTCGGCAGCCGCCGGAGTCCGGTGCCCGCTGAGCAGTCCCTGCGCGCCGTGATCCTCGAGCTCGACCCGGTCGAGAGGTCTGCCCTCATCGACCTGCTCCGGGAGGAGCTCGCTCGCGGCTGGGTTCCCAAGCGGGCGGACCTCGAGGCGGCGCTGGAGTCGATCCGCTCCGGCGACCGCAGCACCGAGACGTGGTGTGCGTGACCCGGGCTCCGAGGCCGACGAAGCCGGTGGGGCCTGTCGCCACTGCCCTGCTGGGCGGCGCAGCCGCCCGCCGGCGCGTCCGGGGTGGTCATCGGTGGTCCAACGACCGGTGTCCGGACTGCGGCCTCTCCCGACATGAGACGTGGCTGCGCGACCAGGAGGGGGCTCCCACCACCGCGATCGTCTGGGTCGCACCAGATGGCGCCGTCGTCGCGCTACGACCGTTTCCCGCGGTGAGCGGTACCGAGCCCCCGGTGGCTGTGAGGCTCCTGCCGACCGCCGCTGAGGGATTCCCCGCAGCGGGGCGCGATGAGCCACCGTGCGTCGAGCCGACCCAGACGCGCCCAGCCCACCCGACGAGTGGCCGATGAACCCGTCGAACGGCGTCGTGGCGACCCGCCGGCCGTCGCCGATCGCTCATGCACGCGCCGTCGTACGCGGGATCGGCGCGCTCACCCAGATCGCACGGGCCGTGCTCGTCTGCCTGCTGCTCGGGGTCCTCGCGCCCGTGATCGTCCTGACCGTCCTCGTCCCGGCGGGGGTCGTGGTCCTTGCCTTGGCCGCGGGGGCGTGGGTCGGTACCGCGCAGTGATCCGAGCGGATCGGTGGGGACGCCGCGCGCGGGCGACCTGCGGAACTCCGGCGGGTCCCTTGAGGCGTCGTGGCCGGTGCTGGGTCAGTCGCAGTCGTGGCAGTGGTCGCTGTCGGTGGCGGAGCGTCGAGAGACGTGCTGGACCAGGAAGCACCGGGTGCAGGTGAACTCGTCGGCCTGTCTCGGCATGACCTCGACGGTCAGGGTCTCGTGGGACAGGTCGGCGCCCGGCAGCTCGAACGACTCGGCGGCCTCGGTCTCGTCCTCGTCCACCTTGCCGGATGACTTGTCCTGCTCGCCGGAGGTGAGCCGGAGCGCTTCGAGGCTCTCTTCCTTCTGCTCCTCCTCGGACTTGCGGGAGGCGTCGTAATCAGTGGCCATGGGTGAGGTCCTCTCTGGGTGGCGCGGCGACGATAGTCATCGCGACGACCGCGAGCGGTCCCGGCCCTTTCGAACGGACCTCGAATGAGTGAGGCGTCACGCCCTGGTCGGGCATGCAGGGAGGAACCGCTGACCGCCGGAGACGGGCGGGGCTCCCGGACGAGCGGGTCGGCATCACCCCTAAGAGTGGTCTTGAATCTGTGACGTCCCTGTGACACAGCGAAAACGCGGCGAAACGATCCGGCCCCTAGCGTCGCCGATCACTCGTGCAGCGTCGCACGAGTGTCATCGCCGCCTCGCGACGATCGGATGAGTGCGTCGGAGCCGCCGCTCCACCACTGCGGATCCGCTCGCGTGCGGCCGGCAGCCAGAAGCGCTGAGGGGGTGGCGGCCAGGCGGCCTGGGCCGTCCCCGTCCTCCCGAGCACGACGAAAGCAGACTCCCCATGCCAGGTCCCTCTCCCTCCGACAACGTCTCCGACGCCGCCGAGACCGCCTACGACGGCTGCGGCCACCCGGTTCCGGCCCCGCGGGTCTCGCGTCGCGCGCTGTTCGCCGGTGCCGGAGCCACCGCCGCCGTCGTACCGCTCGCGATGCGCGTGCCCCACGCGGACGCCGAGTCGGCGCCGGCGAAGCGGGTGCGGCCGGCCAACGAGATCGGCCGCGGCCACTACCTCATCAAGAATGCCGCCCTGGTGTCGGTCGACCCGGAGATCGGCAACCAGCAGGACGTCGACATCGAGGTCAAGGACGGGGTGATCCTGCGGATCGGCTCCCGGTTGACGGCCGCCGGCGCCGAGCAGATCGACGCGAGCGCCATGATCGTGATGCCCGGATTCATCGAGACGCACTACCACATGTGGAGTGCGCTGGGCCGAAACTTCGTGGGGGACGGCTTCGAGTACTTCCCGGCCAAGTCGGCGACCGTGGCGGCCTACGAGCCCCGCGACTTCTACAACAGCGTCCTCCTCGGCCTGGCCGAGGCGGCGAGCGCGGGCATCACGACGGTCCACAACTGGGCCCACAACGTCCGCGCGCCCGAGTACGCCGACGCCGAGCTGCGCGCCCACCGCGACGCCGCCGTCCGCGCGCGCTACTCCTACGGCCACCGCGACGGCCAGCCCGCTACCCAGCTCATCGACATCGCCGACATCGACCGGGTCCGGACCCAGTGGTTCGGCTCGAGCTCGCCGTTCGAGGACGTGGTGCACCTCGGGGTGAACGTCCGCGGCCCGTCGAACATGACGACCTTCCAGGCGGAGATGGCCCTGCTCACCGAGCGCGGGATCCCGGTCAGCGTGCACTCGGGCCAGGGCCCCACGACGGCGGTCAAGCCCGCCGACCTCGAGACCCAGGGCTACCTCGGACCCGACTTCCTGGTCTGTCACAACCTGCCCGCGACCCAGGCCGACCGCGACGCCATGAAGCGCACCGGCGCTCCGGTCAGCTTCGCCCCGCACTCGGAGCTGCGGCTCGGGACGGCCGGTGGCTACCACGGCCAGCTGCTGCGCTCGAAGGCCGACGGACTGATCATCTCGCTGTCCTTCGACGCCTCGTCCCTGGCGCCGATCAACATGTTCGAGTCGATGAACCTGACCTGGAACCTCGGCATCCCGTACATCGGCACCGACACGGCGAGCCTCGCCCCGGTCCTGCTGAAGGACGTCATCGAGTGGGCGACCCTGGGCGGCGCCCGCGCACTGGGCATCGACGACGTCACCGGCTCCATCACCCCGGGCAAGCGGGCCGACATCATCATGATCCGCCAGGACGACCTCAACATGGCCCCGGCCTGCGACGTCGAGTCGGCGATCGTGCGGGTCGCGACCCCGGCCAACGTCGACACCGTCATGGTCGACGGTCGCGTCCTCAAGCGCGGCGGCAAGCTGGTCGGCTTCGACACCCAGAGGATCGTCCGCAACGCCGCGTCGTCCGCGCACGCCGTGCGGACCAGGGCGGGTGGCCGGCTGAAGCCCGCGTCGGTCAAGGTCCCGACCTTCTGACCGCCCTGATCGCCGTCCCTCTCCCCGTCTCCCGAAGGAAGCCATGAACCTGCTCTCCCACCGCCGCCGCGCGGTCGCCGCCGGCGTCTCGGCCGCGTGCGTCCTGTCGCTCGCCGTCGCGGCTGTCGCCGTCCCCGCGACGGCCGAACCGACCACCTCGACCGCAGCCCTCCCCGCCGGCTCCCCGGCCGTGGTCGGGCTCGGCATCAGCGACGCCCAGGCCCTCCTCACCCGGGGCAGCACCACCTCGGTGGCGCTGGTCCAGGCCTACCTCGCGCGGATCGCGGCGTACGACGACCCGTACGGCGACCAGCCCGGCCTGAACGCCATCCTCCGTCTCAACGACCAGGCGCTGGCCGAGGCCGCCGCCCTCGACGCCGAGCGCGCCGCGGGCAAGGTCCGCGGTCCGCTCCACGGCGTACCGATCCTGGTCAAGGACAACTACGACACCGGCGACATGCCGACCACGAGCGGCTCGACGGCCCTGGCGGACTTCCAGCCGGCCGACGACGCCACCCAGATCGCTCGGCTGCGGGCCGCGGGCGCGATCGTGATCGCCAAGACGAACCTGCACGAGTTCGCCTACGGCATCACGACCGTCAGCTCCCTCGGCGGCCAGACCACCAACCCCTACGACCAGACCCGGAACCCGGGCGGCTCCAGCGGCGGGACAGGATCCGGCGTCGGAGCGGCCTTCGCTGCCGGCGGCATGGGCACCGACACCTGCGGCTCGATCCGCTACCCCGCCACGCACCAGAACCTGGTCGGCCTCCGCCCGACCCTCGGCCTGACCAGCCGCGACGGCATCGCCCCCATGTCGCAGACCCAGGACACCGGCGGGCCGATCGTCCGCTCGGTCCGAGACGCCGCGATCGTGCTCGACGCCACCGTCGGCTACGACCCGGCGGACCCGATCACCGCCGAGTCCAACGGCAAGACCCCGGCGTCGTACCTCGACTCCCTCGACGACGGCCTGCAGGGGAAGAGGATCGGCCTGCTGGTGAACTCCACCTACCTCGGCGCCACCCAGGCCGAGCAGCCGGTCACCGAGCTCATGTACGACGCCGTGGACCAGCTGGAGGCAGCCGGTGCGGAGGTCGTCGAGGTGGCCCTGTCGCCCGAGCTGGTCGCCGACATCGGCGGCGCCAGCGTCCTGGCCCAGGAGTTCCGCCGCGACCTCAACACCTACCTGGCCCAGCCCGGAGCCACGTTCTCGGCCGAGGTGGCCGCGCTCACGGCGCCGACGGACACCCTCACGCTGAGCGACATCATCGCCACGAACACGGCGGTCGTGCAGAGCCAGCTGACCGGCGCCCAGAACCAGCCCGAGCTTCCGAGCGCCGACTACGAGGCCCGTCTCGCGAAGCGTGCCTCGGCCCAGGCCAAGCTCACCGAGCTGATGGAGGTCAACGACTTCGACGCCCTCGGCTACCCCACGCTGAAGCAGACCGCCGCGTCCATCGGGCAGAGCCAGCCGGGTGGCAACTGCGGCATCTCGGCGGTGACCGGCTTCCCCGCCCTCACCGTCCCGGCCGGGTTCACCAGCGCCGGCATGCCCATGGGTCTCGAGCTCCTCGGCACCCCGTTCAGCGAGCCGACCCTCCTCGCCATCGGTGCCGGCTTCGAGAGGACCGCCGACCACCAGAAGCCCCCGGCCTCGGTCCCCGAGCTCGCCGTCGACGCGATCCGCCCGGTCGGGCTGACCGGCACGGCCGCCGCCGCGACCTTCGGACGGGCCACCACGGTCACCGCGACGGTGACGTCCGCCGTCCCCGCCCGGGGACGCCTGAGCGTGACCCGCGCCGACGGGACCGTCCTCGGCACCGCCGCCGTCACCGCCCGGTCCTCCACGACCCAGGTCCGGATCCAGGTACCCGCCGGTCGCCTGCCCGGCGGCACGTCGCGCCTCACGCTCGCCTACGCCCCCAGTGCCGGCAACGCGACCGGAGCATCGAAGGTCGCCGTCGCCGCCCAGGTCCGTCGGGCGAAGCCCTCCGCCACGGTGCTGCGCTCCTCGGGACTCGCCCAGGGCGCCCGCGCGCGCATCCGGGTCCGTCTCTCCGCCATCGCCGGTACGGCGCCGCGCGGGACGGTCGTCGTCCGCGTCGGTGGACGCGCGGTGGGCAAGGCCGCGGTCCGCAAGGTCGGCGGGGACTGGATCGCGGTCGTCCGCACCGCGAGACTCACCCGGCCCGGCGCGGTGGTGCTGACGTACAAGCCCTCCGCGGCGGTGAGGACCAACCTCGCCGCGACGACGTACCGCACCCGCCTGAAGGTGACCCGACGCTAGGCGGGCCCGGCCGGGCGGAACGGACGACGACACGTCCGTGACTCGCCCGACGTCGTGACCCAGCGAGAACCTCCGGCGGAGACGGACCATCGAATGGTCCTCGTTCGCCGGAGGTTCTCGTGCGTCCTAGGTCGCCGGGCACCCATGCGGTGCCGGCCGCCGGTGCTGGCTCTCCCTTGTCGCACCGGAGGTTTCGACGACACCCGGTTGCTGGAGCGAAGCGCGCTCAGCACGCCGATATCTCCACAGTGTGTGGAGGTTTTGACCTGACGTGACTGGTAGCAGAAGTCAGGGAGGCCGTGCGGTCTAGACCGATGTTGGCGATTTTCCCACAGCTATCCCGTTATTCAGGCAATAAACCTCCATGTCTTGTGAAGGTCCTGGAGGCGAGTGTCGTAGGTCCCCGCGACAGCGATGACACATGGCCGGCGGAGACCGGTCGGGAGCGAAGGAGTTCGATGCACGCGTTCAGGAGCATCCGGTGGACGGTCGGGCGGCGGCTGGCGGTGATCACCGCGGTGGGCGTCGCCGTGACCTCCACGGTATCGGTGGTGGCGTGGGCGTCCGGGGGCGTCGTCGAGGACGACGCGGAGTCGGTGCGGACCAGCGCTCGCGTCCAGGCGGTCTACCAGTCGCTCGACACCGAGGCCAGCGAGGTCAAGGCGGCCGGGTTCGCGGCCCTGGGGGGACTGGAGGCCGGTGGGGCAGACGGCGCCTCGGGGGCCGGCACCTCGGTCCTGGCCGACCACTCCCGCCGCATCGAGTCGCTGCTGGACGAGCTCGCCGGCCTGAGCGAGTCCGGCTCCTCGGCGGACCGGCAGACCCTTGCCGGGACGGAGGCGGCTTTCGAGCGCTTCCTGCCACTGGTCGCCGATGCGGCGGAGCGTGCTCGGACCACCTCGCAGACGGGGGCAGGGGCCGATCCGTCGACGTCGCGGGCGGTCGCCGAGGCCAGCGAGGAACTGCACGGCCAGCTCACGGACGCCGTCGATCGCGTGACCGCCGACAGCGCCGATGCCTCCTCCCACCTGCTGACCGCCGCCTCGGGGCTCCGCGCCACGGTGCTGTGGGTCACCCTCGGGGGACTGACGCTGCTGATCGGTCTGGCCTGGGCGATCGCGCGAAGCCTGGTCCGACCCCTGAAGGCGGCGATCGCCGCCCTGCAGCGGATGGCCGACGGCGACCTCACGACCCGGCTGCCGGAGACGGCGTCGGGGTGCACCGGTGACCTCCAGAAGGCGTTCAACCGCTCGGCCGAGAACGTCAGCGGCATCGTCGGCACCGTCTCGTCGAGCGCGGTCGCGGTGGCGGCGGCCTCGGAGGAGCTGTCGGCCTCGAGCCAGCAGATCGCGGCCGGCGCCGAGGAGACCACCGTCCAGGCCGGCGTGGTGTCCGGTGCCGCCGACGAGGTCTCCCGCAACGTCGGCACCGTCGCCGCCGGCGCCGAGGAGATGGGCGCCTCCATCCGCGAGATCGCCCACTCCGCCAACGAGGCCGCCCGCGTCGCCGCCGAGGCCGTCACCACCGTGGAGGTCACCAACGAGACCGTCGCCAAGCTCGGGACGTCGAGCCAGGAGATCGGCAACGTGGTCAAGGTGATCACCTCGATCGCGGAGCAGACCAACCTGCTGGCCCTCAACGCGACCATCGAGGCCGCCCGGGCCGGTGAGGCCGGCAAGGGCTTCGCGGTCGTGGCCAACGAGGTCAAGGAGCTGGCCCAGGAGACCGCTCGGGCGACCGAGGACATCTCGCGTCGGGTGGAGGCGATCCAGGCCGACACGTCCGGTGCCGTGGTGGCGATCGGTGAGATCGCCGAGATCATCACGAGCATCAACGACTACCAGAACACCATCGCCGCGGCGGTGGAGGAGCAGACCGCCACGACCAACGAGATGTCCCGCAACGTCGCCGAGGCCTCCACCGGCTCGGGAGAGATCGCGACCAACATCTCGGGTGTCGCGGCTGCGGCGGAGAGCACGACGCAGGCGGTCAACCAAACGCTGACCGCGATCGCCGAGCTGGCCACCATGGCCGCCGACCTCAACACCGAGGTCGGGAGGTTCCGCGTGGCGTGACGGGGCTAGCCCGACCCGGCAGCGAGCACGTCGACGACCGTCAGCGGGGGCCGTCCGATCAGCCGGCTGAGCTCGTCGGGCGGCTGGGCGAGCAGCCCGGCGCGGAACAGGGCGTGCACCGGGCCGAACGGGCCCAGCCCGGCCTCGTCGACGGACTCGTGGTGGACGGGACGGCCGAGCCGGTCGGCGAGCTCGCGGGCGAGGGCGTCGTACGTCCACCCCGGGCCGTTGAGGTCGAGCGTCGTCCCGGGCACGGGGTTCGCCAGCGCGCGGGCGGCGGCCATGGCGAGGTCACGGACCGACGCCGTGCGGACCGGATGTCCGTACGTCGCGGATCGGACGACCCCGGTCGTGGTCGCCTCCCACCGGGCCCGGGCGACGAACGGCTCGGTGTAGAGGCCGTTGCGGAGGATCGTGTAGCTCGTCGGACCCTCGGTCAGGGCGCGCTCGGTCCGGTGGTGGCCGGGATCGTGCTCGGAACCGAGAGCGCTGGTGTAGACGAGGTGCCGGGTCCCGGCGGCGGCCACGGCGTCGAGGACGGCGAGGTGCTGACGGCTCCGGGTGGCGGAGTCGAGGACGGGGCTCGACACCAGCAGGACACGGTCGATGCCGTCGCACGCCGCCCGGAGACTGGCCGGGTCGTCGTAGTCGCCGCGGCGTACGAGGACGCCGGACGCGACGAGCGCGTCGGTGTCGGCGCCCGGCCGGGCGAGGGCGACGAGGTCGGCGTGGGGGTCGAGGGTCTGGAGTGCCTGGGTGGCCAGGTGGCCGAGGGTCCCGGTAGCACCGGTGACGAGGTAGCTGGTCATGGTCGTCGTTCCTGGGGAGAAGGGTCGCGTCAACGAGCCGGCGGGACAGGGGGCCGGTGCCCACGAGACGGGCAGGCAGTAGCGGACGAGCGCGCAGGGGCTCGCCGACGGACGCGATCAGCCAGGAGGGTCAGGACTGGGAAAGAAGCACAGTGCGTCGAGGATAGGGGAGTCGGGCGGAGCCCGGTGCTTTACCTTCGTCCCGTGGCGAGACAGGGAGCGTCCTCCGCGGACGAGGTGCGCCGGAGACTGGTGGAGGCGGCGGTCCGCGCGCTGCGGGAGCTGGCGCCCGCGGACCTGCTGTCGGCCATCGGGTCGCGGGAGCTGGCCCGCCGGGCGGAGGTGAGCTCGACCTCGCTCTTCTACCACTTCGGCTCGATGGAGGCGTTCGCCGACGAGGTGGTCGGGCGGGTCTTCGACCCCGACAAGCTCCCGAAAGAGCGGACGCACGCGCTGATCGGCCGGGTCCGCGCCGGCGTCGTCCCCCTGCCCGACCTGCTCGAGCTGCACCGGCAGGAGCTCGGCCGCCTCAGCGGCGACCCCGAGCTGCGGGTCCGGCTGGGGCTGTGGGCGCTGGGCGGGGCGGCGGTCGACGACGTGTACGCCGCGTACCTGACCGAGCTGGACCGGCTGCTCGCGGCGCTGGTGGGACCGGTGTTCGAGGGGTGGGGGCGGGAGCTGCGCTCGCCGTACGACATGGCGACCTTCGTGGCGACCCAGGGCGCGCTGCTGACCGGCTCGGCGATCCGGCACGTCGTCGATCCCCGGGTCAGCCGGCCGGAGGTGTTCGCACGGGCGGCCGGCTCGTTGAGCGTGGTCGCGGTCGGGCCGGTGGGGGACCGGCGCGAGGTGGACGACCGGCTCGCGGAGGTGAACTACTACGCGGATCGTGCCGCGGTCGTCGCCCCGACCGCCGACGGGCGCCGTGAGCGCACCCGGGCCCGGATCCTCCAGGCGGCCAGCGCCCCGTTCGCCGAGCGGGGGTACGACGGCGTGACCCTCGCGCAGGTGGCACGGGCAGCAGGCGTCAGCGTCTCGACGCTTGCCCAGCACTTCCCGACGAAGGCCGCGCTGGCCGCCGCCGTGTTCCGCCACGCCGTCGCCGGGCACCTGGCCGGGCTGACGACGGACCCGACCACCCCGGCCGATGACCGTCTGGCCGACGTCGTGGGCGAGATCGCCCGGGCCGCCGGGACGTACGTCGGGGTCGCCGCGCCGTACCTCGCCGAGGCGACCGCGCACGATCCGCGGCACGAGGGCGATCCGGTGGTGACGGCGGTCCGTGCGCTCGTGGAGGAGCTCGCCGCGGCCGACCGGCTGCGGACGTCGCTCGCCGCGGGAGCGGTCGCGGACCTGCTCGTGGTCACGACGGTCAGCCAGGTCGTCGCCGCCCCGAGCCAGGACCTCGTCCGGCTGGCCCACGACGTGGTCGGCCTGGTCGTCGAGCCGTCCGAGGTTTGAGCGACCGCTCAAGAGGTCCCGCTCGACCCACGGTCACGCGGGGTGGAGATCGATCAGTCCGGTTCCGGTTCAGGTAAAGGACCTCGGGCGGGTGCCGATGCATGGTGTCGTACCGCCTGGCCGTTCGGCCCGCCCCATCCTGTCCGTCCGGTCCTCGAAGGGTCCCGCATGTCCTTCTCCCCGCGCGCCTCGACCTCGCCTACCGGCGTCCGTCGTCGCCGTCGTCTCGCCGTTCCTGTCACGGCCCTGACGCTTCTCGGCGTCGTCTGCGTCCCCGTGACGTCCCCGGCCGCCGCGGCCCCCGCGCCACAGGCCGACGGCTCCGCGATGCGGACCGGCGTGCTGGCGATCGCCGGCGCCATCTCGGCCGTCGGCCAGACGCCCGAGCTCGCGACGGCGCTGCCGTTCGCCCCGACCTCCGTGGCGGAGCTGCTCGACCTGGACGCCAACCTGGCGAAGGGCGTCGAGCGGGCGCTGGAGAACGGTGGGACCAACCTTGCGGCGGCGCTCGACTCGATCGACGGCGTCGACGTCGGCCCCGGGAGCACCGCGCGCTCGATCTCGTTCACCTACGACCGGACCGTCACCACGGACCTCGACCTGGCCTACGACGACGGCGACCTCCGGGTCGGCGGGCAGGGCGCCGGCGGCGAGGTCGAGGTCTCGCTGATCACCGACGACGCGCACCCCTTCGTCGTGAGCATCGACCCCGACCAGCAGGACCCGCTGCTGCGCACCGCCCTGGTCAGCCAGCCCGTCATGGACCTGTCGATCACGGTCGACACCGACGACATCCACGGCCTCGACGCGCGCCAGGGCTTCACCCGGCTCGACGTGACCGACGGCCACTACCGGATCGAGCGCGACCAGCGGATCACCATGCGCGACCCCGACGGTCGCAGCCTGCTCACCATCGAGGACCTGCGGTACTCGACGCTGCCCGACCTCTTCCGCATCGTCACCGGCACCGACGACCTGGACATCGAGCTCGGCCTGGCGCTCCCCGACTCCCTCGCCGGGGGCGCGGACGACGAGCGCACCGGCACCCTGGGCCTGGACGGCGTCCCGTCCGGCGTGGTGTGGCCGAAGGCGGGCGACGCGGTCCGCGACTACGGCACCGCGCTGGCCCGGGCCACGAGCCTCTCGATGGTCGACGGCATGACCTCGCTCGCGCAGTACACCGGCACGGTGCTGTCCCTCCAGGACGCCGCCGACGTCGACTTCCCCAACCTCCAGGGCGGTACGACGGACCTGTTCGCCCCCGGCGACGACCTGCTCGACATGGTCGCGACCTCCGCCGCGGCGCAGGTCCAGTGCGGCGTGGCACCGCAGTCCCCGCCGGGTGGCGTGGCGGCTCCGGGCGACACGACGTACTGCCAGGCGACGACGGCCGACGGCCTCGGCGAGCCCACCGGCATCACCTGGAAGCTGAACGACGGCGGCACCATCGCCAGTGCTCCCGACGCGGCGCTCGGCGAGTCCCCGAGCGACTTCGTCGTGGTCGAGAACGGCGACGGCGAGCCCGACCTCGAGGTCTCCTTCACCGCCGACGGCGAGCCGCTGGCCGGCCGGACGGTTCCGCGCACGGTCCAGGACGTCGTCAGCCGGATCGACGAGATCGAGGGCTCCAGCGCGAAGGCCACCCTCACCGCGGACCGGCTCGACGTCGACGTCTCGATCGTCCGCGCGGAGAACACCGAGTCGCTGGAGCTGGGCAACCCGAGCACGCTGGGCACCCTGGTCGGCCTCACCGGGCTGCGCTCCGAGGACCCGGAGAACCCCGCGACCGCGCCGGCGACGGCCACCGGGGCGAGCTTCGACGTGGGCTTCGGCATCCAGACCGGCCCGCTCGGCGAGGGCGAGTCCCGCGAGACGGTCCTGCTGCCGCGCGACGGCTCCCTCCTCGTCGTCGAGGGGCTCAGCGCCTCGGCTCCGTCGACCGTCACGGGTCTGCCGGCGCGGATCGGCTTCCTGGGCGTGACCACCGACCTCGAGGAGCTGAGCCTGGGCACCGCCGGCTCCGCGAACGCCGTCGAGCTGGAGCGCGTCGTCCGGGCCGGTCAGTCCGTCACCGACCCGCTTCCCCTCACCGACCTCGTCAGCGAGGACGGCACCGTCGACACCGACCAGCTCTCGCTGACCTCCGCCGTGACCGGGTCCATCGCCTTCACGGCGACCGAGCGCCCCCTGCCCGGCGGCGCCCACGCCGTGGGCACCGCGGCCGACCCCGCCAGCGGCACCGCGAAGGTCTCCTGGAGTGCACGCTCCGTGCCCTCCGTCACCGTGGACGCCGGCTACGAGCGCCTCCGGGTCTTCGACCCGGTCCCGGCCGCCTTCCTGCGCGGCACGGCCCGGGTGACCACCACCGACGGCGTCGAGTCCGTGACCGTCGACGTCACCTCGCTCCCGCAGGGCCAGACCCTGTACGACGCGCTCCGCGTGGGCGCCAGCCCCGACCCGGTCGGCGTCGCCCGGCGACTCGTCGGCGACGGCGTCGCCTGCCAGAACGTCACGATCCTCGACGCGGACTCGCTCACCTGCGGCGAGCTCGCGCCCAGCGGCCGGGCCGCCTGGGCCGACGGGGCGACCGTCGACGCGATCGTCCTCGGCAACCCCTACGTCATGCGGGACTCCGTCATCGAGGGCCTGGCCTCCACGCTCTCGAAGTTCGACCAGCTCGCGGGCGACAACCTGACCGGCGCCGACGACCAGCCGGCCGACCAGTACGCCTCCACGCTCCCGCTGGTGGACCTCAAGCCCGCCCAGCTGGCCGTCGAGCGCGACACGCTGCGTGCCGGCATCGGCGGCCTGACCCAGGCCGCGGCGGCCGACGAGGGCGGCACCGGCGGTGCCACCCTGCCGTCGGTCTCGAGCGTCCAGGAGCTCTCCGCCGCCGTCGACACGCTCTTCGCGGCCGACAGCGGTCACCAGCCCACGATCGACTTCGATCTCGGTGCCCAGGCGCTGGCCGTCGAGCTGAGCGTCCAGGCCCCCGAGAGCACCGTGCTGCGGGCCGCCCTCCGCTTCGACGACGCCGGCTCGCCGAGCCAGCCCGGCCGCGGCCAGGTCATGAGCGGCCGGGTCGAGGACGAGCAGCGGACCGTCCCGGTCGCCGTCGAGTCGTCGACGACGCTCGCGCTGGCCGTCGACCGCGCCACGGCGCGCGCCGCCGTCACCGCGCCCACCGGCACCTCCTCGAGCGCCGTGGTCGGGCGCACCGGCCCCCAGCTGGCCGAGCACCCGCTCCAGGCCGGTGTCAGCGCGCTCGAGGTCCTCGGCAAGGACACCAGCGTCAACCCGGTCCAGGACAGCTCGGTCGACCTCGGCGTCGACGTGAGCACGACGTACGTCGCCGACGGTGACGGCCTGCTGCGGACCACCCGCACCAACGCCCGCTCCTCGGGCCGGGCCGCCGAGGCCCGCCTCGTCGTCGGCCCCGGCGACCTGATCTCGTACGACGCCGACGCCACCGACACCTCCGGCGGCGAGGGCACCGCCCAGCCCGCCCCCGACCCGATGCAGGTCGGCTTCCTGGCCGAGGGCCTCGACGGCCTCGCGGCCGCGATCGGCTCCGCGCAGGACGGCGCGGCCCCGCGCAACCTGGACCCGCAGACGAGGGTCCCCGTGTCGGCGCCGCTCATCGGCACCGACCTGGACGCCGGCGCCGGCGTCCCCGACACCCTGACCTCGCTCACCTCCGCCCTGCGGACCGAGCTCGCGGCGCCCGCCGTCGCGGAGGCCGCGGACGCCGCCGCGCTGAAGGGCGCGCTCGACGACGCCGTCTCCGCCGCGGTCGGGTCGACCGAGGGCATCGCCCCCGTCGCCGCGCGCGACGTGGCCGTCGAGGTCACCTGCGGCGGTCTCGCCGGCGCGTGCAGCCCGTGCCCGAGCGTCGACCCCCAGGACCCGGACCCGGCCGCGTGCACGACCGACAGCAGCACCGGCTGGAAGAGCGTCGAGGTCTCCTTCCTGCTCGACGGCGTCGAGGCCGAGGGCGAGGTGGCCTTCGAGACCGGTCTCGCCGGGCTCGAGGTCCGCTCGGACAAGATGGTCGAGACCACGACCACGTGGTCGCTCCCGGTCACGCTGCGCCTCGTGCGCGGCGTCGGCCCGCAGGTCGTCGTCGGTGCGGACGAGGCCCTCGAGACCCACGTCAGCGCCCGCCTCCCCGAGGACGGCATCGACGCCATCGTCGGCTACCTGCCCGCCCACCTGGACGCGCAGGACGCGGCCGACAAGTCCGTCGACACCGTCATCCGGATCGCTCCCGAGCCGGGGGCCTACGACCTGTTCGATCTCTACGACGGCGAGCTGAAGGCGCGCCCGTCGTTTACCGACACCGCCGACGGCCCGGAGGAGGGCCTGACCCTCGGCTTCGCGACCCTGGACCAGCCCGGCCTCCTGGGCCTCGAGGGCACCCTCGGGCTCCCCTGGACGGCCGACGAGGGCTTCGGCGAGGTCACGTACGACGAGGTCACCCTCGACGTCGGTGACGTCATCGCCGGCTTGGCGACGCCGTTCGCGGTCCTGGACCCCTACCTGGCCCCCGTCCGCGACGTCGTCGACGTGATGCGGAGCCCGATCCCCGTGATCTCGGACCTGTCCGAGCTCGCCGGTGGCGACGAGGTCTCGCTGCTGAGCCTGCTGGAGACCGCGGCCAAGGCGACGCGGAAGCCCCAGCTCGAGCTGGCCCACCGGGTCATCGGCCTGACCGGCGGCGTGACCGACATGGTCACGGCCGCGAAGGCGCTCGCCAAGGGCAAGGTCCCGCTCGAGGAGCTCGCCGACGTCGGCGCGCTGCTCACGATCGAGCCCGGCGACGTCTCGCTCCTGGAGAGCTGCACGCAGACCGTCCGCCCCGCCGGCGGCAAGGCGAGCGCCCCGCAGCCGTGCGAGGACGAGGAGGAGGACGACGGCAAGGGCGGCGTGGCCGGTCAGTCGACCGCCGAGAAGCGCACCGGCGACCGCAACGCCAAGAAGACGGTCGACGAGCGGACCGGCGAGGTCACCGCGCAGCTGCCGGGCTTCTCGCTGCCGTTCCTGGCCGACACCGACCAGGTGCTCGACCTGCTGACCGGCGAGGGCGAGGCGTCGTACTTCCGCCTCGACCTGGGCAAGCTCGCCGCCTCGGTCTCCTACAGCCGCAAGTTCGGCCCGATCATGGCCGGCCCCGTGCCGATCGTCCCGTTCGTCGGCGGCTCCATCTCCATCGAGGGCCGGCTCGCGATGGGCTTCGACTCCCTCCCGCAGACGCTGGCCGCCGAGTCGGTCGCGCCCGGTGACGTCGACGCCCTGGTCGCGAAGTACGACAAGTTCGACGGCGGCGACGTGATCCGCGAGGGCTTCTACCTCGACGACCTGGACTCCGACGGCGAGGACGTGCCCGAGGTCAAGCTCGTGACCACGATCGAGGCCGGCGCGAGCGTGTCGATCGGCATCGTGTCGGCGGGTCTCAAGGGCGGCATCACCCTGACGGTCAACCTCGACCTGAACGACCCGAACGACGACGGACGGATCCGTACGGCCGAGATCCGGCAGATCTTCAACGGCAACGCGTCGTGCATCTTCGACGCCAGCGCCACGATCGAGGCCTTCATCTCGATCTTCGTGGAGATCGAGCTGCTCTTCACCTCGCTCGAGTACGAGTTCGACCTGCTCCGCCTCGGCCCGTACGAGCTCTTCAAGTACGGCTGCCCCGACGCGGTGCCGACCCTCGTCACGGCGAGCGGTGACGGCTCGGAGCTGAGGCTCACCAGCGGTGGGCGCAGCGGCGAACGGATGCCCGGCGGCACCGACGGGGTCGACGAGTACGAGGTCCGGCAGTACGACCGCGCCGGCGTGACGACGTACGAGGTCTCCGGCTTCGGCCGGGTCCAGAACGTCACGGTGACGCGCTCCGGGGGCTCCTGGACCGTCCGGATCTTCCAGTCCGGCGTCAACCTGCCGGGCCAGGACGTCCTGCGCACCGTGACCTCCTCGACGCGCCCGACCTTCGTGGCCGACGGCGGCGCGGGCGACGACACCCTCTCCTTCCTGGCCGGCGAGGACTTCGCGGACGACGGTGCCGGTGGCGTGAAGCTCCAGCAGACGCCGTTCGACACCCGGGTCACCGCGCTGACCGGCGGTCCCGGCAACGACGTCCTCGAGACCGGCGACGCCGACGACACCGGCGTCGACGGCGGCCCGGGCAACGACAGCATCTCGCTGGGCCTCGGCGACGACCGCGCCACCGGTGGCACCGGCGACGACGTCATGGACGGCGGCGCCGGACGTGACGACCTCAGCGGCGGCTCCGGCAACGACCGGATCTCCGGTGGCGCCGGTGCGGACCGGCTCCTCGGCGAGAACGGCGAGGACAACCTGGTCGGCGGCCCCGGACGCGACGTCCGTGCCCTCCTGGTGCGCCCCCGCGGCTCGGCAGCCGGCGTGGTGGCCGACCAGGTGCGGCTCGGCTTCGACAGCGGCGACATCATCGTCGGCGGCGCGGGTGCGGACTCGGTCGACGGCGGCGACGGCTCGGACCTGGTCGTGGGTGGCGACGCCCCCTCGCTCAGCAACCCGGCCATCGGCTCGGTGTTCCGCACCGGCAGCCGTTCGGTGAGCGTGCTGAGGCAGGGCGCCACCGACGACGACCCGAACGAGTTCACGACCGAGTCGGTGCCGGTGGACACGGCGACCGTGCCCACCGCCCAGGAGCTCGACACCCTCTGCACGTCCGGCACGCCCGAGACCGGCGCGGGCAGCGCCGACTACGTCACCGGCGGCCCCGAGGCCGACGTGGTCGTGGGCGGCAACGGGCCGGACAGCCTCGACGGCGGTGCGGGACCCGACGAGATCTGCGGGCGCGCCGGCAACGACTCGATCTCCGGCGACGGTGCCGGCGGGTCGGACGGCTCCGACCCCGCGGTCGACTCCGACGTCATCCGCGGCGGCACCGGCGACGACCGGGTCGACGCGGGCCTGGGCGACGACGTCGTCTTCGGTGACGACGTCGACCTCTACCGGGCCGGCAACGGCCGCTGGCTCGACGGGTCCCTGCGCGGGACCGGTCGTGGCCAGGGCGACGACTACCTCGCGGGCGGGCCGGGCACCGACGTGCTCGCCGGCGGCAACGGCGCCGACCTCGTGGTCGGCGGCGCCGGCGACGACGCGACGTACGGCGAGGGCCGCGACACCGCGGCCGTCGGCGGGGCCGCGCCCCCGGTCAGCGAGCGCCTGCTCGACTGCAACCCGGCGACGCGCGTCGTGGCCGGACGCATCGACCTGAACGGCGACCTGCTCGCCGGCCCGGCCGACGCGGTCAACGGCATCGCGGCCGACACCGGCCAGCTCGCGGGCATGGACGTCGTCGACGGCGTGCTCCGGGACCCGGCGACCGGGGCCACCCTCAACGGCCTGCTCAACGGCGACATCGTCGTCGTCGGCGGCCGGGTCGACCTGGACCGCGACGGCGTCGTCGGCTCGGACCGCGACGACACGGGCTCGATCCCGCTGCCCTCGATGCTCGACACCGGCGCGAACGAGGATGGCGACTGCGTCCTGGCCGGCGACGGCGACGACGAGCTGCGCGGCGGCACCGGCTCCGACTACCTCGGTGCGGGCGACGGCGTCGACCTCGCCGACGGCGGGGACGGCAACGACCTGGTCCTCGGCGACGCGGGCACCGACGTCCTGCTCGGCGGACCCCACCACGACGTGCTCGTCGGCGGGATCGGCGACGACCACCTCGTCGGCGGCAACGGCGACGACCGGCTGCGCGGCAACGAGGGCGCCGACGACCTGGTCGGCGGGTCCGAGACCCCGGGCGCCCGCGACGGCCAGGACGTGCTCCTGGGCGGCCGCGACGAGGACGTCCTGGTCGCGGAGAACGGCATCCTCGTCTCCGAGGACATCGTCGCCGCCAGCGGCGCCACGTCCTGGGCGGACGCGGAGATCGTGCCCGACGCCGTGCGCGGCGACGACCCCAGCCTGGTGTTCGAGTCCAGCGCGCTGACCTGCGGTGACGCGCCGACGACCCGCTACCTCACCGTCGTCGCGGACGACGGCGTGGCGGGCACGCCGGTGGCCTCGCCCGGGACCCCGCTCGCCTACGACGAGCTGTACGGCGGCTTCGGCTGCGACGTCGTGCTGGGCTCGCCCGGCGACGACCTCGTCCGCGGCGGCCCGGACAGCGACCTCGTCGAGGGCGGCCCCGGTGCGGACCAGGGCTACGGCGACGACGGCGACGACGTCGTGGTCGGCGGCTCGACCTTCGACCCGACCGCGCAGCGGACGCCGTACACGGTGGAGCGCAGCGGGGCCAGCGTGCCCGACGCCGGCGACCGGCTGTTCGGCGACGGCGGCCCGGACGCGATCGACGGCGCCGACCTGGTCGCCGGCGACAACGCCCTCCCGATCCGGGTCCCGGCGCTCGCCGTGGCCGGGGTGCGGACGGCGTACACCCTGCGCCTCGACAACGTGGCGACCGTGGCCTCCGGGCCGGCGACCATCGGCGCGGGCGACGTCATCAGCGGTGGTGGCAAGCGCGACCTGGTCTTCGGCCAGGCCGGTGCCGACACCATCGACGGTGACGCCGGCGACGACTACGTCGAGGGCAACGACGGGGCCGACGACCTGCGCGGCGGCGCGGACGACGACGACCTCGTCGGCGGCTCCTCGACCGCGGACGGCCTGCCCCTCGGGGTCACCGGCCTGCGGCTGGCGCGTGCCGCCGAGGCCGTCCCGGCCTCGGCCCCGCGCCTGCTCGACGGCAGCGACCGGATCTCCGGCGGTGCGGACGACGACGTGGTCATCGGCGACAACGGACTGCTCACGCGGCCGTCCGACGTCCGGTCGACCCGTGCCGACGGCACCACCCTGCGCACCATCCGGCTCGACGACGTCGTGACGGCCGCCCGGCCCACGGCCGTGCCGGCCTCGGTGGGTGCGGCGGACACCCTGTCCGGCGACGCCGGACGCGACCTGATGTTCGGTCAGGCCGGCAACGACGCGATGTCCGGCGGCGCGGGCGACGACTACCTGGAGGGCAACGTCGGCGACGACAGCCTCGGCGGCGGCGACGGCGAGGACGACCTCGTCGGCGGCGGCTCCAGCCAGGGCGTGGTCATCTCGGTCGCCCAGGGCGTGGTCGTCGACCGCCTGCTCACCGCGCCGACCAAGGCCACCGACCCGTCGGCCGCCGGCCTCGTGGACGGCAACGACCGGCTCGACGGCGGCAACGCCCGGGACGTCCTCCTGGGCGACAGCGGTCGGATCACCCGCCACGGCCCGAACCGGACGCTGCTCGGCGGCGCCTCCGGACCGCAGGTCGTGCGTCAGGTCGCGATGGCCGACGAGCGTCCGGGTGCCTGGGCAGGCAGCGACCAGCTGTTCGGCGGCGCCGGCGACGACGACCTCTACGGCCAGCTCGACTCGACCCTGTCCACGCGGAACCAGCTCTCCTACGGTGGCGAGCGCGTCCGGGGCGACATCCTGGACGGCGGCGCGGGCGACGACGCGCTCGTCGGCGACCAGGGCGTCAGCGTCCCGACGCCCGCGGCGGCCCTCGGCGAGATCGACCGCACCGTCACGGACAGCTCCCGGTTCCTCCGCGAGCTGCTCCGCCCGCGCGGCACGCTGGTCCGGGTCGTGACCCTGACCCAGTCGACGACGGGCGGCGACGACCTGCTGCTCGGCGGGACGGGGGCGGACTCGGTGCACGCCGGGGCCGGCCGCGACCTGGTCAACGCCGGCGACGGCGACGACGTGGTCTTCGGCGGCGACGGCAGCGACGCCCTCTGGGGCGGCGTCGGCCACGACCGGATCTTCGGTGGCGCGGGCGACGACGCCCTCGACCTGAAGCGGCGGGGGACCGACACCAAGCTGTGGCGGCTCGTGGCCCCGACCGTGGACACCGACGGCGTTCGCAAGACGCTCAACGGCCGCGACGTGCTCTACGGCGGCGCCGGCGCGGACGCGATGCAGGCCGACCAGGGCGACTCGGGCACCACCCGGGTCATCCAGGGCGACCGGCTCATCGACTGGCAGGCCAAGACCAACTACCAGAAGGTCTGCGTCCAGGGCAGCGGGGCGGGCAAGGCCCGCGCCACCGTCACCACCTCGATGGTGGCGACGCTCCGTCTGCTCGCCGCCGCCAACGGCTCGGTCGGACCGGCCGAGCTGGCGATCCCGGGCGACGAACGTCGTCGTACCTATCCCGGGGCTCGGAACCTCGTCTGCGAGGTCCGATGACCCCCGTCCCACCCGTCCTGACCCACCCGACACCGATCCACCACTGCACCCCGGAGAGAACCTCATGAAGCTCAGCCGAACCCTGCGCGGCACGTCCCTCGCCGTCGCCGCCGTTCTGGCGGCCTCGACCGCGTCCGCCCTCTGCTCGCCCGCCTCGGCGGCGAGCGTCCGATCCCTCGTCGCGGCCTCGGCCGACGGCCTGGTCTTCGACCTCGACGAGTACGACGCCGGGGACGTCACCGTCCAGCTCCGCGACTCCGTCGCGGGTCCGGTCGACGCCGACGACACCCAGGACCTCCGCTACCGGTGGAAGGTGACCCCGTTCGACAAGACCGTGCCGGCGATCACCCTGCCGGCCACCGGCTTCGACACCGTCACGGACGACGTCACCGGCGCCTTCACCGTCCCGCTGCCGGCCGGTCAGCCGTCCGGCACCTACGTCCTCACGGCGGGCCTCGGCGCCACCGGGACGGGCACGGGCGCGATCGCCGAGAAGGTGCTGCTGACGGTCAAGGCCGGTCAGGCCGCGCTCACCCTGGGCGCCGGCGAGTCGCTGCGGGCTCCGGCCGGCGACGACGTCACGGTCACCGGCGCGCTGGCGCTCGAGGACGGCACCGGCCTGGTCGGCCGGGTCGTCGACCTGGAGCTCACTCGCGGCGCCGCGGGCACCGACCCCCGCGCCGACGCCGGCTTCGTGCCGGCCGTGGCGGGTGCGCCCCTCGAGACGACCCGCCAGCTGACGACCGCCGCCGCCGGGGCGATCTCCGTCGTCGTGAGCGACCCGGAGGAGGCCGGCCAGGGCACCGAGCTCGGCGGCGTCCTCGCCGCGACCACCGTCGAGGACGTCGACCTCGACGACCCCGCCGCGGACACGACCCTCGCCCTCGACCTGGTGAGCCTGGTCCCGCCGGTGGACAGCACGGTCACGATGGGCGACCCCGGTGACGGCAAGCCGGGCGAGGTCCTGGGCAGCACCGTGACCGTGCTCGCCCCCGACGACAGCTTCGACGTCGACCCCGACGTCGAGGGCGTCCAGGGTGACGCCGACGCCGACCCCGACCCCGTCGAGGGCCAGGTCCTCGCGCTCGGTGTCGACCACGGCTTCTTCACCGACGGCGAGGTGACGCTCCCGACCGAGGTGGGCGCCCCCGCCGGCACCTGGACCGACCTGGGCAAGAAGGTCGAGCTGGTGACCGCGGCCGACGGCACCTCGTCGTACGACGTGGCGATCGCGCGGGACAAGGCGTTCGACAAGGACGGGAAGCTCGCCGCCACCGTCTCGGCCGCGGCCGACAAGACCGGCGCGACCGCGACCGCCGACTGGGACACCGCCGCGCCCCTGAACGGCCGCGTCGCCCTGGTCCTCTCGCCGAAGGGCGAGCAGGACGGGCCGGTGGCCCCGGCCCAGGCCGGCACCCGGACCTACTACGAGGTCTACGCCCAGGACCAGTTCGGCAACCCGGTCGGCGGCGAGCCGATCGACCTGTCCTACGCCGGGAACCTCGACGACTGGGACTACAGCGACGACTTCATGGTCTCGGACTTCGACCAGGCCGGTGACATCTGGGTCGTCTCCTTCGAGAACGCCGACATCGAGCTGACCGGCACCTGGAACGACGCGCCGACCCTCACCTACACCGACACGCTCGGCGGCACCGCCGCGGACACCGCTGCGGCGGTCGGCACGGCCACCGCGCGGTTCTACGAGCTCGACTTCGGCCGGAGCCGCTTCGCGCTGCAGTCGTCGGCCACCGGCATGGTCCCGATCGGCACGGCCGTCCGGCAGACCGTCCGGGTCACCGACCAGCGCGGCAACCCGGTCCCCGGCTACCAGGTCCAGTTCTTCCGGCTCGGCCCGGACGGCGGGACCAGCGAGCCCCGCGCCGTCGTCTCCACCAACGCCCGCGGCGAGGCGGCGTACACCTTCGTCGGCTCGGCCGCCGGCCGCGCCCAGGTGACCGCGACGGTCTCCGACGGCTTCCGCAGCCGGACCCTCACGGGCGGCGCGTCCTTCGGCCACCGCGTCAGCGCCACCCTCCGCGGCAGCAAGGCCGCCTCCCGCAAGGACCAGGTCACGGTCACCGCGCCGCGCACCGCGGCGAAGGCCCGGGTCGTGCTCTACCGGGTCCAGGGCAGCAAGCGGATCGCGGTGGCTCGCGGCGTGCTGAGCGGGAAGGGGACGGTCGACCTGGCCGTCCGCGACCGCAACGGCAAGCGCAAGAAGACCACGTACGTCGCGGTCGTCGCGGCTACCGGCACGACCTTCGCGGCGCAGACGAACACGGTCCGCGTGAAGTGATTCCGGCGGATGGGTGAGGCGTCTCTGCGCCGATCCCTCTCCCACTCAGCGCCCCCGGTCCCTCGAGGACCGGGGGCGCTGTGGCGTCTCTCGGACGGGTGGGCTCAGTTCCCGAGCAGGTCGTCGAGCCCGGCGGCGAAGGTCCGCTGCGCGGTGGTGACGTCGCCCAGCATGCCGGCGATCATCGCGCCGTCGCGGAGCATGACGTAGCGGCGGGCGGCGTCGTCCGGCCGGGCGTGACCGGCCTGCACGAACCCGTCCCGGATCACGTCCTGGTACCAGGTGCGGTGGTCGAGCACGGCCCGGGCGACCGGGCTCTCGGGGTCGCTGGTCTCCGCGGCCGCCCGGATGAACGCGCAGCCGTGGAAGCCGGGCCGGCACAGGTCGGCACCGATGTCGGCGCCGATGGCCCGGAGCAGCTCGGCGCCCTTCAGACGGGCGGTCAGCTCGGCGACGGTCGCCTCGATGTGGGCGTGGACCGCCTCCAGGCGGTCGCCACCGCCTGACGATCGCTAGGACACTAGATCTGCCCGGCGCGGTAGGCCTTCAGCACCTCGGCGACCCGCTCCTCGTCCCGTTCGGAGAGCGGGATCAGCAGCTCGGTGACCACATCGGTGAGCTCGGCGATCCGGCGGTTGAGCTGCCGGTTCTCCTGGGCCTCCTCCTCGAGGGCGGCGAGCCGGGCGCGGATGCTGGAGGAGCGGGGGTTCCGCCGCTCCCAGCGGTCGCGGACGATGCGGAACCGGGACTGCAGGACGCTCATGCGACGCTCCTCTGCTGGGACGGGGTCGGGCGGCGGCGGGGCCAGGTCAGGCGGAGCCGGGCGACGGCCGGGTCGGGCTGTCCGACCAGGTCGCTGCTGGGCCCGATCTCCTGGTGCTCCACGACACCGCCCGCGGCCTCGATCTCGGCCACGAGGGCGTCGAAGTCGACGCGCTCGCCGGGGCCGACGGTATCGGGCAGCTCGGGTCCGGAGATCGAGACCTCCAGGAAGCTGGACCGGCCGGACATCCGGCACAGCCGCCACAGGTTGGCCCGCTCGGCGGCGTCGAGGGTCTCGACGAGGTGGCGGGCGTACACGTGGTGGGGCGACCGGGCGAGCTCGGCGCCGAGCAGCATGACGGCCCGGAGGTCGCCCATCGCCACCACGTCGAAGGGCACCTCCAGCTCGAGACGGCGGGCGCGGGAGAGGAGGACGCCCCGGGCGGAGCGGGCGAAGTCGACGGCTCTCACCGGGCGCCCGGTGCGGGCGTACCAGAGCGCGTCGCGGCCGGTGCCGCAGCCGACGTCGACGATCGCCTCGCCGGCGGGCAGCTGACGGTGCACCCAGAAGGCGAACTCGGAGCGCCGGATCGGGGTGGGGGTGGCGCGGTGCTGCTCGGTCCAGGCGCTGACCTGGGTGCGGAACCCGCGCAGCCACCCGTCGAGACGGCGGATGCCGGCGGGCGGGTCGGCGTACTTGAAGGAGGGATCGGGGACCCGCCAGGTCGGGCCGTAGACGAAGGCCAGCATCGCCTCGGGGTCGGCCGGTGCCGGGAAGTCCACGCCGTGCAGCGTGATGGTCGACGGCGGCAGGATCGCCGAGGTCGGCAGCGAGCCGCTGCGGTTGCCGAGTTGGTAGAAGGTGTCACCCACCCGGAAGGCCACGAAGATGTCGATGTGGCAGTCGCGTCCGTCGGAGAGCGGGAGCATCAGCTTCACGTCGCCGCCGGACATCCGGATGGCCTTCCAGCCGCGCGAGCGCATCACCCGCTCGACGTGGAACGACTCGAGGATCACGTCGGCGGGCGAGCCGTGCCGCGACAGGTAGCAGACGTCGGTGTCGGAGTCGTGCGCGATCATCGCGCCGTCGCGGATGGCGCCGAGCAGGGCGCCGTAGTTGAGGTAGGCCTCGACGCCGGCGTGCTCGCGCAGGTCGTCGAGCGCCCGCTTGGTGCCGACGAGGATCTCGTCGCGGATCTGCTCGTCGGTCTCCTCGAAGGCTCGGCACAGGTGGCCGACCTTGTCGATGGCCAGCGGCTGGCCGTTGCGGTCCTCGACGCGCACCCGGGCGTCCTCGTCGACCGGCGTGCCCAGCACGACCTCGTCCTCGAAGAGGGGGGTGTCGGTGTCGCCGACCGCGCCGACCCGGACGGTGCTGCGACCGTTCAGGAAGGACCGGAGGGCTCCGGGCCACTCCACCAGGACGCCGGCGCCCTGCGTGCGGCCGTCGCGCAGCGGGGTGAACGACCAGACGTAGCGCCCGTCGAGGGTGAGGACGAGCGGGTGGGTGGGCGGGGGGTTGAGCCAGATGCCGTCGTCGGTGACCGTGACGGTCATCCGGTGAGGGCCCGTCCGATCGCCGACCGCAGGGCCGTGCTGGAGGTCTGCAGCGTGTAAGGGAACCACACGACCTCGACCCCGACGCCCTCCATGCGGGTCACCAGGGCGTCGCCCTTCGGCGTGCCCCGCCAGTCGTCGCCCTTGAAGAGCAGGTGGAACCCGACCTCCTCCCAGGCGTCCTTCTTGTCGGTGGTGGTCTCGGCGTAGACGGCGTCGACGATGCCGATGGCCTCGACGATCTCCAGCCGCTCGGACAGCGGGACGAACGGGCGCAGGCCCTTGGCGGCCTCGCACACCTCGTCGGACACCACGCCGGCGACGAGCACGTCGCACATCTCGCGAGCCTGGCGCAGTGCGTTCAGGTGACCCACGTGGAAGAGGTCGTAGACGCCCGGCACGTAGCCGATGACGGGTCCCATGGTGCTGCCCCCTGCTTGGTTCACGTACCGCTCAATTCTCACAAAGTCACTCGACTTTATCCGAATGTTCACCCCATTGTCCCATCGACGCGTGCGCCCCCGGGGTCCAACTCACCGAATCTAGCCGACGAGCAGAGCAGCAGCGAGTCCGAGGCCGGCGACGCCCACGGCCCACCGCAGCGGTCGCTCGGGGAGCACCCGCACCACCTGGGGGCCGATCCAGCCGCCCACCAGGGCGCCGGCGGCGAGGGCGGCCACGGACGGCCAGTGCACCGGGGCGAGCACGACGTAGGCCAGCGCGGCGACCAGGTTGGCGGTGCTGGTGGCCACGTTCTTGACGGCGTTGGTGACCGCCAACGGCTCCGAGGTCCGCAGGGCCAGGACGGCCAGCATGATGATGCCGGAGGCCGCGCCGAAGTAGCCGCCGTAGACCCCGACACCCACCACGACGAGCCGCCCGCGCCACGCCGGCGGCGTCGTACGACGGGTCGCGGACCAGGCGCGCAGCCGGTCGCGGGCCAGCAGCAGCACCGAGCCGAGGGCGATCAACCACGGGACCACCGCCTCGAAGACCGACTCGTCGGTGACCAGGAGCAGGACGGCGCCGAGCGCGCCCCCGATCGCGCACAGGAGCATCAGCGTCCGGATCCGCGGCCACTGGCCGGTCAGTTCGCGTCGCGACCCGATGGTGGTGCCGACCGAGTTGCCGAACAGCGCGACGGTGTTGGTGACGTTGGCGGCCAGCGGGGACAGGCCGGTGGCGAGCAGGGCCGGGTAGCTGACCAGCGAGGCCAGGCCGGCGATCGATCCGGTCAGCCCGGCGCCGACCCCGGCGAGCACGAGGAGGGCCGCCTCGCCCGCGCTCACGCGGGGACGGGCGTGACCAGCTCGCCGTGGTCGAGCCAGCGCTCCAGGTTGGCCAGCGTCAGCTCGAGCATCGCCTCCCGGGTCTCGACCGTGCCGCTGGCCAGGTGCGGCAGCAGCACGACGTTGTCGAGCCCGAGCAGGGCCTCGGGGACGTGCGGCTCCCGGGCGAAGACGTCGAGTCCGGCGCCGGCCAGCCGGCCGCTGACGAGGAGGTCCACGAGAGCATCCTCGTCCACGACCGACCCGCGGGCGACGTTGACCAGGAACCCGTCCGGGCCGAGGGCCTCCAGGACCGCCCGGTCGACCAGGTGCGTCGAGCCCGCGCCGCCCGCGGTGGCGACCACGAGCAGGTCGACGGAGGCGGCCAGCTCGACGGCGCTCGCCGCATAGACGTACGGCGACCCCGCGACCGGCCGGCGCGAGTGGTAGCTGATCGGGCAGCCGAAGGCCTCGAGCCGGACGGCGACGGCCTGCCCGATCCGGCCCAGGCCGAGGATGCCGACCCGGGACCCGGAGACCCGCCGGGCGAGCGGGACGTCGCCCCGGGCCGGCCACGCGCCGCGGCGGACGAAGCGGTCGGCCGCGGAGAGCTGCCGCATGGTGTCGATGGCCAGGCCGACGGCGGTGTCCGCGACGCAGTCGGTGAGCACGTCGGGGGTGTTCGAGATCGCGATCCCGCGCTCGCGGGCCGCCGCCACGTCGGTGGTGTCGTAGCCGACCCCGAAGCCGACGATCGCCGCCAGCGCGGGGAGCCGGCCCATCAGGTCGCGGTCGACGCCGTACCGGCCCGAGGTGACGACGACCTCGACCCCCGGGCCGTGCTCGGCCAGGAAGTCCGCCCGCGCGGCGGGGTCGGCCGGCAGCACCGGGGCGTCGTACGACGTGCGCAGCCGCTCGGCCAGCGCCGGCTTGAGGGTGCCGACCTGCAGGACGCGCGCCATCAGCGGGCCGTCATCGGACCAGGCAGGGGCGCTTGGGGTCGAAGGCCCAGCCGGGGACGAGGTACTGCATCGCGAGGCCGTCGTCGCGGGCGCCGAGGCCGTGCTCGCGGTAGCGCGCGTGCGCGGCCGCGACCTTCTCCCGGTCGAGCGTGACGCCCAGGCCGGGTGTGGTCGGGACCTCGATGGCGCCGCCGACGATCTCCAGCGGCGCGGTGGTCAGGCCCTGCCCGTCCTGCCAGATCCAGTGCGTGTCGAGCGCGGTGATCTCGCCCGGCGCCGCGGCCGCGACCTGGGTGAACATGGCCAGCGAGACGTCGAAGTGGTTGTTGGAGTGCGAGCCCCAGGTCAGGCCGAAGTCGTGGCAGAGCTGGGCCACCCGGACCGAGCCGGCCATGGTCCAGAAGTGCGGGTCGGCGAGCGGGATGTCGACGGCCTCGGTGCGGATCGCGTGCGCCATCTGCCGCCAGTCGGTGGCGATCATGTTGGTCGCGGTGCGCAGGCCGGTCGCCCGCTTGAACTCCGCCATCACCTCGCGGCCCGAGTAGCCGCCCTCGGCGCCGCACGGGTCCTCGGCGTACGCGAGGACGTCGTCGAGGCCGCCCAGCAGCCGGACGGCGTCGGCGAGCAGCCAGCCGCCGTTGGGGTCGAGGGTGATCCGGGCGTCGGGGAAGCGCTCGTGCAGCGCGGTGACCGCCGCGACCTCCTCCTCGCCCGCGAGCACGCCGCCCTTGAGCTTGAAGTCGCTGAAGCCGTAGCGGGCCTGCGCCGCCTCGGCCAGGCGTACGACGGCCTCCGGGGTCAGCGCCTGCTCACGTCGTACGCGCTCCCAGTCGTCGGCCCCGTCCGGCTCGCGCAGGTAGGGCAGGTCGGTCCGGTCGGGGTCGCCGACGTAGAAGAGGTAGCCGAGCATCGGCACGCTGGTGCGCTGCTGGCCGTCGCCGAGCAGCTCGGCCACCGGCACCCCCTGCTCCTGGCCGGCCAGGTCCAGCAGCGCCGACTCCAGCGCGGTGACCGCGTGGACGGTGGTGCGCAGGTCGAAGGTCTGCAGGCCGCGGCCGTCGCTGTCGCGGTCGGCGAACCGGGTCGCGACCTCGCGCAGCAGCGAGCGGTAGCGGGCCACCGGCTGCCCGACGAGCAGGTCGGCGGCATCGGCGATCGTGGCCCGGATGGCCTCGCCGCCGGGCACCTCGCCGACGCCCTCGCGGCCGTCGCTGTCGGTCAGGATCGCGATGTTGCGCGTGAAGTACGGCGCGTGCGCGCCGCTGAGGTTGAGCAGCATCGAGTCGTGGCCCGCGACCGGGACCACCTCGATGCGAGCGATATGGGCAGTCACTCGGGGCCCCCACAGAGTTGTTCGGAGGAGCGAAGCGGGGGAGAAGAACTCTGTGGGGAATTCACTCGAGCTCCCCGTCGATGCGGCGGCGCAGGCCCCACGGATTGGCGTCGCGGACGGCATCGGGCAGCACCCCGTCCGGCACGTCCTGGTAGGCGACCGGGCGCTGGAACCGCTCGATGGCCAGGCTGCCGACCGAGGTGGTGCGGGAGTCGGAGGTGGACGGGAACGGCCCGCCGTGGACCATCGCGTGGCCGACCTCGACGCCGGTCGGCCAGCCGTTGAAGAGGATCCGGCCGACCTTCAGCTCCAGGACGGCCAGCAGCGCGCGGGCCGCGTCGGCGTCCGTGTCGGTCGCGTGCACGGTCGCGGTGAGCTGACCCTCCAGCTGCTCCAGGCGAGGGAGCAGGCCGGCGAGGTCGTCGTACCGGACGACGACGCCGGCGGCACCGAAGACCTCCTCGCCCACGGGCCCGTCGAGGCTCGTGGCCTCGACCAGCTGCGGGGCCGGCGCGTCGTCGCCGCCCGCGTCGCCCCGGGCGACGACGCGGACGCCGGCGGCGCCGTCGATCGCGGCGGTGCCGGACCGGTAGGCCTCGGCGATGCCGCTCGTGAGCATGGTGGCGCCGGTGGCGGCCGCGACCGCCTCGCCGGCTGCGGCGAGGAACGCGTCGCCGGCCGCGCCGGTCGGCAGGAAGAGCAGGCCCGGGTTGGTGCAGAACTGGCCGGCGCCGAGGGTGAGCGAGCCGACGTACGCCGTCGCGAGCGCGGCGACGCTGTCGGGGGAGCTCTCGAGGGCGCCCGGCAGCACGACGACCGGGTTGATCGAGGACATCTCGGCGTACACCGGGATCGGCTCGGGCCGCGCGGCGGCGGCGGCGACCAGCGCCAGGCCGCCGCCGCGGGAGCCGGTGAAGCCGACCGCCTTGATGCGCGGGTCGGCGACGAGCTCCTGGCCGAGCTCGAAGCCCGGTCCGAGGAGGAAGGAGAAGGTGCCGGCGGGCAGGCCGGCCCGGGCGACGGCCCGGCTGACCGCGGTCGCGACCAGGTGCCCGGCCCGCGGGTGGGCCGGGTGGCCCTTGACGACCACCGGGCAGCCGGCGGCCAGCGCGGAGGCGGTGTCGCCGCCCGCGGTCGAGAAGGCCAGCGGGAAGTTGCTGGCGCCGAAGACCGCGACCGGGCCCAGCGGGATCTGCCGCTGGCGGAGGTCGGGCCGCGGCAGCGGGGTCCGGTCGGGGAGCGCCGGGTCGAGGCGCACGCCGAGGTGGTCGCCCCGTCGTACGACGCCCGCGAAGAGGCGCAGCTGCCCGGTGGTGCGGCCCAGCTCGCCGGTGATCCGCGCGAGCGGGAGGTGGCTCTCGGCGACCGCCGCCTCGATGATCGCCTCGCCGTCCGCCTCGATCTCGGCGGCGACGGCCTCCAGGAAGGCGGCGCGCTCCTCGGGGCCGGTCGCCCGGTAGGCGGCGAAGGCCTCGGTGGCGGCGGTGGTGGCGGCGACGACGTCGGGTCGGTCGGACTCGGTGCCGGCGATGATCGAGCGGGGGTCGGTCATGGGTTCCTCTCGGGCGGTGCGGTCAGGAGATCCGGGCGACGAGCTCGCGCAGCTCGTCGACCTCGTCGGCACGCAGGTTCGTCAGCGGCGGACGGACCGGCCCGGCCGGGCGGCCGATGGCGGCCAGGCCGCCCTTGACGATGGACACGGCGTACCCGGCGGTGCGGTCGCGGATGTCGAGGTAGGGGAGCACGAACTCGTTCAGCCGACGGTAGACCTCGTCGCGGTCCTGGGCGCGCACGGCGTCGTAGAACTCGATGGCCCACGCGGGGGCGAAGTTGAAGAGCGCGGAGGAGTAGGTGCTCACGCCGAGCTGCAGCAGCGGGAGCGCGAAGGTCTCCGCGGTGGGCAGGCCGCCGACGTAGACCAGCCGGTCGCCGACCTTCGCGTAGGTGCGGGTCATCTGCTCGATGTTGCCGACGCCGTCCTTGAAGCCGATCAGGTTCGGGTTGCGGTCGGCGATCTCGGCGACGGCGACGTCCTGGAGGACCGCGTTGGCGCGGCTGTAGACGACCACGCCGAGGCTCGTCGACGCGCACACCCGGCTGACGTGCTCGACCAGCCCGGCCTGGCTGGCCTCGGTGAGGTACGGCGGCAGCAGCAGCAGACCGTCCGCGCCCGCGGCCTCGGCGGCCTGCGCCTGGGCGATCGCGTGGGCGGTGCTGCCGGTGGCCGGCGCGAGGACCGGCACCACCCCGTTGACCTCCTCGACGGCGGCGCGCACGACGCGGTCGGTCTCCTCGAAGGTGAGCGAGAAGACCTCGCCCGTGCCGCCCGCGGCGAACAGCCCGGCCACCGGGTGCTCCGAGAGCCAGGCGAGGTGCTTGCGGTAGCCGCCCTCGTCGACCTCGAGGTCGTCGGTGAAGTGCGTGACCGGGAACGAGAGCAGGCCGCTCTTGAGCTGGGCCGCCAGGTCGGTCGGGCTGTAGTCGGTCACGGGGGGTCCTTCGCGTCGTGGGCGGGGTGACGAGCACCACGCTAGGAACGCCGGACGATGCCTGTCCAAGCCCGTTTTTGCATTCAGCGATGCCTGCCGGGCATCGTCGCGGGCTGTAACGCGATGTTCGCCGCACTAGGTACGCGCTGCAGCGTGTCCCCAGTGCGGCGAACATCGCGTTACAGCTCCGGCGCGCCCCCGCCCGGCAGCGCCGCCCGGATCACGTCCAGCACCCGCCGTACGACGGGGGAGACCGCCTCGCGCGACCAGATCGCGTGCAGCTCGACGGGTCGCTCGGGGTCGGCGTCGAGGTCGGTGTCGCCGCCACCGTGGGCGAGCTCGCGGAAGACCACGCCCTCGACGTGCAGGGAGGCCGCCGAGGCGGGGGCCAGGGCGAGGCCGCGGTCGGCGGCGGCGAGCAGCATCGCGGTGAGGACCTGGTGGACCCGCTGCTCGATCCGCGGGTGGGCGTTGGCGAGGAAGCGCACCGACAGCTCGGCGAAGTAGCGCGACTGCTGCGGGTGGTAGCCGATCACCGGCTCGCCCTCGAAGTCCTGGGGGGTCAGCGGCCGGTCCAGGGCGGTCAGCGGGTGGGAGGACGGCAGCACGGCCATCAGCGGCTCGCGGACCACGACCCGCGAGGAGAGCAGGGCGGTGTCGAACGGCGGGCGGGCCAGGCCGATGTCGAGCTCGCCGCGCCGGATGCCGTCGACCTGCGCGAGGGTGACCCGCTCCGAGAGTCGGACCTCGACGTCGGGGAGCTCGGCGGTGAGCCGGCGCAGCAGCGGCCCGAGCACCTCGATGGCGGAGACCGCCGTGAAGCCCAGCCGTACGACGCCGGCCGCGCCCGCGTCCACGCGGCGGGCCAGGTCGCCGGCGCTCTCGACCAGGTTGAGCATCCGGTAGGCCTCGTTGAGGAAGGCCGCTCCGGCGCCGGTCAGGGCCACCCGCCGGTTGTCGCGCTCCAGCAGTCGGGCGCCGACGGACTTCTCGAGGCGTTGGATCTGGCGGGACAGGGGAGGCTGGGTCATCTGCAGTCGCTCGGCCGCCCGCCCGAAGTGCAGTTCCTCCGCGACGGCCACGAACACACGCACCTGGTCGAGGGTGATCACGATACCCAGAGTAGATCACTCCATGCTCAATCGGGCTTGGACGGGCATCGACCAACGTTCGTAGTGTCGGTGGTCACACAGCACCACCTCCCGAGCACGCCCCAAGGAGCCACACGATGCGCAAGTCCACCACCTGCCTCGCCGCCGTCGCCGGCGTCGCGACCCTGGCCCTCGCCGCCTGCGGCGGCGTGCAGAACACCGCCGGCGGCGGCAGCGACTCGGGCGACTACCCGAGCGGCGCGGTCGACATGCCCGTCGGCGCGTCCGCCGGTGGCTCCTCCGACCTGATCAGCCGCCAGATCTCGCGCGGCCTCACCGACGAGCTCGGCGGCACCTTCCCGGTCATCAACCGTGAAGGCGCCAACGGCGCGCTGGCCGCGGCCGAGGTCGCCAAGGCCAAGGCCGACGGCTCGACCATCTCGGTGCAGAACGCCTCGCTCTTCACGATCACCCCGCTCGCCGTGAGCGAGGACGAGGCCACCAGCATCGACGACTTCGACGTCGTCCAGGGCGTCTCCCGCGACGACTACGTCCTCGTCGCCAGCAAGGGCAGCGGCTTCACCTCGATCGACGACTTCGCGAAGGCCGACGGCAAGATCACCTACGGCACCACGGGCGTCGGCACCGGGGCTCAGCTCGCGTGCGCGTTGACCTACAACGTCAACGAGACCCCGGCCGAGGCGATCCCCTTCGACGGCGGCGCCCCGGCGCTGACCGCCCTGCTCGGCGACCAGGTCGACACCGCCTGCCTGCAGGTCGGCGAGGCCATCGAGAACATCAAGGCCGGCAAGATCGTCCCGCTGAGCGTCTTCGGGCCCGAGCGCGTCGGGTTCCTCCCCGACGTCCCCACCGCCAAGGAGCAGGGCCTCGACGTCGAGGTGACGCAGTACCGCTTCATGACCGTCCCGAAGGGCACGCCGCAGGACGTCCAGGACGCGATCGCCGAGGCGATGCAGGCGACCTTCGAGACCTCGACCTACCAGGACTTCAACGAGACCAACAACCTGACGCCGCTCGAGATCCCGGGCGACGAGGTCAAGGCCATGCTCGAGGAGGACAAGCAGCGCTACGCCGACCTCGTCGAGGAGTACGGCATCGACCTCGGCAACGCCGGCTGACCTCCCGACCCGTCCCGGCCCGACCGGGCCCGACCCGAGCCGAGAGGCGAGAGACCATGAGCGAGCGCGACACGCGAGCCGCCGACGAGCCCGACATCCTGGCCGAGATCCAGGCCGAGGTCGCCCGGGAGCTGGAGGAGGACCGGCCGCCCGTCGGCGGCCCGGCGTACCAGGTAGTGGCCGCCATCGTGGTCCTGGTCCTGGGCCTCGCCGCCGCGTACCTCGCCCAGGGCTACGGACTCGGGACGCTCCAGCGGCCCGGCCCGGGGTTGTGGCCGTTCGCGGTCTCGGTGCTGATCGCGGTGCTCGCCGTCGTCCTGCTCGTGATCGGCCGCCGACTCGAGGACGCTGAGAAGTTCTCCCGAGCGAGCCTGCTCGTCCTGGCCGGCGGGGCGACGTTCGTCGGGCTCGGGGTGCTGCTGCCCACCATCGGCTTCGAGATCCCGTCCGTCCTGCTCTGCATGGTCTGGCTCCGCTTCCTCGGCGGCGAGTCGTGGCGCAGCACGATCGTCATCGCCCTCGCCACGACGGCGACGTTCTACCTGCTCTTCCTCTACGCCCTGGGCATCCCGCTGCCCCACCTGATCGCCTTCTGACCCGAGAGGAGACCCCGATGGACTGGAACGCCTTCCTCGACGGCTTCGGCGTCGTGACCGAGCCCAACAACCTGCTCTACTGCCTGATCGGCGTCCTGATCGGCATGCTGATCGGCGTCCTGCCGGGCCTCGGCCCGACCGCCACGATGGCCATCCTGCTGCCGATCGCCTACAACGCCAGCGACCCGGTCTCGGCGATCATCATGCTCGCCGGCATCTACTACGGCGCCCAGTACGGCGGCACGATCACCTCGGTCCTGCTGCGCATCCCCGGTGAGGCCAGCTCGGTCGTCACCGTCTTCGACGGGTTCGCCCTGGCCAAGCAGGGCAAGGCCGGCACCGCGCTCGGCATCGCCGCCATCGGCTCGTTCGTCGGCGCCACCGTGTCGATCATCGGACTGACCTTCCTCGGGCCGATCGTCGCGGGCTACGCCCTCGACTTCGGGCCGCCGGAGTACGCCACCCTCGCCCTGCTCGGCGTCTTCATGGTCGCCTCCATCGGGAACGGGAACACGGTCAAGGCCCTGATCGCCGCCGCGGTCGGCCTGCTGCTCGCCACCGTCGGCTCCGACAGCTTCACCAGCGCGAACCGGTACACGTTCGACACCCTCCAGCTCCAGGGCGGGATCGACTTCGTCGTCGTCGCCATGGGCCTCTTCGGTGTCGGCGAGATCCTCTACAACCTCGAGGAGCGGCACGGCAAGGTCCACGTGCCCGCCGCGATCGCCAACATCTGGCCCTCGCGCAAGGACCTCAAGGAGGCCTCGCCGGCCATCGGTCGCGGCTCGGTCATCGGGTTCTTCCTCGGGGTTCTCCCCGGCGGCGGCGCCGTGATGGCCTCGCTGGCGGCGTACGCCACCGAGAAGCGCGTCGCGAAGGACAAGTCCCGCTTCGGCCGCGGCGCCATCGAGGGTGTCGCCGGGCCGGAGTCGGCCAACAACGCCGCGGCCACCTCGTCCTTCATCCCCCTGCTGACCATCGGCATCCCGGCCAACGCCTCCATGGCGATGCTGTTCACCGCGCTGCTCGTCGTGGGCGTCACGCCCGGACCCAGCCTCATCGACGACAACCCCGAGCTCTTCTGGGGCGTCATCAACTCGATGTACATCGGCAACCTGATCCTGCTGATCCTGAGCATCCCGCTGGTCGGCGTCTTCGTGAAGATCCTGCGGGTGCGGCCGGCGATCCTGGCCCCGATCACGGCGCTGATCACCATCCTCGGCGTCTACACGATCAACAACTCGGTCTTCGACATCTTCGTGATGATCACCTTCGGCATCATCGGCTACCTGATGAAGAAGACCGGATTCGAGCCCGGCCCGCTGGTGCTGGCCTTCGTGCTCGGGTCGCTGATGGAGTCGAACTTCCGCCGCTCGATGCTGATCTTCGACGGTGACCCCACCGGCTTCCTCACACGGCCGATCTCCGGGACGATCCTCGCCTTCCTGCTGATGGTGCTGCTGTACCCCCTCGTCAAGCTGCTCTTCCGGCGGCGCACCCCTGCGACGACCCCCGACACCGAGAACCACGACCAGGAAGCAGGCCTGCGATGACCCTCCTCATCGGCTACGTCCCCACGCCCGTCGGCGAGGCGGCCCTCGAGGCCGGCCTCGCGGAGGCCGCCGTCCACGGCGACGACGTCGTGATCCTGAACAGCCCGCGTCGCGGGTCGACCGTCGACGCCGACCTCGTCGACGAGGAGGCGGAGTCCGCGCTCGTGGCCCGGGCCACGGCCGTCGGGGTCACCGCCCGGGTCGACCACGCCGACCACGGGCCGGACGTGGTGGCCACGTTCGAGGCGCTGGTCCGGGAGACCGGGGCGCGGCTCATCGTGATCGGGCTGCGTCGTCGTACGCCGGTGGGCAAGCTGGTGATGGGCAGCAGCGCCCAGCGGATCCTGCTCGAGGCCAGCGTGCCCGTGCTCGCCGTGAAGCCCGCATGACGCGGTCCAGGATCAGCCGGGTCGTCGTCACCCCGGTCGCGTTCGCCGACCCGCCCCTGCTCAACGTCGTCGGGGTCCACCAGCCGTGGGCGCTGCGCGCGATCGTCGAGGTGCACACCGACTCCGGTCTCCTCGGTCTCGGCGAGATCTACGCCGACGAGATCCACCTGGCCCGGCTCGGGGCCGTGGCCGCGGTGCTGCCCGGGCACGACCCCTTCGACCTGCACGGCCTGCGCCGCCTGGTGGCCGACGTCCTCGGCCGGGAGACCGGCGGCGGAGGGGCGTCCTTCGGCGGCATGCTCGACGTCTCCTCGGCCCTCCCGACCGTCTACTCGCCGTTCGAGGTGGCCTGCCTCGACATCCAGGCCCGGGCGCTCGACCGCCCGCTGAGCGACCTGCTCGGCGGGGCCGTCCGCGACCGGGTGCCCTTCAGCGGCTACCTCTTCTACAAGTGGGCTGGGCACCCCGGCCAGCCTGACGACGAGTGGGGCGCGGCCCTCGATCCGGACGGGATCGTCGCGCAGGCACAGCGGATGGTCGACGGCTGGGGCTTCGGCTCGCTGAAGCTCAAGGGCGGCGTCCTCCACCCCGACGAGGAGTGCGCGGCGATCGAGGCGCTGCGCGCGGCGTACCCCGACCTCCCGCTGCGGCTCGACCCCAACGGCGCCTGGACCCCCGAGACCTCGGTCCGGGTGGCCGAGCGGCTCGCGGGCGTCGTCGAGTACCTCGAGGACCCGACCCCCGGCATCGGGGGCATGGCGTACGTCGCCGCGCGCACCGACGTCCCACTGGCCACCAACATGTGCGTGATCGCGTTCGAGCACGTCGCCCCGGCCGTCGCCGCGGACGCCGTGCAGGTGGTGCTCTCCGACCACCACCTCTGGGGCGGCCTGCGCAGCTCGGCACTGCTCGGCGGGATCTGCGAGACCTTCGGGATGGGGCTGTCGATGCACAGCAACTCCCACCTCGGCGTCTCGCTCGCCGCGATGGTCCACCTCGCCGCCGCGACACCCAACCTCACCTACGCCTGCGACACCCACTACCCGTGGAAGACCCAGGACCTGGTCACTCCCGGCGTGCTGTCCTTCGAGGACGGCGCGGTCGCCGTCCCGACGGGACCGGGCCTCGGCGTCGAGCTCGACCGCGACCAGCTCGGCGTCCTGCACGAGCAGTACCTCACCTGCGGCGTACGACGTCGCGAGGACACCGTCTACATGCAGTCCATCCAGCCGGACTTCACCCCCAACACCTCCCGCTGGTAGCGCCGCTGTCCGTCGAGTCAGCACCAGTGGTGCTGACTCGACCCGCAACTGCTGCTGACTCGGCCCGTCAGGCCTGGAGACGGCGGCGGGTGTTGCCGAGGTGCAGGCGCATGGCGGCGCGGGCGGTCTCGGGGTCGCGGGCCAGGACGGCGGCGCCGATGCTGTCGTGCTCGCGGCGGACCCGGTCGACGTGGGTGGCGTCGTGGTGGGAGAACTCCTCGGGCAGGCGGGTGCGCGGCAGCATGATCATCATCGGGCCGAGCGAGTCGAGCAGGTCGACGTAGAAGCGGTTGCCGGTGGCGGCCGCGACGGCGCGGTGGAAGGCGAAGTCGGCCTCGACCGCGTGGTCCGGGCCGGCGGTGGCGAACGCCTCCAGCGCCGCCCGTACGGCGTCCGCCGCGGCGGGGGTGTGGTGGGTGGCGGCGAGGGAGGCCGCCTCGCACTCGACCCCGAGCCGGAAGTCGACCATGGCCAGCACGTCGTGCTGGGTGCGGATGGCCGAGGCCTCCACGCGGAACGACGTCGGCTCGGGCACCGTGAGCACGAACGAGCCGCGGCCCTGGAAGGTCTCCACGAGGCCCTCGGCCCGCAGCCGGGTCACCGCCTCGCGGACCACGGTCCGCGAGACGGCGTACTCGTCGATGAGGTCGGACTCCGAGGGCAGCTTGGTCCCGGGGGCCAGCCTGCCGTCGAGGATCCGCTCCTTGAGCCCGGCGACGACGCGCTGGGCCAGGGTGGTCGTCACGAGCCGAAGGTAGCGGTCTCCACCGTCAGGTCGCGCATGCGCTGGGTCAGCGTGAAGCCCAGGCCCGGGCGGTCCGGCACGAAGATCTGGCCGTCGCGGATCTCGATGCGCTCCTCGAAGAGCGGGTTGAGCCACTCGAAGTGCTCCACCCACGGCTCGGTCGGGTACGTCGCCGCGAGGTGCAGGTGGATCTCCATCGCGTAGTGCGGCGCGAGGTCGAGGCGGTGGTGGGCGGCCAGGGTGGCGAACTTCAGGAACGGGGTGATGCCGCCGATGCGGGGGGCGTCGGGCTGCACGATGCCGCGGTAGCCGGCGTCGACGAGGCCCATGTGCTCGGCCACCGAGGTCAGCATCTCGCCGGTGGCGATCGGGGTGTCGAAGGTGTGCGACAGGTCGGCGTGGCCGACGTGGTCCCAGGCGTCGAGGGGCTCCTCGATCCAGACCAGGTCGAACTGCTCGAGCTCGCGGCACATCCGACGGGCCCGGGCGCGGTCCCACTGCTGGTTGGCGTCGACCATGAAGGGCCCGTCGCCGAGGTGCTCGCGCAGGGCGGCGACCCGGCGCAGGTCCTCGCGCCAGTCGGGCTGCCCGACCTTGATCTTGATGCCGCCGATGCCGGACTCCAGGGACGCGGTGGCCTTCTCCTTGATCTCCTCGACCGAGGCCTGGAGGAAGCCGCCGGAGGTGTTGTAGACCCGGCAGGAGTCGCGGTGGGCGCCGAGCAGCTTGGCCAGCGGCAGGCCGGCGCGGCGGGCCTTGAGGTCGTAGAGCGCGACGTCGAGCGCGGCGACGGCCTGGGTGGCGACGCCCGAGCGGCCGACCGAGGCGCCGGCCCACATCAGCGACTCGTAGATCTTCGCGATGTCGTTGGGGTCCTGGCCGATCGCGACGTCCATGACCTCCTGCAGGTGGGCGTACTGCGCCCGGCCGCCCGCGCGCTTGGAGTAGCTGAAGCCCATGCCCTCGAGGCCCTGCTCGGTGGTGAGCTCGACGAAGAGCATCACCGTCTCGGTCAGCGGCTTCTGACGACCGGTGAGCACCTTGGCGTCGCTGACCGGGTTCGGCAGCGGCAGGACGACGTGGGACAGGGTGACGGAGCGGATGCGGTCGGCGGTCATGGGCGGCCCTTCGGTGGAGAGCTGAACTTGTATGATGAGATGACAACTTATCGTACAAGTGAGGATGGGTCCATGGCTCTGCTCGACGACCTGCGTGCCCTGCTGGGCGCGGACCACGTGCTGACCGAGGCGGCCGACGTGGCGCCGTACCTCTCGGACTGGACGGGGGCGTTCGTCGGGACGGCCGCGGCGGTGCTCCGCCCGGCCGACACCGCGCAGGTCGCGGCCGCCGTCGGGGCGTGCGCGGCCGCGGGGGTGGCCGTGGTGCCGCAGGGCGGCAACACCGGGCTGGCCGGGGGCGGCGTGCCCGACGCCTCGGGGGAGCAGGTGGTGCTGGTGCTGGACCGGCTGCGCCGGGTCCGCTCGGTCGACCCCGTCGCCGACACCATCACCGTGGAGGCCGGGGTGGTGCTGGCGACCGTGCAGGAGCAGGCGGCCGCGGTGGGTCGGCTGTTCCCGCTCTCGCTGGGCTCCGAGGGGTCGTGCACGGTCGGCGGCAACGTCTCGACCAACGCCGGCGGCACCGCGGTGCTGCGCTACGGGATGATGCGCGACCTGGTCCTGGGCCTCGAGGTGGTGCTGCCCGACGGCCGGGTCTGGGACGGGCTGCGCCCGCTGCGCAAGGACAACACCGGCTACGACCTCAAGCAGCTGTTCATCGGCGCCGAGGGCACCCTCGGCATCGTCACCGCGGCCGTGCTGCGGATGCTCCCCGACACCCCGCGGCGCGCGACCGCGCTGCTCGCACTGCCCTCGGTCGACGCGGCCGTGGCGCTGCTCCCGCTGCTGCGCGAGCACGGCGGCGGGGAGCTGAGCACCTGGGAGCTGGTCGACCGGCAGGCCCTGGAGCTGGTCACCGCGAACCTGCCCGAGGCGCGCGACCCGTTCGGCGAGCCGCACCCCTGCTACGGCCTCGTCGAGTACGCCGGCTCCGCGGACCACGTCGCCTCCCGGCTGGAGGAGGCGCTCACCGACGGGGTCGAGCGCGGTCTGGTCGTCGACGCAGTGGTCGCCGGCAGCCCCAGCCAGCGGGCCGAGCTGTGGGCGCTGCGCGAGGGCGTCTCGGAGGCCCAGAAGGTCGAGGGCGCCACCCTGAAGCACGACGTCACGCTGCCCATCACCGACCTGGCCGGGTACGTCGCCGAGGTCGGCCCCCGGGTCCTCGACGCGCTGCCCGGTGCCCGGCTGGTCGTCTACGGCCACATCGGCGACGGCAACCTGCACTACAACGTCAGCGCCCCCGTCGGCGACGACGACGCCCTCCGTGCGGCCGCGCCGGCGCTGACCCGGATCGTCTACGACGCCGTCGCCGCGCGTGGCGGGAGCATCAGCGCCGAGCACGGGCTGGGTGCACTCAAGCGGGACGCCGCGGCGTCGTACAAGTCGGACGTCGAGGTGGAGCTGATGCGCACCGTCAAGCGGGCCCTCGACCCGCGCGGGCTGATGAACCCCGGGAAGGTGCTGCCGGACTGAGGGGTCAGGCCACCGGGTCGAAGCGGGCGACGAACGCGCGCAGGTCGTCGGCGAGCAGCTGCGGCTCGATGCTCATCCGGACCGGGGCCTCGGTGCCGTCGGCGCGCACGACCGGCACCGTCACGCTCACCCCGAGCAGCACGCTGCGGCCGTTCGTGTGGTGGAGCGTGGTGCCGGCGACGTGGGCCTGGTGGAAGCGCGGCGGGATCACCAGCGTGACCCGGCGGCCGAGCAGGTCGGCCTCGTCGTCGTACCCGAGGAACGCGACCGCGGCCGGGCTCACCGCGACGACGACGCTCGCCTCGTCGGTGGCGACGACCGCGGCACCGGTCGCGGCCAGGGCGCGGAAGGCGGGCTCGATGCCCGTCACCTCGCGTACGACGGCGCCCGGGTCGTGGTCGCCGGCCCACCCGGTCGGTCCGTCGCCGCCGGCCTGGCGGAGCACCTCGTGGCAGACCCAGGCCCGCAGCTCGGCGGCCTCGGGCTGCGTCGAGGCGCCGAGCAGCGCGCCGTCCTCGGCGAGCTCGCGGGCCCGGCGCAGGAGCAGGTCGAGGGTCTCGAAGTGGGCGACCGCGGAGCGGGGCACGCGCAGCGCGACGACGTCCGCGGTGACCGCGGGCTCGACGGCGCTGGCCATCACGGCCTCGGGGTCCTCGGCGACCACCGGCGCGGGCACCTGCTCGTAGAGCAGGCCGAGGGCCGCGCTCGCCTCGGCGTGCTGCTCGAGGACGGCGGGGTCCTCGTCGAGGCGGACCAGGAGGTACTCGCGCAGCAGGGCGGCCGCGTGCTCCTGCCAGGCCCAGTGCATCAGCAGCGGCATCCGCAGCAGCCGCACCTCGACGCCCTCCTCGGCGGGCGTGGGGTCGGAGCCCGCGTCCGAGGACGGCATCGGGTCGCCGAGCTCGAACCACACCGTCTTGCCGCCCTCGCGCGGCTCGACGTCCCAGCGGTCGACGCTGCTGGCGAGCAGGTGCAGACCGCGTCCGGTGGCCGCGGTCGCGGAGTGCGTACGGCGGGCCGGCATCGTCGTGGTCCCGTCCTCGACCTCGACCCGCAGTGAGGTCGGCCGCAGCCGGACCCGCAGCTCGATGTCGGTGCCGGCGTGGACCACGGCGTTCGTCACCAGCTCGGTCACCGCCAGCTCGGCGCGCTCGGCCCAGCCGGACCACTCGGGCCGGTCGGCCACCGCGGAGCGCAGCACCTGCCGAGCCTCGCGGGCACTGCGCGGGTCGGCCGGCAGCAGCTCTCGTAGGACGGTGTCCGTCGCCTCGCTCGACACCCGGGTCCCCTTCCCTGTCCGCACCGCCGCGAACCTCCACCGCTGCAACATTCAACCACTGCGAACGGGTCGGTCAGGGCACCTCCCGCGTCCTGCCTGCCGGACCCGTGCTGCCGAAGGCGACCCCCGCTGTGGACAATGAGCCGGTGACCACCGAGGCCGGCCGCGCGCTGAGACTGCTGCGCGCCACCGTGCTCGCCGGCGTCGTCACGGTGCTCGGCACGGTCGCCCACAGCCTGGCCGGTGGCCGGCTCCCCGGTGCGACCGGCTTCGCCGTCCTCCTCGTGCTGCTGGTCGCGGGCGCCGCGCCGCTGCTCGCCCGCGCGGCCTCGACCCGGCGCCTCGTCGCGCTGGTGGTCGGCGGCCAGACCTTCGTCCACGCCGTCCTGACCGCGACCTCCGGGCACGCCGGCGACGGGGTCGGCGCCTCGTCGCCCGCGCCGGTCGTCCCGACGATCCCGGACTCCGTGCTCACGAGCAGCCACCGCGAGGGCACCCTGGCCGAGCTGCTGCACCCGCAGCCCGCCGCCGGCTCGGGCGCCGGCCCGACCGTCCCGGACTGGGTCCTGCACCTGCTCGCGGACCTCCAGCCCGCCCAGCTGCCGATGGCGCTGGCCCACCTGCTGGCCGCCGTGGGCGTCGGCTGGTGGCTGGCCTCGGGGGAGCGGGCCCTCTTCGTGTTGCTCGTGCTGGCCGCGGCCCCGCTGCTGCGGCTCCTCGCCCCGGCCGCGCTGCCGGTGGCGATCGGTCCGGTCCGCGCGGTCCGGACCGCGTTCCGCCTCCGCGTCGTGCGGCGCGAGGTCCTGCTCTCCAGCTCGCTGGCCCGCCGCGGCCCGCCGGCGCCGGTGCTCCTCGCCACCTGACCCGCTCCCGACGGAGGGCGCGGGTCGTCGTACCCACCCTTCCTCGAGATCCAGATCAGGAGCACCACCATGTCCGTCCGCACCCTCGCGCGCCTCGGCGCGCCCGCCGCCGCCGTCGCCCTCGCCCTGAGCGTCGCCGGCCCCGCCGCCGCGCACGTCACCATCACCCCGACCGGGGGCACCGCCGCCGGGTCCTACACCGTCCTGACCGCCGCCTTCGGCCACGGCTGCGACGGCTCGCCGACCACGAAGCTCGCGATCCAGGTCCCGGAGCAGCTCAACGCCATCACCCCGACCCGGGTCGCGGGCTGGCAGGTCGAGAAGGTGATGGAGAAGCTCGACGAGCCGATCACCGACTCGCACGGCAACGAGGTGACCGAGCGGGTCGCCCAGGTCGTCTACACCGCCGACGAGCCGCTGGCCGACGGCTACCGGGCGGCCTTCGACCTCTCGCTGCAGCTCCCCGAGACCCCGGGCGAGACGCTGGCCTTCCCGACCATCCAGACCTGCGAGCAGGGCGAGACCGCCTGGACCGAGGTCGCCGCCGAGGGCGCCGAGGAGCCGGAGCACCCGGCGCCGAGCGTGACGATCACCGAGGCCGCGGAGGGCGGGGCCCACGGCGCGGCCGACACCGCCACCCACGAGGAGGACGCGGAGGGCGCCGAGACCGAGCCGGTCGCGTCGACCACCACCGAGGCGGACGCCGACGACGACGGCGGCAACGCCCTCGGCGTCGCCGGCCTGGTCGCCGGCCTGCTCGGTCTGGCGGCCGGCGTGACCGCGCTGGTCACCAGCCGCCGGAAGGCGTGACCCGCCTCCTGCGGCTGGTCCTCGCCCTCGTCGTCGGGCTCCTCGTGGCGGCGGCCGGCACCTCGCCGGCCGCCGCCCACGCCCAGCTGATCGAGAGCGACCCGGCCGACGGGAGCGTGGTGGCGTCCGCCCCGGACACCGTCACGCTGACCTTCAACGAGCCGGTCCGCCTCGAGCGGGCCAGGATCTTCGCCGCCGACGGGACCGAGCTCGACGTCGATGCCCGCTCCAGCGACAGCATCGTGACGATCGACCCGCAGGACGACCTCGGCGAGGGCACGGTCGTGGTCAGCTGGGAGCTGGAGTCGGCCGACGGCCACGTCGTCTCCGGCGCGCTGTCCTTCTCGGTCGGCGCCCCCTTCGCGGGCTCCACCGGTACGACGGGCAGCGCGTCCGGGACCGACGCCGGCCCGGACGCGACCGCGGCCGCGGTGCTCGGCCTGCTCGGGGCGGCGGTGGCCGTCGCCGGCCTGCTGCTGCGCCGACCGGTCCTGGTCCGCGGCGGCTGGACCGTCGCGGTGGCGGCCGCCGTCCTGTGGCTGCCGCTGCAGACCGGCGGCGGGCTGCGCGAGTCGGCGAGCTGGCTCGACGGGGCGCTGTCGTGGCGGGGGCTGCTGCTGGTCGGCACCCTGGCCGGCCTGGCGGGGGTCGTCTCCGCCGGGCGGCGGGCGACGCTGGCCCTCGGTGCGGTCGTGCTGGTCGCGGCCGGGACCGGGCTGGTCGTCGTACCCGGGCCGACGACGGTCGCGCCCGCGGTCGCCGCGCCCGCGGCCGGTCCCCAGGAGCTGACGGGCGCGCTCGGCGACGGCACCGTCACCGCGGTGGTGGACCGCGCCGACGGCGGGTCGACCACGCTCGAGCTGTCGGTCGTGGACGAGGCCGGCGAGCCGGTGGCCCCGGTCGCCGTCCCGGCCGTGCGGTTCCGCTCCGCCGACCTGGACATCGGCCCGATCGTGCTCGAGGAGGCCGGCCCGGGCGCCTGGACCGGCACCGCCACGCTCCCGACCGCGGGGGAGTGGACGCTCGAGGTCGGCGTCCGGATCACGGAGTTCGACAACCCGGTGGTTGACCTGCCCTTCACCATCGAGGGGTGAGCGGGCTCCGTCGTAGCGCCGACGACCTGCTGCGCGCCGCCACCGGCGCGCGGCGGGTCGTCCGGCTCTGCCCGGCGTGCGGCAGCGGCGAGCACGGTCGCCCGGTGGCGCTGGGCAGCGACGCCCACGTGTCGATCTCGTACGCCGGCGACCTGGTCGCCGTCGCCTGGTCGTACGACGGGCCGGTGGGGATCGACGTGGAGCTCGACATCGAGCAGGGCGCGGACCGCCAGGAGTGGACCCGTGTCGAGGCGCTGCTGAAGGCGACCGGCGAGGGGGTCCGCGCCTGGCCGGACGTCACGCTGCCCGACCTGCCGAGCCGGCCGATCGACGTCCCCCGCGGCTACGTCGGCACGGTGGTCGGGACCGGGGTCAGCTGGCGGCTGGCAGGTCCGGCAGCTCAGGCCGGTCCAGCCAGGCCATGAACAGCGCGGCGAGCGCGGCACCGGTGCGCTGCTCGGCGTACGCGACGAAGTCGGCGGTCGTCACCGAGCCGCCGGCGTGGTCGGCGACCCAGCCGCGCAGCAGGTCGAAGAACGCATCGTCGCCGACGCTCAGCCGGATCGCGTGCAGGGTGAGCGCGCCGCGCTTGTAGACCCGGTCGTCGAACATCAGCTCCGGGCCGGGATCGGCCAGCACCAGGTCCTGGTCGAGGCCGGCCAGCCGCTCGTGGTGGCGCCGGGCGTGGTCGTCGGCGGGCTCGCCGCCGGACCGCTCCGACCACAGCCACTCCGCGTAGCAGGCGAAGCCCTCGTGCAGCCAGATGTCACGCCACTCGCGCAGCGTCACCGCGTTGCCGAACCACTGGTGCGCGAGCTCGTGGGCGACCAGGCGCACGGCGCCCCAGTCGTCGCTGAGGAAGTTCCGGCCGAAGGTCGACAGCCCCTGCGACTCCAGCGGGATCTCCAGGTCGTCGTCGGTGACGACCACGGCGTACGACGCGAACGGGTAGGGGCCGAACAGCTCGGTGAACACCTCGAGCATCTCGGGCTGCCGCCCGAAGCCGGCGTCGAAGCCCTCGGCGGTCCCCTCCGGTACGGCGGCGGTCATCGGCACCGAGGCGTCGAGCTCGCGGACGTCGTACCGGCCGAGCTGGACGGTGGCCAGGTAGGTCGCCATCGGCTCGTCCTGCTCGTAGACCCAGGTGCGGGTCGCGCCGCGGCGGGCGCTGCTCGCGAGCCGGCCGTTGGCGACCACGGTGTAGTCGGGGTGGGTCGTGATCGAGAGCCGGTACGGCGCCTTGTCGTCCGGGCGGTCGTTGCAGGGGAACCAGGTCGGCGCGCCGTGCGGCTGGCCGGCCACGATCACGCCGTCGGTCAGCTCCTCCCAGCCGGCGTCGCCGTGGTGCTTCTCGACGAGCGGCTTGGGCTTGCCGGCGTACTTCACGGCCAGGGTGAACGTCGATCCGGCGCTGATCGGTGCCTTCAGGGTGAGCACCAGGCGGTTGCTTCGGGTGGCGTACTTGGCGGGCGGGCGGCCGTCGACGAGGACCTTCTCGACGTCGAGGTGGGCCAGGTCGAGCACGACCCGCGCCAGGTCCTCGACCGCGACCGCGGCGATGGTCGCCTCGCCGCGCAGCCGGTTGCCGTCGGCCTCGTAGGTGAGCGCGAGGTCGTAGCGGGTGGCGCTCCAGGAGGGGTCGCCGTGCCCGGGGAGGTAGGGGTCGGCGGTGGGGAGGTCGGACCCCCTCACGAGCCCGCCACCCACGGCCCGATCGGGTTGCCGATCCAGGTCGTCTTGTCGGGCACCGACTCGCCCCTCATCACCAGTGACACAGGGCCGACCGTAGCGTGGCGGCCCAGCGTGGCCGCGGGCAGGATCACGCTGTTCGGGCCGAGGGTCGCGCCGCGGCGGAGGGTGACCTCGTCGAGGCTGAGCACCCGGTCGTGGAAGAGGTGGGTCTGCACGACGCTGCCCTGGTTGACGGTGGCCCCGTCGCCGAGGTCGACGAGGTCGGTCTCGGGGAGCCAGTAGGTCTCGCACCACACGCCGCGGCCGATCCGCGCGCCCATCGCGCGGAACCACACGTTGAGCAGCGGGGTGCCGGCGACGGCCCGGGCGAACCACGGCGCGGCCAGCACCTCGACGAAGGTGTCGGCCAGCTCGTTGCGCCACACGAACGAGCTCCACAGCGGGTGCTCCCCGGCCCGGACGCGCCCGATCAGCAGCCACTTCGCGGCCACCGTGACGGCGGCCGCGAGCAGGCCGCCGGCGCTCAGCACCGGTCCGGCCAGCAGCAGCGCGACCAGGGGATGGGTCCGGTCGGCCAGGGCGACCAGGGACAGCGCGGCCAGGCCGGTCAGCGCTACCGCGGCCACCACCGGCACCAGCCGGCAGAGCTCGACCGCCCCGCGCAGCGCCTTCAGCGACGCCGGCGGCTGGTAGGTCCGCCCGGCGTCGGTGTCCTGGCTGACCCGCCGCAGCGGGGCGGGTGGGCTGCCGAGCCAGGACTCGCCCGAGCGCGCCTTGGTACGACGAGGTGCCGCCGAGAGCACGGCCACCAGCGACGCCTTGGGCACCTTGCGGCCCGGCGCCGCCATGCCGGAGTTGCCGACGAAGGCACGCTTGCCGATCTTGACCCGCTCGACGCGCAGCCAGCCGCCGCCCAGCTCGTAGCCGCCGATCAGGGTGTCGTCGGCCAGGAACGCCTGCCCGCCGACCTGGGTCAGCGACGGGATCATCAGCACTGTCGAGGCCTCGACGTCCTTGCCGATCCGGGCGCCCAGGGCGCGCAGCCAGGTCGGGGTGAGCTGGGAGGAGTAGAGCGGGAAGAGCCAGGTGCGGGCCTCGTCGAGGACCCGGACCGTCGTCCACACCGCGAGCGCGGGCGCGCTGCGGACGGGGTGCACGCCGGTGCGGACCGCGAGGCCGGCCACCCGGACCACCGCCCAGACCAGGCCGGCCAGCACCAGCAGGCCGACCACGGTCGAGACCGGCAGCCAGCCGGCCAGGCCGAGGACCTCGTCGTACCCCTGCGGGTCGGCCGCCAGCAGCGGTACGGCGAGGCCCGCGGCCACCGCGGCGACCGGCAGGCCGGACAGGAGCAGGGCGACGGCGGCGTAGGCGACCACCCAGGCGCGGTGGTTCGAGGGCCGGGCGTCCCAGGGGCCGCGGGCGTCGGTGGCCAGCCGGGTGGCGGGGGAGCCGGACCAGAACTCGCCGTCGGGGACAGCACCGAAGACCGCCGAGCCGGGGGCGACCTCCGCGCCGGCTCCGACGTCGGCGCCGGGGACCAGCATCGAGCGCGCGCCGACCCTGGCCCGCGCGCCGATCCGCACCGCGCCGAGGTGGAGCACGTCGCCGTCGACCCACGACCCGCTCAGGTCGACCTCGGGCTCGACCGAGCTGCCCTTGCCGAGGGTCAGGAACCCGGTGACCGGCGGCAGGCTGTGCAGGTCGACGTGCGGACCGACGTCGGCGCCGAGCAGCCGCGCGTACCAGGTCATGTACGGCGCCCCCGCGAGCGAGGTGGCCCCGAGCTCGTCGGCGACCCGGGTGGCCAGCCACAGCCGCAGGTGGACCTTGCCGCCGCGCGGGTGCTCGCCGGGCTCGACGCCGCGCAGCAGCAGTCGGGCGCCGGCCGCGGCGAGCAGCATCCGGCCCGGCGGGGCCACGAAGAGCAGCACGGCCAGGACCAGCAGCACGGGGTGCAGGGTCGGCAGCCAGTCGAGCCCGAGCCAGGCCAGGACCTGGCAGCCGATCGCCGCCCAGGTGAGCCAGCGCGGCCCGGCCAGCGCCCGCAGCCCGAGCAGCGCGACCACCTGGCCGGCCTGCGTCTTCACCGGCACGACCGGCACCGTGCGGTCGCTGGTCGGCCCGGTCTCGGCCATCCCGTCGAGGTACGTCGCCAGCGCCCCGACCGTCGGCTGCTCGTAGATGTCGCCGACCGCGACCTCGGGGTAGCGGGTCCGCAGCCGGGAGACCATCTGGGCCGCGGTCAGGCTGCCGCCGCCCAGGTCGAAGAAGTCGTCGTCGCGGCCGCGGACGCTCGCGCCCAGCACGTCGAGCCAGAGCTCGGCGACCCAGGCGGCGGTGCCGTCGAGGCCGGCCGCCCCGGGATCGGTCCGGGTGGGCAGCGGCCAGGGCAGGGCGTCCCGGTCGACCTTGCCGGAGGTGCGGGTCGGCAGGGTGTCGACGACGGCCAGCCGCGGCACCAGCGCCGCGGGCAGGTCGCGGCGCAGGATCTCCAGCGCCCGGGCCTGGTCGAAGGTGGCCTCGGTCGCGACGTAGCCGACCAGCAGCTGGTTGCCCGCGGCGCTGCGTCGTACGGCGGCCGCGGCCCCGTGCACGCCCGGCAGCTGGAGCAGCGCGCTGTCGATCTCGCCCAGCTCGATGCGCCGTCCGCCCAGCTTGACCTGGTCGTCGGCGCGGCCGCCGAACAGCAGCCCCGCGGGCTCGAAGGTGACCAGGTCGCCGGAGCGGTAGGCGCGGTCCCAGCCCAGCGTGGGCATCGGCGCGTACTTCTCGGCGTCCTTGGCGGGGTCGAGGTAGCGGGCCAGGCCGACGCCGCCGATGATCAGCTCGCCGGTCCCGCCCGGCGCGACGTGCTGACCGGCGGGGTCGACGACGGCCAGGTCCCAGCCGTCCAGCGGCAGCCCGATCGGCACCGGGCCGACGCCGGTCAGCTGCGCGCCGCAGGCGACGACGGTCGCCTCGGTCGGGCCGTAGGTGTTCCAGACCTCGCGACCCGGTGCGAGGAGCCGGGCGGCCAGCTCGGGCGGGCAGGCCTCGCCGCCCATGATCAGCAGCCGCACCCGCGCCAGCGCCTCGGCCGGCCACAGCGCGACCAGGGTCGGCACGGTCGACACCACGGTGACCCGGTTGGCCACCAGCCACGGACCGACGTCGATGCCGCTGCGCACCAGGGCGCGCGGCGCCGGGACCAGGCAGCCGCCGTACCGCCAGGCGAGCCACATCTCCTCGCAGCTGGCGTCGAACGCGACCGACAGGCCGGCCATCACCCGGTCGCCCACGCCGAGCGGCTCGGCCTGCAGGAACATCCGCGACTCCGCGTCCACGAACGCGCCGGCGCTGCGGTGGCTGACCGCGACGCCCTTGGGCGTGCCGGTCGAGCCGGACGTGAAGATCACCCACGCGTCGTCGTCGAGGCCCGGGTCCTCGGCCTCGCGCGGCGGCCCCGGACGTCGTACGGCGACGGCCAGGTCGTTGCCGACCATTGCGGCGACGTCGGCCTCGCCGAAGACCAGCCGGGCCCGCTCGTCGGGGTCGTCGGCGTCGACGGGCACGTACGCCGCCCCCGCGAGCAGGACGCCGAGGATCGCGACGTACAGATCGGTGGTGCCGGAGCCGACCCGGACGCCGACCTTGTCGCCGCGGCCGACCCCGAGCGCGTTGAGCTCGGCGGCCAGCTCGTCGGCCGCCTCGGCGAGCTCGGCGTAGGTCAGCGCGCCGGTGCCGGCGTCGACCGCCGGCTCGTCGGCCGCCTGGTCGACCGTGGCGCGGAAGACCTCGACGAGGGTGCGGGCGGGCGGGGCCTGGTCGCCGCGCAGGAGCGCGGCGGTCGGGTCGTGGGCGTCGGGCACGGGGACACGCTGCCGCATCGAGATGAACGGTAGGTGGTTACCGTGTCGGGGTGCCCCTCCCGTCCTGCCGGATCGAGTCCGACGGCCCCGGCCGGCTCCGCGTCGAGGGCGACCTCGACGAGCTGGGCGTCCCGGCCCTGCGCAGCGCCCTCGAGACCCACGGCGGTGTTCCTGCGCTGGTGGTCGACCTCAGCGACGCGTCGTACCTCTGCTCGCAGGCGGTGTCCGTCCTGGTCGGCGCCATCCGCGGCAGCGAGGCGATGGGCCGCAGCCTCACCCTCGAGGCCCTCGACGGCTCCATCGCCCACCGCGTCCTCCAGGTCCTCGCCATCCCCCACGAGGCCATCTGACCTGCGGATGGTGGCGGATCTATCCACAGGCGGAGTTGGTCAGGGGTGGAGGTGCCAGACCTCGGTGGCCTCGCGCCAGCCGGTGGCGGCGGGGTCGCGTCCGGGGTTGAACGGGGTCTGGCACGGGTCGGTGTGGGTCCACCACTCGCGGGTGACGGGGTCCTCGGCGATCCGGGCCATGTCGGCGGCGTGATCGGTGCCGACGTACTCGTAGTAGGCGAAGAGGGTGTCGTCGATCGCGAAGATCGAGTAGTTCGTGACGTGGCAGTCGCGGAGCGTCTGCTCGACCTGCGGCCAGACGGCGGCGTGCAGGCGGAGGTACTCCTCGCGCCTCTCGGGGACGACGTCGACGACCAGGCCGTGCCGCTCGGTCACAGGCCCCGCGCCTTCTGGGTCGGCAGTCGGCGGCGCTGCCACGCGTCGAGGATGTGCCGGTTCATGCTCTCCTGGGCCTTCGTGGCCTCGCGGGCGGCGATGGCGGCGAAGATCGCCTCGTGCTCGTCGAGCGTGACCTGGAAGTTGTCGCTCGGATCGACGCCGTGGTACCTCGTGCTCTCGAGCGCGCGGTCGAAGAGGATGCGCGCGATGCTCTCGGCCAGCCGGTTGCCCGAGGACGACATCACCGTCTCGTGGAAGGCGATGTCGGCGGCGCGGAACACGGCCTCGTCGTGCAGCGCCTCGCGCATCCGCTGCAGGTGCTCCCCGAGCTCCTTGAGCTGGACGTCGGAGCGCTGCTGGGCGGTGTCGGCCGCCATCACCGACTCCAGCTGGGCCCGGACGACGCTGAGCTCGTCGAGCACGCCGAGGGAGTCGTCGTGCTTGATCAGGGAGGTCAGCACGACCTGGTCGAGGATGTTCCAGGAGCTCGTCGGGCGCACCGAGGTGCCGCGCCCGCGGGCGATGGTGACCAGCCCCTTCTCCTCGATCCGCTTCACCGACTCGCGGATGACCGTGCGGCTGACGCCGAACTGGTCGCTGAGGGGCCCCTCGGGCGGGAGCAGGTCGCCCGGCTGCACCGCCCCGGAGACGATCGCGTCGACGAGGGCGTCGACGACCGCGACGCCGAGCATGGGCGACGGGTCACGCTTCTCGGCGAACGGGAAGCCGGGTCGTGCGTCGCTGGGCATGGCGGGAGCATAGGGCAACGAATCTCGTGACGTACGTCAAACGTATGACGTACGCTCACTGCGCTCGGCTGCCGGCGGGTCGCCACCCGCCAGTCGGCCCGCTGGTCGCCGGGCCTCGTTCGTTGGTCGAGGCGCTGCCCTGGCGGCCCTGCTCGCTGGTCGAGTAGCGAGGGGAGCGCTGCTCGTTGGTCGAGTAGCGAGCGCCAGCGAGCGTATCGAGACCCTCGGCGGTGTGGTCTCGATACGCCCCGCTCGTTCCTCGCGGGGCTACTCGACCAGCGAGGGGGGTGTTGCTGCTCGTTGGTCGACCAGCGAGGGGGGTGTTGCTGCTCGTTGGTCGAGTGGCGAGGGGAGCGCTGCTCGTTGGTCGAGTAGCGAGCGCCAGCGAGCGTATCGAGACCCTCGGCGGTGTGGTCTCGATACGCCCCGCTCGTTCCTCGCGGGGCTACTCGACCAGCGAGGGGGGCGTTGCTCGTTGGTCTCTCTCGCGAGCGCCAGCGAGCGTGTCGAGACCCGACGCGTCATCATCCCGATTCGTCCGACCGATCCCGCCGCCGGCTGAAGTCCTTCTTGGCCAATGCCGGCAGGCCGGCGTAGTCCTGTCGGATCAGGGCGAGTCGCTTCACGCGACTCCAGTTCTGGACCTGCTTCTCGCGGTGAAACGCCGCCCCGACGTTCTCGTGCTCCTCGTGCCAGACGAGCTGCACCGGGAGGCGGTGGCGGGTGTACGCCGCGCCCTCGCCGATCTGGTGCTCGTAGAGCCGGTGCTCCAGGTCGCGGGTGCTGCCGACGTAGAACGAGCCGTCGGAGCAGAGGAGCATGTAGGTGTAGGCCATGGCGAGGATGCTTGGTCGCATCGCGCGGCGGAGCAACGGTCCCCAGGGCGACCTGTGGACGGGGTCTCGATACGCCCCACTCGTTCCTCGCGGGGCTACTCGACCAGCGACAGGGTGAGGTGAGGGCTGGCGGGCCCTGTTCGTTGGTCTCTCTCGTGAGCGCCAGCGAACGTATCGAGACCCTTGGTGGTGGTCTCGATACGCCCCGCTCGTTCCTCGCGGGGCTACTCGACCAGTGAGAGGGGCGGGCTGCGCGATCGACGAGGGGTCAGGGGGTCGGGCGGCGGCGGTCCCAGGCGCGGGTGATGTGCTCGCCGATCGCGGCGGCGGCGCCGGCGGGGTCGCGGGCGAGCAGGCGGGCGAGGATCTCGGCGTGCTCGCCGTTGCTGGTCCGGCACCCCTCGGGGGTCGGGTGGCCGGCGTAGAGCGCGCTGGCGCGCGCCTCGTCGTGGACCGTTCGGACGATCGAGCTGGCCAGTCGGCTGCCGGCGGCGCGCATGATCCGGTCGTGGAAGAGCACGTCGGTCTCGATGAAGGCGTACGGCGTGGCGATCTCGCGCTCCATCCGCGCGTGCAGCTCGGCGATCTCGGCCAGGTCGGCGTCGCTCGCCCGGGTCGCGGCCTGGATCGCCAGCATCGACTCGAGGGAGGCGCGGACCCGGACCAGCTCGTCGAGGACGGCCAGCCCCTGCTCGTGGCGGCAGGCGGCCGCCAGCACGTCGGGCTCGAGGAGGTTCCAGTCGTCCTCGGGCCGTACGACGGTGCCGAGCCCCTGGCGGACCTCGACCAGCCCCTTGGCCTCCAGCAGCTTGACCGCCTCGCGGACGGTGCTGCGGCTGACGCCGAACGACTCGGCCAGCAGCGGCTCGGGCGGCAGCGCCTCGCCGACCCCGACCGCGCCGGAGACCACGGTGTCGATCAGGCTGGTGACGACGCCCTGCGCCAGCCGCTCGCGGGGACGTCGGGGAGTGGCCTGGACCGGTGTGACCCCGATCTCTCCCAAACGCTTGACGTCAGACATCATACGTTCGATGATAGCGCACGGCGGGGTTGTGGCAGCAGTCACAGCATCCACAAGATCCAGCGAAATCAGGAGGGCCTCCATGCCCGCAGCACTCTCCAACGGGACCCGGTCCCGTCGGTTCTCCACGCGGCTCGCCGCCGTGGCCATCGCGCCCCTGGTGCTGACCCTCGCCGCGTGCGGCGCGGCGTCGGACGACGGCGGCGGCAGCGAGGGAGGCGGCGAGAGCGGCAAGCTCGTCGTCTGGGACTGGAAGTCCGGCGACCCGACCGCGAAGGCCTACGTCGACGCGGCCAAGGCCGACTTCGAGAAGAAGCACCCGGACGTCGAGGTCGAGTTCGTCGCCCAGCCGTTCGACAACTACTACACGCTTCTCGGGACCGCGATCGAGTCGGGCTCCGGCCCGGACGTCGTGCTGTTCAACGGCGGCGCGCAGCTGCGCGACCGCGTGGACGCCCTGGTGCCGCTCGACGACTACCTCGGCGACAACGAGGAGCGGCTGGCCGGCTGGGAGGCGTTCCAGGACGCCGACCAGACCTACGCCGTCCCGATCACGCTGCAGGGCGAGCCCTTCTACTACAACAAGAAGATCTACGAGGAGGCCGGTCTCGACCCCGAGGCCCCGCCGACGACGTACGACGAGCTCACCGACGTCTGCGAGGCGATCGCCAAGATCGACAAGGACTGCTTCTCCCTGGGCAACAAGGAGGGCATCGGCATGGAGTTCCACCTGTCGACCTTCGGCCCGGGCGTCTTCACCCCCGAGCAGTACGACGCGTGGCTGGCCGGCGACCGCGACTGGTCCTCGCCCGAGGTCAAGCAGCTCTTCGAGATGTGGGTCCAGCAGAACGAGGACGGCTGGTTCAACGACGGCGTGAACTCGACCGCGATGTTCATGGACGAGTTCACCAAGTTCCAGGGCGGCGAGTCCGGCAACGTGGTCGGCCTGATCTCCGACGTCGCGCACTGGAAGAGCTTCGACGAGTTCCTCGGCGACGACCTCGGCGTCTACCCGGGCCCGATCGTCAACGAGGGCGGCCAGTCCTTGATGCCCGCCGAGGGCGGCATCGGGTACGGCGTGACCGAGTGGACCGCCGACAAGGAGCTGGCCTACGACCTGGTCGACAGCCTCTCCAGCACCGATGCGCTGACCGCGTTCTACGCCGACGCCGGCGCGATCGCCTCGGACACCACGATCGACACCTCCGACTCCGGCATCCCGGTCGTCGCGGACATCGTGTCCTGGCTGCCCGAGTCCAAGCCGAACCTGCACACCGTGCTCTCGGCCGACACCCTCGACCTGCTGCACCGCCTCTCGCAGCAGCTGATCGACGGCAAGGTCACCGTGGACGACGCGCTCGCGCAGCTGGCGGCGTCGGACAAGTGACCGACATGAACACCTCTCGCCTCGGCACCCGGACGGACGCCGGCGACCCCGGCTCCGCCCGGGTGCCGGGCGGGACCCCCGGTGCGACGACCCCTCCCTCGACCCGCACCGGTCAGCGGGCCGCCGGCTCCGGCCGGCGGCCCCGCTGGACCGAGGACCGGGTGGTGCCGTACCTGCTGGTGCTGCCCGCCGTCCTCATCGTGGTGCTGCTGCGCATCGTGCCGCTGGTGATGGGGGCCAACTTCTCCTTCACCGGCGACGGCGACGCCAACGGCGCCTGGGTCGGCCTCGACAACTACCGCACGCTGTGGGACGACGAGGTCTTCCGGACCGCGATGAAGAACGTGGGGCTGCTGCTGCTCGCGCTCCCCGTCGCGGTCGCGATCCCCGGCCTGCTCGCCACCTTCCTGTTCCTGAAGGTGCCGGGCTACCGGCTCTACCGCAGCGTCTACTTCTTCCCGGTCGTGCTCAGCCCGGTGATCATCGGCGCGATCTTCAACGTCGTGCTGTCCTTCGACGGGCCGGCCAACCAGCTGCTGGAGAAGGTCGGGATCGAGCCGATCGACTGGCTCGGCGACTCGACGTACGCCATGTTCACCGTGATCGGCGTGCACATCTGGGCGACCTTCGGCATGGCGCTGGTGATCTTCATGGCCGGCTTCGCCACCGTCGACCAGTCGCTGCTCGACGCCGCGCGCTCGGACGGCGCCAACCTGCGCCAGACCGTGTGGCACGTGATCATCCCCGAGCTCAGCCAGACCATCCAGTTCGTCTTCGTGACGACGATGATCGGGATGCTGACCGGGATGTTCGGCCTGCTCTACATCATGACCGGCGGCGGTCCGGGCGGGGCGACGTACCTGCCCGAGCTCTACATCTGGACCCAGCAGGGCCAGATGAACCGTCCCGCGCTGGCCTCGGCCGCGTCGATGGTGCTCTTCGTGCTGATGCTCGTCGTCGGCTTCGCCCAGCTGCGCCTCCTCAAGCGCGCGACCAAGGAGTCCTGATGGGTACCCGTGGTCTCAGCCGCTGGGTCATCGCGATCCCGATGGCGCTGCTCGCCATCGCGACGATCTACCCGCTGCTGTTCACCCTCAACGTCTCGCAGAAGACCCGGCGCGAGTACGTTCTCGACCGCTTCGGCCTGTCGAACACCTTCGGCCTCGACAACTTCGTCGACGCCTGGCAGACCTCCGGTCTCGGCACCTACGCGCTGAACTCGACCATCGTCACTCTCGGCAGCGTCGCGCTGCTGCTGGTCTTCGGGTCGATGGCCGGCTTCGCCTTCAGCCAGCTGCACTTCCGCGGCAGCAAGGCGGCGTTCCTGCTGATCCTCGGCGCGCTGCTGGTGCCGTTCCAGGTCGTGATGGTCCCGTTCTTCCGGGTCCTCGGCCAGATCGGGCTCCTGGACACCTACCCCGGGCTGGTGCTGGCCTACACGGCGCAGTTCCTGCCGTTCACGGTCTTCCTGATGACCAGCTACTACAGCCGGATCCCGGGCGAGATCATCGAGGCGGCCCGCATCGACGGGGCCAGCACGTTCGGCATCTACCTGCGGCTGATGCTGCCGCTGGGCCGCCCGGCGCTGGTCTCGGTCGGCATCCTCAACGCGCTGTTCTGCTGGAACGACGTGCTGATCTCGCTGCTGACCATGCAGTCGGCCGACCACCGGACGCTGATGGTCGGCGTGACCGCCCTGCGCGGCCAGTACTCCGACAACATCCCGCTCTTCGCGGGTGGCGTCGTGATGGCGGCGCTGCCCGTCCTGGTCGTCTACCTGTTCTTCCAGAAGCAGATCACCGACGGCGTCACCGCCGGATCGACGAAGGGCTGAGCCGATGCGCATCACCGGCTACCGGACCCTCTCGACCCTGCACCGCTGGGGCCGCCCGATCGGCGACGTCAACGGGTACGTCGAGTCCGGCAAGACCGTCGTCCCGGTCGTGCTCCTGGAGACCGACTCCGGCCTGACCGGGGTCGGCCTGGGCAGCCACACCGGCCTCGACACCGTGTTCCCCGCCCTGGAGGGCGAGGACCCGCGGGCCACCACCGCGCTCTACGACCGGATGCTGGCCTGGGTCTTCAAGTCCGGCCACGGCGGCGTGACGTTCGGCGCGATCGGCGCCTTCGACATGGCCCTGTGGGACCTGAAGGCCAAGGCCGCCGGCCAGCCGCTGTGGCGGCTGCTCGGCGCCCGCGACCACGTCGTCCCCGGCTACGCCTCCGGGCTGGACGGACCGCTCGACGACGAGCGGCTGCTCCAGGTCCAGCAGGAGTTCGCCGACCGCGGCTTCCGGGCCGTGAAGCTCAAGGGCGGGCTCGACATCGCCACCGACATCCGCCGGCTCGAGGCCGTCCGGGACCTGTACGCCGACGCCGCGGGCGGCCGTGTGCCCTCGCTGATGCTCGACGCGAACGAGTCGTGGTCGCGCAAGGAGGCGATCCGCTACCTGCACCGCATCGAGCAGCGGGTGCCGCTGGCCTGGGTCGAGGAGCCGGTGCGCCGCTGGGACGTCGAGGGTCACGCCCACGTCGTCCGGGCGGTCGACGCCGCGGTCGCGACGGGCGAGAACCTGACCGGCCTCGAGCAGTTCCGGCCGCTGATCCAGCACGCCGCGGTCGACATCGTGCAGACCGGCAGCGTCTGGGGCATCACCCACTTCCTGCGGGTGGCCGCGCTGGCCCACGCCTTCGAGCTGCCCGTCAGCCCGGTCGGCTACAACGCGAACCCGCTCGCGCACGCGGCGGCCGCCGTACCCAACCACCTGGCGACCGAGGTCCAGGACCTCGGCTTCCCGGAGGGGATCCGGGCCGACCAGCACTTCGAGGACGGGCACCTGGTCCTCGGCGAGGCCCCGGGCCTCGGCCTGGAGGTCGACGAGGCCGCGATCGCCGGTCTCGGCGAGCAGGCCGACTGGGGCCTCGGCACCGGACCGCACGTCCGCCCGCACCGCGCGGGCCGCCGGCTGATCTCGCCGGAGCCGCACCTCTTCGCACCCCTGGCCAACGGGGTCGCCACCACCGATGGGAGCCCCACGCTGTGACCGCCGTGACCTACGAGAAGGCCCAGCGCCTCTACCCCGGCTCGACCACCCCCGCCGTGGACGCCCTCGACCTGGAGATCCGGGACGGGGAGTTCATGGTCCTGGTCGGACCGTCCGGCTGCGGCAAGTCCACCTCGCTGCGGATGCTCGCGGGCCTGGAGGAGGTGACGTCGGGGTCGATCCGGATCGGCGACCGCGACGTGACGCACCTGCCGCCCAAGGACCGCGACATCGCGATGGTCTTCCAGAACTACGCGCTCTACCCCCACATGACCGTCGCCGAGAACATGGCCTTCGCGCTCAAGATGGCCGGCGTGGGCAAGGAGGAGCGGGCCGCCCGCGTCAAGGAGGCCGCGGCCCTGCTCGACCTCGACGCCTACCTCGACCGCAAGCCGAAGGCCCTCTCGGGTGGTCAGCGGCAGCGGGTCGCGATGGGGCGCGCGATCGTGCGCCAGCCACAGGTGTTCTGCATGGACGAGCCGCTGTCGAACCTGGACGCCAAGCTCCGCGTCTCGACCCGCACCCAGATCGCCGCGCTGCAGCAGCGGCTCGGGATCACGACGGTCTACGTCACCCACGACCAGGTCGAGGCGATGACCATGGGCGACCGGGTCGCGGTGCTCAAGGACGGCGTCCTGCAGCAGGTCGACACCCCGCTGGCGCTCTACGACAAGCCGGCCAACCTCTTCGTCGCGGGCTTCATCGGCTCTCCGGCCATGAACCTCATCGAGGGCGAGCTCCGCGAGGGCCACGCCGTCGTCGGCGGGCACGAGATCCCGGTCGACCGGGCCGCCGCCGCGGCCGCCACCGGTCCGGTCACCCTGGGCGTGCGCCCCGAGGCCTTCCGGGTCGTCGGCGAGGGCCAGGACGGGCTGCCGGTCAAGGTCACCCTGGTCGAGGAGCTCGGCGCGGACGCCTACGTCTACGGCACCTCCGGCGTCGAGGGCACGCCCAGCAACGTCGTCGTCCGGGTCCCCGGCCAGGTCGGCCACCAGAAGGGCTCGACCATCCGGGTCACCACCGACCCGACGGCCGTGCACCTCTTCGACAACGCCACCGGGCGGCGCCTCAACCCGTGAGGATCGACGCCCACCACCACCTCTGGGACCTGGCCCGCCGACCGCAGCCGTGGACGGCCGGCCTGGCCCCCCTCGAGCGCTCCTTCGCGTACGACGAGCTGCTGCCGCAGCTGGACGCTGCCGGGATCGACGGCACCGTCGTCGTGCACACCGTCGCCAGCGTCGAGGAGACCCACGAGCTGCTGGCCCTCGCGGCCGAGCAGCCGCGGCTCCTCGGCGTGGTCGGCTGGGTCGACCTGACCGCGGACTCCTTCGGCGCCGAGGTGGCCGAGGCCCGCGCGCTGACCGGCGGCGAGCACCTGGTCGGCGTGCGTCACCAGCTCCAGGTCGAGCCCGACCCGGACTGGCTCGCGCGGCCCGTCGTACGACGCTCGCTGGAGCACCTCGGCGAGGCCGGGCTGGCCTACGACGTCGTGGTCTCGCCCGCCCAGCTGCCGGTCGTCACCGCGGCGGTGGCGGTGACGCCGGGGACGACGTTCGTGCTCGACCACGCCGGCAAGCCCGGGCTCGGCGGCGACTTCGCCGACTGGGGTCGCGACGTCGCCGCGCTGGCCGCGCACCCGCACGTGTCGGTGAAGCTGTCCGGCCTGGTCACCGAGGCCGACTGGCGGGCCTGGACGGTCGCCGACCTGGTGCCCGCCGTCGAGACGGTGCTGGCGGCGTTCGGCGCCGACCGCGTCATGTGGGGCTCGGACTGGCCGGTGAGCCTGCTCGCCGACACGTCGTACGCCCGCTGGGTCGAGGTCAGCGAGAAGCTGCTCACGGGGCTCTCGGCGTCCGAGGCGGCCGCCGTCTGGGGCGGCACCGCCGCCCGCGTCTACGGGCTGGCGTCATGAGGACCCGCACGATCGGGCGCCGCGGGATCGCGCTGACCGAGCTCGGCTTCGGCGCGGCCTCCCTCGGCAACCTCTACAAGGCCACCCCCGACGAGGACGTGACCGCCGCGGTGGCCGCCGCCCACGAGGCCGGCGTCCGCTACTTCGACACCGCGCCGCACTACGGCCTCGGCCTCTCCGAGCGCCGGCTCGGCGCCGCCGTCCCCGGGCTGCCGGACGTGGTGCTGTCCACCAAGGTCGGTCGGCTGCTCGAGCCCAACCCCGCGCCCACCGGCTCCGACCTGGAGAGCGGCGGCTTCGACGTCCCCGACGACCTGGTCCGGCGCTTCGACTTCACCCGCGACGGCGTGCTGCGCAGCTTCGAGTCCAGCCTGCAGCGGCTCGGCGTGGACCGGGTCGACGTCGTCTACCTGCACGACCCGGACGACCACGCCGACGACGCCGTCCGGTACGGCGTCCCCGCGCTGGCCGAGCTGCGCGACCAGGGCCTGGTCGGCGCGATCGGCGTCGGCATGAACCAGGTCGCCGTCCCGCTGCGGCTGGTCGAGGAGACCGACGTCGACGTGGTCATGCTGGCCAACCGCTGGACCCTGCTCGACCGCTCCGGCGAGCCGCTGCTCGACGCGTGCGCCGAGCGGGGCGTCTCGGTGGTCGCGGCGGCGCCGTACAACTCCGGGCTGCTGGCCAACCCGCGGCCGCCCTCCGACGCGACCTTCGACTACCAGCAGGCCGACCCGGCGGTGCTGCGCCGCGCGCACGCCATGGCCGACGCCTGCGAGCGGCACGGCGTCAGCCTGCCCGAGGCCGCCCTCCAGTTCCCGCTGCGCCACCCCGCCGTGGTGTCCGTCGTCGCCGGCCTGCGCACCGCCGGGCAGGTCACCGAGTCGGTCCGCCGGCTCGGCGTACCGGTCCCGGACGCGCTCTGGGCCGAGCTCACCCCCGTCTAGAGGAGATCCCCATGCTCACCGCGTCGTACGTCGGCGACGGCACCCTGAAGGTCGCCGAGGCCGAGCCGGTCGCCCCCGCCCCCGGGGAGGTCCAGGTCGAGGTCGCGTACGTCGGCATCTGCGGCACCGACCTGCACATCCTGCACGGCGCCATGGACGCCCGCGTCGCGATGCCGGCGATCATCGGGCACGAGATGTCCGGGACCGTCGCCGCGCTCGGCGAGGGCGTCACCGGCTGGTCGATCGGCGACCCGGTCACGGTCATGCCGCTGGCCTGGGACGGGACCTGCCCGGCCTGCCGGGCCGGCCACCAGCACGTCTGCCAGCACCTCGACTTCGTCGGCATCGACAGCCCCGGCGCCCTGCAGGGCCGCTGGAACGTCCGGGCCGACCTGCTGGTCCGCCTCGGCGCCGACGTCTCGCTGCAGCACGGGGCGCTGGTCGAGCCGGTCGCCGTCGCGGTCCACGACGTACGGCGCTCCGAGGTCGGCCTGGGCGACACCGCGGTCGTCCTCGGCGGCGGGCCGATCGGCGTGCTGATCGCCGTCGTCGCCGCGGCCGCCGGGGCCCGGGTGCTGGTGTCCGAGCCCGACGCCGGCCGGCGCGCGACCATCGCGTCGCTCGGTCACGAGACCTTCGACCCGACCGCGGGCGACCTGGTCGCCCACGTGGAGGCCTGGACCGGCGGGGCCGGGGCGGACGTGGTCTTCGAGGTCTCCGGCGCGGCCCCGGCCGTGCTCGCGGCGACCGCGGTCGCCAAGGTCCGCGGCACGGTCGTGGTCGTGGCCATCCACCCGCAGCCGGTGCCGGTGAACCTGCAGCGCGTCTTCTGGCGCGAGCTGCGGATCCTGGGCGCCCGGGTCTACGAGCGGGCCGACTTCGAGCGGGCCGCGGCGCTGATCGCCGACGGGTCGATCCCGGCCGACACCATGATCACCGCCGTGCTGCCGATCTCCGAGGTGGCCGAGGCGTTCGCCTCCCTGGAGTCGGGTCGGGCCATGAAGGTCCTCGTGGACACCCAGGCGGTGCCGGCATGAGCGACCTCTTCGACCTGACCGGGCAGACCGCGGTCGTCACCGGCGCCCGCCGGGGCATCGGCCTCGCGATGGCGGTGGCGCTGGCCGAGGCCGGCGCCGACGTCATCGGCGTCTCCGCGCAGCTCGAGGACGACCCCGAGGTCGGCCGCCTGGTGCGGGCCGCCGGGCGGTCCTTCGAGGGGCGGCGCTGCGACTTCGCCGACCGGTCCGCCGTGCTCGCCCTGGGGGCGGAGCTGGCCGAGCGGGCGCCCGACATCCTGGTCAACAACGCCGGCACCATCCGCCGCCAGCCCGCCGCCGAGCACGCGCTCGAGCTGTGGGACGAGGTGATCGCGGTCAACCTGTCGTCGCAGTTCGCGCTGACCCAGGCGCTGGCGGCGCCGATGTTGGAGCGCGGCTCCGGCAAGGTCGTGTTCACCGCGTCGCTGCTGTCCTTCCAGGGCGGCATCAACGTGCCCGGCTACACCGCCTCCAAGTCCGGCGTCGCCGGGCTGACCAAGGCGCTGGCCAACGAGTGGGCCGGTCGCGGCGTCAACGTCAACGCGATCGCCCCCGGCTACATCGCCACCGACAACACCCAGGCCCTGCAGGACGACCCGGACCGCTCGCGCTCGATCCTGGAGCGGATCCCGGCCGGTCGCTGGGGCGGCGGCGAGGACCTCGCCGGCGCCACCGTCTTCCTGTGCAGCCGCGCCTCCGACTACGTCAGCGGCATCACGCTGCCCGTCGACGGGGGCTGGCTCGGCCGATGACCGGCCTGCTCACGATCGGCGAGACGCTCGGCCTGGTGGCGACCGGGCCGCTGCGGCACGCCACCACCGCGTCGGTCGGGATCGGCGGGGCGGAGAGCAACGTCGCGATCGGCGTACGACGCCTCGGCGGGCCGGCGACCTGGCTGGGCCGGGTGGGCGACGACCCGTGGGGCGAGCGGGTGCTGCGCGAGCTCCGCGCCGAGGGGCTCGTCGTGGTCTCCGTGTCCGATCCGGACGCCCCGACCGCGCTGATGACCAAGGAGCGGCGCAGCGCGCTGGCCACGACCGTGCTCTACCACCGGGCCGGCAGCGCGGGCAGCCGGCTGCGGCCGGCCGACGTACCGCCCGGGCTGGTGGACGACGCCGGTCTGGTGCACCTCACCGGCATCACCCTCGGCCTGTCGGACACCGCCCTGGCGACCGCGCTGCACGTGCGCGACCGGGCGGCCGGGGCCGGCGTACCGCTCTCGTTCGACGTCAACCACCGGGCCGGGGTCTGGGGCACGCGCGACGCCGCCTCGGTCTACCGGTCCTTCGCCGCCCGGGCCGCCGTGGTCTTCGCCGGCGAGGACGAGGCCCGGCTGCTGACCGGCACCGCGACGACCGACCCGGAGGCGCTGCTCGACGAGCTGGTCGCCGGCTGCGGGGGCGACGTGGTCCTCAAGCGCGGCGCCGACGGCTGCCTGGCCCGGATCGACGGCGTCGACCTCGCCGTCCCCGCGGTCGTCGTACCCGTCGTGGACACCGTGGGCGCCGGCGACGCCTTCGTGGCCGGCTACCTGGCCGAGCTGCTCGCGGGCCGCGACCCCGCGACCCGACTGGCGACGGCGGTGCGCTGCGGCGCGTTCGCCTGCCTGTCGCCCGGCGACTGGGAGGGCCTGCCCACCCGCGCCGACCTGGACACCCTCGACCGGCCCGACCCGGTCACCCGCTGAACCCACCTAGGAGAACACCATGCGTTTCGCCCGCCTCGGCCCCGTCGGTGCCGAGATCCCCACCGTGATCGTCGACGGCACCCACCTGGACCTGCGCCCGGTGACGGCCGACCTCGGGCCCGCGTTCTTCGCGGGCGGCGGCCCGGACGCCGTCCGCTCGGCGGTGGCGGCCGGTTCGCTGGTCCCGCTCGAGGGCGCGGCGGACCTGCGGGTCGGGGCGCCGATCGCCCGGCCGGGCAAGATCCTCTGCATCGGGCTGAACTACCGCGACCACGCGGCCGAGACCGGGGCCGCGATCCCTGAGGAGCCGGTGCTCTTCATGAAGGACCCGTCGACCGTGGTCGGCCCGTTCGACACCGTCTACGTGCCGCGGAAGTCCGTGAAGACCGACTGGGAGGTCGAGCTCGGCGTCGTCATCGGCACGAAGGCGCGCTACCTGGACTCGCCCGAGCAGGCGCTCGCGCACGTCGCCGGGTACGCCGTCTCCCACGACGTCTCCGAGCGCGAGTTCCAGCTCGAGCGCGGCGGCCAGTGGGACAAGGGCAAGAGCTGCGAGACCTTCAACCCGCTCGGCCCCGAGCTGGTCACGGCCGACGAGGTCGCCGACCCGCAGGACCTGCGGCTGTCGCTGTCGGTCAACGGCACCGTTCGCCAGGACGGCACCACCGCCGACATGGTCTTCGGCGTCGCGCACGTCATCTGGTACCTGTCGCAGTTCCTCGTCCTCGAGCCCGGCGACCTGATCAACACCGGCACCCCGGCGGGTGTCGCGATGGGCATCGAGGGCCAGCCCTACCTGCGCGCCGGCGACGTCGTCGAGCTCACCATCGCCGGCCTCGGCACGGCCCGGCAGACCTTCGAGCAGGCATGACCACCCCCGTGCCTCGTCCGGGGGAGTACGACGGCCTGGTCGCCGCCGTCACCGGCGGCGGCGCCGGCATCGGGGCGGCCGTCGTCACCGAGCTGCTCGCCCGGGGAGCGCGGGTCGCCGCCCTCGACCTGGACCCCTCCGCGGCGCCGGACGGCGCGCTGCCGGTCGTCTGCGACGTGGCCGACCGGGCGTCGGTCGACGCGGCCGTCGCCCGCGTGGCGGCCGAGCTGGGCGGCCTCGACGTACTCGTGAACAACGCGGGCATCTCCGCCGTCGGCACCGTCGAGGAGAACGACGACGCCACCTGGGCCCGGGTCCTCGACGTCAACGTCACCGGCATCGCCCGGGTGACCGCGGCCGCGCTCCCGCACCTGCGGGCGTCGTCCGCGGCGGCGGTCGTCAACCTGTCCTCGATCGCCGCCCTGAACGGGCTCCCGCAGCGCGCGCTCTACTCCGCGTCCAAGGGCGCGGTGATGTCGCTGACCTTCGCGCTGGCCACCGACCACGTCCGCGAGGGGATCCGGGTCAACTGCGTGTGCCCCGGCACGGTGCACACGGGCTTCGTCGACCGGCTGCTGCAGAACTTCCCCGACCCGGTCGCCGAGCGGGCCGCGATGGACGCCCGCCAGGCCACCGGCCGGATGGTCACCCCGGCCGAGGTCGCCCACGCCGTCGCCTACCTGGCCTCGCCCCGCAACGGCTCCACGACCGGCACGGCGCTCGACGTCGACGGCGGCGTCACGCACCTGCGGGTCCGGCCGAGCTGAGGCTAGGCGGGGTCGGGGAAAAACTGACGGGCCAGCGGGGTCCGGTGCACCGCCTGGAGGCGCTGGTGCGTCAGTTTTCTCCTCCCGGGGTCGCGGGCGGCCCCGGCCCCGGAAAACCGACGGGCCAGCACGCTCCGGCGACCTGCCCGGAGACGCTGGCCCGTCAGTTTTCCCGCCGCGGCGACCGGCCTCTACGGCAGCACGAGCACCCCGTCCAGGCGGCGGGGGAGGCCCCACGGGTTGGCGTCGCGCAGCGACGCGGGGAGTACGGCGTCCGGCGCGTCCTGGAACGTCACCGGGCGCAGCCAGCGGCGGATCGCGGTCGCGCCGACGGAGGTGTGCTGCGCCGAGGTGGTGGACGGCCAGGGACCGCCGTGGGTCTGCGCCCAGCTGACGGCCACGCCGGTCGGCCAGCCGTTGAACAGCACCCGGCCGGCACGCGCGGCGACCAGGCCGACCAGCTCGTCGAGCGGGAGCGAGTCGTCGTCCTCGACGTGCAGGGTCGCGGTCAGGCTGCCCTCGACCGAGCGGAGCGCGACGGCCAGGTCGTCGAGGTCGTCGTACTCGACGACGACGGAGACGGGGCCGAAGACCTCCTCGGCGACGGCCGGGTCGGCGGCGACGGTGGCGGCGGAGGTGACGAAGACCGACGGCGAGGCCCAGGACCCCTCGGCCGGGGCGTCCTCGCCGCCGGCGAGCCGGGTCGCGGCCGCCGACAGCGCGGCGACCCCGTCGTCGAGGGCGGTGCGGATCCGGGCGTTGAGCAGCGGCGCGGGGGCGGCGGCGCCGACCCGGGCGGCCAGGGCGTCGGCCAGACCGTGGCCGCGGGGCAGGAAGAGCAGGCCGGGCTTGGTGCAGAACTGTCCGGTGCCGAGGGTGAAGGAGTCGACGTACCCGTCGACGATCGCGGCGCCGCGGGCGGCCACGGCCGAGGGCGTGACGATCGTGGGGTTGATGCTGCCGAGCTCGCCGAAGAACGGGATCGGGTCGGGCCGCGAGGACGCGGCGTCGAAGAGCATCCGGCCCACGTGCGTCGAGCCGGTGAAGCCGGCCGCCTTGATCCGGGGATCGCGCAGGGCGGTGAGGGCCGCGTCGTTGCCGCGCACCGCGCCGATCACGCCGGCGGGCAGGCCCTGCTCGGCGACGACCGTCGCGGCCAGGTCGAGGACGGTGGCCGACAGGCCCGGGTGCGAGTCGTGCACCTTGGCCAGCACCGGCGAGCCGCACGCGAGCGCGGAGGCGGTGTCGCCGCCGAGGACGCTGAAGGCCAGCGGGAAGTTCGAGGCGCCGAAGACCAGCACCGGGCCGAGGGACACCAGGACCCGGCGCAGGTCGGGCCGCGGCGGCGTCGCGGTGGGGACGGCGGGGTCGAGGGTCGCCTCCAGGTAGGACCCCTCCTCGACCACCGTCGCGAACAGCCGCAGCTGCCCGGACGTCCGGCCGACCTCGCCGGTCAGCCGGCCCAGCGGCAGGCCGGACTCGAGGCTGCCCAGCTCGGCCAGCGCGACGGCGTTCTCGTCCAGCCGGTCGGCCAGCGCGCGCAGCAGCCCGGCGCGCACGCACGGCTCCGAGGCGGCGTACGACGGGGCCGCGGCGGCCGCGGCCGCGAGCAGCGCCTCCAGCTCGTCGGGGGTGGTCGCGGCGTAGGCCTCGCCGACCGGCTCGCCGGTGCGGGGGTCGGTGCCCTGGATGAGCGTCATGAGTCCTTCTGGGTCGGGTCGGGGGTGAGGTGCCAGCGGGCCCCGGCGAGGCCGCGGCGGGCCAGGTCGTCGAGGTGGGCGCGGGCGAGGGAGACGGTCTGCAGGTTGGGCCCGCCGAACGGGCCCAGGTCGCGACCGATGGCGATCGCCAGGTCGCGCACGCCGACCACCTCGTGGCGGGTCAGGTGGTCGTGGACGAAGTCGGTCGCGCGGTCGACGAAGTCCAGGCTCTCCTGGATCCGCGCGCGCCCGGCGGCGGGATCGAGCGGGTCGCCGTGCGAGGGGACCAGCGCGGCGAAGTCGAGGTCGAGCAGCCGCCGCAGGCCGGACCGGTAGCGGTCGACGTCGTGGTAGAGCGGGGCCAGCCACTCGGCCGAGCCGGAGATCGGGACGCCCGCGCCCTGCACGTCGTCGAAGGTGAAGAGCAGCCCGCGGTCCAGGTCGCGCACCGCGATGTGGCCGGGGGAGTGGCCGCTGGTGGTGACCACCTCCAGGCGGCCGAACGAGCCGTCCAGGACGTCGCCGTCGCGCAGCAGCCGGTCGATCCGCACGCGCTCGCCGTACAGGCCGGCGATCTCGGCGCGCTCCTCGGCGCTGAGCCGGTAGGCGTCCGGGTTGGCCTCCCACAGCTCGGTGATCACCCGGTCGTTGTCCTCCAGCCACGCGGCCTCGGCGGCCGGAGCGGCGAACACCGCGTCGCTGACCGCGGCCAGGGCCGCGTTGCCGCCCATGTGGTCGGGGTGCGCGTGGCTGTTGACGACCAGCGAGACGTCCTCGATGCGGTGACCCGCGTCGGCCAGCCGGCCGCGCACCGAGGTCTCCGGCGTGATCGACGTGCCGCTGTCGAGCAGCACCAGCCCGCCCTCGTGCGGCAGCGCGTGCAGCCAGAGCGGGAGCCCGCAGGCCTGGAGGTACTCGGTCTCGATCCGGACCCAGTCCCCGAAGACCGACGCCGGCAGGCTCACGGCCGCCGCGCCGGGTCGGGGGTCAGCCAGGCGAAACGCTCGGCCGACGCGGGCAGGACCGGGTTGCGCAGGGTGCCGACGCCGGCGACCGAGACCTCGACGACGTCGCCGGGGACCAGGTCGAAGTCCAGGTCGGGCACCAGGCCGGTGCCGGTCGAGAGCAGCGCCCCGTCGGGGAACGTCGACTGCCGGCGCAGGTGCTCGACGAGGTCGTCGTACGTGCGGTGCAGCAGCTTGGTGGACGTCTCGCCCTTCCAGCGCACGGTGCCGTCGGCGCCGGTGACGACCAGGGTGACGCCGAGGTCGTAGAGGTCCGGCACCTCCCAGACCGGCCGGATGCCGGGGCCGACCGCGCAGGCGCCGTGGTAAAGCTTGGCCTGCGGCAGGTAGAGCGGGTTCTCGCCCTCGATCGAGCGCGACGACACGTCGTCGCACACGCTGACGCCGACCGTCTCGCCGGCGGCGTTGACCACCACGACGACCTCGGGCTCGGGCACGTTGACCGGCGAGTCCTCGCGGACGCCGATCGGCTCGCCGTCGCCGACGGCCCGCCAGGCGACGGACTTGAAGAACAGCTCGGGGCGGGCGGCGTCGTACACCCGGGAGTAGACGTCGGGCACGCCCGACTCCTCCTGGCGCGCCTCGCTGGAGCGCTGGTAGGTGACGCCGGCGGCCCACACCTCGGTGAGGCCGTCGACGGGCGGCAGCAGCCGCACCTCGTCGAGCGGTACGGCGGGCGCCGTGACCGCCTCGCAGACCGCGCGGAGCTCGGCCAGGGGCAGCCGCAGCAGCTCGGCCAGGGTGGCCACGGGCAGCGCCCGGACCTGCCCGTGGCTCTCGAGGCCGACCAGCACCTGGTCGTCGTGGACGTAGCGGATGATCAGCATTCTCGGGACTCCTTAGCGGCCGGTGAAGACCGGCGGTCGCTTCTCGGCGAAGGCGCGCCGCCCCTCGGCGGCGTCCTGGGTGGCCATGCAGATGGCCTGCATCTCGCGCTCGTACTGGATGGCCGGCTCGAGCGCCATGCTGCGCGCGGCCAGCAGGTTGGCCTTCGCCGACTGCGCGGCGATCGGGGGCCGGGACGCGATGGTGCGGGCCAGCGTGCGGGCGGCGTCGAGCAGCCCGTCCGGCTCGTGCAGCCGGCTGACCAGCCCGGTCCGGAGCGCCTCCGGGGCGTCGACGGGGTCACCCGTCAGCAGCATCAGCGCCGCGTCGCTCGAGGACACGGCGTTGGACAGCAGCGCGGTCACGCCGCCGCCGCCGATCCAGCCCAGCTTGATCTCGGCCGCGCAGAAGCGGGCGGTGGTGCTGGCCAGGCGGACGTCGCAGGAGAGCGCGAGCTCGAGGCCGCCGCCGTACGCGAGGCCGTTGACGGCCGCGATGACCGGCAGGCGCAGGGCGCGCAGCGCGTCGCAGTAGTCGCGGCGGTTCCGGAACTGCCACGGGTCGGGGTAGCCGTCGACCTCGCCGATGTCGCTGCCGACGCAGAAGGAGCGCTCGCCGGCGCCGGTCAGCACCAGCGCCCGCACGTCCTCGCGGTCGTCCATCGTCTCGACGAGCTCCAGCAGCGTGGAGCTCATGTCCTTGGTGACGGCGTTGAGCTTCTCCGGCCGGCGCAGGGTGATCACCCCGACGCCGTCGGCGACCTCGAAGCCGATGTGCTCGCTCATGCGCTGCGGAACCTCTCGTTGATCTCGGTGACGACCGCCGCGGCGCGGGCGCGGCCGTCGACGACCTCGCGCACCAGCTCCGAGGCCTCGTCCTGCAGGGCGACCCAGCCGTCGTACCGGGGACGGACCCAGGCGGTGTCGACCGAGCGGCGGGTGGCGGAGTAGTAGCCGCCCCAGTCACGGTCGACCTCGGGGCTGTCCCAGGCGCCGCGGTGCGCGGGCTGGCCGGAGGTCGAGGGCACCAGGTCGGTCTGGACGTCGTCGGCGAGGAAGGCGGTCACCCAGCGTCGTACGTCGTCCAGGTCGGTGTCGCGGTGGGCGGACAGCGCGAGGCCGGTGCCGCCGAGGACGCTGCCCGGCCGGTCGGTCGCGAACGACGGCGCGCCGGCCCAGGCCAGCGGGCGGGCACCGGTGCGGCCGGCGGCGTACGACGCGTAGCCGTAGGCGAGCGGGCACCAGTCGGCCGCGCCGGCGGCGATCGCCTCGTGCACGGTGATCGGGTCGCCGAGCGAGGTCGTCCGGTCGACGGTCCGCCACAGCCAGGTGAGCAGGTCGAGGGCCTGCTCGGCGACCTGCGGATCGAGCAGGTCGGGGGAGCGGCGGTCGTCGTCGGCGCACATGGCGAGCAGCATCAGGAAGGCGTGCGGGCCGCCCAGGCACAGGGTGGTCGCGATCTCGCGGCTGGCGTCGGGGACGTCGGTCCAGGCGGTGGGCAGCGGCGTCGCCAGGTCGGCGGCGCGCACGCCCACCTGGGTGGCGGCGTCGATCGGGAGCGCCCACTGCTGGTCGTCGAGGGTGTAGCTGGCCCAGGTCGGACCCACGCTCGCCGCGGCCCAGGCGGCCAGCTCGTCGCCCGTGAACACCTTGTCCCACGGCAGCAGCGCGCCGGTGGCGATCGCGTGGCCCAGGCCGGGGTGGTCGACGACCAGGAAGTCGTACGACGGCGCCAGCGTCTCGAGCGGTCGGGCCTCGAAGTCGGCCAGCGACTGCCGGTCCCAGGTGATCCGGGGCGCCGCGAGGCGCTCGGCGAAGGCCTGCAGCGGCAGGTAGGCGCGCGGGTGGTCCCAGGTCATGCCGCGGAGTCCGGTCATCGGCGCACGACCCCCGCCTCCACGAGCGCGCCGACCTCGGCGGCGCTGAGCCCGACCTCGGCCAGCACCTCGTCGGTGTGCTGCCCGACCAGGGGCGCCGGACGGGCCACGGTGGCCGGCGTCGCAGCCATCCTGAACGCGAAGCCCGGCGTGGTGACCTCGCCCTCGGTGGGGTGGTCGTAGGTGACGAACGAGCCGTTGTGCTGCACCTGCGGGTCGTCGAGCAGGTCGTCGTAGGAGTTGACCGGACCGACCCACACCCCACGGCCGCCGAGGTCCTCCAGCCACCACGCGGTGGTCCGGGTGGCCAGGCAGCGGGCCACCAGCGCGGAGATCTCGTCGCGGTGGGTGAACCCGTCGCGCTCGGCGTCGAACGCCTTCAGCTCGGGCTCGTCGAAGGCCTCGGCCAGCACCCCGAGGTCGGCGAACGCGAGCGCGACGTACCCGTCGGAGGTGGCGTAGATGCCGTACGGCGCCCGGATGTAGGTGTGCGCGTGCACCTCGGTGCTGCGGCTCTGCGGGACGCCGCCCACGGTGCGCACCGACAGCTCCTGCATCTGCATGGCGATCAGCGCGTCGAGCATGTTGACCTCGACCAGCTGGCCCTCGCCGGAGCGCTCGCGGTGCAGCAGCGCGGCGAGCACCGCCTCGAAGGCCGAGTAGCCGGTGATCGCGTCGGCCAGGAAGTACGGCGCCGCCTGGGGCGGCTGCTCCGGCGTGCCGGCGCTGTAGAGCGCGCCGCCGAGCGACTGCAGGAGCAGGTCCTGGCCGGGGCGGGCGACGTACGGACCGGACTCGCCGTACCCGCTCATGGAGACGTAGACCAGGTCGGGCTTGATCGCGCGCAGGGTCTCGTAGTCGACGCCGAGCCGGGCCGCGACGCCCGGGCGGTAGTTCTGCAGCACGACGTCGGCGGTCGCGACCAGCCTGGCCAGCAGCGCCTTCCCCGCGTCGCTCTTCAGGTCGACCGCGAGGCTGCGCTTGTTGCGGTTGAGGGAGAGGAACGAGGCGTTGACCTCGTTGCCGACCGCGCCGCCGGCGCTGACGTGGCGCTGCCACTCGCCGGTGGTCGGCTCGATCTTGATGACGTCGGCGCCGAGGTCGCCGAGGCGCATGGTGGCCAGCGGGCCGGCCATGGCGATCGAGAGGTCGAGGACGCGGTAGCCGTCGAGGACGGGCATGGGATCTCCTGGGTTCAGCGGGTACGGCGGTCGCGCCGGATGTCGTGGGCGGCGCCGGTGACGACCTCGCGCATCAGCGCCGACGCCTGGTCGGCGTCCTTGGCGACGATCGCGTCGAGCACGGCGCGGTGGGCGGGCAGCGTGCGCTTGTTGCGGCGCACGTTGCGGGTGTGCACCTGGCGGGCGGCCGCGAGCGCGACCTCCATCACCGAGTGCAGGTGGACGAGCAGGTCGTTGCCGCCGGCCTCGACCACGGCCCGGTGGAAGGCCAGGTCGTGGACGATGAAGGCGTCGGGGTCGTCGAGCGTCTCCTCCATCCGGTGGTAGCTCTCCTGGATGGCGCGCACCACCGTCCGGTCCTTGGTCCGCGCGGCCAGCCGCGCGGCCTCGGGCTCCAGGACGACCCGCATCTCGGCGAGGTGGTCGAGGTGGAGCGCCGTCGGGTCGTTCTCGTAGCGCCAGGCCAGCACGTCCGGGTCGAGCAGGCTCCAGGCGGTCTCGGGCTGCACGATCGTGCCGACCTTGCGCTTGGAGACCACGAGCCCCTTGGCGACCAGCACCTTGGTCGCCTCGCGGACGGCCGAGCGGCCCGAGCCGTAGACCTTCCCGAGCTGCTCCTCGGTCGGCAGCGGCGCGCCGACCGGCAGCTCGCCGGTGACGATCTGGCGGCCGAGGTCGTGGACCAGCTGGCCGTGCAGGCCGTCACGGCGGTACGCCGTCGCGCGCTCGGTCATCGGTCCTCCTCGGGTGGTCTGCGACCGACTGTAGACCTTTCGTCAGACAAAAGCATCAAAAAGTCTGACAAAAGTCTGGACGCGGTCGCCGGACCGGATGACACTGGACGGCGTACGACGTCACGACCCCTTGTGGACCCCTGAGGAGCAGCACGATGAACCGGTTCGACGGCCAGGTAGCACTCATCACCGGAGGGGCGTCGGGCATCGGCCTGGCCACCGCCCGGCGGCTGCTCGACGAGGGGGCGCAGGTGGTCCTGCTCGACCGCGACGAGGCCGCGCTGAGCGCCGCGGTGGCCGAGCTCGGGTCCGGCGCGCACGCCCGGGTCGCCGACGTCGCGGACGCGGCCGGCATCGACGCGCTCGTCGCCGAGGTGGCCACGACGCTCGGGCGGATCGACGTACTCGTCACCGCCGCGGGCGTCGACCGCTGCGACACCGTCGTCAACACCTCGCTGGAGGAGTGGCGCACGATCATGGACGTCGACCTCGACGGCGTCTTCTACATCTGCCGCTCGACCATCCCGGTCTTCGTGCGCCAGGGCGGCGGCGCGATCGTCACCATCTCCTCGGCCATCGGCACGGTGGGCGAGCGCAACCGCTCGGCGTACTGCGCGGCCAAGTCCGGCGTCGAGAACCTCACCCGCGCCATGGCCCTCGACCACGGCGCCGAGGGCGTCCGGGCCAACTGCGTCGCCCCCGGCCTCATCGACACCCCGCTGATCGCCAACGGCAAGGTCGCCGGCGGCAGCGACACCGCCCTGATGGACTCGATGATCGCCGCCCACCACGCCATCCCGCGGATCGGCCAGCCGTCCGAGGTCGCCAGCGCCATCGCCTTCCTCGCCAGCGCCGACGCCTCCTTCGTCACCGGCGCGATCCTCGCCGTCGACGCCGGCTGGACCGCCGCCTGAGCCGACCCGTCACTCAGATACCTGTTCTGTCGGCGTGTCGGTCGCCGATCGACGGGTCGTCGTACGGCGTCCGTCGGGCCGACCCGTCGATCGCTGACCGACACGCCGCGAAAAGTGGTCATCCAGTGACGGGTCGGCGGGGGTGGGCGGCCTGGTCGCGGAGTGCGGCGAGCAGTGCCCGGGCGGCGGCGCCCGGCGGCGGCGTGCGTCGTACGGCGACGTGCAGCTCCCAGTCGTCCGGTCCGTCGACGACCGGCACCCGGGCGCAGCCGTCCATCGGGACGGCGTCCGGCAGCACCGCGACGCCGAGCCCGGCCCGCACGAACCGCGCGGCCGAGGGCAGGTCGCCCGCCTCGACGACCAGGCGCCGGGTCAGGCCGCGCTGACGCAGGGTCTCGTCGAGGACCACCCGGTTGCCGAAGCCCGGCGGGGTGTCGACCCAGTCCTCGTCGGTGAGGTCGGCGAGCCGCAGCCGGCGGCGCCCGGCGAGCCGGTGCCGCTCGGGCAGCACGGCGACGAACGGGAAGGACCGCAGCGGGTACGACGCCAGCTCGGTCTCGCCGTGCGGGCTGACGAGCGCGACGTCGAGCCGACCGCGCAGCAGGTCCTCACGGAGGCCGGTCGAGCCCCGCGGGGAGACGCCCAGCGTCAGCTCGACCCCCGGGTGCTGGCGGCGGAACCCGGCGATCACGGCGGGCAGGTCGATCAGGTCCATCGCGCTGAACGTGCCGAGCCGGACCTTCCCGCGCAGCCCGGCCGACGACTCCCGGGCCAGGTCGCGGGCCTCCTCGACGGCGGCGACGGCGGCCCGGGCGGCCGGCAGGACGCGCTCGCCGGCCGGGGTGAGCCGGACGCTGCGCGTCGTCCGCTCCAGCAGCGTGGCGCCGAGCTCGCGCTCCAGGCTGCGCAGCGCGGCCGAGACCGTCGACTGGGCCGCGTGGACGCGCGCCGCTGCCCGGGTCACGTTGAGCTCCTCGGCCACGGCCACGAACTGCTCCAGCGAGCGGATGTCCATGCATCGATCCTATCGATGAGTGAGTCCATGATTCTGCGTTGGACTCGCACGATCTCGACGCGCACGCTGGAGCCATGACCAGCACCCTCGCCGCGCCGTCCGTCCCCGATGCCCCCTGGCGACTGCGCCACGGCCTCGGGTTCTGGGTCGTCGCCGCGGCCTTCCTCGCCGTGATGGCCTTCGCGACCGTCCCCACCCCGCTCTACGCGATCTACCAGCAGGTCGACGGCCTGGAGCCGCTCGCGATCACCGCCGTCTTCGCCGCCTTCGCGGTCGGGGTGATGGCCAGCCTCTACCTCGCCGGCCACCTCAGCGACGTGCTCGGGCGCCGGCCGATGATCCTGGTCTCGGTGCTGGTCGAGGTGGTCTCCGCGATCGTCTTCCTGCAGTCCACCGCCCTGCCGGTCCTGCTGGCCGCCCGGCTGCTCTGCGGGCTCGGCGTCGGCACCCTGGCCGCCACCGCCACGGCCCACCTCAGCGAGCTCCGGCTGGCCGCCCGGCCGGAGGACGGCCCGGGGACGGCCGGCACCGTCGCGGGCGTCGTCAACATCGGCGGGCTGGCGCTGGGCGCCCTCGTCGGCGGGGTGCTGGCCGAGACCGTCGACCGGCCGCTGCACACGCCGTACCTCGTGTTCCTGGTGCTGCTCGTCGTCGCCGCGCTGGCCGTGGCCCTGGTGCCCGAGACCGTGGTCCGGGCCGAGCAGCGGCCGGCGTACCGGCCCCAGCGCGTGGCCGTCCCCGCAGCCGCGCGGTCCACCTTCGCGGCGGCCGGCGCGGCGGCGTTCGCCGCCTTCGCGGTCCTCGGGCTCTTCACCTCCCTCACCCCGACCTTCCTGGTCACCGTCTTCGACCAGCGCGACCACCTGGTCGCCGGGGCCGTGGTCTTCGGCGTCTTCGGCTCCGCGTCGGCCGCCCAGGTCGTCGCCGCCCGCTGGCCCCTGGCCCGCCAGCTCGGGTACGGCGCCGCCGCGACCGCGGTCGGGCTCGCCGGCGTGGTGGCCGGCGCCCTGCTGCCGGCGCTCCCGCTGTTCGTCGTGGGCGGTGTGGTGGCCGGTGCCGGGGTCGGCCTGGTGTTCAAGGCGTCGGTCGCCCTGGCCGCGGGCCTGGCGCCGGCCGAGAGCCGCGGCGAGGTGCTGGCTGCCGTCTTCCTGGTCGCCTACGCCGGCATCACCCTCCCGGTGCTCGCCGTCGGCGCCGCGCTGCTGGCGGTGTCGCCCGAGCCGGTCCTGGTCGTCTTCGCCGCCCTGGTCGCCGCCGCCGTCGCGGCCACGACCACCCGCCTGCGCCGTACCCTCGCCGCCTGACCTGTGGACGATCCCGCCGAGTCGGCGCACAGGTGCGCCGACTCGGCGAGCCCGTCCACAGGCCGGCTATTCGGACGACCCTTGTCCCGAAGGTGGGGCGGGCCTACGTTGCCCGGCATGATCCGCGTCTTCCAGGTCGCCACGGGCAACGTCGGCACCGAGATGGTCAAGCGGCTGCAGACCCACCGGGAGCTGGAGCTGGTGGGGCTGCACTGCTACTCGCCCGAGAAGATCGGCCGCGACGCCGGGGAGATCGCGGGCATCGGCCCGATCGGGGTGCGGGGCACGGGGACGGTCGAGGAGATCCTGGCCGCCGAGCCGGACGTGCTGACCTTCCACGGGGTGTGGCCCGACGTCGACCTCTACGTGCGGGTCCTGGAGGCCGGCATCGACGTCGTGACGACGGCCGACTGGATCACCGGCCACCACCGCGACGCGAACCACCGGCGCCCCGACGGGGCCACCGAGACCGAGCTGATCGCCGCCGCCTGCGAGCGGGGCGGGTCGACGTTCTACGGCACCGGCATGAACCCCGGCCTGGCCCAGATCCTCACCACCGTGCACTCCGCCGACGTCGCCGACATCGAGAACGTCACCTGCCTGGAGTCCGTCGACGTCTCCTGCCACCACTCCGCCGACACCTGGGCCAACTGCGGCTTCGGCCGCCCGGTCGACGACCCGGAGGTGCCGCGGCTGCTGGAGCTCGGCACCCGCGTCTTCGGCGACGGCGTGCACCTGATGGCCGACTGCTTCGGCATCGAGCTCGACGAGGTCACCTTCGACTACCAGCTCGGCGCCTGCACGAAGGACGTCGACCTGGGCTGGTACGTCCTCCCCGAGGGCTCCGTCGGCGGCGCCGCCTTCCAGTACGTCGGCCGAGTCGCCGGCGTACCCCGGGTCGAGCTGCACCTGGAGTGGCAGATGACGCCGCTGACCGAGCCCAAGTGGGACGTCCAGGGCTGCTACGTCACCAGGATCCAGGGCGACCCGGTGATCCACAGCAAGCACCTGATCCTGCCGAAGCCAGGCACCGACTTCTCCTCGGTCGAGGCGTTCGCCGCGATCGGCATGACGGTCACCGGCATGCCCGCCCTGAACGCGATCCCCGCGGTCGTCGCCGCGCCTCCGGGGATCGTCACCAGCGCCGACCTGCCGCTGCGCGCGTTCGGCGGCCGGTTCGTCGAGGCGGCGTACGCCGGGCGTGGCTGACTTCCCGCACCTGCTCCGGCCCGGCCGGATCGGGGAGATGACGACCCGGAACCGGATCGTCATGTCGCCGATGGAGACGATGTACGGCACGCCCGACGGGCTGCCCTCGGAGCGCACGGTCGCCTACTTCGCGGAGCGGGCCGCGGGCGGCGTCGGGCTGGTCACCCTGGGCGCCACGGGGATCGACCACCAGCACCCGGAGACCCCCGGCGGGCTGCACCTCGGCACCGACGAGGCGGTCGCCGCGCACCGCCGGCTGGTCGAGGCGGTGCACGCCCACGGCGCGCGGATCCAGCCGCAGATCGTGCACGCCGGACCCGACGGGCTCGGTCCGGAGATGCACGGCGTGACGTCGCTCGGGCCGAGCGCGATCCCGTCGTACCTCACCGGTCGGCCCTCGACGGAGATGACCAAGGCCGACATCGCGGCGCTGCTCGACCGCTACCGGGCGGCGGTGCGCCGCGTCGCCGAGGCGGGGTACGACGGCCTCGAGCTGCACGCCGCGCACGGCTACATGATGATCGGCTCGTTCCTCGCCCCGCAGCGCAACCGGCGCACCGACCGCTACCGCGGCACCAGCCCGGAGGGCCGGCTGCGGCTGCTGCTGGAGGTGCTCGCGGCGATCCGCGCCGAGGTCGACCTGCCGGTCACGCTGCGCATCTCCGGCTACGAGCGGGTGGCCGGCGGGCGGCCGGTCTGGGAGACCGCCGGGTCGGCGCCGCTGCTGGTCGAGGCCGGTGTCGCCGCGTTCCACATCAGCGGCGGGGTGATCGACCGGCTGGTCACCCGGATGGTCAACGGCGCCGACGACGGCGACGGGCTGAACGTGGGCGCGGCGGCCGCGGTGAAGCAGGTCGTCGACGTGCCGGTGATCGCGGTCGGCCGGCTGCACGACCCGGTGCTGGCCGAGCGGGTGCTGGCCGAGGGGCGGGCCGACTTCGTGGCCCTGGCCCGGCCGCTGCTCGCCGATCCCGACCTGCCCCGCAAGCTCGCCACCGGCCGGCACCAGCGGGTCCGCCGCTGCATCTCCTGCGAGAACTGCATCGACTCCCTGGAGCAGCGCTTCTCGGTCGACTGCGCCGTCAACGCCCGGACCGGCCGCGAGCTCGAGCTGCTCCCGACCCCGACGACCCGGGCCCGGCACGTGGTGGTCGTCGGCGGCGGGCCGGCCGGCCTGGAGGCCGCCCGCGTCGCGGCCGGTCGCGGGCACCGGGTCACGCTCCTCGAGCGGGGCCGGCGGCTGGGCGGGGCGCTGGTCTGGGCGTCGGTCGTGCACCCGGAGAACGAGCCGTTCCTGACCTGGCTGCGTGACGAGGTCGGGCGCGCGGGGGTCGACGTACGCCTGCGGACCGCGGCGACGCCGGACCTGGTCGCCGCGCTGGCGCCCGACGTGGTCGTGGTCGCGACCGGAGGGCGGATCGAGGTGCCGGAGCTGCCCGGCGCCCACCTGCCCCACGTCCGTCGCGGTGTCGAGCTGCGCGAGCGGCTCGCGGGACTCCCGCTCGTCCGGCCGGGACTGGTCCGCGCCGCGAGCCGCGCCTGGCTCCCGCTCGGGAACCGCGTCGCGCTGGTCGGCGGCGACCTGGTGGCGATCGAGCTGGCCGAGCTGCTGGCCACCCGCGGCCGGCTCGTCACGGTGCTGGAGGCCGGCCCCGAGCTCGCGCCCGAGGTCGGCTGGAAGCGCCGGACCGAGCACATGGACCGCCTCGACCGGCTCGGCGTCACCTGCCACGTCGGCGCGGTCGTCGAGCGGATCACGCCGGGCGGGCTGGCCTTCCGCCCCGCCGGCGGTACGACGCGCGCGCTCGCCGCGGACTCGGTCGTGCTGGCCGGCGAGGCCCGCCCCGACCTCGCGCTGCACGACGCCCTGGTGGCGCGGCTGCCCGGCGTACCCGTCACGCCGGTGGGGGACTGCACCGGTCTCGGGCTGATCCGCGGGGCGGTCGAGGACGGCGCCCGCGCGGGTTGTGTGATCTGAGACCCATCCGGGAGGTCGGCGGCTCCGAACAGTGGGCACCAGCTCCCTCTCGAAAGGTCGTCCTCATGCGCCGTCCCACCCCCAGCCTGATCGTGTCCGTGCTCGCCCTCGTGGTGGCCACCGGCGGCACGTCGTACGCCGCTGTGCAGCTCACCGGCAAGGACATCAAGAACGGCTCGATCTACTCGGCCGACATCGCCGACCAGTCGCTGCGCGCGCGCGACTTCCGCGACGGTGTGCTGAAGCCGGGCCCGAAGGGCGACCGCGGGCCCGCGGGCGAGAAGGGCGACGCGGGTCCCGCCGGCACCGGCCGCTGGGCGCTCGTCGCCGCGGACGGCACCATCGAGGCGCAGTCCGGCGGCTTCACCGTCGCCTCGGCGTACGACGCCCCCGGGGCCCCCGCCGGCGCGGTCGGCAACGTCTACATCGACGCCAACGAGGACCTGAGCGACAACGCCGTGATCGCCACCATCGCCCTGCAGAACCAGGTCGACCAGAACGGCGACACCATCACCAACGGCCGCTCGCTGAACCCGGACGCCAACCCGGAGTTCTCCGGTGAGATCACCGCGACCCAGTGTGCGATCGCCGGCGTCGTGGCCTGCGCCCCGACCGGCACCAACACCGCCGAGCACCTCGTCGTCAGCCCCCGCCTCAGCGACGGCCAGGTCACCACGGCCCCGAACCGCAAGCGGTTCTACGTGGTCGTCACCGGCGACTCGACCGACTACGTGGCCCCCGCCGCCTGACCCCACCACGTCGAGGGCCGAGTCAGCACCAGTGGTGCTGACTCGGCCCTCGACTTCTGCTGACTCGGCGAGGGCCGGGGGTCAGCGGGGCTCGTGGCTCTCCAGCTCGTTGTTGAAGGCCGAGTCCTTCCGGGACAGGTGCTCGCGGCGCTCCTCGTGGGTGAGCGCCTCGACCTGGGACCGGACGTCGGAGGGGAAGCCGGTCAGCTCCGGCGCCTCGGCCAGCGGGACGATCGTCTGCACGACGCGGTCGTCGTACACGTGGGTCATCGTGAACGACTGGTGGCCGTCCACCCCCGACACGAACCGCTCCAGCGGCGCCGGGTCGGAGGTGTAGCAGGTCGCCGAGGCCACCGAGACCGGGATGCCGGCGAAGGTGGAGTACGTCGAGTAGTGCAGGTGGCCCGCGAGGATCGTGCGGACGTCGGTGCCGCGCAGTACGTCGGCGAGCCGGTGCTGGTCGGCCAGCTCGATCACCTCGGCCGCCGGCAGCATCGGCGTCGGCACCGGCGGGTGGTGCATCGCCACGATCGTCCCGTGCTCGGCGGGCGTGGCCAGCACGTCGGCCAGCCAGGCCAGCTGGTCGTCGGTCAGCTCGCCGTGGTGGTAGCCCACCACGCTGGTGTCGAGGGCGACGATCCGCAGCCCGGCCACCTCGTGCACCCGGTCCTGGCACGCGTCCGGGTCGTCGGGGTCGACGTCGAAGAGCCCGCGCGAGTACGCCGCCCGCTCGTCGTGGTTGCCCATCGTCCAGATCACCTCGGCGCCCAGCGCCGCGGCGGCCGGCTCGACGACCTCGCGCAGCCGGGCGTACGCCGCCGGCTCGGCCTTGTCGGCGAGGTCGCCGGTGAAGACGAGCGCCTGCGGGGGGACCGGCAGGTGGGCCAGCCGCTCCAGGGCCCGTCGCAGTCCTTGCTCGGTGTCGACGACGCCGTACTGACGGACGCCCTCGGCGAGCAGGTGGGGATCGCTCAGGTGGGCGATCGCGTGGCTGGGGGCGGGATGCTGACCGAACGACACCCGGAGAAACCTACGTCCTCGGGGCCAGCTCGAAGACGGGAATGACCCGGTCCGTGCGCTTCTCGTACGTCGCGAAGTTCGGCCAGGTCCGCAGCATCACCTGCCAGAGCTCGGCCCGCTCGTCACCGGTCACCTCCCGCGCCGTCACGTCGTACGACGTCCGCCCGACGCGGACCGTCGCCTCGCCGGCCGCGCGCAGGTTGTGGACCCAGACCGGCATGTCGGGACCGCCGAAGTAGGACCCCGCGACCAGCCAGCGGCCGTCGTATGGGACGCAGAGCAGCGGGGTCGAGCGGGGCAGGCCGGACTTGCGGCCTACGACGGTGAGCACCAGGTTCGGCAGCCCGGCGATGTCGAGCACGCTGTAGCGCCCGCCGGTCAGCGACTGAAGGCGCCGATCGGTCCACACCACCTGCGGGAGCAGCTTCGGCATCCACGGGAGGGCGCCGATCCGGACGGCGAGCGGGGTGAGCAGACCCATAGCCGGATCGTAGGGGGTTCGTGGTCACCCCGACCGGTGGAGTTCACGCGCGAGAAAGACGCCCTTCCTAGCCTCCGCACATGCTCACTCGTGGTCTGGCCGGCAGCGTGCTGGTCCTGCTCGGCGGCCTGGTGGTCTCCACGCTGCCCCGGTCGACCCAGCTGCTGAGGTCGGAGTCCCTGGTCGCGATCCGCGGCTCCGAGGCCGGGCGGATGGTCGGGCTGACCGTCGTCCTGCTCGGGCTGGGGCTGCTCGCGGCCGCCTGGCTGGCCCTGTGCCGGCACGTCGCGGTGGCGGTCGGCGAGGAGCAGGACGACGCGCTCGCGCTGGTCCGGCACGCCGTCGTCGTCTGGTCCGCGCCGCTGGTGATCGCGCCGCCGCTGTTCTCCCGCGACGGCTGGTCCTACGCCGCGCAGGGGATGATGGCCCACCTCGGGATCTCGCCGTATGACCACGGTCCGTCGGTCCTGCACGGGCCCGTCGTCCAGGCCGTCGACCCGATGTGGCTCGAGACGGTCACGCCGTACGGGCCGCTGCCGCTGGTCGCGGGCGACTTCTTCGCCGACTTCACCGGCAACCCGTGGATCCTGGCCATCGGGCACCGGGCGGTCGCGCTGCTCGGCCTGGTGCTGCTGGCCTGGGCGGTCCCGCGGATGGCCCGCTGGACCGGCCTCAACCCGGCGATGGCCTCGGCGGTCGCGCTGGCCTCCCCGTTGATGCTCGCGAACGGCGTCGGCGGCCTCCACAACGACCTGCTGATGGTCGGCCTGATGGCGGCGGCGCTGGTCGTGGCGGCCGAGCGGGGCTGGGTCGGTGCGGCCGTGCTCGGCGGGTGCGCGGCAGCGGTCAAGGCGCCGGGCGGGCTGGTCTGCCTCGCGGTCGCGCTGGTCTCACTGCCGCTGCTGGCCTCCACCGCCGAGCGGGTACGACGCCTCGCCGCGGTCGCGGCCGTCTCGCTGGGGACCCTGGTCGGGCTGAGCCTGGTGACCGGGCTCGGCCTGGGCTGGCTCGGTGGGCTGACCGTGCCGGCCACCGTCAACACGCCGCTGTCCCTGACCACCCTGGTCGGCGGCGCGTTCGACTGGGTGGCCCGGGTGGCCGGCACCGGGCTCCCGAACGCGCTCTTCCTCGACCTGGTCCGCCAGACCGGCACCCTCACCGCCGTCGGCGTCGCGGTCTGGGTGGCGCTCACCTGGCCCACCGGGCGCCGCGACACGGCCGTCGCCGCGGTCGCCACCGTCATCGGCACCCTCGTCGTGCTGAGCCCGGTGGTGCACCTCTGGTACTTCCTCTGGGTCACCCCGTTCCTGGCCGCGATGCACCTGAGCCGGGTCGCCGCCAGCGGCCTGCTCGCCGCGTCCGTCGTCCTCGGGCTGGTCGCGCCGCTCGACTCCTCGCTGCACGGCGCCTACCTGGCGATCGTGCTCGGCAGCATGACGGTGGCCGTCCTGGTCCCCGTCCTGCTGCTCACCCGCCGCGCCCGCGTGCGCCTCGACAAGATCGTGAGGTCACGGTGGCTCGCCGTCCCCTGACGTGGCTGCTCCTCCTGGTCGCCGCCGTCATCGCCGGCCGGATCGAGCAGTTCCGCGGCTTCATCGACCTCGAGGTCTACCGCTTCGGCGGCGCGACGCTCGCCTCCGGCGCCGACCTGTACGACGGGGGCGCGGTTGAGGCGGCCGGCCTCCCGTTCACCTACCCGCCCTTCGCGGCGGTCCTGATGGCGCCGCTGACCGAGCTGCCGCCGGTGCTGCTGGCCGCCGGCTGGGCGGCCGCCAGCGTGGCCGCACTGCTGGCCGTGCTGCGGCTGCTGCTGCCCGCGTGGCCACCGTCCGGTGTGGTTGCGCTGACCGCCGGCGCGCTGCTGCTGGAGCCGGTCTGGCAGTCGCTCTCCTTCGGCCAGGTCAACCTGTTCCTGCTCCTCCTGGTCTCGTACGACGTGCTGCGGCCGGATCGTCGTACCGCCGGGGTGCTGATCGGCGTCGCCGCCGGCATCAAGCTCACCCCGCTGGTCTTCGTCGCGCTGCTGGTGCTCGCGGGCCGGCGGGTGCCGGCGGTCCGAGCGGTGGCCGCCTTCGCGGGCACCGTCGCGGTCGGCTTCCTGGCCGCCGGGAGCGACTCGGCGACGTACTGGACCCACACGCTGTGGGACCCGACCCGGATCGGCGGCCTGTCCTTCACCAGCAACCAGTCGGTGAACGGGGTGCTGGTGCGGCTGCTTGGCCACGAGCCGCCGACGCTGCTCTGGCTGGCGGCGGCCGGCGCCGCGGCCGGGGGCCTGCTGGTCCTGGGCGGGCTCTGGTGGCGGCGCGGCGAGCCCGGCCTCGCCCTGGTGCTGGGCGCGCTCGCGATGCTGCTCGCCTCACCTGTCTCGTGGAGCCACCACTGGGTCTGGGCGGCGCCGGCGGCGGTGGTGCTGTGGCGGCGCTCCCGCCCGATCGCGGTGGCCTGGACGGCGCTGTTCACGTCGGCCTGCATCTGGTGGCCGCCGCACCGCGAGGACCGCGAGCTGGCCTGGGGCCTGCCCGAGCACCTGGTCGGCGACGCGTACGTCTGGGCCGCGCTCCTGGTCGGGGGCTGGGCCGCGGTGACCTACGTGCGCGCCGGCTCGACCCGGCCGCGCACCTCGCCCAGCGACAGCCGCGCCCCGCTGGTCGAGGGCGCGGTGTAGCGCAGCACCACCTCGGCGCCGTCGGCCAGGAACCGCTCGCCCCACCACAGCTCCAGGAACGACCCGCGCTGGTCCTCCGCCGGCCCGCTGATCGTCCCCGACGCGAACAGGTCGCCGGTGCGCAGCGAGGCGCCGTTGGAGGTCAGGTGGGCCAGCATCTGCGCCGGCCCCCAGTAGGTCGTGCGGTACGGCGGCCGGCTCACCACCTCGCCGTCCAGCTCCACCTCGACCTCGATGTCCAGCCCGCGGGGGGGCCCGACCGCCGGCAGCAGGTGGGGGAGCGGCTCGGGGTCCTGGCCCGGCAGGTCGCACCAGGCCGCGTCGAGCGCCGCGAGGGGCGTCACCCAGGCGCCGACCGAGGTGGCGAAGGACTTGCCGAGGAACGGTCCGAGCGGCACGTACTCCCACGCCTGCACGTCGCGCGCCGACCAGTCGTTGAGCCCGACCACACCGAACACGTGGTCGCCGAAGGCGTCGTACGCCACCGGGGTGCCGAGCGGGCTCGGGGCGCCGACCACGAAGCCCAGCTCGGCCTCGATGTCCAGCCGCTCCGTCGGGCCGTACGACGCGCCGCCGGGCCGCTGTCCCTGCGGGCGTACGACGGGCGTCCCGCTGACCACCACCGTGCCGGCGCGGCCGTGGTAGGCCACCGGCAGGTGCTTCCAGTTCGGCAGCAGCGGCTCCTGGTCGGGGCGGAACATCCGCCCGACGTTCGTCGCGTGGTGCTCGGAGGCGTAGAAGTCGACGTAGTCGGCGACCTCGAACGGCAGGTGCAGGACGACGTCGTCGACCGGGACCGACGGGGCGTCGGGCACCCGCTCGGTCAGCTCCTCGCGGGTCTGCCGCCAGACCTCCGGGCCCAGGCCCAGGAAGGCGTTCAGCGACGGCTGCGCGAACTCCGGTCGCCCGGTCAGCTCAGACAGGTCGACGACCGCGTCGTCCAGACGTACGCCGACGCGCCGCTCACCGCCCGCCACCGAGAAGACGCCGTAGGGGAGGTGGTCGATCCCGAAGCCGCTCATGCGAGGCCCAGTACCCGCAGGTCGGCCAGCGGCTCGTCGACCGAGCAGGACCCGAACGAGGTGAACCAGCGCCGCCCGCGGGCCAGCTCGTCGGCGTCGAGGTCCGGTGCCCGGTCCTCGAGGGTCGCGACCACCTCGTCGGCGCTCGCGCCGTCGAAGGCACGCACCGTCGCGAGCAGCACGTTGAGGAAGCCGTGGCCGGCGTCGTGTCGACCCGGGTCGTGGCGCAGCGCGCGGTGCAGGCCGGCGGTGCACTTGAACGGCGTCTCGCGGTCCAGGGCCGCGTCGATCCAGGCCGCGAGGTCGCGGGCCGGCGCCTCGTTGGTGCGGTACTTCAGCCGCAGCTCGGCCCCGGCCACCTCGTCGGCGGCCGCGAGCCAGCCGTACGACGGCGCGGTCGGCGGCAGCTCGACGTACACCGGAGCGTCCTCGGCGAGCGCGCCCTCCGCGCGGGCGGCGTCGACCGCGGCGACGACCCGGCGCGCGTTGCCGGGCAGGTCGTCGGGGTCGCGCAAGGCGACCTCCAGGCCGGCCAGTCGGATGCCGTTCCGGGTGCACAGTGCGGCGGGCCCGGCGACCTGGCCGGCACCGCCGGTGAGGACGACGGAGACCGGGAGGTCGGTCCCGATCGCCGCGGCCACGACGGGCAGGTCGGTGTCGCGGAGCACGAAGCTGCCGACGAGCGGCTCGTCGCGGACGGCGTAGGCGTGGGCGGCCTCGACGAGGTCCGCGTCGCCGGGCGGGAAGATCGCTGCGTCGTCGACCAGCGCGGTCCAGAAGGGTTCCGTGGTGGGAGGCACGCGACTACCCTACCGGCACATATCGGCACCAAATGTCCGATAAACGGACACACCCGGAGGGTGGATCGTGGCGTACTACCGGCAGGTCGGCGAGGTCCCGCGGCAGCGGCACACCCAGCAGCGCGGCCCCGACGGGCGGCTGCACCGCGAGGAGCTGGTGGGGGAGGAGGGCTTCTCGTCCGACTCCTCGCTGCTCTACCACCGCGGCGTCCCCTCGGCGATCACGGCCAGCGAGGTCTGGGAGCTGCCGTCGCAGCGGACGGTTCCCAACCACCCCCTGAAGCCCCGCCACCTGCGCCTCCACGCGCTCTTCCCCCCGGTGGTGGAGGAGGTTGCGCAGCAACCGTCTCGACACCCCGACGCGGTGGTCGACCGCCGGCTGGTGCTCGGCAACGCCGACGTCCGGATCTCGTACGTCGTCACCGGGGACGCGCCCTCGGCGTACTACCGCAACGCCACCGGTGACGAGTGCGTCTTCGTCGAGTCCGGCAGCGGGGCGGTCGAGACGGTCTTCGGCGTGGTGCCCTACCGCTCCGGCGACTACGTCGTGATCCCGCGGGCGACCACGCACCGGTGGGTGCCGGCGTCGTCCTCCCGTCTCTACGCGATCGAGTCGAACAGCCACGTCGCCCCGCCGAAGCGCTACCTCTCCCGCTACGGCCAGCTGCTGGAGCACGCGCCGTACTGCGAACGCGACCTGCACGGCCCCTCCGCACCCCTGCTGGTCGAGGGCGCCGACGTCGAGGTGCTGGTCAAGCACCGCACCAGCGCCGGCGTGGTCGGCACCCGGCTCACCTGCGCGACCCACCCCTTCGACGTGGTCGGCTGGGGCGGCTGCCTCTACCCCTACACGCTGAACATCGAGGACTACATGCCGATCACCGGCAAGGTCCACCAGCCGCCGCCGGTGCACCAGGTCTTCGAGGGCCGCAACTTCGTGGTCTGCAACTTCCTGCCCCGCAAGGTCGACTACCACCCGCTCGCGATCCCGGTGCCCTACTACCACTCGAACGTCGACAGCGACGAGGTGATGTTCTACGTCGCCGGCGACTACGAGGCCCGCAAGGGCTCCGGCATCGGCCTCGGCTCGATCTCCCTGCACCCCGGCGGCCACGCCCACGGCCCCCAGCCCTCGGCCATCGAGGCCTCCCTCGGCGCCGAGTTCTTCGAGGAGTCCGCCGTCATGGTCGACACCTTCGCCCCGCTCGAGCTCGGCGAGGGCGGCCTCGCCGTCGAGGACGACGCCTACCCCTGGACCTGGGCCGCCGACACCGGTGGTTGAGCAGCGACGAGGTCCCGGTGGTTGAGCAGCGAAGGACGACGTCCTGAGCGTGTCGAAACCCCCGCAGCCCACAAGTGACGTCCACCCCGACCCACCCCCGCGCGTGACACCCGCATGCCCCTGCGCCGCCGTACGACGACCGCGCCGCGGGTCCAGGGGCAGCGGTGAGCAGTCCACCGATCCGGGCAGGCGATCGGTGGCTGGCGCACCGCCGCAGCGGCGGGTCCGTGCGACACGCCCGATCCGCGGTGGCCGGCCCACCTGCTGCGCGATCACAACTTTGGACAGCTCACCGCCGCCACCGCCCCCTACGCCCCCAGCGGTACGACGAGCCGCCCGGCGTGCACGCCGAGCATCCGGTCGACGGTCGCCGACCAGGGGAAGAGCGACGCTCGCGCCCGGGCCGCCGCCCGGCGGACCGGGACCGGTCGGGCCGCGACCTCCAGCACCGCGTCGGCCAGCGAGGTCGCGTTCGGAGCCCCCCAGCCGCCCGAGGTCGCGTCGACCAGCTCGCGGGCACCGCCCCGGTCCGCGGTGACGACCGGGGTGCCGCAGGCCAGCGCCTCCAGCACGGCCAGGCCGAAGGTCTCGCCGGGGCAGACCGACAGCGCGACGTCGGCGGCGGCGAGCCGGCGGGCCAGGTCGGCGCGGCCGTCGACGAACCCGTGGAAGACGACCGGCGCGGCGCCGGCCAGGGCGAGCAGCTCGTCGCGGTGCGGGCCCTCGCCGTACACGTCGAGGCGCAGCGGCACCCCGCGCCGGTGCAGCTCGACGGCGGTCGCGACGGCCAGGTGGGGCGACTTCTCGCGCGACAGCCGCCCGGCGTGGACCAGCCGCAGCACCCCGTCGACGGGGCGCGACGCAGCCGCGAGCGGCGGGCGGAAGGTGTCCAGGTCGACCCCGAGCGGCACCTGCTCGACCGGGCACCCGGCGGAGTCGGCGAGCGCCTGGAACTCCCGGCGGGCGTACGCCGACGTCACGACCACGGTGTCGAAGCTGCGCACCAGCAGCCGGTTGAGCAGCGCGATGGACACCTTCGAGGTGGCGTCGAGGCCGGTGCGCATCGCGAGCATGTCGCCCAGCCGCTCGTGCGAGAACAGCACCGTCCGGACCCCGTGCCGCCGGGCCCAGCGTGCGACCGGCAGCAGGGTCAGCTTGTCGCTCGACTCGACCGACGTCGGCCCGAACTCCTCCAGCACGTCGATCACCCGCCACGGCTCCACGATCAGCCGGTAGCCGCCCCCGACCCGCGGCGCCCGCAGCTGCACGACGAGGCCCTCGGGTGTGCGGGTGCGCGCGTCGACGGGACCCGGTACGACGAGCAGACGCTCGGCCCCGGCGCCGGCGTACCCCCGTCCGAGGGCGGCGACGGCGGTCTTCATCCCCCCGGAGGCGGGGCCGATGAAGTTGGCCAGCTGGGCGATGCGCACGCCCGCACCCTCTCGGCGAGCGGTGAACGGACGGCGACCACGACACGTGCGGGCGTGAAATGCCGGACGCCGTACCCGCCGAGGTGGCGGGTACGGCGTCCGAGCGGATGCGCGTGGCTCAGGCCACGACCTGCTGGCCGGTGAGCTTCTTGTAGGTGTACGCCGTGCCGATCAGCACCAGCGGGTAGGTCACCAGGACACCCACACCGCAGGCGATGGCGCCGGCGCCGGCGACCAGGTAGCCGACGATCGCCCAGACCAGGGCGTTGCCGAGGTTGTCCTTGACGAGGTTGATGCTCGCCTTGATCGCGTCGACCGGGGCGAGCCCCTTGTCGATCACGAAGTAGAGGCTGTAGCTGCTCGCGATGGCGAACGCGATGCCCGGGAGGAAGCAGAGGAGGTAGCCGACGAAGGTGCCCGCCGCGATCAGCAGGCTGGTGACGACGACCGGGCCCAGGTTGTCGAGCTTGAAGATCGAGGCGGCCTGGAAGGGCCGTCCCTCGGTCACGCCGAGCGCGCCGCGGATGAGGCCGGCGCCGATCACCAGGCTGGCGAAGAGGATCAGGGCGATCAGGATCGCGGTGGCGATCATGGTGACGATGAAGCCGGAGCCGTCGGTGCAGGTGGACGAGAACGTCTCGGGGTCGTAGGTGCACTCGGCGGGGCTGGTCAGCAGCATCATGATCACGAAGCCGATGCCGTAGGCGATGCCGACGCCGACGAAGAGCACCAGGCCGGCGATGATCCACTGGGCGGCGCCCTCCTGGAACTTCTTCCAGCCGTAGGACAGAGCCGCGCCCAGCTCCCAGGAGGCCGGACCGGTCGGGGGCGCGCCGTACGGGGTTCCGGCCGGAGGCGGAGGCGGGGGCGGCGGCGTCGCGCCGTACGGCTGGTAGCCCCCGGCGGGCGGCTCCTGCGGCGGCGGTGCGGGCGGGTCGACGGGGGGCTCGTTCGCGGACATGCGGGCTCCTCGGGGGACGGGCCGGGCAGGGGCCGGCACTCAACAGGAAGGTAGTGGTGACCCCAGGGCCGGGAAATGACCCGTTCGGGGGGTGGCGCGACGCTGCTGCCAGGGGGTGCTCATACCGGTACGGCGGTCCGGGTAAACATGGGTCATGGCCCGACGTTCACGACAGCGCGAGATCGACGAGGCCGACGTCGAGGTCGGCGCCCCGCAGGACCACGCGGCGGGGCCGACGGCGGTGGCCGTGAGCATGAAGCGGGCGATCGGCCACATGGGGGTCAAGCGCACCGCCCAGACCCTGCTGCGGCTCAACCAGGCCGACGGCTTCGACTGTCAGGGCTGCGCCTGGCCGGACCCGAGCCCGGACCACCGGCACACGGCCGAGTTCTGCGAGAACGGCGCCAAGGCGGTCGCCGATGAGGCGACCCGCGACCTGATCGGACGGGAGTTCTTCGCGCAGCACCCGGTGGCCGAGCTGGCCGAGCACACCGACTACTGGCTCAACCAGCAGGGCCGGATCACCGAGCCGATGGTGCTGCGCGCCGGCGGCACCCACTACGAGCCGATCACCTGGGGCGACGCGTTCGCGACGATCGGTCGCCACCTCACCGCGATCGAGCCCGACCAGGCCGTCTTCTACACCTCGGGCAAGACCTCCAACGAGGCCGCGTTCCTCTACCAGCTCTTCGCCCGCGCCTACGGCACCAACAACCTCCCGGACTGCTCCAACATGTGCCACGAGTCGACCTCGGTGGGTCTCGCCGAGGTGATCGGCATCGGCAAGGGGTCGGTCTCGCTCGAGGACGTCCATCGGGCCGAGCTGATCGTGATCCTGGGCCAGAACCCCGGCACCAACCACCCGCGGATGCTCTCCGCGCTCGAGGAGGCCAAGGGCAATGGCGCCAGGATCGTGGCCGTCAACCCGCTCAAGGAGGCGGGCCTGGTCCGGTTCAAGAACCCCCAGAACGTACGCGGCGTCGTCGGCCACGGCACCGGCCTCGCCGACCGCTACCTGCAGATCCGCAGCAACGGCGACCTGGCCCTCCTGCAGGCGCTCGGGGCTCTGCTGATCGAGCGCGGCGCGGTCGACCGCGACTTCGTCGAGCGCCACACCACCGGCTTCGAGGAGTACGCCGCCGCGCTGGCCGACCTCGACTGGGACAAGGTGCTCCGCTCGACGGGCCTGACCCGCGCCGAGATCGAGGACACCGCCGACCTGCTGGCCGCGTCCGAGCGGACCGTCTTCTGCTGGGCGATGGGCATTACCCAGCACCACAACGCCGTCGCCACCGTGAAGGAGATCGCCAACCTGGCCTTCCTCCAGGGCAACATCGGCAAGCCCGGCGCCGGCCTCTGCCCGGTCCGCGGCCACTCCAACGTGCAGGGCGACCGCACCATGGGCATCTGGGAGCGCCCGCCGGGTCACTTCCTCGACAGCCTCCAGCGCGAGCTGGGCTTCGACCCCCCGCGCGAGCACGGGTACGACGCCGTCGCCGCGATCCGGGCGCTGCGCGACGGCGACGCGAAGGTCTTCATCGGCATGGGCGGCAACTTCGTCTCGGCCGCGCCGGACACCTCCGTCACCGAGGAGGCGATGCGCGCGGCCGACCTGACCGTGCACGTCTCGACCAAGCTCAACCGCTCCCACGTCGTCCACGGCCGCGAGGCGCTGATCCTGCCCGCCCTCGGGCGCAGCGAGCGCGACCTCACCGGCGGGCGGGTGCAGCGGGTCAGCGTCGAGGACTCGATGTCGGCGGTGCACACCTCGCACGGCCCGCTGAAGCCGGCGTCGCCGTACCTCCGCTCCGAGGTCGACATCGTCTGCTCGATCGCCGAGGCCACCCTCGGGCAGGGGCACCACCTGCCGTGGGCGGCGTACCGCGCCGACTACGCCGAGGTACGGCGCACGATCGCCAAGGTCGTCCCCGGCTGCGCGTCGTACGACGAGAAGGCCTCGCAGCCCGGCGGCTTCGTGCTGCCCCACCCGCCGCGCGACACCCGGACCTTCCCGACCAAGCTGGACAAGGCGATCTTCACCGTGAGCCCCGTCGAGGTGCTGGAGGTGCCGCCCGGCAAGCTGGTGCTGCAGACGATCCGCTCGCACGACCAGTTCAACACCACGATCTACGGGCTCTCGGACCGCTACCGCGGCATCGAGAACGGCCGCCGCGTCATCTTCCTGCACCCCGACGACATCACCGCCCTGGGCTTCGCCGAGGGCGACCTCGTCGACATCATCAGCGAGTGGGAGGACGGCTCGGTCCGTCAGGTGCCGACGTTCCGGGTGGTGTCCTACGACCAGCCCCGCGGCTGCGCGGCGGCGTACTACCCCGAGACCAACCCGCTGATCGCCCTCGACCACACCGCCGAGGGCAGCAACCAGCCGGCGTACAAGTCGATCATCGTCCGCCTCACCCCCTCCGACGGCGGCTCGACCGGGGTCGTCTCCACCCTGGCCAGCACCTACACCCGCGGCGACGAGGCCAAGCGGACCGTCGAGCCCGACCAGCTCTCCTGACCCGTCTCGGCGGTGGTCGCGGGGGCCGGCGAGAGTTTCATCGGCTGGCCGACGAACCTCACGCCGGGACGACGAACGTTCATCGTCCCGGCGTGAGTTTTATCGGCTAGCCGATAAACCTTTGCGGCCCGCCCAGCCACGAACGAGGCGGCGTATCGAGACCCGGTGCGAGAATCACCCCATGCTGGAGCTGCGACCCAACTGCGAGTGCTGCGACAAGGACCTGCCGCCCGACGCACCGGACGCGATGATCTGCACCTTCGAGTGCACCTGGTGCCGCGACTGCGCCGAGAACGTGCTGCTCGGGGTGTGCCCGAACTGCCAGGGCGGCTTCGCGCCCCGGCCGATTCGCCCGGCGGCCGCGCTCGAGCGCCACCCCGCCTCGACGGTCCGCGTGCTCGCCCAGGACTGCGGGGCGCGCGCATGACCAACCCCGAGCGCGACCCCGACGTCCTGACCTGCGAGGCGCACGTGGTGCCCGGCGTCGAGATCATGACGCCGCGCGACGTACCCCTGGGCGGTCCCCGCGCCATGGGCGTACGACGCACGCTGCCCCAGCGCGGTCGCTCGCTGATCGGCGCCTGGTGCTTCCTCGACCACTACGGCCCCGACGACGTCGCCGACACCGGCGGGATGAAGGTCGCCCCGCACCCGCACACCGGGCTGCAGACGGTCAGCTGGCTGTTCACCGGCGAGATCGAGCACCGCGACAGCGCCGGCCACCACGCGATGGTCCGGCCGGGCGAGGTCAACCTGATGACCGCCGGGCACGGCATCAGCCACTCCGAGGTGTCGCCGCCCACCACGACGACCCTGCACGGCGCCCAGCTCTGGGTCGCCCTCCCCGACGCCGCCCGCGACACCGCGCCGACCTTCGCCCACCACGCGCCGGCGCCGATCACCCGCGACGGCCTCGAGGCCCGGGTGTTCCTCGGCTCGCTGCTGGGGGAGACCTCGCCGGTCGCGACGTTCACCCCGCTGCTCGGCGCCGAGCTGCTGCTCGACCCCGGCACCGAGCTGGTCCTCGACGTCGACCCGTCGTACGAGCACGGCGTCCTGGTCGACGCCGGGACGGTCACCGCGGCCGGCACCGTCGTGGCCAAGGACGAGCTCGCCTACGTCCCGCCCGGCTCCGCCACCCTCGCGCTGCGGGCCGGCGCCGACCCGGTCCGGCTGCTGCTCCTCGGCGGCCCGCCGTTCGGCGAGGCCATCGTGATGTGGTGGAACTTCGTCGGCCGCAGCCACGACGAGGTGGTCGCCTTCCGGAAGGAGTGGCAGGCCCAGATCACCCCCGACGGGCTGGTCGACGGCCGGTTCGGCATCCCCGTCGACGACCCGCTCCCGCCGATCCCGGCCCCGGCGCTGCCCAACGCGAGGCTGCGCGAGCGCCGCTAGCGACGCGCGTACTCGTTCACCACGACCCCCGAGCGGTACGGCGTGCTGCGCTCCAGCCGGTAGTCCGGCGCGACCACCGGGTCGCGGAACAGCGGCGTCCCGTCGCCGAGCACGACCGGGTTGACCTTCAGCACCAGCCGGTCGATCTCTCCGGCGAGCCGCCCCGCGAGCGCCCCGCCCCCGCACAGCCAGATGCCGGTGCCGGGCTCGCTCTTGAGCCGTCGTACGACGGCGACCGGGTCCTCGTCGGTGACGGTGATCGAGTCCGGCGCGTCCGCCGCGGTGCGGGTGCGCGAGAAGACGACCTGTCGGGTGTGGGGGTAGGGGTCGCGGGTGTGCTCGAAGCCGGCGGCGTAGGTCCGCCACCCCATCAGCGTGGTGTCGAAGCGCTCACCGGTCGCGACCAGGCCCAGGGCCTGCAGGCCGACGTCGGGCAGGGTGTCGACGTACTCGCGGAGGATCATCTCGATGTGGTCGCCCTCGACCGGGAAGCGGCTCACGTCCCCGTCCGGGCCGTCGATGAAGCCGTCGAGGGAGACGGCGACGTAGTAGGTGAGCTCGCGCACGGCAGGTCCTTTCCACGACAGATGTAGTGGTGGGGAGAGTAGGACACCTGTAGTGGTTGCGTCTACTCTGGGCGGATGGCGCGCAACAGCTCACGGCGGACCGAGCTGGCCGATGCCGCGATCACCGTGCTCGCCGCCGAAGGGGCGCGCGGTCTGACCCACCGCGCGGTCGACCGGCAGGCCGGCGTGCCGGCGGGCACGACCTCCAACTACTTCCGCTCGCGGGCGGCGCTGCTCGAAGGGCTGGTCGGACGCATCGGCGAGCGGCTGGCGCCCGAGCCCGAGGTGCTGGCCTCCCTGGCCGCGGACCCGCCGGACCGGGCGTCGTACCTGCGTCACCTGCGCGACATCGCCCGGCGGCTGCTGCGGGACCGGGACGTGACCCTGGCCTGGTTCGAGCTGCGGTTGGAGGCGGCCCGTCGACCGGAGGTGGGTGCGCTCATGGAGCGGGTGCTGGTGGCCGGCTTCGCCGGGGACGTCGCCTACAACGAGGCCGCCGGCCTGCCGGGCGGGGCTCGCGAGATCGCGCTGTTCCACTACGCGATGGATGGGCTGGTGCTCGACCGCCTGACCGTCTCGATCGACCCCGCGACCGACGTGGACGACGTGGTCGCGACCCTGGTCGACCGGCTGCTGCCCTGACCGGCCGCCGCGGACTGTCGGCGGCGTACGTCAGGATGCCCTCATGGGACCCGTGACCGGCGAGGACGGCATCGCCCGCTGCCCGTGGGGCAGCGGGCCCGGGGTGATGCGCGACTACCACGACACCGAGTGGGGCAACCGCGTCCACGGGGAGTCGGCCTACCTGGAGCGGCTCACCCTGGAGGCGTTCCAGTCGGGGCTGTCGTGGTCGACGATCCTCAACAAGCGCGAGAACTTCCGCGCCGCGTTCGCCGGCTTCGACGCCGAGGTCGTGGCGGCCTACGACGACGCCGACCGCGCGCGGCTGATGGCCGACGCCGGCATCGTCCGCAACCGGCTGAAGGTCGACGCCGCCATCATCAACGCCGCGGCCACCGTCGCGCTGCGCGAGCGGGAGGGCCTCGAGGCGTTCGTGCTCTCCTTCGCGCCCGACGAGCCGCCGGCCTGGGCCGACACCGCCGAGATGGCGACCACCTCGCCCGAGTCGAAGGCCCTGTCGAAGGCCCTGAAGAAGGTCGGCTTCGCCTTCGTCGGCCCGACCACGATGTACGCGCTGATGGAGGCGATCGGGGTCTTCGACCCGCACCTCGTCGGCTGCCACCGGCGGGGTGCCAGCGGGGCTCAGCCCAGCTGAGCCGCCTCCGCGGCGAGCGCGCTGACCCGGTCCCAGTCGCCCGCGGCCAGCGCCGACGCCGGGGTGATCCAGGAGCCGCCCACGCAGCCCACGTTCGCCAGCGAGAGGTACGACGGCGCGGACGCGGCCGTGATCCCGCCGGTCGGGCAGAACCGCGCGGCCGGGACGACGGAGGCGAGCGACCCGAGGTACGCCGCCCCGCCCGAGGCCTCGGCCGGGAAGAACTTCAGCTCGGTGCAGCCGGCCTCCAGCGCGGCCAGCGCCTCGGACACGGTCGCGGTGCCGGGCAGGAACGGCAGCCCGGTGTCGCGCATCCCGGCCAGCAGAGCCGGGGTCGCGCCGGGGGAGACCAGGAACTGTGCGCCGGCCTCGGCCGCGGCGGCGGCGAGGGCAGGCGAGGTGACCGTGCCGGCGCCGACCGTGATGTCCGGGACCTCGGACGCGATCGCCCGGATCGCGTCGAGGGCGACCGGCGTGCGCAGGGTGAGCTCGATGACCGGCAGGCCACCGGCCACCAGGGCGCGCGCGACCGGGACGGCGTGCGCGAGGTCGCTCACGACCACCACCGGCACGACCGGGGCGAGGGTGAGGAGCGAGGACTCAGACGGGCTGGACAACGGGGGCCTCCTGGAAGGGCGTGGGCACGCCGGGGAAGATACTGGCACCCGCGTCGGCCGGGCCCACGCTCGCCCGGAACATGGCGAACAGCTCGCGGCCGGTGCCGGCCCACTCGTCGCCGAGCGGCGCGCGCCCGGTCGACTCGCGGTGGGCCAGGTCCTCGGCGGAGACGTCGATCGACAGCAGGCCGCCGTCGGCGTCGACGGTGATCAGGTCGCCCTCGCGCACCCGCGCCAGCGGGCCGCCGAGCGCGGCCTCGGGGGTGACGTGGATGGCGGCCGGCACCTTGCCCGACGCCCCGGACATCCGGCCGTCGGTCACGATCGCCACCCGCCGCCCGCGGTCCTGGAGGACGCCGAGGGCGGGCGTGAGCTTGTGCAGCTCGGGCATGCCGTTGGCCGCCGGGCCCTGGTAGCGCACCACCGCGACCAGGTCGCGGCCGTCGAGCTCGCCCGCGCCGAACGCGGTGAGGAAGTCGTCCTGGTGGTCGAAGACCATCGCCGGCGCGGTGACCAGCCGGTGCTCCGGCTTCACCGCCGAGGTCTTGATGACCGCGCGGCCGAGCGGTCCGGAGAGCACCCGGACGCCGCCGTCGGGCGCGAACGGGTCGGACGCCGGCCGCAGGACGTCGAGGTCGCCGCTGACCTTGGCGCCCTCCTCCCAGCTGACGGAGTCGCCGGAGAGCTTGGCCTCGGCGGTGTGCCGCCACAGGCCGCGACCCGAGACGGTGAGCACGTCCTCGTGGAGCAGCCCGTGGCGCAGCAGCGTCTGGACCAGGAACGGCACCCCGCCGGCGGCGTGGAAGTGGTTCACGTCGGCCGACCCGTTCGGGTAGACCCGGGTCAGCGACGGCACCACGGCCGACAGGTCGGACAGGTCGTCCCAGGTCAGCTCGATGCCGGCGGCCTTGGCGATGGCCACCAGGTGCAGGGTGTGGTTGGTCGAGCCGCCGCTGGCCAGCAGCGCGATGCAGGCGTTGACGACGGCCTTCTCGTCGACGACCTCGCCGATCGGGGTGTACTCGCCGCCCTGTCGGGTGATCTCGACCGCGCGGGTCGCGGCCGCCCGGGTGAGGGCGTCGCGCAGCGGGTTGTCGGGGTTCACGAAGGACGAGCCGGGCAGGTGCAGCCCCAGCACCTCCATGATCAGCTGGTTGGAGTTGGCCGTGCCGTAGAACGTGCACGTCCCGCGCGAGTGGTACGACGCCGACTCGGCCTCGAGGAGCTCCTCGCGGGTGGCCTTGCCCTCGGCGTACAGCTGGCGGATCCGCGCCTTCTCGCCGTTCGGCAGCCCGGAGGCCATCGGGCCGGCCGGCACGAACACGGTCGGCAGGTGGCCGAAGGAGAGCGCCCCGATCAGCAGGCCGGGGACGATCTTGTCGCAGACGCCGAGCATCAGCGCGCCGTCGAACATGTCGTGCGAGAGCGCGATCGCCGTCGACATCGCGATCACGTCGCGCGAGAACAGCGACAGCTGCATGCCGTCGCGGCCCTGGGTGACGCCGTCGCACATCGCCGGCACGCCGCCGGCGACCTGGGCGATGCCGCCCGCCTTCACGACCGCCTTCTTCAGCGCCCGCGGGTAGGTCTCGAACGGCTGGTGCGCCGAGAGCATGTCGTTGTAGCTGGTGACGATGGCCAGGTTGGGCTTCACCGACCCGATCAGCGCCCGCTTCTCGGCGGGCTCGGAGGCGGCGAAGCCGTGGGCCAGGTTGGCGCAGGCCAGCCGCCCGCGGGCGGGGCCGCGCTCAGAGGCGGCGCGGATCCGCGCGAGGTACGCCGTACGCGTCGGCTCGCTGCGAGCGACGAGCCGGGCGGTGACGGCGGCGATCTCCGGGTGGAGGGGAGTGGTCACGAGTCGAGCTCCTGCCAGGTACGGCCGTCGCGCTCCAGGAGCGCCGCGGCGGCGGTGGGGCCGGCGGTTCCGGCGGGGTAGCCCAGGGGCTGCTCGGGCGTCGAGGCCCAGCGGTGCAGGACCGGCTCGGCCCAGGCCCAGGCGGCCTCGACCTCGTCGCGCCGCATGAAGAGGGTCGGGTTGCCCTTCATCACGTCCATCAGCAGCCGCTCGTAGGCGTCGGGCAGGCGCTGGTCGAACGCCGTCGCGTAGGCGAGGTCCAGGGAGACGGGCCGGAGGCGGTAGCCCCCGGGACCCGGCTCCTTGGCGGTGAGGTGCAGGCGCATGCCCTCGTCGGGCTGGACCAGGATGTGCAGCCGGTTCGGCGTGGTCACGCCCTCGGCCTGCGGGAACATCGAGTGCGGCGGCCGCTTGAAGACCACCACGATCTCGGACGCCCGCCGGTCCATCCTCTTGCCGGTGCGCAGGTAGAACGGCACCCCGGCCCAACGCCAGTTCTGCACCTCGGTCTTCAGGGCGACGAAGGTCTCCGTGCGCGAGCCCGCGCCGACCTCGTCGTCGTACGACGCCACGACCTCGCCGTCGACCTGCCCGGCGTCGTAGCGGCCGCGGACGGTGTCGCGGTCGATGACCTCCGGCGTCATCGGCTTCAGCGCCTGGAGGACCTTCAGCTTCTCGTCGCGCACGGTCTCGCGGTCGACGTACGTCGGGGGCTCCATCGCGACCAGGCAGAGCAGCTGCAGCAGGTGGTTCTGCACCATGTCGCGCAGCGCGCCGGCCTGGTCGTAGTAGCCGCCGCGGGAGCCGACGCCCAGCGACTCGGCCACGGTGATCTGCACGTGGTCGACCCAGCTGGAGTTCCACAGCGGCTCGAGGAAGGTGTTGGCGAAGCGCGTGACCAGCAGGTTCTGGACGCTCTCCTTGCCGAGGTAGTGGTCGATCCGGAAGATCTGCCGCTCCTCGAAGACCCGCCCGACCGACTCGTTGACCGCGCGGGCCGACTCCAGGTCGTGGCCGATCGGCTTCTCCATGACGACGCGGGCGTGCTCGTCGACGGCGCCGATCTCGTCCAGCCGCTCGCAGACCTGCCCGAACATCCGCGGCGCGACGGCCAGGTAGTAGACGCGGACCGTCTCGTCGTACGACGGCCGGTCCTTCAGCAGCCCGTGGAAGAGGTGCCAGCCGTCGGGGTCGGAGAAGTCCAGCGTGACGTGGTGCAGCCGCGCGAGCAGCCGCTCCAGCACGTCCTCGCGCAGCACCCCGGGGGCGAGGTGCTCGGCGAGCGCGGCCCGGACCTGCAGGCGGTACGCCGCGTCGTCGAGGTCGCTGTGCGACACGGCGATGATCCGGGTGTCGGGCGGCAGCTGGCCCTCGTGGTCGCGCATGTAGAGCGCCGGCAGCAGCTTGCGGAGCGCCAGGTCGCCCGTGCCTCCGAAGACGGTGAAGTCGCAGGTCTCGGGCATCTCCATGCCTCCACGGTACGGAGACTTAGGTACGCCGCGCAACCGAACTTAGGACTTTCCTAGATCGAAGGGTCCCGGACTTGGGTTCCGGCGTGATTCAATCCCGGCCATGAACGCGCCGCTGGACCCGACGACCGGGAGTCTCGTGCTGCCCGGCTCGTCGGCCGCGGACCTGTTGCAGCTGGTCCGGACCGGCCAGGCCACCACCCGCGCCGAGCTGCGCCGGCTGACGGGGCTCTCGCGGACCGCGATCGTCACCCGGGTCTCCGCCCTGGTGGACTCGGGCCTGCTCCAGCTCGGGGAGGAGCTGCCGTCCACCGGCGGTCGTCCCCCCGGGGCGCTGGTCTTCAACCAGGACGCCGCCGTGGTCGTGGCGGCCGCGATCGGCCGCTCCCGCAGTCAGCTCGGGATCTTCGACCTGGACGGCCGCGAGCTGGTGGGGGACACCCGCGACCACGAGGTCGGGATCGGTCCCGACGAGCTGATGCCCGCGGTCGTCGAGCGGCTCGGCAAGCTGCTGGTCGGGATCGAGCCCCCGGTCGCCGGCATCGGGATGAGCCTGCCGGGCTCGGTCGACCCGGTCCGGGGCGCGAGCGTCGACTCGCCGATCATGGGTCGCTGGGAGGGCATCGAGCTGGCGCCGTACCTCGCCGACGTCTGTCCCGCGCCGCTGCTGGTCGCCAACGACACCGAGGCGCTGGCCCGCTCCGAGCTGTTCCCGAGCTCGTCGGTCCGCGACCTGCTGGTGGTCAAGGCCTCCACCGGGCTGGGGATGAGCACGGTGTCCGGCGGCCGGATCGTCACCGGCCGGGTCGGCACCACCGGCGAGATCGGGCACACCCGGGTGCCGGACGCCGACGGGCTGGTCTGCCGCTGTGGGGCGACCGGCTGCCTGGAGACCCTCGCGGGCGGCTGGGCCCTCGCCCAGCGACTCACCGCCTCGGGCCGGCCGGCCACCCACGTCCGCGACCTGGTCGCCCTCGCGCTGGAGGGCGACGCGGTCGCCCGTGGTCTGATGCGCGACGCCGGCCGCCACGTCGGCGAGGTCCTCGCCGTCGCGGTCAACCTGCTCAACCCCCAGGCCATCGTCATCGGCGGCGACCTGGCCTCCGCCTTCGACCTCTTCGTCGCCGGCATCCGCGAGAGCGTCTACGCCCTGGCCACCGCGACCGCCGTCCGCGACCTGCAGTTCCTCCCCGCCGCCCACGGCGACTCCGCCGGCCTGGTCGGCTGCGCCGCCCTGGCCATCGAGCACTCCCTCCGTCCCGCCGCCGTCGAGGCCCGCATCAACCCCTGACCCACCCCCCCCCGGGCCTGGGCCGAGTCAGCACCACTGGTGCTGACTCGGCCCACCACTTCTGCTGACTCGGCGCGGGGCGGCCAGGATGGGGGCGTGATCACCGGACTGACGTGGCTGCTGGGGTGCCAGCTGGTGGGGGAGGTCCTGGTCCGGCTGACCGACGCGCCGGTGCCGGGGCCGGTGGTGGGGATGGTGGTGCTCTTCGTCGTCCTCCAGGTACGGCGGGCCGCGGATGACGTACCCGTCGTGCGGGTGAGCGACGCCCTGCTGCGCCACCTCCAGCTGCTGTTCGTGCCGGCCGGAGCCGGGGTGGTCGGCTACCTGTCCGTGCTGCGCGAGGACGCCCTGCCGGTCACCGTCGCGCTGGTCGGCTCGTGGGTGCTCGGCCTGGCCGTCGTGGGCTGGACGGTCTCCCTGCTGGGCGGGAGGGAGCGATGAGCTGGCTGACCGACTCGCCGCTGTTCCCGCTGGTGCTGACCCTGCTGGCCTACCAGGCCGGCCGGTCCCTGCAGGCCCGGACCGGCCACGCCCTCGCCCAGCCGGTCCTGGTCGCGGTGGTGTTGGTCGGCGCGGTGCTGCTGGTCCTCGACGTGGACGTGGCCGACTACCGCGACGGGACCGCGCTGCTGACCTTCCTGCTCGGTCCGGCGACGGTCGCGCTGGCCGTCCCGCTGCACCGCCAGGCCCACCGGCTGCGCGGGCTGCTGGTCCCGCTGCTGGTCGCCGTACCGCTGGGGGCGCTGGTCAGCGTCGGGTCGGCGGTCCTGGTCGCGCGCGGCCTCGGCGGCGACGAGCTGCTCCAGCGCACCCTGGCGCCGAAGGCGGCGACCGCGCCGGTCTCGATCGCGCTGTCGGGCGAGAACGGCGGCATCCCCCAGCTCACCGCGGCCCTCACGATCGTCGCCGGCATCCTCGGTGCCGTGGCCGGCCCGGCCGTGCTCACCCTGCTGCGCGTCCGCTCGCGCACCGCCCGCGGCATCGCGATGGGCTCGGTCTCACACGGCATCGGGACCTCCCGGGCCCTCGCCGAGGACCGCACCGAGGGCGCCTTCTCCGGCCTGGCCATGGGGCTCATCGCCCTCGCCACCAGCCTGGTCCTGCCGATCCTGCTGGCCCTACTCCTGTAGCCCCGCCCCGATCCGCTCGATGATGCGTCGCCGGGCCTGCTCGCCCTCCGGCACCGGCAGCAGCGGTACGACGTGCAGCCCGCCGGGCAGCTCGTGGAAGTCGACCGGCACCACGCCGGCCAGCCGGTCGCGCAGGATCCGGGCGTCCGGCAGCGTGATGTCGCGGGTGCCGACCCACAGGTCGACCGGCGGCAGCCCGTCGACCGGGCCGAGGAGCGGGCTGACCCGCGGGTCGTCCAGCGACAGGCCGGCCGCCCAAGCGTCGGCGATCGGGCGCAGCGCGGCCCGCGCGAGCCACGGGTCGTGCGGCTCCAGCGCGTCCACCTCGGGGTTGCGCATGCCGAGGTCGAGCCACGGGGCGATCAGGGTCAGGCCGCGGACGGTCGAGCGGCCGCGGGCGACCGCTCGCTGGGCGGCCGCGAGGGCCAGCCCGCCGCCGGCCGAGTCCCCGGCGAGCCAGCAGTCGCGGCCCGCGTCGTACAGCTCCTCGAGGAGGGCGGCGACCAGGTCGTGGGCCTGCTGCGCGTAGTGGTCCGGGGCCAGCCCGTAGACGGGCACCCAGACCTCGACGTCGAGCTCGGCGGCCAATCGCCGCACGAGCGCCCAGTGCTGGCTGACGATCTCGTTCACGTAGGCGCCACCGTGCAGGTAGACGACGACCGGCCGCGACCCGGCGGAGTCCGGGCGACGGACCTGGTGGACGTCGAAGCAGCCCACTGTCCGGGACTCGACCGACATCCGACGGGTCACCGAGCGCGGCGGGTCCGAGGGACCCTTCGCGCGGGCCAGCATGTCGTGGCCGCCCTCGGTCGTCAGGAACCGTCGCTTGCGGGTGCTGCGCATCAGCGCCGCCACACCCCTCATCTGCCAGGACACCACGTGCGGAGCGTAGTTGGATGAGGGACATGACTCGCGTGCACGCCTTCCGTGACGACGCCCTCGGCGACCTCGACGCCGTCGGCCTGGTGACCGCCCTCCACGCCGGCGAGGTGTCGGTCCGCGAGGCCGTCGAGGCCGCCGTCGCCCGGACCGAGGAGGTCGACCCCGCATTGGGCGCGGTCGCCTACCGCGCCTACGACCGGGCCCGCGCGGAGAGCCTCGACCCGCGCGGCGGGTTCTTCTCGGGCGTGCCGACCTTCGTCAAGGACAACGTCGACGTCCAGCACCTGCCGACCCAGCACGGCACCGACGCCTTCGAGGGGCGACCGCGGCGGGCCGACGGCGACCTGGCCAGGATGTACCTCGCCACCGGGCTGGTCCCGCTGGGCAAGACCCGGCTCTCGGAGTACGGCTTCAGTGCCGCCGCCGAGCACCCGCGGCAGGGCCCGGTCCGCTCGCCCTGGTCGACCGACCACAGCGCGGGGGCGTCGTCCGCGGGCTCGGCCGCCCTGGTCGCCGCTGGCGCCGTCCCGATCGCCCACGCCAACGACGGCGGCGGCTCGATCCGGATCCCGGCCGCGGTCAACGGCCTGGTCGGGCTGAAGCCGACCCGCGACCGGCTGGCCCAGGACGCGCTGACCCGCCAGATGCCGCTGCGGATCGTCGCCGACGGCGTGGTGACCCGATCGGTCCGCGACACCGCGGCGTTCCTCCGCGAGGCGGAGAAGGTCTACCGCGCCCTGCACCTGCCGCCGGTCGGCGACATCACCCGCCCGGGTCGCGGCCGGCTCCGGATCGCCGTCAACACCGCCGGCATCGGCCGCGGCGCGAGCCCCGAGGTCACGACCCTCACCCTGAAGGTGGCCGAGCAGCTGGAGGAGCTCGGCCACGCCGTCGAGGAGGCGCCCGCCCCGGCCGACCCCGGGTTCCCCGACGACTTCGTCCTCTACTGGGCGTTCCTGGCCCTGGTCATCGTCCGCACCGGCCGCCGCGTCAACGGCCGCAGCTGGGACCCCGACCGCCTCGACAACCTCACCCGCGGGCTGGCCCGGCACGCCCTCCGCAACCTGCACCGGGTCCCCGGGGCGATCCGTCGGCTCACCCGTGCGCGGCACGCCGCGGCCGCCTTCCACGAGCGGTACGACGTCGTGCTGACCCCCACGCTCGCGCACGAGACGCCGCGTGTCGGTCACCTCGACCCCACCCAGGAGTACGACGCGATCATGGACCGCCTGCTCGACTGGGTGGCCTTCACGCCGTGGCAGAACGTGACCGGCGACCCGGCCGTCTCGCTGCCCCTCGCGACCACGGCCGCGGGCCTCCCGCAGGGGATGATGCTCGGCGCCGGAGCGGGCCGCGAGGCCACCCTCCTGGAGCTCGCCTACGAGCTCGAGGAGGCCTTCCCGTTCGCCCGGATCGTGGCTCCGTAGGGCGAGGATCGAGCCGATTTCTCGTTCCCGGGAGGGCTGTGTATCGTTCTCCGTCGTTGCCCCTTTAGCTCAGTCGGCAGAGCGTCTCCATGGTAAGGAGAAGGTCTACGGTTCGATTCCGTAAAGGGGCTCTGGGTGAGGGTTGTGCGGCCGGTTAACCTGGCCGTACTCCCATGCCCTCGTGGCGGGGTAGCTCAGGTGGTTAGAGCACACGGCTCATAATCGTGGTGTCGCGGGTTCGAGTCCCGCCCCCGCTACTCACCACCGAGCAGCACCGCACCACCCTCGACCCCAAGGACTTCCCGTGGCCAGCAAGAGCTCCGACGTTCGCCCCAAGATCACTCTCGCGTGCGTTGAGTGCAAGGAGCGCAACTACATCACCAAGAAGAACCGCCGCAACGACCCCGATCGTCTCGAGCTGGCGAAGTTCTGCCCGCGGTGCCGCAAGCACCAGGCGCACCGCGAGACCCGCTGACCCGTCAGCGTCTCCGCTTCCCCGACGACCCGTCCGAGCCTGGCTCGGGCGGGTCGTCGGCGTTCCCGCCCCGTCGATAGGCTGACCGGCATGCCAGTCGATGCCTCGCTCGTCGGACGGGTCTTCCCGCCGACCGCCCCGCTCACCGTCTCCGAGGAGCGGGTCCGCGCCTTCGCCGCGGCCACCGGCTCCTCGTACGACGGGGGCCCGGCGCCGGCCACCTTCCCGATCGTGCTGGCCTTCGACGCGATGAACGCCTTCCTCGAGGCCGAGGCCATCGACCTGTTCCGCATCGTCCACGGCGAGCAGCGGTTCGCCTACGAGCGGCCGGTCGTCCCCGGCGACGTGCTGACCGCGACGCTCACCGTCGCGTCGCTGCGCCAGATCGCCGGCAACGACATCATCGGCACCACCTCCGAGGTCACCGACGCCGACGGCACCCTGGTCTGCGCGACCAGCGCGACCCTGGTCCACCGGGGGGCCGCGGCATGACGCTCGACACCCAGACCTACGCCGTCACCCGCGCCGACCTCGTGGCGTACGCCGAGGCCAGCGGCGACCACAACCCGATCCACCAGGACGAGGACGTCGCCCGCAGCGTCGGCCTGCCCGGCGTGATCGCTCACGGCATGTACACGATGGCGCTGGCCGCCCGCGCGGTCGCGACCTGGTTCCCGGGTGCCGAGGTGGTCAGCCTCGGCTGCAAGTTCACCAGCCCGGTCGTGGTGCCTGCCGAGGGCGCCGTCGACGTCGTCGTCGCGGGCGAGGTGAAGAGCAGCGAGGACGGGCTCACCACCGTGGCCCTCACCGTCACGAGCGCCGGCCAGAAGGTCCTCGGCATGCCCAAGGCGGTCGTGCGCGCCGATGGCTGAACTGCTCGCCGACCACACCACGCTGCGCGTCGGGGGAGCGGCCGGCAGCTACGTCCGGGCCACCACCGAGGACGAGCTCACCGAGGCCGTCACGGCCGCGGAGATGGCCGGCGAGCCGGTGCTGGTGCTCGGGGGCGGCAGCAACCTCCTGGTCGCCGACGAGGGCTTCCCCGGCACCGTGGTGGAGGTCGCGACCACCGGGCTCGAGCTCGACGTCGAGGACGACGACCCGACCTGCGGCGGGGTGCTCGCGACGGTCGCCGCCGGCGAGACCTGGGACGACCTGGTGGCGCTCGCCGTCGAACGCGGCTGGGTGGGCGTGGAGGCCCTCTCCGGCATCCCCGGGTCGGTCGGCGCCACCCCGATCCAGAACGTCGGCGCCTACGGCCAGGAGGTCGCCCAGACCATCGCCTCCGTGCGGGTCTGGGACCGCCGCCTGCGGGGCGTGCGCACCTTCGCGGCCGCCGACTGCGGCTTCGGCTACCGGTACAGCCGGTTCAAGGCCGACCCCGGCCGGCACGTCGTCCTGAGCGTCACCTTCCAGCTCCGCCAGGGCAGCCTCGGCGCACCCGTCGCGTACGCCGAGCTCGCCCGGACCCTCGGCGTCGAGGTCGGTGCCCGGGCGCCGCTGGCCGACGTCCGCGCGGCGGTCCTCGGCCTGCGCCGGGGCAAGGGCATGGTGCTCGACCCGGCGGACCACGACACCTGGAGCGCGGGCTCCTTCTTCACCAACCCGGTCGTCGCGGCGGGCGCCGTACCCGAGGGGGCGCCGGCGTGGCCCCAGCCCGACGGGTCGGTGAAGACCAGCGCCGCCTGGCTGATCGACCACGCCGGCTTCGCCAAGGGGTACGGCGAGGGCCCGGCCCGGCTCTCCACCAAGCACCCGCTGGCCCTGACCAACCGCGGCTCGGCGAGCGCCGACGACCTGCTCGCCCTGGCCCGCGAGGTCCGCGACGGGGTCGAGGCGCGGTTCGGCATCCGGCTCGTCAACGAGCCGGTGCTGGTCGGCTGCGTGCTCTAGCCGGAGCTCTAGGTCCCGGAGTAGTCGGTCGAGTAGTCCGGCGATGAGTCGACGGCGAGCACCAGCACCACGAACGCGATGATCGCCAGGATCGCCAGCACGAGCAGCACCGTCGTGACGATCCCGAGGATCATGCCGGTGTTGGCCTCGCTCTCGCCGCGGTAGGCCCCGCCGCTCGCGGCGATCTCACGCTTGACCTTCGCGCCCATCGACCAGGCGAACGGCCCGAGGACGACCAGGACGCCGCACAGGAACGTGCCGGCGAGGCCGACGATGCCGAGGATCAGCGCGGTGTTGGCCTGCGGGTGGACCGGCGCCGCCATCGGCGGGGTGTAGCCGTAGGCGTAGCCGGGCTGCTGCTGGCTGTACTGGGGCCACTGCGGCTGGCCGGGCTGGCCGGGCTGCTGCGGGGCGGGCTCGTCGGGACGGCGCTGGTACCCGGGGTGGTCGGGGTGCTCGGGACCGATGGTCATGGGGACATCGTGCCCGAGGGAGCGGCGACCCAGGCATCGATCTCGCGGAGCACGCCGGCGCGGACGTCGTCGGGGGCCCGCGAGGCCCGCACCGACATCCGGGCCAGTTCGGCCAGGGTCGTATCGGAGAGGTCGTGCGCGGCCCGCATGGTGGCGTACTGGCCGGCCAGCCGGGAGCCGAACAGCAGCGGGTCGTCGGCGCCGAGCGCGACCGTGGCCCCGGCGGCCAGCAGGGTAGGCAGCGGCACCGAGGTCAGGTCGGAGTAGACGCCCAGCGCGACGTTGGAGACCGGGCAGACCTCGAGCGCCACGCCGGCCGCGACGATCCGGTCGAGGAGCGCCGGGTCCTCGGCCGAGCGGACGCCGTGGCCGAGCCGGTCGGCGTGCAGGGTGTCCAGGCAGGTGCTGACGTGCTCGGGGCCGCGCAGCTCGCCGCCGTGCGGCACCAGGGCCAGCCCGGCCCGCTCGGCGATCGCGAAGGCGCCCGCGAAGTCGGCCGTGGTGCCCCGGCGCTCGTCGTTGGACAGCCCGAAGCCCACCACGCCCCGCCCGGCGTACTGGACGGCGAGCCGGGCGAGGGTGCGGGCGTCGAGCGGGTGCCGGGTGCGGTTGGCGGCGATCACGACCGCCATCCCGAGCCCGGTCGTCGCCGACGCCTCCCGGACGGCGTCGAGCACCAGGTCGGTGAAGGCGGTGATCCCGCCGAAGCGGGCGCCGTACCCGCTCGGGTCGACCTGGATCTCCAGCCACCGCCCGCCGTCGCGCACGTCGTCCTCGGCGGCCTCGAGCACCAGCCGTCGTACGTCGTCCTCGGTGCGCAGCACTGAGCGCGCGACGTCGTAGAGCCGCTGGAAGCGGAACCAGCCCTTCTCGTCGGCCGCCGAGAGGGTCGGCGGCCACTCGGACACCAGCTGGTCGGGCAGCGAGATGCCGTCCCGCTCGGCGAGCTCGAGCAGGGTCTGGTGCCGCATCGACCCCGTGAAGTGCAGGTGCAGGTGCGCCTTGGGCAGTGCGTGCAGGTCCCTCACTCAGCCGAAGAGCTTCTGCAGCCGGGTGATCCCCTCGACGATGTCGTCGTCCCCGAGGGCGTAGGACAGTCGCAGGTAGCCCGGCGACCCGAACGCCTCGCCCGGCACGATCGCCACCTCGGCCTCGTCGAGGATGTACTCGGACAGCTCGGCGGAGGTCTCGATCACGCGGCCGCCGTACTCCTTGCCGAGCAGGCCCTTGACCGACGGGTAGGCGTAGAACGCGCCGCCGGGCAGCGGGCAGACGACGCCGTCGATCTCGTTGAGCATCGACACGATCGTGCGCCGGCGCCGGTCGAAGGCGACCTTCATCTCGTCGACCGCGGACAGGTCGCCCTCGAGCGCGGCGATGGCGGCGCGCTGGGAGACGTTGGCGACGTTGGACGTGGCGTGCGACTGCAGGTTGGTGGCGGCCTTGACGATGTCCTTCGGGCCGATGACCCAGCCGACCCGCCAGCCGGTCATCGCGTAGGTCTTGGCGACGCCGTTGACGATCACGGTGTGGTCGGCCAGCTCGGGGCAGAGCACCGGCAGCGAGCCGGTCTCGATGCCGTCGTAGACGAGGTGCTCGTAGATCTCGTCGGTCAGCACCCACAGCTGGTGCTCCTCGACCCAGGCGCCGATGGCCCGGATCTCGTCGGCGGTGTAGACCGCGCCGGTCGGGTTCGACGGCGAGACGAACAGCAGCACCTTGGTCTTCTCGGTGCGCGCGGCCTCGAGCTGCTCGACGGTGACCTTGTAGTCCTGGGTCTCGTCGGCCAGCACCTCGACCGGGACGCCGCCGGCCAGCGCGATCGACTCGGGGTAGGTGGTCCAGTACGGCGCGGGCACGATCACCTCGTCGCCCGGGTCGAGCATCGCGGCGAAGGCGCCGTAGATGGCCTGCTTGCCGCCGTTCGTGACCAGCACCTGGGCCGGCTCGATCACGAGGCCGCTGTCACGGCGGGTCTTCTCGACGATGGCCTTCTTCAGCTCGGGCAGCCCGCCGGCCGGGGTGTAGCGGTGGTTCTTGGCGTCGCGGGCCGCCTCGACGGCCGCCTCGACGATGTAGCCGGGCGTCGGGAAGTCGGGCTCGCCGGCGCCGAACCCGACGACCGGGCGGCCCTCCGCCTTCAGCGCCTTGGCCTTGGCATCCACCTTGAGCGTCGCGGACTCGGCGATGGCGCCGATCCGCTGGGACACGCGACGGTCACGAGGGCTTCCGGGAGAGGTCATGGCGCCCATCGTAGAGGCCGCCCTCGTCACCGACGCATCACCTTTCGCGCCAGGCCGTTGCCGGCGAACTGGGCGATCTGGACGAGCGCCACGATGATCAGCACGGTCGTCCAGGTGACCACCGTGTCGAACTGCCGCCAGCCGTACTGGAGGGCGAAGGCGCCCAGTCCGCCGGCCCCGATCGCCCCGGCGATCGCGGACATGTCGATGATCGCGACCACGACGAAGGTGTAGCCCAGGATGAGCGGGCCGAGCGCCTCGGGCAGCAGCACGGTGAGCACGATCCGCAGCCGCCCGGCCCCCATCGAGCGGGCAGCCTCGATCACGCCGGGGTCGACGCTGACCAGGTTCTGCTCGACGATCCGGCTGATGCCGAACGTCGCGGCCAGGGTCATCGCGAAGATGATCGCCTTCTCGCCGATGCCCGTGCCGACCACGACGCGGGCGAAGGGCTGCACGGCGCCGATGAAGATGACGAACGGGATCGGCCGGAAGAAGTTGACCAGCAGGTTCAGCACCACGAAGACCGGCCGGTTGGCCAGCAGCCCGCCGCGCCGGGTCGTCGAGAGCGCCAGCCCCAGCGCCAGGCCGAGCAGGCCGCCGACCAGCAGCGTCAGTCCGACGATGTAGAGGGTGGTGAAGAACTCCTCGCGGAGCAGGTCGGTGAGGTCGAGGAGACGGGTGTCGTCGAACATCAGGCCGCCACCTCCCGCACGTCGACCAGGGCCCGTACGGCGCCCAGCGCCGCCTCGACCTGCGTCGGGTCGCCGGTCAGCGACAGCGTGAGGTTGCCGAAGGTCTCGCCCTGGATGTCCTCGATGCCGCCGTAGACGAGCTCGAACGCCACGTCGCGGGAGATCAGCTCGGCGAACACCTGAGACTGGCGGACGGCGGGGTCGCGGAAGGCGAGCGTCACGAACCGGCCGTCGTGCCGCTCCCGCAGCACCTGCAGGGCCCGCTCGGGCGGCTGGTCGGCGACGAGGGTGGAGACGAAGCGGCGGGTCGCGGGGTGCTGCGGACGGGAGAAGAGGTCGAAGACCGGTCCCTGCTCGATGACCTTGCCGTCCTCCATCACCGCGACCTTGTCGGCGATCGTCTTGATCACCTCCATCTCGTGGGTGATCAGCACGATGGTGATGCCGAGCTCGGTGTTGACCTGCTTCAGCAGGGCCAGCACCTCCTGGGTGGTCTCCGGGTCGAGGGCGCTGGTCGCCTCGTCGGCCAGCAGCAGCTTCGGCGAGGTGGCCAGTGCGCGGGCGATGCCGACCCGCTGCTTCTGGCCGCCGGAGAGCTGGTCGGGGTAGGCGAGCGCCTTGTCGGCGAGACCGACGAAGTGCAGCAGCTCGGAGATCCGCTTGCGGTGCTCCGACTTCGGGACGCCGGCGACCTGGAGCGGGAAGGCGATGTTGCCGTAGACGGTGCGCGAGTTCATCAGGTTGAACTGCTGGAAGATCATGCCGATGTCGCGGCGGACCCGCTGCAGGCTGCGCTCGCCCAGCCCGACGATCTCGGTGCCGTCGACCCGGATCGAGCCCGACGTCGCGGGCTCGAGCGCGTTCACCAGCCGCACGAGCGTCGACTTGCCGGCGCCGGAGTAGCCGACGATGCCGAAGATCTCACCCGCCTCGACGTCGAGGTCGACGCCGTCGACGGCGACCGTCGGCGAGCCTCCTCGGGAGCGGGCGGGGAACTCTTTGCGGACGTCGCGGATCTCGACGAGGGGCATGCTGCGGGTCCTTCGGGTGGGGCGGTGGATGGTCCGGGAGCGGTACGACGGGGGCAGGGTGCGCCCCACCCCCGTCGTACCCGGTGTCCTGCGGTCAGCGCATCACTGCTGGGCGCGGGTGTCCTCCTCGACCTGCGCCAGCGACTCCTCGAGGTCGGCGACGGGGGTCTTCAGCAGCACGGCCGTGTTGCCGGAGGCCTCCTGCACGCCCGCCTGGACCTTCTCGTTGGTCTGGTAGATCTCGACCAGCTTGCGGTAGGTCTCGTTGTCCTGGTCCTCCGCGCGGGCGGCGAAGATGTTGACGTAGGGCAGCGCGTTCGGGTCCTCGGGGTCGTCCTGGGCGATGGCGTCCTCGAACGTCAGGCCGGCGTCCTCGACGAAGTCGTTGTTGATGATCGCCGCGGCGACGTCCGGCAGCGAGGTCGGCGTGAGGTTGGCGTCGAGGGCGGTGACCTTGACGCGCGAGGCTTCCTCGTCGATCTCGTCGAGGGTGGAGTAGATCGAGCCGCCACCCTCGAGGGTGATCAGGCCGGCCGACTGCAGCACGAGCAGGCCGCGGGCCAGGTTGCTGTCGTCGTTGGGCACGGCGACGGTCGAGCCGTCCGGGATGTCCTCGACGGAGTCGAACTGGGTCGAGTAGAGCGCCAGTGGGTAGATCGCGGTCGCGCCGATCGGCACCAGGTCCTCGTCGGCGTCGACGTTGTAGCCGGCCAGGTAGACGATGTGCTGGAACTGGTTGAGGTCGAGGTCGCCCTCGCTCAGCGCGGGGTTGGGCTGGGTGTAGTCGGCGAAGTTCTTCAGCTCGACCGTGATGCCCTCGTCGGCCGCGGCGTCGACGTAGGTGTCCCAGTACGGCTCGCTGGCGTCGACGACGCCGATCACGACGGTGTCCTCGTCGTCACCGCCCCGGAGGGCGAAGAACGCGACGGCCGCGACGACCGCGAGGACGACGACCCCGACGACGACGTAGAGGCCGGTGCGCGAGCGGGGTGCTTCGACGAGCTGGTCAGACATGGTGGATCCTTTCCGTTCCGGCTGGTGGCCGGATGACTCACGTGCGGGCGGTGGCCCGCGTCGTGAGAGATTAGTACCTAAAGTCGATCAACTAACAATTGATTCGACAGGAGGGGCCGGACGGTCGGTCCGGTGCACCCGCCCCAACGGCGGGCCACCCGACGGGATTCCCGGGTGGTTTGGACTGTGTCGAGGTCCACCCCGTAGACTTCCGTGCTGGTGGATTTCCCACATGCTTCGGCGTGCCCGGAAAGCCCATCGGAGGGCACTAGCTCAACTGGCAGAGCATCGGTCTCCAAAACCGAAGGTTGGGGGTTCAAGTCCCTCGTGCCCTGCAGGACAACTGGTCAACCGGCCGGACGGAAACGAACGAGGAGAGGTGGCGTCGGTGTCGGACAGCACGCCGGACAGCAAGGCGGTCCGCGGTCCACGCGACAGCAAGGCCGACAAGCGCACCAGCCTCCCCACGTTCTACCGACAGGTCGTCGCGGAGCTCCGCAAGGTCGTGTACCCGACCCAGGAACAGCTGGTCACGTACTTCTTCGTGGTCATGGTGTTCGTGGTCGTGATGATCGCGCTGGTCTCGGTGCTCGACCTGGCCTTCGGAAAGCTCGTGTTCTCGATCTTCACGGGGCCCGGCCAGACGTGATCGAGCCGCCCGCGGGCTGACCGCGGGCCTCGGTCCACCGGTACCGGCGACCTGCCGGACCGACGAGCACAGCGAAGTGATGGAGCAGCACGTGTCGGAGCAGCAGGAGCCCGAGGTCACCCTCGAGGACCAGTACGGCGAGCCGAACGACGGCCCGGAGATCCTCGACGACGACCCGCGCCTGGACGCCGAGGTCACCGACGAGGACACCGACGAGGCCCTGGGTCTCGACGACACCGACGCCGAGGGTGCGACCAGCCACGACCTCAGCCTCGCCGAGGGTGACGAGGAGCCGGAGGCCGCCGACGAGGAGGCCGCCGACGAGGAGGCCGCCGACGAGGACCCGCTGGAGGCGTTCCGCCGCGAGCTGTGGGCCAAGCCGGGCGACTGGTTCGTCGTGCACACCTACTCCGGCATGGAGAACCGGGTGAAGTCGAACCTGGAGAACCGCATCATCTCCCTCAACATGGAGGACTACATCCACGAGATCGTGGTCCCCACCGAGGAGGTCGCGGAGATCAAGAACGGTCAGCGCAAGATGGTCAAGCGCACCGTGCTCCCCGGCTACGTCCTGGTCCGCATGGACCTCACCGACGAGTCCTGGTCCGCCGTGCGCCACACGCCGTCGGTGACCGGCTTCGTCGGCCACAGTCACCAGCCGGTGCCGCTGAGCATGAGCGAGGTCGAGAGCATGCTCGCGCCCGCCGTGGTCGCGCAGGCCGAGGCCGAGGCCGCTGCGGCCGCCTCCGCCGCCGGCACCCCGGCGCCCGCCGGCACGACGACCAAGCGTCCGGTCGAGGTCGCCGACTTCGACGTGTCCGACTCGGTCATGGTCGTCGACGGTCCGTTCGCCACGCTGCACGCCACGATCACCGAGATCAACGCGGAGTCGCAGCGGGTCAAGGCGCTCGTCGAGATCTTCGGCCGCGAGACCCCGGTCGAGCTCTCGTTCTCGCAAATTCAGCGAGTCTGAGAGGTCCGAGGCCCTGCCCCGAGCTTGCGAGGGGCAGGACAGCCGAGGAGGTCGAGTAGCGCCGACGCGGACCTGAGCGAAGCGAAGGAACGGGTGGCGCGTATCGAGACCATGATCCAGTTCGCGCAAGCACCTCCGGCTCGATTCGCCACCACGCGACTCGGGCTCGCACAATAGACCGGTTGCCCGGCGCGACCGAGCAACAGCAGGTGGCAGAGGCCGTCGTACGACGTCCTCGTCATGACCACGGAACAGAAAGAGAAGCAACATGCCTCCCAAGAAGAAGATCGCTGCGCTGGTCAAGGTGCAGCTGCAGGCCGGTGCCGCGACGCCGGCCCCGCCGGTCGGTACCGCCCTCGGTCCGCACGGCGTGAACATCATGGACTTCTGCAAGGCGTACAACGCCCAGACCGAGGCCATGCGCGGCAACGTGATCCCCGTCGAGATCACCATCTACGAGGACCGGTCCTTCACCTTCATCACGAAGACCCCGCCGGCCGCCGAGCTGATCAAGAAGGCCGCCGGCCTCCAGAAGGGCTCGGGCGTCCCGCACAAGGACAAGGTCGGCAAGCTGACCAAGGACCAGATCCGCGAGATCGCGCAGACCAAGCTGCCCGACCTCAACGCCAACGACATCGACGCCGCGATGAAGATCGTCGAGGGCACCGCCCGCTCCATGGGCGTCACCACCGACTGAGAGCCCCGGGCTCACCCATCCGGCCCCCTGTGGCAGAGCCGCGCTGGCTCACCTAGACCACGACTGGCACTGAAGAAACGAGAGAACCAGACATGCAGCGCAGCAAGACCTACCGCGCGGCCGCGGAGCAGTTCGACAAGGACGAGCTCTACGCCCCGCTGTCCGCGATCAAGATCGCCAAGACCGCCAGCAAGAAGAAGTTCGACGAGACCGTCGACGTCGTCATGCGCCTCGGTGTCGACCCGCGCAAGGCCGACCAGATGGTCCGCGGCACGGTCAACCTCCCGCACGGCACGGGCAAGACCGCCCGCGTCCTCGTGTTCGCCGTCGGCGACAAGGCGCAGGCCGCCCTCGACGCCGGTGCCGACGAGGTCGGTGGCGACGAGCTCATCGACAAGGTGGCCGGTGGCTACCTCGACTTCGACGCCGTCGTCGCGACCCCGGACCTGATGGGCAAGGTCGGCCGCCTCGGCCGCGTGCTCGGTCCCCGTGGCCTGATGCCGAACCCGAAGACCGGCACCGTCACCCCGGACCCGGCCAAGGCCGTGACCGACATCAAGGGCGGCAAGATCGAGTTCCGGGTCGACCGGCACGCGAACCTGCACTTCATCATCGGCAAGGCCTCGTTCGCCGAGGTCCAGCTCGCGGAGAACTACGCCGCGGCGCTCGAGGAGGTGCTGCGGCTCAAGCCCGCCAGCTCCAAGGGCCGCTACATCAAGAAGGTCACCGTCTCCACGACCATGGGCCCCGGCGTCCAGGTCGACCCCAACCGCACCAAGAACGTCGCGGTCGAGGACGAGGCCTGATCGCAGCCGCGCAGCGGATGCGATCGTCGGTGGTCGAGTAGCGGAGCGCATCGAGACCCGGCGAGCTCAACCAGAACATCAGTCGAAGGCCCGCCACCCGTCAGGGTGGCGGGCCTTCGTCGTTCCCGAGCAGCCCCAGCCGGCCGGCCCGGGCGAGCGCCTCGGGACGGGACGAGGCGCCGAGCTTCGCGTAGAGGCTGCGCAGGTGGGTCTTCAGGGTGTTGCGGCTGACGTAGAGCCGCTCCGCGACCTCCGGCAGGGAGGCGGGTCCGTCGAGCGCCGCGAGCACCCGCGCCTCCGCCGGCGTGAGCCGGACCACGGGCTCCGTCGACACCGGCACCGCGCGCGCCTCCGGCACCCCGTCGTACGACGACCGCAGCCGGTCGTTCAGCGCGGGCGTGAGCAGTGCGGCGGTCCGTCGCAGCTCGTCCGGCAGGACGGGGCGGTCGGCGGGAGGCGGCTCGTCCGCGAGCGCCAGCCCGACCAGCCGGCTCTCCCGGCGTACCCGCTGGTCGGATGCTCCGTGCTCGGCCTCCGCGGCCAGTCGGCGCGCCGAGGGCCGGTCGTCGCCCAGCAGGGCGAGGTGGACCGGCTGCAGGGCGCCCAGGGCGGGCATCGGGGTCTCGGCGAGCAGCCGGGACAGCGGGCCGGACCGGCCCCGCGCCCGGGCGATCTCGGCGCGGGCGAGCGCGGTGAACGACGTGTGGATCGACCCGTCGACCGCCGGTGTCGGGTGCCGCCCGGTCGTGGTGGCGACCAGGTCGGCGGCCCGCTCGGTCGCGTCGGTGTCGACCAGGTGCCGCACGATCGCGACCAGGGTGATCGGCCACAGCTCGTCGAAGGCCAGCTGGGGGACCAGGGCTTCGGCGAGCGGCGCCGCGGTGGTGACGTCGAGCCGGTCGACGGCGCTCAGCAGGGCCGCGACCAGGGCCGGGCGCTCCATGGTCTCCCACTCGATGAGGGTGCGGCCGCGCTCGGCGAGCGCGTCGACCTCGCGCTGCCAGCGGGCCTGCCCGGCGGCGTCTCCCGCCAGGGCCGCGAGCAGGACGCCGAACGGGGCGCCCGAGGTGGCGGCGTACCCCGTCACGTCGTCGGCGCGGAAGGCCCAGCACTGCTCGACGTGCCGGCGGGCCTGGTCGAGCTCCCCGGCGTGCAGGGCGGCCTGGGCCGCCTGCAGGTGCCAGTACGACGCCAGGTCGGCCGCCGGCGAGAACCGGGTGCGGGTGGTCGCCCGCAGCAGCGGGAGCGAGGCCTGCGCGAGCTCCAGGGCCTCCTGGGGGAGACCGGCCGCGCGGCGGGCGACCATGCCGAGGATCGCCAGCTCGACGTGCTCGCGCGCGCGGCCGGCGCGCACGGTCGCGTCCACCTGGGCGTCGTCGGGCAGCAGCACCCGGGCGGCGCCGGGTGCGAGGCGGCCGATGCTCTCGGCCATCAGCGTGGCCCGCGGGTGCCGGCGTACCTCGTCCTCCGGCGCCTCGGCGAGCAGCGCGAACACCGCGCGGTAGGTGTCCTCCGCGAAGACCAGCCGGGTCCAGCCCTGGTCGACCAGCGTGAGCGCCCGCGGCCAGTCCTGCGCGGCGCAGGCCGCCAGGAACTCGTCCTCGGCCATCGGTCGCTCCGGGTCCTTCCCGCGGCTGGTGGGGTGAGGCCGGGGTGAGACGCGGTCCGGCGGGGGTGAAATCTACCGTCCGCGGGCGTTCGGGCCGACCGGGTCGGGAAACCTGGGCCCCGCGCTGGGTCCTGGCCCGTGTCCCGTGGGGAGGAGCACGTGCGAGGCGCCGGCGGCTCGGTCGACCCGGGTGGCGCCGTACTCGCTCATGGGGGCGGGTGCGGCACCCGCTCAGCGGCGGACCCGCCACGGGCGGACGGCCGGTGGCCCGGCGAGGACCCGCGCCCTGGTAGCTCGACGGGGGAGGATGGCGTCATGCTGTGCGTCATCCTCGACGACTACCAGGGCGTGGCCGCGTCGTACGCCGACTGGTCGACGCTGCCCGTGACGGTCCAGGTGGTGCGCGAGCACCTCGATCCCGACGCCACCGCCGCCGCGCTCGCGGGGGCCGAGGTGGTCGTGCTGATGCGCGAGCGGACCCCGCTCGGCCGCGACCTGCTCGACCGGCTGCCCGACCTGCGGTTGGTCGTCACGACCGGGATGCGCAACGCCTCGATCGACCTCGACGCCTGCCGCGAGCGGGGGATCCCCGTGTGCGGCACCGCCTCGTCGAAGACCTCGACCGCCGAGCTGACCTGGGCGCTGCTGCTCGGCCTGCTCCGCCAGGTCGGACCCGAGAGCCGCTCGCTCGCCGCCGGCGGCTGGCAGACCACCGTCGGCGCCGACCTCGCCGGCCGCACCCTCGGCCTGCTCGGACTGGGCGCCATCGGCTCCCGGGTGGCGCGCGTCGCGACCGCCTTCGAGATGGACGTCGTGGCCTGGAGCCCGCACCTCACCGGGGAGCGGGCCACCGCCGGGGGCGCCCGACTGGTGGGGCGCGACGAGCTGTTCGCGACGGCCGACGTCCTGTCGATCCACCTGGTGCTCGCCGGGGCCACCCGCGGGATCGTCGGCGCGCGCGAGCTCGGGCTGCTGCGGGCGTCGGCGTACCTCGTGAACACGTCGCGGGCCGGGCTGGTCGACACCGCCGCGCTGCGGCGGGCCCTCGACGCCGGGACGCTCGCCGGCGCCGCCCTCGACGTGTACGACGTCGAGCCGCTGCCGGCCGGCGACCCCTTCCGGGACCATCCGCGCGTGCTGGCCACCCCGCACCTCGGCTACGTGACGCAGGACAACTACCGCCGCTTCTTCACGCAGGCCGTCGAGGACGTGGCCGCGTGGCTGGGCGGCGAGCCGGTCCGGCTGCTGACCTGAGCGTCCGGCGGATTTGGCCGATCGTCCGCGACCGCCGTACAGTTCCCTGTTGAAACCAGAGACCGCCGGTGGTCGGCCTGTGCATGCAGGGTGACCGAAGGTTCCGCGAGACGCGGACGGCCTGCGCAGGGGACAGAGCAAGCTTCACGATCCGTCGTGTCCACGCCCTGAGCCTGCGCTCGGGGCGTTCGTCATTTCTCAGGCGCTGTGCGGTGGTCTCCCAGTCCGGAAGGAGACCCATGGCGCGGGCAGACAGGAACGCCGCCGTCGCGGAGATCGTTGAGTCCTTCAACGACGCCGCTGGCGCCGTGCTGACCGAGTACCGCGGTCTCACCGTCAAGGAGCTGCAGGACCTCCGACGCTCCCTCGGTGAGAACGCCAACTACGCCGTGGTCAAGAACACGCTGGCCAAGATCGCCGCCAACCAGGTGGGCATCTCCGGCTTCGACGACCTGCTGACCGGCCCGACCGCGATCGCCTTCATCCAGGGCGACGTCGTCGAGGCGGCCAAGGGTCTGCGTGACTTTGCCAAGGCCAACCCCACCCTGGTCATCAAGGGTGGAGTCCTGGACGGCAACATCCTCGACGCCTCGCAGATCGCCAAGCTGGCCGATCTGGAGTCGCGCGAGGTACTCCTGGGCAAGCTGGCGGGCGCCATGCTCGCCTCGCTGAGCCAGGCCGTCTACCTCCTCAACGCCCCGCTCGCACAGGCTGCCCGGCTCGCCGGCGCCCTGCAGGCGAAGGCCGAGGAGGACCCCTCGATCCTCGCAGGTGGTGCTGGTACGCCGGCCGCCGCTGACGAGGCTCCCGCCGAGGAGGAGGCTCCCGCCGAGGAGCCCGCCGCCGAGGCCGCCTCTGACGAGGAGACCGCCGAGGCGTGAGCCTCGGTGTCCACACCACCACCTGAAACCCGGCCGGACCGCGACCGCGGCCCCGGCCACCGAATGGAAGGAACGCCACCATGGCGAAGCTCAGCACCGACGAGCTCCTTGACGCCTTCAAGGAGATGACCCTGATCGAGCTCTCCGAGTTCGTGAAGCAGTTCGAGGAGACCTTCGGCGTCACCGCCGCCGCCCCGGTCGCCGTGGCCGCCGCTCCCGCCGCCGGCGGTGCCGCTGGCGGTGCCGACGAGGCCGCCGCGCAGGACGAGTTCGACGTCGTCCTCGAGGCCGCTGGTGACAAGAAGATCAACGTCATCAAGGAGGTGCGCGCGCTCACGTCCCTCGGCCTGAAGGAGGCCAAGGACCTCGTCGAGTCCGCCCCCAAGGCGATCCTCGAGAAGGTCGACAAGGCCACCGCGGACAAGGCCAAGGAGGCCCTCGAGGGCGCCGGGGCCAGCGTCACCCTGAAGTGACCTTGCACCACTGAGCACCACCTGATCGGCTGATCCAGCCGCATCGCCGCCAGGGGCGGCCACCCGTTCGACCGGGTGGCCGCCCCTGCTGCGTTCCAGCCCTCGACCGCCCGAGTTTGAGACCTACGCCACGCGGGCACACACGCATCGTTGGTCCGGTCCCAGCGGAAGTTTTCGCAGGTCGTGATGGGTGCCGACCGAGATCTCGGCTCGTGTCAAGCCCGTGACGTCCGGCACAGGGCGGCGTAACCTCGCCGCCGTACTTCCGTTGTTACCGGTCAGTGGGACGTGCGTTCACCGAACGTGCGTCGGGAGCAGTGGCCGGTTTTCTCGGACCGACGGTCGCAGAAGGGTGTCACGGGCATGGGTGTGGAGATCAAGGTCGACGACCTGAGCAAGTCGTTCGGCAAGCAGCTGATCTGGGGGGACGTCACCCTCACCGTCCCGGCGGGCGAGATCTGCGTGATGCTCGGTCCCTCGGGCACGGGCAAGTCGGTCTTCCTGAAGACGCTGATCGGCCTGCTGAAGCCCGACAAGGGCTCGATCATCATCGAGGGCACCGACATCGCGACCTGCTCCGAGAAGGACCTCTACGAGATCCGCAAGCTGTTCGGCGTGCTGTTCCAGGACGGTGCCATGTTCGGCTCGATGAACCTCTACGACAACGTCGCCTTCCCGCTGCGTGAGCACACCAAGAAGTCCGAGTCCGAGGTCCGCGACATCGTCATGGAGAAGATGGACCTGGTCGGCCTCGTCGGCGCCGAGGACAAGCTCCCCGGCGAGATCTCGGGCGGCATGCGCAAGCGCGCCGGCCTGGCCCGGGCCCTGGTCCTCGACCCCGAGATCGTGCTCTTCGACGAGCCCGACTCCGGCCTCGACCCCGTCCGCACGGCCTTCCTCAACCAGCTGATCGTCGACCTGAACGCCCAGATCGACGCGACGTTCCTGATCGTCACCCACGACATCAACACCGCGCGCACCGTGCCCGACAACATCGGGCTGCTCTACCACCGGCACCTGGCCATGTTCGGCCCGCGCGAGATGCTGCTCAGCTCCGAGGAGCCGGTCGTGCGCCAGTTCCTCAACGCCCAGCGGGTCGGCCCGATCGGCATGTCGGAGGAGAAGGACGCCGACGAGCTCGCGGCCGAGGAGGGGCAGGAGCTCCCGCCGCTGCCGCCGATCCCGATGCAGCTGGAGCCGTCCAACGGCATCGCCCGGCGCTCGCAGCGCGAGCCCGGCTCGTGGTGCCGGGAGAACGGCATCACCCCGCCGCCCGGCTCGTTCGAGGAGAACATGTCCATGGTCACGGGCAGCTGATCCGCTCGATGGCATCGATCACCGCGACCCGGTTCCTCGCGCCGGTCGGGACGGCAGGCAAGCTCTTCGCCTTCGCCCTCGACGTCGGCCGCGCCCTGTTCCGGCGTCCGTTCCAGCTGCGGGAGTTCCTGCAGCAGGCCTGGTTCATCGCCTCGGTCACGATCATCCCGACGGCGTTGGTCGCGATCCCGTTCGGCGCGGTCATCGCGCTACAGGTCGGCGGCCTGATCCGGCAGTTCGGGGCCCAGTCGTTCACCGGCTCGGCCTCGGTCCTCGCGGTGATCCAGCAGGCCGGCCCGATCGCGACCGCCCTGCTAATCGCCGGTGCCGGCGGCTCGGCCATCGCCGCCGACCTCGGTGCGCGCCGGATCCGCGAGGAGCTCGACGCGATGATGGTGCTGGGCATCGACCCGATCCAGCGGCTCGTCGTCCCGCGCGTGCTGGCGTGCATGCTCGTCGCGTTCTTCCTCAACGGCATGGTCAGCGTGGTCGGCGTGTCCGGCGGCTACGTCTTCAACGTGATCCTCCAGGACGGCACCCCGGGCGCCTACATCGCGAGCTTCACCGCGCTCGCCCAGCTCCCCGACCTGTGGATCGGCCTGCTGAAGGCGCTGATCTTCGGGATGATCGCCGCCGTCGTGGCGGCCTACAAGGGCATGAACGCGGCCGGCGGACCGAAGGGCGTCGGCGACGCCGTCAACGAGTCGGTGGTCATCACCTTCCTGTTGCTGTTCGTCGTCAACTTCGTGCTGAGCGCGCTCTACCTCCAAATCGTCCCCCCGAAGACAGGCTGACGCGATGGCCAACATCCGCAGCGTCTACCAGCGGCCGCTGGGCGCCCTCGACACCCTCGGGGAGCAGCTCCGGTTCTACCTGCGCGTCCTGCGCGCCCTGCCGCGCTCGGTCGCCCGCTACCCGCGCGAGATCCTCCGGATCCTCGCCGAGGTCACTCTGGGCTCCGGCGCGCTCGCCGTCATCGGCGGCACCATCGGCGTCATCATCGGCATGACCTTCTTCACCGGCGCCCAGGTCGGCCTGTCCGGGTACGCCGCGCTCAACCAGCTCGGCACGGCCGCGTTCTCCGGCTTCGTGTCGGCCTACTTCAACACCCGCGAGATCGCCCCGCTGGTCGCCGGCATCGCCCTGGCCGCCACGGTCGGCTGCGGCTTCACCGCCCAGCTCGGCGCGATGCGGATCTCCGAGGAGGTCGACGCCCTCGAGGTGATGGCCATCCCCTCGATGCCCTTCCTGGTCGCGACCCGGGTCATCGGCGGGCTGATCGCGATCATCCCGCTGTACGTCGTGGGGCTGCTGTCGTCGTACTTCGCCAGCCGACTGGTGGTCACCCAGTTCTACGGCCAGTCGTCGGGCACCTACGACCACTACTTCAACCAGTTCCTGCCACCCGGCGACGTGCTGTGGTCGTTCGGCAAGGTGCTGGTCTTCGCGGTCGTGGTGATCCTGATCCACTGCTACCACGGCTACACCGCCTCCGGCGGTCCTGCGGGAGTCGGCGTCGCCGTCGGTCGCGCGGTGCGCACCAGCATCGTCGCCATCAACGTCATCGACCTGTTCCTGTCCATGGCGATCTGGGGCACGTCCACCACCGTGCGATTGGCGGGGTGAGGGCGATGGTGCGCACCAAGCTGCTCGGCGTCGCCTTCCTCGCCCTGGTCGTGCTGGCGGTCTACCTCACCTACGGCGTGTTCACGCAGAAGTTCACCGACTACGACCGGGTCACCCTGGAGACCTCGAAGATCGGCCTGCAGCTGCCGCGCCGCGCGGACGTCAAGGTCCGCGGCGTGATCGTCGGCGAGGTGCTCGACGTGCGCTCCGACACCGACGGGGCCGAGATCGAGCTCGGCATCTTCCCGGACAAGCGCGACATCATCCCCGCCGGAGTCACCGGCTCGATCGTGCCCAAGACCCTCTTCGGCGAGAAGTACGTCTCGCTGGTCGTCCCCGACGAGGCCACCGAGGGCTCGCTCCGGGCGGGCGCGACCATCCGTCGTACCCAGCTGCCGACGGAGGTGGAGGACGTCCTCTCCGACCTCTACCCGCTGCTGCGCACCGTCCAGCCCGCCGACCTCAACCTCACGCTGACCGCCCTGGCGACCGCGCTGGAGGGTCGGGGCGACCGGCTCGGCGACAACCTCGAGACCGTCGACAGCTACCTCAAGCGGCTCAACCCGCAGATCCCCGCCCTGGTCGAGGACCTCCGGCTCACCGCCCAGGTCGCCGACGTGTACGACGAGATCCTGCCCGAGGTGGGCGAGATCCTGGAGGACACCATCACCACCACCAGCACGCTGGAGGAGCGCGAGAAGGACCTGAACGGGCTGTTCACCGACGTCACCGCCTTCTCCGGCACCGCCCGCGGGTTCCTCTCGGACAACGAGGCCAACCTGATCCGCCTCGGCGAGGTGAGCGAGCCGTTCGTCGGCCTGCTGGCCAAGTACGCCCCGGAGTACCCCTGCCTCCTCAAGGGCATCGTCGGCGCCGGCGAGCTGCAGGCCGAGGCGTTCCGCGACTACACCCTCCACATCGTGCTGGAGACGCTGCCGAACCAGCCGCGCGCCTACGGCCCCCAGGACAAGCCGCGCTTCGGCGAGGACCGCGGGCCGACCTGCCTGCACCTGCCCAAGCCCAACTCCAGCCAGGAGAACCCCCTGCGTCGTCAGCCGAACATGAACGACGGCGTCGACGAGCCGACCGGCAAGGGCACCTCCCGGGTCGCGACCGGCTACGGCCAGCGCGACGCGCACGCCGGCACCACGGCCGAGGCCGACCTGCTCCGCTCCCTGGTCGCCGACGGGACCGGCCAGCAGGCCGGCGACGTCAGCGACCTCGGGGTGCTGCTGGTCGGCCCGATGGCCCGGGGCGCGGAGGTGTCGCTGCGATGAGCGTCCTCGACAAGCGCACCGCCGGCGACCTGGCCAAGCTCCTGGTCTTCATCGTCGTCACGACCCTGGCCACCGGGGTCCTGGTCATCACCATCGGCAACCTGACCTTCGGCGCCTCCCGCGAGTACCGCGCCGAGTTCGTCGACGCCACCGGCGTCGTCAAGGGCGACGACGTCCGGATCGCCGGCGTCAAGGTCGGCACGGTCAAGGACATCGAGATCCGCGACCGGACCCGGGCCCTGGTCACCTTCAGCGTGGCCGAGGGGTCCGCGGTCCGAGAGTCGACGACCGCGTCGATCCGCTACCGCAACCTCGTCGGGCAGCGCTACATCTCGCTGGCCGAGGGGGTCGGCGACACGGAGCCGCTCGACGAGGGGGACACCATCCCGGTGGGGCGGACCAAGCCGGCGCTCGACCTGACGGTCCTGTTCAACGGCTTCAAGCCGCTCTTCCAGGCGCTGTCGCCGTCCGACATCAACCAGCTCTCCTACGAGATCGTCCAGGTGTTCCAGGGCGAGGGCGGCACGCTGGAGAGCCTGCTCGGCCACACCGCCTCGGTCACCAGCACCCTCGCCGATCGCGACGAGGTGATCTCGTCGCTGATCACCAACCTCAACGACGTGCTCGACCACCTCGGCGACCGCGACGACCAGCTGTCCCAGCTGATCGTCAACTTCAAGACGCTGGTCGGCGGGCTGAAGGACGACCGCGAGGCGATCCTCTCCTCGCTCGACCAGATCTCCCTGCTCTCCGAGCAGACCGCCGACCTCGTGACCGGCATCAAGGAGCCGTTCGTCGACGACGTGAAGCAGCTGCGCCGCCTGGCCACCAACATCGACGACAACAAGGGCGAGCTCGACCGGGCCCTGCAGGTGCTCCCGATCAAGCTGGAGAAGGTCGGCCGCACCGCCATCTACGGCTCCTGGTTCAACTTCTACCTCTGCCACTTCGAGGGCAAGGTCAAGCTGCCGGCCGGCATCGAGGTGCCGCTCGACGACGCCTTCAAGACCGGCGGCAAGAGGTGTGATCTCGGATGATGGTTCCCTTCCGCGAGCGCAACCCCGTGATCATCGGCGCGGTCAGCCTGGCCGTGCTGCTCGGCCTGCTGCTGGCCGCCTTCCGGGCCCAGGACCTGCCGCTGATCGGCGGCGGCGACACCTACACCGCCGCCTTCGCCGAGTCCGGAGGCCTCAAGGCCAACGACGAGGTCCGGATCGCCGGCGTCCGGGTCGGCAAGGTCGAGTCCGTCGAGCTCGACGGCGACCACGTCCAGGTGACCTTCAAGGTCAAGACCGACTCCGGCTTCGGCGCCGACACCCGGGCGGCGATCCGGGTCAAGACCCTGCTCGGCGCCATGTACCTCGCCCTGGAGCCGGCCGGCTCGGGCCAGCTCGCCGAGGACAGCGAGATCCCGGTCGAGCGGACCAGCTCGCCGTACGACGTCGTCGAGGCCTTCGAGGGGCTCGCGACGACGTCGGAGGAGATCGACACCGACCAGCTGGCCGACTCGCTCTCCACGCTCGCCGACCTGACCCGCAACACCCCGGAGGAGTTCCGCGACGCGCTGACCGGCGTCTCCGCCCTCTCGACGAACATCGCCGCGAAGAACGAGCAGATCGGCACCCTGCTGCAGAACCTCACCCGGGTCACCAAGGTCCTCGACGAGCGTGACACCGACATCGTCCAGCTGATGAAGGACTCCGACGTCCTCTTCCGCTCGCTGGTGGCGCGGCGTGATGCCGTGCACCGGCTGCTGGTGTCGACCTCCACGCTGTCGAAGTCGCTCACCGCGCTGGTCCGCGAGTCCCGCGACGACCTGAAGCCCGCCCTCGCCGAGCTGGAGAACGTGCTGCGCGTGCTCAACAAGAACGAGGACAACCTCGACAACAGCCTGCGGCTGATGGCGCCGTTCTACCGCGTCTTCGCCAGCACGCTCGGTGGCGGCCCCTGGTTCGACACCTACATCCAGAACCTGCCGCCGGTGCCCGACCTGGCCAACGGCGGCGGCGTCGGAGGTCTCGGATGAACGCCACCCTGAAGCGGGTCCTCCCGCTGCTCGTCGTCGCGGCCCTGGTGGTGGCGGCCGCGCTGACCATGTTCGGCTCCGATGAGCCCAAGAAGCTCACGGCCCACTTCCCGCGCACCGTCTCGATCTACGAGGGCAGCGACGTCCGGGTCCTCGGCGTCCCGATCGGCAAGGTGGTCAGCGTGACCCCCACCGGCACCGACGTCGCCGTCGAGATGGAGTACGACGCCGAGGTGAAGGTCCCCGCGGACGCGCAGGCGGTCATCGTCGCTCCGTCCATCGTCGGCGACCGGTTCATCCAGCTGACCCCGGTCTACGAGCAGGGCCAGAAGGTGCTCGCGACCTCCGCGACGCTGCCGGTGGAGCGCACGTCCGTGCCGCTCGAGCTCGACCAGATCTACTCCAGCATCGACGACCTCACCGTCGCCCTCGGCCCGAACGGGGCCAACAAGGAGGGGGCGCTCACCGACCTGCTGGAGACGACCGCCAAGAACTTCGGCGGCCAGGGCGCACAGCTCAACCGGACGATCAAGGACTTCGGCAAGCTCAGCGCCACCCTCGACGACAACAAGGACGAGCTGTTCGGATCGGCGCGCCAGCTGGAGGCCTTCATCAGCACGCTGGCCGAGAACGACACGACCGTGCGCCAGTTCAACCAGTCGCTGGCCGGGGTGTCCACGATGCTGGCGGGGGAGCGGGAGGAGCTCTCGGCCTCCCTGGAGAACCTGTCGGTCGCCCTCGGCGAGGTCTCGACCTTCGTGAAGGACAACCGCGAGGTCCTCGGCCGCGACATCGCCGGCCTCAACCGGGTCGCCAAGGTGCTGGTCAAGCAGCGCGGTGCGCTCGACGAGATCCTGAAGGCCGGCCCGCTCGCGCTGAACAACCTGTTCCTGGCCTACAACCCGGAGGCCGGGACGCTCGACACCAACGCCAACATCGGCAACCTCGCCCACGAGATCACCTCGGACCCGAGCGTCGTCGTCTGCAGCATCCTGGCCCAGAACGACCCCACCGGCGCCCTGTGCCAGCTCGTGCAGGGCATCCTCCCGCGGGCGGGGGCGCTCTCCGGTCCGGCGGCCGACCGGTCGACCGTCCTCGACCCGACGCTCGGCGGACTCGTGGAGGCGAAGCGATGAGCCGCCTGCGCAGGGGTACGACGGCGCTGCTCGGCGTACTGCTCGGCTCGGTCGGGCTGGCCGGCTGCGACTTCGACGTCTACCAGCTGCCGCTGCCCGGCGGCACCGACGCCGGAAGCGACGCGATCGAGCTCACCGTGGAGTTCCGCGACGTCCTCGACCTGGTGCCGAAGTCGACGGTGAAGGTCAACGACGTCTCGGTCGGACAGGTCACCGCGGTCGACCTCGACGGCTACACCGCCCGGGTCACCGTCGAGCTCCGGTCCGACACCAAGCTGCCCGAGAACACCACGGCCGAGATCCGCCAGACCAGTCTGCTCGGGGAGAAGTTCGTCTCCCTGAGTGCGCCCGAGACCGGGGCGACAGGCGAGCTGAGCGACGGCGAGACCATCCCGCTCGACCGCACGGGTCGCAACCCGGAGGTCGAGGAGGTGCTCGGTGCCCTGAGCCTGGTGCTCAACGGCGGCGGCATCGCCCAGCTCAAGACCATCGCGAGCGAGCTCAACCAGGCCCTCGAGGGTCGCGAGGGTGCTGCGAAGTCGGTGCTCACCCAGGTCGACACGCTGATGTCGAACCTCGACGACGGCAAGGCCGACATCGTCAACGCCATCGAGTCCCTCGACCGCCTCGCCAAGACCGCCCGCGGTCAGCAGGACACCATCGACGCCGCCCTGGCCGAGCTGCCCACGGCCCTGGAGTCCCTGGACCGCCAGCGCGAGGACCTGGTCACGATGCTGCAGAGCCTCAACCGGCTCGGGGACGTCGGGGTCCGGGTCATCAAGGCGACCAAGGACGCCACCATCTCGACGGTCACCCAGCTGGAGCCGGTGCTCCGTCAGCTGGCCAACTCCGGCGACTCCTTCGTCAAGGCGTTCCACGTCTTCCTGACCTACCCGTTCGTCGACGAGGTCGTCGGCCGCGACCCCCAGGTGGCGCGCAACCTGCACATGGGCGACTACACCAACCTCTCGATCAGCCTGGACCTCGACCTCTCGGGTGGCCTCACCCCGGGCGCGACGCCGACCCTGCTGCCGAGCCCCGCCGACCCCGGGGTGATCGTCGGTCTGGTGACCCGCTGCCTGCAGAGCGGCCGGCTCGACAGCCAGGCCTGCAAGGACGTGCTCAAGAACGTGGAGGCACTGCTGAAGCTGAAGGCCGAGTGCCAGAAGCCGGCCAACCGCGACACGGTGGTCTGCAAGCTGCTCAACCAGGTGCCAGGCCTCCCGTCGCTGCCCGTGCCGGGTCTCGGCGACGTCCTGGGCGACATCACCGGTGAGCTCGGCCTGAGCCGCCCGGCGACCGGCGGGACCACGGCCACTGCCGGGCGAGGGCCGACCCTCGGCCAGCTCGCGGAGGCCTACGACCCGGGTCTGGTCAGCCTGCTCGTCCCGGGGATGGTGAGCCGATGATCACCCGTCGTACCAAGGTCCAGCTGCTGATCTTCGTGGTCATCACGCTCGTCGGCGTCAGCTTCGTCGGCGCCCGCTACGCCCGCCTCGACCGGATCTTCGTCGACGACAGCTACACCGTCGTCGCCCACTTCGCCGACTCCGGCGGCATCTTCGCCGGCGGCGAGGTGTCCTACCGCGGGGTCAAGATCGGCGAGGTCAGCGAGCTGGAGCTCACCGAGGACGGCGTCGACGTCCACCTGTCCATCGACAAGGACCAGGACGAGATCCCGGCCAAGACCCTCGCCGTCGTCGGCAACCGCTCCGCCGTCGGCGAGCAGTACGTCGAGCTGCAGCCGCAGGTCGACGACGGTCCCTACCTCGCCGAGAGCTCCGAGATCGCCCAGGACGACACCCGGATCCCGATCGCCACCGACAAGTTCCTCACCGACCTGTCGACGACCGTGGGGTCTGTGGACCAGGAGGCGCTGCGCACGACCGTCGCCGAGCTCGGTGACGCCTTCGAGGGCACCGGGCCGGACCTGCAGCGCATCATCGACACCGGCAACTCGTTCATCGAGACCGCCAACGACAACTTCGACGTCACCCGGGCGCTGATCCGCGACAGCAACACCGTGCTGCAGGGGCAGGTCGACAGCGCCAGCTCGCTGCGGACCTTCGCCAGTCAGCTGAAGCTGTTCAGCGGCACCCTCGCCGCGTCCGACCCCGACCTGCGTCGCCTCATCGACACCGGGTCGCTCGCGGCCACGGAGCTGCGCACCTTCCTGGAGCAGAACGGCGTCGAGCTCGGCGACCTGATCAACAACCTGGTCACCACCGGCGAGGTCACCGTCAAGAACCTGCCCGGCATCGAGCAGCTGCTGGTGATCTACCCCTACATCGTCGAGGGCGGCTTCACCGTCGTCTCGAAGTCCAGCGACGGCAACTACGACGCCCACTTCGGCCTGGTCCTCACCACTCAGGCCGCGTGCACCGGCGGCTACGAGAGCACCGACAAGCGGATCCCGCAGGACGGCTCCAACCGGCCGATGAACACCAAGGCCGGCTGCACCGAGCCCGCGTCGAAGAGCAACGCCCGCGGCCCCCAGAACCTCGCGCCCCGCGCCCCCGCCGACTACGACGCGCCCGTGGTGGCGTCGTACGACGAGGACAGCGGCGAAGTGACCTGGTTGCCGGGGAGCGGGGCCGACCTGGGCGGCACCGGTAGCGTGGCCCCGCCGTCCCTCGGAGAGGAGTCGTGGAAGTGGCTGTACCTCCAGCCCCTGCAGCGCCAGGAGTGACGAGCAGCCCGCCCGACCCGGACCCCAGCACCACCCCGCGCTCCGCGCGGTTCCGGCTCGCCCTGCTGCTCGTCCTCGTCGTGGTGCTGCTCGGTGCCGCCGGCACCGTCGTCTGGTTGCTCGTCGACGGTCGCGCGAGCGGCGACGACGCCGACGACCTCGGGCCCGAGCGTGACACGGTGATGAGCCAGACCCGGCAGTTCGTGCTGCGCAGCCAGACCTACGGCCCCGACGACCTCGACGCGGACAAGAAGCTCACCGAGCACCGCGAGTCCGTCGAGGAGGTCACCTCGGACAAGTTCGACGCCGCCTACGACGAGTCGCTCCCGTTCCTCGAGCAGGCGGTCGCGGAGCGGGGGGTCGGGCAGACGACGAAGGTCCTCGGCATCGGGGTCCAGTACCTCGACGACGACTCGGCCCGGGTGCTCGTCGGCGGCGAGTCGACGTTCACCCTCGCCGACGACCAGGGCGAGGAGCAGGCGCCCCGGACCCAGACCTTCCGCCAGGTCATCGACCTGGTCAAGGTCGACGGCGACTGGCTGGTCGACGAGGCCAACATCGCCGACCAGGCGTCCGGCCAGCCGTCCGCGTCGACCTCCCCGAGCCCGTCCACCGAGCCGTCGCCGAGCAGCACCGGAGGCGGCCGATGACCCCCACCTGGTACGACGTCCTCGACGTCGAGCCCGACGCCACCGCGGACGAGATCCGCGCGGCCTGGAAGTCGTCGATCGCCGACCTGGACCCGGGCGACCGACGGTTCCGCACCCTCAACCAGGCCGCCGAGGTGCTCCTCGACCCCACCCGGCGGGCGGCGTACGACCGCGACCTGGTTGAGCAGGCCGAGCCGGTCGACGAGCCGGTCAACGAGCCGGTCGACGAGCCGGTCGACGAGCCGGTCGACGAGTCGGATCTCGAAGCGGATCCCGCGCCGGTCGGGTCCGACGAGACGGACCCCGCGCCCGTGTCCCCGTCCACGCGCGCTCCGCGAGTGGTCCCCGCCTGGGTCCTCGCCCCGGTGGCCCTCCTGGCCGCGGCGCTGGTCGTCGCGGCCGTCCTGCTGGCGGGCCAGTCCTCCGACGAGACCGCCGCCGACGACGTCCGGGCCGCGCAGGCGGCGGCCGAGCGGGCCGTCACCCCGGTCCTCTCCTACGACGCGGCGGACCTGGAGGGCTCGCGGTCCGCAGCGGCGTCGTACCTCACCTCGTCGTACGAGAAGGAGCGCGACAAGCTGTTCGACGACGTCATCGACCCCAACGCCCCCAACACCGGGACCAAGGTCGTCACGTCCGTCAACGAGTCCTCCGTGCGCGCGACCGGTGACGGACGGGTCGAGGTCTTCCTCTTCGTCGACCAGGCCACCACGAACAAGGAGCAGCCGGAGCCGCAGATCCTCAGGACCTGGGTCACCATGACGATGGAGAAGGTCGACGACGAGTGGTTGGTCGGCGACATGCGGGTCATCGACTGACTGCTCCCCGGTGCGACACGCGGGGTCCGGTTGGGGAGATCCGCTTGACCTGGGGCCCGGGGCACCGCATGATCGACGCCAAGCTCGTCAGTTCTGGCGCACGCAGAGATTGTGTTGCGCCCTGCCGCGGGGTATCGTAGCGCTTTGCGTCTGCCCTCAAATGCGAGTCTCCTGCCCGGTGGTTGACTTTGTGGTGGGCCTGGACGCGATCCAGTGCGAACTGTCGAAGGACAACTCTTGGCCGCGCGCAGCACCTCCGGACATGCCAACACTCAGGGCAACCGCCGCATCTCGTTCAACAAGATCCAGGACCCGATCGAGGTCCCCCAGCTCCTCTCTCTCCAGACCGACAGCTTCGACTGGCTGGTCGGCAACGAGAAGTGGGACGCCGCCGTCGAGCGGCGCCGCTCCGAGGGTGAGGACGTCTCCAGCAAGTCCGGTCTGCAGGAGATCTTCGAGGAGATCTCCCCGATCGAGGACTTCTCCGAGACGATGTCGCTCTCGTTCGAGAACCCGGTCTTCTACGACCCGAAGTACACCGTGGACGAGTGCAAGGAGAAGGACTTCACCTACTCCGCTCCGCTCTACGTCTCGGCGGAGTTCACCAACAACGACACCGGTGAGATCAAGGGCCAGACGGTCTTCATGGGCGACTTCCCCCTGATGACCCCCAAGGGCACCTTCGTCATCAACGGCACCGAGCGCGTCGTCGTCTCGCAGCTCGTCCGCTCGCCCGGCGTCTACTTCGAGCGCACCGCCGACAAGACGTCCGACAAGGACATCTACACCGCGAAGCTCATCCCCTCGCGTGGCGCCTGGCTCGAGTTCGAGATCGACAAGCGCGACCTGGTCGGCGTGCGCCTCGACCGCAAGCGCAAGCAGAACGTCACCGTGCTGCTCAAGGCCCTCGGCTGGACCAACGAGCAGATCCGCGAGGAGTTCGGCGAGTACGAGTCCGTGATGCTGACCCTCGAGAAGGATCACACGGAGACGCAGAAGGACGCGCTGCTCGACATCTACCGCAAGCTCCGTCCGGGCGAGCCGCCCACGGAGGAGGCCGCGCAGACGCTGCTGAACAACTACTACTTCAACCCCAAGCGCTACGACCTGGCCAAGGTCGGTCGCTACAAGATCAACAAGAAGCTGGGGCTGACCGAGGCGTTCGACCAGCAGACGCTGACCGTCGACGACATCGTCGCCGCGATCAAGTACATCGTCGCGCTGCACGACGGCCGCGAGCAGACCGAGGCGCCCCAGGGCGAGCTCGTCATCGCGCCCGACGACATCGACCACTTCGGCAACCGCCGCATGCGCACCGTGGGCGAGCTGATCCAGAACCAGCTCCGCACCGGCCTGGCGCGCATGGAGCGGGTGGTCCGCGAGCGGATGACGACCCAGGACGTCGAGGCCATCACGCCGCAGTCGCTGATCAACATCCGTCCCGTGGTCGCGGCGCTGAAGGAGTTCTTCGGCACCTCGCAGCTCTCGCAGTTCATGGACCAGACCAACCCGATCGCCGGCCTGACGCACAAGCGTCGCCTGTCCGCGCTCGGCCCCGGTGGTCTGTCCCGTGACCGCGCCGGCATGGAGGTCCGCGACGTCCACCCGTCGCACTACGGCCGCATGTGCCCGATCGAGACGCCGGAAGGCCCGAACATCGGTCTGATCGGCTCGCTGGCCTCCTTCGGTCGGATCAACCCGTTCGGCTTCGTCGAGACGCCGTACCGCAAGGTCGAGGCCGGTCGGGTCACCGACCAGATCGACTACCTCACCGCCGACGACGAGGACCGCTACGTCATCGCGCAAGCCAACGCCGTCATCGACGAGCAGGGCCGGTTCACCGAGGAGCGCGTGCTGGTCCGCCAGCGCGACGGCGAGGTGTCCGAGATCCTGGCCGACGAGGTCGACTACATGGACGTCTCGCCGCGCCAGATGGTGTCGGTCGCGACCGCCCTGATCCCGTTCCTCGAGCACGACGACGCCAACCGCGCGCTCATGGGCGCCAACATGCAGCGTCAGGCCGTGCCGCTCATCCGCAGCGACTCGCCGATCGTCGGCACCGGCATCGAGTTCCGCGCCGCCGTCGACGCCGGTGACGTGGTCGTGGCCGAGAAGGCCGGTGTGGTCAAGGACGTCTCCGCCGACCTGGTCGAGACCATGAACGACGACGGCACGTACTCCACGTACAAGCTGGCCAAGTTCAAGCGCTCCAACCAGGGCACCTGCATCAACCAGCGCCCGCTGGTCAGCGAGGGCGACCGGCTCGAGGTCGGCAGCCCCGTCGCCGACGGTCCGTGCACCGACGACGCGGAGATGGCGCTCGGCACCAACCTGCTCGTGGCGTTCATGCCGTGGCAGGGCCACAACTACGAGGACGCGATCATCCTCAGCCAGCGCCTGGTGCAGGAGGACGTCCTCACCTCGATCCACATCGAGGAGCACGAGGTCGACGCCCGCGACACCAAGCTGGGTCCGGAGGAGATCACCCGGGACATCCCGAACGTCTCCGAAGAGATGCTGGCCGACCTCGACGAGCGGGGCATCATCCGCATCGGCGCCGAGGTCACCACCGGTGACATCCTCGTCGGCAAGGTCACGCCCAAGGGCGAGACCGAGCTGACCCCCGAGGAGCGGCTGCTCCGCGCGATCTTCGGTGAGAAGGCGCGCGAGGTGCGCGACACCTCGATGAAGGTGCCGCACGGTGAGTCCGGCACGGTCATCGGCGTCCGCGTCTTCGACCGCGAGGAGGGCGACGAGCTGCCCCCGGGCGTGAACCAGCTGGTCCGCGTCTACGTCGCGCAGAAGCGCAAGATCTCCGTCGGTGACAAGCTCGCCGGCCGCCACGGCAACAAGGGCGTCATCGCGAAGATCCTGCCGATCGAGGACATGCCGTTCATGGAGGACGGCACCCCGGTCGACGTCGTGCTGAACCCGCTGGGTGTGCCGCGCCGGATGAACATCGGCCAGATCCTCGAGCTCCACCTGGGCTGGCTCGCCAAGCAGGGCTGGGACATCAAGCTGGCCGAGGACGAGTCCGACGCCGAGTGGAAGCAGCGCCTGATCAAGATCCACGCCGACAAGGCCGACCCGAACACCAAGGTCGCGACCCCGGTGTTCGACGGCGCGCGCGAGGACGAGATCACCGGCCTGCTCGGCTCGACGATCCCGAACCGCGACGGCGTGCGGACCGTGAAGTCCAACGGCAAGGCGTCGCTCTTCGACGGCCGCTCCGGCGAGCCGTTCCCCGAGCCCGTGTCGGTCGGCTACATGTACATCCTCAAGCTGCACCACCTCGTGGACGACAAGATCCACGCGCGCAGCACCGGCCCCTACTCGATGATCACGCAGCAGCCCCTGGGCGGTAAGGCCCAGTTCGGCGGCCAGCGGTTCGGCGAGATGGAGGTCTGGGCGATGGAGGCGTACGGCGCCGCCTACGCCCTGCAGGAGCTGCTCACGATCAAGTCCGACGACGTCCCCGGACGCGTCAAGGTCTACGAGGCCATCGTGAAGGGCGAGAACATCCCGGACTCCGGCATCCCGGAGTCGTTCAAGGTGCTCGTCAAGGAGATGCAGTCGCTCTGCCTGAACGTCGAGGTCCTCTCGCAGGACGGTTCGAGCATCGAGCTGCGCGACGCGGAGGAGGACGTCTTCCGCGCCGCCGAGGAGCTCGGCATCGACCTGTCCCGCCGCGAGCCCAGCTCGGTCGAAGAGGTGTGAGTAGCGGGGCCGGCTCCGGTCGGCCCCGCCTCCGCCCCCTACGTCATTTCTTAGAACTACCGAAGGGTTGCAGCCATCGTGCTCGACGTGAACTTCTTCGACCAGCTTCAGATCGGCCTGGCCACCGCGGACGACATCCGCACGTGGAGCCACGGCGAGGTGAAGAAGCCGGAGACCATCAACTACCGCACGCTCAAGCCGGAGCGTGACGGCCTCTTCTGCGAGAAGATCTTCGGTCCCACCCGGGACTGGGAGTGCTACTGCGGCAAGTACAAGCGCGTGCGCTTCAAGGGCATCATCTGCGAGCGCTGCGGCGTCGAGGTGACCCGTTCCAAGGTCCGCCGCGAGCGGATGGGCCACATCGAGCTCGCCGCGCCGGTGACCCACATCTGGTACTTCAAGGGTGTCCCGAGCCGCCTCGGCTACCTGCTCGACCTGGCCCCGAAGGACCTCGAGAAGGTCATCTACTTCGCGGCCTACATGATCACCTCCGTCGACGAGGACGCGCGGCACCGCGACCTGTCCTCGCTCGAGGGCAAGGTCGGCCTGGAGCGCGAGCGCCTCGAGAACCGGATGAACCTCGCCCTGGACGACCGGTCCAAGAAGGAGGAGACGGACCTCGCCGAGCTGGAGGCCGAGGGCGCCAAGGCCGACGCCAAGCGCAAGGTCCGCGACGGCGCGGAGCGTGAGAAGACCCAGATCCGCCGCCGCGGCGAGGCCGAGATCGCTCGCCTCGACGAGGTGTGGAACACCTTCAAGTCCCTCAAGGTCCAGGACCTGATGGGCGACGAGATGCTCTACCGCGAGATGAAGAACTGGTTCGGCAAGTACTTCGAGGGCCACATGGGCGCCACGGCGATCCAGAAGCGCCTCGAGGACTTCGACATCCCCGCCGAGGTCGAGTCGCTGCGCGACACGATCGCCAACGGCAAGGGCCAGAAGAAGGTCCGGGCGCTCAAGCGGCTCAAGGTCGTCGACGCGTTCCGCAAGACCGGCAACAAGCCCCAGGGCATGGTCCTCGACGCCGTCCCGGTCATCCCGCCGGACCTGCGCCCGATGGTGCAGCTCGACGGTGGCCGGTTCGCGACCTCGGACCTCAACGACCTGTACCGCCGCGTGATCAACCGGAACAACCGGCTCAAGCGGCTGCTCGACCTCGGCGCGCCCGAGATCATCGTCAACAACGAGAAGCGGATGCTGCAGGAGGCCGTCGACTCGCTGTTCGACAACGGCCGCCGCGGTCGTCCCGTCACCGGCCCGGGCAACCGGCCGCTGAAGTCGCTGTCCGACATGCTCAAGGGCAAGCAGGGTCGCTTCCGGCAGAACCTGCTCGGCAAGCGCGTCGACTACTCGGGCCGTTCGGTCATCGTCTCCGGCCCCCAGCTGAAGCTGCACCAGTGCGGTCTGCCCAAGCAGATGGCGCTGGAGCTCTTCAAGCCGTTCGTGATGAAGCGCCTCGTCGACCTGTCGCACGCGCAGAACATCAAGTCCGCCAAGCGGATGGTCGAGCGGGCGCGCCCGGTCGTGTGGGACGTCCTCGAAGAGGTCATCACCGAGCACCCCGTGCTGCTCAACCGTGCGCCCACCCTGCACCGCCTCGGCATCCAGGCCTTCGAGCCGCAGCTGATCGAGGGCAAGGCCATCCAGATCCACCCGCTCGTCTGCTCGGCGTTCAACGCCGACTTCGACGGTGACCAGATGGCGGTGCACCTGCCGCTGTCCGCCGAGGCCCAGGCCGAGGCGCGGATCCTGATGCTGTCGACCAACAACATCCTCAAGCCGTCGGACGGCCGTCCGGTGACCATGCCGACCCAGGACATGATCATCGGCCTGTTCTTCCTGACCACCGACCGGCCGAACCAGCCGGGCGAGGGTCGCGCGTTCGCGTCGCAGGCCGAGGCGATCATGGCCTTCGACCGCGGCGAGATCTCGATGCAGTCCCCGATCAAGATCCGCTTCGACGACATCGTGCCCCCGCTGGAGGCCGAGGTCGCCGACTGGGAGCAGGGTCGCTCGCTGATCCTGGACACCACGCTGGGCCGCTCGATCTTCAACGACACCCTGCCGGCCGACTACCCCTTCGTGAACTACGAAGTGGGCAAGAAGGCCCTGGGCGCGATCGTCAACGACCTGGCCGAGCGCTACACCAAGGTCGAGGTCGCGGCGTCGCTGGACGCCCTGAAGGACACCGGCTTCCACTGGGCCACCCGCTCGGGCGTCACGGTCTCGATCGACGACGTGACCACCCCCGCCAACAAGATCGAGATCCTCTCGGCCTACGAGGCGCAGGCGGCCAAGGTCCAGAAGCAGTTCGAGCGCGGTCTGGTCACCGACGAGGAGCGCCGTCAGGAGCTCATCGAGATCTGGACCCAGGCGTCGAACGACGTGGCCAAGGCCATGGAGGGCAACTTCGACCGGGCGAACCCGATCTACATGATGGTCGACTCGGGTGCCTCCGGAAACATGATGCAGATCCGTCAGGTGGCGGCCATGCGTGGTCTGGTGGCCAACCCGAAGGGCGACATCATCCCGCGGCCGATCAAGGCCAACTTCCGTGAGGGTCTGTCCGTCCTCGAGTACTTCATCTCCACGCACGGTGCCCGCAAGGGTCTCGCCGACACCGCCCTGCGCACGGCCGACTCGGGCTACCTGACCCGTCGTCTGGTCGACGTGTCGCAGGACGTCATCATCCGCGAGGACGACTGCGGCACCGAGCGCGGTCTGCCCAAGCGGATCGGCGAGCGTCGCGAGGACGGCTCGGTCGTCAAGCACGAGAACGCCGAGACCGCGGCGTACGCCCGGTCGGCGGCCGTCGAGGTCACCCACCCCGAGACCGGCGAGACGCTGGTCGAGGCGGGCGGCGACCTCGGTGACGTCAAGATCGGCGAGCTGGTCGCGGCCGGGATCGAGGAGGTCAAGGTCCGCTCGGTGCTGACCTGCGACGCCCGCACCGGCACCTGCGCCAAGTGCTACGGCCGCTCGCTGGCCACCGGCAAGCTCGTCGACATCGGCGAGGCCGTCGGCATCATCGCGGCCCAGTCGATCGGTGAGCCCGGCACGCAGCTGACCATGCGTACCTTCCACACCGGTGGTGTGGCCTCCGCGGACGACATCACGCAGGGTCTGCCCCGCGTGGTCGAGCTCTTCGAGGCCCGCTCGCCCAAGGGCCGTACGCCGATCTCCGAGGCCGCCGGCCGCGTGGAGATCGACGAGACCGACAAGGCCCGCAAGGTCCTGGTCACGCCCGACGACGGCTCCGAGGTCCAGGAGTACCCGGTCTCGAAGCGCTCGCGCCTCAACGTCGCCGACGGTGAGCACATCGAGGTCGGTCACCACCTGACGTCCGGTACGCCGGACCCGCAGGACGTCCTCCGCATCCTCGGCGTGCGCCGGGCCCAGGAGCACCTGGTGGACGAGGTCCAGCAGGTCTACCGCTCGCAGGGCGTGTCGATCCACGACAAGCACATCGAGATCATCGTGCGGCAGATGCTGCGCCGGGTCACGGTGATCGAGTCCGGTGAGACCAACCTGCTGCCGTCCGACCTGGTCGACCGGGTGCTGTTCGAGGAGGAGAACCGCCGCGTGGTCTCCGAGGGCGGCAAGCCGGCCTCGGGTCGCCCGGTCCTCATGGGCATCACCAAGGCATCGCTGGCGACCGAGTCGTGGCTGTCGGCCGCCTCCTTCCAGGAGACGACCCGCGTCCTCACCGACGCTGCCATCCACGGCCGCTCGGACTCGCTGCGCGGTCTGAAGGAGAACGTGATCATCGGCAAGCTGATCCCGGCGGGCACCGGCCTCGAGCGGTACCGCAACATCCGGGTGGAGCCCACCGAGGAGGCCCGCGCCGCGGCGTACTCCGTCACTGGCTACGACTCCTACGACTACGAGTTCGGCAACGCCGCGAGTGGTCAGGCCGTAGCCCTGGACGACTTCGACTTTGGGTCGTACCAGTCCTGAACGAAGTGAAGGTCTGGTAGAGCACGACCCAGATCGAGTAGACAACGCCCGCCCTCGCTTGCGAGGGCGGGCGTTGTCGTATCGAAATCCATCCAGATCTCGCAAGCACCAGACCCGAAACGGCCGGATACGGCTCAGGGCAGCAGCACCGTCACCCGCGTTCCCGGCCGAGTGGGCTCGATGCTGAAGGTGCCCCCGAGCTCGGCGGCCCGCTCCTGCATCGAGCGCAGGCCGATGCCCGGCCGGGTGCCGGTGCTGACCCCGGCGCCGTCGTCCTCGACGACCAGGCGGGCGCCGTCCGGATCCAGGGCGAGAGCGACCCGGCAGCGGGTGGCACCGGCGTGCCGGTAGGCGTTCAGGAGGGCCTCGGCGGCGACGTGGTAGAGCGCGATCTGGCGCCGGCTGTCGATCCGGTCGGCGTCGGCGGCCTGCACGGTCACCGCGAACCGGCCCTGGTCGAAGCGCTCGACCAGCTGGCCGAGCGCCTCGGCCAGCCGGCCGTCCTCCAGGGGTGGCGGGAGCAGGTGCCGCGACATCTGGCGGATGTCCTCGGAGCGCTGGGCGAGCTCGGCCTGGAGCTCGGTGATCATCGCGGCCGGGCCCGGCTCGAGGCCGGCGGAGCGGCTGATCGCGGCGAGGGCCAGTGACGTGCCGGCCAGCGAGGGACCGAGACTGTCGTGCAGCTCGCGGCGCAGCAGCCGCCGCTCCTCCTGGCGTACGTCGACCAGCCGCGTGCGCGCGGACTCCAGCTCGGTGTTGACCAGGGCCAGGTCGAGCGCGACGGCCACCAGCGCCGCCAGCTGCTCGACCAGCTCCAGGGTCCGCAGGTCCAGCCGTTCGCCGAGCGGGGCCTCCAGGACCAGCCGGCCGACATCCTGACCCCGGCTGCGCAGCGGTACCTCGACCGGAACCGACAGGCTGGCCGGACCGGCCCCGACGCGGAGGGTGCCGGTGACGTCCTCGACCACGACGGCCCGCAGGCGCAGGCCCCGGCGCAGGCCGTCGACCAGGCCCTCGAGGATCGACATCTCGCCGTGCCCGCGCTCGATGTCGGCGCCGAGCCGGTCCAGCAGCCGGCCGGCGTCCGCGCTGGAGCCGAAGACCAGCCGGTCGACCCGGGTCTGGAGCCAGGTGCGCAGCGGCATCACCGCGAGGGCCAGCCCGGCGACTGCGACCAGTCCGGCGGACTCGCGACTCCAGGGCAGGTAGCGGCCGCCGAGCCAGACCAGCACCAGGTAGGCGCCGACGACCAGGATGGTGAGCAGCGCGCCGACCAGCGCGCGGGACACCGCCAGGTCGACCCGGTACGACGGCTCGCGCAGGACCAGCACGAACACCGCGGCGGGCAGCGCCACCATGGCCGCGGACAGCAGGGAGGCGCCGACCGCGACCGCCGGACCGTCGGAGGCGAGCCCGGCCTCGAAGGCCAGGTACGACAGCGACAGGCCGAGCAGGCTGGCCATCACCCAGCGCAGGGCCCGGCGCTCGGACGACGCGGCCCGGCGGGCCCGCAGCGCGAGGTGCAGGGCGCCCACCAGGCCGGCCAGCACGTAGACCGGGACGATCCAGTCGTCGTACCGGGCTGCGATGTCGGAGACCCTCCCGGTCACGAGCGGGAGATCGGGGGCGCCGTCGAGCTGGACCAGGTAGCGGCTCACCCCGGCCCCGAGCGCCAGCACGGCGCCGGCCACGGCCGCGGAGAGCCGCAGCCCGGTGGGCGGGTCGCGCTCGACCAGCCACGGCAGGACCAGGAGGCCGGACAGGGTGCCGGCGACCCAGCCGGCGACCACCAGCTGGGAGAGCACGGCGTAGGCCGGCGGGTCGGGGTGGGCGACGCCGAGGACGGCGTACTGGATGGCGAAGCTGGTCAGCGCGAAGCCGGTTCCGACGCCCAGCAGCGCCCACCCGATGACGTGGCCGCGGGCGACGACCAGGGCCCCGAGCGCGCTGTAGAGCAGGGCGAGGAGGACGTCGGAGACGAAGAACTCGCGGTGCACCTCGAACGGCGGGTCCGGCGTACCGACGTTGGCCAGGGCCAGCACGACCGCGGCCACGGAGACGGCGGTGGAGAGTCCGCCGAGGACCACCGCGCCGCCGCGCACCACGCCGGGGGAGCGGGCAGCGGCGGGCACGGTCCATCATCCTGCCGCAGGAGTCCCGGTGGTGAGGGCCGGATGACCCGAACGACCGGGCCGGTGGGAGAATCAAGGGGTGAGCACTCCCGCGAGGACCGACGTCCTGGTCGTCGGCGCCGGCCCCGCCGGATCCGCGGCCGCGGCCTGGGCGGCCCGCGGTGGCGCCGACGTCGTCCTCGCCGACGCGGCGGTCTTCCCGCGCGACAAGACCTGCGGTGACGGACTGACCCCGCGCGCCATCGGCGAGCTGCAGCGCCTCGGCCTCGAGGACTGGCTGCGGGCCCACACGGTCAACCAGGGTCTGCGGGCGCACGGCTTCGGCCAGACCCTGCTGCTGCCCTGGCCGGGCGGCACCCTGCCCGACTGGGGCTCGGCGGTCGCCCGCACCGAGCTCGACGACCACCTGCGCACCACCGCGCTGAAGTCCGGTGCCACCGGGATCGACGGGGCCCGGGCGGTCGACGTACGACGTGACGGCGAGCGGGTCGCCGCCGTCGTGTTCAAGGACGGCGCCGAGACCTACGAGATCGCCTGCGACACCCTCGTGGTGGCCGACGGTGTCCGCTCCCCGCTCGGCAAGGTGCTGGGCCGCGAGTGGCACCGCGACACCGTGTACGGCGTGGCGGGTCGCTCCTACGTGACGTCCGGGATGAGCGACGACCCGTGGATCAGCTCGCACCTCGAGCTGCGCGGCCAGGACGGCGACATCCTCAGCGGCTACGGCTGGATCTTCCCGCTCGGGACCGGCGAGGTGAACCTCGGCGTCGGCACTCTCGCGACCGCCAAGCGGCCCACCGACATCGCCGTCCGGCCGCTGATGGCCCACTACGCCGAGCAGCGGCGCAGCGAGTTCCAGCTGGGCGACGACCTGCGCGCGCCGACCTCGGCGCTGCTGCCCATGGGCGGCGCGGTCTCCCACGTCGCCGGCGCCAACTGGGCGCTGATCGGCGACGCGGCGGGCTGCGTGAACCCGCTCAACGGCGAAGGCATCGACTACGGCCTGGAGACCGGCCGGCTGGTCGCCGAGCTGATCGCGGACGGGGCCGCGCTCGACCGGGCCTGGCCCGCGCTGCTGAGCGAGCACTACGGCGAGTCGTTCTCGATCGCCCGCCGGCTCGCCGGCCTGGTGACCGTTCCGCGGCTGCTGCCGGCGCTCGGTCCCGTGGGCATGCGCTCGGACTGGCTGATGACCCTGGCCCTGCGCTGGATGGGCAACCTGGTGACCGACGAGGACCGCGACCGGGCGGCCCGGGTCTGGCGCTGGGCCGGTCGCCGCTCGATCGCCCGCGACCACCGACCGCCGTTCTCCTGATGCGCTCGCTGCCACGCGAGCGGCGGCTCGCGGCGTACGCCGTCGTGCTGCGGGACGACCGGATCCTGCTGAGCCGGCTCGCCCCGCGGGTCAGCGAGAGCGAGGTCTGGACGCTGCCCGGCGGCGGGGTCGAGCACGGTGAGGACCCGCGCGACGCCGTGGTCCGCGAGCTGCACGAGGAGACCGGGCTCGACGTCCGGGTGGGGGAGGAGATCCGGGTCGACTCCTTCCACCAGGGCTCGGCCTGGCGCGAGGGCCGGCGGGTCGACGTGCACTCCGTGCGCCTGGTCTACGAGGGCTGGGTGCCGCGTGACGCCCCGGCCCCGCGGGTCGTCGAGGTCGACGGCTCGACGGTCGACGCCGCCTGGCACCCGGTCTCCGCGGTGCTGGACGGCACGCTGCCGACCGTACCGCTGGTCCGCCAGGCGCTGCACCGCCATGAGCCGTTCCGGCTGCAGCGGCTGGCGGCGTACGCCGTGGTCCTGCGCGGCGACGACGTGCTGCTGACCCGGATCTCCGCCCGGGGCTTCCACTCCGGCCGCTGGACGCTCCCCGGCGGCGGCGTCGACCACGGCGAGGCGCCCCGCGACGCGCTGGTCCGCGAGGTCGGCGAGGAGTGCGGCGTCGCGTGCACGGTCGGCGAGGTGCTGGACGTCCACGACGAGCACTTCGAGGGGACGGCGCCCTCTGGGCGGCACGAGGACTTTCACGCGGTCCACCTGGTCTTCGCCGCCACGGTCCCCGTGGACGCCGAGCCCCGGGTCACCGAGGCCGACGGCACCACCGACGCGGTCGCCTGGGTGCCGGTCGCCGACGTCTCGTCGGGCGCGGTCGACGCGCTCGACGTGGTGCGGGCCGGGCTCGCGGCCGCGGCGCGCCGTACCGCCTGAGCCGGGTCAGCTGGCGGCGATCGCCGTCTCGCAGACGTTGAGCTCGGGGCGGATCCGGTCGTTGGTGAGCAGGTACGACGAGACGATGAAGCTGCGCTTCACGCCGCCGACGGTGAAGAAGAGCCGCAGCATGCCGTTGCGGGGCAGGTCGATCGGCCCGACCAGCTTGGTCTCCGGGTCGTAGTCGACCGTCTCGCCGTCGACGTGGTCCTCGACCTGGCCCTCGCCCGAGATCGTCTCGACCCACACCCGCGAGCTGCGGCCTCGCACCGCCGGGGCCAGCGACAGGGTGCGCCGTCCGTCGTCGTTGCCGACGTCGGGCTCGCAGCGCAGCTGCAGGGTGCCGAGGCCGGCCACGGCGTACTGCGCGAGCTGAGTGGTCGGGGAGTCGGCGACACCGTGCCAGTTGACGCCCATCCGCTGGTTCAGCCGGGTCGTGAGGACCGCGTCGATCTTGCAGGAGCGCCACGACATCGGGTTGCGGAAGCCGGTCCACCACCAGTTGAGCTTCAGCGAGGTCACCGGGACGGGAGCGGTGCCGGTGACCGGCCGGTTGCGGCCCGGTCGCTGGCTGATGATGCCGTCGAGGTAGCCGCTGGAGTAGTTCTCGATCTGGGAGCGCTGGTTGAGGCCCTCGGTCGTGGACTTCCCGGTGCCGCCGGTGCCGTCGTCGAGGGCGTGCGCGTAGCGGTAGACCCGGGCGGTCTTGGTGGCCACGACCGCGCGGTTGTTCTTGGTCTCGTACTTCGCCATCCACATCTGGGTCTCGGCGGAGCGGTCGGAGACGGTGAGCCGGACGTAGGTGGCGTTGGGGCGACAGGTCAGGGTGAGCCGGCCGATGCCAGGGACCACGGCCGACTTGCTGTAGACCCGCTTGCGCTTGGTGCCCTTCCAGGAGACGGTCACCTTGCGGACGACCCGGGTGGTGTCCTTCTTGCGCGCGACCCGCATCGTCGCGGGCGCGCTCGTGCTGGTGCCGACGCGCGCGGAGTCGAGCGTGACGACCCGTGCGCCGTCGGCGGCGCCCGCCGCGGACAGGGGGACGACGCCCCCGCCGACCGCGAGCGCCAGGAGCAGGGGAGTGACGAGCCAGCGGCCCCGAGAACCCGCGTGCATCACTGGGCCGGCTCGTCGACCGGCTCGGCGTCCTTCGTGGACTCGACCGCGGCCTTGTCCTCCTCGGGCACGACCAGCGTCGGCGCCTGCTCGCCGCGGACCACCGCGAGCTGCTGGTTCACCTGGGCGTCCGGGAGCGGGACCAGACGGGCGTCCTCGGCCTCCTGGACCGCGTGGGAGAGCGTGAACTCCAGCAGGCCCGAGACGTCGTCGCGGTCGAGCGAGCGGGTGGTCGTGGTGAGCAGCAGCTGCTGCGAGAGCGGGTACTGCCCCGAGACGATGGTCCGCTGGCTCGGGAACACGCAGTTGCGCTGGCCGTCGGGCAGGGTGATCTCGAACGGCCGGAGCTGCTCCTCGAAGAGCTCGTAGTAGCTGAACCGGAAGTACGACAGGTGACCGCGGGTGGCCTCGTAGCGCTTCAGCGCCGCGGCGGAGCCGTCGGCGGCCCGCTTGGCCCGGGTCCAGCTCGCCTTCAGGGTGACCAGCTTGGTCCGAGCCGCCTGGTAGGCGGCGTTCGCCTTGTCGAGGCGCTGCTGGTCGCGGGCCTGGTCGGCGGCCGGCCGCTGGTCGCGGACGCCCTTGGTGACCTCGGCGGTGGCGGCCTCGACCTCGTCGCGGGCGTCGTCGACGACCTGGCGCTGCGCGGCGACCTCGCTGCGCAGCTGCTCGCGGACCCGCTGGCGGTCGGCGTTGGTGCCGGCGATCCGCTCGTCGCGGGCGCTGCCGACGACGAAAGTCCGCGAGCCGCGGTCGCTGTCGAGGGCGCGGTAGTCGGAGCGGAGGTTGACCAGCGAGGGCTGCTGCGCGTCGAGGACGGTACGGCCGAAGAAGTCGAACGCCTTGTTCTGGGTGTCGGGCCCGGCGACGCTGAGCGGCACCTCGTCCAGGCCGACCTGGGCCCAGTTGGTGACGGGCGAGCCGGCCCGGTAGATGTCCTGGACCTGCTGGGTGGTCAGGCAGTCGCCGCCCACGTCGGACTCGGACTTGATGGCGACCACGACCGCGTCGGCCGCGACCTGGAACTGCACGACGTCGAGGCCGACGGCGCGGCAGGCCTCCCACTCCGAGCGGCTGATCGCGCGGCTCGAGTCGACCAGGTCGATCTCGCCGGCGCAGAGCCGCTGGAAGGCCTCGTCCTCGCCGCTGTGGCCGACGTCGACGGTGGTGACCGTGCCGTCGGCGACGTACGCCGAGGTGAGGTCGCGGGTCAGCGAGCTGTCGGTGTTGCCGTCGATGACGACGGTGCCGGCGGGCCGGGTCGGCAGGTTGGCCGCGCGGCGCTCGATCTCCTGCTGCTGGGCCAGCTCGGTGCGGTACTGCACCTCCTGGGCCTGGGCCACCAGGTCGGTGCCGTCACCCTCGTCGGAGCTGCACGAGGTGAGCAGGCCGGCGGCGAGCAGGAGGCCCGCACCGATGGCCAGTCCGCGGCGGGCGGCGCTCGGGGTGGGCATCAGGAGGCTCCCTGGGTCGGGGTGGCGGTGGCGGACGGGTCCGAGGACGGCGTGGAGGCGTCGCCCGCGTCCACCTCGTCCGGCGGGTACTCGTAGCGCTTGCCGAGCTTGACGACCTCGAAGTCCTCGAGGTGCAGGCCCTGCAGCTCGTTGCCGCGGAGCATGTCGCCGGTGACGTCGCGCTGGGCGTAGAGCGTAGGGACCGCGGCGCGGTCGACGACGATCGCGCCGTAGGTGCGCAGCGCGAGGGTGATCGCGTCGGCGTACCGGCGCTGCTGGGCGGTCATCGGGATCGGCTTGCCGGTGACCGGGTCCACCGGCTCGGACAGGGTGACGTCGGCCTTGAGGCGGATCCGCGCGCCCTCGGGGAGCGACTTCGGCTGGCCGTTGCCGTCGGTCGACGAGGCGGGCTGGACGAAGCTGCTCTGGGCGGGTCCGGGGACGCTGATCGCCAGCGCGTGGTCGATCCTGCCGGCGTTGAGCTCGCCCGGCCGGATCAGCCCGGCGAAGAGCGGGAGGCCGGAGCCGCGGGCGCCGACGACCTGGGGGGCGCTGAAGCCCGGTCCGTCGAGCTCCCAGATCCGCATGAAGTGGTAGGAGATGCTGCCGTCGTCCTCGCGGCGCGCGCGCCACAGGTCGTAGGCGATCGACTTGCTGGTGTCGAAGATGGTGTACCAGCCGTCGTAGCGCGGGTCCGGGTCGATGTCGGTCGGGACGTTGAGGACCATGCTGTCCGCGCCGTCGCCGCAGATGATCTGCCGGCACACGACCTTGGTCGGCTCACCGCCGGCGACGACGGGCGTCGTCCAGGCCTCGGTGTTGATGTAGACCGGGTCGGTGATCTGGCGGGGCTCGACCGTGATGTCGTTGCCGTCCTCGACGACGCCGACCCGCTCGCGGGCCAGCCTCATCATCGAGTTCGACGCCGGGTCGACGTCGAGGTCGTCCGCGCGGGTGTTCCACGGCGAGGAGTCGGAGAAGAAGCGGGTCTCCGCGGAGTCGAGGGTGTCGGCGGCGTCGGCGCCGGACGCGGCGATCTGCAGGTCCGGGTCGGCCTTCGCCTCGTCGTCCCCACCCCCGCAGCCGGCAAGGACGAGGACGGTGGCGGTGGCCAGGGCGACGAGGCCGTGGCGGCGGCGGGCGATCACGGCCGGTACCGGTGGTCGGGGGCCGAGGACGACTCGATGCTGGACTCCAGGGACTCGGCGAAGCGGGAGAACGACCCGCCGACGTCGGCGAGCCGGCGCTCGGCGCGGGTGGCGCCACCGGCGGAGCCGGTGCGGGTGCGGGCGGCGGTGATGATGGCGTGCGCCTCGCGGCGCGCGTGCAGGCGGATCAGCTCGGCGTCGAGCTCGGCCTGGGCCGTGAGCAGCTCCAGGCGCCGGGCGGCCTCGTTCTCGATGGCCTCCAGGTGGCGCAGGTGCGCGACCTCGGCGGCCCGCATCCGGGCGCGGGCCGAGTCGGCGACCTCCTCGACCGACAGGCCGAGGTAGGCGACGTCGTCCTGGGGCACCGCCGACGGCGCCGTCATGCTCGGCAGCTCGCGGGGCGCGCTGACGCGGCCGGCGTACGGGTCGGCGAACGAGGTGGCGTAGGGGTCGACGTAGGAGTGCCCGAACGGCGGCTCGTCGGGCTCCTCGTCGAGGAACGACTGCGGCGCGACGGTGGGCTCGTCGTCGAGCTCCATCTCGATCTCGACCTCGTCAGGCTCCTCCTCCACGACCGGGGCGAGCACCGGCGCCTCGGCGACCGGCTCCTCGGTGACCCTCTTCAGGGCCGGGCGCAGGGTGGCCCGGGCGCTGCCGCGGGGCTTGGCCTTCGACTTCGGGGTACGGCCGGGCTTCGCGGTCGGCTCAGCCTCTGCCTCGGCCTCGGGGGCGGGCGTCTCGGCGGGCTTCGGGGCCTCGGGGGCCTTCGGGGCCGGCTTGGGGGCGGGCTTCGCGGCGACCTGGGGCGTGCGGGTCCGGGTGGCCGTGGCGGTGCCACCGGTGCCATCGGTGCTGTCGGCCGCGTCGTCGCGGGCCTCGGGGACCAGGCGGGAGCCGAAGTCGACGCGACCGATCAGGTCCTCACCACCCGACAGGATGTCGGCGAGCGACGGCGGCGGGGCGATGCTGTCGTGGTCGATCACTGGACCGAACCTCCAGAGGTGGTGTCGTCGAGGGCCGGGGTCGGGGCGGCGGGGCTGCTGGAGTCGGGCCGCTGGTAGTCCGGCGTGACCCCGACGAGCGTGTAGCGCGGCGTGGAGAAGACCTCGGGCAGGAGCGTGTCGGTCCCGTCGACCGCGTCGCTGTAGAGCTGGCTGAGCAGGTCCTCGCTGGTGTCGGTCGACAACAGCAGGTAGCGGACGTCGTACCCGGCCGGGTCCTTCGCGGCCTCCTGCCACGGCCCGTCCGAGCGGTCGACCCGGTCGAAGAACAGCGCCGGGTCGCCGGTCAGCAGCATCACGGCGTAGGTCTGGGCGTTGTCGGTGAGGATCGTGCTCTTGCCGGAGATGTTGGCGCGGATGAAGTCGGCCATCGCCTGCTCCGACGCCGTGCCGACGGTGCCGCCGGTGGGCGTGCGCGCCCCCTCCTGGCTCTCCCGCGTGCTGATCGCGGCGGCGAAGGAGGACTCCAGGTTCTGGTAGCGGTAGGTCTTCATCGCGTGGAACGTCCACGGGATGCTGCCGATGAGCAGGGCGACCAGGATCGCGCTCACCACGGCGTTCTGGGTGCCGGAGGAGCGGGCGACCCAGATCGCGCCGATCACGGCGAAGAGCAGGATCAGCAGGGCGTTGCGCATCAGCATCGGCGCGTCGGTCAGGCCGAGCGCCACCGACGCGGCCGGGGCCAGGATCGACGCGGCCAGCATCACCGCGAGCCACAGCGCGAAGCCGTTGCTGCGGAAGCCGGTGAAGATCAGGGCGGGCAGCACGACGATCGCCAGCGGCGCGCCGTACAGGACCAGCTGGCCGGTGTACTGGGCGAGCTCGAGGAACGTGAAGTGCTCCACGCCGATCGAGGAGGCCGCGTCGCTGCTGTCGGTGATCCAGGCGAACGGGTTCGAGAGCAGGATCAGGTTGAACGCCGTCCACAGGGCGATGACGTACGCCGTGGGCGCGGCGAAGCCGACGGTGGTGCCCTCGATCTCCTCGCCGCGGGCGCCGAGGCGGCTGAGCACCGAGCCGATCATCAGCGCGCCGATGGCGAACCAGATCAGGCTGGAGTAGCCGGCGAGCGTCGCGACCGAGAAGGCCAGGCCGGAGATCATGATGAAGCGGATGTCGGCGGTGACGTACCAGGCGAAGAGCGCGCCCACGGCCACCATGACCAGCGAGATCCAGATGAACTGGCGCGAGCCGCCGGCGCCGTACAGGAGCACGAGCGGGTTGGCGCCGACCGCGAGCAGCACGGCGTAGCGCAGGGCCGTGAGGACCTGGGCCCGGCGCAGCATGCTGTTGAGGATCACCATCGTCCCTGCGGCGAACAGCGCCGAGGCGACCGGCACGATGGCCAGGGAGCGGGCCAGCGCGGGCACCAGGGTCAGCGGCGAGATCAGCAGCGTGGTCAGCGGCGGGTAGTCGAAGCCGATGGCCGAGAGCTTGGCGGGGTCGTTGTGCCAGACCATGAGCGACCGGTTCAGCCGGTCGAGGGTCTCGAAGCTCACGACGTGCATCTCGACGACGAGCCAGTAGCCGAACCAGATGTAGGCGACGGCGAAGAACGCGAAGATCGCGAGGCTCTCCCACCGACGGCGCGGGATGTCGTGCGGCCGGTGGCCGACTGCCTGGACGGTCCCGGCCAGGCGCTCCCGGGTGCGCTTGATGACCGGCTCGGAGGGAGCCGGGGTCGGCTCGATGACAGGGGCGCTCATCAGTGCTCCTCGTCCAGGCCGTGCTCGGTCTTCTCCCAGTAGAACGGGTTGGTGAAGAGCTGGATGAAGCCCTTCCAGGCCGCCAGGCTCATCAGGCCCCAGTAGAGCGGGGAGAGCAGGGCGGTGCCGGTGATCCCGAACTCGCCGCGTTGCAGGCTGCCCGCGACGTTGAGGTAGATGAAGATGAAGTTGCCGACGAACAGCATCGCGCTGGCGACGTAGAAGACGATGCCCGGGAAGAGCTGCTCGATGAAGCCGGCCTGGGTGAAGACGTAGAGCGTGGTGAGGGCCCAGAAGATCGGGTTGAGCAGCAGCACGAAGGCGCTGCCCATGGTCAGGTTGAAGCTCAGGAAGCCCTTCAGGCCGACCTGCGAGAGCAGCTGGAACGGGTTGCGCATGTGCACGAGCCAGGTCTGGTAGTAGCCCTTGTTCCAACGGCTGCGCTGCCGGATCCAGTTCGGGACGACCGAGTTGGCCTCCTCCAGCGTGGTGGAGTCGATCATCGCGGTGCGGTAGCCCTCGCGGTGCAGGCGGATGCCGAGGTCGGCGTCCTCCGTGACGTTGAACGGGTCCCAGGCGCCGAGCTCGCGCAGCGTCGAGGTGACGAAGTGGTTCGAGGTGCCGCCGAGCGGGATCGGGGACTCCGAGGCGCCCATGGCGGGCAGGATCAGCTCGAAGTGCATGGAGTACTCGTTGGCGAACCAGGCCGTCAGCATGTTCTGGTCCTGGTTGAAGTGGTTCAGCTTGGCCTGGACGCAGGCGACGTTGCGGTCGACGCGGGTGAAGGTGACGAACGCCTTCTTCAGCTGGTCCGGGTCCGGGCGGTCCTCGGCGTCGAAGATGACGCAGTACTTGCCCTTGGACAGCTGCAGGCCGTAGTTGCAGGCCTTCGGCTTGGTCTTCGGCAGGCTGTCCGGCACGACCACGAGGTGGAAGTGCGGGGGCAGGTTCATCGACTGGATCTTGGCGATCGTCTCGACGTCGTCCTCCTCGCAGAGGAGCTTCACGTCGAGGCGGGTCTTCGGGTAGTCCAGCGCGTTCATGTCGCGGACCAGCCGCGGGACGATGCCGGCCTCCTTGTAGAGCGGGACCAGGATCGTGTAGATCGGCAGGATCCGCTCGTCGAGGTCGGCGAGCTCCTCGTCGGTGACGTCGTACTCGAGGTGGGTGCCGAGGGCCCGCAGGGTCAGCCGGAACTTGTAGATCGAGACCGACAGGTACGCCAGGCTGCACAGCGCGACCAGGCCGATCATGGTCTTGGTCGGCCAGACCACGCCGACCAGCACGGTGACGATGAGGGCGCAGACGAAGAAGGCCTTCTGGGTCGGCGAGACGACCACGTGGGCCGACTCCTCCGGACGGGTCTCCATGACCAGGCGGGTGGCGATCTCGGCGTAGTGGTGCGCGTGCACGCGCTGGACCAGCTGGTCGAGGTCGGTGCGGTTCGCGAGCAGCTGGCGCACCGGCTTGCCGAGGGCCGACTCGACCCGGGCGAGGTCCTCGCGGCCCAGCGGACGGGCGACGGCCAGGAGGAACTCCGTGCCGGTGCGGGCGACCGGGACGACCTGCAGCTCCTGGGCGAGTGCCTCGGGCAGCGCCCGGGCGACGTCGGTGTCGGGCTCGAAGTCGGTCAGGCCGACCCGCTGCAGCTGGTGCAGCTCGGAGAGGGCCGCGACCAGCACGTCCTCGGAGATGGCGCCGTGGGAGACCAGGATGTCGCCCAGCGGGTCGCCGGTGCGGGAGTACTCCAGGGTGGCGGTCCGCAGCTGGTCCTCGGTGACCAGGCCGCTGCGGGTCAGCATCTGGGCCATCTGGGTCCGGGCCCGACGGGCCTCGGGCGACTCCAGGTTCTCCTCGAGCGGCGGGTAGACCGCGTCGATGGCGCCGTTGATCTCGTTGACGGTGTGCCGGACGAGCACGAACGGCCGGGTGATCAACTCGTCGACAACCCGCTCCACGATCGGGTCGGCGACGTCGGCGGCGGCGACGAGCAGCTGCCCGTCGACCTCGGCGTACGGCATCACCCGGAAGGTCCGGCAGAAGCCCTCCGGCAGGAGCAGGCCGAGCTCGGGGTCGATGCCGTCGGTGAGCCGGGTCGCGGACGCGACGATCGTGGCGGTCACCGGGCGCCCGAGCCGAAGCCGAAGGCGGGACCCTCGGTGGTCGAGCCGGCCGCGGGGCGGCTGGCCTCGCCGCGACCGCGCATCACCGTGTAGACCAGGAACGCGACGGCGAGGGCGAGGAGCGGCGCCACCAGGAAGGTGACGACGACGACCACGAACACACCGAGCTGCAGCAAGGCACCGAGGCCCGCGGCACCCGAGGTCTTCCCGACCGGGCGCGACGCAGCTGCTTGGACCGTCATGACTCATCCCCCCACTGATGACCCCCGGCCCGTCTCAGGACCCCAGGGATAACAGGGTCAATCCTGTCGGGCGGGCTCCCACTGAACTTCCTCAGGCCAGTAACAGCTTGTAAAAATTCGGGGTCGTCGCCTGTGGTCGCCGTCACGCGGGCACACCCGCGCTCATCCGGAGGGCGTCTCCGGGGTGATCTCGGGGGTGATTCCGGCCGTGGCCCCGACCGCCGGGACCGGCGCGCCCGAGAGCCAGGCCCGGGTGCGGACGCCGTACTCGGTGGGCGTTCCGCCCTGCTCGACCAGAAGGGACATCGGGTCGCTGGCGTGCGCGGCCCAGACCCAGAAGACGGCTCCGATCCCGCGGTCGTCGGCCCACTCGAGGTAGCGGTCGACGTACCCGTCGAGGGGGTCCTCGGCACCGAGCTCGGAGGTCAGGACCGGCACGCTGTCGGCCAGCGGGCCGAGGACGGAGTCCCAGCACGCGAGGGTCGAGCAGGCCTTGAAGTCGTAGCTGTGGAAGGCCGCGACCAGCTGGTCGTCGTCGGGGGCGAACTCGAGCCACCGGCTGAGGTCGTTGGCGTAGTCGAGGCCACCCAGGAGGATCGGCTGCTCGGCCCCGCTGTCCCGGATCTCGCCGACGACCGCCGCCATCCCCTGGACGGGGTAGGTGCGGGTCCCGTCGGTGGCCGTCTGGTCGTCCTCGGCCGGGGCCTCGCAGCCGCCGTCGCGCCAGCACGCCCAGGTCAGGTCGAAGACCAGCTCGTCGGTGGCGTCGTAGCGGGAGTAGGGCTCGTTGAAGGCGTCGAACATCACCGAGGGGCGGTGCCGGTACGCCGTCGCCACGCTGCGCCAGAAGACCAGCGACTCGGCGTCCGGCATGGCCAGGTTGCCGAACTCGGGCGCCTCGGCGCGCTTGCGACTGTGCAGGTCGAGGATGACGACCAGGCCGTGCCGGTTCAGGGCGGTGACGAAGCGCGCGACCTCGTCCCGGTAGGCCTCGTAGGTGCGCTCCTCGTACTGATCGCTCACCGGCGCACCGCGGCTCCCGAGCCAGCAGTCCTGGTTGAGCGGGAGCCGGACGGTGTTCGCGCCCCACGAGGCGATCGCGGCCGCCTGGGCGTCGTGCGGGTCGGCCGCGCCGGCCGTGGTGTCGAGGGCGCTGAGGCCCCAGCCCTGGGCGCAGGCGTACTCGAAGCTCGACCAGTTCACGCCTCGGGGGACGAAGTCGCGGCCGGTGCGGGCGTCGACCAGGCGGTTCTCCTCGACCCGGGGCTGCGCGGCGCCGGTCGTCTCGGCCGCCGGGCCCGTCCCGTCGTCGAGGACGCCGGACTGCCGGACGGCGAGGACGCCGGCCGTCGTCAGCAGCAGGGCGATCGCCACGATCAGCAGGACACGCACGCGTCGGTGCACGAAGGCCCCCTCTCCGTCGGGCACGAATCGTACGGGGGCGCGCGCCCGTCCGTGGTGCCCGCTCCTAGACTCGTCAGGTGAACCCTCGCTATCGCCGCCTGATCATCCCGGCCGCCCTGGTGGCGCTGCTGGTGATCGTGGTGATCGCCGCGGTGGTGAGCTGAGATGGCCGAGCCGCTGTCGCAGGTGCTGGCCCAGGTGCGCGGGCACCTGCTCGACCCGGACGCGCTGGTCCGGGCGGTGGCCAGCGGCCGTCAGCGCGGCAACCAGCCGCCGTGGCGACGGGTCGAGCTGCGCTACGTCGACCTGAAGGCCGGTCGGCACCTCCAGGTGACGTCGTACGACGAGACCCAGGCGCACACCGCCAACCACGCCGTCGGCGACGGCGCCCGCGCCGCCGTCGACGACCTGCTCGGCCTGCCCTTCGGCAACTGGCACGTGGACACCACGACCCAGAGCCACCAGGTCCGGGTGACCAAGAAGCTCGAGGCGGTCCGGCACACGACCGACCGCACGGCACCGCTGGCCGCCGAGCGCGGTCACGACCGGGCCAAGGACCGGCTGCTGTCGGAGGACGACCCGGTGTTCCGGGCGCTCGGGCTGAGCGACGCCCAGGGGCGGCTCAAGCCGAGCCGGCAGGCGAAGTACCGGCAGGTGGAGGAGTTCCTCCGGCTGCTCGACGGGACCCTCACCGAGGCGCTGGAGAAGGGCCACCTGCGGCGGCCGACCGCCGAGGAGCCGCTGCGGATCGTCGACCTGGGCTGCGGGAACGCCTACCTGACCTTCGCTGCGCAGCGCTACCTGACCGCGGTGCGCGGCCTGCCGGTCGTGGTCACCGGCGTCGACGTCAAGGAGCAGTCGCGCGAGCACAACAGCGCGGTCGCCGCCTCGTTGGGCGTCGACGCCGAGTTCGTCGTCGGCACCATCGGCGGGGTCTCGCTCGACCCGGCCCCGGAGGTGGTGCTGGCGCTGCACGCCTGTGACACCGCCACCGACGAGGCGCTGGCCCAGGCGGTCGGCTGGGGCGCGCAGGTGGTGCTGGCCGCGCCCTGCTGCCACCACGACGTCGCCGCGCAGCTGCGGAAGGCGCCCACCCCGGCGCCGTACGCGCTGCTGACCCGGCACGGCATCCTCCGCGAGCGGCTCGCCGACACCCTCACCGACGGCCTGCGCGCCGGGCTGCTGCGCATCGAGGGCTACCGCGTCGACGTCGTGCAGTTCGTCGAGAGCCAGCACACGCCGCGCAACACGATGCTCCGCGCGATCCGCACCGGAGGTCCGGTCGCCGGCGACGTCCGCGCGGAGTACGACGACCTGGTGGCCGCCTGGGCGGTCCGCCCCCGGCTGGCCGAGCTGCTGGATGCCACGCGTGCCTGACCGGGCGCTGGCCGTCCTGGTCGCCGTCCCGTTCCTGCTCGGCGCCGCCGCCGCGCCGGCAACGCTCGACGGGCAGGTGGCCTTCACCTTCCGCGACCCCGAGATCGTCGAGTCCAGCGGGCTGGTCGCCCGGGGCGGGCTGGTCGTGACCGTGAACGACTCGGGCGACTCCGGCCGGGTCCTCGTCGTGGACCCGGCCAGCGGCGAGACCGTCGGCGTGACCCGCTGGGACGACGACCCGCGCGACGTCGAGGCGCTCGCGCCGGCCGGGCCGGGCGAGGTGTGGGTCGGCGACATCGGCGACAACCGGGCCGTGCGCGACTCGGTCGAGGTGCTGCGGGTGCCGGTGGGCCGCGAGGACCGGACCGTGGCGCCGGAGCGGTTCGAGCTCGTCTACCCCGACGGCGCCACCGACGCCGAGACCCTGATGACCGAGCCCGGCTCCGGTCGCCTGGTCGTCGTCAGCAAGGGGATCCTCGGCGGCGTCGTCTACCGGGCCCCGGCCCGGCTCCACGCCGATCGTCCCAACCGGCTGGAGGCCGTGGGCACCGCGCTCCCGATCGCCACCGACGGCTCGTTCCTGCCCGACGGCCGGCACGTCCTGCTCCGCAACTACGGCGCCGCCGAGGTGCTGACCTGGCCCGGGCTGGAGGAGGTCGGCTCGTTCGAGCTCCCCGACCAGGACCAGGGTGAGGGGCTCGCGGTCGACGAGGAGGGGCGGATCCTGATCAGCACCGAGGGCGCCTCCTCGGACGTGCTGCGGGTGCGCCTGCCGCGGGAGGTCCGGGCGGCCCTGGCGCCCCCGACGCCCACGCCGACCCCCGCCGCACCGTCGGGCTCTGGCTCGGCCTCGCCCGACCCGGAGGGCGACCCCGCGCCCGCCGAGGAGGTCGTCGTCGACCGATCGGTCTGGCCGTGGCTGCTGGGCACCGGTGCCGGTCTGGGCCTGCTGGTGCTCCTGCTGCGCTGGACCTGGCGCCGCCCGGGCGGGTGAGTTTGCCTGCCCCGGCTCGCGGCAACTGAGCACTCATGCCGCGGCTGCGTCGTACCTCTCCGGACCAACCGGGCTGGACCCGGCGGCGCGCCGGGAAGGGCTTCGTCTACCTCGACGAGACCGGTGCTCGGCTGCCCGACGCGGACGCCCAGCGGGTGCGCGAGCTGGTGATCCCGCCGGCCTGGCAGGACGTGTGGGTGACGCCGTACGAGAACGGTCACCTGCAGGCGGTCGGGACCGACGACGCGGGACGGCGGCAGTACCTCTACCACCCCGACTGGCGGGTCCGGCGCGACGCCGAGAAGTTCGACCGGATGCTGGAGTTCGGCAAGGCGCTCACCCGGGCCCGCGAGCTGGTGCTGACCGACCTCGGGCGCGAGGGGATGCCGCTGGAGCGGGCCTGCGCGGCCGCCGTACGGCTGCTGGACCTGGGGTACTTCCGGATCGGCAACGACATCTACGCCGACACCAACGGCAGCTTCGGGCTGACGACCCTGGAGCGTCGACACGTACGACGGCGCCAGGACCGGCTGGTCTTCGCCTTCGTCGGCAAGTCCGGCGTGGAGCACGAGATCGAGATCGACGACGTGGTCGTGATCGAGGCGATCGAGGTGATGCGTCGACGCCGCGGGGGCGACCTGCGGCTGCTGTCCTACAAGGACGGCCGGTCGTGGCGCTCGATGCTGCCCGACCTGGTCAACGCCTACGTGCGCGAGTCGACTGGGATCGAGGCCACGGCCAAGGACTTCCGGACCTGGCACGCGACCGTGCTCGCGGCCGCCGCGCTCGCGGAGTCACCCGAGCCGGGGGAGTCGCAGGCCTCGCAGAAGCGCGCGGTGGCCCGCGCGATGAAGGAGGTCTCGTCGTTCCTGGGGAACACGCCGACGCTCGCGCGGTCGTCGTACGTCGACCCGCGGGTGGTCGAGGCCTACGAGGACGGCCGGACGATCCGCGGCACCACCCGGCGCACCTACGACACCCCGGACCTGCGGCAGGCGGCGCTGGAGCGTGCGACGCTGAGGTTGATCAAGGAGGCCTGATGGAGATCACCGCGGTGCAGGGTGACATCACCGCCCAGGAGGTCGACGCGGTCGTGAACGCCGCCAACCGGGCGATGCGGGGCGGCGCGGGCGTGGACGGCGCGATCCACCGTGCGGGCGGTCCGGCGGTGCTGGAGGACTGCCGGCGGCGCTTCCCCCGCGGCCTGGCCACCGGCGACGCCGGATGGACGACGGCAGGCCTGCTCCCGGCGCGGTGGGTGGTCCACGTGGTCGGGCCCAACCGCACCCGGGGCGAGACCGACCGCGCGCTTCTCACGTCCTGCTACGCCCGGGCGCTGGAGGTGGCCGACGAGCTGGGCGCCCGGTCGATCGCGTTCCCGCTGATCAGCGCCGGCGCCTACGGCTGGCCCAAGGACGACGCGATCGCCTGCGCGTTGGAGGTCCTCCGCTCGGCCTCGACGTCGGTCGCCGAGGCGCGGATCGTCGCGTTCGACCGGGCGTCGTACGACCTGGTGCGTCGGTCGCTCGTCGAGTAGCGAGCGTATCGAGACTCCCCGCAGGTGGTCTCGATACGCCCACTCGTTCCTCGTGGGCTACTCGACC
>NZ_FMZM01000007.1:274260-334230 GCF_900101465.1 Nocardioides lianchengensis
GCGAGGGTGTCAGGTGGTCTCGATACGCCCACTCGTTCCTCGCGGGCTACTCGACCAGCGAGGGCGTGTGGTGGTCTCGATACGCGACCGGCGAGGGCGTCAGGAGTTCTCGACGACCCAGTCGATGCAGGCGGTGAGGGCCTCGACGTCGGCGGGGTCGACGGCGGGGTACATCGCGATCCGCAGCTGGTTGCGGCCGAGCTTGCGGTAGGGCTCGGTGTCGACGACGCCGTTGGCGCGCAGCACCTTGGCCACGGCCGCGGCGTCGACCTCGTCGGTGAAGTCGACGGTGCCGATGACCAGCGAGCGGTGGGCGGGGTTCTCGACGTACGGGAAGGTGTACGACGTCTTCTCGGCCCAGCCGTAGAGCGCGTCGGAGGAGCGGGTGGTGCGCTCGACCATGCCGGCGAGGCCGCCCTGGGCGTTCATCCAGTCCAGCTGCTCGGCCATCAGGAACAGCGTGGCGACCGACGGGGTGTTGTAGGTCTGGTTCTTGGAGGAGTTGTCGATCGCGGTCGGCAGGTCGAAGAAGGCCGGGACGTGCCGGTCGGACGCGGCGATCGAGGCGGCCCGCTCGAGGGCGGCCGGCGACATCAGCGCGATCCACAGGCCGCCGTCGGAGGCGAAGCACTTCTGCGGGGCGAAGTAGTAGGCGTCGACCTCGGCGAGGTCGACGGGCAGCCCGCCGGCGCCGGAGGTGGCGTCGACCAGGACCAGCGAGCCCTCGTCGGCGGCGGTCGGGCGGACGACCGGGGTCATCACGGCGGTGGAGGTCTCGTTGTGGGCCCAGGCGTAGACGTCGACGCCGGCCTCGGCCTCGGCGACCGGCGCGGAGCCCGGGTCGGCCTTGATGACGGTGGGGGCGTCCAGCCAGGGGGCGTCGGCCGCGGCCTTGGCGAACTTCGAGGAGAACTCGCCGAAGGAGAGGTGCTGGCTCTTCTTCTCGATCAGGCCGTACGTCGCGATGTCCCAGAACGCCGTCGCGCCGCCGTTGCCGAGCACGACCTCGTAGCCCTCGGGCAGGGAGAACAGCTGGGCGAGGCCCTCGCGGACCCGGCCGACGGTGTTCTTCACCGGCGCCTGGCGGTGGGACGTGCCCATCAGCGAGGAGCCGGTCGCGGCGAGCGCGTCGAGGTGGCTGGTCTGGATCTTCGACGGTCCGGCACCGAAGCGGCCGTCGGCGGGGAGCAGGTCGGCGGGGATCTGCAGGTCGGTCATGAGCTGCCTTCCGAAGGGCGAGGAGTGTGACTTCCCTGACCACGCTGTCAGCCCCGCCATTGTTGCAGCCGCGTTGCGGCGAGATAAATCGCCGGATCGTGGATCATGGACCCGTGCAGGTGCAGGAGCTCCGGATCGTCCCGGTCGAGTACGGCCACCCCGACGCGATGCGGCTGATCGACGAGGTGCAGGCCGAGTACGTCGTCCGCTACGGCGGCCCCGACGAGACCCCGCTGGACCCGCTGATGTTCGTCCCGCCCGCCGGCAGCTTCTTCGTGGGCTACCGGGGCGATGACGCGGTCGCGACCGCCGCGTGGCGCAGCAGCGGCATCTCCGCGCTCGGCACCGACCGGACCGCCGAGATCAAGCGCATGTACGTCGTCCCCCGCGCCCAGCGGGCCGGGCACGCGCGCCGGATGCTCGCCCACCTGGAGGCCACCGCCCGCGACGCCGGGTTCGAGGCGATGATCCTGGAGACCGGCGACAAGCAGCCCGAGGCGATCACCCTCTACACCTCCGCGGGCTACGAGCCGATCCCGTCGTTCGGGCACTACCAGGATTCCCCCGAGAACCGCTGCTTCGGCCGGCTGCTCTGATGCTGCTGCCCCCCAAGGTGGCCCACGGCGTCGCCGACGGCTCGGTGACGCTGGCCTTCCGCCGCTGGGCGAAGCCGGGGGTGAAGGTCGGCTCGCAGTTCCGCACGGTGGCGGGGGTCATCCGGGTCGACGGGGTCGAGGCGGTCGACGCCGAGGCGATCAGCGACGCGGACGCCGTCGCGGCAGGCTGGCCGGACGCCGCCCGGCTCCGTCGCCAGCTGGACAAGGTCGAGGGCGGGCTGCCGACGTACCGCGTGCTGCTGGCGTACGCCGGCCCGGACCCCCGGGTCGCCCTGCGCGAGAGCGCCGAGCTCAGCGACGACGACGTGCGCGCCATCGACGTACGGCTGGAGCGGCTGGACCGGGCCAGCAGCCACGGGCCGTGGACGATGCCGACCCTCGCCCTGATCGGTCGGCGACCGCACGTGCGCGCGCCGGACCTGGCCGCCGAGATGGGGCGCGAGCGCGATCCGTTCAAGATCGACGTGCGCAAGCTGAAGAACCTCGGGCTCACCCAGAGCTTCGACGTCGGCTACGACCTGTCGCCGCGCGGTCGCGCCTACCTGGCGCGGACCACCCGCGCCGTCGACTGACCTCAGGTCGGCCGCGGGGCGGTCGATGGTCGAACCCGTGCGCCGTACCGTCTGCCTCCTCGTCCTGCTGGCGACCCTGCTGACCGCGGCCCCGGCCGGCGCGGCGGCGCCGATCGAGGACTACGCGCCGTACCAGCCTCAGACCCGCTGCGCGCCGAAGGCCAAGCCCGGCACCGTGGTGCTCGGCCGCTGGCTCGTCCGGAGGTACGGCGGCGCGTACGGCGGGGTGTCGCGCGCCTGCACGAAGGGCTCGACGTCGGAGCACGCCGAGGGGCGGGCCTTCGACTGGACCCTCGACGTGCGGCGCGGTCGCGACCGGCGCGCGGCGCGGCGGATGATGCGCGACCTGTTCGCCACCGACCGGGCCGGCAACGCCGACGCCCGCGCCCGGCGGATGGGCGTCATGTACGTCATCTGGGACGACCGGATCTACTCCGCCTGGAACGGCTTCGCGCCCGAGCGCTACCTCAGCTCGTCCTGCCGCACCGTGCGGCGCTGCTCGACGACGCTGCGGCACCGCGACCACGTGCACCTCTCGCTCACCCGCGCCGCCGCGCGCGGCCGGACGTCGTGGTTCGAGGGGCGCCTGGACTAGCCGGTCAGGGCCGGATCAGCCGTGCCACTCCGCCTGCCAGCCGTCGACCTCGTCGGCCTTGCGGGCGGCGGGGCCGGTGTAGATGGCCGAGGGACGGATCAGCCGGCCGGTGGTCTTCTGCTCCAGGATGTGCGCGGACCAGCCGCCGGTGCGGGCACAGGTGAACATCGAGGTGAACATGTGGGCCGGGACCTCGGCGAAGTCGAGGACGATCGCGGCCCAGAACTCGACGTTGGTCTCCAGCACCCGGTCGGGGCGGCGCTCGCGCAGCTCCTTCAGGGCCGCCTGCTCGAGGGCCTCGGCGACGGCGTACCGCGGGGCGTCGAGCTCCTTCGCCGTACGGCGGAGCACGCGGGCGCGCGGGTCCTCGGCGCGGTAGACGCGGTGGCCGAAGCCCATCAGCCGCTCGCCGGAGTCGAGCAGGCCCTTGACGTAGGCGGTGGCGTCGCCGGACTTCTCGACCTCCTCGATCATGGTGAGCACGCGGGCCGGCGCACCGCCGTGCAGCGGGCCGCTCATCGCGCCGATGGCGCCGGAGAAGGCGGCCGCGACGTCGGCGCCGGTGGAGGTGATGACGCGGGCCGTGAAGGTGGAGGCGTTCATGCCGTGCTCGGCCGCGGAGGACCAGTAGGCGTCGATCGCGTGGGCGTGCTTGGGGTCGGCCTCGCCCTTCCAGCGGATCAGGAACTTCTCGGCGAGGGTCCTCCCCTCGTCGACGGCCTTCTGGGGGACCACGGGCTGGTTCAGGCCGCGGGCCGACTGGGCGGCGTACGAGAGCACCATGACCGCGAGCCGACCGATGTCCTCGCGGGCCTGCTCGTCGCTGATGTCGTAGGTCTGGCCGAAACCGAAGGCCGGCGCGAGCATCGCGACCGCGGCCTGGACGTCGACGCGCACGTCGCCGGTGTGGACCGGGAGGTTGTAGGGCTCCGCGGGGGCGAGACCGGGGGAGTACTTGCCGTCGATCAGCAGGCCCCAGACGTTCTCGAACGGGACCCGGCCGACGATGTCCTCGATGTCCACGCCGCGGTAGCGCAGCGCCGAACCCTCCTTGTCGGGCTCCGCGATCTGCGTCTCGAAGGCGACGACGCCCTCCAGCCCGTGGTGTACCTCGGTCATCGGCGCGACTCCTTCGTCTCGTGGGCGCAGGCGGCAGCGCCCCCGGCATTGTGTACCCATCCCTAGGCTGGCGGTATGGCCGACCCCACACCGGACACCGGACTGGACCTGCGGGCGCTGCGGCACGAGTACGCCGCCGCCGGGCTGGAGGAGAGCGACCTCGCGCCGGACCCGATCACCATGTTCCGCCGCTGGTTCGACGAGGCGCAGGCCGCCGGCGTGCACGAGCCGAATGCCCTCGTGGTGGCGACCGCCGACGCCGACGGCGTCCCGTCCTCGCGGATGGTGCTGCTGAAGGGGCTCTCGGACGCGGGCTTCGTCTTCTTCACCAACACCCGCTCGCGCAAGGGCTCCGAGCTGGCCGAGAACCCGCGCTGCGCGCTGCTCTTCCCGTGGCACCCGCTCGAGCGGCAGGTCCGCGTCGACGGGGTCGCGTCGCCCCTCCCGGCCGCGGACGTCGCCGACTACTTCGCCGTCCGGCCGCGCGGCTCCCAGCTCGGCGCCTGGGCGTCCCACCAGTCGCGGGTGGTGGCCGACCGCGAGGAGCTCGCGGCGTCGTACGCCGAGGTCGAGGCGCGCTACGACGGCGCCGACGTCCCCGTCCCGGAGGAGTGGGGCGGCTACCTCGTCCGCCCGGAGGCGGTCGAGTTCTGGCAGGGCCGTCCCGGCCGGATGCACGACCGGCTGGTCTACCGGCGCGCGGGTGAGGGCTGGACGACCGAGCGGCTGGCTCCCTAGGGACTACCCCACCAGCACGGTGGCCAGCCGACGGACCCCCTCGACGAGGAGGGGGACCGGCGTCTCACCGTAGGTCAGGCGCAGGTACGACGCGTCGGGCTCGGTCGGGAACCATGCCGAGCCGGCGGAGACCAGCACTCCGGCGCCGCGGGCACGGGCGGCCAGGTCGACGTCGTCGACCCCGTCGGGGAGCCGGACCCACAGGTGCATGCCGCCGCCCGGGACCGTGTCGACCGAGGCGCCGGCCAGCCGGGCGCGAACCTCGGAGAGCAAGGTGTCTCGGCGGGCGCCGAGCTCGCGAGCGACGGTACGGCGGTGCCGGCCGGCGGCCGGCGAGGACAGGAAGTCGACCGCGGCCTCCTGCAGCGGGCGGGAGACGTAGAAGTCGTCGAGGGTCTTGGCGGCGCGCAGCCGGTTGAGGGCGGGGCCGCGGGCGACCAGTGCGGCCACCCGGAGGGCGGGTGCGACCGGCTTCGACAGCGAGCGGACGTGGACGACGTGGCCGTCGACGTCCTGGGACACCAGCGTCGAGGGGGCGGGTCCATCGATGGTCAGGTCGCGGGCGTAGTCGTCCTCCAGCACGAACGCGCCGTACGAGCGGGCGAGCGCGAGCAGCTCCCGGCGACGGCCGGCGGCCAGGGTGCTGCCGGTCGGGTTGGCGTGCAGCGGCTGGACGACGACCAGCCGCGCGCCGCTGGACGCCAGCACCCGGTCCAGGACGTCGGTGCGCAGTCCGTCGGCGTCGGTCGGCACCGGGTGCACCTCGAGCGCGTGGCTGCGGGCGATGGAGATGAACCCGGCGTACGTCGGGGTCTCCAGCACCACCGCGTCGCCCGGCCGGGTGAGGGCGCGGATGGCGATCGACAGTGCGCTCTGTCCTCCGGAGGTGATCAGCACGTCGGCGGCGTCGACGCCCCCGATCTCGCGGGCGAAGAGCTGCCGCAGCGACTCGATACCCTCGACGGGCGCCCGCCCCCAGGCGCCGGTCCGGCGCACCGCGCGGGCCAGCGCGGCGCTGAGCGGCTTCTCGGGCACGAGCGTCTGGTCGAGGTAGCCGCCGGCGAGCCTGACCACCCCGGCCCCGGGTTCGGCGTGCAGGGCGAGGGTGCGGGAGGCGTCGGGCGGTGCGTGCCCGCCGAGGGCCACGTGCTGCCAGCCGAGGTCGGCCGAGCGCGTGGTCGGCGGGGCCGCCGCGACGAAGGTCCCAGCGCCCGGGCGGACGTCGACCAGGCCCTCGCCGTTCAGCTGGCGCACGGCCTGCTGCACGGTGAGCGGGGAGACCTGGAAGTGACGCTGCAGTTCGCGGACCGACGGCAGTCGCGCGCCGACCGGGCCGGCAGCGACGAGGTCGCGGAGCGCGGACAGCAGGGCGCCGCGACTGTTATCGTCATTCATGGAAGATCAGAGTAGCGTTATCAGGCTGGCCGCACGACCGGGTAACGCTCCACCGCAAGCGGCGTCCCGTGGCTGGTTCCTGGGGCTGGTCGGCGTGGTGGGCTTCAGTTTCTCGCTGCCGGCGAATGTCTGGGCCGTCGCCGGGGCCGACCCGTGGACCATCACGGTGTGGCGCTCGCTCGCCGCCGGGATCCTGGCCCTGGCGATCCTGCGCGCGGCGCGCGCACCGCGTCCGGACCGGCGGGCGCTGCCGGCGCTGGCGGTCGGCGGACTCATGGTCGGCCTGGCCTTCCAGCTGCTTTCCTCGGCCGCGGTCACCTCCATCGACCCCGGCCGGGGTGCGGTGATCCTCGGCCTGCTGCCCGCCTGCACCGCGGTCGTCGCGGCGGTGCTCGGTGACGAGCGGCTGCCCGGGTCGTTCTGGCTTGCGAGCGGCACCGGGGTCGCGGTGCTGACGGCGTACCTGCTCTCGCGGCCGGGGGCGGGCGGCGACGGGTTCGGGACCGGCGACCTGGAGATGCTGGGCGCGGTGGTCTGTGCGTCGGTCGGCTACGCGATCGGCGCCGATCAGGCTCGCACGCTCGGCGGCCCGCAGAGCATCTGCTGGAGCCTGGTCGTGCTGCTGCCGCTGACCCTCCCGCTCGGCGTGGTCTCGCTGTTCGTGAGCGAGGTGAGCTGGTCGCCCACGGTGCTCGGCGGGTTCGCCTACCTGGTGCTGGTCTCGCAGCTGCTCGGGTTCTTCGCCTGGTACGCCGGCCTCGCGCGCGGAGGCACCGCGAGGGTCAGCCAGGTCCAGCAGCTGCAGCCGCTGCTCACCATCGCCTGGTCGGCCTTGCTGTTCGCCGGCGAGATCGACGCCCGGACCGTCGCGGTCGGCGTCGCGGTGGGGCTGCTGGTCTGGCTGGCCCAGCGGGCGCGGCTCACTCGTCGCTGATGACCGGGGCCGGCTGCGTGCCCCAGACAGCGGCGTCGAGCTGGAAGTCGTAGTCGGTCCACGTGGGCGAGTCGAGGTCGAGCTGCTGGATCTCGATCGCCGCGAACCGAGGCTCGGCGAGGTCCATCGCCCGCTCGAGCTGGGCGCGGAGCGCCGCCTCGCCGGGTCCGGTGACGACCGGCGCCTCGACGTCGACGAAGACGCGGGCGTCGGTGGCACCCGGCATGGTGCGCCACTCGGTGACGGTGATCGTGGCCGTGTCGTCCATCTGGTCGGCGGGCAGGTCCTCCGCCACCGCCATCTCGCCGCGAGAGCTCTCACGGCACACCTGGAGGACGGTGCGCTCACCGGCCTCCCCGACGCCGGGACGGCAGGCCTCCCGCTTCCCGTCGGGCAGCGTGTAGACGTCGGGCGCGGGCTCGCCGCTGCGGACCCCGGTGCGTCGGGTGACAGCCACCTCGCCGTACGCGGCGACCCGCAGCGAGCCGGTCGTCCACAGTGGTCCGACGGAGTCCTCGAAGGTCCGCAGGTCGGCGAGGCGGGCGTCCCAGACCGCACGGTTGGCCCGCACCTGGTCGGCGATCTCGCGGTCCTCGCCGTCGCCGGCCCACAGCACGGCCAGCACGGTCGTTGCGACGGCGAGGGCGACTGAGGTGACGAGCGCGGTGACCAGGAGGAGGTGGCGGCGCATGCCTCGCTCCCTTCCCTGGGGGGTATCCGAGAACCCGCTTGTGAGTGAGCACTCACTCACTTAGGCTTCACGACGTGAACGAGGACCTGCGCGGACCGCGCACCGCCCGGACCCGGGCCCGGCCGCTCTCGCCGGACGAACGGCGGGAGGTGATCCTCTCGGCGACCGTGCCGCTGCTGCACGTCCACGGCCGGGCGGTGACGAGCCGGCTGATCGCCGAGGCCGCGGGGATCGCGGAGGGCACCATCTTCCGGGTCTTCGCGACCAAGGAGGAGCTGGTCGACGCCGCCATCGCGCGGGCCTTCGATCCCGGCAACGTGGTGGCCCGGATCGAGGAGATCGACGGCCAGCTACCGCTGGAGGACCGGCTCGTGCGGCTGGTCTCGATCCTCCAGCAGCGCTTCCGCGCCACCTTCGGGCTGATGCAGAAGGTCGGCCTGGTCGGCCCGCCCGACCACCTGCACGACTCCGCCCAGGCCGACGCCTGGCGGGCCCGGCTCGAAGGGCTGCTCGTCGGCGTGGTCGGGGCCGACGCGGCGCGACTCGCCGTACCCGTCGAGGAGTTCGTGCACGTGCTGCGCCTGCTCACCTTCGCCGGCAGCCACCAGAAGGTCGCCGACGGGCGACTGCTCACCCCCGACCAGATCGTCGACGTCGTGCTCCACGGCACCCTGAGGAAGGACTGACATGCTCGTCCGGCTGCTCCGCACGCGGCTCGCGCCGTACCGCACCTGGCTCACCGCCGTCGTGCTGCTCCAGCTCGTCGGCGTGCTGGCGATGCTCTACCTGCCCAGCCTCAACGCCCGGATCATCGACGAGGGGATCGTCACCGGGGACACCGCCACCATCTGGCGCCTGGGCGGGCTGATGCTCGCCGTCTCGGTGGTGCAGATCCTCTGCTCCGTCGGGGCGTCCTGGTACGGCGCCCGCACGGCGACGTCCTTCGGGCGCGACGTCCGGCGCGACCTGTTCCAGCGGGTCGGGACGTTCTCGGCCCGCGAGGTCCAGGACTTCGGGGCGCCGTCGCTGATCACCCGCACCACCAACGACGTCCAGCAGGTGCAGATGCTGGTCGTGATGACCTGCCTGATCGCGGTGTCCGCGCCGATCATGATGGTCGGCGGCGTGGTGATGGCGCTGCGCGAGGACGTCGGGCTGGGCTGGATCCTCGCGGTCGTGGTGCCGGCGCTCTTCGTGAGCGTCGGCTTCGTGATCTCGCGGATGGTGCCGAGCTTCCGGGTCATGCAGGAGCGCATCGACGAGGTCAACCGGGTGCTCCGCGAGCAGATCAGCGGCATCCGCGTGGTCCGGGCCTTCGTCCGCGAGCCGCACGAGCGGGAGCGCTTCGGCGCGGCCAACGACCGGCTCACCGACGTGGCCGTGACGGCCGGTCGCTGGATGGCCACGATGTTCCCGCTGGCCATGCTCGTCGTGAACGTGTCCAGCGTCGCCGTCATCTGGTTCGGCGGCCACCGGGTCGACAGCGGCCAGATGCAGGTCGGCGCGCTGACCGCCTTCCTCTCCTACCTGATGCAGATCCTGATGTCGGTGATGATGGGGACGTTCATGCTCATGCAGGTCCCGCGCTCGGCGGTCTGCGGAGAGCGGATCGCCGAGGTGCTCGACACCGAGACGTCCGTGCGGCCGCCGGCCCGGCCGGTCACCCCCGACCCGGCCGACCGGGGGCGGCTCGACCTCGACGAGGTCACCTTCGCCTACCCGGGCGCGGCCGACCCGGTGCTGGACGGGATCTCGCTGTCGGCCCGGCCCGGCACCACGACGGCCGTCGTCGGCTCGACCGGTGCCGGCAAGACCACGCTGGTCAACCTGGTCCCGCGGCTCTTCGACGCGACCGGGGGCGTGGTCCGGGTCGGCGGCGTCGACGTGCGCGACCTCGACCCCGACGTGCTGTGGGGGGCGGTCGGCCTGGTGCCGCAGCAGGCTTACCTCTTCTCCGGCACCGTCCGCAGCAACCTCCAGCACGGCCGACCCGACGCGACCGAGGAGGACATGTGGGCGGCGCTCGAGGTCGCGCAGGCGCGCGACTTCGTGACGGCGCTGCCCGAGGGCCTCGACGCCCCGGTCGCGCAGGGCGGCACCAACCTGTCGGGCGGCCAGCGGCAGCGCCTGGCCATCGCCCGCGCCGTCGTACGACGTCCGGCGATCTACCTGTTCGACGACTCCTTCTCGGCCCTCGACCTGGCCACCGACGCCCGGCTCCGCGCCGCGCTGCGGCCGGTGACCACCGACGCGACCGTCGTGGTCGTCGCCCAGCGGATCTCCACGATCCGCGACGCCGACCTGATCGTGGTGCTGGAGGACGGCCGGGTGGTCGGCCGCGGCACCCACGACGAGCTGCTGGCCGACTGCGGGACCTACCAGGAGATCGTCGCCTCCCAGCTCACCACCGAGGACGCCGCATGACCACCCAGAAGCAGGAGTTCAAGGCCACCGAGCGGATCGAGGCGCCCCAGGGCGGCCCCGGCCGGGGTCCGATGGGAGGCGGTCAGGTCGGCCAGAAGGCGATGACCTTCGGGCCGTCCGCGCGCCGGCTGGTCGCCGGGATGCGGCCCGACCGCTGGGCGGCCTCGCTGGTGGTCGCCCTGGTCGTGGTGTCGGTCGTGCTGATGTCGATCGGCCCGCGACTGCTCGGGCACGCCACCGACCTGGTCTTCCGCGGGTTCGTCGGCGGCCGGCTGCCCGCGGGCACGCCCGACTCCGAGCTGCCCGAGGCGGTCCAGGGGCAGGGCGTCGTCCCCGGCGAGGGCGTCGACTTCGACGCCGTCGGTCGCTGGCTGCTGATCGTGCTGGCCGTCTACGTCGTCGCGTCGCTGCTGTCCTGGCTGGCCGGCTACGTCCTCAACAGCGTCGTCCAGCGCACCGTGCGGCGGATGCGTCAGGACGTCGAGGACAAGATCCACCGGCTGCCGCTCGGCTACTTCGACCGCTCGCCCCGCGGCGAGCTGCTCTCGCGCGTCACCAACGACATCGACAACGTCAGCCAGACCCTGCAGCAGACCATGAGCCAGCTGCTCCAGTCGGTGCTGACCGTGCTCGCGGTGCTGGCCATGATGCTGTGGATCTCGCCGCTGCTGGCCCTGGTCGCGCTGGTCAGCGTGCCGGTCTCGCTGCTGGTGACCCGGGCCATCATGAAGCAGTCGCAGGGCCAGTTCGTCGCGCAGTGGCGTCGTACCGGACAGCTCAACGCGCACATCGAGGAGTCCTTCTCCGGGCACGCGCTGGTGAAGGTGTTCGGCCGCACCCGCGAGGTCGAGGAGGCCTTCGAGCAGCACAACGAGGGCCTGTACGACGTCTCCTTCAAGGCACAGTTCATCAGCGGCCTGGTGATGCCGGCGATGATGTTCGTCGGCAACCTCAACTACGTCATGGTGGCCGTCGTGGGCGCCCTCCGGGTCTCCAGCGGCGCGCTGACGCTCGGGGAGGTGCAGGCCTTCGTGCAGTACACGCGGCAGTTCACCCAGCCGCTCACGACGGTGGCGTCGATGACCAACCTGCTGCAGTCCGGCGTGGCCTCGGCCGAGCGGGTCTTCGAGCTGCTCGACGCCGACGAGGAGCCGGTCGAGTCGGCGGACTCCGGGGTCCCGGCCGCGCGTCGGGGCGAGGTGGCCTTCGAGCGCGTCTCCTTCTCGTACGACGCCGAGCGCCCGCTCATCACCGACCTCTCGCTGGTGGCCCGGCCCGGCCAGACCGTGGCCATCGTCGGCCCGACGGGCGCGGGCAAGACGACCCTGGTCAACCTGGTGATGCGCTTCTACGACGTCGACGCCGGCCGGATCACGATCGACGGCGTCGACATCGCCGCCGTACCCCGGGCGCAGCTGCGGGGCCAGGTCGGGATGGTGCTGCAGGACACCTGGCTGTTCGAGGGCTCGATCCGCGACAACATCGCCTACGGCCGCCCCGGCGCCACCGAGGAGGAGGTGCTCGAGGCCGCGCGGGCGACGTTCGTGGACCGCTTCGTGCACTCGCTGCCCGACGGCTACGACACGGTCGTCGACGAGTCGGGGTCGAACCTGTCGGCGGGGGAGCGGCAGCTGGTCACCATCGCCCGGGCCTTCCTCACCGACCCCGCGCTGCTGATCCTCGACGAGGCCACCAGCTCGGTCGACACCCGCACCGAGCTGCTGCTGCAGCACGCGATGGCCGCGCTGCGCACCGACCGGACGTCGTTCGTCATCGCCCACCGGCTCTCCACCATCCGCGACGCCGACCTGATCCTGGTGATGGAGGACGGCGCCATCGTCGAGCAGGGCACGCACGTCGACCTGCTCGCTGCCGACGGGGCCTACGCCCGGCTGCACGCGTCGCAGTTCGCCGCGGCGGAGGCGGGGTAGGGCCCAGCTGTCCCGCGGGGCCGACCCCGCCGAAAAAGGCCTTGAGCGGCCTGAGCGGTCGACCTAGCCTTTTCGTACACGGGAAAGGAGGTGGTCCGAAGAATGAGTTCTTTTAGGACGCGTGAGGTGGCTGCCCGCTAGCAGCCCCAGCAGGACGACGGGGCGGAAGCGCCCCTGACGCTGCTGGCGAATACCAAGCAGCTACCCGACCCGCAGGCGAACCGGGACCACGTCCCCCGGTGCGGTCCGGACCCCGGTCCGGCACCACGCCTGCGGGTCGCTTCATGTCCGCACCGACCGCGCCAGGTGCAGCACGAGGTCGGCGTCGAGAGTCACCTCCGCCGGCAGCACCGCGCGGATCCGTTCGAGGACCGTCGCCAGGTCCGCCGCCGGGAGCTGTCGGTAGGCGGAGATCGTCGTGAGGTGGCCGACGTAGTCGTCGGCCGAGAGGGTCAGCCGGCGCACGATCCGCAGCTGGCGGACGTCGGTGAACAGCGGCGAGGCGACCAGCTCGGTGCCCGGCCACTGCAGGGCGCTGTCCGGGGGCGTGCCGTCGGGGGCGGCGATCCCGTCGTCGGGGAGCAGCGTCCCGCGGGTCGCGCGGACGACCGCGTCGACGTCGGGGTCGGCGAGCTCGACCGGGCCGCCGCAGGACGCGAGCACGCCGCCGGGGGCGAGCAGCGCCGCGACGCGGGGCCAGCGGCCGGTGGGTCGGGTCCAGTGCAGGGCGGCCGCGGCCAGGACCAGGTCGTGGGTGCGGTCGATCGGCAGCTCCTCGAAGGAGGCGTGCACGGTCGTGACGGTGCCCGGGACGTGCCGGCGCAGCTCGGCGAGCATCGCGGCGTCCGGGTCGGTGGCGGTCACCGCGACGCCGCGGGCCGCGAGGACGCGGGTGGCCTTCCCGGTGCCGGCCCCGATCTCGAGCGCGGTACGGACGGGGCGGGCGGCGTACGCCTCGATCTCGTCGACGAGGCGGTCGGGGTAGCCCGGCCGGAAGCGCTCGTAGGCCGCCGCCACCGCCCCGAAGCTCAGCGCGCGCTCGCCCACGACGTGGAGGCTACGCCGCCTGCGGCGCCTCTCCCGGTACGGCGTCACCGATCGCGGTGACGTCGGCGTCGCCCTCCTCGTCGGTCGCGACGACCGGCTTGGGCGGCTCGCCGACCATCATCGCGACGGCGGAGATCGCGACCCAGGCGAGCACCAGGGCGACGGCGAACCGGCCGCCGGCCTCCTCGAGCGGCACGGTCCGGGTGACCAGACCCTGGTAGAGCGCGGGCGACGACGCGAGCACGGCGCCGAGCAGGACCGGAGCGGACAGCATCCTCATGCGGTGGCCTCCATCAACTGGTTATGGGCGGCGTCGGTGGACACGACGCCGGCGGAGCGGACCTGGGCGGTCCCGGTGAGCTCGGTGTAGGCGAGCACGGGCAGGCGGTCGACGGCCGTGTGCACGAGCCGTCGTACGGCGGTGCGCAGCTGGGGCGCGCACACCAGCACCGGCCGGATGCCGCGGTTCTCCGCGTCGACCATCAGCTGGGCGACGCTGCCGACCGCGGCCTGGGCGGTCAGCGGGTCGAGGACGATCATCGAGCCCTGGTCCGAGGGGCGCAGCGACTCGAGCATCCGCTGCTCGAACTGCGGCTCGAAGCTGATCACGTGCACGGTGCCGTCGGTGACGTGCGGGGCCACGATGGCCGGGCCGAGGGCGCCGCGGGCGGCCTCGACGAGCGAGTCGAGGTCCTTGGTGGCCTGGGCCCGCAGCGAGAGGGACTCGAAGATCCGGACCAGGTCGCGGATCGAGACGCCCTCGTCGAGAAGGGTCTGCAGGACCCGCTGCACCTCGCCCAGGCTGAGCATCGCCGGGGTGAGCTCCTCGACCACGTTGGGGTGGCTGCGCTTGACGACCTCGGTGAGCATCTTGACGTCCTCGCGGCCGAGCAGCCGGCCGGCGTGCGTCGAGACGACCTCGGCGAGGTGGGTGGTGATGACGGCCGCGCGGTCCACGACGGTGGCGCCGCTGAGCTCGGCCTGGCTGCGCAGCTCGCTGGGGATCCACTTGGCCTCGAGGCCGAAGACCGGCTCCCGGGTCGGCTCGCCGGGCAGCGAGCCGAGCATGTCCCCGATCGCCAGGACGCAGCCGTGCGGTGCCTCGCCACGGGCGACCTCGACGTCGAAGAGCTTGATGGCGTAGGTCCGGGCGGGCAGCTCGAGGTTGTCGCGGGTGCGCACCGGGGGGACGACGACGCCGATCTCGGCGGCGACCTTCCGGCGCAGTGCCTTGACCCGCTCCAGCAGGTCGCCGCCGCTGGTGGTGTCGACCAGGTCGATCAGGTCCGCGGAGAGCTCGAGGCCGAGCGGGTCGACCTGGATCTCGGCGGCCAGGCCCTCGGGCGAGTCGTCGGTGCGGGAGGTGACCTCGGCGACCGCGGCCTCGGCGGCGGACTTCGTCGGCTTCTCGGACTCGGCCCGTGTCGAGATCAGCAGCAGCACACCGCCGGTGAGGAGGAAGGGGATCTTGGGCAGGCCCGGGATCAGGCAGATCGTCATCGCGGCGAAGCCGGCCACCTGGAGGGGCAGCTTGCGGGCGGTCATCTGCCGGATGATGTCGGAGCCCATGTCGCCCTCGCCCGCGCTGCGGGTGACGATGAGGCCGGTGGCGACCGACATCAGCAGGGCCGGGATCTGCGAGACCAGGCCGTCGCCGACGGAGAGCAGGCTGTAGGTCGAGATCGCGTCGGCGGGGGACAGGCCCATCTGGGTCATGCCGATCGCGAAGCCGCCGAGCAGGTTGACCACCGTGATGATGATGGCCGCGATCGCGTCGCCCTTGACGAACTTGGACGCACCGTCCATCGCGCCGTAGAAGTCGGCCTCGGCGTGCACCTCGGCGCGCCGGCGGCGGGCCTCGTCCTCGTCGATCAGGCCGGAGTTCAGGTCGGCGTCGATGGCCATCTGCTTGCCGGGCATCGCGTCGAGGGTGAAGCGGGCGCCGACCTCGGCGACCCGCTCGGCGCCCTTGGTGATCACCATGAACTGGATGACCAGCAGGATCGCGAAGATGATCAGGCCGACGATGAGCGAGCCGCCGACCACGAAGTGGCCGAAGGTCTCGATCACCTTGCCGGCGTAGCCGTCGACCAGCACCAGCCGGGTGGCGCTCACGTTGAGCGCCAGGCGGAACAGGGTCATCACCAGCAGCACCGCGGGGAAGGACGCGAAGTCCAACGGCCGGACCACGAACATGGCGGTCAACAGCACCAGCAGGCCGCCGGTGATGTTGGCGGCGATCAGCAGGTCGAGCAGGACGGCCGGCAGCGGGACGACCAGCATCACCACGATCATGACGATGCCGACGGGTACGCCGAGCTGTGTGAGTCGCTTGAGGCCCATGGGGCGCGTCGTCTCCTGCGTTCGGATGCGGTCGCCGTCCCTGGCCCACGTGGTGACGCCGTCCTGGCGTCAGACGCCCTATCGGCCGCTGAGGGCCGGTGCTGAGGAGATCGCGGGAGTCGGCGTACGACGCTTGCGGTGGCCGGCCGGCGCGACCTGGGGAACCTCGACGCGGCGCGGGCTGTCGTGGCGGCCACCGGGGCGGCCGGAGTTGCGGCGGCCGATGACGAAGGCCAGCACCTGGGCGACCGCGGCGAACAGCTCGGCCGGGATCTGCTGGCCGACCTCGGTGGAGGAGTAGAGGGCACGGGCCAGTGGCACGTCCTGGACCAGCGGCACCCCGGCACCGGTAGCGGTCTCGCGGATCTTCGCGGCGATCGCGCCGGCGCCGCGGGCGACCACGATCGGGGCGTTCTTGTCCGGTTGGTAGCGCAGCGCCACGGCGACGTGGGTCGGGTTGACCAGCACCACGTCGGACTGCGGGACGTCGGCCATCATCCGGTTGCGCGCGGCGGCGAGCTGGCGGCCGCGGATGGCGCTCTTGATCAGCGGGTCGCCCTCGCTCTGCTTGTGCTCCTGCTTGATGTCGTGCTTGCTCATCCGGGTCTGCTTCCCGGTACGACGGCGCATGACGGCGTAGTCGACGGCGGCCATGACCACCCCCGCCACGGCGACGCTGCGCAGCAGCGAGACGGCGTGGTCCCCGGCGGCCTCGAACACCGTGCCGAAGGGCACCATGCCGCCGAGCAGCGGCATCATGCTGCGGACCGAGCCGTAGACCATCACGGCCACGATCGAGCACTTGACCAGCATCTTGATGCCCTCCCAGAGGGCGTGCGGGCCGAAGACGCGCTTGGCGCCCGAGAGCAGGTTGAGGTTCTTGGCCGAGGGCTTGGCCGCCTTGGTGGCGACGTAGAAGCCGCCCTGGGCGATGGTGCCGGCCACGCTGACCAGCAGCATCCCGACCGACAGGGCCATCACGGCGACGAAGACGTGCTTGCCGCCCTCGGCGAGCAGCCGCATCGCGTGCGGGATCGTGGGGTCCTCGAGGGTGCGCAGGCTGTGGGCGAGCAGCTCCTGCAGCGCCGTCAGCTCCCAGCCGACCAGCGTCGGGACGGCCAGGGAGGCGAGCAGCAGCGCCGACCAGGCACCCAGCTCCTGGGTCCGGGCGACCTGCCCCTCCTTGCGCGCCTCCTTCAGGCGCTTGGGAGTGGGCTTCTCGGTCTTCTCGTCGCTCATGGCCTGCTATCCCGTTCCGGCGAGGGCCGCCATGGCCTCGAGAGCCAGGTCGACGAGGTGGTCGGTGACGCCCGGGAGCACCGGGAAGGAGAGCCCGACGAGCAGCAGGGTCAGCCCGATCTTGGCCGGGAACATGACGTTCAGGGCGTTGAGGGCGGGCGCGACCTTGGTCATCAGGGCCAGGCCCAGGTCGGCGATGAAGAGCACCGCGATCATCGGCATCGCGATCTGCACCGCGGTCACGAAGAACACCTCGAAGGCCTTCGTGAACAGCGCGGCGCCGCCGTCGAGGTCGGGGGAGGTGCCGATCGGGAGCAGCCGGAAGGTGGTGAGCAGGCCACCGATGACCACCAGGTGGCCGCCGCTGGCGAAGAGCATCATCGTGGCGAGCATCTGGTGGAACTTGCCGAAGATGGTCGAGCTGTTCATCGACAGCGGGTCGAAGCCCTGGGCGAGGGCGAAGCCGCCGAAGACGTCGATCATGCTGCCCGCCGCCGCGATCGCCGTGAACAGCAGCATGGTCAGGAAGCCCATGGCCAGCCCGATCAGCACCTGGGTCAGCGCGGTCACGATCAGCGGGAAGGTCTCGACCGGGATCTCGGTCTGCGCCATCGCCGGGGCGACGGTGAGGGCCAGCCCGAGGCTGAGCACCACCTTGGCGCCGGCCGGGATGCCACGTGAGGCGAAGGGCGGCACCACGGCCACCCACGCGATGATGCGCAGCGACGCGAGAAGGAACGCGATCGCGGGCTCACCGGCCACCGAGACGGTCATGGGATCAGGTCTCCGGGTTCCCGGGTCAGCCGAGGAGCGAGGGGATGCGCTCGAAGAGCTGCTCGGTGAAGGTCATCAGGGTGTGCAGCATCCAGTTGCCGCTGAGCACGATGGCGCCGCCGACGGCGACCACCTTCGGGACGAAGGCGAGGGTGAACTCCTGGATCTGGGTCATCGACTGGAACAGCGAGACCAGGAAGCCGACCGCGAGGGCGGTGACCAGGATCGGGGCGGACAGCTTCAGCGCGACCATCATGGTCTGCATGGCGATGTCGATGATGTCGGTGTCGGACATGACGGATCCCTACTGGTAGCTGGCGACCAGGGACGTGATCACCAGTCCCCACCCGTTGACGAGGACGAAGAGCAGCAGCTTGAAGGGCAGGGAGACCATCACCGGCGGCATCATCATCATGCCGAGCGCCATCAGCGCCCCGCTCACGACCAGGTCGATGACCAGGAAGGGGATGAAGATGATGAAGCCGATGATGAAGGCCTGCTTCAGCTCGCTGAGGATGAAGGCCGGGACGAGCATCGTCATCGGGGTGTCGGCGCGCTCGGCCGGCAGGTCGCGCTCGGCGACGTTGGCGAGCAGTTCGATCTCCTCGTCGCCCGCCTGCTTCAGCATGAAGGTGCGCAGCGGCTCGATGCCGGAGTCCCAGGCCTGGGCGCTGGTCAGCTCGCCGTCCAGGTAGGGCTGCACGCCGACGTCGTTCATCTCGGAGAGCACCGGCGCCATGATGAACAGGCTCAGGAAGAGCGCCAGACCGGCGAGGACCTGGTTGTTCGGCGTCTGCTGGAGCCCGAGCGCGTTGCGGGTCAGGCCCAGCACCACCAGGATCTTGGTGAAGCAGGTGCAGGTCAGCAGCAGGGCCGGGGCCAGCGAGAGCAGGGTGAGGGTCAGCAGCAGGGTGATCGACGAGCTGGGCTTGTCGGTCAGCCCGTCCAGCTCGACGATGACCGAGTCGCCACCGGCGCTGTCCGGTCCGTCCGGACCGGCGGGTCCCTCCGGACCCTCCTCGACGGTGGCCAGGATCGCGCCGGCCGGCGCCGCGGCGACCGGCTGCACGACGGACTGAGCCACGGGCTGCGCGGCGGCCGCGGGCTGCGCGAGCACCCCGAGGCCCCCGATCACGAGCATGCCGAGGAGAGCGCCCAGGACGAGTCCGAGGCGCTGGAGCAGGCGGGTCACGAGGCGCGCCGGGAGACCGCACGCGCCGCGAGGCGCCAGGTGTCCGGGGAGAGCAGCGAGCCGGCGAGGGGGCTCTGGTCCTGCTCCTCCTGGAGCAGGACCTGGGCGGGGGAGAGCTGCGGAGCCGCGACGGCGGCCTTCAGCTCGGCCTCCAGCTCGGCCTCCAGGGTGGCGGCGAACGAGGCCACCTGGGCCTCCTCGACCGGCGCGAGGGCGGGCAGCGGAGCGGTGACGGCAGGAGCGACGTACACGGGGGTGGCGGTGGCCGCGGCGGCCAGGCCGCGCTTCTGGCCGCGCTTCTGGGCACCCTTGGGCTGCAGCCAGCGGGTGGGCTCGTCGACCTGGCCGGCCATCGAGCCCAGCAGGCTGTCCGGGGCCGCGAGGGCCACGGGGACGGGCGTCGCGACCGGAGCCACGGCGACCGGGGCCTCGGCGGCGGGCTCGGCCGGCGCCTCGACCTCGGCCGGATCGATCTCGGTGAGCATCTGGACCTGCTGGTCGGTGGTGCCGAGGAGCAGCATCCGGCCACCGACCGAGACCAGGGCGACGCCCGAGCTGCGGCTCAGCGACTGGCGGTGCAGGACCTGCAGGGGCGAGCCGGAGCGGCCCTTGAACCTCTTCCCGCCGAAGCGGACGCACAGCAGCAGCAGACCCACGACGACGGCCAGCGAGACGACCATCCGAACGGCGAGCTCCATCATGGGTCAGCTCGCCGCGCTCTCGTCGTTGATGATCTCGGTGACCCGCAGGCCGAAGTCCTCGTCCACGACGACGACCTCGCCGCGGGCGATCAGCCGGCCGTTGACCAGCAGGTCGGCGGGGCTGCCGGCGGCCCGGTCGAGCTCGAGGACGGCGCCGGGCGCCAGCGCGAGCAGCTCGCGGACGGGCATCCGGGTCCGGCCCAGCTCGACGGTGACCTCCATCTCGACGCCGTGCAGCATCTCGATGCCGCGGCCGCCGGCGATCGGCCGGAGCCGGGCGGTCGGGGGCAGCGCGAGGGCCGGGCGGCCGGGCGGGAGGGCGGTGGGCTCGTCGTACGCCTCGTGGTCCGCGGTGTCGTAGAGGGCGGCGTCGCCGAGGTCGGCCACCGGGCCGGCGGCGGCCGGCGCCTCGGAGGTGGCGGTGGTCGTGGCGACGGCCTCGGGGCTGTCCGAGGTCTCCGCCTCGACCGCGTCCACGACGTCGAGGACCTCGGACTCGGGCAGCTCGACACCCGCCGCGGCGGCCAGCACCGAGGTCGGGACCAGCAGCGCGCCGGAGATGGTCATCCCGATGAGCGGCACCGCCCACAGGTCGTCGCCGAGCTCGGCGTCGACGGTGTCGAGGGTGACCTGGCGGGCCTTGTTGACGCTGCAGCCGAGGACCTCGGCGGCGGCGTCGAGCGCCGGCTGGGCGGCGGCGGCCAGGTCGAGGGAGCCGAGCGGGGTGTCCTTCAGCGCGTCGACCAGGTCGCGGCCGACGAGGACGCCGATCATGCCGCGCAGCGGGCCGGTGAGCCCGGCGACCGCGGCGCCGGCGAACAGGTCGGTGATGTGCTCGGTGGCCGGCTGCGGATCACCCGGCGCCAGCTCGTCGGCGGCCGGCAGCAGCGGCGCGACGGCGTCCGCCGCAGCTGCGAGCAGGCTCGACAGGCGAGGGTCGAGGTCGGGGGTCATGGCAGTCACTTGCTCTCCTCAGGGGTCGCGACGATGAGGGCGGCGAGCCGGGGTCCCTGAGCCCCGGCCGTCGCGTGTGCGAAGACGGTGTCGTCGACGGTGACGTCGAGTGGTGCCGAGGCCGGGTGGGCCAGGCGCAGCACGTCGCCGAGCTGCAGCGTCGAGAGCGTGGCGGAGTCCAGCCCGGTGCTGCGGAAGCGGACGGAGACGTCCACCGGCACGGTCTGGAACTTGCCCTGGAGCATCCCGGCGGCGCGCTCGCGCTCGGCGCGCTCGCGGTTGGAGACGGGAGCGGGAGCGGCGGCGGCGGTGAGGTGCGGCAGCAGGCCGTTGAACGGCAGGCACACGGTCATCCGGTGGGCCCGGTCGGCGATGCGGAGCTCCAGGCGGACCACGACGACGATGTCGGCGGGGCCGGCGACCTGGGCGAACTGGGGGCTGTACTCGACGCCGGTGATCTCGGGCTCGACGGAGACGATGTCGGCCAGCGAGTAGCGCATCTCGCCGAGCAGCCGGGCGACGACGCCCTTGATGACGCCGCTCTCGATGTCGGTCAGCGGGCGCTCGGGCTGGCGGCCGGAGCCGGGGCCGCCGAGCATATGGTCGATGCAGGACATCACCGCGTTGAGCGGGATCTCCAGGACGCCGGAGCCGGGCATCGGCTCGTTGGTGAACAGCGTCATGTAGGTCATGCCGCCCAGCGAGTCGACGTACTCGTGGTAGGTCGACTGCTCGACCTTGGTGACCTCGACGTGGCAGACGCTGCGCAGCGCCGAGGTGAACACGGTCATCGCCTGGCGGGCGAAGGTGTCGAACCCCAGCTGCAGGATGCGCTGGTGCTCACGGGACAGCTGGACGGGTCGCTTGAAGTCGTAGGGGACAGGCTCGCTGGTCCGGGCACGACGTCGCGACCGGCTGGCCGGGCGCCCGGGGGAGCTGCCGGAGAACGTGGGGTTCGTCTGGCTCACGCTCGCTGCATCGGCGCAGCGTCAGGTGACCTGAGTGGATCCGAGGGGAAGACTTTTCCCGGCTCCCCGGCGGGCTCCGGTCACTGCGTGACGAACTCCGTGTAGTACACGTCCATGACGTCGCCGTGGTAGGCGTGCTCGATCTCCTTCAGCAGCTCCTCCTTGAGCAGGGCGAGGTTCTCCTTGTTGGCCAGCGCGCCGACCTTCTGGCCGGTGAAGGTCTCGATCGCCAGGTCGAGCGCCTTGCTCCCCTCGACCTCGTGGGCGACGGTGGTCGTCGCCTGCAGGGCGAGGCTCAGCCGCAGGTAGTGGCCCTCGGCCAGGTTGACCTGCACCGGCTCGAGGGCGACCACGTCGCCGGGCTCGGGTGCCGGCTCGGGACCCTTCGGCTTCAGGAAGAACCAGTACGCCGCGCCGGCGATCACCAGGACCAGCACGACCGCGATGATCAGCTTCTTCTTGCTCTTCTTCTCGGGGGCGGCTGCCCCGCCCTCCGTGCTCGGGGGCATCGTCGCGACGCTCATCAGTGCGCTCCTTCCGCGGTCGTCTCGTGGTCAGTGGTGGTGTCGTGCTCGTCGGGGGTGTCGGTCGTGTCGGTGGTGGGCTCGGTCTCGGCGGCCTCGGAGGCCTTCGCCGCCGCGGCCAGCTGCTGCTTCTCCTTCGCGACCTCGGCGAGCAGGGCTCGCGTCGAGGCCGACTCGCCGGAGACGAGCACGATGTCGACGCGCTTGTTGATCTCCTGCGAGCCGGGCTTGCGGGGATCGATCAGCGGACGCTCGTGCCCGTACGACGCCGCCGTCAGCCGCTCGCCGGGGATCCGCTGCTCCTCGCTGAGCCGCCGCAGCACGGTGATGGCGCGCGCCGAGGCGAGGTCCCAGTCGCTGGGGTAGTAGCGGGGCTTCCCCGACGCCTGGTTGGTGTGGCCGTCGATCTGCAGCGGGTCGGGGATCTCGCGCAGCACCGGGGCCAGGGTGTCGACGATCTCGCGGCCCCGCTCGGTGAGCGTCGCCAGGTCGGCGGCGAACACCACGTGCCGCGAGACCAGGCTGACGACCAGGCCGCGGTCGTCGTACGTCGCCTGGACGTCGTCCTGCAGGCCGTGCTTCTTCAGCGCCGCCTGCAGCCGCGAGTAGACGCCGTTGAGCCGGTCGACCTCCGCCTCGGCGTCGGCCCGGGCCCGCCCGGCGGCCATCGTGTTCTGGGTCCGCAGCGCGGCCTGGACCGCCTGGCTCTCCCGGTCGTTGAGCTCCTGGGTGGCCAGCTCCGGGGTGATCCCGCCCATCGGGGCGTTGGCCTCGGAGAGGACCGAGTCGTGGCCGGACAGGATCGACTTCTGGCCGAAGCCCTCGGCCAGGCCGCTCTTCAGGGCGTCGAACTTCGCTTGGTCGACCGTGCTCATCGCGTACATGACGATGAAGAGCGCCATGAGCACGGTGACCATGTCGGCGTACGAGACGAGCCAGCGCTCGTGGTTCTCGTGCTCCTCGTGCTCCTCGTGCTTCTTCCGCTTGCTCATCTCACGCCGCCTCCTCGGCGGGCTGCTGCCCGGCGGGGAGCAGGGAGGTCAGCTTCTGCGCGATGATCCGCGGGTTGGCGCCGGCCTGGATGGCCGCGACGCCCTCGATGATGACCTCCATCTGGGTCGCCTCGAGCTCGCTGATCCGCTTGAGCTTGCTCGAGATCGGCAGCCACATGACGTTGGCGGACAGCACGCCCCACAGGGTCGCGAGGAACGCGGCGGCGATCATGTGGCCGAGCTCGTCGGGCTTGTCGAGGTTGCCCAGCACGTGCACGAGGCTCATCACGGTGCCGACGATGCCGATCGTCGGCGCGTAGGCGCCGGCGTCGGCGAAGAACTTCGCGGACTGCTTGTCCGCCTTCTTCCGCGCGTGCACCTCGGCCTCGAGGATCTCGCGGACCTCCTCGGGGTCGGTGCCGTCGATGGCCATCGTGACGCCCTTGGCCAGGAACGGGTCGTCGAGCTCCTTGACCTGGTCCTCCAGCGCGAGCAGGCCCTCGCGGCGGGCCTTCTCCGCCAGGGAGACGATCGAGGGGACGACCTCGGCGGCCGACTTCGGGCCGCCGACGAAGGCGGACTTCGCGGAGACCACGGCCGCCTTGGCGTCGCCCAGGGTGCCGCTGGCGAGGGTGGCGAAGATGGTGCCGCCGAAGACCAGCAGCATGGGCGGGAGCAGGATCAGGTGGGACGGCGTACCGCCCTCGAGGATGTTGGAGAGGACGATGATGACCAGGGCGCCGACGATGCCGATCACGGTGGCGAAGTCCTTCATCAGCGGTTCACCTCCGAGCGGTGCTCATCGGGGGTGACGACGCTCAGGCTGGGGCGCTCGCGGGCCGGGGGCGGCGGCGGGGCGTGCACGGCCTCGGCGGCGATCTGCACGGCCTCGCTGAGGGCGATCACCTCGGCGCGGTGGCGGCGTACGGCGTCGACGACGTCGCGCATGTCCTCCGAGACGACGTACTTGGAGCCGTCGACCAACGTCACGATGGTGTCCGGAGCGCTGTCGATGCGCTCGATGAGGTCCGAGTTCAGAACGAACGGCGAACCCGAGAGACGGGTCAGCAAGATCATGGGGCACCATCCTTAGTGCGTGGGGGGCACGGCCATCCATGGCCGTACGAGGTTCATCGGCCGGGCCGCGCCCGACCTGAGACGTCCCCCGAGGTCCGAGATATCCGAGAGCCGGCCGCCCCCCGAGGGGCGGCCGGCGACCGCTATCAGCGCTTGATGTTGACGAGGTCCTCGAGCACGGAGTCCGAGGTCGTGATGACGCGCGAGCTGGCCTGGAAGCCGCGCTGCGCGAGGATCAGGTTGGTGAACTCGGCCGCGAGGTCGACGTTCGACATCTCCAGGGCGCCGGCGACGATCTTGCCGTTGCCGTTCTCGCCGGGTACGCCCAGCTGCGGGTCGCCGGAGTTGGCGGAGACGCGGAACGACGTCTCGCCGACCTTCTCCAGACCCATCGGGTTCGTGAAGTCGGCGACCGCGATGCGGGCCATGTCGCGCTGCACGCCGTCCGAGAAGACACCGCGCAGGATGCCGTCCGCGCCGATGCCGTACGACGTCAGCTCGACGCCGGCCGGCACGGCCGGGGTCAGGCTGGCGGTGTCCTGCGTGACGTCGACCAGGCCGCCGGTGGGCTCGCCGGCCGCGTCGAGGGCGTAGCCCTGGACCCGGTTGCCCGAGGGGGTGACCAGCGCGCCGCTCTCGTCGAAGTTGAAGGCGCCGGCGCGGGTGTAGAGGGTCTCCGCGCCCTGGCGGACGACGAAGAAGCCGTCGCCCTGCAGCATCAGGTCGGTGCCGCGGCCGGTGAGCTGGCTGGAGCCCTGGCCGAAGTTGGTGGCGATGCCGCCGACCTGGACGCCGAGCCCGACCTGCATCGGGTTGGTGCCACCGCGGGCGTCGCCGGCGGCGGAGGCGTTGGTCAGCATCTGGCTCAGGGTGTCCTGGAAGACGGTGGTGCTGGCCTTGTAGCCGGTGGTGTTGGCGTTGGCGATGTTGTTGCCGGTGACGTCGAGCATGGTCTGGTTCACGCGGAGGCCGCTGATGCCGGCGAAGAGCGAACGGAGCACAGGTCAGTCCTTAGGTGAGGTGGAGCGAGGGTGGGGTGCGGGAGAGTGGAGGATCAGGTGGCGGAGGTCGGGGTGGTCGACGCGGCGCCGCCCTTGACGGAGAGCACGTTCACGAGCGGCACCTGCTTGCCGTCGACGTCGAGCATCGGGCCGCTGACGTCGAAGGTGACGCCCTGGACCGTGCCGGTGACGTCCTTGCCGGCCGCGTCGGTGTAGCCGACCTGCTTGCCGACCAGGCTGCTGGCGCCGAAGGCCATCTGGGCGCCGAGGACGAGCGAGGTCTGGTCGGCGACCGCCTGCATCTTCTCGAGGGCCGTGAACTGCGCGTTCTGGGCGAGGAACTCGCCCGAGTCGGCGGGGTTCATCGGGTCCTGGTAGCGCAGCTGCGCGACCATGAGCTGCAGGAACATGTCCTTGTCGGTCGACGAGCTCGCGGCCGACTGGTTGGTGATCAGGTTGCTGAGGCCGGCGCTCGCGGCGGCCTGGGTGCTGTCGACGGGCATCGACGATTTCCCTTCTCGGGGTGGTGCGGGACGGGTGGTGGTCAGCAGGGCGTCAGAGGGCCAGGTCGAGTCCGGAGCGGGGCCGGGCCTCGCGGATCCGCTCGGACACCGCGAGCCGCTCGGCGTCGGCCCGGGCGCGGGACGACTCCCGCTCGCGGCCGTCGTACGACGCGGGCCGCTCGCCGTCGGCGTCCGTGCCGGCTCCCCGGTCGCCGCCGTACGGGCGGTCGCCGGAGGTGTCGGTGGTGGTGCCGGTGGTGAGGTCGGCCACGGCCACCCGGGCGTCGACGCTGCCGGACTGCTCGAGCAGGCGGCGCAGGTCGGGGGCCGCCTGGGCCAGCACCTCGCGGGCGTCGTGCTGGGCGGCGAGCCGGACCTGCACCTCGCCGTCGCGGACGGTCAGGGTGACCCGGACCTCGCCGAGGGTGCCGGGGTCGAGCCGCAGCGTGACCCGGTGGGTGCCGGGGCCGGACTGCGAGAGCCGGACGACCTCGGGGAAGACCTGGCCGGGCACCGCGTCGGCGGGCCGGGCCTCGCCGCGGGTGAGCGTGGGTGCGGGAGCCGTGGTGCCGGCCGTGGGAGCGAGGGCGACCGCGGCGGTCGCGTCCGCGGCCGGCGCACTCGGCGTCGGCGTCGGGCTCGCAGCGGTGCCGGTGGTCGCGGCCGCCGGGGCAGCGGGCTGCGGGGCGGAGCGGTCCGGGTCCGGGTCGCTGCTGCCGGCGTCGGCCGAGGTCGAGTGACCGGGCTCGACGACCGCCTCGCCCGGCAGGGCGACGTCGCCCGCCGGGGTGGCCCCCTCGACCCCTTCGACCGGGACGTCGGCGGTGGCGCCCGCCACGACGGGGACCGGCGTCGCGGACGCGGGCGCCAGCAGCGGCAGGGCCGCCAGCTGGGCCTGCGCGAGCAGGGCCGCGTCCACGACCGCCCCCGGGTCGGTGGCCGGCTCCGCCTCGTCCGCCGGTACGACGGCGCCGGGGTCTCCGGTGCGGGACCCGGCGGTGTCGTCTCCGGCGGCCCCCACGACCACCTGGGCGGAGTCGGTGGCCCCCACGACCACGTCCTCCTGGGAGACGATCACCTCGGGTCCCGCGCCGCAGACGCCGGCGGGCGTCGACGAGGCGAGGGCGAGGCCGGCAGGGCTGCCGGGGACCAGCGCGGCGAGCAGGTCGCCGAAGCCGGTGGCGTCGCCGGCGGTCGCGCCGCCGGCGGTCGGGCCGGTGGTCGCGCCCGCGGTGCGGGCGCCTCCGGCCGGGGTGGTGGTCATGGTGGACATCAGCTGCCTCCCACGTTCGCCAGGATCGAGCGCACGTAGTTCTGGGTCTCGGGGTACGGCGGGATGCCGTCGTAGCGGAGCACCGCGCCGGGACCGGCGTTGTAGCCAGCCAGGGCCAGGTCGGTGCGGCCGAAGCGGTCGAGCAGGTCGCTCAGCAGCCGGGCGGCGCCGTCGACGGCCTGCGCGGGGTCGAACGAGTCGGTGATGCCGAGCCCCTTGGCGGTGGCGGGCATCAGCTGCATCAGGCCCTGCGCGCCGGCCGGGGAGACGGCCTTGGGGTTGAAGCCCGACTCCTGCTTGGCCACGGCGGCGAGCAGGTCCGCCTGGACGCCGTACTTCTGCGCGGCGGCGGTGAACAGGTTCGCGTAGGGGACGTCGGGGGAGATCGCGCCGGCGCCGGTGGCGGCGGTGCGGGTCACGCCGGTGGCGCCGCCCTCGGGCAGCACCCGGCGGATCACGTCGGGGGTCGAGGGGACGTCGATGATCCGGACGTCGAGGCCGGTGCGGGGCGCCTCGATCATCTTGCCGTCGCCGATGTAGATGGCGATGTGGTCGACGCCGTTGTTGCGGCTGGAGTTGTCCCAGGCGATCAGGTCGCCGGGCTGCGCCTCGGCCATGCTGGCGACCGGACGGCCGGCCTCGGCCTGCTGGTAGGAGACGCGGGGCAGGTCGATGCCGAACTTCTCGTAGACCAGCTTGACCAGGCCCGAGCAGTCCATGCCGTCGGGGCTGGTGCCGCCCCAGACGTAGGGGACGCCGAGGTACTTCTTGGCCTCCGCGACGATGTCCTCACCGGTGGTGTCGGCGGTGCCGGCGGTGGTCGACGTGCCGGCGGTCGGCAGGGTGCTGCCGGTCGCCGAGGTGGCGGCGGTGGCGGTGGCCAGGGACCGCGAGAAGGCGGTGGCGCTCGTCGAGGACGTGCGCGGAGCCAGCAGCGCGAGCTGCGACTGGATCTGGGAGATGCGCGAGGTGATCTCGGTGACGCTCATGAGGCGGCCTCCTTCCGGGCGTTCTGGGTGTGCTGGGTCTTCGCGCGCAGCCACAGGCGGCCGGCGACGTCGTCGAGCTCGTGGGACTCCTTCTTCTCCACCTCGGCGCGGCGCTCGTCGGCGCGGCGCTCGAGGAGTCCCTCGACGGCGGAGAGTCGGGTCTTGTCGTGGTGCCAGTGCGAGCGGGCGCTGGCGCTGATCACGGCCGCCGCGTCGGCGGCCTCGCGGGCCTCCTTGGCCGCGCCGCGCAGCGCCTCCAGCGACTGCTGCAGGGCGACGAACTGGCGCATGTCGCCGGAGATGAAGGCCCCGTGGGTGCGCATCGCCTCCTCCAGGACGTCGAGGCGCGACTGCAGCGAGGCCTCCTCGCGCAGCGCCTGCTGGAGGCCGATCCGGCTGTCGCGCTCGCGGACGTCGCGCACCCGCGAGACGGCCCGCAGGCCCCGGTCGTGGCGGGCGCTCACGACGCCACCAGCCCGGCGAGGCGCGACCAGGTGTCCTCGGTCGACGTGGAGTCGTCCATGTCCTGGCGCAGGAAGTCGTCGATGTCGGTGCGCCGGGCGATGGCCGCGTCGGCGTCCGGGTCGCTGCCGGCGACGTACGCGCCGATCTCGACGAGCTCGCGGACGTTGCGGTGCGCGGCGAGCATCCGCCGCAGCAGGCCGGCGTCGCCGCGCTGCTGCGGAGTCGTCACCGCGGAGTTCACCCGCGAGATGGACTCCAGGACGTCGATGCTGGGGAAGTGGCCCGAGGTGGCCAGCCGCCGCGACAGCACGACGTGGCCGTCGAGGATGGAGCGGGCGGTGTCACCGATCGGGTCCTGCATGTCGTCGCCCTCGACGAGGACGGTGTAGAGCCCGGTGATCGAGCCGGTCGGTGAGGTGCCGGCCCGCTCGAGCAGGCGGGGGAGCAGAGCGAAGACGCTGGGCGGGTAGCCGCGGGTCGCGGGGGGCTCGCCGGCGGACAGGCCGATCTCGCGCTGCGCCATGGCGACGCGGGTGAGGCTGTCCATCATCAGCACGACGTGCTTGCCGGCGTCGCGGAAAGACTCGGCGATCCGGGTCGCGACGAACGCCGCGCGCAGCCGCTCCACGGGAGGCGCGTCGGAGGTGGCGACGACCACGACCGAGCGGGCCAGGCCCTCGGGGCCGAGGTCGTTCTCGAGGAACTCGCGCACCTCACGGCCGCGCTCGCCGACCAGGGCGAGGACGCAGACCTCGGCCTCGGTGCCGCGGGCGATCATGGAGAGCAGGCTGGACTTGCCGACGCCGGAGCCCGCCATGATGCCGATCCGCTGGCCGGTGCCGCAGGGCACCAGCGAGTCCAGGGCCCGGACGCCGAGGCCGAGCTGCTGGGTGATCCGGGGCCGGGTGAAGGCGTCGGGCGCGGAGTTCTCGACGACGACGTCGACCATCCCGGGCAGCGACTCGAGCGGGGCGCCGCCGTCGACCGGTCGGCCCAGGCCGTCCAGGACCCGGCCCTGCAGGGCGTCGCCGACCTTGATGCTCAGCGGACCGCCGGTGCTGCGGACCGGGGCGCCGACGAGGACGCCGTCGGTGCGCCCGAGCGGCAGGCAGGTGAGGCTGTCGGTGCTGCTGGCCACGACCTCGGCGAGCAGCGGCGTCGGGCCGTGGATCTCCAGGAGGTCACCGACCGCGGCGCGCACGCCGACGACCTTCAGGTTCAGGCCGAGCAGCTGGGACACGCGGCCCAGGCGCTGCGGCACGGCGGCCGCCAGAGCGGCGTCGCGGGACCCGGCCACGGGGGCGAGCACCGACTCGAGGAGCTGGGCGGTCACGACAGGACCTCCAGCACGCGGGTCAGGGCCGCGGCCACGCCGCGGTCGACGTACGACGTGTCGGTCTCGACCACGGCGTCGTGGACGTCGAGGTCGGCGTCGGCGACGACGGTGACGCCGCGGGCGGTGAGCGCCTCCGAGGCGGCCGCGCTGCGGACGTCGGGGTGCACGCGCACCGTCACCGGCACGCCGCCGTCAGGCAGCACGTCCAGCGCTCGGCGTACGGCGTCGCCCGCCGGGTCGGTGGCCAGGGCGAGCTCGCGACCGAGCAGCACCGTGGTGAGCTCGCGGGCCAGGTGGAGCGCCTGCTCCTCGAGCCGGCCGGCGACCTCGGCGACCGAGTCGGCGAACGCGGCGGCGGCCTGCTCGAGGGCGCTGAGCGTCAGGGCGTGTGCGGTGTCGCGCCGCTCCTCGGACTCGGCGTTGCGCGCGGCGGTCTCGGCGGCCTCGGTGGCGGCCTGGGCCGCCGCCTCGCGGCGACCCTGGGCCCAGCCCACGGCGTACCCCTGGGAGCGGGCGGCCTCGACGGTACTCTGGGCGAGCCGGGTCAGCGCGCGCTCGGTGATCTGGTCGCCCAGCACGGCACGGTCGCCGAGCCGGGTCCAGGTGCCCTCGCGGAGCTCCGGGGTGTCCAGGACGCCGGTGACGTCGGCGTCCGTGGCCCACAGGCCGGGGGTGTCAGTCGACGAACTCATCGTCGCCTCCTCGGCGGACCATGATCTGGCCCTGCTCCTCCAGCTGGCGGATGGTGCGGATGATGCCCTGCTGGGCCTCCTCCACCTGGGTCAGGCGGACCGCGCCCATGAGCTCGATCTCCTCGACCAGGCTCTCGCCGGCACGCGACGACAGGTTGCTGGTGATCTTGTCGCGCACCTTGTCCGGGACGCCCTTGAGGGCGAGGGCCAGGGTGGCGGTGTCGACCTGGCGCAGGATCTGCTGGATCGAGCGGTCGTCGAGCTGCACGACGTCCTCGAACATGAACATCCGGCTCTTGACCTCGTCGGCCAGCGCCTGGTCGAGCGCCTCGAGGCCCTCGACGATCTGGCGCTCGGTGGAGCGGTCGGACCGGTTGATGATGTTGACCAGCGGGTCCAGGCCACCGACCTTGGAGTGCTCCATCGGCTGGAGCATCGAGGACAGCTTGCGCTCGAGGGTGGCCTCGACGGCGCGGACGATGTCGGGGGAGGTGCGGTCCATGACGGCGATCCGGTGCGCGACCTGCGCCTGCTGGTCGGACGGGAGGCCCGAGAGCAGGAGCGAGGCCTTGTCGGCCGTCATGTGGGCGAGCACCAGCGCGATGACCTGCGGGTGCTCGTCGACGATGAACGACCGCAGCTGCGCCGGGTCGGCCTGGTGCAGGAACTGGAAGGGCATCTGCACGGCGGCGGCGTGCAGCCGCTCCATGATCTCGGCCGCGCGCTCCTTGCCGAGCGACTGCTCCAGCAGCTGCTGGGCGTAGTGCAGGCCGCCGCGGCTGATCGCGCTGCGGGCCGTGATGAGGTCGGCGGCCTCCTTGACGACCTGCTGGGTCTCGGCGAAGCTCACGGTCTCGAGCCGGGCGACCTCGCCCATGATGGCCTCGACCTCGGTCTCGCTGAGGTGGCTGAGGATCTCGCCGGACTTCTCCTTGCCCAGCCGCATCAGCAGGATGGCGGCCTTGCGGGTGCCGAGGGAGGCGAGGGCGGCGGCGCTCATCGCGGCTCCACCAGCCAGCCGCGCAGCAGGGCCGCGACGTCCTCGGGCTGACGCTCGACGAGCGCGTCCAGCTCCTTCTGCATGGCGTCCTCCTCGGTCTCCTCGGCCTGCTCCAGCGCCATCGCGGCGGGAGCCTGCTCCAGGGCCGCGGCCCGGGCCTGCTCGGCCTTCAGCTGCTCGACGACGTACGACGTTGCCTGGTCGCGGGCCTTGGCCCGGCGACGTGCCCGGAACCAGGCGAGCAGCAGCATCAGCAGCACGCCGCCGGCGATGCCGGCCTTGCGGATCAGGTCGGCGCGGGCGCCGGCCGCCTCCGCGGCCTCGGCGGCCTCCAGCTCGGCGGCCGCGGCGTCCTCGGCGCTGCGGTCGAAGGGCATCGAGGAGACCTCGATCTTGCCGGTGCCGCCGGTGATCGCGGCGACCTGCGCCTGGATCATCGCCGGGTCGATGTTGCCGGTGGTGTCCGAGTCGAGCATGACGCCGACGTTGTAGGCGGTCACGGCACCGGGCGCGCTCTGGCGCTGGGTGACGGTCTTGCCGACGCCGTTGTCGCTGGTCGACCCCTTCTTGCTGTACGACGAGTCCGCGCCGGTGCCGGCCCCGGTGCCGGTGTCCATCTGACCGTCCACGCCGACCACGCCGCCGGCGGCGCCGCTGGCGGCCGGACCGGTGTAGGTCTCCTCGGTGGTGGTCTGGGAGAGCGGGATGGGGTCGCCCTCCTTGTCGTACGCGGTGGTCTCGGTGACGGTCTGGTCGAAGTCGAGGTCGGCGGTCACCTGGACGGTGGAGTTGCCGTTCCCCACGACCCGGTCGAGCATCGTCTGGAGGCGCTTCTGCATGTCGCCCTGCACGGCCGCGGTCTGCTCGGTGCGGGCCGACGAGGCACCGCCCTGGCCGTCGGGCGTGGTGAGCACCTTGCCGGTCGAGTCGGCCACGGTGACGTTGGCGGGGTCCATGCCGTCGATGCTGGAGGCGACCAGGTGGACGACGGCCTGGACCTGCTCGCTGGTGAGCGTGGAGCCCGGGCGGGTCTTGACGAGGACGGAGGCGGTCGACGGCTCCTGCTCCTCGGAGAAGACCTGCTTCTCGGGCAGCGCGAGGTGGACGACGGCGGAGTCGACGTCGTCGATGCCCTTGATGGTCGAGGCGAGCTCGCCCTCCATCGCGCGCTTGAAGCTGGTGTCCCACTGGTCCTGCGAGGTCGACAGGCCGGTGTCGTCGAGGATCGAGTAGCCGCTGTCGGAGCTGGAGGGCAGGCCCTCGCCGCTCAGGTCGATGCGGGTCTCGTAGACCAGGTCGCGCGGCACCATCACGGTGCTGCCGTCGCCGGCGAGCTCGTAGGGCACGCCGGAGGTGTCGAGCTGCTCGACGACCGCGGACGCGTCCTCGGGGGAGAGGTTCGAGAACAGCGGCGAGTACGTCGGCGCCGACGCCCAGCGGAAGATCATGAAGCCGCCGAGCAGCAGGGCGAGGGTGCCCAGCACGGCGACGACCTTCTGGCCGGCGGTGAAGTCGACGAACGTCCGGCGGTACCGGTCGAGCGTGCGGGTGATGGTGTCCTTCATCCTCAGACCTGCATCCGCATGATCTCGGTGAACGCCTCGACCGCCTTGTTGCGGAGCGCGACGGTCATCTGGGTGGTGACCTGGGCCTGGGTGGCCGCGATCGTGTAGTCGTGGAGGTTCTCGAGCTTGCCGGTGGCGGCCTGGACCGCGAGGGAGTCCGCGTTGCGCTGGACGCCGTCGAGCTTGTCGAGGCCCTCCATCACGAGGTTGCCGAAGTCCGGGCCGGACGCGGCGGCGGCCGAGCCGGTGCCGGCGGTGACCGACGAGGACGGGACGCTGGGCGCGACGTACGGCGTGAAGCCGGAGCCGGAGACGTTGCCGAGGCCCTCCAGGGCCTCGATGCCGGGGACGCTCATCAGCGGGCCCCGATCTGGATCGCGCTGGAGTAGGTGTCCTGGGCGTACTTGGTCACCTGGGCGGAGGCCTGGAAGCCGCGCTGCGCCATGACCAGCTCGGTCATCTGCTTGGACATGTCCATCGCCGGGGCGCGGACGTAGCCCTCCGCATCGGCGAGCGGGTGCTCCGGGTTGTAGACGAGGGTGCCCTCGGGGTCGGTGACCGCGACGCCGGCGACGTCGACGCCGCCGTTCGGGTCGGACTCCGCGACGACCATCTGGGCCTGGAAGGCCGTCTCGTCGGTGGAGCGGATCGTGTTCGCGTTGGCGATGTTGCGGCCGAGCGCGTCGAGCCAGGTCTGGTGCATGCCCAGGCCGGAGCTGGCGATGTTCAGCAGGTCGAAGGCGCCCATCAGACAGCACCCGCCACGGACTTGACCAGGTCGAACCGGTCGGTCACGGCCCGGGTCACCATCTGGTACTGGAACTGCGACTGCATCGCGGCGAGGGTCTCCTTGCGGAGGTCCACGTTGTTGCCGTTGGCCCCGACGGGCGTGTCCACCGCGAGGCTCGTGATGCCGTCGCCGCCGCGGAGCGCGGCGGTGTCGCCCGAGCCGATCGCCGAGCTCAACGCGCTCTCGAAGTCGATCGTCGAGGCGCGGAAGTCGGGGGTGTCGATGTTGGCGATGTTGTCGGCGATCGTGCGCTGACGGAGCGAGAGCCCGTCGAGCGCGAAGCCGAGAGCCGCCGAGACGGCGTCGGACGCCGCGTAGGCAGGAACGGACACGGTCAGACCTCCTGGGCTCGTGGTCGAGCCCCGTGGGTGTGGGTGCCGGTCCGTCGGCAGCTGTTGAGCGTTCCTTGCTCACGTGGTCCTTCGGTCCGTCCCCGGGGGACCTGAGCGAAGTTCCGAAGTTGTCTAGAGGGGAGGCGTGACCTGCCTCTCAAGCACCCGCGCCCCCTGGCCAGGGAGCCGGGGGGCGGGGGAGCGGAGGGTGGGTTCGCCTCAGGTGAGGACGACCGCCAGACGTCCGGTGCCGTAGCCGGCCACGTCGACCCAGAGGTCGATGCGCCGCCCGAGCACCTGGCTGCGGGCACGCACGTCGGGCGGCGTCGCGCCGACGGCGTGCATCCCGTACAGCTTCATGTGCGGTGCGCCCTCGACGTTGAAGAGCGCGGCCGCGATGTTGAGCACCTCGTGCAGGGGCTCGGTGAGCTGGTCGGAGAGCTGGCGCTCCTCGACCGCGAGCTCGGCCGCGGCCGGCGGCACCAGGGCCAGGGCGGCACCGGCGTACGCCGACAGGGCCAGGTCGAAGCAGATGACCGCGCGCACGACGATCGAGTCGTCGACGTACACGGCGACGCTCGCGGGGTTGCGGTCGGTGATCGCGAACGGCGGTCCGGGCCGGACCTCGACCTCCTTGTCGAGCAGGTCGCCGAGCAGGTCCCGGATCTCCTTGTTGGCCGGCAGGTAGGTCATCGCCGGCATGGTCGCGGTGCTCATGCCGGGACGCCGACCGAGGTCAGGGCCTCCTCGAACGCCTCCGGCGTGAACGGCTTGGCGATGAGGAAGGCGGCGCCCGACTGGGTGGCCCGGGTCCGCATCTCCTCGGAGCCCTCCGAGGTCACGAAGCCGAACTTGACCTGGTTGCCGGCCGCGCGCAGGGCGCACAGCATGTCGATGCCGGTCATCTCGGGCATGTTCCAGTCCGAGAGGACCAGGTCGGGGTTCTGGGCCTGGACGACGTCCAGGCCCTCCTTGCCGTTCTCGGCCTCGACGATGTCGTGGCCGCCGTAGCCGGCCTGGCGCATGGTGCGGATGACGATCTGCCGCATCACACGGCTGTCGTCGACGACGACGATCTTCACGATCTCTCCTTCGGGGGACAGCGATCAGACGGAGGCGTCGGACGACGCGACCGAGATGGACAGCCGGACGGGCTCGTCGAGCCAGCGGACGTCGAGGCTGGTGGCCTCGACGAGCTCGGTGCGTCCGGGCAGGGAGGTGGAGACGGTGCCCTGGGCGACGAGCGGCAGCGACAGCTGGCTCGGGCCGGGCATCAGGCTCTTGACGTTGCCGCCGATGACGTTCACGAGCTCGCCGAGGGCGTCGTTGAGGTCCTCGAGCACGGGCTCCTCGTCGGCGCCCATGCCCAGCATCTGCTGGGCGACGGCCTTCGCGGCGGTGTCGCTGAACTGCATGAGGACGAGCGCCTGCCAGCCGCCGGAGACGGTGATCGCCGCGCTCCAGGCGTACGCCGAGCGGTCGCTCGGCGCGACCGGCTCGAGCGGCTCGACGTTGCTCAGGAACGTCGACCAGCAGTCGTTGACGATCGACTCGAGGTCGGCCAGGGCGGGCTCGTGGGTGATGGTCATACCGGGACCTCGCTGACGGTCAGGCCGAGCAGCTCGAGCTTGTCGACGATCGCGTCGGCGGTGAAGGGCTTGATGACGTACTCGTGCGCGCCGGCGGCGAGGGCCTTGACGATCTGGCCGTGCTCGCTCTCCGTGGTCACCATCATCAAGGTGACGTCGCGCCAGCGCGGGTCGGCGCGGACCCGGGTGACGAAGGTGTAGCCGTCCATCAGCGGCATGTTCCAGTCGATGAGGCAGATGGACGGGACGAGCCCGGCCTCGAGGGCGTCAAGGGCCTCCTGGCCGTTGCCGGCCTCGGTGGTCTCGAAGCCGAGCTCGGTCACGATGCGGCGCAGGATGGAACGCATCGTGCGCGAGTCGTCGATGATCAGCGCGTGCATGGATAGGGGCTCCTGTCCCAGGGTCGGGTGGTCTGGAGAACTCATCGGTCCCGGAGGGCCGATCCTGAGGTGTCCAGGGGCGTTTTCGCCGGGTCTGTCAAGCGGGATGGATCGAAATCACCTCGACCCCCTGCCGACGGGCAGGGGGTCGCGGTGGTGGGGGGATGCCGGACCCGGGTCCGGCCGAGGCGGCCAGCGCGAGGCGCTAGGCCGACACGTCGAGGTAGACGGGCACGTTGGACAGGCTGGAGCTGAGTCCGACCCGGTCCAGGAGGCCCTGGTGGCGCAGCGTGATGCCGAGCTGCTCGGCGATCCGCTCCATCACGCTGTGCTGACGGGCGAGGATGCCCTCGGCCCGCTCGCGCAGCTCGGCGGGGATAGTGCCGTGGTTGCCGGGCAGGTCCCAGGCGTCGGTGCGCAGCTCGGAGCCGTTCTCCAGGGCGCGCTCGGCGCGGATGACGTCCAGCTCGATGCGGTCGAGGTCGACCTGCCAGGCGTCGTGGTGCGGATCGCTGGAGACCAGCTCGAGGCCGCCGCGGTCGACGAAGACGGTCATCTCAGGCCACCGACGGGACGGACGCGGCCTGCAGGGCCGCCTCGCGCCAGGTGTCGCACAGGTCCGTCACGAGCCGGAGGCAGCCCTCGGTCCGTGCGAGGTCCTTCGAGATGTTGGCCCGGATGAGCTCGGAGTGCAGGAAGTCGTAGATGGAGGCCAGCTGCGGCCCGCCGTCCCAGGCGTCGACCTGCAGGCTCATCCGCAGCTCCAGCACGATCTCCTGGGCGTGGACGAGCTGCCGGTGGGCCTCGGCGTGGTCGCCGTCGGCCTGCGCGTTGCGGCCGCGGGTCACGTCGAGGACCAGGCGCTCGCACAGCATCGTCAGCAGCCGGGCGGGGCTGGCCGTCGAGACCGAGGCGCCCATGTAGGCGGCGCGGGGGTTGCTCATCATGAGGGTGCCTTCCTTGGCTTCCGAGATTCCTGGGTACGGCGGGGGCCGCGGTCGTTCAGGTCCGGCGGTGCTCAGTCGGACTTGGTGAGCGCAGCCAGCTGCGTGGTGAGCCAGTTCGACTGGTTCGACATCGTCGACATGGCGGTCTCGAGGGCGGTGTACTGCCGCTCGAGGGTGGTCCGGCGCAGCTCCAGGCGCAGGTCCCAGGCCTCGATGCTGCCCTCGAGACGCTTGACCTCCTGCTTGCGGCCGGTGATCGCCTGCGTCACGGTGCCGTTGGCGCTGCTGCTCGCGGCCTTGGCCGCCTTCTCGAGCCGCGCGGCGAAGCCGCCGCCCTCGGTCGTGAACTTCTCGGCGACCGCGGTCGGGTTGGCGGCGTAGGCCTCCTTGAACTTCGTCGCGTCGAAGGTGAGCTTGCCCTCGCGGGTGGTCTGGATGCCGAGCGAGGCCAGCGACGTGCCGTCGGTCGGGTAGACCGAGTTCAGCAGCGAGTTGCGCAGGCTGCGGATGCCGGCGTCGCCGAGCAGCTTGCCGGCGGTGTTGGTCTCGGCGTTGTACGCCGTCTGCGTGCCGATCTCGTCGAGCGCGGCGTTGAGCGCGTCGACGAGCGCGCTGACCTGGCTCGACAGCGAGTTCGAGTCGCGGGCGACCGTGACCGTCGCCGTGGTGGCGTTGGTGGCGGCCGCGCCGAGGGTGATGTCGACGCCGTCGACGACGTCCTCGAAGGTGTTCGTCGCGGAGGTCAGCGTGATGCCGGTGCCGAGGGTGACCTTGGCGTCGCTGCCGGCCCGGACGGTGTAGCCGCCGAGGAGCGCGGAGCCGTCGGCGGCCGTCAGCTCGAAGTCCTGGGCGACCCCGGTCTCCTTGGACTCCACGAACAGCTGGTACTGCGCGTCGCCGTTGACGTCCTTGCCGACCCGGATCGCGCTGGCTCGCAGGCCGGTGTCGTTCGTGGTGCTGTTGATGGCGTCGACGACGCCCTTGAGGGTGCCGTCGGTGGTCAGCGTGACGGGGGAGCCGTCGAAGCGGTCCAGCTTGATCGAGGTCGAGGCGCCGGTGACGTCATCGGTCAGCTTGGCCGGCGTCGCGTACCCGAGCTGGTGGGTCTTCGCGGTGTCGATGACGGTGACGTTCAGGGTCGACTGGGCAGCGCCCGTGTCGGCCTTGACGGTGACGGCCGCGTTCGACGACGTGGCGGTGACGGGGGCCCAGGCGGTCGACTTGGCGAGCGCCTCGGCCTTGCTCCCCAGCACCGAGACCTTCGTGTTGAGGGTCTGCAGGGCGGTGATGACCGACTGCTCGGTCGTGACGCGGGTCTTGAGCTTGGACTGCGGCACCGCCTCCAGCTTCATGAGCTGGTCGATGATGTCCGCGGTGTTCAGGCCGCTCGCGAGGCCGCCGATGCTGCTGGTGCTGCTGGCCACGGCTTCTCCTCAGATGGTCGGGGTCGGTGACGGGGGCGAGGGAGCAACTGCTCCCTCGCCCCCGTCATCTGGATCACTGCAGCAGCTGCAGCACGCTCTGCGGGGCCGACTTGGCCTGCGCGAGCATGGCCGTACCGGCCTGCGAGAGGATGTTCGACCGGGTGTAGCTCAGCATCTCCTGGGCCATGTCGGTGTCGCGGATGCGGCTCTCGGAGGCCGAGAGGTTCTCACCGGTGACGTTCAGGTTGTTGATGGTGTGCTCGAACCGGTTCTGAACAGCACCGAGCTGCGAACGGACCGACGAGACGTCCTTGATCGCCGCGTCGAGCAGGTCGATGCCCGCCGACGCACCCGAGGCCTGCTTGAAGCTGGCCTCGGCCTTCGCGACCTCGGCAGCGGTGCCGGTCACGGAGGCGGTGGTGATCTCGATGCCCGCGCCGCCGGAGGCGTCGGCGGTGGCGGCGCCCGCGCCGAACGCCTCGTCCAGCTTCGCCTGGAGGGCGGCCTGGGCGGTGGCGGCGTCGGTGGCGGTGTCGTACTTGACCGAGGACAGGTCGAGGCTCTTGTTGCCGATGGTGATCGTGCCGTTGAGCTTCTTGTACTCGGCGACGGCGGTGGTGTCGTCCGAGTAGTCCGTGGCCGCACCGACGGTGAGGACACCGGCGGTGCCCGACTCGGCGTCGGTGGTGTTGGTGCCCGTCGTCGCGTTGGCGGCGACGGCGGTGACGTCCAGGCCCGACAGACCCAGGCCGGCGGTGGAGAGGCCACCGGTGCGGATCAGGTCCACGGAGATCTTGTCCTGCGCGGTGTTGTTCGCGCCGACCTGGAACGTGCCCTTGTAGGAGCCGTCCAGCAGCTTGGTGCCGTTGAACTCGGTGGTGTCGGCGATGCGGGTCAGCTCGGTCTTGAGCTGGTCCACCTCGTCCTGGATGTTCTTCTTGGCGTCGTCGTTCAGACCACCGTCGTTGGAGGCCTGGACCGACAGGTCGCGCATCCGCTGCAGGATGGAGTGGGTCTCGGTCAGCGCACCCTCAGCGGTCTGCACGACGGAGACGCCGTCCTGGGCGTTGCGGACGGCGACCTTGATGCCGGAGACCTGCGAGCGCAGGCCCTCGGAGATCGCGAGGCCGGCGGCGTCGTCGGCAGCGCGGTTGATCCGGAAGCCGCTGGAGAGCTTCTCGAGCGACTTCGACATCTGACCCTGCGTGGTGGAGAGGTTCCGGTACGCGTTCTGGGCGTCGATGTTCTGGTTGATGCGGAGACTCATGATGATTCCCTTCCTGGGGTGTGAGTTCTTGGAGCCCGTCCGTGGGCTCCGACACCCTGCTCATCGGTCCCGGGTGGGACCACCTGAGGCAATGGGTGAAGTTTCTTGGATGGTTTTTCAGCCTGCAGCTTCGAAGCTGACGGACAGGCTGCGACGGCCGGACGCGTGGCGGGCGGCGACGGCACGGAAGTAGGCGTCGCGACGCTGCGCGGCGCAGCCGTCGGGACGCGGGTGCTCGGCGACGAGCTCCGGGTCGAGCGCCGAGTTCATCGCGTCGCGCAGCAGCACCAGGGCCTCGGCGCGCATCTGCGAGATACGCGACTCCGACACCCCGAGCTCGTCGGCGATGTCGGCCATCGGGCGCTCCTCGAGGAAGTAGCCCTGGACGACCGCCTGCAGCCGCTCGGGCAGCTCGGCGATCGCGGCGACGAGGTACTCGAGGCGCTCGCGGTGCTCGATCAGGTCTTCGGGACTCGGGTCGGCGCTGGGGAGGATCTCCGCGAAGGAGTTCTCCGTGGTCGACCCCTGCAGCGAGAGCACGTTGGCGCGGGCCACGTCCTCGTCGTTGCCGGCGACCTCGGCGACGCTGATGCCGAGCTCGGCGGCGACCTCCGCGTTGTCGGGGCTGCGGCCGAGGCTGGTGGCCAGACGGGTGCGGGCCTGGTCGAGCTCGCGGCCGCGGCGGCGCACCGAGCGGGAGGCCCAGTCGATGCTGCGCAGCTCGTCGAGGATCGCGCCGCGGATCCGGCTGGCGGCGTACCGCACGAACGGGACGCCGCGGTCGCCCTGGAAGGAGCGGCCGGCCTTGACCAGCGCGGTGAGGCCGGCGGAGTGCAGATCGTCGCGGTTGACGTGGGACGGCACCCGGCTCATCGTCTCCCGCACGATGTGGCCCACCAGGCCCATGTGCTGGACGACCAGGTCGTCACGCTCCTGCTGGGTCCGGGGCTGTCCCTCGGTCGAGCCCACGGTCGAGCCCTCGGTGGAGATGGTGTCCTCATGGGCGTCGTGCTCGGGCACGTCGTCTTCGTAGTTCATCGTCCCTCGGTCTTCTCTTCGCGGAACGCTCCCCCCTGGACCGTCCCGGCCCGGTCGAGATCGCCAGGCCTTGCCCCACCAGGATGAACATCGTTTTCTCGTTTCACCTAGGCGATCACCGGCTTTCGCCCGCTCGGACTAGACCGATCGGTGTCGTTGAATCAAGAACGAATCAAGAAGTGCGACGAAGTGTTTAGGTCGCCGTCCTGCTGCACGAAGGTTCGTTGCTGGACCAGCGTGCGGCACCCCTCGCGGAGCCCCTGGTCCACCCGGTCGGGATGCCTCCGCGGCGGTCGTCGTACGACGGCCGGGGCCCGTGTGAAGGTCGCCTCACGAACCGCTCAGGTCGGGGTGGGGGCGGGCGATGTGTCGAGTGCACATCACACCCATCCAGACCACTGGGCTAGGAGGCTTTTCGTGGAGAAGCTGTCCCTCATCCTCTGGCGCGAGCGCGAGCTCCTCGAGACGCTGCTCTACCGACTCGAGGTGGAGCAGCTCGTCCTCGCCGGAGGACGTTCCCGTTGGCTGATGCGATCGGCGAAGGACGTCGAGAGCATCCTCCAGCAGCTGCGCGAGACCGAGCTGCTGCGCGCCGTCGCCGCCGACGAGGCCGCGGCCTCCGTCGGGCTGTCGACGAACCCGTCGCTGCGCGCGCTCGCCGACTCCGTCGACGAGCCGTGGCGCTCGATCCTGGTCGACCACCGCGACGCCTTCGTCGCCGTGACCGAGCAGGTCTCCGCCCTCGCGGACGCCAACCGTCACCTGATCACCAGCGGCTACCGCTCCGCGCGGGAGGCCCTGCTCTCCCTGGGCGGGCCGGTGGACAGCTACAGCCACGACGGATCCGCCGTCGTCGGCAACCCGGGGCAGCGGCTCCTGGATCGGAGCCTGTGATGTCCGGATCGCTCTCCTCGCTCAACACAGCCCTGACGGCGCTGCAGTACCAGCGCAGCGCCATGGACGTCGCGGCGTCGAACGTCGCGAACGCGACCACCGACGGCTACACCCGTCGTCGGGTCAACGGCGAGACGCTCGGCCCCTCGTCCACCCCGGCCCTGTGGTCGCGGCAGAGCCAGACCGGCTCGGGCGTGAAGGCCAGCAACATCGAGCGGATGACCGACGTCATCCTCGACGCCCGCGCCCGGCGCGAGCACGCCTCGCAGTCCTACCTCGACATGCGCGCCACCTCGCTGGCCCGGGTCGAGGCCGGGATCGGCGAGCCCAGCGACACCGGCGTCGCCGCCGCGATGTCCGCCTTCCGGACCAGCTGGTCGGACGTCAAGAACAACCCGAGCAGCGAGGCCGCCCGCACCCAGGTGATCGCCAAGGCCCAGACGCTGATCGGCGCGATCTCGGCGCAGGTCGCGAACGTCAACGGCGAGATGGCCGACCAGCAGACCCGCCTCGAGAGCACGGTCACGGAGATCAACAACGTCTCCGAGCAGCTGGCCGCGACCAACAAGAACGTGGTCTCCGCGACCCTCAACGGCGTCGACACCACCGCGCTGCTCGACCAGCGCGACCAGCTGGCCATGAAGCTCGCCGAGCTGTCCGGCGGCACGGTCACCATCCACCAGAACGGCGTCGCCGACGTCAGCGTGGGCGGGCACGACCTGGTCACCCTCGACGCGAGCAACCCGCTCGACCCGGCCGACCTGCCCACCGGGCTCGGCGGCCAGCTCGGGGCGGTCCAGGAGCTGCTGACCACGACGCTGCCGGCGTACAAGTCCGGTCTCGACGACGTCGTCACCAAGCTGGCCGACCAGGTCAACACCCTGCACGGCACCGGCTTCGACCTCGACGGCACCGCCGGCCAGCCGTTCTTCTCGTACGACGCCGCCGACCCGGCCGGCTCGCTGGCGGTGGCGATCACCGACCCGCGCAAGCTGGCGGTCTCGTCGACCGGCACCGGCAACCTGGACGGCTCGATCGCCACCCAGCTCGCCGCGGCCAACGACGGCGGCACGGCCTACCAGAGCCTGGTCAACAACTTCGGCTCGCAGGTCAACTCGGCCAAGGGTCTCGCCGGGACCCAGCGGCTGCTCACCAGCCAGGTCGACGGCGCCCGTGACCAGGTCTCGGGCGTCAGCCTCGACGAGGAGATGGTCGGGATGCTCGCGTCCCAGCGTGCCTACGAGGCCGCCTCGCGGGTCATGACCGTCGTCGACTCGGTGCTCGACACCCTCATCAACCGGACAGGACTGCTGCGCTGATGACTTCCGTACGCGTGACCCAGAGCATGCTCAGCCAGCGTTCGCTGCTGGGTGTGCAGACCGGCCTGGCGCGGCTCGCCGCGACCCAGGAGCACCTGACCACCGGTCGGGTGCTCAACCGGCCCTCCGACTCGCCGACCGACAGCACCATCGCGATGCGGCTGCGCGAGCAGATGGCCGACCAGAAGCAGTACGCCCGCAACGCGCAGGACGGCCTGGCCTGGCTCGGCAGCATCGACACGACGCTCTCGAGCATGACCACCGACGTACGGCGGGCGCGGGACCTGGCCCTCCAGGGCGCCAACACCGGCAGCATGTCGGCGACGTCCCGCGAGGCGCTGGCGACCGAGATCGACCAGATCCGAGACGGGCTGATCGCGCGCGGCAACGCGTCGTACCTCGGGCGTCCGCTGTTCGGCGGGGTGACCTCCGACGGCCAGGCCTTCGACCCGGACACCGGGGCCTACTCCGGCGACGCGGGCACCGTGAGCCGGACCATCGCCACCGGGGTCGAGATCCGGGTCGACGTGACCGGGACCGACGTGGTCGGCCCGAACGGCAACTCGCTCTTCGACCACCTGGCCGCGCTCTCGACCGCGCTGCGGTCCGGCGACGAGGCCGGGGTGGACACCGCGATCACGCAGCTGTCCGGCCGGCTCGAGACGATCAGCAACGTGCAGGCCGACGTCGGCACGCGCTACCTGCGGGTCGAGGGGGCCGTCGACGCCGGTGCCGACGCGCTGCTGACCCTGACCTCGCAGCTCTCCGAGATCGAGAACGCCGACCTGCCCTCGACGATCGTCGACCTGCAGCTCCAGGAGGTCGCCTACCAGGCGGCCCTGGCTGCGACGTCGCGCGTCATGCAGCCGAGCCTGGTGGACTTCCTGCGATGACCCTGATGATGGAGCCCGTGATGAGCACGACCGACAGCGCCGACCTCCCGGTCATCGAGCTGGTGCACCCCATGCCGGGGTTCCCCGACCGCAGCCGGTTCGCGCTGGTGTCGCTGGACGAGGACGGCGTCCTCTGCGCCCTGCGCTCGCTGGAGGAGCCCGACCTGCGCTTCCTGGTGGTCCCCCCGGGACCGTTCTTCCCGGACTACGCGCCGGAGGTCGACGACTCGGTCGTGTCGGACCTCGGGATCGACTCCGCGGACGACGCCCTGGTCCTCCTGGTGCTGCGGGCCGGTACGTCGCTCGCCGAGACGACGGCCAACCTGCTGGCCCCCGTCGTGGTCAACCGGCGGACCCGGCGTGCGGCCCAGGTGATCCTCGATGACCCCAGTCTTTCGGTGAGTGCGCCGCTCGTCGCGTAGCGTTGACCCCATGTTGGTCCTCAGTCGCCGTGTCGGCGAGAGCGTCGTGATCGGCGACGACGTCACGATCACGGTGCTGGAGGTCCGTGGCGACGTCGTCCGCATCGGCATCGACGCGCCCCGGTCCGTCGCCGTCAACCGGGCCGAGCTCCTCCAGGAGCTCGAGGAGAGCAACCGCACCGCGGCCTCGCCCAGCGAGGAGACGGTGGCCTCGCTCACGCAGGCTCTGAAGGACCGCTCCAGCGAGGACTGAGCCCGTCGTACCTCCGGTCGTCCCCGGTCGTCGGCATCTGCCGCGGCCGGGGACGACCCATTTGTTGACGGAGGCAACCGCTGAGGAATAAAGTTGAGATCGTCAACCTTTTACTCAGCGTGAATCGAGCTTCCTCCGTGCCCCACCCGGTCGACCCCGTCGTCCCCCCGCATGTCTCCGTGCCGGGGCAGATGAGCCACCGCGAGATCATGGAGGCCCTCAGCGGCCTGCTGCTCGCGATGTTCGTCGCGATGCTGTCCAGCACCGTCGTCACCAACGCGCTGCCGAAGATCGTGACCGACCTGGACGGCAGCCAGACCGGCTACACCTGGGTGGTCGTCGCCACCCTGCTCTCGATGACCGCGACCACGCCCATCTGGGGCAAGCTCGCCGACCTGTTCAGCAAGAAGCTGCTGGTCCAGTCGGCGCTGGTGATCTACTCCGCCGGCTCGCTGGTCGCCGCGCTCGCGCCGAGCATGTCGGTGCTGATCGGCGCCCGGGTCATCCAGGGCCTCGGCGTCGGCGGCCTGACCGCGCTGGTCCAGGTGGTCATCGCCTCGATGGTGAGCCCGCGCGAGCGCGGCCGCTACTCCGGCTACATCGGCGCGGTCTTCGCGGTGGCGACCGTCAGCGGCCCGCTCATCGGCGGTCTGATCGTGGACAGCCCGCTGGGCTGGCGCGGCTGCTTCTTCGTCGGCCTGCCGTTCGCCCTGGGCGCCTTCGTCCTGCTGCAGAAGACGCTGCACCTGCCGGTCGTGAAGCGCCCGGTCAGCATCGACTACCTCGGCGCGAGCCTGATCATCAGCGGCGTCTCGCTGCTGCTCGTCTGGGTCTCGCTCGCCGGCAACGAGTACGCCTGGACCTCCGGCACCAGCATCCTGCTGGTCGTCCTCGGTCTGGCCATCCTCGCCGCCGCCGTGTACGTCGAGCTCCGCGTCGCGACCGAGCCGATCATCCCGATGCGTCTGTTCGCCGACCGCACGATCAGCCTGGCCACCCTCGCGTCGGTGTTCATCGGCGTCGCGATGTTCGGCTCGACGGTCTACCTCAGCCAGTACTTCCAGCTCGCCCGCGGCATGTCGCCCACCAAGGCCGGCCTGATGACCATCGCGATGGTCGGCGGCCTGCTGGTCTCGAGCATCGTCAGCGGGCGCGTCATCAGCGCCACCGGCCTGTGGAAGCGGTGGCTGGTCGGCGGCATGTTCCTGGTCGTCGTGGGCCTCGGCCTGCTGGGCACCGTCGACGAGACGACCCACCTCGCCCTGGTCGGCCTGTTCATGGCCGTGCTCGGCATCGGCCTCGGCGCCACCATGCAGAACCTGGTGCTGTCGGTCCAGAACAACGTGGCGGCCAGCGACCTCGGCGCGGCCAGCTCGGTGGTGGCGTTCTTCCGCTCGATGGGCGGCTCGATCGGCGTCTCCGCGCTCGGCGCGCTGCTCAGCGTGCAGGTCGCCGACAAGGTGACCAGCGGCCTCACCGGCCTCGGCATCGCCTCGGACGGGCACTCGAGCCACGACATCCCCGACCTGAGCACGCTGCCCGCTCCGGTCCGCGGCGTCTTCGAGCACGCCTTCGGCGCCTCGATCGGCGAGCTGTTCCTGATCGCGATGCCCTGCGCCCTCGTGGCCCTGGTGTGCATCATGTTCATCAAGGAGGTCCCGCTGCGGACCTCGGTCTCCCTGGCCGACGAGGTCGCCCCCGAGGCGACGGAGGAGCTGCAGACCCGATGACCGTCTCCACCGAGCAGGACACCCGGCGAGCCGAGCACCTGCGCACCCTCGAGGAGGAGGTCGGCGTCCTCATCCGCCGGGTGCGCCGGGTGATCGGCGAGCGCTCCCAGGCCGTGCACCCCCAGCTGCAGCCCGCGTCGTACCTGATGCTCGGCTACCTCGCCTCCCAGGGGCCGATGCGCTCCTCGGCGATGGCCGAGGCGTTCGACATCGACAAGGGCGCGATCAGCCGTCAGGTCGGCCATCTCGAAGAGCTCGGGCTGGTCGACCGGACGCCCGACCCGGCCGACGGCCGGGCCTCGCTGGTCTCGGCCAGCGAGGACGCCGTACGCCGGCTCGAGGCGGTCTCGGCCGACCGGCGCCGCTGGCTCGACGAGAAGCTGGGCGACTGGTCCGAGGACGAGCTGGAGCAGTTCGCCCTGGTGCTGGGGCGCTACAACGCGACCCTCAACGCCTAGTGTCCTGAGTTCCGATTCGGGACACGTGCGCTACTGCAGCCACACCGCGGTGTCGGGCGGCAGCCCGCCCTCGAGCGGGCCGCTGGCGACCAGCACCTCGCCCTCCGGCAGCGGCACGGTCTCGGCCCCGCAGTTGAGGACGGCCGTCACCGGCCCCCGTCGTACGACGAGCAGGTCGTCGCCGGCGTCGAGCAGCTCGACGTCGTCGCCCGCCGTCGTCGCGAAGGTACGGCGGGCCGCCAGCGCCGCCCGGTAGAACTCGAGCGTCGAGCCCGGGTCGCCGGTCTGGGCGGCCACGGTCAGCGGACCCCAGTCGTCGGGCTGCGGGATCCACGGCTGCCCGCTCGGCCCGAACCCGTACGGCGACGCGTCGCCCGACCACGGGATCGGCACCCGGCAGCCGTCGCGGCCGACCTCGCCGGTGCGGAACCAGCTGGGGTCCGATCGGTTCTCCTCTGCCACGTCGACCTGCTCCAGGCCGAGCTCCTCGCCCTGGTAGAGGTACGACGACCCGGGCAGCGCCAGCATGGTCAGCGTCGCGGCGCGGGCCCGGGCCAGCCCGACGGCGCCGCCGCCGTAGCGGGTGGGGTGACGGACGACGTCGTGGTTGGACAGCACCCAGGTCGGCGAGGCGCCGACCGGCGCGACGGCCTCGAGCGTCCCGGTGATCACGTCGGCGAACGACGTCGCCGACCAGGGCGCGAGCAGCCAGGAGAAGTTGAAGGCCTGGTGCATCTCGTCGGGCCGCACGAACCGGGCCATCGACTCGGGCGTCTGGGTCCAGGCCTCGGCGACGAGCATCCGGTCCCCGTCGTACTCCTCGAGGACGCGGCGCCAGCGCCGGTAGACGTCGTGCACCTCGGGCTGGTCCCACATCGGCTCGTCGCGCAGCGTGCGCTCGACCATCGACTCGCCGGTGGGGGCGCCGCTGCCGAGCGCCTCGCCCTCGGGGACGACCTGGTCGCGCAGGGACTCCTCCTTGACCAGCCCGTGCGCGACGTCGATGCGGAAGCCGTCGACCCCGCGGTCGAGCCAGAAGCGGAGGACGTCCTCGAACATGTCCCCGACCTCCGGGTGACGCCAGTCGAGATCGGGCTGGGTGGAGTCGAAGAGGTGGAGATACCACTGCCCGTCGGCGACCCGGGTCCAGGCCGGACCGCCGAAGACCGACTGCCAGTTGTTCGGCGGCTCGACGCCCTCGGTGCCGCGGCCGTCCCGGAAGAGGTAGCGCGCCCGCTCGGGGCTCCCCGCCCCGGCCTCGAGCGCCTGCTGGAACCAGGTGTGGGCCGAGGAGGTGTGGTTCGGGACCAGGTCGACGATCACCTTCAGGCCGAGCTCGTGCGCCCGGGTCGTCAGTGCGTCGGCGTCCGCCAGGGTCCCGAACAGCGGGTCGACGTCGGTGTAGTCGGCGACGTCGTACCCGTGGTCCTTCTGGGGCGAGGTGTAGAACGGCGTGATCCACAGGGCGTCGACGCCGAGGTCGCGCAGGTGGGGGAGCCGGTCGGTGATGCCCTCGAGGTCGCCGATGCCGTCTCCGGTGTGGTCGGCGAAGCTGCGGACGTAGACCTGGTAGGTGACGGCGTGGCGCCACCACTCGGGGGAAGTCATGGTCCCCAGGTAACCAGGCGCCCCTCAGTTGAAGGCGTCGGGGTCGACCAGGAACCAGGTCGCCTCCGTCGTCCCGACGAGCTCCCCGTTCGAGGAGTACGCCGAGGTCGCGGTGAACACCTTGCGGCCCTCGGTGGCCCGGTGCTCCCCGAGCACCACGTGCTCCTCGTCCGCGACGGGAAGCCGGTCGACCCGGGCGGTGAACTCGCCGAGCACCATGGCGCGCTCGGCCATGCCCGCCGCCCACGCGCCCGCGCAGTCGAGGGCGGCCCAGGTGACCGGCCGGTCCACGTCGTGGTCCGGGGTCCAGGTCGCGGCCACGCGATCGGGGCCGACCGGCCCGGGGAAGATCCGGAGCCCGTCACCCGCCCCGCGCTCGGTGCCGCAGGAGAAGCAGCCCGGGAACGGGTGGCTGCTCAGCCCCGGGAACGACGCCTCCGCGGCCCGGGCGGTGCTCGGGTCCACGGGCCTGACGGGGGTGAGCGCGCCCCCGGGCCGGGCCTGGAGGACGAGGTCGGCCCCGGCGGTGGCGACCGTCCACCCGTCCTGCTCGCCGACCGTCAACGGGCTGTCCAGCGGCGGCGGCCGCCGGAGGCGGACCGTCACGACCGGCGCGTCGACGTACGACGCCAGCGCGCCCGCCGACCAGCCCCCGTTGCCGGAGCGGGCGGGTCCGCGGAAGCGGGCCGGGATCACCAGGTCGCCCCTCACCGGATCCGCTCCCAGCGCTCCAGCGCCTCCTTGCGCTCGTCGCCGTGGTCGACGATCGGGTGCGGGTAGCCGACCCGGTCGCGGTCGTCGGCGGACGGGTCGTGCGGGTCGGCGACGTCGGCGAGCTCGGGCACGAACCGGCGGACGTAGGCGCCGTCGGGGTCGAACTTGCGGCCCTGGGAGGTCGGGTTGAAGACCCGGAAGAACGGCGAGGCGTCGGTGCCGCTGCCGGCGGTCCACTGCCAGCCGTGGTTGTTGGAGGCCAGGTCGCCGTCGACCAGCCAGTGCAGGAAGTGCCGGGCGCCGTGCTGCCACTCGACGTGCAGGTCCTTGACCAGGAAGCTGGCGACGATCATCCGCAGCCGGTTGTGCATCCAGCCCGTCTCGCGCAGCTGGCGCATCCCCGCGTCGACGATGGGGAAGCCGGTGCGGCCCTCCTGCCAGTCGACCAGCTGGTCGGCGGGCTCGTCGTAGGTCATCCGGGCGAACTCGGGCTTGTAGTAGACGCGGGCCGAGTCGGGGCGCCGGAAGAGCACGTCGGCGTAGAACTCCCGCCAGGCGATCTCGCTGCGGTAGACCTGCGCGCCCCGGCTGCGCAGGCCGGCGAGGTCCTTCAGGATCGTGCGTGGGTGGATCTCGCCGTACTTCAGGTGGTGCGACATCCGCGACGTCCCCTCGACCCCGGGGCGGTCGCGGTCCTCGGCGTACGTCTCGACCGGTCCGTCGAGGAAGTCGGACCAGGCGCGCCGCGCCGCTGCCTCGCCGGCCTCGGGCAGGGTGAGCCCCGACGGCAGCGCCGGGTCGGGGATGTCGGTCGTGTCCTGGTCGAGCGCGAGCCACGAGACCCCGGTCGGGGCGTCGACCGGGTCGCGCCAGCCGTGCTCGGCCCAGGCTCGCGAGAACGGCGTGAAGACCTTGTAGGGCTCGCCGCTGCCGTTGGTGACCCGCGCCGGCGCCACGGCGTACGGCGAGCCGGTGCGGACCAGCTCGATCCCGGCCTCGGCCAGCGCCTCCTCGACCCGCGCGTCGCGCTCGCGTCCGTAGGGGCCGTAGTCGGCCGCGACGTGCACGCGGCTCGCGCCGACCGCCTTCGCGGCGAGGAGGACGCGGCGCACCGGGTCGCCCCGGACCACCGACAGCCCGGCCTGCCGCTGCCGCAGCGAGGCGTCGAGCGAGCGGAGCGAAGCACCGAGGTAGGCCCGCCGGCTGGGCCCGGCCGGATCCCAGAGCGTGGGGTCGAGCACGAACAGGGGGAGCACCTCTTTGGCCTCGGCCGCGTCGAGCAGCGCGGGGTTGTCGGCGAGTCTCAGGTCACGGCGGAACCACATCACGGAAGGCATCGCCGTCCAGGTTCCCATCGGACTGGGAGTGCTCACCTGTCATGGGACACAATGACCAGCGTGAGCGACCTGATCGACACCACCGAGATGTACCTGCGGACGATCTACGAGCTCGTCGAGGAGGGCATCGTCCCGCTGCGGGCCCGGATCGCCGAGCGCCTGCACCAGAGCGGACCGACGGTGTCGCAGACCGTGGCCCGGATGGAGCGCGACGGCCTGCTCACCATCGAGGGCGACCGCCACCTCGAGCTCACCGACGAGGGCCGCCGGCTCGCGATGCGCGTGATGCGCAAGCACCGCCTGGCCGAGCGGCTGCTCACCGACGTCATCGGCCTCGAGTGGGAGCTGGTCCACGAGGAGGCCTGCCGCTGGGAGCACGTGATGTCCGAGACCGTCGAGCGGCGGCTGCTGGAGCTGCTCGACCACCCGACGGAGTCGCCGTACGGCAACCCGATCCCGGGGCTGGCCGAGCTGGGCCAGAGCGAGATCGGCGAGGAGTTCATGGCCGACGTCGAGCCGCTGTCGAAGGCGGCCGGGTCGATGGAGGGACGGGTCCTGGTCCGCCGGATCTCCGAGGAGATGCAGAAGGACGAGGTGCTGATGAGCGCCATGCGCCGGGTCGGCGCGCTGCCCGACAAGACCGTCACCGTGGTCTCCACGGCGGCCGGCGTGCTGGTGGGCTCCGGCGGCGAGACCGCCGAGATCGTGCCCGAGGCCGCCGACCACATCTTCGTGAAGCGGGTCTAGACCTCTCCGCCGCCCCGGATGACCTCCGGGGCGGGCCGTCGTTGAGACGGCATGCACCTGGTCGAGAACGCTCCCGCCGCCCGCCCGCTCGAGGTCGACGACGTCGTCGAGCTGCTCCGCGAGCTCGCCGCGGTCATGGCGCCAACGCGCTGAGGAACTCGCTGCACCCCACGTCGAGGCGGTACGTCGCCAGCTCGTCGCCGCGGGTCTCGCCGCGGTTGACGATCACCACCGGCGTCCCCGCCTTGGCCGCGCGGCGGACGAACCGGAACCCGCTCATCACCGTCAGGCTCGATCCCGCCACCAGCAGCGCGCCGCCCGCGTCGACCAGCGCGTCGACCGCCGCGTAGCAGCGCTCGACCCGCGGGGCGGGCACGTTCTCGCCGAAGAACACCACGTCCGGCTTCAGCACCCCGCCGCACACCTCGCAGGCCGGCACCACGAAGCCCGCGGTCTCCTCCAGGTCGACGTCGCCGTCGGGCCGCACCTCGGCCGCCGCGTGCTCGGCCAGCCAGCCCGGGTTGGCCGCGTCGAGGCGCCCCTGCAGCTCGGCCCGCCCCGAGGTCGTGCGGCAGTCCAGGCACACGACGTCGGCGATCCGCCCGTGCAGGGCGACCAGCCGCCGACTGCCGGCGCGCTCGTGCAGCCCGTCGACGTTCTGGGTGATCAGCAGGGTCGGATCGAGCGCGGCCAGCGCGAGGTGGCCGGCGTTCGGACCGGCGGCCCGCATCCGGCTCCAGCCGAGGTGGCTGCGGGCCCAGTACCGCTGCCGCGCGGCCTCGCCCGAGACGAACTCGCCGTACGTCATCGGCGTCCGGGCGGGCGAGCCCGGTCCCCGGTAGTCGGGGATCCCGGAGTCGGTCGACAGCCCGGCCCCGGTCAGCACGACCAGCGGACGGTCGCGCAGCAGGGCGAGCGCATCGGTGGTGGTCGACCCGGCGGACGTCTGCACGTCGTCGAGGGTACGTCGCACCGCGTCAGCCGGTCGCCCGCGCGAGCCACTCCGCCATCAGCGCGCGCTCGGCGGCGGAGAGGCCGGGCAGGTCGTCCAGCACCGTCCCGAAGGTGACCGCGACGGCGGTGGGCGAGGTGTCCGGTGCGGCGGGTCCGGAGCTCAGCACCCGGTCGAGCACGGCGTCGAGCAGACCGTCCGCCAGGCCGGGGTCGCGCTCGTCGGGAGGCGTGCCGATCAACGTCAGCACCGCGCCGCTCCCGGCGGCGTGGATCATCAGCACCGCCCGCTCCTCGGGGACCCGGAGCCGTCCGGCGGCGGCCACGCGTCGTACCCGGGAGCGGAGCACCGCGATCCCGGCCTCGGTCGCCGGGGAGTCCCGGCGGCGGCCCGGGGCCAGCAGCAGCGTGTAGAGGTCGGGATTGGCGAGCCCGAAGTCCAGGTGCTGGCGCCAGGCCGTGCGCAGGTCGGCGACCGGGTCGTCGCCCTCGGCGGCGGACTGCTCGGTCTTCGTCGCGACGTAGGTGGCCATCGCGTGCTCGGCGACCGCCTCCAGCAGGCCGTCCTTGTCGCCGAACAGCCGATAGATGGTCGGCGCCTGGACCCCGGCCTCCTGGGCCACGCCGCGGGTGGTGACCGCGCCCGCGCCCTGCTCGCGGAGCAGTCGGGCGGCCGCCTCGACGATGCGGGCCCGGGGGCTGTCCTGGAGGTCGGCTCCGCTGGTCATGGATCAACGATAACGCGTGGTTGCTAGCACTGGTGCTATCGTCGATAACACAAAGGCTGAATCAACGATAGGAGCGCATCATGTACGTCGTCACCGGTGCCACCGGTCAACTGGGGTCGCGGATCGTCCGACGCCTGCTCGAGCGCGTCCCCGCCGACCAGGTCGGGGTGAGCGTCCAGGACGTCCGCGCGGCCGCATCCCTCACCGCGCGCGGTGTCCGGGTCCGGGCCGGCGACTTCACCGAGCCGGCCACCCTCGCGCACGCCTTCGAGGGCGCCAGCCGGGTGCTCGTGGTGTCGGCGGCCATCCGGGGCGCCGCCGCGGCGGACGCGGGTCGGGCGGCGGTGACCGCGGCCCGCGACGCCGGCGCCGACCGGGTCCTCTACACCAGCCACCAGGCGGCGTCGTACGACTCGCTGTTCCTGCCGCAGCTGACGCACGCCGGGACCGAGGCCCGGCTCGCCGAGCTCGGGGTGCCGTACACCGCGTTGCGCAACGGGTTCTACGCCGCCACGCTCGGCCACTACGTGGGCGACGCGGTGGCGAGCGGGGTGCTGGCGCTCCCGGAGGACGGGCCCTTCTCGTGGACGGCGCACGACGATCTCGCCGAGGTCGCGGTGGCCGCCCTCGTGGGGGACGCGACGCTCGACGGGATCACGGCGCCGCTGACCGCCCCCGAGGCACTCGACTTCGAGGCCGTCGCCGGCCTGGTCTCCGAGATCAGCGGACGAGCGGTCACCCGTGTCGTCGTACCGGACGAGCAGTGGGTCGGGGACGCGGTGGCGGCCGGGACGCCCGCCGGCGTCGCGGAGTTCACGCTCGGGATGTTCCGGGCGGCCCGGCGTGGTGAGTTCGCGGTCACCGACCCCACGCTCGAGCGGGTCATCGGTCGTCCCGCGACGTCGGTGCGCGAGGTCCTGCAGGACCTGGTGGGTCAGCGGGCGTAGCGCAGGGCCGCGCGCGCCCGGGCCTTCTCGGCCTCGACCTCGCGGTTCTTGGGCGGCGCCGTCGTGACCAGCTCCTCGAGGAGGTGCTCGGTGAGGTGGGCGATCTCGGCGACGGCGCGGTCGAACGCGGCCTGGTTGGCCTGCGACGGCTTCGTGGTGCCACTGACCTTGCGGACGTACTGCAAAGCGGCGGCGGTGACCTCGCTGCTCGTCGCCGGCGGCTCGAAGTTGTTGAGCGGGCGGATGTTGCGGCACATGCCTCGAGGGTACGACGGCCGCCGGCGGCCGTCCCTTCGTTGGTCGAGTAGCCCCGCGAGGAACGAGCGGGGCGTATCGAGACCTCACACCTCGAAGTACGACACCTCGGAGCCCGTCACCAGCACCACCCGGCCGTCGCCGAGCGGCACGGTCCGGACCTCGGCGACGTCCTCGCCGTGCTCGACCTCGACCATCCGGTTGCTGATCTGCCGGTCGTGGAGGTGCAGCACGGAGACGTAGCCGGTCTGGCCGCGCCGGCCGTAGTCGGCGATCACGGTCAGCAGGGTCCGCTGCTCGGGCAGCCAGGTGACCTGGCGCGGGTCCTGGCCGGCGAGCGCCTGGGACCCGGCACGGTAGGAGTGGACGTCGAGCTGTCGGACGGCAGTGAGGTCGGTGACGTCGAAGAAGCCCGCCTGGGCTCCCCAGCCGCGGCCGGTCCCGGTCGGCCCCTGGCCGAGGCCGATCATCCGGTTCTTGCCGAGCGGGTGGAGGTACTCGGAGAAGCCGGGGATCTTCAGCTCGCCGAGCAGCGTGGGGGCGGTCTCGTCGGAGAGGTCGACGGCGTAGAGCGGGTCGACCTCCCGGAAGGTCACCACGACGGCCAGCGCGTCGAACCAGCGCACCGACTTGATCTGCTCGTCGACCCCGAGGTCGTCGAGCCGCCCGACCTCGACCAGGGCGGGGCCGTCCTGCTCCAGGGTGAGGACCGAGTTGAAGTTGCCGGTGAGCTGGCTCGGCCCGACGGCCAGGCGCAGCACGCCGTCCTGCTCGTCCATCGCCCAGCGGTCCGCGACCACGCCGTCGACCCGGCCGCTCGCGAGGTACGTCGTCCCGGTGCCGGCGAGCTCGAGGTCGTGGACCGTGGTGGTGCCGGCCAGCTCCTCGTCGTACGCGGCGGTGATGCCCGTCGACTCGCGGAAGCAGCACCCCCAGCCGCTCCCGTGGCTGGTGGCGAGGTAGAGGTGGTGGGGTGAGAAGTAGGCGACGTCGGCCGCGGCGGCCAGGCCCTGGACGGTGCGCTCCGCGGGGTCGCCGGCCGCGAAGCCGACCACGGCGAGGGTGTCGAGCCCCGCGGCCTCGTCGGGGAGGGCGACCGCGGAGCAGTCGACCAGCGGCGTCGTCGCGCCGTCCTCGGTGACCGTGGGGAGCCAGTCCTCGATCGTGGTCGCGCGCACCAGCGCGCGGTTGGCCCGCAGCGCCTCCCGGTCGGTACGGCGGCGGGTCGGGTGGGTGAAGTCCAGGTCCGGCAGCCCCGCCGCGACCACGACCCGGACCGCGTCCCCGTGCAGCCGGGCGGCGAGCAGGCGGGCGTCGTAGTCGGCGGTCGTCGTGACGACCGGTGCGGCCGGGTCGCCGAGGTCGACGCCGAGCACCCGGGTCGTCCCGTCGGGCCGGGCGGCCACGACCGTCGCGGTGTCGCCCGCCAGCAGCAGCTCGCCCTCCTGCGCCCCACCGAGCACCAGGCGCCCGAGCCGCGCCGGCGCGCCGCCGCCGCGGACGTCGTACGTCGTGAGGACGCCGTCGTCGAGGCGGACCAGCAGCTCGCCGTCGGTCTTCACGACGTCGGGCTCGTCGACCCCGGACTCCTGGACGTTGGTCCCGCTCTCCTCGCTGGTGGCCCGCTGCGAGGCCGGGGCCTTGGCGGCTCCGGCGTAGCCGCTCGCCCTCCGCACGGCGCCGTCGTCGGCGAGCTCCTCGAGCAGGACCGGGCCCCCGCGGTAGAGGGAGGTGTCGCCCCAGCCCCAGGGGCCGACCAGGTCGACGGCCCGCTCGACGTACGCCTCGAGGAGGGTGGCGCAGTCGTCGGCGTACCCGACGGGCGCGCCGGGGGCGGCGAACGGCGCCGCGACCGGGCTCGCGTCGGTGCCGCCGCGGTGGGGCCCGTCCGGCCGGTCGGGACCGTCCGGACCACCCACCGCCGTCCCGGCGACGAAGGCGCCGGCGAGGGCGGCGGTGGTGACGAGCACGAGGAGCGGGCGCGAGCGGGGCATGGGGCTCGGACGCCGGACCGGCGGGCGGGGTTCCGTCGGGTGGCAGCATGGCGGCCATGGCTGATGCTCCCGACCTCGACCTGGTGCTCTTCGGCGCCACCGGCTTCACCGGCGCGCTGACCGCCGAGTACCTCGCCGCGCACGCCCCGGCCGGGCTCCGCTGGGCGCTCGCCGGACGCAACCTCGACAAGCTGGCCGCGGTCCGCGACCGGCTCGGTCCGGACGCGGGCAGGCTCGAGCTGATCCGGGCCGACGTCACCGACCCGGCCTCGCTGGCCGACCTCGCGCGCCGGACCAAGGTCGTCATCACGACCGTCGGCCCCTACCTCACGTACGGCGAGCCGCTGGTCGCCGCCTGCGCGGAGGCCGGCACCGACTACGTCGACCTGACCGGCGAGCCCGAGTTCGTCGACCGCATGTACGTCGCCCACCACGCCACCGCCCAGCGCACCGGGGCCCGGATCGTGCACGCCTGCGGCTTCGACTCGATCCCGCACGACCTCGGTGCGCTCCACACCGTGCAGGAGCTGGCCGCGGCCGGTCCGGTGACGGTGCGCGGAGTGGTCCGCGCCGGCGGCACCTTCTCGGGCGGCACCTTCCACTCCGCGCTGAACCAGTTCGCGCGGGCGCGGCAGATGCGTGAGGCGTCGGTCGCCCGGAGGCGGGTCGAGCCGCGCCCCGAGGGCCGCTCCTCGCGCGCGGTCGGCGGCAAGCCGCACCGCGACCCGGTGCTGGGCTTCTGGCTGGTCCCGCTGCCGACCATCGACCCGTTCGTGGTGGCGCGGAGCGGGGCGGCGCTGGCGTCGTACGGGCCGGAGTTCCGTTACTCCCACTACGCCGGCACCAAGACCCTGCGCTACGCCGCCGGCGGGGCGGTCGGCGCGGGCGCCCTGGCCCTGGCCAGCCAGGTCCGGCCGCTGCGCCACCTGCTGCTGAGCCGGGTGCCGCAGGGGGAGGGGCCCGACGAGCGTCGGCGCGAGAAGGCCTGGTTCACCGTCGATCTGGTCGGCGAGGGAGACGGCCGCACCGTCCACACGCGCGTCTCCGGCGGTGACCCCGGCTACGGCGAGACCGCGAAGATGCTGGCCGAGTCGGCGCTCTGCCTGGCCTTCGACGACAACCCGCCCACCTCCGGTTCGGTGACGACCGCGCAGGCGATGGGGGCGAACCTGATCACCCGGCTGCGGGCGGTTGGGATGCGCTTCGAGACCGTCGACTGACGGCGACGACCGGACCAGCGGGCCCGGAGGAAATGGAAGAAGCCCGCTGGCGTCTCGGGTCACCAGCGGGCTTCGTGGACTACTTTAAACGACCCTCTGAATCGGTGTCCGGGGAATCCCGCAGGACATGACGACTGGTCCAGACCGCCGGTTGGTCCGAGCCGTCCGCGGGCAGGAGGTCATGTGCTGGGGGGAGACAGCAGGTGGAGCATGGAGCAGGACCACCGGATGCGCTTCCAGCTGTCGCACCGCGACGGACTGCTGGTGCGGCGGCTGCTGGACCGCGACGGTTTCGCCGTCGACGGCCCCGACGGTCGAGGTGACGACCGGCGCACGCAGCTGAGCGTGGTCGCCGAGACCGAGGGCCGTGCGGCCCGGGTGCGCGAGGTGGTCGCGCGCTGGGCGCCCGAGGCCGTCCGGGTCGACAGATTCCGCCCCGATCCTGTCTAGGTCGGCCCGGGGCGGAAGAGGTAGTTGTGCGCTCGGTCCTGTCCGTCGAGCCCGGCGACCGAGGTGAAGCGAGCGAGCGCGCTCGCGGCCATGTCGACCGTCTCGGGTTTCGGGTGCAGCTGAACGTAGATTCCCTCGAAGACCAGCCAGGCACGGGCAGCGACCTCGGCATGTCCGAGGCCGTCCTCGTCCCCAGCGAGCGCGACGTCGACCAGCAGGCGCTCGCGCTCCTGGGCGAGCACGCTCAGCCTGATGTCGCGGTAGCGGTGGTGCTCGCCGAGGTAGACACTCGCCTCGGCGGGCTCCCCGAAGGAGCAGCTCACCTCGAGCCCGACCATCGACGCCCAGGAACCGGCGAGCGGAGCGGGAACCCAGTCGATGGTGAGCGAGGACGTGACCTCCGTGGTGTCGACCGGAGTCACGTCGAGGTCGACCTCGAAGGTCCAGGTGAGCGCCGCGTCGTACCCGCTCACCGGGTTCTCGAAGAGCAGCCCGTTCCACCTACCGCCCGTCGGGATCAGATCGACCACCTGGGCAGTATGGATCGTTGCCTCCGGGCTCACCGCGTCGACGCACGGGCGACGAGCTCGGGAGTGAAGAGCACCTGGCGGTGCCGGTGGGCCTCGTCGGTCGCCTCGTCGAGGACGAGCTCGGCGGCGGTGCGGCCGAGCTCCTGGCGGGGCTGGCGCACGGACGTGAGAGGTACGGCGGCCGCCGCGGCGAACTCGATGTCGTCGTAGCCGACGATGGCCAGCTGCTCGGGGACCTGGGTGCCGGAGCCGATGGCCTGCTGGAGCAGGCCGAGGGCGAGCAGGTCGTTGGCGCAGAACGCCGCCGTGGGTCGGCGGGCCGTCGGGAGGCCGGCGAGGCGCTCGCCGGCGTTGCGGCCCTCCTGGACGTCGAGGGTCGTGGTGGCGAGCACGACGAGGTCGTCGGCGGGGAGACCGGCCGCGGCCCAGGCCTGGCGGGCGCCCTCGAGGCGGTCGCGGACCTGGCCGAGGTGCGGTGGTCCGCCGATGAAGGCGACCTGGGTGTGGCCGCGGTCGACGAGGTGCTCGACGGCCAGCCGGCCGCCGTGCAGGTCGTCGACGGCCACCGAGCAGAAGCTGGCGTCCGAGCGGGTCCGGTCGACGATCACCAGCGGGGTGCCCCGGCGCCGTACCTCCTTCAGGACCGCGGCGTCGGGATCGACCGGCGTGACCAGCACCCCCTGGACGCGCTGCTGCTGGAGCAGCGCCAGGTGGGCCTCCTCGCGCGAGGCCAGGTTGCTGCTGTTGCACAGGACGAGGGCGAGGTCGGCCTCGTTGGCCGCGAGCTCGAGCCCGCGGGCGACGTCGGTGAAGAAGGGGTTCGAGGCGTCGAGCATCACGTAGGCGAGGGTCCGGCTGGTGCCGGCGCGGAGCTGGCGGGCCGACTCGTTGCGGACGAAGCCGAGCTCCGTCATCGCCTCCTGCACCCGGACCCGGGTCGCGCTCCCCACCCGGTCGGGCCGGTTGAGGACGTTGGAGACCGTGCCGACGGAGACCCCGGCGGCAGCGGCCACGTCCTTCACGGACGCGGCCCGCGGGGCGTGGGTCAGCGACATCTCGGTCTCCTTCCTCGGGTGGTCGTGAGTGGTACGGCGGGGTGGGGTGCCCGGCCGGCCACGGGAGAGCCATGGCCGGCCGGGCGGGTCTCGCGGGGTGGTGCGGTGGTGCTTCGGTGCGTGGTGCTGCAGGGTGCCTTCGGAACCCTGGATCAGGGTTTCGAGACGGGGTGCGCAGCCCCGAGCAAGCTCGGCTCCGCGCGCCCCTCCTCAACCCGATCGCCTCCTCCGGCCTTCGCAGGCTCAGGCCGGGGCGATCGCCCCGACCCGAGCCGTCGCAGGCTCAGGCTCGGATCGGTCAAAAGTCGAAGTCGGCGATGTTGTCGGCGTTGAAGCGGAACGGGTCGCCGAGCAGGACGGTGTTGTCCGCGCCGACGGTGAACTCGCCGAGGTCGCCGGCGGTGAAGGAGTCACCCTCGCCCTCGATGTCGCCCTTGACGAGCGCCTCGGCGGCGTAGGCGGCCAGGTAGCCCAGGTCGCCCGGGTTCCACAGGGCGAACTCAGTGACGGTGCCGTCGTTGACGAAGTCACGCATCTGGTTCGGGGTGCCCAGACCGGTCAGCGCGACCTTGCCCTTCGCGTCGGAGGTGGACAGGTAGCGCGCGGCAGCGGCGATACCGACCGTGGTCGGGGAGATGATGCCCTTGAGGTCGGGGTGCTTGTTCAGCAGCGCCGCGGTCGCGTCGAACGACTTCTGGTCGTCGTCGTCACCGTAGACGGTGTCGACGACCTTGATGTCGGGGTGCGAGGCAGCGATCTCGTCCTCCATGAGGCCGATCCACTCGTTCTGGTTCGTGGCGTTGGCCGCCGCGGAGAGGAACGCGATCTC
>NZ_FMZM01000013.1:0-97073 GCF_900101465.1 Nocardioides lianchengensis
CCGCGGCGTCGGCCTGGTTGATGAACAGGTCGCGGCAGTCGGGGTTGGTGTCGGCGTCGTAGGTGACGACCTTGATGTCGGCGTCGCGCGCCTCACCGATCGCGTCACACAGCGCGTCGGGGTCGTTGGCCGAGATCACCAGCGCGTCGCGGCCCTGCTGGGTCGCGGTGTTGATGTAGGTGACCTGACCGTCCGGGGAACCCTCGGCCGGGCCGACCTCCTCATAGCTGCCGCCGAACTCCTCGACCGCCTTCTTGCCACCCGCGTTCGAGGTGTCGAAGTAGGCGTTGCCCAGGTTCTTCGGGATGAACGTCACCGTGGTGCCGTCGCCCCCGCCGCTGCCACCGTCGGCGCTCGACGAGTCGTCGCCACCGCAAGCGGTCAGAGCCAGGCCGGCGACCAGGGTGAGCGCCGCGAGGCCGCCCAGTCGGTTCTGCATCTTCATGTCTGTCGTGATCCTTCTGTGGAGTGTGCCCGAGCTAGATGAGCCCGCGCCGTACGGCGCGGACGATGACCTGGATGTTGTGGTCGACGCCCCACTCCTGGCGGACCGCCTGGAGGCGCCGCCAGACGGTGGCCTCCGAGACGTTGGCCGCCGCGGCGGCCTCGGCCGTGGTGCCTCCGTCGGCCAGGGTGCGCAGGATCTGGAGCACCAGCTCGTCGACCACCGGCGACGGCGTCCGGTCGCGTCGTGCCACTGCTCTCCCTTCCTCGGATCTGGTTGTCGTCAGTCCTGGAACGATTCAAGGTCGGGAAGGAGTGTGGCAGGCGCCACAGATAATTGAAAGGCTTCAAGTCATCGTGAGGGGATCCTCGCAACTTGCTGCGAACCGCTAGGCAACGTCGGTCGCGCTATGAAACGGTTCACCGCACTGCGTGACGACCGTCACGCGATTTCGACGGGCACTGCGCGTCGGAACCTCGGGCCGAGCGGACTCGGGTCCGAGGTGTCGCAGGACATGTGCGCCGGCACGGCGTACGTAGCGAAAGGGCAATTGTGAGAAGGACGAGAGCATCAGGCGCGCTGGTCGCGCTGGGTCTGGCCGTCACGCTGGGACCGGCGGGCGCGGTCATTCCCCAGGCCGTGCTGGCGCCGGCCTCGGCGACGGTGGTCCAGGCACCGCTGGCGCAGGTCGCGGTCTCCGGGCTGGAGGTCAACCACCTCTTCGCGCCGCAGGGCATCGACGACTCCGCCCCGGTCTTCTGCTGGGGCATGGACTCCAACGTGGTCGGCGCGAAGCAGGTGAGCTACCGCATCGAGGTGGCGAAGGACCGGGCCTTCAGCAAGATCGCCTGGGACAGCGGCACGGTCGTCTCGGACGAGTCGACCGACATCACGTACGGCGCCTCGGGCGCGGCGGAGAAGCTGAAGCCGGAGACGGACTACTGGTGGCGGGTCACCATCGTCGACGACCGCGGAGTCGAGACGGTCTCGGACGTCTCCTCGTTCTCCACCGGCCTGATGAGCGGCAAGATCGGCGCCTGGGACGGCGCCCAGTGGATCGGCAGCACCAAGACCAAGCTGGACGCCGAGTCGACGTACATGTTCGACATCAACACCAAGTTCACCATCACCAGCGGTGACAACGTGTCGTTCATCCTCGGTGGCGACGACCCGCGCCTGTCGAGCGAGTTCCGCAACGTCTTCGGCGCGCCCGGCGGCGAGAACTTCATCCGCGCCGAGCTCGACCTGTCCGGCGTCACCGCCGACCCGGCGACCAACACCGGCGGCGTGCTGAACCTCTACCGCAAGGGCTACCACCGCACCGACGACGACAACGGCGACCCGAACACGCTGCCGTACAAGTCGGTCCGCCTGGTCGACAGCACCGCCGCCGCGGTCAAGACGCTCTTCACCCCGGCGAACAAGAACGCCGAGCACACCCTGCGCATCCAGGCCAACGCCAGCGCGATGACCTTCACTGTCGACAACGTGAACCTCACCGGCTTCACCGCCGCCACGATGACCGTCGGCGCCGGCCGCCCGGCCGCGGCCAACAACCTCAACGTGTCGCCGAACTCGACGATCAACGACGCCGGCGTGCACACCTTCGTGACCGGCAACAACTACAACACCTTCCCGCACCTCGGGAAGATCGGCTTCTCGGTGAAGAACGTCGGCGACGACGTCTCGCTCACCGACTACAAGCTCGTCGACATCGGCCAGAGCGCCAAGCGCACCCTGTTCGACTCGACCACCGGCGCGAACTACAGCATCTTCAGCTCGCTGCCGAACTCGGGCATCACGACGACCGGCAACACCATCCGCGTGCGTCCGACCGCCGCCGCCCAGCTGGGCCCGAAGTACGCCGACCCGACGTACGGCGCCCAGACCCACCTGCGCACGGAGTTCCGGGTCAGCCCGACCAAGGAGATCGCCCAGGCGAAGCTCTACGTCACCGCCCAGGGCGCCTACGAGATGTTCATCAACGGCGACCGGGTCAGCGACGACTACATGAACCCGGGCATGGCGACCTTCGCCAAGACGCTGAACTACAACACCTACGACGTGACGGACATGCTGTCCACCGGCACCAACGCCGTCGGCGCCCTGCTGGGCCCCGGCTTCTGGACCGGCAACATGACCTTCACGCCCGGCAACTACAACATGTTCGGCGACAGCGAGGCGCTGCTGGCGAAGATGGTCGTGACCTACGGCGACGGCACCAGCGAGACGATCCTCACCGACCCGTCGACCTGGAAGTCCTTCAACGACGGTCCGAACCGCTACGCCGACAACTTCCAGGGCGTGCGGTACGACGCCAGCAAGGAGCCGAACGTCGCGGGCTGGTCGACGACCGCCTACAAGAACGCGCTGCTCAGCAAGTGGTCGCCGGCCGAGGTCATCCCGCTCAAGGCGGGCCTGAACCCCGAGATCATCGCGCGCCAGGACCAGCCGGTCCACGAGGTCGAGCGGCTGACGGCCAAGCGGGTGCTGGAGACGCACAGCGCGGACGACACCACCTGGACCTACGACATGGGCGTCAACATGGTCGGCGTCCCGACCGTCACCATCCCCGCGGGCACCCTGCAGGCCGGTGACGAGGTCCTGTTCCGCTTCGCGGAGACGATCTACCCGGGCAACAGCGACTCGCCCAACACGACGTACCCGGGTGCGGACCCCCGCACCCCGACGCCGAAGCCGTACGCCGACCTCTACGGGCCGAGCGGCAGCTACCGTCCCGGGGTCGCCGGTCGGATCCTGACCGACACCTACCGGGCGGCGACGCCGCACGACGTCTACGTGGCCTCGGCCGCGGACGCGACGCGCGACGTGGTCATCACGCCGAACTTCACGTTCCGTGGCTACCAGTACATCGAGATCACCGTCCCGCGGCGCACCACCCCGCTGCCGCTGGAGAACGTCGACGGCATCGTCCTGTCGTCGATCGACCTGCCGGAGGGCACCTACACGGCGACCACCAGCGACGACAACTACACGGGCAAGCTGGCCAACCAGTTCTTCAAGAACGCCCAGCGCAGCCAGGTCGGCAACTTCTTCTCGCTGCCGACCGACTGCCCGCAGCGCAACGAGCGGATGGGCTGGACCGGCGACCTGCAGGCCTACGCCCGCTCCGCGACGTACAACTCGACCGACACCCAGGCGTTCCTGCGCCAGTGGCTGATCGCGCTCCGCGACGCCCAGGGCGTCAACGGCGGCATCGGCGACACCGTCCCGATCATCAGCCTCACCGGTGACCGTGGCACGAACTACCCGCAGTCCCCGACCTGGGAGGGTGCGGTCGCGCAGGCGCCGTGGCAGCTCTACACCCAGTACGGCGACACGCAGATCATCCGGGAGAACTTCCCGACGATCCGCAAGTGGCTGGACTCCTACCTCGCCAACGGCGGCGTGCTGAGCCCCGACTACCCGGGCCTCACGAGCCGGACGTCGGGCAACGCCGACCACATCAGCATGGACGCCAACACCCAGGCGCACATGGTCGGTCAGGCGATGTACCTGTACTACCTGGACATCTCCTCGCAGATGGCCGACATCATCGGGGAGACGGCGTACGCCGAGGTCCTGCGCGGTCGCTACACGCAGGGCGTCGACAGCTTCAACCGGCTCTACGTCGACCCGCAGACCGGCTTCACGCTGAACGCGACGCCCGGGGCCACCCTGGTGACCGGCCGGACCCTGCAGGACTCGCAGGCCTCCTACGCCACCCCGCTCGCGCTCGACCTGTTCAGCGACGAGATGACGGTCCAGGCCGGGCCCAACCAGGGCCTGACCTACAAGGAGTTCGCCACCAAGCGCCTCGCCGAGCTGATCGCCGACCCGGCCCAGAGCAACAACGGTGCGGGCCCCCTCGCGGGCACCGGCCTGTTCTCGGGCGGCCAGGCCAGCAACAAGCCGTACACGATCACGACCGGCTTCAACGCCACGCCGAACATCCTCCCGGCGCTGACGAAGAACGGCCAGATCGACACGGCGTACAAGCTGTTCAGCAACGACGACTTCGCCAGCTGGCTCTACCCGGTCACCCTGGGTGCGACGTCGATGTGGGAGCTGTGGAACTCCTACGAGCGCGGCTTCGCCCAGGGCGGCAACAGCCAGATGAACTCGCAGAACCACTTCGCCCTGGGTGCCTCGCAGGCCTGGATGTACGAGTACCAGCTCGGCATCACCTCGGCCGGCGAGAAGGGCTACCGGGACTTCATCCTGCAGCCCGTGCCCGGCGGCGAGTTCACCTCGGTCGAGGGCAGCATGGGTTCGACCTACGGTGAGATCGAGTCCGCCTGGAAGGCCACCGCCGGTGAGCTGACGTCGTACAGCACCACGGTGCCGGCCAACACGACGGCGACGCTCTACCTGCCGACGGACACCGCGGTGAGCGGCTTCCAGGCGATCCCGGGCGTGTCCTTCGTGGGCATGACCGAGCGCAACGGGCTCGACGTCGCCGAGTTCAAGCTCGGGGCCGGTGGTTACGAGTTCGACGTCGACGGCAGCACGGTGACCGCGACGCTCGACAGCGGGTACGCCGTCGACGAGCCCGCGGGCGACTCGACCGTCAAGGCGCCGGCGGTGTCCGGCACCTACGGCAAGGCCACCACCGTGGTCGCCACGGTCACGGGCTCGGCGCCGACCGGCACCGTGTCGGTCAAGGCCGGCACGCGGACCCTCGGCACCGCCAAGGTCGCGAACGGGGTCGCCCGGGTCGTCCTGGGGGCCACCGCGCTCCCGGCGGGTCGTCGTAGCCTCGCCCTGGCCTACAGCGGTGACGCCAAGAACGCGGCGTCCACCGGCTCGGTGACGGTCTCGATCCGCAAGGCGAGCACGAGGCTCGCGGTCTCGCTGGCCCCGAAGAAGCCGAAGGCCGGGACCCGGCCGAAGGTCAAGGTCACGGTCTCCGCGACCGGGGTCAAGGCGACCGGCGCGGTGCGGGTCGTCCTCCGGGGCAAGGTCATCGCCCGGGGCACGCTCAACGCCAACGGCAAGGTGACGGTCCGGCTGCCGAGGCAGGCCGCCGGCAAGCGCACCGTCCGCGTCGTCTACGTCGGTACGGCGAACCTCGCGCGCAGCAAGAAGGCGGTGACGCTCCGGGTCGCACGCCGCTGACCCAGCAGCAGCAACCAGGGAGGGTCCAGTCGCTCGGGCGGCTGGGCCCTCCCGCGTCATCTAGAGTTTCCGCGTGACCCAGCACTCGGCCCTCCGTGGGTGAGGAGTCCGACCGGCGCCCGCCGCGGATGGACGACGTGGCGAAGCGCGCAGGGGTCTCGGTCGGAACCGTCTCGCACGTCCTCAACCACCCGGAGCGGGTGGCGTCCCGCACGCTCGACCGGGTCAACCGCGCGATCGAGGAGCTGGGCTTCGTCCCGGACCGGCGGGCTCGCGCGCTGGCGGGCGGCAGCAGTGCCCTCATCGGGTTCGTCGTGCTGGACCTGACCAACTCCTACTTCGTGGACATGGCCCGCGGCGCGGAGGAGGAGGCCCAGCTGGCGGGGATGAACGTGGTGCTGGCCAACTCCGACCTGCAGGCCGCCAAGGAGCTGACCTACCTGCACCTCTTCGACGAGGAGCGGGTCGCCGGGATCCTGCTGACCCCGCTGGCCCGTCGGGACGAGCAGGCGTGGCGCTCCGCGGGCTGGCGCGGCGAGCTGGTCATCCTCAACACCGAGGCGGAGCCGGACCGCTGCAGCGTCGTACCGGACGACGAGCTCGGGGGCTACCTGGCCGCCCGGCACCTGATCGAGGTCGGCCGCCGCAACCTCGTGTTCGCGGGTGGGCTGTTCGGTCTCGCGCCCGTGGCCAACCGCCTGCGCGGCGCCGAGCGTGCGGTCGCCGAGACCAACGGGGCGGTCCGGATGTCGACCGTCGTGGCCGGCGGGCTCCGGCCCCACCACGGGCGGGAGATCGGCCGTGGCCTGGCGGAGCGGTCACCCGCCGACCGGCCGGACGGGGTGGTGGCCGCGGCCGACCTCCTCGCCCTGGGCATCGTGCAGTCGCTGGCGGGCGACCCGACGCTGCGGATCCCCGACGACCTCAGCGTCGTCGGCTATGACAACAACCAGGCGTCGTGGGAGAGCGAGATCCCGCTCACGACCGTCGCGCAGCCCGGCCACGCGATCGGCCAGACGGCCGCCCGGTTGCTGATCGACGAGATCCGCCATCCGGCGACGCACCTGCACCAGCACGTCCGCATCGACCCGCAGCTGATCGTGCGCGGCAGCAGCGTTCCCGCCTCGGGTCGCTAGAGGCCCAGCCGGCCGAGGGACCGCAGGACGAAGCCGGTGACCGCAGGGTTCGGGCGGAGCAGCGAGGTCGTGAGGCCCGGCCCGATCAGGTGGAGGCGACCGCTCGACCACAGGTCGGTTCCCGCGACGACGGGCTGCTCGCGGAGCTCCCTGGCCGTGGTCGCCCCCGTCGTCCCGACGAGGACGACGTCGATCCCGTCCAGCACGTCGAGGTGCTCCGGGCCGACGATCACGAGGCCGTCGGCGCTCCGGTTCCAGCGGCCGGTGGCGGCCAGGTCCGTCACCTGCGGCGCGAGGTCCAGGCCCAGGCGTCGGAGCAGCTGGTGGGACTGCGAGCCCGGGGTCGCGTCGAGGTAGGCCTGCCCGCCGCCGTACAGGCCGAGGGCGTACGTCGCTCCGGCGAGCTCCGGATGGTCGGCGGCGAACCGGTCCAGGTCGGCGTCGGAGTCCGCGATCAGGTCGAGCGCCTCGTCGTACCGGAAGAGGGCCTGGCCGATCATCCGGGCCACGTCGTCGCCACTGGTGGTGTCCGCATCGGTCGATGCAGCCGGTGCGAGGACGGGCGCGATCCGGGACAGCCGGTCGTAGGCGTCGAGGTAGGGACCGGTGGCCGAGACGGCGAGGATCAGGTCGGGTCGCGCGAGGGCGATCCGCTCGAGGTCGGGAAGGTCGTCGTCGAGCACAGCCACGTCGGGGCGCAGCGCCGGCGTCACCCCGGGCCAGTTCCCGTCCCGGCGGGTCGGATCGCGGACCGCCGCCACGATCGGCACGTCCAGGGCCGCGGCGACCTGGGTGTCGGTGGAACCGAGGGTCACCACGCGCCGTGGCGGTCGGGGCACGGTCGTCGTCCCGCGCGAGTGGCGGATGGTGACCGCCTCCCCGGGCGGGTCCTCCCTCGTCGCGCTGAGCGGCACGTCCGGGCTCTGCCCGGCGGTGCACCCGGCCGTGAGCAGCAGCGACACGAGCAGCCCGAGCGCGCCGGGGATGACCGACCTGACCCTCACCGGGTGATTGTCACCCCTGCCCGCCCGTCCATCGACCCGTCACTCGGTGACCGACGCGCCGCAGCACGAGGTCATTCAGTGACGGGTCAGCGTTGCGGGACTGCGCAGTGTCACCGGGTCCGCGGCTACGTCATCGGCGAGCGCGTGCGGGCCCTGGCGTCGGGGGCGATCTCGCAGCTCGTCGAGGCGTCGGACGAGCCCGCGGAGCCGCAGGCCGAGGAACGAGGGACCTGATCGTCAGCCGAGGTGGGTGCCGAGGAGGTCGAGGAGCCCGCGGCTGCCGACCTCGCGGTTCGGGCCGTCGGCCCAGTACCGGTCGAGGAAGACGCCGTGCTCGGCGTGAGTGAACCGGGTGCCCTGGTCGGTCGGGACGAACTCGAACGACGCGACCGACGTCGACATGTGGGTCCCGTCGAGCCACATGTCGTAGGTCGTGACGATGCGGACGTGCTTCACGATGTCGGTGTAGGTGGCCTCGTACCGCGAGACCGGACCGTCGTGGAACGCGCCCTCGGCGACGTCGCGTCCGCCGACGCGGAAGTCGAACGCCCACTCCCCGCGCACGAACGCGTCGGGGTCGCCGAACCAGGCCCGCTTCTGGTCCTCCTCGGCGAAGGCGCTCCAGACCCGCTCGACGGGTACGGCGTAGTCGCGGGTGAGGGTGAAGCCGGAGTGGGCGAGGCGGCGCTCGTCGGTCATGGGCCGGCTCCTAGCGAGTGAAGGTGACGTGGATCGTGCCGCTCTCGGCGACCTGGGTCGTCATGCGGTGGGTCTGCTCGAGCCCGCGCAGGTCCTCCCACACACGGTGGCCGCGATCGAGCACGACCGGCGCGATCGCGACGTGGAGGTCGTCGACGAGGCCCGCCCGCACGAACGCGCGAGCGGTGCCGATGCCGCCCCCGACCCGGACGTCGAGTCCCGCAGCGGCTGCGGTCGCCTCGGCGAGCACGTCCTCGACCGGAGCGTTGCGGAAGCGGAACGTCGTACCGCCCCGCATCTCGATATCGGGCCGCGGCGCGGTGCCGGTCAGGACGTAGACCGGGCAGCCGAACGGCGGCTCGTCGCCCCACCACCCCTTCCACTCGGGGTCGTCGGGGTGGGAGTGCAGGCCGAACATGGCGGCGCCCATGATCTCGGCGCCGACGCCGTCGAAGAACGCCGCGGCGTACGCGTCGTCGATGCCCGTGGTGCCGGCGCCGCTGGTGTCGCCGAAGACGCGCTCCCGCATGGTGCGGGTCGCGACGTACGCCGCGGTGAGCGGACCCCAGTCCTCTCCCATCGGGTTCTCGGCTCCGCCGCCGGCCGAGGTGCAGCCGTCGAGCGAGCTGAACAGGTCGATGCGGACGCGGGTCATGTCAGGTGTCCTTCGGTGCGGAGCGGGTGAGGTGGAGACCGAGTCGGTCGGCCTGCCGTTCGGCCGGCGTGCGCTGCTCGCCGAGCCACAGGTGCAGGACGTCGAGGGCGCCGGGTCGCAGGCTGACCGTCCGGACCCGGCCCTGCTTCTCCGACGTGACGACGCCGGCGTCCTCGAGGACCCGGAGGTGCTGCATCAGGGACGGCAGTGCCATGGCGAAGGGGGCGGCCAGCTCGGAGACGACGGCCGGCGACCTGGACAGCCGCTCCACGACGGCCCGACGCGTCGGGTCCGCCAGGGCGCGGAGGACGGCGTCCAGCTCGTCGCCATAGTTAGGCATATGCCTAACTATGGCGGGGTAGGTGATCGCTCGTCAAGCAGCGTCTCTGCCGATGAGTGTCGCCCACGTGAGTGCCGGGAGATCGACCGCCAGAGGCCGGCGACCCGGGCCGCCCCCCGGGGTCGCGGAGCAGCCGGAGCCGGCGCCGAGCGTCGGCGGAGGGCCGCGTGCCGCAGTCGGGGCCACGTACGGCCGGGTGGTGCCCCAGGCAGGAGTCGAACCTGCGACCTTTCGCTTAGGAGGCGGCTGCTCTATCCGCTGAGCTACTGGGGCGTGATCGGCGCCGGACATCCTGTCATGCCGCGGTTTTGACCTACTCGCCGGTCGCGCACACCATTTGTGATGCACCCGTAGGTTCGGGGGCGCGCCACCGCCCCATCCCTGGAGTTCCCGCATGCCCGAAGGCCCCACCGGCCCGCACGACCCGTCGGCCGTCCCGCCGGTGATCGGCGACCCCGAGACCCGAGCCGACGGCACGCGACGCGGCGGGGCCAGGCGGGGCAAGGCCCGCAAGCGGCACACGGTGGGCAAGGTGCTGCTCTCCACGATGGTCGTGCTCGGCATGGTGACCGGGCTGGGGACCGTGTGGCTCTACCGCGACCTCAACCACAACCTCGACGTCGTCGACGTGGCCGACCAGCTGTACGACGTGCCGGACAAGCCGGAGTCGACCGAGCCGCAGGAGCCGCTCAACATCCTCGTGATGGGCTCCGACGACCGCGACGGCAGCGGCAACAACATCGACGGCCTGACCGGGTCCGGACAGCGCTCCGACACGACGCTGCTGTTCCACCTGTCGGGGGACCGGAAATCGGCGTACGGCGTCAGCATCCCACGCGACTCGCTGGTGACCCGGCCCGACTGCATCGGCGACGACGGCGAGACCATCGAGGGCGCCGACAACGCGATGTGGAACGAGGCGTTCGCGGTGGGGGGACCCGCGTGCACGATCCAGCAGTTCCAGACCCTCACCGACATCAAGGTCGACCACTTCGTCGTCGTCGACTTCGCGGGGTTCAAGGACATGGTCGACGCCATCGACGGCGTCCCGGTCTGCATCCCCGAGGACATCTCCGACCCGGCCCACGACATCGACATCAAGGCCGGCACGCGCGAGCTGCGGGGCAAGGAGGCGCTCAACTACGTGCGCGCCCGCTACACCCTCGGCGACGGCTCCGACATCGGTCGGGTCAAGCGCCAGCAGGCGTTCATCGCGGCGATGGCCAACAAGGTCGTCTCCGGCGGCGTACTGGCCCGCCCCGACCGGCTGATCGGCTTCCTGCGCGCGGCGACCAAGTCGCTGACGGTCGACCCGGGCCTCGACAACTTCGTCAAGATCAGCAAGGTCGGCCTGGGGTTCAAGGACATCGGGCTCTCGCGGGTCCGCTTCATCACGATCCCGTGGGCCTACGACACCCGCGAGGAGTACCGCGGCCGCGTCGTGTGGACCGAGGACGCCGAGCGGGTCTGGAACCGGGTCCTCAACGACAAGCCGATGTCCCGCAACCTCGACTCGGGCACCCTGGACGCCGCCAACCTGCCCGGCTCGCCGACCACCTCCGGGAGTCCGACGGACTCGGAGAGCCCGTCGGGCGACGCGAGCCCCAGCGACGACCCCAGCGCCAGCATCGGGACGGGCGACTCGGAGCGCGACGAGGCGCAGCGCGAGACGCTCGAGGCCGCGGGGCTGTGCACGTGACCACCCCCGAGGCCGACTGGGAGCGCAAGCGGCGGCTGGCCGAGGTCTTCGGAGACGCGCTGCCCGCCACGACCACGGACGAGCGGGACGACGAGAGCCCCCGCGACCGGGCCGACGCCGGCGACGCGTGGCTGCGCGCGCAGGTGCCGCCCCACCACGGGTCGAGCTGAGGGCGCCGGAGAGTTTCATCGGCTAGCCGATGAAACTCACCCCGGGACGACAAAGGTTCATCGTCCAGGCGTGAGTTTTATCGGCTAGCCGATAAAACTCACCGCGGTGGCCCGGATCAGCTGAGCGGCTGGTCCGACGTGCTGGTCGTCTTGCCCTGCTGGGTGGCGAGCAGGTCACGGATCTCCTGGAGGAGCTTGATGTCCTCTGGGGTGCCGGGAGGCGGGCTCGGGAAGAACCGCTCCTTGGCCTTGGTGTAGGGCAGCACGACGAAGAAGTACACGACGGCGGCCAGCACGAGGAACGAGATCAGGGCGTTCAGGAAGAACCCGAGGTCGCCCTCCTTGACGTTCTTGAAGGTGTCCTCGGTCGCCGGGATCTGTCCCATGAGCCAGGCCGTGAACGCAGTGACGACGGCGCCGAACGCCGTACCGATGATGACCGCGACGGCAAGGTCGACGAGGTTGCCGCGCAGGATGAAGTTCTTGAAGCCGCCGAGCATGGAGGACTCCCTGGGTTCCGGGGGATCGGTCCCTTGGAGGCTAGTCCCCGAACGCGTAGGTGAGGAACAGCCGCACCGCGGCGTCGGCGATGAGCGGTACGTCGGCCGGCCGCGCGCCGACGACGACCAGACGGCCCCCAAGCCCGGTGCCGCCGGTCTCGGCGGTGCCGGCCGGCAGCGCCAGGACAGGTACGGCGGCCGCCACCAGCTGGGGCTCGCCACCCTGCGGGTCGGCCGCGACCAGGTCGACCACGTCGCCGACCCGGAGCAGCCCGGCCATGCCGGCGTCGGGCAGGCGCACCGGCAGGGCGACCCGGCCGGGGTGCCCGGCGGCCAGGCCCGGGCCGACCAGCCGGACGTCGGTGACCGGCTCGCCGCGCCGCAGCGGGGAGGCGAGGACCCGGCCGACGGCGTCATCGGCCAGTTCGTCGGGAGCGGTGCCCGGGGCGAAGGCCGCGGTCGTCAGGTCCCCGGGCGAGAGCGCGACCCCGGCGGGCACGTCGCGCGCAGCGACTGTGACCGCGACGGTCGCGGGCGGCGGCTCGGCCGCGGCTCGGAGCCCGGCCGCCACGGCGACCGCGGCGAGCAGGGCGGCGAGCAGTCGTCGGCGCGCGAGCACGGCGCGACGTACGGCGCTCAGTGCCCGGGTCGGACGGGCGGCGGCGGGGGAGTCAGGGAGCATCCCCCGACGCTAGGAGGGATCGGCGGGCGCTGCCCGCGTCCTCCACAGGCGCCTGGGCGCCGGGTCAGTCTCGACACGCGGGTCACGGCTTCGCACGCTCAGCCGTGCCGCTCGCTCGACCACCAATCGACGAGTCCGCTGGCGCGTCCCCGTCAGTCTCGACACGCGGGTCACGGCTTCGCACGCTCAGCCGTGCCGCTCGCTCGACCACCAATCGACGAGTCCGCTGGCGCGTCCTCGTCAGTCCGAGGACTTCGCGGCGGGCTTGGCGGCCGGGGCGGCGGGCTTGCTCTCGGACTTCGACTCGCTCTTGGTCTCGGTCTTCGTCTCGGTCTTGGTGCCCGAGCCCGCGTCGGACGACGTCGACGAGCCGCGGCTGTCGGTGCGGTAGAAGCCCGAGCCCTTGAAGACGACGCCGACCGCGTTGAAGACCTTGCGCAGCCGGCCCGAGCACTCCGGGCACTCGGTCAGCGAGTCGTCGGTGAACTTCTGGACCTGCTCGAAGGCGTGACCGCACTCGGTGCAGGCGTACTGGTAGGTGGGCATCGTGGCTCCGTGCTGAGAGTGGTGCTGAAGCGGCTTTGGCACTCGACTGGTGCGAGTGCCAAGGATACGGCACCGGCAGAATGACCGGGCGATGACCGACCCCACACCAGACTCCGTCTCACCCCGCACCGTCCTGCGTCGGGGGTGGGCCGCCTATCGAGGGTGGCCCGGCGCCGCGCGGCTGACGTCGTACGGCGTGGTCGGGCTGGTGGTCGTGCTGGTCGCGGGCCTGGTGACCGTGGTGACCCTCGCGCGCCGGCCGCTGCCCCAGGACGAAGGGCGGGCGACGGTCGCGGGCCTCGAGGGCGAGGTCGAGGTGGTGCGCGACGAGCACGGCATCCCGCAGCTGTACGGCGACTCGCTGACCGACCTGGTCCGCGCCCAGGGCTACGTGCACGCGCAGGAGCGGTTCTTCGAGATGGACGTGCGCCGGCACGCGACGGCCGGCCGGCTGGCGGAGATGTTCGGCGAGGACGCCGTCGAGAGCGACTCCTACGTCCGCACGATGGGCTGGCGGCGGGTCGCCGAGCAGGAGCTGGCGCTGGTGCGCCCCGACACCCGCGCCGCGCTGCAGGCGTACGCCGAGGGGGTCAATGCCTACCTCGACGAGCATTCGCCGAGCGAGATCGCGGTCGAGTACACCGTGCTCAACGTCGGCGGCCTCGACTACACCCCCGAGGACTGGACGCCGGTCGACTCGCTGGCCTGGCTGAAGGCGATGGCCTGGGACCTGCGCGGCAACATGCAGGACGAGATCGACCGGGTGCTGGTCCGCTCGGCCGTGGGGCCGGAGCGGATGCGGGCGCTCTATCCGTCGTACCCCTTCGACGAGCACGAGCCGATCGTCGGGCAGGGCACCGTGGTCGACGGCGTCTTCGAGCAGGACGCCAGCACCGGCGGCACCCGCAACCCGCTCCGTCCTGCCTGGACGGCGGACCAGCGCGCGGCGCTGCGCGAGGTCGGCGCGGGTCTGGGCCGGATGCCGGACCTGCTCGGCGAGGGCGACGGGATCGGCAGCAACAGCTGGGTCGTGTCCGGCGACCGCACCGCGACCGGCGCCCCCCTGCTCGCCAACGACCCGCACCTGGGCGTCGGGATGCCGGGGGTGTGGACCCAGATGGGCCTGCACTGCCGACGGGTCTCCGAGGACTGCCCGCTCGACGTCGCCGGCTTCACCTTCTCCGGTGTCCCGGGCGTGATCATCGGCCACAACGCCGACATCGCCTGGGGCTTCACCAACCTGGCCCCCGACGTCACCGACCTCTACCTGGAGCAGGTCCGCGGCGACGAGTGGAGGTCCGACGGCGCCTGGCGCCCGCTGCGCACCCGCATCGAGACCATCGAGGTCGCCGACGGCGAGGACGTCGAGCTGACGGTCCGCTCGACCCGCCACGGCCCGATCCTCTCCGACGTCGCCGACGAGCTCGCCGACGTGGGGGAGCGGGCGCGCGAGGACCGCGAGTTCGCGGTCGCGCTCTCCTGGACGGCGCTGGAGCCCGCGCCGACCGCCGACGCCATCCTCGACCTCAACCTGGCCACCGACTGGGACTCGTTCCGGGCGGCGCTCTCGTCGTTCGCGGCGCCCTCCCAGAACGTCGTGTACGCCGACCGCGAGGGCCACATCGGCTACCAAGCGCCCGGTCGGGTGCCGATCCGCAAGTCCGGCAACGACGGGACCATGCCATCGGCGGGCTGGCGACCCGAGAACGACTGGACCGGCGAGGTCGTCCCGTACGACGGGCTGCCCAACGTGCTCGACCCGGACGAGGGCTTCGTGGTCGCCGCCAACCAGGCGGTGATCGGGGACGACTACCCCTACCGGCTCACCGACGACTGGGACCACGGCTGGCGCTCCCAGCGGATCCGCGACGTGCTGTCCGCCGCCGACCGAGTGGACGTCGACGCGATGCTCGACCTGCAGCTCGACGATCGGCACCCGTTCGCGCCGCTGCTGACGCCGTACCTCCTCGACGTGGCGCTGCCGCACGGCTACTGGTCCGGCGGGCAGGACCTGCTCCGCGACTGGGACTTCGACCAGTCCGCGGACAGCGGCGCGGCGGCGTACTACAACGTCGTCTGGCGCACCCTGCTGGCCCGGACCTTCCACGACGAGCTGCCGGAGGACCAGTGGCCCGACGGCGGTCAGCGCTGGTACGCCGTGGTCGCCGCGCTGCTGGAGGAGCCGGACGACCCGTGGTGGGACGACACGACCACCGCCGACGTCGTCGAGGACCGCGACACGATCCTGGAGCAGGTGCAGCGCGAGGCCCGCGACGAGCTGACCCGACGGCAGTCCCGCGACCCCGCCGGCTGGACCTGGGGCCACCTGCACCGCCTGGAGCTGCGCTCGCCGACCCTGGGCGAGTCCGGCATCGGCCCGGTCGAGCGGCTGGTCAACCGCGGGGGCTGGGAGGTCGGCGGCGGCAGCAGCACCGTCGACGCCTCCGCCTGGGACGCGGCGGAGGGCTACGAGGTGACCTCGGCCCCGTCGATGCGGATGGTCGTCTCGCTCGACGACCTCGACGCCTCCCGCTGGATCAACCTCACCGGCGTCTCGGGTCACCCGGCCAGCGACCACTACACCGACCAGACCGACCTCTGGGCCCGCGGCGAGTCCCTGCCCTGGGCGTTCTCGTCCGCCGCCGTCGAGGAGTCCTCGGCCCACGTCCTCACCCTGGTGCCGGGCTCGTCGGTCGAGTAGCGACCTCGTTCGTCGGTCGAGCAGTGAGCTCGTTCGTCGGTCGAGCAGTGAGCTCGTTCGTCGGTCGAGTAGCGAGCTCGTTCGTCGGTCGAGTAGCGAGCGCAGCGAGCGTATCGAGACCCCCCCCGGTGGTCTCGACACGTCCGCTCGTTCCTCGCGGCCACTCGACCAGCGAGGCAGGGCGAGCACTCAGAAGCGGACGATCCCGGACGGCGAAGCGGCGGCGGTGACGGCGCGGTCGTGCGGCTCGACGGGAACCTCGACGCCGACCTCGTCGTCGTTCAGCAGCACGCAGGTGAACGTGCCGACGGGCACGCGGGCGAGGGCCCGGTCGTAGGAGCCGCCGCCGCGGCCGAGGCGCATGCCGGTGGGGGAGACCGCCAGCCCCGGGACCAGGACGACGTCGGCGGTGGCGACCGCGTCGACGCCGAGCCGGTCGACCGGCTCCAGCAGGCCGCGGCGGGCCGGGGCGAGCGAGGTGTCGCCGCGGTAGGTCCCCCAGTCGAGGTCGCCGTCGGGCAGCAGCACGGGCAGCACCACCCGGCGGCCGGCGTCGGCCAGCGCGCGCAGCAGCAGGCCGGTGCCGGGCTCGGTGCCGATCGAGACGTACGCCGCCACGGTGGCGGCCCGTCGTACCTCCGGTGCGGCGAGCAGGTGCTCCGCCGTACGACGGGCGCCCTCGCCGACGTCGAGCAGCGGGCGCCGGCCGCGCGCGGTCAGCAGCCGGTCGCGCAGGGCCAGCTTCTGGGCAGTGACGGGGCTCACGCCTCGATCATTTCGCGGAGGTTTGCCGATGGACCACCCCGCGAGCCTACGATCGGTGGCATGGGTAGCCCTGGCTTGCACGCCGCTCGCGCCAAGATGGAGGCCGAGGGCGTCGACCCCGTCGCCGTCGACACGTTCGCGCACTACTTCCGCCTCCTGGAGCACGGCGAGACGGGGATGATCCCGGAGTCGACGATCGAGCCGGTCGACATCGAGGCGCTGGCCGACGTCGAGGTGTCCGACGAGTCGGCCGCCGCGGCGATCCGCACCACCGCGGTGATCAAGCTCAACGGCGGCCTCGGCACGTCGATGGGCATGGACCGGGCGAAGTCGCTGCTGTGCGTGCGCCGCGGCCTGAACTTCCTCGACATCATCGCCCGCCAGGTCCTCCACCTGCGCCAGCAGTACGACGCGACGCTGCCGCTGATCTTCATGAACTCGTTCCGCACCTCCGGCGACACCATGGCCGCGCTCGCCCGGTACGACGCGCTGCCGGTCGCCGGCCTGCCGCTGGAGTTCCTGCAGAACAAGGAGCCCAAGCTGCTGAAGAAGGACCTCTCGCCGGTCAGCTGGCCCAAGGACCCCGACCTGGAGTGGTGTCCGCCCGGGCACGGCGACCTCTACACCGCGCTGCGCGGCACCGGCCTGCTCGACCAGCTGATCGCGGCCGGCTACGAGCGGGTGCTGGTCTCGAACTCCGACAACCTGGGGGCCGTGCCGGACGCGCGCGTCGCCGGATGGTTCGCCTCGACCGGGGCGCCGTTCGCGATCGAGGCGGTCCGCCGTACCCCCTCGGACAAGAAGGGCGGGCACTTCGCCCGCCGCAAGAGCGACGGCCGGCTGGTGCTCCGCGAGACCGCGCAGACGCTCGACGAGGACAAGGACGCGCTCGCCGACCTCGAGCGGCACCGCTTCTGCTCCACCAACAACCTGTGGATCGACCTCGCCGCGCTGAAGACCGTCCTGGACCAGCGCGACGGCATCCTCGGCCTGCCCCTGATTCGCAACGTCAAGAACGTCGACCCGGGCGACAAGACCTCGCCCGAGGTGATCCAGGTCGAGACCGCCATGGGCGCGGCGATAGAGGTCTTCGAGGGCTCCACGCTGATCGAGGTCACCCGCGAGCGGTTCGTGCCGGTGAAGACCACCAACGACCTGCTCGTGCTTCGCTCCGACGTCTACGACATCGGCCAGGACTTCGTGCTCGACCAGGCCGCCGACGAGATCCCCTACGTCGACCTCGACACCGACCACTACAAGCTGGTCGGCGAGTTCGACAAGCGCTTCCCGGAGGGTGCGCCGTCGCTGCGGAAGGCGACGTCGCTGACCGTCGAGGGCGACTGGACCTTCTGCCGCGGCGTCCGGGTCGTCGGCGAGGTCTCGCTCGAGTCGTCGTCGGCCCAGCGGGTCGGTGCCGACACCGTGCTCTCCGATGCCTGAGGGCGCCCCGGACACCGTCGAGCAGCACCTCGACCGGGTGCTGCGTGACCTGGAGCCGCTGCCGGTCTTCCCGCAGCCGCTGATGGACACCCTCGGCCTGGCCTGCGCGGAGGACATCACGGCCGCCGTGGCGCTGCCGTCCTTCGACAACTCCGCGATGGACGGGTACGCCGTCGTCGCGGCCGACGTCGCCTCCGCCTCCGACGAGTTCCCCGTGCACCTGCCCGTGGTCGGCGAGATCGGCGCCGGCAACGCCCAGCTGCTCGCGCTGGCCCCGGGCACGGCGGCCAAGATCATGACCGGGGCCCCGGTCCCGACGGGCGCCGACGCGATCGTCCCCTACGAGTGGACCGACCGCGGCGTCGCCCAGGTCAGCATCCGTCAGGCCCCGCAGCCCGGCCAGCACGTCCGGCCCGCCGGCGAGGACGTCGCGATCGGCGACCTGGTGGTCGAGCGCGGCACCGTCCTCGGTCCGCGCCACCTCGGCCTGCTCGCCTCGATCGGCCGGGCGACCGTGCGCTCGCGGCCGCGACCCCGCGTGGTGATCCTGTCGACCGGCTCGGAGCTGCGCGAGCCCGGCGTACCCCTCGGGCACGACTCGATCTACGACGGCAACTCGTTCCTGCTCGCGGCCGCGGCCCGGCGCGCGGGCGCGATCGCCTACCGGGTCGGCATCCTCCCGGACCAGCCCGAGGCGTTCCTGACCGCGCTCGACGACCAACTGGTCCGCGCCGACGTCGTGGTCACCTCCGGCGGCGTCTCGCAGGGCGACTTCGACGTGGTCAAGGAGGCGCTGGCGCCGAAGGGCGTGTGGTTCGGGCCGGTCGCCATGCAGCCCGGCAAGCCGCAGGGCTTCGGCTTCGTGGGGGAGGACAACACCCCGATCTTCACGCTGCCCGGCAACCCGGTGTCGTCGTACATCTCCTTCCAGCTGTTCGTGCTCCCCGCGCTGCGCAAGATGATGGGGATGACCCCGTGGTCGCGGCCCGTCGTACCCGCCCGGCTGACGCACGCGGTCACCTCGCCGCCCGGTCGGCGGCAGTACCTCCGCGGCGAGTACGTCGTCGACGGCGGCACCGTCACCGTCTCGCCGGTCGGCGGCCCGGGCTCGCACCTGGTCGGCGACCTGGCCTCGTCGAACGCGCTGGTGGTGATCCCGGAGGAGACGACGGCGATCCCGGCGGGCACCCTGGTCGACGTACTGCCCCTGGACCTGGACTACTGATGAGCGACCACCTGACCCACGTCGACGAGTCGGGCGCCGCGCGGATGGTCGACGTGTCCGCCAAGGACGTCACCACGCGTACGGCGACCGCCTCGGGCCGGGTGCTGGTCGCGCCTCGCGTCGTCGAGCTGCTCCGCGGCGACGGCGTGCCGAAGGGCGACGCGCTCGGCGTGGCCCGGGTCGCCGGGATCATGGCCGCCAAGCGGACCCCCGACCTGGTGCCGCTGTGCCACCCGCTCGCCATCTCCGGCGTCACGGTCGACCTGGTCGTCACCGACGCCTCGGTCGACATCACCGCCACCGTCCGCACGACCGACCGCACCGGCGTCGAGATGGAGGCGCTGACCGCGGTGTCGGTCGCCGCGCTCACGGTCGTCGACATGGTCAAGGCCGTCGACAAGGGCGCGGTCATCACCGACGTGCGGGTCGAGACCAAGACCGGCGGCAAGTCCGGCGACTGGGCGCGCGGATGAGCCTCCCCGCGGCCGTCGTCGTCGCCTCCAACCGCGCCGCGGCCGGCGTGTACGACGACGAGACCGGCCCGCTGATCGTCGACGCGCTGCGCGGCCTCGGCTTCACCGTCGACGCGGCGGCCGTCGTACCGGACGGGGAGCCGGTGGGGGCCGCGATCTCGGCCGCGATCGTCGCCGGCGCGCGCCTGGTGCTCACCACCGGCGGCACCGGTCTGACGCCCACCGACCGCACCCCCGAGGTCACTCGCCCGCTGCTCGACCGCGAGGTTCCCGGCATCGCCGAGGCGATCCGGGCGTACGGCGTCGCGCAGGGCGTCCCGTCGGCCGCGCTCTCGCGCGGGCTGGCGGGCGTGGCCGGCTCCTGCCTCGTCGTGAACCTCCCCGGCTCCCGGGGCGGGGTCAAGGACGGGCTCGCCGTGCTGGCGCCGATCGTGGTGCACGCGGTCGAGCAGGTCGTCGGGAGCGACCACTGACCGGCGGCTGGCCGGTGACGCTCCGGTCCGGGGACGTCACCGTGCGACCGCTGCGGGCCCGCGACCAGCGGGCCTGGCGCGAGGCCCGGCAGCGCAACGCGGCCTGGCTGGTGCCGTGGGACGCGACCGTCCCGCCGAACGCGGGCGTGCGGCCGAGCACCTTCCGCGGGCTGGTGCGCCGGATGCGGCGCCAGGCCCGGCAGGGGACGACGTACCCCTTCGCCGTTGAGGTCGACGGCCGCTTCGCCGGCCAGGTGACGGTCACCAACATCGCCCGCGGCTCCGCGCAGTTCGGCTCGGTCGGCTACTGGATCGACCGGCAGTACGCCGGCCGCGGCGCGATCCCGCGCGCGGTCGCGCTGGTCGTGGACCACTGCTTCACCGCGGCCGGGCTGCACCGGGTCGAGATCGCGATCCGCCCGGAGAACTCGAACTCGCTGCGGGTGGTCGAGAAGCTGGGCATCCACGAGGTCGGCTACGCGCCCCGCTACCTGCACATCGACGGCGAGTGGCGCGACCACCGGATCTATGCGGTGACCCGCGAGGAGGTCCCGCACGGACTGCTGGCCCGGCTCGAGTCACACGAGTAACACAAGTCTTCTCGCGACACACGGGTAGACATCCGCCCCACCGTGTGCGGGTGAACCTACGCTCCTGTCCGTGGACTGGAGCGCGCTCATCTTCGTGGCACTGGCCGTGGCGTGGGCGGCCTACCTCATCCCCGTCGCCATCAGGTCGCACGACGACGCGGTGCGCAGCCGCTCCGTCGAGCGGTTCTCGAACCGGATGCGGGTGCTCGCCCGCCGTGAGCCCGTGGGCAGCAAGACCGCCCGCCTGGTCGTCACGCCGGGGCGTCCCGCGTCGACCGCGGTCGTCGTCACCAAGCCGTCGGCCGCCGACGAGCCGGCCTCGGAGCCCGCTCCGGTGGCTGAGGCGCCGGCGCCCGCTCCCGTCGAGCTGACGCCCGCCCAGCGCCGTGCGCGCCGCGAGGCAGCCCGGCGCGCGACCAAGCGGCGCCGCAACGTCCTGGCCGTGCTGCTGGTGGCCAACGCCGTCGTCGCGCTGCTGGCGGGCCTGAACGTCTTCTCCTGGTGGTGGACCGCCGCGCCTGGTGGCCTGCTGGTCGCCTGGCTGGTGCTCTGCCGGGTGATGGTCAAGGGCGAGCAGGCCGCGCTCGCTCCGCGAGCGAGTGTCCCGGCCGCCCCGGCTGCTCCGGCGGCTCCCGAGGCCTCCGAGGAGGGCGAGGAGCAGGTCGTCGGCGAGGTCACCGAGGAGATCTCGGTCGTCACCGAGGACGGCGACACCGCCGTGCGGATCGTCTCCGAGGTCCGCCTCGACCCGACCCTGTGGGACCCGGTCCCGGTCACGCTGCCGACGTACGTCTCCAAGCCGGCGGCGGCTCGCCGTACCGTCCGGACGATCGAGCTCGACGACACCGGCGTATGGTCCTCCGGCCACGCCGCCGGCGACAGCCAGCTCGCCCGTGAGGCGGAGCAGGCCGACCGGGCCGAGAAGGCCCAGCGCTCCGACGGAGACGACCGGGCCGTCGGGTCCTGATTGGGAAGCACCCGGAGTCGGGTGCTAACGTTTCGCCTCGCGTCTTCGGGCGCGATGGGGCTGTGGCGCAGTTGGTAGCGCGTCTCGTTCGCAATGAGAAGGTCAGGGGTTCGAATCCCCTCAGCTCCACCAGTTTCACCGAGCCGCAGGTCGTCTCCGACCTGCGGTTTCGTCGTTCTACGACCCCCAGCGCAGGTGGTAGGCCACCAGCGGCTGGATCGCAGCGAGCAGGTCGCGGCCGCGCGGGGTGAGCCGGTAGCGGACCGAGACCGGCGTCGTCGGGATCACCTCGCGCTGCACGAGGTCGTGCGCCTCGAGCTCGCGCAGGCGGGCGGTGAGGAGGCGGGCCGAGAGGCCGTCGACGGCGCCCTGGATCTCGCCGAACCGGCTGGCGCCCCGTCCCAGGGCCAGCATGATCGCGCCGGTCCAGCGCCGGCCGACGAACTCGAGGGCGGGGGTGGCCTCGCGGCAGGTGGCGTCGTCGATCAGGTGGCGGGCGGGAGCGGTGGTCACTTACCTAGAGTAACTCGCTTACGCCCGGTTGTCCCGCGTCGGTGGACGGCGGATCCTGGAGGCATGCCCGACTACGGCCACCCCCTGCGCTTCGGATCCTTCGTCACCCCCACGGCCGCGCCGCCGCAGCGGCCGGTCGAGCTCGCGGTGCTCAGCGAGGAGCTCGGCTACGACCTGGTCACCTTCCAGGACCATCCGTACCAGCCGTCGTTCCTCGACACCTGGACCCTGATCTCATACGCCGCGGCGCGCACGGAGCGGATCCACCTCTCCGGCAACGTGCTCAACCTGCCGCTGCGCCAGCCCGCCGTCCTCGCGAAGTCGGTGGCCAGCCTGGACCTGCTCTCCGGCGGCCGGGTCGCGCTCGGCCTGGGTGCCGGCGGGTTCTGGGACGCGATCGAGGCGTACGGCGGCACGCGGCTCACGCCGGGCGAGAGCATCGACGCCCTCGACGAGGCGATCCGGATCATCCGCGGCGTCTGGGACACCGCGGACCGGTCCGTCCTCGCGGTCGACGGCACCCACCACCGCATCCATGGCGCCAAGCGTGGCCCGGCGCCGGCGCACGAGGTCCCGATCTGGCTCGGCGCCTACAAGCCCCGGATGCTGCGCCTGATCGGGCGGGCGGCGGACGGCTGGCTGCCCTCGCTGCCCTACCTGCAGCCCGGCGACCTGCAGCGGGGCATGCAGGTCATCGACGAGGCCGCGGTCGCGGCCGGGCGGGACCCCGCCGAGGTGGTCCGACTGCTCAACGTCGGCGCCGACGCGACGGCCGACGACCTGGTCCGGCTCGCGGTCGAGGACGGCGTCAGCACGTTCATCGTGATGGGCGACGACGAGGGCGGCTTGCGCCGTTTCGCCGGCCTCGCGGGGGAGGTGCGCGACCGGGTCGCCGAGGCGCGGACGAGCGCCGGCGTGCAGGAGCGCTCCCGGGTCCGCGGAGCGTCCGCCCTGGCTCGCCGCCGCCCCGGCATCCGGTACGACGACCTGCCGGCCGCCCTGGCCGAGCGCGCGGTCGAGCCCGGCGACCCGGCGTACGCGCGCTACACGTCGAGCTACCTGCGCGGCGGCGCGCCGGGGCTCGTGCTGCGCCCGCAGAGCGTGGCCGAGGTGCAGGCCGCGGTGGGCGTCGCCCGCGAGCACCGTGACCTGCCGCTGGGCGTCCTGAGCGCCGGCCACGGCATCTCGGGGCGCTCGCTCAACGACGGCGGCCTGGTCCTCGACGTCAGCGCCCTGGACACCGTCGAGGTCCTGGACCCCGAGTCCGGACGGGTCCGCCTGGGCCCGGGTGCCCGCTGGGCGGACGTCGCCCGCGTGCTCGCGCCGTACGGCCTGGCGGTCAGCAGCGGTGACTACGGCGGCGTCGGGGTGGGTGGTCTCGCGACCGCCGGCGGGATCGGCTGGTTCGCCCGCAGCCACGGCCTCACCATCGACCACCTGACCGCCGTCGACCTGGTGCTGGCCGACGGCCGCGCGGTCCGTACGAGCGCCACCGAGGAGCCCGACCTGTTCTGGGCGGTGCGCGGCGCCGGGGCCAACTTCGGGATCGCCACCTCCTTCGAGCTCACCGCCGCCCGGGTCGGCACCATCGGCTTCGCCCAGTTGGCCTTCGACGCGAGCGACACCGCGAGCTTCCTGGAGGGGTGGGGCCGCGAGATCGAGGCCGCCGACCGCAGCGTCACGGGCCAGGTGATCCTCGGCGCGCGCCGGAGCGGCCAGCGGATCGCCCAGGCGATGCTCGTCGTCGAGTCCGACGACCCGGAGACCGTCGTCGAGCGGCTGCAGCCGATCGCCGGGATCGCGCCGCTGCTGCAGCAGCAGGTCGTCCTCACGACCTACGACCAGGTGATGGGCCTGTTCAGCAGCGACGAGCCGCAGCAGGGGCGCGGCGAGCCGCACACTCACTCCGGGCTCGCCGACCACCTGACGCCCGCGCTCGCCGCCGAGGTGGCCGGCCTGCTGGACGCCGGGACGTCGTACTTCTTCTCGGTCCGGGCGGTCGGGGGAGCGGTCGCCGACGTCGCGAGCGAGGCCACGGCGTACGCCGGCCGCAGTGCGGCCTTCTCGCTGTCCGGCTTCGGCACCAGCGCGCGGTTCGACGACGCCTGGGAGCGGCTGGTCCCGCACCTGTCCGGCAGCTACCTCAGCTTCGAGACCGGCACCGGCTCGCCGTGGCTCGAGCGGGCGTTCCCGCCGGCCCACCTCGCCCGGCTGCGCGACCTGAAGCTCCGCTACGACCCCACCGGCCTGTTCCGCGACAACTTCTTCATCGCGCCCGCCGACGTGGCCGAGGCGGCCGGTCCGGCGGCCTGACCGATCACCGCGGGATCCCGGAGACAGCAGCGGCTGCGAGCGGGTGGTGAGCTGTCCACCTCCTGGGTGGCGCAGCAGGTGGACGCTTCACCGCGACCTCAGCGTGTCGCGACGACCCGCCGAGTCGGCGGTGTGGCAGCCACCGACTTTGGTCGGAGATCGGTGGACAGGTCACCGCCGGCCCGCGCGGCCCGCGCGCCGGCCCGGTCGGCTCGTGGGGCTGCGAACGAAATGGGTGCGGGTGGACGGTGAGCTGCCCACCGTCTTGCTGGGTCGGCAGGTGGACGGTTCACCGCGACCTCGGCGCGTTGCCACGATCCGCGCGCAGCGCGCCCGCTACGCGCTGCCGAGCAGCCCGTCGGTGGCCCGGGCCAGCCGCGCGGAGAGGGCGGAGGTCGCCGACCGAGCGTAGGTGTCGGTGAGGTGGCTGCCGCCGCGGTAGACCAGCACGTTGCCGATGACCGGGGGACAGCGGACGCCGTCGGGGCAGAGCACGTCGGACATGTCGACGATCCTGACCTCGGGCACGCGGCGGGCCGCCTCCAGCTGGCGGGGCGCTCCCGAGCGGGGGACGCTCCGCTCCTTCAGCGAGACGCACTGCGTGAGGTCGTCGAGGTGCTCCTGGACGCAGTCCGGCACGGTCGCGCTGACGGGCGGCGGGGTGTCGAGGATCGGGACGACGGTGATGCCGTCGCCGACCAGCTGCTCCCAGTACTCCACGATCCCGTCGACCATGGCGGCCTGGGTGTAGTCGTCGGTCGACGTCCCACCGGGGGGCAGGGCCTGGCTGTGCCGGGTGACGGTCACGACGACGTCCGGGTCGAGGTCCTCGATGGTCTGCAGGGCCCAGGGCTGCCAGGACTCGCAGCTGGGGTTGCGCTTGTTGTCCTTCAGCAGGGTCGAGGCGGCGAAGGGGCAGCCGTTCTTGGCGACCACGACCAGGCGCCAGCCCGCGTCCTCGGCGATCGTGCGGACCGGGCTGAACCACTGTGCGGCCTTTGAGTCGCCGACCAGGACCACGGTGCGCTCGGCGTCGGGGTCGCCGTACTCGCAGGTCTCGTAGGCCTCGGTCTCGCGCTTGACCACGCAGCCGTCGGTGTTGATGCCGGGGTAGTCGGTGTAGGCGTCGAGCGGCGAGGGACGCATCGCGTCGACCGACCTGAGGGCCGCCCAGTCGGTGTCGGCGAAGCGCGGGTCCTGAAGCGCACGGGCCCCGATCGCCTCGTCGGCGGACGCCTCGTCGACGGTGTCGACCAGGGAGAACGACGCCACCAGCGCGAGACCGGCCACCGTCGAGACCGCCATTCCGGCGGCGCCCGCCAGCAGCGCAGGTCGCGGCAGGGCGAAGCGGGGCAGGTGCCGGAACGGCGTCTCGACGTAGCGGTAGGACAGCCAGGCCGGGATCGCGGACGCCAGGACGACCAGCAGGCCCTCGCGGACCCGGAGGTGGCCCCACAGCCCCTCCGCGGCGACCAGGAACGGCCAGTGCCACAGGTAGAGGGAGTACGACAGCCCGCCGATCCACACCGCCGGGCGCAGGCCGAGTAGCAGACCCGGCCCCCAGCGCACCGTGAGACCGCCGCCGGCCAGGATCGCGGCCGCCGTACCGAGGACGGGCATCAGGGTCGCCGTCCCGGGCCACACGGTCGTGGACCCGAGCTCGAGCACGCTGTAGGCGATCAGGGCCAGGCCCGCCCAGCCGAGGACCGCGCGCAGCGCCGACGGCAGGCGCACCAGCGTCGGGAAGGCGATCGCGAGCAGCGCGCCGACCCCGAGCTCCCAGATCCGGGTGGTGGAGACGAAGAAGGCCAGGCCGGGCTGCGCCACGGCGTACGACAGGCTGAAGACGAAGGAGGCGACCGAGATCGCCGTGATCGTGACCAGCAGGCCGGTGCGCCAGCGCGCCCGCGCGAGCGCGACCACCGCGGCGATCAGCAGCGGCCAGACGACGTAGAACTGCTCCTCGACGGCCAGCGACCAGTAGTGCTGCACGGGCGACGACCCGACGTTCTCGGCCAGGTAGTCCACCTCGCGCGCGCCGAGGCGCCAGTTCACGACGTAGAGGGCGGCCGAGACGATGTCGCCGCCGAAGTCCTTGCGGTTGTTGACCGGCAGGCAGACCAGCGCGACGACGGCGCTGAAGACCAGCGCCAGGGTGCTCGCCGGCAGCAGCCGGCGGGCGCGCCGGGCCCAGAAGTCGGCGAGCCCGAGCCGGCCCCGTCGCTCGACCTCGCGCACCATCAGGGAGGTGATCAGGAAGCCCGAGATGACGAAGAAGACGTCGACGCCGACGTAGCCGCCCGGGACCCAGGCCAGCCCGGCGTGGTAGATCAGCACCGAGAGGACGGCGACGGCCCGGAGGCCCTCGATGTCGGGCCTAAAGCCCTTCGACGTGGCCGGGCTCTCCCGATGGCGGCTCACGGCACTCACGCGCCGGAACACTAACCGGCGAGCCCACCCTCGAGAAAACCCTGCGCGATCGGCCGGACCGGCCGAAGAAGGAGAGGTCCTCCCACCGCCCTGCCCGGAGCACCCATGCCCGCACGCCCCGCCCGCCACCGTCCCCGGGCCGTCGTCGCGACGGTCGCCGTCCTCGTGGCCGGACTCGTCGCCGTCCTCGGCGGACAGGGGCCGGCGTCGGTCGCCCAGGCGGCCCGGACCGCCAATCCGACCGGCACGGCCGCCGGGAGCCCGCCCAACGGGGTCGGCAATCTGCGGGTCGGACTGGCCGCGACCGCCGACGGCCGGATCCGGGTGACCTGGGACCGCAGCCGGGCCCGGCAGCTCAAGTGGTACGTCGTCCAGGTCAGCCCGGGGCGTCGGATGGAGGCGCAGGTGCGGTCGTACCGGGTCGGTCGCACCCGGGGCTCGCTGGTCGTGCCCCGGGCCGTCGGCGCCACTCCCGCGTCGGGCAACTTCTCCTTCGTCAGGGTGGTCGCCCACCTGCGCCGGGGCGGGGCGACGGCCAGCCAGACCAAGTGGATCCAGGCGCCGCTCGGCAGCCGGTGCACGGCCGCCGCGCGGGACCGGGTCATCCTCGCGTCGTTCAACATGCAGACCTGGGCGGCCGACCGCCACCTGGGTCCCGGCCGGAACTGGACCCGGCGTGGCGACAACGTCGTCCGGGAGATCCTCCGCAGCGGCGCGCACGCGATCGCGATCCAGGAGACCAGCGGCTCGACCCGGGTCGGGTTCGGCGACCGGCCCCAGAAGCAGTGGGTCCTCGACCGACTCAACGAGGTCGACCCCGACCCGAGCGCGCACTGGGTCGACGCGGTCGACGACGAGTACTACCGGCCGCCGGAGGGCCGCGTCCCCGGCCTGGTCGGCACCCGGGTGTTCTACGACGCCAGCAAGTACGACGCGCTCGACGCCGGCCTGGAGCGGATCATCGACCCCGCCTTCGACAAGGACTCGCTGATCCCCTGGGTCCGGCTGCAGTCGGTCCGCGGCGACCAGGCGCCCTTCGTCCTGACCTCCAACCACCTGCGCGTCGGCGTCGTCGGCAGCACCACGGAGTGGCACATCCGGGCCCGCCAGACCGCCCGGACCATCGCCGTCATGCGCGCGCTGCGCCAGGCGTACGGCGACCAGGTCTTCCTGGCCGGGGACCTGAACTCCACCAGCGGCACCCTGCCGTCCAACAACGTCCACCAGGCGCTGATGGCCGCCGGCTTCTACGACGCCTACGCGACGACCCGCATCGTCGGCGGTCAGTACCCGACGACGCAGGACTCGCGGTTCCCGGTCCACCGGACGCCGCTGCGCCGCGACTACCTCCTGTCGCTGGGCACCGCGAAGGGCTCCTGCGGCTACCGGAACCAGACCTACGCCAGCGCGGACCGGGTCGCCTCCGACCACTTCCTGCAGGTCGCGGTCCTGCCGCTGCCGCCGCTCTGAGGCGCTCGGTTCACCCCTACGGGCTGTTTCCGGGGTACGACGACGGGTACCTGCGCAGTCCGTCCGGCGTACGCGCCACCGTCTCGGAACCGGAGAGCCCATGTCCGCCCGTCCCACCTCCGTCCGTCCCGTGCGGGCGCTCGTCGCCGGGGTCGTCGTACTCCTGACGAGCACCCTGCTGGCTGCTCCCGCCGGGGCGTCCGACGCCGCCGAGCGCCGCAACACCAATCCCACCGGCACCCGCTCGGGCAGCCTGCCGAATGGCGCCGGCAACCTGAAGGTCCGCCTGGCCGCGACGGCTGACGGTCGGATCCGGGTGGGCTGGGACCGCAGCCGGGCCAAGCAGTTCAAGCGCTACACCGTGCTGGTCAGCCCCGGACGGCAGATGCGGACCCAGGTCAAGGCCTACCGGGTCAGCCGCAAGCGCAGCGCCCTCGTCGTCGACCGGGCGGTCGGCGCCACTCCGGCCTCGGGCAACTACTCCTTCGTCAAGGTCTACGGCGTACGCCGCAACGGCTCCAAGACCGCGAGCCAGACCAAATGGATCCAGGCGCCGATCACCAGCCGCTGCACGGCGGCGGCGCGCGACCAGGTGACCATCGGCCTGTTCAACGTCCGGACCTGGGCGGCTGACCGCAACCTCGGCCCGCGCCGCAACTGGACCCACCGCGGACCGAACGCGATCCGCGAGATCCTGCGCAGCGGCGCGCACGCGATCGCCATCCAGGAGGCGAGCGGGTCGGAACGGCTGGGCTTCGGCAAGAAACCGCAGAAGAAGTGGATCCTCGACCGGCTCAACGCCACCGACCCGGACAAGGGCGCCCGTTGGGTCGACGCGCTCAGCGACGACGCCTACCGTCCGCCGAAGGGTCGCGTCCCCGGCCTGGTCGGCACCCGGGTCTTCTACGACGCCAGCAAGTACCGCAAGCTCGACGCCGGGCTGGCCCGGATCGTCGACCCCGGGTTCAAGAAGGACTCGCTCATCGCCTGGGCCCGGCTGCAGTCCGTGCGCGGCGACCAGGCGCCGTTCGTGCTGAGTTCCAACCACCTGCGCGTCGGCGTGGTCGGCAGCGTCAAGGAGTGGCGCATCCGGGCGCGCCAGACCCGGAAGACCATCGAGGTCCTGGGTGGCTTGCAGCGGCGCTTCGGCGGCCAGGTCTTCCTCGCGGGCGACCTGAACTCGACCAACAACACCAAGCCGTCCAACAACGTGCACCAGATGCTGATGCGCGCCGGCTACTACGACGCCTACGCGACGACCCGGATCTCCGGATCGAAGTTCCCCACCACGCAGGACTCGAAGTTCCCGCTGTACAAGACCCCGCTGCGCCGCGACTACATCCTGTCGCTGGGGCCGGTGAAGGGGTCGTGCGGCTACCGCAACCAGATCTACCGCAAGCCGTCCCGCATCGCCTCCGACCACTTCATGCAGGTCGCGCAGATGCCGCTGGCCTGAGGTCCGACGCCGACCCGTCGATCTGCGACCGACACGCCGCGGAAATGGGGTCCTGAGTGACGGGTCAGGGGGCCAGGGTAGCGAGAACGTCGCGCAGCCAGGCGTGGCCGGCGTCCAGCTCCTTCGCCGGGTGCCAGAGCATGGTCATCGTCAGCGGCGGGAGCGGGACGGGCGAGTCCAGAACCACGGTCCCGGCGGCGTCGGCCATCAGCTCGGCGAGGGCCCGGGGCACGAAGCCGAGGCGGTCGGTCCCGGCGACCAGGAAGGGCACGCTGACCAGGTCCCCGGTGACGATCTCGGTGCGGGTCTCGATCCCGCGCCCGTGCAGCGACTCGACGGGAGGGATGTGCCCGCCCTGCTGGAGGCGGAAGGCCACCCAGGTCGCGCCGCGCAGCGCCTCCTCGGTCAGCGGGGTGGCCGTGTGGGCGCCGGTGGCCGACCCGACGAGGACCCACTCGTCCGGCACCAGGTCGACGTACGGGTAGTCCGGGATCGAGGCCCGGGGGAGGACCAGGCCGTCGACCCCGAGCAGCTGGCCGTCGAACTCGGTCAGGGTGCTGGAGGCGATGGGCAGGAACCGGAGGACGGCCGAGGGCGCCTCGCTGGCCACCCGCGCCGCGATCGCGGCACCGTGCACCGTGGTCAGGTAGTCGGAGGTGACCAGGTCGAAGCGCCGGGTCGTCGTGGCCGGGTCGAAGGCGTCCGCCAGGTCGAAGAGGCTGCGCATCTCCGCGAGCGCCGCCGGGGTGCGGGCCGCGAGGCCGGTCGCGAGCGGGGTCAGGACGTACCGGGTGCCGTGCCGCACCAGGAGCTCGTCGTCGAAGTGGCGGCGGAGCTTGGCCAGCGACGAGCTGACGGCGGGCTGGCTCACCCCCAGGCGCCGGGCGGCGCCGGTCACCGAGCGCTCCCGCAGCAGGTGGTCGAGGGTCGTCAGCAGGTGCAGGTCGAGGTTCCGGTAGGTGCCCACCACCGGATTATGGGCGAGGGCCGACGACCCGGCCGGGCCGTGGTCGAGACCACCGGACGACGTCGGACGGCAGGCTCCGCGCCCGTCCCGCGCCCGCAGCGCCCTGACGTGCACCTATAAGCGAACGCCATGCAGCCCATACCGACTTCGCCGGCGGGGAGTGTTGCGGTCGTCACAGTTCTCGGGCGAGAGTTGTGCGTCACGTCACGTGAAACGATTCAAGATCGGCACGTCCAGACGTGAACCCTCCCGGTCCCAGCTCGAGGTGCGGACCGACGGTTGCCCTTCACCAGCAGGTGGACGGGCCGGACAGCCCTGCCCCGAGCAGGTGCGCACGGAAAGAGGAACTGTGATGCGTTTCAACCAGGACGGCGCTCGATGAGGCGGCTCCGCAAGCGGTCGGTCTCCCTCGCGGCCACCGCGGTGGTCGGCCTCGGCTCGATCACCCTGGCGACGACGACCGGCACTCCCGCTGCGTCCGCCGCAGCGGACGGCGCCTCGTCCAGCATCTCCGCGGACGAGTTCTCGACTCCCGACATGACCTACCGACCGGGGGTGCGGTGGTGGTGGTCCGGCGGGTCGATCGAGACCGACGTGCTCGCCGAGCAGCTGGAGTACCTCGCCTCCCACGGCTTCGGCACCGTGGAGATCAACCCCTACCGCGTCGTGCCGAACGTGCCCGACGCGCAACTGCAGGACATCTACACGCCGGCGTTCTACGAGAAGCTGGAGTTCGCCGTCGCCAAGGCCGACGAGCTCGGCATCACCGTCGACCTCAACATGGGCTCGGGCTGGAACGCCAACAGCCAGTTCACGACCATCGCCGACAGCGAGGGCAACCTCTCGCTGGGCCGCGCGACGCTCACCGGCGCACAGGTGAAGGCCGGCGGCATCGCCGTACCCGCCCTGACCAAGAGCCTCCAGTACGGCGCCGCCGTGACCCCGAGGTTCGCCCCCGAGCTGGCCCGTCTGCAGGGGGTCGTGGTCGCCAAGCGCACCGGCACCGCCGGCGCGGTCACCGGTGACGCCCGCCTGTTCGACGACGGCGCGACGGTCTGGGACCAGCGGGTCACCCTGGACGTGAACGACAGCCACTTCGTCGACGCCAGCGAGATCAGCGGCACCTCGTTCCGGCTCGACCCCGCCGTCACGGCCGCGATGGCCGACGGGGACAGCTACGAGGTCGTGGCGCTCTGGTCGCTGCCCGCCGGCGCCAGCGGGGCCGGGACGACGACGGCCCGGCCGGACTGGTTCACCGTCGACCACATGGACGCGGCCAAGACGCTGCGCTACGTCAACCAGTGGGTGGGCGAGGCCAACCTCAGCCGGATCGTCTCGACGTACGACAACGTCCGCGCGCTGTTCAACGACAGCCTGGAGCTGCACACCGACCTCTACTACAACGAGGGCATCTCCGCGCTGGCCAAGGACGCCGAGCACAACGGCCTGGGCTACGACTTCAGCAAGTACCTGCCGACGGTCTACCGCCAGAACCTGAACACGGCGGCCTACCGGCCCAACACCATGGGCGGCTCGGCCGACTCCTACCTGACCTACACGACCGACAGCGCCACGACCAACCGGATCCTGGCCGACTACCGCACGCTCGTCGGCGTGAAGATGGCCGAGGGTCTGCGCGGCTTCCAGAAGGGCAGCAACTCGCACGGGCTGCTCTTCCGGCAGCAGGCCTACAACCCGCCGATGGACGTCATCGGCTCGGCCGAGTACGTCGACATCCCCGAGGACGAGCAGCACGACGAGTACCGGCTGATCACCGCGTCGTCGGGCGCCAACCTGCACGACCGGAACCTGGTCACCGCGGAGCAGTTCACCCTCGGCCTGACGCCGATGCAGAACACCCTCGACACCCTGAGGGTCGGCTTCGACCTGATGGCCACGGGCGGCGTGAACAACTTCTTCTACCACGGTCTCAGCTACCCCTACGGCAAGGGCAGCGCGCAGTACGGCGAGAACGGCTGGGCGGCCTTCCCGACCATCGGCGTGAACATGACCGAGGACAACACGCTGGCGCCGTACTTCGGCCAGCTCAACGCCTACGCGTCCCGGCTGAACTACCTGATGCAGCAGGGCGACCCGAGCCGCGACGTCGCGGTCTACGCGCCGTACAACACCCGGGCGGTCGCCACCGGCGCCACGCCCACGCTCAACGCGAACGGCTACGCCTGGGACGTCATCAACGACAAGAGCATCCAGGCCGCGGACACGACGTTCGCGGACGGGCGGCTGAGCGTCAACGGCGGCAAGGCGTCGTACGACGCGCTGGTCGTGCACACCTCGACGGTGCCGGTCGAGACCATGCAGAGCCTGCTCCGGCTGGCCGAGCAGGGCGCGCCGATCGTCTTCTACGGAGCCCTGCCGAACTCGCAGGCCGGGTACGCCGACGGCCGGTACGCCGCCCTCGACCGCCAGGTCGCCACGCTCGCCAACCAGGTCCTGCTGATGGGGGACGCGGCGTACAACCCGACCAGCGAGGCCTCGCTGGCCTCGACGCTGAAGCGGGTCGTCACCCCCGAGCTCACCTACGACACCAACACCGAGGTGCGCTTCACCCGCCGCACTCTGGACGACGGCGGCGAGCTGACCTACCTGCGCAACACCAGCACGACCGCCAACACCATCACCGTCCGCGCCGACGAGAAGTACGAGAACTTCTACTGGCTGGACCAGAAGACCGGGGAGATCCACGACGCCGACGTCCGCGACGGCGCCGTGACCTTCACCCTCGACCCGGGCAAGGACCCGCTGGGCCGCGGCTCGACGCCGTCCAAGCCCAGCAACGGCATCGCCCTGCTGGCCGAGCCGGCCGGGGTCACCATCCCCGCCGCCGACCTCACCCCGGGTCTCCCGGACGGGGTGGACCGGGTCGCGCCGGCCTCGACGCTGCCCGTGACCGCCCAGTCGCTGACCGTCTCCGACGACAACCTCGACGGCGTGCTCGGCGGTCCGGTCCAGACGCAGACGTTCACGGAGAACGTGCTGGGCAACTGGAAGGACGCGACCTACCAGGGCGGCACGCTGCGCTCGGTGGTGTCCGACGGCGTCTACCGGGCGACGGTCGACGTCACCCCCGAGAAGGGCAGGCGCTACGTGCTCGACCTGGGCGAGGTGCACACCGCGGCCCGGGTCACGGTGAACGGCCAGGACGCGGGCAGCGTGATCTTCGCGCCGTACGAGCTCGACGTCACGTCGCTGCTGAAGGCCGGCGCCAACCAGGTCGAGATCGCCGTCACGCCGCGGAAGAAGAACCGCTACTTCCCGGCGGCGACCAACGCCAACGGCCAGTACTCCATGGCCGCTCCGCAGGATGCCGGTCTCGTCGGTCCGCTGACGCTCGACGTCTCGCCCCTCGCCGCGACCAGCCCGGCGGCGGTGACGGCACCTCGGGTCACCGGCACGCCCGTCGTCGGTCGCACCCTGACCGCCGACCCGGGCACCTGGGACGTCGCCGGCGTCGGCTTCGCCTACCAGTGGCTGCGCGGCGGTACGCCGATCGCCGGGGCGACCGGGTCGTCGTACCGGGTCGTGACGGCGGACGCCGGTCGGGCGCTCGCCGTCCGGGTAACCGCCACCAAGGCGGGCTACGGGCCGGGGGTCGCGGCCTCGCGGACCGCGACGGTGGCCCGGCTGGGGTCTACCGCCCGGGTCGCGCTGAGCGCGCGGAAGATCACGGCGGGCCAGGCGGTCCGAGTCACGGTGCGGGTCGCCGCCCCGGGCCTGGCCGGACCGACCGGGACCGTGCGGGTGACCCGCAACGGTGCCGTCGTCCGCACCGTGAAGCTGCGGGCGGCCGACCGCGGGGTGGTCACCGTCCGGCTGCCGAAGCTGCGGCGCGGCACCTACCGAATCGCGGCGTCCTACCTCGGTGACGCCCAGGTGGCGCCGAGCAGGGCGACCGCGGTGAGGGTCAAGGTCCGCGCGCGGCGCTGACCGACCAGGGGGCGGCGGCCGGGGATCCCGGTCGCCGCCCCTGTCGCGTCGAGGAGGAGGGCGGGCGATGAGTCGCATCCCGCACACCGAGCTGCGGGCGGCGTGCGACCCGGCGGAGGTGCGCCGCTGGGCGCGCGAGGCCGGCCTGGTGCTCGCCGACCAGGGCTCGCTGCCGCGCTTCGTGCTCGAGGAGTTCCTGCGGGCCGGGACCCGTGACGGGGCGGCTCAGCCGACGCGCTCGGCCCCTTCGACGACCGGTGCGACCGACCAGTAGCGCCGGTCGTGATGGAGCAGCGGCGCGGCCTCGGGGCCGAGCGTGACGTCGTCCACGCGCAGCAGCACCAGCCAGGACCCGCCGGCCGGGATGACCTGCTCCACCCGCCCGCCGTACGACGCCGTCGCGCCCGCCAGCAGCGGCGTCCCGTCGGCCGCCCGGCTCCACCCCTGCTCCGCGGTGAACCGGGCGGCCGTCCGGGAGGCGAAGGCGGCGGCGACCTCCACCTGGTCCGCCGCCAGCTGGTGGACGACGAGCCGTCCGGCGTCGACCAGGGCACCGGCCGTGGTGCTCGACCGCAGCAGGGAGAACGACAGCAGCGGGGGCTCCACGCTGACCGAGGCCACGCTGGACACGGTGGCGCCGACCGGACCGGTCGGCGTGGCCGCAGCCACGATGGTCACCCCGGCCGCGTGCCGGCGGAAGCCGGAGCGGAACCGGTCGGGCAGCTCGTCGTACGCCATGGACCTGAGGCTAGGAGCTCAACCGCGGTTGAGGTCCAGTCGACGTGCGCGAGGTCACGCACCGCCGGCCGGCAGCTCCTCCAGCATCACGTCGGGGTTGTCGCGGGCGGTGGCGGAGGCCCGCCACTGGTCGACGAAGAGGGCCAGGTAGGTGCCGTCGGAGCGCTGCAGCACCTCGGTGCCCCGGCCGCCGGCCAGCGCGGCGGCGCCCTCGGCATCGGTACGGCGGGCCACGGAGTAGTCGACCCGCGAGAGCCGGATCGGCGAGTTGAACTCGTTGGTCATCCGCTCCTGGACGACCTCGAACTGCATCGGGCCGACCGCCGCCAGCACCGGGCTCTGGTCGCCGCGCAGGTCCGAGCGGAGCACCTGGACGACGCCCTCCTGGTCCAGCTGCTCGATGCCCTTGCGGAACTGCTTGAACCGCCCGACGTCGGCCGCGGAGGCGGCCATGAAGTGCTCGGGGGCGAAGGAGGGCACCGGCGGGAACTCGATCGGCTCCCCGACGTACACCGTGTCGCCGACGCGCAGCGCCTGGGCGTTGACCAGGCCGATGATGTCGCCGGGGGAGGCCTCCTCGATCGAGGAGAGCTCGCGGCCGAAGACCGCCTGCGCGTACTTGGTCGCGAACGGCTTGCCGGTGGTCGCGTGGGTGACCACCATGCCGCGCTCGAAGGTGCCGGAGACGACCCGGGCGTAGGCGAGCCGGTCACGGTGGGCGGCGTTCATGCCGGACTGCACCTTGAAGACGAAGGCGCTGAACTCGTCCTCGACCTCGCGGACCGAGCCGTCGACGCCCGGCGTCGCGTGCGGGGCCGGCGCCAGGTCGAGCAGCAGGTCGAGGAGCTGGGCCACGCCGAAGTTCTGCAGCGCGGACGCGAACATCACCGGCGTCGTCGTACCGGCGAGGAAGAGCTCCTGGTCGTGGTCGGCCCCGTCGGCCTCGAGCAGCTCGTGCTCCTCGACGGCGTCCTGCCAGACCGGCCGGTCGGCCTCGTCGACCTCGCCCGCCGGCATCCGCTTCTCGGGCGCGCGGGTCGCGCCGCCGGCGGTGCGCGTGTACTTCACGAACTCGCCCGTACGACGGTCCAGCACCCCGCGGAAGTCGCCCGCCTCGCCGACCGGCCAGGTCAGCGGCGTCGGCCGGAGCTTGATCTTCTGCTCGATCAGGTCCATCAGCTCGAGCGCCGCGAGGCCCGGGCGGTCCCACTTGTTGATCACGGTGATGACCGGGATGCCGCGCAGCGCACAGACCTTGAACAGCTTGAGGGTCTGCGGCTCCAGTCCCTTGCCCGCGTCGACCAGCATCACGGCCGAGTCGACCGCGGAGAGCACCCGGTAGGTGTCCTCGGAGAAGTCGCTGTGGCCGGGGGTGTCGACCAGGTTGACGACGTGGTCGCGGTAGACGAACTGCAGGGCCGCGGAGGTGATGGAGATGCCGCGGGCCTTCTCCATGTCCATCCAGTCCGACACGGTGGCGCGGCGCCCGCCCTTGCCGTGCACGGCGCCGGCCTCGGTGATCACCCGGGCGTGCAGGGCCAGGGCCTCGGTCAGGGTGGACTTGCCGGCGTCGGGGTGGCTGATCACCGCGAAGGTACGGCGGGGGCGGCTGTCGGGCACCTGGCGAACCTAACCCGTGGCGCGGGGCGTGACGACATTGAGAAGACGCCGAGCCGGCGGCCCGTCCCACCGGTTCGCCCGGGCGACGGGGGCGTTGGTACCCTCGACAACAGGAGAGGTGGTCCGCGCCCTCGGCTCTTCGGGCGGCGCAGCCGGTCACCACCCCACGCACCTCCGGTCGGTCCCGCGGTTCTCGCAGCCCCGGCCGGGTCCTGACGCCTCGTGCCGGGGCGTCGTGCGTGACCGCGTCACCAGGCCGGGCGGGTCAGCCCGGCACCGAGGAGGGGTCTGTGGCTCGACGAGGCCAGCGCCAGAACGGCGCTCGCCGTCCGGCGGCGCGCCAGCGCGGTCGTGCGCTGGACAACGAGGGGATCATCCCCGTGCTCGCCCGCGCCGTGCGCGAGGTGGAGACCGCCGTGCAGCGGGGACGGGTGGACGGGTCCACCCGGACCAAGTTCCAGGTCGTGGCCCTGCTGGTGCGCGAGGAACGGCACCGGCTGAAGGCTGACCAGGAGCTGTCGGAGTCCCAGCGCGGCGAGGAGCTCAAGCGCCTCGACGGGATCGCCACGATCCTGGCCAAGACCGCCGCCCGCGACACCTCGATGCTCGTCCTGCTCGCCGAGGACGCGACCATGTCCGACTCCGCGCGCGAGCTGAAGAACGAGATGCTCCGCGCAGCCGGCGCCGAGCCGGAGCCCGAGCCCGAGCCGGACCCGGAGCCGGACCCGCTCGGCGTCCCCGCCTCCCGGCGGGTGCTGCCCGTCTCGGTGCGGCAGCGCCAGCTCTCCAACCCGTTCCTGGTCCCCGACTTCAGCGCCACCCCGCCGCGCACCGACGGGCCGCGCCGGCTCGCGACCTGGGAGCTGCTCGGCCCCCTCTTCCGCTCCTTCGAGCAGGGCGGCAAGTCCTCCTCGATGACCCTCCCGGAGCCCCAGCCGCTGCGGCTGCCGGCCGGGTTGGAGCTGATGAAGCACCAGGGCGAGCTGGTCGCCTCGGCCGCCGACGGTCACCGCACCTACCTGCTCGCCGACGAGCCCGGACTCGGCAAGACGGCCCAGTCGCTGCTGGCCGCCCGCGCCGCCGACGCCTACCCGCTGCTGGTCGTCGTCCCCAACGTCGTCAAGACCAACTGGGCCCGTGAGGCCGCTCTGTGGACCCCGGAGAAGACGGTCACGGTCATCCACGGCGACGGTCACGACGTCGACGGGTTCGCCGACATCGTGGTGGTCAACTACGAGATCCTCGACCGCCACGTCGGGTGGATGGGCGACCACGGCTTCCGCGGGATGGTCGTCGACGAGGCCCACTTCATCAAGAACAAGGGCTCGCAGCGCTCGCAGCACGTCCTCCACCTCGCCGACCGGATCCGGACCCGTACGGCGCGGCCGCTGCTCATGGCCCTCACCGGCACCCCGCTGATCAACGACATCGAGGACTTCCAGGCGATCTGGGAGTTCCTGGGCTGGATCGACGACAAGAGGCCGCGCCGCGAGCTGATGGACAAGCTGGAGGAGATCGGCCTGACCCCGGCCGACCCGGTCTTCTACCCGGCCGCCCGCGGCCGGGTGATCGAGATGGGCATCGTGCGCCGCCGCAAGGTCGACGTGGCCGCCGACATCCCCGCCCGCCGGGTCGCCGACCTGCCGGTCGAGCTCGAGGGCGAGATGGGCCGCTCGATCCGCGAGGCCGAGCGCGAGCTGGCCCGCCGGCTCGTCGAGCGCTACGAGATGGCGCTGGCCACCCGCACCTCCGGCCGCACCGTCGAGGGCATCGACCACGAGCTGGTGCGCCGGGTCGCGACCTGGGAGCGCGAGGACACGACGACGACGTCGACCGGCGAGAACGTCTTCGGGATGATGCGCCGCATCGGCCAGGCCAAGGCCGGCCTCGCCGCCGACTACACCGCCCAGCTGGCGCGCAACGTCGGCAAGGTCGTGTTCTTCGCCAAGCACGTCGACGTCATGGACGTCGCGGAGGAGACCTTCGAGCGTCGCGGGCTGAAGTACGCCTCGATCCGGGGCGACCAGACGCCCAAGAACCGCCAGAAGAACATCGACGCCTTCGTGAACGACCCCGAGGTCGCGGTCGTGGTCTGCTCGCTCACCGCGGCCGGCGTCGGCCTCAACCTGCAGGTGGCGTCCAACCTGGTGCTCGCCGAGCTCTCCTGGACCGACGCCGAGCAGACCCAGGCCATCGACCGGATCCACCGCATCGGCCAGGACACCCCGGTCACCGCCTGGCGGATCATCGCCTCGCAGACCATCGACACCAAGATCGCCGAGCTCATCGACAGCAAGGCCGGCCTCGCCGCCCGTGCCCTCGACGGCTCCGACGAGGAGATCGGCTCGTCGGCCGACATCCAGCTCGAGGCCCTGGTGGCCCTGCTCACCGAGGCCCTGGAAGAGCGCGAGACCGCCTCCGTCTGACCCCGCCTCCCGCCGACTCAGCAGAAGTGGTGGGCCGAGTCAGCACAACTGGTGCTGACTCGGCCATTTACGGGGTGGTGCGGAGGAGGCCCGGGCCGAAGACGAACCGGTCGACCTCGATCCGGATGGCGACCCGGGTCGGGTTCTCGCGGGGCTGGCGGTAGCGGCCGGCGTACCGCTCGACCGCGCGGGCCACGGTGTCGGGGTCGTCGTGGACGGTGCCTTGGCCCTCGATCGTCGACCAGCGGCCGCCGTCGACCTGACAGACGGCGACGTGGCCGCCCCCGGCCAGGTTGAGCGCCTTGCGGGAGCTGGCGTTGGTGATCACCCACGCGCAGCCGCGCTCCGGGTCGATCGCCGCGCCGACCGGTACGACGTGGGGACGGCCGTCGGGCCGCAGCGTGGTCAGCGTGCAGAGGTGCCGCTCGGTCCAGAAGTCGGTCAGGAGGTGGGGGAGGGCGTCCCAGCCGGGGACGAAGATGCTCACGCGGGAAGCGTAGGGCTCCGGAACCGGGCGACGAGCGCGATCATCGCGATCGCCCCGGTGATCGCGGCCACGGCGGTCACGACGGACTCCGGGGAGTCGCCGAGCCGCCCGACCGCGATCCAGGCCAGACCCCAGGCGCTCGCGAGCGCGACCGGCCAGCGGCCGCCGTACGACCTCGCGAGCCAGGCGCCGCCCGCCAGCACCAGGAGTACGGCGAGCACCGCGCCCGCCTCGGCGACGGCCCGATCGACGGTGATGTCGACCGCGAGCGCCGCGGCGACGTTCGCGCAGGTCGCGACGCCGACCCAGCCGAGGTAGAGCCCGAAGGTGCCGTCGAGCACGATCCGGTCGCCGAGCGAGCGGGCCGGCCGGCGCGCGAGCCGCGCGACCAGCAGCACCAGCGTCGTCAGCAGGGCCAGGATCACCAGCACGCTGACCCAGATCCAGCCGGCCTGGGTGACCAGCAGCCAGGCGGCGTTGAGGACCATCGACGCGGCGGCGAGCCACCCGGTCGCGCGGGCCCGCTCGTCGGTGGCCTTCGCGGGCAGCCACTGCCAGACGGTGTAGGCCGCGAGGCCCAGGTAGATGACCGACCAGATCGAGAACGCCGGGCCGGCCGGGGCGAGCAGGGTGGCGTCCGCCGCCAGCGCGCCGCCCGACGACTCCGCGACGCGGGTGCCGATCACCCCCGTCCCGACCAGGGTGCCGACGACGCAGAAGATCTCGGCGAGGGTGACGGTGACGCGACGGGCGAGGTCCATGGCCCCGCGGTACCCGTCAGATCCAGCGCGCGAACCAGATCCGGTCGAGCCACTCGCCGTGGGTGAGCAGGCCGTTGGTGAAGATCGGCCAGAACCACGCGAAGTTCAGCAGGGTCAGCACGACGAACGACCCCGACACCACGACCCCGACGGTACGACGACGCGTCGGCACCCGGTCCGGTCCGATCAGCCGGCCCATGGTCAGGGTCAGCGCGAGGACGACGAACGGCAGCGTCACCACCGCGTAGAACAGGAAGATCGGGCGGTCGTCGTACAGCAGCCAGGGCAGCCAGGTCGACGCCGTACCGACGACGGCGACGCCGAAACGCCAGTCCCGTCCGCCCACCCAGGCGACGACCGCGAACAGCAGGGCGACGATGCCGCCCCACCAGATGGTGGGGGTGCCGAGGAGCAGCACCTGGCGCAGGCAGTCGCTGCCCGCGGGCGCGTCGCAGCCGCGGGTGCCGGGCTGGATGCCGGTGTCGGCGGCCACCCCGACCGGGCGGTTGAGGAGCAGCCAGCCGGACGGCTTCGAGGCGTACTGGTGACTGCTGCAGTTCAGGAAGTGGGTGTGGAAGGTGAACACGTCCTGGTGGTAGTTCCACAGCGAGTGCAGGGACTGACGGACCTCCCCGAGACCGCCGGCGTCCGGCTCGGTGGCCGTCGGCCACTGGTCGTCGTTCTTCTCGTCGACCACGAGGTCGCCGTCGGCGCAGTGGCCGCTCACGAAGGTCGTGTACTGGGTCTGCGACAGGTGCTCCTCGTACTGGTCGGCGTGCACCAGCCAGCCGGTCCAGGTCGCGACGTACACGACCAGGCCGACGCCGACGAGGTAGCCGAACGCCGGCAGCCCGTCCACGACGGCCGAGCGCAGCACCGCCCACCGCACCCCGAAGGTACGACGGGCGCCGGCGCTCCAGAGCCAGGCCAGCAGGCCGAACGCGGCCAGCGGGTAGAGAGCGGTCCACTTGGTGCCGATCGCCAGCCCGAAGCAGACGCCGCCGGCGAGCAGCCACGGCCGCCACAGCACCGCGCGCACCGGCCCCCAGCCGTCGGTGACCGGCGCCGTCAGCTCGCGAGCCAGCCGCGCCCGGAACCAGTCGCGGTCGTTGACCAGGCAGGTGACCGCCATCAGCGTGAAGAGCGCCAGGAAGATGTCGAGCAGGGCCAGCCGGGAGAGCACGAACTGCAGCCCGTCGAGGCTGAGCAGCAGCCCGGCCGTGCAGCCGAGCAGGGTGGAGCCGGTCATCCGACGCACCAGGCGGCACATCACCAGCACCATCAGCGCACCGGCGACGGCCGCGGAGACCCGCCAGCCGAAGGGGTCCATGCCGAAGGCCTTCTCGCCGAGGGCGATCAGCCACTTGCCGACCTCGGGGTGCACGACCATCGACGGGTCGTCCTTCCACTGGCCGCCCGTCTGCCCCGCGAGGATCTGCTCGTTGGCGTCCTCGACGTACGACCGGACGTAGCCGTGGTGCAGCAGCGACCAGGCGTCCTTGGCGTAGTAGGTCTCGTCGAACTCGAACTCCTTCGGGGACCCGAGGCGCCACAGCCGCAGGAAGAGCGCCAGCAGCGCGATCCCGATGCTCGCCGTCCACCCGATCAGCGGGTCCTCGCCGCGCACCCGCCCCGTCGCCCGCTGCCAGGCGGTGGGAACGACGAGACCGGTCACCTCGCCCGCGGCACCGCGCTCGCGCGCAGGGGTCGGGGCGGACGTCGGCACGGCGGGAACTCTACGCAGCGCCCCGGTCACCGGTGGTTGAGGAGGTCGCGCAGCGACCGTCTCGAAACCCGGTGAGCCGCTCGACCGCCTGGACGTCGGGCCGACCGACGGCTCACCAGGTTTCGAGACGGGACTTGGTCCCTCCTCCACCACCGAGGCCTCACCACCGGGTGGATCGCGGCCTGACATGATCGGGCCCATGACCGGCGTCCTGGTGCTCGCGGCGACGCCGATCGGACGGGTGGCCGACGCACCGCCCCGGCTGGCCGAGGAGCTCGCGACGGCCGACGTGGTCGCGGCCGAGGACACCCGACGCCTCAAGCGGCTGACCACCGACCTCGGAGTCACCGTCTCCGGGCGGGTGGTGTCGTACTTCGAGGGCAACGAGTCGGCGCGCACCCCGGTGCTGCTGGAGGCGCTGCTGGCCGGCGAGCGGGTGCTGCTCGTGACCGACGCCGGGATGCCGAGCGTGTCGGACCCGGGCTACCGGCTGGTCGCCGCCGCGGTCGAGCACGACGTCCTCGTCACCGCCGTCCCCGGGCCGAGCGCCGTGCTGACCGCGCTGGCCGTGAGCGGCCTGCCGGTCGACCGGTTCTGCTTCGAGGGCTTCCTGCCGCGCAAGGCGGGGGAGCGGTCGCGGCGGCTGCAGGCGCTGGCCCGCGAGGAGCGCACCATGGTCTTCTTCGAGGCTCCGCACCGCACCGAGACGGCCCTGGAGGCGATGGCGTCGGCGTTCGGCGACGACCGGCCCGCCGCGGTCTGCCGCGAGCTGACCAAGACCCACGAGGAGGTACAGCGCGGCCCGCTCGCCGAGCTCGTGTCGTGGGCTGCCGAGGGGGTACGGGGCGAGGTGACCATCGTCGTCGCGGGAGCGGTCCCCGGCGCCGACATCGCCACCGACCCGGACGGTCTGCGGTCTGCGGTGGCCGAGCGCGAGGAGGACGGCATGACCCGCAAGGAGGCGATCGCGGAGGTGGCCCGGCTGGCCGGCGTCCCGAAGCGCGAGGTCTACGACCTGGTCCACAAGTCATGACCCGGCTGACGACGTACGCCCGCGGGCCGCTGTTCTTCGACGTCACCGACACCGGGCCCGAGGACGGTACGCCAGTCGTGCTGCTGCACGGCTTCCCCGAGCGGGCGTCCTGCTGGCGCGAGGTGGCGCCGCTCCTGCACGCGCAGGGCCTCCGCACCTACGCGCCCGACCAGCGCGGCTACTCCCCGGGGGCGCGGCCGCGCGGGCGCTCGTCGTACGTCGTCAGCGAGCTGGTGGCCGACGTCGTCGCGCTGATCGAGGCCATCGGGGGTCCGGTCCACCTGGTCGGTCACGACTGGGGCGCCAACGTGGGCTGGTCGGTCGCGGCCCGCCACCCCGAGCTGGTGCGCAGCTGGACGGCTGTCTCGGTCCCGCACCCGGCCGCCTTCGTGAAGGCGATGAAGACCACCCGGCAGGGACTGCACAGCTGGTACATGGGCCTCTTCCAGGTCCCGTTGGTGGTCGAGGGCCTGGCCCGCTGGGCCGGCGGCCCGGTCGACCAGGGCCTCCGCCGCACCGGCATGTCGCGCGACGAGGTGGCCCGCTTCCGCACCGAGATCGTCGAGCACGGCGCGCTGCCCGGCGCCCTCGGCTGGTACCGCGCCCTCCCGCTCAGCCGCGGTCGCGGCATGGGCGGCCGGGTCCGGGTGCCCACCACCCTCGTGTGGAGCACCGGCGACTCCGCCATCGTCCGCCCCGGCGTCGACTGGTGCGAGCAGTACGTCGACGCGCCGTACGAGCTGGTCGTCCTCGAGGACGTCAGCCACTGGATCCCCACACACGCGCCGGAGCCCCTCGCCGACGCGATCCTCGCCCGGATCGCCTCGGTCGCCTGACGCTGGTCGAGGTGTGCGGAGCGTCCAGCGACGGGTCGCTCCCGCGGGTTGAGGTGTGAGGAGCGCTAGCGACGAGCCTCGAAACCCGGTGAGCCGAGCGTCGGGCTCGATCGAGGACGAGTGTGGGCAAGACGGGTCTCGAGGCTCGCTTCGCTCGCACCTCAACCAGCGTTGCGGGCTCAACCAACGGGGGCCACGACCACCCACGGTGCCGTCACGGGATCTCGGCGGTCTCGCTGATCGTGGTCGAGTTGTCGCCGAAGTCGGTGACGGTCAGGTCCAGCTGCACGACGCTGCCGGGGTCGAGCGGCTCCAGGTCGTAGGTCAGGTTCTCCAGGTCGGCGTAGAGGCCGGAGTCGGAGCTGGCCGCCCACTCCTGGGTGCCGTCGGCGGCGACGGTGAGGGTCTCCGGGACGATGATGCCCTCCGGGTCGGCGGTGAGCTCGCCGTACCCGCCGCTGTCGGGGTCGAAGACGTAGTACTGCTCGCTGACGATGTCGCCGCTCTCCGCGTCGAGGACCAGCGAGAGCAGGACGTCCTGGTAGGTCTCGCCGTCCACGTCGCCGGGGGCGTAGTAGGCCATCGGCACGTCCATGCTGATCACCTCGTCGCCCTCCTGGTAGCCCAGTGCCAGATACGCGTACGACGAGTCCTCGCCGTCGCTGACCGTCAGCGCCGTCATGTCGTAGTAGCCGGCCGCCACGGGCGCGCCGTCCTCGCCGATGACCGCGTCCTGCTCGCCGAGGTAGGTGAGCGTGCCGTCCTCGCCGACGACGGCGTAGCTCATCGACGCCCCGGTCAGGTTGCCCTCGCCGACCTCGTCGTAGACGCCGGTGATCGAGAAGCCCTCGCCGTCGTACTCGATCTCGGCGCCGCTCTCCGGGTCGACGAACGCCGCCTGCTCCTCCGCCGGGATGGCCGCGCCGGCGTCGTAGTAGGAGACCAGGAAGTCGACCCACGAGGCGGCGCTGGAGACGTCGCCGTACGCGCCGTTCGAGAGCTCCTGGGTCGGCGGGAAGTAGATCGAGAGGCCGGTCGCCCCCTGGGTGGCCTGGCCGGTCACCGAGTCGACGACGGCGTCGTTGATCGCCCGCACCAGCGTGTCGGCCTGGTCGGAGACGTCGAGCGCCTCGACCCCGATCGTGGCGGCCAGCATGCCGAGGTCCTTCATCTGGCTGTCCTCCTCCGGGTTGGGGCTGCGGGCGAAGCCGAGGGCGGACTCGCCGGCCCGGCCCACGGCCGGGGCGACGGTCGCGGCGCGCTCGGCCAGCGCCCCGCTGAAGTCGCCGAGCGCCTCGTCGACGGCGGCCATCCGGGTGAGGTCGATCATCGCGAGGGTGATCGAGTCGTCGGTGCCGGACTCGACGGCCTGCGCCTCGAAGCCGTCGATGATCGCGGCCCCGAGCTCGTCGGCCGTCGCGGCCTCGTCGTCGGCGAGCACCTGCAACGCGCGGTAGTCCCAGCCGTGGCCGGGCTCCAGCTCCTGCGAGGCGACCAGCCGGTCGGCGAGCGGGGCGACCGCGCTCGCGACCTCGTAGCTGCCCATCAGACAGGCGTCGAACCCGAGCAGGTCCAGCTTGTCGACGCCGGCCTCCTCCAGGCCCGCCGAGACGCCCTCGACGATCTGGGCGAGGTCGAGCACGTCGTCGTCGGAGCCCTCGTCGGGGCCGACGCCCGGCCAGGAGGCGCCGTGGTCGGAGATGATGAGCGCATAGTGGCCCGCCGGGTGGTCGGCGATGCCCTGGGCCACGAAGGACGCCAGCACCTCCGGATCGGCGGAGTTCACGTCGCCGAGGTCGTCGACCAGCTCGGCCGAGCCGGGGTTGATGTCGAGCACCCGCGCGCCGACCCAGCTGCCCTGGTCGAGCAGCTCGTCGTCGCCGTACTCCGCGGAGCGGTCCATGAACTCGCGAACCTGCAGCGCACCGGTGGTGCCGACCTCGCCGAGCTCGTTGACGTCGCTCACCATGAACGGCTCGAGGTTGGTGTCGGCCATCGAGTAGTGCAGGACGGTCCACCCGCCCCCGGCGTCGGGCTCACCCGGCTCGTCGGGATCAGCGCTGCTGGAGCAGCCGGCCAGGAGCAGGGCCAGCGCGCCGAGCGCTGCGGTGGTCGTACGACGGGTGGTCACAGTCGTCATGGTCGGCACCGGCGGCCCGCGGGGGAGCCGAACCCCGGGAACGGCGTCCACTGGTCTGGTCCTGGCACGATCGTCCGGTGAGCACCCTGGCCGACCGTCCGCCCGTTCCCGAGCCGCTCCCGCTGCCGGTGGTCGACAACCACTGCCACCTCGACATCACCCGGCACGGGGACGACGACCCGCTCGCGGTCCCGGAGGCGCTGGCCCTGGCCGCGTCGGTCGGCGTGACCCGGATCGTGCAGATCGGCTGCGACCTGCCGGGCGCCCGCTGGGCCGTCGAGGCCGCGGCGTCGTACGACGCACTGGTGGCCGGGGTCGCCCTGCACCCCAACGAGGCGCCCCGCCTGCCGGACCTCGACGCCGCGATGGCCGAGATCGAGCAGCTCGCCGGTGCGCACGACAAGGTCCGCGCGGTCGGCGAGACCGGCCTCGACCACTTCCGCACCGGTGAGGACGGCCGCGCGGTCCAGGTGGAGTCGTTCCGCCGGCACATCGATCTGGCCAAGCGGCTCGACAAGACGCTGGTCATCCACGACCGGGACGCCCACGACGAGGTGCTCCGCGTGCTCGACGAGGAGGGGGCGCCCGAGCGCTGGGTGATGCACTGCTTCTCCGGCGACGCCGCCTTCGCGCGGGCCTGCCTGGACCGCGGCGCGCACCTCAGCTTCGCCGGCACGGTCACCTTCAAGAACGCCCAGCCGCTGCGCGACGCCCTGGTCGTGGCGCCGCTCGACCGGATCCTGGTGGAGACCGACGCGCCGTACCTCACCCCGTCGCCGCACCGCGGTCGGAGCAACGCGTCGTACCTCGTCCCGCTGACGGTGCGGGCGATGGCGGAGGTCCGCGGCGACGACCTGGAGACCCTCTGCGCGGCTCTCGACGGCAACACGGAACGGGCCTTCGGCGGCGCCTGGTGACACCGGTGGAACTACGTGTCGCTGCCCACAAGGGTCGGTGCGGGTTTGATTTCCGCACCGGTTCACTGTTGTTCTGGACGTCGAGAAAGCCGGGATCGGGACGATCTGACCTGCGCACCAGGGCCCGATCCAGGGTCCGTGCCGCCGCCCGAGGCCCGGGGAGCACGACCATCGGAGAAGTGTGGCTTCCACGCCTGACCACCCCAGCACCGTCCAGCGCCTGCGCTCCGCGCTCGCCCGCCTGACCCGCAGCAGGACCGCCCTCGTGGCGCTGTCCTCCGTCGTGGTCCTCGCGGTCGCGGGCAGTGCGCTCGGCTACCGGGCGCTCAGCACCACCGTCGTCGTGAGCGTCGACGGGAAGGACCGCGAGGTCCGGGCCATGGGCGGCACCGTCGAGGACGTGCTGGAGTCCGAGGGCATCGAGGTCGGCAGCCACGACCTGGTCGCGCCCGGCCTCGACGAGCAGGTCGCCGACGGCAGCCGGATCAACGTCAAGTACGGTCGGCCGCTGTCGCTCACCGTCGACGGCGAGGAGCAGACCCACTGGGTCACCTCCACCGACGTGGACGACGCGCTCGGCGAGCTCGGCCAGTCGTACGGCGACGCCCGCCTCTCCAGCAGTCGCAGCGCGACCATCGGCCGCGGCGGGCTCGACCTCGAGGTCGTCACGCCCAAGACCGTCGAGGTGAAGATCGCGGGCCGCAAGGCGCGCCAGCGCACCGTCCTCGCCCTGACCGTCGAGGAGGCGCTCCAGCAGCTCGGCGTCGAGGTCGACCGCCACGACCGCACCCGGCCCGCCCTCGACCACGAGCTCCAGGACGGCGACACGCTGGTCTTCACGGACATCCGCGTCGCGTCCAAGAAGGTCCGCGCCGAGGCGCTGCCGTTCGACACGGTCGAGCGCGAGGACGACGAGGCCTACGAGGGCGACGAGACCGTCGTCCGCGAGGGCCGCGAGGGCGCTCGCGACGTCGTCTACCGGCTGGTCTACCGCAACGGCGAGCTCACCGCCCGCAAGGTGCTGCGCCAGCGGGTGCTCCGCGACCCCGTCGACGAGGTCGTCGAGATCGGCACCAAGGAGCAGCCGGCCCCCGACTTCTCGGGTGGCGGCACGGTCTGGGACCGGCTCGCCCAGTGCGAGTCCGGCGGCAACTGGGCCATCAACACCGGCAACGGCTACTACGGCGGCCTGCAGTTCAACCTCGGCACCTGGCAGTCGTACGGCGGCAGCGGGCTGCCCAGCGAGAACAGCCGCGAGGCCCAGATCGCCATCGCGACCAAGGTCCGCGACGCCGCCGGCGGCTACGGCGCCTGGCCCGGCTGCGCGGCCAAGCTGGGCCTGCCGCGATGAGGCTCGCGCCCTGACCACTAGCCTTCAGAGCATGTCCACGTCCGCCGGTCCCCGTCTGCTGGGGCCGGCGGAGGTGCGTCAGCTCGCCGCCGAGCTCGACCTGCGCCCCACCAAGCAGCGCGGCCAGAACTTCGTCATCGACCCCAACACGGTCCGCCGGATCGTGCGCGAGTCCGGGATCGGGTCCGACGACGTCGTGGTCGAGGTCGGGCCGGGCCTGGGCTCGCTGACCCTGGCCCTGCTGGAGGCCGCCGGCCGGGTGGTCGCACTCGAGGTCGATCCGCTGCTGGCCGGTCGGCTGCCGGCGACGATCGGCGAGTACGCGCCCGAGCAGGCCGATCGCTTCGAGGTCGTGCTGACCGACGCGATGCGGGTCACCGAGGTGCCGGGGCCGCCCCCGACCGCGCTGGTCGCCAACCTGCCCTACAACGTCTCCGTGCCGGTGCTGCTGCACCTCCTGCAGCTGCTCCCGTCGCTCGAGCGGGGGCTGGTGATGGTGCAGGCCGAGGTCGCCGACCGGCTGGCCGCCGCCCCCGGCTCCAAGGTGTACGGCGTCCCGTCGGTCAAGGCCGCCTGGTACGCCGACGTCCGCAAGGCCGGCGCCGTCGGCCGCAACGTCTTCTGGCCGGCCCCCAACGTCGACTCCGGCCTGGTCTCCTGGACCCGCCGCGAGCCGCCGGCGACCACAGCCACCCGCGAGCAGGTCTTCGCCGTCGTCGACGCGGCCTTCGCCCAGCGGCGCAAGGCGCTGCGTGGGGTGCTGCGCGCGCTCGCCCCCAGCGAGGTCGTCGACGCCGCCCTGGCCGGGGCGGGTGTCGACCCGCTGGCCCGCGGCGAGTCGCTGCGGGTCGAGGACTTCGTGCGCATCGCCGAGGGGATCCACGCATGAGCCTCCCCCTCGAAGCCGCTCACTCCTCCACGAGGACCCCCGCTTGAACGCCGAACGCACCGTCCGAGCGCCCGCGAAGATCAACCTCCACCTGGGGGTCGGCGCGCCCCGCGAGGACGGCTACCACCCGCTGCTGACCGTCTACCAGGCCGTCGGGCTGCACGACGACCTGACCGCGCGGCCGTCCGACACCTGGTCGGTCGAGGTCGAGGTGCCGGACTGGATGGGCGGCATCGCGCTGCCCACCGTCGAGGACAACATCGTCACCCGGGCCGCCCGGCTGCTGGCGCGCCACCACGGCCTCGAGCCGACCGGGGCGGTCCACGTCGTGAAGTCGATCCCGGTCGCGGGCGGGATGGCCGGCGGCTCCGCCGATGCCGCGGCCGCCCTGGTCGCGCTCGACCGGCTGTGGGGGGTCCAGACCTCCGACGACGACCTGCTGCGGATCGCCGGCGAGCTCGGCAGCGATGTCCCGTTCGCCTTGGTCGGCGGGACCGCTCTGGGCACCGGCCGCGGTGAGCTGGTCGCACCCGTCGCCGACACGGGCACCTGGTGGTGGGTCGCGGTCCCCTCGCTGGACGGGCTGTCCACGCCCGCCGTCTACCGCCACTTCGACGAGCTGCACCCCGACGCCGCGCCCGAGCCCCCTGCGGCCGACGACCTGCTCGCCGCGCTCGCCGCGGGCGACCCGCACGCCCTCGCCGCGACCCTGCGCAACGACCTGCAGGCGCCCGCCATCGACCTGCGGCCCGAGCTGGGCGACCTGCTCGACCGTGGCGAGGCCGAGGGCGCGCTGCGCGGGCTGATCTCCGGCTCCGGACCGACCTGCGTGTTCCTCTGCGAGTCCGCCGACGCCGCCCGCGCGGTGGCCGGCGCGTTCGCGGACGACTCCGACCGGCACCCCGTCGTACTCGTCGCCAACGGCGCGGTCGCGGGAGCCCACCTGGTGACCTATGGCTAATCTCCTCAACCTCGAGCGCGTCTCGAAGTCCTACGGCGTCCGCCCGCTCCTGACCGACGTCTCCCTCGGCGTCTCCGCAGGGGAGCGGATCGGCATCGTCGGCCGCAACGGCGACGGCAAGACCACCCTGCTGGAGGTGATGACCGGGCTCGAGGAGCCCGACACCGGCCGGGTGTCCCGCACCCGCGGGCTGCTGGTCGGCTACCTCCACCAGGGCGACGAGCTCGTCGACACCCACACGGTCCGCGAGGCGGTGCTGGGCGGCCGGGCCGACCACGAGTGGGCAGCCGACTCCCGCACCCGGGAGGTGGTGGAGGTGCTGCTCGCCGGCGTCGCCCTCGACCGGCCGGTCCTCGGCCTCTCCGGCGGCGAGCGCCGGCGCTGCTCGCTGGCCGCGCTGCTGCTCGGAGACCACGACCTGCTGGTGCTCGACGAGCCGACCAACCACCTCGACGTCGAGGCGGTGGCCTGGCTCGCGGACCACATCGCGAACCGCCCGTCCGCGCTCGTCGTGGTCACCCACGACCGGTGGTTCCTCGACGCCGTGTGCCAGTGGACCTGGGAGGTCCACGACGGCACCGTCGACGTCTACGAGGGCGGGTACGCCGCCTTCGTGCTCGCCAAGGCCGAGCGGTCCCGGCAGGCCGCCGCCTCCGAGATCCGCCGGCAGAACCTGGTCCGCAAGGAGCTGGCCTGGCTGCGTCGCGGCCCGCCGGCCCGGACCTCCAAGCCGAAGTTCCGCATCGACGCGGCCAACCAGCTGATCGAGGACGTGCCGCCCCCGCGCGATCGTCTCGAGCTGCAGAAGTTCGCGACCCAGCGGCTCGGCAAGGACGTCCTCGACGTCGAGGACGCAGACCTGGTCCGCGGCGACCGGGTGCTGCTGCGGCACGCGACCTGGCGGCTCGGACCGGGCGACCGGGTCGGGATCGTCGGCGTCAACGGCGCCGGCAAGTCCTCGGTGCTCGGCCTGCTCTCCGGCACGATCGCGCCCAGCGCCGGGCGGGTCCGCACCGGCCGCACGGTCGCGCTCCGCGCGCTCACCCAGCAGCTCGACGACCTCGACCCCGAGGCCCGCGTGCTGCCGATGGTCGAGTCGGTCCGCCGGGTCACCAAGGTCGTCGACGGCGAGATCACCGCCAGCGCGATGCTGGAGCGATTCGGCTTCACCGGCGACCGGCTGACCGCCCGTATCGGCGACCTCTCCGGTGGCGAGCGACGCCGTTTCCAGCTGCTCCTGCTGCTGCTCGACGAGCCCAACGTGCTGCTCCTCGACGAGCCCACCAACGACCTCGACATCGAGACCCTCAACGTCCTGGAGGACTTCCTCGACGGCTGGCCCGGCACTCTGGTGGTCGTCTCCCACGACCGCTACTTCCTCGAGCGCGTCACCGACTCCACCTGGGCGCTGCTCGGCGACGGCCAGATCTCGATGCTGCCCCGCGGCGTCGACGAGTACCTCGAGCGCCGCGCGAACGCACTTGCGGCCGCGGGACAGGTCGAGGCGCCGCCGACTCGTCCTAGCGGCGCGATTGCGGCCGCCGGACAGCCCGCGGCCACGCCGAAGGCGCGGGCAGGGAGCGCCGAAGAGCGGGCGGCGCGCAAGACGCTGGCGCGGATCGACAAGCGGCTCGAGAAGATCGCCGAGCTGGAGACCGGGCTCAACGAGCAGGTGCTCCAGCACGCCCACGACTACGAGCGGCTCGCGGAGATCAGCCGCGAGCTCGAGGTGCTGGCTGCCGAGAAGGACGAGCTCGAGCTGGAGTGGCTCGAGGCGGCGGAGGCGGTCGAGTAGCTCAGTCGAGCAGCTCGACCGAGCCCACGGCGTAGAGCCGCCGGCCCAGCGCGGCCGAGGCCGGGGTCGGCACCAGCAGGCGCAGCCCGTCCTCGTCGAGGACGGCGGCGACCTTGCCGTGCAGCCAGGCACCCCAGGCGGCGGTGCGGTACGACGGGGCGTCGTCGACCGTCAGCACGGTGACCGACGCCGGGTGGAGCAGCGAGGTGGTCATGCGGAGACCATCGGTGCGTCCCGCCGACTCCTGAGCAGAGTGACCTCGCTCACGTCGGAGCCGGACCGGCCGATGGTCCCGGAGAAGGGAGGCGGCCATGACCACCACGAACCACCGGGACGTGCTCGTCCTGTCCGGCGGCGCCGCGCGAGGCGCCGTGCAGGTCGGGATGGCCGAGGTCCTGCTCGCCCGGGGGGTGCGTCCCGCCGCCCTCGTCGGCACGTCGGTCGGGGCGCTGAACGCGGCGTACCTGGCCGCCGATCCGACGCCGACCGGCGCCGCCCGGCTCGGCGCTCTCTGGTCCGGGCTCAGCGGGCGCGACGTCTTCCCCGGGAGTCCCTGGACCCGGCTCGGCCACGTCGTCCGGAACCCGGCCTCGCTCTACAGCTCGGCCGGCCTGCAGCGGATGATCGCCGCATGGGCACCCACCGCGCGGCTGGAGGACCTCCCGGTGCCGGTCCGGGTGGTCACCGCCCGCCTCGACACCTCCGAGGCGGTCTACCACTCCTCGGGCGAGCTGGCCCGCCTGCTCCTCGCCTCGACGGCGCTGCCCGGCATCTTCGACCCGGTCCGCCTCGACGACGGCACCCACGTCGACGGCGGCATCGCCGACCTCGTCCCCGTCGCCGGTACGGCGGGCCTGGGCGCCACCCGGATCTTCGTGCTCGACGCGAGCGTCCCGGCGCGGCTGGGGCGGGTGCGCTCGCCGCTGGACGTGCTGCTGGCCAGCCTGGCCTGCTCGATGCGGGTCCGCGCGGCGGTGGACCCGGGACCCGGGGTCGAGGTGCACCACCTCCGCGCCCCCGACCTCGGCACCCGGATGAGCGACTTCAGCCGCACCCGCGACCACCTCGCGCTCGGCCGCGAGGCGGCCCTCGAGCATCTCTTCCCGGTGCCGACAGCCGCCTGACCGCGCCGCCGACCCGTCACTGAATGTCCCAGATCTGCGGCGTGTCGGGCACAGGTTGACGGGTCGTCCGCGACAGGAAGGCGGCAGGCGTGTGGCCGAGCCGTCGATCTCAGACCGACACGCCGGGAAGAACTGGCATCCAGTGACGGGTCGGCGTGGCTGGTCAGGAGCCAGCGAACGGTGCCAGCAGGGTGCGCAGCAGGCCTCCGAGCTGGTCCTGCTCCGCGGCCGGGAGGTCGGCCAGGAAGCCGCGCTCCGCGTCGAGGAGCGCCTCGAAGGCGCCGTCGACGGCGGTCTTGCCCTCGCCGGTCAGCCGGACGATGACGCCACGCCGGTCGGCGGGGTCGGGGGAGCGCTCGACGAAGCCGCGGGCGGCGAGCCGGTCGACCCGGTTGGTCATCGTCCCGCTGGTCACCAGGGTCTCGCGGAGCAGCCGCCCCGGCGAGAGCTCGTACGGCGCTCCCGCGCGCCGGAGCGCGGCCAGCACGTCGAACTCCCACGACTCGATGCCGTGAGTGGTGAAGGCGGCCCGGCGGGCCAGGTCGAGGTGGCGGGCGAGCCGGGAGATCCGGCTGAAGACGGCGACGGGGGCCAGGTCGAGGTCGGAGCGCTCGCGTGCCCACGCCTCGACGAGCTCGTCGACCTCGTCCCGCCTGGGCTCCCGCATACCCCCCAGCCTAGCGGGATCTATCGAGAATCTTGACATCGAGACAATTTCGGCGCAGGCTGAGTTTATCTTGATGTCAAGAGACTTGGAGTCGTGATGGCCCACTCCTGGGACCCCGACCGCTACCTCACGTACGCCGACGAGCGCGGCCGTCCCTTCCTGGACCTGCTGGCGCGGGTGCCCGCGACCGCGCCCACCCGGGTCGTCGACCTCGGCTGCGGGCCGGGCAACCTCACGGCCCTGCTCGCCGCGCGCTGGCCGGACGCGACGGTCGAGGGCGTCGACGCCAGTGTCGAGATGATCGAGGCCGCCCGGCGCGACGTGCCCGACATCGGGTTCACGGTCGGCGACCTCCGTGACTGGGACGGTGGCCCGGTCGACGTCCTGTTGTCGAACGCGACGCTCCAGTGGCTTCCCGACCACCTGGAGCTGCTGCCGCGCCTGGTCGGCGCGGTCCGCCCCGGCGGCTGGCTCGCCTTCCAGGTGCCGGGCAACTTCGGCGAGCCCAGCCACACGCTGCGGACCGAGCTCGCCGCGCAGGCGCCGTACCGGGACCACCTGGGGGGCGTCGCCGTACCCGACAGTCACGATCCGGTCGTCTACCTGGAGGTGCTGGCCGCCCTCGGGTGCGAGGTCGACGCCTGGGAGACCACCTACCTGCACCGGCTGGTCGGGCCCGACCCCGTCTTCACCTGGGTCTCCGCCACCGGCGCCCGACCCACGCTCCAGGCGCTGCCCGACGACCTGCGCCCGGCCTTCGAGGCGGAGTTTCGGCGCCGGCTCGCGGCGGCCTACCCGGAGCGGCCCTGGGGCGTGGTGCTGCCGTTCCGCCGGGTCTTCGTGGTCGCCCGCGTCCCCGGGTGAGCCCACGAGGGCTCGAAATGGGCCCGAGTCGGGCTATCCTTGGGTCTTGTGAGTGCTCTCACAAGTTCCACCGACCCGCAGATCGGGTAAGAGACACTCTCATCGCGTCAGGGGTGGCAACACCCTCGGTCGCGGTCACGACCAGACATGGGCGACCCCTCGGGCGAAGCGGGGGGAGCTCCTCCCGAGGGGCCGTCCACGTGTGGTCGGAATCCTTGCTCGTCGATACTTCCGGGGGTATCCGACGGGCGCCACGTTAGCACCCATGGGGTGCGCTTCGCCGAACTTGGAGAACCACCCGGATGACGCTCACGACCGACGAGATGACCGCCGTGGTCAACCGCATCAAGCGAGCCCAGGGCCAGCTGGCCGGAGTGCTGCGGATGATCGAGGAGGGCCGCGAGACCGAGAGCGTGGTCAACCAGCTGAAGGCGGTCTCCCGCGCGGTCGACAAGGCCGGTTTCGCGATCATCGCCGCCGAGCTGCGCCGCCACGTCCAGGACGGGACGGTCTCCGACGAGGAGCTGGCCCAGCTGGAGCGCGCCTTCCTCTCGCTCGGCTGAACGCTCGCGGTCATCCCGCGGCCAGCGCGAGCGAGTCCAGGTCCCGGATCGCCGCGCACGCGCGGGTGACCATCGCGGCGAACATCAGGTCCCCGCGATCGGTCCGGGTCCCGTAGGCGCAGCCGAAGACCGCGACCAACGGACCCTGCGGCATCGCGAAGCGGTAGTCGTCCCAGGCGAGGTCGCAGGGGTACGCCGCCACGCCGTACCCCTCGAGGGCGGAGTGGTACGACGCCACCAGGTCCCGCTCGTGCGCCCGCCGCTCGGCGACGGCCAGCCCGGTGCCGAGCACGTAGGCCAGGTCGCGGGCCGGCAGGCCGAGCGAGAGGGTCTGCCAGTCGACGGCGACCGAGCCCGGTCCGCCGCCCGGCGGGAAGAGCAGGTTGTCGAGCCGGTAGTCGCCGTGCACCAGCCCCACCCGCTCGGAGCGGGCCAGGGCCCAGGCCTCGGTCACCGCGACGCAGTCGCGCAGGGTGCCGTGGTCCTCGGGCGCCAGCAGGTGGCCGAGGCCGTCGAGGAAGATCTCGGCCGCCGGTCCGTAGAGCTCGGCCAGCAGCCGTGCGCCCTCGGCGTCGGTCGCGGTGATCCCGTCCAGGTCCAGCAGCGTCGAGTCGCCCCAGCGCGGACCGTGCAGGCCGGCCAGGTTGACCACGGCGTCGCGGGCCTGGTCGACCGTGCAGCCGGCGAGCTGGTCGCCCTGCACGGCGGGGGCCAGGTCCTCCAGCAGCAGCACGAAGTCGCCGGAGGCGCCGGGGGCGGTGACGTGGTGGCAGGCCGGCACCCGGATCGCCACCGTCGGGGCGACCTCGGCGTAGAAGAGCGCCTCGGTGCGGTAGACCCCCGCGAGCAGCTCGCGGGCCGCCGGATCGACCGCGGGCAGCTTGGCCAGCACGGTGGCGGGGACGCCCGTGCCCTCCAGGTGGAGCCGGTGGCAGGTGCCGATCTGGCCGGTGCCGACCGGCTCGCTCCGCACCGCCGTCACCCGGCGACCGAGGGCCTCGCTCAGCCACTCCGGCGTGAGCTCCTCGACCAGCGCCGGGACGCTCATCGCGTCCAGCCCGGATTGACGGGGAGCGCGGGCAGGTCGGGGCGCAGGCCGCCGTACGCCTCGACGACGGGGGCGAGCTCGGTCGGCGTGGCGCCGTGCAGGATGACGCTGTCGGCGCCGGCGGCCAGCTGGTCGACGACCCGCTGCGCGCACTGGGTGGCGGACCCGGTGGCCGAGGCGGCCAGCCACTCCGCGGGCAGCACCCGGTCGCGGAGGTAGGTGAGCTCGTCGGTCGTCCCGATCGCGTCGAGAGCGCCCGGGTAGCCCTGCAGCAACGGGTCCTCCCGGAAGCGCTGGAGTGCGGCGAGGTCCCAGTCGTTGGCCCGCACGAGGACCTCGCCATACCCCTGGAGGTACGTCGCCAGCCGCCCGACCAGCTTGCGCAGGCGTTGCTCCTCCGGGATCGAGTCCTCCACGGTGGCCAGCACCGACCAGACCCGGATCGAGGCCGGGTCGCGCCCGGCCTCCTCGGCCGCTCGTCGGACGGTCGCGACCGAGCGGGCCAGGGTCTCGTCGGACAGGAACGTGTGCAGGACGACGCCGTCGGCGACCCGACCGGCGAGCTCGAGGCTCTTCGGCCCGATCGCCATCATCAGTACCGGGACGTCCTCGTCGAAGGACGGGTCCTGCGAGAGGTAGGGGTAGTCGCCGGCGGGCCCGGAGTGGCCGAACGCCTCGCCGTGCCAGAGCCGGCGGTAGATCCCGACCGCGTCCTCGAGCTGGGCGCCGGTGACGCGGGGGAGACCCATCACGTCGAAGAGCAGGTCGAAGCCCCGGCCCAGGCCGAACGCGTAGCGTCCGCCGCTCATCCGGTGCAGCGTGGTGGCCATCGTGGCGGTGACGAGCGGGTGGCGGGTGTTGTGGTTGGTGGCGGCGGTGCCGATGCCGATCCGGCTCGACGCCGCCACCGCTGCTCCGGCCAGGACGCCTGCGTCCTTGACGTTGAACCGCTCGGAGAGGAAGACCGCCCCGAGGCCGAGGTCCTCGGCGAGCCGGACCTCGTCGAGCAGGTCCGCCGGCGAGGCCGAGTGGCCGGCGAGGCCGTAGCAGGCGAGCTCGGGGAACGCCTGGCCCTGGGGATCGGTGGTCACGCGCCGGGACGCTAGCAATGGACTTGACACGTGTCAGTAGCGGCGAAAGTTACCGACCGGTAAGGTTGCTCGTATGAGCCAGGTCCTCGCCCTGTGGCAGAAGATGAGCGCCGTCCCGGTGATCGGGACGCGCGTGTTCTCGGTGGCCTTCGCGCAGAAGGCGCCGTACTTCTCCTCGATCCGTCCGCGCTTCACGGTGCTCGAGCCGAACCACGTCGAGCTGGTGATCCCGAAGCGCCGTCGCGTGCACAACCACCTCGGCACGCTGCACGCCATCGCGCTGTGCAACGGCCTCGAGGCCGCCATGGGCGCGCTCGCCGAGGCGACCATCCCCGCGGACAAGCGGTGGATCCCGAAGGGGATGGAGGTCGGCTACACCGCCAAGGCCACCAGTGACGTCACCTGCGTCGCCGAGACCGACCCCGAGCAGTGGACGTCCGAGGACCCTGACCTCCCCGTGCGGGTGCGCGGCGTACGCGACGACGGCACGGTGGTGATCGAGGGCGTCATCCGGCTCTGGGTGACGCCGCGGAAGTAGCCGCTCAGACGGCGGTGCTCTGTCCGCCGTCCATGGTGCCGACCCGCGTCAGGTCGAGGGGGCTCTTCTCCCCGACGTAGCGACGCTGCACCCAGCTCGCGAGCAGGGTGAGGAGCAGGTTCACGACGATGTAGAGCGCCGCGACGACGATCATGGTCGGCACCCGGTTGTTGAACTCCAGGTAGATCTGCTTCGAGACGAAGGTCAGGCCCGGGGCGGTGACGAAGATCCCGAGTGCGGTGTCCTTCAGGGCGACCACGCACTGGCTGATGATCGCGGGCAGCATGATCTTCGCCGCCTGCGGCATCAGGATGATGTTCATGACCTGGGTCTTGCGCATCCCGATGGCGTACGCCGCCTCCGCCTGGCCGGCCGGTACGGCGAGCACCCCGGCGCGGAGCACCTCCGCCAGGACCGAGCCGTTGTAGAGGGTCAGGGCGATGACCACGGCCCAGAACGGGCTGCCGTCCTTGTTGATGCCGATCGCGTACCAGGTGAAGACCATCAGCAGCAGCACCGGGACGGCGCGGAAGAACTCGACGACCAGCCAGGCGGGCCAGCGGACCAGGGCGTGCTCGGAGAGCTTGCCGACACCGAGCACGAATCCGAGCACGACGGCACCGAGGATCGCGAGGAACGCCATCTTCAGGGTGTTGAGGAGACCGTCGACGAGGAGGACCCGGACGTAGTCGGGGGTGGTGAAGACCTCCCACTTGTCGGCCTCGAACTGGCCGTCGTCGTAGAGGCGCCACAGCGCCCAGGCCACCGCGGCGGCGACCAGCAGCACGGCGACGACGTTGTAGACGCGGTGCCGGGCGACCGTGCGTGGTCCCGGGGCGTCGAACAGCACACTCGCGCTCACAGGGCGACCCTCCAGTGACGCTCGGTCCGGGTGGCGAGGAACGAGAACGCCTCGACGATGACGATGTAGCCGATGGCGAAGCAGACGAAGATGCCGAATCGCTCCGAGGAGAAGCTGTTGGTGAACGTGCGCATCTGGGCGGTGGCCTCGGCGACGCCGAAGACCGCGGCCACGGAGGTGTTCTTGATCAGGGCGATCTGGACGCTGGCCAGCGGCGGCAGCGCCGCACGGAAGGCCTGCGGCAGCACGACCTGGGACATCACGCCCCCGAACGGGAGGCCGATCGCCCGGGCGGCCTCGACCTGGCCGAGCGGCACGGCATTCACGCCGGCGCGCAGTCCCTCGCACACGAAGGCCGAGGTGTAGAGCGTCAGGGAGACCACGGCCGCACCGAAGAACGCCGTGAAGTCGAAGGTCCCGACATGGACCTGCAGCCACTTGAACTGGATGCCGAAGATCGGCGCCGCGAAGGAGAAGAACGCGAACATGATGACGAGCGGGGTGTTGCGCACGACGGTGACGTAGGTCGCCGCCGCGCCTCGGAGCACCGCCACCGGTCCGACCCGCATCGCGACCAGGACCGTGCCGAGGAGGGTCGACAGCACGCCGGCCACCAGGAACAGGAAGATCGTGTAGCCGAAGGCCTTGAAGTACGCGTCGAGGTTGTCGAGGACCGCGTTCACGGCGGGGATCCTTCCTCAGCTCGTGGGAGTAGGTCCGGGGCGGCCGGACGGCCGCCCCGGACGGGGGGCACGACGATCAGGCGACGCAGTCCTGCAGCTGCGGCGGGTCCGGGGTCTCGACGCCGGAGGGGCCGAGCGTCAGCTCGAACGCCTCGGCCCAGGAACCGTCCTCGAACGAGTCCTCGAGGACGTCGTTGATCCACTCGCACATCTCCGGGTGCTCCTTGGAGTACCCGACGCCGATCAGCTCCTCGGAGAACTCGTCGCCGACGACCTTCAGCTGGCCTTCGTTCTCGGCCGCGTAGCCGGCCAGGATCGAGCCGTCGGTCGACATGCCCTGGACGGTGCCGTCGAGGACCTTCTGGACGCACTCGGAGTAGCTGTCGAACCCGACGCCCTTCGCGCCGGCCTCGTTGATCCGGTCGATCGAGGTCGAGCCGGTGACCGAGCAGACCTCCTGGCCCTTCAGGTCATCGATGCTCGCGACGTCGCTGTCAGCGGGGACGAGCAGCTGCTGGCCGGTCACGAAGTACGGTCCGGTCTGGCCGACGACCTTCCGCCGGTCGTCGGTGATGGAGTACGACGCCAGGACCAGGTCGACCTTGCCGGACTCCAGGAACGGCTCCCGGTTGTCGGAGATCGTCTCCTCGTAGGTCACGACGCTGGTGTCGGCGGGGTCGATGCCGAGGTCGGCGACCAGCAGCTTGGCGATCTCGACGTCGAAGCCCGACGGGATGTCGTCGTTCGCGCCCTTGAAGCCGAGGCCGGGCTGGTCGTACTTCACGCCGACGGTGATCTTGCCCGCCTCGGCGAGCTCCTTCATGCGGGTGCCGGCGTCGAACTCGTCGGCGGCGTTCTCCTTGGCCTCGACGTCGCGGCCCTCGTCGTCGCTGCCGGCGTCGCCGCACGCGGTGAGCATCCCGGCGAGGAGCACTCCTGCCGCGGCGATCCCGAATCTCGTCCTGCGCATGCTGTCTCCTTCAGTGCTTGAGGATCTTGCCGAGGAAGTCCTTGGCCCGATCGCTCTGGGGGTTGGTGAAGAACTCGTCGGGGGTGTTCTCCTCGACGATGGCGCCGTCGGCCATGAAGACGACCCGGTCGGCCGCGGTGCGGGCGAAGCCCATCTCGTGGGTGACGACGACCATGGTCATGCCGCGCTTGGCGAGGTCGACCATGACCTCGAGGACCTCGGAGATCATCTCGGGGTCGAGGGCGGAGGTCGGCTCGTCGAAGAGCATCACCTTCGGCTCCATGGCCAGCGCGCGGGCGATCGCCACGCGCTGCTGCTGGCCGCCGGAGAGCTGGGCGGGGTACTTGGCGGCCTGGTGGCCGACGCCGACCCGGTCGAGCAGCTCGCGGGCGCGGGTCTCCGCCGCCTCCTTCTTGATGCCGCGGACCTTGATCGGGCCGAGGGTGACGTTCTCGAGGATCGTCTTGTGGGCGAAGAGGTTGAAGCTCTGGAAGACCATGCCGACCTCGGCGCGCAGGTTGGCCAGCTCCTTGCCCTCCGCGGGGAGCGGCTGGCCGTCGAGGGTGATCGAGCCCTGCTGGATCACCTCGAGCCGGTTGATCGCCCGGCAGAGCGTGGACTTGCCGGAGCCGGACGGTCCGATGACCACCACGACCTCGCCGCGGTCCACCGTGAGGTTGATGTCCTGCAGGACGTGCAGGTCCCCGAACCACTTGTCGACATGGTCGAGAACGACCAGCGGTGCACCCGTCATGACCGGGGAACCTATCCCGACCTGGCCCACTTGAACCATCCCCGACCTGGGGTGGCCGGACTGAGACCGACCTGTGACCAACCGGGTCAGTGGCAGGTCAGCGGCGGGCGCGCACCGCGAGAAGGACGGCGGCAGTGGCGACGACCGCCGCCGTACGACGTCCCGGGCGGACCGCCCGGGTCTGCGAGGCCAGCACCGCCCACGAGCTCTGGTGGGCCAGGACCGACCACGAGCTCTGGTGCGACAGCACCGATCCGAGCGACATCGAGGAGCCGATCGAGAGGAACGAGGCGTACGAGCCCACGCTCCCGACCGAGAGGACCGACCCGGTGCTCGCGATCGAGAGGGCCGAGCCGTCGGACCACAGAGACAGCACCGAGCGTCGGGAACCGACCGACAGGTGCGAGGACATGTCGGCAGCGTAGGACGCGATCCGCCTCGGGCACCAGAAATCCCGTCTGGGCGACCCGGTGTGGATACTTCTGCCAGTGACCTCGGCATCTGCGCACGCAACGGACCCGCGTCCCCGGGACACCGTGACGACGAGGGAGGCGCCCTCGCGAGGGCTCCGTCAGGACATCCAGGCGCTGCGAGCGATCGCGGTCGCCCTGGTCGTGGTCTTCCACTTCTGGCCGTCGTCGCTCACCGGTGGCTACGTCGGGGTCGACGTGTTCTTCGTGATCTCCGGGTTCCTGATCACCAGCCACCTGCTCCAGCGGCCGCCGACGAGCGTCAGGGACCTCGCCGCCTTCTGGGGGCGCCGGATCCGGCGGCTGCTCCCCGCCGCCTTCACCGTCCTCCTGACGACCCTGGCCGCCACCTGGTGGCTCGCGCCGGCCAGCATGTGGGCAGCGACCGCGAAGCAGGCCGTGGCATCGGCGCTCTACGTGCAGAACTGGGTGCTGGCGGAGGAGTCGGTGGACTACCTCGCCGCGGACAACGTCGCCACCCCGGTCCAGCACTACTGGTCCCTGTCGATCGAGGAGCAGTTCTACCTGGGGTGGCCGGTCCTCGTCCTGGTGGCCGCCCTGGTGGCCCGGCGTTCCGGCCGCAGCGTCAGGGCGTGCGCCGGGGTCGCGGTGACGGTCGTGCTCGGGGTGTCGCTCGTCTGGTCGGTCCTGGGCCGCGACGACGCTGCGTCGTACTTCGTGACCTGGACCCGGATCTGGGAGCTCGGGGTCGGTGGCCTGGTGGCCGTGGTCCTTCCTCTGCTCGGCGGACTCGGCCGGACGGTGCGGATCGTCGCCGTCTGGTCGGGCCTCGCGATGATGGCGGTCGCGGCCGTCACCTACGACGGTGCGACGGCCTTCCCCGGCTTCGCCGCCCTGCTCCCGGTGCTCGGCGCGGCCCTGGTGATCGCGGCCGCGGTCCCACGCGGGCCGCTGTCGCCGCTCAGGGTGATGGGACTTCGACCCGTGCAGGCCCTCGGCGACGTGTCGTACGCCGTCTACCTGTGGCACTGGCCCGTCGTGGTCCTGCTCCCGTTCGCACTCGAGAGCGAGCCGACGACCTGGCAGCTGGTGGTGGCGCTGGCGGTGGTCCTGCTGCTCTCCCAGCTGACCAAGGTGCTCGTGGAGGACCCCCTGCGTGGTCAGCGACCGCTCGGGCTTCCGCTGCGCCGCAGCTTCGTCTTCGCGCTGGTCGGGGCGCTGCTGGTCACCGGCGGTGCTGTCGCCCTGCGGGACCAGGCCCAGGAGGCCGTGCGGCCGCCGGGCAGCGCCGACCGCGATGACCCGTGCTTCGGCGCTCGGGCCGTGACCAACGAGTGTGACCTGGACGGCCAGGAGCTGGCGACCTCGACCGTCTTCGCGTCCGAGGACAACAAGGCCGTCCGGGACCGGAACTGCATGTCCAGCACCACCGGGCTGCTGGCCGACCCGGCCTGCCACTACGGCAGCGACGATCCGGGCGCCCTCAAGGTCGCGATGGTCGGCAACTCCCACGGGGCGCACTGGCTGCCCGTCTTCCGGGCCATCGCCCGGCAGCGGGGGTGGAGCCTCACGACGTACTTCGCCTTCGAGTGCCACACCTCGGACCGGCCGGTGGCCTTCCCGGAGAAGGTCCAGACCGACAACTGCGAGACGTTCAACCAGCGAGCGATCTCCGAGGTCGCCGACCAGGACTTCGACCTGGTGGTCCTGGCCAACCGCACCCTCATCCCGCTCGTCGGACTGGACGGCGACGACCAGGAGGACGAGAACCAGCGCGAGACCGAGGCGTCGTACCGCCGGATCATCACCACGTGGCGGGACGCCGGGAGCAGGGTCCTGGTGATGCGGGACAACCCCCGACGCCACGAGAAGGAGACCGTCCCGCAGTGCATCGACCTCCACCCGGACGACCTCGCCGCCTGCGACCGCCCGCTCGCCGAGGCCGACGTCTGGGACCCGGAGGGCGATGTCGCCACCGAGATGGCCAGGACCGACGACGGGGTAGGCGTCTTCGACCTCCGGCCCTGGTTGTGCCCCGACGACATCTGCCGTGCGGTGGTCGGTGGGGTGATCACGCTGTGGGACACCCACCACCTGACGGCGACGTTCGTCCGGTCGTTGCGTCCGCAGGTGGCCACCGCGGTCGACGAGCTGCTCGGACCCGGCTAGCGGCCGGCTCTGCTTTTCACTCGTCCGGGGACGGAGCCGTACCCTCGTCGGGTCATGGCGCGCACGTACGAGGTCCGCACCTACGGGTGCCAGATGAACGTCCACGACTCCGAGCGGCTCACCGGCCTGCTGGAGGACGCGGGGTACGCCGCCGCGCCCGCGGGCGAGCAGGCCGACGTGGTCGTGTTCAACACCTGCGCGGTGCGCGAGAACGCCGACAACAAGCTCTACGGCAACCTGTCGCACCTCGCGCCGGTCAAGGCCGCCAACCCCGGGATGCAGATCGCCGTCGGGGGCTGTCTGGCCCAGAAGGACCGCTCGACGATCACCCAGAAGGCGCCGTACGTCGACGTGGTCTTCGGCACCCACAACATCGGGTCGCTGCCGGTGCTGCTGGAGCGGGCCCGGGTGCAGGAGGAGGCGCAGGTCGAGATCCTCGAGTCGCTCGACGTCTTCCCCTCGACGCTGCCGACCAAGCGCGAGTCGGCGTACGCCGCGTGGGTCTCGATCTCGGTCGGCTGCAACAACACCTGCACCTTCTGCATCGTCCCCGCGCTGCGCGGCAAGGAGAAGGACCGCCGTCCGGGCGATGTGCTGGCCGAGGTCCGTGCGCTGGTCGCCGAGGGGGTCACCGAGGTGACGCTGCTCGGTCAGAACGTGAACGCCTACGGCGTGGAGTTCGGTGACCGGCAGGCGTTCAGCAAGCTGCTGCGCGCGTGTGGCGAGATCGAGGGGCTGGAGCGGGTCCGGTTCACCTCGCCGCACCCGGCCGAGTTCACCGACGACGTGATCGAGGCGATGGCCGAGACACCCACCGTGATGCCCTCGCTCCACATGCCGCTGCAGTCCGGCTCGGACCGGATGCTCAAGGCGATGCGGCGCTCCTACCGATCGTCGAAGTACCTCGGGATCATCGAGCGGGTCCGGGCTGCGATGCCCGACGCCGCGATCACCACCGACATCATCGTGGGCTTCCCCGGCGAGACCGAGGAGGACTTCCTCGAGACGCTGCGGGTGGTGCGCGAGTCGCGCTTCTCCAGCGCCTTCACCTTCCAGTACTCCAAGCGCCCCGGCACCCCGGCCGCGACGCTCGACGAGCAGGTGCCGCCGGACGTCGTGAAAGACCGCTACGGCCGGCTGGTCGCCCTGGTCAACGAGATCGCCGAGGAGGAGAACAAGCGGATCGTCGGTCGCACCCTCGAGCTGATGGTCTCCGAGGGCGAGGGCCGCAAGGACGCCGCGACCCTGCGGCTCTCCGGGCGCGCGCCCGACAACCGGCTCGTGCACTTCAACCCGGAGGGCGCGGACGGGGTCCGGCCGGGTGACATGGTCACCGTCCAGGTCACGTACGGCGCCCCGCACCACCTGGTCGCGGACGGGCCGGTCCTCGCGGTCCGGCGTACCCGGTCGGGCGACGCGTGGGAGCGCCGCAACGCCGCGCCCGCGACGCCGGCCGGGGTCGGGCTGGGCATGCCGTCGATCGGCGTCCCCGCGCCGCTGCCGGACGCGCCCGCCTGCCGCTGACGCCGCTCAGCCCGAGCGCGGGTCCTTGCTGGAGTAGCCCGCTCGGGGCGGCACCGGCGGATCCGGGTTGACCTCGGGGCCGCCGGAGGACTGCTCCGGGGGAGCGTCGTCGGCGGGCTCGGCGGGGGTCACGTCGCGGACACCGCTGGAGCCGACCTGGCCGGGCCCGGTCGGGCCGACCCGCTCGCTGCTGACGCCCATGTCGCCGTCGCGCGGCTCCTCGGACGTCACGCCGGGGACTCCTCCTCGGCCGGGACGTCCTGGCCGTCCTGGCCCTCCTTGGTGGCCTCGGTGGAGGTGTCCTCGCCGGACTGGACCTCGTCGGGCATCGACTCGGTGTCGACCGCCGGGTTCTCTGCGGTCGTCAGGTCGGCGGGCAGCGCGTCCTCGGTCTCCGGGACGGCGTCGACGCCGCCGGGGTTGGGCTCGCCGGGCTCGATCTCGGGCTCGGGCTTCGGGCCCAGGTCGGTCGTCGTGTCGTCGCTCAACGCATCCTCCTCAGAAGCCGAACGTGGTGTACGCCGGAGCGGTACCCGGGCCGATCAGCTCCAACACGGCGCGCTCGTGCGGCACGACCGGGTCCGGGAGGGCGTCGAGGGGGAACCAGCGGATCTCGGCGCACTTCGTCGGCTCGACCACCCGCGGGTCCCCCGTCCAGGAGCGGGCGGTGAAGAAGAAGTCGACCCGCTCGTCGATGGCCTCGCCGCCGCGGGTGCGCTGCATGGTGGTGAGGAACGCAAGGTCCAGGTCGCGGACCCCGATCTCCTCGAGCGCCTCGCGGTGCGCGGCGTCGTACGCCGTCTCTCCGCGCTCCACGTGGCCCGCGGCGGCCGCGGCCCAGTGCCCGTCCATGTACGGCGTGCCCTGGCGCAGCTGGAGCAGGACCTCGGGGCCGCCGACCCCGTCGCGGAGCAGGTAGACGTAGGCCGCCGGGACGACGACGAACCGCTCCTCCGTCGCTGGTTCGTCCGTCGCTGGTTCGTCCGTCGCTGGTTCGTCGGTCGCTGGTTCGTCGGTCGCTGGTTCCTGGGTCACTGGTTCCTGGGTCACTGGTTCCTGGGTCACTGGGACGGCTGGTCCAGGGAGGTCTCGGCGTTCTCCTCCTGCTCGTCGCGCTCGGCGGCGTCCTGCTCGGGACGGTCGCCGGAGGGCTCGGGGACGTCGGTGCCGGCGGCGGGCGTGCTCGGTGCGGGCGCGGTCGCGGCCTCGCCGGGCGTGTCGTGACCGTCGGGGGCGTCGGTGCGCTGCGGCCCGCCCGGCGGGGTCGGCGCGTCGAGGTCGTCGTGCTGCTTCTGGTTCATCGCGGCGGCGTCCCAGGGTTCCCCGGGGTGCTGCCGGGTCCGAGGTCGCCGTCGTCCTTCTTGTCCAGCTTGTCGAGCGCGTCCTTGGCCTTGGCGGAGGCGTTGCGGATCTTGTCGGCGTGCTTGCCGCCGGTGCGCTTGTCGGCCTCGGCGGCCGCCTTGTCGATGCCCTGGCTGATCTTGTCGCCGTGCTTGTCCACGGCGTCGGACAGCTTGTCCTTGGCCTTGTCGAAGAAGCTCATCGTTCCCTCCCCTGTCGCTGAACGGTCGGTGTGCGGGTCCCGTACCCGTCTTGCCACACTAGCCACGTGCCGAACCCCGTCGACGTGCCGATCGTGGCCGTCGTCGGCGCGACCGCGTCGGGCAAGACGTCGCTCTCGCTGGACCTGGCCGAGCGGCTCGGCGGGGAGGTGGTCAACACCGACGCGATGCAGGTGTACCGCGGCATGGACGTCGGGACGGCGAAGCTGCCGCCGGCCGAGCGTCGGGGCGTCCCGCACCACCTGCTCGACACCCGCTCGGTGCGCGACTCGGCGACCGTCGCGGAGTTCCAGGGGTGGGCGCGCGACTGCGTCGCCGATCTGCGCGGCCGCGGCACGACGCCGGTGCTGGTCGGCGGCTCGGCGCTCTACACCCGGGCGATCCTGGACCGCTTCGAGTTCCCCGCGACCGACGAGGGGGTCCGGGCGCGCCTGGAGGCGGAGCTCGCCGAGGTCGGGCCGGCGGTCCTCTTCGAACGGCTGCGCTCGCTCGACCCGGAGGCGGCCTCGCGGATGCTCGTCGAGAACGGTCGCCGTACGGTCCGCGCGCTCGAGGTCATCGAGCTCACGGGTCGGCCCTACAGCGCCTCCCTCCCGACCCTGGAGTACGCCGACCCCCGCACCGTCCAGATCGGCGTCGACATCGACCGGCCGACCCTCGACGCGCGGATCGAGCAGCGGGTCGACGCGATGTTCGCCGACGGGTTCGTCGCCGAGGTCGAGCGGCTGCTCGCCGAGGGGCTGGCCGACGGTCGGACGGCGTCCGTGGCGATCGGCTACCGGGAGGTGGTGGCGCACCTGCGCGGCGAGCTCACCCTCGCCGAGGCGCGGAACCGGACGGTCTTCGCGACCCGCCGGTTCGCCCGGCGCCAGGACGGGTGGTTCCGCAAGGACCCGCGGATCGTCTGGGTCGACTACGACGACCCGGACCGGGTGGAGCAGGCGCTGACGGCCGTCCGAGCGGTATAAGGAGGGGCACACGTATGCCCCTCCCCGTACCGCTCATCAGGTGCCTCGGACGGGCGTCGGGACCCGGTCCGACCCCCCGACTCATCGGAGCAAGATCGGTCAGGCGCGGCCGGGCCGGTCGGAGCGAGACTGGCGCCATGACCGACTCAGGCGGGACCGAGACCGGGAGGGACCGGCTGCGCGAGCTGCTCGACGCGGTGCTCGACGAGGACCACCGCACGCTGGGCGACATGGCGGGCGGGGCCTACGCGTCGCCGTACCACTTCAGCCGTCAGCTCAGCCGGGGCACGGGCGAGCCGCCGGTGGCGATGCGGCGGCGGGTGATGCTGGAGCGGGCCGCCTGGCAGCTGCGGCAGGGGAGCTCGGTGACGGACGCGGCGTTCGCGGCCGGCTACGAGTCGGTCGAGGGGTTCGGCCGCGCCTTCCAGCGGGCGTACGGCGAGTCGCCGGGGTCCGTCGCGCGCGAGCCCGGCCAGCACTGGCTGCCGGCCCCGAACGGCATCCACTTCCACCCGCCGACCTCGCTGTGGATCGAGGGGACCGGGGCAGCGGCGCAGCCGTCCGCGGGCACGGTGACGGCGTTGATGGTCGAGCACGACCTCGACGACACCCGGGAGCTCCTGGAGCTGGCGAAGGGGGCCGAGGTCACCGCGGAGCTCCGCGAGCTGCTGACCGAGCTGGTCGGCAGCAAGGAGGTCTGGCTCGCGGCGATCGAGGGCCACGACCACCCGACCGGCCCGGTCAGCACCACGAGCGACGTACCGGCCCTCCTCGAGCGGTACGACGCAGTCGCGCCGCGGTGGCTCGCGATGGTCCGCGACGTCGACCGCCGGGGCGCCTGGGGCGACCGGCTCGTCGATGCGCTCTGCGACCCGCCCGAGAGCTTCGTGCTCGGCAGCGTGCTCGCGCACGTGCTCACCTACTCCGCCCACGGGCGGCTCCAGGCCCGGCGGCTGCTCGGCAGCGAGTGGCCGGCGGGCGATCCGATCATGTGGCTGCGGCAGCGCAGCGGAGGAGACCAGTGAAGACCACCTTCTACACCGCGACCACCCTCGACGGGTTCATCGCCGACGCGCAGGACTCGCTGGACTGGCTGCTGAGCCAGCCCCAGGACGAGGACGGCCCGATGGGCTACGAGGAGTTCATCCAGGACGTCGGCGCGATCGTGATGGGGCGTACCACCTACGAGTGGGTCCGCGACCACCTCGCGAGCGAGGGCGAGGCCTGGTCCTACGACATGCCGGCCTGGGTGATGACGCACGCCGACCTGCCGATGATCCAGGGTGCCGACGTTCGGTTCGCACGGGGCGACGTGCGCGAGGTGCACACGGCGATGGTCGAGGCCGCCGGCGGGAAGGACCTCTGGGTCGTGGGCGGCGGCGACCTGGCCGCGCAGTTCGCGGCGGCCGGGCTCCTCGACGAGTTGGTGCTGTCGATCGCGCCGGTCACCCTCGGCTCCGGGCGGCCCCTGTTCACGCGGCCGTTCGACCTGCGGCTGGTCGAGCACGGCGTGAACGGGGCCTTCCTGTGCGCACGCTACGAGGTGGTGGGAGCACGGGTTCCGGGGTAACGGCGACAGATGACCAGTTCTCTCGGGCGGCTCCCCGCCGTACTCCTCACCCTCGCCCTGCCCGCGGGCGCGCTCGTGGCGACGAGCGCCGCGCCCGCGGCCGCCGTACCCAAGAAGCCGACCGCACGCGGGTCCGGCGGCGCGGTCGCGTCCGTCGACCCGTACGCCACGCAGGTCGGCCTCCGCGTCCTGAAAGCCGGCGGCAACGCTGTCGACGCCGCGGTCGCGACCGCCGCCGCGCTCGGCGTGACCGAGCCCTACAGCGCCGGCATCGGTGGCGGCGGCTACTTCGTCGTGTACGACGCCAAGACCGGCAAGGTCCGCACGATCGACGGCCGCGAGACCGCTCCGCGGAAGATGCCGCGCGACGCGTTCGTCGACCCGAAGACCGGCGAGCCCTACCCGTTCACCCCCGACCTGGTGACCAGCGGCGTCTCGGTCGGCGTGCCCGGGACACCGGCGACCTGGGAGCGGGCCCTGGACCGCTGGGGCACCTGGTCGCTGGCCGAGACCCTCGCGCCGGCGACCCGGATCGCCCGGAAGGGCTTCCGCGTGGACAAGACGTTCCGCGACCAGACGGTCGACAACCAGGAGCGCTTCGCGGCGTTCCGCACGACCAAGCGGCTGTTCCTGAAGAAGGGCCGGGCGCCGCGGGTCGGCTCGACCTTCCGCAACCCCGACCTCGCCGACACCTACGACCTGCTCGCGAAGCGCGGGACCCGGGCGTTCTACGAGGGCAAGCTGGCTCGGCAGATCGCGCGCACCGTCCGCAAGCCCCCGAAGACGAAGAGCACCACGCTGCCGGTCCCGCGAGGCTTCATGACGGCCCGCGACCTGAAGCGCTACCGCACCGTCGCGGGCCGGGCCACCCAGGTCGCCTACCGCGGCTACCAGGTGCACGGCATGCCGCCGTCGTCCAGCGGCGGCTCGACCGTCGGCGAGGCGCTCAACATCCTCGAGGGCTCCGACCTCGGGAAGCTGCAGCGGCCCGCCGCCCTGCACCGCTACCTGGAGGCCAGCGCGCTCGCGTTCGCCGACCGGGGCGAGTACGTCGGTGACCCGCGCTTCACGAAGGTCCCGCTGAAGGACCTGCTCAGCCAGCGGTTCGCCCGCGAGCGGGCCTGCGCGATCGACGCCGACCAGGCGCTGCCGAAGCCGATCGCCGCGGGCGACGTCTCGTCGTACGACGGGAAGTGCGGGCCGTCGGCGCCGGCCACCGCCGAGCCGGCCGAGGACACCGAGAACATCTCCACGACCAACCTCACCGTGGTCGACAAGTGGGGCAACGTCGTCGAGTACACACTCACCATCGAGCAGACCGGCGGCTCCGGCATCGTCGTCCCGGGACGCGGGTTCCTGCTCAACAACGAGCTGACCGACTTCTCGACGGTCTACGAGGCCGACGACCCCAACCGGATCCAGCCCGTCAAGCGCCCGCGCTCGTCGATGTCGCCGACCATCGTCACGAAGAAGGGGAAGCCGGTCCTCGCCCTCGGCTCGCCCGGTGGCTCGACGATCATCACGACGGTGCTGCAGATGCTCGTCAACCGGCTCGACCTCGGCATGAGCCTGCCGCAGGCCATGGCCGCCCCGCGGGCCGCCCAGCGCAACACCGCTGACGTCACTGCCGAGCCGGCCTTCATCACCCGGTACGGCGCCGCGCTGGAGGCCTACGGCCACTCGCTGGTGCCCGCCGGCGACGCGTTCACCAGCCAAGCCGAGATCGGGGCCGCGACCGCGATCGGCATCCGCGGCCGTCGGCTGGTCGCGGTCGCGGAGCCGGACCGACGCGGCGGCGGGGCGGCCGGGGTCGTGAGGCCCCGCAAGCGCTGACCACCCCTCCCCGGTGGTTGAGGAGGTTGCGCAGCAACCGTCTCGAAACCCGTCTTGCCAGGACTCGGCGTCGATCGAGGCCCCCGGCTGACAAGGTGTCGAGACGGGACTTCGTCCCTCCTCAACCAACGGGAGCGGTGACACCGCACGTATCGTTGGGGGGTGTCGACCACCGCCTGGACCGAGATCACGACCGTCGACGAGCTCGTGACGCTCCTGGGCCTGCCCACCGACCGGGCCCGTGACAAGGCCCGCCCGGCCCTGCTCGACGTCGACCGCGACTGGCTCGCGGCGTCGCCGTTCTGCGTGCTGGCCACCGCCTCGGCGTCCGGCGAGTGCGACGCCTCGCCGAAGGGCGACCCGGCCGGGTCGCTGGTGCACGTGCTCGACGACCGGACGATCGCGCTGGCCGAGCGGCCCGGCAACCGCCGGGCCGACGGCTACAAGAACATCCTGCAGAACCCCCACGTGGGGCTGAACTTCTTCATCCCCGGGCGGGGCGACACCCTCCGCGTCAACGGCCGCGCGCGGCTGGTCGGCGACGCGCCGTTCTTCGACGAGATGGTGGTCAAGGGCCACCGGCCGGTGCTGGCGGTCGTCGTGGAGATCGAGGAGCTGTTCTTCCACTGCGCCAAGGCGTTCCTGCGCTCGGGTCTGTGGAGGCCCGAGACCTGGGACCCGGAGGGCGTCGTACCCCGGCGGGCGGTGGTGACCCAGCGGGTCGAGCCGACCGGGATGAGCCTGGAGCAGCTCGACGACTACTACTCGGACGCGACGTACAGCAAGGGCCTCTATGCCTGACTACCCGTTCCTGAAGGGGCACGGCACCGAGAACGACTTCGTGCTGCTGCCCGACCACGACGGCAGCGTCCACGGCGACCTGTCGCCCGAGCGGGTGCGCGCACTGTGCGACCGCCGGGCCGGCATCGGCGGGGACGGCGTGCTGCGCGTCGTGCGCGAGGGCGAGCAGTGGTTCATGGACTACCGCAACTCCGACGGGTCGCTCTCGGAGATGTGCGGCAACGGCATCCGGGTCTTCGCCCGCCACCTGGTCGACGAGGGCCTGGTCGACGGATCGCAGCCGTTCGCCGTCGGCACCCGCGACGGGGTGAAGGTGCTGCGCGTCGACGGTGAGCTGGTCACCGCCGACATGGGCACGCCGCGGGTGCTGGGGGAGTCCCCGGTGTCGGTGGGGCCGAGCACCTGGACGGCCCGGCACGTCGACATGGGCAACCCGCACGCCGTCACGTTCGTGTCCTCGCTCGACGACGCCGGGCCGCTGCTGGAGGCGCCGGTCCACGACGCGGCGGTCTACCCGCACGGCGTGAACGTCGAGTTCGTCGTCGACCGGGGCGAGCGGCACGTCGCCATGCGGGTCCACGAGCGGGGCTCGGGCGAGACCCGGTCCTGCGGCACCGGCGCGTGCGCCGTGATGGTCGCGGCGGCGCTCCGCGACGGGCTGGTCGCCGGGGACGCCCCGGCCGGCGACACGTCGTACCGGGTCGACGTGCCCGGCGGCACCCTCACCGTGACCTGGACCGCCGCCAACCGGGTCCTGCTCACCGGGCCGGCCGTGATCGTGGCGCGGGGCGTCACGGACCTCTGAGCCGGGGGGTGTCCTACTTCCCCGGATCACCGGGTAAGTAGGACGTTCCCGGGCAAAGCAACCCCCAGGAACGTCCGGGATCCCCCGAGAAGTACGACGGGCCGCCGCGATCGCGACCCTGACAGCACCACTGTCGCGGTGGCTATGCTCCGCGGCATGGACATCAAGGGAACCAGTGCCATCGTCACCGGCGGCGCCTCCGGCATCGGCGCCGCGGTCGCCCGCCAGCTGGCCGCGCGCGGGGCGATCGTCGTCGTCGCCGACCTGCAGGCCGAGAAGGGCGAGGCGCTCGCCGCGGAGATCGGCGGCGTGTTCGCCCAGGTCGACGTGACGAGCACGGAGCAGATCGCCGCCGCTGTGAAGGCGGCCGCCGAGATCGCGCCGCTGCGCTCGGTGGTCAACTCCGCCGGCATCGGCTGGGCCCAGCGCACCATCGGCCGCGACGGCCAGCTGGAGTCCGCCCACGACCTGGACTCGTTCAAGCGGGTCGTCGCGATCAACCTGGTCGGCACCTTCGACGTGGTCCGCCAGGCCGCCACCGTGATGAGCACCCAGGAGCCGACCGAATCCGGCGACCGCGGCGCGATCGTCAACCTGGCCAGCGTCGCGGCGTTCGACGGCCAGATCGGGCAGGCGTCGTACTCCGCCTCGAAGGGGGGCGTCGTCGGGATGACCCTGCCGGTCGCCCGCGACCTCTCCGCCGCCGCGATCCGTCTCAACACCGTCGCCCCGGGCCTGATCGAGACCCCGATCTACGGCGAGGGCCCGGAGTCGGAGGCGTTCAAGGCCAAGCTCGGCGAGAGCGTGCTGTTCCCCAAGCGGCTCGGCACCCCCGACGAGCTCGCGTCGATGGTCGTCGAGTGCCTGACCAACTCCTACATGAACGCCGAGACGGTCCGCGTCGACGGCGGCATCCGGATGCCCCCGAAGTGAGCGCCCTCGTCGGCGGCGACGGAGTCGCCGCCGACGAGACCAGGCGCCAGATCGAGTAGCCCCGCGAGCGACGAAGGAGCTCGCGACGGGCGTACCGAGATCTGGACCGGGGGTCTCGATACGCTCGCTGGCGCTCGCTACTCGACCAACGAGGTGGGTCGCTGGCGCTCGCTACTCGGCCAACGAGGTGGGTTGCCGGGGGCTCGCGAGAGACCGACGAGTGGCCGGGTCCTGTTGGTCGACCCGTCACCTGCCGGTGGGTCGGCCGTCAGGTGACGGCGCTGGGCTGACCCCATGGTCCAGCTCGGACGACGGACGACCCTCCTCGCGGGGATCGGGATCGGCGCCGCTCCGGCCCTCGTGGCCGGCGGGTGGGGCCGGGGGGCCCCGGCGCAGGTCCGCGACCGCATCGATCTCCCGACCGGGGCACGCTCCGGGGAGGTGACCACCGACTCGGCGGTCGTGTGGGCGCGGGCGGGTGACGAGGGCCGGATGACGCTGCGGCTGCGCAGCAACGGCCGCACCCTGCGCTCGCTGCGCGGGCCGTGGACCGACGCGCGCAGCGACCACACGGCGAGGCTGCACCTGACCGGGCTGGCGCCCGGGCGGCAGTACGACGCCGACGTCTGGTTCACCGCGCCGGACGGCACCCGGGGCCGCACCGAGCGGATCGGGTTCCGCACCGCGCCGATCCACCCCGCGGCGACGTCGTTCGTCTGGTCCGGAGACACCTGCGGGCAGGGGTGGGGGATCAACCCCGACCTGGGCGGCCTGACGGCGTACTCGGCCATGCTGGCTACCCGTCCCGACTTCTTCCTGCACTCCGGCGACACGATCTACGGCGACGAGCCGATGGAGGAGCGGGTCGTCGAGGACGACGGGCAGGTCTGGCGCAACGAGATGACCGACGCCGTCGCGCACGTCTCCGAGACGCTGGAGGACTTCCGCGGCCGGCACCGCTACACGCTCACCGACGTGCATGTCCGGGCCCTGTACGCCGAGGTGCCGACCGTCGCCCAGTGGGACGACCACGAGACGCTGAACAACTGGTACCCGGGTGAGCTGCACGACGACGAGCGCTACACCGAGCGCCGCTGCGACGTGCTCGCCCGGCGAGGCCGGCGGGCCTGGCAGGAGTACCAGCCGGTGCCGGTCCGTCGGCTGGTCCACGGTGGCGGGGACGGGTTCGCCGCGACCCGGATCTACCGGCGGGTCCCGCGCGGCGCGCACCTCGACCTGTTCTGCCTCGACATGCGCAGCCACCGAGGGGCCAACGACGTCGCCGGCGTCGCGGGGGAGGCGGGCATCCTCGGGCGGGCCCAGGAGCGCTGGCTGATCGACGAGGTGACCCGGTCCACCGCCACCTGGAAGGTGATCTCGGCCGACCTGCCGCTCTCGCTGCGCTCCAACCACGCCGACGACCTGGACAGCGTGGGCAACGGCGACCCGGGTGCCCCGGCCGGCCGCGAGGAGGAGATCGCGCGGGTGCTGGCGGCGTTCAAGGCCGCCGGGGTGCGCAACGTCGTCTGGCTGACCGCCGACGTGCACTACACCGCGGCGCACCACCACCGCCCCGAGCGGGCCACGGCCTTCACCGACTTCGACCCGTTCTGGGAGTTCGTCTCCGGGCCGATCGCCGCGGAGACGTTCCCGGTCAAGGAGCCGGACGCCACCTTCGGGGCCGAGGTGGTCTTTGCGAAGGGCAACGACTCCGGCCGCCGGCAGTCACCGCGGGCCGGCAACCAGTTCTTCGGCCACGTGGCGATCGCCGCCGACGGCCTGCTGACCGTCACCCTGCACGACGGGTCGGGCGCCGCGCTCTGGTCGACCGACCTGGAGCCTCAGCCGGTCGACGTCGCGTCGCGCCCCATCGTCCCCAGCAGCCGGACCTGACGCGACGCGTCCTCCGGCACGGGTACGGCGGCCGCGCACACCCCGTCGGCGTACAGGTGCTCGCCGAAGCCGGGCAGCGCCGCCTCGATCAGGTCCAGCTCGGGCTCGGTGAAGGTCGTGTCGCCGCCCAGCCCGCGGGCCAGGTCCCAGCGGTGCACGACCAGGTCGAAGCCGTAGAACGAGGCCAGGGTCGCGGCGACCGTCGTACGGCCGAAGACGGAGTCGTACTCGCGCGCCAGCAGCTCGGGCGTGGCCGCGGCACGGACCGCGTCGAGGTGCGTGGCCCAGACGGTCGCGGGCTCGCCGTCGGGCCGCGGTCCCAGGCCCGCCTCGTGCCGCTCGAAGAACTCGCGCTCGGTGTCGACGACGTGGTCGAGCACGTCCCGGGCGCTCCAGCCGGCGCAGGGGCTGGGTGCCGACCAGTCGCCGCCCGCGGCGACGACGTCGCTGAAGGGGCCGGCGTGGGTCAGGAAGTCGTCGAGGGGAGTCATGCCCCCAGCCTGGGCCACCGGTGTCGGCGGCTCTTGCAAGAATCCGACACATGCCCGACCGGATCGACCCGAGCGAACGGGCCCACCTGCGCGACGAGACCGGCTACACGCCGCCGATCTTCCGGTTCTCGCCGAGCCCCGACCTGGCCGACGTGGTCCGCCGCTACTGGCTGCCGGTGTGGTCCCTGCCGGAGGGGCGGGTGAGCGAGCAGCGGGTCCTGCAGTACCCCGTCTGCCTGCTGGTCGTCGCCCACGACTACGCGCTGCTGGTCGGGCCGCAGCGCGGGATGTCCGTGCAGGCGCTGACGGGAGACGGCTGGGCGGTCGGCACGATGCTGCAGCCCGCGGTCGGCCGCGCACTCGCCGGCGGGAGCGTGGACCGGCTGACCGACTCCGCCGTCCCGCTGGCCGAGGCGCACGGCCTCGACGGCGCGGCGCTGGCGGCGGCGGTCCGCGCCGCCGTCGGTGACGACCCGCGTGACGACGGCGCCCAGCGGGCCGCGGTCGCCGCCGTGGAGCGCGCGCTGCGCGACCTGCTCCCGGTCGACGAGGAGGGACTGCTGGTCAACGCGGTCGTCGAGCACGTCGAGGGCGACCCGCGGGTGCAGCGGGTCGGCCAGGTGTGCGAGAAGTTCGCGCTCTCCGAGCGGTCCCTCCAGCGGCTGACCCGCAGTCGACTCGGCCTGACCCCGAAGTGGCTGGTCCAGCGCCGCCGCCTCCACGAGGCCGCCGAGCGGCTGGCCGCGGGCACGGACGTCGACCTGGCCCGGGTGGCCGCCGAGCTCGGCTACAGCGACCAGGCCCACTTCTCGCGCGACTTCCGGACGGCGACCGGTCTCACGCCGGGTCGGTTCGCGGCGGAGCCCAGGTCGTGAGGTCGACGACGACGTCGGCCCGCGCGGCGGCCGCGTCGACCAGCCGGGCGTTCGGCTCGTCGACCCGCTCGACCCAGGCGGCCGCCGCCTCCGGCGACTTCCCGAACCGCACGTGCCGGGCGACCAGCCGCTCCCGTCGTACGACGTCGTCGACGTGCAGGTGCCAGACCACCTCGACCTCGGCGCGCACCGCCCGCCAGCGCGGCTCGTCGAGCAGCAGGTAGTTGCCCTCGGTCACGACCGTCCCGTCCGCCGGGACGGCGATCGCGCCGGCCAGCGGCTGCTCCAGGCCGCGCTCGAACATCGGCGCGACGACGCCGGGCTCGCCGGCGCGGACCCGGCGTAGCAGGGCGGCGTACCCCTCGGCGTCGAAGGTCTCCGGCGCGCCCTTGCGCTCGCGCAGCCCCCGCCGTACGAGCTCGACGTCGGCGTAGTGGAAGCCGTCCATCGGCACCACCGGCAGGCCCAGCGCCGCGGCCAGGGTGGACTTGCCGACGCCCGGTGCGCCGGTGAGTCCGAGCAGGCGGAGGTCGGTCGGCAGCGGCGGCAGTCTCACGGGGAAGAGTTAACCCGTCGCGCGCGTTGAAGGAGAGACCTACTCTGGAAGGCGTATGACGAACGCATCTGACTTCACCCTCGCCCCCGAGCTCGCCGAGACCTCCGACTGGGAGGACGACGCCGAGTCCGGCTATGACGAGCCCGACCTGAGCCTGCCCGACCCCGAGGAAGAGCCCACGGTGGGCGCGATGGAGCTCGCCGAGCGCCACCAGCTCCGCCGGGTCGCGAGCCTGCGCACCGAGCTCGAGGACATCACCGAGGTCGAGTACCGCCAGCTGCGGCTGGAGAAGGTCGTCCTGGTCGGCGTCTGGACGCAGGGCACCACCGAGGACGCCGAGAACTCGATGGCCGAGCTCGCGCTGCTGGCCGAGACGGCCGGCTCCGAGGTGCTCGAGGCGATCTACCAGCGCCGCCAGACCCCCGACCCCGCGACGTACGTCGGCCGCGGCAAGGTCGAGGGGATCGCCGAGATCGTGCAGGCCACCGGCGCCGACACGGTGATCTGCGACGGCGAGCTCGCGCCGAGCCAGCTGCGCAACCTCGAGGACAAGCTGAAGGTCAAGGTCGTCGACCGGACCGCGCTGATCCTCGACATCTTCGCCCAGCACGCCCGCTCCGGCGAGGCTCAGGCGCAGACCGAGCTGGCCCAGCTCAACTACATGAAGCAGCGGCTGCGCGGCTGGGGCGGCAACCTGTCGCGCCAGGCCGGTGGCCGGGTCGCCGGCGGTGCCGGCATCGGCAGCCGTGGTCCCGGTGAGACCAAGATCGAGAACGACCGCCGCCGGATCAACACCAAGATCGCCAAGCTCCGCCGGGACCTGAAGGAGATGAAGGGCACCCGCGACACCAAGCGGCAGGAGCGGCAGCGCCACCAGATCCCCGCCGTGGCGATCGCCGGCTACACCAACGCCGGCAAGTCCTCGCTGCTCAACCGGCTCACCGGTGCCGGCGTCCTGGTCGAGGACGCCCTCTTCGCCACGCTCGACCCCACCACCCGTCGTACGACGACCGCCGACGGTCGGGTCTACACCATGAGCGACACCGTCGGGTTCGTCCGGCACCTGCCCCACCAGCTCGTCGAGGCGTTCCGGTCGACGCTGGAGGAGGTCGCCGACGCCGACCTGATCCTGCACGTGGTCGACGGCTCCCACCCCGACCCGGAGGGCCAGATCGCGGCCGTCCGCGAGGTGTTCGCCGAGATCGAGGCGACCGGGGTCCCCGAGATCATCGTGGTCAACAAGGCCGACGCGGCCGACCCGCTGGTCCTGGCCCGGCTGCAGCAGCGCGAGCCGCACTGCATCGTGGTCTCCGCCAAGACCGGCGAGGGCATCGCCGAGGCGATCGCGCTGGTCGAGTCCGAGCTGCCCCGGCCGTCGATCGAGTTCGACGCGCTGGTGCCCTACGCGCGCGGCGACCTGGTCAACAAGATCCACCAGCAGGGCGAGATCGGCTCCCTCGAGCACACCGCCGACGGCACCCGGGTCACCGGACGGGCCAGCGAGGCGCTCGCGGGAGAGCTCGCGGACTACCTCGTCTGAACTTTGGTCTAGTCCCTCTTTAGTTCCAACGGGTCATGTGTCCCTGGGGGTCGTGGCCCCAGACTGGTGCCGTGGTCCTCCGGGGGGTCGCGGGCTCGGCCCGCGCGCGCGTGACGCTGTTCGCCGTCGTGGTGCTGCTGGCGACCGTGTCGGCCGGCTGGGTGACGGCCCGCGCCGGGGCCGACGAGAGCCGCTGCGACCGGTTCGCCGCCGAGTCGCTCGCCCGCGCCGCCCAGGTGACCGGGTCCGGCGCCGACGTGCTGGTCGTCGGCGACTCCTACTCCGCCGGCCTGGGCCTCGACGACGCGGTCGACTCCTGGCCCAGCCGGCTGCCGGGCCGCGTGCACGTGGCCGGGTTCTCCGGCTCCGGGTTCAGCCGCGCGGCCAGCCCCTGCGAGGGCGTGGCCTTCGCGGCCCGGGCCCGGGAGGCGGTCCGCGACGTCCGCACCGGCCCGGTCGTGGTCGAGGGCGGTCTCAACGACTGGGACCAGAGCCCGGCGGCGATCACCGCGGGCTTCCAGCGGCTGGTCCGCGTGGTCGGTGACCGCCAGCTCGTCGTGGTCGGCCCGGCCCTGGCCCCTTCCCGGGCCGGTCGGGTGCCGGCGATCGACGCGCTCCTGGCCCGCCTGAGCGACCAGTACGGCGCGACGTACGTCGCCATGACCGGCCTCGACCTGCCCTACCTCGAGGACCGGCTGCACCTGACCGCCGACGGACACCGCCAGTTCGGCGACCACGTCGCCGAGCAGATCGGCGCGCTGGTCCCGTAGCGGCGTGCGAGTATCGACCCGTGCGACATTCGTTGGCGGGTCGGGCGGAGAGCGCCATCCAGGCCCGGTTGCTCACGCGGCTGCGTGACGAGGGGCCGCTGTCGAAGGCCCAGCTCGCGGACCGCCTGCAGGTCTCGCGGACGACGGTGGCGGCCGAGGTGGGCCGGCTGCTCGAGCTCGGCCTGGCCCAGGAGGCGGGGCCGGCGGCCTCGCGCGGCGGGCGGCGCTCGACGATGGTCGACCTGGCCGAGGACATCCGCTTCGTCGGGATCGCCATCGGAGCCACCGGCATGACCGTCGGCGTGACCGACGGCCGGCTGGCGACCCTGGCCACGCGCCAGCTGGGCTGTGACATCCGGCAGGGCCCCGAGGAGGTCCTGGGGATCGCCCTGGCGGGGGTGCGCGAGGTCCTCGACGAGCTGGGGGTGGAGCAGCCCGCGGGCGCGGGGATCGGCGTACCCGGTCCGGTCGACTTCGACCGGGGCATGTCGGTGACCCCGCCGATCATGCCGGGCTGGGACGGCTACCCGGTCCGTGACGCGGTCTCGCGCGAGCTCGGCTGCCCGGTGCTGCTCGACAACGACGTCAACCTGCTGGCCATCGGCGAGCAGCACAGCGGGGTGGCCCGCCGGGCGCGGGACTTCCTGTTCGTGAAGATCGGGACCGGCATCGGCTGCGGCATCGTCATCGACGGCGAGCTCTACCGCGGCGTCGACGGCTGCGCGGGCGACATCGGCCACATCCGGGTCTCCGACGAGGGTCCGACCTGCGCGTGCGGCAACATCGGCTGTCTCGAGGCGTACGCCGGCGGCGCGGCCCTGGCCCGCGACGCGACCGTGGCCGCCCGGGCCGGTGAGTCGCCCTTCCTGGCCGAGGTGCTGGAGGCCAACGGCGTGCTGACCGCGGCCGACGTGGGGCTGGCCGTGCAGCGGGGCGACGCCTCGGCCGTGCAGCTGATCCGCGGCGGCGGCAGCCGGGTCGGCCAGGTGCTCGCCACCCTGGTGTCGTTCTTCAACCCCGGCATGATCGTCATCGGCGGTGGGGTGACCGGGCTGGGGCACCCGTTCCTCGCCGAGATCCGGGGCGTGACGTACGGCCGTTCGCTCTCCCTGGCCACCGGGAGCCTGCCCATCGTGCTCAGCGAGATGGGGGACGAGGGCGGCGTGGTCGGCGCGGCCCGGCTCATCAGCGACTCCGTCTACGCCCCGGAGTCCGTGAACTGACTTTGTCCAGACAGTTGCGAAAGTTTGCACTCAAGTTTCATTACTTTCGCTGAAACGCTTGCAAGTTTGGTCCTGGCCGTCCTACCTTGACGCCACGAGTGACAGCCGTCACTCGTTCGGCCCGAGGTGGACGAGGTGCGCATGACCGATCGACCGCTGCTCCGGATGAGCGGCATCGTCAAGGAGTTCCCGGGCGTCCGGGCTCTCGGCGGGGTCGACCTCGACGTACGGGCGGGCGAGGTGCACTGCCTGCTCGGCCAGAACGGCGCCGGCAAGTCGACCCTGATCAAGGTGCTGGCCGGGGCTCACCAGCCCGACGAGGGCACCATCGTCTGGGACGGCGAGGAGATCAGCCTCGGCTCCCCGATGGCGGCGATCAAGGCCGGCATCGCGACCATCTACCAGGAGCTCGACCTGGTCCCGCACCTCAGCGTCGCGGAGAACGTGTTCCTGGGCCACGAGCTCTCCCGCGGCGGCCTGACGCAGCGGCAGCGCACCAACAACATCGTCCGCGACCTGCTCGCCCGCCTGGGTCACGCCGAGATCTCGCCGAACCGCCTGGTCGGTGACCTCTCGCCGGCCGGCCAGCAGGTCGTCAGCATGGCCCGGGCGCTCTCGCACGACACCCGGCTCCTGGTGCTCGACGAGCCGTCCGCGGTCCTCGACCAGGGCGAGGTCGACAACCTCTTCCGGGTGATCCGCGGCCTCACCGCCGAGGGCGTCGCCATCGTCTACATCTCCCACCGCCTCGAGGAGATCCGCGCCATCGGCGACCGGATCACCGTGCTGAAGGACGGCGTCACCGTCGCCACCGGACTGCCGGTCGAGGAGACGCCCACCAGCCGACTGATCCAGCTGATGACCGGCCGCTCGATCGAGTACGTCTTCCCCGAGCGCTCCGCGGAGCAGCGCGACCGGGGCGCCCCGGTGCTCGAGGTGCGCGGGCTGGCCCACGCCGGCGTCTTCCGCGACGTCGACCTCACCGTCCACGCCGGCGAGATCGTCGGGCTCGCGGGCCTGGTCGGCGCCGGTCGCTCCGAGATCCTGGAGACCGTGTACGGCGCCCGCCGCGCCTCGGCCGGCACGGTCGCGGTGGACGGCAAGCCGCTGCGCCGCGGCTCGGTGGACCGGGCCGTCCGGGCCGGGATCGGGCTCGCACCCGAGGAGCGCAAGAGCCAGGGCCTGCTGCTCGACGAGGCCGTCTTCAAGAACGTGACCGTCTCGTCGATGTCGCGCTTCGCCCGGTTCGGGTTCCTGGACCGCGGCGCGGAGCAGCGCGAGGCCGAGGCGCTGACCACCAGCCTCGACGTACGCCCGACCGGGGTCACCCGGGCGGTCCGCACGCTGTCGGGCGGCAACCAGCAGAAGATCGTGCTCGCCCGCTGGCTGATGCGCGAGTGCCGGGTCCTGCTCCTCGACGAGCCCACCCGCGGTGTCGACGTCGGGGCCCGCTCGGAGATCTACCAGCTCGTCCGGTCCCTGGCCGATCGCGGCGTCGCCGTCGTGGTCGTCTCCAGCGAGATCGAGGAGGTGCTCGGCCTGGCGGACCGGGTGCTCGTCGTCCGGGAGGGCGCCGTCGTCCACGAGTCCGCCGCCACTGCGATCGACGAGGCCACGGTCCTCGATCTCGTCATGGAAGGAAAGGTTCCGGCATGAGCCAGGACAGCGTGCGCGTCGAGAAGGCCGCACTCCACACCGCGACTCCCCAGAGCTCGCTGGCCGCGGTGATGGGCAGCGGGGTCGGGCGCAACCTGGGCCTGGTCGTCGCCCTGATCGTGCTGTGCGTGGTCGGCGTCGCGACGGCCGGCGACAACTTCGCGAGCGTCGACAACCTCCTGACGATCCTGCGCCTGGCCTCGGTCATCGGGGTCGTCAGCATCGGCATGACCTTCGTCATCACGGCGGGCCACATCGACCTCTCGGTCGGCGCGATCGCGGCCCTGGCCAGCGTCTGGTGCACCACCCTCGCCACCCAGACCATGGCCGAGGACATCCACTGGATCGTCATGGTCGGCACGGCGCTCCTCGTCGGCGTCGCGTGTGGGCTCGTGAACGGCCTGCTGGTCGCCTACGGCGGCATCGTGTCGTTCATCGCCACCCTGGCCATGCTGGCGTCGGCCCGCGGACTCGCCGAGATCATCGCGGACCGGCGTACCCAGATCGTCAAGGTCGACGGCTTCGCCGACTTCTTCCGCGCGGACCTCATCGGCATCCCCATGCTGGTGTGGATGTTCGCGCTGGTCTCCGTGATCGGCTGGGTGCTGCTCAACCGCACGACGTTCGGGCGTCGCACCGTCGCGGTCGGCGGCAACCCCGAGGCCGCCCGCCTGGCCGGCATCAACGTCCGCCGGCACACGGTGATGATTTTCGGCCTCGTGGGCCTGTGTTGCGGCATCGCCGCCGTCATGATCACGGCCCGGACCACCACCGGGTCGTCGACCCACGGCACGCTCTGGGAGCTGGACGCGATCGCCGCGGTGGTCATCGGCGGCACGCTGCTGAGCGGTGGCCGCGGGACGATCGTCGGCACCGTGCTCGGCGTGCTGATCTTCACCACGCTCTCGAACGTCTTCGTCCAGAACGACCTCTCGAGCTCGGCCCAGGCCGTCGCGAAGGGCCTGATCATCGTCGTCGCCGTGCTGCTCCAGCAGCGCCTCGCCGGCCGTTCTTCCCACACCACCTAGGGCGGCGTGGCACCCGCCCACGCCGTCCAGCACCACACAACCCGAGGAGAAACCATGTCCGCACGTCCCCTTCCGCGTCGCCGGGGCCCGCTCGTCGGCGTCGCCGTCGCGGCGGTCGCCTGCCTGGTGCTCAGCGCCTGCACCAGCAACGAGCCGGAGGACTCCGGTGACAACGAGACCACCGCCAGCACGGTGAGCTCGAACGACGACACCGGCGACACGGTCACCATCGGCTTCTCGGGACCGGCGGCCGACCACGGATGGCTCGCCGCCATCAACAGCAGCGCCCAGGAGGCCGCTGAGAAGTACGACGACATCGAGCTGAAGTTCGCCGAGGGCACCAACGACCCCAGCGCGCAGATCGCCCAGGTCGAGACCTTCATCAACGACGGCGTCGACGCGATCGTGCTCCTCCCGACCGACGGGGCCGCGCTCACCGAGACCGCCATCCAGGCCATGGAGGCCGGCATCCCGGTGATCAACGTCGACCGCGAGTTCTCCTCGCCGTTCGCCGCCCGCACCACCGTGCTCGGCGACAACTACGGCATGGGCGTCTCGGCCGGCACCTACGCCTGCGGCCTGATCGAGGACAACGACATCTCCGACCCGGTCATCGCCGAGATCGCCGGCATCGACGCCCTGCCGCTGACCCAGGACCGCTCGCAGGGCTTCGCGGACGCGCTGGAGGCGTGCGACCAGGAGGTCGACCGTCGCGTCGCCGCCGAGTTCACCGTCGAGTCCGGCGAGGAGGTCGCGGCGAACCTGCTGCAGGCCGAGGACAAGATCGACATCATCTGGAACCACGACGACGACCAGGGCGTGGGCGTGAAGGCGGCCTTCGACGCCGCCGAGCGCGACGAGTTCGCCTTCATCGGCGGCGCTGGCTCCTGCAACGCGATGGACTGGATCGAGGCCGGCGAGATGGAGGCCACGGTCATCTACCCGCCGACCCAGGCCGCCGACGGCATCAAGCTGGCGCGACTGATCGCCCAGGGCAAGGGGCTCTCCGACCTGGTCCAGGTCGAGGTGCCGAAGCGGGTCGTGCTGAACGCACCGGTGGTCTCGGCCGACAACGTGGCCGAGTACCGGGACCTCTGCTTCGACTCCTGACCGTCGCCCACGAATGGCGTGCCCGCCCCTCTCTCCCGGGGCGGGCACGCCCCCCATCCGGGAGGATCCCTGATGACCGACCCCGTTCGACCCCTGCGCGTCGCCATGATCGGGCACGCCTTCATGGGCGCCGCCCACTCGCAGGCCTGGCGCAGCGCGCCCCGCTTCTTCGACCTCCCGCTCGACCCGGTGATGACGGTCGCCGTCGGGCGCGACGCCGCTCGTGCCGCGGACGCCGCCGACCGGCTCGGCTGGGCCCAGAGCTCCTCCGACTGGCGGGCCGTCGTGGCCCGCGACGACATCGACGTGGTCGACGTCTGCACGCCGGGGGACACCCACGCCGAGATCGCGATCGCCGCACTCGCCGCCGGCAAGCACGTGCTGTGCGAGAAGCCGCTGGCCAACTCGGTGGCCGAGGCCGAGGAGATGGCCGCGGCTGCTGCCTCCGCCGCGGAGCGTGGGGTGCGGGCGATGGTCGGCTTCACCTACCGGCGGGTGCCGGCGATCGCGCTGGCCCGCCGGCTCGTCGAGCAGGGTCGGATCGGGGAGATCCGGCACGTGCGGGCGTCGTACCTCCAGGACTGGATCTCCGACCCCGAGGCCCCGCTGACCTGGCGCCTCGACAAGGAGAAGGCCGGCTCCGGCGCGCTCGGCGACATCGGCGCGCACATCATCGACCTGACCCAGCACATCACCGGCGACCGGATCCTCGAGGTGTCCGCGCAGCTGGAGACCTTCGTGAAGGAGCGGCCGACCGCTGACGGCGACCGTGGCGCGGTCACCGTCGACGACGCCGCGGTGTTCATCGGCCGCTTCACCGGTGGCGCGCTGGGCATCTTCGAGGCCACCCGGTTCGCCACCGGCCGCAAGAACTCGATCCGGATCGAGCTCAACGGCTCGGCGGGCTCGCTGGCCTTCGACTTCGAGGACATGAACGTCCTGGAGCTGTACGACGCCTCCGAGCCGGCCGAGACCGCGGGCTTCCGCCGGATCCTCGTCACCGAGCCCGAGCACCCCTACGTCGAGGCCTGGTGGCCGCCCGGTCACGGTCTCGGCTACGAGCACGGCTTCACTCACCAGGTCGTCGACCTGGTGAACGCGATCGCCGCGGGCACCGACCCCGCTCCCACCTTCGCCGACGGCCTGCAGGTCCAGCGCGTGCTCGCCGCCGTCGAGTCCAGCTCCGACACCCGCACCTGGCAGGAGATCCCGACATGAGCCGCCCGATCACCCTGTTCACCGGCCAGTGGGCCGACCTGCCCTTCGAGGAGGTCGTGAAGCTCGCCGCCGGCTGGGGGTACGACGGCCTCGAGATCGCCTGCTGGGGCGACCACCTCGATCCGTGGCAGGCGGCCGAGGACGACGCCTACGTGCAGGGCAAGCTCGACCTGCTCGAGCAGCACGGGCTGCAGCTGTTCGCGATCTCCAACCACCTGAAGGGCCAGGCGGTCTGCGACGACCCGATCGACGCGCGGCACCAGGCGATCCTGCCGTCGCGGATCTGGGGCGACGGCGACCCCGAGGGCGTCCGCCAGCGGGCCGCGGAGGAGATGAAGATGACCGCCCGGACCGCTCAGCGGCTCGGTGTGAAGACCGTGGTCGGCTTCACCGGCTCCTCGATCTGGAAGTACGTCGCGATGTTCCCGCCGGCCACCGAGGAGATGGTGGCCGCCGGCTACCGCGACTTCGCGGACCGCTGGAACCCGATCCTCGACGTCTTCGACGAGTGCGGCGTGCGCTTCGCCCACGAGGTGCACCCGTCCGAGATCGCCTACGACTACTGGACGACCAAAGCCGCCATGGAGGCGATCGGCCACCGCGAGGCGTTCGGCCTCAACTGGGACCCGTCGCACTTCGTCTGGCAGGACCTCGACCCGGTCGGGTTCCTCTGGGACTTCCAGGACCGGATCTACCACGTGGACTGCAAGGACGCGAAGAGGCAGACCGGCAACGGCCGCAACGGCCGGCTCGGCTCGCACCTGCCGTGGGCCGACCCGCGGCGCGGCTGGGACTTCGTCTCCACGGGCCACGGCGACGTGCCCTGGGAGCAGTGCTTCCGGATGCTCAACACGATCGGGTACGACGGCCCGATCTCCATCGAGTGGGAGGACGCCGGCATGGACCGGCTGCGCGGTGCGCCCGAGGCCCTCGAGTTCGTGCGCGGACTCGCCTTCGACGCCCCCACGGCCGCCTTCGACGCGGCGTTCGCCACCGACGACTGACTCACCTGCACCACCACTCTCGGGAAAGGAACCACCGTCATGTGCTTCGGCTACGACGGCGAGGGCGCGCTGCGCCGCTCGCTGGAGGAGAAGGGCGCCAGTCGCCGCTCATTGTTCAGGGGAGCGGCGCTCGGTGCCGCCGGGGTCGCCGCGGCCGGCTCCGGGTTGGCCTCGGGGCTCGCCTCGACCGCCGCCGCGGGCGGCCGCCACGGGGACGGCCGCTCGCGCGGCGTGCCGCACGACAGGATCAGCATCCAGCTCTACACGCTGCGCGCCGCCCTGGGCGGGCAGCCGGGCTTCGACGTCGTGCTGCAGCGGCTCGCGCAGTACGGCTACACCCGCGTCGAGCTGGCCGGCTACTACGGACGCACCGCCGCCCAGCTGCGCACCTTCCTGGACGGGCTCGGCATCCGGGCCACGTCCAGCCACGACGGCCTCAGCGCCGACCGGACCGCGCTGCGCACCAAGCTGGAGAACGCCGCGACCCTGGGCCAGCGCTACGTCGTGGTGCCCTACCTCGCCTCCAACAGCCTCGCCGAGTGGCAGGGCTGGGCCGACCGGATGAACGAGGAGGCGGCCCTCGCGAAGCGCTACGGTCTGCGCTACGGCTACCACAACCACGCCCACGAGTTCACGACCGACCTGGGCGGCGGGGTGACGCCGTGGGAGGTCCTGACCGAGCGGCTCGACCCGCGGCTCGTGCACCTGGAGGTCGACCTCTACTGGGCCTACACGGGTGGGGTGAACACCGGCGCGGCGGACCCGGACCGCTTCGCCATCGACGTCGTACGGCGGGCTCCGCAGGAGGTGCGCCAGTTCCACGTCAAGGACCGCGACGCCGCCACCGGGGACATGAGCGACCTCGGCACGGGCGTCGTGGACTTCGCCCGGATCCTGCGCCGGCACCGCGTCGAGGAGTACATCGTCGAGAACGACACCCCCGACGTCAGCCCGCTGACCAGCGCCGCCGTCGGTCGGCTCTACCTGGAGCACCTGCGGTTCTAGCCGGGTCCACCGGGGCTTCCCGCGGCGGCCTGGGGACAGCCGCCGCGGGCGTCGGTCCGGGCGTCTAGGGTTCACGGGTGCCCGAGACCCCCGCCGTGACGCAGGTGCTGACCGCCGCCGTCGAGGCGCTGGGCGGTCAGCAGCGCGACGGGCAGGTCGCGATGGCCGAAGCGGTCGCGGCGGCGATGGAGGACGAGCGCCACCTGCTCGTCCAGGCCGGCACCGGCACGGGCAAGTCGCTGGGCTACCTCGTGCCCAGCCTGCTGCACCGCGAGCGGGTCGTGGTCGCCACCGCGACGCTCGCCCTCCAGCACCAGCTGGTCGAGCGCGACCTGCCGCGGCTGGCCGAGGCGGTCAAGGGCACGCCGGGCGTCGACACGTCGTACGCCGTGCTGAAGGGCCGGTCCAACTACGCGTGCCTGCACCGCGTCCGCGAGGGCGTCCCGGACGACCAGGGGGCGCTGGTGCAGATGCCCGAGGGCTCGATGGGCGCCAAGATCCTGGAGCTGCGGGCCTGGGCGGAGAAGACGGCCGAGGACGGCGGCAGCGGCGAGCGTGACCACGCCCCGCGCCACACCGACCGCGAGTGGCGCCAGGTCAGCGTCAACCACCGCGAGTGCCTCGGCGCGGCCAAGTGCCCGTTCGGCCAGGAGTGCTTCGCCGAGCTGGCCAAGGAGAAGGCCCACCGCTCCCACCTCATCGTCACCAACCACTCGCTGCTGGCGATCGATGCGATCGAAGGGGTCCCGATGATCCCCGACTACGACGTCGTCGTCGTCGACGAGGCCCACGAGCTGACCGCCCGGGTCACCCAGGCCGCCACCGACGAGCTGTGGGCGGCCGAGGTCGAGCGCTCCGCGCGCCGCTCCCAGCGCTACGTCGACGGCTCCGAGGCCGACGACCTGGCCGACGCGGCCGACGCGCTCCGGTCCGCGATGGGCGAGGCCTCGCCCGGCCGGTTCGAGACGGTGCCCGAGGACCTCGCCGACGCACTGGTCCTGGTGCGGGACGCGGCCCGGGCCTGCATCTCGGCGTACCCGAAGCCCGACAAGGACGGCGACGCCGACGCCGGCCGGACCCAGGCGCGCGGCGCGGTGCAGGAGGTGTTCGCGACCGCCGAGCGGATGGCCGCCTTCTCCGATGCTGACGTGCTGTGGATGGGGGAGGGCACCGAGCGGATCCCGCCGCGGCTGTGCGTGGCGCCGCTGCAGGTCTGGGGCACGATGCGCGACAAGCTGCTCACCGACAAGACCGTCGTGCTGACCTCGGCCACCCTGATGCTCGGCGGCGACTTCGGGGCGGTCGCGACCGGCGTCGGGCTGAAGCCGACCGAGCGGGTCCTGGAGGGCGCGCCCGCCGACGCCCACGCGTCCGGCACCGGCCTGCCCTGGCGGGGCATCGACGTCGGCTCGCCGTTCGACTACGGCCAGCAGGCGATCCTCTACGTCGCCCGCCACCTGCCGCCGCCCGGGCGCGACGGGCTGGTGAAGGCTCAGCTCGACGAGATCGTCGAGCTGGTCGACGCCGCCGAGGGCCGCACCCTCGGGCTCTTCTCGTCGCGGCGGGCCGCCGAGACCGCGGCCGAGGCGGTCCGCGAGCGGCTGCCCCACCTGACCACCCTCGCCCAGGGCGACGCCCAACTCCCCGAGCTGGCCAAGCAGTTCGTCGCCGACCCCCACACCTGCCTGTTCGGCACTCTGTCGCTGTGGCAGGGCCTCGACGTCCCGGGCGACACCTGCCAGCTGGTGCTCATCGACCGGATCCCGTTCCCGCGGCCCGACGACCCGCTGATGTCGGCGCGCCAGAAGGCCGCCGACAAGGCCGGCGGCAACGGCTTCATGCAGGTCGCCGCCACCCACGCCGCCCTCCTGATGGCCCAGGGCGCCGGCCGGTTGATCCGCACCACCTCCGACCGTGGCGTCGTTGCCGTCCTCGACCCCCGGCTGGCCACCGCCCGCTACGGCGGCTTCCTGCGCTCCAGCCTGCCGCCGATGTGGACCACCACCGACCCGGCCGTCGTCCGCAAGGCCCTGGCCCGCCTGTCCGCCACCGCCCGCTGAGTCGTCGCGGGGCGAGGCCTGGGCGGTGAGTGGTCCACCCGACCGAGGGTCGTTCCGGTGGACAGCACACCGCCGTACGGCGTGTCCGGGCACGGCGCCCGGAGTGGCGGTGCTCCATGCACCGACCCGGGGGCTGACGAGGTGGACAGCTCACCGCTCGACCGCCGGGGCCGGATCCGTCGGCCGGATGCCGATGCTCACAGCCGCGAGCGACCGTCCCATCCCCGCCGCGGCCGGCGCAGGCCGAAGAACCGGGCGACGGTCGGTGCGACGTCGACGGTCCGGGCATGGGCCGACGAGACCCGGCGTCGCGGGACCACCGGGTGCCCGCCGGAGATGAAGAACGGGATCGCCCGGGTCGCCGGGTGGCCGTGGTTGCCGGGGATCGGATTGCTGGTCGGGTCGGGGTCGCTGAAGCGCCAACCGGCCCGGCAGTAGACGACGACGTCGCCGGCCTCCGGGCCGAGCCGCAGACCCTTGGTACGACGGTCGTAGGACGCCAGCACGCCCGGGACGCCCGCCGCGTGCCGCCGGATCCGGGCCACCGCCTGGCTGCGCTGCGAGGCCGGGCCGGTCCAGTAGACGAGGTCGGCGCCGCCGTTGTCGGCGATCACGAAGCGGCCGGCCAGGAACGGGTCGGCCGCCAGCACCGGCTGCAGGGAGATCAGGTTGCCCGGCGTCGACCAGTCCATCGAGTGGTCGGCGAGCACGACGACCATCGAACGCTCCCAGCGCTCGGTCTTTTTCAGCCGGTCCACGAACCGCCCGACCAGCCGGTCGGTGCCGGCCAGCGCCACCCGGCGCAGCGCCTTCAGCGACCCGCCGGTCAGGTCGACGTGACCGAACCGGTCGATGTCGCCGAGGTTGACGAACATCAGGTGCGGGTCGAGGTCGTCGAGCATGTCCAGGGCCGCGCGCATGGTGAACAGGTCGGGGGCGTGCCCCGAGACGGGGATGATCGGCGCCGGCTCCCAGCGGTACGTCGCCCGGCCGCCGAACACGCCGTACAGGTATTCCTTGCTGAGCACGGTCCCGGTCCGCAGCCCACGCCGGTTCAGCCGCTCGATGATCGTGTCGACCCGGATGTCGGAGGCCCGGTCGAGGTCGCGGACCGCCCGCTCACGCCGGTCGTAGACCGCGTTGGCGGGGACGCCGCTGCGGTCGGGCCGGACCCCGGTCATCATCATCACGTGGTTGGGGATGGTCTCCGCGATCGGCATCGCGGAGGCCCGCGGGAACCGCAGGCCGCCGTCCCGCAGCGCCCGCAGGTTCGGGGTCAGCCCGCTGTCGATCTCGTCGGGCCGGCAGCCGTCGATGACCAGCACGTAGGCCCGACGACCGGCGCGCACCGCCGCCTCGGCGACCTCGGGCAGGCCCGCGACGGCGGAGAAGACCAGTCCGGCGCCACCCGCCTGCAGGAGGGTACGACGCCCGGTGCGGACCTCGGCCAGGCCGCGCTCGAAGGCACCTGGGGTGCCGTCCCGGCACATCAGCGACCCACCGGTCGGTCGACCGCCACGACCCGGCCGGTGCCGGCCCGGGTCTGGAAGGACCGCGCCCAGGTGACCGGCGTGCGGCGCGTGCTCCGGGAGCCGATGACGTACCAGTCCATCTGCGCCCGCTCCGGGGTCACATCGAGGACGGAGAACCCGTGGTCGTCGAAGTTGAGGTACTTCAGGTGCCGGTTGGCGGCCAGGATCGCCTGCTCGGCGGCCAGGTTGACCGGACTGCGCCGCGGGGTGCCGAGCGCGTCCTTGAGATTGTTGGAGGTCACCGACGTGCAGACGAACTCGACGCCGGCCGACCCCGTGAGCGGGTCCGTCGACGCGTCGTACGGAAGGTCGGCGGCCCAGGCGCCGTGGATGTCCCCGGTGATGAAGACGGTGTCGGTGACCTGGTGGTCACGCAGGTGGCCGAAGATCTCGTTGCGGTCGGCGGTGTAGCCGTCCCACTGGTCGGTGTTGATGGTGACCCCGTCCTCGGGGAACAGGGTCGAGGAAGGAGTTCAGCGGCGCGATCAGCTCGTCGGGGAGCCCGCCGAGGCCGAGCGGCGCGATCATCACCGGGTTGCCGACGATGTTCCACTGCGCCCGCTCGCGGCTCAGCGACGACTTCAGCCAGGCCAGCTGCCGGCCGCCCAGGATCGTGCGGTCGGGATCGCTGACGCCGGCGTCCACGGCCGGGGTCGAGACCAGCTCGCTGCGGTAGCTGCGCAGGTCGAGCATGCTCAGCTCGAGGAGCTGGCCGAAGCGCAGCCGCCGGAACAGCCGGTCGCCGTCGCCGAGCCGCGCGGTCCCGTCGAGGCGGACCGGCATCCACTCGTCGTACGCCCGGTGGGCCCGGGCGCGGCGCCGCCGGAAGTCGCCCTCGCCGTTCGGGCCCCCGCCGGGGGTGTGGTTCTCAGCACCGCCGCTCCACTGGTCGTTGGTGACCTCGTGGTCGTCCCAGGTGACGATCCACGGGTAGCGGGCGTGCAGGGCCTGGAGGTCCGGGTCGGTCTGGTACTGCGCGTGTCGTCGGCGGTAGTCGGCGAGGCTGACGACCTCCTTTGCCGGCACGTGCCGGCGTACGTCGGCGTCGTCGGAGCCGGCGCCGTACTGACCGGGTGCGTACTCGTAGAAGTAGTCGCCCAGGTGCACGACCGCGTGCAGGTCGTCGCGGGCGGCGAGCCCGCGATAGGCCCCGAAGTAGCCGGCCTGCCAGTTGGCGCAGGACACCACCCCGAAGCGGACGTGGCTGGGCAGCGCGTCGTGGTCCGGGGCGGTGCGGAACCGTCCCAGCCGGCTCCGGGCGCCGCGGTAGGTGAACCGGTAGTAGTACCAGCGGGCCGGCTCCAGCCCGGTGACGTCGACCTTGACCGTGTGGTCGCGGCTCGGGCCGGTCGCGAACGCACCCCGTCGTACGACGCGCCGGAACCGGCGGTCGGTCGCCACCTCCCAGCCGACCCGGACCCGAGGGCCCTTGCCGGAGCCGGGCTGTGCGGCCGGGGTCGGCGTGACCCGGGTCCAGATCACCACCCGGTGCGGCAGCGGGTCACCCGAGGCGACGCCGTGCCGGAAGAAGCGCGCGCCGGGGCGCGCTGCCTCCGCGGTGGGCTCGCCGGCCACCAGCGAAGTCGCCGTGAGCGCGGTCCCCGCCGCGCCGGTGGCGAGCACGGTACGGCGGGGCAGCGGGAGGACGTGGTCAGGTCCGGAGGCGGTCACGGATCGTCCAACGACCCGTCAGCGCCCGCGTGACGCCCTGACCGCGGACGTCACGCGTTGTTCATCCGGCAGCCGCTCAGCGGGTGACGGCGCGCACCCGCACCCGCAGCCGCAGACCGTCGTCGAGCGAACGGCCCTGACAGGAGTAGACCGTGCCGCGGCCGCACGCGTAGCGGGTGCCGGCGTTGACGAGGGTGACGTCGACGTAGGCGATCCGGCCGTCGACGAAGGGGACGCTCAGGAGACCGGCCCCGGAGGGCCGGAGCCGCACCAGGCGAGAGGAGATCTTGCCCGACTCCCGGCGCACCGTGACCACGGCGGCGGTCGGCCGGGTCCGGCGGGGGAGGTCGACCGCGATCCGCAGCCGGGCGCTCGCCCGGTTGGTCCGCTTGCCGGGCCGGTAGCGCACGGTGCCGCTGCTGAGGTGGTTCAGCTTCAGCGACGCGCGGCGGAGCTGGTTGCGGGCGACGCGCGCGGTGCCCTCGGGCCGGGTCACGGGGTAGCGAGCGCCCTCGCGGTAGGTGCGTGCCGGGTGCCGGTTGGCCGCCGAGAAGCGGGCGACCGTGGCCGTCATCGACCGACCGCGCTCCTTCAGCACCGCTCGCACCGCCTGCAGCGAGTACGCCGGTCCGGCGGCCCTGGTCAGGATGTCGCGGACGATGGTCGGCATCCCGCCGCGCGAGCCCGGCTCCAGCTCGCTGAGGTAGCGGAAGAAGATCCAGCTGCCGTAGACGCGCAGGTCCTGGCCCTTGTCGATCGGGGTGCGCGGCTGCGACATCGGGCTGTTGCGGAGGTACTGGATGTTGTCGTTGACGGCGTCGTACACCTCGTCCTCGGCCCAGGTCGCCGTCGACTCGAGGAACCAGAGGTCGTCGCTGATGTCGTAGGCGAACTGGACGGCGTGGAAGTACTCGTGGGCCGTGGTGACCTGCAGGTTGTGGACCGGGGTGTTGGCCGGGAACTGCTTGCTGGCGAAGTCGTTGTCGAGCGAGCAGTAGGCCTGCGCGCTGCGCTGGGTGCTGGACGTCACGCCCTCGGGGACGCAGTAGCCGTAGAGGCCCTCGCGGCCGGTGTCGACGAGGTAGACGTCGAACTGGTTGGTCCCGCCACCGCGGGTCCCGTCGGAGACCGGCTTGCGGTAGCCGGCGGCGACGTAGGTGCCACTGACCTTCAGCAGCGTCGCGAAGACCCGGTCGACGTAGTCGGGCCGACCGTTCGCGTCGGCGTCGGTCAGGTCCGGGGCGTCGGAGGTGGCGCGGGCCCAGTGCACGCAGAAGCCGCCCTGGCAGGCCTGGGTCGGGAGTGCGTTGGCGGCGTAGCCGAACCGGCCGCCGGCGTCGGTGTCCGGGGTGTCGGTCGGACGGGCCAGGATCCGATCGGCCTCCGCGCGGCGCGCCGCGGGGAGGGCCGAGCGCGTGCGGGCCAGCTCCAGCAGGGCCAGGCTCGCGTCCCGGCCGTCGACCTCACCGCTCACGATCGAGTCGGCCTGCTCCAGCACCTCGACGGCGCGGGCGGTGGCGTCGGCTGCCGCCGTCGGCTCGGTGATCGGCACGACGGCGGGGTCGTCAGCCGCGCGAGCAGCCCCGGGAGGGCTCAACAGGGCGGCGGCGACGGCGACGGCGCCGACGGTGGCGAGCAGCGAACGGTGACGAGCGCGCAACGAGATCTCCATCCAAGGGGAAGGCGGACGCGTCATCCTCGCACGCCCACCCACCCGGATCAGACTCGTCGCAGCACCGCCGTGACCTTGCCGAGGATCGTCGCGTGGGTGCCGTCGATCGGGTCGTAGGCCTCGTTGTGGGGCATCAGCCAGACCTTGCCGTCCTTGCGCTTGAAGGTCTTCACGGTGGCCTCGCCGTCGAGCAGGGCGGCGACGATGTCACCGTTCTCCGCGGTCTGCTCCTTGCGGATCACGACGTAGTCGCCGTCGCAGATGGCGGCGTCGACCATCGAGTCGCCGGCGACCTCCAGCAGGAAGAGCTCGCCCTCCCCGACCAGCTGACGGGGGAGCGGGAAGACCTCCTCGTAGCGCTCCTCGGCGAGGATCGGGCCGCCGGCGGCGATCCGGCCGAGCAGGGGCACGTTGGCCGGCGTCGGGGCGGAGTCGCCGAGGCCGGTCTCGTCGTACGACGTCTCCTCGGCGCTGGAGAGCGTGCGGCGGGCGGCCATCACCTCGGGCAGGAAGACCTCCAGCGCCCGCGGTCGGTGCGGGTCGCGCTTGAGGAAGCCCTTCTCCTCGAGGGACTTCAGCTGGTGGGCCACGCTCGAGGAGCTCGTGAGGCCGACGGCGTCGCCGATCTCACGCATGCTCGGCGGGTAGCCGCGCTTCTCGATGCTGTCCTTGATGTGGGCGAGCACGCGCTGCTGACGCGGGGTCAGGCCCGTCGCGTCCGGCGGCCCGTCGGGCAGCTCGCTGACGTTCTTCTTGCTGGCCATGGTGACGCCTTTCGCCGGGATGCTCGTGGCCACACCGTACCGATCCGACCGCCCTGCTTCAAACACGTGTTCGAACGGCGTGTCGGGCTGTTCTCGTTCGAACGAATGTTCGTCGAGCCCTTGATTTCGTTCGAACACCTGCTCTAACCTCGTACACATGTTCGATCGAACGTCTGATCGACCAGCTGGCCCGCACCGGACTGTCGGTGGCCGCCGTTAGACATGCGGTCGTGGTCAGGCACCGAGGCTGACCGCCACTTCCCCAGGAGGTCCCAATGAGCACGATCCAGCTGAGCCCCGTCCGACTGAGCACCCTGCCGACGACCCGCGGGGAGCTCCGGCTCACCCGCCGCGGCCGGCTCGTGGTGTTCCTGCTCGGCCTGGCGGTAGTGCTCGGGATCGGCCTCGTCCTGGCTGCCGGCTCGGTAGCCACTCCGGAGCCCGGCGCGGCCGAGCCGACGACCGTGGTCACGGTCGGCACGGGCGACACCCTCTGGGAGATCGCGGCCGACGCCTCCGAGGACGGTCAGGTCCGCTCGATGATCTCCCGCATCGAGCGTCTCAACGGCCTCGACTCCACCGTGCTCGTGGCCGGCCAGCAGCTCCGGGTCCCCACCGAGTAGCGCCACCACAGACTTCGTCAGCCGCCTCGACCCCGGCTGACGGGCCGGTGAAGACAGGGGCGGGGCCAGGCGGCCCCGCCCCTGCGGCGTTCCTGGTCTCGATACCCCCGCGAGGGTGAGCGGTGTCGCGGGATTTTGGTGGTCGAGTGGCCGTGACGCAGGTGCGGTGTCGCGGGCTTTCGGTGGTCGAGTGGCCGTGACGCAGGTGCGGTGTCGC
>NZ_FMZM01000013.1:97208-168810 GCF_900101465.1 Nocardioides lianchengensis
GCCGTGACGCAGGTGCGGTGTCGCCGGCTTTCGGTGGTCGAGTAGCCGTGACGGAGGAGCGGCGTATCGAGACTCAGCGAGCCGCGCGTCGTCCACCCGGTGGCCGAGGCGCGGCGGGCAGGTCCGACCCGCCGGTGTCGCGGGGTGGGGGAGGGGCGGTGATGCCCAGTCCGCGGAGCAGCCGGGCGATGAGCATCAGCCCGATGAACAGGCAGGCGACCGCACCGGCGGAGGCCAGGGCGAGGAACAGCCAGGCCCGGTCGTCGCCGGACCGCGCGGTCGAGCCGAAGTCGATCGCGGCGTAGACGAGGTAGCCCCAGGCGACCACCGCGAGGGTGACCGCGACCGCGAGCAGGAAGAGCCGTGGGCGGAAGGTCCGGGTCGGGCGCGCCGCCCGCCTGGAGCCTGCACGCTTTCCCTCACCCGACACGGCGGTCATTGTGTCTCACCCGTCCCAACCGCGGGGGCAGACCTGCCCAACTGCCTCCACTACAGTTGTCGTGTGGACGATCTCGCGGGGGCGAGCGACCAGAAGGGTCCGGACGTCGAGGTCGACGCGGTTGCCCGCTGGGTGCTGAGGAGCGTGCTGGCCCGCCCGGGCGTGGCGCGGGTGGCGATGGCGTTGGTCGAGGGTGCCGGGCGCCGGCTACGGTTCACCTCCAGCGACCGGCTCGGGGACGACGGAGTTCCGGACTGGTGCCTGGTGGACGCCTACGACGACGTCCCCCTCACTTCGGTGGTGCGGACCGGCGAGCCGCTGCTGGCGGCGGTCGGCGACCTCGACGCCCGCTACGCCGACTTCGCCCGGCGTCAGGCCGAGGACAGAGTCGCCGCCGTCGCCGTCCTGCCGATACCCGGCGGCAGTGGGTGCCTCGGCGGCCTCGTGGTCTACTTCGCGCAGGCCCCGGCGTTCGACCCCGGGCAGGTCGAGGTGCTGACGGCGACGGCGCAGGAGGTGGCGGTGCGACTCGAGCCCCGACAGACCCCGCAGGACTCGGATCCGCCCTCGGTCACGGAGCCCGATGGAGCGTTGGTTGCCTCCACCGTCGTCGACGGCGACCCCCGGGCGGCACGCACGGCTCGTCAGTTCCTCCGGCGCGAGCTGGCGGCCTGGGAGGTCGGCAACGAGCTCTCCGACGTCGCCGTGCTGTGTGTCTCGGAGCTGGTCACCAACGCCGTGATGCACACCGGGACCCCCTCGGAGCTGCGAGTCACCCTGGACGGCCCCACCCTCACCCTGCTCGTGCGCGACCAGGGCCGGGCGCAGGCCCTCCCGAGTCCGGACGGTGACCCGGACCCGCTGCGGGTCCACGGTCGCGGTCTGCAACTGGTCGACGCGCTCGCGCACCGGTGGGGTACCGAGCACGACGAGTCCGGCACGACCGTCTGGGTCGAGCTGGACCGCAGCGCCACCGGCTGACCCCCGCGGGGTACCGACCGGGCATGGAGGTGCTCCCTGACATCGTCGCGCGGGAACCCGTGGTCGTGTTCTGCGGCCTGGCGGGAGCCGAGTCGGCCAGGAGTCGTGACCACTACTACGAGTCGCCCGGCAACAGCTTCTGGGAGTCGCTGCACCTGAGCGGGCTCTCGTCGCGACGGTTGCGCCCTGACGAGGACGAGGTCGTGGCCGATCTCGGACTCGGTCTCACCGACCTGGTGGGCCACTGGGACCCGCGCTGGGTGGAGATCGACGACCTGGTCGCGAAGGTCGAGAGGTGGCGCCCCGACTGGTTGGCCTTCACCAGCAAGGGGGTGGCCCAGGAGGCGGCCCGTGCCCTCGGTCGGCGAGGGAGGATCTCGCTCGGCGTGCAGGACTGGTACGTCGGACCTGCGCAGGTATTCGTGCTGCCCGGGACCAGCGGCGCCAACCAGCGACGGGATTACGACGGTCGTCCGAACCGACTGTCGTGGTGGCGCGACCTCGCCGGGCTGACCCGGGACGTGGCCGACTGAGGGCGCGCGTCTCCGTCTCTCGCAGCGGTCCGCTGACCCCATCGGGTGGGCCAGAAATGACCGATCGGTCTGTTTGAGGAGGAAAGCCTCCACAACGGGCATGACGGGGGTCACGCTGGGGCAACTCGGAACTTGCGACATCCCTCGTGAGGATCGTCCGGCCGTTGGGACACGGCGGCCGGCCCCCGGACTAGGAGACCTCCCCATGCCCATCATCGTGAAGAGGCTGCTGACGCTCGTCGCCGGCCTCGCGCTCGCTCTCGGCGTTGCCACCGCACTTCCGGCCGCGCCGGCCTCCGCCGCCACCCCGTGCTCGGCGGTCGACCAGCAGTACGGCAAGACCCAGGTGCGCTACTCGGCCGCCCGCACCAACAAGAAGAAGGCGGTCAAGAAGGTCCGCAAGGCCAAGCGGGTCCACGCCAAGCGACACACCAAGGCCTCGAAGCGGAAGCTCGTCCACGCCCGCAAGGTGAACCGTCGCGCGACCAAGAAGCTGCGCGCTGCGCAGATCCGCAACAGCAACGCGCGCGCTGCGGCCGTCCGCTGCCACAACGACAACAGTGGGACCACCACGCCCCCGCCGGGCGCCCCCCAGCAGCTCCAGGGGCTGCTGCAGCAGCTCGGCAACCTCGGCCTCGACCCGGCCCAGCTGCAGGCCGTCGTCGACCAGATCGTCGCGGCCCTGGCCGGCGGCGACCTGTCGCCCGAGGACCTCGCGGCCCTGCTGCAGCCGGTCGTCGACGCCCTCGCCGAGGCCGGCCTGCCGGCCGACCAGGTCTCCGCGGCCCTCGCGCAGGTGCTGGGTGCGCTCGCCGGTGGGAACCTGCCGAGCGACCCGACCGGACTGCTCAACCTGGTGATCGACGCCCTGCAGGACGGCCTGGCCGGCACGCCGCTCGCCGACCTGAACCCGATCCTGCAGCAGGTGCAGGACGTCTTGGACGACGTGCTCGGTGGTCTTCTCGGCGGCGGCGGACTCCCGCTGCCGATCCCGTGACCGACTGAGCCCCGCTCCCTCTGACGACGGCCCCGCCGCCACCCGAATCCGGGTGGCGGCGGGGCCGTTCGGCGTCTCCGGCGAGCCGCTGACCTGGACTTTTACCGGGGCCGCCTGGCGACACGCCGACGCGCTTGCGCCTCGTCGCGAGCAGGCGTACGGTTCACCACATCTAGTACTTACACCGCTGTAGTTATCCACATCTAGTGCACAGTCAGATGCGGAAGACTCACAGTCCGGTGCTTGTTCTGAACATGTGGGGGGCTTGTTCTCCACAGAGATCCCCCCGATATCCACAACCTCGCACCCCTGCCGGGGGTGCGCTTGGCGCGCCCGGAAGGAGACACCCTGATGCACTGCCCCTACTGCCGTGGCACCGACACCCGGGTCCTCGACTCCCGGGTCGCCGACGACGGCGGATCGATCCGACGTCGGCGCACCTGCTCGGGATGTGCCAAGCGGTTCACGACCGTCGAGCTGATGCAGCTGACGGTCCTCAAGCGCTCGGGCGCCACGGAGCCCTTCACCCGCGACAAGGCGATCTCCGGCGTCCGGAAGGCCTGCAAGGGCCGCCCGGTCACCGAGGACCAGCTCGCCTGTCTCGGTCAGGCCGTCGAGGACGCGCTGCGTCTCTCGGGGGCCGCCGAGATCCCCGCCAACGAGGTGGGCCTCGCCATCCTGGGCCCGCTCCGCGAGCTCGACGAGGTGGCCTACCTGCGTTTCGCGAGCGTCTACCGGGCCTTCGAGTCCGCCGACGACTTCGAGGACGAGATCGCCATGCTGCGTGCCGAGCGCACGCCGGTGGTCGTCCCGGAGCCCCCGCAGCCCGTCACCACGGGCTGACCACGATCCGCCCGGCACGTAGTGGGGAAGCTGCGTGCCGGGCGCACCACCTCTGAAGCACCCCACCAGCACGACCGCACGACCGACAGACAGAAATGTCGGTGGCCTCGACGACCATCGACTGCAACGACGTACGAGTACTCACGGGACCAAGGAGATGGCATGACGGAGACGGTCAGCGGCGCAGCGACGGGCGCGTCCGCGAAGGGGAAGGGCCTGACCCTGGAGCGGGTGTTCAGCACCCCGGGCGTGCACCCCTACGACGAGATCGCCTGGGAGCGTCGCGACGTCGTCCAGACCAACTGGAAGACCGGCGAGACCGTCTTCGAGCAGCGCGGCGTGGAGTACCCCGACTTCTGGTCGGTCAACGCCTCGACGATCGTCACGACGAAGTACTTCCGCGGCGCCGTCGGCACCGACGCCCGCGAGTGGAGCCTCAAGCAGCTCGTCGACCGGGTCGTGAAGACCTACACCAAGGCCGGCATCGAGAACGGCTACTTCGCCGCCGACGTCGACGCCGAGGTCTTCGAGCACGAGCTCACCTGGCTGCTGGTCCACCAGTACTTCTCGTTCAACAGCCCCGTCTGGTTCAACGTCGGCACCGAGTCGCCGCAGCAGGTCTCCGCCTGCTTCATCCTCGCGGTCGACGACTCGATGGACTCCATCCTGAACTGGTACAAGGAGGAGGGCTTCATCTTCAAGGGCGGCTCCGGTGCCGGCCTCAACATCTCCCGGATCCGCTCCTCCAAGGAGCTGCTCCGCTCCTCCGGCGGCACCGCCTCCGGCCCGGTCTCCTTCATGCGCGGCGCCGACGCCTCCGCCGGCACCATCAAGTCCGGTGGCGCCACCCGTCGCGCGGCCAAGATGGTCGTCCTCGACGTCGACCACCCCGACATCGTGGAGTTCGTCGAGACCAAGGCGCGCGAGGAGGACAAGATCCGCGCGCTGCGCGACGCCGGGTTCGACATGGACCTCGGCGGGGCCGACATCACCTCCGTGCAGTACCAGAACGCCAACAACTCGGTCCGGGTCAGCGACGAGTTCATGCGCGCCGTCGAGGACGGCACCGACTTCGGCCTGCGTGCCCGCACCACCGGCGAGATCATCGAGCGCGTCGACGCCCGTGACCTGTTCCGCAAGATCTCCGAGGCCGCGTGGGAGTGCGCCGACCCGGGTCTGCAGTACGACGACACGATCAACGACTGGCACACCAACCCCGAGACGGGCCGGATCACCGCGTCCAACCCCTGCTCGGAGTACATGTCGCTCGACAACTCCTCGTGCAACCTGGCGTCGCTGAACCTGCTGAAGTTCCTCAAGGACGACGACACCTTCGACGGCGAGCTCTTCGCGAAGGCCGTGGAGTTCATCATCACCGCGATGGACATCTCCATCTGCTTCGCCGACTTCCCGACCGAGGCGATCGGCCAGACCACGGTCGACTACCGCCAGCTCGGCATCGGTTACGCCAACCTGGGCGCGCTGCTCATGGCCATGGGCCTGGGCTACGACTCCGAGGGTGGCCGCGCGATGGCCGCGACCATCACCTCGCTGATGACCGGCACGTCCTACAAGCGCTCGGCCGAGCTCGCCGGGATCGTCGGCCCGTACGCCGGCTACGCCCGCAACGCCGAGGCCCACCAGCGGGTCATGCGCAAGCACCAGGCGGCCAACGACACCGTCCGCACGCTCTCGATCGCCGACAGCCAGGTCCACAAGCTCGCCACCCAGGCCTGGGCCGCCGTGATCAAGACCGGCCAGAAGAACGGCTTCCGCAACGCGCAGGCCTCGGTGCTCGCGCCGACCGGCACCATCGGCTTCATGATGGACTGCGACACCACCGGCATCGAGCCCGACTTCTCGCTGGTCAAGTTCAAGAAGCTCGTCGGCGGCGGCTCGATGCAGATCGTCAACCAGACGATCCCGCGGGCGCTGAAGAAGCTCGGCTACGTCGAGGAGCAGGTCGAGGCGATCGTCGCCTACATCGCCGAGCACGGCCACGTGATCGACGCCCCCGGCCTGCGTCAGGAGCACTACGAGGTCTTCGACACCGCGATGGGTGCCCGCTCGCTGAAGCCGATGGGCCACGTCCGGATGATGGCTGCCGCGCAGCCGTTCCTCTCCGGCGCGATCAGCAAGACGGTCAACCTGCCGGAGTCGGCCACGGTCGAGGAGATCGAGGACGTCTACCTGCAGTCGTGGAAGCTGGGCCTCAAGGCCACCGCGATCTACCGCGACAACTGCAAGGTCGGCCAGCCGATGTCGTCCGGCAAGGGCGAGAACAAGGGCACCGACTCGAACGTCGCCGCCGCGGCCCCGGCCGAGGTCGAGACCAAGGTGATCGAGAAGGTCGTCTACGCCCCCACCCGCAAGCGGCTCCCGAAGTCCCGCGTCTCGCGCACCACGTCCTTCACGGTCGGCGGCGCCGAGGGCTACCTCACCTCGGGCGCTCACGACGACGGCCAGCTCGGCGAGGTCTTCCTCAAGCTCGGCAAGCAGGGCTCGACCCTGGCCGGCGTGATGGACGCGTTCTCGATCGCGGTCAGCATCGGCCTCCAGTACGGCGTGCCGCTGGAGACCTACGTCTCGAAGTTCACCAACCTGCGCTTCGAGCCCGCCGGTCTCACCGACGACCCCGACGTGCGCATGTCGCAGTCCCTCATGGACTACGTCTGGCGTCGTCTGGCCCTCGACTACATGCCGTTCGACCAGCGTGCGGCCCTCGGCATCTTCTCGGCCGAGGAGCGCCAGCGTCACCTCGAGACCGGCTCCTACGAGCTCGTCGAGGAGACCGGCGGCGCCGCGGAGCTGATCGAGGAGGCCCCGGCCGCCAAGACGACCCCGGTCGTCGAGGTCGAGATCACCGACGCCCCGGTCGACGCGACCGAGACCCCGGCGGCGGCCAAGCCGGCTCCCAAGGAGGCGCACACCACCGCCGAGCTGCTCGAGCAGCTCAGCGGCACGGCCGTCGACTCCCCGCTCTGCTTCACCTGCGGCACCAAGATGCGCCCCGCCGGCTCCTGCTACGTCTGCGAGGGCTGCGGCAGCACCTCCGGCTGCAGCTGACCTGAGCCAGCCGTCCGACGGCCCCGACACCCGTGAGGGTGCCGGGGCCGTCGGCGTTTGGTGGGCGCCTCGGCGGCGGCTCCGGACGTCATGCGAAGAGAGCGCTCAGAGGCTCGCTTCGCATGACGTCCGAAGGTGGGAGGGACTCAGGGCTCGAGAGCGGTGGCTGACAGCCGGTCCCGCAGCCACGAGGTCGTGCCAGGACGCAGGCCCTTCGCCTTCGGCAGTCCCGCCAGTGGAGCCACGGTGAGCGCGGCGCCCTCGGGCAGGGCCCACTTCAGGGCGTGGTAGACCCGCGACAGCGTGTCGTCGCTGTCGACGAAGGCCAGGTGGTCGGACGCGACGCGGACCTCGACCCACGGCCCGGGGAGGTCCCGGGCCGGGTCGAGGTCCGCGAGGTCGGCGGACGTCCAGAGGACGTACACGTCAGGCGATGGTGGCCTTGCCCTCGGCCTCGACCTTGTCGTCGTGCAGCAGGTCGCCCGCGGCGTCCACCGGGACGTAGGAGACGTCGAAGGTGATGGGGGAGCCGGGCTGGTGCTCGAAGTTCTCGCCGTACGAGAAGGTCTCGCCGGTGCCGAAGGTGTAGACGCCGGCGTCGCTGTAGCCGTCGGGGGCCAGGCCGAAGTCGTTGATGCCCTGGGCCGCGTAGAGGTCGTCGCCGGTCAGGCCGTCCATGCCCTGCATGTAGGGCCAGTCGTCGTAGCGCGGGGAGATGTCGACCAGGCTGGAGCCGAGGTCGATCGGGGCGCCGTTGTTGGTGATCACGTAGTTGACGAAGACGAGCTCGTCGCCGACCTCGATCAACGGCTTGTTGGTGTCGGGGTCGACGAAGGAGCCGGTGTCGTCGGCCTTGGCCGTGCCGACCTGGTAGACGGCGACCGACACCTCGCCGACCTCGATGGTGGTGAGCAGGTCGCCCTTCTCGACGGGCGGCAGCGCCCAGGCGGGGTTGCCGCCCGTCCCGGCGGCCGGGGCCGCGGCCGCGTCGTCCGACGCGCTGGCCGACTCGCTCGGCTCGACCTCCTCAGCCTCCGGGGTCTCCTCGGCGGGCGCGCTCGACGACGTGTCCGACGCCGTGTCGTCCGAGCCGCCGGGGTCGCCGTCGGAGCAGGCCGACAGGGACAGGACGGCGACGGTGGCGAGGCCGCCGAGGAGAGAGCGGGACCGGCGGGAGAGCGGAGTCATGGGTGTCCTTCGCAAGGTAAAGAAATGGGCTGGCGGGCGGGTTCCTTCCCATCGGGACGCCCTCGGCAAACCGATCGCCCGGCCCGCGCTCCTCAGGTCCGGCTCTGCCCCGCCGATGGTCCTCCCCTACACGGATCCACGGATGGAGCAGTGTCATGGCACGGACGCCATCGGACGACGACGCGCGCGCCCAGCGCGCCCGCACCCAGAGGCTGGGGCAGGGCCTCGCCCGGTGGGAGCGCACCTCCGTGGGCGTCCGGGTCACGACCGACGCGCTGGCGTCGCTGCCGGCGTCCCGCTGGACGGTGCTGCAGGGCCTGCGCTGGCCCGAGGGGCTCCGGGGGAGCGCGGACCACGTCGTCGTGGGCCGCAGCGGGATCTACGTGGTCGACACCAAGAACTGGTCGGGTCCGGTACGGGTCAAGGGCGGGATGCTGATCCAGGCCGGCCAGGTCCGCGGCGTGGGCGGTGCGGTCGACGCGGCCGGGCACGTCGCCGCTCTCCTCGACCGTCGTACGGCGGGCTGCGTGCACCCGGTCGTCTGCGTGGCCCGTGACGAGCCGATCGTGGGGGTGGTCGACGACGTCTTCGTCTGCTCGACGTGGAACGTGCGCGAGCTGCTGCAGTCGCGGCCGCGGGTGCTGTCTCGGCGCCGGGCCCGGGCGGTGGTCCGGGAGCTGCGGGCCGGGCTGCGGCCGAGCCGGGTCGGGACGCGCGCCGGCGGGAGCCGGTCCGCACGGGCCGGATCGGGCGGCGACAGCGTCGTCAAGGACATGCTGAGGGCCGGTGCGCTGCTGGCCGTGTTCGCCGTCGTGGTGAGCAATCCGGACGTCGTGACCGAGCCCGCGACCTGGCTCGGGGAACGACTGGCCGACCTCGGAGGGTGACCAGGCTCACCCCGAGCGGGCTTTGGGCTTCTCCGAAGTCGTGTGCGACGGTGGACAAAACCTCGACCACGGACCACCCACGGTCGAGGTCACGAAACAGCCTGGACCGCGCCGAGGCCCGTCACGTCGCCAGGTGGACACCGACATCAGGAAGCAGAGACGGGCACGGGGGACCCAAGCAGTACGCCCGCAAGGGCTGGGGGTGAAGCCGAGCAGCGCTCGGCCGGGCACGGCGTCCGAATCCGACAGGTCATCCTTCGCAGGCGATCGCCGAGGAAACACCCTTGAACCACGCCTCCGACGGCGCGCTCGTGCGCGCCCGCATCCTTCGCGGCACCGCTACCGGTGCCCTCGCGTTCGCCCTCGCTCTGGGCGTCAGCCCTCTCGCCCCGACCGCCACGGCGGACGCCGCGGTCGGCAAGCGCCACGAGGGCCGTCAGGTCGAGCAGATGAACGCCAAGCCGCTCCCGCCCCGCGGTGAGCGGGTCCTCAAGGTCGCCCGCGACCAGGCCGGGGACCCCTACTCCTGGGGTGGCACCGGGCCGAGCCGCTTCGACTGCTCCGGCCTGACCAAGTACGTCTACAAGAAGGCGCTGGGCAAGAACCTGCCCCGCACGAGCAGCGCCCAGGTCGGCGCGACCAAGCGGATCAAGCGCGCGGACGCCCGCAAGGGCGACCTGGTCTTCTTCCACGACGGTGGCGGGGTCTACCACGTCGCGATCTACGCCGGGAAGAACCAGGTCTGGCACGCCCCCGGCTCCGGCCAGAGCGTCACCAAGGCCACGATCTGGACCGGCTCGGTCTTCTTCGGCCGGGTCCGCTGACGTCGGCCCACCCCGTCGTACGACGACGCCCGCACCCCGATCGGGGTGCGGGCGTCGTCGTACCTGGACGAGGTCAGCGCCGGACGCGGACCTGCTTGCTGACCTTCGCGCCGGGGGCGGTCAGCGTGACGCGGGCCTTCTTCGGCTTGCCGCGCACGGCCTTCAGCCCGGCCTTCGTCAGCCGCAGCTGCACCGTCTTCTGCTTGCCCGGCTTCACGGCGTAGCGGACCTTCTTGGTCCACGCCTTGCCGCGCTTCGGGTGCTGGAGCAGCGCGGTGCCGCGGCAGGTCCGGCCGCCCTTCGGGCAGGCCACGCGCACCGGCACCCGACCCTTGCGGGCGACGATCGGCTTGCGGCTGGCCTTCACCTTGCCGAGCGGGGCAGCGATCTTGAACACCGAGCCCCGGCCGGGGTCGACGTTGGTCCGCTGCAGGTGGCGTCGCGCGATCTGGACGATGCTGTTGCTCTTCTCGTCGGTGAACCACACGTCGCCGGCCCTGGAGAAGGTGAGGTACTCCGGCTCGTAGTTGCCGACCTTGACCAGGGCTCCGCGCCCGCGGGCGTCCACGTGTCCGATCGCGTGGTCGCGGCCCACGCTGGTGAACCACATCTTCCTGTCGGGACCGTAGGTGAGGCTCTTCGGTGCCGTCTTGTCGCCGGTGTCGATGATCCGCGTGGCGCCGCTGCGGTGGTCGATCCACCCGACGTCGCCCTCGTCGGCCGAGGTGAACCAGGTCGCCGTGTCGTAGCGCGCGAACCAGACCGAGCCGTTCGGTCCGGCGGCCAGGGAGTAGGGGTCGGCGAGCCCATCGGGCAGCGGGTACGTCGTCCCGGCGGACGCGTTCGCGTTGCTGCGGATCAGGGTGTCGTCGGCCTGGCACCACATGGCGCCGTCGCGGCCGTAGGCGATCGCGCCGTCGCAGGGCGGCGCGTTCTGCAGCCAGACCGCCTGGCCGTTGACGATCCGGGCCAGACCGTCGTCGTCGTAGGACATGGTGATCCAGGGGACCTGGCCGGGGCCGATCGCCACCTGCTTGCCGTACGGGTAGGAGCCCAATGAGTAGTTGCCGGTCACCTGGTTGGTGCTCGGCCGGAAGGAGAAGGCCCTCCGGCCGTGGTCCCAGATGATCCAGACCGTCCCGTCCGCCGCCACGGCGAGGTCGGGCACGCCGCCGCCGATGTCGTCACGGTCCTCGATGGTGTACTCGGTGATCCGCCCCGCGGGCGTGATGCGCCCGATCTTGTTCGCGTCCTCCATCGTGAACCACATGTCCCCGTTGGGGGCCGTCCGGATCCGGCCCAGGCCGGCCGTGCTGGTGGGGACCGGGAAGCGGCGTACGACGCCCGCCGCGGTCCGCTCCAGCGTCGGCGTCGCCGGGTGCGTGGTCCAGGTGAGGGTGGGGAGGTCCGGTTCGGGCTCCTCCGCCGCGCTGGTGGCCGGAGTCGCGGCCAGTTGGGCGGCGAGCAGGACGGCCGCCACGCCGCCGGTGATGAGCAGGCGTCCGGCACGTCTGGTGCGCCGGTACGCCGAGGTCGCCCGAGTGTCCATCTGCGGTTCCTTCGAGTCGTCGAGTCGTCAGGAGGGGTCTTGCCGCGGGGGCGGTGTCCGCAAACCCGTCGCGGTCCCACACTCCGGGTGCGCCTGACGACTTCGTGGTCGCCCGCAACCCGGACCCCGACTCGACGCTTCCCTACCTGCTGCGCGTCCCCCTCGGGGACGGCGTCATCCTCCAGGCCCGGGAGACCTGGCCGCGGACGGCCAAGGTCTACTGCCATCGGGTCGAGGACTGGCCGGGGGACGCCGAGGTCGTCGAGCGGGTCGCGGTCCGCAGCTGTGTGCGGCGCGGAGCCGCCATCGACCTGGTGCTCGACCGGAGCCGGGAGAACCGCAGCCAGCTGGTGCTGACCCGCACCCGCGGGCGGGAGACGATCTTCTGGCAGAACGCGCGCACGTCGAAGAAGGCCCGGCCGGCGGTCGCGACGCCAACCGCCCGCGCGTCCGCCGTCGTGAGCTGGAGATCCACGTCGACGACCGGGAGCGGTACGGCTACCGCTTCGCGCGCCAGCAGGTCGTCGTACGGCGCAGCCGGCTGGCCGCCGGCGACTACGCCGTCCTCGGGGAGGAGGGGCTCCTCGCGACCGTCGAGCGCAAGAGCCTGGCCGACCTGGTCGCGAGCCTGACCTCGGGCCGGCTCGGGTTCCAGCTGGCCGAGCTGGCGGCGGTGCCGCGAGCGGCGGTGGTCGTGGAGGACCGCTACTCCGCGGTGTTCAAGCTGGACCGGGTGCGGCCGGCGCTCGTCGCGGACGGGCTGGCCGAGTGCCAGGTCCGCTGGCCGAGCGTGCCGGTGATCTTCGCCGAGACCCGTCAGCTCGCGGAGGAGTGGACCTACCGCTTCCTCGCCGCTCCGCCCAGCCCGGCGGAGGTGCGGGTGTGGGCCCAGCGGGAGGGGCACGTGGTCTCGGACCGTGGCCGGGTGCCGGGGCGGCTGGTCGAGGCCTTCCTGCGGGCCCGGTCCGGGGATACCTAGGAGAAAACTCAACGTTTCCTCAAGGCTTCCGCAAGATCGCCAATTCGGCTTCTCAGTGGGCGATTCCGCGGCCTAGAGTTCTACTCGACCCCGCTGGTGACCCGAGACGCCAGCGGGGTCACTTACATTTCCGGGCCGTCCAGGCCGGGGAGCCCGCTGAGATCCGGTGGCACGTCCACCGCGTGGTCGCGGAGCACGTCGAGGGGCACGATCTCCAGGGCCCGCTGGTTCGTCGCGGCCAGGACCACCGGGGTCGCGGCGCCCGCCTCGTAGGACTGCCGCCAGCGCGCCGCGACCACGCACCACGGGTCGCCCGGGTGCAGGCCGGCGAACCCGTACTCCGGCCGGGGCGTCGTCAGGTCGTTGCCGACCGACGCCTGGTGGTCGAGGAACTCGCGGGTCACGATGGCGCAGATCGCGTGCAGGCCGACGTCGTCGGGCCCGCAGGAGCAGCTCCCGTCGCGGTAGAAGCCGGTCAGCGGCTCGGTGCCGCACGGCTCCAGCTCACCGCCGAGGACGTTGCGCTCGGTCACGGAGCGAGGATAGGGGTACCGGACCACTCCTGACCTCGCTCGGAAGGCCACCCGATGAAGTGCACCCGCCTGCTCGCCGCCTCCGTCGCCGGCGCCGCCGCCCTCACCGTCCTGGCGGGTACGCCGGCCGCCGTCGCCAAGCCGCCGACCGAGCGGGTGGTGGTCGACCCGGTGGACGCGGGGGCGTCGTACGACATCCTGAGGACGACGCTGGTCTCGGCCGCGGAGCCCGGCGCGAAGGCCAAGGTCGTGGTCAGCCACGACCGGCGGGTCCGCTCGGGCGACGGGATCGACCTGTGGTTCGACCTCGACGGGGACCGTGCGCCCGACGTCTACCTCACCGGTCTGGCCTACTCCGAGTACGCCGTCTTCCGCGCCCGGTCGTTCAAGCGGCACGGCAAGGACATCAGCGCCAAGGGCTGCTTCTCGCTGACCATGCGCAAGCGGCACGCGATCGTGCGCTTCGACCCCGACTGCCTGGGGGCGTCGCGGGTCTTCGCGGTGACCGCCCGGTCCTTCCGACACGGTGACCCGGCGAGCGCCGCCGACTGGGCGCCCGGCACCGAGCGGCTGAGTCGGCGGGTGCGCTCCTACGCCTCCTGAGTCACACGCCGGCCGGGGGTTCTCCCCAGGCAGGTCGTGCGGACGCACGGGCTGTCCGCTCGGCACGGCATGATCGGGGGATGCCCGACACCGTCCCGCTGCTGCGCCTGCTCGACGACGCGATGCTGGGCCTGTCGTTCGACGCCGGGACCCTCGCGCGAGCGCAGGCCTACGTCGCCGAGGGCCGCGTCGACTGGGTCGACGTCGTCAGCCCCGGTCGCGACCAGGTCGTGCTGGCCGGCGAGGTCCAGGGCGGCGAGCCCGATCCGTACGACGTGTCGGTCACCCTGGTCCGCTCGGCCCGCACCGTGCTGGTGCGCGGGCGCTGCACCTGCTTCGTCGGTCGCTCGTGCAAGCACGCCGCCGCGGTGCTGATCGCCGGCCAGGCGGAGAGCGCGGCCGGCGGCGAGGACTCCGACTGGGGCAGCCGGCTGGACGCGGTCCTCGACGAGCTGGGCCGCTCAGTGCCGGCCGAGGAGCTCAAGCCGCTCGCCCTCGAGGTGGGCCTCGACCGGCCCGAGGCGACCGGCGACCGTCGACGGGCGCCGTCGTGGCAGGTGCGGGCGATGCGCCCGACGGTGCGGGTCAACCCGCTCACGACCGGCCGCCGCGGGACCTGGATCCGTCGCGGCATCGGCTGGGACGACCTGCCGCGGGCGGCGTACTCCCACAGCCACGACCCGGCCCAGCTCGCGGCGATGTCCGAGCTCGCCGCGGCCCGACGCTCGCCCCACTACTACCGCGGCGAGACGCCGCTCGACGACCTCGGCTCGGGCGTGTGGTCGATGCTGTCGCGGGCCCGCGAGGCGGGCGTCGAGCTGCTCGGCGCGGCCGACGTACCCTCCGTGCGGCTGCTCGACGGACCGCTCTCCCTGCGGGTCGAGGTGCGCGGCGACGACACCGGCGACGGGACCGCGCGGGTCGAGGTGGGGGTCGAGCACGAGGGCCGCTGGTGGTCCGGCGACGACCTGCTCGTGGTCGGCCGGCAGGGCCACGGGGTCGCCCTGGTCGACCCGGTGAGCTCCGCGCTGGTGCTCGCGCCGCTCGACCGGATCGTCCCCGAGACGGTGCGGCAGCTCGTGGAGTCGCCCGACCCGATCCGGATCCCGGCCGGCCAGGGCGAGCAGTTCGTGCGCGACTACCTGCCCCGGCTGCGCCGCCACCTCGCGGTGGCCTCCAGCGACGGGGCGGTGGCGCTGCCCGAGGAGCTCCCCCCGGCGCTCGTGCTGACCGTGGGCTGGCGCGGCCCCGGGGTCGCCGACGTGGCCTGGACCTGGCGCTACCGCACCGGCGACGACGTCCAGGACGTCGACCTCGGCGGCACCCGCGGCGACGTAGGACGGCCCGAGCGGGAGCAGGCCCACCTGGAGCGGCTGGCGCTCGGCGCGACCGGCGACCGGCTGCTGCGCGACGGGTCCGGGGCGCTGCGGCCGCGCCACGAGCTGCGCGGCGACCGGCTGCTGACCCTGGTCGGCGAGGTGCTGCCGACGCTGCGCGAGGACCCGCTGGTCGAGGTCGAGGAGGTCGGGGTGCAGCCCGACTACCGACCCGCCGTGGCCGAGCCCGAGATCCGGTTCGAGCTGACGGCCGAGGACGACGCGGCCGGCCCGGTCGACTGGCTCGACCTGCGGGTGGTCGTCGACGTCGACGGCGAGGAGGTCCCGCTGGCCTACGTCCTCGAGGCGCTCACCCAGGACCAGGAGCAGGTGTTCCTGCCCAGCGGCCGCTACCTGCCCGCCGACCACCCGGCGCTGGCCCGGCTCGCCGATGCGGTCCGGGCCGCGGCCGAGCTGACCGAGCAGGACGACGACGGCACCCTGCGGGTCGGCCGTCACGACCTCGGCCTGTGGGGCGAGCTCGCCGAGATCGGCCTGGTCGACCAGCAGGCCGCCCGCTGGGTCGCCGCCGCCCAGCAGCTCAGCGGGCTCGCCGCGCTGCCGGAGGTCGACCCGGTCGGGATCGACAGCGAGCTGCGCGACTACCAGCTCGACGGCTTCCGATGGCTGGCCTTCCTCCACGACGCCGGGCTCGGCGGGATCCTGGCCGACGACATGGGGCTCGGCAAGACCCTGCAGGCGCTGGCGCTGATCACGCACGCCCGTGCGCAGGGCACCGGACCGTTCCTCGTCGTGGCGCCGACGAGCGTGGTGCCGGGCTGGGTGCGCGAGGCGGCCCAGCACGCGCCGGGCCTCGTGGTCCGGTCGATCGGTGCGGGCCGGAGTCGGCGGGGGAGCAGCCTGGCCGAGGTGGCGCGCGGCGCCGACGTCGTCGTGACGTCGTACACGCTGCTGCGGCTGGAGGCCGACGAGTACGTCGCCCTGCCATGGGGCGGGCTGGTGCTCGACGAGGCCCAGCAGGTCAAGAACCACCAGGGCAAGACCTACCAGGCGGTCCGCCGGATCGACGCGCCGTTCCGGCTGGCCCTCACCGGCACCCCGTTCGAGAACCGGCTGATGGAGCTGTGGTCCCTGCTGTCCATCGTGGCGCCCGGGCTCTACCCCTGGCCGCGCAAGTTCGCCGAGCTGGTGGCCAACCCGGTCGAGAAGCAGGGCGACGAGCGGGCGCTGGCCCGGTTCCGCACCCGGATCCGGCCGTTCCTGCTGCGCCGCACCAAGGAGCTGGTGGCCGCCGACCTGCCGCCCAAGCAGGAGCAGGTGCTCGACGTGGCGCTCGGCCCCAAGCACCGACGGGTCTACGACACCCACCTGCAGCGCGAGCGCCAGCACATCCTCGGCCTGATCGGCGACTTCGACAGCAACCGGGTGGCGATCTTCCGCTCGCTGACCAAGCTGCGCCAGCTCAGCCTCGACGCCGCGCTGGTCGACGACGAGCACGAGGGCATCGGGTCGGCCAAGATCGACGTGCTGGTCGACCACCTCCGCGAGCTCGCGGCGGAGGGGCACCGGGCGCTGGTCTTCAGCCAGTTCACCAGCTTCCTGGCCCGCGTACGCCGGCGCCTGGACGCCGAGGGCATCGGCCACGCCTACCTCGACGGTCGCACCCGCGACCGCGACGCGGCGATCGGGGAGTTCCGCCACGGCGACGCCCCGGCGTTCCTGATCAGCCTGAAGGCCGGCGGGGTCGGCCTGACCCTCACCGAGGCCAGCTACGTCTTCGTCCTCGACCCCTGGTGGAACCCCGCAGCCGAGGCGCAGGCCGTCGACCGGGCCCACCGGATCGGCCAGCACCAGCCGGTGATGGTCTACCGGCTGGTCGCCACCGACACCATCGAGGAGAAGGTGATGGAACTGAAGGCCCGCAAGGCCGCGCTCTTCGCCCAGGTCGTCGACGGCGACGGGGCGATGGCGACCGCCGTCACCGCCGACGACGTACGAGCGCTGCTGGGGGACTGAGCCCGGGCTGAGCCGACTCGGCTCAGGCGGCGGAGGGGACGACGTACCAGGCGGTGGTGTCGGCCGAGTCCTCCTGGGTGCCGCTGTCGGTGCCGTCGTCGGTGCTGCTGCCGGGCTGGCCCTGCTGACCCTGGCCAGGGAGCTGCCCGTCCTGGCCGTTCTGACCCGGCATCCCCGGCATCTGTCCGTCCCGGCCGGGACCGCCGCCACCCGGGAAGTCCGGACGCTGGCCGCGGTCGGGGAAGCCGCCGTCGTCGTCCGCGGTGGCCCGGCCCAGGAAGAAGCCGCCCAGGCCGACGCCGACCAGGACCACGACGGCCGCGGCGGCGAGCCAGGCGGTGCGGGGCACCCGGCGCAGCGGGTTCGGGCGCTTCGGGGCGGTGGCCGCCGGCGGGTACGGCGGCGGCGGGGGTGGTGCGTCCGCGACCGCCGTGGCGCCCGCGGCGGGCTGCTGGGCGGCGAGCGGACCGGTCTCGTCCTGGGGGCGCTGGTCGCCCGGCTGGTGCTGGTTCATGGACCCGACTGTCCGCCCGTGGGCTGGCAGGGACTTCGGTCCGACCTGTGCCATCGCTGTGAACGAACCGGGTCCGAGACTTCACATCCCGGTCACCATCGGCCCCGTCGGACCAGGCACAGTAGGGCCATGACGAGCGTGATCGACCGCCGGCCGGGGGGCCTGACTCCTGCGGAGGTGGAGCTGCTGGGGCAGGAGCTCGACGCGATCCGCCAGGCCGTCCTCGACGACCGGGGGGCGCGGGACGCGGCGTACATCCGGCGGGTGATCCGGGTGCAGCGCACACTCGAGATCGGTGGCCGTGCGGTGCTGCTCCTCGGCCGGAACAAGGGCGCCTGGGTGGTCGGGACGACGGCGCTGAGCCTGGCCAAGATCCTCGACAACATGGAGATCGGCCACAACGTCCTGCACGGGCAGTGGGACTGGATGCGCGACCCCAGGATCCACTCGTCGACCTGGGAGTGGGACCACGCCTCGCCGCCGAAGCAGTGGCAGCGCGCGCACAACCAGGTGCACCACACCTACACGAACATCATCGGGATGGACAACGACCTCGGCTACGGCATCATGCGCGTCGACGAGGCCCAGGAGTGGAGGCCGCGCTACCTGGTCCAGCCGCTCTGGAACGCCGTCACCGCGTGCATCTTCGAGTGGGGCATCGCGATGTACGACCTCGACCTCGGCGACCACATCCGCGGTGGCCGGAAGCTGTCGCCGGAGAAGCGGGCCGAGGCGCTGGTGACCCTGCGCCGGGCGCTGCGCCAGGCCGCCAAGGACTTCGTGGTCTGGCCGGCCCTCTCCGGCCCCGGCTGGCGCGCGACCCTGGCCGCCGACGCCACCGCCGTCCTGGTCCGCAACGTGTGGAGCCACTCGGTGATCATGTGCGGGCACTTCCCGGAGGGTGTCGAGGCGTTCGAGCTGCCCGAGCTCGACGAGGACGAGAGCCGCGGCGAGTGGTACGTCCGCCAGATGCTCGGCTCGGCCAACATCGCCGGCCCGCCGACCCTGCACCTGCTGACCGGCAACCTCTCCCACCAGATCGAGCACCACCTGTTCCCCGACCTCCCCAGCAACCGGTACGGCGAGATCGCGCCCCGGGTGCGCGAGGTCTTCGACAAGTTCGACCTGGCCTACTGCTCGCGCCCGCTGGTCCGGCAGGTCGCCAGCGCCTGGCACAAGGTGGTCCGACTGTCCCTGCCCAACGGCTGGCTCGCCGAGACCCGCCCGCGCAACCTGCTGCCTCAGCTGCGCAAGCTGACCGCCCGGCCGGCGTAGGCCGAGCGGCTTCACCCGCCCGCCACCGGCTGCTCACGCCCTCGCCACCCGGCGGGAGCAGCGTGACGGCATGACTGATCTCGGGCAGCACCTCCTCCGTCGTACCCTGCTCGCCGGCTCCGCCGCCGGCCTTCTCGCCGCCGCGCCGGCGTCCGCCTCCGCCGGGCTGGTCCGCCGCCGGCTCACCCTCCCGTCGGGCGTGCAGTCCGGCGACGTCACGACCCGCAGCGCCGTGCTGTGGGCGCGCTCCTCCGGTCGCGGTCGGCTGGTCGCCGAGGTGGTCAGCGGCCGGCGTCGGCACCGCCTCCGCGGCCCGTGGGCCACCGCGACCTCCGACCACACGGCCAAGCTGGCGCTGGACCGGCTGGCGCCGGGACGCGAGTACGACGTACGCCTCGGCTTCGAGGACGAGCACGGGCTGCTGGGCGAGACCCGGACGGCGAGGTTCCGGACGGCGTCGCTGCACGAGGCCGCGACCAGCTTCGTGTGGACGGGCGACACCTGCGGGCAGGGCTGGGGGATCAACCCCGACCTCGGCGGGCTGGTCGGCTACCGCGCGATGCACGAGACCCGGCCCGACCTGTTCGTCCACGCCGGCGACACGATCTACGCGGACGGCCCGATCGCGGCCACGGTGACCGAGCCCGACGGGCAGGTGTGGCGCAACCTGGTCACCGAGGAGGTCAGCAAGGTGGCGGAGACGCTGGGGGAGTTCCGTGGCCGGCACCGCTACACGCTGCTCGACGAGAACGTCCGGGCCTTCTACGCCGACACCCCGGTCGTCGCGCAGTGGGACGACCACGAGACCACGAACAACTGGTACCCGGGCGAGGTCCTGGAGGACCCGCGCTACACCCAGGAGCGCCGGGTCGACGTCCTGGCGCAGCGCGCCCGGCGGGCCTGGCAGGAGTACCAGCCGATCGCCGACCCGGCGGCGCACCGCCGCGACGGCGGGTTCGCCCCCGCCCGGATCTACCGCAAGGTCGAGCGCGGCCGGCACCTCGACGTCTTCTGCCTCGACATGCGCACCCACAAGGACCCGAACACCGCGGGCCTGGAGCCCGACGGGACCCGGATCCTCGGTCCCGAGCAGGCCGACTGGCTCGTCCGCGAGGTACGGCGCTCCCGCGCGACGTGGAAGGTCATCTCGGCCGACCTCCCGCTCGGCGTCGTCGTACCCGACGGGGAGGCGCAGGAGAGCCTGGCCAACGGCGACCCGGGTGCCCCGCTCGGCAAGGAACAGGAGATCGCTGCCGTCCTGGCGGCCTTCAAGCGGCACCGGGTCCGCAACGTCGTGTGGATCACCGCTGACGTGCACTACTGTGCGGCCCACCACTACTCGCCCGAGCGCGCGGGCTTCACCGACTTCGACCCGTTCTGGGAGTTCGTCGCGGGGCCGATCGCGGCGGGCACGTTCGGGCCCAACGAGCTCGACGGCACCTTCGGTCCGGAGGTCGTCTTCCGCAAGCACGCGGCGACCCCGAACGAGTCGCCACGGCACGGCAACCAGTTCTTCGGCCACGCCGACATCGCGGCCGACGGGCGGCTGACGGTGAGCCTGCGCGACCTGACCGGGGCCGTGCTGTTCAGCCAAGATCTCGAGCCGGAGGGACGCTAGAGACGCGGGTCGACCAGCACCTTCGCGTGGGTGGTGCGGCCCGAGTCGAGCTCATCCATGAGGGCGGCCAGCTCGCCGAGACCGACGGTGCCGGTGTGCAGGCCGTCCACGCGCACCGCGCCGTCGGCGATGGCCCGCATCGCCCCGACGAAGTCGGCACGGGTGTAGGCGAGGGACCCGATCACGGTGAGCTCGCGCAGCTGCCAGTCGCCGTAGCTGACCCGGGAGTCGGTCATCGGGAAGCCGAGCAGCGACAGGGTGCCGCCGCGGCGGACCAGCTCGGCCGAGGACTGGAGCAGGCCGGCGACGCCGGTGCACTCGTAGAGGACGTCGGCTCCGAGGCCGCCGGTGATCGCGTCGAGGTGCTCGCGGACCCGGTCGCCGGGCTCGAAGACGTCGGTCAGCCCGAGGTCGAGGGCCGCGGTACGGCGCTCCGGGTTGGGCTCGATCACGACCAGGCGACCGGCGCCGGCGTGCCGGGCGTGCTGCGCCGCGAGCAGGCCGATGGGGCCGGCGCCCTGGACGACGACCACGGCGCCGAGCGGCTGGCGGGTGCGTCGTACGGCGTGGAAGGTCACGGCGGTCGGCTCGACCAGGGCCGCCTGGACGTCGGTGAGCCCGTCGAGGACGGGGAGGACCCGCCGCTCGGACACCACGAGCGCGGTGGCGAACCCGCCGTGCGCCGGTGCGTCGGGCGTGACGCCGTTGGCCTCGGCGAACGCGGTGTCGCAGTGGTCGGCGTGACCGGCCAGGCACATCGCGCAGCGGCCGCACGCGGCGCCGACGGCGGCGACGACCCGCTGGCCGACGGCGACGGCGGTGACCTCGGCACCGATCCGGCGCACGGTGCCGGTCCACTCGTGGCCGAAGACGGCCGGCGGGACCTGGCCGCCGGAGGTGTAGTTGTGCGTGTCGGTCGCGCAGACGCCGCAGTAGGTGATGCCCACCTCGACCTGGTCCGGCCCGAGGTCCGGCGGGCTGCTCTCCGTCCCGAGCTCGACCTGGGACACCCCGACCACCTGCGCATACGTCTCGGTCACCCCCCCGACCGTACGACAAAAGCGACGTATGTCGGATAAGGGGTGGGGTATCCGGGTGCGAACCGCGCGACGGCTGTGAAAGCATCGGGGCCCGTCGACGACAGGAGCTGAGCCGGCGTGACCGTCTTCCTCGTGATCGGGGTGATCGGCCTGGTGCTGCTGGCCGTCAGCCTGGTCCTCGGTGACCTGCTCGACGGCGTCGCCGACGCCTTGCCGGGCGACGTCTTCTCCACGGCCGTCATCGGTGCGTTCGTGGCGGCGACCGGCTTCGGCGGCGCGACCGCCGAGGCGGCCGGTACGCCGGCCGTGGTGTCGCTGCCCGTCGGCATCGTCGCGGGCGTGGTCTTCGGCTGGTTCGCCGCCTGGCTGACCCGGCTGATCCGCGACGGCGGCAGCGACGCGACCCCGTCCGTCGACCACACCGTCGGCCAGGCCGGCCGGGTGGTCAGCGCGATCCCGAACGCCGGCCTCGGGACCGTCGACGTGCTGGTCGGCGGCAACCCGGTCCGGCTCAACGCGCGCTGCGACCAGCCCCTGGAGGCCGGCACCGAGGTCTACGTGACCACGGTGCTCTCGCCGACCGCCGTCGAGGTCGCCCCGGTGTGGCGTCCTCTCCCGTGATGTTCCTGCCCTGACGACCCATCCGAAAGGCTCCCCATGACCGACCTGCTGATCCCCGTCGGCGGCCTCGTCCTGCTCCTCATCCTGCTCGTGCTCCTCGTGACGAGCCGCTACAAGGTCGCCGGGCCGAACCAGGCGTTCATCATCACCGGGCGCAAGGGCAAGGCGGTGCTGAACCCCGAGACCGGGCAGTTGAGCACCGACCTCTCCGGGCAGAAGGTCGTCCTCGGCGGCGGCGTCTTCGTCATCCCGTTCGTGCAGAAGCAGGCCACGATGGACCTCTCCTCGCGGCGGATCTCGGTCCAGATCCGCGGTGCGGTCTCCGGTCAGGGCATCAAGCTGAACGTCGAGGGCGTCGCGATCGTCAAGGTCGGCGGCAACGCCGACCAGATCCGGCTGGCCGCGCAGCGCTTCCTCAGCCAGCAGCAGGACGTCGAGCCGTTCACCCAGGAGGTGCTCGCCGGTGCGCTGCGCTCGATCGTGGGCGGCCTGACGGTCGAGCAGATCATCCGCGACCGGGCGGCGTTCGCGCAGCGGGTGGCCGACGAGTCCGAGAACTCGCTGACCGGCCAGGGCCTGATCCTCGACACCTTCCAGATCCAGGACGTCACCGACGACGGCAGCTACCTGGCCGACCTCGGTCGGCCGGAGGCGGCCCGGGTCAGCCAGACCGCGCGGATCGCCGAGGCGAACGCGCGCCAGGCCGCCGAGCAGGCGCAGATCGCGGCCGAGCAGGAGATCGCCATCGCCCAGCGCACGCTGGCGCTGAAGCAGGCCGAGATCAAGGCCGAGACCGACGCCGCGTCCGCTCAGGCCGCGGCCGCCGGCCCGCTCGCCCAGGCCGACCGCGACCAGGCGATCCTGTTGGAACAGGAGAAGGTCGCCGTGCGCCAGGCGGCGCTGACCGAGCGGAAGCTCGAGACCGAGGTGCGCAAGCCCGCGGACGCCGAGCGCTACAAGGTCGAGCAGGAGGCCGAGGCCAAGCGGTCGGCCGAGATCGCGGCCGCCGACGCCCGCAAGGCCTCCACCATCGCGGCGGCCGAGGCCGAGGCCCAGCAGGCCCGGCTCTCCGGTGAGGCCGAGAAGGCCCGCCGGGCCGCGCTGGCCGAGGCGGAGGCGATCGAGGGTGCCCGGCGCGGTGAGGCGGAGAAGGCCCGTCGTACCGCCGAGGCGGACGCCACCCGCGCCGAGGGTGAGGCCCAGGCGGCCGCCACCCTCGCGGTCGGACAGGCCGAGGCCGAGGCGATGGACAAGCGGGCCGAGGCGTTCGCCAACTACAACGACGCCGCCGTCCTGCAGATGCTGATCGAGGTGCTGCCCCAGATCGCCAAGGAGGTCGCCGCACCGATCGGCGCCATCGACCAGCTCACCGTCATCTCCCCGGACGGCGCGGGGGCGCTGCCGCGGCAGGTCAACGACAACATCGTGCAGACCCTGTCGATGCTCAAGACCTCGACCGGTCTGGACCTCGAGGCGCTCGTGAAGACCGCGGTCGGCAAGGCGGCGGGCGCTCCGGCCGAGGTGTCGTCGGCGCCGACCGACTGATTCCGGGAGTTCTGCCTCACCTCTCCCTCTCGTCAGGCTAGCCTTGACGAATGGGAGAGGTGAGGCAGCGGGGCGACGTCGCGGAGCACCCGCTGGTGGTGGCCCGCCGGGTGTGGCGCAGCCTGTCCGAGGACGAGCGGCGGACCCGTCTCGAGCGGCTGCGCGATCAGCAGCGTGCTGCCGTCGAGGACGACGTACGACGGCTGCGTCTCAGTCGCTGACCCGGTCGCTGACCCGGTCGCTGACCCGGTCGCTGACCCGGTCGCGGTCGGATCAGGCGGGCTGGGCGATGTTGACCAGCCAGATCACGCCGAAGCGGTCCTGGACCTGGCCGAACACGTCGCCCCACATCTGCTTCTCCAGCGGCACGTGCACCGCGCCGCCGTCGGCGAGGGCCTCGAACCAGCCGCGCAGCTCGGCCTCGTCGTCCCCGCTGAGGCTGAGGTTGGAGGCGTTGCCGCGGACCAGCGACTCGCCCGGGGCGCCGTCGGAGGCCATCAGGGTGATCCCGCCCGGGTTGCTGACCTGGCCGTGCATCACCTGGGTCGCGAGGTCGCCCTCGGTGCCCATGTCGCCGTAGGTCATCACGTGGAGCTCGCCGCCGAAGAGCGAGTGGTAGAAGGTCAGGGCCGCGCGGGCGTCACCGTCGAAGTGCAGGTAGGGGTTCAGGATGCTCGTCATGGCTGGGCAGACTGCCGCGACGAGGTGAACTCATCGCGACTCCGGGGGTGGTCCCGGACGGTGTCGGTCGGGGCGGTTAGCGTCCTGCCCGTGGACCTCGACGAGGCGGCCCGGATGGGCCGGGCGCTGATGGCCGAGCACGGCCTGCGCGGCTGGACCCTGGTCTTCGACCGGGCCAAGCGGCGCGCCGGGATCTGCCGCTACGACCGCCGTCAGATCGGGCTGAGCGCCCCGCTCACCGAGCTGCACGACGAGGCCGACGTGCGCGACACCGTGCTCCACGAGATCGCCCACGCGCTGGTCGGCGTCCGGCACGGCCACGACGCCGTGTGGCGCGCGACCGCGCGGCGGATCGGGTGCAGCGGCGAGCGCTGCGTGAGCCGGGAGGCGCCCGAGCTGGAGGGCGCCTGGGTCGGCACCTGCCCCGCCGGTCACCGCGTCACCCGGCACCGTCGTCCCGACCGGCCGGCGGCCTGCCGCCGTTGCGGTCCGACCTTCGACCTCGCCCACCTGCTCACCTGGACCCACCACGGCGAGACCGTGGCGATGTCGCCGGCCTACGAGACCCAGCTGCGCCGGCTCCGCGCCCGCCCTGTCCCGGCGGCGCACCCGGCCGTGGTGCTGCGCCCGGGGGAGCGGGCCCGGGTGGTCGCCCAGGGGCGCTACCACGGCACGGTCGGCTCGGTCGTCAAGCGCGGCCGCACCCGCTACCACCTGCACACCCCGATCGGCGTCCTGACCGTCCCGTTCGAGCTGGTCGAGCGCGCCCCCTGAGCGTCGGGCGGGGGTGCGCCCCCACCGAAAGACGGATTCCCGAACGGTCTGGTCCAGACAAAAGTCGGATGCGGGAAGGACCGGCCGATGCCTACCGTTGTGGCAGTCAACCAGGGGATGGAGGTCTCGATCATGAAGCAGCAGCTCGCGGTGCGTCGGCTGTCGTGGCACGCCCTCAGCGACGAGGAGAAGCAGGAGCGCCTCGCCGAGGTCCGGCTCCGGCACCAGGTCCAGATCGAGCGTGAGGCCCGGCGGCTGCGCCAGCGCTGAGCCGAACGGACGGCTCAGCCGTCCAGGATCGCCGCCAGTGCCCGACGATGTCGGTCGTAGGCCGCCCGCCCCGTCCGAGTGATGCGGTACGTCGTGGTCGCGCCGCGACCGCGCCCGGCCTTGCGGACCTCGACGTACTCCGCCCTCTCGAGGGTGGCCATCTGCTTCGACAGGTCGGAGTCGGAGACGCCGAGGTGCTCGCGGAGGAACGGGAAGGTCACGGTGGTCGCGGTCGACAGCACTGCCATCGCGGCGAGTCGCTTGGGTGCGTGGATGACCGGGTCGAGGTCCTCGATCACGCCAGCCGCGCCCGGGTCCGCTCGGCCGCGCCGGCGAAGGCTCGCTCGTAGAGCGCGAGGCCCGTCGTGACCAGGACGAGGGCGACGCCGCCGGCGGCCACGTACCCGACCAGCCACCAGGTCGCCCCGACCAGCACGAACACGGAGACCACGCCCACGACGTACCGGACGAACGCGGGTCTGAACTCGGCAGGCGCCCGGCGCAGGGAGGGGAAGGCGCCGTGGTAGCGGGCGTACCAGCCCAGGAAGGCCGACTCGACCGCGATCAGGGCCACGATCCCGACGGCGGCCACCGGGTGGTCCTGGGCGAGCCCCATGGTCAGCACCAGGGCGGCGGCCCACGCTCCCGCGGCGGGCGGGTACCACCACGGCGTGGGCGGGTAGTCGACGTACGGCGCGGCCTCCGCGCGCTCGGCGATGCGGCGTGCCTCGTGCGGGTCGAGCTGATCGCTTTCCATGTTGGAAACCGTACGTCGCACTTTCCGGTCTGGCAAGTGATGCCCGGTGCAGCGGCCGTCACCCGGACGTCGTACCGTCGTCCCCGTGGCTGATGCGGACTACTGCGAGCTCTGTGACCTCCCGCTGAGCCAGTGCGTGCACGGCCGGCCCGAGCCGGTCCCGCCGCCGGCTCCGGCCCCCGCGCCGCGGACCCCCCGGGTCAAGGCGCCGCCGAGGGTCCCCGGCACCCGGGCGGCGGCCGCGCCGGCCCGCTCGACCGCCCCGCGGAAGTGGACCTCGCCCGAGGAGCTGCGGCCCGCCATCCTGGCGACGCTGCAGGACGCCGGGGGCGAGCTGGACGCGGAGGACGTCTTCGAGCAGCTCGAGGAGCGGATCGGCGAGCGGCTGCGACCCGGCGACCGCGAGACCAACCCGCAGGGCGAGCTGCGGTGGCGCGCGGCCGCGCGCAAGGCGCGCAAGGCGCTGATGGACGACGGTCTGGTCGACGCGGCCCCCGGCGTGTGGCGGCTCAGCGACCTGGGCCGGCGGACGGTCACGCCCGAGGCCTGAGGCCCGAGGGCCGGCCGGCACTGGCCTGGACCAGTCGATGAACCTTCGGTGCCGCTTCGCGGGTTCGCCCGCGCCGTCGTACGACGCGTGACACGCTCCGCGCGTGCCTGAGACCCCCCGCTCCGACGCCTCCGTTCCCGACCACGCCACCGGCGCTGCCGAGGTCCTCGAGTCCGGCGGCGGTGGCCGCTTCATCCGCGAGCCGCGAGCGCCCCGCCCCGGACGACGGAAGCGCTGGCTCCTGACCGGCGGCGGCCTGCTCGGCGTCGGCGCGATCACGGCGGCCGCCTTCGGCGCCTACTGGTACTCCAGCACGGGTCCGCAGCCGGCCGAGGCGCTGCCCGCCGGCGTCCTGGGGTACGCCGCGATCGACCTCGACCCGTCGGGGGAGCAGAAGCTGGCGGCGCTCGACGTACTGAAGAAGGTCCCGTCGCTCTCGAAGGAGCTCGACCTCGGCGGCAACCCCGCGAGCGTCGACGTGACGCACACCGTGCTCGACGCCGTGCTGAAGTCCGAGGGCTGCGAGGTCTCGGCCGACGACGTCACCGACTGGCTGGGCGATCGGGGTGCGATCGCGGCGCTGCCGAACGGCGAGGAGCCGACCGTCGTGGTCGTCGCCCAACTGGCCGACGCCGACGCCGCCCGCGACGGGCTCTCCGAGCTGGCGGCCTGCGGCGGAGCGGAGGACGAGATCGGTTTCGACATCGACGGCGAGTGGGCCGTGGTGGCGGAGGACCAGAAGACCGTGGACCGGGTGGTCGCCGACCGCGAGAAGGGCACCCTCGCCGAGGACCCTGACTTCCAGAGGTGGACCGAGGCGGCCGGCGACCCCGGCGTCGTGCACCTGTACGCCGCCCCCGAGGCCGGCGCCTGGTACGCCGACACCGTCGGCGCGATGGTCACCGAGTTCCACGCCGACTTCGATGCCGAGTTCGACGACGAGATGAGCGCGGCCTACGCCGAGGTGGAGAAGAAGTGCCCCTACCCCGACGAGCTGATGACCGACGAGGAGGTCGACGAGAAGCGGCTCGAAGCCCTCATGGAGGAGTGGTCGGCGTGCGCCGACCCGCTCTACGCCGAGTTGAACGAGCAGCAGGAGAAGGACCAGGAGCAGCAGGAGGAGCAGGAGCCGGTCACGCCGGAGCCGTCGCCCGAGGTCCTCGCGCTCCAGGAGCGGCTGCGCGCGTTCGAGGGCGCGGCGGTCACGCTGCGCTTCGACGGCGGCGCGGTCGAGGTCGAGACCGCGGGTGACCTGAGCGTGCTGGGGCCGCAGTCCTTCGGTGGCCCCGGAGCGGGCGAGGCGCTCCGCGCGCTGCCAGCCGACACCGCGGTCGCCTACTCCGCCGGCTTCGGCGAGGGCTGGTTCGACGTCCTCCTGGACGGCGCGATGTCGCCCTTCACGGGGTTCGGCCTGTTCCTGAGCCCGGAGGACCTGGTCGAGGAGCTGGAGAAGGCCACCGGCCTCCGGCTCCCCGAGGACACCGAGCTGCTCACCGGACGCACGCTCGCCTTCGCGCTGTCCGGCGGGACCGACGTCGCCGCCTTCGAGTCCGGCGACCTCGGCGACATCGCCGGCGGACTGACGGTCTCCGGCGACCCCGCGCCGCTGGTCGACCTGCTCGACCGGGTCACGCCGAAGGTGCCGGCCGGGGGGCGCGAGCTCCTCGCGTCCAGCCCGGGCGACGACGCGCTCGCGGTCGGGCCGAACGACGCCTGGCGCGACCGGCTGCTGTCCGAGCACGGGCTGGGCGACGTCGACGGCTTCGACGAGGTGGTCGAGCACGCCGACGACGCGAACGCCGCGTTCTACCTCGACCTGGACGCGATCCGGGACTGGCTGCCGTCGGTGTTCGAGGGCGACGACGAGATGGTCGACGACCTGGCCGCCTTCGCCCGGATCGGCGGCTCCACCTGGGAGTCCGACGGGGCCGACCACGGCCTGCTGCGGGTCACGACGAGGGACTGATCCGGATCTCCTCGCCGAGCCGGGCTCCGAGCCGCAGGTCCAGGTCGTCGCCGGACCAGAACCGGCCCGGGTCGTAGGAGTTCGTCGGCGGCCAGTCGTCGAGCAGCCCCATGGCGGAGTACGCCGCGGCCACCACCTCGGCGCAGTAGGTCGTCTCCGCCGGCGCGACGAGGTGGGCCCGGCCGCGCAGCCAGCGCCCGGCCAGCGCGGCCGTCGCGGGGAACGGCGTCCCGTCCAGGCGCGCGACCGTGCGGAGCGCGGCGTCCTCCATCGCCCGGGTCACCTCGCCCGTCGGCGGTACGTCGAGCTGCCGCAGCCATCCGTGCTGCTCGTAACGTCCGGTCCACTGGACCACCGCCTCGCGCAGGTCGTGCAGCTGGGCGCCGCGCTGGTGCTTGCCGGCCCACACGTCGAGCAGGCCCCTGCCGAGCTCGGCGTGCCACATCAGCGGCGGCAGGTCGTCGACCACGATCGCCATGCCGACGTGGTTGACCGGCGCGTTGGTCAGCACCCGGATAGCGTGGTCGGCGGCGGAGCGGCCGCGGAACAGCCAGAGGTCGCCCGTGCGCGTCAGGTCGACGGCCTCGTCCAGGGACAGGTCGCTCATCGACGCTCGATCATGGAAGGGAGCTCCTCGTGAAGCTGTGGAAGGTGCTCGGCATCGCCGGCGTGGCAGGGGTGGCCGCCACCGGCGCCATCATCGCGCGCGGACAGCGTCAGCGCGCGCAGGTCACGCCGGAGCAGGTCCGCGTCCAGCTCCACGAGAGGCTGGGCGAGCGGGCCGAGGACTGACCCGCTCGCCCTTGAACGGGCGTCGCTAGCGCCGGTGCCCCCGTCCGTGGCGGTGGCCGAGATCCAGCTTGCTCAGCGATCCGGGACCGAAGACCGGCCCGGTGAGGTACGCCGTACGGCCGGTGACGTCGACGCCGCCCGGGGTGATGAGCGCGCCTGGCGCCAGCTCCTTCGCGCGGACCCCGTGACGGGACCGCTGGAGGGCGTGCAGCTCGCCCTCCTCGGCGCCGGGCACGCCCAGCTCGACGGCCAGCCAGCTGAGCTTCGAGAGCGAGAGTGCGTAGACCGTGCCGCGGTCGTCGGTCGCGAGGTCGACGATCGAGGTCAGCCCGTCGGAGAACCGCTTGCAGGCCCCCCGGTACGGCGCCTCCGGGTCGCAGACGGCCCCCGTGGCCCCGGGCCTGATCCGCCAGACCTGCGAGGTGCCCGGCGTGGCCGGGAACCCGCGCAGCTCGCCGACGTAGATGGAGCCGTCGCGGCCGACCGCGACGGACGTCGCCACGCCCTCGGACGGGATCGGCGTGCCGGCCGGCGGCAGCGGGCTGCCGTCCGGGCCGGTCGGCGGCAATCCGTCGCGTACCTCGACCGTGCGCGGCTTGATCCGGGCGACCGTGGTGATGGTGCCGTCCTGGGCGACCTTCAGCACGTCGTTCCCGGCGGCGTCGGCGACCAGGACGGAGCCGTCGCGGAGCACGGCCAGGCCGAAGGGGTTGCTGTCCCCGGGCAGGTCCTCCAGGTCGTACGGGTCCGGGTCGGTGGCCTGGTAGGCCGCGATGTCGGCCACGGCGACCGGGGCGTCGTACCCGGGGCGCCACTTGAAGAGCGTCGCCGCACCGGGCACCGGCGGGCTGCCGGGCTCGCCCGCGGCGCCGGTGAGGACGTAGACGGTGCCGCGCCTGCCGGCCGCCACGGCGGGGGCGAAGCCGGGCGCGACACTGCCGAGCGGGATCACCCGCGCGCGCTTGTGGTGGCGTTCCACGACCAGGCTGAACGAGCCGTCGGACTCGGTGACCAGGGTGCGGCCCCGGCCGAGCGCGTCGACGCCGCGCGGGCCGTCGAGCGAGGTGACGGGCCGGAGCGAGGAGGCGTGATGGTGGCCGCCGTGGCCGGGCGGTCCGGCCGGCGCGGGAGCGGGGGCCAGGGCGACGAGGGACAGGGTGGCGGCGCTGGCCGCGGCGATCAGGTGACGCACGAGGACCTCCGGGGGTGGGGGACGAGCGGGTCGGAGTCGGCCCTCGGTCCAGCGAAGCCCCGTGCCACAGCGCTGTCATCGCCAGAATTGACGCATCGTGGTCGTCCCCGGATGCGTCGTCCCTTCCGCCGACCCGCAGAATGGGGGCCGGACTCTCGAAGGGACGCAGATGGAGCACAGGAGGCTCGGCCGCACCGGCCGGGACGTGTCGGTGATCGGGCTCGGCACGTGGCAGCTGGGGGCCGACTGGGGCGAGGTGACCGAGGCCGACGCGACGGCGGTGCTGGAGGCCAGCGTCGAGGCCGGCGTGACCTTCTTCGACACCGCCGACGTCTACGGCGACGGCCGCAGCGAGCAGGTGATCGGTCGCTTCATCGCCGGTCGCGACGACATCACCGTGGCCACCAAGATGGGCCGCCGGATGGACCAGGTCCCGGCCAACTACGTGATGGACAACTTCCGCGCCTGGACCGACCGCTCGCGCCGCAACCTCGGCGTCGACACCCTCGACCTCGTCCAGCTGCATTGCCCGCCGAGCGCGACGATCGACGACGACGCGACGTACGACGCCCTCGACACGCTGGTGGCCGAGGGCGCGATCGCGTCGTACGGCGTCAGCGTCGAGACCGTCGACCAGGCCCTCAGCGCCATCGCGCGGCCGCACGTCGCGAGCATCCAGATCATCCTGAACGCGTTCCGGCTCAAGCCGCTCGACGCCGTCCTGCCGGCCGCGCGCGAGGCCGGTGTCGGCATCATCGCCCGGGTGCCGCTGGCCTCCGGACTGCTCAGCGGCAAGTACGACGAGCGCACGACGTTCGCCGCCGACGACCACCGCACCTACAACCGCGACGGCAGCGCCTTCGACGTCGGCGAGACCTTCTCGGGCGTCGACTACGCGGCCGGGGTGGCCGCGGCCCGCGAGTTCACGCAGCTGGTCGCCGAGCACGGGCCGGCCGACGCGACCGCGGCCCAGGTCGCGCTCGCCTGGGTGGCCCAGCTCGACGGCGTCTCGACCGTGATCCCGGGCGCCCGCAACACCGACCAGGCGCCCGCCAACGCGGCCGCGGGCTCGCTGCCCGCGCTCGCCCCCGAGCTGCTGGACGGGGTGACCCGCCTCTACGACACCTACTTCCGCGAGGCGATCCACGACCGCTGGTAGGACCCGTCATGCAGTGCGACTACTTCGACGCCGGCGCCTGCCGGTCGTGCACCTGGATGGGCCAGGCGTACGACGAGCAGGTCGCCGCGAAGCAGGCGCGCAACGCGGAGCTGCTCGCCCCCTGGCCCGGGACGGTCTGGCTGCCGCCGGTCACCAGCCCGGAGTCGGGGTTCCGCAACAAGGCCAAGATGGTCGTCGCCGGGACGGTCGAGGCGCCCACGCTGGGCATCCTCGACCGGGCTGGCGGCGGCGTCGACCTGCGCGGCTGCGGCCTGCACGACCCGCGGCTGGCCGCCGCGATGCCGGTCCTCGCCGCGTTCGTCACCCGCGCCGCGCTCACGCCGTACGACGTCCCGCAGCGCAGCGGCGAGCTGAAGCACCTGATCGTCACGGTCTCGCCCGACGGCAGCCTGATGGTCCGGTTCGTGCTGCGCTCGACGGAGTCGGTGGCCCGGATCCGCAAGCACCTTCCGTGGCTGGCCGAGCAGCTGCCGCTCGAGGTCGTGTCGGTCAATCTGCAGCCCGCCCACAAGGCGGTGCTGGAGGGGGAGCGAGAGGAGCTGCTGGTCGGCTCGACCCTGCCGATGCGCACCGGTGACGTCTTGCTGCAGCTGCGCCCGCAGAGCTTCTTCCAGACCAACGGCCACGTCGGGGCCGAGCTCTACCGGCAGGCCGCGGCCTGGGTGGCCGACCTCGCCCCGACCACGGTCTGGGACCTCTTCTGCGGCGTCGGCGGCTTCGCCCTCCACCTCGCGGCTCCCGGGCGCCGCGTCACCGGCGTCGAGATCAGCGAGGAGGCGGTCACCAGCGCGCGGACCAGTGCGGCCGAGCTGCCCGGCGTCACCTTCGTCGCCGCCGACGCGACCGCCTGGGCGCCGGCCCAGCCGGCGGCGCCCGACCTGGTCGTCGTGAACCCGCCCCGGCGCGGCCTCGGCCCCGAGCTGGCCGGCTGGCTGGAGTCGTCGGGCGTGCCGCACGTGCTCTACTCCAGCTGCAACGCCGTCACGCTGGCGAAGGACCTGGCCGCGATGCCGTCGTACCGCCCGGTCACGGGGCGGCTGCTCGACATGTTCCCCCAGACCGCGCACTTCGAGGTGGTCACCCTGCTGGAGCGGGTGGGCCGGTGAACGTGACGCGACCGACGTCCTGAGGAGTCGGGGTCGGGGGGTGCAGGTCGGTACCGTCGAGAGGGATGACTGACGCACCACCGGACCCCGACCCGAAGCTCGACATCGACTGGCTGAAGACCCTCGCGGGCGCCCTCGCCGCGGTCACCACCGCGGTGCTGCTCTCCACCCTCGGCGCCGCCGGGACCCTCGTCGGCGCGGCCCTGGGCAGCGTCGCGGCCACCGTCGGCACCGCCCTCTACACGCGCGGCCTCGCCACCAGCCGGGAGCAGGTGGCGCGGGTCCAGGGGAGCGCCCTGCAGAAGGTCGGCATCGCCCAGGCGGAGGTACGACGGGCTGCGCGCCGTCAGGACGACGCCCCGGCCGTCGAGGCTCACCTCGAGCACGCCGACGAGCAGCTGGCCGAGGCCCGGCAGGACCTCGACGCGGTGAAGGAGCGGCCCCGGACCGGGCTGCCCTGGAAGCGGATCGGCCTGCTCGCCGCGGGGACCTTCGTCGCGGTGGTGCTGGCGCTGAGCGCGTTCGAGCTGCTCGGCGGCAAGCCGGTGTCGTCGTACACCGGCGGGACGGACGGCAGCGGCGGAACCTCTTTCAGCCGGCTCACCGGCTCGGGCGGGCAGTCCCAGGACGACGACCGGGGGGACCAGCAGCGGCCGGACCGGGGCGACCGGGACCAGGACGACGATCAGCCGGTCGAGCCGTCCGACGACCCCACGCCGACTCCGAGCGGCGAGCCGACCGAGGCGGAGCCCTCCGAGACGCCGAGCGAGACCCCGTCGCAGAGCCCCACGCCGACCCCGTCGGAGACGCCGGCGCCGAGCGGCTCGACCTCACCCTCCCCGTCCGCCCCCACCACGAGCCCCGGCGGATGACCGACCCCGCCGAGCGACTCCGGGCCGAGCGCGACGTCGTCGTACGGCGCCTCGCCGCGCTGCGGGGCGACTTCGGCGGGATGGTCGAGGCGTCCCGCGACTCGAACGCGGACGACGAGCACGACCCCGAGGGCCAGACGATCGCCTTCGAGCGCTCCCAGCTCGACACCCTGATCCGGCAGGCCCTGGCCCGTCTGGAGGAGGTCGACACGGCGCTGGCCCGCGTGGCTGACGGCAGCTACGGGACTTGCGCGACGTGCGGTCGAGCGATCCCCGAGCAGCGGCTGGAGGCCCGACCCGCGGCCGCGACGTGCGTCGACTGCGCTCGGGGTACCCGCAGGTCATGAGCGAGAAGAGCTTCCGTCAGGGCGACCGGGTCGAGTGGGACAGCCACGGCGGCACGGCCGTCGGCAAGGTGGAGAAGAAGATCACCAGCGACACCGAGGCCGGCGGCCGCACGGTCCGGGCCAGCGAGGACGAGCCGCAGTACCTCGTGCGGAGCGAGAAGTCCGACAGCACGGCCGTGCACAAGCCCGAGGCCCTGCGACGTCGGTCGTGAGGGTGTCGGTCGTGAGGGCGCAGCGTGGCTGAGCCCCGGCTGGTCCCGGTCGCCGAGCCACGTCGGCCCGAGGGGGTCGTCCTCGTGCTGCACGGCGGCGCCTCCCGCCCGGGCAACCCGATGGTCCAGCCCACCCAGCTGTCGGTCCTGCGGATGGTGCCGGTCGCCCGGCGCATCGCCCGGGCCACCCGCGGCCGGGTGGCGGTCTATCGGCTGCTCAACTCCCACCGCGGCTGGGATGCCGAGCACACGCCGGTGATGGACGCCCACTGGGCGCTCGGGGAGATCCGCGAGCGGCTGGGCCGGCGGCTGCCGACCTGCCTGGTCGGCCACTCGCTCGGCGGCCGCGCCGCGCTGCTGGCGGGCTCCGAGCCCGACGTCGTCGGCGTGGTGGCGCTGAACCCGTGGGTCTACCCGACCGACGGGGCCGACCTCCGGGGGCGGCGGGTGCTGGTCGTGCACGGCGACGCCGACCGGATCGCCAGCCCGCAGCGGGCGGCCGCGGTGGCCGAGCGGCTCGCCCGCACCACCGAGGTCGAGTGGCGCACGGTGCCCGGCGGCAAACACGCGATGCTGCGCCACGGATCGGTCTTCGAGCGAGCCGCCGCCGAATTCGTCTCGGACGCGCTCTTACCCCGCTAGGGTTCGGCGAACTCTCGTCCCCTTCGCACCAGGAGCGACCATGTCCGATCCCCAGTACGCCGCCCCGCCGCCCCCGCCGTACGGCGGTGTCCCGACGGCCGGTCCCGTCGGCAAGATCCGCAGCACCGGCGTCTGCATCCTGCTCTTCATCGTCACCTTCGGCATCTACGGCTGGTTCTACTACTTCAAGACCCACGACGAGATGAAGCAGCACAGCGGCCAGGGCATCGGCGGCGCGATCGCGCTGATCCTCGCGATCTTCGTCGGCATCGTGAACCCCTACCTGCTGTCGTCCGAGGTCGGCAACCTGCGCAAGCTGCGCGGCCAGGACCCGAAGGTCAGCGGCATCACCGGCCTCTGGTACTTCCCCGGCATGTTCATCATCGTCGGCCCGATCATCTGGTTCGTGAAGACCAACGGCGCGCTGAACGAGTACTGGGAGTCGCAGGGCGCCACCGCCTGACGTCCCACCCGCATCACCCCGGATCACCCCGGCACCGGTCGTCTACGGTGTCGGGGTGACCCATCCCATCGTCGTCATGGGCGTCTCGGGCTCCGGCAAGTCCACCGTGGGGGCCGCCATCGCGCAGCGCCTCCGGGTGCCCTTCGCCGACGCGGACGACCTCCACCCCGAGGCCAACATCGCCAAGATGAGCCGCGGCGAGCCGCTCGACGACCACGACCGCTACCCGTGGCTGGAGACCGTCGGCGGCTGGCTGGCCGAGCACGCCGAGGGTGGCGTGATGAGCTGCTCCGCGCTGAAGCGGAAGTACCGCGACCAGCTCCGCCACCATGCCCCGGGCGTCGAGTTCGTGCTCCTCACCGGCAGCCGCGAGGTGATCGAGCGCCGCCAGGCCGCCCGGCCCGGGCACTTCATGCCCGCCTCGCTGCTGACCTCCCAGCTGGCCACCCTGGAGCCGCTCGAGCCCGACGAGGGCGGCGTCGTCCTCGACGTCGCGCAGGGTGTCGACGAGATCGTGGAGGGGTACGTCCGGGCATGACCACAGCCGTGCTCCCGTTGGCCACCGGTGACATCTACGACCCGGTGGCGCCGGGCTGGCAGCTCGTCGTGGCCGCCCTCGGGGCGATCACCCTGCTGATCCTGCTGATCTCGGTCGTCAAGCTGCACCCGTTCCTGGCGCTGATCATCGGCGGCCTGACCGTCGGCATCGTCGCCGGCCAGAACGTCGGCGACGTGCTGACGACCTTCACCGAGGGCTTCGGCAGTACGACGGCCGGCGTCGGCATCCTGATCGCCCTGGGCGCGATGTTCGCCAAGCTGCTCGCCGACTCCGGCGGCGCCGACCAGATCGTCGACACCATCGTCGGTCGGTCGAGCACGCGGATGCTGCCCTGGTCGATGGCGGCCGTGGGCGCGATCATCGGCCTGCCGATGTTCTTCGAGATCGGCCTGGTGCTGCTGATGCCGGTCATCTACCTGGTCGCCCGCCGGGCGCAGGTCTCGCTGATCACCGTCGGCATCCCGGCGCTCGCCGGCCTCTCGGCGATGCACGGGTTCGTGCCGCCGCACCCCGGGCCGGTGGCGGCCGTCGACACCCTCGGCGCCGACCTCGGCGTCACCCTGGGGCTGGGCCTGCTGGTCGCCGTCCCGACCGTCATCGTGGCCGGCCCGCTCTTCGGCGCGGTCGCCGGGCGCTGGGTCGACGTTCCCGCCCCCGACACGTTCGAGGGGCGCGAGCAGGACGAGTCCGGGCCGCGGCCGTCGTTCGTCGTCACGATGGCGACGGTGATGCTGCCCGTCGTCCTCATGCTCGGCCGGGCGGTGACCGAGATCGTCGTCAACGACGAGGAGAACTCGTTCCAGCAGGTCATGGACGTGATCGGCGAGCCGGTCGTCGCCCTGCTCATCGCCGTCCTGGTCGCGATGTTCACCTTCGGCGTCGGCTCCGGCATGGACCTGAAGAAGGTCAGCGGCACCGTCGAGTCGGCCCTGCCGGGCATCGCCGGGATCCTGCTCATCGTCGCCGCCGGCGGCGGGTTCAAGGAGGTGCTGGTCCGCACCGGCGTCGGCACCCTGCTCGCCGACTGGGCCAAGGACGCCAACATCTCGGTCTACCTCCTGGCCTGGGTGGTGGCCGTGCTGATCCGGCTCGCGACCGGCTCGGCGACCGTCGCGACGATCACCGCGGCGTCGCTGATGCTGGGTCTGGTCGAGGGCATGTCCACCGCGGAGACCTCGCTGGTCGTGCTCGCGGTCGGCGCCGGCTCGGTGTTCTTCTCCCACGTCAACGACGCCGGGTTCTGGCTCGTCAAGGAGTACTTCAAGCTCTCCGTCGGCCAGACCATCAAGACCTGGTCGCTGATGGAGACGGTGCTCTCGGTCAGCGGCCTCGGGTTCGTGATGGTGCTGTCCCTGTTCGTGTGACGTCCGCGCGGGGTAGGGACGTCACGTGAGTGAACCCGTGCGCCGGCCTCTCGTCCCGCTGCTCGCCGCGCTCGCGGTGCTCCTCGTGGTCGCCGCCGTCGTGGTGGGCGTCGTCCTCGGGCGTGGGGACGACGAGCCGGCCGTGGCCTCGGGGACGTCGGCGAGCGCCCCCGCCGACGTCCTCACCCCGACGGGGTACGACGCCCTCCTCGACGCCGTCCGCGGCGAGCAGGACGGCACCGAGGCCTTCGCCCTCCTGGTCCGGGCGGACGAGGCCTTCGTCGACCTGCCGCGCGACGCGACCTCGCAGCGCAGCGCGACCTGGCGGTGGGACGGCGAGCTGACGCCCGACTCCGAGGGCAGCACGGGCGCGGCCCGGTTCGACCTCGCCGACCTCGACGTCGCCGTGCTCCGCTCGCTCGTCGACCGGGCGGAGGCAGAGGTCGAGGAGCCCACCGGCTGGACCGTCGACGTGTCCGGTCCCCGCGACCCCGGCGGCGATGCGATCCGGGTCTCGGTGCTGAACGCGCAGGGCGACTCCGCGGTGGTGGTCGCCGCCCTCGACGGGACGGTCCGCGCGGGCGGCTAGCCCAGCGCGTAGGTGTAGCGGCTGGTCGGCACCAGGTCGAGGTCGCGGTCGGCCCCGATCCGGGCCACGCTGCCCATCAGCAGCTCCAACCGGCGGCCGAGCTCGGCGTCGTCGCCCCCGCTGCCGTAGAACGCGTGCATGTCGGTCATCCCCGCGCTGGGGAACAGCTCCTCCACGAAGGCGCTGACGTACGGCGCGTCGGGGGTGACCGGCTCGACGACCACGTTCTGCAGGTAGCCGAAGGTCGCCTGGGTGCGGATCGCGATCGGGGTGTGATCGACCATCCAGCGCCGCATCCACTCGGCCGTCTCCAGCTCGGCGGGCTTGCGGAGCACCGCCACGTTGGCCAGCGTGTCCGCGCGCTCGCCGTCGGCGACCTCGGGCGGGTCCAGGCGGCGCCGCTCGTCCACCGACCAGCCCGCGACCCGGTCGGCCGCGCCGGCCAGCAGCGCGGTGACCGCCGCGGGGTCGCCCTCGGTCCAGGTGCTCACCACCGCGCTGATCGGCTCGTCGGTGGGGATCCGCATCGCCGGCGCCACGTCGGCGTCGTCGAGGTTCAGCTGCAGCCGTCGTACGCCGGCCGCGGCCAGGTCGGTCCGCAGCGCGGCCTCGCGCAGCGCGGCGTGGTCGGCTCCCCACAGGGCGAGCATCAGCTTGGTCACCGGGCGAAACTAGAACGGATCCCCGGCCGCGGGGGAGCGCGTCCCGCTGACAGGACGACCGCTCAGGCCGCGTCGGCCGGCAGCGGCCACACGTCGCGGTCGGTCGCGAGGTGCACGACCTCGAGGGCGACGCCGGTCGCGCGGGCGGCGCCGTACAGGGCGCGCGCCCAGGCGCGGTCCTCCGCGTCGACCCCGCCGCGCCCGGGGCGGGTCCGGAGGAAGGCGATCCGGGCCCCGGGCGCCACGTCGTCGAGGATCGCGCCGACGCCGGCGACCAGCGAGAGCACCTCCTCGGGCGCCGGCACCCGGTGGCAGTCCTCGATCTGGGTGAGGTGCGGGAAGGCCCGGTCGTCGGGGGTGACGGCCATGAACCACAGGCTCGGTCCGGAGAAGCCGAGCGGTTGCATCAGGTGGCGCCAGGCCTCTTCGAGGTCGGCCTGGCAGCTGATCGTGGGGGTGTAGGTCATGGCGGCCACGCTGCCGTCGTACGGCGGCTCGCGCGACCGCTCCTCCACAGGTACGGCGGACCCGGCGTGCGGGCACCCGACCGCGTCGGGGAGGGTGGGGGCATCTCGGAGCATGCTCGGATGCAGGCTTGGATGCAGGAGGTGTCCTCGTGCCGGACCCGTTCGCGTTGCCGCAACGGCTCGTGGTGAGCCCGCCGCTCGACGGTGCCGAGCGCGCCCTGCTCGCCGGGCTCGACCTGTGGCCCGGCCGGCCGCGTGGCCGGTCGCCGTGGACGCTCTGCGACGACGGGTGCTGCCTCGACCTCGCGGCCGACGCCGGCCTGGTCGCCGCGGCCGGCTGGCTGCGGTTCTGGCTGCGCGAGCTGCTCAGCCCGCGCTCCGCGGCCGCCCGCGAGCGGGCCGGGTCGGTCGGCCTCGGCGACCACCGGGTCGACGGCCGGGTCCTGGTCGGCTCACCGGCTCCGGTGCTGCTGGCCGTCGTGGCCAGCCGGGTCCGGGAGGTCCGCCTGGACGACGAGCTGTTCCCAGTCGACGGCGAGCAGCGCCCCGGTCCGGCCACGGTGGTCGAGCTGTCGCCCGGCCGGGCTCACCGCACGGAGCCGTAGACCTCCACGGTCCGCTCGGCGATCGCGGCCCAGCTGAACGACTCGATCGCGCGCTGCCGCCCGGCCCGACCCATCGCGGTGGCCCGCTCACGGTCGGTCACCACCTCCACGAGAGCGGCCGCGAAGTCGGCGACGTACCGCTCCGGGTCGAGCGGGGTGCCGGTGCCGTCGGTGGCCTGCTCGAGGGGGACCAGGCGACCCGTGGTGCCGTCGACGACGACCTCGGGGATGCCGCCGGTGGCGGTCGCCACCACCGCCGTCTCGCAGGCCATCGCCTCGAGGTTCACGATGCCGAGCGGCTCATAGATCGACGGGCACGCGAACACGGTCGCCGCGGTCAGCAGGGCGACGACGTCGGGCCGCGGGAGCATCTCGGCGATCCAGACCACGCCGCTGCGGGTGGCGCGCAGCTCGGCGACCAGTCCCTCCACCTCGGCCATGATCTCCGGGGTGTCGGGGGCACCGGCGCAGAGCACGACCTGCACGTCCGGCGGCAGCAGCGCGCACGCACGGAGGAAGTGCGGGAGCCCCTTCTGGCGAGTGATCCGCCCGACGAACACGACCGACGGGCGGTCCGGGTCGACGCCCAGCTCCCGCACCCGGTCGGGCGCCACGATCGGCTGCCAGTCCTCGGTGTCGATGCCGTTGTGGACCACGTGCACCCGCGCCGGGTCGATCGCGGGGTACGACGCCAGCACGTCGCGACCCATCGCCGCCGAGACCGCGATCACCGCGGCGGCGGACTCGTAGGCGGTCCGCTCGACCCAGGACGACACGGCGTACCCGCCGCCGAGCTGCTCGGCCTTCCACGGCCGCAGCGGCTCCAGCGAGTGGGCGCTCACGACGTGCGGGACGCCGTGCAGCAGCGCGGCCAGGTGGCCGGCCATGTTGGCGTACCAGGTGTGCGAGTGCACCAGGTCGGTCCCGCTGCACGCGTCGGCGATCGTCAGGTCGACGCCCAGGGTCCGCAACGCCGCGTTGGCGCCCGCGAGCTCCGCCAGGTCGGGGTACGACGACGTGCCGGCCTCGGTCCGCGGCGCCCCGAAGGCGTGCACGCGGGCGTCGAGGTCGCCGCGGCCGCGCAGCGCCCGGACCAGCTCGGCGACGTGCACCCCCGCGCCGCCGTACACCTCGGGCGGGTACTCCTTGCTCAGCACGTCGATTCGCACCCGCCGAACCTATCGCTCTCGGGTCGCCGGGCCGGGCGGGGCGCGGCGGGAGTTTCATCGGCTGGCCGATGAAGCTCATCCCGGGACGACGAAGGTTCATCGTCCCGGCGGGAGTTTCATCGGCCAGCCGACAAACCTTTGCGGCGGCCTCCGCCGCCCGGCGCGCTAGGTTTCCTGCATGAGCGCCGCCCGCAAGAAGGTCCTGGCCATCGTCCTCGCGGGTGGGGAGGGGAAGCGGCTGATGCCGCTGACCGCCGACCGGGCGAAACCGGCGGTGCCGTTCGCGGGGATCTACCGGCTGATCGACTTCGCGCTGTCGAACGTCGTCAACTCGGGCTACCTCCAGGTCGTGGTGCTGACCCAGTACAAGTCGCACAGCCTGGACCGCCACGTCACCCAGACCTGGCGGATGTCGACGATGCTCGGCAACTACGTCGCGCCGGTGCCCGCGCAGCAGCGGGTCGGCAAGCACTGGTACCTCGGCAGCGCCGACGCGATCTATCAGTCGCTCAACCTGATCAAGGACGAGAAGCCCGACATCGTCGTGGTGGTGGGCGCCGACCACGTCTACCGGATGGACTTCTCGCAGATGGTCGCCCAGCACGTCGAGAGCGGCGCCGCGTGCACGGTCGCGGCGATCCGACAGCCGATCGGGCTGGCTGACCAGTTCGGCGTCATCGACGTACACCCGGAGGAGCCGCGGCGGATCCGCGAGTTCCTGGAGAAGCCGACCGACCCGGTCGGGCTGCCCGACAGCCCCGGCGAGGTGCTGGCCTCGATGGGCAACTACGTCTTCGACGCCGACGCGCTCGTCGACGCGGTCACCCGCGACTCGACCACGACCGGCTCCAAGCACGACATGGGCGGCGACATCGTCCCCGCGTTCGTACGCCGCTCGCAGGCCGGCGTCTACGACTACAAGGACAACGTCGTCCCGGGTGCGACCGACCGCGACCGCGGCTACTGGCGCGACGTCGGGACGCTGGCGTCGTACTACGCCGCCCACATGGACGTCGTCTCGCCGCTGCCGGTCTTCAACCTCTACAACTTCGAGTGGCCGATCTACACCTCCTACGGCCCGCAGCCGCCGGCCAAGGTGGTCCAGGGCGCCGACGGCGTCGACGCCCGCGTCGACGAGGCGGTGCTCTCGCCCGGCGTCGTCGTCAGCGGCGGCATCGTCACCCGCTCGGTCCTCTCGCCCGCGGTGAGCGTGGCCGCCGGCGCGACCGTCGACGGCTCGGTGCTGATGAACGGCGTCCGGGTCGGCGCCGGCGCGATCGTCCGCAACGCCATCCTCGACAAGAACGTCATCGTCCCGCCCGGCGCCCGGATCGGCGTCGACCCCGAGGCCGACCGCGCCAACGGGTTCCTCGTCGAGGACGGCCTCACCGTTCTCGGGAAGGACCAGGCCTTCCCGACCGCTGGTTGAGGTGCTCCGGAGCGACGAAGGAGCGGAGGAGCCTCGAAACCCGTCGTGCCGAGCGTCGGCCCGGACCCCGCCTCAGCCAGCGGGCGGCGGCTGCAGGACACCCGCGGCCCGCGCGGGCGCGGCGTACGCCTCGGCGAGCGAGGCCACGGTCTCGTGCGCGTTCAGCCCGCTCGGGTTCGGCACGACCCACAGCTCGGCGCCCTCCAGCGGCTCGGGCTGCCGGCCGAGGACGGCCTTGGGCAGCCCGAAGGCCGTGCGGTACGCCGTGATGCCGGCGATCGCGACCACCGCAGGCCGAGCTCGTGCGATCGTCGCGAGCAGTTCCTCACCGCCCGCCCGCAGCTCGTCGTTCGTCAGCTCGCTGGCCTTGGCCGTCGCCCGGCGTACGACGTTGGTGATGCCGAGCCCGCGCGCCCGGAGCCGGTCGCGGTCGTCGTCGGTCATCCCGTTCGCGGGGTCGATGGCCTCGATGATGATCCCGGCCCGCAGCAGCGCCGGGTAGAAGCGGTTGCCGGGGTGCGCGAAGTGGGTCCGGGTGGCGGCCGTCCACAGGCCCGGGTTGATGCCGACGAAGAGCAGCCGCAGCGGCGGGTCGTCGGGGCCGGGCAGCAGGTCGGGCACCTCGGCGTCGCGGTAGGACTCCAGCTCGGCCCGGGTGAAGGTACGGCGCACGCGGGCAGCCTGCCACGGGCCTGGAACCCGATCGCCCGGGGTACCGTCCCACGATCATGCGCCGCTCTCTCGGGATCCTCGTGCTCATCGCCGCCCTGTCCGCCTGCGGGTCCGACGACGGGTCGGGCGGCGAGGCGACCGATCCCGGACCCAGCAGCAGCGCGCCCGGCTCCGATGCCTCCGACGGGTCCGGCGGCTCGGGGTGGAGCCAGGTCGCGCTCCTGACCGGATCCAACGGCGGGGGCGTGGTCGCCGAGACCGCGACGCCGCTGCCGGACGAGGCCGCGGTGACCGCGTTCACCGGCGGGCTCGACGACGGTCTGGCCGCCGAGGTGTCCGAGGCTGCGCAGGCGGTCGACGTACCCGAGGGGCAGGCGCTCTACGGCGCCGTCGTCTCCCTCGAGTGCACGCCCCCGACCGCGGTGGTCGTGACCCGGGACGGAGACGACGTGCTGGTCCGCCCCCGGGTGGAGAAGGAGAGCCCGTCGGTGCAGTGCCTCGCCGTCGTGACGACGGTGGCGCTGGTGCTCGTCGAGGAGTAGGTCAGGGCTTCGAGTAGAGCACCTGGATGCCGTTGGCGACCTTGCGCGGACGGCCGTCGGACGGCTTGTTGACGACCGGCTTGGCCCCGCCGGGCTTGCGCGCGACGAGCGTGGACGACCCGCCGCCGTCGAGGTTGAGCGCACTGTCGGCCCCGAGCCGGACCATCTCGTCCGCCAGCTCGACCATCGTGTAGCCGCGGCTGTACTTCGACCGTCCGTCGACGACCAGCATCAGGATCTGGTGGGTGTCGCGGTCGATGCCGATCGCGGAGCGGGGGTGCATCTGGGCGTCGTCGGTCACCGTGATCGCGCCGTCCTGCACCAGGAAGCTGTTGCTGGTGATGGCCACGCCGGGGTGCTCGGTCACGCCCTTCGCGACGCTGATGGGGTCGCCGATCTTCAGCTGCCGCAGCGCCTGGGCGCCGGCCCCCCGTCCGATGAGCAGGAAGCCGTCGATCCGGTGGCCGGCCCGGAGCCGGACCCGCTTCGAGACGACCTTCCCGTTCTTGACCCGGACCTGGACGATCCGGCTCTTCACGCCGTCGGTGACGCCGTACCCGGGGGTGGTGCCCCAGCGCGAGCTGTAGACCCCGATGGTGCCGTCGGCGACGGTGGGGGAGTTGAAGCCCGAGACGGTCCAGGCAGGGTGCTGGCGGATCCGCGCCCGCACCTGGATCGGCCCGACGGACGGCGCGCCGGCCTTGGTGACGGTGAAGCCCGCGCTCCAGGCGTCGCTCGGGCCGTGCAGCAGGCCGCTCGCCCGCCCGGCGCCGATCCCGAACGGCGCGCCGGAGTCGCTGATGTCGAAGAAGTCGCCGTTGATCCCGGCGACGGCCTGGCGGGCCAGCATCCCCCGCACCGTCTCGGTGCGGGCGACCCGACCGGGCGTGGCGTAGTTGAGGCGCAGCCCCGGCGTCCGGTACTTGATGCGCAGCAGGTGCGCCCGGATCCGGCCGCGGGCGTCCCGCTCGGCCCAGGTCTGGTAGCGGACGCCCGGCGCCACCCGCCATCCCGTCACGGCACTGCGCCGCTCGACGGTGCGGGCGTACGTCGGGACGGCCGGCGCGATCGGGCCGCGGACGCCGTCGGATGAGTGCTGCGGGTAGCCGTCGGCGGAGACCGTCGGGTCGGCGAAGGCCGGTCCGGAGACGGCCAGCGCGCACCCGAGAAGGCCGGCGGTCAGGGTCAGTCGGCGCGTGGTCACCCCGGAAAGATTAAGGGACGCACGGGGCGGGCCGGGGAGGCGCCTCCGGGTGGGCCCGTCGGTCAGGCGCAGTCGACGGACCCGAGCCGGGCTAGCCCCTCCAGGTCGCCCGGGCCGAGCTCGGTCTGGCCGACGTTGTCGGCGTACATCAGCTCGTTGTCGTCGTCGACGTGGTCGAGGCCCACGACGTGCCCGAGCTCGTGGGTGATGATCGCCTGCATCAGGGCGTCGCCGTTCCGCTCCTCGGCGAGCTCCGCGAACAGCTCGCTGTCGAGGGTGATCGCGCCGGTGACGTAGGTGCGGTGCCGCTGGCGCTCCAGGTAGGTGCTCCCGCCGAGGCCGGCCACGTTGCCGGCGAGCCGCGGCACCTCCTCCTCGTCGGCCCAGCCGATCAGCACCGGCTGGGGCCGGTTCAGCCCGTCGATGCGGTCGTCGAAGTCGCGCTCGTCGGAGGTGCCGGTGTCCTCGAACTGGAACCCGGTCGCGTCGGAGATCGCGGTGATCGACCCGGCGAGGAGGTCCTCCCAGTTGTCCGGGGCACCAGCGGGGTTGACGACGTACCGGATCGGGCGGCAGGGGTTCCAGCTCACCGGCTCGTCGGGGTCGCCCGGCTGCGTGGTCGCGAAGGCGTACTCCCCGTCGCCGTCCGGCACGCCCACCAGCTCGCCCAGCCGGCCGTCGAACCCGACCAGCTCGCGCAGTCGTCGCCCGGAGTCGGACGGGTTGACCAGGAAGACCCCGGCCATGATGAGGCCGACGATCAGCAGCCCGGGTACGACGGGACCGCGGGCCTTCCGCTCGCGACGCACCTTCCGCGCCCGCCGGCCCCGCGGCAGCGGGATCGGCGCGCCGACCGGCCGGTGCACCTGGTGCTCGCCGAGCCCGAACTGCTCGTCGAGCCGGTCGAGCTCGCGCAGGCGTCGCTCCATCTCGCGCCGCCATCGACGCTGCGCACGTCGTTCCGCGAAGCCCACCACCCCATTCTCCACGGGCGTGCCTAGCCCGCCGCCCGTTCCCGCCACACGACGTCGCGCGGGACGGCATGCGGAACGGGCGCTGCAGGACTCGGTCCGCATGACGTCCGGAGTCCCGCTCGCCTCTCCACAGACTTCACTTTCGGCGGTGCGTGGCGCGGGTGGATGTGGGTAGTTTCCGGGTTGGCGTCTCGGGTCTGGACGCTGTGCACTCGGGAAGGACTCGACATGGGACGACTGTTGCCCGCCGCCCTGGCCGTGGGCCTCGTGCTGCTCGCCGGCTGCTCCGGCGACGACGACCCGGAGCCGAAGATCTCGCCCACCGACAGCTCGTCGGTCGCGAGCACGCCCACGCCCTCGCCGACGCCCTCCGGCCCGGTCGAGCCGACGATGCCGGCTGAGGCGGAGGGGGAGGACGCGGCGGCGGCTGAGGCGTTCGTGCGGCATTTCTGGGCGATGGTCAACTACGCGCAGACGACCGGAGATGTTCAAGCGCTCGAGGGCCTGGCGTTGGGCAGTTGCCAGACTTGCGCATCGGGCGCGAAGTGGATCGCTGACGTTTACCAGCGCGGTGGCCTCATTGAAGGCGGGAAGTACGACGTAGGTCCTGTCCGGGTGACTCCGTTGGGCGCCGGCGGGCAACGGCTCTTCGAGGTAGTTGCAGACGTAACTACCACGCCTCAGCGAGTCAGCGGCGCGGACGAACTCAACGGGAGCTTTCCCGCTGGCAACTCGAGGGTCAGGCTCGTCCTACTTAATGCAGATGGTGGCCTGAAGGTCTCTCGCTGGGACGTGGATCAGTGAGTCGATCCTGGATCGCGGTACAGGCACTCACCAGCGCCATCGTGCTGTTCCTGGGGGTGAACGTTGAAAGCGCTTTGGCCGACGGCGATGCTTCCTCCGCCGCCGGCGGATACCTGACGTCCGGAAGTCAGGGGTACGGCGGACACCAAGGTACGACGGGGTCCGCGGGATCCGCGCTCCCTGAAGGAGAATGGAAGAGTTCTCCAGTCTGCGAACTGGGTGGAAACGCGCTGTGCGTAGTTCCAAGCCTCTGTCCGGATGGCACCCAGATGACCCAGCAGTGGTACCAAACTGTGACCGGCGAATCGCTCTATTCCGCTTCTGTGTGCCCTGACAATCCAGCTGAGCCCGCACAGATCACCAACGCCATGGTCGCGAGAGCCTTCAAGCGCATCCCCCTGCCGGCGTCGACGCTGGTCGTCCAACCCCCGGGCGGCGAGACCCTGGTCAACTTCGCGACCAACTTCTACACCGAGGCCGCGCCGTTCGAGCGGTCGGTGACCCTGGTCGGCCAGCGGGTCGACCTGCGGATCCGCCCCAGCGGGTTCGGCTGGTCCTTCGGCGACGGGACCGTGACGCGCACGACGACGCCGGGGGCGGCGTACCCGGCACTCGACGTCACCCACGAGTACGCGCGCGCCGGGCGGGTCGGGCCGAGGGTGGACACGACGTACAGCGCGGACTTCCGGGTCAACGGCGGGCCCTGGGAGCCGGTGGTCGGCACGGTGACGATGACCGGCGCGCCGGTCGCTCTCCAGGTGAGAACGGCCAGTCCCACGCTCGTCGGCTACTAACCTCAGCGCGTGGCCGACCCGTGGAACACGTTCGTGGAGGGGGACAACCTCGACGTCCTGCCACGGCTGGCGACGATCACGGGCGACGCGGCGCCGTACGACCTGGTCTACATCGACCCGCCCTACAACACGGGCAACGACTTCGCCTACCGCGACGACATCCGCGGGGATGGGACGACCGACCGCCACCAGGCCTGGGTCGCGATGATGCGCCCGCGGCTGGAGGCCGCCCGGGAGCTGCTGGCGCCGACGGGCGCGATCGCGGTCAGCATCGACGACAACGAGGCGGCGCACCTGCGCCTGCTCATGGACGAGCTGTACGGCGAGGAGCAGCGGCTGGCCCAGGTGGTCGTCAACCTCAACGCCAAGGGCCGGCAGCTCGGGAGGGGGTTCGCGACGAGCCACGAGTACCTTCTCGTCTACGCCCGGGACGCCCGGCGCTGCGTCCTGGACGCGAGCAGCTCGGAGACGGTCGACGAGCGCGACTTCCCGCTGGAGACGCCTGACGGCCGCCGGTTCCGCCACCTGCCGCTGCGCAACACCAACAAGAAGTTCAACCCGGTCACGGCCCGCACGCTCCACTTCAGCGTCTGGGGCGACCCCGAGACCGGCGAGGTACGGACGGCGCCGTTCGGCGCCGCGGTCGAGATCACGCCGGTGTTCGGGGACGGTACGGCGGCCGTGTGGCGCTGGAGCCGACCGCGGATCGACGAGCGCCCCGACGACCTGGTCTGCCGCCGGATCAAGGGCCGGGAGGGCGAGCGGGTCGACGTCTTCCAGCGCGACTGGCTGCACCGCGACGAGACCGGCGGGCGACGCAAGAAGCTCACCACGATCTGGCTCGCCGCGGAGGTCGGCTCGACCGACACCGCCGTCGCCGAGCTGAAGGAGATCGTCGGCCACGTCTTCGAGTCGCCCAAGCCGACCGGCCTGATCCGCCGCCTGCTCGGCACCATGCCCGACGACGCCCGGGTGCTCGACTTCTTCGCCGGGAGCGGTACGACGGGTCACGCGGTCGCCCTCCAGAACGCCGCCGACGGCGGCACCCGTCGCTGCACCAGCGTGAACTCGGCCGAGCCGACCCGGACCGGCTCCAACGCCCAGCTCGCCGGCTACGCCACGGTCGCCGACATCACCCGGGCCCGGCTGCAGGCGGTCGCGGACACGGTCGGCGGCGGCTACCAGGAGCTCGCGCCCTGAGCCCACCCCCTCCGCTGACCCGTCAATCGCCGTCCGACACGCCGTCGATCCCGGTACTTGAGTGACGGGTCGGCGTGGAGAGCCGCTCCAGGAGCGCCCGTAGCGGCGGCCAGCGGTCCCGCCCGCGGCGGGTGACGGCGTACGCGCGGAGCAGCACGGGCGGGTCGGTGAGGGGCAGCACGCGCACGCCGCGTCGCGACGCGCGGCCGTGGGGGAGCAGGCCGACGCCGTGCCCGGAGACGATGAGGTCGTCGACCAGCTCCAGGCTGTCGATGCGGTGCACGACGCGCGGGACGAAGCCGGCCATCGAGGCCAGGGTCCGCAGCACCTCCTCGTCGGCGGTGTTGCGGGAGTTCACGATCCAGTCGCGGTCGGCGTACGACGCGAACGGGCCGCGCGGCTCGCCGGCCGGTACGCCGAGGCCCCAGCGCAGCGTCCACAGCTCGGTGGCGACGAGGTCGTCGCGCAGGGACGCGGGCGCGAGGTCGTAGTCGTAGGTCAGCGCCAGGTCGAGGTCGTCGCGGGCGAGCAGCGCGAAGGCCTCCAGGGGCTCGTACTCGTGGACCATCACCTCCACCCGCGGGTACGACGTCGCGAGGTCGGCCATCGCGGGGAGCAGCGAGCGCCGTACGGCGGAGGCGAACCCGGCGACCCGCAGGGTCCCGGCGGGCTCCGCGTCGGGGTCGAGGTCGAGCCGGGCGGCGTCGACGGCGGCCAGGATCGTGACGGCGTGCTCGGCGAGCCGCCGCCCGGCCGGGGTCAGCCGGACCCGGCGGCCCTCGGGCTCGACCAGGGCGGTGCCGGCCTCCCGGGCCAGGGCCGCGACCTGCTGCGAGACCGTCGAGGTGGTGAGCCCGTGGGTCTCGGCGACCTCGCGCATCGACCCGAGCCGGGACAGCTCGAGCAGGAGGTGCAGGCGCCGGACATCCATCGCAGGATCATGAACGGTATGTCCACGATTGTCACGTGGACCCGAACGGTGTCGAGCGGCTTCACTGGTCGGCATGAGGACCCAGGCCCGCACGGGCGCCCTGATGGCCACCGCGTCGATGCTGTGCGTGCAGCTGGGCCTGGCGGTCTCTGTCGGGCTGATCGACGACATCGGTGCGGAGGGCGCGGCCTTCCTGCGGCTGGCCTGGGCCGGGGTCATCGTCCTGCTGGTGGTCCGACCGCGACGCTCCGTGCTGACCCGGGAGACCGTGGTGCCGGCCGCGCTGCTCGGCGTCGTGACGGCCGCGATCACCCTGCTCTTCATGGCCGCGGTGGCCCGGCTGCCCCTCGGTACGGCGAGCGCGTTGGAGTTCCTGGGGCCGCTCGGTGTCGCCGTGGCGCGGGGCCGGGGCTCGGTGCGGACCTGGCCGGTGCTCGCGGCGGTCGGCGTACTCCTGCTGACCCAGCCGTGGGCCGGCGGTGCGGACCCGGTCGGCGTCGCCTGCGCGCTCGGGGCCGCCGTGTGCTGGGCGGCGTACATCCTGCTCACCCAGCACGTCGGCGACCGGCTGCCCGGCCTCACCGGGCTCGCGATCTCGATGCCGGTCGCCGGTCTGGTGGCGACCGTGGCCGTCGGTCACACGGTGATCCCCGACCTCACCCCGGAGCTGGTCCTCGTCGGTCTCGGGCTGGCCGTGCTGCTGCCGGTGGTGCCGTTCGCGCTCGAGATGCTCGCGCTGCGCCGGCTCACCACGACCGCGTTCGGGACCCTGATGAGCCTGGAGCCGGCGTTCGCGCTGCTGGTCGGGCTGGCGCTGCTCGACCAGGTGCCCGACGTGCTCGCCGTGGTCGGGATCGGCTTCGTCGTGGCCGCGGGCGTGGGGGCCGAGCGCACCGGCGCCCGGACCCCCGCGACCCTCGAGGTCACTCGCAGCTGACCGACTCGCCCGGGCGGCTCCACGTCCAGGTGGGGCAGCCGTTCTCGCCCCGCGGCGGGACCGGCATCACCAGCTCGGGGTCGGTCCCGATCTCCGCCAGGTCGTCGTACGACGTCGCGAAGACGGCCGTCGCCGGGTCCCGGTCGGTGGCCCGCACCTTCTCGGACGCGTAGGTGATCAGGGTCTCCGACTTGATCACCTTGACCCGGCGCTCGAAGGAGAGCGTCTCGAGGCGGGCGGCGTCGAGACGGGACGCGTTCACGACCTTCGAGGCCCCGCCGCGCATCGGACGCAGCGCCCACAGGTTGCTGACCACCACGTCGCCGTCGGCGGTGCGGTCGACCGCACACTCCAGGAAGGTGCCGTCGTCGAGCCCCTCGCGGCAGTAGCGCTCCGGGTCGCCCTCGGCCTCGCTGCGGGCGTGGCTGATCGAGACGTCCCACTGGTGCTCCGGACCGCCGTAGGTGACCGACAGATCGCTGGCCTTCTCCCAGTAGCGCTCCGGCAGGTCCGTGCTGTTGGCGTCGAGCGCCGAGAAAGTCCAGGCACCCAGGTCGGGCACGCTGCGCTCCAGGACGGCGCGGACGTGGTCGTCCATCAGCTCCGGCATCCGCTCGACGTCGTACGCCGCGAGGGCGGCGGCGGACGCCGGGTCGATCCCCGACCCGCGGCCGGGCTCGTCGTCCCCGCTGACGAGGGGTACGGCGACCGCGCCGGTTAGGGCGAGCGCGGCGACGGTGCCGCCGGTGGCGAGCAGCCGGCGGGTGCGGATCCGGCGCCGGCCTGCGCTGATCGAGCGGGTGGGCAGGGGCGCCGGCGGCTCGTCGTGGGCGACGTGGTCGCGCAGCAGGGTGGAGAGGTCGTCGTGGGTCATCGGGGCTCCTCGGGGATGGTGGCGACCAGGTCGGGCAGGTGCCGTCGCAGGGTGTCGAGTGCGCGGGCGGTCTGGCTCTTGACCGTCCCGTCGGCGATGTCGAGCAGGCGCGCGACCTCGTCGACCGACAGGTCGTCGAGGAAGCGCAGCGCGACGATGGCCCGCTGCCGCGGCGGCAGCAGCCCGAGCGTCCGGCCCAGGTCCAGCGGGTGGTCGGTCGGTCCCGCGTGCGCCCGGTCCGGGACCGTCTCGACGGCGGTCTCGGGGCGGCGGCGCCGCAGGTGGCTGAGGCACTCGTTGACCACGATCCGTCGGGCGTAGGCCAGCCGGGTCGGCTCCTGGGTCCGCGACCACGCGCCGTACAGCTTGGCCATCGCCTGCTGGGTCAGGTCCTCGGCGAGGTGCCAGTCCCGGACGACCAGGTACGCCGTACGCCGCAGGCCCGGGGCGTGCGCCGTGAAGAAGTCGGTGAACTCGCGTTCACGTCGCTCGCGTCTCGTCACACCTCTCCTACGCGGTCGGTCGGTCCTCAGGTTCGCACGATCCGAAATCTATTGACATTCGATAGTTCTCGAGCGACATTCGATGGATGAAGCTGCTCGATCGCGTCGTCCTCCCGCTCCGGGTGCTGCTGGTCCTGCTCCTCGTCGGCCTGGTCTTCGGTCAGCTCGTGAGCATCCCGGGCCAGTTCGCCCACCTCGCGCAGGAGGAGCCGGACCTGGCCCACCTGCGTTGGCCGCTGACGGCGTTCTTCGTCCTCGAGGTGCTCGCGCTGCAGGTCGTGGTCGTCTGCACCTGGCGGCTGCTGACCCTCGCCCACGCCGACCGGATCTTCAGCGCCGAGGCGTTCGCGTGGGTCGACGGGATCGTCGGCGCGATCGCCGCGGCCTGGCTGCTGTACGCCGCCGGCGCGGCCTGGGCGATCGCGCAGGCCGACGACCCCGGCACCCCCATCCTGCTCATCGGCGTCGGTCTCGTGGGCGGCGTGGTGACCCTGGTCCTGGTGGTGATGCGGGCGCTGCTGCACCAGGCCACCGACCTGCGACTGGAGCTGGAGGCGGTGATCTGATGGCGATCGTCGTGCGCATCGACGTCCAACTGGCCCGGCGCAAGCTGTCGGTCGGCGACTTCGCCGAGCAGGTCGGGCTCACCCCCGCCAACGTCGCCGTGCTGAAGAACGGCCGGGCCAAGGCGGTCCGGTTCAGCACGCTGGAGGCGATGTGCCGGGTGCTCGACTGCCAGCCCGGCGACCTCCTGGAGTGGGTCGACGACGACGTCCCGCTGAGTGCGTCGACCCCGGCAGGTGGCGTCGGGCGCTGACACGATGCCGCCGTGACGAGACGTTTCGAGGGCAAGCGGGCACTGGTGACCGGCGCGGCGGGTGGCGTCGGCCGGGCGACGGTCGAGCTGCTGGCCGAGGAGGGTGCGCAGGTCGTCGGCGTCGACCTCCGCGGCGGTGAGGACGTCGTCGCCTGCGACGTGAGCGACGCCGGCTCGGTGACGACGGCGATGGCCACCGCGGTGGACCGGTTGGGCGGGCTCGACGTACTCGTGAACGTGGCGGGCATCGACCAGTTCCGCCGCTTCGAGGACCTGGAGCTCGACGTCTGGCAGCGCCACCTCGGGGTCAACCTGACCGGGCCGATGCTGATGAGCCAGGCGGCGCTGCCCCATCTGCGCGCCAGCCGGGGGAACATCGTCACCATCGCGTCGATCGCCGGGCTGCGCGCACAGCCCTACCAGGCGGCGTACTGCGCCTCCAAGAGCGGCGTCATCATGCTGATGAAGTCGCTGGCCCTCGAGCTGGCCGCCGACGGGATCCGGGTCAACACGATCTGCCCCGGCGGCGTCGAGACCGACCTGCCGATGACCGCGGCCGCCGAGCACGCCGACTCCCAGCTCGACTGGGGCCTGCTCAGCGAGACCGCCGGCGGCCGCTACGGCTTCATGCCGCCGCGCGACATCGCCGACGCGATCGCCTACCTCGGCTCGGACGCCGCGGCCTCGGTCACGGGAGCAGTGCTCTCCGTGGACCGCGGCACCGCCTGCTGAGGGTCCGGCGCTCAGCTCCGACCTACTGCGCGTCGACTCCGGGGCGCCTGGACTTCGTTGTCGTCGGTCGCCATGACTCCGTCATGTCTCCCTCCTCCGCCTTGCCAGGCACTCCCGGACACGACGCTCGCGACGGCCGGAGCAGAGCGCCGGACCCTAGACCCCGACCGCCTTCTCCAGCGCCGCGACCTCGGCGTCGAGGTGGCCGAGCAGCCGCTGCAGGTGCGGGACGGTACGACGGCAGCCGGTCAGCCCGAAGCCCATCTTCTGGTCGTACGACGTGCAGGTGATGTTGAGCGCCATGCCGTTGATCGGGATCGACAACGGGTAGGTGCCGACCAGCTTGGCGCCGTTCCAGTAATGGGTGGTGCGCGGGCCGGGCACGTTGCTGATGATCAGGTTGTACGGCGACCGCACGATCCCCTGCAGCCGCAGCAGCGGCGGCAGGATCGCGGGGGCCTGACCGAGCGCGCTCATCGCGACGATCTGCAGCGGGGTCATGCTCGACAGGGCGTCCTTGCCGGTGCTCATCGAGCGGCTGATCTCGGCCAGCCGGTCGGCGGGGTCGGCGAGGTCGGTGCCCAGGCGGCACATGATGGCGCCGATGGCGTTGCCACCGTCGGCCGACGCGACGTGCGACTGCTTGGCGTTGAGGCCGATCGGGACCATCGCGACCAGCGGCGTCTCGGGGAGGGCGCTGATCTCGAGGAGGTACTGCCGCACGGCGCCCGAGCACATCGCCAGCACCACGTCGTTGATGGTCGCGCCGCCCGCCTTGCCGATCGCGCGCAGCCGGGCGATCGGCCAGTCCTGGGCGGCGAAGCGGCGCGAGCCGGTGATCCGCTGGTTGAAGATGGTCCGCGGGGCGTGGAAGGACACGGCCGAGGTCTCGTTGCGGATGCCCTTGTTGAGGGTCTTGATCAGCGCGCCGGGCAGACCGGCCGCTTCGGCGGTCAGGCCCATGCCGGTCGAGAGCGCGTGCCGGAACAGGTCCTGCGGGACCTCCGCGAGGTCCGTCGTCCGGGGGCTGCGCGCAGGGCGGGCGCCCCACGGCGCCGGCATCTGCCGCTGGTCGGGGTCGGTGCTCAGCACGCTCTGCATCAGACGCATCGCGGAGACGCCGTCGACCAGGGCGTGGTGAGACTTGGTGTACCAGGCGACCCGGCCGTCGCGGAGGCCCTCGATCACCGTCGACTCCCACAGCGGGCGCTCCCAGGCCAGCCGGGTGCCGTGCATCCGGCCGCACAGCTCGAGCAGCTCGCGGATCCGGCCCGGCTTGGGCAGCGCGGCGTGCCGGACGTGGTGCTCGATGTCGAACTGCTCGTCCTCGCGCCACACCAGCTGGCCGGCGGTCGACAGCGAGCGGTAGGGGTGCTTGATGAACAGCGGGCTGATCTCGGCCTCGTCGCGCATCGCCTCGTACATCAGCCGCGTGTAGTCGCGCCCGGCCCCGTCCGGCTTCTCGAACAGCTGGAGTCCGCCGACGTGCATCGGCTGGCTGCGGTTCTCGGCGAGCAGGAACGCGGCCGAGGTGGGGTCGATCGGTGTGACCACGGAGGGCCTTTCGCAGGATGACGCCGGGTGGTGAGGGGGCAACTCTCGCCAATGGTGACGCCGGCCACAAGCCGGACACGCTCTGCGGGGTTTCCCTCGTCCTTCGCGGGAGGTCTTGTCGGTGCTGCGCGGCCCGGCCCAGGGTCGTCGCATGACGATCCGCCGCCTGCTGTCCGCCGCCGTCTCCGCCGCTGTCGTGCCCGTCGTGCTGGTCGCCGTACCGGCTCCCGCGCACGCGGCCGACTACTCCGCCCCGCTGTCCACCGCCATCGCCGACCTGCCCGGGGCCACCGAGGACCGCACCGGCTACTCGCGCGACCTGTTCAACCACTGGGTCGACGCCGACGGCGACGGCTGCAGCACCCGCAACGAGGTGCTGATCGAGGAGGCCGACGACCCGGTGACCGTGGGCTCGGGCTGCTCGCTGTCGGGCGGGCGCTGGTACTCCTACTACGACGGCGAGTCCTGGACGGCCACCGGCGACGTCGACATCGACCACATGGTCCCGCTGGCGGAGGCCTGGGACTCCGGGGCGAGCGGCTGGTCGTCGGCCGATCGGGAGTCCTACGCCAACGACCTCGACGACCGGCGCACGCTGGTCGGGGTCACCGACAGCGTCAACCAGGCCAAGGGCGACCAGGACCCGGCGGAGTGGCTGCCGGAGCTGCAGCAGTGCCGCTACCTGGAGGAGTGGGTCGCGGTGAAGCACCGGTGGGGGCTCGCCGTCGACACCGCCGAGCGCTCGGCGCTGACCTCGCTGGCCTCCGGGTGCAGCGACGTGACGATCACGGTGACGTTGGCCCGCTGACCGGCCCGCTGACCGTCCACAGGCGGCTCTCCCGCACGGGTTCTCCCCAGGTACGCCGGCGCCACCGTCCCGCGTCCCCGCTCGTCCCTAGCGTCGTCGGTACGCCGGAACTCGCCGGCCCGTCACCCTCGGGGGTCCACCCATGTCCAAGCTCCTCGCCCTGCTCGCCGCCGCCGGCTGTGCGGTCCTGCTCCTGCTCGGCGTCAGCCTGCCTGCCAGCAGCAGCACCGCCCAGGCGCCCGCGCCCGACACCATCGTCGAGATCACCGGCGACGCCGCCAACGGCTTCGAGATCCACCACTACGACGGCTCCGCGCTCTACCCGCCGACCGACTCCGAGGCCCGGGCCGAGTGCGGCGAGTACGACACCCGCGTCGCCCGGGTCCGCTGCCGCACCGAGGTCCGGGTCTGGTACCGAGACCTCGGCGACCTGCAGCAGGCCCTCGACTGGGCCCACGCCTCCTGACCCAACCGGTGGTTGAGCAGGTTGCGCAGCAACGTGCCGCACCGGTGGTTGAGCAGGTTGCGCAGCAACCGTGTCGAAACCCGGTGAGCCGACAGGCGACCTGAGTCCCGTGGGACCATCACCCCATGGAGGCCGGACCGCTCGACCGGATGTGGAGCCGCAGCCGGCTGTCGGTCCGGGCCCGCATCGCCCGGCTGAGCTCGAAGCGCTGGCAGATCGCCCAGTGCGCGATCGCGGCCGGCGTCGCCTGGGTCGTCGCGGCCGACCTGTTCGACCACCCGACGCCGTTCTTCGCGCCGGTGGCGGCCGTGGTCGCGCTCGGCACGTCGTACGGCCAGCGGCTGCGCCGGGTCGCCGAGATCACCGTCGGGGTCGCGGTCGGGGTGCTCATCGCCGACCTGCTGGTGCTCGAGCTCGGCACCGGCGGGTGGCAGATCGCCTTGATCGTCGGGCTCGCGATGTCCAGCGCCTTCCTGCTCGACGGCGGCCAGCTGCTGGTCACCCAGGCCGCGGTGCAGTCGATCATCGTCAGCACCCTCGTCCCGGAGCCCGACGCCGCGTTCACGCGCTGGACCGATGCGGTCATCGGCGGAGCGGTCGCACTGGTCGCGGCGACCGTCGTACCGGCCGCGCCGTTGCGGCGACCGCGCGAGCAGGCGGCCGTGGTGATGCGCAAGATCGCCGGGCTGCTGCGCGCGGCGGGGGAGGTGATGGTCGACGGGGAGGTCGAGCACGGGCTGGAGCTGCTGGCCGACGCCCGGTCCACCGACGGGCTGATCCGCGAGCTCCAGGCGGCGGCCGACGAGGGGATGGCCGTGGTCGCCTCCTCGCCGTTCCGGGTGCGCCACAAGGGCAACATCCGGCGGATGGCCGAGCTGGTCGACCCGCTCGACCGGGCGCTGCGCAGCACCCGCGTGCTGGTCCGGCAGGTCGCGGTCGCGGCCTACCACCGGCGGCCCGTGCCGTCGTCGTACTCGATGCTGGCGACGGAGCTGGCCGCCGCGGCCGAGCGGGTCGCCGACGAGCTGGCCGCCGACCGGATGGCCGTCGGGGCGCGCGACGAGCTGCTCGCGGTGGGCGACGCGACCGGCCGGGTCGAGCGCGCCGACGAGATGAACGCCGAGGTCGTGCTGGCCCAGCTGCGCTCGGTCGTGGTCGACCTCCTGCTGCTCACCGGTCTCGACCAGCGCGAGTCCACCGAGGCGCTCCCGCCACCCCCGCGATGAGCCCCGCGATGACCGCCTGGGTCCTGCACGTCGACCTCGACCAGTTCATCGCGGCGGTCGAGGTGCTGCGGCGGCCCGAGCTGGCCGGGCGGCCGGTGGTCGTGGGCGGCCGGGGCGACCCGAGCGAGCGGGGCGTGGTGTCGACGGCGTCGTACGAGGCGCGCGAGCACGGCGTCGGCTCCGGCATGCCGCTTCGTCTGGCGGCCCGCAAGTGCCCCGATGCGGTCTTCCTGCCGGTCGACAAGGACGCGTACGACGCCGCCTCGGCCGAGGTCATGGACACGCTGCGCGCACTGACCTGGGGCGGTGCCCCGGTCGTGGTCGAGGTGCTGGGCTGGGACGAGGCGTTCGTGGCCGCCTCGGTCCCCGACGCCGACCTCGACCCGCAGGCGTTCGCGGACCGGGTCCGCGAGGAGGTGCTGGCCGCGACCCGACTGCACTGCTCGGTCGGCATCGGTGACACGAAGCTGCGCGCCAAGGTCGCGACCGACCTCGGGAAGCCGCGCGGGACGTTCCGGCTCACCGCCGAGAACTGGTTCGAGGTGATGGGGGAGCGGCCCACCCGGGCGCTGTGGGGGATCGGCGCCAAGACCGAGAAGAAGCTGGCCGCACTGGGCATCGAGACGGTGCGCCAGCTGGCCGAGTCCGACGCCCGGGTGCTGGCGGCGGAGCTGGGCCCGACGATGGGGCCCTGGTACCACCGGCTCGGGCGCGGCGCCGACACCAGCCCGGTCGACGCGACCCCGTGGACGCCGCGGGCCCACGGGCGCGAGACCACCTTCCAGGAGGACCTGGTCGACGCCGACCGGATCGCCGAGGAGGTCCGGGTGCTGACCCGCCGGGTGGTCGAGGACATCGACCGCGAGGGCCGGCCGGCGGCCCGGGTGGGGCTGAAGGTCCGCTACCGGCCGTTCTTCACGGTCAGTCGCAGCCTGACCCTGCCGGCGGCGAGCAACGACCCGGAGACGCTGGCCGCGGCGGCGGTCGCGCTGCTCGACCGCCTCGACGAGCGCGACCGGGACCGACCGGTGCGGCTCCTCGGCGTACGGCTGGAGATGGTGCCGCCCGACGGCGGCTACGCGCGGTAGCGGCTCAGAGGCTGGCGCGCAGCTCGCGCACCACCGAGTCGACGACCGCCACCAGGTCGCCGCCGGAGCGCGCGGCGACCGCGCGCTGGCGCTGGTACGACGCGCCGCGGCGCGGGATGTCGGCCACCGAGGCCAGCTCCGCCGAGCAGCCGAGCCGATCGGCGACTGGTTCCAGCCGGACGAGCAGCTCGGCCAGGTCGTCGGTGATCAGCCGCTCCTGCGACTGCGCGTCCAGGATGATGATGGCGTCGAGGCCGTAGCGGGCGGCCCGCCACTTGTTCTCCTGCACGTGCCACGGCGGCATGGTCGGCAGCGTCTCGCCGGCGGCCAGCCGGGTGTCGAGGTCGACGACCAGGCAGTGCACGAGCGCGACCAGGGCGGCCAGGTCGTCGATGCTGGAGACGCCGTCGCAGATCCGGTTCTCGATGGTGCCCAGGTGGGGCGCGGGGCGGACGTCCCAGCGGATCTCCGAGAGCTCGTCGATCACCCCGGTCGTCATCTGGTCGTGGGCGAACGACTCGAACTCGGCCCAGGTCTCGAACTGGAACGGCAGGCCCGCCGTCGGGAGCTGCTGGAACATCAGGGCCCGGTTGGAGGCGTAGCCGGTGTCCACGCCGGCCCAGACGGGGGAGGAGGCGGAGAGGGCCTGGAGGTGCGGGTACCAGTTGAGCAGCGCCGACAGCACCGGCATCACCCGCTCGCGCTCGGGTAGCCCGACGTGGACGTGCACGCCCCAGATGAGCATCTGGCGGCCCCACCACTGGGTGCGGTTGATCAGCTCCTCGTAGCGGTGCCCCTCGCTGAGCTGCTGCCCGCTCCAGTCGGCGAACGGGTGGGTCCCGGCGCCGTACAGGTCGATGTCGAGCTCATCGCCGGCCGCGATCGCCGCGCCCAGCGTGGTGCGCAGGTCGCTCATCGCCTCGTCGACGGTGTGGCAGACCCCGGTGACCAGCTCGATGGTGTTCTTCAACAGCTCCTTGTGGAGCCGCTCGGGCTCGGCGAGGCGCGGTTTGGCCCGCGCGAAGAGGTGGCTGGCGTCGTTGCGGAGGTCACGGCTGCGGCGGTCGACGAGCGCGAGCTCCCACTCCACGCCGAGCGTGGGCTCGGGCGATCCCCTGAAGTCGATCCGCACGGTCCCCAGCCTTCCACAGTGGTCAGGGTGGTCTGGCACCATCGCGGCCATGGCGCAGATCAGGGGAGACGTGCGGGAGGTCAACCTCGGGCTCGACTTCTGTCTCCGGGTCGGCGAGCTGCTGCTCGCCTCGGGCGCCGGAGCGGCCGACGTGACGGCCACCATGCAGACCGTGGCCTACCACCTGGGCCTGCGCGACGCCGACATCGACGTCACCTTCACCTCGCTGTCGATGAGCTGGCAGCGGGACCCCGAGGAGGTGCCGCTGCTGGCCACCCGCCAGGTCCGGCAGCGGGTGATCGACTACGAGCACCTCACCCGCGTCGACCACCTGGTCCGGGCGGTGCTGCGCGACGAGGTGACGCTGAAGGAGGCCCGCGCCTCGCTGGCCCGGATCGTCTCCTCGGGCCACGACCGGCCGCGCTGGGCGATCACCCTCGCGTGGGGCCTGATGTGCGCAGGCGTGGCGATCCAGCTGGGCGGTGGGCCGGTGGTGGTCGCGCTGGCGTTCGTCGCCTCGGCGCTCATCGACCGGTTGCAGCTGGCGATCTCGCGGCGCCGGATCCCGACCTTCTACCAGCAGGTCGCCGGCGGCGGGGTGGCGACGCTGATCGCCCTCGCGGCCGCGGCGACCCCGCTCGACGTGGACGTCTCCCTGGTCGTCACCGCCAACATCATCATGCTGCTGGCCGGCATCGGGTTCATGGGCGCGCTCCAGGACGCCCTCACCGGCTTCTACATCACCGCCACCGCGCGACTCACCGAGGCGATCCTGGCGACCGCCGGCATCATCGGCGGGGTCAGCGGGGGTCTCAGCCTCGCGGGCGCCCTCGGCGTCGAGATCCCGCAGCTCGACCCCGGCCGCGGCGACCTCCAGAGCGCGACCATGCTGGCCTTCGGGTCGGCGCTCTGCGCGGGCGCGTTCGCGTACGCGTCGTACGCCCCCCGCCGGATCCTGCTGCCGATCGCGATCGTCGCGGCGGTCGCGATCGGGATCTCGCAGTCCGTGGAGTTCCCCGGCATCGGCCGCACCTGGTCGGTCGCGATGGCCGCGCTCTTCGTCGGCCTGGTCAGCTACACCGTGGCGGGCCGGATGCGGGTGCCTCCGCTGGTCGTCGTGGTGTCGGCGGTGGTGCCGATGCTGCCGGGCCTGTCGATCTACCGCGGCCTGACCCTGCTGGCCGAGGGTGGCGCCTACACCTCCGCCGGCCTGCTGGCGATGGTCACCGCGGCGTCGGTCGCGATCGCGCTCTCCTCCGGCGTGATCCTCGGTGAGTACGTCGCCCAGCCGCTCAAGCGCGAGGCCCGCAAGGTCGAGTCGCGGCTCGCCGGCCCGCGCCTGGTCGGTCCGGTGCGGACCATGACCGGCCGGTCGAGCCGCCGGTCGAGGCGCGGGTCGGTCAGCGAGGGCTGAGCCCGGCGACCCGCCGGAGCCACGCCTGCGGCGTCGCGAGGTCGAACGGCGGCTGCTGGCGTCGTACGGCGTCCCGTACGGCGTCGCGGCTAGCCTCGGCGATCATCACGATCTCGGGCGGGTAGCCGAGCGAGACCTGGTGCTCGGCGAACTCGTCCTCGTCGTCCACCCACACCATCTTGTCGGAGCCGCGGATGACGTCGAGGTCGAGGTCGACGGCGCGCAGCGTCGCGCCGTCCCAGTACGGCGGCGTGGTCATGTCGACATAGACGGTGCACCAGCTCCCGGGTGCGTTGAACGTCGCGCACCACGGGCTGCCGCGCGGCGCGAGCGTCACCGAGTCGACCTCGGAGTCGAACTGCGCCCCCGGGCGGGCGTGGTGGGTGCCGGCCGGGACGCCGATCCAGTCGCCGTGCTCGTCCGCGCCCAGGAAGGTCGCGTCGAACTCCCAGTGCGGGCGGTCGCCCCACTTGCTCATCGCGATGCGAACGGGATCACCCGGTTGAGGAGGCACGGGCTTCTTTCTACCGGGTACAAGTGTGGGCATGAGCATCATGCGCAAGGTCGCGGCCCTCGGAATCGCCAAGAAGGTCTACGACGAGGCCCGTAAGCCCCAGAACCAGGCCCGCATCAAGGCGGGCGTCGCCAAGGTCCAGGCGGCCCGCGCCAAGCGGCAGCCGCGCTGACGCCCGTTCCGCAACCGGCGCAATTGCGCCGGTTGCGGGGCGGAATGGGGCCTACCCGCCCGTCACCAGCGCAATCGCGCCGGTTGTGGGCCGGCCCCCTCAGACGATCTTGGCCTTCTCCGGCATGACCCGCTTGGACACCCGCGCGACCACGTCCTGGTAGCGCGAGCCCAGCACTCGGCCGAACTGGTGCAGCAGGTGCGCGTCGAGGCCGACGAGCACCCGGGCCTTGCCGCCCAGGATGCCCTGCTCGACGATGATCGAGGCCGCCTTCTCCGGGGTCATCCGGGCCAGCTTCTTGTCGAAGAGCTGGGCGGTCTTGGCCTGGTCCTCCTTCGAGGACACCCGGGCGTTGCGGGCGATCGCGGTCTTGATGCCGCCCGGGTGCACCGCGGTGACGCCGACGGGGTGGCCGGCGGCCAGCATCTCGATGCGGATCGCCTCGGTCATGCCGCGGACGGCGTACTTGGTGGCGTTGTAGATGCTCTGGCCGGGCATCGCCACCAGGCCGAACAGCGACGACAGGTTCACCAGGTGACCGTCGCCGGAGGCGATCAGGTGCGGCAGGAACTCCTTCGTGCCGTTCAGCACGCCGGTCAGGTTGATGCCGATGATCCAGTCGATGTCGTCGTACGCGAGGTCGGTGAAGTCGCCCGCGAGCGCGACGCCGGCGTTGTTGACCACCACGTTGACCCGGCCGAACTGCTCGGCCACCGCGGCGGCGTACGACGCCATCGCGGCCCGGTCGGCGACGTCGAGGGTGTCGGCCCGTACCTCGCGGGCGCCGGCCGCCTTGACCAGGTCGACGGTCTCGGCCAGGCCGGGCTCGTTGACGTCCGAGATGGCCAGCAGTGCGCCGCGTCCGGCGGCGTTCAGGGCCAGGGCCCGGCCGATGCCGGATCCGGCGCCGGTGATCACGACGACCTTGCCGTCGAGGGTCCTCATGCGGTCACGTCCTCACGTGTCGGGGTGCGGGTGGGGGTCGGGGTGCAGGTGTAGGCGGCCTCGTCGAACGAGGCCAGCTGCGCGCGCATGGTGAAGGTCGCGCGCGGCCAGAGCGTGGTGTTGCGGCCGTGCTTGTCCTGGTACCAGCTGGAGCAGCCACCGGTGCTCCAGACCGTGCGGGACATGCGCTTCTGGAGCCGGTCGTTCCACCGGTCCGTGGCGGACTCGGTCGGCTCGACCGCGGCGTACCGCTCCTCCCGCATCGCGCGGACGGCGGCCCGCAGGTAGGCGACCTGGGACTCGATGACGAAGACCATCGAGGAGTGGCCGAGCCCGGTGTTCGGCCCGACGACGAAGAACAGGTTGGGAAAGCCCGGGACGGTCGCGCCCTTGTACGCCGACATGCCGCGCTCGTCCCACACCTCCGCGATCGTCCGACCCGTCCGGCCCGTGACCTGGGCGGCGATCGGCAGGTCGGTGGTGTGGAACCCGGTCGCCACGACGATCGCGTCGACGGGCCGCTCGGTGCCGTCGGTGGTGACCACCGCGTCGGCGGTGACCTTCGCGATGCCGTCGGTGACCAGCTCGGCGTTGTCGGCGGCGAGCGCGGGGTAGTAGGTGTTCGAGATCAGCACCCGCTTGCAACCGAGCTCGAAGGTCGGCGTGACCCGCGCGCGCAGGGCCGGGTCCTCGATGCCGCGGCGGATGTTGGCCAGCGCCAGCTGCTTGGCGGGCCAGGCGATCTTGGGCTGGACCGTGAAGGCCGGGACGTAGCTCTCGCGGGCGAGGTAGATGCCGGTGCGGTAGGCCCGCTGCAGGCCGGGGACCGAGCGCAGGGCGGCGCGCTCGAGCGAGGAGTAGCGGCGGTCGGCGCGCGGGATGATCCACGGCGCGGTGCGCTGGTAGACGTCGAGGTGGCCGACCGTCCGCTGCAGCTCCGGGACGATCTGGATCGCCGACGCGCCGGTGCCGATCACAGCGACCCGCTTGCCGGCCAGGTCGGCGGAGTGGTCCCAGCGCGCCGAGTGGAAGATCTCCCCGCCGAACCCGTCGAGGCCGTCGATGTCGGGCAGCTTCGGCTCGGAGAGGGCGCCCGCGCCGAGCACGAGCGTGCGGGAGCGGACCTCGCCGGCGACCGCCCCGGACAGCACGGTCACCCACTCGTGGGCGTCGTCGTCCCAGTGGGCGTCCTCGAGACGGGTCCCGAAGGCGAACCGGTCCAGCACGCCGGCCTCGCGGGCGACCCGCTGAAGGTAGGCCTGGATCTCCGGCTGCTGGGAGAACGACGTCGTCCAGTCGGGGTTGGGCGCGAACGAGAACGAGTAGAGCTGGCTCGGGACGTCGCACGCCGCACCCGGGTAGGTGTTGTCGCGCCAGGTGCCGCCGACGTCGTCGGCCTTCTCGACCACGAGGAAGTCGGTCTCGCCGTCCTCCTGCAGCTTGATCGCGGTGCAGAGGCCGGCGAACCCGGCACCCACGACGAGGTGCTCGACGCGGGTGGGCGCGTTCCGGGGAGGGAGGGACATGCATTTGACCGTACCTCTTATTGAACGACTGTCAATAGGTAGGATGGTCAGCGTGACCCAGTCCGTACGCACCCGGCTCAGCCCGGCCGAACGCCGTGAGCAGCTGCTCGACCTCGGCGTGCGCCTGCTGGCGACCCGGTCGCTCGACGAGCTGAGCATCGACCTGCTGGCCGAGGAGGCCGGCATCTCGCGCGGGCTGCTCTACCACTACTTCGGGAGCAAGCACGACTTCCGTGAGGCCGTCGTACGACGGGCCGCCGACGACCTGATCGCCCAGACCGCGCCGCCGGTCGACGGCGAGCCGGAGGAGCGGCTCCTGGTCTCGATGGCCGCCTACCTCGACTACGTCGTGGCCAACTACGAGGGCTACCTCTCGCTGGTGAAGGGGGCGGCCAGCGGCAACGCCGCCCTGCGGGCGATCTACGAGGAGGCGCGGGCCGCGCTCACCGACCGGATCTTCCGGGAGGACGCGGGCAACCAGATCCTGCCCGACACTCCGGCGGTCCGGCTGGTCGTGCGGGGGTGGTCGGCCATGACCGAGGAGCTGGTCCTGACCTGGAAGGTCGAGCCGAACGGCGTCACCCGCGAGGAGCTGATCGGCATCCTCGCCGGCAGCCTCCGCCCCCTCGTCGAGGCGACCCTCCTCCAGCCCTGACGTGGGGCCGAGTCAGCACCAGTAGTGCTGACTCGGCCCGCAACTTCTGCTGACTCGGCGAGGGCTCAGTCGCCGCGGACGACCGCGGCGAGCTGGTCGAGGCCCCAGACGAGGTCCTCCTCGGAGACGACCAGCGGGGGAGCGAGGCGGATGGTCGAGCCGTGGGTGTCCTTGGCCAGGACGCCGCGGGCCATCAGCCTCTCGCAGACCGCGCGGCCGGTCCCGACCTGCGGGTCGATGTCGACGCCGGCCCACAGGCCGCGGGTGCGTACGGCGAGCACGCCGTGGCCGATCATCGCCTCGAGGCGCTCGCGGAGGACGACGCCGAGCTCGGCCGCGCGGGTCTGGGGCTCGTCGGTCGCCAGCATGCCGACGACGGCGGTGCCGACCGCGCAGGCGAGCGGGTTGCCGCCGAAGGTCGAGCCGTGCTGGCCCGGGCGCAGCACGCCGAGGATCTCGCGGTTCGCCACGACCGCGGAGACCGGCACGATGCCGCCGCCGAGGGCCTTGCCGAGCAGGTAGAGGTCCGGGACGACGTCCTCGTGGTCGCAGGCGAAGGTCTTGCCGGTGCGACCCAGGCCGGCCTGGATCTCGTCGGCCGCGAAGAGCACGTCGCGCTGCGTGCACAGCTCGCGCAGGCCGCGCAGGAAGCCGTCCGGCGGGATGACCACGCCGCCCTCGCCCTGGATCGGCTCGATGATGATGCCCGCGGTGTTCTCGGTGATCGCGGCCTCGACCGCGGCGAGGTCGCCGTACGGGACCATGACGAAGCCGGGCGCGAACGGACCGAAGTTGTCGCGGGCGTCGGGGTCGTCGGAGAAGCCGACGATGGTGGTGGTGCGACCGTGGAAGTTGCCGGCCGCGACGATGATCTCGGCCTGGTCGGGGGCGATGCCCTTGACCTCGTAGCCCCACTTGCGGATCACCTTGATCGCGGTCTCGACGGCCTCGGCGCCGGTGTTCATCGGCAGGACGAGGTCCTTGCCGCACAGGTCGCCGAGCGCGGCGCAGAAGTCGGCGAACTGGTCGTGCACGAACGCCCGGCTGGTCAGCGTCAGCTTGTCGAGCTGGGCGTGCGCCGCCTGCAGCAGGACCGGGTGGCTGTGGCCGAAGTTCAGGGCGGAGTAGCCCGAGAGGAGGTCGAGGAAGCGGGTGCCGTCGACATCGGTCATCCAGGCGCCGGCGGCGTGCTCCACGACCACCGGCAGCGGGTGGTAGTTGTGCGCCGTGCGCGACTCCGCGCGCTGGAACTGCTCGGTGCTCGACTCGTGCTGCGTGCTCGTGCTCGTCGTGGTGGCCATGGCCGTCATCGTTTCGCCTCCTCGGATCATTCACCAGGATTGTCTGACAATCTGGGGGCCAGGCTAACGAAGATGACGGCGGATCACGAACCTGCGAAGTGGTCAGGTCCGGCGCGAGCGCGCCGAAGGGCCCCACGTGACCCCTGTTCAGGAAGCGCTCCGTGTCCGCTGACGCCCCGTGGTGGACCTCCGGCCTGGTCGGCAGCGCCCTCGGCGTCGCGGCTCTCGTCGTCGTCGGTACGGCGACCGCCCAGGTCGCCGTACCGCTGCTCGAGCAGCCCGCGGCCGAGCGGCCCGCCGCCGCCCTGGTCGACGACGTCGAGCCGGCAGCCGCACCCGCCTACCCGCGCTCGGCGTCGTACGAGCCGCCGGCCCCGGCTGAGTCGGCCTCCGCGGCGCCGGCCCCGGCCGCACCGTCGTCGTCCGCCCCGGCCGCGCCGGCGCCCGCTGCTCCGGTTGCCGCGGCTCCGTCGGTCGCTCCGGTCACCACCGCCGCCCAGGCCCGCAAGGCCGCCCGCAAGGCCGAGCGGCGTGCCCAGCTGCGCCGCGAGCGCCGGGCGGCCCGCGAGCTCGCCGCGCTGGCGCGGGAGACCATGAAGGACTGGGGCCCGGTCTCGGCGACCTGGGTGCTCCCGGTGGCGTCGTACCGCCGGCTGTCGAGCCACTACGGCGAGACCGGCCCGCACTGGGAGTCGATCCACACCGGCCAGGACTTCTCCGCGCCCACCGGCACCGACGTGCGTGCGGCCACGGCCGGCATCGTCACCTTCGCCGGCCGGCAGGGGCCCTACGGCAACAAGGTCGAGATCACCCACCCCGACGGCACCGTCACCTGGTACGCCCACCTGTCCCGTATCGACGTCACCGCGACCGACGCCGTGACCACCGGCCAGGTGGTCGGCCTGGTCGGCTCGACCGGCAACTCCACCGGACCGCACCTGCACTTCGAGGTGCACGCCGGCGGCGGTGACGCCGTCGACCCGGTGGCGGTGCTGAAGGAGCACGGCGTCAGTCTCTGAGTGCCTACTCCGCCCAGAACCCGTCGACCACCACCCGCCCGCCAGATCCATGGAGCCGGATCGTGCGGTGGGTACGGCGGGGGGACCACCGGAGGGAAACCATCCGCGGCCGGGGTGAGTCCAGGCGGTAGCGATGGGTGCGCTCGCCGTCGACGACACGAAGCTCGCCGCAGGTCGGACAGGTGAGCACCCGGAGGTGCCACGAACGGGCCTTCCCGCGGGTGATCTTGCGGGCGGTGGCCGCGCTCCCGGTGACGAGCTCGGTGGCCGATCCACGGTGGAACAGGCTGCCGGTGACGCGGCGACCGCCCGCGATGCCGCGCGCGTCGTCGGTCAGCACCGTCGTGCAGGTGCGGGCCGGCCAGTGCTGGACTACGCCGGTCCCGACTGCCTGCACGCCGAGGCAGATCCGCGTGCCCGCGCGCAGGCGGATCCTGCGCTGGCCGTGGCCGGGAGAGACCGGGATCCGCTGCTGAACGGTGCGCGAGCGCTCCGTGGTCTCCACGACCAGCCACTGGCGCTGCAACGGGAGCTTGGTGGCCACCCGCCATTGCACCGTGGAGCGTCCGGGCATGCTCTCCGGCCGCGGCTTGCGAACCCAGCGGGCCCGACTGCGCGTGACGGTGGTCCACGCGTGCCGGAATGTCGTCACGTTCCCGGCCAGGTCGACGATGGTGGCGGTCATCTCGTGCCGGCCGGGGCGCACGGAGGGTGGCCCTGAGCACGTGATGCCCGGCCAGTTCTGCTGGAACTCGCGGCGTCGGCCGTCGAAGTGGCAGGTACTCCGGGTCGAGTCGATCCCACCGGCGTCCTGGAACTCCAGCACTACGGTCTGCCAGTCCTCGAGCAGGCCGCCGGGATTCTGCTGGACAGTCATCCGGGCGGGCGTTCGGTCGATGAACCAGTAGGAGAAGTAGCCGTGATCCCGGTGGACCAGCCGGTCGCCGTACACCGCGGCGGGCAGGATCGTCGGACAGGACGGCTCGCAGCCGGCCTCGGTGTCGGTGGGCTCGAAGGGCAGCGGCCAGCGCCAGGCGCCGTCCGGGTCGAGCGAGAAGAGTCGTCCGCCTTCGACCTGGACGGCGTACGTCGAACCGAGGTGGGCGAGCACGACCTCGGTGCCGACGCCGTCGGGGAAGGTGCTGGGCGCGGTGGGGACGGTCACCGGCGATCCGGAGGCGCCGACCAGGGCGCTCAGCAGGACCGGTGCGGAGCCGGAGGTGCTCCGCAGCCACGCGACCCGGACCGACGAGCCGTCCGTCGCGACGGCGGCCGGACGTCGTACGGCGCCGGGCGTGGCCTCCAGGGCATCGAGATCCACGGGGGCGTCGAACGTCGCGCCCCGGTCGTCGCTGACGAGTGCCGAACCGGCTTCGTCGGCGTCACCCACGACCATCGCCAGGGTGGAGCCCTCCGCCGCCAGGCTCACCACGGGCAAGCCGCCCTCGGCGTCGAGCCCGGTGAGCGCGAGCAGGTCGAGCGGCGCCTCCCAGGTCTGGCCGCGGTCCGGGCTGCGGAGGAGGTGGGCGGAGCGGGCGCCGTCCGCGCTGCCCTGGACGACGGCGAGGAAGACGTGGTCGCCGGACGCAGCGAGATCGAGGCGACGCGTCGTCGCGCCGTCGGTCGACGGGACGGACGGGGAGGGCCGGTCGACCGCGGTGGTCGCCGCCACGGCGACCGTCTCGACCCGGACCTGCACCGCCGCGCCGGCCGTCAGCGCGGTGGCCGCCACCACGTAGTCACCGCTGCCGCTGGCGGCCGAGGCCGACTGCGGCCCCGGCGACCAGTCGACGGGAGCGCCGGGGAAGCGGGTGCGTGCGCCGTACCGCTGGGAGTGGACGATCCCGGCGTGGAGGTGGAAGACGCCGTTCTGGCTGAGCTCCACGGTCGGGAAGGGGGCCGGGGTCGGCACCGTGCCCGTCTCGTAGCGCCCGCGGTTCAACCGTTCCTGGGCAGGTCCGGGGTCGGCGGCCACAGCAGCGACCTGGGCCGTCGACGGGGCCGCGGCCAGCAGGCCGGCCACCAGGGCGGCGAGGGTCAGCAGGACGGTGAGGGCACGGCGCAACGAGAGCTCCCCAGGGGGCGGCCGTGGGTCGGCCGGGGTGCGCACAGGCTGCCAGGTTCTCGATGCCCGCGGGGGCACTTCGCCGGATCAGCCCAGCCGTACGGCGATCCGCGTGTCCCCGGGCGTGCTCGTCAGCGAGACGGTGCCGCCGTGGGCGCTGACGATCGCCTGCACCAGAGCGAGGCCGAGACCCGCCCCGCCCTCGCGATGCCGCGAGGCGTCGCCCCGCGCGAAGCGCTCGAAGGCGTGGTCGACCAGCTCCGGCGCGAAGCCAGGCCCGTCGTCGTGCACCGCGAAGCAGCCCGGGCGGGCGCTGACGGTGACCGTGGTGCCCTCGGGGGTGTATTTGCGGGCGTTGGTCAGCAGGTTGGTCACCACCTGGTGCAGTCGCTGCTCGTCGCCCACGACCTCGACCTCCTCCTCGGGCAGGTCCAGGCGCCAGTGGTGGCCGGGGGAGAGCACTCGGGCGTCGGAGACCGCCTCCAGCAGCAGCCGGGTCAGGTCGACGGGCTCGCGCTCCAGCGGTCGGCCGGCGTCCAGTCGGGCGAGCAGCAGCAGGTCCTCGACCAGCGCCGTCATCCGCCGCGACTCCTCCTCGACCTTGCCGAGCGCCATCGTGCTGGCCTCGGTGTCACCGGGCCGGCGGCGGGCCAGCTCGGTGTAGCCGGCGATGGTCGCGAGCGGGGTGCGCAGCTCGTGCGAGGCGTCGGCGACGAACTGCCGCACCTGCATCTCGCTGCGGTGCCGGGCCGAGAGGGACTCCTCGACGTGGGCGAGCAGCGTGTTCAGCGCCGACCCGACCTGGCCGACCTCGGTCCGCTCGTCGGTGAGGTGGGCGGGCACCCGCTCGGACAGGTCGATCTCGCCCTCCGCCAGCGGCAGCTCGGCGACGGTGTGGGCGGTCGCCGCGACCTCGCGCAGTGGTCGCAGCTGGCGTCGTACGACGATGAGGCCGGCGCCGAGGGCGAGTACGACGCCGAGGGCGGTCAGCAATGCCTCGACCTGGATCAGCGACGAGACGGTGTCGTCGACCTCGGAGGTGGGGAGCCCGTTGAGCTGGGTGATCCCGTCGGCGTTGGTGGCGGCCGCCACCCGATAGCTACCGAGCCCGGGGAGCTCCACCGCGTGCGCCTGGCCGTCAGCCGGGATGTCGTCGAGGGCGTCGAGGACGGCATCGGAGAGTGGGCTCGGAGAGGGGTCGTCGGTGACGACGCCCCCGCTGAGCTCGCCGGTCACGTCGTTGGCGAACAGTGAGCCGTTGGTCTGCCGGGGACCTCGGCCGATCGGGGGGTCCCTGCGGTCCGAGGGGTTGAATCGCGTCGGGTCGACCAGGGCCACGCGGTTGCTGGCGTTCTCGATCTCATCGTCGAGCTGGGAGAAGAGGTAGGAGCGCATGGCGACCGTGGTGGCCGCCCCGATCAGCAGCGACACCAGGGCAACCAGCGCGACCGCGGTCACGACCAACCGCGACGTCAGCGACCGGGGACGGGAGAGCACGAGCTCAGGCCGCCGGCTTCAGCACGTAGCCGGCGCCGCGCATGGTGTGGATCATCGGGTCGCGGCCGGCGTCGATCTTCTTGCGCAGGTAGGAGATGTAGAGCTCGACCACGTTGGCCTGGCCGCCGAAGTCGTAGTTCCAGACCCGGTCGAGGATCTGCGCCTTGCTCAGCACCCGCTTGGGGTTGCGCATCAGGAACCGCAGCAGCTCGAACTCGGTCGCCGTCAGCGAGATCTCGTGGCCGGCGCGGAAGACCTCGTGGCTGTCCTCGTCCAGGGTCAGGTCGCCGACGCTGAGCACCGACGACTCGGCCGCCTGCTGGGCGCCGGCCCGGCGCATCAGGCCGCGCAGCCGGGCGACCAGCTCCTCCAGCGAGAACGGCTTGGTCACGTAGTCGTCACCACCCGCCGTCAGCCCCGCCACCCGGTCCTCGACCGCGTCCTTGGCGGTCAGGAACACCACCGGCAGGCCCGGGTCCAGCCCACGCATCCGGCGCAGCACCTCGAGGCCGTCGAAGTCAGGCAGCATCATGTCCAGCACCACCGCGTCGGGTGGTGTCTCCTTCGCCGCGGCCACCGCCTTCGTGCCGGTGTGGGCCGTCGTCACCTGCCAGCCCTCGTAGCGCAGCGCCATCGAGATGAGCTCGGCGATGTTGACCTCGTCGTCGACGACGAGCACGCGCAGCGGGGATCCATCGGGTCGGGTCAGCTCCATGCCGGACACGATGGCGAGGCTACCTGTGGGATTCCTGTGACGGCTCTGTGCTGATCTCAGGACTCGCACAGCGCCCCAACAGCCCCGGTACGGCGTCCTCTGTCGTCCCCGGCAATCCCCTCCGATCCTCCCCGCCCGTGGTCCCCTCCGGTGGTCGAGCAGTGAAGGACGAAGTCCTGAGCGCCCGTCGAGACCCCCGCAGCCAACAAGCGACCTCCGGTAGGTCGGCCCCTGCCGTGGCGTCTGCTCGGTGCACCAGGCCGGTTCGAAGACATTTACAGAAAGAAGGGGGCTCACCGTCCGCGGTGATCAAGGGCCATCACGAGGCTGCTTCTGGCTTTCGGTCACCTGGGGTCGACCGTTCGAACTAGGCTGTGGACAACCCTCGCATTCGATAATGTGTTCGAGTAGAATGGGCGCATGGCTCGGGACCTCGACGACTGCGACACCGCACCCGCGGTGCTCGCCTTCGTCCGCGCCCGACG
>NZ_FMZM01000005.1:0-101373 GCF_900101465.1 Nocardioides lianchengensis
ACGGCGCCCGCGAGAGCTGATCGAGCCCTCGACACGCCGGCGTACGACGCTGCGGACGGCGCCCGCGAGAGCTGATCGAGCCCTCGACACGCCGGTCACGACCTCGCAAGCTCGGTCGTGCGGCTCGCTCGACCACCATCAGCGGATCCGCTGGCGCGGCTCCGCTCGACCACCATCAGCGGACCCACTGGCGCGGCTCCGCTAGACGACCCGCTGCGTGGCGGCGGAGGCCAGCTCCTCCAGCACCTGGGTGGCCGCGGGGTCGAACGAGCCGCTGCGCAGCGAGCCGACGGCGAGCTCGGCGAGCTGTGCGATGACCGCCTCGACCTGCTCCTGGGCGCCGGAGTCGACGATGATCCGGCGCAGCACCGCGACCTCGTCCTCGTCGAGCGGGGTGCCGAGGGACCCGTCCAGGAGCGCGGCGTCAGCCTCGGACGCACCGTCGAGGGCCAGGGCGACCAGCACGGTCCGCTTGCCCTCGACGAGGTCGTCGCCGGCGGGCTTGCCCGTCGTCGCCGGGTCGCCGAACACGCCGAGCAGGTCGTCGCGCAGCTGGAACGCCTCGCCCAGCGGCAGCCCGAAGGCCGAGAGCCGCGCCAGCGCCTGCGGTCCGGCGCCGGCGAGCGCGGCCCCGACGTGGATCGGGCGCTCGATGGAGTACTTGGCGGACTTGTAGCGCAGCACGGTCATCGCGGTCTCGACGTCGGCGTGGCCGCGGGCCTGCACCGACACGTCCAGGAACTGCCCGGCGATCACCTCGGTCCGGCACTGGTCGAACACGGCGAGGGCCGGCGCCACCTGCTCCAGCGGCAGCCCGCAGCGGCGCAGCAGCTCCTCCGACCAGGACAGCAGCAGGTCGCCGAGCAGGATCGCGGCGGCGGCGCCGTACTGCTCGGGGTCGCCGCGCCAGCGCGAGCGCTGGTGGGCGGTGGCGAATCCGCGGTGCGTCGCCGGGCGGCCGCGCCGAGTGTCGGAGGCGTCCATCAGGTCGTCGTGGACCAGCGCGCTCGCGTGCAGCAGCTCCAGGGCGGCGCACGCCCGCACCAGCGCCTTCTCGTCGCTCGGTGCCGCGATCGCGTGGTGGCCCCACCAGCAGAACGCCGCGCGGAACCGCTTGCCCCCGCTGATCACGCCGCGGGCCTCGGCCAACAGCCGTCCGGCGTCGTCGCCCAATGGTGCGAGGCGGGCGGTCTGCTCGTCGAGGAAGTCGTCGAGCGCCGCCTGGACCTGGTCGCGGAAGCCGGCGCCGTCCCATCCACTGCCCGTCACGCCGACGAGCGTAGGTCAGGCGCCCGGAGGTCGGACGATGCGGTCCCTCGGCCGGGTCCGAACCTAGACTTCGTGCCATGAGCATCGAGCACGGACGCAGCCTGGCCGACCTGATCGCCGAGGGTGGCCGCTCCTTCTCGTTCGAGTTCTTCCCGCCCAAGGACGAGGCCGGCGAGGAGCAGCTCTGGCGCGCGATCAGCGACCTGGAGCCCTACCGCCCCACCTTCGTCTCCGTCACGTACGGCGCCGGCGGCGCCACCCGGGGCACCACGGTGCGGATCACCGGCCGGATCGCCCGCGAGACCTCGATGCTGCCGGTCGCCCACCTGACCTGCGTCGGCCACACCGAGGCCGAGATCGAGCACATCCTCGACACCTACTCCGCGGCCGGCGTCACCCACGTGATGGCGCTGCGTGGCGACCCGAGCGAGGGTCCCCGAGCGCCGTGGACGCCCACCGAGGGCGGGCTGACCTACGCCAGCGAGCTGGTCGAGCTGGTCCGGCGTCGCGGCGACTTCCGGGTCGCGGTGGCCGCCTTCCCCGAGGGTCACCCGACCGCCGAGTCGCTCGACCACGACGCCGACGTGCTGGTCGCCAAGGCCCGGGCGGGTGCGGAGTTCGCGGTCACCCAGATGTTCTTCCGGGCCAGTGACTACTTCGCCCTCGTCGAGCGGGTCCGCGCCCGCGGGGTCGACCTGCCGATCCTGCCCGGCATCATGCCGATCCTGAACCTCAACGCCATCCGCCGCCAGGGCGAGCTGATCGGCGCCGACGTCCCCGCCGAGGTCGTCGAGCGGATCTCCGCGTACGACGGCGACCCGGTCGCCCTGCGGGCCGAGGGCATCAAGGTCGCGGCGGAGCTGTGCGAGGACCTGCTGGCCGGCGGCGCGCCGGGCCTGCACTTCTACACGCTGAACCGGTCCAAGGCGACGCTCGAGATCTTCGAGGCGCTCAACGTCGGGGTCTAGGCCTCGCCCACGGCCTGCGCCACCAGCGCGGCCGACAACCCCACGAACGGCAGCCCCGAGCCCGGGGTGGCCGACGCGCCGGCGGCGTAGACGCCCGGGATCGGCGTGTGCGGTCCCAGCCGCTGCCGCACGGTGCCGCGGCCCTGCCAGAGCACCCCGAGCGGGGATCCACCCCACTGCTCGACCAGGTCACGGGGCGAGCGGTCCACGCGGGTGACCAGGCCGGGGCGCAGGTCGATGCCGTGCCGGGCGAGCGCACGCAGCAGGTCCTCGGCGATCTGGCCGCGCCCGTGCACGGTGACCGCGCGGGCGCCGTCGGGTGCCGTACCGCCGGTCCGGACGACGAGCAGCGGGTCGCCGTGCAGCACCAGCTCGGCCGGTGCGTCGTCGAGCGCGGGCAGGTCGCCCTCGACGCCGACGTGGCAGACCACCGGTGGGATGGCCGGCATGGTGCGGTCGACGTACGACGCCAGCGCCGGCAGGCGGCGCGGGTCGACGGCGCAGACGACGACGTCGGCGTCGATCTCGCCGGAGGCGGTCGCGACCCCCGCGGCCCGGCCGGACCGCACGAGCACGTCGAACGCGGTCGTCGAGGTCAGCACCTCCACCTTCCGGGTCGCGAGCCGGGACTCCAGCACCCCCGCGAGCGCGCCCATCCCGCCCGGGACGGTCCAGGCGCCGAAGCGCTGCTCGACGTACGCCTGGAGGCCGGCCCAGGCCGGCACGTTGCGCAGGTCGTGGCCGTCCGCGACGAAGGGGTGGGCGGCGACCATCCGCAGACGCTCGTCCTTGAAGACCTTCCGCAGGCGCTTGTGGAGCGTCTCGCGACCGTCCAGGCGAGCCGCCACATCGCGGGGCAGCGACCCCGGCGTCCAGGGGACCTCCAGGTAGCCGCGTCGCAGCACCTCCCAGTCCTCCGTGTACGACGCCACATGGTCCACCCAGCGCTGGCCCAGCCCCGGGTCGAGCTCGTCGAAGGCCGTCAGCTGAGCGCCGCGCGGCCCGGCCGGCACCCGGACCCGGGTGTCGTCCTCGAACCGGTGCTCGCGTGCCACCTCGAGCTGCTCCAGCTCCAGCTCGCGCTCGAGGGGCCGCCCGGACTTGCGGAACAGGTCGCGCAGCACCGCCGGGAGCAGCGTGTACGTCGGCCCTGCGTCCCAGGCGAACCCGTCCGCCTCGACCCGGCCCAGCGCGCCGCCGAGGGTCGGCGCCGCCTCCACCAGGGTGACCTGGTGACCGAGCTTGGCGAGCCGGGCCGCCGAGGCCAGTCCGCCGTACCCGCCGCCCACGACCACGACCCGCGCCATGGCCGTGACCCTAGGGCACCGCCCCGCGTCGTACGTCGGGAGCCGCCGCGAGGTCGGGCCGAAGCGCGGCGAGGACGTCGGCCAGCCGCCCGCCGGGGCCGGGTGCGGGGACGTCGACCGGGACGAACGAGCCGGGGTCGAGGTCGACGGCGTGGGAGTGGCGCTGCGCGTCGAGCAGGGGCAGCAGGGTCTCCACGTCGGCGACGCCCAGCCCGGTGGCGACGCCGTCGACCAGCGCGGGCTGCAGCAGGGCGAACAGGTCGGGGTCGGCGCGCGCGAGGAGGGTCAGGCCGGCCGACATCCGCGAGTTCAGCTCGGTGGGCCGGAAGCCGTCGGCGGTCAGCACGCCGTCGACGCCGAAGGCGCCCCGGTAGCCGTGCGCAGCGGCCAGGTGGGCGCCGACCCGGCGCACGAGGTCGCGCATCCGCTCCCGGTCGTTCGCGGGCGGGTCCCAGTGGGTGGCGAGCCCGCCGTACACGAAGGCCTGCGCGGCGGGGTCGCGCAGCACGGCGATCTCGACCGGGCGGAACGCGGCCGTGCCGTCGGGCAGCACCAGGCCGTGGATCGAGCACGGGACCCCGTCGAGGAACGGCAGGACCCGCACCCGCGTGCAGTGCTGGGCGAAGAACGCCCGGGCCGTGCGCTGGTCGTCGGCGTCGCGCACCCAGCGCACGTAGTCGCCGCCGCCGCTGAACCCGTCACCCGACCAGACCGTGCCGAGCGGGCCGGCGAGCTCCGCGGTCGCGTCGGCCAGACCCGCCTCGTCGTCGACGGGGAGCAGACGGGACGGGGAGTGGGGGACGCCGGCAGCGAACCAGACCGCGTCGGCTCGGGACTTGTCCTCCAGGGCGAGGTACGACGCGGGCCGCCCGCCGGTCACCGGACGGCCGTCGATGGGCTCGTCGGTCGTGACGAACGGCGAGGTGACCCAGCAGCCCCGCCGGTCCGGGTCGACGGCGTCGATCGCGGCCCGGGCCGAGGCCGGCAGGGTCCGGACCAGCCGGTCGTGGAGCCGGAGCCCGTCGGTGGTCCACCGGGTCGGCGGCGCCTCCACCTCGACCACCGTGCACGACCCCGCGGGAGGGGGGTCGCCGACGCCGGGGCCGGTCGAGACGACCACCACCCGGCAGCCGAGCCGCCGCAGCCGGGCGACCCAGGGGGTCCAACCGGCCAGGGTCCCCGGACCGAGCACGACCGGGCGTCCGGCGTACCGCTCGCCGAGCCGGGCCGCCAGGGCGGCGCGCACCGCCGGGTCGGCCAGGTCGGTGCGCACCTCCTAGGCCACGTCGATCTCGGTGGCCTCGGTCAGCGCGAGGAGCTCGTCCACGGTGGTCGAGAAGACCGCCGCGGGATGACCCGCGGCCGCCCAGACCACCTCGTGGCGTCGCAGCCACGGGTCGAGGTACGTCGGGACGGGCGCCGGGTGGCCGATGGGGGAGACCCCGCCGATGACCTGGCCGGTGTGCTCGCGCACGAACTCGGGTGTGGCCCGCTTCAGCCGCTCCACCCCGATGTCCGCGGCGACCTTCGCGGTGTCGACCCGGTGGGCGCCGGAGGTGAGGATCAGCACCGGCCGACCGCCGGCGTCGAAGAGCAGGCTGTTGGCGATCGCGCCCACCTCGCAGCCGAGCGCCTCGGCGGCGAGTGCCGCGGTGTGGACCGAGTCCGGCAGAATGACGACCTCGCCGGTGCCCCCGCGTCGTGCATGCTCGTCGCGAAAGCGCGTGATCGTGGGGTGCTCCGTGGTCATACTGCGGACTCTAGGTCCTCGCCGGACCTCCTTCGAAAGGAAATACATGGCCGGGAACCATCCGACCACCGTCACCCGCACGACCCAGGTGCTGGGCGTGCTGCTGGCCCTGGGGGCCGTCGCCGCGGTGCTGTCGGTGTTCCTGGAGGACTCGCTCATCCGGTCCTGGGCCGAGCACAACCCGTCGGTGCGCGAGACCTTCGAGCAGGGGGGTCTCGACGCCGTCAAGGACAGCCCCGTGCAGATCCCGGCGTTCGCGCCGGTCGCCGTGGTGCTGTTCGTCGTGATCGCCGGCCTGGCCCTCGTCCTGCTGGCGTTCGTCCGGATCGGTCACCTCTGGGCGCGCACCTGCCTGGCCGTCCTGGTCGCCTTCACCGCGCTCGGCACCATCGCCGGCCTGCGCACCGACCCGCCGGGCCTGTACGTCGCCTTCGCGGCGGTCTCGCTGGTCATCGAGGTGGTCCTCGTCTACTTCCTGTTCCACCGCGACACCACCGCCTTCCTGCGCGAGGCCGACCGGTCGGGGACCCCGGTCGACTGAGGCTCCTCCCGACTCCCGGCACTGCCCTTGACGCACTGTCGGTGGCGCGGTGTACCGTTCAGGTGTTCGAACAAATGTTCGAACGGTCCGACGGGAGCGACCTCGACCCCCGCTCCCGTCGGACCTCACGGGGTCGGCGGCACGAGGAGACGCACATGAGCGACGCACGCAGCATGCCCGGAGTCACCCCCAACCCCTACGCCCTGCCGGCGACCACCCACGCCTATCTCGCCCGGTCGGCCGAGTCGCTGAGCGAGGCCGTCGGCGCGGTCGACGTCCCGACCCGCTACGCCTGTGCGCACGTCGCGGCGCTGCGGGCGGCTGCTGCCCTGCTGGCGGCCCGGGCTCGGCCGACCCCGGCTCGGCGCCGACCGCAGAAGAACGCGTGGGTGCTGCTGACCGAGGTCGCGCCCGAGCTCACCGAGTGGGCGAGCTTCTTCGCCGCCGGGGCCCCCAAGCGGGCCGCCGCCGAGGCCGGCTCGACCCGCGCGGTCAGTGCCCGCGAGGCCGACGATCTGGTGCGCGACGCCGACCGCTTCCTCGGGGTGGTCGAGCGGGCCCTCGGCCTGGTGCCTCACGTCGGCTCCGCGGCGCCGGTCAGCCGCGCCGGCTGACGGCATCGTCTGACGGCTCCGCCTGACGACAAGGGTTTCCCCGTCTGGACGGCGGGGGAGCGACGCCCTGGACTGGGTGCGCCCTCCCGCCCGTCCGATCGGAGTTCGCTGTGTCCCGTGCCGCCCGTGTGCCGGCCCTGCTGCTCGTCCCTCTCCTGGCCGCTGTCCTGGCCCTGGTCAATCCGCTCGCCGACGGCGCGCACGCCGCCGGCGAGATCGGCGTCGCCTCGGCACGCGCCGGCCAGGACGGCTCGGTCGCCACGGTCCGCGGCTACGTCGTGGGCCAGCCGACGTCCGCGACCTCCGTGGTCACCAGCGGCTACCCCTCCGACTACGCGCTGGCGCTCGCCGACGCGCCCGGGGTGACCGACACCTCACAGATGGTCTACGTGCAGGTCCCGAGCGCGTTCCGCGCCACCTGGGGGCTGAAGTCCCACCCCGAGCTGCTGGGGCGGCGCGTCGACGTGACGGGCGCGCTGGTGTCGTACTTCTCCCGACCGGGGGTGACCGGGGCCAGTGCCTTCGCCCTGGCCGACGGGGCCGTCGATCCCGAGCCGGACCCGGATCCCGACCCGGACCCGCAGCCCGGCACCGGTGAGTACGACGAGACCTACTACGCCGATGCGGTCGGCAAGACCGGGCCCGAGCTCGAGGCTGCGCTGCACACCATCATCTCGACCGGTGTCACCAAGCTGTCGTACGCCCAGGTCTGGGACGCGTTGAAGGAGACCGACGAGGATCCCGCCAATCCGAGCAACGTCATCGAGCTCTACACCGGCGACAGCATCGCCAAGAGCGCCAACGGCGGCGGGGTCGACCAGTGGAACCGCGAGCACGTGTGGGCCAAGAGTCACGGCGACTTCGGCACGGCCACCGGCCCGGGCACCGACGTCCATCACCTGCGGCCCGAGGACGTGTCGGTGAACTCGGACCGCGGCAACCTCGACTTCGACAATGGCGGCACGGAGAACGACGAGGCGCCCGGCAACTTCGCCGACGGTGACTCCTGGGAGCCCCGCGACGCCGTCAAGGGCGACGTCGCCCGGATGATCCTCTACATGTCGGTCCGCTACGAGGGAGGTGACGGGTTCGCCGACCTCGAGGTCAATGAGGTCACCGGCAACGGCTCGGCGCCCCACATCGGCAAGCTCTCGACGCTGCTCGCCTGGAGCGCCGCGGACCCTGTCGACGCCTTCGAGATGCGCCGCAACGACGTGATCTTCGAGAGCTACCAGTTCAATCGGAACCCGTTCATCGACCACCCTGAGTGGGCGACCGAGATCTGGGGGAGCGCGGCTTGACCGCGGCGGCCCGGGCTGCGCTATCGTGGTCGCATCGAACAGCTGTTCGATGACGTGAGCCCCGGGGTCGACCAGCCGGAAGGCGGACCGACCCGTGCCCGACGTAGCGCCCCCGCACCCCCTAGGGTGGTCGTCATGCCAGCGACCGAGCGTCCGAGCGAGCGGCGCGGCGCCGCTCGCACCGCCGTGGTGTGGGAGGCCCTGCGGCCGGTCCTGGACGCCTCCAACGGCGGGCTCGACGTCCTCGACATCGGCGGTGGGACCGGCGGGTTCGCGGTCCGGGTGGCCGAGCTCGGTCACCGGGTCGTCGTGGTCGACCCCAGTCCCGATGCCCTGGCCGCGCTGGACCGGCGGGCCCGGGAGCGTGGGGTGGAGGTCGCCGGCCAGCAGGGTGACCTGTCGAGCCTGCTCGACGTCACCGGCACCGCCGCGGCCGACGTGGTGCTGTGCCACGGCGTCCTCGAGGTGGTCGACGACCCGGCCGCCGCGCTCGCCACGCTCCGCGACGTCCTGCGTCCCGGCGGCACGCTCAGCCTCGTCGTCGCCCAGCGGCACGCCGCCGTGGTCGCGCGGGCCATGGCGGGCCACTTCCAGCAGGCCCTGGCCCTGCTCGACGACGCCTCGCCGTCCGGCCGGGCCGGGCGACGCTTCACCCACGACGAGCTGGTCGCCCTGCTCGCCGACGCCGGCTTCGCCGCCCCGCAGGTCCACGGCGTCCGGGTCTTCGCGGACCTGGTCCCCGGCTCCCTGCTGGAGCTCGAGCCCGGCGCCACCGCCGCGCTCGTCGAGCTCGAGCAGGCCGTCGCGCAGCGCCCCGAGTACCTCCCGCTCGCCACGCAGCTGCACGTCGTCGCGAACCGCTGACCTCTGCCCTGATCGGGCCCGGCCGTGACGGCCGTGGTGACCCCGATCCTGCACGTCGACATGGACGCGTTCTACGCCTCCGTCGCCACGCGGGACCGACCCGAGCTCCGCGACCAGCCGGTGATCGTCGGGGGCGGTCACCGAGGCGTCGTGCTGTCGGCGAGCTACCAGGCCCGCGCGTTCGGCGTCCGCTCCGGCATGCCCGGCGCCCAGGCGCGGCGGCTGTGCCCGCAGGCGGTGACCCTCGCGCCGGACTTCGACGCCTTCTCGACCGTCTCGCGAGCCGTGATGGAGACCTTCCGGCGGGTCACGCCGCTGGTCGAGGTGGCCTCCCTCGACGAGGCCTTCCTCGACGTCGGCGGTGCGGTCCGCCGGTTGGGCCCGCCCGAGGCGATCGCCGAGCAGCTGCGGGCCCGGATCCACGACGAGCAGGGCATCACCTGCTCCGTCGGTCTCGCCGCGACCCGCTCGGTCGCCAAGCTGGCCAGCCGGAGAGCCAAGCCCGACGGCGTGCTGACCATCGCTCCCGACCAGGTGGTCGAGCAGCTGCACCCGCTCGACGTGGGCGAGTTGTACGGCGTCGGCGAGAGCACCCGCAGCGCGCTGCGCGCCCTGGGCCTGCACACGGTCGGCGACGTCGCCCGGATGCCCCTGGAGGTGCTCCAGCACCACCTCGGCCGCGCTTCCGGCGCCCACCTGATGGACCTCGCGCTGGGCACCGACCGCAGTGAGGTCGTGGCGCGCAACGCCGCGGGGTTCGGCCTCGGCGAGCCGGACCGGTCGATGGGCGCTCAGGAGACCTTCGGACGCGACTCGGCCGACCGGGGCTTCGTGCTCCGCCAGCTGCTGCGGCTGGCCGCCCGCGTGTGTCGGCGGATGCGCGGCGCCGGCAAGGTCGGCCGCACGGTCGCCATCACCGTCCGCTACGCCGACTTCCGCACCCTCAACCGCTCGCGCACCTTGCCCGAGCCCACCGACGTCACCCAGGAGGTCTACCGCACCGCCGTCGCCCTGTACGACGCCCTCGGCGCCCACCGCGACCGCCTGCGGCTGGTGGGCGTGCGGGTCGAAGGACTGGTCTCGCGGGCGGGCGTCCACCACCAGCTGGAGCTGGGTGAGCCCGACCACGGCTGGGCCGATGCGGACCGGGCCGTGGACCGCGCGGTGGCGCGTTTCGGGTCCGCGGTCGTGGGCCCGGCGAGCCTGCTGCGGCACGACCGGGGGACCCGTCGATCGGTCGCCGGATGACCGGAGCGGGAACCGCTCGGGAGCAAAATGTCGATGACGGCTACCGTGTTCGTGAGGGCCTGCCTAGAATTGGTCCCACGCCAGGATCGGGGAGCCTGGCTGACGCGTTCGACCCCGTTGGAGGAACCGGTGCCACTCTCGGAAGAGGAGCTGCGACTGCTCGAGCAGATGGAGCGCGCCCTCGTCGAGGAGGATCCCAAGTTCGCCTCCACGCTGCGGGGCACCTCGCTGCGTCGGACGGCCCGTCGCCGGGCGATCGCCGCGGGGGTCGTCTTCGTGCTCGGCATGGCCGTCCTGCTCGCCGGCGCGATGACCAACTGGATCGTCGGCATCGTCGGCTTCGTGATCATGCTCGGCTCGGCGATCATCGGCCTGAACGCCGTCCGCGGCCAGCAGGCCGCTGCCGCCGCCGACGCCGCCCGCACCTCCGGGCACCCCTCCCACGGCTTCACCGTCATCGAGGGCGGCCGCCGTCCCCGTGGCCGCTCCCTGCGGGCCCCCCGTTCCTCCGGCTCCTTCATGGAGCGCATGGAGGAGCGCTGGCGCCGTCGCCGCGAGTCCGGCGGGTTCTAGCCGAGACGCGTCAGCGGATCGGCTGTCGGTGGTCGAGCGAGCCGTCCGGCTGAGGGACGAAGCCGGATCCGGCGTGTCGGTCAGGGACGCGCCAGCGGCCCTGGCGTTGGTGGTCGAGCGAGCCGTCCGGCTGAGGAACGAAGCCGGATCCGGCGTGTCGAGACCCATCCTGTTCTCGCGAGCCGACGACCCGGCGACGGCGACCAGCCGAGCGGCTGACTAACCGGAGCGCCGCCGAGTCGGCGCGAGTTCGCGCCGACTCGGCCCTCGACTCGCGCCGACTCGGCGCAAGCGGGGACGATCAGCCTGCGTGGTCGACGACACCGCCGTGCACCGACTCGGCCGGTCGGGAGGTTCCGGGCCGCCGCGAGTCGGCGGCAGGGGAGCCGAGGAGCGACCGCGGCCACCAGTCGGCGCGTCGTACCGCCCGCGGGGTGGCGCCGGCCCGCAGGCCGGCGATGCTCGCCACGAGGTCCTCGCGCAGGAGGCCGGCCTCGCCCGCCCCACTGCGGGCGTAGCGCGACCGCTCGAGCGCGATCACGATCCGGTCCAGGGAGCTGGCCGGGCCGGGGGCCACGTGCCGGCCGTGCGCCGGGCGCTCCGCGGCGGGTCCCTCGTCGGCGGGGTCACCGAGGAAGCCGACCAGGTGCTCGCGGGTCTCGCGCGGCGATCGCTGGGCCGGCCACGGCACGCCGAGGTCGACGGCGCTGTCGCGCAGCTCGGCCCACACGGTCTCCGGGTCCCCGTCGAGGCGCCGGGTGCGCCGGGCGCGACGGAGGGTCCGGGGCAGGGTGAGGAGTCCGGCGAGGAGCAGGGCGCCCACGACGCCGCCGCCCACGGGCAGCCACGGGAACCCGCCGCCGGCGTCGTCACCGCTCGAGGCGCGGGGGTCCGCTGAGGCGGTGGGGCTGGCGCTCTCCGACTGGCCACGGCTGGGCCGGTCGTCGGGGTTCGAGGCAGTGGCGCTGGGCGTGGGGATCGGCGCCGCGTTGCCGACCTCGATGTCGGTGTACGACGGGACGCCGCTGGCCCGGCCGGCCGGGGTGGGCTCGAAGGCCACCCACCCGGAGCCGGGGATGAAGATCTCGGGCCAGGCGTGCAGGTCGAACGAGCTGTACTGGTAGGTCGAGCGGCTCACCCGCTCGGGGCTGAGGAACCCGACCGCCACCCGGGCGGGGATGCCGATCTCACGGGCCATGACGGCCATCGCGGAGGCGAACTGCTCGCAGTAGCCGACCCGGTCGGTGAGGAACGCCTCGAGGTCGTCGGCGCCGTTGCCGAGGTCGACGTCGAGGGAGTACCTGAAGCCGCCGCCGTCGCGGAACCACTGCTGCAGGGCGACGGCCCGCTCGAAGGGGGAGGTGGCGTTCTCGGTGACGGCCAGCGCCAGGTCGCGGGCCATCGGGGTGAGGTCGTCCGGCACGCTGGTGAACTCGGATCCGACCAGACCCGCGGAGGGCGGGGCGGCGGCCATGTCCGCGGCGTCGAGCTCGAGGTCGACCGAGGTCAGGTCGTAGCTCAGCCCCGCGGTGTCGAGGTCCTCGTCGCCGGCGATGAAGTCCATCGTCGCGTCGTCGTAGCGCCAGTCGCCCTCGGCCGTGATCGCACTGATCGGGGCCTGGGTGGGCAGCCAGCTGGACCGGAACGCGGATCCGACGGAGATGGAGTAGTCGTGCTCGACGCGCGGCACGGTGTCGTCGACCCCGAGCAGCGGGGGCATCGCGCCGTCGGGCAGCTGGTCGGTCGGGATGGACCGGTCGCCCGACGTCCACTCCTCGTCGCTGAACCGGTTGAGCACCGAGATCCGCAGGTACGACGGAGTCGGGTCGTCGGTCGTCACCCGGAGCAGGTCGAGGTCGACGTCGCGCTTGAGATCGCGGCGCAGGTCGGTCATCGGGTTCTCGAGGGTGATCTCGTCGTCGCCCCCGGAGCCGGGACCGAAGTCGAACAGGTGCAGGTCGAGGGTGGGGATGGCGAGCGGCACCACGATGGCCAGGGCGGTCGCGACCCCGCCGATGGCGCCGGCGCTCGCGCGAGCGGCCCCGGTGCGCACGGTGAACGTGCTCGGGTCGGTGATGGTCGGGTCGGTGCCGAGCGGGCGGCCCCAGCGAGCGATCTGCTCGTTCTCGTGCAGAAAGAGCAGGGCGAGGAACCCAGCGGCGCACAGGGCGAAGATCCACCACGACAGGCCGTCGTCGAGCATGCTCACCGGCACGGTGAAGACCGCGAGCAGCGGCAGCCCGGCCAGCGGCACCCGGCGCAGGGTGCCCGCGATCAGGTCGACCAGGAGCAGGCAGGCCAGCCCACCCGCGATCAGCAGCGGGTCGATCGGCGAGACGCGCTGCGGGACCGGCGGGGCGTACTGGTTGGCGCTCGCCCCGGCGTCGGAGAAGACGTCGATCAGCTCGGCGTACGACGCGCCGAGCGGCACGGGCGACCCGACGAGGATCCAGCAGGCCGCCGCTGCGGAGAGCAGGACCTGGAGGGGGAACAGGAGGGCGCCGGGCACCCGGTACCAGCGGCCCAGGGCACCGCTGGCGGCGACCACGGCGGCGAGCAGGAGCAACGGCCGGAGGTAGCCGGCCGAGTCCTCGGCGAAGCCGCGCCACGAGAGCATCGCGACCCACGTGGTCGCGGCCGCCACCGCGGCGGTGAGCAGCGACGCGGTCAGGGCGGAGGCGGTGCGGGGAGCGCGGCTCATCGGCTGCCCGCCCGGTCGGGGGCCCGCGTGCTGCGCCGGGCGAGCTCCTGCCAGGCCGTCTCCAGCCGGTCGCGCGGGCCGAGCGGCACCGCCCGCCAGCCCTGCTGGGCCAGGACCGGGGTGGCGCCGCCGGTGCTCGCGGCCGGCGAGGTCCATGCCTCCACGTCGAGGGCGACGGCGAGCGCGGAGCCGGTGTGGTGCTGCATCCGACGCAGCACCGGCATGTCGAAGCCCTCGACCGCGCCCAGGACGGCGACGGTCAGACCGCCGTGGGACTGCTCGGTGAGCCAGCCGGTGTCGAGCTGGGGTGCCTGCACCGCCTCGACGACGGCGAGCGCCTCCAGCAGGGCCGCGCCGTTGAGGTCGGCGTCGCGCAGGTGCCAGGCCGAGCCGCGCTCCTCGCCGGCCGCGGTGACCAGGCGGACCGTGAAGCCGCGCTGGCTGAGGTGCAGAGCGATCGATGCAGCCGCGGAGACCGCGGCCTCCAGCGAGGAGGCGATGCCCTGGCCACGGTGGGCGCGCAGCCGGTTGTCGAGGAAGAGGGTCGCTCGCGACTGCCAGGGCTGCTCCTCGCGGCGCACCATGAGCTCGCCCATCCGCGCCGAGCTGCGCCAGTGCACGCGGCGCAGGTCGTCGCCGCGGCGGTACTCCCGCACGGTGACGTCCTCGGCGGACCCGGTCGCGAACGCGCGGGGCCGGTTGTCGCCGGACCCGGTCCAGGCGCCGCCCAGGGGGATCGTCGGCAGCGGGACCGTGCGCGGCGTGACGGTCAGCGGCACGGTGGTGCGGAACGCGCGGCCCAGCTCGACGAAGCCGAACGGGTCGCCGACCCGCACCGTCATCGGGCCGATCTCGAAGCGGCCCCGGACGTCGGAGCGGACCTGGTAGGTGACGTGCCGCCGCCAGCCGTGGCCGATGCCCTCCAGTACGAACCGGGGCCGGGTGCCGAGCACGTACGGCACGTGGTCCTCGAGCAGCAGCACCCCGCTGGGGGTGCGCCCCTCGTTGGTGAGGGTCAGGTTGACCCGGGCCGGCTGGCCGGCCGCGACCAGCTGCGGGCTCACGGTCCGCACGAGGGCCAGCCGGTAGCGGCTGCGTCCGAGGACGACGGCGGTGACGAGGGGGAGGGCGAGCACCAGCACCCCGACCCGGGTGAGCGCCGGCTGCCCGAGGACGACGGCGCAGACGACCGCGGTGGTGCCGGCGGCCAGGAAGGCCCGGCCGCGGACGGTGAGCCCGGCGAGTGCCTCGCGCACCGGCTAGACCTGGCTCGGCCGCGCGTCCGGGACCGGTACGCCGGCGACCAGCCCGTCGAGGATCGTGCCCGTGGACCGCCCGCTCATCGCGGCCTCGACGCTGGGCAGCAGCCGGTGCGCGAGCACCGGGCGGGCCAGGCCGCGCACGTCGTCGGGGAGCACGAAGTCGCGTCCGTGTATGGCGGCGTACGCCTTCGCCGCGCGCACGAGGTGCAGCGTCGCCCGCGGCGACGCGCCCAGGGTCAGCTCGTCGGTACGACGGGTCGCTGCGGCCAGCGCGACGACGTACCGCTGCACGGCCTCGGACACGTGCACCTGGCCGACGATGGCGGTGAGCTTGCGGATCTCGGCGGCGTCGGTCACCGGCTCCAGGTCGTCGAGCGGGTTCGCGGAGGTGTGGCTCGCGATCATCGCGATCTCGGCCGCCTCGACCGGGTAGCCGACCGAGACCCGGCACATGAACCGGTCGCGCTGGGCCTCGGGCAGCGCGTACGTGCCCTCCATCTCGACCGGGTTCTGGGTCGCGATGACCATGAACGGCGTCTCGAGCGTGTACGTCGCGTTGTCGACCGTGACCTGACGCTCCTCCATGCACTCCAGGAGCGCGGACTGCGTCTTGGGCGAGGCCCGGTTGATCTCGTCGCCGACCACGATGTTGGCGAAGACGCCGCCGGGGCGGAACTCGAACTGCCGGGTGTCCTGGTTGAACACCGAGACGCCGGTGACGTCGGAGGGCAGCAGGTCCGGGGTGAACTGGATCCGACGGACCGTCGAGTCGATGCTCCGGGCCAGTGCCTTGCTGAGCATCGTCTTGCCGACACCCGGCACGTCCTCGATGAGGAGGTGCCCCTCGGCGAGCAGCACCACGAGTGCTGAGCTCACCACGTCGGGCTTGCCCTCGATGACGGACTCGATGTTGCCCCGGATCCGCCCGACCACGTGGGCCAGCGTCTCCAGGTCGGCTCCTGCTGCAGTCGGCGTACTCACGCTCGATCGATCCTTCCCCGTCCGTCCCCACCTCGGTCCCTCAACCGTAGGGCGTGCGCGCAACTTACGCGGTGCGGTCCGTCCACACGTGACCTTCCTACGACTCGCGAGGGGTCGGTTCGGTTGCCCCACCCGTCCTCCACCCACGCCCCACCTGAGCCTTGGTTTCCCCCACCACGCCCCACCACCGGCCCGCGGAGGGCCGTCGTACCGCTCTGACCTGGGCAGACGAGCGGGAGCGGGGGAGTGGGGCGATCGGGTGGATCGGGGCGAACGGCCCGGAAACGGGCGCGCGGACACGCTCGATGTGGTTGACGGTGGAGCAATGTGGGGTAATGTGGAGCGAAGTGGGGGAAGAGGGAATCGACATGGAGGTGCCGGGTGTTCCTGGGCACGTTCACGCCGAAGCTCGATGACAAGGGCCGCCTCTTCCTTCCCGCGAAGTTCAGGGACCGACTCGGAGAGGGGCTCGTGGTGACGCAGGGTCAGGAGAACTGCCTGGTCGTGTGGCCCACGGACGTCTTCATGGAGGAGGCCACCCGGGCTCGGGCCACGCCGATGACCGTGCGGAGCGCGCGTGAGTACGCGCGGGTCCTCTTCGCGGGCGCCGACGAGGGCGCGCTCGACAAGCAGGGCCGGATCGGCATCCCCGCGAACCTGCGGGAGTACGCCGGCCTCGACAAGGACGTGGTCGTGATCGGCGTCATGGACCGGATCGAGATCTGGGACCCCGCCCGCTGGCGGGAGTTCTCCACCGGAGCCCAGCAGAAGTTCGCCGAGCTCGACGAGGAGCCCAGCACCACCTAGCTCCACCGCACACAGCAGCACAACGGACGCGCAGGGCCAGGTCTCGTGCCCGCTCTCTCACCGCCAGCTGGGATCACTTCCCCGGTTCCAGACGGCGACTTCCCCGGGAGAGCGGGCAGGGACCTGGCCCTGCGGATCCGTTTCGGGACAGCTTCACCAGTAGTTCACCGGACGGGGTCGAGATGAGCAGCACACCAGTGGAAGACGGACGGCGGGTGCGCCACCAGGCGCGCGACGCCGTCGTCCTCATGACCTTCTCCGCCGTCGTGTCCGTGGGCGCCGCCCTCACCGTCGTCCTGCTGACCCACCTCGGGCGCTGACCCGGACATGGCCTCCCCCCTCCACGTCCCCGTCCTCCTGGACCGGGTCGTCGCCCTGCTGGAGCCCGCGCTGGGCCGCGACGGCGCCGTGCTGGTCGACTGCACGCTCGGCCTCGGCGGCCACAGCGAGGCGGTCCTCGAGCGGGTGCCGACCGCCCGCGTCATCGGGGTCGACCGCGACCCCGCGGCGCTCGAGCTGGCCGGCGCCCGGCTGGCGCCGTACGGCGACCGGTTCACCGGCGTCCTCGCCGTGTACGACGAGATCGCCGACGTCGTGGCCGACCAGGGCCTGACCACCGTGGACGCCGTCCTCTTCGACCTCGGCGTCTCCTCCATGCAGCTCGACGTCCGCGAGCGCGGCTTCGCGTACGCCGAGGACGCGCCGCTCGACATGCGCATGGGCCGCACCGGCCCGACCGCCGCCGACGTCCTCAACACCTACTCGGCCGCCGAGCTGACCCGGGTGCTGCGCGACTACGGCGAGGAGAAGTTCGCCCGCAAGATCGCCGGCGCGGTCGTCCGCGAGCGCGAACGGACGCCGTTCACGACATCGGGCCGCCTGGTCGAGCTGCTCTACGACGAGATCCCGGCCCCGGCCCGTCGTACCGGGGGACACCCGGCGAAGCGGACCTTCCAGGCGCTGCGGATGGAGGTCAACGACGAGCTGGCCGTGCTCCGCCGTGCGATGCCCGCCGCGATCGCCGCGATCGGCGTCGGCGGCCGGGTGGTCGTGGAGTCCTACCACTCGCTCGAGGACCGGCTGGTCAAGCAGGCGTTCACCGCCGTGACCCGCTCCGAGGTCCCGCCCGACCTGCCGTTCGTGCCCGAGGGCAGCGAGCCGGCGCTCCGGCTGGTCACCCGCGGCGCCGAGAAGGCCGACGCCACCGAGACAGCGCAGAACCCCCGAGCCGCGTCCGTGCGGCTGCGGGCCGTCGAACGAGTCCGTCCCTCTTCCCCGGGAGCCACCAGATGAGCAGTGCAGCATGAGCCAGCCCGCCGCCTCGCTGCGGTCCCGCGTCCCCCGCATCGCCGGCGCCGCCGTCGAGCGGGCCCGCCTGACCGTCGTCCCCCGCACCCGCGCCGTCCGTGCGCCGCGCGTGCCGTTCGTGCTGTTCGTCAGCGCCATCCTGCTGATGGGCGTGGTCGGGCTGCTGATGTTCAACACCTCGATGCAGCAGGCGTCGTTCACGATCAGCACCTACCAGGAGCGGGCCACCAGCCTGGCCGCCCGGGAGGAGCAGCTGACCGCCGAGCTGGAGAAGGAGCGCGACCCGCAGACCCTGGGCGAGCGCGCCCAGCGCGAGGGCATGGTGCTGCCCGACTGCACCGGCTTCCTCGACACCGTCACCGGTGAGGTCACCGGCAAGCCGTGCCGGACCACCGGCGACAACAAGCTCCCGGTGAAGGAGGACGGCCCGCCGGTCCCGAAGCTGCTGGACCCGCCGCCGAACGTCGTGACCGTCCGCGGCGAGCCCTCCGCCAACGAGAACGCCGCCGGGGATAAGAAGAACCAGCCGAAGAACGACGACGCCCGCTGATGGCGCGAGGGAGCACCGTGAGCCGAGACCGCCAGCCGGCGACCAGGCGTGGGAACCTGCGCGGGTCCCCGCAGTTGCGCCTGCGGATCGGGTTCGTCCTGATCGCCATGGTGCTCTCCGCCTTCGGCGCCCGCCTGGTCCAGCTGCAGGGTCTCGACCCGAACGGGTACGCCGCGATGGCGGCCGCCGAGGGCCTGAAGACCGTCGACCTGCCGGCCGAGCGCGGCGAGATCCTCGACCGCAACGGCGAGCCGCTGGCCGACTCGGTCGACGGCGCGATGGTGGTCGCCGACCCGACGCTGACGGCCAAGGACGCGCCCGCGCTGGCCAAGTTCCTGGCCAACCGCCTTGACGTCGACTACTTCACGATCCTCCCGCGGCTGCGCGGCCAGCGGGAGAAGGGCAGTCGCTTCGAGTACATCGCCCGGCAGGTCCCGGCCGCCCAGGCCACCGCGGTCGTCGAGGCCGCCGAGGAGGAGGGGTACGACGGGCTCCGCACCGAGCGCGACCCCGTCCGGACCTACCCGAACGACGACGTCGCCGCCAACCTGATCGGTTTCGTCGGCACCCCCGACGCGGCCGGACGCGACCGGCCGCTGGCCGGCATGGAGCTGGCCTTCAACCAGCTCCTCTCCGGCAAGGACGGCGAGGCGTCGTACCAGCGGGGCGCGGGAAGCAAGATCCCCCTCGGAGAGAGCACCAACGTCCCGGCCGTCGACGGCCAGGACATCACCACGACCATCGACCGCGACCTGCAGTGGTACACCCAGCGGGTCCTGCGCCAGACCGTGAAGTCCTCCGGCGGCTCGTCGGGCTACGCGATCGTCATGGACTCCCGCACGGGCGAGCTGCTGACGGTCGCGGACTACCCGACCTTCAACGCCAACAAGCCGGCCGAGTCCCCGAAGTCGAACCGGATCTCGCGGGCGCTGAGCGACCCCTACGAGCCCGGCTCGGTGCAGAAGGTGCTCTCGCTGAGCGCCCTGCTCGACACCGGTCGGGTCACCCCGCGACTGCGGCTGACCGTGCCCGGCAGCCTGGACCGCCAGGACCGGCCGATCGGCGACTGGTTCGACCACGGCACCATCCGGCTGACCCTGGCCGGGGTGCTCGCGAAGTCCTCCAACATCGGCACCGTGCTGGCCACCGACCAGTTCCAGGACGGCGAGCTGCGGGCCTACCTGGAGCGGTTCGGCCTGGGCGCGAAGACCGGGATCGGCGTGCTCGGCGAGACGCCGGGCATCCTCCCGAGCCCCGGCGCCTGGACCAGCCAGGCCGAGGACCGGATCAGCTTCGGCCAGTCGATCTCCGTGAACGCGGTGCAGATGGCCGCCGCGGTCAACACGATCGCCAACGGCGGCGTCCGCGTGGACCCCAACATCATCAAGGGCTCGGCGACCATGGCCGACGGCACCGTCGTCGGCACCGACACCGCGAAGAAGGAGCGGGTCGTCAGCGAGCGGGCGGCCGAGCAGACGGCGCGGATGATGGAGCGGGTCCTCGACCCCGAGGACGGCGTCGCGCCCGGGGCGGCGGTGCCCGGCTACCGGGTGGCCGGCAAGACCGGAACCGCGCAGCGGGTGGCCGAGGAGTGCGGCTGCTACGACGGCAGCACCACCGTCTCCTTCGGCGGCTTCGCCCCGGCCGACGACCCCCGGTTCACCGTCTACGTCGTGGTCCAGGACCCGGCCAAGGGCAGCGGCGGTGGCTCGGTCGGCGGCCCGGCGTTCTCCAAGATCATGGGCTACGCCCTGCGGCGGTACGGCGTGGCGCCGACCGGCACCGAGCCGTCGAAGCTGCCGGTCGAGTGGTGAGCGGTCGTCCGTCGTGGCCGGATACCCTCGCCCGGTCATGACCGACCCCCTCCTCCCGCGCCCCCAGCACCCGCCCCGCACCTCGACGACCGACCTCGCCGCCTTCCTCGGCGTACCCGCCCCGGAGGTCGGGGCGGTCGTGACGGGGGTGACTCTGAGCTCTCAGCGGGTCCGCCCCGGGGACCTGTACGCCGCGCTGCCGGGGGCCCGGGCCCACGGGATCGACTTCGCCGACCAGGCGATCGCGTCCGGCGCGGTCGCGCTGCTGACCGACCCGGCCGGCGCGGAGCGCGCCCCGAGCGGCGTGCCGGTCCTGGTCGTCGACGAGCCGCGCCGGGTCCTGGGCCGGCTCAGCGCCGAGGTCTACGGCAACCCCACGGAGCGGCTGCGGATGATCGGGGTGACCGGCACCCAGGGCAAGACCACCACCACCCGGCTCGCCGAGGGCGGACTGGCCGCCGCCGGGGTCACCGTCGGCGTCATCGGCACGCTCGGCACCCGGGTCGCGGGCGAGGACGTCAAGACGGCGTTGACCACTCCCGAGGCGCCCGATCTGCACGCGCTGTTCGCGCTGATGGTCGAGCGCGGGGTCGAGGTCTGCCTGATGGAGGTCTCCAGCCACGCGCTGGTGCTGGGCCGGGTCGACGGCGTGGTCTTCGACGTCGCGGTGTTCCTCAACCTGGGCCGCGACCACCTCGACTTCCACGAGACGGTCGAGGACTACTACGCCGCCAAGGCGTCGCTGTTCACTCCTGAGCGTGCCCGGCGGGCGGTGGTCAACGCCGACGACGAGCACGGCCGCCGGCTCGCGGGGGAGACCGCGCTGCCCGTGGTGACCTTCTCGGCGCAGGGCGCGGCCGCCGGCTGGCGCGCCGCCGAGGTGAGCGCCCACCCCAGCGGCTCGGACTTCGTCGTGCTCGATCCCGGTGGCCGACGGATCGCCGCCGGGGTGCCGCTCGCCGGCGGGTTCAACGTCGCCAACGCGCTCGCGGCGATCGCCGGGGCGGGAGAGGCCGGGCTCGCGGCCAGCGCCGTCGCGGCCGGCATCGCCGGTCTGTCCGGCGTCCCCGGCCGGCTCGAGCGGGTCGACGCGGGCCAGGACTTCGAGGTCGTCGTCGACTACGCCCACAAGCCGGACGCCGTCGAGGCGGCGATCCGCACCCTGCGCCCGCTGACGGCCGGGCAGGTGATCGTGGTGCTCGGCGCGGGCGGCGACCGTGACCCGGGCAAGCGCCCGATCATGGCCGAGATCGCCGGCCGGCTGGCCGACGTCCTGGTCGTCACTGACGACAACCCGCGCACCGAGGACCCGGCCGCGATCCGGGCCGCGATGCTGGCCGGCACCCACGACGCCACCGCCGAGGTCGTCGAGGTCGGCGACCGTCGTACCGCCGTGGCGGAGGCGCTGCGCCGGGCCCGTCCGGGCGACATCGTGCTGGTGGCCGGCAAGGGCCACGAGACCGGTCAGGAGGTCGCGGGTGTCGTGCATCCCTTCGACGACCGCGTGGTGGTGCGCGAGGAGCTGGCCCGGATGAGCAAGAATGGCGGGTCGCGCTCGACAGCGCCCGCGACCCCCGAGACGAAAGTGAGTGACCGATGAGAGCGATCCTGGTCGGTGGGGGACTGGCCCTGCTGATCTCGCTGCTCGGCACCCGTCTGGCCATCCGGCAGTTCACCCGGTGGGGCTACGGCCAGGAGATCCGCGACGACGGGCCCACGACCCACCACACCAAGCGCGGCACGCCGACCATGGGCGGCGTCGTCATCATCCTCGCCACGCTGCTCGGGTACGTCGCCGCGAAGCTCGTCTCCGGCACGATGCCGACTGCGTCGGCGATGCTGCTGCTGTTCCTCTTCGTCGGCATGGGCCTGGTCGGCTTCCTCGACGACTTCATCAAGATCTACAAGCAGCGCAGCCTGGGCCTGCGGAGCAAGGCCAAGATGGTCGGCCAGACGCTCATCGCCCTGGTCTTCGGCTACCTCGCCCTCTCCGACCACCTCGAGGACGACCGCGGCCAGACCCCCGCCTCGAACCACATCTCGTTCATCCGCGACTTCGAGAGCTGGGCCCTGCCGACCGTGGTGGTGCTGGCCCTGATCTGGCTGGTGGTCACCGCGACCAGCAACGCGGTCAACCTGACCGACGGTCTCGACGGGCTGGCCACGGGCGCGAGCGTGATGGTCTTCGGCGCCTACACCCTGGTCAACATCTGGCAGAACAACCAGTGGTGCGGCCAGCAGGACATCACCTACGGCAAGTGCTACGAGGTGCGCGACCCGCTCGACCTGGCGATCATCGCGGCCGCGATCACCGGCGCCTGCTTCGGCTTCCTGTGGTGGAACGCCGCGCCGGCCCAGATCTTCATGGGAGACACCGGCTCGCTGGCCCTCGGCGGCGCCCTCGCCGGCCTGGCGATCCTCACCCGCACCGAGCTGCTGCTGGTGATCGTCGGCGGCCTGTTCGTCGTCGAGACGGTCTCCGTGATGCTCCAGGTGACCACCTTCAAGGTCACCCGACGGCTGACCGGCACCGGGCGGCGGGTCTTCCGGATGACGCCGATCCACCACCACTTCGAGATGCTCGGCTGGGAGCAGATCACCGTCGTGATCCGCTTCTGGATCATCACCGGCCTCTGCGTCGCCGCCGGCCTCGGCATCTTCTACGCCGAGTGGGTCGCAGGCACGTGAGCGGCCCGGACGCCCTCGGTCGGCACGACTCCTGGGAGGGCGTCCGTGCGGTCGTCGCGGGCTTCGGCTCCGCCGGCTTCGCGTCCGCCGACAACCTGACCCACCTGGGTGCGGGCGTGACCGCCCTCGACGAGTCCGCGGCTGGCCGCGAGGAGGAGGCCGAGCTCCTGGAGGTGCTCGGCGCCACCATTCGGCTCGGCGCCGGCGCCACGGCCACCCTGCCCGACGACGTCGACCTGGTCGTCGCCTCCCCGGGGTGGGAGGACTCGCCGTTGCTGGCCGCCGCCCGCGAGCGCGGCCTGCCCGTCTGGGGCGAGGTCGAGCTGGCCTGGCGGCTGCGCGACCCCGGCACCCCCTGGCTCTGCGTGACGGGGGCCCGCGACCCGGGCCGCGCCGTTCTGATGCTCGCGGCGGTGCTGCGGGCCGCGGGCCGTCGTACCGTCCCGGCCGGCGCCGCTGGCCTGCCCCTGGTCGAGGCGGTCATGGACCCCGAGCCGTACGACGCCCTCGCCATCGGACTCACCGCCGCCCAGCTGCGGGGCAGCGGGGCGATGGCCGCTGCCTCCGCCGCGGTGCTCGACGTGGGCGCCGAGCCGGGCCTGGGCCGGGTCTACGAGCAGGTCGAGCAGGCCTGCGTCTACCAGCTCGCCGACCCGGCGACCGAGGACCTGGTCCGCGAGGCCGACGTGGTCGAGGGGGCCCGGGCGATCGGGATCACCCTCGGCGTCCCCGGCGTGGGGATGCTCGGCGTGGTGGAGGACCTGCTGGTCGACCGGGCGTTCATCGCCGACCGTGGGTCGAGCGCCGCCGAGCTGTGCTCGGTGGAGGACCTGCCGGACCTGACCCCGGAGGTGGTCCAGGACGCGCTGGTGGCCGCGGCGCTGGCCCGTGCGCACGGTGTCGACCAGGTCGCGGTCCGGGACGGGCTGCGGGCTTTCACGACACGCGCCTGAGGTCCGGGGCTTCCGGGCGGACGCCGGTGAAGATGGTCCGGTGACCGTGATCGAGGGCCCCGGCCAGAGCTTCCGGCGACCCCGGCTGCGCTCGCTCGCGACGGTCCGGGAGGCGCTCGACCGCCCGCTGACGACGTACTACCTGCTGCTCGGGGCCTCGGCGCTGCTGCTCACCATCGGCCTGATCATGGTGCTGAGCTCCTCGAGCGTCTACTCCTTCGGCCGGACCGGCGACTCCTACGCCATCGTCAAGCGGCAGCTGGTGTGGGTGGTGATCGGCGTGCCCTGTGCGTGGATCGCCAGCCGGCTGCCGCACCGATGGGTGCGGCAGCTGACCTACCCCGCCTTCTCGGTGTCGCTGGTGCTGCTGATCCTGACCGCCGCCTTCGGCGTGGAGCGCAACGGCAACCAGAACTGGCTCGCCGTCGGCCCCGTGGAGATCCAGCCCTCCGAGATCGCCAAGCTCTCGCTGGTGATCTGGGCGGCCCACATCTACGCCAACAAGGAGCGTCGCCTCGACAGCCTCCACCAGGTCATCGTCCCGGTGGTGCCGGGCATGCTGATGGCGACCGGCCTGGTCGTGGTCGGCCGCGACCTCGGCACGGCGCTCGTCCTGGTCGCGATCCTGGTCGGGATGCTGTTCGTGGTCGGGGCTCCGCGACGCTTCTTCACCATCTGCCTGATGGCCATGGCCACGGTGGTCCTCGCGCTGGCGACGACCGACGCCGAGCGGCTGGGCCGGATCACCGGCTTCCTCGACCCGTTCCGCGACTTCAACGACACCGGCTGGCAGCCGGCCCACGGGCTCTACGCGCTGTCGTCGGGTGGCGTCTTCGGCGAAGGCATCGGCGCCAGCCGCCAGAAGTGGGGCACCCTGCCCGAGGCGCACACCGACTACATCTTCGCGGTGCTCGGCGAGGAGCTCGGCCTGGTCGGCACCCTGCTGGTGGTGCTGCTCTTCCTCACCATCGCCTACGCCGCGCTGCGGGTCGCCCGCGAGACCGCCGACCCGTTCGTCCGCTACGCCACGTTCGGCATCGTCATCTGGCTGCTCGGCCAGATGATCATCAACGTCGGCATGGTCCTCGCGCTGCTGCCGGTCATCGGCATCCCGCTGCCCCTCATCTCGTACGGCGGCTCCGCGCTGCTGCCCTCGCTCGTCGCGCTGGGGCTGGTCATCGGCTTCGCCCGCCGCGAGCCCGAGGCCGCGCGCGCCCTGGCCCAGCGCCGGAAGGCCCGCTCCGCCGGGCTGTCCGCGGGCCGGCTTCCGTAGGGTCGGGGTCGATATGCGCGTCCTACTCGCCGGCGGCGGCTCCGCCGGCCACACCTCGCCCCTGCTCGCCACCGCCGACGCCCTGCGCCGGCTCGACCCCGCCGTCGAGATCACCTGCCTCGGCACCCGCGAGGGCCTGGAGGCCCACGTCGTGCCCGCGGCCGGCCACCCCCTCGAGTTCGTGCCCCGGGTGCCGCTGCCGCGCCGCCCGGGCGCCGACCTGCTCCGGGTGCCGGGCCGGCTCCGGGCCGCCCGCGCGGCCGCCCTGGAGGTCGTCGACCGGGTCCGGCCCGACGTGGTCGTCGGGTTCGGCGGCTTCGTCTCGGTGCCCGCCTACCTCGCGGCGCGCAAGCGCGGGCTGCCGCTGGTGGTCCACGAGGGCAACACCGTCCCCGGCATCGCCAACAAGCTGGGCGCCCGGTTCACCACCCACGTCGCGACCAGCTTCCCGGGCACCGAGCTGCGCCACGGCCGGTACGTCGGCCTGCCGGTCCGCCGGATGATCTCCACCCTCGACCGGGCCGCCCTGCGGGCCGAGGGCCGCGCCCACTTCGGGCTCGACGCCGACGGTCCGGTGCTGCTGGTCACCGGCGGCTCCCAGGGTGCGCGCAGCCTCAACCGGTCGGTCTCCGGGGCGGCCGCCGACCTGGCCGCCGCTGGCATCCAGGTGCTGCACGTCCAGGGCAAGCACGGCGGGGCCGAGCCCGCGACCACGCCCGGCGTGGCGGGCCCGCCGTACGTCGTCGTCGACTTCGTCGACCGGATGGACCTCGCCTACGCGGCCGCCGACGCGGTGGTCTGCCGGGCCGGCTCCAACACCGTCTTCGAGGTCTCCGGGCTCGGACTGCCGGCGGTCTACGTGCCGCTGCCCATCGGCAACGGCGAGCAGGCCCTCAACGCCCGACCCGTCGTCGACGCCGGCGGCGGCCTCCTGGTGGCCGACGCCGACCTCACGCCCGACTGGGTCCGCGCCCACGTCCCCGGCCTACTCGGCGACGCCGACCGGTTGGGCGCCATGGGCGCCGCGGCCGCCGGCCTGATCCCGCTCGACGCCGACGAGAAGCTGGCCCGCATGGTGCTCGAGGCGGGCGTCGCATGAGGGTCCCCGTCCCCGCGGAGGTGCTGCCCGCCGACCGGCTGGGCCGGGTGCACTTCGTCGGCATCGGCGGCGCCGGCCTGTCGGGCATCGCCCGGATCATGCTCGCCCGCGGTCTCACGGTCAGCGGCAGCGACGGCGCCGACTCGCCTACCCTCGACGCCCTGCGCGCGGCCGGGGCCCGCGTGCACGTCGGCCACGACGCCGCGCAGGTCGGCGACGCCGACACGCTCGTGGTCTCCACGGCGGTGCGCGAGGACAACCCCGAGTACGTCGAGGCGCTCCGCCGCGGGCTGCGGGTTCTGCCGCGCTCGACCGCGCTCGCAGCCGTGATGGCCGGGCGCCGGGTGCTCGCGGTCGCCGGCACCCACGGCAAGACCACCACCACCTCGCTGCTGACGGTCGCCCTGCAGACGGCCGGGGCGGACCCGACGTACGCCATCGGCGGCGAGCTGTCGGCCACCGGCGTCAACGCCGCCGAGGGCAGCGGCGAGCTTTTCGTGGCCGAGGCCGACGAGAGCGACGGGGCCTTCCTCCACTACACGCCGTACGCCGCGATCGTCACCAACGTCGACGCCGACCACCTCGACCAGTGGGGCACCCCGGAGGCGTACGCCGCCGCCTTCGACGAGTTCGCCGACACCCTCGACCCCGAGGGGTTCCTCGTGTGCGTGGTCGACGACCCGGGCGCGGCCCGGCTCGCCGACCGTCACGAGGCCGCCGGCCGCCGGGTGGTCCGGGTCTCCGCGCGCGAGCCCGGCGCCCTGGCCGGTGTCCCGCTGTGGTCGCCGGGGGAGCACTACCTCGCCGACGCGCTCGCCGCCCTCGCCGTCGGGCGCACGCTCGGGCTCGACGAGGACGACCTGGTCCGCGGGCTGGCGTCGTACACCGGCACCAAGCGGCGGATGGAGCGCAAGGGCGAGGTCGGCGGCGTGCGCGTCTACGACAGCTACGCCCATCACCCGGTCGAGATCGCGGGCGACCTGCAGGCCGCCCGGGTGCTGGCCGGCGACGGGCGCCTGGTCGTCGCCTTCCAGCCCCACCTGGTCTCGCGCACGCGCATCTTCGGCACCGCCATGGGCGAGGCGCTCGGCGCGGCCGACGAGGTCGTCGTGCTCGACGTCTACCTGGCCCGCGAGGACCCCGACCCGGACGTGACCGGCGCGCTGGTCGCGGACGCCGTACCCCTCCCGCGGGAGCGGGTCGTGCACGTGGCCGGCATCGACGAGGCGGCCCGTGAGCTGGTGGCCCGGGCCCGGCCCGGCGACCTGGTGCTCACCCTCGGTGCCGGCGACGTGACGCACACCGGTCCGCAGGTCCTCGCGCTGCTCGAGGAAGCCGGTGGCTGAGCCGGCCGACGACCGGGACGACACCGCGGAGCGCACCCGGCGACGGTTCGTCCGCCGGCAGTGGCGGCGCCGCTGGCTGGCCTGGCGCTACGTCGCGGCGATCGTGCTGCTGCTCGGTCTGGTCGGCGGCACCGTGTACGCCGTCTACTTCTCCGCCTGGCTCTCCGTGCAGGGGGTCGAGGTGTCCGGGACCCGCACGGTCTCGGCCGGGGTGGTGCGTGACGCCGCGCGCGTCCCCGAGGGCGATCCGCTCGCGACCGTCGACCTGAACGCGATCCGGGCCCGGGTCGAGGCGCTCGCGCCGATCCGCTCGGCCGACGTCACCCGGCAGTGGCCGGACCAGGTCCGGGTCGAGGTGGTCGAGCGGGTGCCGGTGGCGGTCGTCGAGCTCGGCGGCCAGGTCCGGGGCATGGACGAGGACGGCGTGCTGTTCCGTCGCTACCGCTCGGTGCCGGACTCCCTCCCGCTGGTGAAGGCCGGGTCGGGCGCCGACAGCGAGACGCTCCGCGAGGCGGCGACGGTGGTCGGGTCGCTCCCGGCCGGGCTGGCCGCCGACGTCCTGCGCCTCGACGTCGACTCCGTCGACGGGATCCGTCTGGTGCTCCGCGACGACCGGCAGGTCGTGTGGGGGAGCGCCGACGAGTCGGACCTGAAGGCCGAGGTGCTGGCGAAGCTGCTCGCGCAGGACGCCGCGACGTACGACGTCAGCGTGCCCTCGCGACCCACCACCTCGGAGAAGCCGCCCGCCTCCTGACGGCGTGTCGGCGCCATCACGGGCCCGGCGCTGCCTACTGTCGTGATCACGGCGAGGTTGACATAACTATAACCCTCAGGCTGAGGGTCAGAGTTGACCCGACACACCCCGATCCGAAAGGCAGCCACCGTGGCAGCAGCACAGAACTACCTGGCCATCATCAAGGTCGTGGGCATCGGTGGCGGTGGCGTGAACGCCGTCAACCGGATGATCGAGGTCGGCCTCAAGGGTGTCGAGTTCATCGCGATCAACACCGACGCGCAGGCGCTGCTGATGAGCGACGCCGACGTCAAGCTCGACATCGGTCGCGAGCTCACCCGCGGCCTCGGCGCCGGCGCGAACCCCGACGTGGGTGCCCGCGCGGCTGAGGACCACGCCGACGAGATCGAGGAGGTCATCAAGGGCGCCGACATGGTGTTCGTGACCGCCGGCGAGGGCGGTGGCACCGGCACCGGTGGCGCCCCCGTGGTCGCCCGGATCGCCCGCTCGCTCGGCGCGCTGACCATCGGCGTCGTCACCCGCCCGTTCGCCTTCGAGGGTCGGCGTCGCGCCAACTCCGCCGAGGAGGGCATCGCGCAGCTGCGCGAGGAGGTCGACACCCTCATCGTCATCCCCAACGACCGGCTGCTGTCGATCAGCGACCGCAACGTCTCGGTGCTCGACGCCTTCAAGCAGGCCGACCAGGTGCTGCTCCAGGGTGTCTCCGGCATCACCGACCTAATCACCACCCCGGGCCTGATCAACCTCGACTTCGCCGACGTGAAGTCCGTCATGGCGAACGCCGGCTCCGCGCTGATGGGCATCGGCTCCGCCCGGGGCGAGGACCGCTCGGTCGCTGCCGCCGAGATGGCGGTGTCCAGCCCGCTGCTGGAGGCCAGCATCGACGGCGCCCACGGCGTCCTGCTCTCGATCGCGGGCGGCTCCGACCTCGGTCTGTTCGAGATCAACGAGGCGGCTGCCCTGGTGGCTCAGGCCGTCCACCCCGAGGCCAACATCATCTTCGGCGCGACCATCGACGACGCGCTCGGCGACGAGGTCCGGGTGACCGTGATCGCCGCGGGCTTCGACGGCGGCACGCCGAAGAAGCGCGACGAGGGCACCGTGCTGCGCCGCGAGCCGAAGCCGCAGCAGACCCAGGAGGAGACCCGCGAGCGGGCGACCGTCGCGGCGGCCGCTCCGGCGGCCCCGCAGTCCCGTCCTGCGGAGGCGAGCCGTCCCGCCCCGTCCACTCCGCCGGCCGCGCCGCGTCCGGCCCCGCGCCAGGTCCAGTTCGACGACGACGACCTGGACGTGCCCGACTTCCTCAAGTGAGCCGTCACGACGAGGTCGCCGCGGGGCTCGCATCGGTCCGGGGAAGGATCGAGGCGGCGTGCGCCGCGGCCGGGCGCGACCGGGACGAGGTGACGCTGGTGGTGGTCACCAAGTACTTCCCGGCCTCCGACGTGCGGATCCTCGCCGACCTGGGCGTGACCCACGTCGGTGAGAACCGGCACCAGGAGGCGGCGGCCAAGGCCGAGGAGACGGCCGACCTCCCGCTGGTGCGTCACTTCATCGGCGGGCTGCAGAGCAACAAGGCCGCCGCGGTGGCGTCGTACTCCCAGGTCGTGGAGTCGGTCGATCGGCCCAAGCTCCTCGGGCCGCTCGGCACCGGTGCCGCCCGTGCCGGTCGGCCGCTCGACGTGCTGCTCCAGGTCAGTCTGGACCCGCCGGACCGCGAGGGCCGGGCGGGCGCGGACCCGGCGGACCTGCCGGGGCTGGCCCGGTCGGTCGAGGCGGCCGGGGGGCTCCGGTTGCGCGGTCTGATGGCCGTCGCGCCGCTGGGGGAGGACCCCGCAGCGGCGTTCGGGCGGCTCGCCGAGGTCCGACGCGACCTGCTCGACGACCACCCCTCCGCGGACTGGCTCTCCGCGGGCATGAGCGGGGATCTCGAGCAGGCGATCCAGGCCGGCGCGACACACGTGCGCGTCGGCTCCGCGGTCCTCGGTTCGAGGCCGCAGGTCCAGTAGTGTCCGAAGCACCAGCAGTGCGTCCCGCCCACGGGACGCGGAGTACCGGAGGGCGACAGTCATGAGCGGCGCGATGCGCAGGATCGGGGAGTACCTCGGCCTGGTCGAGGACACCGGCCGGTACGACGACGAGTACGACGCCTACGACGGCGACGAGGACTACACCCAGGAGACGCAGGCCGTCGCGGCCCGTCCCGCCCGTGCCCCCAAGACCCGCGAGGTCCGCGAGGTCCGTGAGGGTCGCCCCGCGCCCGTCGCCGACCTGGCCGAGCGCCGGCGCCCCACCGTGGCGCCCGTCGGCTCGGTCGCCGAGCTCTCCCGGATCGTCACGCTGCACCCGAGCACCTACAACGAGGCGCGCACCGTCGGTGAGCACTTCCGCGACGGCGTCCCGGTCATCATGAATCTCACCGAGATGGACGACTCGGACGCGAAGCGGCTGGTCGATTTCGCCGCAGGCCTCGTTTTCGCCACGCGCGGGACGATTGAGAGGGTGACCAACAAGGTCTTCCTCCTCTCCCCGCCCAACGTGTCCGTCACCGCCGAGGACAAGCGGCGGATCGTCGAGGGCGACTTCTTCAACCAGAGCTGACCCTCGGGTCGGTCTCCCTCAACGCAGGAGCGCAGTTCTCAGGTGACAGCCGTCGGCAACGTTCTTCTGATCATCCTCTACGTGTTCTTCGGGATGCTCTGGATCCGGTTCATCGTCGACTGGGTGCAGGTCTTCGCGCGCTCGTGGAGCCCGCGCGGCCCGCTCCTGGTCGTGCTGGAGGCGGTCTACTCCGTGACCGATCCGCCGATCAAGGCCCTGCGCCGGGTCATCCCGCCGCTGCGCCTCGGCAGCGTCTCGCTGGATCTCAGCTTCCTGATCGTGATGATCTGCACCTACGTGCTGATCGCCCTGGTGCACTCGATCTTCGGCGTCTGAGTCCGCGCGGGTGCTGGTGCTGGTCCGGGTTCGGGCCGCTGAGTCACACCAGTCCCACAGCAGGCGCTATTGTTCGACGGACAGTTCTACTTCTCGACGAATGAATGGGTGAGGTCATGCCACTGACGCCTGAGGACGTGAGTAACAAGCGGTTTACTCCCGTCCGGCTTCGTGAGGGCTACGACATGGGCGAGGTGGACCAGTTCCTCGACGAGGTCGAGGCCGAGCTTGCGCGGTTGACCAAGGAGAACGACGACCTGCGCGCCAAGCTCGCCTCCGCGCAGTCGGGTGCTCCCGTGCCCCCCGCTCCGGAGCCGACCCCGCCGCCTGCGCCGGTCGTCGAGCGGACCCCCGAGCCGGAGCCCGAGCCCGTCCCGACCCCCGCGCCGACCCCCGTGGTCGCCGCCAGCCCGGTCGAGACGATCCGGGTGGAGACGGTCCCGCAGGCGTCCAACGCTGCGGCCCGCCTCTTGGAGATCGCCACGCGCAACGCGGACGAGCTCGTTGAGGAGGCCAAGAACGAGGCCGACGAGATCGTGGGCTCCGCCCGGACCCGCGCCGAGCGGCTCGAGACCGAGGCCAAGACCAAGGCCGACCGCCTCGAGGCCGACGCCCGCACCCGCGCCCAGATGCTGGACTCCGAGACGGCCGAGCGTCGTCAGCAGATGTTCGGCGAGCTGGAGCGCGAGCGCGACCGGCTCAGCGGCGAGGTCGAGACCCTGCGCTCCTTCGAGCGCGAGTACCGCTCGCGGCTGAAGAGCTACTTCGCGCAGCAGCTGGAGTCGCTCAACGGCTCCGGCGAGACGGCGGCGCCGAACGACGAGCCCCCGGCTCCGAAGCGGCTCCGCTCGATCCTGGGCGACGACGAGGCCTGAGCCTCACCCTGCTCCACCGGACGGCCGGCCCCCTCGGGGGCCGGCCGTTCCGCATGTCGGGACCCCTCACCTCCGGTGTGGCTCATTGAGGGGGTGGTCCGGACCGGCTACTGTCCCTGGACACCTGTGGCCCCGGCCACGTGCCCGCCCCGGATGGAGGCCGTCGATGGCTCGCACCCCCAGGAAGTCGCTGGCCGGGCAGGCGGCCACGGCCGCCCGCAAGGTCATCTCGCGCCGCTCCACCAAGGCGGCCCCCGACGCCGAGGCACCGGCGAAGAAGGCCGCACCGGCGAAGAAGGCCGCACCGGCGAAGAAGGCCGCACCGGCGAAGAAGGCCGCACCGGCCAAGAAGGCCGCACCGGCCAAGAAGGCCGCACCGGCCAAGAAGGCCGCACCGGCCAAGAAGGCCGCACCGGCCAAGAAGGCCGCACCGGCCAAGAAGGCCGCACCGGCCAAGAAGGCCGCACCGGCCAAGAAGGCCGCACCCGCCAAGAAGGCCGCACCCGCCAAGAAGGCCGCACCCGCCAAGAAGGCCGCACCCGCCAAGAAGGCCGCACGGCGTGCTCCGGTCAGCGCCCTGGTGGTCAAGGACGGTGAGGCGCCGTGGACCAAGTCCGAGCTGGCCGAGGTCCTGGCCGAGCTGCACGACCAGCGGGCCCACAGCGCGGAGATCGTCAGCTCGCAGGAGGCCGAGATCACCGGCCTGATGCGCGACTCCGGCGACGGGGCGGGCCAGGATCAGGCCGACGTCGGGGCGTCCAGCTTCGAGCGGGACCACGAGATGACCGTGCTGGCCATGGAGCGCGAGAAGCTGGCCCAAATCGACCATGCCCTGTCCCGTATCGACGACGGCACGTACGGCGTCTGCGAGTCCTGCGGCGAGGCCGTCGGCAAGATGCGGCTCATGGCCTTCCCGCGTGCGACACTCTGCATGACATGCAAGCAGCGCGAGGAACGTCGCTGAGCGACATCGAGAACCCGTCCGGCACCCGCCGGTCCCCGCGTCGGTGGACCCTGTTCGCGGTGATCGCGGCAGTTCTGTATGCCATCGACCAGCTGTCCAAGTGGCAGGCCGAGAAGCACCTCGACGGTCGCGCCGACGTCTCCGTGGTGGGTGACCTGCTGCAGCTGCGGCTGGTCTACAACCCGGGCGCGGCGTTCAGCCTCGGCACGTCGTACACCGTCGTCCTGAGCTGTGTCGCCATCGCCGCGGCCGTCGCCGTGGTGTGGTTCAGCCGCAGGCTCGGGAGCACCGTCTGGGCCGTCGCCCTCGGCTTCCTGATGGCCGGCGTGTGCGGCAACCTCACCGACCGGCTGCTGCGCGACCCCGGGCCGCTGCGCGGACACGTCGTCGACTTCTTGATGCTGCCGAACTGGCCCATCTTCAACGTCGCCGACATCTGCATCAACGTGGCCGCCGGGCTGATCCTCGTGCAGGCCTTCCGCGGGGTCCGGCTCGACGGGACCCGCACGAGCGACGAGGACACCGAGGCGTGACCCAAGCCGACCACCGGACGCTGTCCGTGCCCGACGGGCTGGCGGGCGAGCGCGTCGACGCCGCGATGGCCCAGATGTTCGGCCTCTCGCGGACCCGCGCCGCCGACCTGATCGCCCAGGGTCAGGTCCAGGTGGACGGCCAGTCGGTCGGCAAGAGCGACCGGGTCCTGCCCGGCGCACTGCTCGACGTGACGATCCCGGCGTCCGTCGACCCGCTCGAGGTGGTTCCCGAGGTGGTCGAGGGGATCGGGATCGTCCACGACGACGACTCCATCGTGGTCATCGACAAGCCGGTCGGCGTCGCCGTCCACCCGTCACCGGGCTGGAGCGGCCCGACGGTCGTCGGTCACCTCGCCGGCGCGGGCTTCCGGATCGCGACCAGCGGTGCCTCCGAGCGGCAGGGCATCGTCCAGCGCCTCGACGTCGGCACCTCCGGCGTGATGGTGATCGCGAAGTCGGAGCACGCCTACTCGCTGCTCAAGAACGCCTTCCGCGAGCGGACCGTCGACAAGACCTACCACGCGCTGGTCCAGGGTCACCCCGACCCGCTGGAAGGCACGGTCGACGCCCCGATCGGGCGGCACCCGAAGGCCGACTACAAGTTCGCCGTGATGGCCGACGGTCGCCCGAGCGTCACCCACTACGAGACGCTCGAGGCCCACCGGTTCGCCAGCCTGCTCGAGGTCCACCTCGAGACCGGCCGCACCCACCAGATCCGCGTGCACATGGCCGCGCTGAAGCACCCGTGCGTCGGCGACCTCACCTACGGCGCCGACCCGACGCTGGCCAAGCGGGTCGGGCTGGAGCGCCAGTGGCTGCACGCCGTACGCCTCGGGTTCGAGCACCCCGACACCGGCGAGCACGTCACCTACGAGACGACGTACCCCGAGGACCTGACCCACGCGCTCGCCGTGATCCGAGATGCCCACTGAGGTGCTGCTGCGCCCGGCCATCGAGGCCGACGCCGACGCGCTCGCGGACGTCCACCTCGCGGCTCGGCGGGCCGCCGAGCGCGCCGGCGCGATGCCGCCCGGGGCGCACCCGGAGCACGAGACGCGGGCCTGGCTCGCGGGGCGGCTGGCGATCGACGAGGTCTGGGTGGCCGAGGCCGACGGCGCGGTCGTCGGCTACGCCCGGCTGACCCCGACGTGGCTCGACGACCTGTACGTCGTGCCCGCCCAGGCAGGTCGGGGGATCGGCACCGCCCTGCTCGACTTGGTCAAGGCGCGCCGACCCAGCGGCTTCTCCCTCTGGGTGTTCGAGATGAACGCGCCGGCCCGTGCGTTCTACGCCCGGCACGGCCTCGTGGAGCTCGAGCGCACCGACGGCTCCGCCAACGAGGAGCGCTCGCCGGACGTCCGCGTGGCCTGGCCGGGGGAGGACCCGCTCGGGTTCCTCCGCAGCCAGATCGACGACGTGGACGCCCACCTGGGTGACCTGCTCGCCCGGCGGGCGGCGCTCACCTCGGCGGTGCAGGACATCAAGCACGACACGACGCGCGACCCCGACCGCGAGCGGGAGATCGCCGAGTCGATCGCCCGGCGGGTGCCCGCGCTCGGGGCCGACCGGACCGCCCGGATCGTCGACGTCATCATCGCCGAGAGCCTGGACGCCGCCTCGCGCGGCTGACCCGACCAGCCCCTCAGACGGGCAGTCGCTTGCGCCAGTCGAGCCCGGTGACGCAGATCCGGGTCCGGGCCGTGCCGTCCCAGTCGACGCGCAGTCCGTGACGGCGCAGGGTGTCGGCGATGAGGGTCGCGACGCGCACGTCGCTGAGCTCGGCCACCTCCTGACGCGCGTCCTGATCGCCGTCGCGGGCCCGGCCCACCAGATCGGGATCCAGCCCGTCGACCGGTCGGAAGGTGCCGAACGCGAGGAACAGGTCCGACCCGCCGGGCTCCAGGCCCTCGGAGTCCTGCTGGTGGAAGAAGGCGTAGCCCCAGGTGGCCTCGTCGGGCCGCTCGTCCGCGATCTCCGCGTGCCCGCAGGTCTGGCAGCAGGTAAAGTCCATCCGGGCCACGATCCCGGCCTCGGCCAGGTCGGCGAAGGCTGCGGACAGCGGGGTGTAGTCGCCTTCGTCGGACCACGACTCCTGCCGGGTGAGGGCCGCGGACCACACCTCGTCGGCGACCCGACGGGCCTCGGCCGCGGTGAGACCGGGGTAGCCCTCGGGGTCGCCCTCCACGGCGTCGATCGCCGCCGTCACGACGTCGTCGTGACCGAGGAGCCGGGTCCGGCCAGCCCCTGGAGCCAGTCGGTGAGCTCATGCCGGGCCGCGCCGGCCGCCGGCGGCGGGTCGGCAGGAGGAGTCCGGTCCCCGCGGCGGAAGCGATCGAAGAGCCCCATGTCCCGCAGCCTACGGCGCTCCTCGGACTGTCGGTGCCGGGTGCCACCATCGAGGTCAGCGGTCGCGTAGGCTGACGTCCTTCCCCCAGGATCGATTGCCGACGCCTCCGGCTGCTGATGCTGCCTGCCCACGCACCACCTGAGGAGCGCACTGCGACGATGTCGGCCGGATCCAAGGACTCGTTCGTCCACCTCCACGTGCACACCGAGTACTCGATGCTCGACGGTGCGGCCCGGCTGGGCCCGATGGCCGAGCGTGCGGCCGAGCTGGGGATGCCTGCCATCGCCATGACCGACCACGGCAACGTGTTCGGCGCCTACGAGTTCTACTCCAAGGCCAAGAAGGCCGGGGTCAAGCCGATCATCGGCATCGAGGCCTACTTCGCGCCCAACATCTCGCGCTTCGAGAAGAAGGGCGTCAACTTCTACGACGGCGGCTCCGACGACGTCTCGGCGCGCGGCGCCTACACCCACATGACGCTGCTCTCGGAGACGACCGAGGGCATGCACAATCTCTTCCGGCTCTCGACCGGGGCCTGGCGAGACGGCTTCTTCAAGCACCCGCGGATGGACCGCGAGCTGCTGTCCCAGCACGGCAAGGGCATCATCGGCACCACCGGCTGCCCTTCCGGTGAGGTCCAGGTCCACCTCCGCTACGGCCAGTACGACGCGGCGCGCAAGGCGGCCGGCGACTTCCAGGACATCCTCGGCAAGGAGAACTACTTCCTGGAGCTGATGGATCACGGCCTCGACATCGAGAACCGGGTCCGCGACGGGCTGCTCCGCCTCGCCAAGGACCTGCAGATCCCGCTGCTGGCCACCAACGACTCCCACTACGTCAACCGCGAGGACGCGAAGTCGCAGGAGCACCTGCTCTGCATCAACTCCGGCTCGACGATGGACATCCCGGCCGGCGACGGCCCGGGTCAGCGCTTCGCCTTCTCCGGCGACGGCTACTACATCAAGAGCGCCGAGGAGATGCGGGCGCTGTGGGTCGACAAGTACGACCTGCGCGAGGCCTGCGACAACACGCTCCTGATCGCCGAGCGGTGCAACGTCGAGTTCACCGAGGGCAACGGCACCTACATGCCGCGCTTCCCCTGCCCGCCGGGGGAGAACGAGGACTCCTGGCTGGTCAAGGAGGTCGAGAAGGGCCTGCGCTTCCGCTACCCGACGGGGATCCCCGACAAGGTGCGCAAGCAGGCCGACTTCGAGATCGGCGTCATCACCCAGATGGGCTTCCCGGGCTACTTCCTGGTCGTCGCCGACTTCATCAACTGGGCCAAGGACAACGGCATCCGCGTCGGCCCGGGCCGTGGTTCCGGCGCGGGCTCGATGGTCGCCTACGCCATGCGGATCACCGACCTCGACCCGCTCGAGCACGGCCTGATCTTCGAGCGGTTCCTCAACCCCGATCGCGTCTCGATGCCCGACTTCGACATCGACTTCGACGAGCGTCGGCGCGGCGAGGTCATCAAGTACGTCACCGAGAAGTACGGCGACGACCGGGTCTCCTACATCGTCACCTACGGCACCATCAAGGCCAAGCAGGCCGTCAAGGACTCCAGCCGGATCCTCGGCTACCCGTTCGCGATGGGCGACCGGATCACCAAGGCGATGCCCGCCGCGGTGATGGGCAAGGACGTCCCGCTCAACGACATCTTCGACGCCGGCCACAAGCGCTACGGCGAGGGCGGCGAGTTCCGCCAGCTCTACGACAGCGACGCCGACGTCCGCAAGGTCGTCGACACCGCGATCGGCATCGAGGGCCTGAAGCGTCAGTGGGGTGTGCACGCCGCCGGCGTGATCATGTCCAGCGAGCCGCTGGTCGACGTGATCCCGCTGCTGAAGCGGCCCGCCGACGGCGCGATGATCACCCAGTTCGACTACCCCACCTGTGAGGGCCTCGGCCTGATCAAGATGGACTTCCTCGGGCTGCGCAACCTCACCGTGCTCGACGACGCGGTCAAGAACATCAAGATGAACCGCGACATCGACGTCGTGCTGGAGGACCTGCCGCTCACCGACGAGGCGACCTACGGCCTGCTCCAGCGCGGCGACACCCTGGGCGTGTTCCAGCTCGACGGCGGCCCGATGCGGGCGCTGCTGCGCAGCATGCGTCCCGACGAGTTCGAGGACATCTCGGCCGTCGGCGCGCTCTACCGACCCGGTCCGATGGGCGCCGACTCCCACAACAAGTACGCCCGCCGCAAGACCGGCCGCGAGCCGGTCGAGGCGATCCACCCCGAGCTGGCCGAGCCGCTCGAGGACATCCTGGGTGAGACCTACGGTCTGATCGTCTACCAGGAGCAGGTCATGGCCATCGCCCAGAAGCTCGCGGGCTACAGCCTGGGTCAGGCCGACATCCTGCGGCGCGCGATGGGCAAGAAGAAGAAGGAGGAGCTGGACAAGCAGTTCGCCGGCTTCTCCGCCGGCATGCAGGAGCGCGGCTACTCGGCGGCGGCAGTCAAGACGCTGTGGGACATCCTGCTGCCGTTCTCCGACTACGCCTTCAACAAGGCGCACTCCGCGGCGTACGGTCTGGTCTCCTACTGGACCGCCTATCTGAAGGCCAACTACCCGGCCGAGTACATGGCCGCCCTGCTGACCTCGGTCAAGGACGACAAGGACAAGTCGGCCATCTACCTCAACGAGTGCCGCCGGATGAAGATCCAGGTGCTCCCGCCCGACGTCAACGAGTCGTCCTCGAACTTCACCCCGGTCGGCACCGACATCCGCTTCGGCCTGACCGCCGTGCGCAACGTCGGCGCGAACGTCGTCGACGGCATCGTGGCCGGTCGCGAGGAGAAGGGGCGCTACGCCGACTTCAACGACTTTATGGAGAAGGTCCCGGCGCTGGTCTGCAACAAGCGGGTCATCGAGTCGCTGATCAAGGCCGGGGCGTTCGACGAGATGAAGCACGTGCGGCGCGCGCTGGTGGCGATCCACGAGACCGCGGTCGACCAGTACGTCGACATCAAGCGCAACGAGGCCATCGGCCAGGACTCGCTGTTCGGCGGCCTCGACGAGTCCGCCGGCGGCGGCTTCGGTATCTCGGTGACCATCCCCGACATCGACGAGTGGGACAAGATGACCCTGCTCGGCCACGAGCGGGACATGCTCGGTCTCTACGTCTCCGACCACCCGCTCCTCGGCCTCGAGCACGTCCTCGCCAACACCTCCGACTGCTCCATCGGCCAGTTGATGCTCGACGAGGACCGCCAGGACGGCTCACCGATCACCATCAGCGGCCTGGTCACCTCGGTGCAGCGCAAGATCACCAAGCGCGGCGACGCCTGGGCGATGATCACCCTGGAGGACCTCGACGGCGCGATCGACGTGCTGCTGTTCCCCAGCTCCTACCAGCTGGCCAGCACCTACCTGGTCGAGGACGCGATCCTCACGGTCAAGGGCCGGCTGTCCAAGAGCAAGGACCAGCCGGAGATCCACGGCCAGGAGGTCAGCGCCCCCGACATCACCGACGGGCCGAGCGGTCCGGTGGTCATCAGCCTGCCCCAGACCCGGTGCACGCCTCCGGTGGTGGCCCAGCTCAAGGACGTCCTCGGGACGCACCGCGGGACCACCGAGGTGCGGCTGCGTTTGCTCAACCGAGATAAGACTCTGGTCATGTCCCTAGAGAACCGCGTCACCCCGAGCTCGGCGCTCTTCGCCGATCTCAAGCAGCTGCTGGGGCCCGGTTGTCTGACCAGCTGAGCGCGACCCACCAGGTCCGACCGACGCGCTCGGGTCGCTGGGTGCCGGCGGGACAGGCGGTGGCCGTGGTGGCCCTGTTCGCGGCGTTGGGCCTGGGCGCGGGATGGCTCTGGTTCCGGATCTGGGACGCACCACCGGGGGTGGTCTCGGACCACACCTGGTACCCCGATCCCTACATGCCGGGCCAGGCGGCCGAGTTCGACGCGGTCGCGATCTACGTGCTGGTCGCGCTGGCCGCGGGCGTCCTCGGTGGCGTCGTGTGCGCGTTCCTCCTGGCCCGGGCTGAGGTGGTGACCGTGGCCGCGGTCGCGGTGGGCTCCGCGTTGGCGGCCTGGCTGATGGCGCTCGTCGGCTCGGCGCTGGGGCCGGCCGACCCGGACGTCCTGGCCAAGACCGCCGAGGACGGCACCAAGCTCTCGGGCGACCTGGTCCTCACCGGCGTCAGTCCCTACGTCGCGCTGCCTCTCGGTGCCCTGGGCGCCGTCCTCGTGGTCTTCCTCGCGACTCCCGGTCACCGACCCGCCGAACCACGATTGGCCCCGCCCCCACCGGGATAGGCTCCGGCCGTGTCCAGCCTTCCTCCCGGCCCGCCGCCCTCCAGCCCCCCGCCGCCCCCGCCGCCCGCCGGCCCGCCGCCCGGCGGTCCTCCGGCCGGCGGCCCGCCGCCCAGCGGCCCGCCCAGTGGTCCGCCCACGGGCCCACCGCCCGGCGCCGAGACCCTCGAGTACGGCGGTGGCGGGCCGATCCCGCCCGAGCGTCGGCCGCGCTCCTCCGGCGGCGGTCGCAAGAAGTTCTTCCTGCTCGCCGGGGCCGTGGTGGGCCTGGGAGCGGTCGGTGGTGCCGCCTTCGGTGCCTGGTGGTACCTCTCGACCGGATCCCAGCCGGCCGAGGCCCTGCCCGCCGACACCATCGGCTACGTCAGCGTCGACCTGGACCCGAGCGGGGAGCAGAAGCTCGACGCGCTGCGCACCCTGAAGAAGTTCCCGGCGATCGACGACGAGCTGGACCTCAGCGGCGACCTGGGAGACATCGACGTCAAGAAGGTGCTGGTCGACCTGGTCCTGGCCGACGCCCCCTGCGACCTGAAGTACGGCGACCTGGAGCCCTGGCTCGGGGACCGCGGTGCGGTCGCGGCGGTGGAGGCGGGCGAGGAGCAGCCATCGCCGGTCTTCGTCCTCCAGGTGACCGACGCCGACGCTGCGCAGGACGGGCTGGACGAGCTCTTCGCCTGCGGCGGCGGGGAGTCGGAGAAGCCGGGGATCGAGGTGGTCGACGACTCCTGGGTCGTGGTCGCCGAGACCCCGAAGATCGCCGAGACGGTCGTCGACGCGACCGCGGACGGCTCGCTCGCCGACGACGAGACCTACCAGAAGTGGACCGAGGCCGCGGGCGACCCGGGCATCGTGACGATGTACGCCGCCCCGGCGGCCGGTGCCTTCATCGCCGAGAACCTCGAGGGCCTGCTCGGCCTCGCCGCCCTGCCGGGCAGCGCGGCGTTCGCCGACGTACCCGGGATGGACGAGACGCCCGGACCGGCCGAGACCCCGGAGGTCCCCGACCCCTCGGAGATCCCCGACTTCTCCACGATGACCCCGGAGGAGATCGACGAGTACTTCGCAGGTCTCGAGGACCCGACGTCCGACCCGTCGACGGGCTCCGAGGACCTCGAGGGCATGACCGAGGAGCTGCCCAGCCAGGTCCCCGACGAGGTCACCGACGAGCTGACCACGGTGCTGAAGGACTTCCAGGGCGCCGCCGCGACGATCCGCTTCGACGGAGGTGCCCTGGCGCTGGAGGTGGCCGCGGACCCCGGTCCCGACGCCGAGAAGCTCTACGGGGACGGCGGTGGCGAGGCGGTCGGCTCCCTGCCGGCCGACACCCTGGCCGCCGTCGGGTTCGGGCTGCAGCAGGGCTGGTTCACCGAGATCCTCACCACCGTGGCGCCCTCGCTCGGCGAGGACGTCGAGGAGCTGCTCCAGCAGGCTGAGGAGGCGACCGGGCTCACCCTGCCCGAGGACGCCGAGACCCTGCTGGGCGACTCCACCGCCCTGGCGGTGGGCCGCGACGTCGACCTCGAGGCGCTCTTCGAGTCCGGTGACCCCTCCGACCTCCCGGTCGCGGTCAAGGTGCTCGGCGACCCCGACGAGATCGAGAAGGTGCTCGACAAGGTGCGCCCCCAGCTGGGCGAGGCCGCGCAGGTCATCGAGTCCTCGAGCGGCGACGGCGTGATCGTCGTCGGCCCGAGCTCGTCGTACCGGGAGAAGGTGGCCGGGGATGGCGACCTGGGCGATTCGGAGCGCTTCGAGTCGGTCATCGGCGAGGACGACGCGGCGGCGGTCCTCTACCTCGACCTCGGCGCGCTCACCGACCTGCTGAACGAGCAGCTCGGCGACGAGATGGGGGCCGACGAGGAGGTCCTCGCCAACCTGGACCCGCTGGCCGCCCTCGGGATCAGCTCGTGGGAGGACGACGGGGTCTCCCACGTCGAGCTGCGGCTCAGCACGGACTGAGCAGAGATCAGCTCCGGCCGACCTCGGCCGTGGTCGCCCCGGTGACCGCGACCAGGTCGGCCGGGGCGATCTCCAGGTCGAGGCCGCGCCGGCCCGCCGAGACGTAGATCGTCGGATGGCCCAGAGCGGTCGCGTCGACCACGGTCGGGTGCGGTCGCTTCTGGCCGACGGGGGAGATCCCACCGACGACGTACCCGGTCGCGCGCTCGGCGGCGGCCTTGTCGGCCATCGCCGCCCGGCTGGCGCCCAGGGCCTTGGCCAGCGCCTTCAGGTCGAGCTGACCGGAGACCGGGACGACGGCGACCGCGAGCCGGCCGTCGACGCTGGCCATCAGGGTCTTGAAGACCCGGGCCGGGTCGAGTCCCAGCACCTCGGCCGCCTCCAGGCCGTAGGACTCCGCCCGCGGGTCGTGCTCATAGGGGTGGAGCGTGTACTCGATCCCGGCCGCGGTCAGGGCGACGGTCGCGGGCGTGCCGCCGGCCGGCTTCTGCTTCCTGGACACTAGTTCGGACTCCAGCGGGTCCGGGCGACCTCGGTCGCGGGGAGGGACGGGATGACGTTCATCGCCCGCAGCTCCGACCGGAGCAGGTCGGTGACCAGGATCAGCCGTTCGCCGGCGTCCTCGGCCTCCAGCAGCGACTGCCGCTCGGGCATCGGCAGCGGAGCGACCGCCGCCAGCGTCCAGGAGAGGTACGACGGGTCGCGGGGGAGCGAGCCCGAGTAGGGGTCGGCCCGGATGCCGGCCAGCGCGGCCCGGTACGCGGAGAACGTGGCCCGCGCGGCCTCGAGCACCGGCTCGCCCACCGGGCTGGGCACCTCGGGTCGGTCGACGACGTGGCCGACCGGGAAGGGACCGCTGGTGTCGAGCCGCTCCAGCTCGATCCGGTCCAGGCCGACCGCGACCACGTCGAACGAGCCGTCGGCCTGCGCCTCGACCTCGGTGAGCAGCACCTTGCAGCCGACGCGGTAGAGCGACTGCGCCCCGTGGTCCCCGACCTCGTAGCCCTCGCGGATGCCCACGGAGCCGAAGACCCGCTCGGTGGGGTCGTCGACCCGCAGCAGGTGGTGCACCAACGCGCGGTAGCGGTCCTCGAAGACGTGCAGCGGCACGCTGACACCGGGGAACAGCACCGCGTTCAGCGGGAACATCGGCAGCGTCTCCGTCACCCCTGCAACGTAGTCCAGCCCTCGTCGTCGTTTCGGGAGGGTGGGCGCGGCGCTCGTAGAATCGACCCCATGATGCGCCGTATCGACCTCAGGGCCGCCGCCACCGGTGGCGCGCCCGTCGACTACCGCGCGGCTGTGCCGCGTGCGGAGCTCGACGTCGAGGCCGCGACGCATGCGGTCGGCCCGATCATCGAGGCGGTCCGCACCCGCGGGCTCGACGCGATCCGCGAGTACGGCGAGCAGTTCGACGGTGTCGCGCTCGACGACGTCCGGGTCGCGCCGGAGGCGCTGCGCCGCGCTCTCGACGAGCTCGACCCCGCCATCCGGGCCGGCCTGGAGGAGTCGGTGCGCCGGCTGCGGATCACCAGCGCCGCCGAGCTGGAGCACGACGTCACCACCGACCTCGGTCCCGGCGCGCGGGTGACCCACCGCAAGGTGCCGATCGGCCGCGTGGGTCTCTACGTGCCGGGCGGGCTGGCCCCGTTGGTCTCCAGCGTGCTGATGAACGCCGTTCCCGCCCAGGTCGCCGGGGTCGGCTCGATCGCGCTCGCCAGCCCGCCGCAGAAGGACTTCGGCGGCTCCGTCCACCCCACGATCATGGCCGCGTGCGCGCTGCTCGGCGTCGACGAGGTGTACGCCGTCGGCGGTGCCCAGGCGATCGCCATGTTCGCCCACGGCGCCGGCTCGTGCGCCCCGGTCGACCTGGTGACCGGCCCCGGCAACGTCTACGTCGCCGCCGCCAAGCGGCTGGTCCGCGGCGTCGTCGGTATCGACTCGGAGGCCGGCCCGACCGAGATCGCGATCCTGGCCGACGAGACCGCGGAGGCCTCGTTCGTCGCGGCCGACCTGGTCAGCCAGGCCGAGCACGACCCGATGGCCGCCAGCGTGCTGGTCACGCCCAGCGAGCAGCTGGCCGACGAGGTGCTGGTCGAGCTCGACAAGCAGGTCTTCGCGACCCGCCACACCGAGCGGATCCGCACCGCGCTGACCGGTCCGCAGTCCGCGGTCGTCCTGGTCGACGACCTGGAGCAGGGCCTGGCCGTGGTCGACGCCTACGCCGCCGAGCACCTCGAGATCCAGACCGCCGACGCTGCCGCCTGGGCGGCCCGGGTCCGCAACGCCGGCGCGATCTTCGTCGGCCCGCACGCCCCGGTGAGCCTCGGCGACTACTGCGCCGGCTCCAATCACGTGCTCCCCACTGCCGGCTGCGCCTGCCACAGCAGCGGGCTGTCGGTGCGGGCCTTCACCCGGTCGATGCACGTCGTCGACTACTCGTCGCAGGCCCTGGCGGAGGTTGCCGACCACGTCGTGACCCTCGCCGAGGCCGAGGACCTGCCCGGCCACGGCCAGGCCGTGAGGGTGAGATTCGAGTGACTTTCCCCCCTCTGCGGGAGGAGCTGCGCGGCCTCGAGCCGTACGGCGCCCCCCAGCTGGACGTGCCCGTCCAGCTCAACGTCAACGAGAACCCCTACGGCCCGTCGCCGGCCTGCGTGGCCGACATCGCGACCGCGGTCGCGCACGCGGCGACGACGCTGAACCGCTACCCCGACCGCGAGTTCGTGGAGCTCCGCGGCGCGCTGGCGTCGTATCTCTCGCGGGACACGCCGCACGGCATCGCCCCGGAGCAGGTGTGGGCGGCCAACGGCTCCAACGAGGTGATGCTGCAGCTGCTGCAGGCCTTCGGCGGGCCGGGTCGCAGCGCCATGAGCTTCGCGCCGACGTACTCGATGTATCCCGAGTACGCCCGCGACTCGGTCACCGAGTGGGTCCAGGGGCGGCGCGAGGACGACTTCTCGATCGACCTCGACGCGGCCGCCGCGCTGGTCCGGGAGAAGAGGCCGGCGGTGGTGCTGCTGCCGAGCCCGAACAACCCGACCGGCACCGCGCTCCCGCCGGAGGCGGTCGGCGCGCTGTGCGAGGCCGCCGGGGAGGGCCTCGTCGTCGTCGACGAGGCGTACGGCGAGTTCCGCCGCACCGGCGTGCCGAGCGCGCTGGAGCTGCTGCCGACCTATCGGAACCTGGTCGTCACCCGGACCATGAGCAAGGCGTTCGCGGCCGCCGGCCTGCGGCTCGGCTACCTGGCCGCGGACCCGGCGATCTGCGACGCGATCCGCGTCGTCCGGCTGCCCTACCACCTGAGCGCCGTCACCCAGGCGACCGCGCTGGCGGCGCTGCGGCACGCGCCGGAGCTGCTCGGCAAGGTCGACGAGCTGCGGGCCGAGCGGGACGACACCGTCGCCTGGCTGCGCGCCCAGGGCCACCAGGTCGCCGACAGCGACGCCAATTTCGCGTTGTTCGGGACGTTCCCCGACCGCCATGCTGTGTGGCAGGGCCTGCTCGACCGGGGGGTGCTGATCCGCGAGGTCGGCCCCGAGGGCTGGCTGCGGGTGTCGATCGGCACGGCCGACGAGATGAAGACGTTCAAGCAGGCCTTGACCGAGGTCACGGAGGAGAAGTCATGAGCAGGACCGCACGCATCGAGCGGCAGACCAGCGAGTCGAAGGTGCTCGTCGAGGTCGACCTCGACGGCTCCGGCCGGCACGACATCTCCACCGGCATCGGCTTCTACGACCACATGCTCACCGCGTTCGCGCGGCACAGCCTGGTCGACCTGACGGTGCAGTCCGAGGGCGACCACTGGATCGACGCCCACCACACGACCGAGGACACCGCGATCGCCCTCGGCCAGGCCCTGCGCCAGGCGCTGGGGGACAAGAAGGGCATCCGCCGCTTCGGCGACGCCACCGTCCCGCTCGACGAGGCGCTCGTGCAGGCGGTCGTCGACGTCTCCGGTCGGCCCTACTGCGTGCACACCGGCGAGCCGGAGGGACAGCAGTACGTCCAGCTCGGCGGGTCGACGCCGGCGTACCTGGGGTCGCTGACGCAGCACGTCTTCGAGTCGATCGCCTTCCACGCCCACTTCGCGCTGCACGTGCGGGTGCTGGCCGGCCGCGAGCCGCACCACATCGTGGAGACCCAGTTCAAGGCGTTCGCCCGGGCCTTCCGCGACGCGGTCGCCTTCGACCCGCGCGAGACCGGCATCCCCTCGACCAAGGGTGCGCTCTGATCACCCCACGGCGTTCTCCGGTTCCCCCGCTTCGCTCCTCCACCGGACAACGCCGCGGGGGCCCCGATCCTGCGGAGGCGATGTGACCGCGCCACGGATCGCCGTCCTCGACTACGGCTCCGGCAACCTCCGGTCCGCGGTCCGGGCGGTCGAGCGGGCCGGGGCTCAGGTCGAGCTGACGTCGGACTTCGACACCTGCCTGGAGGCCGACGGCCTGCTGGTGCCGGGCGTCGGGGCGTACGCCGCCTGCATGGCCGGCCTGCGCGAGGTCAGGGGCGACCGGCTGATCGGCCGCCGGCTGGCCGGCGGGCGCCCGGTGCTGGGGATCTGCGTGGGCATGCAGGTGCTCTTCGCCCGCGGCGTCGAGCACGGCGTCGAGACCGAGGGGTGCGACGAGTGGCCCGGGGTCGTCGAGCGGCTGCAGGCGCCGGTCGTCCCGCACATGGGCTGGAACACCGTCGAGACCCAGCCCGACACCACGCTGTTCGCCGGGGTCGAGGACGAGCGCTTCTACTTCGTGCACTCGTACGGCGTCCGCGACTGGACGCTGGTCACCAACGACCGGACCAAGGCCCCGCTGGTCACCTGGGCCGAGCACGGCGGCGACCGGTTCGTGGCGGCCGTCGAGAACGGGCCGCTCTCGGCGACCCAGTTCCACCCGGAGAAGTCCGGCGACGCCGGCGCCGCGCTGCTGCGCAACTGGGTCCAGTCGCTGTGAGCCGGCCGTGAGCAAGGAGCGCCAGCTCCGCCGCGCCGAGCGCGAGCGCGAGGCGGCCGTCGTCGCGGCCGCCCGGGCCGCCGAGGCCGAGCGACGCGAGCGGCGGGAGGCCCGGTTGCGGGTGGTGACCTCGCGGCTGCCGCGCCGTCGTCCCCGGGCCGGCGGGGTGCTCGCCGAGCGCCGCCGCAAGCAGGTCTGGGCGACCGGGCTGCTGCTCCTCCTCGCCAACGTGCTGGTCGTCGCGTTCTCCACCGGCTGGGCCGAGCGCGCGCTGGCCCTGGCGATCACCCCGCTGGCCGCCCCCGTCCTGTACACGATGCTGTTCCGCCGCCGTACCTAGAAGGAATCCCTCCATGTCCTACCTCCAGCTCCTCCCCGCCGTCGACATCACCGAGGGCCGGGCCGTCCAGCTCGCCCAGGGCGTCGCCGGCTCCGAGCGCGTGTACGGCGATCCCGTGGCCGCCGCCCGCCGCTGGCAGGACGCGGGCGCGGAGTGGCTGCACCTGGTCGACCTGGACGCGGCGTTCGGTCGTGGCACCAACCGCGAGCTGCAGGCCGAGATCGTCGGCGCCCTCGACATCCAGGTCGAGATGAGCGGCGGCATCCGAGACGACGAGTCGCTGGAGGCCGCGCTGGCCACCGGCTGCCGGCGGGTCAACATCGGCACCGCCGCGCTGGAGCAGCCCGAGTGGTGCGCGCGGATCATCGCCGAGCACGGGGACCGGATCGCCATCGGCCTCGACGTCCGCGGCACCACCCTGGCGGCCCGCGGCTGGACGAAGGAGGGCGGCGACCTCTACGAGACGCTGGCCCGCCTCGACGCCGAGGGCTGCGCCCGCTACGTCGTCACCGACGTCAACAAGGACGGGATGCTCGCCGGCCCGAACCTGCAGCTGCTGCAGGACGTGTGTGCGGTCACCGATGCCCCGGTCATCGCGTCCGGCGGGGTGACCACGCTGGCCGACATCGAGGCGCTGATGGGGCTGGTGCCGGCCGGCGTCGAGGGCGCGATCGCCGGCACCGCGCTCTACGAGGGTCGATTCACCCTCGAGGACGCGCTGGCGCTCACGAAGGGCACCCGGGCGTGAGCCTCGCCGTACGCGTCATCCCGTGCCTGGACGTCGACGGCGGCCGGGTGGTCAAGGGCATCAACTTCGAGCAGCTGCGCGACGCCGGCGACCCCGTCGAGCTGGCCAAGGTGTACGACGCGGAGGGCGCCGACGAGCTGACCTTCCTCGACATCTCCGCCTCGCACGAGGGCCGGGCCACGACGATGGAGATCGTCTCGGCGACGGCGGAGCAGGTGTTCATCCCGCTGACCGTGGGCGGGGGCGTGTCCTCGGTCGAGGACGTCGACCGGCTGCTGCGCGCCGGGGCCGACAAGGTGGCGATGAACACCGCCGCCATCCGCCGTCCCGAGCTGATCGCCGAGGTGGCCGACCGGTTCGGCAACCAGGTCCTGGTGCTCTCGGTCGACGCGCGCCGGGCCGCCGGCACCGACTCGGGCTTCGAGGTCACCACCCACGGCGGCCGGCAGTCGGCCGGCCTGGACGCGATCGCCTGGGCCGTCCGGGCGGCCGAGCTGGGGGCGGGGGAGATCCTGCTCAACGCGATGGACGCCGACGGCACCCAGGACGGCTTCGACCTCGACCTGCTGCGCGCCGTACGACGGGAGGTCACGATCCCGGTCATCGCCTCCGGCGGCGCCGGGGCCACCGAGCACTTCGCGCCGGCCGTCGAGGCCGGGGCCGACGCGGTGCTGGCCGCCACGGTCTTCCACTTCGGCACCCTGCGGATCGGCGACGTGAAGGCCGCGCTGGCCGGGGCGGGCCACCCGGTCCGGTGAGGGTGCTCGCCCTCGCGGTCGCGCCCGAGCGGCACGCGCCGATGCACGAGGTCGACGCGATCCAGGTCGTGGCCGGCGCCGGCATCGTCGGCGACCGCTGGCACGGCACCCGGCACCGGCACGTCACCGTGCAGTCGCTGGAGGATCTGGTCGCCGCGCAGCGCGAGCTCGGTCGCGGCTTCCTGGTGACCGCCACCCGTCGCAACGTCACGGTCGACGGGCCGGTGCCGACCGCGCCGGGCGCCCGGGTCCGACTGGGCGACGTGCTGCTCGAGGTGGTCCGGGTGGCGGCGCCGTGCCGGATCATGGACGACTCCCTCGGCCCGGGCGGCGCCGCGGCGCTGCGCCGGCGAGGTGGCTCGGTCCTCCGTGCTCTTTCGGGTGGGGTCGTGCGGGTCGGTGACGGGTACCGGGTGCTCATGACTGAGCAGCAGCCCGAGAGCGAGCAGATGGACGAGGCCGAGGAGCACGGCACCCCGCACTACTCCGACCCCAGTGTCACCGAGCTGGACTCCGAGCCGAAGGACGACCTGTGAGCGGCCAGGTGCTGAGCCGCGGCGTCTCGGCGTTGACGCTGGGCTACGCGGTGTTCTCGCTGGTCAGGCCCGAGCACCTCGGCCGGGCGATGGAGTCCGACGCCTTCGAGCAGCCGACGTACGACAAGATCGCCAAGGCGTACGGGGTCCGTGACGTCGTCATCGGCGGTCTCGGCCTGCTGGGGCCGTCGCCGAAGGCGGTCCAGGTAGCGATGGGACTGCGGATCGTCGGCGATCTCGCCGACGCCGTGGTGCTCGGCTCGCGTGCGCCCGACAACAAGGTGCGCGCGAAGGTGCTGGCCGTGACCCTCGGCTACGCCGCGCTCAACACGGCCGCGTTGGTGCGCGACCGCCGGCGCGGCTGAGTCGTGCTCAGGCCGGTCCGACCGCCTGCGCCTCGCGCGCCACGGCGTCCAGCCATGGGGTGAGCTGCTGCGCGACGGACTGCTCCGCGATCCGTGCCGTCACCGGACCCACCGACACGACCACGGTCCAGCGCAGCAGCGTGCCGTCCGGCCCGCTGGTGAGCTCGGCGTGCTGCTCGCCGTACCGGACTCCCTTGCGGGTCACGTGGGCGACCAGGCGGGACTCGGGGTCGGCCTCGACGACGTCGTACGTCAGCCGCATCTTGACCAGCGGTGCGACCCGGATCGCCAGCACGTACCCCGACCCGACCTCCCCGTCCGCGCCGGAACTCGACTCCAGACGGACGCGGCCGTCGAGCCGCTCCTGCATCGCGGGGTCGGCGACGACGCTCCACACCGCTGCCGGACGGGTCGGGATCAGGCGCTCCTGGGTCACGGCCACGTCGGTGCGCATGGCGGGAGCCTAGGCAATCGTCCTCGCGCTCCGGCGGGGTGGGTCCGGGCGAGGAGTCGTCGGAGGTGGTGGTCAGTACGTCGGGGCCGGACAGGAGGTAGTGAGTGGGGGCCAGGTGGCTCCTACTCCCGACCGCCCGCGTGGTCCCTCCGACCGGGCCGCAGGGAGCAGCCCGCAGCCCGCGACCGACCGGCCGGACTGAGGCACCTGCCTCAGGAGCGGCGCCGTACCCTCCTCTCCTGTGCCGCTCTTCTCCCGCCGACCCGACACCCCCGTCCAGGTCGACCCGCACCTCGCCGCCGACCTGCCCCTGATCAGCGCCGCGCACGAGGGCGACGCCCACGGCCTCGCCGAGCGGCTGAGCGTGCTGCGCCAGGAGGGCCGCTGGCACCACCGGCACCAGCTGGTCGCCCGGGCCGCCCGGGCCGACCGGGGGACGGGCTGGATCGAGACCTGGGCCGGCTGGGCGCCGGGCGACCCGGACGCCCTGGTCGCCCGCGCGGTCACGGCGCTGCGGATCGCCCGGGCCGCCGAGGGTGCGGAGGAGCGGCTCCAGGACGCGTCCCTCGTGGTCGAGGCCGCGATCAGCCGCGCGCCCGAGGACCCCACCACGTGGTCGACCGCGCTGGAGCTCGCGCACGCCAGCGAGGCCGGCCCGCTGCGGATCCACGACGTCATCACGCAGGCGGCAACGGCCGCGCCCGCCGGCTTCGCCTGGCGCTCCACCGCGGTCGAGCTGCTGTCGTCGCGCTGGTTCGGCAGCCTGGAGGAGTCCTGGGACTTCGCCGTGACGTCGGCCGAGATCGCGCCGCAGAGCCGCCTGGTGCTGCTGCCGGCGTACGCCGCCCTCAGCCAGCTGCGCCGCGAGCGGACCGACGTGGCCGAGGAGATGCTGACCGAGGCGCTGCCACCGGCGTTGGGCTACCTGGAGGCCTCGCGGGCCGACGAGGCCGACCACGTGGAGGCGGCCAGCAGCATCGCCGCCCGCCTGGTCGCGGCCAGCCGGAGACGGGAGGCTCCGGCGGTCCTCGACCTGCTCGGCGACCGGGTCGACACCGTGGTCTGGGGCACCGTGGTCGGACCGGATCCGGTGGGGGCCTTCACCGGAGCCCGACGGGCCTACCGCTAGATCCGCGGGCGCTAGATCCCGAGGCTGGCCGACCGCAGCGCGTCGACCCGGTCGTCCGGGCCGTCGAGGACGACGTCGCGTACGGCGGCGCGGCCGAAGAGGAACAGCGTCACCTCGACCACCGGCCCGGTCACCACGACCGGGTCGGCGCCCCGCCGCAGCGTGGTGCTCGCGCCGGTGTCGGAGCGGACCACCCGCACCGGCACGTCCGCGGGTCGCACCAGCATCCGGCCGGACACGCCCACCAACCGCCAGACCAGGTCCAGGTCGGCCGCCGCGAGCGAGCGCGGTGCCCAGTCCGGCTGCCCGCGGAGCAGGTCCTCGTGGTGGACGAGGTACTCCAGCGTGTTGGCGAGCACCTCCACCGGAGGCAGGGCGTACGGCGTGAGCCCGGGGGAGCGGAGCCGCTCGACCAGCACGTCGTACGGCTGCTCCTGCAGGCGGGCCATCGCCCGGTCGGCGAGCCCGGAGAGCGGGCCGACGGCGATGCCGAGCGCGCCGAGCGGGCTGCGCTCGCGCACCAGCAGGTGGGCCACCAGGTCGCCCGCGTCCCAGTCGCCGCACCGCGTGCCGGCGGAGCGCCCGACCTCCTGTGCGAGGTCGCAGAGCGCGAGTCGTTCGCGGCGTGCGAGGTTCATGCCTCCGAGCCTAGGGAGCAGGTCCTGGGATTGGGTCGCTGTCGGCGGCCGGGAATACATTGGCGGGCCCGCGGGGTTGCGGCGGGGCGAAGGACGGGGTGCAGGCGCAGGTGACGGACGAACGGACGAGTGGGCGCGGGTCGACGGGCGCCGGGTTCGCCGTACTCCTCGTCGCCATCAAGCGGGAGCCGTGGATCTTCACGGTCTCCACGATCGGCAGCCTGCTCTTCGGCGCGCTGACCGTCGCCGACGCCTGGGTGCTCGGCTGGTCGACCGACCACGTCGTGCTGCCGGCGTTCGAGACCGGCGAGATCGGCGGCGACATGCTGCTGGCCGTGCTCGCGCTGTTCGTCGGCGTCGCGATCCTGCGCGCCGTCGGCATCGTCGCGCGACGCCTGGGCGCGGGGATCATGCAGTACCGCATGCAGGCCCACACCCGCCGCGCGGTCACGCGGCAGTACCTCGCCCTCCCGATGGAGTGGCACCAGCGCCACCCCACCGGCCAGCTGCTGTCGAACGCCAACTCCGACGTCGAGGCCGCCTGGGGGCCGATCGCACCGCTGCCGATGGCCGTCGGCACGGTCGCCATGATGGTGATCGCCGTCGTCCAGATGCTCGTCGCCGACCTGGTGCTGGCCCTGGTCGGGCTGCTGGTCTTCCCGGCCGTGATGGCGGCCAACGTCGCCTACCAGCGCCTCGCGCAGGGCTGGATGACCCGCGCCCAGCAGCTGCGCGCCGAGGTCAGCGAGATCGCCCACGAGTCGTTCGACGGGGCCCTGGTCGTGAAGACGCTCGGCCGCGAGGGCGAGGAGACCGACCGCTTCGCCGCCAAGGCCCGCGAGCTCCGCGACGTCAACATCCGCGCCGGCCGGATCCGGGCCGCGTTCGACCCGGCCCTGGCCGCGCTGCCCAACATCGGCGTGCTGATCGTCCTGGCCGTCGGCGTCTCGCGGGTCCTGAACGGCCAGACCGACGCGGGCGCCGTGGTCACCGTCGCCTACCTCCTGACCATCGTCTCGTTCCCGATCCGCTCGATCGGCTGGCTGCTCGGCGAGCTGCCGCGCAGCGTGGTCGGCTACCGCCGGGTGCGCTCGGTGCTCGACGAGACCGGCGAGATGCCGTACGGCGACCGCACCGTCGGCGTGGCCGCCGGCGGCGCCCGACTCGACGTCGACGGCCTCGCCTACGCCTACGAGGCCGACCGCGAGCTGCTGACCGACGTGACCTTCTCCGCCGAGCCCGGCCGCACCGTCGCCGTCGTGGGCGCCACCGCCTCCGGCAAGAGCACGCTGACCACCCTGCTGACCCGTCTGGTCGACCCCGACCGGGGCCGGGTCCTGCTCGACGGGACCGACGTGCGCGACCTGGCCGCCGGAGAGCTGGCCCGGGTGGTCAGCGTGGTGCCGCAGGCGGCCTTCCTCTTCGACGACACCGTCCGCGGCAACGTCGCGCTCGGGGCCGACGTGGGCGACGAGGCGGTGTGGGCGGCGCTGCGCGCGGCGCAGGCCGACGGCTTCGTCGCCGCCCTCGACGGCGGACTGGACGCGCGGCTCGGCGAGCGCGGCACCTCCCTGTCCGGTGGTCAGCGCCAGCGCATCTCCCTGGCCCGGGCCCTGGTGCGACGGCCCCGGCTCCTGGTCCTCGACGACGCCACGTCGGCGGTCGACCCGGAGGTCGAGGCCCGCATCCTCGCGGCGCTCCGCGAGGGTGACTCCGACGCGACGCTGGTCGTCGTCGCCTACCGCAAGGCCACCATCGGGCTGGCCGACGAGGTCGTCCACCTCGAGGACGGCCGGGTCGCCGACCGAGGCACGCACGCCGAGCTGCTGGAGCGCAGCCCGTCGTACGCCCGGCTGGTCAACGCCTACGAGCAGCACGACGAGCTGGCCGGGGAGGTGCAGGCATGAGCACGGTCATGGACACCGGCGAGAGCATCTCCGCGCTGCGCACGCTGCGCCGCGGGGTGCACTACTCGCCCGAGCTCGTCGAGGGCATCAGGGTCACCCTGCTGCTCGCGGTGCTGGCCTCCGTGGGGCAGGTGGTCGTCCCGGTCGCCGTCCAGCAGGTCCTCGACAAGGGGCTCGGCGCCGACGGCGGGCCCGACGTGTCGTTCACCGTCTGGACCGGCGTGCTCGCGGCGCTGGCGATCGTCGGCACCAGCTGGGCGTCGTACGCCATGACGAGCCGGCTGTTCACCACCTCCGAGCGCGGGCTGGCCACGCTGCGCATCAAGGCCTTCCGCCACGTCCACGACCTCCCGCTGCTCACCCAGAACACCGAGCGCCGCGGCGCGCTGGTCTCGCGGGTGACCAGCGACGTCGACCAGGTCAGCCAGTTCCTCGTCTTCGGCGGCCTGCTGCTCATCGTCAGCGTCGGCCAGGTGCTGGTCGCGACCGTCGTGATGCTGATCTACAGCTGGCAGCTGACGATCGTCGTCTGGGTCTGCTTCCTGCCGCTGTTCGCCTCGCTGCGGTTCTTCCAGCGCAAGCTCTCCGCGGCGTACGGCGTGGTCCGCCGCCAGGTCGGGCTGATGCTCTCGGCGATCTCCGAGCCCGTGGTGGGCGCCGCCGTCGTCAAGTCGTACGCCGTCGAGGCCCGCACCCAGGGGCGGATCGACGAGGCGATCGGCATCCATCAGGCGGCCAGCACCCGTGCCCAGGGGTTCACCGCGGTCTCGTTCTCGCTGGGCGGCCTCTCGGCCGGCCTGGCCAACGCGGGCGTGCTGATCGTCGGCATCTGGCTGGGCCAGGGGGTCGTGCCGGGTGCCGACGACATCACGGCCGGCCAGGTCCTGGCCTTCGCCTTCCTGGTGACCCTGTTCGTCGGCCCGGTCCAGATGGGCACCCAGATCCTCACTGACGCCCAGAACGCGATCGCCGGCTGGCGGCGGGTGATCGGCATCCTCGACACCCCCGCCGACCTGGTCGACCCCGGCCCGGAGGGCCGCGAGCTGCCACGCGGCCCGGTCGACGTCCGGTTCGAGGGCGTGACCTTCGCCTACCCCGGCGGCCCGCCCGTGCTGCGCGAGGTCACCCTCGACCTCGCCGCCGGCACCCGGGTGGCGATCGTCGGCGAGACCGGCTCCGGCAAGTCGACCTTCGCGAAGCTGCTGACCCGCCTGATGGACCCGACCGAGGGTGCGGTGCTGCTCGACGGCATCGACGTCCGCGAGGTCGGCCAGGCCTCCCTGCGTCGCAGCGTCGTGCTGGTGCCGCAGGAAGGCTTCCTGTTCGACGACACCCTGACCGCGAACGTCCGGTACGGCCGGCTCGGGGCGAGCGAGGCCGAGATCCTGGCCAGCGCCGAGGAGCTCGGGCTGAGCGACTGGCTCGCCGGCCTGCCGCGCGGCCTCGAGACCCGAGTGGGCCAGCGCGGCGAGTCGCTCTCGGCGGGCGAGCGGCAGCTGGTCGCGCTGCTGCGCGCCCACCTCGCCGACCCCGACCTGCTGGTCCTCGACGAGGCGACCAGCTCGGTCGACCCGGCGCTCGAGATGCGCATCGGCCGGGCTCTCGAGCGGCTGATGTCCGGGCGCACCTCGGTCACCATCGCCCACCGGCTCTCCACGGCCGAGAGCGCCGACGAGGTCGTGGTCGTCGACCGGGGCCGGGTCGTCCAGCGCGGGCACCACTCGGTGCTCGCGGCCGAGGCGGACTCCGTGTACGCCGGGCTGCACGCCTCGTGGACCGCTCAGATGGGACACTGAGGGCATGTCTCTCGATGCCGCCCTCGCGGCCCGGCTCAAGCGCACCGCCGACGGGCTGGTGCCCGCCGTGGTGCAGCAGCACGACACCGGCGAGGTGCTGATGCTCGGCTGGATGGACGACGAGGCCCTGCAGCGCACGCTCACCACCGGACGCGCGACGTACTGGTCCCGCTCGCGCAGCGAGTACTGGGTCAAGGGCGACACCTCCGGCCACGTCCAGTGGGTCAAGGAGGTCCGGCTCGACTGCGACGGCGACACCCTGCTGGTCAAGGTCGACCAGGAGGGCGCCGCCTGCCACACCGGCGACCGCACCTGCTTCGACGCCGACCGCCTGCTGTGAGCACCCGCTCGCGCGCCCGGCGCAGCTTCGGTCCGGTGGTCCTGCTCGGCCTGGGCGCCGGCGCGCTCGCCGCCGTCGCCGGCAGCAAGGCCTGGGTCGACTGGGACAGCGACGGCGCGGTCTCCGGCCAGGCGCCCCTGGTCGGATACTCGCTGTCCGACTCGGCGGGCGAGGTCCCGCTCGCCGGCGCCCTCGCGCTGGTGGTCCTGGCCTGCTGGGGCGTCGTGCTCGTGACCCGAGGTCGGGTTCGCCGCGCCGTGACCGTGCTCGCGCTGGTGGCCGCACTCGGCCTCCTGGTGACGAGCCTCGTCGGTTGGGGACCGGCGGCCGACGGCATCCGCGACGCGTTCGCGCAGTCCGGCCTGGAGCCCGACGTCGGGCGGACCGTCTGGTTCTGGGTCGCCGTGGTCACCTCGCTCGTCTCGGTCGCGGCCGCGGCACTCGCCGTCCGGCTGGTGCCGCAGTGGCCCGAGATGGGCCGGCGGTACGACGCCCCCGCGGCGGGCGCGGTCGAGGACCGTCCCGACGCCGCGCCCGAGGAGCAGTCCAACCTCGAGCTGTGGAAGGCCCTGGACGAGGGGCACGACCCGACCGACCGCCACCCCGACGACGACCACTAGACTCCATCGCGACACACCCGCCCCACCCCGAGGAGCCAGCACCGATGAGCGCCAACCACGGCAACACCCCCGCAGCCTGGACCGCGGTCGTGATCGCGCTGCTCGGGTTCCTGGTCGGCGGCATCGCCCTGATGCTCGACCCCGCCAGTTGGGTGGTCTTCTGGGTCGGCGTCGGCCTGGTCGTCGCCGCCGGCGTCGTCTTCGTGATCATGGACAAGCTGGGCCTGCACGGCACCAGCCACTGAGCGAGCGGTGAGCCAGCAGCTCGCCCCGCCTCCGCCGCAGACGCGGCGGCAGCGGATGGTCGCGCCGGTGCTCACCCTCGGCGGACTCGCCGCCGCCACGCTCGCGCTGCACCTGCGCGACCCCCACTCGAGCGGGTCGTGGGGTCAGTGCCCGACCGCGGCCCTGGGCTTCGCCTGTCCCGGCTGCGGCGGTCTACGCGCGGTCAACGACCTGACGAACCTCGACGTCGCCGCGGCCGCGTCGAGCAACCTGGCCTTCGTCGTCGCGCTGCCGTTCATCGTGGCCGCGCTCGCGCTCTGGACGGTACGACGCTGGCGCGGCACGACGGTCCAGATCGACTGGCAGCGTCGTCAGCACATCGTCTTCGTCCTGCTGGCCGGTCTTGCGGCGTTCACCGTGCTGCGCAACCTGGCGGTCGGGCACTGGCTGGCGCCCTGACCCCGGAGGGCCAGGGCGCCAGGGAACGGTTCAGTTGCCGAGCAGGGTGAGGCGGACGATGAGGCCCACGATCGAGAGCACGGTGCCGATGATGCCGCAGATGTAGCCGGCCTTGATGAGGCCGCGGTTCGCGGTCGGCACCGGGTTGGCGTCGATCTCGGCGAGCGCCGAGCGGCCCATGATGAAGGCCGGGATGCCGGTGAACAGACCGCAGCAGACCAGGCTCAGGATGCCGAGCACGAGGATCAGGGTGCCGCGGGGGTGGTTCTGCGGAGCGCCGCCGTAGGGCGGCTGCGGAGCGCCGTACTCGGGAGGCGGAGGCGGCGGTGCGGAGTAGCTCACGGGGGAGACCCTTCGTCGGAGTGGACCGGCACGGACCCGGTCGGCTGGGGGGAACGTACCGTCCTGCGGCCCGGCCAAACCTCACGCATGGCCCGGGTGAGAGACTGGACGGGTCCACCCCGCCCGCTGTTCCGGAGGCTCTCGCATGTCCGTGCTCGACGACATCGTCGCCGGGGTCCGGGCCGACCTCGCGGAGCGCGAGGCGGCCGTCCCGCTGGCCGACCTGCGGGCCGCCCTGGCCGACGCGCCACCGGCCCTCGACCCGATGCCCCACCTCCGGGCGCCGGGCTCGAGCGTGATCGCCGAGGTCAAGCGCAAGAGCCCCAGCAAGGGCGCGCTCGCCGACATCCCCGACCCCGCCGCCCTCGCCGCGCAGTACGCCGCCGGCGGCGCGGCCGCGATCAGCGTGCTCACCGAGCAGCGCCGCTTCGGGGGCAGCCTCGACGACCTGCGCGCCGTCCGGGCCGCGGTCGACGTCCCCGTGCTGCGCAAGGACTTCATCGTGACCAGCTACCAGCTCGTCGAGGCCCGCGCCGCCGGTGCCGACCTGGCGCTCCTGATCGTCGCCGCGCTCGACGACGACGAGTTGCGCCGGCTCTACGACGAGGCCCGCCAGCTGGACCTGACCGTGCTGGTCGAGGCCCACGACGAGGCCGAGACCGAGCGGGCCGTGGCCCTCGGGGCCGAGCTGGTCGGCATCAACGCCCGCAACCTCAAGACGCTCGAGATCGATACCGACGCCTTCGGCCGCCTCGCGCCGCTGGTGCCGGACGACCGCGTCAAGGTGGCGGAGTCCGGGATCTTCTCGGAGCAGGACGTCAAGCGCTTCGTCGCCCAGGGTGCCCGCGCGGTGCTCGTCGGCGAGGCGCTCGTGAAAGACGGCGACCCCCGCGCAGCGGTGGCCGCCATGACGGGAGTGGAAGCATGACCACCGAGGTGCAGCGGACGACGTCGTACGACGCGGACGAGCAGGGCTGGTTCGGAGGCGCCGGAGAGGGGTTCGGTGGCCGCTTCATGCCCGAGGCTTTGATCGCCGCCCTCGACGAGCTCACGGTCGCCTGGCAGGACGCGATGGCCGACCCGGCCTTCGTCCACGACTTCGACACCATCCTGCGCGAGTACGCCGGCCTCCCGAGCCCGCTCTTCCACGCCCAGCGGCTCAGCGACCGGGTCGGCTGCCGGGTCCTGCTCAAGCGCGAGGACCTCAACCACACCGGCGCCCACAAGATCCGCAACGTGCTCGGCCAGGCCCTGCTCACCAAGCGGATGGGCAAGACCCGGGTGATCGCCGAGACCGGCGCCGGCCAGCACGGCGTCGCCAGTGCCACGGCCGCGGCGTACTTCGGACTCGACTGCACCGTCTACATGGGCTCGGTCGACACCCGCCGCCAGGCGCTCAACGTGGCCCGGATGAACCTGCTCGGCGCCAAGGTCGTCCCGGTCGACTCCGGCAGCGCGACGCTGAAGGACGCGATCAACGAGGCGATGCGCGACTGGGTGGCCAGCGTCGACCACACGGCCTACCTCTTCGGCACGGCGGCCGGTCCGCACCCGTTCCCGAGCCTGGTCCGCGACTTCACCCGCGGCATCGGCGACGAGGCCCGCGCCCAATGCCTGGAGCGGTACGGCGTGCTGCCCGACGCGATCGCCGCGTGCGTCGGTGGCGGATCCAACGCGATCGGCCTGTTCACGGCCTTCCTCGACGACGCCGACGTGGCGATCTACGGCTTCGAGCCGGGCGGCGACGGCGTCGACACGCCCCGCCACGCGGCGACCATCTGGGCCGGGGACCGGGGCGTGCTGCACGGCGCGCGGACCTACGTGCTCCAGGACGAGGACGGCCAGACCGTCGAGTCCCACTCGATCTCCGCCGGCCTCGACTACCCCGGCGTCGGCCCGCAGCACGCCCACCTCGCGGCGACCGGGCGGGCGTCGTACCTCCCCGTCACCGACGACGAGGCGATGCAGGCGCTCGCGCTGCTGAGCCGCACCGAGGGGATCATCCCGGCCATCGAGTCCGCGCACGCGGTCGCCGGCGCGCTGAAGGTGGCCGAGCAGTTGGCCGCCGAGAAGGGGCCGGAGGCCACCGTGCTGATCAACCTCAGCGGCCGCGGCGACAAGGACATGGGCACCGCCATCGAGTACTTCGGCCTGGGCGACCCCGAGAAGGTGACGGAGGACCCGGTCGGATGACGACTGCCACTGCGTTCGAGAAGGCCAGGGTCGACGGCCGCGCCGCGCTCGTCGGCTACCTGCCGGCCGGCTACCCCGACGTCCGGGGCGGCATCGACGCGCTGAAGGTGCTCGTCGACGCCGGCTGCGACGTCATCGAGATCGGCCTGCCCTACAGCGACCCGGTCATGGACGGCCCGACCATCCAGGCGGCGGCGCAGGCCGCCCTGGAGGGCGGCGTCCGCACCGCCGACGTGCTCCGCACGGTCGAGGCGGTCGCGGCCACCGGCACCCCCACCCTCGTGATGACCTATTGGAACCCCGTCGAGAAGTACGGCGTCGAGCGGTTCGCGGCCGACCTGGCCGGCGCCGGGGGAGCGGGCCTGATCACGCCCGACCTGACCCCCGACTTCGCGCCCGAGTGGATCGCCGCCGCCGACGCCCACGAGCTCGACAAGGTCTTCCTGGTCGCGCCCTCGTCGACCGAGGAGCGGATCGCGATGACCACGGCCGCCTGCCGCGGCTTCGTCTACGCCACCGCGGTGATGGGCGTGACCGGTGCCCGGACCTCGACCAGCGACCTCGCGGGACCGCTCGTCGCGCGGACCAAGGCCGCCACCGATCTGCCGGTCGGCGTCGGTCTCGGGGTCAGCAACGGCGACCAGGCGGCCGAGATCGCCGCGTACGCCGACGGCGTGATCGTCGGCTCGGCCTTCGTGCGCACCCTGCTCGACCACGCGGACGACCGGGCGGCGGGCCTGCGCGCCCTCGCCGCGCTCACCGAGGACCTCGCGGGCGGCGTCCGACGTGCGTAGGGCAGGCATCCTGCTGGCGAGCCTGCTCCTGCTCGTCGGCTGCGGCAGCGACACGCCCGAGGGCGAGCTGAGCGCGACCGTCGTACCTGACCGGCCGTTCGAGATCGGCGCGCAGCAGCTGACCGACACCGACGGCGAGCCCGTCTCGCTGGCCGACGGGGCCGACGCCCGGCTCACCCTGGTCTTCTTCGGCTACACGCACTGCCCGGACATCTGCCCGGCGACGATGCAGACGATCGCCTCGGCGCTCACCCGGCTCTCGGACGCGGACCGCAAGCAGGTCGGGATGACCTTCGTCAGCACCGACCCGACCCGCGACACCGCGCCGGTGCTGCGCCGCTACCTCGACCGCTACGACCCGTCGTTCGTCGGGCTGACCGGCGACATCACGACCGTGGCCGAGCTCGGCAAGACCGTGGGCATCTACGTCGTGGAGGGCGAGGAGGGCAAGCCGCTGACCGACGAGGAGCTCGGCGGGCACGGCACCCAGGTGCTGGCCCTCGACGGCTCGGGGGAGGTCCCGGTCTACTGGGGCCAGGACACCTCCTCGGCGGAGTACGCCGCGGACATCGAGATGCTCCTGGGAGACGACTGACATGACGATCCTGGCCATCCCGAGCCCCGACTCCGGGGTCTGGAACCTCGGTCCGGTCCCGCTGCGCGGCTACGCGCTGGCGATCATCCTCGGCATCGTCGCCGCCATCTGGATCGGCGAGCGTCGCTGGATCGCGCGGGGCGGCAAGGCGGGGGAGGTGCAGGACCTGGCCATCTGGGCGGTGCCCTTCGGCATCGTCGGCGCCCGGATCTACCACGTCGCCACCGACCACGGCCTCTACTTCGGCGAGGGCCGCACCCCGTGGCGCGCGCTCTACGTCTGGGAGGGCGGCCTCGGCGTGTGGGGCGGCATCGCCGCGGGCGCGCTGGGCATCATCGTCGGCGCCAAGGTCAAGGGGATCCGGCTGCTGCCCGTCCTCGACGCGCTCGCGCCCGGCGTCCTGGTCGCCCAGGCGCTCGGCCGCTGGGGCAACTGGTTCAACCAGGAGCTGTTCGGCAAGCCGACCGACCTGCCCTGGGCCCTCGAGGTCAGCGACGACACCGCCCGCGATGCCGGCTACGCCGCCGGCACCACCTTCCACCCCACGTTCCTCTACGAGTGCCTGTGGTGCCTGGCCGCCTTCGCGCTCATCGTCTGGGCCGACCGGCGCTTCCGCCTCGGCCACGGCCGGGTGCTCGCGCTCTACGTCATGGCCTACACCCTGGGCCGCGGCTGGATCGAGATGCTGCGCATCGACAACGTCGAGCTCTCCGACGTCGGCGGCCTGCGCTTCAACGTGTGGACCTCGATCGTGCTCTTCGTGCTGGCCGCGGCGTACTTCGTCTGGAGCCTCCGGGCGCACCCCGGCCGCGAGGAGCAGGTCTACGACGAGCCCGCCGCCGAGCCCGTCGAGGAGCCGGTCGACGAGCCGGTCGAGGAGCCTCGCGACGTCCCCAGGACGTCCGCCGACGATCGCGAGTAGCACGAGCGCCGCAACGTGCTGGTAACCTAAGCCCCTCCGCGTGGGCCAGTGTCGTCCCCTGCCGATCTGGGTCCAGATCACGATCTGCCAGATCCCAACTGCATTGCCGATTCCGCCGGCCAGGGGACTCCCCGCGAGCCACCTCCGGCGCTGACGACGACGGGAGGATCCGTGCCATACCAGCACGCGTTCCCGCCGCCCCAAGGGCTCTACGACCCCCGCCACGAGCGCGATGCGTGTGGCGTGGCCTTCGTGGCGACCCTGACCGGCGTGGCCAGTCACGACATCGTGGCGAAGGCCCTCACCGCCCTGCGCAACCTCGAGCACCGTGGTGCTGCGGGGGCCGAGCCCAACTCGGGCGACGGCGCGGGCATCCTGATGCAGGTCCCCGACGCCTTCCTCCGGGCCGTCGCGGGCTTCGACCTGCCGGCCGCCGGCGCGTACGCCGTCGGCACCGCGTTCCTCCCCGGGAACGCCGACGAGGTCGCCTCGACCCGCGCCCGCATCGAGGAGATCGCGACCGAGGAGGGCCTCGCGGTCCTCGGCTGGCGCGACGTCCCGGTCAACCCCGACATCCTCGGCAAGACCGCGCTCGGCGTGATGCCGACGTTTGTCCAGCTGTTCGTGGCCGGCGCCGGTCAGCGCGTCACGGGCATGGCCCTGGAGCGGCTGGCCTTCTGCCTGCGCAAGCGCGCGGAGCGCGAGACCGACGTCTACTTCCCGTCGCTGTCGTCGCGCACCATGGCCTACAAGGGCATGCTGACGACCGACCAGCTCGACAACTTCTTCCCTGACCTGGTCGACGAGCGGGTGGCCTCGGCCCTCGCCGTCGTCCACTCGCGGTTCTCGACGAACACCTTCCCGAGCTGGCCGCTGTCCCACCCGTTCCGGTTCATCGCCCACAACGGCGAGATCAACACGGTGATGGGCAACCGCAACTGGATGCGGGCCCGCGAGGCGCTGCTCGACTCCGACCTGATCCCGGGCGACCTGGACCGGCTGTACCCGATCTGCACCCCCGGTGCGTCGGACTCCGCGTCCTTCGACGAGGTCCTCGAGCTGCTCCACATGGGCGGTCGCTCGCTGCCGCACTCGGTGCTGATGATGATCCCCGAGGCGTGGGAGAACCACGGCGAGATGGACGCCAAGCGGCGTGCCTTCTACGAGTTCCACTCCGCGCTGATGGAGCCGTGGGACGGTCCGGCCGCGGTGGTCTTCACCGACGGCTCCCAGATCGGTGCGGTCCTCGACCGCAACGGTCTGCGCCCCTCGCGCTACTGGGTCACCGACGACGGCCTCGTCGTGCTGGCCTCCGAGGTCGGCGTGCTCGACCTCGACCCGGCCACGGTCGTCCGCAAGGGCCGCCTCCAGCCGGGCCGGATGTTCCTCGTCGACACCGACGAGCACCGGATCATCGAGGACGAGGAGGTCAAGTCCGGCCTCGCCGCGGAGCACCCGTACGACGAGTGGCTGCACGCCGGCCTGATCCACCTCAACGACATCCCCGACCGTGAGCACATCGTGCACACCCACGCGTCGGTGACTCGTCGTCAGCAGGTCTTCGGCTACACCGAGGAGGAGCTGCGGATCCTGCTCACCCCGATGGCCAACACCGGGGGCGAGCCGCTCGGCTCGATGGGCACCGACTCGCCCATCGCGGCCCTGAGCGCCAAGCCGCGGCTGCTGTTCGACTACTTCGCGCAGCTGTTCGCGCAGGTCACCAACCCGCCGCTCGACGCGATCCGCGAGGAGCTCGTCACCTCGCTGAACGGCACCATCGGCCCGGAGGCCAACCTCCTGGAGCCGACGCCCGCCTCGTGCCGCCAGGTCGTGCTGCCCTTCCCGGTCATCTCCAACGACGACCTGGCCAAGATCCGGCACATCAACCGCGACGGCGACGCTCCCGGCTTCATCAGCCACGTGTCGCGTGGTCTCTACGACGTCGAGGGCGGCGGCGCTGCGATGACGGCGCGGATCGAGGAGATCTGCTCCGAGGTCAGCGCCGCGATCGCCGGCGGCGCGCGGATCATCGTGCTCTCCGACCGGCACTCCACCGCCGAGCTGGCGCCGATCCCGTCGCTGCTGCTCACCGGCGCGGTCCACCACCACCTGGTCCGCGAGAAGACCCGCACCCAGGTCGGCCTGATCATCGAGGCCGGCGACGTCCGCGAGGTGCACCACGTCGCGCTCCTCGTCGGGTACGGCGCGGCCGCGGTTAACCCCTACCTCGCCATGGAATCCGTCGAGGACCTGGCCCGCGAGGGCCACTACGTCACGACCGACCCCGAGGTCGCGGTCAAGAACCTCATCAAGGCGCTCGGCAAGGGCGTGCTGAAGGTGATGTCGAAGATGGGTGTCTCGACGGTGGCGTCGTACACCGGGGCCCAGATCTTCGAGGCGCTCGGGCTGTCCTCGTCGGTCGTCGACCGCTACTTCACCGGCACCACGTCGAAGCTCGGCGGCATCGGGATCGACACCATCGCCGAGGAGGTCGCCCGCCGGCACGCCACGGCGTACCCGCGCGGCGGCATCCTGCCCGCCCACCGCGAGCTCGAGATCGGCGGCGAGTACCAGTGGCGCCGTGAGGGCGAGCCGCACCTCTTCGACCCCGAGACCGTCTTCCGCCTCCAGCACGCCACGCGTGCCGGTCGCTACGACGTCTTCAAGCAGTACACCTCGCGCGTCGACGAGCAGGCCGACCGGCTGATGACCCTGCGCGGGCTGTTCCGGTTCAAGGACGCCGAGGAGGGCGGCCGCCAGCCGATCGACATCGACGAGGTCGAGCCGGTCTCGGCGATCGTCAAGCGGTTCTCGACCGGCGCGATGTCGTACGGCTCGATCAGCCAGGAGGCGCACGAGACCCTGGCCATCGCCATGAACCGGCTGGGCGCGAAGTCCAACACCGGTGAGGGTGGCGAGGACGTCGAGCGGCTCTACGACCCCGAGCGCCGCAGCTCGATCAAGCAGGTCGCGAGCGGGCGGTTCGGCGTCACGTCCGACTACCTCACCAACGCCGACGACATCCAGATCAAGATGGCGCAGGGCGCGAAGCCCGGCGAGGGCGGCCAGCTGCCCGGCCACAAGGTCTACCCGTGGGTGGCCAAGACCCGGCACTCCACGCCGGGCGTCGGCCTGATCAGCCCGCCGCCGCACCACGACATCTACTCGATCGAGGACCTGGCGCAGCTGATCCACGACCTGAAGAACGCCAACCCCTCGGCCCGCGTCTACGTGAAGCTGGTCTCCGAGGTCGGCGTCGGCACGGTCGCGACGGGCGTCTCGAAGGCGCACGCCGACGTGGTGCTCATCTCCGGCCACGACGGCGGCACGGGTGCGTCCCCGCTCACCTCGCTGAAGCACGCGGGCGGTCCCTGGGAGCTCGGCCTGGCCGAGACCCAGCAGACCCTGCTGCTCAACGGGCTGCGCGACCGGATCGTGGTCCAGGCCGACGGCCAGCTGAAGACCGGTCGCGACGTCGTCATCGCCGCCCTGCTGGGTGCCGAGGAGTTCGGCTTCGCGACCGCCCCGCTGGTGGTCTCCGGTTGCATCATGATGCGGGTCTGCCACCTCGACACCTGCCCGGTGGGCGTCGCGACGCAGAACCCGGTCCTGCGCGAGCGCTACTCCGGCAAGGCCGAGTACGTCGTCAACTTCTTCGAGTACATCGCCCAGGAGGTCCGTGAGCACCTCGCGGCGCTGGGCTTCCGCTCGATCGAGGAGGCGGTCGGCCAGGTCGGCGCGCTCGACACGGCACGGGCGATCGAGCACTGGAAGGCGGCCGGGCTCGACCTGACCCCGATCTTCCACCAGCCCGAGCTGCCCGAGGGGGCGGCGCTGCGCAACACCACGGGCCAGGACCACGGCCTCGAGAAGTCGCTCGACGTCACCACCCTGGTGCCGCTCGCCGCGCCTGCCCTCGAGAGCAAGGAGCCGGTCCGGGCGCAGGTGGAGATCCGCAACGTCCACCGCACCGTCGGCACGATCCTCGGCCACGAGGTCACCAAGCGGTACGGCGGCGAGGGTCTCCCCGAGGGCACCATCGACATCACCTTCACCGGCTCGGCGGGCCAGTCCTTCGGCGCGTTCGTGCCGCAGGGCGTCACGCTGCGCCTCGAGGGCGACGCCAACGACTACGTCGGCAAGGGCCTCTCCGGCGGTCGGATCGTGATCCGGCCCGACCGGGCGGCGACGTTCAAGTCGCACGAGCAGATCATCGCCGGCAACACCATCGCGTACGGCGCCACCTCGGGCCGGATCCTGATCCGCGGCGGGGTCGGCGAGCGGTTCGCCGTCCGCAACTCCGGTGCCTGGACGGTCACCGAGGGCGTGGGCGACCACGCCTGCGAGTACATGACCGGCGGTCGGGTGGTCGTGCTCGGCAAGACCGGCCGCAACTTCGCGGCCGGCATGTCGGGCGGCATCGCCTGGGTCCTGGACCTCAAGGAGTTCCGGGTCAACAAGGAGCTCGTCGAGCTCGGTCCGGTCGTCGGCGAGGCCGCGGTGGAGCTCGAGGAGCTCGTCCGCGCGCACGCCGAGGAGACCGGCTCCGAGATCGCGGCGGAGCTGCTGGCCGACTGGGAGAACGCGCTCACCCGCTTCACCGAGGTGATGCCGCGCGACTACCGCCTGGTGCTGGAGGCCAAGGCCAAGGCCGAGGCCGAGGGCCTGGGCGAGGACGAGATTGCGAACGCGATGATGGGAGCCCTCAATGGCTGACCCGAAGGGTTTCTTGAAGGAGGGCCGCGAGGTCGCCTCGCGCCGGCCCGTCGACGAGCGGGTCCAGGACTGGGACGAGGTCTACCCGGGCGGCATCGGCCGCGCCCTGCTGCCGATCATCAGCAAGCAGGCCGGCCGCTGCATGGACTGCGGCATCCCGTTCTGCCACCAGGGCTGCCCGCTCGGGAACATCATCCCGGAGTGGAACGACCTGGTCTGGCGCGATGACTGGGAGGGCGCCATCGAGCGCCTGCACGCGACGAACAACTTCCCGGAGTTCACGGGTCGGCTGTGCCCGGCCCCGTGCGAGACCGCCTGCGTCCTGGGCATCAACCAGGACCCGGTGACGATCAAGAACGTCGAGGTCTCGATCATCGACAAGGCGTGGGAGTCCGGCTTCGTCCGGCCCCAGCCGCCGGAGTGGCTCTCGGGCCGCACGGTCGCCGTCGTCGGCTCCGGCCCGGCCGGTCTCGCCGCCGCCCAGCAGCTCACCCGCGCCGGTCACACGGTGGCGGTCTACGAGCGGGCCGACAAGGTCGGCGGCCTGCTGCGCTACGGCATCCCCGAGTTCAAGATGGAGAAGAAGCACCTCGACAAGCGCCTCGAGCAGATGCGCCGCGAGGGCACGGTCTTCCGGGCCGGCGTCACCGTCGGCGAGGGCGACCTCACCGCCGAGCGGCTCCGGGAGCGGTACGACGCCGTCGTGCTCGCCATGGGCTCGACGATCCCGCGCGGGCTGGACGTGCCCGGCAAGGAGCTCGCCGGCCTCCACCAGGCGATGGAGTTCCTGCCGCAGGCCAACCGGGCCGCGCTCGGCGAGGAGGTCGAGGGCCAGATCCTGGCCACCGACAAGCACGTCGTCATCATTGGCGGCGGCGACACCGGCGCGGACTGCCTCGGCACCTCCACCCGGCACGGCGCGGCGTCGATCACCCAGCTGGAGATCATGCCCGAGCCGCCTCAGGCGCGACCGGCCGGCCAGCCGTGGCCGACGTACCCGATGACCTTCAAGGTCTCCTCGGCCCACGAGGAGGCGGGGGAGCGGGTGTACGCCGTCTCCACCAAGGAGTTCATCGGCGACGACGAGGGCCGCGTGCGCGCGCTCAAGCTCGTCGACGTCTTCTTCGAGGGCGGGAAGCTCACCGAGGTCGAGGGCACGGAGCGGGAGATCCCGGCGGACCTGGTCCTCTTCGCGATGGGCTTCGTCGGTCCGGAGAAGGACGGCCTGGTCGACCAGCTCGGGGTGGAGCTCGACGAGCGCGGCAACGTCGCGCGCGACGGGTCGTACGCCTCGTCGGTGCCGGGCGTCTTCGTCGCCGGCGACGCCGGTCGCGGCCAGTCGCTCATCGTCTGGGCCATCGCGGAGGGTCGCGCCGCGGCCGCCAACGTCGACCGGTTCCTGACCGGGTCGACCACGCTGCCCGCGCCGATCAAGCCCACCGACCGTCCGCTGGTGGTCTGAACGGCGAACAACACCGGTCGGGCCGGGGGTTCGGTCTTTGAACGATCAAAGTCACGGTAGACTCTTCTCTCGTGCGTAGAGCCAAGATCGTCTGCACCCTCGGCCCGGCCACCTCCTCCCCGCGGCGCATCCGCGAACTCGTGTACGCGGGGATGGACGTCGCCCGGCTGAACATGAGTCACGGCACCCACGAGGACCACGCGGAGGCCTACCGGCTCGTCCGCGAGGCGGCCGATGCCGCCGGTCACGGGGTCGGGATCTTCGCCGACCTCCAGGGGCCGAAGATCCGGCTGGAGAAGTTCTCGGGCGGTCCGGTGCAGCTGCGCCGGGGCCAGGCCTGGACGATCACCACCCGGGACGTCGACGGCGACGACAAGATCAGCGGGACGACGTACAAGGGCCTGCCCGGTGACGTGAAGGTCGGCGACCCGATCCTCATCGACGACGGCAAGGTCCGACTCCGGGTCACCGGGGTCGAGGACGGCACCGACGTGCACACCGAGGTGCTGGTCGGTGGCAAGGTCAGCAACAACAAGGGCATCAACCTGCCCGGTGTGGCCGTCTCCGTCCCGGCGCTGTCCGAGAAGGACATCCGCGACCTGCGCTTCGCGCTGAGCCTCAGCGTCGACTTCATCGCGCTCAGCTTCGTGCGCGACGCCAAGGACGCCGAGGACGTGCGCGCGATCATGCGCGAGGAGGGCGTCCTGGTCCCGGTCATCGCCAAGATCGAGAAGCCGCAGGCCATCGAGAACCTGGACGAGGTCATTGCGGCGTTCGACGGCTTCATGGTCGCCCGCGGCGACCTGGCCGTGGAGTGCCCGCTCGAGGACGTGCCGTTCCTGCAGAAGCAGATCGTGCGCAAGGCCCGCCTCAACGCCAAGCCCGTCATCGTCGCGACCCAGATGCTGGAGTCGATGATCTCGAGCCCGTCGCCGACCCGCGCCGAGGCCTCCGACGTCGCCAACGCCGTCCTCGACGGCGCCGACGCGGTGATGCTCTCCGGCGAGACCGGCGTGGGGGAGTTCCCGATCCACACCGTCGAGACGATGGCCCGGATCATCACCTCCACCGAGCGGCACGCGCTCGAGGCAGCGCGCTCCTCCGGGGTCGGCGTGTTCGACACCATCGAGTGGGACCCGCACACCAACGGTGGCGTGATCGCCAAGGCGGCAGCCGAGGTCGCGGAGCGGGTGGGCGCCAAGTACGTCGTCGCCTTCACCCAGTCCGGCGACTCCGCTCGCCGGATGTCGCGGCTGCGCGGCCCGGTGCCTCTCCTGGCCTTCACCCCGGAGGCGACCGTGCGCTCGCAGCTCTCGCTGTCGTGGGGCGTCGAGACCTTCAAGACCCAGACCGTCGAGCACACCGACGAGATGGTCCGCCAGGTCGACGACCAGCTGCTGCGGATCGGTCGCGTGCAGGAGGGCGACCTCGTCGTGATCATCGCGGGCGCCCCTCCCGGCATCCCCGGCTCGACCAACGCGCTGCGCATCCACCGGATGGGCGACGCGATCAACGGCGTCGCGCCGGCGTACCAGCGGAGCTGACGCTCAGCTCTTCTGTCCGATCAGCTCGTCGAGGCGGGCGACCCCCGCGCGGGTCGAGACGCTGATGGTGCGGGTGGTCGACTGCCGCCAGGCGACATCGACCAGATCGAGTGCCCAGCAACACAGCTCACGGATGTCGGTCGAGGCGTTGACGAACTGCCAGCGGGGGTAGTCGTAGCGCTTCTGATGGCCCGCCACGACTCGCGTCGCCCAGTTGCGAACCCGGCAGCCGTCGGAGTGGAAGAGCCCGCGCAAGAACGCGGCCGGGTGCTCCTCGACCAGCACTCTCTGCCAGTCCTCCAACAGGATCGCGCGCTCGTGCTTGCGCCCTGGCCCGTGCTGCGGGAAGAGGCACGGCCAGTGCACCCAGTTGGACTGCACCACGACGGCTCCAGGAGCCGTTACCTGGAAGACCCGTCGGTGGGGGCGCACGGACTCGATGAGCTTCACGACGTCGTCGACGATCCCGGGGTACGTCTGGTCGCAGCTCACTCGGAGCGCGAAGTAGCGTGGCTGCCGCGAGAGGCATCCGTCGCCGAGGTAGTAGCCCAGCAGAGCGGCGTACGGCTTGGCAGGCGGCGATCTTCCTGCGCACCGGTGGCACCCGGGCGTCGGAGCTGGCCCGGTGGCGTCACGCCAAGCCCTGAGGGTCGACCGGCTGACTCCGGTGGCCCGACTCGCGTCGCTGAGTGTCATGTCCTGGAGCAGCTTGAGAGCGGTGGCTCTCGTGGAGTCGTCGTACATGCCGGCAGTCTTTCGCCCGCCGCCGACAGATTCGGTCGTGTGCCCCGGGTGGGATTCGAACCCACACTGGATGGTGTTTGAGACCACTGTCTCTGCCGTTGGACTACCGGGGCCGGAAAGCGGCGCCACCCTACCCTTGGCTTAAGTGGACTGAAGTACTAGAGTTTCACTGTCGGACGATCTCGGGACATCGGGAGGCAGCCATGTGGCAGCCGTGGCAGTGGGCCAGCACCAGCAATCTCCGCGCGGTCGAGAACGCGCGGCTCGCCTCCGTCGAGTGCTCGCGCCGACGCGTCGAGCGGGCCGAGGTCGACGCCTTCGTAGCTGCTCGCGCCGCGGACCGGGAGCCGGTCGTGCACGCCGCGGCGACCGCCCAGCACCTGGCCTGACCCCGGCGCCGTCGGCGGGCGGCGCTAGCCTGGGCCGCGTGACCGAGCCCGCTCAGCCGACTCCCTCGACCCGCACCGTCGTCATCGCCGAGGACGAGGTGCTCATCCGGATGGACCTCGCGGAGATGCTCACCGAGGAGGGGTACGACGTCGTCGGCCAGGCCGGCGACGGGGCCAAGGCGATCGAGCTGGCCCAGGATCTCCGTCCCGACCTGGTCATCCTCGACGTGAAGATGCCGGTGCTCGACGGGATCGCCGCGGCCGAGGCGATCGCCGGGCAGCGGATCGCCCCGGTCGTCATCCTCACCGCGTTCTCGCAGCGCGACCTGGTCGAGCGGGCCCGTGACGCGGGGGCGATGGCATACCTCGTCAAGCCGTTCAGCAAGGGCGACCTGGTGCCCGCCATCGAGATGGCCGTGAGCCGGTTCGCCGAGCTCGGCCAGCTGGAGGCCGAGGTCGCCGATCTCACCGAGCGCCTGGAGACCCGCAAGGCGGTGGACCGGGCCAAGGGCGTGCTGCAGCAGCAGCTCAGCCTCACCGAGCCCGAGGCGTTCCGCTGGATCCAGAAGACCGCCATGGACCTGCGGCTCTCGATGCGCCAGGTCGCTGACGGCGTCGTCGAGCACGGGCCGGGCATCGCCGGGGCCTGAGCATCACGCCCGCGTCGCCCCAGGTCACGGGCAGGTAAAGCCCGCATCTCCCTTCGGTCGACACTCACGGATGTGACACGTCTCGCCCTGTGGACCCCTAGACTGCATCCACCCTCGCCGCTGGTGCGTGGAACGAACGGAGTTGTGTGTGGTTTCGCGACTGATAGCGCTGGCGGTGGTGACAGCAGCCCTGCTGTCCCCGGCCGCTGCGTTCGCCGACGAGACGTCATCGCCGAGTCCCTCCTCGAGTCCGTCGGCCCCGGCCGACGCTCCCGTGGGGGACGGTACGGCGATCGACGTCACCCTGAGCGATGACTCGAAGAAGGTGGACGGCCAGCCGGCGCCGATCGAGGGCGTGACGCTCACCGTCACGACCGACGACGGCACCGAGGTCGGTGAGGACGTCACCGACGCCGAGGGCAAGGCCAGCATCCCGCTGCCCGGCGGTGGCACCTACACCGTCACGCTGGACGAGGACACGCTCCCGGAGGGCATCGAGCTCGACAGCAAGACCCGCACCGAGCTCGAGGTCCGCGTCCTGATCAGCGGCTCGGCCACCATCGCGGCGTTCCCGATCGGTGTCCAGGCGGCCGACACGACCGGCTTCGCCACGAAGCTGATCGACTCGATCGTGTCGGGCATCAAGTTCGGATTGATCATCGCGCTCGCCGCGCTCGGGCTCTCGCTGATCTTCGGCGCGACCGGGCTCACGAACTTCGCCCACGGCGAGCTGATCACCCTCGGTGGCGTGGTGACCTACTGGTTCAACCGCGATGCGGGGCTCCCGGTGATCCTCGCCGGCCTGGCCGCGGTGCTGGTGTCCGCGCTGTTCGGCTATGCCCAGGACCGCGTCCTGTGGCGACCGCTGCGGCGCCGTGGGACCGGCCTCATCGCGATGATGATCGTGTCGATCGGCTTCGCGCTCTTCCTGCGCAGCATCTTCCAGTACACCTTCGGCGGGTCGACCCAGACCTACGACCAGTACGTCGCCCAGGTCCGGCACTCGTGGGGCCCGATCCACCTGAACGACAAGGAGATCGCGATCATCGTGATCTCGCTGGTCGTCATCACCGCGGTCTGCATCGCCATGATGAAGACCCGGATGGGCAAGGCCATGCGCGCGGTGTCGGACAACCCGGCGCTGTCGGCCTCGTCCGGCATGCGGGTCGACAGCGTCATCCGCAACGCCTGGATCCTGGGCACGGCCCTGACCGGCCTGTCCGGCGTGCTGCTCGGGCTCAACAGCCAGGTCAGCTTCCAGAACGGCGGTCGGATGCTGCTCCTCGTCTTCGCCGCGGTGACCCTCGGCGGTCTCGGCACGATCTGGGGCGCCCTGCTCGGGTCGCTGGTGATCGGCATCATCGTCGAGGTCGGTCCGACGTTCGGCGTTCCGTCGTCCATCAAGGAGGTCGGTGCGCTCGTCGTGCTCATCCTCATCCTGCTGGTCAGGCCGCAAGGCATCCTCGGCCGCCGAGAGCGGATCGGGTAGAGGGGACACGGACATGGACTTCCTGGAAATTCTCCGCACCGCCCTGCAGCAGGCGCTCGGTCCGACGGCCATCGTCTACGTGCTGGCGGCCATCGGCATCAACGTGCACTTCGGCTACACCGGACTGCTCAACTTCGGCCAGTCCGGCTTCATGGCCGTCGGGGCCTACGGCCTCGCCGTGACCGTGGTCATCCTCGACGGGTCGTTCTGGCTCGGCGTGGCGGTCTCGTTCGTCGCGGCCCTGGCCCTGGCCATCGTGCTGGGTCTGCCGACGCTCCGGTTGCGGGCCGACTACCTGGCGATCGTGACGATCGCGACCTCCGAGGCGCTCCGACTGGTCTTCGGCTCGGTCGAGATGAAGGACACCTTCGGCGGCTCGAACGGCCTGACCGGCTACTCGAAGGTCTACAAGGACCTGAACCCGTACTCGGACGGGATCGACCTCGGCTTCATCAGCTACCGGCGCGACGACCTGTGGAACATCACGGTCGGCTGGAGCCTGGTGGCGATCTGCTGCCTCGTGGTGTGGGCGCTCATGCGCAGCCCCTGGGGCCGCGTCCTGCGCTCGATCCGTGAGGACGAGGACGCCGTCCGCTCGCTCGGCAAGAACGTCTTCGCCTACAAGATGCAGGCGCTGATCCTGGGCGGCATGATCGGCGGGCTCGCCGGTCTCTTCTTCGCCCTCAAGCAGGCGTCGGTGGTCCCGACCGACTACAACACCAACCTGACCTTCCTCGCCTACACCGCCCTGCTCGTCGGCGGCGCGGCGCGGGTCCTCGGGCCCGTGGTCGGTGGCGTGATCCTGTGGTTCCTGCTGTCCGGCCTGGGCGCGACGTTCGGCCAGATGACCAGCGGGCCCGACCCCATCCTGCCGACCTGGCTGATGGACTCGTCCCAGTCCAGCCTGACCCGCTTCATCGTCACCGGACTGGCACTCATGCTGCTGATGATCTTCCGACCTCAGGGGATCTTCGGCGATCGAAGGGAGATCGCGATCGATGGCCGCTGAACTCACCGCGGCGCAGGCCGCGCTCGCCCAGGTGGCGACGGACCCGGGCGCCAAGAAGCCGGACCCGATCGTCGTCGGCAGCGGGATCACCCGCACCTTCGGCGGGCTGAAGGCCGTCGACGTCGAGCACATCGAGATCCAGCGGGGCGTCATCACCGCGCTGATCGGCCCCAATGGTGCCGGCAAGACGACGCTGTTCAACCTGCTGACCGGCTTCGACGAGCCGAACAGCGGCCAGTGGAGCTTCAACGGCAACGCCCTGCAGAGCGTGTCGGCCTACAAGGTCGCCCGGCTCGGCATGGTGCGCACCTTCCAGCTGACCAAGGTGCTCGCCAAGCTGACGGTCATCGAGAACATGCGTCTCGGTGCGACCGGCCAGAAGGGCGAGAAGTTCTGGCTGGCGCCGTTCAAGTGGCTCTGGAAGGGCCAGGAGGACGAGATCACGTCCCGTGCGGACGACCTGCTCGCCCGCTTCAAGCTCGACGCCAAGCGGGAGGACTTCGCGGGCTCGCTCTCCGGCGGTCAGCGCAAGCTCCTCGAGATGGCGCGCGCGCTGATGGTCGACCCCGAGCTGATCATGCTCGACGAGCCGATGGCCGGCGTGAACCCCGCGCTCAAGCAGTCGCTGCTCGGACACGTGCAGTCGCTGCGCGACGAGGGCCGCACCGTGCTGTTCGTCGAGCACGACATGGACATGGTGCGCCACATCTCCGACTGGGTGATCGTCATGGCCCAGGGGCAGATCGTGGCCGAGGGCACCCCGCAGTCGGTCATGGCCGACCAGCGGGTCATCGACGCCTACCTGGGCGCCCACCACGACACCGACCTGAGCGAGCTCGACGAGGCTGCGCTCGAGGCCGAGGTCGAGGCGGAGATCAAGGAGGAGCAGGCATGAGCGAGAACTCCACCGAGCGCGAGAACCACCTCGCGCACGCCGACGGCGCCGTACTCCGCGCCGACAACCTGATCGCCGGCTACCTGCCGGGGGTCAACATCCTCAACGGCGCCGACCTCTACTGCCAGCCCGGCGAGCTGGTCGGCATCATCGGCCCGAACGGCGCCGGCAAGTCCACCCTGCTCAAGGCGCTCTTCGGCCTGGTCAAGGTGCACACCGGCCAGGTGCTGCTGAAGGGCGACGACATCACCAACCAGCGCGCCGACCAGCTGGTCACCAAGGGGATCGGCTTCGTGCCGCAGACCAACAACGTGTTCCCGAGCCTGACCATCGAGGAGAACCTCGAGATGGGCTGCTACCAGGCTCCGGGCACGTTCACGGAGCGGTTCGACTTCGTGACCGACCTGTTCCCGACCCTCGGCACCCGCCGCAAGCAGCGCGCGGGGTCGCTCTCCGGTGGTGAGCGGCAGATGGTCGCGATGGGCCGCGCCCTGATGATGAACCCCTCCGTGCTGCTGCTCGACGAGCCCTCCGCGGGTCTCTCGCCGGTCATGCAGGACGAGGTGTTCGTCCAGACCCGCAAGATCAACAAGGCCGGCGTCTCCGTGATCATGGTCGAGCAGAACGCCAACCGCTGCCTGCAGATCTGCGACCGCGGCTACGTCCTCGACCAGGGCCGCAACGCCTACAGCGGCACCGGCAAGTCGCTCGCCGGCGACCCGAAGGTCATCGAGCTCTACCTCGGCACCCTCGGCGCGGCCAGCTGAGGCAGCACCCGTACGACGCAGCAACACCCCACACAGGGCCCGGGAGCATCGCTCCCGGGCCCTGTGGCGTTCTCGGACGCGGCCCCACGGGGGTACGACGTCCTGCGTCGCGACGTGCGTCCGCGGGCACGGGGCGCCGGCTGCTGCCCCCGCCCGCCGGTCAGGCGCGGCCGGGCCGGGATGAGAGTTTCATCGGCTGGCCGATGAAACTCACGCCGGGACGACAAACCTTCATCGTCCCGGCGTGAGGTCTGTCGGCCAGCCGATGAAACTCTCCGAGCGAGCCAGTGCGACCCGGTGCGACCCGGTGCAGGGACGTGCGACCCAGCGCAGGGCGGACACGGCGGGCCGAGGCAGGTGCCCCGGGCATGACGAAGGGCCCCGGAGCGGTGCTCCGGGGCCCTTCGGTGGTGCGGGGTGCTGCTGAGTACTGCTGGGATCAGATGTTGCCGGAGATGTACTCGACCGGCGAGATCTTGTTCTCGGCGTCGTACTCGTAGATGCCGATGGACGCGGCGGTCGGGCTGCCGGTCTCACCGAGCTCGATCGGACCGGAGACACCGTCGTAGTCGATGTCGGCGGCCGGGTCGGCCTCGAGCAGGGCGGCGCAGTCGGCGAAGGTGGTGCACTTCTCGCCACCGGTGGTGACGTCGACGAGCTTGCTGGCGATGGCCTCACCCGCGTCGCTCTGGGCCGCGATGGCCGCCAGCGCCGAGGTCACGACGGCGTCGTACGACTCCGCCGAGTAGGAGTAGTCGGTCAGCTTCGGGTCGACACCCTTCAGGCGGTCCTTGAAGTCGCCCGCGGTCTCGGCGCCCGGGATGGTGCCCTTGGTGCCCTCGAGGGTGCCCGCCGGGAGCGGGACGCTGGCCTCGGAGCTGTAGTCGGCGGTGTTGCCGTCGACGAAGTAGGTCGGCAGGTCCTTGGGTCCGGCACCCGCGGAGACGAGCTGCGGGATGATCGAGGTGGTCTCCTCGAACGCGACCAGGACGACGGCGTCGGCACCGGCGCCGGCGATCTCCTGCACCTGGGTGTCGAAGGTCTGCGCCTTCTCGCCGTAGAACTCGGTGAGCGCGACCGCGGAGCCCTGGGCCTCCAGGTTCTTCTTGATCTCCGAGGCGAGGGTCTCGCCGTACGCGTCCTGACGGGCCAGGATCGCGACGTTCTTGCGGCCGTCCTTGACCAGCAGGTTCGCGAGGACCGCGCCCTGCAGGATGTCGGACGGAGCGGTGCGGAAGTACAGGTCGGGCTTGGAGTAGTCGCCCTCGTCGAACGCCGTGGAGGTGTTCGCGGGGGAGTACATGACGACGCCCGCCGACATGATCTTGTCGATGGCGGTCAGCGAGACACCGGACGAGGCCGCACCGACGATGACGTCGGAACCGGCGTCGATCAGCTTGTCGGACTCGGCGGGGGCGATGCCCGAGTCGGCGTCACCGGAGTCACCGCGCACGTGCACGACGTCCTTGCCGAGCACGCCGCCGGCCTCGTTGATCTCCTTGACGGCCAGGTCGACGCCAGCGAACTCCGGCGGGCCGAGGAAGGCCAGGCTGCCGGTGGCCGGCAGCAGGGAGCCGAACGTCAGGGTGCCGTCGCCCTCGGCGACGGGCTCGGCCGAGCTGCTGCTGCTCTCGCTGGGCGAGTCGTTCGACTCGGCGTCGCTGCTGCTGTCCTCGCTGCCGCAGGCGGCCAGCACCAGGGCGCTCGCGGCGGTCACGGCCGCCAGGCGAAGAGTCAGGGTATTGCGCTTCATCTATCCTCCGGGGTTCTCACGAAGCACCATGCGGGCATGGGCACCAGCAAGCACCGTAGTGCGGTGGGAGGGGTTTGGGAGCCGGGTCTGTGACCTGAACCCTTTTGTGGCCGTTTTGTGACCAAGCAGGATGTTTTGAGGCCGGAGAGCCCGCGCTCAGTGAAAGGCCGCGACCGTGGTCACCAGCACCGGAGCGATGAGCAGGGCCGGCAGCAGGTCCGCCACGGCCACCTCCCGGACCCGCAGCAGCCGCAGTGCCACGCCCACCAGGAGCAGTCCGCCGACCGCGGTGACGGCGGCCAGGTGCGCGTCGGGGAGCACGTCGCCGAGCGCCAGCCCGAGCAGCGTCAGGCTGCCTTGCACGGTCACGACGGTCACGATGCTGGCCGCGACGCCCCAGCCGAAGGACGCCGCGAAGGCGATCGCCGCGAAGCCGTCGAGCGCCGACTTCAGGAACAGCTGGTCGGCGCCGTTGCCGAGTCCGTCGTTCAGCGATCCCAGGATGGTCAGCGGTCCGGTGCAGAACAGCAGCGACGAGGCCACGAAGCCCTCGATGAAGCGCTGCCGCTCGGCCGATCCGGTCTGGCCGACGAGGCGGCGCTGCAGCCAGCCCCCGAAGGAGCCGACGCCGCGCTCGATGCCGAGTAGCGAGCCGACGATCCCGCCGACGAGGAGCGACCCGAGGACGATGAGCATCGGGGCGCTGTCCCCGACCTCGTCCGAGAACGCGGGGTCCAGCACGGCCGTCGCCGACGTCGCCGCGATGAGCAGCGTGACCAGTCCGAGCGCGTCGGTGACCACCTCGCGGGTGCGGGTCGGCAGCCGGTTGCCGAGCAGCAGGCCGAGCAGCGCACCGACCAGCACGGTCGCCACGTTCACGACCGTTCCGATCCCTGGGATCACCCCACACCCTCCTCTGCCGTCCGCGGCCTGCAGAGAGTAGCCTCGCCCCCGAGGAGCCGCGTTCACGGGGACAGACAGCGCGCTCGCCACACCAGGAAGGCGTGGAAGGCGATGGACCGATGATGCGCACACTGGTGACGCTGCGCAGTGCCGCGATCACCGACGCGCCGTTCCTGGCCACCCTGTGGGCCGACACGCTCCGCCGCGCCGACCGCCAGGAGCAGATCGCCGATCTCGAGGTGATCATCAAGAACGCGACGCAGTCACCGGACGAGAAGCTCGTCGTCGCCGAGTACGACGGCAGTCCCGCGGGTGCGGTCTACCTGCGGCTGACGACGCTCAGCGCCCTCAACCTGGAGCCGACCGTGCAGGCGCTGTCGCCGCACGTGCTGCCCGAGTACCGGCGCCACGGTGTCGGACGCACCCTCATGGAGGCGGCGGTCACCTTCGCCGAGGAGCTCGGCATCGGCCAGGTCGCCACGGCGGCGGCGTCGAGCTCGCGCGACGGCAACCGCTTCATGGCGAGGCTGGCGTTGGGGCCGCAGGCGGTCCTCCGGGTCGCCCCGACCCATGCCGTCCGGGCGCGACTGGTCGCCCAGCGACCCAGCCTGCACCGCGGCGGCGGTCGCCAGCTCGGCCAGGTGCTGGCCGCCCGGCGCTCGCTCAAGCGCTCGCAGGCCGCGCCCGACGCGGGCTGAACCGGCGCTACAGCCCCACGCGCTCGCGGGGGATCAGCGAGCAGGTGATGCGCGAGGTGCAGACGCGCTTGCCGTGCTCGTCGGTGATGACGACCTCGTAGGCGGCCGAGGAGCGACCGAGGTGGATGGCGGTGGCCACGCCGGTGACGAGCCCGCCGGTGGCCGAGCGGTGGTGGGTGGCGTTGATGTCGACGCCGACGGCGACCTTGTCGGGGTGGGCGTGGATCGCCGAGCCGATCGAGCCGAGCGTCTCGGCGAGCACGACCGACGCGCCCCCGTGCAGCAGGCCGTAGGGCTGGGTGTTGCCGGCGACCGGCATGGTCGCGACGACCCGCTCGGCGGAGATCTCGACGAGCTCGATGCCCATCTTCTCGTTCAGCCCGCCCATGCCCTCGGGCATCGCGGCGACGTACTCCTCGATCGACAGCTGCTCGCTCATGGCCCCATCCTGCCTGTCGGCGGGCGCCGCTAGAGTCGGCGGGTGCCTGAGTCGACCCGTCCGCGCCTGCTCCTCCTCGACGGCCACTCGCTGGCCTACCGCGCGTTCTTCGCGTTGCCGGTGGAGAACTTCTCCACGACCACCGGCCAACACACCAACGCCGTCTACGGCTTCGTGTCGATGCTGGTCAACGTGCTGCGCGACGAGCAGCCGACCCACGTCGGGGTGGCCTTCGACGTCTCGCGCCAGACCTTCCGGCTCGAGCAGTACTCGGAGTACAAGGCGAAGCGCAACAAGACCCCGGGGGAGTTCAGCGGCCAGCTGCCGATCCTCGAGCAGGTCCTGGACGCCTTCGGCATCACCTTCTTGAAGAAGGACGGCTTCGAGGCCGACGACATCATCGCCACCCTGACGACGCAGGCGCTCGCGGACGGCATGGAGGTGCTGATCCTCACCGGCGACCGCGACTCCCTGCAGCTGGTGACCGCCGACTCGACCGTGCTCTACCCCATGCGCGGGGTCTCCGACCTGGCCCGGATGACGCCCGAGGCGGTCGAGACCAAGTACGGCGTGCCGCCCCACCGTTACCCCGAGCTCGCGGCGATCGTCGGCGAGACCTCCGACAACCTGCCCGGGGTGCCCGGCGTCGGCCAGGGCTTCGCGGCGAAGTGGATCAACACCTACGACGGCCTCGACAACGTCATCACCCACGCCGACCAGATCACCGGCAAGAAGGGCGAGTCGCTGCGCGAGCACCTCGGCGACGTGATCCGCAATCGCCAGCTGAACGCCCTGGTCCGCGACCTCGACCTGGAGAAGGTCCCCAGCGAGCTGGTCCTCGCCCCCTGGGACCGCCAGGCCGCGCTCACCCTCTTCGACGACCTGGAGTTCCGCGGTGAGCTGCGTCAGCGCACCATCGACACGCTCAGCCCGGAGGAGGAGGCCCCCGTGGACGAGGGAGGCTTCGAGCTGTCCGGTCGCCGCCTGCCGGCCGGTGAGGTCGCCGACTTCCTCGGCGGCCTGGGTGCGCAGCACGTCGGGGTCCACGTGCGCGGCAGCTGGGGGTCCGGCACCGGTGCGGTCGAGGGCCTCGCGATCGCCGACGTCACCGGGCTCGCGGCGTACGTCGACGCGGCTGACCTGACCCCCGAGGACGACGCCGCGCTGGGGGCCTGGCTGGCCGACCCGGAGCGACCCAAGGTGCTCCACGACGCCAAGGGTCCCCGGCACGCCCTGGCCGCCCAGGGCTGGACGCTGGCCGGCCTGGTCAGCGACACCGCGCTCGCCGCCTACCTGGTCCAGCCCGACCAGCGCTCCTACAACCTGGGCGACCTCACCCTGCGCTACCTGCGTCGCGAGCTGCGCACCGAGAGCGAGCCCGACCAGGGGATGCTCTTCGACGAGCCGGTCGAGGGCGGCGACGACGTCGCGGAGACGGCGATGCTGCACGCCCGTGCGGTCATCGACCTGGCCGAGGCGCTCGACGGTGAGGTCGAGCAGGCCGGGGGCACCCGGCTGCTCGCCGAGGTCGAGCTTCCGCTCGTCCAGCTGCTCGGCCAGCTGGAGACGACCGGCATCGCGGTCGACACCGATCACCTGGAGCAGCTGGAGGGTCACTTCGCCGCCGAGGTGCGGCAGGCGGCCGACGAGGCGTTCGCGGTGATCGGCAAAGAGATCAACCTCGGCTCGCCCAAGCAGCTGCAGGTCGTGCTCTTCGACGAGCTCGGCATGCCCAAGACCAAGCGCACCAAGACCGGCTACACGACCGACGCGGATGCGCTGCAGGCGCTCTACGTGAAGACCGAGCACCCGTTCCTGCTCCACCTGCTCCGCCACCGCGACGTGATCCGGCTCCGCCAGACCATCGAGGGTCTGCTGAAGACGGTGCAGCCCGACGGGCGCATCCACACGACGTTCAACCAGATGATCGCGGCGACCGGTCGGCTCTCCAGCACCGACCCGAACCTGCAGAACATCCCGATCCGCACCGAGGAGGGCCGCCGGATCCGGGAGGCCTTCGTCGTCGGTCCCGGCCACGAGTCGCTGATGACGGCCGACTACAGCCAGATCGAGATGCGGATCATGGCCCACCTCTCGGAGGACGAGCTGCTGATCGAGGCGTTCCGGTCCGGTCAGGACTTCCACTCCATCACCGCCGCGCGGGTCTTCGACGTCCCGGCCGATGCGGTCACGGTCGAGATGCGGGCCAAGATCAAGGCGATGAACTACGGGCTCGCCTACGGCCTGTCCGCCTTCGGTCTGAGCGGCCAGCTCGGCATCGAGCCGGCCGAGGCCCGGGGGCTCATGGACGAGTACTTCCAGACCTTCGGCGGCATCCGCGACTACCTCCAGGGCGTGGTCGACGAGGCGCGCAAGTCCGGCTTCACCGAGACGATCATGGGCCGCCGGCGTCAGCTGCCCGACCTCACCAGCGACAACCGGATGCGCCGTGAGTCGGCGGAGCGGATGGCCCTCAACGCCCCGATCCAGGGCTCGGCCGCCGACCTGATCAAGATCGCGATGCTCGACGTCGAGCGCGCGATCCAGGCCGCCGGACTGCAGTCCCGGATGCTCCTGCAGGTCCACGACGAGCTCGTGCTGGAGGTCGCCCCGGGGGAGCGGGAGGAGCTGGACGCCCTCGTCCGCGCCCAGATGGGCGGTGCCGCCGAGCTGGCGGTCCCGCTCGACGTCTCCGTCGGCACCGGCCGGAGCTGGCACGAGGCCGCCCACTGAGTCGACGGCTACGGCGGGTTCGGCCCCGGATGACGGAGTCCCCGCCTAGGGTGGGGCGGCGCGCGGAGGCGCCACCAGGACAGGAGGAGTCGTGGGCACGAAGTTTGCACGGGGACGCACCGGCAGGGCAGGGCTGATCGCCCTTGTGGTGACGGTGTCCCTCGCCGGGTGCAGCTGGGTCAAGGACCCGGACGCGGACCAGCCGGACGCGGAGACCTCGGCGTCGACTTCGGCGCAGCCGCTGCCCGACGAGCGACCGACAGCAGTGCCCACCGCCTTCAACAGCCCGGGCTCGACGACCTTCGCCGAGACGGGCGTGCTGGCGGTCGGTGCCGGTGAGGACACGGTGATCACCGTGTCGGCCGGCAGCGCCATCGGACGGGTGCTGCCGTCCCTGAAGTCGGCCTACACGCTCACCACGACCGACGGTCAGTTCACCGACCTCGAGGTCGATCGCGCGGCCGGCGTCGGCATCCTCCTCGAGGCGGCCAACGAGGCAGGGAGTGGCACCTACATCGGCGAGGACACCTTCACGATCACCCGGTTCGACCTCCAGAGCGGTGAGCTGCTCGACGTCGCGACCGCCGTACTGCCGCAGGATCCCGAAGGGGAGGCGCTGCCGGCGACCGCTCGCATCGCCGGCGTCACCGGCGACGTCGTGGTCATCGAGACGGCGGTCGGGCAGACCGGCAGCCGGGCAGCGCTCGCGGTCGACATCGAGCTCGACGACGTGCTGTGGCGCCAGCGCCCGGCACGGGTTCTCGACGTCACCGACGACGTGGTGGTGCTCAACACCGGTCTCGCACAGCGGCCGGGGGCCGTCGAGGCGGTCGGGCTCGAGTCGGGCGACCCGGAGTGGCGCTCGCTGCGCGGCACCGTCGACGCCACCGCGATCGGTCACACCGACGACGCCGTGACGGTGGTGCGCTCGCTCGGCGCCGGCACCGAGCCGGCGATCGTCCCGCTCGACCTCGAGACGGGCGAGCCCGGCGCTCCGACCGAGACCGCCCGCTGGAACTGGGCGTGCGGTGCGACCTCGGGGACCGTGCGGGTGTGCACCATGGCCGACGACGACGACGTCGTCGGGTGGGACCTCGAGACGGGTGAGCCGGCGTGGTCGTTGCCCGACGAGGAGCGGTTCGCGCCGCTCGTCACGCTGGTCCAGGACGACCTGGTCTACGGGATCCTGGACAGCGGGGTCGGGGTCGTCCTGAACGCACGCACCGGAGCCGACGTCGCGAGCGACACCGGTGCCGGCCCGGTCGCGGTGAACGACTGGGGCGGGGTGCTGCTCTACCAGGACGTCGCGGTGTTCCTGCCCGCCTTCGAGGCCGGGGACAGCACGGACCCGGGGAGCACGCCGTCCGGGGCGGACGGCTCCGAGAGCCCGAGCGAGAGCCCGAGCGAGTCGTTGAGCGACGAGCCCGCGAGCCAGAGCCCGTCGCCGACAGGGACGGTCAGCCCGGAGGGCTGACCGCGGGCGCCAGCCCGCCGGGGGGCACCGAGACCAGGCGGTTCATCCGCCACAGGCTCAGCACCAGCAGGCCGACGAGCAGCACGCCGTCGACCAGCGCGACGGTCGCCAGCAGCCCGCCGAGCGAGCCCAGGGCGGCGCCGACGGTGACCAGCACCACCACGGCCGCCCAGATCAGGTAGGCGGTCCGGGTGCCCTGCCGAGCCAGCACCGAGTAGACCAGCAGCTGGAGCATGGACAAGAAGGTCCCGAGCATCGCGAAGAGCCACAGCAGCGAGCTGACCTCGTCGTACTCGTGGCCGCCGACGAAGAGCATCGCCAGGTCGGGGAGCAGCAGGACTCCGAGCATCGTGGCGACGCCGAGCGCGAGGACGAGCACGAGACTGCGCAGCAGGGTCGCGCGGCGTTCGCTGACCGTCGACATCGCCGGGAAGGCGACCACCACGACGAACTGGGGCAGGAACAGAGTCGCCTTGGTGAGGATCAGGCCACCGGCGTAGAGGCCCGCGTCGTGGGAGTCCAGGACGTTGCGGGCGACCAGGATGTCGATGTTGCTCAGGACGAAGAAGGCCAGCAGGGCCATCGAGGCGTGGAAGGTCTCCCGGGTCACCGCCCGACCTGCGTGCTCGGGGCTGTGCTCGCCCGCGTCGCGCGGGCGGCGGAGTGCGATCCACCCGGCCGCGACGGGGGCGAGAAGGCCGAGGAGGACGCCGAGCATCGCCGCGCTCTCGCTGGGCTCGATCGCGATGCAGATCGAGCCGATGAGCAGCCGCGGGACACCGACACCGAGGTAGACGAGCCCGAGCGGCAGCCAGCGCCGTTCGCCCTGCAGGATGCCGGCCTGGCCGCCCTGGATGGTGAGCGGCACTGCGGCGAGCGCGATGAAGACGGCCGGCCACACACTGTCGAGACGCAGCACGCGGTGGACCAGAGGAGCAGCCAGCAGCATCACCGCCCCCACCACCAGCGCCGCCCGGTAGGTGACGGCCATGATGACCCGCTCGATCTGCGCCACGTTCGCGGGGGTCGCCGAGATCCGGCGGGCCGCGGTCGCCTGGAGACCGAGCTGGACCACGGCGAGCACCATCAACAGCGCCATCAGGCTGGCGACCGCGCCGTACTCGGTCGGGCCGAGACGACGGGCCGCGACCAGCTGGTAGCCGTAGGTCGAGATGTTCATGACCGCCATCGCGACGGCGATGCCGGCGCCTCCGCGGAGTAGGCCTCTCAGCCCGCCCGGACGTGGGGCGGGACGGTCGGTCGTCGTCGTCACCGGCTCATCGTACGGCCGGGCCTGTCAGTACGGGTCCGCTTGGTCGTGGTGGCCCAGCGCGCGGGCCAGGGCCGCGAGACGCAGCCTCAGGAGCACCTTGACGAGGAGGTTGCGACCCCACCAGGGCAGCTCCTTCAGCACGCGCAGCCGGTCGGTGAGACGCGGCCGGGCCACTTCCAGTCGGGCGAGCGAGCCGACCCGTCCGCAGTAGCGCAACGTGCCGCTGGTCGCGAGCTCGCGCACCAGCGCCGTGGTCACGCCCAAGGAGGAGAACGCGTCGTGCACCAGGACGGTGCCGCCCGCGACGACGTGCTCGGACCAGCGCAGGTCGTCCCGGCAGGTCCAGTAGTCGTGCTTGCCGTCGACGTAGACGAGGTGGAGCGCGCCGTGCCAGCCGGCGCGGACCTCGGCGCTCGTCGCCACCCGGAGGTCGACGACGTCGGCGAGAACGGCTCCCGCGAGGTTGGCCCGGAACGCGGCCTCCGTGCCGGCGGCGCCGTAGCGCCAGTCGTCCGGGAACGGGTCGACCGCCACCAGCCGGGCTGCGGGGGGCAGCGCGGCGGCCAGCATCACGGCCGAGCGCCCGTGGTGGCTGCCGATCTCGACCACGGTCGAGCCGGGAGGTACGGCGGCCGCGGCGTCGTACAGGCACCGCGCCTGGTCCTCGGTCAGCCACCCGGGCAACCGGTCGGCGACGGCGTACGCCTCGGTGACGGAGAGACCTCTAGGCTGCACCCGCGCAGCATAGGGAGGGGCGTTGATGACCGACACACCGCGGACGTCCCTCCCCTGGCGCCCCGTCGTCCTCGACGTGTGGCCGGCCGTGCTCGCGGTGCTGCTCTGCTGGCCCCTCCTGGCTGGTGCGGGGCACCCGCTCGCCCGCGACCTGGTCTTCGTCCCACACCAGCCGTGGACCGACGCCAGCATCGGGTTGGGGGAGTCGGCGCCCCGTGCGGTCCCGTTGGACGCCGTGGTCTCGCTGCTCACCGCTGTGGTCGACGGGGGAGTGCTGGCGCGGATCGTCCTCCCCCTGGGCCTGGCGCTGGCGGGCTGGGGCACGCACCGGCTGGTGCGCGGACTCGGCACCGTGGGGCGGCTGGTCGCCGGGGGCGCCGCCGTCTGGAACCCGTACGTCGTGGAGCGGACCTCGCTCGGTCAGTGGGCCCTGCTCCTGGGCTATGCCGCCCTGCCGTGGCTGCTCGTCGCGGCCCGGCGCTTCCGCGAGGACGGTCGCGCCCGCGACCTGGGCGGCGCCGTCTGCTGGTTGGCCGTTGCGTCGTTGACACCGACCGGGGGGCTGCTCGGGTGTGCAGCGGTCCTGGTGGCCGGGACCGGGCGTGCTCGCCGGACCGGCTGGCTGGTCGCCGTGTGCGTGCTCCTGCAGCTGCCGTGGGTGGTGCCGTCGCTCGTCGGAACGGGAGGCGGTGGTACCTCCGATCCCGCCGGCGTCGCCCTCTTCGCCGCTGGGGCGGAGGGCCCGCCGGGCCTGCTCGGGACCGTGGTCGCGCTGGTCGGTGGCGGTGGGATCTGGGACGCCGGCAGCGTGCCCGCCAGCCGCGACCTGGTCTGGGGCCCCCTGGCCGCCGTCGCAGCCCTGGTCGCCCTGCTGCTCGGCCGCCGACTGCTACGGGACGTGCTCGAGCTGCGTCGGTTGGCCGGCCTGGCCGCGGGGGGCCTCGCCGTGGCACTCGCCTCGAGCCTGCCGAGCGGCGAGTCGCTGATGGAGATCCTGGTGGAGCACGCCCCCGGCGCAGGCCTGCTTCGTGACGCGCAGAAGTTCCTGGCGCCGTACGTCGTGCTGGTGGCGGTCGCAGCCGGGGCCACTGCCCACCGTGCGGTCCGGGCGGTTGCTGCTCGTGGGCCCGAGGTGGTCCTTGGGGTGGCGACGCTGGCGGTCGTGGCGCCCCTGATGCTTCTCCCGGACGGGGCCGGGGAGACCTGGCCCACCGTCGACCCGGTCACGTACCCGTCCGGCCTCGACGCCGTGGCCGAGCGGATGGACGCCGAGGGCGACGGCGACGTGGCCACGCTTCCGTGGCGGTCCTACCGGCGCTTCGCCTGGGGGCACGGCCAGGTCTCGTCGGACCCGGCCGTGCGGTGGTTCGACCGTGGGGTGGTGGTCTCCGACGACCTCGTCGTGGGGGACAAGGTCGTGCGGGGCGAGAGCGCCCGGTCGCACCGGATCGGGGTGGCGCTCGCGGCCGGCCCGGTGGCACCTGCCCTGGCGGCCGAGGGGGTCGGCTGGGCGCTGGTCTACCGCGACGACCCGGCGACGCCGGACCTCGACCTCGCGGGTCTCGAGGAGGTCTACGTCGACGACGACCTGCTTCTGTTCCGCGTTCCCGGAGCGGAGCCCGGTCCAGCGTCCACCTCCCTGGCCAGGGCCGTCGTGCTCGCGGCGGACTCGCTGGCCCTCCTCGTCCTGCTCAGCGGAACGGCCGCCGTCGCCGTTTCGGCGCGGCGTGCCCGGAAGCCTCCGCGCTAGGCCTGTGGCTGCTATGGTCTTCTCAGTACTGGAAGAGGGAGAACCAACGTGCTGATCTTCGTCAAGCTGCTCGCGCCGGCGCTCATCGGTGGCGCCACCGCTGCTGCTGTCACTTTCGGCGCTGTCCAGGTGCAGACCAGCCCTCCCGACAGCAACCCGGCCCAGACCGAGATCATCAACTACGGCGACCAGTCCTGACCTGATCGTGGGACGTGGTCCCTCGCAGGACCTCCTCCACCACGTCAGCGGTCGCCTGCCAGGTGAACGTCGCTGATCTCTCGACCGCCCGCGTGCCCATCGCCCGCCGGCGGTCGTGGTCGTTCAACAGGGCGCCCGTGCGCGCCACGAGATCATCGAGATCGTCGGCGAGCTCGCCCGTCAGCCCGTCCGCCACGGCCTCGGCGACGCCGCCCGCCTCCCGGTAGGCCACGGTCGGCGTGCCCTGGACCGCCGCCTCCATCACCGCGAGGCCCCAGCCCTCCTTGACCGAGGGCAGCAGCATCAGCCACGACTGCGCGAGCAGCCGATCGCGCGTGCTTGCGGGCAGGTGCCCGTGCAGGGTGACGTGATCGGCCACCCCGTGGCGGGCGAGGGCCGCCTCCAGTTCCGGACGCCACCAACCGTCACCGATGACGTCGAGGTGCAGGTCGGGATAGTCGGCCAGCAGCCGCTCGACGACGGCGAACGCATGTTCGACCTGCTTGTGCGGCACCAGCCGTGCCAGCACCGAGATCCTCGGGCTGGGTGATCGGCCGGCATCGACGGGCGAGCCACCGACGCCGTTGCGGGCGACGGTCAGCAGCGCCCGGTCGAACCCGATCGCGACCAGGTCGTCGCGGCTCGCGTCGGAGACCGTCAGGATCGGGGTACGCCGGTACAGCGCGGGCGTGAGTCGACGCTCGACGAACCACCCGAATCGGCCCCGCACGTCGGGGTAGATGATCTGCCACTGGCGTCGGTGGACGTGGTGGATCAGTCCCACCACGCCGCGCCGGCGCACCAGCGGCGCACCGAAGGGGAGGCCGTTGATGACGTCGACCACCACGTCGACCCGACGCCGGTGTCGGACCAGCCAGCCGAGCGCCCGCGGGTAGACGGTGAGCCGTCCGCCGGCACGGAGCAGACGGACGCCGTCCAGGTCCGCCTCGGCAGTCGCGCCGTCGGAGCGTGCGCACCGGATCGTCACCTCGTGACCGCGACGGTGCAGCTCGCGGGCGACCTCCTCGACGAAGACCTCCGAGCCGCCGCCGTCGGGGTGCGTCGAGTCCCGCCACGTCAGGAAGACGACCCGCATGTCCCCGGCCCTCAGCGACCGCGCGCGGTCGCGGCGATACGCGTGCACAACGGAGGCGCCAGCCCGAACCCGGTGCTCATCTCGACGCCCAGTGCCGCGAGCTCGCCGGCCGGGGGCTGGACGAACTCCAGTTCGGTCGGGGACGAGATCCAGTCGTCGCCCCACTCGAAGGTGCGCATCAACCCGACGTACCCGCCCGGGTTGGAGCTGACCTCGGCGTACCCGAGCTCGGCCAGGTCACGGACGCCGATCCGGATCTCCCGGGGGGCGACCAGGTCGAACCACCCGCCGGAGAAGGTCCCGGTCTCGTTCACCAGCTGCACCCGCGCGCGGCCGCGTCCGTCGAGCTGGAGCCACACCGACTTCGGGAAGTCGGTGAGGGCCCGGGCGACCTGCACCCGCCCGGCCTCCCCGCTCTCGGCGACCCGGAGGTCGATGACGAGACTCCGGCGCTCGACCAGCTGCCACGTGTCGTAGGTGTCGCCGGTGTTGAGGTAGAGGGCCTCGCAGTCGCCTCGGATCCACAGGTCGTCGGTGTCCCCGCCCGACGGGAGATCGTCGGAGAAGGTCACGAGGTCGGCCTGGGCCCCGGGGGAGAGTCGGTGCTGCACGTCGAGGTAGCGGGCCAGGTGGGGTCCACCACCGGTGAACGCGGCTGCGGAGTAGCCGACCAGCATCGAGGCGGCGACCGACCACGCGGTCAGCAGGCCGGCCAGGACGAGCCCGGCCCGGGCGATCGCGGTCCGACGCTGCTGCAGCCAGCGGGTCAACGCACAGGTGCCGACGGCTCCACCCATGATCAGGGCCGGCACGAACTCGGCGGTGTAGCGGTGCGCGAAGTACCCGTAGGCCATCACGCCGCCGGTGATGAGCACGCCGGTGACGAGCGGAACGCGCAGCCACCGGCGCGCCGCGTCGACACCGGGCCGGAAGAGCACGACGACCGCGATGATGGTCAGCACGAGGAGCCAGGGCATGAACGCCGTTACGCTGCCGGTCCGGTAGCTCTGGTCGATGAAGGCCCCGGCGTACGACGGCGCGGGGTGCGCCGGCAGCGTGACGAACGGGAAGTAGTCGACGATCCGGACGCCGTCGAGCCGGAAGTAGGCCATGAACGCCGTCGGGAAGAACTGCGGTCCGGTGATGGTGCCGCCGTTCGCGTCCAGCGCCTGGCGCCGGTGCTCGTTGAGCTGGGTCCAGACCTGGTCCTCGAGCGGGAACAGGTAGGGGTGGCGGAACTTGACCCAATTGAGCACGATGCCGACGAAGAGCATCAGCACGCCGCCGGCGACCACCGCCGCGCCTGCGCGTCGGCGCTCGGGATGGACCCGACCGGTGAGCAGCCACGCGCCGACGCCGACCGTGGCCAGGCAGACCGCCCAACCGCCGGTCGTGCGGGTCAGCACCGTCGCGACGTCGAAGACCAGGAGCCAGGCGATCGCGGACGGATCGGGAGAGCGCAACACGCGCAGCATCCAGTACATCGCGCCGAGCGCGAGCGGCACCGCCCAGGCGTAGACCTCGTGGTAGGTCCAGGGGAGGGCCGCCACGTAGGTGAGGCTGGTGCCTCCGGTCGCCAGCGCGATGAAGACGCCCATCGAGGCCGCCTCGAAGCGGGCGACGGGCTCGTCCGGGCGCATCAGGTCGCGGACCAGCCAGGTCAGCTTGGTGACCATGACGGCCAGCAGCACGAAGGCCAGCGCCATCGACGCCACGGTCAGGCGGCCGTCGTACTCCGTCGTGGTCTGGAGGATCGGCAGCCGCAGAATCGCCGGCCACGGCCCGAAGTACATGTATTCGCGACCGCCCTCGAGGAAGCCTTCGATCCCGAGCGTGCCCGGAGGGACGTCGAGGTGGCCGTCGAGGAAGGCGCGGCCCTGGGCGTCGAAGAACCCCGAGGCGTAGCCGAGTGAGTTCGCCGTACGCCCGAACCGGGTGCTGTAGTCGACCAGGGTCAGGCCGTAGGCGACCGCGCCGACCAGGAGACCGAGCCCGGTCGCGACGGCGCGACGGCGGGATTCGTCGGTGCTGCGGGGGCCGTCGGGACGACGGTCGCTCAAGCGCGCTCCAGGCGGTAGAGGAACTGGTAGCCGAACAGGGTCGGCCAGGTCCGGGTCGCGGCCCGGTCGGCGACCGCGACCCTACCGGCGATCCGCGCGAGCCGACTCTCCCCACCCGCTCCGCGCTCCAGGACGTCGAACGGCGAACCCACCGTCTCGGCCTCGACGATGCGCAGGCCGCACTGCTGCACGAGACGCTCGAAGCTGCGTCGGGTGAAGAACCGGACATGGCCGTGGTCGAGCAGGCCACGCTGGTCGTAGTCGAAGCGTCCGGCGACCACCCGGGCGCGGGGGTACCAGTGGGCGAAGTTCGGGACGGAGACGAACACCTCGCCGTCGGGCGCCAGCCGGTCGGCGATGTCGAGCAGCAGCGCGGCCGGGTCGATGACGTGCTCGAGGACGTCGCCGGCGACGACGACGCGGTAGTCGCGACCGGCGTCCGCGGGCAGTCCCGCGTTGAGGTCGGCCTCGACGAACTGGTCGACCCGGTCGGCGATGCCGACGTGCTTGACCAGGTCGACGCCCGTCACCCGGTGACCCATCCGGCCGACGAGCCCGGCGAACTGACCGTCGGAGCAGCCGACGTCGAGCACCCGCGCGGGCGCGACGGTGCGCAGCCAGCGCAGCAGGACGCCGTGCGAGGAGTGCTCGCTCGGCTTCAGCTCGTAGGCCTCGGTGTCCGGGCCGGTCGAGGGGGTCTCACCGAAGCCCATCTCGCCGAGGCGGAACTTCACCACGTCGATCGTGACGTCCTTGGCGTACTTCATGCCGTTCACGTAGCAGATCTCGTCACCGTAGTAGGTGGGGATCGGCACCTCGGCGATCTTCTTCCCCTGGGCGTGCAGCCCCAGGATGATCTGGGTGTCGAAGTCGAAGTCGTCGGTGTACGACGCGAGGTCGAGGTCGGCGAGGGCGTCGACGCGATAGGCCCGGTAGCCGCTGTGCCACTCGGTCAGGTCGAGGCCGGCGAGCTTGTTCTGCATCCGGGTCAGCACTCGGTTGCCGAGGTACTTGTACATCGGCATGCCACCGGCCCGGGCGTCGCCGCGCTTCATCATCCGCGAGCCGAAGACCGCGTCGGCCTCGCCGCGGGCGAGCGGGGCGACCAGGTCGCCGATGCACTCCGGGGCGTACTGGCCGTCGCCGTGCAGCAGCACCACGACGTCCAGCTCGTGCTCGATCGCCCAGGCGTAGCCGGTCTTCTGGTTGCCGCCGTAGCCGAGGTTGCGCTCGTGACGGACGACGGTCATCGGAAGCGTCGAGCCGCTCTTGAACTGCAGGCCGACCTGGTAGGTGTCGTCGGAGCTGGCGTCGTCGGACACGAGCACGTGGTCGACGGTCTCGACGAACGACGCGGGCAGGCGCGAGAGTGTCTGGGCCAAGGTGGTCGCTGCGTTGTAGGCCACGACGAGCACCCCGACGCGCAGGCGTGGGCGCTCGACGTCGGACGGCGTGTCGGTGACGACGACGGTGTTGGGCCCGGAGGTCCCCGGGTTGGCCGTCTCGACGGCGCGAGCATCGTGCAGCATCTGTTCTCCCTCACCCCGCCGAGCCGGTCGCGGCCACAGCGGAGTCCCTCGTAGGTGCCTTCCCGGATGTTACTCGGAAGTTTCGTCACCTGTCCGTTTTCGGTGGCATCATCGACACATGCCTGACCTGACGCTGATCGACTTCGCCCGGCTCGGGGCGAACATCGACTCCCAGGCCGCCGCCTACCAGTCGGCGGCGCCCTTCCCGCACATCGTTCTCGACGACGTCCTCACCCCGGCCGCCTTCGACAAGGCCATGGGTGAGTTCCCCGGGATCGAGGACCCGTTCTGGAAGGGCTACATCCACGTCAACGAGACGAAGTACTCCCACACCCAGCCCGACGTGTGGGGCCCGACCCTGCACGACGTGGCGAAGGAGTTCTGCTCGCCGGAGTTCGTGGCGTTCCTGGAGAAGCTCACCGGCATCGAGAACCTGATGCCGGACTGGTCGATGGACGGCGGCGGCCTGCACCAGACCCTGCGCGGCGGTCACCTCAACGTGCACGCCGACTTCACCACGCACCATGACCACGAGAACTGGGCGCGGCGGGTCAACATCCTGCTCTACCTCAACGAGGAGTGGCGCGACGAGTGGGGCGGCAAGCTGGAGCTCTGGGACAAGGACATGACGTCCTGCCAGGCCCGGGTCACTCCCGCCGGCAACCGGATGCTGGTGTTCACCACCGACGTCGACACCTTCCACGGCCACCCCGACGGCCTCACCTGCCCGCCCGACGTGGCCCGCCGGTCGATGGCGCTCTACTACTTCACCGAGGAGGAGAACGCCGTCCGGCGTTCGACCAACTACCAGGCCCGTCCCGAGGAGAGCGTCGCCCGCAAGGCAGCCATCGCTGCGGACCGGACCGCGCTGGACCTCTACGACCGGGCGAAGCGACGGCTGGGCATCTCCGACGAGCGGGTCCAGAAGGCGCTCGCGCGCGTCGACAGGCTGCGCCGCAAGCGCTGAGGGTCGGTCCCGTTCAGCGGGACCGGTCGGACTCCGGCTTCTGGGCGTCTTCCGACGGGGACAGCCTCCGATCGAGTGTCCGGACGGCGAAGCGGAGCAGTCCCTGGTCGGTCTCGCGCCAGCGCGGGGAGTCGAGGAAGCGTTGCACCCGGCGCTCGACCAGCAACTCGCTGACCAGGACGCAGACGAGCGTCAGGAACAGGGCGAGGGCCACGCGGACCGGCTCCCGCCAGTCTTCTGTGTGCCGGGAGACCAGGAAGATCATCGGCAGGTGCCAGAGGTAGAGGCTCAGGGAGTGGCGGCCGAGGAAGGCCAGTGGGCGTGACCCGACGAGCGCGATGACCCACCGTGGTGGAGTCGCCAGGGTGGCGCCCACGACCACGAGCACGAGCGCGACGTCCAGGCTCACGCCTGGCAGCCCGAAGTAGGCCTCCGACCCCTCGGTCCAGAAGAGGAGAGGGACGAGCGAGCCGAGCCCGACGAGCAGGGCTGGGCGTCCCCAGTGCGCGTGCGACCGGAGGTAGGGCATCGCCGCGGCGGCAAGTGCCCCCGCGACGGGGGCGTCCCCCCGGGCGCCGGTGCGAAGCAGTGCCCAGAAGGGGTCGAAGTCGTAGGTCTGGGCGCGCCAGAACAGGAGCGCCACCCACAGGGCACCGAGCGCGATCACGAGCCACTGGGGGCGTCGCCGCAGCAGCCAGACCAGCAGCAGCACGACGAGGAACATCTGGAAGTCGACCGATAGGTACCAGAGGTGGCCGAGGTCGCCTCTGGCGGCCTCCATCTGATCGTGGATGTAGAAGTTCCACGTGTATGTCGCCGCACTGATCACGGAGCCCGTCGTCGAGCGCCCGTCGTCGACGGGCTTCTCGATGGCGGTCCACACGACGAAGGCGAGCAGCAGGAAGTACAGCTGTCCGCTGAGCCGGGTGAACCGTCGGACGAGCGTGACCCCAGGGAGGAGACCGGTTGGGGCGGCGAGCTGGCGCAGCATTGCGCGCGTCGCGAGGAAGGCCCCGATGACGAAGAAGATCGACACGGCGTAGTTGCCAGCGCTGAAGAGGTAGCCGAGGAACTGCGAGCCCGTCGAGCCCGTGCCGTCCCGCGCGTCGAACATCCGCTGGAGCATCCAGGGGGAGATGCGCCAGAGGTGCGAGAGCACCACGAGGACGACGGCGATGCCGCGCAAGCCGTCGAACAGCGATATCCGCCGGGTCGATTGGGCCGGTACCGCGATGGTCATGGGGAGCACTGTAGGTCCCGGCCGCGGACACCATCCCCGACATGTGAACAACAAGTTGCGCAATGCGTACCAGCAGAGTGTGACCCCTGCTACTGTCAGCCGACATTTTGCACGTGCTTTGGGAGGGGTCTTCGTGCGTAAAACCATCGGTGCCGTCTGTGCGTTCCTCGGCGCTTTTCTTGTGATTGTTGCGATCCTCGCCCAGACCTGGGCCGCCGGGCAGCTGAAGAAGACGCCGCTCGACGTGGACTCCGTGACCCGTCTCTCTGGAGATGCCATCCAGTACACCGCCCAGGGCATCTCGCCCTTCGCGGTGAAGGCCACCAGCACGACGAAGGCGGACTCTGAGAAATCCGACGACGACGTGGTCGTCTTCAAGACGTCGACCTGCCTGGTCAAGGACACCAACGACGTCGGGGACTGCGTCTCGGCCGACGACCCGTTGAACCGCCTGCTCAGCGCGAGCTTCGACGACTTCGCCACGGATCGGACCACCGGTGAGGCGGTGAACGACCCCAAGTACCTCCCGGCGGACGCCGAGGAGCACGAGGGACAGGTGAACAAGTTCCCCTTCGACACCGAGAAGAAGGACTACACCTACTTCATCGGCCCGGGCACCGCGACCGCGGAGTACACCAAGACCGAGAAGGTCGACGGACTCGAGACCTACGTGTTCCACGTGGAGACCGAGCCGGCGCCGATCACGATCGCGGAGGGTCTCGAGGGCACCTACCAGGAGACCACCGATCTGTGGATCGAGCCGCGTACCGGTCAGATCGTCGACCAGGTGAGCGAGCAGGTCCGGACGGCGAACGACGAGCCGTTCCTGACCCTGAACATCTCGTTCACCGACGCCCAGGTGAAGGAGAACGTCGACGACATCGGTGGTGACGCCGACCTGCTGAAGCTGGCGACGTCGACCGTCCCGCTGATCGCCTACATCGTCGGCATCCCGCTCCTGCTGATCGGTCTGGCGCTGCTGATCCTCGGCCGCAACCAGACTCCTGCCCCGAAGACCCGAGCTCGCCAGTCCGAGCTCACCAAGGCCTAGAGGTACGCTGCTGCGATGTCAGAGGCGGCTGCTCGGGCGCCCCACGGGGCGACCCGGGTAGCCGCCCTCGACGGTTTACGGGGCATCACGATCCTGCTCGTCGTCCTCGGACACGGCACGGTCTACCTCTGGCCCGCGACAGCGGTCCTGGACGTGCCCTACCTGCGCGGGTTCTTCCTGGGCGGGACTGTGACGGTGTTCTTCATCGTCGGTGGATACGTCGTGACCCGCGGGCTCGTGCGCGAGCTTGAGGCCGGCGTGTGTGACCCGCTCCGGTTCTACCTGCGCCGCCTGTTGCGTCTCGGTCCACAATTGGTGCTCCTCTGCACGGCGCTGCTCCTCGTCGACCAGGTCGGCCCGGAGCCCACCAGGTCGGCCGAGCAGACCCGGGATTCGTTCTTGCACGTGCTGACCTACACATGGAACGTCTACCTCCAGGACCACGCGCTCGACGCCCGTGGCGACCTCGGTCACCTCTGGTATCTCAGTGTTCAGCAACAGGTCTACGTCGTGCTGCCGCTCTTCCTGGCGCTGCTGATCCGGCGGCGTGCTCTGTCGGTGCTCCTGCTGGCCGCGGGCATCGTCTCCGCGGTGGTCCTCCGATTCGTGCTTGTCCCGGAGATCGGCTGGTGGCCGGTCTCGCTGCGCGTCCTGACCCGGTGGGACGGCCTGCTCCTGGGCGTGCTTCTCGCCCTGGTGCTGCCGCGTGTCACGCGGGGGCTGCGCTGGGTGCCGGCGGCCCTCGTCGTCAGTCTGGTCGCGCTGGTGGCATTGATCCTGACCGCCGGGGAGTCGGGCGAGCTGGCCTTCCTCCGGTGGTGGGGTCTCGCGGTGCTGGTCGTCTCAGGAGCTCTCGTCGGGCTGATCGTCCTGCACCCCGGCACCGGGGCGATCCGCGCCCTCACGGCTGCGCCCCTCACCGTCCTGGGTCGGGCCAGCTACTCGATCTACGTCTGGCACTTCCCGGTCTTCTGGTTCGTCGGCACCCAGGCCCAGGACTGGTTCTGGTACGCCCGGGCGATGCTGGCGCTCCTGATCGTGGTCCCGATCGTCGTGGTGATGGAGATCTTCGTCGAGCGCCCGGTACGACGGCTGCTCGCTGAGCGGCCGTTCTTCCGGGTCCGCGCCGACGGCACAGCTCCCGCGCCCGCCGGTGCCGAGCGGGTGGCGATGTGAGCCGCGTGGCCGGCCACCGGACGGCGCTCGCCCTGCTCGGCTGCGCGAGCATCGTCCTGGCCTTGTCTCAGGTGCCGCTGGCCGTCCCGGGCCGCGACCTCACGGTGATCTCGCCCCTCGACGGCCCGCTCGCCTCGGGCAACCTGGCGATCGCCGTGCTGCTCGGGGCCTGGGGTTTCCTGCTGACCCGCAGTCTGCTGGTGGCCCGGACGACCTCGCCGCTGCGGGCTTTGCAGGTCGCCGGGTGGTCGCTGGTGCCGCTGGTCGCCACGACGGCACTCGTGAGTGTCGCCGCGGTGGCCGTCTCGATCGTCGACGACACGGAGAGATCGTCCTCCGACGCGACCTACGGCGGCATCGGGCGCGCCCTCTCGTTCACCTACAACTGGTGGCAGCGGTCCAACCTGGCGGCTGTCGGGGTCCGCCGCGATCTCGCCACCCTGTGGATGACGAGCATCGTCGTGCAGCTCACCGTGCTGGCGATCGTGGCGGTGGTCGTGCTCGGCCGCTGGCCGCGCCTGCTCGCCACGCTCGCCACGCTCGCCGCGCTCGGTGCCGCTGCGGAGCGGGTCGGCAGGTTGCAGGACTCCGGCTGGGTCGTGGTGGCGCTCGGCACCGTGGAGCGCGCCGACGCCTTCCTGCTCGGCATGGCCGCGGCGGTGGTGGCATCGCGGGTCAGCCTCGAGGCCTCCCGGGCGAGTGCGGTCCTGGGCGGCGCCGTCCTGGTGCTCGCCGGTGCTCTTCTCGTCCCCTCTCTCGTCCCGGTCGAGCTGGTCTTCGAGGCACTGCTCCCGATCGCAGCGCTCACCACCGCCGTGGTGCTCGTGGTCGCCGACCGGGCGACCGACCGGCGAATGTTGGTCGTCCAGCTGCTGCACCGACCCGGCCTCGGCGTTGTCGGGGCGTCGTGGTTCGCAGTGGTCGCCTGGGCGCCGTTCGTAGCCGTCACGGTCTCGCGGCACTCCGGTCCCCAGCCCGTCGTCGTGGCCGCGACCGCCGTCCTGATCGCGACAGCGCTCCTTAGTGCGGGCACAGGGTGGCTCCTGGGATCGGCCGAGCGTGCCTTCGCGACCTGGGCCACGCAGCGGCGCGGGTTCGCGTCAGCCGAGGTCGGCAGCGACGATCGCCGTCCCGGGGGTCAGCCGCCCGCGGACGGCTGACCAGCCGCCCCACACCCGGTCGTGGCCGGCGGGCCACTCCGGCTCCAGCAGCCGGCTGATCCGGAAGCCGGAGCCGGCCAGCACCTCCACCCAGTCGCCCAGGGTGCGGTGGTGCTCGACGTACGTGACGTCGCCGGTGGCGTCGTCGACTTCGACGTACGGCGTCCGGTCCCAGTAGGACTGGCTCGCGACCAGGCCGTCCTCGGTGGGGTCGTCGGGGAACATCCACCGGGTCGGGTGGGTGATCGAGAAGGCGAAGCGGCCACCCGGGCGCAGCACCCGGGCCGCCTCGGCGACCGCCACGTCGAGGTCGCGCACGAACTGCAGCGCACCGAAGGACGAGAAGACGACGTCGAAGGAGCCGTCCGCGAAGGGCAGCGCGGTGGCGGTCCCGAGCACGGCCGGCACGCTCACGCCGGTCGAGTCGTCGAGGCGGCGGCCGTGCTGGAGCTGGCGGTGGGAGAGGTCCAGCCCGATCGACCGGCCGCCCTGCGTCCGGATCCAGCGCGAGCACTGCCCGGCGCCGGAGCCGACCTCGAGGACGTCGCGGCCCGCGACCGGGCCGAGCACCCCGGCCTCGGCCTCGGTGAGACCCTCGGGGCCCCAGACGAAGCCGGCGTCCCCGAGGAAGGCGCCGTGGGTGGCCTGGTACTCGTCGGCGTAGCGGTCCCAGTCCGGCCCGTTGGCCCGCCGTGACTCGTCCTCGCCGACGCTGCGCCGCTCGGCGCGGAACGGCGGCAGGTCGGGGTGATGGCGGGAGTCGGGCGCGCCGGCGTCGCCGAGCGTGGCGCTCACGCGCCGGCCCCCACCTTGCGGCGGCTCAGCGGGATCCGCCCGGCCAGGTCGCCCAGCGGGCCGACCACCCGGCCGAGGGCGTCCGCGGACTCGCCGAGCGAGGGGATCAACGCGGCCAGCTCGGCGAGCTGGGGCCGGATCGCCTCCAGGGTCTCGCCCAGGCCGATCAGCTGCTCGAGCGTGCCGCCTTCGGAGACCAGCTTCTCGACGAAGCCGTCCTCGGTGAGCGCCCGGTCGGCCAGCCCGCCGGGCTCGAGGACCCGGTCGAGGACGCCGCCCGGGGTGGTCAGCCGGTCCAGCGCGCCGCCCGGGGCGAGCAGGCGGTCCAGCGCGCCCTCGCGCTGAACGAGCTGGTCCAGCGCCCCGCCCTCGGCCAGCAGCCGGTCGAGCGCGCCGCCCTCGGCGAGCAGCCGCTCGAGCGCACCATCGTCGGCGAGCAGCCGGTCCAGCAGTCGGCCGAGCTGCTCGGCGTACCCGCCGGGTCGGCGCAGTGGGCCGTCGGCGGCGGCGAGCCGGCCGAGCTGGAGCGTGGTCAGGGTGAAGGCGTGGCCGACGCGCCACGGGAGGAGCGCGGCGCCGACGATCGGGTGCATGGGACGACGGTAGCCCCCGGGGGTCGTGACAGCATCGCGTCGTGGACCTCGCCGCTGCGTCGCTGGAGCCGCTCCCGGGCGGCTGGTCGGGCCAGACCTTCCTGGCCGAGGTCGCGGGGGAGCGCTCCGTCGTCCGCGTGTACGCCGAGGACGGCCACCGCGGTCCGGCCGCCGCCGAGGTCGACGCGGCGCTGCTGCGGCTGGTGCGCGGCCTGCTGCCGGTGCCCGAGGTGCTCGAGCTGCGCCGGGCCGACCCGGCGAGCGGGATGCCGGCGCTGCTGGTGACGTCGTACCTGCCCGGGGTCCGGGGCGACCTGCTGCTGCCGGACCTGGACGAGGCGGGCCGTCGGCTGCTGGGGCGTCGGCTCGGGAGCCTGGTCGCCGACCTGGGCGGGATGCCGCAACTGAGCGACGGCCCGTTCGTCGACGGCGACCTGCGGATCGGGGAGTGGGGGCTGCCCGACGGCCTGCCCGAGCTGGTCGCGACGGTGCGTCCCGAGCTGGGCGCCGTGGCGGAGGACGCGCAGGACCTGCTCGACACGGTCTCGCGGCGGGTGCTCGTGCACGCCGACCTGAACCCGAAGAACCTGCTCGTCGACCCGGACACGCTCGAGATCACCGGGCTGGTCGACTGGGAGTTCGCCCATGCCGGCCACCCGTTCACCGACCTCGGCAACCTGCTGCGGTTCGAGCGCGACCCGGTCCTCACCACCGCCGTCCTCCAGAAGTACGGCGAGCGCCGCGACGTCGACCCGGCCGATGCGCTCGCCCTCGCCCGGGCCGCCGACCTCTGGGCGCTGGTCGACCTGGCGGCGCGCCCGGAGGCGAACCCGGTCGCTGCCAGGGCCGACCGTCTGGTGCGGGTGATCAGCGCGACCGGCGAGGCCGGGGCGTGGGACGGAGGGGTCTGACGTCCCACGCCCCGGTGGTCACTGGGGGCGGCCCAGGCCCCAGTCGGCCGGGTCGGTGCCCCGTCGTACCTCGCGGCCGTCGGACACGCCGCCCCGGTCGGTGTCGCACCGACCCGGGTCCGTCTTGGCGCGGCCGAACTTCCGGTTCCGGCTGCCCCTGATCTCCTCGCGGTCCGTCAGCCGGTCGCGGTCGGTGTCGCGCACCGCCGGGTTGGTCCGGACCACGCCGATCGTCACCTTCCGGCCGGCCTTGCTGACCACGACCTTCTGCTTGATCCGCCAGCCGCGGACCTCCTGACGGTCGCGCAGCCCGTCGCGGTCGGTGTCGGTGCTGCGCGGGTTGGTGAACACCCGACCGATGGTCCGGGTCCGCCCGGTGCAGGACTTGACCCGGTCGCGCACCCGGATCCTGCCCAGCACCTCGACGCCGTCGGTGAACCCGTCGCCGTCGGTGTCGCGGCGCTTGGGGTCGGTGGGCTTCGAGCCGTAGCGGGTGTTGCGCGAGCCGCTCAGCTCCTCACCGTCGGCGAGGCCGTCGCCGTCGGTGTCGGCCCTGGTCGGGTCGATGCCGATCGTCCCCTCCTGACCGTCACCGGCGTCGTCCCCGTCGGTGTCGGGGTTGTTGGGGTCGGTCCCATCGACGATCTCCTGGCCGTCCGGGACGCCGTCGTCGTCGCTGTCGGCGTCGTTCGGATCGGTCGGCTGGTTGCCGTACTGGGTGTTGGCGGTGCCCGCGACCTCCTCGAGGTCGCTCAGACCGTCGCCGTCGGTGTCGCCCGGCGTGCCGGGACCGCTCGGGTCGCCCGGGTCGGTCGGGTCGGTCGGGTCGTTGGGATCGGTGCCCCCGACGACCTCCGTGCCGTCGCCGACCTGGTCGCCGTCGCTGTCGGCCGTGTTCGGGTCGGTCGGCTCGAAGCCGCCCGCCTCGTTCTCGGAGCCCGAGGTCTCCTGGCCGTCGGTGAGCCCGTCGTCGTCGCTGTCCGCGTCCACCGGGTCGGTGGGCTCGTTGGCGTAGGCGTCGTTCTCGGAGCCGGTCGTCTCCTGACCGTCCTTCAGTCCGTCGTCATCGGTGTCGGCGTCGGTCGGGTCGGTGCCGAGCGGCCCCTCCTCGACGTCGTCGAGGCCGTCGTCGTCGGTGTCGGCGCTGTTGGGGTCGGTGCCGGCGTCGGTCTCGGCGCCGTCCTCGATCCCGTCGTCGTCGCTGTCGGCGTCGT
>NZ_FMZM01000005.1:101383-378290 GCF_900101465.1 Nocardioides lianchengensis
GTTGGGGTCGGTGCCGGCGTCGGTCTCGGCGCCGTCCTCGATCCCGTCGTCGTCGCTGTCGGCGTCGTCGGGATCGGTCGGCTCGTTGTCGTACGCGCCGTTCTGCGAGCCCGAGATCTCCTCGGCGTCGGTGAGCCCGTCACCGTCGGAGTCCGTGCCCGGGTCCTCGGGGTCGCCTGCGTCGTTGGGGTCGGTGCCGGCGTCGGTCTCGGCGCCGTCCTCGATCCCGTCGTCGTCGCTGTCGGCGTCGTCGGGATCGGTCGGCTCGTTGTCGTACGCGCCGTTCTGCGAGCCCGAGATCTCCTCGGCGTCGGTGAGCCCGTCACCGTCGGAGTCCGTGCCCGGGTCCTCGGGGTCGCCTGCGTCGTTGGGGTCGGTGCCGGCGTCGGTCTCGGCGCCGTCCTCGATCCCGTCGTCGTCGCTGTCGGCGTCGTCGGGATCGGTCGGCTCGTTGTCGTACGCGCCGTTCTGCGAGCCCGAGATCTCCTCGGCGTCGGTGAGCCCGTCACCGTCGGAGTCCGTGCCCGGGTCCTCGGGGTCGCCTGCGTCGTTGGGGTCGGTGCCGGCGTCGGTCTCGGCGCCGTCCTCGATCCCGTCGTCGTCGCTGTCGGCGTCGTTCGGGTCGGTGGGCTGGTCGCCGTGGGCGTCGTTCTCGGAGCCCGTGGTCTCCTCGGTGTCGGTGAGTCCGTCGTCGTCGGTGTCGGCGCTGTTGGGGTCGGTGCCGGCGTCGGTCTCGGCGCCGTCCTCCGTCCCGTCGTCGTCGCTGTCCGCGTCCTCCGGGTCGGTGGGCTCGTTGCCGTGGGCGTCGTTCTCGGAGCCCGAGGTCTCCTCGACGTCGCTGAGCCCGTCCCCGTCGGTGTCCGTGCCCGGGTCCGTGCCTCTCGGGTCGGCCGGGTCGTTCGGGTCGGTCCCGGCCAGGACCTCGGTGGCGTCGGTGGAGTCGTCACCGTCGGTGTCCGTGGAGTTCGGGTCGGTGGGCTGGTTGTCATGGGCGTCGTTCGCGGAGCCGGAGGTCTCCTCGGTGTCGGTGAGCCCGTCCCCGTCGGTGTCGGCTGCGCGGGGGTTCGTCGGCTCGCCGTCGAACGCGGTGTTGGCCGAGCCGTCGGTCTCGGCCCCGTCCACCGTGCCGTCGTCGTCGGAGTCCGCGTCGAGCGGGTCGGTCGCGGCACCACCGAAGGCGTCGTTCGCCGCGCCGCTCAGCTCCTGAGCGTCGTTGAGGCCGTCGTTGTCGGTGTCCGGGTCGTTCGGGTCGGTGCCCGCCTCGACCTCGTCACCGTCGTCGAGCCCGTCGTTGTCGGTGTCGACGTCGGTCGGGACGGTCGGCTCCTCGTCGTAGGCGTCGTTCTCGGATCCGGTGGTCTCCTCGGTGTCGGTGAGGCCGTCGTTGTCGGTGTCGACGTCGTTGGGGTCGGTGCCGGCCTGGACCTCGGCGCCGTCGTCGGTGCCGTCGCCGTCGGAGTCCGCCTCGTTCGGGTCGGTCGGGGCGTTGCCGTAGGCGTCGTTCTCGGATCCGGTGGTCTCCTCGACGTCGGTGAGACCGTCACCATCGGTGTCCGTGCCCGGGTCGGTGCTGCCAGGATCGGCCGGGTCGTTGGGGTCGGTGCCCGCGTCGATCTCGTCGCCGTCGTCGATCCCGTCGTCGTCGCTGTCGGCGTCGTCGGGGTCGGTGGGCTCGTTGTCGTGGGCGTCGTTCTCGGAGCCCGTGCTCTCCTCGACGTCGGTGAGGCCGTCACCGTCGGTGTCGGTGTCAGGTCCGGGCGGCGTGACCGGGTCGTCGGGGTCGTTCGGGTCGGTGCCGTCCGCGACCTCGTCGCCGTCGTCGATCCCGTCGCCGTCGCTGTCGGCGTCGTTCGGGTCGGTGGGCTCGTTGTCGTGGGCGTCGTTCTCGGAGCCCGAGGTCTCCTGCTCGTCGCTGAGGCCGTCACCGTCCGTGTCGGTCGCCGGCGGTGCGGCCGCGCACTCGACCCCGCCCGCGGGAGCCGTCGCGTCGACGGCCATGGGGGAGACGTCCAGGTTCACGTCGGCGAGGTCGACCGCGCCGAGCAGCAGGTCCAGGTCGACGCTGATGGAGAGGACGGCATCGAGGCGCCCGGACCCGGTCGCCCCCGCGGACGTGTCCTCGGCGGTGACCAGCCCGATCGAGACATCGGCGCTGGCCAGTCCGGCCACGGTCAGGTTGGTGGTGTACGTCTGGTTCGGCTGGTCGGCGAGGTCGATGACCTCGCCGCCCGCCAGCTCGACCGTCGCGGTCGGGGTGCTGCTGGTCGCGGTGCCGGTGCTGCCGTCCGAGGTCGCGGTGAGGGTCACCGGATCGGCGACGTTCACCGTCAGGAGCCCGCCGAGCAGCGCGATGTCGCCGATCTCGCTGGTGGCCTGGGACCGGACCACCTGCCCACCGCCGTCGCGGTCGACCAGTCGCGTCGTCGAGGTCGTGGTGGAGGCGCCGATCTCGGCGACGGTCGTCCCGACACCGGGGGCCAGTTGGAGGTTGCCGACCGTGGCGCCGGCGAGCCGGGTCCGCGCGTGGGAGAGCAGCCGCCCGTCACCCGAGTCGGTGGGGCACGCCTGGTCGGAGTCGTAGCGCGCCGTGGTCTCGCCCTCCACCACGCCGAGGCGCAGCAGCGGGGGGAGGTTCGCCGTCGGGATCTCGTCGGCACTGCTGCCGGTCGGCGGGGCGATCGAGGTCACCTCGTCGAGGGGGAGCGGGAGCCCGGCCACCGCGGCGGCCAGGTTGCTGCTGCGGGCCGTGGTGTCGCCGCCGTCGCGCTCGCTGTCGGCATCGGCGTCGGCGTGGCCGATTCCGATGTCGGCCAGGTCGAAGGTCGCGAGGTCCGCGTCGAGGCGGACGATCTCGCCCGAGGCGGAGGCGTCGTACGGCGCGGGCAGCGGCGCGGCGGACGCGCTCGGCGCCGGCACCGCGACGACGGTGATGAAGCCGGCGGTCGCGAGGGCGACGGCAGCGGCGAGGGGTCGACGAAATGGCATTGGAGGGAGCTCCAGACAGAGGTCGGGATGGGCCGGCCCCGGCCGACACCCTCACCCCCGACATTCGGCGCTGAGGTCCCATGCGTCGTCCGGTGCCGCGGGGGCGGTACCCCTCGTCCCGGAGCCCATGCGGAGGAAATCCTCACCACGCCGCCACCGGTCGCGACTCCGGCGTCCCGAAGGGGTCACGCTGGTTGGACGCAGGTGATCGCAGCGGCGTACGCTGGCTCCTGCGCCAGAGGTCTGCCTGCGTCCCGGACGGAGCGGACTCTCGCTCGCTATCAGCGCATCGCTCCCGGCATCCGGGGCCGCGCACGACTTCATCGGTAGTGAAACAGGACTTCTCGGCGTGCCCGCACGACTTCTGCCCACCAAGGAATCACTTCCCTTATGACGAGCACCATCTCGATTCTTCCCGATTACGACGCGCCCCAGGTCGCGATCAACGACATCGGTTCTGAAGAAGACTTCCTCGCCGCCATCGACGAGACGATCAAGTACTTCAACGACGGCGACATCGTCGCCGGCACCATCGTCAAGGTCGACCGCGACGAGGTCCTCCTCGACATCGGCTACAAGACCGAGGGCGTCATCCCCTCGCGCGAGCTGTCGATCAAGCACGACGTCGACCCGTCCGAGGTCGTCTCGGTCGGTGACGAGGTCGAGGCCCTGGTCCTCCAGAAGGAGGACAAGGAAGGCCGCCTGATCCTGTCCAAGAAGCGCGCCCAGTACGAGCGCGCCTGGGGCACCATCGAGCAGGTCAAGGAGGAGGACGGCGTCGTCGAGGGCACCGTCATCGAGGTCGTCAAGGGCGGCCTCATCCTCGACATCGGCCTCCGCGGCTTCCTCCCCGCCTCGCTGGTGGAGATGCGTCGCGTCCGCGACCTGCAGCCGTACGTCGGCCAGACGCTCGAGGCCAAGATCATCGAGCTCGACAAGAACCGCAACAACGTGGTCCTGTCGCGCCGTGCCTGGCTCGAGCAGACCCAGTCCGAGGTTCGCCACGGCTTCCTGACCCAGCTCCAGAAGGGTCAGATCCGCAAGGGTGTCGTCTCCTCGATCGTCAACTTCGGTGCGTTCGTGGACCTCGGCGGCGTCGACGGCCTCGTGCACGTCTCCGAGCTGTCGTGGAAGCACATCGACCACCCGTCCGAGGTCGTCGCCGTGGGCGACGAGGTCACCGTCGAGGTCCTCGACGTCGACATGGACCGCGAGCGTGTCTCCCTGTCGCTGAAGGCGACGCAGGAGGACCCGTGGCAGCACTTCGCCCGGACCCACCAGATCGGCCAGATCGTGCCGGGCAAGGTCACCAAGCTGGTGCCCTTCGGCTCGTTCGTCCGCGTCGAGGAGGGCATCGAGGGCCTGGTGCACATCTCCGAGCTCGCCGAGCGTCACGTCGAGATCCCGGAGCAGGTCGTCCAGGTCAACGACGACGTCATGGTCAAGATCATCGACATCGACCTCGAGCGTCGCCGGATCTCGCTGTCGCTGAAGCAGGCCAACGAGACCGCGGCCGCGACCGACGTGGAGGAGTTCGACCCGACCCTCTACGGCATGGCGGCCACGTACGACGAGCAGGGCAACTACGTCTACCCCGACGGCTTCGACCCCGAGACGGGCGAGTGGCTCGAGGGCTTCGACGAGCAGCGCGCGACCTGGGAGGACCAGTACGCCAAGGCGCACGCCCGCTGGGAGGCCCACGTCAAGCAGCAGGCCGAGGCCAAGCAGGCCGAGGTCGAGGCCGGCGAGGCCACGTCGTACTCCAGCGGTGGCGACGTGGACGTCGAGACCGGTGGCGCGGCCGAGGGCGGCTCGCTCGCCTCGGACGAGGCGCTGCAGGCGCTTCGCGAGAAGCTGACCGGCGGCGCGAGCTGATCGCCAGCTCCACCTAGCACCACACGCACGAAGGCCCGGCCACCTCACGGTGGCCGGGCCTTCGGCATCTCGGGGCTCGGTGGTGGCGGCACCTCAGACGAGGTAGCCGGGGCCGTGGAACGCGGGGTCGTCGTAGTGGGAGCGCGGGGGACGCCGGGTGCCCCGGCTGTCGTGGATCATCGTCCGGATGGTCAGGAACGCGAGCGTGGCGGCGAGGGCCAGCAGCAGGTAGAAGAAGGTCATGGCAGTATCTTGCGCCTGCTGGACTTACTGCCACAGTGGCAGAAAAGTCACTCTCCGTCGTTTTTCTGCCAGACCTGTGCGAGGATCGGTGCCGTGCAACAGGTGCAGACGGTCGCGGTCGTGGTCCAGGACGGTGTCGAGGCCTTCGGGCTCGGGTCCCTCGTCGAGGTGTGGGGCGAGCCCTACCACGCGGACGACGACAACCCGGTCTTCGACTTCCAGGTCTGCACGCCGCGCCCCGGGCGCGTGCGCGGGCGCTCCGACTTCGACCTGTACGTCGAGCGCGGCCTCGACGCGGTCGCGAGTGCGGACCTGGTCTGCCTGAGCCCCAAGTACGACTTCCTCGAGCACGATCCGGCGGTCCTGGAGGCGATCCGGGCCGCCTACGAGCGCGGCGCGATCCTCTACGCGCACTGCTCGGGCGTCTTCGAGCTCGGTGCCGCGGGCCTGCTCGACGGACGCGAGTGCACCACGCACTGGCGCTACACGAACCGGCTGGCGTCGATGTACCCCGAGGCCCTGGTCTGCCCGGACGTCCTCTACTGCCACGATGGACCGATCCTCACCGGGGCGGGCTCGGCCGCCGGCATCGACGCGTCGCTGCACCTCATGCGCGACCTGTACGGCGCCCGCGTCGCGGCCACGACCGCGCGGCGGATCGTCGTACCCCCGCATCGGGACGGGGGGCAGGCCCAGTTCATCGCGCGGCCGGTGCCCGACTGCACGGGGGAGACCTTCGGGGCGCTGCAGCAGTGGGTCGTGGAGAACCTCGACCACGAGCTCGACGTCGACTCGCTCGCCCGGCGGGCACTGATGTCGCCTCGGACCTTCGCGCGGCGCTTCCGTGACGAGGTGGGCGCGACCCCGCACGCCTGGGTGACCCGGCAGCGGGTGCTGCGGGCCGAGCAGCTGCTCGAGCAGACCGAGCGCTCGATCGAGCGGATCGCCGACGACGTCGGCTTCGGCAACGCCGCCACCCTGCGGCATCACTTCTCACGCGTGCGCGGGGTCAGTCCGCAGCAGTACCGGCGCGCGTTCTCGGCCTAGGGCTCAGGCGGCGACGGGCTGCTCGAGGCCGCCGCGCACGAGCTCGGCGTACCGGCCGCCGCGCAGGAGCAGCTCCTCGTGGGTGCCGAGCTCGACGACCGCGCCGTGGTCGAGGACCGCGATCTGGTCGGCGTCGCGGACCGTCGAGAGCCGGTGGGCGATGGTGATCGTGGTCCGCCCGTGGGCGAGCTCGTCGAGCGCTGCCTGCACGGCGCGCTCGGTGGTGTTGTCGAGCGCGCTGGTGGCCTCGTCGAGGACCAGGACCCGCGGGTCGCGGAGCAGGGTGCGGGCGATGGCCAGCCGCTGCTGCTCGCCGCCGGAGAACCGGTGCCCGCGGGAGCCGACCAGGGTGTCGTAGCCCTCGGGCAGCGAGACGACGAGGTCGTGGATGCGGGCGGCCCGAGCCGCCGCCTCGATCTCGGCGTCGGTGGCGTCCGGCTTCGCGTGCCGCAGGTTGTCGCGGACCGAGGCGTGCAGCAGGTAGCTCTCCTGGGTGACGACGCCGACCGCGGACGCGACGTCGGCGAGGGCCAGGTCGCGCAGGTCGACCCCGTCGAGACGTACGGCGCCGGACGTCGGGTCGTGCAGTCGCGCGACCAGACCGGCCAGGGTGCTCTTGCCGCTTCCCGTCGCACCCACCAGGGCGAGCGAGGTGCCGGCGGGCACCACCAGGTCGACGTCGTGGAGCACGTCGGCGCCGCCGTACGAGAAGGTGACGTGGTCGAGGCGGACCTCGCCGCGGACGTCGCCGAGACGGGTCGGGTCGGCCGGGTCGGCGATCTCGACCGGGAGGTCCTGGTACTCGAAGATCCGGCTGAACAGGGCCAGCGACGCCGTCAGGTCGACGCCGACGTTGAGCAGCCCCATGAGCGGGCGGAACAGCGCGCTCTGCAGCGCCACGAAGGCCACCAGGGTGCCGATGGTCATCCCGCCGGAGGTGGCCGGCAGACCGGCGGCGAGGTAGAGCGCGGCCGGGACGGCGGCGAAGACGATGCTCATGGTGGCCATCCGCCAGCGGCCCGCGAGCTGGGAGCGCACCTCCAGCCCGACCAGGTCGGCGGAGGTGTCGTCGAAGCGGCGAGACAGTGCCGGGCCGGCGCCGAGGGTCTTGGTGAGCAGCACGCCGCTGACCGAGAGGCCCTCCTCGACCTGGACGTGCAGGTCGGCGAGCCGGGCCTGGCGGGCGGCGGTGACGGCGTGCCGCATCCGGGCCACCTGGCGGGTCAGGACGACGGCGGGCGGCAGCACCACCAGGGAGATCAGCGCGAGGCGCCAGCTGAGCGCGACCATCGCGACCGCGGTGCCGAGGACCACGGTGACGTTGGCGGCGACCGAGGTGGCCGTGCTCGTCACCACCGACTGCATGGAGCCGATGTCGTTGACGATGCGCGACTGCACCTCGCCGCCGCGGGTCCGGGTGAAGAACCCGACCGACTGGCGCTGCAGATGGCCGAACAGGTCGGAGCGCAGCCGGTGCATGACCTGCTGGCCGACGGTCGTCGAGAGCCAGGTCTGCGCGACGCCGAGGGCGGCCGTCGCCACGGCGACGCCGACCATCCCAGTGACGAGCAGGAGCAGCAGTCGGACGTCCTGGCGGGGGAGCGCCTCGTCGATGACGTGCCGCACCAGGAAGGGTTGGGCCAGGCCGACGAGCGAGCTGACCACGATCAGCGCGACGACCACGGCGAGCCGGCGGCGGTACGGCGCGAACAGCCGCGCGATGCGGCGCAGGGACACGGGAGACTCGGCCAGCTGGCGCCGGTCGGCGCGGCGTGAGTCGGGGGTGTGCGTGGAGGGGCGTGGCACTCGACCACCTCGATTCTTTACTGAGGCTTGCTCAACATGAGGGTAACTGTCGCATTGCTAGGATCATTCCCGTGCCCGCAACCGACTCGACCGGTGACCTGCTGATGGTGCTCGCCCGCACCCTGCGTCAGCGGTACGGCGCCGCCCTGGCCGAGTGGGACGTGACCCCCGGCCAGTCCCGGGCCCTGCGCACGGTCGTCGAGCTGGACGGGGCCCGGCTCTCCGCGCTCGCCGAGCAGCTGCACATCGCGGCCCGCTCGGCGACCGAGGTGGTGGACGCGCTGGAGACGCGCGGGCTGGTGGAGCGGCGCCCCGACCCCGCCGACCGGCGGGCGACGACCGTCGTACCCACGCCCGAGGGCCTGCGGCTGCGCGGGCTGCTCGACGACGCCCGGCACGCGGCGGCCGGCGAGCTGCTCGCGCCGCTGGCCGCCGAGGACCGGGCCGAGCTGGACCGGATCCTCCGGTTGCTGGTGGACGCCTCCTAGGATCGCGCCATGCGGGTGGGACTCACGGGCGGCATCGCCTCGGGCAAGAGCACGGTCTCGGCGATGCTCGAGGAGCACGGCGCCGTGATCATCGACGGCGACAAGCTCGCCCGCGAGGTCGTCGAGCGGGGCACCCCCGGCCTGGCCGCCGTCGTCGAGGCGTTCGGCGCGGAGCTGCTCACGCCCGAGGGCGACCTGGACCGGCCGGCGCTCGGCAAGGTGGTCTTCGGCGACGAGGCGAGGCGGAAGGTGCTCGAGGGGATCGTGCACCCGCTGGTCTTCGAGCGGTACGCCGCGCTCGAGGCCTCGGCGCCCGCGGGGGCGCTGGTCGTCCACGACATCCCGCTGCTGGCCGAGTCCGGTCGGGCCGACACCTTCGACGCGGTGCTCGTGGTCGACGTGCCGGTGGAGACGCAGGTCCAGCGACTGGTCGACGACCGCGGCATGGAGCGGGCCGACGCGGAGGCCCGGATCGCCGCCCAGGCGACCCGGGAGCAGCGGCTGGCGATCGCCACCCACGTCCTGGACAACACCGGCACCCTCGCGGACCTGCGGTCCCGGGTGGACGCGATCTACGCGGAGCTCACAGCAGTCGGGTCATGAACGTGCTGTTCGGATCCGGCCGGTAGTCCCCGAACGGCTCGCAGACCGTGAACCCGTGCCGTGCGTAGAGCGCCCGTGCCGGGGCGAAGAAGTCCTGCGAGCCGGTCTCGAGACTGATCCTGGCGAACTCCGCCGCCCGGGCCTGGTCCAGCACGAAGGCCAGCACGGCGGCCGCGATGCCCTGGCGGGTGCGGTGCGGCGCGGTGCGCATGGACTTCAGCTCGGCGTGGTCGTCGGTCAACCGCTTCAGCGCCGCGCAGCCGACCAGCTCGCCCTCGTCGTACGCCGACCAGAACCGCATGCCGGGCGCCTGCAGTCCCGCGAGGTCGAGCGCGTGCACGCTGCACGCGGGGGAGGTGGCCCGCATCTGGTCGAGGTGGGCCTGGAGGAAGGCGACGATCTCCGGGGAGGTCAGCGGGTCGGGCGTGATCTGCACGCGGCCATTCTCCCGACTAGGGTGGCTGCTCCGACGACGAGGGGTACGACGATGGTGGCGAGCCGATCCGCTCGGGAGCGGAAGGCGGCGGTCGAGGCCGGGCCGCTGGCGAAGGTCAAGATCGACCTCGGTGGGGAGCAGCAGTTCCTCTACAAGATCAGCTGCACCACCTGCACCACGAAGGGCGACAAGCCCTGGTCGACGCACCGGCAGGGCGACGACGGGTTCATGGCGGCCATGGACCGCTGGACCTTCCACCTGGTCGAGAAGCACCCCGGCGCCGAGGCGCCCTGCCTGACCTACCTGGAGGCCGCGCAGCAGCGGCTGCACGAGCGTCGCGAGGGCGCCGGTGACTGACCTCCGCGGCCTGGCTGTCGGAAGCGTGGTCGCGCAGCGAGGCGTCCTGCCGGAGGCGGTCGAGGTCGTCCGCGAGCGTCAGCACGGAGACATGGCGGCCGTCGCCTACCTCGCGCGTCGCCGTAGCGACGGTTCGTCGTTCCGCGGCTTCGCGGGACTGCGGCGCCGGGAGGACGGGATCTGGCGTTCGTCCGGCGGGTGGTCGTCCGGAGCACCCGACGGCGTCGGACCGGAGGCGCTCTGGGCGGCCTGGGGCGGGTGGGGGTCGGGTCAGCGCGGCACCCCCGACGTCGGGGTGCGTGGCGGCTGGGTCGCCGATCCGACGGCGGCCCTGGTGCGCCTCACCGATCCTTCCGGTCGGGTCGTGGAGGACCGGGTCGAGGCGGGGGTCGCCATCCTCATCTGGGATCAGGGTCTGGCCACGCGTGAGGCGGTCGTCGAGCTCGTCGACGCCGATGGCGCGGTGTTGCGCCGGGCGCTGCTCGAGCGGTCCTGAGACGCACGGACACCCCCGCCGGTGGGCGGGGGCGTCCGTCAGGTGCCGAGGATCTGGGACCGGTCAGGCCGCGAGGTCCGGGTCGGCGATGCGGCGCAGCTTCTGCAGCGCCTCCCGCTCGAGCTGGCGCACCCGCTCGGCGGAGATGCCGTGCTTGGCGCCGATGTCGGCGAGCTTGTGCTGACGACCGTCGACCAGGCCGTAGCGCGACCGGATGATGTCGGCCGCGCGGTCGTCGAGGTGGCCGACCAGGCTGTTCAGACGGTCGCGGGCCTCCACGTCGAGGAACGACAGGTCGGGACCCGGCGAGGTCTCCTGGGCCATCAGGTCACCGAGGCTGGTGTCGCCGTCCTCGTCGACGGGGGAGTCGAGGCTGACGTGCTCACGGCCCCAGGCCATCAGGTCGAGGACCCGGTCGACGTCCATGCCGAGCTCGGTGGCGATCTCGTGCGGCTCCGGGTCGCGGCCCAACTGGCGCTCGAGGGTACGACGGGCGCCGCCGACCTGATTGAGCTCCTCGACGACGTGCACGGGCAGCCGGACCACGCGGGCCTGCTGCGCGATGCCGCGGGTGATCGCCTGGCGGACCCACCAGGTGGCGTAGGTCGAGAACTTGTAGCCCTTGGTGTAGTCGAACTTCTCGACCGCCCGGATCAGGCCGGTGTTGCCCTCCTGGATCAGGTCGAGCATCGGCATCTGCGCGCGGCCGTACTTGCGAGCGATGGAGACGACGAGGCGGAGGTTGGCGGTGATGAAGGTGTCGATCGCCTTCTGGCCCTCCTCGGCGAGCCACTCGAGCTCCTCCTGGGTGGCCGTCATCGGGGCGCCGCCCTTGCGGCGACCGACCCGACCCTCGGCGAGGAGGTGCTCGGCCATCAGGCCGGCCTCGATCGTCTTGGAGAGCTCGACCTCGGAGGCCGCGTCGAGAAGCGCGTTGCGGGCGATCTCGTCGAGGTACAGGCCGACGCTGTCGCGACCCTCGATCTCGCGTCCCCCCGCAGGTGCGGTTCGTGTTGCCATGGGGCCCTCCTAGCTTCTGTGACCCCGGCTGTTTGCCGGCCCACATCGTCGTCAACGCCCCAGGTGACCAGAGGATTCCCTGGCCAAACCCGACGGGGCCTACACCTGAGACGACGTGCGGGAAGGCCTACGAGTTGCCGGGATTCCCAACTCTCAGGGACTTCTCAGGGCCCCACCCCGAGGAGGCGGCGCTCAGCGGTCGACCAGGCCCATCCGGTCCAGGATCCAGGCGAGCGTGAAGGAGCGGTCGTGCCAGGACTTGTAGCGACCCGAGACGCCGCCGTGGCCGGCCGACATCTCGGTGCGCAGCAGCACGTCGGGGTTGCCGGTCACCGCCCGCAGGCGGGCCACCCACTTGGCCGGCTCGACGTACAGGACCCGGGTGTCGTTGAGGGAGGTCTCGGCCAGGATCGGCGGGTAGGCGCGCTCCGCGACGTTGTCGTACGGCGCGTAGCCGGCCATGTAGTCGTAGACCTCGGGATCGGCCTCCGGGTTGCCCCACTCGTCGTACTCGGTGACGGTGAGCGGCAGCGTCGCGTCGAGCATCGTGGTGAGGGCGTCGACGAACGGCACCTCGGCGACGAAGCCACCGAACAGCTCGGGCGCCTGGTTGGCCACCGCGCCGATCAGCAGCCCGCCGGCACTGCCTCCCTCGGCGACGAGGGTCTCGGGCGTCGACCAGCCGGTGTCGACCAGGTGCTGCGCGCAGGCGATGAAGTCGCCGAACGTGTGCTGCTTCGAGAACAGCTTGCCGTCGTCGTACCAGCGGCGGCCCAGCTCGCCGCCGCCGCGGACGTGGGCGATCGCGAAGGCCGCGCCGCGGTCGAGCAGGGAGAGGCGGGCCACGGAGAAGTAGGGGTCGGTGGAGATCTCGTAGGCGCCGTACGCGTAGAGCATGGTGGGGACGGGCTGGGTGCCGCCTCCGACCCCTTCGCGAGCCCCGCGGCGCACGACGACGGAGATCGGGACCTGCTCGCCGTCCTCGGCGGTGGCCCAGAGTCGGTGCTCCTCGTAGTCGGCGGGGTCGTAGCCGCCCAGCACGGGCGCGCGGCGAAGCAGGGTGAGCTCGCGGGTGCGGACGTCGTAGTCGTAGACCGACGAGGGCACCGCCATCGTCGTGTAGCCCAGCCGCACGGTCGGCTGGTCGAAGACCGGGTTGCCGCCGGCGCCGACGGTGTAGACCTCGTGGTCGAACTCGACGAGGTAGTCATCGCCCGCGCCGTCGGGACCCAGCTCGACGATGCGCAGCTGGGTGAGGCCGTCGCTGCGCTGGTGGATCACCAGGTGGCCGGCGTAGGCGTCCACGCCCTCGAGGCGTACGGCGGGGTCGTGGGCGACCAGCGCCCGCCAGTTCTCCGGCGCGGTCGGGGCGACCGGCGCGACCCCGATCTCGAAGTCGGGCCCGGTGGCGTTGTGGTGGACCAGGAAGACGTCCTCGCCGCCGAGGACGGCGTGCTCGAGGCTGTACTCGAGGTCCTCGCGCCGCTCGCTGAACAGCACCCACTGCGCGTCCGGGTCGGCGGTGTCGAGGTAGCGGTACTCGGAGGTCGTCTTCGAGCCGGTGGCGGTGATCAGGAACCGGTTGCTGCGGCTGCGGCCGATGCCGGTCCAGAACCGGCCGTCGGGCTCGTGCAGGACCAGCTCGTCGTCGGCCTGCGGTGTGCCGAGGCGGTGCCGCCACACCTTGTCGGGCCGCCAGGAGTCGTCGATCGTGGAGTAGTAGCAGTCGAGCCCGTTCGGGTGCCACACGACGCCGCCCATCACCCCGGTCAGCTCGTCGTCGCGCAGGGCGCCGGTGGCGACCTCCTGGAAGCGCACCGTGTAGCGCTCGTCGCCGACCGTGTCGACGGCGTAGGCGAGCAGGGTGTCGTCGAGGGTCATGGCCGAGCCGCCGAGCGAGAAGAACTCGTGACCCTCGGCCAGCTCGTTCAGGTCGAGCAGGACCTGCTCGCCGGGGAGGGCGGGCTCGTCGGGCTTCGCCTCGGCGGCGGGCTGCGGGGGCGTCCAGTCGTCGGGGCCGCTGATCGGCACGCGGCAGCTGGCGCCGTACTCCTTGCCCTCGAAGGAGCGCGAGTAGTACCAGTGGCCCCGGTTGCGGGTCGGCACCGACAGGTCGGTCTCGCGGGTGCGGGCCTTGATCTCGTCGAAGATCGACTGCCGCAGGTCGGCCAGGTGGGCCGTCCGGTGCTCGGTGTAGGCGTTCTCGGCCTCGAGGTGCGCCGTGACCTCCGGCGCGTCCTTGTCGCGCAGCCACTCGTAGTCGTCGACGCGGGTGTGGCCGTGGATCTCGCGGGTGGTGGGGCGCTTCTCGGCGACGGGCGGTTGCATGCCCCGAACCTATCCGGGCGCCGTTGGCCCCTCCACGCTGGTTGAGGTGCGAGCGGAGCGAGCCTCGAAACCCGGTGGGTCGGGAGTCGGCCGTGATCGAGACTGTCGGTCGGCACGACGGGTTTCGAGGCTCAGGACTTCGTCCCTCGCACCTCGACCAGCCTCGAGTCCGGTGGCCCTACCTCGTGGTGCTGTCCGGGAAGGCGATGACGGACAGGAACCGGATGGGGAGCTCGATCAGGGCGGTCGGACCGTGGGCGCCCTCGCCGTCGAACTGGAGGGAGTCGCCGGGCTCGAGGCGATAGACGGTGCGGCTGTGGCCGTAGTCCATGACGCCCTCGAGGAGATGGATGAACTCGGTGCCGGGGTGCTGGAAGAGGGGATAGGTGTCACTCGTCGCGGTCAGCGTGACCATCAGCGACTCCAGCCGCTTGTGCTGGCCGCGCAGCGCGCCGAGCAGCTCGTAGTCGTGGCCGGCCTGGGTGCCCTCGCGGGCGATCCGCGGCCCCTGGCCGGCCGGGGTGTGCACGGCCTCGCGCTCGCCGTCGGCGTCGCGGAAGAGCGAGGTGACGGGCACGTCGAGACCGAGGCCGAGCCGGGTCAGGGTGGCCAGGCTGCAGGAGGTCTGCGAGTTCTCGATCTTGGACAGCATCGCCTTCGAGATGCCGATCCGGTCCGCGGCGTCGGCCACCGACAGGCCGGCCTGGAGGCGCAGGGCCCGCACGTTGCGCGCGATCGTGTCCTCCAGGCTGCTCTCCGGGGGTGGCTGCGAGGGATCGCGACGGCGGGCGGTGCCGGTGGTGTTGCGGATCAGGCGGCGGCTCACTGGCCCGCCCCGACGCCGGTCGTCCGGCCGGCGCCCCGGAAGGCGAACCGGGGCTCGGGCGCGGCGCCGTCGACCAGGTCGGCCAGCAGCACGCCGAGCAGCGGCGCGAACTTCGCCCCGTGTCCCGAGCAGGGCGAGGCGATCACGACCGGTCCGACCCGGTCGAGCACGAAGTCGCCGTCGCCGGTCATGGTGAACAGGCAGCTCGCCTCCTCGGTGGGGTCCGGGTCGAGGCCGGGCAGGTGCTGCTCGACGTACGTCCGGACGACGCGGCGCGCCCGGTCGTCGATCACCCCGTCGCGGGTGGAGGCGGTGGTGGCGGACTCGCTGTCGAACTGCCCGATCTTGTACGACGGCGCGGGCCCGCCGTCCCGCGGGCCGGAACCGAGCATGTAGAGCTCGACCCGCCCCTTGTCGACCAGCGTCGGCCAGGCCGCGGACGGGTCCCGGTGCGCGAAGTGGAAGAGCTCCTGCTGCTTGACCCACAGCGGCGGCAGCGTCGGGGCGACCGCGAGCCCCCCGAGCAGCTCCGGCAGCCAGGCGCCCGCCGCGACCACGACGGCGTCGGCGTGGGCCGACCAGCCCTCGGTGTGCACGACCACCCCGCCGGCCGCCGGCTCCAGCCGGGTCAGCGCGGTCAGCGCGGTCCGCTCGTGCAGGTCGGCCCCGGCGGCCACGGCCAGGTCGACGCAGGCGCGGACGGTCGCGTCGGCGTCGAGATGGCCGGCGTCGGGGTGGAACGCGGACTCGCCGGCCAGCTCGATGCCGGGCCAGCGCTCGGTGACCTCGGCCGCGCTCAGCAGCTCGACCGGCAGGCCGGTGGCGGTGAGCAGCTCGAGCACGCCACGGGCCCGCTCGGTGCCGGTGTCGAGGCCGCCGGTGACGGTGCGCAGCGGGACGCCGGCGTCCGCCTCCAGGCGGTCCCACTCGTCGGCGGCCTGGCCGGTGAGTCCGACGTAGAAGGGGTCGAGGTAGGCCCGGCGGTAGATCCGCGACGACCCGTGCGAGCTCCCGTGGACGTGGCCGACCGCGTGCTGCTCCAGCAGCAGCACCGACCGACCGCGCGCGGTCAGCTCGCGCGCGGCCGCTGCGCCGGCGAGGCCGGCCCCGACCACGCAGACGTCGTACCGACGGGAGGGCTCAGAACCCACTCGTCGTCCCCGGGATCCAGGAGGTGCCGGCGAGCGGCACCCGGGCCATCGCGGCGGCCTCGAGGGTGATCGCCACCAGATCCTCCGGCTCGAGGTGGGTGACGTGCGCCTTGCCGCACGCCCGGGCGATGGTCTGGGCCTCCATGGTGAGCACCCTGAGGTAGTTGGCCAGCCGGCGTCCAGCCAGCACCGGGTCGAGGCGGGCCGCGAGCTCCGGGTCCTGGGTGGTGATGCCGGCCGGGTCGCGGCCGTCCTGGTAGTCGTCGTAGAAGCCGGCGGCCGAGCCCAGGGCCTCGTACTCCGCGGCGTACCTGGGGTCGTTGTCGCCGATCGCGACCAAGGCCGCCGTGCCGATCGCGACCGCGTCCGCGCCGAGGGCCAGCGCCTTGGCGACGTCGGCGCCGGTGCGGATGCCGCCGGAGACGACCAACTGCACGCCGTCCGGCCTGCGGTGCACGCCGAGCTCCTGCAGGGCCTGCACGGCCTGGGGGAGGGCGGCCAGGGTGGGGATGCCGACGTGCTCGATGAACACGTCCTGGGTGGCGGCGGTGCCGCCCTGCATCCCGTCCACCACCACCACGTCGGCGCCGGCGTGCACGGCCAGCTTCACGTCGTAGTAGGTGCGGGTGGCGCCGACCTTGACGTAGACCGGCTTCTGCCAGTCGGTGATCTCGCGCAGCTCGGCGATCTTGATGGTCAGGTCGTCCGGCCCCGTCCAGTCGGGGTGCCGGCAGGCGCTGCGCTGGTCGATGCCCTCGGGCAGGGTGCGCATCGCCGCCACCCGCGGGCTGATCTTCTGGCCGAGCAGCATCCCGCCGCCGCCGGGCTTGGCCCCCTGGCCGAGGACCACCTCGATCGCGTCGGCCTTGCGCAGGTCGTCGGGGTTCATGCCGTACCGCGACGGCAGGTACTGGTAGACGAGGTGCCTGCTCTGGCCGCGCTCCTCCGGGGTCATGCCGCCGTCGCCGGTGGTGGTCGACGTGCCGACCTCGGAGGCGCCGCGGCCGAGCGCCTCCTTGGCCTGGGCGGACAGCGCGCCGAAGCTCATCCCGGCGATGGTGACCGGGATGTCGAGGTGCAGCGGCTGCTCGGCGTACCGGCTGCCGAGGACGACGTCGGTCCCGCACGACTCGCGGTAGCCCTCCAGCGGGTAGCGGCTCATCGACGCCCCCAGGAAGAGCAGGTCGTCGAAGTGCGGGAGGGCGCGCTTGGCGCCCCAGCCGCGGATGTCGTAGACGCCGGTCGACGCCGCGCGCTGGATGGCGTGGATGGTGGCCCGGTCGAAAGTGGCGGACTCACGGAGGCCGTGGCTGGCGTGGTTCATCGGTGGTCCTGTCAGTACGCGTTGTCGCTGTGGAAGTGGTAGAGCCCGCGGGCCGAGCCGTAGCGGGTGTACGACGCGGGGTCGTCGTCGTACCCGGCGCGGGCGAGGAGGTCGCCGAGCTCGGCGAGGTGCTCTGGACGCATCTCCTTCTCGACGCAGTCGGCGCCGAGGGAGGCGACGCGACCGCGGACGTAGAGCCGGGCCTCGTAGATCGAGTCGCCGAGCGCCTCCCCGGCGTCCCCTCGTACGACGAGCCGCCCGGCCTGGGCCATGAACGCGCTCATGTGGCCGACGCTGCCGCCCACCACGATGTCCACGCCCTTCATCGAGATGCCGCACCGCGCGGCCGCGTCGCCCTCGACGACCAGCAGCCCGCCGTGCGCCGTGGCGCCCGCGGACTGCGAAGCGTTGCCGCGGACCCGGACCGAGCCGCTCATCATGTTCTCCCCGACGCCCACGCCGGCGGTGCCGTCGACGACCACGTCGGCGAGCTGGTTCATCCCGGCGGCGTAGTAGCCGCAGTGACCCGCGATCGTCACCTGCAGGGGAGTGGTCAGCCCGGCCGCGACGCTGTGCGCGCCACGGGGGTTGGTCACCGCGACCTCGCCGGCCGTCATCTCGTGCAGGGCGCGGTTGACCTCGCGCAGCGACAGGGTGCCGAGGTCGAGCTGGGTGCTGCTCATCGTGTCCATGCGTAGATCCGTTCCGGCTCGGGCTCGAACAGGTGGGCGCCCTCGACGCCCGGGAGGTGGGCGAGGGCGCGGTACTCCGACGCCATCGCCACCCACGCGCCGGTCTCGGCGACCACGGCGGGCTTGCAGGCGATCGCGTCGCGGACGACCGCGAACGAGTCGCGGTTCGAGACGAGCAGCGTGTAGAAGCCGTCGAACTCGGCGCACAGACCCTTCAGCGCCGTCTCGACGTCGAGGCCGTCGGCCAGCGCTTGCGCGACGTAGCGGGCGCCCACCTCGGTGTCGTTCTCGCTGTCGAAGACGACGCCGCGGGCACGCAGCTCGCGCCGGATCGTGGCGTGGTTGGCGAACGAGCCGTTGTGCACGAGGCACTGGTCGGGGCCGACGGCGTACGGGTGCGCGCCGGACGGCGTCACGGCCGACTCGGTGGCCATCCGGGTATGCCCGACGCCCTGCCAGCCCTGCGCCTCGGCGAGGCCCCACTGCGCGGCGAGCGCCCGCGGGTGGCCGACGTCCTTGAGCACGGTCAGGTCCTCCCCGAAGCCCGCGACCAGGGCCTCCGGCGCGGCCGCGCGGACGGCGGCGAGCAGCGGCTCGACGTCCCCCGGCGCGTGCACGACGTACGTCGACCCCAGCGGCAGCACGCTCACCTCGGCACCGGTCGCCGCGGTGAGCGCGGTCGCCAGCTCGTCGGCCGGCGCGGACGCGTCCAGCACCGACACGGTCGCGTGCCCGGGTGGGGACCAGCGCGGGTCGCCGTACACGGCGACGCCGGCGGAGTCGGCGCCCCGCTCCTCCATCTCGCCGAGCATCCCGGTCAGCAGCTCGCCGAGCCGGGGGAACAGGTCGGGGTCACGCAGGTGCAGTCCCACGATGCCGCACATCAGAACGCCTCCAGGTAGTGGTCGATCTCCCAGGGGGAGATCTGGCTGTGCCAGGTGAAGAACTCGGTCCGCTTCAGCTGCGCGAAGTACGACGCCACGCCGTCGCCGGCCGCGTCGAGGACGCCGGTCAGCACCGGGTCGGCCTCCAGCGCCTCGACCGCGTGCAGCAGGGTCAGCGGCAGCGGCTCGCTGCTGGTCGCGCCCGGGTCGCCCGGGTCGAGCGCCCGCGCGACGCCGTCCAGGCCCGCGCCGACCGCGCCGGCGATGGCCAGGTAGGGATTGGCCGACCCGTCGCCGCCGCGCAGCTCCACCCGCTGGTCGTCGGGCACCCGGACGTAGTGCGTGCGGTCGTTCCCGCCGTACGTCGCCCGCCGCGGTGCCCAGGACGCGCCCGAGGCGGTCGTGAGGGCGCCGGTGCGCTTGTAGGAGTTCACCGTCGGCGCCAGCACCGACTGCAGCGCGCAGGCGTGCTCGAGGACGCCGGCGACGAAGGAGTACGCCGTCGGCGACAGGCCCAGTCCGCGAGCGTCGTCCGCGCCCGGGAAGACGTTGGACCCGTCGCGCTGCAGCGAGACGTGCAGGTGCAGGCCGGTCCCGGTCCGGTCGCCGAACGGCTTGGGCATGAACGTGGCGGTCATGCCCTGCTCGGCGGCGAGGACGCTGAGCAGGTAGCGCAGCGTGATCACCCGGTCGGCGGTGGTGAGCGCGTCGGCGTAGGCGAAGTTCTGCTCGAACTGGCCGTTGCCGTCCTCGTGGTCGTTGGCGTAGTTGCCCCAGCCGAGATCGTTCATGGCCCGCGAGATCGTCGTCAGGTGGTCGTACATCCGGGTCACGCCACGGGCGTCGTAGCAGGGTTGGGCGGCGGTGTCGGCCGGGTCGGCGGTGCGCAGCCGACCCTGCTCGTCGCGGTCGACCAGGAAGTACTCGACCTCGGCGCCGACGTACGGCGCCAGCCCCTCCTGAGCGGCCCGCGCGAGCACCGCCTTCAGGATGTTGCGCGGGGCGAACGGCCACGGCCTCCCCTCGACGTGCGGGTCGCAGTGCACGATCGCCAGGCCCGGCTTCACGAAGGGGACCGGCGTGAACGACGCCGGGTCGGGGATGGCCATCAGGTCGGGGTCCTTCGGCTCCTGGCCGATCGCGCCGACGGCGTACCCGGCGAAGCCGACGCCCTCGGTGGCCAGCGCGTCGACCGCCTCGACCGGCACGAGCTTGGCGCAGGGCTTGCCACGCAGGTCGACGAAGAGCGCGAGGAGGAACGTCGTCCCGCTCTCGCGGGCGAGGGTCTGGAGGTCGGTCATGCTGTTCCTTGTCTACTACGAAGAATCAACAACCACGGAGAGTGGACCTGCGGGGCCGAGAAAAGCGGCCGCCCGGAGGCGGCCGCTTCTCGGAGCGTCAGACCAGGTCGTACGCCGGGTCGCGGTGCGACTTGGCGTCGATGCCGGCCTCCTCGTCCTCCGGGGAGATCCGGATGCCGATGGTGGCCTTGAGGGCCAGGGCGATGGCCGAGGTCACGATCAGCGTGTAGGCCAGGACCGCGACGACCGCCGCGGCCTGCCGGCCGAGCTGCTCGAGGCCGCCGCCGTAGAAGAGGCCGTCGACACCGCTCGGCATGTCGGCGTTGCCGACGAGGCCGATCATCAGGGTGCCGATGATGCCGCCCACCAGGTGCACGCCGACCACGTCGAGCGTGTCGTCGTAGCCCAGCTTGTCCTTCAGGCCGATCGCGAGCTGGCACAGGCCGCCGGCGACCAGGCCGACCACGATCGAGCCCATCGGCGAGACCGCGGCGCAGGACGGGGTGATCGCGACCAGTCCGGCGATGGCGCCGGAGGCGGCGCCGATGCCGGTGGTGTGGCCGGTGCGCAGCTGCTCGACACCCAGCCAGGCCAGGACCGCGGCGCAGGTGGCGAGGAAGGTCGTCAGCATGACCACCGAGGACGCGTTGTTGGCGGCCAGGGCCGAGCCGCCGTTGAAGGCGTACCAGCCGGCCCACAGCAGACCCGCGCCGAGCAGGGTCAGCGGGACGTTGTGGGGGCGGGGGGCCTGGCCCCAGGTGGCGCGCTTGCCGAGGATGACCGCGAGGGCCAGGGCCGCCGCGCCGGCGTTGATGTGCACGGCCGTGCCGCCGGCGAAGTCGATGGCCTTCAGGTCGTTGGCGATCCAGCCGCCGATGACGCTGCCGTCGGCGGAGTCGAACGCGAAGACCCAGTGCGCGACCGGGAAGTAGACGAGCACGGCCCAGATCGCCGCGAAGGCCATCCAGGCGCCGAACTTCATCCGGTCCGCGACCGCGCCCGAGATCAGGGCGACGGTGATGCCGGCGAAGAGGGCCTGGAAGACCGCGAAGAGCGCCAGGGGTACGGCGACCTCCCCGTCGGCGATCGCTTCCCCGAGGCCGGCGTACTCGGTGATGCTGCCGAGGAGCCCCGCGTCGCCGTAGGAGTTGCCGAAGACCATCGAGTAGCCGAAGAAGACCCAGAGGACGCCGACGACGGCGACGGCTCCGAAGGTCATCATCATCATGTTGATGCTGCTCTTGACGCTGACCATGCCGCCGTAGAAGAGCGCGAGGCCGGGGATCATCATCGTCAGGCCGATGATGCAGGCCAGCATGAAGGCAGTAGTGCCTGTGTCCATCGAGGAGTCCTTCGTGGTCGGGGCCTCCCGAGCGGCCCGGCAGATGTCTCCCCGTAGTTGACCGGGTCCACTTTGCGTCGACTTCGCAGTCGTGTAACAGCTGGATGAACCCGTACGACGACCGCCGCGACATCTGAGTGACGGGCGTCACGGTTCTCCACAGAGGCGTGCACAGGTCTGGACCGGATCCTGTGGAACGGGAACGGTTCCTGTGGAGGGGGGACCCGGTTCGGTGGAGGGGCCTGTGGAACCGCCGGAACGTCTTGTCGGGCCCGCTCGGGACCGCGTAGAACTCTCCTCACCAGCTCGGAACCGGCCGCAAGGCAGGGGAGGGGCCGGTGACCAGGCAGGAACGAGGATCCGCACCACGAGGCAACTCGCGGCGTCGGCCCGGTGACGGGGACGGCGGGGTCGGAGGTCCGGTCGGGTCGGGGTGGGCGTCACCGTCTCCGCCCCACAGCGAGGGCCCCGTGACGCTCATACCGTCGCGGGGCCCTCCTTCATTTCACGCCTGGGCTCTCACTCGTCCTCGGGCGCCGGCTCGGGCGTCCAGGGCCGCAGCGCCGGGTCGTCCTCGGCGTACGAGCGCACCGGTCCGGCGGGTGAGGTCGCGGTCTCGAAGCGCACGGTCACCACGCCGCGGCCCGACCCCCAGACCCAGCCCCGGCCGAGCTCGTCGTGCTCGACGTCCATCCCGGGCGCCCAGGTGCGCCGCGAGTGGTGGGGGATCTCGATCTCGGGCAGCTCCGGCTCCTCCTCGGCGGTGTCGCCGAACAGGTCCTCCTGGACCCAGTCGGCCAGTCCGGAGACCCCGACCCCGAGCAGGCGCACGCCCCCGGAGGTGTCGAGGTCGGTGAGCAGCGAGCGGGCCAGCCGGGCGATGGTGCCGGCCGCGTCGGTCGGCGAGCCCAGGGTGCTCGACCGGCTCAGGGTCGTGAAGTCGTGCAGGCGCACCTTGATCGACACGGTGCGGCCCGACAGCCCGCTCTTGCGCAGCCGGGCCGCGACCTCGCCGGCCTGGCGGGTCAGCAGGCCCTCCATCAGCTTCCGGTCGGTCAGGTCGGTGTCGTAGGTGCCCTCCACGCTGACCGACTTGGCCTCGCGCTCCGGCACCACCGGCCGGTCGTCGAGCGCGCGGGCGAGCTGGAAGAGCCCGCCGCCGTGGGCCTTGCCGACCAGCCGGACCAGCTCGTCGAGGTCGACCTGCTCCAGCTCGGCGACCGTGTGGATGCCGGCCCGGCGCAACCGCTCGGCGGTCGCCGGTCCGACGCCCGGGAGGACGGTGACGTGCATCGGGCGCAGCAGGTCCTGCTCGGTGCCCGGCGGCACCACCACCAGGCCGTCGGGCTTGTCGAGGTCGCTGGCCACCTTGGCGATGAACTTGGAGGTGCCGACGCCCACGGAGGCGGTCAGGCCACGGGTGGCCTCGGTGACGCGGCCGCGCAGCTCCTCGGCGAAGGCGGTGACCGTGGCCACCTCGAGGTCGGGCAGGTCGGCCTGCTGCAGGTCGACGAAGGCCTCGTCGAGCGAGAGCGGCTCGACCAGCGGGCTGACCGAGCGCAGCAGCCCCATCACCGCCCGGCTCGCCTCGCGGTAGGCGTGGAACCGGCCGCTGAGGAAGGCGGCGTGCGGGCAGCGGGACCGGGCCTCGCGGGTGGACATGGCGGAGCGGACGCCGTACCGCCGGGCCTCGTAGGAGGCGGTCGAGACCACGCCCCGTCCGCCGACCCCGCCGACGACCACCGGCTTGCCGCGCAGCGAGGGCTTGTCGCGCTGCTCGACCGCCGCGAAGAACGCGTCGAGGTCGAGGTGGAGCACGGAGGCCTGGACACGCACGCACGGACCGTACTCCGGGCCACCGACCGTCCACAGGCGCGCCTCCGGACGGCCTTCTCCACAGGCCTGTGCGGCCCCGGCCTGGCTGTCCGTGCGCCCGGGGAGCGTCCCCGGCATGACGACACCGACCCCGACCCGCCTGACCGCCCGCACCTCCGAGGACCTGCTCGCCATGGTCCCGGTCGTCCTCGGCTTCCAGCCGGCCGACTCCGTGGCGCTGCTGACCTTCGGCGCCGCGCGGCCGTTCCACCCCCGCATCGACCTGCCGGCCTCGCCCACCGAGGACGCCGACATCGTGCAGGCCCTGCTCGAGCCGGCGCGCCACCACGAGGTCGCCCGCGTCGCCGTGGTCGTCTACGCCGCGCCGTCCCGAGCGACGACGGTCCACCGGCTCGGCGGGCCGCTGGTGCGGGCCTTCCAGCGCGCCGGCATCGACGTGGTCGACGCGCTCTGGGCCGACGGCGAGCGTTGGCACCCGCTGCTCGGACGACGTGAGGGGGTCCCCGAGGAGGGCGTCCCGTACGACGTCTCGAGCCACCGGTTCACGGCGCAGGCCGTGCTCGACGGTCGGGCCCTGCTCGCCTCGCGCGGCGAGCTGGAGCGGGTCCTCGACCCCGATCCGGACGGCACGGCCCTCATCGCCTCGCGGTTGGCCCGCCCGGTGCGGGCCACCGGCTCGGCCGTGGCGGCGGCCGTCGCTCGCCACCTCGACGCCGGTCGCCTGCCCGACGGTGTGCTGGCGGCGGTGCTCCTCGGCATCCGGAACCCCGCCGTGCGCGATGCCGCGTGGGTGCCGGTGCGGCGCGCCGTCGCGCGCGACCACGTCCGACTCTGGACCGACGCGGTCCGCCGCGCGCCCGCGGAGGTGCGCGGGGGAGCGGCGGCCGTGCTCGCGATGGTCGCGTGGATCTCGGGCGACGGCGCCCTGGCGTGGTGCGCGATCGACCGGTGCCAGCAGGTCGACCCCGACAACTCGCTGGCCCGGCTGGTGGCCGAGGCGCTGCAGCGGGCCGTGCCGCCCGACACGCTGGACGAGCTGCAGGAGGCCGGTGCCGTCGATCCGTGGTGGTGACCGGCGGCCCGCAGGGGTACTCCCGGGCATGAGCGGCTCGGGAACACCCCGCACGATCGGCCTCGAGGAGGAGCTGCTGCTCGTCGACCCGGCCACCCGGCGGGTCACCTCCCGCGCGACCCAGGTGCTGAAGGACTTCCACGATCGCGGTCCCGAGCGCACCCGTGCCACGGACGACCTCGACCCCGAGCTGTTCCGCCACCAGCTGGAGACCCGCACGGACCCGTCCGCCTCGACCGTGGACCAGCTCGACCAGGTGCGCGCGGCCCGCCGTACGGCGGGGGAGGCGGCTGCGGCCGGCGGGTTGGCGGTCGCCGCCTGCGGGATCGTGCCGAGCGCGCTCGAGGAGGCGGTGGTCTCGCCGGGGGACCGCTACCGCGCGATCGTCGACACCTTCGGCGCGGTCGCTCTCACCGGCGGCACCTGCGGCATGCACGTCCACGTCGACATCGCGAGCGATGCCGAGGGGGTCGGGGTCCTCGACCGGATCGGCCCGTGGCTGCCGGTCCTGCTCGCGGTCAGCGCCAACTCGCCCATCCACGACGGCCGCGACACGTCGTACGCATCCTGGCGCTCGCAGGTATGGGGCCGCTGGCCCAGCGCAGGTCCGACCGAGCAGTTCGGGTCGGTCGAGGGCTACCGGGCGGCGTGCGCCGCGCTGATCGCGACCGGGGCGGCGCTCGACGAGGGGATGCTCTACCTCGACGCCCGGCTCGCCGCCCACCAGCCCACGCTCGAGGTCCGGGTCGCCGACGTGTGCACCGACCCGCTCGACACCGTCCTGGTGGCCGCCCTGACGCGTGCGCTGGTCGAGACCCTCGCTCGGGACCACGCCGCCGGCACCCCGGTTCCGCCGTGGCGGGCCGAGGCGCTCAGGGCCGCTCAGTGGCGGGCCGCGCGGTACGGCGTCTCCGGCCGGCTGGTGCACCCGGAGCAGCGTGGGCTCGCGCCGGTGGCCGAGGTGCTGGCCGCCCTGGTCGAGCGGGTCCGCCCGGCGCTGGAGGAGGCCGGCGACGCCGACCTGGTGCGCGACGGCGTACGCCGGGTCCTGGCCGCGGGCGGGTCGTCGCGCCAGCGGGCCGCCCACGAGCGCACCGGCAGCGTCGACGGCGTCGTCGACGACCTCCTCGCGCGGACGCGCGCCTCATGGGAAGGGGCCTAGGGTTCCGGCATGGGTGAAGAGGTCGAGGCACAGGAGTTCACGCGCGCTGATCGCACCCGTCACCGCGAGAAGGTGCGGCGGTGCCTGGACGTGTTCGCGCGGATGCTGCGCGACGCGCGGTTCGACACCGACGACCCGATGACGGGTCTCGAGGTCGAGCTCAACCTGATCGACGAGGTCGGCGACCCCGCGCTGAAGAACGCGCAGGCCCTCGACGCCATCGCCGACCCCGACTTCCAGACCGAGCTGGGCCAGTTCAACATCGAGATCAACGTGCCGCCGGCCCGGCTGCGCGAGGGCGGGCTGGCCACGTTCGAGGCCAACCTGCGGCGCAGCCTCAACGACGCCGAGCACAAGTCCGCCGACGTCGGCGCCCACCTGGTGATGATCGGCATCCTGCCGACACTCGCTGACGGCCACATGGGCGTCCACAGCATCAGCGGCAATCCCCGCTACCGGCTGCTCAGCGAGCAGATCCTCGACGCGCGCGGGGAGGACATCTCGATCGAGATCGAGGGTGGCGCCGAGCGGCTGCGGACCACCGCCGACTCGATCCTGCCCGAGGCGGCGTGCACGAGCACCCAGCTCCACGTGCAGACCTCGCCCGACCAGTTCGCCGCCTACTGGAACGCCGCCCAGGCGATCTCCGCGGTCCAGCTGGCGATCGGCGCGAACTCGCCGTACCTCCTCGGCAAGGAGCTGTGGCGCGAGACCCGGATCCCGCTGTTCGAGCAGGCCACCGACACCCGCAGCGAGGAGCTCAAGGCCCAGGGGGTGCGGCCCCGGGTGTGGTTCGGCGAGCGCTGGATCACCTCGGTCTTCGACCTGTTCGAGGAGAACGTCCGCTACTTCCCGGCGCTGCTCCCGATCACCGACGACGAGGACCCGCTGGCGGTGCTGGAGGGTGGCGGCACCCCCAACCTCTCGGAGCTGCGCCTCCACAACGGGACGATCTACCGCTGGAACCGCCCGGTCTACGACATCGCCGGCGGCGTTCCCCACCTGCGGGTCGAGAACCGGGTGCTGGCCGCCGGTCCGACGGTCGCCGACACGATGGCCAACGCCGCGTTCTACTTCGGTCTGGTGCGGGCCCTGGCCGAGAGCCAGCGGCCGCTGTGGTCGCAGATGTCCTTCTCGGCCGCCGAGGAGAACTTCCACGTCGCCGCCCAGCAGGGCATCGAGGCTCAGCTCTACTGGCCAGGCGTCGGCCAGGTCCGGGCCACCGAGCTGGTGCTGCGCCGGCTGCTGCCGCTGGCCCGGCACGGGCTGGCCGACTGGGGCGTCCCGACGGCCGAGGCCGACCGGCTGATGGACATCGTCGAGCAGCGCTGCCTGACCGGGGTCAACGGCGCCGAGTGGTTCGTGCGCCGGATGGGGAAGCGCGCCGGCCAGGACCGGTACGACGCGCTGCGCGCCACCCTGCTCGACTACCGCGAGCGGATGCACACCAACGAGCCGGTGCACACCTGGGACTGAGCCCGGTTCCACCCCCGGGTCAGCGGCGTCGCAGCCGCTTCCAGTGCCGCGCCGTGCCGCTGCGCGGGTCGCGCCAGCCGTGCCGGTTGACGATCACCAGCGTCAGCGGCCGTCCGGCCTCCCGGCAGGCCGCGAGGGCCGCGGCCAGCCACTGGGCGTCGACGTCCTGAAGGTCGAGCTCGCCCGGGCGGGTCAGCCACACCACCGGCTCACCGGCGCCGCCGACCGACGCCCCGGCCAGCATCGCGGCGACCACGTCGGTCCGTAGCGCGTGGTCGGTCTCGTCGGCGTCGAGCGCCAGGACCCGCTGCCGCCCGCCCGGCGTCCCGACGTGCAGCCGGGCCGGGAAGGACCGCCGCGGCTCGGAGGTGGCGTGGTCGAGGACCGCGCGCCGCAGCAGCGCGGCCAGCCGCGGCGCGAGCGGTTCGACGAGGCCCGGGTCCATGCCCCCACCCTGCCCGCGCGGCGCGGCCGGCGCCGCGCGCGTCCACAGGCCCCCATCGGGTACGGGAGTTCGATAGGTTGCGGAGACCGGCAGCGCTGCCGGCTGACGAAGGGATGTAAGCCGATGGGGACCGTGGTGGTCGGGTACGTGCCGAAGCCGGAGGGCGAGGCCGCCCTCACGAAGGCGATCGAGGAGGCGAGGCTCCGCGGCACCAAGCTGGTCGTCGTCAACTCCCACCGGGGCGGTCAGGACTTCGACGCCGACGCCGCCCGCCGGGCCGAGTCCGAGATGGACGCCGTCAAGGCCAAGCTGGACGCGGCCGGGGTGGAGCACGACCTGCGACAGCTGGTGCGCGGCTTCGAGCCGGCCGAGGACCTCATCTCGATCGCCGAGGCCAACGACGCCGAGCTGATCGTCATCGGCCTCCGTCGCCGCTCGCCGGTCGGCAAGCTGATCCTCGGGAGCAACGCCCAGCGGATCCTGCTCGACGCGCACTGCCCGGTGCTGGCCGTCAAGGCCGACTGACTCCTCACCCCGACTGGTTCAGTCCACCACCCCAGGTTCGGCCGAAGCAAAGCCCTTGACCTCCGGCGTTCGCCAGGATGACGGTCCCGGGCCGGGTCCGCACGTGACCGTACGGCGCCGGACGTCGACGGCTGGGGGGCCTGGGGTTGAGTCGTGCGCGCACGGACGCGACGGTGCTGGGCCTGCTGGCGACCGTCCTCTCGGTCGGGGCCCACGCCTACTTCCGTGACCTCGGGACGGTCCTCGGCTACAAGGACGCCGTCTCGCACCTGATCATCGGCCGCCGGGTCGTCGTCGGCCAGACCACCGGCTTCGGCCAGCTGGGCGGCACCTGCTCCCGCTGACCTGGTCACCGCCCAGGAGCGGGCCGCCATCGCCGTACGCCGCGACGCCGCCCGCGAGGCCGCCGCCTGCCGGGGCCTCCCGTCCCGCGCCGTTCCCCGGCCCGCCCCGACCGGCACGACCCCGGCGCCTTCGGGTCCGGCCTCGCCGGCTGAGCGCCGACCGGTCGCCCTGCGGCAGGATGGCGGCCATGGCGATCCACATCACCGGCGACGACGCCGCCGACCAGGTGCTGACCGACGACCCCTTCGCGCTGCTCGTCGGGATGATGCTCGACCAGCAGTACCCCATGGAGCACGCCTTCCGGGGTCCGGCGAAGGTGCTGGACCGCTTCGGCACGCTGGAGCCGGCGCGGATCGCGGCGGCCGACCCGGAGGAGTTCGCGGCGCTGTGCTCGACCCCGCCGGCGATCCACCGGTTTCCGGGCTCGATGGCCGCGCGGCTGCAGGAGCTCGCCCGCCTCGTCGAGGAGGAGTACGACGGCCGCACCGAGCGCCTGTGGACCGAGGCGACCAGCGGCAAGGACCTGCTGAGGCGGGTCATGGCCCTGCCGGGCTTCGGCAAGCAGAAGGCCCAGATCTTCGTGGCGCTGCTGGCCAAGCAGCTCGACGTACGCCCGGAGGGGTGGGACGCGGTCGTGGGGGACTACTCGCTGGAGGGTCACCGGTCGGTCGCGGACGTGGTCGACCCGGCGAGTCTGCAGAAGGTGCGGGACTTCAAGAAGCAGAAGAAGGCGGCGGCCAAGGCGCAGGCCGCCGGCTGAGCGGGTCAGGCGACCGACTCGAAGCCCCGCGGGTCGTCCGGCACGACGCGCTGGGCGTAGTGGACGACGTGTTCCACCTCGCGGGCCCGGGCCAGCTGCCAGCCGGCCTCGACGGCCGTGGACCGGCACGGGTACTCACCGACGACGGCACGCCCGGCGAGCACGACCCACCGTCCGTCGACCTGCATCGTCTCGATCCTCTGGCTCAACGGGTCCCCCCCAGGACTCAGCTGTGACTTCCGAACCCCGAGATGGGCGGCGAGTACCCACCCTGCCCATGCGTCACACGTGTGACGTCATCGGACGCCCGCGGAACGACGCGGCGACGACGCGCAGACGGCCGACCGGGTGGCGATACGCGTACCTCAGGGGGCCCGTGGCAGAATGTGACTGCGGCTCTTGACGTGACCGGGCCTGGCCGCGCCCATGAGTCAATTCTGACGCTCTGCTGACGAGAGGTGTACGTGTCCTCGACCGCGCGCAAGATCCCTGCCGAGGTGCTGTCGCACCCGGCCGTCGTGGCCCTCATCGACCGCGGGACGCCGTCCGGCAGTCTCTCGCCGGATGAGGTCCGCCGGGCCAGTGAGGACGCGGCCGTCGAGCCGCGGCACCTCAAGGCCCTGCTCGGGCACCTGAGCGACCTCGGCATCTCCGTCAACATCGGCGCCGCGAGCACCACGCGTGCCGTGGCGGCGACCACCGCGCGCAAGACCACGACCGCGAGCACCGCCAAGAAGGCCGCCCCGGCCAAGAAGGCGGCCGCGGCGAAGACGGCGGCGGCCCCGGCCGTCGCCGAGCCGGTGGTCGGCCCCGACGGCAAGAAGGTCCTGCCCGACGTGCCCGACGAGCAGTTCGAGAAGGACGTCGCGACCGACCCGACGATCGTCGAGGACGAGAAGTCCGCGACCTTCGTGGTCTCCGCGGCCGACGACACCGACGAGCCCGAGCAGCAGGTCATGGTCGCCGGCGCGACCGCCGACCCGGTCAAGGACTACCTCAAGCAGATCGGCAAGGTCCCGCTGCTCAACGCCGAGATGGAGGTCGAGCTCGCCAAGCGGATCGAGGCCGGCCTGTTCTCGGAGGAGAAGCTCGGCAAGGGCGGCAAGGTCAAGCCCAGCCTCCACGAGGAGCTCGAGTGGATCGCCGAGGACGGTCGTCGCGCGAAGAACCACCTCCTCGAGGCCAACCTGCGTCTCGTCGTCTCGCTGGCCAAGCGCTACACCGGCCGCGGCATGCTCTTCCTCGACCTGATCCAGGAGGGCAACCTCGGCCTGATCCGTGCGGTCGAGAAGTTCGACTACACCAAGGGCTACAAGTTCTCGACCTACGCCACCTGGTGGATCCGGCAGGCCATCACCCGCGCCATGGCCGACCAGGCCCGCACCATCCGCATCCCGGTGCACATGGTCGAGGTCATCAACAAGCTGGCCCGCGTGCAGCGCCAGATGCTCCAGGACCTGGGTCGCGAGCCCACCCCGGAGGAGCTCGCCAAGGAGCTCGACATGACCCCCGAGAAGGTCATCGAGGTCCAGAAGTACGGCCGCGAGCCGATCTCGCTGCACACGCCCCTGGGCGAGGACGGCGACTCCGAGTTCGGCGACCTGATCGAGGACTCCGAGGCGATCGTCCCGGCCGACGCGGTCTCGTTCACGCTGCTCCAGGAGCAGCTGCACGCCGTGCTCGACACGCTCTCCGAGCGTGAGGCGGGCGTCGTCAGCATGCGCTTCGGCCTCACCGACGGCCAGCCCAAGACGCTCGACGAGATCGGCAAGGTCTACGGCGTGACCCGCGAGCGGATCCGCCAGATCGAGTCGAAGACCATGTCGAAGCTGCGGCACCCGTCGCGCTCGCAGGTCCTGCGCGACTACCTCGACTGATCGGTCGGGTCGCTCGCCGGTGGGGTTCCGTGACCGCTGGCGAGCGATCCCGCTCGGCGAGCGCGTCGAGATCGCGTCGACGGTCCTGTGCGTGGCCGTCGCCTACGTCACCCTCGTCCGGTACGACGACGGCTGGCGGGTCTGGCTGCCGCAGGCCGCGGCGCTGCTGCTCTGCCTGCGCCTGGCCTGGCGCCGGCTGCGGCACTGAGGAACCTTCCGGTCGCCGCGGGGCGGGGGAGCGAGCAGCATCGGGGGATGACTCCTCGACTCGCGCTCGCCATCGCCGCCGGGCTGGTCGTCTCCCTGCTGGGTACGACGCCGCCGGCCACCGCCGATCCCGCACCCGCCGCGCTGCCATCCACCGCGGTGGCGATGGGTGACAGCTTCATCAGCGGCGAGGGGGCGGGCGACTACGACGCGGTCGTCGACCAGTCGGGCGTGACCCAGGCCTTCCCGGGCTGGGACAGCCCGAACAGCAACCCGTACTTCTGCCACCGCTCGCCGCACGCCTCCATCGCCGTGGCCGACCTGCCCGGCATCGACCAGCGGGTCAACCTGGCCTGCTCGGGCGCCCAGCCGGGCGACATCGCGAATCCGTCGTCGGCTCGCGAGTCCGGCCGCACGGTCGCCGCGCAGCTCGACCAGCTGCGCCAGGTCGCCCAGACCGGCGACGTCGACCTGGTCCTGGTCGGGCTGGGCTCCAACAACTCCCACTTCACCTTCGGGACCGTGGCCGCCGAGTGTGCGGGCCGCTTCGTCGGTGACGGCTACACGGGCTGGTGGGAGGTCTGGATCGACGTCATCAACTGGGTGACCGGTGCCGAGCTCAACGAGGACCCGTGCACCGACGCCGACCTGGCCAGCCCCGAGCAGCTCACCGCGGCCCAGGCCGACACCACGGCCGCCGTCCGGCAGATCCTCGACGTGCTCGACGAGGTCGACGCCGACGGCCAGCACCGTGTCGTGCTCCAGGACTACATCAACCCGCTGGCGCCGTCGTACGCCGCCGACTACCTCGAGGAGGACGGCCGCGACGACGAGCGCGACAAGTACCGGGCCCTGGTCGACGAGCGGTACGCCGCCGGCTGCCCGGCCGACGTCGCCTCGCTCGCGCCCGCCCACCGCTTCTCGCAGGGCCTCGGCCACCTGGTCGGCGGCGTGGCGAGCACACTGCAGGCGGAGCGTCCCGGCGTCGACGTGACCTACCTGAACGTGCAGGCCGCCTTCGACGGTGCCCGCCTCTGCGAGCAGCCGGGGAGCCCGGGCAACGCCCTGGCGACGCCGCTGCGGGTCATGGACGGGCCGACCGGCGTCAAGGTCGAGAGCTTCGGTCCGTTCGACAAGCTGGACATCAAGCGGGTCACCGACACCTGCTCGGACTACTACCAGACCTGCCAGGAGTCGTGGCACCCGAACGCGAGCGGTCACCAGGTCCTCGGCCAGTGCCTGTCGGCGGCCTGGACCCGCGGCGGTACGGCACTGACCTGCAGCCGTCAGCCGGACGGCTCGGTCCTGGTGCCCTGATTGCCAGGGCCGCGGCGAGGGCGCACCCTGAGGGATGACCACCTTCAGCGCCCTCCGCCACGCGACCGTCGTGGCGACCGCACTGCTGTCCGGCCTGGCCGTGGCCGCACCGGCGGTCGCCGAGCGAGGCGCCTATCCGGACCCGGCCGACACCCAGGCGTCCCTCACCGACATCCGGGAGGTCCGCGTCGCACACGGGGCCGAACGGGTGACAGTCGCGGTCGGGTTCACCGACCTCCGGGCCACCTCGGACGGTGGGCCGTCCGGTCTGACGGTCTTCCTCGACGCGAACCCCGACCGCCGGGGTCCCGAGCTCGCGCTGGTCACGGGGCTGCAGGAGGGCACCGACTACCAGCTGCTCCGGGTGCGCCGGTGGAAGCTGGTGGGGGAGCCGCTCACCTGCGACCACTCGGTGCGGCTCCGTCCGGCCCGGGACCTCGCCCGGGTCCGGGTGGCCCGGTCGTGCCTGCGCGACCCGGAGCGGATCCGGGTCGCCGTACGGATGGTCGACCAGTACGACGGGTCGCACCCGGTGACCGACTGGTTCCGGGGCCCGCGGCGCTACACGCCCTGGTTGTCGGGCGCCTGAGCCCGGGCGGACGGTCCGTCAGCCGGTCGCGACCAGCACGACCGCGGTCGCGCAGAGGGCCAGCCCGGCCGCCTGCAGCGGGTGCACGCGCTCGCGCAGCAGCGTGGCCGCGAGGAGCACGGTGACGGCGGGGTAGAGCGAGGTGATGACGGCAGCCACCGTCAGGTGGCCGCCGCGGGTCGCGACCTGGAACAGCCCGGTGGCGATCGCGCCGAGCACCCCGCTCACGACGCCGGCCCAGGCCCAGCGGGTGCTCGGCACCCACGGGGCGCGCAGCAGCAGGGCGACCCCGACGATGACGACCCCGGCGAGCAGCTGGTTGAGCGCCAGGGGCAGCAGCCCGGCCCCCTCGGAGACCTGGGCCAGCGCCGCGAACAGGGTCCCGAAGCCGAGGCCGGCCAACAGGCCGTCGACGGCGCCCGAGGAGCGCGGCGAGCTCGGTCCGGTCGGCTCCCCGGAATCTCGCGCGACCAGCCAGATCGCCGGGAGGGCAAGCACGATGCCGAGCCCGGTGACCGGGCCGGGTCGCTCTCCGCTCACGAGGCCGACCACCACCGGCACCAGTACGGCGCCGACGCCGGAGACCGGGGCCACGACGCCCATCCGGCCGGAGGAGAGCCCGCGGTAGAGGAACGCCGTACCGAGGCCGTTGCCGACCCCCGCGGCGACCGCCCAGACCAGGTCGTCGTGGGTAGGGGAGCCGCCGACGAAGGGGACCGCCAGCAGCACCAGGGCGCCGCCGCCGAGTTGGGCGGTGAGGGCGACGGACCAGGCGCTGGCGCGCTGGGAGACGAGTCCGCCGTTGAAGTCCGCCAGGCCGTACGCCGCCGCGGCGACGAGCGAGAGGAGCACGCTCACGCGCTCACCCTGGCACAGCGCTCACCCGGAGACGCCGAAGGCCCCGGACACGGGGTCCGGGGCCTTCGGTGAAGTTCGTCGCGGTGCGGTCAGTCGGCGGCAGGGGAGGGCGTGGACCCACCCAGCTTGTGGGTCTCGTCGACCACGTTGGCCGCGATCTCCTTCAGCTTGTCACCGTGCTCACGGGCGTGGTGCGCGCAGAACAGGAGCTCGCCGCCGGACTGGAGCTCCACGCGGAGGTAGGCCTGCGCGCCACACCGGTCGCAGCGGTCGACTGCGGTGAGCGGCGTGCTCGGGGCAACTGCAGTGTTCACTTCGGCCTCATCTCTGATCATCGGTGTCTTGCACAACGTAGCGGTGGGCTTCAAGATTCCCGCCGGATCGTGGTGCCCGACACGTCATCCCATCACGGACAGTCGTTCCCCGCTGGCGGGTTTCCCATGCCCTGGACAACGATGTCCGGGACCGAAGGTCACTCTCCGCGGTTGAGACCTGGTGCCTCATCCAGTCTGACGTGGAACAGGCGTCGCCGAGATGCGTTTTCCCGAACCCGAGTCCGATCGTGTCCACATCGTGACGTCACCCACGCCGGTGGTGCTGCTGTGCGTGTTGCTGCCGGTGGAGCGGTGCTGCTGGGTTGAGCCTCTGGGGAAGTGGTGCCCACCGTAGACCCGTCGTACTCCTCGGAGGAGCAGGCGTGCCTGCACCGTCCATCGGCGTGTCGCAGGTAGATTCGGAGCAGTTCCACCACTCGGATTTCCTCCGTGTTTCACGTCCGTTGTTCCGACCAGGAGTCCCGTCATCGCCGACAACACCTACAACGCCGCGCACCTCCTCGTCCTGGAGGGGCTGGAGGCCGTGCGCAAGCGGCCCGGCATGTACATCGGCTCGACCGACACCCGGGGCCTGATGCACTGCCTGTGGGAGATCATCGACAACGGCGTGGACGAGGCGCTCGCCGGTGCCGCCCACAGGGTCGAGGTCACGCTCCACCCGGACGGCTCGGCCGAGGTCCACGACGACGGTCGCGGCATCCCCACCGACGAGGAGCCCAAGACCGGGCTCCCGGGCGTCGAGGTGGTGGCCACCAAGCTGCACGCGGGCGGCAAGTTCGGCGGCGGCTCGTACGTCGCCACCGGCGGCCTGCACGGCGTCGGGCTGTCCGTCGTCAACGCGCTCTCGAGCCGGATGGACATCGACGTCGAGCGGTCGCCGTCGAGCCAGGGCCTGTCGTTCCGCCGCGGCACCCCCGGCGTGTTCGACGGCGAGGCGCCGACGGCCGGGTTCGAGGCCCGCTCCGGACTGACCCGCAAGGGCGGCCGGGTCGCCAAGGGGCGCAGCGGCACCCGGATCCGGTTCTGGCCGGACCGCCAGATCTTCACCCGGGACGCGACCTTCGAGTTCGAGGGCCTGCTCGGCCGTGCCCGGCACACGTCGTTCATCGTCCCGGGCCTGGAGCTGGTGATCCGCGACCTGCGCGGTGACACCCCCGTGGAGGAGAAGTTCCGCCACGACGGCGGCATCGCCGAGTACGTCGACTTCCTCGCCCACGACGAGCCGGTCACCGACGTACTCCGGCTCGAGGGCATGGACACCTTCAAGGAGACCGTCCCGCTGCTCGACGACGACGGCCAGATGACGCCGCAGGAGATCGAGCGCGAGCTGGTCGTCGACATCGCGGCGCGCTGGGGGACCGGCTACGACACCGAGCTGCGCTCGTACGTCAACGTGATCGCCACCCCCAAGGGCGGCACCCACCTCAGCGGCTTCGAGCAGGCGCTGACCAAGACGTTCAACGACGTGATGCGCAGCGCCAAGGTGCTGAAGGTCAACGACGCCGACGTGGTCAAGGACGACGTCCTCGAGGGCCTGACCGCGGTGGTCACGGTGCGCCTCGCGGAGCCGCAGTTCGAGGGCCAGACCAAGGAGATCCTCGGGACGCCGGCGGCGCGGAGCGTCGTACGCAAGGTGGTGTCGGCGGAGCTGAAGAAGTTCCTCACCTCGACCAAGCGGGGCGAGAAGGCCCAGGCCAAGCTCGTCATGGAGAAGGTCGCCGGCGCGGCCAGGACCCGGATCGCCGCCCGCCAGCACAAGGAGACCCAGCGGCGGAAGAACGCCCTGGAGTCCTCCGCGCTGCCGTCGAAGCTCGCCGACTGCCGCAACAACGACAACGACCGTACTGAGCTCTTCATCGTCGAGGGCGACTCGGCGCTCGGCACGGCCAAGCTGGCCCGCAACTCGGAGTTCCAGGCGCTGCTGCCGATCCGCGGCAAGATCCTGAACGTCCAGAAGGCCTCGGTCGGCGACATGCTGAAGAACACCGAGTGCGCCTCGATCATCCAGGTCGTCGGCGCCGGCTCCGGGCGCACCTTCGACCTCGACGCCCGCCGCTACGGCCGGATCATCTTCATGGCCGACGCCGACTCCGACGGCGCCCACATCCGGTGCCTGCTGGCGACCCTGTTCTTCAAGTACATGCCCGAGCTCGTCGCCGAGGGGCGGGTCTACTCCGCCGTACCCCCGCTGCACCGCATCGAGCTGTCCAACCCGAAGAAGGGCATGGACAAGTACGTCTACACCTACTCCGACGACGAGCTGCAGCGGAAGCTCGCGGAGCTGAAGAAGAAGAACGTGCGCTGGAAGGACCCGGTGCAGCGCTACAAGGGCCTCGGTGAGATGGACGCCGACCAGCTGGCCGAGACCACGATGGACCCGCGGCAGCGCACGCTGCGCCGGATCACCGTCGACGACGCCGAGGACGCCTCGCGCGTGTTCGAGCTGCTGATGGGCTCCGACGTCGCTCCGCGCAAGGAGTTCATCGTGCAGGGTGCCTACGAGGTGGACGTCGACGCCCTGGACGCCTGAGCTCGGCGTCCGGACGATTCACCGGCAGGCCGGCGGAGCGTGGGCAACCGACGGTGCAGGACGACGGGTGCCAGCTCACCGTCGCCCGGGGCAGGTGACCCGGCCCTCAGACCAGGCGATCGAGCAGGCCGGTGTCGACGTCGTACAGGAAGCCGCCGACCTCGACGGAGTCGGGGACGAGGGGGTGGCTGAGCACCTTGCGGACGTCCATCTCCAGGGCGCGGCGCTGGTCGTCGACGACGTGGAAGCGGTGCCAGGAGGCGTCGACGCCGGCGGACTCGGAGATCCGGTCGCGGATGACCTCCTCGGAGTTGCTCGCCACGGCGCAGCGGGTGTGAGGGACCACCAGGACGCGCTGGACGTTGAGCAGGTGGACGCCGAGGACGAGCGCCTCGAGGGCGGCCTCGGTGACCCGGCCGCCCGGGTTGCGGAAGATCTTGGCATCGCCGGGCTTCAGCCCGATCATGCCGAGCGGGTCGATCCGCGAGTCCATGCAGGTCACGATGGCGACGCCGGCGCGGGCGACGCCGTCGAACCCGCCGTAGGCGAAGTCGGAGGCGAAGTCACGGTTGGCAGCGAGAAGGTCGTCGAAGGCCACGCACCGCAGCGTAGCGAGATGCCTCCGGGCGGCGGTGAGCAGTCCACCGATCCGGCCGGTGAACCCGTGGCTCACCCACCGCCGGTACGGCGGGTCGCCACGAATCGCCGTACCGACGGTGCAGGATCCACCGGTCGGGCCCGTCGGACGGTGGACTACTCACCGCCGGACCGGGGTCGGCGGGGAGCGGGTGCGATCAGCCGGCCGAGCGCAGCAGGTCGCCGGCGGAGACGGCCCGGGTGGCGGCGCCGCGGAAGAGCAGGAGCGCCAGGGCGGCGGCGATGACGGCGGAGACGGCGGCACCGAGGAAGACGGTCTGCTCCTGGGTGATGGCGGCGTCGAGCTGCTGGGTGCGGTAGGCCTGGCAGACCTTGGTGGCGTCGGCGCCGCAGATCTCGGCGACGGTGCGCAGCTTCTCCTGGGCGTCGTAGTAGCGGCTCAGGCCGATGGCGGTGAGGGCGGAGATCCCGACGAGCATGCCGACCATCCGAGCGACCACGACGAGAGCGCTGGCCAGGCCGTGCACGTCGTCGTCGGTGCTGGCGAGGACCGCCGCGTTGACGGGGGCGAGGGCCAGGCCGAAGCCCAGACCGCCGACCACCAGCGCGATGTTGCAGGTCCAGCCCTCGAGGGCGTCGGAGCTCCACTGCGACATCAGCGCGAAGCCGACCGCGGCCAGCACCATGCCGACCGCCGTGATGGCGCCGGCGGAGTGGCGGCGGGTGAGGTAGCCGCCGAGGACGGCGCCGACCGGGAGCGCGACCAGGAACCGGACCAGGACCAGCGCGGCCATCAGCTGGCTGTCGCGGTACGACGTGGACCGCGCGAAGAGGGGGACGGCGACCAGCGCTGCGATCAGCGCGGCGCCGACGAAGAAGCTGACCAGGACCGCGCCCCAGGCCGGCCGGGCCCGGAGCGCTCCGTGGGGCACCAGGGGCGACGAGGCCCGTCGGAGGTGGAGCACGAGCGCGACGGTGGCGACCGCGGCGCCGAGGAGGTACCAGAGGCCCTGGTCGGAGAAGACCTGTACCTCGGGGTCGGCGGTCGCGAAGGCCAGGATCACACCGCCCAGCGCCGCAGCCAGGAAGAGGGCCCCGACCAGGTCGGCCTCGCGGGCGCTGCGGGCCCAGGAGCGCAGGTCGACCAGCGGGTGCCTCGCGGTCGCGCAGCGCAACACCAGCAGCACCGTCGCGACGATCGTGGTCAGGCCGAGGGGGGTCAGCCAGCGGCCCTCACCGGCGACCGGGACGAAGAGCTCGCCCCAGGTCAGGTCGGCCATCAGCTGTGACGGCTCGAGGAACACCAGCGCACCGGCGGCCAGGACCACCAGCGTCAGCAGCACCCCGACGGGATCGGGCAGGTGGATCCTGGCACGCTCGTGCCCGGGTGCGGCGCTCGACGTGGCCTGGATGGCGACCGCGAGCAGCAGGCCGACGGCCAGGTTGATCGCGAAGATCGCGCGCCAGTCGGCCACCGCGAGGACCACGGCGCCGAAGAGCGGGCCGAGGACGCTGCCGATCTCCTGCACGGCCGAGACCAGGCCCAGCGGGACGCCGCGGCGCTCGCGCGGGTAGAGGTCGGCGACCAGGGCGAGCGTCGCCGGAACCAGCCCGCCGCCGCCGAGCCCCTGCAGGAACCGGCCGGTGACCATGCTCGGCAGGTCGTAGGCCAGGGCGGTCACCAGCGAGCCGAACGCGAAGACGACCAGGGCCGCGGTGAGCACGGGGACCCGGCCGCGCAGGTCGGCGATCCGGCCGATGAGCGGCAGCATCGCGACGTACCCGAGCAGGAAGCCGGAGATGATCGGCGCCGCGCGCTGCAGCTCGTCGATCGGGATCGCGGCGCTCGCCATCAGCTCCGGCAGGGCCAGGACGACGACGTAGGTGTCGGCCGCGGCGAACGCCACGGCGACGGCCGCGAGGCCGAGCAGCGCCCGCGGCGAGCGCCCCGACGAGGCGGTCACGGCGCGACGATGTCCTTCTCGGTGCCGTAGTCGTCGAACGTCATCGTGTAGGTCATGTCGTCGTCGCCCTCGTAGAAGACGCCGGTCAGCCGGGCCTCGCGCAGCTCACCGTCCTCGCTGATGGTGTACGACGCGTCGAAGTCGCCCGCCGCGCTCGGCACGATGTTGGCGACCACGTCGCCGGGCACCGTGCCGGTGTAGGAGGTGAAGATCTCGTCGTTGCCCTCGCCGCCGCGGACCCGCTCGCCCTGCTCGACGTCGGTGGTCGCGGTGAGCAGGCTCGAGAAGCCGGCGTCCTCGCCCATCAGCTGGTTGGGGTCGGGCGCGCCGTACTGGGCCGGGTCGATCGCCGTCCACTGGGGGAGCAGCAGCGAGTTCTTGGCGTAGACCTTGCCGTCGACCGCGATCACCTCGGCGGTCGCGGGGATGCCGTTGACGCTCAGGTCGAAGCTGCCCTCGAAGGCCGGGGGGTGCACGCCCACCCCGGTGGCCTTGCGGATGCCGGTGACGCTCGACGAGAGGTTGTCGGCCTCGAGGGTGATCTGGACCCCGCTCGTCTCGTCGAGGGTCGTCTTGGCCAGCTCGAGGACCTCGGTCGGCGTGCTGTCGTCGCCGCCGGGGGAGCCCTCGTCGTCACCGCTGCAGGCGGCGAGCGTGAGGGCGAGCAGGGCGGCCGTGGTCGCGGCGAGGGTCCGGGTCACGGCGGTCAGCCTTCCACGACCGGGAGCCGGACCGCGACCGGACCCGCGCACGCGGCGATCGGCTGGCTGCCGGGCACCCCGGAGCCGTCCCGGCGACCGGTGGCGTCGGGCAGGTCGACCGGAGCCCCGCTGGACGCGGCGGCCCGGGCCGGCGCCGGGCCGGCCCAGGCGAAGACCAGCACGTCCTCGCCCTTGAGGAACCGGTGGCAGCGGACGCCGCCCGTGGCGCGGCCCTTGCCGGGGTACTCGCTGAACGGCGCGACCTTGACCAGCCCGGGCTCGGTGCCGGGCAGCGCGGTGGAGGACCCGGACGCGGTCACCACGACCGCCCCCTCGCCCGCCTCGGAGTCGAACGCGCCGAAGGAGACGACGTACTGGGCGACGGCCAGGCGTACGCCGGCGATGCCGCCACCGGAGCGTCCCTGCGGGCGGACGCCGTCGGCGCCGAAGTGGAGGAGCTGGGCGTCGGAGGTGATGAAGCAGAGGGTCTCGGTGCCGGTGGTGAGCTCGACCGCCCCGACCACCTCGTCGCCGTCCTCGAGTCGGATCACGTCCCACTCGTCGCGGCCGAGGACCTCGGGGTTGACCCGCTTGACGACGCCCTGGCGGGTGCCGAGCGCGAGACCCGGGCCCTCGGTGGCGAGGGTGCACAGCGCGAGCGCCCGCTCCCCGGACTCCAGCTGCAGCATCTCGCTCAGCGGGAGGCCGCCCTGGAGGTTGGGGTCGTTGGCCGAGCCCGGCAGGGCCGGCAGGTCCAGAACCCCGAGCTTCAGCAGCCGGCCGCGCGAGGTCAGCACGCCGATCTCGCCGCGGACCGTCGTCCGGACGACGGAGGCGACCACGTCGTGGTTGGTGCGGCTCTCGCCGGAGCCGACCGGCTCGGCGTTGGAGGTGCGGGCCAGCAGGCCGGTGGACGACAGGAACGCGTAGCAGGGGTCGTCGGCGACCTCGAGCTGGACGGCGGAGGCGGTCACGGCGACGCCGGCCGACTCCAGCAGGACGGTCCGGCGGGGCGTGCCGTACGTCTTGGCGACCTCGGCGAGCTCGTCGGAGACGACCTTCCAGCGCAGCTTGTCGTCGTGGAGGATCGCGTCGAGCTCCTCGATCTGACGACGCAGCTCCTCCTGCTCCTTCTCCAGCTCGATCCGGCTGAACTTCGTCAGCCGGCGCAGCGCCAGGTCCAGGATGTACTCGGCCTGCAGCTGGGAGAGGTCGAAGACCGACATCAACCGCTCCCGGGCGGCGGCCGCGTCGTCGCTGGTGCGGATCACCTGGATGACCTCGTCGATGTCGAGCAGCGCGATCAGCAGTCCGTCGACGAGGTGCAGGCGGTCGGCCAGCTTGTTGCGGCGGAACTGCGAGCGCCGGCGGATGACCTCGAAGCGGTGGTCGAGGAAGACCCGCAGCAGCTCCTTCAGCCCGAGCGTGCGGGGCTGGCCGTCGACCAGGGCGACGTTGTTGATGCCGAAGGAGTCCTCCAGCGGCGTCTGGCGGTAGAGCTGCTCCAGCAGCGCCTCGGGGACGAAGCCGTTCTTGACCTCGATCACCAGGCGCAGGCCGTTCTCGCGGTCGGTGAGGTCCTTGATGTCGGAGATGCCCTGGAGCTTCTTGCCCTGGACCAGCACCTTGATCCGCTCGACGACCTTCTCGGTCCCGACGCCGTAGGGCAGCTCGGTGACGACGATGCCCTTCTTGCGTCCGATCGCCTCGACCCGGGCCGTGGCCCGCATCTTGAAGCTGCCCCGGCCGGACTCGTAGGCGTCGCGGATGCCGTCGAGGCCGACGATCTTGCCGCCGGTGGGGAGGTCGGGCCCGGGGATGAACCGCATCAGGTCATCGAGGGTGGCCTTCGGGTGGGTGATCAGGTGGCGCAGGGCCTGGACCACCTCGACCAGGTTGTGCGGGGCCATGTTGGTGGCCATGCCGACCGCGATGCCGGTCGTCCCGTTGACGACCAGGTTGGGGATCGCCGCGGGGAGGACCGTGGGCTCGAGCTCGCGGCTGTCGTAGTTGGGCTTGAAGTCGACGGTGTCCTCGTCGATCGAGGCCGTCATCGCCACCGCCGCAGGCGCCATCCGGGCCTCGGTGTACCGCATCGCGGCGGGGGAGTCGTCCGGAGAGCCGAAGTTGCCGTGGCCGTCGATGAACGGGACCCGCATGGACCAGGGCTGGGCCATCCGGACCATGGCGTCGTAGATCGCGCCGTCGCCGTGGGGGTGCAGGCGACCCATGACCTCGCCGACGACGCGGGCGCTCTTGACGTGGCCGCGGTCGGGCCGCAGGCCCATGTCGTTCATCGTGTAGAGGATCCGCCGCTGGACCGGCTTCAGGCCGTCGCGCGCGTCCGGGAGCGCGCGGGAGTAGATGACGGAGTAGGCGTACTCGAGGAACGAGGACTCCATCTCCTGCTTGATGTCGGTGTCGAGGATGTGCTCCTCGAAGTCATCGGGAAGATCGGGAGTGGTGCGGCGGGCCATGGCCGTCATTCTCCCTGGAGGCACCGACGGACCGGCGCGGACTCGCCGTCCCGGTCGGTGGTTGAGGTGCCAAGGACGGAGTCCTGAGCCTCGAAACCCGGCGAGCAGCATGACGAGGGTGGTCACCGTCGACTCCTGGCAAGACGGGTTTCGAGGCCCCTCCGCTCCTCCGTCGCTCCGGAGCACGTCAACCGGCGTTCGCCGTCCGGGTAGATTGCGCCCCGTGACGCAGCAGGAGATCCCCGCCGCCCCCGAGCACTGGGAGGCCGACGTCCTGCTCCGGGACGGACGGACGGCGCACATCCGCCCGATCGGCCCCGAGGACGCGGAGCTGCTGGTCGAGTTCTACGCCCGGGTCTCCGACGAGTCGAAGTACTACCGGTTCTTCTCGCCCATGCCGCGGCTCTCCGACCGCGACGTCGCCCGGTTCACCCAGGTCGACCACGTCGACCGGGTCGCGTTCGTGCTGACGCTGCAGGGCCGGATGATCGCGGTGGGCCGGTACGACGTGGTGCGGCCCGGCGAGGCCGAGGTCGCGTTCCTGGTCGAGGACCAGCACCAGGGCCGGGGAATCGCCCAGCTCCTGCTCGAGCATCTCGCCCAGGCCGCCCGCGAGCGCGGCGTCGAGCGGTTCGTCGCCGAGGTGCTGCCCGACAACACCCGGATGATCCAGACCTTCCGCGACGCCGGCTACCGGGTGGCGAGCGAGTACGAGGACGGGGTCCTCATGCTCGAGTTCCCCATCGACCCGACCGACACGGCCATCGGGGTGATGCTCAACCGCGAGCACCAGGCCGAGGCCGCCTCGATCCACAAGTTCTTCAACCCGCGCTCGGTCGCGGTCATCGGCGCCAGCCGCCGTCAGGACACCATCGGCCAGGCCCTGGTCCGCAATCTGGTCACCGGCGACTTCACCGGCCGCGTGTACGCCGTCAACCCGTCCTCGGCGGCCGTGTCGGGACTGCCGGCGTACAAGTCGGTCAACGAGATCCCCGACGAGGTCGACGTCGCGATCGTGGCCGTGCCCGCCGACTCCGTGCAGGACGTCGTCCTCGACTGTGCCGCCAAGGGCGTGCACGGGCTGGTCGTCATCTCGTCGGGCTTCGCCGAGACCGGCGAGGAGGGCCGCCAGCGCCAGCGGCGGCTGGTGGGGCTGTCGCGCTCGTACGGCCTGCGCCTGATCGGCCCCAACGCGCTCGGCGTCATCAACACCGACCCGACGGTCAAGATCAACGCCTCGCTGGCGCCGCTGATGCCGCCCCGCGGCCGCGCCGGGTTCTTCTGCCAGTCCGGCGCACTCGGCTCGGCGATCCTGGAGAAGGTCAACAACCGGGGCCTCGGCCTGTCGACGTTCGTCAGCGCCGGCAACCGCGCCGACGTCTCCGGCAACGACCTCCTGCAGTACTGGGAGGAGGACGACTCCACCGAGGTCGTGCTGCTCTACCTGGAGTCCATCGGAAACCCGCGCAAGTTCTCGCGGATCGCCCGTCGGGTCTCGCAGCGCAAGCCGATCATCGCGGTGCGGTCGGGTCGCACCACGCAGGGCGTCCCCATGGGTCACGCCGTACGACGGATCGCGGCGCCGCCGCAGGCCGTGGACGCGATGTTCCGGCAGGCCGGGGTGATCCAGGTCGAGTCGCTGGAGGAGATGTTCGACGTCGCCCAGCTGCTCGCCCACCAGCCGCTGCCCCGTGGGCGCCGGGTCGCCATCGTCGGCAACTCCGACGCCCTCGGCCTGCTCGCCGCCGACGCGGCCGCCGCCGTCGGCCTGGTGGTCAACAAGTCGGTCGCGCTGAACGCCGAACCGAGCGCCGAGGACTTCGAGGACGCGCTCGACGCGGCCATCGACGACCCCGAGGTCGACGCCGTGGTCGCGGTCTACATCCCGCCGCTGAACGTCTCCGGCGAGGACGTCGCCAACGTGCTGGCCGCGGTCGGCGAGCAGTCCGACAAGCCGCTCGTGTCGTCGTTCCTCGGGGCCGAGGGCGTGCCCGAGCTGCTCCGGGTGCCCGATGTCGCCGGTTCCACGGCCGGTCGCGGCTCGGTGCCGTCGTACCCCGCGGTCGAGGCGGCGGTGCGGGCGCTGGCCCACGTCGTCGACTACGCCGTGTGGCTGCGGACGCCCGACGGCGAGACCAACGAGCCGGACACGGTCGACCACCGCACGGCCAAGCGGCTGGTCAACGAGACCCTCGGCGCCCACCCCGAGGGCACCGACCTCGACCAGGACACGCTGGCGAAGCTGCTCGGGGCCTACGACATCGCGCTGTGGCCCGCCCGACCCGTCGCGTCGTACGACGAGGCTGTAGCCGCGGGCGAGGCCGACGGCTGGGACGTCGTCCTGAAGGCGACCGCCGACCACGTGCGCGAGCGCCCCGACCTGGCCCACGTGTGGCGCAACATCGAGGGACCGGGCGAGATGCGCAGCGCCTGGACCTCCCTGACCGAGATCGTCGGCGACCCCGAGCGGGCCGGGTTCATCGTGCAGAAGAACGCGCGCCCCGGCGTACCGATCTCGATCCGCAGCATCGAGGACCCGCTCTTCGGGCCGGTCGTCTCGTTCGGCATCTCCGGGCCGCTCACCGAGCTGCTCAGCGACCGGGCGTTCCGGATCCCGCCGCTCACCCGGCGCGACGCGGCGTCGATGGTGCGGGAGATCAAGTCCTCGCCGATGCTCTTCGGCTACCGCGGCAGCGAGGTCGTGGACGTCGCCGAGGTGGAGCGGCTGATCCGGCGGGTGGCCCAGCTCCAGAACGACCTCCCGCAGGTCCGCTCGCTCGAGCTGTCGCTGGTCCTGGCCGGCGCGACCGGGGCCACGGTGCTCACCGCGGCGGCCCGGATCGAGCCCGTCGCCGACCCCCGCTCGGACTGGTTCGTGCGCCGGATGCCGTCGCTGGCGGGGGACACGCTCCCCGGCTAGACGGCCGTGGTGACACACTGCAGCCATGCGCAGCAGGACCGACGATCGCGACCACGCCCTCGAGCTCCGCGAGGCCATCCACCGCACGGGCTACTACCCCGAGGTGGTGGCCGACGGCGTCAGCTCGGCGGTCGCGGGGGAGCAGGTGGTCTCGTTCTACGTCCACCACGAGCCGACGTTCGAGCGGGACGAGGTCCGGCGCCACCTCAGCGTGGTGGTGCTGACCCCCACCCGCCTGGTCCTCGCCCACACCGACGAGCACGCCGGCGACGACCTGCTGCCCGAGCCCTACACCTCCACCTCCACGGAGGCGATCCGCCTCGACGCCGTGAAGTCGGTCGTGGTCACCCGGATGATCGCCAACCCCGCGTCCGGGCCGTCCTTCCCCGCCGAGGCCGTGATGACCATCGGCTGGGGCGGCGTGAGCCGGGTCGACCTGGAGCCCGCGGGCTGCAGCGACCCCGACTGCGACGCCGACCACGGCTACACCGGCGTGCTCGCCTCCGACGACTTCTCGCTGCGGGTCAGCTCTGCCGCCGACGGTCCCGACGCGGTCGCCGGCCTGCTGGCCTTCGCCGAGTCGCTCTCCGCGCGCACGCACACCGGCTGAGGCGATGACCGGCTTCCTGGAGCCCGCGTACGGCGCGCGGTCGCTGGGTGACGTCGTGCCGGCGGTCGGAGCGGCGCTCGGCGTCCCGGTGCTCGACGCCCCGACCGGGCTGGTCCTGCCGGACGCGCCGTCGTACGTCGTCTTCCTCGTGGACGGGCTCGGCTCGCAGCTGCTGCAGCGCTACGCGCACGCGGCGCCGTACCTCTCCGCACTCGCGGAGGGCGCCGAGGCCGGCACAGCGGGGGTGCCGTCGACCACCGCCACCTCGCTCACCTCCCTCGGCACCGGCCTGGTGCCCGGGGCGCACGGGCTGGTCGGATTCACCTCGCGGGTCCCGGGCACGGACAAGCTGCTCAACGCGCTCTTCTGGAGCAGGGACGTCGACCCGGTCGAGTGGCAGCCGCACCCCACCGCGTTCGAGACGCTGCGCCGGGCCGGGGTGTCGGTGACGGTGGTGAACAAGCGCGAGTTCGAGGGCAGCGGGCTGACCGTCGCCGCGCACCGTGGGGTCGACTACGTCGGTGCCGACAAGGTCGGGGAGCGGATCGCCGCCGCGGTGACGGCCTCGGCCGAGCGTCCGTCGCTGACCTACCTGTACGACGGTGACCTCGACTGGACCGGTCACCGCCACGGCGTCGCCTCCAGCCAGTGGCTGCAGCAGCTGTCGATCATCGACGCGGAGGCCGAGCAGCTGCGCGAGTCGCTGCCGCCGTCGACCCGGCTGGTGGTCGTCGCCGACCACGGCATGGTCGACGCCCCGCCCGAGCACCGCATCGACGTCGACGAACGGCTGGAGCTGCGCGACGGGCTGCTGCTCCTCGGCGGCGAGGCCCGGTTCCGCCACCTCTACTGCCACCGCGGCGCCGTCGCCGACGTCGTCGCGACCTGGCGCTCGGTCCTCGGCGACGCGGCCCTGGTGCTGACCCGCGACGACGCGGTCGATCGAGGCTGGTTCGGCACGGTCCAGCCGTCCGTCCGTCCGCGGCTCGGCGACGTCCTGGTCGCCTCCCGCGGCGACCATGCCGTCTTCTCCTCCACCGACTTCGCCTACGAGACGACCCTCGTCGGGCTGCACGGCTCGCTCACCCGCGACGAGATGCTCATCCCGATCCTGGTGGGCTGAGCGCGTCGGTCGGATGGGCCGCGCGACGTCGTACGACGTGGCGGCGACCTGATCGCTTGGCGTCGGTGGTGCCGGGGGCCGGGATGAGAGTTTCATCGGCCAGCCGATGAAACTCTCATCGGCCCCGCGGGCGCCCTCAGCCGAACGGCAGCGGCTCGGGCGCGAGCGAGACGGCCTTGGCGCGGGCGGCGGTGAGCCGGCGGCGGTGGTGCTGGCGGCAGAGGACCTCGTAGGCGACCTCGGCGGGGGGACCGCCTCGGTCGTCGACGTCGCCGACGACGATCACCTCGCCCTCGACGACCATGATGCCGTCCTCGGTGCGGGCGTTGTGGGTGGCGCGCTTGCCGCACCAGCACAGCGCCTCGACCTGGAGGACGTTCATCCGGTCGGCGATCTCGACCAGCCGCTGGCTGCCCTCGAAGAGGGCGGTGCGGAAGTCGGTGAGGATGCCGAAGGCGAAGACGTCGATCTGCAGCTCGTCGACGATCTTGGCGAGCTGGTCGACCTGGTCGCGCGTGTAGAACTGGGCCTCGTCGCAGATCAGGTAGTCGATCCGGCCACCCTGGGTGAGGGTGGAGACGACGTACTGCCAGAAGTCGAACTCGGGGGCGACCTCGATCGCCTCGTGGGTCAGCCCGAGGCGGCTGGAGAGGGTGGCGGTCCCGGCGCGGTCGTGGGTCACGAAGATCCGACCGGCGCGGCCGCGGGCCGCGTGGTTGTGGTTGGTCTGGAGCGCCAGGGTGCTCTTGCCGGAGTCCATGGTGCCCGTGAAGAAGTGCAGTTCCGCCACGGGCGGGATCCTTTCACGGACCGCACGGGACCGACCGGCAGGATGGGTCTCATGAGCTATCCCCACGAAGCCACTCGCGGCGCTCGCGCCTCCGCGGGGGCCCCAGCATGAGCCAACCGCTGATCTCCGGCATCGAGCTGCGTCTGCTCCTCGGCGGCGTCGCCGTCCTCGACGTGCGCTACCGCCTGGGCGGGCCTCCCGGCCGCGAGGAGTACGACGCCGGCCACGTCCCCGGCGCCGTGTACGTCGACCTGGACACCGACCTGGCCGCGCCCGTGGGCGACGGCAGCCGCGGCCGGCACCCGCTGCCGGACCCCGAGGCGTTCCAGGCCGCGATGCGCCGGGCCGGGGTCCGCGAGGACGCTCCGGTCGTGGTCTACGACGACTGGCAGGGACGGGCGGCGGCGCGGGCCTGGTGGCTGCTGCGCCACCACGGGCACCCCGATGTGCAGGTGCTCGACGGCGGCTGGCGGGCCTGGCTGGCCGCGGGCGGCGAGACCAGTCGGGTGGAGCCCGAGATCCTCCCCGGCGACTTCACCGCCCGGCCGGGAGCGATGCCGGTGGTCGACGCCGACGGGCTGCTCGACGTACCGGTGGTGGTGGACGCGCGGGCGCCGGAGCGCTACCGCGGCGAGGTCGAGCCGGTCGACCCGGTGGCGGGCCACGTGCCCGGTGCCGTGAACGTGCCGACGACGGTCAACATCGCCGCCGACGGGACCTTCCGCAGCCCCGAGGAGCTCCGGGCGCTCTACGCCGTGGAGGGCGTGACGGGGGAGCAGGAGACGGCGGTCTACTGCGGCTCCGGGGTCACCGCGGCCCACGACGTCCTCGCGCTCGAGGCCGCCGGCATCACGGCGGCGCTCTACCCGGGCAGCTGGAGCGAGTGGGTGAGCGACCCGGCCCGCCCGGTGGCTACCAGTGCACGCCCTTGAGGACGCGGGCCAGCATGATCTGCTCCGACTCGCGGCCGCCCGACGACTCGCCCTTGGCCGCCGCCGAGTCGGGGAACACGTGGTAGGCCAGGTTCAACACACGGAAGGCCAGCTTGGGCGCGACGGTGTGGACGACGGCGCCGGCGTTGCCGAGCAGCGTGTTGATCTCGTGGGGGCGCTCGACCATCGCCCGGACCACCAGGTCGGCCGCCTGCGCGGGTGAGATGGTGGGGAACTTGTCGTAGAGCTTGGTCGGCGCGATCATCGGCGTCCGCACCAGCGGCATGTGGATGCCGGTGAAGGTCACACCGTCGCCGACCAGCTCGGACGCGACCACGTTGCTCCACGAGTCCAGCGCGGCCTTGGAGGCGACGTACGCCGAGAACCGCGGCGGGTTGGTCTGCACGCCGATCGAGCTGACGTTGACCACGTGCCCCCGGCCCTGCTCCCGCATCAGCGGCAGCAGTCCCATCACGAGCCGGATCGCGCCGAAGTAGTTCAGCTGCATGGTCCGTTCGAAATCATGGAAGCGGTCGTGCGAGAGCCGCAGCGAGCGCCGGATCGACCGGCCCGCGTTGTTGACCACGACGTCGACCGACGGGAGCTCAGCGGCCAGCTGCTCGCAGAGCGCGTCGATGGCCTCCAGGTCGGAGAGGTCGCACGGGAAGACGTACGCCGTACCGCCGGCGCGCTCGATGAGCGCCCGGGTGTCCTCCAGCTTGTCCTTGCCGCGGGCCACCAGCACCGGGATCCCGCCGGCCTGGGCGACCTTCAGGGCCGTCACCTGTCCGATGCCGGAGGACGCCCCGGTGATGACGACGTGCTTGCCCGCGAGGGCCGCGCAGGTCGCCGGGTCGTCGGCGGTCGAGGTGTCGAGGTGCTCCTCCCACCACGTCCACAGCGTGCGCGCGTAGGAGTCGAGGACCGGCAGGGCGATCCCGGAGCCGGACAGCGCCCTCAGGGTGCGGGTCGCGTCGAAGACCGGCACGAAGGCGGTGTGGGCGAGCACCTCTGCGGGGATGCCGACCTGTCGGGTGAGCAGGTCCAGCGCGCCCTGCACCGGGCCGACCTTCGCGATCGCGTTCAGCAGCCCGGCCGGCTGCAGCACGCGGGGCAGGAACCGGGTCACCGAGCGGTCCACCGGCGTCGCGAACCGGGGCGCGCCGGCAGCGGCGCAGAACGCGTTGACCAGGTCGACGACCGGCTGCGGGTCGGGATCGACGAGGTGGAAGGTCTCGCCGTCCCGGTCGGGCAGGTGCGCGAGGTGGTCCATCGCCTGCACGACGTAGTCGACGGGGACCACGTTGGTGTCGCCCAGATCGACGCCGATCAGCGGCAGCCAGGCGGGCAGCCGGTCGCGCATCAGCTTCATCAGCGGGAAGAAGTAGTAGGGCCCGTCGACCTTGTCCATCGCGCCGGTGCGCGAGTCGCCGACGACGATCGCCGGGCGGTACACCCGCCACGGCACCGCCGAGGAGTAGCGCACCAGCTTCTCGGACTCGTGCTTGGTCCGGTGGTACGGCGAGGGCAGGGTCTGGCCCTCGTCGAACATGGTCTCGTCGAAGCGGCCGGCGTACTCGCCCGCCGCGGCGACCGAGGAGACGTGGTGGAAACAGCCCACTCGGAGGGCCTCGGCGAGGTCGAGGGCGTGCCGGGTGCCGTCGACGTTCATCGTCTGGTTGGTCGCGTCGTCGGCGGTCATGTCGTAGACGGCGGCGACGTGGAAGAAGTGCTCGATCCCGCCCGCGTGCGCGGTCACCCAGGCGTCGTCGACCCCGAGCCCCGGCTCGGTGAGGTCGCCGACGACGGGCACCACCCGGTCGCTGCCCCAGCCGAGCACCAGCGCGTCGAGCCGGTCGCGGGAGCCCGCACGGACCAGGACGAAGACCTCGCCGGTCCGCTCGTCGAGCAGCCGCTGGACGAGATGCCTCCCGATGAACCCTGTGGCGCCGGTCACGAGGTACGACATGACCGGAGCGTAGGCCCCCGGGCCGGGTTCAGTCCTGCTTGCCGCCGCCGAACATGATCTCGTCCCAGCTCGGCACGGACGCCCGGCCACCCTTCTTGCGCACCGGGCGGCGCGCGGGCGGCTCGTCGTCGGCGGGCGTCGGCTCGGCCGGCGCCTGGTCGGTGGGCTCCGGGTCGGGGTCCTGGGCCGCGGCGTCGGCCGCCTCGTCGGCGATCTCCGACTCGTCGACCCCGGGCCTCTCGTCGAGGAACGCCTCGAGCGGCTGCTCCAGCAGGGGCTCGTCACGGGACTCGTCACGGCGCTCGTCGCGCACAAGCCCGATGACGTCGTCACCCAGCGGCAGCTCGTCGGCGGCGGGGGTGGCCTGCCGGCGCTGGCGCGCCCGCTCCAGGTCGTCGCGGGGGGTGGGGACGTCGGCCGGCACCGTCGCGATCAGGTCGCCGACCAGCCAGCGGGCGTCCTCGTCGTCGAGGACGACGTAGTTGCCGGGGGCGTCGAAGGTGAAGTGGGCGGTGCCGGACCGGGCGCTCGAGGCGTACTCGGCGGCCAGCGTCCAGCGGCCGTCCTCGCGGCGCCAGGCGTCCCACTCGACGGTTTCGGCGCGCACGTTGAGGGGGCGCAGCTGGGCGGCCACGGCGTCGCCGAGGGTGCGCGCGGACCCCGAGGACTCGCCGGAGCGTCGTACGGACGAGCGCTGGGCGCGCTCGGCGACGTGCTGCCGCTCCGCCAGGACGGGCCCGGCGAACGGCATGATCTTCTCGACCGTGCTGCCCGCCGCCTGCGCGACGGACTCTGCGGACTCACCGGCCCGGATCCGGGCCTGGATGTCCCGGGGGCGCAGCGTGCTGTCCATGCGTACCTCTCCCTGTGCGGGTCGTGCTGGGGGACCGCCCGGGAGGGCGGCCCGAAGGCGGGCGTCGGCGTCGAGGGTGAACTCCTCCCCGGTGTCGTCGACCATCAGCAGGAGCTTCCCGTCCTCGCTGACGCCCACGAAGGTGAGGTGCGCCATGAGGTCGTCGGCTCCGTCCCGGTCGATGCTCGTCTTCGGTTCGCCGAGCCTACGCCAGCGGGGGTCCCGGGCTCGGTAGCCTCGCCCTGTGCCGACCCTCGTCGTGCTCGACCTCGTCGGCATCTTCGTCTTCGCCATCTCCGGCGCGCTGGTCGCGGTGCGCAAGGACCTCGACGTCTTCGGCGTCCTGGTCCTGGCCGGTACGACGGGCCTCGGCGGCGGCTTCCTGCGCGACGTGCTCATCGACGCGACCCCGCCGGCGGCGCTGGCCGACTGGCGCTACCTGCTCGTCCCGCTCGGCGCGGGCCTGCTGGTCTTCCGTTTCCACCCGACGCTCGGCCGCCTCGAGCGGACGGTGAACGTCTTCGACGCCTTCGGCTTGGCCCTGTTCTGCGTGGCCGGCGCGCTCAAGGCGCTCGACTACGGCCTCAGCCCGCTCCCGGCGGCCCTGATGGGCATGGTCACCGGCATCGGCGGCGGGATGCTCCGCGACCTCCTGGCCGGCCGCGTGCCCGTGGTCTTCCGGGGCGAGCTCTACGCGATCCCGGCCCTCGCCGGGGCGATGGTCGCCGTCCTCGGCACCCGCGCGGAGCTGCCCGAGGTGCTCGTCACGATCGCCGGAGCGTCGGTCTGCCTGGTCTGGCGGTTGCTCGCCATCTGGCGGAACTGGCAGGCCCCGATGCCCACGGGGCCCGCCAGCGTGTGAGTCAGTCGCCGGTGCCGGCGTCCACGGTCTCGTAGGCCGGCATGCCCCACGGCAGCAGGCGGTCCGAGTTCAGGTCGGCCACCGTGCCGATCTGGGTCACCGGCTCGCACGTCCCGGATGGGACAGCGCAGGCCAGGACCTCCAGGGTGTCGCTCGGCTGCTCGCCGCCCGCCACCACCAGCACCGTGTCGGCGTCGAGCCAGCCGTACGCCGAGCCGAGCTCGGCGTCGACGTCGATCGGGACCCGGTCGCCGGTGCGGGTGTCGAAGACCTCGGGCCGGCGGTTCTCGCCGATGATCGCCACCCAGTCCGCGTCCGGCGCGAGAGCGGCGACGCCTGCGCCCGCGTCAGGGACGAGGGGTACGTCGTCCTGCCCGGGGCGGGACACGAATGGGCCGGTGGGGTCGCCGGGGTTCGACACGAGGACCCCGTCCTCCGCCGCCAGCACCGTGCCCCGGTCCGCCGCAGGGACGACGCGGGTCTCGCCGGTCGCCAGGTCGCCCGCCATCGCCCCGCTCTCGGTGATCCAGTAGGCGGTGCCGCCGTCGACGGCGGCCGGCTGGAGTACTCCCGCGCCGATCCGCGTGGTCTCGCCGGTGTGCTGGTCGAGGACGGCCAGCGTGGTGCCGCCGTCTCGTTCCTCGACCCACGCGGCGAGCCCGTCGTCGTGATCGGCGACCAAACGCACCCCGCCTGGCTTTCGCACTGTCGTGCCGACCCGGGTCACCCTGTCGCCGTCGACCGACCAGACCCCGAGCCCGGACACCACCACGAATCCGGCGTCGGTATGGACGAACGCCTCGACCGGGCGCCCGACGTCCACCACGGTGTCGCCGTAGTGGATCACCGAGCCCTCGGACCAGGAGACCCTGGCCTCGGCGTACGGGCCTGCGGGGTCGATGGTGCCGACGTCGCCGGGCCTCGCGACCCAGAGCGCGACGACAGCGACCACGGCCAGGGCGACCAGTCCTCCCAGCACCGTGACGCCACGGCGGCGCCGCACCCGGCGATCTCCGGTGCGGGTGATCGCGTCGAGGTCCACCGGCGCGAAGTCCGGGTTGGTCGCCTGCTCGTGCAGCAGGGTCCTCAGGTTCTGGTCCATCGTCAGCGTCCCGTCGTCAGCAGGTCGAGGGGGAGACCGTCGTCGCCGAGCCGCTCGCGCAGCTTGGCCAGGCCGGCGGCGACCTGACTCTTCACGGTCCCGACCGCGCAGCCCATGGCCGCGGCGGTCTGGGCCTCCGTGAGGTCCTCGTAGTAGCGCAGCACCACGGCGGCACGTTGACGCACGGGCAGCTCCAGCAGTGCCTGCCACACCCACGCGCGTTCGCTCACCGCGTCCTCAGACCCCGCGGTCGCCTGCTCCGGGAGGTGATCCGCCGGGAGCTCCGACCAGCTCCTACGCCGGAACCAGCTGATCGCGGTCGTGGTGATCGCCTTGCGGGTGTAGGCCTCGGCGTTGGCGGGGTCGCGCAGCCGCGGCCAGGCGATGTACGTCTTGGTCAAGGCCTCCTGGACCAGGTCCTGGGCCAGGCCCGCGTCGCCGACCATGAGGTACGCCGCCCGCTGCAGCGCGGGGCCGCGTGCGGTGACGAACTCGGTGAAGGCGTCGCGATCACGGGCCGCCATCGGCTCTCCCCTCGTCCCGGAGCAGGATGCCCCGTCGCCACCCAGACGCGCCGGGATCCCCGAAAGGTTCGACCAAAATCCGATGATTCTGTCGGTGCCGTGCGGTCGAATGAGGCATGGACCTCGCGATCGAGACCCACGGGCTCGTCAAGACCTTCGGAGACAACCGCGCCGTCGACGGCGTCGACCTCGCCATCCGGGCGGGCGGCGTCTACGGCGTCCTCGGCCCCAACGGCGCCGGGAAGACCACCACCATCAAGATGCTGGCGACGTTGCTGGTGCCCGACGGGGGCACGGCGACGGTGCTGGGTCACGACGTGGTCCGGGAGGCGCCCGACGTGCGCGCCCGGGTCGCGATGACCGGGCAGTTCGCGTCCCTCGACGAGGACCTCACCGGCCTGGAGAACCTCGTCCTGCTGGCCCGCCTCTACGGCTACGGCAAGGCCGCGGCCAAAGAGCGGGGGATGCAGCTGCTGGAGGCCTTCGACCTCGCCGAGTCGGCGAAGAAGCAGGTGAAGGCCTACTCCGGCGGCATGCGGCGACGCATCGACATCGCCGGGTCGATCGTGGTCCGGCCCGACCTGATGTTCCTCGACGAGCCGACGACCGGGCTCGACCCCCGCAGCCGCAACCAGGTCTGGGAGATCGTGCGCGGGCTGGTCGGGGCAGGGACGACGATCCTGCTGACCACTCAGTACCTCGAGGAGGCCGACCAGCTGGCCGACCGGATCGCGGTGATCGACCACGGGCGGGTGATCGCCGAGGGCACCAGCGGCGAGCTGAAGGCCTCGGTCGGCTCCGGCGCGGTCCGGGTCCGGGTCGCCGACCCCGGCGACCGGGAGGAGGTGGCCCGACTGCTGGCCGAGACGCTCGCGGCCGAGCCGGTCCTCGAGCCCGACGGGACCACGGTGACGCTGCGGGTCGACGACCCGACCGCCGTCGCCGGCGCGCTGCAGCGGGTGGGCGACCGCGGCCTGCGGGTCAACGAGTACAGCCTCGGCCAGCCCAGCCTCGACGAGGTGTTCCTGGCCCTCACCGGACGTCCGGCCGAGGAGAGCGCGACCGAGACCCAGGACCAGGAGGTCCCCGCATGACCACCGAGACCCGCGAGCCGACCCGCTCGCTCGACGCCAGCGTCATCGCCGCGCTCGGGGCCGCCGAGCGCCCGCCGCGGGCCAACGCGGTCAGCTCCTCGCTCACCTTCGGGTGGCGGGCGCTGCTGAAGATCAAGCACGTCCCCGAGCAGCTCTTCGACGTGACGATGTTCCCGATCCTCTTCACGCTGATGTTCACCTACGTCTTCGGCGGAGCCATCTCGGGCTCGACGGGGGACTACCTCCAGTACGCGCTGCCCGGCATCCTCACCCAGACCGTCGTCTTCATCACGATGTACACCGGCCTGACCATCAACACCGACATCGACAAGGGCGTCTTCGACCGGTTCCGGTCGCTGCCCGTCTGGCGGGCCTCGCTGCTGGTCGGGGCGCTGCTCGGCGACACGCTGCGCTACGGGCTGGCGTCGTTCATGGTCCTGGTCGTGGGGGTGCTGATCGGCTACCGCGCGCCCGGTGGCTTCCTCGGTGTCATCCTGGCCGTGCTCCTGCTGCTGGTCTTCTGCTTCTCGCTCAGCTGGCTGTGGCTGATCGTCGGACTGAAGGTCCGCAGCCCCAATGCCGTGATGGGCACGTCGATGATGGTGCTCTTCCCGCTCACCTTCATCAGCTCGGTCTTCGCCCCGCCGGAGACCATGCCGGGCTGGCTGCAGGCCTTCGTCGACGTGAACCCGGTGACCCTGCTCTGCGAGGCGGCCCGTGGCCTGATGGACGACGCCCCCGACAGCGGCGACATCCTGATCGTGCTGGTGCTCTCGGCGGTCATCACGGCCGTCTTCGCGCCGATCGCGCTCCGGCTCTACAACACGAAGTGAGCGCCCTCGTCGGGAGCGACGAAGGAGCTCCCGACGAGAGCAGGCGCCAGGTCGAGTAGCCCCGCGACCGACGAAGGAGGTCGCGACGGGACGTATCGAGACCCTGACCGAGGGGTCTCGATACGCTCGCTGGCGCTCGCTACTCGACCAGCGAACTGCTACTCGCTCGCTACTCGACCAGCGAGGCCACTACTCGACCAGCGAGGCCGGGGTGCGGCGTCAGTCGCCGAGCACGCGCCTCAGGTAGTCGTTGGCGAACACCCGGTCCGGGTCGAGTCGGTCGCGCACCGCCAGGAACTCCTCGAAGCGCGGGTACGCCGGCGCGAGGTCGGCCGCGGTGCGGGTGTGCACCTTGCCCCAGTGCGGTCGGCCGTCGTGGGCGCGCAGGATCGGCTCGAGGAGGTCGAAGTAGGCGCGGTGGTCGGCGTCGCGGTGGGTGTGGAAGGCCAGGTAGAACGAGTCCCGGCCGGACGCGGTCGACAGCGCGACGTCGTCGGCGGGGGCGGTGCGGATCTCCACGGGGAAGCTGATCCGCAGCCCGCTGGACTCGAGGGCGGCCCGCGCCTCGCGGAGCACCGACAGCCCGGCCTCGCGCGGGACGGCGTACTCCATCTCGCGGAAGACGACGTCGCGCCGGGCCGTGAAGACCCGGTGGGCGGCGTCGCTGTAGGTGCGGGCGCCCATCAACCGCGCGTTGACCCGGTTGACCCGCGGGATCGCGGCGGGGACCTTGTTGAGCACCCGGCAGAGCGCGCCGAAGGCGTGGTTCTGCAGGAAGTCGTCGTCGAACCAGGCACGGGCGGCCGAGAGCGGCTCCGCCTCGGCCACCGGTACGTCGAGCCGCTCGTTGCGCTTGACCGACATCCGGTCGGTGTGGGGGAACCAGTACATGTCGACGTGGTGGCTCTCGGCCGTCATCTGGTCGAAGGAGCCGAGCGCCTCGTCCCACGACATCGGCTGCTCGCTGGCCTCCAGCACGAAGAGCGGCTCCACCTTGAAGGTGACCTGGGTGAGCACGCCGAGCGCGCCCAGGCCGACCCGGGCGACAGCGAAGACGTCGGGGTTCTCGCTCTCGCTGGCCCGCAGCACCTCGCCGGTGCCGGTCACCAGCTCCAGCCCGGCCAGCTGTGCGGCCAGACCCGCCGCGATCCCGCCGGTGCCGTGGGTGCCGGTCGAGGTCGCGCCGGCCAGGGTCTGCTCGGCGATGTCGCCCATGTTGTGCAGGCTCAGCCCGAGCTGCTCGAGGCCGGCGTTGAGAACCTTCAGCTGGGTGCCGGCGAGCGCGGTGACGGTCATCGCCTCGCGGTCGACGCCGACGATGCCGGTCATCGCGCCGGGCCGCAGCATGGTGTGCTCGGGCGCGGAGATCGCGGTGAAGCTGTGGCCGGTGCCGACCATCTTGACCGTCGACCGGTCCTCGCGGGCCCGCTCGACCTCGGCGACGACCTCGGCGACGGACCCCGGCGTGACCGTCCGGGCGGGACGTGCGGACTCCAGGCCCGACCAGTTGCTCCACTCCACGACGCGCAGCGTAGTCAGTCAGCTCCCGTGGAGCAGGTGCGCCCGGCCGTGCCGCTCGAACTCGGTGGCCAGCGCGGCCGTCCGGTCGGCGGTGAGCGGGCGGTAGGCGCCGTCGACCCGCTCGAAGACCGGGTCGTCGCCGGACCAGAGCCGCCGGCGCAGCGCGGGCTTGTCGACCTTGCGGGTCGCGGTCGTGGGGAGGTCTTGGGTGATGCGCAGGAACCGGGGTGCCCACTTCGTGCCGAGGTCGCGCTGGGCGTCGAGGAAGGTCGCGAAGCCGGCGACGTCGAATCCGGCCGGGTCGTCCGCGACCTGGAGGGTGGCCATCACCTGGTCTCCGGTGCGCGGGTCGGGTACGGCGTAGACCGCGGCCACCGCGACGTCCGGCCGGCGGGCCAGGATCCGCTCGACCGGGGCGGCGGCGAAGTTCTCCGAGTCGACCCGCAGCCAGTCCGCCGTACGGCCGGCGAACCAGAACCAGCCGTCCTGGTCGCGGTAGGCGAGGTCGCCGGTCCAGTAGTCGCCACCGCGCACCCGCTCCGCGGCCGCCTCCGGGTTGCGGTAGTAGCCCTCGAACCGGGCGGCGGCGTCGATCCCCACGATCTCGCCGATCGCCTCGTCGGCGTTGAGCAGCCGGCCGTCGGGGGAGAACCGGGCCGGCGGGCAGACCGAGCCGTCGGGGGCCAGCACCTCCGCGGCGTACCCGGTCTGGGGGAGTCCGAGCGCACCCGGGGGAGTCCCGTCGACCGGGCGGATGGCGACGGCGCCCTCCGAGGAGCCGTAGGACTCGACGACCGGGCAGCCGAAGCGGCGCTCGAACTCCGCGCGGTCGCGGGCCGAGGCCTCGGTGCCGAAGGCGACCCGCAGCCGGTTGTCCCGCTCGCCGGGGTGCTCAGGCCGGCTCAGGACGTAGGCGAGGGAGCGACCGACGTAGTTGACGTAGGTGGCACCGAAGCGCTGCAGGTCCGGGAGGAAGCCCGAGGCCGAGAACCGGCGGCGGGTGGCGAAGGCCGCGCCGCGGCGCAGGCACGGCCCCCACGAGGCCATCAGGGCGTTGCCGTGGAACATCGGCATCGCGTTGTAGGCGACGTCGTCGCGCTCGAGGACGAGCGGGTTGAGCTGGACGATCATCGCCATCCGGCCGGTCGAGCAGACCACCGCCTTCGGCGCGCCCGTCGAGCCGGACGTGAAGAGCAACAGCAGTCGGGTGGTCGGGTCCAGGGCCTCCGGCGTCGCCGTCACCTCGGCGCCGGCGTGGCCGGCCAGCAGGGCGTCGTACTCCTCGGAGCCGGCGACCAGCACCCGAGCGGCCCCGTGATCGAGGCCGGCGAGCAGGGAGAGGTGCTCGGGTGCGGACACGATCGTGTCGACGTCGGTGGAGCGGATGTCGGTCGCCAGCTCGGCGCCGCGGCGCGTGGGGTTGATGCCGACGACACTCGCCCCGCAGAGCGCGGCGCCCGCGACGAGGAAGAGGTACTCGGGCGAGTTGTCGAGCAGGACGCCGACGTGCCAGGGCCGGCCCTCGGGCCGCAGGTGCCGCAGGACCGCGGCCCGGACCGCCGCTTCGGCGAGCAGCTCGCGGTAGCTCCAGCGCCGGTCCTCGAAGAGCAGCGCGGTCGCGTCGTCGGCCGCGCGGGCGAGGAGGATCCCGGCCAGGGTGGGGTGCTCGATCGGTGGCAGTGTGGTCTGCGTCACGCCGCCGAACCTACGTCGTGCGCCCCTGCCGCGGGAGGGCCAGCGCGGCCAGGGCGGCGAGCACGCCCGCGCCGGCGCTGACGAGGTACGCCGCCGACGCCCCGTGGTGGTCCACCACGAAGCCGCTGAGCGCCGCACCCGGGGCCACCCCGGCGACCAGGCCGGTGTGCAGGACGGCCAGGCCCTCGGTCATCCGGGGCCGCGGCAGGACCTGCTCGGCCATCGAGAGCGTGGCGACCAGGGTCGGGGCGGTGGCCGAGCCCCCGACCAGCAGCAGCACGGCCATCGTCCACATCGAGTCGACCAGGAACAGCGGGAGCATCGACACCGCCATGGCGAGCGCCCCGACCCGGACCCGGTACGACGGGCCGCGACGCCAGCTGACCGCGCCGGTGACGACGCCCGACAGCAGGCTGCCGAGCGCCCAGACAGCCAGCAGCGCGCCGGCGTACGCCTCGGCGCCCCGCTCCTCCGAGAACGCCACGGTCGTGACCTCGGCCGCGCCGAACAGCACCCCGAGCCCGACGCTGACCACGGTCAGCGGCGCCACGGTGCGCCAGGGCATCGCCGGGCGCGGCCCGGTGGCGTGGTCGTGCACGTGGGTCGGCGGCTCGGTGGCGTGCTGCCGGGCCAGCCCGAGGCAGCCGACCAGCCCGCTCACCACGGCGACCGCGAGGCCGACCACGGGGTCGACGGTGGTCGCCAGGACGGTCGCGAGGATCGGGCCGACGACGAAGACGACCTCGTCGAGGACCGCCTCGAGCGCGAAGGCGGTCTGCACGTCGGTGGACCGGTCGAGGACGTGCGACCAGCGGGCGCGCACGCACGAGCCGACCTGGGGGAGCGTCGCGCCCGCCACGGCGGCCAGGACGTACGTCGCCGCCCGCGGCCAGTCCTCCTGCACCGACCAGACGAGCAGCGCCATGGCGACGCTGAACAGCGTGGCGGCCACGGTGAGCACCAGGCGCTGGCCGAGGCGGTCGAGCAGCCGGCCCTGGGCGATGGCCAGGCCGGCGCCGGCCACGGTGTAGGTGGCGGTCACGGTGCCGGCGACGCCGTACGAGCCGGACTGGTCCTCGACGAGCAGCACGATGCCGAGGCCGACCATCGAGATGGGAAGGCGGGCGACCAGCCCGGCGAGGCTGAACCGGGCGGTGCCGGGCTGCGCGAGCACCCGGCGGTACGACGTGAGAGCGGCCATGGCAGTCGCAAGGTAGAGCGCGGGAGCGCCGCCCAGCCAATTCGCACGCCTCCCTACGATGGCGACATGCCAACCGATGCCCCCGACGTCTCGCCGTACGACGCCCTGCTCCTGGTCTCCTTCGGCGGACCCGAGGCGCCCGAGGACGTCGTCCCCTTCCTCGAGAACGTGACCCGCGGCCGGGGCATCCCGCGCGAGCGGCTCGAGGAGGTCGGCGAGCACTACTTCCTCTTCGGCGGGAAGTCGCCGATCAACGACCAGAACCGCGAGTTCCTGGCCGGGCTGCGCACGGACCTCGCCGCGGCCGGGATCGACCTGCCGGTCTACTGGGGCAACCGCAACTGGGACCCCTACCTCACCGACACGCTCGCGCAGATGGCCGCCGACGGGGTGACCCGGGCCGCCTGCTTCGTCACCAGCGCCTACTCGTCGTACTCCTCGTGCCGGCAGTACCGCGAGAACCTCTTCGACGCCGTCGACGGGCTGGACGGCGCGCCGCGGCTGGACAAGCTGCGCCACTACTTCAACCACCCGGGCTTCGTGGAGCCGGTCGTCGACGGCGTGCTGGCGGCGCTCGCCGACCTGCCCGAGGAGGCCCGCGCCGGCGCCCACCTCGCCTTCGTCACCCACTCGATCCCGCTGTCGATGAACGACGCCTCCGGCCCGCCGGAGCAGGGCGGCGGGGCCTACGTCACGCAGCACCTCGACGTGGCCGCGACCGTCGTGGCCCGGGTCGCCGAGGAGACGGGGGTCGAGCACCCGCACGAGCTGGTCTACTGCTCGCGCTCGGGTGCCCCGCACATCCCGTGGCTGGAGCCCGATGTCAACGACCACCTCACGTCGCTGCACGAGGCCGGTGCGCCGGCCGTGGTGATGGTGCCGGTGGGCTTCGTCTCCGACCACATGGAGGTCATCTACGACCTCGACACCGAGGCGCTGGCCACGGCCGAGGAGCTGGGGCTGCCCGCCCGCCGCTCGGCGACCGCCGGCACCGACCCGCGCTTCGTCGCGGCCGTGCGCGACCTGCTCCTGGAGCGGGCCGCGGTCGAGCGGGGCCAGGAGGTCGCCCGCGCGTCGACCGGGGCGATCGGGCCGATGTGGGACGCCTGCCCCGTGGGCTGCTGCGCCAACGCCCGCGCCGACAAGCCGACGCTGTGCGGAGCATGAGCTCTCCGACAGGTCAGGAGCTCGCGGCCCTGGCGCTCGACGTGGCCCGGCAGGCCGCCGAGCTGGTCCGCGCCCGGCGCGCCGCCGGGGTCTCGGTCGCCGCGACCAAGTCCAGCGACGTGGACGTCGTGACCGAGGCCGACCGGGCCAGCGAGGAGCTGATCCGCGCGCTGCTGCGGGCGCAGCGCCCCGACGACGCGTTCCTGGGCGAGGAGGGCGACGACGTCGCCGGCACCTCGGGGGTGCGCTGGATCGTCGACCCGATCGACGGCACCGTGAACTTCCTCTACGGCATCCCGCAGTACGCCGTCTCGATCGCCGTCGAGGTCGACGGAGCGGTCGTCGCGGGGGTGGTCCTCAACGTCGCCACCGGCACCGAGCACGTCGCCCACCGCGAACTGGACGGCCGGCCGCTGGCGACCCGTGACGGCGAGCCGGTGCGGCCGCGCGTCGCCGTACCCCTGGACAAGACGCTGATCGCGACCGGGTTCTCCTACGACCGCGAGGTACGACGAGCGCAGGTCACCGCCTGGCTCGACCTGCTGCCGCGGATCCGCGACATCCGGCGGCTCGGCTCCTGCGCCCTCGACCTCTGCGGGGTGGCCGACGGCACCGTCGACGCCTACGTCGAGGAGGGCGTCAACCTGTGGGACCACGCGGCCGGCGCCCTGGTGGCCGAGGCCGCCGGGGCGCGCTGGGAGCTCCTGGTCGGCGCCGGGGGACTGAGCCTCATCGTGTGTGCTCCGGCACCTTCGTACGACGAGCTCCACGCGGCCGTGGTGTCCGCAGGGTTCGCCGCCGAGGAGGGGGAATAGCCGCTCAGCGGACGGCGTTGTGGGGGCGCATCACCCGACCGGTGTGCGCTCGAGGGGGCGCATGGTGCACAATCTGGCGCCGACGACGTGAGCCGACGCGGCTCGCGGGTGACCGGTACACGGGGCAGCACAGACGAGGGGAGTGAGTGACGCTATGGCGACCGACTACGACGCACCGCGCAAGAACGAGGAAGACCAGTCCGAGGAGAGCATCGAAGAGCTCAAGGCGCGACGTCACGACAAGAACTCCGGCAAGGTCGACGAGGACGAGACCGAGGCGGCCGAGTCCTTCGAGCTCCCCGGTGCTGACCTGTCCCACGAGGAGCTCGCGGTCGAGGTGAAGCCGAAGCAGGACGACGAGTTCACCTGCATGAGCTGCTTCCTGGTCCACCACCGGTCGCAGCTGGCCGACGAGAAGAAGATGATCTGCCGCGACTGCGCCTGATCCAGGACGCGACGCGCGAAGGCCGCGACCCCCTCGGGGGTCGCGGCCTTCTGTCGTGTCGGGGCCTGTCGCCGGGTTCTACTCGCCGTCGCGGCGCAGCTCGGGCGGCAGATGACCCGTGGAGCGTGCGTAGTACGACGCCGCCCGCCGCTGGGCGAGCATCCGGGCGAGGCCGACCAGCACGCCGCTGGTGACCGCCCAGGCGACCGCCTCCCAGATCTCGACGTCGGGGTCGGCGGGGTTCTCCGGGGGCTTCCTCCCGGTCGTCACCTTCCAGGTGGCGTCAGCGGCCTTCTTCGCCAGTGCCGCGGCCCCGAGGGCCGAGACGAGGGAGAAGGCCGACCAGATCTTGGAGCTGTCCTTGGCCATGGCAGGACATTACCCAGCGGTCGGAGCGTCAGACAGCGAGGCCAGGGCCTTGGCCAGCTCGTCGGGACGACGGGTGCTCAGCAGCCAGTACGGCGCCGGGTCGGCCGGGTCGGTGATGGCGACCCGGACCGCGCGCTTCAGGTAGGGCCGCAGGAGCAAGTAGGCGCGGGCGTCGGCGTCGCGACCGGCCGCCCGGTGGGCCTCCTCGGGGTCCAGGGCCTCGACCGCCCCGAGGTGCCGGGCCTCGATCCGCGCCCGCCCGGCCCGCAGCACACCGTCGTGGACGCTGATCCGGGCCGACCCGTAGGCCAGGAACAGGGACGACACGAGCACGGCCACGACACCGGTGGCCGCCCAGGCGGCGGCCTCGGGGAGGGCCGCCAGGACGGCGAGCCAGAGGCTCGCGGTGAACATGAACCCCTGCACCCACCAGCGCAGCGGGACGCCGAGGCGCTCGTCGTAGCCGGGGGCAGGGGAGTCGGGCACGAGGAGAGTTTCCCATCCCGGTCGGTACGCTCCGCGAGTGCCCCACCCCGACCTCGACGTGCAGGTGCTGCGTCTCGACCCCGACCTCCCGCTGCCGTCGTACGCCCACCCCGGCGACGCCGGCGCCGACCTCCTCACGACCGTCGACGTGACGCTGGCGCCGGGGGAGCGGGCGCTGGTTCCGACCGGCGTGGCCCTCGCCCTCCCGGACGGGTACGTCGCCCTCGTGCACCCGCGGTCCGGCCTCGCGGCCCGGCACGGGCTGTCGATCGTGAACACCCCGGGCACCGTCGACGCCGGCTACCGGGGCGAGATCAAGGTGCTCCTGGTCAACCACGACCCGGCCGAGCCGATCGAGCTGCGGCGGGGCGACCGGATCGCCCAGCTCGTCGTCCAGCGGTTCGAACGGGCCCGGTTCGTCGAGGTCTCCGAACTCCCCGCGTCGGTCCGTGGCGACGGGGGCTACGGTTCTACCGGCGGGTTCGGCAGATCCTGAGCCGCCCGACCCACCCGTCGCAGGGCCCCGCACCGAGGAGCAGCTCGAAGTGAAGTTCCGTCGCAAGTCCGACACCACCCCGGCCGAGGCGTCGACCGACGCCGCCGACGTCCCGGCCCCGGTCGGGCCGTTCGACGCCGCCGACCTCCCCGAGGACGGGGTGGAGCGGGTCGACCTCGGGTCGCTGCTGGTCGCGCCCCAGGAGGGCCGCGAGCTGCGCCTGCAGGTCGACGAGGCCTCGGGCACGGTCCAGTCGGTGCTGCTCGCCGCCCCCGAGGGCGCCGTGGAGCTCCGGGCCTTCGCCGCGCCCCGCAACGGCGACCTGTGGTCCGAGGTGCGCCCCCAGCTGGCGGCCGACATGGCCCGCCGCGGCGGCACCGCCTCCGAGCGCGAGGGCGAGTTCGGCACCGAGCTGGTCTGCCAGCTGCAGGTACGCCGTCCCGACGGCAGCACCGCCACCCAGCCGTCCGTGATCGTCGGGGTGAACGGCGATCGGTGGCTGCTGCGCGCCACCGTGATGGGCCGCCCGGCCCTGGAGGAGTCGCTGCCGGAGGAGTGGATCGAGACCGTCCGCAGCGTCGCCGTGCAGCGCGGTGTCGGTGCGATGCCGGTCGGCGAGCCGCTGCCGGTCGTCCTGCCCGCCAACGCGCGCAAGGTCGACCAGCCCGCGGCCCAGCCGCCCACCCCGTGAGCCGGTGATGGCGGAGAAGAGCCGGCTGCGCCGCAGCATCAGCCGCTGGGCCAACAGCAGCGACCAGCACGCCCGCGACATGCGCGAGACCTACGCCGATGCCGGCCACGACACGATCGCGACCGCACCGGACCGCGAGCGGGTGCAGCTGCGCGGCACCCTGCGGACGGTCACCCTGCGCCCGCGCGGCGGCGTCCCCGCCCTCGAGGCGGAGCTGTTCGACGGCTCGGGCGTGATCACCCTGGTCTGGCTCGGCCGGCGGCGGATCGCCGGCATCGCGCCGGGCCGCTCGATCCAGGTGCAGGGCCGGATCGGCCAGCACGACGGGGTCCGGGTGCTCTACAACCCGCGCTACGAGCTGATGCCGTGACCGCCGAGCAGCAGCCGTCCTCGGCGGCGGCCAAGCCGACGGTCTCGGTCGACACCGTCGAGGCCCTGGTCCGGGCCCAGATGGCCAGCGCCCTCGGCGGCCGGCGCGGGATGCTCGAGGCCGGCGTCCCCGGCATCCTGTTCACGCTGCTCTGGCTCACCACGAAGGAGCTCCAGCTGGCGCTGGTGGTCAGCGTCGCGGCGGCTGCGGTCTGCCTCGTCCTACGGCTGGTGCAGCGGAGCACGGTCCAATACGTCCTGAACGCCTTCTTCGCGATCGCCATCGGCTGGGTCTTCGTCCGGATCGCCGCCAGCTCCGGCGGCTCGGCGTCCGACCAGGCGCTGGCCTTCTTCCTGCCCGGCATCCTGATCAGCCTCGGCTACACCGTCGTGATGACCGCGTCCTGCCTGGTCGGCTGGCCGTTCGTCGGGTTCATGCTCGGCAGCGTCACCGGCGACCCGACCGCCTGGCACGCCGACAAGCAGGTCGTCCGGCTGTGCACCCGGCTGACCTGGCTGTTCCTGCTGCCCGGCGCCGTCGGCGTCGCGATCCAGGGCCCGATCTGGCTGCTCGGCTGGAGCGACACCATCGACGTCGACCTGGCCGTGGCCCTGTTGGGCATCCTCCGGCTCGGCCTGGGCTGGGCGCTGCGGATCGGCTCCTGGGGCGCGATGATCTGGCTGCTCGCCCGCGACGCGACGCCGATCGAGGACCAGCCGCACCACGGGCTCACCGCGGACTAGGAAGGGCCGCGCCAGCGGCCCTCCTGACGGTGGTCGAGCCGGCGGCGCGCTCTCCCGAGGCGCTAGCCGGGGTGGCTCTCCGGAGCCAGCAGCCGCTCCAGCGCGTCCTCACCCTCGGCCGGTACGACGAACAGCAGCTCGTCCCCGGACTCGACCGGCTGCTCCGGGTCGGGCACGTAGACCTGGCCGTCGCGCAGGATGGTGACCAGGGCGCAGTTCTCCGGGAGCGGGATCAGCCCGGTCGGCTTCCCGACGTACGGCGAGTCCGCGGGGAGGGTCATCTCGACCAGGTTGGCCTTGCCCTGGCGGAACGTGAACAGCCGGACCAGGTCGCCGACCGTGACGGCCTCCTCGACCAGGGCCGACATGATCCGCGGGGTCGAGACGTTGACGTCGACGCCCCAGGCCTCGCTGAACAGCCACTCGTTGTTGGGGTGGTTGACCCGGCCGACCGTGCGGGGGACCCCGAACTCCGTCTTGGCCAGCAGGGAGGTCACCAGGTTGACCTTGTCGTCGCCGGTGGCGGCGATGACGACGTCGCACTTGTCGAGCCTGGCCTCCTCCAGCGAGGACAGCTCGCAGGAGTCGGCCAGCAGCCACTCGGCGTCGGGGACCCGCTCGGGCTTGATCGAGTCCGGGTTCTTGTCGACCAGCAGCACCTGGTGGCCGTTCTGGATCAGCTCACGGGCGATCGAGCGCCCGACGGCGCCGGCTCCGGCGATGGCTACGCGCATGTCAGGGCCTCAGCTTTCCTCGGGTCCGCGCTCGACGACGCGGTAGGCGTGGGCCGCGTTCTCCTCGCGCATCACCAGGTGGAGCAGGTCGCCCTCCTGGATCACGCTCTCGCGGGTCGGGAGCATGCCCTCGCCGAGCCGGTCGATCCACGCGATCCGGCTCCGGGTCTGCTCCTGGAACGCGACGGTGCGCTCGCCGACCCACGGCTCGGGGGCCGGGACCTGGTCGAGGCGGATGGTGCCGGACGGGTCGCGGAAGTCCGGCTCGGCACCGGCCGGCAGCAGCCGGCGCAGCACCTGGTCGGCGGTCCACTTCACGGTGGCGACCGTCGTGATGCCGAGGCGCTGGTAGACCTCGGCGCGGCCCGGGTCGTAGATCCGGGCCACGACCTGCTGGATGCCGAACGTCTCGCGGGCCACGCGGGCCGCGATGATGTTGGAGTTGTCGCCCGAGGAGACGGCCGCGAACGCGTCGGCGCGGCGGATGCCGGCCTTCTCGAGGACCTCCTGGTCGAATCCGATGCCGGTGACCTTGTCGCCGTTGAAGCCGGGTCCGAGGCGCCGGAAGGCGTCGGGCTCGCTGTCGATGATCGACACCGTGTGGTTGCGGTCCTCGAGGCTGCGGGCGAGCGTCGAACCGACGCGGCCACAGCCCATGATCACGACATGCACGCATGAACCGTATCCCTAAGGCGCCGCAATCACGCCGAGTCCCGTAGCGTTCCGCCTCGTGGGTGCTGGCGACGTCTCCAAGCGGATCCTGCTGGGGCGCAAGCTGCGCAGCTCCCAGCTGGGCGAGACGCTGCTCCCCAAGCGCATCGCGCTGCCGGTCTTCGCCAGCGACGCGCTCTCCTCGGTGGCCTACGCCCCCGACGAGGTCTTCATCATGCTCTCGCTCGCGGGCGTGTCGGCGTACTCCTTCTCCTGGAAGATCGGGCTCGCCGTCGCGCTGGTGATGGCGGTCGTGATCGCCTCCTACCGCCAGACCGTGCACGCCTACCCGAGCGGGGGCGGCGACTACGAGGTCGCGACGGTCAACCTCGGCAAGACGGCCGGCACCACGGTGGCCAGCGCGCTGCTGGTCGACTACGTGCTGACCGTCGCGGTGTCGATCTCCTCCGGCGCCCAGTACGCCGCCTCCGCGATCCCCGCGCTGCAGGGCCACGAGGCGACCGCCGCGTCGGTGGCGGTGGTGCTGCTGATGGCGATCAACCTGCGCGGCATCCGCGAGTCGGGCGGCTTCTTCGCCGTCCCGACGTACGCGTTCATGGTGGCGATCCTCGGCATGTGTGCCTACGGCTTCCTGCGGATGATGCTCGGCGACCTGCCCGAGGTGGAGAGCGCCGAGCTGCTCATCAAGCCGGAGCCGGGCCTCGAGGAGCCGCTCACGACGCTGGGCCTGCTGCTGCTGCTGGCCCGGGCGTTCTCGTCGGGGTGCGCGGCGCTGACCGGGGTCGAGGCGATCTCCAACGGCGTCCCCGCCTTCAAGCGACCGAAGAGCAAGAACGCCGCGACGACGCTGCTGCTGCTCGGGATGATCGCGATCACCATGATGGTCAGCGTCATCGTGCTGGCCCGCCAGATGGGGATCCGGTACGTCGACCCGCACGACCTCGACCGGCTGACGTACGGCGACGGCACGCCGGTCGGCGGCGACTACGAGCAGCACGCCGTGATCGCCCAGATCGCCCGAGCCGTCTTCAGCGACTTCTCGCCCGGCTTCTACCTCGTCGTCACGGTCACCGGCGTGATCCTGGTGCTGGCCGCCAACACGGCGTTCAACGGCTTCCCGGTGCTCGGGTCGATCCTCGCCCAGGACGGCTTCGCGCCGCGGGCGCTCGGGTCTCGGGGCGACCGGCTGGCCTACAGCAACGGCATCGTCTTCCTGGCCGCGATGGCCATCGCGCTGATCCTGGCCTTCGACGCCGAGACCACCAAGCTGATCCAGCTCTACATCGTCGGCGTCTTCGTGTCGTTCAACCTCAGCCAGCTCGGCATGATCCGGCACTGGACGAGGCACCTCGCGACTGAGAAGGACCCCGCCGTACGGCGCAAGATGGCCCGCTCGCGGGTGATCAACACGATCGGCCTGGCCATGACCGCGGTCGTGCTGGTCATCATCCTGATCACCAAGTTCCTCGCCGGGGCCTGGATCACCATCCTGGCGATGATCGGCTTCTTCCTGCTGATGCGGGGCATCCGCACCCACTACGACCAGGTCGCCGAGGAGCTCGCCGCCGACGAGGACGACAAGCTGATGCCCACCCGGGTGCACGCCATCGTCCTGGTCTCCAAGCTGCACAAGCCGACGCTGCGGGCCCTGGCCTTCGCCAAGGCCACCCGGCCCAACATCCTCGAGGGCATCTACGTCGCCGCCGACCCGGCAGCGACGAACCGGCTGCTGGACGAGTGGGACGAGCGGCGCATGGACGTGCCGCTGAAGGTGCTGCACTCGCCGTACCGGGAGCTGATCCGGCCGGTGGTCGAGTACGCCACCGAGATCCGCCGCGCCAACCCGCGCGGCGTGGTCGCGGTCTACATTCCCGAGTACGTCGTCGGCCGCTGGTGGGAGCAACTGCTCCACAACCAGACCGCCCTGCGGCTCAAGGGCCGCCTGCTGTTCACCCCCGGCGTCATGGTCATCTCGGTGCCCTACCAGCTGCGCTCGTCCCGGATCGCCCAGGAGCGGGAGCTGCGCGACGACTTCCGGGTCCGCCCCGGTGACCTGCGCCGCGGCCAGGTCGACAAGCGCGACGACGGCCAGGTCCCGCGGTGAGCCCGCGTCACCCCCGAGCCCGCCAGGCCCGCGGGCGCTCCCGCGTCGGCGAGCGCTTCGAGGCCGAGGTCGGCCCGGTCGCCCATGGCGGCCACTGCATCGTCCGCCTCCCCGAGCCCGAGAGCCGCGTGGTCTTCCTCCGGCACGCCGTCCCGGGCGAGCGGGTGGTCCTGGAGATCACCGAGGGCACCGACGGCGACCGCTTCTGGCGCGGCGACGCGGTCGAGGTCCTCGACGCGTCCGCCGACCGCGTCGAGGCCCCGTGCCCGTACGCCGGCCCCGGCCGTTGCGGGGGCTGCGACTTCCAGCACGTCGCGCTCGACCGGCAGCGCGCCCTGAAGGCCGACGTCGTCCGCGAGCAGCTCTCGCGGCTGGCGCGCCTGGAGCTCGACGTCGTGGTGGAGGCGGTCCCCGGCGACGACGCAGGCCTGCACTGGCGCACCCGCCAGCGCTACGCGACCCTCCCGGACGGTCGCCGGGCCATGCGCCAGCACCGCTCGCACCGGCTGGTGCCCGTCGACGAGTGCCTCCTCGAAGCGCCCGCGCCGTCCGACCACACCGCCCTCGGGCACGCCTTCGAGGTGGCCGAGGACGGCTTCTGGCAGGTCCACCCCGGAGCGCCGGACACCCTGGTCACCGCCGTCCTGGAGGCGCTCGAGCCGCGGCCGGGGGAGCGCTGCCTCGACCTGTACGCCGGGGTCGGGCTCTTCGCCCGCTTCCTCGCCGAGGCCGTCGGCCCTGAGGGACGGGTGGTGGCCGTCGAGGGCGACCCGCGGGCCTCGGCCCTCTCCACCCGCAACGTCCCGACCGCCGAGGTGCGGGCCGGCGACGTCGGCGAGGTGCTCGCCACGTCGTACGACGACCCCTTCGACCTGGTCGTCCTCGACCCGCCCCGCGAGGGAGCGAAGCGCGCCGTCGTGGAGCAGATCGTCGCGCGGTCCCCGAGGGCCGTCGCCTACGTCGCCTGCGACCCCGCCGCCCTGGCCCGCGACGTGGCCATCTTCGCCGAGCACGGCTACGTGGTGGCCGGGCTGCGCGCCTTCGACCTGTTCCCGATGACCCATCACGTGGAGTGCGTCGCCCGGCTCGTGCCGGCTTGAGTGTGAGTGCGCTCCAGGTCGTACGTTCGAGGGCATGACCGACTCATCCGGCAAGACCTGGTTCATCACCGGCGCGTCCCGCGGCTTCGGTCGCGAGTGGACCGTGGCCGCCCTCGACCGCGGTGACCGCGTCGCCGCCACCGCCCGCGACACCAGCACCCTCGACGACCTCGTGCAGCAGTACGGCGACGCGCTGCTCGTCCTCGAGCTCGACGTCACCGACCGGGCGGCCGACTTCGCCGCCGTCCAGCGGGCCCACGACCACTTCGGTCGCCTCGACGTGGTCGTCAACAACGCCGGCTACGGCCAGTTCGGCATGGTCGAGGAGCTCAGCGAGGAGGAGCTGCGCGCCCAGATCGAGACCAACGTCTTCGGCGCCATCTGGGTCACCCAGGCCGCGCTGCCGCTGCTGCGCGAGCAGGGCTCGGGCCACGTCCTGCAGGTGTCGTCGATCGGCGGCATCTCGGCGTTCCCCAACCTGTCCGCCTACCACGCGTCCAAGTGGGCCCTAGAGGGCTTCAGCCAGGCGCTGGCCGCCGAGGTGGGGGAGTTCGGCATCCACGTCACCCTCATCGAGCCGGGCGGCTTCTCGACCGACTGGAGCGGCCCCTCGGCGAAGCACGCCACCCCGCTGCCGGCGTACGACGCCGCGCGCGAGCGCCGGGCCGAGCAGCGACGTCAGCAATCGTCGGCCGGCGCCGGGCCGGGCGACCCCACCGCCTCCGCGAAGGCCGTGCTGGCCGTCGTCGACGCGGACGACCCGCCGCTGCGGGTGTTCTTCGGGGCCGCGCCGCTCGGGATCGCCAAGGCCGACTACGAGGGCCGGCTGGCCGGCTGGGAGCAGTGGCAGCACGTCGCGGAGCTCGCCCAGGGCTGAGCCCCGAGTACGACGCCCGGCACTCGCGCCATGACCCGTTCGGGCCATGCCGGGGGCCGGGGCCGCCTTCCTAGGTTGACGGCCATGACCTCCTCCCGGTTCACCTACGCCAACGTCGCCTCCACCCTCGCTCTGGTCCTGGTGCTCGGCGGTGGGGGCACCGCCGTCGCGGCCGGCGCCCTCGCCAAGAACTCCGTCGGCTCCAAGCAGATCCGGGCGGGTGCGGTGAAGAACCCCGACCTGGCCCGCAACGCCGTCACGGCCACCAAGGTCAAGAACGACTCCCTCACCGGCGCGGACGTGCAGGAGTCCACCCTCGCCGAGGTGCCGTCGGCCGCGTTCGCCACCACCGCGGGACGAGCCGGCAACGTGCACGGAGCCGTCGTGCGGTCCAACGGGGTGCTGGTCACGGGCCAGTCGCTGAACGCGGTCTCGTCGGCCAGGACCGGGACCGGTCTCTACCAGGTCGTCTTCGCCACCGACATCACCGACTGCGCGGCCGTCGCCTCGATGACCACGCCGGGAGTGGGGATCTTCAACTTCCCGGGCGAGGTCCTCACGACCGGGTTGGAGGCCAACGGCTCGGGTCTCTACGTGAAGACCTTCGACTCCGCCGGTGCCGCCGCGGACCGCAGCTTCGCGGTGGCCGTCGTCTGCTGAACCCTTTCGCTCCCTCCCGAGCAGGACAACCCCGGACCGACCGCCGGGGTTGTCCGCATTTCTGCTCGACGTCGTGTATCTTGACGTCAAGAGATATGCCCGTCGCTCGGGCCGGACCAAGTTAGGTCAGCCTTCCTTTTTCCGTGACGACCGGCGACGGCAAGATGGCGGGAGAGACCCGCAGACGTGCAGATCCGAATGAGGAGATGAAGGCCTTGGCCAGCAAGGACAGCTTCGGTGCGAAGAGCACCCTGGACGTCGACGGGACGTCCTACGAGATCTTCCGCCTCGACGCGGTCACGGGGGAGGGCCTGGACGTCGCGGGCCTCCCGTTCAGCCTGAAGGTGCTGCTGGAGAACCTCCTGCGCACCGAGGACGGCGCCGACATCACCGCCGACGACATCAAGGCGCTGGCCGGCTGGGACGAGACGGCCGAGCCCGACAAGGAGATCCAGTTCACGCCGGCGCGTGTGATCATGCAGGACTTCACCGGCGTCCCCTGCGTCGTCGACCTCGCCACCATGCGCGAGGCGATGGCCGACCTCGGCGGCGACCCGTCCAAGATCAACCCGCTCGCGCCGGCCGAGATGGTCATCGACCACTCCGTCATCGCCGACGTGTTCGGCTCGCCCGAGGCCTTCGGCCGCAACGTCGAGATCGAGTACGAGCGCAACCGCGAGCGCTACCAGTTCCTGCGGTGGGGCCAGGGCGCCTTCGACGACTTCAAGGTGGTCCCGCCGGGCACCGGCATCGTCCACCAGGTCAACATCGAGCACCTGGCCCGCACGGTCTTCACCCGCGAGGTCGAGGGCACGCTGCAGGCCTACCCCGACACCTGCGTCGGCACCGACTCCCACACCACGATGGTCAACGGCATCGGCGTGGTCGGCTGGGGCGTCGGCGGCATCGAGGCCGAGGCCGCGATGCTCGGCCAGCCCGTCTCCATGCTGATCCCGCGCGTGGTCGGCTTCAAGCTGTCGGGCGACCTGCCCGAGGGCTCGACCGCCACCGACCTGGTGCTCACGATCACCGAGATGCTGCGCAAGCACGGCGTCGTCGGCAAGTTCGTCGAGTTCTACGGCCCGGGCGTCTCCGCGCTGCCGCTGGCCAACCGCGCCACGATCGGCAACATGAGCCCCGAGTTCGGCTCGACCATCGCGGTCTTCCCGATCGACGAGGAGACCACCAAGTACCTCGAGCTCACCGGCCGCTCGCCCGAGCAGCTCGCGCTCGTCGAGGCCTACGCCAAGGCCCAGGGCCTGTGGCACGACCCCCAGGCCGAGCCGCGCTTCAGCGAGAAGCTCGAGCTCGACCTCGCGACCGTCGTCCCGTCCATCGCCGGCCCCAAGCGCCCGCAGGACCGGATCCAGGTCACCGACGCGAAGCAGTCCTTCCGCGCCTCGCTGAAGGACTACGTCGCCGGCGAGGAGGAGGACGGGTACGACGAGTCCGTCGCCGAGACCTTCCCCGCGTCCGACCCGGCCACCAGCAACGGCCACGGCACCTCCGCGCCGCCGAGCAACCACCTCTCCGCGGCGGCGAAGGACGGCGGCCGGCCGAGCAGCCCCGTCGACGTCACCCTGGAGGACGGCACGAAGTTCACCCTCGACCACGGGGCGGTGACGATCGCGGCGATCACGTCGTGCACCAACACCTCCAACCCGTCGGTGATGATCGGCGCGGGCCTGCTGGCCAAGAAGGCGGTCGAGAAGGGCCTGCAGCGCAAGCCGTGGGTCAAGACGACGCTGGCCCCCGGCTCCAAGGTCGTGTCCGACTACTACGAGAAGTCCGGCCTCACGCCGTACCTCGACAAGCTCGGCTTCAACCTGGTCGGCTACGGCTGCACCACCTGCATCGGCAACTCCGGCCCGCTCATCCCCGAGGTCTCCGCCGCGGTCAACGAGAAGGACCTGTCGGTCGTCTCGGTGCTCTCCGGCAACCGCAACTTCGAGGGCCGGATCAACCCCGACATCAAGATGAACTACCTGGCGTCGCCGCCGCTGGTCGTCGCCTACGCGCTGGCCGGCTCGATGGACGTCGACCTGTTCACCGACCCGCTGGGCCAGGACCAGGACGGCAACGACGTCTTCCTGAAGGACGTGTGGCCGTCGCCGTCCGAGGTCGAGGAGACGATCGCGCAGGCGATCAACTCGGAGATGTTCGGCGACAGCTACCAGGACGTCTTCGCCGGCGACGAGCAGTGGCAGTCGCTGCCGACCCCCGAGGGCAAGACCTTCGCCTGGGACCCGGAGTCGACGTACGTCCGGAAGCCTCCCTACTTCGACGGGATGCCCGACACCCCCGAGCCGGTCTCCGACATCGCGGGGGCGCGGGTGCTGCTGAAGCTGGGCGACTCGGTCACCACCGACCACATCAGCCCGGCCGGCGCGATCAAGAAGGACTCCCCGGCGGGCCGCTACCTGGCCGAGCACGGTGTCGAGAACCGCGACTTCAACTCCTACGGCTCGCGCCGCGGCAACCACGAGGTCATGATCCGCGGCACCTTCGCCAACATCCGGCTGCGCAACCAGCTGGCGGCGGGCACCGAGGGCGGCGTCACGCGTGACTTCACCAACGGCGGCGAGGTCACCTCGGTCTTCGAGGCCTCGGAGAACTACATCGCCGCGGGCATCCCGCTGGTCGTGCTGTCCGGCAAGGAGTACGGCTCCGGCTCGTCGCGCGACTGGGCGGCCAAGGGCACCTCGCTGCTGGGCGTCAAGGCGGTCATCGCCGAGTCGTACGAGCGGATCCACCGCTCCAACCTCATCGGCATGGGCGTGATCCCGCTGCAGTACCCCGCGGGCGAGAGCGCCGAGTCGCTGGGTCTGACCGGCGAGGAGGAGTTCTCCATCACCGGCATCACCGAGCTCAACGAGGGCCGCACGCCGAAGACCGTCAAGGTCAAGGCCGGCGACGTCGAGTTCGACGCCGTGGTCCGGATCGACACCCCCGGCGAGGCGAACTACTACCGCAACGGCGGCATCATGCAGTACGTCCTGCGGAACCTGCGGAAGGCCTGAGCGCCTCCGCTGATCCACCTCTGACCTGTGCCACCCTTGCTCCCTGTGAAGCGGAGCAGGGTGGCACAGGTCATTTGCGGGGTCGTTCTCCTGGGCGGCGCGCTCGCCGGGTGTGGGGACGACGCGTCGTCGACGGCCGAGGAGCCCTCGGCCACGGTGACGGTCACGGAGACGCCGAGCCCGTCACCCACCCCGGAGCCCACGCCGTCCGAGGAGCCGAGCGAGACGCCGTCGGAGGAGCCCTCGGAGGAGCCGCCGGCGCCCACCGAGGTGCCGCAGTCGTACGACGACGCGGTGGAGCGCTTCGACGCGCTCGGCCAGGAGCCCGCGTCGTACCGCCGGTTCCAGACCGACACCGACATCTACTGCGTGCTCGACGACAAGGAGCTGTTCCCCGGCTGCGAGCTCGGCGAGCGCGACGGCGCCGAGGACCCGGAGGTCTGCGGCGAGGCGCTGACCACCAAGGTGGGCCGCCTGGAGTTCCAGGACGGCCGGGTGCAGCCGGTGTGCAACACCGACACCATCCGCGGCGACATGCCCGACGTGCTCAACCCGGGCGAGGCTGCCCGCGCCGGCGACGTCCAGTGCCTCAACGACCTCGGCGGCATCCTCTGCATCAGCCTCTCCTCGGAGGCGGGCTTCTTCGCCCGCCCGAAGGAGTACGTCGTCTTCTGACCCCTCCGTCCGGGGCCCTCGTCGCGTGTGAGGGGTGAACCCACTCCTGGAGGACGACGATGAGCACCCTGCACGACCGGTTGGCCGACCTGGCCGACACCGCGCCTGAGGGCGGCCCCGAGCCCGAGCTGTGGGATCGGGGACGGCGCTACGGGCGCCGGCGGCGGGTGGAGGCGGCCGCGGCCTGGTGCCTCGTCGTCGTGGCTGTGGCGGCAGGTGCGTTGATGCTAGGTCCGCGCCACCCCGCGGGGCCGGATCCGGTGGACCTGGGCCGCACCGAGCGCAATCTGCCGCGGACGGTGCACGCCCCGAGCGGATGGGCGCCAGGCTCGGACGAGGTAGGACCTCCCGGTCCGCTGGCGGCGATCGCCGTCGGGATGCGCAAGTGGCGGGACGGACTGACGGGGATGCGAACGGCCCCGTCGGTGTTCGGGGTGTCCGCGGTGGACGGGAGTGCGCGCTGGATCGACCTGCCCTTCCTGACCACACCGGAGGCCCGCCTGGGCTTGGGGCCGGGAAGTCTCACCCTGTCCCCGGACGGCACGAGGATCGGCTACACCCGCTTCGTGGCCGGGTCCGACGGCGAAGTCGCGGTGGCGGGGTGGGCGGTCTACGACAACACCACGGGCCGGGCGAGGAAGCTTGAGGATCCGGAGATGCCGGCTCCTCAGCAGCCGGAAGGTCTCGACCTCGGTTTCACCGGGGACTCACGCTTCCTGGTGACGAGCTACTCGAAGGAGCTCCCGGTCACGAACCGCACGGACGCACTGGTCGTCTGGGACATCGAGACGGGAGAGCCCCTGGAGGCGGAGGCACCCGGCAAGTACTGGCTGCCGAACATGGGCGCCGGACCGCACGGCGTGGTGTGGTCCCGCAGCACGACGACCTTCACGCTCGATCCCGTCTCGCGCACGACGTCGCGGGTCGTGGTGCCCCAGGAGGTGGTTCAGGCGTCGTTCGCCCCGCATGGTCGCGGGTTCGCCTACATCGGCCATCGCAAGGTGGCCGCGGATGTGGCGACCGACTGGTTCCTCTACGCGGGGCACACCCCGGCAGCGGCATCGGGACGGCAGATCGAGATCGACATCGAGCCCGGTCGGATCCTCGGATGGCGGGACTCGCGGCGCGTCGTGGTCGACGACTTCCAAGGAGCGGTCAGGATCGTGGACGTCGTCACGGGTGAGTCCGTCGAGGAGCGACTGTCGACCGGTCCCGACCAGGGGATGGCCCCGGTCTACGCTGCGGACCTCTGGTCCGCGCCGCTCGTGGACGGGGTCGAGCCTCCGGTGGTCCCCGGCCCGCGCCACGACCTGCTGGTGTGGCTGGTCGTGGTACTGGGCGTCGGATCCGGCGCCCTCCTCCTGTGGAGGCGTCGTGTTCGCCCCTGACCGCAGCGGGTTCGAGGAGTACGTCGCTGCCCGCCGCGGGGCGCTGCTGCGGACGGCGTACCTCCTGACGGGCCAGCACGCCGACGCCGAGGACCTGGTCCAGGTGGCGCTGGTCAAGGCGGTGCCGAAGTGGCGGCGGATCGCCGACGACCCGGAGCCCTACGTGCGCCGGATCCTGGTCCACGAGAACGTCAGCCGATGGCGGGGACGGCGGTGGCGCGAGCACTCCGCCGACGTGCTGCCCGACCGGCCGGTCGCCGGACCCGACCTCGACGACCGCGAGGTGCTCCGGGCCGCGCTGCTGCGGCTGGCCCCGCGGCAGCGAGCGGTGCTCGTGCTGCGCTACTACGAGGACCTCACCGAGCGGCAGACGGCCGAGGTGCTCGGCATCGGGGTGGGCACGGTCAAGTCGCAGGCCCGCGACGCCCTGGCCCGGTTGCGGACGCTGGTGCCGGACGCCGCCGACGCGCTGGCTACCGTGGAGCCATGATCGTGGCCTTCAGCATCAGCCCCACCACCGCCGACGAGACCGGCGGCGTCACCGAGGCCGTCGCTGCGGCCGTGCGCGTCGTCCGCGAGTCCGGGCTGCCCCACGAGACCAACGCGATGTTCACCAACATCGAGGGGGAGTGGGACGAGGTGATGGCGGTGGTGAAGCGCGCCGTCGACGTGGTCGCGGCCGTCTCCCCGCGGGTCGGCCTGGTGCTCAAGGCCGACATCCGGCCCGGCTGGGACGGCCAGCTGACGGCCAAGGTCGAGCGCATCGAGCGGGCGCTCGAGGCCTGATGTCGCACGACGGGCCCCCGCCGCCCCCGCCGTACCAGCCGTTCCCGACCGCGCCGCCGCCGCCGGCGCCGCCGGGGGAGGTGTTCCTCCAGTCGCTGGGCGAGACGCCGCCGCCCCGGCGTACCGGCCGGCTGATCGTGGCGCTGGTCGCCGCCGTCGCGCTGGTCGTCGGCGCGGTCGCACTGCCGGTGGCGCTGCTCGCCGACGACCCGGAGCGTGGGCCGGTCAACCTGGACGAGGTCGTGGTGGCCGAGGACCTGCGGACCGATCACGTCACGGGCGACCAGTCGTATCCGACGACGCCGCCGATGGGCGGACCGCACGACGAGGTCTGGCTCGACTGCGGGGTGTACGACGTCCCGGTCCGCGACGAGAACGTCGTCCACGACCTCGAGCACGGCACGGTGTGGATCACCTACCGACCGGGGCTGTCCGACGACGACGTGGCGGCCCTGACCGAGGTGCTGCCACAGAACGGCATCCTGTCGCCGTACGACGACCTGCCCGCGCCCGTGGTCGTCACGGTGTGGGGCCGCCAGCTGCACCTCGACGGCGCCGACGACGACCGGCTCGCGCTCTTCCTGGAGGAGTACGGCGGCGGTGTCACCGCACCGGAGCAGGGCGTGACCTGCGCCGGCGGCACGCCGAACCCGACCGGCGGGACGGGCTCCTCGGTCTAGCGGCTCGCCGGGACCGGCACCACGCGGGGACGGCGCCGACTGCTCAGGCGGGAGACGGCCTCCAGAGCGAGCACCAGCACGACGAGCGTCGACACCCCGACGCCGACCACCGCCGGCGAGGGCAGCTGGTGGGCCGCCAGCGCGCAGATGGCGCTGATCCCGACGGCGTGGGCCGAGACGGACTCCAGGTCGAAGCCGGGGCGCGCTGCCCGCATGAGGGCATCGGACGCGAGGTGGAGCAGGGCGCTGTAGGCGACGGCGCTCAGGGTGGTCGACCATCCTCCGAGTGGCAACGCCCAGCCCAACAGGGCGGAGGACGCGATGAGGATCCAGGTCCGGAGCTCGCCGTCCTTGATCACGACGTCCTTGATCACGGAGGTGCTCCTCGCAGGCGGTGCCGGGTGTTCGCGGACGACGATAGACGCCCGGGGCCGGGGATGTCCGCGGTTTCACACCGCGTCGAGCTCGGCCTGCAGCTGCGTCTCGGAGCCGCCGAAGCCGACGCCCTGGTAGATCCGCAGGGCGTGGTAGTCGGGGTCGGCGACGATCACCAGCGTCGAGACCCCGAGGGTGTCGAGCGCGTGCCGGCCGGCGTGGTGGACCAGGGTGCCGGCCAGGCCGCGACCGCGGTTCTCGGGATGGGTCTCGACGTTCTGGAAGCGGGCCAGGTCGGGGCCGGCGCGGAAGATGCCGAGGCCGGACAGCATCCGGCCCCGGTCGAAGGCCCCGAACCACGCGCCGCTGCCGGTCGTCGCGAGCCGGCGCTCGGCCTCGGCCTGCCGGGTCGCGAACGTCTCGAACGCCGGCCCGGCGCTGTCGGTGTTGCAGGCGATGGCCAGGTCGACGCGCTGCGCCCAGTCGTCGTCGGTCGTCAACGGGCGCAGCTCGACGGCGTGGTTGGGGTGGCGCGGCGGGTGCACGTCGTCGGCGGTGAGCACCGTCGACTCGCTGGTCCGGTAGCCCCGGTCGGCGAAGACCTTCAGGGCCGCCCGGCCGCCTGCGGGGTCGTCGACGCCGAAGGTGCGGTGCCGGACGTCGGGGAGCGCCTCGGCGAAGACCTCCAGCCAGCGGTCGAGCTGGCGCGGCTTCGGCGAGGTCCGCAGCAGCAGGAAGTTGCCCCACCGGAAGCCCGGGTTGTCCGGGGTGCGGACGACGACGTACGTGCCGTGGTGCTCGACGACGCTGCCCGAGCCCTCGAGCAGCGCCAGGTCGGTGCGCCACGCGCGGGACAGGACCTCCATGGGACCGCACTATCTAGCATCGCGGTATGCACACGGAGACGAAGCGATTTCGCACCGGTAACCGGGACGCCGTCCTCGACATCACGCGCGACTGCGCGTCGTGGGTGGCGGGGCGGGGGGACGGGCTCCTGCACGTCTTCGTCCCGCACGCCACGGCCGGGATCGCCGTCCTGGAGACCGGGGCGGGGAGCGACGACGACCTGCTCGCGGCGCTCGCCGACCTGCTGCCGGCCGACGACCGGTGGCGGCACCGGCACGGCACGCCCGGCCACGGCCGGTCGCACGTGATGCCGGCGCTGATCCCGCCGTACGCGACTGTTCCGGTGATCGAGGGCGAGCTGGCCCTCGGCACCTGGCAGAGCATCTGCCTGGTCGACCTCAACGTCGACAACCACGACCGCGACGTGCGGCTGAGCTTCCTGGTGTCGGCGTGAACGGCGAGCGGAGCGGCATGGAGATCCGGCCCGAAGCGGCCGACGACCGGGCCGAGGTGGAACGGATCGTCGCCGAGGCGTTCGGTGACGACGGTGCGCACGTCGCGGAGCTGGTGCGGGCGCTCGACGCGGCGGGTCGGACCCGGGCCAGCCTGGTCGCCGAGGCCGACGGGGTCGTGGTCGGGCACGTGCAGCTGAGCCAGTCGTGGGTCGACGCCCGGGAGGCACTGGTCGAGGTGCTGGTGCTCAGCCCGCTGGCCGTGGAGCCGCCGTACCAGGGGCGGGGGATCGGGGCCGACCTGCTGGAGGCCGCCGTGTCGGCCGCGCGCGGGACCGGCGTACCGGCCGTGTTCCTGGAGGGCTCGCCCGACTACTACGGCCCCCGGGGTTGGGTCCGGGCCAGCGGCCTCGGCTTCGTGCGGCCCTCGACCCGGATCCCCGACCCGGCGTTCCAGGTGATCACGTTCGAGGCCTGGGAGCCGTGGATGGTCGGGCAGCTCGTCCCCTGCGACCCGTTCTGGGCGCTCGACGCGGTCGGCCTCCGCGATCCGCTCCTCGCCGATCTCGAACAGACGTTCGACTCGTGAGCTAGGGTGGGGGCATGTCCGTCGCTCCTCCCGGCTGGCCCGCCGGGGTCCGCCCTCCCGATGCTCCCGACTGGGAGCGGACGGCCGTCGACTGGCTGCTCGACCAGTGCCCGCCGGAGTACCGCTCGTACGCCGTGCTGCGCCGCCATGCCCTCGTGCTCGCCCGGTTCGGCGTGCTCCACGTCGAGGCCTGCCAGGCCACCACGCGGCGGGCGCTGAGCGAGGCCCGGGCCGAGCTCCGCGACGTCGTCCCGCCGGACGTGGTGGACGCGGCGATCCAGGCCTGGCTCACCGAGGAGGCGCGGCTCGCCGGCGTACGACGGGCCGTCGGTCTGGTCGAGCAGGCGCTGCGCGGGCGGCGGTTCGCGGCCCGGATGTGACGACGTCCTAGGGTCGGGCCATGACCTGCCGCCTCCACCTGACGGGCGCGAGCGGTGCCGGCACGACGACCCTGGGCCGGGCCGTGGCCGGTGCGCTGTCCGTCCCGCACGCCGACGCCGACGACTACTTCTGGGTCCCGACCAGCCCGGCGTACGTCGAGCAGCGCGAACCGGCGCATCGGCTCCGGCTGATGAACGAGATCTTCGTGCCGCGCCCCGCATGGGTGCTGTCCGGCTCCATGCTCGGGTGGGGCGACGAGATCGTCGAGCGGTGCGACGGCGTGGTGTTCCTGACCCTCGACCCCGAGGTCCGGCTGGCCCGGCTCGAGGCCCGACAGTTGCTCCGTCGGGGCGGTGCGCCGATCGACGACGCCACCTCCGTGTTCCTCGCCTGGGCCCGCGGGTACGACGACCCCGGCTTCGACGGCCGGTCCCGCGTCCGGCACGAGGAGTGGCTGGACGACCTGGACCGCCCGGTGCTGCGCCTGGACAGCGCCCTCCCGGTTGACGTGCTCTGCGCGGCGGTCGTCGACTGGGCGGCCGGCCTCCAGGGGCGGGCCTAGCGGACCGCGATCCAGTAGCGCCGCTTGCCCTGCCGGACGTCCTCCAGCACCCCACCCTGGCTCTCGATCGTGCGCGCCGAGCCGACGTTGTCGACGTCGCAGGTGAGGAGCACCCGCTCCAGCCCGAGCTCGCGGGCCCGGCCGAGGGCCAGGCCGAGGGCAGCGGTCGCGTGGCCCCGTCGGCGGTACGACGGCCGCACGCTGTAGCCGACGTGCCCGCCGAGCGTGCGCAGGAACTCGTTGTCGAGCGCGTGCCGGACGGCCACGAAGCCGATCATCTCGCTGTCCGCGAAGACCCAGAAGTAGTCGCAGTGGACGTGCCCCTCCGGCAGCTCGCGCGACGTGTCGGCCTCGGCCGTGGTGATCTCCAGGAGCGCGGCGAAGGTCGTCGGGTCGGGGCCGAAGTCGGGGACCTGCCAGTCGCCGGAGCCGTCGCGCGGACCGTCGCCGAAGTCGCGGACGCAGTCCAGCCACGCGTCGTACAGGGCGGCCGAGGGACGGCGCAGGGCGGTCACGGGCGGCCCGCCGGCACGGTGTCGGCCGAGCCGATCCGCCAGATCGCCAGGCCGTGCAGGCCCTGGCCGCGCGCCAGCGCGCGTCGCAGCCGCAGCGAGCGGCGGTCGGACCAGCGCAGCGCGGTCCCGTCGTCGAGCCGCGCGCGCCACTCGCCGGCCCGGGCGTCCCAGGTCGCGCGGGCCCCGTCGCGCCGGACCAGCTCGCGGGCCCGCGCGACGGTGACCGGCCCGCCGGTGCCGCGGCGCGGCCAGGTGTAGCCGTAGCCGGCCACCCCGAGGTCCACCTTCGCGGCCGGGACCTGCGTCAGCAGGGCGCCCAGGGTGCGGCGCTGCCAGGTCAGCGCGCCGATCGGCCCCGGACCGCTCCACGTGGGGCCGTGCTGGTCGTAGGCCATCAGCTGCACCAGGTCGACGGCCCGGCCGAGCGCACCGAGCCGGTAGCCGGACCGCCGGTACTCCCGCACCGAGCCCTTCGCCGACACGTCGACCGACACGGTCCGCGCCGCCGGCATCCGCCGCTGCAGGGCCGCGGCCAGTCGGACCAGCCCCGGCCCGTCCTGAGGTCGCAGCGCCTCCAGATCGAGGTTCACGCCGTCCCACCCACCGGCCTCGACGTACGACGCCAGCTGGCGCGCGACCCGTCGTACGTTCGCGGGGCTGCGCAGCAGTCGACCGGCCGCCCGGGTGTCGAAGTCGCCGATCCGGTCGCTGTAGTTGCTCACCAGCAGCTCGGTGCGCAGCCCCTCGCGGCGTGCCTTCCGCCCCAGCCGCACCGAGTCCGCCGGCGGCCGGACGGCCCGCCGCCCGTCGGCGGTGATCGACGCGCCCACCACGGTGAGCGTGGTCAGCCCGGGGGCGTTGCGCTCCAGGACCCGGTGCGGGAGGTCGGGGAGGGCGTAGCCGGTCACCTCCGGCTCGGACGCGCGGACGGCGGTGGCGGGGGCCGCCAGGGCGGTGGCGGTCACGAGGACGACGAGGGCTCGGCGCATGCGTTCCACCCTGCCACGCACAGGTCGGGCCGACCGCTACGGTGGCGCGATGACCTTCACCGTGATCCCCGTCCCCGCCGACGGCGCCGAGGACGTCGTGGTCGGCACCAGCGGCCGCGACGAGGGCGCCGTGTTCACCGGTACGGCGGACGGCGGGATCTTCCGGGTCAGTCACGACGGGTCGCACGTCGACCGGGTCGCCCACACCGGCGGGCGCCCCCTCGGCCTCGAGCTCGACCTCGACGGCCGGCTCGTGGTCTGCGACGCGCACCGCGGGCTGCTGCGGGTCGACACCGCCAGCGGCGCGGTCGAGCAGGTCGCGGACTCGGTGCGCGGGACGAGGATGGTCTTCTGCAACAACGCCGCGGTGGCCTCCGACGGCACCGTCTGGTTCAGCGACTCCTCGACGAAGTACGGCATCGAGCGCTGGAAGGACGACTTCGTCCAGAACACCCGCACCGGCCGGCTGCTCCGCCTCGACACCGACGGCAGCGTGCACGTCGTGATCGACGAGCTGGCCTTCGCCAACGGGGTCGCGCTGAGCCAGGACGAGGACTTCGTCTGCGTCGCGGAGAGCGGGGCGCGCACCGTCGTACGACGCTGGCTGACGGGGGACCGCGCCGGGATGCGCGACCTGCTCTGCCAGGACCTCCCGGGCTACCCCGACAACATCTCGCGCGGGAGCGACGGCCTGATCTGGGTCACCATCGCCAGCCCGAAGGATCCGCTCGTCGAGCGGCTCCAGCAGGGCCCGCTGACCCTCCGCCGCGCCGTCACCAAGATCCCGGCCCGCCTCCAGCCGAAGCCGCAGGCCACCGTCCGCGTCCAGGCGTACGACGACCGCGGCACCCTCGTCCACGACCTCGACGTGCCGGCCTCGGACAACCCCGACGGCTACCACATGGTCACCGGCGTGCGCGAGCACGACGGCCGGGTCTGGATGGGGTCGCTGGAGGAGCCGGCGATCGCGGTGCTGGACGTGTGATGGCCGGCGTCCGACCGCGCTCCCGCCTACGCCGGGTCGTGCTGCTCACGGGGATCGGCGGGGCGCTCGTCGTACTCGTGGTGGCCTACTGGGGCTTCCTCCAGCTCGCCCTGGAGAGCGACCGCTGCGATCCCACGCCCCCGGGCTACGAGAACCAGCGCGCGGTCTCGAAGGAGCTCAAGCCGCTCTGGTACGAGTGCGTGATGGATCCCGGCAACGGCGAGGAGCGCTACGTCGTCCACGGCCCGTTCCAGGGCGTGCGTGGCGGATGACGGCGACCTGGCGGACGGCGGTCACCGCGTTCACCGTGACGCAGGACGGGCCCCGCTGGCTGCTGGTCCGGCAGGAGCGGCTCGGCGTCACCCGGTGGGAGCTCCCCGGCGGGCACGTCGAGCCGGGGGAGACGCTGGAGGAGGCTGCGATCCGCGAGACCGAGGGGGAGACCGGCGTCGTCGTCGAGGTCGGCCGGCTGCTGGCGACGTGCGTGCACGAGTGGGCCGAGCAGCATGAGCGGAGGCTCATCTGCTTCTTCGAGGCGACCGCCACCTGTGGTCTCGAGGTCCGGGTGCCGAGCGACGAACCCGCACTGGTCGAGGTCGGGTGGAGGGATCCCGTCGGGCTGGACGATCTGAGCCTCTTCCCGGCGCCGCTCGTCGAACAGCACCGCCGGGGCTGGTCGGACGCGCCGCTGCACTTCCGGATGACGCATCGGCGCAACGCGAGCGGGCAGTGGGAGCCCGCGCCGGTCCCGCTCCGTCCCCAGGAGAACTGACGCCCCAGCACCGGCCGGAGCCGCGGGTGACCGGCCTGACCCGTCAGTTCTTCCAACGCCCGCCCGCCGGCGCGTCAGTTTTTCCGACCCTGATCCGCCACCCTCGACCGGAAGCAGGCGGTCGACCCAGGACGTCCTACTATCGATCCATGGGTCTTCTCGAGTCGATCACGAGCCCCCGCGACCTGCGCGGGCTCTCGGACGACCAGCTGGTGACGCTGGCGGCGGAGATCCGGGACCTGCTGATCCGCACGGTGGCGACCAACACCGGCCACCTCGGCCCGAACCTGGGCGTGGTCGAGCTGAGCCTGGCGATCCACCGGGTCTTCGACTCGCCGCGCGACCGGGTCGTCTTCGACACCGGTCACCAGTCCTACGTGCACAAGCTGGTCACCGGCCGGGTCGGCGACTTCGGGACGCTGCGCCGCGAGGGCGGGCTGAGCGGCTACCCGAGCCAGGAGGAGTCCGACCACGACATCGTGGAGAACTCCCACGCGTCCACCGCGCTGAGCTACGCCGACGGCCTGGCCAAGGCCTACACGATCCGCGGCGAGGACCGGCACGTCGTGGCGGTCATCGGTGACGGGGCGCTGACAGGAGGCATGGCCTGGGAGGCGCTCAACAACATCGCGATCGCCAAGGACAGCAAGCTGGTCATCGTCGTCAACGACAACGGCCGCTCCTACACGCCGACCATCGGCGGTCTCGCGAACGCGCTCACGACGCTTCGCACCAACCCGCGCTACGAGCAGGTCCTCGACCTGGTCAAGAAGCGGCTCAACGCGGTCCCCGGCGTCGGCCCCGCGGCGTACGACGCGCTGCACGCCATGAAGCGCGGCCTGAAGGACGCGCTGGCGCCGCAGGGCCTCTTCGAGGACCTGGGCCTGAAGTACGTCGGTCCGGTCGACGGACACGACCGCGGGGCGATGGAGCAGGTGCTCGCGCAGGCCAAGAAGTTCAACGGGCCGGTCATCGTGCACGCGATCACCCGCAAGGGCTACGGCTACGACCCGGCGGAGCGGCACGAGGCCGACCAGTTCCACGCGCCGGGGCCGTTCGACGTGCAGACCGGCGCGGAGAAGCCCAAGGGCCGGATCTGGACCGACCACTTCTCCGACGCGATCGTCGAGATCGGCGAGCGGCGTCCCGACGTCGTCGCCATCACCGCGGCGATGATGCACCCGGTCGGCCTCGACACCTTCCAGGCCCGGTTCCCCGAGCGCACCTTCGACGTCGGCATCGCCGAGCAGCACGCGGCCACCTCCGCCGCCGGCCTCGCGCTCGGCGGGCTCCACCCGGTGGTCGCGGTCTACGCGACCTTCCTCAACCGGGCCTTCGACCAGGTCCTGATGGACGTCGCGCTGCACAAGTGCGGCGTCACCTTCGTCCTGGACCGCTCCGGCGTCACCGGCGACGACGGGGCCAGCCACAACGGCATGTGGGACATGTCCTTCCTCCAGCTGGTGCCCGGCCTGCGCCTGGCCGCCCCGCGCGACGCCGCCCGGCTGCGCGAGCTGCTCGACGAGGCGGTCGAGGTCGACGACGCGCCGACCGTCGTCCGGTTCCCGAAGGGCCCGCCCCCCGCCGACATCCCGGCGATCGGCCGGGCCGGCGGCGCCGACGTGCTGGTGCGCAACGGCCCGCGCGACGTCCTGGTGGTGGCCGTCGGCGCCATGGCCGAGACCGCCGTCGACGTCGCCGACCGGCTGGTCGCCCAGGGCATCGGCGTGACCGTCGTCGACCCGCGCTGGGTCAAGCCCGTCGACCCCGCGATCGTCGAGCTGGCCCGCGAGCACCGCCTGGTGGTCAGCCTGGAGGACAACGGCCGGGTCGGCGGAGTCGGCGCCGTACTCCTGCAGACGCTCAACGACGCCGGCGTGACCACGCCGTTCCGGCTGCACGGCATCCCGCAGGAGTTCCTGGGCCACGCCAAGCGGGCCGTGATCCTCGAGCGGATCGGGCTGACGCCGCAGGCCCTGGCCCTCGGCATCGTCGAGGACATGACCTCGATGGCCGAGGATCGTTCTCCGGTCGATGCCGATCGTCCGATCTAGCCTGCTCCCGGGAGTCCTGGCCGCGCTGCTGGCGCTCCCGGGCTGCTCGCTGGCGGGCGGCGACGACCCGGTCCCACCCGAACCCAGCACGTCGTCGTACGCCGCCCCGCCCGACGTCGTCGCCGGCGTCGAGCAGGCGCTGCGGCGTCGGGCCCGCGCCGTGGTCGACGCGAACCCGGAGGCCTTCGACCGCGGGGTCCGCGGCGAGGCGGGGTTCCGTGAGCAGCAGCGCACCTGGTTCGCCAACCTGCGCCAGCTGCCGGTCGGCGAGCTGAGGTACACCGTCGACCCGGGCGCGCTGCTGCGCGACGGGGACGACTACTGGGTCGTGGTCGAGGAGCACCTGCGCCTGGCCGGGTACGACGCCGTCCCGGTGGTCTCCCGCGACCGCTACCGGTTCCGCCCGAGCCGCCGCAACCCCGACCGGATGGTGCTCACCTCGGTCACCGACGAGGCCTGGGAGCGCGACAACGGCGTGCGCCCGCAGCCCTGGGACCTGGGGCCGGTCGAGGTCCGCAGCGGCGCCGGCGTGCTCGGGATCTTCGACGCCGGGAGCCTGCCGGACGCCGGGCCGCTGGTCCGCTCCGTCGAGCGCGGCATCGACGACGTCGCCGCGGTGGTGCCTTACGAGTGGTCGCGCTCCGTGGTGGTCTACGCGCTCTCGGACCCGACCTTCCTGGCCAGCATCCCGGACGTGCCCGGGGGCGACCCCGACGACCTCGACGGAGTCGCGTTCCCGGTCACGGCGGCGCCGGGAGAGGAGGCGTCGGCGGCGTACCGGTTCGCCCTGCACCCGCGGATGCTCGACCGCCGCGGGGCGGCCCGCGACCGGCTGGTCCGTCACGAGCTCACCCACGTCGCGCTGGGGGCGCACGACGACCGGGCCCCGGTCTGGCTGAGCGAGGGCCTGGCCGAGTACGTCTCCGCGCAGCCGATGGCTCCCCAGGACCGCCGGGTGCCCGCGCGGGCGGTCCGGGCCGCCGAGGCCGGCTTCGACGCCCTCCCCGCCGACGACTCGTTCAACGGCGGCGAGGAGTCCGAGACCAACTACGCCCTGGCCTGGTTCGCCTGCGAGTACCTCGCCCGCAGCTTCGACGAGGCGACGCTGTGGACCCTGCTCGACCAGCTCGGCGCCGGCGGCGTCGACGTGGACCAGCTGCTGCGCGACCAGCTCCGCGTGGGACCGAAGCGGCTGGCCCAACGCGCCGGCGAGCTCATCGTCGCCGAGTACGGCGATCCGCCGCCCGTCGTACCTCCGACGCCGACGGCGCCCGCCGAGACCGCGCCGGCGACTCCGTCGTCCGTGGTCCCTCCGGCCGGCTGAGCGAGCCCGACGTTTGTCGCCGGATACCGGGAGCCGGTGAGTGAGCACTTCGACCTGGTCGTGATCGGCGCCGGCTCCGGCGAGGCGGTGGTCGACGACGCGCTGTCGCACTGGCGGGTGGCCGTCGTGGAGCGCGCCGACTTCGGCGGCACCTGTCTCAACCGCGGCTGCATCCCGTCCAAGATGTTCGTCCACCCCGCCGACGTCGCCGTCCTCGCGGACGACGGCCCGCGGCTGGGCGTGCGCTCGACGGCGGAGGGCGTCGACTGGACGGCGGTGCGCGACCGCGTGATCGGCCGCGTCGACGCTGCGTCCCGCGACGGCGAGGAGACCTACGCCGAGAAGCCGCACGTCACCGTCCTGAAGGGCACCGCCCGGTTCACCGGCGAGCGCCGTCTGGTCGTCACGCTGGCCGACGGCGACGTCGAGGTGACCGCCGACCGGGTCGTGCTCGCCACCGGCAGCCACCCGGTCGTGCCCGACATCCCGGGACTGGCCGACGCGGGCTACCTGACCAGCGACGACGTGATGCGGACCGAGCGGCTCCCGGCCCGCGTCGGGGTCCTCGGCGGTGGCTACGTCGGGTCCGAGTTCGCCCACGTGCTGGCGTCGTACGGCGCCCGGGTGACGCAGGTCGACTCCGCGCCGATGCTGCTGACCAACCAGGACGCCGAGATCTCCGAGCGCTTCACCGCGGCGGTCCGCGAGCGCTGGGACGTCCGTCTGGAGACGTCGCTGGAGCGGGTCAGCGGCACAGCACCGCACACGATGCACCTCTCCGACGGCAGCAGCGTCGAGGTCGACGCGATCCTGGTCGCGGTCGGTCGGAAGCCGTCCTCGGACGGGCTCGACCTGGAGCACGCGGGGGTCGAGGTCTCCGAGGACGGGCGGGTGGTGGTCGACGAGCACCTGCGCACCACCGCCGAGGGCGTCTGGGCGCTGGGCGACCTCTCCAGCGACGTTCCGCTCAAGCACGTCGCCAACGCCGACGCACGAGTCGTGCACCACAACCTGCTGCACCCCGACGACCTCCGGAGCGCCGACCACGACCACGTCCCGAACGCCGTCTTCGCCCACCCGCAGGTCGCCTCCGTCGGGCTGACGGAGGAACAGGCCCGTGAGCAGGGTCTCGACCTCGCCGTCGGCCGCCGCGAGTACGCCGAGGTCGCGTTCGGTTGGGCCCTCCAGCACGACCCCGACGACGACGCGGCCGAGGCGGCCGGGTTGGTCAAGCTGCTGGCGGACCGTCGTACCGGCCTGCTCGTCGGCGCCCACCTGATCGGCGAGCAGGCGGCGATCCTGGTTCAGCCGCTCGTCCAGGCGATGGCGCTCGGTACGCCGGTCCGCGGCCTGGCCCGCGCCCAGTACTGGATCCACCCCGCCCTCACCGAGGTCGTCGAGAACGCGCTGATCGACCTGGAGCAGGACCTGGAGGCCGGCCCCGACAACGCCTGAGGCGTGGGAACGGCGTTCTCGGGGTAGCGGCGCCGTATGAGTGTGATGCGCACCAAGTCGGTCGAGCAGGCGATCAAGGACACCGACGAGCCGGAGACCCGGCTCCGCAAGGACCTCGGCGCCGCGGACCTGGTGGTCTTCGGCATCGGCGTGCTGATCGGCGCGGGCATCTTCGTGCTGACCGGCACGGTGGCGGCGTCCAACTCCGGGCCGGCGCTGGCGCTGTCCTTCCTGATCGCCGCCGTGGCGTGCGCCCTGGCCGGGCTCTGCTACGCCGAGTTCGCCTCGACCGTACCGGTGGCCGGCAGCGCCTACACCTTCAGCTACGCCAGCTTCGGCGAGCTGGTGGCCTGGATCATCGGCTGGGACCTGGCCCTCGAGTTCACCATCGGCGCGTCCGCGCTGTCGGTCAGCTTCTCGGGCTACCTGCAGGAGCTCCTGGCCGGGACGCCCGTCGAGGTGCCCGCCCAGATCGGGTCGGCGTCCGGCGGCTTCATCGACCTGCCGGCGGTCGTGATCGCCCTGGTCGTGATGGTGCTGCTGATCCGCGGCACCAAGCTGTCGAGTCGCTTCAACCAGGTGATCGTGGCCATCAAGCTGGCCGTGGTCGCGACCGTCATCGTCGTCGGGATCACCCTGGTCGACCCGGGCAACTGGGTCCCGTTCATCCCCGAGTCGCAGCCCACCCCGGACACCGAGGGTGGGTTCCTCCAGCTCCCGCTCATCACCAGCCTGCTCGGGATCGAGCCGGCCGTCTTCGGCGTCGCCGGGATGGTCGCCGGCGCGGCCGTGGTGTTCTTCGCGTTCATCGGCTTCGACGTGGTCGCGACCACCGCCGAGGAGGCCAAGAACCCGCAGCGCGACGTCCCGATCGGCATCCTCGGCTCGCTCGCCGTCGTCACGGTCCTGTACGCCGCGGTCAGCCTGATAGTCACCGGGGTGCAGGACTACCGCGACATCGACCCGTCCGACGCCGCCCCGCTCGCGACCGCCTTCAACGCGGCGGGGGTCAGCTGGATGGGCGACCTGATCTCCGTCGGCGCCTGCGTCGGCCTGGTGGCCGTCGCGATGATCCTGATGATGGGCCAGAGCCGGGTCGCCTTCGCGATGGCCCGCGACGGCCTGCTGCCCCGGGGTCTGGCGAAGGTGCACCCGACCTACGGCACGCCGTACCGGATCACGCTGATCACGGGCGTCGTGGTCGCTGCGATCGCCGGCTTCGTCGACCTGCAGACGCTGGCCAGCCTGGTCAACATCGGCACGCTGTTCGCCTTCATCCTGGTCAGCATCGGGGTGGCCATCCTCCGTCGTACCCGCCCCGACCTGCCGCGTTCCTTCCGTACGCCGGCGGTCTGGGTGGTGGCGGTGCTGGCGACGCTGATGTGCCTCTACCTGATGCTCAACCTGTCCGGCGAGACCTGGCTCCGCTTCGGCATCTGGATGGCGATCGGCTTCGTCGTGTACGCGCTCTACGGCCGCAAGCACAGCCGGCTGGCCGAGCGCGAGCGCGAGGAGGCCGCAGCCGGGCGGTCGGCGGGCTCGGCGGGCTCAGCTGGCTCAGCGGGGGAGCAGTAGCTCCTCGCGGCGGGCCGTGGCGGCGTCCTCACGGTCGACGAGCTCCTCGTAGCGGGCCCGGAGGCCGAGCCGGATCCGCACCACGAGGCGCATGACGTCGAGGGTGTCGTCGTGCATCCGGTTGATCCGGTCACGGATCGACCAGTCGGTGAAGATGTTGTCGAACCACACGTCGAAGGTGCGCGTCATTCCCTCGACCGCGAGCCGCGGCGTGTCGGCGAGCCCGACGTCGGCGAGCTCCACCGAGAGCCGCTTCAGCGCACGGTCGGCGGCCCGGAGCAGCTCTTCGGCGTCCTCGACCCGCTCGTACTTCATCGCGCTGGACAGCATCCCGCCGCCGAAGAAGGTGTCGTACGTCGACCAGTCCTTGGCCCGGCGCAGCATCTGGGAGGCCTGCTCCAGCTGCTCGAGCGCTGCGGTCGCCGCGTCGTCGGCCTCACCGACCTCGGTCCGCTCGCTGCGGACCGTGCCGAGCTCGGCGCCGTTCGCGGTCAGCTCCTCGGCCAGCGGTCCGCCGGCGTCCCGCAGCCGCTGCTCCGTCGCGTCGAGCGCGGCCGCGAGCCGAGCCTCGACGTCACCCAGCGCGCCCAGCGCCGCGCGGGCGGCGTCCAGCTCCTCGCGGGCGAAGGAGACCGCTGCCTCGGCCCGCGCCGCGGCGTACTCGGCGGCCTGATGCTCCGCCTGCTCGGTGCTCAGCCGGGTCGCCCGCTCACCGCGCAGGGTGGCCCAGATCCGGGCCGGGCTGAAGGACTCCAGGGCTCGGACGTCGTCCGTCTCGCGGCTCAGGTCGGTCCGTGCCTGACGGGCAGCGGCGGAGGCCTCCGCGAGCGCCTTCTCGGCCCGCGTGATCCGGGCGTTGAGGCGGCGGTCCTCGGCGACGGCCTCGAGGGCGTCCGTCAGGTCGCGGTGCACGTCGGCTCCGGGCGTCGAGTGGTCGCTCACGTCGGCAGGGTACGACGCGGTTCAGCGGCGTACGGCGGCGACGTACCTCGGACGATCGCCCGTCGGGTCGGACGGCCACGCGGGCAGGTCCGGGTGGCGCTGGCGAACCGTCGCGACGAGGGCCTCGACCGCATGGTCCGCGAGGCGCTCCTCGTCCGACGCCAGGGTCGTCGCCTGCCACCACGCAGGACCGACGAGCACCACGAGGGCGGCGATCGGCAGGAGCCACCACCACCAGGCGGCCTCGGCGCTGGTGGCGAGCAGCACGCTGAGCGAGGCCAGGGCCAGCCCGAGGACGGCCGGCATGACGACGTGACCGGAGACGGTGATGCTGCTGGTGCCGACCAGGCGCCGACCCGACCCGTCCAGCTCCACGCTGATGCGGCAGGTCGTCGGCAGATCCGTGCTCGGAGCCTCGACGATGACGAGCCGCCAGGCCTGTCCCGGCCGCGACCGCCTGATCCGGATCTGGGGGCTGAACCTGAGCCAGCGGCGCCAGAGACGCGCGCCCGCGACGGCGTCCACCATCTCGGCGGTCAGGCCGTGCGGAAGCTCGATCGAGCAGAAGCGGGTGGTCACGGTGTCAGATCCTCCCCGTGCGTCCCCCCGGGTACTGCAGGATGGGCGACCATCCGTCCAGGCCTGACCACCGACCGACGACCGGCTGACAGCGCCGGCCGAGGCACCAGGAGGAGATCCATGCAGCAGCGTCCCCAGGACCGGCCGTCGCCGTTCCCCCTTATCGTCTCGATCGTGCTGACCGCGTACCTCGCGGTGGTCACGTTCTTCCTCGGACGAGACGCCACCACCGAGGCCGACGCTGCCGTCCAGCACCTGCTCTGGGTGCTGTGCGGGGGAGCGGCCCTCGTGGTGTTCTGCCTGTTCGTGCAGGTGCTCGACGGGCGTGCTCCCTCCTCGGCCGACCCGCGTCGCGAGGCGGAGGACGCCTGACCGCCAGCGTCGACGTCTCGCTCAGATGACGTGCCCGCCGTTGACCGTGATCCGTTGCCCGGTGACGAACCCACCGGCGTCGGAGACCAGGTGACCCACCATGGCGGCGACGTCCTCGGGCGTGCCCATCCGCCGCAGGGGGACCTCGGCCTCGTAGGCGGCGGAGTCGATGCCGGCGTGCCGCTCGACGGGGATCCAGCCCGGCTGGACAAGGTTGACCGTGATGCCGTCGGGGCCGAGCTCCTTGGCCCAGACCTTGGTCAGGCCGACCTGGGCGCTCTTGGCGGCGACGTACGCCGACATCAGCGGCGCGGCCCGGTCCGCGAGGTCGGAGCCGATGAGGACGACCCGCCCACCGCCGGCCGCGCGCATGCTCGGGAGGGCGGCCCGGACGAGCAGGGTGGGGCTCTTGACGAAGAACTCCAGCTGGTCGAGGTGGGTCTGCCAGGTCAGGTCGTCGATACCGACCTCCGGCTGCGGGCCGGTGGCGTTCGCGACGACCGCGGTGACCGGGCCGAGGGTCCGGGTGACCTCGTCGACCAGGGCGGTGACCCCGTCCTCGGCGACGACGTCGGCGCCGTACGCCTCGGCGACCCCACCGCGCTCCCGGATCCGGGCGACCACGGCCTCCGCGCCCTCCCGGCCGCGGAGGTAGTTGACGGCGACCGGCCGTCCGTCGGCCGCGAGGCGCAGCGCGATCGCCGCCCCGAGCCCGCGTGAGGCACCGGTGATGATCGCGACTCCGGGAGTGGTCATGCGGTCACCCTAGGGGCAGGCCCCGGCCCCGTGACGGGGGCCCGTTCAGCGCACGGGTGAGGTCGGGTACCCGAGGGCAGCCAGCAGCTGCGGGTGCAGCGCCGCGTTCGAGTAGAGCCCACCGCCGCGGTCTCCGTCGGCGCCGCCGGTCCGGTCGGTGAACCGGCCGCCGGCCTCCTCGACCAGGAGGATCCAGGGCGCGTGGTCCCACAGGTGGAAGCCCTCGACCAGGAAGGCGTCGATCTCGCCGCGCACGAGCTCCACGAGCGGCAGCGGACTGCCGGGCGCGGGCCCGAGGCCGGGCCGGAGGCGGTCCCGCGAGGCGACGTCCAGGGCGTCGACGCGCGCCGTGGACACCGTGGCGGTCGTGCTGACCGAGAGCCGGTCCGGCGCGACCGCGGCGGGTGGCCAGGCGGACTCGAAGGCGCCGCCGCCGCGGGTCGCCCACCAGCGGCGACCGAGCGCCGGGGCCGTGACCACGGCGACCTCGAGGCGTCCGGCGACCTGCAGGGCGAGGTGCACGCGCCAGTGCGGGTCGTGGCGGGAGAAGAACGACGTACCGTCGATCGGGTCGATGATCCAGACCCGCGCGGAGTCCCCGTGCACGCCGAGCTCCTCACCGAACAGTGCGTCGCCGGCCCGGGCGGACTCGAGCTCCTGCCGGATCAGCCGCTCGACGGCCCGGTCGGCCTCCGTGACCGGAGTGCCGTCGTCCTTCGTCGTGGTGGTGACCCCGGCCTCGAAGTGGCGAAGCGCGAGCCCGGCGGCCCGGTCGGAGACGTCGAGGGCGAGCCGGAGGTCGTCGGCGCTGTCCATGACCCGGGAACGCTAGCAGCGCAGGCGGGCGACGGCCCTAGGGTCGGCGCATGAGCGAGGTTCCGGCGTGGTCCGAGCTGGTGTTCGTGATGGTGCACGGCCCCGACCGGCCGATGCGCGGCCGGATCCGTCACGACGACGGGGACCGGGAGCCGACGTACACGGTCTCGCACGTCGAGGGCGAGCCGATGCCGACCTTCGCCCGGGGTTCCGGCGAGGTCATCGACGTCTGGTGCTGGGGTGAGCGGCTGCGCATCGAGGACCCCGACGGGCAGGTGCGCCTGATCAGCGACGGTACGACGGTCTGGACCTTCCTCGACCCCGGCGAGCCCCCGAGGGAGTCGCCGCGCCGCAACGTCGAGTTCGTCGTCGGCGGGACCGAGCTGCTGGTGCGCACGGATGCGGAGCGGTGGCTCGGGGACGACTTCACCCGCCCGACCGGCCCGGCCGCACGGACGACGTACCTGGGCCGGGCCGCGTGGGCGGTGGAGCTGGCCCCTCCTCGCCACAAGCCGGCCCCGATGCAGGTCGTGGTCGACGCGGAGACCGGGATGCACCTCCAGCGGCGCAACGACGCGTTCGGCCTGGTCCACGAGTGGACCGAGCTCGTCGTGGGCGAGGACCTCGACCCGGCGCTGTTCACCTGGACCGGTCCCGTCGTCACCTGGGAACAGCAGCGCGAGGAGGCCCGGCGCGAGCGGGAGAGCGAGCAGGCGGACCTCGTGCGCTGGCTGGACCAGAACCTGGGCACGCGGACGCTCCGGGTCACCGTCGACGCCCCGATCACCGTCCACCACCTGGAGGAGGACGGGTCTCTGCACGCGAGCATCGAGGGGGTCGGCTCGCTGGTACGCCGGCCGCACAGCGACCTTCCCTGGGACGACGCCGACGACGGAGGAACCGCGCACCGCTGGAGCGACGGCGGGTGGGACTGGGCGGTCAACGCGTGGGACACCGCCCTCGCCCCCGGCGCCCTGGCCGAGCTGCGGTCTCAGCTGGGCGCCCACTCCCGCCGGAGCAGCCCGTAGACCCACGAGTCCGACACGACGCCGTCGACCACGCAGTCCTCGCGCAGGGTCCCCTCGAGCCGGAAGCCCAGCTTCTCCAGGACCCGGGCGGACGCGGCGTTGCGGGTGTCGGCCTCGGCCTGCACCCGGTTGAGGTCGAGGGCCTCGAAGGCCCACCGCAGCAGGGCGCCGGCGGCCTCGGTGGCGAAGCCCTGACCCCACGCCGTCCTCGCGAAGCAGTAGCCCACGGACGCGCTGCGGTGCTCGGGGTCCCACCGGGTCACCCCGCACCAGCCGAGGAAGGCGCCGTCGGAGCGCCGCTCCACGACCGGGCGCGCGCCCGTGCCCTCGTCCGCCATCCGCACGCAGGTCGCGACGAACCGATCGGCCCGCTCCCGCTCCGTCCAGGGTGGGGAGTCCCAGTAGCGCAGCACGAAGGCGTCGCTGTGCAGGGCGAACAGCTCGTCGGTGTCCGCGTCGGTGGCGGGCCGCAGGCGGAGCCGGTCGGTCTCGAGAACGGGGGTGGGCAGGCCCATGGAGGCCATGGTGCCCTGCCCACCCCCGCGTGACTCAGTGGAACGAGCCGAGCCCCTCGCGCTCGAGCAGCATGGTCAGGCCGCCGTTCCAGAACGAGAACCCGGCGCCGGTGATCATGGCCAGGTCGAGATCCTCGGCGGCGGCGACCACCCCCTCGTCCAGCATGATCCGCACCTCCTCGGCGAGGCCGGTGAGCACCTGGGTGCGCACCTCGTCCGGCGAGAGCACCACCGGCGAGGCGGGCTTCTCGAGCAGCTCCGCCACCTCGGGGTCGAGGGACCCGTCGGGACCGAAGTACGCCGACTTCCGGGCCTCCACGACCCGCTGCAGCGCGGGCGAGACGTAGAACCGGTCGGGGAACGCCCCGGCCAGGGTCTCGGTGTTGTGCAGCGCGATGGCCGGGCCCACGAGGGCGATCAGCGTGAACGGCGGCATCGGGGCGACGCCGCCGAACGAGCCGTCCACGACGTCGATCGGGGTGCCGGCGTCGACGATCCTCGAGACCTCGCTCATGAACCGGCCGAGGAGCCGGTTGACGATGAACGACGGGCTGTCGTTGACCAGGATCGTGGTCTTCTTCAGCGCCTTGCCGGTCGCGAACGCGGTGGCGAGGGTCTCGTCGGACGTCGCGGAGCCGCGGACGATCTCCAGCAGCGGCATCACCGCGACCGGGTTGAAGAAGTGGAAGCCGACGACCCGCTCGGGGTGCTCGAGGTCGGCGGCCATCTCGGTGATCGACAGCGACGAGGTGTTGGTGGCCAGGACGCACTCGGGGGAGACGACCTTCTCGACGTCGGCGAAGACCGACTTCTTGACCGACATCTCCTCGAAGACGGCCTCGATGACGAAGTCCGCGTCGCCGAACGACGAGGACTTGTCGACCGAGCCGCTGACGAGCGCCTTGTGGCGGTTGGCCTTGTCCTGGTTGATCCGCCCCTTGGCGAGCAGCTTGTCGATCTCGGCGTGGACGTAGTCGACGCCCTTGTCGACCCGCTCCTGGTCGAGGTCGGTCAGCACGACCGGGACCTCGAGGCGGCGTACGAAGAGCAGCGCCAGCTGCGAGGCCATCAGGCCGGCGCCGACGATGCCGACCTTGGTGACCGGCCGCGCGAGCGAGCGGTCGGGCGCGCCGGCGGGCCGCTTGGCCCGCTTCTGCACCAGGTCGAACGCGTAGAGCGAGGCGATCAGCTCGGGGGTGCGCGACATCGCCTCGAGGGCGTCGTCCTCGCGGGCGAAGCCGGCGTCGCGGTCACCGTCGCGGGCGGCCTCGATCAGGTCGACGGCCAGCGCGGCGGCCGGGCTGGCGCCGCCGGTGCGTCCCGCCACGATCTGCCGGCCGCGCGCGACGGCGGTGTCCCACCCGTCGCCGCGGTCGACCTCGGGCCGCTCGACGCTGACCGCGCCGGTCAGCACCTGCGCGGCCCAGAGCAGCGACTGCTCCAGGTAGTCGGCGCCGGAGAAGGCGGCGTCGGCCAGGCCGAGCTCGAAGGCCGCCTGCCCGCCGAGGGTCTTCCCGTTGTTGAGCGGGTTCTCGAGGATGACCGTGACGGCCTTCTCGGCGCCGACCAGGTTGGGCACCAGGAAGGCACCGCCCCAGCCGGGGACCAGGCCGAGCATGACCTCGGGCAGGCCGAGCGCGGGCGCGCTGTCGATCACGGTCCGGTAGTCGCAGTGCAGGGCGACCTCGAGGCCGCCGCCGAGGGCGAGCCCGTTGACGAACCCGAACGACGTCTTGCCGCCGTCCTGCAGCTTGCGGAAGACCGCGTGCCCGAGCTCCGCCACGACGCGTACGGCGTCCGGGCCACCGCCCGCGATCGACGTCAGGTCGGCACCCGCGGCCAGGATGAAGGGCTTGCCGGTGACGCCGATCGCCGAGATCGACTCGTCGGCCAGCGCCGCGTCGATCGCCGTGTTGAGCGCGAGCAGCGAGCGCGGGCCGAAGGTGTTGGGCTTGGTGTGGTCCTCGCCGTTGTCGAGGGTGATCAGGCCCAGCACGCCCGCCCCGAGGGGCAGCGTCACCTTGCGCAGGTGGGCCTGGGTCACGCGCTCGGCGTCGGAGGAGATCTCCTGGGCCTTCGTCAGCAGGTCGTCCATCAGGCGGCCTCTCCGTTCCAGTGCGGGTTCTCCCAGATGACCGTGCCGCCCATGCCGATGCCGATGCACATGGTGGTCAGGCCGTAGCGGACCTCGGGCCGCTCCTCGAACGAGCGCGCCAGCTGGGTCATCAGCCGGACGCCGGAGGAGGCGAGCGGGTGACCCATCGCGATGGCGCCGCCGTACGGGTTCACCCGGGCGTCGTCGTCGGCGATGCCGAAGTGCTCCAGGAAGGCGAGCACCTGGACGGCGAACGCCTCGTTGACCTCGAAGGCCCCGATGTCGTCGATGGTCAGCCCGGCCTGCCGGAGGGCCTTCTCGGTCGCCGGGATCGGGCCGGCGCCCATCACCTCGGGCTCGACGCCGACGTAGGAGTACGACACCAGCCGCATCCGGATCGGGAGCCCGAGCTCGCGCGCGGTCTCCTCGTCGGCGAGGAGCGACGCGGTCGCGCCGTCGTTGATGCCCGCCGCGTTGCCGGCGGTCACGTTGCCGTGCGAGCGGAACGGCGTCTTCAGCGCGGCCAGGGTCTCCATCGTGGTGCCCGGGCGCATCGGCTCGTCCGTGGAGGCCAGGCCCCAGCCGAGCTCGGCCGACTTCGTCGCCACCGGCACCAGGTCGGGCTGGATCTTGCCGGCGTCGTACGCCGCGGCGGTCTTGTCCTGGGAGCGGACGGCGTAGGCGTCGACGCGCTCCTTGGTGATCGTGGGGTAGCGGTCGTGCAGGTTCTCGGCGGTCTTGCCCATCACCAGCGCGTCGGGGTTCACGATGCGCTCGGAGAGGATCCGCGGGTTGGGGTCGACGCCCTCGCCCATCGGGTGCCGGCCCATGTGCTCGACGCCGCCGGCGATGGCCACGTCGTAGGCGCCGAAGGCGATGCCGGAGGCGGTGGTGGTCACGGCGGTCATGGCGCCGGCGCACATCCGGTCGATGGCGAAGCCGGGGACGCTCTGGGGGAGCCCGGCCAGCAGGGAGGCGGTGCGGCCGATGGTCAGGCCCTGGTCGCCGATCTGCGTGGTGGCGGCCACGGCCACCTCGTCGACGCGCTCGGGCGGGAGCGACGGGTTGCGCCGCATGAGCTCGCGGATGCACTTGATGACGAGGTCGTCGGCGCGGGTCTCGGCGTACTGGCCCTTGGCCTTGCCGAAGGGGGTGCGCACGCCGTCGACGAAGACGACCTCTCGCAGCTGTCGGGACACAGGTCTCCTCGGTGGTGGATCAGGATCGGTGCCGTCAGGTTACCCCACGGTAACAACGGCTCGGCACGCCGTGCTCGGAAACCCGCCGTGCGCGGAACAAGCGCAGGCCCCACTACGGTTGACCCTCGGGCCGACCACGCCGGACGGCCCCTGACCGAGGAGGGTTCGTGGCCGATCGCCTGGTGCACATCGTCGACGACGTGGCGGAGCTGGACGGCGTCGACGAGCTCACGCTGGTGCTGGTGCTCGACGGCTTCCTGGACGCCGGCAACGCCGCCGCCCGGGCCGCGCAGCACCTGAGCGACCTCGACGACGGGGGCTCGGTGGTGGCGACGTTCGACGTCGACCAGTTCCACGACTACCGCGCCCGCCGGCCCGCGATGTCCTTCGTCCAGGACCACTACGAGGCGTACGACGCGCCGCGGCTGGCCGTCCGCCTGCTCCACGACACGGGCGGTACGCCGTACCTGCTGCTGAACGGGCCGGAGCCCGACAACCGCTGGGAGGCGTTCTGCCGGGCGGTGCGCGAGGTCGTCGAGCGCTTCGGCGTGACCCGCACCGTGGCGATGGGCTCGGTGCCGATGGCCGTCCCGCACACCCGCCCGATCGCGCTGACCTCGCACGCCAACGACCCGTCGCTGATCACCGGGGAGAGCCCGTGGCGCGGGGAGCTGCGGATCCCGAGCAGCGCCCAGTCCCTGCTCGAGATCCGGCTGGGGGAGTGGGGCCACGCCGCGCTCGGCTTCGTCGCCCACATCCCTCACTACCTCGCCCAGCTGGACTTCCCCCAGGCGTCGGCGTCGCTGCTGGAGCAGGTCGAGATCGGGGGCCGGCTCACGATCGACCTGTCCGGACTGCTGGCCGAGGCCGAGGACCGGGCGGTCGAGATCGCCCGCTACCTGGAGGCCAACGCGGAGCTCGGCGAGGTGGTCGCCGCCCTCGAGCGGCAGTACGACGCCTTCGAGCGCGCCGAGGAGTCGGGCAGCAACCTGCTGGCCCCCGACCAGCCGCTGCCGAGCGGCGAGGAGCTGGGCCAGCAGTTCGAGCAGTTCCTGGCCGGACTCGAGGGCCCCGACGACGACAAGTCGGGGAGCTGACGTGCCGAAGGACGCCGCCGCCCTGCTGGCGCTGCTCGACCTCGAGCGCATCGACGACAACCTGTTCCGGGGCGCCCAGGAGCCCTCGGCGCTGCCCCGGGTCTTCGGCGGCCAGGTCGCCGCGCAGGCCCTGGTCGCGGGCACCCGCACCGTCGACCCGTCGTACGCCGTGCACTCGCTGCATTCCTACTTCCTGCAGCCCGGCGACACCCGCGCCCCGATCGTCTACGACGTCGAGACGCTGCGCGACGGCCGGTCCTTCGGGACCCGCCGGGTGCTGGCCCGCCAGCACGGCCGGCCGATCTTCGCGCTGACGGCGAACTTCCAGGTCGCGGAGGAGGGCTGGGACCACCACGACGTGATGCCGGACGTGACCGCGCCCGCCGACTCGCTCGACCCGCGGCAGGTGCTGGCCGAGCTCTACCCCGACCGCGACACCAGCGCCGACAGCGAGTGGGACGTCGCCGACCTGCGCTACGTCGGCAGCTCCGGCGACGGCCTGCTGGCCCCCGATGCCGAGCACCCCGCGCTGCAGCGGGTCTGGTTGCGAGTCTCCTCGGCCCTGCCCGACGACCCGTTCCTGCACGTCGCGGCGTTCACCTACCTCTCCGACATGACGCTGATGGGCGCGGCGCTCGCCCCGCACGGCGCGCGGCCGGAGGACGGCACCCACATGATCGCCTCGCTCGACCACGCGATCTGGTTCCACCGGCCCTTCCGCGCCGACGAGTGGTGGCTCTACGACCAGACCTCGCCGTTCGCCGGTGGCGGGCGCGGGCTGGTCACCGCCGGGGTGTTCACCGAGGCGGGCACCCTCGTCGCGACCGTCGCCCAGGAGGCGCTGATGCGGAAGTTCGACCCGACCCGGAGCCAGGCATGAGTGAGTCCGGCGTGAGCGACGTGTCCGAGCTCGTGCGGCTCCTCGACCTCGAGCAGATCGAGCCCGACCTGTTCCGTGGCGCCCAGCCGGAGTCGGCGCGGGCCCGGGTCTACGGTGGCCAGGTGGCCGCGCAGGCCCTGGTCGCGGGCATCCGGACCGTCGACCCGTCGTACGCCGTGCACTCGCTGCACTCCTACTTCCTGCGCGGCGGCGACTACGCCGTCCCGATCGTGTACGACGTCGAGCGGATCCGCGACGGCCGCTCCTTCCAGACCCGACGCGTGGTCGCCCGCCAGCACGGCCGGCCGATCTACTACCAGACGCTGGACTTCCAGCGGCCCGAGGACGGCTACGAGCACCAGGACGCCATGCCGCAGGTCGGCGCGCCCGACCAGGGTCTCGACCTGGTCGACCTGATGCGCGCCCGCGGCAACTCCGACGCCGACGCGCTCGGCAAGGAGTGGTCGGCGCTCGACGTCCGCTACCTCGGCAACTCCCGCACCGGCCTGCCCGAGCACCCCAAGCACCGCGCGCAGGCTCAGATGTGGATCCGGATCCGCGAGGAGCTGCCCGCCGACCCGGTGGTCCACCTGGCCGCGTTCACCTACGCCAGCGACGTCAGCCTGCTGGGCGCCTCGCTCACGGCCCACGACGCCAACCCGGTGAAGACCCAGATGGCCTCCCTCGACCACACCATCTGGTTCCACCGGCCGTTCCGCGTCGACGAGTGGTGGCTCTACGACCAGTGGTCGCCGTCGGCCTCGGGAGCCCGCGGGCTCTCGCTCGGCCGGGTGTTCCTCGAGGACGGCACGCTCGTCGCCACGCTCGCCCAGGAGGGGCTGATCCGGCCGCGGGTCGACGCCGGCTGAGGAGGTTGCGCGGCACCGGTCGTCACGGTGGTTGAGGAGGTTGCGCAGCAACCGTCTCGAAACCCGGTGACCCGACCGAGGTGCAGGAATCGAGACCGACGGTCGGCGCACGGGGTTTCGAGACGGGACTTCGTCCCTCCTCAACCACCGGGGTGCCGGGGTGGAGACCGGCGGTCGGCGCACGGGGTTTCGAGACGGGACTTCGCCCCTCCTCAACCACCGGCGGGTGCGGCACGATGGGCGCATGAGCGACTTCAACGACCAGGTCATCGCCGAGTTCCGGGCCAACCACGGCAAGGTCGGCGGCAACTTCGAGGGAGCGCCGCTGCTGCTCCTGCACTCCACCGGCGCCAAGAGCGGCGAGGAGCGGGTCAGCCCGATGATGTACCTGCCCGACGGCGAGCGCTACCTGGTCTTCGCGTCCAAGGCGGGCGCGCCGACCAACCCGGCCTGGTACCACAACCTGATCGCCCACCCCGACGCCACGATCGAGGTCGGCGACGACACGATCGCCGTCCGGGCGGAGGAGCTGCCACGCGCCGAGCGCGACGCGAAGTACGCCGAGCAGGCCGCGCTCTATCCCGGCTTCGCCGACTACGAGGCCAAGGCGGACCGGGTCATCCCGGTCCTCGCGCTCACGCCGCGCTGAGACCCAGCGTCTGGGCGGTGTCGCGCAGCACGTCGGCGGCCAGCTCCGGGTCGTCCGAGAGCCGTACGCCGTAGCTGGGGATCATCTTCTCCAGCGCCGGTCGCCAGTCCTCGACCTTGTCGGGGAAGCACTCGGCGAGCACGTCGAGCATGATCGGGACGGCGGTGGACGCGCCCGGGGAGGCGCCCAGCAGGCCGGCGATCGAGCCGTCGGAGGCGGCGATCAGCTCGGTGCCGAACTGCAGCACCCCGCCCTGGCCGGGGACCCGCTTGATGACCTGGACCCGCTGCCCGGCGACGATCTTCTCCCAGTCGTCGGCCTCCGCGTCGGGGAAGAACTGGCGCAGCTCGTTCAGCTGGGCCTGCTTGCCGGCGAGCAGCTGGCCGACGAGGTAGACGACCAGGCTGAGGTTGCGGAAGCCGACCTGGAGCATCGGCCACAGGTTGTGCAGGCGGATCGAGCGGAACAGGTCGAGCAGCGAGCCGTTCTTCAGGAACCGCGGGCTGAAGCCGGCGTACGGGCCGAACATCAGGCTGGGCGTGCCGTCGACCATCCGGGTGTCGAGGTGCGGCACCGACATCGGCGGGGCGCCGACGGCCGCGCGGCCGTAGACCTTGGCCTGGTGGCGGGCGACGATCGCCGGGTCGGTGGTGCGCCAGAACTCGCCGCTCACCGGGAACCCGGCGAAGCCGCGGATCTCCGGGATGCCCGAGCGCTGCAGGAGGGTGAGGGCCTGACCGCCGGCGCCGACGAACACGAACCGGGCGGTGCTCTCGTAGCGCTCGGCCCCGTCGAGGCGCTTGCCGCGCACCCGCCAACCGCCCTCGATCCGGTCGAGCCTCTTGACCTCGATGCCGGTGACGACCTCGGTGGTCAGCCGGTCGGCGAGGCCGGCGACGAGCTGACGGGTCAGCGAGCCGAAGTCGACGTCGGTGCCGGACAGGGACCGGGTCGCGGCCACGGGCTGGTCGCGGTCGCGGCCCGCCATCAGCAGCGGGGCCCACTCCTCGACGACGGCGGGGTCCTCGGTGTACTCCATCCCGGCGAAGAGCGGGTGGGCGGCGAGGGCGTCGTACCGCTTGCGGAGGTAGGCGACGTTCTCGTCGCCCCAGACGAAGCTGAGGTGCGGGCTGGGGTGGATGAACGAGGTCGGGTCCGGGATCCGGCCGCTCTCGACCAGGAACGCCCACAGCTGCCGCGAGAGCTGGAACTGCTCGTTGACGCCGATCGCCTTGCTGACGTCGACGGTGCCGTCGGGCAGCTCGGGGGAGTAGTTGAGCTCGCAGAGCGCCGCGTGGCCGGTGCCGGCGTTGTTCCACGGGCCGGAGGACTCCAGGGCCAGCTCGTCGAGCCGCTCCACGATGGCGATCGACCAGCTCGGCTCCACCTGGTGCAGCAGGGTGGCGAGGGTGGCCGACATGATGCCGCCGCCGACCAGCAGGGCGTCGTACTGGAAGGTGGTCTCGCTGTCCGGGCGGCTCACGCTGGTCTCCTGATCGGTGTCGCGCACGCGCACGAAGTTAGGCGCTGCTCTCACGACACCGATCGGCAGGTCTTCCCCGGCCTGAGCAGGAGAGACGTGGTTCACACGCGTCTCAGAGTGCGGTCGTGCGCCCCACCAGGTGCGGGGCCCCGTCGCGCGGCCGCGAGAGCGAGAAGGCGTACCCGTCCTCGAGCCGTGCGGACCCGAACGCGACCGTCCCCGGGAGCAGGACCGGCTTCTTGAACGCGGCGTCGACGCGGACGGCGTCGGGGAGCCGGTTCTCCAGCGCGGCGACGCTGCGCGCGAGGGTCCACATCCCGTGGGCGATCTGGCGCGGGAAGCCCAGGGCCTTCGCGGTGAGCGGGTAGAGGTGGATCGGGTTGTGGTCGCCGGAGACCGCGGCGTAGCGCCGGCCGAGGTCGTCGGGGAGTCGCCAGGTGATGCCGTGCGGTGGCGCGTCGGGGTACGACGTTCCGCCGGCCGCGGAGTCGTCGCCCTTCCCCCGGCGGAGGTACGTCGAGGTGCTCTCCCAGGCCGTCTCGCCCCCGGCCGAGATCGTGGTCGCGAAGACGTAGGCCGTGCCCTTCGCGTGCGGCTGCGCTGCCCCGACCGCCACCTCGACCTCGAGGGTCTCGCCGACGGCTACCGGCCGGTGGGTGGTGATCGAGTTCTCGACGTGGACGCTCCCGATCGCGGGCGCGGGGAACGCCTGGTCGCCCATGATCGCGAGGTGCAGGGGGAACGCCAGCAGGTGCGGGTAGGTCACCGGCACGGTGTCCTTAACAGGGAAGCCGCAGACCGCGGCGTACCGCTCGACGTGGGCGCGCTCGGCGGTGACCGGAGGGCGGGTCAGGCGCAGGCCGCTGAAGTCCTCGGCCGGCGCCTTGCGGATCCCGGGCAGCTGGTTGACGAGCGGGATGCTCGGGAGCGCCGCCCTGAGCAGGGCGTTCATGCGCCCAGCATCATCTGGCCGCAGACCCGGACCACGTTGCCGTTGACGGCGGTCGAGCCGGGGGAGGCGTACCAGGCGATGGTCTCGGCGACGTCGACCGGCAGGCCGCCCTGCGACATCGCGTTGAGCCGCTGGCCGACCTCGCGGGTCGCGAACGGCACGGCCGCGGTCATCTGGGTGATGATGAAGCCCGGGGCGACCGCGTTGATCGTGATCCCGCGGTCCAGCTCGTCGGCGAGCGAGTCGACGAGGCCGATGACGCCGGCCTTGGAGGCCGCGTAGTTGGTCTGGCCGACGTTGCCCGCGATGCCGGCGATGCTCGCGACGCCGACGATCGAGCCGTTGTCGTTGATCGTGCCCTGGGCCAGCAGCTCGCGGGTGATCCGCTCGGGGGCGGTGAGGTTGACCTCGATGACCTTGGCGAACCGATCGCCCTTGTCGTTCGCCGCCATGTTGGCGAGCTTGCGGTCGAGGGTGATGCCGGCGTTGTGGACGACGACGTCGACCCCGCCGTGCTTCTCGGTCAGGTGGTGGGCGATCCGCTGGGGCGCGTCGTGGCCGGTGATGTCGAGGGTCAGCCAGTCGCCGTCGAGCTCCTTCATCAGCACCTGGAGGTCGCTCGCGGCCTGCGGCACGTCGAGGCCGACGACGGTGGCGCCGTCGCGGTGCAGCACGCGGGCGATCTGCTCGCCGATGCCCCGGCTGGCGCCGGTGACCAGCGCGACCTTGCCCTCGAGCGGGCGGGTCCAGTCGACGACCTCGCCGGCGGTCGTGACCCCGTGGGCGCCGATCCGCACCACCTGGCCCGAGACGTACGCCGACTTCGGCGAGAGCAGGAAGCCGAGCGTGGAGAGGACCGCTCCCTCGGCGCCGTCGGCGACGTAGACCAGCTGGACGGTGCCGCCGCGGCCGACCTCCTTGCCGAGGCTGCGGGTGAAGCCCTCGAGGGCCCGCTGGGCGACCCGCTCGCCGCCCGCGACCGACTCCGGCGGGGTGCCGAGCACGACGATCCGCGGGCAGGTGTCGAGGCTGCGCAGCAGCGGGGTGAAGAAGTCGCGCAGGGCGACCAGGTCGGCCGAGGAGCTCAGGCCGGTGGCGTCGAAGACCAGGCCCTTGAACCGCTGCTGCGGGTCGGCGTCCTGGGTGCTGGCGATCCCGAGCTCGTCGAGCAGGCCGGGCAGCGACTCGGCGAGCCGGCCGCGGCCGCCGACGGCGACCGTGCCGTCGACCAGGGGCGCGCCCTCGTCGTACCGCTCCAGCTTGGTGGGGGCGGGGAGGCCGAGGTTCTTGGCGAGGAAGCTGCCGATCGGCGAGGAGACGAAGTCCTGATAGCGGTCGCTCATGACACTCCATGTAACTAGTGGTGTAACTCGGTGTCCACATTTCGTGACGTGGCCCTCATGCTGTTGGTAAGTGGTACCCCGCGGGGAACACTGGCCGCATGGTCACCAGCATCCGTCGCGTCGCCGTCCTCGGCGGCAACCGCATCCCCTTCGCCCGGTCCAATACCGTCTACGCCGACGTGTCGAACCAGGACATGCTGACCGCCGCCATCGACGGCCTGGTCACCCGCTTCCACCTGGACGGCGAGCGGCTCGGCGAGGTCGTCGCCGGCGCCGTGCTGAAGCACTCGCGCGACTTCAACCTGACCCGCGAGGCGGTGCTCGGCTCGAAGCTCGCACCCGAGACGCCCGCGACCGACATCCAGGAGGCGTGCGGCACCGGGCTGCAGGCGGCGATCCAGGTCGCCAACAAGATCGCCCTCGGCCAGATCGAGGTCGGGGTGGCCGGCGGTACCGACACCACCTCGGACGCGCCGGTCGCGATCAGCGACAGGCTGCGCAAGAAGCTGATGAAGGTCAACGCATCGCGCGACACGGCCGGCAAGCTGAAGGCGCTCGGGGCGATCCGCCCCGGTGACATCGGTCTGGAGATCCCCCAGAACGGCGAGCCGCGCACCAAGCTGTCGATGGGCGAGCACGCCGCGCTGACCGCGCTGGAGTGGCAGATCACCCGCGAGGACCAGGACGAGCTGGCCGCCCTCTCCCACCAGCACCTCGCCGCGGCGTACGACGCCGGCTGGCTCGACGACCTGGTCACGCCGTTCCGTGGCGTCGAGCGCGACAACAACCTGCGGGCGGACTCGACGGCCGAGAAGCTGGCGAAGCTGAAGCCGGTCTTCGGCCGTGGCGAGGCCGCCACGATGACCGCGGGCAACTCGACGCCGCTGACCGACGGTGCATCCGTCGTACTCCTGTCCTCGGAGGAGTGGGCGGCCGCGCACGACCTCGAGCCGCAGGCGTTCCTGGTCGACTCCGAGACCGCGGCCGTCGACTACGTGCACGGCAACGAGGGGCTGCTGATGGCCCCGGCGTACGCCGTGCCGCGGATGCTGGCCCGCCACGGCCTGACCCTGCAGGACTTCGACTACTACGAGATCCACGAGGCGTTCGCCTCGCAGGTGCTCTCGACCCTGAAGGCCTGGGAGGACCCGGTCTTCTGTCGCGAGCGCCTCGGCCTCGACGCGCCGCTGGGCTCGATCGACCGCTCGAAGCTGAACGTCAACGGCTCGTCGCTGGCCGCCGGCCACCCGTTCGCCGCCACGGGCGGGCGGATCATCGCCACGCTGGCCAAGCTGCTCGCCGAGAAGGGCTCGGGCCGCGGCCTGATCAGCATCTGCGCCGCCGGTGGCCAGGGCGTGGTGGCGATCCTCGAGCGTTGACCGTCGAGAGCCGTCAGATGGTCGCCAAGACGTGTCTTGACGAGCCATCTGGCGTCACTCGACGGGGGTGGCGAGGGCCAGGGCCGAGGTGACCAGGTAGTCGCGGACCTGCTCGGGCGAGATCTGCCCGACGGTGGGGATGCCCGGGGAGGCCTCCTTGACCAGGATGCCGACCCGGGCGAGCTGGAGCGCGCCGAGCCCGCTCGCGTAGAGGGTGTTCGCCAGCAGGGTCGGGTCGTCGACGCCGAGTTCTTCGAGGGCCGCGCCGAGCACGGCCAGGCAGGCGGAGATGCTCCGGCCGAGCCGGAAGAGCGCGCCCTCGGAGATCTCGTCGAGCAGTTCCGGCCCCGAGCGACGCATCAGCGCCTGGGCGCAGTCCACGAACGCCGGGTGCGCCAGGCCGTAGTCGACGAACGCGCCGACGATCGCGGCCAGCCGCTCGCGGGCGTCGTGGCCGGTGGCGGCGTCGAGGTCGTCGCGCAGCTCGTCGAGGTAGCCCACCAGCACCAGCGCGAACAGCTCCTCCTTGCCGGAGAAGTGCCGGTAGACGATGGCCCGGTTGATGCCGACCGCGCGGGCGACGTCCTCGATCTGGGCGTCGCGGACGCCGCGCTCGTCGAAGAGCGCCCGCGTGGCCGCGATGATCTCGGCCTCGCGCTTGCGGCGCCGGGCGGCGGCAGCGGAACGACGGCCGTCGGTCTCGGGTGCGCGCGTGGGCATGGCTCGATGCTAGCCCTGGCGTAACTCCGAGTTGCACGACTGTGACGGGATCGGCGGTGTCACAGACCGCGGCCCGGTCCCGTCCCTGGGGTGTGCACCGTCGCCGCTACCTCCTCGCCACCGCGACGCTCACCGCGTCCGCCCTGTACGTCGGACCGTGGGCCGCCTTCGCGCCGCGCTCGTTCTACGACGCCTTCCCCGGCCTGCACCGGGTGTGGGTCGGGGTCGACGGCCCGTTCAACGAGCACCTGGTCCGCGACGTGGGCGGTCTCTACCTCGCCCTGGCGGTGGCGGGACTGGTCGCGCTGGTCCGGCAGGAGCCGGCCGCGACCGTGATGCTGGGTGGCGCCTGGACCGCCTTCGCCACGGTGCACCTGACCTATCACCTGCACCACCTCGGCGGCTTCGACGCGATCGACGTCGTCGGCAACGTGGTGGCGCTCGGCGGGACGCTGATGCTCGCCCTCCTCCTGCTGGTCCTCGGGCTGCAAGCACTGGTGGACGGGGAGGGCCCGCCGACCACCTAGGATCCTCCGGTGACCGCGACCCTCGTGGCGAAGGACCTGGCCGGCGGCCACGGGCATCGCATCCTCTTCGAGAACCTCGACCTCACGGTCGCCCCCGGCGACGTGGTCGGCGTGGTCGGCGCCAACGGCGCGGGCAAGTCCACGCTGCTGCGGCTGCTCGCCGGCGAGGCCGAGCCGATGGGCGGGACCGTGTCACGAGCGCCGTCGGACGCGTTCGTGGGCTGGCTGCCGCAGGAGCACGACCGGGTCCCGGGCGAGACGGTGGCGGCGTACGTCGCCCGTCGTACCGGCGCGACCGCGGCCACCGAGGCCATGGAGTCCACCGCCGCCGCCCTGGGCTCGGACGTCCCGGGAGCCGACGACGCGTACGCCGCCGCCTTCGACCGTTGGATGGCCAGCGGCGCCGCCGACCTCGACGACCGGCTGCCGTCGGTGCTGGCCGAGCTCGGCCTCGACGTCGGTCCGGACGCGCTGATGACCGGCCTCTCCGGCGGCCAGGCCGCCCGCGCCGCGCTGGCCGCGCTGCTGCTCAGCCGCTTCGACCTGGTGCTGCTCGACGAGCCCACCAACGACCTCGACCTCGACGGGCTGGACCGGCTGGAGTCGTTCGTCCGCGGGTTGCGCAGCGGCGTCGTCCTGGTCTCGCACGACCGCGAGTTCCTGGCCCGCTGCGTGACCCGGATCGTCGAGCTCGACCTGGCCCAGCACCAGGTCGCGGTCTACGACGGCGGGTACGACGCCTTCCTCGACGCCCGGGCCGTCGCGCGCCGGCACGCGCGGGAGGCCTACGAGGAGTTCGCCTCGACCAAGGCGGACCTGGTCTCGCGGGCCCGGACCACGCGCGAGTGGAGCTCGCAGGGTGTCCGCAACGCGATGAAGAAGAGCCCCGACAACGACAAGATCCGCCGGCGTGCGCAGTCGGAGTCGTCGGAGAAGCAGGCCCAGAAGGTCCGCCAGATGGAGTCGCGGATCGCCCGGCTCGACGAGGTCGAGGAGCCGCGCAAGGAGTGGGTGCTGCAGTTCTCCATCGCGGCCGCCCCGCGCTCGTCGGCGGTGGTCGCGACCCTCAACTCCGCGGCCGTCCGCCGCGGCTCGTTCGACTTCGGGCCCACGTCGCTGCAGGTCAACGCGGGGGACCGGATCGGCATCACCGGACCCAACGGCGCCGGCAAGACCACCCTGCTCTCCCTCCTCCTCGGCCGGGTCGCGCCCGACTCCGGCTCCGCCTCCCTCGGCGTCTCCGTCGCGGTCGGCGAGATCGACCAGGCCCGCACCGGCCTCCCCGACGACCAGCCGCTCGGCACCGCCTTCGAGCTCGCCGTCCCGACCTGGACCCCCGCCGACGTCCGCACCCTGCTCGCCAAGTTCGGGCTGAAGGCCGATCAGGTCGCCTCACCGGTGGGCAAGCTGTCGCCGGGGGAGCGCACCCGCGCCGCGATGGCCCTGCTGCAGGCCCGCGGCGTCAACCTCCTCGTCCTCGACGAGCCCACCAACCACCTCGACCTGCCCGCGATCGAGCAGCTCGAGGAGGCGCTCGCGTCGTACGACGGCGCGCTGCTGCTGGTCTCCCACGACCGCCGGCTGCTCGAGAACGTCGCGCTCGACCAGCGCTGGCATGTCGAGGGTGGCCGGGTCACCCAGCTCTGAGCGCCTCCCGCCTCCCCCCGCTGGTTGAGGTGCGAAGGCCTGAGCCTCGAAACCCGGCGAGAAGACGTACGGCGTCGAGTGGGCCGTCCCGCCGTCCGACGGGCTGCGGGTCCGCTCAGCTCGCCGCCTCGGCTGGCTATGGGGAGAGGTCCGTGGGCGTGCGGCCGGGTGGGGCCTTTGCCTGATCGTGGAGTCCCGCACGCACCAGGCACGTGTCCCGCTCCACGATCCTCGCCCGTGCCGGGCGCTCGTCGAGTTCGTCGTCCTGGCGATCGGCTTGGAGGACCTGAGGCGAGAGCAGGTGGTCGGACCCCTCGACCTCGGGCACCCAGGCGGGAGCATCGGCGTGACGACCGGACGGCTGCCTGCCGCGACGTCATCGGTGGGTCCGCGACCCGGCGTACGAGATCCGACACCTGCCCGGTGGGAGTGTCGCCTTCCGCCGAAGGACGTAGCCGGACGTGCGACAGACTGGCCGCATGGACCCCGACACGATGTTCGCGAGCAGTTCGGTGCCGCGGCACCTGGTCCGCGGCGTGCTCGGTCTGGCGGCGCTGGTCCTTGCTTTCGCACTGATCCCGGTCTGGGGTCCGCTCATGCTGCTGCTCGCGCCGGTGGGGGTGGTGCTGCTTCGCGGCTGTCCGACCTGCTGGGCGCTGGGCCTGGTGCAGACCCGGGCGGTCTGTCGGGCCCGGGCCGTGGGGCCGACGGACGCCCGGTGAATCCGCCGGGTGCGGTGAGTCAGAGGTAGGCACGCACCGCCTCGATCGTGTCCGCCTCGTCGGCGGTCTTGTCGTCGCGGTAGCGCAGCACCCGCGCGAAGCGGAGCGCGAGCCCGCCGGGGTAGCGGGTCGAGCGCTGCAGCCCGTCGAACGCGATCTCGACGACCTGCTCGGGGAGGACCTCGACGACGTACGACGAGCGGTCGGTCGGGGAGGTGGCGAGCTCGGTGAAGCGCTCGGTCTGCCAGGCCAGCATCTCGTCGGTCATGCCCTTGAAGGTCTTGCCGAGCATCACGAATCCGGTCTCGCTGGACGGGTCGCGGGCGCCGAGGTGGATGTTGGACAGCCAGCCGGAGCGGCGGCCGGAGCCCCACTCGACGGCGAGGACGACCAGGTCGAGGGTGTGGACGGGCTTCACCTTGACCCAGGCAGCGCCGCGGCGGCCGGCGTCGTACGGCGCGGACTGCTTCTTGACCACCACGCCCTCGTGGCCGGCCGCCAGCGCGTCGACGGCGAAGGCCTCGGCGACGGCGAGGTCGTCGGTGACGACGCGGGGGACGCGGAACGGCTCGGGGACGAGACGCTCCAGCTCGGCCAGCCGCTCCTCGCCGGGGGCGGTGAGCAGGTCGCGGCCGTCGACGTGGAGGACGTCGAAGAAGAACGGGGTCACCCGGACGCCGTCGGCCTGGGCCGTGCGGGACGCGGTGTCCTGGAACGCCCGCGGGCGGCCCTCGTCGTCGAGCGCGAGCGCCTCGCCGTCGAGCACGAAGTCCGTGGCGTCCAGGGAGCGGGCGACCTCGACCACCTCGGGCAGTCGATCGGTGATGTCGTCGAGGGAGCGGGTGGCGATCCGCACCGAGTCGCCCGAGCGGTGCACCTGAATCCGGATGCCGTCGAGCTTGGTGTCGATCGCGACCGTGCCGCCGCCGGCCTTCTCGATCGCCTCGGCCAGGGTCTTCGCCGACGAGGCGAGCATGGGCAGCACCGGGCGGCCGACTTCGAGTCCGACCTCGGCCAGGGCGTCCGAGCCGCCGTCGAACGCGAGGTCGACGACCGCCACGGTCGACCCGGCGAGCATCGCGGCGCGCCGCACCGCGGCCAGGGGTACGTCGGCCGCCGCGGCCACCGCCTCCTGCACCAGGGCGTCGAGCGCCCCCTGGCGGACCTCGCCGGTGACCACCCCGCGCAGCCACGGCTGCTCCTCCTCGGTCGCCCTCCCGAAGAGCGACGCGACCGCCGCGGCCCGCGCCGCCTGCGACCCGGCCCCCGCGATGGCCGCGATCGCGTCGAAGGCCTCGTGCACGTCGAGCACGGACAGCGAGCCCGACCCGGCCGGCGCGGGCAGGTCGGCCAGGCCGCGCCAGCCCAGGCCCGTGCGGCGCTGCAGCAGCGCGCCCCCGACGTACGACGTGACGACCTGCCGCTCGTCGGGCGCGGCCGCGGCGAGCAGCTCGGCGATGGCCGCGACCTTGGCCTTGCGGGAGCGGGTCGCGGCCACGGCGGCGGAGGTGACGACGAGGTCGGCGAGCAGCATGGACCCATGGTGCCCGGAGGCGCCGACAGCCATCCGTGACGTCTCCGGCCGGCGACGATGCGGGGCGTGGGGTGCGACCTCCATGACCTCGAGCGACGTCGCTCGTGGGCTGCGGGGGTTTCGACACGGTTGCTAGCGCAACCTGCTCAACCACCGGCGCGGACGGAGTTCGTCCGAAACGCTTGCGCGACGACCAGAACACGTTCTAACTTGGACACGTGTCCAGTTCCATGACCGCCCGGCAGACCGAGACCGTCGAGCGGCTGCTCGCGGCCGGCGCCGAGGAGCTGCGCGTGACGGGGGCGGAGGCGCTGACGATCCGCACGGTCGCGGGGCGCGCGGGCGTCAGCCCGGCGACGGCCTACACCTACTTCGCGTCGAAGAACCACCTCTTCGCCGAGCTGTTCTGGCGCGCGGTGCTGACCGGTCCGCAACCGGCGCCGGTCGGCGCGACCCCGGTCGAGCGGGTCTGCGGCGTGACCCGGCACCTGACCGCGCTGCTGGCCGCGTCTCCCGAGCTGGCCGCCGGCACCACGGCGGCGCTGCTCGCCACCGACGCCGACGTCGCCCGGCTCCGGCTGCGGATCGGCGGCGAGTTCGCCGCGCGGTTCCGCGCGGCCATCGGTGACGCGGCCGACGACGTCCTCGTCGAGACGCTCGCGCTCGCGTTCTCCGGCGCCCTGCTCCAGGCCGGCATGGGCCTGCTGACCTACACCGAGATGGGCGAGCGGCTCGACGCGGTCGTCGCCACCATCATGAGAGGCAATGCATGAGCTTTCCCCACGAAACCGCTCGCTGCGCTCGCGCTTCCGCGGGGGCCCCGGCATGAGCGTCCTGCAGAGCACGCCCACCGTGCTGGACCCCTACGACTACACGTTCCAGAACGACCCCTACGCGGTCTACTCCTGGCTGCGCGAGCACGAGCCGCTGCACCACAACCCCGACCTGGACCTGTGGGCGCTCACCCGGCACGAGGACATCGCCGAGGCGCTGCGCACCGAGGGCACCTACTCCAACTCCTACGGCGTGGCGATCGAGAAGTCCGCGTGGGGCCCGGACGCCCACAAGGTGATGTCGATCCTCGGCATGGACCCGCCGCGACAGAAGCGGCTGCGCTCCCTGGTCTCGCGCGGCTTCACCCCGCGCCGCGTCCACGACCTGCTCCCGCGCATCCAGGAGCTCACCGACCGCTACCTCGGCGAGTGCCTGGAGCGGGGCAGCTTCGACTGGATCGCCGACTTCGCCGGCAAGCTCCCGATGGACGTGATCTCCGAGATGATGGGCGTCCCCGAGGAGGACCGGGCCGAGGTGAGACGCCAGGCCGACGTCGTCGTCCACCGCGAGGACGGCGTGTACGACGTCCCGCAGGCCGGCGCCGAGGCCTCGCTGTGGCTGGTCTCCTACTACATGGACATGGTCGCCCAGCGGCGCAGGCGGCCGAGCGACGACCTCACCAGCGCGCTCATCGAGGCGGAGGTCGACGGCGAGCGCCTCACCGACGACGACGTCATCGCCTTCCTCTTCCTGATGGTCGTCGCCGGCAACGAGACGACCACCAAGCTGCTCGGCCACGCCGCCTTCCACCTCACCCGGCACCCGGACCAGCACGACCTGGTCTTCGGCGGGGACGGGAACACCGACCTGGTGGCGCCCTGGGTGGAGGAGACGCTGCGCTACGACACGTCCAGCCAGCTGCTGGCGCGCTACCTGCTCCGCGACGTCGAGCTGCACGGCCGGGTCGCGCCCCAGGGGTCCAAGCTGCTGCTCTGCCTGGGGTCGGCCAACCGCGACGAGTCGGTCTTCAGCCGCCCGACGGAGTACGACATCACGCGTGATCCGGAGGAGCTGGCCAAGATCCTCTCCTTCGGCGGCGGCCGGCACTTCTGTCTGGGCGCCAACCTGGCCCGGTTGGAGGCGCGGGTCGCGCTGACGGCGCTGGTCCAGCGGGCCCGCTCGATCGAGATCGACCACGACGCGTGCCGGCGGGTGCACTCGGTCAACGTCCGCGGCTTCGCGGTCGCCCCGATGACGGTGGTGCCCCGATGAACCACCCCGTGAGCAGCCGCGAGAAGTACGCCCAGCCCACCCGCCGACCGGCGGTCGTCACCGGCGCCTCCTCCGGGATCGGCGCGGCCACGGCCCTCGCGCTCGCCGCGGCCGGCCACCCGGTCGCGCTGGGCGCCCGGCGTACCGAGAAGTGCGAGGAGGTCGCCGCCGCCGTCCGCGAGGCCGGGGGAGAGGCGGTCGTGCACCCCCTCGACCTCACCGACGGCGACTCGGTCGAGGCCTTCGCGAAAGGCGTCACCGGCGACCTGGGCGACGTCGAGGTCGTCGTCAGCAACGCCGGCGCCGTCGCGCCCGGCACCATCTACGAGGTCGACCCGGAGCGGTTCAGCCGCGAGATCGACCTCAACCTGACGGGCGCCCAGCGCCTGGTGCGGGCCTTCGTGCCCGGCATGGTCGAGCGGCAGCGCGGCGACTTCGTGTTCGTCTCCTCCGACGTCGCCGTGCGGGCGCGGCCGTTCATGTCGTCGTACGCCGCCGGCAAGTGGGGGCTGGAGGGGATGGCCCACGCCCTGCAGATGGAGCTCGAGGGCACCGGCGTACGCGCGTCGATCGTCCGCCCCGGCCCCACCTGGAGCGAGATGGGCACCGACTGGGACGTCGACGAGGCCGCCCACGTGTTGAACCAGTGGGTCCGCTTCGGTCTGGCCCGGCACCCGCACTTCATGAAGCCCACCGCCGTCGCGGACGCGATCACCACCGTGGTGAACGTCCCGCGCGGCGTCCACCTGAACCTCGTCGAGGTCTCGCCCGAGGCACCCCTGGAGGACCGTTGAGCACCGAGCAGATCCCCGAGGTCTCCTACGCCGTCGACGACGACGGGCACGGCCACCTGGCCGAGATGCGCGTCGACCCGATCGGCCTGTTCCAACGCGTGTACGACGAGTGCGGCGACATCGGTCGGTTCCGGCTCGCCGACAAGGACGTGGTGCTGGTCTACGGCGCGGAGGCCCAGGAGCAGTTCTTCCGGGCCCCGGACTCGACCCTGGACCAGGCTGCGGCGTACCCGTTCATGACGCCGATCTTCGGCAAGGGCGTCGTCTTCGACGCCTCGCCCGAGGAGCGCCAGCAGATGCTGAAGAACCAGGCGCTGCGCGGCGACATGATGCGCGGCCACGCCGCGACGATCGAGGCCGAGATCAACCGGATGGTCGCCGACTGGGGCGACGAGGGCGAGATCGACCTGCTCGACTGGTTCGCGGAGCTGACCATCTACACGACCTCGGCCTGCCTGATCGGCAAGCCGTTCCGCGAGGAGCTCGACTCCTCCTTCGCCCACCACTACCACGACCTCGAGCGCGGCACCGACGCCCTCGCCTACGTCGACCCCTACCTCGACATCGAGTCCTTCCGGATCCGCGACGCCGCCCGGGAGAAGCTGGTCGCGCTGGTCCAGGGGATCATCGACAAGCGCGTCACCCGGGGGACGGTGCCGAAGGAGGAGCGCGACCTCCTCGACGTGCTGATCTCGATCGACATGACCGCCGACTACATCACCGGCATCTTCATCTCGATGATGTTCGCCGGGCACCACACCTCGTCCGGTACGGCGTCCTGGGCGCTGATCGAGCTGATGCGCCACCCCGAGACGATGAAGGACGTCGTCGCCGAGCTCGACGACCTGTACGCCGACGGCAGCGAGGTGTCGTTCCAGGCGCTGCGGTCCATCCCGCGGCTGGAGGCCGCACTGAAGGAGACGCTGCGGCTGCACCCGCCGCTGATCATCCTGATGCGGGTGGTGCAGGAGACGATCGAGCTGGCCGGGCACACCATCCCGCCCGGCACCGTCGTCGCCGCGTCCCCGCGGGTCTCGAACCGGATCGCCGAGGACTTCCCGCAGCCCGACTCCTTTGACCCGGGCCGCTACCTCGACCCGCGCCAGGAGGACCTGCAGAACCGCTGGACCTGGATCCCCTTCGGGGCCGGCAAGCACCGCTGCGTCGGCAACGCCTTCGCGATGATGCAGATGAAGGCCATCTTCTCGGTGATCCTGCGCGACTACGAGTTCGAGATGGCGCAGCCGTCGGAGGACTACCGCGACGACGTCTCGAAGATGGTGATCCAGCTCCAGCAGCCCTGCCGGGTGCGCTACCAGCGGCGGCAGCGATGAACGCCGTCCCGCCGCTGGTTGAGGTGCGAGGGCCGCTGGGCCCGAGCCTCGAGACCCGTCTTGAAGAGAGTCGGCGCCGGTTGAGGCCGACGGACGGCTCACCGGGTTTCGAGGCTCACCCGCTAGCGCGGCTTCGCACCTCAACCAGCGTTCCCCCGGGGTGGGAGCCATGAGGGTGGTGGCCGACCTGGGGCTGTGCCAGGGGCACCAGATGTGCCAGGGCGAGGCCCCCGAGGTCTTCGGGTTCGACGACGACGTCGACCTGGTGACGGTGCTCCAGGAGCACCCCGACGATTCCCTGCGGTCCCAGGTGGCGGCCGCGGTCACGTACTGCCCAGCCATGGCGCTGGCCATCGAGGAGGACTGACATGACGGCTCTGACCAGAGCAGAGATCGACGAGTTCTGGGAGACCTGGCTCGACATCAACCGGAGGGCCGAGGAGTCGGGCGACTGGCGGGTGATGGCCGACTGGTACGCCGAGGACGCGACGTACGGCTGGATGCTCACGCCCGACGAGCACTTCATGGCCGTGGGGCGCGAGCAGATCCGGGACTGGGCCATCGGCATCGAGATGGACGGCTTCGACGGCTGGCACTACGACTACCAGGCGACCGTGGTCGACGAGAAGAACGCGATGATCGTGGGCTTCTGGAAGCAGCGGTCCGGGATCACCGACGACGCGACCGGCACCGAGTTCGAGGTGCCGGGGCTCGGTGGCAGCTGGTTCGGTGTCGAGCGGCAGCCGGACGGGGACGTGAAGTTCTCCTGGCAGCGCGACTGGTTCGACTTCGGCGCGATGGCGCACACCATGGGCGCGGTCCTGAAGTCCGGGAAGGCGCCCGACACGCTGCACGCGCGGCTGAAGGTCTTCGGGCTCGAGGTGCCCGGCCACTACCGGCCGGCCGACCTGCCCTCGACGGTGTGGCCGCCGCCGGTCGAGGCCGGCCAGTACGTGACCCAGCAGCAGACGCGCGAGGTGACCGGGTGACCGCGCCCGCGCAGCTGCTGATCGACGGCAAGCTGACCGGCGCGAGCGACGGGGCGTCGTACCCGATCCTCAACCCGGCCACCGGCGCCGAGATCGGGCAGGCGCCGGACGCGACGGCGACCGACGTCGACGCCGCGATCGCCGCGGCCCGACGGGCCTTCGACGAGACCGACTGGTCGACGAACACCGAGCTGCGGGTGCGCTGCCTGCGCCAGCTGCACGCGGCGCTGCTCGACGTGGCCGACGACTTCCGCGCCCTGACCACGGCCGAGGTCGGGATGCCCGGCTTCATGATGGGCGCGGCCGGGTTCGACGTACCGGTGGAGGGGCTGAAGTGGGTCACCGACCTGGTCGAGTCCTACGCCTTCGAGACCGACCTCGGCGTCGCGTCGCCGATGGGCATCGCGTCGCGCCGGACGGTACGACGGGAGCCGGTCGGCGTGGTCGCGGCCATCACGCCGTGGAACGTGCCGACCCAGATCAACCTGGCCAAGGCCGGCCCGGCGCTGGCCGCCGGCTGCACGGTCGTGCTCAAGCCCGCGCCGGACACCCCCTGGGTGGCCGCCGAGCTCGGCCGGCTGGTCGCCGAGCACACCGACATCCCGCCCGGGGTGTTCAACGTCGTGACGCCGCGGTCCAACGAGGTCGCGGCGCAGCTGACCACCGATCCGCGGGTCGACATGGTCTCGTTCACCGGGTCGACCGACACCGGCCGGGCGATCATGGCGGCGGCCGCCCCCACGCTGAAGCGGGTCTTCCTGGAGCTCGGCGGCAAGTCGGCGGCCATCGCCCTCGACGACGCCGACGTGGCCGCGGTGGCGGGCGCGACGGCGTTCACCGCCTGCATCCACGCCGGCCAGGGCTGCGCGATCACCACGCGGCTCGTCGTACCCCGGGACCGCTACGACGAGGCCGTGCAGGTCGCCGCCACGACGATGGAGTCGATCGGCGCCAAGGACCCGGCCGACCCGGGCGCGATCTGCGGACCGGTCATCTCCGAGGTCCAGCGGGACCGGGTCGCCGACTACCTGCGGGTCGCGGTCGAGGAGGGCGGCACCTTCGCCACCGGCGGGGCGGTCATCGAGCAGGACGGGTTCTGGGTCCAGCCGACCGTGGTCGCCGGCCTCGACAACTCCTCCCGACTGGCCCAGGAGGAGATCTTCGGGCCGGTGCTGGTGGTCATCCCGCACGACGGCGACGACGACGCGGTCCGGATCGCCAACGACTCGGCGTACGGGCTGTCCGGGTCGGTCGACTCCGGCTCGCTGGAGCGCGCCAAGGCGGTCGCGGCGCGGATCCGCACCGGCACGCTGGCGGTGAACGGCGGCGTGTGGTTCAGCCCCGACGCGCCGTTCGGCGGCTACAAGCAGTCCGGCCTGGGCCGGGAGATGGGGGTCGCCGGGTTCGAGGAGTACCTGGAGACCAAGACGATCGCGGAGCCGGCATGAGGTCTCGATACGCCGTCGCTCGTGCCTCGCGCCGGCTACTCGACCTACGAAGCGCTCGTGCCTCGCGCCGGATCCTCGACCTACGAAGCGCTCGTGCCTCGAGCCGCGAGGAACGAGCGGTGTATCGAGACCCCCGCAGGCCGACAGGAGAGAGCAGATGAGCAGGTTCGAGAGCAAGGTCGTCGTCGTCACGGGCGCGGCGCAGGGGATCGGCGAGGCCTACGCACGGGCGCTGGCGGCCGAGGGGGCGTCGGTCGTGGTGGCCGACCTCAACGTCGAGGCGGGGGAGAAGGTCGCGGCCGACATCGGCGGGCTCTTCGTGCGCACCGACGTGTCGTCGGCGGAGTCGGCCGAGGCCCTGGTCGAGCAGGTGACGGCGGCGTACGGCGGGATCGACGGGCTCGTCAACAACGCCGCGATCTACGGCGAGATGCAGTTCGACCTGCTGATCAGCGTCGACTGGGACTACTACCGGAAGTTCATGAGCGTCAACATGGACGGGGCCCTGGTGATGACCCGGGCGGTGTGGAAGTCGATGCAGCAGCGCGGGGGCGGGTCGATCGTCAACCAGTCGTCGACGGCGGCCTATCTCTACTCCGGCTTCTACGGCCTGGCCAAGGTCGGCGTGAACGGGCTGACCCAGCAGCTGGCCCACGAGCTCGGCGGCATGGGGATCCGGGTCAACGCGATCGCCCCCGGTCCGACCGACACCGCCGCCACCCGCAACCAGGCCGGCGACGCGTCGAAGGAGCTGGTCAAGAATCTCGCCATCAAGCGGATGGGCCAGCCCGAGGACATGGTCGGCGCCTGCCTGTTCCTGCTCTCCGGCGAGTCTTCGTGGGTGACCGGCCAGATCATCGCGGTCGACGGCGGACAGACGTTCCGCGGATGACGGCCGTCGGTTTCGTCGGGCTGGGCATGATCGGCAAGCCGATGGCCCTGACCCTGGCGCGCTCCGACCTCGACCTCCTCGTGTACGACGTCGCGCCGGAGCCGGTGGCCGAGCTCGAGGCGGCCGGGGCCCAGGCGGTCGGGTCGGTGGCCGAGCTGGCGGCGTCGGTCGACGTCCTGTGCGTGATGGTGCGCGACGACGACCAGGTGCGCGAGGTCGCCCGCGAGGCGGGTCCCGGCACCGTGCTGGTGATCCACTCGACGGTCGCGCCCGACACCCCCGCGGAGCTGGCGGCGTCCGGGCTCACCGTGGTCGACGCTCCGGTCAGCGGTGGGCCCACCGGGGCGGCCGAGGGGACGTTGGCGATCATGGTCGGCGGCACCGACGACGCGTTCGCCGCGGCCCGCCCGGCGCTCGACGTCCTGGGCGCCAAGGTCGTGCACGCGGGGCCGATCGGGTCGGGCACCCGGATGAAGCTGGCGCGCAACATGATGCACTTCGTGTCCTTCACCGCGGCCACGGAGGCAATGCGGCTGGCCGAGGCGGCCGGGCTGTCGCTGAAGGACCTGGGCGACGTGGTCCGGCACACCGACGCGCTCACCGGTGGACCCGGCGCGATCATGCTGCGCGAGACCACCGCGCCGATCGACCCGGCCGACTTCTGGCACGGCGTGATGACGCACGTGGTCGCGCTGGGCGACAAGGACCTGGGCTTCGCGATCGAGCTGGCCGACCAGCTCGGCGTCGACGTACCGCTGGCGCGCCGCGCGCGCGCCGACCTCGCCACCGGATTGGGGCTCTGACATGGGCAAGTTCGACGACCTCCCCGAGACCCGCCGCCGCGGGCTGGAGAAGATGGAGGAGGTCTACGGGTTCGAGATGACCGACGGCGCCGGCGACTTCTTCGGCTACACCGCCGACCACCTCTTCGCCGACATCTGGAACCGACCCGGCCTGTCCAACCGGGACCGCCGGCTGCTGCTGATCGGGCTGCTCGCCGGCTCCGGCGGCCAGGACGTGCTGACCATCCAGATCCCCGCCGCGCACGCCGCCGGCGAGCTGGACGACGAGGCGCTGCGCGAGATCACCATCCTGATGTGCCACTACGCGGGCTGGCCGATGGGCTCGCGGATCAACGCGATCGTCGAGGACACCATCGCCAAGGCCGCGAAGAAGCGCGCTCGGGCGACCGAGCACGAGTAGGCCCGTGAGTGGTAGCGAGAGGGGTCCACTTGGCCCCCTCTCCGTACCACTCACGAGGGTAGGGTCGACCGGTGCGTCTGGACCTCACGACCCTGGTGGTCGCCGACTACGATCCCGCCATCGCCTTCTTCGTCGACGCGCTCGGCTTCGAGCTCGCCGAGGACACCCCGCGCGGGACGGCGTCCGACGGCAGCCCCAAGCGCTGGGTCGTCGTCCGGCCGCCGGGCGGTGGGGGCGGGCTGCTGCTGGCCCGTGCCGACGGTCCCGACCAGGCCGCCGCGGTCGGGCGGCAGACCGGCGGTCGGGTCGGCTTCTTCCTCCAGGTCGACGACTTCGCGGCGTCGTACGACCGGATGCGGGCGCACGACGTCGAGTTCCTGGAGGAGCCTCGCTACGAGGAGTACGGCACCGTCGTGGCGTTCCGCGACGTCGCCGGCAACACCTGGGACCTGCTCGGCCCGGCTCAGAGCCCCGCGTAGAGCGCCAGGTGCGCCCGCGCCGCGCGCTCCCAGGTGTACGACGCCGCCAGCGCGCGGCCGGCGGACGGGTCCGGGGGAGACGCGAGCACGGTGCCGAGGGCGTCCGCGAGCGAGGCCGGGTCGGAGCCGAACGCGACACAGCTGCCGAGCACCTCGCGCAGCACCGGCAGGTCGCGGGCGACGACCGGGACGCCGGCGGCCAGGGCCTCCATCGCGGCCAGCCCGAAGCCTTCCTTGGTCGAGACCATCGCGAGGGCCGAGGCCTGGGCGACCAGGGACGGCAGCTCGTCCTCGGTGAGGGTGCCGAGCACGACCGGGGTGATCCCCAGTGTCGCCGCGCGGGCGTCGTACGCCGCCCGGTAGTCGCGGTAGTCGAAGAGGGTCTCGCCACCGCCGATCACCAGGGCCAGGTCGGGGTGCGAGTCGCGCAGCCGCGCGAACGCCTCCAGCAGGTCGAGGCTGCCCTTGCGGGGCTCGATGCCGCCGAGGGCGAGGACGTACCGACCCAGCGAGGCGGCCCACCGGGAGCGACCGGCGTCGTCGAGCGCGCCCGCGGCGAAGCGCTCGGCGTCGACGCCGTTCGGGATCACCGTGGGCGTCAGCCCCCACCCGGTCGTGACCTCGGCGGCGACCGCGGCCGACACGCACACCAGCGTCGACGGTGAGACGACCGCGCGCTCGTGGCAGGCCGCGAGCTCGGGGGTGGTGAACGTGTCGAGGTGGTGGACGGTGCGCAGGCAGTGCTCGTCGGGAGTCCGGGGCAGCGCGGCGTTGGCGCTGATGCAGTCCTGCGCGTGCACCACGTCGTACGACGGCCGGTGTGGCTCGAACGCGTCGCGCAGCACGGCGATCGACCGCACGATCCGGGCACCAACGTCCGCGTCCGGTGCCTCGAACGGCACCGCGTGCACGGTCACGGCGGGGGAGACCGGCCGGAAGAACGTGGTGTCGCCGCCCCGACCCAGGGTCCACACGTGCACGTCGACCCCGAGGTCGGCCAGTGCCTCGGCCAGCGCCAGCGTGTGCACGACGCCGCCGCGGGGGCGGGTCGAGTAGGTGAGCAGGGCGACCCTCACGAGGACGTCCTGTACGCCGACGGCGTCAGCTCGTCCAGGTGGTGCAGGACCCGCCGCGACCGGGCGACCTCCGCGACGACGTCGATCTCCGCGACGGCCAGCCCGCCCTTGGACGACGTGCGGGCCAGGATGTCGCCGCCCGGCCCGACCACCTTGGCCTGGCCGAGGAACCGCAGCCCGCCCATCACCCCGGTCTGGTTGGAGGAGACCCAGACGACCTGGTTCTCGGCGGCACGGGCGGCGTCGTAGAGGTCGAACAGCCGCGACTGGCGGTCCTGCGGGAGCCGGGACGCGCGGTCGGTCACCGACGCCGGCCAGGCCGAGAGGCAGGCCAGCACCGTCGCGCCGTCCAGGGCCAGCGACCGGGCCGCCTCGGGGAAGGTCTTGTCGTAGTCGATGAGCATGCCGAGCCGACCGACCGGGGTGTCGAACGCGGTGAACGCGTCGCCGGCGGCGTACACGAGGGACTCGCCGGCGGGCTGGTGCACCTTGCGGTGGCGGCCCAGGACACCGTCGCCGGACACGCACAGGGCCGAGTTGTAGAGCAGCGGGCCGGCCTCCTCGGCGTACCCGAAGCAGACCACCATCGGGCCGGCCATCGCGACGATCCGGCCCACCTCGAACGAGTCCTCGCTCAGCGCCGGCGGCAGGGCGTACGGGTCGGGGTGCCGCAGGTCGGACAGGTAGCCGCCCAGCGTGGCATCGGGCAGCACCAGCAGGTCGACGCCCGCGGTCCGGGCGTCGCCGATGATGCCCTCCACCTTCGCCAGGGCCCGTTCCAGGTCGCGACCGAAGTGGGCGGCGACCGCGCCCAACCTCATGAGCACCGCCTCACCCGGCTGCCACCCGGTCGAAGGCGCCGGTGATGGCGGTCGCGACGTGCTCGGCGTCCCGGGCGATGCCGTGGAAGCGCCCCGAACCCCAGGTGTGCAGCCAGGGGAGCCCGAGGAAGTACAGGCCGGGCACGGACGTCACGCCCCGGGTATGGGTCGGTCGACCGGTGCCGTCGAAGACCCCGACCTGCACCCAGCGGTAGTCGGGGCGGTAGCCGATCGCCCACACCACCGAGGTGACGCCTTCCGCGGCGAGGTCGAGCGAGGTGGGCTCCGACTCCGGCACCCAGACCGGCTCGTACGGCGCGCCCGCGGGCGCGTCGATCCCCTGCGCCTCGATGTGCCGGTCGATGTCGCGGCAGATCGAGTTGTAGACCGCGTCCGCGCCGTCGAGCGCCGCGGTGAGCGTCGGCCGGAACGACAGCGCGCCGTCGCGCCCGCCGTCGAGCAGGCCGTAGAGCCGCATCCCCTCCAGCGCGAACTGCCGCAGGTCGATGTCGCGCCCGCCGTCGCGGCCGGTGACGTAGTGGTTGGTCTTCTCGCGAGCGGCCACGCCACCGGGGTACTGCGCGACCGGGGTGTCGTAGAGCCCCATGTCCGCCAACCAGGTCATGCAGTCGCGGCCGCGGTGGAAGCGGGCCACTCGCGGAGCGTCGCCGAGCGCGAGATGCACCTGGCGGCCCGCGAGGTGCAGGTCCTCGGCGATCTGGGCGCCGGACTGGCCGGACCCCACCACCAGCACGGCGCCCTCGGGCAGCTGGTCGTCGTTGCGGTAGTCGGCCGACTGCAGCTGGGTGATCGACGGATCCAGCGCGCTGGCCCACGACGGCACGATCGGCAGGTGGTAGCCGCCGGTCGCCAGCACCACGTGCTCGGCCTCCCACGTCTCCTCGCCGTCGGGGCCGGAGGTGGTCAGCACGAAGCCACCGCCCTCCCGCTCGGTCAGCCGGGTCACGGCCGTGTGCTCGACGACCGGCGGGTCGAAGGTCGGCGCGTAGCCGGACAACCACGCGACGATCTCGTCGCGGCCCATGAAGCCGTCGGGCTCCGGCCCGTCGTACGCGTAGCCGGGCAGCCGGCAGTGCCAGTTGGGCGTGACCAGGGTGAAGTTGTCCCAGCGCCGGTCCCGCCACTCGTGGCCGAGGGTCTTGGCCTCGAGGACGACGTGGTCGACGCCGTCGCGGGTGAGGAACCAGCTGGTCGACAGGCCGGCTTGGCCGCCGCCGACGATCGCGACCGTCGTCCGCCGGTGGTCGAGCTTGTGGAGACTCATGACGGGTCCTTCGGGAGGGGCGGGTGGAGGGAGAGGACCTCGACGAGCGCCTCAGGGTCGTACGACGCCGCCGAGCGGCGTACCTGCTCGGTGGTGGCCGCGGCGGAGGTGCAGGCGAAGCCGAACTTCTCCTTGACCCGGGCGCTGGCGATCGCCAGCGCGGTCTCGGAGCGGTGCGCGAAGTCGGCGACGGAGTACGACGCGCCCGCGGCCAGGAAGTCGTGCACCACCAGCGAGGGCGAGTAGCAGTCCTCGACCCGGCCGTCGGGCCAGCGCACGGAGAAGGTCATCTCAGGCATGGACGTTCTCCCGCTCGGTCGCGGTGTAGAGGTCGGGACGCCGGTCGCGCAGGTGGAACATCGCCCGGCGGGCTGTGTCGAGCGATTCCTCGAGGTCGAAGGAGGCGACGGCCATGCCCTCGTCGACGCCGGTCGTCGCCACGACGTCGCCGCCGGGGCCGACCACCTTGGCGTTGCCGACGAAGCGCAGCGACCCGAACGTGCCGGTCTGGTTCGCGGCCACCCAGACGAGCTGGTTCTCCAGCGCGCGGGCCTGGTCGAAGATGTTGAACCGGTGGGTCCACCGGTCGTCGGCCAACGACGTCGCGCTCGCGGTCCGGGAGGCGGGCCACGCGGAGATGCAGGCCACGACACGGGCGTCGTCGAGGGCGAGCGCGCGGGCCGCCTCGGGGAAGGCCTTGTCGTAGCAGATCAGCAGGCCCATCCGGCCGATCGGGCTGTCGAAGGCCCGGAACTCCTGGCCCGGCGAGTAGTAGAGGCTCTCGCCCAACGGCTGGTGCACCTTGCGGTAGACGCCGAGCACGCCGTCGCCGGTGACCGCCGCTGCGCTGTTGTAGCGCTCGTGCCCGTCGCCCTCGCAGAAGCCGACGACGACCGTCATCTCCCGCGCCAGCTCGGCGATCCGCCGCAGCTCCGGGCCGCCCAGGTCCATGACCGGGGGCAGGTCGGCCGGCTTCTCGTCGTGGCTCCCGTCGCGACCGCTGCCCAGCACCGACAGGTAGCCGCCGAGACAGGCCTCGGGGAGGGCGAGCAGGGCTGCGCCCCGGGCGCGGGCGTCGTCGATCAGGGTGCCGATCCGGGCGAGGTTCTCCTCGACGCCCCGGCCGAAGTTGCCGCCCACGGCGGCGACGGACGTGGTGGTCATGCTGCTCCCAATCCGGTGACGGGCGAGGTGATCGCCTCGGTGACGACGCCGTCCGGCCAGCGCAGGCCGACCCCGGTGCCGTGGGTGAGCTCCCCGCAGACCTGCGAGGTGAGGAAGCCGGGCAGGTCGGCCTCGGCCGGCGCCCGCTCCGTGGTGACCATCGCGAAGCCGGGGAAGCAGGTGAGCCAGTCGCCGTACGACGCCGCGTCGGGCGCGGGCACGTCGGCGACGTCAAGGACCGCGCGGCAGCCGCTGGCCTCGGCCAGCATCCCGGTGGTGCCGACCAGGCCACTCATGGAGACGTCCTTGGCGGCGGCCGGAGCCAGGCCCGGGACGACGCCGGCGAGCGAGCGCAGCTCGGCCGAGGTGCGGTGCGAGGACGAGTCCCACTGGGCGCCGGTGTAGCCCGGGCGCCAGGAGCCACCGAGGTCGGCGGTGAGCCGCACGGCCTGGCCGACGCGCCCACCCCCTCCCGGGACAGGGGCGGACGTGCGACCCAGGGCGGTGACCGACAGGGCGGCCGGTACCCCCAGCTGGGTGTGCCCGCCCAGCACCGGGACGCCCCAGGCCCGCGAGGCCTCGCCGAGGCCGCGGACGATCCGGCGGGCGAACGACGCGTCGCGCGCGCCGATCGCGTCGAGCATCCCGACCGGGGCGGCGCCCATCGCGGAGAGGTCGTTGAGGTTGACCAGTGCGGCGCACCAGCCCGCCCACTCCGGGTCCCGCTCGACCATGGCCGGCAGGATCGCGTCGCAGGCGGCGACCAGGTCGCTGCCGGGGACCGGGGCGCCGTCGTCGCCGAGGAACCCGGCACCGCTGTCGACCAGCGTGCCGACCAGGTCGCCGAGGGCGGCCTTGGTGCTGTCGGCCAGCCGCTGCACGCGGGCGACCGGCCAGTCGACCACGACGTGCGGGTGGCCGTGCAGGTGCACCCGCTCGCGCGGCACCCAGCCGAGGCGCCGGAACAGCCGCTCGTTCTGGGCCTGCACGGTGGCGTCGAAGCGGAGGGCGCCTGCGGCCTCGGCCGTCGCGCAGGCGGCCCGGACCAGCGCGGCCCCGACGCCCCCGACGGTGGTCGAGGTGCGAGCGGAGCGAGCCTCGAGACCCCGCGCGTCGGGCGCGACCACCAGCCGCGAGCCGCGCCACCAGCCGATGTCGCGACCCGGGAGCGCCGGGTGCAGCCGGACCCCGCCGAGCACCTCGCCGTCGGTCGCCCGGGCGACCAGCACGATCGTGCGCGGGTCGTCGTCCACGTCGTCGGCGTCGGTGCCGGCGAAGAGCCCCTGCTCGCGGACGAAGACGTCACGGCGCAGGGCCCGGTAGGCGTCCAGCTCGGCGCCCTCGGCCCGGACCACCACGCAGGGGTCCAGGCCGGGCGCCGGCCGGCGGGCGCCGAGCAGGACCACGTCGTCGAGCAGCTCGGTCATGACGCGTCCTGCTCGCTGCAGGCGCCGAGGGCCGAGCAGGCCCCGCACGCGGCACAGCCCGCGGCCTGACCGGCGCCCACCATGCCGGCCGCGCGGAGGGCGGCGGCCACGCGACTGGTCACGTCGTACAGGACCTCGCGCGCCGGCGCCTCGGCCCCGTCGACGTCGGTGGCCAGGGTGCCGGCCAGCGGCCGGAACGGGACCACGAACGGGTAGACGCCCATCGCGATCAGCTCGGTCGCGCCGGCGACCAGCTCGTCCGGGTCCTCGCCCAGGCCGACCAGGAGGTACGTCGACACCTGGTTCCAGCCGAAGACGCGGACCGCCTCGGCCCAGGCGGCGCGGTACTCGCTCAGCGGCACCGAGCCCTTCCCCGGCATCCAGCGCCGCCGGGCGTCCTCGTCGAGCGACTCGACGTGGATGCCGATCGAGCGGGCGCCGGCGTCGTACAGCTCCTGGATGGTGGCCAGGTCGCCGGGCGGCTCGCACTGCACCTGGATCGGCAGGTCGGGCAGCACCTCGCGCACCGCGCGGACGCAGCGGGCCAGATGGGTGGCCCCGCGGTCGCGGCCGTTGGAGGTGCCGGTGGTCATCACCATCTGGGTGATGCCGTCGAGGTCGTACGCCGCCTGGGCCACCTCGGCGATCTGGGCCGGGGTCTTCACCGCGACCGTCGAGCCCTGGTTGAGCGACTCCTCGATCGCGCAGAAGCGGCAGCGCTCGGCGTCGTCGTAGCGGACGCAGGTCTGGACGACGGTGGTGGCGAGCACGTGCGACGAGTGCAGGCGGGCGATCTTCTCGTAGGAGACGCCGTCGGCGGTGGAGAGGTCGTAGAAGCGCGGGCGGGCCACGCTCTCCACCCCCATGCCGGTGTCGGCGCCGTCGAGGAGGAGCTTGCCGCCGCGCACCGAGTACGGCGAGCGCGGGTTGAGGGGGATGGCCGCGCCGACGCCGTCCAGGAGGACGTGCCCGTCGTCGCTGGGACCCGCGCCGGAGCGGCGCGAGACGGGGGCGTCGAGCAGCCGGATGCCCTGGATGGCGACATCGACGCGGGTGCTGTCGTTCGGCGCGGCCATCTCAGGGCCTCAGAGGTTGTAGACGGAGTTGATGATGGCGCCCTTGTTGGCGAAGTGGATGACCGCGTCCTGCACGTCCAGCGGGTGGCAGGGGATCACGCCCTCGATCAGGTCCTCCTCGCGCTGCCCGTGCAGGGCCATCCCGAAGCGGCAGCACAACACCGTGCCGCCCTCCTTGATGAAGGTCTTGATGGCGTCGTTCATGTTCTGGTTGCCCGGGAAGGCCACGTCGCCCGTGGTCGGGAAGCCGCGGGTGTCGGCGCACGCCAGCGCGCCGGGCCCGTAGAAGTAGAGCGTCGCGTCGAAGCCCTTGCGCAGCGCACGGGTGGTCTGCAGCACCGCGACGAAGCTGACCGAGGACTCGTGCGGGATGCCGTGGACCAGGGTCAGCCACGCCTGGCCCTCGCTGGCCTGGTAGTCCGGGAAGAGCTTGGTGGAGCCGTAGAGGTTGGTCCCCTTGGCCTGCGAGGGGTGGGGGATCTCGCTGACCGACTTCTGCATGTTGGCGAGGATCTCGTCGTCGAACGCGGGCATCGCATCTCCTGGTGTGGTGGTGGGTGTCGCTCTCGGGTGGTGCGTCTCTCAGCCGTAGAGGGCCTCGAAGTTCTGGTGGAAGAAGGCGGCGGCCAGGTCGCCGTCGCCGGCGGCGGCGCGGAGCCGGGCGTGCTCGCCCTCGAAGTCGCCCCACGGGGTGTCGGTGGCGAAGAGCACGCGGTCGTGGCCGATCCCGCGGCGCTCGATCTCGGCGACCAGCCAGGTCGGCGCGAAGCCGATCGCCCAGCTGGTGTCGGTGTAGACGCGCTTGCCGGACTCGATCCAGTCGAAGAGCCGGTGGCCGATCAGCTTCAGGTGGCCGCTCATGCCGCCGCCCAGGTGGACCAGGTGGATCTTGGTGGCGTCGCCGTACCTCTCGACGAGCTGGCCGACCTGGTCCAGGTCGGACGCCGCGCCGGGGGAGGTGTGCACGTGCACGACCAGGTCCCGCTCGGCGGCGGTGGTGAAGATCCGGTCCAGCTGCTCGGCGCAGTCGGGGTCGGACGGGCTGCCGCCCAGCAGGAAGCTGGTCTTCAGGGCCCGGACCCCGTCCTCGCCGGCCAGCGCCAGCGCCCCGTCGTTGCGGGCCTCGTCGGACGCCTTCGGGCTCACCCACAGCCCGCACCGCACCCGGTCGTCGGCCTGCGCGGCCTCGACGGCCAGGTTGTTGAACCCGAAGGCCAGGTCCGGGTCCGGCACGCCGTAGTTCGGCAGCACCAGCGTCCGCTCCACGCCCTCGGCGTCCAGCGTCGCCAGGAACTCCTGCACCGTCGCGGTCGCGGTGGTGTCCGGACTCACCGGCGGCCCGCCGTAGAAGGCGTACGCCGGCAGCACGCCGATGTGGCGGTGGGCGTCGTGGGGGGAGACGGGCATGGCGGCAACGCTCCGCCGGTGCTGTTTCCGACTGGTTACGGCAGGAATGCGATGTGCGACCCAGCGCGTAAGGATCCTGTTACCCGATGGCGCCCCCTCCGCTGGTTGAGGTGTGAGGAGCGCCAGCGACGAGCCTCGAAACCGGCGTGGGTGGGGCTGTGCGCTGGTTGAGGTGTGAGGAGCGCTAGCGACGAGCCTCGAAACCCGGTGGGCCGGGAGTCGGCCCGGGTCGAGGCCATCTCCCGGGCGCGGGGGGACCGTCATGGTCGCCGCGCGACCTGCTCAGCCACCGGCGCGGTCGACGGCTGCGTCGGACGGTCACCGGGTCGCCCGCGCTCGACCTCGTCGCGGTACCACGGTGGTGGTCCGCAGCCCGAAGCGCAGCGGAGCGACCCGGTCGCGCCCCAGGCCGTGGAAGGTGACGTCCTCCTCGGTCCAGCGCCGTCGGATCAGCTGCGCCCCAGCCGTCGCTGACCGTAGTGGTGTCGCCACGGTGGCCGGGCGTCGCGTCGTTGGGCAGGTACAGAGGTGGTCGGCGCTCGTGCCGCCCTGGGCTACTCATTCAGCAGGAAACGGATGAATGCCGAGGGCACTACTGTCCCCGGCATGCGACTCAAGCTGGGACGGCCCGACCTGGGCCGCTACGCCGACCGGTTCGACGTGCCCGAGGCGACCGGCGGCCTCTCGGTCACCTTCCTGGGCGTGGCCAGCCTGCTGGTCGACGACGGGACGACGGCCGTCCTGACCGACGGGTTCTTCTCGCGACCGCCGCTGCTGCGGGTCGGCCTCGGCAAGGTGGCCCCCGACCGGGCCCGGATCGACGCCGCGCTCGCTCGCGCGGGCATCGACCGGCTGGCCGCGGTGGCGCCGGTGCACACCCACTTCGACCACGCGCTGGACTCCGCCGTGGTCGCCAACCTGACCGGGGCCGACCTGCTGGGAGGGGAGTCGACGGCCAACGTCGGCCGCGGCCACGGGCTGGCCACCGACCGGATCCGCGTGCTGGCGGACGGCGAGACCGTGACGTACGGCAACCTCGCGCTCACGTTCGTCGAGTCCCACCACTGCCCGCCGGACCGGTTCCCGGGGGCGATCGAGACGCCCGTCGTACCGCCGGTGAGCGCGCGGGCCTACCGCTGCGGGGAGGCCTGGTCGATCCTGGTCGCGCACGCCGGCGGCCGGACCGCGCTGGTCCAGGGCAGCGCCGGCTTCGTGCCCGGCTCGCTCGCCGGGCGGCGCGCCGAGGTGGCCTACCTGGGCGTCGGCCAGCTCGGGGTCCAGGACGAGGACTACGTGCGGACCTACTGGGACGAGACGGTCGCGACGGTCGGTGCCCGCGAGGTGGTGCTCGTCCACTGGGACGACTTCTTCCGCCCGCTCGACCGCCCGCTGCGTGCCCTGCCCTACCTGGGCGACGACCTCGACGTCACGGTGCGCCTGCTCGACGAGCTGGCGCACCGCGACGGGGTCCGGGTCCGGTTCCCCACGCTGTGGCGGCGCGAGGATCCGTGGTCCTGAGTCAGTCGTCGAGGGCCGGGTAGTCGGTGTAGCCCTCGGCGCCGCCGCCGTAGAAGGTGTCCGGGTTCGGCTCGTTAAGCTCGGCACCGGTCAGCCACCGCTTCGGCAGGTCCGGGTTGGCCAGGAAGAGCCGCCCGACGGCGACCGCGTCGGCGAGGTCCTTGTCGAGGATCTCCTGGGCCGACTCGCGGGTGGTGACCTCGCCGAAGCCGCTGTTGAGGATCGTGACGCCACCGAAGGTGCGACGGAGGTCCTGGGTGAGGTCGGCCTTCGGGTCGGCCAGGATGCTGAGGTAGGCGAGCCCGAGCGGCGCCACCGCCTCCAGGAAGGTCGTGTACGTCGCCGCGACGTCCGCGGGCTCGTCCTCGGTGGCGCCCTGGATGTTGTGGGCGGGGGAGATCCGCAGGCCGACCCGGTCCGGGCCGATCGCCTCGGCGACCGCCCGGGTCACCTCGATCGCGAAGCGGGCGCGGTTCTCGGGCGAGCCGCCGTACGCGTCGGTGCGGTGGTTCGAGCCCGGGGCGAGGAACTGGTGGATCAGGTAGCCGTTGGCGGCGTGCACCTCGACGCCGTCGAGGCCGGCCTCGACGGCGTTGCGCGCGGCCTGGACGTAGCCCTCCACGACCGAGGGGATCTCGTCCAGGGCGATCTCGCGCGGCGTCGGGTGCGGCTTCGGGCCGTCGGGGGTGAACATCTCGTTCGGCGCGGCGATCGCGCTCGGCGCGATGACCTCCTGGCCTCCGGTGTTGTCGGGGTGCGAGACCCGGCCGGCGTGCATGAGCTGGGCGACGATCCGGCCGCCGTTCGCGTGCACGGCGTCGGCCACCCGGCGCCAGCCGGCGAGCTGCTCGGCGGAGTGGAAGCCGGGCGTGTCGAGGTAGCCCTGGCCCTCGGCGGTGGGCTGGCTGCCCTCGGTGATGATCAGGCCGGCGGAGGCGCGCTGGGCGTAGTACTCCACCGCGAGGTCGCCGGGCACGGTGCCGGTCGCGCGGTTGCGGGTCAGCGGCGCCATCACGAGGCGGTTCGGCAGCGTCCAGGCGCCGGCGGTCAGGGATTCGAAGAGATCAGCCATGCTCGGCACAGCGACGACCGGTGGCCGTCTGTTCCGGATCGGGGCGGTGAGGAGCCTCACCGTGTGAAGGCGGCTCCGTCGGGGTTGGTCGCCGCGAGCAACCGCCGGCCGAGCGCCTCGACGGTGGCCCGCAGCTCCGGACCGCCCTCGACGTGGAACGGCGCGGGAAGGGTGGCCAGCTGCTCCGCGAAGTAGACCGGGTTGCCGGTCGAGGCGACCAGCCGGGTGGTGGCGGCGTCGACCGGCTCCAGGCGGCCCATGGTCCGCGGCACGCACCGGCGCAGGTCCTCGACGGGCGCGTCGACGAGCACGCGGACGTCGTACTCCCAGCCGATCGCCAGGTTCTCCTCGAGCAGGGCGACGGGGTCGAGGTCCGCCGGTGGGACGAAGGTGTCGGCGAGGGGCTCGACGTGGCGCACCCGGTCGACCCGGTAGGTCCGCACGGCGTCGGCGCGCAGCGAGCGGCACACGAGGTACCACCGGCCGTAGCGCACCACCACGGCCCACGGCTCCACCTCGGCGTCCCACTCGCGGCCGCCCTCGGAGCGGTAGGCGACGCGCACCCGGCGGCGCTCGGCGCACGCCTCGACCAGGGCGACGGTGGTGCCGGGGTCGGGGCGGGAGCCGGAGCGGTCCGGCACCGGCGCCGTCGTACGGCGGACCGCCTCGGCCTGGGCCGCGACGCTGCGGGGCAGCGCCCGCAGCAGCTTGCCGAGCGCACGTCCGACCGGCCCGTCGGTGTCGGCGGCGTCGTGCTGGCCGTCGAGCGCCGCCATCACCAGCCCGAGCGCCTCGTCGCCGCTGAACAGCAGCGGCGGCGGCCGCATCCCGCGGCCCAGTCGGTAGCCGCCCGCCGGTCCGCGCACCGACTCCACCGGGATGTCGGCCTCGCGCAGGATGCCGACGTACCGGCGTACGGCGCGGGGTGTGACGCCCAGCCGCGCACCCAGCCGCTCGGCCGTGATGCCGGGGGAGTCCTGCAGGACCTCGAGCGCGAGCAGAGCCCGTGCGGTGGGACTGGCGTCGATCGTCACGAGGAAATCTCCGATGCGGAAGCAGATCGTCCGCAATGGATCCTACGCTCGGGGACATGGACGACGAGGAGTGGATGCAGGACGGCGGCCCGGCCCTGATCGGCGTGGGCGCCGAGACCGACGTCGCCGGCTACCACGAGGCCTTCCGGCACCTGGAGGAGCTGTGGGACGACACGGTCGGGAGGGCTCGTGCGCTCGATCCGGCGCTGCTGCACGCGCAGGTCGGCGGCGAGTGGTCGTTCACCGAGACGCTGCGCCACCTGCCCTTCGCGACCGAGAGCTGGGTCGGCCGGGGTGTGCTCCAGCTCCCGGCCCCGTGGCACCCGCTGTCGCTGCCGTGGGACCAGATGGAGGACTCGCCGGGCATCCCGCGCGACCGCGCCGTACGCCCCTCGCTCGACGAGGTGCTCGCGCTGCGTGCGGACCGGCAGGCCCTGGTCCACCGCGCCCTCGACCAGGTCGGCGACACGCACCTCGATGACGTCTGCACCATCCCCGAGGGCAGCGCGTGGCCGCCTCCGGGCGAGCAGCTGCCGCTCCGGGAGTGCTTCAACACCGTGATCAACGAGGAGTGGTGGCACCGGCGGTTCGCCGAGCGCGACCTCGCCGTCCTCATCGAACGAGAGGCATCGTCATGACCGACTGGTGGGAGCCGCCGTTCCACGGCACCGAGGCCGAGCAGCTGATCGGGGCGCTCGACCGGCAGCGCGCGACGTTCCGGTTCAAGGCCGACGGCCTGGACGCCGCTGGCCTCGCGTCGCAGCCGATCGCGAGCTCGTCGCTGAGCCTCGGCGGGCTGCTGAAGCACCTGGCCGCGGTGGAGGCGACGTACGCGTTCTGGAAGGCGTTCGGCGAGAACCCGGGCGAGCCGTGGGCGTCGGCCGACTGGGAGGGCGACCCGGGGTGGGACTTCCGCAGTGCCGCCGACGACAGCCCCGCCGAGCTCTACGCCCGCTACGACGACACGGTGGCCCGGGCCCGCGCGCGGGTGGCCGAGGCGATCGCCACGGCCGGCCTCGACCAGCCCGTCCAGGTCACCGGCCCCGACGGCGCTCCGGCGAACCTGCGCCGCCTGATCGGCGACCTGCTCGAGGAGTACGGCCGCCACACCGGTCACGCCGACCTGCTCCGCGAGGCGATCGACGGCGTGACCGGCGAGGACCCCACCCCCGGCTGGACCCCCACCACCCCCGCTCCTGGAGGAGACGCATGACCACGCTGACCGACCGCCCGCACACCGCCCTCGTCGTGATCGACGTCCAGGTCGGCGTCGTCGGCGACGCCCACGACCGCGACCGGGTCGTGGCCAACGTCGCCACCCTCGTCGACAAGGCCCGCGAGGCGGGCACCCCGGTCGTCTGGGTCCAGCACTCGCACCCCGAGCACCTGCCGATCGACTCCGCCGGCTGGCAGTACGTCCCCGAGCTGACCGTCGCCGACGGCGAGCCGGTCGTCCGCAAGACCTACGCCGACTCCTTCGAGGACACCGACCTCGAGGAGGTCCTCGCCGCCGGCCGCATCGGACGGCTGGTGGTCGCCGGTGCGCAGACCGACGAGTGCATCCGCTCGACCCTGCACGGTGCGCTGGTCCGCGGCTACGACGCCACCCTGGTCTCCGACGCGCACACCACCGAGGACCAGAGCGCGTACGGCGCCCCGACCCCCGACCTGGTCATCGCCCACACCAACCTCTACTGGCAGTACCACCGCGCCCCCGGCCGCGAGGCCGGGGTCGTCACGACCGCGGAGGCGACCTTCGCCTGAGGCGGCGATGAGTCCCACGGGCGAGGCCGGTCGGAACCCCCATGACCACCACCAACCTCGCCGACCTGTACGACCTCGCGCCCCTGGACTGGGCCCGGGTCACCGCTCGCCTGGACGCCGGCTTCGAGCAGGCGCCCGGGGGAGGCGGCCCGGACCGGCACACCTGCTGGCTCACCACGCTCAACGCCGACGGCAGCCCGCACGTCACCGGCATCGGCGCGCTCTGGGCCGAGGGCTCGTTCTGGTTCGAGACCGGGCTCACGACGCGCAAGGGCCGCAACCTGCTGCGCGACCCGCGGTGCGCGTTGAGCCTGGCAACCGACGTGTTCGACCTGTCGCTCGGCGGCACGGCCACCCTGGTGACCGACCCCGACGTCGTGGCCGCGCGGGCCGCCGAGTGGTCGGCCGACGGCGGCTGGCCGTGCCGCGTCGACGAGAGCGGTACGGCGCTCACCGCGGAGTTCAGTGCCCCCTCGGCCGGGTCGCCGCCGTGGCACGTGTTCCGGATCGACGCCCGCTCGGCCGCCGCGGTCGAGACGGTCGAGCCGGGCGGTGCCACGCGCTGGGACTTCTGACCGCGGACGCGGGCGTCCCGGGCCAGACTGGCTCGCGTGACGCACGTGCGCCGTACCCCTGACGAGCGGTTCGCCGCCCTGCCCGGCTTCCCCTTCGAGCCCCGGTACGTCGAGGTCCGCGCCGACGGGGTCGAGCCGCTGCGGATGCACCACCTCGACGAGGGCCCCGCGGACGGGCCGGTGGCGCTGCTGCTGCACGGCCAGCCGACCTGGTCCTACCTCTACCGGCACGTGATCCCGGTGCTGGTCGCCGCGGGGATCCGGGTCGTCGCCCCCGACAACATCGGGTTCGGTCGCTCCGACAAGCCGACCGAGCGGACGGACTACACGCTGGAGCGGCACGTCGCGTGGACCCGCGGCCTCGTCGCGGCCCTCGACCTGCGCGACGTCACCCTGGTCGCCCAGGACTGGGGCGGCCCGATCGGCCTGAGCGTGCTCGCCGCGGAGCCGGATCGGTTCGCCCGGGTCGTCGCCGCCAACACCATCCTGCACACCGCCGATCCGGCGCTCGACGGTCCGCTGACCTGGGCGCTGCACGGCACGGGGGACTCGCGGGTGGTGGTCGAGGAGGCGCTGCTCGACTACCTCCTGCACTGCGTCCGCGCGCCCGAGCTGCGGGCCGGCGACTTCGTCGGAGCGGCCACCGCGCACCCGCTCGCCCCCGAGGTCCTCGCGGCGTACGACGCGCCCTTCCCCGACGCCGAGCACACCGCCGGGCTGCGTCAGATGACGGCGCTGCTCCCGCTCACCCGCCGCGACGCCGGTGCGCGGATCGGCCGTCGTACCTGGCGGGCGCTGGAGTCCTTCGACCGGCCGTTCGTCACCTGCTACTCCGACAGCGACCCCGCCACCCGCGGCTGGGACCGGGTCTTCCAGGAGCGGGTGCCCGGCGCGCGCGGACGCGACCACGTCACGATCGCGGGTGCCGGGCACTTCCTGCAGGAGGACGCCGGGGCCGAGCTGGGTCGGGTCGTCGCCGAGGTGGTCCGGACGACGTAGCGGCCGCCCCCGGGCCCTAGGTCGCCGACAGGGCGTAGCCGAAGCGCTCGTAGTCGGTGCGGTAGAAGTCGCCGATGCGCTCCAGGAGCGCGGGCGACACCGAGACGTCCGAGCTCCGGACCCCGGCCAGTCGGCGACTCCTCAGTGCGTGCGGGAGGTCGCCCTCCAGGCCGAGGTCGAACCGGTCATTCAGGTCAGCGGCCACCGACTCGAGGCCGTCCTCCATGCGGTAGACCTCCGCGCCCGGCACCAGGAACTCGCTCTGCGGCCGGAGGTGGTTGTCGAGCGTGTAGGGGTCCAGGTCGTAGCGCGCCATGGCCCAGTCCCAGAACTGCGCCACCGGCCCGGGCTCGGTGCTGATCGTGCCGTCGGGCTGCTTGCTCGGCGGCTGGAAGTGCGAGCTGGAGTTGCGCATGACGTACTCGGACCGGAACCGCGCGACCGGGTCGCGGGCCACCAGGAACACGAGGTCGAAGCGGTCGAGGCGGAAGACCTGCTCGAGGAGTGCGAGGTGGAAGTGCTGCGGTGAGCAGCGCAGCTTCCGGTACAGGTCGGCGTCGGTGTTAGGGGTGACCCGTCCCTCCATCGCCCACCCGGACCGGGTGAACAGCTTCTCGAGACTGGTGCCGCCGGTCTTGGGGATGTGGACGAACAGGACCGAACGGCCGTCCTTCAGGAAGACAGGCATGGACTGGCGACTCTCTGGTTCGGCGACGAGGGGGAGCTCCGCTCCGGGCCGCGACGATACGGCACGCGTGCGACCGTCGGACCCGAGGGCGGACGGCTCACCACCCCGGTGGCAGCGAGGTGAAGTCGGGCTCGCGCCCCTCGGCGAACGCGGCCAGCGCCTCGAGGTTGGCCGGGCCGCCCATCAGCTCGGCGAAGGCGGCGTTCTCGCGCTCGCGGGCGGCGTCGATCCCGGCCCGCAGGGGAGCGGTCATCGCCCGCTTCACGGCGACCAGGGAGGAGATCGGCCGCCGGGCGAGCAGGGTCGCGTGCCGGGTCGCCTCGGCCACCAGGTCGGCGGGCTCGCAGACCCGCCAGACCAGACCCATCGCCAACGCCTCCTGCGCGGAGATCCACTCCGCCGACAGCAGCACCCAGGCGGCGTCCTGGCGACCCAGCAGACGGGGGAGCAGGTACGACGACGCCGCCTCCGGAGCGACCCCCAGCGAGGTGAACGGGCACTTCAGCCGGGCCGTGGACGCCATGAACGCGAGGTCGGCGAAGCCGAGGATCGTCGTCCCGATGCCCAGGCCGACGCCGTTGACCGCGCACACGAGCGGCTTGGGGAAGTCGACCAGCGCGTCGACCAGCCCGACGAAGCCGTGCTCGCCGCGCTCGAACGTGGGGTCGGTGGCCATCCGGTGCATCTCCAGGAGGTCGGTGCCGGCGCTGAACCCGCGGCCGTTCCCGGTCAGCAGGACCACGGCCACCGCGGGGTCGGCCGCGGCGTCGAGCAGGGCCTGCGCGGTGGCGTCGTACAGGGCCTCGTTGAAGGCGTTGAGCGCCTCGGGCCGGTCCAGGGTCAGCGTGCGGACGCGGTCGCGGTCGGAGATCTGCAGCATGGTCCCGGAGACTAGAACAGGTTCCACTGTCCGTGGGGTGACGTACCGTCGAGACGTGTCCTCCCTGACCCGCGTGTGGCGCCCCGACTGGCCGTGCGGGGTTCAGATGATGCGGATCCACAAGCGAGGCGGCGGTGACCCGACCTACCGCATCGACGACGACCGGCACTGGCGCGGGATCCGCACGCCACAGGGCCCGGCGACGCTGGTCCTCTGGTCGCGCCCGGCTCTCGGCGAGGTGCACGCGGAGGCGTGGGGACCCGGTGCCGGATGGGTGCTCGACGCGGTCCCCGGCCTGCTCGGCGCCGACGACGACCCGACCGGCTTCGACCCCCGGCACCCCGTGCTGGTCGAGCTGGTCCGTCGGTACGGCGAGCTGCGGATCGGCCGGAGCGGGCTGGTGATGGAGTCGCTGGTCCCGGCGATCATCGAGCAGAAGGTGACCGGCCAGGAGGCCTTCGCGGGCTTCCGGATGCTCGTCCACCGCTTCGGTGAGCGGGCGCCCGGCGCGGGGGCCGACCGGTCGCTGTGGGTCCAGCCCGACGCCGCGACCCTGCGCACGGTGCCGTCGTGGGAGTGGCTGCGGATGCACGTCGATCCCGCGCGCTCGCGCACGGTCGTGACCGCGGCGCGGGTCGCCGACTCCCTGGAGCGCACGCTGACGGTGCCCCACGACGAGGCGGCGCGACGGCTGACCTCGCTGCCCGGCATCGGCCGCTGGACGGCCGCCGAGACCCTGCAGCGCGCCCACGGCGACCCCGACGCGGTGTCGTTCGGCGACTACCACGTCGCCAAGGACATCGGCTGGGCGCTGACCGGCGAGCCGTTCGACGACGACCAGCTGGAGGAGTTCCTCGAGCCCTACCGGCCGCACCGCGGTCGGGTGCAGGCCCTCCTCGGCATCGCCCGGCTCCACCGGCCGCGACACGGCGCCCGGATGGCCCCGCGGACGCACCTCCCGGCGACGGTCACCCGGCCGTGATATCTGTTACCTGATGACACAGGTATCTCTCGGCCCGCTGCTCACCGCCTCCGCCGAGGAGGCCTCGGCGTACGTCGACGGGGCGGACCCGGAGGCGCTGGTCGCCGCCGTGCGCGCGGCCGCCGACGACGAGGTCCTCGCGCTCGTCGACCGTCCGGAGGTGCGCCGTGCCGCGGTCGGGGGCATCCTCGCCCGGCTCCACGAGTACGCCGACGCCGACCGGCTCGCCGTGCTGCACGGCTCGATCCGCTTCGACCTGGCCCAGCACGACCGGGTCGTCGAGCGTCACGTCCTCGTCGTCGACCACGGCAGGTTGGAGCTGGTCCCCGACGTGGCCGACGACGAGCCGGCCGACGTGGTGCTCGCGACCAGCGTCCTCGGCTTCGTGCGGCTGGTCAGCGGCGAGCGGAACGCTGGGCTGGAGCTGCTCGGCGGCGGCCTCGACGTGGTCGGTGACACCGACCTGGCGCTCGCCCTCGGCGGCATCTTCGTGGTGCCCGGCACCGACCGGGTGGCGGTCGACCCGACCCGGCTCGATCCGGTCGACGTCGCGACCGTGCTGGCCCACGGCGACGAGGCGCACCTGCGTCGGGTGATGTCGTCCGGGTTCCGCCCCGTGGTGCTCGACGAGATCTTCCGCCGGCTGCCCGAGTTCGTCGACGCCCGCAAGGCCGCCCGCTGCGACCTGACCGTCGGGTTCCGACTGCTGGGGGCGCCCGATGGGGAGGTGGAGCGTCGTACCGTCCGGGTGCTGAGGGGCCTCGCTACCGTGACCGCGGGCGACGAGGGCGAGGAGCGCGACGCCACCGTCACCTGCGAGGGCCACGACTTCGTCCGGCTCGCGACCGGTCACCTCTCCGCCGTCGCCGGCGTCCTGAGGGGGCGGCTGAAGGTGCGCGGCGACAAGGCGAAGGCGCTGAAGCTCGCCGACGTCATCGACTTCCCGCGGGCGCGGTAGGCCTCAGCGGCGCCGCAGGGTGGGGTCGAGCAGCGACGGCGGGGTGTCGACCTTCTCGTCGGGGGCCAGGTCCACCCCGGGCGCGACCACCTCGTCGATCGCGTCGAGCACGTCGGGGGACAGGACGGTGTCCGCAGCGGCGAGCTGGGCGTGCAGGTGGTCGAGCGTCCGCGGCCCGATGAGCGCGCTGGTCACCCCGGGGTGGGCGGTGACGAAGCCGAGCGCGAGCTGGACCAGGGTCAGGCCGGCCTCGTCGGCGATGGTGACCAGCTGCTCGACAGCGTCCAGCTTGGCCCGGTTGACCGGGTTCGCGAGGTCGAAGCGGTCCTGCACCCGCGCCAGCGACGCCCGGTTCGTGCTGATCTCGCGCCCGGCCCGGATCGCCCCCGACAGCCAGCCGCCGGCGAGCGGGCTCCAGACCAGGGTGCCCAGGCCGTACTCCTGCGTCACCGGCAGCACGTCGCGCTCGATGGCCCGCTGCAGGATCGAGTAGCCGGGCTGCTCCGTGACGAAGCGACCGAGGTGGTGCTCGCGCGCGGCCCACTGTGCCTGCACGATCCGGTAGGCGGGGTACGTCGAGCTGCCGAAGTAGCGGATCTTGCCCGCCCGCTGCAGATCGGTCAGCACCGACAGCGTCTCCTCGTCGCTGACCGTCGGGTCCCACCGGTGCACCTGGTAGAGGTCGATGTGGTCGACGCCCAGCCGCCGCAGGCTGTGGTCGAGCTCGGTGGTGATCCAGCGGCGCGAGGCGCCCTGGTGGTTGCGCTCCTCGCTCATCGGGCCCCAGACCTTGGTGGCCAGGACCAGGTCGTCGCGTCGGCCGGCGATCGCCCGGCCGACGATCTCCTCCGACTCGCCGACGCCGTACCAGTCGGCGGTGTCGATGACGTTGACCCCGGCATCGACGGCGGCGTCGACGAGGGCGGTGGCGTCGTCCGGGCCGACGCGACCGAGGGCGCCGAAGTTCATCGCGCCGAGCGCGAGCGTGCTGACCCGGACGCCGGTGCGGCCGAGGATGCGGTACTGCATGACGGGTTCCTCCCGAAGTGGCATGATGGAAGCGGAACGATGTTCCGCAAACCACGATACGGAACACCGTTCCGTTTAGCAAGGAGGTCGGGTGCCCCCCGCCAAGCGTGCCGATGCGCGGCGCAACGAGCAGGCGCTGCTCGCCGCCGCCGCGACGGTGTTCGCCGAGTCCGGCGTCGCCGCGCCGGTGCGCGAGGTGGCGTCCCGGGCCGGCGTCGGCGTGGCCACCATCTACCGGCACTTCCCGACCCGGGCCGACCTGGTCGTCGCGGTCTTCCGCCACCAGGTGGAGGAGTGCGTCGAGGCGGTCCCGGGCCTGCTCGCCGACGGCCCCACGCCGTACGACGCCCTGGTGCGCTGGGTCGACCTGTTCGTCGACTTCCTGGTCACCAAGCACGGCCTCGCGGAGGCCATGCAGGGCGAGGACGAGGCGCACGCGACCCTGCACGCCTACTTCGTCGAGCAGCTCGTCCCGGCCTGCGCCGCCCTCCTCGACGCCGCAGTCACGGCCGGTCAAGTGGCGCCCGGCGTACGCGCCCTCGACCTGCTGCGGGGGATCGGCAACCTGTCGGTCGGCGACGGCACCTTCGGGTACGACGCGCGTCCGATGATCGACACGCTGGTCGCCGGGCTGCGCGCTTGAGCCCGAGGCGCTAGAGCAGCGGTCGCAGCGGCGCCAGGATCATCTCGGTGAACTTGCGGTGCAGGTCGCGTGCCTCCCACTCGCCCTGGGTGAGCTCGAGGGTGTTGGACTGGTCGGTCGCGAAGATCTCCTCGAGCGTGCGGGCGAAGGCCTCGTCGAAGACCTCGACGTTGATCTCGTAGTTGCCCTGCAGGCTGAGCCGGTCGATGTTGGCGGTGCCGACCGTGGACCAGCTGCCGTCGACCGTCGAGGTCTTGGCGTGCACCATCGCGTCCTTGAAGCGGAAGATCCGCACCCCCGCGCCGAGCAGCTGGCTGAAGTAGCCGCGCGAGATCCAGTCGGCCACGATGTGGTTGGACTTCAGCGGCACCAGCAGGCGTACGTCGACGCCGCGGCGCGCGGCCTCCTTCATCGCGTCGACGAAGTCCTGGTCGGGCGTGAAGTAGGCCTGGGTCATCCACACGTTGACGCTGGCCCGGTTGATCGCCTCGATGTACATCGAGCGGATGGGGAACATCCACAGCCGTGGCACGTTGCGGTGGATCCGGATCCGCGGCTCCCACGTCGAGGCGGTCTCCAGCAGCAGCGGCCGCTCGCTGGCCCGGATCCGGCGCCGCCGGTTGAGGTTCCAGAAGTCGGCGAAGGCGCGCTTGAGGTCCCACACGCCCGGGCCGGTGATCCGGACGTGGGTGTCGCGCCACTCGGTCTCGTAGGCCGAGCCGATGTTGTAGCCGCCGACGAAGCCCTCGCCGTCGTCGACGACGAGGATCTTGCGGTGGTCGCGGCCGTAGCGGGTGAGGTCGAAGAACCTCCAGCCGGCCGGGTAGACGGGGTAGCGCAGCACCTTCATGTTCGACGGGAAGTGCTTGAACCGGGGCGAGACCACGAGGTTGGCGAAGCCGTCGTAGATGCAGTAGACCTCGACGCCCCGGTCCGCGGCCGCGGACAGGGCGGCCTTGAACCGCTCGCCGATCTCGTCGCCCTTCCAGATGTAGGTCTCGAAGAGCACCTGCTTCTGGGCGCCGTCGATGGCGGCGAGCATGTCGTCGTAGAGGTCCCGGCCGAAGGTGTACGTCGTCACCTCGCCGTCGCCGATCGGCACGGGGTGGGGCGCGGTGACCGGGAACGGCTTCGGCTTCTTGCCGCGGCGGCGGTAGGAGTCGACCAGCGACATCACGACCGCGACGACCAGCGGGACGCCGAAGACGGCCATCAGCGTCCGGCGCAGCGCCCGCAGGACCCGCTCGGTGGTCCTCGGTGCGCTCGTCCTCACCGGGACAACATAGCGACGAGCACCGACTGTCGGTGGCCCCGCCTACGCTGGACGCATGCGCCCTGTCACCGATCTCGAGCGCCGGGTGGCGCCGCTGAAGGTCGAATCCGACTACCAGCCGTCCGGCGACCAGCCGACCGCGATCGCCGAGATCACGAAGCGGATCAACGGCGGCCTCGAGGACGTCGTGCTGCTCGGCGCCACCGGCACCGGCAAGACCGCGACCGTGGCGTGGGTGGCCGAGCAGGTGCAGCGCCCGCTGCTGGTGCTGCAGCCCAACAAGACGCTGGCCGCCCAGTTCGCCAACGAGCTGCGCCAGCTGTTCCCCCACAACGCCATCGAGTACTTCGTCAGCTACTACGACTACTACCAGCCCGAGGCCTACGTCCCCCAGACCGACACCTACATCGAGAAGGACTCCTCGATCAACGAGGAGGTCGAGCGGCTGCGGCACAGCGCGACCAACTCGCTGCTGACCCGCCGCGACGTGATCGTGGTCAGCACGGTCTCCTGCATCTACGGCCTCGGCACCCCCCAGGAGTACGTCGACCGGATGCTCCGGCTGCGTGTGGGCGAGGAGCACGACCGCGACACGGTGCTGCGCCGGCTGGTCGAGATCCAGTACACCCGCAACGACATGGCCTTCACCCGCGGCACCTTCCGGGTCCGGGGCGACACGCTCGAGATCTTCCCGGTCTACGAGGAGCACGCGGTCCGCATCGAGTTCTTCGGCGACGAGATCGAGCGGCTGATGACCCTGCACGCCGTCACCGGCGAGGTGCTCACCGAGGACCAGGAGCTCTACGTCTTCCCGGCCACCCACTACGTCGCCGGCCCGGAGCGGATGGAGCGGGCGATCAAGGGCATCGAGCTGGAGCTGGAGGACCAGCTGGCCAAGTTCGAGCGGGAGGGCAAGCTGCTGGAGGCCCAGCGGCTGCGGATGCGCACGACGTACGACGTCGAGATGATGCGCCAGGTCGGGTCCTGCTCCGGCATCGAGAACTACTCGATGCACATGGACGGCCGCGGGCGCGGCACCGCGCCCAACACGCTGCTCGACTACTTCCCCGAGGACTTCCTGCTGGTCGTCGACGAGTCCCACGTCGCCGTGCCCCAGATCGGCGGCATGTACGAGGGCGACATGTCCCGCAAGCGCAACCTGGTCGAGCACGGCTTCCGGCTGCCCAGCGCGATGGACAACCGGCCCCTGCGTTGGGAGGAGTTCCTCGAGCGGATCGGCCAGACGATCTACCTCTCGGCGACGCCGGGCGACTACGAGCTCGACAAGGTCGGCGGGGACACCGTCGAGCAGATCATCCGCCCGACCGGCCTGATCGACCCCGAGGTCGTGGTCAAGCCGACCAAGGGCCAGATCGACGACCTGATCCACGAGATCCGGACCCGGGCGGAGAAGAACGAGCGGGTCCTGGTCACGACGCTGACCAAGAAGATGTCCGAGGACCTCACCGACTACCTCCTCGACGCCGGCATCCGCACCCGCTACCTGCACTCCGAGGTCGACACCCTGCGCCGGATCGAGCTGCTGCGTGAGCTCCGCCTCGGCGAGTACGACGTCCTGGTCGGCATCAACCTGCTCCGCGAGGGCCTCGACCTGCCCGAGGTCTCCCTGGTCTCGATCCTCGACGCCGACAAGGAGGGCTTCCTGCGCTCCGACAAGTCGCTCATCCAGACCATCGGCCGTGCGGCCCGCAACGTGTCGGGCCAGGTCCACATGTACGCCGACAAGATCACGCCCTCGATGGAGGCCGCGATCGACGAGACCAACCGGCGCCGCGCCAAGCAGGTGGCCTACAACACCGCCCACGGCGTCGACCCCCAGCCGCTGCGCAAGAAGATCGCCGACATCACCGAGATGCTCGCCCGTGAGGACGAGAACACCCAGGCCCTGCTCCAGACCTGGGCCGGCACCGAGGCCAAGGGCCGCGCCGGCGGGGTCAAGGCGAAGCAGCCCGTGCCCGCCCTGCGCGAGGGCGACGCCGGCAAGCACGCCGCCGACCTGGCCGGCATGCCCAGCTCCGACTTGGCCGAGCTGATCCAGGGCCTCACCGACCAGATGCGCACCGCCGCCGCCGAGCTGCAGTTCGAGCTGGCCGCCCGGCTGCGCGACGAGATCTCCGAGCTCAAGAAGGAGCTCCGCCAGATGATGGAGGCGACGAAGTGAGTCTCGATACACCGCCTCGTGCCTCGGCGGCACTCGACCACCGAAGCCGCTGATTCGTCGCCTTCGTTGGTCGAGTAGGCCCAAGGGACGAGGGCCGTGTCGAGACCGGCTGTGGGTGGGCGTGTTCGTTGGTCGAGTAGGCCCGAGGAACGAGGGCCGTATCGAGACCGGCTGTGGGTGGGCGTGTTCGTTGGTCGAGTAGGCCCGAGGAACGAGGGCCGTATCGAGACCCGCCGCGGTCCCTAGACTCCTCACGTGCCCATCACTCGCGCCGACCTGGCGCAGCAGATCTCGAACCACCGGTTCACGCCCCGGCGACGCGAGGGTTACGACATGCAGGAGGTCGACCGGTTCCTCGATGCGGTGGTGGCCGCGGTCGAGGTCGGGCTGCCGGTGGGCGACCTGGTGGGCCGGGCCAGGTTCACGCCGGTGCGGGTGCGCGAGGGCTACGCGATGGCCGAGGTCGACGACTTCCTGCGGTGGATCGTGGACCGGACGCACGAGCTCGAGGAGCGGGCGCCGTACCTGCCCGACGAGCGTTCCGCTGCACCTCAGGCCCGCTCGGCCCGCTCGCAGCGCATCGTGGCGGTGCAGTTCTCCCCGGTGCGGCTGCGCGAGGGCTACGACATGTCGGAGGTCGACCAGCTCCTCGACGAACTGGCGGCCGCGGTCGACTCGGGCGCCGACGTCCGCACCCTGGCCGGCGAGGCCCGGTTCACCCGGGTGCGGCTGCGCGAGGGCTACGACATGGGCGAGGTGGACGCGTTCCTGCGCGAGGTGGTCGCGGAGGCCGATGGCGGCCGGACCGCTACGCCGGACGCGCTCCCGCTGCCGACCGTGATCCAGGAGCAGCGTGGGCTGCTCTCGCGGATCTTCGGCGGTCGCTGAGCGCCGCCGTGAGCCAGACCACGCCCGGTCCGCCGCCCGTCCGGGCGGGCGCGGGGCACCGTCGGTCGAGCGTAGGATCGCGGGAGTGACCGAGACCTCCGCGCCGAGCCAGCGGACGGCGTACTCGGTCTGGCTGGTCGCCCTCGCGATCTACGTCCTGGCGGTCTTCCACCGCTCCTCGCTCGCGGTCGCGGGTCTGGCGGCCACTGAGCGGTTCGACATCACCGCCGCGCAGCTGGCCACCTTCACCATGCTCCAGCTGCTCGTGTACGCCGGGATGCAGATCCCGGTCGGGTTGCTCGTCGACCGGTTCGGTCCCCGCAGCGTGCTGCTGACCGGCGCGGTGCTGCTCTCGCTCGCGCAGACCGGGTTCGCGCTGGCCGAGAGCTACCCGGTGGCGCTGGCGGCCCGCTTCTTCGTCGGCCTGGGCGACGCGATGACGTTCATCTGTGTGCTCCGGATCCTGTCGATCTGGTTCGCGCCCCGGCGGATCCCGCTGCTCACCCAGCTGACCGGGACGATGGGGCAGCTGGGCGCGATCGGCGCGACGGTGCCGATGACCTGGGCACTCGGCAGCTTCGGCTGGACCCGGGCCTACCTGGTGACCGCGTCGCTCGGGATGGTGCTCGCCCTGCTCGGCCTGGTCCTGCTCCGCGACGCCCCGGGCCGCCGGCACGTCCGCGGCCACGCCCTGTCGCCGGCCGCGGTGCGCGAGAGCCTGGCCGCGTCCTGGTCGCACCCTGGCACCCGGCTCGGGTTCTGGGTGCACTTCACCTCCCAGTGCAGCGCCACGACGCTGGCGCTGCTGTGGGGCTACCCGTTCCTGGTCCGGGGCGAGGGTCGCACCAGCACCGAGGCCGGCCTGCTCCTGAGCCTGATCGTCCTCTCGATGGCCTTCGTCGGCCCGGTGCTCGGCTGGCTGGTCGCCCGGCACCCGTGGCACCGCTCGTCGATGGTCCTGGTCATCGTCGGCGCGATCGTGACGGTCTGGACAGCGGTGCTGGCCTGGCCCGGCGAGGCACCGCTCGGGCTGCTGGTCGTCCTGGTCCTGGTCACCGGGGTGGGCGGACCGGCGTCGGTGATCGGCTTCGACCTGGGTCGCACCTCCAACCCGGCCGCCCGGCTGGCCAGCGCCACCGGGATCATCAACGTCGCCGGCTTCGTGGCCAGCCTGGGTCTGGTCGTCGCGATCGGCCTGGTCCTCGACTGGCGCGCCCCCGGCACGTCGACCGACTACGGGCCGGCCGACTTCCGCTGGGCGATGAGCGTCCAGTACCTCGTGTGGGGTCTCGGCCTGACCCAGATCGTCCGCTACCGCGTGAAGGCCCGTCGGGTCATCGACCGGGAGGCGCTCGAAGCCGGCGTCCCGGTGTGAGCGACGGTCCCGAGCACACCCCCGACGGCCGGTACGTCGTCATCGACGGCCGCCGCTGGCGCGCGACCGATCCGGCCATCCCCGACGAGCGCCGCGACGAGCTGCAGCACGTGCTGATGGCCTGGCGCCGCGAGGTCCGTCGTACCAAGGGGACCGACGAGGAGCGAGCGTCGCGCGACGGGGTGCAGGCGGCCAAGGTCGCCCTGGGCGAGCGCGGCACCCCCTGGTGGGAGCAGTCCGACGCCGAGCGGCGGGCCCGCTGGGAGGCGGAGGTCCCCGCGCCATGACCCGGATCGCGCTCTCGAGGCTGCCGGACGAGCGGGTGCTCGTCGTCGAGGAGGAGCGCGAGCTTGAGCTCGCGATGGCCGACCTCCCGTCGTACGTCGAGCGGCGCGAGCCCGACGCGCCGCGCTGGGTCTGGGACGACACCGCGCGCTGGTACCCGCCGCTGCTGGCGGCCGGGGTCCGGGTCGCTCGCTGCCACGACCTGCGGCTGGCCCACCACCTGCTCCGGCGGGCGCCGGCCGCCGACGCCGGTCTGCTGGTGGGGGAGCAGTCGGCGCACTGGGACCGGCTGGGGCCGAGCACGCCGTCCGACCCCGCGCTGTTCTCGGTCGACGACACCGCGGAGCACCTGCGCGCCGACCTCGAGGACACCCGGCAGCTGGCGGTCGTCGCGGCGTCGACCGAGGAGTCGCGACTCGCGCTGCTCCTGGCCGCCGAGTCCGCCGGGGCGCTGGTGGCGGCCGAGATGACCCACGCCGGGATCCCGTGGCGGGTCGACGTGCACGAGCGACTGCTCGCCGAGCTGGTGGGCGCGCGCCCGCCGCGCGGGGCCCGGCCGGCCCGGCTGGAGGCGCTGGTCGCCGAGGTCCGTACGGCGTTCGCCGCGCCGACGCTCAACCCCGACTCGCGCGCCGAGCTGCTGAGTGCCCTGCGCCGGGCCGGGTTCGAGGTCGCCGACATCCGGATGTCCACCCTCCGCGGCCTCGACCACCCCGGCATCGCCCCGCTGCTGCGCTACCGTCAGGCCGCCCACCTCTGGCAGACCAACGGCTGGAGCTGGATCGACCAGTGGGTGAGCGACGGGCGGTTCCGGCCGTCGTACCAGCCGGCGGGCTCGACCACCGGCCGCTGGTCCTCCAACGGCGGGGGCGCGTTGTCCATCCCGACCGTCGTCCGGCCCGCGGCGGTGGCCGACGACGGCTGGACCTTCGTGGTCGCCGACGTCGCCCAGCTCGAGCCGCGGGTGCTGGCCGGGATGAGCGGCGACCGGGCCCTGGCCAGGAACGCCCGGGGCGCCGACCTCTACCAGGGGATGGTCGAGGACGGCGCCGTCGCGACCCGCGGCGACGCCAAGCTCGGCCTGCTCGGCGCGATGTACGGCGCCACCAGCGGCGAGAGCGGTCGCCTGGTCGCCGGCCTCACCCGGCGCTACCCGGCCGCCTTCGGGCTGGTCGAGGAGGCGGCCCGGGCGGGGGAGCGCGCCCAGGTCGTCCGCACCCTGCTCGGTCGCGGCTCGCCCAGCCTCGGCGAGGCCTGGGACCGCGACCCCGACGACCCGCCCGTCGACCCCGACAGCCAGACCCGCCTCCGCCGCGCCTACGGCCGGTTCACGCGGAACTTCGTCGTCCAGGGGACCGGCGCCGAGTGGGCGCTGTGCTGGATCGCCGACCTCCGCAACCGGCTCTGGCGCCTCGGTGACGACGGGCCGCTGGAGTCCCGTCCACACCTGGTGTTCTTCCTCCACGACGAGGTCGTCGTGCACACCCCGGTCGGCCTGGCCGACGCGGTGGCCGCGGCGACCGTCGAGGCCGCGGCGGCCGCCGGCGGGCTGCTCTTCCGTGACCTGGCCGTCGACTTCCCGCTGAACGTCTCGGTCGTGACGTCGTACGCCGACGCGGGGAAGCCGACCTAGTCTCCTCGGCATGGACGTCGAGACGCTGCAGGCGCACTGCCTGGCCAAGCCGGGGGCCTGGGCCGACAACCCGTGGGACCACGAGCACCCGGTGGTCAAGGTCGGTCCGGGTGAGCGCGGCAGGATCTTCGCCTTCCTGGGCGCCGGACGGGTCGGAGTGAAGAGCGCGACCACGCGCGAGGTCGCCGACGAGTGGCTCGAGCGCTACCCCGGTGACGCGAGCGTGATGGCCTACATCGGCCGCTCCGGCTGGAACGACCTCGCGCTGGGTGGCGCGATCCCGGACGACGAGCTGATCGAGGCCGTGGACGAGTCGTACCGCCTGGTCGTGACCGGGCTCCCGAGGAGGCTGCGACCCGCCGGCTGGGAGGGCTAGCGCGGGATCACGGAGAAGAGGAACTTCTTCTTCACCATCAGCCAGATCAGCAGGATCTCGGCGGTGTGGATGACCGTGCCCTGCCAGAGGCTGCCGCGGTCCAGGCCGGGGATGTTGGCGATGGCGAGCACGAAGAACACGTGCACGATGAAGACGTAGAGGCTGGCCGCGCCGAGCGGCGTCCAGAACCAGCCGACCACCGCGTTGACCGGCTTCCAGCAGGTCGTCAGGAACGCGAAGGCGACCACGATCATCAGCACCAGGTCGAGCAGCCGCCCGGGCTGCAGGAAGATCCGGGTGTAGGCGTGCTGGTAGAGGTAGCCGTACGTCGTGTCCGGGAACGGCGTGGTCACGAACCCGTAGGCGTGCCCGAGCCAGAGGTAGACCAGCGCGCCGGCGTACCCGAGCACGAAGACCGTGCACGCGACCTTGCCCCAGCGCGACGTGAGGGCCGCGGTGAGCTGGCGGCGGTAGTGCCCGATCACCAGGCCGTGGGTGAAGGCGATCTGCCAGGTCAGCAGCGGGAAGACGTCCTCGAACTGCGACGGCAGCCAGTGCGGCGAGTAGATCGCCGAGTAGACGAAGGCCGCCCACGAGAGAGCCAGCAGCACCCACCAGTAGCCGCGGCGGACCAGCCACATCATCGGCGGCAGCAGCAGGCTCAGCACCACGAACAGGCCCATGATGTTGAAGACCCACGGGCCCATCTCGAGCAGCAGCAGCTGCTTCACGGCGTACCAGGGGGTGGGGTAGTCGAAGAGCCGCGGGCCGTTGGCGTAGAGGTCGTAGACCTGGCCCTGGACCTGCTGGCCGTTCTCGCCGGTGCCGCGGTCGGTGAAGGTGGTGATCGCGGTGGCGTCGACGAAGGGGAGCAGACCGAGCAGGAAGATGATCAGGACGACGGCGAGCGCGACGAGGTACTGCTTGCGCGCGCGCTTCCACATCACCACCGCGGTGCGCCACTCGCCGAGCTTGCGCACCGTCGGCGCATAGATCATGCCGAGCACGATGCCGCTGAGCAGCACGAACATCTCCGCGCCGGTGATCGCGCCGATGGCGTTGAGGCTGATGTAGGAGTACGGACTCGTCAGCTCGGTGTGGGTGAGGACCACCGTGAGGATGATCCAGCCGCGGAACAGGTCGAGCCGCTGGTCGCGGGGATCGTGCTCGTTCGGGTAGCGCCAGGACGGGATGAAGCGGCCCGCGAACCCGGCGAAGACGAAGGCGACGGCCAGCAGGGCGGCGCAGAAGACGATCCAGCCCATCTCGCCGCCGTCGTCGGCATCGGGGAGCCGGCCCTGCGCGGTCGCCTCGTTGGCGGCCTCCTGGTCCAGCACCCGGGTCACCGGGCCGACGCGGACGCCGTACCGGTCGAGGTCGCGGCGCAGCGCCTCCGACAGCCGCTCGGTGCGGGTGGCCCGCCAGTCGACCTCGTCGCCCTGCACCTCGGCCTCGGGGCGCTTCTGCTCCAGCCAGGAGATGCCGGCGATCAGCGGGCGGTCCTGGCCGGCCGCGAAGACCTGGCGCCACCAGCCGCGCTTGATGGAGATCTCGGAGTCGCCCTCGCCGTCCGGCCGCCACAGGGCGCCGGTCTCGAGGAGGACGGGCTTGTCGTAGCGCTCGGCGAAGCGGTCGTAGAACGGCTTGCGCCCGGACCCCTGGTCGCCGTACCCGTAGGTCTCGTCGAGGCGCGCCTCCAGGTCGTCCTGCTCGGGCGCGACGTCGGGCTCGAAGCCCTCGCTGATCTCGTCGTCGCCGGTCTGGCCGCCGGTGCTCGGGTCGAGGTCGTTGTCCTCGCGACCCCGGTCGACCCCGAAGTGGTAGAGCGTGATGCCGACCCAGTCGACCGCGTCCTCGCCCGGCCAGTACGGCGCGTACGGGTCGTCGGCGCCGTCGAGGATCCCGTTCTCGTCGGTGTCGAGGGCGGTCGTGTCGCCCTCCCGGTCCGGGTCGACGTCGCCGTACGCCGCGCCGAACGGGTAGCCCGCGCCGTAGACCGGCGACCAGACCATCGCGGCGTACGGCGTGGCCGCGTGCACGGCGTCGGCGACGGTCCGGAACGCCCGGACGTACTGGGTCGGCTGCTGGGCCCAGCCGTACCAGGTGCCGTTCATCTCGGGTGCGAAGCGGACCAGCAGCACCTGGTCCAGCTCGTCGTGCAGGGTCGCCAGCTCGTCGGCGAGCTCCTCGGCGTCGGCGACGGTCAGCTCGTCGAGCGGGACCGTGGGCTCCAGGGTGACGGCGGCGACCGCGCCCTGGGTGGCGGCCTGGCCGGCGAACTGGCGCAGGTAGGTCGTGTCGTCGTCGCTGAGCGGGTAGTTCACCCGCTGGCTGTAGAGCGAGGGGGTCTCGCCCAGGCGTTCGCCGTACGCCGCCGCGCTGTCCTTGGTCCAGTCGAGACCGGGTCCGTACCAGGGCGCGCCCTGCTCCGGGGTGGGGACGTCGTCGGCCGCGGTCGCGCCCGGGGCGAGCAGCAGCCCCGCGAGCACCGTGACGACCGCGACGAGGGCGGCTCGCAGGGCGATCACGCCGGGGCGCGGTCGCACCGGATCCGCCACAGGTTGCGTCCGTCGACCCGCTCATAGTCCAGCGAGTCGACCGCAGCCAGGGAGAGGGCGAGACCGCGACCGGACTCCGCGTCGGCGCCCGGCATCGTGGCGGAGCTGAGGTCGATCGAGGCCGGCCTGCCGTTGTCGCCGAGCACGGCCTCGAGCCGCTCGTCGGTCAGGGTCAGGGCCAGGGTCAGCCGGCGCTCGGACGGGCTGCCCTCGTCGGCGATCCAGGCGTGCTCGACGATGTTCCCGAGGATCTCGATGACGGCGAGCTCGAAGCGCACCCGGTCGGCCGGGAGCACGTCGCCGTCGGCGGCCCACAGGCGCGCCAGCTGCTCGTGGGCCAGGTCCACGGCGTCCGGCGTGGTCGGCATGGACTGGTCGAGATGGAGCCCGTCGGGGGTGGGGTCAGGCATCGAACGCGCTCTCGACGTCGTCGCGCGGTCGCAGCACCTTGTCCATGTTCGTCAGCTGGAAGACGGTGAGGACCTCGGGCGTCGGCCGGGCGATGCGCAGGTCGCCCCCGGCCTGCCGGGCTCCCTTCAGGCCGCCGATCAGCGCGCCGAGCCCGGAGGAGTCGAGGAACGTGGTGCGGTCGAGGTCGACCACGATCCGCGACGAGCCCTCCTCCAGGAGGATCGCCAGCAGGTCCTTCATCTGGCGGGCCGCCACCATGTTGAGCCGGCCCTGGGGCACCACGACGGCCACGCCGTCGGGCCGTCGGAAGACGTCGATCTCGATCATGACGAAGCTCCTCCATGGGGGGTCTCGGGGGACACCCCGGGGTTGAAGCCGCGGTAGAGCGCGGCGCGGATGATGACGGAGAAGATGGCCAGGTCGAAGACGACCCAGACGATGTTGAAGAGGGTGCCGAAGGCTGCGGCCTGACCGACCGCGAGCCGCACCAGCCCGACGACGACGCCCGCGGTCAGGGCGGCCATGGCGATCAGCTGCGGCTTGATCAGGTCCCAGCGCGGGCCCTCGTCGAGCGCCCCGGTCTTGCGGGTCACCGCGAAGTCCAGGTCGCGGCCGAGGAAGACGTTGCCGAAGGCGGACGTGAACGACTTGATCCACACCGGGAACAGGGCGAGGGAGTACTGCTGCCCGCGCCACGTCGGACGCCCGGCCGCCACCACGAAGAACAGCAGCTGGTTGATGATCAGGAACGGCACCAGCCGGACGAAGAAGTCCGTGCTCAGCGCCTGCACCGGCAGGATGCCCATCGTCAGGTAGGCCACCGGCGCGGCGATGTAGACGATCGCGGCGAAGCCGGACAGGTAGCTCCACATCGTGCCGAAGTACATGAGCCGTTGCGCCCAGGTCAGCCGACGCTGGACCAGCGGGTTCTCCCGGAACATCACCTGCACGGTGCCCTGCGCCCAGCGCAGCCGCTGGGTCAGCATGGTGGGGAGGTCCTCCGGCGCGAGCCCGTGGGCGAGCACCTCGTCGTGGTACGCCGACTTCCAGCCCAGGCCGTGCAGGCGCATGCAGGTCGCCATGTCCTCGGTGACCGAGATCGTGGCCAGCGGCATGATCGGCTGCGCCTCGCCGGCGCGGTCGACGTCGACCGCCTCGACCAGGGCCTGCACGGTCTCGACGGCACCGAGCGGCGACCAGTCGCGCTGGGCCATCTGCTCGAGCGCTACCGGGTTGAGGGTGGCCAGCCCCGACCCGGGCTCGCCGGTCATCTCCTCCAGCTCGGCGATCACCGCCAGGTCGGCCTGCAGGGCGGTCAGGTCGGCCTCGACCAGGTCGCGGCGGATGGCGGCGACCCGCTTCTGGAACTTGTAGGTGACGTCGAACAGCGCCACCCCGCGCGCGAGCTCGCGCTTGGCCCGGCCGAGGTCGTACTCGATCTGGTCGAGCGCCCGGATCACCCGCTCGTCGTCGGGGTCGAGCTGCTCGCGGGCCTCGGCGATCACGGTGCCGGCGGTCTTCAGCGCCCGCTGGACACCGACCTCGACCTCGCCGGCGTACCGGGAGACGCCCAGCTGCATCAGCGCCTCGCGGCGGATCACGGCGTTGGAGCCGCAGAAGAAGGCGGCGTTCCAGCCGTCCTTCCCCTGCTGGATCGGGCCGTAGAACAGTGGCGCCTGGCTGCCGAGCGGGTCGTCGTCGGGGACGTTGACGAACCACTGCGGGGTCTGCACCAGCGCCATCTGCTCGTCCTCGAAGAACCCGAGCGTGCGGTCGAGGATCTCCGGCAGCGGGACCTGGTCGGCGTCGAGGATGAGCAGGAACTCGCCCTCGGTCTGCAGCAGCGCGTTGTTGAGGTTGCCGGCCTTGGCGTGCCGCGGCATGTTCGCCCAGTCCGCCGACCGGGTGATCCAGCCGATCCCCGCCTCCTCGGCGGCGGCCCGCATCTCGGGGCGGTTGCCGTCGTCGAGGATCCAGGTCTCGTGGGGGTAGCGGATGGCCTGGGCCGCCCGGGCCGTGGCCATCACCAGCTCGATCGGCTCGTTGTAGGTCGCGATGAACACGTCGACGGTCCGGTCCGGCGGGGCCGGCGGCGGATCGTCCCGCTCCTTCAGCCGCCACATCGCCAGCCCGAAGAGCAGCGAGTCGATCAGGCTGTAGGTCTCCGCGATCACCAGCGGGACGGCGATCCACCACGCCGCCCAGTGCACGGAGTGCAGCCACCTCCAGGCGACGTAGTTGACGCCCAGGACGGCCGTGAGCACCACGATCGTGCGGATCAGGAGCAGACGTTTGCTCACTGGCCCCGCTCCCGGACGACGACGACCGCTGTGACGTCGTCGAGCGGGGTCCGGGCGTGCCCGAGGGCGAGCACCGAGGCGAGCACGCCGGGTCCGTCCTCGGCCCGGTGCACGAGTGCTCCGAGCTCGGGGACCCAGTCGACCGGGTCGTCGAGCAGATCCAGCAGCCCGTCGCTGAAGAGCAGCAGCCGGTCGCCGGGGTCGAGGTCGAGCTGCTGCTCGGACCAGTGGTCGTCGGGCAGGACCCCGAAGGGCCGGTCCTCGCTCCTCAGGTGGGTCGCGGTGCCGTCCGCTCGTACGACGAGCGCCAGCCCGGACCCGGCGTCGACGAGCCGGACGAACCCGTCGTCGAGGTCGACCGCGGCCTCGAGCAGGGTCACGAAGGACTCGGCCCGCTCGAGGTCGGGCAACAGGCTCCGCGCGACCTGGGTGGCGGTGATCCCGAGGTCGACCCCGGCGACCACGGCCTCGTGGGTCCCGCGGATCGCGGCCCGGACACCGGCACCGAGCAGGGCCGCGCCGGTGCCCTTGCCCATGACGTCCCCGAGGCTGACGTGGGCCACGCTGTGGCCGACGCCGTAGTCGTAGAAGTCGCCGCCCACCGCCAGCGCGGGCAGGCACAGGCCGTCCACGGTCCAGCCCGGCACCCGGACCGGCCGCGCCGGCAGCAGGGACGACTGGACCCGGCGGGCCTGCGTCATCTCCGTGGACGCGGTGAGCTCCTGCTCGGCCCAGGCGGCCAGGTCGACGAGGGTGGTGAGCTGCTCCTGGTCGAGGGTCCGGGGTCGGACGTCGAACAGGCCCAGGGTCCCCAGGACGTTGCCCATCGAGTCCCGCAGCGGCTGTCCGGCGTAGAACCGGATGCCGTCGTCCGTGACCGCCGGCAGGTCGGCGAAGCGGGGGTCGGACGCGGTGTCCTCCACGACCAGCAGGACGCTGTCGGAGTCCGCCCGGTCGCTGAAAGTCTCCTGCCGGGGGAGGCCGCGCAGGTCCGCGCCCTGGATGCTCGCGAACCAGGCTCGGTCACCGTCGAGGACGGCGATCGAGGAGAACGGCACCTCGAAGATCGTCCGCGCGAGCCGGGTGATCCGGTCCAGGCGCTCGACGGGCTGTCCCTCGGCCAAGGTGAGGCTCTCGACGGCGCGCTGGCGCCGGTCCTCCTCCGGTACGACGGCAGGCGCCGCCGTGGTCGTTGCTGTCCCCATGTGCACTGCTCAGCCCTTCTCCGGTCACCCGGACAGAGCCCCCCATGTACTGCTGCGTCCGCGGGGAGTACCCGCAGTGGCATCATGGCAAAACCTGGGGGGATCGACCAGGCTCAGGAGGCTCGGTGCACTCACGCCAGACCGCAGTGGTCGTCGACGACGACCCGGACGTGCGGCTGCTGCTCGCCCACGTGCTGGGGAAGCTCGACCTGGACGTCACCTCGGCCGAGACCGGCGAGGACGGGATCGCCCGGATCCGGGAGGTCGACGCCGACCTCGTCACGCTCGACCTGACCCTGCCCGACCTCGACGGCGTCGAGGTCTGCCGGCGGATCCGGGAGTTCAGCGACGCCTACGTCGTGATGATCACCGGGCGGGTCGAGGAGGCCGACCGCCTCGTCGGCCTCGACGTGGGCGCCGACGACTACATGACCAAGCCGGTCTCGCCCCGCGAGGTCCGGGCCCGCGCGGCCGCGCTCCTGCGCCGGCCGCGCCAGCGTCGCGACCCGGCGGCCGAGCCGCCCCCGGCCCCGACCGGCCTGGCCGTGCAGAGCGCCGGGGTCGACGACCGGGTGGTCGACGCCGGCGGCGGCCTGGTGCTGGTCCCGGTGCGCCACGTCGCGCTCCTCGACGGCCAGCCGCTGCCGCTGACCCCGACCGAAGTCGACCTGCTGGCGACCCTCTCCAGCCGGCCCGGCGCGGCCTGGGACCGCGGCGCCCTGGTCCGCGAGGTCTGGGCGGGCGACTTCATCGAGTCCGACTTCCTCGTCGACGTCCACGTCGCCAGCCTGCGCCGCAAGCTGCGCAAGGCCGGCACCCAGCGCGAGTGGATCAGCACCGTCGCCGGCACCGGCTACCGCTTCGACCGGGTCGTCGCCTGATCCTCAGCGGTTCGCGCGGCTCACCGTCAGGCCGACCAGGCGGGCGACCACGAGGGCGACGTACAGGACGCCGGCGAGCATCTCGACCATGACCAGTGACCGGGCATGCGGTTCGACCGGGACCACGTCGGAGAGCCCGACGCTGGTGAGGGTCGAGAAGGAGAGGTAGAGCAGCTCGAACCACTCCCGTTGCGCCGAGGCGTCGGACCCGATGAACGAGCCCGGCCACACCACCTGGGCGGCGGTGAAGACGTAGGCGAAGCCCCAGGCCACGACGGTGAACGCCGCCCCGGTCGCGTAGAGCTCGTCGGTGGTCACCCGGTCGTCGTGGAAGAGGTAACGGATCATCCCGTAGGAGATGTAGAAGTACAGCGGCGCGTGCAGCAGCGCGGAGACCAGCACCACCCAGCTCGCGTCGGAGAGCGCCTCGACCATCGTGAAGACCATCGCCGGGACGCCGATCCCCACGGCCACCCACGACAGCGCCGGCGTACGACGGACCGCCCACAGCGCCGTGCCCACGATCGCCAGCTGCACCACCCCGAACAGCGCGGAGCCGAGCCGGTTGTCGCCCAGGTAGGGGTAGGCGAGCACGCCGCCCAGCTGGGCGGCCAGCAGCACCGCCGAGGGGTTCTTGCCGAGCACCCGGCGGACCCGGTGCCGCTCGGCGTGCGGGTCGTCGTGCGGCCCGTAGACCGGCTGGTCGGTGCTCATGGCCCCAGCTCCCGCTTGCGCTGCTCCTTGGCCTGCTTCTTCTCCAGCCGGCGACGGTGGTTCTCGACGATCTCGCCGCGCCGCAGCCCGGTCTGCACGAGGTTGATGCCGGTCCCGAGCATCACCCACACCGGCCACGGGTGGGAGCCGGGCCCGGTGGTCAGAATCCAGACCACCCAGCAGATCAGGGTGGGCAGCAGGAACGTGCCGAACGCCTCGCGCAGGTCCTTGCGCCAGGCCAGCTCCGCGCGCTGCTGGAGGTCGGACGCTGTCGCCCGCACCAGATCGGACGCCGGGACCCGGGCGGGCAGGACCGGCAGCAGGTCCGCCACGACCGGGGGCAGCTCGCCCAGGGTCTTGGCGCTCGCGACCGCCGAGCTGCGCTCGTCGTGCTCCTCGCGGTCGAGGCGGCCCTCGGCGTACGCCTCGCCGAGCGCGCGCTGGACGATCTCGCGCTCGGTGTCCGAGGCGCGCAGTCCGGCGTACGACGGGTCCCGGGGGTCGTGCGGGAACGACGACCAGAACGAGGCACTGTCCACGGCGGAAACTTAACCTGCCGCCAGGTGTGACGGACGCCACGCAGGGGAGTGACTCCGGCAACACGCGGGTAGGAAGGCCTGCGTTGCCGCAAACGAGAACACGTTCTACTGTGGCCGGGCCGCTCGGGCCAGGTACGGATGGGGAGGAGACCGATGGCGTTCAGTGCTGTGTCGGTCATCCGGGGACCCGGAGAGATCGCGGCCATGGTCGTCGAGGTCGTCAAGCGGATCTTTACCCGCCCGTTCCAGTTCCGGGAGTTCATCGAGCAGGCCTGGTTCATCACCAGCGTGACGCTGATGCCGACGATCCTGGTCTCCATCCCGTTCGGTGCCGTCATCTCGCTGCAGGTCGGCAACCTGACCGGCCAGCTCGGTGCCCAGTCGTTCGCCGGGGCGACGGCGGTGCTCGCGGTGGTCCGCGAGGCGGCCCCGATCGCGGCCGCGCTGATCATCGCGGGGGCCGCCGGCTCGGCGATCTGCTCCGACATGGGCGCCCGCAAGATCCGCGAGGAGATCGACGCGATGGAGGTCCTCGGCGTCGACCCGCTGGAGCGCCTCGTGGCGCCGCGCGTGCTGGCCACGATGTTCGTCGCACTGATGATCATCGGCATCGTGATCGGCGCCGGCATCGGGGGCGGCTACTTCTTCACCGTGATCGTCCAGGGCGGCTCGGCCGGTGCCTTCCTCTCCTCGTTCACCGCGCTGGCCAGCCTCACCGACCTCTATATCGCCATCATCAAGGCGGTCATCTTCGGCGGCATGGCGGCGATCGTCGGCGCCTACAAGGGCCTCAACGCGGGCGGCGGGCCCAGCGGGGTCGGCCGGGCCGTGAACGAGTCGGTGATCGTCGCCTTCATGCTGCTGTTCTTCATCAACGCGATCATCACGGCCATCTACTTCCAAGTCGTCCCGCCCCCGGGGTTGTAGGCGATGGCCAGCATCGGGACGCTCGGAGGCGCCTTCCTCCGCGGACGGCGCCACGCCCTGGAGCAGTACGGCGACCAGCTGCTGTTCTACGTCAAGGCGCTCGCGTGGACGCCGCGGGCGATCCGGCGCTACCCGCGCGAGATCACCAACACCCTGGCCGAGGTCACCTTCGGCGCGGGCGGCCTGACCCTGATCGCCGGCACCGTCGGCGTGATCGCTTTCCTCGCGTTCTTCGCCGGCACCGAGGTCGGCATCCAGGGCTACGCCTCGCTGAGCCAGATCGGCGTGGCCAAGTTCAGCGCGTTCATCTCGGCCTACTTCAACACCCGCGAGGTCGCGCCGCTGATCTCCTCGATCGCGCTGGCCGCGACCGTGGGCTGCGGCTACACCGCGCGGCTCGGCGCGATGCGGATCTCGGAGGAGATCGACGCGCTCGAGGTGATGGGCATCCCGTCGCTGCCGTTCCTGGTGACCACCCGGATGATCGCGGCGTTCATCGCCGTGATCCCGCTGTACGTCGTCGCGCTGTCCGCGTCGTACCTCTCGCCGCGGCTGATCACGACCTACATCTACGGGCAGTCACCCGGCACCTACGACCACTACTTCCTGCAGTTCCTGCCGCCCATCGACATGCTCTGGTCGTTCGGCAAGCTGCTGTTCCTGGCCTCCGCGGTGATCCTCATCCACTGCTACTACGGCTACACCGCGAGCGGCGGTCCGGCCGGCGTCGGCACGGCCGTCGGCAAGGCGATCCGCACCAGCATCGTGACGATCGTGGTCGCCGACTTCTTCCTCAGCTTCGCGATCTGGGGCTCGACCACGACCGTGCGGATCACGGGGTAGGCGCGGCGTGCTGGTCAACATCCACCACGACAGCAAGCGGGAGCACACCCGCCTGCTGGTGGCCGGCGTCGTGTTCCTCAGCCTGATCCTGGGGCTCGGCTGGTTCTCGATCGCGGTCTACAACAAGACCTTCGACCGGGTCGTGATGGTCACGATCAAGGCCGACCGGGCCGGGCTGCAGCTCTCGAAGTTCGGCGACGTCCGGATCAACGGCGTCCTGGTCGGGCAGGTCCGCGAGGTCGCGCAGGACGGCGAGGAGGCCTCGATCCGGGTGGCCCTGGAGCCGGACGCCGCGGCCGAGATCCCGGCCGACGTCAGCGTCGAGATCCTGCCCACTACCCTCTTCGGGCAGAAGTTCATCGCCTTCGTCCGCCCCCGCTCGGGTGGCGCCGGTGCCCTGGCCGACGGCGACGTGATCCCCTCGGACCGCGTCGAGACCAACGTCGAGCTGAGCCGGATCCTGGCCGACCTGTTCCCGCTGCTGCGCGCCGTACGACCGGCCGACCTGAACGCCACGCTCAACGCGCTGGCCACCGCGCTCAGCGGCCGTGGGGCCCAGTTGGGCGAGACCCTCGACGAGCTCGACGGCTACCTCACCGCGATCCGCGGCCACCTGCCCACTCTGCGTCAGGACCTCATCAAGCTCGCCGACGTCGCCGACACCTACGACATCGCCGCGCCGGACCTGATCGACGTGCTCGGCAACCTGACGGTCACCAGCAAGACGATCATCGAGAAGCAGCGCGAGCTCGACGTCTTCTTCTCCGACGTGCAGGGTCTCGCCACCACCTCGACCCGGATCCTGCGCGACAACGAGACCAACCTGATCCGGGTGGGCGAGGTGACCGAGCCGGTGCTGAAGCTGCTGGCGACGTACTCGCCGGAGTTCCCGTGCCTGATCAAGGGGGCCGCCAAGTACGCACCCCGGCTGGCCGAGACCTTCGAGGGCAACCAGGTCAAGCAGTACATCGAGTTCCTGACCCCGCAGTACCGCGCCTACGACGAGCGCGACCTCCCGGAGTACGGCGAGGTCGGGCACGGCCCGTGGTGCTCGGGGCTGCCGGACGCGCCGGTGCCGATCGGACCGAACAGCTTCGACGACGGCACCGACCTCGACGACAACCCGCCGACCGGCATCCTGCCCGGGTTCGGGTCCGGTCGGGCCACGACCTCCAGCGGCCACGCCGGCAGCCCGGGCGAGCAGGCGATCGTCAACGCCCTGCTCGCGGAGCGCAGCGGCCGGCCGGCCGACAGCTACGGCGCGCTCGGGTCGCTGCTCTACGGACCGGTCGTCCGGGGCGGTGAGGACTCGTGAGCGAGACCCAGGCCCAGGCGGGCGCGGCGCGGCTGCGCAACCGGCGCAACGCGGTGACCATCGCCGCAGGCATCAAGCTGGCGATCTTCACCGTGGTCTCGCTCCTGGTCACCGGCCTGCTGGCGGCGATCATGGGCAACGTGGGCTTCGGCTCCGGCACCGAGTACCAGGCGGTCTTCACCAGCGCCTCGATGCTCGAGAAGGGCGACGACGTCCGGGTCGCCGGCGTCAGCGTCGGCGAGGTCAAGAAGGTCGAGCACCACGAGCGGAACGGTGCGCTGGTGACGTTCCGGGTCAAGTCCGACGTCCCGCTGACCACCGCCTCGCGCGCCGAGATCCGCTTCCTCAACCTGGTGGGCGACCGCTACCTCGCCCTCGAGGAGGGCGCCGCCGACGCGGGCGCGGCGAAGCGGCTGGAGGCGGAGGGGCGGATCCCGGTCGAGCAGACCGCCCCCGCGCTCGACCTCACGGTGCTGTTCAACGGGTTCCAGCCGCTCTTCCAGGCGCTCAACCCGAAGCAGGTCAACGAGCTGAGCATGAACCTGGTGCAGGTGCTGCAGGGCGAGGGCGGCACCGTCCAGGGGCTGCTGGCCAAGACGGCGTCGCTCACCACGACCCTGGCCGACCGCGACCAGCTGATCGGCGAGGTCGTCGACAACCTGGGCCAGACCCTGGAGACCGTCGACAGCCGCCACCAGCAGCTGAGCTCGCTGATCGTCGAGCTGAAGGACTGGATGACCGACCTGGCGAAGGACCGCGAGACGATCGGCTCGTCGCTGGAGAACGTCAGCGACCTGACCGTCGTGGTGGCCGATCTGCTCCGCGAGGGCCGGCCGATCCTGAAGTCCGACGTCGCCGAGCTGCGCAAGCTGGCCTCGCTGCTCAACGAGAAGCAGAACCGCAAGAACCTGGTGGAGCTGCTCGACCGGCTGCCGGAGTCGATGACCGACCAGACCCGCACCGGCACCTACGGGTCCTGGTACAGCTACTACGTCTGCGGGTTCTCCGCGCGGATCACGCTGCCGGTCATCAGCGACGTGCCCGGTCTGAAGGAGATCCAGGCCGCCCTGAACAACCTCGACTTCCACTCGTCCGCCCCGCGCTGCAACGGCGCCACGGAGGAGAACGGGGGAGCCGCTCAGTGAGGCGCTACACCGAGTCCCAGATCCTCCGCCTCGGCGCGATCACCGTCGTGGTGATGCTCGTGGTGATGGCGGCCGCGTTCAACCTGTCCAAGTTCCCCGGTTTCGGCGGCACGTCGTACTCCGCGGAGTTCCGCGACGCCAGCGGGCTGCGGAAGGGGAACATGGTCCAGGTCGGCGGCATCCGGGTCGGCCGGGTCCAGGCCGTCGAGCTCGATCAGGACCGGGTCACGGTGCGCTTCGAGGTCGACAACGGCGTCGAGCTCGGCACCGAGAGCAAGGCCTCGGTCGAGGTGCTCAGCCTGCTGGGCGAGAAGTTCCTCGAGCTGACCCCGGAGGGCCCGGGCGACCTCGACCCGGCGGACACCATCCCGGTCGAGCGGACCAGCTCGGCGTACGACATCGTCGGCGTCTTCGGCGACCTGACGACGACCACCGAGCGGATCGACACCGACCAGCTCTCGCAGGCCCTCGACGTCGTCGCCGACACCGTCGACGCGGCCAGCCCCGAGATCGCGGCCAGCCTCGACGGCATCACCCGGCTCTCGCAGACGGTGGCCTCGCGCGACGAGCAGATCCAGGCGCTGCTGCTGAGCTCGCGCGAGGTCAGCAAGGTCCTCGCCGCCCGCAGCGGTGACGTCGTGGATCTGATGAAGAACGCCGACCTGGTCTTCCGTGAGGTCGAGAAGCGCAAGCGGGCCGTGCACCGACTGCTCGTCAACGCCCGCAGCCTGGCCGACGAGCTGCGCGGGCTGGCGAAGGACAACCAGGAGCAGCTCGCGCCGGCGCTCGCCGAGGTCGACGACCTGCTCGGACTGCTGATCGACAAGGAGAAGCAGCTGAAGGCGACCCTGGACGCCCTCGGCCCCTATGTCTCCATCCTGAGCAACATCATCGGCACCGGGCCGTGGTTCGACGCCTACGCATCGAACCTGCTCGCGATCCCCACGGGCGAGTTCCTGCCCGGGCCGCTGGAGGACTGAGTCATGGCACGGATCAACCGACGAGCGCTCGCGGGAGGCGTGGCGGTGCTGCTGCTGGCGGCGACGTTCTTCACCGTCCGCCAGCCCGAGGAGACCCGCACGGTCACGGCGCACTTCCCGCGGGCGGTGAGCATCTACGAGGGCAGTGAGGTGCGGATCCTCGGCGTGAACGTCGGCCGGGTCACCGCGGTGGTGCCGGAGGGCAACTCGGTGCGGGTCGAGATGGAGTACGACGCCGAGGTCGACGTCCCCGCGGACGCCAAGGCCGCGATCGTCACCCCGACCCTGGTCTCGGACCGCTTCGTGCAGCTGACCCCGGCGTACACGGACGGTGACGAGGTGATGGCCGACGGCGCCGACATCGCGCTGCCCGACACCGGGGTGCCGGTCGAGCTGGACCGGATCTACGCCAGCCTGCGCGACCTGTCGCACGCGCTGGGCCCCAACGGCGTGAACGCGGACGGGACGCTCGACAACCTGCTCCGCGCCGGCGCCGACGGCCTGGAGGGCAACGGCGCGGCCGGCAACGAGATGATCCGCGAGCTGTCGCGCGCCGCGGAGACCTTCGGCCAGGGCGCCGGCCCGCTCTTCGACACCGTGACCGAGCTGGCCACCTTCACCGGGACGCTCGCCGAGAACGACCGCCTGGTACGGGCCTTCATGAAGGACCTCGCCGGGGTGTCCTCCGCGCTGGTGACCGAGCGCACCGAGCTGCAGGCCGCGCTGCGGTCGGTCGCCCGCGCCGTCAGCACCGTCGAGTCCTTCGTACGCGACAACCGCAAGGCGCTGGTGGGCGACGTCAGGCAGCTCACCCGGGTGATGAAGACGATCAACTCCGAGCGGGACAGCATCGACACCGCGCTGCGCGTCGCGCCGGTCGCGATCGGCAACCTGACGGTCGCCTACAACAACCAGACCGGCACCATCGGCTCCCGGATCGGCATCGGCGGCAACGTCTGGGACGCCGACGGCTTCCTGTGCGCCGTGGTCCAGCAGTCCGAGCTGTCGCGGGCGCTCAAGGACGTCACCTGCGACCTCTTCGAGCAGCTGCTGGAGCCGGTCACCGGCAACCTGCCCTTCATCCCGCCCGGCCAGGACGGCCGCGAGGCGGCCGGCGCGAAGGGCGCGAAGGGCGCGAAGGGCGCGAAGGGAACGCCCGGGCCCGAGCAGCCGGCCGAGGACCCCGCACTCGACCAGAGCCGCTACCTCAGCGTCGACGACCCCACGCTGGCCGGACTGCTGGGAGGCACCCCGTGATCCGCCGGCTGACCGCCGTCGCCGTCGCCGCCGCGGCAGCGCTCGTGCTGTCGGGCTGCGAGTTCGACGGCGCCTACGACCTGCCACTGCCTGGGTCGCCGGTCGACGCCGACAGCTCCTTCGAGATCACCGCCGACTTCGCCGACATCCTCAACGTCGTGCCGCGCTCGCCGGTCATGGTCGACGACGTCACCGTCGGCGAGGTGACCGACGTCGAGCGGGTCGGCTGGCACGCCCGGATCACCATGCGGGTCCGCGACGACATCGAGCTGCCCGACAACACCACGGCCGACATCCGCCAGGTCAGCCTGCTCGGCGAGAAGTACGTCGCGCTGGAGGCCCCCGCCGGAGCTGCGGCCAGTGGTCGTCTGGGTCAGGGCGACACCATCGAGCTGCCCGACACTGGCCGCAACCCCGAGGTCGAGGAGGTGCTGGGCGCCCTGTCCTTCCTGCTCTCCGGCGGTGGCGTGGCCCAGCTCGGCACCATCACCACCGAGCTCAACGAGGTGATGGGCGGCCGCACCGACCGGCTGCGCAACCTGCTGGGCAACCTGGAGGGCGTCATCGGCACCCTCGACGCTCAGAAGCTCGACATCGTCCGGGCCCTGGAGTCCCTCAACAGCCTGACCGGCACCCTCAACGCCGAGCGCAAGACCATCACCGGCGCCCTCGACGTCGCCGGTCCCGCCGTGAAGGTGCTGGCCGCGCAGCACGACGAGCTGATCGGCATGCTGGGGGCGCTCGACGAGCTCGGCGAGGTCGGCACCCGGGTGATCACCCGGAGCAAGGACGACCTGCTCGCGTCGCTGCGTCACCTGCAGCCGGTGCTGGCCCGCCTGCACGAGGCCGGCGACGCGCTCGCCCCGGGCCTCAACCTGCTGATCAGCTTCCCGTTCCCCAAGGAGGCCTCCGAGATCGTCAAGGGCGACTACGCCAACACCTCGATCCGGGCCGACATCAGCCTCGAGAACCTGCTGCCGGACGGCGGGCTGCTGCCACCGATCGACGTCCCCGACCCGGGGGAGGTGGTCGATGCCGTCGTGAAGTGCATCCAGAGCGGCAGCCTCGGCAGCGCGGCCTGCGCGAAGGTGCTCGACGACCTCGACCTGATCGGCAAGCTGATCCGCGACTGCCGCAAGCCGGCGTACGACGACCGCCCGGTCTGCGTGGTGGTCAACCTGCTGCCGCCGAACCCCGACCTGGAGGGCGTCGTGCAGCTCCTCGACAACATCCTGGAGCTGCTCGGCCTGCCGGGCATCCCGGGCGTCGACAGCTCGGGCGTGAACCTGCCCGAGATCCCCGGCATCCCGGGCCTCTCGGGGGTCGCCCGCCTGCAGGCGTCGCTGGCGCTGGGCGACACGGGTGACGAGGCGTCGGCCGAGCCGACCCTGTCGGCGCTGCTGGGGGGTGCGCGATGACTCGCGGCAACCGGATCCGGATCCTGGCGTTCGTCGTGCTGAGCGCGGTCGGGATCGTCTACATCACCGCGACCTACCTGGGCTTCGTCGACCGGGTGCTCGGTCGGGGGATCACGGTGCACGCGACCCTCCCGGCCTCGGGCGGCCTGTTCGAGGGCAGCGAGGTCACCTACCGCGGCGTCAAGGTCGGCAAGGTCAAGGCCATGCACGCCACCCGCGACGGCGTCCGGCTCGACCTGGCCCTCGAGGAGGGGACCGAGCTGCCGCTCGACTCGCCGATGTTCGTGCACAACCTCTCGGCGGTGGGGGAGCAGTACCTCGACTTCGAGCCCCCCGACGACGACGGCCCGTACGCCGAGGACGGCGCGACCATCGCCGGCTCGGAGGAGTCCCTGCCCGTCGACGAGGCCGACCTGCTGGTCGAGGTCGACCAGTTCGTGAGCTCGGTCGACCAGGAGAAGCTGCAGGTCGTGGTCGAGGAGCTCGGGACCATGTTCCAGGACACCGGCGCGCCCCTGCAGCGGCTGCTCGACAACGGGCGGCTGTTCGTCGACGAGGCCGCGGCGCACACCGACGAGACCGTGAAGCTGCTGGACAGCGGGCTCACCGTGCTGGACACCCAGCAGGGCCAGGGCGAGAACATCCGGAGCTTCTCGCGGGACCTGAGCCTCATCACGAAGGCGCTGCGCGAGAGCGACCGCGACCTCCGCGGCACCCTCGACGGCACGCCGGGCACGGCACGCGAGGTCCGCAAGCTGCTCGAAGGGCTCGAGCCGTCCCTCCAGGTGCTGCTCGGCAACGCGATCAGCGTCAACCAGGTGGTGGTCTCGCACCTCGCGGGCGTCGAGCAGCTGCTCGTCACCTACCCGCGGGTGATCGCGTCCGGCTTCACCGGCACGCCCGGGGACGGCTACGGCCACGTCAACCTGCAGCTCGGCTACAGCCAGCCCCCGTGCACGAAGGGCTACCTGCCGCCCGACCAGTGGCGCGGCACGCAGGACCTGACGGACGGCCCGATCTTCCCCGCCCGCTGCGAGAGCCCGCTCCCGTACGCCGCCCGCGGGGCCAACTACGTGCCCGACGCGCGGAGCGGCACCGCGTCGTCCGGCCGCGCGTACCGTTCGTCGTACGACCCGGAGTCGGGCGTGCTGGAGGGGGCCGTCGACCAGGACGGCGACCCGGTCCGCTACGTCGACCCCGGCAACCTGTCGATCCTGGGAGGGGACTCGTGGAAGTGGCTCCTGGTGGGTCCGGTGGCCAGCAAGTGAGCGGCCCCGAGAACGGCTCGAAGCGAGTGCGGCTGAACCTGCTGCTCTACGTCGTCGTCCTGGTGGTGGCCGCGGCCGCGGTGGTCGTCGGTGTCTCCGTCGTCGACCGGCTGCGCGACGACCCGGCCCCGTCGTCGTTGCCCGGGGAGCAGGACGTGCAGGCGGTGGCGCTCGACGAGTCCGACGACGAGGAGCAGGAGCGGCTCGCCGCCGTCGTCGAGGCCGCCACGGCCGAGAGCAACGCCCTGCTCAACATCACCCACGAGGACCCGCAGGCCTCCTTCGACGCGGTGCTGGCCGGCGCGACGGGGGAGTTCCGCGACCAGTTCGAGAAGGCGGTCAGCGCGGTCAGCAAGAGCCTGAAGGAGAACCGGTCGGTCCAGGAGAGCGACGTGGTGTGGACGGGCGTCGTGGCGGCCGACGCCGACTCGGCCACGGTCGCGGTGGCGGCGTCCGGCACCGTGACGAACAAGCTCCTGGAGGGCAAGCAGGACGCCCGCAACTACCGACTGCAGCTGGAGCTCGTCCTCGAGGACGGCGCCTGGCTGACCCGCGACCTGCAGTTCGTGGGCTGAGGAGGACGCGATGACCGACCGACCACGCCGGACCACGTCCCGCACCGCCGCCGCCCGTCCCCGCCGGCTCGCCGGTCAGGGCGGTACGACGACGCCCGCGGCCCCGGGGCCGACCGCCGCCGACACGGCGGTCGAGGAGTTCGACCTCGACGAGCCGGACCGCGTCGAGGAGGTCCCCGAGTCCGAGTCCGACATTGAGCCCGACTCCGTCGAGTCTCCAGCCGAGGACTCCGCCGAGCCCGCTGCGCCCGCGGCCCGGCCCGGGCTGTTCGCCGGCTCCCGGGTCACCCGGGTGCTGCTCGCCGCGATCGTCGCGCTGACCGTCGTCACGGTGGCGATGGCCGTCTACCTCGGCGTCTCCGACGACGATCCCGCGGCGGCGGGCGCGCCGACCGAGGCGGGCGCGATCGCCGTCCCGTCGGACCGACCGATCCTGCTGCCCTGGGCCGACGCGCAGCGGGCGGCGTCGGCCGCCGCGGAGGCGGCGACCTCGATCGTCAGCACGTCGTGGCAGGACTACGACGAGCAGGTGACGAAGGCGACGGCGCTGATGACCCCGTCGTTCGCCGAGGAGTTCAGCACCACCAAGAGCGACGTCCGCGAGGGTGTCGTCACCGACAAGATCGAGGTGCAGGCCCGGGTCGTGGCCCAGAGCGTCGTACGGGCCAACCGCACCGAGGTGCAGGCCCTGGTCTTCCTGAACCAGTACATCACCCGCGACGGGGGCGACACGACGTACTCGCCCTACCGCGCGCTGGTGACCGTCGTGAACACCGACGGTGGGTGGCTGGTCTCCGAGATGGAGACCAAGTGACGGGTCCTCGCAGGGCGCGGGACGGTGCTGGACAACCCCTGGGGCGCCGGTTAGGTTTCTGACTGAACTAGAACACGTTCCAGTTGTGGGGCGCCGAGCGGAAGGGGCCGAACCGCGGTGATCGTCGAGACCGACCTGCTCATCGTCGGCGCCGGCCCGACCGGGCTGTTCGCCGCCTACTACGCCGGTTTCCGGGGACACCGTGTCGCGGTCGTCGACTCGCTGCCCGAGCTGGGCGGCCAGATCACCGCCATGTACCCCGAGAAGCAGATCCTCGACGTCGCCGGCTTCCCGAGCGTCAAGGGTCGTGACCTGGTCGCCGGGCTGGTCGAGCAGGCCAACACCGCGAAGCCGGAGTACCTGCTGGGTCGCACCGCCCGGACCCTCGAGCACCGCGACGACGGCGTGACGGTCGGCCTCGACGACGGCACCGAGGTGCGGGCCGGGGCCGTGCTGGTCACCGCCGGCATCGGCAAGTTCAGTCCGCGCCCGCTGCCGGTCGGGGAGGACTGGCTGGGCCGGGGGCTGGAGTTCTTCGTCCCGAGCTTCGCGCCGTACGCCGGCAAGGACGTGGTGATCGTCGGTGGCGGCGACAGCGCCTTCGACTGGGCGCTCCACCTGGAGCCGATCGCCCGCTCGGTCACCCTCGTGCACCGGCGCGACGCGTTCCGCGCCCACGAGCGCACCGTCCAGCAGGTCCGCGACTCGTCGGTCCGCATCGTCACCCAGGCCCAGGTGTCCGCGATCGACGGTGACGGCACGGTCGCGTCGGTCGACGTGACGGTCGGTGAGGAGACCACGACCTACCCCGCCCAGGCGGTGGTCGCCGCGCTCGGCTTCGTCGCCGACCTCGGGCCGCTCCAGCAGTGGGGGATCGAGGTTCACAAGCGCCACGTGGTGGTCGACCCGTCGATGCGCACGAGCCTCGCCCGCGTCTTCGCGGCGGGCGACATCACGGAGTACCCCGGCAAGGTCCGGCTGATCGCCGTCGGCTTCGGCGAGGCCGCGACCGCCGTCAACAACGCGACCGTCGCGATCGACCCGACCGCGCACGTGTTCCCCGGCCACTCCAGTGAAGGGACCTAGTAGCCATGAAGATCAAGGTGGACTTCGACCTCTGCGAGTCCAACGCCCTGTGTGAGGCGATGGCACCCGAGGTGTTCGAGCTGGACGACGACGACTTCCTCCAGCTGAAGACCGAAGAGACGACGCCTGAGAACGTCGACAACGTCAAGCGTGCCGTGGCGGCCTGCCCGCGCGCCGCGATCACCCTGGAGGGCTGAGGATGTCCGTCAACCTGGACGCGCCCCTGGACGGCAAGGTCGCGATCGTCACCGGCTCCGGAGCCGGGCTGGGGCGCGCCGAGGCACTGGCCCTGGCCGACGCCGGGGCCCGGATCGTCCTCAACGATCTGCCCGGCGGTGCTGACGAGGCCGCCGAGGAGATCCGCTCGCGCGGCGGCGAGGCGAGCGTGGTCGCCGGCGACGTCGGCGAGCGGACGACGGCCGACGCGATGGTCGCCGCCGCGGTCGACGGGTTCGGACGGCTGGACATCGTGGTGAACAACGCCGGCATGACCCGCGACCGGATGCTGTTCAACATGTCCGACGAGGAGTGGGACGCGATCATGCACGTCCACCTCCGCGGGCACTTCCTGCTCAGCCGCAACGCCTCGTCGTACTGGCGGGCGCAGGCGAAGTCCACCGGTGCCCCGGTGGAGGCCAGCGTCGTCAACACCGCCTCGGAGGCCTTCCTCAGCGGGCCGCCCGGACAGGCCAACTACGGCGCGGCCAAGGCCGGCATCGCGGCGCTCACCGTCTCGACCGCCCGGGCGATGGCCAGCAGCGGCGTCCGGGCCAACGCGATCTGCCCGCGGGCCCGCACCGCGATGACGGCCCAGGTCTTCGGCGAGGACACGTCGGGCGAGTCGGTCGACCCGTACTCGCCCGACCACGTCGCTCCGCTGGTGGCCTACCTGAGCTCGCCGGCCGCCGCCAACATCACCGGCCAGGTCTTCGTCGTGTACGGCGGGATGGTCGCGCTGATCGCCCCGCCGACCCTGGAGCAGCGCTTCGACGCGTCGGGGTCGGTCTGGGACCTCGACGACCTCGACAAGCAGGTCGGCTCCTACTTCGAGGACCGCGACCCACTGCAGGGCTTCGCGGCCGACTCGATCATGAGGCTGCAGGCGTGAGCGGCCGGCGGCTCGCGGGCAAGGTCGCGATCGTCACGGGCGGTGCCATGGGGCAGGGGGCGGGCATCGTCCGCGCCTACGTCGCCGAGGGGGCCAAGGTCGCGATCGCCGACGTGGCCAAGGACGAGGGTCAGGCGCTCGCCGACGAGCTCGGCGCCGACGTCGCGACCTTCCACCCCCACGACGTGAGCGACGAGGCCTCCTGGGTGGCCCTGGTCGCCGAGACCAACGAGCGCTACGGCCCGGTCTCGATCCTGGCCAACAACGCCGGGGTGCTCCGCTTCGGCCAGATCGAGCGTCAGGACATCGACGACCTGGAGCTGCTGTTCCGGGTCAACCAGCTCGGGCCCTTCCTCGGGATGAAGGCGGTCGCCCGCACGATGCGCAAGAACGGCGGCGGCTCGATCATCAACGCCTCGTCCACCGAGGGCCTGGGGGGCATGGCCGGCACGGTCGCCTACGGCGCGACCAAGTTCGCGGTCCGCGGGATGACGAAGGGTGCGGCCCACGAGCTCGGCCCCCACAACATCCGGGTCAACTCGGTGCACCCCGGCATGATCGACACTCCGATGACCCGGGTCCACGGCGGCGACGCCGCCATGGAGTACGGCGCCGCCAAGGTCCCCCTGCGGCGCGTCGGCCACCCCGAGGACGTGGCCCCGCTCTACGTGTTCCTGGGCAGCGACGAGTCGTCGTACATCAACGGGGCCGAGATCGCCATCGACGGTGGGGTCACCGCGACCCACGCCTTCGGCGGTTGAGTGAGACACATCTCTACCCCTGCCCACCCTGACAGTGGAACTGTGAGAGTCTGAGCCATGGCCAACCAGCGCGCGCAGATCGTCATGAGCGAGGCCGAGCAGCTCGAGTTCCTGCAGCAGCAGCGCTCGTGCACGCTCGGGTCCTTCGGTCCCCAGGGCCAGATCCACCTGGTCGGCATGTGGTACGGCGTGCTCGACGGTCAGATCTGGTTCGAGACCAAGCGCAAGGCCCAGAAGACGGTCAACCTGCGTCGCGACCCGCGGTGCAGCTTCCTCGTCGAGGCCGGCCACACCTACGACCAGCTGCGCGGCCTGGCCATCGAGGGCACGGCCGAGGTGGTCGACGACGAGAGCGTCGTCTGGGACGTCTGCGTGAACATCTTCGAGCGCTACAACGCGCCGTACACCGAGGAGCTGCGGCCCTTCGTGGAGTTCATGGCCCACAACCGGGTGGCCGTCCGGCTCGACGTCGACCGGGTGCGCACCTGGGACCACCGCAAGCTCGGGATGGACCCGATCGAGCTCGGCGGCTCGACCGCGGCCTTCCTCGAATGAGGTCGGACAGCTCAGTCGCGCAGCAGCAGGCCGACCGCGGTCTCCATGTGCTGCGCGGTCTCCGGCGCCGTGGAGCGGCCGGTCACCCAGGCGACCAGGGCCGAGAGCCACACGTCGCCGATGACGCGTGCGATGGCGACGTCGGTGTCGGTGAGGTCCGTCAGGTCGGTCTGCTCGGGGTGCATGGCCCGGGTCATCATCTGGGTCAGCAGCATGCCGACCGTGTGGATCTCGGCCTGCACGGAGGCGTCGGCGAACATGAAGGCGCGGGTCAACGCCTCGGTCAGGTGGGCATCGCCCTGCATGCCGCGGGTGGTGCGCTTCAGGACGTGGATGACCCGCTCGGCCGCGGTGTCGCCGGGGACCGGCTTGTCCCGCAGGGCCACGTCGGCCCGCTCCAGCTCGCGGCCGAGCGCCGAGACGAGCAGGTGGATCTTCGAGGGGAAGTAGCGGTAGAGGGTGCCGAGGGCCACGTCGGCCCGCTCGGCGACCGCCCGCATCTGCACCGCGTCGAAGCCGCCGGTCGACGCGAGCTCGATGGTCGCGTCGAGGATGCGCTTGCGCCGATCGCGCTGGGCGGCGGACCCCAGGTCCTCGACACTGAGCGAGTTGGCGGTGCTCGCCGTGTTTGCGGTGCTCAAGGGGGCCCCCATGCGTTCGTCGCGTCTGCGGTGGAGTCGTGGTCACCGACACGTGGTGGCGACGGCGCTGTCGCGTGCGTGGCGATGAGGAAACCAGATGGCGGCACTAGGCTATCAACCGGTGGGACATGATAGGAACACGTTCCACTTCGTCCGGCCCGGCGGGTCACCGTTCCCGGCAAGTGTCCGAATGCCGTTCATGAGCCCAGCAAGTCGTAGAGAGAGTCGGGACGAGATGCGCGTCGCTTTGCTGTCCTATCGCAGTCAGCCCCACACGGGCGGTCAGGGGATCTACCTGCGCCACCTGAGCCGGGAGCTGGCCAACCTCGGCCACCGCGTCGAGGTGTTCTCCGGGCAGCCCTACCCCGAGCTCGACCACCCCGACGTGACGCTCACGAAGGTGCCGAGCCTGGACCTCTACCGCCAGCCCGACCCGTTCCGGGTGCCGAAGCTACGCGAGTTCCGCGACCTGATCGACGTCGAGGAGTTCGCGACCATGTGCACGGCCGGCTTCCCGGAGCCGAAGACGTTCAGCACCCGGGTCGCCCGGGTGCTGGCCGACCGGGTCGACGACTTCGACATCGTCCACGACAACCAGGTGCTGGGCTACGGCATGCTCGACATCGAGAAGCTCGGGCTTCCGCTCATCACGACGCTGCACCACCCGATCACCTTCGACCGGCGCATCGACATCAGCCAGACCCGCAACCCGTGGCGCAAGCTCACGCTCAGCCGCTGGTACGGCTTCCTGCGCATGCAGGCCCGGGTCGCGCGGAAGGCGCGCAAGATCATGACGCCCTCGGAGACGTCCAAGCGCGACATCGCGAAGGACTTCGGCGTCGACCCGGCCCGGATGCAGGTGATCCTGCTGGGCGTCGACGACGGCTTCGTGCCGCCGACCAAGCCGCGCATCAAGGGCCGGATCCTGGCCATGGCCAGCGCCGACGCCCCGATGAAGGGCATCGCCACGCTGCTGGAGGCCTTCGCCAAGCTGCGCACCGAGCGCGACATCGAGCTGGTGCTGGTCACCAAGCCGCGCCCGGGCGGCCGCACCGAGCGGCTGATCGGCGAGCTGGCGATCGGCGACTCGGTGCGCTTCGTGCACGGCATCACCGACGCCCAGCTGGTCGAGCTGATGGGCTCGGCCGAGCTGGCCTGCGTCCCCTCGCTCTACGAGGGCTTCTCACTGCCGACCGCCGAGCTGATGGCCTGCGCCACGCCGCTGGTGGTCTCCCGAGCCGGGGCGATCCCGGAGGTCGTCGGGCCCGACGGGCTCTGCGCGGACCTGGTCACCGCCGGCGACGTCGGTGAGCTGGCCGCCGCGGTCGGGGCGCTGCTGGACGACCCCGAGCGTCGCGAGCGGTACGGCGCTGCCGGCCGCAAGCGGGTCGAGGAGCTGTTCAGCTGGCGCGCGGTCGCGGCGACCGTGGCCGCGGCGTACCAGGAAGTGATCGAGGACTACGAGAAGGAGAACGCGCGTGCTGACCGTTGACTTCGACCGCCTGGGGCTGCGTCCCGGCGAGCGGGTGCTGGACATGGGCGCCGGCGGGGGCCGGCACGCGTTCGAGATGTACCGCCGCGGCGCGGACGTCGTCGCGTTCGATATGGACGCGGACGAGCTGGCGGGCGTGCTGGAGATCTTCGGGGCGATGAAGGAGAACGGCGAGGTGCCCGCAGGTGCCTCCGCCGACATCAAGCAGGGCGACGCGCTCGAGCTCCCCTTCGCCGACGGCGAGTTCGACCGGATCGTGGCGGCCGAGGTGCTGGAGCACATCCACGCCGACGTGGATGCGATCAAGGAGCTCATCCGGGTCCTGCGGCCGGGCGGCACCCTGGCCATCTCGGTGCCCCGTTGGCTGCCCGAGGTGATCAACTGGAGGCTGTCGGACGACTACCACAACGCGGCCGGCGGGCACATCCGGATCTACACCGACCACGAGCTGGTCGACAAGGTCACCAAGGGCGGCCGCTTCAACGACGGCACGCCGGGCGAGGCGATGGTCTACGAGGGCAAGGACTACGCCCACGGACTGCACGCGCCGTACTGGTGGATCAAGTGCGCGGTCGGCGTCGAGAACGACACCCACCCGCTGGCCAAGGCGTACCACAAGCTGCTGGTGTGGGAGATCATGAAGCAGCCCAAGACCCTGCAGTACGCCGGCAAGGTCCTCGACCCGCTGATCGGCAAGAGCATGGTGCTCTACTTCCGCAAGCCCGGGACGCCGTGAGCCTCCCGTACGTCGACGGGGTCCTCTCCGCCCGCCAGGTCGCCGAGACCGCCGCCTCCATCCGGCGGATGCAGGAGCCGTGCGGCGCGGTGCCGTGGGCGGTGGGCGAGCACGTCGACATGTGGAACCACGTCGAGGCGGCGATGGCGATGCTGGTCGGCGGCGAGGTCGAGGCCGCCGAGCGCGCCTACGCCTGGATGCCCGGCCTGCAGCGCGCGGACGGCTCGTTCCCGATGAAGATCGTCGCGGGAGCGCCCGAGGACGAGCGTGGCGACGTGAACATGACGGCCTACCTCGCCGTCGGCGTCTGGCACCACTGGCTGGTCCGCCGCGACCTGCGCTTCGTGCAGCGCTACTGGCCGGTGGTGCGCGCGGCCCTCGACTGGGTGGTCGCCCAGCAGGTCGCGTGGGGCGGCATCAACTGGACGCCCACCGAGGACTTCTGCCTGCTCACCGGCAACGCCAGCATCTACCAGTCGCTGCGCGCCGGCGTCGCGCTGGCCGATCTGCTCGACGACCCGCAGCCCGAGTGGGAGCTGACCGGCGGCCGGCTCGGCCACGCCGTCCGGGAGCACCGCGACCTGTTCGCGGACAAGTCGGCGCACTCGATGGACTGGTACTACCCGGTCCTCGGCGGCGCGGTCCGCGGTCGCGCGGCCTTCGAGCTGCTGGAGAGCCGCTGGGACGACTTCGTCCGGCCCGGCCTCGGGATCCTCTGCGTCGACACCAACCCCTGGGTGACCGGCGCCGAGACCTGCGAGCTCGCGATGGCCCTCGACTGCCTCGGCGACCACCGGCGCGCGCTGGCGCTGCTGACCGACATGCAGCACCTGCGCGAGAGCGACGGCAGCTACTGGACCGGCTGGGTGTACGACGAGGGCGCGGAGACCGACGAGCCGCGCGACGTCTACTGGCCGGTCGAGCACACGACGTACACCGCTGCGGCGGTGATCCTCGCCGTCGACGCCCTCGGAGAGGTCGCCGGGCACGGCACGGCCGGCTCCGGGATCATGCGTGGCACCTCGTTGGCACCGCACTTCACCGAGCTGGCGCTGGAGTGCGGCTGCCCGTCCGGCTCAGCCGACCGGGTCGCCCGCCGCGCCTGAGACCCGGCGCAGCACCCGCATCGACCCGACCGTCTCCACGTCCTCGAAGCTGCCGCTCTCCATCGCGCGCAGCCAGACGTGGTACGGCGGCTGCCCGCCGTCGGCCGGGTCCGGGAAGACGTCGTGGATGACCAGGAACCCGCCCGGCTGCACCCACGGCGCCCACCCGCTGTAGTCGTTCTGGGCGTGCTCCTCGGCGTGGCCGCCGTCGATGAACAGCAGGCTGAGCGGGGTGCGCCAGTGGGCGCTGACCGTCCTGCTCCGGCCGACGACCGCGACGACCTGGTCCTCGAGGCCGGCCCGGGCGATGGTGCGGCGGAAGAACGGCAGCGTGTCCATCAGGCCGAGCTCGGGGTCGACCACCTCGGCGTCGTGGTGCTCCCAACCGGCCTGGTTCTCCTCCGAGCCGCGGTGATGGTCGACCGTGAACACGGTGCCGCCGACCTCGCGCGCCGCGGCGCCCAGGTAGACCGCGGACTTGCCGCAGTAGGTGCCCACCTCGAGGGCCGGGCCGTGGGGGAGTCGCTCGCGGGCCGCGCGGTGGAGGAGGAGGCCCTCGTCCTCGGGCATGAACCCCTTCGCTGCTCGCGCGTGGTCCATCAGGTCGGCAGGCATGTCGGTCACGGCCTCAGACTAGTAGAGTTGGAACACGTTCTAGTTTCCGACCGGAAGGACGCCGATGTCGATCGGGATCTCCGACGAGCACGTCGAGCTGGCCGACAGCCTGCGCAAGTGGGCGGCGACGCTCGACGGTCCCGCGGTGGTCCGCGCGGTCGACACCGAGCCGGCCGCGACCTTCGCCGAGGCGTGGGCCGCCGTCGGCGAGATGGGCGTCGCCACCATCGGGCTGCCGGAGGCCGCCGGGGGTGGCGGCGGGTCGGTGCTCGACGTCGCGGTGGCGCTCGAGGCGTGCGCCCACGAGCTGGCGCCCGGCCCGCTGCTCGGGCCGGCGGTCGCCGCGGCGCTGCTGGGGGAGTCGCCGGTGGCGTCCGCGCTCGGCGAGGGAGCCGTGGTGGCGCTCGGGCTCTCCGACGTCGTGTGGGACGTGCCGTCGGCGACGCACGTGCTGCTGGTGCTCGACGGGACGTGGACGGTGCTGCCGCGCTCGGCGGTCACGCTCACGCCGGTCCTCGGGCTGGACCTGAGCCGCCGGTTCGGGTCGGTGCGGGTCGACGACCCGACCGCGGGCGTCGGCGTACCCGGGCTGGACACCGAGCTGGTGCGTCGTACCGCGGTGACGCTGGGGGCCGCCGAAGCCGCGGGCGTCGCGCGCTGGTGCCTGGAGACGGCGGTCGACTACGCGAAGGTGCGCGAGCAGTTCGGCCAGAAGATCGGCAGCTTCCAGGCGATCAAGCACCTGTGCGCCGAGATGCTGGAGACCGCCGAGTCGGTGACCGCCGCCGCCTGGGACGTCGCGTCGGTCGCGTTCGGTACCGACGACGAGCAGTGGGCGTTCGCGGCCGACGTGGCCGCCGCGACCTGCTTCGACGGCGCGCTCTCGGTGGCCAAGACCTGCATCCAGGTGCTGGGCGGCATCGGGTTCACCTACGAGCACGACGCCCACCTCTACTACCGTCGCGCGGCCGGGCTCCGGGCCCTGCTCGGGGACGCCGACGCCGCGGCCGCCCGGCTCACCGACCGGGCGGTCGACGGCGTACGACGGCGCCTCGAGGTCGACCTCGACGGCCGCGACGACGGCCTGCGCGAGGAGGTGCGGGCGGCCGTCGAGGCGATCGCGGCCCGACCGGCGGACGAGCAGCGAGCGGGCCTGGTCGAGGCCGGCTACCTCACCCCGCACTGGCCCGCGCCGTACGGCCTGGGCGCCGATGCGGTCGCCCAGATCGTCATCGACCAGGAGCTCGCCCGGGCCGCCGTGACCCGTCCCGACATCGTGATCGCGGGCTGGGCCCTGCCCACGATCCTCGAGCACGGCACCGACGAGCAGCGCGAGCGGTTCGTGCGGCCCTCGCTGCTCGGCGAGCTGATCTGGTGCCAGCTGTTCTCCGAGCCCGGCTCCGGCTCCGACCTCGCCTCGCTGCGCACGCGGGCCGTGAAGGTCGACGGGGGGTGGAGGCTGACCGGTCAGAAGGTGTGGACCTCGGTCGCGCAGAAGGCCGACTGGGGCATCTGCCTGGCCCGCACGGACCCGGACGTGCCGCAGCACCGCGGCATCACCTACTTCCTGGTCGACATGAAGAACTCCTCCGGCCTCGACGTCCGGCCGCTGCGGGAGATCACGGGCGAGGCGCTGTTCAACGAGGTGTTCCTCGACGAGGTCTTCGTGCCGGACGCGATGGTGGTCGCGCAGCCCGGTGACGGCTGGAAGCTGGCCCGGACGACCCTTGCGAACGAGCGGGTCGCCATGGCGACCAGCCGGCTGTCGAAGTCGACCGAGCGAGCGGTCGCGCTGGCCGCCTCGGCGTCGCCGGCGCAGCGGGTGGCCGTCGGTCACTCCGTCGCGCTGTCCACCGTGTGCTCGCTGCTCGGCGTCCGCACCGTGCTGCGGTCGCTGGCCGGCCAGGGTCCCGGCCCGGAGTCGTCGGTGGCCAAGCTGCTCGGCGTCCGCAACCGCCAGGAGGGCTCCGAGCTCGTGGTCGCGCTGCACGGCGACCGGGCGGTGGTCGCGGCGACCGACGACGACGTACGGGCCGACGTCTGGGAGATGCTCAACACCCGCTGCCTGTCCATCGCCGGCGGCACCACCCAGATCCTCCGCAACGTCGCCGGCGAGCGGATCCTGGGACTTCCGCGTTAGCGGGCTGCGGCCACGTCCAGGCCCGGTGATCGGCCGCCCGCCCGCTGGTTGAGGTGCGAGGGCCGCCAGGCCCGAGCCTCGAAACCCGGTAGGACGAACTAGGGCTTCAGCTCCTCCCACCCTCGCGGTCCGGCCTTTCGGGTCCGCTTGGCTCCTCGTCTTGGCTGGCTACGGGGCGCGGTCAGTGCAGGCGGCATGGGCTGCGGGCTGGTCCCTGCGTCATCGTGGAGTCCAGCACGCACCTGATGCGTGCGGCACTCCACGATCGTGCAGTCGCCTGGACCACCCTGTGGGCCGGCGCCTAGGGGAGCGCAGTCCCGGTGGGACCGCGGACGCCCGTCGGTTGGCTACCGTCGGCTCTCGTGGACACCACGAACGGGGTGACCGTCGCGGAGGACGGTGCCGACCACTGGCAGTGGCGGCCCGACTGGGCGGACGAGCGGACGTGCGCGTTCTGGTACCTCACGGTCCCCGACGGCGCCGTCCGGCTGCCCGCCCTCGACGCGTACGTCGACGCCCTCGGCCGGTCCGCGTGGCTCGACCCCGTGCCGCCGCGGTGGCGGCACCTCACGCTGACCGAGATCGGGTACGACGACGAGCTCGGCGCGGACCTGCTCGCCGAGGTGGCGCGGCGCGTGGCGGACGGTGTCGCGGCGAGCGGGCCGTTGACGCTGGAGCTGGGGCCGGTGGTCCGGTTCCGGACCGCGGTCGCGCTGGCGGCCGGCCCCGGAGACCAGCTGCGGGAGCTGCAGACGCTGGTGCGGCGCCGGACCCAGGAGGTGCTCGGGGAGGAGCGACCGGTGGTGCACCCGACCCGGTTCCGGCCGCACGTCAGCCTGGCCTACCTCAACCGGGCCGTCCCGGCGGCCGACCTGGACCGAGCGGTCGCCGACGCGCCCGCCGTACGCGCGACGGTGCCGGTCGACCGGCTGACCCTGGCCGCGGTGACGCGTCGCGACCGGCACTACCAGTGGCACGTGGTGGACGAGCTCATGCTGGGTCGGTGAGCCGCTCGCGGCGGTAGCCGTTCCAGTGCCAGTGCAGATAGCGGTCGATCGCGCGCACGACGTGGGAGCTGCGGATCGACGGGAACACGTCGAACGCGTGCTGGGCGCCGGGCAGCTCGGCGTACACGACCGTGCGCTTCGAGACCTGACGCAGCCGCTCGACGAAGAGCCGGGCCTGGTCGACGCCGACGAGGGTGTCGAGCGAGCCGTGCAGGACGAAGAAGTCGGGGGCGTCGGCGCTGACCCGCAGGATCGGCGAGGCGTCCTCGAAGGCCTCGGGCGACTCGCGCCAGCGGCGCTTGAGCACCCGCGGGCCGAGGAACCGGTCGCGCATCAGCTCGGCGCTGCGCAATCCGGTCGAGCCGGCGAGGTCGTAGACGCCGTAGTGGGGGACCGCGACCTGGATCGTGGTGTCGGCGTCCTCGAAGCCGGGCTGGTACGCCGGGTCGTTGGGGGTCAGCGCGGCCAGCGACACCAGGTGACCCCCGGCCGAGCCACCGGTGATGGCCAGGTAGTCGGGGTCGCCGCCGTGGTCGGCGATGTGCTCGCGGATCCAGGCGATGGCCTTCTTCACGTCGACGATCTGGGCCGGGAACGGGTCGTGCGGCGCCAGCCGGTAGTTGATCGAGACGCACACCCAGCCCTTGGCCGCGAGGTGCTGCATGAGCGGGATGCCCTGCTGCTCCTTCGCCCCGACCGTCCAGGCGCCGCCGTGCACGTGCAGCAGCACCGGCGCACCGCCCTCGGGTACGCCGGCCGCGGGCGTGTAGATGTCGAGCAGGCCCCGTCGGCCGTGGCGGTCGTCGTAGACGACGTCGCGCTGGCGGTGCACGTCGGGACTGCTCATTCGGAACGGGTTGACCAGCCGTCGCCACGGGACGGCGAGGTCGGCCGGCGTCGGCTTGGCGTCGAGCTGCTCGACGTAGTCGAGACCGAGCCCCTCGGTCAGCGACTCCTCGGCCCGGGTCCCGACCCGGCGGGCCTGGTCGACGAGGAAGGCCAACCCGGCGGCGTTCGCGGCGGCGAGGGCCAGGCCGCGGACGCTGCGTCTGCGACCGCGGGCGTGCGTGGCCGCGTCGGCCGCGGTCACCGCCAGCAGGTGCGGGGCGAGCTCGCCGGTCAGCCAGCCGGCGAAGAAGGCGGGGATGCCGACCCGGAAGCCCGGCAGCGGTCGGATCGCGTTGGCGGTGAGGGCGGCGGTGACGACCTGGCGGCGCAGGAAGGACATGCGTCACACCCTAGGCACGGGACCTGACCGATCTCCCGTCGTTGAGGGGTAGAACACGTTCCAGAACGACGACCGAGGGAAACGTACGGTGATGGACCGCCTGTCAGGACTCGACGCGAGCTTCCTCTACCTGGAGACGCCCGCCCAGCTCATGCACGTCTGCGGGGTGATCGTCCTCGACCCGAGCACGATCCCCGACGGCTACTCGTTCGCGACGATGCAGGCCGAGATCGATCGGCGGGTGCGTGACGTCCCCGAGTTCACCCGCAAGCTGCGCCGGGTCCCGATGGGCCTCGACCACCCGGTCTGGGTGCGCGACAAGCAGTTCGACATCGAGCGGCACGTGCACCGCCTCGCCCTGCCCACGCCCGGCGGCTACCGCGAGCTGATGGACCTGGTCGGGCACCTGGCCGGCCTGCCGCTCGACCGCTCCCGCCCGCTGTGGGAGATGTGGATCATCGAGGGGTACGACGGGGGCAGCGGGTCCGACCGCATCGTGGTGTTCACCAAGATGCACCACGCGACCGTGGACGGCGTCTCCGGCGCCAACCTGGTCTCGCACCTGTGCAGCCTCGAGCCGGCCGCCGACCCGCTCGCCTCGGCCGAGCCGCAGGCCCCCGCTCACGACCCGGGCCAGCTGGAGCTGCTGGGCCGCGCCGTGGTCAGCAACGTCACCAAGCCGCTGAGCGCCGTACGGCTGCTCGCGCCGTCGGCGGCGCTGGTCACCAAGACCGTCGGACGCGCCCGGGCCGGGACCGCGATGGCCGCGCCGCTGCGTGCGCCGCGCACGTCGTTCAACGGCACCATCACCGGCCACCGCGCGATCGCGCTCGCCGACCTGGACCTCGAGGACGTCCGCGCGATCAAGCGCGAGACGGGGACGACCGTCAATGACGTGGTGCTGGCCGTCGCGGGCGGCGCGCTGCGCTCCTACCTCGACGACCGGGGCGAGCTGCCCGACGACTCGCTGCTGGCGACCGTCCCGGTCTCGGTGCGCGAGTCGACCCGTCGCTCCAGCGGTGCCAACAAGGTCTCCGCGCTGTTCACCAAGCTCGGCACCGACGAGGAGGACCCCCTGGAGCGGCTCTCGGAGATGGCGCTGCGGAACAAGAACGCCAAGGACCACCACCACGCGATCAGCGCCGACGCCCTGCAGGACTGGGCCGAGTTCGCCGCGCCGCGGACCTTCGGGCTCGCCGTGCGGGCCTACGCCAACCTGCGGCTGGCCGAGAAGCACCCGGTCGTGCACAACCTGGTCATCTCCAACGTGCCGGGCCCGCCGGTGCCGCTCTACTTCACCGGCGCGCGGGTCGACGTGCTCAGCCCGCTCGGCCCGGTCTTCCACGGTGCCGGCCTGAACATCACGGTGATGTCCAACAACGGCAAGGTCCATGTCGGCGTGATCGCCTGCCGCGAGTCGATGCCGGACGTCGACGACCTGGTCCAGCGGTTCCCGGCGGAGCTGGCCGTCCTGAAGGCCGCCGTCGCGGCCAGGAACACCGCGACGCCGCTCAGGAGGCGCCGCGCGCGAAGTCGCGCCGCCGGGCCCACACCGTGACCGCCGCCTCGACGACCACGGGCACGAACCGCTCGGCCTCGAGCACACACGCCGCGTGCCCGCCCTCGAGGTCGTGGACGGTCGCGCCGGGGATCGCCCGGGCCAGGGCGACCTGACGGGCCGGCGGGATGATGTGGTCGCGGCCGGTCACGACCACGGCGGTCGGGACGTCGATCCGGCCCAGCCACGGGCGCGAGTGGTGACGGCCGAGCGCGGCGAGGGCCTGGCCGACGGCCCAGGGGCTGGTACTGCGGAACTCGTGCATCGCCCAGTCGTGGATGTCGCTCGGCTCCAGCGACAGCGCGCGTACGGCGGTGCGCGCCGCGCGGACCGCCGTACGGGACCGGGACAGGCTGCGGGTGCCGAGCATCGCCGTGCCCATGCCGGTGAAGAACGCCCGCTCGGCGAGGTTGAGCTGGAAGCGGTCGCTGGTGGCGGCCAGGACCAGCCCCTGCACGCGGTCTGGGTGCTGTCGCCACATCCGCTGGGCGACCACGCCGCCCATGGAGTAGCCGGCCACGACGACGCTCTCCAGCTCCAGGACGTCGAGGAGCGCGGCCACGTCGTCCGCGCAGTCGTAGAGCGAGAACTCGTCGCTGCGGATGCCCTGCCCGTGCCAGCGCTGGTCGAGCGTGACCACCCGGAAGCGCCGCGACAGCGGCTCGATCGCCGGGTACCAGGTCAGCAGCCCGGTGCAGCCGAGCGCGTGCAGCAGCACGATGGTCGGGGCGTCGGGCGTGGGACCCGGCGTGTCGGTCACGTACGTCGTGCCCCGCCCGCCCAGCTCGACGGTCCGACCGGGTGGGATCCGGGCCCAGGGCATGTAGACGCTGCGACGCAGCAGGTCGCGCGGTGACAGCAGGCCCATCGTCGTCCTCCCACTCGACGGCTCGTGTCGTTTCAGGGTAGAACACGTTACAGTTTCGCGGAGAAGCGACCCCGTGGGCTGGTGAGGAGAAGGCGTGAGCTCGGACGGATTCATCCAGGCGGATGCGGACCAGGCGGAGGCCCTCGAGGCGGTCCGCTCGGTCATCCGCGAAGCCCTCGACCGCTCGGCCGACTGGCCCGCGCTGGCCGCGGCCGGGATGCTCGCCCTGCCGGTCCCGGAGACGTACGGCGGGGAGGGGCTCGGCCTGCCCGAGGTGGCCGTCCTGCTCCGCGAGACCGCCGCCCGGGCCGTGCACCTGCCGGTCTGGGAGACCCTCTGCTGCGGCGTGCTGACCCTGGCCGCGCACGGCACCGACGCCCAGCAGGCCGAGCTGCTGCCCGGCGTCGCGACCGGCGAGGTGGTGCTGACGCCGGCCCTGCGCGAGGTCGGCACCGGCATCACGGCCACCCCCGCGACGACGTACGCCGACGGGGCGGTTACCGGCCGCAAGGTCGGCGTCTCGTACGCCGAGGACGCGGCCCGCCTGCTCGTCACCGTGAGCCACGACGGCGCGCCGGCCGTGGCCCTGGTCGACCCGAGCGGTCCCGGCGTCCAGCTGCTGGCGTCGACGTCGTCCAGCAAGGAGCCGCAGCACACGGTCGTGCTCGACGGCGCGCCGGCCGAGCTGCTCGGCGGCGGTGCCGACGCCGCCCGGCTGCTGCGCGAGGTCGCGGTCGCCGGCCTGGCCCTGACCGCCGCCGGCGTGGTGACCGGCGCCCGCGACCTGACCGCGTCGTACATCAAGGGCCGCGAGCAGTTCGGGCGCTCGCTGGCCCAGTTCCAGGCCGTCGCCATGCAGATCGCCGACGTCTACATCGCCTCGCGCACCCTGGACCTGGCCGCCGAGAACGCCGCCTGGCGCGTGGCCCAGGGCCTGGCGGCGGCCGACGACCTCGCGGTGGCGTCGTACTGGGTGACGACGGAGGCGCCGCAGGCGCTGCGGACCTGCCACCACCTGCACGGCGGGATGGGGGTCGACGAGACCTACCCGCTGCACCACTACTTCTCCTGGGCCACCGACCTCGCGCACGCGCTGGGCGCCCGTGCCGAGGACGTCCCGGTCGAGGATCCGACCACCAAGAACCTCGAGCTGAGCCGGGCGCAGCGCGAGCTGAAGGCCGAGCTGCGCGCCTACTTCGGCGGCCTGGCCGACGAGAACGAGCACCGCGACATGGGCGTCGACCGGCACGGCCCGACGTACCAGAAGGTGGTGCGCCGGATGGGGGCCGACGGCTGGATGGGCGTCGGCTGGCCCCAGGAGTACGGCGGGCACGGGCTCGGCGAGGTCGAGCAGACGATCTTCGCGAACGAGGCGCAGTACTCCGACGTGCACCTGCCGGCGGTCACCCTGCAGACGGTCGGGCCGACGCTGATCCGCTACGGCACGGACAAGCAGAAGGACCTGTTCCTGAAGCGGATCCTCGAGGGCGACGTGCACTTCGCGATCGGCTACAGCGAGCCGGACGCGGGCACCGACCTCGCCTCGCTGCGCACCAGCGCCCGCCGCGATGGCGACCACTACATCGTGAACGGCCAGAAGATGTGGACCACCGGCGGCCACCAGGCCGACTACGTGTGGCTCGCGGTCCGCACGGATCCCGACGCCCCGAAGCACCAGGGGATCTCGATCCTGATCGTGGACACCACGGACCCCGGCTACTCCTTCACGCCGATCATCACCGCCGACGGCTCGCACCACGTCAACGCGACGTACTACAACGACGTGCGGGTCCCGGTCGACATGCTGGTCGGCCAGGAGAACCAGGGCTGGAAGCTGATCACCACCCAGCTCAACCACGAGCGGGTGATGCTCGGGCCGGCCGGCCGGATCGAGGGGCTGCGCGACCGGGTCGCGGAGTGGTGCGCCAAGGCGGGGGTGCTCGACCGGCCCGACGTCCAGGAGGTGCTCGGCCGCACGACCGCGGTGTTCCGGGTCAACGAGTTGCTCAACTGGGAGGTCGCCCGCGCCGGCGCCTCCGGCGAGGTCTCCGTCGGCGACGCGTCGTCGTCCAAGGTCTTCGCCGCCGACCAGGTCCAGCACCTCTCGGCGGCCCTGGTCGGGCTCGTGCAGAAGTACGGCGACCCCTCCGACGCCGAGACCGACCACCTGCTGGCCTACCTCGACGGACAGGCCAAGCGGAACCTGGTGCTCACCTTCGGCGGTGGCGTCCAGGAGGTGCAGCGCGAGCTGATCGCGATGTTCGGCCTCGGTCTGCCGCGGGTGCCCCGATGAGCGGGGCTTCCGGTGGTCGAGTAGCGCCTGCGAGGGACGAGCAGGCGCGTATCGAGACCCACGAGCGGATCGTCGCCGAGGCGGAGCGGATCAAGGCCCTCGGCGAGGCGAGCGAGTCGCAGGCGCCGTACCCGGTCAACGAGGCGACGATCGGCACCTGGCTGGACGCGATGGGCTACGACAACCCGCGCTTCCGCGACGGCGACGAGGCACCCCCGTCGATGGCGCAGGTCTGGACGATGCCCGGGCTCGGCCGCAAGCGGCCGCCCGAGGACCCGCTCAGCCGGATGACCGACTTCCTCACCGCGGAGGGCTACACCGCGGTGCTCGGCACCAACTGCGAGCAGACCTACGAGCGCTACCTGCGCGTGGGGGAGCAGGTGCGGGTCACCAGCGCCCTCGACGCGGTCGTGGGGCCGAAGAGGACGGCGATGGGCGAGGGCTACTTCGTGACGTCGCGCAACACCTGGTACGTCGAGGACGAGGTCGTGGCGACCATGCTATTCCGGGTGCTCAAGTTCATTCCGAAGGAGCGCTCGTGACCGTCCGCCCGATGATCAACCGGGACTCGCAGTTCTTCTGGGACGGCACCGCCGCCGGGGAGCTGCGCATCCAGAAGTGCAACGCCTGTGGCGCGAAGCGGTTCCCGCCCGGCCCGGCCTGCCAGGAGTGCGACGCCTACGACCGCGGCTTCGAGGTCGCGGCCGGCACCGGCACCGTCTTCTCGTACGTCGTCCACCGCCACCCGCCCGTCCCGGGCAAGGAGCTGCCGATCGTGATCGCGCTGGTCGACCTCGACGAGGGCGTGCGGATGGTGGCCGAGGTGGTCGACGTAGCACCTGAGGAGATCGCGATCGGCCAGCGGCTGCAGGTCGACTTCAACCGGGTCGACGACGAGCTGACCCTGCCGGTGTGGCGTCTCGATACGCCTCGTTCCTCGGCTACTCGACGACCGGAGGCAGAGTGATGAACGTCGGAGACCAGCTCCCCGAGTGGAGCCTGCCGCTCACCCCGACCACGATCGTGAGCACCGCGATCGCCACCCGCGACTGGCAGGACGTCCACCACGACCGCGACGTCGCCCAGGCGGCCGGGTCGAAGGACATCTTCATGAACATCCTGACCAGCAACGGCCTGGTCGAGCGGTACGTCGTCGACGCGCTCGGTCACGACACCACGCTGCGGGGCATCGCGATCCGGCTCGGCGCGCCGGCGTACCCCTACGACACGCTGACCTTCCGCGGCACCGTGTCGTCGGTCGAGGACGGCGTGGCGACCATCGCGGTCGTGGGATCGGTGTCGCTCGGCGACCACGTCACCGGGACGGTCCGGGTGACGGTGTGAGCACGCTGTCGCGCAAGGCGGCGATCGTCGGGATCGGGGCCACCGAGTTCTCCAAGGCCTCCGGCCGCTCCGAGCTGCAGCTGTCGGTCGAGGCGGTCCGGCACGCCCTCGCCGACTGCGGGCTGACGGTCGCCGACGTCGACGGGCTGACAACGTTCACCATGGACACCTCCTCCGAGATCGCGGTGGCCCGCGAGCTCGGGATGAAGGAGATGCGGTTCTTCAGCCGGATCAACTACGGCGGCGGCGCGGCGTGCGCCACCGTCCAGCAGGCGGCGATGGCCGTCGCGACCGGCGTCGCCGACGTGGTGGTCTGCTACCGCGGCTTCAACGAGCGCTCCGAGTCCCGCTTCGGGCAGTTCTCGCTCGCGGCCGCGACCCAGGTGAACACCAACGGCCTCGACAACGCCTGGTCCTACCCGATGGGCCTCGGCACGCCCGCGGCCACGGTGGCCATGCAGGCGACCCGTTACCTGCACGAGTACGGCGCCACCTCCCGCGACTTCGGTGCCGTCGCGGTGGCCGACCGGCGGCACGCCGCGAACAACCCCCACGCGTTCTTCTACGGCAAGCCGATCACGATCGAGGACCACCAGGCCTCGCGGATGATCGTCGACCCGCTGCACCTGCTCGACTGCTGCCAGGAGTCCGACGGCGCGGTCGCGCTGGTCGTGGTCTCGGCCGAGCGCGCGGCCGACCTGCCGCAGACCCCGGCGTACGTCGCGGCCGCGGCGCAGGGGAGCGGCGCGGACCAGTACGTCATGACGTCGTACTACCGCGACGACATCGGCATCCCCGAGATGGGCGTGGTCGGCCGCGAGCTGTGGCGCCAGTCCGGCCTCGGGCCGGCCGACATGCGGATGGGCATCCTCTACGACCACTTCACGCCGTACGTCCTCATGCAGCTGGAGGAGCTCGGCTTCTGCGGTCGCGGCGAGGCGCCCGGCTTCGTGGCCGACGGGCGGATCGAGGTCGACGGCGCGTTCCCGCTGAACACCCACGGCGGCCAGCTGGGCGAGGCCTACATCCACGGGATGAACGGCATCGCCGAGGGGGTGCGCCAGATCCGCGGCAGCTCGGTCAACCCGGTCGACGACGTCGAGCACCTGGTCGTCACCGCCGGCACAGGCGTGCCGACGAGTGGTCTGGTGCTGAGCCGCTGATCGAGCGATTCCGCTGCGAGCGGGCCGGGGCCCTCGCCAGGATGGCCGCGTGAGCGCCGACCGCCCCACGTCCCCGTCCGCGATCCTCTGCTCGATGCCGGCCGACGGCCACGTCGCGCCGATGCTGGCCATCGGCCGAGGGCTGGCCGAGCGGGGCTGGCGGATCCGCTTCCTCACCGGCGAGGCGTACGCCGACCGGGTCCGCGCGGCCGGCCTCGAGTTCGCCCCGCTGCCGCCCGAGGCGGTCACCCTCGACGAGGTGGCGGCCGGCGAGCGGCCGAAGGGCGCGGCCGCGATCAACGACGGCGTCACCCGGGCGTTCCTGGACCCGGCGCCGCACGCCGGTCGGGCGCTGCTGGCCCTGCTGGACGAGGAGCCCGCGGACGCCGTCCTCTTCGAGCTCACCTTCGTCGGCGCCGTGGTGCTCGAGGCGCTCCCGGACGCGACCCGACCGCTGCGGGTGATGTGCGGGATCGGGCCGCTCGGCCTCTCGAGTCGTGCGACCCCGCCGTACGGGCTCGGGGCGCTGCCGATGGCCGGCCCGCTCGGGACCCTGCGCAACGCCCTGATGAAGCAGGTCGCGACCCGGCTGGTCCTGCGGCCGGTCCACCAGCGGGTCGAGGCGCTCCTGGCCGAGGTCGGGGCAGCGCCGCTCGACGGGGGGTTCTTCTTCGACATCGTGACCCGGGCCGACCTGCTGGTGCAGCTGACGGTGCCGGAGTTCGAGTACCCGCGGCCCGACGCGCCCGACCACCTGCACTTCGTCGGACCGGTCAGCCGGACCACGCCGTCGAGCCTCCCGGTGCCGGAGTGGTGGGACCGGCTCTCGGCCGGTGCGCCCGTGGTGCACGTCAGCCAGGGCACGGTCGCCGTCTCGGACTTCGACGAGCTAGTGGGTCCGACCCTCAAGGGGCTCGCCGACGAGGACGTCCTGGTCGTGGTCAGCACCGGCAACGCGGCGCTCGACCTGCTCCCGCCGCTGCCGGCCAACGCCGTGGCGGCCGAGTTCCTGCCCTACGACCGGCTCTTCCCGCTGACCTCGGTCTTCGTGACCAACGGCGGGTACGGCGGGCTGCACTACGCGATGGAGCACGGCACGCCGATCGTGGTCGCCGGCGACACCGAGGACAAGGTCGAGACCTCCGCGCGGGTCGCCTGGTCGAGGGCGGGCGTCCGGCTCAAGACCGGCCGGCCGACACCGGAGCAGGTCCGCCGGGCCGTGCGCCGGCTGCTGGACGACCCGTCGTACGCGTCACGCAGTGCGGCGATCGGCGCCGCCATCCGCCGCTCGCCGGGTGTGCCCGGCCTGGTCGACCTGGTCGAGGCGCGGCTCCTGCTCAGCCGCTGACCGGGGACCATCCCAGCGCCGGTCCGAGCCGGGTCGCGAGGTCGGTGAGGATCTGCTCGTAGTCGGCCGGCGCGAAGGTGAACGGCAGCGCGAAGGCCACCTCGTCGACCCGCTGGAAGCCGGCATGGGCGCGCAGCCGCTGGGCGAGCTCGTCGGACGGGCCGACCAGGTCGGGCGCGAACATCAGCCGGGCCGGGCCCTGCGGCTCGCGGGTCCGGGCCAGCCGGGACTCGGCGTACGCCTCGTAGCGCCGGCGCTGGTCGTCGCTCGCGCTGTCGGTCGGGATGACGACGAGCCCCTGGGAGACCCGGGCCGCGTCGCCGAGCGGGTGGGCGGCGCGGAAGGCGTCGATCTGGGCCGCCTGGACCGTGGCGAAGTCGGCGCCGCTGTCGTCCTCGGCCTTCATCACGCTGCTGGTGAGCAGGTTCAGGCGCTGCTGACCGGCCCACTGCGCGGAGCGGAGGCTGGCGGCGCCGTACCAGACGCGGTCGGCGAGGCCGGCCGACTGCGGCTGCACCTGGCGGGAGAAGGTCTCGATGCCCTGGGTGCCCTCGAACGGGCTGGCCGGCTCGCCGCGCAGGAACCCGAGCAGCCGCTCGACCCGGCCGTAGGTGAAGTCCTCGACGTCGCCGGTGTCGGGGTAGAGCGCCTCGCGCACGTCGTCGTAGCGCATCGGCGGACCGACGCTCAAGCCCGGGTTGAGCCGGCCGCCGGAGAGGACGTCGAGGGTCGCGAGGTCCTCGGCGAGGCGGAGCGGGTTCTCCCAGCCCAGCGGCGTGACGGCGGTGCCGAGCTCGATGCGGCTGGTCCGCTGCGACGCGGCGGCGAGCACCGCGACCGGGGACGAGATGCCGTGCTGGAGGTGCCGGTGGCGCAGCCAGGCGCTGTCGAGGCCGAGCTGCTCGCCGCGCTCGATCAGCCGCAGTGTGGCCTCGTGGCCGGGCCGCGGATCGGCCGGGTCGAACAGGCCGATGGTCAGGAAGCCGAGCCGCTTCAGGGGCCGGCCCGCGGTCGGGTGCTCAGCCACGGAGCTTCTCCCCGAAGAAGTCGAGCACCCGCGCGACGGCGACCTGGCTGCGGTCCTCGGTCACGGTCGAGTGGCCCTTGCCGGGCAGGTCGACGCGGAGGAAGGCCTCACCCAGCTCCCGCTCGAGCGTGCGGAACCGGGTCCCGGTGAGCGGGTCCTCGTCGTACTGCACGCCGAGGACCTGGCAGCCACCCGCCGCGCGCCGTCGTACCGTCTCGAGGTCGGCGGGGGAGAGGTTGAGGTCCGCGGCCCGCCGGCGCCCGACCGGGAACGGCGCGGACGGCTGGCACAGCACCGGCGCGACCACGGAGTCGTCGACCATCATGGCCAGCGCGAACCCGCCGGTGAAGCACATGCCGAGCGCGCCGACGCCGGGGCCGCCGAGCTCCTCGTGCAGCGAGCGGGCCAGGCTGCGCAGCCAGCCGGCGACCGGGGTGGTCTCGCCGGTGGCCAGCTTGGTGAACTCGCGGCTCACGCAGACCTTCGCGAACGACCGGGCCACCTCGAGCCCGCCCATCGCGGCGCCGTCGCGGCCGAAGAGGCTCGGCAGCACCACCGTGTGACCCGCGTCGACCAGCTCCTCGGCGAAGGCCACCACCGACGGCGTGAGGCCGGGGAGCTCGTGGATCACGACGATCCCCGGCCCGGTGCCGCGGCGGTACGTCGGGTGCGTCGTCGCATCGGCGTCGGTGTGGCTGCCGCGCGTCCAGTCGTCGAGGGACATGGGCCGAGTATGACGGGCGGGCCTCGTACACCGACGGACACAAGTCGCCCCGAGCGCCCTCGTCCAGGCGTCCGGCGGGCCAGCGGTGCGGACTTGTGTCCGTCCGGGTACGACGCGCCCGCTGTCCGCGGGTACCAGGAGCACCATGGGGGACCGACTCGTCCGGCTCGTGATGCCGCACCAACTGTTCGAGCAGCACCTGCGCGCGGCCGCCGGGACGGTGTTCGTGCTGGTCGAGCACGACCTGCTGTTCCGGCAGTACGCGTTCCACCGCCACAAGCTGATCCTGCACCGGGCGTCGATGCGTCGCTTCGCCGAGCGCCTCCGCGACGCGGGGTACGACGTCGAGCAGGTCGACTCCGACGGCCGGACGACCAGCCGCGCGGCGACGGCGAGGGTGCTGGCGCGGCTGAGGCCCACCCGGCTCGCGGCGTACGACGTGGTGGACGACTGGCTCGCGCAGGACCTGGAGGCCACCGCCGAGGACGTGGGGCTGCAGGTCGAGTGGCGCGACACCCCCAACTTCCTCACCACCCGGGAGCAGGTCCGCGAGCAGGTGGGCGACGGCGGGGCGCGGATGCAGCACTTCTACTCGTGGCAGCGCCGGCGGCTGGACGTCCTGGTCGAGGGCGACGGCGCGCCGGTGGGCGGGCGGTGGTCCTTCGACGAGGAGAACCGCAAGAAGCTGCCGAAGGACCACCCGGTGCCGGAGGTGCCCTGGCCCGAGCGGCACCCGGCGGTCGAGGAGGCCGCGACCTGGGTGGACGAGCACTTCCCCGGTGCGCCCGGGAGGTCGGCCACCTTCGCCTGGCCGACCGACCACGCCGAGGCGCGGGCGTCGTACCGCGCGTTCCTGCGCGACCGGCTCGCCACGTTCGGTCCCTACGAGGACGCGATCTCCGCGCAGCACCCGTTCGTCTTCCACTCCCTGATGACCCCGGCGCTCAACATCGGCCTGCTCGACCCGCGCGACGTGCTGGCGCAGGCGCTGGCGGTCGACGACGTACCGCTGGCCTCGCTGGAGGGCTTCGTGCGCCAGCTGATCGGGTGGCGCGAGTACATGCGGGCGACGTACGTCGTCCACGGCCGCCGGATGCGCACCCGCAACCACCTGCGGCACACCCGCCCGCTCGTGCCGGGCTGGTGGACCGGCGAGACCGGTCTGGACCCTGTCGACCTGGTGATCGGCCGGGTGCTGGAGCGGGGCTGGGCGCACCACATCGAGCGGCTGATGGTGCTCGGCAACGCGATGTGCCTGCTGCGCACCGACCCCGAGGCGGTGTACGAGTGGTTCATGGAGATGTTCGTCGACGCCTACGACTGGGTGATGGTCCCCAACGTGCACGCCATGAGCCAGTTCGCCGCGGGCGGGCTGGTGACCACGAAGCCCTACGTCTCCGGCTCGAACTACCTGCGCAAGATGTCCGACCTGCCCGCCGGCGACTGGACCGCCGACTGGGACGCGCTCTACTGGACCTTCGTGCGCGACCATCACGACGTGTTCGCCCGCAACCCGCGCGCCTCCGTCATCGCGCGGGGGTACGACGGTCTCGCGCCCGCCACCAAGGCGGCCCACACGAAGCGGGCGACCCGCTGGCTGGAGGACTGAGTGCCCCGCCTGCACGCGTTCGAGCTGGTGCCCGACGAGGCCGGCCGCGCGGCGGTGCTGCGCGACTGGCAGGCGCTGCGCGACGCCGGGCTGCCGTCGCAGCTGGACCACAAGGGCATGACCAACACCCCGCACGTGACCCTGCTCGCCGGGGAGCGGCTGCCGCCCGACCAGGAGGCGGTCGACCTGGTCGGCCCACTGCTGCCGGTCCGGGTCCGGGTCGCCGGGGTGCTGCTCCTGGGCGGATCCCGGGTCACGGTCGCGCGGGCCCTCGACGTCGACGACGCCCTGCTGGCCGCGGTGCTGGGGCTCCGGGCGGGCGCCGGGGACCTCCAGCACCGCGGCTGGCTCCCGCACCTCACCCTCGGGCGCCGGATCCGGCGCGCCGAGGTCCCCGCCGCGCTGGAGGCGGTCGGCACCGCGGACGTCGAGCTGGTGCTGACCGCGCTGCGCCGCTGGGACCCCGACGAGGCACCGTGACGAGCCTGATCTGAGTACGCGGGCGGATCCGGCCGGGCCCGACCCGGAGCAGGGTGGACGCCATGACCCGTCGTACCTGGATCCCGCTGTCCGTCGCCCTCGGCCTCGCGCTGGTGGCCCTGCTCTCCTGGGGCGCGCACGCCGTCTACGTGCGCGAGATCCGCGGGGTGCCCCTGATCGACGAGTGGCAGTGCTCGGACGGCGAGGTGCCGGTGACCTACCCCGAGGGCGGGGCCGAGTGCCTCCGCGAGGGCGTCGAGCTGCCGGCCGGCGCCACGCTCGACCCGCTCGGCAACCGGCCGTTCTCGTGCGACCAGCGGTGGGGCTGGACGGTCGTCGTGAAGGGCGAGGACGAGGACTGCCTGCGCGACGGCCGGCCGCTGCCCGAGGGGTGGCGGGTGCGATAGGGTCGGCGCGATCGACATCCTTTAACGAGCCGTCCCGTGAGGCGGAGAAGGAGTCCGACACCTCGTGTCTGCACCCCCTGAACCCAGCACCGGCCGCGTGGTCCTCGACGCTCGTGACATCACCCGAGCACTGACCCGCATCTCCCACGAGATCCTCGAGCGCAACAAGGGCGCCGACGACCTCGTCCTTCTCGGCATCCCCAGTCGTGGGGTCCCGCTGGCCGAGCGGATCGCCGAGCGCATCGCCTCCGTCGAGGGGTACGACGTCCCCGTCGGCTCGCTCGACGTGACGATGTACCGCGACGACCTGCGCATGAAGCCGGCCCGCGCGCTGCTGCCGACCAAGCTGCCGCCCGGCGGCATCGACGGCCGGACGGTCGTCCTGGTCGACGACGTGCTGTTCTCCGGGCGGACCATCCGGGCCGCCCTGGACGCGCTCAACGACATCGGCCGGCCCCGGGCCGTGCGGCTGGCCGTGCTGGTGGATCGCGGCCACCGCGAGCTGCCGATCCGTGCCGACTTCGTCGGCAAGAACCTGCCCACCAGCCTGGTCGAGCGGGTGAAGGTGACGCTCGCGGGCGTCGACGACGCGGACGCGGTCACGATCTTCGGGGAGGTGGCCTCGTGAAGCGGCACCTGCTGAGCGCGGGCGACCTGACCCGCGACGACGCCGAGCTGATCCTGAGCACGGCGGCCGAGCTGCGCGAGCTGGCCGACCGGCCGATCAAGAAGCTGCCCGCGCTGCGCGGCCGCACGGTGGTCAACCTGTTCTTCGAGGACTCCACCCGCACCCGGATCTCCTTCGAGGCGGCCGCCAAGCGGCTGAGCGCCGACGTCATCAACTTCGCCGCGAAGGGCTCGTCGCTGTCGAAGGGCGAGTCGCTCAAGGACACCGCGCTGACCCTCGAGGCGATGGGCGCCGACGCGGTCGTCGTACGCCACGGCGCCAGCGGGGCGCCGCACCTGCTCGCGAACTCCGGCTGGGTCCGCTCCAGCGTGGTCAACGCCGGCGACGGCACCCACGAGCACCCCACCCAGGCGCTGCTCGACGCGTTCACCATGTGGCGGCACCTGGGCGAGTCCAAGCCGGGCGGGCTGGAGGGCCGCAGGATCGCGATCGTCGGCGACGTGCTGCACAGCCGGGTCGCCCGCTCGAACGCGCTGCTGCTGAACACGCTCGGCGCCGAGGTCACCCTGGTCGCGCCGCCGACCCTGATGCCGGTCGGCATCGAGAGCTGGCCGGTGCAGACGTCGTACGACCTCGACACGGTGATCCCGAAGGCCGACGCGGTGATGATGCTGCGGGTCCAGCGGGAGCGGATGCAGGGCGGGTTCTTCCCGACCGCGCGCGAGTACTCCCGCCGCTACGGCCTCGACGGGCGCCGGATGGCGACCCTGCAGGACCACACGATCGTGATGCACCCCGGCCCGATGGTCCGCGGCATGGAGATCACGGCCGACGTGGCCGACTCCAGCCGCTCGGTGATCGTCGAGCAGGTCACCAACGGCGTCGCCGTGCGGATGGCCGTCCTGTACCTGCTGCTGGGCGGCAGCGAGCCCGCCGTCGGAGGAGAAGAGTGAGCACCACCTACCTGATCAAGAACGTCCGTGTCCTCGGCGGGGAGCCGACCGACCTGCTGCTGCGCGACGGGGTGATCGCCGACCTCGGTGGTCGAGCAGCGAGCGCCAGCGAGCGTATCGAGACCATCGACGCCACCGGCCTGATCGCCCTCCCGGGCCTGGTCGACCTGCACACCCACCTGCGCGAGCCGGGCCGCGAGGACGCCGAGACCGTCGAGACCGGCACCCGGGCCGCGGCGATGGGCGGCTTCACCGCGGTGCACGCGATGGCCAACACCGAGCCGGTCGCCGACACCGCGGGCGTCGTCGAGCAGGTCTGGCGGCTGGGCCGCGAGGCCGGCTTCTGCGACGTCTACCCGGTCGGCGCGGTCACGGTCGGGCTGCAGGGCGAGAAGCTCGCCGAGCTCGGCGCGATGGCCGACTCGGCCGCCCGGGTCCGGGTCTTCTCCGACGACGGCAAGTGCGTCAGCGACGCGGTGCTGATGCGCCGGGCCCTGGAGTACGTCAAGGCCTTCGACGGCGTGATCGCGCAGCACGCGCAGGAGCCGCGGCTCACCGAGGGCGCCCAGATGAACGAGGGCGAGCTCTCCGGCAAGCTCGGGCTCACCGGCTGGCCGGCGGTCGCCGAGGAGGCGATCATCGCCCGCGACTGCCTGCTCGCCGCCCACGTCGGCTCCCGCCTGCACGTCTGCCACGTGAGTACGGCGGGCTCGGTGGAGATCGTCCGCGACGCCAAGCGCAAGGGCTGGGACGTCACCGCCGAGGCCTGTCCGCACCACCTGATCCTCACCGACGAGCTGGCCGCGACCTATGACCCGATCTACAAGGTCAACCCGCCGCTGCGCACCGCCGCCGACGTCGAGGCGCTGCGCGCCGGGCTGGCCGACGGCACGATCGACATCGTCGCCACCGACCACGCCCCGCACCCCCACGAGGACAAGGACTGCGAGTGGGCGGCCGCGGCGTTCGGCATGCTCGGCCTCGAGACCGCGCTGTCGATCGTCCAGGCCACCATGGTCGACCCCGGCCTGCTCGACTGGGCCGGCGTCGCCGAGCGGATGTCCTTCGCCCCGGCCCGGATCGGCCGGGTCGCCGACCACGGGCGTCCGATCGAGGTCGGCGAGCCGGCCAACGTCGTGCTCTACGACCCCGCGGCCCGTCGTACCGTCGACCCGACGGAGTCGGCCAGCCTGAGCCGCAACACGCCGTACCGCGGCATGGAGCTGCCTGGCCGGGTCGTCGCGACGTTCCTCCGGGGGAGGCCGACGGTCCTCGACGGTGCCCTGGTCTGAGCGACTCGGGGAGGTCGACCTCCCCGTCCGCGCCGGTCTCCCGGCGCTGACCGACGCGCTGCGCGGCCGCGGCGCGGCGGTCCTCTGGGCGCCGCCGGGCAGCGGCAAGACCACGCTGGTCCCACCCGCGGTGGCCGACCTCGGGCCGGGCCGGGTGGTCGTCACCCAGCCCCGCCGGATCGCCGCGCGGGCCGCGGCCCGGCGGCTCGCGTCGCTGGTCGGCCAGCCGCTCGGCGAGTCCGTCGGGTACGCCGTCCGCGGCGACCGCCGCTCGTCCGCGGCGACGCGGGTCGAGTTCGTGACCACCGGGGTGCTGCTCCGCCGGCTGCAGCGCGACCCCGACCTGCCGGGCGTCGCGGCCGTGGTGCTCGACGAGGTGCACGAGCGCGCGCTCGACGCCGACCTCCTGCTCGCTCTGCTGGTCGACGTGCGCGAGAACCTGCGCGACGACCTGCGGCTGGTCGCCATGTCGGCGACCCTGGAGGCACAGCGGTTCGCGGACCTGCTCGCGGCCGACGTGGTCGAGGTTCCGGGCGCGCTCCACCGCGTCGAGACGGTGTACGCCGCCCCGCCGCCCGGCGTGCTCCCGTACGACGAGCGCGGCCCGACGCCGGCGTTCCTCGACCACGTCGCCGCGATCGTCCGCCGTGCGCTGGCGGAGCGGGACGGCGACGTGCTCGTCTTCCTGCCCGGCGTCGCGGAGGTCGACGGGGTGGCCCGCCGCCTCGGCGGGAGCGACGCCGAGGTGCACCGGCTGCACGGCCGGCTGCCGGCCGCCGACCAGGACCGGGCGCTGACCGCGGGGGATCGGCGCCGGGTGGTCGTCTCGACCGCGGTCGCCGAGTCCTCGCTCACCGTCCCCGGGGTCCGGGTGGTCGTCGACGCCGGGCTGTCCCGCGAGCCGCGGACCGACCACCGGCGCGGTCTGGCCGGCCTGGTGACCGTCCGGGTCAGCCGCGCGGGTGCCGAGCAGCGGGCCGGTCGCGCGGGCCGGGAGGCGCCCGGGACGGCGTACCGCTGCTGGGGCGAGGCCGAGCACGCCCACCTGGCGGCCCACCCGGAGCCCGAGATCGCGGTCGCCGACCTGACCGGGTTCGCGCTGGAGCTCGCGGCCTGGGGGAGTCCTGACGGCCGGGGCCTCGCCCTGCCCGACCCGCCGCCGGCGCCCGCCCTGGCTGCGGCCCGATCCACGCTCGCCGACCTCGGCGCTGTGGACGACGCCGGCGCGGTCACCGAGCGCGGCCGGGCCATCGCCCGGGTGCCGACCGACCCCCGCCTGGCCCGCGCGCTGCTCGACGGCGCGCCCGTGGTCGGCCCCCGCCGGGCCGCGGAGGTGGTGGCCCTGCTCGCCGAGGACGTCCGGGCGCCCGGGGGAGACCTGGGCGCCGCACTGCGGCAGGTACGGCGGGGCGGGTCCGGCTCACCCGCCTGGAAGGCGGCCGTCGACCAGCTGGTCCGGTCCGCCCCGCCCGGCGAGCCCGGCGAGCGGCTCACCGACGACCTCGCGGTGGGCGCGGTCGTCGCCCTGGCCCACCCCGACCGGATCGCGCGTCGGCGGCCGGGCGGCTCGTCGTACCTGATGGTGGGCGGGACGGGCGCGGTGCTGCCCCGCGGCGAAGCCGCTCTTGCCGGGGCGGAGTGGCTGGCCGTCGCCGACGTGGACCGTCGGCCGGGGCAGCGTGACGCGACGATCCGCTCGGCCGCGCCGATCGACGAGGGGCTCGCGCTCGAGGCGGCCGCGGCCCGCTGGACCGAGGACGACGAGGTGACCTGGTCGTCCGGTCGGGTGGTCGCGCGCAGGGTCACCCGGCTGGGCGCGATCGAGCTGGCCGCGGCCACGCTCGCCGAGCCGCCGGCCGAGCGGGTCGGCGCCGCGGTGCGCGAGGGGCTCCGCCAGGAGGGACTGGCGGTGCTCCCGTGGACCGACGCGGCCCGGGCCCTGCGGGCGCGGATGGACTTCCTCTACCGCACCCTCGGCGCGCCGTGGCCCGACGTCGCCGACGAGGCCCTGGCCGCGAGCGTCGAGACCTGGCTCGGACCCGAGCTGGCCCGGGTCCGCGGCACCCGCGACCTGCGCCGCATCGACGTCCTGGCCGCACTGCGCCGGCTGCTGCCCTGGCCCGAGGCGGGCCGGCTCGACGAGCTCGCGCCCGAGCGGCTGGCGGTCCCGAGCGGGTCGGCGGTCCGGGTCGACTACGACGCCGAGCAGCCGGTGCTCGCCGTACGCCTGCAGGAGACGTTCGGCTGGGCGGAGACACCGCGGCTGGCCGACGGCCGGGTGCCGGTGCTGCTGCACCTGCTCTCGCCGGCGCGGCGACCGGTGGCGGTGACCGCCGACCTGGCGTCGTTCTGGGCCCAGGGCTACCCCCAGGTGCGGTCCGAGCTGCGCGGGCGCTACCCGAAGCACGCCTGGCCGGAGGACCCGTGGACCGCCCCGCCTACCCGAGGTGTGCGCCGGGTATAAGGGAGTGATCGCGCTCACATCTCGGACCGGAGGCGCTGCATGACCCCCAAAGCCCGCTCCATCGTCGTCTGGACGCTCGTCGCCGTCGTCGGCGCCGTCTGCTGGGCGGTGCTCGCCCTCAGCCGCGGCGAGGACGTCTCGGCGCTGTGGATCCTGTTCGCGGCGCTCTCGTCGTACCTGATCGCCTACCGCTTCTACTCCCGATTCCTGGCCCGGACCGTGCTCCGCCTCGACGACACCCGGGCCACGCCCGCCGAGCGGCTCGACGACGGCGCCGACTTCGAGGTCACCGACAAGCGGGTGCTCTTCGGCCACCACTTCGCCGCGATCGCCGGCGCGGGGCCGCTGGTCGGCCCGGTCCTGGCGGCGCAGATGGGCTACCTGCCCGGGACCCTCTGGATCATCGTCGGCGTCATCTTCGCCGGCGCCGTGCAGGACATGGTCGTGCTGTTCCTGTCCCTGCGCCGCGACGGCAAGAGCCTGGGCCAGATGGTCCGCGAGGAGATCGGCGTGGTCGGCGGCACGGCCGCGCTGATCGCCGTCTTCGCCATCATGATCATCATCCTGGCGGTGCTCTCGCTGGTCGTGGTCAACGCGCTGGCCGAGTCGCCGTGGGGCGTGTTCTCCATCGGCCTGACCATCCCGATCGCCCTGTTCATGGGCTGCTACCTGCGCTTCGTCCGCCCGGGCCGGGTCCTGGAGGTCACCGGCATCGGGGTGGTCCTGCTGCTGCTCGCCATCGTCGGCGGCGGGTACGTCGAGACCTGGGGCCTGGCCGACAGCCTGACCCTCTCCAAGGAGACGTTGACGGTCTGCCTGGTGGTCTACGGCTTCGTGGCCTCGATCCTGCCGGTCTGGCTGCTGCTGACGCCTCGCGACTACCTGTCGACGTTCATGAAGATCGGCGTCATCCTGCTGCTCGCCGTCGGCCTGGTGCTGGCCACGCCGGTCCTCCAGAACGACGCCGTCACCTCGTTCGCCACCGAGGGGAACGGCCCGGTGTTCGCCGGCAAGCTGTTCCCGTTCCTGTTCATCACCATCGCCTGCGGCGCCCTCTCCGGCTTCCACGCCCTCATCGCGTCGGGCACCACGCCGAAGATGGTCGGCAAGGAGAGCCACGTCCGGATGATCGGGTACGGCGGCATGCTGATGGAGTCGTTCGTCGCCATCTCGGCGCTGATCGCCGCTTCGGTCATCGACCAGGGGCTCTACTTCGCGATGAACGCCCCGGCCGGGATGACCGGGGGCACCGTCGAGGGCGCGGTCGAGTTCGTCAACGGCCTCGGCTTCACCCTCAGCCCCGACCAGCTGAACGCCGCCGCCGCGGCCGTGGAGGAGGAGCTGGTCTCGCGCACCGGCGGCGCCCCCACCCTGGCCCTCGGCATCTCGACCATCTTCAGCGACGCCTTCGGCGGCAACCTGGCCGCGTTCTGGTACCACTTCGCGATCATGTTCGAGGCGCTGTTCATCCTCACCGCCGTCGACGCCGGCACCCGCGTGGGCCGGTTCATGGTCCAGGACACCGTCGGCAACGTCTGGAAGCGGTACGCCGACACCACCTGGAAGCCGGCCGCCTGGAGCGCCTCGGCCGTGGTCGTCGCCTGCTGGGGCTACATGCTGTACGTCGGCGTCACCGACCCGCTGGGCGGGATCAACCAGCTCTTCCCGCTGTTCGGCATCGCGAACCAGCTGCTGGCGGCCATCGCGCTGACCCTCTGCGTGACCCTGTTCCTCAAGCACGGCTGGACGAAGTGGGTCTGGGTGCCCGCCGTACCCCTGGCCTGGGACCTGGTCACCACGATGACCGCGAGCTACCAGAAGGTCTTCTCCTCCGACCCCACCATCGGCTACTTCGCCCAGGCCGACCGCTACCGCGAGGCCCGCGACGTCGGCGAGGTCCTGGCCCCGGCGGCCGACGCCTCCCAGATGGCCACGGTGATCACCAACTCCACGGTCAACGGCGTCCTCCAGGCCTCGTTCGCCGTGCTGGTGATCGTGATCGTGGCCAACGCCGCGGTGATCTGGGTCCGCGCCCTGCGCGCGGGCTCGCTGCCCACCACCGAGGTCCCGCACGTGCCGTCCCAGCTGCCGCCCGACGGCGCGCAGGAGCGCGAGCCGGTGGGGGCGGGCCGGTGAGCGCACTCGCCGCGGTCCGCCGCTACCTGCGCGACTTCACCGGCGAGTCCCGCTGGGACGCCTACGTCGAGCGCTGTGAGCGGGAGGGCACCGAGCCGATGACCCGCCGCGCCTTCGAGCGCCACCGCGACGCCCACCGCGAGCGGTCCACCCAGGGTCGCTGCTGCTGACCGTCGAGCGACGCGAGATGGTCGCCGCCAGGGGTCGTGGGCAGCCATCTCGCGTCGCTCGACGAGGACGACCGGCCACCAGCGGACGGCGTGCCGGAACGACCGGCGGCCGCTGGTAGGGTCAGGGCCGTTCGACATCCTTTAACGATCCGTCCCGTGAGGCGGAGAAGGAGGTACGGCGTGCCGTCGCATGCCCCCGCGATCCTGGTCCTCGAGGACGGTCGCACCTTCACCGGCGAGGCCTACGGCGCCCCCGGCGAGACCTTCGGCGAAGCGGTCTTCAACACCGGCATGACCGGCTACCAGGAGACGCTGACCGACCCGTCCTACCACCGCCAGGTGGTGGTGATGACCGCTCCTCACATCGGCAACACCGGCGTGAACGACGAGGATCCCGAGTCCTCCCGCATCTGGGTGGCCGGGTACGTCGTCCGCGACCCCGCCCGGGTGCCCAGCAACCACCGCAGCCGGCGCTCGCTCGATGACGAGCTGCGCGACCAGGGCGTCGTCGGCATCTCCGGCGTCGACACCCGCGCGCTCACCCGCCACCTGCGCGAGCGGGGCGCCATGCGCGTCGGCATCTCCAGCACCGAGACCGACCCCGCGGCGCTGCTCGACCGGGTCCGCGCGTCGGGTGAGATGGCCGGCTCCGAGCTGGCGACCGAGGTCTCCACGAGTGAGACGTACGTCGTCCCCGCGCACGGCGAGAAGCGGTTCACCGTGGCCGCGCTGGACCTCGGCATCAAGACCATGACGCCCTACCGGATGGCCGAGCGCGGCATCGAGGTGCACGTGCTGCCCGCCGCCGCGACCCTCGACGACATCCTCGCGGTGCAGCCCGACGGGCTCTTCTACTCCAACGGCCCCGGCGACCCGGCCGCGACCACGCAGCAGATCGAGGTCCTGCAGGGCGCGCTCGCGCGTGACCTGCCCTACTTCGGCATCTGCTTCGGCAACCAGCTCTTCGGCCGCGCGCTCGGCTTCGGCACCTACAAGCTGAAGTACGGCCACCGCGGCATCAACCAGCCGGTCCTGGACCGCACCACCGGCAAGGTCGAGGTCACCGCCCACAACCACGGCTTCGCGGTCGACGCCCCGCTCGACGCGCCCACCACCACGCCGTACGGCGTCGCGAGCGTCAGCCACGTCTGCCTCAACGACGACGTCGTCGAGGGCCTCGAGCTCCGGGCCTCGACCGGCTCGGCCACCGAGGTGGGGCGATTGAAGAGCTTCTCCGTCCAGTACCACCCCGAGGCCGCCGCCGGCCCGCACGACGCGGCGTACCTCTTCGACCGGTTCGTCGACCTGATGAGCGGTGCCCCGGTGGTTGAGGAGGTTGCGCAGCAACCGTCTCGAAACCCGGTGAGCCGAGAGGAAGCCTGAGATGCCGAAGCGCGAGGACATCAAGTCCGTCCTGGTCATCGGGTCCGGCCCGATCGTCATCGGCCAGGCCTGCGAGTTCGACTACTCCGGCACCCAGGCCTGCCGGGTGCTGAAGGCCGAGGGGATCCGGGTGATCCTGGTCAACTCCAACCCGGCCACGATCATGACCGACCCGGAGTTCGCGGACGCGACGTACGTCGAGCCGATCACGCCCGAGTTCGTCGAGCAGGTGATCGCCAAGGAGCGCCCCGACGCGCTGCTCCCGACCCTGGGCGGCCAGACCGCGCTCAACGCGGCGATCGCGCTGCACGAGAACGGCGTGCTGGAGAAGTACGGCGTCGAGATGATCGGCGCCAGCTTCGAGGCCATCCACCGCGGCGAGAACCGCGAGCTGTTCAACGCGATCGTGCACAAGGTCGGCGGCGAGGTGGCGCGCAGCTTCGTGTGCCACTCGATGGACGACTGCGAGCAGGCGGTCGGCGAGCTCGGCTACCCCGTCGTGATCCGGCCGTCGTTCACCATGGGCGGCACCGGCTCCGGCATCGCCTTCGACGCGACCGAGCTGGCCCGGATCGCCGGTGCCGGCCTGGCCGCGAGCCCGACCACCGAGGTGCTGATCGAGGAGTCGATCATCGGGTGGAAGGAGTACGAGCTGGAGGTGATGCGCGACAAGGCCGACAACGTCGTCATCATCTGCTCGATCGAGAACCTCGACCCGATGGGCGTGCACACCGGCGACTCGATCACCGTCGCGCCGGCGATGACGCTGACCGACCGCGAGTACCAGCACCTGCGCGACCTGGCCATCGGCATCATCCGCGAGGTCGGGGTCGACACCGGCGGCTGCAACATCCAGTACGCCGTCAACCCCGCCGACGGGCGCGTCATCGTCATCGAGATGAACCCGCGGGTCAGCCGGTCGAGCGCGCTGGCGTCCAAGGCGACCGGCTACCCGATCGCCAAGATCGCCGCGAAGGTGGCGATCGGCTACACCCTCGACGAGATCCCCAACGACATCACCGTGCGCGCCGACGGCTCCAGCACGCCGGCCGCCTTCGAGCCGACCCTGGACTACGTGGTCGTGAAGGTCCCGCGGTTCGCGTTCGAGAAGTTCCCGGGCGCCGACAAGCGGCTCACGACCCACATGAAGTCGGTCGGCGAGGCGATGGCGATCGGCCGCAACTTCACCGAGGCGCTGCAGAAGGCGCTGCGCTCGCTGGAGTCCAAGGACGCCGTCTTCGACTGGCACCAGGAGTACGTCGAGCTCGACAAGGCCGCGCTGCTGGCCGAGATCGCCACGCCCACCGACGGCCGCCTCAAGCGGGTCATGGACGCGATCCGGGCGGGTGCGACGCCCGAGGAGATCTTCGAGGCCACCGGCATCGACCCCTGGTACGTCGACCAGTTGGTGCTGATCAACGAGATCGCCGAGGAGGTCACCGCCGCGCCCGAGCTCACGCCCGGCCTGCTGCAGCTGGCCAAGCGGCACGGCTTCTCCGACGCCCAGATCGGCAAGATCCGCGGCATGACGGCCGACGTCGTCCGCGGGGTCCGGCACGCGCTCGGCATCCGGCCGGTCTACAAGACCGTCGACACCTGCGCGGCCGAGTTCGCGGCGGCGACGCCGTACCACTACTCGTCCTACGACGAGGAGAGCGAGGTCGCCCCGCGCGAGCGGGCGGCCGTCATCATCCTTGGCTCGGGGCCGAACCGGATCGGGCAGGGCATCGAGTTCGACTACTCCTGCGTCCACGCGAGCCTGGCGCTCAGCGAGGCCGGCTACGACACGGTGATGGTCAACTGCAACCCGGAGACGGTGAGCACCGACTACGACACCTCGGACCGGCTCTACTTCGAGCCGCTCACCCTCGAGGACGTCCTGGAGGTCGTGCACGCCGAGACCCTGGCCGGCCCGATCGCCGGCGTCATCTGCCAGCTGGGCGGCCAGACCCCGCTCGGGCTCGCCCAGGGCCTCGCGGCCGCCGGCGTCCCGATCGTCGGCACCTCGCCCGACTCCATCGACCTGGCCGAGGAGCGCGGCGCCTTCGGGCGGGTGCTCGCGGAGGCCGGCCTGGTGGCGCCCAAGCACGGGACCGCGACGTCGTACCCCGAGGCGCAGCGGATCGCCGCCGAGATCGGCTACCCGGTCCTGGTGCGGCCGTCGTACGTCCTGGGCGGGCGCGGCATGGAGATCGTGTACGGCGACGACGCTCTCCAGGCCTACCTGGAGAAGTACGTGGCCGCCGGGCTGATCTCCCGCGAGGCCCCGGTGCTGGTCGACCGCTTCCTCGACGACGCCATCGAGATCGACGTCGACGCGCTCTTCGACGGCGAGGAGCTCTTCCTCGGCGGCGTGATGGAGCACATCGAGGAGGCCGGCATCCACTCCGGCGACTCGTCCTGCGCGCTGCCGCCGATCACCCTCGGCGCCCGCGAGATCGAGCGGATCCGCGAGGCCACCGAGGCGATCGCTCGCGGGGTCGGCGTCCGCGGCCTGCTCAACATCCAGTTCGCGCTGGGCTCGGACATCCTCTACGTCCTGGAGGCCAACCCGCGCGCCTCGCGGACGGTGCCGTTCGTGTCGAAGGCGACCGCCACGCCGCTGGCCAAGGCCGCAGCCCGGGTGATGCTGGGGGAGACCGTCGCCGAGCTGCGCGCGGCCGGTCTGCTGCCCGCGACCGGCGACGGCGGCACCCTGCCGGCCGACCAGCCGATCGCGGTCAAGGAGGCGGTGATGCCGTTCAACCGGTTCCGCACCCCCGACGGCCAGCAGGTCGACACCGTCCTCGGCCCCGAGATGAAGTCGACCGGCGAGGTGATGGGCTTCGACACCGACTTCGGCAAGGCCTTCGCCAAGTCCCAGGCCGCCGCGTTCGGCCCGTTGCCCACCAGCGGCAAGATCTTCGTGTCGGTCGCCAACCGCGACAAGCGCTCGATGATCTTCCCGGTGCGGGTGCTGGCCGACCTGGGCTTCGAGATCCTCGCGACCCAGGGCACCGCCGAGGTGCTGCGCCGCAACGGCGTGCCGTCCACGATCGTGCGCAAGCACTTCGAGGGCGAGGGCCCGAACGGCGAGCGGACCACCGTCCAGCTCATCCACGACGGCGAGATCCAGCTGATCGTGAACACGCCGTACGGCGCGGGCACCGGCGGCCAGGCCCGCCTGGACGGCTACGAGATCCGCACCGCCGCCGTCCGCGCCAACGTCCCCTGCATCACCACCGTCCAGGGCCTGGGCGCCGCGGTGCAGGGCATCGAGGCGATGCGCCGCGGCGACATCGGCGTCCGGTCCCTGCAGGAGTGGGCCGCGCGATGAACGCGACCGCGGTGGTTGAGGAGGTTGCGCAGCAACCGTCTCGAAACCCCTCGTGCCGAGAGTCGGCCTCGATCGGGGTCGTCGTCCCTCTCACCGGGTTTCGAGACGGGACTTCGTCCCTCCTCGACCAGCGGGAGGCCAGGCCGTGACCGCCTACGACGTGCTCTTCGACCGCGTCGCGACCCGGATCGACCCGGAGCGGGCCCACCACCTGGGCTTCCGGGCGATCCGGGCCGCCGGTCCGGTGCTGGCGCGCCGCAAGCAGCCCGGGGCGCCGGTGCACGCGCTGGGGCTGACCTTCCCCAACCGGCTCGGCCTGGCCGCGGGCTTCGACAAGAACGCGGTCGGGATCGACGCGCTGGCCGCGCTCGGCTTCGGCCACGTCGAGGTCGGCACGGTCACCGGCGAGGGCCAGCCCGGCAACCCGACGCCGCGGCTGTTCCGGCTCACCGCCGACCGGGCCGTGGTCAACCGGATGGGCTTCAACAACGACGGCGCCGAGGCGGTCGCCGCCCGGCTCGCGGTCCGGGGCCGCCGCCCCGGACCGGTCCTCGGCGTGAACATCGGCAAGACCAAGGTGGTGCCCGACGACGACCAGGCCGCGGTCGAGGCCGACTACGCCAAGAGCACCCGGCTGCTGGCGCCGCACGCCGACTACCTGGTGGTCAACGTCAGCTCGCCGAACACCCCGGGCCTGCGCAACCTCCAGGCGGTCGAGAAGCTGCAGCCGCTGCTGGAGCACGTGCGTCGTACGGCGGACGAGGTGACCGCGGCGCGGGTGCCGCTGCTGGTCAAGATCGCGCCCGACCTGGCCGACGACGACGTGCTCGGCGTCGCCGACATGGCGCTGGCCATCGGCCTCGACGGGATCATCGCCACCAACACCACGATCTCCCGGTCCGGACTGGCCAGCCCGGACGCCGAGGTCGAGGCCGTCGGCGCCGGCGGGCTGTCCGGCCGGCCGCTGACGGCCCGCTCGCTGGCGGTGCTTCGGCTGCTCCGCGGCCGGGTCGGCCCCGACCTGACGTTGGTCGGCGTCGGCGGCATCACCACCGTCGAGGACGCACGCGACCGGCTCGACGCCGGCGCGGACCTGCTCCAGGGCTACACGGCGTTCGTCTACGAGGGCCCGGGCTGGCCGCGCCGGATCCTGCGGGGCATCTCGGGATGAGCCTGCACGTCACCGGGGAGCTGCTCGACAGCAAGCGGGTGGGCGCCTACCGCCACCTCACCCTGGTGGCGCCGGGTGTCGCCGAGCGCTTCCGCCCGGGCACGTTCGTCGCGCTCACCCTGGCCGACTCGGCCCGGCTCGCGCGCCGGTCGTACTGGATCCACCAGGTCCGGCCGGTCGGCGGGTACGGGCCCGCGCTGCAGCTGGTCGTGGAGCCGATCGGCGTCGCCGGCACCTGGCTGGCCGGGCTGCCGGTCGGCTCGAAGGTCGGCCTCACCGGCCCGTTGGGGCGGCCGTTCGCGCTGCCCAAGGAGCCGGTCTCCTGCCTGCTCGTGGGCGAGGACGTCTCGGCCGCGCCATTGTTCCCGCTGGCCGAGCGGCTCCGCGAGCGCGGTTGCGCGGTGACCCTGCTGGTCGCCGGGCGCGACGAGGCCCACCTGCTGTCGGCCCTCGAGGCCCGGCGCTCGGCGCGCGCGGTCACCGTCGTCACCGCGGACGGGTCGGTGGGGCAGAAGGGGCGGGTCGCCGACGTCGTGGTCGAGACCCTGGCGCGCGCCCGCGCGGAGGTCGTGTACGCCGCCGGCCCCCACGAGACGCTGCACGCCGTGGCCGCCGCGGCCGAGGACCAGGGCGCCTGGAGTCAGACCGCGGTCGAGGTGACCCAGCCCTGCGCGACGGGTCTGTGCCACGGCTGCGCGCTGCCCGTCGTCGGCGAGGACGGCGTCTCCCGGACCGTGCGTGCGTGCACCGAGGGTCCGGTGGTCCGCGGCGACCGGGTCCGCTGGGGAGCGCTCGCATGAGCGTCTCGCTGGGCGCCCTGGAGCTGCCCGGACCCGTGCTGGTCGCCGCCGGCTGCGGCGGCACCGGCCGCGAGCTGGAGCCGTACGTCGACCTGGCCACCCTGGGCGCCTTCGTCACCCGCTCGATCAGCCTCGACCCGCGGTCCGGTGCCGAGGCCCCTCGGGTCGTCGAGACCCCTTCCGGCCTGCTCCACGCCGAGCCGCCCAGCCCCGGCCTGGAGCCGTTCCTGGCCAGCGAGCTGCCCTGGCTGGTGCGCTCCGGCGCCCGCGTCGTCGTCTCCATCACCGGCCGGAGCCTGGGGGAGCACACCGAGATCGCCCGCCGGCTCGGCCGCGCGCCCGGCCCGGTCGCGGTCGAGGTCGCCGTCAGCGGTGAGCCCTTCCACGCGGCCAGCCTGGTCGCCGCCGTCGTCCGGGACCTGCCCCGCGGGCTCCCCGTGCTCGCCAAGCTCCGTCCCGACCCCCTCCGCGTCGTCGAGACCGCCCGGGGCGTCCTCGACGCCGGGGCCGCGGCCGTCGTCGTGGGCGACGCCCAGGCGGCCGCGCTGCCCGACGGCCGGCCCGCGGGCCTCTCCGGCCCGGCGATCCGGCCGGTGGCCCTGCGCTGCGTCACCGAGGTGTGCGCCGCCCTCCCGGACGCTGCGGTGATCGGGGGCGGGGGCATCGCCACCACCGCCGACGCCCGCAGCTTCCTCGCCGCCGGGGCGCGGGCCATCCAGGTCGGCACCGCCCTGCTCCACGACCCCACCACCGCCGCGCGGATCGCGGCCGAGCTCGACCAGGAGACCCCATGAGCCCCTTCGGCACCCGCCTGCACGCCGCCATCACCGACCGCGGCCCGTTCTGTGTCGGCATCGACCCGCACGCCGGGCTGCTGCACGAGTGGGGACTCGCCGACGACGTCGCCGGGCTGGAGCGGTTCGCGCTGACCGTCGTGGAGGCGGTGGCGCCGTACGCCTCGGTGGTGAAGCCGCAGTCGGCCTTCTACGAGCGCTTCGGGAGCCGTGGCGTCGCCGTCCTGGAACGGGTGGTCGCCGACTCCCGCGCGGCCGGCGCGCTGGTGCTGATGGACGTCAAGCGCGGCGACATCGGCTCCACCTCCCAGGCGTACGCCGACGCCTACCTCGACCCGGCCTCCCCGCTCGCCTCGGACGCGATCACCGCCAGCCCGTTCCTCGGCTTCGGGTCGCTGGACCCGATGATCGACACCGCGCGCACCCACGGGGCGGGCGTCTTCGTCCTCGCGCTCACCTCCAACAAGGAGGGTCCCGAGTTCCAGCACGCCCGCACCGACTCCGGCGCCACGGTGGCCGGCACCGTCCTCGACCACCTGCGCCGTCTCAACGCGGACGCCGATCCGCTCGGCAGCTTCGGCGCGGTCATCGGCGCCACCATCGGGGAGTCGGACGAGGACCTGGCCTTCAACGGCCCCGTCCTCGCCCCCGGGTACGGCGCCCAGGGCGGCACCACGGCCGACATCCGCCGGATCTTCGGCCCGGCCGCCGGTGCGGTGCTGGCCAGCTCCTCGCGCGAGGTGCTCCGGCTCGGCCCCGACACCGGTGCGATGCGCGACGCCGTACGACGGGCGAACGACGAGCTGACCGCGTAGCCGCTCAGCGGTACCAGTCGGCCCGGCGACGCAGAGCGGCGTCGAGGAAGGGACGCAGCTCGCCGTCGATGGCCGCGACGCGTTCGGCGTCCAGGACGATGGTGCCGGGGGAGGGCGGCAGGCTACGCTGCAGGCGCAGGCGCTCACCGGTCGGCGGATGGGTGCGGTCGATGCCGCTGCGCTCGCCGGAGGCGAGCAGGGCCTCCGCGTGGTCGCGCTCGTCGAGGGCAGTCACGCGAGCGCGGATCTCGACGGCCAGGTCGGGACGCCGCGGGTCGACGGCGGCCCGGTTGGCGGCCCGGTCGATCACGTCGGCCGCGAGCATGAGCTCCAGCACCTCGATCGTCGCGGGCGTGCCGGCCACGACGGCCGACTCGAGATCGGCCAGCAGCTCGGCACGCCGGGAGGCGGCCGAGTTGACCCACCCGAGCACCCGGAGCGAGCCGGTCGACGCCATCCGCATCGGCCAGAGGGCGACGGTGGCGATGATCGGGGTGTGGCCGAGGTTCGACGCGCGTTCCTCGCCGGGGGATGAGGCGTCGGCCCATGTCTGCAGGGTGGCGAGCGCGGTGCCGACGTACCGGCCGTGCACGACGTCGCGCCGAGCGAAGTGCCCGAGCTCGTGGCCGAGCAGCGCGATCCGGGCCTGCGGACCGAGCGCCACCCACAGCGGGGCGCCGAGGACGAGGGTCCGGGTCCGCAGCCCGCTGCGGCGGGCGTAGGCGTTGGTGTCCTCGTCGATGCCGAGGTACGTCGGGGGCCGCGTGCCGAGCGCGCCCGCCACCTCGGCGACGAGGTCGGTGAGGACCGGGGCCGCCTCGGGTGTCACCTCGTCGGCGCCGTCGCGGTGGGGCCGCCGGACGAGGAGCAGCACGGGCAGCAGCAGGACGATCCCGGCGAGGCGCTGGACGAGGTTGTCGCCCGCCACCACCAGGCCGACGCCGCCGGCGAGCAGGGTGAGCACCGAGAGGTGGACGACCGTGGCCAGCGCCAGGGCGATGATGGCGGCCGGCGGCGGCACGGCCCTGGACGAAGGCGTCGACAGGCGGTCGACGGTCCGTCGGTCGAGGACGGCGGCGACGCGGGCGTCGACCCTCTCGCGCAGGCGCTGGTGCTCGGCCACCCGAGGAGCCTAGGGAACGTAGGGTCCCGGGACATGGGGAACCACAGGATCGGACGTGCACGACGTCGCGCCCGGAGCGGGGTGGCACTGCTGGCGCTGGTCCTGCTCCCGCTGACGGCCTGTGCCGGGGATCCTGCGGAGGACTACTGCGCCACGGTGCAGGAGCACCAGGAGGAGCTCACCGAGATCGTCGCCGCCGGCGGCCCGACCGCGCTGCTCGGGGCCCTGGACGCCTTCCGCGACCTGCAGGAGCAGGCCCCCGGCGACATCCGTGACGAGTGGCAGCAGGTGGTCGGGCGGCTCGACGACCTGGAGGAGGCGCTGGAGGACGCCGACGTCGACCCTCAGACGTACGACGCCGCCGAGCCGCCGGACGACCTGTCCGCTGCGGACCGGTCCCGGATCGCCGCCGCGGGCCGGGCCCTGGTCGCCCCGGAGACCGCCGACGCGCTCGAGGCCCTGCAGCAGCAGGCACGTGACGTGTGCAAGACACCTCTCACCCTGTAGGACATCGGGTAGAACATGTTCTCGTTGCCGCGATTGCCGCTCGCCGCGGGTTCTGACTAGATTGACCTCTCACGCCGCCCCCCTCACGAAGGACCCGCTCACGTGGCACTGCCCCCACTCACCCCCGAACAGCGTCAGGCGGCTCTCGAGAAGGCCGCAGCATCCCGGCGGGAGCGGGCCGAGGTCAAGAACCGGCTGAAGAACTCCGGCGCCTCGATCGTCGACGTGCTGCGCCAGGGCCAGACCAACGAGGTCGTCGGCAAGATGCGGGTCGTCGACCTGCTCCAGTCGATGCCCGGGCTCGGCAAGGTCCGCGCACGCCAGGTCATGGAGCGGCTCGGGATCGCCGAGAGCCGCCGGGTCCGCGGGCTCGGGGCCAAGCAGGTCGCGGCCCTCGAGGCCGAGTTCGCCCCGCGCGACGACACGTGAGCCGCTCGCGCCTCGTCGTACTCGCCGGCCCGACGGCCGTCGGCAAGGGGAGCGTGGCGGCCGCCGTGCGCGCCGCCCACCCCGAGGTCTGGATCTCGGTCTCGGCGACGACCCGCCCGCCGCGCCCCGGGGAGGAGAACGGCGTCCACTACTGGTTCGTCTCCGACGAGGAGTTCGACCGGATGGTCGCCGAGGACGACCTGCTCGAATGGGCGGTCGTCCACAAGGCGGCCCGCTACGGCACCCCGCGGCAGCCGGTCGAGCTCGCCCTGGCCTCCGGGCACCCGGCCATGCTGGAGATCGACCTCCAGGGTGCGCGCCAGGTGCGCGAGACGATGGCGGACGCGCTGTTCGTCTTCCTGAAGCCTCCGTCGTGGGACGAGCTCGTGCGCCGGCTGGTCGGCCGGGGCACCGAGACGGAGGAGGAGCGCGAGCGGCGGCTCGTCACCGCTCGCGACGAGCTGGCCGCCGAGCCGGAGTTCGACGTGACCATCGTCAACCACGAGATTCACGCTGCCGCTGAGGAGTTGGTAGCCTTGATGGTGCAATCCCCAACTGATCGTGAGGCGTAACCGCGTGTCTTCTCCGAACATCGCCGCCGAGGGTGTCACCAACCCCTCGATCGACGACCTGCTGACCAAGACGGACAGCAAGTACAAGCTGGTGCTCTACAGCGCCAAGCGCGCCCGCCAGATCAACGCCTACTACTCCCAGCTCGGTGAGGGCCTCCTCGAGTACGTCGGCCCGCTCGTGGACACCCACGTCCAGGAGAAGCCGCTCTCGATCGCGCTCCGCGAGATCAACGACGACCTGCTGACCTGCGAGGACGTCGACCCGGCCGAGCTCGCGGCCGAGGAGGCCGCGGCCAAGGCCGCCGCCGCCGACGCGTTCCCCGCGAGCGAGTAGTTCGCTGAGCACCAGCTCCGACCACGTGGCCGCGTCTCCCTCGGGGACGCGGCCACGGGTCGTCCTGGGCGTCTCCGGCGGGATCGCGGCCTACAAGGCCTGCGAGGTGCTGCGACGCTTCAGCGAGTCGGGACACGACGTCACCGTGGTGCCGACCGCCGCGGCGCTGGAGTTCGTCGGAGCCCCCACCTGGGCCGCGCTGTCCGGCAGGCCGGTGGCCAGCGACGTCTGGTCGTCGGTGCACGAGGTGCCCCACGTCCGGATCGGCCAGAGCGCCGATCTGGTCGTCGTGGCCCCCGCCACCGCCGACCTGCTCGCCAAGGCCGCCCACGGACAGGCCGACGACCTGCTGACCAGCACCCTGCTGACGGCTCGCTGCCCGGTGGTCTTCGCCCCGGCCATGCACACCGAGATGTGGGAGCACCCCGCCACGCGGGCCAATGTGGCCACGCTGCGCGCCCGCGGCGCCGTCGTCCTCGAGCCCGCCGAGGGTCGGCTCACCGGCGCCGACACCGGCAAGGGCCGGCTGCCCGACCCGGGCGAGATCTTCGAGGTGGCGCGCGAGGTCCTCATCCGGGGAGTCTCGATGGGCTCGACCGCCGGGCTCACCGACCTCGCCGGACGCCACCTCGTCGTGTCGGCCGGCGGCACCCGCGAGTACCTCGACCCGGTCCGCTTCCTCGGCAACCGCTCGTCCGGTCTGCAGGGCTACGCCCTGGCCCGGGCCGCCGCTGCCCGCGGGGCCGAGGTCACGCTGGTCGCCGCCAACGTGACGCTGCCCGACCCGGCCGGCGTCACGGTGGTCCGGGTCGAGACCACGGCCGAGCTGCGGGCCGAGGTCGTCGCGGCGGCGGGTTCCGCCGACGCCGTGGTGATGGCGGCCGCCCCGGCGGACTTCCGGCCCACCACCGTCAGCGACGCCAAGATCAAGAAGTCCGACGACGGCTCGGCGCCGGGCATCGAGCTCGCGCAGAACCCCGACATCCTCCACGAGATCAGCACCCACCGGACCCGGTCCGGCAGCGTGATCGTGGGCTTCGCCGCCGAGACGGGCGATGCGACCGGGTCGGTCCTCGACCTGGCCCGCGCCAAGCTGGCCCGCAAGGGCTGCGATCTGCTGGTCGTCAACGACGTCAGCGGGGGAGCGGTGTTCGGCAGCCCCGACAACGAGGCCGTGATCCTGGCCGCCGACGGGGCGACCGTCGAGGTCCCGCGCGGCACCAAGAGCGCCCTCGCGCACGTGATCTGGGACCAGGTCGCGACGCGCCTCGGCTGAGACCGTCGTCTCGGCCTGCGGGACGACGGCTAGGGTGTGCGCGCAGCACGAATCTGCACCAACCAACTGCACCATTGACATACGGGAGCGAGTAGCACTGTGGCTGGACGTCTCTTCACGTCGGAGTCGGTGACCGAGGGTCACCCGGACAAGATCGCGGACGCGATCAGCGACACCGTCCTCGACGCCCTGTTGGCCGACGACAAGCACAGCCGGGTCGCGGTCGAGACCCTGCTGACCACGGGCCTTGTGGTCGTGGCCGGCGAGGTGACGACGACGTCGTACGCCCCGATCGCCAAGCTGGTCCGCGAGAAGATCGTCGAGATCGGCTACGACGACGGCGCCAAGGGCTTCGACGGTCGCGGCTGCGGCGTCCAGATCGCGATCGGCGCCCAGTCGCCCGACATCGCGCAGGGCGTGGACACCGGCCACGAGTCGCGCACCGGCTCGGTGGACGCCAAGGACAAGCAGGGCGCCGGCGACCAGGGACTGATGTTCGGCTACGCGTGCGACGACACGCCCGAGCTGATGCCGCTGCCGATCACCATCGCGCACCGCCTCTCGGAGCGGCTGACCGCGGTCCGCAAGGACGGCACGCTCGCCTACCTGCGTCCCGACGGCAAGACCCAGGTCACCATCGAGTACGACGCCGACGACCGCCCGGTCCGCATCGACACCGTCGTGCTCTCCAGCCAGCACTCCGAGGACACCACCCTCGAGACGCTCGAGGCCGACGTGAAGAAGCACGTCATCGACCCCGTGCTGGCCAGCTTCGACATCCCGTCCGAGGGCTACCGGCTGCTGGTCAACCCGACCGGCAAGTTCGTCATCGGCGGGCCGATGGGCGACGCCGGGCTGACCGGCCGCAAGATCATCGTCGACACCTACGGCGGCATGGCCCGCCACGGCGGCGGCGCGTTCTCCGGCAAGGACCCGTCGAAGGTCGACCGCTCCGCGGCGTACGCCATGCGCTGGGTCGCCAAGAACGTCGTGGCCGCCGGCCTGGCCCGGCGCTGCGAGGCCCAGGTCGCCTACGCGATCGGCAAGGCCCAGCCGGTCGGGGTCTTCATCCAGACCTTCGGCACCGGCACGGTCTCGGACGAGAAGATCCAGGAGGCCGTGCTGGCCGTCTTCGACCTGCGTCCGGCCGCGATCATCGAAGACCTCGACCTGCTTCGCCCGATCTACGCCAAGACGGCCGCCTACGGCCACTTCGGCCGCGAGCTGCCCGAGTTCACGTGGGAGCGCACCGACCGCGCCGACGCGCTGAAGGCCGCCGTCCAGGCCTGATCCAGGCGCCTGCGGGCTCGGGGGTGGTGGCTGGTAGGAATACCGCCATGACCCCCGAGCCCGAGCAGCCCGAGCTGCTGCCGGGCATGGTGCGGGCGACCGTGCGGGCCTCCCAGGCGAAGGCCCGGGCCACCCGCGAGCGCAAGGCCGTCGAGGCCGAGATCACCGGCGTGCTGCCGGTGGCGCAGGTGCTGGTCGACGTCCCCCTGGCCCACCTCGACCGGCCGTTCGACTACGCCGTCCCGGTCACCATGGCTGAGGCCGCGCAGCCCGGGGTGCGGGTCAAGGTCCGCTTCGCCGGCCAGGACGTCGACGGCTACGTCGTCGCCCGCGTCGATCGGTCCGACCATCCGGGCCGGCTCGCCCCGCTGCGCCGCGTGGTCGGCGCCGAGCCGGTGCTGACCCCCGCCGTGGCGGCGCTGACCGGCGCCGTCGCCGAGAGGTACGCCGGCAGCCGCGCCGACGTGCTTCGCCTCGCGGTCCCGGCCCGGCACGCCACCACCGAGAAGGAGCCCTCGCCGCCCCCGCCCGCCGCGACCCCCGACGTCGCCGACGCGGGGCGCGCGGCCTGGGCCGACCACGAGCACGCCGACGCGTTCCTGGCCCACCTGCGCTCCGGCGGGTCGCCCCGGGCCGTGTGGGGCGCCGCACCCGGCACCGACTGGCCGCTGCTGCTCGCCCACGCCGCGGCGGCGACCCTGGCCGGTGGCCGGGGCGCGCTGCTCGTGGTGCCCGACCGGCGCGACCTCGACCGGGTCGACCAAGCGCTGACCGAGCTGCTCGGAGAGGGCCACCACGTGGCCCTGGCCGCCGACTCGGGGCCGGCCCGGCGCTACCGCGACTTCCTCGCGGTCAGCCGCGGTGCCCGTCGCGTGGTCGTCGGCACCCGCGCCGCCGGGTTCGCCCCGGTCCGCGACCTCGGGCTGGTCGCCATCTGGGACGACGGCGACGACCTGCACGCCGAGCCGCGGGCGCCGTACCCGCACGCCCGTGAGGTGCTGCTGCTGCGCGCGGAGCGGGAGGGTGCCGCCGCGCTGGTCGGCGGCTTCGCCCGCACGGTCGAGGCCGACTACCTGCTGCGCACCGGCTGGGCCCGCCCCCTCGCCCCGCCTCGAGCCGTCATCCGCTCGGCGCTGACCGTGACCGTGGCCGGCGCCTCCGACTTCGACGTCGAGCGGGACGCGCACGCCCGGGCCGCGCGGATGCCGCTGCAGGTGCGCGACCTGGTCCGCGACGCCCTGGCCAGCGGGCCGGTGCTGGTGCAGACGCCGCGCTCCGGCTACGTCCCGAGCCTGGCCTGCGAGCGCTGCCGCACCCCCGCGCGCTGCACGACCTGTGCCGGACCCCTGGCGCTCTCGGGGCCGACCCGGCCGCCGGCCTGCCGCTGGTGCGGCAGCGAGGCCGAGGCCTGGGCCTGCGCCGAGTGCGGCCACCACGGGCTGCGCGCCCCGGTCGTGGGCGACTCCCGGACCGCCGAGGAGCTCGGCCGGGCCTTCCCCGGGGTCCGGGTGCTGACCTCGTCGGGCGACCGGGTCGTGGCCCGGGTCGACGGGCGGCCCGCGGTGGTGGTCGCGACCCCGGGGGGTGAGCCGGTGGCTGAGGACGGGTACGCCGCGGTCGTCCTGCTGGACGCCTGGCTGGCGCTCGGCCGCGCCGACCTGCGCACCGATGAGGAGGCGCTGCGTCGCTGGAGCAATGCCGTCGGACTGGTTCGCCCGGGCGGACAGGCCCTCGTCGTGGGCGATGCCGCTCACCCGGCGCTCCAGGCCCTGGTGCGCTGGGACCACGCCGGCTTCGCCGAGCGCGAGTCCACCCAGCGCCAGGCCGCCCACCTGCCGCCCGCCTCCCGGCTGGCCACGATCAGCGGCGAGCCGGGCCCGGTCGACGACGCGGTCACCCTGCTCGACCTGCCCGCGGCAGCCGAGGTGCTGGGCCCGGTGGAGACCGAGGAGGGCTCGCGGGTCGTCGTCCGCGTCCCCCGGGCGCTGGGTGCCGAGCTGGCCCGCGCCCTCGGCCAGCTCCAGCGGGTGCGCTCCAGCCGCAAGCTCGACGCGGTCCGGATCCAGGTCGACCCCTACTCGCTCTGAGCGCCAGGGGGCGCCGAGTCAGCGCCGGTCGTGCTGACTCGGCGCCAGGCGACCCGGCTCTCTAGACTCCTCGGGTGGCCATCCAACCCATCCGGCTCTTCGGCGACCCGGTCCTGCGCAAGCCCGCCCTGGTGGTGGACCGCTTCGACAAGGAGCTGCACCGCATCGTCCAGGACCTCACCGACACGATGCTGGCCGCGCCGGGCGCGGGTCTGGCCGCGCCGCAGATCGGCATCGGGCTGCGGGTCTTCACCTGGAACGTCGAGGGGGAGGTCGGCCACCTGGTCAACCCGACCCTCGAGCTCTCGGAGGAGAAGCAGGACGGCATGGAGGGCTGTCTGTCCATCCCCGACCTGAGCTTCGACTGCCTGCGGGCGCTGCGGGTCGTCGCGCACGGCTTCGACATGCACGGGGAGCCGGTGACCATCGAGGGGTCCGACTACCTCGCCCGGGCGATCCAGCACGAGACCGACCACCTCGACGGCGTGCTGTTCGTGGACCGGCTCGACGGGGAGACCCGCAAGGCCGCGATGAAGGCGATCCGGGAGGCCGAGTGGTTCGGGCTGGAGAAGCCCACGGTCAAGGTCAGCCCGCACGCGACCAACGGGCTGGGGTTCTGAGGTGCGCGTCGTCTTCGCCGGCACCCCCGAGGTGGCCGTCCCGGCGCTCGACGCCATCGCCGCCTCCCGCCACGAGCTGGTCGGCGTCGTCACCCGTCCCGACGCCCCGGCCGGGCGCGGGCGCAAGCTGGTGGCCAGCCCGGTCGCGCTGCGGGCCGAGGAGCTCGGCGTACCCCTGCTGAAGCCCGACCACCCGCGCGACCCGGAGTTCCAGGCCGCGCTGCGCGAGCTGGCGCCGGACTGCTGCCCCGTCGTGGCGTACGGCGCCCTGCTGCCGCAGTCGGCCCTCGACATCCCGCCGCTGGGCTGGGTCAACCTGCACTTCTCCTGCCTGCCCGCCTGGCGCGGCGCGGCCCCGGTGCAGCACTCCATCTGGGGCGGCGACGAGGTCACCGGCGCGACCACGTTCCGGATCGTCAAGGAGATGGACGCCGGCCCGACGTTCGGCGTGATGACCGAGCGCATCCGGCCCACCGATACCGCCGGCGACCTGCTCGGCCGGCTCGCCGAGGGCGGCGCGGGGCTGCTCGTCACCACGCTCGACCACCTCGAGGTCGGCGACATCGAGGCCCGCCCCCAGCCTGACGACGGGGTCAGCATGGCCCCCAAGATCACCGTCGAGGACGCCCGGGTCGACTGGGCCGAGCCCGCCGCCGCGGTCGACCGGCGGATCCGCGCGTGCACGCCCGGGCCCGGCGCGTGGTCGACGTACGACGGGGAGCGGATCAAGCTCGGCCCGGTCGCGGCCGAGCCCGACCTGGCCCTGGCGCCCGGCACCCTCGAGGTACGCAAGAACGCCGTCCTGGTCGGCACCGGCACCCACGCGGTCCGGCTCGGCGAGGTCAAGGCCTTCGGCAAGAAGCAGATGCCGGCGGCCGACTGGGCCCGCGGCACCCGCGTGGAGACGGGTGCGGTGTTCGGTGGCGAGTGACCGTCCGGCCACCCCGGACGACGTCGACGACATCTGCCGCTCGCTGCCGGAGGTCGAGCTCGGCACGTCCTGGGGTGACGTGCCGACGTACCTCGTGCGCGGCCGCGGCTTCGTGCTGTTCCGCAAGCCCCACCACACGGCCGTCGACCCCGCGACAGGCGAGGAGTACGACGACCTGCTGGTGATCGTGACCCCGACCGCGGTCGAGAAGCAGGCGCTGGTCGATGACGAGCGGCTGCCGTTCTTCACCATCGACCACTTCCGCCGCACCAACGCGGTGCTCGTGCAGCAGTCCCGGCTCGGCGAGCTGGGCCGGGCCGAGCTGGCCGAGATCATCACCGACGCCTGGGCCGCCCGGGCGCCGAAGAAGCTGGCCCGCGAGCACCTCGACGGTTCCTCGGATGGCTGAGCGCTCGCGCGGACGGCGGCCCGACCCGTCGCGACTGGCCGCGTTCGAGGTGCTGAAGGCGGTCCGGGTCGACGACGCCTACGCCAACCTGGCGCTGCCTCCCGTGCTCCGCGAGCACGGCCTGAGCGGCCGCGACGCGGCCTTCACGACCGAGCTGGTCTCGGGCACGCTGCGCCGACGGGGCACCTACGACGCGGTCCTGGCCGCGTGCGTCGACCGGCCGCTACGCAAGGTCGAGGCCAAGGTCCTCGACGCGCTCCGGCTCGGGGTGCACCAGCTGCTCGCGATGCGGGTGCCGGCGCACGCCGCCATCAGCACGACCGTCGACCTGGTGCGTTCCAAGGTCGGGCCCGGTGCGGCGTCGTTCAGCAACGCCGTGCTGCGCAAGGTGTCGGCCCGCGACCTCGACGGCTGGCTGGCGACCTTCGGCGACGACCTCGCGACCGTGCACAGCCACCCGGCCTGGATCGTCGAGCGGCTCCGCGAGGCGGTCGGCCCCGAGGAGCTCCCGGCCCTGCTGGCCGCCGACAACGAGCCGCCACGGGTCACCCTGGTCGCGCGGCCCGGGTGGGCCACCCGCGAGGAGCTGCCGGGCGCGCCGACGTCGTACTCGCCCTGGGGGGTGGTGCTCGAGGGCGGTGACCCCGGTGCCGTCCCGGCGGTCGCCGAGGGCCGCGCCGGCGTGCAGGACGAGGGCTCGCAGCTGGTGGCGGCGGTACTGGCCGCGGCTCCGGTCGACGGCCCGGACACCGCCTGGTTGGACCTGTGTGCCGGTCCCGGGGGCAAGGCCGCCCTGCTGGCGGCGCTGGCGGCCCAGCGCGGCGCGACCCTGCTGGCCAACGAGCGCCAGACGCACCGTGCCCGTCTGGTCGCCCGTTCGGTCGCCGGCGGACCGGGGGTCCTCGGCGTGGTGGCCGGCGACGGCACGGCCCCGCCGTACCCGTCCGGGGCCTTCGACCGGGTCCTGGTCGACGCGCCCTGCACCGGCTTGGGCGCGCTCCGCCGGCGCCCGGAGTCGCGCTGGCGCCGCCGTCCGGCCGACCTCGACGAGCTGGTGCCGCTCCAGGGCGCCCTGCTGCGCTCGGCCCTCGACCTGGTCCGACCGGGCGGGGTGGTGCTCTACGCGACCTGCTCGCCGATGCTGGCCGAGACCTCCGGCCTGGTGAGTGGAGTCCTGGCGGGCCGCACGGACGTCGTGCTCGAGGACGCGACCGCGCTGCTCCCGCAGGTCCCCGACGCGGCCGGGCCGCTGCCCGGCACGCTGCAGCTGTGGCCGCACCGGCACGGCACCGACGCGATGTTCCTGGCCCTGCTGCGCCGCCAGGGGTAGGTCGCGATGAGGTACCGCCCGCGTCCGCCGAGCGGACCAGCAGCGGACTCGGCCGTCGGAGGCATCGAGCGCCTGCTCGGTGAGGCGGCGTCGCGCCACCCCGCGGGGGTGTGGCAGGGGCGGGCCCAGCACGTCCTGATGATCTGTGCCTGCGTGACGCTCCACGGGTCGCCCGACTGGATCGTCTTCGACACGGTCGACGGCCTGGGCTGGCGGCGCTGGCCCGATGACCTTCCCGACGAGGAGATGGTGCGGGCACCGCGCGAGGCGGGAGGTCATGCGGATCCGTCCGACGTGCTCGCCTGGCTGCGGGGTGACGCCGCCGATCCCTGGACGAGCGGCGACGGCCATGGTGACCCGGAGGTCGCCGGGGCCTTGCGACGGTGGATGGTCGACGACTGATCGAGCCCCTCAGGACCGCTCGTCGGTCCAGGCCAGGGTCGCGCCGACCTCGGCGGCCGCCTCGGCGGAGGTGCCGGCCCCGGGCTCGACGGTCACGAAGATGCCGCCGTGCACGTCGCTGACGTAGGTGCCGGGCCCGGAGCCGTCCGGGCCGAGGTACTTCGGGCGGCTGGCGGCCGGTCGCCACACCAGGTGCAGCGACTCCGTGCCCCGGGTGCAGCCGAACTTCTCGTCGGCCGGCTCGTCGCAGGTCCAGCCGGGCACGGTGACGTCGAACGGAGCGAGGTCGCGGGCGGCCTCCCTGAGCTCGGCCTGCTCGCTCGCCAGGCGGGCCAGCTCGTCCAGTCCGGATCCGCTCTCGCCGGTGCCGGTGAAGGTGCGGTCGGTCGGCTCCGCCGTACGGGGTCGCTCGGCGAAGCCGGGCCCGCCGTTCGTCGTACCGGAGGACCCGGCGAGCTGGCTGCCGGCGATCGCGACGGCGGCGACGCCGGCGCACGTCGCCAGGGCAGCGACGGTGGCGCGGCGGCGCCGGATCCGGGTGCCGCTGCGGGTGGCGTCGGCGACGAGCCGCTCGAGGTCGGGGCGCTCGTCGCGCAGGCGGTCGTGCAGGGCGGTGCCCAGGCGGTCGGGGTCGAGGTCGTTCACGGGTGGTTCCTCTCGGTGAGCTCAGCGGCGACCAGCGGCCGGAGCCGCTGCAGCGCGCGTCGCGAACGGGTGCGGACCACGGACTCGGTGAGGTCGAGGTCGCGCGCGGTGTCGGCGACCGAGCGGTCCTCCCAGTAGCGCAGTGCGACGATCGCCCGGTCGAGCGGGGGCAGCGTCGCGAGCGCGTCCAGGAGGTCCAGGCGGGTCGTCGGGTCGTCCGCGGGCACGGAGCTCTCGTGCCCGAGGTCGGGGCCGGCCGGCAGCTCGCTGCTGCGACGCAGCCGGCGGTGCGAGAGGAACGAGTTGAGCAGCGTCGTCCGGGCGTAGGCGAGCGGGCTGTCCGCCCGCGACACCCGGCGCCAGGACGCGAAGACCTTGGCGTACGTCGTCTGGGTCAGGTCCTCGGCCAGCTGGCGGTCGCCGGTGAGGAGCAGGGCGGCCCGGTGCAGCTGGGTGCCCGTCTCGCGCACGAACGTCGCGAACTCCTCGGCCTGCTCGTCCCTCGTCACACCTGATCAGACGCCTCGGGGCCCTCGCGACGTGACACGGTCGCGAGGTCAGTCGAGGACGTGGCGCAGGTAGCGGCCGGGAGCGTCGAGGTAGGCCTTCCAGTGCTGGACCAGCTCCAGCTCGTCCCACGTCGTACGACGCAGGCCCCACTCGCCGACCTCCAGGATCGTGGCGCCCGGCATCGCGGCCAGCACGGGGGAGTGCGTGGCGCACAGCACCTGCCCACCGTCGGAGACCAGGTCGTGGAGGGCGGCGATCAGGCCGAGGGTGGACGAGAAGGACAGAGCGGCCTCGGGCTCGTCCAGGCAGTAGAAGCCAGGGGTGTCGAAGCGGGTGCGCAGCACCGCCAGGAACGACTCGCCGTGGCTCATCTCGTGGAAGCGGGGTTCGCGCAGCGTGCCCGGGTTCTCCTCCAGGTAGGTGTAGTAGCCGTGCATGGTCTCGGCGCGCAGGAAGAAGCCCCAACGACCGGAGCCGAGCCCGCGTCGTACCTGGAGGGCGGCGCCGAGCGGGGACTCCGAGGGGCGCGTCGAGTGCCGAGCCCCGACCGACCCGCCTTCCGGCGACAGGCCGTAGGCCATCGCGACCGCCTCGACGATCGTCGACTTGCCCGAGCCGTTCTCCCCGACCAGGAACGTGACGCCCTTCGGCAGCTCCAGGCCTCGCCGCAGCAGCTGGGCCACCGCGGGGATCTCCGCCGGCCAGTCCTCCGGGTCGAGGCCGTGACCGGTGCGCGCGGAGACATGCACCACGGGCGGCTCGTCGAAGTCCACGTCCCGCACCGTAGTCGGCCCCACCCCCTAGATTGAGCGGCATGCCCAGCAAGCCGCCCGCGGTCGAGATCGAGGTCGACGACAAGGTGGTCCGGGTCAGCAACCCCGACCGGGTCTACTTCCCGGAGTCGGGAGCCACCAAGCTCGACCTGGTCGACTACTACCTCGCGGTCGGGCCCGGCATCGTCAACGCGCTGTTCGAGCGCCCGTGCATGCTGCACCGCTTCCCGAAGGGCCTGGCCGGCGACAAGGTGCACCAGAAGCGCGTCCCCGCCGGCGCGCCCCCCTGGGTCGAGACGGTGCGGCTGCACTTCCCCCGCTGGAACCGCACCGCCGACGAGCTCTGCGTGACCGAGCTGGCCAGCGTGATCTGGGCGGTGCAGATGTCCACGGTCGAGTTCCACCCCTGGAACAGCCGCCGTCATGACACCGAGAAGCCCGACGAGTGGCGCATCGACCTCGACCCGGGCCCGCTGTGCGACTTCGCCACCGTCCGCCGGGTCGCCCACGTCGTGCACGAGGTGCTCGACGAGCTGGGTGCGGTCGGCTTCCCCAAGACCAGCGGCGGGTCCGGGCTGCACGTCTACGTCCGGGTCCCGCCCGCCCACGGCTTCTCCGACGTACGACGGGCCGCGCTGGCCTTCGCCCGCGAGGTCGAGCGCCGGGCCCCCGACGACGTGACGACCGCCTGGTGGCGCAAGGACCGCGACCCCCACCACCTCTTCGTCGACTACAACCAGAACGCCCGCGACCACACCATCGCCGCGGCCTACTCGGTCCGCGGGGTCGCCGACGCGCGCGTCTCGACTCCGATCCGCTGGGACGAGGTCGACGACGTCGATCCCCACGACGGCACGATCTTCACCGTGCCGGCCCGCTTCGCCGAGCTCGGCGACCTGCACGAGGAGATCGACGCCCACCCGTTCGACCTCGCGCCGCTGCTGGAGTGGGCCGAGCGGGACGAGGCCGCGGGCCAGGAGACCCCCGACCCCCCCGGACGACTGAGGCCGGTGGTCGAGCAGGTTGCGCAGGCCGACACGCTCGTCGCTAGCGCTCCTCGCTGCTCAACCACCGGATCGGCGCGTCCTTTCTTGACTCGTTCCAGATAGCGCGGCATGCTGGCTCCCATGACCGCACCGGACTTCGCGAGCCAGCTACGCGCCGCCTCGCTCCGGGTGACCCGGCCGAGGCTGGCCGTGCTGAGCGCCGTCCACGAGCACCCGCACCTCGACACCGACGCGGTGATCGGACACGTGCGGACCGACCTCGGAGCCGTCTCCCACCAGGCCGTGTACGACGTGCTGCGTGCCCTCACCGACGCCGGGCTGGTGCGCCGCATCCAGCCCGCCGGTGCGACCGCGCGCTACGAGTCGCGGGTCGGCGACAACCACCACCACGTGGTCTGCCGCTCCTGCGGTGCGATCGCCGACGTCGACTGCGCCGTCGGCCACACCCCCTGTCTCACCGCCTCCGACGACCACGGCTTCGTGGTCGACGAGGCGGAGGTCGTGTACTGGGGCACCTGCCCTGAGTGCGCGGCCGCGCGTACCCCTCAGTGATGGCCCCCGTGGAAGGAAGCAGATGAGCGACAGCCAGACCCCCGAGAGCCCCCAGGGCGTGGACCGCAAGGCGGAGGGTGGTTGCCCGGTGATGCACGGTGGTGCGACCGAGCACGGCAGCGAGAGCGAGAACCCCGCGCTCGACTCCCCGACGCCGAAGACCGGCGGCCGGCCGCACACCAACAAGGATTGGTGGCCCAACAGCCTCGACCTGTCGGTGCTGCACGCCCACTCGTCGAAGGGCAACCCGCTCGGCCCGGACTTCGACTACGCGCAGGAGTTCGCCAAGCTCGACCTGGCCGAGCTGCGCCGCGACGTCGTCGAGGTCCTCAACACCTCCCAGGACTGGTGGCCCGCCGACTTCGGCCACTACGGCGGGCTGATGATCCGGCTCAGCTGGCACGCCGCCGGCACCTACCGCACGTACGACGGCCGCGGCGGTGCGGGCGACGGCTCGCAGCGGTTCGCGCCGCTCAACAGCTGGCCCGACAACGGCAACCTCGACAAGGCCCGCCGGCTGCTGTGGCCGGTCAAGCAGAAGCACGGCCAGAAGATCTCGTGGGCCGACCTGCTGGTCCTCGCCGGCAACGTCGCGCTCGAGGACATGGGCTTCACGACCTTCGGGTTCGGCTTCGGCCGCGAGGACGTCTGGGAGCCCGAGGAGATCTTCTGGGGTCCCGAGGACGCCTGGCTGGGCGACGAGCGCTACAGCGGCGAGCGCGAGCTCGGCGAGAACCTCGGCGCGGTCCAGATGGGCCTGATCTACGTCAACCCCGAGGGCCCCAACGGCAACCCGGACCCGCTGGCCTCGGCCCGCGACATCCGCGACACCTTCGGCCGGATGGCCATGAACGACGAGGAGACCGTCGCCCTCATCGCCGGTGGCCACACCTTCGGCAAGACCCACGGCGCGGGCGACGCCGACCTCGTCGGCCCCGAGCCGGAGGGTGCTCCGCTCGAGGAGCAGGGCCTCGGCTGGAAGAGCGCGTTCGGCACCGGCAAGGGCGCCGACGCGATCACCTCCGGCCTCGAGGTCACCTGGACCTCCACGCCGACGCGGTGGAGCAACGACTTCTTCAAGTTCCTCTTCAAGTACGACTGGGAGCTCACGAAGAGCCCGGCCGGCGCCTACCAGTGGGTCGCCAAGGACGCCGAGGACATCGTCCCCGGTCCGGCGGCCGACTCGCCGAAGCGCAAGCCGACCATGCTGACCAGCGACCTCGCCCTGCGCTTCGACCCGGCGTACGAGAAGATCTCGCGCCGCTTCCTCGAGAACCCCAACGAGTTCGCGCAGGCCTTCGCCAAGGCCTGGTACAAGCTGCTGCACCGCGACATGGGCCCGGTCGAGCGCTACCTCGGTCCCTGGGTCCCGGAGCCCCAGCTGTGGCAGGACCCGGTCCCGGCCCACGAGGGCGAGCTCGTCGGCGACGCCGACGTCGCGACGCTGAAGGCCAAGGTCTTCGAGTCCGGCCTCACGGTCTCCGAGCTCGTCTCGACGACCTGGGCCGCGGCCGCGAGCTTCCGCTCCACCGACAAGCGCGGCGGCATCAACGGCGCCCGCATCCGTCTGGAGCCGCAGCGCAGTTGGGCGGTCAACCAGCCCGAGCAGCTGGCGAGGGTCCTCGACAAGCTCGAGGCGGTCCGCAGCGAGTTCAACGCGGGTGGTGGCGCGCAGGTGTCGCTGGCCGACCTCATCGTCATCGCCGGCAACGCCGCGGTCGAGAAGGCCGCGAAGGACGCCGGCGTCGAGGTCACGGTGCCGTTCCACGCCGGTCGCACCGATGCGTCCGAGGAGCAGACCGACGTCGAGTCCTTCGCCCTCCTCGAGCCGCGCGCCGACGGGTTCCGGAACTACCTGAGGGCCGGCGAGAAGCTGCAGCCGGAGGAGCTGCTGGTCGAGCGGTCCTACATGCTCGACCTGACCGCGCCCGAGATGACCGTGCTCGTGGGTGGCCTGCGGGCCATCGGGACCAACGTCGACGGCGCCCAGCACGGCGTCCTGACCGACCGTCCCGGCCAGCTCACGACCGACTTCTTCACCAACCTGCTGACCCCGGGCCGCACCTGGAAGGCCTCCCGGACCGACGAGCACGTCTACGAGATCCGTGAGGGCGACTCGGTGCTCTGGACGGCCACCGCGGTCGACCTGATCTTCGGCTCCAACTCGCAGCTGCGGGCGTTCGCCGAGGTCTACGCCAGCGCCGACGCCCAGGAGAAGTTCGTCCACGACTTCGTGGCGGCCTGGACCAAGGTCACCGAGGCCGACCGGTTCGACCTCGACTGACGCCGGCCTGACGCTGCGCTGACCCACCCGGCGACCCCGGTCCGTCCTCACAGGACGGGCCGGGGTCGTTCTCATCTGGCCCTTAGCAACGCCTCGTAGCGTCGTCGCATTTTGCTGCACGCGAGAGATGCCCGTGAGGTCGCCGTCGTGGTCAACGCCGGATCGCGCCGCGGCGCGGCCGCCGTCGACCGGGTCGCCGAGCTCCTGGCCCAGGCCGGGTACGACGCCGTCCGCACCTACCCGGTGCTCCGTGGGGCCGACCTGCCGCGCCGGATCGAGGAGGCGCTGGCCACCGGTCCCGACCTGCTGGTCGCGGGCGGGGGCGACGGCACGGTCAGCTGCGCCGCTGGCCGGGTCGCCGGCACCGGGGTGACGCTGGGCGTGCTGCCGCTGGGGACGGCGAACGACTTCGCGCGGACCCTCGGCGTACCGGCGGGCCTCGACGAGGCCGTCGCGGCCCTGGTCGCCGGCCGGGTGGTCGACGTGGACCTCGGACGGGTCGACGGCCGGGCCTACCTCAACGTGGCCTCGATCGGGCTGTCGGTGGGCGTCACCGAGCGCCTGACACCGCGCCTCAAGCGCCGCCTCGGGCCGTTGGCCTACCCGCTGGCCACGCTCCTGGCCTACCGCCACCACCGCCCCTTCCGCGCCCGGCTGGAGTTCCCCGACGGCGACCGCGACCCGCTGGAGCTCGACGACCTGCTGCAGGTCGCGGTCGGCAACGGTCGGCACTACGGCGGCGGCAACGCGGTGTCGCCGACGGCCTCGATCGATGACCACCTGCTCGACGTCTACGCCATCGTCCGGGGCCGGTTCACCGACCACGTGTCGATCGCCCGGATCCTCAAGGACGGCTCCTTCATCGAGCATGAGCGGGTCCACCACCTGACCACCCGTGCGGTCCGGGTGGTCACCGACCCGCCGCTCCCGGTCAACCTGGACGGCGAGATCGCCGCCACCACGCCCGCGACCTTCACCGTCGAGCGCAACGCGGTCCACGTCGTCGTGCCGCTCGGCTCCGAGGCGGCGCGGCTCGACGGCCCGCGGGCCCATGAGCCAACTGAGCGGTACGGCGCTTGACGCGACCCGGGGCCGCTGCGACGTTGCGGGGATGCCCGACGTCGTCGCCCTGGCCCGGCTCGGCGGCCGGGTGGTCCGCGAGGCCTCCCGCGCGGCGCTCGCCCCGACGAGCGGCCTGCCCCGCCGCGTCCAGGAGTACGACGCCGCCGCGCTGACCCGGCTGCTCGGCCGCCGCGTGGACGCGGTGACCGTGCTCGCGGGGTCCTCCGGCACGACCGATCGGGCCCGGTTGGGATTGCGCGGGCGCGCCGTACCGCCCTCGGTGTTCGTCAAGGCCACCGCGGGGGAGGCCGGCACCCGGGTGTTCGGCGGGCTGGCCCGGCTGGGCGCGGTCGAGGTCGGCTTCTACCGCGACCTGCGCCCCGGCCTGCCCGTCGAGGCGCCCGCCCTGGTCGCGGCCCGCCAGGAGGGCCGGACCGGTCGGTTCGCGGTCGTTCTGGAGGACCTCGCCGCCCGGGGCGCCCGGTTCGTCGACACCCGCACCCCGCTGACGCCCGACCGGGTGGCGGCGGTGCTGCGCGAGCTCGCGCTGCTCCACGGCCGCACGCACGGGAGACGCACGCCGCGCTGGCTCGGCACCAACGCGGGCGACGCCTTCCTCCCGCTGGTCGACGCCACCCTCGGGCGCCTGCAGCAGCGGGTGCTGCGCCACGACCCGACGCTCACCTCGGCGGCCGCCGAGCCGCTGCTGCGCGGCTACGGGCACTGGGCCCGGCTCCTCGACGACGGACCACCGAGCGTCCTGCACGGGGACCCGCACCCGGGCAACGTCTACCTCCTCGACGGGGCCGCTGGCGGCGAGCGGGCCGGGCTGCTCGACTGGCAGGCCGTGCGGCGGGGCGTGGGTCTGCGCGACGCGTCGTACCACCTGGTCCTCGCGCTGGAGCCCGACGTACGACGGGCCGTCGAGCGCGACCTGCTCGACGACTACCGCACGGCGCTGCGCAGCGCCGGCGGTCCGGACCTGTCCGCGGCGGAGACCTGGGCCGGCTACCGCAGACAGGTCGCCTACGCCTACGTCTCGACGGTCTTCACCGTCGGGCTCGGCGGCCTCCAGGGTGCCGACGTGGCGGCCGTCGGCCTGCGTCGGGCGCTCGCCGCCGTCGAGGACCTGGACACCGCCGAGGCCCTGCGGCACCCCTAGGATCGCCCGCGTGGGTATCCAGATCACGCCGAGCATCCTGAACGCCGACTTCGCCGCCCTGGGCGCGGAGGTCGCGCGGATCCCCAGTGCCGACTGGGTGCACGTCGACGTGATGGACAACCACTTCGTGCCCAACCTGACCTTCGGTCCGACGATGGTCGAGGCGCTCGCCCGCAGCACCGACCTGCCCCTCGACGCGCACCTGATGATCGCCGATCCCGACCGGCATGCGCCGACGTACGCCGAAGCGGGCTGCGGGTCGGTGACCTTCCACGTCGAGGCGGCGGCCGCCCCCGTGCGGCTGGCCCGCGAGATCCGCGCGGCCGGGGCCCGGGCGAGCATGGCGCTGCGGCCGGCCACGCCGGTCGAGCCCTACGAGGATCTGCTCCCCGAGCTCGACATGCTGCTGCTGATGACCGTCGAGCCGGGCTTCGGCGGCCAGAAGTTCCTCGACCTGGTGCTGCCCAAGATCCGTCGTGCCCGGGCGCTGATGGAGAAGCACGGCGTCGAGACCTGGCTGCAGGTCGATGGCGGCGTCTCCCTGGAGACCATCGAGCGCTGTGCCGAGGCCGGCGCGGACGTGTTCGTGGCCGGCTCGGCGGTCTACTCCGCCGACGACCCGGACGCGATGGTCGAGGCGCTGCGCGCCGCGGCCGAGGCAGCCGGGTGACGCTCCCGTGCTGCTGACCGTCTCGACCACCCACGAGCCCGCGCGCGACCTCGGCTACCTGCTGCACAAGCACCCCGACCGGGTGCAGGAGTTCCGGCAGTCGTTCGGGACCGCCACCGTGCTCTTCCCTGAGGCCACCGACGAGCGGACCACGGTCGCGCTGCTGCTCGACGTCGACCCGGTGCGGCTGGCCCGGTCGAGGCCGCGCAACGCGCCCGACTTCAGCCTGGCCCAGTACGTCAACGACCGGCCGTACGCCGCGTCCTCGCTGCTCGCGGTCGCCCTCGGCGACGTGTTCAGCACCGCGCGGGCCGGCCGCGGCGGGTCCCGCCAGGACCTCGCCGACACCGCGCTCCCGCTGGTGATCGAGGTGCCGGTGCTGCCGTGCCGCGGCGGCAGCGAGGTCGCGCACCGCCTGTTCGCCCCGCTCGGCTGGAGTGTCGAGGCCGACCCGCTGCCGCTCGACGAGCGGTTCCCGGCCTGGGGCGACTCCCGCTACGTGCGGCTCCGGCTGACCGGCACGGTCCGGCTCGCCGACGCGCTCAACCAGCTCTACGTCCTGCTGCCGGTGCTCGACGAGTCGAAGCACTACTGGCAGCCCGCCGACGAGGTCGACAAGCTGCTCCGCTCCGGTGGCGACTGGCTGGCCACCCACCCCGAGCGCGAGCTGGTGACCCGGCGCTACCTGGCCCGCACCGGCCTCGCGCGTGCCGCCCTGGTCCGGCTGGCCGAGGTCGGGGGCGACGTCGCGGACGAGACCGACGAGCGGCCGGTGCCGCTCAACACGCGACGCCGGGACGCCGTGCTGCAGGTGCTCTCCGAGCTCGGGGCCACCTCGGTGATCGACCTCGGCTGCGGCCAGGGCCAGCTGGTCGAGGCGCTGCTGGGCGACCCGTCGTACACCCGGGTCGCGGGGATGGAGGTCTCCAGCGGTGCCCTGCGCCAGGCCGCGCGCCGGCTGCGGACCGACGAGATGGGGGAGCGGCAGGCCGAGCGGCTGACCCTCTTCCAGGGCGCGCTGACCTACGAGGACCCGCGCCTCGCCGGGTACGACGCCGCGGTGCTGATGGAGGTCGTCGAGCACGTCGACCCGCCCCGGCTGGCCGCCCTCGAGCACGTCGTCTTCGCGACGGCGCGGCCCGGGGCCGTCGTCCTGACCACGCCGAACGCCGACTACAACCCGCGCTACGAGCACCTGGTCGGGATGCGGCACCCCGACCACCGCTTCGAGTGGACCCGGGCCGAGCTGGCGGACTGGGCGGGCGGCGTCGCCGAGCGGAACGGGTACGACGTCGAGCTCCGCGGCATCGGCGACCCCGACCCCGAGCTCGGCGCCCCGACCCAGCTGGCGGTGTTCCGACGTGCCTGAGCTGAGGATCCCCGAGCGCGGGCTGGTGATCCTGGTCGGCGTGTCCGGCAGCGGGAAGTCCACCTTCGCGGCCCGCCACTTCGCCCCCACCCAGGTGATCTCCAGCGACTTCTGCCGGGGGCTGGTCGCCGACGACGAGAACGACCAGGACGCCACCCGCGACGCCTTCGACGTCCTGCACTACATCGTCGGCACCCGGCTGCGCCGCGGCCTGCTGACCGTTGTGGACGCGACCAACGTCCAGGACCGCGCCCGGGCGAGCCTGATCGAGGTGGCCCGCGAGCACGACGTCCTGGTCGACGCGATCGTCCTGGACGTCCCCGAGTCCGTCGCCCAGGAGCGCAACCGGCTGCGTCCCGACCGTGACTTCGGCCGGCAGGTGGTGGCGCGCCAGCACCGCGACCTGCGCAAGGGCCTCTCCCGGATGGGGAAGCGGATACGGCGCGTCCACGTGCTGCAGGGCACCGACGAGATCGACGCCGCGACGGTGGTCACGGAGCGTCCCTGGAACGACCGTCGCGACCTCACCGGCCCCTTCGACCTGGTCGGCGACGTGCACGGCTGCGCCTCCGAGCTGCGCACCCTGCTCGGCGAGCTCGGCTGGGACCTCGAGTACGACGACCGCGGCCGGGCCGTCGGCGCCGCGCACCCGGAGGGTCGGACCGCCGTCTTCGTCGGCGACCTGGTCGACCGCGGCCCGGACACCCCGGGCGTGCTGCGCCTCGTGATGGGCATGGTCGCGGCCGGCAGCGCGCTCTGCGTCAGCGGCAACCACGAGGCCAAGCTGGTCCGGGCGCTGAAGGGCTCCGACGTCCGCCGTACGCACGGGCTGGCGGAGTCGCTCGACCAGCTCGAGGGGGAGAGCGCGGAGTTCCGGGCCGCCGCGCTCACCTTCATGGACGGCCTGATCAGCCATTACGTCCTCGACGAGGGCCGGTTGGTGGTGGCCCACGCGGGGCTGAAGGAGTCCTACCACGGCCGGACCTCGGGCCGGGTCCGCTCGTTCGCCCTGTACGGCGACACCACCGGCGAGACCGACGAGTTCGGGCTGCCGGTGCGCTACCCGTGGGCGCAGGAGTACCGGGGCCGCGCGATGGTGGTCTACGGCCACACGCCGGTCCCGGAGACCGAGTGGGTCAACAACACCATCTGCCTCGACACCGGCGTCGTCTTCGGTGGCGCGCTGACCGCCCTGCGCTACCCGGGCAAGGAGGTCGTCTCCGTCCCTGCGGAGCAGCAGTGGTTCGAGCCGGTCCGTCCGCTCGCCCCGCCGGTTCCCGAGCGCGCTCCCGGCACCCTCCGCCTGGAGGACGTGCTCACGCCGGGCGCCCCGACCTGGCTGAGCACCCGCACCGGGAAGGTCAAGGTCCCGGAGGAGAACGCCGCCGCCGCGCTGGAGGTGATGAGCCGGTTCGCGGTCGATCCGCGCTGGCTGGTGCACCTGCCGGCGACCATGGCCCCCGCACCGGCGTCCCGCGAGGACGGCTACCTCGAGCACCCCGAGCAGGCCTTCGACGCCTATGCCCGGGCGGGGGTGGAGTCGGTCGTGTGCGAGGAGAAGCACATGGGCTCGCGGGCGATCGTGGTGCTGGCCCGCGACGAGGCCTCCGCCGAGCGACGCTTCGGGGTCGCCGACGGCTCCACCGGGACCGTGCACACGCGCACCGGCCGGGCGTTCTTCGATCCGACCCTCACCGGCCGGCGGGTCGACGGGCTGCGCGCGTCCTGCGCCCCGCTGTTCGAGCAGCTGGCGACCGACTGGCTGGTCCTGGACGCCGAGCTGCTGCCGTGGTCGGCCAAGGCCGAGGGCCTGATCCGGGAGCAGTACGCCGCGGTCGGCACCGCGGCCCACCACGCACTCCCGGCCGTGCAGCGGGTGCTGGACGCGGCCGCCGGCCGCGGGCTCGAGGTCGCCGGACTGGCCGACCGCGCGGCCCGTCGTACCGCGGGAGCGGACGCGTTCCGGGACGCCTACGCGGCCTACGTGCGACCCACCGACGGCCTCGACGGCGTCACCCTGGCCCCGTTCCAGGTGCTCGCGGCCGAGGGCCGCAACCTGGCGGCCAGCGAGCCGCACCCCTGGCACCTGGCGCAGCTCGGCGTCCTCGCCGGCCCGCTGCTCACCCCGACCCGGCACCGCATCGTGGACCTGGCCTCGCCGGACTCACGCGCGGCCGCGACCCGGTGGTGGCTCGACCTGACCGCGGCCGGGGGCGAGGGGATGGTCGTCAAGCCCGCCCACCTCGTCGACCGCGCCGGGAAGGTGCAGCCGGGCCTGAAGGTGCGCGGCCGCGACTACCTGCGCCTGGTCTACGGGCCCGACTACCTCGACTCGCTCGACCTGCTGCGCGGCCGGGACACCGGCCGCAAGGGTGGCCTGGCGATCCGCGAGCACCGGCTGGGCCTGGAGTCGCTCGACCTGCTGGTCGAGGGCGAGCCGCTGTGGCGGGTGCACCAGGCGGTGTTCGCGGTCCTCGCGCTCGAGTCGGAGCCCGTCGACCCGCGGCTGTGACGGGTCGTCGACGCCGGCTCAGACCGCGTCGACGAGGATCCGCCGGGCCAGCCCGACGTCGAGCGGGTCGCAGTAGCGCGTGGTGGCGGCCCGCAGCCCGTGCAGCAGCGCCTGCACCAGCTCGACCTGCTCCGGGTCCCGGCAGCGGTCACCGGCCGCGCCGTACAGCATGGACTGCTCCCTCTCCGCCACGGCCGCCACGCTGTTCCCGACGTGCTCGTCGCGGCGACCGAGCTCGACCACCCCCAACCACGCCCGGGTGAGCATGATCCCGTCCTCGTCGTCGCGCAGCATCGCGCCGACACCGGTCGCGCGGACCTCGCTCTGGCAGGCGTCCACCAGCGCGAGGCCGATCCGATAGCTCAGCACGCGCAGCAGTCGCTCGCGGGACTCGTAGTGGTGGTAGAGCGAGGCGATGCTGAGCTTGATCTCCGCGGCGATCCGCCGGCTCGACGGCGCCTCGAGGCCACCCTCGTCGATCAGCCGGGCCAGGGTGTGGGCCAGCTCGTCGGTGCGGGTGTTGGTGTCGAGGAGTCGGGGCACCCCCCGATGCTGACCGATCCGCCGGCCGGTGGCGACCGGGCCTCCACAGCCTCGGGAATCGGTTGATCGACTGCTCGATCAGGAATGGCCGCGTCGTGGTTGAGCGAACGATCGATCAACCCCCGGAGGACCTACCGGGCAGGGACCTGGTGGAACGAGCGCGCGTGCTTGCGCGAGTCATAGACCACAAGTTCCCGTTGGGTTGCCGCATGTCGGAACTCACATCCAGCCCCCGGACACCCTGTGGCAGACTCGGCCCCGACGAGTTGTGTACAGCTCGCGTGCTCTGGGGTCGGTGTAATTCCGAGCCGGCGGTGACTGATCGACGATCAGGAGTCCGCGACCCGGTCGCAGCCAGCGGCCGGTTGACCAGGTGAGAATCCTGGACCGACGGTGAAAGTCCGGATGGGAAGCGCACGCAGGTGACACACCGACGCCCCGTCCCCGTGACGAGCGCGTGGGTGACGTCCCGTCCGCCCCGGAGTCCGTGAGCATCCCGGACGGAGGGCGAGATGACGTTCAGCACCGCAGAGCGCGACGCGATGGCGCGCGCCCTGGTGCTCGCGGCCACGCCCGGCGTCCCGCTCGGTCCCAACCCGCGGGTCGGCTGCGTCCTCCTGACCGACGACGGCCGAACGGTCGCCGAGGGCCACCACCGTGGCGCCGGGACCCCGCACGCCGAGGCCGACGCGCTCGCCCGGGCGGGGGAGTCGGCGCGGGGGACCACCGCGGTCGTGACCCTCGAGCCGTGCAACCACACCGGACGCACCGGGCCCTGCGCGCAGGCGCTGATCGAGGCCGGCGTACGACGGGTCGTGTACGCGCAGGCGGACCCGAACCCGGTGGCCACCGGGGGCGCGGCGACCCTGGCCGCGGCCGGGATCGAGGTCGAGCAGGGTCTGCTGGAGGACGAGTCGCGGGCGCTCAACCGGGTGTGGTCGTTCGCCGTCGAGCGTGGCCGCCCGTTCGTGACCTGGAAGCTCGCCACCACCCTCGACGGGCGCAGCGCCGCGGCCGACGGCACCAGTCGCTGGGTCAGCTCGCGCGCCTCCCGGCTCGACACCCATCGCCTCCGGGCCCGCTGCGACACCATGCTGGTCGGGACGAACACGATCGAGGTCGACGACCCGCTGCTCACCGTCCGCGACGAGCACGACCGGCCGCTCCCGCACCAGCCGCTCCGCGCGGTCATGGGCCTGCGTGACCTGGACCCCGCGAGCCGGGTCTTCAACGGTGACGCCGCGTCGGTGCACCTGCGCACTCGCGACCCCGAGCAGGCGCTGGCCGAGCTGTTCGCCCGCGACCGTCAGCACGTCTTCCTGGAGGGCGGCCCGACGCTGGCCGCGTCCTTCCTCCGCGCGGGCCTGGTCGACGAGATCGTCGTCTACGTGGCCCCGATGTTCCTGGGCGCCGGTCGCAGCGCCGTCGCCGACCTCGGAATCTCCACGATCTCCGCGGCGTTCCGTCCCCGCGTCACCGACATCGCCGTGCTGGACCCGATCGAGGACGACGAGCCCAACGTGCGCCTGACCCTGGCGCCCACCGTGCCGGTGGTTGAGGAGGTCGCGCAGCGACCGTCTCGAAACCCCGTGACCCGAGAGGACACCTGAATGTTCACCGGAATCGTCGAGGAGCTCGGCACCGTCGAGGCGGTCGAGGACCAGGGCGACGCGATCCGCCTCACCATCCGCGCCGCGACCGTCCTGGAGGACGCCGGCCTGGGCGACTCGATCTCGGTCAACGGCTGCTGCCTCACCGTCGCCGAGCGCACCGGGGAGACCTGGACCGCCGACGTGATGCAGGAGACCCTCGACAAGACCAGCCTCCTCGGCGTCCGGCCGGGCGACCGGGTCAACCTGGAGCGCGCGGTGACCGCCGACAAGCGCCTGGGTGGCCACATCGTCCAGGGCCACGTCGACGGCGTCGGCCACGTCGTACGACGCACCGCCAGCGAGCACTGGGAGGTCGTCGAGATCTCCCTGCCGGCCGACCAGCACGGCGGCCTGGGTCGCTACCTGGTCGACAAGGGCTCGATCACCGTCGACGGGGTCAGCCTGACCGTCGTCGAGGCCGGGCCCGAGTCGTTCACGGTCAGCCTGATCCCCGAGACGCTCGCGCGCACCACGCTCGGCTCCCGCGCGCCGGGCGACCGGGTCAACCTGGAGGCCGACATCCTGGCCAAGCACGTCGAGAAGCTGCTCGCCCACCGGAGCGAGGTGCGGGACTGATGCTGCACTGGCTGCTCGACGGCACGATCCCGGTCGGGGACGGCTACCTCTCGGTCCGCGAGGTCGTCGGCAACGGCTTCGGCCTGGCCAGCGCGCTGCTGGGCATGCGCCGCCTGGTCTGGGCCTGGCCCGTCGGCCTGGTCGGCAACGTCCTGCTGTTCACCGTGTTCGTCAGCGGCGAGCTGAGCGGTGCCGTCGCGGAGCCGCTGTGGGGCCAGGCCGGCCGGCAGGTGCTCTTCGCGGTGGCCAGCGCCTACGGCTGGTGGCGCTGGCAGCACACCCGCGGCGCCACCGACGGCGGGGCGGTCGCCCCGCGGTGGGCCACGGCGACCGAGCGGCTGGCCCTGCTGGGCGTCGCGGCCGTCGGCTACGTCGTGGCCTACGAGATCCTCCAGCACATCGGCTCCTACAGCCCGCCGACCGAGGCCTGGATCCTCACCGGCTCGGTGCTCGCCACCTACGGGATGGCCCGCGGGTACGTGGAGTTCTGGCTGGTCTGGGTGGCCGTCGACGTCGTCGGCGTGACCACCCTCGTCGACGCCGGCTACTACCCGACGGCCGGCATGTACCTCTTCTACGGCGGCTTCTGCGTCCTGGGCTTCTTCGCCTGGTGGCGCGCGGAGCGTCGTACCGAGCCGGAGGCCGACCTGGCCGCCGGCCAGCACTCCGAAGGAGCCCTGGCATGAGCCAGCACGAGAAGGTCCGCCTCGACAGCGTGGAGCGGGCGATCGCCGACGTCGCCGACGGCAAGGCCGTGGTCGTCGTCGACGACGAGGACCGCGAGAACGAGGGCGACATCATCTTCGCCGCGAGCAAGGCGACCCCGGAGCTGATGGCCTTCACGATCCGGCACTCCAGCGGGGTGATCTGCGTGCCGATGCCGGGCGACATGCTCGACCGGCTGGAGATCCCGCTGATGACGCCGCACAACAAGGACAAGCTGCGCACGGCGTACACGATCTCGGTGGACGCGCGCGACGGCGTCAGCACCGGCATCTCGGCCGCCGACCGGGCGCACACCGCCCGGGTGCTGGCCGACTCGGCGACCGAGCCGTGGGAGATCACCCGGCCCGGGCATGTCTTCCCGCTGCGCTACCGCGAGGGCGGCGTGCTGGCCCGCCGCGGCCACACCGAGGCGGCCGTCGACCTGGCGAAGCTGGCCGGGCTGACGCCGGCCGGGGTGCTGGTCGAGGTGGTCAACGACGACGGCACCATGAAGCGTGCGGCCGAGCTGCGCGAGTTCGCCGACGAGCACGGCCTGGCGATGATCTCGATCGAGGACCTGGTCAAGTACCGCCGCCGCCACGAGGTGCTCGTCGAGCGCGAGGCCGAGACCCGGCTCCCGACCCGGCACGGCGACTTCACCGCCTTCGGCTACCGGATCACCACCGACGACTCCGAGCACATCGCCCTCGTGTACGGCGACGTCAGCGGCCCCGACCCGGTGCTGACCCGGGTGCACTCGGAGTGCCTGACCGGCGACGTGTTCGGCAGCAGCCGCTGCGACTGCGGCCCCCAGCTCGACGAGGCGCTCGAACGGATCGTCGCCGAGGGCCGGGGCGTCGTCGTCTACCTGCGCGGCCACGAGGGCCGGGGGATCGGCCTGGTCGCCAAGCTGCAGGCCTACCAGCTCCAGGACGGCGGCCGCGACACGGTGGACGCGAACCTCGACCTGGGTCTGCCCGCCGACGCCCGTCACTACGGCGCCGCCACCCAGGTGCTGAAGGACCTGAAGATCGACACCGTGCGGCTGATGACCAACAACCCCGACAAGGTCACCAACCTCGAGGACTACGGCATCTCGGTCGCGGAGCGGGTCCCGCTGACGCCGCACCCCAACGACCACAACATCGCCTACCTGCTGACCAAGCGCGACCGGATGGGCCACGTGCTCCCCGACCTCGACCTGGCGCAGGACCCGACCCAGAACGGAGAACTCCGATGAGCGGAGCCGGATCGCCCACCCCCCAGCCGATCGACTGCCATGACCTGCGCGTGGCGGTGGTCGCCGCCAGCTGGCACGACCAGGTGATGGACGGCCTGCTGGCCGGCGCCGCCCGGGCCTTCGCCGACTTCCAGGTCGAGGCCCCGGTCGTCGTCCGGGTGCCGGGCACCTTCGAGCTGCCGGTGGTGGCCTCCGCGCTGGCCGCGCAGGGGTACGACGCGGTCGTCGCGCTCGGCGTGGTGATCCGCGGCGGCACGCCCCACTTCGACTACGTCTGCAACGCCGCCACCGACGGCCTGACCCGGGTCGCCCTCGACCACACCGTGGCGGTCGGCTTCGGCGTCCTCACCTGCGACGACGACCAGCAGGCGCTCGACCGCGCCGGCCTGGAGGGCTCGAAGGAGGACAAGGGCTACGAGGCCACGTCCGCCGCCCTGGTCACCGCCCAGACCCTGAAGCGGGTCAAGCGCGGCTACGAGGCCTGAGCACCCGACCCCGGTGGTTGAGGAGGGACGAAGTCCCGTCTCGAAACCCTCGCATCCGGAGCCCCGGTGGTTGAGCAGGTTGCGCTAGCAACCGTGTCGAGACCCCCGCACCCGACCGCGGACCCCAGACCTCACGGAACCTGCCCGCCTACCCACCCGAGCATCTCGGCGACCTGGCTGTGCAGCGTCATCGGATCGAACGGCTTGGCGATCACCCCGACGACGTCGATGTCGCTCCACGCCTGCCGGTCACCGACCTGCACCTTGGCGGTGAGCAGGATGACCGGGATGTCGCTGGTGGCCGCGTCGGCGCGCAGGTGCGCGAACGTCGTCGGCCCGTCCATCTCGGGCATCATCACGTCGAGCAGGACCGCGTCCGGGTGGTGCTCGCGCGCGAGGGCGAGCGCCGGCTCGCCGCCGTTCGCGCTCAGCACCTCCCAGCCGCCGACGACCTCGAGGGCGATCTGGGTGATCTCCCGGATCGAGTCGTCGTCGTCGACCACGAGCACACGCGGCACCGTCATCGGTCCTCCTCCCAGAGCGGTCAGCGTAGCGACCGCGTCCGTGGGGTGAACGAGGCGGCTCAGGCAGGCGGCGAGAAGACGGCCGCGAAGTACGTCTGCCGGTCGATCGGGGCGACCTGCAGCTCGGGGTGGTGGTCGAGCATCCGCCGGATCGCCGGGCCGAGGCCGAGCTCCTCGTCGTTGTAGAAGCACATGTCCCAGGCGCATACCGCGCGCTCGCGCAGGATGAGCTCGGTGCAGGCCGCGATCATCGCCTGGAAGACGTGCGACTCACGCCGGCTCTTCGCCACCAACGTGACGCCCAGGTAGTAGACGGCGTCCCGCGCCCACTGCTCGGGGTAGTGGTGCTCGAAGTACGCCGGGCTGATCCACGGGACCGTCTCGAGGTGCTTGGTCAAGGTGGTCAGCCCGATGACGTCGTCGCCGTCCCACGCGACGTACTTGCTGACCCGGGGGTCGTGCATCTCCTCGAGGAACTCGTCCTCGTGCAGGAGCTGCCGGGCGACGGCCTTGGTGGCCAGGTGGCCGAACGTCTCGACGTACAGCCGGTAGTAGGTGGCGGCGGTCTCGGCGTCGACGTCGGTCTCGACGCTGATCCGGACCGGCAGCTCCGGCCGGGGGGTGTCAGGCACGGGGGGTCCATCCGCTGACCTCGTAGGCGGCCACGGCGAGGGCACAGACCGGGCGGTCGACGTACGACGCCGAGGCGGTCAGCGTGCGGAACTCGCCGTACCCGCCGCCACGGTGCGCGACCACGTCTCCGAGCGAGTCGCTCAAGGCGCGGTGGAGGTCCTCCTCGGTCCGGGCGGCGTGCTCGACGAAGAGTCCACCACCGGTCTCCTCGTCCACGGTCCAGCCGAGGCCGGCCCAGGCGACCTGACCCGGCTCGACGGCGTACGCCGTGGACAGCACGCAGTAGAGCCGGTCGCCGTGGTCGCCCTCGACCGGCTGCTCGGAGCCGTCGGCGACGTGCGTGACGGTGCTGCCCGGCGGGATCACCGACGAGAGTGCCAGCAGGTTGAAGTTCGCCACGCCGGCGTTGAGCAGCGCGTGGTCGAACGCCGAGAGCGTGGTGCGTCCGGCGCCCGAGGCCGTGCGGATCGAGATGTCGACGCCGAGGCGCCGCGATCGCGTGCTCACGGGCGGCTGGGATGGGTTCAAGTGGGGCCTCCGCCCAAACGGGCTGTCACGATGTCCATCAGCGCCACGAGTCGCTGGCCGAGGATGTCGTCCTCGGTCCGGTCCGAGGACGATCCTGCCGGATCGCTCGCGGCGGTGCCCACCCGCCCCTGCCGGGGCGACGCCCGGTAGGCGATGACCGCCGTCTCGCCGTCCCGGATGCGGGCGCGGAGGTCGCGCACCAGGCCGAGGGCCTCCGCCCACGAGCGCTCGAGGTCGACGACGAGGACGGTCGGCCGCAGCTGCCCGAGCAGGGTCTGCCCCTCGGAGCTGCTGGGCACCGACGCGACCGGGACGCCGCTGTCGGCGATCCAGCGACTGACCTCGTCCGCGATCCGCTCGTCCGGCTCCAGGACCAGGGCGGTGTCGCCGTCGCTGCGCCGCGAGACCTCGAGCGCCGCGAGCATCCGCTCGCGAGTCAGCGGCTCGCTGGCCGGACCGGTGACCACGACCGCCGGCGACCGGTCGCCCTCCAGGTGGTATCCGGCCGCGCCGAGGCGGGCCGCCCACGAGGACCTGGCGGCCACGTCGGAGGCCAGGAGCACGACGTGCCCGATCGGCAGGTCGTGCTCACCCGGGGCCGCAAGCTGGGAGCGACGGGGGGTGGGCAGCGTGAACCGGACCGTCGTCCCCGCGCCCACCTCGCTCTCGGCCCAGATCCGGCCGCCGTGTCGCTCGACGATGCCGCGACTGATCGTCAGGCCGAGTCCGGTGCCCCCCTTCTGACGGGCGTCGGAGGAGTCGACCTGCTGGAAGCGCTCGAAGATGGTGGCCAGCTTGTCGGGCGGGATGCCGCGCCCCTGGTCGCGCACGCTGAACACGACCTCGTCTTCCCCCGCGGCGGCCTCGAGGACGACCACGTCGCCGTCGCCGGAGAACTTGACGGCGTTGCCGATCAGGTTGGCGAGGGTCTGCACGACCCGGTCCCGGTCGGCGACCACCACGCCCTCGGCGGCGCCGACCGCGAGGCGCATGTCGTGGTCCCGGGCCAGCGCCGTCATTTCGTCGGCCGACGCGGCGAGGAGGTCGGCCGCCCGGTGGGTGCCGAGGTCGAGCTGGCGACTCCCGGACTCGATGCGCTCGAGGTCGAGGATGTCGTTGATCAGCCGGCCCAGCCGCTCGCTCGACTCCAGCGCGATCGAGGTGATCGACTGCGCGCGCGGGCTCAGCTCGCCCAGGCTGCCGGTCGCCAGCAGACCCAGGGCGCCCCGGATCGAGGTCAGCGGCGTCCGCAGCTCGTGGCTGACGACCGAGACGAACTCGTTCTTCATCCGGTCGACCTCGCGGCGCTGGGTCATGTCGCGGAAGACCACGACCGCACCCCGGATCCGCTCGTGGTCGTCGCCGTCGAGCAGCGGGCTGGCCGTGATCTCGACCGGGAACAGCTCGCCGTTGGCGCGCTGGTACTCGTCCAGCTCGGCGCTCGAGACCCGGCCGGACAGGATCGCGTCGGTGATGTAGCACTGCTCGAGCGGGTACGGCGTCCCGTCGGCGGCCGGTCCGTGGAAGTCCAGGTGCGCGTTGCGACCGAGCAGTTCGTCGGGGGAGTAGCCGAGTGCCTTCGCGCCCGAGGGGTTGACGAAGGTGATCCGTCCGGAGAGGTCGACGCCGTAGATCCCGTCGCCCACCGAGCTGACCAGCACCTCGGTCTGGCGCACCAGGCGGCGCAGGTCGGCGGTCTGCTCGCGCACCCGGTGCTCCAGGCCGCGCCGCAGGGTTGCGTTGTCGTAGGTGAGCAGCGTCTGCCGGACCCCCGCGGCCAGGACCAGCACCAGCCAGACGACGGCCTGGGCGCCGGCGATCTCGGTCTCGGAGGAGAAGGCCACCTGCACGGTCGCCGCAATGAGGGTGACCGCGTAGACCAGCAGCGTGTCGCGGGCGTCGGAGGACCCGGTGGCGTCCTGCTCGGGGCCGTCGACCTGGGCACTCGGGTACCACGCGGCCAGTCCGATGAGCAGGTAGCCGGCCATCCACCCGAGGTCGCCGACGGTGCCGAAGTGGAACTCGTCCTCCGCGACCCGGACGGCGAAGGAGAGGTCGGCCGCGGTGTACATCACGAACCCGGCCGAGACCAGCGCCAGCACCGGGCGGTCGGCGCCCCCGCTGCGCAGCACGAGGAGCAGGGCGACGGTCGCCAGCACGACGTCGAGGACGGGGAGCAGGACCGGGGTCACGTCGGGTCCGGAGCCGCCGACCGGGTCGGCCAGGGCGGCGTAGACCAGGACCGAGGCGATGATGAGGACGCCGGCGGCGATGACGATGCCGTCGAGCACGAGCAGGAGCAGGTCGATCCCGCGCCGTCGTACGGTCGGGAAGTTGAGCAGGGCCGCGATCGAGAGCACCAGCGCCAGCGCGAGCAGCAGGTCGCCGAAGGTGCTCGGGGACTCCAGGGGGTCGGACCCGACCGCCGCCACCCAGACGTTGCTGAGCACTCCGGAGGCGCCGGCGGCGATCAGCAGCAGCCAGGAGCGCTGCCGCCGGCCGGCGGTCTGGCGGGCCCGGACCGCGCAGCTGGTCATCCCGACCACGGCGACGATGATGAGCCCCGCGCTGCTCGCGCTCTCGCGCACCGCCGTGGAGAACCACGGCTCCAGCAGCAGCCCGAAGACGAGCAGGAAGGCCAGGGCAGCGGGGACCGCGATCCGGAACCGCCGGCGCTGCCTGGTCAGCGACGCCGTCTGGCCCATGCCCGGACCGTACCAGCGTGGGGGCCGCCGTCCCGGCCAGCGGCCACGACCGCCTAGAGTTGCCGACCGTGAAGACGTTCGACGAGCTGTGGGCCGAGCTGAGCGAGAAGGCTCGCACCAGGCCCGAGGGATCCGGGACGGTGCAGCAGCTCGAGGCCGGCGTCCATGCCATCGGCAAGAAGCTGGTCGAGGAGGCCGCCGAGTCCTGGATGGCCGCCGAGCACGAGGGCGCCGAGCGGGCGGCCGAGGAGATCAGCCAGCTGCTCTACCACGCCCAGGTGCTGATGCTGGCGACCGGCATCGAGCTCGACGACGTCTACGCCCACCTCTGAGAGATCCCCATGTCCCTGCTCCGCATCGCGGTCCCCAACAAGGGGTCGCTGTCCCAGTCCGCCTCCGAGATGCTGCGTGAGTCCGGCTACCGCCAGCGCGAGGACGCCAAGCAGCTCACGCTGACCGACGCCGAGAACGGCGTCGAGTTCTTCTACCTCCGCCCGCGCGACATCGCCCTGTACGTCGGCGAGGGCACGCTCGACATCGGCGTCACCGGCCGCGACCTGCTGCTCGACTCCGGCGCCAAGGCCGAGGAGGCGCTGAGCCTCGGCTTCGGCCGCAGCCGGTTCCGCTTCGCCGGGCCGAAGGGCGCGTTCACCGACCTGGCCCAGCTGTCCGGCGCGCGGATCGCCACGTCGTACGTCGGGGTGGTGCGCGCGTTCCTGGAGGAGCGCGGCATCGAGGCCAGCGTGGTCCGTCTCGACGGTGCGGTCGAGACCAGCATCCAGCTGGGGGTGGCCGACGCGATCGCCGACGTCGTCGAGACCGGCAGCACCCTGCGCCAGGCCGGGCTGGAGGTCTTCGGCGAGACGATCCTGGAGTCCGAGGCCGTCCTGGTGACGCGCAGCGGCTCGGTGCCGCCGGGCTTCGACGTGTTCAAGCGTCGGCTCGAGGGCGTCCTGGTCGCCCGCGGTTACGTGATGATGGACTACGACATCGAGGAGTCGCGGGTCGCCGAGGCGGTCCGGCTCACCCCCGGCATCGAGGGCCCGACGGTCTCCCCGCTGCGCCGCGAGGGCTGGGTCGCGGTGCGGGCGATGGTCCCGCGCGACGGCTCCCAGCGGCTGATGGACGAGCTCTACCAGATCGGCGCCCGCGGCATCCTGACGACGAAGATCGATGCCTGCCGGCTCTGAGCCGGCGGCGGCGCCCGACCACGCCGTGAGCCTTCCCCATACCTGGCGCCCCCTCGGTCCTCGGATCGCCGGCGCGGCGGGCGGCACGCTGCTGCTGGCGCTCTTCCTCGCCGCCTGGTTCGCCTTCGACGACGAGACCCGGGCCCGCTTCACCGCGATCCAGATCGGCACTCTCACCGTCCTCTGGCTGCTCGGCGCGACCGCGATGAACGCGCTGGTGCGCTCCCGCGTGGTCGCCGAGCGGGACCGGCTGGTCGTCGTCAACGGCTACCGCCGCCACGAGCTCGACTGGGCGCAGGTCATCGCCGTCCGGCTGCCTCCCGGCGCGCCCTGGGTCACCCTCGACCTCGCCGACGGCGAGACGCTCTCGGCCATGGGCATCCAGGGCTCCGACGGCCAGCGCGCCACCCGCGCCGTCCGCCAGCTCCGCGCCCTCGTCGACCAGCCGCCGAACCGGTGATCGAGCAGCCCCCTCCGGTGATCGAGCAGCGAAGGTCGACGTCCTGAGCGCCCGTCGAGATCCCCGCAGCCAGCCGGTGACGGCGGCCACCGCCGGTGGTCCCCGTCGGTGGTTGAGCAGCGAGGGGCGCTAGCGACGAGCGTGTCGAAACCCCCGCAGCCGGCAGGTGACGGTGGCCACCGCCGGCGGACCCCTCACCGGGTCTCGACATGCGGGTCGCGACGTCGTGCCTCGGTCGCGCCGCTCGCTCGACCACCAACGACGGGTTCGCTGGCGCGTCCCCAGGTCTCGACACGCGGGTCGCGACTTCGTTCCTCAGTCGCGCCGCTCGCTCGACCACCAACGACGGGTTCGCTGGCGCGTCCCCGTCAGTCGACGGCCCGGATCCCCCAGGTCGCCGAGACCTCGTCGTCCGGGCTCCCCGCGGCGCCCAGCACCAGCAGGTCGTCCCCGGACCGGAACGCGTCCGGCGGCGCCGTCATCGGCTCGACGGCGATCGACCGGCGAGCCGTGCCCGCGACGTCGTCGGCGGTGTAGAGCAGCAGCCACGGGTGGTGCTCGTCGACCCAGAGCGCGACGCCGAGGCCAGAGCCCGGGTCCCGGAGCACCGTGGTCGCCATGCCGCGCGAGTCCCGGGCCAGGTCGGTGAAGGAGTCGTTGAGGGCCACCGCACGCAGCGGCCGCGTCACGCGGAAGTCGTACGGCGTCCCGTCCACCGCCTCGCGCCCCGTGGGGAGCAGCCGCTCGGGGTCGGTCAGCAGCCGCGTCGCGGCGGGCATGGTGAGCTCCAGCGTGTCGACCGGGCCGGCCCCGACCGTGAGATACGGGTGCGCCCCACTCGCGTACGGGGCTGCCGCGTCGGAGGTGTTGGTCGCCGTCTGGGTGACGGTCAGCCCGTCCGCCGACAGGTCGTAGACGACGCTGAGGTCGACCGTCCACGGGTAGCCGGTCTGCGCCATCAGCCGGTAGGTGAGCGCCACCGAGTGCGCGGTGTGCTCCTGCACGGTCCAGGCCACCCAGCGGGCCAGGCCGTGCGAGGCGTTGTGCCGCTTCGGCTCGGTCAGCGCGAGCTGGTGGTCGGCGCCGCCGAAGGAGTACTGCCCGTCGCGGACCCGGTTCGGCCAGGGCACCAGCAGTTGGCCGCGGCCGCCCGAGGACTGCTCCTGCTCGCCGAACCCGTCGACGAGCGCGCGGCCGCCGTACGTCAGCAGCCGCAGCGCGGCGCCGCTCTCGGTGACGACGGCGCGGTAGCCGCCCGCCGCGATCTCGAACTGGTCACCGCTGGGAGGGAGCACGCGTAGACCCTAGGCGCTCGGGAGGTTCCCGACGTGGAGGTCCGCCGTGGTGGACGTGCCCTCCTCGGCGAAGTGCCGCGCCTCGTCGGCCACCCAGGCCGGGAGGTACGGCGCGACGGCGGGCCCGTCCCGCTCGACCACCCGCCGCAGCCGCTCCTCGTCCGGAGCGCCGACCCACACCAGCAGCGTCCGGTACGGCGCCAGCAGCCGCGCGCCCGAGCCGACGCCCTCCAGGACCAGCAGCGGGGTCCGGGGGACCGCCACCTCCTCGGCGTACCGCCCGGCGAACCAGTCGTAGCGGAGGTACGACGAGTCCTCGCCCCGGGCCAGCGGCTCCAGCAGCGCCGCCAGCCGCGGCGCCAGCGTCGGCAGTCCCGCCCAGCCGTCGAGCAGCTCGTCGGTGTGCACGACCACGGCGCGCGGGTCGAGCGCGGCCAGGCCCGCAGCGAGGGTGGTCTTGCCGGACCCGGCCGGGCCGTCGATGCAGACCAGCCGTCCGTCGCCGAGCGTGGCCGGCCGGTCGAGGGCCAGCCGCAGGACGTCAGAAGGCGAGACCGTGGCCACGGTAGGTGGTGGCCGTGCCGACCAGCGCGTCGCCGGCGAGCAGGTGCGCGGCGTTGGTGTGCTCCATCAGCTCGCCGGCCTTGGCGTGGCGGAACCACACCAGGTCGCCGATCTGCAGCAGCGCGGCGGTGTGCCCGACGAGCGGGGTCTGCACCTCGCCCGCGCCCTCCAGGGTGGTCACCTGCAGCCCGGCGGGTGCCCAGGGGGTCGGCAGCCGGTCGGGGCCGGCGGGGCCGGAGGCGACCAGGCCGCCGCCGTGCACGGTCGCGACGTCGGGCGAGGGGCGCCGGGTGACCGGCAGCCCGTAGAACGCCGCCGGTCGCGGCGCGAAGGAGCGGTAGTGGTCGAAGAGCGTGGGGACGAGGAGGCCGGAGCCCGCGGCGATCTCCGTCACCACGGGGTCCCCGCCGGAGGACTCCACCGACCCCGAGCCGCCGGCGTTCCAGAACTCCAGCTCGGTGATCTCGGCGAGCACGTCGGCGACCTCGCGCCGCCGGCGGGCGAGCTGGGCGACCGACGCGGTCTTCAGGCCGCGCACGATCATCGACCGCGCCCGCGCGGTCGGGACGACGTCCTGCAGTCCGGCCACCTGGCCCTCGTAGGTCATCACGCCGACCAGCCGGAAGCCCGGCCGGGAGGTGATGGTGCGGGCCAGCTCCAGCACCCCGGAGGCGTCGTACAGGGGGGAGCGCTTGGGGCCGACGTGCTGGCTGCCGATCCGCAGCCCGGCGTCGACGTCGATGGCGATCCGCACCGGGACGGCGGTCGAGGACCGCACGGAGTCGACCACGTCGAGCTGGGCGACGTCGTCGACCATCAGCGTGACGTGGGCGGCGGCCCGGGGGGAGGCGACCAGCGTGGCCAGCGCTCCGCGGTCGACGGTCGGGTAGGCGACGACCAGGTCGTCGCTGACCCCCTGCTCCTCGAGCCACAGCGCCTCGCGGAGGGTGAAGGCCAGGACGCCCTCGAACCCGTCGCGGGCCAGGACCCGGCGCAGCAGGTCGGGCACGCGGACCGACTTGGAGGCGACCCGCACCGGCTTGCCGGCGGCGCGGCGTACGAGGTCCTTGGCGTTGGCGTCGAACGCGTCGAGGTCGACCACGACCAGGGGCGAGGAGAAGGGGGTCTCCTGGGCGGCGACGGCGGTGTTCAGCCGGGCCCAGAGCCGGTTGCGCTCGATGGTGGTGCTCCCGGCCATCAGGAGATGCCCCGCTTGCGCAGCAGCGCCTCGATGTCGGCCATGTCGTCGTCCCGGACCGCAGGTGCGCCGCGCTGCTCGGCGTTCGCGGGCCGCTCCAGGCGGCCGGGCTCCTCGGCCGGGGGCGCGACCCGGGGCCGGCGCGCGTCGATGGCCCGGGCCACGACGAAGGCGACGACGGCGACGCCCGCGACCACGATGCCGGACCACACCCGGGGGTTGAGGGCCAGGCCGCCGGCCCAGTCGCCGACCGCGTCGACGATCCGGGTGAACATCCGCAGCGTGTCGGTGAGGTACGCCGCCAGCGGCAGCAGGGTCAGCCCGATCCCGCGGATCCCGGAGGCCAGGCCCCGGCGGCGGAAGGCGTACCAGGTCCAGATCCCGCCCACCACGGTGAGGCTCAAGGTCAGCGCTGCCCAGCTCGCGTCGTCCACGCGATCAGCCTCCCACACGGCGCGCGGCGGCCCCGGTTCCCGTCACCGGGTCGTCCGCCTGACAATGGAGCCATGGAGCAGGTGGACGGAGCCCGTCGCGAGCTGGCGAGCCCGGCGTACCCCGACGACACGGGTGCGGTCCCGGGCGACCTGGCCGCGGCCCTGGCGTCGTACGACGAGGCGCCTGACGAGCCGGGTCGGTACGCCGGCGTGCTCGCCGCGCTGCAGACGGGGCGACTCCTGGTGCCGGTCGTCGCGGTGCTGGGGGAGGTGGAGGTCGACCAGGCCGGCCGGACCCGCGACAAGTCCGCCGACATGGCGGCCGTGCTGCTCACCGGCGCCGACGGCCGGCTGGCGCTGCTGGCGTTCACGGGGCTGGAGGCCTTGCGGGCCTGGGACCCGCAGGCCCGTCCGGTGCCGGTGCTCACGCAGCTCGCGGCCCAGTCGGCGGTCCAGGAGGGGGCGGCTGCCCTGGTGGTCGATGTCGCCGGTCCGATCCCTGTCGTCGTCGAGGGCGAGGACCTGCACGGTCTCGCTGCCGGCTGGACGCTCGCCCAGGTTGCCGGGCAGCCCGCCTGGGTGCGCCCCACCGATTAGCGGCATGCCGGAATGTTCGGCTAACCTCGGGTGTTGACCGATCAGTTCCCCGTGCCGCGAGGCGTCCGGGGAGCCGATCATCAAGCGGAGGACAAGCAACATCGTCTCCCACCCGCATCGGCCGAAGCACGATCAGGTCGTCGGGTCCGGTCCCGTAGGTCCCACCAGGCGCTGGTCGTCCGGTGGTGGTCCTCGGTGGTGCGATCACCTCGCGGTGACGTGTCGCGACTGGCTTCCGCTTGGATGAGCGGAAGCCTTCGTTGATTTCGGGCCCCCGCCCGCACGACGAGACCACCTGGCCACCTACCACTGGAGGACACATCAGCACCGAGCTTCGTATCAACGACCGGATCCGGGTTTCCGAGGTCCGCCTCGTTGGACCCAGCGGCGAGACCGTCGGCATCGTGCCGACGGCCGATGCGCTGCGCCTTGCCCAGGAAGCCGACCTCGACCTCGTCGAGATCGCGCCCATGGCCCGCCCGCCGGTCTGCAAGCTCATGGACTACGGGAAGTTCAAGTACGAGAACGCCCAGAAGGCCCGCGAGGCCCGCCGGAACCAGACGAACGTGATCATCAAGGAGATGAAGCTTCGTCCCAAGATCGACGCGCACGACTACGAGACCAAGAAGGGTCACGTGGTGCGCTTCCTCAAGGCCGGCGACAAGGTCAAGATCACGATCATGTTCCGCGGCCGCGAGCAGCACCGCCCCGAGCTGGGCTTCCGGCTGCTGCAGAAGCTGTCCGAGGACGTCGCGGAGCTCGGCTTCGTGGAGTCCTCGCCCAAGCAGGACGGCCGCAACATGATCATGGTGCTCGGCCCGCACAAGAAGAAGGCCGACGCCAAGGTCGACGCCCTCGCCGCCAAGGAGTCCCGCGCCGCCGAGCGTGCCGCGGCCCAGGCCGAGGAGCAGGCCGAGCGCGACGCCGCCCACGCCGCCGGACCGGTGGCGAAGAAGAAGGAGCGTGGCCGCTCCGAGAACCTCGATCCCGAGATCGAGGCCTGAGCCCCACCGCAGACCATCCTCGCCGGCGCGCCACCGTGCGCCGGGCAGGACGACGAGAGAGAGAAACAGATGCCGAAGAACAAGAGCCACTCGGGTGCCGGGAAGCGCTTCCGCGTGACCGGGTCCGGCAAGATCCTTCGCGAGAAGGCCGGCAAGCGCCACAACCTCGAGAAGAAGGCCTCGAAGGTCACGCGCCGCCTGACCGGGACCGTCGAGGTCGCCAAGGCCGACGTCCCCCGCGCGAAGAAGATGCTGGGTCTCTGACTCCCACGGGGCTCCGCCCCCGTGAGCCCCCGCTGGGGCTCTGCCCCAGACCCCGACCGGGGGTCTCCCGAACCGAACTTTGAGCACCAAGGAGTAACAAGTGGCACGCGTCAAGCGGGCGGTCAACGCCCAGAAGAAGCGCCGGGTCGTCCTCGAGCGGGCCAGCGGCTACCGCGGTCAGCGCTCGCGCCTGTACCGCAAGGCCAAGGAGCAGGTCACCCACTCGCTGGTCTACAGCTACAACGACCGGCGCAAGAACAAGGGCAACTTCCGCAAGCTGTGGATCCAGCGGATCAACGCTGCGGCCCGCGCCCAGGGGATCACCTACAACCGGTTCATCCAGGGCCTCGGCCTGGCCGGTGTCGAGGTCGACCGCAAGATCCTGGCCGAGCTGGCCGTCAACGACGTGGCCGCCTTCAACGCGCTGGTCGAGGTCGCCAAGGCCGCGCTGCCCGCGGACGTCAACGCCCCCAAGGCGGAGGCCTCGGCCTGACCACCCCTCTGACGACCGGCAACGGTCGTCTCAAGGACACGCGCAAGCTCAGCCGCCGCTCGGTGCGATCCGAGCGGCGGCTGTTCCTCGCCGACGGCCCGAAGGCCGTCGAGGGGGCGCTGTCCGTGCCGGGCTGCGTCGTCGAGGTCTTCGCGACCCCCGCCGCCACCGAGCAGTACGCCGGGCTCGCCACGGAGGCGGTCGAGGTCCCGTGGACGCTTGTCGACGACCGGGCCCTGGCCTCGCTGAGCGACAGTGTGTCGCCCGCCGGCGTGGTGGCGCTCTGCCGCCACCTGGACCGGCCGCTCGACGACCTGCTCAGCACCCCGCGCCGGCTGGTGGCGCTGTGCGCCGACGTGCGTGACCCCGGCAACGCGGGCACCGTCGTCCGGTGCGCGGACGCGGCCGGCGTCGAGGTCGTGGTGCTCGCCGGCAGCTCCGTCGACGCCTACAACCCGAAGACGGTTCGGGCGAGCGTGGGCAGTCTCTTCCACGTCCCGGTCGCGGTCGAGCCGGACGCCGCCGCCGCGGTCCGGGCCGCCCGGGCCGCGGGCCTGACCGTGCTGGCCGCCGACGGTGCCGGCGAGGTCGACCTCTTCGAGGCCGACGAGCTGCTCACCCGTCCGACGGCCTGGCTGTTCGGCAACGAGGCCTGGGGGCTGCCCGACGAGCTGGCGGCGCTCGCCGACCACCGGGTCCGGATCCCGATTCATGGCCGCGCCGAGAGCCTCAACCTCTCCACCGCGGCCGCCCTCTGCCTCTACGCCTCCGCGCGGGCCCAGCGCCGTACCCTGCAGGAGTGACCGACCCGGAGCACGACGCCCAGGCGCTCGCCGACTCGCTGCCCGACGGCGTGGTGGTGGCCGGCCCCGACCGGGTCGTGACCCTGGTGTCCTCGGTCGCCGCCACGATGCTCGGCCTGACCGCCGTCGAGACGGTCGGTCGGCCGCTGGGTGAGGTCCTCACGCTGCAGGATCACGAGGGCCAGCACTGGTACGACGTCAACCGCCCCTACCGCGGCCTCGCGACCCGGCGGGCGGTCCCCGAGCAGTCCTGGCAGCTCCCCAACGGGGAGGAGGTCCTGGTCGCGGCCCGGATCCACAGGCCCGCCCTCGACCAGCCGGTGTCCCGGGTCGTGGTGACCCTGCGCTCGGGCCGTGGTCGCGCGCGCCTGGACCGCGAGCGCTCCGACCTGGTCGCGACGGTGGCCCACGAGCTGCGCTCGCCGCTGACCGGGGTGAAGGGCTTCGTCCAGGCCCTGCTGAACCGGTGGGACAAGCTGAACGACGAGCAGAAGAAGCTGATGCTCACCACCGTGCACGCCGACTCCGACCGGCTCAGCCGGCTGATCGCCGAGCTGCTCGACGTGGCCCGCATCGACACCGGGCGGCTCCAGCTCTACCCGCGGCCCGCCGACGCCCAGGTCCTGGTCCACCGGATCGTCGAGTCGGTCTCCGCCGGCACCGCCACCCCCGTCGAGCTGGAGGTCGGCCCCGACCTGCCGGAGATCACGGTCGACCCCGACAAGTTCACCCAGGTGGTCACCAACCTGGTCGAGAACGGCGTCCGGCACGGCGACGGCACGGTCCGGGTGGCCCTGCGCGCGATGCCCGAGGGCACCGAGTGGCCGGGCGTGGAGGTCACCGTCGACGACCAGGGCACCGGGATCCCCGTCGAGCTGCGCCGCCGGGTCTTCACCAAGTTCTGGAAGGGCGGCGTACGGGGCGGCTCGGGCCTCGGGCTCTACATCGTGCACGGTCTGGTCCGCGCCCACGGCGGCATCGTGGTCATCGACGACGCCCCCGGCGGCGGCGCCCGTGTAGTCACGTGCTGGCCGGCCGAGGATCGTCGCCAGGACTGACCGACGACTCCTCCACGTGGTGCAGGACGCCCTCGTACCGCTTCACGGTCGCCACGAGCACGAAGCTCATCGTGACCAGCAGCGCCCAGGCCCCGATCTTCGACGCGTGCACGACGTGCCAGACCTGCTCCTGGCCGGGGTAGGCCCAGGCGTCCAGCAGGGTCGCGAGGTTCTCGGCGATCCAGAGGAAGAGCCCGATCAGCAGGAACGACACGGCCAGGGGCATCCGGTAGCGGGCCGGGCCGACGGTGAAGTGCACCCAGGTACGGCGCAGCAGCACCAGCCCCGCCAGCGCGAGCGGCACGCGCAGGTCGACGATCCAGTGGTGGGTGAAGAAGTTCGCGTAGATCCCCACGGCGACCGCCGTCGCGGGCAGTGCCGGGTAGTGGCTGACCCGCAGGTCCAGGCGCCGCCAGGCCTGGCAGATGTAGGAGCCGACGGCGGCGTACATGAAGCCGGAGAAGAGCGGCACGCCCGCCACCTTGGTCACCGCGTCGCCGGGGTAGGACCAGGAGCCGACGTGCACCTTGAACAGCTCCAGGCCGAGTCCCAGCAGGTGGAAGGCGCAGATCACCAGCACCTCGCGCCAGCTCTCCAGGCCCAGCCACCAGAAGCCGAGCGTGACCGCGACGCACCACACCAGCAGTGCGTCGTACGACGCCACCGGCAGCGGGACGACGAAGCAGACCAGCAGCCCGGCGAACACCGCGGCGGCGAAGACGCAGGACTGCAGCTCCGCCCACGCGAAGCGGAGCAGCTGCCGGACCGGGTACGCCGGGAACCGGTTCGCGCGTCCGGCGACCGGCTCCCTAGACTCCACGGTGACGTTCACCCTGCTATTGACGCACGACGAGAGGCCCGAGTTGTCCGGCCCGAACACCGACTACGACCCCGTGGAGGTCACGCCCTTGAAGTCCGAGGAGGTCGAGGCCGCCCGTGACGCCGCCCTCGCGGCGATCGCCGGCGCTGCCGATCTCGACGGGCTCAAGCAGGTGCGGATCGACCACACCGGAGACCGGTCGCCGCTGGCGCTGGCCAACCGCGAGATCGGGGCGCTCCCGCCGCAGGCCCGCAAGGAGGCCGGCCAGCGCATCGGCCAGGCCCGCGGTGCCGTCAACAAGGCGCTGGGGGAGCGGCAGGCCGTGCTCGAGGTCGAGCACGAGGAGCGGATGCTGGTCGAGGAGACCGTCGACGTCACGCTCCCGACCGACCGGCTTCCGTCGGGTGCCCGCCACCCGATCACCACCGGCTCCGAGCTGATCGCCGACATCTTTGTGGCCATGGGCTGGGAGGTCGCGGAGGGCCCGGTCATCGAGGCCGAGTGGCTCAACTTCGACGCCCTCAACCTCGGTGCCGACCACCCGGCGCGCACGATGCAGGACACCTTCTGGACCGAGCCGGCCGAGAACGCGATGGTGCTGCGCACCCACACCTCGCCGGTGCAGGCGCGCACGATGCTGACCCGTACGCCGCCGATCTACGTCGTCTGCCCGGGGCGGGTCTTCCGCACCGACGAGTACGACGCCACGCACAGCCCGATGTTCCACCAGGTCGAGGGCCTCGCGATCGACGAGGGCATCAGCATGGCCCACCTCAAGGGCACCCTCGACCACTTCGCGACGTCGATGTTCGGCGAGGGGATCACGACCCGGTTCCGGCCGTCGTACTTCCCCTTCACCGAGCCGTCCGCCGAGGTCGACCTGGTCTGCTTCGTCTGCCGGGGCGCCGGCGAGCTGGAGGGCTCGCCGTGTCGCACCTGCCGCGGGGAGGGCTGGATCGAGTGGGGTGGCTGCGGTGTCGTGAATCCGCGGGTGCTCACCGCCTGCGGCGTGGACGCCGAGCGCTACACCGGCTTCGCCTTCGGCATGGGCATCGACCGGACGCTGATGTTCCGCCACGGGCTCGAGGACCTCCGCGAGCTCTTCGAGGGCGACGTCCGCTTCACCACCGCTTTCGGAACGGAACTCTGAGCACATGAAGGCATCCCGATCCTGGATCGAGGAGTACGTCGACCTGCCGGCCGGCGTGACCACCGACGACCTGACCGCGCGGCTGACCGCGCTCGGTCTCAAGCTCGAGGCGATCGACCGCGCCGGCGACGCGATCACCGGCCCGCTGGTCCTCGGCCGGGTGCTCACGATGGAGCCCGAGCCGCAGAAGAACGGCAAGACGATCAACTGGTGCACCGTCGACGTCGGCGACGCCAACGGCACCGGCGAGCCCCAGGGCATCGTCTGCGGCGCCCACAACTTCGCACCCGGCGACCTGGTCGTCTGCGTGCTCCCGGGAGCAGTGCTCCCCGGCGACTTCGCGATCTCCGCGCGCAAGACCTACGGCCATCTCTCCGCGGGGATGATCTGCTCGGCGCGCGAGCTGGGTCTGGGCGAGGACCACGACGGCATCATCGTGCTGCCCGCCGACGCGGGCGAGCCGGGTCAGGACGCCTTCGGCGTGCTCGGGCTCGACGCCGAGGTGATCGAGTTCGAGATCAACCCCGACCGGGCCTACGGCCTGTCGCTGCGGGGCATCGCCCGCGACGCGGCCCTGGCCTACGACGCGCCGTACCGTGACCCGGCGCTGCGCGAGACCCCGGCCGCCAACGCCGAGGGCTGGCCGGTCGAGGTCGACGACGCCGTCGGCTGTCCGGTCTTCGTGGCCCGGCAGGTGACCGGGTTCGACCCGGCCGCCCCGACGCCCGCGTGGCTGGCCGAGCGGCTCCAGCACGCCGGCATGCGCTCCATCTCGTTGGCCGTCGACATCACGAACTACGTGATGCTCGAGACCGGCCGCCCGATCCACGGCTACGACGCCGACAAGGTGCAGGGCACGGTCCGGGTCCGCCGGGCGACTGAGGGCGAGCGGCTGACCACCCTTGACGGCACCGACCGGGCGCTGTCGCCCGAGGACCTGGTCGTCACCGACGACTCCGGCCTGATCGGCCTGGGCGGCGTGATGGGCGGTGAGACCACCGAGATGTCGTCCACCACGACCTCGGTCCTCGTCGAGGCGGCCCACTGGGACGCCACCGCGATGTTCCGCACCGGCAAGCGGCACAAGATCTCCTCCGAGGCCGGCAAGCGCAACGAGCGCGGCGTCGACCCGACGATCTGCGAGGCCGCGGCCGACCGGGTGGTCGAGCTGCTCACGACGTACGGCGGCGGCACGGTCCACCCTGGTGTGACCGTGGTCGGCACCCCGCCGGTGCCGCTCGCGATCGCCATCGACGCCGACCTGCCCGCGCGGGTCACCGGCATCGCCATCGACCCCGCCACCGCCGTCGCCGACCTCGAGGCCGTGGGCTGCACCGTCACGGTGGACGGCGACCGGCTCACCGCAGTCCCGCCCAGCTGGCGCCCCGACCTCACGGACCCGTTCGACCTGGTCGAGGAGGTCGCCCGCGTGGTCGGCTACGACCAGGTGCCGAGCGTGCTGCCGACGCCGTCTGCGGGCCGCGGGCTGACCCGCGAGCAGCGGCTGCGCCGTCGGGTCGGGCGCACCGTGGCCGGTGCCGGCTACGTCGAGGTGGTCAGCTTCCCGTTCGTCGGCGAGGCGACCTTCAACGCCCTCGGCCTGCCGGCCGACGACCCGCTGCGGCACACGGTCGGGCTGGCCAACCCGCTCTCGAGCGAGGAGCCGGCCTACACGACGACGCTGCTGCCCGGCCTGCTGAAGGCCGCGGCCCGCAACGTCGGCCGCGGCGCGGCCGGGGTCGCGCTCTTCGAGACCGGCACGGTCGCGTTCCCCGTCGACCGCGGGCCGGCCCCGATCTACGGCGTCGACCGGCGCCCCACTGACGACGAGCTCGCGAAGCTCTTCGACACGCTGCCCGAGCAGCCGCTGCACCTCGCCGTGGTGCTGGCCGGTGAGCGGGAGCGGGCCGGCTGGTGGGGCGAGGGCCGCGAGGCCGGCTGGGCCGACGCGATCGGCCTCGCCCGTCGCGTGGCCACCGAGCTCGGGGTCGAGCTCGTGGTCGAGTCCGCGAGCCGGATGCCGTGGCACCCGGGTCGCTGTGCGCGGCTGCTGGTCGGCGACGAGGTCCTCGGTCACGCCGGTGAGCTGCACCCGAAGGTCGCGAAGGCCTACGGCCTGCCGCCCCGCCCCGCGGCTCTCGAGCTCGACCTCGACCTGCTGCTGCGCCGGGCCGTCGACGTGGCCTCCGGCCCGGTGGTCTCCGGCTACCCGGTCGCCAAGGAGGACGTCGCCCTCGTCGTCCCCGCGGCGACCGCCGCGGCGGCCGTCGAGGCGGCGCTGCGCGAGGGAGCCGGTGCCCTGCTCGAGTCGATCCGGCTCTTCGACGTCTACACCGGCGAGCAGGTCGGCGACGGGCACAAGTCGCTCGCCTTCGCGCTCCGGTTCCGCGCGACCGACCGCACGCTCACCGACGAGGAGGTCGGGGCCGCCCGCGACGCAGCCGTGGCCCTGGCCGCCGAGCGCACCGGCGCCGCCCAGCGGGCCTGAGTCCCGTGGACCTGCGCCTGCTCGACGCCGTGAGCTGGCGCGGGTCACCGGTGGCGGGGGAGCGCACCCACGCCCTCCTCGCCGCCCTCGCCTCGGCGCCCGGCGAGGGCGTGAGCGAGGAGCGGCTGATCGACGAGATCTGGGGCGACGACGTCCCCGCCAACCCGGTCAAGGCGCTCCAGGTCGTCGTCTCGCGCGCGCGCACGGCGACCAGCGCGGACGCCGTCGTCCGGGCGCCCCACGGCTACCGCCTCGGCCCAGTCGACAGCGACGTCACCGAGGTACGGCGGGCGACGCTGGCCGCCCACGACGCCGAGCGCCGCGGCGACTGGGCCGGCGCCGCCGCGGCGGCACGCATCGTCACGGGGCAGCGGATCGCCGACTCCGGGGAGGGCGAGCTCGCCACCCTGCGCGCGACCGCCCGCACCGCACGGGAGGCGATGACCCGGCTGCTGGGCCGGGCGCTCTCCGTCCTCGGCGAGCACGAGGAGGCGCTGACCGTCCTCGACGGCTCGGCCCCCGACGAGCCCACCCTGCTGGCCCTGCTGCGCAGCGAGGCTGCCGTCCGCGGCGTCCCGGCGGCCCTGGAGCGGTACGACGAGGTGCGCCGCAACCTCGCCGACCGCCTCGGCGTCGACCCCGGCCCGGAGCTGCAGGCACTGCACGCCGAGCTGTTGGCCCGCGACCACCCGGTCCGCGAGGGACTCCGGTACGACGCGTCGCGGCTGATCGGTCGCGACGACGACCTCGCCGCCCTGGCCGCGATGACCCGCTCCTCAAGGCTGGTCTCGATCGTCGGGCCCGGCGGGCTGGGCAAGACCCGGCTGGCCCACCTGCTCGGCCGGCGGGCCGAGCAGGCGACGGTGCACTTCGTGGAGCTGGTCGGCGTCACCTCGCCGGAGGGCGTCGCCGCGGAGGTCGGCGACACCCTCGGGGTGCGCGACTCCTACGTCACCCGGGTCAGCGAGGCGGCCCGCCGTACCGACCTGCTCGCCCGCATCGTCGACCGGATCGGCACCGCGCCCTCACTGCTGGTTCTCGACAACTGCGAGCACGTCGTCGAGGCCGCCGCCGACCTGGTCGCCCAGCTGCTGGCCCGCACCCCGCAGCTGAGCGTGGTCACCACGACCCGCTCGCCGCTGGGGCTGGCCGCGGAGCGGGTCTACCTGCTGCCGCAGCTCGGCACCGACGACGCCGTCGAGCTGTTCCGCGAGCGGGCCACGTCCGCGCGGCCCGGCGTACGTCTGGACGACGGGGAGGTCCGGTCCCTGGTGGAGCGGCTCGACGGGCTGCCGCTGGCCGTCGAGCTCGCCGCGGCCCGGGTCCGTGTCATGTCCGTCGCCGAGATCACGCGTCGCCTCGACGACCGCTTCACGCTGCTGCGCGGAGGGAGTCGCGACGCTCCCGAGCGGCATCAGACGCTGCTCGCCGTCATCGACTGGTCGTGGGCGCTGCTGCCCGACGACCAGCGGGCCGCGCTGCGCCGGCTGTCGGTCTTCCGCGACGGCTTCGCCCTGGACGGCGCGGTCGCGGTCGTGGGCTCGCCGGACGCCCTCGACCTGGTGGAGCGGCTGGTCGAGCAGTCCCTGGTCACCGTTCATGAGACCGGCGACGGGCTGCGCTACCGGCTGCTGGAGACGGTGCGCGAGTTCGGCCGGCTCCGGCTGCAGGAGGCCGGCGAGGAGGCCGGTGCGACGACCGGGCTGCGCGCCTGGGCGACGAGTCTCGCCGGTGCCCTCGCTCCCCAGCTCTTCACCGTCGACCAGGTGGCCGTGATGCGGGCGGTCCGGGTCGAGGAGGGGAACCTGGTCGACGCCCTGCGCCGGGCGCTGGCCGACCGCGACGCCGACGCGGTCGTCGTCCTCGCCGCGGCCCTGATGGGCTTCTGGTCGATCGAGGGCGCCCACCTGAAGGTGGTGGGGATGGCGGACTCCGTCGAGGACGTGCTGCACGACGCCGAGCTCCGCGACGACCTCGGGGTCGTGCTGCGCGCGGTCCTTAGCGCGGTGGTCGTGAACGCGATGATCTTCGCGAACGAGACGTCGAAGCGGGCGATGGCCCGGCTCGAGGAGCTCGGCCCGGGCGATGAGCCACGGGTCGCGGGCATGGTCCGCGGCCTGCTGGCGACGGGCGGCAGCGAGGACGACCCGGCCGCGATGGAGGCGCTCTGCGACGACCCCGACCCCTTCGTCGCGCGGATCGCGCTGCAGTGGGCGTGCCAGGTCTACGAGAATGCCGGCGAGCTGGCCCTGGCCCGGCAGCGTGGCGAGCGGTCCCTGGCGCTGTGGACCGTCGAGGACGGGCCCTGGGGCCGGGCCCTGACGACCGCCCAGCTGGCCAGCCTGGCCCTCTCCGCCGGCGACATCGCGGAGGCCGAGCGGCTCGCGGCGGCCGCGCTGCCCGACCTCGTCGCGCTCGGGGCCGACGAGGACGCCGGGCAGACCCGCTCGGTCTTCGCGATCGCGGCGCTGCGGTCCGGGCGGGTCGACGAGGCGGAGCGGATCTTCGAGGAGATCGCGGCCACCGACGGGGGCCAGTCGCTGATGGGCGGGGCCATCAGCATCCTGTGCGGTCGGGCCGAGGTCGCACTGGCCCGCGGGCAGGTCGGCGAGGGGCTGGCGTCGTACCGGGCCGGCATCGCGGAGCTCGAGCGGCGTACCTTCCCGGGCAACGCGCTGCCCACGGGCTTCTCCCCGTGGGTCCTCTACCCGAGTGCCGCCGCTCTCTGTGCCCACATCCAGAGCGGCGAACGGGCCTCCGGCCGGTCGCTGCACGCCGGGCTGGTCGAGCGGGCCGGACTCGCGCTCGACGTCGAGGCGCCGTACCTCGACTACCCGGTGGTCGGCTCGGTCGTCTACGCCCTCGGCCTGTGGGAGCTCACCCGCCCGGAGGGCCCGGGGGAGCACGCCGCCGCCCTGATCGCGACAGCCGACCGCTTCGCCTACAACCGGATGCTGCCGAGCCTCGACTGGGCCTGGGCGCAGCAGCGCGCCGAGGACCTGGTCCCCGGCGCACTGACTGCTGCCGCCGACGCGCTGGGCGAGCGCCGTCCGCACGAGCTCCGCGACGACGTACGACGCCTGGTCGTCCGGCTCGTTCCGTGACGACTCACATCTTCCGGGCGTAGCTCCGCACGGCGAGCGGCGCGAAGATCGCGACGACGACGGCGCAGCCGAGCAGTGCCCAGGCGACCTCGCCGGTGACGTTGCCATCGTTGATCAGGTCGCGGACGGCCGAGACGACGTGCGAGACCGGGTTGACTTTGACGAAGGCCTGCAGCCAGCCCGGGAGGGTGCTCTCGGGCACGAAGGCGTTGGACAGGAACGTCAGCGGGAACATGATCATCATCGAGATGCCCTGCACGGCCTGGGCGCTGCGGGCGATGGTGCCGAGATAGGTGAAGATCCAGGCCAGCGACCAGCCGGCGACGATGGTCAGCGCCCAGCCGGCGAGCACGCCGAGCACCCCGCCGCCCGGCCGGTAGCCCATGGCCAGGCCGACCAGGATGGTCAGGGTCGCGGCCGTGCCGTAGCGGAGCAGGTCGGCGAGGGCCGGGCCCGCGAGCGGGGCGATCCGCGCGATGGGCAGCGACTTGAACCGGTCGAAGACGCCCTTGTCCATGTCCTCGCGCAGCTGGATGCCGGTCGCCATGCAGGCGGTGAGGGCGGTCTGGGCCAGGATGCCGGGGATGATGACCGGCAGGTAGTCCGCGACGCTGCCGGAGATCGCGCCGCCGAAGATGTAGGCGAACATCGCCGTGAACAGCAGCGGCTGGATCGTGACGTCGAAGAACTGCTCGGGGTTGCGCCGCATCTTCTTGGTCGAGCGCCAGGCCATCGACACGGTCTGGCTCAGCGTCTCGGCGAGCGTCGGGCGGGGGGCCAGCGTGCGGTCCTCGACGAGGACCGTCTCGTGCTCGGCAGTCAGGGTGGTCATCGGGTCGCCTCCGGGGTGAGGTCGGGAGTGGTGGTGTCCTCGTCGGTGCCGTGGCCGGTGATGGCCAGGAACACCTCGTCGAGGGTGGGCTTCTGCACGGTGGCGGCCGCGATCGACAGCCCGGACTGGCGCAGCGCGATCAGGACGTCGGCGGCCTGGTTGGCGTCGCTGAGCGAGGCGTTGAGGCCGCCGTGCTCCGGGGTCAGGACGGGCTCCTCACCCAGCACCCGCCGGACGACCTCGAGCGCGGCGGCGGTGTCGGCCTCGTTGGACATCCGCAACTGCAGCGAGGAGCTGCCGACCGAGGTCTTCAGCTCGTCGGGGGTGCCCTCGGCGACCTTCAGGCCGCGGTCGATGACGGCGATCCGGTCGGCCAGCTGGTCGGCCTCGTCGAGGTACTGGGTCGTCAGCAGCACGGTGCTGCCCTCGCGGACCAGGTCGCGGATGGTGTCCCACATCTGGCCCCGGGTCCGCGGGTCGAGGCCGGTGGTCGGCTCGTCGAGGAAGATGAGGGGCGGACGCGAGATCAGGCTGGCCGCGAGGTCGAGGCGGCGGCGCATGCCGCCCGAGAAGGTCGAGATCTGCCGGTCGGCCGCCTCGGTGAGGCCGAAGCGCTCGAGCAGGTCGTCGGCGGTCGCCCGGGCCCGCGCCGAGCGCAGGCCCTGCAGCCGGCCGAAGAGCCAGAGGTTCTCGCGCCCGGTGAGGTTCTCGTCGACCGAGGCGTACTGGCCGGTCACGCCGACCAGCTGGCGCACCATGTGTGGCTGCTCGCGGACGTCGACGCCGAAGACCGACGCCGTGCCGCCGTCGATCGGCAGCAGGGTGGCGAGCATCCGGATCATCGTGGTCTTGCCGGCCCCGTTGGGACCGAGCACGCCGAACACCTCGCCGCGACGGACCTCGAGGTCGACGCCGTCCACGGCGCGATGGGAGCCGAAGGTCTTGACCAGGCCGGTCGCGGTGACCGCCAGGTCGGTGCCGGCCAGGTCGGTGTCGGCCAGGGCGGTGGGGGCCAGGGAGGAGGGGAGTGCTGTCATGCCCCCAGGGTGGGGCGGCCCGGTTTCACGGCGCCTTCACGGCGCCTTCACGGACCGCCCCCCGGTGCCTGGGTTCCTCAGAGGTGGCGCAGCGGCACCGACGCGACCTGCATAAAGTGGTCGGAGGACGTCTGCGACTTCGCGGTGAAGTAGAGGTTCGTGTAGCCGCAGGAGCCGCGCGGGCCGCCGTACGTCAGGATGTAGTCGCGCCGGTGCGGCGAGGGGCCGAGCGGGAACTTATAGAGGTTCGACGTCGGCATGTGCGCCCCCTTCAGGGCGCTCGTGGCGTAGGTGTCGTACAGACCCGCGTTGAGCAGGGCACGCTGCACGTTGTTGAAGGGCATCGTGTTGGCCGTGGAGTTGAGGTCACCCGCGACCACGATCTGGTCGCTCGGGAAGGCCTTGCGGAGGCTCTTCAGGAAGCCGAGCGTCTTGGCCGTCTGGCGACCGCGGATGTCGAAGTCGCCGCGGGTCTCGCCCACCCGCAGGTGGTTGGACGTGACGACGAACGAGGCCTGGGTGCCACTCGTGGCCTGCAGCCGCACCCAGGGCATCAGGGAGTCCAGGGGCGCCTTCGGGTCGGTGACCCGGGAGAGCCCCTGGGCCAGCTCGGTGTAGACGTTCGCGTCGTAGATGATCCGGGTGCCGGTCAGGCCGCCGAGCACCCCGTAGTACGAGTTGTCCACGCCGTCGACCCAGGCGGCGGAGTCGTCGGCCTCGTTGAGCCGATCGATGATCCACTGGTGCTGGCGCACCGACCCGTTGCCCATGCCCTCCTTGCCGCTGGCCTCCTGGAGCGCGACCACGCGGGCGCCGCTGCGCCGGATGTCCTTGATGACGTTGGGCCCCCGGAGGTTCCAGCCGAGGCCCTTCGGCTTGTCGGTCGTGTCGCCCTTCCAGGTGCGGACGTTGAAGGTGCCGACCGTGACCCGGTCCTGGGGGAGCGCGGTGCAGGGGAAGGTCAGCGGCGCCTGGATCCACTTGGTGGGGCTGCCGCCCTTGGTGCCCTTCTTGCGGATGGCCGAGATCCGCACGAACGAGTAGTTGCCGGACGTCGGCAGCGCGTCGACGGCTCGCGCGACGACGATCGACGTCTTGCGGCGATTGACCTTGTACGTCTTGACGTCGCGGTCCAGCCGACGGCTCGGACCGACCGTGAGCACGTAGTGCTTGAGGCGCTTGACCGGCCCCGGCCGCTTCCAGCTGACCTTGATTCGGCCGTCCGGCAGGCTCGCCAGGCTCAGCCCCAGGCCACCGACGCCGTTCGCCGGGCTGCCGGCGTTGGTGCCGGTCGGGTTGGTGTTGCGTCGCTCCAGCGCAGTGGTGGCCACCCCGGCCTGCGCGGGCGCGGTGCCGAGCACGAACGCGAGCAGCAGCAGGGCCGTGAGTGCCTGGACGAGGCGGGCGGTCGGACGAGCGGGCATGAGTGACTCCAGGGAGCATCGAGGGTCGTGGGCGCTCGTCGGGTCTGTCGGCGGCCCAGCCGTCGACCTTAGCGAGATGCCCGCGTGCGCGGGGGCGCTTTCGGGAAGCTCGCGCTCAGTCGAGGGGCTGGTCGACGCAGGCGCGGAAGGCGTCGTACGTCGCCGGGTCGCCGCTCACCGCGATGCCCTCCTCGTCGCGGCGCCGCCAGAGCCAGGCGTCCAGGTCGGCCGCGCTGCCGGCGATCACCGCATGGGCCGGGCTGCCCGGATCGTCCACGACCTGCACGTGCGGACCGTCGTAGACCTTGCCGGACCCCGGGTCGGTGCCGAAGAACATCGACGGACGGACCCAGATCGCGGTGCCGAGGTCGACCAGGTCGAGGCGCAGGAGGGACGTGCCGACCTCGACGCGTCCCCACGCGGGGGCGTCCCCGCCGTACATCACGTCGAGCACCTCGAGCACTCCGTCCCCGGCCAGGGCCGCGTCCAGGGGCGTGACCGTCCCGGCGGTCTGCTCCGCGTCGAGGCGGTGGATCAGCGCCTCGTGCGCCTGCCGGCGGAAGCTGGTGCCGACGGTCTGCACGGGGGACCAGTGCCAGGCCGCCGCGTGGGGGCCGGCCGCCTCGAGCTCGTGCACCAGGGCGGCCGAGTGCTCGTCGAACGCCGCCAGCAGCCCGTCGTACGACGCCGACCGCGCGGGGCGGGGCAGCTCCTCGTCCGGGGGTGCCGGCCGGGTCCGGACCACGTGGGCCCAGAACCACTGCACCTCGGTGAGGTGCCAGAGCAGGTCGGCCGCGTCCCAGTCGGGGCAGGCCGGGACCCGGGCGGCCGGGTCGCAGGGGGCGAGGACGGCGCGGAACCGGGCGGACTCGCGACGGATGTGGTCGAGGAAGGTCGGGTACTCCACGGGCGGAACCTAGTCCGCCGGGCCGACATCGGCGAGCGCCTTCACCCCGACTTCACATGCTCATGCATGGCGCTGTATGGTCATGCACATGTCAACGAAGACCCGCGTGGCCGTCGCCGGCGCGAGCGGCTACGCCGGTGGCGAGCTGCTCCGGCTGCTGCTGGCCCATCCTCAGGTCGAGATCGGCGCCCTGACCGGCGCGTCCAATGCGGGCCAGCCCCTGGGTGGGCTCCAGCCCCACCTGGTGCCGCTCGCCGACCGGATCCTGGAGCCGACCGAGCTGTCGGTGCTCGAGGGCCACGACGTCGTCTTCCTGGCCCTCCCGCACGGCCAGTCCGGTGCGATCGCGGCCCAGCTCGGAGAGGGCACCGTGGTCGTCGACTGCGGCGCGGACTTCCGGCTGGCCGACCCGGGCGCGTGGGCGCAGTTCTACGGCGGTGAGCACGCCGGCACCTGGCCCTACGGCCTGCCCGAGCTCCCGGGTCAGCGCGCGCTGCTCGCCGGAGCGACCCGCGTCGCGGTTCCCGGCTGCTACCCGACGGTCTCCACGCTGACCCTCGCGCCCGCCGTCGCGGCCGGCCTGGTCGAGCCCGAGGTGGTCGTGGTCGCCGCGTCCGGCACCAGCGGCGCCGGCAAGGCGGCGAAGCCGCACCTGCTCGGCAGCGAGATCATGGGCAACGCCAGCGCGTACGGCGTCGGCGGCACCCACCGCCACACCCCCGAGATCACCCAGAACCTGTCCGGCCTGCTCGGCGAGGAGAGCGGCACGGTCAGCGTGAGCTTCACGCCGCTTCTCGTCCCGATGTCCCGCGGCATCCTCGCGACCTGCTCGGCGCCGCTGAGGCCCGGCGTCACCCCCGACGACCTGCGCTCCGCCTACGCGAAGGCGTACGACGACGAGCGCTTCGTGCACCTGCTCCCCGAGGGGCAGTGGCCCCAGACCAAGTCCGTCATCGGTTCCAACGCCGTGCACGTCCAGGTGACCGTCGACGCCGCCGCCGGCCGGATGGTCGCCGTGGGAGCGGTCGACAACCTGGCCAAGGGCACCGCCGGCGCCGCCGTGCAGTGCATGAACCTCGCCCTGGGCCTCGACGAGGGCCTGGGCCTGACCACCGTGGGGATCGCGCCGTGACCGAGCAGACCGAGACGACCGAGCAGCCGACGTACACGCTGCAGCAGTTCCCCGAGAAGCTCGCCGTGGTCCGGCTGCCTCCCGGCTCGGAGATCCCGACCTGGGCCGAGTCGTCCTCGCTGTTCTCCATCACCGCCACGGCGACCGAGACCTCGCTGGTCTGCGCCGGGCGCAACGTGCCCACCAAGCAGGTCGCCCAGAAGGGCCTCACCGCGTTCGCGGTCCAGGGTCCGCTGGACTTCGAGCTGGTCGGCGTCCTGGTCGAGCTGCTCACGCCGCTGGCCGAGGAGCGCATCAGCGTCTTCACCCTGTCGACCTACGACACCGACTGGATCCTGGTGCCGCTCACGGACGCGGAGAGGGCGGCCGAGGCCTGGCGACGACGGGGGCACACCGTCGCCCTCGCCGTGCCCGCCAAGCCCGTGAAGTCCACCCCCAGGAAGCAGAAGCCCAAGAAATGACCGTCACCACCCCCGCCGGGTTCACCGCCGCCGGCGTCCCCGCCGGCCTGAAGTCCACCGGGGCCAAGGACGTCGCGCTCGTCGTCAACGCCGGCCCGACGTACGACTCGGCCACCGTGTTCACCGCCAATCGCTGCAAGGCCAACCCGGTCCTCTGGAGCCAGGAGGTCGTGAAGGACGGCACCGTCCGCGCAGTCGTCCTCAACTCCGGCGGCGCCAACTGCTACACCGGCCCCGACGGCTTCCAGACCACGCACGCCGTGGCGGAGCGGGTCGCGACCCACCTCGGGATCGGCGCGATCGACGTCGTCGTCTGCTCGACCGGCCTGATCGGGCTCGCCAACGACCGCGAGCAGCTGCTCGCCGGCGTCGACGCGGCGTACGACGCCCTCGCGCCGGACGGCGGCCCGCAGGCGGCCGAGGCGATCATGACCACCGACTCCGTGAGCAAGCAGGTCGTGGTCGAGGGCGCCGGCTGGAGCGTTGGCGGGATCGCCAAGGGCGCCGGCATGCTCGCCCCGCAGCTGGCCACCATGCTGGTGGTCCTGACGACCGACGCGGTCGTCCCCGCCGCCGACCTCGACGCCGCGCTGCGCGCCGCGACCCGGGTCTCGTTCGACCGGCTCGACTCCGACGGCTGCATGTCGACCAACGACACGGTCACGGTGATGGCCAGTGGCGCCAGCGGCATCACACCCTCGCTGCCCGACTTCACCGAGGCGCTGACCCAGGCCTGCACCGACCTGGCCATGCAGCTGCTGAAGGACGCCGAGGGCGCCGACCACGAGATCGCGATCACCGTGCTCAACGCGGCCACCGAGGACGAGGCGGTGGAGGTGGGGCGCAGCGTCGCCCGCTCCAACCTGTTCAAGGCCGCCGTGTTCGGCAACGACCCCAACTGGGGTCGGGTGCTGGCCAGCGTCGGCACCACCCAGGCGCGGTTCGACCCCGCCGACCTCGACGTCGCGATGAACGGCGTCTGGGTCTGCCGTTCCTCGACCCCGCACGCCGACCCGGAGACGGTCGACCTGAAGCCCCGTGAGGTGAGCGTGACCATCGACCTGAAGTCCGGGTCCGAGCGGGCGACCGTCTGGACCAACGACCTGACCCACGCCTACGTCCACGAGAACAGCGCGTACTCGTCATGAACGACTCGACCAGCGGTGCCTTCGACACCAGCAAGCCCGACCAGGCCAAGGCCCGCACCCTCGCGGGCGCCCTGCCGTGGCTGAAGCAGTACCACGGCAAGATCGTCGTGGTGAAGTACGGCGGCAACGCCATGACCGACGAGACGCTCAAGCGGGCGTTCGCCGAGGACATCGCCTTCCTGCGCTTCGCCGGCTTCAAGCCGGTCGTCGTGCACGGCGGTGGCCCGCAGATCTCCCAGATGCTGGCCAAGCTCGGCATCGAGTCGGAGTTCCGCGGTGGCCTGCGGGTCACGACGCCCGAGGCGATGGACGTCGTCCGGATGGTCCTGGTGGGCCAGGTCCAGCGCGAGCTGGTCGGGCTCATCAACGAGCACGGCCCGCTGGCGGTCGGCTGCTCGGGCGAGGACGCCGGCCTGTTCACGGCCGAGCCGACCAACACGATCGTCGACGGCGAGGAGGTCGACCTCGGGCTGGTCGGCGAGGTCAGCCGGGTGCGCCCGGAGTCGGTGCTCGACCTGATCGAGGCCGGCCGGATCCCGGTCGTCTCCAGCGTCGCCCCCGACGTCCACGGCGTCGTCCACAACGTCAACGCCGACACCGCCGCCGCCGCGCTCGCGGTCGCGCTGAAGGCCGAGAAGCTGCTGGTGCTGACCGACGTGGAGGGTCTCTACCTCGACTGGCCGGACCCCACCGACGTGGTCGGTGAGATCAGCCCCGAGTCGCTCGCCGAGATCATGCCGTCCCTCGCCAGCGGGATGGTGCCGAAGATGGGCGCCTGCCTGAAGGCCGTCCAGGAGGGCGTGCCGCGGGCCACCGTCGTCGACGGCCGCGAACCGCACGCCGTCATCCTCGAGCTCTTCACCAAGGAGGGCGTCGGCACCCAGGTCCTCCCGGGTGTCGAGACCAAGACCCGGAAGGTGAGGGACACCCCGTGACCGACCTCCACGAGCGGTACGCCGCCTCGCTGATGAACACCTTCGGCCCGCCCAAGCTGGCGCTGGTCCGTGGTGCGGGCGCCCACGTCTGGGACGCCGACGGCCGGGAGTACGTCGACCTGCTCGGCGGCATCGCCGTCAACGCGCTCGGCCACGCCCACCCGGCCCTGGTCGAGGCCGTGACCACCCAGCTGCAGACGCTCGGCCACGTCTCCAACTTCTTCACCACCGGCCCGCAGGTCGAGCTGGCCGAGAAGCTGCTGGAGCTGGCCGGCGGCGGCCCCGGTCACGTCTTCCTCACCAACTCCGGCACCGAGGCCAACGAGGCCGCGTTCAAGCTGACCCGCCGTACCGGCCGCACCGAGGTGGTGGTCGCCGAGGGCGGCTTCCACGGCCGCACGATGGGCGCCCTGGCGCTGACCTCCAAGGAGGCCTACCGCGCGCCCTTCGAGCCGCTGCCCGGCGACGTCGTCTTCGTCCCGTACGGCGACGCGCAGGCCCTCGCCGTCGCGGTCTCGGAGCGGACCGCCGCGATCCTGCTCGAGCCGATGCAGGGCGAGGCGGGGGTCGTCGTACCGCCGGAGGGCTATCTCGCCGCCGCGCGGGCGATCGCCGACGAGCACGGGGCACTGCTGTGGTTCGACGAGGTGCAGACCGGCATGGGCCGCACCGGCCGTTGGCTCGCCTCCGAGGGGGTCACGCCCGACATCGTCACCCTGGCCAAGGGCCTGGCCGGCGGCTTCCCGATCGGCGCCTGCGTCGGCCTCGGCGCGGCCGGCGAGCTGTTCGAGCCCGGCAACCACGGCACGACCTTCGGCGGCAATCCGGTCGCCTGCGCGGCCGCGCTCGCCGTGATCCGGACCATCGAGGACGACGGCCTGCTCGAGCACGTCACCGTGCTGGGCCAGAAGATCCGCGACGGCCTGGCCGCCGACCCCCGGGTCACCGAGGTCCGGGGCGAGGGCCTGCTCATCGGGCTCGACCTCAGCGCCGACGTCTCGGCCCACGTGTTCGCCGCCGCGCTGGAGCACGGGTTCATCCTCAACAACCCCACCCCGAACCGGGTCCGGCTGGCCCCGCCGCTGGTGCTGACCAGCGACGACGCCGAGGCGTTCCTCGCGGCCTGGCCGGCGATCCTGGACGCGGCGTACGCGCAGGCGGGTTCCTGATGACCCGGCACTTCCTGGCCGACGACGACCTCAGCCCCGCCGAGCAGGCCGAGGTCCTGGAGCTGGCCGCCACCCTCAAGGCCTCCCCGTACGACGCCCGCCCGCTGGCCGGCCCGCAGTCGGTGGCGATGGTCTTCGACAAGCCCACGCTGCGCACCCAGGTCTCGTTCGGCGCCGGCATCGCCGAGCTCGGCGGCAACCCGATGCTGGTCGAGGGGCGCCTCGCGGGCATCGGCATCCGTGAGTCCGTCGAGGACGTGGCGCGGGTGCTGGGCCGTCAGGTGTCCGCGATCGTGTGGCGCACCTTCGAGCAGTCCGACCTCGAGCTGATGGCCGAGCACGCCGGTGTCCCGGTCGTGAACGCGCTGACCGACGAGTTCCACCCCTGCCAGCTGGTGGCCGACCTGCTCACCGTCCGTGAGCACGTCGGCCCGCTGGCCGGGCTGACCGTGGCCTTCGTCGGCGACGGCGCGTGCAACATGGGCAACTCCTGGCTGCTGGCCGGCGCCACCGCGGGGATGCACGTGCGGGTCAGCGCGCCCGAGGGCTACGTCCCGTCGCCGGCGATGTTCGACCGGGCCAACGCGATCGGCGCGACCACCGGAGGCTCGGCCACGGCGGTCCCCGACCCGGTCGCCGCCGTCACCGGTGCCGACGTCGTGGTCACCGACACCTGGGTGTCGATGGGCAAGGAGGAGGAGTCGGCCGCCCGCGAGGTCGTCTTCGGTCCCTGGTCGCTGACCGCGGACCTCCTCGCCCACGCGCAGCCCGAGGCGGTCGTGCTGCACTGCCTGCCCGCCTACCGCGGCAAGGAGATCGCGGCCGACGTGATCGACGGTCCGCAGAGCGTGGTATGGGACGAGGCGGAGAACCGCCGGCACGCGCAGAAGGCGATCCTGACCTACCTGCTGGAGCACCCGTGAGCGAGTCCGCGCTCCGGCCGGCCACGAAGGGCGCACGGCACCAGCAGATCGTCGACCTCGTTACCCACCATGAGATTCGGTCGCAGACCGAGCTGGCCGACCTGCTCGCCGAGAACGGCGTCCGGGTCACCCAGGCCACGCTGTCGCGCGACCTGGTCGAGCTCGACGCCATCAAGGTGCGGGCCTCCTCGGGGGCGCTGGTCTACGCCGTACCCGCGGAGGGCGGCGACCGCCGGCCCGCCGCGCCCGGCGAGACCGCGGCGGCCTCGGCGCGCCTGGCCCGGCTCTGCGGCGAGCTCCTGGTCAGCGCCGAGAGCAGCGCCAACCTGGTCGTCCTTCGCACCCCGCCGGGCGCCGCGCAGTTCCTGGCCTCCGCCTTCGACAAGGCGGAGTTCCCCGAGGTCCTCGGCACCATCGCCGGCGACGACACGGTCCTGGTCATCGGCCGGGACCCGGAGGGCGGCGACGCGCTCGCCCGGAGGTTCCTCTCCCTCGCCGACCACCACTACGACAAGCAGCACCACGACAAGAAGGAAGTCCACACGTGAGCAAGGTCCTGACGTCCCTCCCGGTCGGCCAGCGCGTCGGCATCGCCTTCTCCGGGGGGTTGGACACCTCCGTGGCGGTGGCCTGGATGCGCGACAAGGGCGCGGTCCCGTGCACCTACACCGCCGACATCGGCCAGTACGACGAGCCCGACATCTCCGGCGTGCCCGACCGCGCCAAGCAGTACGGCGCCGAGATCGCCCGCGCCGTCGACTGCCGCACCCAGCTGGTCGAGGAGGGCCTGGCCGCCATGGCCTGCGGCGCCTTCCACATCCGCTCCGGCGGTCGCACCTACTTCAACACCACCCCCCTCGGCCGCGCCGTCACCGGCACCCTGCTGGTCCGCGCGATGCACGAGGACGGCGTCGACATCTGGGGCGACGGCTCGACCTTCAAGGGCAACGACATCGAGCGGTTCTACCGCTACGGCCTGCTGGCCAACCCGCAGCTGCGCATCTACAAGCCGTGGCTGGACGCCGAGTTCGTCCACGAGCTCGGGGGCCGCACGGAGATGAGCCAGTGGCTGGTCGCCCACGACCTGCCCTACCGCGACTCCCAGGAGAAGGCCTACTCGACCGACGCCAACATCTGGGGCGCCACCCACGAGGCGAAGACCCTCGAGCACCTCGACGTCTCCCTGGAGACCGTCGAGCCGATCATGGGCGTGAAGTTCTGGGACCCGAGCGTCGAGATCGCGAGCGAGGACGTCACGGTCGCCTTCGAGCAGGGCCGTCCGGTCTCCATCAACGGCGTCCGGTTCGCGGACCCGGTGGCGCTGGTCATGGAGGCGAACGCGATCGGCGGCCGGCACGGCCTCGGCATGTCCGACCAGATCGAGAACCGGATCATCGAGGCCAAGTCCCGTGGCATCTACGAGGCCCCGGGCATGGCGCTGCTGTGGGCGGCGTACGAGCGGCTGCTCAACGCGATCCACAACGAGGACACGATCGCCAACTACACCGCCCAGGGCCGCCAGCTCGGCCGGCTGCTCTACGAGGGCCGCTGGCTGGACCCGCAGGCGCTGATGATCCGCGAGTCCATCCAGCGCTGGATCGCCTCCCTCGTCACCGGCGAGGTGACCCTGCGGCTGCGCCGCGGCGAGGACTACACCGTCCTGCGCACCGACGGCCCGGCGTTCTCGTACCACCCCGACAAGCTCTCGATGGAGCGCACCGACAACGCCGCCTTCGGCCCGACCGACCGGATCGGCCAGCTGACGATGCGCAACCTCGACATCGCCGACTCCCGCTGGAAGCTGGAGATGTACGCCGACCAGCCCGTCGAGCAGGGCCAGGTGCTGGTCGAGAACGGCACGCTCTTCGGCGAGCTGCCCGCGGGTGGTCGCGACGTCATCGCCAGCCCCGTCGGCGACGAGCTCGACGACGAGGCGCTCGACGCGGCCGCGATGGAGTTCGGCACCGACTGATGACCGACCCCGTCCGCCGCGTCGCCGCGCGCGTCCTGCCGGTGAGCGCCACCGGCGAGGTGCTGCTCCTCCAGTGCCAGGACCCCGCCCGCCCGGGCGACCTGCACTGGATCAGCGTCGGCGGCGCGGTCGACGCGGGGGAGTCGCTGCAGGAGGCGGCGCTGCGCGAGCTGGTCGAAGAGACCGGCGTGGTCGTGACGGCCGACCTGCTCAGCTCGCCACTGCACCGGGGCGAGTACCCGTTCACGTGGGACGGCGTCGACTACCTCAGCGACACCACCCTGTTCGCCCTGCCGCTCGACCGCGGCACCGAGGTGAGCTTCGCGCGCCTGGAGGAGGCGGAGGTCGGTAACGTCCTCGCCGCGGGCTGGTGGACCCCCGATGCCCTCCGGGCCGACGGTTCCGCCGCGTCGCCCGACCTGCCCGACATCATGGAAGCCGCGATCGCGGCCGTACGAGGAGACACGTGAGCACCAACACCGGCAAGCTGTGGGGCGGACGCTTCGAGGGCGGCCCGTCGCCGGAGCTGGACGCGCTGTCCCGCTCGACCCACTTCGACTGGCGGCTCACGCCGTACGACCTGGCGGGCAGCCGGGCGCACGCCAACGCCCTGCACCGCGCCGGCCTGCTCGCGGACGCCGACCACGCCGAGCTGCTCCGCGGCCTCGACGCCCTGGGGGAGCGGTACGCCGCCGGCGACCTGCGACCGGACCCCTCCGACGAGGACGTCCACGGCGCCCTGGAACGACTGCTTCTGGAGGAGGTCGGTCCGGACGTCGGGGGCCGGCTCCGCGCGGGCCGCAGCCGCAACGACCAGATCGCGACTCTGTTCAAGGTCTTCCTGCGCGACCACGCCCGCACCGTCGGCGGCCTGGTCCTCGACCTCGCCGACGTGCTCGTCGCCCAGGCCCGCGACCACCTCGCCCCGGTCCCGACCGTGATGCCCGGCCGCACCCACCTCCAGCACGCCCAGCCGGTGCTGCTGGCCCACCACCTGCTGGCCCACGCCTGGCCGCTGCTGCGCGACGTCGACCGTCTTCTCGACTGGGACGCCCGCGTCGCCGCGGACTCGCCGTACGGCTCGGGCGCGCTGGCCGGCCAGAGCCTGGGCCTCGACCCCGAGGGCGTCGCCCGCGAGCTCGGCTTCACCGGCTCCAGCGCCAACTCCATCGACGGTACGGCGGCCCGCGACTTCGTCGCCGAGTTCGCCTTCGTGGCCGCCCAGGTCGGCGTCGACGTCAGCCGGCTGGCCGAGGAGGTCATCCTGTGGTCGACCCGCGAGTTCGGCTTCGTGACGCTGCACGACTCGTGGTCGACCGGGTCGAGCATCATGCCGCAGAAGAAGAACCCCGACATCGCCGAGCTGGCCCGCGGCAAGGCCGGCCGGGTCATCGGCAATCTCTCCGGGCTGCTGGCCACCCTCAAGGCGCTGCCGCTCGCCTACAACCGCGACCTGCAGGAGGACAAGGAGCCGGTCTTCGACTCCGTCGACACCCTCGAGGTGCTGCTCCCGGCGTTCTCGGGGATGGTCGCCACCCTCGTGTTCGACCGCGACCGGCTGGCCGAGCTGGCTCCTCAGGGCTTCTCGCTCGCCACCGACGTCGCCGAGTGGCTGGTCCGCGAGAACGTGCCGTTCCGCATCGCCCACGAGCTCGCCGGTGCCTGCGTACGGCGCTGCGAGGAGCTCGGCATCGAGCTCGCCGACCTGAGCGACGAGCAGTTCGCCGCGATCGACCCCCGGCTGACGCCCGCGGTCCGCGACGTGCTCACGGTCGAGGGCTCGGTGGCCTCCCGCTCCGGCCGCGGCGGCACCGCGCCGAGCCGGGTCGCTCAGCAGCTCGACGAGGCGGTCGCCGCCATCGCCCGACACCGTGGACGCCTCGCCTGACCTGCTCGCGGTCCTCGCCGGGCCGGTCGAGCAGGTCGCCCCGCGCCTGCTCGGCGCCCACCTGACCCACGCCGGCGTCACCGTCCGCCTCACCGAGGTCGAGGCGTACGCCGGCCCGCTCGATCCCGGCTCGCACGCCTACCGGGGCCGGACCCGGCGCAACGCCGCGATGTTCGGTCCGGCCGGTCGCCTGTACTGCTACTTCACCTACGGCATGCACGTGTGCTGCAACGTGGTGACCGGCGACGAGGGCGATCCCGGTGCGGTCCTGCTCCGCGCGGGCGAGGTGGTCGCCGGCGTCGACCTTGCGCGAGAGCGGCGCCCGGGGTCCACCGATCGCGACCTGGCACGCGGGCCCGCTCGCCTGTGCCGCGCCCTGGCCGTGGGTCTCGAGCACGACGGCGTCGACCTGGTCTCCGGCCCGGTGCATCTGGTGCCGAGCAAGCCGGCGGGCGCGGTCTCGACCGGCCCTCGCGTCGGGCTCCGGGGAGCACCCGACCGTCCGTGGCGCTACTGGATCGCGGGGGAGCCGAGCGTGTCGTCGTACCGGCCCGCGAGGATCCGCTGAACCACGTCGAGGGGCGATGGCCACCCCGATTTTGCATGCCTGCAACGCCCGTGTAATGTTCCATCTCGCCGCGGCAAGCGGCTCCCACACTCGGGCCGAGAGGCCAAACAACGTGGGTGCCGCACGTCCAAGGCCAGGAACACCAGCTCAGCAAGATCGAGTCGCTCACCGAGTTGACGAGGTCAGCCAGAACCGGTAAGTTTCTGCAGGTTGCCCCGGGGCAAGGCCGAAAGGCCGGATCCGAGCGCGTCTGATTCTTGAGATCTCAACAGTGTGTCATAGTCGACGAATTAGTTTGTTATGCCCCGTCGGCTGATCTGATCCTGCTTCGGTAGGTGAGGTGATGTCAACGGTTTCTTTGGTAAGACAATGATTCTGACAATTGTCAGTATCGTCTTGTCAGGCATCTCTTTTTCCACGCATCGGCCTTTGGGTTGGTGTGTGGGTGTTGTTTTCAACGGAGAGTTTGATCCTGGCTCAGGACGAACGCTGGCGGCGTGCTTAACACATGCAAGTCGAGCGGTAAGGCTCCTTCGGGAGTACACGAGCGGCGAACGGGTGAGTAACACGTGAGTAATCTGCCCTCCACTTTGGGATAAGCCTCGGAAACGAGGTCT
>NZ_FMZM01000004.1:0-111278 GCF_900101465.1 Nocardioides lianchengensis
GGTCGCCTCCGAGACCCCGGCCATCTCCGGCTGGAAGCTCGAGGTGATCGGCACCGACCTGTCCGAGGCGATGGTCAAGCGCGCCAGCACCGGCGAGTACTCCCAGCTGGAGGTCAACCGCGGCCTGCCCGCCACCTCCCTCGTGCGCCACTTCGAGCGCGCCGGAGCCGGCTGGCGGATCCACCCGAGCATCAAGCAGGGCGTCAGCTTCCGCACCGCCAACCTGACCCGGCCGTTCCCGCCCATGGGCAAGTTCGACGTGGTCTTCCTCCGCAACGTCCTCATCTACTTTGACGTCCAGACCAAGCGCGACATCCTGCGCCGGGTCCGCGACGTGATGGCTCCCGACGGCTACCTGTTCCTGGGTGCCGCCGAGATGACCATGGGCGTCGACGACGCGTGGGACCGGATCCCGGCCGGCAAGTCGTCGGTCTACCAGGCCCGACCCGGGGCGGCGGCACGCGCCAGCTGAACGGATTCGCCCGACCCGGTTCCCCTGTGACGGGCAGGTGGGGGAAGATCGACCCGAACTGCACCGGGGGGTGACGTGGGGGATTTTCCGTGGCAGAACCGACTCCGCTGCCGTCGTACGACGCGCTCCAGCTGATCGCCGAGGGCGTCGCTGCGTTCACCGGCGCGACCCTGGCGACCGCGGAGATCGTCCGCGACGACGGCCAGCTCGACGTCGTGGCGGCCGCGGGCGACGAGGTCCGGCTCCCCGACTCCGAAGGCGCAGCCGACCTCGAGGTCCTCCCGGACCGGCTCCGCGCACCGCTGCGCGACGAGCACGGCGAGGTCCGCGGCGCGCTGACGGCGTACCTGCCCGAGGGGACCCCCGCGCCGGACACCGGCGCCCTGCGGGTCTTCGAGGCGTACGCCGCGCACGCCGCCCGGGCGGTCGCGGCCACGCTCCACCGCGAGCGGCTGGCCGACCGCCTGCACCTGGCCGAGACCGCGCGGCACGTCGTACGCCAGGCGTCGGAGGAGCGCTCGCTCCAGCACGTGCTCGAGACGGCGCGGCCGGCGCTGCTCGAGGGCTTCGGCGCCCTCGGGATGTGGATCCAGACCTTCGACGAGGACGGACTCGGCCGCAGCACCGTCTACTCCGCCGACGGCCGGACGATCGAGTTCACCCCGGAGGTCCACCAGATCTCCGCCAAGCTGGCGCACCGGCTCTGGGACCACCAGCACACGGCCGTGCTCAGCCCTCGGCGACCGTCCCGGCTGCTCACCCAGGCCGAGTCGCGCGCGGTGGAGACCTTCATCGCGAGCCTCGACGTCGAGTCGGTCCTGCTCGTGCCGCTCGGCGCCGGCCACCAGTGCCTCGGGGTGCTGGCGCTGACCCGGGACGCGGAGGGCCCCGACTGGACCTCGGTCGAGGCCGTGGCGGCCCTCGACATCGGGCGCGACCTCGGTGTGGCGGTCCACTCGGTCCGATCAGCCGAGCGCGAGCGGCGACTGCTCCGCGAGGTGCACGTGCTCGAGGCCCGGCTCGCCGACCCGAGCTCGCCCGCGCCGGACCCCGAGGAGCTCCCGCTCCCCCGGGGAGTCATCAGCCCCGACCTGACCCGCACCCGGGTGGCGCTGCGCTCGGCGAGTGACGCCCTGGAGCAGGCCGGGCGCCGCCGCGACGCCCAGTCCCGGATCATCGCCGACGCCCTCGCGACCGGGCAGGTGCCGGACCCCGGGTCCCTCGAGGTCTACCGCACCCTGCGGTCGGAGCATCGCGACGCCCACCTCTACTGGCAGGTCGCCTTCGACGCCTGGCAGGAGGTCAGCGAGCGCCTCGGGCTCACCGACCGCTGACCCGTCAGGGGGTCGTGACCGCGAAGTGCTCGCGGGCGAACTCCAGCGACTCGCGCAGGTCGGCCTCCCGCTCCTCGCGGGTGCTGCAGCGCCGGGTGTTGATCTCGACGACGATCTCGCCGCTGAAGCCGGTGTCCGCCAGGTGCGCCAGGAACGCCGCGGCGCCCATCCCGCCGCGGCCGGGCACCAGGTGCTCGTCCTTGGCCGAGCCGGTGCCGTCGGTGAGGTGGACGTGGCGCAGCCGGCTGCCGAGCCGCTCGGCCATCGCGATGACGTCGGACTGGGCGATCGCGGCGTGGGAGAGATCGATGGTGGTGTTGGCGTACGGCTCCGCGGACGGGTCCCAGCCGGGCAGGTACATCTCCATCCCCCGCTTCTGCGAGGCCCGCCAGGGATACATGTTCTCGACGGCGAAGGCGATGCCCGTCGACTCCTCCAGCGCGGCGATCCCGTTGACGAAGTTGGCGGCGTACTCCTTCTGCCACCGGAAAGGCGGGTGTACGACGACCACCGCCGCGCCGACGTCGTGGGCCATCTCGGCCGAGCGCTCCAGCTTGCCCCACGGCTCGGTGCCCCAGACCCGCTGGGTGAAGAGCAGGCAGGGGGCGTGCACGGCGGAGACCGGGATCCCGTGGTGCTCGGACAGCTGGAGGATCGCGCTGGTCTGCTGGCTCAGCGCGTCGATGCCGACCATCACCTCGACGGCGTCGTACCCGACGGCGGCGGCGTAGCCGAAGGCATGGGCCGACGACTCGGGGTAGACCGAGGAGGTGGACAGGCCGACCCGTACGCCGGTCATGAGCCCGCCAGGACCGACAGCTGATCGAGGCGCTCGAGGATCACGCCCTCGCGGAGCGCCCAGGGGCAGATCTCCAGCTCGGTCAGGTCGAAGATGTCCATGCAGGCCTCCGCGACCAGCGCGCCCGGCACGATCTGGTGGGCCCGGCTCGGCGAGACGCCCGGGAGGTCGGCGAGCTCGGCCGTGGACATCGCCACCAGCTTGGGGATCCACTCGGACAGCTCGGCGCAGGGCAGGCTGCGTGGCACCAGCGCGCCGTCGCCCGACGGCGCCGCGCCGCAGATCCGCGCGAGCGAGCGGAAGGTCTTCGACGTCGCCGCCGCCCGGTCGGGCACGCCGGCGCGCAGCAGGTTGCCGGCGTCGCGGGCGATCTGGGCCCGGATCTCCTTGCGCAGCCGCCGGATCGTGTCGTCGTCGGGCTGGCCGCCGCCGAACCAGGTGCGGGCCAGCCGGGCCGCGCCCAGCGGCATCGACCAGGCCACGTCGGGGGCCTCGTCCGCACCGCCGGCGATCTCCAGCGACCCGCCGCCGATGTCGAAGACGGCGAGGCGACCGGCGGACCAGCCGAACCACCGTCGTACGGCGAGGAAGGTCAGCCGGGCCTCGTCCTCCCCCGACAGCACGCCGATGTCGACGCCGGTGCGCTCGCGGACGTGGCCGAGCACGGCGTCGGAGTTCGAGGCGTCGCGGACCGCCGAGGTCGCGAACGCGAGCATGTCCTCGCAGCCCTTGTCCTCGGCGACGACCAGCGCGCCGGCGGTGAAGGCGGTGAGCGCGTCGATGCCGTCCCGGGTCACCGCGCCGGTGTCGTCGAGGTGTTCGGCGAGGCGCAGCGGCTCCTTGTGGGAGTACGCCGGGAGCGGGGCCGCGCCCCCGTGGGCGTCGACCACCAGCAGGTGGCCGGTGTTGGACCCGATGTCGAGGACGCCCACGCGCATGGCTCCAACGTACTCGCCGCGTGCCGGGCCCGTCGGCTGGGCCGTAGTCTGGGTCGGTGCCCGAGGTCGACCTGGTGTTCCCCCGCGCCTGGGTGGAGTTCGTCAACCCGGCCGACGAGACCGAGGTGCTGCGCTGCGACCTCACCTGGCTGACGTCGAGCTACACCTGCATCTTCGGGCAGGGCTGCCCCGGCATCTACGCCGACGCCCCCGACGTCGGCTGCTGCACCCTCGGCGCCCACTTCGCCGACGACGAGGACGAGGAGCGGGTCGCCGGCTTCGTCGACCAGCTCACCGACGGGCTCTGGCAGCACCGGCCCACCGGCGAGCTGCGCCGCGAGGACTGGGTCGAGCTCGACGACGAGGGCGAGCGCAAGACCCGGACCGTCGAGGTCGACGGCCAGCGGGCCTGCGTCTTCCACAACCGCACCGACTTCGCCGCCGGCGCCGGCTGCGCGCTGCACGCGCTGGCGTTCACGCTCGAGCTCAACCCGCTGGAGACCAAGCCGGACGTCTGCTGGCAGCTGCCGATCCGGCGTACCTTCCGCGAGGTGGAGCGCACCGACGGCACGTCGTACACCGAGGTGTCGATCAGCGAGTACGACCGGCGCGGCTGGGGCCCGGGCGGCCACGACCTCGACTGGTACTGCACCGGCAACACCGAGGCGCACGTCGCCGTGGAGCCGCTCTACCTCACCTCCGCCCCCGAGCTGGTGGCCCTGATGGGCCAGGAGGCGTACGACGAGCTGCACCGGCACTGCGAGGCGCACGTGCGGTCGCGCTCGGTGCTGGCGCTGCACCCGGCCGACCCGCGCTGACACCCGCGCCGCGTTACTGAAACGTTTCGTCGTCCTCTCGACGTCAAGAGACCCGACCCCGGTGTCCGGTCGGCCGATGGCGGTCGCCCACAATCTGTGACATGCGCCTGGACCATCTCTCTTACGCAGCCGGACCGGATGGCCTCGCGAGCACCGCCCAGCGCATCGGGGCCCTGCTCGGCCGGTCCTTCGTCGACGGCGGCGTGCACCCCCGCTTCGGCACCCGCAACATGACGCTCGCCCTCGGCGGCGGCACCTACCTGGAGATCGTCGAGGTGCTCGACCACCCCGCCTCCGACAAGGCGCCGTTCGGCCAGGCCGTCCGGGCCCGCTCGGCCCTCGGCGGCGGCTGGCTCGGCTGGGTCGTGTCGGTGCCCGACATCAGCACCGTCGAGACCCGGCTCGGCCGCGAGGCCGTGCAGGGCAACCGGCACGTCCCCGACGGCACCGACCTGCGCTGGAAGCAGATCGGCGTCCACGGCCTGATCGCCGACCCGCAGCTGCCGTTCTTCATCGAGTGGCAGAGCCCGGTCGAGCAGCGGCCCAGCGCCGGTGCCGACGGCGCCTACTCCCTGGCGTGCCTGGAGATCGCCGGTGACCCCCAGCGGGTCAGCGAGTGGCTCGGCGAGACCGTCGAGGCGCCGCTGGAGGACGTCAAGGTCGAGTGGGTCGCCCCGCACGGCACGCCCGGCGTGATCGCGGCGCAGGTGCAGACCCCGAACGGCCTCGTCCGCATCTGATCGCCGGCAGTCCGTGAGGAACGAACGGGCTGCGCGGGCAGATCGGATCGAGCCGCCCCACGACCGAGGAACGAGGTCGTGACGGGCGTGTCGAGATCCGGATCCGGTGCGCGAGGCGTCTCCCCCGGGGCCCGGCCGAGCCCCAACATCTGGCACCACACGGCGACGTACGAGATCGAGAACCGGGCCGTCGACCCCGACGGCCTCCTCGAGGCGGCGATGGCCGCGCAGGCGTCCTGGGCCGGCCGCACCGTGCTCGACGTCGGCTGCGGCACCGGCTTCCACCTGCCGCGCTTCGCCGAGGCCGCCGCCTCGGTCGTCGGCGTCGAGCCGCACCACGACCTGGTCGCCATCGCCCGGCGGCGGACCAAGCGGCTGCGGCACGTCTCGGTGCTGCAGGGCACCGCCCAGGACCTGCCGCTGCCGGACGCGTCCGTCGACGTCGTGCACGCCCGGTGGGCCTACTTCTTCGGGCCGGGCTGCGAGCCGGGGCTGGCCGAGCTCGACCGCGTCGTACGGCGGGGCGGCACGGCGTTCGTCATCGACAACGACCCGACCCGCTCAACCTTCGGCGGCTGGTTCCGCCGGTCCTTCCCGGAGGTCGACCCCGAGGCGGTGCAGCGGTTCTGGACGGGCCGCGGCTGGCGTCGTACGCCGGTGGAGATGCGGTGGTCCTTCTCCTCGCGCGCGGACCTCGAGGCGGTCGTCCGGATCGAGCTGACGCCCGACGTCGCCGAGGCCGCCCTCGCCGGGCACGAGGGAACCGAGGTCGACTACGCGGTCAACGTCTGGTCGAAGGACTACTAGTCCGACCGGCGGCAGGCGCCGGCCTGGACCGACGTGTAGGTGATCGGCGGGCCCGTCTTGCTCAGCGCCGTCCGCAGCTCCAGGCACGCGACGGGACCCCCCTCCCCCGCCCGGACCTCGATCTCGCTGACCTGCTCGTACGGGCTGACCGCGTCGTCGGTGGTGACGTTCTCGAGGATGACCTCCTGCCCGAGCCGCTCCTCGACCAGGACCCGGACGCTCGACGACAACACGTAGCCGGCGCGACCGTCGAGGGGTGCGGTGACGTGCAGGGTCGCGTCGTACAGCTCCGTCTCGCTGACGGAGTAGTGGTCCACGGTGACGCCCACGGCGACCGCGATCGCGACGACGGCCACCGCCCGGCGGCCCAGGTCAGGGACGGACAGGGCCTCTCCGGGAGCCAGGAAGGCGTACAGCACGGCCGCGGCGACGACGGCCCACGGGAGCCACAGGGGGATCAGCACGCGGGCTTCCTACCCCTGCCCGTGCCGCCCAGTCCTACGACGAGCCGCGGACCGCCAGGGTCGGCTCCAGCAGGACGCCGGGGTGGGCCGCCGGCGGGTGGCCGAGGAGGCTCTCGAGGGCGGTGACGACCTCGGCGGCGACGTCCTCCAGCGGCTGGCGCACCGAGGTCAGGCCGGGCGGGACGACCTGCGCCACCTGGGAGTCGTCGAAGCCGACCACGGCGACGTCGCGCCCCGGGACCAGTCCGCGCTGGGACAGCGTGTGCAGGACCCCCATCGCCAGGGTGTCGCTGGCGCAGACGAAGGCCGACGGGTGCGCCTCGTCGAGCAGCACCGCGCTGGCCTCGCGCCCGGACGACACCGTGTCCTCGACGCGGGAGGCCAGGCCGGTGGTCGGCAGCCCCCGCGACCGCATCGCCCGGCTCCACCCCGAGCGCCGGTCCTCGCCGATGAAGGAGTCCTTGCGCCAGCCGATCCACGCGACCCGCTGGTGGCCGCGGTCGAGGAGGTGGGAGGTCGCCAGGTCGCAGCCGGCGGCACCGTCGACGTCGACCCACGGGTGGGTGGCCTCCGGGTCGGCCCAGGGCCGGCCGAAGGCCACGAACGGCGCGCGGCGGGTCTGCAGCCACGCGGCCTGCGGGTTGCCGAGGTAGGTGTCGGTCACGACGAACGCGTCGACGGCGGTCGAGCGGAGGAGGTCGTCGTACCCGGCGAGGGGGTCGAGGGGGTCGCCGGCGAAGAGCAGCACGTGGTAGCCGGCCTCCCGCGAGGTGTCGACCAACGAGTGGACGAACCGGTCCATGGTCGCATTGGCCGTGCCCTCCTGGGCGGCCGTGATCCGCAGGCCGATGAGGTGCGAGGAGCGGGTGCGCAGGTTGCGGGCGGCCCGGTTGGGCAGGTAGCCGAGCGTCGCGATCGCGTCCTGCACCCGCAGCAGCGTGTCGCTGCGCAGCAGGTCGGGGTTGTTGACCGCGTTCGACACCGTCTGGCGCGAGACGCCGGCCAGCTCCGCGACGTCGGCCAGGGTCGGCGGGGCCGACGGGACACGTCCCGGCATCCTGCCCATCCGCCCTCCAGCCTTGACCGATCCAAGGCAGCATAACGACGGTACGGCGGCCGCGTGCCCGATCTCCGGACGGGCCCGTCCGCCGCCGCCCGCGCGGGTGTCCCGGCGTTGTCGGCGCCGTCCCCTACGGTCGGGGACATGCCGAAGCCCGCACCCAAGTCGCCGCGTCCCGCCTACCGCTGCGCCGAGTGCGGCTGGGAGACCGGCAAGTGGGTCGGCCGGTGCGGCGAGTGCCAGGCGTGGGGCTCGGTGGCCGAGGCCGCGGCGCCCACGCTGCGCACCGCCGCGGCGCCGGTGACCACCAAGGCGGTCCCGATCGGCGAGGTGTCGGTCTCCGAGTCGGCGTTCCGCACCAGCGGCGTGCCCGAGCTCGACCGGGTCCTCGGCGGCGGCCTGGTCCCGGGAGCCGCGATCCTGCTGGCCGGCGAGCCCGGCGTCGGCAAGAGCACGCTGCTGCTGGAGGTCGCCGCGCAGACCGCGCGCACGCGCCACCGCACGCTCTACGTCACCGGTGAGGAGTCCGCGTCCCAGGTCCGGCTGCGCGCCGACCGGACCGGTGGCGTCCACGACGAGCTCTACCTCGCGGCCGAGACTGACCTGGGCGCGGTGCTGACCCACATCGAGGAGGTCCGGCCCACCCTGCTGGTCGTCGACTCGGTGCAGACCATCGGCGCCTCCGGCATCGAGGGCGTCCCCGGCGGGGTCACCCAGGTCAAGGAGGTGGCCGCCGCGCTCATCCGGGTCGCCAAGACCCGCAACATCACGACCGTGATGGTCGGCCACGTCACCAAGGACGGCTCGATCGCCGGCCCCCGGGTGCTGGAGCACCTCGTCGACGTGGTCCTCCACTTCGAGGGCGACCGCAACTCCCGGTTCCGCATGGTGCGGGCGATGAAGAACCGCTTCGGCCCGATCGACGAGGTCGGCTGCTTCGACCTCTCCAGCGACGGCATCAACGCCGTCACCGACCCGACCGGGCTGTTCGTCGAGAACCACCACGCTCAGGTCCCCGGGACCTGCGTCGCGGTCACGATGGAGGGCCGGCGCCCGCTGCTGGCCGAGGTCCAGGCCCTCGTCACCGTCTCCGCGCTGGAGCGGCCCCGTCGTACCACCTCGGGCCTTGACGGGTCGCGGATGGCGATGGTGATGGCGGTGCTGCAGCAGCACTGCGGGATCCGGTTCCACAACCAGGACGTCTTCGCCTCCACGGTCGGTGGCGCCAAGCTGAGCGAGCCGGCGGTCGACCTCGCCATGGCCGTCGCCCTCGCCTCGGCCAGCCAGGGCACCGTCCCGCCACGCGGCGTGGTGGCCATGGGCGAGATCGGGCTGGCCGGCGAGCTGCGCCGGGTCCGCGACCTCCCCCAGCGACTCGCCGAGGCGGCGCGGCTCGGCTTCCAGGTCGCCGTCGTCCCCGCTCAGCCCGGCAGCCGCTCCCCCGCCTGGGCCGCGCAGCGCCAGGAGAGCCGGATGGTCGACGACATGCGAGTGATCGAGGTGCCCGACGTCGACACCGCGCTGCGACTGCTGAAGCTGACCGACGGGCGGCAACGGCCGCTCCGGGACGTCTCGGACGGTTAAGGTGAGCACGCGGACACGACGCGTTCCGCCAGGGTGACGAAGGGATCCGGCTTGGCCACCGACCGCTCGGACGAGGTGCTCCGCCTGCGAGCCACCCTGGCCTCGATCGCCCCCGGCACCGCCATGCGTGACGGCCTCGAGCGCATCCTGCGCGGCCGCACCGGGGCGCTGATCGTCCTGGGCAACGACAAGACGGTCGAGTCGATCTCGACCGGCGGCTTCGTCCTCGACGTCCCGTTCACCGCCACCGGCCTGCGCGAGCTGGCCAAGATGGACGGCGGCATCATCGTCGACAAGGACCTCACCCGGATCATCCGGGCCGCGGTCCACCTGATGCCCGACCACACCATCCCGTCCGAGGAGACCGGCACCCGGCACCGCACGGCCGACCGGGTGGCGCGCCAGACCGGCTTCCCGGTCATCTCGGTGTCCCAGTCGATGCAGATCATCGCGGCGTACGTCGGCGAGACCCGCCACGTGCTGGAGGACTCCGGCCAGATCCTCTCCCGCGCCAACCAGGCTCTCGCGACCCTGGAGCGCTACAAGCTCCGCCTCGACGAGGTCTCCAGCACCCTGTCCGCGCTCGAGATCGAGGACCTGGTGACCGTGCGCGACGTCGCCGTGGTCGCCCAGCGCCTCGAGATGGTCACCCGGATCGCCCGCGAGATCGAGGACTACGTCCTGGAGCTCGGCACCGACGGCCGGCTGCTCTCGCTGCAGCTGGAGGAGCTGGTCACCGGCGTGGACGCCGAGCGCGAGCTGGTCATCCGCGACTACCTCCCCTCCGGCCGCCGGACCCGCAGCCCCGAGGAGCTGCTCACGAAGCTCGAGGCGCTCTCCGCCACCGAGCTGGTCGACCCGGCCTCCGCGGCACGGGTCCTGGGTCTCGGCAACGGCGAGCACCTCGACGGAGCGGTCGCGCCGCGCGGCTACCGCCTGCTGGCCAAGGTCCCGCGACTCCCCGGCTCGGTCGTCGACCGCCTGGTCGACCACTTCGGCACCCTCCAGAAGCTGCTCTCCGCCGGCATCGACGACCTCCAGGCCGTCGAGGGCGTCGGCGAGCTGCGCGCCCGGAGCGTCCGCGAAGGGCTGTCCCGCCTCGCCGAGTCAACGATCCTCGAACGCTACGTGTGACGAGGACGCGTCAGCGGACTCGTCGATGGTGGTCGGTCCGAGACGCGCCAGCGGATCGGACGGTGGTGGTCGAGCGAGCGGCACGACCGAGCTTGCGAGGTCGTGACCGGCGTGTCAGACCCATCAGGGTCCCAAGAGGACTCGAGCGAGCGACCTCAGTCCGGCTCGACCGCCCCCGAGGGCTCCCCGGTAGAGGCAGGCTCCTCGGTCGGCGTCGTGGGCTTCCGGTCCTTCTTCGCGCCCTTCTTCGCGCCCTTCTCCTGTCGCGGCTCGACGGTCTTGGTGACCACGGCCGGCTGCGGGGCCAGCAGCTCGAACTGCACCTCGGACGGCTCACCGGCCAGCGCGGCCGCGGACACGTGGTAGAAGCCCGGCATCGCCCAGGCGGTCAGCTTCGAGCACTCCTCGTCAGAACGCCGGGCGTTCCACGTGACGTTCAGCGTGGTGGACTCCGCCCGCCGCAGCGTGACCTGCTGCTTCGGCAGCACCCGGGGGCACTCGCGACTGGACCAGATGTCGTCCTTGCCCGAGGTGATCTTCATGGTCAGGGTCCGCGCCGAGACCGTCCAGGTGCAGGCCTCGTCGGTGATCGTGCGGACCTGCAGGGCGATCGTCACCCCGTGGCGGGGGCCGGCGACGGCCTCGGTGACCTCGGGGGTGACCGCGACGTCGCTGTCGACGCACGGGCCGTCGGGAACAGCCGGGACGGGCGCGGTGCTCGTGGGGGCCACCGGGGTCGGTGAGGCGCTCGGGGTCGGGGGCGGCGAGGTCGTCGGGTCGGAGGTGGCGCTCGACGCGGCGGCGGCCGGCGCGTCGGCGAGCTCGGCCCGGTCCGACGCGGACGAGCCGTCGCTGCCGGAGCCGAGGAGCCGGGCGACGCCCACCACGAGCAGCACCGCCACACCGAGCACGGCCAGGCGACGGCGCCAGTAGACCTGGGCGGGGAGCGGCCCGCGGGTCAGCGGCCCGCGAGTCGGAGCGGTCATGGTGCCCACGCTATCCAGCGCGACGCCCCCGGCCGGGGTGCCACACCGAGACTCGGGCGGCCGGGCCACAATGGCGTCGATGAGCGACCTCCACGACCCCCTCCTGCGGTGGTACGACGACCACGCCCGCGAGCTGCCGTGGCGCGGTCCGCAGGCGTCCGCGTGGTCGGTGATGGTCTCGGAGTTCATGCTCCAGCAGACGCCCGTCGCGCGGGTCCTTCCGGTGCACGAGGCCTGGCTGGCCCGCTGGCCCACCCCCGCCGACCTCGCGGCCGAGCCGGTGGGCGAGGCGGTCCGGGCCTGGGGTCGGCTCGGCTACCCCCGTCGGGCGCTGCGGCTGCACGCCGCCGCGGTCGCGATCGTCGCCGACCACGGGGGCGAGGTGCCCTCGTCGTACGACGACCTCCGCGCCCTGTCCGGCATCGGCGACTACACGGCCGCGGCGATCGCCACCTTCGCCTTCGGACGTCGGCACGTCGTCCTCGACACGAACGTGCGCCGGGTCCTGGCCCGCGTCGTCCAGGGCGTGGAGCTGCCGGCCCCGGCCGTCACCAAGGCCGAGCGCGAGGTGGCCGCGGAGCTGCTCCCCCTCGACGAGCCGACCGCGGCCACCTGGTCGATCGCCCTGATGGAGCTCGGCGCGCTGGTGTGCACGGCCACCAGGCCGCGCTGCGAGGCCTGCCCGGTCCGCGACGCCTGCGCGTGGCGGGCCGCCGGCCATCCGCCGTACGATGGGCCGCCGCGGAAGGTGCAGACCTGGGCCGGCACCGACCGCCAGTGCCGCGGCCGGCTGCTCGCGGTGCTGCGCGACGACCCCGGCCCGGTGCACCGCAGCCGACTCGACGCCGCGTGGACCGAGGAGGCGCAGCGGGTCCGCTGCCTGGCCGGCCTGGTCGCCGACGGCCTGGTGGTCCCCGCCGGCCCGGACACCTACGCCCTCCCCTGACCTGTGAACAGCCTCGCCGAGTCGGCGCACATGTGCGCCGACTCGGCGAGGTTGTCCACAGGGCGGCGAAATGGCCGTCGGCCCGGCAGGTGACTGCCGGGCCGACGGGGTGGAGCGGGTGGTGCGGGATCAGGCGTCGGGGCCGTTGGCCTTCGGGACGTCGGTGCCGCTGTCGGAGTCGTCGGGGCCCTCGAGCTCCGAACCGCCGATCTCGGCCGTCTCGAACGGGGGCAGGTCGGGCAGCTCGCCGACCTTCTGGCCGTCGAAGGTGAACTTCGCGGTCGGGCCCTCGCCCTCGACGTCGACCAGCACGATCATGCCGGGACCGACCTCGCCGAAGAGCATCTTCTCGGCGAGGGTGTCCTCGATCTCGCGCTGGATCGTGCGCCGCAGCGGCCGGGCGCCGAGGACCGGGTCGAAGCCACGAACGGCGAGCAGGTCCTTGGCGGCCTGCGTGAGCTCGAGCTTCATGTCGCGATCGCGCATCCGCAGCTCGACCGAGGCGATCATGTTGTCGACCATCTGGACGATCTGGGCCTGCGACAGCGGCGGGAACACGATGATCTCGTCGACCCGGTTGAGGAACTCGGGCCGGAAGTGCTGCTTGAGCTCCTCCGACACCTTGCTCTTCATCCGCTCGTAGGAGCCCGCGGCGTCACCCGTCTGCTGGAAGCCCAGGTTGACGGACTTGTTGATGTCACGGGTGCCGAGGTTGGTCGTCATGATGATGACGGTGTTCTTGAAGTCGACGATCCGACCCTGGGAGTCGGTGAGCCGCCCCTCCTCCAGGATCTGGAGCAGGCTGTTGAAGATGTCCGGGTGGGCCTTCTCGACCTCGTCGAAGAGGACCACGGAGAACGGCTTGCGCCGCACCTTCTCGGTGAGCTGGCCGCCCTCCTCGTAGCCGACGTAGCCGGGAGGCGAGCCGAACAGCCGCGAGACGGTGTGCTTCTCGCCGAACTCGCTCATGTCGAGCTGGATCAGCGAGTCCTCGTCGCCGAAGAGGAACTCGGCGAGCGTCTTGGACAGCCAGGTCTTGCCGACACCGGAGGGGCCGGCGAAGATGAACGACCCGCCGGGCCGCTTGGGGTCCTTCAGCCCGGCCCGGGTACGACGGATCGCGCGGCTGAGCGCCTTGACCGCCTCGTCCTGGCCGATGACCCGCTTGTGCAGCTCGTCCTCCATCTTGAGCAGCCGCGAGGACTCCTCCTCGGAGAGCTTGACGATCGGGATGCCGGTCGCCACGGCGAGCACCTCGGCGATCAGCTCCTCGTCGACCTCGGCGACCTCGTCCATGTCGCCCGCGCGCCACTGCTTCTCGCGCTCGGACTTCTTCAGGATGAGCTGCTTCTCCTCGTCGCGCAGGCGGGCCGCGGCCTCGAAGTCCTGTCCGTCGATCGCCGCCTCCTTGCGCTGGCGGACGTCACCGATCTTGTCGTCGAACTCGCGCAGGTCGGACGGCGCCGTCATCCGGCGGATCCGCAGCCGCGAGCCGGCCTCGTCGATCAGGTCGATCGCCTTGTCCGGGAGGAACCGGTCGGAGATGTAGCGGTCGGCCAGCGTCGCGGCGCTCACGAGCGCCTCGTCGGTGATCGTCACGCGGTGGTGGGCCTCGTAGCGGTCGCGCAGCCCCTTGAGCATCTCGATCGTGTGGGCGATCGACGGCTCGGCGACCTGGATCGGCTGGAAGCGGCGCTCCAGGGCGGCGTCCTTCTCGAGGTACTTGCGGTACTCGTCGAGGGTGGTCGCACCGATGGTCTGCAGCTCGCCGCGGGCCAGCATCGGCTTGAGGATGCTGGCGGCATCGATGGCGCCCTCGGCCGCACCGGCCCCGACGAGGGTGTGGATCTCGTCGATGAACAGCACGATGTCGCCGCGGGTGCGGATCTCCTTCAGCACCTTCTTCAGGCGCTCCTCGAAGTCACCGCGGTAGCGCGAGCCGGCCACCAGGGCACCCAGGTCGAGGGTGTAGATCTGCTTGTCCTTCAGCGTCTCGGGCACGTTGCCCTTGACGATGTCCTGGGCCAGGCCCTCGACGATCGTCGTCTTGCCGACGCCCGGCTCGCCGATCAGCACGGGGTTGTTCTTCGTGCGGCGCGAGAGGATCTGCATGACCCGCTCGATCTCCTGCTCGCGACCGATGACCGGGTCGAGCTTGCCCTCGCGGGCGTCCTGGGTCAGGTTGCGGCCGAACTGGTCGAGCACCAGCGAGGAGGACGGCGCGTCGCCGCCGGCGCCGGTGGCGGCCGCGGCGGACTGCGACGACTCCTTGCCCTGGAACCCGGAGAGCAGCTGGATGACCTGCTGGCGAACCCGGTTGAGGTCGGCGCCGAGCTTCTGCAGCACCTGGGCGGCGACGCCCTCGCCCTCGCGGATCAGGCCGAGCAGGATGTGCTCGGTGCCGATGTAGGAGTGCCCGAGCTGCAGCGCCTCGCGCAGGGACAGCTCCAGCACCTTCTTGGCGCGCGGCGTGAACGGGATGTGGCCGCTCGGGGCCTGCTGGCCCTGGCCGATGATCTCCTCGACCTGGGCGCGCACGGCCTCCAGGGAGATGTCGAGGCTCTCGAGCGCCTTCGCGGCGACGCCCTCGCCCTCGTGGATCAGCCCGAGCAGGATGTGCTCGGTGCCGATGTAGTTGTGGGAGAGCATGCGGGCCTCTTCCTGGGCCAGCACGACAACTCGTCGGGCTCGGTCTGTGAACCGCTCGAACATGCGCATCGCTCCTGATACTTCGAAAGGGGACCCGTCCCGCTTGGGTAGCAGGGAAGGTGACGAGAGAACTAACCCCGCTGACAGCCTACGCGTTCCCCCACAGCCCGAAACCGTCATCCGCTGTGAGCGAACAGGGGTCCAGTCCCCCCTCAAGCGCCGAGTCGGCGCGAGCTCGCGCCGACTCGGCGACGAACTCACGCCGACTCGGCGTGGTGCAGGGGTACGGCGGGGTCAGTGCGCGGCGTCGTACGCCTCGCGGACCTCGGACGAGACGCGGCCCCGGTCGGGGACGTCGTGACCGTTCTCGCGAGCCCAGTCCCGGATCTCGCGGGCGCTCGGCCCCGAGGTCGCGGACGTGGCGGCGGCCTTGCGGCCACGGCGCGGGGCACTGCCGACCTTGCGGCCGTGGCCGACGTAGGTGGCGAGGGCGTCGCGCAGCGCGGCGGCGTGCTTGTCGTTCAGATCGATCTCGTAGTTCGAGCCGTCGAGACCGAAGGTCACCGTCTCGGAGGCCTCGCTGCCGTCGAGGTCGTCCTCGAGAACGATGTGGATCTTCTGAGCCATGATTCCTCTTTCGTCGAAATCACCGAACGACACCCGACTATTCGGATATCGCCCGGATATGGTTGCACGACGTACGACGCTTTCCCAAACCCGTCGAAGCCGTCAACCCGAACCTGACGTGCCAGCAATTCGATTAGTCAGGAATTGCGGAGGAAAACCAGCTCCAGGCCGCGCAGCGTCAGCCAGGGATCGTGCTCGGTGAAACATCGGCATTCGTCGACCACGAGCGGGGCGAGATAACCGGTGGCAATCACGCGCACGGACTCCGTCGCGACGTCGAGCTCGGCGATCATCCGGGCGACGATCCCCTCCACCTGGCTCGCGACGCCGAAGACCATGCCGGACTGCAGTGCCTCGACGGTGTTCTTGGCGATCACCGATCGCGGTCGGAGCAGCTCCACCTTCCGCAGCTGCGCGCCCCGACGACCCAATGCCTCCAGGGATATCTCGATACCGGGGGTGATCGCGCCGCCGACGTACTGGCCCTGGACGCTGACGACGTCGAACGTCGTGGCGGTACCGCCGAAATCCACCACGATCGCCGGCCCGCCGTATTCGGTCGCGGCCGCGAGGGCGTTGATGATCCGGTCCGAGCCCACCTCGCGCGGATTGTCCATGAGGACGGGCACACCGGTGCGCACACCGGGCTCGACGACCACGGCCGGACGGTCCGGGAAATACCGCACGAGCATGTCGCGCCATTCGTGGAGCACGGCCGGGACGGTCGAGCAGACGGCGATGCCGTCGACTCGCGCGTAGTGCTCGGCGAGCAGTCCGCGCAGCAGCACGGCCCATTCATCGGAGGTACGACGCTCGTCGGTCGCCACCCGCCAGTCGGCGAGCACCTCGCCGTCCTCGAGCAGGCCGAGGACGGTGTGGCTGTTGCCGATGTCGGCGGCGAGGAGCGGCACCGGGCTCAGTCCTCGTGCAGGTCCAGGCCGAGGTCGAAGACCTTCACCGAGTGGGTGAGCGCGCCCACCGAGATGAAGTCGACGCCGGTCTCGGCGACCTCGCGGGCGCGGTCGAGGGTGAGCCCGCCGGACGCCTCCAGGGTGGCGCGCCCGGCCGTGAGGCGGACCGCCTCGGCCATCGTCGGCGAGTCCATGTTGTCGAGCAGGATCTCGGTGCAGCCCGCGTCGAGCAGCTCGCGCAGCTGGTCGAGGTCGGTCACCTCGACCTCGACCCGCAGCCCCGGATTGGCGTCGCGGACGGCGACGTACGCCGGCACCGCGCCGCCCGCGGCCACCACGTGGTTGTCCTTGACCATCGCCCGGTCGGCCAGGCTGAACCGGTGGTTGACGCCGCCGCCGCAGCGCACGGCGTACTTCTGCAGGGCGCGGTAGGTCGGCAGCGTTTTGCGGGTGTCGAGCACCCGCGCCCGGGTGCCCTCGAGGGCCGCGACCCAGTGCGAGGTGGCGGTGGCGACACCGGACAGGTGCGACGCGAAGTTCAGCGCCGTCCGCTCGGCGGTGAGCAGCTCGGAGAACGGACCGCTCACCCGCAGCACCACGTCCCCGGGGCGGACGTGGGTCCCGTCGGCCAACCGGTCGGTGACCTCGACCTGGTCACCGAGGGCGTAGGCGAAGACCAGCTCGGCGATCGCGAGCCCGGCCACCACCCCGGCCTCGCGGGCGGCGAAGTCGCCGGTGCCGTGACCCAGGGGCGGCAGCGCCGCGCTGGTGACGTCGGTCGCGCCGTCGGGCAGGTCCTCCTCGAACGCGGCGACCACCATCTCGTAGACGCTGCGCGGGTCGAGCCCGGCCTCGGACAGCTCCTCGATCAACGGCCGCGGGAGGTCGGCGTACGACGTCCGCGCGATCATGCCGGGCCGTCCGTGGCGGGTGACGGGGCGAAGGCGATGGTGGTCTCGCCGTCGCGCATCCGGACGTCGAAGTGGCCCGCCCAGCGCGCGTCGTCCCGCTCGGGGAAGTCCTCGCGCCAGTGCGAGCCGCGGGTCTCCTCGCGCAGCGCGGCCGCCTCGACCAGGGCCCCCGCGATGGTCAGCAGGTTGGTGGTCTCCCACGAGGCGACGTCGGGGGTGTCGGCAGGGACACCGGTCAGCTTCTCCAGGTGACCGGCGGCGTCGCCGAGCCCGTCGGCGCTGCGGAGCACGCCGGCGCGGGCCGACATCACCTCCTGCAGCTCCGGGCGGACGGCCCCGGACACCAGGCCCGGCGTCCGCTCGTCGGTCGTCGGCTCGGCCCAGGGCCGCAGCTCGTCCGGCAGGACCGAGGCGATGCGGCGCGAGAAGACCAGGCCCTCGAGCAACGAGTTGGAGGCCAACCGGTTGGCTCCGTGCACGCCCGAGCAGGCGGCCTCGCCGGTGGCGTAGAGACCGGGGACGTCGGTGCGGCCCCACAGGTCCGTCGCCGCCCCGCCGGAGGCGTAGTGGCAGGCCGGCGCGACCGGGATCAGCTCGGTGACCGGGTCGATGTCGTGGGACCGGGCGGTCGCGAGGATGGTGGGGAAGCGCCGCTCCCAGAACGCGCCTCCGAGGTGGCGGGCGTCAAGCCACATGTGCGGGTGCCCGGTCTCGGTCATCCGGCGCATGATCGCCTTCGCGACGACGTCGCGCGGTGCCAGGTCGGCCAGCTCGTGGACGCCCTCCATGATCCGGCGCCCCTCGAAGTCGACCAGGAACGCGCCCTCGCCGCGCACGGCCTCGGAGATCAGCGGCTGCTGCCCGACCGAGTCCGGACCGAGGTACATCACCGTCGGGTGGAACTGCACGAACTCCAGGTCGCGCAGCGTCGCCCCCGCGCGCAGCGCGATCGCCATGCCGTCGCCGGTCGAGACCGCGGGGTTCGTCGTCTGCGAGAAGACCTGGCCCAGCCCACCGCTGGCGAGCACCACGGCGCGGCAGTGCACGGCGCCGACGCCGTCACGCTGCCCCTCGCCCATCACGTGCAGGGTGACGCCGGCGATCCCGCCGCCCTCGCCCGCGGGACCGTCGAGCAGGAGGTCGACCGCGAGCGCGTGCTGGATCACCTCGATCTCGGGCGCCGCCTCGACCGCCGCGATCAGGGCGCGCTGGATCTCGGCGCCGGTCGCGTCGCCGCCGGCGTGGGCGATCCGGTCGCGGTGGTGGCCGCCCTCCCGCGTGAGCGACAGGGCGCCGTCCGGGCTGTGGTCGAACTGAGCGCCCAGCGCGATCAGCTCGTGGACCGCCTCGGGGCCCTCCGTGACCAGGACCCGTACGGCGTCCGCGTCACAGGCGCCCGCGCCCGCCACCAGCGTGTCGAGCTCGTGCTCGGCCGGGGTGTCCTCCGGGCCGAGCGCCGCCGCGATGCCGCCCTGGGCCCACTGGGTCGAGCCGGCGGCGAGGACGTCCTTGGTGACCACCAGGACCCGGTCCACGTGCTCCCTCAGGCGCAGCGCGGCGGTGAGCCCCGCGATGCCGGAGCCGATGACGACGACGTCGGCCCTCGTCGTCCACCCGGGATCCGGAGCCGTGAGCCGGCCCGGCACGCGGCGTACCGCAGAGAGAGGCATTCGGGCAGGCTACCGCTCGACCAGCCGGTCACCGCGGACCAGACCGGAGCCGGCGACGGCCTCGGCCGGGTCGAGGCCGGTGGCCAGGACCCGGTTGTCGGCGTCGACGAAGACGACGTGCGGGCGCAGCTCGCGGGCCTCCGCGTCCTCCACCTGGGCGTAGGCGATCAGGATCACCAGGTCGCCGGGGTGGACCAGGTGGGCGGCCGCCCCGTTGATGCCGATCACGCCCGAGCCGCGCTCGCCGGCGATCGTGTAGGTCTCTAGCCGGGCGCCGTTGGTGACGTCGACGATGTGGACCAGCTCGCCGGGCAGCAGGTCGGCCGCGTCGAGGAGGTCCTCGTCGACGGTCACCGAGCCGACGTAGTGGAGGTCGGCCTGGGTCACGGTCGCGCGGTGGATCTTGCTCTTCATCATGGTGCGGAGCATCAGGCGTCCTCCCCGGTGGTCCCGAGGACCAGCGGCAGGTTGTCGATCAGGCGGGTGGCGCCGAGCCGGGCGGCGACGAGGATCCGCGCCTCCGTGCCCGGCGGTACGACGGGCGGCAGCTCGGCCAGCGCCGGGGTGGTCACGACCAGGTAGTCGAGGTCGACCCCCTTGCCCAGCCGCAGCTCGGCGCGGGCGGCGTCGAGCGCGACCGCGACGCCGTACCGGGCGTTGTCCTGCGCCTCGCGCAGCGCCCGGTTGAGGTGCACGGCCTCGGCCCGCTGGTCGGCGTCGAGGTAGCGGTTGCGACTCGACAGGGCCAGCCCGTCGGGCTCGCGCACGGTCTCGGCGCCGACGACGTCGACGCCCATGCACAGGTCCGCGACCATCTGCCGGACCAGGACCAGCTGCTGGTAGTCCTTCTGCCCGAACACCGCGACGTCGGGGCGGACCAGGCCGAACAGCTTGGCCACGACCACCAGCACGCCCTTGAAGTGGCCGGGCCGGACCCGGCCCTCCAGCAGCGTCGCGAGCGGTCCGGGCTCGACGGTGACCTGGGGCTCCCGCTGCTGGGGCCACCCCGGGTAGACCTCCTCGGCGCTGGGCGCGAAGACGATGTCGACGCCCTCGCGCGCGCAGACGTCGAGGTCGGCCTCGAGCGTGCGGGGGTAGCGGTCGAGGTCCTCACCGGCGGCGAACTGCAGCGGGTTGACGAAGACGGAGGCCACCACGGGTCCGGTGCCGACCCGCTCGCGGGCGGTCCGCATCAGGCTGGCGTGCCCCTCGTGGAGCGCGCCCATGGTCGGCACGAACCCCACCTGCTCCCCCGCACCCCGGGCGCGTGCGAGCAGGTCGGCGAGCTCCTCGCGCGTGTGCGCGAGGGCGGGCCCGCGGCTCATCGCGTCTCGGCCGGGAGGATCGGCAGGGCGGGAGCGTCGGCGAGCGCTTCGGTCAGCGCCTCGTGGATGCGCAGGGCGCGCAGCGGCACGAGCCGCCCGTCGGTGACGGCGCGGGCCAGGGTCGCGCGCGCCATGGCGACGTACGACGGCAGCGTGTGCGGGGCGTTCGTGGCGAGGTCGTCGAGGTGGGCGCGGACGGTGCCGAGGTCGCCGCGGACGATCGGTCCGGTCAGCGCGGCGTCGCCGTGGGCGAGCGCGTTGTCGAGCGCGGCCGTCAGCAGCGGGCGGAGCGTGCCGGCCGGGTCGTCGGCCCCGGCGGCGGCCAGCATCTCCATGGCCTCGCTGACCAGCGTGACCAGGTGGTTGGCGCCGTGGGCCAGGCCCGCGTGGTAGAGCGTGCGCATCTCCTCGGGCACCCACATCGGCCGGCCGCCGAGGTCGGCGACCAGGCTCTCGGCGAGCGCGCGCTCCGCTGGGGCGGCGGTCAGCCCGAAGACGCAGCCGGCCAGGCGACCCAGGTCGACGGCCGTGCCGGTGAAGGTCATCGCGGGGTGCAGCGCCACGACGCGGGCCCCGACCTCGCGGGCGGGCTCGAGCACGGCGAGCCCGTGCCGGCCCGACGTGTGCACCACGACCTGGCCCGGGCGCAGCGCGCCGCTCGCGGCCAGCATCGAGACCACGTTGCCGAGCATGTCGTCGGGGACCGTAAGCAGCAGCACCTCGCTGGCGCGCGCGACGTCGGTCGGCTTCGCGTGCCGGACGCCCGGGAGCAGCGCGGCGATCCGCGCGCGCGTCGCGTCGGACTCGCCGGCGGCGGCCACCACGGGGTGACCCGCGCTCGCCAGCCCGGCCGCGAGGACGGCACCGACCCGGCCGGCACCGATGACGCCGACGCGCCTGGGTCGCGGGGACTGCTGGACCATGTTGCTGCTCCACATCTCTCGTTCCAGTCCCTCCGACCACTCCGTCCGAGGACGGAGCCGGGGTGGGTACCGGACGGGTTGTAGCGATGCTTGCTTCCGACTCGAGGCTACGTCCGGCGCTCGCTCCGCGGAACCGGATCGCGTGTGACGTAACCGACACGCCTGTCGGCCATGCGTCAGAGGGAGGGTCAGGGCAGCCGGTCGAGCAGCTTCCGCAGGAACGGTCCCTCGCGCTCCACGTCGAAGGTGTACGACGACTGGATGCTGCGACCGCCCGGCCGGCAGATGACGGCCTCGACCCGATGCCCGTGGACGGCGGCCATGAGGTACTCGTTGCGCGGCGTGTACGTCGCCGCGCCGACCATGATCACGTGGGTGGGGTCGGGCACGAACGCGATCTGGAACAGCCCGCTGCCGGCGTACCCGCCCGCGACCTCGGCGGCCCGGAAGAGCCGGATCTGCTCGCCGAGCGTGAAGTCCTCGGGATAGACGACCTCGAAGCCGTACTCGCCGAAGATCGCCTCGACGTCCGCGCCGTTGAGGCAGGCGCGCTTGTCGCTGCGCCGGCCGACGAAGAAGCGGCGCGGCCAGTCGCGGTCCTCGGCCTTCGCGGCCAGGTTGTCGCCCACCTCGCGCCAGGTCTCCGCGATCAGCGGGTGGACGTACTGCGGGTGGCTGAACATCGGCGTGCCGGAGATCAGCCGGTCGACGCGGACCGGGTGGTCGATGACGACGATCCGGTCGCGCGGGATGCCGGCGGCCTCGTAGAGCTCCAGCTCGTACTCGAAGGGACGCGGCCGTGGCTTGGTCGCCCCGACCAGGACCCGCACGTCCGGGTCGATCGCCAGCGCCTCGCGCCAGGTCCAGACCCGCGACAGGCTCTCGGTGAGCAGGTGGCCGAAGTGGCCGCGGAACTCGTTGTCGAGGTGCAGGAAGGTGCCCTCGAGGCGCGGGGCGTCCGCGGGCATCCGCGGCCGGGGTACGGCGAACCGCGGGCCGTACTCGACCAGCTTCGTGTGGACCAGCTCGGGCCACTGGTTGTGCCGGAAGGTGTCGGGCAGCAGCAGGTCGTCGGACACCACCCGCTGCCACTGGCCGACGACCACGTCGCGGTAGTCGCGCAGGCTGAGCTCCGCCGGCTGGATCCGACGGTGCATCGGCGGTCGTCGCGGAACCGGACCCTCGGTGCCGGGCGGGGCGGGCGGCGGGCTGCCGGCCGGGATGGTCTTCAGCAGCCGGTGCCGGGACGTCCCGGCCGCCAGGTAGGCGTTGAACTCGCTCTCGCGCATCTTGGCCAGCACGCCGTCGGCGTCGTGGCTGAGCACCAGGTCCGGTCCGGCCACCCGGTGGGTGACGTGCTGGGCCACGACCTCGCGCAGGTCGCGCACGCGGATCCGGGCCCGGCGCGGGCCGCGCGGCCGGGTGGCGTCGGGGTCGAGCAGCTCGCCCAGCGTCCGGGGACCGCCGGCCAGCTCGCCGGCGCCGTCGGGGACGACGTACGAGCCACCGGCCCGCAGGTGGAAGAACGTCTCCTCGAACCGGTGCCGGCGCCCGGCGACGTCCTCCTGGTCGACGATCACGTCGACCCGGCCGAGCAGCGCCAGCTCGAGGTGCCGCTCCTCGTCGGCGGAGACGACCTCCCGCACCTGCGCCCGGGGAGAGGCCGTGCGGATCGCGGCCACCAGCCGAGGGCTGGCGGGGCCGAGGACCACGACCACGGCATCGCCGCCGGCGGCGGACGCGACCAGGCCGGCCAGCTCGGCGTAGCGCCGGCGGCGGGCGAACCCGCGGACGGCGGCGCGACCCCCGCGCAGGCGACGTACGACGGGGCGGGCACCCGGCACGGTGGCCAGGGCCCGGGCGGCTCGCGCCCTCACCGACGTCGTCCCACCCGCTGGCGGGCGCGGCGGGCGAGCTCGCGCACCAGGTCGCCGCCCGGGTAGCGGTCCAGACCCGGAAGGCTGTGCGACTCCGGGACGTGGTGGAGACCGGACTCGAAGAGCAGCTCGGAGATCAGGCCCGCCGACGTGACGCTGATGCTGTCGGGCGGGCTGATGTCCTCGGGGTAGTCGGCCGGGTCGACGAGGAGGTGGTCGAGGTCGCCGACCACCGTCGCGTCCGAGGCCTCGACGGCCTCGATCCAGGTCCGCGTGTAGTCGTTGCAGCGCTCGGCCGCCCACCGCGGCGCCTGGATCGGCTGGCCGGTCAGTCCGGTCAGCTCGCGCATGGCGAGCTTGCCGGACCGGCTCACGGTGTTCATGTAGGTCGGGTGGTCGCCGTCGCGCTCGGTGAAGGCGATGTTGAACTGGCGCAGCAGCTCGGCCTCGGCGATCGGCAGCGAGGCGTTCGCGCGCTCCTCGGCCGTGAGCGTGTCCGGGCCCAGCCCGAGCAGCGCCTCGAAGGCGCGCTGGTTGGTGGTGCGGTCCCGGGGATCGGACACGATGAAGGTCAGCCGGTCCTCGCCGAAGACCGAGCCCCACTGCTCGACGAGCCGACGCAGGCTGAAGCGGTGCAGCTCGGGCATCACCCGGGTCCAGGTCGTGTGCACCTCACCGTCGAGCGACACCCACGAGAAGTGCCGGCGGAGCCACTCGTCGAGCGTCTCCAGGCCGCGTCGGCGGATGACCTCCTGCCACTGCGAGGCGAGGAGCGGGGCGAGCGGGCGCAGGGTGATGACGACGTGGACGTCGGGTCCGAGCATCTCGGCGATGTGCGGGATCCGCTCCGGCAGCGCCTGGGACAGCGCCTCGCTCGACCAGATCGTCACCCGGGAGTCGGAGGTGCGGAAGTTGGTGGCCAGCTCCTGCCAGCGCTCCTCGCGCCGGTCCTGGTAGTACGGCGCGAGGGTGCCCGCGGCGGCGAGGGCCGTCTTCATCTCGTGACGCCCCTTGCCGATGAGGCGCACACCGTCCTCGGCGATCTGCTCGCGGACGGCGTCCAGCGCGGTCTGCAGGGCGGTCGTGCCCGTCTTGGGCATGCCGATGTGGATGACCTTCGACCCGTCCGGCAGCGTCGGCGCCGTCCCCGTTGAGCGCATGTCGACCCGTCAACTCCTCGTTGGTGTCCGCCCCGGGGCCACCAGGACGGGTCCGACCTTATCTCGGCGGTCTGAGAGATCCCCGCCCGTACGGCCCCCGACCGGGCCCGGCCCGCGTTGTAGGCTGCTCGACGCCCTCCTGCCGTCCACCGAAGGATCACCTGCTCGTGAAGAACGTGGCCGTTCTGCTGGCCGGCGGGGTCGGCGTCCGCGTCGGTCTCGACGTCCCCAAGCAGCTCATCAAGATCGCCGGACGACCGATCATGGAGCACACGCTGGCCATCCTCGACGCCCACGAGGACGTCGACGAGATCCTGGTGCTGATGACCCCGGGCCACCTCGACGCGGTCCACGCGATGGTCCGCACGGGCGGCTACGAGAAGGTCACTCAGATCCTCGAGGGCGCCGAGACCCGCAACGACACGACGCGGCGGGCGCTGGCCGCCCTCGGCGACGAGGACTGCAAGGTGCTGCTGCACGACGCCGTACGCCCGCTGCTGAGTCCGCGGATCATCAGCGACTGCTTCGAGGCCCTCGAGACGTACGGCGCCGTCGACGTCGCCATCCCGTCGGCCGACACGATCATCGAGGTCGCCCCCGACAACACGATCCGCGACATCCCGCCGCGGGCGTCGCTGCGCCGCGGGCAGACCCCGCAGGCCTTCCTCGCCTCGGTCCTGAAGGCCGCCTACGCGCGCGCCGAGCTCGACCCCGACTTCGAGGCCACCGACGACTGCACCGTCGTGCTGCGCTACCAGCCGGACGTCCCGATCTGGGTGGTCCCGGGCGACGAGCGCAACATGAAGGTCACCGAGCCGATCGACATCTACCTCGCCGACAAGCTCTTCCAGCTCGCCCAGAGCGACCTGCCCCCGACCCGCGAGCCCGAGGCCTACCGCGAGGTGCTCGCCGGCAAGGTGATGGTCGTCTTCGGCGGCAGCTACGGCATCGGCGCCGACATCGCCCGCCTCGGCGAGGAGTACGGCGCCACCGTGGTCGCCTTCAGCCGCTCGACCACCGGCACCCACGTGCAGCGCCGGGCGGACATCGCCAGCGCCGCGGCGCAGGTCGTGGCCGAGCACGGCCGGGTCGACTACGTCGTCAACACAGCCGGCGTGCTGCCCCGCGGCACGCTTGTCGAGACCAGCGACGAGACCATCTGGGCCGCCACCGAGATCAACTACATCGGCCCGATCCTCATCGCCCAGGAGTTCTACCCCCTGCTGAAGGAGACCCGGGGGAGCCTGCTGCTCTTCACCTCCAGCTCCTACACCCGCGGCCGCAGCGGCTACAGCCTCTACTCCTCGGCGAAGGCCGCCACGGTCAACCTGACCCAGGCGCTCGCCGACGAGTGGGCCGCCGACCACGTGCGCGTCAACTGCATCAACCCCGAGCGCACCGGCACCCCGATGCGCACCAAGGCCTTCGGCGAGGAGCCGGCCGACTCGCTGCTGGAGTCCACCGCCGTCGCGCGGGCCTCGCTGGACACCCTGATCGCCGGCGGCACCGGCCACCTCATCGACCTGCGCCGCGCCGACCCGATCGCCCTGGCCATGCAGGAGACGGCGTACGACGAGGCCTGAGCCCCGCCGCCGCGGGCGCGGCGGGGCCGCTCAGCCCCAGAACGCCCGGACGACCCGCTCGGCGCTGCGACCGTCCTGCAGCGCGTTGTAGGTGCGGTGGAAGTCCTCCTGCGCGCCGGCGTACTCCTCGGCGAGCCGGGGCAGCCGCTTGAGCCAGTCGATGACCTCGTCGGCGGTGTCGAGGAGCGGGCCGGGGGCGGAGTCCTCGAACGGGTAGAGGAAGCCGCGCACGCCGCCGGTGTAGGCCGCCAGGTCGGGCACCAGGAACAGCGTCGGGACGCGGGCCAGGGCGACGTCGAAGCGCAGTGACGAGTAGTCGAGCACCGCGGCGTCGGAGGCCAGGATCAGGTCGTTGATCTCGGGGTAGCCGCTGACGTCGAGCAGCCGGGCCTGGGTGGCCGCCTCGGCGTCCGGGCGGGCGTGGAAGCGGTGCCCGCGCATCAGCAGGACGTAGTCGGGCCCGAGCTTGCGACTGGCCGCGGTGAGGTCGAGGTGGTGGATCATCTCCGCCGAGCGCCAGTCGGTGGCCAGGTCGTCGCGCCAGGTCGGCGCGTACAGCACGACCTTCTGCTCCGGGCCGATGCCGAGCCGACGGCGGGTGTCGGCCCGCCGCTCCGCGGCGTCCGGGGCGACCAGCGCATCGTCGCGCGGGTAGCCCTGGTTGTGGATGGCGCCGTCGTACTCGTACTCGGTGCGGTAGTAGACGTCCATCTCGGGCGCCGGGGTGAGGATCAGGTCCCAGTCGCCGGAGGTGCGGGCCAGCTCGAGGGCGATCCGGCGCGGGGTGTAGCCCTTGGCCTCCCACATCCGGATGCCCATCGACTTCGCGGGGTAGCCGTGGAAGGTCTGCAGCAGCTGCTGGCCCGGCCGCTTGAAGAACCAGCGGTCGACGTCGATGTTGAGGCAGAGGTAGCGGGCGGTGGTCAGCACGCGGTACCACTCGCGCGAGCGCATCAGGACCGGGACGCCGCCCTCGGGCACCTGCGAGCCACTGTCAGAGACGCCCCAGTAGATCGTCAGCTCCGGGTGCGTACGACGCAGCTCGTGGTGGATCGCCAGCTGGCTGTCGGTGGCCGTCGCGCCGTCGTACGACTGGAGGTAGACGGCCTGCTCGTCGACCGGCTCGGTGTGGGTGCGCGCCCAGGCCTGCAGGCTGGCCTGGGCGAACGGGCCGCGCTCGTCGTCGGCGAGCGGCGGGAGCAGCTGGACGCCGAGGCCACGGGCCGAGCGCGCGGGCCGGAAGCGGAAGCCGTGGGCGACGGAGAAGCCGAGGAGGCGGTCGAGGGTCCCCGGGTCGAAGATCACCCGGGCCGCGGACCCGGGGACGCCGTCGAGCTCGAAGGTGTAGGCGCCCGGGGGGACCGGGGCGGGACCGAGGCCCCACGGATCCCAGACGGTCGGGAGCGCGGCGTGGACCAGGCCGTCGGACCCGGTGGTCAGGTCGGCCGTGAGCCGGGCCGGGCCGAGCAGCTCGACGCGGCCCCGGGCCGCGGGCCGGCCCAGCCAGGAGCCGGTCAGGTCGAGGGCGCCGTCGGCCAGCTCGAGGCCGTGGACGACCAGGACGCCGTCGGCCTCGACGACGTCGGTGTCGCCGGTGCCGGAGCGGCTCAGCGCCAGGCCGCCCTCGCCCACGGCGAGCCAGGGGTCCTCCTGGTCCGGCCAGCCGACGGGGAGCAGGTCGCCGGACGCGCCGACGGCCCGCAGGTCCCAGCGGGCGTGCTCGCGGCCCACCCAGGGCTGCGGCACCTCCAGGTCGAAGCGCAGCAGGTCGCCGTCGGGCCGCAGGGTCACCCGCTTCTCCAGGCTGCCCATCTGGACCTGGATCGCGCGCAGGGCAGCGGTGCCGGGGCGCAGCGCACCGACGACGCGCCGACCGTTCACGCGCGCCTCGACGAGCCGAGGCCCGTGGTCGGGGCGCACCTCGACGCGGAAGCGCGCCCCGCGTCGGGTCGGGTCGACGCGCTGTTCGCCGAAGCGGCGGCCGCCGACGTACCCGTGCCAGAGGGAGCTGGCCACCGAGCGCTCGTCGAAGCGGGTGATCCCGCCGCGGCGGGTCAGCCCCTGCGTCTCCAGCTGCACCTCGACCGTCCAGCGGGCCGTCCCGTCCGGGCCCGACCGCGTCAGCTCGGCCAGCGCGGGGGCGTCGACCGTGACCCGGGCCGCGGAGCGGGCCAGGTCCTGGTACATCCGGCCCTCGCTGGGGTTGATCGACCAGTCGACGTACTGCTCGACCTCGAGGGCGACCCGCTCGTCACCGCGCACCAGCTCGACCCGCAGGTCCGGGAAGTCGGGGAGGCCGACGTGGTCGACGTACGCCGCCAGGTCGAGCTGCAGCCGGTCGCCGGGGGCCCACCGGACGTTGCGGAGCACCACGACCAGCGGGGTCTCCTGCTCGGTCATCACGTAGCAGTCGTCGGGGACCCCGACCTCGGGGTCCTGACGGAAGGGCAGGTCGGCGACCACGACGCCGTCCTCGACCAGGGTCGGCCGGTTGTCGCGCTCGAAGAGCCGGCCCGTGACCAGCTCCTCCAGCTCGGTGCGCTTCCCGGCCTGCAGCAGCCAGAGCCGGACCCGGGACTCGGCGCCGAGGGAGCGCCACGCAGCGTCGCCGCCCTCGCGGACCAGCAGCCGGGCGTGCTCGCGCAGCCGCGTCCACTGCTCCTCGGTGGCCCGCTCGACATCGGACACGAACGGCTGGATCGCGGTGTCGAGGACACCCCACAGCCACCAGTCGCTGACGTCGTCGGCGCCGAGCGCCTCCAGCTGGGCCCAGGTCTGCTCGTGCTCCTCGACCCAGGCGTCCAGGCCGGCGAGCACGTCGGTCATCGACCCCACGCTCACACCGTCGCGCCGGCCGACCGGCACGTAGGTGTCCTCGGCCAGCAGGTCGAACGCGCGCGCCTTCGCGTACGACGCCAGCGCGACATCGGTCCCGCGCGCCCGGTCGGGGGCGAAGCGCAGGCCGGACGAGCGCCAGAACTCGGTGCGGAGCAGGCGGTTGCCGAGGCCCAGGTCGGTGACCGCGATCGGCGAGGCCGCCAGATCGGTGCCGACCAGCTCCACCTCGTGGGCGGCGCGGTACGGCGAGTCGACGTGCCGGCCCGCGGGCCCCGGCGGAAGGACCATCCGGCCGACGGCGAAGTCGGAGCCGGAGCGCTGCAGGACCTGGGCGAGCCGGTCGAGGCCCTTCGGCGGGATGTTGTCGCCGCCCCCGGCGAAGAGGAGGTACGCACCCTTCGCGGCGTCGGCGCCCGCGTTGCGGGCGGACGCGGCGTCCGGGGCGTCGTGCTTGGCGATCCGGATGCGCCAGTCGGCGTCGGCGTGCTCGCCGGCGATCCGTCGTACCTCGGTGCTGCGGCCCCACGGCTGCACCCGCACCTCGAGGTTGCGGTAGACCTGGCCGCGCAGCTCGTCGAGCTGGGGACCGATCCGGGTCGTCTCCTCGTCGCTGACGGCCAGGACCACGGTCACCAGGGGGTCGCCCCACCCGCTGCGGAAGCGTCGGCTCGCCCGTCCGATCGGGCCGCGGATGCCCCGGGGCGTCGCCTTGCCGGCTCGGACCAGGGCCTCGGCCACGCGCTGCCGTGGACGCACCGACGGTTCTCCTCTCGACGACTCCTGCTGGGCGGACCGATGCTACCGGCCGCTCGGGTGGCGAGCGTCAGGCGTCGACCCGACCGGCCGGCCACTCGCGCTCGCCGCTGCGCAGCCCGCGGGTGAAGCGGGGCGGCAGCCGGAAGAGGTGGCGCGGCAGCGACGGGTCGTCCCAGAGCGGCAGCCGGAGGTAGCAGGCGTCCTCGAGGTCGAGGTAGGGGAAGTCGCTCATCACCCGCCCGCCCGCCTCGTTGAAGGCGATGGCGTCGGATCGCCGCTCCTCGACGATCAGGTGGTAGACGACCTTGTGCTGGGGATAGATGCGGTCCCAGAACGCCTGCTTGGGGACCAGCGCGGTGAAGGCACGCACCTCCGCGACCAGCGCCTGCCAGTAGTCGTCGGGGGCCTCCTCGACACGGCGGATCGTGGAGCCGAAGTCGTTGTTGAGGTACTGGGTCAGGCGCGCGTCGTGGAGCTTCGGACCCGAGACCGTGGCCAGGATGTCGAGCGCCTCGCTGGCCGTGCGGAAGCGGTCGCGCAGGTTGGCCGTGGACAGCACCTGCTGGGTCATCGAGCTGCGGTCGTCGCGGGCGCGCCAGGCCACGGTCGGCTCGACCAGGTGGTCGACGGCGCGCGCGTGGCCGAACGCGCGCGCGCTCACCAGCTGGTCCTGGTAGTAGCCGGGCTCCGCGAACTCGCGGACGGCCTCGTCCCAGTAGGACCGGCGGTAGACCTTGCTCCACTGCACCGCGTTGACCATCATCGACGGCCGGTCGGTCACGGACGCGGCGAGCAGCTCCTGGCCGTGCGCCCGGCTGATCCACGGCATCGGCGGCTCCTGCTCGCTCCCGCGCAGCCGGAGGTACGACGCCTGCGCGAAGTCGGAGCCGGTCGCCCGCAGCGAGCCGACCAGCCGCGCGTAGGCCCCCGGCAGGACCACGTCGTCGCCGTCGAGGAAGGTGAGGAACTCGCCCCGGGCGTGGTTCAGGGCGAGGTTTCGCGCCGCGTTGGGACCGCCGTTGGCCTGGGTGTGGACCTGGAGACGCGGGTCGGACGCGGCCAGCTCCTCGAGGAGCTGGCGGGTGCCGTCGGTCGAGCCGTCGTCGACCACGACGAGCTCCACCTCGCGGTGGCTCTGGCCCAGCACGGACGCGACGGCGTCGGCGATGTAGGGCGCCACGTTGTAGGCGGGCATCACCACGCTGACGACGCCCTCCCGGCGCTCCTTCTCCCGGCGCCGCCGCTCGCGGGACGGGAGCGGGGCCGGGCGGGCCAGCACGCCGAGACGCGGCGTCAGCTCGTCGCCCGGGCCGCCGGGCAGCAGATCACGGAGCACGGCGGGGATTCTGCCTCATGACCGACGGCCGGCCCGTCCGCCCCTGCACGAGGGGAGACGGGCCGGCCGGTGTCGGGTCCGGATCCGGCGTCAGAGCAGGCCGGCGGCGGTCAGGAAGTCAGCTGCGACGTCCTCAGGAAGCTCGCGGTCGACCGCGACCCGGCCGTTGAGCTCGGTGAGGTTCTCGGTGGTCAGCGCCGCCATCAGCGGGTTGAGCACGTCGGCCAGGTCCGGGTGCTCGTCGAGGAACGCGGTGCTCACGGCGGGGACGAGGTTCTGGGCGGGCTGGATCTGCAGGTCGTCCTCGAGGACGACCAGGCCCTGCTCCTCGAGCGTGCCGTCGGTGGTGCTGGTCTCGCCGAGCTCGGACTCGCCGTCGAGGACCGACTGGTAGGTCTGGTCGCTGGCGTAGCCGAGGGGCAGCGAGTCGGTGACGTCGATGCCGTACTGCTCGCTCAGGCCGCCCTCGCAGTCGAGGCGACCCTCGCAGTCGGGCGCCGCGGCCAGCTTGACCGACTTGCCCTTCAGGTCGGACAGCTTGGTGACGCCGTTCTCGTCGGAGTACTCCTGGGTGACGAAGAAGGCGTTGGTGTCGGTCGCCGGGGAGACGTCGAGCAGCGAGATCCCGGCACCGTCGAGCAGGGCCTGGCCGTCGCTGGCCAGCTGGTCGCCGTCGCCGGCCTCGAAGGGCTCGGCCTCCGCGCCGTTCTCGCGCGAGTTGAGGAAGTTGACGATGCCGCCGACGTACTCCGGGACGACGTCGACGCTCGCGGGGAACGTGGACATGTAGGCGTCGCGGGCGTCGACCAGCTTGACGTCGACGGTGTAGCCGGCGTCCTCGAGCAGCTGCTCGTACATCGAGGCGACCAGGGTCGCCTCGGGGAAGTTCTGGCCGGCCAGGGTCAGCTCGCCGCCGCCCGCGGGGGCGTCGGAGGAGTCCGAGGAGGGAGCCGGGTCGTCGGCGGAGTCCGACGAGAGGTCGTCACCGGCGCAGGCCGTGGCGAGGAAGAGGGTGCTGACCGAGAGGACCGCGGCCAACTGGCGTCGTACGAGCATGAGATTCCTTCTGTGTCCCGCGGCGTCGTCGCCACGCGTGTCCGGATGCAGCTATCGGCCGACGGTGCCGGCGTCGTCCGCAACACTAGAAGCGGTCACCGACATTCCCACCTCACCCGACAGGTCTCGATTCGGTGACGATCCCCGGCGGGCCGGGTCCGACAATCGCTGCGCGGTGGCGGCCAGCAGCTCCAGCAGCAGCGCCACCAGGGCGACCACCACCGCGCCGGCGATGCCCTTGCCGTAGTTGGTCCGGTAGAACCCGTCGGTGATGACCCGGCCCAGTCCCGGCCCGGCGACCAGCGCGGCGATGGTCGCGGTCGCCCACACCTGCACCAGCGCGAGCCGCACGCCCGAGACCACCAGCGGCAGGGCCAGCGGGAGCTCGACGCGCACGAACCGCTGCCAGCCGGTCATGCCCATGCCGGTCGCCGCCTCGCGGACGTCGGCCGGCACCTCGCGGACGGCGACGTAGGCGTTGGTGATGATCGGCGGCAGCGCGAACAGCGCCAGCGCGATCAGGGTGGCCAGGCCGGCCCGGCCGTAGGGCCCGAACTCCTGCGCCCCCGGGAAGTCGGCGGTGACCAGGAGCGCCAGCAGCGCGAAGGTCGGCACCGCCCGGCCGATGTTGGAGATGTTGATCGCGAGGAAGCCGCCGCGACCCAGGTGCCCCAGCCACAGCGCGACCGGCAGCCCGACCAGCATCGCGAGGCCCAGCGCGGTGACTGTGAGCAGCAGCTGCTGGAGCAGCAGGGCCAGCATGCCGGTGTCGCCCGTCCAGCTGTCGCCGGCGGTGAGGTAGGCCCAGGCGTCGGAGAGGACGGTCATGCGCCGACCCCCCGCGTCCACGGCGTCAGCACGCGCTGGGTGAGCACGAGCACGACGTCGAGGACCAGGGCCAGCAGCACGCACAGCACCGAGGCGGTGAGCAGCTCGGCCCGGAAGTTGGTGCTGACGCCGTCCTTGATCAGGTTGCCGAGCCCGCCGTACGCGACCAGGGAGCCGACGGTGGTGAGCGCGACCGTGGAGACCGTCGCGACCCGCAGGCCGGCCATGATCACCGGCAGCGCCAGCGGCAGCTCCACCCGCAGGAGGAGCCGGCCGGCGCCGTACCCGAGACCGGTCGCGGACTCACGGACCTCGTCGGGCACCGACCGCAGCCCCTCCAGGATCGCCCGGACCAGCACGGTCAGGGCGTAGAGGGCCAGGCCGATCACGACCGTGGTCGGCGACAGGCCGGTGAACGGCACCAGCAGCGGGAAGAGCGCCAGCGACGGGATCGTGTAGACGCCCGTGCTCACGCCCAGCACCGTCGACTCCAGGCGCGGGTAGCGCCGGGCCAGCAGCGCGAGCGGGAAGGCGATCAGCACCCCGAGGACGACCGCCGCGACGGTGATGGCGAGGTGCTGGACCGTCGCGTCGACGATCTGGTCCTGGCGGTCGGAGAGGTACTGCCCGCAGATCCACTCGTTGGTCAGCCGGCTGTAGCAGCTCGGCTCCGCCGCCGGGGCGACCAGCGTGGGTACTGTCACGGTCATGGAACGTACCCGTTCGGCGGACGACCACGCGATGATCCGCCTGTCGGGCGTGGGAAAGACGTACGACGACGGCACCGTCGCCGTCCAGGGCCTCGACCTCGAGGTCGGTCAGGGCGAGCTGGTCTGCTTCGTCGGCCCGTCCGGCTGCGGCAAGTCGACCACGCTGAAGATGATCAACCGGCTGATCGAGCCGACGACCGGGACGATCGAGATCGACGGCCGCGACGTCACCGGCCAGGACCCGGTCGAGCTGCGTCGCGGGATCGGCTACGTCATCCAGCAGGTGGGGCTCTTCCCCCACCAGAAGATCGTCACCAACGTGATGACCGTGCCCCTGCTGTACGGCGAGTCGAAGGCCACCGCCCGCCGACGGGCGCTGGAGCTGATGGACCTGGTCGGCCTGGAGCCGGCGACGTATGCCGACCGCTACCCCCACCAGCTCTCGGGCGGTCAGCGCCAGCGCGTCGGCGTCGCGCGGGCGCTCGCGGCCAACCCGCCGGTGCTGCTGATGGACGAGCCGTTCGGCGCGGTCGACCCCGTCGTACGCGTGCGGCTGCAGGACGAGTTCCTGCGGCTGCAGCGCGAGCTCGGCAAGACCGTCGTGCTGGTCACCCACGACATCGACGAGGCGGTGCGGATGGGCGACCGGGTGGCGGTCTTCGCCACCGGCGGCCGGCTGGCGCAGTACGGCACCCCCGCCGAGGTCCTCGGCCGGCCCGCCGACGACTTCGTCGCCGACTTCGTGGGCTCGACCCGCGGCCTGCGCCGGCTCAGCGTGACCCGCATCGACCGCGCCCACCTCGAGCCGGTCGACGGCGTCACCACCGGCGCCCTCGGCGCGGTCATCGACGTCGACTCCTCGCTGGAGGAGGCGCTCGCCGTGCTGCTGCGCGACGACCGCGGCGTGATCGGCGTCCAGGACGGCCCGCAGGTGGTCGGCGTCCTCACCCCCGACGGCATCCACCGCGCCCTGCGCGCCTCCCTCGCCGACGCCGAGTCGGCGTGAGTCCGCCGCCGATGCGGGTGGACCGTCAGTCGGTGACCGGGACGTCGCGGTGCCAGGACTCGGTGACGTACGTCGTCTCCCAACCCATCGACGAGTAGAGGCCGTGGGCGCCGGTCGGCGAGTCGGCGTCGACCTCGAGGCCGACCCGGTCCCGGCCGCGCGCGGCGGCGTCGGCGATCACGGTGCGCAGCAGGCCCTTGGCCACGCCGCGACCGCGGGCGGCCTCGAGCACGCCGATGTAGGAGACGTACGACCCGTCCGGGCCCGAGGTGCTCTCGGAGACGTTGGCGACCAGCGCGCCGACCGGCTGCGGCTCGTCCCCGTCGAGGAGCTCGGCCAGCCACCAGTGGTCCCAGCGGTGCCCGGGGTCCTCGCGCAGCCGGTGCAGGAACTCGTCGAAGGTCTCCTCCCAGGAGTTGAAGTGGTCGACGAACGCGCCCTCGAGCACGTCGTGGACGTCGCGCAGGTCGTCCTCGTCGGGCATCCCCGAGCCGGTACGACGCACCAGCCGGATGCGCATGCCCTCGGACTCCCACGCCGCCGGGTCGGGGACCAGCCCGACCTCGTCGGGCGTGACGGGGCGGCTCTGCTGGTGCCAGGTGCGGACCCGGGTGAAGCCGGACGCCTCCAGCCAGGTGTGCTGCCGGTCGTCGTCGGCGAACGCCCCGGTGTCGATCTGCTGGACGTCGAGGCCGCGGGCCGAGCCGACGGTCCGGGCCTGGCCCACGGCCCACTCGACCAGGACGTCGGAGCAGGCCCGTGCGACCACGTCGTCGAGACCGCGTTCGACCACGTGCACGAAGAGCATGCGGCCGCCGGCGCGGTCGTGGACGCTGCCCCAGGCGCGGATCTCGCCGCCCGGGTCGCGGACGACGACGTTCTCGCGAGTGCGCAGGCCCTTCTCGGAGACCTCGACCAGCACGTCGTCGACGCCGGAGCCGGCCCAGCCGCGGCCGTGCCGCTCGTGGGCGCGCAGCAGGTGGGTGAGCCGGGCGACGTCGAAGCGGTCACTCGGGTCGGGCGTCGCGACGCTCCAGTCCTCCGGCAGGCCGGGCGGGTCCGGGACCAGCTCCTCGGGATCGGTCTCGAAGCGGGAGTCGTCGGGGATCACGGAGAGGCATTGTGCCCCACCGCGCCCTCCCCCATGCGGGCGGTAGGCGGGCGGTAGGCGGGCGGCAGGCGGGCGGTCAGGCGCGCTTGCGGGTGGCCTCGGACGCCCGCCACGCGGCGGTGACCGCGGTGAGCTCGGCCTTCAGGACGTCGACCTGCTGCTCCAGCTCGGCGACCAGCACCACGGCCTCGGCCGCGGTCTGCTCGGCCTCGTCGAGCCGCGAGACGATCCGCTGCCCCTCACGCTCGGCCACGTCGGCCCGACGGGCCTCGGCGTTCATCTTGCGGGTCGCGTCGGCGGCTCGGCGCTGGGCGTCGCCCAGGGCCTCCTGGAGCTGGGCCAGCGCCGACTCGCGCTCGGCGATCCGCTCCGTCATCGAGGCGGCGTACGACGCGTGCTCGGCCGTGCGCTCCTCGGTGAGGACGCGGTAGGCCTGGGCCTGCTCCGCGCGGTCGCGAGCGGCGTCGCGCCGGGCCTGGGCGAGCTCGGTGTGGGTGATCCGGGTGGCGGCCGCCCCGAGGGCGACGCCGAGGAACGCGGCGATCGTGACGAGGAGCCACGAGCCGCTGACGACCGCGCCGGTGACGGCGGCGGCCGCGAGCACCAGGAGCGCCACGGCCACCGTCAGCCGGGTGCTGCGCTGACGACGACGTGCTGTGACGCGTGTTGCTGATGGGGAAGCCATGCCTAGCAGGTTAGGCGTCCGGGTCGTCGGATCGGACGCGACACGCGCGCTCGAGCAGCAGCCCGCCGATCACCATCGCCACTCCGGCGACCGCGGCGACGAGGGCGCGGGTCACCTGCTCGCCCACCAGCTCGGAGGCCAGGCCGAGCCAGGAGACGGCGTACCCGGCGTAGGCACCGGCGACCAGCGCGCCGACGTACGCGCTCGCGCGGGCCAGGGCGAGCCGGTTCAGGGCGCGGTGCGGCTCCATCCACTCGCGGCGCACCTGGAGCTGGCGCCAGGTCGACCAGGCGGCGACGCCGACGATCACGGCGACCACGCCGAGGGCGACCGGCTGGGTCCAGCCGACGACCCGGGCCGTGCCGTCGAGGGCGACGGCCAGCGGTCGGACGAACCAACCGCCGACGAGACCGGCGACGGCGCAGACGGTGAGCCCGGCCGGGGAGGTCGGGCGGAGCCGCCCCTCACCAGGCCCGTCGGGTGCTCCCGGCGGCTCCTCGGAGGGCTGGCTCACCGGCGGCTCACTCGAGCTCGAGCGTCAGGTCGTCGCGAGGGGTGAGGCCGTCGGTGCCGATCGTCGCCAGCAGCTCCGAGATCGGGCCCGCGTCGGGGAACTCGGCGTCGGGCTCCAGGTCGAACCACGGCTTGAGCACGAAGGCGCGCTGGGCGGCGCGCGGGTGCGGGAGCCGGAGGTGCTCGTCGTCGCTGCGCCGGTCGCCGACGACGATCAGGTCGACGTCGAGGGTGCGCGGGGAGTTGGGGACCTCGGAACGCTCGCGGTCGAAGGCGTCCTCGATGGCCAGCGCGCGGTCCATCAGCCGGGTCGCGGCCAGCGTGGTGTCGATCAGGACCACCGCGTTGAGGTAGTTCTTGGCCTCGACCGGGGAGTCGACCGGGACGGTCTCGTAGACCGGCGAGACGCCGGTGATCCACACGTCGGGGGTGTCGGCCAGCGCGTTGATGGCGCCCTGGAGGGCGGTCATCCGCTCCCCGAGGTTGGAGCCGAGGGCCAGCACCGCGCGCCGGATCGGCCGCATCTCACCGGTGAGGGTGTCCGCGTCGACGATGTGCGGGTTGGGGGTCTCAGTCACGGGGAGTCCTTCGCGTGATCGTCAGCGCGACGTCACGGAACGTCGCCTCGATGGGTGCATCCGGCTTGTGGACCGTGACCCGCGCCCATTCAACACGGTCGTCCAAGAGGCAGACGTCCGCGATCCGCTGCGCCAGGGTCTCGATCAGGTCGACCGGGTCCTGCTCCACGGCGATCTTCACCGCGGCCACGAGACTCCCGTAGTCGACCGTGTCTTGCAAGTCGTCCGACGCCGCGGCGGGTGCGGTGTCGATGCCGAGCGCGAGGTCGATCACGAAGGTCTGTCCCTCGCGCTTCTCGAACTCGAACACGCCGTGGTGGCCGTAGCACTCGATCCCGAGCACGGCCAGTTCGTCGGTCATCCGGACCCCTCCCTGGAGGCGATCGCGACGGTCGCCGCGATGGCGTCGCGGGCCGCACGGACGTCGTGGACCCGCACCCCCCACACTCCCAGACGGGTCAGGTGGGCGAGGACGGCGGCATGGGCGTGCTCACGCTCGTCGACCGGCCGGGGCGGGCCGTCGTCGGGGCCGAGCAGGCTGCCGAGGAAGCTCTTGCGGCTCGCCCCGACCAGCAGCGGCAGGCCCAGTGCCTGCAGCGGCGCGAGGTCGGCCAGCAGCTCCCAGTTGTGCTCGCCGCGCTTGGCGAACCCCAGGCCGGGGTCGAGCACCACCCGCTCGGCCGCGATCCCGGCGGCGAGCATCGCCTCGACCCGGGCCGCGAGCTCGTCGCGGACCGCGGCGACGACCCCGCCGGGGGCGTCGTACCGGGCGAAGTCGGTCATGTGGTCGCTGTGGGCGCGCCAGTGCATCGCGACGTACGGCGCGCCCGCGGACGCGACGACGCGCAGCATGGCGGGGTCGGCGAGCCCGCCCGAGACGTCGTTGACGACCATGGCCCCCGCCGCCAGCGCCGCCTCGGCCACCTCGGCGCGCATGGTGTCGACCGAGACGACCGCCCCCGCAGCGGCGAGCTCACGGATGACCGGCACCACGCGGGCCAGCTCCTCCGAGACCACCGGCCGGGTCGCGCCGGGCCGGGTCGACTCGCCCCCGATGTCCAGCAGGTCGGCGCCGTCGGCCAGCAGCCGGAGACCGTGCGCGACCGCGGCCTCCGAGGTGGCGTAGCGACCCCCGTCGGAGAAGGAGTCGGGGGTGACGTTGACGACGCCCATCACCCGGGGCCGACCCGTCGGGTGCAGCAGGTCCACGGCGGCGCTAACGCCTCGGGCTGTGGATGAGCGCCATGGCCTCCGCCCGGGTGGACGGGCTGTTGAGGAAGGAGCCCCGCACGGCGGAGGTGATGGTGCGGGCGCCGGCCTTGCGGACCCCGCGCATGGTCATGCAGAGGTGCTCGGCCTCGATCACGACGATCACGCCGCGCGCCTCGAGGATCTCCACCAGGGCGTCGGCCACCTGGGTGGTCAGCCGCTCCTGGACCTGCGGGCGCTTGGCGTAGACGTCGACCAGCCGGGCGAGCTTGGACAGGCCGGTGATCTTGCCGGTCTCCGCCGGGATGTAGCCGACGTGGGCGACGCCGGTGAACGGCACCAGGTGGTGCTCGCACATCGACCACAGCTCGATGTCGCGGACCAGGACCATCTCGTCGTGCCCGAGGTCGAAGGTCGTGGTGAGCACGTCCTCGGGGGTCATCCGGATCCCCGCGGTCAGCTCGGCGTACGCCCGGGCGACGCGCGCCGGGGTCTCGAGCAGCCCCTCACGATCGGGGTCCTCGCCGATCGCGAACAGCAGCTCGCGCACGGCGGCCTCGGCCCGGGCGTGGTCGAAGGCCGGGACGTCCTCCGGCCGGCGTACCGGGGAGGACACCGGATCGGTCATGCGGGGCCGGGACCCGGCGGCGTCGGGGGCGGGACGGGACCGCCTCCGGAGCCGAGGGTCGGGTCGCCGTGGACGTCGCCCCCGGGGCCCGGAGGCGTCACGACGACGCCGGGCGACGACGCCGTCGCGTGCCCGTTGGCGGCGGCCCGGTCGCGGATCTCCTGCGGGATCTCGATCGGCGGGATGTCGGACGGGTTGCGGTCCGGGGAGCCGGTCCAGGCCGGGCGCGCCTGGCGGCGGCGCAGCGGCGTGAAGATCTCGGCCACCTGGGCCTTGTCGAGCGTCTCCTTGTCGAGCAGCGCGAGCACCAGCGAGTCGAGGACGTCGCGGTTCTCCTCGAGGATGTCGAAGGCCTCCTGGTGGGCCGTCGCGAGGAACTTCTTGGTCTCCTCGTCGACGATCGCGGCGACGTCCTCGGAGTAGTTGCGCTGGTGGCCCATGTCGCGGCCCAGGAACGGCTCGCCCTGCGCCTCGCCGAGCTTGATCGCGCCGAGCCGGTCGGTCATGCCGTACTGGGTGACCATCGCCCGGGCCAGGTTCGTGGCCTTCTCGATGTCGTTGCCGGCGCCGGTGGTGGGGTCGTGGAACACCATCTCCTCGGCCGCCCGGCCGCCCAGCATGTAGGCCAGCTTGTCGAGCATCTCGGAGCGGGTCTGGGAGTACTTGTCCTCGTCGGGCAGCACCATCGTGTAGCCGAGGGCCCGGCCGCGCGGCAGGATCGTGATCTTGTGGACCGGGTCGGTGCCCGGGAGCGCCGCGGCGACGAGGGCGTGGCCGCCCTCGTGGTAGGCCGTGATGAGCTTCTCCTTCTCGCTCATCAGGCGGGTACGACGCTGCGGACCCGCGATCACCCGGTCGATGGCCTCGTCGAGGGTGGCGTTGGTGATCAGCTTCTGGTTGCTGCGCGCGGTGAGCAGCGCCGCCTCGTTGAGCACGTTGGCCAGGTCGGCGCCGGTAAACCCGGGCGTACGGCGGGCCACCGAGATCAGGTCGATGTCCTCGGACATCGGCTTGCCGCGCGAGTGGACCTGCAGGATCTGGTGGCGACCCGACAGGTCGGGGGCGTCGACCTGGATCTGCCGGTCGAAGCGGCCCGGGCGCAGCAGCGCCGGGTCGAGCACGTCGGGCCGGTTGGTGGCCGCGATCAGGATGACCCCGCCGCGGACGTCGAAGCCGTCCATCTCGACGAGCAGCTGGTTGAGCGTCTGCTCGCGCTCGTCGTGGCCGCCGCCCATGCCGGCGCCGCGGTGGCGGCCGACGGCGTCGATCTCGTCGATGAAGACGATCGCGGGGGCGTTCTCCTTGGCCTGCTCGAACAGGTCGCGGACGCGGCTGGCGCCGACGCCCACGAACATCTCGACGAAGTCGGAGCCGGAGATGGAGTAGAACGGCACGCCCGCCTCGCCGGCGACGGCACGCGCGAGCAGGGTCTTGCCGGTGCCGGGAGGACCGTAGAGCAGCACGCCCTTCGGGATCTTGGCGCCCACGGCCTGGAACTTGGCCGGCTCCTGGAGGAACTCCTTGATCTCGCCGAGCTCCTCGATGGCCTCCTCGGCGCCGGCGACGTCGGTGAACGTCGTCTTCGGCATGTCCTTGGAGATCAGCTTGGCCTTGGACTTCGCGAACTGCATGACGCCGCGGCCGCCGCCGCCCTGCATGCTGTTGATGAGCCAGAAGAAGACCAGGACGATCAGGATGATCGGCAGGAACGAGATCAGCAGCGTCGCGAGGATGCTCTGCTCGGCGACCTCGGTCTCGACCTTGTCGATCTTGCCGGCGTCCTGCTGGGCGATCGCGGCCTCGTAGATGGTGTCCTGGGTGCCACCGATCCACTTGGTGAAGACCTCGTCGTCGTTCTCCTTCACCGCCCGGATCTCCTGGTCACCGTCGACGAAGGTGACCTTCTTGAGACCGCCCTCGGCGATGAGCGAGCTCATCTCGGAGGCGGGGATCTCCTTGCCCCCGTCGTTGGGGGTGAGGAACTGGAGAGCGAGCAGGACGCCGACGACAGCGACGACGATCCAGACCCACGGACCCTTGAATATGCGCTTCACTGGCTTCTTCCGACTCGGGCACGTCTGAACCCACGACGGTACACGTCGTCGGCAATCACGATTGTCTCAGGATCCGCGCAATGGCGGCACCGTGGGCCCGCCGGACGGTCCGCTCAGGAGTAGACGTGCGGCGCGAGCGTGCCGATGTCACGCAGGTTGCGGTAGCGCTCCTGGTAATCGAGGCCGTAGCCGACCACGAACTCGTTCGGAATGTCCCATCCGACGAACTTCACGTCGAGCGGCACCTTCAGGGCCTCCGGCTTGCGCAGCAGCGTGGCCACCTCGACCGAGGCGGGGTTGCGCGAGGCGAGGTTGGAGGTCAGCCAGGAGAGGGTCAGGCCGGAGTCGATGATCTCGTCGACGATGAGGACGTCGCGCCCGGAGATGTCGGTGTCGAGGTCCTTGAGGATGCGCACGACGCCGCTGGACTTCGTCCCCGAGCCGTACGACGAGACCGCCATCCAGTCCATCTCGATGTGGCGGGTGAACGCGCGGGCCATGTCGGCCATCACCATCACCGCGCCGCGCAGCACGCCGACGATCAGCAGCTCGCGGCCGGCGTACTCGGCCTCGATCTCCTGGGCGAGCTCACCGATCCGCTCCTGGATCTGGGCCTCGGTGAAGAGCACGTTGACGAGGTCGTTCTCGACGTGAGCAGCGTCCATGTCGGAGAGCCTAAGGCTCCGCCCGGACGACGCGGACACCACCGTCGTCCCGGCGTCCACGGAGGTGGCCGGGCAGGTCGATCCAGCGCTGACCGTGCCAGTCGGTGACCAGCGCGTCGAGGGCCAGCACGTGCTCGTGGAACAGCTCGCCCGCGGGGGCGCCGGCGGCCAGGGCGGCGAGGCGCAGCACCCGCCGTCGTACGGCGTCCGGCTCGGCGGCCAGGCCCGCGACCGGGAGCGTCCCGTCCGGACCGGCGAGCCGGGCGTGGGCGGCCTCGGCGAGGTCGTCGAGGAGCTCCATGTCGCTGCGCAGCTGGTCGGCGGTGCGGGCGAGGGTCGCGGCGACGCCCGGCCCGAGGTGCTCCTCCAGGACCGGCAGCACGGTGTGCCGGACCCGGGCCCGGGTGTAGGCGGGATCGCGGTTGTGCGGGTCCTCCCAGAACCGGATGCCCTCGACCTGGCAGGCGGTGACGGTGTCGGCGCGGGCCACGTCGAGCAGGGGGCGGCGGTAGACGTCGAAGGAGCGACGCATCCCGGCCAGCGAGCGGCCGCCCGACCCGCGGGCCAGGCCCAGCAGCACGGTCTCGGCCTGGTCGTCGCGGGTGTGCCCGAGGAGCACGGCGGCCGCGTCGAAGTGCCGGGCCATCTCGTCCAGTACGGCGTACCGCGCCCGCCGGGCCGCGGCCTCCGGGCCGATCCCGGCGTCGTCGACCTGCACCCGCGCACCCACGGTCTCGTCGACGCCGAGGCCGGCCATCTGGTCGACGACCTGGACGGCGTGCGCGGCCGAACCCGACTGCAGGCCGTGGTCGACGGTGGCGCCGACGACGCGCAGCCCGACCCGGTGGCCCTCGACGACGGTGGCGGCGAGCAGCGCGAGCGAGTCGGCCCCGCCGGAGCAGGCGACCAGGACGGTCCGCCCCGGGTCGAGGTCGGCGAGCGAGCGTCGTACGCCCCGGCGGACGGCGGCGAGCGACGGGTGGAGGGTCACAGCACGCGAGCGACCCAGGTCTCCGGGTCGGCGATCTCGGCCTTCGAGGGCAGGTTCTCGGCCCGCTCCCAGACCGCGTTGAACTCGGTCATCCCGACCTTGTCGACGACGGCGCGGACGAACGTGGCGCCGTCGCGGTACTGGGCCATCTTGGCGTCCAGGCCGAGCAGGCGGCGCAGCAGCCGGTCGAGGGTGCCGACGCCGCCGCGGCGGTCGTTGAACTTGCCGCGGATGGTCTCGACGCTCGGGATGACGCTCGGCCCGACGCCGTCCATCACGACGTCGGCGTGCCCCTCGAGCAGCGACATCACGCCGGTCACCCGGTCGACGATCTCCTTCTGCTCGGGCGACCCGAGGACGTCCATCAGGCTGCCGCCGCGGGTGCTGCTGCGCAGCGCGTCGACGACCCGCTGCAGACCGTCCTCGAGCGCCGAGGACGAGCCGACGGTCTCGGCGATGGCCCGGACCTCGGAGAAGAGGTGGTCGCGCATCCACGGCACGGCCGTGAACTGCACCCGGTGGGTCTCCTCGTGCAGGCAGACCCAGAGCCGGAAGTCGGTCGGGTCTGCGCCGATCTCGCGCTCGACGTGGACGATGTTGGGGGCCACCAGCAGCAGCCGCCCGTGCGGGTCGTGGAACGGGTCGAACTGGCCCAGCACCTTGCCGGCCAGGAAGCCGAGCAGCCCGCCGACCTCGACGCCGGTGACCTTGGAGCCCACGGCGAGCGCGACGCCCGAGGGCGGCTTCTTCTCCGTCAGCGTGTCGACGAGCGGCGCCAGGACGGTGCGGAACCCGTCGGCGTTGGCCTGCACCCACCCGGGGCGGTCGACGACCAGCACGGGGGCGGTGCCGTCGGGGGCGTCGAGGCCGGTGAACTCGCGGACCAGACCGGTCGAGCGCGCGGCGTCGGCCCGCAGCTCGGCGACCACGGCGGCCGCCTCGTCGCGGGACACCGTGGGGCCCTCGCCGGCGATCCGGGAGCCGAGCTTCACGGCCAGGTCCCAGTCCACCATCTCCCGCGTCATGGGACGACCGTACTGGCACCGGTGCAGGCGGTCGGGGCGGCGGCGGTCCCCGGACCGGCGCAAGTGCGGCGGCTACGGGCGAGTAGGCCGCCTCGGCCCCCACCACTAGCGCAATTGCGCTGGTGGAGGGGGCGGCCGCCGGGGTCGGACCCGGGCCGGCGCTGGACGGCTACGGCGCGGCCGTCGCCGCGCAGGCGCACGCGGCCAGGGCGGCGGCGGCCGAGTCGAGGGCGTCGCGCGCGTCGATGGTGTCGGTCTCCTCGACCTTGTCGGTCATCAGCACGAACAGCAGCGGGCTGCCGTCGACGGTGGTCGCGACGCCGGCGAGGCTGCTGACGCCGGTGAGGGTGCCGGTCTTGGCGCGCACCCGGCCGCGACCCTCCGCGGGGCCGGTCGCGAACCGCTCGGCGAGCGAGCCGGTGAATCCCGCGACGGGCAGCCCGCTCAGCACCGTGCGCAGCGCTGGGGCACCCGTCGCGGCCTGGCGGAGCACGCCGAGCAGGGTGGCGGGTGGGATCCGGTTGCGGCGGGAGAGCCCGGAGCCGTCGTACAGGCGGACGGCGTCGGTGGGGACGCCGAGGCGGTCCAGGGTGGCCGTGACCACGCGCACGCCCGCGTCCGCGCTGCCGTCTCCCCCGTCGGCCAGCGCGACGTGGCGCAGCAGCACCTCGGTCGCCTCGTTGTCGGAGACGAGCAGGGCCTGCTCGACGATCTGGGCGACCGGCGCGGACCGGACCTCCGCGACGGGCGTCGCGTCGGGCCCGGCGGCCCGGCCGACCGGAGCGCCGGCGACCGTGACACCGGCCGCGGTCAGCTCGCGGGCGAACACGTCCGCCGCCGTGCGGGGCGGGTCGGCGACCCGCCCGGTGCCGTTCTCGGGTCGGCCCTCGTCGGCCCACAGCGCGGAGATGGGGGCGACGACACCGTCCGGCAGGTAGCTCGCCGGCCAGGCCGGGTTCACGGCCGGACCGCTGAAGAGGCTGTCGTCGTACTGCAGCCGGACCCGGGAGACGCCGTCGGCGAGCAGCGCCTCGGCCGTCTGCGTGGCCAGGGTGCGGAGGTCGGCGCGGGCCGGCCAGGCCGCCCGCTCGCCGGGCTTGCGGTCGGCGTCGGGCGGCGTGCTGGCCAGGAACGGGTCGCCGCCCCCGACCAGGACGACCCGGCGTCCGTCGCGCACCACGCGGGTCGCGAAGGTCGCCGCCGGGTCGAGGGTCGCCAGCGTCGCGAGCCCGGTCAGCAGCTTGGTGGTGGAGGCGGGCACCGCCGTACCCCGGCCGAAGGAGTACGTCGGCCCGCCGTCGAGGCCGGTGACCGCGGCCAGCACGTGACGGCCCAGGTCCTCGTCGCGCAGGTACGGCGCCAACGCGGCCCGGACCGCGGCCTTGTCGACGACGGCGGCCGACACCGGGGCCGCGATCGGGGCGGGGGCGGTGACGGCCGGCAGGTCGAGGCCGGGTGGCGGCTCGACGACCGCGGGGTCGGTCGGCCCGGCGGGCTCGCGGGGGAACCAGCGGTCGGCCAGGTCGTAGCGGTAGGTCGCCACGACACCCGCCGTCAGCGCGAGCACGACGAGCAGTGCGAGCCAGCCTCGAAGCCCCCCGGCCTCCCCTTGCGGGGCCTGGGTCAGCCCGTGGCGTCGGTCACGTCGGTGCACCCGATCCCCTCTCCGCTACGCATCCGCGGCCATTCTGGGGGAGACTGCCCGGGTACTGACGTAAGGGCCCCCTCAGACGGCCCGCAGATGGCGGAGGAAACACGTGCTGGAGTTCGACGTACTGGTGGAGATCCCCAAGGGTGAGCGCAACAAGTACGAGGTCGACCACGAGTCGGGTCGCATCCGCCTCGACCGGACGCTCTTCACGTCCACGCAGTACCCGGCCGACTACGGCTACATCGAGGACACCCTCGGCATGGACGGCGACCCGCTCGACGCGATGGTGCTGCTCCAGGAGCCGACCTTCCCGGGCTGCCTGATCAAGTGCCGCGCGATCGGCATGTTCCGGATGACCGACGAGGCCGGCGGCGACGACAAGGTGCTCTGCGTGCCGTCGACCGACCCGCGCCTGGAGCACCTGCGCGACATCAGCCACGTCTCCAAGTTCGACCGCCTGGAGATCCAGCACTTCTTCGAGGTCTACAAGGACCTCGAGCCCGGCAAGTCCGTCGAGGGCGCCGAGTGGGTCGGCCGCACCGAGGCCGAGGACGAGGTCCGCGCGTCGTTCCAGCGGCTCAAGGACAACCCCGGCGCGATCCACTGACGGTGCTGCCTCGGGCCTCGGTGAGTTTTATCGGCTAGCCGATAAAACTCACGCCGGGACGACAAAGGTTCATCGTCCCGGGAAGAGTTTCATCGGCTAGCCGATGAAACTCTCATCCGGCCCGCACGCCCCGGAAATAGGCCAGCGCGCCGCTGGTGCGGAGCGTGACGTCCTGGACGTCGAGGCGGGTCAGCCAGGCGATCAGCTGGTCGCCGGTGCAGCCCGGGCCGAGCAGACCGGTGAGCCGGCCGACCCGGCGGGCCGGCTCGTAGCGCAGGCCGGTGTCGTTGAGGAACGCGCTGCCGGTGATCACCCCGCCGGGGCGCAGCACGCGGACCAGCTCGGTGATCGCACGGGCGGGGTCCGGGAAGCAGTGCAGCCCGGTGAAGCTGACCACCAGGTCGTACGACGCGTCCGCGAACGGCAGGGCGCCGACGTCGGCCTCCACCGTGGTGACGAGGCTTTCGACGCCGCGTCGTTCGGCCAGCCGGGCCGTCCGCGCCAGCATCGCGGGCGACAGGTCGGCGGCGACGTACTCGACGCCCTGCGCAGGTCGCAGGGCCCGTACGGCGACCCCGCCGCCGCAGGGCACGTCGAGCACCCGGGCGCCGCGCGGCTGCACGCTGATCTCGCGGGCGGCGTCGTAGAGCAGGTCGAGGTCGCTGCCCATCGCCAGCCGCCAGGCCAGGCCGCCCGCGCGGGGGTGCTCGACGCTCCAGTCGTACGCCGCGGCGTAGACCGGGTCGTCGGACCACCCGCCGAGGAGACGCATGCGTGGAGCCTACGGCGCCGAGGTCTCGACACGCCGGTCACGACCTCGCACCCTCGGTGGCGCGGCTCGCTCGACCGCTAGCCCAGCAGGGAGGGCGAGCGGAGCATCTCGGGCGGGACGGCGAACGCGTCGACGAGGTCGTCGGCCAGCGGCCGGACCTTGCGGCACAGGCTGCCGATCTCGCGGCTGATCGCCTTGGACCGGGCCACCGAGAGTCGGCCGTGCTCCATGAACCAGGCCCGGTCGGACTCGATGACGCCGAGCGCGTGGAGGTCGCAGAGCAGCCGGAGGGCGATCTTGTTCTCGCCGTCCGGCAGCGCCTCGACCTTGGCGACGAACGCCTCGAGCACCAGTCGCTCGACGTGGGCGCGGGCGGCGGCGATGACGTGGTCCTGGACCCGGGAGAACACCTCGCCGGGGTTCATCTTCTGGTCGATGCCGCGCTTGAGGCGGCGGGCGACGCCGGAGAGCATGTGCTCCTCGCGGAAGCGGAGCATCGCCAGCTGGTAGTCGCTGTCGAGGAGACCGGCCTCCTGGTCCCACTGGTCGCCGCCGGGCAGCAGGTCCTTGACCCGCTCCAGCAGCTTGTGGACGGCGGTCTTCTCGATGACGGTCTCGACCGCCAGGTTGGTGACGAAGCGGACCGTGCCGAGCTGGTCGAGGTCCTCGAAGTCGCTGGCGTAGTCGGTCAGCAGCCCCTTGGCGACCAGCTGCAGCAGGACGTGGTTGTCGCCCTCGAAGGTGGTGAAGACGTCGGTGTCGGCCTTCAGCGCGGCGAAGCGGTTCTCGGCCAGGTAGCCGGCCCCGCCGCACGCCTCGCGGCACTCCTGGATGGTGCGGGTGGCGTGCCAGGTGCCGAGCGCCTTGGTGCCGGCGGCCCGCGACTCCAGCTCGCGCTTGGCGTGCTCGCTGGTCTCGATCCCGGAGGTGACGTCGTGCAGCTGGCCCGCGACGACCTCCTGCGCGAAGTGCAGCGCGTAGGTGTCGGCGAGCAGCGGCAGCAGCCGGCGCTGGTGCAGGCCGTAGTCGAGGAGCAGCTCCTCCTCGTCCTCGCTGGTGGCCTCGAACTGGCGCCGCTTCAGGGCGTACTTGACGGCGATCGCGATGGCCACCTTGGCGGCGTTGATCCCGCCGCCACCGACGCAGACCCGACCCTGCACGAGGGTGCCGAGCATGGTGAAGAAGCGGCGGTTGGGGTTCTCGATCTCGCTCTCGTAGACGCCCGACGGGGTCACGTCGGCGAACCGGTTGAGCAGCGCGGTCCGCGGGATGCGGACGCCGTCGAACCAGATCCGGCCGTTGTCAACGCCGTTGAGGCCCATCTTCAGGCCGTCGTCCTCGATCCGGACGCCGGGCAGCGTGCCGCCGTCGCGGTCGCGGATCGGGACGACGAAGGCGTGCACGCCCTCGGACTTCCCGGCGACCTCGAGCTGGGCGAAGACGACCGCGATCTCGGCGTGCTTGGCGGCGTTGCCGATGTAGTCCTTGCGGGCGTCCTCGCGGGTCGTCGTCACGACGAACTCCTGGGTCGCCACGTCGTACGTCGCGACGGTGCCGAGGGCCTGCACGTTCGAGCCGTGCCCGGACTCGGTCATCGCGAAGCAGCCCATCAGCTTGCCGGTGATCAGGTCGGCGAGGTAGGCGTCGTGGTGCTCCTTGCTGCCGAGCTGGAGGATCGCGCCGCCGAACAGGCCGAACTGCACGCCCACCTTCACCAGCACCGAGAGGTCGCCGTAGGCCAGGGTCTCGAACGCGGCCACGGAGGCCCCGATGTCGCCGCCGCCGCCGTACTCCTCGGGGAAGCCCATGCCGGTCTGGCCGGTCGAGGCCATCTCGACCACGACGTCCTTGACCCGCTCGCGGAACTCGTCGCGGGTCATCTCCTCGGCGTCGGTGAGGATGCCGGCGTACTCGGCCAGGTTGGTGCGGACCAGGTTGCGGACCTCGGCGTACTTGCCGTCGAGCAGCGCCGTCAGCGCGGGTACGTCGATCGCCGGGCGGCGGTAGCCGGAGCGCTCCTCGACCTCGGCGTCGGTGTCCTGCTGGGGAGTCGCGGCCGGGGCGGTCGAGGGGAGGTCCTCGGCGGCGGTCGGCGGCACGGTCTCGGTCGACATGCCCTCCACGTTACCCACGGGTCACGGGGGCCAGACGTGCCGAGGATCGCGGTCTGGACCGTCCGGCGGGGGCCTGCCAGACCTCAGGGACGGGCGAAGAAGTTCGGCGGGATCCAGTAGTACATCGACTCCTCCGTGACCGGCTTGCCGGTGCGCGGGGCGTGGATGATCTTGCCGTCGCCCGCGTAGAGCGCGACGTGGTAGATCGACGACGGGCTGCTGGAGTCGCCCCAGAAGACCAGGTCGCCGGGGCGCAGGTCGGAGGAGCTGATCGGGGTCGACTGCTCGTACTGCGCGACGGAGTAGTGGGGCAGGCTCTTGCCGGCCGCGGCCCAGGCGCCGGCGGTCAGGCCGGAGCAGTCCCAGGCGTCCGGGCCGGACGCGGCCCAGCGGTAGGGCTCGCCGAGCTGGGCCCGGGCGAAGGCCAGGACGGCCGGTACGCCGGCGCTCGGGGCGGGTGCGTCCGCGGGCTCCTCGACGGGCGGCGCCTCCGCAGGCTCGGTGTCGTCGGAGTCCTCGGTGTCGTCGGCCTCCTGCGCCGCCGCGGCCTCGGCGGCCTGGTTCGCCGCAGCCTGGGCCGCCGCTCGACGGGCCTGCTGACGGGCCTGCTGACGGGCCTGGCGCTCGGCGGCGGCCGCCGCGGCCTGCCGGGCCTGCTCCTCGAGGCCGGCCTGGCGGCGCGTGGCGAGCGAGACGCTGACGTGCTGGAGGCGGGCCAGGTCGGCGACCAGACGGGTCTTCTCGGCGGCGACCGCGGCCGCCTCGGCGTCGGCGCGCGCCGCGGCCGACGTGGCCGCGTCCCGGGCCGCGCGGGCGTCCCGCTCGGCCCGATCGGCCTCGGTGCGGGCATCCTCGGCCTTGTCGGCGGCGATGTCGGCCAGGACGGTGCCGGCGCGCAGCTCGTCGTACCGCTCGTCGAGGGCGGTCTGGCCGGCGCGGAGGGTGCTGGCGGTCTCGAGCGCGGAGCCGATGCCGTCGGCGTCGGTGAGCGCGGCCAGGGCGGCGAGCTGCGGGGTCTGCTGGTAGCCGGAGACGACGAGGTCGGCGTAGACGTCGCGGAGCTCCTCCTGCGCGGCGGCCGCCTCCGTGGAGCGGACCTGGGCGGCGTCGGCCGCCTTGCGCGCCTGGTCGGCCCGCCAGCGGGCCCCGTTGTAGGCCTCGGCGGCCCGGGCGGCGGTGACCGCGGCGGCCTCCAGTCGCGAGCTGGCGACCGCGAGCCGGGCCTGGACCTCGGCGACCGAGCCGGCGGCGGTGCGGGCAGCGCCCTCGGCCTGCTCGACCTCGGCCTGGGTCGGCACGTCGGTCGTCTCGTCGGCGGCGGCGATGCCGAGGCCGGCCGCTCCGGTGAGCAGGGCGATGGCGAGCGTGAGCCCGGCGACGGTCCCGATGCGGCGCACGGCGGGCCCCTCTCTGGCTGCGGTCAGGTCGTGGAAAGGCCCCGGGAGTCGATGTCGCCACCCGGGGCCAGGACCGTCACGCTAGTGAACTTTCGTCACATCCGCCACAATTTCCCCAACTTTCTCAGATTTCGCGGCGTGTCGCCTTGAAAACTACAACGGTGTAGTTCTCTTCAGAACGACGCCATCCCGGCCGATGGCAGGGGTCGACGGCCACCGGCCCCACCCGGAATCGTCCCCGGGGCGGTGTCGGTGGCCGTCGTCGTACGACGGGTCCGCGCAGCAGGCGGTCGGTCAGTCGCGGCCGACGGGGACGGCCGAGGTGGTCGTCGTCGGGTGCGAGGCCAGGCCGCCGCGATCGAACTTCTGCCCCGTGGCCAGACCGGCCAGGTAGAACGAGACCAGGGCGATGAGGATGCCGGCGAGGTCGTCGGCGACGTAGTGCCAGCCGAAGTAGAGGGTCGCGGCGATGGTCAGCGCGAAGTTGACCCAGCACACCCAGCGGGCGACCCGGTTGCGGATCGTGAACTGCACCATCAGCGCGAGCAGCAGGGTGATCGCGGTGTGCAGGCTGGCGAAGCCCGCGACCGTCTGCATGCCGTCGAGGCCGACCAGGACCGGCTGCCGGTCGTTGACCAGGCTGTCCATCAACGCGGACGTCGGAGTGTTGGCGAGCGGCTCGTAGAGCCAGTTGTACTCGAGCCCGGGACCGATGGTCGGCAGGGCGTAGTAGGACAGGGTCCCGAGCGACCAGGCGATGCACTGGGCGGTCACGAACCAGTATCCGAAGGAGAGGTTGCGCGACCAGACCAGCCAGGCGGTGACGCCGAGCGGCACCATCGGCAGGAACCACAGGTAGATGTAGGACAGCACGTGCGCGGTGATGGTGGTGCCGAGCACGGTCTGCAGCACGACGCCCGGCTCGTTGCCGAAGAAGAGCACCTTGTCGAGCAGGTGCAGCTCGCGGTCGTACATCGCGCTGTGCACGTCGGGCAGGAACGACTTGAGGTTCCGGTAGCTGACGTAGGTGATGTAGAAGCAGATGATGCCGAGCGCGACCAGGGTGATCCGCTCGCGGTTCCAGTGGGTCCGCAGCCGGTCGCGGACGACCCCGGGGATCGCCTTCGGCTTCAGCTTGGCCTTCCACACGATCCGCGGCAGCAGGTCGAGGAGCAGCGCACCGGTCAGCAGCAGCGGGAGCCGGATGTACGACGGGCCGAGGAAGCTGCCCTCGGGATCGCCGAGCGGCTTGTCGAGGATGACGGCGGTGATGATCGCCCAGAGGCCCATGGCCGCCGCGATGCCGATCATGAGGACGTAGGCGCGGCGATACACGGAGGTCAGTGTAAGGACTGTTCCCCACCGACGCCCGTTCGCAGGACTGCGAGGCGGGACACATCCACGTCCAGGCGGACGCTCTCCCCCACCGCCGGGTGGTGGTCGAGGTCGGCGACGGCGTCCACCTCGCCGACCCCGGCGACGTCCACCACGAGGCGCACCTGCTCCGGCGTGGCCCGCGCGGAGCGCACGGTGCCGGTGAGCGGACCGGTCGCCGCCACGCTCAGCGCGGAGCGCCGTACGGCGACCGCGGGGGCCGTCGGTCGACCTGCGGCGGCCAGCGCGGCGGTGGCCGCCGGGCCGGTCAGCACCCGGGCGTAGCCGAGGAAGAGCGCGGTCGCGGGGTCGGCCGGCGCGCGCCAGACCGCGGCGATCTCGCCCTCCTGCACCAGCGCGCCGTCGCGCATCACCGCGAGCCGGTCGGCGACGGTGAAGGCCTCCTCGTGGTCGTGGGTGACCATCAGCGCGGTGGTGCCGGCGGCGCGCAGGATCTGGCGCAGATCGCCGGCGAGCCGCTCGCGCAGGCCGGCGTCGAGGGCGGACAGCGGCTCGTCGAGCAGCAGCAGCCGCGGCTCGACGGCCAGGGCCCGGGCCAGGGCGACCCGCTGCCGCTCGCCGCCGGAGAGGGTCGCGGGCAGGCGGTCGGCGTACCCGGTGAGGCCGACCAGCTCCAGGAGCTCGGCGACCCGGGCGGCGCTGCCCCGGACGCGCCGCAGCCGCAGCGCGTAGCCGACGTTGCGGCCGACGGTGAGGTGCGGGAAGAGCTGACCGTCCTGGAACATCAGCGCGAACCCGCGCTTGTGCGTCGGCACCCGGGCCAGGTCCTGGCCGTCCCAGGCGATCCGCCCGGCGCTCGCGGGCTCCAGGCCGGCGACGGCGCGCAGCAGCGTGGACTTGCCGCTCCCGGACGGCCCGAGGACGGCGAGCACCCCGCCGTCGGGCAGGGCGAGGGAGACGTTGCGGACGGCGGGCACGCCGTCGTAGGCGACCGAGACGCCGGTGAGCTCAAGCACCGGCGGCCAGCCCGTCGGCGAGGGCGCGGATGTCGGCCGGGCCGACCCGGCAGCACCCTCCGACGTACGACGCCCCCGCGGCGACCCAGGCCCGCGCCAGCTCGAGCGGCACCCCGCCGGCGCCGACCCAGGCGCGCGCGACCGGGTCCCAGTCCTCGCCGCGGTTGGGGTACGCGACCGCGGGCAACCCGGTGGCGGCGACCGCTGCCTCGACCGCCCCCAGCACGTCGGCCGGGCGGGCGCAGTTGACGCCGGCGGCGACCAGGACCCGGCTGCCGGCGAGCACGCCGTACGCCTCGGCGAGCGGCTGGCCGGCGCGGGTGCGGTCGCCGTCGACGCTGTAGGAGAACCAGGCGGGCAGGCCCGCGTCCTCCAGCAGCGGCATCAGCACCTCGGCCTCCTCGGCGTCCGGGACGGTCTCGACGGCCAGCAGGTCGGGCTCCGCCTCGACGAGGGCCGCGACCCGGCGCGCGTGGAAGTCGCGGAGGGTGGCGGTGGGGACGCCGTAGCGGCCGCGGTACTCGGAGCCGTCGGCGAGCGAGGCGCCGTACGGGCCGACGGAGGCGGCGACCAGCAGGCCCTCCTCGTCGCGCTCGTCGCGCACCGCCCGGGCGAGCCGGACGCTGCGGCCGAGCAGGTCGTCCGGCGCCTGGTAGCTCGCGGTGGTGGCCACGGTCGCGCCCGCGTCGTAGTAGGCGCGGTGCACCGCGGCGATCTCGCCGGGAGCGTCGACCAGCACGCGGGCGGTCCACAGGTCGGAGGAGAGGTCGTGGCCGCGGTCCTCCAACGCGTTGGAGAGGCCGCCGTCGAGGATGGTGGTGGTGCTCATCAGAAGGCTCCTACGGAGGGCACCCGGAGCCGCTCGACGAGCAGCATCACGAGCGCGGTGGTGGCGGCGAGGACGACGGAGGCGGCGAGGGCCATGCCGTAGTTCATCGCACCCGGGTGGCCGATCAGCCGGAAGATCACGATCGGGACGGTCGGCCGGTCGTCGCGGGCGAGGAACGACGTCGCACCGAACTCCCCCAGCGAGACGGCGAAGGCGAAGCCGGCGGCCGCGAGCAGCGGCTTCCAGATCACCGGCAGGTCGACGGTGAGCGCCGTGCGCAGCGGTCCGGCGCCGAGCGAGGCGGCGGCCTGGCGCTGCCGGTCGTCGATGCCCTGCAGGACCGGCACCAGGGTGCGGACCACCAGCGGGAGCGCCACCAGCGCCTGGGCCACCGGCACCAGCAGGGCCGAGTCGCGCAGGTCGAGCGGCGGCCGGTCCAGGGTGATCAGGAAGCCGAAGCCGACGGTCACCGCGGAGACCCCCAGCGGCAGCATGAAGAAGCCGTCGAGGGCCGCGCGCACCCGCCGCTCGCCCCGCGAGCGCGACCGGCGGGTGACCACGACGCCGACCAGCAGGCCCAGCAGCAGCGACATCCAGGTCGCGTCGACCGCCGTACGGAGGGAGAAGGCCAGCGCCTCCGTCACCGGGACGAGCAGCGCCTGCTGGTCGCCGGTGCCGCCCAAGGCGCGGTAGTTGCCGAGGCTCCACTCGCCTTCGACCTGCAGCGAGCCGGCGACGAGGGTGAGCACCGGGACCCCGACGAAGAGCAGGAGGAGGACGGTCGCCCCCAGCACGGGTACGTCGACCAGCCGCGGCCGGCGCGGCCGCGCCACCACCCGGGACACCCCCGGGTCGGCGACCGCCCGGAGCCGGCCCGCGACCGCCAGCAGCACGCTGACCACCACCAGCTGCAGGATCGACAGCGCGGCCGCCGCCTGCAGGTCGAGCAGGTTGGTGGTGAGCAGGTAGATCTCGGTCTCCACCGTCGCGTAGCGCAGCCCGCCCAGGGTCAGCACCACCCCGAAGCCGGCGGCGCAGAACAGGAACACCACGCTCGCCGCCGAGACGATCGCCGGCCGCAGCGCCGGGATGGTGACCGTCCGGAAGACCTGCACCGGGCTCGCGCCGAGCGCGGCCGCCGCCTCCGCCGGCCGCTGGTCCAGCGACTCCCACGCCGACCCGACGACCCGGATCACCACCGAGACGTTGAAGAAGGCCAGGCCCAGGATCACGGCCACCGGCGTGCCGTCCAGGCCGAGGGAGCCGAGCGGCCCCGACTCCCCCAGCAGCTGCTTGAACGCCACCCCCACGACCACGGTCGGCAGCACGAACGGCACCAGCAGCACCGCCCGCAGCACCCGCCGCAGCGGGAACGCCAGCCGGTGCAGCGCGTACGCCGCCGGCAGCCCGAGCGCCAGCGACAGCACGGTCGCGGACGCGGCGAACCAGGCCGTGTTGCCCAGCACCCGTCGTACCCGGGGGCGGGTGAGCACCTCGGCCACGGCCCCCGGGTCGAAGGCGCCGTCGGGCCACAGGCCGCGGGCGAGCATCCCGCCGACCGGCAGCACGAAGAACACGCCGAGCACCAGCACCGGCCCGAGGGCCAGCGCCAGCAGTCCCGCGGCGCGTCTGAGGGTCATGTCAGCGGCTGGTGACGTCGCTCCACTCGCGCAGCCAGTCGTCGCGGTTGGCGTCGATCTCGGCCGGCTCGACCTCCAGCGGCGCGGTCGGGCGCTTCGCGAAGGTGGCCCAGTCGGCGGGCAGCTCGGCGGCGGCGGAGACCGGGAAGACGTACATGCTGTCGGGCAGGGCGGCCTGGACCTCGTCGCTGAGCAGCCAGTCGACGACCTGCTCGGCGCCGTCGGGGTTCTCGGCGCCGGCCAGCACGCCGGCGTACTCGACCTGCTGGAAGCAGGTGTCGAGCAGCGCGCTGGTCGTCGTACCGCCCTCGCCGTCGACGGTGAACGCCGGCGACGAGTCGTAGGAGACGACGATCGGCCGGTCGCCCTCGCCGCCGCCCTGGGTGAAGTCGACCTGGTAGGCGTCCGACCAGCCGTCGGTCAGCTTCGCGCCGTTGGCCATCAGGTCCGACCAGTAGTCCGGCCAGGCGTCGCCCTTCGCGGCGATCGTCGCGAGCAGGAAGGCCATGCCGGGCGAGCTGGTGGTGGCGCCGGGGATCACGAAGAGGTCCTGGTACGCCGGCTTCGTCAGGTCGTCGAGCGTGGTCGGGGCGGGGACACCCTGCTCGGCGAACCAGGTGTCGTCGACGTTGACGCACACGTTGCCGGAGTCGACCGGCGCGAGGACGCCGTCGTCGCCGGGCAGCGCGAAGGCCTCGGCCCCCTCGGGAAGGGTCGGGGCGTACGGCGCGAACACCCCCTCGTCGACGGCCCGCGAGGCGAAGGTGTTGTCGACGCCGAAGGCGACGTCGCCGGTCGGGCTGTCCTTGGTCAGGACCAGCTTGTTGGTGAGGGTGCCGGCGTCGCCGGCGGCGCGCACGGTGAGGGTCAGGCCGGTGTCGGCCTCGAACGCCTTCGTCAGCTCCTCGGGCAGCGCGAAGGACTCGTGCGTGACCAGCACGACCTCGGTGGGCGTCGTGCCGTCCCCGCCGCTCGCCTCGTCGTCACCCCCGCCCAGCGAGCAGGACGCGAGCAGCAGGCTGCCGAGGGTGGTGACTGCGAGCGCCTGGGCGCGCGCACGGGTGCACTTCATTCCGGACTCCCTTCGCCGGTGCTAACCGGAGCAGGTTCGAGGGTCTGCGGCTCTTCCGCACTCTCAGCACGCTCGCGCGTGCTCCCCTGTCGTGAGCCGCCAGCGTAGAGCAGCCCGACCGCCGGCCGGCAACGGGACCGAGGGGCGGTCAGTCGACCAGGCCGACCTGGTAGGCCCGGCGTACCGCCTCGGCGCGGTCGCGGGCCCCGAGCTTGCGGTAGATCGAGGTGGTCTGGGTCTTCACCGTGTTGACCGAGACGAACAGCTCGCGGGCGGTCTGCTCGCGCGACAGCCCGCGCACCAGGCAGGCCAGGACGGCGGCCTCGCGGGGCGTGAGCGCGGGCAGCTCCGCGACCACGTCGTACGGCGAGCGGACGGCCGCCTCGGCGAGCATGGACCCGACCTCGGCCAGGACGGGGACGCGGTCGGCGTAGCGGTCAAGGAAGCCGGCGGGCAGCCGGGAGAACGGCAGCACCAGCCGCTCGCGACGGGCCGCGAGCACGGCGCTCTCCAGCCCCGCGACGACCGCCGCGTCGGGGTCGGCGGCGTCGTCGCTGCGGCACCACGCCGCCAGCAGCAGGGCGTCGACGCGGAGCGGCGCGAACGGGTGGTCGGTGGCCAGCACCGGCGCCAGCAGGTCCAGCGCCTCCTCGTGGTGGCCGCTGACCCGGGCCAGCCGCGCCCGGGCCAGCGCGACGAACACGGAGGACGGGTCGAGCTCGCCGAGCAGCTTGGCGGCCGCCGTCGTCCGGCCGAGGGAGGTGCAGAGCTCGGCCTCGCACGCGCCGAGGAGGCCCTGCAGCCACGGCATCGTCGAGCGCGGACCCGGCTGGGCCCGGGCCGTGGCCAGCTCGGCGCGCAGCGTCGACCGGCCACCCCAGGCCAGGGCGTGCTCGGTCTCCACCAGGAGTGCGAACGGCCAGAGCTCGTCGCGGGCCGACACCTCCTCGCGCAGCGCGGCGAGCTCGGCCCGGGCGGTCGCGGCGTCGAGGCGCCGGACCGCCTCCGCGGCCCGGGCGACGTGGGCGCCGTAGTCGAGGAACTGGCCGTGCCGCGGGGTGGGCCGCCGGGATCCGGTCCAGCGCTCCAGCCAGCCGGTGGCCGCGCTGCGGTCGCCGTGCAGAGCCGCGCAGAGCGCCAGCTTGCCGGAAGCCTCACCGGCGAACGGATCGCCGGGCGCCTCGTCGGCGAAGACCGCCCGCTGCAGCACCGCCGCCGCCGCGGCGGTCTCGCCGGCCAGGAGACGGGTGGTCCCGGCCTGCAGCGCGGCCCGTCGTACGACGGCGGAGGCGGAGCCGAGCTCCGGGGAGCGCCCGGGGTCCAGGACGAGCTCGATCCGGTCGGCCAGCCTCCGCGCGTCGTCGAGCCGGCCCTGCCGGCGGGCCCCGGCGGCCAGGAGGGTGAGCAGCTCCAGGACCTGCCCGGACCGCGAGCCCCGAGCACGCTCCACGAGCTCGTCGTCGGGCCAGGCGAGGAGGTCGGCGACCAGCGTGCGGGTCGCCTCCGACTCCGGCACCGTCCCGTCCGCCAGGACGAGCTGGCGCCCGACCTCGACGAGCGGGTGTCCGGCCAGCTCCGCGAGCGGCAGCTGCGCCAGCGCCACCACGAAGGCGGCGGGGTCCTCGGCGAGCATCGGCCACCAGTGCTCCTCGGCGATCCGCACCGCCGTCGGCCAGGACTGCCCGGCCACGGCCTGCTGCAGCGCGTGCAGCGGCTCGCCCTCCTCGCGCCAGTACGACGCCACCGCCTCGTGGACGGCCGACGCGGGGCCGAGCGCGGCCGCGTCGTACTGCTCGCGGAAGGCGTCGCGCATCAGCGGGGGCAGCCGCACCAGCGGCTCGCCGTCGCTGACCATCGGGTCGAGGATCCCGATCGCCTCGAGGGTGACCCGGGCCGTGTCGTCGAGCGGACCGGTGGCCGCCAGCACCGCGCGGTACGTCGGCCGCTCGACCAGCGCCGCGCGGCAGGCCGCCGCCCGGGCCGAGGGCGGCAGCACGGGGATCAGGTTGGCCCGCAGGAACCAGGCGACGTGTCGGCCCGACCAGGCGGTGACCGGGGTTCCGGAGCGGTCGGGCAGCGACTCCAGGCCGGTGCGGACCAGGGCGGGCCAGCCGCCGACCGACTCGCGGATGGCCTCCGCCTCGGGCTCGCTGAGGGCGAGGCCGTGGAGGGCGGCGAGCTCGCGCACCTCCTCGCGGGTCATCTGCATGTCGGCGAGCGCGAGCACCCGGGTCTCGGCCTCGAGCAGCGCCTTGGACACCGGGTCGAGCCGGCGCCGCAGGCAGGCCACCAGGTGCACCTCGCGACAGTCGCGCACCACGTCGACGAGCGCGTCGCCGATGGCGGCCAGCACCGGCTCGGCGTTGTTGAGCACCAGCGCGACGCGGCGATCCAGGCCCTGCAGGGCCCGGCGCAGCCGGCGCAGCGTCGCCGCGTCGTCCGCGAGCGGCTCGAGGCCGGCGTGGCGGGCCAGGGCCGCGACCACGTCGGACGGCTCGTCCACCTCGCCGTCGAGCCAGAGCACGTCGTGGCCCTGATCGCGGGCGCGGGCGGCCCACTGGACGGCGAGCACCGCCTTGCCGGCACCCGACGGCGCGAGCAGCACGGTCACCGGCGCCCACCGGTCCAGCGCCGCGAGCAGGCGCGGTCGGGTGAGGAAGTCGGGGTTCACGCGCGGCAGGGGGGCGGTCGTCGGCATCGGTCCCATCATCCCTCTGTGAGACTCCTGCTCGTGGAGATCCGGGTGCTGGCCTTCGACGACCTCGACGTGCGGACGGCGTACGACGTCTGGCGGTTGCGGCAGGAGGTGTTCGTCGTCGAGCAGGAGTGCGCCTATCCCGACCTCGACGGGCGCGACACCGAGCTCGCGACGCGGCACGTGGTGGGGCTGCGCGACGGCGCCGTCGCGGGCTACCTGCGGGTCCTGGACGACGGCCCGGTGGCCCGGGTCGGCCGGGTGGTCCTGGCCCGCTCCGCCCGCGGCCAGGGCCTGGCCGACCAGCTGATGACGGTGGCCCTGGAGGTCGTCGGAGAGCGGACCTCGGTGCTGGACGCCCAGGCGCCGCTGGCCGGCTGGTACGGCGGCTTCGGGTACGCCGTCGACGGTCCCGAGGTCCTGGAGGACGGGATCCCGCACCTGCCGATGGTGCGGCGAAGCCCTTCGGGGTGAGATGCCGACCATTCGCCGACATCTGACGAGCCCAGGCCCGAGAATCACCCGGTGACCGCACATGACGACCTCGGGGCAGGCGCCTTCGGCAGCTACACCTGGGACGTCCACGCCGACGAGTGGTCCTGGACCGACGAGGCGTTCCGCCTGCACGGCTACCGACCCGGCGAGGTGACCCCGTCGTTCGACCTGTGCCTGCGGCACAAGCTCGCCGCGGGCCGGGCCCGGGCCGAGCGGGTCCTGGCGCGTGCGACCGTCCCGGGCCTCCGCTACAGCAACCACCACCAGATCGTGGACGCCAGCGGCCTCGTGCGCGTGGTGGTCTCCGGCGGCGTCACGGAGCGCACGCCCCAGGACCGCCTGGTGATGCGCGGGTTCATGGTCGACGTCACCGCCCAGCACGCCCCGGTGACGACCGCCCTCGACCAGGCCGCCGACCTCCTGCTGACCCTCTCCCGCCGCGAGCGACAGGTGCTCGCCCTGGTCGCGGCCGGACGCACCAACGAGGAGATCGCCGTCGAGCTCTTCGTGGGCGTGAGCAGCGTGAAGACCTACGTCCGCACCGCCTACCGCAAGATCGGCGTCACCCGGCGCAGCCAGGCGGCGGTGTGGGCCCTGGCGAACCAGGCCCAGCTCGCCGACCCGGACCCGGTCAACCCGCCGCGGTGAAGACCACGCCGTCGTCGCCCTCGGCCCGCGTCGCCCGTCCCTGCGCGACCAGCAGCTCGAGGTGGGCCTTGGTCTCCATCGAGGCCATCCCCTGGCTGAACAGGTCGAGCTCCGGGTAGGTCCGGTCGTGGCGGGTCCAGGGCAGCTCCTGGGCCACGACGTGGGCGGTGCGCGGGCCGCCGGCCAGCGAGGCCAGGCTGAGGTCGAGCCGGTGCTCGTGGAAGGCCAGCAGCTGGTCGACCCGCGCGTGCGAGGACGGCGCCACCGGGCCGTGGGCCGGCAGGATCCGCAGGTCGGGCAGCGCCCGGACCTTGGTCAGCGAGGCCATGAAGTCGCCGAGGGGCAGGGTCTCCGGCGGCGGCACGGTGAACCCGATCGACGGGGTGATCGTGGGCAGCACGTGGTCGCCGGCGAACAGGAGCCCGTCCTGCTGGTCGGCGTACACGTAGTGGCCGGGCGTGTGGCCCGGCGTGTGCACGGCGTCGATGGTGCGGGCCCCGACCTCGATCCGGTGGTCGCCCTCGAGCCAGGTGGTCGGGAAGGCCCAGATGCTGGTGTCCGGCTGGTCGTCGCCCTGCATGGCGACCCACTGGTCGGCCACCTCGCGCGCCCCTGCCGTGACCAGGACGTCGACGAACGGGTTGTGGTCCAGCGCCTCGTCGTTGAGCAGCTCCAGCGCCGGCTTCTCGCCCACCCCGAGCGCCACGTCCGCGCCGTACTCGCGGCCCAGGACGGTGGCCAGCGTGAAGTGGTCGCGGTGCACGTGGGTGACCAGGAACCGGCGGATGTCGCCGAAGCCGTAGCCGACCTCCTTCAGGCACCGGTCGAGCAGCTCGCGGGCCTCGGTGATCGCCCAGCCGCCGTCGACGAGGGTGAGCCCGTCCGGGGTCTCGATGACGTAGACGTTGATCGCCTTCAGCCCGTCCATGGGCAGCGGCAGCGGGATCCGGTGGATGCCCTCGGCGACCCGCCAGGCCCCCTCCGCCGACCAGTGCGTGCCGGAGTCCGGCGAGATCGCGTGGGCGGTCGACGTCCCGGGGTCTTTACCTGTGGCCACGCTTCGGACCTTACGGTCCGACGTCCGGGAACCCGAGGTCGAGGGTGGGCTGCTGGATGCCGCCGTCGACCTCCAGCAGCTTGCCGGTGACGTACTGGCCGGCCTTCGACGCGAGGTAGAGCACGCCGGCGGCGATGTCCTCGGGCTCGCCCACCCGCCCGAGCGGGGTCTTGGTCTCCAGCTGGCCCATCAGCTCGGGCTGACCCGCGACGAACTCCAGCGCGCTGGTGAGGATCGAGCCGACGTAGATGCCGTTGACCCGGATCCGCGGCGCGAGGTCCTGCGCGGCCATCTTGGTCCAGTGCGCGAGGGCGGCCTTGGCGGTGCCGTAGGCGACGAAGCCGCGGTCCGCCGTACGGCCCATCATCGAGGAGATCGTGACGATCGACTTCTGGCCCTCGTCGTCCTTCAGCATCAGCGGGACGGCGGCGACGCTCAGCGCGTGCGCGGTGGTCACGTTGAAGCTGAACGCCTCGTTGAGGAAGTCGTTGCTGGTCTTCAGGAACTCCTGCGGGAAGGTGCCGCCGACGTTGTTGACGACCGTGTCGAGGCGGCCGAACTCGTCGTACGCCGCCTGCGCGAGGCCGGCGACGGCGTCGAGGTCGCTGAGGTCGGCCGGGACGACGAGGCAGCGGCGGCCGGTCGCGCGGACCTGCTCGGCCACCCGGTCGAGCTGCCGCTCGGTGCGCGCGGAGATGAGGACGTCGGCGCCGGCCTCGGCCAGCGCGATCGCGGTGGCGGCGCCGAGGCCGCGGCCCGCGCCGGTGACGATCGCGACCTGGTCGGTGACCGAGAAGCGGTCGAGGATCGTCATCGGGCCACCAGCCCGCGGCCGGCGACCAGCGGGAGGTCGATGGCCCGGACGATGCCGGGCTTCGCCGCGACGACCGACGGGAGCGCGTTGATGATCCGCTGGGCGGTGGTGATCATGCCGCTGACGTTGTGGTCGCCGTGCTCGCCGTGGTGGGTGAAGTCGACCTGCATCATCGGCTCGCCGGTGATCCGGACCCGGTAGCCGCCGTCGCCGCCGGCCGGGGGCTTCTCCCACTCGGGGACCTGGTCGGGGTCGGTGCGGGTGATGTGCTCGAGGACGACCCGCGGGACGCCGTCGACCTTGCCGATCACCTGGAAGCGGACCGCCCCCATCGTCCCCTTCTTCACGTCGCCGCTGACGCTGTCGGTGTCCCACTCGGCCTCGCGGCGGTCGACCTCCTCGGTGAGCGGCTCGTCGAGGGTGATGTCGAGCGCCGCCGCGATCTGTCGTACGACGCTCCCCCACGCCATGCCGAGGATGCCCGGGGCGAAGATCGCGCCCACCTGGTCCATCGGCCGGCCGAAGCCGAACAGGTCGCCCATGACGACGGGCTGGTAGTAGGTCGAGTAGTCGCAGATCTCCATCACCCGCACCTCGTCGATGCGCTGACTCAGGGACGTCATGACGATCGGCAGGATGTCGTTGGCGAAGCCCGGGTCGATGCCGTTGATGTGCATGCTGGCGTTGCCGCGCGCGCAGGCGTCCTCGATGCGGGCGATGAACTCCGGCGGCAGGATCTGCTCGGGCCACTGCAGCAGCACCGGGCCGCTGGAGGTCACGTTGATGCCGGCCTCGACGAACCCGATGAGGTCCTCGATGCACTCGAAGACCCGGTCGTCGGCCATCGCGGTGTGCACGATCGCGTCCGGCCGCAGCGCGATCAGCTCGTCGCGGTCCGTCGTGGCGGTGACCCCGAGCTCGCGGCCGAGGTCGGCCAGGATGCCCGCGTCCTTCCCGTGCTTGTCGGGGTTGCTCACCCAGACTCCGACCAGCTCGAGGTCGGGGTGGGCGTCGATGCCGGCGATCGCGTGCCGGCCGATGGTCCCGGTCGACCAGACGACGACCCGCAGGGGCTTCTCGGGGATGACCTGTGACATGTCTCGCAATGTAGAACACGTTCTAGATTTGCGGTAGGGGCGTCCCGGCGGCCGTGCTGTAACGCGATGTTCGCCGCACTAGATACGCGCTGCAGCGCGTACCTAGTGCGGCGAACATCGCGTTACAGCCGGACCGGGTCCGGGGCGATCACCGGGCAGCGGGTGCCGCTGTAGATGGTGGGCATGCAGCGGTTGCAGTGGATGCAGACGCCGGAGACGGCCTGCTCGGACCGCAGCCGGTTGACCAGGTCGGGCTCGCGGAGGACCGCGCGGCCCATGGCGACGAACTCGAAGCCGTCGGCCATGGCCTGCTCCATGGTGTCGCGGCGGTTGATGCCGCCGAGGAGCATCAGCGGCGTCGACACCGCCGAGCGGAACTGCAGGGCCTTCTCGCGGAAGTAGGCCTCGTGGAAGTCGTAGGTCTTGATGAAGTTCTTGCCGATCGGGGTCCGCATGCCGAGGCGCACGGGCAGCGGCATCGAGGCCGCGAACTCCTTGACCGGGGCGTCGCCGCGGAAGAGGTACATCGGGTTCATCAGCGAGCTGCCGCCGCTCAGCTGGAGGGCGTCGAGGGTGCCGTCCTCGTCGAGCAGCTGCGCGAAGGCGATGCCGTCCTTCGTGGTCACGCCGCCCTTGAAGCCGTCGCTGACGCTGATCTTGGCGGTCACCGCGACCTCGTCGCCGACCTCGTCGCGTACGGCGCGCGCCACCTGGCGGGCCAGCCGGGCGCGGTTCTCCAGCGAGCCGTTCCAGGAGTCCTTGCGGCGATTGAGGCCCGGGGCGAGGAAGGACGAGATCAGGTAGCTGTGGGCCATGTGCAGCTCGAGGACGTCGAAGCCGGCGCGGACCAGCAGCCGCGCGGTGGCGACGTACGCCTTCGTGACCCGGGTCAGGTCGGCCTCGGTGGCCGACTTCACCATCTGCATCGACAGCGGGCTCGGCATCGGGCTGGCGGCGATCGCCCGGACCCCGTTGGAGCGGCCGTTGGCGACCGGGCCGGCGTGGCCGACCTGGCCGGCGATGGCGGCGCCCGTCTCGTGGATCGCCTCGGTGAGCCGGGCCAGGCCGGCCAGCGAGTGCTCCCCCACGACGATCTGCTCGCGGTGGGTGCGACCCTCGGGCGCGACGGCGAGGTAGGCCACGGTCGTCAGGCCGATCCCGCCGCGGGCCACCGCGAGGTGGTAGTCGATCAGTCCGTCGGTGACCTGCCCCTCGGGCGCCCGACCCTCGAAGGTCGCGGCCTTGACCGTGCGGTTGCGCAGGGTGACCGGGCCGAGCCGGGCCGGTCCGAACACGTCGGGGGTCGTCACGGCCGGACCGTAACTCCGGACGCGCGGCGAGACGGGATGATGTCCCGGTGATCGAGTCCCGGCTCCGCGCCGCCGGCTGCGTGTTCGCCGAGGAGGAGGCCGCACTGCTGCGCGCCGCCGCGCGCGATGACGCCGACCTCGAGCGGCTGGTCGCCGCACGGGTCGACGGGACGCCGCTGGAGGTGCTGGTCGGTTGGGCGGAGTTCTGCGGTCTCCGCATCGCCGTCGACCCCGGCGTCTTCGTGCCCCGGCAGCGGACGTCGTACGTCGTCGAGCTGGCGGCGGTGGGCCTGCGCGCCGGCGACGTGGTGGTGGACCTGTGCTGCGGGACCGGGGCGGTCGGGGCGGCGCTCGCGGCCGCCGTACCGGGGCTGGAGGTGCACGCCGCCGACGTCGAGCCCGCCGCGGTCGCCTGCGCCCGGCGCAACCTGCCGCCGGAGCGCGTCCACGAGGGCGACCTGTACGACGCCCTGCCGGACGCCCTGCGCGGGTGGGTCGGCGTGCTCGCGGTGAACGCGCCGTACGTGCCGCACGACGCGATCGCGCTGATGCCGCCCGAGGCCCGCCTGCACGAGCCGGCGGTCGCCCTGGACGGCGGACCGGACGGCCTGGACGTGCAGCGCCGGGTCGTCGACGACGCGGGCCGGTGGCTGGCACCGGGTGGTCGGCTGCTGATCGAGACTGGCCTGGCCCAGGCTCCGACCACCCGCGCCCTGATGACCGCGGCCGGACTGACCGCGACCACCCACCGCGACGACGACCGCGACGCGACGGTCGTCGTCGGGGTGGCTCAGCCGAAGTAGGGGCTCCCCGGGGCGAGGTCCTCGGCCAGGGTCGGACCGGTGGGCGCCCAGCCCAGCAGCTCCTGCGTGAGCACGCTCGAGGCCGGGGCGTCCATCGCGAACATCCGGCCGATCCAGCCCAGCTCGTCGGGATCCGCGACCGGGCCGACGGGCAGACCGAGACCCGCGCCGACCAGCTCGGCGATCGTGCGGTGACTGACCGCCTCCTCGCCGACGGCGTGCAGCACCGAGCCGGCTGGGGCCGACTCGACCGCCAGCCGGAAGAGGCGGGCCGCATCGCTGCGGTGCACGGCGTTCCAGCGGCCGCTGCCGTCGCCGGGGTAGCCCGACTCGCCCCGCTCGCGGGCGGCCGCGACCAGCGCGGCCACGAAGCCGTGGTCGCCGGCGCCGTGCACGGTCGGTGAGAGCCGGACGACGGACCCCCGGACCCCGCGCTCGGCGGCGGCCCGGACCAGGTCGGCGGTCTCCGCGCGCGGGTGCCGCGGACCGGAGAGCCCGTCCCGCTCGGTCGCGGGTCGATCGGTGGGGCCGAGGCCGAGGGTGCCGCTGGCGATGGCCAGCGCCTTGCCGGTGCCGGCCAGGGCGTCCACGAAGGCCTCGATCGCCGCCCGGTCGGCCTGCAACGCGGGCGTCATGTCCGAGAAGTCGTCGTGGATGAAGGCCAGGTGGACGACGGCGTCGGCCTCCTGCGCCCCGGACCGCAGGGCGTCGAGGTCGGCGAGCTCGCCGCGCCGTACCTCGGCACCGGCGGCGACGAGAGCGCCGGCCGAGGAGTCGGAGCGGGCGAGCGCGACGACCTGGTGGCCGGCGCCGAGGAGCTCGGGGACGACGGCGGAGCCGATGAAGCCGCTGCCGCCGGTGACGAAGACACGCATGGTGGAACCTCCGGGAGAGTGATGTCAGGTGCTGACATCGACACGGTAGCGCATCAATGTCAGAACCTGACATCACGTAGGGTGGCGCCATGGCTCGCTGGCAACCGGACGCGCGCGGACGGTTGATGGCCGCGGCCCTCGAGCTGTACGACGAGCGCGGGTTCGAGCAGACGACCGTGGCCGACATCGCCGAGCGGGCCGGCGTCACCGAGCGCACCTTCTTCCGGCACTTCGGCGACAAGCGCGAGGTGCTCTTCGACCGGGACGGCGGCCTGCAGACCGCCTTCGTGGAGGCCCTGGCCGCCGCCCCCGCGGACGCCGACGCCTGGACCGCGCTGGCCCCCGCACTCGACGCGGGCTGCGACTTCCTCGCCGACCGCCGCGACCACGCGCGCCGCCGCCAGCGCGTCATCGACGCGACCCCCGGACTGCAGGAGCGCGAGCTGCTGAAGCTGGCGGCCCTGACCGCGGCCCTGACCGCGGGCCTGCGCGGGCGCGGGCTTTCCGAGCTGGCGGCCGGAGTCGCGGCCGAGGCCGTCGTGGGGGCGTTCCGGGTCGCCTTCACCCGCTGGATCGACCCCGCCGAGGACCGCGACCTCCGCACCGTCGGGCGGGCCGCGCTGGCCGAGCTGCGCGCGGTCGTGTCCTAGAAGAGCGCGTCGTCGTCCACCGGGCGCGCCGGCGGCGCCTCGGAGCGACCGGTGCTGCCGCCGTCCTTCGCGGCCGCGACCGCGAGCCGGTCGACCAGGTCGTTCATCCGGTTGCCGGAGTGGCCCTTGACCCACTGGAAGGCCACGTCGCCGCGGGCCTCGACCAGGTCGACGAAGGGCTCCCACAGGTCGCGGTTGGCGACCGGCTGGCGGGCGCTGTTGGTCCAGCCGCGGGAGCGCCAGCCCTTCCACCAGGCGTCGCGGAAGCAGTTCACGACGTACGTCGAGTCGCTCACCACGAGCAGCGGACCGTCGAGCGAGCGGACCGCCTGGTAGGCGGCCATCACCTCCATCCGCTGGTTGGTCGAGGGCGCCTCGGCGCCGCTGGCCCAGACCGCCTCGTCGAGCGCCCACGCCCAGCCGCCCGGCCCCGGGTTGCCGGCGCACGCGCCGTCGGTGAACACCTCGCGCGCCCCCTCGGGCACGGGCATGGCGGGCTTGGCGGGGCGGGAGGTACGGCGGGTCCGGGGCGGCATGGCCGACACCCTCACACATGGCGCCGACGGGGCCGCGCTCAGGTGAGCGTGGGAGCGCCGAGGACCGCGAGCAGCTGCAGCCTCTCGTGGCTCTCGCTGCCCGGGGCGGCGGTGTAGACGAGCAGGTGGTGGCCCTGGTCGGGGTCGATCAGGGTCTGGCAGCTCAGCTCCAGCAGGCCGACCTCGGGGTGGACGACGCGCTTGACGTCGCCGGGCCGGAGGCCGACCTCGTGGAGCTGCCACAGGTCCCGGAACTCCTCGCTCCGCTCGAGCAGCAGGTCGGCGAGCTGCGCGGCCCGTGAGCCGGGTCCGCGGGCGGCGACGATCTCGCGGAGACCGGAGGCGTAGAGCCGGGAGTACGACGCGTGTTCCTCCGGCGGGCGCAGCTCGCGCGCGGCGGGGTCGGTGAACCAGCGGTAGCCGAGGCTGCGCGCCGGACCGGCGTACCCGGTCGTGTCGCCGGTGAGGGCGACGCCCAGCGGGGTCTGGCGCAGCGTCTCGCCGAGCTCGGTGACGACCTCGGCGGGGGTGTCGACGAGCCGGTCCAGGATCCGCAGCAGCCCGGGGCTGACGTGCTCGCTGGTGCCGCCGCGGGCCGGGGGCCGGTGCCCGGCCAGCCGGAACAGGTGGTCGCGCTCGTCGAGAGAGAGGTGCAGGCCCTGGGCGATCGAGGCGATCATCTGCTCCGACGGCTGCGGGCCGCGCTCGCGCTCGATCCGGGCGTAGTAGTCGGTCGACATGTGGCACAGGACCGCGACCTCCTCACGCCGCAGCCCCGCCGTACGACGGCGCCGGCCGCGGGGCAGCCCGACGTCCTCCGGCTGCAGGGACTCGCGACGGTGGCGGAGGAACTCGGCCAGCCCGGCTCGATCGATCACCCCACCTTCCTACCGTCTCGCGGATCGCCCAGCCACGGATCGTCAGGCCGTGGTTGCGGTCGCCGGGGCGACGCAGGCTCGTGGCACACCCCGACCCGAGGAGCACCCATGCCCGACCCGACCGTCCCCGATCTCACCGGCCGCCGCGTCGTCCTCACCGGCGGGAGCGACGGCGTCGGCCTCGGCCTGGCCGCCCGGTTCGCCGCCGCGGGCGCGGACCTGGTCCTGCCCGTCCGCAACCCGACCAAGGGCGAGGCGGCGCTCGCCCGGATCCGCGAGCAGCACCCGGACGCGCAGGTCTCGCTGCGCGAGCTCGACCTGTCGTCCCTGGCCTCGGTCGCGCGGCTCGGCGCGGCGCTGCAGGAGGAGGGCGCGCCGATCCACGTCCTCGTGAACAACGCCGGGGTGATGACCCCACCCAGCCGTCGGACGACGGAGGACGGGTTCGAGCTGCAGCTGGGCACCAACCACCTCGGCCACGCCGCCCTGGTCGGCCACCTGCTGCCGCTGCTCCGCGCCGGGCGGGCCCGGGTCACCTCGCAGGTCAGCGTCGCCGCGGCGCGGCACGGGGTGCACTGGGAGGACCTGCAGTGGGAGCGCGGCTATCACGGCGGCCGGGCCTACGCGCAGTCCAAGATCGCCCAGGGGCTCTTCGGCCTCGAGCTCGACCGCCGCAGCCGGGCCGCGGGCTGGGGCGTCAGCAGCAACCTCTCGCACCCCGGGGTCACGCCGACCAACCTGCTCGCCGCGCAGCCCGGGATGGGCCGTTCGCGCGACACCGGCTCGGTGCGCCTCATCAGGCTGCTGTCGCGGATCGGCCTGACCGGCACCGTCGCGACCGCCCTGCAGCCGTCCCTGCTGGCCGCGACCGCACCGGACGCCGGCGGCCGGTTCTTCGGCCCCAGCGGGCTGGGCGGCCTGCGCGGGGCACCGGCCGAGCAGGAGCCCTACCCGCCGCTGCGCGACCCGGCCGAGGCCGCCCGGGTCTGGGAGGTCACCCAGGAGCTGACCGGGGTCAGCCTCGGCTGACCCCGTCGAGGGCCTCGGCGGTCAGCTCGTGCAGGGTGCGACCGGTCTCCCGGGTCAGCCAGTGCTCGTAGGCGTGCTCGGCCGCGGCCAGCGCGACCCGCACCCGCAGCCCGGGCTCCAGGTCGGCCTCGGCGTCCAGGCCGAGGCGCTCGGCGACCAGCACCACCAGCCGGGCGCGCTCGTCGTCGTCGAGCAGCGAGGCCCGTCGTACCCGGGCGGGGGCGGAGGCCATGGCCCGGCGCCAGAGCGCGATGGTCTCGGTCTCGTCGGCGAACTGCTCGGTACGGCGCAGGATCGCGGCCGCCAGCGCGGCCGGGACCGGCTCGTCGGCGGGCCGCTCGGCGAAGTTCTCGACGATCGCGGCCCGGCCGACGCGGAGCGTGCCGACGAGCAACTGGTCCTTGCTGCGGACGTGGCGGAAGAGCGTCGAGAGCGAGATGCCGGCCGCGGCCGCGATCTCGTCCACGGGCACCGCGTCGAAGCCGCGCTCGGCGAAGAGGGTCAGCGCCACCCGGTCGACGTGGGCGCGGAGGTCGGCGCGCTGGCGCTCGCGGAGTCCGGTCACGCCGGCTCCAGCGGCGGCACGGGTACGGCGATCGCCGGCGCCTCGACTCCCCCGTCGACCTGGAGCACCTTGCCGGTGACCCACGCGGAGGCCGGCGAGGCGAGGTAGAGCGCCGCGCAGGCGATGTCGAGCGGCTGGCCGGGGCGACGCATGGGCGTGCCGGCGACGTACTCCTCGCGCAGCGCGTCGTCGGTCAGCACGACGTCGAGGCCCTTGGTGGCGACGCCGCCGACGCTGATCGCGTTGACCCGGACCCGTGGGGCGAGCTCGGAGGCCAGGTTGCGGGTCATCATGTTCAGCGCCGCCTTGGCGGTGCCGTAGGCGACGAACGCGGTCTGCACCATGTCGGAGGAGCGCGACGACACGTTCACGATCGCTCCCTCCCCCACGGTGTCGACCATCGCCCGGGCGGCGGCCTGGCTGAGCAGGAACGGCGAGGTGACGTTGAAGCGCAGCGCCTTCTCGAACATCCGCTCGCTGGTCGCCATCGCCGGGCGCGGGCCGGTGCCGCCGGCGTTGTTGACCAGCACGTCGAGGCGGCCGTACGTCGTGACCGCCTGCGCGACGAGGCGGTGCAGCTGCTCGGTCTCCATCACGTCGGTCTCGACGACGTGCGCGCGCCGGCCGGTGGCCTCGACCTCGGCGGCGACCTGCTCCAGGTCGGCCAGGGTGCGCGAGGCGAGGACGACGTCGGCGCCCGCCTCGGCGAGGCCGACCGCGATGCCGCGGCCGATGCCCTGGCTGGCCCCGGTCACGACCGCGACCTTCCCGTCGAGGCGGAACTGGTCGAGGATCACCTGCCCACCTCCGGCGCGGCGCGGCCGGCGATCAGGGGCAGGTCGAGGTAGGTCTTCACGCCGGGCGCCGCCGCGACGACGTACGGGATCGAGCTGACGCAGTGGTTGGCGGTCGAGACCACGCCGGGGTTGCGGACCAGGCCGGCGGCGACCGACTCGGGCTGCAGGCCCTTGAAGGTCAGCAGCACCGTCGGGTCGCCGGTGACCTCGACCTCGAACCGCTCGCCCTCGGGGCCGAAGGTCCAGCCGGGATCGAGGTCCTCCTCGCCCATCAGCCAGTTCACGGCGGCGGTGACGACCGGCTCGCCGTCGACCAGCGCGTCCCAGTGGAAGCGGCGGGCGGCGACCTGGCCGGGCTGGATGACGCCGATCGGGGTGTCGATCGGCTTCGCCGCGACCGCGACCTCCTGGGTGGTGCGGATGTCGTGGCCGGCCGCGAAGCCCATCTCGGCGACGACCATCCGCACCGACGCCTTGAACCCGCCGGAGAGCAGGCCGGCCATCGGGCTGTCGTACGCCTCCTGGGGCGTGCCGCCGAAGCCCATCACGTGCCGGACGACGTCGGGGGCGTTGTAGGTGCGGATGTCGGAGAACTCCTCCGCGCGCACGTGAGTGACCCGCTGCGAGAGCGAGCTGGCCATCAGCGGGAACCGCTCGGTGATGCCGCCGGGATGGATGCCGGTGCCGTGCAGCGTCGTACCGGCCTCGGCGCAGGCGGCCTCGATGCCGACCACGCGCTCGGGATTGGGGTAGATCCAGCCGACGGGGGTGACGACGTTCTTGCCCGAGCGCAGCAGGGCGATCACCTCGTCGTCGTTCGGTACGAGCGGCGAGTAGACGACGACGTCGGCCTCGGTCGCGAGGATCTCGTCCTTGCTGGTCGTGGCCGCGACGCCGAGCGGGTCGCCGCCGATCAGCTCGCCGACGTCCTTCCCGTGCTTGGCGTCGCTGTGCACCCAGCACCCGACGAGCTCGAGGTCGGGGTGCGCGAGCACGCCTTGGATGGCGGCGACGCCGACGCCGCCGGTCGCCCACTGGATCACCTTGATGGTCATGGGGTCAGTGACCTCGATCGTGGGAGTCACTGTCAAGATCGAAGTGGCTGTCATGTGGCACCCTCCGGCCATGAGCAGCCCGGCCCACCACGTCGCGTACTTCCCGGTCGAGGACCTGCCCACCGAGGAGGTCGATCGCCAGGAGGAGCTGTACGGCGGGCTCGCCGACGCGGTCCGCGCGCTGGTCGACCTGGCCCTCGACGTGGACGCCCCGCCGGTCGTCCTCGCCTCTGCCCAGGCGTCGCTGGAGGCGGTGACGGCCTCGCTGCGGGTGGCCCAGACCGACGGTCCGCTGGGGGTTCGGCACAACGGTCGGGGCCGGACCTGGAGCTGGGGCAACGCGGTCATCGGGCCCCGCAACGCGACCGCGCCGCCGCTCGTCGTCGAGCGGCCGGACCCGTCGGGTCCCTGCACGGCCTCGGTCGTGCTCGGTCCCGCTCACCAGGACGAGCCGGGCGTCCTGCACCCCGGCGCGGCCGCAAAGATGCTCGACCACCTGATGGGCGTGGTCGCCGCCGACGGGCGCCGGCTGACCATGACCGGCCGGCTGACCCTCACCCACCACCGGCCGACCCCGCTCGGTCCGGTGTCGCTGGCCGGCTGGATCTCGGGCGAGGAGGGCAGCAAGGTCTTCGTGCACGCCGAGCTGTCCGACGCCGACGGGGTCAGCGTCGAGGCGGACGTGGTGTTCGTGATCCCGCGCTGGGCGCGGGAGGCCTCTACCGACGCTGGTTGAGGTGCGAAGGCGCCCAGCGCCTGAGCCTCGAAACCCGTCTTGCCGACCTTCGGTCCCGATCGAGACCGAAGGTCGGGTCACCGGGTTTCGAGGCTCGCTTCGCTCACACCTCAACCAGCGTCAGGACAGGTACGCGAGCGCGCGCTGGGCGGCGCGGTAGCCGCACATGCCGTGCACGCCGGCGCCGGGGGGCGTGGCGGACGAGCAGAGAAACATGCCGGGGAGGCCTGCGTCGTACGGGTCCTGCTGGAGCGAGGGGCGCAGGACCAGCTGGCGCAGGTCGTTGGCCCCGCCCGCGATGTCACCGCCCACGTAGTTGGGGTTGTACGACGCGTAGCCGGCCGGCGTGGTGACGTGGGTGGCGACGACGGTGTCGCGGAAGCCCGGCGCGAACCGCTCGACCTGGTCGAGGACGGCATCGGTCGCGTCGCCGTCGTACCCGTGGGGGACGTGGGCGTAGAGCCAGACCGGGTGCAGGTCGCCGGCGGAGCGGGTGGGGTCGGCGAGGTACTGCTGGCCGACCAGGACGAACGGCCGCTCCGGCATCCGGCCGCGCACGACGGCCGCCTCGGCCGCGGCGGTCTCGGCCGCCGACCCGCCCAGGTGGACGGTGCCGGCCCGACGGGCGTCGGGGTTGGTCCAGGGGATGCCGCCGCGGACGGCGAGGTCGAGCTTGTAGGCGCCGGGGCCGTAGCGCCACCGGCGGTAGGCGCGGGCGCGACGGGTGGGCAGCCGGTCGCCGGCGATGCGGGCGAAGGCGTCCGGGGTGGTGTCGAAGAGGGCGGCGCGGGCGGGCGGCAGGTCGGCCAGCGAGCGGACGGTCACCCCGGTCTCGATCGTGCCGCCGAGCGAGCGCAGCAGCGAGGCGAGCGCGTCGGTGATCGCGCGTGAGCCGCCCTCGGCCACCGGCCAGCCGTGCGCGTGGCCGGCGGCGATGAGCATCGAGCCGACGGCGGCGGTGCCGAGCCCGGACAGCGGTCGGTACAGGTGCGCCGCGCACCCGAGGAACAGCGCCTTCGCCTGCTCGGTCGAGAACCGCCGCGCGAGCAGCGTCGCGGGCAGCCCGGCGCGGAGGCCGAAGCTCGCCATCAGCAGCGGGTGGTCGGGCCAGCGGACGATCGGTCCCAGCACGTCCTGGGCGAGATCGTCGAGATGGTCGGCGAGGGGCTGGAAGGTCTGCAGCCACCGGCGCCCGTCCGCGCCCAGCCCGATCGCCGTCTGCGACAGCCGCTGGTGCATCACCCCCGCCGTGCCGTCGTCGAGCGGGTGCACCAGGTCGACCTCGGGATGCTTCCAGACCAGGCCGTGGTCGGCGAGCGGCAGCGAGGAGAGGTACGGCGACGCCAGCGCGAACGGGTGGATCGCCGAGCAGACGTCGTGCAGCAGCCCCGGCTCGGTCAGCTCCGCGGTGCGGGTGCCGCCGCCGATCTCGTCGTACCCCTCGAGGACCTGGACGGCGTGGCCCTCCTGCGCGAGCGCGACGGCGGCGGCGAGCCCGTTGGGCCCCGAGCCGACGACGACCGCGTCGAGTGTCATGCGTCGATCATGCCGGGTCGCTGGTGGTGGCCTGCTGGTGGTGGACCGTCAGCGGCAGGTCCCAGTCCCAGGGCTGCCGGCTGATCATGTCGGCCACCCTCACCTCGCCGCGCTCGAGCTCGCCGAGGGCGGGGTCGACCAGCCGGTACTGCTGGGTCTGCCGGTGGATCGGCTGGGCGTGCAGCAGCACGATCCGCACGTCGCCGGGCTCGAAGCCGCAGCGCTGCTGGAGGGCCTCGATGAACTGCTCGTTGTGCAGGTGCCCGTCGCCGAAGTTCCAGCCCAGGACGACGCCCGCGACGACCTCTCCGTCGATCGGCAGGTAGCGCTCGTGGTCGGGTCCGCAGGCCCGCGGGATCAGCCCGAACAGCGCCCGGCCGTGGCTGTGCAGGGTGCGGAAGGCGTAGCCGGTGAACAGCGGGACCTCCGCCTGCTCCTTGCCGTAGATGTTCTCCAGCGTCACGTGCGGCAGCGGCGTCGCCTTGACCGTCCCGGCCTCGAGCTTGTCGAGCGCCTCGGGCGTGAAGCACCAGAACGACGTGTCCCAGTTGCCGGCGTAGTAGCGCATCGCCGGCAGGAACGAGACCTGCTGCGGGAGGAGGTTGCCGACCACGACGGTGCCGGCCGCCGCCCCCACCAGGAGTACGACGGGCAGCGGGTCGGTCAGGTCGCCGACGCCGAGCGCGGCGTCGTGCACGAAGAGCACCCCGATCGCGTAGATCATGAAGACGTTCCACTCCAGCGGCACGCCCATCGGGAAGCTGGTGAGGATGTTGAGGTGGAAGGCGACCATCACGACCGCCGCCACCGCCGTGACCGCGCCGCCGTCGGAGAGCAGCAGCACCAGCGGGACGCCGAACTCGACCGCGGTGCTGACGTGCGCGACCAGCGTCGTACGACGGGACGGGCGCAGGTCGTCGGGGAAGCTGCGGTGCCAGCCGCGCTTGATCCGGCGCGAGCGCAGGATCGGCGAGTTGCTCAGCATCGCCTGGACGACGAACGGGAAGTGGTGGTTGAGCTTGGACGTCGCGGCGCCCCACCAGATCACCACCAGCACCAGCTTGGCGGCCACGATCCCGTCGACCAGGTCCCCGTCCATGATCAGGAAGGTCACCGCGATCGTCGCGTAGACCTCCGAGCGGGCGGCCAGGAAGATCACCTTGTCGCGCAGCCCGGCCAGCACCAGTAAGCCGAGCACCAGCGCGACCCGCTCCCCCGGGACGAGCGAGCCGTCGGCCAGCAGCGCCCAGACCGTGGTGGCGAGGAGGGCGGCGTACAGGACGACGTCGACCGGCGTCCGCGTCGTACCGGCTGTGAGCGGGACACGGCCCGGCCAGGGTGGCAGCCGCATCGTCGTGGGCCGCAGCCAGTAGAGGAACGAGCCCATCGGCGGGGAGAACCGCAGGTTGAGCGGGCCGAAGCCGCAGCCCAGGCCGAGCACCTCGAAGAACAGGGTCCAGAGCACGACCTTCTGCAGGACGACCGGATCGGCCCACCAGTCACCGACGTCGGTGAAGCCGGTGACCGTGTCGGTGCTGAGCGCGAAGAGCATCGCGCCCAGGACGTAGAGGCCGATCTTGACGACGTACATGAGGAACACGACGTCGGGGGTGCCGAAGCCGATCTCGGCGACGTGTCGCTGCAGCGGCCGGACCCGCTCGTTGCGGGTGCCCGCGGACCAGGCGGGCAGGTCGAGGTCGGGGAGGTTCGGCTGCAGGAAGCCCATGGGCTCACTGTGGGACGGGCGGTGGTGCGCCACCAGCGGCGGCGGGCACGAAGTTCGGGGCCGGCCTTGTGCTGGCGGCACAAGCAGCCACGGCGGGCGGGCCCGGAGCGGCGGTGAGCTGGCCACCGATTCGGCGCTGGGTTCGGTGGCTGGCTCACCGCCGGTACGGCGAGCCGCGCGGACCCGCCGGACGAGCGGTGAGCTGGCCACCGATTCCCGCGGCGATCCGGTGCACAGCTCACCGCCGGTCCGGGGCTCCCCCGAGGACGGCGGACCCGAGCAGGTGGCAGGCCTGGAGGGCGACCTCGACGTCGAGCCGCCGCTCGGAGAGGGGGCGGCCGCGGGCGGCCTCGGCGCGTCGTACCCGGTACTGGACGGTGTTGCGGTGCAGCAGCAGCTCGGCGGCCGCGGCGGTGTGGCTGCCCTGGTGGGCCAGCCAGACCCGGACGGTCTCGCGGAGGCGGGCGTGCGGCTCGTCGTCGGTCGCGAGGTCGCCGAGGACGGCGCGGACCCAGACGCGCAGGGCGTCGGGGTCGGCCCGGAGCAGGGCGACCAGGCCGGCGTCGGCCGCGGAGGTCAGCCGCGCCCGGCGCGCCGGGGGTACGGCGAGCGCGACCGAGGCGGCCTGCCGGGCCTGCTGGTGCGTCCGGCGGAAGCCGTCGACGCCCGCGGCCGGGTCACCGACGGCCAGCCACGGCCCGTCCTCCTCCGGGGTCAGCGCTCCCGGGGCCGGCAGCCAGGCGTGCACCGTCCAGCCGTCGGCGGGCAGCACCAGCGGCGCCCGCGCGCAGTCGGCCCGTTGCGCCAGCCGGGCCACCGCCCGCTCGAGCCGGGGCAGCGGGTCGTCGACGCCGGCGTCGTACCAGGCGACCACGCCGACGTGGGTGCCGCGCAGCGGGTGGCCGAGCTCTTGCTCGGCGCGGTCGACGTCGACCGGGCCGCCGCCGACCAGCGCCGCGACGGTCGCCGCACGCGCGGCCGAGCGCGCTGGACCCAGGCGTCGCGCTCGGCCTGGTAGACCCGGACGACCTGCTCGGCGAGGCCGTCGATGTAGGCGAAGCTCGCCGTCGTCAGCTCGATGGTGACCCGCAGGACGGTCTCGGCGTCGGCCCCGGAGCCGGCGATCCCGGCCAGCACCCGCTCCTGGAACGCGGCCTGCCCGAGCCGGTAGGCCCGCAGCAGCGAGCTCACCGGCACCCCGCGCTGGGCGAGCAGGCGGGCGTAGGCGATCGCGCTCGCGGGGGCGTCCTGGCCCGGGGCGACCTCGCCGCGGGCGAACCGCTCGATGCCGCTGCGCACGTTGTCGCCGACGCTGGTGCGCAGCAGGTCCTCCAGGACCCGGTCGCCGCCGAGCTCCGGGATCTCGCGCAGCATCTGCGCGACCACCTCGTCGGTGCGCAGGTCGGCCTCCGGCAGCATCGCGGCCGCGGTGGCGGCGACCAGGTCGCTCATGTCCCGTGGAACGGTGTCTCGAGAAACTGGGCGACCAGGCCGTTCACGACGTCCGGCTGCTCGACCTGCAGGAAGTGACCGGCGTCGACGACCCGCTCGACGCGACTGCCCGCCGGCAGCTTGGCGACCAGCCCGTCGGCGAAGCCGGGCTCGAGGCAGCCGTCGTCGGCGCCGTGGAGGTAGAGGGTCGGGACGGTCGGCGTGCCGTCCCACGTCCGCTTCCAGCCGGCGTACGACGACGGGACCCGCCAGGGCGCCCGGATGGCCCGGTAGTAGCCGACCGCGGCGGCCCGGTTCGCCGGCTCGTCGAGCGCGGCGAGCACGTGCGGGAGGTCCGTGCCCGCGTCGTACCCCGGCGACCAGTCGCGCCAGAGCTTGGCGACCTCGCGGTCGAGGAACCGCTCGGGGAGGAGCGGGAGCTGGTGCCAGCCGATGTACCAGCTGTGCCGGGCCTGGCGGGCCAGCAGCCGCGGGCTGCGGCTGTCCATGGTCGCCAGCGGCGGGACGGCCATCGCGACGACCCGCTCGTACGGCGAGTCCGGGTGGGCGCCGAGCGCGTGCGCGGTGATGGCGCCCCAGTCGTGGCCGACCAGCACGGGATCGCTCCCGGTCCAGTCGACCGCCTCCGGGATCGCCGCCGCGTCGGCCATCAGCGCGGCGACGTGGAAGCAGCCGTCGTCCGGCACCGCGCTCGGCGCGTAGCCGCGGGTGTGCGGCGCGACGACGCGGAACCCGCGACGGGCGAGGAACGGCCCGAGGTGGCGCCAGGTGTGGGCGGTGTCCGGGAACCCGTGCAGCGCCACCACCAGCCGCCCGTCCGCCGGCCCCCAGGCCAGCGCCTCGAGCGTCACGCGCGGCAGGCGCAGGGTGAGCCGCTCGGGCTCGTCGCGCGCGTGGCGGCCGGTCATGGGGGCAATCTAGAGCGCGTGCCCCCTCCCGTCACGGCCCGCGTGCTGCTGGTCGAGGGTGCCTCCGACGCGGCCGCGCTGCACGGGGTGGCGGCCCTGCTCGGCCGCTCGCTCCCCGCGGAGGGGGTGTCCGTCGTGGCGATGGGCGGGGCGACCAACGTGGCCCGCCACCTGCTCGAGCTGCCGGACGGCGTCGCCGTCGGCGGCCTGTACGACGCCGCCGAGGAGCGGTTCTTCCGCGGCGGGCTGGAGCGGGCCGGGTTCGGCCGGGTCGCGGACGCCGCCGACCTGGAGGCGCACGGCTTCTTCGGCTGCGACCCCGACCTGGAGGGCGAGCTGGTCCGCGCCCTCGGCCTCGAGCAGGCCCTCCGCGTCGTCGCCGCCCAGGGCGAGCTGTCGTCGTTCCGCGTCCTGCAGCGCCAGCCCGCTCAGCGGGACCGGACCGTCGAGCAGCACCTGCACCGGTTCCTCGGCACCCGCTCCGGCCGCAAGGCGCAGTACGCCGCCGCGCTGGTCGCCGCGCTCGCCGTCGACGCCGTACCGCTGCCGTTGCTGGGGGTGCTGGGGGTCGGTCCACCGCAGCTGTAACGCGATGTTCGCCGCACTAGGTACGCGCTGCAGCGCGTACCTAGTGCGGCGAACATCGCGTTACAGCGCGGCTGGCGGGCCCAGAGACTCGGCCAGCCGCGGCGCCCAGACCACCTTCCCGAGGAACCGGTCGGCGTCGGGTGAGGTGGCCAGCCAGGCGGCGCAGCGGCCGACGGCGTCGGCGGGCGAGGAGTCGAAGCCGCGGTCGGCGATGGCGGCCGTGCCGCCGCGGGCGGCGCCGGACTCGGTGACCACGAAGCCCGGGTCGACGTTGAAGGCGCGGACCCCGGCGGCGCGGTACTCGGCGTTCACCGCGCCCGCGATCCGGCCGAAGGCGGCCTTGGCCGAGGAGTAGCCGAGGCCCCAGCCGCCCTCGCCGGGCGGGGCGGGCGGGTCGGTGGCGGCGGAGGCGGAGCAGACGGCGACGACCGTGCCGCCGCCCGCAGCGACCATGGCGGGCAGCACGGTCTGGACGAGCGCGACCTGGTGCACGTGGTTGGCCTCCAGGCTGCGGCTCAACGCGTCGAGGTCGAGGTCGAGCAGACGGGCGTGCGGGACGTGGCTGATCGCGTTGAGCACGAGCAGGTCGACGCGGTCCCACTCAGCGAGCACGGTCGCCGCCGCCGCGCGGACCGAGCCGAGGTCGTGGAGGTCCATCCGGACCGGCAGCGCGCGGACGCCGTACGACGAGAGCTCGCGGGCGGTCGTCTCCAGGCTGCCCGGCACGGCGTGCACGAGCGGCCCCTCCGCGGCGGTCCGGGCCGGCACCGTGCCGGTCCCCTCGACCTCGGTGCGCGCGGTGAACGCGACGTCGTACCCCTCGCGCGCCAGCACCAGCGCCGTCTCGCGGCCGATCCCCCGGCTCGCGCCGGTCACGAGGGCGACAGGTCGGTCCACGGGGGCATGATGCCCGCTAGGTTCCCGTCATGCAGTACGACGTGATCGCGCCCGTCGCGGCCGGCACCACCGCCGACCCCGCCTGGATCGCCGCCTGGGCCGAGCACGTCGAGGCCTGCGGGTTCGACGGCGTGGTGGTCGTCGAGCACGCGGTGGTGGCGGCCGGCTACACCAGCACCTACCCGTACGACGCCTCCGGCCGGATGGAGCTGCCCGACGACTGCGACGTGCCGGACCCGCTCGAGCTGCTGGCCTTCCTCGCCGGTCGGACCACGACCCTCGGCCTCGCGACCGGCGTGCTGGTGCTCCCCGACCACCACCCGGTCGTGCTGGCGAAGCGCCTGGCCACCCTCGACGCGCTCTCGGGCGGGCGGCTGCGGCTGTGCGTCGGGATGGGCTGGATGCGCGAGGAGGTCGAGGCCTGCGGGGTGGACTTCGAGAGTCGCGGCCGTCGTGCGGACGAACAGCTGCAGGTCCTCACCACGCTGTGGTCGGACCACGGACCGGAGGGGGTGGACCACCACGGCGAGTTCTTCTCCTTCCGCGGCGCGATGTCCTACCCCAAGCCGGTCCGCGCGGGCGGGGTCCCCGTCCACGTCGGCGGCCACAGCAGGGCGGCCGCGCGCCGCGCCGGGCGGTACGGCGCCGGCCTGCAGCCGCTCGGCGTGGCCGGCGACGAGCTCGCGGGGCTGGTCGCGCTGATGCGCGAGGAGGCCGCGCGCGCCGGGCGCGACCCGGAGGCGCTCGAGCTGACCCTGGGCCACCTGGTCGACCGGGTCGACGCGGCGAGGGCGGAGCGGCTGGCCGCCCTCGGGGCCGACCGCCTGGTGCTCGCGACCGCGCCGACCGCGGACCTCGACCAGGCCCGGGACGCCCTGTCGGCCTGCGCCGGACGGCTGGGGCTGTGAGCCCCGAGGACACGCTGGCCCTCCATGACCTGGTGCACCGCTACGCGGCGTACGTCGACGACCGCGACCTCGACCGGGCCGCCGCGCTGTTCACGTTGGACGGCGTGCTGGTGCCCGCGCGCCGCGAGCCGGTCGCCGGGCGGCCCGCCGTACGGAAGGCGCTCGGCGCGCTCGAGCGGGTCAGGCGGACCGCCCACGAGATCGGCGGCATCGTGCTGGACCGCACCGGCCCGCACGCGGTGACGGGCCGGGTCACCGCGGTCGCGCACCACGTCGACGAGGGGACCGACCACGTGTGGCACCTGGTCTACCGCGACGAGTACCGGCGGATCGCCGGCCACTGGTTCTTCGCACGCCGGGAGCTGGACCTGCGGTTCACCGAGGAGCGGCAGGTCGGCCGATGAGCCCCCGGGTCAGCGTGGTCACCGGCGGCGCCCGCGGCATCGGCGGCGCGGTGACCCGCCGCCTCGCCGGCCGCGGCGACCTGGTGGTGCTGGTCGACGTCGACGGCCCGGCGGCCGAGGTCACCGCAGCGGAGGTCGAGGCTGCGGGCGGGCGCTGCCGGACCGTCGTCGGCGACGTCACCGAGGACGCGACGGTCGAGCGCCTGGTCGGGGAGGTGCACGAGCTCGGGCGGCTCGACGTCCTGGTGAACAACGTCGGCGACTTCCGGCCGGCGTCGCGCACCTTCCTGCACAGCACCCGCGAGCAGCGGCGGCGGCTGCACGACCTCAACCTCGGCCACGTCCTCGAGGTCACCCACGCCCTGCTGCCGGTGATGGTCGAGCAGGGCTCGGGGGCGGTGGTCAACAACGCGACCGTCGAGGCGTTCCGCGGCATCCCGGGGCACGCGGCGTACTCCGCCTTCAACGCCGGCGTCGTCGCCTTCACCCGCAGCCTGGCCGTCGAGGCCGGGCCGTACGGCGTCCGCGTCAACGCCGTCGCGCCCGACCTGGCCGACACCGACCAGACCCCGGCGGCGGCGATGCTGCGCGGGCGTGACCCCGCGTCGGTCCCCTGGTGGGTGCCGCTGGGCCGGTTCGGGCGGCCGGACGACTACGCGGGCGTGGTCGACTTCCTCGCTTCCGACGACGCCCGGTTCGTCACCGGGCAGACTGTCGCCGTGGACGGAGGGACTCTCGCGGCGTCCGGCTGGTACCGCCGCGCCGACGGCAAGGGCTGGACCAACCTCCCGGACCGCCCGTGACGGCGCCCGCCGACGGGTCGGCGTGGTCCGATTCCTCGGCACGGGCGGTGCTCCAGCTGATGGTGGAGTCGGTCGCCGAGATGATCGGATTCGAGACCGCCGTGCTGTCCGTGGTCCTCGACGGCCTGCTGGTCACCGTCGCCTACACCGGGTCCGAGGAGTGGCGCGAATACGTCTTCGAGCACGCCGACCCGATCTCGAGCCTCGACCAGGTCGCGGAGCAGGGCACCAGCTGGGGCCGGTTCACCTTCCTGGCCGCCGAGGAGTACGACGGCGAGCTCGACGGCAGCTGGTTCGTCGCGGCCGACGAGCCGCTCGACGTCCCCGACGCGTGGCACCCGCTCGATGCCCTGATCGGCTTCCTCCGCGACGACGACGGCACCCTGGTCGGCTGCCTGTCGGTCGACCGCCCGATCTCGCGGATGCGGCCCGACGACGCCCAGCGGCGACTGCTCGAGCGGTACGCCGCCCAGACCGAGCGCGCCGTCCTCACCGCCTTCGAGCGCGAGGAGCTGGTCCAGCAGATCGCGCACGCCGAGGCGGCCCGCCGCCTGGTCCGGTCCGCGTCGATGCCGGCCCACGCGTCGCTGCAGGCGGTGCTCGAGTACACCTACCAGCCGCTCGTCGAGGGGTTCACCGCCTCCGGCTCCTGGATCCAGGTCCTCGGGACCGACGGCCCGTCGATCGGGTACGCCCGGTCACGCGACAGCGACGTGGTCACGCTGCCCGACCCGATGGTCGAGATGGCCCGCGAGCTGGCCCCGCGGCTGTGGGCCGAGCAGCGGGCCGTGGTCGTCACCGCCGACGGCTCCCCGGTCCCGCCCGGGACCGACGTGGGCGACCGGGTGCGCGCGCTGGCGACCGAGCAGCTGGCGGACTTCGAGCTGGCGTCGGCGCTCGCCGTACCCCTCGGTGCGGGGGGCGAGTGCGTCGGCCTGCTGGTGCTCACCCGGGGGCCCGACGACCCGACCTGGTCGCCCGTCGAGGCCGCCTCCGCGCAGGAGATCGGGCACGATCTGGGCGCGGCGCTGGTCACGGCCCGGGCCCTGGAGCGCGAGCGCAACCTGGTCCGCGAGCTGCAGCAGCTCGACGACTACCGCACCCAGCTGATCGCGACCCTCTCCCACGAGCTGCGCACGCCGCTGACCGTCATCTCCGGCAACCTGGAGATGCTCGGCGAGCTCGACCTGGAGGAGACCGCCCGGCGCTACCACCAGGCGATGACCCGCGGCACCCACCGGATGGGCAAGGTCGTCGACGACCTGCTCCTGCTCGCCCGGGTCAGCGACCCGCAGCACCCGCTGGTGCCGGTCCCCGTCGACGTCGGCGCGGTGACCGCCGACGTCGTCGCGCTCGTCGAGTCCACCGCCCGGGCCAAGGGGCTTCGACTGCGCGTCGACCTCGGGCCCGGCGGCCTCGTCGTCCCCGGGGACGCGAACGAGATCGACCAGGTGGTCGGCAACCTGACGAGCAACGCGGTGAAGTACACCCAGGCCGGCGGCACCGTCGCGGTCAGCGCCGTCCGTCGCGACGACACGGTCGTCGTCGAGGTCGCCGACGACGGCCTCGGGATCTCCGAGGAGGACCAGGTCGGGCTGTTCCGCGCCTTCTTCCGCACCACCAACCCCGACGCCCTCCGCGAGCCCGGCACCGGCCTCGGCCTGGCCATCGTGGCCACCATCGTCGAGCGGCACCGCGGGTCGGTCCGGGTCAGCTCGGAGCTGGGGCGCGGGACGACGTTCACGGTCACCCTGCCCACCGGTGGTTGAGGAGGGACGAAGTCCCGTCTCGAAACCGCCCGCGCCGACAGCCGGGCCCGACCACCACCGACTCTCGGCCCACCAGGTTTCAAGACGGTCGCTGCGCGACCTCCTCAACCACCGGAGGGTCGGACCCAGCGACGCCAGTTGTCCTGGCGGGTGTAGCCGGCGGCCCGCCAGGAGGCGTCGCCGAGCTCGTTGCCCTCCAGCACCATCGCGTCGAAGCGGCCGGCGCCGAGGGCGCGGAGCCGCTCCTCGGCCCGCTCGACCAGCAGCCGACCGAGGCCGCGGCGCCGGTGGTCGGGGCGTACGGCGAGCCGGTAGAGGTGGGCCCGCCAGCCGTCCCAGCCGGCGATCACCGTGCCGACGATCTCGCCGTCGACCGTCGCGAGGAGCAGCGCGGACGGGTCGTGCGCGAGCAGCGCGGTGATCATCTCCGGCCGGTCGGTGGGCCGGGACTCGTTCTCGCCGGCGAACGCCCAGAAGGCCACCAGCGCCTCGGCGTCGTCGTCCACGGCCGGCCGCAGCGTCACCTCGTCCACGCGGGCGATCCTAGGATCCCGACGTGACCGACCGCCTGCGCGCCGTACCCGCCGACCGGATGCACCTGCTGCTGATGCTGGCGCTGACCTTCGGGACGGGGATCGTCGACGCCGTCGGCTACCTCGGCCTGGACCGGGTGTTCACCGGCAACATGACCGGCAACGTGGTCATCCTCGGCATGGCGCTCGTCGGCGCCGACGACCTGCCGGTGCTCGGGCCGGTGCTCGCGCTGGTCGGGTTCATGGCCGGGGCCGCGCTCGGCGGGCGGGTGCTGAAGCGGGCGGCCGGGGCGTGGACGCGGCGGACCACGCTCCTGTTCGCCGGGGTGGGCGTGGTGATGGTCGCGCTGGCCGTGGTCCTGTGGGTGGTGGAGGACGATCTGGCCGAGCCGCTCGCGCTCGCGGTGACCACGCTGCTCGGGGCGGCGATGGGGGTGCAGGCGGCCGCGGCCCGGTTCATCGCGGTCAAGGACGTCACCACGGTGGTGGTCACCTCGACCATCACCGGCCTGGCCGCCGACTCGGTGCTCGGCAGCGGCAAGGGCGGGGGCAGCGGACGACGGGCGGCGGCCGTGGTCCTGATCCTCGCCGGCGCGGCCGCGGGTGCCGCCCTGCTGAAGTGGCACCTGGGCGCGGGCCTGGTCGTCGCCGGCGTCATCGTCCTGGCCGTGACGGTGGTGGGTGCCGTGCACGCCCGCGGTAGTGCCACGATCGGGGCATGAGCTACCTCCCCGACCCCGCCCGCTACGACGCGATGGAGTACCGCCGCGTCGGCCGCAGCGGCCTGGACCTCCCCGCGATCAGCCTCGGCCTGTGGCACAACTTCGGCGACGACGTGCCGTTCGAGCGGCAGGCCGCGACCCTGCAGCGGGCGTTCGACCACGGCATCACCCACGTCGACCTGGCCAACAACTACGGGCCGCCGTACGGCTCGGCCGAGGAGAACTTCGGCCGCCACCTCCGCGAGAGCTTCGCGGGCCTACGCGACGAGCTGGTGATCTCGACCAAGGCCGGCTGGGACATGTGGCCGGGTCCCTACGGCCAGGTCGGCGGCTCGCGGAAGTACCTCGTGGCCAGCCTCGACCAGTCGCTGCGGCGGATGGGCCTCGACTACGTCGACATCTACTACCACCACCGGCCCGACCCGCGGACGCCGCTCGAGGAGACGATGGGCGCTCTCGACGCGATCGTCCGCTCGGGCAAGGCGCTGTACGTCGGCGTCTCGTCGTACTCCCCCGCGCGGACGCTGGAGGCGGCCGCGATCCTGGCCGACCTGGGCACGCCGCTGCTGATCCACCAGCCGTCGTACTCGGTCCTGAACCGGTGGGTCGAGGGCGACGGCCTGCTCGACACGCTGGAAGAGGTCGGCGCCGGCTGCATCGCGTTCTCGCCGCTGGCCCAGGGGCTGCTGACCGACACGTACCTCGACGGCGTGCCCGAGGGCTCGCGGGCCACGCAGGGCAAGTCGCTCGACCGCGACTCGATCACGCCCGAGATGGTGGCGCTGCTGCGCTCGCTGAACGAGATCGCGGCCGAGCGCGGCCAGTCGCTGGCCCAGCTGGCGCTGCAGTGGGCGCTGCGCGACCCGCGGATGAGCTCGCTGGTCATCGGTGCCTCCAGCCCCGAGCAGCTCGACCGCAACGTCGCCGCGCTGAGCGGCCCGGCGTTCACCGACGAGCAGCTGGCCGCGATCGAGCAGCACTCCACCGACTCCGGCATCGACCTGTGGCAGGCGGCCCGGCTCAGCGACCAGGAGTAGAGCCGCTGGCGAAGTTGCGGAGGAGGGGCCGGTCGTCGCCGGTGCGGACGGCCCAGACCAGCTCGCTGCGGTGGTCGCTGCCCTCCAGCGGGAGCGCGACGACGCCGTCGGGCGCGACGAGCAGCGCGCTCGCGGGAGCGACCGTGACACCGACCCCGGCCCGCACGAGGTGCAGCAGGGTGGCCCAGGACGACCCGACCTGGACGATCTCGGGCACCCGTCCGTCCTCGACGACCGGCGCCAGGTTGCGCTCGGTCGCCAGCGCGCCGGCGTCGGCCGGGAAGAAGACGAACGGGTCGCCCGCCAGCTCCGGCGCCCGCACGCTCGGGCGGGAGGCGAGGCGGTGGCCGGCCGGGACGACCGCGACGAACGGCTCGACGTGGAACGTCGTGCAGGTGACGTCGTCGCGCGGGTCGGGGTCGCGGACGACGGCGATGTCGAGTTCGCCGCGGGTCAGCAGCTCGAGCAGCCGTGCCGTGTAGCCCTCGGTGAGCGCGACCTGGACCCGCGGCCAGCGCTCCCGGAAGGACTGCACGTGCTGGACCGGACCGAGCGGCAGCGCCGAGCTGACGAACCCGACGTCGAGCCGACCCTCCTCGCCCCGCCCGACCCGGACCGTCTCCTCCAGGTCGCGCCGCACCTGGCCGAGCAGCGCGCGGGCCCGGTCGCGGAGCACCGAGCCGGCCGGGGTGAGCGCGACGCTGCGCGAGGTCCGGGTCAGCAGCAGGACGCCGAGCTCGCGCTCCAGCCGGCGGATCTGCTGCGACAGCGCGGGCTGGGCGACCCGCAGCCGCTCCGCCGCGCGACCGAAGTGCAGCTCCTCGGCGACCGCCACGAACGCCCGCAGCAGGCGCAGGTCGACATCCATGCATCCAGGTTATCGATCGTCCTGAACAAGTCTTGGAGTTATCTCGTCGAAGCGCGAACACTGGACGCATGACCAGCACGATCACCATCGACGACCTCCGCGACGACACCGACGCCCACGCCTTCCGGCGGCTCAACGAGGAGTGGATCGGCCAGTACTTCGCCCTCGAGGCCGAGGACCGCCGCCAGCTCGAGGACCCGGTGGGCCAGCTGGTGTCGCCGGGCGGCGCGGTCCTCGTCGCGCGGCTGGGTGACGAGGTGGTCGGGTGCGTCGCCCTCGCCGTGACCCGCCCCGGCGTGATGGACCTGGTCAAGATGGCCGTCTCCCCCGACCACCAGGGCCACGGCATCGGCCGGTCCCTGGTCGTCGCCGCCCTCGACCGGGCCCGCGAGCTCGGCGCCACCCGGCTGGAGCTGGAGAGCAACCGCCGGCTGGCGTCCGCCGTACACCTCTACGAGCAGCACGGCTTCCGCCACCTCGGCGCCGACGAGCACGAGCCCGGCCCCTACGCCCGCGCCGACGTGGCGATGGCGCTCGACCTCTAGCCGCCTAGCGACCGGCCTCCCAGTCGGCGAACGACGTCGCCCCGATCACCGGGTCGGCGTCCGGTGCGGGGACGATCTCGTCGGCCACGGCGGCCCCGCCGAAGTAGCCGACCGACGGATCGGCCACGACCACGCGGTCGTCGCCCCGGCCGGCGAGGACCTTCGCCACGAAGGTGTCCATCCGCACCTTCTCGGCGCCCGCGATCTCGACCGTCCCGTTCAGCGGAGCCCCCACCGCGGTCTCGGCCACGAGCCGGGCCACGTCGGCGGCGGCGACCGGCTGGAAGCCGATCGGGGCGAGGTGGACGCCGTCGTCACGGGTGGCGGCGTCGGCGATGCCGGCGACGAACTCGAAGAACTGGGTCGCGCGGACGATCGAGTACGGCACGCCGGACTCGACGATCAGCTGCTCCTGGGCCACCTTGGCGCGCAGGTAGCCGCTGCCGGGGAGCCGCTCGGCGCCGACGATGGCGAGCGCGACGTGGTGGCCGACCCCGGCCGCCCGCTCGGCCGCGAGCTGGTTGCGGGTCGAGGTGGTGAAGAAGTCGAGGACCGCCTGGTCCTCCCAGACCGGCGAGTTGGTCACGTCGACGACGACGTCGGCGCCCGCGAACGCCTCGGCCAGCCCGACCCCGGTGATCACGTCGACCCCGCTCTGCGGTGAGGCGGCGAGCGCCTCGTGCCCCTGCTCCTGCAGGAGCGCGACGACCTGCGACCCGATGAGCCCGGTTCCCCCGATGACGACGACCTTCATGGCATGTGCCTCTCTGACGTCCGGTCCGGCGTCTCCGGCCCGGTTCGTCAGTGCTGACCGGGCAGCCGCCCGATCTGTGACAGCTTGTCGGGCGCCATCACCCAGAGCAGCTGCTCGATGCCGTCGGTCCCGGCCTCGATCGACAGCACCGCGGCGGGCTCGTCCCCGTGCCGGACCAGCAGCGACGGCCGGCCGTTGGTCTCCAGCCAGGTGATCGTCGATCCGGTCCAGAACCGGTCGCGGAAGGCGGCAAGCACCCGCGCCACCTTCGACCGGCCGACGATCGGCACCCGAGCCGCGTTGCGGGTGACGCCCGCGCCGTCCGACGTGCTGACCACCCCGGCCGCGAGCAGTCGCTCGAGCGCGCCCAGGTCGCCGCCCCGCGCGGCGCTCACGAACGCCTCGAGGAGCCGCCGGTGCTCGGCCCGGTCGACCGGCGCGCTCCGGTGCTCGGCGACGTGCTGGCGGGCCCGGGTCACCACCTGGCGGGTGTTGGCCTCGCTGATCTCCAGGATCTCGGCCACCCGCGGGTAGGGGTAGTCGAACGCCTCGCGCAGCACGTACGCCGCCCGCTCCCGCGCGGGCAGCCGCTCCAGGAGCACCAGCACCGCCGCCTCCAGCGCCTCGCCGTTCTCCGCACCCAGGGCGGGGTCGGCGCTGGTGTCGACCGGCTCGGGCAACCACGGGCCGACGTACACCTCGCGGCGTCGGCGCGCGGAGTCGGCGACGTTGATCGCCAGCCGGGTGGTGACGGTGGTGAGGAAGCCGGCTGGGTTCTCGACGACGCTGCGGTCGGTCTGCTGCCAGCGCAGCCAGGCGTCCTGCACGACGTCCTCGGCCTCCGCGACGCTGCCGAGCATCCGGTAGGCGATGCCGAACAGCCGCGGTCGCGACTCGTCGAAGTCCGCGAGCCCCGGGTCCATGGAACCATCCTGACCGACGGCTTGACCTGTAGCGCGCTACAGATAACAGCATGGAACGCGTGCCCCCCGTCCTGCTCCCCGACCTCGAGTACGACGTGCCGCCCGGCGGCCTGTCAATCGGCGAGGCCTCGCGCCTGACGGGCGTGGGGATCGAGGCGCTGCGCTACTACGAGCGAGAGGGCCTGGTGCTCGACCCGGCCGCGCGCGACGCCGGCGGCCGTCGCCGGTACGGCGCGGACGACCTGCGCTGGATCGCCGGCCTGGTGATGCTGCGCGAGACCGGGATGTCGATCGCCGACATCCGGGCGATGGCCGACCTCAGCCGCATCGCCGGCACCGAGGCCGAGCGGCTCGTGCTGCTCGAGGGCCACCGGCATCGGGTGCTCGACGAGCTGGCACGCACTCAGGGCCACCTACTGGCCATCGAACGCAAGATCGCCGCCTACCGCGAGGTGGTCGGCACGGAAGGACAACCCCATGAGGACCACCCATCTGGGTGACCTGGAGGTCTCGGTCATCGGGCTCGGCGCGATGGGCATGAGCGCCTTCTACGGCGCCAGCGACGAGGCCGAGTCGGTCGCGACGCTCCGGCACGCCGTGGACCGCGGCGTCACCTTCATCGACACCGCGGAGGCCTACGGGCCGTTCGAGAACGAGAAGCTGATCGCGCGGGCGCTCGGCGACCGGCGTGACGAGGTCGTGCTTGCGACCAAGGCATCCGCGGAGACTGACGACGACGGCACGGTGCACGGTCGCAACGGCACCCCGGCGTACATCAGGAAGGCGGCGGAGCGCTCGCTGCGCCACCTCGGCACCGACGTCATCGACCTCTACTACCTGCACCGCGTCGATCCGCAGGTGCCGATCGAGGAGTCGGTCGGCGCGATGGCCGAGCTGGTCGCCGAGGGCAAGGTACGCCATCTCGGCCTGTCGGAGGCGTCGGCCGGCACCATCCGCCGCGCGCACGCCGTGCACCCGCTGGCCGCGGTGCAGTCGGAGCTGTCGCTGTTCGCCCGCGACGTGCTGCACAACGGCGAGCTCGCCACGATGCGGGAGCTCGGCATCGGTTTCGTCGCGTTCTCACCGCTCGGCCGCGGCGTCCTCTCGGACGGCGTCCGCGCGCTCGCCGACTTGGCCCCCGACGATGCTCGGCGCGGCCTGCCGCGCTTCCAGCCCGCCGCCTTCGCAGCCAACCGTCGGCTGGTCGCACGGGTCGAGTCGGTCGCCGCCCGGCTCGGCGCGACCACCGCCCAGGTCGCGCTGGCCTGGCTGCTCGCGGAGGGCGTCGTACCGATCCCGGGGACGCGGCGCCGCTCCCGCCTCGACGAGAACGCCGATGCTGCCTCGCTCCTCCTGTCCGAGGAGGTACGGCGCGAGCTGGCCGATGCGCTGCCCGACGAGGAGATCGTCGGGCACCGGGACTTCGCGGAAGTGCCGGCGGGGGTCGACCGGTAGGGCGTCGTACACGGACGGACACAAGTCGGGGTCGACCGGTCGCGCTGAGCGTGGGACGTCGCGTCCGGGGCGACTTGTGTCCGTCCGTGTACGGGTGGGCCGGTGGGACGAGCAGCCGTCGGGCACCGGACCTCATGCGCATCGTCATCACCGGGGCCACCGGCAACGTCGGCACCGCCCTGCTCCGCCACCTCGCGTCCACCGGCGACCACGAGCTCGTCGGCCTGGCCCGCCGGATCCCCGACACGCCGACCGTCGGCGGGCGCGAGGTGGAGTGGCACTCGGTCGATCTGACGGCCGCCGAGGACCCGCTGCCCGGCATCTTCGCCGGCGCGGATGCGGTGGTGCACCTGGCCTGGGGCTTCCAGCCCTCGCACGACCTCGACTACCTGGAGCGGCTCGGCGTCGGCGGGACCCGCCGGGTGCTCGGCGCCGTCCGCGCCGCCGGCGTCCCGCACCTGGTCCACCAGTCCTCGCTGGGCGCCTACTCCCCGGCCTCCGACGACCGGCCGGTCGCGGAGTCGTACCCGACCGGTGGCATCCCCACCTCGCCGTACAGCCGGCACAAGGTCGCCGCGGAGCGACTCCTCGACGCCGCGGAGGGCGGCGACCTGGTGATCACGCGGATGCGCCCGGGCGTCGTCGGTCAGCGCGCGGCGGGCAGCGCCCTGATGCGGTACGGCGTGCCCGGCCTGGTCCCGGCGTGGGTCCTCGGGCACCTCCCGCTGCTCCCCCTCGACCGCGGCCTGCGGATCGCCTTCGTGCACGCCGACGACGTCGCCGACGCCCTGGGCCGCGTCCTCGCCCAGCGGGCCGGGGGTGCGTTCAACCTCGCCGCCGCGGCACCGCTCACGGCTGCCGACATCGCCGCGGCCTTCGGCGCCCGCCTCGTCCACGTGCCGTCGGCCGTCCTTCGCGCCGGCGTCGACGTGAGCTGGCGGCTACACCTGCAGCAGATCGACGCCGGCTGGCTCGACATGGGGTTCGCGCTGCCGCACCTCGACTCCAGCCGCGCCCGCTCCGAGCTCGGCTGGGTCCCCTCGCGGTCCGCCCCCGAGGTGTTCGCCGAGGTGCTGGACGGGATGCGGACCTCGGCCTCGGGGCCGACCGCCGTCCTCCGGCCTCGCTCGCTGGCCCAGACGGTCGGCGACGCCGTACGGCGGGGGCCGGTGGGGCAGCGGCGCACGCCGTGACGCCTGGTCGCGGCAGCCCACCCTGGTTGAGCAGGCGCTCGATCAACCAGGAGACGCCCCCCGCGCCGGACCCTCCAGCGCGGTGGCGACGACGGTCCGGGCCAGCGCGCCGACCTCGACGGGGCCGGCGGCGTCGTACCACTCGACCAGCGAGTTCACCATGCCGAAGACCAGGCGGGAGACGACCTCCGGGTCGAGGTCGTCGCGCAGGGAGCCCTCGGTGGCGGCGGCGCGGACCAGACCGGCGAGGCGGGCGTCGATCCGGCGCCGGCGCTCGAGGGCGGCGCGTTCCACGGCGGTGTTGCCGCGGACGCGGAGCAGCAGGGTGACGGCCGGCTGGTGGGCGACGAGGAGACGCACACTGTCCTCGACCACCCGGCGCAGGCGTGGGTACGCCGGTCCGGCCCCGTCGGCGGCCGCGTCCACCACGGCGGTCAGCTCGGCGAGCGCCTCGTCGAGGGCCAGCTCGAGCAGCCGTTCCTTGCTCGGAACGTGGTGGTAGAGCGAGGACTTCGACAGCCCGAGCTCGGCGGCCAGGTCGGCCATGCTGACGGCGTCGTAGCCGCGGGCGATGAAGAGGTCGATGGCCACCCGCAGCACGGTGGCCTGGTCGTGGCCGGGGCGGCCGCGGCGAACCCGGGTCTCGGTCATGCGTCGAAGTCCACCACGACGCGGTCGGACACGGGCGCGCTCTGGCAGGTGAGCACGTAGCCCGCGTCGACCTCATCGGGCTCCAGCGCGTAGTTGCGGCGCAGGTCGACCTCGCCCTCGCGGACCAGCGCGCGGCAGGTGCCGCAGACGCCGCCCTTGCAGGCGAAGGGCAGGTCGGCGCGGACCGCCTGCAGACCGTCGAGCACGCTGCTCTCGCGCGCCACCCGGGTCGTGACCGCGCGACCGTCGAGCACCGCGGTCACCTCGCTGGTCTCCCCCGTCGGCGCCGCCTCGGCCCGGACGACGGCGGGCGGCGGCTCGTCGACGTGGAAGAGCTCGACGTGCACCCGCTCGGGCGGTACGCCGAGGTCGGCGAGCACCGCACGTGCCTCGACGACGAGCGCGTAGGGGCCGCAGACCCAGACGTGGTCGACCCCGTCGAGTGGCGCGACCGTGGTCAGCAGCCGACGCAGCCGGTCGGCGTCGAGACGGCCGCTGAACAGGTCCACGTCGCGGGGCTCACGACTCAGCACGTGCACGACCGACAGCCGCGGCCCATGCCGGTCCTTCAGGTCCGCGAGCTCCTCGGCGAACATCACCGAGCCGCTCGTGCGGTTGCCGTAGAGGAGCGTGACCTCACCGTCGCCGGACAGCGCGGTCGCGGCGATCGAGAGCAACGGGGTGATGCCGGACCCGGCGCCGATGCAGAGGTGGCGACCGCCCGGCTCGACCCGCCACCGGCCGGTCGGCGGCAGCACCTCGACCGTCGCACCGGGCGTGACGTCGCGGACCAGCCAGCGTGAGAACAGCCCGTCGGGGATCTCGCGCACGCCGATGCGGGGCGGGGCGCCGACGGGGGCGCAGATGGAGTACGAGCGGCGGTGCTCGACGCCGTCGACGACCCGGCGCAGGGTGAGCGACTGGCCGGCCTCGAAGGCGAAGGCCTCCGCGAGGTCGTCGGGGACGGCGAAGGTCACCGCCACCGCGTCGTCGGTCAGCCGGTCGACCCGGGCCACCTCGAGCAGCGGCATCAGATCTCCTTGACGTGCTGGAAGGGCTCGAGGCACTCCGGGCAGCGGTAGAGCGCGGTGCAGGCCGACGGCCCGAACTCCGAGGTCCGGTCGGCCACGGCGCCGCAGCGCGGGCAGCGGACCACCCGCCGCGGCGGGGCCAGGGTGAGGACGACGGGCCCGGCCGGGGCGGGTCCCGGCGGGGAGATGCCGTGCTCGGCCAGCGCGGCCCGACCGCGGTCGGTGATCCGGTCGCTGGACCACGGCGGGTCCAGCTCGACCCGGACGCGGACGTCGTCGTACCCCTCCTCGGCGAGGCGGCGGACCAGGTCGTCGCGGATGGTGGCGAGGGCGGGGCATCCGGAGTACGTCGGCGTGATCGCCACCTCGACGCGGCCGTCGACCTCCGCCACCGAGCGGAGCACGCCGAGGTCCGCGATCGTCAGCATCGGCAGCTCGGGGTCGGTGACGGTGGCCGCCGCGTCGTAGGCGCTCACCAGCGCCCCTGCGGGTGCGCGCGGGCGACCGACTGCATCTCGGCGAGCAGGTCGGGCAGGTCGTCGGGGAGCTCGCCGCCCTCGTCCGGCCGCTCGAGATCCGAGGCGTCGAGGAGCTGGTCGAGGACCGCCTCCACGTCGTCACGTACGGCGGGGTCGCGGTCCAGCAGCTCGGCCCAGGCGGGGGCCAGCTGCCCGAGCGCCGCCGTCGTACGACGCCGCGACTCCCGCGTCCCGCGGGCCAGCGTGACGACCCAGCGCCCGGACCAGTCGCGGTGGTAGGTCAGCTCCTTGACCCCCTTCGCGGCGACCGCGGCGAGCACCGGGTCGGGGTGGCCGGTCAGCCGCTGCAGCACGACCAGCCGGACCGTCGAGGCGAGGAAGAGCCGGACGACGGTGTGCCCGAAGTCGCCGTTGGCGAGCGCGGCGGTGCGGGAGCCAGTCCAGGCGGGCGGGTCGCGGAAGAAGGCCAGGGCGTCCTCGGCGGGGACCGGCGAGCCGGCCGGCAGCTCCGGGACGACGCCCGGCTCCACGACGGCGGCCCGGGCCAGCAGCAGCCGGGCCTGGCCGAGCAGGTCGAGCGCCACGTTCGCGAGGGCCACGTCGGTCTCCAGGTCGGGGGCGCGACTGCACCACTCCGACAGCCGGTGCGAGAGCAGCAGCGCCTCGTCGCCGAGCCGCAGGCAGAGGGCGGCCAGTGCGACTCGGTCGACGCCGTCGGGGACGTGCGGATCGATGCCGTCGAGCGGGTCGGCGAAGCCGGTGCCGAACGCCCAGTGGGCCGGGTCGGTCGCGTCGAGGCCGTCGTACGGACCGTGGTCGACGTTAGAGGTGGGGGACATCGCCGACCTCGTAGAACGTCGGGTGCCGGTAGACCTTGTCGCCGGCCGGGTCGAACAGCGGCTCCTTCTCGTCCGGGCTGGAGGCGGTGATCGCGTCGGCGCGGACCACCCAGATCGAGACCCCCTCGTTGCGGCGGGTGTAGACGTCGCGGGCGTTGCGCAGGGCCATCGCGTCGTCGGCCGCGTGCAGCGACCCGACGTGGACGTGGTTGAGGCCGCGCTTGGCGCGCACGAAGACCTCGTAGAGCGGTCCGGTCATCGGCTCGCCGCCTCCCGCACCCAGGCGCCGTCGTCGTGGGCCTGCTGCCGGTGGGCGAGGCGCTCGGCGTTGCAGGGCCCGTCCCCGGACACGACCCGCTTCAGCTCGTCCCAGTCGACGTCGTTGCCGGGCAGCGTCACCCCCAGCGCCTCGGCCTGCGGCGCCGTCATCTCGACGAACCGCGCCCGCAGCTCGTCGTTCGTGTGCCGCTTGATGCCCCAGGCCATCGACCGCGCGGTGTTCGGCGACTCGGCGTCGGGCGGGCCGAACATCATCAGCGCCGGCTTCCAGAACCGGTCGACCGACTCCTGCACCATCGCCCGCTGCTCGTCGGTGCCGCGCATCATCGTCATCAACAGCTCGAAGCCCTGCCGCTGGTGGAACGACTCCTCCTTGCAGATCCGCACCATCGCCCGCCCGTACGGCCCGTACGACGTCCGGCACAGCGGCACCTGGTTGCAGATCGCGGCGCCGTCGACGAGCCAGCCGATCGTGCCGACGTCGGCGTACGACGGGGTGGGGTAGTTGAAGATCGAGGAGTACTTCTGCGCGCCGCTCATCAGCCGCGCCTCCAGCTCGTCGCGGGTGACGCCGAGCGTCTCGGCGGCGGAGTAGAGGTAGAGCCCGTGGCCGGCCTCGTCCTGCACCTTCGCGAGCAGCACCTGCTTGCGCCGCAGGCTCGGCGCGCGGGTGATCCAGGCGCCCTCCGGCTGCATCCCGATCACCTCGGAGTGCGCGTGCTGGGCGATCTGGCGCACCAGCGTCCGCCGGTAGCCCTCCGGCATCCAGTCGCGCGGCTCGATCCGGTCGTGACGCGCCACCGTCTCCTCGAACTGCCGCTCCAGGTCGTCCACCGCGCCTCCCGCATTTCCCGACCGATCGGTCGGGAATCATCGTGACACGGCATGACGGGCGTCACAAGGCCGTCGTCACCGCCCCGTCCACACCGGCGTTCGCTTCTCCGCGAACGCCGCGACCCCCTCACGGGCGTCGTCGGAGAGCATCACCGGCGTCGCGAGCTCGGTCTGCCGCTCGAAGCCCTCCTCGGCCGACCAGGAGGACGCGTCGTCGACGATCCGCTTGCCGACCGCGACGCTCAGCGGGGCGGACGCGGCGATCGAGGCGGCCAGCCCGAGCGCGACGTCGAGCGCCGTGCCCGGCGGTACGACGCGGTTGACCAGCCCGAGCTCGTGCAGCCGGGACGCCGGCAGCGGCTCGCCGGTCAGCGCCAGCTCCAGGGCGACGGCGCGCGGGAGGCGGGTCCCGATCCGGAGCAGCCCGCCGGCGGCGGCGACCATCCCGCGCCGGGCCTCGGGCAGCCCCATCAGCGCGCCGTCCGCGGCGACCACCAGGTCGCCGCAGAGCATCAGCTCGAACCCACCCGCAAGGGCCGCGCCCTCGACGGCGACGACCAGCGGCTTGGTCGGCGGGCGCGCGGTGATGCCCAGCGGCCCCCGGCCGTCGGTGATCGGCAGCTCGCCGCGGTTCGCGGCGGCCAGGTCCATGCCCGCGCAGAAGTGGTCACCGGCGCCGGTCAGCACCAGCACCCGTACGGCGGGGTCCGCCTCCGCGTCGTCCAGCGCGCGCTCGAGCGCGACCGCGGTGCGGTGGTCGATCGCGTTGCGCACCTCGGGGCGGTCCAGGGTGATCACCGCGACCGCCCCCTCCCGCGAGGTCCGCACCGGTGCGGGCGGCGGCGCGGGGAGCTCCAGGCGCGCGGACGTGTCGACGGTCAGCCCGCTGCCGTCGTAGGTGACCCGGGTCCGCAGCAGGTCGGCCTCGTCCAGGACGCCGAGGGTCGGCCCGTCCTCGATCCGCAGCAGCACGCGGGCCCCGTCGTCGGCGATCACGCTGAGGATCGCGGCCTCCGCCGTACCGTCGCGGTCGAACGGGCGGGTGACCGCCTCCACGACCCCGGACCCGTCGAGCGAGGTGCGGACCGGGCGCGGGGCGGGGCGCTCGAAGGCCGGGGTGAGGTGGGCGTAGGCCCGCGCGGGCGGAGTCGCCGCGTAGACGCCGATCGCGTGCTTGGTCGCGTACCAGCCCAGCGAGGTCGACAGCCCGACCCGCTCGGGCGCCGCGCGCAGCAGCGGCACCATCGTGGCGATCGCGTGGCTGCCGTAGTTGTTGCCGGGACCGCCGCCGAAGGTCAGCCCGCCGGTCACGCTGAGCGGCCGGTCGGGGTCGTCGAGCGGCAGGCCGAGCGCGTGCGCACCGAGCTGCACGGCAGCCGGGAAGCAGGAGTAGAGGTCGACCAGGTCGACGTCCTCGATCGCCAGCCCGGCGTGGTCGAGGACAGCGGCGCCCGCGGCCGCGATGGCCGGCGAGGTCGCCAGGTCGGCGCGCTCGGAGACGAACCACTCGTCGGTCGCCGACGCCCCGGCGTGCACGAACACCCACTTCTCCTGCGGTACGCCGGCCGCCTCGGCCGCGGCCACGCTGGTCAGCACGATCCCCGTCGCCAGGTCGACCTGGAGGTTGGCGCACATCAGCTTCGTGTACGGGTCGCTCACCCAGCGGTTGCCCGGCGTCGGGTCGGCGACCTCGGCGGCCGTGCGGGCGGTCGGGTCCCAGGCGAACGGGTTGCGCGCGGCCACCTCCGACAGCCGCGACCAGAGCCGGCCCAGGGTGGCGCGGTGGTCGTCGTACGACGTGCCGGCGCGGCCGCGCAGCGCCGACTCGACCAGCGCGTAGGCGTAGATGGGCGCGCCCAGCCCGACCGCGGTCTCGGCCTCGTTGTTGGCCGGCCGGTCGACCCCGATCACCCGGTCCGGGCGCTCGTCCTCGGCGACCCGCGGCCAGTCGGGCGTCCGCCCGGCCACCTGCAGCGCGGCCACGGTGGCGCCGGCCTCCGCCCCCGTCAGGAGTACGACGTCCGCGTGCCCGTCGACCACCTGCTGGGCCGCGTCGTTGACGACCAGCTGCGCACCGTCGCCGCCGTACGGCGAGGACTGCACGGTGCCGGCCTGCGTCACCCCGACCAGCTCCGCGACCCGGCCCGCCTGGTTGCCGTAGGTCCAGCTCGCGCTCGGCACGGCGTACACGAGGTCGGCCTGCGCGAGCAGGTCGGCGGTGGCGCCGCTGTCGGCGACCGCCCCGCGCAGCGCCTCGACGGACAGCGCGACCGGCTCGCGCGGGGTGCTCAGGTCGGGCTTGCGCTGCACCAGCTGCCCGACACCGACGATGACCGGCGTGCGCGGGTCGAGCTCGCGGCCGGAGGCGTGGTGGCGGACCGGGTCGCGGGACAGCCGGAGCCGCGCGCCGCCCCCGGAGACGACCTGCTCGAGCGCGGCCAGCGACTCGGCCAGCGCGACCTCGACGCTGCGGACCGCGGTGAGCCCGACCGGGCCGCGGACCGGCGCGCCGTCCAGACCGCCGTCGAGGCGGACCGCCGTACCGCCCTCGGCCGGGGCGAGCGTGCACCACAGCCCGATGACGATGCCCATCGGGCCGGTGCCGCGCAGTGCGAAGCCGTCCGGTCCGGCCGCCTCGACGCTCCAGCGCGCCTGGGCGGGGATGTCCATGAGCCGGATCTGCTGGGTGAACTCCTCCCCCGCGCGCAGCCGGTCCGGCCGCTCGCCGCGCCAGGCGGCGTGCAGGGTCAGCCAGTCCGCGGTGCGGTCGAGGTCGAGGACGGCCTCGGCGACGACCTCGGGCGGCGCCGGCAGCAGCCGGGTCGCGCTGACCTGCCGCGCGAACGCCTCCAGGCCCGCCGGAGGGGGAACGTCGGGACCGCCCTCCCTGACGGCCCCGACGCCCGATCGGGTGGAGACGGCGGCGCGCGCGACGCTCACCAGGGTGCGGGCCGTGCGGATCAGCTTCGCCATCTCGTCATCACTTTCCGTCTGGTCAGACTGTTTCTGGGACACTACGGTAGCGCCATGGACGAGCGGCCGCGCAGGACCCAGGCCGAGCGCACCGCCGCCACCCGCGCCCTGCTCGTCGACGCGGCCTTCGCGTGCCTGCTGGAGAAGGGGTACGGCGCCACCACCGTCGGGGCCGTCCAGGAGCGCGCCGGCGTCGCGCGCGGCACGCTGCTGCACCACTTCCCGACCCGGGCCGCGCTGATGGTCGGGGTGGTCGAGGACATCGCCGCGCGGCGGCTCGCCGTCCTCGCCTCCGACGCCGGGCCGCCGCCCGGCCACGGCTGGGACGCCGTCGTCGACCTGGTCTGGCGCGACCTGCAGAGCCCGGCGTTCCTCGCCGCCCTGGAGCTCTGGGTCGCCGCCCGCACCGACGACGCCCTGCGCGAGGCGTTGGTCCCCCTCCAGGCCCGGCTCTTCGGCGCCATCCACCGCGCGGTCACCGCCCTGATCGGCGACGACCCGCGCGCGCCCACCCTCGTGCAGTTCACGATCGACCTGCTCACCGGTACGACGATGACCGGCATGCTCGGCCCCGGCCGCGAGCAGACCGCCGTGGTCGTCGAGCGCTGGAAGGAGACGCTGGTGACGTTGACGGGTCCCGCGCTGTGACCGAGCGACGGAGGCTGCGCAAGGCCCACCACTACTACGAGCCGGCCCTGACGATCACCACGTCCGCGTCACCGGAGGCGTCCCTCGACACCCTCGTCGCCGGCCTGGTCGCCGCCAAGGCCGACCTGGTCCGGCGCGACCACGGGTCCGCCACGCTGCAGCTCGGGACCTTCCTCCGGTCCTGGATCTTCAGCGACACGATGCTGCTCGACGTCGTCCGACCGCTGCGCACCTGGGGGATGCGGGCCACCGTGGACCTCCGGGTCCTCGACGTGGCGCCCCCCACGCAGGTCCGGGTCGCACTGACCAAGGTCGACCAGTACCGCGAGACCGTCCCGTACGTGCTCGCCGCGGTCGACGTCGCCGCGCAGGTGCTGCGGGACCGCGACTTCGTCACCGAGGTCGGCGAGGTCGAGCACGGGCCGTGACCTCCCGCCGCCGACCCCGCGAGGGTTACGTGACCGGGCGGTGGTCCCGGCGGTGGAGCAGGACCGAGACCCCGGCGGCCGCGATCGCGACCAGTCCGGCCGCGACCCCGACGTACACCGCCTGATCGAACCGTTCCTCGCCTGCCACGCGGCAGCTGGCCGCGATCTCGTCTTCGTCCGGCGGCGGCTCCCCGCCCACCGGGTCGATCGCGTCGTTGAGCACGGTGTCGTAGGGCGCCAGGCACGTGTAGGTGCCCCGGCTGGTGCCGTCGACCGTCGGGTTGTCGACCGAGATCCACAGCGCTGCGCCGGCCACCACTACGGCGACCAGGGCGAGCACCGCTCGCAGCGACCGGAGCACGCGCAGCATCGGGTCCGCCTCCACGACATCGGAGTCTGGCAGGACGCGGCGACGACGTACGGCGGAGCCGCACACCAGGCCCCACCGGTCGAGACCGCCCGGGCCGGGACCGATAACGGATCTCGATCGGTGGGTACACCCCGCCTCATTGACACCGGCGCGAGCGCGCCACAAGGCTGGTCGCCACCTCGCGACCGACTCACCGGACGAGGACGCGCGAACATCCTCGGGAGGGGCGCGAGATGAACCGGTACCTGAAGGACGTGGACCCGGCGGTCTGCTGGGGCTCGGCGGTGCTCATCGCCGGCTTCGTCGCCTGGGGCTTGGTCGCCCCGGACAACCTCGGCACGGTGATGGGCGAGGCCACCGGCTGGGTGGTCGGCAACTTCGGCTGGGCGTTCATCCTGATCGCGACCGGGGTGCTGCTCCTCTGCCTCTACCTCGCGCTCTCGCCGTGGGGGAAGATCAAGCTCGGGCCGGACGACTCGACGCCCGACTTCCGGACCTTCTCGTGGGTCTCGATGATGTTCGCGGCCGGGCTCGGGGCGGGGCTGCTCTTCTACGGGATCGCCGAGCCGGTGACCCACTGGGCCAACCCGCCGCACGGGCTCGCCGAGCCGGAGAGCGAGGAGGCGGCGCTGACCGCGCTGCGCTACACCTACTTCCACTGGGGCTTCAACGGCTGGGCGATGTACGCCGTCCTCGGTGGCGCGATGGCCTACTTCGCGTTCCGCAAGGACCAGCCGGTCCTGGTCAGCGCGACCTTCACCCCGATCCTCGGCCCGGACGCCCACCAGAAGCCGATCGGCCGACTCGTAGACGCGCTGGCCATCGTCGCCACCCTCTTCGGTACGGCGACCGCGCTCGGCCTCAACGGCCTGCAGCTCAACAGCGGGCTCGACTACCTGCTCGACGTACCCAAGTCGAACGGCGTGGCGGTCGCGATCATCGTGGTCGTCACGGGCCTGTTCATCCTGTCGGCGACGTCGGGGGTCGAGAAGGGCATCAACTTCCTGGCCAACCTCGGCTCGGTCGCCACGATCGTGCTGTTCCTGTTCTTCCTGGTGGTCGGCGGCTCCACCGTGCTGGTCATCAGCAACGGCATCGAGTCGATCGGCGACTACGTCATCCAGGTGATCCCGATGTCGCTGGAGACCGGCGTCGGCGACGAGAAGTGGATGGCCAACTGGACGATCTTCTACTGGGCCTGGTGGGTCTCGTGGGCGCCCTTCGTCGGCATGTTCGTCGCCCGGATCTCCCGCGGGCGGACCATCCGCGAGTTCATCGTGGGGGTGGTCGCGGCGCCGACCGGCTTCGGGTTCATCTGGTTCGCCATCGTGGGCGGGACCGGCATCGAGCTGCAGCGCAGCGGCGAGGTCGACGTGCTCGGAGCACCGTTGGAGCTGTCCCTGTTCACCGCCCTCGACGTCCTCCCGCTGCCGGTGATCAGCTCCGCGCTCTGCATCATCCTGATCGCGCTGTTCTTCATCAGCGGAGCGGACGCCGCCTCGGTCGTGATGGCCACGATGGCGTCCCGCGGGTCGATCACCCCGTCGCGGATCGTCGTGGTCGTCCTGGGCGTGCTGATGGGCGGCATCGCCTGCGCGATGCTGCTCGTGGGCGGCCTCACCGCGTTGCAGCAGGCCGCCGTACTCGGGTCGGTGCCCTTCACCGTCGTGCTCGTCGGCGTGGCCTACTGCTGGGTCAAGGCGCTGCGCGAGGAGGGCCGTACGACCCCGGCGACGACCGAGCAGGAGCACGAGACCACCGGGAGGAACGCATGACCGAGCGCCGCAACCCCTTCGAGGGCGTCACCGACCTGTTCAGCGAGCTGGCCCGGGTCCGCTCGACCGGCGTGCACGGAGGGCCCGAGCACGCCCTCACCCCGGCCGAGCGGACGCACGCCTCCGCGTGGGTGCCGGCCACCGACATCCTGGCCCGCGGCGAGGACCTGGTGATCCGGGTCGAGCTCGCCGGTGTCGACCCCGAGGACGTCGAGCTGAGCTTCAGCCACGGCGTGCTCACCGTGTCGGGGGCTCGCCCTCAGGACGCCTCCGAGGACGGGGTCGAGTTCCTCGTCCGCGAGCGCTTCTACGGCGCCTTCCGCCGGACCATCACGCTGCCCGAGGGCACCGAGCCCGACCAGATCCACGCCGAGTTCGACGACGGGCTGGTCGAGGTCACGGTCAGCAACGGCGTCAGCCCGGCCGACAGCACCCGCATCGCCCTCACCGACAAGTCGTCGGGCAGAACCTCGAGGACCGTCGGACGCGGCTAGACGCTGGTTGAGGTGCGAAGGCGCCCCGCGCCTGAGCCTCGAAGCCCGGCGAGTCGTCCATCGGCCGGGGGACCACCGGCCGTTTCTCGGCTCACCGGGTTTCGAGGCTCGCTTCGCTCGCACCTCAACCAGCGTGAGGGGCGTCAGGCGTCGGTGGCGATCCGGAACCCGAGGTTGCCGGTGCTGTCGTCGGGCGACTGCACCTGCCGGGCGGAGACCCGGTAGCGACGGCAGTACGACGCGTGGCACAGGTACGACCCTCCCCGGCTGACCGTCTCGGCGCACCACTCCCACACGTTGCCGGTGGTGTTGTGCAGCCCGTAGCCGTTGGGCTCGTAGGCGTTGACCGGGCAGGTGCCGGACCAGCCGTCCGCGGCGGTGTCGCGGGTCGGGAAGTCGCCCTGCCACACGTTCATCCGGTGCTCCCCGCCCGGCTCCAGCTCGTCCCCCCAGGGGAACGGCCGGCCGGTCAGACCACCGCGGGCGGCGTGCTCCCACTCGACCTCGGTGGGCAGCCGGGCGCCGCGCCAGGCGGCGTACGCCTCGGCGTCGAGGCGCGAGACGTGGACGACCGGGTGGTCGGCCCGCGCGGCGACGGACGACTGCGGGCCCTCCGGGTGCGCCCAGTCGGCACCTTCGACCTGGCGCCACCAGGGGGCCGCCGCCACGCCGCGGGTCGGCGGGAAGTCGTCGGGCAGGAAGGGGCCGAAGACGAACGACCAGCCGTACCGCTCCGCGTCCGAGGTGTGCCCGGTCGCGGCGACGAAGGCGGCGTACTCGGCGTTGGTCACCGCGCATCGCCCGATCCGGTACGGCGCCAGCGCGGCCTCGCGCACCGGCCACTCCTCGGGGTGGTCGGGGTCGTCGCTGCCGACCCGGGTGGGGCCGCCGGGGATGAGGAAGAGGTCGTGGTTTCGAGACGGTTGCTGCGCAACCTCCTCAACCACCGGGGGCGGTGGTTGCTGCGCAACCTCCTCAACCACCGGGGGCGCCGGGCGCTGGTCGTCCGGGCCGCGGGAGGGGGCGCAGCAGCTGCTCACTGGTGGACCATCACCGCGCGGGCCCGGTCCTCGTCGCTGGCCCGCTCGGCCACGCCGTCGAGGTCGAAGCGGACCCGGTGGATCAGCCCCTCGAACCGGTTGTGGACCGGCCGGTAGTCGTCGGTCACGGGCGTGCCGCGGTCGACGCCCACGTTGAAGGTCTCGTCGAAGGAGAAGTAGTAGGCGGTGGTGACCGGGATCGTCCCGGTCCCGACGGCGACCCCGTCGACCTCGAGCGTCACCGAGGCACCGCTTCCGGGCGGGCCGCCGTCGTACGAGAAGCGGACGACCAGGTCGTGGCGGCCCGGCGCCATCGGCGCGGTGCCGCGCACCGTGGTCAGGTCGCGGCCGGCGAAGTTGTAGGCGTAGTGCGGGACGCCCTTGACGACGTACAGCGACCAGCCGCCGAAGCGGCCGCCCTGCGCCACCACGACGCCGCTCGACCCGGTGTGCACCTCGAGGTCGGCGGTGATCGTGTGGGTGCGGTTCTTGACGTTGGGCGCGGCCTCCTCCGACAGCCGGCGGACCCGCGGCCCGAACGACAGCTGGGAGCGGCCGGCGTGCAGGTCGAGTCGGCCCGCGACCTCGGGGTTCTCGCGCTCGGTGACCCGGGCGTCGAGCGGCAGCACGTGGTGCTTCTCGGCCTCCTCCAGGAACACCTGCTGCAGCGCGGCCAGCCGCTCCGGGTGCTGTGCGGCCAGGTCGTGGGCCTGGCTCCAGTCGGTGTCGAGGTGGTAGAGCTCCCACACGTCGTCGTCGAACGACCTGTCGCCCGAGCCGACCATCTCCCAGGGCGTGCCGTGCCGGGTCACCGCGGCCCAGCCGTCCTGGTAGATCCCGCGGTTGCCGACCATCTCGAAGTACTGGGTGCCGCGCCGGTCGGGCGCGTCGGGGTCGGCGAAGGTGTAGCGCAGGCTGGTGCCCTCGATCGGCTGCTGCTGGACGCCCCCGAAGGTCTCCGGCGCGGGCAGGTCGGCGGCCTCCAGGATGGTCGGCAGCACGTCGATGACGTGGTGCCACTGGTGGCGGATCCCGCCGCGGTCGGCGATCTCGCGGCCCCAGCGCACGATCATCCCGTCCCGGATGCCACCGAGGTGGGAGGCGACCTGCTTGGTCCAGGGGTACGGCGTGTTCATCGCCAGCGCCCAGCCCACGGGATAGATCGGGTACGTCGACGCGGACCCCAGCTCGTCGAGCCGCGCGGCCATGTCGGCCGTGTCGTCCTGGATGCCGTGGCCGACCAGGTGCTCGCGGAAGGTGCCGCGCGGACCGCCCTCGCCCGAGGCGCCGTTGTCGCCGAGCAGGTAGAAGAACAGCGTGTCGTCGAGGACGCCCATCTCGTCGAGCGCGTCCACGAACCGGCCCACCTGCACGTCGGCGTGCTCGGCGAACCCGGCGTACGTCTCCATGAACCGGGCCGCGACCCGCTTCTCGGTCTCGTCGAGCTCGTCCCAGTGCGGCACGCCCTCGGCCCACGGCGCGAGCTCGGCGTCCTCCGGGACGATGCCGAGCTCCTGCTGGCGGGCCAGGATCTCCTCGCGCTGCGCGTCCCAGCCCTGGTCGAAGCGGCCGGCGTACTTGTCGCGCCACTCGGGGGCGACGTGGAACGGCGCGTGCGTCGCGCCGAGCGCGAGGTAGGTGAAGAAGGGGCGCTCGGGGGTGATCGCCTGCTGGTTCTCGACCCAGTCGATGGCGTGCTCGACCAGGTCCTCGGAGAGGTGGTAGCCGTCCTCGGGCATCCGGTCCGGCTCGACGGGGTGGCGACCCTGGTAGAGCTGCGGGTACCAGTGGTTCATCTCGGCGCCCATGAAGCCGTAGAAGAAGTCGAAGCCCTCCCCCATCGGCCAGCGCGTGAACGGCCCCGACGGGCTCACCTCGACCGGCGGGGTCTGGTGCCACTTGCCGAACGCCGCCGTGCAGTAGCCGTTGCCGCCGAGGATCTGCGCGATCGTCGCCGCGCTGGCCGGCCGGTAGCCGTGGTAGCCCGGCTTCGGCGTCGACATCTCCGACGTCACGCCCATCCCGACCGAGTGGTGGTTGCGGCCGGTCAGCAGCGCCTGCCGGGTCGGCGAGCACAGCGAGGTCACGTGGAAGCGGCTGTAGCGCAGCCCGTCCCCGGCCAGCCGCTCGGCGGTCGGCATCTCGCAGGGGCCGCCGTACGCCGAGGAGGCGCCGTACCCCATGTCGTCGATGAGCACGATGACGACGTTGGGCGCGCCCTTCCCCGGTCGCACCGGGCCGATCGGCCGGGCCGAGGTGTCGACGTCGAGCGGGAGCTGGGTGCGGTCCGGGCTGGTCATGGTGGGCTCAGCCTAGAGACCGGGCCCGGCGCTCAGTCGTTGCGGCGCACCCGGATCGTCGGACTCACGTCACCCTTGCAGCCAGCCTTTCGGGCCACCTTGGCGAAGAACCGGCCCTCGGTGCCGGTGTTGCCGGTCGACCAGACGTAGCGGCCGCCCTGCAGGTCGGTGGTGTCGGTCGCCCACAGGTGCGGCTCGCCGGCGACCAGCTTGAAGACCTTGACCGTCCGGTCCTGGGCGCAGCGCTTCGGACGCGTGCTGCGTACGACGCCGGACATGTCGGTGCCGTCGGCCGTGATGGTGACGGTGACCTTGGCCCGGGCGGGCGCGGCCGGCGCGGCCTGTGCCGGCGCGGCCGCGGTGACGAGTCCGGCGGCGAGGACCGCCGCGGTGGTGAGGACCGAGAGCTTCATGACGCACCTTCCCGGGGCGGCTCTCGCCCCTTCGAGGCTGAGGAGCGGCCGGGCCGGCTCCCGATACATCCGCCACCTGCGGAACGGCGGAGGACCGCCGGGACCCCTCAGAGGTGGTCGGGGATGATCAGCGCGTCCGGGTCCTGGCGGGGCGGGACGTGCTCGAGCACCGTCTTCACCAGCGCCACCCGGGCGGCGAGCTGCATCTTGCGCTTGAGCCGGCCGACGTCGCCGAGGGTGCCCTCGACCGCCTCGGTGACCTGGGCGTCGGTGAAGGTCGGGCGGGTGCCGATCTCGACGTCGACGTCGGGCAGCGCGACGAGGGTGGCGAGCACCTGGGTGCCGAGCGAGTCGAGCAGCTGGTAGCGCTGGAACCGGGTCAGGCCGTCCCAGACCTCGTCCTTCTTGTCGGCCTTCCCGCGTGCGGCGACCAGCTTGGCGGCGCCGGTCAGCCCTTCCGTCATCTCCCGCTCGGTGAACCGCATGGGCCTATTGTCGCGGGTCGGCGATCCGGTGGCTGGAGCCTCCCCCGGAGGGCTCGGTGAGTTTTATCGGCTAGCCGATGAAACTCACGCCGGGACGATGAACCTTTGTCGTCCTGGCGGGAGGTTCATCGGCCAGCCGATGAAACTCTCCCCCGGCCCCTCAGCCGCTGACCTTGGCCAGCCGCAGCCAGGTGTCGACGACCGTGTCGGGGTTGAGCGACATCGACTCGATGCCGCGCTCCAGCAGCCACTCGGCGAGGTCCGGGTGGTCGGAGGGGCCCTGGCCGCAGATGCCGACGTACTTGCCGGCGTCGCGGCAGGCGGTGATGGCCAGGTCGAGCATGTGGAGTACGGCGGGGTCGCGCTCGTCGAAGCCGTCGGCGACCAGGCCGGAGTCGCGGTCGAGGCCGAGGGTCAGCTGGGTCATGTCGTTGGAGCCGATCGAGAACCCGTCGAAGTGCTCCAGGAACTGGCTGGCGATCACGGCGTTCGACGGCAGCTCGCACATCATCACGACCTGCAGGTCGTTCTCGCCGCGCTTCAGACCGTGCTGGGCCAGCAGGTCGATGACACCACGCGCCTCCTTCAGGGTGCGCACGAACGGGATCATCACCTTGACGTTGGTCAGGCCCATCTCGTCGCGCACGTGGCGCAGCGCCTCGCACTCCATCGCGAAGCACTCGGCGAAGTCCTCCGACAGGTACCGCGAGGCGCCGCGGTAGCCGATCATCGGGTTCTCCTCGTCGGGCTCGTAGCCCTCGCCGCCGACGAGGTTGGCGTACTCGTTGGACTTGAAGTCGCTCATCCGCACGATCACCGGCTCGGGTGCGAAGGCGGCCGCGATCATCGAGACCCCCTCGGCCACGCGCTGCACGAAGAACTCGCGCGGTCCGTCGTACGCCGCGATGGTCTCCTCGATGTCGGCGCGCAGCCCGTCGTCGAGCGCGGTCGGGTCGGCGGCCAGGTCGAGCAGGGCCTTCGGGTGAATGCCGATCTGGCGGTTGATGATGAACTCCAGGCGGGCCAGGCCGACGCCCTTGTTGGGCAGCCGTGAGAAGGCGAAGGCCTGCTCGGGGGTGCCGACGTTCATCATGATCTTCACCGGTACGTCGGGCATCGCGTCCAGCTCGGTGCGCTCGACGTCGAAGTCGAGGAGGCCCTCGTAGACCAGCCCGGTGTCGCCCTCGGCGCAGGAGACGGTGACCTCGCGGCCGTCGGCCAGGGTCTTGGTAGCCGAGCCAGTGCCGACCACCGCGGGGATGCCGAGCTCGCGGGCGATGATCGCCGCGTGGCAGGTCCGCCCGCCGCGGTTGGTGACGATGGCCGAAGCGCGCTTCATGATCGGCTCCCAGTCGGGGTCGGTCATGTCGGCCACCAGCACCTCGCCGGTCTCGAACTCGTGCATGTTCTCGACCGAGGTCAGCACCCGGACGGCGCCCGCGCCGATCTTCTGGCCGATCGCGCGGCCCTCGACGAGCACGTCGACGCCGGTCGCGGCGCCCTTCGGCATCTTGTAGCGCTCGAGGGCGCCGGTCACGCGCGACTGCACGGTCTCGGGGCGGGCCTGGAGGATGTAGAGCTGCCCGTCGACGCCGTCCTTGCCCCACTCGACGTCCATCGGCCGGCCGTAGTGCTCCTCGATCACCAGCGCGTGCCGGGCCAGCTCCTCGACCTCCGCGTCGGTCAGCGACAGCAGCCGCGAGTCGGCGGCGTCGACGTCGACGAACTCCGTCGTACGGCCGACGGCCGCGTCGTCGGTGTAGACCATCTTGGTGGCCTTGCCGCCGACGCCACGCTTGAGGATCGCCGGCCGCCCCGCGCGCAGGGCAGGCTTGTAGACGTAGAACTCGTCGGGATTCACGGCCCCCTGGACGACGCCCTCGCCGAGGCCGTACGCCGACGTCACGAACACGGCGTCGGTGAAGCCCGACTCGGTGTCCATGGTGAACAGCACGCCCGAGGAGCCGATGTCGGAGCGGACCATCCGCTGCACGCCCGCGGACAGGCCGACGTCGGCGTGGGCGAAGCCGTGGTGGACGCGGTAGGCGATCGCCCGGTCGTTGTAGAGAGACGCGAAGACCTCGCGAATGGCCTGCAGGATCGCGTCGATCCCGCGGACGTTGAGGAAGGTCTCCTGCTGGCCCGCGAAAGACGCGTCGGGGAGGTCCTCGGCCGTGGCGCTGGAGCGTACGGCGAACGACGGCTCGCCCTCGGTCTCGGCGGCCAGCTCGTCGTACGCGCGGCGGATGTCGGCCTCGAGGTCCTCGGGAAAGGGCTGCTCGACGACCGCCGTCCGGATCTCGCGTCCGACCTCGGCGAGGCGTCGTACGTCGTCGGTGTCGAGGCCGTCGAGCAGGCCGACGATCCGCTCCTTCAGCCCCGTCTCCCCGATGAAGCGGTGGAAGGCGTCCGAGGTCGTCGCGAAGCCGTTGGGGACGCGCACCCCGAGGTCGGACAGCTGCGAGACCATCTCGCCCAGGGAGGCGTTCTTCCCGCCCACCTGCTCCAGGTCGGCGAGGCCGAGCTCGGAGAACCACCGGACGTTGGTGTTGGTCATGACGACTTCCCTTCGGGCTGCCGGCGCCGGGACCGGGCGTCGGACTTGAGGGTCTGCAGGATCAGCGCGGAGATCTCCTCGACGGACTTCGCCGACGAGTCGATGACCGGGAGGCGGTGGGCCTTGAACAGCTCACCCGCCCGGCGCAGCTCCCAGCGACACTGCTCGGGAGACGCGTACCGGCTGTTCGGGCGACGCTCGTTGCGCACCCGGCTGAGCCGGTCGACGGTGGTGACGAGACCGAAGCAGCGCTCCAGGTACGGCTGGACCGGCTCCGGGAGGCCGTCGGCCTCCAGGTCCTCGTCGACCAGCGGGTAGTTCGCGACAAACAGCCCGTGCTGGAGGGCGAGGTACATGCTGGTCGGGGTCTTCCCGCAGCGCGAGGGCGCCAGCAGGATCACGTCGGACTTCTCCAGCGCCCGCAGGCTCTGGCCGTCGTCGTGCTCGATGGTGAACTCGACCGCCGCCATCCGCGAGTTGTAGCGCTTGATGTCGCCGACGCCGTGCAACCGGGCGGCCTCGCGGACCCCCTGCTGGCCGATGATCGTCTCGACCTTCGCCATGTGCATCTCGAAGAAGTCGATGAGCGGCGCGCGCGTCTGGTGCAGCTCGGCCCGGACCTCGTCGGTCGCCGCGGTGCAGAACACCAGCGGCGTGATCGGCCCGTCCATCGCCTCGTCGAGCTGCGCCACCACACGGCGGGCGTCGTCCACGGTGTGGATGAATGGGATCAGGGTCCGCTCGAACCGCGTGTCGGGGAACTGGATGAGCAGCGCGTTGCCCATCGTCTCCGCGCTGATGCCCGTGCTGTCGGACAGGAAGAACACGGGTACGACGTCCTGCTCATCGTCCATCGCGCCGTCCTCCGGGTGGGGTGTCCCGCAACCTACTCGCTGATCCCACCCAGTACCCCGGGTGTCCCGTGTCGGAGACGTCACATGGACAACCGGTCCCCCGCGCTGGTTGAGGCGCGACCCCCACGGTGGTTGAGGTGCGAGCGAAGCGAGCCTCGAAACCCGTCTTGCCAACAGTCGGCCTCAACCCAGACCGACACCCACCTCACCGGGTTTCGAGGCTCGGGCCTAGCGGCCCTCACACCTCAACCAGCGTGGGCCCCCGGCGGCTCGGCCGGCGTCAGTCGGGGCGACGGGCGGCGAGGCCTCCGGCGTACGACGTGCCGCCGGCGAGCTCGGGGGCGAGCGCGGCCTGGTACGCGTGGTAGACGTCCGGCTTGCCCGGCCAGACGGTCGCCGCGGGGCGGTTCTGGGCGTCGAGCTCGTGGTGCCAGGAACCGTGCTCGTGGTCGACGAAGCAGCGGTCGACGTACGCCCACCAGGTGGTGGCGGCGTCGGCCCAGCGCTGCTCGCCGGTGGCCTCGTGCAGGGCGTGGGCGGTGCTGACCGCCTCGGCGGCGACCCAGTGCATCCGCTCGCGCACGACCGGCTGCCCGGACCAGTCGGTGGTGTAGACGAACCCGTCGGCGCCGTCGGTGGCCCAGCCGTCGGCGACCGCGCGGTCGGCGAGCTCGGTGGCGGCCTGGACCAGGCCGAAGGGCAGCACCAGCCGGGCCCACTCGAGGCCGTGGCCGACGGTGGCGCCGTAGGGCTGGAAGGGGTGGGCGGGCTCGTCGCGGTGGTGCTCGAGCAGCGGCTGCCACTGCTCGTCGAAGTGCTCGGGGATCCGCCAGTCATTGGCCTCGGCCCAGTCCAGGACCTGGCTGGCGATCCGGCCGGCCCGGGTGTACCAGACCGAGTCGCTCGCGGAGCCGTCCCCGGAGGTGACGTCGGCGGCGGCGAGGTAGGCCTCGACGGCGTGCATGTTGGCGTTGACGCCGCGGTAGGGGTCGAGCTCGGTCCAGGTGCGGTCCCACCGGTCCACGACCAGCCCGGCCTCGTCGTCCCAGAAGTTCAGCTCCTGGGCGGTCAGCGCGAGCGCGACCAGTTCGTCGGCCCCGGGTACGTCGGCCAGCAGCGCCGAGCAGGCAGCCAGCAGCACGAACGCGTGCCCGTAGGACTGCTTGCTGTCGTCGACGACCCCGTCCGGGCCGACCGCGGCGTACCAGCCCCGGTGCTCGTGGTCGGCCAGATGGGTGAGCAGCGAGCTGACGCCGTGCTCGGCCAGCTCGGCGAGCTCGGCCGCATCGGGGCCGCCGGGCGCCGGCTCCTCCCCCGCCAGCACGGCCAGGGAGAAGACGTGGGTCATCCGGCAGGTGATCCACAGCTCGACCGGCTTCGTCGGGTCGAGCGCGCCCGTCTCGTCGAGCCAGCCGAAGCCCTGCTCGGTCCGCGAGCCCGCGGCGAACCGGAGCAGGTCGGCCCGCTGGGCCGAGAGGTACGACGGGTCTCCGGGAGTCACCCGGTCAGGCTACGGCCCTCGCTGGTCGAGCATCCGGCGAGGAACGAGCGCGGCGTATCGAGACCAACCTGCCGGGGGTCTCGATACGCTCGCTGGCGCTCGCTACTCGACCAACGAGGGCCGCTC
>NZ_FMZM01000004.1:111789-424997 GCF_900101465.1 Nocardioides lianchengensis
CTCGATACGCTCGCTGGCGCTCGCTACTCGACCAACGAGAGCCGCTCGCTACTCGACCAACGAGTCCGCCGCCTTCGCGAGGGCGCGGTCGAGCATGGCGATGCCGGCGCGGGCGTCCTCGGCCGAGATGGTCAGCGGCGGGACGACGTGGATCCGGTTGAAGTTGGCGAACGGCAGCAGCCCCTCGGCCTTGCACGCGGCGATGACCGCGCCCATCGCCGGCGAGGAGCCGCCGTACGGCGCGAGCGGCTCGCGGGTGGTCCGGTCGGCGACCAGGTCCAGTGCCCAGAAGACGCCGGTGCCGCGGACCTCGCCGATCCAGTCGTGGCGGCCGGCGAGCTCGGTCAGGCCGGGGCCGAAGACCTCCTCGCCGAGAGCGGCGGCGTGCTCGACGACCCGGTCCTCCTCCATCGTGGTGATGGTGGCGACGGCGGCCGCGCAGGCCAGCGGGTGGCCGGAGTAGGTGAGGCCGCCGGGGTAGGGCCGGTGGTCGAAGGTCGCCGCGATCGCCTCGTTGATGGCGACGCCGCCGAGCGGGACGTAGCCGGAGTTGACGCCCTTGGCGAAGGTCAGCAGGTCCGGGACCACTGCGTCGTGCTCGACCGCGAACCACCTGCCGGCGCGGCCGAAGCCGGCCATCACCTCGTCGGCGATCAGCACGATGCCGTGCCGGTCGCAGAGCTCGCGGACGCCGGTGAGGTAGCCGGGCGGCGGGACCATGATCCCGGCGGTGCCGGGGATCGACTCGAGCAGGATCGCGGCGATCGTGCCGGGGCCCTCGAGCGCGATGACCTGCTCCAGGTGCGCCAGCGCGCGCTCGCACTCCTCGGCCTCGGTCGTGGCGTGGAAGGCGCTGCGGTAGAGGAACGGCCCGAAGAAGTGCACGACGCCGTCGGAGGCGTGGTCGTTGGGCCAGCGCCGCGGGTCGCCGGTCAGGTTGATCGCCAGCTGGGTGCCGCCGTGGTAGCTGCGGTAGCGCGAGAGCACCTTGTGCCGGCCGGTGTGCAGGCGGGCCATCCGGATCGCGTGCTCGTTGGCGTCGGCGCCGCCGTTGGTGAAGAAGACCTTGTCCAGGCCCTCCGGGGTGTGCGAGGCGATCAGCCGGGCCGCCTCGGAGCGGGCGTCGTTGGCCGCCACCGGCGCGATCGTGCAGAGCGTCGCGGCCTGCTCCTGGATCGCCTTCACGACCCGGGGGTGCTGGTGGCCGAGGTTGGTGAACACCAGCTGCGAGGTGAAGTCGAGGTAGCGGTTGCCGTCGCCGTCCCAGAGCCACGACCCGTCGGCCTTGGTCACCACCATCGGGGTGATCTCGGCCTGGGCGGACCAGGAGTGGAAGACGTGCTTGCGGTCGAGCTCGTAGGTGCGCTGCGGGTCAGTCATTCTGCGGGAACCCCAGCTCGAGGCCGCCGGTCGGCCGGTTGGCGGGGTCGATCCAGCGGGTCGTGACGACCTTGCCCCGGGTGAAGAAGTGGACGCCCTCGGAACCGTGGGCGTGGGTGTCACCGAAGAGCGAGCGCTTCCAGCCGCCGAAGGAGTAGTAGGCGACCGGCACCGGGATCGGCACGTTCACCCCGATCATCCCGACCTCGACCTCGTTCTCGTAGCGCCGGGCGGCGCCGCCGTCGTTGGTGAAGATCGCCGTGCCGTTGCCGTACTGGTTGCTGTTGACCAGCGCCACGGCCTCGTCGTACGACGCCACCCGCACCACGGACAGCACCGGGCCGAAGATCTCGTCGGTGTAGATGTCCATGTCGGGTGTGACGTGGTCGAACAGCGTCGGGCCGAGCCAGAACCCGTCGGCCGCGCCGGCGGCCTGCACCTCGCGGCCGTCGATCACCAGCTTGGCGCCGGCGGCCTGGCCGGCCTCGACGTACGACGCGACCTTGTCGCGGTGGGCGCGGGTGACCAGCGGGCCCATGTCGGACTCCTGCTGGACACCCTTGGCCCCGTCGCCGATGACCAGGGTGCGGGTGCGGTCGGCGATCCGGGCCACCAGCTCGTCGGCGACCGGCTCGACGGCGACCAGCACGCTGATCGCCATGCAGCGCTCGCCGGCGCTGCCGTAGCCGGCGTTGACCGCGGCGTCGGCGGCCAGGTCGAGGTCGGCGTCGGGGAGCACGACCATGTGGTTCTTCGCGCCGCCGAGGGCCTGCACGCGCTTGCCGTTCCGGCTGGCCCGCTCGTAGACGTACTCGGCGATCGGGGTGGAGCCGACGAAGCTGATCGAGGCGACGTCCGGGCTCTCCAGGAGCGCGTCGACCGCGACCTTGTCGCCCTGCAGGACGTTGAAGACGCCGTCGGGCAGCCCGGCCTCCTTCCACAGCTCGGCGAGCCAGAGCGAGGCGGACGGGTCCTTCTCACTGGGCTTGAGCACCACCGTGTTGCCGGCCGCGATGGCGACCGGGAAGAACCACATCGGGACCATCGCCGGGAAGTTGAAGGGGCTGATGATGCCCACGACGCCGAGCGGCTGGCGGGTCGAGTGCACGTCGACGCCGGTGGAGGCGCTCGGGCTGTGCCCGCCCTTGAGCAGGTGGGAGATGCCGCAGGCGAACTCGACGACCTCCTGGCCGCGGGCGATCTCGCCGAGGGCGTCGGAGTGCACCTTGCCGTGCTCGGCGGTGATCAGCTCGGCCAGCTCGCCCTTGCGGGAGTTGAGCAGCTCGCGGAACGCGAACATCACCTGGGTACGGCGGGCCAGCGACGTCGCGGCCCACCCGGGCGCGGCGGCCTTCGCGGCGGCGATGACGTGGTCGGCGTCCTCGCGGCTGGCCAGCGCGACCTGGCCGCTGACCTGGCCGGTGGCGGGATTGGTCACGTCGGCCGTCTGCGTCGAGGAGCCGGCGTACGGCGCCCCCGCGGACCAGTGGGAGATCGTCATGGACCCCATCCTCGGGCGTGCCCGCGCGGACGGCGCCCGACGGACCGTACGATTCCCGACAACAACCCGACGATCTGTAAGGCTGCCGCGATGACCGACGTCACCCTGCGCGACGTGCTCGCCATGCCGGTGCTGCGGGCGGCCGAGCCGGTGCTGCTGACCGGGGCGGACGGGCTGGACCGGCGGGTGCGCTGGGTGCACGCGACCGAGCTGCCGGACATCGCCCCGCTGCTGCGCGGCGGCGACCTGGTGCTGACCACCGGCATCGCGCTGCCGGAGGCCGAGGCCGGGCTGCGCGCCTTCGCCGAGAGCCTCGCCGAGGTGTCCGCCGCGGGCCTGATGGTCGAGCTCGGGCGGCGCTGGTCGGCCGTCCCGGACACCCTGGTCGCGGCCTGCGCCGAGGCCGGGCTGCCGCTGGTGTGCCTGCAGCGGGTGACGCGTTTCGCGGGGATCACCCAGGCGGTCGGCGAGCGGGTGGTCGACGAGCAGTTGGCCGAGCTGCGGGAGGCCGAGCGGGTGCACGAGACGTTCACCGCGCTCAGCCTCGCCGAGGCGGACCCCGGCGAGATCCTGGCCGCCGTGCAGCGGCTGGCCGGCGCGACGGTCGTGCTGGAGAGCGAGCAGCACCAGGTGGTCGACTACCTCGCCGGACCGGACGACCCCGGCGAGCTGCTCGACGGCTGGACCACCCGCTCGGGCCGGGTGCCGCTGGCCGGCCGCACGACCTGGGACGAGCAGCAGGGCTGGCTGCTGACCCGGCTCGGCCCGCGCGAGCGCGGCTGGGGGCGGCTCGTCGTCCTCTCCCCGCGCCCGCCCTCCCAGCGGCTGGTGGCCATCGCGGAGCGCGGGGCCGCCGCGCTGGCCCTGCACCGGCTGCACGACCGGGACCGCGACAACCTGGTCCGGCGCACCCACCACGAGCTGCTCCTCGCCCTGCAGACCGACCCCGCCGCGGCGGACGTCGTACGACGCTGCGAGCTGGCGGGCCTGCCCACGACCCGGCGCTCGTACGTCGGCCTGACCATCCGGCCGCGCCCGGACGCGTCGCGCCGGTCGTCGGCGGGCGAGGTGCTCGCCGCCGTCGTGCACGCCGCCCACGAGGCCGGCCTGCCCGCCCTGATCTGCGAGATGGACCACGACGTGCGGGTGCTGCTCGCCGTCTCCCCGACGGCGTCGGAGGCGGTCGTCGACCGGCTCGCGACCGCGCTCCTGCGGCGCCACTCCGCCGTCGTCGGCGCGGGCCGGCCGGCCGCCTCGCTGGCCACCGCCGACCGGACGCTGCGCGAGTCGCGGCAGGTGGTCGACGCGGTCCGCCCCGACCGGCCCGCCGACCGTCCGGTGCACCGGCTCGAGGACGTGCACCTGCGCGGCCTGCTGACCCTGCTCGCCGACGACGACCGGCTGCGGCTCTTCGTCGCCCGCGAGCTGGAGCCCCTGCGCGAGCACGACGCCGTTCACGGCACCGAGCTGGTGGCCGCCGTACGCGCGCTGCTGCTGAACCCGGCCGGCAAGGCCCAGGCCGCCGCGAGCCTGCACCTGTCGCGGCCGGCGTACTACGCGCGGCTCGCGAAGGCCGAGGCCGTCCTGGGCGAGCGGCTGGACGACCCGGACATCCGGGTGTCGCTGCACGCCGCGCTGGTGGCGGCGGAGCTCGGGGTCTAGACGGTCACGCCCTGGGCGATGCGGCCCAGCGCGCGGGCGTGCGCCTCGGCGCTGTCGATGACCGGGATCGGGCTGTCGCCGGGCCCGACCAGCAGGCCGATCTCGGTGCAGGCGAGCACGACGGCCTCGGCGCCCTGGGAGGCCAGGTCGCGGATCACGTCGAGGTAGGTCCCGCGCGAGGCGTCCCGGACGACGCCCTGGGTGAGCTCGTCGAAGATGACGCGGTCGACCGCGTCGCGGTCCCGCGGCCCCGGGGTGACGGTGCCGACGCCGTGCCGGGCGAGGCGCTCGCTGTAGAACGGCTCCTCCATCACCCACCGGGCGCCGAGGATGCCGACCGTGCCCCAGCCGTGGTGCCGGGCCTCGGCGGCCACGGCGTCCCCGATGTGGAGCAGCGGCACGTCGAGAGCGGCCTCGACCTGCGGGGCGACCTTGTGCATCAGGTTGGTGCAGATCGCCACAGTGGTGGCGCCGCCGGCGACGCAGCGCCGGCCGGCCTCGACGAGCAGCTCGGCGGCCCGGTCCCAGTCGCCGCGCACCTGGCACTCGCGGACCTCCGCGAAGTCCAGCGACTGCAGGGCGATCCGGGCCGAGGCGTGGCCGCCGCGGCTCTCGGCGACCATCTCGTTGATGATCCGGTAGTAGGTCGCCGTCGAGTGCCAGCTCATGCCGCCGATCAGGCCCAGGGTCTCCATGCTCCTATGGTCCGCCGATCCACCGATCCCAGGTAGCCTTCCATTGCTCAGAGCATCCCTTAGGTGATCTGATGGCCGGATGGATCCGCGCCGCGTCCTGCTCTTCCGCACCGTCGCCCGCTCCGGCTCGCTCAGCTCGGCGGCCCGCGAGCTCGGCACCACCCAGTCGGCGGTCAGCCAGCAGCTGTCGATGCTCGAGCGCGAGGTCGGGTCGGCCCTGCTGCTGCGGACCAGCCGCGGGACCCGACTCACCGAGGCCGGCACGATCCTGCTCGGCCGGGCCAACAGCGTGGCCAACGAGCTCCACCTCGCCGGCGAGGAGCTCTCCGCGCTCACCGACCTCCGGGCCGGGCGGGTGCGGCTGGCCGCCTTCCCGTCGGCCGCCGCCACCCTGGTCCCGCACGCGGTCCAGGAGCTGCGCGCGCTGCACGCCGGGGTCGTCGTCACGCTCGTGGAGTCCGAGCCGCCCGAGGCCTGGGCGGCGGTGCAGACCGGGGACGTCGACGTCGCCGTGGTGTTCGGGTACGACGGCCAGCCGCAGGAGGACGGCCGACTGGCCCACGTCCCGCTGGGCGCGGAGCCGACGTACCTGGTGGCCGGTCCGGACGCGGGCCTGCCGCGCCAGGTGACCGCCCGCTGGCTGGCCGGCCAGGGCTGGGTGGCCGGGTGCGAGCGCTGCCGCCAGCACCTGGTCGGCTGCTGCCGCGAGGCCGGCTTCGAGCCCGAGCTCCTCCACGAGAGCGACGACTACGTCGTGGTGCAGAACCTGGTGGCCCGCGGGCTGGGCGTGACGGTGCTGCCCCAGCTGGCCCTGGCCGCGTTCCGGCACCCCGACGTGGAGGTCCGCCGCTCGGCGTTCTTCGGCGGGCGGACCATCGGCCTGGTGCACCGCCCCGGCGCGGAGGAGGTCCCGGCGATCCGGGCGCTGATGGAGCGGCTGCAGGCCTCGGCGGCCGAGGTGCTGCGGGGCCGGCCGGCCCGGGTGGGGGCCTAGCGCCCCGGGCTCAGGCCAGGCCCTCCTCCGCGAGCACCCCCTGGGCGATCCGGAACGCCGTGTTGGCGTCGGGCACACCGCAGTAGATCGCGGTCTGGAGGAACAGCTCCTTCAGCTCGTCGACGGTGAGCCCGTTGCGGAGCGCGGCCCGCACGTGCATCGCGAGCTCCTCGTGGTGGCCGCGGGCGACCAGGGCGGTGAGGGTGATCAGCGAGCGGCTGCGGCGGTCCAGGCCGGGACGGGTCCAGATCTCGCCCCAGGCGTACTCGGTGATCAGCTCCTGGAAGTCGCGCGTGAAGTCCGTGGCGTTCGCGGTGGCCCGGTCGACGTGGGCGTCTCCGAGCACCTCGCGGCGTACGGCGAGGCCGGCGTCATACCGCTCGCCGCGCTCGGCGGGGAGCGGCTCCCCGAGGAGGTGCTGGCGCAGCAGCGCCGCGACCTCCGAGGGCGCCTCGGCCGGGGCCAGGTGGGCGACGTCGGGGAGGACGACGAGCCGGCCGTCGCGGACCCCGTCGGCGATCTCCTCAAGCAGGGCCGGCGGGGTGGCGACGTCGTGCGCGCCGGCGACGGCGAGCACGGGTGCGGTGATCTCGCTGAGCCGGTCGCGGACGTCGAAGTCGGAGACCACCTGGCAGACCTGGGTGTAGCCGGTGTCGTCGGTGTCCTGCAGCGCGCCCAGCAGGGCGGAACCGACGTCCGGGTGGCGGTCGAGGAAGCCCGGGGCGAACCAGCGCTCGGCCGAACCCGCCACCATCACCGGCGTGCCGGACACGCTCACCTGGCCGATCCGGCCGGCCCACATCGCGGGGTCGCCGATCTTCGCGCCGGTGCAGAGCAGCACGGCGCCGCCGACCCGGTCCGGGACGTCGAGGAGCAGCTGCAGCCCGACGGCACCACCGACCGAGTCGCCGGCGTAGAGGAAGGTGCTGCCGGCCTTGCCGCGCTGCTCGCATACGTCGTCGACCACGGCGAGCACCCCCCTGGCGAGCTCGGCCATCGTGAACTGCTCCTCCGGCACGGCCTTGTTGTGGCCGTGCCCGGGGAGGTCCCAGGCGAGCACGTCGAACACCTCGGTCAGGCCCGCGGCGCAGGCCGTCCACAGGGTGCTCGCGGAGGTGCCGAGCGAGGGGCCGAGGACCAGCAGCGGCAGGTCGGCGCGGTGGGCGGCGCCGGTCATCCGCACCGCGGTGATGGCGGGGATCATGGGTTCTCCTTCGATCGGGCGACGACGGCGTCGATGATCGCCCCCGCCTGCCCGAGGTAGGTCGGCGCGGGGTCGTGACCCGCGGCCCGGGCCATCGTGCGCTGCTCGGCGAGCACGCCGTCGCCCGCCGCCGCCAGCGTCGCGGCCATCCGGTCGGCGTGGACGACCAGTCCGTCGAGCAGGTCGGAGGTCTGCGAGACCGCGACCAGGGTGCGCCGGACCAGGTCGCGCAGGGTCGCCCACTCGGCGTGCCAGCCGCCGTCCGCGCGGTCGTCGACCTGGCTGGCAGCCGCCAGGTGCAGGGTCGCGGCGAGCTGGGGCGTGGTCAGCGCGGCCCGCCGTACCAGGACCGAGAGGACGGGGTTGGCCTTGTTCGGCATCGTCGACGAGCCGCCGCCGGAGCCCTCGGCGAGCTCACCGATCTCGGGACGGCCCAGCACCAGGACGTCGTTCGCGATCCGCGCGCAGGCGTCGGCGCACCCGGCGAGCGCGTCGCCGATCCGGGTCACGGTCGCGCGGGTCGTGTGCCAGGGCAGCTCGTCGAGCGGCAGGTCCCGCCCGAGCTCGACCATCGCTGCGCGCGTCCCCGCGGCCCCACCGAGCTGGTCGGGGAACTCGAGGCGTCGTACGTCGTCGCGGGCGTCGAGCACGGCGGTCAGCCACTGGGCGACGCGGAAGCCGAAGGTCGTCGGGACCGCGTGCTGGGTCAGGGTGCGGGCCACCATCGGGGTGTCGCGGTGCTCGGTCGCGAGCGCGGCCAGCCGGGCGACCACCGCGTCCAGGTCGTGGCGCAGGTCGGCGACCGCCTGCTCGGCCATCCGCACCAGCGCCGTGTCGACGACGTCCTGGCTGGTCAGGCCCCGGTGGATCGACCGGTCTCCGGTCGCCTCGCGGAGCAGGTCGACGAGCCCGATGACCGGGTTGCCGCCGATCTCGGACTCGTTGACCAGCCACTCCAGGTGGCGCTCGGCGTCGACGTCGGACAGGTCGAGGTCGGCCCACTCGGCCTCGAGCTCGACCATCACCGCGAGGAACGACTCCGACGTGAAGTGGTCGCCGGCCCGGTCGTCGCCGGGCCAGAAGAGGTCAGCCATGCGGTCAGTCTCGCGCGTGACGCAGGAAGACGGTCTCCCCCTCGCCCTGCAGGCGGACGTCGAAGACGAACCCGTGCCGGTCGGGCCGCGCGACCAGGGTGTCCCGGCGCTCGGCCGGCACGGACTCGAGGAGCCGGTCGGCCCCGGGGTCCGGGAGGTAGGCGCGGGTGTGGAGCTTGTCCAGCAGGCCACGCGCGAAGATCGTCAGCGCGAAGAACGGCGCCGCGCCGGAGGCCGTCGGGCCGGGCGCGACGGTGGTGAAGGAGTAGCGACCGGCGTGGTCGGTCGCGGCCCGACCCCAGCCGGTGAAGGTGAAGCCGTCCCGGCGTAGCGAGCCGGTCTCACGGGAGACCACCCCGTCGGCGTCGGGCTGCCACAGCTCGAGCAGCGCGTCCGGCACCGGCTGGCCGGCGCCGTCGAGGACCAGCCCGGACAGCCGGACCGCGCCCGGGCTGCCCGGCGGGACGAGCTCGCTGTCGCCGTCGTACGGGAGGGCGTAGCCGAAGAACGGGCCGACCGTCTGGCCGGGGGTGGGGGTGCTCACGCGTCCTCCATCGGGGTGCGGTGCGCGCCGGTGAGCACGATGTCCCAGCGGTAGCCGGTGCTCCACTCGGGCTGCGTCACGTCGTGGTCGTACGACGCCACCAGCCGCTCGCGGGCCCGCGGGTCGACGATGGCCTGGTAGATCGGGTCCAGCGCGAACAGCGGGTCGCCCGGGAAGTACATCTGGGTGACCAGCCGCTGGGTGAAATCGCTGCCGAAGACCGAGAAGTGGATGTGCGCCGGGCGCCACGCGTTGCGGTGGTTCTTCCACGGGTAGGGCCCCGGCTTGATCGTGGTGAACCGGTAGACCCCGTCACCGTCGGTCAGGCAGCGCCCGACGCCGGTGAAGTTCGGGTCGATCGCCGCGGGGTGCTGGTCGCGCTTGTGGAGGTAGCGTCCGCCCGCGTTGGCCTGCCAGACCTCGACCAGCTGGTGCCGCACCGGCCGGCCGTCGCCGTCGAGCACCCGACCGGTGACCACCATCCGCTCCCCCACCGGCTCGCCGGCGTGCTGGATGGTCAGGTCGGCCTCGAGCGGGTCGACGTCGGTGTGACCGAAGGCCGGCGACCACAGCTCGATCCCCTCGGGGTCGGCGTGGTGCGGGTCCTTCGTGGGGTGCCGCAGGATGCTGCTGCGGTACGGCGGGTAGTCGAGCCGTACCCGTTCCTCGGTCGTGCCCGCGTCGTCGTACGCCCGGGAGAGTGCCGCGATCTCGGCGCTGACCTCGGCCTGGGTGGTGGCCGCGGTGTCGGAAGAGGTTGCTGTCACGTCCCGGACCGTACGACGCCACCGGCACGCGAGGTCCCGTTCGCCTTCCGCTCAGCGGAAGTCCGGCGCCGTCCAGCTCCCCCTCCTCCGACGGGTCAGCGTGTCGAGACCCCCGCAAGCCGACGACGCCGCTCGAGTGCAGGGGTTTCGACACGGTTGCTGCGCAACCTGCTCAACCACCGGCAGCGGCGGCGAGGATCGGTGGTTGAGCAGCGAAGCCGCGCCAGCGGGTGAGCGTGTCGAAACCCCCGCAGCCCGACGACGGCGCCCGGGTGCAGGGGTTTCGACACGGTTGCTGCGCAACCTGCTCAACCACCGGCAACGGCGGTGACCACCGGTGGTTGAGGTGCGAGCGAAGCGAGCCTCGAAACCCGTCTTGCCACAAGACGGCCTCGACCCAGGCCGACTCCCGACTCACCGGGTTTCGAGGCTCGGGCCTGGCGGCCCTCACACCTCAACCAGCGTGAACCGCAACCGGCGCGAGGGGCACCAGCGAGGGGCACCAGCGATGATGGCCCCATGGCCGGTGACGCGTCCCGCTCCGGCGCCTCGGTCACGAGCCGGGCGCTGGCACTCCTGGGCGCGTACGACGAGGACCACCGCCGGCTCACCCTGACCGAGCTGGCCGGGCGGGCGGGGCTGCCGCTGGCCACGGCGCACCGGCTGGTCGGCGAACTGGTCGAGTGGGGTGCGCTGGCCCGCGCGAGCGACGGGCGGTACGTCGTCGGCCGGCGGCTCTGGGACATCGGGCTGCTGGCGCCGCTGAACGCGGGACTGGTGGAGGTGGCGTCGCCGTACCTCCACGACCTGTACGGCGCCACCCTGGCCACGGTCCACCTCGCGGTGCGCGACGGGGCGGAGGTGCTCTACCTGGACCGGCTGGCCGGGCACGCGTCGGTGCCGGTGGTGAGCACCATCGGGTCGCGGCTGCCGCTGCACGCGACCGGGGTCGGCAAGGTACTGCTCGCGCACGCGCCGGCCGACGTGCAGGCGGCGGTGCTGAGCGACCTGACCCGCGTCACGCCGTACACGGTGACCCAGCCGGGGACGCTGCGCCGCCAGCTAGCGCGCACGGTCAGGGAGGGCTGGGCGACCACGGTCGAGGAGATGAGCCTGGGCGCCTGCTCGGTGGCGGTGCCGATCCGGCGCGGGCCGGACGTGGTGGCCGCGCTGGGCATCGTCGTCCCGTCCCTGAGGAACGACCGGCCGCGGCTGGTGGCCGCCCTCCAGGTCGCCGCGCACGGCGTCGGCCGGGCGATCAGCGGACTTCCGGTGACCGGAACACCCGCCTAGGTCTCACCGCCTGTGCCGACGAACACTGACGAGCATGCGAACCCAGGTGGCGATCGTCGGCGCCGGCCCGGCCGGCCTGCTCCTCGCCCACCTGCTGGCCGCCGAGGGCGTCGAGTCGGTCGTGGTCGAGTCCCGCAGCGAGGAGTACGTCGCCGGCCGCATCCGCGCCGGCATCCTGGAGCAGTCCACCGTCGACCTGCTGCGCTACGCCGGGCTCGGTGACCGGCTGGACCGTGAGGGCGACCGGCACCGCGGCATCCACCTGCAGTGGCCGGGCGAGCGGCACCATCTCGACTTCGTCGACCTCGTCGGCCGCGCGGTGCACGTCTACGGCCAGACCGAGGTGCAGAAGGACCTGGTCGCGGCCCGCCGCGCGGCGGGTCAGCAGGTCGTCTACGAGGTCGGCGACACCGCGCTGCACGACCTGAAGACCGACCACCCCTCGGTGACGTTCACGCAGGACGGCGAGGAGCAGCGGATCACCGCCGACGTCGTCGTCGGCTGCGACGGCTCCTTCGGCCCGAGCCGCAGCGCGCTCCCGTCGCCGAGCACCTGGGCGAGGACCTACCCGTACTCCTGGCTCGGCGTCCTGGCCGACGTCGCCCCGTCGACCGACGAGCTGATCTACGCCTGGCACCCGGACGGGTTCGCCCTGCACTCCATGCGCTCGGCCACCGTCTCGCGGCTCTACCTCCAGGTGCCGAACGGGACGGCGCCCGAGGAGTGGTCCGACGACCGGATCTGGGCCGCCCTGCGCGACCGGCTCGGCCACGGCCAGGACGGCTGGGCCATGACCGACGGGCCGATCACGGAGAAGAGCGTGCTGCCGATGCGCTCCTTCGTGCAGTCCCCGATGCGGCACGGCCGCCTCTTCCTCGCCGGCGACGCCGCCCACATCGTCCCGCCCACCGGAGCCAAGGGGCTCAACCTCGCGGTCGCCGACGTCGCGCTGCTCGCGCCCGCGCTGGTCGACCTGCTCCGCAAGGACGACACCCGGCTCGCCGACGCCTACTCCGACACCGCGCTGCGGCGGGTCTGGCGCTGCACCCACTTCTCCTGGTGGATGACCACCATGCTGCACACCGGCGGCGACCCCTTCGACGAGCAGCTCCAGCTCTCGCAGCTGCGCTGGGTCACCAGCAGCGAGGCCGGCGCCACCGGCCTCGCCGAGAACTACGCCGGGCTGCCGATCGGCTTCTGAGCCGGCGCCAGGATGCCGCCCCGGCTCGCGTCGGCCGCGTCCTGGTCGACGGCGAGCTGCCCCACCCGCTGACCCGACCCGAGGGCAGGGTCGAGGCGCACGGGCACGGCGGCCCGCGGGGTCGACTCCCTGCTGGCCTGCCACAGGAACAGGCACATCACGGCCACTACGGCGAGCGCCATGACGCCGAGGAAGATCGCCCACCAGAGCGGGCCGAAGCTGAAGCTGCCGGGGTTCATCTCGTTCATGGCTCCAGCCTGCGCCGGTCGCGGCGCGACGAGCAGGGTCGAAGGTCCGCCGTGGCCGGGACCCCGGTCAGAACCCGTCCCGCCTCCGCAGCGGTCGGGGCCGGCCGTCCGGGTCGTGCAGCCAGAGGTACGCCGGGGTGGCCAGCGCCCGGGCGACCGGGCCGAGGTCGGGGGGAGCGAGCCGGCGCAGCCGACCGGGCGGCCGCGGACCGACGCGTCCGCCCTCGTGCCACGCGTCGAGGGCGGCCGCGGCGGCGTCGTACGCCCGGAACATGGCGTGCGGGTCGGCGAGGTCGGCGACGTCGGAGGGTGAGCGGTCGAGGTGCTCGGCGGCCAGGGTGAGCCGCAGGTCGCGGCCGTAGGCGCCGTCCTCGTCGACCACCACCGCGGAGAGCTCGGAGTCGTGGGTCCAGGAGCGGCGGTTGAAGTTGTCGGAGCCGATCGAGGTCCAGGTGTCGTCCATGACGCAGGCCTTGGCGTGCACGTAGACGGGCGTGCCGGCGTGGTTCTCGATGCCGTAGACGGCGACCCGGCCGGGTGCCGCCTCGGCCATCTGCAGCATCGCCCGGCGCCGTCCGAGCAGCTGCGGGGTCCGCCCCATCACTCCGTCGAGGTCGGGGTGCATCGGGACGACCGCGAGCACGTGCAGGTCGGGGTGCTCGCGCAGCGCGCGCGTGAACGCGTTGCCGATGTGGTGGCCCCAGAGGTACTGGTCCTCGACGTAGACCAGCCGTCGCGCCCGGTCGAGCGCCTTGGTGTAGCCGCGGGCCACGCTCCGCTCGCCACCACGGGCGAACGGGTAGTCGCGGCCGTGCCGCAGGTTGGGATACGTGCGCAGCAGCTGCACCGTGTGCGACCCGGCCGCGGGCGGCGGGGGCGCCTGCGGCGGCAGCGGGTCCGGCCGTACGTCGAGCCCGCGGAACTTGTCGCCGAAGAAGTAGACCGGACTGCGGCTCAGCCGGGTCGGGTCCTCCCAGCGCTCGCGGAACACGGTCTCGACGTCGTGCACCGCGGGCCCGCTGATCGCCGCCTGGAGGTCGTGCCAGGGCGGGGTGGCGCCGTACTCCTCGGCCATCGGCTGGGGCTGCGGGTCGCCGCCGTGGTCGAGGTCGTCGCGGCGCGAGTGGCACAGGTCGATGCCGCCGACGTACGCGACGTCGCGCGACGGGTCGTCGCGGTGCCGGATCACGACCAGCTTCTGGTGGTGCGAGCCGCCGGTGCGGACCCGCATGTCGAGCAGCGCCTCGGCGCCGCGCCGCTGCAGGTCGCGCCCGAGCCGGCGGTTCTGGTCCTCGGTGAAGCCGATCGCGCTCGGGTGCGAGCGCCAGACCAGACCGCGTACGTCGACCCCGCGCTCGTCGGCCCGCCCCAGCACCTCGGCGACCTCGCTGCCGGGCTCGCCGGTCAGCCGCTCGTCGGCGTCGCCCTGCCAGTCCGTGAAGAACAGCAGGTCGCCGGCCACCGTCGCCTCGATCCGCTCGAACAGCTCGGCGAAGTACGTCGCCCCGTGCACCAGCGGCCGGACCAGGTTGCCTGCCGTCCAGGCGCCCAGCCGGGTCCGCGGGTTGCCGCGCTCCTCGGTGGTCAGCAGCCAGTCGCGGTCGGTCACGTCCGCCTTCGTACCCGGCCGTGAGGTCACCCGAACGGGTAGGACCTCTCGACGCTCGTGAGACCATTCCTTACGTGTCCCTCGCGCGACAGGTCGGCCGAGTCACGCTCACGGGTCTGCTGACGGTCGCGCTCGTGGCGCTGGTCAACGGCGCCATCCTCGGCTACCTCGCGCTCTCGCTCGACCGCGACCTGGAGCGCGCGACCAACGGCGCGCGGGCGGTCCGGCTCGCCCACCTCGCCATGCTCGACCAGGAGACCGGGCTGCGCGCCTATCTGCTGACCGGGCAGACCAGCGACCTGGAGCCCTACTCCGAGGGCGTCGTGGCGGCCCGCGAGCAGCTCGAGGACGCGGAGCGCTACCTCGACGGCGACGACCGGATCGCCGAGATGCTGGCGGCCCAACAACGCGCGAGCCAGCGCTGGACCGACGACTGGGTCGACGAGGCCCTCGGCACCGGGACGGCCCTGGCCGCTCAGCCGGGCAGCCCCGCGAAGAGGGAGTTCATCGACCGCGGCAAGGCGCTCTTCGACGACTACCGCACGGTCCACGACGAGCTCGAGACGTACGCCGACCAGCGCCGCGCCGACGCCCAGCAGCGCAAGACCACCGTCCTCGCCGTGGGCCTGGTGGTCGAGGTGCTCCTGCTCGGCGGTGCGGCGTACGTCGTCGGCCGCCAGCGCCGTACGCTCCGCGCGGCCGTGGTCGAGCCGGTCGACGAGCTGCTGGTCGCGATCGGCCGGATCCGGGACGGCGACCTGGAGCCGCGCCCGCGCGGCGACGCCCCCGACGAGCTGCGCGACATCGGGACCGGCCTCGACGGGATGGCCCGGGCGCTGGTCGAGCGCGAGCGCGAGCTGGTGACCGCGCGCCAGGACGCGGAAGCGGCGAACGTCGCGAAGTCGGCGTTCCTGGCGACCATGTCCCACGAGATCCGGACCCCGATGAACGCCGTGATCGGGATGAGCGGGCTGCTGCTGGCCAGCGACCTCGACGACCGGCAGCGCGACTACGCCGAGACCGTGCAGGCCTCGGGCGACGCGCTGCTCACGATCATCAACGACGTCCTCGACTTCTCGAAGATCGAGTCCGGCGAGCTCGACCTGGAGCAGCACGCGTTCGCGCTGCGCGAGTGCGTCGAGAGCTCGCTCGACCTGGTCGCCGCGCAGGCCGCCGCCCAGGGCATCGACCTGGTCGCGCAGATCGACCCCGACGTACCCGCGGTGGTCGAGAGCGACGTGACCCGGGTCCGCCAGGTGCTGGTCAACCTGCTCAGCAACGCGGTCAAGTTCACCTCCGAGGGCGAGGTCCTGGTGCGGGTCCGGGTCGAGGACGGCTCCGACCCCGACCGCCCGGTCCTGGCCCTGGCCGTGCGCGACACCGGCATCGGCATCCCCGAGGACCGGATGCACCGGCTCTTCCGCTCCTTCAGCCAGGTCGACAGCAGCACCACCCGCGTGTACGGCGGGACCGGCCTCGGGCTGGCCATCAGCCAGCGGCTGACCGAGGCGCTGGACGGCCGGCTGGTCGTCGAGAGCGAGGTCGGCACCGGCTCGACGTTCACGATGGTCGTCCCGATGCGCCGGGCCGCCGACGGCGAGGAGGACCGCACCCGGGTCGCGCCCGCCGAGCTCCGGGGCCGGCACGCGCTGGTCGTCGACGACAACGACACCAACCGCCACATCCTGCGGGCCCAGCTGGAGGCGTGGGGGATGCACGTCGTCGACTTCGCCCACCCGGCGCAGGCGCTCGCCACCATGGCCGCCACCCCCGGCGCGCTCGACCTGGGCGTGCTCGACATGCACATGCCCGAGCTGGACGGGCTGGACCTGGCCCGCGGGCTGCGCGAGCTGCCGGCGTGGGCCGACGTACCGCTGCTGCTGCTGACCTCGCTCGGCGAGCCGGTGCGCGAGGCGGCCTCCGTCCGGCTGGTCCACCTGACCAAGCCCGTGAAGGCGGCCTCCCTGCGCGACACCGTCGCCCAGCTGCTGGGGGCCCACGACCTCCAGGCGGCCGTGGTCGAGGAGCCGGAGAGCCTGGGCCGGCTGCGCATCCTGCTGGCCGAGGACAACACGGTGAACCAGAAGGTGGCCACCCTGATGCTCGAGCGGCTCGGCCAGCGCCCGGTCGTGGTCGCCAACGGCGAGGAGGCCCTCGCGGCGGTGCACGCGGCGCCGTACGACCTGGTCCTGATGGACGTGCACATGCCGGTGATGGACGGCCACGAGGCGACCCGGCGGATCCGGGCCGAGCTGCCCGTCGAGCGGCAGCCGCGGATCGTCGCCATGACGGCCGGCGCGCTCGTCGACGACGTCGACGCCAGCTTCGCGGCCGGCATGGACGACCACCTCTCCAAGCCGGTCCGCGCCCAGGAGCTGGCCGGCGCGCTGCGCCGGGTCCGGTCCACGACGCCGACCCCGGCCGAGCCCGCGCCCCCGCCCGCCGAGGACCTGCCCCCGGTGCTCGACCCGGGCGCCCTCGACGCGCTCACCGGCCACCTGGGCCCCGACGCCGACGCCTTCCGCCAGCGCCTCGTCGACGCGTGGGTCACCGACGCGGGCCGGCAGCTGGCCGGCCTCACCGCCGCCGTCGACGCGGCCGACGCCCCGGCGGCGGCCGACATCGCTCACAGCATGCGCTCCGCGAGCGCGTCCCTGGGCGCCCTGCTCGTCGCCCACCGCTTCGCCGAGCTGGAGACCGCCGCGCGCGACGGCGGCGACCCCGCGACCGTCGCCGCGCTGGCCGAGGCCGCCGCCGCCGAGGTGGAGCGGGCGCGGGACGCACTCACCCGGGGGTGAGCATCGACGATTCCGGTCCGGCCGGGCCGGCGATGGGCCACACTCGACGCGTGAGCGACCCCCGCCCGGCCTACACCGGTCAACGGCACGACGATGTCGCGCTCCGCCTGCGCGAACGGCTGAACGTCCGGATCGCCCTGCTCTCGACCTTCCACGACGAGCGACACTTCTTCATCGGCGCCTCCGGCCTCCCCGACGACCTCGACCGGGCCCGCGAGATCCCGCTGATCGAGTCGTTCTGCACCTACGTGCGCGACCACGGCGCCCAGCTGATCGTCGACGACGTCAGCCTGGAGAAGCGGGTCGCCGCCCACCCGCTCATCGCCGAGCTCGGCATCCACTCGTACGCCGGCTGGCAGATCACCGACGGCGCCGGCCGGATCATCGGCGTGCTGTCGGTGATGGACGACAAGCCCCGCAGCTGGACCGCCCCCGAGCTGATCCTGCTGATGGATGAGGCGCACGCCAGTGCGGCTGCGGTGAAGGCGTCGATCGAGGAGCAGTAGCGGGGTCCGGGTCCGGGAAAAACTGACGGGCTGGGTCCGGGGTCGGGGAAAAACCGACGCGCTGGGGCGGTCCGGACACCCGGTGGAATCGTGCCGAGGCGTCACTTTTTCCACCACCCGCCCGGCCACCACCCCAGCCCCCTCACCGTCCACAGGCACTGGTCCCGCCGCGGTCATCCCCAGGCCGGTCTCGCCTGGGCTCCGAGCGTCCGCGGTGCCGACGACCGTGACAGGCATGCTCACCCGCTATGACCTCGCCACCGGACCGCGGCCGCCCGGACCCGACTGGGACACCGTGGCCCGTGCACTGCACCGTCGTACCTCCTCCGGGCTCTCCGACCTGCACGCCTGGCAGCAGGTGCTCCGCCAGACGGCCGCCTTCACCCACCTGACCAGCGCGCGCGTCCGGGGCTGGTGGCTGCTGCCGCTCCCGGACCCGCTCCCGGTCTGGGTCGCTCAGATCGAGGCCCAGCACGCGTCCCGTCGACGCGGTCTCATCGCCTGCCGGTACCGCGCCATCCCACCCAGCGAGGTGATCGACGGTCTGCGGCTGACGACGGTCCCCGAGACCCTGGTCGCGTGCGGCCGCGACCTCGGCCTGCTCGACCTGGTCGTGCTGGTCGACTGCGCGCTGCAGCACCACCAGACGACGACCGACGAGCTGTGGATCGCGGCGCGGGAGCACCGGCGCGGCGCACCCCGCCTGCGCGAGGCGCTGGTCCTGGCGGACGGTCGGGCGGAGTCGGCCTGGGAGACGCTGCTGCGGGTCCTGCACGTCGTCTGCGACGTCCCGGTCGAGCCGCCGCAGGAGATCTGGACGCCGGACGGCCGGCACGTCGCCCGCGCCGACCTGCGCGTTCTCGGCACCCGCTTCCTGCACGAGTACGACGGCGCCGACCACCTCCCGCGCGCCCGGCAGCGCCGCGACCTCGAGCGCGGTCGCCGGATCATCGCGGCCGACCTGGAGCGCCGCGGCTACACCAGCGAGCACGTCCTGCACCAGGCCGTCGGGATCCTCCGCGACGCCGACCTCGCGCTCGGCCGCCCGCACGACCCGGGCCGGATCCAGGTCTGGCACGCCCTGCTGCGCGAGTCCCTCTTCACGCCCGCGGGCCAGGCTCGGTTCCGCAGGCGGCTCGGGTCGGCGCTGGAAAAGTGACGCGCCAGGTGTGTCCGCACGAACGCCGGACAGCGCCGGGCCGTCAGTTTTCTCGAGACCCGCCCGCTACCGTCGGACCGTGATCCTGGAGTTCGACGGCGTCGTCTGGGAGTGGCGCGGACCGGCGCCGTACCACTTCGTGAGCGTGCCCGAGGACGAGTGCGTCGAGCTCGCGGAGGCGGCCGCCCTGGTGTCCTACGGCTGGGGGATGATCCCGGTCCGGGTCGCGGTGGGCGAGACGGAGCTGACGACGTCGCTGTGGCCGAAGGACGGCGGGTACGTCGTACCGCTGAAGGACAAGCTGCGGAGGGCCGAGGGGGTCTCCCTCGGCGACGAGGTGACCGTCCGGTTGACGGTGGACGTGCGACCGCGCTGATCAGGCGGTGAGGCGCCAGCCCGCGACGTCGATCAGGAAGTGCGCGAGGACGAGGGCGCCGAGGTAGAACGTCGACACGGCGAGCGCCGCGCCGGCGCGGACCGGGAGCGAGGCGCTCCGCACGTGGGCGAAGGCGGTGGCGGTCGCCCAGCCCAGCGCGGCCTCGGCCGGGACGACGTACACGGCGACGCCGAGCACGCGGCGGGTGTCGCCGGTCGGCTCCCAGAGACCGAGACTCGGCGCCAGCAGCTCCGCCCCGAGGAAGACGGGCCCGGACAGCAGTGCGGCGCGGCCCGGGCGACCGCCGGCGAGGCCGACCGCGACGAACAGCGGGGCGACCCACATCGCGGCCATCGCGAGCGGGATGACGTCGTCGACGCGCGGCCCGCCCCGGTCGGGGAAGCGCAGGGTGCCGACGAGGTCGGCGAGCACCCAGTCCGGCAGCACCTGGAACACCGAGACCAGGGCCAGGAAGCCGGCCAGGGCCAGCAGGTCCTCGCGGTCGGTCGCGCGGCACACCGTCAGCAGCGCGGCGACGTACGCCACGACGCAGAGCAGGACGCCCCAGCCCTGGGCGGGCGGGTCGAGCGAGAGAGTGATCGCGCCCCCGACCAGCAGCCCCGCGTGGACCCCGGCGATCGGCCCGAGTCCTCGTCGCGAGGTCAGGAGGGTCGTGGACACCGGGTCACCGTAGCGGCGAACGACCTCAGTCGAGGCAGAACTCGTTGCCCTCCGGGTCGGCCATCACCAGGAAGCCCAGCGACAGCGGTGGCTCGGGCTCGAACCGCCTCACCCGCGAGGCCCCCCGCTCGACCAGCCGGTCGGCCTCGGCCTCGAGGGCGGCCATCCGCTCGTCGCCCTCCATCCCGGGCGCGGCCCGGACGTCGAGATGCACCCGGTTCTTGGTGGCCTTCTCCTCGGGCACCTGCTGGAAGAACAGCCGCGGCCCCTCCCCCGCGGGGTCCTCGAGCGCCGAGCGGCTGTTGCGCTGCTCCGGCGGGACTCCGACGCGCTCGAGGAACTCCTCCCAGGCCGCCAGCGGGTCGGCCCCCTCGGGCAGCTCGACCCCCGGCGGGCCGGGGTGGACGTAGCCGAGGGCGTCGCGCCAGAACGTCGAGAGGGCGCGCGGGTCGTGGGCGTCGAAGGTGATCTGGACGTGACGGCTCATGCGGTCAGCCTGGCACCGATTGCGGTCAGCGGGTGACCGCTGGAGGGCCCTCAGCCGAACTGGCTGAACACCGTCTCCGGCAGGTCGAACAGCGGCTCGCGGGTGAGCTCGGCGCGGGCGAGCGTGGTCAGGTGGGCCTCGTCGGGGCCGTCGAAGATCCGCATCGCGCGGTGCCAGCCGTAGAGCGTCGAGAGCACGGTCGCGTCGGTGACGCCGGCACCGCCGTGGAGCTGGATGGCGCGGTCGATGACCGACAGCACGGCCCGGGGTACGGCGACCTTGGCCGCGGCGATCAGGTGGCGCGCGGCCTTGTTGCCCTCGGCGTCGACCGTGTACGCCGCCCGGTGGCACAGCGCGCGCGCCTGCTCGAGCTCGATCCGCGACTCGGCGATCCGCTCGCGCACGGCGGACTGGTCGGCCAGCGGCCCCCCGAAGGCGGACCGGGTCTGGGCCCGCTTCACCATCATGGCCAGCGCCCGCTCCCCCGCGCCGAGCGCGCGCATCACGTGGTGGATCCGACCCGGGCCGAGCCGGGCCTGGGCGGCCGCGAACCCGCCGCCCTCCTCGCCGATCACGGCGGTGACCGGGACCCGGACGTCGGTGAACTCCACGACGCAGTGACCGTGCTGGTCCTGGCGCCCGAAGACCGGCAGCGACCGCTGGATGTCGACGCCGGGGGTGTCGACCGGGACCACGAGCATCGACTGCTGGCGGTGGGTCGCCGCGGTCGGGTCGGTCTTGCCCATCACGATCAGCACCCGGCAGCGCGGGTCGGCCGCGCCGCTGATCCACCACTTGCGGCCGGTGATGACGTACTCGTCGCCGTCGCGGACCATCCGGGTCTCGATGTTCGTCGCGTCGGAGCTCGCCACGGCCGGCTCGGTCATCGCGAACGCCGAGCGGATCTCCCCGGCCAGCAGCGGCTCCAGCCACTGCCGCTTCTGCTCCTCGGTGCCCAGCAGGTGCAGCAGCTCCATGTTGCCGGTGTCCGGCGCCTGGCAGTTGATCGCCTCGGGCGCCAGCTCGTTGGACCAGCCCGACAGCTCGGCGATCGGCGCGTACTCCAGCTGCGACAGCCCCGACTCCGACGGCAGGAAGAGGTTCCACAGCCCGCGCTCGCGGGCCTTGGCCTTCAGCTCCTCGATCACCGGCGGCACGGTGTGGTCCCCCGGCGCGGCCGCGGCGCGGAACGCGTCGTACGACGCCTCCGCTGGGAGCACCTCCTCCCGCACGAACGCCACCATCGCGTCGTACAGCTCCAGCGCGCGGGCCGAGGGGGCGGGGTAGGCGGGGTACGAGACGGGGGTCAGCACGCCCTCACGGTAGTGGTCGGGGCCACCGTCGGCCGCGGGGTCGCCTGTCGAGTAGTACGGGGAGGGGCACACGTATGCCCCTCCCCGTACTACTCACGACCTCATCCGTCGCTCTTCACGTAGAACATCCGCTTGTTGACGAACTCGTCCATGCCCAGCGGGCCGAGCTCGCGACCGAAGCCGCTGCGCTTCACGCCGCCGAACGGGATCTCCGCGCCCTCACCGGCGGGCGTGTTCACGTTGGCCATGCCGACGTCGAGCTGGCGGGCGAGCCGTGCGGCCCGCTCCTCGTCGGTGCTGAACACCGCACCCCCGAGGCCGTACGGCGTGTCGTTGGCGAGCGTCAACGCCTCCTCGTCGGAGGACACGGAGTAGACGACGGCGACCGGGCCGAAGAGCTCCTCGCGGTAGGCCCGCATCTGCGGCGTGACCCCGGTCAGCACGGCCGGCGCGTAGTAGGCGCCCGCCCCGGCCTCTCCGCCGACGTGCAGCGTCGCGCCCTGCGCGACCGCGTCGTCGACGACCTCCTGGAGCCGCTCGCGGGCGGTCACCGACGACAGCGGCGGGTAGGTGTCGTCGCCGCGGTCCGGGTCGGCCGGGTCGCCGGGCCGCAGGCCGCTGGCCAGGTCGACGAGCTTGGCGACGAAGCCGTCGTACAGGTCGTCGGTGACGATGATCCGCTTGTTGGAGTTGCAGGCCTGGCCGGTGTTGTAGAGCCGGGTCTCCCAGGCCTGCTTCGCGGCGGCCTCGACGTCGTCGGAGTCCAGGACGACGTAGGGGTCCGAGCCGCCGAGCTCGAGGACGCACTTCTTCAGGTGCTGCCCGGCGAGCGCGGCGACGGTCGCGCCGGCCCGCTCCGAACCGGTGAGCGAGACGCCCTGGACCCGCGGGTCGGCGATCACCGTCTCGACCTGGGTGAAGGTGGCGAACAGGTTGCGGTAGACGCCGTCGGGGACGCCCGCGTCGGCCAGCAGCCGCTCGACGGCCTCCGCGCAGCGTGGCACCGACTCGGCGTGCTTGAGCAGCAGGGTGTTGCCGAGCACCAGGTTGGGCGCGACGAACCGAGCCACCTGGTAGTAGGGGAAGTTCCACGGCATCACGCCGAGCAGCAGCCCGATCGGCCGCTTCTGCACAACGGCGGTGTCGCCCGAGAACGACGTGATCGGCTGGTCGGCCGCGAGCGCCGGTCCGTGCTCGGCGTAGTAGTCGAAGATCGCCTGGCAGAACTCGACCTCCTCGACCGCCTCGCCCAGCGGCTTGCCCATCTCCTCGACCGCGATCAGCGCGAGCTCGTCGGCCCGCTCGGCGAACAGGGCGCCGACCCGCTTGGCCACCGCCGCCCGCTCCTCGAGCGTGGCGGAGCGCCAGGTGGCGAAGGCCCGGGCCCCGGCTGCGAGTGCCGCCTCGACGTCCGCGTCGGAGGCGAAGTCGAAGGTGGCCAGCACCTCCCCGGTCGTCGGGCTGGTCGAGGCGTACGTCGGCTGCGCGGTCATGCTCCGAGACTAGGAGTCAACGCAACCGCGGGTCCGGTCCCACCTCGGGACGTACGTCGCCGCCCGCGCCGATCCACCCCACCCCCGACTCGTAGCGCCGGACGACCCGGGCCGGGACGCCCGCCACGATCGCGTGGTCCTCAACCGTGCCCCGCACCACCGACCCGGCGGCCACGATCACGTGGCGACCGAGCGTGGTGCCGGGCAGCACGATCGCGCCGTGCCCGATCCAGCAGCCGTCGCCGATGACGACCGGGCTGTGCTGGCCGAACTGCCGACCGATCGGGATGTCCGGGTCCTGGTAGCCGTGGCTGGCGTCGGAGACGAACACGTCCTGCCCGCACCACACGTCGTCGCCGACGACGATCGACTCGTGCGCGGTGAGGCTGGTCCGCGCGCCGATCACGCATCGGTCACCGATCACCAGGCCGCGCTCGGGCAGCACGGCGTCCCCCGGCGAGTAGCCCACCGACAGCGTCGCCTGCCGACCGACCAGGGTGCGCGAGCCGAGGTGGATCGAGCCGACGTTCATCAGGGTGGCCGTCGGGAACCCCAGGCAGCTGCCCGGGCCGAAGCTCCCGAACGCGTCCGCCGCGCGGGTGCCGGGGACGATCTCCCCCGCCCGGTCCAGCCAGCCCCACGCCGCGTGCGTGGCGGCGCTGATCCACCTCCTGCGTCGACTCACCGCCGCAGGCTAGAGGACCGGGCCGCCACGCCGGACCACACCAGGACCCCGCACGGATCTTTTACTCACTTATCTGTATCTTAATACTCGACAATAGGGTCGTGAGCCGAGGAGCACCATGCCGCCATCCCCCGATCCCGCCGCCGCGGCCGGGGTCGCGCCCGTCGTGGCCCCCGACGCGCTGCGGACGTTGCTGACGGGCGAGCGGTCCGGACGCGTGGTGCTCCTGGAGGTCCGGCGCGAGTTGGGGCCGGCCGATGCGCGCCGTACCGGGGTGCCCGGTGCGCTCCTGGTCGGCCTGACCGCCGACCTGGTCGGCACCCCCCGGGAGGGCACCGGCTCGCTCCCGCTCCCCGACCGCGCCCAGGTCCAGGACCGGGTCGAGCGCTGGGGCGTCGACCCCGACTCGGTGGTCGTCGTCTACACCCGCGACCAGCCCGCTCTGGCGGCGCGCGCCTGGTGGACCCTGCGGTGGGCCGGGGTACCGGACGTGCGCTACCTCGACGGCGGCCTCGACGCCTGGGTGGCCGCGGGCGGGCCCCTCGGGGAGCACAGCGAGCCACCCGGGTCCGGCGCCCTCCGGGTCACCCTCGGGTCGCTGCCGGTGCTCGACGACGACGGCGCGGCCGCGCTGGCCCGCTCGGGACTGCTGCTCGACGCGCGTGGCACCCACGCCTACGCCGGCGGGGTGACGGGCGGTCACGTCCCCGGCGCCCACCACCTGCCCAGCACCGCCAACCTCGACGGCCTCGGCCGGCTGCGCAGGGCGGACGCGCTGCGAGCGACGTACGACGCCGTCGGGCTGGCGGAGGGCGTCGAGGTCGGCGCCTACTGCGGTGGCGGGACCAGCGCGACCCTCGACGTGCTCGCCCTGGCCACCCTCGGCGTGACGGCGGCGCTCTACCCGGGCTCGTGGTCGGCGTGGAGCTCGGACCCCTCGCGCCCCGTCGCCACCGGCGACCGGCCGGGCTGAGCCCGCAACGACGGCAGCGCCGCGGACCCCGAGGTCCGCGGCGCTGCCGGTGGTGCGTTCGTGCCGGTGCTACCGCTTCTTCTTCACCCGCAGCACGACGGTCCTGCTCCAGGCCGCGGCGTACTCCTCGCCCGCGACGACGTAGAGCCGGATCCGGTGCCGACCGGCGGAGAGCCGGGGCAGCTTCACCGTCCCGGTGCGACCGACCTTGACCGAGCGGAGGACCTTGCTGCCGTCGTAGACCAGGACGGTGGCGGGGGCCGACAGCCGGACCTTGACCGCGCCCTTCTGGTTCGTGCGCACGGTCTTCTTCACCAGCCCGACCGAGACGCCCGGGGCCGAGCGGGCCACCTTGAGGGTGGCGGTCGCGGTGCTGCCCGCGACCGTGGCCGAGCCCGAGTAGGTCGCGGTGACCAGGTGGGTGCCGACCGGGAGCGTCGCCGGGAGGGCCACCGTGGCCTTGCCACCGACGAGCGTCCCCGTCGCCGACCGGCCGGCGGCTGCGACGGTGACGGTGCCGGTGGCGGCCGGGTCGGCGGCGACGGTGACGGTCGCCTGGGCCGCGGTGCCGTACGTCGTGGCCGTGCTGCGCAGGCTCAGCGCGGTGACCGAGTCGGCCGGACCGCTCCACGGCAGGGCCGGGGCGAACGTGGTGTGCATGGCCGCCTGGGCCTGCTGCTCCACGGCGTAGCCCATCCCGAGGACGGTGGTGTCGGTCCAGGCCCGCCCGACGATCTGGACGTTGTTGGACTGGCCCTCGTCGTTCTTGCCGATCGGGACCATCACCGTCGGCAGGCCGACGCCCTGGGTGATGACGCCGGACGCGCGGTCGGAGCTGAAGATCGCCGACGACGCGTCGTTGTTGCCGATGCTGGTCAGGAAGCCCGGGTAGACCACGGCGTCGACCGGCTGGCCGAAGGCGGTGTCCATCCAGGAGGCCGCGTTGACCTTGTAGGCGTCCCGACGGGCCAGCAGGTTGGTGACGCTGGTGTCGTCCATCGGGTTGTAGTTGTAGTTGCCCGAGACGTTGTAGGGCAGGTTCGCCTGGTTCTCCAGCAGCTGCTTCGCGGTCATCGGGAACGTCGCGGGACGCTCCTCGCCGATGTAGCGCTCCCAGCCCTCGGAGCCGGCGCTGCCGGAGGTCGGGAAGCCGGCGGCCGGCGGGTTGGTCGGCGCGGTCGCGCCGGTGACCGCCACGAGGGTGCCGCCGGCGGCCTCGACCGCCGTACGGAACTGAGCGAGGGCCACGGCGCCGGCGTTGTCGTCGGTGATGGCCGTGGAGGCGAAGGCGCTCGGGACGTAGCCGATGACCTTGCCCTGCAGCGCGGTCGTCTTCAGCGCCGACTTCCACTCGACGGGACGCAGGTCGTTGTCCACGCGGGAGGTGAGCAGGTCGTCGGGGTTGTTGCCGGTGGTCCGGGTGGCCGTCGCGTCCAGGATCGAGGCGACGTCGGTGACCGACTTAGCGATCGGGCCGGCGTAGTCGGTGGCCCAGGTCAGCGGCATCACGCCGTTGGTGCTGGTCAGTCCGTCGGTGCCGCGGAACGTCGTCAGGCTGGCGCCGGTGGAGGGCGCGTAGAGCGAGACGCCGGTCTGGGTGCCCATCGCGGCGGCGGCCAGGTCGGCCGCGACCGCGGTGGCCGAGCCGCCGCTGGAGCCGAAGGAGGTCTTCGACGGGTAGAGGGCGTTCCAGGTCTGCTTGAAGCCGCTCTCGCTGAACGAGCCCGAGTTGGCGAACTCCGAAAGCACGGTCTTGCCGATCACGACGGCCCCGGCCTCGCGCAGCTTCGCGACCTGCCAGGCGTCCTTCTTCGGCTCCCAGTCCTTCAGGGCCAGGGTGCCGCCCGAGGTGGGCATGTCCTTGGTGTCGTAGATGTCCTTCAGCGCGATCGGGATGCCGAGCAGGTCGCCCGTGCGGCCGGCCTTCCGCGCCTGGTCGGCGGCGAGCGCCTGGGCGACCGCGTCCTTCGCGACGGTGATGAACGAGTGGAAGCCGAGCGCGCCGCCGTCGTACGCCTCGATCCGGTCGAGGTAGGCCTTGGTCAGCTGGACCGACGTGACGTTGCCGGCCACCAGGTCGGCCTGGAGCTGGGCGACGGTCTTGCCGGTGACGTCGTAGGCGACGTCGGTGGTGTGCTCGACCTCGGCGTCGGCAGCCGGGACCTGGAGCGGCTCGGCGCCCGCGCAGGCGGCGGCGTACGACGCGAGGTCCCAGTTCTCCAGGGTGCAGATCTCGTCGATCGTCAGGTTCGAGAAGTCCGGGCTCGCCGCGAGGGCCGCGGTGTCGGTCGCGATCTGGGTGGTGTCGCTGGTCGCGCCGACGACGACGAACTGGGCCAGGGACTCGGTCTCGCCCGGCTCGATCGTCAGCTCGCGGACGAAGCCCAGGTCGTTGGACCGGCTGCCGGTGGCGACGTACGGCGTGGTGAACGGGTCGGACTGCTGGTCGCCGAGCGCCTCGACGCCGGAGCCGACGACGACGCCGGTGGGGCGGGTCGTGCCGGGCGTGGTCGCCGAGATCCAGGTGTCCGCGGCGTCGACCACCGCGTCGCCGCTGCTGGACGCGGACACGGTCGCCTTGTTGGGGCTGGTGGCGGTGAAGCCGGATCCGAGCGAGCCGCCGAAGGAGACCTGGAGCGTCACCGTCTCGGTCGAGGAGTTGGTGAACGTGTCGAAGAAGCTGGTGGTGTTGCTGGCGGCCGCGACCCGGACCTTGCGGGTCATCAGGACGTCGCCGAGCCGGACCGACTTGGTCGAGAGGTAGGACCCGGGCGCGCCGGCCGTCAGGCCGAACCCGCGCATCATCTGGTCGTTCATCCGCGGCTCCTCGCCGGCGGGGGTGTCGACGTGGACGAAGATGTTGCCGAAGCCCTCCATCCGCGAGCCGGTGACGTTGCGGATCGAGCCGGTGTCGAGGCCCGGGCGTCGCGCGTCGTTGATGAAGACGGCTGCGCCGTTGCTGGTGGTGACGCTGGTCAGCGCCTGGGCTGCGGGGGTGACGGCGAGGGTGCCGACCGCGACCGCCGCGATCGCCGGCAGGGCGATCAGGCGGGCGGTACGACGCCCGGTGGTGCGTGGGGACATGAAGGATCCAGCGCCTTTCGTGGCAGGAGAGAAGAGGCGCTGGCCTTTCTACGGTCGTCCCGTTGCGCGTAAAGATTCCTCCTATTGCGGCGATGTAACGATTCACAGCCGTTCGACACGCGGACGTTTCCCGTGAACTAAGTCTAGTGGTTTAGTTTGATTACATGACGTTGCTCGCCACCGGCCGCCGTGCGGACCCGTCACCCGGTCCGAACCGATCCGGGTCGACCGGCATCGGACCTGGCGTGCACCGTGCCCCGCGAACCCCGAAGCGGACCGCTCCGCCGAGCCGGTCGTTCCGCCCCGACATCGAGGGTCTCCGTGCCCTCGCGGTCGGCTCCGTGCTGCTCAACCACGCCGGCCTGGCCTGGACGCCCGGCGGCTTCGCCGGCGTCGACGTCTTCCTGGTCATCTCCGGCTTCCTGATCACCTCGATGATGGCGCGCGAGCTGGCCGAGCGCGGACGCCTGGGCCTCGCCGACTTCTGGGCCCGCCGCGCTCGGCGGCTGCTGCCGGCGAGCTCCGTCGTCCTGGTCTTCAGCGGCCTCGTCTCGCTGCTCTGGCTGCCGGCGACCAGCCGTCAGGTGTTCGGCGGCGACATCGCCGCGGCCGCCGGGTACGTCGTCAACTGGCGCCTGGCCTTCCGCGAGGTCGACTACCTCGCCGAGCAGGTCGGGCCGTCGCCCGTGCAGCACTACTGGTCGCTCGCGGTCGAGGAGCAGTTCTACGTCGTCTGGCCGATCCTCGCCGCCCTCCTGGCCGCGCTCGTCCGGCACCGGTGGCGCGCCGTGCTCCTGGTGGTGCTCGTCGTCGCCACGACCACGTCCTTCGTCTTCACCCTCTCGTACGCCGTCGCCCAGCCCGGTCTCGCGTTCTTCGTCTCCACCACCCGGGTCTGGGAGCTCGGGGTCGGCGCGCTGCTGGCCCTGGCGCTGCCCTGGCTGCTGCGGATCCCAGCCGCCGTGCGCGGCGTCCTCGGCTGGGCCGGTGGCGCGGCCGTGGTGTCCGCGATCCTGCTGGTCGACTCGGGCACCCGCTGGCCCGGACCCGCGACCCTGCTGCCCGTGCTGGGCACCGCCGCGGCGATCCTGGCCGGCGCCGGGCGCACGGTGCCGTGGGGCGTGGGGCGGGTGCTCGGGCTGCGACCGGCGGTCTGGGTCGGCGCGCTGTCGTACTCGCTCTACCTCTGGCACTGGCCGCTCCTCGTCGCCGCCGAGGGGATCTGGGGGGACCTGCGGGTCCGCCAGGCGCTGCTGGTCGTGGCCGTCTCGGTCGTGCCGGCGTGGCTGTCCTACCGCTACCTCGAGACGCCCCTGCGCCACTCCCCCCGCCTGGCCCGGCCCCGGCCGGCCCTGCTCGCGGGGGCGTTCGGCACCGCCGTGGCCGCGGTCGCCGGCGTGGCGCTGGTGGCGTCGTACTCGCTCGTCGACACGGCCGAGGTGGCCACCGCGACCGAGGCGCCGGGAGCCCGCGCCCTGCAGGACCCGCGGTACGTCGACACCGACTGGGCGGCGGTGCGCCGCGTCGACCACCTGCGCCCCTCGCCGCTGGAGACCTACCGCGACCTGCCGCGCATCTACGCCGACCGCTGCGTCGCGCCGCCGCGCACCGGCAAGCTCCTCTCCTGCGAGTACGGCGATCCCGACGCCGACCGCACCGTCGTCCTGGTCGGCGACTCGAAGGCCGCCCAGTGGTTCACCCCGGTCGAGGCGATCGCCGAGCGCGAGGGCTGGCGGCTGGTCGTCATCGCCAAGAACGGCTGCCTGTTCGCCGACTCCGTGCTGCTCGACCACGGCCAGCGCAACGAGAACTGCGAGGCCTGGTCGCGCGACTCCCTGTCCATGGTCGAGGAGCTCCGGCCTGACGTCGTCCTCACCGTCACGCGGCCATCCAAGTCGCTGCCGCCGGGCGGCCAGACCACCGCCGACTACGAGCCGGAGGCGATGGTCGACGGCCTGGTGCACCACTGGGAGCGGGTGGCCGCGACCGGCGCCCGGATCGTCCCGATCCTCGACACCCCGGTGCCGTCGAGCATGACCATCCCGGACTGCGTGCAGGAGAACCTCGACGACCTCACCATCTGCACGGGGACGCTCGCGGACGGGGTTCCCCGCTCCGGCGCGGAGGTCCAGCGGGCGGCGGCCGAGCGGGTCCCCGGCACCCGCGTCGTCGACATGACGTCCGTGGTCTGCCCCGACGGCGTGCACTGCCCGGCGGTCATCGGCGGCGTCGTGGTCTACCGCGCCGGCACCCATCTCTCCGACAGCTTCGTCGAGTCCACCACCGAGATGTTCGCCGCCCGGCTGGCCGAGGCGACTGACGGGCTGCTGGGGGCGCGCACCGCCACCCGCTGATCCCCGGGCGGCGGTGAGCGGTCCACCGTTCCCGCGCGGCCTTCGGTGGCGGACGCACCGCCGCCGCGGGGTGTCGGCGGCGACGCGCCACCCAGCGGTGCGTCATCCACCGATCCGGTACGACGAACGGTGGACAGCCCACCGCCGGACCGGGGCCGCACGCCGGTGGCCGGGGCGCTACGAGCCGTCGGCCTCAGCCGACCGGCCTCCTCAGGATCTCCCGCAGCCGGCGGGCCTCGACCACCTGGCGACTGCTCCCCCGGCGCTCGGCGAGCGCGTCGAGACCCTCGACGGTGCCCCGCGCCCCCGCGAGGGGAGCGACCTCCGCGCCGAGGACCAGCAGGTCGACGAGTCCGGTCCCGGTCGCCGTGCCGGTCAGCAGCGGACGGAGCACCCCGGCGAGCGCGGGCCAGATCTCGACCGCTGCGCCGGCCCGCGCGGCGTCCCCCAGGGGCGTCACCAGGCGCTTGGCGACGATGTCTCCCCGCTCGACCATCGTGGCGAGTACCTCACCGAACGCGGCACCGTCGAGCTGCCTCCGGCCGGCCAGGACCAGGAGCCCGTCGGCTGCGGCCGACCAGGCGTCCTGGTGCTTGCCGGCCGCCGCGTAGGCGAGGCCGACCAGGAGCGCGTTCCCGACGGGGCCGGAGCCCTCGGTCAGGTCGACCAGGGCACCCAGCCCCTGGCATCGGGAGTCCCGGGCGCGGCTCAGCTCGCGGAGAAGATGGGCCGCCACGATGTCGCGGTGGTGCGGCAGGACCAGCGGCCAGGTGTCGAACGCGGCGCCTGGATCCCATCCGGCCGTCTGGCCCTTCCGGGGCACGGTCCATCGACTCAACCGCTCCCAGAGCAGCCCCGTGACCGGCGGGTCCTCGAGACTCTCGACCGCGGGCTCGGGCGCCCGTCCCCTCACCCCGACGGGGGTACGGCGCCCGCCCGACCGGATCCAGCGCGCCACCCGAGCGGCCGCGTCTCCACCCAGTGCCTCGAACAGCGCAGGGTCGGCCGCCGACGGGTCGAGGCGCAGCAGGGCCTGCTCGAGATCAAGCTCGTCCGGCGTCCATCCCTGTGCGGCCGCGGTGGCGAGGCGGTCGAGCAGGTCGCTGGCGGTGATCGCGCCGTCGAGGGTCGACGGGAGCGCGACGACCCGGACGGTCCCGTCGGTGCGGATGCGCTGGGCAAGGCTGAAGAGGCGCTCCGTGATCGCTCGCTCCGGGCCGGGACGACGGCCCAGGTGGGGGTCCGGCGCCGGTCGCCCCCAGGCGTCGCCGAGGCAGCTGGCCAGGAGGACCACCAGGCCGCACCGGGTCCCGAAGTCGAACCCGCTCGCGTGCTCGCGGTAGTACGCGTAGGTCCCGGACTGCGTGATCGTGGTCGCGGCTTGGCGCAGGCCGTCCCGGTCGGCGCCCGCGAGGCGCGGCAGGGCCTCCACCACGCGGTCGAGGTCGGCGCCGCGAGCCCGGAGCGGCTCCGACCGCACGATCGACGCCAGCTCCTCGACGAGCTCGTCGACCGAGGTGATCGGCAGCACCGGTCCGACCGGCGCCGGCGGGCCCGGCAGGGTCGCGACCGGCGGTGCCGGGAGCGGCGGAGCCGGGACCGCCTCCGCCGCCGGGAGACCGGACCCGAGTCGCAGGTGCAGGTCCCCCGGAAGCCCCTCGCCCGCGGCCGCGACCTCCGCCACGACCGCGGCCGACAATCCAGGCGCGAGCCGGACCAGCAGGTCGACGGCACCACGCTGGACGTCGGGCGCGGCGTTGTCCAGCGCGGCACAGGCCGCGCGGGCCACGAGGTCGGCGTCGGCAGGGACGGACCGGGCGTGCGCTGCCAGGTGCTTGAGCTGCGCCCGGAGCACCTTCTTGTCGGTCCGGGCGAAGACCGACCGCGACATCTCGAGGACGTCGTCGGCTCGGAGCAGACCTTCGGCGTGCTGGCGCTGGAGGTCGCGCTGCGCCACCGTGGCGACGCTGGTGGCGGACCCGGGCGGCAGCAGGACGAGGTAGCCGCGGACGCGGGCGGCCACCTCGTCCGGGGTCGGGTCCAGGGAGTCCAGGACGCGCACGACGTCGTTGGTCGCCTGGGGTCGTCCACCCCGCTGGAGGCGGGCCAGGGCGGCGTCGATCAACCCGTCGCGGTCGACCGCTCCGCTGTCCGCCAGGCGACGGAGCTGGCCGCCCTCGCTCAGCACGCCGGCGATCTCATCGACCTCGAGGGCCAGTGGCACGAGCGCGGCGTACGCCGGCTCCGCCCGCACCAGGTCGACGGGGTCGGACCCGTCGCGGCTGGGGGACCAGGCGACGTCGATCCACGCGGCGACGAACACCGGCACCGCGGGGGGCGGCAGCCCGATCCGGGTGCGCAGGCTCTCGATGAGCAGGTAGTCGTCGGGGTCGTAGGGGTTGAACCGGAGCCGTTCGGCGAGGGCGTCCACGAGGGCGGGCAGCCACGTCGGAGCCCGTCGTACGAGAACCTCGACGACGGCTCCGCCGACCAGCGACAGGCTCGGCAGCCGGTTGCCGTAGCGGTCGAACCTCACGTCCTGGTCGTCGGTTGGCCAGCCGGCGAAGCGGCGCACCCAAGCGGTCGTCGACCGGGCGTCCGGCAGGACCGCGGGGCCCACGACGGCCAGCCCGCGGGCCAGGTGGCGGGGGGCATCTCCCCACTCGCCGGACCGGGAGAGCGCGCGGACCGGCTTCACCAGCGTCTTGCGGCCGGCGTCGTCGAGGTCGTCGAGGCGGGCGACGAGCGGGGCGAGGTCCCGGGCCGCCATCAGCGGCACGAGCTCGTCGAGGGTCGGCGCGCTCATCCGGCCGAGGCCCGGCTGGTCACGAGGGTGGCGGCGAGAACGTGCTTGCAGGGTCCTCGCGCGCCGCGGTGCGTCGTCCACCAGGTGCAGGTGCAGGCCGTGCTGCCGTCGTCGCGGGTCCGGACCCGGTAGGTGCGCTCGCCGCTCACCACCTCGGCGACCGAGTCGCCCACGACGGTGACGGCGCCCGCGGCCGCCAGCTCCTCGGCCTGGCGGAGCCGAGGGTTGAGCCGACCGACGCTGGTGGCGTCGTAGGGCAGGTCGCGCTGGAAGTAGGCGGCGGTGGTGACGTCGTACCCGACCCGGCCGGCGACCGCCAGGCAGGCCAGGGCGGCCCGCACCCGCTCGGCGGGCAGGCCGGTCTGCTCGGCCAGGAGGTCCGGCTCCAGGCGGGACTGGTAGTCCAGCAGCCGGCCGACCTCGTCGGCGTCGTCCAGGGCCCCGCGCCCGGCGAGCACGGTCAGGCCCGCCCCCTCCCCGGAGAAGCCTCGGGCGGGCTCCGGGGAGAGCATCAGGACGTAGCGCAGACCGGGCAGCCGCAGCTCCCAGACCGAGGCCGTCGGCGCCGAGCCCGAGGCGAGGTGGGGACCGTAGGCCCGCAGCGCCGTCGCGTGCCGCACCAGCGGCAGCAGGGACGCCAGCCGTGCGGAGCCCGACAGGTGGACGCTGCCCGGCGCGGCGCGCGACGACAGCCGCCAGCCGCGGCCGGCCGGCACGACCCACCCGCGGGTGTCGCGGGCCAGGCCGGTGAGGAACGCCGCAGCCTGCCGGCCGTCGAGCTCGGTGCGCAGCTCGAACGTCGAGGCCAGCTGCTGGGCCTCCGCGAAGCCGCGCAGCCAACGGGTCGACAGGGGGACCCGTCGTTCCACGACCGAGCCCTCCCCGGTCGTCGCGACCAGGCCGTCGGAGCCGACCGAGAGGTGCAGCATCCCGTCGGCGGCGACGCCCGTCAGCATCCGGCGCAGCGGCTCGTTGACGTCGACGTTGGTCGTCCCCCGGTCGAGGAGGTCGCCATCCAGGATCTCGGGCTCGAGGTCGAGCCGCGCCTGGACACCGCCGCAGAGCGAGAACGACTCGAACCGCAGCATCCGACCGTCCGAGGTGACGACCGGGTCGAATCCGCCGCCCGCGGGCACCCGCTCACGCCGCCAGTACTCGGCGGCGGCGACGGAGGCGACCTGGCGCAGTGCCTCGGCGACGAGGTGCGGGCGGGTCACCCAGCCGTCGAAGAAGCGGGGGTGCGCCGCCGGGTGCAGCAGGGCCCGACCGCCGCCGGTCTCGAGGACCAGCCGGCGTGGGTCCGTCAGCGCGGACGGCCGCTGGTACGTGAGCGTCTGGGTCGACACGGGCTCCACCTCCGGGACCGCATGGTGCCACCACCCACCCCCGGTGTCCGGCGTTCCCCTCGTCGCGCCGGTGTCGGCAGGGCGGGACCACCCGGGCAGCGGTGAGCTGTCCACCGTTCCCGCGCGGCCTTCGGTGGCGGACGCACCGCCGCCGCGGGGTGTCGGCCGCGACGCGCCACCCGGCGGTGCGTCATCCACCGATCCGGTACGACGAACGGTGGACAGCTCACCGCCGGACCGGGGCCGCACGCCGTCAGCCCCGCAGCAGCCCCGCCAGCGACCGCCTCCGCAGCCGCCGCCACTCGACGCGGGCGACCACCAGGACGGCGCCGACGAGGACGCCGACCGCGAGCGCCGTCCACCACGGGAGGACCAGGTCCGGCGTCGTCGTCTGGCCGGTGATCCGCTCCAGCGACAGCGAGCCGAAGGTCGCGGCGGAGGCGCCGACGCCCAGGGCCAGGCCGGCCAGCACGGCCACCGCGACGGGGACGACGAGCTCGGCGCCCAGGACCCGGCGCAGCTCGCGGTCCCCGAGACCGAGCGCGCGCAGCCGGCCGAGCGACTCGCCCCGGGCCGGCGCCTCGGCAGCGGCCGCGAGCACCACCCCGAGGACGGCGAGCAGCAGGAGCAGGACCGAGGTGGCGACGGCCAGGCGGACCAGGCCCGCGGCCAGGGGCGCGTCCCGGCGGGCGGCGAGCTCGTCGTCGTACCGGAGGACGACGCCGGCCCCCGTCGCCTCCAGCGCGTCCGCCGCTCCGGGTCCGACCGCCCACACGGTGTCGGGCTGGGCCACCGCGCCGGCGTCGGCGAAGGCGGCGGCGTCCACGACCACCACCGGGTCGACCGAGGCGTCCACCCGGGGCGCGGTCCCGACGACGTCGAGCGGGACGTTCTCGTCGTCCCAGCGCACCACCAGGCCGTCGCGCAGCCCGGCGTCGCCGCCGAGCAGCAGCGCCGGCACCCGGTCGCCGCCGCCTCGGAGACGGGTGAGCCGGGGCGCGTCCGGGAGGGCGCTCGCCGCGAGCAGCGAGGCGTACGACGCCGCGTCGACCACCACCAGCCGCACCGAGTCGGCGCTGCTCCGCGACGACGCGCGCACGCCGTCCTCGACCCGCCCGGACGCCGCGGCGCGCACGCCCGGGGCGGCCGCGACCGCAGGGGCGAGGTCGGCGCCCGGGGCCGTGGTCAGCCGCGCGTCTCCCCCGACCGCGAGCAGCGCGCCGGCCGCCTGCCCCTCACGCTCGGTCGCCGCCAGCGCGACGCCCACGGTCAGCTGGGCGACCGCGACCGTGACCACCAGCAGCGGCAGCGCCCGGGCGCCGGTCTCCGCGATCCGCGCCGCGGCGAGGAACCGCACCGTCCCCGTCGTACGACGTCCGCCGCGCAGCGCCAGGCGGGCCGCCGGCGGCAGCAGCCGGAGCAGGACGACCGCGCCCGCGACCGCCCACCAGGTCGGGGCCGACGCCGCCGTCAGGTCGGCCCCGACCACGCCGCGCTGGCGCAGGGCCAGGAGGGCCAGCCCGGCCGCGACCAGCACGCTCGCCTCCAGGAAGAGCCGGGTCAGCCGCCGCGAGCGGGCCGCCGTACGACGGGCTGCGCGGTTGGCCGGCACCCGCCGTGCACCGGTCGCCCGCGCGGCGAGGACCGCCCCGAGGACCGGCGCCGCACCGACGGCGATCGCGAGCACCGGGAGCGACCAGCCCCAGCCGGGGGTGCCCGCCAGCAGGGCGACGGCGCCGAGCCCGACGGCGGCCCCGCCCACCGCGACGAGCAGCGACTCGACGAGCAGCTCGCCGGAGATGCCGGCCAGGGAGGCGCCGCGCTCGCGGGCCACCACGACCGGACCGGCGCGCCGTCGTACCAGGAGCTGGGCGCCGAGGGTCAGCACCAGCAGTGCGCAGGCGAGCAGCCCGAGCAGCAGGACCTGGGCCTGCCCCTGCGCGGACGCGACCTGCACGCGCTCGTCGGCCAGCACCCGGTCGAGCAGGCTGTCCCAGGAGAGGTCGCCGCCGCCGACCCCGGCGGTGGTCTGCAGCGAGGCCACGGCCTGCTCCAGCTCCCGCGAGTCGCGCCAGCGCAGCCGCTCGGGGCGCGGGGTGAAGAGGATGCGCTGCGTCAGGTCGTCGGCCGGTACGGCGAGCCGCAGGTCGGGCAACGCGGCGGCGGAGACGAGCGCCGCGGCCGAGGTGCGCAGCACGCCCTCGGAGATCCCCTGGGACGGCTCGAGCAGCTCGGTCGACACCTGCCAGGCGTCGTCGTCGGGGTCGGACGCGACGTAGACGCCGCTGATCCGGACCAGCACCTCGCGGTGCTGCTCGTCCTCGGCCGGGATCCGGTCGCCGGGGCCGACGTCGAGGGCGGCGGCCGCCGCCTCGGACAGCGCGACCTGCACCGGCCACGGACCCGCGCCGGCGGGCACGGCGGCGTCGGCGCGGTCCTCGCCCACGGCCGCCCGGGGCGCGTGACCCGCGGTGTAGGTGACGGCCGGCTCGCCGTCCGGGGTGTCGACGTAGGCGAGCCGCAGGTAGCGGCCCGGTCCGGCGTCCAGCAGCTGCAGCGCGAGGGTGGTGGTCGTCGCGACCCCGGGCCGGAGCACCCGGGCCAGCCGGCCGGGCAGCGTGCCCTGCGCGTACGACGTGGCCTGGCGCAGCTCGGTCGCGGAGCCCGGGTCGCGGGTCCGCTCGCCGCGCGGGTCGTCGTACCCCTCGGGGAGGGTGGCGACCACCGCACCGCGCAGGCCGGCGTCGCGCACCGCGTCCGCGAAGGCCCGGTCGCCCGTGCGGTCGGTCAGGGGCGCGACCGCCGCGGTCAGGGCGGTGGTGAGCGCGACGACCAGGCCCATGAGGAGCAGCAGGCCGGGATCGCTGCGCACCCGGCCGCGGAGGGTGGGTCCGTGCAGTCTCATCCGTCCCCCTGACGCAGGTCGGCGAGGTCGGAGCGTCGTACCTGGCGGGCGGTGACGACCGCCGTGAGGGCCAGCACGCCCACCAGGAGCCCCCCGAGGACCAGCGCCGACACCGTCCACGGCCAGGCGACGACCGCGGCGGGGACCGGCGCCGCGCCGAGGTCGGAGCGGACCAGGTCGGGTCCGATCGCCAGCACCACCCCGGCGCCGGCGAGGGTCCCCGCCAGCAGCAGCGGTACGACGAGCGCCGCGTGCTCGGCCAGCAGCAGCCGCCGGGCGCCGCGCCGGGTCAGGCCGAGGGCCCGCAGCCGCGGCACCTCGGCGGTCCGCCGGCGCCGGTCGGCGCCGAGCACCAGCCCGACACCGGCAAGCAGCAGCACCGCCGCGGCCACGACGAGGGTGAGCAGCGCGGCCGGGACGGTGACCCGGAGCGGCCCCTGGGCGAGGTCGGTCGCGAGCTCCTGCCGGGTGAGCACCTCACCCAGGTCGAGGTCCTCCAGGGCGCGGGTGGTCCCGGGGCCGGGGTCCGCCACCCACCAGCCGTCGACGACCGGCTCGAGCCGGCCGGCGTCCACGAGCGCCCGCGAGACGGTGTCGACGTCCGCCAGCACCGCCGTCCGACCGGGGGCACCGGGCACGCTGGGCACCACGGCCGCCACCCGGAACGGCAGGTCGGTCTCCCCGACGATCGCGGACAGGTCGTCGCCGACCCCCACGCCGACGGCGTCGGCCAGGTCCTGCGAGACGGCGACCGGCACCTCGTCCGGGGGCGCGAAGGCGGTCACCAGCAGGTCGGCGCCGGTGTAGGCGAGGTAGGCCAGGTCCAGCCGGGCGGTGACCCGCAGCCCGGGGACGACCTCGGCGCTGCGGACCGGGGTGTCCCGACCCAGCGCGTGCACCTGCCAGCCCGCGGTGTCCCCCGGGACGCCGAGCGCGATCTCCACGTCCGCCGTCCCCACGGTCGGCTCGTCGACCGGCGCCCCGTCGACCTCCAGCCGTACGGCGACCAGCCGCTGGTCCGGTCCGATCGGCCCCCGCCACTCCACCGGGTGAGGCCGGCCGTCCATCGGCACGGCCACGCCGGAGACCGACCCGCGGAAGCCGGACGCGTCCTGCAGCACCACCGTGGGCGTGACCCGCGCCCCGTCCAGCGCGGTCCCCGTCAGCTCCAGACCGGCGCCGTCCTCGGGGACGGGCACCCCCTCGACCGGCGGCCCGGGGGCCAGCTCGGCACCGACCGCCGACCAGGGCCGCCCCGCCTCGTGGCGCCCGCGGAGCAGCTCGCCGGCGTGCCGGCTGTCGACGGCCACGAGCACGGGGGGCGAGCCGGCCTCGCCGACGTACCGGCCGAGCACGACCGGGCGGTCCACCACCGCGGACACGACCGGGTCCTGGTCGGCGGTCGCCGCGATCACGGCGGCGGCGTCCGCGCTGCTCGGCGGCCCGGCGAGCGTGAGCGCGAGGTCGGTGCCGACCCGCAGCGCGGCCTGGTCGTCCTGCGACTGCGACCAGGTGCTGTGGAGCGCCAGGCCGACGGGGATCGCGGCGACGGCGGCGACGATCAGCAGCGTCGCCGTACCGGTGCGGGCCCGGAGGGCCGCCTGGTGCGCCGCCAGCGGCAGGACCAGGCCGCGGGACCGGGCCGCCGCCCGGGCCACCAGGGCGAGGAGCAGCGGGACCAGCCGGACCACGAGCACGGTCGCGGCGGCCAGGCAGACGACCGGCGCCAGCAGCAGCGTGACGTCACCGCCGGTGGCGGCCCCGGCCGGCTGCGAGCGCAGCTGCCACGCGCAGACCACGGCGGCGCCGACCAGCAGCGCGTCGACGCCGAGCCCCGCGACGGCGCGGCGCCGGGAGGCGGCGGTCGTCGTCGACGGATCCACCGCGGACGCGACCAGCGCCAGGGTGAGCACCAGCGCCGCCGCCAGGACGGTCACCACGAGCCCCGCCGTGACCGTGGGCGACTGGGCCAGCCCGGCCGCCTCGAGGGACGGCAGGTGGGTGAGCCGGGAGTGGGCGAGCGCGGCCGCGGGAAGGGCCGGCACGGACGCGGCGACGGCGAGCAGCAGCGCCTCCCCGAGCGCGGCGCCGACCTGCTGCCCGCGGCTCAGGCCGAGGGCGACGAGCAGGGCCCGCTCCTCGTCCCGTACGGCGGCGACCGACCGGCCCGCCAGCAGCACCGCCGCGAGCGACAGCGCGGCGCCGAGCAGCAGCACGACCACCACGGTCGCCCGCGTGGTGTCCTGCTGGGCGTGGATCCGGTCGAGGGTCCGCGGCAGGTCCGAGCCCACCCGGGTGATCCGGGCCCGGTCGCCGACCCGCGAGTCCAGGAGCGCCGAGGCCCGGTCGAGCGCGGCGACGGCGTCCCGCAGCGCCCGGTCGTCGGCGAGGGCGAGGGTCGGGTGGGCGGTGACCCGCAGCCCGGACACCGTCGAGCCGCTGGCGCGGAGCTCGTCGTCGGTGACGACGAACGGCCCGAACGCCGGTGCCGTCACCGAGCCGTCGCTGAACGACGGCTCGGAGCCCGCGCCGCCCAGCGGGTCGGTCTCCCACCCGGCCCGCGAGAGCGGCCGAAAGGTGCCGACGACCCGGAGCGCGAGGTCGCCGTCCACGCCGCCCTGCCCGATCTCCCCGCCGAGTCGCAGCCGGTCCCCCGCCCGGAGCTCCAGGCGACTCGCGGCGACGTCGGGCAGCACCGTCTCGCCGGCCCCGACCGGCCAGCGACCCGAGGTGAGCACCGCCCGCTGCTCGACGTCATCCCCGGCCACGAGGTAGCCCAGCCGGTCGCCGTCGGCGAGCCGGCGCATCCGCGAGGTCGCGCTGCCGGTCACCGTCGGGTCCGTCGTGGCCAGCACCCCGGCGACCACGACGCCGGCCTCCTCGCGGGCCGCGACCAGGTCGGGGCCGGGGAGGTCGACGAGGTAGGCGGTCACGTCCACCTCGGCCGGCTCGGACCGCTGCACCTGCTCGGCGAAGGCCCGGTCCTGGGTCGGGCCCAGCAGCAGCGCGCAGGTGCCGAGCAGGGTCGCCGCCACCGCCACCAGGACGACGGCGGCGACGACCATCCGCCGCTGCACGAGGGCCCGGCGTACGACGAACCTCAGCACGTCACCCGTGCACCCGTCCGTCGGCGATGGTGAGGACCCGGTCGGCGAGCGACATCATCACCGGGTCGTGGGTCGCGACCACCGCGGTCACGCCCTCGGACTCGACCACGGCCCGGAGCAGGGCCATCACCGCGAGCCCGGTCTCGGCGTCGAGCTGGCCGGTCGGCTCGTCGGCGACGAGCAGTCGGGGCGAGCCGGCGAGTGCCCGGGCGATGGCCACCCGCTGCTGCTGGCCGCCGGAGAGCTCGGCCGGTCGCTGCTGGGCGTGCTCGCGCAGGCCGACCAGGTCGAGCAGCAGGGCCACCCGCTGCTCGCGCGCGGCCACCGCCGTACGACGCAGGCGCAGCGGGACGCCGACGTTCTCGGCCGCCGTGAGCGCGGGCAGCAGGCCGAAGGTCTGGAAGACGTAGGACACCGTGTCGCGCCGCAGGGCGCTCAGCCCCTCGTCGCCGAGCGCGGTCACCTCGGTGCCCTCGAGGTGGACGGTCCCGGTGTCGGGTCGGTCGAGGCCGCCGAGCAGGTTGAGCAGCGTGGTCTTGCCCGAGCCGGACCGGCCGACCACGGCCACCATCTCGCCGGGGGCCACGTCGAAGGAGACGTCGCGCAGCGCGTGCACGGTGCCCGGGCCCGCGCCGTACGACCGGGTGAGCCCGCGGACGACGACCGCGCTCACCGGCCCCCCTCGCGGTCCGAGCGGATCTCGACGTGGTCCGCGGCCAGGGCGAGCCGGACCCGGCGGGTGAGGTCGAGCGCCTCGCGGAACTCGCGCGGCACCTGGACCCGACCCGCGCGGTCCATCACGGCGTACTCCTCCGCCGCGCCGAGCGCCCCCGCCCCCTCGTCGCTGCGCAGCACCTCGCTGCTGGTGCGGCCGTCCCGGATCGCCACGGTCCGGGCGACCTGGTCGCTGACCGCGCGGTCGTGGGTGACCACGACGACCGTCGCCCCGAGCACCCGGTTGGCGGTGCGCAGCGCGGCGAACACCTCCTGCGCGGTCTCGCTGTCCAGCTCGCCGGTGGGCTCGTCGGCGAGCAGCACCCGCGGCCGGATGGCCAGCGCCACCGCGATCGCCACCCGCTGCTGCTCGCCGCCCGACATCTGCCCGGGCCGCCGGTCGGCGCAGTGCGTGACCCCCAGTGTGTCCAGCAGCTCCGCGGTGCGCTCGCGCCGCTCGCTCCGTCGTACGCCGGCGATGCTCAGCGGGAGGTCGACCACCTGGGCGGCGGTCAGGTAGGGCACCAGGTTGCGCACCGACTGCTGACGCACGAACCCGACCACGTGCCGCCGGTAGCGCACCCGGTCCGCGCGGCTCATGTCCAGCAGGTCGTGCCCCGCCACCCGCGCCCGCCCGGCGGTGGGCGCGTCCACCCCGGCCAGCACCTGCAGCAGCGTCGACTTGCCCGACCCGGACGCCCCGACCAGCGCGATCATCTCGCCCTCGTGCACCAGCAGGTCGAGCCCCTGCAGGGCCTGCACCTCGACGCTCTCGGTCTGGTAGATCCGCACCAGGTTGTCGCAGACCACCAGCGCGTCGTGCCCGAACTCCGGCCCGTGGTCGGGCGCGGCCGGCAGTGCCAGACCCGGTCCCACCACGGCTCTCCCCCGCTCCTGTGACGTGCCCGGTGATGCTAGTCCCGCGGGGCGCCCCGGCGGATCCGTTCCGCGCGACGCGCCGTCGGGCGGTGCGGTGTCCACCGTTCCTGGCCGGCCGATGGTGGGCGGCTCACCGCCCCAGAGCGCTCAGCGGCAGGCCCCGCGGGCTCGCGAACCGTCGTACGACGCCGTCGACCGGGTCGACGTACTCCAGCTCGCTGGCGAGCAGCTGCAGCGGCCGCGTGAAGTCGTCGACGTCCACCTCCAGGTCGACCGGGTAGATCGGGTCGTCGACGATCGGGGCGCCGAGGTCGCGCAGGTGCAGCCGCAGCTGGTGGGTGCGGCCGGTGCGCGGGGTGAGCCGGTAGACCGCGAGGTCGCCGCGCCGCTCCTCCAGCTCCACCAGCGTCTCGGCGTTGACCGGCGCACCGGCCACGATCTCCGCCCGCCCGGTGCCGGGGATCGCCGCGATGTGGTCGCGGACCGTGCGCGGCTCCTCCAGCTCCGCCCGGTACGGCGCCAGCGCGCGGTAGGTCTTGCGCGCCGTCCCCTGCGCGAACATCGCCTGGTAGGCCCCGCGCCACTGCTTCCCGACCGCGCAGAGCACCAGTCCGGAGGTCACCCGGTCGAGCCGGTGCATCGGCGTCAGGTCCGGCAGGCCGAGCTCGTCACGCAGCCGGACGACGAGGCTCTGCGTCACGTGCCGCCCCCGCGGGACCGTCGACAGGAAGGCGGGCTTGTCGACCACCAGGACCCGCTCGTCGCGGTGGACGAGGGTGAGCGGACCCGGCACGACGGGCTCGTCGCGCAGGTCGCGGTGGAACCACACGAAGGTGTGCGGCCGGTAGGGGTCCGCGTCCGCGACGGGGCGCGCGTCGGCGTACACGAAGCGGCCGGCGGCGAGCATCGGCTCCACCTCGACGCGGGCGTCGACGTGGTCGCGCAGCCAGGCCCCCATCGTCGTCCACGGCGCGGGCCGCTCCGGGTCGCGGTGCGGCGTGCACACCCAGGCCGCGCTCAGCCCGTGCCGGAGCGGCAGCGGGGAGCGGGGCGGCACGGCGCGATCCTACGGAGCGGCGTCGATCCGGCTCCGGAGCAGCGCCCCCATCCGCGCCACCGCCGAGCCGGCCGCGTCCGAGAGCTCGGCGAAGCGCCAGAAGCCGTGCGGCATCCCCGGCTCCTCGCTGAGATCGACCGGCACCCCGGCGACGCGGAGCCGACGCCCCAGCTCGCGGCCCTCGTCGCGCAGCGGGTCCCGCCCCGCGACGACGAGCACCGTCGGCGGGAGCGCACCGAGGTCGGGCGAGAGCAGCGGCGCGAACCGCACGTCGTCGCGCAGCGCCGGATCGGCGAGGTACTGCTCGGTGCACCACTCCAGCCGCTCCGACGTCAGCCCGTAGGCGTCGGCGAGCTCGCTCCGCGAGGGGTACGACGGGTCGCCGTGCACCAGCGGGTTCACCAGCAGCTGGGCGACCGGCGCCGCGGTCGTCCCCGCCAGCGCGAGCGCCGCCCCCAGCGCAAGGTTCGCCCCCGCGCTCGGACCCGCGACCGCGACCCGGTCGGCGAGCTCGTCGGCCGCCCAGCGGACGGCGGCCAGGGCGTCGTCGTACGCCGCGGGGAAGCGGTGGGCGGGGGCCAGCCGGTAGTCGACCGCGAGCACGCTGCGCCCGGTGTCGCGGCAGAGCATCCGTGCGTGGGCGTCGTGGCTGTCCAGCCCGCCGCTGACGAACCCGCCCCCGTGCAGGAAGACCACGACGCAGTCGTCGCGCTCCCCGCCGTACAGGCGCACCGGGACGCCGGGGCCCGGCACCGTCAGGTCCCGCACGGACCGCACCTGTGGCCCGGGCGGCTCCGCCACTGCCCCACCACGGGCGAGTACGGCGATCTGCGGGTCGAGGTGCGGGTCGTTCACCTCGCCAACGTAGGTCCGTGGCGTGGCGTCACGCCCGCGACGGACGTTGCCATCTCCGCATCGTGCGATGCCCCCGGACCACGCGTGCTCGGCCAGGTCGGCTCACCCGAGCCGGCGCCACGTCCAGTCCGACCGACCGACACGGACGGACTTCGTGACCCGGCCACCGTTCGCCGCCGTGGGACGGAGGATCCGCTGGAACCGTCCCTCCCCCGTCGTGCGCTTGACGAGGAGGAGGCCGAGGTAGGGCCGGTGCCGGGCACCGTTCGCCGACGAGCAGCCGCCCGCCCGCAACCCGGTGACACCGCGGTAGCCGCTCGCCTTCAGGACCACATCCGTCGCCTTCGCGCCGTCGTTCGTCACGACGTGGAGCGCGCCGGCCCGGTCGGTGTAGTAGATCCGCGACTCACCGAACTCCTCGCCGCGCGCGGTCATCGCGGTCGCGCCGCTGATCGTGACCGGCAGGACCGTCCTCCGGACGAGCTTGCTGCCCGTGAACCTCGCGCGCCGCAGCGCCCGGTCGGCGCCCACCCAGAAGACGTTGCCGTTGTCGAACGTGATCAGCCGGCTCGGGTACCCGCGTCCGACCACCTTCAGGACGCGCACGCTCAGGTTCCCGCCCTCGTTCCACTCGGTCGCGACGAGCCGGATCTTGCCGTCCGTCGCCGCGACCAGCTGCTCGGTCTCCTCGTGCCCCGGCCAGCCGTTGTAGCTCAGGAGCGTCCACGAGATCGGTCGCCAGCCCACCGGCCCGGCCGTCGTCTTCGACACCTCGACCCGGTCGTTCACCACACGGCGGAAGGTGATCCGCCCGTCCTGGGTGTGCCCGAAGGCCTCCATCGTGCACCGGAACCCGCCCGCGGCCGACGAGGCCGCCGCCGGGCTCGGCGAGACCGAGCCCATGCTGAGCACCGCCGACACGACGGTCACGAGGACCAGGGCCAGGACCCGAGAGCGCTTCATCACCGGGTCAAGGTAGGGGACGCTCGCCGGCCGTGCAGGGGGTTCGGGAAACTCGGGTACGCCGGGCGCACCTCCTGCGACCAGCCGTTCACGCCGGCATGGCCCGGATGCTTCCGACGGGTCCACCACGGGCCTCCACCCCGGATGCGTCGCAGGTGCAGGAGGACTCCGGGATCACGGTCTGGTTCGGGACCCGACGGCAGAGGGGCTCGACCCTGACGTCACCTCCCCTCTCGCGGGGGAGCCTTCACGCGTCCTGCAGGCGGAGGCGGGCGCACGTGATGAGGGCCGCAAGGTCGAGTCCGAAGGTAGGGCCGGCGGCCTGCGCGTGCTCCTGGAGATGCCCGGCCGCTCGTTCGACGAGCCTGGAAGCTCCCACCGCGTTCCCGCGCGCGTGGTGGGTCAGGCCCACGCACAGCTGGGCCAGACCTTGCCACAGCTCGCGCTCCTCCTCCGGGCATGACTTCCACCTGACTTCGAGGGCCTCGTGCGCCGCGAACGGACGCCCCTCCTCGAGCAGGCTGCGGGCGTAGCCCAGCGTCTCCCGCGGTGGGAGCGGCGCCTCGGAGATGGGCTCGACGCCGGCCGCGCCGTACGGCAGCGGTCGTCCCAGCGCGTCACGAGGACGCGCCTGCTGCGCGCGTCCCTGCCCGTCGCGGTCGCGTTCATCGACCACGTCGACACCTCGCCTCGCCTGCGATCACGCACCTCCATGCACGAGGCCCGTTCATCCTGGTGCCGTCTCGGGCACCCGCGAACGGTGCAGCTGTGAGCATCAGCCCCTCCTGGGCGGGACGTCGAACGTTGACGATCGGGCTGGGCCAGTCTTGGTCGGACGCGCGTCGCCAGCAAGCGGACCCGAGAGGAAGGGGTACCCGACCGGCGCCGATGACCTCCGCGGCTGGGCTCGTGAGGGACGAAACCAGGAACCGGATCTGCGCCATCCGCGGCCCACCCGTGTCGGCGGCCCTGCAGTCGGGCCTGCTGCGGTTGACCGGGTCACCGTGGCACCGGTTTCGAGTGGACGGGTGCGGGACACCAGGCCCCTGCACATCTCGACCAGGGGAGCATCGATGTCTCGTCGATCCGCGTGGTCCGTCGCATCCGCATGCCGCTTCGTCGCGCTCGGTCTGTGCATGCTGGTCGTCGGGTGGCGCGAGTCCGTGACTCGCTCGTTCGCCGCGCGGCGCAGGCGCGACTTCTTCGACCCCCTCCCCGAGAGCCGTCCCGTGGTCGCAGGGCGAACCCGCGTCACGACCTGCCCGCGGCATCGACCGTCAGCCGGTAGGAATCCGGCGCCCAACGCCGCACGATCTCGTCTGCCCGGCCTTCACGTCCCTCGCCTCCGGTCGCGACCTGCAAGGTGCAGGTGCGCCCGCTCCGGGGCGTCGTCGGACCGATGACCTCGAATCCGTCACGCACGAGGAGACGCTTGACCAGGAGCGCGGGGCCGTAGAAGAGCCGGTAGGTCAGAACGCGCGCATCCAGAGGTGAGGTCACCTCGTGCTCGTACCCAGATCTGCCGGAGGTAGGGCACGTCGACCTCCCACCGGTTCGTGCAGCAGACCCACACGATCGATCCTGAGAAGGCTCGCGCTGGGCGACTGGCCGTCGGCGACCGCGGCGGGCACACTCCGCGCACTGCTGCGAGGGACGCGGGCGCACGCCGTACGCCCGCGCCCCTCGCGGCTACTGAGCTGCTGGTCGGCGCACGCGGACCACGCGCGAGACCTTGGTGACCGCGACATAGCCGGCCTTCGTGACGGTCACTCGAACCGACAGGCGGTGGCCGCGGTCGACGCGCTTCACGCGGTAGCCGGTCGCCTTCGCGCCGCGCACGACCTTGCCGTCACGGAGCCACTGGTAGGCCACCGTGACCGGGGCCGGGCCCCAGCGACGGACGACGGCGACGAGCGTGCGGCCTGGAGCTGCGCGGCCCTTCACCTGCACCGTGCCGGTGGTCAGGCGACCGGGCGCCACGATGGCAGTCGGCGTCGAGGTCCGTCGGGTGCTGGCGTAGCCGGCGCGTGAGCCGGTCACCGTGACCGAGAGCCGTCGGCCGGCGTCGGCCGGGACGATCCGGTACGAGCCCCCGGTGGCGCCGGCGATCGGCCTCCCTGCGCGCAGCCACTGGTACGTCACCGAGGTCGGGGCCGGGCTCCAGGCACCGAGCACCGCGGTGAGGCTCGAGCCCACCCGCGCCGACCCGGCGATGGCGGGTGCCGGGCCGGAGAGGGCCTCGAGGCCGGCGAATGCCTGCTCGCCGCTGGCCTGGTTGCCGAGTCGGTCGACGACGCGCCACCCGAGTGTGCCCGTGTCGTCCCCGAGGACCACCGGACCGGTGTAGTACTCCCAGGTGTCGCCGTCCAGGCTGTATTCGACGGACGCGACTCCCGAGCCGGTGTCGTTGCTGGCGATCGTGGCGGTGCGGGCGACCGGGTCGATGCTCACCTGCACGGTGGGCGGAGTGTCGTCGACGAGCAGTCCGGGCTGCGCGGTGGCGGCCTTGACGGCGTCCAGCTCGCCACGGGTGATGGGCAGGATGGTGCCGTGGCGCTTCTTGAGTGCGCCGAAGTTGACGCTGCTCTTGGCGTTGACCCACGGCGGGGCGTTCGTGGCGGCGACATCGGTGGTCCGGAAGGGGAAGTAGCCGCTGCCGTTCCAGTACTCATCGGCCAGCAGGCCCCACAGTCGCTGGTCGGGTGCGTTGCGGTCGTCGTCGTTGTACTCGAAGAACTCGGGCCCCTCCAGACGGGCGCCGGAGAAGTTCGGGTCGCCGAAGATCGACGACAGGGTGCCGACGAGCGACCACTGGTCGTCGCTGACGTACGCCGGTGCCGTGGCGGAGGTGGTGGTGGCGTAGAGGTTCTTCGACTTCTCGATGGTGATCTGGCCGTCACCGGAGGCGCGGTAGTACCAGTCGCCGATCTTGATGACCGTGGTGTCGATGATCGAGTGGTCGCGGTCGATCCATTTGACGGGGTCGGAGAACGTCTCGAAGTCGCGGGTCGTGGCGTAGTAGACGTTCACCCAGTCTCCGAGCGTGTTCGTGTCCTGGGACTTGGTGGCCCAGTAGACGAGGTACTGCTTCTTCACCGGGTCCCAGATCGCCTCGGGCGCCCATGCCATGCCGGCGCCGGGGATCTGGGAGGCGACGTCGACCAGCTCCGGCTCGCCCCAGTTGACCAGGTCGGTCGACTTCCAGACGGCCAGCTTGAGGCTGCCGGTGTCGGTGGCGCCCGCGTTGCCCCATCCGCCGCGCAGGTGGATGTTGAGGTCGGTGGCGATGAGGTAGAAGGTGTCGCCCTCGGGTGAGCGGACCAGGTAGGGGTCGCGCACCCCGCGGTCGCCTTCGTCGTTGCGCAGCACCGGGTTGCCGTTGGTGCGCGTGTCGGTCCAGGTGTCGCCGTCCTCACTGGTGGCGAAGTAGATCTGCTCGTCCTGGGGGGTCTGCTCCACGCCGGTGAAGTGCGCGAAGAGGTAGTCCGTGGTCTCGGGCGCGGCCACGGCGGCACGGACGACGGCGCTGAAGGTGCGGGTGAGGGTGCCGACGGTGGCGGTCAGCGTGACGACCTGATCCTGGCCGGGGCGGGTCACCACGCCGGGCGCGGCCTCGCCGAGGGCGGTCGGCGAGATGACCGACGGCGCCGACGACGTCCAGGTGATGGGCAGGTCGTGCGCGCCGGTGGTGGGCAACGCGAGGCTGGAGCGGACGTCTTGCAGACCGGGCAGCACGATGCCGTCGAGGGCGTCGCGGGCCATCTGCTCGGCGGTGAGCGGTGCGGTGATGGTGACCGCGACCCGCTTCGTACGGGGCTCGCCGTCGATGCTGACCTGCGCGATCAGGGTGCCGGTCGTGGCCGGCGAACCCGGGGCCGGGCGGGTCACCGTGGCGGTGCGGCCGTCCGCGTCGATCGAGACCGCGGGGGTCTGCGACGTCCAGGAGACGACGCCTTCGGCGCCGGGCAGCACGTAGCTGGAGGCCTCGATGGTGAGTTCGTCCGGCACCTTCGCGAGGGCCTGGGCTGCGTTGAGCTGCGCGACCTGGGTCTCGGTGAGGGCCTGGTCGCGGACCTCGACGTTGTCGATGAGGCCGTCGAAGTACTCGTCGCTCGCCGTCCAGTCGGCCTTGCCGATCTGCAGGACGCCGCCGGAGGCGCCGAGGATGGTGCTGAGCGCCTTGCCCGTCGTGTTGGTGGCCTTGAGGTCGCCGTCCACGTAGAGGCGGGCGGCGGGGCCGTCGAGCACCAGGTCGACGTGCTTCCATCCCGGAGTCAGGGCGCCCGCGCTCAGGTTGCCGCTGCTGTCGCGCGCACCGGCGTTGTCGTAGCGCTCGACCACGAGGCTGGTGGCCTTGTCGAGGACGCCGACGTAGTGCTCCTGCTGATAGACGTTCGTCTGGTTGCTGCGCTGCGCGATCAGGGCCCAGCCGGCATTGGCGCTGCTGTCGGTGGGGTTGCGGTCGTAGCTGATGGTGATGTCATCCAGCCCGGCCAGCAGCGGCGTGCCGTCGTCCTTGGTGACGTCGAGCCAGTTGCCGCGCGTGATCTTGACGGCCGTGGTGCCGTCCTGACCCTCAACCAGGCTGAGCGAGCCCTGCACCGTGGCCTTCGCACCGGCACCCACGAGGCCAGTGGCCGCGTCATCGAAGTTGAAGCTGGCGATCAGGGAGGGGTCGGGCTCGACCGCTGTGGCCGGGCCGCCCAGCCCCGCCAGACCGGTACTCGTCAGGCCAGTGGCGGCCAACGCCGCGATCAGGCCCAGCGCCGTCGACCGCCGTCGGCGGGTCGTAGGAGAAGTCATCTGCGTCCTCTAGCGATACATCGTGACGACCGTCACGTCCATTGTTAGCGCTAACATTAGGTCGCATCGTCTCCGAGGGATAGGGCTCTGTCGGCCGCGCCGATACGACCGCGATGCCGCCGCGGTTCGCGCGACGCACCTCCCGCTCTCACCGCCACTTCCAGGAGCGTGCCCCCGCCCAGGCGGTCGCTCGGTCCCGCCGCTGAGCACACCCCCAACTCGGCGGCGCCTGCGGCGAGTGCGAACGCGCACGTCAGAGCGGTGTCGACAAACTGACAGGACCTGGAGCGCATCGACTCGGCACCGTTGGCCCGGAACGCCAACAGCCCCCGCCTGCGTCTCCGCAGGCGGGGGCTGTTGACGTGGAGCCGCCTGTCAGAATCGAACTGACGACCTAGTCATTACGAGTGACTCGCTCTACCGACTGAGCTAAGGCGGCGTGCCGCCCAGCACCAGGTGCCGGACAACCCGGGGAAGTATACGGAGAGCGGTCGGCCTCGCGAAAATCCGCGATCAGGCGGCGACGACGGCGTCCTCGCGGACCTCCGCCGGGGCGCCGGCGTTGCGGCCGGTGAGCAGCGTCTGCTCGGAGCCGCACCAGCAGGTGAACGCGGCGATGATGCCGTGGTCGGTGTTCACGAGCGAGGTCACCTGGCTCGGGAAGATCAGCTGGCGCTGGGTGCACGACGTGCAGTGGTGAGCGAACATCGAGGGACCTCCTTCAGGGGTCAGGGTGGGTACACGACAATTGTCGGGCCGCCGCTCTCATAGGGGTAGCCTCACTTGCCTGCAGAACCCATAGGCTTTCCCTATGCTTTCGTTGCACCAGCTGACTTGCTTCCTCGCGACCTACGAGCACCGGTCGCTGACCCGGGCCGCCGAGGAGCTCGGCTACTCGCAGCCGAGCGTCTCCGAGCAGATCCGCACCCTCGAGAAGTCGCTCGGCGTCCAGCTCTTCCGGCGGGTCGGCCGCGGCGTGATCCCCACGACCGTCGCCGACACCCTGCGCCCGCACGCCGAGCGGACGCTCGCGGCGGCGGACGAGACCCGGCGCGCGGTGCAGTCGGTGAAGGCGTTCGAGACCGGGACGATCCGGTTCGGGATGTTCGGCATCGCCCGCCTGTACGCCGGCGCCGGCCTGATCGCCGACGTACTCGCTCGGTATCCCGGTGTCCGGGTCGAGCTGGTCGGCCAGAACTCGACCGAGGTCGCGGAGGACCTGCGGCGCGGTCGGCTGGAGGCGGCGATGCTCGCCCTCTCGACGGTGGGCAGCGAGGGGCTGACCCTCACCCCGGTCGCCCGCGAGGAGCTGGTCTACGTCAGCGCCGATCCCGCTCATGTGGCCGCGCCGGTGACGGCGCACCGGCTCTCCCTCGCCTCGCTGGTGATGGCGGAGACCACCTTCCGCTCGGTCGACTCGACCCGGCACACGCTGCGTCAGATGCTGCACGAGACCGGCCGCAACCCGCAGACCCGGATCGAGGTCGAGGACATCGAGACCGCCGTCGAGCTGGTCGGGATGGGCTACGCCGACACCGTCATCCCGCTCGGCGCCGCGCGCCAGCTGATCCCCCGCCTCGCCCCCGGCGCGACGTGGGCGTCCCTGCGGCCGCGGCAGTACGACACCTTCGCCGTCGTGCACCGCAAGGACGCGGTTCTCTCCCCCGCCGCCCGGCTGATGATCGAGCTGGCCACCCGCCGCATCCAGGCGATCGCCGAGCCGGTGTGAGACGCCAGGCTGCGAGGGGACCCCGGCTCGGTCTCGACACGCTCCGTCGCGACCTCGGCCCTCGTTCCTCGGGCCGCGTCGATCAACAGCTGAGCCCGTCCTCCGGCACCGTGTCGTCGACCAGGAAGTCCTCGACCGCGTCGTCGACGCACGCGTTGTCGGAGCCGTAGCCGGTGTGGCCGTCGCCGTCGCGGCTCACCAGCACGCCCGACTCGAGCTGCTCGGCCAGCGCCACCGACCACTCGTACGGCGTCGCCGGGTCCCGGGTCGTGCCGACGACGACGATCGGCGCGGCCCCTTCGGCCCGGATGGTCGGGGGTGGCTCGGCCGTGCGCGGCTCGAAGCCGAGGCAGCCCACCTGGCTCCAGACGAACTGGGGTGCCAGGGTCGGGGCCGCCTTCTCGAAGGCCGGGAGCTGGTCGAGCACCCGGTCGACCGGGGTGGTGGCCGGGTCGTCGAGGCAGTTGATCGGGACGATCGCCTCGACGCTGTTGTTGAGGAAGCTGCCGTCAGGTCCCCGCGACGCGTAGGCGTCGGCCAGCAGGGCCAGCACCGACCCGTCGCCGTCGAAGGCCGACTCCAGCCCGCGGTCCAGCAGTGTCCAGTAGTCGCGGACGTAGAGCGGGGTGATGATCCCGGTGAAGGCCAGCCCCTCGGTGAGCTCGCGGTCGCCGCCGGCGGGCAGCGGCTCCTCGTCGACCGTCCGGAGGAAGGACGCGATCCGGGCCAGACCCTCGTCGAGGGAACGACCCAGGAAGCAGTCGCCGCCGTCGACGCAGTCGGTGACGTAGGAGCGCAACGCGGTCTCGAACCCGCCGGCCTGGGCCAGCGACTGCTCGAGTGCGGAGAGGGTCGGGTCGACCGCCCCGTCGAGGACCAGCCGCCCGGCCCGGTCGGGGAAGAGCTCGGCGTACGTCGCCCCGAGGAAGGTGCCGTACGACGCCCCCAGGTAGAGCAGCTCCGGCTCGCCCAGGGCCGCACGCAGCACGTCCATGTCGCGGGCCGCCTCGACCGTCGAGACGTGGGCCGCCAGCTCGCCCGACAGCTCGGAGCAGCCGCGGGTCATGGCGGTGACGTCGGCGGCCGTCGCCTCGATCTCGTCCTGGTCGTCCGGCGACGGGTCGGCGGCGAGGTAGGCCTCCAGGTCGTCGTCGGACAGGCAGTCCACCGGCGCGCTCTGGCCGGTGCCGCGGGGGTCGAAGCCCACGATGTCGAAACCCTCGGCCAGACGGTCGCCGAACTGGCCGCTGGCGGCGTAGTCGGTGCCGGGCGCGCCCGGGCCGCCCGGGTTGACCACCAGCGAGCCGACCCGGCCGTCGGGGTCGCCCGCTGGCACCCGCAGCAGCGCGAGGTCGATCGTCTCGCCCGCTGGCCGGTCGTAGTCGAGCGGCACGGTCAGGGTGGCGCACTCGTACTGCTCGCGGCAGACGCCCCAGCTCAGCTGCTGGGAGTAGTACGGCGCCAGCGCCGGCTCGGGGGCGTCGGTGGCGCCGGCGGGCGGGGGCGTGGGCGGGTTGGCCCGGGCCGGACCGTCGCTGCGCCCGGCCCCACCACCACCGTCGTCGGAGGCCAAGGTGGAGATCGCCGCCCCCAGCGCACCGAGGACCAGCAGGCCGACCAGCACCAGCACCACGACCCGGACTGCGCGCGGCCCCATCATCCGTGCACGCTGTCCGGCGACTGCAGGGCCACCATCATCGACTCCAGGGCGAGGGCGGGCGGCACGTTGAACTCCAGCATCTGCTCGCGGGCCTCGAAGATCCAGCCGATCCGGCGCAGGTTGAGCTCGGGCGACGCACTGGCGGCGACCTTCTCGACGTCGGCGCGGATCTCGGCGTTGACCAGCTCGCCCGGCGCCCCGGTCGCGAGGGCGACCGCGTCGCGATAGACCGAGACCAGGTCCATCAGGCTGCGGTCGACGACATCGAGGTGGCGGCGCTTGGCCCGCGACTTCTGCTCCTTCAGCAGGGTCGCCAGGGCCGGGGCGTACTCCCGCGGACGACGGCCGCGCTCGACCACGCCGTACGCCGAGTCGAGGTCGACCTTCTCGCGGGCGTCGAGGTCGCCGGTCACGACGTCGGCCTCCTCCTTGGTGACCTCGGCGAGCCGCTGGGCGGCCTTCATGCAACGCCCGAGACTGGTCAGCCCGGCCGGGATCGAGACGACGTCGCGGCGGCGGTTGCGGGTCGCCTCGTCGCGCGCCAGCGCCCGGGCCCGGCCGATGTGGCCCTGGCTGGCGCGAGCGGCGTACGACGCCAGCGCGTCCGGGACGTCGTCGATCCGGGTCAGGAAGGCCGCGACGTCGGCGGCGGTCGGCGTGGTGAGCGTGACGAGCCGGCAGCGGGAGCGGATGGTCGGCAGCACGTCCTCGACGGTCGGGGTGCAGAGCATCCACACGGTGCGCTCGGCCGGCTCCTCGATGGCCTTGAGCAGGGCGTTGACCGCCCGCTCGGTGAGCCGGTCGGCATCCTCGACGATGATGATCTGCCAGCCCCGGCCGACCGGCGAGAGGGCCGAGGCCCGGACCAGGTCGCGGATGAAGTCGACGCCGAGCGAGAGGCCCTCGGTGCTGACCCGCTTGACGTCGGCGTGGGACCCGGCGAGCACGGTGTGGCAGGCGTGGCAGACCCCGCAGCCGGCCTCGGCCTCCGTGCACTGGAGCGCGGCCGCGAAGGCGACGGCGGCGTTGGAGCGGCCGGAGCCGGGAGGTCCGGTGAACAGCCAGGCGTGGCTCATGCCGTGACCGGCGGCGGCCTCGCGCAGCGCCACGGCGGCGCGGTGCTGGCCGACCAGGTCGTCCCAGACGCTCACGGCGCCACCGCCGCCCGGTCGAGCAGCGGGCGGACCCGGTCGAGCACCTGTCCGGCGATCTCGTCGACCGGCAGCCGGGCGTCGACCACGAGGTAGTGGTCGGGGGCGGCGGCGGCCATCCGCTGGAAGGCTTCGCGCACCCGCTGGTGGAACTCCAGGGACTCGCCCTCGATCCGGTCGCGCCCCTCGAACCGGCCCAGCCCGGCGTCGGGCTCCAGGTCGAGGACCACGGTGAGGTGGGGCCGTAGGTCACCGGTCGCCCAGCGCATCACCTGCTCGACCTCGGCGACGTCGAGCGCGCGTCCGGCCCCCTGGTAGGCCAGCGCCGAGTCGACGTAGCGGTCGGTGACGACCACCTCGCCCCGGTCGAGCGCGGGGCGGACGACGGTGTCGACGTGCTCGGCCTTGTCGGCGGCGTAGAGGAGCGACTCGGTCCGGTCGGACAGCTCGCCGGTCTCGGGGCTGAGCACGATCTCGCGCAGCGTCCGCCCGACCGGGGTGTCCCCGGGCTCGAAGGTCAGCAGCACCGTGTGGCCGTCCGCCTCCAGGGCCTCGCGCAGCCGCCGCGACTGGGTGGACTTGCCCGACCCCTCGCCGCCCTCGAAGCACACGAAGACGCCGGTGTCGGCGTACACCCCGGAGCTGCTCACGCAGAGAACCTACGGGGGGCCGCCGACACCGGCCAAGACGGGTCGCCTCAGAGGGAGAGCTCGTTCCAGTCCATCTCGGCGACGGTGGTGGCGTTGCACCGCAGCCGGGGGCTGGCCAGCACCAGGTCGGTGTTCGGGGCGTCGGCCACCATCACCTCACCGAACCCGTAGCGCTGCCCGGTCAGATCCAGGCTCACCCGGACGGCCGGGCCCACGGGGGTCGAGAACGACACCTGGGACTGGGCCGGTCCGCCGTACCCCCCGAGGCCGCCGTTCTGGCGGGCCGTGGCGGCCAGCCCGGAACGCTGGCTGTCCAGGAACCCGGTCCAGAACTCGAGCGAGGTGCAGAGCCCGTTGGGCTTGACCGCCAGGCCGCCGTTGCCCTGGGGGAGCTGGATGCTGTTCGGGAAGGCGCGGCCGCCGATCCTCGCCACCCGTCGTATCTCCACCGCGCCGCCGCCCACCAGGAAGGGCACGTCGACCAGGTTCAGCCACTGGTAGACCGCCAGCGAGTCAGCCGCGGTCGTGCCACCGCCGGCCCGCTTCACCCGGAACGACGTCGTCCCGCCCCGGGTCAGCGCGACCTTGACGGCGTACTTCCCCTTCTTGTTGGTCCGCGCCGTGGCGACCTTCTGCCACGAACCGCCGGCGTAGAGCCGCTCGACGGTGACCTTGACCTTCTTGCCCTTCCGGGCCGGCTTGGCCGTGCCCGCGAGCGTGACCTTCCTCCCCACCTCGGACGAGGCCGGCAGGTCCTTCAACGTCACCTTCGCGGCGCGGTGAGCAGGGACGGAGGCGTGGGCCGACGTCATGGCGAGACCGGGGAGCAGCACCGCGAGCGAGGCCGCGGCGGCGAGGGAACGGAAGCGCATGGACCGACGCTAGCCACCGGGTACGGCGTCCGCTGGCGAATCCTCGAGACCGTGACAACCTGACGGCGTGGGTCGGAGTTCTGGGGGGTGTGACAAGACGGAGCCACCAGTGATCAGCCGGGCCGACCAGCGCTCGTTCGAGACGTTCGTGCACGACGCGTCCGACCGACTGCTGCGCACGGCGTACCTCCTGACCGGGGACCGCGGCCACGCCGAGGACCTCGTGCAGACCGCCCTGCTGCGGACCGCCCGCCGATGGTCCACCGCCCGGCGCGATCCGGCGGCGTACGCCCGCCGGGTCGTGGTCAACCTCGCCAAGGACCGGTGGCGCGACCTGCGCCGTCGACCCGGCGAGGCGCCCCTCGAGGTCGATGTGGCCGTCCCGGTGACCGACGGGGTCGCCGACCGCGACCGCCTCCTGCGCGCGGCCCGGCAGCTGCCGGCCGGACAGCGGGCGGTGTTGGTGCTGCGGTACTTCGACGACCTCAGCGTCGCCGACACCGCGGCGGCGCTCGGCTGCTCCGAGGGGACCGTCAAGTCGCAGACCGCCCGCGCGCTGGACCGCCTCCGGTCCGTGCTCGCCCCCACCAAGGAGAACGCCGATGCTGACCGACGATGACCTCACCCGCGACCTGCGGGTCGCCTTCCACGACGCCGCCGACGACCTGACGTACGACGGCCCGGTGCCGACCGTGCGCGCGACCCCGCTGTGGGGCCGGATCGGCATGGTCACGCTGCCCGCCGCGGCCGCCGTCGCCGCCGCGGCCGTCGTGGTCGGCGGCTCGGCCCCCGATGCCCCCACCCCGCCACCCCCGGCCGCCCCGTCCGCCCCTCCCTCGACCGCCCCCTCCTCCGCCGGGGAGGTCGTGACCGAGGAGTTCCAGGTGATGGGGATGACCCTGTCGTACGAGCGCGGCCTCAGCGAGCAGCCGATCAGCTTCACGCTGGCCTCGCCGGCGTCGGTGCCCGAGGACGCGAGCGAGGTCGACTTCCCGGAGATGGACCCGGCCCGGGCCTGGGTCACCACCGACGGGTCGGGCGAGGCGGTGCTCTACCTGAAGGCGCCCACCCGCAACGAGGGCCGGCTGATGTCGCTCACCGCTCCCGGTGCGGGACTCAGCGAGCAGGACATGGTCGATCTCCTGAAGGGCGTCGGCCGACGCTCTCCGGCGCCGGCGTGAGTTTCATCGGCTGGCCGACAAAGCTCACGCCGGGACGACAAAGCTTCATCGTCCAGGCAGGAGTTTCATCGGCCAGCCGATGAAACTCTCCCGGGGGCCGCCGCGGCGCCCCCCGGCCACCGAGGCCGCGGTCAGGACTTCTTGGCCGCGGCCTTCTTGGTCGTCTTCTTGGCAGTCGTCTTCTTGGCGGTCGTCTTCTTGGCCGCGGCCTTCTTGGCCGGCGCCTTCTTCGCGCCCTTCTTGGCCGCCTTCTTGGCCGGACCCTTCGCGCGCCGCTCCTCGAGCAGCTCGGCCGCACGCTCGAGGGTGATCGACTCGACGCTGTCCTCCTTGCGGAGGGTGGCGTTGTACTCGCCGTCGGTGACGTACTCGCCGAACCGGCCGGCCTTCACGACCACCGGCTGCCCGGAGACCGGGTCGTTGCCGAGCTCCTTCAACGGCGCGGCAGCCGCGGCCCGGCCGCGCTGCTTGGGCTGGGCGTAGATGCGCAGCGCCTCGTCGAGACCGATCGTCAGCAGCTGGTCCTCGGAGGTGAGGGAGCGCGAGTCGGTGCCCTTCTTCAGGTAGGGCCCGTAGCGGCCGTTCTGGGCCGTGATCTCCTCGCCGTCCTCGCCGGCGCCGACCACACGGGGCAGCGACAGCAGCTTGACGGCGTCCTCGAGCGAGACCGTGTCGAGCGTCATCGACTTGAAGAGCGAGCCGGTGCGCGGCTTGGCCGACTTCGGCGCGTCGTCGGGCAGCACCTCGGTGACGTAGGGCCCGAACCGGCCGTTCTTGGCGACCACGTGCAGCCCGCTCTCGGGGTGCACGCCGAGCTCGATCTCCTCGCCCGCCGGGTTGGCGAACAGCTCGGTCGCCTTCTCCAGGGTCAGCTCGTCGGGCGGCAGGTCGTCGGGGACGTTGGCGCGCTTGCCGATCGGGTTGCCCTCGTCGTCCGGGCCCTCGAGGTAGGGCCCGTAGCGGCCGACCCGCAGGTTGATGCCGGAGTCCGGGCCGCCGACCGGGAAGGTCGCCAGCTCGCGGGCATCGATGTCGCCCAGCTCGTCGACCAGCTTCTTGAGGCCCTCGACGTCGCCGGAGCCGAAGTAGAACTCCGCCAGCTCCTCCGCGCGGGTCTTGCGACCGGCCGCGATCTCGTCGAGCACGTCCTCCATCTGCGCGGTGAACTCGTAGGAGATCTGCCGCGGGAAGTGCTCCTCCAGCAGCCGGGTGACCGAGAAGGCCAGCCAGGCCGGCACCAGCGCGGTGCCCTTCTTGTAGACGTAGCCGCGGTTGAGGATCGTCCCGATGATCGAGGCGTACGTCGAGGGCCGCCCGATCTCGCGCTCCTCGAGCTCCTTGATCAGCGTGGCCTCGGTGTAGCGCGCCGGCGGCTTGGTCTCGTGGCCGTTCGCGGTCACCGAGGCGGCGGAGACGGCGTCGCCCTGGGTGAGGTTCGGCAGCCGGGTCTGGGCGTCGTCCTTGGCGGAGTCGTCGTCGGTGCCCTCGACGTAGGCCTTGAGGAAGCCGTGGAAGGTGATGACGCGACCGCTGGCCGAGAACACGACGTCCTCGCCGGTGGCCGCGGCCCCGCCGAGGCGGATGGTGACCGAGTTGCCGACGGCGTCCTTCATCTGGGACGCGACCGTGCGCATCCAGATCAGCTCGTAGAGCCGGAACTGGTCGCCGGTCAGGCCGGTCTGCGCGGGGGTGCGGAAGGTGTCGCCGGCGGGCCGGATCGCCTCGTGCGCCTCCTGGGCGTTCTTGACCTTCGAGGCGTAGACGCGGGGGCTGTCGGGGACGTACTCGGCGCCGTACAGCTCGCGGACCTGCGCCCGGGCCGCGCCGACGGCGCTGTCCGACAGCGTCGTCGAGTCCGTACGCATGTAGGTGATGAAGCCGTTCTCGTAGAGCCGCTGCGCGACCGACATCGCCACCGACGCGCTCATCCCGAGCTTGCGGCCGGCCTCCTGCTGCAGGGTGGTCGTGCGGAACGGCGCGTACGGCGAGCGCCGGTAGGGCTTCGACTCCACCGAGCGGACGTCGTACGTCGTGTCCTGCAGCGCGGAGGCCAGCGCCTCGGCGCGGGTGCGGTCGAGGTGGACGACGTTCGCGCTGGCCTTCAGCTGCCCGTCCTGGCCGAAGTCGGAGCCGCGGGCGACCCGCACGTCGTCGACGGAGTGCAGCTTGGCCGGGAACATCCGCTGCTCGTGCTTGCTGCCGGCGTCGAAGGTGCCCTCGAGGTCCCAGTACGACGCGACGCGGAAGGCCATCCGCTCGCGCTCCTTGTCGACGACCAGCCGGGTCGCGACCGACTGGACGCGACCGGCGGACAGGCCGGACATGACCTTCTTCCACAGCACCGGGCTGACCTCGTAGCCGTAGAGGCGGTCGAGGATCCGGCGCGCCTCCTGGGCCTCGACGAGGTCGTCGTTGATCTGGCGCGGGTTCTCGACGGCGGCCAGGATCGCCGGCTTGGTGATCTCGTGGAAGACCATCCGGTGGACCGGGACGCCCTTCTTGGGCTTCAGCTCGTCGAGGAGGTGCCAGGCGATCGCCTCGCCCTCGCGGTCCTCATCGGTGGCGAGGTAGAGCTCGTCGGCGTCCTTGAGCAGGGTCTTGAGCTTGGCGATGTGGGCCTTCTTGTCGCGCGGCACCACGTAGTAGGGCTCGAAGCCGTGGTCGACGTCGACCGCCAGCCGACCCCACGGCTTGTCCTTGATCTTGGCCGGGGTGTCCGCCGCGCTCTGCGGGAGGTCCCGGATGTGGCCGATGGAGGACTCGACGACGTACCCCTGACCGAGGTACCCGCCGATCGTGCGGGCCTTCGCCGGGGACTCGACGATCACCAACTTGTGTGCCACTGCTGCTCTTTCCTCGAACGTCCTGGATCCCCACGAGGGGGCTCACGGCCAGTCACGGTAGCGCGTGCCGGCGACGGAGCATTCCGCGAGACCGTTCGACGACTGGTCTAGTCCTCCCCGGGCAACTCCTCCAGGAAGGGCTCGCGGGCCCGAAGGTGTCGCCAGCATGGGTCAGTCCGTGCCACGACCGAGGAGACCCCCTCCATGCCTTCCCCCCGCCGCTCCCTCCGCGCCCTGGTGCTCCTGCTGGCCACCGTGCTCGCCGTCCCTCTGGCCTCCCTCGTCGGCGTCGCCCCCGCCCACGCTGTCCCCGGCGCCGCGAGCGGCTCGGTGTCCGACAGCCTCGGCGCCGCGCTGAACGGCGTCACCGTGACCGCGCTGGCGGCGCCGGCGTTCACCACCAGCGCCGGCCAGACCACCACCGCGGGCGGCGGCGTCTACACGCTGCCGCTGGCCGAGGGCAGCTACCGGCTGCAGTTCGCCAAGACGGGCTACACCACCGCCCTGTACGGCGGCAGCGAGGAGCCGCTGCAGGTCGACGTGGACGACGAGGGCCAGCTCTCGGTCGACGGCGAGCCGCTGGAGGGCAACGAGCTCGAGGAGGTCCAGCTCTCCAGCACCCAGACCTACTCCGTCACGGGCGTCGTCCAGAACGCGGGCAGCACCCCGCTCACGGGGATCAACGTCGCGGCCTACCACCCGGGCGACGAGGAGGACGCGGTCGCGACGGCGACCACCAACGGCAGCGGCGCCTACACCCTGATCCTGTCCCCCGGCGTCTACCACGTCCGCTACACCGACCCCGGCAGCACCTACGTCCCCGCCTGGTACGACGGCACCGGCACCGAGCCGGTCGACGTCACCGTCACCGGCAACCGCGCGCTCACCACGGTCAAGCTCGCCACCCCGCCCGCCGACGCCGAGTTCCCCGTCGCCGGCGCGGTCGTGGACGCCAACGGCGACCCGGTCAGCGGCGTCGACGTCAGCGTCACCCCGATCGGCGGCAGCACCGACTCCGGCACCGGCACCACGGCCCCCGAGGGCGACGACGCCGGTCGCTACACCGTCTCGGTGAAGCCCGGCACCTACCGGGTCGCCTTCGCCAAGACCGGCTGGGTCTCGACCCGGTACGGCGGCCAGACCACGCCCGCGACCGTCACCGTCGGCCCGACCGGCGCCCTCTCCGCCAGCGCCGGCGAGCCGCTGGTCGCCAACCGGCTCAACGACGTCCTCCTGGTGAGCAACCCGTACGCCGTGACCGGCCTGGTCCAGGTCTCCGGAGACACCACCCCGATCGCCGACATCACCGTCCGCGCCTTCCCGACCGGCTCGACCGACGCCGGCGACGTGGTCGACACCGACACCACCGACGGCACCGGCTCCTACACGCTCAACCTGCCCGTCGGCACCTACGACCTCGAGTACGTCGACAACGTCCCGACGCCGACGACGTACTCCTCCACCTCGCTGGTCGAGGTGCAGGTCGGCCAGGGCGGCGCCCTGAAGGTCGGCGGCACGGCGGTCGACGCGCTCGACCCGGTCAAGCTCTCGCTCTCCAGCGCCGACACCACCCACCCCGTGCTCGGCTCGGTGATCGACGTCAACGGCGCCGAGATCGACGGCCTCTCCGTCAGCGCCGTACCCCAGGGTGCCGGCACCGGGGACGTCGACGAGAGCGGCGACGACGGCGCGGCCGGCGCGCACGGCCGCTACCGGCTGCAGCTGAAGCCGGGCAGCTACGAGATCCACGTCGCCGGCGGGACCGACTGGGAGAACGCGACGTACCAGGGCGGCGGGGACGCCACCGCGGTCGTCACCGTCGCCGCCAACGGCACGATCTCGGTCAACGCGACCCCGATCGCCGGCCGCGACCTCGGCGAGACCGAGGTCGCCGGCAAGACCGAGTACGCGCTGAGCGGCACCGTCACCGACGGCACCGCCGGCCTGCCCGGCATCACCGTCAAGGCCTACCGCGAGGGTGACCTGACCACCGCGGTCGCCAGCACCACCAGCACCGGCGCGACCGGCGCCTGGTCGCTCAGCGGCGTCGACGGCCTGGTCGTCGGCACCTACGTCGTCGAGTTCTCCGGCGCCTCGGGCGCCAACACCTACGACAAGGCCTGGTACGGCGGCGCCACCGCCACTCCGGTCGAGATCGCCCAGGGCGGCGTGGCCAAGGTCGCCGGTGTCCCGGTGGCCGAGAACAAGCTGGGCGCGGTCACCCTGTCCCGCTCCTCCGCCGACACCCCGCACCCGGTGACCGGTGAGGTCACCGACGCCAACGACGACCCGCTCGACGGCGTCACCGTCACCGCCGTGCCGCAGACGCCCACCCCGGTGGGCAACCAGGTGGTCGTCCAGAGCGGTGCCGACGGCGAGCTCGGCGACCACGGGCGCTACCGGCTGCTGCTGAAGCCCGGCACCTACCGCGTCACCTACGCCCGCACCGGGTTCACCAACGCGACCTACCCCGGCGGTGACCTGACCCCGGTCGACGTGAAGGTCAACCTCGACGGCACCGTCCTGATCGGGACCACCCCGTCCCCCGAGGCCGAGCTGGCCCCGGTCGAGCTGGCCGACGCCACCGGCGACGCGGTCCTCTCCGGGCGGGTCGTGTCCGGCGGGGCCGGCGTCAACGGCATCACCGTCGAGGTCTTCCCGTACGGCGACGTCTCCGGCACCCCCGTCGCCACGGCGACGACCGCGACCAACGCCGGCACGCTCGGTGCCTGGTCGCTCAACACCCTGAAGATCGGCACCTACACGGTCCGGTTCACCGACAAGGTGGCGGACGCGAACACCTACATCCAGACCTTCCTCGGCGGCAGCGAGCTCGGGACGGCAGCGCCGGTCAAGGTCGGCCAGGGCAACGCGGTCACCGTCGCCACCGTCCCCGCCCCCGGCGGGGCCGTGGGCGAGACCGAGATGGCCAAGGAGGGCACGGACACGACGTACCCCGTCGTGGGCGAGCTGCTCGACGAGGCCGGCGACCCGATCGACGGCGCCACCGTCACCGCGACGCCGCAGAACGGATCCGGCACCCTCGCCAGCGCCGTCACCGGCGCGGACGGCGAGCTCGGCGACCACGGTCGCTACCGGCTGCTGCTGAAGGTCGGCACCTACCGCCTGACCTTCGCGAAGTCCGGGTTCACCGGCGCCACCTACCCCGGCGCAGGGGAGCCTGAGATCCAGGTCGTCGTCGCCTCGGGCGGCATCGTCACCCCGGCCACCCTGGAGTCGATGACGTTGGCCGACGCCACCGCCGGCACCGCCATCAACGGCCGGGTGGTCGCGAACGGCAGCGGCGTCGCCGGCATCGTGGCCGAGGTCTTCCCCGCGGGCGACCTCGCCCCGGAGAGCCGGGTCGGGGTCTCGGCCGCGACCACCGCCAGCGGTGCCTGGTCGGTCTCCGGCCTGAAGATCGGCGAGTACACGGTCCGGTTCACCGACAACGGTGCGGCCGCTCCGGCCTACGTCCAGACCTACTACGGCGGCGCGACGCCCGCGGCGTCCACCCCGGTCAAGGTCGGCCAGGGCAACGCCGTCTCCGTCAACGACGTCCCAAAGGCGGGCGGCGCGCTCGGCGACACCACCCTGAGCGTGGCGACCGCCGACACGACGTACCCGCTCTCGGGTGACGTCGCCGACGCCAACGGCGACCCGCTCAGCGGCGTCAGCGTGTCGGTCGAGGTCGTCACCCCCGGCGCCGCCGTCACCCCGGTCCTCACCGACGACGAGGGCGCGTACGCGCTGGCCCTGCGGGCCGGCACCTACCGGATCAAGTTCACCCGCACCGGCTTCGCCACGGCGTACCTGCTCAACGGCGACGGCGCGACCGCCCAGGTCGTGGTCGCCGTCGGAGGCGCGGTCAGCATCGTCGGCGGCGACCCCGTCCCCGGTGGAGCGCTGGAGGGCGTGACGCTGCGCGGCACGACCAACTTTGACCTGACCGGTCGGGTGCTCGGCGCCGGCAACCCGCTCGCCGGCATCACCGTGCGGGCGAGGACCACGGACACCGAGGTGCCGGCGATCGCCACGACCTCGGCGGCCAACGGCACCTTCACCCTGAAGCTGCCCGTCGGGACCTACACGATCGAGTACGTCGGCCGCGCGGTCGGCGGCACCACCTGGGACGGCACCTTCTACGGTGGCGTGACCGCGCCGACCTCGATCAAGGTGGCGAACGACGGCACCCTGTCGGAGGTGGACGGCGAGGTCCTGACCTCGGGCCTCGACGACGTCGTGCTGGCGAAGTCGACCGGCGTCTACGCGATCCGCGGCACGGTGAGCGACGAGACCGGGGAGCCGCTGGCCGGTGCCACGGTCCGGGCGTTCAAGGCCGGGACCGGCACCCAGGCCGGGGTCGGCACGTCCACCGCCGAGGGCACCTTCTCCATCAACGTCCCGGTCGGCCGGTACAACCTGCGCTACGAGAAGGCCGGCAGGGCCACGACGTGGCTGCTGAACGCCGACGCCGAGACCACGGCGTACGCCGTCGTGACGGTCGCCGCGGGCGGCGCCATCACCGCGCCGGGTGTGGGGATCGAGGCCGGTGTCCTGGAGGACGTGCAGCTGCTGCTCACGGCCCCGCGGATGGTCTCGGCCCCGAAGGTGAGCGGCAAGGTGCTGGTCGGCAAGACCATCACCACGAGCCTCGGCACCTGGAGCCCGGACTTCCGGTCCACCCCCGGGTGGCAGGACTACGTCACCATCGAGTGGTTCATCGACGGCCGGCCCGCCGACGACTACAGCGACGGCGACCTCTTCGAGAAGTTCGCGATCCCGGCCGTCGCCGGCGGGCGCACGGTCAGCTACCGGATCACCATCGAGGACCCGAACCCCGACGGCGCGACCCGGGCACCGATCGTCTTCACGAGCAAGGGGATCAAGGTCCCGAAGGCGGTGCCGAAGCTGGTCGCCACCTACAAGGGCGGCAAGCTCACCGTCGTCGTGAAGGTCCCCGGTCTGAAGCGGCCGCTGGGCTCGATCGTGGTCAAGGACGGCAAGAAGAAGGTCGGCGCGACCACGCTGAAGGCCAAGAGCAAGGGCAAGGTCGTCATCAAGCTGAAGAAGCTCAAGAAGGGCAAGCGGAAGCTGACGATCACCTACGGCGGCGACGCCAACGTCGCGCCGATCAAGAAGACGGTCAGGATCAAGGCCTGATCCAGGGGCCTGTGGACGAGCTCCACGCGTCGGGGGCGGGTCGTGCCACGGTGGCACGGCCCGCCCCTGCCCTTTTCTCGGAGGCTCCCGTGCACGACTGGTACGACGACCGCTACGACCCCTACCCCTCCCCCTACGCCGAGCCACCGATCGACCTCGCCGACCGCGTCACCCACCTGGTCTACGTCGGCGGCCGGCTCGTCGAGACCCGTCACGAGCACGCCCGCGACACCGCGTGGGAGCAGTACGTCGAGCGACCGGCCCCGCCGCCCCCGCCGCCCGAGCCGCCCCAGCACGTGCGCGTCCTCGACTGGCTGACCTACCTCTGCGGCGGAGCGGCCGCCGTGGATGCGCTGGACGCCGAGCCCCTGGGCGACGAGACGACCGACCTCCCCACGGACTTCCCGGACGAGAGGTCGCGGCAGTGGGTCGAGACCACCGCCACGCTCCTCGACGTCGTGGCCGACCGGTGGTTCGATCCCGAGACGTCCGTCGCGCTCCGGCACGCGCTGCTCGCCCTGTGGGTCGAGGACCCGACCCGGGTCACGCGGCCCAAGTCCGCCGCGCACCTGGCCGGTGGCCTGGTCTGGGCGGTCGGCAAGGCCAACGGTCTCTTCCAGCCCACCGGTCCACGCCGGATCGGCACCGTGCAGGACACGCTGGGGCTGAGCGGCGGCCTGTCGACCGCGGGCAACGAGGTCGCCGCGGCGCTGCGCGGCTTCCGCGGCCAGCCGTGGAGCGGTCGGCCCACCGGCGTGCCCGACCTGCTGCCGCTCGGACGCGCCGACGTCCTGCTGGGCGCGACCCGCGAGCAGCTGGTCCGGCTGCGCGACCGCGCCCGAGCGGCCGCCGACTGAGTCGTCCTACGCCGGCTCGAGGAAGCCCTGGGCGACCAGCTCGCGCACGGCCGGGAGGTAGGTCGCCCGGGTCTCCTCGGCGTCGCGCTCGAGCAGCTGGGCGACCGCGTCGAGGATCTGGCCGACGGCGAGCTCGCCGTCGCACGCACCGACCAGCGCCGCCTCCACGGTGTCGGCCTGACGGGCCCGGCGCAGCCCGCGCTGCTGGCGCAGCACGACCGCCTCGGGGTCCTCGGCGCCGGGGGCGCCGACGGTCTCCTGACGGACGTCGTTGCGCACGACCAGCCGCGAGTCGGGTCCGACCCCGTCGGCCAGGGCGTCCACGGCGTCGCCCCAGGCGCCCAGCGCGGGCGCGATCGGCTGCTCGACGTCGTACGGCCAGTCGAGGAGCTCGCGAGCCGGAGCCCCGGCCCCGGTGTCGGATCCGGAGCGCTTGCGGAGGTTGACCCAGCCGAAGCCGACCGCCTCGATGCCCTGCTCGTCGAACCAGGACAGCCAGGTGTCGTAGCGGTGCGCGTAGTCGGGTCCCCCGTGGTGGCCCGCGTCCTTGAGCCAGAGCTCGACGTACCGGGCCGGGTCGACGACCTCGCGCTGCACCACGAGCGCGTCGCAGTCGTCGGCCAGCCAGCCGGCGAGCCGCTCGTCCCACGGCCGGTCGCGGTCGATGACCCAGTTGGCCAGCACCTGGCACCAGCCACCGGGCGTGAGGTGGTCCGGGGCGGCCCGCACGATGTCCTCGACCACCCGGTCGCCGGGCAGCCCGGAGTCGCGGTACACCAGGCGCTCCCCCGTCGCCGGCGAGATCACGAACGGCGGGTTGGTGGCGATCAGGTCGTAGCGCTCGCCCCGCACCGGCTCGAAGAACGACCCGTCGCGCACCTCGACCTTCTCGGCGACGTCGTTGAGCGCGGTGTTGAACCGGGTGACCCACAGGGCGCGCGGGTTGACGTCTGTCGCCACGACCGAGGTGCTGTGCGCGGCCAGGTGCAGCGCCTGCACGCCGCAGCCGGTGCCGAGGTCGAGGGCCCGCGCGACCGGGTCGCGCAGCGTCAGCTGGGCCAGCGACGTCGACGCCGGGCTGATGCCCAGCACGTGCTCGGGCCCGACCCGCTGCGGTCCGCCGTCCAGCCCGGGGGTCAGGTCGCTGACCACCCAGAGATCGAGCCCCTCCGTCGCATACGGGCGTACGTCGAGCCGCGCGGCCACCTCGCCGATCGACTGCTCGAGGATCCCCTCGACGGCCAGCCGGTCGACCAGCCCGGGGAGCGCGGTCTCGGCCTGGCTCGCGGACACCGGTCGCTGCAGCAGGAACAGCCGTACCAGCGTCTCCAGCGGCGACCCGCCCGCGGTCCGTCGTACCCCGGGACGGGTCTCGTTGCGCGCCAGCGCGTCGTGGGCCAGCGGGCCCAGGAGCTCGGCGACCGCGTCGTAGGTGAAGGACGCCGCGGTCAGCGCGTCGCGGAGCCGGTGGGGCAGGTCGCTGGAGGTCACCCGCACAGCCTAGGAGCCCGTCCGTGCGGCCCGACTATCCGGGAAACCCGGCGGACAGGGGCCCAGCCGACTTAAGGTCCTCCGGAACAGAAGAGAGGTCCCATGTCTCCGGCCGCTGGCGCGCGCACGCGCACCGCCACCACCATCGTCGCCCTCGCAGCCCTGCTGCTCGGCACCCTCGTCGCCGTCCTGGGCACGCACACCCCCGCGGACGCGGCGGACCCGCCCGCGCCGGGTGGGTCCGAGCGGCGCTACGCCCCCGGCATCGACCCCACGCTCCCCGCCGACGCGACCGTCCGCGGCACGGTCCTCGGCCCCGACGGCCTGCTGCGCGACTACGTGCTCGTCGAGGCGTTCTCCGTGCTCGACCCCGGCGGTGAGCCGGTGGCCAGCGACCTCACCTACGAGGTCGGCGACCTCGCCTCGCACGGCGCCTACACGCTGCACGTCCCGGCCGGCGACTACCTCGTCCGCTTCTCCTCGCCCGACGGGGTGGCGCCCGCCCTCGAACCCGCCTACTACGGCGGCGGCGCCGGTACGACGGTCACCGTCGCGCCCGCGCAGGACCTGCTCCTGGACGCCGTCGCACTGGAGCGCGACCGGGGCGTGCCGGTCACCGGACGGGTGCTGGACCAGGACGGACGTCCGATGGGAGGCATCCGGGTCAGCCTGGTCCGATCGGTGAGCGACCTGGAGTACTCGGTGCGGTCCCAGGTCTGGACCGACGACGACGGCGCCTTCACCTTTCCCGCCGTCGACCGCGGCCGGACCTTCACGATCTCGGTGTACGGCGCCTACGACATCGACGAGACGCGCCTCGGCCTGCCCACGACCTGGTTGGGCGGCGCACCCAGCATCATCGATGCCGAGACCTTCACCCTCGGCTCTCGTTCCCCCGGGCGCAGCGTCGGTGATCTCGTGCTCCGTTCGGGCACGCCGGTGACCGGGACGATCACGCTGCGGGACACCTACGCCCAGGGAGTCGACGTCGCCCTCGTCCATCTCAACGCCGAGGGCGATCGCGGCTGGGTCGTGGCCTGGGCCTGGCTTCCCAACGGTGTCCGGCGCTACCGCTTCTCGGCTCTCCCCGGCCGCTACACCCTCGCCGCCATTCCCGCCGACGGACCCGATGAGGGTGAGACCTTCTTCCTCGGTGACACCACCGACCTCGGGGAGGCACAGAGCTTCCTCGTCGGGGACCAGGCGTACGACGCGGGGTCGATCCCGGTCGGACCGGGAGCCACCCAGGTCACGTTCCAGCTGTTCGACCGCGATGGCGGGCCGGCCGACGGCGACCAGCTGTGGGCCGGCTTGGTCGATCGCGACGGCACGGTGCTCAGCCGAGCGACCGGTCTCGGCGGCGGGCGCTACCAGGCCAAGGTCCGGTGGAACACCGAGTTCACCGTCTACGTCTACGACCAGGTCCGGAAGGAACGCCGCTATCTGGGCGGCGGCACCGTACGCCGCGAGGCTCGGTTCCTGTCGGCCTCCCCCGAGTCCGCGACGCTCGACGTCGGCGCGATCTCGTTCCAGCTGCCGGCGCCCACCGCCGCGACTCCGACTGTCCGCGGCACCGCACGCGCGGGCCAGCGCCTCGCCGTCGACGTCCCGACGTGGTCGACCAGCGAGGTCAGGTCGGCCTTCCAGTGGCGGCGCGACGACGTCCCGATCGACGGCGCCGTCGATGCGTCGTACCAGCTGACGAGCGCCGACGTCGGGCACGTCGTGTCGGTACGGATCACCGGATCGGCCTCGGGTCGAGCACCGGGGGTCGTGACGTCACCGGGTCTGCTCGTCGGCGCCGGCGAGGCACCTACGGCCACGACCCCGGCGCCGACGGGGACCGCACGCAACGGGCACGTCCTCACCGCGCCCTCACCGGACTGGTCGCTTCCTGAGGTGAGCTCGACCTACCAGTGGCTGCGAGACGGTCAGCCGATCCGCGGCGCCACGTCCGACTCCTACCTGCTGCGGACCCCGGACGTCGGCCACCGGATCTCCGTGCGCATCACCGGACACCGGCCGGGGCACGAGACCGGCACCGTCACCTCGGCGGCTGTGCCCGTCGGGCTGGGCGACCCGCCGCCGGTCCTCCAGCGGGGCTTCATCAGGGGCTCGTCCGACCCGGATGGCGGGATCGTGCGCCTGAGCCCCACGATCTGGCCAGCGGACGCCACCTCGACCCTGCAGTGGTACGCCGACGGTCGCCGCGTGCCCGGCGCCACGAGCACCACCCTGCGGCTCAGCCCTCGACTCGCCCGGACCACCCTGACGGTCGTCTCGACCGCGACCCGGGTCGGCTCCGTCTCGGCGACCAGCACCAGCTACTCGTTCCGGGTCTGGTTCGCTGCGCCGCGCATCCGACTGACCGCGCGAGGCAGCAAGGTGACCCTGCGGGTGAGCGCACCGGGCGGCCTGCCCACGACCGGGCGCGTCGTCATCCACCACGACCGGCGGATCGTCGCGCGCACCATGCTCACCGCTCGGCAGCACGGCGTGACGACCATCGACCTGGCCCGGCTGGGCCGTGGCCGGCACACCGTCCGGGTGAGCTACGGCGGCAACGACCTCGTCGGACCCACCGGTGGAAGACCGCTGAAGGTCGACATCGAGTAGCCGCAGACGCAGAACGGCCCGCCCGGATCGCTCCGGGCGGGCCGTTCGTCGTACGTCGTCGGCTAGAACTGCGCCGTCGGCGTGGGGTCGACCTGGCTCGTCGGCGGCGCCGCGGGCGGGGCCGGCGGCACGTCGTCGCCGAGGGTGACCTCGCGCTGCTTGGAGACGTAGACGGCGACCGCGATGATCGCCACCGCCACCAGGGCGATGAGGATGCGGACGATGTCGTTCTGGTCGTCGCCGACGCTCAGCGACACGACGGCGCTGGCGATGAGCAGCGAGACCAGGTTCATCACCTTGATCAGCGGGTTGATGGCCGGGCCGGCGGTGTCCTTGAACGGGTCACCGACGGTGTCGCCGATGACGGTCGCCTCGTGAGCGGGCGAGCCCTTGCCGCCGTGGTTGCCGTCCTCCACGAGCTTCTTCGCGTTGTCCCAGGCCCCACCGGCGTTGGCGAGGAAGACCGCCATCAGGGTGCCGGTGCCGATCGCGCCGGCCAGGAAGCCGGCCAGCGCCGTGACGCCGAGGCCGAAGCCGACGGCGATCGGGGCGAGCACGGCCAGGATGCCGGGCGTGATGAGCTCGCGCAGCGAGTCGCGGGTGACGATGTCGACGACCTTGCCGTACTCCGGCCGGCCGGTGCCCTCCATGATGCCCGGGATCTCGCGGAACTGGCGTCGTACCTCGTAGACGACGGCGCCGGCGGCCCGCGCCACGGCGTTGATGGCCAGGCCGGAGAAGAGGAACACCACGGCCGCGCCCAGCAGGACGCCCACGATCACCGCGGGGTTGAAGACGCTGAAGTCGAGCAGGTAGAACTCGTCGTCCGCCACGTTGGCATCGGCGAGCGACTCGGCGACCGCGGTGGCGTAGGAGCCGAAGAGCGCCGTCGCCGCGAGCACCGCCGTCGCGATCGCGATCCCCTTGGTGATCGCCTTGGTGGTGTTGCCGACCGCGTCGAGCTCGGTGAGGATCTGCGCGCCGGCGGGGCTGACGTCGCCGGACATCTCGGCGATGCCCTGGGCGTTGTCGGAGACCGGGCCGAAGGTGTCCATGGCGACGATGACGCCCACGGTGGTCAGCAGGCCGCAGCCGGCGAGCGCGACGGCGAACAGCGAGACCGTGAGCGCAGCGCCGCCGAGCAGGTAGGCGCCGAAGACGGCGGCCCCGATCACCAGGGTCGTGTAGACCGCGGACTCGAAGCCGACCGACAGGCCGGAGAGGATGACCGTCGCCGCGCCCGTGAGCGAGGTCTTGCCGACGTCCTTGACCGGCTTGTACTCGGTGCCGGTGTAGTAGCCGGTCAGGGCCAGGATGCCCGCAGACATCACGATGCCGATGACCACGGCGGAGGCGGCGATGAAGCGCGGATCCCCGTCGGCGTTGACCAGGTCCGCGGAGATGTTGTCGAAGTCCGCGAAGCTGCCCGGGAGATAGACGTAGGACAGCACGATGCTGGCGACGGCCGCGATGCCGGAGGAGAGGTAGAACGACCGGTTGATGGTCTTCAGGCCGTTCTCGCCGGCCTTCGGAGTCGTCAGGTAGACGCCCGCGACCGCGGTCAGGGCACCGATCGCCGGGATCAGCAGCGGGAAGACCAGACCGGCGTCGCCGAAGGCCTGCGAGCCGAGGATCAGGGCCGCGACCAGCGTGACGGCGTACGACTCGAAGAGGTCGGCGGCCATGCCCGCACAGTCGCCCACGTTGTCGCCCACGTTGTCGGCGATGGTGGCAGCGTTGCGCGGGTCGTCCTCAGGGATGTTGTTCTCGACCTTGCCGACCAGGTCGGCACCGACGTCGGCGGCCTTGGTGAAGATGCCACCGCCGACCCGCATGAACATCGCGAGCAGCGCGGCACCGAAGCCGAAGCCCTCGAGCACGTCGGGCGCCTCGTCCTGGAAGAACAGCACGACCAGGCTGGCGCCGAGCAGGCCCAGGCCGACGGTGAGCATGCCGACCATGGCCCCGGTCCGCAGGCCGATCCGCATGGCCGGCTCGCGTCCGGTGGTCTCGGCGGCGGCCGCGACCCGGAGGTTGGCGCGCACGGCGAGGTTCATGCCGAGGTAGCCGACGGCCGCGGAGAATCCCGCCCCGACGATGAAGAACACGGACCGGAAGATCCGGACCACGGCGTCGTCGGCCGGCAGCACCAGGAGCGCGAAGAACGCGATGCCCGCAAAGATCGCGAGGGTCCGGAACTGTCGCGTCAGGTAGGCGTTCGCTCCTTCCTGCACGGCCTGGGCGATGGCCTTCATGTTGTCGGTGCCTTCACCGGCAGCAAGCACTTCCTGGCGGAACATCGCCGCCATCGCCAGCGCGCCGAGCGCGATGAGGGCGACGACGATGACCAGGACGAGGTTGCCGCCGGAGACTTCCACGACAGCGGGAGCGATCCCCGTCATGTGTTTCCTCCTGCAGTAGCTGGGTGGCGTGACTCAGGTCAGAACGAGCCGGAGTCTACGCAGATGAGACCTGCGTCACGCACGTTCGTGTGACCTGGACCACACGGCGAGTCGTCAGCAGCACGTCCCGGCACGACATCCGGGTACGACGAACGCCCCGACGTCCGCGGTGGACGACGGGGCGTGCTGGCTGAACGGGTCAGCTGCTGGCGAGGGCGGCGTCGGCGGAGTCGTGGATCACGAACACCTTCGCGAGGCCGGTGATGCGGAAGATCTTGAGCAGGCGGTCCTGGGTGCAGACGAGGTGGAGCGACCCGTCGTGGGCACGCACCTTCTTCAGTCCACCGACCAGCACACCGAGGCCGGTGGAGTCGAGGAACTCGACGGCCTCCATGTCGATCACGATGTCGTAGACGCCGGCTGCGACGAGCTCGGTGATCTTGTCGCGCAGCTTGGGCGCGGTGTAGACGTCGATCTCGCCGCCGACGGCAACGATGGTCTTCCCATCGACGTCGCGCGTTGCAAGAGTGAGGTCCACGTGTACTCCCCTGGAGGATATTTCCGACCGGCACCTGGGTGGCGGAACGACACGCGCCCGACACCCGGCCTGGACAATGAAACCATGCCGAACGCTCGCGCGCACAAAGAAGTAAACAGTGCGGGACGACGGACGGCCAGGTGACCCCCTCCGGGCGGCACCGGTGTCGGTGCCCTTTGCCAGGATCGGGAGCGTGACGACGACGGCCACCACCCCCCGCAGCAGGACCCTCCTGCCCGGCCTCGTCGAGCGTCTCGCCGCCGTGCCGGGCCGCGAGGACCGACTCACCCACGTCGAGGTGCTGCCGGCCCGGGCCGGCGTGCGCGCCGACTGGCCGGAGTGGGCCGCCGCCGAGGTGGTCGAGGCGTTCGGTCGCCGCGGCATCACCAGCCCCTGGCGTCACCAGGCGGTGGCCGCCGACGCGGCGCACGCGGGCCAGCACGTCGTGCTCGCGACCGGCACCGCCTCCGGCAAGTCGCTCGCCTACCAGCTGCCCGCGCTCTCCCGGGTCCGCGCCGCGCGAGGTGCGCGCGGCCAGCGCGGCGCCACGGTGCTCTACGTCGCGCCGACCAAGGCCCTGGCCCAGGACCAGCTGACCTCGTTGACGGGGCTCGGCCTCGACGTACGGGTGGCCACCCACGACGGCGACAGCCCGCGCGACCAGCGCGACTGGACGCGCGACCACGCCGAGTACGTCCTGACCAACCCCGACATGCTCCACCGCTCGCTGCTCCCCGGCCACGCGCGCTGGGCGGCGTTCTTCGGCTCGTTGAGCTACGTCGTGGTCGACGAGTGCCACCACTACCGCGGCGTCTTCGGCGCCCACGTCTCCCACGTGCTGCGGCGACTGCGGCGGGTCTGCGCGTCGTACGGCGCGCACCCGACGTTCGTGCTCGCCTCCGCGACCGTCGCCGAGCCGGAGGTGGCGGCCGGCCGGCTCACCGGCCTCGACGTGCTGGCCGTGACCGGCGACGACTCCCCGCGCGGCCAGGTCTCGCTGGCCCTGTGGGAGCCGCCCTTCACCGCCCACACCGGCGAGAACGGCGCCCCGGTCCGCCGGGCCGCCTCCTCCGAGACCGCCGACCTGCTGGCCGACCTGGTCCTCGCCCAGGTCCGCACCCTCGCCTTCGTCCGCTCCCGTCGCGGCGTCGAGCACGTCGCCCTGACGACCGCCGAGCTGCTTGCCGAGGTCGACCCGTCCCTCCCCGGTCGGGTCGCGGCCTACCGCGGCGGCTACCTGCCCGAGGAGCGGCGGGCCATCGAGGCGGCGCTGCGCCGCGGCGACCTGCTCGGGCTGGCCGCCACCAACGCCCTCGAGCTCGGCATCGACGTCGCCGGCCTCGACGCCGTGCTGATGGCCGGATTCCCGGGGACCCGGGCCGCCCTGTGGCAGCAGCTCGGCCGGGCCGGCCGCGACGGCCAGGACGCGCTCGGGGTGCTCATCGCGCGCGACGACCCGCTCGACACCTACCTCGTCCACCACCCCGAGGCGCTGCTCGGGCAGCCGGTCGAGGCCACCGTCTTCGACCCCGGCAACCCCTACGTCCTCGGCCCGCACCTCTGCGCCGCCGCCCAGGAGATCCCGCTCACCGAGGCCGACCTTCCGCTCTTCGGTCCGGGCGCCCGCGAGGTCCTCGACGGACTGACGGAGGCCGGGCTGCTGCGCCGCCGCCCGCACGGCTGGTTCTGGACCGACCGTCGCCGCGCGGCCGACCTGGCCGACATCCGCTCCGCCGGCGGCGCGCCCGTCCAGCTGGTCGAGACCGGCACCGGCCGGGTGATCGGCACCGTCGACGCCTCCAGCACCCACTCGACCGCGCACGCCGGCGCGGTCTACGTCCACCGCGGTGAGACCTGGCTGGTCGACTCGCTCGACCTCGACGAGCACGTGGCCGAGATCCGCCGGGCGGATCCCGACTACTCCACGTCGGCGCGCGAGGTCACCGAGATCACCGTGGTCGGCGAGCGCGAGCACCGCGACTGGGGCGGCTGCCGACTCTCGTTCGGGGACGTCGACGTCAGCCATCAGGTGGTCTCGTTCCTGAAGCGGCGCCAGCCCAGCGGCGAGGTGGTCGCCGAGGTGCCGCTCGACCTGCCGGTCCGCACGCTTCGCACCGCCTCGGTCTGGTGGACCGTGCCCGGTCACGTGCTCGCTGAGTCCGGGCTCGCGGCGAGCGACCTGCCCGGCTCCGCCCATGCGGCCGAGCACTGCTCGATCGGACTGCTGCCGCTCTTCGCGACCTGCGATCGCTGGGACATCGGCGGCGTCTCGACCGCGCTCCACCCCGACACCGGGATGCTGACCGTCTTCGTCTACGACGGCCACCCCGGCGGCGCGGGCTTCGCCGAGCGGGGGTTCCGGGCCGCCCGGTCCTGGCTCTCGGCGACCCGTGAGGCGATCGCCTCCTGCACCTGCCTGGAGGGCTGCCCCTCCTGCATCCAGTCGCCCAAGTGCGGCAACCAGAACAACCCGCTCGACAAGGCCGGCGCGACCGCTCTCCTCGACGTCCTGCTCGAGGGCGCTCCGCCGGACCTCACGGAGCAGTAGCCTCAGCGCATGCTGCTTCTGGGTCTCATCCTCATCGGCGCCGGCGCGCTGGTCATCGTCGCCACCGTCTTCACCGCCGAGATCGACGGACGACACCTCGAGGTCCTGGGCGTGACGGTGAGCCCGCTGGCCCTCTTCCTGCTCGGTGTCGGCGCCGGTCTGGCCGTCCTGTGGGGCTTCGGCATCCTGAAGTACGGCACCAAGCGCTCCCTGCGCCAGCGCCGGGAGTCGAAGAAGCTCGAGGAGCTGTCGGAGAAGCTCGAGATCGCCGACCGCGAGCGGCACCGCGACAACGACGACGCCGACCACGACCGCAGCTGATCCACCCCGCACCGACCTGACCGCTCACGCCGGCCCGGCCCGGGCCTCGGCCTCCGGGTCGGTCGCGAGCACCCGCCACCGCGGCCCGTCGACGCGCAGGCCGACCGTGGCCTCGAACCCGTCGACGTCGCACCGGGTGATCTCCGCCCCGTTGGCGCCGGCCACCCGGTCCGCGGCCGCGCAGCCGTCCCCACCCTCGGCCAGCGCGGTGGCGGCCGCCAGCGCCGCCAGGTCGGCCGCCGACTGCGCCGACCGGTGGGCCACGACCAGGGCCGCCACCGCGCCGAGCGCCGCCCCGAGGAGCAGCAGCACCCCGAGGAACGCCAGCGCCGGCACGGTGGCCGAGCCCCGCTCGTCGCGAACGCCGCTCACGGCCCCTCCTCCTCGGCGGCGGCGACCGCCTCGGCCCGGACGGTGACCCCCGGCAGGAACCCGAAGAGCCCGCCCGGGCCGTGCACCTCCCCCGACGCGACCACCCGCACCTCGTCGCCGGAGCGACTCAAGGTGACCGTGGCTCCGGCCGGCGCCACCCGGCGTCCCCGGGCCACCGCCTCGCCCTCGGCGTCACCCCGGGCCGCGGCCCGGGCGGTCTCCCGCGCGGCGTCGACGACCCGGACCTGAGCCGCCCCCACCGCGAGGAGCCAGACCAGGCCGATGGTGACCGCGACCAGGATCGGCAGGGTCATCGCCAGCTCGGCCGTCGCCGCCCCGCGGTCGGTACGTCGGGGGCGGCGGGTCATCCGATGCCCAGCAGGCCGAGCACGTGGTCGAACAGGGTCTGCAGCAGCTGGTCGCCGAAGCCGCCGGTCAGCATCTTGTAGAGCAGGCCCGCCAGGCCCGCTCCGGCCGCGGTGCCGACGGCGTACTCGGCGGTGGTGATCCCGCGCTCGTCGCGGACCGGGTGGACGGGCCGGGCGGGGGACGTGTGGTCGTCGTGCATGAGGTCTCCTCCTCGTCGTGGCCACGGGGTGCGGCCGGTGGAACGAGCCTGCGGCGCGGACCGGGTACGGCGCCGCCCTCGTCGTCAGCCCTGTGGAACGTCGTGCCGGAGCAGCACCGGTGGACGGTTCGTGGCCCATCGCTCACAGCCCGACCGTCCCGAGGAGCCCAGCGACGAGCGGCACGATGCCGATCAGCACGAAGGCCGGCAGCAGGCAGAGCCCCAGCGGGAGCGCGGCCTTGACGCCGACCGCCCGGGCACGGTCCTCGACCTCGGCGCGAGCGGTCGCGGCGAGCTCGTCGGCCAGCCGCTCGACCGACCGGACCACCGGCGCTCCGGAGACCTGGGCCCGCGCCAGCGCGCGGCCGAGCGGGCCCAGTGCGTCGTCGGCCGCCAGCTGCTCCCAGACCCGCACCGGGTCGGCGCCAAGCGCGAGCCGCGCGGCCACGGGCGCCAGCCGGTCCGCCGCGGCGCCGGGGAGCGCGGCGCACACCACGCCCACCGCCTCGCCGGTCGCCGCGCCCGACCGGAGGGCCGACCCCAGCAACCCGACGACGTGGGGCAGGTCGGCGCGGGTCTGCTCCCGGCGCCGCCGGAGCTCCGCGGGCTCGGCCCGACCGATCACCACCCAGACCCCCACGCCGGCGACCGCGCCGGCGACGGGCCCCGCCGGACCACCGACGAAGACCGCGCCGGCCAGCCCCGCGAGCAGGCACCAGAGCGAGCGGTAGCGCAGCATCCAGTCGCGACCACCGTCCTCGGCGGGCGAGGGGACGGGCGGACCGTCCCGCAGCCGCGGCCGCGCCGGGAGCAGCAGGGCCACAGCCAGCGCAGCAGCGAGCGCCGACAGCGCCACGGTCCCCGGCACCGTGCTCACCCGACCCGGTCGACGTCGCGGGCGAGCGCCTCGATCCAGGCCAGCCCGGCGACCCCGAAGCCGAGCCCTCCCGCGAGGCACGCCAGGCCGACCGGCTCGCCGAGCAGGAAGCCGAGCGGATCCCCGCCGGCGCCCGAGCCCATCAGCAGCGCGACCACCGGGAGGCCGGCGACCAACCGCGCCGTGGAACGGGCCGAGGCCAGCTCGCCGCGCACGACCCGTCGCGTCGCCTGGCCCGCCCGCAGCCGCTCGGCGACCCGGTCGACGGCCTCGGCCAGGCCCTGGCCGGTGCGGTGCGAGACCTGCCAGGCCGCCGCGAGGTGGCGGAGGTCGCCGGCGCCCGGCCGGCCCGCCACCTCGCGCCAGGCGCCGGGGACGTCGGCGCCCACCGTGAAGGCCCGGGCCACGGGATCGAGCTCGGGCCAGCCTGCGGCGGCCCGCGAGAGCGCGGGGCCGGGCGGCTGACCGACCCCCAGGTCACCGGCCAGCTGCTCGCAGGTCTCCAGTACCCGGACCGCCGTACGCTCCGCCGCCAGCCGCGCCCCGCGCTGGCGCCACAGCGCCGCGCCCGCGAACCACGCCGCGCTGGCGACGACCGCGAGGGCCAGCACCCGCGGTGAGGCACCGGCCACCAGCACCACCGCCGGCAGGACGCCGAGCGGTAGCAGGGTGCGGACGCCCGGTCGTCGGTCGGGCGGGCGCGGGAGCCGGGCCGGACGACCGACCAGCAGCCCGGCCGCGAGCGCGGCCGCGAGGACGGCGACGGCCGTCACGACGCGTCCGCCAGGGCCCGCTCGAGCCGGGCCGCCGCCGGGCCCGTCACCTCGCGTCCGTCGGCCTCGAACCGTACGGCGGTCTCCATCCGCACCAGCCCGCCCTCGTCCCGAGCCGGGACCGCGACCTCCCGCAGCCGACGGGTGCCGTCCCGGTCCCGGACCAGGTGAAGGACCAGGTCGACGCCGGAGGCCAGCTGACTGTGGGCGGCGTGGCGCCCGAGCCCGGCGGCCAGGGCCAGCGCCTCCACCCGAGCGGGTACGTCGGCCGCGGAGTTGGCGTGCAGGGTGCCGCAGCCGCCCTCGTGGCCGGTGTTGAGCGCCGCCAGCAGGTCGACGACCTCGCCGCCCCGCACCTCGCCGACCACCAGCCGGTCGGGCCGCATCCGCAGCGCCTGGCGGACCAGCGTGCGGACGTCGATCGCACCGGCTCCCTCGATGTTGGCCGGGCGACCCTCCAGCCCGACCACGTGCGGGTGGTCGGGCCGCAGCTCCGAGGCGTCCTCGACGACGACCAGCCGCTCCTCGTCCGGGACGGTCGCCAGCAGCGCGGCCAGCAGGGTGGTCTTGCCGCTGCCGGTGCCGCCGCTGACCAGGAACGCGAGCCGCGCGGCCACCACGGCGGCCAGCAGCCGGGCCGCTCCGGGACCGAGCATCCCGGCGCCGACCAGCCCGGTCACCGTGAACTGGCGCGCGCTGGGCACGCGGAGGGAGAGGACCGTGCCAGGCCGGGCCACCGGGGCCAGGACGGCGTGGAAGCGGGTGCCGTCGGCGAGCCGGACGTCGGCGTACGGCGAGGCGTCGTCGAGTCGTCGCCCGGCGGTGGCGGCCAGCCGCTGGGCCAGCCGGCGGACCGCCTCGTCGTCGGGGAAACGTACGTCGGTCGCCTCCAGCCCGTCGCCCCGGTCGACGTGGACAGCGCCCGGACCGTTGACCAGCACGTCGGTCACGCCGGGCAGCCGGAGCAGCGGCTCCAGCGGCCCCGCGCCCAGGACGTCGCGCCGCAGCGCGTCGTGGACGGCCAGGACGGTCGCGTCGCCCACCGGCCGGCCGGCGCGTCGCAGGGCCTCGGCCACCCGGTGCGGCGTCAGGTCGCCGGCCCGGCTGACCAGGTCGTCGCGGACCGCCTCGAGGACGCCGGCCGGCAGGTCGGCCGTCACGCGGCGGCCCGGGTCAGGGCCATCCGGTCCAGGACCGCGCCGGCGCTCCGGCCCAGCGGCCCGCGCCAGGACCGCACCGGGCCGAGCCCGAGGTCGATCGCCTCGTCGAGCCCGCGCTGGTGGCCCATCTGGGTGAGCACGGGGACGCCGGTCGCCCGCGCCACCTCCGCGGCGTCGAGGCCGCTGCCGCGGACCACCAGCCGGACCGCGCCCCGGTCGGGCAGCCGCCCGCAGACCCGACCGGCCGAGGCGACGCCGGCCACGGTCGGCGCGACCAGCACGAGCACCAGGTCGCAGCGGGCCGCGACCTCGTCGATCACCGGATCGGCCACCCGGGGCAGGTCGACGACGACCGTGTCGTGGCCGCGCTGGGCCGCCGAGAGGGCCTCGCGCACCGCGAACGCCTGGAGCGTGCCGCGGGAGCCGGCGTGCCAGGTCAGCGCCCCGACGCCGTCGCGGCGCGGCAGCGCTTCGCGCAGGGAGCGGGCGCTGAGCCGCCCGGTCGTCTGGCAGAGCGCGTCCCAGCGGATGCCGTCGCGCGACTCCACTCCCAGCACCCGGTCGATGCCGGGGCCGAGCGGGTCGGTGTCGACGACGACCGCGGGACCGCCGCGGCCCGCGACCTGGCCGAGCGCGCAGGCGAAGGTGGTCGCCCCCGCCCCGCCGGACCCGCCGGTGACCCCGATCGTCAGGCCCCGGGCCGGCCGGTCGTCGCCGAGGTCGGTGAGGACCTCCACCAGCCAGGCGTCGGAGCGCGGCAGGTCCGTGACGCTCTCGGCGCCGACCTCGAGGGCCAGCCGGAACAGGCCGTCCGGAGAGGTGCCCCAGGACATCAGGTGCAGGCCACTGCGGCGGGGCGGGCCGAGGCGGGCCATCTCCAGGGCCAGGTCGGCCCCGAGCAGCACGAGCGGAGCCGCGGTCCAGGCGCGCAGCGCGGCGCCGACGTCGGAGGCGACCTCCGGGGTGACACCGGCGGCCGCGGCCAGCCGGAGCAGCTCGTCGAGGAGGGTGTCGTCGCGGGTGACGAAGAGGGGTGGGTTCATGGCGAGGACGTTCCCCGCCCGCACCGACCGGTCATGCCGGTCCCGGGTGGGCCTGGGGACGACGCCTGCGGGAGCGCCACCTGTGCACGGTTCGTGGCCCGCTCCGTGCCTCGGGTCTCTACGATGAGGGCATGACCGCCCCGGTGCCGAAGCCCACCGCCGCGTTCTTCGACCTCGACAAGACGATCATCGCCAAGTCGAGCACCCTGGCGTTCAGCAAGCCGTTCCAGGCCGGCGGACTGATCTCCCGGCGGGCCGTGCTGCGCTCGGCGTACGCCCAGTTCGTCTACCTGGTCGGCGGCGCCGACCACGACCAGATGGAGAAGATGCGGCAGTTCATGTCGCAGCTCTGCGCCGGCTGGGACGTCGCCACGGTCCGCGAGATCGTCGCCGACACGCTCCACAACATCGTCGACCCCCTCGTGTACGACGAGGCCGTCTCGCTCATCGAGGAGCACCACGCGGCCGGTCGCGACGTCGTCGTCGTGTCCGCGAGCGGGATCGAGGTGGTGGAGCCGATCGCCGAGATGCTCGGCGCCGACCTGGTCATCGCGACCCGGATGGAGATCGCCGACGGCAAGTACACCGGCGAGATCGCCTACTACGCCTACGCCGAGGAGAAGGCTCGCGCCGTCAGCGAGCTCGCGGAGCGCCGCGGCTACGACCTCGCGCAGTCCTACGCCTACAGCGACTCGGTCACCGACGTCCCGATGCTCGCGGCCGTCGGTCACGCCTTCGCGGTCAACCCCGACCGCGACCTGCGGCGCGCCGCCCAGGACCGCGGCTGGCCGGTCCTGGTCTTCACCCGGCCCGTGACGCTGCGCAGCCGGGTCCTCCCGCCGCGACCGGCGCTGGCCGCGCTAGCCGTCGGCGGGGTCGTCGCCGTCGGCGGCGTCATCTGGGCCAACGCCCGCAAGCACCGCCGCTAGCGGCGAAGAGGCAGGAACCTTCCACCTGCCGCCACCCCCGCCGGCGCGCCTAGCGTCCCCGTATGGAGACGATCGACGCCCCGGGTGAGCAGGGTCCGCAGGTCGGCCTGCGCCTCGTCACGACGTACGACGACACGACGCGTCGCGTCGACCTCGCACTGCGCGGCAGTCACGGCCTGCTGGTCGAGGACGGCGTCGCGACCCCGTTCCCGGTCGAGCGGCTCTGGCCGGTGGTCCGCGACCTGCTGCCGCCGCTCGAGCACCTGCGCGCCGACCCGCCGTCGACGCGGCACCGCACCGGCGGCCCGCCCGGTCCGACCTTCGTCGAGGACTGCCGCGCGTCGGTGGTGCTGGCGACGGTGGCCGGCAGCGCCGAGTCCGAGCACGTCAGCGTCCGCACCTGGCTCGCGACCGGCACCGAGCTCTGGTCGGTCACGCCGGGCGCGTCCGGCAACGACGTCCGGCAGGCCCAGCCCGGCAGCCTCGCCGAGCTCCTCGTCTGGGACGTCACCGCCGCGATGGAGGCCCTGGTCCGGGCCCTGGAGGCGGCGTCGTGACCACCCTCGGGATGGACACCGACGCCGCCCGCAACGCCAGCAACGACCTGCAGGGCGGCGCCGACCAGATCACCGGCCTGGCCCAGCGCCTCGACGGGCTGCTGATGCAGCTGGAGTGGAACGGCCCCGACGCCGAGCGGGTCCGGGCCAGCTGGCAGGAGCAGGAGCGCCGCCAGCTCGACTCCACCGCCGAGCACCTCACCTCGCTCGTCACCCTGATCCGCCAGGAGGCCGACGCCCAGGACCACGCCTCCGGCCAGGCCTCCGGTGGTACGACGGGCGGCGGCGTCGACGGCACCCTCGAGCAGGAGCAGGCCGACGGCGGGATCACCGGCTGGCTCGGCGCCCACCTCGGCGCGTTCTTCCAGGGCGTCGGCCGCACGCTCGACGGTGCCGGCGACCTGGTGGGCAAGCTCGGCGACGTCCTGTCCGGCGAGGACGTCCCGGTCGCCGCGATCGCCGCCAGCGCCCTGACCACGGTCGGCTCGGCCGCCGGCGCGATCTACAACGGCATCACCGGCGAGGACCAGGGCTGGTTCAAGGAGGGCCCGGGCCTGGCCGGCACCCCAAGCGCCGTACCGACCGACCCGACGCAGGCCAGCCAGTTCCAGCCCGCGCTCACCACCCCCACCGACCTGCCGTCGCTGATGCAGGGCGTCTCCGACGGCTACCAGGTCGGCGAGGGGCCGGGCAGCACCGGCGACGTGCGGATCACCCGCGTCGACAACGGCGGCACCCCGGCGTACGTCGTCGCGATCCCCGGCACCGAGAACTGGTCCCCGGCCGGCGGCGGCCAGCCGCGCGACCTCACCGCGAACCTCTCCCTGGTGGCGGGCAGCCCGTCGGCGGCGAGCGAGTCGGTCGAGCAGGCGATGCAGGCGGCGAACATCCCGGCCGGCTCCCAGGTGCTGCTCGTCGGCCACAGCCAGGGCGGCATCATCGCCGCCAACCTGGCCAGCGACCCCGCGTTCGTGGAGCGGTACGGCGTGACCAACGTGCTCACGTACGGCGCCCCGATCGACCACGTGGCCGTCGCGCCGGGGGTCGGCGTGCTGCAGGTCCAGCACGGTGCGGACGTCGTACCCCGCCTCGACCTGGGGGGCGTCGGCACCTCCCACCCGCAGGCGCCGACGGTGACCCTGGACAGCCCCGGCGGCTTCTGGCAGCCGGGCGTGAACCACAGCTACACCGAGTACGCCCAGTCGGTCCGCGACGAGCTCGGGGCCGACACCGACGCGGGTCGTATCCTCCGGGAGTACCAGGCCACGCTCGCGCCGTTCCTGGTCGGACCCGGGGGCTCGGCGAGCGCGGTGGACGTCCCGGTGAGCAGAGGAGACTGACGTGTCGGCGCTGTCGCGACTCTTCGGCTCCCGCCCCGACGCGGCCGCCGTCGCGGAGCGGCTCGCCGCGGCCGTCAGTGCGGTCCCGGGGGTCGGCGCCCACGACGTCTCCTACAACCACCAGCAGTACGCCGGCGGCGCCGTCAGCGGCACCGTCGACGTGCCCGACAGCGAGACGTTCGTGGTGGTGCTGCGGGCCGTGACGAGCACGCTGGTCGGTCAGCTGGGCAAGGACGCGGACCGGGTGACGGTCTACCTCGCGGGCCGCACGCCGGACAGCGACAGCGTCGTCCCCGGCGACCTGGGGTTCTCCCAGCCACCCCTCGGACGCGAGCTGGTCCGCCGCTTCTCGGGCTGAGGCCTCCCCCTCCGACGGACGAAAGTCAAGGGTTGAACCCCCGGGTCGAGGGGCGTAGACAAGGACTCACACAACTCCAGAGACGTACACGTGAGCCGGGGTACCCACGCGGCGACCTACCCTTCCTACAGGGTGCTCGCCAACCGGATCTGCCGGTGGCAGCAATTGGAATGTGCACGCTTGGTAGCCGACGGTCTCTCGTGTCAGCGGTGGCGTCCGAGTCGGTCTCGACTCGGGCGCCACCTGCATCTCGAGGACTACTCCGCTGTCCGCCGCAGCGGGCTGGCCTCCGCGGCAGCGGCGTACGCCTCGGCGGCGTAGAGCAGCCAGGCGTGCACGCCCGCCTGGGTGGCGCCGGCGTACCCGCGCAGGTTCGACTCGTACGCCGGCCGCAGCGCGAGGTGCGCCGCCTCGGGCACGATCAACGACTTCTCGTCGACCCCGCGGGTCGTGAGCACCAGCCGCTCGGCGGCGCGGGCGATGATCCCGTTGTGGGAGGCGAACGGCGCCGTGGTCGCGAGGCCCGCGTGCACGACCGCCGCGACGACCAGCGCCGGCACCTCGGTGGGAGCGGTCAGCATCCCGGCCAGGTCGCGCAGCCGGCCGGCGGACTCCGCGTCCCGGGGCCGCCCGAGCCGCTCGGGCTCCACCGAGCCGGACGCGGCGACCGCGTGCAGCCGGGCCAGCGCCTGCAGCGGGGCGGTCCGCAGGGTCGGCACCAGGCCGAGCAGCTGCGTCGAGAGGCGCACCGCGTCGCGCGCGATGTCGTCGCCCCGGCCCTCGCGCACCTCGGCGAGCGACGAGGCCGACCCCTCCAGGACGGCGCTCGCGTGGGCGCCGCGGAGCAGCGACTCGGCCGTCGTCTCCGGAGAGGTACGCCGGAGCCCGCGGTCGCGCAGCACCACGTCGATGCCGTCGCGGGCGGCGGCGTACGCGCTCGGGACGCCCTCCAGGGACACCAGCCACGCAAGGGGATCGGCGGTCACGGACGGGAGGCTACCCGCGCGTTAGCCTGGACCGGATGAGTGACCTCCACGCCCGTTCCTTCGGCGCCGTGGCCGACGCCTACGACCGCGGCCGGCCGTCGTACCCGCGCGACGCCGCGGCGTGGCTGGTCGGCGAGCAGCCGACCACCGTCCTGGAGCTGGGCGCCGGCACCGGCAAGCTCACCCGGCAGCTCGTCGACCTCGGCCACGACGTGCACGCCACCGATCCCGACGAGGCGATGCTGGCGATCCTGCGCCGCGACCTGCCCGACGTGCGGACCACCGTCGGCGGCGCGGAGGAGATCGCCGCCCCGGACGCGTCGTACGACGTGGTGGTGAGCGCGCAGGCCTTCCACTGGTTCGACCTCGACCGGGCGCTGCCCGAGATCGCGCGCGTCCTGAAGCCCGGCGGCCGGCTGGCGCTGGTGTGGAACGAGCGCGACGAGCGGATCCCGTGGGTGAAGAAGCTCGGCCGGATCATCGGCACCCAGGACCGGGCGACCGACCCCACCGAGCCGGTGTCGACCTGCGGGCACTTCGGCTTCGTCGAGGACGCGGTCTTCAAGCACTGGCAGGGCGTCGACCGCGAGTCGATCATCGACCTGGTCCGCTCCCGCTCGAACGTCGCGGTGCTCGACGAGGAGGCGCGGGCCGCCAAGCTGGAGGAGGTCCGCGCGTTCTACGCCGACTACGGCCGCGGCATGGACGGGATGCAGCTCCCCTACGTCGTGCGCTGCTTCCGCTCGGTCGTGGCCGACCGGATCGTGCGGCACGCGCCCGCGGTCGAGGAGCCGGTGTCCTCCGACGACGCGACCCCGATGGAGACCACCTCGGACGGCACCGACACGGACATGCTGCTCATCGACTTCCGCTGAGGGGGCACTCCCTGGGGGCGAACACCTCGCTCCACCCCCGGTATCGCCGGGATCAGGCGACGTTCGCCCCCGGGGAGTGCCCCGCCCCGATCCGACGCAGGCAGGCTCGGACCCAGTCCGGCTCGTGCATGACCTGCCACCAGGTGAACCGGAGCACCGTCCACCCGGCGACGACCAGGTCGGTGTAGCGGCGACAGTCGCTCTGGAACGCGTCCTTCCCCGCGTGGAACTCCCAGGAGTCGGCCTCCAGGACCAGCCGACGCTCGCGGTCGACCAGGTCGGGTCGCACCGTGCGGTCGCCGAGGTCGATCTCCCCCTGCGGCAGCACGTCGAGCCCGGCCTCGACGGCGAGACCACGCAGCACGGACTCGAACGTGTTGGCGGCCAACGGCGACGCGAGCTCGGCGACCCGGACCGCCCGGGCGGCGCCCTTGCCCCGCACGGCCCGAGCAGCGCGGACGACGAGCTCGTGGTCCACCCCCGCGCGCAGGGCGGAGTCGGCCACGGCGAGCGCCTCCGGGAAGGCGCAGCGCCGGGCGCAGTCGACGACGGTGCGCACCGGCGAGGTCACGAACCCGGACTCCTCGGACAGGTCCGCCCAGAGGACCTGGGCGCGGCGCTCTGCGGGCACCTGCCGGTTGCGCGGCACCGTGACCCACGGCGACGACGGCGCGTGCGGGATCTCCCAGCCATGCAGCTGCGCGGCGCTCAAGTGCGAGGCCATGCCGCGCAGCTCGACCGCGCGTCGCAGCGCCCGGTCCGCGTCGGAGGTGCGGTAGCGCCCGCGTCCCACGCGGACGATGTCACCGCGTTCCTCAGCGAGACGAACCCGCTTGGGCGAGGTCAGCCGGACCAGTACGGCGGTCGTCGCCACGCCGCCCAGCTCGGCCATCGCCTCCAGGACCTCCATCCGTCCACCCTCACGCGGATCCGCGGGCGACGCGCGCCGCTCTCCACAGGGCGGTGATCGGGGTCACGTCGGCGATGATGTCGCCATGGGTCGGGCCTGGCGACGTACGCACCTCGGGAGCGAGTCGGACCGCGCCACCTTCCGGACGCTGCACACCGCGTCGCTGGCCAGCCCGGCGCTGCGGGAGGGATTGACCACCACCAGCGCGGAGCGCTCGATCCGGCACCTGCGCGCGCTGCTCGGCACCCCCGCGCTGGCGCTGACCGACACCGCCGGGCCGCTGGCCTGGGACGGCGGCGGCCAGCAGCACCACGAGCGTCGTACGGCGGCGCTGGCGGTCGCGACCATCGAGGCCGGCGGGACCCGCAGCTTCGATCGGAGCGAGGTGGGCTGCGAGGTCGGCGGCTGCCCGATCCGGACGGCGATCGCCAGCCCGCTGGTGGTCGACGAGCGGGTGGTGGGGACGCTGCAGGCGTTCGCGCCGTCCCCGACGGCCGGGCTGGCGCGGGCCACCGACGAGGTCGCGGGATGGGTGTCGGGACAGCTGGAGCTCGCGGAGCTGGACGCGAGCCGGACCCGGCTGATGGAGGCCGAGGTCCGCGCCCTGCGGGCGCAGATCAGCCCGCACTTCATCTACAACTCGCTCGGGGCGATCGCCAGCTTCGTGCGGACCGACCCCGACCGGGCCCGCGAGCTGCTGCTGGAGTTCGCCGACTTCACCCGCTACTCGTTCCGCCGGCACGGCGAGTACACGACGCTGGCCGAGGAGCTGCGGTCCATCGAGCGCTACCTGCTGCTCGAGGAGGCGCGTTTCGGTGACCGGCTGCGGGTCACCCTGAACGTGGCGCCGGAGGTGCTGCCGGTGGTCGTGCCGTTCCTGTGCATCCAGCCGCTGGTCGAGAACGCCGTGCGCCACGGGCTGGAGGGGCGCGGCGAGGGCGGGCACATCCGGATCAGCGCGCGCGACCAGGGCCAGGAGGCGGTGATCGAGGTGGAGGACGACGGGATCGGCGAGGACCCCGAGCGGGTACGACGGGCGCTGGCCGGCGACGCCTCGCTCGACTCGGTCGGCCTCGGCAACGTCGACGCCCGGCTGCGCAACGCCTACGGCGACGAGCACGGGCTGATCGTCGAGACCGCGCCCGGAGCCGGCACACGGGTGGTCGTGCGGGTGCCCAAGTTCGCGCCGGGGGTGAGCGTGTGAAGGTCCTCGTGGTCGACGACGAGCGGCCGGCCCTGGACGAGCTGGCCTACCTGCTCGGGCAGGACCCCCGGGTGGCCGAGGTGCTGACCTGCGACAGCGCGACCGAGACGCTGCGGGTGCTGCAGGAGATCGAGGTGGACGCACTGTTCCTCGACGTGCAGATGCCGGGCCTGAGCGGGCTCGAGCTGGCCCAGGTGCTGGCCCGCTTCAAGGAGCCGCCGCCGATCGTCTTCGTGACCGCCCACGAGGAGCACGCGGTCGAGGCGTTCGAGCTGCGGGCGGTCGACTACGTCCTGAAGCCGGTGCGCGCGGACCGGCTCGCCGAGGCCGTACGACGGATCGCCGACGGCGCCTCCGACCGTGGCCCGGCCGGCGACCTGCAAGTGCCGGTCGAGCTGGGTGGGGTGACCCGGTTCGTGGCCCGGTCGACGATCTCGCACGTCGAGGCGCAGGGCGACTACGCGCGGCTGCACACCGCCGACGGGTCCCACCTGGTCCGCGTCCCGCTCTCGCAGCTGGAGGAGGAGTGGGCGCCGGCCGGGTTCGTCCGGATCCACCGCTCGCTGCTGGTCTCGCTGGCCCACGTGGACGAGGTGCGGATGGACGCGGGGCGGTGCACGGTGGTGGTCGCGGAGGCCGAGCTGCAGGTCAGCCGGCGGCACACCCGGCAGCTGCGGGACCTGCTGCTGAAGCGGGCCGGGTCGTGACCGAGCGGGTGCGGGTGACCGGACCGCCGCGCCGTCGTACCGCCGATGCGACCGCGCGCTCGTCGCGCGCCCGCGACATCGACACCGACACCCGCCTCGGCGAGATCTACCTGGGCTCGCTGCTGCGCGCGCAGCTCGGCCTGGCCGCGCGGGTGCTCGGGGTGCTGGCGGTGACGGTCGGGTCGTGGCCGCTGGTCTTCCACGTCTGGCCCGACCTGGCGGCGGTGGAGGTGGCCGGGGTGCCGGTCGCCTGGCTGGTGCTGGGGGTGCTGGTCTACCCGTTGCTGGTCGGCCTGGGCTGGTGGTACGTCCGCCGCGCGGAGCGCAACGAGCGGGCCTTCGTCGACCTCATGGACACCCGCCCGTGAGCCCGGCCCCGGGGATCGTCGCGATCGTGCTGGTCACCGTGGCCACGCTGGCGATCGGCACCTGGGGCCTGCGGTTCTCGCGGACGACCAGCGACTTCTTCGTCGCGTCGCGCTCGGTCAACCCGCGGCTCAACGCGAGCGCGATCGGCGGCGAGTACCTCTCCGCCGCGTCCTTCCTCGGCGTCGCCGGGCTGGTGCTGACCTTCGGCGCCGACATGCTCTGGTACCCGATCGGCTGGACCGCGGGCTACCTCGTGCTGCTGGTCCTGGTCGCGGCCCCGCTGCGCCGCTCGGGCGCCTACACGCTGCCCGACTTCGCCGAGGCCCGGCTCGGCTCGCGCGGGGTGCGGGCGGTCTGCTCGGTGCTGGTCGTGGCCATCGGCTGGCTCTACCTGCTGCCGCAGTTCCAGGGCGCCGGGCTGACCCTGCGCTCGGCCGTCGGCGCGCCCGTGTGGGTCGGCCCGGTGATCGTCGGGCTGGTGGTGCTGGTCAACGTGACCTCGGGCGGGATGCGCTCGATCACCTTCGTGCAGGCCTTCCAGTACTGGCTGAAGCTCACCGCCCTGCTGCTGCCGCTGATGGTGCTGCTGGTCGTCTGGGCCGGCGACGGCACCCCGCCCGCGGCGCGCGAGGTCGCCGGCTGGTCGGTGCCGCTGGCCGACGGGGGCGGGCAGGGGCTCTACCTCACCTACTCGCTGATCGTCGCCACGTTCCTCGGCACCATGGGCCTGCCGCACGTGGTGGTCCGCTTCTACACCAACCCCGACGGGCGTGCGGCCCGCCGTACGACGCTGGTGGTGCTGGCGCTGCTCGGCGTCTTCTACCTCCTGCCCCCGGCGTACGGCGCCCTCGGGCGGGTCTACGCGCCGGAGCTGGCCGCGTCCGGGCGGTCCGACGTCCTGGTGCTGGAGCTGCCGCGGCTCGTCGTACCTGGACCGCTCGGGGAGGTGCTGACCGGGCTGGTGACCGCCGGCGCGTTCGCCGCCTTCCTCTCGACCTCGTCGGGCCTGGCCATCGCGGTCTCCGGGGTGCTCACGCAGGACGTCACCCAGCGCCGGCTGCGCGGCATCACGGCGTTCCGGGTGGCGGCGGTGGTCGCCGTGCTCGTCCCCGTCCTGGTCGCGCTCGCGGTGCCGAACGTGGGCGTCGCCCGGGCCGTCGGGCTGGCCTTCGCGGTCGCGGCCTCGACCTTCTGCCCGCTGCTGCTGCTCGGCATCTGGTGGTCCCGGCTGACCGCGGTCGGCGCGGTGGCCGGGTTGGTGGCGGGCGGGGTCGGCTCGGGCGCGGCGGTGGCCTGGACCCTGGCCCCGGCGTCCGCCTCCGGGTGGGTCGGGGTGCTGCTCGAGCAGCCGGCGGCCTGGTCGGTGCCGCTGGCCTTCGCGACCATGGTCGGCGTCAGCCTGCTCACCCCCGGCCGGATCCCTCCGCACACCCGCCGGCTGATGGTGCGCCTGCACACGCCCGAGGCGGTCGAGCTGGACCGGGGCTAGCGCTGGTTGAGGCCTCGAAACACCCGCAGCCCGACCAGCGGCAGGCTCAGGCGCTCGCCCGGACCTCCAGCAGCGCCGTCGCGCGGGCGACGACCAGGTCCACGACCAGCGGGTGCGGGCCGATGACGTCGGCGACGACGGACGCCCCCACCGACTCCCGGCGGGCGCGGGCGGCGAAGAACCCCTCGGCCAGCAGGTACGGCGAGACCGCGTCCCCGGGCCGGACCACCTCGGCGGGGCGGAGACCCTCGCCGGTGAGCGTGGCCAGTCGCACCGGGCCGCCCCAGGCACCGGCGAGCAGGTCGCGGGCGCGGACCAGGTCACGCATCGCCAGCGGATCGGTCGATCCGGCGGCCACCATCGTCACCGGCTGACCGGCCCGGGCACCGGCGGCCAGCAGCCGGTCGACCTGGGCGGAGGCGAGCAGCGGGTCGGGACCGAGCGGTCGCGCGCCCCCGAGGTCCTCGCGCACGTGGTAGCCGGTGGACAGCAGCAGCGGGACGACGAGCGACGGCTCGGCCGGCAGCGAGGCGAAGATCGGCTCGCAGAGCTCGACGTACGACGCCACCGCGGGGAGCCCGAGCCGCTCGCCGGCCGCGGCGGTGAGCGAGCGCGCGACCTCGTTGCCGGTCGCGTGCCGGGTGCCGTGGGCGACGGTCACGAGCCTCACGAGTCGTTCACCGCCAGCCGGTAGCCGCGCTTGACGACGGTCTGCACGGCCTTGGTGCCGAGCGCCGCGCGGAGTCGGGCCACCGCCATCTCGACCGCGTGCTCGGAGCCGGCGGTGCCGCTGGGCAGCATGGCCAGCAGGGCGCGGCGGGAGACGACGTTGCCCGGGTTGGCGACCAGGGCGTGCAGCACGGCGGTCGGGGCGGGAGAGAGCTTGACCTCGAGGCCGTCGAGCAGCACGTCGTCGCCGTGGAGGAGCAGCAGCGCCCCGCCCTGCAGGCTGATCGACAGCCCCTCACGGCGCGAGGGCAGCTCGACCTCGAGCTGCTTGACCATCGCGGCCAGCCGGGACCGCTCGGGGAAGATCGTCGGCACGCCCCACAGCTCGAAGGCGGCCGCGGTGACGGGACCGACGCAGGAGGCGATCACGTCGGCCTGGAAGGCGGTGATCACGTCGTCGCGCCGCCCGACCGGGCCGGCGGCGTCCATCAGCGCGGCGACGGCCGGCGCGGAGGTGAAGGTGACCGCGTCCAGCCGGCGGTCGGCGATCAGCTCGATCATCCGGAACATCGGCTCCGGGTCCTCGGCGCCCGCGACCCGGTAGACGGTCACGACCGTGACGTCGGCCCCGCGCCGGCGCAGCGCGTGGGCGACCATGGACAGCGACTGGCCGTGCTCCTGCACGACGATCCGCAGGCCGGTGAGGTCGCGGCCGCGCAGGTGCTCCAGGACGTCCTCGAAGCACTCCGACTCCGGCGCCCACATCTCCCGCAGACCGCGGCGGCGCAGCGCGCCGACCGACTTCGGGCCGCGCGCGAGGATCTCGGCCGAGGACAGGGCGGCGACGAGCGGGTCGGCCAGGCCCCACCCGTCGGCGGCGAGGAACCAGGTCCTCATCCCGATGCCGGTGGTCGCGAGGAACATGTCGACCGGGCGGGCCAGCACCTCCTCGGTCGCCGCGCGCAGCGACGCGTCGTCGACCTGGTTGGGGTCCTGCGAGAGCGCCGGCGCCCACTCGACGGTGGCGCCCCGGCGCACGAACAGGGCGATCTGCTCCTCCACCTTGCGCGCGGCCGTGACACCCACGCGGAAGCCGGTGAGGGGCAGGTCAGTCATGAGATTCCCTCCTGCGGCCCACGGAGACCACACCGTCGGCGACCAGGACGTCGTACGTCGGAACCCGGACCGCCGCGTCGTCGAGGCACTGTCCGGTGCGCAGGTCGAACCCCTGCTTGTAGATCGGCGACGCCACGAACGGGATCTCGCCCCGGGTCCCGACGATGCCACGGGCCAGCACCGAGGCCCGTGAGAAGGGATCGTAGTTGGAGATCGCGAGGACCTCGTCGTCGTAGGTCCGGAAGACCGCGACCGCCTCGCCGTCGACCAGGGCCGCGACCCCGCCCTCGACCTCGATCTGGTCGAGCCGGCAGACCGTGGTGAAGGTGGTCATCGCGGCGCTCCCACCGGGATCGTCGAGCCAAGCGAGACCGGACCGTCGCTGTCGGCCGGGGCGATCTGGCCGCGCTCGGCGCGGAAGGAGATGTTCGGGTCCGGGGTGTCGGGGGCGTTGACGAACGACACGAACCGGGCCAGCTTCTCCGGGTCCTCGATGGTCTCCTTCCACTCGTCGAAGTAGGAGTCGACGTGGCGGACCATCGCCGCCTCCAGCTCCGAGCCGAGCCCGAGCGCGTCGTCGACGACGACCTCCTTCACCCGGTCCAGGCCGCCGTCGAGGGAGTCGACCCAGGGCGCGGTGCGCTGGAGCCGGTCGGCGGTGCGGATGTAGTACATGAGGAACCGGTCGAGGTAGCGGATCAGCGTCTCGGTGTCGAGGTCGCCGGCCAGCAGCCGGGCGTGGGCGGGGGTGGCACCGCCGTTGCCGCCGACGTACAGGTTCCAGCCCTTCTCGGTGGCGATCACGCCGAAGTCCTTGGACCGGGCTTCCGCGCACTCCCGCGCGCAGCCGCTGACCCCGCCCTTCAGCTTGTGGGGCGAGCGCAGGCCGCGGTAGCGCAGCTCCAGGTCGATGGCCAGCTGAACGGAGTCCTGGACGCCGTACCGGCACCAGGTCGACCCGACGCACGACTTCACGGTCCGCAGCGACTTGCCGTAGGCGTGGCCGGACTCGAAGCCGGCGTCGACCAGCCGCCGCCAGATCTCGGGCAGCTGCTCCATCCGGGCCCCGAAGAGGTCGATCCGCTGGCCGCCGGTGATCTTGGTGTAGAGCCCGTAGTCGCGGGCCACCTCGCCGATCACGATCAGCTTGTCGGGGGTGATCTCGCCGCCGGGGATGCGCGGCACCACCGAGTAGGTGCCGTTGCGCTGGATGTTGGCGAGGTAGGCGTCGTTGGTGTCCTGCAGGGTGCGGTTGCCCTCGGCCAGGACGTGCCCGTTGAGCTGGCTGGCCAGGATCGACGCGATCGCCGGCTTGCAGACGTCGCACCCGCGGCCGGTGCCGTGCGCCTCGACCACCTGGTCGAAGCGGGTGTGCCCGTGCACCGCGACGACGTCGAAGAGCTCCTGCCGGGTGAGCGCGAAGTGCTCGCAGAGGCTCTTGTCTACGACCTGCCCGACCGAGGTGAAATAGTCCTCGATGATCTTCTTGACCTGCACCTTGCAGGACCCGCAGGTCGAGCCCGCCCGGGTGGTCACCCCCGCCGCGGCCGCCGCGACGATGTCGCCCTTGGTCACGTCGTTGCACGAGCACACCTGGGCCTCGTCGGGCAGCGTCACCCCGGCGCCCGACCCGCTCGTGACCGGGAGGATCAGCTCCTCCGGGTTGGCCGGCAGCTCGATGCCGCTGGCGACCATCGGCCGCAGCACGCCGTACGCCGAGGCGTCGCCGACCAGGATCCCGCCGAGCAGCTGCTTGCCGTCGTCGGAGACCACCAGCTTCTTGTAGACCCCCGCGACCGCGTCGGCGTAGACCAGCTCGAGCGCGCCCGGCGTGGTGGCGAACGCGTCGCCGAAGCTGGCCACGTCGACGCCCATCAGCTTCAGCTTGGTGGACATGTCGGCGCCGGTGAACGAGCCCGGCCCGCCGAGGAGCGCGTCGACCACCACCTCGGCCATCGCGTAGCCCGGGGCGACCAGGCCGTACATCCGGCCGGCGGGCGCCGCGCACTCCCCGATCGCCCACACGTGCGGGTCGGAGGTCCGGCACCGCTCGTCGACCAGGACGCCGCCGCGCTCGGCCAGGTCGAGGCCGGCGCTCCGCGCCAGTGCGTCGCGGGGGCGGATGCCGGCGGAGAAGACCACTACATCGGCCTCGATCGGGGTGGCCATCTCCTTCAGCGCCAGCCCCGCCGCTCGACCGTCCCGCTCGACGACGGCGGAGGTCATCGCCCCGGTGTGCACCGAGAGGCCCAGCTTCTCGATGTGCCGGGTCAGGACGGCGCCGCCGGCGTCGTCGACCTGCACGGCCATCAGCCGCGGCGCCATCTCGACCACGTGGGTCTCCAGGCCGAGTTGGGCGAGCGCGTTGGCCGCCTCCAGCCCGAGCAGGCCACCCCCGATCACCGCCCCGACCGTCGCGGTCGCGGCGGCCTCGCGGATCGCCTCGAGGTCCTCGATGGTCCGGTAGACGAAGCAGCCCGGCAGGTCGTGGCCCGGGATCGGCGGCACGAACGGGGCGGCGCCGGTGGCCAGCACCAGCTCGTCGTAGGCGAGCACCTCGCCGCTGCTCAGCAGCGCGGTGCGCGTCTCGGGGTCGAAGCCCTCCACGGTGGTGTCGAGCAGGAGCCGGACCCGCGGGTCGTCGTACGCACCCTCGGGGAGGAACGACAGCTCGTCGGCCCCGCGCTCGAAGAAGGAGGTCAGGGCGACCCGGTCGTACGCCGGCCGCGGCTCCTCCCCCACGACGACGAGGTCGTGGGTCTCGGTCAGGCCGCGCTCGATCGCGGCCTGCACGAACCGGTGGCCGACCATCCCGTGGCCGACGACGACCAGCTTCTTCCTCAGGTGCGGGCTCATGCGTGTGCTCCTTCCGTGACGAGCTGCTCGACCGCGGCGGCACAGCCGCCGCAGCCGGTGGTGGCGCGGGTGGTGGTGCGGACGTCGTCGTACGACGAGCAGGCGCGGATCCGGCCCGCGGTGACGCCCGCGCAGGAGCAGACCTCCGCGTCGTCGGGCAGCCGCTGCGGGACCTCCGCCGTCGCCCGGTCGGGCATCAGCAGCAGGCCGGGCTCGCGGGCGCCGAGCACGGTCTGCCGGTCGTAGTGCTGGGTGATCAGGCCGATCCGGGACAGGTCGCCGACCAGGGTGCCGGCGACGATCCGGCCGTCGCGGACCACCAGCCGCCGGTGCGAGCCGACGATCGGGTTGGTCACCTCGACCACCTCGCCCGCGGCGGTCTGTGGGTCGCCGAGCACGGCCACGTCGAGGCCGGTCGCGCGCAGCCGGGCGACCGAGCGGGTGCCGGTGTAGACGACCTCCTCGCCCGCGAGGTGCCGGGCCAGCAGCCCGGCCTGCTCCCAGGCGGGCGGGACGAAGCCCGTCGTACGGCCGCGGTGCTGGGCGCAGTCGCCGATCGCGAAGACGCGCTCGTCGTCGGTGCGGAGCCGGTCGTCGACCACGATCCCGCGCCGGACCTCCAGCCCCGCGCGGCGCGCGAGCGCGGTGCTCGGACGGCCGCCGGCGGTGAGCACCACGAGGTCGGTGTCGAGCGTGTAGCCGTTGTCGAGGACCAACCCGTCCTCGGTGAGCCGTACGGCGCGGGCGCCGGTGTAGACCGTCGCGCCCAGCCGCCGGAGGTCGCGGGCCAGGATCCCCCCGGCCTTCTCGTCGACCTGGCCGCGGAGCAGGTGCTCGCCGCCCTCGACGACCTCGACCGCCAGCCCGCGCACCCCCAGCGCGCGGGCGACCTGCAGGCCGAGCAGCCCGCCGCCGACGACCACCGCGGTCCGCGCGCCGGCCGTGACCGCCCGGTCCAGCCGGGCGCAGTCGTCGAGGCTGCGGAACGCGTGCACCCGCTCGTGCAGCCGCCCGTCGACCCGGACCAGCCCGCGGATCGGCGGCAGCGTGGGGATGCTCCCGGTGGCGAGCACCAGGGCGTCGTACGGCACCCGGCTGCGGTCGGCCAGCTCGACCTCGCGCTCCTCGCGGTGGATCTCGACCGCCCGGGTCCCGAGCCGCAGGTCGACCTCCGGGCGCAGCCCGAGCCCGATCGCGCCGACGTCGTGGGTGCCCTCCAGGACCGCCGAGAGCAGGATCCGGTTGTACGGCGGGTGCGCCTCGTCGCCGAGCAGCGTCACCTCACCGCCCCGCGCGACCAGGTCGTCCGCCAGCCGCGCCGCCGCCATCCCGGCCCCGACCACCACGGTCCTCATGCGGGGGTCTCGCCGGTGGTTGACGTGTGAGAGAAGCGAGCCTCGAAACCCGGTGACCCGAGAGTCGGCCCCGATCCAGGTCGCTGGTGGGCTGCGGGGATCTCGATACGCTCGCTGGCGCTCGCTACTCGACCAACGACAGCGCGCTCGCTCGCGCTCGCTACTCGACCAACGAGCCCTTCGTTGGTCGAGTAGCCGTCGCGAGGGACGAGCGACGGCGTATCGAGACCCACCTCCGCCGCACACACCTTGAACTCCGGCATCCGCGAGGACGGGTCCAGCGCGTCGTTGGTGAGCCGGTTGGCACCGACCCAGTGGAACGGCACGAAGATCGTGTCCGGTCGGATCGTGTCGACGATCCGCGCGGGCGCGCGCAGCGACCCGCGCCGGGTGGTCACCATGACCGGCTCCCCGTCGCGGGCGCCGATCCGGGCAGCGAGCATCGGGTGCAGCTCGACGAAGGGGCCGTCGTCGGGGAGGTCGCGGACCCGGCGGGTCTGGGCGCCGGACTGGTACTGCGCCAGCACCCGGCCCGTCGTCAGGTGCACGGGGTAGTCGGCGTCGGGCTGCTCGGCCGCGCCGGCGTGCTCGACGTCGACGAAGCGGGCCCGGCCATCGGGGGTGGCGAACGAGTCCGCGAACATCCGCGGGGTGCCGGGGTGGTCCTCGGCGGGGCACGGCCAGAAGACCCCGTCCTCGGCGCGGATCCGGTCGTAGGTGATGCCCGCGTAGTCCGCGCGCCCGCCGGCCGAGGCGAGCCGCAGCTCGGCGAACGCCTCCTCGGGGTCGGTCGGGAAGGCCGCCGTCGATCCCAGCCGCGACGCCAGGCCGGCGTACACGTCGAGGTCGCTGCGGACGCCGTCGGGCGGGGTCACGGCGCGCTCGCGCAGGATCACCCGGCCCTCGAGGTTGGTCATGGTGCCGCTCTCCTCGGCCCACTGGGTCACCGGCAGCACGACGTCGGCCATCGCGGCGGTCTCGCTGAGCACGATGTCGGCGACCACCAGCAGGTCGAGCGCGGCGAGCCGCTCGGTGACGCGGGTGGCGTTCGGCGCGGAGACCACGATGTTGGAGCCGAACACCAGCAGGGCCCGCGAGCCGGTGCCCAGCGACTCCAGCAGCTCGTACGCCGACAGCCCCTTGCCCGGGATCGACTCCGGATCGACGCCCCACACCCGCGCGACGTGCTCGCGCGCGGCCGGGTCGTCGATCATCCGGTAGCCGGGCAGCTGGTCGGACTTCTGCCCGTGCTCGCGGCCGCCCTGGCCGTTGCCCTGCCCGGTCAGGCAGCCGTAGCCGGCGTGCGCCTTCCCCGGCATCCCCAGCGCCAGCGCCACGTTCAGCCAGCCGAGCACGGTCGCCGTGCCCTGGCTGTGCTGCTCGGCGCCGCGGGCGGTCAGCACCGTGACCGTCCCGGCGCCGGCGAGCAGGCCGGCCAGCGCGCGCAGCTCCCCCGCCGACACCCCGGTCACCCGCTCGACCCGCTCCGGCCACCAGGCCGCAGCGGTACGACGGACCGCGGCGAAACCGGTCGTGCGCGACGCGACGTACTCCTCGTCGACCGCGCCGGCGGCGTCGAGCAGGTGCAGGACGCCGAGGGCCAGCGCCAGGTCGGTGCCGGGCACCGGCTGGAGGACCGTGTCGGCCCGGGCCGCGGTCGCCGTACGGCGGGGGTCGATCACCACGACGTGCCCGCCGCGCTCGCGGAGCCGGTCGAGGTGTCGCGCGGCCGGCGGCATGGTCTCGGCCAGGTTGGAGCCGACCAGCACCAGCACGTCGGTCCGCTCGATGTCGGCCAGCGGGAACGGCAGCCCGCGGTCGATCCCGAGGGCCTGGTTGGCGGCCGACGCGGCCGACGACATGCACCAGCGCCCGTTGTAGTCGATCCGGCTGGTCCGCAGCGCGACCCGGGCGAGCTTTCCGAGCAGGTAGGCCTTCTCGTTGGTCAGCCCGCCGCCCCCGAAGACGGCGACCGTGTCGGGGCCGTGCGCCTCCTGCAGCGTCCGGAGGCGGGTGGCCACGACGTCGAGCGCCTCGTCCCACGACGCCGCCCGCAGCTCGCCGGTCGCCCGATCGCGCAGCAGCGGCGTGGTCAGCCGCTCGCGGTGGCCGCGGAGCCCGGTGGCCGTCCAGCCCTTGCGGCACAGCGCGCCCTCGTTGACCGGGAAGTCGCGCTCCCGGACTTCCAGCCGGCGGCTCCTGCTGGAACCTGCTTGCCCCGAGGAGGCGAGGGACGAGCCGACTCGAAGGGTCATGCCGCACTGCAGGGAGCAGTAGGGGCAGTGGGTGTCGGTCAAGGCCGATCAGATCCCGGCGTTGGCGAGGCTGGTCGCGGCCTTGGCCGGCGCCGGCTTGCGGAGGAAGACCGCCCAGGTCACGACCGCGCAGACGACGTAGAAGGCGGTGAAGACCACGAACGCGCCCTTGGTCGCCTCCATCGGCTGGTCGACCCACGGCGAGCTGAAGGCGATCGGGATCAGGAACCCGCCGACCGCACCCACCGCGCCGATGACGCCGATGGCGGCCGAGGCCTTCTTGGTGCCGGCGTGCAGCGCGGCCCCGCGCTCCGGGGTGCCTGGCGTCGTGGCCCGCTCGGCCTGGGTCCGGAAGATCGCCGGGATCATCTTGTACGTCGACCCGTTGCCGATGCCGGTGCTCGCGAAGACGCAGAGGAAGAACGCGAGGAACCAGGGGAACCAGGACTGGTTGTCGTCCGCGATCGCCGGGCTCTGGCCGGGGTTCGGCGTCAGCTGCGTCAGCGTCCAGAGGACGGCGAGCGTCGAGACGATCATCCCGGCGAAGGCGCCGAGGGTGACGCGGGCGCCGCCGTACTTGTCGGCGAGCCAGCCGCCGAACGGCCGGGTCGCGGAGCCGACCAGCGCGCCGAGGAAGGCGAAGTAGGCGAAGTAGATGCCCGTGCCGAGCGGCGCCGGGTCCGGCACCCAGAAGTTGAGCTTGATCAGCAGCGGCATCGCGGCGGAGTAGCCGATGAACGACCCGAACGTGCCGATGTAGAGGAACGCCATCACCCAGGTCTGCTTCTCCTTCACGACCGCCAGCTGCTCGCGCGGCCTCGACTGCGCGGAGGTGAGGTTGTCCATGAAGAAGTACGCCGCCAGGGTCGCCGCGACCGCGAGGCCGGCGTACACGTAGGCCGCCCGCTCCAGGCTGATCCCGCCCTCGGCCGCCTTGACCAGTCCGAAGATGCCCGCGCCGCCGATGATCACCGGCAGGAAGAGCTGGATCAGCGCGACGCCCAGGTTGCCGCCGGCCGCGTTCAGCCCGAGCGCCGCGCCCTTCTTGTCACTCGGGTAGAAGAAGTTGATGTTGGCCATCGAGCTGGCGAAGTTGCCGCCGCCGAGACCCGCGGTCGCCGCGATCAGGCAGAACAGCCAGTACGGCGTACCCGGGTTCTGCACCGCCACCGCGAAGCCCAGCGTCGGGATCAGCAGCAGCGCCGCGCTGGCCATCGTCCAGTTCCGGCCGCCGAACCTCGGCACCGCGAACGTGTACGGCAGCCGCAGCAGCGATCCGACCAGGTTGGGCAGCGCCACCAGCAGGAACAGCTGCTGCGGCGAGTAGCTGAAGCCCATCGACACCAGGAACGCCGAGCTGACGCTCCAGATCAGCCAGACCGAGAAGCCCAGGTGCTCCGCGAAGATCGACCAGACCAGGTTGCGCCGGGCCACCCGCCTGCCCGTGCTCTCCCAGAACTCCGGCTCCTCCGGCCGCCAGTCGTCGATCCAACGTCCGGTACGGCGGGCGGCGGGCACGGTCTCGGCGGCCGCGCGGCTCTCGGTCATCGTCATGTCGGTGCTCCTGGTGGGGTGAGGTGCCTCCACCCTCGACAGCCGCCGTAACACCGGCGACATGACGCCGTACCGATGTCGTCAACTTCTCCTCACGACCTCACGCCCCTCACGACCTCACGGCGGCGACCCCCGCTGCTCGAGGCGCGAAGGCCGCCAGGCCCGACCCTCGTCCCTCGCTGGTTGAGGTGCGAGCGGAGCGAGCCTCGAAACCCGACAACCCGACAACCAACGCCCAGCGACCCACCACCAAGCGCACAGCAGACAACAACACGAGACCGACCCCGAACTCACCAGGTTTCGAGGCTCGTCGCTAGCGCTCCTCACACCTCAACCAGCGACACGCCCCCCCGCTGGTTGAGGTGCGAGCGGAGCGAGCCTCGAAACCCGACAACCCGACAACCAACGCCCAGCGACCCACCACCAAGCGCACAGCAGACAACAACACGAGACCGACCCCGAACTCACCAGGTTTCGAGGCTCGTCGCTAGCGCTCCTCACACCTCAACCAGCGACACGCCCCCCCGCTGGTTGAGGTGCGAGCGGAGCGAGCCTCGAAACCCGGTGACCCGACCGTCGGCGCCGAGAGGTCCTCCACAGCCCCAGTCGACGTCGTTGCCACGGCCCGAGCACCCGGGAACGCTTCAGGCATGCCCTACACCTATCTCCTGCGCTGCTCCGACGACTCCTACTACGCCGGCAGCACGTGGGACCTGGAGGTACGGCTCTGGCAGCACAACGAGAGTCCCGACCTGGGCGCGGCGTACACCCGCAGGCGACGGCCGGTGGAGCTCGTCTGGAGCGCGTGGTTCGACTCGGTCGAGGAGGCGTACCTGTTCGAGAAGCGCATCCAGGGGTGGAGCCGGCGCAAGCGCGAGGCGCTCATCCGAGGCGAGTACGACGCGCTGCCGGACCTCTCGCGTCGTGCGGCCGTGCAGCGGCGGGCTGCGACGTCCGAGGCGACCGGGTCGGCACCGACTCCCGGCTCACCGGGTTTCGAGGCTCGGGCCTAGCGGCCCTCACACCTCAACCACCGGGAGAAAGGCCCGGGCCTAGCGGCCCTCGCACCTCAACCACCGGGAGGAGGGCCCGGGCCCGGCGGCCCTCGCACCTCAACCACCGGGAGGAGGGCCCGGACCTAGCGGCCCTCGCACCTCAACCACCGGGAGGAGGGCCCGGGCCTAGCGGCTCTCGCACCTCAACCAGCGGGGGAGGAGAGCCGACCGCTCGTCGTACGAGAACGACCGCTCGCCGACGCGGCACGCCCGCTGGGCGAACGTCGGGCGCGCACCCCTCTCCGTCGTACGACGACCGCTCCTACGGTGACGGCGATCACACCCGCTCGTCCGAGAGGACCCACCGTGGCGTCACGACCCGATCCGAAACAGGCCTCCCCGCACGACCCCGTCTACCAGGAGCTGCACGCCCGGCCCGAGTTCACCGAGCTGCGCCGGCTCTACCGCGGCTTCGTCTTCCCGGCGACGGTCGCGTTCCTCAGCTGGTACCTGCTCTACGTCGTGCTCTCCAACTGGGCGCACGACTTCATGAGCACCAAGGTCGTCGGCAACATCAACATCGCGCTGGTGTTCGGGCTGCTGCAGTTCGTGACCACCTTCCTGCTGGCCTGGCTCTACAGCCGGTTCTCGACCGCGAAGCTCGACCCGCTGGCCCGCCAGCTCGACGACGAGTACCGCGAGCACCAGGCGAAGGGGGTCTGACATGGACGACCAGGTGCTCACCACGACCCTGTTCCTCGCCGTCGTCGCCCTGACGGTCGGCATCACGTTCTGGGCCAGCCGGCAGAGCTCGGGCACGGCCGACTTCTACGCTGGCGGCCGCTCGTTCTCCGGCGTCCAGAACGGCCTCGCGATCGGCGGCGACTACATGTCGGCCGCCTCGTTCCTCGGCATCTCGGGCGCCATCGCGCTCAGCGGGTACGACGGCTTCCTGTACTCCATCGGCTTCCTGGTGGCCTGGCTGGTCGCCCTGCTCCTGGTCGCCGAGATGCTGCGCAACTCCGGGCGCTACACGATGGCCGACCAGCTGGCCTACCGGATGCGGCAGCGGCCGGTGCGGATGGCGGCGGCCAGCTCGACGGTGATCGTGTCGATCTTCTACCTGCTCGCCCAGATGGTCGGCGCGGGCGCGCTGGTCACCCTGCTGCTCGGCGTCGACGACCAGGCCGTCAAGAACCTGACCATCGTGGCCGTCGGCGCGCTGATGGTCTTCTACGTCACCGTCGGCGGCATGAAGGGCACCACCTGGGTGCAGATCGTGAAGGCCGTGCTGCTGATGAGCGGCTCCGCGCTGATCGTGGTGCTGGTCCTCATCAAGTTCAACTTCAACATCTCCGACCTGCTCGGCTCCGCCGCGAACAACTCGGGTGCGGGCTCGGCGTTCCTCGAACCCGGCCTGAAGTACGGCGCCACGATGACCAGCAAGATCGACTTCCTCAGCCTCGGCATCGCCCTGGTCCTCGGTACGGCGGGTCTGCCGCACATCCTGATCCGCTTCTACACGGTCCCGACCTCCCGCGACGCGCGGAAGTCGGTGCTGTGGGCGATCGGCCTGATCGGCGTCTTCTACCTCTTCACCCTGGTCCTCGGCTTCGGCGCGGCGGCCCTGCTCGACACCAGCACGCTCGACGCGGCCGGCAACCTGGCCTCGCCGAAACTGGCCGAGGAGGTCGGCGGCGGTGCCGGCTCGACCGGCGGCGCGATCCTGCTCGCCCTGATCGCGGCGGTGGCCTTCGCGACCATCCTCGCGGTGGTGGCCGGACTGGTGCTGACGTCCTCGGCGTCGGTGGCCCACGACATCTACAACAACGTCGTGAAGAAGGGCCAGGCCACCGAGCAGCAGGAGATCCGGATGACCCGGATCGCCGCCGCCGCCATCGGCGCGATCGCCATCCTGCTCGCCATCCCGGCCCAGAACCTCAACATCGCGTTCCTGGTCGCCCTGGCCTTCGCGGTCGCGGCCTCGGCCAACCTGCCGGCGATCGTCTACAACATGTTCTGGCGCCGCTTCAACACCCGTGGCGCGGTGTGGAGCATCTACGGCGGCCTGATCTCCTCGGTCGGCCTGGTGATCTTCTCGCCGATCGTCTCCGGCAAGGGCGAGGACCCCACCGGCAAGAACCTGTCCCTGCTGCCCACCAGCATCGACATCTCCTGGTTCCCGCTGGAGAACCCGGGCATCGTCTCCATCCCGCTCGGCTTCTTCTTCGGCTGGCTGGGCTCGGTGACCTCCCGCGAGCCCGAGGCCGAGGAGCGCTACAACGAGCTCGAGGTCCGCGCCCTCACCGGCGCGGGCGCCGAGCAGGCCGTCCAGCATTAGCAACTCGTTGGTCGAGTGGCCAGGCCAACGCGGCGGGTCTCGATACGCCACCTCGTTCCTCGGCGGCTACTCGACCAACGAGACCTCAGACCATTGGACGACTCCAACGAGACCTCAGACCGTTGGACGACTCCAACGAGACCTCAGATCGTTGGTCGAGTAGCGAGCGCCAGCGAGCGTATCGAGACCCGCTGCAGGGGGTCTCGATACGCCCGCTCGTTCCTCGCGGACTACTCGACCAACGAGGTGCCCCTAATGTGGCGGGTGCCACCCTTCGACGCGATAACAGGAGTACGACGTGAGCGACGAGACCCTCTCGAACCTGCTGAAGGAAGACCGCCGGTTCGAGCCGCCGGCCGAGCTGGCGGCGAACGCCAACCTGACGGAGGAGGCCTACGAGCGGGCGGCCGCGGACCGTGAGGGCTTCTGGGCCGAGCAGGCCGACCGGCTGAGCTGGGACCAGAAGTGGGACACCGTCCTGGACTGGACCAACCCGCCCTTCGCGAAGTGGTTCGTCGGTGGCCGGCTGAACGCGGCGTACAACTGCGTGGACCGCCACGTCGAGGCCGGGCACGGCGACAAGGTCGCCTTCCACTGGGTCGGCGAGCCGGCCGACGACAAGCGGACCATCACCTACAGCCAGCTGAAGGACGAGGTCAGCCAGGCGGCCAACGCGCTGACCGACCTCGGCGTCGGTGCCGGCGACCGGGTCGCGATCTACATGCCGATGATCCCCGAGGCGGTCGTCGCGATGCTGGCCTGCGCCCGCATCGGCGCCCCGCACACCGTGGTCTTCGGCGGCTTCTCCTCCGACGCCCTCGCCTCCCGGCTGACCGACTGCCAGGCCAAGGTGGTCGTCACCGCCGACGGCGGCTACCGCCGCGGCGCCCCCTCGGCCCTGAAGCCCGCGGTCGACGAGGCCCGCACCAAGACCGACGTCGTCGAGAAGGTGCTCGTCGTACGCCGGACCGGGCAGGACGTCGCGTGGGACGACGACGTCGACGTCTGGTGGCACGAGTCGGTCGAGCAGGCCTCGACCGAGCACGAGCTGGAGTTCTTCGACGCCGAGCACCCGCTCTACGTCATGTACACCTCCGGGACGACCGGCAAGCCGAAGGGGATCCTGCACACCACGGGCGGCTACCTCACCGGCGCGGCGTACACGCACTGGGCGGTCTTCGATCTGAAGCCGGAGACCGACGTCTACTGGTGCACCGCCGACATCGGCTGGGTGACCGGCCACTCCTACATCGTCTACGGGCCGCTCGCGAACGGCGCCACGCAGGTGCTCTACGAAGGCACCCCCGACTCCCCCGAGCGCGGGCGCTGGTGGCAGATCATCGAGGAGTACGGCGTCACGATCTTCTACACGGCGCCGACCGCGATCCGGTCGTTCATGAAGCAGGGCCGCGAGATCCCGGACGCCCGCGACCTCTCCAGCCTGCGGCTGCTCGGTTCGGTCGGCGAGCCGATCAACCCGGAGGCCTACGTCTGGTACCGCCACGTCATCGGCGGCGACCGCACCCCCGTCGTCGACACCTGGTGGCAGACCGAGACCGGCTCGATCATGATCAGCCCGCTGCCCGGCGTCACCCACGGCAAGCCCGGCTCGGCGATGATCCCGATCCCCGGCGTCGCGGCCGACGTGGTCACCGAGGAGGGCGAGTCGGTGCCGAACGGCTCCGGCGGCTACCTCGTCCTCACCGAGCCGTGGCCCGCGATGCTCCGCACCATCTGGGGCGACGACCAGCGGTTCAAGGACACCTACTGGTCGCGCTACGCCAAGCAGGGGTGGTACTTCGCCGGCGACGGCGCGAAGAAGGACTCCGACGGCGACCTGTGGGTCCTCGGCCGCGTGGACGACGTCATGAACGTCTCCGGGCACCGGCTCTCCACCACCGAGATCGAGTCCGCCCTGGTCTCGCACCCGAAGGTCGCCGAGGCGGCGGTCGTGGGCGCCAAGGACGAGGACACCGGCCAGGCCGTCTGCGCGTTCGTGATCCTGCGCGACGAGGCGGGCGACGGCGGGGCCGACATCGTCGAGGAGTTGCGCAACCACGTCCGCAAGGAGATCGGCGCGATCGCCAAGCCGCGCCAGATCATGATCGTCGCCGAGCTCCCGAAGACCCGCTCCGGCAAGATCATGCGCCGCCTGCTCCGCGACGTCGCCGAGAACCGCGAGGTCGGCGACGTCACCACCCTCGCCGACAGCTCCGTGATGGATCTGATCTCCGCCAAGCAGAGCGAGGGCAAGGGCGAGGACTGACTCCCCCGATCGCCGAGTCGGCGCGAGTTCGCGCCGACTCGGCGGGCCGGGCGCTCGCGGATAGGGTGGGGCGTGGTGCGCCGGGAAGTCTGGTCGGCAGTCCTGTCGCCGACCCCTCGAAGGGCCCCATGTCCCAGCACCGCTCCCCCCGCCTGTTCTCCCGCGGCACGTTCCTCGAGAGCTCGCGGATCGCCGCGGTGCTGCGCGCCGAGACGACCGGCGGCTTCCTGCTCATCGCCGGCGCCCTCATCGCGATCGTCTGGGCGAACACGCCCTGGGCGCCGTCGTACGCCGACCTTCGCGACCTCCGGATCGGCCCCGAGTCGCTGCACCTCGACCTGTCGCTGGGCACCTGGGCGGCGGACGGGCTGCTGGCGATCTTCTTCTTCGTCGCCGGACTCGAGCTGAAGCGGGAGTTCGTCGCCGGCGACCTGCGCGATCCGCGGCGGGCCGCTCTGCCGGTCGCGGCGGCGGTCGGCGGCATGGCTGCGCCTGCGATCGTCTACGTGCTGTGGAACCTCGGCGCCGACGGCGACCTGACCGGGTGGGCGATCCCGACGGCCACCGACATCGCGTTCGCGGTGGCCATCCTCGCGGTCATCAGCACGCACCTGCCGTCCGGCCTGCGGACCTTCCTGCTGACGCTGGCGGTCGTCGACGACCTGCTGGCCATCACCATCATCGCGATCTTCTACACCGACGAGCTGCGGCCGTCGTACCTCCTGCTGGCGCTGGTGCCGATCGCGCTGTTCGCGGCGCTGGTCCAGCGGCGGATCCGCTCCGGGTGGCTGCTCGTGCCGCTCGCGGTGGTCGCGTGGGCGCTGGTCCACGAGTCGGGGGTGCACGCGACAGTTGCCGGCGTCCTGCTCGGGTTCACGGTGCCGGTGCTGCGCAGCGAGGCCGCTGGCGGACCGGACGCCGGTCCCGGGCTGGCCGAGCACCTGGAGCACCTGGTGCGACCGATCTCGGCGGGAGTCGCCGTCCCCGTGTTCGCGTTCTTCGCGGCCGGGGTGGACGTCGGGGGCCTCTCGGGGCTGACCGACGCGCTGACCGACCCGATCGCGCTCGGCATCGTCACCGGGCTGGTGGTCGGCAAGACGGTCGGCATCGCCGGATCGACCTGGCTGCTGGCGACCTTCACCCGCGCGGACCTCGACGACGAGCTGTCGTGGGTCGACGTGGTCGGGATGGCGATGCTCGCGGGCATCGGGTTCACCGTGTCGCTGCTGATCGGCGAGCTGGCCTTCGGGACCGGCACGCCGCAGGACGACCACGTCAAGGTCGGGGTCCTGGTCGGCTCGCTGGTGGCGACCCTGCTGGCCGCGGCGGTGCTGCGCAGCCGCAACCGCGTCTATCGGCGCCTCTGCGAGGAGGAGGGGATCGACGCGGACGGCGATGGGGTACCCGACGTCTACCAACGCGACCACCGACCCGGTCCCACGGGCTTGTAGGGTCTGCACACCGCATCCCGCTCGCCCTCAGGAGAGGTCCGCATGGCCACCGAACCCGTCCCGGCACCCCGCAAGGACGACCCGACGATCGGCAAGCTCGTCGCCGACGCCAGCCGCGACATCTCGACCCTGATCTCCAAGGAGATCGAGCTCGCCAAGTCCGAGCTGAAGGTGAGCGTGAAGGCCGGCGGGATCGGCATCGCGATGTTCGCCGCGGCCGGGTTCGTCGCCGTGCTGGCGGTCATCATGCTCTCGGTGGCGATCGCCTACTTCATCCACTGGAACGGCAGCGGGCTGAGCCTGCACTGGGCGTTCCTGATCGTCTTCGGCCTCTACCTCGGCATCGCCGGGCTGCTGGTCTTCGTCGGCATCAAGAAGGTCAAGCAGGTCGGCCCGCCCGAGAAGGCCATCGAGCAGGGCCGCGAGATCCCGAAGGCGTTCAAGGGCCAGTCGTGACGTCGCCGGTGACCGGGTCGTAGACGTAGACCTGCTCACCGGCCCGCTGGTCGCGGGCGTGCAGCACGTGGCAGACCGGTGACGCCGGGCCGTCCAGGTCGATGACCGAGGCGCCGGCACCGAGCACCGCCCGCACGAGCGGTGGCGGGGCGGTCAGGTCGATCCGGGTGACCACCCCGGGCGTGACCCACACCGGGACGTCGCCGAGCGTCCCGCTCAGCTGGTGGTGGAAGTGCCCGCACAGGACGGCGTGCACGTCCCTCCCGGCCAGGACGGCGGCCAGCCGCTCCGGCTGCTGCAGCGCCACCGCCGCCATCGTCGGCACCCCGGGCACGTGGATCGGTGGGTGGTGCAGGGCGACCACCGTGCCACCGGGAGCGGGCGCCGCCAGGACGTCGTCCACCCAGGTCAGCTGGTCGTCGTCGAGCTGCCCGTGCACGGAGCCCGGGACCAGGCTGTCGAGGGTGACCACGCGCAGCCCGTCGACCTCGCTCACCGCGGCGCAGCCAGGACCGCTCCTCGCGGCGAGGTCCCGCCCGTCGGGGCTGAGGTGACCCGACCCGAGCGCGGCGGTGAAGGCGGTCCGGTCGTCGTGGTTGCCGGTCGTGTAGACGTGGGGCACGCCGCGCTCGGCGGCGAACGCGCCCACCCGCTCACGGACCACGGAGCACCCGGCCTCCGACCCGTCGTCGGCGACGTCGCCGGTCACCAGGACCAGGTCGATGCCGGCCACGTCGCGCAGGTCGGCCAGCAGGCCGTCGAGGGCCCGGAGCGCGTCCACGCCGTCCTCGTCGGGGCCCGTGGCGCTGACGTGGGTGTCGGACAGGTGCAGGATCCGGTGGCCCATCGCCCTGCCTACCCGGCGCACTCCCCGGTCGAGACCTCGCTGCTGCGCGTGATGCCCTCGGCGGCCGTGTCGGCGACCTGGGCGGCGGTCAGGGCGTAGCCGGTGTCCTCGTCGGTCACCGACGCGGCGAAGACCACGCCGACGACGTCGCCGTCGCGCGCGACGATCGGACCGCCGGAGTTGCCGGGGCGGACCAGGCCGCGCAGCGAGAAGACCTCGCGGATGACCGAGCCCTTGCCGTAGATGTCGGGCGAGCGGAGCCGCTGCTCGGCGCGGATCCGGCCGGCCTGGGCGTCGTACGGGCCGTCCTGGGGGTAGCCCAGGATGACGACCGGGTCCTGCGGCTCGGCGGTCTCGTCGAGGTCGAGCGGGGTGCGGCCCTCGGCGTCGAGCTGGAGCACGGCGAGGTCGAGCTGGGGGTCGTAGAGGACGACGGTCGCGGGCACCGAGTCCTCGCCGAGCAGCACCTCGGGCTCGTCGACGCCGGCGACCACGTGGGCGTTGGTGAGCAGGCGGTCCTCGGCGTACAGGAAGCCGGTGCCCTCGACGCCGCGCCCGCAGCGGTTGCTGGCGCGGACCTTCAACACGCTCTCCTGGGCGACCCGCACGCGGCGACGCTCGAGGAGCTTGTTGTCGCCCGGCGCGACCTCGACGATCCGCTCGGGGGCGAACGGCTCGAGGTAGCGCGGGAAGAAGCTGGTGCCGACGACGTCGTTGAAGGCGTTGAGGACGTTGGGCGCCGAGCGGGGCAGCACGCCGTTGACCTTGGCCAGCACCGTCGACTCGCGGACCAGCGGGGTGACCTCGCCGATCCGGCTGCCGGAGACCGCGACGCCGAGCGCCCAGGCGACCAGCAGGACGGCGGCCGCGCTCAGCAGGGCGCCGCCGATCGCGTCGAGGGCGCGGATCGGCTGCCAGGTGATCTTGTTGCGGATCTTGGCGCCGGCGAACTGGAAGAGCGCCTGGCCCAGGGAGGCGGCCAGGATGACGATGAACAGCGCTCCGAGCGAGACCCACATCGACGGGGAGGCGTCACCCAGCGCGACCGGGGCCAGCCAGACGCCGAACAGACCGCCCAGCAGCAGGCCCGCGGTCGCGAACGCGCCCGTGATGAAGCCCTGCCAGTAGCCCGACAGCGCGTAGGCGACGACGAGCGCGACGAGCAGCCAGTCCAGCAGGTTCACCCCGGCTCCTCGTCCTCGTTCTCGTCGTGCGGGTCGTCGTGCTCGATGTCCAGCATCCCGGCCCGGGCGTTGCGCTGCGTGCGCGAGTCGCCGGCCAGCATGTACGACGGGAGGTCGCGGACGCGCGCATCGTCCCACGGCCGGGACCACCCGAGGTAGTCGAACAGGCGCGCGATGATCCCGCCCGTGAAACCCCACAGGATGACGTCCTTGTCTGGACCGATGAGGAAGCCCGGACTGGTGTAGCCGTTGGGGTGACGGACGGTGATCCGGTGCTCGGGATCGACCAGCTCGCTGATCGGCGCGTGGTGGATCGCGTGCACCTCGGCCCGGCTGACCACCGACGCACCGCCCGGCTCGCGCCACCAGCCGAGCACCGGGGTGACCGCGAAGTTGCTCGGCGGCAGCCACAGCTCGGGCAGGAACCCGAAGACCTCCACCGAGGACGGCGCCACGCCGACCTCCTCCTCGGCCTCGCGCAGCGCCGCGTCGACGACGCCCTCGCCCGGGTCGAGCGAGCCGCCGGGGAAGGACACCTGGCCGGGGTGGGACCGCATGTCGTGGGCGCGCTCGGTGAGCAGCAGCTCGCCGCCGGACGGGCCCTCGCTGAACAGCATCAGCACCGCGCCGAGCCGGGCGCCGGCGCCCTCGGGCGGGACGAACCGGGTGAGGTCGGAGGCCTCGATGCGCTCGGCCGCCGCGCGGACCGGGACCAGCCAGTCGGGCAGGACCACCGGCGCGGTCACAGGGTGATCCCCAGATGCTCCTCGACCAGCGCCGTCAGCTCGGCGACGGAGTCGATCCCGCCGGCCGACATCTCGACCGTGCCGTCCTCGCGGAGGAACGCGAAGGTCGGGTAGCCGCGGGGGCGCAGGCCGGTGCCCTGGACGTCGTTGCCGGGGTCGGCCAGCTGGGGGTACGTCGCGCCGGTGGTCCGGGCCAGCTCCAGGGCCTGCGCGGGGAACAGGTCGTTGGTGATGCCCACGACCGGGACGCGGTCGCCGTACTGCTCGTGGAACGCCTGGATGGCCGGCATCTCGTGGCGGCAGGGGCCGCAGGCGGCGTACCAGAAGTTGAGGACCAGAGGTCCACGCAGCGTGGCGAGGTCGACGTCGGGGCCACCGCCGAGGCAGGCGAGGGTGAGGTCGGGGAGGCCTCCGACGTCCCCGTCGCCAGGCACGTCGCCGGGCGCGCAGTCCTCGACCCCGATCTCGGCCTTCAGCTCACGCAGCTCGGGGGTGTCGACGTCGACGCGCGAGGGCCGGGCGCCGCCGATGGTCGGGTCCTCGGCATCGGGCGCGCAGCCGCTCGCGAGGAGCAGCAGCACGGCCGCCGCTCCGAGGGCCTTCCTCATGCGCGACCCTCGGTCTTCACCAGCTTGGCGGCGGCCTCCGGGTCGGTCGGCCCGGCCCCGAACGACGGACACCACTGGGCGACCGGGCACGCGCCGCAGGCCGGCTTCTGGCTGTGGCAGCGACGCCGGCCGTGCCAGATCAGGTGGTGGCTGAGCATCGTCCAGTCCCGCTTCGGGAAGAGCGCGCCGACCGCGTGCTCGACCTTCACCGGATCGGTCTCCTCGGTCCAGCCGAGCCGTCGGGCCAGGCGCCCGAAGTGGGTGTCGACGGTGATGCCGGGGACGTCGAAGGCGTTGCCGAGCACGACGTTGGCGGTCTTGCGGCCGACGCCGGGCAGCTTCACCAGGTCGACCAGCCGGCCGGGCACCTCGCCGCCGTGGTCCTCGACCAGCGCGGCGCTGAGGCGCAGCAGCGACTCGGTCTTGGCCCGGAAGAACCCGAGCGGCCCGACGATGCCCTCCAGGGTCGCCCGGTCGGCCGCGGCCATCGCCTTCGCGTCCGGGTAGGCGGCGAACAGGGTCGGGCGAACGGCGTTGACGCGCTTGTCAGTCGTCTGGGCCGACAGCACCGTCACGACGAGGAGCTGGAACGGGTCGTCGAAGTCCAGCTCGCAGCGCGCGTCGGGGTAGGTCTCGGCCAGCACCCGGTCGACCTTGCGGGCTCGGCGGACCAGGCTGGTGTCGGGCTTGGTCGCGGTCACCGGGGTCACAGGCACGGATTCAGGGTACGGCGGGGCACCGACAGCGCGGCCGTCGTACCCGCGACTCGCGGGGGTCCGGTGTCGCCTGTGAGATACCCCACTGGCTAGGATCACGACGGAATGCCTTTGCGCAGGTGAGGGCGGACATCCGGTCAACCAGGAGGACCCGTGGACAACGACGTACTGCGTCAGGCGCCGCTGTTCAGCGCCCTCGACGACGAGGCCGCGACGGCGCTGCGCGCGTCGATGGCCGAGAACCGGCTGCGCCGCGGCGACGTGCTCTTCCACGAGGGCGACTCGGGCGACAAGCTCTACATCGTCCTCGACGGCAAGGTGAAGCTCGGCCGTACGTCGTCCGACGGCCGCGAGAACCTGCTCGCCATCCTCGGCCCCGGCCAGATGTTCGGCGAGCTGTCGCTCTTCGACCCGGGCCCGCGCTCGGCCACGGTCACCGCCGTCACCGACGCCGCGTTCGCGTCCCTTTCCCACGAGGACCTGCTGCGCTGGCTCGAGGGCCGCCCGGTCGTCGCCCGCGGCCTGCTCGCCCAGCTCGCCGGCCGGCTCCGCAAGGCCAACGACGTCGTCGCCGACCTGGTCTTCTCCGACGTGCCCGGCCGCGTCGCCAAGGCGCTGCTCGACCTCGCCGACCGCTTCGGCCGCACCGCCGACGACGGCGTGCACGTCCACCACGACCTCACCCAGGAGGAGCTGGCCCAGCTGGTCGGCGCCTCCCGCGAGACCGTCAACAAGGCGCTCGCCGACTTCGCCTCGCGCGGCTGGCTGCGGCTGGAGCCGCGCTCGGTCGTGATCATGGACGTCGAGCGGCTGGCCCGGCGGGCCCGCTGACACTTCCCCGGTTCACCGGGGAACTAGGACGTTCCCGGGCGTTACTTCGCCCAGGAACGTCCGGATTCGGCTGAGAAGGTCGGAGAAAGTCGGCCCGACCGACCCCCCGGACACCCCCTGCCCGGCGTAGGAGGGGGTGAGAGGGGGTCGGGTGACTCACGAGGACGACTTCGACGCGTTCGTGATGGCGCGCACGAGCGCGCTGGCGCGGACGGCGTACCTGCTCACGGGGGACGCGCACCTCGCCGAGGACCTGGTCCAGACGGCGCTGTTCAGGGCGGCCAAGGCCTGGTCGCGGATCGAGGGCGACCCCGAGCCCTACGTCCGCCGGATCCTCTACACGCAGAACGTCTCGTGGTGGCGGCGCCGGCGGCTGTCCGAGGTCCGCCTCGGCTCGTACGACGCCCCCGCCGTCCCGTCCGACCCGGACCTGCGGCTCAGCCTGGAGAGTGCCCTCGCCCTGCTGACCGTGCGGCAGCGGACGGTGCTGGTGCTGCGCTACTTCGAGGACCTGACCGAGGTCCAGACCGCGCACGCCCTCGGGATCTCCCCGGGCACGGTCAAGTCCACGACCCGGAACGCGCTGGCCCGGCTGCGCACCCTCGCGCCGGAGCTCGGCGACCTGGTGGGAGGAGCGTCATGAGCATCCACGACGAGCTGGAGCGGATCGCGGCCCGGGCTCCGGAGGTCGTCGTACCCGCTGACATGTGGGCGCGGGCGCGGCGGGCCCGGCGGCGCGACCGGCTCGGGGTCGTCGCTGCGGTCGTCGCCGTGCTGGCGGTCGCCGGGACGCTGGCCTGGCTGCCGACGCGGGACGGGCTCGAGCCGGTGGACGGGCGGACGCTCGGGGTGCCGAACCGGTTGTGGGCGGTGCCGGAGCGGATGTCGGACCGGGAGAACGACGACTCGTGGATGCGGGATGAGGTCTCGTCGCAGCTCGATGTCGGGACGGCCGCCGCCGCCTGGACGACGCCCGGAGGACTGCCGGTGGTCGTGGGGGCCGCGGACGGCGCGTACCACCTGCTCGATCTCCCGGACTTCGGTGGCAACAACTTCCTCCTGAACTACGGCCTCGGCGGCTCGCCGGTCGCACTGTCACCGGACGGGTTACGCCTCGCCTACGCCTACGCCCACTTCGGACCAGACGCAGCCACGGAGCCCATCCCGAGCGGCGTGCGGGTGCTCGACCTCGAGGAGGGTTCGGTAACCGACCACCCGATCCTCGGAGCGGAGGGCACGGCCGTCGGGACCCTGACCTGGTCCTCGGACGGACGGTGGCTCGGCTGGACCGGTGAGCGCTACACCTCCTGGACCGAGAGCTCCACGGGTAGCGCGTCGCCGTTCGCCGGGCGGATCGATCTCACGACCGGCTCGGTCGACCAGATGCGGATCGGCGAGCCCAGTGCCATGACGGTGGCGATCGCCGCCGACGGAGTGCTGAGCATCGTCGGCAACGACCGGATGGTCCGCTGGGACGGCGAGCGCCGGGAGGCGCGTCGCCTCCGCGGATTCTGGTCGGGCCGCGGCGTCGTCACCGCCGACGGTTCGATCGCCGCCGGAATCGACTCCGAACTCGCCGTACAGCTGCTCGATCGCCGCCTGAAGGTCTCCACCATCGACGCGAGCGGCGAGCTGAACCCCGTCGCCGGCGGCACCGCCACCGTCCTCGGCATCACCGCCGATCGGCTCGTGGTCCGCACCAGCACCCTCGACTCGTCGGACGGCGCCCTGCTGCTGCTCGAGCGCGACGGCATCAGCGCCACCGTCGCCGCCGTCGACGCCGACGTCCCCGACACCCTGACCCTGGCCACCGACCTGATGACCACCGAAAGGCCCACCGTCGACCGCCCCGAGCCCGACTGGCCGACCGACTGGGGCCGGGTCCTGACGATCGGCGGCTGGATCCTGGTCGGAGCCGCCGCGCTGGCCCTCCTGGCGTGGACCGTCCTGCTGCGGACCCGGCGCTCGCCGTACTCCTCCCCCGGCGCGCGGCGTCCTGTCCCCTGAACAGCGCGATTGCGCCGGTCGTGGGGCCGACGGACCCGAGCCGCGCCGCCGCTCAGCGCAGGAACACCCACCACAGGACCGGCAGCGACGACAGCGGTACGGCGAGCACGCCGACCACCCAGTCGCGCCGCGTGGCGGCGTCCCAGTCGGGGACGGCGGGACGCTCGGCGAGGGTGGAGGGGACGGCGGGGAGACGGCGACCGGGAGCGCAGAGCAGCGGGAGGCCGGTGTCGCCGGGCTCGCCGACCACCTCGGCGACGGCGAGGGGCGGGCCCTCACCGGTGATCGACGAGTCGCGGGTGCCCCAGGACGTGTTGCGCTGGGTGAGCATGGCCCAGTAGATCTGCCAGCTGATCACGGCCGAGTAGGCGAAGGCGTAGGCGATGCCGCCCCACCAGTGCGGGCTGCGCTTCACGCCGGCGTAGAGCAGGCCGTAGAGCACGGCGACGACCTGCAGGCCGACCAGGTAGAGCCAGGGCGAGCCGCCGAGGAAGACCGGGCGGATCACCAGGGAATGCAGGGCGACCAGCGGGCCGAGCAGCTGGAAGAGCACGCTGGCGTAGACGCCGAACGCGGCGATCAGCGGCCAGCGCCAGGCGAAGCGGACGACGTACAGGGTCTCGCGCAGCCAGGACTTCTTCCAGCGCAACTGCTGGGTCAGGAACGCCTTCCAGCGGTCCGGCACGAGCGTCGCGCTGACCGCGGTCGACTGGTAGCGGACCTCGCGGCCGCGGCGCAGCAGCGCGTTGGTGAGCGCCCGGTCGTCGCCGAAGGTGGCCTCCTGGCCGAGGAAGCGCTGGTTCTCCCACTCGTGGAGGACCTCGAGGAGCTCGGAGCGGCGGTACGCCGAGAAGCAGCCGGACGCGCAGGTGACCGCGCCGTACCGCGACTCCGCGGCCTTGATGACCCGGAACGCGGCGAAGTAGCGGACCTGCTGCAACCGGGTGAGCAGGTTGGTGCCGGGGTTCTGGACGTCGGCGTGGCCGGTCACCGCGGCGACCCGCCCGGTCCGGTCGCCGACGAACGGCTTGACCAGCTCGCGCAGCGCCTGCGGCTCCAGGACCGAGTCGGAGTCGACGAAGACCACCAGGTCGGCGCCGTCCGCGGCTCGTACGGCGGCCGCCATCGCGGCCCGCTTGCCCCGGTTGCGCGAGAACTTGATGCCGTCCAGCAGCGGGTGGCGCACGGCGCTGGCCTTGATCCGCGCCCAGGTGTCGTCGCTGGAGCCGTCGTCGACCACGACCACGCGCAGCTTGTCGGCCGGGTAGTCGACCCGGAAGAGCGCGTCGATGGTGTCCTCGACGTGCGCCTCCTCGTTGAAGGCGGGCACGGCGATGACCAGGCTCGGCAGGTCGGCGTCGGGCACGGTGGTGGTGTCGGGGCGGTAGCGGGAGGCCACCGCCACCCGGGTGACCAGGTACGCCGCGAGCAGGTAGGCGTAGACCTGCAGCACCAGCGAGGTCGCCAGCGCGTCCCCGACCTTCAGCGACAGCACGAAGACGAGCAGCGCGGCGGCGTACGCGACGACGGTGAGCCGCCACAGGGCGTGCGCCCAGCCGACGCGACGGTGCGGGGCCGGCGTGGGCGCCGGCTCCGCGGGAACGACGAGCTCCGGCTCGAGGACGGCGGTCACGGCTTGCTCCCCTGCAGCTCGGCGAGGTTCCAGATCGTCTGGTCCTCGCGGCCCAGCCGCCAGAACCCGAGGTTCCAGCCGCGGTCGGCCGCGAGGGCCGCGCGCCGCTGGATGGTGCGGTCGTCGACGTACCAGAGCACCCGCTGGGCGCCCGGGACGGACGGGTCGGCGGCGGTCATCACGTTCTCCGCCGAGTCGGTGTCGAACACGTGCGACGTGAACTGACCCAGCACGGCCAGGACGCCGTCGTACTCGCGTGTCGTCGCGGCGCGACTCAGGCACACCCACTCGACGACGAGCGTGCCCGCCCCCGGCGTGCCCTCGTACGACGTCCGCGCACGGGCCGTGCGGCTCGGCACCGGGCAGGCCGGGGCGGTCGGGAACGGCGTGCCCGGCCAGGCGATCCGGTCGGTGCGGACGACGGTCTCGGACCAGTCCATGGCGTAGAGGTTGGTGCCGAGCGTGAGCTCCGCGGTGACGTCCGGCCGGTCCTCGAGCAGGTCGTGGAAGTAGTCGGTCACGGCCGCCAGCCAGCGCGCGTCGGCCACCGGGCCGGACTCGCTGGTCGACCAGTGCAGGCCCCACGACATCACCCAGAGCTCGTCGACGACGGCCCCGAGCCGCGCGTAGTCGAAGAGGTAGGCGCGTGGGCGGACCGTGCTGGCGGACGCGGAGTCGGTGCAGTAGAGGACCGCCCGGGTCTGCGGGTCGGTGCGGGTGCACCAGTTGGGCGAGACGGCCACGCTGACCAGGCCGCCGTCGGCGTGCACCAGCGCGGTGATCTCCTCGACGAAGGCGCTGTAGCCGTCGCGGAGCCGCTGCCAGCGCTGCATCTTGGTCAGGTCGCCGACGCCGGTCGCCGGCATGTTCATCTCGAGGTCGAGGCTGGCGCCGTCGTACCCGCCGTCGCGGACGATCGCGGCGATTGTGGCAGCGCCGTGGGCGCGGGCGGCCGGGTCGGCGACCAGCGCCTCGATGGCGCCGGGGTCCTCGGAGTGGAAGCGGGGCAGCACCTTGACGCCCCGGTCCTGGAACCAGGTCGTGAGGGCGGGCCGGCCGGTCCCGGTGACGTCCCCGGCGCGGGAGACCTCGAAGAAGGTCGGGAAGACCCGGTCCAGCTGGCGGTAGTGGCGCTGCGCGTCGGTGAACGACTCGCCGTCGCTGGTCAGCACGTAGGCGCGGACGTCGCCGGTGGCCTGCTCGGGCCGGCCGGAGGTGGTCCGGAGGGTCACCGGCCGGGACAGGTTGCCGGCGCGGTCGCGGGCCCGGACCGCGAAGGTGTACGTCGTGCTGGGGCGGAGGTTGCGGGCGACGTACGAGCGAGTCGCCGAGCCGCCCAGGACGACGCCGTCGCGGTAGACGAGGTAGCCGGTGACGCCGACCCGGTCGCCGGCGGCCGGCCAGGTGAGCCGGACCTCGCTGCCGGTCCGACTCGTGGCGCTCAGCGTCGCGGGCGCGGTCGGGGCGGTGCGGTCGAGGCAGGCGGGGGTGCGCAGCCTGGCCCCGGGCGAGGCAGCGGAGCGGCGGCCCCGGCGGTCGACGGCCACGGCGGTGACGCGGTAGGTGCGGCCGCAGGCGAGCGGCACGGCGACCCGGGAGGTACGGCGGGTGGTGGCGACCGTCTTGCCGCCGGCCTTGATCCGGTAGGTGAGCCGGCCGGCGCCCCGCGAGCGGCCGAAGTCGACGACGGCACCCTGCTGGGTCACGGTCGCGACGGTGAGCGGTCCGGGGCGGGTCGGCCCCGCGGCGGGGGCGGCCTCGGCCGGAGCCGCGGCGAGCAGGCCCAGCCCCAGGCTGGTGAGGAGAGCAGCGACCACGGTCGCGGCGGACGACGGCACGTTCGGACTCCTGGAGGTGCGGGTGACCCGGGGGCGCACGGCCCCCGGGTCACCCGGGACGGGATCGGTCAGCGCTTCTTGGCGGACTTGACGGTGACCGAGTACTTCACCGGCTTGCTCGCCGAGACGCCGTCGGACGCCTTCAGGGAGAACGAGTCCTTGCCCTTGTAGCCCTTGTCGGCCACGTAGGTCCAGGACGCGCCCTTGCGGACCAGGTCGCCGTGCTTCGGCTTCGCGGCCACGGAGATCGTCAGCGCGTCGCGGTCGGCGTCGGCGCAGGTCAGCTTCACCGCGATCTTGGCCTTCTTGGCCTTGCTGGCCGCCCGAGCCGTGAGCCGGGTGGTGCCGGTGCAGCGCGGCAGCGCGTTGGTCACCTGGACGGCGAAGGCCACGGGGGCCGAGGCCTGGATGCCGTCGGTGGCGGCCAGGGTGAACACGTCGGTGCCGACGTAGCCGGCGGCCGGCTTGTAGGTCGCCGTCCCGCCCTTGACCGTGACGGTGCCGTGCTGGGCCTTCGCGACGACCGAGCGGGTCAGCGCGTCGCCGTCGGCGTCGGTGCAGGAGACCGCGAAGGCGGCGGTCCGGTCGTGGACGGTGCGCAGGGCGCCGCCGGTGCAGGCCGGGCGGGCGTTGGTGACGGTGACGGCCACGGTGGCCGGCGTCGAGACCAGGGCGCCGTCGGTGGCGACCAGCGTGAAGGAGTCGGCGCCGGTGTAGCGCGGGGCCGGGGTGTAGACGGCCTGGCCGGCGACCACGGCGACGGTGCCGTGCGCGGCGCCCGTCGTACCGGTCTGGATCTGGAGGGGGTCGCCGTCGGCGTCGGTGCAGACCAGCGGGACGGCCACGGAGGCGTCGTGCTTGACGGTCAGCGGGGCGACGGTGCCGCAGGTGGGCCGCTCGTTCTCGATGGTGAGGACGGCGGTGGTCACGGGGCTCTCGGCGAGGCCGGTGCGCACGCCCTTGAAGGTGAAGGTGTCGGTGCCGGTCGCGTTGGCGAGCGGGCGGTAGCTCACGGCGCCGGTCGCGGAGTCGACCGAGAAGGACTGCGCCTTGGTCGGCTGCGTGACGACGACGTACTGGTCGACGGCCTCGCCGTCGGTGTCCAGGCAGCTGAGGGTGAAGGTGTTCGCCTGGTCGCGCTGCACGTCGACGTTCGAGGAGGAGCAGACGACGGCGTACGACGGGCTGGCGGCCTGGACCGGCGCGACCGCGGCCACCAGGCCGAGGACGGTCGCGGCGACGGCACCGAAGGCGGTGCGGCGGACGGGGGATGAGGTCATGGGAAGTTGTCTCCTGTGAAGGGGGCGTCCCTCCAGGAGTCGGCCCGGTCCGGGCGGGCCTGAGGACATCGTGTGGATTCGCTCAAGATGCCGCCGACACGACCGATGCCGTTGACATGTCGCAGACCCAGGAGCGTCCGACCACCGGCGCCACCCTCGTCCCGACCGACGTCCCGACCCTGGCCGTCGTCGGCCTCGGGTACGTCGGCCTGCCCACCGCCCTCGCCTACGTCGCCAGCGGCGGCCGGGTCGTCGGGTACGACGTCAGCGAGCCGCGGCGCACCGCGATCGCCCGCAACGACGTCGACCTGCTGCCGCGCGACCTCGACCGGCTGGCCGGGCTGCAGGGCGACGAGCGGCTCGTCGTCACCGGCGACGCCGACCGGCTCGGCGAGGCCGACGCCGTCATCGTCTGCGTGCCGACCCCGGTCGACCACCACCTGACCCCCGACCTGACCGCGCTGCGCGCGGCCTGCCAGGTCGTCGTCGAGCGCGCCCGCCCCGGGCAGCTGCTCGTGCTCACCTCCACGACGTACGTCGGCACCACCCGCGACCTGCTCGACGGCCCGCTGCGGGCCCGCGGCCTGGTCCCCGGCGTCGACGTGCACGTCGCGTTCTCCCCCGAGCGGATCGACCCCGCCAACGTCGACTTCCCCGTCGAGGCCACCCCGCGGGTCGTCGGCGGGCTCACGCCGGCCTGCACCGCGCGGGCGGCGGACGTGCTGCGTCGTACCGCTCCGCTGGTGCACGAGGTCAGCTCCCCGGAGGCCGCCGAGATGACCAAGCTGCACGAGAACACCTTCCGCGCGGTCAACATCGCGTACGCCAACGAGATGGCCGACGTGTGCCAGCGCCTCGGCCTCGACGTCACCGAGGTGATCGGCGCCGCCGCGACCAAGCCGTACGGCTTCATGGCCTTCAACCCGGGCCCCGGCGTCGGCGGCCACTGCATCCCCTGCGACCCGCACTACCTGCTCTGGCAGCTGCGCGCCGACCGCGCCGAGGCCCCGGTCGTCGACGCCGCCATGCGCGCCGTCGCCGCCCGCCCCGGCCGGGTCGTCCAGCGCGCCAAGGACGTGCTCGCCGAGGCCGGCCGTCCGCTCGCCGGCGCGCAGGTCCTGGTCGTCGGCGTCTCCTACAAGCCGGGCGTCGCCGACGTCCGCGAGTCGCCCGCCCTGGAGATCATCGAGCGCCTGCGCCGCGGCGGTGCGGAGGTGTCGTACGCCGACCCGTACGTCGAGCACGTCGCCGTCGACGACGGCGTCCTGTCCAGCACCGGCCAGCCCTGGCGCCGTGCCTGGGACCTCGTCGTCGTGCACACCCTGCACCCGGACGAGGACGTGCACTGGCTCGCCCACGCCGGCCTGGTCCTCGACGCGACCTACAAGCTCCCCGCCAACCTCGGCACCCGCGTCTGACGCCCCACGCTGGTTGAGGTGCGAGGAGCGCTAGCGACGAGCCTCGAAACCCAGTGAGCCGAGAGTCGGCCAGCACCACCGGCTGCCTCTCGGGCTGCGGAGGTTTCGAGGCTCCTCCGCTCCTTCGTCGCTCCGGAGCACCTCAACCAGCGCCGGCGAGATAGGCGAGCTGGGCGCGGACGGACATCTCGGCGGCGAACCAGACCGCCTGGTCGACGTCGGCGTACACGACCTCGACCACGCGGCGCGGGAGCGTCTCGTCCTCGGCGAGCTCGGGGGTGAGCGGCTCGCCGAGCTCGCGCAGCGCGGCCTCGACCTGGCCGAGCCGCTCGCGGCGGTGCACCAGGTAGTGGTCGAGCACCGCGCCGGCGTCGTCGAGCACCGGGCCGTGGGCCGGCCAGATGGCCTCGACCTCGCCCGCGGCGACCAGCGCGCGCATCTTCTCGATCGAGTCGAAGTAGGGGCCGAGCTGGCCGTCGGGGTGGGCGACGACCGTCGTACCGCGGCCGAGGACCATGTCGCCGGACAGCAGCGCCTTCTGCGCGGGCAGCACCAGCGAGATCGAGTCGGCCGTGTGGCCGGGGGTCGTCACGACCCGCAGCCGCAGCCCGTCGACGTCGAGCTCCTCACCGTCGACGACCGGCTCCGCCCCGAGGCAGTACGCCGGGTCGAGGGCCCGGACCGCGCAGCCCTTGGCCTCGGCGAACGCCGCCGCGACCTCGGAGTGGTCGAAGTGATGGTGAGTGACCAGCACCAGCCCGACCTCGCCGGTCTCCTCGACCAGCCGGTCGAGGTGGCCGTTCTCGATCGGACCGGGATCGACCACGACCGCGCGCGCCTGCCCCGCGGACGACGGCTCGCGCAGCACCCAGGTGTTGGTGCCGTCGAGGGTCATCACCCCCGGATTGGGAGCGAGCAGGCAGTCGGCGCGCGGCGGGAACGCACCGCCCGACCAGGGGGTCACGCGCGGCGCTCCGCGACCAGCGGGCGCAGCCGGTCGGGCATCGACAGGGTCCAGCCGTCGGCGAGCGGCTCGACGCGGGGCGTGAACATCTCGACGCTGCGGCCGGCGGCGACCTCGAGGACCGCGGCCGGGCCGTCGTACGTGCCGATCTCGAGGCTGGTGAGGTACGTCGGCGGCATCAGCGCGAGCTCGCCCGCGTCGGCCTGGGCCGCCGCGACCCGCGCGGGGATCCAGGCGACCGACGACGACTCGGTCGACACGTCGCGGGTCCGCTGGCCCTCGGGCAGCAGCGCGACGAAGAACCAGGTGCGGTAGCGCTTGGGCTCGAAGACCGGCGTCAGCCAGGCGTCCCAGACGCCGAGCAGGTCGGTGCGCAGCACCAGCCCGCGGCGGTTGAGGAAGTCGGTCATGGCCAGCTCGCGCGACTCCAGGGCGACCCGGTCGGCCTCCCAGTCGTCGCCGGTCGTGTCGGCGACGACGGCATCCGCGGAGGTCCCGGCGAGCAGGACCCCGGACTCCTCGAAGGTCTCGCGCACCGCCGCGCACACCAGGGCGCGGGCGGTCTCCTCGTCGCAGTGCAGCCGGGCGGCCCACTCCGCGGGCGACGGGCCGGCCCAGCCGACGGTCGCGTCGAAGTCGCGCGGGTCGACGCCGCCGCCCGGGTAGACGCACATGCCCCCGGCGAAGTCCATCGTCACGTGGCGGCGCATGTAGTAGACCTCGGGCCCCTGCGCGGAGGGGCGCATGAGGACGACGGTCGCGGCGTCGCGCGGGTCGACCGGGGTCTTGCGGCCGGCGTCGTACTCCTGGGCGACGGCGACGATCTTCTCCGGCAGCGGAACGGGCGGCAGTGGGATGCGCACCCTCAGACTTCTACCAGGATCTCCACCTCGACGGGGGCGTCCAGCGGCAGGGCCGGGACCCCGACCGCGGACCGGGCGTGGATGCCGGCGTCGCCGAAGACCTTGCCGAGCAGCTCGGAGGCGCCGTTGGCCACGCCGGGCTGGCCGGTGAAGTCGGGGGTCGAGGCGACGAACGCGACGACCTTGACGACCCGCTTCACCTCCGACAGTTCGCCGACGATGCTCTTGACGGCGGCGATGGCGTTGAGGGCGCACTGCTGAGCGCACTCGTAGGCCTCCTCGGCCGTGACCTCGCCCCCGACCTTGCCGACCGCCATCAGCTCGCCCGAGCGCATCGGCAGCTGGCCGGAGGTGAAGACCTGGTGGCCCGAGCGGACGGCGGGGACGTACGCCGCCACCGGCTTCGGCACCTCCGGGATGCTCAGGCCCAGCTCGGCCAGGCGCTCCTCCGGGGTGGCCATCTCAGCCCGCCAGCGGGCGCTTGAAGTAGCCCACCAGGTTCTCGGGGTTCATGCCCGGCGCGATCTGGACGAGCTCCCACCCGTCGGCGCCGAAGTTGTCGAGGATCTGCTTGGCCGCGTGCGTGAGGATCGGCGCGGTGAGGTACTCCCACTTGGTCATGGCGCCGACCCTACTCGCGGATCATCCCGTGGGCTGACGCGCTCGCGGGTCCTCGCGTCTACGGTGGCTCGCGTGGACCGGCAGCCCTGGCGACTCGACCCGCGCTGGCACCGCTGGTTCGACCTCCTCCTCGTCGGCGGGCTGCTGCTGCCGGTGCCGCTGCTGGGCGTCGCCGTCGGTCCGGCCGAGGCCGGGCTCTCGCTGCTGCAGATCGCCCCGCTGGCCCTGCGCCGGAGCCGGCCGGTCGCGGTCTTCACGACCGTCGCAGCGGCGAGCGTGCTGCAGGCGGTCCTGATCGACCAGCCGGTGTGGGGGCAGGTCGCGTTCCCCGTCGCCGTCTACTCGGTCGCCCGCTTCTCGCGCGCCGCGCCCGCCGCGGCGGCCCTGGTCGTCGGGTTCTGCGGCGCGGTGGTGGCGTCGTACGACTGGCTGAACGAGTTCGACACCACCGGCTGGCAGGCGCTGGTCTCCTACGTCTTCTTCGTCGCCGCGATCGTCGCGACGGCCTGGGCGCTGGGCACCCTCGGCCGCACCCGGGCGGCGTACGTCGCCACCCTGGTCGAGCGCGGCGAGCAGATCCGGCGCGAGGCCGAGCAGCAGGTCGAGCTGGCGGCCGGCGAGGAGCGCGCGCGGATCGCCCGCGAGATGCACGACGTGGTCGCGCACGGACTGTCGGTGATCGTCGTCCAGGCCGACGGAGCGCGCTACGCCGCCGAGCACGACCCCACGATCGCGACCCGCACCCTGGAGACGATCTCCGCGACGGGTCGCGAGTCGCTCACCGAGATGCGCCGGATGCTCGGCCTGCTCCGTGCCGGCGACACCGGGACCCGGCCGCAGCCGCGACTCGACGACGTCGCGGTGCTGGTCGCCGAGGCGCAGACCGCCGGCGAGCAGGTCGAGGCCACGCTGCCCGAGCCGGCCGTCGCCGCCACCGTGCCGGCCGGGGTCGCGCTGACGGCGTACCGGGTCGTCCAGGAGGCGCTGACCAACATCCGCAAGCACGCGGGGCCGGGCGTCCGAGCCCGCATCGTCGTCACGGTCGGCCGGGAGCTGGAGGTGCTCGTGGAGGACGACGGGCGCGGGGCGGCCAGCGACGACGACGGCCGCGGGCTGGGTCTGGTCGGCATGCGGGAGCGGGTCGACGTCCACGACGGGTCGCTGACCGCCGGGCCCCGGCCGGGCGGCGGCTACCGGGTGTCGGCGAGGCTGCCCCTGTGACGAGACCTGTGAGCGATCCGATCCGCGTCTTCCTCGTCGACGACCAGCAGATGGTCCGCGCCGGGTTCACGATGCTCGTCGACAGCCAGCCCGACCTGCAGGTCGTCGGCGAGGCCGGCGACGGCGCCGAGGCCCTCGAGCAGCTCAGGGTCACCCGGGCCGACGTGGTGCTGATGGACGTCCGGATGCCCCGCATGGACGGCGTCGAGGCCACCCGCCTGCTGGTCGCCCGCCCGGACGCGCCGCGGGTGATCGTGCTGACCACCTTCGACCTCGACGAGTACGCCTTCGCCGCCATCAAGGCCGGCGCCGCCGCGTTCCTGCTGAAGGACGCCGCCCCGCCCGACCTGCTCAACGCCATCCGCTCGGTGCACGCCGGCGACGCCGTCGTCGCCCCCAGCACCACCCGGCGGCTGCTGGAGCACTTCGCCGCGGCCCTCCCCGACGCCCCGTCGGCCGCCCCCACCGGCCCCGACCCGCGGCTCGCCGTACTCACGGACAGGGAGCGGGAGGTGCTGGTCCTGGTCGGCCGCGGACTCTCCAACACCGAGCTCGCCGCCCACCTGGTCGTCGCCGAGGCCACGGTCAAGACGCACGTGTCCCGACTGCTCGCCAAGACCAGCTCGCGGGACCGGGTCCAGCTGGTGGTGCTCGCCTACGAGGCGGGGCTGGTCGGATAGCAGGGCGCTCTGTGGGGGCGAACGGCGGCGACGAGCCCCGCTGAGCCCCTGGTTGGAGCTGTTCGCCCCCGTGGGCCGCCCTCGCCGTCATCCCCCAGTCGTACGACGGGACCAACCCGCAGCCTGACGACCCGGGGCCCCGATCCGCGAAGACTCGTGGCCATGACGCAGACCATGCCGGAGACCACCTCCACCACTGCCGCGAGCGCTCGCGGCCTGACCCGCACCTACGGCCGCGGAGACGCGCAGGTGCACGCCCTGCGCGGGGTCGACCTGGACCTGCCCGCGGGCCGGTTCACGGCGATCATGGGCCCGTCGGGGTCGGGCAAGTCGACGCTGATGCACTGCCTGGCCGGCCTCGACCAGCCCACCGGCGGCAGCGTGACGGTCGCCGACCGGCGCCTGGAGGCGATGAGCGACGACCAGCTGACCCTCTTCCGCCGCGAGCACCTCGGCTTCGTCTTCCAGTCCTTCAACCTGCTGCCGATGCTGACCGCCGGCCAGAACATCCTGCTGCCCCTGGAGCTCGCCGGCCGCCCGGCCGACCGCGAGCGCTACGACCTGCTCACCGACACCCTCGGCATCGCCGACCGGCTCGGGCACCGGCCCAGCGAGCTCTCGGGCGGCCAGCAGCAGCGGGTGGCCATTGCCCGCGCGCTCATCGCCCGCCCGGCGATCGTGTTCGCCGACGAGCCGACCGGCAACCTCGACAGCGAGTCGTCCGCGGAGGTGCTCGGCTTCCTGCGCCGCTCGGTGCGCGAGCTGGGCCAGACGGTGGTGATGGTGACCCACGAGCTGGACGCCGCGGCGTACGCCGACGACGTGGTCGTCATCGCCGACGGCGCGGTCCGCGCCCATCTCGTCGACCCGACCGCCGACCAGCTGGTCGCCACCCTGCGGGGCGAGCGATGAGGACCGTGCTGCTCGCCTCGCTGCGCACCCACGCCCGGCGGTACGTCGCCGCCGCGGTCGCGGTGGTCATCGGCGTCTCGTTCGTCGTCGTCACCAGCGCGCTCTCCGCGGCCACCAAGGACGGCCTGGTGGCCGGGGTCGGCCTGCCCTACGCGGACGCCGACTCCGTCGTCTCGGCCATCGGCACCGACGACGCCGCGACCGTCGTACGACGGGCCGCGGCGGCCGGGGACAGCGCGGCCGTGCTCGGCTACGTCCCGCTGCCCGTCAGCTCCGGCGGGAAGGTCGCCGACCAGGACGCCGACATCGCGCCGATCGCCGACGACCCGGCGCTGCGCTGGCAGGAGCTCCGCGCGGGCACCTGGCCCAGCGGACCCGGCGAGGCCGTCGTCGACGTCAACGCGGCCAAGACCAACGGCCTCGACGTCGGCGACACCATCCGGGTCGGCGCGGGCAGCCGCGCCCTCGAGGCGAGGGTGGTCGGCACCGTCGACAGCCCGTCGGCGTCCGCGGGAGGGTCGGTCTACCTCTTCTGGTCCGACCTCGAGCGCTGGTCGTCCTCGTTCTACGTCGACAGCGTCGCCTACCTCGGCGCCGGCGCGGAGCAGGCCGCGGCCGGCACCGGCGCGACGGTCCAGCCCGCCGCCGAGTTCGTGCAGGAGCGCCAGGCCGAGCTGACCCGCGAGGTCGACGTGATCGCGATCCTGCTGCTGGTCTTCGCGGCGATCGCGCTCTTCGTCTCCGTGCTGGTCATCGCCAACACCTTCACGATCCTCTTCGCCCAGCGCACCCGCGACCTGGCCCTGCTGCGCTGCGTCGGCACCACCCGGCGCCAGCTGCTGCGGGCCATGCGGGTCGAGGCGCTGGTCCTCGGCGTCGCCGCGTCGGGCCTCGGGCTGGTCGTCGGCACCGTCCTCGGCTGGGCCCTGGTCGCGATCGCCCGCTCCCAGATGCCGACGGGGACGATGGGCAGCGCCGCGGTCTCGCCGGCCTGGTACGCCGGCTCGTTCGCGGTCGGTCTCCTGGTCACGGTGGTGGCCGCCTGGCTGCCGACCCGCAAGGTCGTGCGGGTCAGCCCGCTCGCCGCGCTGCGCCCGGACAGCGGCGTCGACGTCCGTAGCACCGCCGGCCGGGTCCGCACCGCGTCCGGGGTCCTGGCGCTGGTCCTCGGCGCCGGCCTGCTCGTCGTCGCGATGTCGTCCAACTCCGTCCCGGCGATGCTCGCCGGCGGCATGGTCTCCTTCACCGGCGTGCTGGTGCTCGGCCCGCTCGTGGTCCCGGCGCTGGTTCGGGCCGCCGGTTCACCGGTCCGCGGGACCACGGCCCGGCTCGCGACCGGCAACGCCGTGCGCAACCCCCGTCGTACGGCGGCGACGACGGCCTCGCTGCTGATCGGCGTCACCCTCACCACCGCGGTGCTCACCGGGCTGGCCAGCTCGCGGACCGCGGTCGCCGGCGACCTCGACGCCGACCACCCGGTCGACCTGGCGATCACCTCCGCGACGGGTCCGCTGCCCGCGAGCCTGCTCGGCGACGTCCAGTCCACGGCCGGGGTGAGCGAGGCGGTCGCCCTGGACGGCATCGACGCGGAGGCGGCCGGTCTGGGCACCCTCCCCGTGATCGCCCCCGACGGCGTCGACGGCGTGGTCCGCGACACCGGCCTGGTCGTCCCCGAGCCCGGGACCATCGTGGTCCCCTGGGACCTGCTGCCCGACGGCAACGTGCCCGAGCGACTGGCCGTGACCGTCGACGGCCGGACCGAGCGGCTCCTGGTGTCGGTCTCCGAGGGCTGGGGCGAGGCCGCGCTGGTCGCACCCGAGACCCTCGCCCGGCTCACGGCGGACCCGCTGCCGCGCGCCGTGTGGGTGCGGGCCGACGACGCCGCGGACGCCGAGGACCTCGCCGGCGACCTCGGCGCCCTGGCCACCAACGCCGGGGTGGACCTCACCGACGGGTACGCCGAGCGCCACTGGGTGGAGCTGCAGCTCGACATCCTCACCGGCGCGGTCGCCGCGCTGCTCGGCATCGCGGTCGTGATCGCCCTGATCGGCATCGGCAACACCCTCGGCCTGTCCGTGCTGGAGCGCGCTCGCGAGAACGCGCTGCTGCGCGCGCTCGGGCTGACCCGGCGCCAGCTGCGACGGATGCTGGCCGCGGAGGCGGTCCTGCTGTCCGTGGTCGCCACCGTGCTCGGCACGCTCATCGGCGTGCTCTTCGCCTGGGTCGCGGTGCGCACGATGGTCGACGTCGCGGTCGAGGACGTCTCGATGGTGCTGCCGTGGGGCCAGCTCGCGGTCGTCGTGCTGGTCTCCGGCGTGGCCGGGCTGCTGGCCGGGGTGCTGCCCGCGCGCCGGGCCGCCCGGATCGTGCCCGCGGCGGGGCTGGCCCTGGACTAGGACGAGGGCTTGGCCTTCTGCGGGTAGAACGTCTCGTGCCGGGCCAGCATCTCGACGAACTCGCGGATCTTCCGCTCCCGGGTCTCGGCCCGCTTGACGGCGCCGAGCCGGTGGATCAGCGCGAAGCGGTTGGCGCTGGTCAGCACGTCGAGCATCGCCTGGGCCTCGGGGTTCGCCGCGACCGCCGCCAGCAGGTCCTCGGGGACCACGGCGGTCGACGGCGGGGCGTACGCCGCCGCCCACCGCCCATCGGCCTGGGCCGCCTCGACAGCAGCCCGGCCGGCGGGCGCCATTCGGCCCTCGGCCTCCAACCGGGCGATCAGGCCGACGTTGACCTGGGACCAGCGGCTGCGGGCGGTGCGTGGCGTCATCCGCTGGTACGACGTGGCCGCGTCGCGGCTGCGGGCCTGCCCGTCGATCCAGCCGAAGCAGAGCGCCTCGTCGAGCGCGTCCGCCCGGGTCAGGGCGGTGGTGTCGCCGCCCTTCTTGGTCAGCACCAGCCACACGCCCGGCACGTCGGCGTGGTGCTCCTCCAGCCAGGCCCGCCACGCGGCGGCGTCGGGGACGAGCAGCTCTTCGAGATCAGTCACGTCGTACGGCATACCGCACCTGGGTGGCGCAGGTCGAGGGTGGACCCGTCGGCTCAGACGTACGGCGAGATCGTCTCCCGGATCTCGTTGACCGCCAAGGCGAGGAACAGCAGCGCGCAGAGCACCATGAACCCGTTGGAGAGCCAGCCGTTGCGCCACTCGTCGGGCACCTCGGAGTGCGGCAGCGCGCCGTCGCGCCGCTTGTTCAGCAGCACCAGCAGGGTGATCGCGAGGAACGGCATGAACAGCGCGCCGAGGGTGCCGTAGGCCAGGATCAGCCCGACCGGCTCGTCGAGCAGCAGGAGCAGCATCGGCGGGAAGGTCAGCCAGAGCATGTAGGCGCGGAAGTAGCGGCCGCCGGTGCGGGTGTCGGGGTGGCCCGACGGCAGGTCGCGCAGGTTGCCGACGTAGTCGGCGAACATCAGGCTGACGCCGCTCCAGACGCCGATGAGCGATGAGAACGACGAGGCGAAGAAGCCGATGAGGAACACCTTGCCGAAGACCGTGCCGTACCGGTCCTCGAGGATGTCGGACAGCTGCACCAGCGCCTGGTCCCCGGTCTGCGCGGCGATGCCGGCCGAGTAGTAGAGCTCGGCGCCCAGGATCAGCATCGAGACGACGAAGACGCCGGTGACGGCGTACGCGACGCCGTTGTCGATCCGCATCACCCTCATGAACCTCGGCGTGGCCCAGCCCTTCTCGCGCAGCCAGTAGCCGTAGGCCGCGAGGGTGATGGTGCCGCCCACGCCGCCGGCGATCGCGAGCACGTTGACCACCGAGTCGTCGGGGAAGACCGGGCGCAGGCCGAGCACGATCTCACCGAGGTTCGGCGTGGCCAGCAGGGCCGCGCCGACGACCGTGACGAACATGATCCCGACCAGCGCGGCCATCACCTTCTCGAACGCGGCGTACGACCCGAGCCACACCAGGGCCAGACCGACCAGCCCGATCGCCATCGCGGTCCAGCGCAGCGAGAGGTCGGGGAACAGCGCGACCAGCGGCAGCGCCGACGACGACATCGCGGTGGCGCCGTACACGAGGCCCCAGACGACGATGTACGGCGCGAAGTACCAGGTCGTCCAGCGACCCAGGCTGCGCCAGCCCTCGAAGATGGTGCGGCCGGTGGCCAGCGAGTAGCGGCCCGCCCCCTCGACGAGCACCACCTTGATCACGGCGCCGAGGACGGCGACCCACAGCAGCGTGTAGCCGAACTTCGCGCCGGCGACGAGGGTCGCGACCAGGTCGGCAGCGCCGACGCCGGTCGCCGCGACCACCAAGCCGGGCCCCACCACCTTCCAGCGCGGCGGGCGGGCGTCGGTCTGCTGGCCGGTGTCCGTCATCCGGGGATGGTGCCCACTCCGCTCAGTCGGTGAACGCGCAGAACTCGTTGCCCTCCGGGTCGGCCAGGATCGTCCACGAGATGTCCGCGTCCGGCCGTCGTACGACGCTCGCGCCGGCGGCGACGAGCGCGTCGACCGACGGGGTGTCGACGTCCCAGTGGATCCGGTTCTTGACCGTCTTGGCCTCCGGGACCGCGACGAACACCAGCCCCTCGAACGGGGCGCCGTCGATGTCCTCGACCGTCCACCACGGGCCCTCGTCGTCGGCATCGGACACCACCCGGGCGCCGAGGACGTCGGCCCACCACGTGGCCATCCGCTCCGGGTCGGCGCTGTCGACGCCGATCTCGTAGAGCCGGTCGTCGGGCAGCCGGTCGCGCTCGAAGACGCAGAGCTCGCCGCCCTCGGGATCGCGCAGCACCTGCCAGCGGAAGCGGTCGACGACGTACGGCGTCGCGCCCAGCGCGAGCACGTCGTCGACCGACGCGACGTGCAGGTCCAGGTGGACCCGCTGCTTGACGGTCACCGGCTCCGGGACCGGGTTGACCCACACGGTGTGGTGCCGGGTGCGGCCGGTGAGCTGCACCAGACCGTCCCCGCGCTCGGCGTATTCGAGGTCGAGCGCGCCGGCCCAGAACCGGCCCATCCGGGCCGGGTCGACCGCGTCGACGCAGAGGTCCTTGAACGTGGCGAGGGGGCTCACCCGCCCCATCCTCTCCGAATCCGGTTGACCTCAACCCGACTTCAAGTCCTAGCGTTCCCCGGGTGACCGTCACCGCCCCACCGCGCCCCCGGCTGCTCTCCCCGTCGTACGCCGCGACGACGGCGGGGATGTTCGCGCTCTGCGCGCTGGTGGCGTTCGAGGCGACCGCCGTGACGACGGTGATGCCGGGCGTGGCCGACCGGCTGGACGGGGTCGGGCTCTACGCGCTGTCTTTCGCTGCGCCGCTGGCCAGCGGCGTGGTCGGGATGGTGGCGGCGGGCGGCTGGAGCGACCGGCGCGGGCCGATGCTGCCGCTGGCCGTCGCGCTGGTGCTCTTCTCGCTCGGGCTCGTCGTCTGCGGCTCCGCACCGTCGATGGAGGTGCTGGTCGCGGGCCGGGTTCTCCAGGGCCTGGGCGGCGGAGCGCTGACCGTGTGCCTCTACGTCTCGGTGGGCCTGGTCTTCCCCGCCGTGCTGCAGCCGTCGGTGTTCGCGTCGTTCGCCGCGGCGTGGGTGCTGCCGTCGCTCTTCGGCCCCGCTCTCGCGGCGTTCGTCGCCGACACGGTCGGCTGGCGGTGGGTGTTCCTGGGCGTGGTCGTGCTCGTCGCCCTGGCCGCCGCGCTGGTCCTGCCCGCGCTGCGCCGCGTCGTCGTCGCGCCCACCGCCGCCCCGTTCCCGGTGCGCCGCCTGCAGTGGGCGGTGACCGCCGCGGTCGCCGTCCTGGTCCTCGAGATGCTCGGATCCCGGCGCGGCCCGCTGCTCCTGCTGGCCGGCGTCGCCCTGGTGGTCGTCGGGATCGCCCTGCGGCGGCTGCTCCCCGCGGGTGCGCTGAGCGGGGCCCGCGGGCTCCCGGCCGTGATCGCCACCCGCGGCCTGCTCAGCGCCGCGTTCTTCTGCGGCGAGGCCTACATCGTCTTCGTGCTGCAGGAGAGCTGGGGGCTGAGCGCCGGCCGGGCCGGTCTCGCGCTGACCATCGTCGGGGTGGTGTGGGCGGCGTCCAGCCAGCTCCAGGGCCGGCTCGGCGACCGGGTCGCCGACACGACCGCGATGGGGGCGGGCACCCTGCTCGTCCTAGTCGGGACCGCCGCCCTCGCCCTGGTCGTCGCGACGCACCTGCACCCGGCGCTCGCGGTGGCGTCGTACGTCGTGGCCGGGGCGGGGATGGGCTTCGGCTACCCGCGCACCGGCGTGGCGATGCTGGCCGCCTCCTCCGACGCCGACCGCGGCTTCAACTCCTCGGCCCTGTCGATCGCCGACTCGCTCGGCGGCGCGTTCGCGCTGTCGGCGTCCGGGATCGTCTACGCCACCGCCGAGCGCTCCGGTGCCGACCCGTTCCTGCCGGTGTTCGTCCTCGCCGCCGCCCTGGCCGTGCTCGGCGTGCTGGCCGCGACCCGGACCCGGACCTGAGTGTCGCCGGGTCCCGCCCAGGTCGGGCGGTGCCGCGGCCCCGCAAGCAGCGCAATTGCGCTCATGACGGGCGAGTAGCACGCCTACCGACCCGTAACCAGCGCAATTGCGCCGGTCAGGGGCGGAGCGCGGCGGTCAGGCCCGCCGGTTGACCCGCACCTTGTTGCCGGCGCCGACGACCTTGACCCGGGTGCGGCCCTTGGTCACCACGACCTTGTTGCTGGCGCCGCGGACGGTGACCTGCGGGACCCGGGTCAGCCGGGCCTGGTTGCCGGCACCGCGGATGGAGAGGCTCTTGGCCCGGCCGACCTGGAGCCTGGCCGTGGAGCCGATGACCCGGACCACGCCGGCGTTGCCGCGGACCTTCACGATCGTGTTGCTGGCCCGGAGCGTGACCCGCTGGGCAGAGGCGAGGGTGACCTTCAGGCCGCTGCCCTTGATCGTCACCGTCGAGCAGGCGCCGGTCAGCGTGTAGGTCTCGGCCGAGCCGCGAAGCGTGACCGGGCCGGTGGAGCAGTCGACCGTGGTCGCGGCGGAGGCCGGCGACGGGGTCCAGACGAGGGTGGCGGCGGCCACCGCGGCCGCGGTGGCGAGGGTGCGGAAGGTCTTCACGAAGGTCTCCCTGCCCGTGAGCAGCGGTGCCTAACCCAGCACCACCCCGGCCAGCTTGTCGGGCGCGCGCACGAGGTCGACCCGGACCACCCGCTCCCCGTCGACGGTCAGCGAGGCGATGGTGCCGACCCGGCCGGACGGGTCGACCACGGCGAAGCCGGTCGCCCCGTTGACGAGCACCACCTCGACCCGGGCGTTCTCGCCGCGCGCGAAGGTGCCGAGCAGGAACCGCGCGACCCGGTCCGCGCCGAGGACCGGCCGCCGGGCGGCGCTCACCACCCCGCCGCCGTCGCTGGTCAGCACCACGCCGGGGTCGAGCGTGCTGACCAGGGCGGCCAGGTCGCCCCCGGCCGCCGCCGCGGCGAAGGCGGCGACCACCCGGTCGTGGGCGGTGCGGTCGACGTCGAGCCGCGGCGTGCCGGCGGAGACGTGCCGCCGGGCTCGGCTGGCCAGCTGCCGTACGGCGTCCGGGGTGCGGCCCACCGCGTCGGCCACCTCCGGGAACGGCATCCCGAACAGGTCGTGCAGCACCCAGGCCGTGCGCTCCGCGGGACTGAGCTGCTCCAGGACGACGAGCAGCGCGTAGCGGACCGACTCGTCGAGGGTCACCCGCTCCGCCGGGTCCGGACCGGTCACCACCGGCTCGGGCAGCCACGGGCCGACGTACGCCTCCCGACGGACGCGGGCCGAGCGGAGCACGTCGAGGGCCGCCCGGGACACCGCGACGGTGGCCCAGCCGAGGACGTCGCGAACCGGGTCGCGCCGGTCCGCCTCGACCAGCCGCAGCCAGCAGTCGGCGACCACGTCCTCGGCCTCGGCGTGGCTGCCGAGGATCGCGTAGGCGACCCGGACCAGCCGCGGGCGCGCGGCGTCGTACTCCTCGACGAGGGCGAGGTCCCAGTCGCTCACGACCCCGCCACCCACGTGTCGAAGGTGATGGTGCCGCGCGGGCCGTCGCCCGCGGGGCAGAGCGACCCGTCGCGCATCCCGCGACCCACCGCACCCGGGAGCCGTACGCCGACCACGCGCCGTCCCAGCCCGCGGGCCCGCGAGACGCGCCGGGCCAGGCCGACCATCTCCAGCCGGTCCGGACCGGCGAGGTCGGCGACCCGCCCGGACGGGCCGGCCTGGACCAGGTCGACCAGAGCGCCGGCGACCTCGACGGCCGCGACCGGCTGACTGAGCATCCTCGGCACCAGCGAGAACGGCCCGACCCGCACGAACCCGAGCGCCTGCTCGGCGAACTCGTGGAACTGGGTGGCCCGCAGGATGCTCCAGCCGACCGGCGCCTCGACGACCAGCCGTTCCTGGAGCTGCTTGCCGCGGTAGTAGCCCGACGGGACGTCGTCGATGCCGACGATCGACAGCGCGACGTGGTGCCCGACCCCCGCCGCCCGCTCGCCGGCGAGCAGGGTCCGGGTGACGCCCCCGAAGAACGCCTCCGCCTGCTCCTGCCGCTGCGTGGCCACGCTCGTGACGTCGACGACCGCGTCGACCCCGGTGAGCCGCGCGGCCAGCCCCTCGCCGGTGGTCAGGTCGACCCCGCGGCCCCGCGCCAGCTCGACCACCTCGTGCCCGCGCTCGCGGGCGGCCTGCACGACGTACCGTCCGACCGTCCCGGTTGCCCCGGCCACCGCGATCCTCATGTGCTGAGTGTTCATGGAAGGAGGACGAGACGGCCACCCGCTCTGTGACACACAATCTCGTCATGCCGTACGACGAGCAGCTCGCCGCCCGCGTCCGCGACCTGGTCGCCGAGCACGGGCCGGTCGAGGAGAAGCGGATGTTCGGCGGGCTGGCGTTCCTGCTCGGAGGTCATCTCGCGGTCTGCGCGAGCCACGAGGGCGGGCTGCTGGTGCGCACCGACGGGACCGAGTCGGAGGAGCTGCTCGCCCAGGAGCACGTCGGCCCGATGGTGATGGGCTCCCAGTCGTCCCGCACCTGGCTGCACGTCGCCGCGCCCGCCCTCGCCACCGACGACGACCTGGCCACCTGGATCGCCCGCGGCGTCGCCACCGCGCAGGCCCTCCCACCCAAGCCGTAGCCACCGGCTCACCCATGCCTGAGGAGGTCGCGCAGCGACCCGGCTTTCCGGTGGTCGAGGAGGTTGCGCAGCCACCGTCTCGAAACCCGGTGAGCCGACAGTCGGCCTCCCGGACGCCTACCCCGGGCTCGCCGGGTTTCGAGACGGAACTCCGTCCCTCCTCAACCACCCGCGGTCAGCGCAGCACGGGCTCCGTCTTCTCGCGGATCTCGTCCTCGGTGACGCCCGGCGCCAGCTCGACGAGCTTCAGCCCCTCGGGCTCGACGTCGATCACGCCCAGGTCGGTGATGATCCGCTGCACGACCCCACGCCCGGTGTAGGGCAGCGAGCACTCCTCGACGATCTTGTAGGAGCCGTCCCTGGCGACGTGCTCCATCAGCACGATCACCCGCTTCGCGCCGTGGACCAGGTCCATCGCGCCGCCCATCCCCTTGACCATCTTCCCGGGGATCATCCAGTTCGCGATGTCGCCCGCGGCCGAGACCTGCATCGCCCCGAGGATCGCCGCGTCGATCTTGCCGCCGCGGATCATCCCGAACGACGTCGCCGAGTCGAAGATCGACGCCCCCGGCCGCAGCGTCACCGTCTCCTTGCCCGCGTTGATCAGGTCCGGGTCCTCCTCGCCCGCCAGCGGGTAGGCGCCCGTCCCGAGCACCCCGTTCTCCGACTGCAGCACCAGCTCGACGCCGTCCTCGACGTAGTTCGGCACCAGCGTCGGCAACCCGATGCCGAGGTTGACGTACGACCCGTCCGCCAGCTCGCTCGCCGCCCGGGCGGCCATCTCCTCGCGTGACCACGCCATCAGGAACGCACCGTCCGCTTCTCGATCCGCTTGTCCGCCGCCTGCTCCGGGGTCAGCGCCACCACCCGGTGCACGAACACCCCGGGCGTGTGCACCTGGTTGGGGTCCAGCTCACCCGGCTCGACCAACTCCTCGACCTCCGCCACCGTCACCCGCCCGCACATCGCGGCCAGCGGGTTGAAGTTGCGCGCGGAGTCGCGGAAGACCAGGTTGCCGTGCCGGTCGCCGCGCCAGGCCCGGACCAGTCCGTAGTCGGCCACGATCGCGTGCTCGAGGACGTACTCGCGCCCGTCGAACTCCTGCGTCTGCTTGGCCGGGCTCGCCACCACCACGTTGCCGGCGGCGTCGTAGCGCCACGGCAGGCCGCCGTCGGCGACCTGCGTCCCCACGCCGGTCGCGGTGAAGAACGCCGGGATCCCGGACCCGCCCGCGCGCATCCGCTCCGCCAGCGTCCCCTGCGGGGTCAGCTCCACCTCGAGCTCACCGGCGAGGTACTGCCGCGCGAACTCCTTGTTCTCCCCGACGTACGACGCCACCATCCGCCGCAGCCGGCCGGCGCCGAGCAGCAGCCCGAGGCCCCAGCCGTCGACGCCGGCGTTGTTCGACACCGCCTCGAGGTCGGTCGTCCCGGCCTCCAGCAGGGCCGCGATCAGCACCGACGGGATCCCGCACAACCCGAAGCCGCCGACCGAGATCGTCGCGCCGTCGGGGATGTCCGCCACGGCCTCCGCGGCCGAGTCCACCACCTTGTCCATGACCCCCATCACAGCCAGGCCCGGGCGGCCCGTCAACGAGCGCCCACCCAGCAGACGTGGATCAGTCGGCGAGTGGACCCGGGATTGAGCTAGCGTCCACTGGGTGAACGCACCGTCCGACGTCCTCGGCCGGGCCGGCGCCGTCCTCCGCGCGGTCGCAGCCCAGGAGCCGACCGGGACCACCACGTCGGCGGCCGCGCGCGCCGCGGGCCTGCCCCGTCCCACCACCCACCGCCTGCTCGCCTCCCTGCAGTCCGAGGGACTGGTCGACCGCGATCCCGGCTCCGGACGCTGGCTGCTCGGCCCCGAGCTCTACTTCCTGGGCGTCGCCGCCGCCCCGCGGTACGACGTCACCGCGCTCGCGCAACCGGTCGTGCGCCGCCTCGCCCGGGCCACCGGCGAGAGCGCCTTCTTCTCGGCCCGCCGCGGCGACGAGACCATCTGCCTGGTCCGCGAGGACGGCAGCTTCCCCATCCGCAGCCACGTGCTCAGCGAGGGGGTCCGCTTCCCGCTGGGTGTCGCGTCGGCGGGCATGGTGCTCCTCGCCCACCTGCCCGACCGCGAGGTGGACGCCTACCTCCAGCGCGCCGACCTGGACGCCGCCGCCGCGCGGGAGCACGTCGAGCGCACTCGCGAGACCGGGTACGCCGTCAACCCCGGCCTGGTCGTCGAGGGCAGCTGGGGCCTGGGGGCCGCGGTCTTCGACGCCGAGGGCCGGCCGCGCTGGGCGCTCAGCCTCACCGGCGTCGCCCACCGGTTCGCCGACGATCGCCGTCCCGACCTCGGCGCTCTGCTGCTGCGCGAGGCCCACGAGCTGACCCGGACGCTCGCGAAGCGTTAGCGGCGAGGCCGATCTGGCTAACCTTCTGGCCATGACGGACGCGGCGTGGGCGAAGGTGCGCCTGCACGTCGTCACCGGCAAGGGCGGCACCGGCAAGTCCACCGTGGCCGCCGCCCTCGCGCTGGCCCTCGCCTCCCACGGCAAGCACGTGCTGCTCTGCGAGGTCGAGGGCCGCCAGGGCATCGCCCGGATGTTCGACGTCGACCCGCTCCCCTACGCCGAGCGGCGCATCGCCGCCGGCCTCGACCCCGGCGACGGCCGGCGCGCGGGGGTCGTCCACGCCCTGCACATCGACCCCGAGGCCGCGCTGCTCGAGTACCTCGCCATGTACTACAAGCTCGGCCGGGCCGGCCGGGCGCTCGACCGCTTCGGCGTCATCGAGTTCGCCACCACGATCGCCCCCGGCGTCCGCGACGTGCTGCTGACCGGCAAGGTCTTCGAGGCGGTGCAGCGCAACAGTCGCAACAAGGGCGCCATCGAGTACGACGCCGTCGTGCTCGACGCCCCGCCCACCGGCCGGATCTCGCAGTTCCTCAACGTCAGCGGCGAGCTGGCCGGGCTGGCCAAGGTCGGCCCGATCAAGAGCCAGTCCGACACCATGATGACGCTGTTCCGCTCGCCGCGGACCGCCGTGCACCTGGTGACCGTGCTCGAGGAGATGCCGGTGCAGGAGACCGCCGACGGCATCGCCGAGCTGCGGGCCAACGGGCTCCCGGTCGGCGCGGTCGTGGTCAACCAGGTCCGCCCCCGCGACATCGCCGCGGACGACCTTCTCGCCGCCCGGTCCGGCGGCCTCGACAAGGAAGCGGTCCGCGAGGACCTGGAGGCCGCCGGCGTGACGGCCACCAAGACGCTGGTGGACGGGCTGGCCGCCGAGGCCCGCGACCACGCCGAGCGCCGGGCGCTCGAGGACGCCCAGCGCGCGTTGGTGGCCGAGCTGGACGCGCCGTCGTACGAGCTGCCGCTGCTGGCGGGCGGCATCGACCTGGGCGGGCTCTACGACCTGGCCGCCCGGCTCCGCGAGCAGGGGATGGCCTGATGGCCGCGCGCAGCTCCCGCACCCGGGTCGGCCCGCTGGCCGCCCGCTCCGGCGCGGCGCCGGCCCTCGACGTCGACGCGCTCCTCGACGACCGGTCGACCGGGATCATCGTCTGCTGCGGCTCGGGCGGGGTCGGCAAGACCACCACCTCCGCGGCCCTGGCGCTCCGGGCGGCCGAGCGCGGCCGCAAGGTCGTGGTGCTGACCATCGACCCGGCCCGGCGGCTGGCCCAGTCGATGGGCATCGAGCAGCTCGACAACACGCCCCGGCCGGTGACCGGCGTCGACGCCGCGGCCGGCGGCCACCTCGACGCGATGATGCTCGACATGAAGCGCACCTTCGACGAGGTGGTTGAGGGTCAGGCCAGCCCGGAGAAGGCGCAGCAGATCCTGGAGAACCCCTTCTACGTCGCCCTGTCGAGCTCGTTCGCCGGCACCCAGGAGTACATGGCGATGGAGAAGCTCGGCCAGCTCCACGCCGACGCGCAGCGCGACGGCAGCTACGACCTGATCGTGGTCGACACCCCGCCGTCGCGGTCCGCGCTGGACTTCCTGGACGCGCCCGAGCGGCTCTCGAGCTTCCTCGACGGCCGGTTCATCCGGCTGATGCTCGCCCCGGCCAAGGGACCGGCCCGGCTGATGAGCGCCGGCATCGGGCTGATCACCAACGCGCTCACCAAGATCCTGGGCGGGCAGGTGCTGCGCGACGTGCAGACGTTCGTCGCCGCCCTCGACACCGTCTTCGGCGGCTTCCGGGCGCGCGCGCAGAAGACCTACGCGCTGCTCCAGGCCGACGGGACGGCGTTCCTCGTCGTCGCCGCGCCCGAGCCGGACGCGCTGCGCGAGGCGGCGTACTTCGTCGAGCGGCTCGGCGAGGACCGGATGCCGCTCGCGGGCCTGGTCGTCAACCGGGCGAGCCCGGCCCCGCGCGGGCGGCTCTCCGCCGACGAGGCCACGACCGCAGCTGCCCGACTGCGCAAGCTCGACCCGACGTCGCTGACGGCCGGACTCCTCCGGCTGCACGCCGACCGGGTGCGCACGACCGAGCGCGAGGCGGTGCTCCGCGAGCGATTCGCGGCGGCGCACCCGCACGTCGCTACGGCCGTCGTACCGGCGCTGCCGACGGACGTGCACGACCTCAAGGGTCTGCGGCGCGTCGGCACCCTGCTCGCCCAGGGCTGACGCCCCGGACGAGTCGACCGGGACCGGTCAGGCGTGAACGGCCGGGGTGACCGGCGTGGTGGCGGGCTGGCCGCCCTGCTCCCGCGCCGTCTCCAGCACCGAGCGCCACGACGCGGCCGGGCGCCGGCGCAGCAGCGCGCGGCGCTCCCGCTCCGTCATGCCGCCCCAGACGCCCCACTCGATCTGGTTGTCGAGCGCCTCCGCGAGGCACTCGGTGCGCACGGGGCAACCCGCGCACAGCTGCTTGGCCTTGTTCTGCTCCGCGCCACGCACGAACAGCTGGTCCGGCGAAGCCGTCCGGCAGGCGGCGCGCGGCGTCCAGTCCTCAACCCACATGTTTGATGTCCCCACATCATCCGAGCCAGACCGCGTCCCCATGACGCACTGTTCTCGGGATTCCCTCAGGGACAAAGTTAAAGAATGCTGAGAGGTCCAGACAGACACAGAGGAACCAATCTCACTAGTCCGAATTGACTAGTCATAACGGGCCACTCCAACCTCGGGGAAGCGGCTGGGGTTCCCGCGCTCCCGTACCCTGGGAGCCATGCCGTCGTCGCCCCTGCCGCCGTCCTCGCCGCCGCCGTCCTCGCCGCCGCCGACCTCCGGTGGCGACCGCCTGACCGCCGGCCGGGTGGTCTCGCACGTCGTGGTGATGCTGGCCGTCTCGGCGGTCCTGGGCGTCATCGTGGCCGGCCTGGCGATCCCGTTTGCCGGCGTCGCCGGCGTGGGCGCCCGCAACGCCTCCGAGGCGCTGGCCGACCTGCCCGAGGAGCTCGACACCGGCGTCCTCCCGCAGCGCACCCAGATCCTGGACAGCCAGGACAACGTGATGGCGACCATCTACGACCAGAACCGCGTCGAGGTCTCCCTCGGCCAGATCTCGCGCACGATGGTCAAGGCCATCGTGGCCATCGAGGACTACCGCTTCTACGAGCACGGCGCGCTCGACCTCAAGGGCACCCTGCGCGCCTTCGTCACCAACGCCGCCAACGACGGGGCCACCGTGCAGGGCGGCTCCTCGATCACCCAGCAGCTGGTCAAGCAGACCCTGGTGACCCAGGCGAACACCGACGAGGAGCGGCGCGAGGCGACCGCGACCGACTACTCCCGCAAGATCCGCGAGCTGCGCTACGCGATCGCGATGGAGGAGGAGCACAGCAAGGACTGGATCCTCGAGCGCTACCTCAACATCGCCTACTTCGGCGACGGCGCGTACGGCATCCAGGCCGCGGCCAAGCACTACTTCAACGTCAACGCGCGCAAGCTCGACCTGCGTCAGTCCGCGATGCTCGCGGGCCTGGTGCAGAGCCCCGACGCGCTCGACCCGACCGACAACGAGGACCGGGCCCTGGCCCGCCGCAACGTCGTCCTCGACCGGATGGCCCAGCTCAACGTCATCCCGCAGGAGCGCGCCGACCGGGTCAAGGAGCGCTCGCTCGGCCTGCGCGTCCAGCCCGCCAACAACGGCTGCACCTCCGCCTCGGCTCCGTTCTTCTGCGACTACGTCCTGAAGTACCTGATGCGCGACAAGTCGCTGGGCCGCACCCGCGCCGACCGCGAGCAGATCCTGAAGTCCGGCGGTCTGACCATCCGGACCACGCTCGACCAGCGCTTCCAGGACGCCGCCGACAAGGCCGTGACCGACACCGTCTCCTCCCCCAAGGCCAACGCCATCGGCGGCCTCGCGATGGTCGAGCCCGGCACCGGCGAGGTCCGCGCGATCGCCCAGTCCCGCCCGATGGGTCGCAACAAGAAGGCCGGCCAGACCTTCATCAACTACGCCGTCAACGAGAAGTACGGCACGGCCAAGGGCTTCCAGGGCGGGTCGACGTTCAAGGCCTTCGTGCTCGCCCAGGCGATCGAGGACGGCATCCCGCTCTCCGAGGCGATCAACTCGCCCTCCCCCGGGACCTTCCAGGAGGAGGACTACGAGGACTGCGACGGTGAGCCCTACGGCTACGGCGAGTTCCAGGTGCCCAACTCCACGACCGGCAGCATCGTGGCCAACATGTACAACGGCACCCGACTTTCGGTGAACACCTTCTTCCTCGGCCTCGAGAAGATGACCGGCATCTGCAAGCCGTACAACCTGGCCAAGAAGATGGGCCTCGACCTCACCAACCCGACCGGCGACAAGCGCGGCAACGGCGCCGAGCGGGTGCCCAACTTCACCCTCGGCGTCGCCGACGTCAGCCCGCTGGAGATGGCCGAGGCCTACGCCACCTTCGCCGCCCGCGGCAAGCACTGCGACACGCGACCGGTCACCTCGATCGAGGACAGCAAGGGCAACGTGCTCAAGGAGTACAAGCCGACCTGCACCCGGGTGATGCAGGAGAGCACCGCCGACGCGGTCAGCGACGTGCTCCGCGGGCTCCTCGAGGGCTCCGGCTTCGCCGCCGCCCAGAACCTCGGCCGCGACGCCGGTGGCAAGACCGGTACGACGAACAACGGCAACTCGGTGTGGTTTGCCGGCTACACCCCGACGATGGCGGCGGCGGCGATGATCGCCGGCGCCAACCAGGAGGGGTCCCCCTCCAGCCTCAACGGGGTCGACATCGGCTCGCAGACCATCTACGGCGCCGTCTCCGGCTCCCGCCTGGCCGCACCGATCTGGGGCTCGGCCATGCGCGCCACCCTCGACCTCTACGACAACAAGGACTTCGTCTACCCCTCGGGCGTGGCGGGCGCCGGCGTCACGGCGCCCGCCCCGCCGCCCAGGAGGGGCGGTCGCGATGGCCGCGACAACGACAACGACGGCCGGGGTGGCCGCGGCAACGGCGGCCGCGGGAACGGTGGCCGCGGCGGTCGCTGACCGTCGCGGCGTCAGCCGAGCTGGCGGCGTACCTCCGCGGCGACGGCGGAGCCGTCGGCCCGGCCCTTGACCTGGGGCTGGACCACGCCCATCACCTTGCCCATCGCCTTCATGCCCTCGCCGGCGGCGCCGACCTGCTCGACGGCGGCCGTGACGATCGCGGAGATCTCCTCCACGCTCAGCTGCTGGGGCAGGTAGTCGGCGAGCACTGCGGCCTCGGCCCGCTCCTTGGCGGCCATCTCGGGCCGGTTGCCGTCGTCGAAGGCGACGGCGGCCTCGCGCCGCTTCTTGGCCTCGCTGGACAGCACGCTGACGACGTCGTCGTCGCTGAGCTCGCGAGCCTCCTTGCCGGCGACCTCGGCGTTGGTCAGCGCCGTCAGCACCATCCGCAGCGTGGAGGAGCGCACCTCGTCACGGCCCTTGATGGCGGTGGTGAGGTCGGCACGGAGACGGTCCTTCAGGGAGCTCATGAGGGCCATTGTGGCAGCCTTGCCACGTGCTCCTCGACCGAGTTGTCCCCCGCCTGCTGGGCGCGGGCGCCGTCGCGGGCGCGGCCCTCACGTCGTACGCCCTGGTCGAGGCGCGGCGCTACACGCTGCGGCGGGTGACCGTGCCGGTCCTGGCCCCCGGCCGGCCGTCGCTGCGCGTGCTGCACCTCTCCGACCTGCACGTCACCCCCGACCAGACCCGCAAGCTCGAGTGGCTCTCGAGCCTCGCGGTGCTGCGCCCCGACCTGGTGGTCGACACCGGCGACAACCTCGCCCACCGCGACGCCGTCCCGGCCGTCCGCGACGCGCTCGGCCCGCTGCTCGACGTACCCGGCGTGTTCGTGATGGGCAGCAACGACTACTTCGAGCCGTCCTTCCGCAACCCGTTCCTCTACCTGCTCCCCGACACCGGCAAGCGGCACACCGACGTCGCCCAGCTGCCCTGGCGCGAGCTGCGCACCACGTTCACCGACCGCGGCTGGGTCGACCTGACCAACACCCGCGCGACCGTCTCCGTCGGCGGGACGACGATCGCCTTCGCCGGCGTCGACGACCCGCACCTCGAGTACGACCGCCTCGACGAGATCGCCGGACCCGCGGACCGGACTGCGGACCTGCGGCTCGGGGTCGCGCACGCGCCGTACCTCCGGGTGCTGGACCAGTTCGCCACCGACGGGTACGACGCCGTCCTCGCCGGCCACACCCACGGCGGCCAGGTCTGCCTGCCGGGTGGCCGCGCCCTGACCACGAACTGCGACCTGGAGCCGGCCCGCGCCCGCGGCCTGCACCGGCACCCGGCCGGCTCCCGCCCCGGCGACCCGGGCTCGTCGTGGCTGCACGTGTCGGCCGGCCTCGGCACCAGCCCCTACGCCCGGATCCGGGTCGCCTGCCGTCCCGAGGCGACCCTGCTGACCCTGGTGTCTCGCAGCTGACCCTCGATTGGGTTCGGCCTGACCCGCTCCGGTATGCTCCCGTGCTTGTGAGCCCGGCTTCGGCCGGAGCTCATGGATCGGGCTGTGGCGCAGCTTGGTAGCGCGCTTCGTTCGGGACGAAGAGGCCGCAGGTTCAAATCCTGTCAGCCCGACCGATCACCGGGTGCCCCGGACCTTCAGGTCCGGGGCACCCGTTCATTTCGTCGGTTCGCGGCGGCCCGCTCCCCGCAGATCGTCAGGGATCTCCTGCGCCCGTGGCACACTCACCGGCATGGCAGACGACCGCGACCCGGCAGCGCCGCCGCCGTCCCTCGAACCGCCCTCGCTGTTCCGGCGCCGACGCAAGCCGAAGCCGGCACCCGCGCAGCCGACCGTGGACGAGCAGCCGACCGAGGTGGTCGAGACGGTCGAGCCCGCTCCTGCGGAGCCGACCGAGGTGCTGGAGGCGGTGCCGGCCGTGGAGTCCGTGCCCGAGCCCGAGCCCGTCCCCGAGCCTGAGCCGATCGCCGAGCCGGAACCGGTCCCCGAGCCCGAGCCGACCCCCGAGCCGGAGCCGGTCCACGACCAGGTCGCGGCCGCGGAGTCGCGGCCGATCCAGCCGGCGCACGAGGCGCCGCCGCTGTACGCCGACGAGGTCGAGCCCGCGGCCGTCGTACCCGCCCCGGAGCCTGCGCCCGCGCCGCGGCCGGAGAAGGCCGCGAGGACGCCGCGCGGACCGATCGTCACCGGCCTGACCGCGGCGGTCGTGACGGGCCTGCTGGTGGGCGTGCTGGTCGTGCTGCTGACCGCGGGCGGGCAGCAGGTCTGCGAGGCCGCCCAGGGCACGTCGTCGTGCGGCGGGGCGGGCTACCCGCTCGTCCTGGCCATCCTGATCGTCGCCGTGATCGCCGGCGGGGCGCTGCTGCGCTGGTCCGGCGTCCCCGACCCGACGAGCACCAGCTTCCTCGGCGTCGGCCTGCTCGCCGTGACCGCGCTGCTGTTCCTCGTCGAGTCGCTCGACTCGTGGTGGATGCTGCTGGTCATCCCGGCGGTCTCGACGGCGACCTACGCCGGCAGCCACTGGGTGACCACCGCGGTCATCGAGCCCGCGCGGGAGTAGCCCCCGTCGGTCGGCTCAGCGCGCGGCGGCGACCAGCTCGGCGATCTGCACGGTGTTGAGCGCCGCACCCTTGCGGAGGTTGTCGTTGGAGATGAACAGCGCCAGGCCGCGGCCGTCGTCGACGCCCTCGTCCTGCCGGATCCGGCCGACGTACGACGGGTCCTGGCCGGCCGCCTGCAGCGGCGTCGGGATGTCGGACAGCTCGACGCCCGGCGCCGTGGCCAGCAGCTCGGTGGCGCGCGCGGGCGAGAGCGGCGCGGCGAACTCGGCGTTCACCGACAGCGAGTGGCCGGTGAAGACCGGGACCCGCACGCAGATGCCGGAGACCTTCAGCTCGGGGAGGCCGAGGATCTTGCGGGACTCGTGGCGGAGCTTCTGCTCCTCGTCGGTCTCGTTCAGCCCGTCGTCGACGAGGGCGCCGGCCAGCGGCAGCACGTTGTAGGCGATGGTGCGGGCGTACTTGACCGGGTCGGGGAACGCGACCGAGGAGCCGTCGTAGGCCAGCTCGCGAGCCTTGTCGCCGGCCGCGGCGACCTGGGTGGCCAGCTCGTCGACGCCGGCGAGGCCGGAGCCGGAGACGGCCTGGTAGGTCGACACGACGAGCCGGACGAGGCCGGCCTCCTCGTGCAGCACCTTCAGGACCGGCATCGCGGCCATGGTGGTGCAGTTCGGGTTGGCGATGATGCCGCGCCCGGCCGCGATCACGTCGGCCGCGGCGTCCGGGTTGACCTCGGAGACGACCAGCGGGATCGCGGGGTCCTTGCGGAAGGCGCTGGAGTTGTCGACGACGATCACGCCGGCGTCGACGAACCTCGGGACCAGCGCGCGCGAAGCCGTGGCGCCGGCGGAGAAGAGCGCGACGTCGAGGCCCGTGGGGTCGGCGGTCTCGGAGTCCTCGACGACGACCTCGCGGCCGGCGTACTGGAGCACCTTGCCGGCCGAGCGGGCCGAGGCGAAGAACCGGATCTGGTCGACCGGGAAGTCCCGCTCCTCCAGGATCTGGCGCATGGCGACGCCGACCTGGCCGGTGGCGCCGACGACACCGATGTTCAGGCGGGCGCTCATCGGCCGGTCCCGCCGTACACGACGGCCTCGACCTCGTCGGCGTCGAGGTCGAACGCGGTGTGCGTCGCGCGGACGGCCTCGTCGACCTGGGCCTCGTCGACGATCACCGAGATCCGGATCTCGGAGGTGGAGATCATCTCGATGTTGACGCCGGCCGAGGCCAGCGCGGAGAAGAACTTCGCGGTGATGCCGGGGTGCGAGCGCATGCCGGCGCCGATCAGCGAGACCTTGCCGATCTGGTCGTTGTAGAGGAGCTGCTCGTAGCCGACCTCGTCCTGGATCCGCGCCAGCGCGGCCATCGCGGTCTGGCCGTCGGTGCGCGGCAGCGTGAAGGAGATGTCGGTGCGGCCGGTCGCGGCGGCGGAGACGTTCTGGACGACCATGTCGATGTTGACCTCGGAGCCGGCGAGGGCCTCGAAGATGCGGGCCGCCTCGCCCACCTTGTCGGGCACGCCGACCACGGTGATCTTGGCCTCGCTGCGGTCGTGCGCGACCCCGGCGATGATCGGCTGCTCCATGGGTTCTGCTCCCTCTTGCTGGTCGGGGATGACCCACGTCCCCTCCTTCTGCGAGAAGGAGGAGCGGACGTGGACCGGCATGTCGTAACGGCGGGCGTACTCGACGCACCGCAGGTGCAGGATCTTGGCGCCGTTGGCGGCCATCTCGAGCATCACCTCGGTGGAGACGCGGTCGAGCTTGCGGGCGGCGGGGACGATCCGCGGGTCGGCGGTGAACACCCCGTCGACGTCGGTGTAGATCTCGCACACCTCGGCGCCGAGCGCCGCCGCCAGGGCGACGGCGGTGGTGTCGGTGCCTCCGCGGCCGAGCGTGGTGATCTCCTTGGTGTCCTGGGACACGCCCTGGAAGCCGGCCACGATGACGATGTGGCCCTCGGCAATCGCCGACTCGATGCGTCCCGGCGTGACGTCGATGATCTTGGCCTTGCCGTGGACCGAGTCGGTGATCACGCCGGCCTGCGAGCCGGTGAACGACCGAGCGCTGTAGCCGAGGTCGGAGATCGCCATCGCGACCAGCGCCATCGAGATCCGCTCACCCGCGGTGAGCAGCATGTCGAGCTCGCGGGCCGGCGGCGCGGGGCTGACCGCCTGCGCCTTCTCGATCAGCTCGTCGGTCGAGTCGCCCATCGCCGAGACCGCGACGACGACGTCATGACCGGCCTTCTTGGCCTCCACGATGCGTCGGGCGACGCGCTTGATCGCGCTGGGGTCGGCGACCGACGACCCGCCGTACTTCTGCACGACAATGCCCACGGGGTTCTACCTTCGGGGTTCGGGGGTGTACGACGGCCGCACCTGCTCGCGACCGGCCCCGAGTTTACCGGCCCGTGACGTCGCGTCCGGCGAGCATCTCATCGGCGACCGCGACCACCTCGGCGTCGACCTCGTCGTCGGCGTCCAGGCGCGAGTGGGTGACGATCGAGTGCAGCGCCCGCAGCGACGCGCTGGCACTGGTGCCCCACGACGAGACGTAGGAGAACTGCCACCACCACAGCGCCTCGGCGACGTCGCCGTTGCGGAAGTGGCGCAGACCGTTGGCCACGTCGGTGGCCACGCTGGTCAGCTCGTCGGACAGGTTGGCCGTGTCGAGCTCGGGCACGTAGGGGTCGAAGACGTAGCTGTAGGTGTCGACCGGACCGAGCAGCGTGGCCAGCCGCAACCGCATCGCGTCGAGGTCGGGGTCGGGCCCCACGTCGGGCTGGTACTCCTGGTCGGGCTCGAAGTCGGCCTGTGCGCCGAGCCGGGCGCCGGCCAGCAGCAGCTGGCTGACCTCCAGCAGCAGCAGCGAGATCGCACCGCTGCCCTCCTCGTCGCGCGAGATGGCCTGGATCGCGACCAGGAAGCTCTCCACCTGGTCGGCGATCTGCTGCGCGAAGTCCTCGGTGGCGGTCGTGTCAGTCATCTGCGGATCGTCTCCCTGCGAAGGCTCGTCCCAGGGTGACCTCGTCGGCGTACTCCAGGTCACCCCCCACGGGCAGTCCACTCGCCAAACGGGTCACGCGCAACCCGATCGGCTTCAGCATCCTGGTGAGGTAGGTGGCGGTGGCCTCGCCCTCGAGGTTGGGGTCGGTGGCGAGGATGGTCTCGGTGATGGTGCCGTCGGCCAGCCGGGTCATCAGCTCGCGGATCCGGAGCTGCTCGGGCCCGATGCCGTCGATCGGCGAGATCGCCCCGCCGAGGACGTGGTAGCGGCCGCGGTACTCGCGGGTGCGCTCGATGGCCACGACGTCCTTGTACTCCTCGACCACGCACAACACGGTCGGGTCGCGGCGCGGGTCACGGCAGATCCGGCACTGCTCGTCCTCGGACACGTTGAAGCAGATGCTGCAAAACTTGACCTTGGCCTTGACCTCGATCAGCACGTCGGCGAGGCGGCGTACGTCGACGGGGTCGGCCTGGAGCAGGTGGAACGCGATGCGCTGCGCGCTCTTGGGACCCACGCCCGGCAGCCGACCGAGCTCGTCGATCAGGTCCTGGACGACGCCTTCGTACAACTCAGAACCCGAGCTGACCGAGGCCCGGGAGGCCCCCGGGCTGGTCGCCGCCGGGCAGGCCGCCGGCCAGCGGGCCGAGGGCCTCGCCGGCGAGGGCGTCGGCCTGGGCCTTCGCGTCGCGGAAGGCGGCCACGATCATGTCGCCGAGGTCGGAGAGGTCGTCGGCGTCGCCGCCGTCGAACTGGCCGGCCTTGATCTCGACCCCGACCAGCTCGCCGACGCCGCTGACGGTGACCGTCACGGCGCCGCCGGCGACCGTGCCGTCGACCCGGGCCTCGCCGAGCCGCTCCTGGGCCTCCTGCAGCTGGCTCTGCATCTGCTGGGCCTGCTGGAGCAGGGCGTTCATGTCGAAGCCACCGCCGCCGAGGGCGTCGAAGGGGTTCTGGGTCATGGGGTCACCTCGGGGAAGTTGATGGTCACTGGTGGCGGATCTCCTCGACCACGCGAGCACCGAGCTCGCGGGCCAGCAGCTCGGAGGCACCGAGCTGGTCGATGTCGGCGTCGAGGTCGTCGGGGTGGACGTCGGCGTCGGCGTCGTAGGCGTCCGGGTCGGGCGCGGCCGGCTCACCCTGGCCGGCCGGCCGGGTCTGCTGGACGGCCTCGCGGGCGCGGGCGATCGCGTCAGGCCCGGGGCGCTCGGGCCGCTCGGCCCGCTCCGGGGGCGGGGCGGCCGCCTCGGGCGCGGGCTCGGCCGCCCAGTCGGGCGGCGCGGCCGGGGCGGCGGGCGCCGCGTCGGCCTGCGCGGCCGGGGTCGGGGCGGCGGGCGCCGGAGCAGCGGGCGCCGCCGGCTGGCCGCCGGACCCGGGCTGGGTGCCGGGGTCGACGATGGTCTCGACCTTCCAGTCCGCCCCGACGACGTCGATCGCCGCCTGGCGGAAGACCTCGTCGCAGCCGCCCTGGACGAACGAGTCGCGGGCGCCGGCGTTGGAGAAGCCGATGGTGACGACCTTGCCCTCGACCGCGACCACCTGGCAGTTCTGCGTGAGGATCATCCAGGCCACCCGCCGACGCAGCTTGGTGGCCTCGACGATGTCGGGCCACAGCCGGCGGACCTCGACCAGAGTGAGGCCGCCTGCGGCCGGGGCCGAGACCGGCGCGGCCGGGGCGGGCGCTGCCGTCGGCGTGGGGGCCATCACCGGCGCGGGCTCGGGCTCCCGCTCGGGCGCGGGCGCCGGGGCGGCCGGCGCCGCGGGGGTGTCGACCGGACGGCGCGACTCGACCGGCGGGGTCGGCGGCGGGGCCGCCTCGGTGGCCCGGTCGGAGGCCACGCTGACGTCGGCGGGGCGGTCCTGGGCCGGCGGGGCGGGCGGGGCCGGCGCGGCGACCGCGGCCGACGGGACGCCGGTGATGGTGAGCCGCTTCTCGAGCCGGTCGACCCGGGCCATGACACCGGCGGTCGAGTGGTCGGCGCCGGGCAGGAGCACCCGGGCGCAGATCAGCTCCAGCAGCAGCCGGGGCGCGGTCGCGCCGCGCATCTCGGTCAGCCCGGTGGCCACCAGGTCGGCGGCGCGGCTGAGCTCGGCGGCGCCGAAGCGGGCCGCCTGGGCGACCAGCCGCTCCCCCTGGTCCTCCGAGACGTCGATCAGGCCGGAGGCCGTCGCCTCCGGGACGGCCGCGACGATCACCAGGTCGCGCAGCCGGCGCAGCAGGTCCTCGGTGAACCGGCGCGGGTCCTGGCCGGTCTCCACCACCTTGTCGACCACGCCGAAGACCGCACCGCCGTCGGCGGCAGCGAACGCGTCGACCACCTCGTCGAGCAGGGTGTCCGGCGTGTAGCCCAGCAGCCCGGTCGCCAGGTCGTGGGTGACCCCCTCGGGGCCGGCACCGCCGAGCAGCTGGTCGAGCACCGACAGGGTGTCGCGCGCCGACCCGGCGCCCGCGCGGACCACCAGCGGCAGCGCGGCCGGCTCGATGGCGACCTGCTCCTTCTCGCACAGCTCGGAGAGGTACGACGACAGCAGCCGCGGCGGGATCAGCCGGAACGGGTAGTGGTGGGTCCGCGACCGGATGGTCGGGAGCACCTTCTCCGGCTCGGTGGTGGCGAAGATGAACCGCAGGTGGGGCGGCGGCTCCTCGACCAGCTTCAGCAGGGCGTTGAAGCCCTGCGTGGTCACCATGTGGGCCTCGTCGATGATGTAGACCTTGTAGCGGCTGCGCACCGGCGAGAAGAACGCCTTCTCCCGCAGGTCGCGCGCGTCGTCGACGCCACCGTGGGAGGCGGCGTCGATCTCGATCACGTCGATCGAGCCCGGCCCCCCGCGGGCCAGGTCGCGGCAGCTGTCGCACTCGCCGCACGGGTCGGCCACCGGCGCCTGCTCGCAGTTGAGGGCGCGGGCCAGGATCCGGGCGCTCGTCGTCTTGCCGCAGCCGCGCGGGCCGGAGAACAGGTAGGCGTGGTTGACCCGGTTGTTGGCCAGCGCGGACCGCAGCGGCGCGGTCACGTGGTCCTGGCCGATGACCTCGGCGAACGTCTCCGGCCGGTAGCGGCGGTACAGCGCGAGGGGGGACTCCACGCCAGAACACTAACGACCGGGTCCGACAGTCGGTAGCGGGCGTCGTACGAGAGGTCCGGATCGACTCGCGATCACCGAATGGGTCTCGATACGCGTCGGCGGGCTCGCTCGCTTCGCTCGCGATTCCGCCCGACGCTACTCGACCTCCTGCCCTTCTCCACGCCCTCGCGGGCTCGGGCGTGGGGGCATGAAAAGGCCCCCCGCGCACCCGACAGAGCTCACTTACCCTTGCTGCCTTCCGGCCCTGGGGGAGTTGGGCGAGATGCCGCCACACGGGGGGTTGGCCCGAGTGTAGGTGAGTGATCCCGGAGCCACCAAAGCGAGGGGGCGAGGGGGATTTCACCCGCACCGAGGGCGACGGGTACGCTCCTCCGCGGAGGATTCGCCTAGTGGCCTATGGCGCTCGCTTGGAAAGCGGGTTGGGTGTGAAAGCCCTCAGGGGTTCGAATCCCCTATCCTCCGCCACCGGAACGGCGCCGTGCGACTTCGTACGGCGCCGTTCTGCTCAAGCGGCCCGCTGCCGCAGGCGCGGCAGCCAGGCCAGCGCGATCCCGGCGGCCAGCAGCTGGGTGACCAGGACGATCCCGACCAGCAGGGACAGGTCGGCCCGGGCGAGGGCCGGGGTGACGACGGCGAACCCGGCGGCGAGGACCCGGGCGACGGCCATCGTGAGGCCCTGGACGGTCGCGCGCTGGAGGGTCGGGACCAGCTCCTGCGTCGCCACCTTGTAGAGCGACTCGCCGGCGAGCGTCGCGCCGAGCGCGGAGACGGCGACGAGGAGCACGAAGGTCGCGCGGCCGGGGACGACGAGCAGCAGCGCCCAGCCCGCCGCCACGGTCAGCGAGCCCACGGCGACCCACCGGGTACGACGCCCGGAGTCGGCCACCGCGGCGAACACGAAGGATCCGGTCAGCCCCAGCGGGAGGGCGAGCAGGAGCAGGGCGGAGGCGCCACCCGCGCTCCCGCCCAGGACCTGGACCCAGAGGTACGGCTTGAACTGGCCGAGGGTGTTCGCCCCCAGCGTCCACAGGGCGTAGTAGAGACCGGTCGCCAGGGCCGCGGTGACCGCCGGACCGCGCAGGGGCCCGAGCCGGGCCCGGACCGGGGTGACCGTGCGGGTGGCCCGCGCCTCGGTCCACTCGACGGTCTCGCGGACCGAGAGGCGCAGGCCGAGCGTCACCAGGGCGACGAGGAGGAGGTGCAGGTAGAGCAGCCGGGCCGCGGCCTCGCCCCAGGGCGAGAGCAGCAGCGCGAGCAGTCCCGTCGCGCCGATGCCCACCCCCCAGAACACCTGGGTGAGGGCCACCTGCCGAGCCTTGCGGCCCGGGGGCGCGGACTCGCTGGCGAGGGCGAGGGACGAGGGCAGGTCGGCCCCGATGCCGAGGCCGGAGAGCAGCAGCCCCGCGGCCAGGGTCGCCGGCCCCTGGGCGCCCGCCAGCAGCGCGACCCCCAGCGCGTAGAGGACGAGGGAGACGAGGAGGACCCGCCGGCGGCCGATCCGGTCGGCCAGCCGGCCACCGGCCACGGCGCCGACGGCGAAGGCCAGGGTCTGGGTCCCGAGCAGCGCGCCGACCGCGCCGTCCCCGAGGGGCAGGGTGTCGGCGTAGATGCCGCCGACGGCCAGGCCCGAGGTGACCAGCGCCCCCGCGTCGAGGTACGACGCCAACCCGACCACCAGGCCGGTGCGCCCGGCTCCCCCCATCACTCCCCCACCTCTGGCCCGCCTCGATGACTCCCCGCCGGACCGCCTCCACCACAGCCTGGACGTTGGTCCGGGCCCCGAGACGCGACCGCAAGGCTCTCACCTCCGCCCGGACGTGGGGGACCGGAATCCGGTCAGCGGCGGCGATGGTCGTGGCCGAGACGGGACCGGCCCTCAGCTGAGGACCACCAGCTCCTGGGTGGCCCGGGTCATCGCGACGTAGGTGTCGACCGCGCCGGAGACGCCGGTGCCGAACGCGGCGGGCCGCACCAGGACGACCAGGTCGAACTCCAGCCCCTTGGCCAGCTCGGGGGTCAGCGAGCGGACCCGGTCGGTGGGGCGGTACGACGGGTCGCCGATGACGCAGGCCGTGCCGTCGTCCGGGTGCGCGGCGAGCCAGTCGTCCAGCACGCGGGCGAGCTCCGCCGTACCGCCGTGGCGGACGGGGACGCCGGTGCTGCGGACCGACGTCGGCACGTTGGCGTCCGGGACCGCCGCCCGTACGACGGGCGCGGCCTCGGCCATCACCTCCTCGGGCGTGCGGTAGTTGATGCTCAGCGACGCGACCTCGACCTGGTCCAGGCCCGCCCGCGCGAGCCGCTCCGGCCACGACCCCACGAACCCGTGCCGGGCCTGGGCCCGGTCGCCGACGACGGTCAGGCTGCGCGAGGGGCAGCGGCGCAGCAGCATCTGCCATTCCGCGTCGGTGAGCTCCTGGGCCTCGTCGACCACGACGTGTGCGAACGGGCCGGCCAGCAGGTCGGGGTCCGCGGCGGGCAGCGCGTCCTGGTCGACCAGCTTGGCCTGCATGTCCTCCACGCGGAGCATCGACATCAGGTGCATCTCCGAGTCGTCGGTGGCGATCAGGTGCTCGACGACGCGGTCCATCTCCGCCCGCTCGGCGGCCCGGGCGGCCTCCGCGCGCCGCCGGCGCCGCGAGATCCCCGGGTCGCCGAGCCGCAGCCGGGCGGCGTCGAGCAGCGGCAGGTCGGCGAGCGTCCAGGCGTGCGGGTCGCGGCGCTGCAGGGCCCGGACCTCCTCGGGCGCCAGCCAGGGCGCGCACCGGCGCAGGTACGCCGGCACCGTCCACAGGTCGCCGACCAGGTCGGTGGGCTCGATCACCGGCCAGGCCCGGCCGAACGCGTCGACCAGGTCGTCGTTGCGGCGCAGCGCCCGCCGCAGCTGGTCCTCCGGCACGTCCGCGTCCTCGCACGCGTCCACCAGGATCGTCACCAGCGCCTCCCAGACCTCCTCGCGCGCCTCGTGGTGCGGCGTCCCGGGATCCGGTGAGCCGAACGCCTCGGCCCAGTCCTCGGCACTCAGCCACAGGTCGGCCCACGGCGTCTCGACCACGCACCCCTCGGTCGGCGGCTCCTCGTAGAGCGCCACCGCGGGCTCGATCGCCGCGACCATCGCCGCGCTCGCCTTCAGCCGGGCCACCTCCGGGTCCGTCTCCGGCACCGCGGTCGCACCCTCGGACACCAGGTCGCGCAGCGTGGCCGCCTGCACGCCTTCCTCGCCGAGGCTCGGCAGCACGTCCCCGACGTAGGTCAGGTACGGCGCCGACGGCCCGACGAAGAGCACCCCGCCGCGCCGGTGGCCGAGCCGAGGGTCGGCGTACAGGAGGTACGCCGTGCGGTGCAGCGCGACCACGGTCTTGCCGGTGCCCGGCCCGCCGTCGACGACCAGCGCGCCCCGGGAGCCGGCCCGGATGATCGCGTCCTGGTCGGCCTGGATGGTGCCGAGCACGTCCCGCATCCGGTCCGACCGGTCCGCGCCCAGGCTGGCGATGAACGCCGACTGGTCGTCGAGCGCGGCGGCGTGGCCGTCGTACCCGTCGGGGGTGAAGACCTCGTCCCAGTAGTCGCTGATCCGCCCGAGCGTCCAGCGGTAGCGGCGCCGGCTGGCCAGGCCCATCGGGTCGGCGTGGGTGGCGCCGAAGAACGGCTCGGCCGCGGGCGAGCGCCAGTCCAGGAGCAGCCGCTCCCCCGCGGGGCCGGTCAGGCCGAGGCGGCCGACGTACACGGGGGCGCCGCCGTCGGCGGGGACGAGGTGCCCCAGGCAGAGGTCCAACCCGAAGCGGCGCAGGGTCCGCAGCCGGGCGGTCAGCCGGTGCACCTCCTGGTCGCGCTCCAGGGCCGCGGTGCCGTGCCCGGCGGGGGCGCGGCGGGCCTCGTCCAGCCGTGCGGTCAGGTCGGCGACCGACCGCTCGAGGCTGGTCGCGAGGGTGGCGAAGAACTGCTCGTCGGCGCCGACGAGACGGGGGTCGGCCTTAGCGGAGAGGTGGTCGGGAAGGGCGAAGACGGTCGTCACGGCGGGAGATTCTGGGTCCGCCCAGGGGCCTTGCCGCAAGCCCCCTGCTGCGCTATACGTTGAGAGTGGAGGGGCTCACCGCTCCGACACGGTGAACCGCAGCGACGTGACCGGGTTGTCGAACTCGGTGGTCCGCAGCGACACCTGCAGGTCCCACCGGCCGGCCGCGGGGACCACCACCTCCGCGGAGTAGGTGCCGATTCCGACCTTCTCCAGCGCCAGCGTGCCGAGGTCGACGTCGTCGGTCGAGAGCCGGGCCCGGGGCGCCTCGAGGGCGTCGATCGGCGCCCCGCCGTCGCGGACCTGGACCGTGACGGTGTTGGGGCCGACGGTGTGCGGAGAGATGGCCGCGACGATCTCGTAGGGGCCCAGCTGGCCCTCGTGCGGACCGGTGTCGGCCGCCTCGACCGCCGCGCGCCCGGTCTCGGGACTGGTGTCGACGAGGACCCCGGTGACCAGCAGCAGCGCCACCAGTACGCCGGCCTCGGCGAAGGTCGTGCGGACGACCAGCTCGGCACCTGAGCGGCGATCGCGACGACGCTCGGCCCGGCGGAAGCGCGGGACCAGCGCGAACCGGTTCCACGCGGCCAGGGCGGCGACCACGGCCGCGGCCCCGATCTTGACCAGCAGCAGCCGGCCGTAGCCGGTGTCGACCAGGCCGCCCCACGACCCGAGGATCCGCCAGGCCAGCACCGAGCCGGTGACGACCAGGACCCCGAGGACCACCGCCCCGACCCCGGAGAAGCGGGCCAGCACCTCGGCCCCCAGCTCGCCCCGCCCGGCCAGGTCGGGCAGCACCAGCACCAGCGCCACCAGCCCGCCGAGCCAGACGCTGCCGGCCACCAGGTGGACCACGTCGGCGCCGATCGCCAGCAGCTCCGGCGGGGCCGCGCGGGTATGGCCGGTCAGGGCTGGGGCGGCGACCGCCACGGCGGCCGCGGCGAGGGCCACGCGGGTACGGACCGGACCGGGCCGGCCGTCGCCGAGCAGCAGCACGGCGAGGGCGGTGCCGAGCACGACCGCCGCGACGACGCCGTACTCCGTGAGGGTGAGGAGGGCCCAGGCGTCCCCGCTGGTCCAGGAGCCCTGGCCCCCGAGCTGGTACGTCGCGGTCAGCGGCAGGGTGACGAGCCAGGCCAGGGCGGTCACCGCGGTCGCGCCCCGGGTCGCGACCACCAGCCGCCGCCGGGCCCTGTCCGTCGTGCGGTCGCCCGGCAGGAGCAGCAGGGCGAAGCCGACCAGGCCGACCGCGAGGAGCAGCCCGACGTACCCGACACCGCGGGCGGCGCTCAGCTCCGGTGGTACGTCGGAGGTGGACGTGTCCACGTCCGGCGGCGGCACCACCGTGGGGCTCGGCGCACCGACGGAGAAGGTGAGCGAGCCGCTGACCGGGTGACCGTCGTCGGAGAGGACCCGCCACACGACGACCACGGTCCCCTCGGCGACCTCCTCGTCGAGGACGACGCCGACCTCCTCGCCGCTCACCTCGACCGCGGAGCCGAGCGGCTCGCCGGCGGCGTCGTACGCCTGGACCCCGTCGGGGACCGAGGTCACCGCCTCGCTGAACGTGAAGGTGATCCGCTCGGGCGACTCGGGCAGCACCGAGCCCTCGACCGGGTCGGTGCTGACCAGCAGCGCGTGGGCGCTCGCGGGCGCGGCCGTGCCGAGCACCAGGGCGGCGACCAGGGCCACCAGGGCGAGGAGCACGCCGCTCCGCCGCACCTGCGGGAGGGATCGGGTCATGGGCGCCGGCGCTGCCGGGCCAGCACGCCGCCGACGACGGCGGTGCCGAGCACGCCGGCACCCAGGACGCCGACGGCCAGCGAGGTGGTGCTGCGACCGTCGGCGTCGGCCTCGGTGACGACGATCGTGGGCGCCGGCAGCTCGAGGCGCTCCGGGTCGGTCCCGTCCGGGGCCGTCTCCAGCCAGGCCAGCTCGCCGCTCTCGCAGGTCTGCACGGTGGGGAAGACGAGCGTGCCGCCGGTCTCGGGCAGCCGTACCTCCAGCTCCAGCTCGATGGCCTGCCCGTCCGGGACCGGCCGGTCGGCACGGAAGACCACCGAGGTCGACCCCTCCGGCGCCGGGACGGTCTCGGCCTCCCACAGCGGGTGCGGGGCGGGAGCCGCCTCGCTGATCCCGGAGGGGATCCGGATCGCCACCTCGGTGGTGGCCGAGTCCTCGCAGCCGTGCTCGACGGCGACCCGGAGCACGGCGACCTCGCCGGCCGCGGTCGTGGAGGGCGAGATGGTGACGTGGGCGGCGGCCGGGGCGGCGAGGCCCACGGAGAGCCCCACGGACAGGACCACGCCCGCCGCGACGACGAGCGCCGCCCGGCGCGCGCGGGTGGAGAGGTGCCGCCGGTCCACGTTCACGTCCTGTCCTGATCGGTGTGACCCAGCGCACTGAACCAGCCCACTGAACTCTTGTCAAGAATGTGAATCGTCTCTAGGGTTCAGAATGACGAACCAAGGTCGCTCATGTGGATTGCCTCCCGGATGCGGCCACCAACGAAGGGACCCCTCTCCATGCCCAACATCACCGTCGAGCTGCTGGCCGGCCGCACCCTCGAGCAGCGCCGCGCCTTCGCCCAGGCCGTGGCCGACGACGCGGTCGAGATCCTCGGCGCCCGCCGTCAGGACGTCCGCATGGTCTTCAGCGAGATCACCCCCGACATCGTCGCCAACGGCGGCGTGCTGGCCAGCGAGGACGACAGCCGCGCGGGCGTGGTCGCCGCGCTCGCCGACGGGTCCTGACCCGACGCTGCTCCACGAGACCGGCCGGCGATCCCACGGGGATCGCCGGCCGGTCTGTTTGTGTCCGGCGGGCCGCCCGCGTGCCCCCGGGCCGACCGCCCGCCACCAGCGCAAGTGCGCCAATGGGGAGGGCGACCCGCCGGCGAACGAACGAAGCGGGCCCGGAGGACGTCGTCCTCCGGGCCCGCCCGTTCGATCAGGTCGTGATCAGCGCTTGACCTTGATCTTGACGGTCTTCACCGCCTTGTTCGCCAGGCTGCTGCCCGCGTAGGTCACGGTGACCTTCAGCGTGCCCGCCTTGGTGGCCTTGGCCAGCCGCAGCGTGACCTTGCCGCCCCGGACGGTGCCCTTGACGGTCTTGCCGCCCACCTTCGCGGTCACCGTGCCGGTCAGGGGTACGCCGCCCGTCGCCGAGAGCGTGACCTTGACCGTCGGCCGGGCCCCGCGCTTGACCGACTTCGGCGCCGTCACCTTCAGCGTGGGCGTCGCCTTCGCGACCCGCACCTGGACGGCCCCGGTCGAGGCCCGGTGCCCCGCGTCGCCGACGTAGCGGACGCTCAGCCGGTACGACCCCGGCACCAGCGACTTCGCCGGCAGCGCGATCGTGGCCCGGCCCGAGGCGAGGGTGCCCGCCCCGAGGACCTTCGAGCCGTGGACCAGCTCGACCCGACCACCGGCGGTGGCCGGTGCGACCCGGACCTGCACGCTGCCCGCCCGGCCGTAGACGACCGAGGCGGTGGTGCCCGAGACCGTGGTGGCCTCCGGACCCTTCTCCACCGTGATCGTCACGGTCGCCGGCTCGGAGTCGTCCTCACCGTCGTGCGCCGTGTAGGTGAACGCGTCGGTCCCGAAGAACGTGGCGTCCGGCGTGTAGGTGAAGGACCCGTTCGCCGCGAGCTCCACCGTGCCGTGGTCCGGCTGGGTGAGGTTCGTGGCGGTCAGCTCGTCGTCGTCGGCGTCGCTGTCGTTGGCGAGTACGCCGGGTGCCGCGACCGTGAGGGGATCGCCCTGGTCGGTCGTGTACGCGTCGTCGCTCGCCTCGGGGGCGGTGTTGGGCGCCTTCGTCACCGTGAGGGTGACGGTCGTGACCGCCGAGGCGGTCGTCCCGTCGTACGCGGTGTAGGTGAAGGTGTCCGTGCCGTGGAACCCGAGGTCCGGCGTGTAGGTGAACGATCCGTTCGCCGCGAGCGTCACCGAGCCGTGGGCGGGCTGGGTGGCGTTCGTCGCCGTGAGGGTGTTGCCCTCGTCGTCGGTGTCGTTGCCGAGCACGCCCGGCGCCGGGACGGTGAGCGGGGTGTCCTCACCGGTGGTGAAGGTGTCCGCGACCCCGGTCGGAGCCGTGTTCACCGGACCGTTGCCGATCGTCGTGATCTGCTCGGGGGTGAGCTCGTAGTCGTACATCTGGAACTCGTCGACCACCCCGTTCCAGCGCGGGTCGGGCCAGCTGGTGCCACCGATCCAGTTCGCCGTCGTGGTGCCGTTGACCCCCACGTCGCTCATGTCGAACGTGAAGTTGGTGCGCGTGGCCTTCAGCTCACCGTTGAAGTAGATCTTCCCGGTGGTGCCGCTGTGCGTGTAGACCACGTGCGTCCACTGGTTCAGCGGTACGTCGTTGCCCGCGCCCAGGGTCAACCGCTCCTGGTTGCCGTTGCCCGCCTTCTTGAAGGTGGCGGCGAACCCGGAGCCCGAGCCGTTCGGACCGGCCTGGGTGCTCGACTGCAGCAGGAAGAACGTGTCCGTGCTGCTGCCGATCTGGACGAGCGGGACCCAGTTGGGCAGGGCCCGCGGGTTCGTCCAGATCGAGATGCTGAACTCCTCGTCCATGCCCTCCTGGATGTTGTCGGGCAGTCGGATGTGGCTGTTCGTCGTCGACGCACCGCCGGGCAGGTTCACCCCGCGGCCGAACTTGCCCTGCGTGGTCCAGGCCGAGGAACCCTGGAGCTGGGCGGCGCCGACCGTGGTGCTGGTGCCGACGTTCGCGGTCGTCGTCCCGGTGCCCTCGTTGAGCGGGTACCGGATCGGGACGCCCGAGCCCGGCGGCGGGCGCAGCACCTCGTGGGTGAGCGTCCCCGTCGAGGCGCGGTAGCCGGTGTCCGGCACGTAGCGGACCTCGACCGCGTGGTTGCCGCGGCCCATGGTGTGGCCCGGGAACGTGACGACGCCCTGCGCGAGCGGGACGCCGGCGCCGACCTGCGCACCGTCGACCCAGAGCTCGGCCGAGCCGGCGGCCGGCTGGCTGTTCTCACCCTGCACCGTGCCGGTGAAGACCACCGGCTCGTTGGCCGGCGACGGCGAGGCCGGGGAGGCCGTGACCGTCGTCGTGGTGCGCAGGGCCGCACCGTCCTCGTAGAGGGCGGCGATGTCGGACGCGGCGAGCGCGGACCGGTAGAGCCGGACCTCGTCCATCGCGCCGTTGTACGCCGGGTCCGGGTAGCCGTTGCGACCCAGCCAGTTGTTCGCCGTGGCACCGATGTCGGCCATGGTGAGCGTCAGGTTGGTGCGCTGCGCGACCTGGACGCCGTCCAGGTAGAGCGTGCCGGTCGTGCCGGTCCGGGTGAAGGCGACGTGGTTCCACCGGTTGGCGACGACGTCCTTGGTCGGGGTCGCGTAGACCCGCTCCTGCAGGGTCGAGCCCTTCTTCTTGAACGTCGCCGCGAGTCCGGTGTTGCCGGCCGCCTGCGTCTGCATCTGGATCTGGAAGAAGCTCCCGTTGTCGCCGAGGTCGTCGCCGATGTGGAACATCCCGATCCAGTTCTGCTTGGCCGACGGACGCACCCAGAACGAGGTGGTGAAGTCGGTCTCGTTGCGCAGCAGGTTGTCCGGCAGGTCGACCGCGTTGACGTTGCTGCCGCCGGTCATCGACAGGGCCTTGCCGAACACGCCGTCGTTCGCGTAGCCGGCGGTGCCGGTCAGCACGGCCGGGCCCACCCCGGAGTCGGTGCCGGTGTTGGCCACCGTCTGCCCGGTGCCCTCCTCGAACTGGTAGCGGATCGGCACGTCGGCGGTGCCCGGGTCCTGGCTGATCACGACGAGGTCGTCGATCATCATCGCCGCGCCCGAGCCCGGTGCCTTCAGGGTGAGGACCTCCGAGCGCTTCGTCGCCGTGAAGGTGCCGACGTACGTCGCGAACGTGCCCGCCTTGCCCTGCGACGGGTTGGCCGTGGTGGCCGTCAGCGTCGCGTCGAGCCCGGCGACCGCCAGCTGGGCCGTGGCCGACCCGGTGCCGGCGACCCGGCTGTCCCGGGCGTACCGCAGCGAGACGCGGTACTCACGACCGACGTCGAGGCCGGTGAGCCGGCGCTCGAGGTGACCCGACTGACCGAGACCCAGGTGGTAGCCCTGGGCACCGAGACCGCCCTGGCTGGCCGCGATGCCGCGGACCAGCTGGACGTCGCTCTTGACGCTCCACGGGTTCATCCGGGGCGCGCCCGCAGCCACGTCGACGACCTGGGCGGGGTTGCCGCCACGCCAGTCGGCGGGGAGCCGCGGGTACTCGAACTGGTCGACGACCTGCGGGGTGCGCTGGTCCTGCTTCACCGCGGGGTCGATGTCCAGGATCTTCGCGACCGACGGGGTGCCCGCGGCGTTGAAGACGAACAGCATGTACGCGCCCGGAGGGGCGTAGGTGCCGTCCTGCGGGGCGGTGATGGTCAGCGCGCCGCCGTTCTGCGTGAACTGCAGGTCCTGGAAGTTCTGGTCGTTGTTGAAGCCGTGCGTCACCGAGCCGTTGCGGACCAGGGTCACCCGCGAGACGGTGCCGGTGGCCTGGGCCTGGAAGGTGCCGCCGTACCCGACCTTGTCGGGGACCGAGGACAGCGTCGGCCGCGCGGCCGGGCTGTCACCGTCGAAGAGGTACGACGGGGAGTAGTACTCGACGTCGGTGTAGTTGCGCGGTCCGGGGGCCCCGCCACCGCCGACCATGACCCGACCGTCGGGCAGCAGCAGCGCCGACGAGTGGTAGAGCCGGGCCCGCTCGGCCGGCACCTCGATCGTGGTCCAGTCGCCCGTCTCGGGGTCCCAGATCTCGGGGTTGGTGACGTAGCCGCCGTCGCCGTTGTTGTCGCGGCTGCCGCCCGTGACCAGGACGTCACCGTCGGGCAGCACCGTCGAGGTGGCCCAGTGGCGCTGGTACTGCATCGGGTCGGTGGCCTGGACGACCGGGTTGGCCGTGCCGCCGGTGATGTCGACGGTGAACGCACCGCGCGCACCGGCGCCGCCGCCGCCGTTGGACCAGGCGCCGCCGCCGACCTGGAGGATCTTGCCGGGGCGGTACATGGTCGCCGTGGACGTCGCGCCCACGGGCCGGCCGAGGGTGCCGCCCTGGTTGGCCGCGGCCGTCGGCAGGGTGCCCCGCAGGGTCAGCGTGCCGTTGCCGCTCGGGTCCAGCTCGAACATCTGGGTGCCGCTGATGTTGAACAGCTTGCCGCTGCCGGGGGCGACGAAGGCCCGCGGGTACCACCAGCGGTTCTCGTCGTCACCGGCGTGGTCGGCACCGCCGTCGCCGTACGCCGCACCGCTGGTCGCGCCGGTGAGGGCCTTCCAGCCGTTGCCGGAGTCGGGCGTGTAGATCTCCGGGGTCAGCACGCCGGGGCCGCCGGGGCCACCGCGCGAGCTGCCGCCCTGCACGACGATGGAGCCGTCGGGCATGGTGGTGCCGGTCGGGTACCACCGCGGGTAGTTCATCGGGGCCTCGTTGCGCAGCCCCTGGTTGGTCGTGTAGCTCGTCACGCCGATCGCGGCGTCGTTCGGGTCGTTGCCGCCCAGGCCGTCGTCACCGCCCACGGTCATCGTGGCGCCGGTGTGCGGGTTCTGGACCTGCATCGAGCAGAAGAGGTCGGTGTACGTCGCGTTCTGGACGATGCCGGTGCGCAGGTTCTCGACCGTGCGCGCGGGTCCGTTCGGGTCCCAGACGTCGATCTCGGTCTGGCCGCCCTGGACCACGCAGCTGTTGCCGGTGAAGTCGTAGAGGGCGTTGTCGTTGCAGGTCGCGGTCCCGACGCTGCCGAAGGACTGGACCTTGCCGTCAGAGGTGAGGGCCATGTTGATCGGCATCAGCGGCCACGGCTTCACGCCGCTCCAGGCGCCGGCGACGTCCTTCTTCGGGGGCGAGCAGTCGGCGGCGAGCAGACCGGTGGCGTAGGCGATGCCGTGCCGGATCTGCTGGCGCATGACCGGCTCGCTGTACGCCGTGCCCTCGTGACCCATGCCGGTGTACCAGGACCGACCGCTGTCGATCGTCTGGCACCAGGTGATCGGGTGCTTGGTGCCCTGGCGACCGAGGCTGCCGTAGGACATCTCGTCGGCCTCGAGCAGCGTCTTGACGTTGGGCGCCGGGTTGAGGGTCCAGTCGTACCACTCGTCGCTGCGGCTGAAGCTGGCGTCGATGCCGGCGGTCAGCGGGTGGCCGGTCGCGGAGACCTTGACCGTGCCGGGACGCACGCCGGGGTTCTCCGGGTGGCCCTCCGACATCGCGCCGACGAGCCGCAGGTAGAAGGGGTTCTCGTCGTGCTCGCTGGTGCCCACCGACCAGCCGGTGTAGTGGATGCCGGCGAAGCCGCCGCCGCCGCGGATGTAGTTCTCCAGGGCCGTGCGCTGGGCGCCGTTGAAGAGCACCCCGCCGGTCTGGACGAAGACCATGCCGTCGGTGGTGGCGAGGTTCTCCGGGGTGAAGACGACCGGGTTGTCGGTCTCCTGGATCTCCAGCGTCTGGCCGTACTCGCTCGCGATGCTCGCGGCGAGCTCCTTCACGGCGACGCGGGCCTGGGCCTGCGAGGCGTGGAAGTTCTCTTTGTAGAACAGAAGGATCCTGAGCTTGCCGTCGTCGGCCGCGGCCGTGGCGGGCGAGGCACTCACGGCGGCGAGCACCGGGAGGGCGACGACCAGGCCGACGGCGAGGACGAGGAGGCGTGTGGCGGAGCGGCTTAGCCGCCTTGCAGCACGTCTGCGGACAGACCTGCGAAGCACGTTCATGGGGCTCCCTTGACTGGGGTTCGGCTCGTTCTGGAGGGGCGGCCCCGAAGTCCGAACACCCTCTAGTCGAGCGAACGTATGGCGGTCGTCACATCAGAGTCAAGAACTATGTCCCGATTTGTGAACAGATTCTTGATTTCGTTCATATATACGAACTACGAGGCGATAAGCCGGCCTCACATCGCTCTCGACGACGGGTGCCCGGCAGGGACGCCTGCCCGGGGGGCCGGCGTCGTCGTCGGTGCTGCGTCGGAGGTGTCTGCGGGGTCGGGTCGCTAGCGGCGGACCCGCGCGCTGCCGCCGAGCGCCAGCGCGTGGACCTCCTCCCGTGTCGCCATGGAGGTGTCGCCCGGGGTGGTCATCGCGAGCGCGCCGTGGGCCGCGGCGAGCTCCAGGGCGGTCGCCAGCGACTCCCCCTCGAGCAGTCCGTGCAGCAGCCCGGCGGCGTACCCGTCGCCGCCCCCGACGCGGTCCAGGACCGCCAGGTGGTCGCGGGCGACCGAGGTCAGCACGCCGGTCCCCGGGGACCAGGCGATGCCCTGCCAGTCGTTGTCGCCGGCCGAGTGCACGACGCGCAGGGTGGTCGCCACGACCGACACCCACGGCATCTGCTCGGCCAGCACCGCCACGAGGCGCGCGAACCGCTCCTCGGGGGGAACGGAGTCGCCGGGGTCGCCGGGGTCGCCCGGGTCGCCGGTCCCGAGGACGAAGTCGCCCGGGTGCCCGACCAGCACGTCGGCGTGCCGGGCCAGCGCGGTGCTGACCTCGCGTGCGCGGTCGGAGCCGCCGCGACCCGCCCAGAGGCTGGGGCGGTAGTTGGTGTCGTAGGAGACCACGGTGCCGTGCCGACGGGCCGCGGCCATCGCCTCCTCGGCGACGGCCAGGGTTCCGTCGGCCAGCGCGGCGAACACGCCGCCGGTGTGCAGCCAGCGCACGCCGCGGCGGCCGAACAGGTCGTCCCAGTCGATCTCGCCGGGGCGCAGCTGGCTGATCGCCGTACCGGCGCGGTCGGAGACGCCGAGGGCCCCTCGTACGCCGAAGCCGCGCTCGACGAAGTTGATCCCATTGCGGGCGGCGCGGCCGATGCCGTCGAAGTCCACCCAGCGGATGAGCGAGGTGTCGACGCCGCCCTGGCGGACCAGGCCCTCGACCAGCCGGCCGATCTCGTTGTCGACCAGGGCGGTCACGACGCCCGAGCGCAGCCCGAAGACCGCGCTCAGGCTGCGGGCGACGTTGTACTCGCCGCCGCCCTCCCACACGTCGAAGCGCCGGGCGGTCCGGATCCGGCCCTCCCCGGGGTCGAGGCGCAGCATCACCTCGCCGAGCGCGACCACGTCCAGCTCGCACTCGGCCTCGGGGCGGAGCGCGATCACGGAGGCGGCCCCCCGGCCAGCAGCGGCGTCTCGAGACGACGCGTGGCGGCGCAGCGGGCGGTCACCTCGTCCCAGTCGCCGGCGGCGAGCAGGTCGGGCGCGACCATCCAGCTGCCCCCGACCGCGGTGACCGCCGGCAGGGAGAGGTACGCCGGCGCGGTGGCCTCGGTGATCCCACCGGTCGGCATGAAGCCGAGCCCCGGGAACACCGACGCCAGGGCCTTGACCGCGGGCGCGCCGCCGCTGGCCTCGGCCGGGAAGAACTTGACCGTGTCGAGGCCGAGCTCGCGCGCGGCCATCACCTCGGTCGCCGTGCTGACCCCCGGGATCACCGGCAGGCCGACCTCGCGGCAGCGTCGTACGACGTCGGCGCTGAGGCCCGGCGACACGATGAAGCCGGCCCCCGCGTCGCGGGCGAGGTCGACGTGGTCGGGGGTGAGCACGGTGCCCGCCCCCACCAGCACGTCCCCGCGCGCGGCGAGGGCGGCCAGGACCGCCCCCGCCCGCAGGGAGCGGAGGGTGACCTCCGCGACGGGCAGCCCACCCGCCACCAGCGCGGCACCGAGGTCGTCGGCCCGGTCGGCGTCGTCGAGGACGACGACCGGGACGACGCGGTGCCTTCCGAGCTCGTCGAGCAGGCTCAACGGAGCTCGGCGATCACGGTCTTGAGCTCGGTGTAGTCGTCCAGGCCGAACGACCCGAGCTCGCGGCCCCAGCCGGACTGCTTGAAGCCACCCCGCGGGAGGGTGACGTCGTCGGCGTGCCAGGTGTTCAGCCACACCGTGCCGGCGCGCAGCTTGGAGCCGACCCGGTGGGCGGTGCCGAGGTCCTTCGACCAGACGCCCGCGGCCAGGCCGTAGACGGTGTTGTTGGCGGCCGCGACGACCTCGTCCTCGGTGTCGAACGGGATCGCGGTGACGACCGGGCCGAAGATCTCGTCGGTCTGGATCGCCATCTGCTCGGTCACGTCGGTGATCAGCGTCGGCCGGAAGAAGTAGCCCTGGTCGGCGGCCGGGTCGCCGCTGCCGGCGGCGATGGTCGCGCCGTCGGCGATCGCGCCGCGGACGTAGCCGATCACCTTCTCGTGCTGCTCCTGCGAGACCAGCGGGCCCATCGTGGTGGCGGAGTCGAAGCCGTTGCCGACCGTGATCGCCCGGGCCGCCGCGGCGACGCCCTCGATGACCTGGTCGAAGACCGAGCGCTGGACGTAGAGGCGCGAGCCGTTGACGCAGCACTGGCCCTCGTTGAAGTAGCCGGCCAGGGCCGCACCCGCGACCGCGGCGTCGAGGTCGGCGTCCGCGAAGATGATGTTGGGCGCCTTGCCACCGAGCTCCAGGGAGACCTTCTTCAGGTTCTTGGAGGCGCCGGCCGCGATCTTCTTGCCGACCTCGGTGCTGCCGGTGAAGGCGACCTTGTCGACGTCCGGGTGGTCGACCAGCGCGGCCCCCGCGTCGCCGTACCCGGGGACGACGTTGACGACGCCGGCGGGGACGCCGGCCTCGAGCAGCAGCTGGCCGAGACGGAGCGCGGTGAGCGGGGTCTGCTCGGCCGGCTTGAGGACCACCGTGTTGCCGGCGGTGATGGCCGGGACGACCTTGAAGGCGGCCATGGTGAGCGGGAAGTTCCACGGCACGATGCCGGCGACGACACCGATCGCCTCGCGGCGGGTGTAGGCGTGGAACTCCTTGCCGGGGACCGACATCGGGATGGAGGTGCCCTCCATCTTGGTCGCCCAGCCGGCGAAGTAGCGGAACAGCTCGGCCGCGACGCCGACGTCGCCGCGCGCGGACGCGAGGCTCTTGCCGTTGTCGAGCGACTCCAGCTGGGCGAACTCCTCCGCCTGGGCGTCGATCAGGTCACCGATGCGCCACAGCAGGTGCGAGCGCTCGCGCGGGGTCATCCGCGACCACGGGGACGGGGACTTGAAGGCGTTGCGGGCCGCGACGACCGCGCGATCGATGTCGACGGCGGAGGCCTGGGCGACCTGCACGAGCTCCTGCTCGGTGGCGGGGTCGACGGTGGCGAAGGTCTTGCCGTCCTTGGCGTCGACCCACTCGCCGTCGATCAGCAGCTGCTTCGGCGAGGACAGGAACGAGCGGACGGCGGGGAGGAGCTCGGGGCGGTCGTACGACATGGTGCCTTCCAGGTGGTGGGTGCGATACAGGGGAGGAGGCGCGACTACTTGATGGTCAGCACCTTGGAGCGGTCGAGGGTCAGGGCGACGGCGGCCACGATGATGGCGCCGTAGAGGATCTGCTCGTACGCCGAGGGAACGCCGACGATCGGCAGGCCGACGCGGAGCAGGGTGATGACGAGCGCGCCGACGAGCGAGCGCCAGATGCTGCCGTGACCACCGGTGATCGCGGTGCCGCCGACGACGATCGCGGCGACGGCCGGGAGCAGCAGGTTGTCGGCCATGGTCGGGCTGCCGCTGAAGTTGCGGGACACGAGCATGACCGCGGCCAGGCCGGCGCAGGCGCCGGACACGGTGAACGCGCCGACCTTGACCCGGTCGACGGGGGTGCCGGCCAGCCGGGCCGCCGACTCCGAGTAGCCGGTGGCGGTGATGTAGCTCTGCAGGGGCGTCAGCTTCAGGACCAGCGCGATGACGGCGACCACGACGACGGCCACGAAGAAGGCCATCGGGATGTAGCCGGCGACGTACAGGGTGAGCCAGTTGGTGGCGTCGCGGTCGACGACCCGGATCGGGCCCGCGTCGGAGATCACCAGGGCGACCGCCGAGAAGATGCTCATGCCGCCGAGCGTCACGATGAACGACGGGATGCGGAGCACGACGTGGGCGATGCCCTGGATCGCGCCGATGCCGGCCGCCGCGGCGATGACCGCCAGCGTGGTGAGGCCGCCCAGGTCGGGCAGCCACATCGCGAAGAAGACCGTCGACAGCGACGCGAGGGCCGCGATCGACAGGTCGATGCCGCCGCAGAGCACGACCAGGGTCGCGCCCGCGGCGAGCACCACGAGCGGCGCCGAGGTGCGGATGGCCGCGGTCAGGCTCTTCTGCGTGAGGAAGTCCGGGTCCGCGATGGTCAGCGCCGCGAGCAGCGCGACGAGCGCGATCACCGGCATGAACGACGTGAGCCGCTGCGCCGGGGTGGGCCCACCCTTGACCACGACCGGCTCGGCGGCGGGCTGGGCGATGACGGGGGTGGACACCTAGACCATCTCCTTGACGAGGTCGAGCGGGGTGGGCTTGTCGCCGGAGGGGCACGGGACGTGCTTGGTGGCCTTGCCGTCGCTCATCACGACGATCCGGTCGGACATGCCGATGGCCTCCTCGAGGCTGTCGGCGAGCAGCACCGTGGCGACGCCGCTGTCGGCGAGCTCGCGCATCAGCCGGTAGACCTCCGAGCGCGCGCCGATGTCGAGGCCGCGCGTCGGGTGGTCGAGGAGCAGCAGCCGGATGTCGCCGGCCACCAGCCAGCGGGCCAGCACCACCTTCTGCTGGTTGCCGCCCGAGAGGCGCTGGATCTGGGTGCCCCGGTGGGGCGTGCGGATGGAGAGCCGCTCGATCCAGCGGTCCACGAGGGACGACTGCCTCTTCGGCATCACGATCGGACCGGCGCAGCGGGACTGCTGCTTGGTCAGCGTCATGTTGTCGGCGACCGACATCGGGCCGACCATGCCCTCGATCTTGCGCTCGGCCGGCACGTAGCCGATGCCGGCGGCGACCGCGGCGCGGGTGCTGGACAGGTCCAGCCTCTTCCCGTCGAGCGTCACCTCGCCGGCGAGCGTCGGCTCGGCGCCGAACAGCGCGCGGCAGACGTCCTCGCGGCCGGAGCCGTGCACGCCGACGATCCCGACGATCTCGCCGGCGGCGACCTCGAGGTCGACGTCGCGGAACGTCTTGCCGGACAGGCCGCGGATCGACAGCATCGGCCGCAGCGGCTCCGCGGAGCGCTCGTAGGCCTGGTCGTGGTAGTGGTCGTCGGACCCGGTCGACCCGATCATCATCCGGTGCAGGTCGGCGGGCGCCGCGCCCGCGGTCGCCACCTCCCCCACCGACTGGCCGCCGCGCAGCACGCTCACGCGGTCGCAGACGTCGAGCACCTCGTCGAGACGGTGCGAGACGAACACGACGGAGGCGAACTCGCGCAGGCGTCGTACCTGGGTGAAGAGGGTCTCGATCTCCTTCGACTCCAGCACCGAGGTGGGCTCGTCGAGGATGATCACCGGCGGGTGCTGGCTGCGCTGTTCGATCCGCAGCACCTTGGCGATCTCGACCATCTGCCGGTCGGCGAAGGAGAGCGTGTCGGTCCGGGCGAGCGGGTTGATGTCGGAGCCGATCTTGTCGAGCTGCTCCTGGGCCAGCTTGCGCATCGTCTCCCAGCGGTAGACCCCGCCGCGGACGCCCGCCCCCTCCGAGCCGAGGACGATGTTCTCGGCCGCGGTGAGGTTGGGGACCAGCGACTGCTCCTGGAAGACCATGCCGATGCCGTGGTTGGCGGCCTCGACGACGCTGCGCAGCCGGACCTTCTCGCCCCGGACCCAGATCTCGCCGGAGTCGGGACGGACCAGGCCGACCAGCGCCTTGAGCAGGGTGGACTTGCCCGCGCCGTTCTCGCCGGCCAGGCCGAGCACCTCGTTCTGGCGCACGACCAGGTCGACGCCATCGAGGGCCTTGACGCCCGGGTAGTGCTTGACGAGGTTCTTCACCTCCAGCGCGGGCACCATCGGGTGCGGCTGCTGGCCGATCTCGGGATTCGCCGGGGGGATCACTTGGTCACCTGGTTCCTACGACGCTGCGGGAGCACCGCGGCGGCCACCGCGGCGACGACGATGAGGCCCTGGACGCCGCCCTGCCAGTACGGGCTGACGCCCACCTGGACCAGGCCGTTGGTCAGCACCATGACGATCAGGACGCCGACGGCGGAGTGGAGGATGCCGCCCCGGCCGCCGGTCAGCAGGGTGCCGCCGACGACGGCGGCGGTGATGGCGGCGAAGTCGTAGCCCTTGCCCGCCTGCACCAGGCCGGCGCTGAGCTGGCTGGTCACCATCACCCCGGCGAGGCCGTAGAACGCCCCGGCCAGGGTGAAGACGGCGACCTTGTACGGCGCCACCTTGACGCCCGAGAGCGCCAGCACCTCCTCGGCCCCGCCGATGGCGAAGGCGTAACGGCCGAGCCGGGTGTAGCGCTGGATCAGGTAGCCGACCAGGACGCACGCGAAGGCGATCCAGGTCAGGTAGGACAGCCCGAGGAGCCGCTCGACCGGCCAGCTGGCCAGGGTGCCGTCGGTGATGTTCGGCTGGACGCCGTTGAACATCAGGGTCGCGAGGCCGAGGCCGACGGCCGAGACGCCGAGGGTGGTCATGAACGACGGCACCTTCAGCAGCACCAGCGCCAACCCGCTCACGCATCCCAGGGCCGCCGCGAGCAGGATCGCGAGCAGGATCCCGATGACGCCGAGCTCGTTGCCGTTGCGGTTGTTGGCGACCAGCAGCGCCACCGCGATGGCGGCGGCGCCCATGACCCCGGGGGCCGACAGGTCGATCGAGCCCATCATCAGCACGAAGGTGATGCCGCACGTGACGACGGCGAGGACGGCGGCGGTGTCCATGATGTTCTGGACGTTGCCGATGCTGCGGAAGTCCGAGCTCAGGGCCGAGAAGGCCACGAAGATGACCACCAGGGCGAGGGGAGGACCCGAGTCCCGGAGGGACACCCCCCGCCGAGGCTGGGGGCGCGCCGCGGCGACGTCGACGTCCTCGGCGGGGGATGTCATGGTCACGAGATCGCGCCCTGCGACCGGCTGAAGACGTTGTCGCACTCGAAGTCGGCCTCGTCGGTGGCCGGGGAGAGGTACTCGGCGACGTTGTCCTGCTGGATGAGGAACTGCTCGGCGAACCAGGCGCGGTCCTCGTCGGCGATGTCGGCGACGTCGAGCTCACCGGTGGCGACGCAGTAGCCGGCCGCCAGGCCGATGCCGCCCTGCCACGGGCCGTCGCTGGAGACGGTCGCGGTCATCGCGCCGCTCTCGATGGCGGTGAGGGCGTCGGGCACGGCGTCGATGCCGACGACCGCGATCTCGCCCTCCTTGCCGGCGGCCTTGAGGGCCTCGAGGGCGCCGAGCGCCATGTCGTCGTTCGCGGCCCAGATGCCCTTGACGTCGTCACCGTGCTTGGTGAGCAGCGTCTTGGTCACCTCCAGCGCCTCGGCGCGGGAGAAGTTGGCGGTCTGCTGGTCGAGCAGCTTCACGTCGGGGTTGGCCGCGAGGGACTCCTCCAGGCCGGCGAACCGGTCCTTGGCCGCACCGGTGTCGAGGATGCCCTGCAGGGCGATGATGCCGCCCGAGCCGCCGATGGCCTCGGCGAGCGCGTCACCGATCTGCTTGCCGGACTCGACGCCGTTGTAGGTGATGTGGCTGATCCAGTGGTCGTAGTCGGTGACGTTCAGGTCGGCCGGCTTGTTCCACTGCGTCACCAGGTAGGCGCCCGCCTCCTGGGCCTGCTCGACGATCGGCGGGGTGTCCGAGTCGCCGTTCGGCAGGATGTTCATGACCAGGCAGTCGGTGTCACCGGCGAGGAGCTGGGTGATCTGCTCCTGCTGCTTGGTCGAGTCGCCGTCGTAGGTCAGCCGCTGCTGCTCGAGGTCGACCGACTTCGCGAACGCGTCGCCACCGTCGAGCCAGGAGGCCTCGTAGGGGTTCGACTCGTTGCGGACCTGGCCGACCAGCTTGACGTCGGCGGGGTCACAGGCGCCGGCCTTGTCGCTGCCGCCGGTGCCGGCGTTCGACTCCTCGCTGCAGCCGGTCAGCGCGATGGCCGCCAGCGACAGGCTCAGCAGAGCGACTGCGGGACGTGACTTGAAGTTCATCGTTGATCCTCATTTTCTTGACGCCAGATGCTCCGGCGGTTGGCCCGAGAGGTCAGGGGTCCGCTGTTGCGGAGATTAATGCGGGTTGCTTACTACGGTGTGGCGGGGGTCACTTTTACGGTCAGCGGGCCATCCACCCTCCGTCGACGACCAGGACGTGCCCGTTCACGTAGTCGGCCGCCGACGAGCTCAGGAAGACCGCCGCACCGGCGATGTCGTCGGGCGTGCCCCAGCGACCGGCCGGGATCCGCTCGAGGATCGCGCGCGAGCGGTCCGCGTCGGCGCGGAGCGCCGTGGTGTTGTCGGTGGCCATGTAGCCGGGCGCGATGGCGTTGACCTGCACCCCGGCAGCGCCCCACTCGTTGGCGAGGGCCTTGGTGATGCCGGCGACGCCGTGCTTGCTGGCGGCGTACGAGATGACGCGGATGCCGCCCTGGAAGGCGAGCAGGCTCGCGATGCTGACGATCTTGCCGTGCCCGCGCTCGACCATGGGGCGGCCGAGGTGCTGGCTCAGGAAGAACAGTCCGCTGAGGTTGATGTCGACCACGCGGTTCCAGGACTCGGGAGTCAGGTCGACGGTGTCCTCGCGCTCGATGATGCCGGCGTTGTTGATGAGGATGTCGACCTCGTGCGTGGCCGTGATCTGGGCGCACACCCGCTCGATGGCGGCGTGGTCGGAGACGTCGAGGTCGATGACCTCGACCTCGCGGCCCAGCTCGGCGACCTGGTCGCGGGTGCCGTCCTGGCTGCCGGCCAGGCCGACCAGCACCAGGTCGGCGCCGGCCTCGGCCAGCCCGAGCGCGACGCCCTGGCCGAGCCCGCGGCCGGCCCCGGTCACGACCGCGGTCTTGCCGTGCAGGTCGAAGGGGGAACGCCGTTCGGTGGCGGTCTGGGTGGTCACAGGTCCTCCAGGGAGACAGGGGTGAGGTCGGTGTACGCGTTGTTCTCGCCGGCCATCGCCCAGATGAAGGCGTAGGAGCCGGTGCCGGCGCCGGAGTGGATCGACCACGGGGGCGAGATGACGCCCTGGCGGTTCCGCAGGACGAGGTGGCGGGTCGCGCCCGGCTCGCCCATGAAGTGGAAGACGCGGTCGTCCTCGGGGAGGTCGACGTACATGTAGACCTCGGTGCGCCGGTCGTGCAGGTGCGGGGGGAAGGTGTTCCAGACGGAGCCGTCGGATATGACGGTGACGCCGAACTGCAGGACCGAGGTCTGCAGCTCCTGCCCCCAGGCGTAGCGGTAGAGGCTGCGCTCGTTGGCGCACGCCGGAGTGCCGAGCGCGACCGGCTCGACCTCCTGGTGGTTCAGCAGCACCGCCGGGTGCGTGGCGTGGGCGTTCGCCGAGACGAAGTAGAAGGCGGCGTCGGCACCCGCGAAGGTGACGTCGCTGCCGCGGCCGACGTACAGGCCGTCGAGGTGGTCGAGCTCGAACTTCTCGCCGTCGACCAGGACGTGGCCCGAGCCGCCGACGTTGATGACGCCGAGCTCGCGACGCTCCAGGTGCTTCTCGGCACCGAGGACCTCGGTCCAGGCCGGCAGGTCGAGCTGACCGGTGCCGGGTACGGCGCCGCCCACCACCATCCGGTCGTCGTGGGTGTAGACACCCTGGACCTCCCCGGCGACGAACAGGTCCGCCAGGAGGAAGTTGTCCCGCAGGTCCGCGGCGGACGCTGTCTCCACGCTCGAAGGGGCTGTGGAATATCGGACCTGAATCACGCGGGAACTCCTCGGTCTTATGAACTACGTTCGGCTATGTGAACTGGCAGGAACGTACACGTGGCCGTCATCACAGGTCAAGTGATCGAAACTGGTTTACGGATGTGAACTGGCGTACTGTCATGCCACCATTGACCGACGACCTGACCACCACCTCGGAAGGCCCTCCGCGATGCAGCTGGAGAAGACGATCAACGGCGGCCCCGCCGCCGCCCCCGTCAAGTCGGCAGCGCGCGCGCTCGACCTGCTGGACGAGATCGCCGCCAACGGACCCGGCACCCAGCTCCAGCTCTCGACGCGACTCGGCATCCCCAAGAGCAGCCTGCACGCGCTGCTGCGGACGATGACCGACCGCGGCTGGCTCGAGACCGACCCGACCGGCAGCGTCTACAAGCTCGGCATCCACTCGCTGGTCGTCAGCTCGGCCTTCCTCGACGGCGACTCCGTGCTGGCCCGGGCCTCGCACCTGCTCGACGAGGTCGCGGCCGCCACCGAGGAGACCGTCCACCTCGGCCGGCTCGACGGGGCCCACGTCATCTACACCGCGAAGCGCGAGTCCGCGCACCCGCTGCGGATGCACTCCGCCGTGGGTCGCCGGCTACCGGCGTACGCCACCGCCCTCGGGCGGGCGATCCTGGCCGAGCAGCCGCTCGACGAGCGGGCCGGTCACGTCCCGGACTCCATCGCCCCGATGACCACGCACACCACGACCGACAAGGGCGCGGTGCTGGACATCATCGACCGCGCCTCGCAGGTCGGCTACGCCGTGGAGAGCGAGGAGTCCTGCCTCGGCGTCCGCTGCTTCGGCGTCACCCTGCCCTTCGGGCGCGAGGCCGTCGACGCGATGAGCGTCGCGGTGCCGATCAGCCGGCTCGGCGACGGCCGCGAGGACTTCATCATCGAGACCCTGCTGAGCGTGAAGGCCCGCCTGTCGGTCGTGAACGACAACAGCATCGTCCGCTGACCCCTACCGGACGCTCCGGTCCCGGATGCCCCGTAGCATCCGCGGGCGTCGGGCAGCGGTAACGCTCCCGGACCACCAGCCGGGGCGCCCCCGGTCCCACTGTCCGGGAGCACCACGAGCGCCCAGCCGAAGTCGTACTCCCGCCGCGACCGGCCGGTGGGGCAGGGCCGAAGGTCTCGGTCCGACCGGGACCGTCAGTCGTCGACCCGCACGGAGCACCACACGGTCTTGCCGGACTCGTTGGTGCGGGTGCCCCAGCTCTCGCTGAGCACCTCGACGATGTTGAGGCCGCGGCCGTTCTCGTCGCTCTCCTCGGGCCGGCGCCGCCGCGGGCGCAGCTGCGCGCGGTCGCGGACCTCGAGCACGACCTGGTGACCGGTACGACGCAGCCGCAGGTCGATCGGCGGCCGGGCGTGCACGAGCGCGTTGGTCACCAGCTCGCTGGTGATGAGCACCAGGTCGTCGACCGCCTCGGCCCGGACGCCCCAGCGACCGAGCTGGTCGGCGACCGCGCGCCGGGCGTCGCGCGGGGCGGTGCCGACCTCGGCGAGGCGGGCGGTGAAGGTGAGCTCCTGCGGCTCCTCGACCTTCACCAGCACCAGGGCCACGTCGTCGTCGCCGCCGTCGTCGCCGACCAGGCTGCGGACCAGGGTCTCGGGCAGCCGGCGCAACGGCTGGTCGCCGTGCGCGCGGACCAGGTCGGCCAGCTGGGAGATGCCGGCGAACAGGTCCTCGCCCCGCCGCTCGACCAGGCCGTCGGTGTAGAGCACGACGACGTCGTCGGCGCGGACGTCGTACACCTCGGCGGTCATGCCGAAGTAGCCGGCGCCGAGCGGCGGGCCGGTCGCCTCGATCCGAGCCATCGTCTCGACCAGGTCGTGGCGGGCCAGCAGCGGCGGGAGGTGACCGGCGTTGGCGTAGGTGAAGGTCTGCTCGGCGGCGTCGTGGACGGCGTACACGCAGGTGACGATCTGGTCGGCAGCGAGCTCCTGGACCAGGTTGTCGAGGTGCTCGAGGACCTCCGCCGGCCCGAGGTCGAGGGTCGCGAACGCCCGGACGGCGGCGCGCAGCTGACCCATCACCGCGGCCGCGGGCACGCCCCGTCCCATGACGTCGCCGATCACGAACGCGGTGCGGCCCGCACCCAGGTCGATCACGTCGTACCAGTCGCCACCGACGTAGGTGCCCTCGACGCCGGCGCGGTAGAACGTCGCCACCTCGAGGGAGTCGACCTCGAAGTCGCTGGCGGGGAGCAGGCTGGCCTGGAGCTGCTCGGCGACCCGGCGCTCGCGGACCGCGGCCTCGCGCTCGGCCTCGGCGGCGACCAGGCGGCGCCGGGTGGCGTCCTGCTCGGTGACGTCCTGGAAGGAGCCGCGCAGGATCCGGGCCCCGTCCGCGCGCGGGACGACCTCGCCGCGGGCGTGGAAGAGGCGCTGCTCGCCGGTGGGGAGCACGATCCGGGTCTCGTACTCGATGACCTCGCCGTCGATGGCCTCGCCGAGGCGCTCGCGGACCATCGGCAGGTCGTCGGGGTGGACCAGGGACTCGATCACCGCGGTGGTGCCGAGCCGATCCATCGTCTCGCGGTCCATCTGCATCAGCTCGTGGAACGTGCGCGAGGCGACGATCGTGTCGGTGTCGAGGTCGATCTCCCAGCTGCCGATCCGGGCCAGCCGCTGGGCCTGGTCGAGCAGCTCCTCGTTCAGCTCCAGCGCGTGCCGGACCCGCTGCTCGCGGTCGAGCTCGAGGTTGACCCGCACCCGGGCGAGCAGCTCGCGCGCCGAGAACGGCTTGACGAGGTAGTCGACCGCGCCCGCGGCCAGGCCCTCGAGGGTGCCCTCCTCCCCCGCCCGGGCCGACAGCATCACCACGGGTACGACGGTCAGCACCGGGTCGGCCTGCATCCGCTGGAGCAGCCCGAAGCCGTCGAGCCGCGGCATCATCACGTCGGTGACGACGAGGTGCGGCCGCTGCTCGGCCATCAGGGCGAGCGCCTCGACGCCGTCCGAGGCGACGCTCACGTCGTACTCCTCGCGGAGGATCCCCGCGACGTAGGTGCGCATGTCGGCGTTGTCGTCGACGACCAGCACCCGGGGCTGGTCGGCCCGGTCGGGATCCGGCGCGACGGCGTCGGTCGCCTCGTCCTCCTCCGGCAGCCAGCTCAGCGCCTGCGCGACCATCTGCCCGGTCCGCCCGTCGACGATCGCGCCCGCCGAGGTGTCGTCGACGAGGTACGCCGGGTCGAGGTGGTCGCGTCCGAGCGGCACCGCGACCGTGAGGGTGGTCCCCTCGCCGAGCCGGCTCGCCACCCCGACCGTGCCGCCATGCAGGGCGACCAGCTCGGCGACCAGGGCCAGGCCGATACCGGACCCCTCGTGGGTGCGCGACCGCGCGCCGGCCACCCGGTGGAACCGCTCGAACAGGTGCGGGACCTCGGACTCGGGGATGCCGCTGCCGGTGTCGCGCACGGACAGCACGGCGCAGTCGCCGTCGACCCCGAGGCGGACCGAGACCTCGCCCTCGAAGGTGAACTTCAGCGCGTTCGACAGCAGGTTGAGCACGATCTTGGCCCAGTGGTCGCGGTCGACGTACGCCTCGGTGCCGGGGCGTACGTCGATCTCGAGCCGCAGCCCGGCCCGCTCGGCGGCGGACTGGAACATCGCCGCCAGCTCGCCGGTGGCCTGACCGAGGTCGGTCAGGCGGAGCTCCGGGGCGGCCCGACCCGCCTCGAGCCGGGAGAAGTCGAGGAGCGTGTTGACCAGCTGGAGCATCCGCTGGCCGTTGCGCAGCACCGTGGCCAGCCGGTCGCGGTGGACCGGCGCGAGCGGCTCGGCCTCGTCGGCGAGGGCGTCCTCGGTCGGGCCGAGGAGGAGGGTGAGCGGGGTCCGCAGCTCGTGGCTGACGTTGGCGAAGAAGTCGGTCTTCGCCTGGTCGAGGCGGGCCAGGGTCTCCGCCCGCTGTGTCTCGGCCTCGATGGCGCGAGCGTCCGAGACGGCCGCGGCGAGGTGCCCGGCGACCAGGTCGACGAAGCCCCGGTAGGCGTCGTCGAACGGGCGGTAGCGGTTGAGCCCGGCGACCAGGAAGCCGTAGGGGTGGGCCTGGGCCGGCTGCAGCAGCGGGGTGAGATAGGCCTGGAGCGGCGGCTCCGGCCAGGCGCCGCGCGGCAGGTCGGCGAACCGGTCGAGGTCGTGGACCAGGGCCTCGCCCTCCCACAGCCGCGGCGCCGGCCACGTCGCCGCAGGGTCGTCGGCGACCACGAGCGGCGGGAACGCGGCGTGCTCGCCCTCGACCCCGGCCGCCCCCGCGAGCCGGGCCGTGCGGCCGTCGTCCTCGAAGAGGTAGACCGCGGCGAACGGCAGCGACCGCGGATCCTGGGCGAGCTGCGCGCACGCCGTGCGTACGGCGTGCCGCTCGTCGCGGGCGCCCGCCACCCGGATGCCGAGGTCGCGCAGGGTGGCCATCCGCCCGGTCGCCACCACCTGCTCGGTGTCCTCGGTGACCACGCAGAGCATCCCGGCGATCTGCCCGTCGTCGTCGGCCAGCGGGCTGTAGGAGAAGGTGTGGTAGGTCTCCTCGGCGTACCCGGAGCGCTCGAGGAAGAGCAGCAGCGCCTCGTCCCAGGTGGCCTCGCCGGTCGACATCACCGTCTCGATGCGCGGCGCGATGTCGGTCCAGATCTCCGACCAGACCTCGGCGGCGGACCGACCCAGCGCCCAGGGGTACTTGCCGCCGAGGGTGTCGCGCCGGTAGGCGTCGTTGCAGAAGAAGGTCAGCTCGGGACCCCAGGCCATCCACATCGAGAACTTCGACGTGAGCAGGATCCGGACGGCGTTGCGCAGGCTGAGCGGCCAGCCGTCGGGCCGGCCCAGCGGCGTGCCCGACCAGTCGACGCGCAGCAGGTCCGCGCCGACCTCGCCGCTGGCGGCGAGCACGTCCTCCATCGAGCGCGCGGCACTCACGGCGACCGCGGTCCGCGGCGGGCCAGCAACGGCCGGAGCACCAGCGCGAGCAGCAGCACGCCGCCGCCGAGGACGCCCCACCACACGGCGTCGCGCCGGGTCGCGGCCATCGTGTCGACCTCCGGCTCGGGGGCGACCGCCCGGCGGTCGCTGCGCTCGGCCGTGGTGTCGAGGGTGCCGTCCTCGGCCGGCGTGACCGGACGACGCAGCGCGTCGAGCGGTTGTACGACGCCCGCCCCGGTCATCGGGCTGCGCACGTCGGTGCGACCGTCGGCCGTCGACAGCAGCCGGGCCACCAGCTGGTCGCCGGTCGCGTCCGGGTCGGCCGTGCGCATCAGGGCGAGCACGCCGCTGACCTCGGCCGCGGCCCAGGAGGTCACGACGTCGTCGACGGTGCAGGTGCCGCCGTCGACGCCGACGGTGACGCCGCCGACGACCGGGGCGGCGACGTCGGTGCGGCTGTTGGGCAGCACGTACGCCGCCGCGTCCTCGCGGTCGCCGAGGCCGTCGACCGTCGCACTGACGGCGACGACCGACGGATAGCCGGCCGGGAAGACCCGGAGCGCAGCGTCCTGACCGGCCTCCGGCGTGCCGAAGTCGTCGTACAGCGGCTGGTCGTCCTCGGTCGGGCGGTTGCCGGCGGCGGCGACCACGACGACCCCGCGGCGGTGCAGCCGGGTGAGCAGCTTCTCGATGCGCGGGTCGGGCTGGTCGACGAAGAGCGAGACGTTCACGATGTCGACCTCGGGGTGCGCCAGCACCACGCCGAGCCCCTCGACCAGGCCGTCGGCGCTGACCGGCTTGCCCTCGGTGCTGCCCGCGTCGCCGGAGTCGAAGACCCGGACGTCGAGGATCTCGGCGTACGGCGCGATGCCGACGAGCCCGCCCGCGTCGTCCGCGCGCGGGGTGCCCGCGATGAGCCCCGCGACCGCGGTGCCGTGCCAGTCGTCGAGCTCGCCCTGCCGACCGGTGACGCTGACGTGCTCGGAGACCCGCAGGCCCCCGCTGGCCGTGACCCCGGAGTCCAGGACCGCGACGGTCACCCCCGCGCCCGGCTGCCTGCCGCGCGCGGCGAGGTAGGCGTGGGCGTCCGCGATCCGCAGCTGCTCGAGGGGCGCGCTCTCGCGGGTGGCCGCCGACCGGGCCTCGCCCGCCTCCTTGACCTGGACCGCCCCGCAGTCCTCCTCGACCGCCATCGCCGGCGCGGCCGGCAGGATCACCGGCACCGAGGCCGCCAGGGGAAGCAGCAGCACCGCGGGCAGCAGCCTCACTCGCACGTGCGGCTCGCCCCCTGCTCGCCCTGCACCGGCGGACACAGCGCGCTGTCTCGGGACAGCGGGACCCCGGGCTCGAAGAGCTCGACCCACGGGTCGGGCACGAGCGGGGCGTCGTACGAGCCGTAGCCCAGCTGGTCCGCGGCCCCCGGACCGACCAGCGGGTAGGCGACGCCCTTGGCGTCGACGACGTACGACGAGCGGCTGGTCGTGCTGTCCCAATCGCCGACCCGGACGTAGGCGCCGTGCCCGGGGTCGACCGAGACCCGCTCGGCGGGGGCCACCAGGTCGCCGGCCGAGGCTGCGTCGGTCGGGTCGGTGGCCAGCATCGCCACCGGCTTCTCGCCGTCGGCGGTGACCAGCAGCGCGCAGTGTTCGTCGAGCTCGTCGTCGAGGAGCCGGTCGGGCCAGTGCGCCGCGTCGAAGGGCGGGAGCGAGCCGCTGACCTGGGGGGCCGCGTCGAGGGTGACCGGCGCGAGGTCGAGGGGCTGGGCCAGCGGCGGCTTGGCCGTGGTCTCGTAGACGGCCTTCGCGAACGGGTCCAGGTCGGCCGGGCCGTCCTTGGTCAGCAGCTGGAACGACTCGCCGTCGAGGGTGATGATCTGCCCGATCCGGGACCCGGTCGGCAGCTGGCCGGGACCCTGCTCGGGCGCGGGGTCGCCGTACCCCTCGAGGCCGAGGCTCGAGAAGGCGAGCGGCCCCCCGACCGGGAAGAGCCGCAGCCACTTCTCGGGGACGTCGCGGGCCTCGTCGGTGATCGGCAGCCCGAGGGCGCGGAGCAGCGGGTCGAGCGGCACCCCGGTGGGCAGCGCGTAGCTGTAGGCCCGCTGCGGCTCTCCGGACTCGTCGCGACCGGTCGCGATGACGTAGTAGCGGTCCTGGCTCCTCACGACGAAGCCCTTGTCGGGGATCGGCTGGACCACCGGGTCGTTGGACATCGTGACCGCCATCCCCCCGTCGGCGGAGGTGCACGCCGACCAGCCGCTGTCGATCAGCCGCGCGGTGTCGGGGACGGTCTGCGGGGCGCCGAGGATCCCCAGGTCGGAGCCGAGGTCCTGGGCGGCGATGGTGTCCTCGGCCAGGATCTTGGGCTCGAGGTCGGGACCGAGGATCAGCTGGGCCGAGGTGATGTTGAGGATCGAGTGGAGCTCGGGGTCGTCGCTCTCCTCGAGGATGACGTAGAGGCCGCCCTTGTCCTCCGAGATGAGCAGCCCGGGCTTGTTCCAGTCCTCGGGGTCGCGGCCGACCAGGATCCCCGCGACCGCGGCGCCGGCCACGAGCAGCACCGACAGCGCGAGGCCCCCGACGATGGTCCGGCCCGGACGGGCCGGCTCGACCTCGCGCCCGCCCGGCGCGCCCGAGACGAAGGCGGTGACCAGCCGGCGACGGCTGAAGGCGTGCGCCTCGACCAGGTCGCGCTTGGTCGCCACGCCTCAGCCGCCGATCGACGACAGGACGCCCGTGGACACCACGAGCAGGGGCAGCAGCGCCAGCAGGCCGATGGTCTCGACGACGTCGCCGAGCCGGCCGCGGCGCACCGACGGCGGCGAGGGCAGCAGGGTCACGGCGAGCAGCACGGCGCCCGAGGCGGCCAGCGCGACGGCCGCGGTCGGGCGCCAGTCGGGCCACCAGGCCAGGACCGAGACGGCCACGACCGCCAGGCCGACGACGCCGGAGACCAGGCCCACGAGGACCTCGGCGCCGGTGCGGTACTGACGGGTTCGGAGCATCACCAGGCAGCAGGCGACGATCGCGAGCACGGTCCCGGTGACGCCGAGCCGCACGGCCAGCGGCGCGATCATCACGAGCAGCAGGCCGACCGTGCCGGAGATGGCGACCAGGATCTCGTGGGCGACGCGGGCGTCGGCCCGGACCCGCTGCGGGTCGACCTCCGCCGGGTCGGCGGTGATGTCGGCGTCGGTGTAGAGCTGCTCGACGGTGGTGCCGGTGACCCCCAGGGCCAGCCACGGGAAGACGCTGCCGGCGAGCACGACCAGGACCAGGGCGGTGGTGAGGACCACTTCGGCGTCCACGTCGGCGACCCGCATCAGCAGGCCCGTGGCGAGCACGACCGCGCCCACCACCACCGGCGGGATGACCAGGGTCCGGCCGTCGCCGATGCCGACCAGCGCGAGCAGCCCGGCGAGCAGCGCACCCGCGCCCGCGCACGCGAGGGGGAGCCCGAAGAAGGGCTCGTCGGTGAGGAGCATCAGTCCGGAGACCGCGGCGTACGCCGTGCCCATCCAGGCGACCGCGACCGCGGCCTCGCGCTCGTGCTGCACGCGCGAGAGCACGACCGCGCCGCCGACCAGGACCACGGAGACGACGACCGCGGAGACCGCGGCCAGCAGCGAGCCGCGCTGGATGAGCAGCGCGATCGCCCCGAGGGCCATCAGCAGGGCCGCGGCCCACAGCGCCGTACGGCGACCGGCCTCGGGGCGCCACGGCTCCAGGTCGCGCTCGACCACGTCGGTCATCGCCTCGACGACGTCGTCGTAGACCCGGGGCGGCTCGTCGTCGACGCCGGCGGAGACGGAGAGCAGCCCGCCGTCCTCGATGCCCTGGATGACCAGGCCGCTGTCGAGGGCCAGGACACGGCCCTCAGCGGTGACGAGGCGGTAGCCGCCGTAGACCGTCAGCGCGTCGAGCAGGCCCACGCTGCGCGCCAGCTCGGGGAGCAGCTCGGCGACCGGCACCGAGCCCGGCAGCACGAGGTCGACCCGGCGGGTGCCGGAGGCCACGGTGACGCGGACCAGGCCGGAGGCCCCGACGGCGGGCGCCTGGGTCATCGAGTCTCCTTCGAGCGGGACGGTGAGGGTGATGCGGGTCGTGCGGGTCGTGCAGAGAGAGCACCGCCCGGACCGGCGTCAGCCGGTCCGGGCGGAGTGCCCGAGGGGCGATCAGGCCTTGATCTGGAAGGCCTGCGCGCCGCGCTGGTCGGCGGCCGCGTAGTCGGCGTTCGACTGGTAGACGGTGCGGCTGCTCTCGTCGAGCAGGTCCTTCATCTCCTGGATGGCCCAGTCCCACTTCGCCTTGGCGGTGTCGTAGGCGGTGCGGGCGTTACCGGCCCACTCGTTGCGGAGAGGGCTCAGCTCGCTCTCGAGCTGGTTCATCCGGTTGTCGATGTCCTTGACCTTCTTGTACATGTCCTGCGCGGCCTGGTCGAGACCGGCGTGGTTGACGCGGATGCCGTCGAGATCCATGAGTAGCTCCTGAAGGGTGGGGGCCGGCGCTCAGACCGCGTCGAGGCGGCCGGCGGTGCGGACGTAGTTGGAGGACTGGGTCTCGTCGGTCGAGACGTTGTCGTGCTCGGTCGAGACCAGCGAGGCCTCGAACTCGTTGAGGGCCTGGACGATGACCGTCTGCTTCTCGGTCCAGGCCTGGTGCAGCGTGAAGAACGCCGCGCCGCCCTGGCCGACCCACTTGCCCTTGAGGGCGCTGATCTGGTCGTCGAGCTGACGGGCCAGGCCGTCGAAGTCACGCTTGGCGTCGGCCACGAGACCGGCGGCCTTGGTCAGGGTCTTCTCGCCCTGCCCGAACTCGGATGCTCCTTGCGACATCTCGCCTGCTCCTTCCCCGTGGCGGTCGATCACCGCGCGCCGAGATCTGTGGTGATGGTGGTTGGATCGACGTGGCCGACCACGAGTCGGTCGGACACGGCTGGATCTACCCGAGGCACCCTCGGGTAAACCTCAAGAAGTCAGTTCCCACAGGCCGCGGAACAGCCCCACGGCCACGAAGACCGCGGCGATGGCACCCGAGCCGGCGAGTCCCTCGGCGACCTCGGCCCGGCGCGACCACCAGGCCGACCGCCAGCCGCGCCCGGTGGCCACGGCCACCACGACGACGACCGCCGCGAGCCCGACGGACACCATCGCGAGCGCGGTCAGCTGGCCCTCGCCCAGGCCGGGCAGGAGCTCGACCGCGAGCGCCACCCAGGCGACCAGCCCGGCGGCGCGCAGCAGCACCCGCGCCGGGACGTGCCGGTAGCTGCGGGCGGCCAGGAGCAGCGCGGCGCCGACCAGACCGACCAGCACCCGGGCACCGATCCGGTCGATCGGCAGCGTCGCCGTGGCGAGCAGCATCGGCGCGGACACGGCCACCAGCGCGAGGACGGCGGCCGCGGACGCGACGACGAGCCGCGTGCCCCGTCGGGCGATGTCGGCCACCGCGCCCGCAGGTACGACGGTGCGGCCGCGCCGGCCGGTCGGCCGCTCGCGGGCCGACCAGGCCGTGACGGCCAGCCGCTCCAGGTCGAGCAGGTAGTGGTCGGGCACGTCGACCGCGAGCGCCGGCACGAAGCGCGACATCAGCACGGCCGCCACGAGCAGCAGCGCCCAGGGCACCCGCGGGGGCAGGTCGGCGAGCGTGCACAGCCCGGTCAGCACGAACACGCCCGACCCCACGAGCATCCAGGTCCGGAGCACCTCGTCCGCGCTGCGGTCCAGCGCCCGGGCGACGGCCGCGACGACCGCGGCCGTCAGGGCCGCGACGCCGACGGCGACGGGGAGCCGCTCGGCATCGGGGTGCCAGGCCAGTACGAAGGCCGCCGAGGCGCCGAGGACCGGACCGACGGCCAGCCGCTGCGGGGCGAACCGGCCCCCGGGCAGCAGGGTGATCAACACGCCCAACCCCAGCAGCCCGAGGGTGATCTCCTGCAGCAGCTCGTCGTCGGACCGGGCCGCGCACCAGCCGGCCAGGACGGCGACGGCTGCGGCGACCGCGCACCACCACACGCCCGCCCGCCCGGACGGGCGCGGAGCACCGGACTGGACCAGTGGGACGGCGCCGACCGTGCCGGGAGGCGCGTCGGGCGGGGTGGCCACGAGCAGGTCGCCGGGACGCACCCCGGCGTCGGCGAGGGTGCCCTCGACGGGGAACGGGCGGCCGAGACGGTCCCGGAGCGAGGGGCGGGGCGTGCCCGCGAGTGCGGCGTACTCGGCCGCCACGTCGGCGGCGGTGGCGCCCGGAGGCACCATCAGGTCGAGGACGCCGGCCGGTCCGTGGACGCTCACCGGGAGGTTCTCGGCGAGCCGCCGGGATCCGGCCATGGGCGTCGCCTCCTCGGGCACGACGGGGGGCCGCCGGGCATCGGCGGTGCTCTGGAGAGTTGCCCCGCCGCGCGCGGGGGAAACCACGCGACGTTTGCGAAGACGGCCGGGAGGAAGTGTCTCCCTCGTGAGTACGACGCTGCGGCGGACCCGCCTGGACGAGCCGGAGCTGCCGACCGGACAGATCGTCCTGCAGGCGCCGCCCGAGATCCAGCCCCACGAGGGCGCCGGCGGCGTGCTCATGAACGCCATCCCGATGCTGGGCAGCCTGGGCTCGATCGTGCTCGTCGCGACCATGGGCAGCGCCACCGCGGGCCGCAGCTACATCGCTGCGGGCATGTTCCTCTTCGCCACCCTCGGCTTCATCGTCGTGCAGATCGACCGGCAGCGGAAGCAGCGCACCCAGCAGGTGACGGGCTCGCGCACCGAGTACCTCCGCTACCTGGCCAACGTCCGCAAGCTGGCCCGGGAGGCCGCCGACCAGCAGCGCCGCGCCCTGACCTGGCACCACCCCGACCCGTCCTCGCTGCCGTCCCTGGCCGAGGAGCGGTCGCGGCTGTGGGAGCACGGCGCCTCCGACGAGCGCTTCCTCCAGATCCGCTACGGCCTGTGCCACCAGCCGCTGTCGCTGGAGCTGGTGCCGCCCGAGAGCGCCCCCATCGACCAGGTCGACCCGGCAGCGGCCTCGGCGCTGCACCGGCTGCTGGTCGTGCACCGGCTCCAGCCCGATCTCCCGGCCTCCATCGACCTGCGCGCCTTCGACCGGGTCGAGGTGTGCGGCCCCGAGGAGCCGGTCCGCTCCCTGGCCCGGGCGCTGATCTGCTCGGCGACCGCCTTCCACTCCCCCGAGCACCTCGTGGTCGCCGTGCTCGCCTCCGACCAGACCCTGGCCCACTGGGACTGGGTGAAGTGGCTCCCCCACGCGGCCAGCCCGCAGGAGTCCGACGCCGTCGGCCCGCGGCGGATGGTGTCGACGTCGCTGGCCGAGCTGGCCTCCCTGCTCCCGCCGGACCTCGGGGACCGGCCGCGGTTCGGGGCCGACGAGCGGCAGCCGACGCCGCACATCCTGCTCGTCACCGACGGGGCCGAGCTGCCGCCGGGCAACCACGTCGTACCCCCGGACGGGCTGCACGGCGTCACCGTGCTCGACCTGCCGACCCGGTGGGACGCCCTGGAGGACTCCAGCCGCCTGCGGCTGCAGGTCGAGGACGGCGAGGAGCGCGGGGGCCGCCCGGCGATCTCGGCGCTGCGGCTGCGCGAGGAGCCGATCCGGGCCCGCGCCGACCAGTGCGACCTCGCCACGGCCGAGGCGTTCGCCCGCCGGCTGGCGCCGCTCCACACCGTGACCCTGGTGGCCGACCCCGACAGCACGGCCGGCGAGATCGCCGGCCCCACCGACTTCATGGACCTGCTGGCGCTCGGCGACGTACGACGCTTCGACCCCGGGGCCGCCTGGCGACCGCGGCCCGCCCGCGACCGGCTGCGCGTGCCGATCGGCCTCGGCGAGGGCGGCGCGCTGGTCCACCTCGACATCAAGGAGTCGGCCCAGCAGGGCATGGGTCCGCACGGCCTGGTGATCGGCGCTACCGGCTCCGGCAAGTCGGAGTTCCTCCGCACCCTGGTGCTCGGCCTGACGATGACCCACTCCCCCGAGCAGCTCAACCTGGTGCTGGTCGACTTCAAGGGCGGCGCGACGTTCGCGGGGATGTCGGAGCTGCCGCACGTCTCGGCCGTGATCACCAACCTGGCCCAGGAGCTCACCCTCGTCGACCGCATGCAGGACGCGCTGTCCGGCGAGATGGTGCGCCGCCAGGAGCTGCTGCGCGAGGCCGGCAACTTCGCCTCGGTGCGCGACTATGAGCGGGCCCGCACCAACGGCGAGGACCTGGCCCCACTCCCGTCGCTGTTCATCGTGGTCGACGAGTTCTCCGAGCTGCTGACCGCCAAGCCCGAGTTCATCGACCTGTTCGTGGCGATCGGCCGGCTCGGCCGCTCGCTCGGGCTGCACCTCCTGCTCGCCTCGCAGCGGCTGGAGGAGGGCCGGCTGCGCGGGCTCGAGTCCCACCTGTCCTACCGGATCGGTCTGCGCACCTTCAGCGCCCAGGAGTCGCGCGCCGTCCTCGGCGTCCCCGACGCCTACGAGCTGCCGCCGGTCCCCGGCCTCGGCTACCTCAAGCCCGACCCGACCACGATGCTGCGCTTCAAGGCGGCGTACGTCTCGGGGCCGCCCTCGGGCGTCCAGCGGGTACGCCGCGACGACGGCGGACACGTCGAGGGCATCCTGCCGTTCACGATCGCGGAGGTGCTGAAGCTCGACGTCCCCGAGCCGGAGCCCGAGCCGGTCCCGGTCGCGCAGGAGCAGGACGACCAGGCCTCGCTGCTCGACATCGCCGTCGAGCGGATGGAGGACCGCGGACCCGCCGCCCACCAGGTCTGGCTGCCGCCGCTCGACGTACCCGACACGCTGGACCGGCTGATGGGCGACCTGGCTCCCGATCCGGAGCTGGGCCTGATCTCGCAGCAGTGGCGTCGGGTCGGCGGGCTCACCGTGCCGCTCGGCATCATCGACCGCCCGCGCGAGCAGCGCCGCGACACCCTCAGCGTCGACCTCAGCGGCGCGGCCGGCCACGTCGCGGTGGTCGGCGGCCCGCGCAGCGGCAAGAGCACGCTGCTGCGCACCGTGGTCACGAGCATGTCGCTGACCACCACCCCGCTGGAGTCGCAGTTCTTCGTGCTCGACTTCGGCGGCGGCACCTTCGCGCCGCTGGCCAAGCTGCCCCACGTCGCGGGTGTCGGCACCCGCGCCGAGCCCGACGTCGTACGACGGGTGATGGCCGAGGTCCAGGGCATCGTCGATCGCCGCGAGGCCTACTTCCGCGCCCAGGGGATCGACTCGATCGAGACCTACCGGTCCCGCCGCGCCCGGGGCCGGGCCGACGACGGCTGGGGCGACGTCTTCCTGGTGGTCGACGGCTGGAGCACCCTGCGGGCCGACTTCGACGACCTGGAGATGGAGATCCAGCAGCTGGCCGCGCGCGGCCTGACCTTCGGCCTGCACGTCGTGGCCGGCGCGTCCCGCTGGGCGGACTTCCGGGCCGCGATGCGCGACGTGTTCGGCACCCGGCTGGAGCTGCGCCTGGGTGACGCCATGGACTCCGAGGTCGACCGCAAGGCGGCGGCGCTGGTGCCGACCGGTCGTCCCGGCCGCGGCCTGATCGCCGGCAAGCTGCACATCCTGGCCGCGCTTCCCCGCATCGACGGCGTGACCGAGGGCGACTCGCTCGGCGACGGCGTCGACGACCTGATCGCCCGGGTGACCGCCGCGTGGCAGGGCCCCGCCGGTCCCAAGCTGCGGCTGCTGCCGGAGCGGATCGGCCTGGAGCGGATCCGCGAGCTGGCCGGCGTACCGACGACCGACGACGGCGGCGAGAAGGACGGCGGCCGGCTGCTCGTCGGCATCGACGAGAAGGAGCTGGCCCCGGTCTCACTCGATCCGGACGCCGAGCCGCACCTGCTGGTCTTCGGCGACGGCCAGTCCGGCAAGAGCTCGCTGCTGCGCTCCTACGTCCACGAGGTGATGCGCACCCGCACCCCGAAGCAGGCGCAGCTGGTCGTCGTCGACTACCGACGCTCGCTGCTCGGCGAGGTGCCGGAGGAGTACCTGCTCAACTACCTCACCTCGGCCAGCCAGGCCGGACCGGCGCTGAAGGACCTCGCGGCGTACCTCGAGAACCGGCTGCCCGGGCCGGACGTCACGCCCGACCAGCTGCGCAACCGGTCGTGGTGGTCGGGGGCCGAAGTGTTCGTGGTGGTCGACGACTACGACCTGGTCGCGACCCAGCAGAGCTCGCCGGTCCAGGTGCTGCAGCCGCTGATGGCCCAGGGCCGCGACACCGGCCTGCACGTCGTGGTGGCCCGGCGCTCCGGTGGCGCGTCGCGCGCGCTCTACGAGCCGGTGATCCAGTCGATGCGCGACCTCGCGATGCCGGGCCTGCTGCTCTCGGGCGCGCCCGACGAGGGTCCGCTCATCGGCAACCTGCGTCCCTCCCCGGCGCCTCCGGGCCGGGGTCGGTTGGTCACCCGCGAGCGCGGCCTCGAGGTCGTGCAGACGGCCTGGACGGAGCCGTCCCTCTGATCAGGACGCCGGGACGTGCGTGTGCACGCCCGGGCCGGTGATCTTCACGCCCGGCAGGTCGCTGAGGTCGTAGGACATCTCGAACGTACGGCGGTAGCCGGTGTGGGCGATCCGCCAGCCCTCGGGCGTGCGGACGTAGCGGTCCTCGTAGAACGCGGCGCCCTCGAGCATGAACTTGAACGCCTCGACGATCACCTTGTCCTGGAGGTACCAGCGGCCGGTGGCCGTGTCGCCCTCCACGGCGATCTCGGGGTGGTGGGCCTGGTGCAGGGTCAGCATCCCCTCCCCGAGGTTCTCCCGCATGTAGGCGACCAGCGCGCCGCGGTCGTCGAAGACCAGGCCGTTGTAGTCGCCCGTGGCGTCGGGGTGGAAGCAAGCCTCGAAGTCGTCCCACTGCTTGGTGTCGAGCGCCCGGAGGTAGCGGTACTTCAGCTGCGCGATCGCGGTGATGTCGTCCACGCGGCCAATCTAGAACATGTTCTCGTTGCTGTGGCGGTGATCACCTTTTCCGGAACATGCTCGTAACCGGCCATCAACACCCTGCTCACGTTTGCAGCGCACCCTGGGATCACCGCTTGGAACGATCCACACCGATGATCCACCCCACGGACCCAGGAGGCCGAGATGGAGAACCCCACCACGACCGACGTCATCGTCGACAACGAGCTCGCCCGCTTCAGCGACCACCGCAACGAGCTGCGCACCCGCCACTCGCAGGCGCTCGCGAAGCTGATGGACGAGCGCGCCGACCTCTACGGCGTGAACGCGCTGGCGGACCTGGTGTCCGACTCTCTGCGCTGGTCCGCCTGAGCACCGACCCCCGGCCGCGTCACCGTCGCTCCCCCCAGCCACGGTGGCGCGGCCGCGGCATGTCCTGACCAGGTCTCGTTAGACTCCCCCGCGTGATCTTCAAGCGCATCGGCGACGGGCGCCCGTATCCCGAGCACGGGCTGTCCTCTCGAGCCTGGGCGGCGGTGCCACCCCGGCAGGTGCGCCTCGACGAGCTGGTCACCACCAAGGACACCCTCCAGCTCGCCGCCCTGCTCGACGAGGACTCCACGTTCTACGGCGACCTGTTCGCCCACGTCGTCGAGTGGCGCGGGGAGTACTATCTCGAGGACGGTCTGCACCGCGCGCTGCGCGCCGCCCTGCAGCAGCGCCACGTCCTGCACGCGCGCGTCCACCCGGTCGGAGCCTGAGCCCGTGTCCCAAGCCGCCCGTACCGCCACCACCCTCCTGGTCCTGCTCGCGCTGCTCGTCGTCGGACTCGCCTGGGGCTGGTCGGCCGCCACCTCGCCGCTGCCCGAGTCCGCCGTCGAGGTGGACGACTGCACCAGCACCGAGGTCAGCGAGGGCGACACGGTCCAGGTCGACCAGGTCCTGGTCAGCGTCCTGAACGCCGGCAAGCGCAGCGGCCTCGCCAGCCGCACCATGCAGCTGCTCGTCGAGCAGGGCTTCGCGGCCGGCGACCGTGGCAACGCCCCCGACAGCGTCACGGTCGGCAAGGCCCAGATCTGGACCGACGAGCCGAACAGCCCGGCGGTCCGGCTGGTGCAGTCCTGGCTCGGCCGCGGCGTCGAGGTGGTGCCCGCCCCGGTCACCACCACCGTCTCCGGCGTGGTCGTGGTGGTCGGCGACGACTTCCGCGACCTCTCGTCGGCCGGACGGGACAAGGCGACCTCCAAGGTCGCCACCACGATCTGCAGCCCGCCCCCGCCCGAGCTCGCCAGCTAGAGCCCCCGCCGACCCGTCACTGGATGACCGGGATCCGCGGCGTGTCGGTCGGCGATCGACGGGTCGATCCACGCGTCGGGCCGGTCAGCGCGGCGCCGAGTCGTCGATCCCGGACCGACACGCCGTACAAAACGGTGCTTGAGTGACGGGTCGGCGTCGCTAGTCGGCCTTCTCCTCGGGGAGCCACTGGGCGAGGCGGCCGCCGAGGCTGACCTCACGGAGCCGGTCCTCGGTCTTCCAGCGCAGCCGCCGGGGCGTGACGACCAGCAGGTCGTCGCCGTGGCGCAGAACGGTACGACGCTCCGGCACCAGCGTCGTCTCGCCCCGGACGATCATCGACACCGACGCACCCACGGGCAGGCGCAGCTCGCCCACCTCGACGCCGTGCATCCGCGAGGCGGGGCTGATCGTGATCTGCAGCAGGTCGGCGGCCACCCGTTCGAGCGGGGCGGCCTCGAGCTCGAGCTCACGCGGCTCGGAGCGGCGCGCGACCCGCAGCACCCGGGCGACCAGGGGCAGGGTCGGGCCGGTCAGCAGGGTGTAGACGACGACCATTACGAAGACGATGTCGAAGAGCTTCTCCGCCCCGTCGATCCCGTCGGCGAGCGGGATGGTGGTGAAGACGATCGGGACCGCGCCGCGCAGGCCGGCCCACGAGATGAAGCCCAGCTCGCGCCACGGCATCGGTTGCACCAACGAGCTGATCAGCACCGAGATGGGGCGGGCCACGAAGGTCAGCAGCAGACCGGCCGTCAGGGCCAGGCCGACGACCTCCCAGGTCAGCCGGTCGGGGCTCAGCAGCAGGCCGAGCATCACGAACAGCCCGATCTGGGCGATCCACGCGATGCCCTCGGAGAACGATCGGGTCGCGGCGCGGTGGGGCAGCTCGGAGTTGCCGAGGACCAGCGCGGCGACGTACACGGCGGCGAAGCCGGAGGCGTGCACGGCCGCGCCCGCGCCGTACGCGAGGAGGGTGAGGACGAGCACGGCGATCGGGTAGAGACCGGACGACGGCAGCGCCGCGCGGCGCATCACCCAGGCGCCGCCGACGCCGACCGCGAGACCGATCAGCACGCCGACGACCAGCTCGAAGAGGATCAGCGCGAGCATCAGCAGCGGGCCGTCCTCGGCGGCGGCGCCGGACGAGACCAAGACGACGAGCACCACGACCGGGGCGTCGTTGAGCCCGGACTCGGCCTCGAGGACGCCGGTCAGCCGGCGCGGCAGCGGGACCGCACGAAGCACCGAGAACACCGCGGCGGCGTCGGTGGCGGAGGTCGCGGCGCCGAGCAGGATGGCCAGCTTCCAGTCCATGCCGAGCAGGTAGTGGGCGCCCACGGCCACGATGCCGACGGAGATGCTGACCCCGACGGTCGCCAGCATCACCCCCAGCCGCATCGACGGCTTGATCTCGCGCCAGTTGGTCGTGAGACCACCCTCGGCGAGGATCAGCACCAGCGCCCCGAAGCCCAGCGCGTGCGCCAGCTCGGCATCCTCGAAGTGGATGCCGAGGCCGCGCTCGCCGAGCAGCACCCCCATCAGGAGGTAGACGAGCAGGCTCGGGAGCCCGGCCCTGCTGGAGGCCCGGACCGCGAGGATCGCCGCGAGGGTGACGGCCGAGCCGACCAGCAGGAACAGGTCCAGCTGATGGGCGTCGAAGGTCATCTCACCTCAGGTGTCGGCGTGGCACGTGGGGCGAGTCTACCGTTCCCGGAGACTGCCTCCGGTCACCGGTCGCTCAGGTGGTCGGCGTGTAGCCGGGCCGCCCGGAGGCGTCCCACTCCTCCCAGAACGAGGTGAACTCCTCGCCGAGGAACGGGTCGCCGCCGGTCATCATGATCCCGCCCCGGCGTACGGTCCAGTCCCACGGCGCGAGGTCCTGCGCGGCCGCCAGGTGGGCCTTGGCGGCCTCGGTGCGCCCGCCGCGTTGGAGGTACGCCGCCACCCGCCGCTCGGCCAGTGCGCGCTGCTCGTCGTCCGTGCGCTCGGGCAGCGCGCCCGCCGCGCTCTCGGGGAGCACGCCGTCGCGCGCCCAGGCCCGGAGCAGGTCGTGGTGCTGCTCGCTGGGGATCAAGGTGTAGTCGACGAACTGGTCGTCCCCGGGCGCGATGGTGGGCGGCTTGACCACCCGGTCGTCCTCGTCGACCCAGACCACCGACGGCACGTTGGTGATGCCGTACCGCTCGGCCGTGACGTGGGCGGTGTCCACCGCCACGGGGTACGACGGGGACGCCGCCTCGATCCAGGGGCGACTGTCCTCCGGGTCGGCGTCGAGCGCGACGGAGAAGATCCTCAGCCCGGTGTCGGCGAGCTCGTCCTGGAGCTTCTGCCAGCCGGCCAGCTCGTGGCGACAGCCGCACCAGCTGGCCCAGGTGACGAGCACCCGCTTGTGGCCGGACTGCTCGTCGAAGGAGACCGGGTGGCCGTCGACGTCGCGCAGCGCGAGGCTGGGGGCCCGTCCGTCGGCGACGTCCTGCTGCCGGGCGGCGGCGGACGGCGCGAGCGCGGCCACCCCCTCGGCCGGGTCGTGCGCGAGCAGGAGGCCGAGCGCGGCCGCCCAGGCCGCGAGGTCGATCCGCCCGTCGTCGGCCGCGACGACCTTCCCGAACAGCGGGACGCACACGTCGCCGCGGCACAGGCCGACCGGCTTCAGGTCCCAGCCGGTCGCGGCGGTCAGGTCGGCGGCGTCGACGTACGTCCCGTCGGCGCGGACGTCGTGCGCGCTGCCGTCGACGTCGATCAGGGTGAGGGTCTCCACCTGCCGAGGATCGCACGGAACTGGAACATGTTCTACCTTTGCCGTATGAGCAAGGGCACCGCGCTTCCCGACGTCCTCCCCGCCACCGTGCTGGCCGACGACACCCCGTCGTACGACGTGGTCGTGGCCGGGTTCGGCATCGCCGGCGGGTGCGCGGCACTCGAGGCGGCCCGGGCCGGCGCGCGGGTGCTGCTGCTGGAGAGGGCGGCGGTGCACGGCGGGACCTCGAGCATGTCCGGCGGCCACTTCTACCTCGGCGGCGGCACGGTCGTGCAGCGCGCGACGGGACAGGAGGACTCGGTCGAGGAGATGTACCAGTACCTCGTCGCGGTCTCCAAGCAGCCCGAGCACGACAAGATCCGCGCCTACTGCGAGGGCTCGGTCGAGCACTGCGACTGGCTGGAGGCGCTGGGCTTCGAGTTCGAGCGGTCGTTCTACCCCGAGAAGGCGGTCATCCAGCCCGGCACCCAGGGGCTGATGTACACCGGCAACGAGAAGGTCTGGCCCTTCAAGGAGCAGGCCGTGCCGGCGCCGCGCGGCCACAAGGTGCCGGTGCCGGGCGACACCGAGGGCACCAAGATGGTGATGGACCTGCTCCGTGACCGGATCGAGGAGGCGGGCGTCGAGGTCCGCTACGAGACCGGGGTGACCAATCTCGTGACCGCCGACGACGCCGTGGTCGGGGTGGCCTGGAAGTCGTTCGAGCAGACCGGGGTCGTCCGCGCCCCCGCGGTGATCGTCGCCGCCGGTGGCTTCGTGATGAACCCCGACATGGTCGCCGAGCACACCCCGGCCCTGGCCGAGAAGCCCTTCACCCTGGGCTCGACGTACGACGACGGCCTCGGCATCCGACTCGGCGCGTCGGTCGGCGCGGAGCTCAAGCACATGGAGGAGCCGTTCATCACGGCCCCGATCTACCCGCCGGCCGCACTGCTCACCGGGATCCTGGTCAACTCCGACGGCGAGCGGTTCGTGGCCGAGGACAGCTACCACTCGCGCACGTCGCAGTTCGTCATGGAGCAGGCCGACCACACGGCGTACCTGATCGTGGACAGCGAGCACGTCGAGTACCCCAAGTTCCCGCTGGTGCCGCTGATCGACGGCTACGAGACGGTCGAAGAGCTCGAGGACGCGCTCGCGCTGCCCGCCGGCTCGGTGGCCAAGGCGCTGGCGCGCTACAACGAGGGCGCCGCCCGCGGCGAGGACCCCGACTTCCACAAGAGCAGCGAGTACGTCGCCCCGCTGACCACCGGTCCGTGGGCCGTCTTCGACTTGCGACTGGGCAAGGCGATCTACGCCGGCTTCACGCTCGGCGGGATCCGGGTGTCGGTCGACGGCGAGGTGCAGCGGCCCGACGGCTCCGTCGTACCCGGGCTGTACGCCGCCGGCGCCTGCGCGTCCAACCTCGCCCAGGACGGCAAGGGCTACTGCTCGGGCACGCAGCTCGGCGAGGGGTCGTTCTTCGGCCGGCGGGCGGGGCGGCACGCGGCGGGAAGAGTTTCATCGGCTAGCCGATGAAACTCTCGCCGGGACGACAAAGGTTCATCGTCCCGGCATGAGGTTCGTCGGCCAGCCGATGAAACTCTCCCGGCCCGGACGACGACGGCTCACGCCCGGACGACGACGGCGCGTCGCCCGGGCGTGAGTCCCGGAGGGATCAGCGCACGCGGACCTTGGTCCGCGCGGTCGAGCCCTGGATCGAGCCGTTGCCGAGGTACTGCACCCGGATCGTGCGGACGCCCGGGCGGGTGGCCCGGAACCGGACCACGGCCCGGCCGTTGCGCACCTTCGCGGTCCCGACCCGCTTCGGCCCGTCGAGCACCCGCACCTGGCCGTCGGCGCTCAGGCCGCTGACGGCCACGCGGACCGTCACCCGCACCACGGCACCACGCCGGACCCGGGCCGGGCGGGTGACGCTCAGCCGGGAGGTGGCCTTCGCGACGCGCTGCGGCCGGACCACCTGGGCGGTACCGGTCGCGTGCCCGGCCTTCGTCGCGGTGACGAGTACGCCGACGCGGGCCCCGAGGTCCGCCCGGGTCAGCACGTAGGACGTCCCCGTGGCGCCCCGGACGGGCGCGCCGTCGCGGGTCCACTGCACCGAGGTGCGCACCCCGGCGACGTCCCAGACGCCGGTGGTGGTCCGCAGGCGCTGGCCGATCCGCGCCGTCCCGGTCACGACCGGGGCGGTCGTCGCCTGCGGAGCCACGGCCGGCCCGGTCGGGACCGCGGCGAGGGTGGCCGAGGCCTCCGCACCGACGTTCCCGGCGAGGTCGGTGGCCCGGTGGGTCACGGTGTGGGCGGCGCCGTCGAGGGTGATCGGGTCGACGTACGTCGTCCACTCACCCGCGTCCACGCGGTACTCCAGCATCGCTACGCCGGAGCCGCCCTCGTCGTCGCCGGTCAGGGCGAAGGTGCGCCCGTCCCAGGTCAGCGCGCTGGTCGGCGCCCCGAGGTCGACCTTCACCGTGAGGGTGCCGACCGGCGAGAAGGCGCCCCGATCGGTGGCCCGGTAGTCGATCACGACGGTGCCCGCGGGCAGCGGGACCGCGGCGGTCCAGACCTGCCACTCGCCGGCGTCCAGCCGGTACTCGAGGCTGTCCGGCTCGCCGGTCGCCGCGAGCGTCAGCGCCGCACCGGTCCCGTGCCAGCCGCCCTCGCCGGCCTGCGAGACCGTGGCGGTCACCGGGCCCTCGGCGTACTCGGCGTCGATGGAGACGGTCTGCGACCGGGTCTCCTCGACGTTGCCGGCCGCGTCGGTGCTGGCGAAGCGGACCACGTGGTCGCCCGCGCCGGTGATCTCCGGCGCGGTCTGCCCGAGCACCTGCCACTCGCCGTCGCCGATCCGGTAGCGGGTCGTCGCGACCCCGCTGCCCGCGTCGGAGGCCGCGATCGTCAGCCGCCGGGTCTCGTGGCCTGCCGCGATCGCGGCGAGGGTCGTGACCGGAGCGGTGGCGTCGATGCGCACGGTCATCGACCGCGGGGCCGAGGTGTTCCCGGCGGCGTCGCGAGCCCGGTACTGCAGGGTGTGCTCGCCGTCGGTGTCGAGCACCACCGGTGCGTCGTACGACGTCCAGCCCGCGCCGCGGTCGACCTCCACGACCGGGGCGTCGTCCCGGTCGTCGGCCGCTGCGACGGTGGCCGTGACCGGACCGCGGTCCCAGCCGTTCTCGCCCGGCGTCTCGCGGTCCAGCTCGATCGAGGTCGCCGGCGCCCGCCGGTCGACGCCCGAGGTGACCCACAGGTCGGCCACCGACGGGTCGTAGAACCCCGTCGCACCGACCGGGAACTCGAACTTCACCCGGACCTTGCCCTGGTGCGCGAGCACCGCCGGGTCGTCGACCAGGAAGCGGTACATCTTGGTCGACTGCCCCGGGCCGGCGAGGGTCCGCTGGTCGACCAGCACGTCGTTGACGTAGACGTTGTACTTCTTCGTCACCGGGTTGTTGAACGTCTCCCGGACCTGCAGCACCAACGGCTCGCCGGGGATCGCGTTCACCTCGGCGGAGAACCACGAGCCGGGGTAGTTGGAGTGCGCGTACCGACGCGTGAAGCCGGCCTCGCTGCTGATCCCGCTGTTCGGGGCGGCCAGGAGGGCGTGGGCCTGCTCGGAGGTCGGCTCACCGAAGTCGACGTGGTCGAGCAGGACCGCCGCCTCCGGGACGTCGAGCTGCAACGTCAGCGGCGCGGTCGCGGTGGCCAGCACCTGGTCGCCGCCGAACGAGACCCGGACGTCGCGCACGTCGCCCCCGACGTAGCCGATCGGGACGAAGACCCGGATCCGCTGGGTGATCTCGCCACCCGGCGCGACCGTGCGTACGGCGGGCGCCGCCTGCCGCCAGCCGGTCGGCAGCTCGGCCCGCAGCCGACCGGTCGCAGCGACCGACCCGGCGTTGCGGACCGTCGCGACGATCTCGGCGACCTCGTTCGAGAAGTCCACCGGGTGGGTGGCGGCCACGTCGACCAGGCTGACCTGGGAGTCGACACTCGCCCACTCCCGCTCCAGCGCGATCGGGTAGGTCGTCCCGCCGTCGGTGAAGCTCAGCGTCACCCCGGCCCGGACCGGGCCGGAGGCCTGGCCGGACGGGACCCGCGTCGTGAACGTCAGGTCGGTGCTCGCCCCGGCCGCGAGGGCCGCCGGCGCGGTGTCGTCGCTGGCGACCGCCCAGTCGGCGACGGTGAAGCCCGCGATGAACGGCCCCACCGGGGCGTCCCCGCCGTTGGTCAGGCGCACCGTGCCGGTGACCTGCTGGCCGCGGTTCACCGGCGCCTCGACCGGCGCCAGGGTCAGCGTCAGACCCCGGATCGCGAGGGCCACCTCGACCATCAGCGGCTCGATCGTCGCCAGCCGCGCCGCGAGGTCCGCGACGACGGCCTCGTCGGTCACGCGGTCGGCCAGCGAGCCGCGCAGGTCGCGCAGCCCGTCGAGCGCGTCACCCAGGTCGGCCCGGGCCGTGGCCCCGTCGGCGGCGGTGTGTGCCGCGGACGCGGAGCGGACCAGGGTCTCGATCGCCTCGATCCGTCCGGAGAGGTCGGACGCCTCCTCCGGCTCGAGGTCCCCGGCGGCCAGGTGGCCGTCCACCCGGTCGCCCAGGTTCAGCAGCTCGTCGAGGACGTCCTGGAAGACCCCGAGGTCGTCGGCGGCCTTCGGGCCGAACGTCCAGGCACCGGGGCCCACCCGGAAGGTGGCGTAGGTGCCGCCCGGCAGCTCGGAGCGGCCGACGTACTCGGCCTCCTCGGGGTGGCTCGGGACGTACTCGGCACGCACCGTGCTCGGCAGCGGGACCTGCACGGTGGCGGTCGTGTTGCCGGGCACCGTCACGGACAGCTCGGTGCGGCCGCGGCGGTCGTGCTCGAAGGCGGCCGAGATCTGTCCGCGCACCGTGGGCACCGTGATCTCGGCCGAGGCCAGGTCCCCGGGCTGCGGCTTGACCTGGAACTCGCCGTAGCCGTTGCTGAGCGGCTGGATGCCGAACAGGCCCGAGGGCACGTTGAACGCCGGCGAGGCGGCCCACGGGTGCGAGTAGGTCAGGTTGCTCTTCTGCGACGGGTCCCAGGCCTCCATGGTGGAGCCCGCACCGAGCCGGATCATGTTCATCCAGCTGCTGGTGCCCTCGTCGGTCAGCGCGTCCAGCGCGGCCTGGCCGTTGCCGCCGTCGTACAGGCCCTTCACCAGGAAGGCGGCGCAGTAGACGCTGCAGGCCATGCCGCGGGAGTCGACGAACTCGGCGACCCGGGCGACCTGGTCGTCCTCCGGTACGCCGAAGGCCAGGGCGAAGGCGCTGGCGTGCACCGAGTAGTGCCCGGTCTTGGCGCCGGCGGCGTTCATGCCGTCGTCGTACCGGCCGCCCTCGGCGTCGTAGAGCCGCTCGTTGATCTGGGTCCGCAGCCGGTCGGCCTGCTGGGTGAACTGCTCGGCCTCGGCGTCCTTTCCGAGGATCCCGGCCATCGCGGCCATGTCCCGGGTCGCGCGGTAGTAGAGCGAGTTGATGACGGTGTTGTACTCGCGGAACTGGTAGCCGTCGCGCTGGCTGGTCGGCCAGTCGACGATGTCGCAGTCGTTGCAGCTGCTGGAGCCGTTCGAGCCGGTGGTCTTGCGCACCAGGCCGGTCGAGGCCTCCAGCCAGGCCGGCCGCAGCTTGGTCTTCAGGTTGTCGTAGTAGTCGGCGACCTGCTCGGTGTTGCCGGTCTGGCGCCACGCGTCGTAGACCGAGAGCACCACGAAGATCGGCCACTCGGTGGGCCAGGTCCGGTTGCTCTTGAAGTAGTTCATCGAGTAGCGACCCAGTGACAGGTCCTCCATGAGGTAGAGCGACGAGAGCTGCTGGAGGTAGCCGTCGGCCTCGTAGTTGGTCCGCTCACGGGTCCAGGAGTCGGTGTAGAAGTTGACGTTCAGCGACTCGATCGAGTTCTTCGAGAGCTGGTAGACCTGGTTGAGGTTCTCGTCCGACGACGTGAACGACGACGCCTCCTGGTCGAACGGGTAGACCAGGGCGAGGGCCTTCAGGCTCTCCGCGGTCACCGGCTCGGTGGCCCCGACGATCTCCAGGTAGCGGAAGACCCGCATGCCCCAGGTCTCGAGGCGCTGCTGGCCGTCCTTGAGGGTGACGATGTCGCGGTACTTGTTGGTGGTGTTGAGCTCCCAGCGCACGGTGTTCGCGCTGGAGGTCACCTCGCCGAACCGGAGCTCGACCCGGTCGCCGGCGGTGCCGTCGGCGACGTCGTACTGCACGCCGCCGATCCAGGTGCGGCCGAAGTCGACGAAGTAGTTGCCGTTGCCCTTGTCGACGATCTTCACCGGGTCGTGCAGCTGCTGCTCGACCTTGCCCATCGGCGTCGACTCGAGCTGCGGGATCGCGGGCCGCGCCACGGCGGGTGCCCAGGCGCTGTCGTCGAAGCCCGGGGACGCGAAGCCGAAGGGGAACTGGCGGGCGTCGAGGTTCTCCATCGGGGCGGTGAAGTAGCTGGTGCCGATGCTGCCGGCCTCGGGGAAGACGAGCGCCCCGTTGAGCGACGTCCAGCTCGGGCCGGAGCCGAACACCTGGGTCGTCCCGTCGGTGTAGGCGACCTTCAGCTGCGCCTGGAAGCGACGGTTGGCGTTGGTGGTGTAGGCCAGCGCGGCGACCGCGTTGGTCTCGCCGCGCCGGAGCAGGCCGGTGACGTCGAAGCCGTCGTACCGGGCCTCGGTGCCGATCCGGTTGGTCGGGCCGAGGCCGACGAAGGTGCCGTTGACGTAGGTCTTGTAGACGTACTGCAGGTGGTTGCGGAACTCCGTGGCGGTGGCGTTCAGGGTCGCCCAGGCGATCTCCTTGTCGGCCAGCTCCACCTCACCGCGCAGGAACGCCCAGTTGGCGGGGACGTTGGCGGGGTTGATCAGGCCGCAGTTCTGGGCGTTGCCGACGTTCAGCACGCCGCCCGAGACCGAGCCGCACGGGAACGGGTTGGTGCCCTCGAACGCGTTCTCGAACAGGACCCGGGCGGTGCCGGTCTCGACGACCCGGAGGTCGTCGAGCTGGCCCGACTCGGTGTTGCCGGTGCGGACGCCGACGGTGCCGTTGACGTTGCGCGAGTCGGTGCGCTGGTCGACCTGGACGTTGTTGATGAAGGTGGTGAAGGTGGTGCCGGCCACCACGATCCGGAAGTCGGCCCAGGTGTTGGCCACCAGCGTGCCGGCGGGCAGCGGGACCGAGGCGCCCAGGGTGGAGTAGGTGCCGTTGACCTGGACGTGCGGCGTGAGCCGGTTGTCGGAGGCCCGGAACTGCCACATGAAGGAGTTGCCGGCGTCGAAGGCGCGGAACCGGACGCCCAGGGCGCCGGCGGTGATCCGCATCCGGCCGCTCACGGTGTAGTCGACCCACGGGGCCGCCGCTTCCCCGGGCAGCTGCGCGCTCGCCCAGATCGGCTCGCTGCCGGCCCAGGTGACGCCGGGCGCCGTACCGAAGGAGGTCACGTCGGACCAGGGCGAGGCCTGCGCGCCGTCCCAGGTGCGAACCTTCCAGTAGTAGCGCTCGCCGGCGACCAGGTCGGGGCCCCCGTGGGCCACGTTGAGCTGCTGGGTCGAGTCGACCTGCCCGGAGTCCCAGACGTCGCCCTCGTCGGCCTCGGCCTTCGCGGCGCTCGTCGAGACGACGATCCGGTACGCCGACTGCATCCCGGCGCCGACCTGCCAGGAGTAGTCCGGGTCGGTGAGGTCGCCGAGGTCGGCCGGCTCGGCCAGACCGTTGACGCGGAGCCCGCGCGGCTCCGCGCCGGTCGCGGCCGCGGCGGCCTGGGCGGCGGGTGCTGCGGTCGCTGCCGGGGCGGAGATCGCCAGCCCGGCGGTCAGGAGGGACGTCGCCACGCTGGCGGCAAGGACGCGATGGATCAGGGAGTTCACCCGGGCACAATTCCTTCGTTTCACACGTCACCCCGAGCGACGCTGGTCACACTGTGACGGTCACCATATGAAACGTTTCGTTAATCCGCCACCCGATGACCGAATCTGGTCAGCGACACCATCCGGACAGCGCTCGACGACAAGCCACCTACAGTCGGGCCCCGTGAGCCGCCTCGCCGTCGCCAGCCGCGCCAACGTCCCGCCGTTCCACGTGATGGACCTGCTGGCGGCGGCCACCGAGCGGCAGCGGACCCACGGCGACCTGCTCAACCTGCTGGCCGGGCAGCCGAGCACCGGGGCGCCAGGCCCCGTGAACGCGGAGGCGGTGCGGCTGCTGGGCAGCGGCGACCCGCTGGGCTACACCCCCGCGAGCGGGATCCGGGAGCTGCGCGAGGCGATCGCCGGCCACCACGCGCGGGCGCACGGGATCGCGGTCGACCCCGAGGAGGTCGTCGTGACGACCGGGAGCAGCGGGGGCTTCCTGCTGGCCTTCCTGGCCGCCTTCGAGGTCGGCGACAAGGTCGCGATGGCCCGGCCCGGCTACCCCTGCTACCGCAACGTGCTGACCGCGCTGGGCTGCGAGGTCGTGGAGATCCCGACCGGCCCGGAGACCCGGTTCCAGCCGACCGTCGACCAGGTCGCCGCCCTCGGGCCGGACGTCCGCGGACTGGTGGTCGCGAGCCCGGCGAACCCCACCGGCACGATGCTGCTCCCGAGCGAGCTGGCCGCGCTGGCGTCGTACTGCGAGGAGCAGGGGATCCAGCTGATCAGCGACGAGATCTACCACGGCATCGAGTACGCCGAGGAGCACCTGGCCCGCAGCGCGTGGGAGACCTCGCGGGAGGCGGTCGTGTTCTCCAGCTTCTCGAAGTACTTCTCGATGACCGGCTGGCGGATCGGCTGGATGCTGGTCCCCGACCGGCTGCGCCGCGCGGTCGACGTGCTCACCGGCAACTTCACGATCTGCCCGCCGGTGATCGCCCAGCGCGCCTGCCTGGCCGCGTTCGCGGACGCGTCGTACGCCGAGCTCGACGGCCATGTCGCCCGGTACGCCGGCAACCGCCGCCTGCTGCTCGACGGCCTGGCCCGGCTCGGCGTGACCCGACTGGCGCCCGCGGACGGCGCGTTCTACGTCTACGCCGACGTCGGCCACCTGACCGACGACACGATGGCCTTCGCCCACGACCTGCTGGCCCGCACCGGCGTCGCGATGGCGCCCGGCATCGACTTCGACACCGTCGACGGCGGCCGGTTCGTGCGGATGAGCTTCGCCGGCCCGGGCGCCGACATCGAGGAGGCGCTCGGGCGCATCGCCCCGGTCTTCGAGCGGGGTCGCGCGTGAGCACTGACGCGGACGTCGCGATCACCGCCGCCCTCGCGGGGGCGGCCGAGGTGCGCTCGAGGTACGGCGCACCGGTCACCCGACACAGCAAGGGCGGGATCGACTTCGCCACCGAGGCTGACCTGGCCGCCGAGCACGCCGTGCGCGCGGTGGTGCGGGCGGCCCGCCCCGACGACGCGTTCGTCGGCGAGGAGGAGGGTCTGCAGGGTGACCCCGACGCCGTACGGCGCTGGCTGGTCGACCCGCTCTGCGGCACCCTCAACTTCGCCGCCGGGACGCCGGGCATCGGCGTCAACGTGGCCCTGCTGGTGGCGGGCGAGCCCGGTCCGGCCGCGGTCGCTGATCCGCTGACCGGCGAGGCCTTCTGGACCGACGGGACCGGTGCCTGGGTCCGCGGCGTGGACGGCACCGATGCGCCTCTCGTCCCTTCGGCGGACTCCCGGCTGGTCGACGTGGACGTCGACCATGAACGCGCCTGGGCAGCCGCCGTACTGGCCTCGCCCGGGCTGGCGTCGTACGCCTTCCGCGGGTTCTCCACCAGCTTGGCCCTGGTCTGGGTGGCGGCGGGGCGGCGCGCGGCGTACCTCCAAGCAGGCGACCTGCGCGGCAGCGTGCACTTCGCAGCCCCGCTGGCGATCTGCCGGGCGGCGGGGGTGGTGCTCAGCGGGCTGGCGGGTCAGCCGGTGCTGGCCGACGCCGGCGGGTTGGTCGCGGCCGCCGACCGCACCACGCACGCCCGCATGCTGGACATCGTGTCCGAGGCGTGATCGGGGCGCCGTTTCAACCGCCCCCCGGAGGGAATGCGCCCCTCGGAGCGACCAGCGGGGAGGGCGAGGGCGATGTACGGCGACACCGAGGTCATGCGCCGCCGCGCGGGCCAGCTGCGCGAGCAGGCCGTCGACCTGCGATCGCTCGCCGACCGGGTCGTCGCCCAGACCGAGGCCGTCGCCTGGTCGGGCCGGGCCGCCGACTCGCTGCGCGAGCGGGTCCGTGACCGCGCCACCCACCTGCGCCGCTCGGCCGCGCGGCACGAGGCCGCCGCCGAGTCCCTGGAGCGCCACCTCCTCGAGGTCGACCGACTCAAGGAGCTGATCGCCGAGAGCGAGCAGCAGGCCACCCGGCTCGACCCCGACTCCTTCGCCGCCCCGCCCCCGGGCCACCGCGGCTGGCTGAGCACGGCGCTGCCCGGCCGGGCCGGGGGCGACGGGCCGTGACCCTCATCGACCTCAGCGCTCCACCTCCGGTGCCCGCCGGCATCCTGGACGCGCTGCCGCGCCGGGTCGCCCTGACCCTCCTGGAGCTCCAGCACGTCGCCGCCGCGGCGGGCGGCGCCCCGCTGCCGTTCGAGGTCCGCGACCCCGAGCGGCCGGACGGCACCGGCCTCGACGACCGGCTCGGCCGGAGCCGCCCCGCGTCCGACGCGGCGGCGTACGCCGAGGCGCTGGCCGCGCTCCACGAGCCGGTCTCCTCGCTGGCCCGACGCGGCCTGGTCGACCCGGAGGGTGCGGTCGACCCCGGCCTCGCCGGCGCCGTCGGCCTGCTGGCCAGCCCGGCGGTGGCGCTCGACCTGGAGGTCGTCGCCGAGGGCGTGCACGCCCGCGCCTGGCACCGCCTGTCGGCCGACGCCGTGGCCACCCTCGCGACCGTCGACGGCCTGGTCTTCGAGCTGGCCTGGTTCCCGGCGGCCCAGTGGCCGATCGAGCTCGCCCGGATCGCGGCGCTGCCGGAGGAGGCCGCCCTGCGCGACTCCGCCGTCCCGCGCGTGGTCCAGCTGCCCTACGAGCTCGCCGACGCCGCGGCCGAGGCGGTGCGGACCGACCGCGCCGACCTGCTGGCGGTCCTGGCCGAGCAGCACGCTGCCGTGACCGACGCGACCGGCTCCCCGCTCAGCGCGGTCGACGCGGGAGCGGTGCTCCGCGGGCTGGCCCTCGAGGCGCGCGGCCGGCTCCGCGCCATGGTCGCCGACGCCACCCGGACCCCGACCGCGACGGTCGGCGTCGTCTCCTGGACGCTGCTGGCCGACGGCTGGCACGCGCTGCGGACCCGCCACGCCGCCGACGGCGACCGCGTCGAGGTACGCCGGGTCGACGCCTCCGACCTCGCCGCCGACCTGGCCCCGGTGCTCGCCGAGGTGGCCCGATGACCGACGAGCCCCGCGTGACCGACCGGTACGACGACCTGGTGCGGCTGGCCGACGTCCTCGACCGGGTCGGGGCCGAGGTCCGCGCCCGCTCCGAGCTCGGCGACGCGGTGCTGGGCGACCCTGCGGTGGCGGAGTCGGCCGAGCTCGCCCCGCCGACCTGGAGCCAGGTCGAGGAGGACGTCCGGGCCGCCACCGGAGGCCGCCAGGGACTGCGCGGGCGCTCGCTCGAGCTGGACGCCGACGCGGTGGTGCTGCGCGCGACGGTGCTGACCTACCGCTGGATCGACGAGCTGCAGCGGGCGGCGTACGAGACGATCGGGACGATCGCCGGGCGGGCCATCGGCTACCTCGCGCCGGAGGTCGCGCTGGGCGGGGCGATCGTGTCGGCCGGGCTGATCGAGACCGACGCGCTCGACCGCGACGACGTCGCCGGCTACCTCGGCGAGCTGGCCGAGAACAACCCCGAACTGATGGACCACGTCTCCAGCGGGGGCGGCGGGCTGCTCGACGGGCTGCGGATGCGCTCGCTGCTGACCTCGGCCGCGCTGGCCGGCGACGCCGGGGCCGGTGCCGCGCGAGCGGGCATGCGGGCCCTCGGCGCCGGGCCGTTCGACGCCGGGTTCGGGCCGGCCCTCCGCGACGTCGCGGGCGGGCTCACCACCCCCGCCCCGGCGGCGACCGAGGCCGGGTCCTCGGTGCCGGTCGAGCGGCTGCCCGGCTCGATCTCCGACCTGATGCGCCGGCTGGGCCGCGAGGAGCAGCCGGTCGCGGTGGAGCGGCTCGGCCCCGGCCGGTACGTCGGCTACCTCCCCGGGCCGACCGGCGGACCGGGTCGCCGGCTGCGGCTGGTCGGCGGCGACCTGTCGTCGTACTCCTCGCAGGTGGTGCGGGCCCTGGAGGCGGCGGTCGCCGGGGACGACCACCACCCGCACGTCCTGCTCGTCGGCAGCGGCCAGGGCGGCATGACCGCCACCGAGATCGCCGTCGCGGCACCGTCGGCGGCGTTCACCGTCGACCAGGTCGTCACGGCCGGCGCCCCGTCGGCGCAGCTGCCGCTGATCCCCGACGGCACCCACGTGCTGAGCGTCGAGGACCGGTCCGACCCCGTCGTACTCCTCGGCTCGCTGCTCAACGCCGGCGCCGCGAACCGGGTGACCGTGGTCTTCGACAGCCGCGAGGAGGGCGACGACGACGTCCACGTCGCCGGCGGACTGGCCTGCGACGCCGCCCGGCACCCCGAGCTGGTGGCCGTCGTCGACCGGCTGCGCGCGCTGGGCTACCTGAGCGCCTGAGTCACGCGGGGTCGTCGGGCAGGGCGGCGAAGGCGGCCTTGGTGTCGCGGTACCAGCCGAGCGACTTCTTCGGGTGCCGCCAGCGGCCCTTCATGGCGTCCCGGGCCTCCTGGTGGGTCGCGTCGCCCGCCTTCTCGGCCTCCTTCAGGTGCTGGTCCTGGGCGTTGATGACGTCGTCGGCGCTCTCGCCGTGGTGCTCGAGGTCGCAGGGCCCTCCGAGGGCTCGGCAGGTCATGGTCTTCACGGTCGTCTCCTTCGGGTTGGTGTGCTGATCTGCTGACGAGTGGGAGCGGTCGGGTGTGACCGGCTCAGGTGCGCGGCGTCCCGCCGTCCCGTCGTACGACGGTCGCCAGGACCTCGGGTGCGGCGCGGAAGGTGATGGCCCGGACCAGGCCGTCCTCGATCGTGAAGTCGAAGACCACCTTGGCCTCGCCGAGGTGGAACCAGGCGGTCCCGGGGCGGTCGCCGACCAGGACGGGCAGGGCCGCGTGGGCGCTGCCGTTGAAGAACGTCGCCACCTCGTCGCGCCCCTCGATCCGGCTCGGGGTGCCGGCCAGCACGGCGGCGTCGTCGGCGCTGACGCCGGCGTCGGGGGCGAGCAGGCGGAGCAGCCGCTCGAAGTCACCGCCCTTGGCCGCGGCCATGAAGGCGTCGACCACCTCCCAGTCGGCCAGCCGGTCCTCGGGCCGGGGCTGGGCGACCTTGGCCCGGGCCCGCGACGCCAGCTTGCGCGCGGCCACCGGCGTCGTGTCGAGCAGGGTCGCGATGGTGGGGAAGTCGAAGCCGAAGCTGTCGTGGAGCACGAAGGCGACCCGCTCCCGCGGGGCGAGCCGGTCGAGCACGACGTTCAGCGCGAGGCCGACGGTGTCGGCCAGCACGACGTCGTCGGCCGGGTCGTCGGCCGTCCCCTCGGGCTCGACCTCGTCGGCGGGCACAGGCGTCCGGGCCCGCAGCCGGTCCAGGCAGAGCCGGGTGGTCACCGTCGTCAGCCAGCCGGGCAGGTTGTCGATCTCGGCCGTCGTGCCGTGCAACCGCAGCCAGGCCTGCTGGACGACGTCCTCGGCCTCGGCGTGGTCGTCGAGCACCCGCCCGGCGATCCCCACCAACCGCGGCCGCTCCGCCTCGAAGCGCTCCGTCAGGTCCACGGTCCTCCCCTTCCCTCGATGACTGGTCATCTTCCTGACGGGTGGGCCGGGGCAAAGGTGACCGGGTCACAGGATGTCGTGCACGAACTCCCCGAGCTGGGTCAGGTTGCGGCACTCGGCCATCGGCACGACCTCGCCGTACGCGCGGGCGGCGGAGTCGCCGGTGTCCCAGTGCCGGCGGTGCTCGGGGTTGAGCCACCAGGAGTGCCGGGCGGTCGCGGCCATCTCCTTCAACGGGCCGAGCGCGAGGTCGCTGTAGTTGGAGCGCGCGTCGCCGAGGACCAGCAGCGAGGACTTCGGCCCCAGGGCGTCGGGGTGCTCCTCGGCGAACTTGGTGAACGCCCGGCCGTAGTTCGTGCGGCCCCACAGGGCGGCGTGCGAGGTGCTGGCGGCCAGGTCGGCCATCACGTCGGCGACGTCCGCGCCCGGGCGGAAGTGCTGGGTGACCTCGTGGACGTGGTCGATGAAGGTGAAGGCCCGCACCTTCTGGAACTGGTCGCGGAGCGCGAAGACCAGCAGCAGGGTGAACTGCGCGAAGTTGGCCACCGAGCCGCTCACGTCGCACAGCACGACGAGCTCGGTGCGGTGCGGGCGCTTGGGCTTGTGGTGGGTGGTGAGCGGGACGCCGCCCGTGGACAGCGAGGCCCGGACGGTACGGCGGAAGTCCAGCGCTCCGCGCCGGTGCGCGTGGTGCTCCTGGGTCATCCGGGTCGCCAGCCGGCGGGCCAGCGGATAGATCTCGCGGCGCATCTCCTCCAGGTCGGACCGCCGGGCCTGCAGGAAGTCGAGCCGGTCGATCGTCGGCCGTACGGCGACCTTCGCGACGTGGTCGGGCCCCTTCTCCTCGGCGATCCGCCGTCGGGCGTCGTCCTCGACCATCCCGGTGAACCCGCCGAGCCGCCGCCCGGCCACCCGCTGCGCCTCCTCGCCGGTGCGGCCCTGGGCGAGCAGCGCGGCGACGATCTTGTCGACCAGCTCGCTCGGCGCGACCCGCTGCAGCGCGGTGTAGGCCGACCAGCTGGACAGGCCGGGCCCGCGGCCCGGCATCGCGCCGAACCGGCCGACCATCTCGGCCGCGAGCCGGGCCAGGGTCTGCTGGTCGCCCGCGGCGAGCGCGTCGAGCAGCTGCTCGCGGAAGGCCGCGAGCGCCGGCCCGTTGTCGCGGGGGCCGGGCGCGTCCTCGCCCGCCCCGGCCTCGTCGTCCGGCCCGCGGTCCGCCCCCGCGCCGACGAGCCGGGGGAAGTACAGGTCGAAGAGCGTGTCGAAGGTCGGCCGGAAGGACGGCTTCTTGACCAGCGTGGCGGCGTACCCCTCACGGAGGGTGGCACGGTCGTCCCACGGCAGCGCCTGCAGGGCGGTGACGGCGTCCAGGTCCTCGGCCAGCGACACGGGCAGCCCGGCGGCCCGCAGCGCCTCGAGGAAGGCGAGGTGGCGGTCGAGCAGCCCGGACCGGCTCACTTGCGCAGCCGCAGCTCTCGGACGGCGCGGTCGGTGTCGGAGGCGTGCTTGAGCACCACCCCGAGGGTGTCGTCGACGGCCTTGTCGTCGAGGTCCCGGATCTCCAGCGCGACCAGGGTCCGGGCCCAGTCGACCGACTCGGCGATCGAGGGGGCCTTCTTCAGCTCCAGCTCGCGCAGCCGGCCGACCATCGCGACCAGCTGCTCGGCCAGCCGGTCCTCGAGCTCCGGGACCTGCGACGACACGATCTCGCGCTCGCGCTCGGCGTCGGGGTAGTCCAGGTGCAGGAAGAGGCAGCGCCGCTTGACCGCCTCGGACAGCTCGCGGGTGGCGTTCGAGGTGAGCACGACGAAGGGACGTCGTACGGCGGTGACGGTGCCGAGCTCGGGGATGGTGACCTGGAAGTCCGAGAGCACCTCCAGGAGCAGGCCCTCGACCTCGACGTCGGTCTTGTCGACCTCGTCGATGAGCAGCACCGTCGGCTCCTCGCGCCGGATCGCGGTGAGCAGCGGGCGGGTCAGCAGGAACTCGTCGGTGAAGATGTCGTCGTGGGTCGCGTCCCACTCCTGCTCCCCGGACGCCTGAATGCGGAGCAGCTGCTTCTTGTAGTTCCACTCGTAGAGCGCGCGGGCCTCGTCGAGCCCCTCGTAGCACTGCAGCCGGACCAGCTCGGCGCCGGTCGCGCGGGCGACCGCCTTGGCCAGCTCGGTCTTGCCGACGCCCGCCGGACCCTCCACGAGCAGCGGCTTCTCGAGCGAGCCGGCGAGGAAGGCGGTGGTGGCCGTGGCCCGGTCGGCGAGGTAGCCCGCGGTGCCGAGACGGTCGACGGCGTCGGCGGGCGAGGCGAACCAGGTCGTCATCGCCCCATCCTCACCCACGCCCCGTCACCCGGTGCGGCCTGTGTCGTTGAACGGAACATCATGGCGCCCCGCTCCCTCCCCGCCCTGCTGCTCGTCGGCCTGCTCGCCGTCGGGCTCTCCGGCGGCGGGTCCGCCCCGGCGCCGGCCACCGAGGACGGCTACGAGCGGGTGGTCCGGCCGCTGCTCGTGCAGCACGGCTGCCGCCCGGTGGGCTTCGACGCCGTCGAGCGCCCCCGCGCCGCCCTGGTCCGCACGCCCCGGGGCCGCTTGGTCCTGGTCTCCGCCGCCCGCGGCCGCGCCGTGTACGACGGCCGCCGCCCCGGCGTCCTCGTCGCGGTCTGCACACGGCAGCCCTGAGGTCTCACCCTCCGGTGGGGTAGTCCGTCACAGGAGGGTTGCCAAGAGGGCTCTTGCCAACCCTCCTGTGACGGACTACCCCGCCGACCCCTCCACGGCCCGCGCCCCGTCGCGGTGCCGTCCGGCGAGCTCGCCGTAGTAGGCGGCGTTGGTCTCGATCCAGAACTCCGAGGAGGTGCCCTCGATCGGCTTGCGGGCCGAGGCCGGCGAGCCCGCGGCCACCACGCCGCCGGGGATCTCGGCTCCGGGCGTGACGACCGAGCCGGCGGCAACGAGGGTGCGCGGGCCGACGGTGGCGCCGTCGAGCAGGATCGAGCCGTTGCCGACCAACGACTGCTCGCCGACCGACGTGCAGTGCACGACGCAGGCGTGGCCGACGGTCGCGTTCGGGCCGACCACGAGGGTCTGGTCGGGGCCGGCGTGCAGGACGGAGTTGTCCTGGATGTTGCTCCCCTCGCGGACGACGATCGTGCAGACGTCGCCGCGGAGGACGGCGCCGTACCAGACGCTGGCGCCCTTCTCGACGGTCACGTCACCGATCAGGGTGGCGGTGGGGGCGATCCAGGCGTCGGGGTGGACCGAGGGGCGACGCCCCTCGAACTCGATGAGGTGCATGCCGCCCATTCCACACGGTCCGGGCGCCGGAAGGGGGTGCCGGTCCCGGGACCGGCACCCCCGCGGGCTCAGCGGAAGACCACGCGCCCGTTCTTGCGGACCACCAGGTGGAGCACCTCGACGGTCCGCGCGTCCGTCCGGACCCGCAGCTGGTAGCGACCGGCCCGGACCGACCGGAGGGTGCGCAGCTTGCCCAGCGGACCGCGGGCGACGACCTGGTCGCCCCGCTTCAGCACGCTCCAGCGCCCGGCGACCTGGCGGTAGCGGACCTGGCAGCGCACCTGGCGCCGCCCGTCGCGGGGCCGTACGACGCAGCTCACCCGCGCGGTCTTGCCCCGGGGGCCGCGGAGGCCGCGAGGACCGCGGTCACCCCTGTCCCCCTTGTCGCCCTTCACGCCGCCGGGACCCTGGGGCCCCTGCGGACCGCTCGCCCCGGGGGTGCCGGACTCGCCGTCCGGACCGGTCGGACCCGTCGGACCCGTCGGTCCCGGCGGCCCGGTCTCACCCGGCTCGCCCTGCTCCCCGCGCGGGGCCACGATGCTGAGCCCGGACAGCGGGACCTCCACCCGACCCTCGGCGGTGTTGGTCTCCAGCACCAGCTCGCCGGTCGAGGTCACCTCGGCCACCGACGGCGAGAACCGCACCAGGACGGCGCACGAGGCGCCCGGGGCGATCTCGGCGTCCCGGCACTCCTCGCCGGCCAGCACGAACTCACCGGCCGGGCTGGTGCCGGTACGGCGGAGCGCCACGTCGGTGATCCGCAACGGCTGGTCGCCGGTGTTCGTGACGACCACGGTCTGGCCGACCCCGGTCGTGCCGACCGGCTGCGTCGGGAACACCGGCGTCGGCGCGTCGACGCGGGGTCCGGGGCCGGAGAACGGGACCACCTGGACGACCCGCTCGCCGACGACCGGCGCGAGCGACGACTCGTCGGTGAGCTCGCGCATCGACTCGCTCGACACCCGCAGGGTCACCGAGCCCGCACGCAGGCCGGTGAGCTGCCGGGTCTGCGGGTCGAGGATCGCCACCTTGCGGGCCTCGCGGGCGGCACGGACAGCGGCCTCGCCCGTGCCGACGGCGAGATTCTCGTCGCCGGACCAGTCGACCGAGACCGGGTAGGACAGCGGCACCACGCGACTGCCGGGCACGACGCCCGACGGCTGCACCAGGTGTCCGCCGACGGTGGCGGTCCGGCTGACCTCGACGGTCTCGGGGGCGTCGACCACGGTCTCCTGCGAGAACGCCTTCACGTCCGCGGTCAGCCACTGCTGGGCCGCCGACGCGTCACGGTCGACGCCCCACTCGAGCCAGCCGGTGATGCCACCGCGGTCCGGCACGCCGTACGGCGACTTCCCGGAGGACGGGAGGACGACGTACGGGACGCCCTCGACGCGCTGCACGTTGGCGATCTGCGCGTGCGAGCCCACCATCGCGACGCCCTTGTCGCTGGTCGCGCGGAAGTCGGAGAGCAGCTTCTTGACCAGGCGCACCTCGGTGCGGTCGGTCAGCTGGCTCGACTTGGTCGCGGCCGGGTCGTCGACGGGGTGGTGGGCGAAGACCATCACGTTGTCGACGGCCTCGTCGGTCGCCGCGTCGGCGAGGGCGTCACGCAGCATCGGCAGCTGCTCCCAGTCCGAGGCACGCAGGTTGCCCAACGCGCTGTTGAGCAGGATGAAGCGGGTGCCCTTGTGGTCGAAGGTCCGGTACGGCGTCCCGAACTCCGCCTCCCAGTTCTCCAGCGTCGACTGCACGTTGTTCAGGCCGTAGGACTCGTGGTTGCCGGGCACGTAGTAGCAGGGGATCTTCCCGCTGGCGTGGTCGGGCGTGCTCTCCGGGGCCGGCTCGGCGCCGACCGCGATCAGGTCGCACCCGGCGGCCTCGAGGGTCTGACGCGCGAGGGTCACGTCGGCGGGCAGGGCCCGGTCGATGATGTCGCCGTTGAGCACGACCAGGTCGGGCTGCTCGCGCCGGATCCGGGCGAGGGCCGCGGCCGCGACCTTCGTCAGCTCCTGGGAGTCCGAGGTGAACTGGACGTCCGAGAGCGTCGCGAACGTCCAGTCGGCGTCCTCGTCCGCCTCCCCGTCGGCGGAGAACAGCGGGTCCGAGCGGAGCGGGTCCTGGGCGGGCAGCTCGATCTCGGACGGGACGTCGGCCTCGACGCCGCCGAAGACGAAGCTGCCGGCCCGCTGCTGGTCCACGGCGGTGTTGATGCCCTGGAAGGAGTTCCAGCGCACCGGGAAGGTCACCCCGGTCGTCGGGATGGTGAAGGTGACGTACTGCCACGGGTCGCCGGGCCCGACGCCGAGCGGCTCCAGGCCGGTCCCGTAGAGGCCGTGCGACTTGGCTGCGGCGTCCCAGAAGCCGGCGTAGGTGAGACCGGCGGGGACGAAGACGTCCGACTTGACCTTGATCCGGACGCGGAGGGGCTGGCCGGGGATCTCCACCCACCGGTTGGCGGCGCCGGCGGCGGTGATGCCCTTGTTGCGCGCCTGGACGAAGTCGAGGCGCACCCCCTCGGCCACCTTGCTGATGCTCGTCACGGAGGAGACCGGGTTCCCGGTCCACCGGCCGGTGCCGGCGGCCTCGTCGTCGAACGCGTACGGAGTCACGCTCTGCACGCCCACGGTGATGGGCAGCTTGACCGTCTGCCCGCCCGCGGAGGCGACCAGCACGGTGCCGCCGTCGGTCAGCGGGGTGATCCGCAGGCCGGTGCCGGACGGCTGGACCCGGATGACGCGCTCGTCGTACTCGAGCTCGAGGTCGGGCAGCTCGACCGGGGCGGTGAAGCCCTGGGCGTCACGCCCCGTGACGGTGACGCGTACGGCGTTCGCCGCGACCGGGTCGGTGATGGACAGCCGGCTGCTGGAGGTCTCCAGCGCGTGCAGGCGACCGAGCACCCGCACCCGGGTGGAGCCGGTGGCCCCGTCGGCGGTGCCGCGGACCGTGATGGCGCCGGACGCGTCGCGCGGGGCGGCCAGCAGGCCACTGTCGATCGTGCCCTGCGAGGTGCTCCAGCGGACGTCGCCGCGGGCGAGCGGGACCGGCGTCAGGTGGTCGTCGACGGCCTTGGCGGTCAGGGTCCGGTGCATGCCCGGGAAGACCTGGGCGTCCTCGGGGGCGGGGGTCACGACGAGCTCCTCGGCCGTGCCGGTCCCGGGGCTCACGAAGACGCCGACGCCGTTGGGGTCGAGCCGCTCGGCGCCGTCGGACGGGCTGTTGCGCACCGTCGCCCGGGTCTCGCCGAGGGGACGGGCGACCATCGTGGTCGACCCGCCGCCGTCGAGGTTGAACGCGGTCTCGGCTCCCTGGCTGACCATGAACGCGGCCAGCTGACGCATGGTCATGCCGTTGACCGGCGCCTGCCGACCGTCGTTGGTGACGAGCAGCATCGTGCGCCCGCCGTCCTTGAAGCCGATCACGGTGCGCGGGTGCAGGTCGTTGTCGAGCTCGCTGTCGGGGCGGGCCACGCCGTCGCGGACCAGCTCGCGGTTGGAGCCGATGACGAACTTCATCTGCTGGGCGACCGTGTCGCTGAGGCCGTAGTCGAGCGAGGCCGGGTCGCCAGAGGTCAGCGCCCGGATCGCCGCGGCGCCCGCCTCGCGCCCCACGAGGACGAAGGCCCCGTCGGGGATGGCGCCGGTGCCGGCGGCCGCGGGGTCGACCGAGACGACGACGCCGTCCTGCACGAGGACCGAGGCGACGTCGGCGACCCCCGGGACGGCGACACCGCGGTTGTACTCGCCCCACCCGGAGGTGAACGCGATGATCGAGCCCGGCGGCGTCCCCTCGGGGTTCTTGTTGGGCGCGTTGAGCGAGACGACCGGGTGCGTCGTACCGCCGAAGGTCGCGGAGGCCTGCAGCGCCATGTCGACGGCGCGGCCGATGCCGTCCCGGCCGACACCGACGTGGTTCCAGGAGCCGACGTCGGAGGACTTCAGGAGCCGGCCGTCCTTGACCGACGCCCCGCGGGGGGCGCCGGAGGCGTCGATGTCGAAGAAGTCGCCGTTGACGCCGGCGACCGCGCCGGCGGCGTCGGCCTTGCCCGAGATCGGGCCGCGGTCGGTGACGTGCTCGCCCGCGAGCAGGTCACTCGACACCGCCGGGTTCGCCAGGTCGGCCGTGAGGACCTGCTGGTCGAACCAGCCGGACGGCGTGACGGTCGTCAGCCGCCGCAGGCTGATGCCGGGACCGAGCGGCTCGGTCTCGTCGGTGAGGGTGAGGCTGTCGGCCGCCGCCAGGGCGGGGGCCTGGACGGACGTGGTGACGGGCGGAGCGGCAGCGGCCTGGGCTGCGGGCGTGGCGGCGAGGGTGCCGGCCGCGACGCCGCTGACCGCCAGCACCGAGATCGACGACCACCATCGTCGACTCGGGCGTGAGGATGCGTGGGGCATGGGGGTCCTTGGGATCCGAGCGGGCGCCCCGCGGTTGCGAGGCATCCCTTCCTCCCATCGGGACACCACGGGCCGTTGCCCAAGATGGCTCTTTAAGGTAAATGCCGGACGAACGTCGGCGACCTACTCCTCGCGGCGCATCCGTGCCTGCTCGCGCTGCGCGAGCCGCCGTACGGCGGAGCCCCGGACGCCCCGCCGGATCGCGTCGGCCAGCACGGACCCGGCCTGCTGCTCGCAGCCGCAGGCCCGCAGCGCCGCCGCCCGCTGGACGAGCAGCAGCGCGAGCGCGTCGTCGGTGTTCGTCATCCCCTCGGTCAGCTCGACCAGGTCGTGCGGGCGGTCGGTGCGGCGATAGAGCTCGGCCAGCGCCAGGGTCGCGACGACCGACGGGTCCAGGTCCTCGGCCACCTCCACCGCGGCGTCGAGGTCGCCGAGGTCCCGCTCCACGGCGACCAGGGCCAGGCCGACTGCGTCCCGCGAGATCGGTACGGCGGCCTGGACGTGCTCGGTCAGGTCGATGCGCACCGTCGCGTGGGCGAGGTGGTCGAGGAGGAACGGATGCCGCTCGACGGGGCAGCCGGCCTGCCAGGCGTCGCGCAGCAGGGGTCGCGCCGAGCCGGCGTCGGCGGCGTACGCGGCCAGGCCGGCGAGGGTGGCCCCGAGGACGGCGTGACCGTGGCGGGTGGCGACCTCGTGCACGCGGTCGGGGTCACCGAGCAGCAGCGAGCGGTGCAGCCGGTGCTCCCAGGGCGGGCAGCGCCGGCCGGGAGGGCGGGGTGACCGCTCCGGCGCGAGGGGTACGACGGACCGCAGCGCGAGCGGCCGCTGCACGCCCGTTCCGGGTTCCCGAAGGGTGAGGCGGACGCCCGGCAGGACCTTGTAGGCCGTGCTCCGTCGGAAGCCCATGACGGCGTGGTACCCACCGTCCGGCCGACTATCGGACAGTTTTTCAGCCTGCGACGTGGCCGACCCGCGAGCGGTCGAGAGCCCCGGAGAGGGCGTCCAGGGTGACCGGCTTGCTGACGTAGTCGTCCATGCCGGCGGCGAGGAACCGGTCGCGGTCGCCGGAGAGCGCGTTGGCGGTCAGGGCCACGATCCAGGGCTGCACCGGCAGGTCGGTGTCGCGGATCAGGCGGACCGCCCGGAGGCCGTCCATCACGGGCATCTCGACGTCCATCAGGATGGTGTCGAAGGCCCCGGTCCGCACCGCCTCGACCGCCTCGCGGCCGTTCTCGACGACGGTCGGGACGATCCCGATCCGACCGAGCATCCGGACGACGACCTTCTGGTTGACGACGTCGTCCTCGGCGACCAGCACCCGCCGCTCGGAGTGGTCGAGGACCGCCTGCGCGGCGCGCGGCACCGGCGGGGGCTCCTCCTCCACCCGGTCGTGCACCATCCGGATGGTCACGGTGGTGCCGACCCCGACCTCGGACTCCAGGTCGATGGTGCCGCCCATCGCCTCGACCAGCCGGCGCGAGATGGCCAGGCCGAGGCCGGTGCCGCCGTACTGCCGGGTGCTGGAGGCGTCGCCGCGGACGAAGGAGCGGAACAGGTCGGGGATCCGCCAGCGCGGGATGCCGATGCCGGTGTCGGTGACCCGCAGGACCACCTCGAGCCGGTGGCCCCACGGCGAGCCGACGAGGTCGCAGTCGACGCTCACCGAGCCCTGCTCGGTGAACTTCATCGCGTTGCCGACCACGTTGACCAGCACCTGACGCAGCCGCATCGCGTCGCCGCGCAGGGCGGGCGGCACGTCGGGCGACTGGCGCAGCCGCAGCTCGATCCCCTTGGCCTCGGCGTTCGCGACGAACATCGTCAGCGTCTCGTCGAGGAGCTGGGCCATCGAGAACGGCTGGTTGGCGTACTCGAGGCGGCCGGCCTCGAGGGCGGAGTAGTCGAGGACGTCGTTGACCAGGGCCAGCAGGTGGTTGCCGCTCTGGTGGGCGGTCTCGGTGTAGTCGCGCTGCTCCTCGTCGAGCTCGGTGAGCAGCAGCAGGTCCGTCAGGCCGAGTACGGCGTTCAGCGGCGTGCGGATCTCGTGGCTCATGGTCGCCAGGAAGCCGGCCTTCTCCTGCGCCGAGGCCTCCGCGGCCTGGCGCGCGGCGGTGAGCAGCTCCTCGGCCTCGTGCCGCTCGGTGATATCGGTGAGGACGCCGAAGAAGCCCTCCAGCTCGCCGGCGTCGCTGTGCAGCGGCGAGAGGTCGAGGGAGACCCAGAACTCCTCGCCGTCGGCGGTGTACTGGGCCAGCTCGGTGCGGATCGGCAGCCCGCGCGCGCCGGCCTCGTCGATCTGGCGGAGCACCTCGCGGCTGGTCGTCTCGCCGGTGAGGAAGTCGGCCGCCCGACGGCCGCGGATCTCGTCCAGCCGGTAGCCGGTGGTGCGCTCGAACGCCTCGTTGACCCAGGTGACGTGGCCCATCCGGTCGGTCGCGACCAGCGCACTGTCGGTGGCCTGGACGACCCGGGAGTAGAAGGTGAGCTCCTCGTTGAGCTCCTCCAGGTTGCGGAGCGCGGAGAGGCGGTGCCGGTTGGTGCGGACCAGGAGCCAGGCGCCGATCACGGTGAAGGCGATGCCGGCGATGAAGAGCAGGCTGAGCAGCACCAGCATCCGGCGCATGTCCCACAGCATGTCGGCGGTGGTCTCGCTGGCGGCGGCCGCCTGCTGACGGCGGTTGATCTCGCCGGCCGCGGCCAGGGTGTTGTAGTCCTCCTCGAGCCGGCTGATCCCCTCGATCGCCGCCAGCCGCGCGTCGGCGGCCCGGTCGCCCTTCCCGAGCGACTCGCGCACGTAGGGCCGGACCTGGGTCAGCCAGCGGTCCTCGACCTCCTGGGCCTCCTGGACGAGGGCCTGGGAGCCGAGCACGTCGCGCTGCTTGGGCAGCGCGCTCTCGCGGACCCGCTGGGTCACGAACTGCTCCCCCAGCCGTACGTCGGCCGGCCTGGCCCGCTCGCGGAGCAGGAGCTCGAGCCGCAGCAGCTCGCGCTGCACCTGCCCCAGGGTCCGCGGGTCCGCCTCGATCAGGGCCTGGGTCTCGTCGATCCGTCGGGCCGTGTCGCGCGACCCCACCACCAGGTCGGCCGAGACCGCGACGCTGACCGCGAGCATCAGGAACCCGAGCACGCCCAGGGCGACGCCGCGGGGACCCTGCCCACGGAGCAGACGCATCATTCGACCTCGATGCTCCTCAGCTGCCAGATCCAGCGCGGGTCGTAGGTGACGGGGTCGAGCCCGTAACCCTCGGTCGGGTAGACGAAACGGGTGGGCCCGTAGTTGGCGACGCTCATCCGCTTGCCGTTCATGCGGGTCGCCAGCATCAGCGGCAGCTCGGTGGCGTCGGTGACCGGCACGTCGACAAGGTAGTCGTTGAGGGCCTCGGTGCGCATCGTGGTGCCCTCGTCGGCGCCGGCGAGCTCCAGGACGGTGCGTACGAGGGGACCGCTGAAGGTGGCCCGACCACCGGTCGCGAGGTCGTCGTCCACGGCGTACTCGACGGTGCCGAGGGAGTCGAGCTGGGCCAGGTCGAGCCGGAGCTCGTCGCCGACGTTCGTCGTCGTACCTCCCCGGACCACGAGGACCACCTTGCCGGAGGGGCGCGGGACGGGGTCGCCCGGGTGCAGGGTGGCCTCGGAGACCCGGAGGTCGGCCTGCTCGTCGTCCCCGCCGGCGCCGGCCACGGCGACCGCACCGACCGCGTCGTCACCCGACGCCGAGCACCCGACCAGTCCGAGGAGCAGCGGGACGGAGGCCAGCAGGGCGAGGGCAGGGCGGACGTACGACGGACGGGTGAGGAGCATGCCCTCAGGCTGGTCGACGCAGCCCAAGGGATCGACAAGCGAAGTTCAGGATTCCGACAAGATCAATCGGCATTCGTACTCCCGCCCTGGTCGGACCTCTTAGGCTCGCAGTATGGAAGCAGTCGACCGTGCGGTGCTGGAGCGCCTCGCGGACGAGCTGGGGGACCACGAGGCGGTCGTCGAGATCGTCCGCGGGTACCTCGACCTGCTCCCGAGCCGGCTCGACGAGCTGGACATCGACCCGGCCACCGAGACCGGCGACGAGGCCACCCGCCCGCGCAGGCTCGCGGCGCACACCCTGAAGTCGGGCGCGATGCTGCTCGGGGCGAGCGCCCTCGCCGGTGCCGCCGAGCAGGTCGAGCACGGCGGTGGCTCGGTCGAGGCCGTGCGCGTCGAGGCCCGGTCGGCCGCTCGCGACTGGCGGCGCTGGCTCGCCAACGCGCTGGCGCGGAACCCGCGCCACCAGTAGCCGACCCTCGTGGGTCAGGTGCTGGGGTCGAACTTGTAGCCCACGCCCCGCACGGTGCGGATCGGGTCCTCCTGGGCGAGCGCCTCGCGGAGCTTGCGGCGCAGGTTGCCGATGTGGACGTCGACGACGTGGGCGTCGCCCTGGGCGTGCCCCCAGACGGTCTCCAGCAGCTGGACGCGGGAGAAGACCCGCCGCGGCGCCCCGCTGAGCACGTGGAGCAGGTCGAACTCGATCCGGGTCATCGCGACCGGGTCGCCGTCGACGGTGACCTCGCGGGCGTCGGCGTTGAGCTCGAGGCGGCCGAACGAGGAGCCGCTGCCGGTCTTGGGCTGGCGCGGACGGCGCCGCATCGCGGCGATCCGCGCGGACAGCTCGACCGGGGAGTACGGCTTGGTGACGTAGTCGTCGGCCCCGACGCGGAAGCCGACGATCTTCTCGACCTCGGCGCTGCGGCCGGTGACCATCAGGACGTAGGCGTCGCTGAAGGTGCGCAGCTCGCGGCAGACGTCGAAGCCGTCCATGCCGGGCAGGGCCACGTCGACCAGGACCAGCTCAAAGTCCTGCTCGCGAGCGGCCATCAGGCCCCGCTCGCCCGAGGTCGCGACGTGCACCTCGAAGCCTTCTTGCTCCAGGATCCGGCGGTTCAGACGCACGAACTCCTCGGCGTCCTCCACCACGAGGGCCTTCGGCGCTAGCATTTTCCCACCTTAGTCACGGTTACAGGGAGGTGAACCGGTTTCCGGGTCTTCCTGGACGGCACGAACGATCGGGCTGATACTCCGGGGCGATCTCTGCCGCCCCGTCCGCGCTGGAAACCGTCGCCGTTGCCCTCTCCCGCAACGACATCCTGACCCCTGAGCACCTTTGTCGACCGAGATCGACACCCGCACGCTCGTTGCTGCCGGGCCAGGACTCCAGGACGGACGAAACCCCTGACGGGATCTCTCCCGTCAGGGGTCCCCCTGATCCTTCGTACTGGCGGTGGCGGAGGGATTTGAACCCTCGGTGGGCTTGCACCCACAAACGCTTTCGAGGCGTTCTCCTTAGGCCGCTCGGACACGCCACCGCCGAGGAATGTACCGGAGGCGTCCGGGGGCGACGAAATCCGGTCGGGGTGCCCGGAGCGCCGCCGGGGTCAGGCGGGCGCCCAGGCCGGGTCTCGTCCGGTGGCTCCGGCGAGCCGGTCGAGGGCGGGCGCGTCGTCCGGCACGGGCACGGGCGGGCCGAAGAGACCGCCGTCGTCGGCCGGCTCGCCGGCCGCTCCGCCCTCGGGCGGCTCGAAGGAGGCGACGAAGCCGAGGCAGGCCTCGACGGCGGCCGGGTCGGCGTCGTACGGCTGGCCGGTCGCGCGGGTCAGGTCCCAGCCGTGGACCACCACCTCGTTGACCGCCACCAGCACCGCGACCTCGCCGGGCAGCTCGACGGGACCGGCCATCGTGAGGCCGTCGTACGCCTCCGGGGACCGCCAGGCCTCCGCGAGCCCGGCCAGCCGTCCAGAGATCCGCTCGCGCCAGCCCTCCCCCAGGCGGGCACCGTCGCCCGCCGGCTGGGCCCCGCCGGGCAGGACCTCCTTGCGGGCGGCGGCGGTGAAGGCGAGCGCCAGGCCGTCGACGTGGTCGAGCAGGTCGGCGACGGAGTACGCCGGGCAGGGCGTCGGCCCGGCGAGCTGCTCGTCGCCGATCGCGGTCACCACCCGGGCGAGCTCGCGGCAGGCGGGGCGGAGGTCGAGGATCGTCATGGTGGTGCTGACCGGCCGCGGGCCGGGATCTCATCGGCCAGCGCGGACTGTCGGCGCCCTCCCCTAGCGTCCAGCCATGACCCTCTCCCTCGGCATGATCAACTTCGACAGCACCGACCCCGGCCCGCTCGCCTCCTGGTGGGCGGAGCAGACCGGCGGCGAAGTCGCCGACCCGTTCGGCGGCACCTTCTTCCTGGTCCGCGGCGGCGACCTGCCGCTCGTCCTGGCCTTCCAGCTGGTCGGCGATCCCACCCCGGGCAAGAACCGCCTCCACCTCGACCTCGCCGCCCCCGACCTCGACGCCGAGGTCGCCCGACTGACCGCGGCCGGCGCCACCCTGGTCGGCGACCGCGGCGACGAGAACTTCCGCTGGGTCACCCTCGCCGACCCGCAGGGCAACGAGTTCTGCGTGTCCTCGCTCGCCGACGCCGAGGCCGAGCTCAGCGCTGGCTGAGCACTGGGCGGTCCATGATGATTCCCGTGGCCGCGTCGACCGATCCATCCCCGCCCGTCGTCTTCGGCGCCGGGGTGGCCCTGGGCGTGCCCATCGGTGCGGCACTCCTGGTCAGCTGGTGGATCGACACCACGTGGAGCGTCGCTGTCGCCACGGTCGGCCTGATCGCAGCCGGGCTGCTGAGCTGGCGACCGCCGGGACGTCCGCTGGCCGTCGGACTGGCCTGGGGGACCCTGGTCGGCGCACTCGTGCTGTACGCCGCGTTCTGGGCGATCCTGCCGATCGGCGGCTGACGGGTTCGCTCACTGGCCGACAGCCCATCTCGATCAACCCGTCCCGGCCGGTCCGATGCTGCCCGTCGGCGACTGACGGGTCCGCTCACTCGCCCACAGCCGGAACATCAGGTACGCCGCCACCGCGCAGAGCAGGTGCCAGACCGCGTGGCCCTGGATCAGCGAGTGCGGGTCGCACCAGGCGGACTTGGTGACGTTCCAGATCGTGAAGGCGAGCAGGATCGAGCCGAGCGCGCCCGCGCCCCACCGCAGGTCGGTGCGCAGGCCGTCAGCGCGGCGGCGCCAGAGCCGGACCTCCATCACGACCGCGGTCAGCAGCAGGACGGCGAAGGCCACGTTGCCGGCGAAGTCGACGACGGGCACGCGGCCGTCGTACAGGCCGACGAGCTCACAGCCGGCGACGAAGAGGCTGAACAGCTGGGCGAAGAACACGCGACCCTGACCGACCCAGCGCATCAGGGCGTAGCCGGCGGAGAAGGAGGCGACGAGGTACATGCTGAGCATGTCGAGGTGGCCGCCCCACTCCGACTGGGTCGCGTGCATGGCGGCACTGGCCGGTCCGAGCAGGACGACGACGCAGGCGTACGCCGTCGCCAGCCCGCGGTGGCGCGGCAGCACCTCGCCGAGCCGGTCGGCGCGGCCGGCGTGCCAGGCGATCAGCAGGCCGGCGACGACGAAGCCAAGGTTGGAGAACGAGTTGGCCGGCTGCTTCACGTGCCCGTCGCGGGGGTGCTCGCAGAAGTTGGCGCCCCGTCCGACGTCGGCGCCGAGCCAGCCCTGGCCGACGGCCAGCACCAGCAGCCCGACCGACACCACGGTCACGGCGCCCGTCAGGGCGAGGGGGCGGAGGGACCGGGTCGGCACGCGCTCAACCTAGCCGTTGACACGTCAACGAGGCCGTGTGTTGACCCGTCAACCTGCTCTACCCTGATCCGCGTGGCCGGGCTGGACGAGGGTGAGCGCGAGCTCTGGGACGCCTGGAAGCGGTCGACCGAGGGCGTCCGGGCTCGGATCAACGCGGAGGTGGCCGGCGAGACCGGGCTCTCCGAGGCGGACGTCAGCGTGCTGACCCACGTGCACGACGGGGGCGGCGGGGCGTTGCGCCAGCACGAGCTGGCGGTCGCGATGGGCTGGCACCGCAGCCGACTCTCCCACCACCTCAGCCGGATGCAGGAGCGCGGACTGGTGACGCGGGAGAGCGTCGCGGGCGGGGTCGAGCTCCGCACCACGACCATGGGCCGGGCCGCGCTGCTGCGGGCCCGACCGGTGCACGCGGCCGCCGTACGACGACACCTGGTGGACGCCGTGCCGGCGCGCGACCGGGACCGCCTACTGACCCTCCTGCGCCTGCTGGCCGACTGACAACTGCGTTGTCACGTCACCTCAGCGGCGCCGCGGACGCACCCACGGGACGGTGAGCTCGGACGGGTAGCGGTCCGAGCTGTGCAGCCGGATGACGGTGAGCGCGCCGGGCAGGTCGGGGACGCTCGGCAGCAGGTGCGGGACGTCGAAGGCCTGCACGGAGATCCGCAGCCGGTGACCCCTCCGGATCTTGGCCGCGGTCGGGAAGACCTCGACGTCCACCCGTCCGACCTGGCCGGGCTCGAGGCGCTTCTTCGAGGCACGGGTGAACGGGTGGTAGGGCTGCAGCAGCTTGCCGCCGACGTACCGGCTGCGCTTCCTGTCGAGCCGGCGCAGCGAGATGACCTGCCAGCCGCCGGTCAGCCGGGTGACCTTGCCCGACGGGGCGACGTCGGAGACCGAGACCGCGAGCATGCCGTCGCCGCTGAGGCTGGAGGCGAAGAGCCTGGCGTTGATCGGCCCGGACAGCCGGACCGCCTTGGTGACCGGCTTGGTCTCGTAGACGATCCCCGCGCGGTCGTTGAGCGCGTTGTCCTCCCAACACGGCAGGTCGGCCAGGATCGCGCGCGGCAGGCCCGCGGTCCACTGGTTGGCCGAGCGGGTGCAGAGCCCGGCGACGGGCACGGGCGGTACGTCGGCGGTGCCGGCCCGGGCCTTTCCGCTGGTCAGGACGCCGTTCCGGACACCCGTGACCGCACCGCCGGAGAGTCGGTAGCTGCGGGCCGTGGTGTTGCGGGTGACCCACCGGTCGGTCTCGCGCCACACGCCGCTGCCCTGCTCGTACGTCGTGACCGCCGGGATCCTGCGCACCTTTGTTGACGTGTCACCACGCAGGTAGCGGTCGAACCAGCGCAGCTGCAGCTCGGCGAGCGACCCGTGCCCGGCCTTGCCGACGTCGGCGCCGGACGAGCCCTGCAGGTGATCCCAGGGCCCGACGATCATCCTGGCGGGCACCTTCCTCTTCTGCAGCTGCTCGAAGAGGAGCGGGGTTCCGCGCTGGAAGAGGTCCTGCTGGCCGGCGACCAGGAAGGTCGGCACCTTCACCCTCTTGACGACCTCGATGGGCGAGCGCTGGCGGTAGAAAGCGCCGTCGTACGCCGCGTCGCCGCCGAGCAGGGCGTCCAGCATGAGTGGGACGGTGAACGTGACCGCGCCGTACAGGTGCTGGAGCAGGGCGCCGAAGCCCGAGCCCGGGTCGGTCGCCGTCACCGCGGGCGGCAGCACGCCGGTGGTGGTGACCAGACCGAGCCAGAGCGGGATGAACCCGACGTCGATGGCCCCGCCGGACGCGACGACGTCGCGGTAGACGTCGGCCGCCGGCACCTGCGGGAAGATCGCCTTCAGCCCCTTGGGACGCTGGGCGGCGGTGAAGATCTGGTTGATCCCCATGTACGACGGCCCGCGCATCCCGACCCGTCCGTTGCTCCACGGCCGCTTCTTGGAGTGCGCCCACTCGATGACCTGCTTGCCGTCGAGCTCCTCCTGCCGGCTGAACGCCTGCCACACGCCCTCGGAGCTGCCGGTCCCGCGCGCGTCGACGGTGAGCTGCGCGTAGCCGCGCTGCACGAGGTACTCCGGCCCGCTCCCACCCCCGAGCGCCCCACCCGACCCGAGGATGCCTTTGTTGTAAGCGGTGATCGTCACGACCACCGGGAACCGCTTCTTCACTGCCACACCGTCCGCGTTCGCCGGGAGGATCAGGTCGCCGCGCAGGATCGTCCCGTCCCGCATCGGGATCGCAAGGTCCTTCTGCGTCACCGTCTTCGGGTACGTCGCCTTCCGCGGCTTCCATACCCTCTTCTCGGCCTTGGCCGGCGCCTGCACCTGTTGGGCGGCCGGCGGCGCCGCCGTCGCTTCCGTCGGTACGGCGGCCAGGGTCCCGGCCAGCAGGGCGATCGTGGTCAGTGGTGCGGACAGGCGTCGCAGCATGAGGTCCTCCCGAGGTCTCCTCGGGTCAACGCGCGGGGATGGCGGTGGTCACGCATCGGTGACCCGCGTCGCGGTGCGCGGCACTCTGCCCAGAATGACGGACGCCTCCTGCCTGATGGCGCGGTCGAGTCGACTTCAGCCAAGGGCAGCATGCCCTCTGGCGGAACCTAGGCAGTACTGACTTACCGTTTGCTGGCGAGACTGGTTCGTCTGATTCTTGCGCCGACCTTCCATCATCAAACGCGCATTGTTCAGCACGTCCTTGTCGACATTCGGTTCATATACGATAACGCCGCCCCGCTAAGGGGTGACGCACTTGACCGATCCGTAGTCGTCAGTTGCCAACAAGTTCTAGTCACGGATCCTGAGCATGGTTCTCTTTTCAGACCCACTCTTTGCCCAGAATGACGTTTATCCCTTGAAAGCCGGTGGTCCTGTAGTCGCCAGTTTGAATCTCCATAGTGCCGACCATTGTAGGTACGTCAGCGACGCGCAGTCAGTTCGCTTGTCGTCACTCACCCGGCGCCCCAACTGTCCAGAACTACGACCGTCATCTACCAATAGATCGCGACGAACTCGACCTCAAGCAGTTTCCGGTCGTGTGTGGTCTCCTCGGGCTCTTCGATTGCTGTCTGAAGTGCGGGGACCGTAGCCGAAAGCTGGGCCAGCGCTTGGTGTGGTTCACGTAGAGCGGCGACGAGATTGCGGTCTATGGGCGTCAGGAGGAGTGGTGGGCTGGCTTCGACTGCGGCGACGATGTGCTCGAAGGCTGAACGGGTGGCGCTGATGTCTCCGAGGCTGTCGAGGTCGTTGATGGCTTGAGCGGCTTCGTGCGCGGTGCTGGTGAGTTTGTCCTCGTCGAGGATTCGGCCCGTTTGTTGGGCGAGTGCGTGTCCGAAGGGGATAAGACCCTCGGTTGCGAAGATTTCAACGAACGGAACTGCTAGCACTTCGACGCCTGCTTTGTGGAGGTTCTTGAAGCCGTTGGGGAGTTCGCGGAAGTCTTTGCCGATTTTGGGGTCGAGGGTGTCGAAGACGTCGGCGAGCTTGATGGGGGTCCAGGTGGTGGCGAGGCCGGGTTTGGCTAGACGTGTGTAGACCGTGTATTCGGCGTTGTCGAAGAGTACGCGGCGGGCATCTTTCCAGTAGAGCGGTATTTCGGTGACACCGACAATGGCGATGGTTTCGGCCACTGCCGCGAGGGAGCTGCCGGGGGTGAGCATGGTGGTGTCGACGAGCCAGGATTCGTCGTCGAGGTCGATGCGTCGGTGGCTGATGACCTTGGCGTTAAGGGGTACGAGGTCGACGAGCATCTGTGGGAGTAGCTCGAGCATGGGCGCGATGTCGGCGAACTGTTGTTCGTCGATGCCGAACATGGCTGATCTGCCCTTGATGAGGTCGAGCATGGATGAGGCTGCGGCAGCGAACTGGTAGGTGGGATCTGCGCTGAGCTGGACGCGGAGTTCGATGACGTCGCCGCGTTTGAGGTCGGTCACTCGGACGGCTCGTCGCTGCTTGGCGAGCTTAGTTAGCGCCTTGGTGAGTTCAGCTTCTGTAGTCGCGGGCGGAGGTTTGTTCTCGGGCTGCCTGTCTTCGACGGAGAGCTTCAGATCGGTGTCGGTGATTCGGAGGCTGCGGAACGTCCCTTGTACGACGGCGCGACGTACCACCTCTTGTGTGGTGGTCCGCGAGGAGGTCATGCGGGAGGTGAGGTTGGCGCCGGGCGTGAGCGGGGTCGCGGGGACAGTGAGGGAGCTGCCAACCTGGGCGCCGGACGTCTCGCTGTGGGTGTTCTTGAACGATTCGGCGATGGAGCCGTGGCGTGCGGCGACGAGGCTGGTAACGCTGACCTCGTCGAGGTAGACGAACTCGCGACGTCGTTGTTCCCAGGCGCGGTTGCGGGGCTTCCAGAACTTGAGGTTCACGCCTGACCTTCCTGTCTGCGAGTGGTGGCTCGATTTCGTTTCGCGCGGGCGTGGCCTTCGCGAATGTCTGTGAAGTTGAGGTTGTCGCGGCCATCCAGTGCTGCGAGGACGCCGGCATCGGTCCAGATCATTGCCATCTCGGCTGCTGTCCAGCCGTCAGTTTCCTCGACGAGCGTTTCGAGGTCGGCGTTGTCGGCTCCTCGAACGTGACGGGAGGAGGCACGAAGGATGGAGAGACGGTCGTCGGCGTCTGGGTGTCCGTTGAACTCGACCTTGTAACTCAGGCGGCCGGGTCGTAGGAGTGCTGTGTCGAGGGAGCCGGGGAGGTTCGTTGCAGCGACCACGAGGACTCCTTTCGCGGGGTCGAATCCGTCGAGGATGGTGAGGAACTGGCCGACGAATCGGGTGATGTATTCGGGTGCATCGGCGCCTCGTCTGGACACGATGCTGTCGAGTTCGTCAAAGAACAGCATTGCGGGGGCGTTGGCTGCGGCGTGGTCGAACAGATCGCGGAGGCGTTGCTCGCTTTCGCCGACCCACTTGTTGATGATTTCGGGGCCGTCGATGAGGTAGAACCTGGCGTTCGCCTCACGACTGAGAGCACGAGCCAGATGGGTCTTGCCGGTTCCAGACGGACCGCTGAATAGGATCCCTTTGACCGGATTGACCCCGATGCGATCCAGCAACTGTTCGGGGTCCAGAGCGACACGCACCAAGTCGAGTGCGTGGCGGACCAGATCGGGTGAGCCTCCGAAGTCGGAGAGCTTCACGTCGATGTCAGCAGGTTCGACCAGCATGACGGACGGGTCGAGACCGGATCCGTCGCGGTGGATGCCATGCCGGTCGATGGGTTTGGTCGTCAGGACAGCCCCGGGCTCACCTTCGGAGAACGAGACGGACTGTCCGGCCTCGAACGGTGCTGCGGTGCGTTGCGGGACCTCCTTCAGCCGGCCGTTGATCTCGAGGATTGCACTCTTGCCGTCATCGCTGATTTCGACGACGGTCGCGACATCGTTGGACTGTTTCGGCCAGGCTTCCGCAGGCAGTTGCTCGATGCTTTCGTAGGTGAGGTCTTCGGGGAGGTAGTAGATCTCGCCCTTATCCGCACCTGCGAGGTCAGGATGCCAAAGGTGCCCTTCGCCGTCAGGCAATCGGTCGAAATAGACCCGATTCTTGTCGAGGTCGACAAGACGTACCCGAATGATCTGGCCGGCGGAGGGTTCGGCCGGAGCGTAGTCAGTACCATCAGCGTTCAAGGCTGAGCCTTCTTCAACTTGGAGAACCGGGGTCAGGTCGGGCAAAGGTGCGTCGCCGTCGGGGACGAGGGTAGTGAGCGCCCCCGACAACTACCGGTTCAACCGACGTCGTCGTGGGCCCGTTCATGCATCGGCGCCGCCACCAGACACAGTGGTGACTACGAAGTCGTCAACCGCACGGGCGCTCTCTTCCGCACTTGACGCACGTCATTCCGCCGCGTTCAGCGCCCCTTTGGACGCGGGCTCCAGGGCGGGGCCTGGATTCCTCGTCGCGAGGTTAGATGCCAACCGCCGCACGGAGAGCACAGATAGACGCCCTTCGGCACTGGCCGCCCTCGACGTGCCTGCTTGCTAGCGATGGCTCGGAGGGCGACGAGGGACTCGGCGTGATTTAGGTAGGTGACCTTCATGCAGTTGGGCATGTTGAGCGTCCTTCATCTGGACGCCCGGCCGACCCATATCCAACCCAGTGCCTGGGTCCTCGCCTCACGTGCGATGTGCCCGGCTACGAGCTCGACGGCTCATGTAGGAGCAAACGGTAGCGACTGCGTCGGCGCTGCGTCTATCCGCCGCTTACGTCGCTGCCAGCCGGTCCCACCAGACCTTTAGCGCCCCGGGTGTCTGTCGGATCCAGTCGGCGATCTCGCCGCCGACTCCCTCGGTCAGTCTCGAGCCGCCTGGTGAGCCCACTCGAGGGCGCTCTCGCGGGATCGCGCGCGACCGCGAAGCGGGATGGTCGCCCGTGGGCGGCCCGTCGTACCGCGCTCGGCGGCCCGCCGGGCCCCGGCGACGACGTGCACGCGCTGCGTGAACACCACGAAGCAAGCCTCCTCCGGGAGGCCCCCCGCCGGCGTCACGTCCACCGCTAGCCACAACCCGTCCGGCTCGAAGCCGACGACGGCCTTCCCGGTACCGGCGCGCCCCTTGCTCACTGCGGACGAGGTGACATGGAGGTCGAACTCGACCGCCCGGGCGTGCGCACCGCGGGTCCTTCGCAGCAACTGCATCGCCTCGACGAACGCCCGCGCCTCCGACGAGATGAGGCCGGCCGGGATCCACGGCGCCCGTGGGCCGGTGGCGTCTATCCCGGGTCGAACCTTGTCCCCGTTGACCCAGACATCTCCCCAGCTCATTGACGCATCCTCGCACCGGTCTCCGGCACGGTGTCCGGAGGAGGTGACGGTCGGTCGACTGCCGCGGAGGAGGAATGTCGCAGGAGACGATGATGAGCATCGGCGGTTGCCCCGTGCTCGTACTTCTGGACCACCACGTCACGCGCGGGGCAACACAGGCGTACAGCTCGACACTCCCCTCAGACGCTGAACGAGGAGACGGCGAGTGTCACGATGATCCTGCCCTTCGACGATTGACCAGGTGCACGATGTTCTTCCGCCGCAGGCGACACGATCCGCCACCACGCGTGGCGACGTACCGTCCGTCGCGCGCCAGCCAGCAGGAGGAGAACACGCGGCTCCGGTACATCGCGGTCCTGCCGTCGCTGCTGCTGATCGGCGGTGCCACCGCCGGGGTGCTGTCCGCCGACGACCGGCGCTACGCACTGCTGGTGTACGGCGGGCTGTTCGCAGTGGCCGGGCTCATCGCCGCACCGATCGTCGCGGTGCTGTCGGTCCGCAATCGGATGCTGTTCACCAACAGCTCCCTCACCGTGACACCCGAGACCGTGACGCACGTCGACCGTCGGGGCAGGTCGACCACGTTCGACCGCAGCGACCCCACCCTGACCGCGCTGCTGTCGTGGGTCGAGCCGACCGCGCCTCCGTACGGAGGAGTGTTCCCGCCGAAGACGCTGCAGCTGTTCATCGCGGACAGCAGCCAGCAGGTCCGCGTCGCCGGAAGCGACTGGGACACGGACGACCTCAGGGCGGTGACGGAGGCCGCCAACGGTCACGTCGCCGACCACGTCAGCACGGCGCGGCAGGTGAACGAGGCGATACCGGGTGCGATGAGCTTCCGTGAGCGCCGTCCCTTGACGTTCGCGCTGGCGGTCGGCTTCGGCTCGGTTGCTGCCCTTCTCCTGGTGATCGTCCTGATCGCGCTCGTGCAGGGCTGACCGCGGCGTGGTCCCTGGTGACCACGCCGGGCGCACCTACACCGACAGCGTGCTGACGGTCTTGGTGATCTGCCCCGCCCTGTTCTCGAGGAACACCATCTGGCCGAACTCGACGTACGACCAGCCCTCGGCGTCCTCCGTCAGGGCCTCGGAGGCGAAGATGGCGGCCGTCGCCTCGCCCACCTCGCACGCCTCGAAGTCGAAGGACGTGTCGTCGCTCGGAACGTGTCGCCCTGTCAGCAGGTACATCGGCTCCAGGACCATCGAGAGGGCGAAGTCGTCCGTGCCCGGAGCGGCCTCTCGCAGCTTCTTCCAGTCGCCCGCCGGGTTGGTCTCGCCCTGGTGGCCGAGACCGACGTTGACCCCGATGATCCGGTTCGGCGAGACCAGGGCCATCTTCAGCTTGGTCAGGCCGGGGAGGTCGAGGTCCTTCATCGCCTGGGCGATGTGGCGAACCATCTTCTCGAACGCGCGTCGGACGTCCTCGTCGCTGTTGCCGTCGAGCAGGGAGAGCAGGAGCACGTAGAGGAACTCCGTGTCCGTCGTGCCCCGCATCTGCTTCAGGTACCTGTCCTCGCAGTGCTGCAGCAGCTCCCGCTGCAGGAGCATCCAGTTCGGCAGCTCGCCGTTCTGGGCGACGATCCAGGGGGTCTCCTCGAAGGAGAAGGGGTGGCAGTTCTCGTCGACCAGGACGGTCGACGAGTTGTAGAGGGCCGCGCGCACGTGGCCGAGCATCGTGCTCGCCCGCAGGCTCGGGATGATGCGCTCGGCGTTGTCGTCGTAGAAGGCGGCCATGGGCCGTCGGTAGATGAACGGGTCCTCCGGCTTCAGCAGGTGCTCGCTCCAGAGCCCGAAGCCCCAGCCGGCCAGCTGCAGATCCGGGTAGTGCTCAGGGTCGAGGGCCTGGTTGACCAGGCTGTTCGACGGCGTCAGCAGCAGTTCCTCGAGCGGGATCTCGGGTCCGATGTAGGCGAGCACTCGGCACATGTACTTCCCTCACTGACGTCGGCGTCCCGGAGCGTCGCCACCCTACGGGCGGACCGGACGTCGTTGCGCCGCTCCTGCGCCCAGGAAGGTCCCGCGGGACTCGGGCGAGCCAGCCCTGATCACCGCGGACGCCCCGATAGCGTCCGGGGGTGTCCAGTCGCCGCCGATCCAGTGCCGGCCGCCGCGGCTCGTCACCGCGGAGGAGCGGGAAGGGACAGCAGCGCCCGTTGCCCGAGGCCGGGCCGGGCGAGCGGCTGTGGGTGCTCGACGTCCCGTACGGAACCCAGGTCGACGGCGCCACCTGGCACCCGGCGGTCAAGACCCACCTGTACGTCGGCCAAACGCTGCCGGCGCACCTCGCGCCGTACGCGCCGGGGCCGTACACGCTGGGGCGGTTCGTCGAGAACACGCTCAACCCCGACGATCCGACGCCGGCCCCCGAGGCGACCGACGCGTTCGAGCCGCGGAGGATCCAGTTCGAGGCGGCGGACGCGATCGCGGAGCGGGCGGCGGCCGGCGGGCGGATGTTCCTGCTGGCCGACGAACCCGGGGTGGGCAAGACGATCTCCGCGGTCCTCGGCGCGATCACGGTGGGCGACCTCCGCGGGGCGCACAAGGTGCTCGTCGTGGCCGACCGGCCGGCGGCGATCACCATCGGGCACTGGTGCCGGACGATCGCGGCGCTGGGCGACGGCGGGCTGGAGTGGGTGGTGATCACCTGGGACCGGCTGGAGAAGGTCGCGGACCACGACTGGGATGTGATCATCGCGGACGAGGCCCACGCGCTGGGTCGTACGACGACGAAGCGGTGGAAGCTGTGGGCCAAGGTCTCGGGGCACGGGCGGGCGCACGACCGGGCGCCGTTCGTCATCGCGACGACCGCGACGCCGGGGCACACGCCGCTGGAGCTGCCCTACCTCGCGCCCGCCTACGCGCAGGTGCTCGGCGAGCCGATGAAGGAGTGGACCTCGGCGACGCAGCCCGGGCCCACGTTCACCGCGGCGCTCGAGCGGCACGGGGTCGGCGTGGAGCCGGGACGGTACGGCGCGAGCTGGACCACGGATCCGGCGCGCCGCGCGGCGGACCTGAAGCTGGTGCGCGGCTGGCTCGCCGACGAGCGGCCTCCGGCGATGCTGCACCGCGCCGCGCCGTGGGGGCCGGTGCCGATCTCCGGCATGCCGGTGGCGCTCACGCCGGCGGAGCGGGCGTCGTACGACGCCGAGTGGGGCGAGTTCTGCCGCGAGATGGACCTGGCGCGGCGTGGCCGGAACGTCGTGAAGGGGCGGGCCGCGCTGCTGCGCTTCCGGCAGAAGGCCGGGCTGATCCGGGTCGACTCGACGGTCGCGTGGATCGCCCAGCAGGTCGAGGCCGAGCGGCAGGTGGCGTGCTCGGTCGAGTTCGTCAGCACCGCCGCCGACCCCATCGCGGACCGGCTGCGGGACTCCGGCCTCGACGTGGCCACGATCTATGGCCGCGACCGGTTCGACGCCGAGGCCGAGCGGCTCCGGTTCCAGACCGGGGAGGCGAGGGTCTGCGTCTTCACCACGGTCGCCTCGATCAGCCTGCACGCCGGCGAGACCCTCGCCGACGGCCGACAGGCGAGCACGCAGCCGCGGGTCGGCGTCTTCCACCAGGCCCGCTTCTCCGGCATCGCCGCGCGGCAGGTGACCGGTCGCACCCACCGTGACCACCAGGTCTCGCCGTGGCACATCGCGTACGCCGAGGGCACCGTCGAGGAGCAGGTCGGCCGGGTGATGGTGGAGCGGATCGCCGCCGCGTCCGACACGGTGGGCAGCGACACCGCCGGGCTCGCCGACGTCGCCCATCTGCTCGGGGCCGACTGGCTGCCGGCCACCACGCTGACCGACGACGGCACCTGACGAGGAGCAGGCGTCAGGGGATCAGCACGACCGGCGGATCTCGACCTGCCGGCACCGATCCCGACCGGGGCCGCCGTCGGCACGGTCGCGGCTGCTCTCGCCGCCGATCAGGAGGTCGTCGCCGCCGCGACCGATCAGGACGTCGCGACCTCCGCCGCCGCTGAGGACGTCGTCCCGCGCGCTGCCGCGCAGGATGTCGCCGTAGTTGCTGCCGATCACCCGCTCGATGGACCGCAGCCGCCCCCGCCCGGCGCGGCTCCTGCCGGTGCCGGCCGCCAGGTCGACGACCGAGGGGTCCGAGCCCAGATGCAGCCGGTCGATGCCGGAGCCGCCGTCGACCGAACCCCGGCCGCAGACCTCCGGGCACGAGGGGTCGCCCTCGGCGACGACGCCGGGCAGGAGCATGACATCGGCTCCCGATCCGCCGTACGTGCGCACCCAGGTGTGCGTCGGCCGGAAGTTGTACTCGTAGTCCGAGGAGCCGGTGACGGTGTCGTTGCCGCTGCCGCCGCGGGCGAAGCCCTTGATGCTGATGTTCAGTACGTCGTCACCCGCCTCGCCCCAGATCCGCGAGATGTCCAGGTCGGCCTCGTCGTCACCGGCGCCCAGGCGCACCGATCCCCGGATCCCCTTGACCTCGTCGTCACCGGCTCCGGTCCGCACGTCGTCCAGGGCCTTCGTCCGGCCGTCCGGGTGATTGCCGGTGTCGTAGTAGTCGGCGCCGGACGAGCCGATGAACGTGTCCGCGTAGTAGCTGCCGCTGGCGGCGGTGATCCCCTCGAGCTCGTCCCGCCCGGCTCCGCCACCGGTCGCGACACCGGCGTCGAGACGGATGGTGACGGCGTCGGTGGCATCGCTGAAGTCGGCGATCGTCGCGTAGGCGGCGACGGTGTTGGGGATGCCGGGAACGCCGACGATCCGGTCGTCTCCCGCACCGCCCAGGAGGTAGGTGGAGTTGCCGGCCAGGTTCTCGTCGAGCGGGCCCACGGAGTCCACCAGGGTGTCGTCTCCTGCGCCACCGCTCGCCCGGGCGCTGGTGCCGGCGCGCGTGCAGATCAGGTCGTCGCCGCCCCGGCCGTCGACCTGGACCTGATACTCGCCCGCGGTGCTGATGACGTCCGGGCCGTCGGTGCCCGTCAGCTCCTGGTCGCGCTCGGTGGCCACGATGGTGGCGACCCGACCCTGGCACATCTCGACCGCCGCCGACGCCGGGGCGGCCGAACCCGTCGCGACCAGGCCGGCTGAGACGACGACGCCGGCCGTCGCGAGAGCCATGGCGGGCAGCGCGGATCGGGTACGGCGCGGGGTGGATCCGGTCACGGGGAAGGTCCTCATGCCAGGTCCGATGCACCCGGACGCCGATCGGTTCGCGACCCACCGTCACCCAGAGTCGGCTGGGCGCGCCGCCTAGTCTTCTGGCAACCCACGACGACCCAAGGAGACCCATGCGCAGCGACCTGTTCGGCACCAACCTCGAGTCCACCAGCGGTGACCGGTTCGGGCTGCAGAACCCCCGGATGCTGCGGGTCGCGCTCGACGGCGAGGTGATGGCGCGGCAGGGCGCGATGATCGCCTACCAGGGCCAGGTCGACTTCGCCTACCAGGGCTCCGGCGGCATGGGGAAGTTCCTGAAGAAGGCCATCACCGGCGAGGGCCTGCCGCTGATGAAGGTCACCGGCCGCGGTGACGTCTTCTTCGCCGACGACGCCTCCGAGGTCCACCTGGTCAACCTCGACAACGACTCCCTCACGGTCAACGGCAGGAACGTCCTGGCCTTCGACAGCACGCTGGCCTGGGACATCAAGCGCGTCGAGGGCGCGTCGATGATGGCCGGCGGCGTCTTCAACACCACCTTCACCGGGACCGGCACCGTCGCCATCACCACCCACGGCGAGCCGGTCGTGCTCAACGTCGACGCCCCGACGTACGCCGACATCCAGTCGGCCGTGGCCTGGTCGTCCTCCCTCACCACGGCGGTCCGACGTACGGCGGGGGCCGGCGCGCTCATCGGGCGCGGCTCCGGCGAGGCGTTCCAGCTCGCGTTCAGCGGGCAGGGGTTCGTCGTCGTCCAGGCCAGCGAGGGCCGGACGGTGCCGACGCACTCGCACTGAGCCCCGCCGAGGTCGGCGGCGAACCGATCGCTCCGCCCGAGCATCAGACGGTGTGACCAGGTCGCCGACATCGGGAGAAGCCATGACCGTCCACCCCTCACGCACGCTCTTCGCAGGGACGGCAGCCCTCGTCACCACGGGGCTCACCGTCGCGCTGCTGAGCGCACCGACACCGGGCGCGTACGCCGCCGTCCCGAGCTGCTCGGGACAGACCCCGACGCTGGTCGCGACCGAGGACGGCCAGCGGCTAGACGGTACGGCGGGTGCCGACGTGATCAGCACCGCGGGCTTCGACGGGGTCCGCGTGGACGCGAAGGGGGGCGACGACCTGATCTGCAGCACCGCGTTGACGAACTCGGCGGTCCTCGCCGGAGCGGGCCACGACACGATCATCGACGAGATCGGGCCGACCAGCGTCGACGGATACCTGAAGGAGACCTGGGTGCGCAGCGGTCCGGGCGACGACCGGATCGTCGGTGGTCCCGCTACGAAGACCCGCGCCGACTACCTCGAGTCGACGACCGGAGTGGTGGTCCGCCTCGACCTCGGCACCGTGGCGGAGGGCCCGGACATCGACACCCTGGTCGGCATCCACGACGTTCAGGGCAGCAACCACCGCGACCTCTTCGTCGGCTCGGCCGGCGACGACGTCTTCGACACGGGCTACTTCCCCAGGCGAGGCACGAAGAAGGACCGCGACGTGGTCCGGACCGGAGCGGGCGACGACACGGTGACGGGCCGGCACGCGCGGATCGAGCTCGGCCCGGGCGACGACGAGGCGGCGGTTGCGAGCGCGGACGTCTTCGGCGGCCCCGGCGACGACCGGATCAACCTCGAGACCGGCGGCGCCGCGCACGGCGGCGAGGGCGCCGACGTCCTGAGCAGCGGGAACGACTTCGACGAGGGCGGCGAGCGGCCGGTGGCGGTCCGCCTGCTGGGCGGACCGGGCCCCGATCGTCTCCAGCCCGCGACGGCGTACACGGTCGAGCAGGAGCGCTGCCCGAAGGTCTGCGCCCGCTCGTTCCTCGACGGAGGCACGGGTCGCGACACCCTGGTCCTGGTCGAGAACCGGTCGCGGGTCGACCTCGCCGCTCGTCGCTACCGCGCAGCCGCGGCCCGGGCGCGCCTGCGGTCCCTGGAGAACGTCCTCGGCACCCCCACGGCCGAGGTTATCCGCGGCGATGGCCGACGCAACGTGATCGAGGGCAAGGGCGGGAACGACGTCCTGGCCGGCCGCGGTGGGCGCGACGTGCTCATCGGAGGACGGGGGAGCGACCGGGCCGACGGCGGCCCCGGGCGCGACCGCTGCCAGGCGGAGCGGGTCAGGTCCTGCTGACCAGGGCCTCGGCCACCGACCTCGCGACGGCCGTCCCGTCCGCACCGACGCCGCGCAGCCCCAGGGCCAGGTGACCCGAGACGACGAGGACGAGCGCGTCGGCGAGCGCGGGCGCACCGGACCCGGCGAGCGGCTCGGCGAGCGCGGTCAGCCGGGCGCGCATCGAGTCGGAGTCCTGCTGGATCGCGGCGGCGAGGACGGCGGGCGGGTCGGCGTACTCGGCGGCGGTGCCGAGGAAGGCGCACCAGCGGGCGGCGTCGGGGCGCCGCTGGAACTCGTCGAGGGCATCGAGGACGGCGAGCAGCCGGCCGCGGTCGTCGGTCGCGCGGGCGACACAGGCGTCCCAGACGGCGATCCACTCCCGGTGGCGGCGGTCGAGGACGGCGGCGACCAGGCCCTCCTTGCTGCCGAAGGCGCGGTAGAGGGTGGCGGGCGAGACACCCGCGCGCTCGAGGATCGCGTCGACCGGGGTGGCCACGACGCCGCGGGTGAAGAGGAGCTCGTCGGCCGCGTCCAGGAGCTTGGTGCGGGTGCTGTCGCGGGTCGCCACCCCGTCAGCCTAGACTCGGCAAAGTGAAACGCCCGTTTTCGTTTGAGGTACGCCGAGGAACCGCGCTGATCGTGGTGGCCACGGGGCTGATCGCGAGCACCTACGGGCTGGTGCGGCTGGCGTACGGGCTGTTCCTGCCGGACGTCCAGGAGTCGCTGGCCATGGGCGACGCGGTCGCGGGGCGGATCTCGTCGGGCGCCTCGGTCGCCTACTGCGTCGGCGCACTCTGCGGGCTGGCCGCGCCCCGGCACGCGCGGGCGCTGGTGGTGGCCGCGCTGGCGACCGCGTCGATCGGGTCGATCGGGATGGCGGTCGCGGGCGCCGTACCGCTCTTCGCCGCCTCGGCCGTCCTCGCCTCCAGCGGGGCCGGGCTCGCGTCGCCGGCGCTCGTGGTCGTCGTGGAGCGCAACGTCACCGAGGTACGGCGCGACCGCGCGCAGGCCGCCGTCAACGCCGGGACCGGTCCCGGGCTGGTCGCCGCCGGGGCGCTGGCGCTGGTCCTGCTCCCCCACTGGCGGGTCGGGCTCACGGTCAGCGCGGTCGTGACCGCGGCGGTCGGGGTCGGGGTCCTGCTGCTCGACCGGGGCGGCCCCGGCCGCGCGACGGCGGCGGGCGGGGCGTCGTACGGATGGGTGCGCGGGCTCGCGGTACCGGCCGCGGCGGCACTGCTGCTGGGAGCGGGGTCGGCGGTGGTGTGGACCTACGGGCGGACGCTGCTGGTGGACCGCGGGGCCAGCGACGCGGCGTCGACGCTGGCCTGGGTCGCCCTCGGCCTCGGCGGCACGCTCACGGTCGCGACGGCGCGCGCGCTCAGCGACCGGCGTCCAGAGCTGGCCTGGCTGGTCACCGCGGTCGCCACCGCAGCCGCGACGGCCGCGCTCGGACTGGCGGCCGAGCGGCTGGCGGTGGCGATCGTGGCGTGCACGGTGTTCGGGTGGGGGTTCGTGGCGGCGACGTCCGCGCTCATCGCCTGGGCCGGACGGGTGGTGCCGGAGCGGGCGGGACCGGGTACGGCGCTGCTGTTCGTCACGCTCGTGCTCGGCCAGGCCGTCGGCTCGTCGGCCGCGGGCGGCGTGGTCGAGGCGAGGGGCACGACCGCCGCCTTCCTGCTCGCGGCCGCGGTCACGGGCGTCGCCGCCGCGGCCGGGATCAGGCGTCCAGGAGGGCGGTCAGGCCCTCGCCGCCGCGACCTGCGTCGACCAGCTCCTGCAGCCGCTCCACCACGGGACCGAGACCGCCGTCGCCGAGCGGCAGCAGCCGCTCCCCGCGGAGGCTGCTGAGCAGCACGAGGTGCTCGCGCAGGTCCGCGGGACCGCGCGGGAAGCTCCGCGTGCGGAGCTGGTCGATCGCGGGCGCGACGTCGGCCCGCACGTGGTCGAGCTGCGCGGCGAGGTCCGGGACCAGGCCGGCCGGGTCCACGCCCGCAGCGGCCAGCGCCCCGACCGCGCGGAGCAGTCCGAGCTGGGCGTCGTACCAGAGACCGAAGAGGACGAGGTCGAGCGTGGCCGCCGCCTGCGGCTGCTCGCCCACCCAGCGCACGTCGCCGAGGAGGTCGAGCGCGGCGCGGTGCTCGTCGTACGACGGCCGCGGGCCGCTGACCAGCAGGCTCCCGGCCCCGCTCGCGTAGGCGTCCGGCGACGACCGGACCCCGGCGCCGAGGAGGATCCCGCCGCGCTCGCGCACCCGCCGGTCGTTCATGGCCACCTGGGACGGGGTGCCGGTGCAGAGACCGACGACGACCGTGCCGGTCAGATCGTCGAGAGCCTCGAGCACGTCGCCGAGGGCGGCCTGGTCGGTGACGGCGACCAGGACCAGCGCCGAGACATCGACGGCCTCGGCGGCCGAGACGGCCCGCCGGGCACCGGCGCTCACGAGGGCGTGGGCGCGGTCCGGCGTGCGGTTCCAGGCGACGACGTCGTACCCGGCGCGCAGCAGGGCCGAGCCGGCCGCGGTGCCGATCGCGCCCGTCCCGAGGACGGCGGTGGTGGTCATGTCCTCGACGCTAGGAGCTCAACCTCGCTTGAGGTCAAGGGCGGACGCGGACGCGGACCTTCCGCACCGTCCTCTTGATGTTGACGCTCTCGGTGCCGGGGATCTCGACACGCAGCCGGTGCCGCCCCGGCGACAGCCCGGGGACGGTGAGCCGGACCCGGGAGCCGACCGCCTGCTTCAGCGTGAGCAGCCGGTGCGGGCGGGCCTGGTCGTAGACCTTGACCCAGACGACGTGCGGCGCCACCGACCAGTGCGGCAGGCCGCCGATCTGCACCCGCAGGCGCGGACCGGAGGCCCGGACGGACAGGCGCGGACGGAGCTGGGCGACCCGGACCACGGCGGTGGTGCTGCTCACTGCCGCAGCCTCGGAGTCGGGCTGGAAGACGACCTCGAGCGAGTTCCGTCCGGCCCCGAGCCAGGCCGGCAGCCGCAGGCTGGCCCGCCCGCCGACGACGGCGGCCGACGCCATCATGCCGCGCCCCTGCCGGATGAAGACCCTGCCGGCGCTCGCACCGGTGGTGCGGATGCTCAGGGCGGTCGGCGTCCCCCAGACCGCGGAGCGCACCTGCGTCGCGGCGACCGTGGTCGGCGCCAGGACCGGCGGAGCCTGGAGCTCGCCGACGGCGATCGCGGCCGCCGTGACCGTGGTCTCCAGGTCGTCGGGGCTGGTGAGGACCAGACCTCGGACGACGGTGAGCCCGGAGGCGTCGGTCTCCGTGACCGCGAGGTGGACGACGGTGCTCGTGCCCTCGAGCTCGTACGACGTGCCCGGGGCGATCGGTCCGGCGGGGACCGGGTGCCCGAGGACCGTCCCGCCCTCGGAGCGCACGACGACGCCGCTCGTGGTGGCCACGGTCTCGAGGTCCGCCAGCTCGACCTCGGCGTCGGTGTCGGGGAAGAGGTGGAGGTACCCCAGCGAGCTCGCGACCCGGGTCTGCGACAGGGAGACCTCGGCGTCCGTGGCCTCGACCCGCCCCTCGAGGTCGCCGACGTCGGTGACCGCCATCCCCTGGTCGGTCTCCGGCCCGCCGGACACGAGCGGCTCCGCGGCGAGCTCGACCGCGCCGGTGGCCTCGACGCCGAAGGCGTACCAGTCACCGGGCTCGACGACCGCCCGAGCCGGCGGCGGAACGGCGTACGCCGTTCCGCCGAGCAGCGCGATCGACAGCGCGCCGACCAGGATCCGGGTTGTACGACTCACGATGAGACCTCCATGACACGTGACGTGTCCGGCACCGTAGTCCGTCGACCGCCCGCACGCGCTGCTTTCGCGACAACCCGGCCGAGCCGCGCGGGCGTCAGGACGCAGACCGGATCCCGCTGACCCGCGGGGGCGTCGTACCCGAACGGACACAAGTCGTCCTCGCGCGCCGCCCCTGAGCCTGGCGGGCGGCTCCCGCGGCCACTTGTGCCCGTCGGTGTACGACGCGGGTCAGGGCGCGAACGCGCGACGGACGGTCTCGCGCAGGAAGGCGCGGCGCTGCTCGTGCACGCGCTTCGGTTCGTCGGCGGTGGCGGCGTACACGTTGCTGACCGGCGACCAGGCCATCGACATGGCGATCACCATGGCCATCACGTCGAAGGGGTCGGCGGGGGCGACGGCGCCGGACTCCTGAGCGGAGGCGATGCCGGCGAGCTTGGGACCCTCGCGCCGCTCGTTGTCCATGAGGTGGCCGATGGGGGTGCGCTCCAGGCGGGCCCAGGTGGCGAGGCGGATCAGCTGGGGGCGCTCGACGTACTCGTCGTAGAGGCGGACCGCCCAGTCGGCGAGGTCGTCGGGCGAGATCGGGACGATCTCCATGATGCTCTGCATCGAGACCTCGAAGACGGCGTCGAAGAGCCGGTCCTTGCCGCCGAAGTAGGCGTAGAGCTGGGCCTTGTTGGTGCTGGCCGCAGCGGCGATCCGGTCGACCCGGGCGCCGGCGATGCCGTGCTGCGCGAACTCCTCGGTGGCCGCGGCCAGGATCCGCTGGCGGGTCGCCTCGCCCTTGCCCGTCATGGGTCGTAGGTTACGTTGGACAAAAGTAACTAACCAGTTGGTTTTGAGGAGACGAAATGCGCAGCATCCAGGCCTTCCAGGCGGCGGCCCCCGGCAGCGGGCTCGAGCTGGTCACCGTCGAGCGGCGCGAGCTGCGCCCCGACGACGTGGCGGTGCGAGTGACCCACTGCGGGGTCTGCCACACCGACCTGCACGCCGTGAGCAGCCAGGACCCGAACGCGTTCCCCGTCGTACCGGGGCACGAGTTCGTGGGCGAGGTCGCCGCGGTCGGCGCGTCCGTCACCGAGTTCGCGGTCGGCGACCCGGTCGCGGTCGGCAACATTGTCGACTCCTGCGGGGTCTGCGCGATGTGCGTGGCCGGGCAGGAGAACTTCTGCGCCGAGTTCCCGACCCTCACGTACGGCGGCCGCGACCGCGTGGACGGCTCGCGCACGCTGGGCGGCTACTCCGGCGAGTACGTCGTCCGCGACCGCTTCGTCTACCACCGGCCGGCCGGCCTCGACCCGGCTGCCGTCGCCCCGCTGATGTGCGCCGGGATCACCGTGTGGGAGCCGCTGCGGCGCTGGCAGGTCGGCCCGGGCTCCCGGGTCGGCGTGGTCGGGCTCGGCGGACTCGGGCACCTCGCGGTCAAGCTCGCGCACGCCCTCGGCGCGCAGGTCACCGTCTTCACCACCTCCCCCGGCAAGGCCGACGACGCGCGGGCCCTCGGGGCGGACCACGTGGTCGTCTCCACCGATCCCTCCGCGATGGCCGCAGTGGCGAACTCGCTCGACCTGGTGGTCGACACGGTCTCGGCCGCGCACGACCTCACGCCGTACCTCGGGGTCGTCGCGCTCGACGGCACCCTCTGCTCGGTCGGCCACCTCGGGCCGATCGACATCGAGACGATGGCGCTGCTCATCGGACGCAAGAGCCTCGCCTCCGGCGGCAGCGGCGGGCGGCCGCACACCCAGGAGCTGCTCGACTTCTGTGGGGAGCACGGGATCACCGCGGACGTGGAGGTGGTGCCCTCTCGGGAGGTGGGCACCGCCTTGGAGCGGTTGGGACGGAACGACGTGCGCTACCGGTTCGTGCTGGATCTGGCCGACCTGGGCTGAGGTCGGCGGTCGGGTGCGGGGGTTTCGACACGGTCGCTGCGCGACCTGCTCAACCACCGGCCGGTGGTTGAGCAGCGAAGGCGCTCTGGCGCCTGAGCGTGTCGAAACCCCCGCAGCCGACAAGCGACCCCGATCGAGGTCGGCAGTCGGGTGCAGGGGGGTCGACAGGGTCGCTGCGCGACCTGCTCAGCCACCGGCGAGCTGAGCGAGCCGTTCCATGGCCGGGGCGGTGGTGGCGGACAGGCGGGCGAGGGCGTCGTCGAGTGCCGGGGAGCCGGGGTGGTCGGGCGGGATGCGGGCGGGGTTGAGGGGGACGCGGTTCGCCCAGTCGCGGATGTCGGGCTCGGCGTTGAAGGCGGCGGTGGCGCGGGAGCCGAGGACGTTCATCCGGGCCCAGTCGACCAGCGTGTTGCCGTACGACGAGGGCGGGGCGATCCGGTTCTTGTCGGCGTCGTCGGCGCGGGTCGCCTCGACGTACCCGGTGAGCGCGGCGCCGAAGCACGGGAAGCCCGCGCGGACCGGCTGGATGGTGATGACGTCCGGGCGCCAGATCGGGACGAGCGGGGGCAGCTTCAGGCCGTCGGCGGCGCAGTTCACGACGAGGGCGTCGGGGGCGAGGGCGACCGTGCCGCGCTCCAGCTCGAGGCGACCGGGGCGGACCGACAGCATGTGGCCGAGGCGGACGACGTGCTCGACGGTGCGGAGCAGGTCGAGCTCCCAGCGGCCGAGGGTGGGCGCCTTGGCCATCGTCGGGGTCACCGACCGGTCGATCCGCATCATGATCCCGGCGTCCTCCAGGGCGAGGAAGAGCGCGTCCAGGGACGGGGCGGTGGCGGCGGCACCCATCAGGTCGGCGACCATCGCGAGGTAGACGGCCGGGTCGGGCTGGATCTGGGCCCGGTCCAGCATCCACGGGTCGCGCGGGCGCACCCAGCAGATCGCGTCCGGGTCGACGCCGCGGCCGAGCAGCCAGACCACGGCGTCGGTGGCGGTCTTGCCGGACCCGACGACGACGTACTGGCTCGGGTCGTCCTCCACCCGCGGCAGGTCGTTGACCGGGATCACCCGCACGCCGTCGACGGCGAACCGTGGCGGCGTCTCGGCCGGGATGTCGGGGGCGAGGTAGCGGGCGTCGACCACCCGGCACCCGTCGGGTACGACGGACCGCGCCCCGGTCTCCTGCGCGACGACCGTGCGGTCGTCGTACTCGCTGCCGGTCAGCAGCTCGACCCGGCCGGTGCCGACCAGGCGCTCGAGGACGTCGTCGTAGTAGGCCTGGATGGTGGGCTGGTCGGCCCGCTCGTGCAGACCGGCCTCGGGGCCCGCGGTCTGGATCCGGCCGCCACCGAGCAGGGTCGACGCGACGCCGTAGAAGGTCGACGACTGGTGCAGGCGGACGAACGGGTACGCCTCGCGCCAGTGGCCGCCGGGACCGGTCCGGCGGTCGACCAGCGCGACCCGGGCGCGCGGATCGTGGTCGACCAGCGCGTCGGTGAAGGCCAGGCCGGAGGCGCCGGCCCCGACGACCAGGTAGTCGGCGTCGATGCGGGTCACCGACTCAGGAAAGCACCGACCAGGTCGTGGTAGCCAGCCGGCTGGAGCAGGAACGAGTCGTGGCCCCAGGGTGAGCGGAGCTCGACGTGCTCGCTGGGGGTGCCGGCGGCGGCGAGGTGCTCGTGGATCCGGCGGGAGTGGGCCGTCGGGAAGCGCCAGTCGGTGTCGAAGGAGACGACCAGGAACCGGGTGCCGCCGGAGCCGGCGCGGGCGGCCGCGGCGGGGTCGGCGAACGGGTCGAAGTAGTCCATGACCCGGGTGAGATAGAGGTAGGACAGCGCGTCGAAGCGCTCCAGGAAGACCGATGCCTGGTGGTCGAGGTAGGCCTCGACCTGGAAGTCGGTGCCGTGCCGCGGCGGCCCGTCGGCGAGCCGCTCGCGGCCGAACTTGGCCTCCAGCGACTCCTCGGAGACATAGGTGATGTGGGCCATCCGTCGGGCCACGGCCAGGCCCCGATCGGGCCGTACGCCGCGCTCGGCGTACCGGCCGTCGTGGAAGTCGGGGTCGCGCAGGATGGCGTCGCGGGCGACGGCGGAGAAGGCGATGTTCTGGGCCGAGAGCCGCGACGACGCGGCCACCACGACGGCCCGCTCGATCGCGGCCGGGTCGTCGATCGCCCACTGCAACACCTGCATCCCGCCGAGCGAGCCGCCGATCGCGGCGTGCAGGCGGTCGACGCCGAGGTGGCGCAGCAGCCGGCGGTGGACGGCGACCAGGTCGCGGACGGTCAGCAGCGGGAAGTCCAGTCCGTACGGCGCGCCGGTGGCCGGGTCGGGCGACGACGGGCCCGTCGTACCGCGGCAGCCGCCGAGCAGGTTGGGGCAGACCACGTGGAAGCGGTCGGTGTCGATCGCCCGGCCGGGGCCGATCAGGTTCTCCCACCAGCCGCCGGGGCCGGCCGCGTGGGCGTCGCCGGTGAGGGCGTGCGCGATGAAGACGACGTTGTCGCGGGCCGGCGCGAGCTCGCCCCAGGTCTCGTAGGTGGCCTCGACGTGGTCGAGGCGGCGGCCGTGCTCGAGGGTGAGCGGGTCGTCCTCGGTGGCGAGGACGACCCGCTCCGGGGTGCTGCTCACGACTCGGTCACTTGCTGGCGGCCAACGCCTGCTCGAGGTCGGCGATCAGGTCTTCGACGTGCTCGATGCCGACCGAGAGCCGGACGCCGTCCTCCGGCACGCCGGCCGCCTCGAGCTCGTCGGGCGTCAGCTGCGAGTGGGTGGTGGTCGCGTTGTGGATGGCCAGCGACTTCGCGTCGCCGATGTTGGCCAGGTGGGAGAAGAGCTGGAGCGCCTCGATGAACCGCTTGCCTCCGTCGCGTCCGGACTTCACGCCGAAGCTGACGAGCCCGCCGTACCCGCGGCCGGTGAAGATCCGGTCGGCCACCGCCTTGTAGGGACTGTCGGGCAGGCCGGGGTAGCTGACCCACGAGACCTCGGAGTGGCCGGCGAGGAACTCGGCCACCCGCAGCGCGTTCTCGCTGTGCCGCTCGATCCGCAGCGGGAGGGTCTCCAGGCCCTGCAGGAAGAGCCACGAGTTGATCGGGGTGATCGCGGCGCCGGTGTTGCGCAGCAGGACCGTGCGGGCGCGGATGATGTAGGCCAGGTTGCCGACGGCCTCGGTCCACACGACGCCGTGGTACGCCGCGTCCGGCCCGGTGAGGCCCGGGAACCGCTCTGCGTGCGCCGCCCAGTCGAAGTTGCCCGAGTCGACGATGACGCCGCCGATGGAGGTGCCGTGGCCGCCGATGTACTTGGTCGCGGAGTGCACCGCCACGTCCGCGCCGTGGTCGAAGACCCGGGCCAGCAGCGGCGTCGGCGCGGTGTTGTCGACGATCAGCGGCAGGCCCTGCGCGTGCGCCGCGTCGGCCCACGCGCGGATGTCGACGACGTTGATCTTGGGGTTGCCGATGGTCTCGGCGAAGACCAGCCGGGTCCGGTCGTCGACGGCGTCCCTCAGCGCGGCCGGGTCCTCCGGGTCGACGAACCGCACCGTGATGCCGAACTGCGGCAGCGTGTGCGCGAACAGCGCGTACGTCCCGCCGTACAGGGTCGAGAGGGCCACGATGTTGTCGCCCGTGCCAGCCAGGTTGAGGACGGCGTACGTCGTCGCCGCCGAGCCGGACGCCGTCGCCAGGGCCCCGACACCGCCCTCGAGCTGGGCGATCCGCTCCTCGAAGACCGACTGGGTCGGGTTCATGATCCGGGTGTAGATGTTGCCGGGCTCGGCCAGCGAGAACAGGTTCGCGGCGTGCTCGGTGTCGTTGAAGACGTAGGACGTGGTCTGGTAGATCGGCACGGCCCGCGCGTTGGTCGTGGGGTCGTGCTCCTCCTGACCTGCGTGGACGGCCAGGGTCTCGGGACGGTGCGACACGGGTGCTCCTCGTTGAGTCGGGGTCGATTCAACATAAAGCAGAGTTAGTTAGTGGACAATAAGCCTGCTCACCAGGTGGTCGCGAGCCAGGCGACCACGCCCGCGAGCACGACCAGGACGGCGTTCAGGCCCGTCACCCGGGCCTCGCCGCGCGAGAGGTGCAGGGCGGTGGCCAGCAGCTGCAGGACCAGAAAGCCGAGCGCGGCGACCAGGGCCAGGACCGGCGCGACACCCGTGAGCGGCGGCAGCACGAGGCCGAGCGCTCCCAACACCTCGACGGCCCCGACCGCGCGGACGAGGGGCATCGGGATCGTGTCGACCCAGCCCATCATCGGCGCCAGCTGCTCCTGGCTGCGGACGACCTTCAGCCCGCCGGAGTAGAGGTAGAAGGCCGCCAGCAGGCCGGCCACGATCCAGTACGCGATGTCCACGGGGTCCATGGGGTCCATGGGACGGATGCTGGAGCAGAATCGAGGGGCGTACAAAAGGCACACCGGTGTGCCTGATCGAGGAGGAGGCACCGTGACGGCCTACGAGAAGACCTGCCTGATCCGCGGCGACGGCGGGCGTGCCGTGCGGGCGGTCCTCGACCGGATCGGCGACACCTGGTCGCTGCTCGTGGTCGCGACGCTCGACGGCGAGCGGCTGCGGTTCTCCGAGCTCCAGCAGCGGGTCAGCGGCATCTCGCAGCGGATGCTCACCCGCACCGTGCGCCAGCTCGAGCGCGACGGCCTGGTGTCGCGGACGTCGTACGGCGAGGTGCCGCCGCGGGTCGAGTACGAGCTCACCCCGCTCGGCCGCACCCTGCTCGGCCCGGCCGTCGCGCTCGCCGAGTGGGCGGTCGCCCACAACCGCGACGTCGACGCCAGCCGGGCGTCGTACGACGAGCGCTGAGGCCGCCGCGGGGTGGGCCGGGGTGGCCGGGTGAGTTTTATCGGCTAGCCGATAAAACTCACGCCTGGACGATGAACCTTTGTCGTCCCGGCGTGAGGTTCGTCGGCTAGCCGATAAAACTCACCCCGCCCCCTGGAGACGACTCGGGCCGGCGGATCAAGGACCGGCCCGAGCCGTGATCAGAGCCGGCTGGCCAGCCGGTGGTAGGCGGCGTTCCAGCGCAGCTCGCGCTGGAAGGACCGCGGGGTGGTGTCGGCGTCGATGGTGACGAGCTCGACCCCGGTCATCTCCGCGAAGTCCTCGAGGATCTCGACGCCGATGGCCTTCGACAGCACCGTGTGGTGCGGGGCGCCGGCCATCAGCCAGGACTCGGCGGAGGTGGCGAGCGAGGGGCGGGGCTCCCAGACGGCGCAGGCGACGGGGAGGTTCGGCAGCGCCGCGTCGGGCTCCACGACGTCGATCTCGTTGACCGTGAGGCGGAACCGGTCGCCGAGGTCGGAGAGGCCGGCGACGACGGCGGGGCCGGGGTCGGCGGTGAAGCGGAGGCGGACCGGGTCCTCGCGGCCGCCGATGGAGAGGGGGTGGATCTCCAGGGACGGCTGGGCGGAGGTGATGGTCGGGCAGACCTCGAGCATGTGGGCGCCGAGGATCTTCTCCTCGCCGGGGACCAGGTGGTAGGTGTAGTCCTCCATGAACGACGTGCCGCCAGGCAGCCCGGCGGCCATCACCTTCATGCCGCGCAGCAGCACGGACGTCTTCCAGTCGCCCTCGCCGCCGAAGCCGTAGCCGTCGGCCATCAGCCGCTGCACGGCCAGGCCGGGGAGCTGGCGCAGGCCGCCGAGGTCCTCGAAGTTCGTCGTGAACGCGCCGAAGCCGCCCTCGCCCAGGAACGCGCGCAGGCCGAGCTCGATGCGGGCGCCGTACCGCAGCGACTCGTGGCGCTCGGCGCCCGGGAGCAGCGAGGCGTCGACGGCGTAGGTGTCGGCGTACTCGGTGACCAGCTTGTCGATGTCGGCGTCGGCGACCTGGTCGACGACCGCGACGAGGTCGTTGACGCCGTAGGTGTTGACCGAGACCCCGAAGCGCAGCTGCGCCTCGACCTTGTCGCCCTCGGTGACCGCGACGTCGCGCATGTTGTCGCCGAAGCGGGCCAGCTTCAGCTGGCGCAGCTCGCGCCGGCCGACGGCGGCCCGGGCCCACTGGCCGATCCGCGCGGCGACGACGGGCGAGTCGACGTGGCCCGCCACCGTCTTCCGCGGTACGCCGAGCCGCGACTGGATGTAGCCGAACTCCCGGTCGCCGTGGGCGGCCTGGTTGAGGTTCATGAAGTCCATGTCGATGGTCGACCACGGCAGCTCCATGCCGGCCTGGGTGTGCAGATGGAGCAGCGGCTTCTGCAGCGCGTCGAGGCCGGCGATCCACATCTTGGCCGGCGAGAACGTGTGCATCCAGGTGATCACGCCGACGCACTCGGGCGCGCTGTTCGCGGCCAGGACCTGGCGGTGGATGGAGCCGGCGTCCAGCAGGACGGGCTTCCAGACGACCTTGATCGGCAAGTCGGAGGTCGCGTCGAGGCGGGCGGCGATGCCTTGGCTCTGGGCGGCGACCTGGTCGAGGGTCTCGGGCCCGTAGAGGGACTGGCTGCCGGTGAGGAACCAGACCTCGGGAGTCGGGGTGGTCATGGGAGGGATTGCCTTCCGTTGAGGAGCGGGACCGAGCGCGCGGTCAGCGCTGGCCGTAGACGTTCTGGTAGCGGTCGTAGAGGGAGTCGACGTGGGTCTGGTCGATGGCCAGCGGCGTGCCGAGCTGGCGCGCCTTGTGCACGGTGCGGGCGACGTCCTCGCACATCACCGCGGCCTTCACGGCGGCCTTCGCGGTCGGGCCGATGGTGAAGACGCCGTGGTTCTGCATGAGGACGGCCGGCGAGCGGTGGTCGCGCAGGGTGTCGACGATCCCCCGGCCGATCGAGTCGTCGCCGATGATCGCGAACGGCCCGACCGGGATCTCGCCGCCGAACTCGTCGGCGCCCATGGTCAGCACGCACGGCACGGCCTCGCCGCGCGACGCCCACGCCGTGGCGTACGTCGAGTGCGTGTGCACCACGCCGCCGACGTGCGGCAGCTCGCGGTAGACGTAGGCCTGCGCCTCGGTGTCCGAGGACGGCGCGTGCTGCCCCTCGACGACCCGGCCCTGGAGGTCGCAGACGACCATGTTCTCGGGGGTGAGGTCGTCGTACGAGACGCCGGACGGCTTGATGACGAGCAGGTCCTGGCCGGGCACCCGGGCGGACACGTTGCCGGCGGTCCACACGACGAGCCGGTAGCGGGTCAGCTGCTCGTGCAGCGCGCAGACCTCGCGCCGCAGGGTCGTGATCGTCGCGGCGACGTCGGCAGTGATCGTCATCGGGTCTCCCCCTCGGCGCCCTCGGAGGTACGGCGGGCGACCGCGTCGCGGCGCAGCGCCTTGAGGCGCCGCATCGTGGTGGTCCGACGGCCGAAGTGGTCGTGCAGGTCGAGGTAGACCTCGAAGAGCCGGTCGTAGGCCTGCGCGCGGGTCTCGTCGGGCAGGTAGACCGACGGCCGCACCTTGCCCATCGACTTCGCCGCGGTCGGCACGTCCGGGTAGCAGCCGGCCGCGACCGCGGCGTGGATCGCCGAGCCGAGGGCCGGGCCCTGCTCGGAGTCGATGATCGACAGCGGCAGCCGGGTGACGTCGGCGTAGGTCTGCATCAGCAGGGCGTTCTTGGCCAGGCCGCCGGCGACGATGAACTCCTCGACCGGGATCCCGCTGTCGCGGAAGGTCTCGACGATCACCCGGGTCCCGAAGGCGGTCGCCTCGAGCAGCGCGCGGTAGACGTCCTCGGGCCGGGTGGCCAGGGTCTGCCCGATGACCAGGCCGGAGAGCTCGTGGTCGACCAGCACCGAGCGGTTGCCGGAGTGCCAGTCGAGCGCGACCAGGCCGTGCTCGCCGACCTCCTGGACGGCGGACAGCCGGGTCAGGTGCTCGTGCAGGGACTCCCCCGCCTCCGCCGCGGCCTCGGCGTACGACGCGGGCACCCCGAACTTCGTGAACCAGCCGAAGATGTCGCCGACGCCGGACTGGCCGGCCTCGTAGCCCCAGGATCCCGCGATGATCCCGCCGTCGACGACGCCGCACATGCCGGGGACCTCGCGGAGCACCTCGGCGCTCATCACGTGGCAGGTGGAGGTGCCCATGATGGCGACCATCTGGCCGGCCCGGACCGCCTGCGCGGCGGGGGCGGTGACGTGGGCGTCGACGTTGCCGACCGCGACCGCGATGCCCGCGGGCAGCCCGGTCCAGGCGGCGGCCTCCTCGGTGAGCCGTCCGGCCTGCTCGCCGAGCTGGCCGATCCGGTGCTCCAGCTTGTCCTCGACGAACGAGCCGAAGCCGGGCGCGAGCGCCTCGAGGTAGTCGGTGGTCGGGTAGGCGCCGTCCTGGCGCTGGCCCTTGTAGCCGGCGGTGCAGGCGTTGCGGACGTACTCGCCCGACAGCTGCCAGACGATCCAGTCGGCGGCCTCGACCCAGTGCTCCATCCGGTCGTAGAGGTCGCGGTCCTCCTCGAAGAGCTCGAGGCCCTTGGCGAACTCCCACTCCGAGGAGATCAGCCCGCCGTACCGGGGCAGCCAGGGCTCGGCCCGCTCCTCGGCCAGCCGGTTGATCCGGTCGGCCTGGGGCTGGGCGGCGTGGTGCTTCCAGAGCTTGACGTAGGCGTGCGGTCGGTCGTCGTACCCGGTCTCGACGAGGGGGGTGCCGTCGGCGAGGCAGGGCACCATCGTGCAGGCGGTGAAGTCGGTGGCGATGCCGACGACGTCGGCCGGGTCGATGCCGGCGGCCGCGATCGCAGCGGGTACGGCGACGCGCAGCACCTCGCGGTAGTCCTCGGGCACCTGCAGCGCCCAGTCGGGGGGCAGCGGGCGGCCGTTCGGCAGGCTCGTCTCGAGGACGGCGTGCGGGTACTCGTGCACCCCGGTGCCGAGCTCGGCCCCGTCGGAGACGCGGACGACGACGGCACGGCCCGAGAGCGTGCCGTAGTCGACGCCCACGACGTACTGGTCGGACATGGTCTAGTTCCTCTTCTGAGAGCGGGTCTGCGTGCGGGAGGGGGGCGGGCCGCTGCTGGCCCGGACGACGAGCTCGGGGCCGATCAGCCGCTCGGGACCGGGAGTGCCGGCGAGAGCGGCCTGGATGATCTCGATGGCCCGGCGGCCGACGGCGGTGAAGTCCTGGCGGACGGTGGTCAGGGGCGGGATGAGGTACGCCGCCTCCGGGATGTCGTCGAAGCCGACGACGCTGACGTCGCCGGGGACCGAGAGGCCCGCCTCGGAGAGCGCGCGGAGCAGGCCCAGCGCCATCTGGTCGTTGGCGCAGAAGACCGCGGTGACGTCGTCGCGGCGGGCGATCTCGAGGCCGGCCTCGTAGCCGCTGCGCGCCGACCAGTCGCCCTCGACGGGCGCCAGCGGGCGGAGGCCGGCCGCGAACATCGCGTTGCGGAAGCCGGTGTGCCGCGAGCGGCCCTCGGTCCACTCCGGCGGTCCGGCGAGGTGCAGGATCTCGGTGTGGCCCAGCTCGATCAGCAGGCTGGTCCCGAGCTCCGCGCCGGCGACCTGGTCGACGCCGACGGTCCAGCGGGTCTTGCTCTCGTCGCCCTCGACCACGATCACCGGCGTCCCGAGGTCCTCCTGGGCGCGGGCCACCTCGAGGGCGTCGTCGGTGCCGCCGATCAGCACGATCGCCTCGACGCTCTGGTCGCGCAGGTGGCTGATCGCGTCGACCAGCTCGTCGCGGTTCAGGCTCTGCAGGTTGGCCGAGCTGACGTAGTAGCCGGCCTCGCGGCCGGCGGCCTGGATGGTGCGGTGCACGGTGCTCGGGCCCCAGTAGCCGGACTTCGAGCCGATGACCCCGATGGTCGCGGAGCGCCGGGTGACCAGCGCCCGGGCGGCGCTGTTGGGCCGGTAGCCGAGCTGGCGGATCGCCTGCAGCACCCGCTCGCGGGTCTCCGGGCGCAGGTTGTTCTGCCCGTTGATGACCCGCGAGACGGTCTGGTGCGAGACGCCGGCCAGCCGCGCCACGTCGGCCATGACCGGCGTGCGCTCGACCGTCGGGCGCGGGGCGAGGTCGGTCACGACTGCCGCCGGGTCGCGAACCGCTGGACGACGACGAAGGCCAGCAGCAGCACGCCGGTGATGATCCGGATCCAGTAGGAGCTCAGGGTCCCGTCGAAGGAGATCAGCGTCTTGATGATGCCCAGCACGAGCACGCCGAGCAGCGAGCCGACGACGTACCCCCGGCCACCGGTGAGCAGGGTGCCGCCGATGACCACCGCGGCGATCGCGTCGAGCTCCATGCCGACCGCGTGCAGGCTGTTGCCGGAGAGGATGTAGAGCGAGAAGAGCAGGCCGGCGAGCGAGGCGCAGAAGCCGCTGATGACGTAGACGCCGACCTTGGTGAAGGCCACCCGCAGGCCCATCAGCATCGCCGAGCTCTCGCTGCCGCCGATGGCGTAGACGGTGCGGCCGAAGCGGGTGCGGGCCAGGACGTACGCCGCGATGGCGACCGTGATCAGCGCGACGATCGCCGTCCAGCGCAGGTAGTACTCGCCGAAGTAGACGGTCTTGAAGGCCAGCTGGGTGAAGGTCTCGTCACTGATCGAGATCGACTCGACGCTGATCAGGTAGGTCAGGCCGCGGGCCAGGAACAGCCCGGCCAGGGTGGCGATGAACGGCTGGATGTCGAAGTAGTGGATGAGCAGCCCCATCAGCAGCCCCAGCAGGGTGCCGGTCGCGAGCACCGCCGCGATGGAGAGGTACGGCGACCAGCCCATCTGCAGCGTCTTCGCCGCGATCATCGTGGACAGCGCCACCACCGAGCCGACCGAGAGGTCGATGCCGCCGGTGAGGATCACGAACGTCATGCCGACCGCGAGCACGATCAGGAACGCGTTGTCGATGAGCAGGCTGAGCAGCACCTGCGGGTCGGCGAGGCCGTCGTACCGGACGCCGCCGGCGCCGAACAGGCCGACGAACAGGGCCAGGGTGGCGATGACGGGGAGGAAGCGGGTGGGCGGCGTGTAGCCCTTGACCCGGTCCCAGGTGGACGAGGTGGGGAAGGTGATGGCGCTCATGCGACGGAACCTGCCTTCGCGGGGACGGGAGCGGCGGGGCCGGTCGGGACGGTCGGGCCGCCGCGGCGGGAGCGGAACACCGCGCGCGCCTTGGGCGACTGGAGGAGGCAGACGGCGATCACGACGACGGCCTTGAAGAGGTAGTTGAGCTCCGACGGGATCCCGATGTTGGGGATCGTGCGGGCCAGGGTGGCGATGAACAGCGCGCCGATGAACGTGCCGGTCAGCGAGAACCGCCCGCCGGCGAGCGACGTACCGCCGATGACGACGGCGAGGATCGCGTCGAGCTCGATCCACAGGCCCAGGCTGTTGGCGTTGACCGAGTTGGTGTTGGCCGCGATGACCAGGCCGGCGATGCCGGCGCAGAGGCCGGCGAAGGCGTAGACGGTCCAGATGATGGTGCGCGAGCGGACGCCGGCCAGCCGGCTGGCCTCCGGGTTGATCCCGACCGCCTCGATCAGCATGCCGAGCGCCGTACGGCGGGTCAGCAGGGCGGTGAGCAGGAAGACGCCGACGGCGACCAGGAAGGCCAGCGGGAGGGTGAGCACGAAGCCGGACGCCAGGTCGCTGAACCAGCTGTTGTTGACCGTGGTGATCTGGCCGTCAGTGATGGCCATCGAGATGCCGCGACCGGCGACCATCAGGATCAGGGTCGCGATGATCGGTTGGATGCCGAGCACCGAGACCAGAAAGCCGTTCCAGGCGCCGAGGAGCAGGCAGACGACGAGCGCGTAGGTGCAGGCCATGATCGCCGTGGTGGCGGCCCCCTCGTCGGCGGCGCCGACGATGCGGGTGCAGGCGACGGCCGCGGCGATGGCGGCGATGGCGCCGACCGAGAGGTCGATGCCGCGGGTGGCGATGACCAGGGTCATGCCGAGGGCGACCAGCATCACCGGCGCGCTGTTGCGCACGATGTCGACGAGGTTGCCGTAGAGGTGGCCGTCCTGCATCCGGATGTTGAAGAAGGTCGGCGTCGCGACGACGTTGACGACCAGCAGCGCGACGAGGGCCAGCACCGGCCACATGAGCTGGTGGCGGACCACGCGCTGGACGAGGGTCGGGGACTCAGGCACGGGTCTCCTCCTGCTGCTCGGGCTGCTGCTCGGAGCGGGCCTCGCCCGCGATGATCTCGAGGACGTCGCTGACGCTGACGTCGTAGTTGGGGCGCTCGTCGATCTTGCGGCGGTCGCGCATCACGACCAGGCGGTCGCTGAGGCGCAGCACCTCCTCCAGCTCGGCGGAGATGAAGACCACCGAGAGACCCTCGGCGGCGAGCTCGGCCACCTTGGCCTGGATCTGCGCCTTGGCGCCGATGTCGATGCCCCGCGTCGGCTCGTCGAGGATCAGCACCTCGGGCTCGGTGATCAGCCACCGGGCGAGCAGCACCTTCTGCTGGTTGCCGCCCGACAGGTTGCGCATCAGGGCGCTCGGGTCGGCGGGCCGGATGTCGAGGGCCTGGATGTACTCGTCGACCAGGCGGGTGCGGGTCGACTGCGGGATGGGCCGCAGCCAGCCGCGCGAGGCCTGCAGCGCGAGCAGCATGTTGTCGGCGACGGTCAGGTCGCCCACCACGCCCTCGGCCTTGCGGTCCTCGCTGGAGAACGCGATCTTGCGGTCGATGGCGTGTCGCGGGCTGCGCAGCCGGCGACGCTCGGAGCGGAAGGTCAGCTCACCGGTGTCGACGGTGTCGGCACCGAAGAGCAGCCGGGCCAGCTCGGTGCGGCCCGAGCCGAGGAGCCCGGCGATGCCGATGACCTCGCCCTCGAAGAGCTCCAGGTCGGTGGCCTCCAGCGAGCCCTTGCGGCCGATCCCGAGCGCCTGGAGGACGGGGGTGCCGACCTCCGCCTCGGTGTTCGGGGGCTCGCGGTCGAGGCGCTCGAGGGCCTCCAGCTCGCGGCCGATCATCAGCTTCACCAGCTCCAGCTGGCTGGTCTCGGAGACCATCCGCTCCTCGACCAGGCGGCCGTTGCGCAGGATGGTCATCCGGTCGGAGATCTCGTAGATCTGGTCCAGGAAGTGCGACACGAAGACGATGGCCACGCCCTGCTCGCGCAGCCGGCGCATCACCTCGAACAGCTTCGCCACCTCGTCGGAGTCGAGGCTGGAGGTGGGCTCGTCGAGGATCAGGACCCGGGCCTCGACGTCCACGGCGCGGGCGATGGCGACCAGCTGCTGGATCGCGATCGGGTGCTCGCCGAGGACGGAGGCGGGGTCGATGTCGAGGCCGAGACCGGTAAGGGTCTCGCGCGCCCGGCGGTTCATGGCCCGGACGTTGATGGCGCCGAAGCGCCGGGGCTCGCGGCCGAGCAGCATGTTCTCGGCGACGGTCAGGTTCGGGACCAGGTTGACCTCCTGGTAGACCGTGCTGATGCCGGCGGCCTGGGAGGCGGCTGGGGACGAGAAGGAGTGCTCCTCCCCGCCGACCAGGACGGTGCCCGAGTCGATCGTGTAGACGCCGGTGAGCGCCTTGATCAGCGTCGACTTGCCGGCGCCGTTCTCGCCCATCAGGGCGTGCACCTCACCGGGGTAGAGGCGCAGCGACACCTCGCTCAGCGCGCGGACGCTGCCGAAGGTGATCGAGATGTCCCGCATCTCGATCACGGGGGTCCGGGCGGTCGGGGCGGCGGTGCCCGTCTCCGAGGGCTGGACGTCCATCTGCGTCATCTCGTTCCTCTCCCTGCTGGTGGGGCTGCCCTCGCGTGCGTCGGCCGGGCCCGTCCGGAGGTGACCGGACGGGCCCGACGACATCAGGCGGAGCGCGTCACCCGAGCGACGTGGTTGGGGTGGTGGTCGGGTTGCGACCGGGGGTCAGAGCGGTCGGCTCAGTACTGGCGGTCGGCCAGGACTTCCTTGGCCTGCTCGGGGGTGAAGGTGCCCTCCTCGGTGAGCACCCGGGCCTCGACCTCCTCGCCGTCGACGACCTTCTTGGCCAGGTCCATCAGCTGCGGACCGAGCAGCGGGTTGCACTCGACGATGAAGTTGATCTTGCCCTCGGAGAGAGCGGTCATCCCGTCCTTGACGGCGTCGACGGTGATGATCTTGATGTCCTCGCCCGGCTTCTTGCCGGCGGCCTCGATGGCCTCGATGGCGCCCAGGCCCATGTCGTCGTTGTGGGCGTAGACGACGTCGATGGTGTCGTCGGACTGCAGGAACGACTCCATGACCTGCTTGCCGCCGTCGCGGGTGAAGTCGCCGGTCTGCGAGGCGGTGACCTCGATGGTCGGGTCGGCCGCGATCTTCTCGGCGAAGCCCTCGGCGCGGTCGATGGCGGGAGCGGCACCGGTGGTGCCCTCGAGCTGGACCACGTTGACCTTGCCGTCACCGTTGGTGTCGGAGTCGGCGGCGTTCTCGACGAGCCAGTCGCCGGCCCGCTCGCCCTCGACCACGAAGTCCGAGCCGAGGAACGACTTGTAGAGCGAGGTGTCCTCGGAGTCGACCGCGCGGTCGGTGAGGATCACCGGGATGTTGGCGGCCTTGGCCTCCTGCAGGACGGCGTCCCAGCCGGTCTCGACGACGGGGCTGAAGGCGATGACGTCCACCTTCTGCTGGATGTAGGACCGGATCGCCTGGATCTGGTTCTCCTGCTTGCCCTGGGCGTCGGTGAACTTCAGGTCGATGCCCTCCGCCTCCGCCGTCTCCTGGATGGACTTGGTGTTGGCGGTGCGCCAACCGCTCTCGGCACCGACCTGGGCGAAGCCCATGGTGATCTTGCCGTCGCTGTCTCCGCCCTTGCTGTCGGCGTCCGAGTCGCCACCGCAGGCGGTGAGCGCGAAAGCGCTCAGGGAGATCGCGCTCGCGGCGATCAGGGTCTTCTTCAGCACTGGTTTCTTCCTCCAGATCGACGGGCTCTCGCCCTGTGACCGGTGTCACTGATGGATGAGTGTGAGCGCTAACATTCCACCTCGTCAACCCCCGGCGATCAGAAACGTCTGAAAAATGTGAACGCTCACTTGGGGGTCTGGACCTGTATCCCGTTCCCGCCCGCCGTCCGCTAGCGTCCACCGCCGTCTATCCGAGGAGATCGTGAGCACCTTCCTGCGAGACCGTCGTCTCAGCCGGGCCCTCAGCGCCGAGCAGCTGGCCGGCCAGCTCGGCGTCCACCCCACCTCCGTGCTGCGCTGGGAGCGCCGCGAACGGCTGCCCGGGCCGGGCCACATCCACGGCCTGGCCCGGTCGCTGGCCGTCGACCCGGCCGCCGTCGCGCGCTTCTTCGACGAGGCCCGCACGGACGCCCCCGACCCCTCCCCCGGCGTCCGCGCGCCCGGCCTGCGCCGGCTCCGCTCGGCCGCCCGACTGCCCGCGTCCCGGGTCGCCGAGGCGGTCGGGGTGGAGCCCGCGCACGTCTACCGCTGGGAGGCCGGGCGCACCCGCCTCCCGCTGCGCCACCTGCCCACGCTGGCCGAGCTGCTGGCCGTCGAGGCGGCCGAGCTGCGGACCCTGCTGAGCACGCCGGCACCCCCGCCCGCGGTCGTCGACCGACCGCTGCGAAGGCTGCGGCGTCGTACCGGGCTGTCGCAGGAGGCGGTCGCCCGCCAGGTCGGCGCGAGCCGGCACAGCGTCGGGGCGTGGGAGCGCGGCCAGGTGCCGCCGCTGGGCGTCGTACGCCGGCTCTCGCGGGTGTACGGCGTGCCGGTGGCGACCGTCGCGCGGGCCGCCGGCGTCACCCCGCCGCCGCTGCTCGACCCGCGCCGCTGGACCCCCGGCGACCTGCCCGAGGCGCTGCGCACGCTGCGCGCGTGGAGCGGTCGGACGCAGGCCGAGCTGGCCGCGCGGGTCGGCTGCAGCGCGGACGCCGTACGGGGCTGGGAACGGGGGCGCGGGGTCCCGTCAGCGGTGCTGCGGACCCGCCTGGAGGAGGCCTACGGGCTGCCCGCGGGCGCCCTGCTCAGGGCGTGCCCGAGAACTCCCACTCCAGGGTCGCCCGGTAGGTCTCACCCGGCCTGACCTGCGCGGACGGCCACTCGGGTCGGTTCGGGGAGTCCGGGAAGAGCTGCGGCTCGAGGGCGATGCCGTCGCCCTGGCGGTAGCGGCCGCCACCCGTCGACGGGTTGCTGCCGTCGAGGAAGTTGCCGGTGTAGACCTGCAGCCCGGGCTGGTCGGAGCGCAGCTCCAGCGCGATCCCGGACCGGGGCGAGACGAGGGTCGCGTGGGTCCGCAGCCCGCTGCCGCGGACGACGTAGTTGTGGTCGATCCCGTGGGCGTCGAGCAGCTGCGGATGGTCGCGGCGCAGGGCCGGGCCGAGCGGGGCAGGGTCGCGGAAGTCGAACGGGGTACCGTCGACCGGGGCGTGCCCGCCGACCGGGATGGCGGTCGCGTCGACGGGGGTGTACTCGTCGGCGGGGATGCCCAGGACGTGGTCGTCGACGGTCCCGGAGCCCTCGCCGTCGAGGTTGAAGTAGGCGTGGTTGGTGAGGTTGATGACCGTCGGCGCGTCGGTCGTCGCGGTCATCTCGACGCGGACGACGCTGCCCTCGACGCGGTAGCGGACCTCGACCTCGACCTCGCCGGGGAAGCCCTGGTCGCCGTCCGGGCTGACCAGGCGCAGCACCACCTCGTCGGGGGTGTGCGCGACGACGTCCCAGACCCGCCGGTCGAAGCCGTCGGGGCCGCCGTGGAGGCTGTGCCCGCGGTCGTGGGCGCCGACCACGACCTCGCGGCCGTCGAGCGGGAAGCGGCCGGCCGCGATCCGGTTGGCGTAGCGGCCGATCGTCCCGCCGAGGTACGACGTACTGGCCAGCCGGTCGGCGACGGACGCGTGGCCGAGCACCACGTTGCGGCGGGTCCCGTCGGCGCCGGCGACCTCCAGCCGGTGGACGGTCGCGCCGAGCGGCAGCACCTCGACCACCACCCCTGGCGCGGCTCCGACAGTGAGGGTCCGGAGGGGCTGCTCAGGGGCCTGCGTCATGATGTGAACGTTAACATCAGGCGGGCGCTGCGGGCCCCGTCGAGCCCCGGACCACGAGCGCGGGTCGGACCAGCTCGGTGGCCGGCTCCACCTCCCCGCCGAGGGCCCGCAGGGTCAGGTCGACGGCGCTCCGGCCGAGCACCGAGAACTCCTGGCTGACCGTCGTCAGACCGGGCCAGTAGAAGGCTGCCTCGGGCACGTCGTCGAAGCCGACCACGCTCACCCGACCCGGGACGTCGACGCCGCGCTCGTGCAGGGCACGGAGTACGCCGAGGGCCATCGCGTCGTTGGCCGCGAACACCGCGGTCACCTCGGGGTCGTCGGCGATCCGCAGGCCGGCCTCGTAGCCGCTGCGGGCCGACCAGTCGCCGGGCAGCTCTGGTCCGGGCAGCAGGCCGCGGTCCTCGTGGGCCTGCCGCCACCCGTCCCGGCGCTGACCGGCCTCGACCCAGTCGGTCGGCCCCGTGACGTGGGCGACGTGGCGGTGACCCAGGTCGAGCAGGTGCTCGGTGGCCACGCCGGCGCCGGCCTCCTGGTCGATCCCGGCGGCCATCGGCTGGCCCGCGCTCACGCCCTGGACCAGCACGACCGGCACGGAGAGGTCGAGCGAGAGCGCCCGCTCGGTGGCGGTGCGGTGGGCGACCGCCACGACCAGCGCCTCGACCGCCTCGTCGAGCAGCCGGTCGACGGCGCCCTGCAGCGACTCCGGCGCGAAGTCGGAGACACCGACCAGCGAGACGTCGTACCCGGCGTCGTGGCCGGCCTCCTGCACCGACACCGCGATCATGCTCGGGCCGTGCAGGGCCAGGTGGGCCGAGATCATCCCGATCCGCCCGGAGCGGTTGGTGGCCAGCATCCGCGCCGCGTTGTTGCGCCGGTAGCCCATCTCCTCGATCGCGGCGAGCACCTTGACCCGGGTGTCCTCCTTGACCAGCGGCGAGTCGTTCAGCACCCGCGAGACCGTCTGGTGCGACACCCCCGCGTGCGCGGCCACCTCGGCCATGCTCGGCGAACGCCGCCCGCTCCTGTCCCTCTGACCCGGCATGCCCCGCATCGTAGGGGGCCGAGTCAGCACCAGTAGTGCTGACTCGGCCCACCATTGCTGCTGACTCGCCGGTGGGCGGGGTGGTGGGCTACCTCCTCCGGGCCTTCAGGGTGTCGGTGGCGGAGGAGCCCTGGAGGGTGGGGGTGGTGGGGACCGTGGCGGTGACCTTCCAGGTGCCCGCGCGCAGCCGGGGCAGGCGCCAGGAGGCGGTGCCGGTGCGGCTGAGGGCGAGCTCGCGGGTGGCGGTGGCCTTCCCGCCCCGGGCCAGGACCACGCGGACCCGGGCGGGGAGCTGGCCGGCCGGGTCGGTGGCGACCCGGACGGTCGCCCGCCGACCCGACACGGACACGCGGGTGGTCGAGACGGCGCGGGTCACGGTCAGCGGGACCGCGTCCTCGTCGGCCCGGTGGCTCGCGTCGCCGTAGTAGCGGACCACGAGGGTGTGCGCGCCGGTCCGGCCGAGGTCGGCGGAGTCGACGACCACGCGCAGCCGGCCGTCCGCGAGCGTGCCCGCGGCGAGCCAGCGGCCGCCGGAGAGGACCCGCACGGTCCCGGTCGGGGCGGAGGTCCCGCCCTTGACCCGGACCACGACCGGCACGGCGGCGCCGTACCGGACCGAGCCGGGCTCGGCGGTCGCCACCACGGTCGTGGCGGCCAGCTCCGAGCCGGCCGGCGGGACGACCAGCGCGTGCGTCGCCTCCACGTTGCCGGCGACGTCGACGGCGCGGTACTCGACCGTGCCGCCGGTCCCGTCCACCGGGACCGGTCCGTCGTACGACGTCCACGCCTCGGCGCCGGCGACCCGCGTCTCCACGCGGGCGACCCCCGAGGTCGCGTCGGCCGCGCGGACCGTGACCTGGCGGCCGACCGCGGTGGCCCGGCTGACCGGTTCGGTGGTGTCGACCAGCACCGGGACGTCGTCGGCGACGGACAGGTTGCCGGTCGTGTCGAGCGCGCGGGCGGCCACGGTGTGCCGCCCGTCGCCGGGCACGCTCACGGTGGCCGACGAGCCGGCCGTGGTGGTCCAGGCGCCGCCGTCGAGCGCGGTCTCCACCGACGTCACGCCGGTGTCGTCGGTGGCCGTGACAGCGACCGAGGCCGGGTCGGTGACCCACCAGCCGTCCTCGCCGTCCGGCTCCTGCTCGAAGGTGACGACCGGGTCGGCCGCGTCGGTGACGGTGACCGTGGCGACCGGGCGGTCGGCCGAGCCGCGGGTGACCGTGCCGGTGACGGTGAACGTCCCCGGCCCGTCGTACGACGAGGGCGCGACCGCGTCCCAGGTGACCGCGACGGGGCCGCTGGTGCCGTCCCCGAAGGTCGCGGGGACGGTCGCCGGCAGCGCCGGCGCGACCCCCTCGCGGGTGCGCACCGCGGCGTCGCCGACCGAGGCGACCAGCAGCTCGGGCTGGAAGGCCGCCCGCATGCCGTCGAGCTCGGCCTGGGTCACCGGGATGACGGTGCCGTGCCGCGGGCTGGCCGGCAGGTCCGCGGACGGGACCGAGGTCCAGTTCCCGGAGCCGATGTCGTCGGTGCGGAAGGCCAGGTAGCCCTGGCCGCCGTGGTAGCTGGGCTGGTCGACGAACATGTACCAGCGGTCCTCGACCTCGTTGTCGCGGAACACCGTCGGCCCCTCGCCGCCGGTGAACGTGCCGCCCCACGGGTTCGGCTGGTTGAGGCCGACGTCGGCCTTGACCAGCTGCCAGCCCGTCGCGGGCGAGGAGGTGGTCGGCAGCGAGCCGGTCACGGTCGCCCGCAGGTCGGTCGAGCGCTCCTGACGCGGCCGCATCACGGCCTCGTCCTTGACCACCCGGTAGTAGGTGTCGCCGTCCTGGACGACGGTCGCGTCGATCATGCCGCGACCGGTGCCGCGCTTGACGTCGATCCAGGGCTGCGGGTCGCTGAAGGTCACGAAGTCCCGCGTCGTCACGTAGACCATCTCCTGGTACGACGTGTTGATGTCGCGGCCCGCGGTCTCGGCGGTCGGGTAGAACGCCGAGGCCCAGTAGACGACGTACTCGCCGGCCTCCTCGTCGTAGAACGCCTCCGGCGCCCAGGTGTTGCCGGCCAGGTCGGACGAGACCTTCACGTGCCGCTGCGGCGACCAGTTGACGAGGTCGGTCGACTCCCAGATCTCGAGGTACTTGCTGCCCGTCTCCTGGGCGGTGCCGAAGTCGTTGCCTCCGTAGATCTTCAGGTCGGTGGCCAGCATCCAGAACCGGTCGCCCTCGTGGGAGCGGATGATGAACGGGTCGCGCAGCCCGCGCTCGCCGTACGTCGACTCCAGGACGGGGTCGCCGTCGTTGAGCTCGTCGTAGTCGAGCGGGTCGTTGCCCTTGCTCGCGCCGAGGTAGATCTTCTCGCCGTCGTCGGTGCTCTCGCCGGTGAAGTAGGCGAACGCGTAGGCGTCGTAGTCGGCGGGCGCGGGCGCGGGCTGGACCCGGACCACGATCGGCCGCGAGGCGGTCGCCGCGTTGCGGGCCGCCGTCACGGTCAGCGTGACGTCGACCGGCTGCGCGCCGTACGCCGGGCGGGTGACGACGCCGGTCGCACTGACGACGGCCGGGGCGGACGACGCCCAGGTCAACGCCGTCTCGTGCCGTCCGGCGGTCGGCAGGGTGAGGTTGCCGCGGACGTCGTCGGGCTTCACGAGCGTCACCGCGGCGACCGCCGCCTGCGCCTTGCCCGCGTCGTCCTGCTCCTCGGCCAGGACCGTGACCGCGAAGTCCTTGGTCCGGGTCACCGCGCCGCGGGTGATGGTCGCGGTGAGGGTCGCCGTCCCGTCCGGCTGGCCGTACGACGGCCGCGTGACCACGCCCGCCGCGGTGACGGCCGCGGCGTTGCTGGTCGCCCAGTTGATCGTGCTGCCGTTGGTGCCGCTCGCCGGCAGCGCCAGGTTCGCGACGACGGCGCTGGTGTCGCCGAGGGTCAGCGCGGTGCGGTCGGCCTCGGCCGCGGCGGTGCTGGTGTCCTGCGCCGACGACGCCGCCTCGGCGCCGGTCAGCGCGCGGGAGTAGACCCGGAAGTCCCGCAGCCGACCCTTGAACGACGCGTCGCCGGCGTACGCCGATCGGCCGAGGACGTTGCGCGTGGTGGTGCCGTCCGGCGTGCCGAGCAGCCCCGGGTTGGTGGTGAGGTTGGTGTTGGACGCGACCAGCACGCCGTCCTCGTAGAGCCGCGCCGCGCCCGGGGCGGCCGGCGTACCGCCGTCGATGCTGAGCGTGAGGTGTCTCCACTGGCCGCGGGCGACGTGCCCGGCGCGGGAGACGCTCTGCTCGCTGGCGAAGCCGTCCTCGGCGATGGTCCCGCGGTAGCGGCCGTTCGCGTCGTTGGTGGTGAACAGGTAGCCGGTCCCGTTCGGGTACGTCGCCAGGTTGCCCAGGTTGAACATGAACCAGTTGCCACTGGTCAGGGTCGGGTCGACCCAGGCGTCGAAGTCGACGGTGACGTCCTCCAGCCCGGTGAGCAGGTTGTTCGGCAGCGTGATCGCGTTGCCGCCGCTGCTCGCCCCGCCGCTGAAGGTGAAGCCGTCGCCGGCGTTCCAGGACGCCGTCCCGGCCACCGTGCCGTTGCGGCCGTTCCCGGACGAGTCGGCCGCGGTGGTGCCGCTGGTCTCGTCGAGCTTCCACCAGCCGACCAGGTCGGTGGTCAGGTCGCCCTCGACGGCCGTGGCCGGCGCCGGCGGCCCCACCACGGCCAGGCCGGCCGCCGAGACGGCCAGCGCGGCCGTCCCGGCGAGCCACGAGCGGAGCGTCCCCATCCTCATCGTCGACTTCCTTCCCCGGCTCATCGGCCGGCCTTGGTGACCCGCAGGGCGGTGCTGCCCGACGAGGGGGCGACGCCGGCCGAGCCGGCGTACGTCGCGGTGACGCGGTAGCTGCCCGCCTTCAGGCGCGGGAGCCTGGCGGTGGCGGCGCCGCCGCGGAGGGTGACCGTGGCCCGGGCCACGACCCGGCCGCCCTTGCGGACGACCACGGCCACGCGGCCGGTGGCGGCCACGGCGGAGCGCACCTTCACGACGGCCTTGGCCTTCTTCCGCGCGGTGGTGCGGCGGGCGGTGACCGTCGTCGACGACGACGCCCTGACCACCCGCACCGAGACCCCGTCGGTCGAGGCGGTGTGCCCCGCGTCGCCGGCGTAGGCGACGGTCAGCGCGTGCGCGCCGACCCCCAGCGTCGCGGCGGGTACGGCGAGGGTCGCCCGCCCGCCGGCCAGGGTGGCCGTCGCCCGGACCCGCGAGTCCTGCAGCAGCCGGACCGCGCCCGTCGGCGAGCCGCCGGTGACCCGCACCTGCACCCGCACCGTGCCGCCGATCGCCACCGGGTCGGTGCCGACGACGCCGGCGGTCGTGGTGACCGCCTGCGGCGCGCCGGCGGCCGGCACCTCGAGGCTCCCGGGCTCCTCGGTGTTGCCGAGGGCGTCGGTGCCGCGGTGCTGCAGGGTCGTCGCGGCCGCGCCGACCTCGACCGGCCCGTCGTACGACGTCCAGGGGCCGGTCCCGAGCCGGTACTCGATCCCGTCCAGCCCGGCTCCCGAGTCGGCGCCGGTCAGGGTGACCGTGCGCTCCTCGTCGTCCCAGGCCGCCCGGGTGACCGGCGCGGTGGTGTCGATGCCGACCACGACCGGCCGGACCTCCCCGACGTTGCCGGCCGCGTCGACGGCCCGGACCCGGACCGTGTGCTGCCCGTCGCCGGTGACCTGGACCGTGCCGGTGGCGCCGGCGATCTCGGTCCACGCGCCGTCGTCGACCTGCACCTCGAGGTGGTCGACCGAGCGGTCGTCGGTGGCGGTGACCCGGACGGTCGCGGGCTCGGCGTACCAGCCGTTGGCCGAGGTGCCCTCGACCGCCAGCTCGCTGACGACGGGGGCGGCCCCGTCCACCGTGTGCATCCGCAGGAAGGTCACCGACGACGCCGGGAACTCGTAGGTGAACGCGCCGTCGATGCCCGAGACCTCGCGGGTCCGCGGCTTCACCGTGTTCGGCGCGGCCTTGGTGTTGGTCGCCGACAGGGCGGCGGACATCGTGGTGACGGTCGCGGTCGGCTCGACGTCCACGTCGGTCACGGTCACGTCGGTGCGCACCGGCGCGGTCGAGGTGTTGACCACCTTGGCGACCACGTCGCCGGTCGCGGTGTCGCGGGTGACGACCTGGAAGAGCTTCTCGCTCGCGTCGGCCTGGTCGTAGGTCAGCTGCAGCTCGCCGTCCTGGTAGAGCGAGATGGTCGTCCCGCTCACCACGATCTTCAGGCGGTACGTCGTCCCCGTCGTCACGCCGACGCCCTCGAGCGCCTTCACCTCGGCGGCCGCGCCGCCGTTGGCCCGCTGGAGGACCGAGCGGGTGTTGTTCCAGCCGCCCAGGTTCCACCAGTAGTAGTCGTTGGCGCCGCCGGCCGCGAAGCCGACCATGAAGCCCTCGGACCCGGCCAGCTTGGTCGCGTCCAGCTCCAGCGTGTAGTTGCTCCAGTCCTTGCCGTAGGCCCCGACCGGGACGCTGCGGGCGTCGTTGACCGAGGTCGACGACTGGACGTAGCGGCCGCCGTTCACGGCCCAGCTGCCCGACCCGGGCGTCCACTGCGCCGCGTTGTCGAAGGTGTCGGAGAAGAGCGTGTCGCCCGACCCGTTGGCCTTCACCGTGACGTTGTCGTAGGCCGCGCTGGTCGACCAGGTCGACAGGAAGACGCCGCCGTCGATGTCCTCGGGCGCGTTGACCGCGCCGTCGAACGTGCTCGGCACGACCTCGTCGCCGGGGTTGGTGCCGAAGAGCTTCTGGATCTCCCAGTTCGGGGTCTCCCACGACTCGTCGTTGTCGTACCAGATGGCGTCCGGGTTCCACTGCACGTGCGACTCGTTGGCCAGCAGCGGGGCGTACGACGCCAGCCGCACCACGTCGGCGTTCCGCGTCAGCGCCGTCATGTACGACGCCTCCGCCAGCGCGTTGCCCCACGTGTTGCCGCGCGAGGCGTACTCGCCCAGGAAGACCTGCGGCCCCTCGCGGTCGTAGTCGTCGTAGCGGTGGTTGTTGGCCAGGAACCACGACGGGTCGCGGTAGTAGTGCTCGTCGACCAGGTCCACCTTCTGGGCCCGGTTGAACGCCCAGAGGGTGTCGAAGCGGCTGCCGGAGGAGTCCGGGCCGGAGTTCGAGATGATCTTGATGTCGGGGTAGCGCGCCGCGATCGCGTCGCGGAACGCCGGGAAGTTGGCCTCGAAGGTCGTGGTGTTCTCCTCGTTGCCGAGGCCGATCATGTCGAGGCCGAACGGCTCCGGGTGCCCGAGGGCCGCGCGCTTGGCGCCCCACTCGGTGGTCACGTCGCCGTTGGCGAACTCGATCAGGTCCACGGTGTCGTCGACCCAGCGCTGGATCAGCTGCGGGTCGTGCATCTCCGGGATCGTCGAGCCGCAGCCGTTGGCACCGACCGAGACGACCGGGAGCGGCTCCGCACCGAGGTCCTCGGCGAGCTCGAAGTACTCGAGGTAGCCGATGCCGTAGGTCTGGTTGTAGCCCCAGAAGTTCTTGTTCGTCGGCCGCTCCTCGACCGGGCCGATGGTCTCCTTCCACTGGTAGGTCCGCTGGCGGTCGGCGTACCCGCTCTCCTCGTAGGTCTTGAAGGTGCCGACGTTGGTGACGCAGCCGCCCGGGAAGCGCAGGAAGCCGGGGTCCATCGCGGCGACCTTCTCCATCAGGTCCTTGCGCAGCGGCGAGCGGCCGTTGACCGGGCCGACCCAGGTGTCGCGCGGGAAGACCGAGACCATGTCGAGCGCGACCGTCGACGGCGCGCCCGCGAGCACGGCCAGCCGGCCCGCGTCGGAGGTGCCGGTGGCGGTCAGGGTGACGTCGTGCTTCTTCCAGGTGCCGCTGCCGTCGAGCGCGACCGTGCCGGTGGCGAGCACGCCGGTGCCGGCGTTGTCCTCGACCCGGACGGTCAGGGCCTGGGCGGTGGTGGACCGGGCCCACACCGACGCGTCGTACGTCGCCCCGACCTTGACCGGGAGCCCGTTGTTGAAGCCGATGTTGCGCACGCCGTCGCCGGCGGCCGCGGCCACCAGGTTCAGGTAGTTGCGGTTCATCCGGTTCAGCCGGCCGTCGTCGTTCACGACCGTGCCGGTGGTGCCGGCGCCGCTGCGGTTCAGCACCTGCCAGGCGGTCAGGCCGGTGAAGCCGGCGGCGTCGGTTGCGTTGAACTCGAAGGAGCGGTTGCGCACCAGCTCGGCGTACAGCCCGCCGTCGGCGGCGTAGTTGATGTCCTCGTAGAAGATGCCGAACATCGAGTCGCTGATCTCGGCCCCGGTCCCGTCGCCGTCGATCGACAGCGTCGCGGTGCTGTCGTCGACCTCGGCCAGCACGAACCGGACCGCGTTCGCCTCGGTGCCGGTCACCAGGGCGCCCCCGCTCCCGGCGGTGAGGTACGACGCCGCGTCGCTCGCCGCGCGCAGCACGACGCCGCCGCCGCCCGCGTCGACGATCCGCAGCGGGGTCGGCGTCCCGGTGCCGAGGCGCAGCGCGCCGCCGGACAGCACGACCGGCCGACCGTCGTTGCGCAGCGCCACGTCACCGTCGGAGAGGTCCTCCGCGGTCAGCCGCAGGCTGGCGGTCGGCTGGTCGGCGCTCAGCTCGAGCGCGTCCCCGTCCGCCACCAGGTACGGCGCGCCGCCCTCGGCCTGGAGCACGAAGCTGCCGGTCGGGACCACCGCCGACGGGGCGGCGTGCTCGATGGTGAAGCTGTCGAAGGCCGCAGGCAGGACGGTGCCGTCCTGGGCGGCCAGCGCGTAGAGGCCGACCTGGGTGGTGTCGAAGCCGACCGTGGTGGAGCCGGCGGGCGCCCAGGCGGTGCCGGTCCAGTAGCTGGTGGCGATGGTGCTGCCGGTGCGCTGCAGCCGGATCCGCTCGACGGCCGAGGCCGGGCGGTCGGTGAAGGCGTTCGCGGTGAAGACGCCCGCGGACTCGACGTCGTTCTCGATGGCGATCCCGGACGGCGCCAGCGACCCGACGAAGGTCAGCCCAGAGCGGACGTAGTTGTCCATGTCCTTCCAGGCGATCAAGCCGGCGCCCTGGTAGACCTTCGCGACCGCGGCCGACACGTCGGCCGTGGCGGTGAAGTCACCGGCCGGGACGTCGAGCATCACGACGTTCTTGGCCGTGTTGTTGGTCTGCCAGGTGTCGCCGGGCTGGCCGGCGATCCGGAGCGACCCCCCGGAGACGGCCAGCGCCGACGGCTGGGGGTTCACGACCTCCCAGCGGCTGTCCAGGGTGCTGCCGTCGAAGGTGTCGGTCCAGGTGACCGGCTCGTCCGCGGCGCCGGCCGGGGCGGTCGTCGCGACGACGGCGAGGCCGGCCGCGAGCAGGGTGGACACGGCGGTGACCGTGGCGGTGGTGCGTCTCATCGGCGGGGTCCTCTACTTGACGGTGACGGTGGTCGTGGCGCTGCGGCTGGGCAGGGCCCAGGCGGTGCCGAGGTAGGTGGCGACCAGGCGGTGCCGGCCGCGCTTCTTCAGCGGCACCCGGACCGTGGCGGTCCCGGCACGCAGGGTCAGGGTCCGCAGGACCCGACCGTTGTCGGTGATCCGGACGGTGCCGGTCGGCTGCACGCCGGTGACGGTGACGGTGAGCCGGACCTGCTTGCCGCGGCGGACGCGGGTGGCCGAGGCCCTCAGCCGGGTGGCCGAGGCGGCCCGGGCCACCGCGGCGGTGCGCGCCGAGGTGGCGGTGCCGGCCGGCCGGGACGGCGCGGTCGCGGTCACCCGGACGGCGAACCGACGTCCGGCGTCCCCCGGCCGCAGCGTGTACGACGACCCGGTGGCGCCGGCGACGGGGACGCCGTCGCGGAGCCACTGCCGCGTCAGCACGGCGCCCGGCACGTCCCAGGTGCCGGTGGTGGCGCTCAGCGTCCGGCCGACGACGGCAGCGCCGGCGACCCGCGGTGGGACGGTCGCGACCGGGGCGGGCGGGACCGGCAGCGGCTCGACCGTCACGGTCGCGGTCACGACGTTGTCGATCGCGGTCGTGCTGGTCAGCGGCTGGCCCACGCCCGTGGCCTGGTTCAGGTTGTTGGCGATCGCCTTGACCCGGCCCTCGACGGTGAACGAGCCGGCCGTGGCGTAGGCCGCGGGCTCGACCGCGTCCCAGGCGACGGGGACGTCGTCCGTGCGGCCGTCCTCCAGCACCACCTCGGCGGTGGCGGGCAGCTCCGGGGCGGTGCCGGCGTCGGTCGTGACGTCGACCTCCTGGGTCACCAGCTCGGCGACGTCGCTCGCGCGGACCTCGTCGTACTGCGCCTTGGTCAGGGAGACCACGCCGCCGTGCTTGGTGCTCGGGGGCATCACGAAGCCGGTCGAGGCGACGTCGACCTTGGTGAAGCCGGCGTCCAGGTCGGTCGTCTCGTAGGGCCGGTAGCCGATGCTCGGGATGACGTCGACGTAGGCGTACCAGTGGTCGCGGCTGTGGTCCTTGAAGATGGCCGGGCCCTCGACGCTGCCGTAGTCGGCCTGGCCGAGGTTGGTCTGGATCTGCGTCCAGGTCGTGGTCGGCTTCCACCAGTCGGCGGCGGTCGTCTTCTCGTAGTAGATGCCGCGGCCCGAGCCGTTGTCCTTCGAGAGCCGGTACGTCGTCCCGTCGTTCTGCAGGACGGTCGTGTCGATGACGTCGGCGCCGGTGTCGATCATGACGCCCTGGTACTCGTAGTCGGTCGCGAAGTCCGACGTGGTGCCGTAGAGGATCCGGCTGTAGGTGCTGCCGGTGTGGGCGGTGTCGGCCGGGTCGAAGAGGGTCGAGGCCCAGTAGACGACGAACTTCCCGAGCGAGGGCTCCCAGGTCGCCTCGGGCGCCCAGGACATGCCGGCGGTCGGCGGCGAGACCTTCAGCTGGCGCAGCGGGCCCCACTCGACGAGGTCCTTCGACTCCCAGATGTTGAGGAACTGGCTGCCGCGGCGCGACCAGGTGCCCCAGCCGGCGTTGTCGCCGCCGAAGACCCGCAGGTCGGTGGCGATCAGGTAGTAGGTCTCGGTCTCGGGGTTGTAGGTCAGGTAGGGGTCGCGGACGCCGGTGGTGCCGAGGTTGGAGGCCAGGATCGGCTCGCCGTCGTTGAGCGGCAGCCAGTGCGTCGGGTCGTCGTCGCGGGAGACGTCGAGGTAGATCTTCTCGGCGTACCCGGCGGAGTCCTCGATGAAGTGGACCATCAGGTAGCCGTAGGGGTCCTCCGGGTCGGCCTCGGGCAGCACGGTCACGGTGATCGTCTTCGTGGCCACCAGGCCGCGGATCGTGACGGTCGCGGTGAGGTCGACCTCGACCGGCTCCGCGCCGGTCGGCGGCTGGACGACGTCGCCGTCGGTGCCCACGACCGCCGGGTCGGCGGAGGTCCAGGTGATGGTGCCGTTCCCGGTCGGCAGCGTGGTGTCGCCGTTGACCGTGCGGTCGCCGATGCCGGCGAGCAGCGCCTGGGCGCTGGCCTGCAGCTCGCTGGCGTGCTCGACCGCGTCGGCGTCGGACAGCGCGGTCACCTCGGCGGGCGCCAGCGCGCGGTCGTAGACCCGGAAGGCGCCGACCCGACCCTTGAAGTTGGGGTCCGGCCAGGGCGCCCGGCCGATCGTGTTGAGGGTCTGGTCGACGACGTCGGCGGGCGAGTACGGCATCGCGCCGCTGGCGACCTCGGTGCCGTCGACGTACACCTTGGCGGTGTCGGTGGCGCCGTCGACGGTGACCGTCAGGTTGGTCCAGCGCTGGGCCTGGGTCGCGCAGCTGCCGGCCTGGACGAGGCGCTCGGTGCCGGCGCTCTTCAGCCCGACCAGGGTGCGCCGGCCGTTGCCGCAGTTGAGCGACGAGAAGAAGTAGCTGCTCGTCGCGTCGTTCCCGATGTTCCAGAGGAAGTGGAAGCCGTTGAGCATCGTCGGGTCGGCCCACAGCTCGGTCGAGATGGTCGCCTGCTGCTTCCCGGTGAGCAGGTCGTCGGGCAGCTCGACCCAGCTGCCGCTGGTCTTGGCCCCGCCGGTGAAGCCGAGCGAGCCGTTGCCCCAGAGCGTGTCGCTGCCCTGGCGCAGCGTCGCGTCGCGGGCGTCGGTGCCGGACGCCGAGCCGTCGGCGGTGTTGTGGACGACGGTGCCCGCGGTCTCGTCGAGCAGGTACTCCGCGACCAGGCCGTCGCGGGGCGCGACCGGGTCGTCGGCGGCGAGCGCGGGGGTGGGCGCGGTGGCGGCCAGGCCGGCGCCGAGCAGGGCGCCGGTGGCGGCGAGCGCGGCGAGGCGGCGGGTCGGGAGCTTCATCGAGGGCCTCTCGTGGACAGGCGGTGGACGGGCGGCGGAACAGGAGCGGGAGGGACGGGACGCGCCGCTCCGGGGGAGAGTCCGGAGCGGCGCGTCCCGCCTTCGGTCACCGACGGACGGTGACCGTCGTCGCCGAGCTGCTGGGGGTCGCCCAGGCCGTGCCGGCGTACGTCGCGACCAGGCGGTGCTTCCCGGTCTTCGTCAGGCGGAGCTTCACGACGGCGCGACCACCGGTCAGCCGGACCGTCCTGACCACCCGGCCGCGGTCGCGGATCGTCACCGTCCCGGTCGGGACGACGCCGGTGGCGCCGACCCGGACGACGACGGTCAGCGGCTTGCGGGTGCGCACCTTCCGGGCGGCCGAGATCCGCAGGGCGGTGGCCGCCCGGGCGGTCGGCGCCGTCGCCGCGGAGCCGGCGGTCCCGGAGGAGTGACCGGCCTTCGTGGCCGCCACCCGCACCGAGATCCGCTTGCCCACGTCGGCCGGCCGGACGACGTACGACGTCGCGGTGGCGCCCGGGACGGCCACCCCGCCGCTGAGCCACTGCACGCGGGTCTGCGCGCCGGCGACGTTCCAGGTGCCAGTGGTCGTGGCCAGCCGGCGACCGACCATGGCCGTCCCCGTGACCCGCGGGGCGACGGTGGCCGCCAGCGCCTCGGGCTCCGGCTCGACCGGCTCGTCGGCCTCCTCGACGGTCAGGGTGTAGACCCGCGAGGTCTCGTGGTCCTGGGCGAACGACCGGATCTCGACCGTGGTCGACCCGTCGGCGTCGAGGCGGACCGTGCGCGGCTCCGCGTCGTCGACGAGGACGCCGTCGACGCGGACCAGGCCGCTCGCGACGTGCGGGTCGAGGTCGAGCGCGACCTGCTCGGTGCCCTCCGGGACAGAGAGCGTGTACGCCGTGGTCGCGGTGTCGAAGGCCGGCTCCAGGGTGCCCGGGGTCGCGGCGAGCGCGGCCAGGGCCGGGTCGGCGTCGTACACCTCGGGCCGGGAGGTGCGGATGCCGAAGACCCCGCCGACGAACCCGCCCGTCGACTGGAAGCGGACGGTGACCTTGCCGTCGGCGACCGCGGCCGCGGGCAGCGCGTCCTGCTGCCAGTAGAAGACCCCGGATCCCGCCGCGTTGCTGACGGTCTGGGTCTTCAGCTTGGTGCCGTCGACGTAGATGTCGAACGAGCGGTTGACGTCGCCGGTGTAGTAGCGGACGCCGAGCAGGTTCTGCGCCGCGGCCGGGTCGACGGCGAGGTCGTAGCTGAACCAGCCGCTCGGCCCGAACGCGTGCCGGAAGGTCTGGCCGTTGAAGGAGCCGACCTCGCTGCCGGACGACTGGACGTTCTTGGCCGCCTCGGAGTTGTTGTTGTCGAAGACCATCAGCGAGTCGACGGCGAACTCCATGGCCCGCGCCGCCTGCTTGGCCGCGAGGATCTTGGCCTGGGCGGCCTCGGAGTCCTTGACCTCGTAGGACAGGTAGAGGGCGTAGCGCTCGTCGTGGCGGCGGTAGTGCGGCGTGAACCGCAGGTCGGCGGCGTCGACGGTGTTCGCGAGCCGGAACTGGACCTGGCCGTCGGCGGTGTCGGCGACCCGGACGACGTTGTCGGCCACGTCCTGCTTCCACGCCGCGACCGAGGCGGCGTCGACGACCACGCTGGTCCGCGCGTCGGCGTCGACGCGCGGCACCCGCACCCCGATCCCGACGCCGGTGTAGGCGTCCAGCGACCGGGTCCCGAGGCCCGCGCTGAGCAGCACCGGGCCGTACTTCAGGGCCAGGAAGTCGGGGTCGTCCTCGGTGTCGACGACCCGCACCTCCATCGGCAGCGTGTAGTCGACGACGTCGCCGGCCTCGACCGGCAGGACCACGAAGCCCTTCTTGACGACCGGGGTGACGGCGGCGCCGTCGACCTTCAGCGTCGGGGCGCCCGCGACCCAGTCCGGGACCCGGAGCCGCAGCGTGCCGGCCGCGCCCGAGACGGTGAACCGGACGGTGTCGTCGTTGGGCAGGTCGGCCTCGGTGGTCACGGTCATGCCGGCCGCGTCGGTGAACGACGAGCTCCAGAACATCGTCACCCAGGTGGCGCCGGCGCCCGTGTAGTAGATCGAGTCGCCCAGCTTGGAGAAGTTCTCCATGCCGGTGCCCGTGCAGCACCAGAAGTCGGTGACCGGCTGCGAGTAGAGCTTGTAGTAGCCCGGCGCCATCGCCTGGAAGTACGTCGTCATCCCGGTCTCGGGGTTCTGCGAGGACACGATCGTGTTGATGAAGGTGTTCTCGTAGTAGTCGGCGTACCGGACGTCGTGGGTGAGCTTGAACAGCTCGCGGGCCAGCTTGAGCATGTTGTACTCGTTGCAGGTCTCCGCGGTCTGCGGGTTGCCCGTCTCCCCCATCTCGGTGGCGAAGCGGGCCAGCGAGTCGGGGTCGTGGAAGTGCTCGGACTGGCTGTTCGCGCCGGTCGCGTAGGTGTGGTGCTGCTCCACGATCCGGAAGAAGTTCTGGGCCGCCGCCAGGTACGACGGCAGCGCGTCCTTCTCGGCCTGGGTCAGCGTCGCGTAGAGCTCCGGGTGCTGGGTGAAGATCGTGTAGCGCTTCAGCGCACCGAGCAGCTTCGGGATGGTGGTGTTCGCGTGCTTGCCCGGCAGCACGTCGGTGCCGGCGGCCAGCGCGGTGAACAGCGACCTCTCGTCGAACGCCTCGGCCGCGGCCTTGAAGTGCGGGTTGCCCCCGCTGGCCAGGAAGAGGTCGTAGAGGGAGTCGTTCATGCCGCCGTACTCCGTGCGGAGCATGACGCTGGTGTCGGCCAGCGTGGAGACCCGGCCGTAGAGGTACTCGCCGAAGCCCTCGGCCACCTCGAGGGCGAGGGTGCCGGTCTCGTCGTCGACGTACCGGTCGATGGCCAGCAGGCCGGCCAGCACCTTGTGCAGGTTGTAGTAGGGCACGACCACCGGGTCGTCGGAGGCGCCGCGGCCCTCGACGGCGTTGAGCGCCGAGTCGCGGAACGGGCCGACGTAGCCGGCTCGCGCGGTCCCGGCGTACGACGCCTGCACCTCGGCCAGGCCCTCGACCGCCTCGACGATCTCGGTGTGCAGCGCGGCCTTGACCGTCGGGTCGGTCGTGCTGGCGTAGGACATGGCCAGCGCCGACATGTAGTGCCCGAAGGCGTGCCCGCGGAAGTTGCCGGAGACGTTGCCGTTCTCCCAGCCGCCGTACCCCTGCGCGGTGGGCGGGGTCAGCCCGGCGGTCTTGTAGAACCAGAACAGGAACTTCTCGCTGTCCAGGCTGAGCAGGTACTCGTGCTCCTTCTCGGCGGCGTTGGTGAGGTACTCGTCGGTGACCAGCACGTCGAGGCCGGAGTCGGAGAGCGTCTCGCGGACCGAGGCCACGGTGACGTCGTACTCCCGGGTGACGGGCGGGCCGTCGAGGAAGCGCACGGTCGCGGTCAGGGTCACGACGACGTCGTCCTCACCGGCGCCGGGCGGGGTGACCGCGCCGGTCGGGGAGACGACGTCCTCGTCGCTGGAGGCCCAGGTGATCGCGGAGCCGTTGGCCCCCGCCGACGGGAGGGCCAGGGCGACGGACGCCGTGTCGGGCAGGGACACCGTGTCGGCGTCCATGTGGGCGAGCGCCTCCTTGTTCAGCACGCCCCCGCCCTGCTCGTAGAGCGCGGCCGCGTCGGCGTGCGTGGCGACGCCGGCGTAGAGCCGGTACTCGTCGAGCGCGCCCTTCAGGAACGCCCCGTTGTACGACGGCCCGTTGAAGCCGATGGTCTTCGGCAGCGCCGGGCTCGCGGTGACCACGCCGGTGGAGCTGCCGCCGACCGCGTTCGCGACCACGGAGGTGACCGGGAGGCCGTTGCGGAAGAACCGGACCTGCTGGGTGGTCTCGTCGAGGGTCACCACGATGTGCGTCCACTGGCCGACCGGGAAGAACGTGTCGCGGTTGGTCGAGCCCACCTTGACCTTGTAGGGCTGGCCGGTCGACGGGCCGACCGAGAGCGCGAGCGGGACGCTGCCGCTCTCGGAGGTGAGGTAGAAGCCGTCGCTGTTGTAGGCCTGCTTGTTCCAGGTGATGACCTCCTCGCCCGCCATCGCGACGTCCGGCTTCAGCCAGAACGACAGGCTCAGGCTGGACGGCTGGAGCGCGGTGCTGGCGCCGAGGTCGAGGTAGGTGTTGGCCAGCTTCACCGCCTTCGAGCCCTCGGTGACGCCGGGGACGTAGGTCACCGACGGGGTGCCGGCGCCGGGCGCCTTGGCGGTGACCGGGTGGGCCAGGGTGCTGCCGTCGGCGAGGGTGTCCTCGAAGCCGAGTGAGAGCACGGGGGCGCCGACGCTGAGCTCGGCAGCGGAGGCGGGCCGGACCACGACGAGCGTGGCCAGGGCGACGGAGAGAGCCAGGACGCCGGCCCGCAGGAGGTGTGACAGTCGACACATGGGGAGGATTGTTAGCGCTAACACTGCTCGCGTCAAGGGGTGGATGTGAACGCTCACACGATCACCCCGCCGGGATAGTCCCCGACGTTCTGCGGGATCTGGGCCTGCCGGACGTCAGGGACTATCCGAAGGGGTGAGCGTTCACATCCAGGCGGGGTACGACGGGCTGCGGGCGCGCCGAGGGCCGCCACCCCGGGGCGGGGTGGCGGCCCGTGCGGCGCGCGGTCTCAGCGCTTCGTGACGCGCACCTTCAGCTGCTTGGTCGTCACGAGCCCGGCCCGGTCGGTGACCCGGACGGCGACCGTGTGCCGGCCGGCCTTCTTCACCGCGACCGTCGACCGGAGCACCTTCCAGGCGCCGCCGTCGACCCGGTAGCGGACGCTCGCGACCCCCGAGCCGGTGTCGCGGGCGGTGGCCGTCACGGTGACCTTGCCGCGCGCCTTGCGCTGCTTCAGCGCCAGGCTCGGGGCGGTCGGGTCGAGCCGCACCGCGAGGGTGCCGACCGCGGAGACCAGGCCGGCCGCGTCGACCGCGCGGTACTGCACCGCCGTGGTCCCCACCGGCACCGCCACCGGGGCGGAGTAGACCCGCCAGGGCCCGGTCCCGACCCGGACCTCACGTCGGACGACGCCCGAGCCTCCGTCCGTCCCGGCCACCACGACCCGCACCGCGCGGGTGGTGAACCAGCCGGCCGTCCCGTTCGGTCGCGCCGGCGTCGTCGCGGCGGTCGCCCGCGGCGCCGTACCGTCGCGGCGGACCGTCCTGGTCACCGGCTCCGAGGTGTTGCCGGCCGCGTCGGACGCCCGGAACGACACCTCGGTGACGCCCTCCGGCAGGCTCAGCGGCCCGTCGTACGACGTCCACACGCCGGCGCCGATCCGCTGCTCCAGGGCCGTGACCGCGACGTCGTCGGTGGCGCTCGCCGTGACCGTGACCGGCCCGGTGTGCCAGCCCGCGGCCCCGCCCGGCTCGGCGGGGTCGACCGTCACCGCGACCACCGGGGCCGTGGTGTCGGACGCCGCCCGGACCGTGACCGTGGTGCTGACCGCGCGGTTGGCCGGGGCCACCTCCTCGTCCTTGGTCATGTCGAGGATCGGCATGCCGTCCGCCGCCCAGTGGATCCGCCGGACCGCGGCGTCGCGGGAGCCGCCGTTGTTCTTCGCGTGGTAGACGAGGATGTCGTTGCCGTCCTCGTCGACGGAGAACATGCTGTGGCCCGGACCGGTCTGCTGGATCGACGGGTCGGACTTCAGCACCGGGTAGACGTGCTTGGTCCACACCGCCGGGTCGGTCAGGTCCGCTCCGGCCGGCGCGGTCAGCAGGCCCACGACGTAGGTGTTGTCGGTGGCCGAGCCCGAGTAGGTGAGGTACATCGTGTCGCCGTGGCGGACGACGTACGGCGCCTCCGCGACCGCGGCCGTGTTGTGGTCCCACCCGAACTCCGCCGCCGTCAGCAGCCGCGGCTCGCTGGTGAGCCGCGCCGGGTTCGCCGGGTCGACGGTGGCCACCCAGAGCTGGGCGTCACCGGTGACGCCGCCGGCGATGTAGCGCTGCGACCAGGACACATAGCCGACGGTCTGGCCGCCGCGGGTGTCCTCCCAGTAGGTCATGTCGAGCGAGATGCCCGGGTGCTCGGCGTCGAGCTGCAGTCGGCCGCCGTCCTTCTCCTGGACGACCTGCGGGGTGCCCCAGGACGCGGCCAGGGTCGGGTCGGTGCCGGTCAGCCGCATCACGTGCGACTGGACGTTGCACCAGCAGTTCTGGTCCACGCCGGAGGCGAAGAACACGTAGAGCTGGCCCTGGATCACGTGGAACTCGGGCGCCCACAGCGGGCCCGGGACGTTGCCTCCCTGGGTGAGGATCGTGCTCTCGGGAGCCGTGCGCAGCCCCAGCACCGTGTCGGCCGTGCGGACCCGCAGGTCGGCCTGCGCGCCCTCGGTCGTGGCGATGAACAGGTACTTGCCCTGCCAGCGGACCACCGCCGGGTCGGCCCGGCCGACCAGGAACGGGAACGGGTAGTCGGTCTGCTTCACCGTGCCGGTGACCGTGTAGTCGCCCGGGGTGTCGGTGTCGACCGCGGCCAGGCTGGCCGGGTCCCAGGTGATGGCGCGGGTCGCGGTCGAGCCGTCGTCGTACGACAGCTGCGCCCGCACGTCGGCCAGGTCCACCTCGCCGCCGGCGGCGACGTCGACCGGGTCGACCTCGACGCCGGTGTTGGCGATCCGGCCGAAGCGGACCCGCAGGCCCTCGGCGGTGGCCGCATCGACGACCAGGTTGTTCACCGGTACGGCGCCCGTCGCGGCGGTCGTCGCCGGCGTCTCGTCGGTCACCGGGCGGCCGTTCGTCGGCGCGCTCGGCGCCTCGTCCAGGTCCTCGGTGGTGGCGTAGCGCGCCGTGCCCGTGGAGGTCTCCCACGAGATCAGGTAGCGCTTCTCGGCGGAGTCCCAGAGCACGCGCGGCTTCCGCACGCCGCCCGCGGCCGGGTCGACCTCGAGCAGGCCGACCTCGGTGAAGTCGCGCAGGTCGGGCGAGGTGAACAGCAGCATGCTGGTCGCGGCGCTGCTGTCGGGGCTGCCCCCGGACAGGGTCCGGGTGGCGACCACGCCGTACCCGCCCTCCGCGGTGCGGAAGACGTAGGGGTCGACCATCGTGCGGACGTCGTTGAGCTCGACCGTGGCGGTCGGGACCGCCCGGGCGTAGACGATGCCCTGGTTCTCGTTGAGCGCCGTCAGGCCGGCCCGCTCGGCGCCGAGCGCCAGGTGCAGGCCGTGGGCCAGGTTCGGTCCATAGGTCTGCGTGGCGAGCGGCGCGCGGGTGTAGCCGAGCACGAACCGCGCGGCGGCCGCCGGCAGCACGGTCACCGTGAACGCCTTGGTCACCGACTGCGCGCCGGAGGCGGAGACCACGGCCGTGACCGTGCCGCTGGTGCGCTGGGTGGCCGTGACGACGCCGTCCGTGACCGTGAGGCCGGGCGTCGCCGTCGACCAGGTCGTGGTGATCCCGTCGACGTCGAGGACCGGCAGCCGGTCCCCGGAGGCGACCACGGTGGGCGCGACCAGGAGGTCGGCCGCCGCGGCCACGACGGCGTCCCGACCCGGGACGGTCACCGCGAACTCCTTGCTGGCCGTGCGGGCTCCCCGGGTGAGGGTGGCGGTCAGGGTCGCGGTCCGGGCGGCCCCGGCCACGGTGATCGCACCGCTCGCCGAGACGACCGAGGCGTCGCTGGTCGCCCAGGCGACCGTCACCCCGTCGGCCAGCGTGGTCGGCAGGGTCAGGTCGCCGGTGACGGCGGAGGTGTCGCCGAGCGACAGCCGCTCCCGCGCACCGGCCAGGATGAACGCGTCGTCGGCCGCCAGCTCGCGGACCTGGTCGTCGCTCAGCGAGGCGTCGAAGATGCTGAGCTCGCGGAACGAGCCCTTGAACGCCGCGTCCGCGGCGTAGCCGGAGCGACCGAGGTAGCCCTCCAGCGTCCCGGCGGCCGCGTAGTCGGCGAAGGTGCGCGACTTGGCGACCGAGCCCACCCGCACGCCGTCGACGTACGACGTGAGCGTGCCCGCGGTGAAGACGGTCGTGTAGTTGACCCACGCCCCGCGCTTCGCGGTGGTGGCCGGGCCGGTCACGCCGACCTCGGTGGTCCACGGCTGCGTCGCGTTGACCCCGTTGGTCATCACCGAGCGGGCCGAGCCGTTCGGGCCGGTCGGGTTCAGCAGCCAGTAGTTCGTCGGCAGGCTGTTGACCGGCGGCGTGCCGAAGCCGATCGCCGCGCCGTTGCGGGCCGGGGTGTCGCTCTTGATCCAGACCGAGACGCTGACGTTCGGGCTGGCGGTCGGGAGCAGGCCGTTCGGCAGCTTCACGTAGTTGGTCGCCGACGTGCTGCCGCCCGGCAGGGTCACGCCGTCGTCGTACGTCACGGTGCCGACGGCGGTGGCGTCACGGTCGCCGACCGTCTCCTCGAGGTCGCTCTTCAGCGGGTAGTGCACGAGCGGAGCCGGCAGCACGAGGGTGGTGAACTCGACCGGCGCGGTGGCGGCGCCGTACCCGGCGGAGTTCCGGGCCGCGACGGTGACCTGGTAGGTCTCGCCCGCGGTCAGACCGGCCAGCGAGACCGACGTCCCGGTGACCTCCTGCTCGGAGACCTGGCCGCCGCCCCGGGTGACCCGGACCCGGTAGCCGGTGACGTCCGCGCCGCCGTCCTGGGTCGGCGCGGTCCAGGCGAGGACCGCGCCGGTGCTGCTGCGCTGGCTGACGACCGGCGTGCCGGGCGCGCCCGGCACCTCGATCGGGACGGCCTCGACGTGCACGGTGACGCTGACCGCGCGGTCCGCGGGCAGCTCCTCCTCGGCCGTCACGTTCAGCACCGGGGCACCGGTCGCGTCGAAGTGCACCGTCCGGGCGCGGGCGTGCCGGCTCGGGTCGGTGAGGCCGCCGTCGGTCGTGTCCGCGGTGGTCCGGGCGTGGTAGACGATCACCGGGTTGCCGAGCTCGTCGACGGTGAACGAGTTGTGGCCGGGGCCGGTCTGCCCGGCGGGCAGGTCGGCGGTGGTGAGCAGCGGGTGGTTGGTCTTGGTCCACGACGCCGGGTCGAGCAGGTCGGCGTCCTGGTCGGCGGTGAGCAGGCCGACGCTGTACTTGTCGTCGACCGTCGAGGCGGAGTAGGTCACGTAGACCTTGTCGCCACGCTTGATGACGGCCGCGCCCTCGTCGATCTGCTGGTTGGTGGCGGTGTTGCCCTCCCAGGCCAGGTCGGGGTAGGCGATGATCCGCGCGTTCGAGATCAGCTGGCGCGGGTTCTCCGGGTCGATCTCGGCCATCAGCAGCGCCGACGACGGGGCCGACTGCGCCCAGATCACGTAGTGCCGCCCGCCCTGCTCGAAGTAGGTCATGTCGAGCGAGAAGTTCGCGAACGCGAGCGTGTCACCCGACTTCGCCAGCATCGCGCCGACCTCGACCCAGTTCGCCGGGTCCATCAGGTCGCCGCCGGTGTGGCGCAGCATCATCGGCCGGATGTCGAAGACGTTGGAGCTGCGGCTGGCGGTGAACAGGATGTACCAGCCGCCGTTGATCTTGGTCAGCTCGGGCGCCCAGACGTAGCGCTGCAGCGCCGAGTTGGCCTCGTCCCAGAGCACCGCCTCCTGCGCGTCGGCCAGGCCGGCGATGGTGTCGGCGCGCCGCAGCACGACCCGGTCGTAGCCCTCGGGGTCGCTGCCGATCGCGGGGTACGACGCGGTCAGGTAGTACCTCCCGTCGTCACCCACGGTCACGTCCGGGTCGGCCCGCTGGTGCGCGAGCTTCTCCGGGTACGCCGTGCGCCCGACCGTGCCGGTGACGACGTACTCACCGGGGGTGTCGGTGTCCACCGCGGCGACGGACGCCGCGTCCCAGGTCACCGGCTGGACGGTGTCCGACCCGCCGTTGCTGTAGGTGACCGCCGCGCCCTTCGGCAGTCGCAGGCTGCCGCCGGCGGCCATGGTGACGTCGTCGACCGGCTGGACGCCGGTGGCGCGCATGCGGGTCCAGGCCTGCCGCACCGCGGCGTACTCGCTCGGGGTGACGCCGATGCTGGAGGTCTCGATCGCGCCGGCCGGGAAGGTGGCGACGGCGGGTGCCGACGGGGCGGCGACCTCGACCGGGGCCGAGAAGGTCGCGAGGTCGGCGCTGGTGACCTGGTAGGTCTTGCTGTCGCCGAGCGCGGTGAAGGTCAGCCGGTAGGCCGCGATGCCGTTGTCGTAGGCGACCGCGACCGACCGCGCGTTCAGGCCGAGCCCGTTGAACGCCACCAGCCGCTGGTTGCGGAAGGTCACCAGGTCGGGCGAGTCGTAGAGGTAGACCGATGAGCTGTTGCTGTTGACCGTGGCGACCACCCCGAAGCGGCCGTCGGGCCGGCGGAAGATGCTCGGGGAGCCGAGCTTGACCGCGTAGCTGTCGGCGTAGCGCACCGGGCGGCCGTTGTTCAGCGGGGCGTACGTCGTGGCGCCGCCCTCGGCCAGGGCCAGGTGGATCGCGTCGGTGCGGTTGGTGTCGCCGGTGGCGATGTAGCTCCCGACCCGGCCCGCGTCGGCGGCCAGGACGTGCACGTCGAAGGTGCGGGTGCGGGTGTGGCCGTCGCGCGAGAAGGTCGCGGTGAGGGTCACGGGGGTCCGGGTCGCGGGCCGGGTCACGGCGCCGTTCGCGGCGAGCACGCCCGGGGCGGAGGACTGCCAGGCGACGTCGACGCCGTCGACCTGGGTCCGCAGGGTGATGTCGGACGCGATCTCGCTGATCGCGACGTCGTACGCCGCGGCCACGCGGACCACGTCGGCCTCGGCGTTGTCGGCCAGGACCGAGACGACGAACTCGCGGGTGACCTGCTTGCCGCCCTTGGTGACGACGGCGCTCAGGGTGACGTCGACGTCGGCACCGCTCGGGCGGGTGACCGCGCCGGAGCTGGTCACCAGCGTCGGGTTCGAGCTGGTCCAGCGGACCTGGGAGCCGCGGGCGCCGGCGGTCGGGAGGGCCAGGTCGGCCGCGGTGGTGGCCGGGACGCTCAGCGCGGCGGCGTCGGCCGTGGCCTGGTCGTAGGCGTACTGCGCGGCGACGGAGGCGTCGGTGAGGGCCTTGGTGTAGACCCGCACGTCGCGGACGCCGCCCTTGTAGAAGATGTCGGCGTACGACGACCGCCCGATGTAGCCGACCAGGTTGGTGCCGAAGCTGCTCAGCGCGGTGGCGTGGGTGACCGAGCCGACCTTGGCGCCGTTGTAGTACCCGGTGATCCGGGTCGGCTCGATGACCGTCGTGTAGAGACCCCAGGCGCCGGCGGTCGTGGTCGGGCCGGCGATGCCGCGACTGGCGGTGGTGGGCGAGATGCCGGTCTCGGTGCCCCAGGGGGCGGAGGTGCTCGTGGTGCCGGTCGTGACGACCGTCTTCAGCAGCCCGGAGGGGTTCTTGGGGTTGAGCAGGAAGTAGCGCGACGGCGGGTTGGCGGCCGCGCCGTAGAAGAGCGCGGCGTAGTTGCCCGACCCGGTCTCGTTGCGCAGCCAGGCGGAGATCGTGACCGTGTCCTGACCGTTGAGCAGGCCGGTCGGCATCTGCACGTAGGCCGCGCTCGAGCCGCTGGCGCCGCCCGGGAGGGTCAGCGCGTCGCCGGAGACCGTGGCGCCGGAGCCGCGCAGGGTGGCGGCGTTGCCGTTGCCGGAGGCGTCCGGGACCGTCGTACCGGCTGCGGTGCCGAGGCCGGCGAACTGCCAGCTGGCCAGCAGGTCGAGGTCGACGGTCACCGGCGCGGAGGCCGGCGAGGCGGCGGCCCCGTCGGCGTCGAGCGCGGTCACCGTGGCGGTGTAGGTGCCGTCGTCGAGGCCCGCGAAGGCGTACGACGTGACGTCGGCGCCGACCTGGTAGGACGCGACGACCGCGTCGTTCGCGCCGCGCACCTCGACCAGGTAGCCGGTGACCGGGGTGCCGCCCGGGGCGGCCCAGGCGACCGTGACGGACTGACCGTCGGTGGTGGCGGTCGGGGCCGCGGGCGCGGTGGGGGCGGCCCAGGCGGTGGCCGGCAGGACCAGCCCGGCCAGCATCAGCGCGAGCGCGGTGAGGGCCACCAGCAGCGGCACGGGGGAGACGCGACGGGGCGCGACGGACGTCATTTTCAGCGGGCTCCTCGGACGACGACGAACGGCAGCCCCCGATGTGACAGCCGACACAAGGCCTGCATTGTTAGCGCTAACACTGACCTGGGTCAAGGATCAGTCTTGTGAACGTTCACAACTTTGCTCAGGTCGTTCGGACCGGCTGTTCTCCGCCTGACCGGGCCTCTTGACGGCCCCGTGTGCCCACGGTCACACTGCCACTTTGTTAGCGCTCACACTCGCCCGACCGGCCCCGCCGACGAAGGACGCACCATGACCCCAGCACCGCCCCCGTCCACCCTGCGAGCCCTGGCCTCGGCCGTGGTGCTCGCCCTGTGCGGAGGGCTGCTGCTGGCGACGCCGGCCCGCGCCGCCGCGGCCGACGTCACCGACGGCCTGCTCCTGCGCTACGACCTGACCCAGGCGTCCGGCACCACGGTCACCGACTCCTCCGGCAATGGGCGGGACGGGACCGTGGTCGGCGGTGGCACCTGGAGCGGCGCCCAGGGTCTCGCGCTCGACGGCGTCGACGACCACGTGAAGCTGCCGAACAACGTGATGGCCGGGTTGTCGTCGATCACGGTGTCGACCGACGTGTTCATCGAGTCCTCGCAGGCGACGCCGTACTTCATCTGGGGTCTCGGCAACCCGGCGACCTCGAGCACGGGGACCGGCTACCTGATGGCCAGCGGCAACGGGTTCCGCGCCGCGACGACGCCGGGCAACTGGTCCGGCGAGAAGGTCACCGCCCGCACGTCGGGGGGCAACCTGGCCCGCGGCGTGTGGAAGACCGTGACCTACACGCAGACCGGCACCACCGGCACGCTCTACGAGGACGGGGTCCAGGTCGGCCAGAACACCGCTGTCTCGGTCCTCCCGAGCGCGATCGGCAACGGCACCACGACCAACAACGTCCTGGGCGAGTCCAACTACGCCGCGGACAACACGCTCAAGGGCAAGGTCAAGAACTTCCGGATCTACTCCCGCGCGCTGAGCGCCGGCGAGGTCGCCGACATCTCGCTGACCGACGCCAACCGGGTCGCGGGCGACAAGGACGCCCTGTCCCTCGGCGACGTCTCCGCCGTGACCGCGAACCTCGCGCTGCCGACCACCGGCGCCTTCGGCTCGGCCGTCGCCTGGGCCTCGAGCGACCCGTCCGTCATCAGCACCACCGGCGCCGTGACCCGACCCGGCGTCGGTGCCGACCCGGCCCAGGTCACCCTGACCGCCACGATCACCAAGGGCGCGTCCAGCGAGACCAAGACCTTCGCGGCCACCGTCCTCCCGGCCGACAGCGACCAGTCCAAGGCCGACGCCGCGGCCGCCGCGCTCGCGCTCGTGCACGCCGACGACGTCCGCGGGCACCTGACCCTGCCCGCCACCGGCCGGCACGGCAGCACCGTCACCTGGGCGTCCTCGGCGCCCGCGGTCGTCTCCACCACCGGCCTGGTGACCCGCCCCGCCCACGGCGCCGGCGACACCAGCGTCACCCTGACCGCAACCGTCACGGTCGGGGCGGCCACCGCCACCCGTGCGATCCCGCTGACCGTGCGCGAGAAGCGCGCGGCCGCGCCGTACGCGGGCTATGCGTTCAGCTACTTCGCCAACAACTCGATCCAGGGCGAGAAGATCTACTTCGCGGCCAGCAAGGGCAACAACGCGCTGCGCTGGGACGAGCTCAACGGCGGCCAGCCGGTGCTGGAGTCGACGTACGGCGAGATGGGCCTGCGCGACCCGTTCCTGATCCGCTCCCCCGAGGGCGACCGGTTCTTCCTGATCGCCACCGACCTGTCCATCGGCCGCAACGGCGACTGGGACCGCTCGCAGCGCACCGGCAGCCGCTACCTCGAGGTGTGGGAGTCGACCGACCTGAAGACCTGGTCGGCGCAGCGGCACGTGCTCGTCTCGCCGCCCACCGCCGGCAACACCTGGGCCCCCGAGGCCTACTGGGACGAGGAGCTCCAGCAGTACGTCGTCTTCTGGGCCTCCAAGCTCTACGCCGAGAGCGACGTCAACCACACCGGCAGCACCTACAACCGGATGCTCTACGCCACGACGCGTGACTTCGTGACCTTCAGCGAGGCCAAGATCTGGCAGGACCGCGGCGAGTCCCGCATCGACTCGACCGTGATCAAGGAGGGCGACACGTTCTACCGCTTCACCAAGGACGAAGGCGGGGGCGGCACCGGCTGCTCCGACATCATCCAGGAGAAGGCGTCCTCGCTGACCGCCGTCGACCAGCCGGGGGCACCGACCTGGCAGTTCATGAAGGGCTGCATCGGCAAGGGGGCCGGCACCTCGGCGGTCGAGGGTCCGACGGTCTTCAAGCGCAACCCGGGCGACACCTCGGGCGGCCAGTACTACCTCTTCGTCGACGAGTACGGCGGCCGCGGCTACATCCCGCTGACCACCGACGACCTGGAGAACCCGGACTGGAAGGTCCCCACCGGCTACAAGCTGCCCGCCAGCCCGCGCCACGGCACGGTCATCCCGGTCACCCAGGCCGAGCTGGACGCGCTGCGCGCCGACCTGCCCGCTCCCCCGCCGCCGGTGCAGAGCACCGAGGACGGGCTCGTGGCGTCGTACCCGCTGAGCGGGGACGCGAAGGACACCAGCGGCCACGGGTACGACGGCACCCTGGTCGGCGACACCTCGTTCGTCGACGGCGCGCTGAACCTGGGCGGCACCGCCGGCCACGTGAAGCTGCCGAACAACCTGATGAGCGGCCTGGAGGAGATCACCGTCTCCACCAAGGTGTGGGTCGACAGCGCCCAGACCGGCAACTACTTCGTCTGGAACCTCGGCAACACCGGCACCGACGGGAACGGCAACGGCTACCTGTTCGCGACCGGCAACAGCACCTACCGGGCCGCGATCGCCTCGGGCAACTGGACGACCGAGCAGGGCATGACGTCCGGCTCCGCGCTGGGCCGCGGCGCCTGGAAGACGCTGACCTACACGCTCGGCGGCGGGGCCTCGACGCTCTACCTGGACGGCCGGCAGGTCGCCCGGAACGCGAACGTCAGCCTCAAGCCTGGTGACCTCGGCGACGGCGTCACCACGGCCAACTACCTCGGCCGCTCGGCGTACAACGGCGACAACCGGCTGCGCGGCAAGCTGCGCGACGTCCGGATCTACTCGCGGGCCCTGTCCGCCGGCGAGGTGGCCGAGCTGGCCGCCGCCCCGACCGACATCGTCAACGTCACGCTCGGCTCGCTGAAGGCGCCGGTCACCATCGACGGCACCGCCGGCACGGTCACCCTGCCGGTCGAGCCGGGCACCGACCTGACCACGCTGAACCCGACGTACGTCGTCCCCGCGGGCGCGACGGTCACCCCGTCCGGCCCGGCCGACTACACGTCGCCGGTCCAGGTCACCGTGACCAACGGCGGCGCGAGCCGGACCTGGACGGTGCGGGCGGTCGTGATGCGCTCGCCGGTGCTGCCCGGGCTCTACGCCGACCCGAACATCGCGGTCTTCGACGGGGTCTACTACCTCTACGCGACCACCGACGGCACGCCCGGCTGGGGCGGGAAGGACTTCTACGTCTGGAGCTCGACGAACCTGGTCGACTGGACCCGCTCGGAGCAGCCGTTCCTCACCCTGGACGGCGCCAACGGCAACGTCCCGTGGGCGACCGGCAACGCGTGGGCCCCGACGATCATCGAGCGGGGCGGGAAGTACTACTTCTACTTCTCCGGCCACAACCCGACGTACAACCGGAAGACGATCGGCGTGGCCGTGGCGGACAGCCCGACCGGGCCGTTCACCGCGCAGCCGCAGGCGATGATCCTCAACAACGAGTCGGTGACCTCCGGCCAGGCGATCGACCCGGCCGCGTTCCACGACCCGGTGTCCGGCAAGTACTACCTCTACTGGGGCAACGGCTCGCCGGTGATGGCCGAGCTGGCCGACGACATGGTGTCGCTGAAGCCGGGGACCATCTCGGCGATGAGCGGGCTGACGTCGTACCGCGAGGGCTCGTTCATGAACTACCGGAACGGGATCTACCACCTCACCTACGCGATCGACGACACCGGTTCGCCGAACTACCGGGTCGGCTACGCCACCTCGACCAGCCCGACCGGGCCGTGGACCTACCGCGGCGTGATCCTGGAGAAGGACGAGTCGCAGGGCATCCTGGCCACCGGCCACAGCTCGATCGTCCAGGTGCCGGGCACCGACGAGTGGTACATCGCCTACCACCGCTTCGCCATCCCCGGCGGCAACGGCACCAACCGGGAGACCACGATCGACCGGCTGACCTTCGGGGAGGACGGGCTGATCCAGAAGGTGGTGCCGACCCTGTCGTCGGTGGCGCCGCTGGCCTACACCGACGGTCCGGTCACCGCGACCGTGTCCGACGCGGGCTCGTCCGGCTGGTACGGCGCGGCCGCCGCGCTGACGCTGTCCGGCTCGGCGCCGACCCTGCAGTACCGGCTCGGGTCGGGCGAGTGGACGACGTACACGGCCGCCGTCGACCTGCCGGCCGGCTCGTACGACGTGGCCTACCGCGCCCGCGGCGCCAACCTGCAGTGGAGCGAGACCTGGACGGAGGCGGTGAAGGTCGACGACGTCGTCCCGACCGTGACCGCGGCCGTGGCCGACCGGGTCGTGACGCTGACCGCGTCCGACGCGGACTCGGGTGTCGCGCTGGTGGAGTACCACCTCGACGGCGGCGGCTGGCTCGCCTACACCGGCGCGGTCGAGCTCGACGGCGCGGCGCACACCGTGTCGTTCCGGGTCACCGACGTCGCCGGCAACACCTCGGCGGTCGACACCGTGTCGGTCGACGCGGCGTCGGGCCCGACGGCGCCGTCCGCCACCGCCCTGCCGGTGGTCAGCGGGTCCGCCGTGGTCGGTCAGCAGCTGGCGGCCACGACCGGCCGCTGGTCGGTCGACGGGCTGTCCTTCGGCTACCAGTGGCTGCGGGACGGGGCGGCGATCCGGGGCGCGACCGCGTCGCGCTACCGCCTCGCCGCCGCCGACGTCGGGCGCCGGATCTCGGTCCAGGTGACCGCCCGCGCCGGGTCCGGCCCGGCCGGGGTCGCCCGCTCGGTCGCCACCCGCGCGGTGGCTAAGGCCACCGGCACGGTGACCCTGAAGGTGGCGCGCACGGCCAAGGCCGGTCGTCCCGTGACGGTCCGGATCACCCTCGCCGCCCGCCCCTCGTCGGTCGCCGCCCGCGGCGCCGTCACGCTGCGGGTCGACGGCAAGGTCGTGAAGCGGGTCGCGAACGCGGGCCGGACCACGACGGTCAAGGTGCGCCTCAAGGCCGGCAAGCACACCCTGAAGGTGGCGTACGCCGGCTCGGCCACCGTCACCGCCGACACCGCGACGGCGGTGGTGCGCGCGCGGCGCTGACGCCTGCCGAGCACGCCCCGGCGGCCCTCACGGACCGCCGGGGCGTGCTCCATTTCGGGGACACGGGAGACTGGCCGGCATGAGTGGCGTGGTCGTGGTGGGCGGGATCAACCAGGACGTGACCGTCCGTGTCGAGGCCCGGCCGGCGCCGGGCGAGACGGTGGTGGGTGACGGGCCCGCGGTCAGCGCGGGCGGCAAGGGCGCCAACATGGCGGTCGCAGCGGCCCGGGCCGGGGCGGCCGTCGTCCTGTGCGGGGCGGTCGGCGACGACGCGGCCGGCCGGACGCAGCTGGAGCAGCTCGCGGCGGCCGGCGTGGCCACCGACCGGGTGGCGGTACGACGCGACGCGGCCACCGGGACCGCGCTGATCGTGGTGACGCCGGACGGCGAGAACGCCATCGTGGTCGGTGCCGGCGCGAACGCGACGCTGGCCGACGACGAGGTCGCCGCCACCTGCTCCGGCGCGGCCGTCGTCCTCGCCCAGACCGAGGTCGGCGCCGGACCGGTCGACGCGGCCGCCCGCGCGGCGGCCGCCGGCGGCGGCCGGCTGGTGCTCAGCCCGGCGCCCGTCGTACCCCTCGCGTCGGAGACGCTGGCCCTCGCCGACCCGCTGGTCGTGAACGAGTCCGAGGCGGCCGACCTGTGCGGCGAGTCGAGCGCAGCGGCCGTCCTGGCCCGGACCGGCGCGCGGTCGGTGGTCGTCACCCTCGGCGCCGCCGGCGCCCAGCTGGCCGACGCCACGGGCAGCCGGCAGCTCCCGGCCCCGCGCGTCGACGCCGTCGACACCACCGGCGCGGGCGACGTGCTCGCCGGCACCCTCGCCGCCGCCCTGGCCGACGGCGCCGACCTCGACGCCGCCGTCCGTCGCGCCATCGCCGCCGCGGCCGAGTCCGTCGGGTACGCCGGGGCCCGGGCCCGGCTGTAACGGCCGACCCGCGTTCGGCCCAGCGACCGGCTCAGGCCCGGTCGTGCAGGGTCACCTGATAGCCGTCGGGGTCGGCGAAGGTGAAGGTCCGGCCGAAGGGACCGTCGATCGGCGCCGAGACGATCGGGTGACCGTCCGCGGCGAGGGCGTCGTGGATGGCCTGGACGTCGGTGGCGTGCAGCCAGATCGCGACGCCGAGTCCGGGCTGGGCGACGGAGTCGAGATCGGTCCCGGGTACGACGGTGCGGAGCGCGAAGGCGATCGGCTTCGTCTCGAACACGACGGCGTGCGGCGGGCCGGCCGGAGAGCGGACCAGGCCGAGGTAGCGCTCGTAGAACGCCTGCGAGGCGTCGAGGTCGCGCACCTGGAGCGAGATGAAGTCGGGGCCGATGGCGGGCATGGTGGGTCCTCTCGAAAGTTTGTCAGTTATCTGACACTGAAGATATGTCAGACTACTGACATGAGTCAATCGCGCGCCGGCATCGACCTGGAGACGTCGCTGGGCTATCTGCTGAAGGAGACGTCGAGCGCGCTGCGCACCGCGATGGAGACGGTGCTGCGCCCGCTGGGCATGACCATCACCCACTACTCCTGCCTCGAGCTGCTGGCCCAGCGGCCCGGGCTGTCCAGCTCCGAGCTGGCCCGCGGCACCTTCGTCACTCGTCAGTCGATGAACGTGCTGCTCCAGGCGCTCGAGCGCGACGGGCTGGTGACCCGGCCCGAGCAACCCGCCGCGGGCCGGGTGCTGCCGACCGAGCTCACCGCCGCGGGCCGGGCGCAGCGCGCAGCGGCGAGCGCTGCGGTCAGGGAGGTCGAGCTGCGGATGACCTCCGGGCTGGACGCGGCCGAGCAGGCGCAGCTGGGTCAGCTGCTGTCCCGGTGCGGCGCGGCCCTGCGCGAGCCGGGGCCGGAGTCGCCGCAGCCGTGACGCACGGAGGGCCCCGCGCGGTGCGCGGGGCCCTCCGGGTCGATGCTCAGCCGACGGTCAGCGGACCACCTTCACGGTGCGCTGGACGGCGGTGGAGGGGGCGGTGCTGGCCGAGCCCAGGTAGGCGGCCCCGATCCGGTGCTTGCCGACCTTGCGGATCTTGACCGTCACGACCGCCCGGCCGCCGCGCAGGACGACCCGCTTGACGACCTTGCCGTCGACGCGGACCGCCACCGTGCCCGTGGCCCGCGGGTTCGACGCCACGACCACGGTCACCGTGACCGGCTTGCCCTTCTTGACCCGGGCCTTGTTCACGCTGACCGTGGTCCGCGAGGCCACCTTGGCCACCGGCGCGGTCGCCGCCGACGTGCTGACGCCGGGCGCCTTCCCGGCCTTCGACGCGGTCACCCGCACCGAGAGCCGCTTGCCGATGTCGGCGGCGCCGACCCGGTACGACGCCGCGCGGGCACCGCTGATCGCGGCCCCGTTGCGCAGCCACTGGTAGCCGAACGTCAGCCCCTTGGTGTTCCACGACCCGGTGGTCGCCCGCAGCGTCGAGCCGAGCTTCGCGACCCCCGCGACCTGCGGCGCCACGATCGCGGCGACCGTGTCGACGTCGGTCAGGCTGACCGTCTCGGTGCGCAGCGCCTCGGGGTTGCCGGCCACGTCGGTCGAGGCGAAGTCGACCACGTGCTCGCCGTACCCGCTGACCACGACCGGCTGCTCGCCGAGCGTCGTCCACTCCCCGCCGTCGACCCGGTACGTCGTCGCCGCGACCCCGCTGGTGGGGTCGGTGGCGGCGAAGGCGAGCGTCGCCCGGTCGGACCCGTCGACGCCCGCGCCGCGGGTCGCCGTCAGCGTCGTCACCGGCGCCACGGTGTCGATCCAGACCGGCAGGGTGCCGGTGGAGACGTTGTCGTCGGCGTCGGTCGCCCGGTACGACAGCTCCTGCTTGCCGTCCCCGGTCACCGCGACCGGCCCGGCGTACGGCGCCCAGGTCGCCCCGCTCGCGGTCTCCACGAGCGGAGCCGGGTCCCGGGTGTCCGCCGCGGCGACCGCGACGGTGACGTCCGAGCGGTACCAGCCGGCGTCGCCGGCCGCGCCGGCCGCGACGACCGCCGAGACGTCCGGGCCGCGGGTGTCGGCCGCGAGCGGCAGCACCCACAGGTCGGCGATCGAGGGGTCGAAGAAGCCGTCCTGGGCCCGGGTCCCGAGGCGGTACTCGTAGCGGACCCGCACCGTCCCGGTGTTGTCGAGCGCGGCCGGGTCGGTGACCGGGAAGTCGTAGACCTTGAACCCCTCGCCGCCCTCGGCGCGCGGCAGCAGGTGCTCCCGGACCAGGACGTCGTCGACGTAGACGTCGTACTTCTTGGTGTAGGGACCCGAGTAGGTCTCCACGTTGCGGAGCACGAAGGGCTTCCCGGCCGGCACCTGCACCTGGGCCGAGAACCACGAGCCGGGCGTGCCCGAGTTGGCGTAGCGCCGGGTCAGGCCGGCCTCGGTGTTGACGCCGCTGCTCGGCGACTTCTGCAGGGCGTGGGCGTTCTCCGACGCCGTGTCCCCGAAGTCGACGTGGTCCACCGACGCCGCCGGCGGGCGGGGCGCGGTGAGCGTCAGGTCGACGGTGCGCTCGGCCAGGGTCGCCCCCGCCCGGCGGACGGCGACGTCCACGGTGATCGGCTCGGTGCTGGCCCGGTCGAGCGGTACGACGACCGGAACCGTCACGTCCACCTGGCCACCGGCGGGCACCAGCACGTCGGACGACGGGACCGTCCGCCAGCCGGCCGGCAGGGTCAGCGCCACGTGCGCGCGGACGTCCGTCGTCCCGCTGTTGCTGACCGGCACGGTGACGACCGCGTGGTCGGCCGGGTCGGTCGCGTCGGTCGCCGCCGTGACGGTGCCGACGGCCAGGCCGGAGGTCACCGACGCCCAGCCGGGCGTCGAGGCGGTGACCGTGAACGGCTCGCCGTCCAGGGTGAGGGACAGCGCCAGGGTGGCGTCGTACCCGCCCGGGTCGGCCTGCTTCGGCACCGACACCGTGAACGGCAGCTGCACCGAGCCGCCGGCGGGCACCGACGCGGCCGAGACGGCCGCCGTCCCGAGGCCGGCCACGGTGACCGTGCCCTGGAGCCCGGTGAGCGCCTTCGTCCCGGCGTTGGTCACCTCGACCGTGCCGGCGAGGGTGCCGCCGGGGACCGCCACGCCGGCGACCGGCGGGAGGGCGACGGCTACGCCGACCGAGGCGGTGTAGGCGTTCACGAGCAGGCCTTCGAGCCCGGTCACCCGGGCGACCAGGTCGGCCCGGACCGGCTCGGCCAGCTCGGCCGTCGTGAGCCAGGTGCGCAGCCCGCGCACCCCGTCGAGGGCCTCGTCGAGCGCCGCGGTGACGGCGGCCCGGTCGTCGCCGAGCCCGGCGAGGAGCGCCGCGTCGACGTCGGAGCGGACCGCGTCGACCGCGGTGTCGAGCTGCTGGCGCTGCGCCGCGGAGACGTCCCCGGCCCCGGCGAGGTCGGCCACGTGGGACTTCAGCTCGTCGAGGTCCGCGGCGATCTCGCCGACCCGGGTGTTACCCTCGGTGACGTCGAAGTCGTAGCGGCCGGAGCCGACCGTGACGGTGACCGTGTCGCCGTCGTCGGTCACGTCGGTGACGCCGTCGACGTCGCCGAGCAGCTCACCGCCCTCGCTGACCGCCGACGGGTTCGCGGCGGGCAGCACGACCTGGGCCGTGGTGTTGACCGGCACCTGCACCTGCAGCGCGAGGTCCTCGCCCGTCAGCCTCCAGTCGGTCGAGATCGGCCCGTACGCCGAGGCGAAGTCACCCGCGCCGTGGGTCAGGCCACCCCCGACGACCGGGGCGATGCGGGTCGACCTGTAGCCGGCCTCGACCGGCGTGATGCCACCGATGTTCTGGTACATCCAGTCGCCGACCGCGCCGTACGCGTAGTGGTTGAAGGAGTTCATCTCGACCGGGCCGAACGAGCCGTCCGGCATGATCGAGTTCCAGCGCTCCCACATCGTGGTGGCGCCCTTCTCGATCTCGTAGCCCCAGGACGGGTAGTCCTTGTGGAGCAGCATCGTGTAGGCGAGGTCGTCGCGGCCGATGCTGCTCAGCGCCGGCAGCAGCCACGGGGTGCCGAGGAACCCGGTGGTCAGGTGGTTGTCGCTCGCCGCCAGCTTGGCCACGAACTTGGCGGCCACCTTCTCGCGCAGCGCCGGGTCGGCGACCATGCCCATCCCGAGCGCCATCGCGTAGCCGGCCTGGCTGTTGCCCTGCACGACACCGTTGGCCTGCACGAACTCGTCGACGAACGCCTCGCGGACGGAGGTCGACAGCGCGGCGTACTCAGCGGCGTCCGCGTCCTCGCCGATCGCCGCCGCCATCTCCGAGAGCATCCGGGCGTCCTCGGCGTAGTACATGGTGCCGAGCACGCCGACGCTGGTCGGATCGTCGAGGTTCAGCCAGTCCTCCCAGTGCCCGCGGTTGGAGTCGATCAGGTCGGCGCCCGCGCTGGTGCGCACGAAGCCGAGGAACTTCTCCATCGCCGCATAGTTCTCACGCACGATCCGACCGTCGCCCCAGGCCTTCCAGGTCGCATACGGCACCGTGATGCCGGCGTCGGACCAGCCGAGGCCCGAGCCGAAGTCGCCGGCGTTCGGCACCACCGGCGCGATCCCCGGGAAGTTCCCGTCCGTGTACGCCGCGTCGCGCAGGTCGGTCATCCACTTGGCGAGGAAGCCGCGGGTGTCGCGCAGGTAGCTGGCCGTCGGGGCGAACACGTTGATGTCGCCGGTCCAGCCGAGCCGCTCGTCGCGGGCCGGGGTGTCGGTCGGGACCGACAGGAAGTTGCCGCGCTGGCCCCACGAGATGTTGCTGACCAGCTGGTTCAGCATCGGGTCCGAGGTCGCCAGGTCGCCGGTCGCGGCGAGGTCCGAGCCCCAGACCACGCCGGTCACGTCGGCGAGGGCCGGGGCGGCCGTCGTCCCGGTGATCTCGACGTAGCGGAAGCCGTGCTGGGTGAACTTCGGCGTGTAGGTCGCCGTGCCGGTCGAGGCGAAGGTGTAGGTGTCGGTGACCTTCGCCGAGCGGAGGTTGGCGGTGTAGAGCGTGCCGTCGGGGTTGAGCTCCTCGCCGTACCGGATGGTGACGGTCCTCCCGGCCTGGCCCTGCAGCCTCATCCGGGCGACGCCGACCAGGTTCTGGCCGAGGTCGTAGACCTCGACGCCGGGCGCGGGGGTGGTGTGCACCCGTGCCGGGACCTCACCGGTCACGCGGACCGGCTCGTCGGGCTGCGGCACCAGGCGGGCCGTCGTGTCGGTGGCCGCGGTGACCGGGTTCCAGCCGGTGTCGTCGAAGCCGGGCTCGTCCCAGCCGGGCTGCTCGGCGCGGGCGTCGTACGACTCGCCCTCGACGTTGTCGGCGGCGACGTAGGGGCCGAAGTGGCTGGTCCAGGTGTCGTCGGTCGCGACGACCTGCGAGGTGCCGTCGGTGTAGTCGATGCGCAGCTGGGCGATCAGGCCCAGGTTGGCACCGTAGTGACGGAAGCCGAAGGACGCGATCTTGCCCGCCCACCAGCCGTCGCCGAGCTCCGCGCCGAACGCGTTCTCGCCGCTGCGGACCTGGGCGGTGACGTCGTAGGTCTGGTGCTGGATCCGCTTGCGGTACTCGGTCCAGCCGGGCGCGAGCAGCTGGTCGCCGACCTTCTCGCCGTTGAGCTGCAGCTCGTAGACGCCCTGGGCCGACGCGTAGACCCGCGCCGACTCCACCGTCTTGCCGGGCTGGGTCGTGAACGACGTGCGCAGCAGCGGCTTGTTCGCGTCCTTCGAGCGGTAGAGGACGTCCTTGCGCTCGGCGACGCGCAGACCCTGCGCGGTCAGCCGGCCGCCGTCGAACGGGTTGCTCGACGAGAAGTCGGTGTCGAGCAGGACGGTGCCGTTCTTGCGGGTGACCTTGACCTTCTTGATGTCGGCCGACTCGTCGCCCTTGCCGTCGGCGAAGTCCTGGCGGAAGCCGACGAAGCCCCGGGTGAACTGCGAGTCCGTGCGCTGGTCGATCTGGGTGCCGTCGAGCAGGGTGGTGATGGTGCTGCCGTCGACCGTGATCGTCAGGCGGTGCGTGCCCTCGAGGAGCTGGGCCGAGGTGATGCTGGTGATCGGCTGGTTCCCGAGGAGGGCGTAGCCGTTGTTGACCCGCTTGTGCGGGCGGAACTTCGGGACGCCGGTGCCGTCGGCCGTCGAGATCTGCCACATGTAGGCGTTGCTCGTGTTGGCGGCCCGGACGAACACGCCGATGGCCAGGTCGGCGATGTCGAAGTCGATGTCGGCGGTGTAGTCGTCCCAGGTGTCGACCTCGCCCGACGTGGACTTGCCGATCCAGTCGGCCTGCCACTCGCCCGCGGCCAGGACGCCGGTCTCGAAGGACGCCGGCGCGCTCCAGGCCGAGGCCTGGTCGGTGCCGTCCCAGGTCCGGACCTGCCACACGTAGCGGGTCTGCGAGGTCAGCGCGGGCCCGTCGTACAGGACGTCGGTCTGGCGGTCGGAGGCGACCTTGCCGGAGTCCCAGACGTCGGCGTCGCCGAGTGCGTCCTCGCTGCTCGCGACCCGGACCTGGTAGGCGCTCTGCACGACGCCGCGAGCCGTCGAGGCGGCCTGCCAGCCCAGGCTGGGGTCCTCGCCGGGGATGCCCAGCGGGTCGGTGCGGCCGTTGACCGTCAGCCCGGACAGCTGCACCACCGCCGGATCGGCGGCGACTGCGGCCGTGGCGACCGCGCCTGCGGGGGCGGTCACCGCCACGCCGAGCCCCCGACGAGGGCGAGGGCCGCGAGCGCCGCGGTGCCGCGACGTGCGGCGGGGGTCAGAACTCGGTTCACTGCGTCAGTCCCATCGATCGAACCATCGGCGTGACAGCGGTCACGCACTGTCGTGAACCGTTTCACAGAGGACTGACAGGCGCTAGGGATGCGTCTCAGGTTGACGGGATCCGGTCAGACGCGGTTCAGCGGGCTGAACCGACGAGAAGTGCTGGTCTGGCCCCCCTTCCCAAAGGGGGTGACGGCTGCCACAATCCGGCTGGAATGATGAATCGTTACAGCGAGGGCGAGAACCCGGTGCCCGACCGCCCCGACGACCTGACCCTGCGACTGCTGGCGCAGATCGCGGACGGCGCGACGACCGCCCAGGCCGCGGCCGCGTGCAACGTCTCCGAGAGCACCCTGACCCGCCGGATGCAGGCGCTGCGGCGCGCCTGGGGGCTCGACAACACCATGCAGGTCGTCGTGCACGCGGTGCGGCTCGGCCTGGTCTGAGCCGGGCGGGCGCGGGCTCCGGCGCTGGGCGGGCGGGCCCCACTGGAGCAGCTCAGCCGACGATGATGACGTGCAGGGTGCGGGGGCCGTGGACGCCCTCGACCCGGTCGAGCTCGATGTCGCTGGTGGCCGAGGGGCCGCTGATCCAGGTCAGCGGGCGGGCCGGGTCGAGCAGCTCGACCGCGTCGGGGACGTCGGCGACGACCTGGTCGGTGCGGACGATGCAGACGTGCCGGTCGGGCACCAGGGTGATCGCCCGGCGACCCATGCCGGCGGTGTGGTCGAGCACGATCGTGCCGGTCTCGGCGATCCCGACCCGGGCGTCGGTGACGACCACGTCGATCGCGTCGAGGTCGGCCGAGGTCAGCGTGCCGTCGTCGACGGTCGCGCCCTTGACGGCGACCGAGAGGCCGGCGGGCACGACCACCGTCGCGCCCTTCGGTACGGCGGCGCCGACCTTGCGGGCCAGCTGGGCCGGCGTGCAGCGCTCGACGATCGCGCGGTAGTCCTCGACCCGCTCGGCGAACAGGTCGACCACCTCGGCGTGCGGCCGCTCGGCCAGGCGCGGGGAGGCGACCGGCTCGCGGTCGGGCTCGACGTCGGCCAGCGCGCGTCGTACGCGGCCCAGGATCTCGTCGCGGGCGGTCGTCACTTCGTGCCTCCGTCGGTGCGCTTCCACCAGGCGCGGAACGACTCCGCGGGCGGGGCGGGCAGGTCGCGGGCGCTGGTCCACTTCGCGGCGCCGGGACCGGGGATCCGGCCGGCGGCCCTGCGACCACCCGGGAGCGTCGTACGGCCGAAGCGGGAGAGGACCCGGCCGGCCAGGCCCGAGCCACGCTCCGCGAGCGAGAGTCGCTTGGCGTCGGAGAGGACGTACGCCGCCCCCTTGAACGCGACCGCCTCGAGCTTCGAGACGGTGTCGTCACGGTGGCCGTCGACGACCTTCGAGCGGAGGTGGACCAGCACCTCGGGGATGTCGATGCGGACCGGGCAGGCCTCGAAGCAGGCGCCGCACAGCGAGGAGGCGTAGGGCAGCGAGTCGGTCTGGGCGTCGCCCGTGCCCTTGAGCAGCGGGTTGAGGATCGCCCCGATCGGGCCGGGGTAGACCGAGCCGTAGGCGTGCCCGCCGGTGCGCTCGTAGACCGGGCAGACGTTGAGGCAGGCCGAGCAGCGGATGCAGCGCAGCGCCTGACGGCCGACCTCGTCGGCGAGCGCGTTGGTGCGGCCGTTGTCGAGGAGGACGACGTGCACCTCCTGCGGGCCGTCGCCGGGCGTGACCCCGGTCCAGGTGGAGGTGTAGGGGTTCATCCGCTCGCCGGTGGACGAGCGCGGCAGCAGCCGGAGCAGCGGGTCCAGCTCGGTCCAGCTCGGGACCACCTTCTCGATGCCGACCACGGAGACCAGCACGTCGGGCAGGGTCAGGCACATCCGGCCGTTGCCCTCGGACTCGACGACGACCAGGGTCCCGGTCTCGGCGACGGCGAAGTTGGCGCCCGAGACGGCGACCTTGGCGCGCAGGAACTTCTCGCGCAGGTGCTCGCGGGCGGCACCGGCCAGCGCGGCCGGCTCGTCAGTGAGCCCCTCGGGGGCGGGCTTGCCGACCAGGCCCATCTCGCGGATGAAGATCTCGCGGATCTCGGCCCGGTTGCGGTGGATGGCCGGGACCAGGATGTGGCTGGGCAGGTCGTGGCCGAGCTGGACGATGATCTCGGCCAGGTCGGTCTCCCAGGCCGAGATGCCCTCGGCCTCGAGTGCCTCGTTGAGGCCAATCTCCTGAGTGACCATCGACTTGACCTTCACGACCTCCTCGGCCGCATGCTGCTTCGCCACCGCCACGACGATCGCGTTGGCCTCGGCCGCGTCGCGGGCCCAGTGCACGGTCGCGCCGGCGGCGCTCAGCCGCTCCTCGAGCAGGACCAGGTTCGTCTCCAGGTCGCGCAGCGCGCGGTCCTTGACCGCGGCACCGGCCAGGCGGAGGTCCTCCCAGCCCAGGTTCTCCTCGACCTCGGCGACCAGCTTGGAGCGCTTGGCCCGGATGACCCCGGTCGCGTGGGAGAGGTTGTGGCGCAGCTGGGTGTCGCCGAGCGCGGCCTTGGCCGCGGTCGGGAAGGCCGGCATGCCGACGAAGGTGCCGCTCATCGGGGGGCCTCCTGGGCGCGGGTCGGGGCGGCCGGGGCGGCGAGCACCGGCGCGTCCTCGGTCGAGGCCAGGATCTCGGCCAGGTGCATGACGCGGACGCCGGAGCGCTGCCGCGAGAGCACGCCGCCGATGTGCATCAGGCAGGAGTTGTCGCCCGCGACCAGCACCTCCGCGCCGGTGTCGCGGACGTGGCGGGCCTTGTCGGCTCCCATGGCGATCGAGGTGTCGGCGTTCTTGACCGCGAAGGTGCCGCCGAAGCCGCAGCACTCCTCGGCCTTCGGGAGGTCGGTGAGCCGGATCCCGCGGACCTTCTCGAGCAGCTGCCGGGGCCGGTCGCCGACCCCGAGCATCCGCAGCGAGTGGCAGGTCGGGTGGTAGGTGACCCGGTGGGGGAAGTAGGCGCCCACGTCGGTCACGCCGAGCACGTCGACCAGGAACTCGGTCAGCTCGTAGGTCTTGGGCGCCGTCTCGGCGACCGCCTGCACCAAGCCGGCGTCACCGGAGCGCTTCGCGACGATCCCGTGCTGGTGGCGGGCCGAGCCGGCGCAGGAGCCGGACGGGGTGACGATGGCGTCGTACCCGGCGAAGGCGTCGACGAAGGTGCGGACGACGGGCACCGCCTCGTCGAGGTAGCCGGTGTTGACCATCGGCTGCGCGCAGCAGGTCTGCGCCGCCGGGAACTCGACGTCGACGCCGAGCCGCCTCAGCAGCGTGACGACGGCCTTCCCGGTCTCGGGGAACATCGCGTCGTTGACGCAGGTGACCATCAGTGCGACCCGCATGCTTCTCCATCCTCTGACCTTGCTGTGGTCAGACCACAGGACAGAACGATAGGCTCGCCCCGCTCCGCCGGTCAAACGGCGGTACGACGAGGGAGGACCGCGTGACCACGACCGACGGCTGGCAGCCCGTCGCCCGGGCGCGCGCCTACGAGCTGGTCGTCGAGCGGGTCGAGGAGCAGATCCTGGCCGGCACCCTGAAGGTCGGCGACCGACTGCCCGCGGAGCGCGACCTGGCCGCGCGGCTGCAGGTGTCGCGGGCCGCCGTACGGGAGGCGATGCGGACGCTCGAGGCGCAGGGCGTGGTCCGCTCGGGGGTCGGCTCGGGCCCGGACGCCGGGACCGTGGTCTCCGCGCTGCCGTCCGAGGCGCTGACCCGGGTGCTGCGGCTGCACGTCGCGCTGGCCAACTTCGCGATGGCCGACGTGGTCGCGGCCCGGGTGATGCTGGAGCGCTCGAGCGCCGGGCTGGCCGCGGCGCACGCGTCGGCCGAGGCCCTGGCCGAGATCGCGTCCCCGCTGGAGGCGATGGCCGGCGACGCCGACCGCGAGACGTTCAACGACCTCGACACGGCCTTCCACATCGCCGTCGCGGAGGCCGGCGGCAACCGGCTGGTCGCCGACATGACGATCGCCATCCGCGAGGCCATGCGGCTGCCGATCCTGCGCGAGCTGGAGCAGCTCGGCGAGCGCTGGCCCGAGGTGCGCGCGGCGCTGACCGCCGAGCACCGGGCCATCCACGCCGCCATCGCCGCCGGTGATCCCGAGCGCGCGGCCACGCTGATGGAGGGACACATCCACTCGTCGCGCCGACTGCTGGCGCCCTGAGCCGCCGAAGCACGGGGACGCCCCGCCGACCGGGGGGATTGATCGGCGGGGCGGTTCCCCGTGCAGAGGTCAACCATCTCCGAACGACACCCCGCCCGGCATCGTCCGATCGGTCAGCCTGCCGGGACCGATCGGCCATGTGCGGCCCTCCCCCTGTGGACAGCCACGCCGAGTCGGCGCACATGTGCGCCGACTCGGCGGAGTTGTCCACAGGGGTGCGGGTCAGGAGCGGCAGAGGGCGGCCTCCACCGTGGCGCTGACCGCCGCGACGCCCTCAAGCGTGTCGGGCAGGGCGGTGACGGCGACGACCGCCCAGCGGCCGTCGTCGGTCACCAGGTTGCGGGTCTCGAAGCCCTGGATGTCGCCGCCGTGGCCCCAGCCGCGGAGGCCGCACGGGAGCCGGTGGCTGGCCAGCCCGAGGCCGTAACGCCAGCCCGGCTCGGCGTCGAAGCCGGGCGCCCGCACGGTCCGGCGCATCTGCGCCAGCTGCGCCGGGGCGAGCAGGCGACCGTCGAGCAGCGCCTGCATGAACCGGCCCAGATCGGCCGTCGTAGAGACCAGCTGCCCGGCCGCCCCGCCGAGGGACGGGTCCATCCGGGTGATGTCCTCGTACGGCGCCCCCGGCTCGTCGGCCCAGTAGCCCCGCGGGTGCACGCCGCGGATCCGCTGCTCCCCCTGCCGCGGCCAGTAGGTGTCCTCGAGTCCGATGGGCCGGATGATCCGCCGGGTGATCTCCTCACCGATCGGCCGTCCGGTCACCCGCTGGGCGAGCAGCCCGAGGACGACGTAGTTGGTGTTGCTGTACTCCCACTTCCGGCCGGGCTTGAAGTGCCGGCGCTCCCCGAGGGCGGCGCCGAGAAGGTCGTACGGCTCGAAGTACTGGCCGGCGATGGACTGCAGGGACCCGCCCTGCGCCTCGACGATGGTGTCGTAGTCGGGCAGCCCGCTCGTCTGCTGGAGCAGCTGGCGCACGGTGATCCGGCGGCCGTCGTTCCCCCTCCCCCGGACGACGCCCGGCAGGTACCGCTCGACCCGCGCGTCGAGGTCGACCTTCCCCTCCCCCACCAGCTGCAGGACGACGGTCGCGGTGAACATCTTGGTGTTGCTGGCGATCCGCACCCGTCCGTCGGCGGGGACCGGCGAGCCGTCGCGCAGGTCACCGACGCCGGCGGTGTAGCGGCGCACCCGGCCGTCGCGGCCGCGGACCGTGGCGATCACCCCCGGGAGCCGCTGGTCGGTCACGAGCCGGTCGAGGCGGCGCTGCAGGCCGGGGTCGTGCGCCGGTCGTGGATCGGCGGCGGGAGCCGCCGGAGCTGGTGCCGCCGGAGCGGGAGCCGCCGGGGCGGGCGCCGTCGGGGTGAGGGTGGCGGCGACGAGGGCCGCGGCCAGCAGGATCTTCCGAGAAGTGGTCATGGCTCGACGCTAGGAAGGCCGCCCCCTGCGCATCGAGCGGCGAAGGATGGAGCCTGCGGGTTGCATCCTTCGGTGGAAGCCGGGCCGTCGGCGCCCCGGCTAGCGTGCTGCCATGGCGCGGAGCGGAGCGAGGGTCGCCGCGGGCGCATGGGTGCTCGCGGTGCTGCTGCTGGTCGCCCTCCCGCTGCTGGCCACGGACGAGGACGGCATCCCGTCCTTCGAGCACGCCGCCTGGTGGGCGACCCTGGGCGTGGTGACCGCGGCCTCCGCCGCCCTCGTCGTACGACGGCGCCGGCCCGCCGCGGTCGCGCTCGCGACCGCGGCAGCCGTCCCGGCCGCTGCGGCCCTCGGTGCCGCCGGCGCGATCGGCGTGACGTCGGTGGCCTTCCTGGTCGGCCTCTACACGCTGGCCACCCAGCGCCCGTGGCAGGACGGCTGGCCGGTCCTGACGGCGGCCGGCCTGCTGGTGGCGGCCGGCCAGGCCGGCGCCGCGGTCGACGACGGCGTCGCCCCCGGTACGGCGGTAGGCGCGGGCGCGCTGCAGGCGCTCGTGCTGACCGGCGGCACCCTGCTGGTCGCCGCGCTGGTGGTCGCCCGCCGCGAGACCCGCACCGCCCAGGACGAGAGGATCCGGGCGCTGGAGCGCGAGCAGGATGCCCTGGTCCAGGCCGCCGTCGCCCGCGAGCGCACGGCGATGGCCCGCGAGCTGCACGACATCGCCGCCCACCACCTGACCGGGATCGCGGTGCTCAGCGCGGCCATCGCCACCCAGGTCGACACCGACCCGGCGGGCGCGAAGGCCGCCGTCGCGGAGGTACGGCGCGAGAGCACCGCCGTCCTGCGCGACCTGCGCCGGCTGGTCGGGCTGCTCCGCGAGGACGACGGGGTGGCGGCCGGCGTACGGACGGAGACGCTGGCGGGCATCGCCGGGCTGGTCGAGCTGGCCCGGGTCGCGGGCCAGCAGGTCGACCTGGAGGTGCTGCCCGACGCGGCCCGTGTGCTCGGCGCGGGGATCGGTCCGCTGGCGCAGCTGGCGTCGTACCGGATGGTCCAGGAGGCCCTCGCCAACGCCGCGCGGCACGCGCCCGGGGCGCCGTGCACCGTCACGGTGGACGACCGCGACGCCGCCGCGCTGGTGGTCACCGTGACCAACGGACCGGCACCGCGGCAGGCCGACCCGGGCGTCCGTGGTGGACTCGGCCTCGTGGGGATGCGCGAGCGGGCCGAGCTGACCGGCAGCACCGTCGAGGCCGGTACGACGTCCGCCGGCGGCTGGCGGGTCCGCCTGTGGACGCCGCGGGCCGAGGGGGACGCGTGATCCGGGTCGTGGTGGCCGACGACCAGCCGATGGTCCGGGCCGGCCTCACCACCCTGCTCGGTGCCGCCCCCGACATCGACGTCGTGGCGGCGGTCGAGGACGGCGCCGCGGCCGTGACCGCCGCCCGGGAGCTGCACGCCGACGTGGTCTGCACCGACATCCGGATGCCGGGGACCGACGGCATCACCGCGACCCGCGCGCTCTGCGGGCCGGGCGTCGAGGACCCGATCGCGGTGCTGGTGCTGACGACCTTCGACATCGACGAGTACCTCTTCGGCGCCCTCGAGGCCGGCGCCTCCGGGTTCCTGCTCAAGGACGCGGAGCCCGAGGAGCTGCTGGCCGCCGTACGCGCCGTGGCCGCCGGCGAGGGCACCATCGACACCTCGCTCACCCGGCGGGTGCTGCGCGAGGTCGTCACCCGGCGCGGCACCCGCCCGGTCGTCGCCGTCGGCGGCTCCGACCTGCTGACCGCGCGCGAGCTCGACATCCTGCTGCTGCTCGCTCAGGGCCTCTCGAACGACGAGATCGCCGCCGAGCTGGTCCTGGAGGTGTCGACGGTGAAGTCGCACCTGGCCCGGATGATGCCCAAGCTCGGCGTCCGCTCCCGCCTCCAGGCCGCCGTCTGGGCCTACCAGAACAAGATCGTCGACGTCCCCGACTGAGCGCCGCGGCGAGCCGGCGTGGGCGGGCTCGGGGCCGCCCGGAGAGTTTCATCGGCTAGCCGACAAAGCTCACGCCGGGACGACAAAGGTTCATCGTCCAGCCGTGAGTTTCATCGGCTAGCCGATAAAACTCTCACCCCCGGCGCCGGCCGCCCGGCCGCAGGTCAGAGGCGGAGGGTGCGCTCGGCGTACGGGACCAGGCGGACCGGGCCGAGGAGGCCGTAGGGCTGGCGGGCGGCGACGCCGTACACCTCGGGGGTGACGGTGCGGAGCCGGTTGAGGAGGGTGGAGGCCACCTCGACCTCGATCACGTTGCGCCCGCGGCGCAGCCGGTCGCCGAGGTCGACGGTGGTGTCGAGGACGTCGCTGGGCGGGAGCCGGTGGCCGTTGACGGTGACCCGGAAGGTGTCGTTGACCTCGCCGAGCTCCAGGACGGCGCCGTCGCCGTCGGTCCAGTCGCGGCCGAGGTCGACGACGGTGCGGTAGCGGCCGATGCCGGACACGTCCTCCAGCCCGGGCAGCTGCGACCAGGGCGCCAGCGTCGTCAGCGTCGTACGACGGACCGGCCGCACCGTCTGCGTCGCCGAGGAACCCGGCTGCCAGTCCTCGACCGCCAGCTCCCACGACGTCGGTACGACGGCCTCGCGGACCCGGTCGACAGAGGTCCGGACGACCCGCCCGGAGGCCAGCGTGGCGGTGTGCGCACCGGCGGTGGCGGCCCGGAGCACCACCCGCGACCCGACGCGCCGCACCGGCGCGGTCGAGGCGACCACGGCCGGGGTCCGGTCACTGCGCGAGGCGGGCGTCAGCGCCACCACGGTCGACTGGCCGGGCAGCAGGTCGACGGTGACCCGGACCCGGTCGCCGGACCGCTCGTAGGCGGCGACCGGCGTGACCGTGCCGGTCCAGGCGTCGAGCAGGTGCGGCACCGACGACCGGTCGGTCGCCGTCAGCCAGACGTCCTGGGTGACCCGGACCAGCTTGCGGTTCTCGGCGTGCTTGGCGTTGGCCAGGTAGTAGAGATCGGTGTCGCCGACCACCCGGCGCACGTGCGCGACGGTCGACGTCTCGTGGGTGACGGCCGGGCGCACGCCCAGCGCGGCGAACGCACCCGGCAGCTCGGCGTCGGTGAGCACCGACCGGGTCGTCGGCAGCGCCGCGAGCTCGGCCAGGAGCGCGCGCAGGGCGGAGGTCTCCCCCGGCTGCGCGAGGCCGACCGGCTCGGCCGTCGACCAGTCGCCGAGCAGCACGACCGGCAGCCCGGCCCGCCCGAGCGCCAGGACCCGACGGGCCGTCGCGACGGCCATCGTCCGCTCGGCGCCTCGGAACTGGTCCGGCCCGATCACCATCACCCGGTACGACGGCCCGTCCGGCGCGAGCACCCCGCCCCGCACGCGGGCCAGCGGCAGGTCGAGCAGCGCGGGCGTGGCGAACGAGTGCGTCCAGCCGGTCGGGATGCCGGTGTTGGTCGCCCAGGGCGCGCCGATGCCGGTGGAGGTCCAGCCCTTCTGGCGCAGGAACACGACGTCGTACGTCGGGGTGCCGGTCTGCAGCACCAGCTGGGTGCGGGCGAGGTAGCCGGCCACGTCGGGGATGTGCCGCCACTGCGGGGTGCGCGGGCCCCAGGCCTCGCCGTACCCGATGGCGCCCTTGTAGTACGGCGAGAACGCGGCGAAGCCGGGCCAGCTGACGCCGGGCGCGTCGGCGTAGGCGAAGCCGTGCAGGACGCACTGGTTGACACCCGCCGCGAAGATGCTGTTGAGCGTCTGCAGCGCGCGGTCCCAGGTCGTGTTGTAGGCGGCGCCGTTGTAGCAGGCCGCCTCGCACGACAGGATCGTGTGGCCGGCCAGGTCGCGTCCGCCCGCCATCACCCGGTAGTCGTCGAGGTTCTTGAAGCCCAGCGACTCCGTCTCGGGTACGTCGAGCAGCGCGGCGTGCTCGACGGTGTCGGTCTCCAGGCCGTAGGGCTGCACCCGCAGGCCCATCCCGAGCGAGCGCGCGAAGCGCTGCAGCACCAGCAGGTGGTGGTCGCGGTAGAGGTCGCTGAGCACCTGGTTGAAGTCGTCGCGCACCCGGGTGGTGGTCACGGCGTCGAACGCGAAGAGGTACTTCTCGTGCGCCTCGACGACCACTGGGAGGTACGGCAGCAGGTCGTAGCCGGCCCGCTTCCGGAACTCCGCCAGCATCAGCGGCGTCCAGATGGTCGCGTCGGTCTCGATCTCGAGGGAGTCCTCGAAGAGGTAGCCGCCGGCCTTCCTCAGCAGCCGCCGCATCTCGCGGTCGAGGATCCGGTCCTCCCACAGGTCGACCACGGCCGCGGAGCCGGCCGCGCTGAAGTGGTCGACGACGTACGACGGCGGGTCGGTGTGCGGGCCCGCCTCCGGCTCCTGCGCGGAGCCGCGGCGCCAGTAGGACAGCAGCACCCAGGCGCCGTCACCGGGCGCGGTCCAGGCCAGCCGCCCGTCACGGACCCGGTCGGTGAGGTCGACGCGGGACGCCGGGTCGAGGGTGGTGATCGCCTTGACCGTGCCGAGGTCGCGGAAGGCCTGCACGGCCACCAGCTCCCGCCGGGTGCTGGCGGCGGCCGGTGCGACGACCGGCTCCGGGACGACGTCGTCGTACGACGCCCCCGCCGCGAGCGTCACGACGCCGTGGGCCAGCTCGGCGCAGGCGGCGTCGTCGTCGGGCGTGACGGTCGGGACGGCCGCCGGCCAGGACGGGCCGACGGTGACGTCGATGCGCACGTCGCGACGGGCGCCGCGGGCCAGGGCGGCCTTGACGCCGCGGACCCAGGCCGGAGTGCCCCAGCCGTGGCGGGCCAGGTCCATCTCGATGCCCCGGGCGTTGAGGCTGTGGGTGACGTCGGCGATCTCCAGGACGCCGAAGCCGGCGTCGGCGACCTGGTCGACCTCGCGCTCGACCTCGCGGGGGTCGACGAGCCCGTTCGGCCACCACCAGCGGAACCCGGCCGCGGTGGCGGTGCCGGGCCGGGCGAAGGACCGGAGCAGGTCCGTCGCCCGGCCGGGTCCACCGCCGTGGGCGCCCGCCGGCGCCGCCCCGGCCACGGCTGCGAGACCGAGGCCGGCGGCGGCTCCTCCGAACAGCGTCCGCCGACGAAGGGGATGAGGGGTCGGTCGGACGTCGTTCATCTGGGCTCCCGAGAGGTGGAGTGAGGGGATGGTTGGTCGGTGGTGCGGGGTGGGTCAGCGGGTGATGCGGGCCTCCGCCGCGTCCCAGTCGGTGCCGGGACGGGGCTCGAAGCGGTGCAGCTCGTGCGTACGACGGACCAGGTCGCGCATGGCGCCCAGGTCCTTCAGCGGCGCCCCGAGGGTGCGGGCCTGGACCAGCACGTTGCCGAGCGCGGCCGCCTCGGACGGGCCGGCGAGGACCGGGATCCCGACCGCGTCGGCGGTGAGCTGGCAGAGCAGGTGGTTCTGCGAGCCGCCCCCGACGATGTGCACCACCGACGGCGACCGGCCGGCGAGCTCGGCCGCCGTACGCAGGTGCTTGCGGTAGGCCAGGGCCAGGCTGTCGATGACCGTGCGGGCGATCGCGACCGGCGTCCGCGGGATCGGCTCGCCAGCCTCCTCGGCCAGCTGCTGGATCCGGGACGGCATGTCCCCGGGCGGCAGCAGGCGCGGGTCGTTGATGTCGACGACGGTCCGCAGCGCGGGTGCGTCGACCGCACCCTCGAGGACGGCCGCGAGGCTGGCCTCGCGGATCCGCTGGTCCGACCAGGTCCGCAGGCACTCCGAGAGCACCCACAGGCCCATCACGTTCTTCAGGAACCGGACCGTGCCGTCGACGCCGCCCTCGTTGGTGAAGTCGGCGAGCCGCGCGGCCTCCGACAGCACCGGCTTCTCCAGCTCCAGCCCGACGAGCGACCAGGTGCCGGAGGAGATGTAGGCGAAGTCGTCCTCGGTGGCCGGCACGCCGACGATCGCCGAGGCGGTGTCGTGCGACCCGACCGCGACCACGGGGACGCCCGCGTCGACGCCGAGCTGCTCGGCCACCTCGCCGAGGACCGGGCCGATCACGTCGCCGGCGTCACGCAGCGGCGGCAGGATCGCCCACGGCACCCCGACCCGCTTGGCCAGGTCGACCGCCCACTCGCGGGTGGTCACGTCGTACAGGCCGGTGGTGGAGGCGTTGGTGCGCTCGGCGCCGATCTTCCCGGTCAGCCAGTACGCCAGCAGGTCGGGCAGCAGGAGCAGCTGCTCGGCCGACTCCAGCGCCGCGGTGCCCTGGGCCGCCGCGAGCTGGTAGATCGTGTTGAACGGCAGGTTCTGCAGACCGGTCGTCGCGTACAGGTCGGCCGCGCCGACCTTCTCCAGCACCCGGGCGGGGACGCCGTCGGTGCGGGAGTCGCGGTGGCTGTAGGGGTTGCCGAGCAGGTTGCCGTCCCGGTCGAGCAGGCCGTAGTCGACCGCCCAGGAGTCGATGCCGATGCCGTGCAGCGGACCGGTGCGGGCGACCTCACGGACGCCGTTCAGGACCTCGCGGTGGATGCCGAGGACGTCCCAGAACAGCGAGCCGTTGGCGCGCACGCCGCCGTTGGGGAAGCGGTGCAGCTCCTCCAGGTGCAGCGAGCGCGGGCCCACCCGGCCCGCCATCACGCGGCCGCTGGTCGCGCCGAGGTCGACGGCCGCGACGCGGACCGGCGAGCCGGGCCGGGTGGCTCCCGTCATCGCAGGAACGCCGCAGCCACGCCCGCGTCGACGGGGACGTGCAGGCCGGTGGTGTGGGTCATGTCGGGACCGCAGAGCACGAAGACGGCGTTGGCGATGTTCTCCGGCAGCACCTCGCGCTTGAGGATGGTGCGCTGCGCGTAGAACTTGCCGAGGTCCTTCTCCTCCACGCCGTAGACCGCGGCGCGGTTGGCGCCCCAGCCGCTGGCGAAGATGCCCGATCCCGCGACGACGCCGTCCGGGTTCACGCCGTTGACCTTGACGCCGTGGGCGCCGAGCTCGGCGGCGAGCAGCCGGACCTGGTGGGCCTGGTCGGCCTTGGTCGCGGAGTAGGCGATGTTGTTCGGGCCGGCGAAGACGGAGTTCTTCGAGGAGATGTAGACGATGTCGCCGCCCATCTCCTGCTCGATGAGCACCTTGGCCGCGGCCTTCGAGACCAGGAACGAGCCCTTGGCCATCACGTTGTGCTGCAGGTCCCAGTCGGCCTCGGTGGTCTCGAGGAGCGACTTGGACAGCGACAGACCGGCGTTGTTGACGACCAGGTCGAGACCGCCGAAGGCGAGCACGGCCGCGTCGACCATGGCCTGGACGGCGTCCTCCTTGGACACGTCGGCGGCGACGCCGACGGCGACGTCCGAGCCACCGATCTCGGCGGCGGCGGCCTGGGCCTTCGCGAGGTCCAGGTCGGCGATGACGACGCAGGCGCCCTCGGCCGCGAGCTTCTTGGCCGTGGCCTTGCCGATGCCGCCGGCGGCACCGGTGATCAGCGCGATCCGGGTGGCGAGCGGCTTGGGCTTCGGCATCCGCTGGAGCTTGGCCTCCTCGAGCGCCCAGTACTCGATGCGGAACTTCTCCGCCTCGTCGATCGGGGCGTACGTCGAGAGGCCCTCGGCGCCACGCATCACGTTGATGGCGTTGGTGTAGAACTCGCCGGCCACGCGGGCGGTCTGCTTGTCCTTGCCGAAGCTGAACATGCCGACGCCGGGGACCAGCACGATGAGCGGGTCCGCGCCGCGGATCGCCGGGGACTCCGGCGTGGCGTTGCGGTCGTAGTAGCCCTGGTAGTCCTCGCGGTAGGAGACCGCGAGCTCCTTCAGGCGGGCGATCGAGTCCTCGACCGACGCCGACGCGGGCAGGTCGAGGATGAGCGGCTTGACCTTGGTCCGCAGGAAGTGGTCCGGGCAGGACGTGCCCAGGTCACCCAGGCGCGGGTGCTCGCTGGCGGCCAGGAAGTCGAGGACGACGTCGTGGTCGGCGAAGTGGCCGACCATCGGACGGTCGACCGACGCGATGCCGCGGATGGTCGGGGCCAGGGCAGCGGCCTTGGCGCGACGCTCGGCCTCCGGCAGGGCGCCGTACCCCTCGAGGGCGGGACCGAAGGGCTCGGCCTTCGAGTGCTCGGCGATGTACGACGCCGCGGTGTCGATGATCCACAGCGAGTTGGACTCGGCCTCCTCGGAGGTGTCGCCCCACGCGGTGATGCCGTGGCCGCCGAGGATGCAGCCGATCGCCTGCGGGTTCTTCTCCTTGATCTCGGCGATGTCGAGACCGAGCTGGAAGCCGGGGCGACGCCACGGGACCCAGACGACCTTGTCGCCGAAGATCGTGGTGGTCAGCTCCTGGCCGTCCGCGGCGGTCGCGATCGCGATGCCGGAGTCGGGGTGCAGGTGGTCGACGTGCGCGGCGTCGACGAGACCGTGCATCGCGGTGTCGATCGACGGCGCCGCACCACCCTTGCCGTGCAGGCAGTAGTCGAACGCGGCGACCATCTCGTCCTCGCGGTCGAGACCCGGGTAGACGTCGACCAGCGCGCGCATCCGGTCCAGGCGGAGCACGGCCAGGCCGCTCTCTTTCAGGGTGCCGAGGTCGCCACCCGAGCCCTTCACCCAGAGCAGCTCGACGGGCTCACCGGTGACCGGGTCGGTCTCGGTGCCCTTCGCCGAGGTGTTGCCGCCCGCGTAGTTGGTGTTCTTGGGGTCGGCGCCGAGGCGGTTGGACCGGGCGATCAGCTCGGCCGCAGCAGGGTTGGTCATGATGCCTTTCTCGTCTTCTGGGGAAGGGGTTCGGGTGCGCGATCAGGGGCGGACCGTCAGGTCCAGGACAGCTGGGTCCCGCCGACGCGGGACTCCTCGATCTGCTGCTGGTAGCCGGACGCGGCGTACGCCTTCATCGGGCTAGCGGGCAGACCGCGCTCCTCGCGCCAGGCGGCGAGGTCGGCGCGGACGTCGGTGTAGAACGCGTCGTTGAAGATCTCGTGGGCCCCGAGGACGTCGCCGGCCTCCTGCGCCGCGCTCAGCGCGTCACGGTCGACGAGCAGCGCGCGCGCCGTCATCTCCTGGACGTTGAGGACCGAGCGGATCTGGCCGGGGATCTTGTCCTCGACGTTGTGGCACTGGTCGAGCATGAAGGCCACGTCGGAGTCGGGGCCGTAGCCGCCGCCGCGGATGACCTCGAAGATGATCCGGAACAGCTGGAACGGGTCGGCCGAGCCGACGATCAGGTCGTCGTCGGCGTAGAAGCGGCTGTTGAAGTCGAACGAGCCGAGCTTCCCGAGGCGCAGCAGCTGCATCACGATGAACTCGATGTTGGTGCCGGGCGCGTGGTGGCCGGTGTCGAGACAGACCGTGGCCCGCTCGCCGAGCGCGCTCACCTGCGCGTACGACGTACCCCAGTCCGGGACGTCGGTGTGGTAGAACGCCGGCTCGAAGAACTTGTACTCCAGGACCAGGCGCTGCTCCTCGCCGATCCGGTCGTAGATCGCGGAGAGCGACTCGTGCAGGCGGTCCTGACGGCCGCGCAGGTCGGCCTGGCCCGGGTAGTTGGAGCCCTCGGCCAGCCAGATCTTCAGGTCACGCGAGCCGGTCGCGTCCATCACGTCGATGCACTCGAAGTGGTGGTCGATCGCCTTCTGGCGCACCTTCTTGTCGATGTGCGTCAGGGCGCCGAACTTGTAGTCGTCGTCCTGGAAGGTGTTCGAGTTGACGGTGCCGAGCGCGACACCCTGCTCCGCGGCGTACGCGCGGAGGGCGGCGTAGTCGTCGGTCTTGTCCCACGGGATGTGCAGGGCGACCTTCGGCGCGAGGCCGGTGAAGCGGTTGACCGTCGCGGCGTCGGCGATCTTCTCCTCGATGGAGCGCGGGGTGCCGGGCGTGCCGAACACCTTGAACCGGGTGCCGGAGTTGCCGAACGCCCACGAGGGCAGCTCGATGGCCTGGCCCTCGAGCTGCGGGGCGATCTGGCTGAACGTCGTCATCGTGACATCACTTCTCGGTGGTCGGGGCGGCCGGGGGTGTGGCTGCCGTGGTGTTCGGGAGGAGGGCCAGCTGGTCCTCCAGGTGGAAGACCTCGCGGAGCTGGACGAAGCCCGTGTCGGGCGCCGCCCCGTCGAGGTCGACGAAGAACTCGGCCATCTCGGCCTGCCAGCGGGCGTTGACCTCGGTGGCGGCCATGCCGGCCTGGGCGGCGGCGAGGTCGGGCGTCTCGACGTAGCCGATCAGCAGCCCGTCCTCGCGCAGGAAGAGGGAGTAGTTGTGCCAGCCGGTCTCGTGCAGGGCCGCGAGCATGTCGGGCCACACGGCCGCGTGCCGCTCCTGGTACTCCGCCATCCGGTCCGGTCGGACCTGGAGCTGGAAGCAGACGCGCTGCACGGTTCCTGCCTTTCAGGGGTGTTCGGTGCTGGTGGTGCGGTGCCGGTACGGCGGGGTGTGGGGTGCCCGGCCGGCCACGGGAGAGCCATGGCCGGCCGGGCGGGTCTCGCGGGGTGGTGCGGTGGTGCTTCGGTACGTGCTGCTTCGGTGCTGATCGCGACCCTTGGTCGAGGTTTCGAGACGGGGTGCGCAGCCCCGAGCAAGCTCGGCTCTGCGCAACCCTCCTCAACCTGATCGCCTGGTGCTGACTTCGGTGCTGGTGAGACTGCGGAACCAGATGGGTCTCGACACGCCGGTTGCGACTTCGTTCCTCAGTCGCACGGCTCGCTCGACCACCATCAGCGGATCCGCTGACGCGTCTCCGCTCAGAAGTCGAAGTCGGCGATGTTGTCCTTGTTGAAGCGGAACGGGTCGCCGAGCAGGACGGTGTTGTCCGCGCCGACGGTGAACTCGCCGAGGTCGCCGGCGGTGAAGGAGTCACCCTCGCCCTCGATGTCGCCCTTGACGAGCGCCTCGGCGGCGTAGGCGGCCAGGTAGCCCAGGTCGCCCGGGTTCCACAGGGCGAACTCAGTGACGGTGCCGTCGTTGACGAAGTCACGCATCTGGTTCGGGGTGCCCAGACCGGTCAGCGCGACCTTGCCCTTGGCGTCGGAGGTGGACAGGTAGCGCGCGGCAGCGGCGATACCGACCGTGGTCGGGGAGATGATGCCCTTGAGGTCGGGGTGCTTGTTCAGCAGCGCCGCGGTCGCGTCGAACGACTTCTGGTCGTCGTCGTCACCGTAGACGGTGTCGACGACCTTGATGTCGGGGTGCGAGGCAGCGATCTCGTCCTCCATGAGGCCGATCCACTCGTTCTGGTTCGTGGCGTTGGCCGCCGCGGAGAGGAACGCGATCTC
>NZ_FMZM01000003.1 GCF_900101465.1 Nocardioides lianchengensis
AGGGCTCGATCAGCTCTCGCGGGCGCCGTCCGCAGCGTCGTACGCCGGCGTGTCGAGGGCTCGATCAGCTCTCGCGGGCGCCGTCCGCAGCGTCGCACGCCGGCGTGTCGAGGCCTCGATCAGCTCTCGCGGGCGCCGTCCCGCCGGCGTCGTACGTCGGCGCGCAGCGAGGCGCCGGAGACCAGCGCCCCGAACGCGGTGAGGACGGCACCCAGACCGCCCACGACCACGCCCACCCAAGCCGAGGCGTCACCGCGACGGGTGCCGCCGCGGCCGCTCACGCCCACCCGGACGCCGCCGTCCTCGGCCAGCGCGAGGGCGGCGTCGAGAGCGCTCCAGGTCAGCAGCACCGCCACCAGGACGCAGAACAGCAGCATCAGGACCCGCCACCAGGGGGCGTGCGGACGGTCCTCGCTCAGAGCGCCATCGCCTGCGCGCGCCGCTTGACCTCGGTGCCGCGGTTCTCGCGCAGCGCGTCGATCGGCCGGCCGGGGTAGTCGTCGTCGGTGAACAGCCAGGCGATGATCTCGCGGTCGTCGTACCGGCCGTCGTGGAGCATCGTCAGCAGGCCACCGAGGCCCTTGACGACCAGGCCGTCCTGGAGGAAGTCGGCCGGCACCTGCTGGCCCGCGCCCGGCCGCGGGACCGCGGCGGCGAGCTCGTGCTCGCGGATCATCGTCTTCACCTTGGCGACGGTGACGCCCAGCAGCTTGGCGGTCGCGGCCCAGTCGAGCCACTCCGGGACCAGGGTGTCGAGGTCGGCGTCGGCGAGTCGGTCGGTCATGGCTCCCACTGTCCCACGCGCGGGCCCGCGCGCCACGCCGGGGACGGGTGAACCGGCCCGGGACGGCGCCCGATCCGTACGATTGGCCCGACGGATCCTTCCCCATCCGTCTCGCAGGAGGGTCGTTGTGGCGTCGGACGGGCACACCCGCACGCCTGCTGGCGCGCCCGCAGACGCCCTGACCGGTCGGCTCCTCGACGGCCGCTACCGCGTCGGGCCCCGGGTCGCGCGCGGCGGCATGGCCAGCGTCTACGAGGCCACCGACATCCGGCTCGACCGCACGGTCGCGGTCAAGGTGATGCACCCCGGACTGGGCGACGACGACGAGTTCGCGGCCCGCTTCGTGCGCGAGGCCCGGGCCGCCGCCCGGCTCTCGCACCCCAACGTCGTCTCCGTCCACGACCAGGGCGAGGACGACGGCGTCGTCTTCCTCGCGATGGAGCTGGTCCCGGGCCACACCCTGCGCGACACCATCGGCAAGGAGAGCCCGATGTCGCCGCTGCGGGCGCTCGCGCTGCTCGAGCCGGTGCTCTCGGCGCTCGCCGCCGCCCACCGCGCCGGGCTGATCCACCGCGACGTGAAGCCCGAGAACGTCCTGATCGCCGACGACGGCCGGGTCAAGGTCGCCGACTTCGGCCTGGCCAAGGCGGTCAGCGCCGACACGCAGCACACCGCCACCGGCGGCGTCCTGATCGGCACCGTGTCCTACCTCGCCCCCGAGCTGGTCGTCGACGGCCGGGCCGACGCCCGCGCCGACGTGTACGCCGCCGGGGTGCTGCTCTACGAGCTGCTCACCGGCCGCAAGCCGCACGAGGGCGAGTCACCGATCCAGGTCGCCTACAAGCACGTCCACGAGGACGTGCCCCCGCCGAGCGCGATCGCGCCCGGGCTGCCGGCGTACGTCGACGCCCTGGTCGCCCGCGCGACCGCCCGCGACCGCGGCCAGCGCCCGGCCGACGCCGCGGTCCTGCTCCACCACGTGCACCGGGTCACCCAGGCCCTGGCCGACGGGGTCCGCGAGGACGACGAGCTGACCGCCGACCTGCTCCCCCGCCCCGTGGTCGCCGACGGCCCCGAGCCGACGGTCGCGCTCGAGCGCCGCCCCGGCGACACCGCCCCCGAGATCTGGGACGCCGAGGAGCTCGGCCGGATCCTGGGCCCCCCGGCCACCGAGCCGACGCGGGTCCGGACCCCGACGCCGCCCGCCGGTCCCCCGACCGCCCGCGCCCCCCGCCCCGCTCCCGAGCCGCAGCCCTCGCGGCCCCGTCGACCGCGCCGCTCCCGGCGCGGGCTGGTGCTGCTGGTCGTGGCTGTCCTGCTCGCCTGCGGCGTCGGCGCGGGCGCCTGGTGGTTCGGCTCCGGGCGCTACACCGCGGTCCCGGGCGTGGTCAGCCTCCAGCAGGCGGCCGCGGTCGAGAAGCTGGAGGCCGCCGGGCTCGAGACCGAGGTCGGCGACCCGGCGTACTCCGAGACCGTGCCGGCCGGCGTCGTCATCGCCACCGACCCCGGCGCGGGCGAGCAGGTCCTCGACGGCGGCACCGTGACGATCACCGTCTCGCGCGGCAAGGAGCGCTACACGCTGCCGGCCCTGGCCGGACTCACCCTCGACCAGGCGACGGCCCAGATCGCCGACCTGAACCTGTCCCTCGGCACGGTCAAGGAGCGCTGGTCCGAGACCGTCGCCGCCGGCACCGTGATCGCCAGCTCCCCGGGCGAGGGCAAGGTGCTCGCCCGTGGCGCGAACATCGACCTCGCGGTCAGCAAGGGCCGGCGGCCGATCAAGGTCGGCGACTGGGCCGGCAGGTCGTACGACGACGCGCGGGCCGCGCTCGAGAAGCGCGGCCTGGTCGCGAAGGTCGGCGACGAGCAGTACTCCGACGACGTGCCCGAGGGCGACGTGATCGGGCAGGACCCCCGCGAGGGCACCCTCTTCAAGGGCGAGACCGTCACCTTCACCGTCTCCCTCGGCCCCGAGCTGGTCGAGGTGCCCAACGTCCGCGCCTCCGGCGTCGAGGACGCCCGCGAGCGGCTCGAGGACCTCGGTTTCGTGGTCCGGACCACCGAGGCGGCCGGCTACCTCGGCCTCGGCTACGTCTTCTCCACCGACCCCGGCGCGGGCGAGATGGTCGCCAAGGGCAGCACGATCACGCTCTCGCTCATCTGAGCGTCTAGCCTCGGGCGGTGCGCACGTCCCACGGCCAGCTCCGCAACCCCGTCGGCACCCACGTCACCGTCGGCAAGGGCCTGGTGGCCGGTGCCCTCGCCTCCGCCGAGGAGCTCGGCTGCGAGGCGTTCCAGATCTTCGTGGGCAACCCCCGCGGCTGGGCCCTGTCGGCCGGCAAGCCCGCCGAGGACGCGGCGTTCCGGGCGGCGACGGCCGAGCGTGGCCTGCGCGTTTTCGTGCACGCGCCGTACCTGGTGAACCTCGGCTCGCCGACCCCGGCGACCTACGAGAGGTCGGTCGCCTCGGTGGCCCACAACCTGCGTCGCGCGGCTGAGATCGGCGCCGAGGGCGTCGTCGTGCACACCGGCTCGTTCGTCGACCCGGGCAAGGGCTCGGCCGAGCGGTACGACGCCGCGATGCGCCAGGTCCGCGAGGGCCTGCTGCCGCTGCTCGACGGGCTCTCCGAGGACTCCCCCTGGCTGCTGCTGGAGCCGACCGCCGGGCAGGGCCGGTCGCTGTGCGCGGGCGTCGAGGACCTGGCGCCGTACCTCGCCGCGCTCGACGACCACCCGAGGGCCGGGATCTGCCTGGACACCTGCCACGTCTTCGCCGCCGGCGCTCCGCTGGACGAGCCGGGCGGCACCACCGCCACGGTCGACCGGATCGTCGAGATCGGCGGCCCCGGACGGCTCCGGCTGGTGCACGCCAACGACTCGATGGACGTGCGGGGTGCGTTCAAGGACCGGCACGAGAGGCTCGGCGAGGGACACATCGGGCTGCTCGCGTTCGAGGAGCTGCTGGCCCACCCGGCCACCGCGGGCGTGCCGTTCGTGCTGGAGACGCCGGGCTCGCGCGACGCGGGCGACCCCGGGATCGAGCTGCTGAAGAAGATGCGGTGACGAACCGCCGTACCTCCCTGCTCGCCACGCTGGTCCTGCTCGCCATGACGGCGAGCTGGGGCTCGACGTTCTTCCTCATCAAGGACCTGCTCGACCGGGTGCCGACGCTGGACTTCCTGGCGGTGCGGTTCGCGATCGCCGGCGTGGTGATGGCCCTGGTCGCACCCCGGGCGCTGGCGCGGCTCTCGGCCGAGTCGCGGCGGCGGGCAGTGGTCCTCGGCGGCGTGTACGGCGTCGCCCAGATCCTGCAGACCGCCGGCCTCGCGCACACCCCGGCATCGGTCTCCGGCTTCATCACCGGCATGTACGTCGTCTGCACCCCGCTGCTCGCCGCCGTGCTGCTGCGGACCCGGATCACCGGCCTGGCCTGGGCGGCGGTCGCGCTCGCGACGACCGGCCTCGGCGTCCTCACCCTGGACGGGCTGTCGATCGGGTACGGCGAGGCGATCACCCTCGTCGCGGCCGTGCTCTACGCGCTGCACATCGTCGCGCTCGGCGCCTGGGCCAACGCCCGCGAGGCGCTCGGGATGTCGATCGTGCAGCTGCTGGTGATCGCCGTGATCTGCCTGGTCGCGACGGCGCCGGACGGGATCGTGCTGCCGTCGACCGGGGCGGACTGGCTGTCGGTCGTCTACATGGCCCTGGTCGCCGGCGCCCTCGCGCTGATCGGCCAGACCTGGGCGCAGTCCCACCTGCCCCCGACCCGCAGCGCGATCGTGATGAGCATGGAGCCCGTGTTCGCGGCGTTCTTCGCCGTACTGCTCGGGGGTGAGGCGGTCACCGGGCGGATGGCCGTCGGCGGGCTGCTCGTGCTCGCCGCGATGCTCGTCGTCGAGGCGGCTCCGCGGCGGAAGGTCGAGGGCGAGGTCCAGCACCTGGCGGTGTGAGGAGGGTCCGCGCGGCACCGGGATCGGCGTCGGAGAAGGTGACCGCTCAGCACGATCCGGCCCCGGCGTGTCGGGGTGCTGGCCCGTCACTTTCTCCCCTCCCGGGCAGGCCCGACCACCCCACCGACCGAGTGGCTGTCCGCACTCTGAAAACCGGCGGCGGCACGAGGCCCGGTCGCCTACGGTTCCTCACGTGGCGCCGACCTACTTCTTTCGACACCTGCCGGGAGCTCCCGTGCAGGCCGTCGTGACGTAGACGCGCCGCACACCACCAACGCCCCCGGCTCACGGCCCGGGGCGTTTCGTCTGTCCGGGGCCGCGCCGGCCAGAGAAGGGAAGCACCAGCATGGTCGTCGTCATGTCCCCGGACGCCACCGACGAGGATGTCGCGCACGTCGTCGCCCGGGTCGAGGGAGTCGGGGGCGAGGCCTTCGTCAGCAAGGGCGTCGTCCGCACCATCATCGGGCTCGTCGGTGACATCGACTCCTTCCACCACCTCAACCTGCGCACCCTGCGCGGGGTGGCGGACGTGCACCGCATCTCCGACCCCTACAAGCTGGTCAGCCGCCAGCACCACGCCGACCGCTCCACGGTCTGGGTGGGTCGCGAGGGCCGCCAGGTGCCGATCGGCCCCGACAGCTTCACGTTCCTGGCCGGTCCCTGCGCGGTCGAGACGGCGGAGCAGACCCTGGAGTCGGCGCAGATGGCCAAGTCGGCCGGAGCGACGATCCTGCGCGGCGGGGCCTACAAGCCGCGGACGTCGCCGTATGCCTTCCAGGGGCTGGGGGTCCCCGGGCTGGAGATCCTGGCCGGCGTCGGCGAGGCCACCGGTCTCCCGGTGGTGACCGAGGTCGTCGACGCGCGCGACGTACCGGTGGTGGCGGAGTACGCCGACATGCTGCAGATCGGCACCCGCAACATGGCCAACTTCGGGCTGCTCCAGGCCGCCGGCGACGCCGGCAAGCCGGTGCTGCTGAAGCGCGGGATGACGGCCACCATCGAGGAGTGGCTGATGGCGGCCGAGTACATCGCCCAGCGCGGCAACCTCGACGTCGTCCTCTGCGAGCGCGGCATCCGCACCTTCGAGCCGTCGACCCGCAACACCCTCGACATCTCGGCCGTCCCGGTCGTCCAGGCGACCAGCCACCTGCCGGTCATCGTCGACCCGTCGCACGCGTCGGGCCGCAAGGACCTGGTCGTGCCGCTGTCGCGCGCGGCGATCGCGGTCGGGGCCGACGGGGTCATCGTCGACGTCCACCCGGACCCCGAGACCGCGCTCTGCGACGGGCCGCAGGCGCTGCTCGGCAGCGAGCTGCGCGAGCTCGCCCAGGCGGTACGACGGCTGCCCCCGATCGTCGGCCGGGTGGACGCGGGGAGCCTGGTCAGGACCGTCTGAGCCGGTTTCGCCTAATCTTTCGCACGCGAGACCCGCGACGGGCCGGCGAAGGAGCGAGATGACCACCTGCACGAGGTGCGGCCACCGGATCGAGGTGGGCAGGTTCTGCACCAACTGCGGCGCGCCGGTCGGCCCGGCGGGCGCCGGGCCGACCGACACCGCCGAGCGGCCCGCCGTACCGACGGCCGGTCCGACGTCGCCCCCGCCCCCGCTGCCGCCCGCGCCGACCACCGCCAGGTTCCCGCTCTTCGCCGACGAGGTCGGGGCGGCCGGACCGCCTCCGCCGCCCCCGCCGCCGCCCTCGGAGCCGCCCAGCGGGCCTCCGACGACGCCACCCGCCGGCCGGCCCGCGCACCGTCGCCGTACCGGCTGGCTGGTGTGGGTGGTGACGGCGGCCGTGCTGGTGGTCGTCGCGCTCGCGGGCGCGAGCCTGCTGCTCGCGGGCGGTGGCGACGACGACGACCGCGCCGACGACCCCGCGGGCTCGTCGAGCACGGAGCCGGCCGAGGAGACGACCCCGGCCGACCCCGGTGCGGACCCACCGACCGAGGAGACCCCGGCCGAGGAGGCACCCGCCGGCGAGCCCGAGGACGTGGCCGGCGCCGCGACGGCCGAGGTCCCCGCGACCGCTCCCCCGGGCACCGACGTCGACGGCGCGCGGATCCGCTACGACGCCGACAAGATGCTGGACGGCGACCCGACGACCTGCTGGCGGATGACCGGCGACGGCACCGGTCGCGAGATCGTCCTGACCCTGGCCGAGCCCACCACGGTCTCGGCGCTGGGGCTGATCAACGGCTACGCCAAGACGGCCCGCGACGGCCGCGACCGCCCGCTCAACTGGTACGCCGGCAACCGCCGGATCCTGGCCGTCGAGTGGGAGCTCGACGACGGCACCGTCGTCCCGCAGGACCTCCGGGAGACCCGCGATCTGCAGGCGGTCGAGATCGACCCGGTCGAGACCTCCCGGATCGTGCTGCGGCTCGTCAAGGTCAGCAGTCCCGGCAAGGGCCGGGCCAAGCGCGACAACACCGCCGTCAGCGAGGTCGCGGTGGTGGGCACGCCGGCCGGCTGAGCCCGGCCTCCGTCAGGAGGTGCGCTGGCGCTGCGGTGCCCGGGCCAGCGCGGCGGTGAGCGCGTCGAGCACGACCGGCTTGCTGAGGTAGTCGTCCATGCCTGCGGCCAGGAACCGCTCCCGGTCACCACCGAGGGCGTTGGCGGTCAGCGCGACCAGCCACGGTCGGTCCTCGCCCGCCTGCTCGCGGATCAGGCTGGCGGCGCGCAGACCGTCCATGACCGGCATCTGGATGTCCATGAGGACCAGGTCGAAGGAGCCCAGGCGTACGGCGTCGACGGCCTGCTGGCCGTTGACGACCACCGTCGGCACGATGCCCAGCCGGTCCAGCATCCGGGTGATGACCTTGCGGTTGACCGGGTCGTCCTCGACCACCAGCACCGCCTGACCGTCGGGCGGCGGCGGGGACTCGATCGTCGCGGGTGGCTCGCGGGTGCAGGAGCCGTGCACCATCCGGATCTCGACGCGGGTGCCCTCGCCGACCGAGGAGGTCAGGTCGATGCGGCCGCCCATCGCCTCGACCAGCCGGCGCGAGATCGCCAGGCCCAGGCCGGTGCCGCCGTGCTCGCGGGTGGGTGAGGCGTCGACGCGCACGAACGAGCGGAAGAGCTCGGGGACCCGCTCCGCGGGGATCCCGATGCCGGTGTCGCGCACCGTGGTGACCACCTCGTGCCGGCCGTCGGGCAGCTCGCGGGCCGAGCAGTCGATCTCGACGGCGCCGTGCTCGGTGAACTTCACCGCGTTGCCGACGACGTTGACCAGCACCTGCCGGAGCCGGGTCGTGTCGCCGCGGAGGCTGGCGGGGATGTCGGCGGCGCAGCGCAGCACCAGGTCGATGCCCTGGTGGTCGGCGGCCGGGACGAACATCCCGACCGTCTCGTCGAGCAGGTCGCGCATCGAGAACGGCTCGTCGGCGTAGGCCATCCGACCGGACTCGAGGCTGGAGTAGTCGAGGACGTCGTTGATCAGGGCGAGCAGGTGGCTGCCGCTGCGGTGCGCGGTGAGCACGAAGTCGCGCTGCTCGTCGTCGAGCTCGGTGAGCAGCAGCAGGTCGGTGAGGCCGAGGACCGCGTTGAGCGGAGTCCGGATCTCGTGGCTCATGGTGGCCAGGAAGGTGGCCTTCTCCTGCGCCGCGAGCTCGGCCGCCTGCCGGGCCGCCGTGTGCAGCTGCTCCAGCTCGTGGCGCTCGGTGATGTCGGTCATCACCGCGAAGTAGCCCTCGGTCGTGCCGTCCGGCGCGTGCAGCGGCGAGGCGTCGACGCTCAGCCACGACTCGCGCCCGTCGGCGCCCTGCAGCACGACCTCGACCTGCATCCGCTCGCCGCGCTCCATCGCCGAGCCGAGGAGCGCGATGCTCCGCGGGTCGGTGGCCGGGCCCTGGAGGAACTCCATGGCGTGTCGCCCGCGCATCACCTCCAGCGTCCAGCCGGAGGCCCGCTCGAAGGCCTCGTTGACCCACAGGATCAGTCCGTGCTCGTCGGTCGCGGCCAACGCGCTGTCGGTGGCCCGGACCACCCGGGAGTAGAACGACAGGTCGTCGTTGACCTCCTGCAGCTCACCGAGCGCCTGCTCACGGTGCCGGTCGACCCGGATCAGCAGCCACGCGCCCACGATCGTGAAGGCGATCCCGGAGAGCAGGATCCCGCAGAGCAGCACCAGCAGCCGCACCAGGTCGCCGACCAGCTCGCCGTCGATCGGCTCGGCGTTGTCGAACTGCCGCTCGTGCTCGCGGGCGTCCATGAGCAGGTCGTGGCCCAGCACCACGCTCGCGGCGATGAGCGCGAGGCCCAGCAGCCCGAAGCCCGCCGCGACCCACTGCCAGCGGCGCGGGGCGCGCCTCAGCACCGCGCCACCGTCGGTCGTACGGCGGCCCGGCGGGCCCGCGAGCGGGCAGCACGGACGTCGAGCATGGCAGTCACGATGTCAGCCGAAGCGCAAGGAAGGCCTGAGACTACGTGTGAATTCGATCAAGGTCGGGCCGCCCCCCCGGTCGGCCGTCCGGGCGGTCAGGCCCCGGACTGGAGACGGTACCCGAGACCGCGGACCGTCGTGATCGGATCGGGTGAGCCGGGGGCGGCGCGGAGCTTGCGGCGCAGGTTGCCGATGTGGACGTCGACGACCCGCAGGTCGCCCTCGTAGGTGCGGCCCCACACGTCCTCGTGCAACTCGCTGCGGCTGAAGACCTTGCGCGGCGAGGCGGTCAGCGCCGACAGCAGGTCGAACTCGATCCTGGTCAGCGCCAGCGGGATCCCGGCGACCGTGACCTCGCGGCCCGCGACGTCCAGCTCCAGCGTGCCGACCCGACGTACCTCCGGGGCACGCGGCGCGCGCGGACGACGTCGTACGGCCTCGATGCGGGCGGCCAGGAGCACCGGCGAGTAGGGCTTGGTGACGTAGTCGTCGGCCCCGAGCCGGAAGCCGATGACCTTCTCGACCTCGGAGCCGTGCGCCGTGACCATCACCACGTGCGCGTCGGTGAAGGTGCGCAGCCGCCGGCAGACCTCGAAGCCGTCCATGCCCGGCAGGGCCACGTCGATCAGGACCAAGTCGTAGTCGTGGACCCGGGCCGCGTCCAGCCCGCGCTCGCCCGACGCGGCCTGGTGCACCTCGTAGCCACCCTGCTCGAGGATGCGCCGGGAGAGCCGGGCGAACTCCTCGGCGTCCTCGATCACCAGCGCGGTCGGCCGGCTCGCGAGCGGCCGCCGGGGCCGGGTGGCGAGCGCGGTCAGGACGGGGGAAGGCATGGGCGACCCATCGGCAGGAGGTCGCCCCGCCTGAGCGTCAGCCGCCCAGCGCGACGATCTTGCGGCGCAGCAGCCGACGCTCGCGCTCCTGCGGGCAGAGGACGACGGCGGCCTCCAGCTCGGCCCGTGCCTCGTCGGCGCGACCGAGTCGGGTCAGCAGCTCGCCGCGGACGCTCGGGAGCAGGTGGGACCCGGCGAGCCGGCCCTCGGCGACCAGCTCGTCGACCGCGGCCAGGGCCGCCGCCGGGCCCTCGGCCATCGCCAGGGCGACCGCCCGGTTGAGGGCGACGACGGGCGACGGGGCGAGGCGGCCGAGCGCCTCGTAGAGCAGCACCACCCGCTCCCAGTCGGTCGCGGCCACCGAGGGCGCGACCGCGTGGCACTCGGCGATCGCGGCCTGGACGCCGTACGCCCCGAGGCCGCGGCCGACCTGGCCGGCCCGGGCCAGCGCCGCCCGGCCGCGACGGATCGCGGCGTGGTCCCAGCGGCGCCGGTCCTGGTCCTCCAGGAGGACCGGGTCGCCGGCCGCGTCCAGGCGCGCGGGGAAGCGGGCCGCGGTGAGCTCCAGCAGCGCCAGCAGCCCGTGCACCTCCGGCTCCTCGGACACCAGCCGGGCCAGCACCCGGGCCAGCCGGGTCGCCTCGACGGCGAGGTCGACCCGGATCAGGTCGCGACCGGACGTCGCCGAGGACCCCTCGGTGAAGATCAGGTAGAGCACGCTGAGCACCGGGCCGAGCCGCTCGCGACGCTCCGCGGCCGGCGGCACCTCGAACGGCACCCGGGCGGCCGCCAGCGTCTTCTTGGCCCGGGTGATCCGCGCCTGCACGGTCGCGGTCGGCACCAGGAAGCCGCGGGCGATCTCGTCGCTGGTCAGGCCGCCCAGGACCCGGAGCGTGAGCGCCACCTGCGACTCCGGCGACAGCGCTGGGTGGCAGGACACGAACAGCAGCGCGAGCGCGTCGTCCTCGATCCGGTCGGGGTCCCAGAGCAGGTCCGGGTCGGCAGGCTGGTCGGCCCCCGGGTCGCGGGCGAGCGCGGCGTACCGCTCGTCGCGGGCGGCGCGCCGCCGGAAGCCGTCGATCGCCCGCCGCCGGCCGACGGTGAGCAGCCAGCCCGCCGGGTTGGCCGGTACGCCGTCGCGCGGCCAGCCGACCAGCGCCTCGGCCAGCGCCTCCTGGGCGAGGTCCTCCGCGAGCGCGAAGTCGCCGGTGTAGCGGGCCAGGGTGGCGACGATGTGGGCCGACTCGATGCGCCACACCGCCGCCACCGCCTCCCTGGTCACGGCCGGGTCACAGCTGGCCGGTGGCCTCGCGCCAGGCCCGCTCCTTCTGGATCCACGGGTTGTCCTGCGGGAACTCGTCGATGCTCGGGACCCGGCGGATCTCCGTCTTGATCCCCGGCCGGGTCATCGGCAGCCGACGGGCCCACTCGACGGCCTCCTCCTGCGAGGCCACCTCGAGGAGATAGAAGCCGCCGAACAGCTCCTTGGTCTCGCCGTACGGCCCGTCGGTGACGACCGGCGGCTCGGAGGAGTAGTCGACGACGACGCCCTGCGCGGCGTCGTCGAGGCCCTCCGCGGCGAGCAGCACGCCGGCGGTGATCAGCTCCTCGTTGAAGCGGCCCATCGCCTCGAGCATCTGGTCGAAGTCGACATCGGCATAACTCGCGACGGCCTCGTCGGTCCCGCGCATGATCAGCATGTACTTCATGGTGCTCTCCTGTCGCATCGGGGTCCCGGTGGGACCCTCTCACCCGTCAGTCGAACGGGGAACGCCGCGATCGACACCGCTCCGGACGTTCTTCTCAGAGGCTCGCGAGGACGCTCGCGGCCCGCTCGGCGTCGGCGCGGCTCACGTCGAGGTGCGTGACGAGGCGTACGGCGGTGGGCCCGACCGTGGCCACCAGGACCCCGGCCTCGCGGGCCCGCTCGACGTACGACGCCGCGTCGGGCCGGTCGACCACGACGATGTTGGTGTCGACCGCGTCCGGGTCGCCGCCCGCGGCCTCGGCGAGCAGCCGGGCGTGGGCGTGGTCGTCGGCCAGCCGCTCGACGTGGTGGTCGAGGGCGTGCAGACCGGCCGCGGCCAGCAGGCCGACCTGGCGCATGCCGCCGCCCATCCGCTTGCGCCACACCCGGGACTCGGCGATCGCGTCGGCCGAGCCGACCACCAGCGACCCGACCGGCGCGCCCAGGCCCTTGGACAGGCAGACGGCCAGCACGTCGGCGACCGCGCCGTACTCCTGCAGCGGCGTGCCGGTCGCGACGTGCGCGTTCCAGACGCGGGCGCCGTCCATGTGCACCTTCGCGCCGGCGGCGGTCGCGAATTCGCGCAGGTCCCGCAGGTCGGCCAGCGGCAGCACCGCTCCCCCGGCGAAGTTGTGGGTGTTCTCGACCGAGATCGCCGCGGTCGGCACGAAGTAGTGCCCCATGTCGGGGGCGAACAGGTCGCGCAGCACCGGCAGGTCGACCTGGCCGCGCGGGTGGATCCAGGTGCGCGAGGTGATGCCGGAGTAGGCACCGTGCGCCCCCAGCTCGGCCCGCACGATGTGGGCCCGCGACTCGCAGAGCACCTCCTGCCCGGGCTGGACGACGGTGCGCACCGCGAGCACGTTGGCCATCGAGCCGGTCGGCGTGAACAGCGCCGCCTCGTGGCCGAACAGCCCCGCGACCCGCTCCTCCAGCGCCCGGACCGTCGGGTCCTCGCCGTACACGTCGTCGCCGACCTCGGCCCGCGCCATCGCCGTACGCATCGCCTCGGTGGGCCGGGTCAGGGTGTCGCTGCGGAGATCGATCATCACTGTCCCTCGGTGGTCGAGTAGCGAGCGCCAGCGAGCGTATCGAGACCGCTGATGGTCTCGACACGCCGCCTCGTTCCTCGACGGCTACTCGACCGACGAGGCGCCCAGAGCGGTCAGGGCTTGGAGGATCGCAGCATGTCCGCGACGAGGAACGCCAGCTCGAGGGACTGGACCCGGTTGAGCCGCGGGTCGCAGACCGACTCGTAGCGAGCGGAGAGGTCCATGTCGGTGAGCTCCTCGCCGCCGCCGACGCACTCGGTGACGTCGTCACCGGTGAGCTCGACGTGCAGGCCACCGGGCCAGGTGCCGAGCGCGCGGTGCACGTCGAAGAAGCCCTGGACCTCGTCGATGACGTCGTCGAAGCGGCGGGTCTTGTAGCCCGAGCTGGCCTCGAAGGTGTTGCCGTGCATCGGGTCGCAGATCCAGGCGACCTGGAGACCCTCGGCGGTGACCTTCTCGATCAGCGACGGGAGACCGTCGCGGATCTTGCCGGCGCCGAAGCGGGTGATGAAGGTGAGCCGGCCGGCCTCGTTGGTCGGGTTGAGCTTGGCGGCCAGCGCCAGGGCGTCGTCGGCCGACGTGGTCGGGCCGAGCTTGACGCCGATCGGGTTCTGGATGTGGCTGAGCAGCTCGACGTGGGCGTTGTCGAGCTGGCGGGTGCGCTCACCGATCCAGACGAAGTGGCCGGAGACGTCGTACGGGAGCTGGGTGCGCGAGTCGATGCGGGTGAGGGCGTGCTCGTACTCCAGCACCAGCGCCTCGTGGCTGGAGTGGAAGTCGACCCGGTGGAACTCGTCGGGGTCGGCGCCGATGGCCTTCATGAAGGTGAGCGCGCGCTCGATCTCGTGGGCCATCGCCTCGTACTGCTGGCCGAACGGCGAGGTCTTCACGAAGTCGGTGTTCCAGGTGTGCACCTGGCGGAGGTCGGCGTACCCGCCGGTGACGAAGGCGCGGACCAGGTTGAGCGTCGCGGCCGAGGAGTTGTAGACGTCGACGAGCCGCTGCGGGTCGGGGACCCGGGAGGCCTCGGTGAACTCGTAGCCGTTGACCGCGTCGCCGCGGTAGGCCGGCAGCGTCACACCGTTGCGCGTCTCGTTGTCGCTGGAGCGCGGCTTGGCGTACTGCCCGGCGATCCGACCGAGCTTCACGACCGGCACCGACGCGGCGTAGGTCAGCACGACGGCCATCTGCAGCAGCACCCGCAGCTTGTTGCGGACGTTGTCGGCGGTGACGCCGGCGAACGTCTCGGCACAGTCGCCGCCCTGGAGGATGAACGCCTCGCCCCGGGTGACGGCCGCGATCTTGTCCTTCAGCTCGTCGCACTCCCCCGCGAAGACCAGCGGCGGCATCGTCCGCAGCCGGTCGACGGCGGCGTCCACCTTCGCGCGGTCGGGGTACGTCGGCTGCTGGGCCGGGCCGAGGGCGTGCAGGTCAGCCAGGGAGGGGATGGTGCTCACCCCACCAGGGTACGGCGGCCCGCCGTACTGCCCCGATTCGTCGCGGGGCGGTGAGACCGCGCTGTGCTCAGTCCTCCAGGTGCTCGATGTCGCGGAAGCCGGTCTTCTTGGCGCGGATGCCGCGGTTGGTCAGCCAGGTGAAGGCCCACAGCACGATGCCGAGGCCGAGCAGGCCGGCGGCGATCTTGTACTGGACCATGTCGGCCTCCAGCCGCGCCCAGGGCCCGAGCAGGAAGGCGCAGCCGATCGCGCCGACGATCGGGATCACCGTGGGCGCGCGGAAGGCGCGCTCGGGCGTGGGGTCGCGGCGCAGGACCAGGCAGCAGACGTTGACGATCGTGAACACCGCGAGCAGCAGCAGCGAGGTGGTGCCCGACAGCGCCGCCACGACCGTGGTGTCCGACTGGGTGCGGACCACGACGATCAGCGCGAGGGCGAGGACCGTCGTGAACAGGATCGCGACCCACGGCGAGCGGCGGACCGGCAGCACCCGGCCGAGGGTGCGCGGCAGCACGTCCTGCTGGGCCATGCCGTAGATCAGCCGGCTGGCCATGAGCATGTTGATCAGGGCGGTGTTGGCGACGGCGAAGACCGTCAGGAACGGGAAGATCTTGTCGATCGGCAGGTCGGGCGCGCCGACGCGGACGACGTCGAGCAGGATCCCGGCCTCGGCGTTCTTCGGGTTCGCGATGTCGCCGGGCGGGATGACCGCGACCACGGTGACGGCGACGAGCATGTAGATGACGACCGCGATGCCGAGACCGGTCAGCATCATCCTCGGGAAGATCTTCAGAGGGTCCTTGGTCTCCTCGACCATGTTGACCGAGTCCTCGAAGCCGACCATCGAGAAGAACGCGATCGCGGTGGCCACGGTGACGGCCATGAACAGGCCCTTGTCGTCGGGGCCCTCGAAGACCGTGACCCGGCTCAGGTCGCCGTCGCCACCGGTCACCGCGTAGAAGCCGATCCCGATGACGATCGCCAGCGCGGCCATCTCGACCAGGGTGAGGATCACGTTGAACTTCACGCTCTCCCCCACGCCACGCAGGTTGATCCCGGCCAGCAGACCCATGAAGAGCAGCGCGACCACCAGGCTGGCGGTGTCGCTGGTGGGGATCCCCGGCAGCAGCTCGTCGAGGCCGATGAGCAGGTTCTCGGCCAGCAGTCCCGACGAGGTCGAGGCGCTGGTGATGCCCGAGCACACCACCGTGAAGGCGACCAGGAACGTGACGAAGTGGATGCCGAACGCCTTGTGCGTGTAGAGCGCCGCGCCCGCCGCCTGCGGGTACTTCGTCACCAGCTCCAGGTAGGAGTACGCCGTCAGCGTCGCCACCGCGAAGGCGACCAGGAACGGCAGCCACGCGATCCCACCCACCTGGCCCGCCAGGCGACCGGTCACGGCGTACACGCCGGCACCGAGGATGTCGCCGACGATGAAGAGCAGGAGGAGCTTCGGTCCCATCACCCGCTTCAGGTCGGGCTCGGCTCCGTTGACGTCGACCTGGTCGCTGCTGGCTGCGGTCATGGGTGGCCAGTTGCCCTCACCCCTCGGGGCGAAACCTCGCCGGATTAGTGGACCGGACCAGAATGAGACACAATTGTCTCATTCGATCCATTCACGTCTCACGGAGGTACGTCGTGGCCACCCGCGACCAGCTGCTCGACGGCGCGCTTCACCACCTGAACGCCCACCCCGCGACCTCGATGTCCGAGCTGGCCGCGGCCATCGGCGTCGGCCGAGCCACCCTGCACCGGCACTTCGCGACCCGGGCCGACCTGGTGCGGGCCATCGGCGAGCGCAGCATGGAGCGCTGGGAGACGACCCAGGCGACCACCGGCGTGCGCGAGGCGACCGTCTCGGACGACGCCGACGTCGTCCGCGAGTGTCTGCGCGGCATGCTGGCCGCGCTGACCCGCGACGCCGAGGACTTCGCCTTCGTGCTGACCGACGACTCGATGATCGAGGACGCCGGGCTGCTCGCGCGGATGACGGCGCTGCAGGCGGTCGAGGTGGAGCTGATGGTTGCCGGCCAGCGGACCGGCGTGCTGCGCTCCGACGTACCGGCCGCATGGTTGAGCCACCTGGTGTACGGCGTGATGGTCTCGGTGCGCGAGGCGCTGCGCGCAGGAGACCTGGCCCCGCGCACCGCCGCCGACGTCGTCGTCAGCACCTTCCTGTCGGGAGCGTCGGCATGAGCAGCTCGAAGCGGTGGGCCGGCCTCGCCGTCCTCTGCGCCAGCCTGCTGGTCGTCGTCATGGACATGACCATCCTCAGCCTGGCCCTGCCGGCCATCGCGGCCGACCTGCGCCCCGGCGCGGTCGAGCAGCTGTGGATGGTCGACGTCTACGCGCTGGTGCTGGCCGGTCTGCTGGTGACCGCCAGTGCGCTCGGCGACCGCTGGGGCCGACGCCGGATGCTGGTGGCGGGCTTCGCGACCTTCGGGGCGGCGTCGGTCGCCGTCCTGCTGGTCGACAGTCCCGAGGGCGTGATCGCCGTCCGGGCCCTGCTCGGGGTCGGCGGGGCGATGATCATGCCGTCGACCCTGTCGATGGTGCGGGCGCTGTTCACCGACCCGCGCCAGCGGGCCACGGCCCTGGGGTGGTGGGGCGCCACCGCCGCGGTCGGCGCCGCCCTGGGCCCGATCATCGGCGGCGCGCTGCTCGAGGCGTTCAGCTGGCACTCGGCCTTCCTGGTCAACGTTCCGGTGATGGCGGTGGCCATGGTGGCCGCCCTGCTCCTGCTGCCCGAGAGCCGCTCGGACCGGCCCGGCACCCTCGACCCGCTGGCCACCGTGCTCTCGGTGGTCGGGATGGTCGCGCTGGTCTACGCCGTCAAGCACACCGGCGAGCACGGGGTCGACGCCGAGGGCGTCGGCACCGCCGTGGTGGCGGTCGCCGCGCTGGTGCTGTTCGTACGGCGCTGCCTGGCCCAGCCCGATCCCGTCCTGGAGGTCCGGCTGTTCCGGAGCCGGGCGTTCACCGCCGGCACCGTGACCGCCCTCTGCACGAGCATCGCCTCGATCGCCGCGCTGCTGCTGCTCAGCCAGTGGCTGCAGCTGGTCCGGGGCTGGTCACCGTTGGAGTCCGGCCTCGCGCTGCTGCCGATGGCGGTCGCGGGGGTCGTGTGCTCGCCCCTCGCACCGGCTCTCGCGGAGCGGATCGGCGCCCGTCCGGTCCTCGCCGGCGGACTCGCGGTCGGCGGCCTCGGCTTCCTGCTGGTCTTCCTGCTCCCCGAGCCGCTGTCGTATGTCGGTGTCGCCGCCTCCCTCGTCCTCGTCGGCGCGGGCAGCGGGTCGCTGGCCGTCGCCTCGGCCGCGATCATGTCCGGCGCGCCCGAGTCCAAGGCCGGGAGCGCGGCCGCGATCGAGGAGTCGAGCTACGAGATCGGCGGCGTGCTCGGGGTGGCGGTGCTCGGGAGCCTGGCCGCCGCGGTCTACCGCGCCGACCTCCCGGCCCGCGATCTCGCTGCGGCCGGACTCGACGCCGAGGCGTCGGGCGTGGTCCGCGACTCGCTCGGCGGAGCCCTCGAGGTCGCGGACGTCGCCGGCCCCGGCCTGGCGGCCCAGGCCACCGAGGCGTTCACCCACTCACTGGCCTGGGCGGGGCTGGCCGGCGGGCTCGTCATGCTCGCCGCCGCGGCGCTGGTCTGGTGGCTGGCGCCGCGCGACCTGGACGTGTCAGCGGGGCACTGAGCTCTCAGCCGAAGAAGACCTGCGCCTCGGCGTACTCCTCGGGGCTGACCAGCTTCAGCGCGCCGGTGCCCTCGATCAGCGGGAGCCGGACGATCTTCGTGCCCTGCAGCGCCATCATGGTGCCGAAGTCGCCCTCGGCGACCGCGTCGACGGCCTGCAGGCCGAAGCGGGTGGCCAGCCAGCGGTCGAAGGCGGTGGGCGTGCCTCCGCGCTGGATGTGGCCGAGGACGACGGTCCGCGCCTCCTTGCCGGTACGACGCTCGATCTCGACGGCGAGCCGGTCGCCGATGCCGCCGAGCCGGACATGGCCGAAGGCGTCGACCTCGCCGGGGTGGACGGTCATCGCCCCGCCCTCGACCGGGACCGCGCCCTCCGAGACCACGATGATCGGGGCGTACTGGGTCTGGAACCGGGTCTCGACGTGGGCGCAGATCGCCTCGATGTCGAACGGCTGCTCCGGGATCAGCACCGCGCTGGCGCCTCCGGCCATCCCGGCGTGCAGGGCGATCCAGCCGGCGTGGCGACCCATCACCTCCACGACCAGGACCCGGTGGTGGGACTCCGCCGTGGTGTGCAGCCGGTCGATGGCCTCGGTCGCGATGTTGACCGCGGTGTCGAAGCCGAAGGTGAAGTCGGTGCCGGACAGGTCATTGTCGATGGTCTTCGGCACCCCGACCACCGCGACGCCGAGGTCGGCCAGGTGGGTGGCGACGCCGAGGGTGTCCTCGCCGCCGATCACGACGAGGGCGTCGACGCCGTCGCGGACCAGGTTCTCGCGGATCCGGTCGACGCCGCCGTCGACCTTCAACGGGTTGGTGCGCGAGGACCCGAGGATGGTGCCACCGCGCGGCAGGATCCCCCGGCACTGCTCGATCCCGAGCGGCATCGTGAGGTCATCCAGCGGGCCCTTCCAGCCGTCGCGGTAGCCCACGAACTCGAACCCGTGGTCGCGGACCCCACGGCGCACGATCGCCCGGATGACGGCGTTCAGGCCAGGACAGTCCCCGCCCCCGGTGAGCACTCCGACGCGCATCTGCACTCCTCCGCTGAGGCGGGTGGGACGGTTCGCAGCGACCCTAGTGCGATGTGGGTCACACGACCAGCAGCCGCGCGCAGACGAAGCCCAGGGCGGCGCCCGCGAGAAGGCCCAGGACCGCGAACCCCACGATCCCCGACCAGCCCCCGATCACCTTCCGGTCGGTCGGCAGCGGCTGCTCCCAGCGAGGGTCGCCGACCGTAGCGGCGACCTCCCCGGCGCTCACCCGGTCCTCCAGGACGGCGACCTCGGCCCGCTCCGGGTGCACGGCCACGAGCAGCGGCGCGCCCGGTGGCAGCACCACGCCGGCCGGGGCCAGCAGCCCCACCCGGCGCGCCGGTCCGTCGCCGACGGCCGTGACGACGAGACCCACCGCGGCGCCCGGCACCCGACCACCGGCCAGACCGAAGGCGGGCAGCGCCGGCTTGCTCCGACCCCGGACGACCCGCGCCGGGACCGGCGCCGCCACCACGGCCCCCTCGACCAACTCCTGCGAGCCGGCGACGACCTCGGCCCAGAAGCGGCGCTCCATCCGGCGCACCGTGACGACGTGCCAGACGGCCCAGGCCGGGATCGCCAGGAAGGCGACGAGCATCAGGCCCAGCTCCCCGCGCCCGACCTCGTCGTTCAGCGGGAAGAGGAAGGCGCCCAGCAGGCCGCCCGTGACGAACCCGGGAGCGAGCATCTGCAGGAGGACGGAGGTGCGAGCGAAGCGGGCCAGGTCGTTGAGCACGTGCGCTCCCTACCCGGACGCCCCGCGCCGCTACCCTCCCGGCATGACGTTCTCGATCGTGGCCCGGTCCGCCGACGGAGAGTCCTGGGGCGTCGCGGTCGCCTCCCGGTTCCTGGCCGTGGGCGCCGCCGTACCCGCTGCGGTCGCCCAGGTCGGCGCGATCGCCACCCAGGCCGACGCGAACGTCGCCTACAAGGGCCTGGCCCTGTCGCACCTCGACGACGGCGCGACCGCGTCGGTCGCGCTGCAGCGGCTGCTGGAGGAGGACGACGGCCGTGACCACCGCCAGGTCGGCATCGTCGACGTCGACGGCGGAGCCGCCAGCCACACCGGGACCGCCTGCCTGGACTGGGCCGGCGGGGTGACCGGCGACGGGTACGCGATCCAGGGCAACGTCCTCACCGGCGAGGAGGTCGTGGTGGCCATGCGCGACGCCTGGGAGGCCTCGGCCCCCGACCTGCCGCTCGCCCACCGGCTGCTCGCCGCCCTCACCGCCGGCGACGAGGCGGGCGGTGACCGGCGTGGTCGGCAGTCGGCGGCGCTGCTCGTCGTCCGCGACGAGACCGGGTACGGCGGGCTCGACGACATCGCGGTCGACCTGCGCGTCGATGACGCGGCCGCGCCGATCCCCGAGCTGGCCCGGCTGCTCGCCCTCAACGACCTCTACCTGACCGCGTCGACCGAGGACGAGAAGGTTCCGGTGACGCCCGACCTCGAGGCCGAGCTGGCCGCTTTCGCCGAGGCCCGGGGGCACCGCGACTTCCTGGCCTGGGTCGGCACCGAGAACTACGAGATGCGGGTCGCGCCCGACCTGTCCTGGATCGACGAGCAGGTCCTCGCGATCGTCCGCGCCTCGGCGTAGACCTCGCTCAGTGCCAGTTCCGGATCGCGATGCGGCGGCTGACCAGCCAGGTCTCCTCCGGCTCGGCCAGGCTCAGCCGGGCCGCGGCCGCCAGCACCTCGTCCTCGGTCGGGCACGCAGCACGGCGCTCGGTGCGCTCCTCCCGCGACCGCGCCACCACCCAGTGCTGCGGATGGACGGCGTAGGCCAGGTGGCCGACGGCGCCCCACTGGCCGAACCAGGTCACCGCGCTGCTCCGAGCGCCGGCGTGCACCAGCTCGCCGTCTCGCATCAGGGCGATGCGCTCCCGCACCTCCACGACCTTGTAGCCCATCGGCACCCGCTGCTCGAAGTCGCCGTACGACCCGAAGTCGCGCAGGTCCCCCGCCGGCCAGGCCCGCCCCCAGTGGCCCGCGCCGTCCGCGAGCAGCCACAGCGGGTCGGGGGCGGCCGCGTCGAACGGGTCGGCACCGTCGGCCGGCCAGTCGTAGGCGATCCAGGGGGTCGCGTCGCTCACCCGACGATCCTGCCCGACGGCCTAGGGTCGGGCGCATGACCGTCCTGGCCCTCGTCGTGGAGCCGACGGAGGTCACCGCGTCGGTGGGCGCCGACGGCCGGGTGACCTCGGCGGCCCGGCTACCCCTCACCCCGCACCCCGCCGGCCCCGGCCGAAGCGAGCTCGTGGCGGAGGACCTCTGGCGAACCGTGCTCGGCGTGCTGCGGACCGTCGCGGACGAGGTCCCCGTCTCCGCCCTCTCCGTCACCGGCCCGAGCACCTCGCTCCTCCTCTGGGACACCGAGACCCTCGGCTCCCCCCGGCCCGCCCTGCTCGCGCCCGACCCCCGGGCCGCCGATCCCGCGGCCGGGCTGGCCTGGGTCGCCGAGCACGAGCCGCACACCTGGGCGCTGGTCCTCGACGAGCGGTACGCCGCCGGCCCGGTCGCGTCGTACGTCGTCGCCCGGATGACCCGGGGCCTCCAGCACGTCACCACCGACCCGGCCTGGTCCGCCGACCGGGCCGCGGAGCTCGGCGTACCTGCTGAGGCGCTGCCGGAGCTCGTGCCGCCCGGCACCGAGGTCGGTCTGACCGACCCGCGGCTGGTCCTCGGGATGCGGCTGCCGATCTCGCTCCCGCCTGCGGGCGGGGCCGCGTGAGTTTTATCGGCTAGCCGACAAAACTCACGCCTGGACGATGAACCTTTGTCGTCCCGGCAGGAGCTTCATCGGCCAGCCGATGAAACTCTCCCCGGCCCTACGACAGCCGGTCCAGCGCGGCCCGGGCCGCGTCCCGCTCCCGGGCCGCCTCCTCGAGGACCGTCTCCGCCTCGGAGCGCGCCTCCTCGGCGTCGGAGAGCTCGTCCTCGACCTCCTCGGCGCGGGTCTCGAGCTCGGCTAGCCGGCGCCGGAGCTCGTCCATCTCGGACTGGACCTGCATGGTCCGGGCCTCGAGCTCGGCGACCGAGGCGGCGACCTCGTCGAGCTCGTCCTGGGCGGCGTCGACCTCCGCCTGCGCCGACTCCAGCAGGTCCTCGGCGGCGGCGCGGGCCTTGGCGTCGGCGTCGGGGTCGGGGACGACGTGCAGCTCGGGCCGCGGCGGCGGCTCGGCGGCGTGGGCCGTCGCCCGGAAGCCCAGCGCCTCGGGGACGGCCACCGCGGCGGCGAGGTCGACCTCGTCGACGCCGGTCGCGGTCAGCGCGGTCACCAGCAGCCCACTGCGTACGGCGGCCGCGCACCCCGCGTCGACCATCGCCGCGGTCAGGGTGGCCTCGACCTGGTCCGCGACCGCCGCGGTCACCTTCAGCCCGTGCTCCTTCGCGACCGCGCGGGACTGGGTGGTCACGGCGGCGGTGAGCTGGCGCCGCTGCTTGGTGAGGGTGCGCAGCTCGTCGCCCGACATCGCCGCCTGGGCCTCGCGCAGCGCGGCCCCGACGGCGAGCACCTGGTCGACCTGCTCGGTCTCGTGACGGACCAGCAGGTTGACCACCCAGGCCGCCGTCGCCGGCTTGCGCAGCGCCTTCACCGGCACCGCGAGGTCGGTGCCCTTCAGCGCCTTGGCCCGCGCGTCGCGGGCCGGCGTGAACGACGGCAGGTCCAGCCCGTAGAGCTCGTCCGCGATCTGCAGCAGCTCGCTCATCGTGACCTCAAGGCCGGCCGGCCGAGGTCCAGGCCTGGTGGGCGGCCAGCGTCCGGTCGAACAGCGCGACCAGCTCGTCGTCCGGCACGTCGTGAAGGGGTACGCCGATCTCCGCGAGCCCGGCCCGCCAGGCGTCGTACGACGTCAGCTCGGACTCGGTGCGGCCGCCCGGCTCCACTCGGCTGCGCACGCATCCGCGGAGCAGGTCGACCCCGGTGGCGTCGCGCCGCTGCACCAGGAGCATCCGGGTGAACCGTCCTTCGGGCGGGGTCGACAGCTCGGCGTGGGCGGCCAGCACGTCGGCCGGGGTGGTCGGCCCGTCGGTGACCTCGATGCCGCCGAAGGAGCCGGCCGGGTCGTGCCGGAAGGACCAGCCGGCCCCGGTCACGTCCGCGAGCTCGTAGCGGAACCCGGCGTCGTCGTACGTGCCGTCGACCAGCGGGAGCGGCTCGGCGAACCCGTCGCCGATGCCCACGTCGGCCCACCAGCGCCCGTCGGGGTTCTCCGGGGTCGGCAGGTCGCGGACCACGAGCACCAGGTGGTTGAGCGCGGGCAGCGCGCCGTCGACGCCGGCGGTCCAGACGTGCCCGTGCCGCCGCTCGACCTCGAAGCCGAGGTCGCGCAGCACCAGCTCGAGCGCGCCGTTGTGGTGGAAGCAGTAGCCGGCGCGTCCGACCGTGGCGATCCGCTCCAGGCTCGCCGCCGGGTCGACCGAGGGCGGGTTGCCGAGCATGATCCCGAGATTCTCGTAGGGCACCCGCGCGAGGTGCCGCGCGTGCACCAGCCGCAGCGTTCCGAGCGTCGGCGGGAGCGCGACGTCGTCGAGCCCCAGCCACCCCAGGTACCTACGCGTCGGCATCGTCGAGCCCCTGTTCGATCGCGTAGCGGGTGAGCTCGACCCGGTTGTGCATCTGGAGCTTGCGCAGGGTGTTCTGGACGTGGTTCTGCACGGTGCGGTGGGAGAGCACGAGCCGGTCGGCGATCTGGCGGTAGGACAGGCCCTTGGCCACCATCTTCAGCACCTCCGTCTCCCGCTCGGTCAGCTCGGGGTTGGCGGGGTCGGCGGCCGCGGGCTCGCTGAGCCGGCGGTACTCCCCCAGCACCAGCCCGGCCAGGCCGGGAGTGAAGACGGTGTCGCCGGCCGCGACCCGTCGTACGGCGTCGAGGAGCTCCTCGCGGGACGCGGACTTCACGAGGTAGCCGGTCGCCCCGGCCTTCACGGCCTCCAGGACGTCGGCCTGCTCGCCGGAGGCGGAGAGGATGAGCACCCGGGCGGACGGGTCGTGGCGAAGCACCTCGGCGGTGACCTCGACGCCGTTGGGCGCGGGGATCTGCAGGTCGAGCACCAGCACCTGCGGCCGGGCCGCCGGGAACCGCGCGACCGCCTCGGAGCCGTTGGCGGCCACGCCGACGACGTCGAAGCCCGCCGCCTGCAGGTCCCGCTCGACGGCGTCACGCCACATCGGGTGGTCGTCGACGACCATCACGCGGATCGGGGGCTCCGTCATGGCAGGACCCTAGAGGGGAGGCGCCGGACGCAGCCAGCGCCCCCGCCGGTGGGCCAGCGGGTCGCGCTCCTCGCCGACCTCGACCTCGTCGACGACGCAGGTCAGCAGGCTCGACCAGCCGACCGTGGTGGTCGACTCGACGCTCAGGCCCACCCACGCGCTGACGCCGACCAGCCGCGGCCCCCAGGCGGTCTGCTCGAAGTCGGCCTGCCGGAACGGACCACCCGGTGCCGGCGCGGTGCCGGCGAAGGCCTCGGCCAGGTCGCGGTGCTCCCACGCGAGCAGCTGGGCCACGCAGCGGCCGGTGTCGGCGACGACGTCGGCGAGGTCGGAGTCCGGGTCGACCAGGGCCAGCAGCCGGGTCGGCTCCCCCGCGGCGACCATCAGCGAGGTCACCGTGAGCCCGGCCCGGCCGTGCTGGTCGGCGAGGTCGCCCGCCGTCCACAACGAGACCGCACCCCCGAGCCGGCCGCGGAGGCGGCGTACCGGGTCGCGGTCGGGGTCGGCGAACGGGTGCGTGCTGTGGATGGTCATCGGCCCTCCCGGGGCACGGAGATCTCCCACTCGGTGCCCTCGGGCCCGGTGGTCAGGGTGGCGGTGCCGCCGAGGTCGGCGACCCGGCCGCGGATCGACTCGCTGACGCCGAGCCGGCCCTGGTCGGCGGCCTCGGACAGCCGGCCCTCGGGGATGCCGGGACCGTCGTCGCGGACCGAGACCTCGATCCGGTCGCCCACCGCCTCGAGCAGGACCCAGGACCGCGCGCCCGGCGCGTGCCGCTCGACGTTGTCGAGGCACGCGCGTACGGCGGCCACCAGCTCGCGGCCCGCCTGCCCCGCCAGCTCGACCGGTACGCCGGGCCCGGCGACCACGACGCCGGGCCGCTCCAGGCGGGCCAGCTCGGCGGCCACGTCGACCGTCCCGGCCACGCCGTCCGCAGGCACCGCGTCCTGGGCGTGGATGAGGCCGCGCAGCACGGTCTCCTGCTCCCCGGCCAGCCGACCCAGCTCGGCCGCGTCGCCGCCGAGCTCGGATCCGCGGCGCTGGACCAGGGCGAGCACCTGCAGCACGCCGTCGTGCACGGCCCGCGCCAACCGGGCCCGCTCGGCCGCGGCCGCGGCCTCCCGCTCCGCGGTGTCGCGCTGCTCGGCCATCCGCTGCAACGACTCGGCCAGTCCGCCGATGACCACGCCGCCGATCACGAGCAGGTAGGCGTTGCCGTAGTTGGTCTGGCTGACGTCCTCGCGGATCGCCAGGTCGGAGACGGCCAGCACGAGCGCGGCGACCAGGCCGCCGCGCCAGCGCCAGTGCACGGCCCAGGCCAGCAGGGCGCCCATCACCCAGAAGCCCGGCACGGTCGCGCTGAAGCCGGCACCCTTGACCAGCGGCGAGGCCAGCAGCAGGGCCAGCGCGACCGCCAGGTCCAGACCGAGGACGACGCGGGTACGGCGCGCGGGGTCGGCGTACGCCCAGACCGTGAAGGCGGTCCAGCCGATCATCACCGCGACCAGGACCAGACCGGCCACCGGGCGCTGGTAGTTGTCGGCGCGGTAGACGTTCAGCCCGACGGCGTTGGCCACCAGCACCACGCGGAGCACCGCCAGGGCCCGGAACAGCCGGTCCTCGACGGTCGTCTCGGGACGGCGCCAGCCGACCGGACGGGGATGGGACTCGCGGCTCAGGACGCCTTCTTCTGCTCGTCCGTCTCGCCCGCGGCCTGCTCGGCCGCCTTCTTCTGCTCCTCCTTGGCGCGGGCGGCGTACTGGTCGACGTACTCCTGCCCGGAGAGGCGCATGATCTCGTACATGATCTCGTCGGTGATCGACCGCAGGATGTAGCGGTCGTTCTCCATGCCCTCGTAGCGGGAGAAGTCGAGCGGCTTGCCGAAGCGCACGACCGGCTGGACCAGCCGGCCGAACTTCTTGCCGGGAGGCGCCACGACGTCGGTGCCGACGACGGCCACCGGGATGACCGGCACGCCCGACTCGAGCGCGAGCCGGGCCACGCCGGTCTTGCCGCGGTAGAGCTTGCCGTCGTGGGAGCGGGTGCCCTCGGGGTAGATGCCGAACAGCTCGCCCTCGGCCAGGATCCGCTTGGCCGCGCTGAGCGCGCCCTCGGCCGCCGAGGCACCGGAGCGGTCGATCGGGACCTGGCCGGAGCCGGAGAAGAACTGGCGCTGGAACCAGCCCTTGATGCCGGGGGTGGTGAAGTACTCGGCCTTCGCCACGAAGGTCACCCGCCGCGACAGGGTCAGCGGCATGAACAGCCAGTCGGCGTACGAGAGGTGGTTGCTCGCGAGGATCGCGGGCCCCTCCAGCGGGACGTGGTCGGCGCCGACGGCCTGGGGGCGGAACACGACCCGGAGCAACGGCCCGAGCGCGATCCACTTCAGGAACCAGTAGAACACCGCACAACCCCTCCCACGACCGATCGAGACACGCGAACTCTAGCCCCACGCGGACCTACAGTGAGCCCATGACGATCCACCCCTTGGCGACCCCCCTCTCGGCCCCCGCCCGCCCCGAGCTCACCGGTGGCCGTCGGGTCGGCGTCCTGGTCAGCCACGGCTTCACCGGCCAGCCCGCCTCGGTCAAGCCGTGGGGCGAGCACCTCGCCGCCCAGGGGTACGCCGTCGAGGTCCCGCGCCTGCCCGGCCACGGCACCACCTGGCAGGAGATGAACCGCACCACGTGGGACGACTGGTACGGCGAGCTCACCCGCGTCTTCGACAAGCTCTGCCTCGAGAACGACGCCGTCGTGGTCGGCGGGCTCTCGATGGGCGGCGCTCTGAGCCTGCGCCTGGCCGCCGACCACCCCGACCGGGTGTCCGGTGTCGTCGTGGTCAACCCGGCGGTCGCGACCAAGCGCCTCGACGTCAAGCTGCTCCCGGTGCTGAAGCACCTCCTCCCCTCGATGCCCGGCATCGTCGACGACATCAAGAAGGAGGGCGTGACCGAGCACGGCTACCCGCGGGTGCCGCTGCGGGCCGCCGCCTCGATGTTCGGCGCCTGGCCGGCGCTGGCGGCCGAGCTGCCGAAGGTCACGGCCCCGCTGCTGTACTTCCGCTCGAGCGTCGACCACGTCGTCGACGAGCTCTCCGAGCCGCTGATCACCGGCACCGTCTCGTCGCGGGACGTGCGCGTCGTACGCCTCGAGGACAGCTTCCACGTGGCCACGCTCGACCACGACGCCCCGGCCATCTACGACGGCACCGCCGAGTTCGTGGCCCGGGTGACCTCGGTCTAGGCCCCGATCCCCCCACGACCTACCCTCGAGGCGTGCAGCGCGACGAGGACGAGGACGCCGTCTGGCGCTCCATCGTCGACAACTACGGGGACCGCCCCGACCTCGAGCCGGAGGCGGCGACGACGGATCCCGAGCCGGTCGATCCCCCGGTCGACGAGGCCGTCGACGACCCCGAGTGGTTCAGCGCTCCGCTGGCCGCACCCGACGAGGACCGCTTCGTGCCGCCGCCCCCGCCGCCCGTCCCGCGGGCGCGCCTGGATCGACGGATCGCCTGGTTCGGCGTCTTCGGCGCCCCGGTGATCCTGCTGGTCTGCCTGATCATCCGCATCGGCATCCCGCGACTGCTCGCCTACGGCTTGGTCGCCGCCTTCGTCGGCGGCTTCCTCTACCTCGTGTGGCAGATGCCCCGCGGGCCGCGCGACCCCTGGGACGACGGCGCGCAGGTCTAGCGAGGCCGCGCCGGCGGACTCGCTGAGGGTGGTCGCGCTCTCAGTCGTCCTCGACGCCGAGGCGCCGCGCGACGCGCGCCCCCACCGACGTACGACGGGCGCGGGCCCGCCGCCCGCCGCTGCGGACGGCCGAGCGGGCCTGGTCCGCGGCGCCGACGACGCCGGCCTCGGGGCCCAGCGTGGCCCGCAGCAGCGGCGGTACGACGCGGTGCCCGGTGCCGACCAGCGAGCGGGTCAGGGCCGCGCGGGCCGGGGCCAGCAGATGCTCGCCAGCGGCGGAGACGCCGCCCGCGATGACGACCACGTCGGGGTCGAAGGCGGCGACCAGGTTGGCCACGCCGACGCCCAGCCAGTCGCCGACCGACGCGAACGCCTGGAGCGCCACCTGGTCGCCGCGGTCGGCGGCCTGGGTGACCATCGGGCCGACCAGGCGCGCCGGGTCGCCACCGCACATCTCGTCGAGCAGCGTGGGGACCCGGCCGAGCTGCGAGCGGGCGTGCCGGGAGAGGGCGTTGCCGCTGCAGTACTGCTCCCAGCAGCCCGAGCCGCCGCACTCGCAGGAGAGCCCGTCCGGCACCACCTGCATGTGGCCGAACTCCCCGGCCATTCCGTTGCTGCCCCGGTGCACGCGCCCGTTGAGGACGACGGCGCCGCCGATGCCGGTCCCGAGGGTGACCACGACCGCGTCGGTCGCGCCCCGTGCGGCCCCGAAGGCGACCTCGGCGCGAGCGGCGCAGTTGGCGTCGTTGTCGAGGACGACGGTGGTGCCCCAGCGCTCCATCAGCCGGGCCCGCACCTGCTCGCCCCGCCAGGGCAGGTGCGGCGCGAACATCACCCGCTCGCCGGCCCGGTCGACGAACCCGGCGGCGGCCAGCCCGACGCCGTCGACGGCCCGCCGTCCGGCGACCTCGAGCACGGCCTCGGTGAGTGCGTCCTCGACGACCGCCGGGTCGACGAGCCGCCCCGGGGTCGAGCGGTGGGCGGTGCGCAGCACCCGGCCCCGGGCGCTGACGGCCGAGGCCATCACCTTGGTGCCGCCGACGTCGACGCCGATGAACAGGGCCATCGGGTCAGCGACGGGCGAGGTCGGCGGCGCCGATCAGCCCGGCCCGGTTGCCGAGTCGTGCCTTGCGGATCTCCAGCGACGGCCGGTGCCCGCGACCGGTGAGCTGGGCGGCGAAGGCGGCCCGGGTCGGGGCGAGCAGCAGCTCGCCCGCCTCGCTGACGCCGCCGCCGATGACCACGACCGCCGGGTCGAGGATCGCGGTGAGCGAGGCGATGCCCTCGCCGAGCCACTTGCCGAGCTCGGCGAGCTGCTCGACCGCGAACGGGTCGCCCGCGCGGGCCGCCTCGGTGATCAGCGGGCCGGTGATCTTGTCGGCGTCGCCACCGGCCAGGTCGAGCACGTGGCGCGCGAGCAGCGAGCCGCCGCGCGCGGAGGTGCGGGCCTCGCGGACCAGCGCGTTGCCGCTGGCGTACTGCTCGAAGCAGCCGTGGTTGCCGCACCCGCACAGGATGCCGTTGGGGACGACGCGCATGTGACCGATCTCCGCGCCGACGCCGAAGGCGCCGCGGTAGAGCTCGCCGTCCAGGACCACGCCGCCCCCGACCCCGGTGCCGACGGTCACCAGCAGCAGGTCGTCGACGTCGTGGCCGGCGCCGTAGCGGAACTCGCCCCAGGCCGCCGCGTTCGCGTCGTTCTCGATCACGACCGGCAGGTCGACGCGTTTCTCGAGCTCGCCCTTCAGGTCGACGTTGCGCCAGGCGATGTTCGGAGCGAACATCACCAGCGCGCGGGCCTTGTCGATGTAGCCCGCCGCACCGACGCCGACGGCCGAGATGTCGTGGCGCGAGCGCAGCTCCAGGACCAGGCCGGCGATGGCCTCCTCGATGGCCTCCGCGTCCGTGGCCGGTGACACCACCCGCAGCTCCTCGACGATGCTGCCGTCCTCGTCGATCACGCCGCCGGCGATCTTGGTGCCGCCTACGTCCACCCCACACGCCAGGGTCATTCGTCCTCCGCCCATCCGTCGTCGGGGACATCCTCGCCGAGGTCGATCCGCTCGACGCCAGCGGCCCGGTCCCGACGCTCCGGCGGCACGTGCGTGGCGAGCAGTCCGGCGGCCGCCTGCACCAGCGAGGAGGCGGCGGAGGCGAGATGCGCCTTCACCTCGGGACTGGTCTCCCGCACCAGGTGGACGGCCCGGCAGACCGGGCACCACGTGCACTCCGGGTCGTCGGCGGCGACGTGCTGGTCGACCTCGCGGAAGGCGTCGGCGAGCGCGCCGAAGAGCTTCGCGGCCTCCTCGCCGACGCTGCCGACCTGGTCGTCCTGGTTCACGCTCGCTCCTTCTCCGGGGCCGCCACGGTGACCTCGCGGAACCGCACCTGCAGCTCGCCCGCCTCGACCCGGGCGCCGCTGACGCGGAGCCGCGCGAGGCCCGCCGGCAGGCTGAGGACGCGACGATACGACCCCACGGTCACCACCAGGTCGTCGCCGTTGCGGGCCAGGTCCACGTCGGCCCGGGTGACGTGCGGCAGCGCGAGGTGCAGCACCGCCCCCGAAGAGGTACGGCGGACCCGGAACGGCCCGTCGCCCGCGGGCGGGGCCAGCGGGTCGCTGCCGTCGTACACCTCGCGGGCGAGGTCGGAGAGCGCCGCGACGCCGACCGGCTCGCGGGGCCGGTAGACCGAGCGCCAGACGGGCAGCCCGTCGAAGGACTGGTCGACCTGCGCGAGCACCTCGTCCTGGGCCAGCACCCAGCCGGCGCGCCAGTCGTCGGCGCCCTCGGCGGGAAAGACCCGGTTGGCGACCACGCCGTCGACGCGGTAGCCGAAGAGCGAGAGGGTCGTGTAGGAGCGGCGGGCCTCGGCGAGCACGATCGTCTCCGGGGTCAGCACCAGGCGCACGCTGGAGCCCGGGCCGGCCAGCAGCCGGTGCACCTCGTCCAGCTCACCGTGCAGCCGCTCGACGGCGTCGAACACGCTGTCGCCGGGCATCGGGACGCCGACGGTGCGGTTCAGCACCGGGCGCAGCGCCTTGACGATGCGCCGCTCGGCCGGGAAGACGCGGTGCATGTACCAGCCCAGGGCCTCGGGCAGCGCGAGCAGGCGCAGCGTCTCGGCCGTCGGCGCGCAGTCGACCACGATCACGTCCCAGGCGCCGGACAGCGCGTGCAGCCGCAGCTCCAGCAGCGCGAGCACCTCCTCGGCGCCGGGGATCACCGTCAGCTCCTCGGCCGCGACCGGGTCGACCCCGGCGACGTCGAGGACGGACAGCAGGTAGCCCTGGATCTCGGCCCACGACTGCTGGAACCGCAGCTGGGCGTCGACCTGCTGGACGAAGAGCCGCTCGGCCACCTCGGTCGGCTCGGCGCCCACGGCGACGCCGTACGCGTCGGCGAGCGAGTGGGCGGCGTCGGTGGAGAGCACCAGGGTGCGCTGCCCGTCCGCGGCGGCCAGCGCGGCGGTCCCGGCCGCGACGGTCGACTTGCCGACCCCGCCCTTGCCGGTGAACAGGAGGATGCGCACCGGGACTACTGCTGCTCGACGCGCTTCTTGAGCCCCTTCAGCGCGGTGTCGATGAGGATCTTCTCGCCCTTGCGCTTGAGCATGCCGATCAGCGGGATCGACACGTCGAGGGCCAGGCGGTAGGTGACCTCGGTGCTGCCGTCGCCGCGATCGCGCAGGACGTAGGCGCCGTCGAGCGCCCGCAGCATCTTGCCCTCGACCAGGGTCCAGGTGACCTCGCGGTCGCCGTCCCAGGTGTAGGCCAGGGTGTACTCGTCCTTGATGGGCGAGACGTCGAGCGCGAAGTAGACCTGCTCGGCGCGCCCGTCGGCCCCGGGAACGGTGACCTCGACGGTCTTCATGCCCTTGGCCCAGGTGGGGTAGGCGTCGAAGTCGGCGATCACCGCCATCACGGCAGCGGGGGCGGCGTCGATCACGATCGAGGACGTGGTCTGCTCTGCCATGGCCGGAGCGTACCGGACCTCGGCCCCGCGAGCAGGCGGCGGTAGCCTGCCCGGGGGCGTCCTCCGACGGCGCCCCGACCGAGCCTGACCCAGCGTGAACGAGGAGGCAGCGTGCGGGAGTTCTCGACGCCCCTGACCATCGAGGTCCCCGCCACCGGGAACCTCACCGACGACGTCGTGACGAACGCCCGCGAGGCGGCCGACACCGTCGGCTTCAGCCGGCACACCGACTCGGGGTGGGAGGACGTGACCTGCGCGGAGTTCCTCGCCGAGGTCAGCGCCGTCGCCAAGGGCCTGATCGCCGCGGGCATCGAGGCCGGCGACCGGGTCGCCCTGGTCTCGAAGACCCGCTACGAGTGGACCCTGCTCGACTACGCGATCTGGTTCGCCGGAGCGGTCACCGTGCCGGTCTACGAGACCTCCTCCGCCGAGCAGATCGCCTGGATCCTCCGCGACTCCGCCGCGCGCGCCGTGATCGCCGAGGACGCCGGCCACATGGCCCGGATCACCGAGATCCGCGGCGAGCTGGAGCACCTCAACCACGTCTGGTCCATCACCGACAACGCCGTCGACGTCCTGGTCAGCCTCGGCGAGGACATCAGCGACGAGGAGCTCGAGAAGCGTCGTACGACGGCGACGCCGCTCGACCTGGCGACGCTGATCTACACCTCGGGCACCACCGGCCGCCCCAAGGGCTGCGTGCTGACCCACGGCAACTTCATGTTCGAGCTGGGCGTGGCGGTCGACGAGCTGGAGAAGCTCTTCGACACCGAGGGCGCCTCGACGCTCCTCTTCCTGCCGCTGGCCCACGTGTTCGCCCGGATCATCCAGGTGGGCTGCGTGAAGTCCCGCACCCGGCTGGGCCACAGCGCCGACATCAAGAACCTGCTGCCCGACCTGCAGGAGTTCAGGCCGACCTTCATCCTCGCGGTCCCGCGGGTCTTCGAGAAGGTCTTCAACACCGCCTCCCAGAAGGCCACGGCCGACGGCAAGGGCAAGATCTTCGACCGGGCCGCCGAGACCGCGATCGCCTACTCGCGCGGCCTCGAGAAGGGCCGGCCCTCGCTGGCCGTCCGCGCGCAGCACGCGCTCTTCGCCCGGCTGGTCTACGGCAAGCTGCTCACCGCCCTCGGCGGCGCGTGCACCTTCGCGGTGTCCGGCGGGGCGCCGCTGGGCGAGCGGCTCGGCCACTTCTACCGCGGCATCGGCCTGACCGTCCTCGAGGGCTACGGTCTCACCGAGACCACGGCCGCACTCACCGTCAACCTCCCCGACGCCCAGAAGGTCGGCACCGTCGGTCGGCCGCTCCCCGGCACCGCCGTCCGGGTCGCCGACGACGGCGAGCTGCTCTTCCAGGGCGGTCAGGTCTTCGCCGGCTACTGGGACAACGAGGCCGCGACCGCCGAGGTGCTCGAGAGCGACGGCTGGTTCCACACCGGCGACGTCGGCGAGGTCGACGACGAGGGCTTCGTCCGGATCACCGGGCGCAAGAAGGAGATCATCGTGACCGCGGGCGGCAAGAACGTCGCCCCCGCCGTGCTGGAGGACCGCCTCCGCGCGCACCCGCTGGTCAGCCAGTGCCTGGTCGTCGGCGACGGCCAGCCCTTCATCGCCGCCCTGGTCACGATCGACCCCGAGTCCTTCCCCACCTGGGCCGAGACCCACGGGAAGAGCGGCTCGATCGCCGACCTGGTCGACGACCCCGACCTGCGCGCCGCGGTCGAGGAGGCGGTCGAGGACGCCAACAGGGCCGTCTCGAAGGCCGAGTCCATCCGCAAGTTCACGATCCTCCCCGAGGACTGGACCGAGGAGGGCGGTCAGCTCACGCCGAGCCTGAAGCTCAAGCGCTCGGTCGTGATGCGCGAGCAGCGCCAGCAGGTCGAGGCGCTCTACTCCTGAGGGGCTCTACTCCTCACTGCTGTGACGCGCCTCACCCCTGCGGTTGAGGTTTAAGCAAACCTCTTCCGCCGAACTGTCCCACTGACGGGCCGATATCCTCAGTTTCGTTCCGGTCGCGCCGAGATTTCTCTACAGTTCGCATCGGGGTGGACAGAGTCCCCGGGGGTATGTGCGGGCCGCGCGGTGCACGACGCCGTCGGCTGCGCGAGTGGAGAGGCTCTTCATGGACCGTCGCAGGATCCTGCTCGTCTCGGCCGTGCTGGTGGCCGCGCTCGGAACCGTCCTCGTCCTCCTCTACGCGCGCGGCGCCGACGCCCGCGCCGAGGAGCGCTTCGAGACCGCTCGCGTGCTCCAGGCGACGGCGCTCATCGAGGCCGGAGAACCGATCGCCGACGCCCTGGCCGCCGGCAAGGTCGCGCCCGTCGACGTGGCCGTGGGCTCGCGGCTGCCCTCGGCCGTCGTCGACAGCAGCGCACTCGCCGGCGCATCGGTCGCCCTGACGGCCATCTACCCGGGCGAGCAGATCATCGCCGAGAAGCTGGGCGACGCCGCGGCGACGGGGCCGCAGCTGCTCATCCCCGACACCGGCGAGCTGGCCATCTCGGTCAACCTCACCGACCCGGCCCGGGTCGCCGGGTTCGTGACCCCGGGCTCGGAGGTCAGCGTCTTCGTGACGACCTCGTCGTACTCCCGGGTCCTGCTGACGCGGGTCCGGGTGCTCGGCGTCGGCTCCACGACCCCGGTCTCGACGGCCACGACGGACGAGACCGGACAGGAGACGGTCGAGCAGCTGCCGCGCACCCTGGTGACCCTGTCCCTGACCCAGAAGCAGGCCGAGAAGGTCCTCTACGCCCAGTCCATCGGCGAGCTCGCGGTCGCGCTGCTCACCGACCAGAGCGACGTCGAGCCCGGTCCCGCGACCGGCGCCGGCAGTCTGTTCAGGTGACCTGACATGCCCGTCGTCGTCGATCCCGATCCGACCACCCTCGCCACGCTGCTCAAGCCGCTGCCGCCCTGCTCCCACGGCGTCGTCTCCGTGGACGGGATGCTCGCCTGGCTCGACCAGCACCCCGACGAGTACGTCGTGGTCCTCGGCCCTGGTCTCGAGCTGGGCGTCGCCGTCGACGCCTGCGAGCAGCTGCGCACGGCCCGACCCACGACCAGCGTCGTGCTGGTGCGCACCGAGGTCGACACCCCGACCCTGACCCGGGCGATCAAGGCCGGCGCCCGGGACGTCGTCCCCCACGACGACCCGCACGCGGTCGAGTCCGCGGTCGCCCGGGCCCACGAGCTGTCGCTCGCCCTGCGCGGTCCGGCCGGCACGCCCCAGCGCGGCCGGATCGTGACCGTCTTCTCGCCCAAGGGCGGCGTCGGCAAGACCACCGTGGCGGTCAACCTGGCCCTGGCGCTGGCCGAGGGCGGGGCCCGCCACGTCTGCCTGGTCGACCTCGACCTGGCGTTCGGCGACGTGGCCATCACCCTGCAGCTGTTCCCGACCCACACCGTCGAGCACGCGATCGGCTCCGAGGACAGCCTGGACCTGCCGCAGCTCGAGGGCCTGCTGACCCGCCACACCGACGCCCTGTCGGTGCTGGCCGCCCCGGCCCACCCGGACGTCCGCGAGCGCGTCACGCCGGTGCTCGTCGCCCGGCTGCTCCGGACCCTCACCGAAGGCTTCGACCACGTCGTCGTCGACACCGCGCCCGCCTTCGACGAGGCGACCCTGGCCGCCCTCGACGAGACCGACGACTGCGTCGTCGTGGCGACCCTCGACGTCCCGACCCTGAAGAACGTCAAGGTCGCGCTCGAGACCCTCGAGATGCTCGCCGTCGCCCGCGGCCACCGGCACCTGCTGCTCAACCGCGCCGACGACGCCGTCGGTCTCGGTCCCGACAAGGTCGAGGCGATCCTCCGGATGGGCATCGCCGCGGAGGTGACGACGGCGATCGAGATCGCCGCGGCCACCAACGCCGGCCGGCCCATCGTCGCCGACTCCCCCGACCATCAGGCGAGCGTCGCGATCCGCGGCCTGGCCGCCCGGATCACCGGCGACCAGGTGCCCGTCGACGACGGCTCCCCGGCGCCCGTGGCCCGGTCCGCCCGTCGCTTCCGGATCCGGAGGTAGCCCGTGTCCAGCCTCTCCGACCGCCTGGCCGCCGTGCGCGGTGACGACGACGCGGCCCACGACCACCCGGCTCCCGCCCCGCAGCCCGAGCCGCGCCGCAGCCTGCTCCCCCAGCACGACCGGATCGAGGAGTTGAAGGCCCGGGTCCACGGCGAGCTGGTCACCGAGCTCGGCCCGCATCTGTACGACGCCGACATGGACCAGGACGAGCTCGACGGGCGGGTCCGCACCGTGCTCGCCGCGGTGCTCGCCGCCCAGGACCGGCCGCTCAGCAGCAGCGACCGGACCCGGGTCACCCAGGAGATCAGCGACGACATCCTCGGCTACGGCCCGATCGAGCCGTTCCTGCGCGACCCGGCGGTCTCCGAGGTGATGGTCAACGGACCCGCGAGCGTCTGGGTGGAGCGGGGCGGCCGGCTGGAGCCGGTCGACGCCCACTTCACCGACGAGGCGCACCTGCGACGCACCATCGACAAGATCGTGTCGCGGATCGGGCGCCGCGTCGACGAGTCCAGCCCGATGGTCGACGCCCGGCTCCCCGACGGCAGCCGGGTCAACGCGGTCGTCCCCCCGCTGGCCGTCGACGGCTCGGCGCTGACCATCCGCAAGTTCGCCGTCGAGGCGTTGACGGTCGAGGACCTGGTCGCGCTCGGCTCGCTGACCGCGGGCGCCGCCGAGTTCCTGCGGGCCTGCGTGCGCGGCCGCCTCAACGTCGTCGTCTCCGGCGGCACCGGCGCCGGCAAGACCACGACCCTGAACGTGCTGTCGTCCTTCATCCCCGGCGACGAGCGGATCGTCACCATCGAGGACGCCGCCGAGCTGCAGCTGCGCCAGGAGCACGTCGTCCGGCTCGAGTCGCGTCCTGCCAACATCGAGGGCCGCGGCGCGATCACCATCCGCGACCTGGTCCGCAACAGCCTGCGGATGCGGCCCGACCGGATCGTCGTCGGCGAGGTCCGCGACGCATCCGCGCTCGACATGCTCCAGGCGATGAACACCGGCCACGACGGCTCGATCTGCACCCTGCACTCCAACGGTCCCCGCGACACGCTGGCCCGCCTCGAGACGATGGTGCTGATGGCGGGCATGGACCTGCCGGTCCGCGCGATCCGTGAGCAGGTCGCCTCGGCCGTCGACCTGATCGTCCACCAGACCCGCTTCAAGGACGGCACCCGCCGGGTCACCCACCTGACCGAGGTCGATCGGATGGAGGGGGACGTGATCACCCTCCAGGACGTCTTCGTCTGGGACGGCTCGGCCGGCTTCGACGCCGACGGTCGTGCCCTCGGCCGGCTGGCAGCGACCGGGCTGCGGCCGCGGTTCGTGGAGCGGCTGACCCAGGCCAACGTCGAGGTGGACCCGCTGGTGTTCGTCCCGGGAGCCGGCCGGTGAGCGGCGGCTGGCTGCTGTACGCCGGCCTCGCCGCGGTCGGGCTCGGGCTGACCGGCGTGCTGGTGCTCCTGGTCCCGCGCCGTCGTACGACGATGGCTCCGGGCGAGCGGGTCACGGCGTACGCCGGCCTTGACCCGCGGGAGCGGCCCGTCGCCGCTCCGCACGAGCAGGAGGCGGCGCTCGCGCAGGCGACCGGTGCCGCCGGCCGCGTGCTGCACCGCAACCGCGGGCTCGAGGAGCGGATCGCCACCCGCCTGGACGCCGCCGGCAGCGGGCTCCAGCCCGCCGAGTGGCTGCTGGTGCACACCGGCGTCCTGGTCGGTGCCGGCCTGGTCGGCCTGCTGGTCGGCCGCGGCAGCCTGGTGCTCGGCCTGGTCTTCCTGGTCCTGGGGGCCCTCGGACCGTGGGTGGTCCTCGGGCTGCGCCGCTCGCGCCGGCGTCGGACCTTCGAGGCGCTGCTGCCCGAGACCCTGCAGCTGATGTCCGGTTCGCTGGCCGCCGGGCTCTCCCTCGCCCAGTCGGTCGACACGATCGTCCGCGAGGGCTCCGAGCCGGTCGCCGGCGAGTTCCGACGGGTGCTGGTGGAGACCCGGCTCGGGGTCTCGCTGGAGGATGCCCTCGAGGGTGTCGCCGACCGGTTCCGCAGCCGCGACCTGGCCTGGACGGTGATGGCCGTCCGGATCCAGCGCGAGGTCGGCGGCAACCTCGCCGAGCTGCTCGACACGGTGGCCGCGACCATGCGCGAGCGGGAGTACGTCCGCCGCCAGGTCAACGCGCTGGCCGCCGAGGGCAAGCTGTCGGCGATCGTGCTGGCGGCACTGCCGCCGGTCTTCCTCCTCTACCTCCTGTTCGCCAACCGCGACTACGTCGAGGTGCTCTTCACCGACGTGCGCGGCCTGGTGATGCTGGTCGGGGCCGGGCTGTGGCTCGCGGTCGGGGCGTTCTGGATGAGCCGTCTGGTCCGGGTGGAGGTCTGAGATGGTGCTCCTGCTGGTGCTCGGCGTCGTCCTCGTGCTCGTCGCCCTCGTGCTGCTCGGCCAGGCCCTGCGCCCGGCCGGCGACCTGACCGGCGTCGGCCGGTCGCTCGCCGTGCTCGAAGCGATGACGAGCGCCCCCGCCGAGCTGCGCCAGGATGCCGACCGCCCCTTCTCCGAGCGGGTGGCCGGGCCGCTGCGCGCCCGGGCCGCCCGGATCGGGCGACGCCTGGTCGGCGCCGACCGCACCGAGCGCTACCGGCACCGTCTGGACCTCGCCGGCAACCCCGCGGGCTGGGGCGTGGACCGCGTCCTGACGACCAAGGTGATCGGCGCGGCCGCCGGCCTGGTGGCCGGCCTCGGGCTCGGGCTGCTGCTCACCGACGCCACCACGCTGCGAGTCGTCGCGCTGGGGGTCGGGCTGGCCGTCGGCTTCTTCGCCGTCGATCTCTACCTCTACCAGCGCGCCTACGACCGCTCTGAGCTGGTCCAGCGCGCCCTCCCCGACGCCATCGACCTGCTGACGATCAGCGTCGAGGCCGGCCTCGGCTTCGACGCGGCGGTGCGTCAGGTCGCCCGCAACACCGACGGCCCGCTCGCCGACGAGCTGGCCCGGGTGCTCCGCGAGATGCAGCTCGGGCAGGGCCGCTCGGAGGCCCTCCGCGGACTCGCCGAGCGCACCAACGTCGCCGACCTGCGCACCTTCGTCTCGGCCATGGTCCAGGCCGACCAGTTCGGCATCCCGGTGGGTCAGGTGCTCCGCGTGCAGTCGCAGGAGATCCGGGTCAAGCGCCGCCAGAGGGCCGAGACCCGCGCTCAGCAGGTGCCGGTCAAGATCACCGTGCCACTGATCTTCTTCATCCTGCCCGCGCTCTTCGTCGCCGTGCTCGGCCCGGCCGCGATCACCATCATGGACAGCGGGATCTGATGCTGGTCGAACGTCATCCGCTCGGCTACCTCGCCCTGGCCGGGCGCGTCTTCGGGCTGCTGGTCATCGGGGCGCCGGTGCTGTGGTCCAAAGACCACTGGGCGGTCGCGAGCCTGGTCCTGCTCGGCGCGATCATGGTGGCCTGCGCCGGCCTCGACCACGTCTCAAGTCGGTTCGACCAGTTCTCACCGGCCCCGGAGGCCGTGCTCGTCGCGACCGTCTGCAGCCTCTGGGTGCCCGCCCAGTCACCCCTGGTCGCGGCCCTGGCCCTCCCGGCGCTGAGCGGGGGCCTGCGCCGCGGCCTGCGCGGGGTGCTGGTGGCCCTGACGGCCGAGATGGTGGTGCTCACCGTCATCACCGTCCCGGGGTGGCTGCCCGACGTGAACCCCGACGAGGCTCTCGCGACCAGCACCTGGCTGCTTGCCGGCCTCGGCCTCGGGCTGATCGGGGCCTTCCTGCACAGCGTCGTCCGCCGCGAGCCGTCGCCCTCCGAGCCGTACGTCTACGCCCGCAGCCTGCTGCGCCAGCTGCTCGACCTGTCGTCCGGCCTCGACTCGGGCCTCGACCCGCAGGTGCTCGGCGGCCGGATCCTCGCCGAGGTCCGCGACGAGCTGCCCACCTCCACGCTGGCCCTGTACGTCGCCCGCGAGCACACGGTCACCCCCCTCGTCACCACGTCGGTCGGCGAGCCCCGTGACCTCGAGGAGTGCGGGATGGTCGCCGTCCACGCCTGGTCCCAGAGCCACACGATCGTGGACGGTCACGTCTTCGCCTTCCCGCTCACCACCGGCATGGACACACCTGCCGTCATCGCCGGTGTCCTCTCGGGACGTCTCGACAACCAGCGCTTCGGCCTCGAGGAGCGGCTCCGCCGACTGTCCCGCCGGCTCGAGCCCAGCGCCCTGCACCTCGACACCGCGCTGCTCTTCCTGGCCTTCCGCGACGCCGCCAGCGCCGAGGAGCGGCGCCGGCTGGCCCGCGAGATGCACGACGGGGTCGCCCAGGACATCGCCTCGCTCGGCTACCTGGTCGACGTCCTGGTCGCGAAGCCGGACGCCCCCGAGGTGCCCGAGCGGATCGACGTGCTCCGCGACCGGATCAGCTCGGTGGTGTCCGAGGTCCGGCAGACCGTCACCGACCTGCGCACCGACGTCGGCACCAGCGCGAGCCTGGGCGCCGCGATCAGCGCCCTGGCGCGCAGCCTGAGCGAGGTGTCCGGGATCCCGATCCGGGTCACCCTCGACGAGCACCCCGCCCGGCTGAGGTCCGACGTCGAGGCCGAGCTGCTGCGCATCGCCCAGGAGGCGATGAACAACGCGGTCAAGCACGCGCGGGCCAGCACCATCGACGTCCGCTGCCAGGTGCACGCGCCCCAGGCCCTGATCTCGGTCTCCGACAACGGCCTCGGGCTGCAGCGCGGCCGCACCGACTCCCACGGCCTGAAGATCATGCGGGAGCGCGCCATGCTCCTCAACGCCGACCTCTACATCGAGGAGGTCCCCACCGGAGGCCTCCGCGTCTCGGTCTGGGTACCCGGCGCCGCCCGGCACGACGACCAGACCGAGACCGACCCCAGCGAGACCAGGACGGTGACCGCATGACCGAGTCCACCAGCCCCACCCCCCTTCTCCTCGTGGACGACCACGAGCTGGTCCGCGAGGGCCTGGCCAGCGTGCTCGACCTCGAGGACGACCTGGCGGTGGTGGGCACGGCCGCGAACGTGGCCGAGGCGCTCACCCTCTTCAACCAGCTCCGACCCCGGGTCGTGGTCACCGACCTTCAGCTGCCCGACGGCACCGGTCTCGACGTGGTCCGCGCGCTGCGCCGGCTCGACGAGAACGTCGGCCTGGTCGTGCTCACCATGCACTCCGGCGACGACCAGATCTTCGCGGCGATGGAGGCCGGCGCCTCCGGCTTCGTCGGCAAGGACGCGCCCTCGCGCGAGGTGGTCCGGGCCGCCCGGCACGCGGCCGTCTCGCCACGGTCGTTCGTGTGCGCCGGGCTGGTCGAGGCGATGATGCGCCGTACGTCCTCGGAGTCGACGCGGCTGACCGACCGCGAGCAGGAGGTGCTGCTGCTGCTCGCCGAGGGCCTCGGGGCCGGCGCCATCGGCGACAAGCTCTACATGAGCGAGTCGACCGCCAAGTCCCACATCGCCCGGATCTACCAGAAGCTGGGCGCCTCCAACCGCGCCCAGGCGCTGGTCACAGCCATGCGGATCGGCCTGCTCTCCAGCGTTCGGCGCGCGGAGTAGCCCGAACGGACTACCCCGGGTCCGGCCGCTCTCCCGTACCGCGGCCGGCCCCTCTCGCGGATCCTTGATGGTGTGAGGGAGGGACCTCTCACCCCGTCAGCCCCGAGAGGACACGCCATGCTTGAGAACCTGCGCACCTTCATCGAGAACCTCCGCGACGCCCGTGCCGAGCGGCGCGACGAGCGCGGCGCCTCCGCGGTCGAGTACGGCCTGCTGGTCGCCGGCATCGCGGCGCTCATCGCCGCCCTCGTCTTCGTCCTGGGCGGGCACATCCAGGGAGCGTTCCAGGACACCTGCAGTGCAGTCTCGAAGGGCACCGGTGCCGCCGGTGACCCGAAGTGCACGACCCCCTGATCCCGCTCCCCCCACGGGACGGCTACCGGCCCTCGCCGATCCGCTCGGCGAGGGCCGTCCGCTGCAGCACGGTGGGATGGCTGCCGAACCAGAAGTGCTCCCAGGCCGGTCGCTCGGGGTCGGCCACGGAGCGCAGGGCGAGTTGGCGCTGCAGCTCCACGAAGGCGGCCGGGTCCTCGGTGGCCCGCAGCGCACCGACATCGGCGCGCAGCTCGATCTGGCGGCTGATGGTGTTCTGCACCGGGCTGCTCAGCACCAGCGCGACGGCGTACAGCGCCAGCACCAGCGGTACGACGGCCGGGTCGGCGGGCGATCCGCCCCGGCGTCGTAGCGCGCCGAGCACCACGCCCAGCAGCCCGATCGCGAAGCAGGTGCCGGCCGCGCCGAGCACCGTCCCGGTGACCACGTCGTCGTGCTTGGCGTGGGTCAGCTCGTGGGCGACCACGGAGAGCGCCTGGTCCTGCGGCAGGTCGTCGACCAGGTTGTCGTAGAGCACCACCCGGCGGCTGCCGGCGATGCCGGAGACGTAGGCGTTCAGCGTCGTCGTACGACGGGACGCGTCCGCGACGAGCACCTCGTCGACGTCGACCCCCTCGCGCTCGGCCAGCGCCAGCACGCCGGTCCTGAGCGAGCCGTCGGGCAGCGGCTCGAAGTTGTTGAACAACGGCTCGACGACCAGTGGGTAGGTGAACGAGCCGAGCACGACCAGCACCGCCGCGATCGATCCGGCGACCGCCGGCCAGGCCCGGCGCCACCGGCGCGCGCAGGCGACCAGGACCAGCAGCGCGAGCGAGACGCCGACGACGTCGACCGCCTCGCCCTTCGCGAGGTCGACCGCCCAGGCCGGCCAGGACTGCGTGCTCAGGCCGTAGGCCAGCAGCTGGCGGCGCATCAGCACCGCGAACGGCAGGGTCAGCAGCCGCAGGCCGACCTCGAAGACCGCCACCGCCAGCACGACCGCCACCCACCAGGGTCCCGGCAGCCGCGCGAAGAGTGCCCGGCCGCGACGGGAGAACCCCAGCCAGCAGGCGGCGGCCAGCCGGACGGCCAGCGAGGCCCAGCCGATCCAGTCGGTCCGGCTCGCGAACCCGGCCGCCCGGTCGAGCTGCTCGGGCGTGAAGAGCGTCGCCGGGTCGGTCGGCGTCAGCGGGCCGCCGGGGACCGGGTCCCACGGCACCAGCAGCACGGCCAGGACGACGAACGCGACCCCGCCGACGGCCGTCGTGACGAGAGCGGTGGTGCGGGCCGGAGGGGTCACCCGGCCAAGTCTGACAAACGGTCCCGCCAGGCCCGGACCAGCTCGGCCTCGGAGAGCCCGGCGTCGTCCCGCAGGGCCTCCGCGACCGGGGTGCCGGCGGCGACGTCGTCGTACAGCTCGACGAGCGCGGCCTCCCCCGCCCGCTCGGCCAGGACCACGCAGGCCAGCCAGGCGCTCTCGTAGACCGCGCCCAGGTGGGTGGCCTGGAGGTCGAACTCCGTCGCGCCGGGCAGGGCGTCGGGCGGACCGTCGCGGCGGACCTGCTCGATGATTTGCGCGGCCGCCGTCGTCTCCGGGATCCGGACGTCGCGCAGCGCGACGTAGTCGGCGAAGCCCTCGAGCAGCCACAGCGGCGTGCTGCTGCTGGACGGCGCGTCGGTCGCGACGTGGGTCGCCTCGTGGCTCATCACCACCTGGGCGCCGGTGGCCCGCAATCGGCCGAGCTCGGCGGGGTTGACCATCACGTGCACCGGGGCGTCGGGGGCCAGCGAGCCGTCGACGCTCGTGGTGACCGCGGCGATGCTCGCGTAGGTGCCGGGCTCGGCGTCGAGGGCCCGGTCGAGGTCGTCGGCGGTCGCGGGGATCTCCACGACCAGTCGCGGCCGCCACCCGGTGACCACCCGGCGCACGACCGGCACGGCCCGCTCGGCGAGCCGCGCATAGCGGTCGGCGTCCTCCGCCCGGGCGGCCAGCACCAGCGTCTCGGGCGTACGACGGACCGCGACCGGTCCGGCGAGCCACAGCGGCGACCGTGCCTCACCGCCCCCGAACGAGACCAGGGCCACCTCGCCGTCGACCGACCGGAAGGTCACCTCCACCTCGGCCAGCGCGGGGGCCCGGTCGAAGCCCGCGAAGCGCCAGCCGAGGTCGGCGCGGGCCGACCAGCTGCCGTCGGCGGCCGCCGGTCCGGTGGCGTCGACGTAGCGGGCGGAGAGGTCACGGACCTCGAGCTCGCCGGCGTTGGTCGCGATCGCGGCCAGCCGGTCCCCGGCCGCCGGGTCGTCAGCCGGCGCCAGGGCGCGGGCCGCCTCCGGGTCGGCCGACGCGGCGGCCGCGACGAACTCGCCGAGCACCCGGCCGGCGCCGGCCGGGTCGACGGCGGCCGCGGACGGGCCCGCGGGCGGCGCGGCGACGTACGGGTCGTCGGCGAGGGTCTGCCAGGTCACCACCCCGACGACGAGGAGCAGGGACAGCGAAAGGCCGGCCACCCACCAGAGGGGGCGACCGGCCTTCGGCCGAGGAACGTGGGCCAGCGTCGTCAGCCGGGCCGGACGGCGCCGACGTACGGCATGGAGTGGAGCTCGGAGACGCGGACGCCGGCACCGGGGTTGGCGGCGTGCACGATGAGGCCGTTGCCGATGTACATGCCGACGTGGCTGATCGGGCTGTAGTAGAAGACCAGGTCGCCGGGCTGCAGGTCGCCCTCGGCCACGTGCGGGCCGGAGGAGTACTGGGCCGCGGACGAGTGCGGCAGCGCGACGCCGGCCTGGGCCCAGGCCATCATCGTCAGGCCGGAGCAGTCGAAGGCGTTGGGGCCGGCCGCGCCGTAGACGTAGGCGTCGCCGACCTGGGCCATCGCGTAGGAGATGGCCGCACCCGCGCGCCCGGAGGCGGGGACGTCGGACGGGACCCGCTGCGAGCCGCGCGACAGCAGCTCCCTGCGCTCCTCGGCCTTCAGCTCGTCGAGCAGGTCCTTGGCCTCGGCGAGCTTGCCGTCGGCGGTCTTCTTCTCGGCCGCCAGCGCCTCCTCGGTCTGGGCGACCTGGTCGGCGCGGGCCTCGGTGGCGTCGCGGCGAAGGTCGAGCGCCTCGACCTCGGCGGTGTAGCCGGTCAGCAGGTCGCCCTGCAGGTCGTTGTAGGTCGATATCGTCGACAGCTGGGTGAGGAAGGCGCTCGGGTCGTCGGAGACGAAGAGCTGCCCGGCCGCGGACGTCGCGGAGCCGGAGTACTCGCGGACGAGGGAGTCGGCGACCTGGTCGCGGATCACCTCGAGCTTGGCGTCCTGACGCTTCTCGTCGGCGCGCAGCGCGTCGAGGTCGCTGCGCAGCTCGCCGAGCTCCAGCTTGGCGTCGTTGTAGCGCTCCGAGGCCTGCTCGGCCTCGTGGAAGAGCCGGTCGACGCGTGCCTGCACGTCGTCGATGTCGGGCTCCGCCTGCGCGGGCGAGGAAGGGACGAAGCCGACGGATCCGGCGAGGGCGAGGCCCGTGAGGGCGGTGATGAAGCGCTTGCGACCGTTGAGCACGAGCGGTCTGGTCCCCTTGTGGTGTCGTACGCCTACCGGGTGAGCTGACGGGTTCGGGCACGACTTGCCCTACTCACGCTCCTCGTACGACGCCCGAGAACGCCACACGCCTTGCGAGAGATTCACCCCAGAAGTGGTGGGTCCCCGGCTCCCGGTCCGCACGCGGACCGGAACTCGACGCGGTGCCCGCGCGAACCATGGGCGGTCCACTTCCACGAGCACCTGAGTGCGACAGGCTAGTCGCCCGTGACGGGCTGGCAAAACCCGCTCGGGGTGTCGCGGTCGTTTCTTTACCCACCCCGGCCCTCAGGCGGACTCGACCACCGGGGGGTCGACCGGCCGGACCAGCCGCAGCGGCGGCACCAGCCCGCTCTCGGCCAGCACGTCGAGCGCCCGGCGCTCGTCGTCGTCGAAGGTCAGCTCGGGCGGCGGGCCCAGCAGCACCGTGACCACGCAGTCGTGGCACGCCAGACCTCGCACCACGCAGGTGTCGCAGTCGATTCTCGTCGTCATGGGAGGAACCGTGGCACCCCCCACCGACAGTCCGCCTGTGGACCGGGTCAGGAGGTGCGGGCGAGGAGGCCCAGGAGGACCTCGGCGGCGACGGCGCGGGCGCCGGCGCGGGTGACGTCGGTGGCGACCTGGCGGTCGCTGGAGACGACCAGGACCATCCGCCCCGGGGGCTCGGCGGCGACCAGGTCGCGCAGCACGTCGTCGGCGATCACGCCCTCGGGGCTGAAGAGCACCTTCACGCCGCGCGGCGCGCGCACCACCGGGCGTGTCGCGCTGGCGGCGGCGTCGAAGACGACGGTCGTCTCCGCGCCGGTGCGGGCCGCCACCGGGGCGATCGCGCTCAGCAACCGGGTGCGCTGGGCCTCCAGCGACGAGTCCGGCCATGCGGTCTTGCTGACGTTGTAGCCGTCGACGAGCAGCCGGGCGCGCGGCATCGCGAGGTACTGCTCCAGCAGGGCCGGCGTCGCCCCTCCCGGTACGGCGGCTGCAGGCGCGGCCGGCGCCCCCGCGTCGGCGACCTCCTGCTCGACCCGGTCCCCCGGCGCGCCGGAGGCCGGCGGCAGGCCCAGTTCGCGCTGCAGGCCGGCGGCCGCCTCGAGCACGGTGTCGAGGAGCACCCGGGCCCGCAGCGTGCCCTCGTCGCGCTCGGCCCGGGCCGCCCGGCGACCGGCGCTCAGGTCGGCCTCGGCCCGCTCGAGCTGGGCGCGCAGGCGTCGTACCTCCTTGTCCTGGGCGGCGACCGCCGCCTCGGACTCGGTACGGCGCTCCTCCGCGGACCGGGTCGCCGCCTCGGACTCCTGGCGCGCCGAGCGCTCGGCGGCCCGCGCCTCGCCCAGCTTGCGCCGCAGGGCGGCGACCTCGGCCTTGTACTCGTCGACCTGCACCCGGTGCGCCGCGCGCACCTCGCGCAGCGTCTGCTCGGTCTGCTCCAGCCGCTGGCGCAGCCGGGCTGCCTCCCCGTCCTCGCGCTCGGGGTCGCCGTCGCGCGCGGTCAGCTCCTCCGCCGCCGCCACGACGACCGCCTCCCAGCCCTCCGGGCGCAGCAGCCAGGCCAGCGCCACGCGCTGGGCCGCGTCGTCAGGGTCGGCCGCGGCCCGGGCCGCCACCTGGGTGGCGACCCGCTCGCGGAACTCGTCGTCGGCCAGCGCCGCGGTGATCGCGCCGGTGCCGAGCCGGGCACGGCGCGCCGGCGCGAACTCCGCCACCCGCCGCAGCGACGGCGGCAGCCGGATCACGGCCGGCAGGGCGTCGGCCGTCAGGGCCACGACCCGCACGCGGGCCGCAGCCGGCAGCGCGTCGAGAGGGCCCGTCGCCATGGCGGTCTAGCCGGCCGCCGGGTCGTCGGCGACGGCGGCGTCGTTGCGGGAGACGACCTCGATGGCGTCGGCCCGGCCGCACCAGCGGCAGGTCACCGACCCGACGGTCTCGCCGTCCACGGCCGTCTCCTCGACCCGGTGGTCGCCCGCCAGGTCGAAGTGCCAGTACTCCGTCGTACGACGGGTGCGGGTGACGTCGAAGCGGGTGAGGTTGCCGCAGCCGGCGCAGCGCCAGCGGTGCGCGGCGTCGGGGATCACGGTGCTCACAGGGGTTCTCCTCGTCGGTGGTGCTGCTCGGGACGCGACAACCCTAGGACCGACCCGGCTGGCGCTGGCGCGCCGCCCACGGATTGTCGGTGGCCCGACCTACGTTCGTGGTCATGAGCAGCGCCACCCACGGTGCGCGCTCCCGCTGGGAGTCGCAACGCAGTTTCGACGAGCTGGGCCGACGGCTCAGCGACGTCACCTTCTGCGTGGTCGACCTCGAGACCACCGGCGGCTCGGCCCAGGGCGGGTCGATGATCACCGAGATCGGGGCGGTCAAGGTCCGCGGCGGCGAGGTGCTCGGCGAGTTCCAGACCCTGGTCGACCCCCACACCGAGATCCCGCCGTTCATCGCCGTCCTCACCGGCATCAGCAACGGCATGGTGGCCGGAGCGCCGTCCATCGAGTCGGCGCTGCCGGCGTTCCTGGAGTTCGCGCAGGGCAGCGTGCTGGTCGCCCACAACGCCCCGTTCGACGTCGGCTTCCTCCAACACTTCGCGGCCCAGCAGGGCCGGGCCTGGCCGACGTTCGAGGTGCTCGACACGGCCCGGCTGGCCCGCCGGGTGATCACCCGCGACGACGCACCCAACTGCAAGCTCTCGTCGCTCGCCAAGCTCTTCGGGGCCACGACGACGCCCAACCACCGCGCGCTGTCCGACGCCCGCGCCACCGTCGACGTGCTGCACGGGCTGATGGAACGCCTGGGCGGGCTCGGCGTGCACACCCTGGAGGAGCTGCAGACCTTCTCCTCCCGGGTCAGCACCGCCCAGCGCAAGAAGCGCCACCTCGCCGAGGGCCTCCCGCACTCCCCCGGCGTCTACCTCTTCCGCGACGACAGCGAGCGGGTCCTCTACGTCGGCACCTCCAAGGACCTGCGCACCCGCGTCCGCAGCTACTTCACCGCCTCCGAGACCCGCTCGCGGATGGGCGAGATGGTCGGCCTCGCCGAGAGGGTCGTCGGCATCGAGTGCGCCACCGCGCTGGAGGCGGAGGTGCGCGAGCTGCGGCTGATCGCCGAGCACAAGCCCCGCTACAACCGCCGTTCCCGGTTCCCCGAGAAGGTCCACTTCGTCAAGCTCACCCGCGAGCCGTGGCCGCGGCTCTCGCTGGTCAAGCGGGTCCTCGACGACGACGCCGACTACCTCGGCCCGTTCGGGTCCCGCAAGGCCGCCGAGAAGTGCCTCGCTGCCCTCCACGACACGTTCCCGGTGCGCCAGTGCTCCGAGCGGATGGGCCGCTCACCGTCCCGGACTGCCTGCGTGCTCGCCGAGCTCGGCCGCTGCCTCTCCCCGTGCGACGGCAGCGTCGACGAGGCGACGTACGCCGCCGTCGTGCGCCAGCTGCGCGACACCCTGCTGAGGCGGCCCGACGAGGTCGTCGAGGCGATCAACACCCGGATGGAGGCGCTCGCCCGCGACGAGCGCTTCGAGGAGGCCGGCGCCCACCGCGACCGGCTCGCGGCGTTCATCCGCGCCGCAGCCCGCACCCAGCGGCTCTCCGCGCTGACCCGCTGCCCCGAGGTGGTGGCCGCCCGGCGCGAGGACGACGGCCGCTGGGCCGTCCACGTCGTCCGCTTCGGCCGGCTCGCCGCCGCCGGGGTGATCCCCTCCGGGGCCGACGCCCACCAGTTCGTGCGCGAGCTGCGCGCGACCGCCGAGACCGTGCACGGCGCACCCGGACCGGTCCCGGCCGCCACCGCGGAGGAGACCGAGAAGGTGCTGCGCTGGCTCGAGTCGCCGGGCATCCGGCTGGTCGAGGTCGACGGCGAGTGGGTCTGCCCGGTGGCCGGTGCGACCCGCCACCTCGCGGTCCACGACGCCGTGGCCGAGTCGCGCCGCTCGCTGGTCCCCTTCGGCGAGCGCCGGGACCTCGCGACCATCCACCGACCGACCCGATAGCGTCGCCCCATGATCACCGCCATCGTGTTCGTGAAGGCCGACGTCGCCCGCATCCCCGAGGTGGCCGAGGCGATCGCCGCGCTCGACGGCGTCAGCGAGGTCTACTCCGTGACCGGCCAGATCGACCTGATCGCCCTGGTCAGGGTCCGTGAGCACGACGACATCGCGGCCGTGGTCGCCGACCGGCTCAACAAGGTCCCGGGCGTCACCGCCACCGAGACCCACATCGCGTTCCGCGCCTACTCCCGCCACGACCTGGAGTCCGCGTTCTCGCTCGGGCTCGACTGACCTCCCGACGAGCGACGACCGTGCTCGACCGGGCCCGGAGGCTCGCCCCGCTCGGCCTCGTGCTGGTCGTCCTGGGCATGCTGACGTTCCGCGCCGCCGGCCCGATCCACAACCAGGACACCTACTTCCACCTCCGCTTCGGCCACGAGTTCCTCAGCGGCTGGTCGCTGCGCGACCCCGGCAGCGTCAGTACCTTCGCGACCGCCGACTGGGTCCCGACCCAGTGGCTGCCCCAGGTGACCATGGCCGCGGTCGAGGACCGGCTCGGCCTCGCGGGCGTCGCCTGGCTGAGCGGTCTGGCCTTCGTCGCCCTCGCCCTCACCTGGTACGCCGTCGCCCGCCGCTGGGCCGAGCCGCTGGTCGCCGCGCCCGTCGTCGGCCTGGGCCTGGTCGCGGCCAGCTCCGGGCTGTCCGCGCGGCCGCAGGTGCTCAGCTACCTGCTGGTCGCGGTGACCGCCGCGGCCTGGCTGGCCTGGAGCCGGGAGGGCCGGACCCCGTGGTGGCTGGTGCCGCTCACCTGGCTGTGGGCCTGCTGCCACGGCATGTGGCCGATCGGCCTGGTGGTCGGGGGCGTGGCCGTGGCCGCGGCCGTCGTGACCCCCGGCCGATCCTGGGCCCGGGTGGCCCGCGGCGCCGCCGTGGTCGCGCTCGGCGCGGGCGCGTCACTGGTGACGCCGGTCGGGCCGCGGCTGGTCGGGGCGGTCGTCGCGGTCGGCGACCGCCGCGAGTTCTTCGGCGAGTGGGGCCGACCCGACCCCACCGACCCGCGGCTGCTCGGCCTGGTCGCGCTGGTCCTGCTCGCCGCGGCCGCCTGGGCCAAGCGGCCGTCGTACGACCCGACCTGGCTGGGACTGTTCGTCCTGGCCCTGGCCTGCTCGGTCTCCTCCACCCGCACCGTCCCGGTCGCGGTCGCGCTGCTGGTCCCGCTCACGGCGATCGCGGTCCAGCCCCTCCTCGGCGCCCGACCGACCTGGACGCGGCCCGAGCGCGGGGTGGTGCTCGGCGGGGCCGCGCTCGCGCTCGCGGTGCTCGCGGCCGTCGTACCCCTCACGGCGGACGAGCCGCCCGCCCAGCCCGCCTGGGCCGACCCTGCCCTCGACGCGCTCCCGGCCGGCACGACCGTGCTGAACGACTGGAACCTCGGCGGCTGGCTGATGTGGCGCCACCCCCAGCTCGACCCGGTCATGCACGGGTACGGCGACACCTTCACCACCGCCGAGCTGCGCCGCAACACCGACATCCTCGTCGTACGACGGGGCTGGACCGACCTGGTCCGCGAGACCGGTGTCGACTACGCCCTGGTGCGGACCGACTCCGCCCTGGGCCGCGCCCTCGTCGACGAGGAGGGCTGGCTGCCGGTGCACCGCTCCCCCGCCCTGGCCCTGCTCGAACCGCCACCCGGCTGGATGTGACCGCACGCCGCGGCCCGCCGTAGCCTCCACCGGTGACCTGGATCGACGTCCTCGGCTGGGGCGGCAGCGCGCTGCTGGTCTACTCCCTGCTGCAGGCCCGGGTGCTGCGCTTCCGCACCCTCAACCTGGTCGGCTGCCTCGTGCTGCTGACCTTCAACGCCATCATCGGCGTCTGGCCGATGGTCGGCATGAACACGGTGCTGGCGGCCATCAACGTCTGGTTCATCGTCCGGCTGCTGCGCGAGCGCCACGACGAGCAGGTCTTCGAGGTGCTGCCCGTCGGCACCCGCGACGCCTACCTCGCCCACGTCCTGCGCCAGCACCAACCCGACATCGCCCGGTTCCAGCCCGACTGGGACGGCGTGCACGACGAGGACCACGCGTTCGTCGTCCAGCACGGCGACGAGACGGTCGGCGTCGTCGTGGTCCGCCCGGACGGCGACGTCGCGCGGGTGCGGCTCGACTACGTCACGCCGAAGTACCGCGACTTCACCCCGGGCGAGTTCGTCTGGCGGCACAGCACGGTGCTCCGCGACCTCGGCTTCCGGCACGTGATGACCGCCCCGGGCATGGTCGGCGCCTACTACGCCCACGTCGGCTTCCGCCCGAACGGTCGCGAGTTCGTCCTCGACCTCTGAGCGATCGAGCGTCAGGCCGAGCTGGCCGCGACCCACCGGTCCAGCAGCGCCGCCGCGGCACCGGAGTCGACGGCCTCGCGGGCCCGCTCCAGCCCGGCGGCCAGCGCGGTGTCGACCGGCTCGCCCGGCGCCCCGTGCACAGCCAGCGCCGCCCCGGCGTTGAGGAGTACGGCGTCCCGCACCGGGCCGGTCTCGCCCTCCAGCACCCGCCGTACGACGGCCGCGTTGTGCGCCGCGTCGCCGCCGCGCAGGTCCTCGGTCGTCGCCGGCGCCAGGCCGTACGCCGCCGGGTCGACCGTCGCGGTCGAGACGGTGCCGCCGTGCACGACCCACACGGCCGACGTCGTGGTGGTGGTCAGCTCGTCGAGCCCGTCGTCGCCACGGAAGACCCACGCGTCGACGCCGCGGGCGGCGTAGACCCCGGCCATCACGGGTGCCGTCCGGGCGTCGGCGCAGCCGATCGCCTGGGCGGCGGGGCGGGCCGGGTTGGTGAGCGGGCCGAGGAAGTTGAAGGTCGTGCCGATCCCGAGCTCGCGGCGCGGCACCGCGGCGTGCCGCATCGCCGGGTGGAAGGCGGCGGAGAAGCAGAAGGTGATGCCGGCCTCGACCGCCACCTCCGCGACCCGCTCGACGGGGAGGTCGAGCCGGATGCCGAGCGCCTCGAGGACGTCGGCGGAGCCGGACTTGGACGAGGCCGAGCGCGCACCGTGCTTGACGACGGGTGCGCCCGCACCCGCGGCGACGATGGCCGCCATCGTCGAGATGTTGACCGACATCGAGCGGTCGCCCCCGGTCCCGACGATGTCGAGCAGGCGGCCGGGCACGGAGATCGGGTTGGCCCGCGCCAGCATCGCGTCGGCCAGCCCCGTGATCTCGTCGATGGTCTCGCCCTTGGCGCGCAGCGCCACCGCGAAGCCGGCGATCTGCACCGGGGTCGCCTCGCCGGCGAGCAGTTCGCCCATCGCCCATGCGGTCTGGTCGCGCGACAGGTCCGCCCCGGCGACGAGCGTGCCGAGGACCTCGGGCCAGGTGGTCACCTCGGCCGGGATCAGGCGGTGGCGGGGACCCGTGCGCGCAGCAGCGCGATCACGGTCTCCGCCAGCTGGATCGGGTCGATCGGGTGCGGCACCGCCGCCTCCGCTCGCGACCAGGTGGCCAGCCACGCGTCCTGGGGACGCCCGGTGAGCACGATCACCGGCGGGCACTGGTAGATCTCGTCCTTGAGCTGCTTGGCGATGCCCATGCCCCCCGCGGGCACGGCCTCGCCGTCGAGGATGACCAGGTCCATCCGGCCGGAGTCCATGTTCTGGATGACGACCGGCTCGGTCGCGACCTCGACGTACTCGAGCTCCGGCAGGTCGGGGTGCGGTCGCCGGCCGAGGGCCAGGATCACCTGCTGCCGGGTGTTGACGTCGTCGCTGTAGACCAGCACCTGAAGGGGCTTCGTCGTCTCGCTCACGCTCGGATCGTACGACGTCCCGGGGGCCGCTGCCCATGCACCTCCTACGATCCCTACGTCACACCGACCGGCACCACGAGCCGCCCCAGGAGTGAACCGCCCTGATCGACGCCCAGACCTTCCTCAACCTCGCGCTCGTCGTCGTCTTCGTCCTGGTGGGCGGGGTCTTCGCCGCGACCGAGATCGCGCTGGTGTCGCTGCGCGAGAGCCAGCTCGTCCAGCTCGAGCGCACCGGATCGCGCGGCGCCAAGGTCGCGTCCGTCGCCCGCGACCCCAACCGCTTCCTGGCGGCCGTGCAGATCGGCGTCACCGTGGCCGGGTTCTTCTCGGCGGCGTACGGCGGCTCGACCCTCGCACCCGACATCGCGCCGTACCTCGTGGACCTCGGGCTGGGCGACGGCGCCGCCGACACCGTGGCCCTGGTGGTGATGACGCTGCTGATCGCCTACCTCTCGCTGGTGCTCGGCGAGCTGGTCCCGAAGCGGCTCGCGCTCCAGCGCTCGGCCGGGCTGGCGACCCTGGTCGCGCCGCCGCTGGACCGGTTCGCGACGGTGATGCGGCCGGTCATCTGGCTGCTGTCGCGCTCCACGGACGTGCTGGTCCGCCTCCTGGGCGGCGACCCGTCCGCGACCAGCGAGGAGCTCAGCGAGGAGGAGCTGCGCGACATCGTCTCGACCCACGAGGGCCTGGGCGAGCAGGAGCGACGCATCCTGCGCGATGTCTTCTCGGCGACCGACACCTCCCTGAAGGAGGTGATGCGCCCACGCGGCGAGGTCGCCTTCGTCGCGGCCGACACCCCGGTCACCGAGGCCCGGGACCGGGTCGGCTCGCTGCCCTACTCGCGCTACCCCGTCACCGGCGACGACTTCGACGACGTCGTCGGGTTCCTGCACGTGCGCGACCTGCTCGGCGTCCGCGACGAGGATCCCCGCCTGGTCCGAGACCTGGTCCGCGACGTGCTGGTCCTCCCGTCGACCAACCAGGTGCTGCCGACGGTCGCGACGATGCGCCAGTCGGGCATCCACCTCGCCGTCCTGGTCGACGAGTACGGCGGCACCGACGGCATCGTCACGCTCGAGGACCTGGTCGAGGAGATCGTCGGCGACATCCGCGACGAGTACGACGCCCCCGCGCACCCGCCGGCCTCCGTCGACGGGCCGCACGAGGTCGACGCCGGCCTGAGCATCGAGGACTTCGCCGAGACGACCGGGCTGGAGCTGCCCGACGGCGACTACGAGACCGCCGCGGGCTACCTCGTCGCCCGGCTCGGGCGGATCCCCGAGGTCGGCGACGGCGTCGACGTCGGCGACCACCGCCTCGAGGTCACCGCCATGACCGGGCGCCGGGTCACGGCTCTGCGCGTGTCGCCGCCCGCTCCCTAGCCTCCCTCGCCTCCTGCAGGTCCAGGCGCCGGTCCTCGCGCGCCGCCTCCTTCATGGACGAGCGCACCCACTGCACGAAGAGCACCCCGAAGAACACCAGTCCGATCAGGTCGCCCGAGCCCCAGAGGATCCCGCCGGCCAGGTGCTGGTCGTCGGCCATCGACGGCAGCCACGAGGCCATCGGCCCCTCCCGCAGTTCGGCGTAGTGCTCGCCGCCGATCAGCTCGGACTGGCCCATGATCGTGACACCCAGGAAGGCGTGGAACGGCAGTGTCAGCACGGTCAGCAGCACCCGGAACGGGTAGCCGACGCGACCCGGAAGCGGGTCGATGCCCATCAGCGGCCAGAAGAAGAGCGAGCCGACGAGCACCAGGTGTACGTGCATCATCTCGTGCACGTACGTCGAGCTCAGCGACGCGTCGTACCAGCCGCTGAAGTAGAGCGCCCACGGCGAGATCACGTAGAGCAGGAACGTCAGCGGCGGGAAGGACAGCACCCGGGCGACCCGCGAGTGCAGGACGGCGAGCAGCCACCGTCGCGGCGCGGGCGGGAGCGTGCGCAGCGCCAGGGTGATCGGCGCGCCGAGCGCGAGGGCCAGCGGCACCACCATCGACAGCACCATGTGCTGGACCATGTGCACGCTCAGCAGGGTCGTGTCGTACGCCGCCAGGCCGGACGCCGTGGCGACGTAGAACGACCCCATCCCGACCCCGACGAAGGCGATCGTCCGCCCCACCGGCCAGCGGTCGCCGCGGCGCCGCAGCACGATCACGCCGGCGACGTAGAGGCCGACCACCCAGACCGTCACGACGAACGGCAGCGGGGCCAGCGACCACTCCGAGAAGAAGGTGCCGAAGGACGGCTCCGGGAGGTCCGGGGCGGTCGTGAGAGCGGTCGGCACCGCGAGGTTCAGCACTCCATCAACTTTAGGTCCCCCGGTAAGGGGGGTCGTTGGTGGCCACGGGACCGGGTCGGGACATAATGATCGGGTGGCGACAGCAACGACCATTCCGGCATCCCGTCTGCACGGGCACCACGACCGACCCAGCATGGTCAGCGTCGGGACGATCATCTGGCTCTCCAGCGAGCTGATGTTCTTCGCGGCGCTCTTCGCGTCGTACTTCACGATCCGCTCGGTGAGCCCCGACCTGTGGTCGCAGAACACCGAGATCCTGAACATCCCGTTCGCCGCGGTGAACACCACGATCCTGGTGCTGTCGTCACTGACCTGCCAGCTCGGCGTGTTCGCGGCCGAGCGTGGTCAGGTCGGCCGGACCGGCTCGGTGCTCCACGTGAAGGGCTGGGGGCTGCGCGAGTGGTTCATCCTGACCTACCTCATGGGCGCGGTCTTCGTGGCCGGCCAGGCCGTCGAGTACGCCACGCTCGTGCAGGAGGGCGTGACCATCCAGGACTCGGCCTACGGCACGATGTTCTACCTCACCACCGGCTTCCACGGGATCCACGTGACCGGTGGCCTGATCGCCTTCCTGTTCGTCCTCGGACGCACCTACATCGCCCGCCGGTTCACCCACGAGCAGGCGGTCAGCGCGATCGTCGTCTCCTACTACTGGCACTTCGTCGACGTGGTCTGGATCGGGCTCTTCGCCACGATCTACCTCGTCAAGTAGCCCGCCCGCCGACTCGCAAGGATCTTTCGTGCGTCTCCTCAACCGCTCCGCCGGTCGACTGTCACGGCACCGCCGTAGCCGTCTCGCCGGGCTGGTGCTGCTCCTCATCGGACTCCTCACCACCGGGGGCATCACGTACGCCGTGATGCCCAGCTCCTCCGCCGGTGACGCGCAGAGCAACGCCGTCCAGGTCGAGGAGGGGCGCAAGCTCTTCCTCCAGGGCTGCTCGTTCTGCCACGGTCAGAACGGCGAGGGCATCACCACCATCAACGGTGACAACTACGGCCCGTCCCTGGTGGGTGTCGGCGCCGCCGCCGTGCACTTCCAGGTCGAGACCGGCCGGATGCCGCTGGTCCAGCCCGGCGTGCAGGGTCAGGCCAAGCCCGAGACCTACTCCGCGGAGGAGGTCGAGCAGCTCGCCGCGTACGTCGCCTCGCTCGGCCCCGGCCCGGCCCGGCCCGACGAGGCCGAGTGGACCACCGCCGGCCTGACCGAGGAGGAGCGCGAGGCCGCGATCAGCCGCGGCGGCCAGATCTTCCTCACCAACTGCACCGCCTGCCACAACTTCAACGGCAAGGGCGGCGCCATGCCGCAGGGCGGCTACGCGCCCGACCTCAGCAACACCGAGGCCGTGCACATCTACGAGGCGATGCTGACCGGCCCCGGCCAGATGGACAGCTTCTCGAACGGCAACCTCTCCCCCGAGGAGAAGCGCGACGTCATCGCCTACCTCTACTCCCTGCGCGACCAGCCGGCGTACGGCGGCTTCTCGCTCGGCGGCCTCGGCCCCGTGTCCGAGGGCATGTTCGCCTGGCTGCTCGGCATCGGCGGCCTCGTGGGCTTCGCCGTGTGGATCGCCGCGCACACGACCCGCACCAAGAAGAAGAAGGTGGAAGCGTGAGCGGCCACAGCGACAACCTGCCGGTCGCCGACGACGGCAACCCCGGCCTGCCGGAGCACACCTGGCGTCCCACCGACGTCGACCCGAAGGCCGAGAAGCGCGCCGAGCGCCAGGTCGCGGCACTCTTCGGCCTCTCCGCGGTCTGCGCCGTGCTGTTCGTGGTGGCCTACTTCAGCCTGCAGGTTGGCGACAACCATGACACCGTCCTCGGCCTCGGCGCCTCGAACGTCGCGCTCGGCAGCGCCCTGGGTGGCGCCCTGCTGTTCATCGGCATCGGCATCATCCAATGGGCCCGCAAGCTGATGGCCGACCACGAGATCAGCGAGCTGCGCCACCCCGCCGCGTCCAGCGACGAGGACCGCGCCGCCACCGTCGCGGCCCTGCAGGCCGGCCTCGAGGAGTCGGGCATCGGCCGACGCCCGCTAGTGCGCAACTCGATGCTCGGCGCCATCGGCCTGCTCGGTGCACCCGTCGTCGTCCTGCTCCGCGACCTCGGCCCCACCAACGCCCAGGTCGCCGACGCCGCGACCGGTCAGGGACTCGAGCACACCGTCTGGAAGCAGGGCGTGCGGATCGTCCGTGACGTCGTCGGCACCCCGATCCGGCCCTCCGACATCGAGATCGGCGACCTCTTCAACGCCGAGCCCGCCACCATCTTCGAGACCGACGAGGACGGGGAGCCGCTGATCGAGGGCGTCCCGCTCCAGGTCGCGAAGTCCAAGGGCGCCGTCGTCCTGATCCGGATGGATCCGGCCGACAACACTCCCGGCCGCGGCCGGAAGAACTGGAGCGTCGACGGAATCCTGTGCTACTCCAAGATCTGCACCCACGTCGGGTGCCCGATCTCGCTCAACGAGCGCAAGACCCACCACCTGCTGTGCCCGTGCCACCAGTCGACCTTCGACCTGGCGGACGCGGGCCGGGTGATCTTCGGCCCCGCGGCCCGGGCTCTGCCCCAGCTGCCGATCGCGGTCGACTCCGAGGGGTACCTGGTCGCTCAGAGCGACTTCACGGAACCCGTCGGCCCGAGCTACTGGGAGCGTGACTACTGATGGCCATCGACACGAGCAAGGTCGCGACGAGCAACAGCTCGGCGGCGACCCCGGCCAAGCCCGGCCGGGCCGGCGCCGTGGCCACGTGGGCCGACGAGCGGCTCGGCCTGGCCGGCATGGCCAAGAAGAACCTGCGCAAGGTCTTCCCGGACCACTGGTCCTTCATGCTCGGCGAGATCGCGCTCTGGAGCTTCGTCGTCCTGCTGCTCAGCGGCGTCTTCCTGACGCTGTGGTTCACCCCCAGCATGAGCGAGATCCACTACGAGGGCTCCTACGACCAGATGCGCGGCATCGCGATGTCGGAGGCCATGGCCTCGACCCTCGGCATCTCGTTCGACGTCCGCGGCGGTCTGCTGATGCGGCAGATGCACCACTGGGCCGCGATGCTCTTCATCGCCTCGATGATGATCCACCTGCTCCGGGTGTTCTTCACCGGCGCGCACCGCAAGCCGCGCGAGCTCAACTGGGTGATCGGCTCGCTGCTGCTGCTGCTCGGCACCCTGGAGGGCTTCACCGGCTACTCGCTGCCCGACGACCTGCTCTCCGGCACCGGCGTCCGCGCGGCCGACGGCTTCATGAAGTCGATCCCGGTGGTCGGCTCCTACATGTCGTTCTTCCTCTTCGGAGGCGAGTTCCCGGGCGACTCGATCATCCCGCGGCTCTACATCATCCACGTGCTGCTCATCCCGGGTCTGCTGCTGGCCCTGATCGCGGCCCACATGCTGCTGCTCGTCTACCACAAGCACACCCAGTGGCCCGGCCCCGGCCGCACCGAGGAGAACGTCGTCGGCTTCCCGATGCTCCCGGTGTACGCCGCCAAGGCCGGCGGGTTCTTCTTCATCGTCTTCGGCGTGACCGCGCTGATGGGCGGCCTGATGCAGATCAACCCGATCTGGCTGTACGGCCCCTACGACCCGTCGAAGGTGACGGCCGGCTCCCAGCCGGACTGGTACATGGGCTGGCCGGACGGCGCACTGCGCATCATGCCGGGCTGGGAGACCCACCTGTTCGGCAACTTCACCATCGCCTGGAACGTCTTCCTGCCGATCATCGTGCTGCCCGGCCTGATGTTCACCATCTTGATGCTGCTGCCGTTCCTGGAGGCGTGGATCACCGGTGACAAGCGGGAGCACCACCTGCTCCAGCGGCCGCGCAACGCGCCCACCCGCACCGCGCTGATGGTGGCGCTGATGACGTTCTACGGCCTGCTCTGGATGGCCGGCGGCAACGACATCATCGCGATCAAGCTGAACTCGTCGATCAACACGATCACCTACATGCTGCGATTCCTGGTGTTCGTGGGGCCGATCATCGCCTTCGTGATCACCCGTCGCTGGTGCATCTCGCTGCAGCGCCACGACAACGAGAAGCTGCTGCACGGCTACGAGACCGGCATCATCATGCGCTCCCCGGAGGGTGGCTACTCCGAGAAGCACCTGCCGATCAACCCCTCGGCGGCCTACGTCCTCAGCGCGCGGGAGCGCGACGAGGTCTACACGGTGGAGCAGGAGACCGACGAGAACGGCATCCCTGCCCCGGCCAGCCGGGCCAAGGCGCTGCGCGCCAAGCTGTCGACGCTCTGGTTCGCCGACAACGTGCAGGCACCGACGGCGGCCGAGATCGAGGCGGCCCACCACCACGCCGACCACGAGCACGAGCTCCAGGCGGCGCTGGACGGCCACGCGGCCGACGGACACCAGTTCGACGGCCACCACTCGGTCGAGGGTGACCCGCTCCGCGGCAGCGACCAGCACTAGGCAGCACCAGCAGCACACGTGACGAGGGCCCCGGGATCTTCCCGGGGCCCTCGTGCGTTCCCGGGTCGGAATGCCCACGCCCGGACAGTGGTTGAATCGGCAACGACCTACGGAAGGCGGCATCATGACCACCGGAAACCAGCCCGGAATCCTGCTCGGCCTCGACACCTTCGGCGACGTCACCGTCGGCCTCGACGGCGCCCCCCTTTCGCACGCCGAGGTGGTCCGCAACACCGTCGAGCAGGGCGTGCTGGCCGACCAGGTCGGGGTCGACGCGTTCGGCGTGGGCGAGCACCACCGCGACGACTACGCCGTCTCCGCGCCGGACGTCGTGCTGGCCGCGATCGCCGCCCGGACCGAGCGGATCGTGTTGGGCACCGCCGTCACCGTGCTCAGCTCCGACGACCCGGTCCGGGTCTACGAGCGCTTCGCGACCCTCGACGCGATCTCCCACGGCCGGGCCGAGGTCACCCTCGGACGCGGATCGTTCACCGAGTCCTTCCCACTCTTCGGCTTCGACCTCGCCGACTACGAGCGGCTCTTCACGGAGAAGCTCGACCTGTTCGCCGCGCTCCGTGCCGAGGGTCCGGTCTCCTGGGAGGGGTCGGTACGACGTCCGCTGGTCGACGCCGAGGTCTTCCCGAAGACCGAGCGCGGCACCCTTCCGGCCTGGATCGGCGTCGGCGGGTCCCCCGAGTCGGTCGTCCGGGCCGCCCGCTACGGCTTCCCCCTCGCGTTGGCCATCATCGGCGGTGAGCCCGCGCGGTTCGCGCCGTACGCCGACCTCTACCGCCGCGCCCTCGACGAGCTGGGCCAGGAGACGCAGCCGATCCTGGTGCACTCCCCCGGCTTCGTGTTCGACACCGACGAGGAGGCCCGTGAGCTGCTCTTCCCGCACTTCAAGGCCAACCGGGACCGGATCGGTCGCGAGCGCGGCTGGCCCCCGGCCTCGCGCCTGGACTTCGACCGCGAGGTCGCCGGCGGCTCGCTCTACGTCGGCTCCCCGGAGACCGTCGCACAGAAGATCGCCGCCACCGTGCAGGTCCTCGGGATCGATCGGTTCGACCTGAAGTACAGCAACGGCCCGATGCCGCACGAGCACCTGATGCGCTCCGTCGAGCTCTACGGCACCCAGGTCGCCCCGCGGGTCCGCGAGCTGCTGGCCGGCTGAGGGAGCCGGACGGCCCCGGACGCGTCGTACCCGCGCCCGACGGGATGCGGGACGGAGGCGACCACCGCACCTTCGTGACGGGCAGCCTGCTCGCGGTCGAGCCCGCGCCGGGCGCCGTCGTCGAAGCCGGCAGCACCGTCACCCCCTCGGTCTCGGGGCGCTCGCTCAGCTGAGCGCGGACCCCGAGCGGTAGTCGGCGAACGACGCGTTCCAGTCGCCGTAGCCGTTGTCGAGGGTCATCGGGCGGTCGGTGCCGACGTACTCGACGACATCGCCGCGCTTGCTGCGGGCGTAGAGCCAGCCCGCGTCCTCGGTGCTCATCCCGGTGCACCCGTGGCTGACGTTCGCATGACCCTGCGAGCCGACCGACCACGGGGCGGCGTGGATGAACTCGCCCGAGTTGGTCAGCCGCATCGCCCACCGCACGTCGTCGATGTCGTAGGCCTCGGCGCTGCCCGCGGAGATGCCGACGGTCTCGGAGTTCATCCGGCGCTTCTCGAACTTCTCCATGATCACCTTGGTGCCGGAGCGGGTCGTGAAGCCGGCCTTGCCGGTGGTGATCGGGAAGGTCCGCACCTTCTTGCCATTGGTGAAGACCTGCATCTGGTGGGTCTTCGCATTCACCTTGTAGATGTTGGCGTCGCCCACGTGGAACTGGACCCGACGGCTCTCCTGGCCGTAGACCCCGCCGCCGGCCGGGACCGAGTTGATGTCCACGTCGACCGTGACGTCGGTGCCGGCCTGCCAGTAGCGCTTCGGCCGCCAGTGCACCTCCTGGTCGCTGAGCCAGTGCCAGCTGCCGGCCTGGACCGGGCTGGAGGTGACCTGCAGGTGCTTCTCGATCGAGGCCCGGTCGGTGACCGGCACGTCGAAGGACACCACCACCGGCATGCCGACGCCGACGGTCTCACCGCCCAGCGGGGCGACCGAGGCGTAGGTCTGCTCGGCGAGCGTGAGGGCCTGCGTGGTGAACCGGACGTTGCGCTTGGCGGCCTGGCCGTCCTCGCCCGTCCCCCGGGCCTTCAGGACGTACGTCGTGCCGGGCTCCAGCCGTCCGGACGCGGTCCAGGTCGTCTGGTCGCCGCTCAGCTCGCCGACGACCTCGCCCGCCTCGCCGGACGTCGCGGTGACCGAGACGCGGGACAGGCTGGCGTGGGTGGCCCGCACCTTCAGCACCTGGTCCACCGGGACCCCGGTGGCGCCCGAGCGGACGTTGGCCCGCACCTTCCCCGCCGGGAGGCTGGCCGCGGGCGAGGTGGCCGCGCTCGGGTCGTCGTCGGACGCACCCGGCAGCGCGGACTTGGCGTCGCAGGCGGTCAGGCCGGCGGCCAGCAGCAGGGCGGTGCCGGCAGCGAGGGCCGAGTGCGCACGGCGCAGGGTCATGCGTAACTCCCGGGAACGACGTTCAATGGCGAAGCCGCCGGACCCCAGGCCCGACGGCTTCACCAGCGTAACCGCGCCCACCCCCCGTTCCGGAAACCGACGGGTGCGGCGCGCGTCACGTGTGCGTCAGTGGGCGTGCTCTCCGCGGTAGTACTCGAAGACCAGGCCGCTCAGGGCCACCGCGCCGAGCACGCCGCCGATGATGACCAGCCACCAGGCGGCCATCGCCAGGGCGAAGACCATGACGCTGAGCGTCAGGGCGCACCACAGCGGCCACCAGGAGTACGGCGGGAAGAACCCGAGCTCACCCGCGCCGTCGGCGATCTCCGCCTCCTTGCGGTCCTCCGGACGGGGGTCCATCCGGCGGGCGTGGAAGCCGAGGTAGAGCGTGACCATCGCGGTCAGCAGCGTGGTCATGAACAGCGCGGACGTGCCCGTCCAGTCGCCCCCGTGGTCGCTGGCGTCGGTCACGAGCCAGTAGGCGGGCGTCACCAGCACCAGGAAGATGGTGCAGGCCGCGAAGATCCAGGCCTCGGCCTTCATCAGTGCTTGCCCTCCGGGTCGTCGTCCTGGGTGCGCTCGTTGATCAGGTCCTCGCGCCCCTCCATGTCGGGTGCGTCGGCGAAGCCGCCGTCGCGCGCGGCCTGGTTCTCCTCGAGCTCGATGGCCGCGATCTCCGGGTGGTGGAGGTCGAAGGCCGGCGACTCGGACCGGATCCGCGGGATGGTCACGAAGTTGTGGCGCGGCGGCGGGCAGCTGGTGGCCCACTCCAGGGAGCGGCCCCAGCCCCACGGGTCGTCGACCTCGACCTTGGGGGCCCGGCGCGAGACGTAGACGTTGTAGAAGAACGGCAGCGTCGACGCGCTCAGCAGGAAGGCACCGATCGTCGAGACCTGGTTGAGGGTCGTGAAGCCCTCACCCGGCAGGTAGTCGGCGTAGCGACGCGGCATGCCCTCGACGCCCAGCCAGTGCTGGACCAGGAAGGTCGTGTGGAAGCCGACGAACAGCAGCCAGAAGTGCAGCTTGCCGAGGCGCTCGTCGAGCATCCGGCCGGTCATCTTCGGCCACCAGAAGTAGAAGCCGGCGAACATCGCGAACACCACCGTGCCGAAGACGACGTAGTGGAAGTGCGCCACCACGAAGTAGGAGTCGGACACGTGGAAGTCGAGCGGCGGGCTGGCCAGGATGATGCCGGTCAGACCACCGAACAGGAAGGTGGTGAGGAAGCCGATCGACCAGAGCATGGGGGTGTCGAAGGACAGAGATCCCCCCCACATCGTGCCGATCCAGTTGAAGAACTTCACTCCGGTGGGCACCGCGATCAGGAACGTCATGCCGGAGAAGAACGGCAGGTCGACCGCGCCGGTGACGAACATGTGGTGCGCCCAGACCGCGACCGAGAGGATCGCGATGCCGAGCGTGGCGCCGACCAGGCCCACGTAGCCGAAGAGCGGCTTGCGGCTGAAGACGGGGAGGATCTCGGTCACGATGCCGAAGAACGGCAGCGCGATGATGTAGACCTCCGGGTGCCCGAAGAACCAGAACAGGTGCTGCCACAGGATGGCGCCGCCGTGGGCGGTGTCGAAGACGTGCGCGCCGAGCTGGCGATCGGCCTCGAGCGAGAGCAGCGCGCCGGCGAGCACCGGGAACGCGATGAGCACCAGCAGCGAGGTGATCAGCGTGTTCCAGACGAACAGCGGCATCCGGAACATGGTCATGCCGGGGGCGCGCATGCAGATGATGGTGGTGATGAAGTTGACCGCACCGAGGATGGTGCCGAGACCGGCCATCCACAGGCCCATGATCCACAGGTCACCGCCGACGCCCGGCGAGCGCACCGCGTCCGAGAGCGGCGTGTAGGCGAACCAGCCGAAGTCGGCTGCGCCCTGCGGGGTCAGGAAGCCGGAGGCGGCGATCAGACCGCCGAACAGGAACAGCCAGTAGCTGAACATGTTGAGGCGCGGGAACGCGACGTCCGGCGAGCCGATCTGCAGCGGCATGATCACGTTGGCGAAGCCGAAGAACAGCGGCGTCGCGAACAGCAGCAGCATGATCGTGCCGTGCATCGTGAACAGCTGGTTGTAGAGCTCGTCGTTGACGATCTGGTTGCCCGGGTAGGCCAGCTCGGAGCGGATCAGCAGGGCCATCAGGCCGCCGATCAGGAACCACGCGAACGACGTGATCAGGTACATCTTGCCGATCAGCTTGTGATCGGTCGTGGTCATCAGCCGGACCAGCTCCTGGCCCAGCGGCTTGCGGGTCGACACGACGGTCGGCCGGCTGGCGGTGGCGGTCACTCTGCTGCTCCCTCGTGCTCGGCGGACTCCTCGGTGTCGAGGCCCACCTGCGTCCTGGTGTAGTCGCCGCCGATCAGGGGCTTCTCGGAGCTCGCGCGGGTGGCGAGGTCCTCGACGTACGCGTCGTACTCCTCGCCGCTGACCACGTGGACCTCGAAGAGCATCCGCGAGTGGTAGACGCCGCACAGCTCGTAGCACTTGCCGGCGTAGACGCCCTCGGTCTTGGGCGTGACCTCGAAGGTGTTCACCCGACCGGGGATGACGTCCATCTTCATCAGGAAGCCGGGGACGCCGAAGTCGTGGATCACGTCGGGCGAGTGCAGGTTGAACCGCGTGGTGCGGTCGACCGGGAGGTAGAGCGACGGGATGTCCGAGCCGGTGCCCGAGACGTACGCGTACTCCGAGTAGGGGAACTCGTCGTCGTCGTTCTCGCCCTTCTCGTCCTTGGTGTAGTCGACCTCGCCGACCCCGTGGTTGAACGCCCAGCTCCACTGCTGCGCGGTGACCTCGACGATGTTGTCGGGCTCCGCGGAGCGGTGCAGCATCACGTTCTGGGTCTCGACGGTCTGCTGGAAGAAGACGACGACCATCATGATCGGCGCGATCGTGTAGAAGATCTCGAGCGGCAGGTTGTAGCGGGTCTGGATCGGGATCTCGTCGTCGCTGCGGCGGCGGTAGCGGATGACGACCCAGGCGATCAGGCCCCACACCACCACACCGGTGATCAGGGCGGCGATCCACGCGCCCTGCCACAGCGCGAGGGTGCTCTCACCCTGCTTGGTCGCGGGCTCTGGCATCGCCAGCCGCTTCCACTCGCTCTGGCTTTCCGAACCACAGCCGGCGAGGGCCACGACGCTGACACCGAGCACGGTAAGCAGGATCAGGCGGCGGACGGAGCCGCGCCCTCCGGTCCCGCGCCTGGGGAGTTGCAGACTCAACGCTGGAGCCTTCCTCTCGGGCGTTCACAAGTACCGTCGAACAGTATCCGAATCGAGCGCCGAGGTTGGGAGCGGGGCACCCGGTAGGTTCCCCGTGTGACAAATGCCGCGGACCGGTCCGGGGTACCCCTCCCCCGCTACTTCGACACTGCCTCGGCCGAAGCACTGCACCCGGCGGCCCGCCAGACCCTCCTCGCGGCCCTCGACCAGGGGTACGCCGACCCTCGCCGGCTGCACGGTCCGGCTCGGAGCGCGCGGCTCCTCCTCGACAACGCGCGGGCCGTCGTCGCCGAGTGCCTGGGCGTGCGCCCCGACGAGGTGTCCTTCACCTCCTCGGGCACCGAGGCCGTCCACCGCGGGCTCCTGGGCCTGCTCGCCGCCCGCCCGGAACGCGGGGACCGGGTGGTGCTGAGCGCCGTCGAGCACTCCGCCGTCGTCCACGCCGCCACCTGGCGGCGCGCCGAGGGACACGTCGAGGTCGGGGTCGACCACCTCGGGCGGGTAGACCCGGACGCCGTCGCCGAGGCCGCCCGGCAGCCGGAGGTCGGCGCCGTGGCGGTGCAGACGGCCAACCACGAGGTCGGCACGGTGCAGCCGGTCGCCGCCGTGGCGGCCGCACTGGACGGCGTACCGCTGGTCACGGACGCGTGCGCCTCGATGGGACGGCTGCCGCTGCCCGAGGGCTGGTCGGTCGCCGCGGGCTCGGCCCACAAGTGGGGCGGCCCGGCCGGGGTGGGCGTGCTGGTGGTCCGCAAGGGCGTGCGGTGGACGACGCCGTTCCCGTCCGACGACCGGGTCGACGAGCGGGTCGCCGGCTTCGAGAACGTCCCGGCCGCCCTCGCGGCGGCGGCGGCCCTGCAGGCGGTCGTCGGCGAGCGCGACGAGGTGAACGCCCGCCAGACGGCGCTGGTCGACCGTGTGCGGGCCGGCGTGGCCGCGATCCCGGACGTGGAGGTCGTCGGCGACCCGGTCGACCGGCTCCCGCACCTGGTGACGTTCTCGTGCCTCTACGTCGACGGCGAGGCGCTGGTCGACGGCCTGGCCCGACGCGGATTCTCGGTCGCCAGCGGCTCCGCCTGCACGTCCTCCACGCTCGAGCCGAGCCGGGTGCTGGCCGCCATGGGCGCGCTGACCCACGGCAACGTGCGACTGTCGCTCACCCGCGACGCGAGCGCCGACGACGTCGACGGCTTCCTGGCCGCGCTGCCCGAGGTGGTCGCGGCGATCCGGGCGGACGCGGGCCTGTGACGGTCGACCTCGAGCTCGACTGCCGGGGGATGCTCTGCCCGCTGCCGGTCATCGAGCTCGGCCGCCGGTACGCCGAGGTGCCGCCCGGCGGCGTGGTGGCCGTGGTGGCCACGGACGTCGCCGCGCGGCACGACGTACCGGCGTGGTGCCGGATGCGCGGACAGGAGTACCTCGGCGAGGACACCGCCGCCGACGGCGTCCCGCGCTACCTGGTCCGGGTCAGCGCACCAGGCTGAGGTGCGGCTCGACGTCCTTGGCGGAGTCCGCGCCGTACGACTCCTCGAGGCGGGCCAGGAACTGGTCGCGGGTGAAGGTGTACTCCTGGGTGCCGACGGTCTCGACGACGTACGCCGCGAGGACGCACCCGACCTGGGCCGCCCGCTCCAGGCTGACGCCCCAGGTCAGACCGGCCAGGAAGCCGGAGCGGAACGCGTCGCCGACGCCGGTCGGCTCGACCGCGGTGACGTTCTTGGCGGCCGGCAGCACGATGTCGGGCTCGCCGGAGCGGCTGACCTTCACGCCCTGGGCCCCGAGGGTGGTGACCTGGGTGCCCACCCGCGAGAGGACCTCGTCGGCCGACCAGCCGGTCTTCTGCTCGATCAGGTGCGACTCGTACTCGTTGGAGAACAGGATCGCCGCGCCGTCGACGAGGTCGCGGATCAGCTCGCCCCCGCTGAACGCCAGCTGCTGGCTGGGGTCGGCGATGAACGGGTAGCCGCGCTGGCGGCACTCCTCGGTGTGGCGCTGCATCCCGTCGGGGTCGTCGGCGCCGATCAGGACGTACGTCGGCTCCCCGACCCGCTCGACGATCGGCCCCAGCTCGATCAGCCGGGCCTCGCTCATCGCCCCGGGGTAGAACGAGGCGATCTGCGCGCCGGTCGGGTCGGTGGTGCACACGAACCGGGCGGTGTGGCGGGTCTCGGAGATCCGGACGTGGGAGCAGTTGACGCCGTGCCGCTCCAGCCAGGAGCGGTAGTCGGCGAAGTCCTCGCCGGCCGAGCCGACCAGCACCGGACGGAGCCCGAGCCGACCCAGGCCGAAGCACATGTTGGCCGCGACGCCGCCCCTGCGGATCTCGAGGTCGTCGACGAGGAAGGACAGGGAGATCTTGTCCAGCTGCTCGACCACCAGGGAGTCGGCGAACTTGCCGCCGTACCCCATCAGGTGGTCGGTGGCGATGGACCCGGCGATCAGCAGTGACATGGGACCGAACACTACTAGTCGGTACCTGTAGGACTACCCCGGAGTAGCCCCTAGCGTCGATCCCATGACTCAGCTCTCCCACGACGACCTGGGCTCGGTCCAGGAGATGCACGCCGACTGCGAGGCCGCCGTGCGTGCCCTCCCCACCGCGGCCCCGTCGCTGCGCTACGAGGACTACCCCCGCGACACCCCGAAGTCGGAGATCCAGATCACCGAGGCTGCGACGCGGATCGCGAACGCGCTGCAGCTCCACCTGGACTGACCGACCGGTCGGTCCCCCTCAGACGGCGGCCAACCCTCCCACGGCCGTTCGACGCCAACAGCCCCCGCCGGGATCGGCGGGGGCTGTTGTGTTTGGCTTCGGTGTCTATCGGTCCGCGACAGCAGATCGGTCTCGACACGCGCCTTCTGACTTCGCAGGCTCAGTCAGAGCGCTTGCTCGACCACCTTCTTCGAGGCCGCTGGCGCGTCCTCGATCAGTGGAACGAGTCGCCGCAGGCGCAGGAGCCCGTGGCGTTGGGGTTGTCGATCGTGAAGCCCTGCTTCTCGATGCTGTCGACGAAGTCGATCATCGCGCCGTTGAGGTAGGGGACGCTCATCCGGTCGACCACGACGGCCACGCCGTCGAAGTCGGTGACGACGTCACCGTCGAGGGTGCGCTCGTCGAAGAACAGCTGGTAGCGCAGGCCCGAGCAGCCGCCCGGCTGCACCGAGATCCGCAGCTGCAGGTCGTCGCGGCCCTCCTGGTCGAGGAGGTTCTTCACCTTGGTCGCGGCCACCGGGCTCAGGTTGATCTGGTCGGTACGACGCTCCGTGGTCGTGTCCACCTGCTCGGTCATGTGTCTGCTCCAGTGAGGTGCGGGGGTGTGGGCTACAGGATCAATCGTCGCACACCGGGGGTTATTCCCCCGCGCTCAGCGCGACCAGGTGCGGGCGACCCGGGCGGCGAGGTCGGCCAGCGAGCCGGCCGGTTCCGCGAAGGCGCGCTCCTCCCCCACCAGGTCGACCAGGGCGTACGCCGACTCGACGCCCAGCGCCCGCATCTCGCGGGAGCCGACCAGCACCTGGCCGGCCAGGGCGACGCAGGGCCGGAGCGCGGCCTCGGCGATCGCGGCGACGCCGTACGGGACCTTGCCGGAGCGGCTGGAGAAGTCGAAGGCGCCCTCGCCCGTGAGCACCAGGTCGGCGGCCCGGGCACGCTCGGCCAGCCGGACGGCGTCGGCGACCAGCGCGATGCCGGGTTCGCGCGTGCCGCCCAAGGCGAGCAGGGCGAAGCCGAGGCCGCCCGCGGCACCGGCGCCCTTCTCAAGGGAGGTACGGCGGTCCGTGGCGAGGGCCAGCTCCTCGAGCCAGCCGTCGAGGACCGGCAGCCGGTCCTCCGGGACGCCCTTCTGCGGGCCGAAGGTCTTCGTCGCGCCGAACAGCCCGGTCAGCGGGTTGTCGACGTCGCTGGCGGCGACCAGGCGCACGTCGACGGTCGGGAGGGTGACGGTCGTGATGCCGGCGAGCGCGGCCACCCCGGCGTCGAGCGGCCGGTCGGCGGTCGCCCCGAGGGCGGCGAGCAGGCCCGCTCCGCCGTCGTTGGTGCCGCTGCCGCCCAGCCCGACCACCACCGTCGTCGCGCCGGCGTCGCCCGCGGCACGGACCAGCTCGCCCACGCCGTACGTCGTGGCCTCCTCGGCGCGCTCCGCTCCCGTCAGGTGCAGTCCGCAGGCCTGCGCGCTCTCGACGTACGCCGTGTCGCCGACGACCAGCACCGTCCCCGGCACCGGGTCCCCGAACGGTCCGCGGACCGTTACGGCCAGCAGCTCGCCGCCCAGCGCCGCGTGCAGCACGTCGACGAAGCCCGGTCCCCCGTCGGCCATCGGGGCCAGGTCGAGCTCGTCGTCGGGGGCGTGCCGGCGCCAGCCGGCCGCGATCGCCTCCGCGGCCTCGACCGCCGTCAGCGTGCCCGCGAACTTGTCGGGGGCGACCAGGATCCGCATGGCCTCACCCTAGGGTCGACCCGTGAGCGAGGTGCTGCTGCGGCCGATGCGGGTCGAGGACGTGCCGGTGGCGGAGCGGCTGAGCGCGGAGAGCTTCTACGAGCTCGACGTGCGGCTGCACCGGCCCGGCCTGCCGGTCCCGGAGCGGCGCCCGCCGACCCGCGCGGACAACTGGATCACCCGGACCACCCACTTCCTCGACACCGACCCGGGCGGCTGCTGGGTGGCCGAGGTGGACGGCGAGCTGGTCGGGTTCGCAACGTCCTTCGTGCGCGAGCTGACCTGGTTCCTCGCGACCTTCGCCGTACGCCCGGGCCTGCAGGGTCGGGGCCTCGGCAAGCGGCTGCTCGACGCGGCGATGGAGCACGGGCGCGGCTGCCTGCGCGGGATGCTGTCGGCCTCGTCGGACCCGAAGGCCGTGCGCCGCTACCGCCTGGCGGGCTTCTCGTTGCACCCGCAGATGTTCCTGTCCGGCACCGTCGACCGCTCCGCGATCCCGGTGGTGGGCAAGGTGCGGGAGGGCACGGCCGGCGACGTCGACCTGCTCGACTCCCTCGACCGCCGGACCCGCGGGTCGGCGCACGGGCCCGACCACGCGCTGATGCTGGCGTCCTGGCGGCTGCTGGTCTCCGACACCTCGACCGGGTCGGGCTACGCGTACGCCGGCCCCGACGGCAGCCTGGCCCTGCTCGCGGCCAGCGACCGCCGTACGGCGAGCCGCCTGCTCTGGGCCGTCCTGGCCGACACGACCGGCGAGACGCTCGTCCCGCACCTCACCGCGGCCAACGAGTGGGCGGTGGACGTGGGCCTGGCGGCACGCCTCGACCTGCACCAGGAGGGCTACCTGGGACTTCGCGGGATGAAACCGCCCGCGCCGTACGTTCACAACGGCGCCCTGCTGTGACGTTTACGGCCCCGCACGAGCACAGGAATACGATCCCGACATGACGACCGTCGACCTTCCGCTGCTGCCGCTCGGCCGTGGCACCGACATCGCCTCCGAGCGTGGCGTCGACTGCCCCGGGGACCTGCCCGCAGCGTCCGACCCCGACCTGGTGGCGCGGGCGCAGGCGGCCAAGGCCGCGCTCGGGGAGCGGGTCTTCGTGCTCGGTCACCACTACCAGCGCGACGAGGTCATCCAGTTCGCCGACGTGACCGGCGACTCCTTCAAGCTGGCCCGCGACGCGGCCGCCCGGCCGGACGCCGAGTTCATCGTCTTCTGCGGCGTGCACTTCATGGCCGAGTCCGCCGACATCCTCACCGGCCCGGACCAGAAGGTGATCCTCCCCGACCTCGCCGCCGGCTGCTCGATGGCCGACATGGCCCGGATCTTCCAGGTCGAGAAGACCTGGGACGCCCTGACGGCCGCCGGGATCGCCGACTCGGTCGTCCCGGTGACCTACATGAACTCCAGCGCCGACATCAAGGCGTTCTGCGGCCGCAACGGCGGCGTCGTGTGCACCTCCAGCAACGCCGAGACCGCGCTGGAGTGGGCGTTCGACCAGAAGCCGGACGCCAAGATCCTGTTCCTGCCCGACCAGCACCTCGGCCGGAACACCGCCGTGCTGAAGATGGGCATCCCGCTCGACCAGTGCGTCGTCTGGAACCCGCTGAAGCCCAACGGCGGCCTGACCGCCGAGGAGCTGCAGAACGCCCGGATGATCCTGTGGAAGGGCCACTGCTCGGTGCACGGGCGCTTCTCCCCGGAGGTCGTCGACGAGCTGCGCGCGACCATCCCGGACGTCCAGATCCTGGTGCACCCCGAGTGCCAGCACGAGGTGGTGCTCAAGGCCGACCTGGTCGGCTCGACGGAGTTCATCATCCAGACCATCGAGGCGGCCCCGGCCGGCTCCAGCTGGGCGATCGGCACCGAGCTCAACCTGGTCCAGCGGCTCGCGAAGGCCCACCCGGACAAGCACATCACGTTCCTCGACAAGACGGTCTGCTACTGCTCGACGATGAACCGGATCGACCTCCCCCACTTCGTGTGGGCGCTGGAGTCGCTGGTCGCCGGGACGGTGCCCAACCAGATCACCGTCGACCCCGAGACCGAGAGGTGGGCGCTGACCGCGCTGGAGCGGATGCTCGCCCTCCCGGGGCGCACCCACAAGGACTGAAGGCGCTCCTCCGGCGTTTTACCTACGCCCGGCGCGGGAATGCCCGCAGGTGACCTCATCTGCTGACGAAAGGGCGTTCTCGTGGCCGACACAGGCACCGAGCTGGGCGTGGACTGCTACGAGCTGTGGAACGCCGGCAACAGCCTCTACCCGACGATGGCCGCGGAGTTCGACAGCGCGGCCGAGAGCATCGACTCCACCTCGGTCGAGTGGGCGTTCAACCGCGACGCCAGCATCGGCCTCGGGGCGAACGGTCCGTTCGCCATCTGGTCGGCGTGCGCCAACATGCTCGACGACCGGCTGGCCGAGACCGGGCGCAACCTGCGCGACACCGGCACCGCGCTGGTGCTGGCGGCGAACACCTACGCCGCCAGCGACGAGGCGGCCCGGGCCGAGTTCGAGAAGCGCAAGGCGGAGCTGGGCTGATGAGCTACGAGGAGCTGGGCGCGCACGCGACCGAGATCGTCCGCAAGGCCAAGGAGTGGGAGCTGACCCGCCTGGGCTACACCGACATGGGCGACGGCACCTGGATGCCCCCGGCGGGCTACAGCTACGCCGACAATCAGCCCACCAACTACGGCGACCCCGGCGGGACGGCTACCCAGACGACGTCGTCGCAGGACATGGTCGACCGTGACATGGCCGAGATCGACGGCAAGTACGACGACATCCCCGAGCTGTTCTCGCCCTTCACCTGGCTGCCCGACCCGACGTCCTTCGACGGCGCGATCACCGGGATGGAGAACGTCCAGGCCCGCCTCTCCGCGGGCGCCGAGGACACCACCGACCCGGCCAGCGGCTCCCCCGTGCCGGCCAACCTCGTCCTCGACGGGATGGACACCAGCTCCGACTACCTCGCCCGCTGGACCGGCGTCGCCGCGATGGCCTTCAAGCAGAACTTCGTCGACACCTTCGAGTCGATCACCACCAACCAGTTCCTGGCCGCCAGCTACGTCAAGGGCGCGCTGGAGGCCGAGAAGTCGCTGTGGCACGCCGCGCGCGCCAACGTCGACCAGATCGCCGAGGACACCCTCACCGCGCTGGAACACATGGACGACTGCGGCAAGAACGAGTGGTCGATGGCCTTCACGGTCGCGGGGGCCGTGGTGGCGATCGCCGCCATCCCGTTCACCGGCGGCGCCTCCACCCTGGCCTTCACCGCCGTCGGCGGTGCGCTGTCGATCGGCGGCGCCGCCATCGGCAACACCGATGACCCGCCCGAGCTGCCGATGGCCGGCGAGTCGCCCGAGGCCGTCTGCGACGCGATGCGCGAGGCGCTCCGGGAGCTGAAGTCCGAGATCTCGAAGGCCGAGCAGAAGGTCTACGACTCCATGGTCGACCTCAACAACATCCTGGCCGTCAACCGCAGCCTCTTCGTCGCGCCCCGGCCCGACCTGGCGGACTCCGGTCCCGGTGACATCCGCGACGACATGGGCGTGCCGCGATGAACCAGCCTGCTCCCGTCGTCCTCGGCACACCACCCGGCGGCCGGCGCGACCCGCTCGCCGACCTCGACGCCCATGCGTCGACGCCGGACGGTCGGGTCGGCGTCCGGATCCGGGGCCGCAGCAGCCTGACCGTGACCCTGGCGCCCGGCTACTACGACCAGGTCACCGAGACCGAGCTGTCCCGCCAGCTCACCCAGCTCGCCCGGCTCGCGTTCGTGCAGCGCACCCGCGCCTACTACGAGCTGCGCAGCCGGGCGTTCGGTCGGACCGTCACCCGCGAGTCCTCGTCGTACGGCGCGCGCGACCTCTCGTTCACCGCCGGGCGGGCGAGCATCGTCGCCTCCGGCAGCTCGCCCGACGGGCGGATCCGGGTGACCGCGGCCGGGATGGAGTCCTGGACGGTCGACCTGGAGCCCGGCACGCTCGCGGCGTACGACGAGGCGGGGTTCTGCGCCGCCGTCGCCGCCGCCGGCCACGACCTCATCGAGGACCAGTTCCGCCAGATTCGGCGACTCAAGGACGAGATCTACGGGTAGGCCTCATCGCCGGCCACCGCGTCGCGAAACCCTTGGGTCGCTCGGCACCCGTCGAGTAGGTCACCACCTGATGCCAGGCTCGACTCCCCCACGGAACGGGCGGTTACCGGCTGAAGGTGGTGCGATCATGACGTGTGCTCCGAACCGCCCGGGTCGTCCTCTGCAGTGACGACCCACGCGCGTCTCGCCTCACAGCGCTCACGCCGGCGAGGGACGGCGAGGGGCTCATGGTCTTCGAGACGGACAGCCGCTCGGCGATGTGGGAGGAGTTCCTCGCCTTGACCGCGGAGCTGGGGATCACTGTCCAACGAGGAGTGAAGTTCAGCGCCCAGGAAATCGCGCGGGCCGAGTGGTGTCATCTCCTGGGCACCTCGACCAACGGCTACCCGCAGCCGGAGAGCACCTATCGCGAGCGCACCTACGACCTGACGTCCGCCTGCCCCACCTGCTGGATCGGGACGAGACAGGCGGCGCCCTTCCGCATGAAGGTCGCCCCGAAATGGGGTCGTCGCTCGCTCACTCAGATGGTGTGGGTCTACGACGCCTGGTTCGTGGAGCCGCAGGCCTACCGCGAGGTCTTCGAGCCGTTCGGTATCGGCAGCCGGGAGGTGCTGATGCGTGGCGGCTCGACGATCGGCAACGCCGTGCAGCTCGTGATCGACGAGGTGGTCGCGCTGGACGAGTACCGCCAGGCCGGTGAACGGTGCGAGACCTGCGAGCAGTTCAAGTGGCGTGTCGGACTGACCGACTTCGCTCCCGGTCCCGTCGCGCCACCCCAGGGACCGATCGCGATGAGTGAGCAGTGGTACGGCTCCGGGGGCAAGGCCTTCCGGGCGACGCTGGTCAGACAGGACCTCGTCGCGGCGATGAGCGCCGCCCGGTTGAAGGGCGCGGACCTTCATCCGTGCATCCCCCGCGTCGATCCCGACGCATGGCTCCGACTCGGCGAGAACGGCTAGCCGCGCAGGGCGGCCGAGTCGGCGACGGCGTGAGCGACCTCAGCCGAGGGTCCGGGTCAGGGTCACCGAGCGGTCCCGCGGGCCGGACGCGCCATCGTCGGCCTTCTCGAGCCCCTGGGTGACGCTCACGGTCAACGCGCCGCTCGAGCCCGCCGGCACGTCCCAGACACCGAGGCCGCCCGAGGCGTCCGCGCGCACCGTGCGGGCCGCGGCCTCCCCGTCGAGGGTCAGCTCGACCTCGGCGGCCCCACGCGGGAGGTAGGCGACCGGGGTGCCGTCCACCGGCAGCTGGACGGCCTGCAGGGAGAGGTCGAGGCCGGCGACCAGCCAGGCGCGGCCGTCCTCGGCCCAGCCGAGCTCCGGGTCGTAGGCGGTCAGCTGCGGTCCGGCTGTGCTGCAGGTCAGCCGCAGCTGCGTCCCGGCGGGCTCCCAGCCGGTCGCGGGGCAGTCCGCGGAGGGGATCTGGTCGGGGACGTCGTACAGCGCGGCGGCACGGCCGGGGTCGAGCTCGCCCGAGTCGACGTCGACGCTCTGCGCGACCCCGTCGTACGTCACCTCGAGGCGGGTGCCGTCGGCGTCGTCGACGGCCACGTAATAGCTGCGGGCGGTGCCGGAGGTGGTGCCGGGCCCGCTGACGGCGTACGGCGCGGGGAGCTCGTGACGCTCGTCGCCGGCGACCAGCGTCAGCGAGGTGGGCAGCGGGGTGCCACCCAGCACCCCCAGCAGGCCGGCCGGGGCCGAGCGGGCGTCGAAGGATATCCGGACCGGCACCAGGCCGCCCGAGCGCGGCGCGGCATGGTCCTCGCCGTCGGAGGACGCATCGGCGGACACCGACTCGACCGAGTCGCCCACGGTGAGCTCGATCGCGCCGACCGGGACCTGGACCGTCACGGTGCGCCCGTCGACGTCGCCGGCCGCCGGGATCACGGTCCCTGCGTCGGCGCGCTCGACACCCGTGAGCCGCAGGAGCAGCAGGACGAGCACGGTCAGCACGGTCACCACCGCGATGCCGAGGACCACCGGACGACGTCGCGCGCTACTCACCGTCGGGGTGTTCCCGGGGCCCGTCCGGGACAAACGCACCGGCGCTCAGGCGGGGAGCTCGAACCAGGCGCAGGTGCCGCCGTACGCCGCGTCGTTGAGGCCGATCCGGCCCCCGTGCGCCTCGACGATGCGGCGGCAGGTGGCCAGGCCGATGCCGGACCCCTCGACCTCGGTGCTCACCCGCGCCAGCGGCTGGAAGACCCGCTCCTGCTGGTCGGCCGGGATGCCGGGGCCGCGGTCGCACACCTCGACCCGCCAGTGGTCGCCGAGACGGGTGCTGTCGATCTCGATGTGGGCCGGCTGGCCCGCGCGGACGAACTTCGCGGCGTTGGCGATCAGGTTCTGCAGAACGGCGCGCAGCTGCACCGGGTCCCCGGTGACGACCGGAAGGTCGCCGACCTCGACGGTCGCGCCCGCCAGCGCGGTGGCGAGGTCCTCGCGCACGTCGCCGAGGACGGCGGCGAGGTCGACCGGCACCCGGCTGAGCTCGCCTCCGAGCCGGGCGAAGCTGAGCAGGTCGTCGATGAGGTCCTGCATCCGCTGGGCCCCGCTCGTGGCCCGGTCGATGAGGAAGGTGTCGCCGCCCTCCTCCTCGCTCTCCTCGGCGATCAGGCTCAGCGACATGGTCACCGCCGACAGCGGGTTGCGCAGGTCGTGGGCCACCTGCCCCGCGAACGCAGCCAGCACCTCGTTGGACCGCTCGAGCTCGGCCTGGGTGTCGCGCAGGTCCTCGACCGTGGTGCTGAGCTCGCGGGTGCGCAGCTCCAGCTCCAGCAGGTCGACCACCCGGTCGGCCAGATGGACCAGCGCGGCCTCCTGGGCGTCGGAGAGCGAGCGGACCACGGTGTCGAACACGCAGAGGGTGCCGATCAGCGTGCCTTCGGGGGTCCGCAGCGGGTGGGTCGCGTAGAACCGGACGTCGCCGATGACGCCGGTCACGAAGGGGTTGTCCCGGAACCGATCGTCCTGGCTCGCGTCGGGGACGATCACCGGGACGCCGCCCTGGAAGACGACGTTGCACATCGAGTCCTCGCGGGCGCAGACCGAGGCCGCGAAGCCGGCCGTGGCGATCTGGTGCTGCTCGGTGTCGGTGATCAGGTTGATCGTCGCCATCGGCACGTCGGCCACCTGGGCGGCGATCTCGACCAGGGAGACGAGGTCGCTGCGTGGCGGTCGCGTGACCACCTGGTAGCGCCCGATCTGGGCGACGCGCACCTCGTCCGTGGTGACGCTCAGGGTCACGGGCCGGCTCCTTCTGCTGTCGACGCCCTCCGGCCCGGAGTGTAGCCAGGCCGGACCGGGGTCCGGATCAGCCGCCCGGCCGCACCGGCATCCCGCTGCCTCCGCCGAAGCCGCCGCCCCCGGCGCCGCGGCCTCCGCCCAGACCGCCACCGGTTCCGAACGTCGTCTCGCTGTCCGTGTCCCCGCTCGGCAGGGCTGCGGAGAGATCGGCGAGCGAGACCCGCTGCCCTTCGTCGAGCCCGGAGGTCACCTCGGTCCGGGCGGTCCCGACCAGACCCGTCTCGACCCGGGTCCGGGTCGCGGTGTCGCCGTCGACCACGAGCACGCTGCCCGAGGACAGGGCCGAGGTCGGCACGGTGAGGACGCCCTCGGCCGTCCCGACGACCACGGCGACCGCCGCGGTCGCCCCGGTGGGCAGGCCGAGGTCCTCGCCGTCGAGCGTGACGGTGACGGGGTACGTCGTAGTGCCGGACGACGTGTCGGGCAGCGCGCCGACGGCCGTGACCTGGCCGGCCAGCGCGTCCTCGGCGCCGGCCGGCAGCACGGTCGCAGCCTGGCCGACCTCGAGCTGGCGCATCTGGGCCTCGGTCGCCGCCACCTCGACGGTGGTGGTGCCGTGGGCGACCACCGTCAGGACGGTCGTCCCGGCCGTCGTGTCGGCGCCGCGCTCGGTGGCGACGTCGACCACCGTCCCGTCGTACGGCGCCCGCAGGGTGGCCGAGGCCAGCGCCTGCCGGGCGGCCACCAGCTCAGCCCGAGCCTCGTCGATCGAGGCCTGATCGCGGGCCAGGGTGGCCGCGGTGACGGTGCCGGACGGACCGGACGAACCACCGGAGGCACTCCCCCCGGCCCCGCCGGTCGCGCCCGTGGAGCCGGTCGAGCCGGTCGTGGGCTGCTCGGCCTGCTGGGTCTGCTGGGTCTGCTGGGTCTGCTGGGTGGTCGGGGTGGTCGGGGTGTCGCTGTCGGCGTCGTCGTCCTCGCTCGCCTGCGCAGGCGACCCGCCGGTCCCGGAACCGCCGGACGAGCCGTCGGCGGCATCGACCGTGTCGGCCAGTGTGTCGACCGCCCCAGTCAGGGTGCCCGCCAGCGTCTCGAGCGCGGCCTGCAGGTCGACCTGCGCGGTCGCGACCGTGTCCTGGGCCGTCTGGACGGTGGCGAGCGCCGCGGTGCAGGCGGCGTCGGCCGGGTCGGGTTCCTCCTCCGCTGGAGCCTCGGTCGAGCCGTCGGTGGGCTCCGGACCGTCGGTCGGGTTGGCCTGGAAGGCGTCGGCACAGGCCGTCGTCTGGGCCGCCAGCGCGGTCTGGGCGTCCGCGAGGGCCGCCGACGCGGTGGACTGGGACGAGGTGACCGCCTGCTGCTGCTTCGCGAGCCGGGCGAGGGCCGCGGCCATCGTGTCGCTCACGTCGGGGCCGGCCGGCGTCTGCTCGTCGGCCGGCTCCTCGGACTGCTGCGCGGTCGGGGACGGGGTCTCCTGCTGGGTCGGCTGGTCGGCGCCGCCGCCCGAGGCCGTGGTCCCCGACGAGGAACCGTCCGACGACGCCGCCGCCGTGGTCGCGGCGCTCACCGTGTCGGACTGGGCGTCCTCGTCGGATTCCAGCTGGGCCTTCGCCGACGCGACCGACGAGGCGGCCTGGCGCACAGCCCGGCGCAGCGCACTCCGGTCGAGCCGGGCCAGGACGTCCCCGGCCTCCACCGTGCTGCCGGTCTCCGCGGTCACCGACGCGACGGTGCCGTCGGTGCCGAAGGCCAGGTCGGCGCGTCCGGCGGGCGCGAGGGTGCCGGACAGCGCCAGCGTCTCCTCGACGTCGGCGACGCTCACGGCAGCGGTCCGGTAGGCCGCCGCCGGCTCGGCTGCGGCGGCGTAGGCGGCGTACCCGCCCCCGACGACCGCGAGCGTGACGGCGGCGGCGCCAGCGCGTCGTACCGCCCTCACGAGTCGGTCCCGTCGGCCGGGGGGCCGCCGAAGCCGCGGCCGCTGCTGCACGCGCCGTCGACCGGGTCGCTGACACTGATCCGGGTCGCCGTCACGGCGCCGGTGTCGTCGGCCTCGCCCTGGGCGGTGGCGCAGCGGCCGACCTCGACGGCCGAGGCGTCAGCCGTCGCCGTCGTGGCGTACGTCGTCGCCGCGGCGACCGTGACCTCGACGCTGCTGTCCGGGGCCTCGACGGTGAACCCGGTGGCGCTGACCGCGGTCACCGCGCCGAAGGTGCCGCCGCCGAAGCCACGTCCTCCCCCGGGCATGTCGGTCGGCCGGTCAGTCGGCAGGTCAGTCGGCAGGTCCGTGGGCATGCCCTCGGGACGCTCGCCGCCGCCCGGTCCACCGCCGAAGCCGCCCGTGCACTCGCCGTCCTGGGCCTCGGAGATCCGGACCGCCGTGGCGGTGACCGGGGACCCCTCCTCCGCCTCGGCGTCGGACTGGACCATCACGCAGCTGCCGACCGCGACGTCGGCCAGCGTCCCGGCGACCTGCTCGGAGAAGGTGGTGGCGTCGGTCCAGCTCACCGCCACCTGCCCGCTGCTCTCGCTCTGCACCTGCAGCGTGCTGCCGCTGACCGCGGCGATGGTGCCCGAGGCGCCGGGAGCCCCGGGCATCCCCCCGCCGGCGCCGCCGGCACCCCCGGCCGGGGCCGCGGCCGCCGACTCGGTCGGGGTGCTGTCGGTGGCCGACATGCTCCCGCCGCCGCAGGCGGCGAGGGTGACCAGGACGAGCACGGAGCAGGCGGTGCCGCGGGCGGCCCGGGAGACACGGTGGAGCAACATGTGACGGGGTTCCTCTCGGTGGGGACGCACGCTGCTCATTCGCTGCGCAGCGCGTCGATGGGGGTGAGTCGGGCCGCCCGGCTCGCGGGGTAGACACCGAACCCGATGCCGAGCGCCAGGGCGGTGCCGATGGCGCCGAGGGTGGCGACGAGCGAGATCGAGACCGGCTGGTCGATGAGGCCGGGCAGCACCTGGGCGCCGACGACGCCGACCAGGACGCCGACCAGGCCGCCGGTGAAGCCGAGCAGCGAGGCCTCGACGAGGAACTGCCGCCGGATGACCCGGGGCGTCGCGCCGAGCGCCTTGCGCAGCCCGATCTCGCGGACCCGCTCGGTGACGGAGACGAGCATGATGTTCATGACGCCGATGCCGCCGACCAGCAGGGAGATCGCGGCGATGCCGCCGAGCAGCACGGTGAGCGTCTCGTTGGTCGAGTTCGCGGTCTCGACCAGCGAGTCCTGCGTCGAGATGGAGAAGTCGGCCTCGTCGGCGCCCACCCCGTGCAGGGTGAGTAGCAGCGCGTTGATCTCCTGGTACGCCGCGGTCAGCGCGTCGGCCGACGCGGCCTCGACGTAGATCGTGGAGACCGAGGAGGTCGCCGTACCGGTGAGTCGCTTGGCCGTGCTGATCGGCACGACCGCCTGGTCGTCCTCGCTGGTGCCCGACGACGAGGCGCCCGACGACTCCAGGACGCCGATCACGGTCATCGGGGTGCTGTCGACGGTGACCGTCTGACCGACCGGGCTACCACGCTCGAACAGCTCGCTGGCCGTGTCGGGGCCGAGGACGACGACGTCGGCGGCCTGCTCCACCTCGGCCTCGGTGAAGAAGCGCCCCGCCGACAGGTCGCGGGCCCGGACGTCGAGCCAGCTGGTCGTCGTCCCGACCACGGAGCTGGTCCAGTTGGTCTCCCCCGCCGCCAGCGCGGTCGAGGTCGAGGTGGTCGGCGCGACCCGCGCCGCGTCCGGTACGACGCTGTCGTCGCCGATGGCGGTCGCGTCCTGGAGGGTCAGCGTGGACGCGGAGCCGAAGCCGCCGCGCAGGCCGCTGGAGTCGGTGCTGCTGCCGGGCGAGACGATCAGCAGGTTGCTGCCGAGCGCGCTGATCTGCTGGCGCACCTGGTCCTGGGCCCCCTGCCCCAGCCCGACGGTGAGGATCACCGACGAGATGCCGATGACGATGCCGAGCATGGTCAGGACCGACCGCAGCCGGTGGGCGCGCACCGCCTCGGCGCCGGCCCGGAAGGTCTCGAACCAGTTCATGCCAGAGCCCCGACCGGCTCGTCGGAGGTGATCGCGCCGTCGCGGATGACCAGGTTGCGGCTCGCCCGCGCCGCGACCTCGTGCTCGTGGGTGATCAGGACGATCGTGCGGCCGGCCGCGTGCAGCTCGTCGAGCAGGGCGAGCACGTCGGTGGTCGACTGCGAGTCGAGGTTGCCGGTGGGCTCGTCGGCCAGGATCATCGCGGGCTCGGTGACCAGGGCCCGGGCGACGGCGACGCGCTGCTGCTGGCCGCCGGACAGCTCACCCGGGCGGTTGTCGATCCGGTCGGCCAGGCCGACCCGGCCCAGGGCCGCGACGGCGCGCTCGCGGCGCTCGGCTCGGGGCACGCCGGCGTACACGAGCGGGAGCTCGACGTTGCGCCAGGCGGGCAGCATCGCCAGCAGGTTGAACTGCTGGAAGACGAAGCCGATCCGCCGGTTGCGGACCTCGGCGAGCTGGGCCTCGCCCATCTGGGACACGTCCTCGCCGGCGAGCAGGTAGCGGCCCTCGGACGGGGTGTCGAGGCAGCCCAGGATGTTCATCAGCGTCGACTTGCCGGAGCCGGACGGGCCGATGACGGCGACGTACTCGCCCTCGGCGATGGTGGTGTCGATGCCGCGCAGGGCCTCGAACTCGATGCTGCCCGAGCGGTAGGTCTTGCGGACCCCCTCGAGCTCGATGATGCCGCTCACGAGGGGGCCCCGGGGAAGCTGCCGCCGGGCATCTGGCCACCGCCGAAGTCCGGCATCTGGCCGCCGCCGAAGTCCGGCATCTGCTGGCCGCCGTCACCCTCGCCGCCGCCGGTGGGGCGGGTGAAGCCCGGGATCTCGACGACGTCACCCTCCACGAGACCGGAGACGACCTCCGTCGTCATGCCGTACGCCGTCCCGGTCTCGACCTCGGTCTTCACCTCCTCGCCGTCGACCACCTTGGTCACGTACGTCGCGTCGTCCTCGGTCGTGAGGGCCCGGCTCGGGACGGTCAGCACGCCCTCGGTCTGCTTGACGATGATCGAGACGTCCGCGGAGGTGCCGGCGTAGAGGCCGTCCTGGGTCCCCGTGACCTCGACGCTGACCGGGAAGACCGCGGCGCCGCTGCTGTTGGCCTCGGCCACCAGCCCGACGTCGCTGACCGTGCCGTAGACGACCTCGGTCGCGCCGTTGGGGGTGATCTCGGCCTGCAGGCCCTCCGTCACCTTCTCGACGTCGGCCGCGGCGACGGTCGCCTCGACCACGAACCGCTTGGTCGACACGATGCTCACCGCACTGGTGGTCGTGGTGACGGTGGTGCTCGACCCCGTGCTGGCCCCACCGCCTGCCGACGACCCGCCGCCCGAGCCGACGACGTCGCCCTTCGCGAGGTCGAGACTGACGACGGTGCCGCCGATCGTGGCGCGCAGGGTCGCGTCTCGGACGGCCGCACGGGCCTCCTCGGCCGAGCCCTCGGCGGCGACGATGGCGGCCTGGTCGGCCGCGAGCTGGGTGTCCGAGGCGCCGGCGTCCTGGTCCTCGTCGAGCTGGGTGTACGCCGCGTCGAGGGTCGCGATCGCCGCGGTCCGCTGGGCCACCAGCGCGCTGGCGTCGACCCGGGCCAGGGCCTGGCCCTTCCTCACCCGGTCGCCCTCGGCGACGAAGACCCGGGTCACGGTCCCGGAGACCTCGAAGTCGAGGTCGGCGCTGCGGGCCGGACTGACGGTGCCGGTCGCCGCGACCGTCTCGCGGACGGTCTCGGCCGAGACCGTCGCCGTGGTCGGCTCGACCGCGGCCGACTCCTCCCCCCGCGTCAGCAGCCAGGCACCGGTAGCGCCGGTGGCGAGGAGCAGTACGACGGGGACCGCGAGCCAGTGCCGCGTCCTCCCCCGCCAGATCCTGCGGAACAACCTGGGCACGTGCGATCCCTCCGACGAGCGTCCGCGGACCCTGGGCGGGCCCGTCAGGAGGAGGCTCGTCGGCGGGACTGTGCCGGCGGTGGGCCGAACCTAGGAGGAGCCTGTGAGCCCCGGGGCGCCCCAGACGGCCAGCCAGCGCGACAGGTCGGGTTCGATCGGGAGCTCGCCGCGCAGCGCGTCGCGGATCTGGATCTCGGTGAGGTTGTCGCGCTGCTGCGGACCGGTCGGCACGAACGGGTAGAACGTGCCCTGCTTGTAGAGGTAGACCAGGCCGACGTGGCGGCCTGCGGGGTCCTCGAAGGTGACCAGGGTGCACAGCAGCCCCGGCCCGAAGCCCTGGGCCTCCAGGCTGGTGTTGACCGCGTGCAGGCTGGTGCAGAGACCCTCGACGCCGGAGCCCGGCTCGCGGTCGACCTCGACCCAGGTGAAGCCGAACCCGTCGCCGGTGACCCGCACCTCGGGGGCGTCGCCGGTGCTGCGGATCAGCTCGACCAGGTCGCGCTCGGTCTCGGCGAAGGCCACCCCGGAGGCGCCGCGGTAGCAGACCGAGCCGTCGCCGGTCGGCACCAGGCCGAGCGTGGTCTCGAGCGTCACGGCAGCGTTCGGGACGCCGAACAGCGCGTCCAGGTTGGCCTGCTTCGGCTTCGTCCGGCCGAGGAGGGAGTCCCAGAGGCCCATCAGGGAGTACGCCGGCTCAGGTCCGCCTGGATCTCCGCGAGCTGCTCGAGCCGCTGCTCCAGCGTCGGGTGGGTCGAGGTGAGGGTGCGCAGCGAGACGCCCTTGATCGCCGGAGCGATGAAGAAGGCGTTCATGGCCTGCGAGGCGCGCAGGTCCTTCTGGGGGATCGCGTTCATCTCGCCGGTGATCTTCTGCAGGGCCGAGGCGAGGGCCTGGGGCTTCATCGTGAGGTAGGCGCCGGCCCGGTCGGCGGACATCTCGCGGTAGCGCGAGAGCAGCTTCAGCAGCACGAAGCTGACGGCGTAGACCAGCATGCTGACGATCAGCACGAGCAGCCAGACCGGCAGTCCGTTGTTGTTGTTGTCGCGGCGGCCGCCGCCGAACAGCGCGCCGTACTGGGCGCCCTGGGTGAGCATGCCGGCCGCGATGCCGGCGCTGGAGGCGACCGTCATCACCAGCACGTCGCGGTGGGCGACGTGGGACAGCTCGTGGGCGAGGACGCCCTCGAGCTCCTCGGCGGTGAGCGTGTTGAGGATGCCGGTGGTGACGCAGACGACCGAGCGCTCCGGGGAGCGACCGGTGGCGAACGCGTTGGGGATCGCCATGTCGGCGATGCCGACGCGCGGCTTCGGCATGTCGGCCATGGCGCAGAGCCGGTCAATCATGCCGTGCAGCTCGGGCGCCTGCTCGGGGGTGACCTCGCGGGCCCGCATGGCCTTCATGGCGACGGTGTCCGAGGAGTACCACTGGTACCAGGCGATCCCGAGGCCGACGAGACCCACGATCACCGCCAGCCCCGGCGAGCGGACCGCGAGCATCACGCCCACGATCAGCACGACGAACAGGCCGCCCAGCAGGAACATCACAAGGGTCATCCGGGCGGTGAGCCCGCGGTCGGGGAGGAAACGGCTGTGTGCCATGCCCCTATTCTCCGGGGTCTTCCCAAGAGGTTCCTGTGAGCGTCAGCGGGGTTCCTCGGTGGGCCGCTCCGTGGCCTCGTAGGCGATGCCGTTGCCGGCGGTGCCGGGCTCCTCGCCCGCCTCGAGGGCGGCCGGCGGGCTCGAGGGTCCGCCCTTGAGCCGGGCCAGCTCGGCCTCGACCTCGGACTGGGAGCTCATCGCCTCCAGCTCGCGGGCGATGTCGTCGCCGCGGTTGACCGAGCTCGCGTCGTCGAGCACGCCGGAGGCGATCAGCTCGTCGATGGCGCCGGCCCGGGCCTGCATCTGCTGGGTCTTGTCCTCGGCCCGCTGGATCGCCTGGCCGACGTCGCCCATCTCGTCGCCGATGCCGGACATGGCCTCGTTGATGCGGGTCGACGCCTCGGCCGCGGTGTAGGTGGCCTTGATCGTCTCCTTGCGGGTGCGGAAGGCCTCGACCTTCGCCTGCAGCTGCTGCTGGGCGCGGGTGAGCTTCTCCTCCTCGCCCTGGAGCTGCTCCAGCTGCACCGTGAGGTCGTTGATCTGGCCGGTCAGGCCCGACTTGCGGGTCAGCGCCTCGCGGGCCAGGTCCTCACGGTTCATGTCGATGGCCTGCTGCGCCTGCGTCTGCAGCTTGGCCTGCTGCTGCTCCAGCTGCTTGATCTGGAGCTCGACCCGCTTGCGGCTGGTGACCACGTCGGCAACACCGCGGCGCACCTTGGACAGCAGGTCGAGCTGACGCTGGTAGCTGTAGTCGAGGGTCTCGCGCGGGTCCTCGGCGCGGTCGAGGGCCTTGTGGGCCTTGGACTTGAAGATCAGGCTCACGCGCTTCATCAGGCTCATGGGGGTCCCTCTCGGTGGTGTTCAACGCTGCCGCCACGTTGCCCTCACCCTATGACCGATCGCCAAGGTCGGGCGACCCGGCACCGGAGGCGCCGGTAGAGTGGCCGAGCCCGTCGTACCGCCCGACAGACCCTCAGAAGGCCAGCGTTGTTCCGTCGCAGCAAGATCGAGTCCCCGTCCCCCGAGTCCGCCGAGGTCAAGCCCGGCGGCAAGGGTCGACCCACCCCCAGCCGCAAGGAGGCCGAGGCCGCCGCGCGGGCTCGCGCCAAGACGCCCCGCACCCGCAAGGAGATCGCCGCGGCCCAGCGCCTCGCTCGGGCCGAGTCCAGCCAGCAGGTGCGGACGGCGATGAAGACGGGCGACGAGCGCTACTACATGCCGCGCGACAAGGGGCCGATGCGCCGGTTCGTCCGGGACTTCGTGGACTGCCGGTTCACGTTCCTCGACATCCTGTTCCCGCTGCTCATCGTCTCGATGATCCTCGGCTACACCGGCGTCGACAGCCTGATGGAGCTGAGCAGCTTCCTGCTGCTCGCCACCCTGCTGATGCTGGTCTTCGACATCTTCCGGCTCCGGCTGCGGCTGCGCCGCGAGCTGGCCGCGCGGTTCCCGGAGGAGAGCACCAAGGGCACCAGCTACTACGCGATCAGCCGCGCGCTGAACCCGCGCTTCCTGCGGATGCCGAAGCCGCAGGTCAAGATCGGCTCGCAGCTCCCCGAGACCTACCGCTGACGCGCACCCGGTGACCACCGACCAGGTCTACGGCCTGGCGGCCGGGCTGCTCAGCGCCTTCGTCTTCGGCGTCGCCGCGGTCGCGCAGGCCCACGGCGTACGGCGCACCTCCGCGTCGCCCGACCGGCTCGCGGAGTTCGTGCGCACCTCGGTCCGCGACGCGTGGACCTGGGCGGTCCTGCTCGCCTACCTGCTCGGCTTCCTGCTGCACGCGGTCGCCATCTGGCTGCTCCCTCTCTACCTGGCCCAGGCCACCATCGCGATGTCGCTCCCGGTGACCGCGTTCGCCTCGCGGCGCCTCGCCGAGCATCTCGACGGCGCCCAGTGGTCGTCGATCGGCCTGGTCACCGGCGGGCTGGTGCTGCTCTCGCTGGGCTCGGGCGAGGCCGGCTCGGTCCGCACGGACGCCGAGTTCGTGCTGTCGCTGTGGGCCGGCGTCGCGCTGCTCGCGGCGGCCTCGACGCTCGGCGGACGCCTGGGCGGTGCCGGGCTCGGCACCCTCGCCGGGCTGGGGTACGCCGGCTCCGCGATCGCGGTCCGCGGGGTCGGAACGCCGATCGACGCGGGCACGGTGCTGGCCGCGCTCGCCGTACCGTCGCTGAGCCTGGTGGCCTTCTGGCTCTACTCCCGCGGCATGGCCGGCAGCTCGATCTCCGCCACGACCGCGCCGATGATCGTCGGCCAGACCTTCGTGCCGGCGTTCATCGGCGTCGCGCTGCTCGGGGACGGCGTGCGCGAGGGGTGGTGGTGGTCGGTCGTGCTCGGCCTGGTGCTCTCCTGCGTCGGCGCGGTCCGGCTGACCCGCGCGCAGGCGGGCCAGCCGGTCGGCTGATCAGCCGAAGTCGCGCCGCTGCGGCGACTGCGTCTTGGCCGGGTCGCGCTCGACGACCGGGCCGACCACGTCGTCGATGGCGGCCAGCACGTCGGCGTCGAGCCGCACCCCGGCGGCCTTGACGTTGTCGGTGACCTGCTCGGGCCGGCTGGCGCCGATGATGGCCGACGACACGTTGTCGTTCTGCAGCACCCAGGCCACAGCGAGCTGGGCCATGGTGAGCCCGGCGTCGGCCGCGATCGGCGCCAGCCGCTGCACCCGCTCCAGGACGTCGTCACGCAGCCAGCGGCTGATCATGTCCGCGCCGCCCTTGTCGTCGGTCGCGCGCGAGCCCTCGGGGTGGGGCTGGCCCGGCTGGTACTTGCCGGTCAGCACGCCCTGCGCGATCGGCGACCAGACGATCTGGCCGATGCCGAGCTCCTCGGAGGTCGGCACGACCTCCTCCTCGATGACCCGCCAGAGCATCGAGTACTGCGGCTGGTTGGACACCAGCGGGATCCGGAGCTCGCGGGCCAGCGCGTGCGCGGCCCGGAGCTCCTCGGCCCGCCACTCCGAGACCCCGATGTAGAGCGCCTTGCCGGAGCGGACGACGTCGGCGAAGGCCTCCATCGTCTCCTCCAGCGGCGTCTCGTGGTCGTAGCGGTGCGCCTGGTAGAGGTCGACGTGGTCGGTGCCGAGCCGGCGCAGCGAGCCCTCGATCGACTCGAGGATGTGCTTGCGCGAGAGGCCGTGGTCGTTGTGCGCCTTCGGACCGGTCGGGAAGAAGACCTTGGTGAAGATCTCCAGGCCCTCGCGCCGCTCCCCCTTCAGGGCCTTGCCGAGCACCGTTTCCGCGGCGGTGTTCGCGTAGACGTCGGCGGTGTCGAAGGTGGTGATGCCCTCGTCCAGGGCCTGGCGGACGCAGGCGGTGGCCGCGTCCTCCTCGACCTGGGAGCCGTGGGTGAGCCAGTTGCCGTACGAGATGGCCGAGATCTTCAGGCCACTCCTGCCGAGGTTGCGGATCTCCATGTCGGCGAACCTAGCCCGCCTGACAAGATGCCCCGGTGACCACTCCCGGCCCCGACGTCTCCGTCCGCGTGGCCTGGGCGGACGACGCCCCCGCGATCGCCGACCTCCAGCTCCGCGCCTGGCCCGAGATGTACGGCGGGCTGGTGCCCGCGGACGCCCTCCCGTCCGGACCGGAGGCCACGGCGCAGGCCGCCGAGCTGTGGCACGGGGCGCTCACCCGCCCGCGCGACGCCCGCCACCGGGTCCTGGTCGCCCTCGAGCGCAACCGCGTCTGCGGCTTCGCGATCACCGGCCCGGCCGCGGACCCCGACTGCGACCCGGTCGCCGACGGCGAGCTGAGCGAGCTGACCGTCGACGCCGCCGAGCGCGGCAAGGGACACGGCTCCCGGCTCCTGCAGGCGGTGGCCGACACGATGGTCGCCGACCGGTTCACCCGGGCCGTGACCTGGGCGGTCGCGTCCGACGACCGGCTCCGCGGCTTCCTCGTCGAGGCGGGCTGGGCCGCGGACGGCGCCCACCGCGAGCTCGACCTGGACGGCGAGGGCAGCACCCTGGTCAAGCAGGTCCGGCTGCACACCGCACTGGTCTGAGCGGGCCCTTGATTTCGCAGCCGACGGGGGCACGATGGAGCACATGATCGGCCCGTTGCCCCGGTTGCACAGCCTGCTCGTCCTGGTCACCGTCCTGCTCGCCGGCGTGACCGGCGGCGCCTGGGTGGCGCACTTCTCCCGCGTTCCGGTCGCCATCGGTGCCGGCGCGCTCCTCGGCGCCCTCCTGGGCGCGGCGGCGTCGTACCTGCTCCTCCACGACTTCCACCAGCGCACGCCCGCGCACGTCCGCGCCCGGTCCCGTCGCTGAGCCCCGCCCGGACGGTCCCGACCCGCAGCGCGCCGGGATCGTCCGCGACAGCCTCGGCGTCGGGATCGCCACCGGCCTGTACGGCGTCTCGTTCGGCGCGGTCGCGGTCGGCTCCGGGCTGAGCGTCGCGCAGACCTGCGTGCTGTCCCTGCTGATGTTCACTGGCGGCTCGCAGTTCGCGTTCGTGGGCGTGCTCGCCGGCGGTGGGACCCCTGTCTCCGGCGCCGCCACCGCGCTGCTGCTGGGCACCCGCAACACCCTCTACGGACTCCGGCTCGCTCCCCTGCTGGCCTGGACCGGCGTACGACGCCTCGGCGCGGCCCAGCTGCTCATCGACGAGTCGAGCGCGATGTCGGTCACCCGCGACACCACCGCGCGGGCCCGGACCGGGTTCCTGGTCACCGGCTGGTCGGTCTTCGTGCTGTGGAACCTCTTCACCCTCGTCGGCGCGCTCGCCGGTCAGGCGCTCGGCGACCCGCGCACCTACGGACTCGACGCCGCGGTCGGCGGCGCCTTCCTGGCACTGCTCTGGCCCCGCCTCGCCGAGCCGCGCAACCGAGTGATCGCGGTCCTCGCTGCGGCCGTCGCGCTGGGGGTCGCCCCGTCCGTGGCCGTCGGCGTCCCCGTGCTCGCGGCCGGTGGGGTCGCCCTGCTCGCCGGCGTGCTCTCCCGGAGCCCGCGATGAGCGTCTGGGCGGCGATCCTCGCGGCCGGCCTCGGCTGCTACCTGCTCAAGCTCGCCGGACTCTCCGTCCCCGCGGCCGTCCTCGAGCGGCCCGTCGTACGGCGGGTCGCGGACCTGATCCCCGTCGCGCTCCTCGCGGCTCTCGTCGCCGTCCAGGTGTTCACCGAGGGTCAGCGCCTGGTGCTCGACGCCCGTGCCGCCGGGCTGGGCGCGGCCGTCGTACTGCTGCTGCTCCGCGCGCCGTTCCTGGTCGTGGTGCTCGGCTCCGCCGCCACCGCCGCCCTGCTCCGGCTCTGGGCCTGACCTGGTTCGGAGCGGCCGCGGTGAGTTTTATCGGCTAGCCGATAAAACTCACGCCGGGACGACAAAGGTTCATCGTCCAGGCGTGAGGTTCGTCGGCCAGCCGATGAAACTCTCACCGGCCCACCCGGAGACGCACCGCGGCCCCGACCCGGCTCGTGGGAGCCGGCCCGGGGCCGCGGAGTGGAGGGTCAGACGGGCTGGACCGCGCCCAGGACCCGGAGCACCTCGTCCGGGGTGGCCGCCGCCTCCAGGCGGGCGACCTGCTCCTTGTCGAGGAAGATCTCGGCGATCCGCCCCAGGAGCTTCAGGTGGTCGTCACCGAGGGCGGCGATGCCCACGACGAAGGTCACCTGCTTGTTCTTCCACTCGACCGGCTCGGAGTAGCGCACGAACGAGATCGCGGTCCGCTGCACGGCGGCCTTGGCCTCGTTGGTGCCGTGCGGGATCGCCAGGCCGTTGCCCATGAAGGTCGAGACCGACTCCTCCCGCGTGTGCATCGCGTCGACGTACGACGCTTCCGCGGCACCGGCGGCGACCAGCAGCTGACCGGCCCGGGTGATCGCCGCGTCGCGGCTCTCGGCCGGGGCGTCGAGCACGATCGACTCGGCGTCGAGGAGCCCGCCGGTGTCGATGCCCGGCACCTCGTCGGCGACGGGTGCACCGGCTCCGGCGCCGTTGCGCTCCTGGACCAGTTCGACGATCTCGTCGTACCGGGGACTGCCCATGAAGTTGTCGACCGACACGTGGATGGCCGACCCGGTCCGCTGCTGCGCCCGGGCGGTGAGGTCCTGGTGGGTGACCACCAGGTCGTAGGTGTCGGTCAGGTTGGAGATGGCCTTGTTGACGACCACGACCTCACCGAAGCCAGCGGCCTGGATCTTCTTGCGAAGGACCGAGGCCCCCATCGCCGACGAGCCCATGCCGGCATCGCAGGCGAAGACGATCGAGCTGATCGGACCCGAGCCCGCGGCCGCGCCGCCGGTCAGCATCGAGGAGACCGACGACTTCTTGCCCTTCGTGGCCTCCATCTGCGCAGTGGCCGCCGACAGGTCACCCTCGTCGTCCGCCTTGTCGGTCTTCAGCAGCGCGGCGGCGACCACGAAGGTCACTGCCGCGGCGAGCACGACCGAGAGGGTGACGCCGAAGATCGAGCTGGGCGGCGAGGAGAGCCACACCGAGATGATCGAGCCGGGGGACGCGGGTGAACGCAGGCCGGAGTCGAAGATCAGGTTGGTGCCGATGCCCGTCGCGCCGCCGAGGATCAGAGCCAGGATCAGCTTGGGCTTCATCAGCACGTACGGGAAGTAGATCTCGTGGATGCCGCCCACGAACTGGATGATCGCCGCCCCGGGGGCCGAGGCCTTGGCCGCACCCTTGCCGAAGAACATGAAGGCGAGGAGCAGACCGAGACCCGGACCCGGGTTGGCCTCCAGCAGGAACAGGATGGACTTGCCCGACTCGGCGGCCTCGTTGGTGCCGAGCGGAGTGAGCACGCCCTGGTTGATGGCGTTGTTGAGGAACAGCACCTTGGCCGGCTCGATGAAGACCGAGGCCAGCGGCATCAGGCTGTGGTCGACGAGGAAGTCGACGACGTTCTCGGCAGCGTCGCTGAACGCCTCGACGAACGGACCGGCGACCAGGAACCCGACGATCGCCAGGAACATGCCCCAGATGCCGGCCGAGTAGTTGTTCACCAGCATCTCGAAGCCCGGCCGGATCTTGTGAGCCCACATGGCGTCGAGCTTCTTCATCGACCAACCGCCGAGCGGGCCCATGATCATCGCACCGAGGAACATCGGCACGCCCGCGCCGGCGATGGCGCCGAAGGTGGCGATCGCGCCGACGACACCGCCGCGGATGTTGTCGTCGTACATCATCCGGCCGCCTGTGTAGCCGATCAGCAGCGGCAGCAGGAAGCGGATCATGAAGCCGACGATGCCGTCGTCCTCGCCGTTCCAGCCGCCCAGCATCGACACGAAGCCGTAGTCGTACTGACCGGCCTCCACCCCCGGCGTGTAGCCGAAGAGCTTGTCGCCGATCAGGGTGATCCAGCCGGTCTGGATGAACAGGGCCGTGATCAGGCCCCATGCGATGAACGCCCCAATGTTCGGCAGGACCATGTTCGAGAGGAACGTGCCGAAGCGCTGCACGCGCAGTCGCATGCTCGGGCCTCCGGTGGAAACCGGATCGACCGTGGATGTGGTGCTGGCCATGAGACCTCTTTCCAGAGCTGAACTGCTCGTGTGACCCCAATCACGAGCATCTTTGAATGCCTTTATATTCCTCGATGTCGGCGGCGTCAAGACTTCCAAAACAACACGTTCGGAAGAACAACCACATGGATGCGCTACGCTGGAGCGTCGCTTCGCGATCGCCGCCAAGCGTCGCCACCAGTCGTCACAGGAGGACAAGCGAATGAAGGCCCTGCGGTTCTACGCACCCGAGGACGTCCGGCTCGAAGACGTGCCGGAGCCGGAGTGCGGACCCGACGAGATCAAGCTGAAGGTCAAGAACTGCTCGACCTGCGGCACCGACGTGAAGATCTTCCACAACGGCCACCAGAACCTCACGCCGCCGCGGACCATCGGTCACGAGATCGCCGGCGAGATCGTCGAGGTCGGCAGCAACGTCAACGCGACGTACGGCTCCGACTGGAAGCCCGGCGACCGCACCCAGGTCATCGCCGCCGTGCCGTGCGGCGACTGCCACGAGTGTCGCAAGGGCTGGATGGAGGTCTGCCAGAACCAGACCTCGGTCGGCTATCAGTACGACGGCGGCTTCGCCGAGTACATGATCGTCCCCCAGCAGGTGCTGAAGGTCGACGGCCTGAACCGCATCCCCGACAACGTCGGGTACGACGAGGCCTCGGCCGCCGAGCCGTTCGCCTGCGCGATCAACGCCCAGGAGCAGCTCGGCATCGAGGAGGGCGACTTCACCGTCGTCTTCGGTGCCGGCCCGATCGGCTGCATGCACATCCGGATCGCCCGCGGCGTCCACAAGGTCGGCAAGATCGTCCTGGTCGACATCAACGCCGAGCGGCTGAAGATGTCCGCCGACGCCGTCTCCCCCGACTACGTCATCAACGCGAGCGAGGAGGACGTGGTCGCCAAGGTCATGGAGCTGACCGACGGCCGCGGCGCCGACGTGATCATCACCGCCACCCCGGCCAACGTCACCCAGGAGCAGGCCATCTCGATGGCCGCGCGCCAGGGCCGGATCTCGTTCTTCGGCGGCCTGCCCAAGAACGACCCGTTCATCAAGGCCGACTCCAACGTCATCCACTACCGCCAGCTGCACGTCCACGGCGCCAACGGCTCCTCCCCCGCCCACAACAAGCGGGCGCTGGAGTACATCTCCACCGGCCAGGTCCCGGTCAAGGACCTGATCACCAAGCACATCCCCCTCGACGACGTCCTCTCCGCCTTCGACATCGTCAAGTCCGGGCAAGCCATCAAGGTCACCGTCGAGCCGTGAGCGACGGAGTCGCTCACGGCGTCCGACGGGGAGGTTGAGCAGCCCCACGACTGAGCCTGCGAAGTCGTGATAGGGCGTGTCGAAACCCCGACCGAGGGTCGCGAACAGACGAGTAGCCGACGAGGCCCGCACCGGAAAGCTCCGGTGCGGGCCTCGCGTCGTGGGCCGAGTCAGCACCAGTAGTGCTGACTCGGCCCACCATTTCTGCTGACTCCGCGAATCAGCCGACGCTGACCGCGCTCCACGCGGCGGCCACGGCGGCGCGCTGGGTGCTGCTGGCGCCGTACAGGTCGCTGGCGGCGCTGAGCGTCGCCGTCCGGGCCTGGGCGTAGGTGGTGCCCGAGGTCATGTAGACGGTCAGGGCGCGGAACCAGATCTTCGCGGCGGCGTCCCGGCCGATGCCGGCGACGGTGGAGCCGTTGCAGGTCGGCGAATTGTGCGCCGTGCCGCCGATCGTCTTGGCGCCCGAGCCCTCGGCGAGCAGGTAGAAGAAGTGGTTGCCGACGCCCGAGGAGTAGTGGACGTCGAGGTTCTTCGTGTTGGAGCTGTAGCAGTTGGGCGAGCTGCCGTCGGCGATCGGGTTGTCCATCCGGCGGAAGCCGGAGTGCGACGCGAGGTCGAACTCCTCGCCGATCAGGTAGTCGCCCGGGTCGTTGCCGTTGGCGGCGTAGAACTCGACCATCGTGCCGAAGATGTCGGAGGTGGCCTCGTTGAGGCCGCCGGACTCCCCGGAGTAGGTGAGGTTGGCGGTGTTCTCGGTGACGCCGTGGCTCATCTCGTGGCCGGCGACGTCGAGGGAGACCAGCGGACCGAACTCGGTGCCGTCACCGTCGCCGTACGTCATCTTCGAGCCGTCCCAGAAGGCGTTGACGTAGCCGTTGCCGTAGTGGACCCGGCTCGGCGCGCCCGTGCCGTTGCCGAAGATGCCGTTGCGGCCGTGGACCAGCTTGAAGTAGTCGAAGGTCTTCGCGCCGCCGTAATGAGCGTCGACGGCGGCCGACTCGCGGTTGGCGTTGCTGCCGGTGCCGAACGAGGTGTCGGTGCTCGTGTAGGCGACGCCGTTGGTGCAGCCGGCGCGGAAGATCTGACAGAGGATCGAGTCCTCCTTGTTCTGCATGTCGGTCGTCTTGGCGTTGCCGCGCGTCGCGTCGGTCAGGGTGTACGACGAGCCGGACTGCGTGACCTGGATCGGCACGGTGCCGCTGTAGAGCGACTGCCCCGACCCGTCGGCGGTGTGGATGCCCTCGACGCGACGGATGACCTTGCCGGTGCGGGCGTCGACGTACGTCGCCAGCTCGCTCGGCGTGCCGTCGGCCTGGGTGCCGTGGGTGGTGACCTCCCAGGCGAGGCGGGGCTCGGCGCCGAGCGAGTCGACGACCAGCTCCGGCTTCCCCTCGGTGCGCAGGCCGGCGATGTCGGCCGTCGCCTTCGCGGGCGCCAGGGTGCGACTCGCGGCGGCGGTGGCCGCCACCGCGGGCGCGGTCGTGAGGGTGAGCGCGTCGTCGAGGGTCCGGCTGACGCCGCGCCAGGTGCCGGCCGCGCCGCGGTGGACGACCAGGTCGCCGCCGACGACGCGCAGGCCGCGGTAGCTCCGGTCGAGCCGGACGTGGGTGGCGCCATCGGCGTCGGTGACGGTGTCGGTGACCGCGAACGCGGTCCCGTCGGTGGCCTGGGCGGCCGCCGGGTGGGCCAGCAGCGCGGAGACGGCCGCAGCGCCGATCCCCTTCTCCGTGGCCGACGGCGCGGCCGTCGCCGTGTCACCCCCGCCCGTCATCCCGAGCGTGCCGATCGCGAGTGCCGCCAGTGTGGCGGTCCCCCAGCTTCTGCGCATGGTGCGTCCCTCTCGTCGTCGCCGCTCCGAGTGGGCGGCCCGACGAGCCAACGACAGGCGAGGGGCCCGGGCTATCCGCAGGTTTGTGCAGTGCAACAACCTGCAGCCCGGCGCGACACCTCAGTCGAGGTCGAGGAAGTGCTCCAGGCCCACGGTGAGGCCCGGGTGCGCGGCGATGCCCCGAAGGCCGGTGAGCACGCCGGGGGTGAAGGAGGCCCGGTCGAGGGAGTCGTGGCGGATCGTCAGCGTCTCGCCGACGCCGCCGAGGATCACCTCCTGGTGCGCGACCAGGCCGCGGATCCGCAGTCCGTGCACCCGGATGCCGTCGACGTCGGCGCCGCGGGCGCCGTCCAGCGAGGTCGAGGTGGCGTCGGGCACCGGCGGGCTGCCGGCGGCACGGCGGGCCGCCGCGATCAGCTCCGCCGTACGACGGGCCGTGCCGGACGGGGCGTCGGCCTTGTCGGGGTGGTGCAGCTCGACGACCTCCACCGACTCGTAGAACGGCGCGGCCGCGGCGGCGAAGCGCATCATCAGGATCGCGCCGATGGAGAAGTTGGGGGCGATGAGGACCCCGGTGCCCGGGGAGGAGTCCAGCCAGCCGCGGAGGGTGGCGAGCCGGTCGTCGTCGAAACCGGTGGTCCCGACGACCGCGTGGATGCCCTGCGCGACGCAGAACTCGAGGTTGCCCATCACCACGTCGGGGTGGGTGAAGTCGACGACGGCCTCGGCGCCGGCCTCGACCAGCGCCTCGATCGGGTCGCCCGCGTCGACCGCGGCCACGAGCTCCGTGTCGGCGGCCGCCTCGACCGCCCGGCACACCTCGGCGCCCACCTTGCCCCGCGCGCCCAGCACGCCCACCTTGATCACGTCGGCCACGTCACCACCGTAGTGGGAGGGTCAGTCCCACCATCGCCCCACCCGTTCTGGCAGGCTGGACCCCATGGTGGCGCAGGCGATTCCCGCCCGGATCCGGTGGGCGGTCGAGTTCATGGACGTCCAACCCTCGGATCATGTCCTCGAGATCGGCTGCGGACCCGGGGCCGGGGCCGAGGCGATCTGCAGCAAGCTGGAGACCGGCAAGCTGTTCGCGATCGACCGGTCGGAGTCGGGGGTCGACCGCACGAAGCGCCGCTGCGCGAAGTACGTCGACGCCGGCCGGCTGACGGTCCGCCAGATCGACCTGGCGACGCTGCGGGTGCCGGTGAAGCGGCTGACGAAGGTCTACGCCTTCAACGTCAACCTCTTCTGGGTGCGCGACTGCGCCGACGAGATCGCGCTGCTCCACGAGCGGGTGCTGCCGGGTGGCGCAGTCTTCCTGTTCTACGAGGTCAAGTTCCCCGACCAGATGCCGACCGTGGTCGAGAAGGCCTCGGCGGCCCTCGCCGGTGGCGGCTTCCGGGTCTCGGTCGTCGAGCAGAAGGCACCCGCCGTCGTCGGCATCATCGGGCGTCGGTGAAGGCTTTCGCCTAATAGATTCCTTCCATAAGGCTATTTCCTGATCTAGTCTGTCCATCAGGGACCAGCCGAGGAGGAGGCACCGTGACCGTCCTGGTGCTCACCATCGACCAGCGCGACAGCCGGCACGGCGTCGACCGCGTGCCCGCCGCGCTGGAGCTGCTGGCCGACATCCCGGTGCTCCGCGGCTTCGAGCGGACCGCCGGCGACGAGCTCCAAGGAGTCCTCGACGATCCCGCCGCCCTGCCGCGGGCGGTCGAGCCGCTGCTGCGCGACGCCGGCTGGAGCATCGGCGTGGGCGCCGGGCCGGTGGACCAGCCGCTCCCCGCGCACGCCCGCGCGGGGTCCGGCCCGGCGTACCTCCACGCGCGCAACGCGGTCACCGCCGCCAAGACCGGGCCCTGGCACCTGCGGGTCGTCGGCGACCACCCGGGCGCCCGTCAGCTGGAGTCGGCCCTGTGGCTGTGGGCGGCCGTCCTTGCCCGCCGTACGGCGCGGGGCTGGGAGGTGGCCGACCTCGTCGACACCGGCCTGTCGTACGACGAGACCGCCCGCCGCCTCGGCATCAGCCAGTCGGCCGTCAGCCAGCGCGCCCAGGCCGCCGGCCTCGTCGAAGGACGCCGCGCGCGCGAGCTGGTCACCCACCTCGCCGCCACCGTGCTCGCCCCTCAGGAGGTCTCGTGACCACGGACACCGCCGGCCTGGTCGTCCTCGTCCTGCTGGGCGCGGCCCTGGTCGCGGCCGCCGTAGGGTGGACGGCCGCCGGCCGCGCCGTCTGGGTGCCCTCCTCCGTCGCCCTGCTGGCGGCGACCACGATCACCGCGGCCGCCGCGCCCGAGGTGGAGGTGGCGGGCCGCGGCGGCACGACCCTGCTCGTCGTCCTCGCCGGCGCCGTGGCCGTGGTCGGCGGCGGACCGCTGACCTCCCTCGTCTTCGCCTGGGTGGACCGTCAGGACCACCCAGCGACCGGCGACCAGCAGCCGATCCACACCGCCGGCTCCGTGCTGCGCGGCGGCGCCTGGATCGGGGCGCTCGAGCGCACCGCCGTCTTCGCCAGCCTGGTCGGCGGCCTGACCGAGGGCCTGGCCATCGCCCTGGCGGTCAAGGGTCTGGGCCGCTATCCCGAGCTGCGCAGCGGCGCGTCCGCGGGCGCCGCCGAGCGGTTCATCATCGGCACCTTCACCAGCGTCCTGTGGGCCTGCGCCTGCGCGGGCGTCGTCTGGCTGGTCGGCACCGGCTGAGCGGCCGGGCTGACACCGTACGCCGGACACGACCAGCGGCCTCGTGCGATCCTGACCCCGTGGAGACCCTGGCCGCCCGGCTCACGAACGCCGTCGAGCGACGGGCCGAGTCCGGCTGGGACCAGGCCGCGACCGCCCGGGCGGCGCTGGCCGCGATCACCGTCGACGGCAGCGACCCCGACCTGGACGCCGCCCTCAAGACCGTCCGCCACCAGTTCGGCCTGAGCGACCCCGACGCCGCCCTCCTGGAGGTCGCGGCCACCGCCGAGCAGAGCGTCAGCGGCCACCTGGTCCTCGGGCTGCTGGCCGGCGACGGCCACCCCGGCCGGCCGACGGTCGCCGTCGCGCTCGAACTGGCCGGGCTGCCCGCCGACGCGCGCTCCGCGCGCGCCCACTTCGGCGAGCGCTCGCCCCTGGTCCGCTTCGGCCTGGCCACGGTCGCCGGCACCGACGTCCTGCTCAGCCGACGGGTCGTCGTCACGGAGCGGGTCTCCGCCTTCCTCGCGGGCGACGACCTGCCGGCCCGGTCGGTGCTCGGTCTCCTGCTCGACGGCGTGCCGGTGGCGGTCGAGGGCACCGACCTGCTGGTCTCGGCGCTGCAGGCCGGCCAGCGCCTGGTCTGGGTGCACGCGCCCGGCGGCGGCGCCGGCGCCGCGATGGCCACCGCCGCCTGCCACCAGCTCGGCGTGTCGTGCCTGATCGCCGACCTCGGCCGCCTCGACCCGTCCGCCTCGGTCCAGGACGCCGTCCTCGACCTGCTCGTGGAGTGCGGGCTCTCCGGCACCGTGCTGGTGCTGGTCGGCGCCGAGAAGGCCCGGGCCGACGCCTACACGCGCTCGGTCGTCCCGGTGGTGGCGGTCAGCACCGAGCCCTGGGACCCGGCCTGGCCGGCCGACCTGCCGCTGACCGTGCCCGCGCCGCGCCTGTCGGTCGCCGAGCGGCAGGCGGTCTGGGAGCCGATGCTCGGCGGGTTGTCGGCGAGCCGCGAGATCACGGGCATGCCGCTCTCCCCCGAGCAGATCGTCGCCGTCGGCCGGCACGCCGCGACCACCGCGACCCTGCACGGTGAGGACGGCGTCTCCGCCGAGCGGGTGCGGCACTCCGCCCGCGAGCTGAGCCGCGGCCGGTCCGTGCGCGCCAACGCCGGGTCCTCGGTCGGCCTGAACGACCTCGTGCTCCCGCCGGCCGCCCTCGGCGAGGTGACCCGGATGCTCGACTGGGCCCGCTTCCGCGACGAGGTCGTGGCGATGGGTCCGCTGCACGGCAAGGGCGGCAAGGGCATCGGCATCTGCGCCCTGTTCTCCGGCCCGCCCGGCACCGGCAAGACCCTCGCGGCCCACGTCGTGGCCGACTCGCTCGGCATGGACCTCTACCAGGTCGACCTCTCCACGATCGTCGACAAGTACATCGGCGAGACCGAGAAGAACCTGGAGAAGGTCTTCGCCGAGGCCGAGGCCACCAACGCCGTGCTCTTCTTCGACGAGGCGGACGCGCTCTTCGGGTCCCGTTCCGAGGTCAAGGACGCCAAGGACCGCTACGCCAACCAGGAGATCGCCTACCTCCTGCAGCGGATGGAGCAGTTCGACGGCATCACCGTGCTGGCCAGCAACCTGCGGGGCAACCTCGACCCCGCGTTCGCCCGGCGGCTGCACTTCATGGTCGCCTTCCCGGACCCCGACCAGCCCACCCGGCACCGGCTGTGGACCCACCACCTCGCCGACGTCCCGGTCGACGCCGACGACCCGGTCGACGTCGAGTGGCTCAGCAACTCGGTCGAGCTGGCCGGCGGCGACATCCGCAACATGGTCCTCGCGGCCGTCTACGCCGCGGTCGCCGAGGGCGGCGCGGTCGGCATGCGGCACGTCTACGACGCCGTACGACGCGAGCACATCAAGCTCGGACGGCGCCCTCCCGTTCGCTGAGACCGGCGAACGCCGTCGGCAAAAGGTCGGCGGTTCGCCGGACGTACGGGTCCGCAGGGTCCAGACTTCATCCATGAGCACGGAGCGCGATCACGTCGCGCAGCCCGCCCCCGCCCCGACCGTCCAGCGCGCGGCGGCCGAGGTCGCGACCCCTGCGGCGCCCGTCCCGCTGCCCGCGGCCGGACCGGCCATCGGCAGCCTGGTCGTGGGCCACGCCGAGGACCGTGCTGAGGCCGACGCCGACAAGATGGCCGACGTCGCCCTCTCCCGCCTGCGGCGCCTCGAGATCGGTGGCGCGCCTGCTGACTCCGCTCCTGACGTCCACCAGCACGGTCCCGGCTGCGATCACCTGCGTCGCTCCCCCGCCCCCAGCGGCAGCCCGGTCGTCGGCTACGAGGGCGGTGCCCTCGACTCCGGCACCAGCTCGGCCATCGAGAGCCGCCGGGGATCCGGCAAGCCGCTCGACGCCGAGGTGCGGCGCCGGATGGAGGGCGCTTTCGGCGCCAGCTTCTCGGGCGTTCGCATCCACGCCGACGACTCCGCCGCCAAGCTGAACACCGCCGTCTCCGCCCGCGCGTTCACCACCGGCAAGGACGTCTTCTTCGGCAAGGGCCAGTACGCGCCCGGCACCGCCTCGGGCGACAAGGTGCTCGCCCACGAGCTGGCCCACACGCTGCAGCCGTCCGGTGGCGCGCAGCGGTTGGTCTCGGAGCGCTCGCGCGCCGCCGTCTCCCGCGGAGTCGCGGTCTCGGACCAGATCCGGCGGGTCAACTGGAAGTTCTGGAAGAAGACCCCCGAGGAGCAGGCGGCCGCCGACCAGAAGAAGCAGGACGCGGCGGACAAGAAGGCGAACACGGCCTACTCCGGGCCCTCCGGCGCCGTTCCCTCGCTCGGCAAGGAGGTCGGCAAGGGCGTGGCCGGCGTCGGCCTCGTCGCGGGGGCCACGGTGGCCAGCATGGTGACCGGCCAGGCCGCGCTGAGCGGCCTGAGCGGCCAGACCAGCGGCGGCCTGGTGAGCGGCGACTCCGGTGTCGTCGGCAGCCTGTCCGGTAGCACCCTGCGCGACGAGGGCCAGGAGTTCGGCGACCAGGGCGCCACGGCTCTCGGCAACCGCAAGGGCAAGTCCCAGGGCATGAGCGGCGCGCTCGGCGCCGCGGGTGCCGCCAAGGCGGGCGTCGAGACGGCGTACGTCGTCAGCGCGGCCGGCGGCAGCTCCGCAGCCAAGCTCGGCATGAAGGGCGCGCTCGAGCTCGGCAAGGGTGCGGGCGACGCCGCCCTGCGCGGCGCCGCCGGCGGCCTCGGCATCGCCACCGGCGCGGTGACGACACTCCAGGGGCTCTGGAAGGGCTACAAGGCGGGCAAGAAGCTCTGGGCGCTCACCCGTGGCAAGGGCCGCAGGATGCTCTCCGGGCAGGGCCCGTTGTGGAAGCAGGCGATCGTCAAGGCGCAGCGCTACAAGCTGGCGATCGCGGCCGCCAAGACGGCCCTGGGCGTGCTCGGCATCGCCGCGGGCGCGCTCGTCCTGGCCAGCAACCCGGTCGGGTGGGGCATCGGTCTCGCCGCGGCCATCGTCGGCGGCGGGATGGCGATCGCCAAGATCGTCGGCAAGGTCAAGGACGCCAAGAAGCGGGCTCAGATCTCCGAGGACATCAAGGCCGGCAAACCGCTCGAGAGCGCGGTGCTGCCCGAGATCCCGAAGAAGGAGCTGCCTGGCGCTGCCGCACCGACCGTGCGCGAGAAGTCCCGCAAGGAGGCGATCGAGCACGCCAACACGGTCGCCCGGGAGGCCTCCGACCTGGGCGCGCTGGCGGGCACCATGCGACACGCGCTGGCGGCCGGCGGCGACTGGGCGATCGTCCCGGCTGCGGCCGAGCTCGACGAGGAGCACGGCGTCCCGATCGAGCAGACCCTCGCCACCGACGGGCAGCAGCAGATGCACGACAGCTTCATGCTCCTCGCCTCCATCGGCGTGAAGGCCGAGGAGGCGCTCTCCGACTCCGGGCAGGACCTGATCGAGAAGAAGATCTCGCTGGTCGAGGCCCTGTGACGGAGCAGGATCCCGCCCACCGGCTGTTGGGCCTGCTCGCCGACGAGCTCCACGCCGCCGACATTCCCGGCTGGGTGCTTCCCCCCGTCGGTGACGCGCCCGCCCAGCTGGTGGTGCCCATCGGCGACGGCGACGCGCCCGAGGAGCCGACCGTCCTCGTCTGCTTCCTGCCCGGGCACGACGACCCGGCCGTGCTGCAGTACATGACCGTGCTCGACCACGACGTTCCCCTGGCCGCCGTGCCGACCGTGGCCCGGCTGCTGCACCTGCTCAACACCAACCTGGTGGTGACGGGATTCGAGGTGGGTGAGACCTTCTCCTCCGTCGTCTTCCGCCACAACCAGGCGGTCTCGGTCGACCCGCTCGACCCGGCCGTCGTCGCCTGGACGCTGACCATGGTCGCTCACGCAGTCGTGCACTACGACGCGCTGGTCGCCGCGGCCTGCGCCGGCACCGAGATGGCGGAGCTGTCCCGGTCCTTCGCTGGGATCCAAGCCGCGATCTTCGCGCCCGACGCGCCGGAGTAGAGCGCCGGGCGAGGGGCGGCGAGACACCGGCAGCGTCGGGTCCCGCGGCGCCCGCCGTACTAGGCCGGACCGACCACCGCGAGGATCTCGCGCTGGCCGAAGATCTCGGCCGCGATGGCCCGCACGTCCTCGACGGTGACGGCGTCGATGCGGGCCATCACCTCGTCGATGCTGAGCAGCTCGTCGTAGACCAGCTCGGCCTTGCCGATCCGCGACATCCGGGAGCCGGAGTCCTCGAGGCCGAGGACCAGGCCGCCGCGGAGCTGGCCCTTGCCGCGGGACAGCTCCTCGGCGGAGATGCCCTCCTCGGCGACCTTGGCCAGCTCGGCCCGGACCACCGAGAGCACGTCGTCGAGCTTGCTCGGCAAGCAGCCCACCGAGACCCCGACCAGACCGGAGTCGGCGTGGTGGCTGGCGAAGGAGAAGACCGAGTAGGCCAGGCCCCGCCGCTCGCGCACCTCCTGGAACAGGCGGCTCGACGTACCGCCGCCGAGGGCGGTGTTGAGCACGCCCAGCGCGAAGCGCCGGTCGTCGTTGCGAGGCAGGCCCTTCATCCCGAGGACCACGTTGACCTGCTCGAACGGACGGGTCGCCTCGACGGTGCCCGGGTGCACGCGCAGCGCCTTGCCGGAGCCGCGGGGAGCCACCGGGGCCTCGTCGCCGCTGAGGAAGTCGCGACGGGCGAAGGAGCGCTTGACCTGGCGCACCAGGGCGGCGTGATCGACGTTGCCGGCGACCGCGACGACCATGTTGGCCGGCCGGTAGTGCTTGCGGTAGAAGCGGAGGATCTGCTGGCGGGTCAGCGCGCCGATCGAGTCGACGGTGCCGCCGATGTCGCGCCCCAGGGGCGACGTCGCGCCCCAGGCCTGCGCGGCGAAGAGGTTGTGCACCACGTCGTCGGGGTCGTCGTCGTGCATCGCGAGCTCGTCGAGGATGACGTCGCGCTCGGCCTCGACGTCCTCGTCGGTGATCTCGGAGCTGGTGATCATGTCGCCGAGCACGTCGACGGCCAGCGGCAGGTCCTCGTCGAGGACCCGCGCGTGGAAGACGGTGTACTCCTTGGCGGTGAAGGCGTTGAACTCGCCGCCGACCGCGTCGAGCGCGATCGAGATGTCGAGCGCGGAGCGCTCCGCCGTGCCCTTGAAGAGCAGGTGCTCCAGGAAGTGCGAGCAGCCGTGCAGGGTCGCACTCTCGTCGCGCGAGCCGACGCCGACCCAGACCCCGATCGCGGCCGAGCGGGCACCGGCGAGGTGCTCGCTGATGACCCGCAGCCCGCCGGGCAGGACGGTACGACGCACCAGCGACGTCACCTGGCCGTCGGCGTCGCGGACGGTCTGCAGGGTCTTCGTCGAGCCGGTCCTGCGGGGCGACTTCTGGGGAGAACGGGCCGACCGGCCAGCAGTTGCCTGCTGGCCGGTCGGCTCGGTGCGGGGTGCCACGTGGAGGTCAGGCCTCCTCGGAGGCAGCCTCGGTCGCTTCAGCGGCCTCGGTCTCCTCGACGACCGGGACCAGCGACAGCTTGCCGCGGTCGTCGATCTCGCCGATCTGGACCTGGATCTTCTGGCCCACGGAGAGGACGTCCTCCACCGCGTCGACGCGCTTGCCGCCGGCGAGCGGGCGCAGCTTGCTGATGTGCAGCAGGCCGTCCTTGCCGGGCATCAGCGAGACGAACGCACCGAAGTTCGTCGTCTTCACGACGGTGCCGAGGTAGCGCTCGCCGACCTCGGGCATCGTCGGGTTGGCGATCGCGTTGATCGCCGAGCGGGCGGCGTCGGCGGACTCGCCGTTGGTGGCACCGATGTAGATGGTGCCGTCGTCCTCGATCGAGATCGACGCGCCCGTGTCGTCCTGGATCTGGTTGATCACCTTGCCCTTCGGGCCGATGACCTCGCCGATCTTGTCGACGGGGATCTTCACGGTGATGATGCGCGGCGCGGTGGCCGCCATCTCCTCGGGCTCGTCGATGGCCTCGGCCATGACGTCGAGGATCGCCAGGCGGGCGTCCTTGGCCTGGTTCAGCGCGGCGCCCAGGACCTCGGCGGGGATGCCGTCGAGCTTGGTGTCGAGCTGCAGCGCGGTGACGAACTGGCGCGTGCCGGCGACCTTGAAGTCCATGTCGCCGAAGGCGTCCTCGGCTCCGAGGATGTCGGTCAGCGCGACGTACGACGTCTGGCCGTCGACCTCACCGGAGATGAGGCCCATCGCGATGCCCGCGACCGGCGCCTTCAGCGGCACGCCGGCCTGCAGCAGCGACATGGTCGAGGCGCAGACCGAGCCCATCGAGGTCGAGCCGTTGGAGCCCATGGCCTCGGAGAGCTGGCGGATCGCGTAGGGGAACTCCTCGCGGGTGGGCAGCACGGGGAGCAGCGCCCGGCGCGCCAGGGCGCCGTGGCCGACCTCGCGACGCTTCGGGGAGCCGACGCGGCCGGTCTCGCCGGTGGAGAACGGCGGGAAGACGTACTTGTGCATGTAGCGGCGGTGCTTCTCCGGGGACAGCGTGTCGAGCTGCTGCTCCAGCTTCAGCATGTCGAGGGTGGTGACACCCAGGATCTGAGTCTCGCCGCGCTCGAACAGCGCCGAGCCGTGCACCCGCGGGATCACGTCGACCTCGGCGTGCAGCGGGCGGATGTCGGCCAGCCCGCGACCGTCGATGCGGACCTTGTCGCGCAGCACCTGGCTGCGGATGGCCTGCTTGGTGACGGCCTTGTAGGCGGCGCCGACCTCCTTCTCGCGACCCTCGAACTTGTCGGCGAGCTGCTCCAGCAGGGAGACCTTGATGCGGTCGCCCTCGTCCTCGCGCTCCTGCTTCGACAGCACCCGCTCGCGGTCGCCGCCGACGCTGTAGAGGCCGGTCACCGCGTCGCCGACGGCGGCCTGGACGGCCTCGAAGACGTCGTCTTCGAAGTCGAGGAAGATCGGGAACTCCTGGATCGGCTTCGCCGCGACGTTGGCGAGCTCCTGCTGCGCCTCGACGAGCTGCTTGATGAAGGGCTTGGCGGCGTCGAGGCCACCGGCCACGACCTCCTCGGTCGGCGCGGTGGCGCCGCCGGCGATCAGCTCGATGGTCTGCTCGGTGGCCTCGGCCTCGACCATCATGATCGCGACGTCACCGGTCTCGGTGACCCGGCCCGCGACGACCATGTCGAACACGGCGTCCTCGAGCTGGCTGTGGGTCGGGAACGCGACCCACTGGCCCTTGATGAGCGCGACGCGGACGCCGCCGACCGGGCCGGAGAACGGCAGGCCGGAGAGCTGCGTCGACATCGACGCGGCGTTGATCGCGAGGACGTCGTACGGCGCGTCGGGGTTGAGCGCCAGCACGGTGATGACGACCTGCACCTCGTTGCGCAGACCCTTCTTGAAGGTCGGGCGCAGCGGGCGGTCGATGAGGCGGCAGGTGAGGATGGCGTCCTCGCCCGGACGACCCTCGGAACGGAAGAACGAGCCGGGGATCTTGCCCGCGGCGTACATCCGCTCCTCGACGTCGATCGTCAGGGGGAAGAAGTCGAAGTGGTCCTTCGGGTGCTTGCCGGCGGTGGTCGCCGACAGCAGCATCGTGTCGTCGTCGAGGTAGGCGGTCACGGAACCGGCCGCCTGGCGGGCCAGCAGGCCCGTCTCGAACTTGACAGTGCGGGTGCCGAAGGTGCCGTTGTCGAGAACAGTCTCGACGGCGTGGATGACGGGATCGGTCAAGGATTCGTCCTTGTCTTGCTCGCGGAGCGAACCACTGCGTCCCGCGTGAGGCGAGGCCGGTCTTCGATCGAGGCCCGCAGCACGGAGCCGACGTCGTCGGCGTCCTGAGAGCCACTACCGAGGACCGAGCCAGAACGGGCGGGTCGCTCCTGTGGTGGGGTGTTCAGTTGGAATCTAGCGCAGCGCAGGGGCAGCGCTGTGAAAAGCGTGAAGGGCCCACCGGGGTGAGCCCTTCACGGGGTGTCAGCGGCGCAGGCCGAGACGCTCGACGATCGAGCGGTAGCGCGCGATCTCGGTCTTCTGCAGGTAGTTCAACAGCCGGCGGCGCTGGCCGACGAGCAGCAGCAGACCACGACGGCTGTGGTGGTCGTGCTTGTGGGTCTTCAGGTGCTCGGTCAGGTGGCTGATCCGGTGGCTGAGCAGCGCGATCTGCACCTCGGGCGAACCGGTGTCGCCCTCGGTCGTCGCGTACTCGGCGATGATCTTCTTCTTGGTCTCCGCGTCGGTGCCGATAGACATGCGGGGGCTCCCTCTCTGGTTCGCTGCGCGGCGCGCCGGGGCCTGTTCACCCGGGCACTCTGGATCCGCGGCCGTTGTACGGCGATGGTCGTGACGTGCGGTCGTCCGTGACGGACAACCGATCAAGGCTATCGCGAGGCCGGACAGGGCCCAAATGCAGACCTGCCGCCCTCCCTCGCGGGACCGGCGGCAGGCCGTGGTGGTGCGGCAGGTCAGATCGGGGCGCCGGGGTCGGCGTGCGTGCTGCGGCGCTCCTGGACGGTCTGCGAGCCGTCCGCGTGGGTCGTGGTGGCGACCGTGCCGGTACGACGGCTGCTGGCGCTGGTGGCGGCCGTGATCACGAGTGCGAGCACCCCGACCCCGGCCAGGATGTAGCCGGCGGTGGTGAGGTCGACGCCGGAGATGGAGTCCTGCACCGCGAAGGACAGGATCAAACCGGCGGCCAGGAGGAAGATCCCCAGTCCGTAGCCCATGACAACTCCTTGCTGCTCCGGCCGTCCCCGGTGGACGGTCCACCGGTCCCAGTCACCGTTGTCCGACCTCCGCAAACGCCCGATCGGTCTCGACCACCGGCTCGCCCCGGGGCGGGGTCGGGCGGCTGGGCCACCAGGCCCGCTCCCCCAGCAGCACCAGCGCCGCCGGCAGCAGCACCAGCCGGACCAGGGTCGCGTCGAGCAGGATCGCGGCGGAGAGCCCGACGCCCATCATCTTCATCTCCAGCATCGACAGGGTCGCGAAGATGGCGAACACCGAGACCATCACCGCGGCGGCGCTGGTCACGACCCCGGCGGTGTCGGCCACGCCGCGCTGGACCGCGACCCGGGTCGGCAGGCCCTGGTCGACGTACTCGCGGACCCGGCTGACGACGAAGACGTGGTAGTCCATCGACAGGCCGACCAACACGACCAGCACGAACAACGGCAGCCAGTCGATCACGAAGCCGGAGCTCTCGAAGCCCAGCAGGGACTCGAACCAGCCGTGCTGGAAGACCAGCGTCATCAGCCCGAAGGCCACGCCGACCGAGCCGAGGTTCAGGGCCGTCGAGACGAGGGCGACCGGCAGGCTGCGGAAGGTCGTGGCCATGATGATCAGGGTCAGCAGCAGGACGAAGCCGATCACCAGCGGCAGCCGCTCCTGCAGCCGCTCCACGAAGTCCAGCGACTCGGCAGCGCCGCCGCCGACGACCGCCTCCGCACCCGGTACGTCGACCGCGGCCGGCACCAGGTCGGTCCGCAGGTCGCGGAGCGCCTCGTCGACCCGCTCGTCGGACTCCGCGAACGGCATGGCCAGCTCCAGGACCGACGTACGCCCGTCGTCGGAGACCTCCACGTCGGAGCCGCTCGCGACGAACGCCCCGGTCGCGACCGCGTCGTCCGCCAACTGCTCCAGGGCCGCACGGACGTCGTCCGCGTCGTCGGCCCCGGCCCGGACGACGACCTCGGCGGTGGTGCCCTCGGACGGGAAGGCGGCCGTCACGTCGCGCATCGTCTGCACCTCGGGGATCGAGGCGGGCAGCGTCTCCAGGTTGGCCTGGTGGGTCTTCATCCCGAGGGCCGGTACGGCGAGCGCCACGACGACCGTGCCCGCCAACGCGAGGGCCGCCACCGGGTGGGCCACGACCGGGCCGAGCAGGCGACGGCTGATGCCGCCGCGGCCGATCCGCGCGTTCAGCCGCCACAGCAGCGGGACGCGGGGGCGGTCGACCCGGTGACCGAGGCCGCCGAGCAGGGCGGGCAGCACGGTGATCGAGCCGAGCACGGCGATCGCGACCACCAGGATCGAGCCGACGGCCAGCGAGTTGAAGGTGCTGTCACCGACCAGGAACAGCCCGGCCATCGCGGCGATCACGGCGCCCCCGGAGACCAGGATCGAGTGGCCGGAGGTCTGGGCGGCGATCTCGACCGCGTCGATCGTGCTCCGGCCCTTCGCGCGCTCCTCGCGCTCGCGCTTGAGGTAGAACAGCGAGTAGTCGACACCGACGGCCATCCCGATCAGCACGATCATGCTCGCGACGGTGTCGTCGAACGGGACCAGGTGTGAGAGCGGGGCGCTGATGCCGATGGTCGCGGCGACGCTGGTCGCGGCCAGCAGGACCGGGAGCCCGGCGGCGACCAGGGCCCCGAAGGCCACCAGCATCAGGACCAGGGTGATCGGCAGGCTGATCAGCTCGGCCGAGCCCAGGTCCTCGGCGACCCGCTCGTCGATGGCGGCGTCGAGGGTGAGGTCGCCGGACTGGCGAATCCGCAGATCCGGGTGCTCGGCGGCGACCCGGTCGGTCACCGCGACCAGCGGGTCCGCGTCGTCGCCGTGGTCGAGCGCGAGCCGGACGGCCAGCAGCAACGCCGTACGGTCCGGGCTCCACTGGGGCTCCGCGACGCCGGCCACGTCGTCGAGACCGGCCAGGCCGTCGGTGAGCTCGGCGGCCGCGGCGGTCATCGCCGCGGCGTCCTGGCCGGTGACCAGCACCAGCTCGGAGTCGGGGTCGTCGAGGCCGGCCTGCTCGACCAGCTGGTCGGCGCGGCCGGACTCGCCGAGCCGGTAGTCGGCGTCGGACGCCTCGTGGGTCGGGACCATCATGGCGAGGCCGACGGCCACCGCGACCAGGGCGAGCCAGCCGAGGACGGCGCGCCAGGGGTGGGCCGCGCTCCAGCGGGCGGCCCGGATGGGGACGGAGGTGAGGGGGTTCGTCATGGCTCCAGCCTCGTGACCCGCGACCCCCGCGGCAGGGGCGTGCGGACCCCGACCGGAGGTGGTGCCAGCACCACCGCGCGGACGTCGTACGTCGGCGAGGATGTGGGGGTGAGTGACGCCGCCGCCCCTGCCCCCGCACCCGCCCCACCGGGGCGGCTGCTGATGACCGGGTACGCCGGCCTGCAGGTGCTGCTGCTCGTGCCCGCCGTGCTGCTGTTCGTGCTCTGGGTCGTCGGCGGGGTGCTGATGGTCGTCTGGGTCGGCGCGCTGCTGCTGGCCGTGGCCGTGCCGGGCACCCGGGCGCTCGCCAACCTGCACCGCCGGATGGCGTCGCGGGTGCTGGGCCACCCGCTGCCCGCGCCGTACGCGCCGCTGGCGGGGCTCTCCCCGATCGCCCGGCTGCGGGCGGTGGCCCTGGACCCGATGACCTGGCGCGACCTGGGCTGGCTCGTCGTGACCTCGACGGTGGGCTTCGCGCTGTCGCTGCTCGTGGTGCTGCTGCTCGTCTGCGTCGTCACCTGGTGGGTGTGGTGGTACGCCTCGGCGCCGCTGATGCGGCTGCGCAGCGCCATCGACCGCACCCTGCTCTCCCCCGGCACCACCGAGCGGCTCTCGCAGCGGGTGCAGCAGCTGACGGAGACCCGGGCCGACCTGGTCGACCACTCCGCCGCCGAGCTGCGGCGCCTCGAGCGCGACCTGCACGACGGCGCGCAGGCCCGGCTGGTCGCGCTGTCGATGAGCCTCGGCATGGCCGACTCGATGTTCGCCTCCGACCCCGAGAAGGCGCGCCGGATGGTGAGCGACGCACGCGAGACCACCACGGCCGCGCTGGGCGAGCTGCGCTCCGTCGTACGAGGGATCCACCCGCCGGTGCTCGCCGACCGCGGCCTGGCCGGCGCGGTCGAGGCGCTCGCGCTCGACATGGCCGTGCCCGTCGACGTGACGGCCGCGCTGCCCGGCCGCCCGCCCGCGCCGGTGGAGTCCGCGGTCTACTTCGCGATCGCCGAGTGCCTGGCCAACATCGGCAAGCACGCGGCGGCGCAGCACGCGTGGATCCGGCTCGACCACGCGGCCGGGGTGCTGCGCGCGGAGGTCGGCGACGACGGACGCGGAGGTGCGTCCGCGGAAGCCGGGACCGGGATGCGGGGTGTCATGCGTCGCCTCGGGGCCTTCGACGGCACCATGATGGTCTCCAGCCCGGTCGGCGGGCCCACCATCATCACCCTGGAGGTCCCGTGCGGCTTGTCCTCGCCGAGGACCACGCCCTCCTCCGGGCCGGTCTGACCCAGCTCCTGGAGGCGAACGGCTTCACCATCGTCGCCGCGGTCGACAACGCCGGCGACCTGGAGCAGGCCCTGCGTCGGCCCGACGCCGAGGGCGCCGTGCTCGACGTCCGGATGCCGCCGACGCACACCGACGAGGGCCTGCGGGCGGCGATCGCCGTACGCGCCGAGCGGCCGGCGTTCCCCGTCATGGTCCTCTCGCAGTACGTCGAGCACCTCTACGCCCGCGAGCTGCTGGCCAGCGGCGAGGGCGCCGTCGGCTACCTCCTCAAGGACCGGGTCTCCGACGTCGAGGAGTTCGTCGAGGGCGTACGACGCGTCGGCGCCGGCGGCACCGTCCTCGACCCCGAGGTGGTCGCCACGATCATGGCCCGCCGCCGCGAGGAGCCGATCGACCGGCTCAGCCCGCGCGAGCGCGAGGTGATCGCGCTGATGGCCGAGGGCCGCTCGAACACCGCCATCGCCACCCAGCTCGTCGTCACCGAGAAGGCCGTCGCCAAGCATATCAACAGCATCTTCACCAAGCTCGACCTGCCGCTCGACACCGACGCCCACCGGCGGGTGCGGGCGGTGCTGGCCTGGCTGCGGCTCTGAGGACCCGCTTCGACCCCGTCCCCCGATCAGCAGGCGTCGACGTTCATCGGCAGGGTCCGCTCGCCGGTGGCGTCCCACACGTAGGCGCCCTCGATCACCCGGCCCTGCAGGTCGCGCACCTCCAGCACGCAGGCCTGGCCGCCCTGATAGGTCACGGCGTTGCCGTCGTCGACGGCCACGTCGCCGTAGACCTGCCACCCCCGCTCCTCCGCGACGTGCCAGGCCAGGTTGTCGGCCGCACCCGGGAGGAGACCCACGGCGCTCAGGTTCAGGCCGACCAGCAGCAGCCGGGCCGCCACGGACGTCGTGAGCAGGCGGTCGACCCGCCAGGCCCGCCGACCCAGCTGGACGCTGACGACGACGTACGCGGCCAGGACGACCAGCCAGAGGCCGTCGAGGAAGACGTAGGGGCCACGGAGGTCCTGGGTGACCATCCAGGCCACCCAGGCTCGGGCCACCCACCAGGCGGGCCGGAGCGCGGTGAGGAAGCCGCGCAGGTCGCCGGGCAGCGAGTCCAGCAGCCGGTCCCAGTGAGCGTGGGCCGCGTCGAGCGCCTCCATCGCCGCGGCCGGTAGCGCCCACTCCCGCACCCGACGGACCGCCACCGGCGGGTGGCCGGCACCCGTCCGCAGCTCGCGCGCATAGTCGCCCGGGTCTCCGAGCGCCTCGGCCCCGTGCTCGGCGACCAGCTCCGACAGGTCGGCCTCGAGGCCCGCCGTGAGCTCCTGCCGCTCGTCCGGCGGCAGGTCGGTCATCAGGTCGCGGACCCGCGCAACGAACGCGAGCACCTCCGAGCGGACGTCGGTGCTGTGCTCGCTCATGCGATCGCTCCCTGCGGGTGGTCGAGGAGGGTGGTCACCGACGTCGCGAAGCGTCGCCAGTCCTCGCCCTGCCGCTTCAGCTCGCCGCGGCCGGACGGGGTGATGCCGTAGTACTTGCGGTGCGGGCCGGCCTCCGACGGCACGACGTACGACGTCAGCAGGCCGGCGGCGTAGAGGCGCCGGAGCGTGCCGTAGACCGAGGCGTCCCCGATGTCCTCGAGCCCGCCGCGCCGGAGCCGTCGGACGATGTCGTAGCCGTAGCCGTCCTCGGCGTCGACCACCGCGAGCACCGCGAGGTCGAGCACGCCCTTGAGGAGCTGGGTGCTGTCCATGCGTCGCACACTAGTGCGCAGTACGCACTAGCGTGCGAACGCCACAGTCCGGCGTGTCGCGCACGCCGGGGCGATCGATCTCAGGCCCGGTCGAGCACCTCGAGCACCGCGGCGCGTGCGGCCATCGGGTCGGCCGCGGACAGCGCGGCCTCCGCGGCCTCCTCGCAGACGTCCATGGTCACCGAGGCCAGCCGCGCCCCCACCGGGCGTACGGCGGCCGCGGCCATCGAGAGCGACGTGATGCCCATGCCGACCAGGGCGACGGCCAGCAGCGGGTCGGCTGCCGCCTCGCCGCAGACACCGACCGGCTTGCCGGCCTGCTGGCCCGCGTGGGCGGTGATGGCGATCAGCTGCAGGACGGCCGGCTGCCAGGGGTCGGTGAGGTGAGCCAGGTCGGTGGCCATCCGGTCGGCGGCCATGGCGTACTGGGTCAGGTCGTTGGTGCCGATCGACAGGAAGTCGACCGCCTCCAACATCCGGTGCGCGAGCAGTGCCGCGGACGGCACCTCGACCATCACGCCCGCCTTCAGGCCGCGACTGCGGACCTGGTCGGCGAAGGCCTGCGCCTCGGCGACGGTGGCCACCATCGGGGCCATCACCCAGGTCTCGGTGCCGGTCGACTCGGCCGCGGCGGCGATGCCGTCGAGCTGGCGCTCCAGCAGCTCGGGGTTGTCGAAGGAGAGCCGGAGGCCACGGACGCCGAGGGCCGGGTTCTCCTCGCCCTCGTGCGTGGCGAACGCGACCGGCTTGTCGGAGCCCGCGTCGAGGGTGCGGACCACGACGTACTTGCCGGCGAAGGGACGCAGCACCTCGGCGTAGATCTCGGCCTGCTCCTCGACCGACGGCTCGTCCTTGCGGTTGAGGAAGCACAGCTCGGTGCGGAACAGCCCGACGCCCTCGACCGGCGCCTCGGCCGCGTGCGCCGAGGACTCGCCGTCGGCGACGTTGGCGAGCACCTTCACCCCGGCACCGTCGGCCGTCCGGCCGGGTCCCTCCCAGGCCGCCAGCGCGGCCCGCGTCTCGCGGTCGGCGGCGACCTTGCGCTCCGCCTCCGCCGCGTCCGGGTCGGTCTCGATGGTGCCCGCGGTGCCGTCGACCAGCAGCGGCGTGCCACCGGCCAGCTCCATGGCGCCGCCGACGCCGACCACGCACGGGATGCCGAGCTGGCGGGCGATGATCGCGGTGTGGCTGGTCGGGCCGCCACGCTCGGTCACCAGCGCCAGGACCAGCGCGGGGTCCAGGCCCGCGGTGTCGGAGGGCGCGAGGTCCTCGGCGACCAGCACCGACGGCTCGGACGGGGTCGGGACGCCCGGCTCGGGCTCCCCCACCAGGTGGGCGGTGACCCGGCGCTCGATGTCGCGCAGGTCGGTCACCCGCTCGGCCATCAGCCCGCCCATGCCGGTGAAGATCCCGACGAACTGCTCGACGCCCGCGCGCAGCGAGGCCAGCAGGTCGTCGCCGGTGCGCAGGTGCTTGCGCACCGCGCTGCGCAGTCCCTTGTCCTTGGCCAGCCCGGCACTCGCGGTCAGCACCTCGGCCGCGGCCCCGGACGCCTTCTCGGCCTTGCGCGCGAACCCGTCGGCGACCGCGGCGACGGCGTCGTCGTACGCCGCGAGGGCCGCCTCCTCATCGGTGGGACCGTTCGACGCGTAGGCCTCGACGGCGGCCGGCGACACCTCGGCCCGGGCGAGCAGGGCCGGGCCGAACGCGGCGCCCGGGACGACAGGGGTGCCCGTCAGGACGGCGGACGAAGCAGCGGGAGATCCGGTGACCATGCTCACAAGTAAACGCCCCCGCCGCCTTGACAGTCAACACAAACGGGTCTAAAACAACAGATATAAAGATCGAGGCGTCAGGGAGGAGGTGGCGGGCGATGTACGCCGAAGAACGCCAGCAGGCGATGGCCCAGCTCGTGGCCGAGCACGGACGCCTGTCCGTCAACGTACTCGCCGAGCGGTACGACGTCACCACCGAGACCGTCCGCAGGGATCTGTCCGCCCTGGAGCGGATGGGTCTGGTCCGGCGCGTGCACGGGGGCGCCGTACCGTCCGACAGCCTCGCGGTGATCGAGTCCGGGCTGCTGGAGCGCGACCAGGCGAACACGCCGGAGAAGGAGCGGATCGCCCGGGCCGCGCTCGACCTGCTCCCGCCGGTCGGGGCGACGGTGCTGCTCGACGCCGGCACCACCACCAATCGGCTGGCCAGCCTGCTCCCCCGCGACCACCGGCTGGTGCTCTTCACCCACGCCGTCCCCGTCGCCGCCCGCCTGGCCGGCAACCCGCAGGTCGACCTGCACCTGCTGCCGGGTCGGGTCCGGCTGACCACCCAGGCCGCGGTCGGCGCCGACACGGTCGCCGCCATCTCCCAGCTCCGCGCCGACGTGGTGTTCCTGGGCAGCAACGGCGTGACCGCCGAGCACGGGCTGTCGACGCCCGACCACGACGAGGCCGCCGTCAAGCGCGCCCTGGTCCAGAGCGCGCGGCAGGTCGTCGTCCTGGCCGACTCCAGCAAGGTCGGCGTCGAGTCGCCGATCCGTTTCGCGTCGCTGGCCGAGGTCGACGTGCTGATCACCGACTCGGGGATCGACCCCGCGGACGAGGCGGCCTTCGCCGCCGCCGGAGTGGAGGTCCGAACCGCATGATCATCACCCTCACGCCCAACCCGAGCCACGACCGGACGGTGACGCTCACCGGCGAGCTGGAGCGCGGCGCCGTCCAGCGCGCGGAGTCGGTGCTGTCCCAGGCTGGCGGCAAGGGGGTAAACATCTCGCGCGCCTCGGTGGCCGCCGGGATCCCCTCGATCGCCGTGCTGCCGGCCGCCAAGGACGACCCGTACGTCCTGGAGCTGCTCGCCGCGGGCATCGACTGCCGCCCGGTGCCGAACGACGGCACCCTGCGCGTGAACATCACCATCAGCGAGCCGGACGGCACCACCACCAAGCTCAACAGCCCCGGTCCGACGGTCACGCCCCTGGTGCTCCGCGGACTCGCGGAGTCGCTGCGGCGGCGGGCCGCCTCCGCCGACTGGATCGTGCTCGCCGGCTCGCTGCCGCCCGGCGCCCCCGTCGAGTGGTACGCCGAGCTGGTCGGTGCCCTGCGCGACACCGGCGCCCGGATCGCGGTCGACACCAGCGACGCGCCGCTGCGCGCCCTCGTCGGGCGGCTGGCCGAGGCCCCGCCGCACCTGATGAAGCCGAACGGCGAGGAGCTGGCCTCCTTCACCGGGGGCGACCCCGACCTGCTGGAGTCCGACCCGCTGGCTGCGGCGAAGGCGGCCGCGACCCTGGTCGACCAGGGTGTCGACACGGTGCTCGCCACGCTCGGTGCGCACGGCGCCGTCCTCGTCACGGCGGACGGCGCCTGGCACGCCACGCCCCCGCCGACCGAGGTCGTGAGCACCGTCGGAGCGGGAGACTCCAGCCTCTTCGGGTACCTGCTCGGCGACATCCAGCAGAAGCCACCCGCTCACAGACTCGCACTCGCCGTCGCCTACGGCAGCGCGGCCGCCGGACTTCCCGGCACGACCATCCCGCACCCCACGCAGGTCCGCCCCGAGCTCGTCTCGGTGCGCGACCTGCGCCCCACCCAGGGAGACTGAATGTCCGACCTGATCACCTCGGCCCTGGTCCGCCTCGACGCGGACCTCGGTGCCGACAAGCACGACGTGATCCGGGCTCTCGCCGGTGTCGTCAACGACGCCGGTCGCGCCACCGACGTCGACCAGATCGTGACGGACGCCCTCGCCCGCGAGGAGACCTCGCCGACCGGTCTGCCCGGTGGCATCGCGATCCCCCACTGCCGCACCGCCGGCGTGGACGAGCCCACCCTGGCGTTCGCGCGGTTGAGCCCGCCCGTCGACTTCGGGGCCAAGGACGGCCCCGCCGACCTGGCCTTCCTGATCACGGCCCCGGCCGGGGGCGACGCCACCCACCTGCAGCTGCTGACCAAGCTCGCCCGCGCCCTGGTGAAGCCCGCCTTCACCGACTCGCTGCGCGCCGCCGAGACGCCCGAGGAGGTCGTCGAGCAGATCGAGCTGGTGCTCGGCGCCGCACCGGCCCCGAAGCCCGCAGCCGCACCGGCTGCCGCCGCGCCCGCGGCCGAGAAGCCGGCCGAGGCCGCGCCCGCCGCCCGCCGCTTGGTGGCTGTGACCGCCTGCCCCACCGGCATCGCGCACACCTACATGGCCGCCGAGGCCCTCGAGGCCGCCGCCGCCCGGGCCGGCGTCGAGATCGCCGTCGAGACGCAGGGCTCGGCCGGCGCCAAGCCGCTCGCCCCCGAGACCATCGCCGCCGCCGACGCGGTCATCTTCGCCGTCGACGTGGGCGTCCGCGACCGCGGCCGGTTCGCCGGAAAGCCGCTCGTCTCCTCGGGGGTCAAGCGCCCGATCGACGAGGGCGACGCGATGATCGCCGAGGCCCTCCGGTACGCCGGCGACCCCAACGCCCCGCGCGTCGAGGGGTCCGCCACCGGAGGGGGTGGCGAGTCCAGCGCCTCGTCCGGCGCGGGCGAGAGCTGGGGCGGTCGGACCCGTCGGGTGCTGATGACCGGCGTGTCCTACATGATCCCGTTCGTCGCTGCCGGCGGTCTGCTGATCGCGCTGGGCTTCCTGCTCGGCGGCTACGAGATCGTGGGTCCGTACGGCGACATCGCGGTCAACAACACGCTCTTCGACCTGCCCGACCCGGACGCGCTGGGTCTCGACCACGCACTCTTCGGCTCGGGGCTGATGGCCTACCTGGGCGCCCTGTTCTTCATCATCGGCAAGACCGCCTTCATCTTCTTCATCCCGGCGCTCGCGGGCTACATCGCGTACGCGATCGCCGACCGACCCGGCATCGCGCCCGGTTTCATCGTGGGCGGCCTCGCGGCGAACGTCTTCGCGGTGAACGACGGCAACGGCGGCGACCTCCCGGCCACGGGCTTCCTCGGGGCCATCGTCGGCGGTGTGCTCGCGGGTCTGATCGCCCACTGGATCGCTGGCTGGAAGGTCCCCACCTGGGCTCGCGGGCTGATGCCCGTGCTGGTCATCCCACTGCTCACCTCGATCATCGCCGGCTTGCTGATGATCGTGGTCTTCGGGAAGCCGATCGGCTGGCTGATGGACCAGCTCAACGACGGCCTGAACTCCATGAGCGGCAGCTACGCCGTCCTGCTCGGCATCGTCCTCGGCCTGATGATGGCCTTCGACATGGGCGGCCCGCTCAACAAGGTGGCCTACAGCTTCGCGGCTGCCGGCGTCGGCGGCGCAGCGCTCGCCTCGGACGCCCCCGAGCTGAAGATCATGGCTGCGGTCATGCTCGCCGGCATGGTCCCGCCGATCGCCCTGGCCCTCGCGACCGTCGTCCGCCCGAGCCTGTTCAACGTCCCCGAGCGGGAGAACGGCAAGGCCGGGTGGCTGCTGGGCGCCTCCTTCATCACCGAGGGCGCGATCCCGTTCGCGGCGGCCGACCCGCTGCGCGTCATCCCGGCGATCATGGCCGGCAGCGCCGTCACCGGCGGCCTGTCCATGGCGCTCGACGTCAGCGTCCGCGCCCCGCACGGGGGTATCTTCGTGATCTTCGCGGTCGACGGTGTCCTCGGGTTCTTCGTCGCCCTCATCGCCGGCGTCCTGGTCGGCGCCGCTGCCGTCATCGCCCTGAAGTCGTTCGGCAAGACCACGGCCCCCGCGGCCGCCTGAGCGTCCTACCCAACCCGAGAAGGAGAACCCATGCCCACCAAGTCCGTGACCGTCGGCTCCGCCGTCGGCCTGCACGCCCGTCCCGCCGCGATCATCTCGGAGGCCGCCGGCGAGCTCGACTCCGAGGTGCTCATCGGCATCCCCGGTGACGAGGCCGTCGACGCCAGCTCGGCCCTGCTGATCATGACCCTGGGCGCCGGCAAGGGCGACACGGTCGAGGTCTCCGGCGACAACGAGGCCGACGTCGACGCCATCGCGGCCCTCGTCGAGAAGGACCTCGACGCCTGACCCCCTGATCGCCGAGTCGGCGTGAGTTCAGTGCCGAGTCGGCGCGAACTCGCGCCGACTCGGCATTTCAGACGACGGTGACGGGGTGGCGGACCACCGCGTCGAAGAAGTAGCCGTTGCTGTTGAAGGGCGTGACGTCGGGCTGCGTGCGCCGCTGGACGTCGGTGGCCCGCGCAAGGAGGGTGTGCTCCCCCACCGTCGGGCGGTGCCAGTCGACGGACCAGCGGGTCCAGCCCTCGCCCCGCCGCCGATCGGCGAGCCGGGCCCGCTGCCAGTGCTCGCCGCCGTCCAGGCTGACCTCCACCGTCCGGATCGCGCCCGCACCGCTCCAGGAACGCCCGGTCAGCACGAGGCGCCGCCGCCGGGCCAGCCGGGCGCCGAGCGGGAGCTCCCACGCCGACCGGACCGGGTTGACCGTCAGCGGCGGCGAGTCGGCGGGGTAGGAGCCGCCGGTGAGGCGGTACCACTTCGTGTTCCAGGGCGAGGTCAGCTCCTGGCGGGAGACCTCCAGCGAACCCAGCCACTTGATGCTGGCGATGCCGACCCAGCCCGGCAGCACCAGGCGCAGCGGGTAGCCGTGGTCGGGCAGCAGCGGCTCGCCGTTCATGCCCCAGGCGAGCAGCGCGTCGTCGTACGCCTTGGCGACGGGGAACGGGCGCCGCACCGGACCGTAGTCGACGCCCCCGGTCGCGTACGAGGGATCCAGCCCGGTCGCCTGGATCGACACCGCCTCGCGGCTCACCCCGAGCGATCGCAGGACGTCGCCCAGCCGGGCGCCCTGCCAGGTCACGGTCCCGACCGCGCCCAGGGTCCAGGCCGTGCCGCTGACCGTCTCGCCCTGCTGGCTGCCGAAGAAGCTGCGCCCGTTGCCCGTGCACTCGTGCACCGTGGTCGCCTCGACCTGCCGGAAGCGGCGCAGATCGCGCAGCGAGAGGGAGCGCTCGCCCACGACCGCGTCACCGAACACCCGCAGCCGGTACGACGACGCGTCGATCGTCGGCGTGACCGTGTGGTTGCGGACGAACAGCCGGGCCTGCGGGGTGAGGTAGCGACGCGGGTCGACCGACTCCCACCGCATCTCGGCGTTCGTTCCGAAGTCGACGAACTGCGAGGGCGGGAGCGCCTTGAGGATCGCCGGTGCGCCGGCGACGGCCCGCCAGGCGGAGCCGGCGGTGGTGGCGACGACCGCACCGGCGGCCGAGGCGGCGAGGAGGGTACGTCGGGTGATGCCGTTCCGAGACATGCCCGGATGCTAACACTAGTTATTCGGTCGACTTAGGTGTCGCGGCGCGCAGGGCGAGGTAGACCGCGCGGACGCCGACCGCCCGCTCCATCTCGTGCAGGACGCTGCCGAAGAACTGCTCGCGATAGGTCTCGTCGGTCACCGTCGACACGGTGAGGTAGAGGCTTGAGAAGGACGCCAGGAACACCGAGACCTGGACCAGCTCGAAGGACAGGGTCGGGAAGCGCGGGACGTTGTGCACGGCGGCCGCCCCCTCGCCGGTCCAGGTGCCGACGATCTCGGGGTCCATGATCATCGCGCCGAAGAGCATGAAGAACGCGAAGACCGTGACCGCGAGGAGCAGCACCTGGGTGGCCTGGATGACCACCAAGACCAGGACCAGGTTCCAGCGCTCGTAGCCGGACACCTCCGCGTACGACGCCGGATCGCCGTCGGGGTCGTCGACCAGCTCGCGGGCGGCCCGCTCGAGCGGCGTGCCCGCGGTCGACTTCAGCAGCAGCGCCTCGTCGACGTGGTCGTCGGTCCGGTCGACCTCCTCCGGCAACCGGACGAGCAGGAAGGCACCGGCCAGGGTGCCGAAGAGCAGCGCGACCAGCCACAACCGGCCGCCGTCGAGGTACGCCGACACCTGCCAGACCTCGGCGTTGATGAACAGGAAGGTGACGAAGACCAGCAGCAGCGGCAGCGCCCGCGTCATCATCGGCAGCAGCGTCCCGAGGGAGCGGAAGGTGCGCGCGAGCGCCCAGGCCACGATGGGGCGGGCCTGCAGCGCGGTCAGCGCGTACCAGGTCGCCACCAGGCCGAAGACGGTCCACAGGACCGCCGGCAGCAGGCTGCGCTCGTCGTCGGCCCAGACCGCCACCGCGATCGCGACGGCCGCCGCCCCCAGCGCGGTCCCCAGCACGAGGGGCACGATCCGCCGGGGCCGCAGGGCCGATCGGACCGCAGCCCGGTTCTCGGGCACGAAGTACGTCAGGCCGTGCTGCAGGAACCACTGGTCCGTGGCGGCGACGGTGTCGGCGGTCGACGTGCTCACGAGGAGAGGAGCACCCGGGCGCGGTCGACGTCAGCGTCCATCTGCACGATGAGCTTCTCGACCGACTCGAAGGCGACCATCCCCCGCAGCCGGTCGACGAAGGACACCTCGACCTCCACGCCGTAGAGCTCGAGATCGGTGCGGTCGAGCACGTAGCTCTCGACCCGACGCTCACGGACGCCGTCGAAGGTCGGGTTGGTGCCGACGCTGATCGCCGCGGGGAAGGTCTCGCCGGTGTCGAGCCGACGCAGCCAGCCGGCGTACACGCCGTCGGCCGGCGCGGCGGTGAGCCCGTCGGTCGGGACGTTGGCGGTCGGGTAGCCGAGCTCGCGGCCGCGCTGGTCACCACGGACGACGATCCCGCGGACGGCGTACGGCCGACCGAGCGCCTCGGCGGCGCCGGCGACGTCGCCGGTCGCCAGGCAGGTGCGGACGTAGGTCGACGACCAGACCATCGGTCCGCCGTCGAGCGGGATGCCCTCGGCGGTGAAGTCGTGCCGCTGACCCAGGAGGGCCAGCGTGGCCACGTCGCCGGCGGCCTTGCGGCCGAAGCGGAAGTTCGCCCCGACCACGACGGCCGCCGCCTCCAGGGTGTCGACCAGCACGCGGAGCACGAACTCCTCCGGCTCCCAGCCCGCCACGTCGAGGTCGAAGGGAACGGCGAGCACGGCGTCCGCACCTGCGTCGCCGAGCAGCTCGGCCCGTACCTCGATCGAGGTCAGTGTGCTCGGGGCGTGCTCGGGGCGCAGCACGGCCATCGGGTGCGGGTCGAAGGTGACGGCGACCAGGGTCAGGCCGTCCCGGTCGGCCAGGTCCCGGGCCCGGGCCAGCACCCGCCGGTGGCCGAGGTGGACCCCGTCGAAGTTGCCGATGACGACGGCCGTGCGACCGAGGTCGGCCGGGACGTCGTCGAGGGAGCGCCAGATCTGCACGGACGAAACCCTACTCAGCGCAGGGTCAGACGAAGACGGCGACCGGCCGGGCCCGGCCCTCGCGCGGCTCGTAGAGCGCCAGGAACTCGCCGTCGGGCGCGAACACCGCCGCCAGCGCGTCGAGCGGTACGTCGATCGGCCGCCCGACCCGGACGTCGCGCGCCTGCTCGTCGTCGAGCTCGACCGCCGGGAACGCGGCCCGGGCCGCGTCGGCCACCGGGAGCACCGCGAACGACTCCCCCAGCTCCTCCAGGGTTCGGGCGACGCCGAGGTCGTAGGGCCCGACCGCCGTACGACGCAGCGCGGTGAGGTGCCCGCCGACGCCGAGCGCGGCGCCGACGTCGCGGGCGATCGCCCGGACGTAGGTGCCGCTGGAGCAGCGCAGCGAGACGTCGACGTCGAGCCACTCCCCGGCGACCCGCTGGTCGAGGACCTCCAGCGCGTGCACGGTGACCGGCCGGGCCTTCAGCTCGACCTGCTCGCCGTCGCGGACCCGCTGGTAGGCCCGCTTGCCGTCCACCTTGATCGCCGACACGGAGGTCGGGACCTGCAGCAGCTCGCCCACCTGCGCGGCGAAGGCCGCCCGCACGACCGTCTCGTCGAGGTGGTCGGCCGCCGCGGTCGCGGTGACCTCACCCTCGGCGTCGTCGGTCGTCGTGGCGACGCCGAGCCGCACGGTGGCGTCGTACCCCTTCTCGGTGAGCATCAGGTGCCCGAGCAACCGGGTGGCCCGGTTGACCCCGAGCACCAGGACGCCGGTCGCCATCGGGTCGAGGGTGCCGGCGTGGCCGACCTTGCGGGTGCCGGCCAGCCGGCGCACCCGCGAGACGACGTCGTGCGACGTCATGCCCCCCGACTTGTCGACGACGACCAGACCCGCGTCGTCGGTCACGACTCGTCGTCGTCCTCGTCCGACTCTTCGCCGACCTCGCGGGGCTTCTTGTACGGGTCCTCGTCGCCGGCGTACGCCGCGCCGCGGCGGGCCGCGACCTCGTCGTCGAGCGCCTTCGCCCGGGCCAGCACCTCGTCGAGGTGACGGGCCTCCTCGGGCAGGGCGTCGCGCACGAAGGTGAGGGTCGGGACGATCCGGGTGCCGAGCTGGCGCGAGACCTCCGAGCGCAGCACCCCCTTGGCCGACTCCAGGGCCGCGGCGGTGCCGGCGGCCTCCTCGTCGGTCCCGAGCACCGTCCAGAAGATGGTGGCCTGCTGGCCGTCACCGGTCAGTCGGACGTCGGTGATCGTCACGAAGCCCAGTCGCGGGTCCTTGATCCGGCGCTCGAGCATCTCGGCGACGACGACCTTGATCCGGTCGGCGACGCGGCGTACGCGGGGATTGGCCATGATTCCTACTCTCGCATCGTCAAACGCGTGTCGGCGCGACCCCCGCAGGGACCGCGCCGACACGACGGGGTGGATCAGCTGCGGGCGATCTCGCGCATCTCGAAGGATTCCACGATGTCGCCGATCTCGATGTTCTGGTAGTTCTTCAGCACCAGACCACACTCGAAGCCCTCGCGGACCTCGGACGCGTCGTCCTTCTCCCGCTTGAGCGAGGCCAGGTCGAGGTTGTCCGCGACGATCTTGCCGTCGCGGAGCAGCCGCGCCTTCGCGTTGCGTCGCAGCAGGCCACTGGTGACCATGCAACCGGCGATGTTGCCGATCTTCGACGAACGGAAGATGTTGCGGATCTCGGCCTGCCCGAGGACGGACTCCTCGTAGATCGGCTTGAGCATGCCCTTGAGGGCCGCCTCGATCTCCTCGATGGCCTGGTAGATCACCGAGTAGTAGCGGATCTCCACGCCCTCCTTGTCGGCCATCTCGGTCGCCTTGCCCTGCGGGCGGACGTTGAACCCGATGATGATCGCGTCGGAGGCCGCGGCCAGGTCGACGTTGGTCTCGGTGATCGCACCGACACCGCGGTCGATGACCCGCAGGCTGACCTCGTCGCCGACGTCGATCTGCGACAGGGCGTCCTCGAGCGCCTCGACGGAACCGGACACGTCGCCCTTGAGGATGAGGTTGAGCTCCTGGCTCTCGCCCTTCTCCATGGAGGCCATGAAGTCCTCGAGGGTACGACGCACGCGACGCTTGGCCTGCATGGCCGCCCGCTCACGCGACTCGCGCTTCTCGGCGATCTGACGGGCCATGCGGTCGTCCTCGACCACGATGAAGTTCTGGCCCGCACCCGGCACCGCGGTCAGACCCAGCACCATCGCGGGACGCGACGGGTAGGCCTCGGTGATGTTCTCGCCGTGCTCGTCGAGCATGGCGCGCACGCGGCCGTAGCCGGCGCCCGCCACGATCGAGTCGCCCACGCGCAGCGTGCCGCGCTGGACCAGCACCGTGGCCACCGGACCGCGACCGCGGTCCAGGTGGGCCTCGACGACCAGACCCTGGGCGTCCTGCGTGGGGTTGGCCCGCAGGTCGAGCGACGCGTCGGCGGTCAGCACGACCGCCTCCAGCAGCTTGTCGAGGTTGAGCTCGGACTTCGCCGAGACGTCGACGAACATCGAGTCGCCGCCGTACTCCTCGGGCACCAGGCCGTACTCGGTCAGCTGGCCGCGGACCTTGGTCGGGTCGGCGTCGGGCTTGTCGATCTTGTTGACCGCCACCACGATCGGGACACCGGCGGCCTTGGCGTGGTTGAGCGCCTCGACCGTCTGCGGCATGACGCCGTCGTCGGCCGCCACCACGAGGATCGCGATGTCGGTCGCCTGGGCACCACGCGCACGCATCGCGGTGAACGCCTCGTGACCCGGGGTGTCGATGAAGGTGATGCGACGCTCGTCGCCGTCGACCTCGGCCGAGACCTGGTAGGCACCGATGTGCTGGGTGATGCCACCGGCCTCCTTGTCGACGACGTTGGCGTTGCGCAGCGCGTCGAGGAGCTTGGTCTTTCCGTGGTCGACGTGACCCATGACCGTGACGACCGGGGGTCGCACGACCAGGTCGGACTCGTCGCCCTCGTCGGCGCCGAACTCCAGGTCGAAGCCCTCGAGCAGCTCGCGGTCCTCGTCCTCGGGCGAGACGACCTGGACGACGTAGTTGAGCTCCTCGCCGAGCAGCTCGAACGTCTCGTCGTTGACCGACTCGGTCGCGGTCACCATCTCGCCCAGGCTGAACAGCATCTGCACGAGCGCGGCGGCGTCGACGCCGATGCGCTCGGCGAAGTCGGTCAGCGAGGCGCCACGGGGCAGCTTGACGGTCTCGCCGTCGCCCTTGCGGACGCGCACGCCACCGATCGTCGGGGCCTGCATGGCCTCGAACTCCTGGCGACGGGCCCGCTTCGACTTGCGACCACGGCGCGACGGACCACCGGGGCGACCGAAGGCACCCTGGGTCTGACCGCGCTGGCCGGGACGGTTGCCGCCACCGGGGCGACCGCCGCCCGCGGGGCCGAAGCCACCCGGACGACCGGGCGCACCGGCACCGGCGCCACCGCCGGGACCACCGCGACCGGGAGCACCCGGACGACCAGCACCCGGGCCACCGCGACCCGGCGCGCCGGGGCGACCGGCACCGGGGCCACCGGGGCCACGACCGCCGGGGCCACCACCGAAGGCGGCCGGGGACTTGGGCATCATCGCCGGGTTCGGGCGCGGCATGCCGGGACGGCCCGGAGCGCCGCCGTCACGCGCGGCCGGCGGCCGGGGCGGACGGTTATCGCCACCGGCGGCCGGAGCGGCGGGAGCGCCGGCGGCCGGAGTCTCGCCACCACGCGGCGGCGCGGGCTTGCGGCCCATGCCCTGGCTGGAGGCGAACGGGTTGTTGCCCGGGCGCGGAGCACCCGGACGGCCGACGGGCCGCGGCGCGGGCGTCGGACCCTTGGGCGCGGCCGGAGCCGGAGCCGAGGCAGCCGGGGCCGCAGGCGGCTCGGGAGCCTCCGGGGCCTTCTCCGCGGGAGCGGCCGGACCGGGCTTGGGGCCCGGGCGCGGCGCGGCCTTGGGAGCGGGAGCAGCCGGCGCGGCGGCGGCCGCGGGGGCCTCCGGAGCGGCGGGGGCGGCCGGGGCGGCGGGCGCCTCGGCAGCAGCAGGGGCCGGCGAGGCGGGGGCCTCGGCAGCCGCGGCAGGCTTCTTCGCGGCCGGCTTGGGGGCCGGCGCGGGGGCTGCGGCGGGGGCGGGCGCAGCCGGGGCCGAGGACTGCTCGGCCTTCAGCTTCTCGCCGTACTCCTTGCGGAAACGCATCTCCGCCGGCAGCTCGATGGTCGAGCTCGCCGACTTGACGAACTCCCCCATCTCCTTGAACTTCTCGAGAACGAACTTGCTCTCGACGTCGAACTCCTTGGCGAGCTCGTGAACTCGGGTCTTGGCCACGCTTCTCCTTCTGGCCTCGAGACCCGCGAGCTCGGAAGTCCGGGGGTGTTGCTCGAGACCGTTAGTGGTTGTGCAAACTCATCGGGAAGTACTCATCGAGTGCTCATGAGCTGCTGCTCCAGTTTCTGTCGGTCGGTGGTGATGGATCGTGGTGCTGTACGTCGTGCTGTGCATCGCGCTCGGCGAGGTGTAGCGCCAGCGGCTCGGTGGACAGTCCCGCCCCGCCTGCGGTGAACCGCAGGGCACGGGCGAAGGCCTTCCTCCGCACCGCGAGCTCGTAGCACTCGGTCGTGGGGTGCAGGTGCGCCCCTCGACCAGGTGCGGTGCCGCGCGGATCGGGCGAGACGGCTGGTCGGCCGTCCGCGTCCGAGCCGACGGTCACCCGCAACAACTCGCGCTTGGCGGCTCGCCCCCGGCATCCGACGCAGGTCCGGACCGGCCCCAGCGGGGTCGCGATGTCCGGGCATGCCGAAGATGTCTGTTGGCGGGCCACTGCTCCTCCACCTTACCCGCAACCGGGGTGCTAGTCCGAACCGGGCGCGGCGTCGGTGGCCGACCTTAGGGTTCGACCGTGACTTTCTCGGACCGATTCCCGGGGCCCGGGCTCGACCACGACAGGTGGTTGCCGCACTACCTGCCCGCGTGGAGCTCGCGCGCCGCGTCCGCCGCCGCCCACCGCGTCGGCCCGGACGGCCTGGTGCTCGAGGTCCCCGTCGACCACCCGGTGTGGTGCGCCGGCGACCACGAGCCGCCGATCCGGGTCTCGGGGCTGCAGTCCGGCAGCTTCTCCGGGCCGGTCGGCAGCACGCTCGGGCAGCAGCCGTTCCGCGCCGGTCAGGTCGTGCGGGAGGAGCAGCCGCGCTTCGAGGGCCGGCTGCTGGCAGCGCCGGCGGAGGTCGCGATCCGCTGCCGGATGACGCTGTCGCCCCGCTCGATGGCGTCGCTGTGGTTGGTCGGGTTCGAGGACCGCCCCGAGCGGAGCGGCGAGATCTGCGTCTTCGAGGTCTTCGGGCGCTCCCTGCGCACCGGACCGGACGGCGCCAGCGCCGAGGTCGGCCACGGGTTCCACGCCTTCCGCGACCCCGACCTGGCCGAGGACTTCGCCGCGCCCCGACTGCCCCTCGACGTCTCCGCGTGGCACACCTACGCCGCCCGGTGGGACGGCGCCGAGGCCGTCTTCAGCGTCGACGGCCAGGAGGTACGCCGGTGCCCGCGGCCCCCGACGTACCCCCTCCAGCTGATGCTGGCCGTCTTCGACTTCCCCGCGTGGTCGGCCGGCGACGACGACCACCTGGTTCCGCGACTCGAGGTGCGCGAGGTCTCAGGCCGCGGGTGACGAGCCGAGGGCGACCGTGGCCTGCTGGGTCGTGCCGTCGGCGTCGAGCCAGGTGAGCGTGACCTCGTCGCCCGGCTCCAGGCCGGCCAGCACCTCGCTCAGCGCGTCCAGGTCGGCGACCGTCGTACCGTCGACGGACCGCAGGGTCGCGCCGGCCTCGATGCCGGCGTCGGCGGCGGCGGTGCCGACCGCCACCGAGCCGACCTGGAGGCTCTGGTCCACACCGACCCCCAGGTACGCCGACGCGCCGATCCGCACCGTCCCGGACTCCTCGCCGGACTCGACCTGCTCGACGACGGCCAGCGCGTCCTCGATCGGCACCGCGTAGCTCTCCGCGACCCGGGTGCTGCTGGAGGCCGCGGTGGTGATGCCGACGACCTCGCCCTCGTCGTCGAGCAGCGCGCCGCCGGAGTAGCCGCCCACGACGTAGGCGTCGGTCTGGATCAGCCCGGTCAGGTCCTCGCCCTCGATGCCCTGCTCGGCGGCGGTGGTGATCGACTCCTCGAGGGACGTCACGGTGCCCGTCGACGCGGACAGGTAGCCCTGCCCCTCGGCGTTGCCCACGGCCGTGACGGCCTCGTCGACGCTCACCCCGTCGTCGTCCAGGTCGACGACCGCGAGGTCCTCGGCTCCGTCGAGCTGCAGCACGGCGACGTCCGACTCGGGGTCGGCGCCCAGCACCTCGGCCTGGTAGGTCCCCCCCGTCGTCGCCACCGTGACGCTGACCGCGGTCGCGCCCTCGACGACGTGGTAGTTGGTGACCACGACCCCGGACGCGTCCAGCACCAGTCCGGTGCCGGCGGCCTCGCCGGCCGCGGTGACGGTCTCGATCAGGACCACGCCGGTCGACTGGGCGTCGGTCGCGTCGGTCTCCGTGGCGGTGGTCCCGCCCGCCGCCGCCTCGTCGTCACCGGACGGCCCGCCACCGGCGGCGCTCCAGTCCGGCCGGGAGCCGCTGCCGGGAAGCGGCCAGGTCTCGGTCGTCGTCGTGGTGGCGCCGCTCGCCGCGGGCGAGACGGTCGGCTCGGCGGACGCCACCACCCGCCACGTCAGTGGTACGGCGACCGCCGCGGCGAGCACGCCGCCGGCCAGGCCGCCCGCCACGACCGAGCGCCAGCGGCGCCGGGCGGGAGCGGCAGGAGCGGTCACGGGGACCGGAGCGGGAGCGGGGGTCTCGGGAGTCGTGGTGTCCATGGGGACACCTCACATCGGGGACCTGCGGGATCTCGGTGTGCTGGCTGTGCGGGGACTGAGTCTGATCGCGAGACCAGGATCGGTCTCCACGCGCCGGCTTCGGTCCCTTCGATACGACGCTCGTCCCTCACGTCACTCAGGACACCGCCTCAGCCGTCGCTGGCCGTCTCATCGTCCGAGCGGATGTCGATGCGCCACCCGGTCAGCCGCGCGGCGAGCCGGGCGTTCTGGCCCTCCTTGCCGATGGCCAGGGAGAGCTGGAAGTCGGGCACCACGACGCGCGCGGAACGCGCGGCCAGGTCGATCACCTCGACCGAGTGCACCCGGGCCGGGGACAGCGCGTGCGCGACCAGCTCGGCGGGGTCGTCGGACCAGTCGACGATGTCGATCTTCTCGCCGTGCAGCTCGGCCATCACGTTGCGGACCCGCTGGCCCATCGGGCCGATGCAGGCGCCCTTGGCGTTCACCCCGGAGGTCGTCGACTTCACCGCGATCTTGGTGCGGTGACCGGCCTCGCGGGCGATCGCGGCGATCTCGACCGTGCCGTCGGCGATCTCGGGGACCTCCAGCGCGAAGAGCTTCTTGACCAGGCTCGGGTGGGAGCGCGACAGGGTGATCTGGGGTCCGCGCATCCCCTTGCGGACCGAGACCACCAGGCACTTGATGCGGGTGCCGTGGGAGTAGTTCTCGCCGGGGACGCGCTCGCTGACCGGCAGCAGCGCCTCGAGCTTGCCGAGGTCGACCATCACGTCGTCGGGGTTGCGACCCTGCTGGATCACGCCCGAGATGATGTCGCCCTCCTTGCCGGAGAACTCGCCGAAGCGGATGTCGTCCTCGGCGTCGCGCAGCCGCTGCAGCATGATCTGCTTCGCCGTGGTGGCGGCGATCCGGCCGAAGCCCTGCGGCGTGTCGTCGTACTCGTCGCCGACGTGGTTGCCCTCGTCGTCGGTCTCGCGCACCAGCACGGACACGTGCCCGCTCTTGCGGTCGAGGACGACGCGCGCGGTCTCCTGCGCGCCCGGCGTCTTGTGGTACGCCGTCAGCAGGGCCTGCTCGATGGCCTCGACGAGCACCTCGAAGGAGATCTCCTTCTCGCGCTCCAGCATCCGCAGGATGCTCAGGTCGATGTCCATCAGTCAGTCTCCTCGGTGGCACGGTTGAACTCGATCTGGACCAGGGCCTTGCTGACCTCGGCGTAGGGCACCACGCGCTCGCTGCCGTCGACGTCGAGGGTCACGGCACCGGCCGGGTCCTCCTCGGACGACCGGATCCGTCCGACCACGTCCGAGCCGTCGGTGAGCACGACCCGCGCGAGACGGTCGGCGTTGCGGCGCCAGTGGCGCGGGAGGGTGAGCGGGCGGTCGACGCCCCGGGAGGTCACCTCGAGCGTGTAGGGGTGCTCCCCCATCACGTCGGAGGCCTCCAGGACCCGGTCGACCTCGCGGGTCGCCTCGGCGACGTCGTCGAGGGTGACCCCGCCGTCCTTGTCGACGGCGACGCGCAGCACGCGACGCTTGCCGGCCGGGGTGATCTCGACCGCCTCGACGTCGAGCTCGAGCGCCTTCAGGGGGTCGGCGAGCTCTGCCTCGATCCGGTCCCTGATGGTGTCCTGGCTGGGCCTGCTCACGGCTGCGCGACCTCCCTGTTCTGTTGTCTGGTGCCTGTCCTGGTCGCCCACCCTAGCCTCTGCGCGACGTGGTGACATCTCGGCGGATAGGGTCGCGCCGTGCCGCGTCGTCCCCCCTCCGTCACCCGTCGTACGACGGTCGGCGCGACCCTCGTCGGCCTGGCCGGGCTGGGGGTGCTCAGCGGATGTGACCTGGACGACCTCGACCCCCGTTCGGACCCCGCGGACCCGGACGGCCCGGCTGTCTCGGCTCCTCCGGAGGACGCCGACACCGTCCTGGTCGCGAGCGTTGTCGTCGATCTGACGGCCACCCTCGCGGCGGTCCGGGCGCTGCCCGCGACCGACCGAGCCGGCTTCCGGCCGCTGGTCCGCCTCCACCGGCGGCACCTCGCCGAGCTGGACGCGCCCGCGGAGGAGCCGGCCACCCCGTCGGACTCCCCGACCACCGCGCCCGTCGCCGCCGCCGAGGTCGTGCGCCAGGAGCAGCGCCTGCAGCGCCGGCTGGTCACTGCGGCCGTCGCCGCCGAGAGCGGCGAGCTCGCCCGGGTCCTGGGCTCGATGTCCGCCGCCGTCGCGCAGCAGCTGGCGGTCCGATGAGCGACGTCGAGGTCCTGCAGACCGTGCTGGCCGCCGAGCACGCGGCCGTCTACGTCGTCGGAGCCCTGGGCGCCCAGACCTCCGCCTCGGCCCAACCGGCCCTGTACGGCGCCCTGCGCGACGCCTACGTCGCCCACCGTGACCGACGCGACGAGCTGGTCGACCGCCTGCTGCGGCTCGACGCCGCCCCGGTCCCGGCCGCGGCCGCCTACGAGCTCCCGGCCGACCTCGGGACGGTCGCCGCGGTGACGGCCCGGGCCCGCGAGCTGGAGGCCGGCTGCGCCGCGACGTACGGCTTCCTGGTCGGCAGCACGAGCGGCGCGCTGCGCCGGTGGGGCGTCGGGGCGCTGACCGACGCCGCCGTGCGGGGGCTGGCCTTCGGGGCCGCCGCCGAGCCCCTGCCCGGCACCTGAGCGGGCCGGACATACATCAGCGGCCCGGTGCTGGTCGGTTGCGGGGAACTCCCGAGATGTTCCCCGGAACCGACAAGCACGCGGACCGCTGGCGGCCTGGACACGTAGGCCTGCGAAGGGCCGCCCGATGTGGGGACCGACGGCTGATCCTTCTTGCACAAGTCTGCAACACGGGTCCGGTCAGCGCGACCAGGGGCCGTCCTCACAAATGTGCATTGCACAAACCTGCAGTCGAGACGGGGTCAGCCCCGGTAGGCCGACCACATCTGGGAGGCCCGGGAGCTCTGCCCCTCGGTGAACATCGTGTAGCAGCTGTCGTAGCTGTAGTCCATGAAGTTGTGGATCGGGTCGAGGCCGGGCAGCGAGCAGGAGTCCCGGCCGGCGGGGCAGCCCGAGGTGGAGCCGGACTGGGCCGGGGTGTCGGAGACCTCGTCGTTCGTGCTCGTGCACCCGCCCTGGAACGTGTGGTAGAGCCCGAACCAGTGTCCGGCCTCGTGGGTCGCGGTCTCGCCGAGGTTGTAGTTGGTGGCCGAGCCTCCGGGCAGCGACGAGTACTGGACACGGATCCCGTCGATGTCGGGGTCCGAGGAGTAGTCCCACGGGAAGGTCGCGATGCCGAGGTAGTCGAAGTCGACCAGCCAGATGTTCAGCGCGTTCGCACCACCCTGGCGGGTCTGGGCCCGGTAGCTCTCGCTCTGCTGATCCTGGTGCCACGCGGTGTTGGAGTACCGGTCGGTGCCGGCGAGGTAGAAGCTGAAGCCGGTGTCGGCCGCCTCCGCGGACTTGCCGCCGGCGAAGCTGACGTTCATGACGTCGATCTGCTCGGCGATCTGGGCGTCGGTGACGTCGCCGTTGCCGGACGCATCGCGCATCACGTGCACGTAGACCGGCACCGACGCGGCCGCCGCCGACGCCTCGCGCCGAGACGTGCCCTGCGCCGCCAGCCGGCCGGCCACGTCGTCGCGGATCCGCTCCTGCTCGAGCGCGCTGATCTCGCGGTGGTCGTGGGCGTGGCCGCCGCCCCGGGCCGCGGCCGCGTCGTCGTGGGCGTCGCCCGCGAGGCACGCACCCGAGCTCTCCGAAGGCACGAGCGCGGTGGCGGACGGTGCGGAGAAGGCCAGGGCGCCGACGCCGAGGGCGGCAGCGGCGGCGAGACGGAGGGGGCGGTGGAGGCGCATGCAGAAGGTCCTGTTCCCGAGAGATGCCGCCCCCGGACGGGCGGCGACCGCACGATCGTGCCCCAGCAACTGGTCTAGACGGGAGATCGTCCGGCGTGCGGGTTCCTGCATTGCAGGAACCTGCACGGACTCAGGCCCAGCCGCGGACGACCCCCAGGACGTCGAGCAGCCGGTGCACGACGGCGTCCGGCGTGCCCTCGGTGTGCCCGACCTGCTCGGGCGGGATGACGCTGTGCGGCACGTGGATCGCCCGCAGACCGGCGTTCTGGGCGCCCCAGACGTCGTCGAAGAGACGGTCGCCGACGTACACGCAGCGGGCGGGATCGGTGGCCCCGACCGCGGCCATCGCCGCCTCGAAGGCGTGGTGGGACGGCTTCGTCCACGGCACCTCGCTGGTGTAGACGGCGCCGTCGACCAGGTCGAGGACGCCGTCCCGCTCGAAGAAGCCCTCGTGCCACGCGCGCGGCCAGATCGTGTTGGAGAGCACGCCGACCTTGACCCCGTCGGCGCGCAGGGACTCCCACAGCGGGCGGACGTCGGCGTCGGTCTCGGTGTGCGGCACCCAGAAGTCGTAGTAGGCCTGGAGCAGGTCGGGGTCGTGCGGGAGTCCGGCCTCGGTGAACAGGTCGGCGATGGTGGCGCTCTGCTGGTGGTCGCGGCTGCGGCCCCAGACGGCCTGGTTGGCCGCGTGAAGCCGGGCCTGGGAGACCTCGACGGGGTGGTCGACGTCGACGACGGCCTGCGCGAGCGCGAGCGACTCGGCGTGGAAGTCGACGTCGTGCCAGCGGGTCAGCGTGCCGCCCCAGTCGAAGATCACCGCGTCGATGTGTCCCATGGGCAGCACCTTAAGGTGAGCCGGTGACCGGCATCGGGACCCTCGCCGAAGGCCCGCTGCACGCTGCCGTGAAGCAGTGGCTGGCCCGGCCCGGCGATCGGTTCGAGGTGCCGGTGGACCGGTTCGTCGTCGATCTGGTCCGCGCGGACGGGGAGCTGGTGGAGATCCAGACGGGCGGCTTCGGACCGCTCGGGCCCAAGCTCGACGCGCTGCTCGACGGGCACCGGATGCGGATCGTGCACCCGGTGCCGGCCGAGCGCCGGATCGTCCGGGTCGACGCCGACGGGGTCGTGCTGTCGGAGCGGCGCTCGCCGAAGGCGGCCTCGGTGCTGGAGGTCTTCGACCGGCTGGTCGCGTTCCCGTCCCTGATCGGGCACCCGCACCTGGTGGTCGAGGTGCTGCTGTGCCGCGAGGACCACGTCCGCGGCCCCGCCCCGACCCGGACCGGCGGCAACCGGCGTCGTACCAAGGACCCCGGGACGCGGCACCTCGACGCCGTCCTCGCCCGCCACGAGGTACGACGACCGAAGGACGTGCTCGGCCTGCTGGGGGCCGAGCTGCCCGACGCGCCGTTCACGACCAAGGACCTCGGCGCCCTGATCGGCGCGCCGACCGTGCTGGCCCAGCGGGTGGTCTACTGCCTGCGGCTGATGGAGCTCGTCGAGCCGGCCGGCAAGGACGGCCGGGCCCCGCTCTACGTGCGGGCGTGACCCTCGCTCAGTGGCGGACCAGCCGCACGAGGTGGTCGACCACGTGATCGGCGGAGACGTCCTCGCGCTCGCCCGAGCGGCGGTCGCGGACCTCGACCGTGTGCGACTCGGCCAGGCTCTTGCCGACCACGACGACCGTCGGGACACCGATCAGCTCGGCGTCCTTGAACTTCACGCCGGGGCTGATCCGGCCGGCGCGGTCGTCGTAGAGGACCTCGATGCCCTGGCCGGCCAGCTCGTGGGCGATCCGCTCGGCCGCGGCGAACGTCGCCTCGTCCTTGCCGGCGGCGACCAGGTGGACGTCGGCGGGCGCGACGTTGCGCGGCCAGCACAGCCCGACCTCGTCGAGGGTGCCCTCGGCGATCGCGGCGACGGCGCGCGAGCAGCCGATGCCGTAGGAGCCCATGGTGACCGTGACGAGCTTCCCGTTCTCGTCGAGGACCCGCAGGTCGAGGGCATCGGCGTACTTGCGGCCGAGCTGGAAGATGTGGCCCATCTCGATGCCGCGGGCGGTCTCGAGCACGCCGCCGTCGCAGTTCGGGCAGGGGTCGCCGTCGCGGACCTCGGCGGCCTCGATGGTGCCGTCGGGGGTGAAGTCGCGGCCGGCGACCAGGTCGAGGACGTGGCTGCCGGGGGCGTCGGCGCCGGTGACCCAGCGGGTGCCCTCGACGATGCGGGGGTCGACGAGGTAGCGGATGCCGGACTCGTTCTTCTCCCCCAGCACGCCGGGGCCGATGTAGCCCTTGACCAGGCTGGGGTGCTTGCGGAACTCGGTCTCGTCGAACGGCTCGACCTCGATGGGCTCCAGCTGGCCCTCCAGGCGCTTCTGGTCGACCTCGCGGTCGCCGGGCAGGCCGATGGCGACCGGCTCGCGGGTGCCGTCGGGGTGCTTCAGCATCACCAGGACGTTCTTCAGCGTGTCGGCGCCGGTCCAGGCGCGGTCGGGCCGGGGGTACGACGCGTTCAGGTGGTCGACCAGCGTCTGGATGGTGGGGGTGTCGGGCGTCTGCTCCGCGTGGGCGGCGGGCGCGTCGTCGTACGCCACGGGGCTGGGCGGGCGGACCTGGACGGCCTCGACGTTCGCGGCGTAGTCGCAGGTCGTGCAGCGGACGTAGGTGTCCTCCCCGACGGCGGCCTTGGCCAGGAACTCCTCGGACCGCGAGCCGCCCATGGCACCCGAGGTCGCCTTGACGATGACGTAGTCGAAGCCGAGCCGGTCGAAGATCCGGACGTAGGCGTCGCGGTGCTTCTGGTAGCTCTCGTCGAGGCCGGCGTCGTCCACGTCGAAGGAGTAGGAGTCCTTCATCGTGAACTCGCGGCCGCGCAGGATGCCGGCGCGGGGACGCGCCTCGTCGCGGTACTTGGTCTGGATCTGGTAGATCGACAGCGGCAGGTCCTTGTACGACGAGTACAGGTCCTTGACCGTCAGCGTGAACATCTCCTCGTGGGTGGGGCCGAGGAGGTAGTCGCCGCCCTTGCGGTCCTTCAGGCGGAAGATGTTGTCGCCGTACTCGGTCCAGCGGCCGGTGGCGTCGTAGGGCTCGCGGGGCAGCAGTGCGGGGAAGCTCAGCTCCTGGGCGCCCATGCCGTCCATCTCGTCGCGGACGATGGCCTCGATCTTGCGCAGCACCTTCAGGCCGAGGGGCAGCCAGGTGTAGATGCCCGGGGCCGCGCGGCGGATGTAGCCGGCCCGCACGAGCAGCCGGTGGCTGGGGACCTCGGCATCGGCCGGGTCGTCGCGCAGCGTGCGGACGAAGAGGCTCGACATGCGGAGGATCCGGGGGGTGCTCATGGGGCGCAAGGCTACTTCCCGGACTCCCCCGTCAGCGAACCAGTTCACCCTTCCCGGGTCGCCCGCAGCGCCGCGCGGATCATCGGCAGCTGGAGCGGCAGCCGGGCGTAGGCCGCGGCCTTGAACGTCGTGTTGCGGGTCTTCGACGCGTCCTGGGCCATCTGCACGTTGCCGGGGAAGACGCCGACCAGCAGCAGCACGCTCGCCCAGCCGGCCAGCCGCCGGGTCCGAGGCACCGCCAGGCCCGCCGCGCACAGCAGCTCGGCGACCCCGCTGGCCAGGATCACCTCGCGGTGGGCCGGCACCCACGACGGCATGATCGGCTCGTAGACCTCGGGCTTCACGAGGTGGATGGTGCCGCTGACGGCGAAGCCGGTGGCGAGCACCTTGACGCTGGTGGGGAGGCTCATCGCGCCACCCTCTCAGAACATGACGGTGGAGAACCGGGCCGTCTCGCGGAAGCCGACCGTGGCGTAGGCGCGGCGGGCCGGGGTGTTCCACTCGTTGACGTAGAGCGACACGACCGGGGCGATCTCGCGCCGGACCAGCTCGGCGACGGCGGCCATGCCGGCGATCGCCAGGCCCTCCCCACGGCGGTCCGGCGGCACCCAGACCCCCTGGATCTGGGCGGCGTACGGCGAGGCGCAGGCGACCTCGGCCTTGAACACCAGCCGTCCCGCGTCGAACCGCGCGAACGACCAGCCCCGGTTCATCAGCTGGGTGACCCGGGCGCGGTAGAGGTCGGCGCCCCCGCCGTACTCCGGGGAGATGCCGACCTCCTCGGTGTACATGGCCACGCAGGCCGGGTAGAGCTCGTCCAGGTCCTGCCGGGTCGTGCGGCGTACGGCGGGGTCCGCGGCGGCCAGGGGCGCCTCGCTCAGCTCCAGGTGGGGCTGGCCCCAGCGGGTCTCGCGCGGTCGGCCCCAGGAGCCCGCGACCCCGTTCCAGAGCACCCGGACCGCCTCGTGCGGGCCGACGATGGTCGAGACCGTGCGGCCGCGGGTCAGCGCCCGCTCGGCGAAGGTGCGGGCGTCGTCGGCGCTGGCCTGCACCGGGACCAGGTTGGCCCCCACGTGACAGGCCGCGACCAGCTCGCCGTCCTCGAAGCGGCCCCACATCTCGCCGCCCAGCCAGCGCGGCTCGAGGTTGGTCGTCCGGGCGCGGTAGTCGGCGAAGACGTTGACCACCGGGTCCTGCGCGGTGAGGCGGAGGAACGCGTCCAGGTCGGGGGCTCCGAGGGGGCGCACCCCGTGACGCGTCGTCAGCACGGGCTGAGCCTACGTCCCGGTCGCCGGGCCGGGGAGACGGGCGGCACGAGGGGTCTCAGAGCTCGTCGAGGATCGCCCGACGGCGCTCGCCCCACTCCTCGTTGCTGACCAGCTCCTCGTCGCGCAATCGGTCGAGCCGCCGCAGCCGGTCGGCCACGTCGTCATGGTCGTGAGCGGCGGCGGGCGCCGGGGCCGCCTCGACCTCGCGCCGACGCATCGTCGAGGCGAGGTACGTCGTCTCCAGCCCGGTCTCGGTGAACAGCGCCATCCGGGCGGCCTCGTCCTCGTCCAGGCCGGACCGGCGTGCCATCCCGCGAGCGGTGGTCACGCGCCAGTACGCCGTACCGGCCGCGGCGATCACGCCCAGGATGATGATCAGCGCGACGAACCCGCCGAACCCGTCGGACGGGTCGCCGCTGTTCTCGAAGCTGCGGTGCCACTCCCCGCCGTAGTACGAGCAGGTCGGCAGCTCCCCGAACTCGTTCGCCTCGAAGCACGAGCTGGGAGCGTCCTCGAGATCACCGGTCCAGAGCATGGCGGAACTCTAGGTCGCGCTCCGGGTGGACCGGATCGGTTTCGGCCGATCAGCCGACGGTGACCTCGGCGCCCGCGCCGTCGACGGCCTCCATGCCCTCGGCGATGCGCATGGCCTCCTCGATCAGGGTCTCGACGATCTGCGACTCGGGCACGGTCTTGATGACCTCGCCCTTGACGAAGATCTGGCCCTTTCCGTTGCCGGAGGCGACGCCGAGATCGGCCTCGCGGGCCTCCCCCGGACCGTTGACGACGCAGCCCATGACGGCGACCCGCAGCGGGACCTCCATGCCCTCGAGGCCGGCGGTGACCTGCTCGGCCAGGGTGTAGACGTCGACCTGGGCGCGGCCGCAGGACGGGCAGGAGACGATCTCCAGCTTGCGGGGCCGCAGGTTCAGTGACTGCAGGATCTGGATGCCGACCTTGACCTCCTCGACGGGAGGCGCGGAGAGCGAGACCCGGATCGTGTCGCCGATGCCCTTGCTGAGCAGCGCGCCGAAGGCGGTCGCGGACTTGATCGTGCCCTGGAACGCCGGGCCCGCCTCGGTCACGCCGAGGTGGAGCGGCCAGTCGCCCTCGGCGGCGAGCAGCTCGTAGGCGCGGACCATCACGACGGGGTCGTTGTGCTTGACCGAGATCTTGAAGTCACGGAAGCCGTGCTCCTCGAAGAGGCTGGCCTCCCACTTGGCCGACTCGACGAGCGCCTCGGGCGTCGCCTTGCCGTACTTCTCCAGCAGCCGCGGGTCGAGCGAGCCGGCGTTGACGCCGATCCGGATCGAGGTGCCGTGGTCCTGGGCGGCCCGGGCGATCTCCTTGACCTGGTCGTCGAACTTGCGGATGTTGCCCGGGTTGACCCGGACGGCCGCGCAGCCGGCCTCGATGGCCGCGAAGACGTACTTGGGCTGGAAGTGGATGTCGGCGATCACCGGGATCTGCGACTTGCGGGCGATCGCGGGGAGCGCCTCGGCGTCGTCCTGGCTGGGGCACGCGACCCGGACGATGTCGCAGCCCGACGCGGTGAGCTCGGCGATCTGCTGGAGGGTCGCGTTGACGTCGGAGGTGAGCGTCGTGGTCATCGACTGCACCGAGACCGGGTGGTCGCTGCCGACCCCGACCTTGCCGACCTGGATCTGGCGGGTCGGACGGCGCGGGGCGAGCACCGGCGGCGGCGCCGCGGGCATCCCCAGGTTGATCTCGGTCATGGCGCCAATCTACTGGGCGGGGCCGCGGCGCCCCTCATCAGCGCTCGCGGCGACCGGCCCGCCGCAGCACCCGCTCGGCCAGGCCCGGTCGGCCCGCCGGCACGGCCTGGGCCTGCGCCTCCGCCAGGCTCGCCCGGGTCCGCGCAAGCACGGTCCGCGTCTCGTCGAGCCGCGCCTGGGTGGCGTCGAGCTCGTCGCGGATGCCGGGCAAGTCGTGGTGGGCGGCCTCGGCCGCGGCCGCGAGTGCGGCCAGCCGGGTCTCGGCCCGCTCCTCGCGCACGGCGTCGGTGAGGCCGGCCGTAAGCTCGCCCACCCGGTCGGCGATCGCGCGGACGTTCTCGTCGGCCAGCCGCGAGAGCCGGGCCGACGCCTCCCGCACCTCGGGGCGGTTCCGGGCGCCGAGCGCGGCGCCCATCGCCTCGTCGAGGTCGGTCACTGCCACGTGGAAGGGCATGTGCTTGTCCCAGTGCCGCGCGTAGCGGGTGGGCTTGGTGCGCTCGAAGGTCACCCGGGGCAGGTCGTACGACGCCGCGACGATCCGGACGTGCAGCGACGTCCCGATCACCAGGCGGGCGTCGCGGATGGCCTTGACGACGTCGAGCGGCTGCCGGCCGGTCGCGAACTCGATCTCGGTGGACGGCGACAGCTGCTGCAGCCGCTCGGCGATCCGCTCGCAGTCGGCGACCGAGTCGTGGCTGGTGGCCAGGCCGGCCATGACGAAGCGGACCTTCGAGCCGCCGAGGTGCCGGCTCGCGGCCAGCTGCTCGGCGATCGTCTCGTGGCCCATCAGCGCGGCGAGCCCGGACGAGACCTGGAGGACGACGACGTCGCTGTCCGGATCCGGCTCGTACGGCTCGAGGACCCGCAGCGTGTGCACGACGTCCGGGGCCAGCGTGTGCTCGACGCCGAGCTCCTGGAGGTACTTGCTGGAGGGCTTGTCCCGCACGGAGACGACGTCGGCCGTCCGCAGCACCGCCGCCATCTCGTGGCGGACCTTGACCGAGCGCGTGGTGAGCCCGGCGATCCCGACCGAGTTCAGGACCGAGACCGCGCCGCCGTTGAGCGGGAAGGCCCCCACGGTCGGGACGTACGGCGAGGTGATCGGCGCCCCCGCGACGGCCGCGGACAGGATCTCGCGCTGCCGCGCCGGCGTCGCGGTCTGGTAGGCGGCGAACTCGCGGGGCGGGACCGCCATCCGGAACGCGCCCTCCAGGTCGAGCGCCCCGACCTGGCCACCGACCGACCAGACGACGTCGTACCGGTGCTGCTGGAGGTGCTCGCCCGTCGCCACGACCTGGCGGTCGAGCAGCTCGGTCATGTCGGCCGCGAACGGGGCGGAGGCCACGATCTCGCTGCCGGCCAGGTAGCGCTCGGTGAGGAGCAGGAAGAGCAGGTCGCCGAAGTTGTCACGCTCGTAGGCACCGACGGTGAGCACGCGCGGGGTGGTGTCGGGGTGGTTCAAGGTTCTCCTCGGTCGGTCGCGACCCCGTCGGTCGCGGATGGTGCACCGTCGAGAAGGCTACCGCCCGCCAGGCGCTTTCTAGCCCTCCAGGTGGAGGGGTACGACGAGGTCGCCGACGATCAGCACGACGCCCATCACCACGAAGCCCATGGCGACGACGTAGGCGATCGGGAGCAGCTTGGCCGCGTCGACGTACCCCGGGTCCGGTCGGCGCCGGAGCCGGGCGAACCCGCGGCGCAGCGCCTCCCAGAGCGCGCTGGCGATGTGGCCGCCGTCGAGCGGGAGGAGGGGGACGAAGTTGAGCATCCCGATGAAGAAGTTGAAGCCGGCGATGAGCATGACCAGGAACACGGCCTTGTCGACGACCGGGAACTCGTCGTGCGACACGGTCTCTCCGGCCAGCCGGCCGCCGCCGACGATGCTCATCGGGCTGTCGGCCGCGCGCTCCTCCAGCCCGACGATCGCCTGCGCGACGTCCCAGACCTTGACCGGCAGGGTGCCGAGCGCCTGGACCGTGTCGACGGTCATCGTGCCCATCTGGTCGAGGGTGAAGAGCACGCCGCCCTTCTCGGTGACCGTGTGCGTCGTCGGGACGACGCCCAGGAACCCGACCTCGGTCAGCGTCTCGTCGGAGTCGGACGTCGGGCGGGCCTCGACGGTGGTGCTGGTGGTGCCGGTCAGCGGCTTCCCGTCGCGCTCGTAGCCGATGGTCGCCGTGCCGCCCTTGTTGTCGCGGATGAGGTCGCGCAACTGTTCCCAGCCGGCGATGGCGGTGCCGTTGAAGGTGGTGATCGTGTCGCCGGGCCGCAGGCCCGCGCCGAGGGCCGGGCTGACCGGGTCGGTCTCCTCGCAGGCGCGGCCGCTCTCGGAGTAGGGGATGACGCACTCGGAGATCGCGTCGACCACGGGCGCTCCGGCGTCGACCTCCGAGGTCTTCACGCCGTAGGTGGAGAAGACGAGGAGGAACAGGAAGAAGGCGATCAGCAGGTTGACGGTGGGCCCGCCGCCCATGACGACGACCTTCTTCCACCACGGCAGCTTGTAGAAGAGACGGTCGGTGTCCTCGGGCTTGACCAGCTCCCACTCGGCCGCGCGGGCGTCGGTGATGAGTTGGGTGAACATGCCGGTGTTGGACTTGCGGACCTTGTGGACCGGGTTGCCGTCCTCGTCGTACGTCACGTCGTCGACGAGGTCCTCCGCCCCTGGGGGCAGCATGCCGACGATCTTGACGTAGCCACCGAGCGGGATGGCCTTCAGGCCGTACTCGGTCTCGCCGACCTGCTTGCTCCACACGGTGGGCCCGAAGCCGATGAAGTACTGCGTCACCTTGCCACCGAAGCGCTTGGCGGGAATGAGGTGGCCGAGCTCGTGGAGCCCGATCGAGACCAGGATGGCGACCACGAAGATCGCCACCCCGAGCAGGTAGAACAGCGCGGTCATGCGGGTCCTTCGATCAGTCGGGTCGCCTCGGCGCGGGCCCAGGCGTCGGCGGCGAGGATGTCGTCGATCGCCACGCTCGAGGGTACGTCGTGGCGACTGAGAACAGCCTGAATCGTCGCCACGATGTCGACGAACGCGAGCGCACCCCGCCGGAAGGCGTCGACGCAGACCTCGTTGGCGGCGTTGTAGACCGCCGGAGCGGTGCTGCCGGTCTCCCCCGCCGCGCGGGCCAACGCGACCGCCGGGAAGGCCTCGTCATCGAGCGGCAGGAACTCCCAGGTCTCGGGCCGGGTCCAGTCGACCGGCGGCGCCGCGTCCGGCACCCGGTCGGGCCAGGCCAGACCGAGGGCGATCGGGATGAGCATGGTCGGCGGGCTGGCCTGCACCAGCGTCGAGCCGTCGACGAACTCGACCATCGAGTGGACGACGCTCGTCGGGTGCACGACCACCTCGATCCGGTCGAAGGGGATGTCGAAGAGCAGGTGCGCCTCGATCACCTCCAGGCCCTTGTTGACCAGGGTCGCGGAGTTGATGGTGATCACCGGGCCCATGTCCCAGGTCGGGTGGTTCATCGCCTCCTCCGGCGTCACGTCGGCGAGCTGCTCCCGCGTCCGACCGCGGAACGGGCCGCCGCTCGCGGTCAGCACCAGGCGTCGTACCTCCTGCGGCGTGCCGCCGCGCAGGCACTGGGCCAGGGCGGAGTGCTCGGAGTCGACCGGGACGATCTGGCCGGGCTTCGCGCGCTCGAGCACCAGCGGGCCGCCCATGATCAGCGACTCCTTGTTGGCCAGGGCCAAGGTGGTGCCGGCGTCCAGCGCGGCCAGCGTCGGACGCAGGCCGACGGCCCCGGTGATGCCGTTGAGGACCACGTCGCAGGGCCGCCCGGCCGCCTCGACCGACGCGTCCTCCCCCAGCCCGGCGAAGGCCGGCGCGAACTCCTTGACCTGCTGCTCGAACAGGTCCGGGTTCGAGCCGCCGGCGGTCAGCCCGACGACCCGGAAGCGGTCCGGGTTGCGACGGACCAGGTCGAGGGCCTGGGTGCCGATGGAGCCGGTCGAGCCGAGGACCACGATGTCGCGAGATGTCACGTGCGCCATCGTCCCAGGTCGGCTCTACAGTCATCCCCATGACCTCGATCCCCGCCATGGGCGGCCCCTCGCTCCCGCAGGAGCGACGCCTCGTCACCGCCATCCCCGGTCCCGGCTCGCTCGAGCGGCTGGACCGCAAGAAGGCGTACGTCGCCGACGGCGTCGGCACGATGCTTCCGGTGTTCGTGGTGGCCGCGGGCGGCGGCATCATCCTCGACGTCGACGGCAACGCCCTGATCGACCTGGGCTCCGGCATCGCCGTGACGACGGTCGGCAACAGCGCCCCCGCAGTGACCCGGCGGGTCACCGACCAGGTGGCGGCGTTCACCCACACCTGCTTCATGATCACGCCGTACGACGGCTACGTCGACGTGTGCGAGCAGCTCGCGGAGCTGACCCCCGGCGACCACGCGAAGAAGAGCGCGCTCTTCAACTCCGGCGCCGAGGCCGTCGAGAACGCGGTCAAGATCGCCCGCGCCGCGACCGGCAAGGACGCGGTGGTGGTCTTCGACCACGCCTACCACGGCCGGACCAACCTCACGATGGCCATGACGGCCAAGAACATGCCCTACAAGCACGGCTTCGGGCCGTTCGCGGGCGAGGTCTACCGCGCCCCGATGTCGTACCCGTTCCGCGACGGCCAGTCCGGCGAGGAGGCCGCGGCCCGCGCGATCGACGTCATCGACAAGCAGGTCGGCGCCACCAACCTGGCCTGCGTCGTGATCGAGCCGATCCAGGGCGAGGGCGGCTTCATCGTGCCCGCGCCGGGCTTCCTGCCGGCGATCGCGGCCTGGTGCGCGAGCAACGATGTCGTCTTCGTGGCCGACGAGATCCAGTCCGGCTTCTGCCGCACCGGCGACTGGTTCGCCAGCGACGACGAGGGCGTCGTCCCCGACCTGGTGACCACCGCCAAGGGCATCGCCGGTGGCCTGCCGCTGGCCGCGGTGACCGGCCGCGCCGACCTGATGGACGCGGTGCACGGCGGCGGACTCGGCGGCACGTACGGCGGCAACCCCGTCGCCTGCGCCGCCGGCCTGGGCGCGATCGAGGAGATGAAGGAGCACGACCTCGCCGGTCGGGCGCGGGCCGTGGGCGAGCGGATGCGCTCGCGGCTGGCGGCGCTGCAGGCCGAGCACCCGGTCATCGGCGACGTCCGAGGCCGCGGCGCGATGATGGCGATCGAGCTGTGCACGCCCGGCACGACCGAGCCGGACGCAGCTCGCGCGGCGGCGGTGTCGTCGTACTGCCACTCGCAGGGGGTCGTGACCCTGACCTGCGGCACCTGGGGCAACGTCTTCCGCTTCCTGCCGCCGCTCTCGATCTCCGACGAGCTCCTCGACGAGGCCTTCGACGTGGTCGCGGAGGCGTTCGCGGCGACCGTTTGACGGGAACCGCTTGACGCGCGTCAACTACGGGAGTTCCATGCCCGTGTGACCTACGACACGATCATCCGGGACGGGCGCTTCTTCGATGGGAGCGGCGGGCCCTCCGCCGTCCGGCACGTCGGGATCCGCGACGGCAAGGTCGCCGGGATCTCCGCCGAGCCACTCGACGAGACCGGCTGCGGGGACGTCGTCGAGGCGGCCGGGCAGTGGGTGCTGCCGGGCATGGTCGACATCCACACGCACTACGACGTGGAGGTCCTCAACGGACCCGACCTGACCGAGTCGCTGCGCCACGGCGTCACCACGATCCTGCTCGGCTCGTGCTCGCTGTCGACCGTCCACGTGGGCGGGGTCGACGCCGGCGACCTGTTCGGCCGGGTCGAGGCCATCCCGCGCCAGCACGTCATCCGCGCGGTCGACGACCACCAGACCTGGCGCACCGCCAGCGAGTACGTCACCGCGCTCGAGGACCGCCCGCTCGGCCCCAACCTCGCGTCGTTCATCGGCCACTCCGACATGCGCACGGCGACCATGGGCCTGGACCGGGCCACCCGCAAGGAGGTGAAGCCCACCCGCGCCGAGCAGGCCCGGATGGAGCGGATGCTCGTCGACGCGCTCGACGCCGGCTTCGTCGGCATGTCGGCCCAGCAGCTGCTCTTCGACAAGCTCGACGGCGACCTGTGCCGCTCGCGCACCCTGCCGTCGACGTACGCCGGCGGCAAGGAGATGCGCGGGCTGCGCAAGATCCTGCGCCGGCGCGGCCGGGCCCTGCAGGCCGGACCCGACGTCGGGCGCCCGCAGACCGTCGTGACGCAGGCCTTCGGCTCGCTCGGACTGTTCGGCAAGCCGCTGAAGACCAGCCTGCTGTCGGCCGCCGACATCAAGGCGATCCCGTTCGTCATCTACCTGCTCCGCGGCCTGGCCGGGGTCGTCAACCGGCTCGGCGGCGACTTCCGCTGGCAGCACCTCCCGGTCCCGTTCGAGGTGTACGCCGACGGCATCGACCTGGTGATCTTCGAGGAGTTCGGCGCGGGCGCGCAGGCCCTGCACCTGCAGGAGAAGCTGGCCCGCGACACGCTGATGCGCGACCCGTCGTACCGGGCGCGGTTCCGCAAGGACTACGAGAGCAAGTACGGCCCGCGGGTCTGGCACCGCGACTTCTTCGACGCCCAGGTCGTCGCCTGCCCCGACGAGTCCGTGGTCGGCAAGTCCTTCGGGCAGGTCGGCCTGGAGCGCGGCGGCGCGCACCCGGTCGACGCCTTCCTCGACCTGGTGCTGGAGCACGGCACCGCGATGCGCTGGCGCACCACCATCTCCAACCACCGCCCCGAGATCCTGAAGAAGATCGCCCGCGAGCCCGGCGTCCAGATGGGCTTCTCCGACGCCGGCGCCCACCTGCGCAACATGGCCTTCTACAACTTCGGGCTGCGGCTGCTGAAGCACGTGCACGACGCCGAGCAGGCCGGCCAGCCGTTCATGACCATGGAGCACGCCGTGCACCGGCTGACCGGCGAGCTCGCCGACTGGTACGACCTCGACGCCGGCCACCTGCGCCTCGGCGACCGCGCCGACCTCTTCGTCCTCGACCCGGCGCGGCTCGACTCGTCGCTCGACGAGTACGCCGAGGCCCCCGTCGAGCAGTACGACGGCCTCTCGCGGATGGTCAACCGCAACGACGCGACCGTGCCGCTGGTGATGGTCGGTGGCCGGACGGTCTGGCGCGCCGGGCGGGCGTCGTCGCTGCTCGGCCGCGAGCGGACCGGACGGTTCCTGCGGGCCGGCGAGCAGTCGCGCGAGCCGCTGACCGCGCCCCGTCGTACCTCGTCGCCGGCGGCGGCGCCCTCGGTGCCCTCGGTGCCCGAGGTCGCCTCGTGACCCGTACGCCCGAGGAGGCGGTGCGGGGACTGTGGCGGACGCTGTCCGCGCGCGACTACGACGGCATCGCCGACTGGGTCACCGACAACTGCCTCTACATGGACATGCCGCTCGGCCCCTCCCTCTCCGCGCGGGGACCCGTCGACATCGCCAAGCGGCTGCAGGTCGGCTGGGGCGGGCTGGCGGCGTACGAGAACCACGACGGGGTGCTCGTCGCCTCCGGTGACGACGTGATGTACGAGCACTCGGAGACCTGGACGTTCCCCTCGGGCGAGGTGGTTACCCTCCCCTTCGCCACCGTGCACCGGGTGCGGGACGGGAAGGTGTCGCTGTGGAAGGACTACTGGGACTACGGCGCGATCATGAACAACGCGCCCGCGTCCTGGGTGGAGTCGCTCGCCACCGCCGACACCAGCTGGGTCTACGACGCGACGGCTGACCTCTGATCCGCCTGCCCCCCGATCCCACCCGGGGTATCGTCGGCGACCCGCGTCCCCGAGAGAGACCAGAGACAGCCATGACTGACCCCCGCGTCCACCTGCGCCTCGCGCGCGGCAAGCGGCGCGCCGCAAAGGTCCTGGCCCTCGCGCTGGCCACGGTCGTGACGGCGAGCGTGCTCGGGGCGACCGGCGCCTCTGCCCACAATGACGGGATCGCCGGACGCTCCCAGGGCGGTACCGCCGACAAGGGCGACGAGCAGGACGGGTCCTGGATCCAGCCGACCGAGCAGGTCTTCTTCCCCCATGTCCGGGACGGCTTCAAGGACTTCGCGGTGTTCAACATCTACGCCAGCCAGTACGAGAACGGCACTGCGGACATCACCGATGAGAACGGCGACGTCGTCCGCTCCCTGCGCTTCGGTGACGCGCCCCGGGGTTCGAACGCAAGCTCGCAGGCCCGCTGGGACGGAGGGGACGAGACAGGACGGATCGCGGGCGTCGGCACCTACCAGGCGCACATCGCGGCCGACCTGGGTATGTGGGTCGACGGGGAGTACGTCGTGACCACCGTCAGGGAGACTGTCCAGGTACGCATCGCGTCCGGGATCCGCAACCGCGCCTTCACGATCACCCGCGCCGCCGCGAGGACGTCTCGCCGGACGAGTGGCGAGGGATGCCGGACCCGGAAGATCGACCGGGACCTGGCGCTGAAGTGCCGGAGGGGCACGTTCGCGTCGGCGTCGTGGCGGGTGCGGCTGCCGAGCCGTGCCACGAAGGTGCGCTGGGACCTGGTCCGCGACTCCGCGAGCCGCCGCGGCGGACCGGGGCGCCGCATGGAGACGGCGGCCCGGAAGAACCGACGCCTGCTGGTCGTGACCGCCACCGTCACCCGCTCGCGCCACCAGCGCTACGACGCCGTCGTCGTCCGCTACCACCGCCGGGTGCGCGTCTGAGCCCGGATCCAGGCTGAGCGAGCGGGGAGAGCCCGTCAGGCGCCGGTGATCCCCAGCAGCGCGTCGCCGTACTTCTCGAGCTTGGCGGCGCCGAGCCCGGAGACTCCGGCCAGCTGCTCCCGGCTCGTGGGCCGTACCGCGGCGATCTGGCGCAGCGTCGCGTCGTGGAAGACGACGTACGCCGGGAGGCCGGCCTCCTTCGCCGTCGCCGCCCGCCAGGCGCGGAGCTCCTCGAAGAGCGCCTCCCCCGCGGCGTCCAGCGGGACGTCGTCGGCCTTGGCCTTCCGGCCGGAGGCCGAGGAGCGACGGGTGGCGGAGGGCTTCACCTCGTGGCGCAGCCGGACCTGCCGCTCGCCCCGGAGCACGGCCGAGGACTCCTCGGTGAGCTCGAGCGTGCCGTAGCCGTCGTCGCCGACGGTCAGCAGCCGCTGCGCGAGGAGCTGGCGTACGACGCCGCGCCACTGCCGCTCGTCGAGCTCGGTGCCGATGCCGTAGACGCTGAGCGAGGTGTGGTCGAGCGACACGATGCGGTCGTTGGTCCGGCCGAGCAGGATGTCCACGACGTGGCCGGCGCCGTACCGCTGGCGGCGCTGGGCGAGGCGGACGATCGCGGACAGGAACTTCTGGGCGGCGACCGTGCCGTCCCAGGTCTCCGGCGGGGCCGTGCACGTGTCGCAGTTGCCGCAGGCCGGGCCCGCGGGCTGGCCGAAGTAGGCCAGCAGCTGGCCGCGGCGGCACTCGACGGTCTCGCAGAGGGCGAGCATCGCGTCGAGGTTCGCACCGAGGCGGCGCTTGTGGGCGGCGTCGCCCTCGGAGGTCTGCACCATCTTGCGCTGCTGGACGACGTCCTGGAGTCCGTAGGCCAGCCAGGCCGTGGCCGGGTTGCCGTCGCGGCCCGCACGGCCGGTCTCCTGGTAGTAGCCCTCGACCGACTTCGGCAGGTCGAGGTGGGCGACGAAGCGGACGTCGGGCTTGTCGATGCCCATCCCGAACGCGATGGTCGCGGTGATGACCAGGCCGGGCTCGCGCAGGAAGCGGGACTGGTGCTCGGCGCGCTGCCGGGCGTCCAGGCCGGCGTGGTACGGCAGCGCGGGGATGTTGTTGCGGGACAGGAAGGTCGCCGTCTCCTCGACCGAGCGCCGCGACAGGCAGTAGACGATGCCCGAGTCGCCCGCGTGCTCGGTGCGCAGCAGGTCGAGGAGCTGCTGGCGGGGGTTGTCCTTCGCGACGATCCGGTACTCGATGTTGGGACGGTCGAACGACGACACGAACACCCGGGCGTCGTCCAGACCGAGCCGGGTGACGATGTCGGCCCGGGTCGCCTCGGTCGCCGTCGCGGTCAGCGCGATCCGGGGTACGGCGGGCCACCGCTCCCCGAGCACGGCGAGCGCCAGGTAGTCGGGCCGGAAGTCGTGGCCCCACGACGAGACGCAGTGGGCCTCGTCGATGGCGAACAGCGCGATCTCGCCGCGGTCGAGCAGCGCGAGGGTGGAGGGTGCCGAGAGCCGCTCCGGGGCGAGGTACAGCAGGTCGAGCTCGCCGGCGACGTACGCCGCCTCGACCGCGCGCCGCTCCTCGGAGGACTGGGTCGAGTTGAGGAAGGCGGCCCGGACGCCGAGCGCGCCGAGGGCGTCGACCTGGTCCTGCATCAGGGCGATCAGCGGGGAGATGACGACGCCGGTGCCGGGCCGGACCAGCGACGGGACCTGGTAGCACAGCGACTTGCCCCCGCCGGTGGGCATCAGCACCAGGGCGTCGCCGCCGCTGACGACGGTGTCGATGATCTGGGCCTGGTCTCCGCGGAAGGCGTCGTACCCGAAGACCCGGGAGAGGACCTCGGTCGGGGCGTGCGTCGTCGTCATCGCTGCCTATCGTGACGCCTCGGCCCAGCCGGGGGCGAGCCGCCGTCCACAGCGCCGCGGGGAACCAACGTCGCCGGCGGGTCGTTGGGCCCACGCGCCCTGCTCACGACATCCCTGGAGGACAGCCCTTGTCGGCACCCACCGCTCTCCCGCCGCTCCCCGACCAGGCCGAACGGCTCATCGCGCTCGGGCTCGCCGAGCGGGCGGACCTCACCGCCGAGGAGGTACGACGGGCTGCGCGGACCGACGTCCCCGGCGCGCTCCTCGTCGTCCACCCGGACCGGCTGCCCGCGAGCGCGCTGGCGCCGTACCTCCGGCACCGGGAGAAGCCGGGCTTCGTGGTGACCGACCTGGGCGACGTGGACGAGTTCCGGCCGATCCCGGAGGCGGCGGTCCCGGACTCCGCCCTCTACCTCGTGACGGACCTCGACCGCGGCGACCACCTCGCCAACTGGAGCCCCGACGAGGCGCTCCCCGACGTCGTGGCCGCCGGTCGTACCCCGCTCACCCTCGTCGAGGGCCTGCACTGGCTGCTGCAGCAGCCCGAGGTCCTGGAGCGGAACCACTGCTTCATGACGATCGGCTCGCGGCTGTGCAAGGCGGACGGGAGGCTCGACGCCCGCACGCCCGCCATCTGGATCAGCAACGGCACCGGCCGCGACGGCGCCACGAACCGGCACGCGCCCAAGGTCGGGTGGTGCTGGGCCGGCAACCGGCACACCTGGCTCGGCTTCGCCTCCGGTGCCCGGCGGCTCGATCCCGTCGGCCTCCCGCGGTAGCCCTCACGTCGGGGACGGGACGCCCCAGAGCGCCGCCACGTGCCGGCGGTCGGTGCCGCAGCAGCCGCCCAGCACGGCGATCGACGGGACCGCGTCCCGGACGGCGCGGGTCGACCCGGTCAGCAGGTCCAGGTCGCCGGGGTCGAGGGTCTCCATTGCGTCCAGCTCGGCGTGCGACAGGGTCGAGGCGTTCGGACGGAACCACGTCAGCCGTTCCTGCCAGGCGCCCCCGTCGAGCGCCGGGACGACGTGCGCGGGGTGGGCGCAGTTGACGCCGTACCAGTCGGCCGGGGCCTCGTCCTCGACCCGGGCGAGGGTGCCGGAGACCGTGGTCCCGTCCGGCAGTCGACCGTCGGTCTCGACGGTGAACGAGACCGCCACCGGCAGACCCGCGGACCGGGCGGCCCGCACCACGCCCACCGCCTCGGCCGCACCGGTCAGGGTCATGGCGTGCACCAGGTCGGCACCGGCCGCGGCGAACGACTCGGCCTCGGGACGGTGGTAGGTCGCGGCGGCGTGCGCGTCGGTCCCGCCGGCCAGGTAGCCGTCGCCGCGGGGCCCGACGCTGCCGCTCACCAGCGCCCGGTCGGCGCCGGCCTCCTCCACCACCCGACGGAGCAGGGCGACCGAGGCGCGGTTGACCCGGTCGAGCGCCGGGGCGTCGTAGCCGAGGGCGCGGCCCCAGTCATGGTTGGCCCGCCAGGTCGGCGTCTCGAGCAGGAGTCCGACGGCGGCGGCAGCCGCGATCGCGGCGTACTCCGCGTAGTAGCCGGCCAGGACGGCCGCTCCTTCGGACTCCTCGACGAGCGGGAAGGCCGCGAACTCCGGCAGGTCGACGCCGCGGTTGAAGATCAGGTCGGTCTCCAGGCCACCGTCGGTGACCCAGGTCGATGCCCCCAGCAGGTCGGCGCCCATGTTCGCTCTCCTTCGTGCCGGTCGCCGACGCAGGTGGGCGATGCGCCGAGCCCCGGCGATGTGATAGAGGTCACACTAAGGCTCCTCGGCGCTCGTGTCGTCGGAGCGAACGGCTCGGGCAGTTCGAGGAGGCAGACGTGAAGAGGATCTGGAGTGCGGCCGTGGTCGCCGGGGTGCTGGCGGCAGGGTGCCTGACCGCCGGGACGGTGCTGGCGAACGACGGCGGGTCGTCGTCCGACGAACGGGCGCTCGCCCCGACGCGTGGCGCCCCCAGCCGATCGATCGAGCGGCGGATCGACCGGCTGCTGGCGCGGATGACGACCGAGGAGAAGCTGCAGCAGGTGCAGCTGCTCTCCGACGGCCAGATCACCGACGCGGACGCCGCGGCGGGGGTCGGGGGCGTGTTCAGCCTGACCGACCCGGCGAAGATCGACCACTTCCAGCGGATCGCCATGACCCGCTCACGCCTGAAGATCCCCATCCTGTTCGCCTACGACACGATCCACGGCTACCGGACGATCTTCCCGGTCCCCCTCGGCGCCGCCAGCTCCTTCGACCCCGAGGTGGCCCGGGCCGACGCCCGGATCGGGGCCCGCGAGTCGACGACGGTCGGCATCAAGCAGATCTACAGCCCGATGGTCGACGTCTCCCACGAACCCCGCTGGGGCCGGATCGTCGAGGGCAACGGCGAGGACCCCTACCTCGGCTCGGTGTTCGCCGCGGCCCGGGTCAAGGGGGCGCAGGGCGACGACTACAGCAAGCCCGACCGGGCCATCACCAGCGTCAAGCACTTCGTCGCGTACGGCGACCCCGAGGGCGGCCGTGACTACGGCACCACCGATCTGTCGGAGCAGCTGCTGCGCAACCTCTACCTGCCGCCGTTCAAGGCCGCGGTCGAGGCCGGCGCCGACACCGTGATGTGCTCCTTCAACGCCCTCAACGGCGTCCCCGGCTGTGCCAACCACTACACCGAGACCGAGATCCTGAAGAAGGAGTGGGGCTTCGACGGTTTCATCGAGAGCGACTACACCGCGGTCACCGAGACGATCAACCACGGCACCGCCGCCGACGACGCCGACGCGGGCGCCCAGGCCCTGATGGCCGGCACCGACTCGGAGATGGTCAGCACCACGATCCGCGACCACGGCGAGGAGCTGCTCGCGGACGGCCGGATCTCCGAGCGGCGCCTCGATGACGCCGTACGCCGCATCCTGCGCGTGAAGTTCCGCGCCGGCCTCTTCGAGCGCCCGTACGTCGACCAGGCCAAGGCGGTCGATCCGGCCAGCTTCCTCACGGCCGCCGACCGCCGGGCGGCGCGCACCGCCGCCGCGCGCTCGATGGTGCTGCTGCAGAACGAGGGGCAGACCCTCCCCCTCGACCCGACGAAGGACACCGCGGTGATCGGGCCGCTCGCCGACAGCCAGCACGACATGCTCGGCACCTGGTCGGGCAAGGGCGAGGACGCCGACGCGGTGAGCGTGCTGACCGGGATCACCGACGGGTCGTCGGGGACGACGACGTACGCCCAGGGCTGCGCGCTGAGCAACGACGAGCCGCCGGCGTACGACCCGGCCGACGACTGCCCGACCGACGCCGGCTTCGCCGCGGCGGTGGCCGCCGCGAGCGCCGCCGACCAGGTCGTGCTGGCGGTCGGCGAGACCAAGGAGATGAGCGGTGAGGCGGCGACCCGGTCGACGCTCGACCTGCCCGGACGCCAGCAGGAGCTGATTGACGCGATCGCGGCGACCGGCAAGCCGTTCGTGGTCGTGCTCTTCAACGGTCGCCCGCTGACCCTCACCGACGTGGTGGACAGCGCGCCGGCCGTGCTCGAGGCCTGGTTCCCGGGCGTGGAGGCCGGCCACGCGGTCGCCGACGTCGTCTTCGGGAAGGTGAACCCCGGCGGCAAGCTCCCGGTGACCTTCCCGCAGCGTCTCGGGCAGGTGCCGATCTACTACAACCACGAGCCCACCGGTCGCCCGTGCGACGTCACCCAGAAGTACAACTCGCGCTACCGCGACCTGCGCTCCTGCGACCCGCTCTTCGCGTTCGGCCACGGCCTGAGCTACACGACGTTCGACGTCACCGACCTCCGGCTGAGCCGGTCCACGGTCTCCCGCAAGGGCCGCGTCGTCGCCTCGATGAAGGTCACCAACACCGGCGACGTCGCCGGGGACGAGGTCGCGCAGCTCTACCTCCGCGACCCGGTCGCGAGCATCTCCCAGCCGGTCCGCCGCCTGCGCGGCTTCGAGCGGGTGACGCTGAGGCCCGGCGCATCGACCACGGTGCGGTTCACCCTGGATGCGAGCGACTTCGGGTTCTACGACAACCGCGGGAAGTTCGTGGTCGAGCCCGGGGAGATCCAGGTCTTCGCGGGCAGCGACTCGACGGCGCGCCTCACCCGGTCCTTCCGGGTGACCCGGTGAGGCCGCCTCCGGTCAGCGCCGCGCGGACCTGCGCTGGGCGACGACGAGCCCGACCACCAGCAGCACAGCGGCGATCTTCGCGAGCGGCGCCACCGCGTCCGAGCACGGCACCTGCTGGCCGAAGGTGTTGAAGCAGATGCCCTGGTAGGAGTGCAGCTCGGAGCGGATCGCGATCAGGTGGTGAACGGCGAGGTAGGCGCCGAGCACCAGCAGCACGCCGGCCAGGTCGCCGACGGCCCGTCGCCTCATGCGTCCAGCTCCTGCTGGCCCCACGGGCTGCCGTACTCGGTCAGCAGGTCGAGGAACGGGACGGCGTCGAAGGCCTCCGGGCCGAGCACGCCGGCTCCGCTCCAGGTGCCGCGGGCGAGCAGCTCGAGCGCCACGACCGGGTTGATGGCGGTCTGCCAGACCACGCACTGGTGGCCGTACTCCTGCATCGTCCACTCGTTGTCGACCACGTGGTAGAGGTACGTCGACCGAGGCGCGCCGTCCTTGCCCTTCCCCGTCACCCACAGGCCCGCGCACGTCTTCCCCGTCATCCGCGGGCCGACCGTGGCGGGGTCGGGCAGCACCGCGGCGACCACGTCGCGCGGGCTGACCTCGACGCCCTTGACCCGCACCTTCTCGGTGCTGTCGAGGCCGAGGGTGTGCAGCACCTTCAAGATGTTGATGAACTCGTCGCCGAGGCCGTACTTGAAGGTCGCCCGCTTGCAGTCGACCCAGCGCGGCATCAGGAGCACCTCCTCGTGCTCGACGTTGACGCACTCGACCGGCCCGATGCCCTCGGGGAAGTCGAAGACCTCGGGCTCGCTGAACGGCGCCGTCGTGTGCCACGCGCCGTCCTGCCAGACCACCGGCGGGTTCAGGCACTCCTCGATCGTGGTCCACATCGAGAACGACGGCGCGAAGATCTCGTGGCCGTCGTCGTCGGTGACCACCAGGTTGGCGCCGTCGCGGGTGCCGAGCTCGTCGATCTCGCTGAACAGGTGGTCGGCGGCGTACCGCGCGAAGACGTCGGAGAGGCCCGGCTCGACGCCGATGCCGACCAGCGCGAGCCTGCCGGCGTCCTGCCAGTCCTGCTCCACGGCGAACTGCTCGTCGCCGAGCTTCACCCCCGTCTTCTCGTACGGCGCCTCCGGGTGCGGCCTCGACAGCGACATGGCCATGTCGAGGTAGTCGGCGCCCGCGGCGAACGCGCCCTCGAAGATGCTCATGTTGAAGACGGGGTCGACCGCGTTCATCACGTGGGTGATCGCGTGCTCGCGCACCAGCGCGGCCACGGACTCGGCGCTGCTCGCGTCGACCTGCGCGGCGGCGTACCGCTCGTCGGTGGCGGCGGCCCGCTCGGCCTTCGCCGCGTCGTAGTCGGCGATCACGATGGTCTCGAAGAAGTCGCGACGGGCGGCGATCGCAGTGAACGCGCCGCCCACGCCGCCGGCTCCGATCAGGAGGATTCTCATGTCATCTCTCTCTGCAGGGGGTCTCGATACGCTCGCTGGCGCTCGCTACTCGACCAACGAACGACGGCTCGTCGGCGCTCGCTACTCGACCAACGAACGACCGCCCGCCGGCGCTCGCTACTCGACCAACGAACGACCGCCCGCCGGCGCTCGCTACTCGACCAACGAACGACCGCCCGCCGGCGCTCGCTACTCGACCAACGAACGACCGCCCGCCGGCGCTCGCTACTCGACCAACGAACGACGGCTCGTCGGTCGAGTAGCCGCCGAGGAACGAGGTGGCGTATCGAGACCTACTCACCGATGTAGCTCATGACGTGCTTGATCCGGGTGTAGTCCTCCATGCCGTACATCGAGAGATCCTTGCCGTAGCCGGAGTGCTTGAACCCGCCGTGCGGCATCTCCGAGACGAACGGGATGTGGGTGTTGATCCACACCGCGCCGAAGTCGAGCTTGCGCGACATCCGCAGGGCCCGGGCGTGGTCCTTGGTCCAGACGCTGGAGGACAGGCCGTAGTCGACGCCGTTGGCCCAGGTCAGCGCCTGCGCCTCGTCGGTGAACGACTGGACGGTCATGACCGGGCCGAAGATCTCGGTCTGCACCTGCTCGTCGTCCTGGCGCAGCCCGGAGAGGACGGTCGGCTCGTAGAAGTAGCCGCGGTCGAACTTGCGGGCGCCGCCGGTCTGGATCGTCGCGTGGTCGGGCAGGCGGTCGACCATGCCGGTGACGTGGGCGAGCTGGTTCGCGTTGTTGAGCGGACCGAAGTACGTCGACTCGTCGTCCGGCAGGCCGGTCGGCATCCCCTTCGCCGCCTCGGCCAGCGCCGCGACGAACTCGTCGTGAATGCCGGCCTGGACCAGGACCCGGGTGGCGGCGGTGCAGTCCTGGCCGGCGTTGAACAGCCCGGCTCCCGCGATGCCCTCCGCCGCGGACGCGATGTCGGCGTCGTCGAAGACCACGACCGGGGCCTTGCCGCCGAGCTCGAGGTGGACCTTCTTCAGGTCGTGGGAGGCGGCCTCGGCGACCTGCATGCCGGCCCGGACCGAGCCGGTGATGGCCACCATCTGCGGCGTCTTGTGGGCGACCAGCGCGCGGCCGGTGCCGCGGTCGCCGCAGACCACGTTGAGGACGCCCGGCGGCAGGAACTCCTGGCACAGCTCGGCCAGCAGGGTCGAGCTCGCGGGCGTGGTGTCGCTGGGCTTCAGCACGATCGTGTTGCCGGCCGCCAGCGCGGGCGCGATCTTCCAGATCATCATCAGCAGCGGGTAGTTCCAGGGCGTCACCTGTCCGACCACGCCGACCGGCTCGCGTCGTACCCAGGAGGTGTGGTCCGTCATGTACTCGCCCGCCGACTTGCCCTCGAGCAGCCGGGCCGCACCCGCGAAGAACTTGAAGTGGTCCGAGGCGTAGCCCATCTCCTCGTCCAGGGTGATCTGTATCGGCTTGCCGGTGTCACGGCACTCGACCGCGTTGATCTCGTCGATCCGCTCCTCGATGGCGCCCGCGATCTTGAGCAGCGCGTTGGAGCGGTCCTGGGGCGTGGCGTAGGCCCAGCCGTCGAAGGCCGCGTCGGCGGCGGCGTAGGCCCGGTCGACATCCTCGTCGCCGGACAGCGGCGCGTGCGCGTACACCTCCCCCGTGGTCGGATCGATCACCTCGTAGGTCTCGCCCGAGGCGGAGTCGACGAGCTCACCGTTGACGACGTTCTGGAAGGTCTGGTCTGCCATGCCCGGAGCCTAGTGAGGCCACAACGAAATCTGTAGCCTCAACGTGTTACATCTGACGGATTTCGTTGAAAAGAGGCCGCGATGCGCATGGGTACGACGATCCCGGCCTTGCCCGTCCGCTCCGTCGAGGCCTCGACCGAGTTCTACGTCGAGCGCCTCGGCTTCGAGGTGCTGCACACCGACGGCCACCTCGGCGTGCTGCAACGCGACGATGCGCAGCTGCACCTGTGGCAGGCCGGCGACACGTCCTGGAGCGGCCGCGCCGACCTGGCCGCGAGGCCGGTCGTCAGCGGCGCCGAGTCGTTCCTGGCCGGTACGGCGAGCTGCCGCATCCAGCTCGACGGCGTCGAGGGCGTCGAGGGCGTCGACGCCCTGTACGACGAGATGGCCGCCGCCGACGTCCTGCACGGCGTCAGCGGCCGCGGCCCGCTCGACACCGACTACGGCACCCGCGAGTTCCACGTGCTCGATCTCGACGGCAACCTGCTGACCTTCTTCGTCTGGCGCTGACCGTCAGTCGGCAGGCACCGGCGCCGAGAGCGACGGCCAGATGACGCCGTCGGGGCCGTCGACACCGCGCGAGCCTCCGTCGTCCACGAAACGGTGGTAGGTGGTCGCCACGACCCCGAACCGCACCGGACCCCGCGTGGCCAGGCAGGACCGCGGCACCCCCACGCGGATCGTGCCGGCTCGGTAGTCGACGCGGTGCCGCGCCCCCGGACAGTCGATGTCGCCATCGTCGCTGCCCACGCCCACCCGACCTCCCGGACGGCGGGCCGAGATGTGGACCGCTACCGCGTAGAACTCCCCGCGGACGACCATGAAGAACTGCACCCCGGTGCGGGCCTTGCGGCTCAGGTCCCGGAACCTCGCGACCACCACGACGCGGCTGTCGGTGTGCCGGGCTCGGAAGGCGAGCAGGTCACCAGCCGCGACGTCCGGCACCACCTGATCCCCGTCGGAGTCCACGACGTCGCCCGCGACGTCCGTGACCCGATCGGATCCGGCCTGGGCCGGTGCGAGGGCACCCAGCAGCAGCGCGGCGGTCGCGAGCGGAGCGACGAGGACTGCGGTCGTCGTACGGCGGAGGTCCATGCGAGCAGTCTCCACCGCCCGGCGTCAGGCCTCGTGGACCGGCACGCCGTCGACCCACGTCGAGACGACCCGCGCGGCCCCGATCTCGTCGACCGGGCCGGCGAACGGGTCGCGGTCGAGCACCACGAGGTCGGCGGCGAAGCCCGGGTGGATCCGGCCGGAGTCGTCGCGGTGGTTCACCCAGGCGCTGCCCGAGGTGTAGGCCGCGAACGCGGTCTCCAGCGCGAGCGCCTGCTCGGGCAGGAACGGCGTCTCACCGGCCGGCCCCTCCTCGTCGTACGCCCGACGGTTGACGGCGACGTGGACGGCGGCGAGCGGGTCGGGGGTGCTGACCGGCCAGTCGCTGCCCGCGACCAGCCGACCGCCGGCGCGGTGGATCGCGCCGAAGGGGTACTGCCAGCCGGCCCGCTCCTCCCCCAGGAACGGCAGCGTCAGCTCGACCATCTGCTCGTCGAGGCAGGCCCAGAGCGCCTGCATGTTCGCGGCGACGCCGTACTCGGAGAAGCGGGGCACGTCGTCGGGGTGCACCAGCTGGAGGTGCGCGATGTGGTGGCGGTTCTCGGCCCGCGGCCGGTCCGGCCGCACCAGACCGGCGAAGGCGTCGAGAGCCTCCCGGACGCCGCGGTCGCCGATGCCGTGGACGTGCACCTGGAAGCCCGCCTCGTCGAGCAGCCGCACATACCTCTTCAGCGCGTCGGGGTCGACGAAGGAGTGTCCGGCGTTGTCGGTGGCGTGCCCGCAGCGGTCGAGGTACGGCGCGGTCAGCGCGGCCGTGCCGTTCTCCGCGACGCCGTCCTGCATCACCTTCACGCTGGTCGCGCGCAGCCGCCCGTGGGTGTACGTCGCCCGCCGCTCGACCAGCTCGGCGACCTGCTCCTCGCCGCGGTCGCGGTCCCACCAGAGCGCGCCGACGACGTACGCCGTGAGCTCGCCGCTCCGCGCCGCCCGCAGGTACGACGGCGACGCGTCGGCCATGCCCGCATAGTCGCCGAGGATCGCGTCCTGCCACCCCACGACACCGAGCGAGTGGAGGTGGCGCTGGCCCTCCAGCAGGCCCGCGTAGTACTCGTCGGGGTGCGTCTCGGGGGCGTGCCGGGCGACGAGGTGCATGGCGCCCTCGTGCAGGGTGCCGGTGGGGCGGCCGTCGTCGTACCGCTCGATCCGGCCGTGCGGCGGGTCGGGAGTGCTCGCGTCGATGCCGGCCAGCTCCAGCGCGCTGGTGTTGACCCAGGCGCCGTGGTGGTCGCGGTTGGGGAGGAAGACGGGACGGTCGGGCACGACCGCGTCCAGGTCGGCGGCCGTCGGCGTCCCGCCCGGGAAGGCGGCCATCGCCCAGCCGCCGCCCTCGATCCACGGCCGGTCCGGGTGCGCGGCGGCGTACGACGCGATCCGCTCGAGGTACTCCTCCCGCGTGCCGAGCTCGGACAGGTCGCAGCGGGTCCGCTCGAGGCCGCCCTGGACCGCGTGCACGTGCGCGTCGACGAACCCCGGGGCGAGCAGGCCGCCCCGCAGGTCGACCTCCCGGTCGCCCGGCCGGCCCACGCCGACGGCCACGATCCGGCCGTCCTCGACCAGCACGTCGGCCGCGCCGCGGTGGTGGTGACCGTCGAAGTAGGTGCCGTTTCGGAAGCGCGTGGAGACCATGTCCGCCTTCCTACAACGAAATCAGTCGAGAATCACCCCTTGTAACAACGGATTCACTTGCTTATCAGGGGGTGGACCGCGCACCATGGAGACATGAGCGCGGACTACGACCACCTCCAGCAGGCAGCCAAGGACCACCTCTGGATGCACTTCACCCGGCACGACTCGTACCGGGACGCCGACGTACCTCTGATGGTGCGGGGCGAGGGGGCCTACCTGTTCGACGCGAAGGGCAAGAAGTACCTCGACGGGCTGGCGGGTCTGTTCGTGTCGCAGCTCGGCCACGGCCGCACCGACCTGGCCGAGGCCGGGGCGGCGCAGGCCAAGGAGCTGGCCTTCATGCCGTTGTGGTCCTACGCCCACCCCAGCGCCATCGAGCTGGCGGAGAAGGTCGCGTCGTACGCGCCGGGTGACCTGAACCGCGTCTTCTTCACCAGCGGCGGCGGCGAGGCCGTCGAGACCGCGTGGAAGCTCGCGAAGAACTACTTCAAGCTCACCGGCAAGCCGATGAAGCACAAGGTGATCTCCCGCGCGATCGCCTACCACGGCACCACCCAGGGCGCCCTGTCGATCACCGGCCTGCCGCTGCTGAAGCAGCAGTTCGAGCCGCTCGTGCCCTCGACGTTCCGGGTCCCGAACACCAACATCTACCGCGCCGACGAGTCGACCGGCGGGTTCCTCGACGGCAGCGACCCCGAGGCCTTCGGCCGCTGGGCCGCCGACCAGATCGCGATCGCCATCGAGAACGAGGGCCCCGACACGGTGGCCGCCGTCTTCCTCGAGCCCGTCCAGAACGCCGGCGGCTGCTTCCCGCCCCCGCCCGGCTACTTCCAGCGGGTGCGCGAGATCTGCGACCAGTACGACGTACTGCTGGTCTCCGACGAGGTCATCTGCGCCTTCGGCCGGCTCGGCCACATGTTCGGCGCCGAGCGCTACGGCTACCAGCCCGACATCATCACCTGCGCCAAGGGCATCACCTCGGGCTACGCCCCGCTCGGCGCGATGATCGCCTCCGAGAGGCTGATGGAGCCGTTCCTCGCCGACGGCGCGATGTTCGCCCACGGCTACACCTTCGGCGGCCACCCGGTCTCCACCGCGGTCGCGCTCGCGAACCTGAAGGCGTTCGAGGAGGAGAAGGTCCTCGAGAACGTCCGCGACAACGAGGCCACCTTCCGCGCCACCCTGGAGCGCCTGAAGGACCTCCCGATCGTCGGCGACGTCCGCGGCGACGGGTACTTCTACGGCATCGAGCTCGTCAAGGACAAGACCACCAAGGAGTCGTTCACCGACGAGGAGTGCGAGCGCCTCCTCTACGGCTTCGTCTCCAAGCAGCTCTACGCCGAGGGCCTCTACTGCCGCGCCGACGACCGCGGCGACCCGGTCGTCCAGCTCGCTCCCCCGCTCATCTGCGGCCCCGAGCACTTCGACGAGATGGAGCAGATCCTCCGCGTCGTCCTCGACAAGGCCTCCTCCCTCCTCTGACCCACCGCCGAGTCATCAGAAGTAGAGGGCCCAGTCAGCAGAAGTGGGGGGCCGAGTCAGCACCAGTAGTGCTGACTCGGCGTTCTCCACAGGCTGCGGAGGACCCGGTGTGGGGCGTACGTCGTACCGGGCATCCCGTTCGGCATGCCGCTTCCGCTGCCTCATGACTTTCCGCTCCCCCGCCACCTGCCGTTCACCCGCGCCGACGCGCTGCAGGCCGGGTTGCGCGACTGGGGTCTGCGGCAGCTGGCCCATGAGGGTCGACTGCGGCGGCCCGTCCGCAACGTGTACGTCGACGCCTCCCTCCCCGACTCGCTGGAGCTCCGGTGTCGCTCCCTCGGTCTGGTCGTCCCGAAGGACGGGTTCATCTGCGACCTGACCGCCGCCTGGATCCACGCCGGCGAGAAGTCTCTCGCGCCCGGGGACCACGAGCGTGTGCCGCCGGTCTCGTGCTTCCGGCCCAGTGACGGCGGTACAGTGCGCAACGCGATCACCACGAGCGGCGAGCGATGGGTGCGCCCCGACGACCTGATGGAGATCCACGGGCTCGTGGTCACGACGCCCCTCCGGACGGCCCTCGACCTCGGACGCCTCCAGCGGACCGCGGACATGCGTCTGTGGGGAATGTCGTGCATGGCCGCGGCGGGCGGGTCCACCCGCGACCGGATCGCCTACGAGCTCGACCGGTTCCGGAAGCAGCGCGGCATCGTGCTGCAACGGCTCCTGGTGGAACGAGTCGATCCCGGCCTTGACTCCTTCGGCGAGGCGGCCCTGGACAACCGGTGGTGGGACGCGGGCCTGCCACCGCCCGAGACCCAGGTCGAGATCGAGCGCGACGACGGGTCGTCGTACTTCCTCGACCTGGGGCTCCGCGCGGAGCGCTTCGCCGGGGAGTACGACGGCCGCGCCTGGCACACGACCGACGAGCAGCGTGAGCACGACCGCGGCCGGCGCGGGTGGATCCGCGACCACCGCGCCTGGCGGATCGAGACGTTCACCGAGGCCAACACGTTCGGACACCACCAGGACGCCGAGCGCCTGCTCCGCGACGCCTTCGCCGCCCACCGCGGCGTCCGCTACCTCTGACCGCCCCCACACCTGACCCGTCCCGCCGAGTCAGCAGTAGTTGTGGGCCGAGTCAGCACTACTGGTGCTGACTCGGCCCACAACTACTGCTGACTCGGCGCGGGGCTGGCGGGTCAGGTGAGGGTGGCGCGGCGACGGCGGTTGTTGACCTCGCCGGCGACGACGACGGCGACGGAGAGCAGGAACATGAGGGTGCCGACGACGTTGACCTGCATCGGGACGCCGCGCTGGGCGACGCCCCAGACGTACATCGGGAAGGTGGTCTCGGTGCCGGCGTTGAGGTTGGTGATGATGAAGTCGTCGAAGGAGAGCGAGAAGCTCAGCAGCGCGGCGCCGACGATGCCGGGGAGCACCAGCGGGAAGGTGACCCGCCAGAAGGTCTGGGCCGGGGTGGCGTAGAGGTCCATCGCCGCCTGCTCGAGCGTGTCGTCCATGCCCGCCAGGCGGGCCCGCACGGTGACGACGACGAACGACAGGCAGAACATCACGTGCGCGATGAGGATCGTCCAGAAGCCCAGCTGGCCGGCGAAGCCGGCGGCGACGAACAGGGCCAGCAGCGACGAGCCGAGCACGATCTCCGGGGCCGCCATCGGCAGGAAGATCAGCAGGTTGCTGGCCGAGCGGCCGGCGAAGTCGTAGCGGACCAGCGCGAACGCGGCGAGCGTGCCGAGGACGGTCGCGATCAGGGTCGCGAGCGCGGCGATCAGGACGCTGGTGACCAGAGAGTCGCAGAGCCCGTTCGGGCCGCAGAAGTTGGTCCAGTTGTCGAGGGTGAACCCGTCGAAGCGGTAGACGTTGCGGCTGGCCGGGTCGTTGAAGCTCATCAGCACGACCACGAAGATCGGGACGAACATGTAGACGAGGACCAGCAGGCCCAGGAAGAGCACCAGGTGCTCGCGGATCCACCTCACAGCAGCTCCTCCGTCCCGGCGCGACGCACGTAGACCAGCACCATGGCGAGGATGACGATCATCAGCATCGTCGAGAGCGCCGCCGCGGCCGGGTAGTTGTTGGCCTCGACGAACTGGCTCTGGATGACGCTGCCGATCATCCGCTGCCCGGTGCTGCCGAGCAGCTGGGCGTTGATGTAGTCGCCGACGGCCGGGATGAAGGTCAGCAGGGTCCCCGAGACCACGCCCGGCAGCGAGAGCGGCCAGGTGACCTTGAAGAACCCGACGAACGGGTGGGCGTAGAGATCGCTGGAGGCCTCGATCAGCCGCGGGTCGATCCGGTCCAGGCTCGCGAAGAGCGGCAGGATCATGAACGGCAGGAAGTTGTAGACCAGGCCGGCGATCACCGCGACCGGCGTGGCCAGCAGCCGCCCGTCGTCGCCCAGGATCTGCAGGAACTGCAGCGTGTTCACCACGAAGCCGTCGTCAGCCAGGATCAGCTTCCACGACAGCGTGCGGACCAGGAAGCTGGTGAAGAACGGGGCGATGACCAGCACCAGGAGCAGGTACTTCCAGCGGCCGGCCTTGAAGGCCATGGCGTACGCCAGGACGTAGCCCAGCACCAGGCACAGCAGGGTGGCGACCCCGCCGTACACGAGCGAGCGGAAGAGCGGGCCGGAGTAGTCGCTGATCGCGTCCCAGTAGTTCGAGAAGTGGTACGTCATCTCGAAGCCCTCGACGTCCGACCCGCTGGGGTCGTACAGGCTGGTCGCGATGAGCGAGTAGAACGGCAGGACGAAGAACACCAGCAGCGTCAGGAACGCCGGCAGCAGCAGGAGGTAGCCCGTCCTCCCCCGCCGGCGGGTCATCTCGGCCATCGCTCAGTCGCCCTTCTGGGCACCGGCCGAGGCGTCCTGGGAGAAGTCGAGCAGGAAGGCGTACTCGGGGCGCCAGGACAGCTCGACCCGGTCGCCGCGCCGGAAGATCCGGGTGCGGCCGGTGTTCTGGGCGAAGACGGCGAGCTCCTGGCCCCAGGGCATCCGGACGAGGTACTGCGTCGAGACGCCGTTGAAGCTGACGTCGGTGACCACCCCGCCGGGGATGGTGTTGCCGGGGGCGTCGAGCGCCTCGCCCTCCTCTCCGATCAGCACCTTCTCGGGCCGGATGCCGATCCAGCCCTTCTCGCCGTCGGTGTGGGTCCGACCGGTCGGCACCGAGACGCCGATACCGTGCATGTCGACCGACGTCACGTCCGAGCCCCGCGAGACCACGGTGCCCTCGATCAGGTTGGACTGGCCGAGGAAGTTGGCGACGAACGTCGAGCGCGGGTTCTCGTACAGCTCCTCCGGGGCGCCGAGCTGCTCGATCACGCCGGCGTTCATCACCGCGACCGTGTCGGCCATCGTCATGGCCTCCTCCTGGTCGTGGGTGACGTGGACGAAGGTGAGCCCGACCTCGGTCTGGATCCGCTTGATCTCGATCTGCATCGAGCGCCGCAGCTTCAGGTCGAGCGCACCGAGCGGCTCGTCGAGCAGCAGCACCTCGGGCCGGTTGATCAGCGCCCGCGCGAGCGCGACCCGCTGCTGCTGACCGCCGGAGAGCTGGGTCGGCTTCTTGCGGGCCTGGCTGTCGAGCTCGACCAGGGCGAGCATCTCGCGGACCTGCGCCTCGACGTCCTTCACCTTGCGCCGCTTCAGCCCGAAGGCGACGTTCTCGAAGATGTCGAGGTGCGGGAAGAGCGCATAGTTCTGGAAGACCGTGTTGACCGGCCGCTTGTAGGGCTTGGCGTAGGTGATGTCGTCGCCGGCGAGCCGGATCTCCCCCGACGTGGGCGTCTCGAGCCCGGCCACCATCCGCAGGGTCGTCGTCTTGCCACAGCCCGACGGCCCCAGCAGCGCGATGAACGACCCACGCGGTACGTCGAGGTCGAGCGTGTCGACCGCGGTGAAGCCGTTCGGGTAGGTCTTGCTCACCCCACGCAGGCGCAGTCCGTCGTACGACGAGTCGCCCACCTGCTCGGTCGGCACGTCAGCCACCTGTGACATTGGCCCAGTCTCCTTCGTACTCGTTGCTCTGCTTGGCGTCGAGCGGCATGAAGTCGAAGGTGTTCGCCAGCATGTCGTCGTCGGGGAAGATCAGCGGGTTCGAGGCCAGGTCGGGATCGATCTTCTCCATCTCCTCCTGCGCCCCCTTGACCGGGCAGATGTAGTTGACCCAGGCCGCGAGCTGGGCGGCGACCGCGGGCTCGTAGTAGTAGTCGATCCACTTCTCGGCGTTGGCCTGGTGGGTGGCCTGGTTGGGGATGAGCATGTTGTCGCTCCACAGCGACAGGCCCTCCTCCGGCACCACGAACTTGATGTCGGGGTTGTCGGCCTGCAGCTGGATCACGTCGCCCGACCACGCCTCGCAGGCCAGGATGTTCCCGGCCGCCAGGTCCTGGGTGTAGTCGTTGCCGGTGAAGGCCCGGATCTGGCCGCTCGCGACGACCTCGCGCAGCCGCTCGATCGCGACGCCCCACTGGTCGTCGGTGAAGTCGTCGGGGTTCGCGCCGGTGATCTTCAGCAGGAAGGCCATCGTGTCGCGCATCTCGGACAGCAGCGTCACGCGTCCGCGCAGGTCGGCCCGGGTCAGCAGCTCCTCGAAGCTGCGCACCTCCCCCGTCTTGGACGCGTTGTAGGCGATGCCGGTCAGGCCGGTCTGCCAGGGCGCGTGGAACTCCAGGTCGGGGTCCCACTGCCGGTTGCGCAACGGGTCGATCAGGTTGGCGTGCAGGTTGGGGACGTTGGCCTTGTCGTAGGGCTGCGTCCAGCCGAGCGAGATGAACCGCGCGGCCATCCAGTCGGTCAGCATCACCAGGTCGCGGTCGATCGACGTGCAGCTGCCCAGCTGGTTGCGGACCTTGGCGTAGAACTCGGCGTTGTCGTTGACGTCGTCGGAGTAGTCGACGGCGATGCCGGTGCGCTCCTCGAAGATCGAGAGCGTCGAGGGATCCTCGTCGGCGTCGATGTAGCTCGGCCAGTTCGACACGATGAGCTTCATCTGGCTGGCCGACAGGTCGGTGGCCCGGCAGCTGGCCGGGTCCTGCTCGAAGCCGTCGGTCCCGAAGAACGGCAGCTTCAGCGCAGCCGCGCTGGCCCCCAGGAAGGCCACCGCCCCCACTCCCTGCAGCATGGTCCGACGCGACGTCGCGAGACGGGGTCCCGGCGTTCCTGTAGACATGCGGCTCCCTTCGAGCAGACGCTCTCGATTGCTCGGATCGTGCCACCTCAGGGGGGTGCCGACAAGCGATCCGGTCGATTGGAAACCTGTTCGCAACGAAATCCTTTGTACGACGTCGCGCGCGCCGCTGCTTGGCCGGATCGGCCCCGCCTGCGAGCATGGCTCCATGAGCCCGAAGCAGGAGCGTGGCGCGGTCCAGCTGGACGACGTCTCGAAGGCCATCATCGAGCAGCTGCAGCAGGACGGACGGCGCTCGTACGCCGCCATCGGCAAGGTGGTCGGTCTCTCGGAGGCAGCGGTGCGCCAGCGGGTGCAGCGGCTCATCGACGGCGGCGTGATGCAGGTCGTCGCGGTGACCGACCCGCTCGAGCTCGGGTTCGCGCGGCAGGCCATGGTCGGCGTTCGGGTGTCCGGCCGGCTGGAGCCGGTCGCGGACGCCATCGCCGCCATCCCCGAGGTCGACTACGTCGTGATCACCGCCGGCAGCTTCGACCTGCTGGTCGAGGTGGTCGCCGAGAGCGACGAGCACCTCCTCGAGGTCATCTCGGGCCGGATCCGCGACACCGAGGGCGTGCTGTCGACCGAGACCTTCATGTACCTGCGTCTGCACAAGCAGACCTACTCCTGGGGCGTCCGCTGAGCGGGTACGCCGGCCTCTCCCTCTGGCACGAGACCACCGACACCGACTGGGCCCCGCGCCCGGCCCTGCCGGGCGACCGCGAGGTCGACGTGGCGATCGTCGGCGGCGGGCTGACCGGGCTGTGGACGGCCTACTACCTGGCCGACGCCGACCCCTCCCTGCGGATCGCCGTGCTGGAGTCGGAGGTCGCCGGCTTCGGCGCCTCGGGCCGCAACGGCGGCTGGTGCTCGGCCCTGTTCCCCGCCTCGCTCGACAGCCTCGCCGCCATGGCCGGAGGCGGTACGACGGGCCGCGCGGCCGCCCTCGCCCAGCACGCGGCCATGCGCGCCACCGTCGACGAGGTGGTCCGCGTGGCAGCCACCGAGCACCTCGACGCGCACGTCGCGAAGGCCGGCACCGTGGTGCTCGCGCGCAGCCGCGCCCAGCTCTCGCGCGCCCGGGCCGAGGTCGCCCACGCCCGCTCGTGGGGCCGCGGCGACGACGACCTGCGGCTGCTCGACCGCGGCGAGGCCGACGCCGTGCTGCGGGGCAGCCGCTCGCGCGGTGCGACGTACACGCCGGACTGCGCGGCGCTGCACCCGGCCCGGCTGGTGCGCGGACTCACCGACGCGGTGGAGCGGCGAGGCGTCACGATCCACGAGCAGACGCGCGTGACCCGGATCGAGCCCGGGGCGGCCGTCACCGAGCACGGCACGGTGCGCGCGTCGACCGTCGTCCGCGCGACCGAGGGCTACACCTCCCAGCTGGCCGGTCACCGCCGCGCGGTCGTCCCGGTCTACTCGCTGATCATCGCCACCGAGCCGCTCCCGGCCGAGACCTGGGACGAGATCGGCCTGGCCCGGCGCGAGACGTTCAGCGACCACCGCCACCTCATCGTCTACGGCCAGCGGACCGCCGACGACCGGCTGGTCTTCGGCGGTCGCGGCGCGCCGTACCACCTCGGCTCGCGGATCCGCCCCGAGTACGACCGCGACGAGCGGGTCTTCGCCGGCCTCTACGCCAGCCTGGTCGACCTCTTCCCGGTGCTGGCCGGCACCCGCGTCACGCACGCGTGGGGCGGCGCGCTCGGCATCCCCCGCGACTGGACCGCCTCGGTCGGCCTCGACCCGAGCACCGGCCTGGCCTGGGCCGGCGGGTACGTCGGCGACGGCCTCTCGACCACCAACCTCGCGGGCCGCACCCTGCGCGACCTGGTGCTCGGTCACGACACCGACCTGGTCCGGCTGCCCTGGGTCGGCCACCGGTCGCAGGACTGGGAGCGCGAGCCGCTGCGCTGGCTCGGCATCAACGCCGGCCTGCGCGCGATGACCCTCGCCGACGCCGAGGAGTCCGTGACCCGCTGCCCGAGCCTGGTCGCCAAGGCCGTCTCGCCCCTGCTGCACTGAGCCCATCCGTCCCGAGGAGAACCATGCGCGCCCTCGTCCGCCGTCCCAGCCCCCGCATGGCCGAGGGCCTGATCACCCACATCGCCCGCACCCCGGTCGACCTCCCCCTGGCCCAGCGCCAGTGGGAGGCGTACGTCGCGGCGCTGCGCGCCGAGGGCTGGGAGACCGTCGAGGTCGCGCCGGCCGACGACTGCCCCGACGCGGCCTTCGTCGAGGACACCGTCGTCGTGTACGGCGACCTCGCGGTGATCAGCCGCCCGGGGGCCGACGAGCGCAAGCCCGAGACCGCCGGCACCGAGGAGGCGCTACGCGGCCTCGGCTACCGGATCGCCCGGATCGAGGCGCCCGGCACCCTCGACGGCGGCGACGTGCTGAAGCACGACGGAACCGTCTGGGTCGGGCTCGGCGGACGCACGAACGCCTCCGGGCTGGAGCAGCTCGCCGCCCTGCTGGGACCGCTCGGCGGGCGCGTCGTCGGCGTACCCGTGGCGAAGGTGCTGCACCTGAAGTCGGCCGTCACGGCGCTGCCCGACGGCACGGTGATCGGCTACGAGCCGCTCGTCGACGAGCCGGCCACCTGGGACGCGTTCCTGCCGGTGCCCGAGGAGCCGGGCGCGCACGTCGTCCTGCTCGACGACCGGTCCGTGCTGATGTCCGCGAACGCGCCCCGCACCGCCCGGCTCTTCGAGGAGCGCGGCCTGCGGGTGGTCACCGTCGACATCTCCGAGTTCGAGAAGCTCGAGGGCTGCGTGACCTGTCTGTCGGTGCGGTTGCGGGGGTAGCCCTCGGCTGCTCGCGTCCACTGCCGGTGTGTCAGTCGACCGCGGCGGCCGCCCGAGCGACGACACTCGCGTACTCCTGACGATCGAACGTGAAGGGTCCGAACCCCTCGTAGTCCCAGCTCGGACGACGGTCCTGGCTGAAGTGGGACCAGGTGACGTCCGATCCGGCGACGGTGACGCGGGTGGTGAGCGGCCAGCAGCCGACCTCGCCGCAGTCGCAGCCGAGCACCCACGCGTGCCCGGGCCGGGGCCACTGGCGCTGCTCGCGGGCTTCGTAGTAGCGGCCCAGGTCCCCGAACCGGAAGTGCGCCGGGACGATCCCGCCGTAGCCACCCGACGGTTCGTAGCCGCGGCGAGCCTCGTAGGCGGCGATCAGGTCGACGAGTGATCGGCCGTCGATCACCGGCACGAGTGCCGTCGCCCCGTCCTCGACCGTCACCTCGAAGTCCAGCGCGTTGGCCATGCGCGGATCGTGTCACGCGGGAGGAGCTCCCCTGGTGGCGATCCAGCGGCCCGAGGGGATGGCCGCCGAGGAGGCGGGCCTCAGTCCCGCCACCAGGCGATGGCCGACCGCCCGGCCGGGGAGGCGAGGAACACCGCGAACGCCGCCACGGCCAGGAGCACGACCAGGTGCAGGCGCCGCGTCGTGTCGCCCAGGTCATCGCGGCGCCACAGCACGACCGCGCTCGCGAGTCCGGCCAGGCCGGCGGCGACCGGGGCCAGGACGAGAGTGAGCGACCCGCCGAGGCTCCACAGGGCGTCGGTGCCCGCGGGCGCGGTGAAGTCGGTGACGGCGGACGGGAGCACGACGAGGACCGCGAAGCCCACCAGGGCCACCGCGACGACGCCCACGGCCAGGCGCACGTCCGACCTGGCCGCGTGGTCGATGTCGTCGTGCTGCGGTCGCGCCGTCGTCATGGACGAATGATGACGCCCACCGACCGGTCCCACAACGGCCGCCGTCCGGCACGCACGGCGTCCGACCCCGGGATCACGAGTCGAAGTACTCCTGGAGCGACAACTGGGGGGCCCGACCGTGCCGGGCCGTGTAGGCCTCCACGATCTCGCTCTCCACGTCCTCGCCGGCCTGCAACCGGACCAGGTACGGCAGGAGCCAGGACAGGTCGCCCGCGGCGAACTCCTCCTCGAACGACGGGTTGAGGCCGGTGCCGTCGAGGACCCGGGAGAGCGGGATCTGTCCACCGACGTTCGCCGCGTGCGGGCCGATCGAGAAGGACATCCGGGACTTCGGACCGGCGGGGTGGACGGCCACCTCGACCGGATGCGGGTAGTCGCCCGGCCCGGTGCGCGCCACCACGAGGAACGTCAGCAACTCGCCATCACCGCTCAGCATGCTCATGCGCCCCTCTCAGCACGTCCCCGGCACCTAGCTCCGCAGCCCGTTCGCCCGGGTCGCCGCCGGCGCGTGCGGCGCGCGCAGCCAGGCCCGGAAGAACCGGCCGAGGTGCTCGCCGCTGACCTGCTCGGCCAGGTCGACGAACTCGCGGGTGCTGCCGGTGGTCCCCCGGTGCGTGCGCACCCAGCGCCGCAGCAGCCGGTCGAAGTCGCGCTGGCCGATGCGGGTGCGCAGGGCCTGGAGGGCCATCGCGCCTCGCTGGTAGACGGGCGTGTCGAAGATGTGCTCCGCGCCCGGGTCGTCGACCCGGATCTGCCAGAAGTACTCGTTGGCGCGCAGGTCGCGGTAGTTCTGCGCCAGCCACTCCCGGCCGCTGGGCCCGCCGTGCTTCTCGGTCCACAGCACCTCGAAGAAGGTGGCGGGGCCCTCGTTGAGCCAGATGTCGCGCCATCCGCGCACCGTGACCGAGTCGCCGAACCACTGGTGGGCGAGCTCGTGGACCACGGTGAGGGTCGCGTCGCTCGTCATCACCGGGTACGTCGGCCGGGTCTGGTTCTCGAGCGCGAACCCGACGGGCAGCGCGGTGGTCAGTCCCCCGGTGCTGGAGAACGGGTAGCGGCCCAGCCGCCGGCTCAGCCACGCCGTGATGGCGGGCGTACGACGCATCAGCCGCATCGAGCTCGCCTGCTGCGCGGGCGACAACCGCTCCGAGACCGCGACGTACCAGGGCAGGCCGCGGTAGGTGCCGGACGCGGTCCGGAACCGGCCCGCCGCGAAGAACGCGAGGTACGGCGCCATCTCCTCCGCGCTGCGCCAGTGGGTGGTGGCCAGCGCCCCGTCGACCGTGCGCCCGGCCAGGGTGCCGTTGCCGATGACGTCGAGGTCCCGCGGGACCGTCACCCGTACGTCGAGCCGCGCGCGGTCGCGCGGGTGGTCGTTGGCCGGGAACCACCACGGCGCCATGTGCGGCTGGTTCATCGCGACCACCTCGTGCCGGTCGGCGAGCCAGTTCTGCTCCCCGGCGTACTCGATCGGCTCGGGGAAGCCGTCGTACGCCACGTCGACGGCGACGGTCCGACCCCGCGGCACGGGCTGGGCAGGAGTGATCCGGAGCTCGTGCGGGTCCGGCTTGTCGAAGGAGGCTGGGACGCCGTCGACCCGCACCGACTGCACGGGCAGCAGCAGGTCGAGGTTGAACCGGGACAGGTCCTGGGTGGCGCGCAGGGTGACCCGGGTCTGGCCGCGCAGCCGCCCGGTGGCCAGGTCGTAGGCGACGCGGACGTCGTAGTGGCCGACGTCGATCCCGCCGTTGCCGTCGAGCGGGAAGTAGGGGTCCCCGATCCCGGCCGCTCCGGCGACGGGATCCGCCTGGACGGACACCGCGGGGGCGATCGGAGCGACGAGCGCGGCGGTGCACGCGAGGGCGACGAACGGCCCGAGGACCCGGAAGGAGCGCATCCGAGAAATCTAGACCACCGGGGGCCGTCGGGCTCGCGTTCCCGAGAGCCCAGGTGCTATAACTCTACTGAGTTTATAGACTTTAGATCGGTGGAGGTCCCGGATGCCCGTTCGGATGCACGTGGTCACCCTGGAGGTCCCCGAGCTCGGGAACCGCTGTCACCTGGTCCACGACGGCAGTCGTGCGCTCGTCGTGGACCCACCCCGCGACCTGGGGATCGTCGAGCGCGCGGCCGAGCAGGCGGGGGTCGAGATCACGACCGTGGCCGACACCCACATCCACAACGACTACGTCTCGGGCGCCCTCGGGCTGGCGCGCCGACACGGAGCCGACTACCTGCTCTCGTCCGACGAGCGGGTCGACTTCGAGCGGGTGGGCGTGCGGCACGGCGACGTCGTCCCCGTCGGGGGCCTCGACGTCCGCGTGCTCGCGACGCCGGGCCACACCCGGCACCACCAGTCGTTCCTGGCCTGCGCCCCCGGTCAGCCCGGCGCCCTGTTCAGCGGTGGCAGCCTGCTGCACGGCAGCGTCGGCCGGACCGACCTGATCGACCCGCGCCTGGCGCTCGACCTGGCCCGGGCCCAGTGGGCCAGCGCCCGACTCCTCGGCGACCTCGACCCCGCGACCGAACTGCACCCCACCCACGGCTTCGGCAGCTTCTGCGCCGGCAGCACCCTCACCGCCGGCACCGGCGAGGACGGAGACATCGTGACCATCGGCGACGAGAAGGACCGCAACCCGGCCTTCGGCAGCGACCGCGACGACTACGCCCGCGAGCTGGTCGCGGGCTACGGACCGATCCCGGCGCACTACCCGCACATGGACCCGCTGAACCGGGCCGGCGCCGGCCGCGCCGCTCCGCGACCGGCCCGACCGGCCACCGCCGAGGAGGTCTCCGACGCGATCCTGCGCGGGTCCTGGGTGGTCGACCTGCGCGGCCGCGACGAGTTCGCGGAGGGCCACCTCGCCGGCTCCGTGAGCGTCGAGTACTCCACGCAGTTCGCGACGTACGTCGGCTGGCTGGTGCCGTGGCAGGACGACATCGTGCTGCTCACCGACTCGCCGCGACTGCTGGCGCCCGCCCTGCGCGACCTGGCCCGGATCGGCATCGACGGCGTCGGCACCCACGTCCTGCCGCAGGAGGCGCCGCTCGAGGCGACCTACCGCCGCGCGACCTGGGCCGACTTCCGCACGCCGCCCACCGATCCTCGGGTCGTGGTCGACGTCCGCCAGCGCGACGAGTACGAGCAGGGTCACCTGCCGGGGGCCGTGCACGCGCCGGTCCAGGACGTCGAGCTGGTCGCCGCGACGCTGCCCGCCGGCGAGCTGTGGGTGCACTGCAAGTCCGGCTACCGCGCCGGCATCGCCGCCAGCCTGCTGCACCGCCTGGGCCGCTCGGTGGTCCACGTCGACGACGCCTGGGAGCACGTCGCCGAGCAGGGCATCCCCACGACCACCGGCGACCTGGCCGCCTGAGCGCGGCCGGCCCTCCGGACCTATCCGAACGAGGAGTGATACCTGTTCCACTTTTAGTCTAGTTTCTAGATGTTACTTATTGACTCTGCGCCTGCTGTTCGGCCTCACCAACCCGAGGCCGACCGACTCCGTCTGCTGATCGCCGAGTCGGCAGAAGTTGCGGGCCGAGTCAGCACCAGTGGTGCTGACTCGGCCCGCACTTTCTGCTGACTCGGCGCCTAATCCGGTTGCGCTGTGGAGAACCGGGGCCGGATGCTGGGGGTCTGCGTCGGCGTCCTGCCGGTGCCCGTCGAGAGGAGCGTGACATGTCCATGACTGTCGTTGGCCTGTCCGCAGACCACCCCCTCCTCTCCCGATGGAGCACCACCACCGATGACGCACGACTTCTCGCACGACCCGCAGCACCCTGAGCTCGACCCCCGTTTCGTCTTCGACTTCCAGACGTACGACGACGTCGCCGACGGCCAGCGCTGGACCACCTGGTACGACGTCGAGCCGCTCTCCCGCGGCCCCGAGCCGCGCCCCGACTGGGTCGTCACGTCCCGCGGGGCGATCGACACCGAGCTCGGCATCCTGAAGACCGGCAAGGAGGCCGATGTCTTCCTCGTCGAGCGGGCCGACCCGCACGAGCCCGACCGCGGGGTGGTGATGGCGGCCAAGCGCTACCGCGGCACCGACCACCGCACCTTCCACCGCGCCGCGTCGTACACGGAGGGGCGCAGCATGAAGCGCTCCCGCGACGAGCGGGCGATCAAGCGCAAGAGCACCTTCGGCAAGCTGGTCGCGGCCGGCGAGTGGGCGGTCTCGGAGTGGGACGCCCTGAGGCGCTGCTGGGAGCTGGGCCTGCCGGTGCCCTACCCGGTGCAGATCGACGGCACCGAGATCCAGATGGAGTGGATCACCGTCGAGACCGAGGACGGGGTGGACACGGCTCCGCGGCTGGCCCAGACCCGGCCGGAGCCGGCGCTGCTGCGGTCCTACTTCGACCAGCTCCGCGACACCCTGGCCACCCTCGTCCAGCACGGGATCGTGCACGGCGACCTGTCGCCGTACAACATCCTGGCCGCCGGCGAGCGGCTGGTGGTCATCGACCTCCCGCAGATCGTCGACCTGGTCGGCAATCTCAACGGGATGGACTTCCTGATGCGCGACTGCACCAACGTCTGCACCTGGTTCCGGGCGCGCGGGCTCGACGTGGACGAGAACGACCTCTTCGCGGAGCTGCTCGCGCACGCCTTCTAACCTTCAGGGCGTGAAGCGCACCCGCGGCCGCATCGTCCACGTCGAGTCGCTCGCAGACCTCGACCACCGGCTGGCCGCGGGGGCGCGGCGGCTCAGCGGCTGGCGGGTGCGGTCGGTCGACCTGACCGATCGCACCGCCGAGCTGCAGGCCTGCCGGGTGGCCGGCGCGTCGTTCCTTGGCTGCCGGTTCGCCCCCGGCGTCGCCGACGAGATGACGGCGGCCGGCGCGCTGGTGCTCCCGGCGATCCCGGACGTGCCGGTCGACGTGCACCGCGGCGGCCTCTACTCCCCCGCCGACCTCTACGACACCCCGTCCTACGACCGCTCCCTCGACGCCCGTGCCTATGCCTGGGCACAGAGGCCCGGCGACGCGGAGGCCGAGCTCGCCAAGACCCTGCACGACCACGCGATCGACCAGGCGCTGCAGGCCTGGACCGACGGCCGGCACCTGGTGGGCGTGATGGGTGGCCACGCGGCGCTCCGCGGCGAGCAAGGGTACGACGCCGCCGCGCGGCTCGGGCACCTGCTCGGCGCGACCCACGTGGTCGCCACCGGCGGCGGGCCCGGCGCCATGGAGGCCGCCAACCTGGGCGCGCGGCTGGCCGACCGTCCCGCCGCCTACCTCGACGACGCGCTGGCCGAGCTGGCCGCGACCCCGTCGTACCGACCCTCGGTGACGGCGTGGGCCGACTCCGCCCGGGCGGTGGCCGGGCGGTTCCCGACCGACCGCGAGACCCTCGGCATCCCCACCTGGCACTACGGCCACGAGCCGCCGAACCTGTTCGCGACGGCGATCGCGAAGTACTTCCGCAACGCGGTCCGCGAGTCGGTCCTCCTCGAAGTCTGTGACGCGGGCATCGTCTTCCTGCCCGGGGCCGCCGGGACCGTGCAGGAGGTGTTCCAGGACGCCTGCGAGAACTACTACGCCGACGAGGCGTCGGTGGCGCCGATGGTGCTGGTCGGGGTGGAGCACTGGACCCGCACGCTGCCGGCCTGGCCGCTGCTGCAGGCGCTGGCCCGCGGGCGGGCCATGGAGCCGCACGTCCACCTGGTCGACACCGTCGAGGAGGCGGCCGCGCTGGTCAGGGGCGGGTGACCCATCTCAGGGCGTCGCCGAGGGTGCGGCTCCAGGCGATCCACCCGTGGTCGCCGGCGGTCTCGCGGTAGGCGTGCTCGTAGCCCCGGTCGGCCAGCGCGTCGCGCAGCCGCCGGTTGGCCTCGACCATCATCGCGCCCTCCAGCAGGCCGACCTCGACGTGGAAGGTCACCGGCACCCGCGGGCTGCTGCGCACGAGCGCGGTGAGCCACTCCTCGCCGCTCGGCTCGCGCCAGTGCCAGTAGGACCCGGACTGGCTCACCACATGGCCGAAGACGTCCGGGTGCCGCAGCCCGAGGTACGCCGCGTTCAGCCCGCCGTAGCTCTGCCCAGCGACGACCGTGCGCGCCGGGTCGGCCGGCAGGCCCCAGGTCTCGCGCGCCCACGGCACGAGCTCGGTGGCCATCGCGTCCGCGAACCGCTCGTCGCCGACCAGCTCGACCCCGCGCCGGCCCTCCGGACACTCATGCATGATCACCACCGTCGACGGGAGCTCCTCGCGGGCCACCAGGTCGTCGAGGATCGTGGCGACTGGCGACGACGCTCGCCACTGCCAGCCGTCGTGCAGCAGGACCAGCCAGGCCGGCTGCCCCTCGTCGTACCCGGCGGGGGTGTAGGACCAGAGCCGGCGGGTGTCGCCGAGCAGCTCACTGGCGAAGGAGTGCTCGCGCACGGTGCCGGTCGCGGCGGGCGCCGGCGCCGGCCCGGCCTCGGGGCGCAGGTCCGTGACGGAGAAGGTGGGCGTCCACTCGCCGGGCAGCGGCGGTACGTCGAGCCGCGCGTCCGGCCCGGGGTGCTGCCGGCGGGCGTGCGGGTCGGGCCGCGGCGCCTCGTTCAGCGGCTGCCGGTCGGGACCCAGCTCGACGTACCCGTAGCCGTGCACGGTCCGCGCCGGCGCCCGGAACCTCGCCGTCCAGGTGTCGGTGTCGCCGACGCGGGTCAGCGGGTGGCGGGCGAAGGTCTCGTTGAGGACGGGGCTCGGGGTCCCGACCATCTCGACCCCGGTCACCGACGGGTCGCTGGCGCGCCAGGGATAGGTGAGCTCGACCTCGTCGGTCGTGTCCGGGACCGGGTCGACCAGGGGCGTGCCCCGGCGGGCCACCTCGGCCCAGAGCGCGTCGACGTCGTCCACGCCGCCTGATCCTAGGGAGGTCAGGCAGCGAGCCGGGTCACCCGCTCGGAGGCCACGGCCCGGTAGTGCTCCACCAGCCGGTCGTTGACCGAGCGCCACGACCGGCCGTTGACGCTGCGCCGCGCGGCCAGCCCCATCCGGCGCCGGTAGAGCTGGTCGTCGGCGAGCCGCCCGACGTACGACGCCAGCTCGGCCGCGTCACCGGGCGTGTAGAGGTGGCCGGCCACCCCGTCCCGGACGACGTCGACCGGCCCGCCGGCCCGTGGCGCGACGACCGGGACCCCGGAGGCCAGGGCCTCCTGGGCCGACTGGCAGTAGGTCTCGTGGCGGCCGGTGTGCACGAACACGTCGAGGCTCGCGTACGCCGCCCCCAGCGCGTCGCCGTGCAGCACGCCGAGGAAGGCGGCGCCGGGGAGCAGGGTGCGTAACCGCTGCTCCTCCGGGCCGCCTCCGACGAGGACCAGGCGGTAGCGCGGGTCCTCGGCCAGGTGGCTCAGCAGGTCGAGCTCCTTCTCGGGCGCCAGGCGGCCGACGTACCCGACGAGCAGCCGGCCGTCGGGCGCGAGCTCCTGGCGCAGCGCGGTGGAGCGTCGTACCGGGTGGAAGGCCTGCAGGTCGACGCCGCGCGGCCACAGCACCGTGCGCGGCACGCCCAGCTCGTCGAGCTGGCGCAGGCTCGCGCTGGACGGCGCGAGGGTGAGGTCGACGCGGTGGTGGATCCGGCGGGTCAGGCCGGCCATCGCCCGGCAGCCGCCGGCGATGCCGTAGCGCTCGGCGAAGCCGACCAGGTCGGTCTGGTAGATCGCCACGGTCGGGATGCCGAGCTCGGCCGCCGCCCGCGTGGCCTGGTAGCCCAGCGTCGCCGGCGACGCCACGTGCACGACGTCGGGGCGGAAGCGGAGCATCACCGCGCGCAGCCGGCGGCGGGTCTCGAGCCCGATCCGGAAGTCGCGGTAGAAGGGCAGGCTGGCGCCCCGCGCGTGGGTCACCGGGAACCCCGCGTACGACGGCGGACCGGTCGGCGCGACCAGCTCGGCCTCGTGGCCGGTGGCGGCGAGGTGCTCGAGGACCCGGCGCACGGAGTTCGTGACGCCGTTGACCTGCGGCAGGAAGGACTCGGAGACGATCAGGACCCGGAGGTTCTCCATGGCCCGGACGCTAGGAAGCGCACCTCAACAACGGCCGAGAGTGACGTGGACGACACGTGAACCTCAGCGTGCCAGCGGGTACGCCGCACGCCGCGCGAGCGTCGCACCCACCACGGCCAGGCACACCGCGGCCGCGACCAGGTCGCTGAGCAGCTCGCTCCCCGCGGAGACCTCGACGTCGTACGGCTCGTTGAGGAACGGGGCCACCGCCCCCACCAGGAAGGCGCCGATCGCCAGGGTGGTGGTGTGGCGGGAGGTCCACCGTGTGCTCCGCGACCAGGACCCGACGAGGAGCACGACCAGGGCGATAGCGACCGCGGCGACCACCAGGGCGCCCGCGCCCTCGCCCGGCAGGTAGAGCAGGTAGGCCACGAACCCGACGACAGCCAGCGCCCAGGGCGGGGGCACCCGGGACGGGCGTGCCGGTCGGGCGGGCCACCACCACGCGACTAGCGCGAGGACGAGCACCGCCCCGAGGGCCACCGCGGTCTGCAGGGGCGCCGCCTGGAAGCCGTCCCCCTCGTCCTCCTTCACGCCGACGTGGTTGACGACGGAGGCCAGGGCGTAGACCACCGCGACCACCCCCAGCGCCCGACGCGAGAGCCACGGCTCCGTGGGCCGCTGCGACCAGGCCTCGGCGACGACGATCGGTACGGCGATGCTGGCCACGACGTGGCCGGCGAGGAAGGCGACCAGGTAGTAGAGGCTGACGTCGATCCCGGGCACGTGCACGGGGTGCTGGAAGTCGTAGCGGCCGTACGCCGGGTTGAACAGCGACTGATCGACCACGCCGGCCTGCAGCACGCCGAAGGCGGCCGCGAGCAGGAGGATCGTCGGCCACCCGCGCCCGGTACGCCGGGCCAGCTCGCGGATCAGCAGAGCCGCGCCGCCGTACAACGGGGCCAGGAAGAGCAGGATCGGCACGATCAGGGTGACCGGGAAGCCGCCCCAGGCCATCTCGGCCGACCACGGAGCGAGCAGCACGAGCACCAGCACCGGGCCCCACCGCGTCCACCTCACCCCCGCGACGCTAGGGCCGGCGATGTCGCCGGGCATCGGTCGAAGGTCGCCCCTGTCGGTGTCCGAAGTCGCGCACCCGCGGTCCGTTCTGCGCAGGGGTGCACTCCCCTGGCCGTGACTGGATAGTCGGCCCCGTGCGTGCGTTCCGCCGCGCGGGACGAACTGATCAGTCAGATGGGCGAGTGGCGACGCCGGTGCCGCACGATCCGGGGACGCCCTCGGCTCGATAGTCTGCGCACATGCTGGCCGACGGAGAGAGCGGCTCGAAGCCGCTACTCCTGCTAGATGTGGACGGGCCACTGAACCCCTGGAAGGCGAAGCGCACACCCGCCGGGTACGAAGAGCATGTCATCGAGAACTTCGGAGTTCGCCTCAACCCAGCCCATGGCCCGATGCTCCTGAGCGTTGCGGAGATCTTCGAGATCACGTGGTGCACGACTTGGAACCAAGGCGCCAACGTCGACATCGGTCCGCGGATAGGCCTGCCCAGGCTGCCAGTACTCGAATTGGATCTGGAGGATCACGAGGCTGCGCAGTTCAAATGCCCCTCTCGTCGCCAGTTCTGGAAGGTCAGCCAGGTGATAGGAGCGGTCGGCACGCGGCCGTTCGCATGGCTAGACGACGAAGTCTCGCGCTACGACCGAGCCGCGGTCCGACACCGGAAGGCCTGCCTGAGATTCGTAGACCCCGGCAAGGGTCTACGACAGAAGGACATCGACTTCATCGTCCGCTGGGCCTTGACCATCGAGTAACTCCGCTTAGCTGCCTTGCGCCACGATGCGTCACTCCGCCTGGTACGCCGCGAGCCGAGGTTCGCAGACGATCCGATCCGCCGTCAGCTCCCGCGACGAGACGGGCGTCGCCTTCCGCATCGTGGTCGCCTCAGCGGCCCGACCACGCACTGCCGGTTCCTCTAGGCTTCGGGCATGGACGAAGACCCGAAGCCGGACGTGCTGACGCTCGTCCAGGCCGCGGGTGGCGCCCTCCTCGGAGTCTGGTGGATCTCCGATGGCGTGGTGGGGCTCGGCGTCGCCTGGTTGGGGTTCGCGATCTTGTCGCTCGCCTCGTGGTTCGTACGGCGTCGGCCAGGCCGGACTCCGTGGTGGGCGCGGACCGTCTCCTGGGCCGGTGTCCGCTCGCGGCTACGTCGTGCCTGATCCGACGGCGCGAGCGCGCGTCAGCGTGAGATCTCGCGTCCTCGGGTGGTGGCGGCGCAACCCGCTCTTCGTCGTCCTGTGGGCCGGCTTCGCCGTCACCTGGGCGCTGAGGATGCCCGCGTCGTACGGATCCCGGTGGGACTCGTTCCTCGCCGATGCCGCCTGGCTCCTGCTGATCGGCTGCGGCGTCGTCGGCCTCGTGGGTCGCCGGAGCAGCAACCGAACCCGGTGACCGGTCCACCCCTGGTCAGAGCGTGAGCCGGTAGTCCCGCTCCTGCCCGTACGACGTGAAGCCGGCCCGCCGCAGGATCGGCCCGGAGGTCTCGACCCGGCCCTTGACCAGGGCCATCGACGCGTCGTGCGCGACGGCGTACTGCAGGCGGGCGGTCAGCACCGAGCGGTAGACGCCCCGGCCGCGGGCGGGCGACACGACGCCGGCGCCCCAGAGCCGGGCCACGCCGTCGACGACCGTCAGCCCTCCGGAGCCGACCGCGGAGCCGTCGACGTACGCGACGGCCGTCGAGCCCCGACCCTCGCGGTGCGCCTCGGCGGTCTCCTCGGCCAGCTCGCGCAGCCGCTCCTCGTCGGGCAGGCCCCCCTCCTCGAACGCCGCGATGCTCACCTCCAGGTGGTCGCGCGTCGTCGGCCCGTCGAGCGCCCAGCGGATCTCGACGTCCTCGGGCGCCGAGACGTCGGGCACCCCGCCGTCGAGGTCGAGCGCGAACACGTCCACGGTCTCCACGACCTCGGCGTCGAGGTCCTCCAGCGTCTCCACCAGCGCGGCCGGGGCGTCGACCCCCACCCGGACCACCAGCTCGGCGAAGCCCCAGGCCTGGACCCGGCCGGCCGCCTCGGCCAGCAGCCGGTCGACGTCGTCCTCGACGTCGGAGCCGGTCGCGGCCAGGTGCATCAGCGTCGGGGGTACGGCGAAGTAGTCCGGCCACCGGACGAGCAGCAGCTCCTCGGTGGAGTACGACGTCGCGTCGTCCGGGAACCACAGCCAGGCGGCCGACGCGGCGGCGACGTCCTCGGGCGTCACCGGAGCTACTCGGTCGCGGCCAGCTGCCCGCAGGCGCCGTCGATCTCGCTGCCGCGGGTGTCGCGGACGGTCGTGGGGATGCCCTTGGCCTCCAGCCGGCGCACGAACTCGCGCTCGTCGGCGGGGTCGGAGGCGGTCCACTTCGAGCCGGGGGTGGGGTTGAGCGGGATCAGGTTGACGTGCACCCAGCCCCAGTCGCCGTACGACTGCAGGACGTCGCCGAGCAGGTCGGCGCGCCAGGCCTGGTCGTTGATGCCGCGCATCATGGCGTACTCGATCGAGACCCGGCGCTTGGTGAACCGGGCGTAGTCCCAGGCCGCCTCGACGGTTTCGGCGACGGAGAATCGGGTGTTGATCGGGACCAGCTCGTTGCGCAGCTCGTCGTCGGGGGCGTGCAGGCTCAGCGCGAGGGTGACCGGGATGCCCTCCTCGGTCAGCTGCCTGATCCGCGGGACCAGGCCGACCGTGGACACGGTGATGCCGCGCGCGGACATCCCGAGCCCGTCGGGCGAGGAGTCGGTCATCCGTCGTACGGCGCCGATGACGGCCTTGTAGTTGGCCAGCGGCTCGCCCATGCCCATGAACACCACGTTCGAGACCCGGCCCGGCCCGCCCGGGACCTCGCCGCGGGCCATGGTGCGGTGGGCGGCGACGACCTGCTCGACGATCTCGGCGGTCGACATGTTGCGCTGCAGGCCGCCCTGGCCGGTGGCGCAGAACGGGCAGGCCATCCCACAGCCGGCCTGGCTGGAGACGCAGACCGTGGCCCGGTCGGGGTAGCGCATCAGCACCGACTCGACGAGCGCGCCGTCGAAGAGCTTCCACAGCGTCTTGCGGGTGGTGCCCTTGTCGGCCTCGAGGGTGCGCAGCGGCGTCATCAGCGTCGGCAGCAGCGCCTCGACCAGCTCGGCTCGCTGGGTGGCGGGCAGGTCGGTCATCTCGGCCGGGTCGTCGACCAGCCGGGAGAAGTAGTGGGTGGAGAGCTGCTTGGCCCGGAAGCCCGGCAGCCCGTGCTCCTCGAGCAGCGCCTTGCGGCCGGCCGCGTCGAGGTCGGCGAGGTGCCGCGGGGGCTTCTTGCGCCCGCGGGGCTCGTCGAAGACCAGCGGCAGCGTCGTGGCGCCGGCGGGCTGGTCGGGGGTGGTGTCAGCCATAACGCCTCCAGTGTCCCACCCACGACCAGCCCCCGACGAAACCCCGACGCAACCCCGACGCGACCCGGCCCACCCGCTGGTTGAGGTGCGAGCGAAGCGAGCCCCGAAACCCGGTGAGCCGACTTGCGGCCTCGATCGAGGCCGCAGGTCGGCAAGACGGGTTTCGACACGGTTGCTGCGCAACCTGCTCAACCACCGGCGGTGGCACCTCAGCTCAGCGGTACGACGTCCGCCGCGCCCAGCCGGGCCGCGTCGGCGGTGGCGTCGTCCGGCATCTGCTGGCTCTCCAGCTCGGCCGCGACCCGCTTGCGGTAGTGCTCGACCTCCAGCCGCGTCTGGTCCTCGCTCCAGCCGAGCACCTCGGCCACCAGCGCCGCGACCTCGTCCACGACGCCCACCCCGCGGTCGAAGGTCTCGATCGAGATCCGGGTCCGGCGGGTCAGCACGTCGTCGAGGTGCCGGGCGCCCTCGTGGCTGGCGGCGTAGACGACCTCGGCCCGCAGGTAGTCCGGCGCCCCGGCCAGCGCGCCGCCCAGGTCGGGCCGCTCGTCGACCAGCGCCAGCACCTCGTGGACCAGCGAGCCGTAGCGCTTCAGCAGGTGCTCGATCCACACCTCGTGCAGGCCGTGGCGGCGGGCCAGCACGTGCCGGCCGTTCCACAGTGCCTGGTAGCCCTCGGCCCCGAGGAGCGGGACGTCCTCGGTCGCCGACTCCGGGATCCGGCGGTCGAAGTGGGCCGCGAGCCCGAAGACCGCCTCGTCGACGGCGTCCTTGGCCATCACCCGGTAGGTCGTGTACTTGCCGCCCGCGACCACCACCAGGCCGGGCGCCGGGTGGCCGACCGCGTGCTCGCGGGAGAGCTTCGAGGTGGCCTCGGACTCCCCCTCCAGCAGCGGGCGGAGGCCGGCGTACACGCCCTCGACGTCGGCGCGCGTCAGCGGCGTCTCGAGCACCTCGTTGACGTGGTGGAGCAGGTAGTCGATGTCGGCCTCGCTGGCGGCGGGGTGCGACTTGTCGAGGGTCCAGTCGGTGTCGGTGGTGCCGATGATCCAGTGCCGGCCCCACGGGATCACGAACAGCACCGACTTCTCGGTCCGCAGGATCAGCCCCGACTCCGAGCGGATCCGGTCCTTGGGCACCACCAGGTGGATGCCCTTCGACGCGCGCACGTGGAACTGCCCGCGCTGCCCGCCGAGCTCCTGCGTCTCGTCGGTCCAGACGCCGGTGGCGTTGAGGACCTGCCGGGCGCGGATGGTCAGCTCCTCCCCCGACTCCAGGTCTCGTACGACGGCGCCGGTCACCCGCTCGCCCTCGCGGACCAGCGCGGTGACCCGGGTCCGCGAGGCCACGTCGGCGCCGTACGCCGCGGCGGTGCGCGCCAGGAACATCGTGTGCCGGGCGTCGTCGACCTGGGCGTCGTAGTACTGCAGCGCGCCGACCAGGGCGTCCTTGCGCAGCGACGGCACCAGCTTGCGGGCACCGCGGCGGGTCAGGTGCCGGTGCAGCGGTACGCCGGTCGGGCCGGCCGCGCGCGCCATGGCGTCGTACAGGGCGACTCCGGAGCCGGCGTAGAGCCGCTCCCAGCCGCGGTGCTTCAGCGGGTAGATGAACGGCACCGGGTGGACCAGGTGCGGCGCGAGCTTCAGCAGCATCAGGCCCCGCTCCTTGAGCGCCTCGGCGACCAGCCGGAAGTCGAGCATCTCCAGGTAGCGCAGCCCGCCGTGCATCAGCTTGCTGGAGCGGCTGGAGGTGCCCGAGGCGAAGTCGCGGGCCTCGACCAGGCCGACCCGCAGGCCGCGGGTGGCGGCGTCGAGAGCGGAGCCGGCGCCGACCACGCCGCCGCCGATGACCAGGACGTCGAGCTCCTCCTCGCTCATCCGGCGCAGCGACTCCTGGCGGAACTCCGGGGACAGGGCGATGGATCGCATCAGTCGACGTCCACCCAGTCGAGGGTGCGCTCGACGGCCTTCTGCCAGCCGGCGTACCCCTCCGCACGCTGGTCGTCGTCCCATTGCGGGGACCAGCGCTTGCCCTCGTTCCAGTTCTTGCGCAGCTCGTCGGTGTCCTTCCAGAAGCCGACGGCGAGCCCGGCAGCGTACGCCGCGCCCAGGCAGGTGGTCTCGGCCAGCACCGGACGGCTGACCTCGACCCCGAGCACGTCGGCCTGGATCTGCATGCACAGCTCGTTGGCGGTCACGCCGCCGTCGACCTTCAGCACCTCCAGCTTCACGCCCGAGTCCTTCTCCATCGCGTCCGCGACGTCCTTGGACTGGTAGCAGATCGCCTCCAGGGTGGCGCGGGCGACGTGGGCGTTGGTGTTGTAGCGGGAGAGCCCGACGATCGCGCCCCGGGCGTCGGAGCGCCAGTACGGCGCGAACAGCCCCGAGAAGGCCGGCACGAAGTAGACGCCGCCGTTGTCCTCGACCTGCCGGGCCAGCGACTCGCTCTGCGAGGCGCCCGAGATGATGCCGAGCTGGTCACGCAGCCACTGCACGGCCGAGCCGGTGACGGCGATCGAGCCCTCGAGCGCGTAGACCGGCTTGTCGTCGCCGAAGCGGTAGCAGACCGTCGTCAGCAGACCGGCCTTCGAGCGGACCAGCTCGGTGCCGGTGTTGAGCAGCATGAAGTTGCCGGTGCCGTAGGTGTTCTTGGCCTCGCCGGGCTCGAAGCAGACCTGGCCGACGGTCGCAGCCTGCTGGTCGCCGAGGATGCCGGTCAGCGGCACCTCGCCGCGGAACGGCCCGTGCGCGTCGGTCTTCCCGTAGCCCTCCGGGTCGCTGGAGGAGCGGATCTCCGGCAGCATCGCCCGCGGGATGTCGAAGAGCGCGAGCAGCTCGTCGTCCCACTCGCAGGTCTCGAGGTCCATCAGCATGGTGCGGCTGGCGTTGGTCACGTCGGTGACGTGCGACCCGCCGTCGGTGCCGCCGGTGAGGTTCCAGATCAGCCAGGAGTCCGTCGTACCGAAGAGGGCGTCGCCCTTCTCGGCCGCCGCCCGCACCCCGTCGACGTTCTCCAGGATCCACTGGATCTTGCCGCCGGCGAAGTACGTCGCCGGCGGCAGCCCGGCCCGCTCGCGGATCAGGTCGCCGTGACCGTCGCGCTCCAGCTTGGAGGCGATCTTGTCGGTACGGGTGTCCTGCCACACGATCGCGTTGTAGTACGGCCGGCCGGTGTTCTTGTCCCACACCACGGTCGTCTCGCGCTGGTTGGTGATGCCGACCGCGGCCAGGTCCGCCGCGGTCAGCCCGGCCTTGCCGAGCGCGGTCTGGATGACCGAGCGGGTGCGCTCCCAGATCTCCACCGGGTTGTGCTCGACCCAGCCGGCCTTCGGGAGGATCTGCTCGTGCTCGAGCTGGTGGCGCGCCACCTCCTCCCCCGCGTGGTCGAAGATCATGAAGCGGGTGCTGGTGGTGCCCTGGTCGACGGCGCCTACGTAGGTCGTCACGGTTCCTCCTGTGCTGGTGGTGGGTCGCGGTGGACGGTGCTGCTCAGCTGCGGGCGGGGACGGGCTCGCTGACGGCCTCGTCCTCGTCCTCGTCGAGCGCGGGGTCGGTGAGGTGGTTCTCGATGAGGACCTTGAACAGGAACCCGCCGATCAGGCCGCCGATGATCGGGGCGACGATTGGCAACCAGAAGTAGAGATCCCCGTTCTGGTCGTTCATCGCGCCGCCGTACCCGGTGATCAGGGAGGCCAGGCGCGGGCCGAAGTCGCGCGCCGGGTTGATCGCGTAGCCGGCGTTGGCGCCCCAGGCCATGCCGATCGCCACGACCAGCAGGCCGACGACGACGGGGCCGAGGTTGGCCATGGGCGGGTTGTTCCACGCGGTGGTGACGGCGAAGATCACGAACACCAGGATCGCGGTGCCGATGACCTGGTCGAGGAACGCCGTCGAGATGCTCACGTCGGCGCCGCCGTTGCCGGGCAGCGTCGAGAAGATGCCCTGGGTGGCGATGGTGTGGTCGGGGTCGACCGCGCCGATGAGGTCGGCGTACGACGCCCGCACCAGGAGGGCGGCCACGAAGGCGCCCAGCGTCTGGGCGAGGACGTACGGCGCCACCTTGCGCCACTCGAAGCCCTTGAAGGCGGCGAGCGCGATGGTGACGGCCGGGTTGAGGTGGGCGCCGGAGATGCGGGCGGCGACGTAGACACCGAGCGTCACGCCGAGCCCCCAGGCCCAGGCGATCGAGTCGTGGTCGCCGAGGCTGCCGTCGCTGCTGGTGGTCACCTGGGCGACCACGCCGCAGCCGAAGAGGATCAGGATCATCGTCCCGGCGAACTCCGCGCACAGCTCCCCGAGGAGCGGCCGTTGCTTGGTCACGGTGTGGGTCCTTTCCCGAGGGGCGTCCGAGTGACGCCCACCACACAGTGCCCGCTGGCTGCGTCGATCACCACACGCGTCATTCGACATCGCCGAACGACTGATCGACGATGTCGAACGGTCTCGTAGGCTGGTGCCATGGCCGGCACCATCCAGTCGATCGAGCGCGCCGCCGCCGTCCTGCACCTCCTGGGCGCGGTCGGCGAGCCGGTGCCGCTCGGCGAGCTGGCCCGCACCCTCGACCTGCCCAAGCCCACCGTCCACGGGATCACCCGCACGCTGGTCGAGGTCGGCTTCGTCGTCCAGGACCCCGAGACCGGGCACTACGCGCTGGGCCGCGGCCTGCGCGACCTGGGGGCGCGTCTGGATCCCCACCTGCTCCGGGCGCGGGCGGTCAACTGGGCCGACGGCCTGGCGGCCCGCACCGGTCTGGAGGTGCAGCTCGGCATCCTCAGCGGCACCACGGTCGAGATCGTCCACCACGTCTTCCGCCCCGACGGCTCACCCCAGCGGCTGCGCACCGGCGAGATCCAGCCGCTGCACGCCAGCGCGCTCGGGCAGGTGCTGCTCGCCTTCTCCCCCACCAGCTCCCGGCTGCGCAACCTGGAGCTGCCCGTGCACACCCCCGCGACGCTGACCAGCCGGCTGGAGCTCACCCGCGTCGTGCAGTCCGTACGACGCCAGGGCTGGGCCCACGTGGACGGGGCGCTCCGACCGGGGGTGGCCGCCGTCGCCGCGCCGGTGCGCCACCACCTCGGCATCGGGGTGGGCGCCCTCGGCGTCGTCGGCCCCCGCGAGTGGGTCATCGGCCCGGACGGCGCCCCGCGGGCCGGCCTCGCCGAGCAGGTCACCGCCAGCGCCGAGGCCATCGCCGCCACCCTCCAGGAGCGCCTGTGACCGGTTCCCGCTCGTACGTCGCCGCCCTCGACCAGGGCACCACCTCGACCCGCTGCCTGGTCTTCGACCACGCCGGCCGGATGGTGGCGGCGGCCCAGCACGAGCACCGCCAGCACTACCCGCAGCCGGGCTGGGCGGAGCACGACGCCGCCGAGATCTGGCAGAACTGCCTGCGGGTGCTGCCCGAGGCCCTGGCCTCGGCCGGCCTGGTCCCCGGCGACCTGGCCGCTCTCGGCATCGCCAACCAGCGTGAGACCACGGTCGTGTGGGACCGCACCACCGGCCGTCCGGTGGCACCGGCCATCACCTGGCAGGACACCCGGGGCGCCGAGATCGCCGCCCAGCTCGCCGACGGGCCGACCGGAGACCTGTTCGAGGAGGTGTGCGGGATGCGCCCGGCCGGCTACTTCTCCGCGCCCCGGCTGCGCTGGCTCCTCGACCACGTTCCGGGCCTGCAGCGCCGCGCCCGCACCGGCGAGATCGCCTTCGGGACCATGGAGAGCTGGCTGATCTGGAACCTCACCGGTGGCCCCGACGGCGGCGTCCACGTCACCGACGTGACCAACGCCAGCCGCACCCTGCTGGCCGACGTGCGCACCCTGCAGTGGGACCAGCGGCTGCTCGACGTGCTCGACGTCCCCGTCGAGCTGCTCCCCGAGATCCGCCCCAACGCCCAGGTGTACGGCGAGTGCCGGGTCGGCCTGCCCGGCGTCCCGATCGGCGGCGCGTTCGGCGACCAGCAGGCGGCCCTGTTCGGCCAGACCTGCTTCGCCACCGGCGAGGCCAAGTGCACCTACGGCACCGGCGCGTTCCTGCTGATGAACACCGGCGACCAGATCACCCGGTCCGACCACGGGCTGCTCTCGACCGTCGCCTACCAGCTGGAGGGCCAGCCGACGGCGTACGCGACCGAGGGCTCGATCGCGGTCGCCGGCTCCCTGGTCCAGTGGTTCCGCGACTCGCTCGAGATGATCGGGTCCGCCCCCGAGATCGAGACCCTGGCCCGGCGGGTCGAGGACAACGGCGGCTGCTACATCGTCCCGGCCTTCGCGGGGCTGTTCGCACCGCGCTGGGACCCCGACGCCCGCGGAGTGGTGGTCGGGCTGACGTCGTACGTGACCAAGGCGCACCTGGCCCGGGCCGTCCTCGAGGCCACCGGCTGGCAGACGGCCGAGGTCGTCGAGGCGATGGCGGCCGACACCGGGATCGCCTTCACCCGGCTGCGCGTCGACGGCGGCATGACCTCGAACCACCTGCTCATGCAGTTCGTCTCCGACGTGCTCGGCGTCCCCGTGGAGCGCCCGCTGGTCTCGGAGTCGGTCTCCCTGGGGGCGGCGTACGCCGCCGGGCTGGCCGTCGGCTACTGGCCCGACCTCGAGGTCCTGCGCGGCAACTGGCACCGCGCCGCGACCTGGGAGCCCGCGATGAGCCCGGCCGTGCGCGAGCGGGAGCGGGCGGCCTGGGGCCGGGCGGTGGAGCGGACGCTCGGGTGGGAGCGTGGCGACGCCTAGGCGTCGGTGCTGTAGAGGATCCAGAGGACCAGGCCGGCGGAGGCGAGCACGACCACCGCGGTCGTGACGATGCCGACCAGCATGAACCGGCCGAACCGGCGGGTCCGTGGCGCGACCACCAGTCCGATCGGGATGCCCAGGGTGACCAGCACCAGCGGGAACAGCTCCTCGGCCGTGTCGGTGTCGACCAGCACGCTGAGCAGGGCGGCGTACACGCCGGGCACCAGGATGACGAAGAGCAGGCCGGTGAAGAAGCCCGACAGCGACGCGAAGGTCGGGTGGTCGCGGTGCCGCCAGCTGGGCTCGCGCTCCGCCGACGCGCCGGCCGACTCGTCCACGGTGCTCACCCGGCCGACCCTAGGGCATCCGGAAGCTCGATCACGCCCGGCGTGCCGAGCGGCTCGGCGACGGCTCCCGCGAGCGCGACCCAGGCGCTCCGGTGGCCGACGAGCACCAGGTCGCGGCCCGGGTTCTCGCGCTGTAGACCGGCCACGGTGCCGGCGACCCGCTCGCGCAGCGCGACCGCGGGCTCGTCGGGTCCGCTGTCCCGCAGGCCCGGCAGGATCCCGGCGTCGGCCTCGGTCAGCAGCTGGCAGGTCGCCACCGTGGCCGGCTCCGGCGCGCAGAACCAGGCCGCGCCCTGCGGGAGGCGGTCCCGCAGCGCCCAGACGTCGTCGAAGCCGGCCGGGTCGAGCTCGTCGCCGAGCAGCCGGCCGTGGCGGACCAGGAAGACGGTCACCGGTCCGGCTCAGAAGACCAGGTAGTGCAGCAGCAGCCAGATCGGGGCGACCGTCGCGAGCAGCGAGTCGAGCCGGTCCATCAGGCCGCCGTGGCCGGGGACCACCTGGCTCATGTCCTTGATGCCGAGGTCGCGCTTGATGACGGACTCGCACAGGTCGCCGAGGGTCGCCATCACGACCGTGATCAGGCCGAGCGCCAGCCCGACCCACCAGTCGCCGTCGAGCAGGTAGACCACCAGCGCCCACCCGGCGATCAGGCAGAAGACGACCGAGCCGCCGAAGCCCTCCCAGGACTTCTTGGGCGAGATGACCGGGGCCATCGGGTGCTTGCCGAACAGCACGCCGGCGACGTACCCGCCGGTGTCGGAGGCGACGGTGATCGCGATGAAGGTGATGATCCCCTGCACGCCCGGGTCGTCGAGCCCGCTGGCGTTGACGCCCCCGCCCTCGGAGAGGAGCAGCGCCACGAACGAGCCGAGGAACGGGACGTAGATCAGGGTGAAGACCGACGCGGTGGCGTTCTGGACGTAGCCGTCGATGCCGCGCTGGAGCAGCCACAGCATGGTCATCAGCGCGGCGACGGCCGTCGCCGTCACCAGGGCCGGCGCGCCCCAGAAGTAGGCGACCACGACCATCACGACGCCGCCGACCATCAGGGGCTGCTCGGGCAGGTCGATGCCCTTCGCGCCGAACCCGCGGTGCAGCTCCCAGATGGCGACGACCACGGCGATCGCCACGATCACCATGAACGCCGTCTTCCAGAACAGCAGCGACAGCAGGATCGCGCCGACGAGGACGAAGGCGGAGGTGAAGGCGGCGCGCAGGTCGCGCCCGGCGCGGCCGTGGTCCTTCGGCGGCGCGGGGGTGGGAACGGTCATCGGGTGAGCCGTGCGAGCGGGAGGTCGTCAGACCTCCAGCAGCTCGGCCTCCTTGTTCTTCAGCAGCTCGTCAATCACGTCGGTGTGCTTCTTGGTCACGCCGTCGAGCCGCTTCTCGGCACCGGTGACGTCGTCCTTGCCGACCTCGCCGTCCTTCTCGAGCTTCTCCAGGTTCTGCTTGGCGGTACGGCGCAGGTTGCGCACCGCGACCCGGCCGTCCTCGGCCTTGGCCCGCGCGACCTTGATGTACTCCTTGCGCCGCTCCTCGGTGAGCTCCGGGAAGTTGCAGCGCAGCATCTTGCCGTCGTTGGACGGGTTGACGCCGAGGTCGGAGTCACGGATCGCGCGCTCGATGTTGCCGATCGCCCCGATGTCGTAGGGCTGGATCAGGATGATTCGGGCCTCGGGCGCGGTGAAGGAGGCCAGCTGCTGCAGCGGCGTCGGCGAGCCGTAGTAGTCGACGACGATCTTGCTGAACATGCTCGGGTGGGCGCGGCCGGCGCGGATCGCCGCGAACTCCTCGCGGGTCGCCTCGACCGACTTGGACATCTTGCCGTCGGCCTCGTTGAGGATGTCGTTGATCACGGCTGCTCCTGTTGCTCGGTTCGTGCGCTCGTCGTGGTGGGGGCGGTGCGGGACGTCAGCCCGCGCTCACCAGCGTGCCGATCTTCTCACCCTGGACGACCCGGAGGATGTTTCCCTCGGGCTCCATGCCGAAGACGACCATGGGCAGCTTGTTCTCGCCGCACAGCGCGAACGCGGTCTGGTCCATGATCCGCAGGCCGCGGGTGATCGCCTCGGCGTAGGTGAGGTCGTCGAACTTGGTGGCCGTCGGGTCGAGCTTCGGGTCGGCCGTGTAGACGCCGTCGACGCCGCTCTTGGCGACCAGGACGACGTCGCACTTCGACTCCAGCGCCCGCTGGACGGCGACGGTGTCGGTGGAGAAGAAGGGCATGCCCATGCCGGCGCCGAAGATGACGACCCGGCCCTTCTCCATGTGCCGGATGGCCCGGCGCGGGATGTAGGGCTCCGCGACCTGGCCCATCGTGATGGCCGTCTGGACCCGGGTCTCGACGCCCATCTTCTCCAGGAAGTCCTGGAGGGCCAGGCAGTTCATGACGATGCCGAGCATGCCCATGTAGTCGGCCCGCACGCGATCCATGCCGCGCTGCTGGAGCTCGGCACCGCGGAAGAAGTTGCCGCCGCCCGTGACGACGGCGATCTGCACCCCGGCCCGGGCCACCTCCGCGATCTCCGCGGCGATCTTCTGCACGACGTCGGGGTCGACGCCGACGTTGCCGCCGCCGAACACCTCGCCCGAGAGCTTCAGGAGCACGCGCTTGTACCCGGTCACCGAGGACCTCCCTGGTCGACGTCGAAGGTCGGACCGGGCGCGCACGCGCGGCCCGGCCACCGGGAGCAACCTATCGGATGACCGGGCTACGGGCTGGAGGAGGTGCTGCCGGAGGTCGTCAGGACGATGGCGACGATCACACCAATCACCACCAGGGCGGCGAGCACGGCCGCGACGATCTTCGGCACGCTCCAGGGACGATCCCCGACGACCTCGCCGGTGTTGGCGTTGACCATCACCTGCCAGGTCTTGCCGCCGTAGAGGTAGGTGGCGATCCACAGGGGCATCAGCACCAGCTTGAACATGGCCTGCGAGTAGGTCACGTCCATGTCGGACACCCGCTGCTCGTCGCCGCCGATGTCGTGCTCGCAGTCGTCCTCGATGACCCGCTGCATCTGCTGGCGGGCGTTGTTCGAGCCCGCCTGCGGGTCGACGTCGTACCGGAGAGCGGAGTAGCCGGTGAGGTACTCCTGCTGGAAGGGCCGGGCGTCCTCCAGGCGCCAGGGGCCCATCTTGTCGAGCTTCTTGCGGTCGAGCCGCTCGGTGCCGGCCACCAGCACGTCGTCGAACGAGCGGGCGACGTGGCCGGACGCGTGGCTCCAGCGGGTACGCCGCTCCTGCCGCGTCTCGGTGCGGGTGCCGCCCTTGCCGTCGGAGACCTGGTGGCTGACCGTGACGTAGTAGTAGTCGCCGCGCTGGCCCTCGTAGTCGGTCTCGGTGTGGGCGTCGTAGGTCCAGTGCGGGACGTAGGTGCCCTGCAGCCCCTCGGTCGACCCGACCTTCTTCAGCGCGTTGGGCGCGAAGCGGCGCGAGCCGACCCACTTCTTGAACTCCTCGCGGGCAGCGCGCTGGTCGACGTGGAACGGCACGACCGCCTCGGGCGCCACCAGCCCCTCGGGGCGGTCCACCGCGATCAGCGCGCCCCCGCAGAACTGGCAGGTCCCGGCCAGGTCGGCGGTCTCGGTGCTGGCCCCGCAGCCCTGGCAGCGCAGCACGTGGGCGCCGAGCTGGGCGACCTGCACGTCGCCGTGCTTGCCCACCCACTCGTCGAACGAGTGCTCGCGGATGGTCGCCGTGGACGCGGCGATCTCCAGCTGGGTGCCGCACGAGCCGCACCTCAGCGTCGTCGTACCGGGCGCGTACGACGTCTGCGCGCCACAGCTCGGGCAGGTCGAGCTGAGCGGCGCGAGCGCCGCGGGGGTCTCCTCGGACATGGTGCTCTGGGTGCTCTCTGGGTCGGAGGGGTCAGGCCTGCGGCGGCAGCGGCGGCGGCGTGGCGGCGAACAGGCCCTGGAGCTCGGGCAGCTCGGACGCGGCGGTCCAGGCACCCATGCCCTGCTGCCAGACCAGGGTGGTCGGGGTGAGCTCGCCGGTGGCGACCTTCGCGGGCAGGTCGCCCACGGCCAGCGGACCGACCTGCGCTCCCCCGACGGCCAGGAACCACGGCTGCGCGGCACCGGGGACCGGCGGCGGCCCGGCGGCTGCCGGAGCGGCCGCCGCGGGCTGCTGGGGCGCCAGGGAGTCGGCCATCTGGCGGCCCAGCGCCATGCCGACGCCGAGGCCCAGGCCCTCGCCCGCACCACCCGGGTTGTTGGCCGCGTCGCCGATGGCCTCCGCCGCCTGGAACTTGGCGTACTGGTCGAGGTTGCCGAGCACGCCCATCTGGGTGCGCTTGTCGAGCGCCTCCTCCACCTCGGGCGGCAGGGAGATGTTCTCGATGATGAAGCGCGGGATGGCGATGCCGAAGTCGGCGAGGTTCGTGGTCAGCGTGCCGGCCAGGGTGGCGGCGATGGTCTGCTGGTTGGCAGCGAGGTCGAGCATCGGCAGGTTGGAGTTGGCGAGCGCCGTACCGACCTGGCTGACGATGTTCTGGCGGAGGAACTCGGAGACCTCGTCGGTGCGGAACTGCGGGTCGGTGCCGACCAGCTGGCGCAGCAGCTTGGCGGCGTCGGTGACCTGCAGCGAGTAGGTGCCGAAGGCCCGCAGGCGGACCATGCCGAACTCGGCGTCGCGGATGGTGACGGGGTTCTGGGTGCCCCACTTCATGTCGGTGTACTGGCGCATCCCGACGAAGTAGACCTCGGCCTTGAACGGGCTGTTGAAGCCGTACTTCCACCCCTTGAGGGTGGACAGGATCGGGAGGTTCTTCGTCTCCAGCGTGTAGGTGCCGGGCGTGAACACGTCGGCGATCTGACCCTCGTTCTCGAAGACCGCCACCTGCCCCTCGCGGACCACGAGCTGGGCGTTCATCTTGATCTCGTTGCCCTGGCGCGGGAAGCGCCACACGAGGGTGTCGCGACTGTCGTCGAGGAACTCGACGATGTCGATGAACTGGCCGCGCACCTTGTCGAACAGACCCATGGGTTCCCCTAGCGACGCCGATCTCCGCGACCCCGACGGCCGCACCGGGACACTACTCGACCGCGGCGCCCCCGAGATGACGAATGCACAGCTCGCCTCCTGGGGAGGTCCGGTCCAGCAACGCCGCGAGGCCGGGCCGGAGCTCTCGCTCCGGCCCGGCCTCGGGGGTGCTGCTGGGTGCTACGGGTGGTGCCTCGGATCAGGCGCCGACCTCGAAGCGGGCGAACCGCTTCAGGGTGGTGCCGGCCTCGTCGAGGACCGCCTTGACCGACTTCTTGTTCTCGGTCACCGACGGCTGCTCCAGGAGCACGACGTCCTTGAAGAAGCCGTTGAGCCGACCCTCGGTGATCTTGGCGATCGCCTGCTCGGGCTTGCCCTCCTCGCGCGAGGTGGCCTCGGCGATCTCGCGCTCCTTGGCGACGATGTCGGCGGGGACCTCGTCACGGGTGAGGTACTGCGGGCGCATCGCGGCGACCTGCATCGCGGCGGCGCGAGCAGCGTCGGCGTCGCCGTCGTACTCGACCAGGACGCCGACGGCGGGCGGCAGGTCGGCGGCACGCTTGTGCAGGTAGGCGACGACCGGGCCGTCGAAGTGGACGTACTGGCCCAGCTCGATCTTCTCGCCGATCGAGACCGCGAGGGCGTCGACGATGTTGCCGACGGTCTGGCCGTCGATCTCGATCGCCTTGAGGGCCTCGACGTCGGCGGCCTTGGACTCGGACGCGGCGTCGGCGATCTTCTGCGCGGTCGCGACGAAGTCGTCACCCTTGGCGACGAAGTCGGTCTCGCACTTCAGCTCGACCAGGACGCCGGCGGAGTGGGCGACCAGACCGGCCGACGCCTCACGCTCGGCGGCGCGCTCGGCCATCTTCTTGCCACCCTTGATCCGCAGGATCTCGACGGCCTTGTCGAAGTCGCCGTCGGCCTCGGTGAGGGCCTTCTTGCAGTCCATCATGCCGGCGCCGGTGAGCTCACGGAGCTTCTTGACGTCGGCGGCGGAGATGTTCGCCATGTGTCTCTTCCTCTGGGTCGTGTAGGAACTGCGTCGTGCACCAGCGCGGCGGGCCGACGTACGTCGTACGCCGGCCCGCCGCGATCAGGTGAACGTCAGGCCTTGGCCTCGTCGGCGGCCGGCTCCTCGGCAGCGGGCTCCTCGGTCGCGGCGGCCTCGGCGGCCGGCTCCTCGGTGGCCGCAGCCTCGGCGGCGGGCTCCTCGGTCGCGGTCTCGGCGACCTCGGCCGCCTCGGCGCCCTCGGTCGACGCGCCGGTGGCCTCGGAGGCGGCAGCCTCGTCGGCGGGCGCGCCGGTGGCGGCCTCGGCGGCCTGCTCGGCGTCACCGGTCAGGAGCTCGCGCTCCCACTCGGCCAGCGGCTCCTCGGCGCCCGGCGCCTTCTCGCCCTCGCCCGACTTGGCGCCGGAGCGGGCGATCAGGCCCTCGGCGACGGCGTCGGCGATGACGCGGGTGAGCAGGCCGACGGCGCGGATCGCGTCGTCGTTGCCCGGGATCGGGAAGTCGACCTCGTCGGGGTCGCAGTTGGTGTCCAGGATGCCGATGATCGGGATCCGGAGCTTGCGAGCCTCCTCGACGGCGAGGTGCTCCTTCTTGGTGTCGACGATCCAGACGGCGGACGGGGTGCGGCCCATCTCGCGGATGCCGCCGAGGGTCTTCTCCAGCTTGTCGCGCTCGCGACGCATCTGGAGGAGCTCCTTCTTGGTGCGGCCGGACGCGGCGACGTTGTCGAAGTCGAGCTCGTCGAGCTCCTTCAGACGGTTGATCCGCTGGTGCACGGTCTGGAAGTTGGTCAGCATGCCGCCGAGCCAGCGCTGGTTGACGTAGGGCATGCCCACGCGGGTCGCCTGCTCGGCGATCGCCTCCTGCGCCTGCTTCTTGGTGCCGACGAACATGATCGTCCCGCCCTTGGCGACCGTCTCCTTGATGAAGGCGTAGGACCGGTCGATGTAGGCCAGCGACTGCTGCAGGTCGATGATGTAGATGCCGTTGCGCTCGGTCATGATGAAGCGCTTCATCTTGGGGTTCCAGCGACGGGTCTGGTGCCCGAAGTGGACGCCGCTCTCAAGGAGCTGGCGCATGGTCACGACTGCCATGTGGGTTCTCTTCTCCTGGTGGTCCGGCACCCGTCTGCGAGCCCTTGAAGCAGGGCACGCCGGGAGGCCGGTCCGTTGTGTTTTCAGTTCCGTGCGACCGACGGGTGCCGGTCGCCCTGACGCCTGCGCGCGGCCCCACCCGCATCTCTGCGGGACCGAGGACCGTCGCCCGCGGGTGATCGGCCCCCCTCGTTGTCAGAGCGAGGGACCGTCGCGGTCTGCCGGCGTGCGAAGTCGATCTGGGTGCAGGCACCCGGATCGCGTCCGCCAGACTACGGGACCGCAGCGCTCAGGGGCCAATCGCGACCGGCGGGCCGCCGACCGTCCACAGCCACCCTCCACGCCCCGGTTGTCCACCGCTGCTCCGCCCACCCTCGCTGGCCGCCCCGAGGCGACCGAGGCTGGCCCCATGACCCGCCTCCTCGTCGTCCTGCTGGCCCTGCCGATCATGCTGCTCGCACCCGCTCGCGCGAGCGCCGGGACCGACCCCGTGGGGGTCTGGCCGCTCGCGCCCGAGCCCGAGGTGGTCGCGAGGTTCGACCCGCCCGAGGAGGAATGGGGCGCCGGCCACCGCGGCGTCGACCTCCTGGGTGCGCCCGGCCAGCAGGTCGTGGCGGCGCTCGCCGGCGAGGTCTCGTTCGCCGGGTCGCTCGCCGGGCGCGGCGTGGTCGTCGTCGACCACGGCCCGACCCGCACGACCTACGAGCCCGTCGCCGCCTCGGTCGCGGTCGGCGACGTGGTCGCGGCCGGCGCCCGCCTCGGCGCGCTGCAACCCGGCGGCTCTCACTGCCTGCCCCGGGCCTGCCTGCACTGGGGCTGGATCGAGGGCGCCGAGACCTACCTCGACCCGCTGAGGCTGGTCGGTGGCGGCCCGGTCCGGCTGCTCCCGCTGTGGCGGGACGAGCCGGTCGGAGCGGCTCCGCTCGCCCCGCGCTCGCCGTACGACGGCTGGCGGCCGCTGGTCGCGCTGGCCGATCTGTTCGCGTGACCAGCAGGGGCTCTCGACACGCGGGTCGCGACTTCGTCCCCGTCGATACGACGCTCGTCCCTCACGTCACTCAGGACATCGCCTCGGTCGCGCCGCTCGCTCGACCACCATCGGCGAGTCCGCTGACGCGTCCTCGTCATGCCCGGGGATGGGCCTGCTGGTAGGCGCGGCGGAGGCGGTCAGTGGTGACGTGGGTGTAGCGCTGCGTGGTGGCCAGCGAGGCGTGGCCGAGCAGCTCCTGGACCGAGCGCAGGTCGGCGCCACCCTCGAGGAGGTGGGTGGCGGCGGTGTGGCGCAGACCGTGCGGACCGATGTCCGGCGCACCGGGCACGTCGGCGATCCGGCGGTGCACCAGCGTCCGCACGGCCCGCTGGTCGATCCGGCCGCCACGCGCGCCCAGGAAGAGCGCCGCTGCCGAGCCCTCCCGCGCGAGGAGCGGGCGGCCCTGGCGCAGCCAGAACTGCAGAGCCCGGGCGGCCGGCCGGCCGTAGGGCACGGTGCGCTCCTTGCGCCCCTTGCCGAACACGCGGACGACGTTGCGGTCCGCGTCCAGGTCGTCGATGTCGAGCCCGGCCAGCTCGCCGACCCGGATCCCGGTGGCGTAGAGCAGCTCGAGCATCGCCACGTCGCGCAGGCCGACCGGGCTGCCGTCATCGGCGAGCTCCGTCGCCGCGGCGATCAGGTCCTCGGCCTGGTCGGCGCGCAGCACCGACGGGAGGGTCGAGTGCGCCTTCGGCGAGCCCAGGCTGGCGCCCGCGTCGGAGGGGCTCCGGCCAGTGCGGGCCAGCCAGGCGGTGAAGACCCGGGCGGCGGTGGCTCGGCGGGCCAGGGTGGTGCGGGAGCGGCCCATGGTCTGCTGCTTGGCCAACCAGCTGCGCAGAGTGCGGAGGTCGAGCTCGGTCACGTCCGTGTGGCCGAGCCGATGGGCGTGCTCGAGCAGTCCGGCCAGGTCGGTGAGGTAGGCCCGCACGGTGTGCGGCGCCAGGTCGCGCTCGGAGACCAGGTGCCGCTCGTACTCCCCCAGCACCCGCGCCATCGGCTCCGGGAGCCCGGCGTCCGGCTCCTCGCTCGGCTCCTCGCTCACCCGGCTGAGTCTAGGGAGGGACCGACGTCCTACTCGTGCGCCAGCGCGGCGAGCCGCCAGCCGTCCTCGACCCGCTCGACGAAGCCGCCGGCCCGCAGCCGGTCGAGGGCCGAGGCCACGGTCAGCATCGCCAGGCCCGCGGTGCGCGCGATCGAGTCGGTGCCGACCGATCGTTGGACGGGGACCGCGTCGAGGACCTGCTGGTCCTTGGTCGAGAGGCGGTCGCGCGACCGCTCGCGGCCACGCGGCTCCTCGACGACGTGCTCCCCCATCGGCGCGACGACCTCCAGGACCTCCGCCCCCGACGTCACCAGCGTCGCCGCGCCCGCGCGCAGCAGCTGGTGGACGCCCTGGGACGGAGCGCTGGTGATCGGGCCCGGAACGCCCATCAGCGGGCGCTGGAGGCGCGAGGCCCAGTTCGCGGTGTTGAGCGCGCCACTGCGCACGGCTGCCTCGACGAGCACCGTGCCGGAGGTCAGGGCGGCGATGATCCGGTTGCGACTCAGGAAGCGGATCCGCATCGGGGCGCCCCCAGGAGCGGTCTCCGACACGACCGCGCCCTCGCGGGCCAGGTGCTCCAGGAGGTCGCGGTGGGCCTGGGGATAGATGCGGTCGGCCCCGCAGGCCAGCACCGCCACGGTCTGACCACCGCCACCCAACGCCCCACGATGAGCGGCCTGGTCGATGCCGAAGGCGGCACCGGACACGACCGGGCACCCGGCTCGGGCCACCACGGCTGCGAGCTCGGCGGCCGCGTCGGCGCCGTAGGTGGTGGCCGACCGGGACCCGACCACCGCGACCGACCGGGCGAGGGCGTCGAGGCGGAGGGGGCCCTTGACCCACAGACCCAGCGGCGGGCCGCCGCGCTGCTGGAGCACCGGCACGTGGGCGAGGTCGTCGAGCTGGTCGGGCCACTCCGTGTCCCCCGGTACGACGAAGCGCAGCCCGGCCCGTGCCGCGTCGGCGAGCTCGCCGGCCGGGTCCTTGCCGCCGGTGCGGCTGGCCGCGTCGTCCCGGATCTCCCGGCTCGGCCGGTCGGCCCGCTGCTGCAGGACGTTGGCGTAGAGCGCCTGGGCGCCGACCTCACCCACGACGGCGGCGACGCGCGGGTCGCCGGGCTCGGTCAGCAGCGACAGTCCGACCCGGGCCAACCGCTCCGCCTCCGGAGCGCTCACGACGCCTGCCGCTGCAGCAGAGCCAGCGGCAGCGGGTCGCCCCGACGCAGGGCGAGCGCCACCTCGACCTCGGCCACTCCGGGCAGCCGCTCCGGGGCGTGCCGACCCCGCAGGTCGAGCACCGTCCAGGCCAGCCGGTGGACCCGGACGGCGCCCCGGGAGGTGATCTTGGCGTCGTAGACGTCGCCGTCGAGCCGGTCCCGGCCCGCGGGATCGAGCGGCCATCGGTCGCGCAGCGCCGCGCCGGGCACGTGGGCGTTGAGCCGCCACCCGACCTCGGCGTAGCGGTCGCGCTGGCGCTGCCGGGCCCGCTCCACCCGGGTCCGGACCGACGCGGAGTCCTCCGGGACCGTGAGCCGGTCGCGGCTCTCGTGGGGGCGCAGGGGCTCGACGTGACGCAGGATGTCGACCCGGTCGGCGACCGGGCCGGTGATCTTGTGCCGGTACTCCCGCCGCTTGACCTCCTTGCAGCCGCACCGGTTCGTCGCGGCGGCGGGCGTGTAGTCGCCGCACGGGCACGGGTTGCAGGCCAGCACGACCATCCCGCGAGCGGGCAGCCGCACCTGCTCGTCGGTCCGGGCGACCACCACGTCGCCGTTCTCGAGCGGCTGGCGCAACGCCTCGATCGCGTCGCTGCGGAACAGGGGGAACTCGTCCAGGAAGAGGACACCGGCGTGCGCGAGGCTCACGGCGCCCGGACGCACCTGCCCCGACCCGCCGCCGACCAGGCTGGCCTTGCTGGCGTCGTGGTGGGGAGCGAGGAAGGGCGGCCGGCGGATCATCCCGCTCTCGGCGTCGAGCACACCCGCCAACGAGTGCAAGGCGGTCAGTTCCAACGACTCCTCAGGTGTGAGGTCGGGCAGGACGGTCGGGATCCGCTCAGCGATGCTCGTCTTGCCGGCTCCCTTGGGCCCGGACAGCATCAGGTGGTGGCCGCCCGCGGCCGCCACCTCGATGGCGTAGCGAGCATCGGACATGCCGATCAGGTCGGCGAGGTCGACCTCCTCCATCCGCTCCTCGCCGCGCCACGAGAGCAGCCGGCTGCCCGAGGCGGCCGCCACCGGGGGCGCCTCGGGCACCTCGTCGCCGCGGAGCAGGGCGACCACCTGGGCCAGCGACCGAACCCCGAGGACGGACATGTCGGGCACCATCGCGGCCTCCTCGGCCTGAGGCTCGGGCACGAAGACCGCCCGAATCCCCCGGTCGGCGGCCGCCAGCACCATCGGCAGCACCCCCTCGACGGGCCGCAGGCCGCCGTCGAGCGTCAGCTCCCCGATCAGGGCCACCTGCTCCAGCGCCGAACGCGGGAGCCGTCCGTCGGCGGCCAGGACCGAGATCGCGATGGCCAAGTCGAAGTGGGTGCCACGCTTCGGCAGGTCGGCGGGCGAGAGCAGGATCGTGATCCGCTTGGTCGCCGGCCAGGTCAGTCCGGAGTTGATGATCGCCATCCGGCACCGGTCGCGGGCCTCGTTGAGGGAGGCGTCGGGGCGGCCGACCATGGTGGTGCCGACCTGCCCCGGAGAGACGTCGGACTGCACGTCGATGAGGTGGCCGAGCGCGCCCTGCAGGGAGACGGTCCGGGCCGTCGCGAATGGCATCAGCCGATCCCGGGCACGTGGTCGATCTGGGACGGTCCGCGCCGCGGTCGGATCACCGCGACCAGGTCGATGCGGATCTCGACGGGCCCGAGGCCGTGCGCCTCCCGCCAACGCACCGCGAGGCGGCGCAGCCGGGCGAGCTTCATCTCGGTGATCGCCTCGTGCGGCGTGCCGCACCGGTCGCTGCTGCGGGTCTTGACCTCGCAGACCACCAGCACGTCGCGCTCGCGCAGCACCAGGTCGATCTCGCCCGCGTCGCACCGCCAGTTGCGGTCCAGCAGGATCATCCCCTGGGCCGTCAGGTGGCGTGCGGCGAGTGACTCGCCGTAGGCCCCGAGGGCCTGCTTGGTCGTGGTTCCCGTCATCGCTGACCTCCTGCGGACAGCCTGTCCGCGGGCGGGGACGAGCAGCACGACGAGAGGGACGCCTGTGGAGAAGCCATGCCGGAGACCCGCCTGTGGACGACAGGTGGTCCGGGGCGGGCTAGTGGCGCAGCCGCGGGCCTCCGCAGACCGGCTCCCGCAGCGCCCAGACGTCGGCACCGGCGAGCTGCAGCCCGAGCAACCGGGCCAGCGGGGCCACCACCCCGGACTGCAGGGTGCTGAGCAGCGGGTTGACGACCGACGACAGGACCCGAGTCAGGATCGGGTTCAGCACGTCGCTCAGCACCGTCGCGAGCAGCGGCCCTGTCGTGTAGGTCGAGGTCGCGGGCGGGCCGAGGAGGCGGGGCACGGACAGACGTACCTCGGTTCCTCCGGCAACCTGGCCGGTCAGCCCGGTCAGGACCACCCCCGAGGCGCTCCCCACCGGCGTGGAGTACGACGCGGGCAGCGGCAGCACCACGTTGCGGTCGTACGGCACCGCCGAGGAGCCAGCCCCGAACGAGAGCGAGGCGGTCACCGAGAGCGTGGGCGGGCCGGCAGGGAGCACCGCTAGGCCCAGCACCTGCAGCACGGCGGTCAGCAGGTCCGACACCAGCGGCACGCCCACGCTGACCGCAACCCCGGTCGTCCCGGTGAGCGCCACCCGCCCGACCACCGACGAGGACAACGCCAGCTCCAGCGACTGCGCGCCCGTCGTCCCGCAACGGACGTCGCGCAGCTCGGCGACGGCCTGGCCCAGGTCGACCTCCGCCGTCAGCGACGTCGCGCCGAGGCTCACCGAGGTCGGGGCTCCCAGGATGTTCACGGTGAGGGTCCGGGCCGGAAGGGTGACCGGAACGCGGAGCCGGACCTGCGCGGTCCGGGCCTGCGTACCCGGTCCCCCGCACCCCACCTGGGGCGCCTCCGTGACCACCAGCGAGGCCCCGACCAGGCCCGGGACCCCGAGGTCCTGCACGACCAGGGTGTGCCCGGCCCAGGCGGCGTGCGCGGCTCCGGTCACCAGATCGAGCACGTCGAGCCCGACCGCCAGCGCGGCCTGGTCGGTCGCCGCGGCGGTGACCAGATCGGCGATCGCGATCGTCGGGGTGCCGGCGGCGACCTGGATCGACTGCAGCAGCCCGGCGGCAGCGAGCTCGCCCCGGTCGCTCAGGACCCGCGCCACGGCGAGGTAGAAGTCGGAGACCGAGAGCTGGTCGAGCTCCAGCAGCTCGTGCACGCTGCCCACCCCGAGCCCGCCGACCTCGACCAGCTCGAGGAGGGTCACGTCGGACGCGGCGAGTCCCTGGTAGTCGACGAGGCTGAGGGCGACGTCGGATCCCAGCAGCGTCCCGAGCAGGACGTCGAGCAGCGGCCCGGTCGTGCTGTCCAGCCGCGCGGTGTACGAGCCGACCCGGAAGCAGGCCCCCAGGTCGGCGACCCCGACCGCGGAGCGGACGGCCGGGCCCCGGTCGATCCCGGTCACGCCCGCGAAGGCGAAGTCGACGGCGGTCCGCGCGGTCACCCGGACCGCCGTCGGGACGCCGACGCCCGCCACCGGCACGAAGTCGCCCCGGTCGTCCAGCTCCCCCAGGTCGACGTCGAGGGCGGGGTCGTCCCCGACCGCGTCGGGGTTCCGGTCACGGCTCGCCGTGGCGAGGGCCGGCATGAGCGGCCCGAGGGTCGCCGCGTCGCGGCCGTCGAGCTCGCGGGCCAGGTCGAGCGCGACGGCGTCGGCGACGGCCTGCATGTCACCGCGGGCCACCCGCTGCAGGCCCAGGTCGACCGCCATCGCGGCACTCAGCAGCAGCACGACGACGACCACGGCGACGAACGGCAGGACGGTGCCCTCCTCGTCCCGCCGTCGGGCGGCGAGCATCAGCTCACCCTGACCGTGGCCGCGTAGGTCAGCTCGTCGGGCATCGCGGCCCCCACCCCGGGCAGCGAGGGGACGGCGGGGTTCGCGGCGTACCGGTAGGTGAGGGTGACCGTCACGCAGTTGTGGGCGGGCGCGCCTGCGCAGGCGGTGGCGGTCCCGACCGCGCAGGTCCCCGCGGCGGTCGCGTCGCGGAAGAGCACCCCGCTCGTGCACGTCACGCCGACCCCGGCCAGCGCGTCGGTGACGGCCGCGGTCGCGTCGGTCGTCCGCGCCGACGGGTCCAGCTGCACCGCGGCGGCCCGCGCGCCCTCGGTCGCCGCCTGGCTCAGCGACTGCCGGAAGCCGAGCATGAAGCCGAAGGAGATGATCCCGAAGACGAGCAGGAGCAGGAAGGGCACCACGAGCGCGAACTCCAGCGCCGCGGCACCCCGCTCCTCGCGCGCACGGCGCCGCCCGGGTCCCTCCACGCCCCGCACCGTAGGTCGCGCGGCGGAGTCCCGCCTACGGCTCCGGGCCGATATGGCCCGTTCGGGCTACGGCTTGGGCGGATCGATGTCCGAAGGGTTGAGCTCCTCGACGTTCACGTCCTTGAAGGTCAGCACCTTCACGTTCTTCGCGAACCGAGCCGGGCGGTACATGTCCCAGACCCAGGCGTCGCTCATCGAGACCTCGAAGAACACCTCGCCGGCCTCGGTCCGCGCCTTCACATCGACCTGGTTGCAGAGGTAGAACCGGCGGTCCGTCTCGACGACGTACTTGAAGATGCCGACGACGTCGCGGTACTCGCGGTAGAGCGTCAGCTCCATCTCGGTCTCGTACTTCTCGAGGTCCTCGGCGCTCACGCGCCGACTCTATCCCTGCGGTCGCGGACCGCTCCTGTCCGCGTCCCGCGTGCCCGCGAACACCCGGCTGTCATGGTGGAGAGGTGGACGAGGTCGACGTGGTCGTCGTGGGTGCGGGACTGGCCGGGCTGCAGTGCGCGCAGAGCCTGCGCGACCGGGGCCTGACGACGGTCGTCCTGGAAGCGGGCGACGCCCCAGGCGGCCGGGTCCGGACCGACGTCGTCGACGGGTTCCGCTGCGACCGCGGGTTCCAGCTCCTCAACCCCGCCTACCCGGCCCTGCGCCGGCACGTCGACCTCGGCGCACTGGACCTCGGGATCTTCGGCCGCGGCGTGGTGGTCGCGCAGGACGACGGCTCCTCGATCGTCGCCGACCCACTGCGTCACCCCTGGCTGCTCGGCCGGACGCTGCGCAGCGGCTACGTCCGACCGCTCGAGCTCGGTCGGCTCCTCGCCTGGCTCGCTCCGGCACTCGGTTCCGTGCCCCGACTGCTGGCAGGCCCCGATCGCAGCCGGGCGGAGTCGCTGGCCGCTGCCGGGGTCAGCGGGCGGCTCGGGCTCGAGGTGCTGGAGCCGTTCCTCACCGGCGTCCTCGCCGAGGACGACGGCTCGTCGTCGGCCACCTTCGTGCGCCTGCTGCTGCGCAGCTTCGTCCGCGCCACCCCCGGCGTGCCCGGGCTCGGGATGCAGGCGCTGCCCGACCAGCTCGCCCGGGGCCTCGACCTGCGCCTGCGGACGCGCGTCACCGAGATCCGCGGGCCGGGCGAGGTGCGCTCGGAGGTCGGCTCCCACCGGGCCGGCGCCGTCGTGGTCGCGACGGACCCGGTCTCCGCAGCCGAGCTGGCACCGATCGCCGCGACCCCGATGAAGGGCTTGCGGACCTGGTGGTTCACGACCGGCCAGGGCCTGACCGATCCGACCTTCCTGCGGGTCGACGGCCACCGCGCCGGACCGGTCGTGAACTCCGCGGTCCTCTCGGCCGTGGCACCGTCGTACGCGCCCGTCGGACGGCACCTGGTGCAGGCCACGACGCTGCTGCCGAGCGACAGCACCGAGGCCGACGTACGACGGCACCTGGAGCGGCTCTGGTCGGTCGCCACCGGCGACTGGGACCTGGTGACGGTCCACGACGTCGCCCACGCGCTGCCCCGCCAACCCGCGCCGGCCGAGGTACGACGGCCGGTGAACCTCGGCGGAGGGCTGTTCGTCGCCGGGGACCACCGGGACACCGGGTCCATCCAGGGGGCGCTGGTGTCCGGGGCCCGGGCGGCGCGGGCGGTCGCCGCCTCCCTCGGGAGCCGACGGTGAACCCGCAGGGTCCCCCGCTGCCCACCCGGCAGGTGATGAGCCAGTGGTGGCGTGACATCTCGTTCCTGCACTGGCGCGTCGACCCCGACCTGGTCGCCCCGCTGCTGCCCGCCGGCACGCGACCCGACGTGCACGACGGCAGCAGCTGGGTCGGGCTGATCCCGTTCCGGATGGTCGACGCCGCGCTGGGCCACGGCCGCCCGGTCCCCTGCCTGGGCACGTTCCTGGAGACGAACGTCCGGCTCTACTCCGTCGACGACGCCGGACGGCGCGGCGTCGTCTTCCGGTCCCTGGAGGCCGACCGACTCCCGGTCGTGGCGGCCGCCCGGCTCGGCTTCGGGGTGCCGTACCAATGGGCACGGCTCCAGGTGGATCCCGTCGGGCTGGGACCCGACCCCCAGGGCCGAACCATCGCGTACCGCTCCCGGCGGCGGGGCCGCGCGGGAGCAGGCGGCCGCATCGACGTCGAGGTCGGTGGACCCGTTGCCGAGCCGAGCCCGCTGGACCTGTTCCTCACCGCGCGCTTCGGGCTGCACACGAGGGTGGCCGGTCGGACCCTCTGGGTGCCGAACAGCCACGGCCCGTGGCCGCTGCGGTCCGCTCGCGCCGTCGTCGTCGAGGACACGCTCGTGGCCGCGGCCGGACTCCCCGGCCTGACCGACTCACCGCCCGACTCGGTCCTGTTCTCCAGCGGGGTGCGCACGGTCTTCGGGCTCCCGCAGCGGGTCTGACGGGTCCGACAGCGGCGGTTCGAGCCCGGCTGCGCGGCGCACGTTCACGAAGCGCATCCGGTGCACCGGCGAGGGGCCGTGCTCGCGCAGCGCGGCGGTGTGGACGTCGGTGATGTAGCCCTTGTGGGTCTTGAAGTCGTACGCCGGCCACTCGCGGTCGAGGTCGGTCATGATCCGGTCGCGGGTGACCTTGGCCAGCACCGACGCGGCGCTGATGCAGGCGGCCACCCGGTCGCCCTTCCAGACCGCCAGGCCCGGCACGCCGAGCCCGTCGACGGGGAACCCGTCGGTCAGCACGTACGCCGGCGGCAGGTCGAGCAGTGCCACCGCCCGGCGCAGCGCCTCGACGTTGGCGACGTGCATGCCCAGCCGGTCGCACTCCTCGTGCCCGACGACCACGACCGACCAGGCCACGGCCCGTCGTACGACCTGGTCGTAGCAGCGCTCGCGTGCGGCCGCCGTCAACAGCTTGGAGTCGGCCAGCCCGGGCACGATGCCGGCCTTGCCCTCGGGCAGGATCGCCGCGCCGGCGACCAGCGGTCCCGCGCAGGCTCCGCGCCCGGCCTCGTCGACACCGGCGATCGGCGCGATGCCGTGGCGGCGCAGGGCGCGCTCGTAGCCGTACAGTCCGGCGTCACGCCGGACCGTCGCACCGCGGGGCAGGACGCTCACGCCGGCGGGCTCAGGAGGGGTCGGGCACGTCGTCGAAGGCGTCGACGCCGCTGGTGAGGTCGAAACGCTTGGCCGGCCAGACCCGGGCCAGCAGGCGGCCCACGACGCTGTCGACGTCGACGTACGGCGCATCGCAGCCGGCGTCGTCCGGCTCGCACTGGTCCAGCTTGGCCGAGGAGTCGCCCGAGTGACGGCGGTTGTCGCCCATGACGAAGAGCTTGCCCTCCGGGATCGGGCCGACCTTCCAGTCCTCGCCGCACTGCGACGGCATCGGTCCGTAGCAGGCCGCGCCGTCGAGGACCGCATAGTCCGACTCGTCGACGGCGACCCCGTTGATCATCAGCCGGCCCTGCTCGTCGCAGCACTCGATGGTGTCCCCGGCGACGCCGACCACCCGCTTCACGAGGTGCCCGCCGGTCGGGTAGAGCCCGACCGCGGCGAGGGCCTTCGGGATCGTCCCGGTGGGACCGGCCGACGAGATCGGGTCCAGCCAGCCGCCCGGGTCCTCGAACACGATGACGTCGCCGCGCTGCGGCTCGCCGCCGAACCAGTACGACGGCTTCTGCACCAGGATCCGGTCGTTGATGACCAGGCCCGGCTCCATCGACTCCGACGGGATGTAGAAGGACTGGACGAAGAACGACTTGACCACCACGGCCAGGGCCACCGCCACGACCAGCAGCAGGATCGTCTCCTGCCACCCGGACAGCTTGCGCTTCGGCGTGGGCTGGTCGGCCGGAACGGACGAGGACCGCGGGTCCCCGGCGCCGTCGTCGTCGACGGGCGGGGTCCCACGGTCCTCGGAAGTCACGCGCAGATCCTAGGTGGCCCCCTGAAGGGCCGGGCCTCAGGCCTCGCGGCGCTCCTTGATCTTGGCGGCCTTGCCACGCAGGTTGCGCAGGTAGTAGAGCTTCGCGCGGCGCACGTCACCGCGGGTGACGATCTCGATCTGCTCGAAGATCGGGGAGTTGAGCGGGAAGGTCCGCTCGACACCGACGCCGAAGGAGACCTTGCGGACGGTGAAGGTGCGGCCGATGCCGGAGCCCTGCACGCGGATCACGACGCCCTGGAAGATCTGGACACGGGAGCGGCTGCCCTCGATGACCTTCACGTGGACCTTGATGGTGTCGCCCGCGCGGAAGGCGGGGACGTCGTCGCGCTTCGAGGCGGCGCCGAGCTCGGTGACGATGTTGCTCATGGTGTTCTCCTCGCGAGTGCCACAGGTCAGCCGCGGTGTCGGATGGTGGTGCGTGTTCAGGTGTCGGACCAGGCGAGGTGGCCGGCGGCGCGGGGCTCCCCCTGTGGCAGGGGCCCGACGCAGACCCTCCGTGTGTTCCTCGGAGCGGTCCTTCGGCCCGGCTGGACCAAGGGGTGAGTCTGCCACAGGCGACTCAGCGCCCGGTAATCCGCTTCGTCAGCACGACCGCCCCCGGAGGCGGCTCGACGTCGGGGCGCAGCCGGAAGCCGGCCTTCTTGTACATCCGCAGGTTGTCGGTGCTGCCCGCCCCCGTGAACAGCACGTACGACGCCGCCGCCGGCGGGGCGACCCGCTGGACGTGCTCGAGCAGCGCCCGGCCCAGGCCACGTCCCTGCTGGTCGGGCGCCACCATGACCCGGCCGATGTCCCAGGCGTCGCCCTCGAGGCGGCCGCGCACCGCCCCCACGAGCCGGCCGGCGGCGCGGACGACGTACCAGTCCCAGGTCTCGAAGGACTCCAGCAGCTGCTCGAGGGACTCGTGCAGCGCAGGGATGTCCAGCGACTCGTTGGCGATCGCCTCCTGCACCCAGCAGGCGCGCTGCAGCACCAGGAGCTCGGGCCCGTCGGCGCGGGTGGCCGGGACGATCTCCCACTCCCCCGCGGGCCCGGCCGCCGCGCTCGCGTGCAGCAGGTCGGGACGCCGCTCCGCCGTGCGGGCGAGCTGCTGCGCGTGCCGCCAGGCGGCGATCGCGCCGTGGTTGCCGCCGAGGAGCACCTCGGGCACGTCGTGGCCGCGCCACGAGGCGGGCTTGGTGTAGACGGGGTACTCCAGCAGTCCGTCCTCGTGCGACTCCTCGACCAGCGAGGCGGCGTTGCCCATGAACCCGGGCAGCAGCCGGACGACGGCCTCGGTCACCGCGAGCGCGGCCACCTCGCCACCGTTGAGGACGTAGTCGCCGATCGACACCTCGCGCACCTCGGCGCGGGTCGCGGCGTGGTCGAGCACCCGCTGGTCGATGCCCTCGTAGCGCCCGCAGGCGAAGACCAGCCGCTCCCGGGTGGCCAGCTCACGGGCCAGCGCCTGGGTGAGCGGCTCCCCCGACGGGCTCGGCACGATCACGGTCGCGCCGTCCACCTGCAGCTCGTCGAACGCCTCGCCCCACGGCTCCGGCTTGAGCACCATCCCGGCGCCCCCGCCGTACGGCGTGTCGTCGACGGTGCGGTGCCGGTCGCGCGTCCAGCCGCGCAGGTCGTGCACGTGCACCTCGATCAGCCCGGAGGCCACCGCCTTGCCCGGCAGCGACAGCTGCAGCGGCGCGAGGTAGTCCGGGAAGATCGTGAGGTAGTCGAGCCGCACGCCGATCAGTCGTCCTCGAGCGGGGTGACCAGGCCCGGCCGGTCGGCGACCACGAGGCGCCCGCCCCGCACGTCGACCTCCGGCACCAGCGCCTTGACGAACGGCACCAGGGTGTCGCGCCCCTCCGGGGTGCGGATCGTCAGCAGGTCCTGCGCGCCGTGCTGCAGCGAGGTCACCTCGCCGAGCAGCCGGCCGTCGACGTCGTACGCCGCCAGGCCGATCAGCTGGTGGTCGTAGTACTCGTCGGGGTCCTCCGGCGACTCGTCGGCCGGGACCTCGGCGTGGAGCAGCAGCCCGCGCACCGACTCGGCGGCGGTCCGGTCGGGGACCTCCTCGAAGACCACCAGCAGCCGCGAGGAGTGCCAGCGGGCGCGCTCGACGGTCAGGGTGCGCAGCGTGCTCGTCGAGCCACGCGGCGCCTCCACCCGGAGCACCGAGCCGGGCGCGAAGCGCCGGTCGGGCTCGTCGGTGCGGACGTCGACCGTGACGTCGCCGCGGATGCCGTGGGCCTTGCCGATCCGGCCGACCAGGACCTCGATGGTCTCCAACCCTGCGCTCCTCCAGATATGCCGACTGGGTGCCGCCCCGGAGGGCGACACCCAGTCGAGCGGTTCGTGCGTGACGCTGCTCAGCGGCGCCGGTCGACGTCCACGAAGTCGATCCGCGCGCCGCCCTTGCCGGCGAGCGCGGAGATGACGGTGCGGAACGCCGAGGCGGTCCGACCGCCCCGGCCGATCACCTTGCCGAGGTCGTCGGGGTGGACCCGGACCTCGAGGACGGAGCCGCGACGGAGCTGCTTGTCGCGGACCGAGACGTCGTCGGGGTTGTCGACGACACCCCGGACCAGGTGCTCGAGAGCGTCGGCGAGCATGGCGCTCAGGCCTCGCTCTTGGTCTCGGCCGCCTCGGCCTCGACAGTGGCGTCCTCAGGCGTCTGACCGGCGGCGACCTCGGGGGTCTCCTCGGTCTTCGGCTCCTCGGTCTTCTCCGCCTTGTCGGCCTTGTCGGCCTTCTTGGTGGTGGCCTTCTTGGTCACGGCGTCGGACGAGCCGGAGCCGTGGGCCTCGGCGAGGGCCTCGTTGAAGATGTCGAGCTTGGAGCGCTTGGGCTCCTTGACCTTCAGGGTGCCCTCGGTGCCCGGGAGACCCTTGTAGGTCTGCCAGTCGCCGGTGACCTTCAGGATCGCCTCGACGGCCTCGGTCGGCTGCGCGCCGACGCCCAGCCAGTACTGCGCCCGCTCGGAGACGACGTCGATGTACGACGGGTCCTCCTTGGGGTGGTACTTGCCGATCTCCTCGATGACCTTGCCGTCGCGCTTCTTGCGCGAGTCGACGACGACGATGCGGTACTGCGGCACCCGGACCTTGCCCAGGCGCTTCAAACGGATCTTGACGGCCACGGTTGTGGTGTCTCCTCAGGAATATGGTGTGGGTGGCGGCCCCGCAACCAGGTGGGGAACACCGGGGTGGGACCTCCGAAGGGCTCTGCCCGACCGGGTGAGAGGGACCGGACGCGCAGGACTCAGCGCACGATTCTGCCAGACGCGGGTGGGGCCCGGGAAATCGGGCACGATGCCCGCCATGACCGCTTCCCCGCCGCCCCCGATCACGCCGAAGGTGCGCCCCTCGTGGTGGTGGTTCGTGCTCGGTGGCGGCCTCCTCGTCGCGGCGGTGATCAGCGGCATCGGGCTGTTCGTCTGGACCCTGAGCGGCTTCATGTCCACCGACGTCACGCTCGACGCGGACGGCACGTCCCACGCCGTCGAGGTCGGAACCGACGGCGACCGGATGCTGTGGTTCGACGAGCGGTACGACGACCCGACCTGCCGGATCGTGGACACCGCCACCGGCGACCCGGTCGCGGGCCTGCGCAGCCCCACCGGCGACTTCCGGCGCTCGACCGGGGGCGAGGAGTGGGTCGGCGCGGCCCTGTTCGAGCCTGGCTCGGGCCGGCTCGACGTCACCTGCACCGGCTCCGGGACGGTCCCGGTGCAGGTGGAGATCGGGCCCGCGCCCAGCCTGGGCAGCTTCGGTCTGGGCCTGGTGCTGACCATCGCCGTACCCCTGGTGCTCGGCGGGCTCGGGCTGGTCGTGCTGCTCGTCACCGGCATCCTCTGGTCGACCCGCGCGACGACGCGCCGCTAACTCCTCACGATCCGGCGCGACCTGCCGAAGGTGCACGCATGTCCATCGCGCCCGCTCCGTCCACCGCCCCCGTGGCGCTGGTCATCGAGGACGACGAGGACACCACCGACCTGCTCGACCTGGTCCTGTCACAGGCCGGCTTCTCCGTCATCACCGCGGTCAACGGCGCCGAGGGCACCGAGCTGGCCCGGGTGCACCAGCCGGCCCTGACCACCATCGACGTGTCCATGCCCGGCATGGACGGCCTCGAGACGACCCGGCGGATCCGCGAGTTCAGCGGCACCTACATCGTCATCATCAGCACCCGCTCCGCGGAGCACGACATCCTGGCTGGCTTCGACGCCGGCGCCGACGACTACGTCCCGAAGCCGATCCGGCCCCGCGAGCTGCAGGCGCGGCTCGCCGCGGTGGCCCGCCGACCCGTCACGACCTTCGCAGCGCAACCGGTCGCCGCGATGTGGGCCGCGGCCGACGAGGACGCGGAGCGCTCGGCGTACCACCGCCAGGTCGTCGCCGGGGTGCGGCCGGCCGTCGTACCGCTCGAGGTGCTGCCGGCCCAGCCGGAGCCCGAGGAGCGCGACGCCGACGACGTGGGCGAGGACGGGCGCGACGGCATGCTGCAGCTCGGCATGCGGTTCGTCGGCAGCTGGATCGAGTTCTACGGCCTGCGGATCAACCCGGCCCGCAGCCTGGTCGTCGTCGACGACCGACTGGTCGACCTCAACCCGCGGCAGTTCGACCTGCTGCAGCTGATGCTCTACTCGGGCACCCGGACCCGCTCGGCGCGCTACCTGGCGCTGCGGCTGCGCGGCGAGACCGAGGAGACCACCCACACGCAGGCCTACCAGGACCGCGACTGGGTCGAGTCGCTGATGGAGAACCTGCTCAACCGGCTCGGCGAGCGGCACCTGACGCCGCGCTGGATCGAGGCCCGCCCGGGGTCGAAGTTCCGGCTGGTCCGCCCCGAGTAGCCACAACTTCCGGGACCACCGTCGCGTCCCAGCGGCATGACCGCGCTCTCCCGCCGCCACCCGTGGCTCCGGCCACTGGCCGTCGCGGTCCACCGTGCCCGCCGCCGGCTGGCGTGGTGCCGACCCGGGACCGACTGGGCGCGGGAGCGTCGTACCCGGGCGCTGGCGGTGCGCGCCTTCCGCCACCGCTCGCTGCTGCTGCGCGAGCTCCCGGGGGTCGCCCCGGCCCTCCAGCACGGCAAGGTGGTCAACCTCCGCCTCGCCGCGGCCCGCTTGGACGGCGTGGTCCTGCAGCCGGGCCAGACCCTCTCCTTCAACCGGACGATCGGCAACGCCACCCGTCGCAAGGGGTACGTCGACGGCCTGCGCCTCGCCGACGGCCGTCCCGCGGCCGGGGTCGGCGGCGGCCTCTGCCAGCTGGCCAACCTGGTGCACTGGCTGGTCCTGCACTCACCCCTGACCGTCGTGGAGCGCTCCGAGCACAGCGTCGACCCGTTCCCCGACCACGAGCGCGTCGTCCCCTGGGGCGTGGGCTGCACGATCGCCTACAACTACGTCGACCTGGTGGTCCGCAACGACACGACCACCACCTTCCAGCTGCGGGCCTGGGTCGGGCGGCGGCACCTCCACGGTGAGCTGCGCACCGACCGCCTGCTCCCTCACACCTACGTGGTCGAGGCGCGCGGCGAGGAGTTCGTCCGTCTCGACGGCGTGGTGCACCGGCGCAACGAGATCTGGCGGACGGTGCGCTCCCGAACGACCAACGGGCGGGTTCGCGACGAGCTGGTCCGTCGTACGTCGGCGCGGGTGCTCTACGACCCCGACCCCGCGCTGGTCCGCGAGGCCTAGGCCACGACCCGGCCGCGCAGCACGACCCGCGAGGGCGCGTAGAGCACGGAGGGGTCGGTGACGGGGTCACGGTCGAGGACCAGGAAGTCGGCCGGGGCGCCCTCGGCCAGGGTCGCGTCGAAGCCCAGCCACTCGCGGGCGCGCCAGGAGGCCGCGGCCACGACGTCGGCGGCGGGCAGACCGAGCTCGACCATGGCCAGCACCTCGCCGGCCAGGTGGCCGTGGCGGGCGGGACCGCCGCCGTCGCTGCCGACGTACAGCGCGACGCCGGCCTCCCAGGCGCTCATCAAGACCTCGCGCCGCTGCGCGTAGAGGTCCTCCATCGTCGAGGCGTACGCCGGGAACCGCTCACGCCCGGCCTCGGCGAAGCCCGGGAACTTCTGCGTCTGCATGACGGTCGGCACCAGCGCGACGCCGGCCGCGGCCATCTGCTCGACCTGGTCGAGGCCGAGGCCGGTGCCGTGCTCGATGCAGTCGATCCCCGCCTCCAGGAGCCCCGGCAGGACGTCGCGGCCGAAGCAGTGCGCGGTCACCCGGGCGCCCTCGGCGTGCGCGGCCGCGATCGCGGCCGCGAAGGTCTCGGCGGGGAACGACGGGGCCAGGTCGCCCTCGTCGCGGGAGATCCAGTCGCCGACCAGCTTGACCCAGCCGTCGCCCGCCCGTGCCTGCTCGGCGGCGTACGACGGCAGGTCGGCGGGCTCGACCTCGTGGCCGAAGCTCCGGATGTAGCGCTTGGTGCGCGCGAGGTGGCGCCCGGCCCGGACCAGCCGCGGCAGGTCGTCGCGCTCCTGCACCCAGCGGGTGTCGGCCGGCGACCCGCAGTCGCGCAGCAGCAGCGCCCCGGCGTCGCGGTCGGCAAGGGCCTGACGCTCGACCTCCGCGTCGTCGACCGCTCCCCCGTCGTCGAGACCGAGGTGGTTGTGCGCGTCGACCAGCCCCGGGAGCACCCAGCCCTGCGCCACCAGCTCGGCGCCGGGCGGCCGCTCGTAGGTGATGCGACCGTCGACGACGTACAGGTCCCGCACCTCCCCGTCGGGCAGGACCGGGCCGTGGACGCGCAGCGCGGGATCCGTCATGGATCGGACGCTACAGCTGGTCGAGGAGCCAGCCGGGGCCGAGGGCGAGCGCACCGAGACCCTGCACCTGGGCCTGGAGCATCCGGTCGGCGGTGACGACCGTGACCCGGTCGCCGCGCTCGGCGGCGGCGCGGGTCTCGGCGACGATGGTGGCGTCGCCGTCCTTCGGAGCGTGCACGGTGCGCGCGTGACCGTCCCGCCCCGCCCTCACGCCGCCCTTGGCCGCCCCCTCGAGGACCAGCACCACCACGTCGTACGGCGTGTCCGCGACCAGCAGCCCCTCGTGCAGCCGCCGCGCCGCCCCGGCCCGGTCCTTCCACCACCCGTCCGGGCGGCTGCCGACCACGTTGGCCCCGTCGACCACCAGCACCGTGCTCATCGGGGGCCGATCCGGGGGCCGGAGAGTTTCATCGGCTGGCCGACAAACCTCAAGCCTGGACGATGAACCTTCGTCGTCCCGGCGGGAGCTTCATCGGCCAGCCGATGAAACTCTCCCCGGCTCACTTCAGGAACTTCGAGAAGTCCTTCGGCAGGTTCAGCTCGGACGCGGCCTTCTCGTAGTCGATCGGCGCGGCCGGGTTGCCGAACGGGTTGCCGGCGGAGGCGGCCTTCTCCTTCTCGGCGGCGGCCTGCTGGGCGGCCTTGGCGGGGTTGCCGGAGCGCTTGGCGCCCTTGCCCTTCTTCGGCTGCGGCTTGGTCTTGCCGCGGCCACCACCGAGGCCGGGCATCCCCGGCATCCCAGGCATGCCGGGCATCCCGCCGCCCTTGGCCATCTGCATCATCATCTTGCGCGCCTCGAAGAAGCGGTCGACGAGCTGGTTGACGTCGGAGACCTGGCGGCCGGAGCCGCGGGCGATGCGGGCCCGGCGGGAGCCGTCGATCATCTTGGGGTTGTCACGCTCGGCCGGCGTCATCGAGCGGATGATCGCCTCGATCCGGTCGATCTCGCGCTCGTCGAAGTTCTCGAGCTGCTCGCGGAACTGCCCCATCCCGGGCAGCATCCCCATGATCTTCGACATCGAGCCGAGCTTGCGCACCTGCTGCATCTGCTGCAGGAAGTCGTCGAGGGTGAACTCGCCGCCCTGGCCGCTGAGCTTCTGGGCGGCCTTGAGCGCCTGCTCCTGGTCGAAGGTCTTCTCGGCCTGCTCGATCAGGGTGAGCATGTCGCCCATGTCGAGGATGCGCGAGGCCATCCGGTCGGGGTGGAAGAGGTCGAAGTCGGTCGCCTTCTCACCCGCCGAGGCGAACATGACCGGCTTGCCGGTGATCGAGGCGATCGACAGCGCGGCACCACCGCGGGCGTCGCCGTCGAGCTTGGTGAGGACGACCCCGTCGTACCCGACGCCGTCGAGGAAGGCCTGGGCCGTCGAGACGGCGTCCTGACCGATCATCGCGTCGACGACGAAGAGCACCTCGTCGGGCTGGACGGCGTCGCGGATGTCCGCGGCCTGCTTCATCAGCTCGGCGTCGACGCCGAGGCGACCGGCGGTGTCGATGATGACGACGTCATGGAGCTTGCGCTTGGCCTCCTCGATCGACGCGCGCGAGACGGCGACCGGGTCGCCGACGCCGTTGCCGGGCTCGGGCGCGAAGACGGGTACGCCGACCCGCTCGCCGTTGACCTGCAACTGGGTCACCGCGTTGGGGCGCTGCAGGTCGCAGGCGACCAGCATCGGGGTCTTGCCCTGCTCCTTGAGCCAGAGCGCGAGCTTGCCGGCCAGCGTCGTCTTGCCGGCGCCCTGGAGGCCGGCCAGCATGATGACGGTCGGGCCGGTCTTGGCGTAGCGCAGCCGGCGGGTCTCGCCGCCGAGGATCGCCACGAGCTCCTCGTGGACGATCTTCACGACCTGCTGGGCGGGGTTCAGCGCGCCGCTGACCTCCTCGCCGCGGGCCCGCTCCTTGACCGACGCCACGAACTCCTTGACGACGGGCAGGGCGACGTCGGCCTCGAGCAGCGCGATCCGGATCTCGCGCGCGGTGGCGTCGATGTCGGCCTCGGAGAGCCGACCCTTCCCCCGCAGGTTCTTGAAGGTGTCGGCGAGCCGGTCGGAGAGAGTGGCGAACAAGAGAGTCCTCGGCGATCGAGAGGGTCGTGGCGAACCCCCAGCCTAACCGTGGAGACCTATCCTGGCCGCATGGTGTGGGTCCTGCTGGCGGTGACGGGTGGCGTGCTCGCCCTCGGTCTCGTCGTGTGGGCCAGCCACCGGATGCTGATGGCCGGCGGGGACGGCTCCACGGGCGGCGACCCGTTCGGGGTGTTCGTCGAGGTCTTCGAGCCCGCCCGCGACCGGGCGAACCGCGACCTGGACTCCCGTGAGCACCAGGCGGAGGCCGTTCTCTCGCCCGGCGCGGACGACCGCCCGGTCCGGGTCGACCTGACCACCGGCCGGGCGACGGTCAGGCGCCCTCGCTCGTGAGCGCCGCGCGTACGGCGTGCGCGGCCTCGGCCGCGCGCTGGTCGCTGAGCGCCCCCGCCGACGCCTCCTGCAGGTAGAACACGTCCACGGCCTGCGGGCCGAGCGTGTCGACGTGCGCCGACCGCACCGCCACGTCCATCCGGGCCAGGGCCGCGCAGACGAGGTAGACGACGCCGGGCCGGTCCTCGGCGCGCACCTCCAGCACGGTGGCCTGGTCCGAGGCCTCGGGCCGGACGACGACCGTCGGGGCCAGGGAGCGCTCCGCGGTGGGGCGCAGCCGGATGGCCGGGTCGGTCCGGCCGTCGCGGACCGCCTCGTACGTCTGCCGGAGGACCGCCGGCTCGACCCGGCCCTCGCCGACCTCCCAGACCGACACGCCGTACTGGTCCTGCGCCCAGGCACGGGCGGCGCGCACCGGCACCCGGTGGAGCGCGAAGAGCGCGGCCAGGTCGGCGAGCAGCCCGACCCGGTCCTGGGCGATCGCGGTCACCCGGGCGCCGTCCTCGAGCGGCTCGACGCTCAGCGACAGCGCTCCCCCAGCGACCTCGCGCGGGATCGACACCTCGTCGGTCACGATCGTGGGGAGCGTCGAGCCCGCGTCGAGCGCCGCCCGGGTACGACGGGCCAGGTCCAGGATCAGCCCGGAGCGCCAGGTCGACCAGGCCTTCGGCGACGTGGCCCGCGCGTCGGCCTCGGTGAGCGCGGTGAGCAGCGTCATCGTCTCCGGGTCGCCGATCCGCGAGGCGACCAGGTCGACGGTGGCCGGGTCGTCGGGGTCGCGCGTGGTCGCGGTCTCGGCCAGCAGCAGGTGCCAGCGCACCAGGGTCGCGATCCGGTCGACCGCGGCGGCGTCGAAGCCGAGACGGGCAGCGATGCTCCGCGCGATCGGCTCGCCGGCGACGCTGTGCTCGGTGAGGCTGCCCTTGCCGATGTCGTGGAGCAGCGCGGCGACCATCAGCACGTCGGGCCGGCCGACCGTGCGGATCAGGGCCGAGGCCTCGATGCAGGTCTCGACGACGTGCCGGTCGACGGTGAACCGGTGGATGACCGAGGCGTGCGGCAGGAGCCGGATCCGCTCCCACTCGGGCAACACCTGCGCGAGGGCGCCGGTCTCCTCGAGGGTCTCCCACACGGCGAGGAGGCCGCGTCCGGACGCGAGCAGCCGCACCAGCAGCTGACGGGCCTCCGCGGGCCACGGGTCGGGAAGCGCCGCGCACTCGCGCGCCAGCCGGGCCGCGGTCGCGGGCGCGAGCAAGGCGTCGTTCTCGGCCGCCGCCGCTGCGGCACGCAGCAGCAGGGCGGGATCCTCGGCGGGCCGGGCGCGCCGGTCCAGCACGACCTCGCCGCCGGCCAGTGCGACCCCGGCCGCGAGCGGAGTGAGCGAGGGCTTGCGCGCACCGACGGCCGCGGGTCGCTTGAGCCGGTCGTCGACCCGGCGCCAGGTGAGCCGGGAGAGATGGGTGATCCGACGGCCGAGCTCGCGCACGTGCACCTGGGCGGCCCGGGCGTCGGCGACCCCGAGATCGTCGGCCAGCACGTCCCACGTCTCGGGCGCGATCCGGTCGGTCGCCCGGCCGGCGATGGCGTGCACCAGGTCGCGCACGTCGAGGAGCGCCTGCCGGCTCTGCTCGAGCTCGACGTGCGGGACGTCGACCAGCCAGGTCGCGACCAGCGCCTTGAGCACGGTCGCGTCACGCAGGCCGCCCTCGGACTCCTTCAGGTCCGGCACCGAGAGGTGCGCGAGCTCGCCCATCAGCCGGTGGCGGCCCCGGACCAGCTCCTGCAGCGCGGGCAGCCGCTCCAGGGCCTGCCGGCGCCACTGCGCGAGCATCGTGGTGCGCAGCCGCAGCGTGAGGTGCGGGTCCCCGGCGAGGTGCCGGATGTCGAGCAGCCCCAGCACGACCCGCAGGTCCCCGTCGGCCGCGGCGACCATCTCGGGGAAGGTGCGGACCGAGTGGTCGATGGTGGCGCCGGAGTCCCACAGCGGGTACCAGATCTTGGCGGCCAGCTCGCCGAGGTCGACGCCCTGGTCACTGACCAGGACCACGTCGAGGTCGGAGTGCGGGGCCAGCTCGCCGCGTCCGTAGCCGCCGACGGCGACCAGGGCGACACCACTGTCGGGTCCCCCGCAGTCGTCGTACGCCGTGGCGCAGAGCGCGTCGGCCTCAGAGGTACGACGGGCGCGATCAGCAGAGGTCACGCGGCTCGGGTCATGTCTCAGAGTGCCGCGTCGTCGCGGTCGCCGGTGCGCACGCGCAGCACCGAGTCGACGGGCGAGACCCACACCTTGCCGTCGCCGATCTTGCCGGTCTCGGCGCTCGTGCGGACCGCCTCGACGACGGCCTCGACGTCACCGTCGCTGACGACGATCTCGAGGCGGATCTTGGGGACCAGGGCGATGTCGTACTCGGCACCGCGGTAGACCTCGGTGTGGCCCTTCTGACGGCCGTAGCCGCTGACCTCGCTGACGGTCATGCCCGTCACGCCGACCGACTCCAGGGCGACGCGGACGTCCTCCCACTTGTGCGGCTTGATGACCGCGGTCACGAGCTTCATGTGTACCCCTTGTGCACAGGTGTGGGACGACGAGACGAATCATGCCCGAGTCCGGGCCGGAGAAGACGGCGGCCCGGCTCCCTGGACAGGGAGCCGGGCCGCCGGTGGATCACAGCGCCGCTTCGTCCCGGTCGCCGGTGCGGACGCGGACGACGGTCTCGATGGGGCTGACCCACACCTTCCCATCACCGATCCGGCCGGTCTGCGCCGTCTTGACGATGATCCCGACCACGTCGTCGGCGTCGTCGTTGTCGACGACGATCTCGATGCGGATCTTCGGGACCAGGGCGATGTCGTACTCGGCACCGCGGTAGACCTCGGTGTGGCCCTTCTGGCGGCCGTAGCCGCTGACCTCGCTGACGGTCATGCCCGTCACGCCGAAGGTCTCGAGGGCCTCGCGGACGTCCTCCCACTTGTGCGGCTTGATGACCGCGGTCACGAGCTTCATACGTGCGTCCCTTCCGACTTCGTGGCGGCGGCGATGACGCCGGTGCCGCTGCTGGAGAGGCTGGTGTGCAGGTCGTACGCCGTCTCGCCGTGCTGGTCGAAGTCGATGCCCTCGACCTCGGCCTCGTCGGTGATCCGCAGGCCCAGCGTGTACTTGATGGCCAGACCGATGATGGTGGTGATCACGGTGACGTAGACGATGGCCACCAGGACACCGAGGATCTGGTCGACCAGCGAGTCGATGCCGCCGCCGTAGAGGAGGCCGTCGACGCCGCCCGCACCGTCGGACGTCGAGAAGACGCCGATCAGGACGGTGCCGATGATGCCGCCGACCAGGTGGACGCCCACGACGTCGAGCGAGTCGTCGTACCCGAGCTTGAACTTCAGGCCGACGGCCCAGGCGCAGACCGCGCCGGCGATGGCACCGATGGCGACCGCACCGCTGAGGTTGACCGCACCGGCGGCCGGGGTGATGGCGACCAGGCCCGCGACGATGCCGGACGCGGCGCCGAGCGAGGTGGCCTTGCCGTGCAGGAACCGCTCGACCAGCAGCCAGCCCAGGATCGCGGCCATGGCGGCCAGGGTGGTGTTGCCGAAGGTGCGACCGGTCTCGGCGAAGAACTGGTCCATGTCGGCCTCGGGGCTCTCGCCACCGAAGACGATGGAGCCAACGTTGAAGCCGTACCAGCCGAACCAGAGCAGGCCGGCACCGAGCATGGTGAGGGTCAGGTTGTGCGGACGCATCGGCTCCTTGCCGAAGCCGATCCGCTTGCCGAGCAGGAGCACCAGCACGAGCGCGGCGATACCGGCGTTGATGTGGACGGCCGTGCCACCCGCGTAGTCCTGCGCGCCGATCTTGCCGCAGATGAGCGAGTCGTCGGTGCAGCTGAAGACCATGTGGGCCATCGGGAAGTAGCAGAGCAGCGCCCAGATCGGGGTGAAGACCACCCAGGCGGAGAACTTCATGCGGTCGGCGACCGCGCCGCTGATCAGCGCGACGGTGATGATCGCGAAGGTCATCTGGAACATCACGCCGATGTAGGCGTCGGTGGTGACACCGTCGAGCCAGAACAGCTCGAACGGGTTGGCGAAGAAGATGCCGTCACCGCCGAAGCCGATCGACCAGCCGACCGCGACGTACAGGATGCCGACGATCGCCGCGGCGACGTACGACATCATCATCATGTTCAGCACGGACTTCGACCGCGACATGCCGCCGTAGAAGAGGGCCAGGGCCGGCACCGTCATCATCAGGACCAGCGCTGTCGCGATCAGCATGAAGGCGTAATAGCCGTCCACAGAACCTCCAGGGAAACAAAACGGGAAGGCGGCGGGGACGACAACGCTGTCGACCCTGGCTCGCCCTGTTCGACCCACACCTTCTTGGCCCGAGGTTTCGCCACCACCCGGTTCATGTTTCGTCGTCGTAACAGACCTCGGGTCGGTGTTACTTCGACATTTCGGCACCACGTCGGTACGACGGATGCCGAAGCAGAGCTCGGGAGCCACGGTCGGCGGCACGTGACGGATCCGGCCGACGGGGGCGGCAGCGGCGAACGGCGTTGTGCGACCGAGCGCGCCGCTCGGGTACCCTCCAGCGCGTCAGAGGGATGAGGCGATAGGGCCTTGATGGACGGCTCGGAGGCGTGGGAGACGGTGGCAGCAGGCGTATCCAGGACCCGCGACCGGCGGAGCCGTCTGGTGGCGCTCGCCCGTCGCGACGTCCCCACCGAGGCGATCCGTTCGGTCGAGGAGCTCCAGGCCCTCGTCCGCGACCTGCCGGCGCACACCCCCGAGGTCCGCGTCGAGGTCGACTCGCTCGACCTCGTCCGCGTCCTGACCGTGGCGGGCCCGGAGCTCACCGTCGACCGACTCGTGGTCCGCGTGCGCGACTGGGAGCGTCCGACCGCCCGCTGGAACGGACAGCTCGGCCGCGTCGACCACCTGCTGTCCGCCACGACGTCGTACCCCGAGGAGGAGCCCGGCACCGCCGAGGTCGACGTGCGCCTCTCCGAGCCCACGCCGCTGGCCTCGGTCGCCCGGGCCGTCTACCCCGTGCTCGGCGTCGACCGCTCCCACCACGGCTACGGGTACGCCGAGCTCGCGACCGCCGACGTCGCGCCGGCGGCCCTCGCGCTGCTGCCGACGCGGACCGCGCCCGGCATCCCCGAGCTGCCCAGCCGCTACCTCGAGGGGGTCGGCCTCAGCCGGGCCGACCTCGGACTGGTCGGCAGCCCGCGCGTGCTGGAGGAGCTGCGTTCCACGGCCGACGACCCGCACCTGACCCTCGTGCAGCACCCCCTGCTCGTCGACGCGACCGGTCATCTCTCCCTCACCGAGCGACTCGACCGTCCGATCATCGACCTGAGCCTCCACCACCCGGTCGGCCGTCTGCACACCTTCGACCTCCCGCCCGGGTCCTTCGCGCTCACGGTCCGCGACGGCGACCTGACCTTCACCCCCCGCGACCTCGACCCCGATCCGGAGGTCGAGGACCTCGTCGGGTGGTCCCGACCCGTGACCGCGGCCCTGGGCGGCGCCGAGGTTCGGCGGCTACGTCCGGTCGAGTCGATCGATCTCTCCGGGTTGCGGCCCGGCAGCGCGACCGACGAGACCGTGCTCTGCCGCCGGCTGGCGGAGCTGGCCGCGACCGGCGTCGTCCTGCACTCGCTGCCGCTGAGCTTCGGCCGTGCCGACGACCTCCTCGGTGCGCGTCTCGCCGAGCTGCTGCGGTCGCCGTACCGTCCGACGAAGGGGTTGGTGCGCGAGCTGCGCTCGGTCCCGCAGCGTCGTGAGGCGATGCAGCGCTTCGGCGGCTTCTTCGAGCTCGCCGGGCACGCCGCCACCCTCGGCCACCGGCTGCTGCCGACCGTCAGCGCCATCCTCTCGAGCATGCGTCCCAGCCGGGTCTCCGAGGTCCTGCGCGCACTCGCCGCCCAGCACTACCCGCACCTGGAGATCGCCGTCGCCCTGCACGGCGTCAAGGGTCCGCTCGACCCCGAGTTTGAGGAGGCGGCCCGACTCTCCGGGGCCCAGGTGCTGCGCTACGACGCGTCGACGCCCTTCGGCTCGGTGCTGGCCGACACGGCCCGGCGGACCAGTGGCGACCTCGTCGTGAAGATCGACGACGACGACTTCTACGGGCCGCACGTCATCGGCGACCTGGTCCTGGCCTACCTCTACTCCGGCGCCGACGTGGTCGGGAAGACCACGGAGTACCTCTACTTCGAGGAGATCGACCACACCGCGCACCGGATGTTCCAGACCGAGCGCTACCACTACCAGGTCGCGGGCGGGGCCATGCTGCTCTCGCGCGCCGCGCTCAACGACATCGGCGGGTGGCGCCCGACGCCGCACTCGACCGACCGCTCCGTGCTGATCCGCGTCGGCAACGCCGGCGGGATCGGCTACCGCACCCAGAGCCTCGGCTACGTCTACGTCCGCCACTCCGACGGCCACACGTGGAAGCAGGCTGACTCCCTGTTGATGCGCAACGCCCCCGAGCAGTGGCCTCGGTTCATGCCCGAGATCGTCTCGTCCTGACGCCCAGCCTGACGCCACAGAGAGGCACCCGCTGACATGTCACCCAAGCCGCTGACGCAGAACCCCGCGCTGCGCGACGTCGTCTACAAGAACCAGTGGCGCGACGTCTTCGACGGCACCCTTCCCGACGGGTGGGAGCCCACGCTCAAGGTGTCGGTCGTGACCGCGGCCTTCAACAGCGCGACCCTGCCGCTGACGTTGGCCTCCCTCGCCGCCCAGGACTACCCCGAGGACCTGCTCGAGGTCGTCGTCATCGACGACGGCAGCGAGGTCCCGGTCGAGATCGGCGAGTTCGCCCCCAAGAACACCAAGCTGATCCGGGTCCCCGGCGACCAGGGGTGGGGCCGCTCCCACGCGCTGAAGGTCGGCATCGACGCCTCCGACGGCGACATCATCTACTGGGTCGACTCCGACATGATCCTGTTCTCGGACAACGTCCGCGAGCACGCGAAGTGGGCGCACTTCATCCCCGAGGCCGCGACCATCGGCCACAAGGGCTTCGTGGAGGAGTGGGACTTCACCCCCGAGCAGGTGTACGACGAGGTGCGGTCCGGCGAGATCCGTCGCCACCACGACCTGGACACGCTGCACCGGCACTGGTCGCTCGAGGTCTTCGAGAAGACCGACGAGCTCAACACCAGCTCGGGTCGCAACTACGCCACCCACATGGGCGCCTGCGCGACGGTGACGCGCGCCGTCTACGACCGGACGAATGGCCAGGACCCCGACCTCAAGCTCGGCGACGACACCGAGATCGCCTACCAGATGTGGCAGCGCGGGTCGGTCTTCATCCCGGTGCACTCCGCCCAGACCTACCACCTCGGTCGCGCGACGATCCAGGACAAGGCTGCCGAGGTCTCGCACTTCAACAACATCCACTTCGCCCAGCGGATGCCGATGCCGCGCTACCGCCGCCGTGCGGACAACCGGCAGTGGGAGGTCCCCTACATCACCGCCGTCGTGCGCACCGACGTCGAGACGGCGGCCCTGGCCCGCGAGTGCGTGGACCGGCTGCTCAACCAGTCCGAGTCGGACCTCCGCGTGCTGCTGGTCGGTCCGTGGTCGAGCCTGCAGGGCGGTCGGCGGCGAGTCCTCGCCGATCCGCTGCTGGAGCTCTACCTCACCGCCGAGTGGTACCGCGGCGAGGGGAGGGTGCAGTTGGTCGACGAGGACCCGGGCGACGTGTTCCCGAGCCCCTACCGGCTCGACCTGCCGGTCACCGTCGGCCTGGGCTCGCGGGCCGTCCAGAAGATGATGCGGGTCGCCTTCGGCGAGGACCTGGGCGTCGCCAACTTCTTCCCGCCGGCCGGGGCGGACGTCTCGGACTCGGTCTCCGTCACGTTCACTGCGGCGGCGAGCCGGGCAGCGACGTACGTCTCCGACGACGTCAGCCTGGTCGAGGCGCTCGATGCCGTGTGGGGGGTCGAGTGGAAGCCCAACCTCGACCTCGGCTTCGTCGATCTCCGTACCGCCGACCTCGACGAGAAGATCAAGCGGGCCGACCCCGAGCAGGTCGAGAACCTCAAGGCTCGGCTGGCCCGGCACAAGGAGCGCCTGCAGGAGACCCGGGAGGAGCTCGAGGAGCTCCGCGAGCGCACCGTCGTCTCGACGGTGCGGCGCGGCGTCGGACGGGCCGCCCGGTCCGCCCAGCGCCGGCTCCGCGCCTGAGCGACCGGGTCCGGGGTCAGGCGAGCAGCCTGACCCCGAGGTTCATGTGCCCGATGCTGATCCCCTCGTAGGAGAAGCCCGTGCGCTCGAGGAGCTCCAGGAACGCCTTGTGCTCGTGGTTCTGCCAGCCGTAGTAGCCGAAGTACTCGTCGAAGACGATCACGGTCCCCGGGACGAACCAGTCCAGGAGCGTGTCCATCACCGTCTTGGTCGAGCTGTAGAGGTCGGCGTCGAGGTGGACGAAGGCGAAGGGACCCTGATGGGCCGTGGCGAACTCCGGCACCGTCTTGTCGAAGAACCCGACGTGGAACTCGACGTTGGAGACGGGCAGCTCCGGCGGGACCCCACCCACGTCGAAGGCACCCTCGCCCTTCTCCGTGCCGCTCCAGGACTCCGGCAGCCCGACGAAGCTGTCGAAGCCGTGCACGGTCCGGTCGTCGAAGAACTGGGCGATCTGGGTGAGGGACGTGCCCTGGAAGACGCCGAACTCGGCGACCATCCCGTCGATCGTGACCGCCCTCAGGGCGGCGGCGATCGCGGCTGGCTTGGTGGCCGAGATCTGCGCGGTGTCGAGCCGGCGCTCGGCCTCGATGTAGTCGACGGACTGGGCAACGCCCCGCTCGCGCAGCTGCACCGGCACCGACGGCGGCGGGGTGCGCCGGCCGGCGACCAGCTCCCTGCGGATCGCGCGCAGCAGATTAACGACTTGCTTGTCCGGCTCGGGCACGTGCACTCCTCGGTCGGTGGTTCGGTCCGCCGACCCTACAAGCACCCGGCCCCCGGGGCACCCGACGTCACCCCCCTCCTGCCCTCCCCTATGATCGGGCCCAAACCGGCCACGAGGAGGCAGTTGTGAGTGTTCGAACGCGGCTCGGTCGCGGCCTGGAGGCGACGCTGGGGAAGGAGCGCACGGACAAGGTCCGCCGGGCGGAGCTCCACTACCGCCGGCAGCTGGCCGACCGGCTCGCGCCGCCCCCGCCTCCCAAGCCCGCGAAGCGCCGTCGTCCGGCCGCGAAGGCCTCGCCGGCCCCGTCGGCTCCGGTGGCCAAGCCCCGCCCGCTCGGCGAGCCCAACGACCGCCAGGGCGGCTGGATCGCCTCGGACCCGTTCGTGCCTCACCCCACCCCGGTGCTCTCGCGCCACGACCTCCTCCGTGGCCTGCACGAGCACCTGCAGCCGCGCACGTACTTCGAGATCGGCGTCAACGAGGGCTCGAGCCTGACGCTGTCACGCACCCGGTCGGTGGCCGTCGACCCCGAGTTCGTCGTCAGCAAGCCGCTGCACTGCGACCTCGACCTGGTCCAGGCCAAGAGCGACGAGTTCTTCACCCGGCCCGACGCGCTGGCGCACTTCGAGGGCACCCCGATCGACCTGGCGTTCATCGACGGCATGCACCTGTCCGAGTTCGCGCTGCGCGACTTCATGAACGTCGAGCGCCACCTCTCGCCGACCGGTGTGACCGTGCTCGACGACGTGCTGCCCCGCAACGGTCTGGAGGCTGCCCGCCGCCGGGTCACGGGCGCATGGGCGGGCGACGTCTACAAGGCGGTCGAGATCATCGCCCGCCACCGACCCGACCTGCTCGTCATCCTGGTCAACACCGGTCCGACCGGCACGGCCGTCGTCATCGGCGCGGACCCGGCCTCCGAGGTGCTCCCCTCGGCCTACGACTCCGAGGTCCCCTACCTGGAGGCCGATGACCCGCAGACGCCGCCGCAGGCCTACATGGCGCGCACCATCGCCGTGGACCCCGCGGACCTGCTGGCGTCGGAGGCGTGGCCGCTCATCGTCCAGGCTCGGGAGACCGGCGACGCCGCCGCCTTCGAGAAGGCGCGGGAGATCCTGCGCGCGATCCCGACGTTGGGCTGAGCGCGACGCCGTGAGCTCACTCGGCACGCGCCACGTCACGAACGGCGTCGTCTATCCCACGATCCGGGTGGCGTCCCACCCCGGCAAGCTCCTGATGGGGGTGTACGACGGGACCGGGGCCTACGTCGAGGACACCGTCCTCGACCGCCGTTCGGGTGAGCAGGGCTTCCCCGTTCCGCCGGGTCTGTTCCCGGACATCGCGGACGGCGAGGCCTCGGAGGCGATCTACGCGGGGCCGCTCTACTACCACTTCGGTCACTTCCTGCTGGAGAGCCTGGCTCGCGCCTGGTACGCCCGCGGGCGCCCCGACCTCCCGCTGGTGTGGGCCGGGGCCCACAGCTGGGAGGACCCGAAGCTGCGGCCCTGGCAGCACGAGATCCTCGAGCTGCTCGGCCTGGAGAACCCGACCCGGGTCCTGAACGGGCCCACCCGCTACGAGCGCCTGCACGTCCCCGACATCGGCTACCGCTACGACGACCGCTTCCACCCGGAGCACGCCGCCTTCATGGCCGGCTACGACGGTCCCCCGCAGGACCCGGGTCAGCGACTGTGGCTGTCGCGCAGCAAGCTCGCGAGCGACGCCCGCGACCTGTTCGCCGGTCCGACCGAGCAGCGTCTCGCCGCCGCCGGCTGGACGATCGTGCACCCCGAGTCGCTCGGCGTCCGCGACCAGCTCGACCACCTCGCCCGAGCCTCCGTCGTCGCCGGCGAGGAGGGCTCGGCCTTCCACACCCTGATGCTGCTCAAGGACGTGACCGGCAAACGGTTCCACATCCTGCGGCGTCACGGTGAGGAGCACCGGAACATGCACACCGTCGGTGACGCCCGGGGCGTCGACCAGACCTTCCACACCCTCGAGCACGAGCGCGTCCTGCGGGCCGAGGGACGGGTCGTCTCCAAGCTGAACCCGAGCTCCTCGGAGATCCTCGATCTCCTGCAGGTGTCGGTCCCGCCGGCACGGGCGACCAGACCGAGCCGGGCCGACGAGGCGGCCCTCCAGGCCCTCGAGCGGCTCGGGCCGAACAGCCTGCTCGACACCGGCTCCGCGTCCCCGACCGTCGTGCTCGGGTCGTCGGCCGCGGTGCGGGTCACCGTCAACCCGCACTTCGACGACGACCCCCGGGCCCACGTGGCCTCCGGCGTGGCGTTCTTCGAGCTCGACCTGGCCACCTACGTCGAGCACTTCCACGACCGCCCGCAGCGCTTCGACGTGGTCCGGCTGAGCGGCTCCTCGTTCGAGGACCTGATGAGGGCCTTCCGCGCCACCAAACGGCTCGGCCACCCCGAGACCACCTGGATGCTCGGCATCGGAGAGGTGGCCGCCCGCGCAGCCCTCGCGATCCAGTCCGGCCACCCCCATCACGTCGCCCGGCGGGTCCTCGTCGGTCGGACCCCGCTCTACATCGCCCGACGCAGGCCGGGCAAGCTCTGGCGCGAGGCCTCGGTCGCGGAGCTCTCGGGCAGTGAGGTCGCGCGGCAGACCCGCTGGCTGCCGCTGGGCCGGCTCCGGCGACTGCACCGCCAGGACCCGTCCTGAACGACGTGCCCGCGGTGGAGCCCGGTCCGCTCGAGGTGCAGTCGCTCCCCGGGGCGACGGCGTACCCCCGGCACCCCGCGCCCGAGCCCCGCACGGTCCGGGCCGGTGTCCTGCGGGCGGACGGGAGCGTGCTGGAGTCGACCCTCGACGACCGCCGCCACGGCGACCGCACCTACGTGGCGCCGGAGCCGGCTCAGCTCGGCGAGCCCGAGCACGTAGCGCGCGAGGCGATCTACGCCGGCGTCTTCCACGACGTGTACGGCCACTTCCTGCTGGAGGGTCTCCAACGCCTCTGGTGGGCTGCCGAGCACCCCGACCTGCCGATCGTGTGGGTGGCCGACGCCGGCCTTCCGGCCCCCACCCTGTCCGCCTGGCAGCGGGACATGCTGGAGGTCGTCGGCATCCGCAACGAGGTCCTCGTGCTGACCCGACCGACGACCTTCTCCGTCCTGCACGTTCCGGACGCCGGCTACAAGTACGCCGACTGGAGCCACCCGGACCACATCGACTTCCTGGCGTCGTACGACGGCCCTCCGCAGGAGGACGGCAGGCGTCTGTGGCTCTCCCGGGACGGCCGGACCGGCGTGGGGGTGATCAACCGCGAGATCATCGAGCGCCGACTCGAGGCCCAGGGGTGGACCATCGTCACCCCTGAGCTGATGCCGCTGCGCGACCAGCTCGACGCGCTGGCCCGGGCCGAGGTGGTGGCCGGCGAGGAAGGCTCGACGTTCCACACCCTGCTGCTGCTCCGCGACATCGAGCGCAAGCGCTTCCATGTCTTCCGCCGTCACGGCCCCGAGCACCTGTCGTTCACCACCATCGGGGACGCGCGCCGGGTCGACCAGCAGATCCACTCGTGCAGCCACGATGCCGTGCTGTCGGTCGAGGGGCGTGCGGTGGTGCGTCTCGCGCCGAACGCCGCGCAGTACCTCAGCCACCTCCGGATCCGGATCCCGCGCCCCCGGGCGCTGCCCGAGGGCTGGAAGCCGAGCGCGACCATCCGCCGGGTCAACGCCCTCGCCGAGGTCCTCGGGGCGCGGACCCTGCTGCAGGTCGGGTGGCGCGGGCAGGCGATCTTCACCCAGCTCGTCGTCCCCCACCGCGACGTCGTCGACGAGCACTTCCGCTTCGACGTGCGCAGCTACCGGGACCAGGGTGCGCACTTCTACGAGCTGAGCCTCGACCGGTTCCTGGACCGGTTCGCCGAAGGACGCCGCTACGACCTGGTCCTGGTCGACGATCCGCACGACTGGCGCACGGCGCTGGAGCAGATCCGCACGGTCTTCGCCACCGCCGCCCACGACGGCACGGTCCTGGTCCTCGACAACGTGCTCCCCGTCGACGCGGCCTCCACCGCCCCCGACCGCGAGACGGCCATGCGGCTGCGCCAGGAGGCGGGCAGTGAGCGCAAGGCCTGGCACGGTGACGTCTTCAAGACCGTGTTCGCCCTCCACGACCTGCACCCCGAGCTGAGCTACCGCACCATCACGACGGGCGGCAATCCGCAGACGGTCGTCTGGCGCGAGCCGCGCCGGGTGCGACCCCGGTTCAGCGGGGAGGCGGAGATCGGTCGGCTCTCGTACGCCGATGTCGACCGACACCGCGACCTCTACGCCGCGGGACCCGAGGCCGACGTCATCGCGGGCGCGGCTCGCGCCGTACAAGGCCGGACCCCACGGGACTGACCTCCCGGCCCGGCGACCGGGTCCGGCTCAGCCGAGCAGGGCGTCGACGAAGGCCTCGGGGCTGAACGGCGCCAGGTCGTCGGCGCCCTCGCCGAGCCCTACGAGCTTCACCGGGACGCCCAGCTCGCGCTGGACGGCGACGACGATGCCGCCCTTGGCCGAGCCGTCGAGCTTCGTCAGCACGATGCCCGTGACGTCGACGACCTCGCTGAACACCCGGGCCTGGATCATGCCGTTCTGACCGGTCGTGGCGTCGAGCACCAGCAGCACCTCGGTGACCGGGGCCTGCTTCTCGATCACCCGCTTGACCTTGCCGAGCTCGTCCATCAGGCCGGCCTTGTTCTGGAGCCGGCCCGCAGTGTCGACGATGACGGTGTCGACGCCGCGGTCGACGCCGTCCTTGACCGCCTCGAAGGCGACGCTCGCCGGGTCGGTGCCCTCGGCGCCCCGGACGACCTCGACCCCGACCCGCTCGCCCCAGGTGGCCAGCTGGTCGACGGCAGCGGCGCGGAAGGTGTCGGCCGCGCCGAGGACGACGCTGCGGTCCTCGGCGACCAGGATCCGCGCGATCTTGCCGACCGTCGTGGTCTTGCCGGCGCCGTTCACCCCGACCACGAGGACGACGCCCGGGCGCCCGTCCTCACCGCTGACCTGCAAGCGTCGGTCCATGGTCGGGTCGACCAGGGCGACGAGCTCCTCGCGCAGCACGGTCCGGGCGTCGACCGCGCCCCCCTCGACGCGCAGCCGGGTCCGCAGCCGGTCGACCAGCTCCTGCGTGGGCGCGACGCCGACATCGGCGGTGAGCAGCGTGTCCTCGATCGACTCCCAGGTGTCCTCGTCGAGCCGGTCGCGGCTGAGCAGCGCCAGCAGGCCGCGCCCGAGCCCGCCCTGCGAGCCGGCCAGCCGCTGCCGCAGACGGACCAGCCGGGACGCCGTACCCTCCGGGCGCTCCAGCGCGGGCGCCTCGGGCACCGGCTCCGGGGCGACCTCGGGCTCGATCGTCGCGGGCGGGCTGCTCAGCTCGACCGGCGCCTCCGGGTCCGCCGGCGGGACCCCGAGGACGTCGGTGTGCGTGTTCGGGAGCGGACCGGGCTTGCGCCGGCGGGTCACGACCAGGCCGGCGACCGTCGCCACGAGGGCGACGCCGACCAGGGCGACGAGCAGGATCAGGAGAGCGACGGCGTCCATGGGGACATCCAATCAGGAGGGCGCCGCGGTCCGGCTATCGGTGGAAGTCCATCGACCGCTCCTCGGTCTCCTCGGGCGCCACGGTCGGCAGGGCGTCGACGGTCCGCGTCATCGCGTCGCCGAGCCACGGGGCGGCCGGGATCTTCTCGCCGCGGTGCGGGTAGGCGGCGTAGAGGACCACGACTCCGGCGACGACGAGGATCACGGCCATGGTGATGACGAGGTAGAGCAAGGGACGTCCTCCCGAGACGAGGTGGTGGTGGGTCGCACGGTGCGATACCCCGACCTCCACCGTCGCACACGACCGGTGGGGGACAGCTCAGCCGCGCAGGAGCGGCTCGACTGCGGCCCGGATCACGTCGGGCAGCGGTGCGACAGGGCGGGCCGGGTCGGTGTTGTCGACGTACACGTGCACGAAGCGGCCCTCGGCGGCCGCCTCCTCGCCGTCGCCCTGGAACAGCCCGATCCGGTAGATGACGCTGGAGCGACCGACCCTGTCGACCACCAGGCCGGTCTCGATCGGTTCGGGGAACCCGATCTCGCGGAAGTAGCGGCACGAGGTCTCGGCGACCACCCCGATCTGCGGCAGGTGACGCACGTTGGTGCCGGTCGCCTCGAAGAGGAACGCGTTGACCGCCGTGTCGAAGAGCTCGTAGTAGGTCGCGTTGTTGAGGTGTCCGTAGGCGTCGTCGTCGCGCCAGCGGGTCGTGACGGTGCGCCAGGCGACGTAGTCGGCCCGGGTGGGGCGCTCCCCCGCCATCAGGCCGGCTCGACTTCGCGGAGCCGCTGGCTGATGACCGCGGAGACGCCGTCGCCGCGCATGGTCACGCCGTAGAGCGCGTCGCCGACCTCCATGGTCCGCTTCTGGTGGGTGATGACGAGCAGCTGGGAGTTCTCGCGCAGCTCCTCGTAGATCTCCAGCAGCCGACCCAGGTTGGTGTCGTCGAGTGCCGCCTCGACCTCGTCGAGGATGTAGAACGGCGAGGGCCGGGCCTTGAACAGCGCGACCAGGAAGCAGACAGCGACCAGGGACCGCTCACCACCCGACAGCAGCGAGAGGCGCTTGACCTTCTTGCCCGCGGGTCGGGCCTCGACCTCGATGCCGGTCGTGAGCATGTTGGCGGGGTCGGTCAGGACCAGGCGGCCCTCCCCGCCGGGGAAGAGCCGCGCGAAGGTCGCGTCGAACGCGCGCTCCACATCGGCGTACGCCTCGGTGAAGACCTGCTCGACCCGGCTGTCGACCTCCCGCACGATGTCGAGGAGGTCCTTGCGGGTGCGGCGGAGGTCCTCGAGCTGCTCGGTGAGGAACTTGTGGCGCTCCTCCATCGCGGAGAACTCCTCGAGCGCGAGCGGGTTGACCTTGCCGAGCATCGACAGCGCGCGCTCCGCGGACCGCAGGCGCTTTTGCTGCTCCTCGCGGACGTACGGCGTCGGCTGCGGCGGGTCCTCCCCCGCCTCGGCCTGCTCCGCCGTCTGCTCGGTGGCCGGCACCGGCTGGTCGGGCCCGTAGTCGGCCACCAGCCCGTCGGGGTCCATCCCGAGCTCGTCGAGCGCGCGCTCCTCGAGCTGCTCGATGCGCATCCGCTGCTGGGCCCGGGCCATCTCGTCGCGGTGCACCGAGCTGACCAGCTCGTCGTGCTCCTTGCCGAGCTCGCGGAGCCGGGTGCGGACGGCCAGCAGCTCCTGCTCACGACCCTGACGGGCCCGCTCGACCTCGGCCCGGGCGTCGGCCGCCCGGTCGACCGAGCCCTCCAACCGGTCCAGCACCACGGCGACGGCGGTCGCGACGGCCTCGGCCGCCCTGCCCTCGCGCAGCAGTCGCTCGCGGCGCTCACGGGCCCGAGCCCGGGACTCACGCTCGGCCTGGGCCGCCCGCCGCAGCGAGTCGGCCCGCCCGTGCAGGGCCCGCGCCCGCTCCTCCGCCGTGCGCAGGGCGAGCCGGGAGTCCATCTCGGTCTGCCGGGCGGTCCGGGCGGCCTCGACCAGGCGCTCCCGCTCGGCGGTGTCGGGCTCCTCCTCGGGAGCGTCCTCGGCGCTGGCGAGCCGGGCCTCCAGCTCGGCCAGACCGGCGACGGCCTGCTCGCGGGCCGCCTCGGCCTTCGCGATCGCCTGGGTGAGCCGGTCGGCCTCGCCCCGGGCGGCCCGAGCCTGCGAGCCGTACTGTCCGAGCTCCTCGGCGACCGCGGCCAGCGTGGCGTCCGACTCGTGCAGCTTGGCGAGCGCCACGTCGACGCGCTTCTGCGCCTCCAGCCGCTCCGCCTCCAACCGGCTGATCTCGAAGCCCAGGCGCTCCCCGGTGGCGACCGCCTCGGCGAGCGACGCGGACGCCTCGTCGACGGCAGCCTGGATCTCGATGAGGCTGGGCTGGTCGGAGGAGCCGCCGGACGCGAAGTGGGCGCCGATCACGTCGCCCTCGCGGGTCACGGCGATCAGGTCCGACGACTCGCGGACCAGGGCCTGGGCCGCGGTCAGGTCGTCGACGACGGCCACCTTGAAGAGCAGCCGAGCCAGCGCCGGCCGGAGCGCGTCGGGACAGTCCACCGCGTCGACGGCGTACGACGCGGTCGCGGGCAGGCCGGGCCAGTCCCGGTCGTCCAGCAGGCCGTCGGCCGGCCCCCCGCCCAGCAGCATCCCGGCGCGGCCGAGGGCGTCGCCCTTGAGGTGCTCGATGGCGACGAGTGCGGCGTCGGTGCCGGTGACCGCCACCGCGTCGGCCGCGGAGCCGAGCGCGGCCGCGACCGCGGTCTCGTAGCCGGTGCGCACGCTGAGCAGGGCGGCGACGGAGCCGAGCAGCCCCGAGACCTCGTCGGTGGCCGCCAGCAGCGCGCCGGCGCCGTCCTTGCGAGCCAGGCCCATCTCCAGCGCGTCCTTGCGGGCGGCGAGCGTCGAACGGTCCCGGTCGGCCTGACGGGCCTCGTCGTGGGCCTGGGCCAGGCGCTCCTCGAGGTCGTCGAGGGCCCCCACGGCGGCCTCGTGCTCGGCGTCGAGCCCCTCCTCGCCGGCGTCGAGGCCGGCCACCTTGGTCTCCAGCGAGGTGAAGTCGCGCTGGGCCCGGTCGGCGCGTGCGATGGCCTCCTCGCGGGCCAGGCCGAGTCGGCCGACCTCCTCGTCCGCCGCGGTGGCGCGCGAGCGGAGCGCGTTGACCTGGCCGTGCAGCCGGGCCAGGCCCTCGCGCCGGTCGGCGGCGGCGCGCTGCAGGCCGGCCACCCGGCGCTCTTCCTCGGCGGCGGCGTCCTCGGCGCCCTTGCGGGCCGTCACGGCCTGTTCGAGAGCGACCCGCTGGGCGTCGACCTCGGCCCCGATCCGCTGCTCCTGGGCCTGGACCTGCTCGGCCTGGGCATCGAGCTCGTCGGGGTCGCGGCCCGAGGTCACCTCGGTGTCGGTCGTGCCCGCGGCGTTGCGGACCCGCTCGGCGGCCAGCGACTGGGTGCCCCGGAGCCGCTCGCGCAGCCCGGACAGCGTGAACCAGGTGTCCTGCGCCTTCGACAGGGCCGGCAGGTCTTCACGCAGGGCCGCCTCGAGTGCGCTCTCACGCTCCCGGGCCTGGCCGGTCTCGTGCTCGACCTGCTCGCGCCGCTCGAGCAGCACCGACTCGTCGGCCATCTCCTGCTGCAGCGAGGTGCGCGCCGTGACCAGGTCGTCGGCGAGCAACCGGGCCCGGGCATCGCGGACGTCGGCCTGGACGGTCGCCGCGCGCCGGGCGACCTCGGCCTGCCGGCCGAGGGGCTTGAGCTGGCGCCGGATCTCCGTCAGCAGGTCGTTGAGCCGGGTCAGGTTGCCCTCGGTGGAGTCGAGCTTGCGGAGCGCCTTCTCCTTGCGCTTGCGGTGCTTCAGGACGCCTGCGGCCTCCTCGATGAAGCCGCGCCGGTCCTCGGGGGTGGCGTGCAGGATCGTGTCGAGCTGGCCCTGGCCGACGATGACGTGCATCTCGCGACCGATGCCGGAGTCGGAGAGCAGCTCCTGGACGTCGAGCAGCCGGCAGCCGTTGCCGTTGATGGCGTACTCGGACCCGCCGCTGCGGAACATCGTCCGCGTGATCGTGACCTCGGCGTACTCGATCGGCAGCGCGCCGTCGGAGTTGTCGATGGTCAGCACCACCTCCGCCCGACCCAGCGGGGGGCGGCCCGACGTACCGGCGAAGATGACGTCCTCCATCTTGCCGCCGCGCAGCGACTTGGCGCCCTGCTCGCCCATGACCCAGGCGAGGGCGTCGACGACGTTGGACTTGCCGGAGCCGTTGGGACCGACGATGCAGGTGATGCCCGGCTCGAGCTGGAGCGTCGTGGAGGAGGCGAAGGACTTGAACCCCTTCAGGGTCAGGCTCTTCAGGTACATCGTCGGGCTCCCTCACCGTGGGCGGTCGAGCGGACACGGAGGCTGCATCGTCGCAGCGCTGCGCGGGGGAAGCTCAGCGGGGCCACCCTATCCCGCGCTCTCCTCCACGACGGGCTGCGTCACGTCCTCGTGCGCGACGTGGCTCAGCTGCCGCCAGATCAGCACCACGAAGACCGCCGAGCCGGCGAAGGCGAACCAGAACGGGGCGGTCACGCCCCCGTGCTGGGCGAGCAGGCCGCCGAGGCCCGCACCGACCACCAGACCGCCGTACACCCCGACCAGGTTGACGCTGCCCACCCGACCCTGGAGTGCCGTGGGGACGGCGCGCTGGCGGATCGTGACCGAGGTGGTGCCCCAGACGAACGCGTGCGCGCCGAAGACGAAGAACACCGGCAGCGCGACGTACGGCGAGGTGGTCAGCGCCAGGGCGAGGTGGGTGAGCGTCTCGATCACCAGACCGATCCGCATCAGGTCACCGAGGCTGACGTGCCGGGTGAGCCAGCCGTAGACCGTGGTCCCGAGCAGCCCCCCGAGCGCGCCGACCGTCGTGACCAGGCCGAAGCCGACCTCGCCGAGCCCGAGTCGCTCGGGTGGCGTAGAGGACCAGCACCGACCAGGCCGCACCGAACGTGACGTTGAAGATCAGGATGGTCAGGACCAGGGTGCGCACGGCCGCGTGGTGCCGCACCCACCGGAACCCCTCGGCGATGTCGTGCCGGAGCCGGGTGTCGGGTGCGCCGTCCGACCGCGGGTGCGACACCGCCACCCGGGCCACCAGCACCGCGCCGAGGCCGACCAGGACCCCCTGGGCGACGAAGGGCGAGGCGCTTCCGGCTGCGAACAGGAACGCACCGAGCGGCGGACCGGCCAGCTGGTTGAGGGTGATGGTGCCGGTCGTGAGGCGCGCGTTGGCGATCGCCAGGTCGTCGCGGTCGACGAGCATCGGCAGCAGCGTCGAGGACGCGCTGTCGGCGAACACCTCGGCCGTCCCGAGCAGGAACAGCGCTCCGAGAACGACGGCGATCGACACCGCTCCCGTCGCGACCGCGAGGGCCAGGACGGCGAGCACCGCGCAGCGGGCCAGGTCGACCGCGACCACCAGCAGCCGGCGGTCGAGCCGGTCCGCGAGCGCCCCGGCGTACAGGCCGAGGAGCAGCGGGGGCAGCCACACCATGAGGGCCGCGAGCGCGACCAGTCCGGCCTCGTCGGTCTGCGACGCCACCAGGAGCGGACCGGCCGCGAGGCCGATCCCGTCGCCGAGGTTCGAGGTCCACGACGACGCCATCAGCCACCGGAAACCGGAGCCGAGGCGTTGCGGGGCGACCGTCTCGAGGATCCTGCTCACGAAGGCGGCACACTACGGCGCGGCCGAGAGCCGCGCACCGGGTTTACGCGGGCTGCATCTCCGGCAGCGCCGACGCGGTGTCGATCTCCAGCAGCTCGGCGGCGCGGGCCGCGACGAGCTTGTCGTTCTCCTCCGAGAGCTTGAGGACGAGTGCCTCGAGCTCACCCACACGCGCCCTCAGCCGGGCGTTGTCGGCAACCAGCCGGGTGGGGGTTCGCAGGTCGCTGTTCAGGTAGCCGATCAGCGCCTTGGCCATGGACAAGCCTTCCGATTCTTGGGGGGCGGCCCGCTCTGGCGGACCGTCTTCAAGAGTCCCACCACGAGCCGCTGGGGTCAATCTCGGAGCGCGGGGCCGGAGCCTGCGACGGCGCCGATCAGCGTCGAGGTCCTCAGTCCGCGACCGATGCCACCGCAGAGGTCGTCCGGCGACGCCGCGGGACCGGCTGGCAGACCGGGCAGAAGTACGACGACCGGTTCATGAACGCCACGCGGCGGATCGGCGCGCCGCACCGGTCGCAGGGCTCCTGCTCGCGGCCGTAGGCGTGCAGCGAGCGGTCGAAGTAGCCGGACTCGCCGTTGACGTTGACGTAGAGCGCGTCGAAGGAGGTGCCGCCCTGGCCGAGCGCGTCGGCCATCACCTCACGTGCGTGCCCGAGCAGCTCACGCACCTGGGCGGCGCTCAGCCGGTCACCCGACCGCTCGCCGTGGATCCGCGCGCGCCACAGGGCCTCGTCGGCGTAGATGTTTCCGACCCCGGAGATCAGGTTCTGGTCGAGCAGCTGGCGCTTCACGCCGGACCGGCGGCGGCGGACCCGGGCCACGAACTCGTCGTCGTCGAACTCGGGGTCCAGCGGGTCCCGCGCGATGTGCGCGATCTCCGGCGGCAGCTCCGCCCCGCCGGACGACACCGACAGGCCCCCGAACATCCGCTGGTCGACGAAGCGCAGCTCCCGACCCTCGGCGGCGCCGGCCAGGGCCAGCCGGACCCGAAGGTGCCGCTCGGCGGCCGCCTCGGGCGGCTGCACCAGCAGCTGTCCGCTCATGCCGAGGTGACCGAGGAGCGCGTCGCCGTTGTCGAGCGGGAGCCAGAGGTACTTCCCACGGCGCCGGGCGGCCTCGATACGCCGGCCTGCGAGCGCGGACGCGAAACCGGCCGGCCCCCGCGGATCGCGGCGGACCGGCCGTTGGTGAAGCACGTCGACGCGGGTGATCGTGGAGCCGAGGACGTGGCGCTCGAGGCCGGCCCGGACGACCTCGACCTCGGGGAGCTCGGGCACTACTCGTGCGGAGGGGACGCGGGCGCGGAGGCCGCGGCGTCCTCGGCCGCGCCCAGTGCCGGGTCGGTCACGCCCAGGGACGCGGCGATCTCGCCGTACGCCGTCTCGGCAGCGGCCTGCTCGGCCTCTTTCTTCGACCGACCCACGCCGTTGCCGTAGAGCCGGTCGGCGACCCGCACCTGAGCGGTGAAGGTCTTCATGTGGTCGGGGCCCTCGTCCTCGATGACGTACTCGGGCACCCCGAGGGAGTGCTCCGCCGCCAGCTCCTGGAGCGAGGTTTTCCAGTCGAGGCCCGCGCCCATGGCCGAGGCCGCGGTGATCAGCGGGTCGAAGAGCCGGTGCACCACGACCGCGGAGACCTCGAAGCCTCCACTCAGGTGGACCGCACCGATGACCGCCTCGACGGTGTCGGAGAGGATCGACGCCTTCATCCGGCCGCCGGTCGCCTCCTCGCCCCGCCCGAGCTTGACGTGCTCACCCAGCCCGATGGCCCGGCCGACGCCCGCCAGCGCGCGAGCGTTGACGACCGCCGCCCGCAGCTTCGCGAGCCGGCCCTCGGACAGGTCGGGGTGGGTGAGGTAGAGCGTCTCGGTGACGACGACCCCGAGGACCGAATCGCCCAGGAACTCCAGGCGCTCGTTCGTCGGCAGCCCGCCGTTCTCGTAGGCGTACGAGCGGTGGGTGAGGGCGCGCTCCAGCAGCTCGGGATCCAGAACGGGATCACCGAGCGCGCTGCGGAGCTCTGCGTAGGTGGTCAGCGGACCGGGCCGGACGCTCTGATGATGCTCAGAGGACCTGACGACGGTCGGCGCGAGCGCCGTACTGGCCGCAGGTGCCGCACGCGCGGTGCGGCAGGTGCTTGGCACCGCAGGCGGGGTTCGCGCAGGTCACCAGCGTCGGGGCGACGGCCTTCCAGGCCGAACGACGGTGACGCGTGTTGCTGCGCGACATCTTCCGCTTCGGGACAGCCACTGTTCTCTCCTCATCCGGGGCCGGAGGTCCGGCCCATTGGCACTACTCGTCGTCGTTCTTCAGCGCGGTCAGGCCCGCCCAACGCGGGTCGATCGGCGCCTCGTGCGTGTGATCGGGGTCGTCCGCGAGCCGGGCACCACACTCGGTGCACAGTCCGGGACAGTCCTCCTCGCACAGCGGCTGGAAGGGCAGTGCAAGCACCACCGCGTCCCGCAGCTGCGGCTCCAGGTCGACCAGGTCGTCCTGTAGCCGGCTCACATCGTCGTCCTCGTCGTGCGGGGTCTGGTGCTCGGGGTAGACGTACAGCTCCTGGAACGTGACCTCGACGTCGTCGGTGATCGGCTCCAGGCACCGTGCGCACTCGCCCTCGAGCCCGGCTCGCGCCGTGCCCGTGACCAGGACCCCCTCCATGACCGCCTCGAGGCGCAGGTCAAGCTCGACCGGCGCACCCTCAGGGACAAGGAGGACTTCGATGCCCAGATCTGCGGGTGCCGGAACCGTCAGCGTCACCTCACGCTGGGACCCCGGGCGGCGGCCGAGCTCGCGGGTGTCGAGCACGAGCGGCGCTCTCGGGTCCAGGCTGGTCAGGGGATCACTTCCGGGTCCGGGCACATACAGATCGTCGGGAATGCTATCCGCCCGACGGACCACCGACCAAACCAGCGCCTCGGGAGCCGAGGGGTCACGAGCCCTGGCGCTCGGCCAGCCGGGTCGTGAGCCGGGTGTGGACGAACCCGGGCACCAGCGACGAGACGTCGCCCCCGAAGGAGGCGACCTCCTTGACGAGGCTGGAGGCCAGGAAGGAGTACTCGGGACTGGTCGGCACGAACACCGTCTCGACGTCGGTCAGCGAGGCGTTCATCTGGGCCATCTGCAGCTCGTAGTCGAAGTCGGACACGGCGCGCAGACCCTTGACGATCGCGTGGATGCCCCGCTCCTCGCAGAAGGCCGTGAGCAGTCCGGTGAATCCCGCCACCGTGACGTTGGCGAAGCCCGCGCAGGCCTGCGACAGCATGTCCATCCGCTCGTCCGGGCTGAACAGCCGGTTCTTGGAGGCGTTGACCCCCACGGCGACCACGACCTCGTCGAAGAGCGTCGCGGCCCGCTCGATGATGTCGATGTGCCCGTTGGTGACCGGGTCGAAGGACCCGGGGCAGACGGCTCGGCGCACGTTGCTCACTCCTCTGCGGGCTCGTCGGGATCGGCGGCGTGACCGTACCAAAGCACGGTCTCGCCGTAGGGCCGCCGTCGGTCGAGCTCGATCCCCTCGGGCCAGTCCGGCTCAGGGCTGCGGACCGAGCGCTCCACGACGACCAGCGCGCCGGGCACCAGCCAGGCCTGGTCGACCAGGGCCCGCAGGTCGGCGGCGACGCTGGCGTCGTCGAGGGGGTACGGCGGGTCGAGGAACACCACGTCGTACGGCGCCGTCGGGGTCCGGCCCAGCGTGGCGGCGACCGTGGCGGCCACCACCTCGGCCCGGGCGAACCCCAGCGTGCGGGCGTTGGCCGCCACCAGGGCGGCCGTGCGGCGGTCGGACTCGACCAGGGTCACGACGCCGGCCCCGCGGGACCACGCCTCCAGGCCGACCGCCCCCGACCCGGCGTAGAGGTCGAGGACCCGGAGGCCGCTGAGCGTGCCGCACCAGGACTCGATCGACGAGAACAGGGCCTCGCGCACCCGGTCGCTGGTCGGACGGGTCGCGGCACCGCTGGGGGTCTGGAGGCGGCGCCCGCCCGCGCGGCCCCCGATGATCCGGGTCACGACTTGTCCAGGAACTCGGAGCGGGCCGAGGCCTCGAGCCGTGCCACCTCGGCAGCCAGCAGCGGCGCCTCGGCGAGCTCGGGGTCGGCGTCGAGCAGGGCGTTCGCCGCCTCGCGGGCGGCGACGATGGTCTTCTCGTCGCGCAGCACGCGCAGGCTCTGCAGGCTGGAGCGGAAGCCGGACTGGTTGGCGCCCAGGACGTCGCCCTCGCGACGCTGCTCGAGGTCGACGCGGCTGAGCTCGAACCCGTCGGTCGTCGCGGCCACGGCGTCGAGCCGCTCGCGGGCGGGGGTGCCGGCGTCGGCGCGGGTGACCAGCAGGCACAGACCGGGGTGGCCACCGCGACCGACCCGGCCCCGGAGCTGGTGGAGCTGGGAGACGCCGAACCGGTCGGCGTCGAGGAGAACCATCGCGGTCGCGTTGGCCACGTCGACGCCGACCTCGATCACGGTCGTCGAGACCAGCACGTCGATCTCGCCCGCGGCGAAGGAGCGCATCGTCTGGTCCTTGACGTCGGGCGCGAGCCGGCCGTGCAGGACGGCGACCCGCAGTCCCTGCAGGGCCCCGTCGGCCAGGCTGGTGGCCATCTCCTCGACCGCGGCCAGCGCACCGGCCGGCGCCCGCGCCTTGCCCTGCTCGTCGAGGTCGATCTGGTCCTGCTCCCCCGCCTCGGGCTCGTCGCCGCTGATCCGGGGGCACACGACGTAGGCCTGGTGGCCCTTGGCCACCTCCTCGCGCACCCGCTCCCACACCCGGTTGACCCACGAGGGGTGGTCGGCGAGCGGGACGACGGTCGACTGGATCGGCGCCCGTCCGGCCGGGAGCTCGGTGAGCACCGAGGTCTCCAGGTCACCGAACACGGTCATCGCCACGGTCCGCGGGATCGGGGTCGCGGTCATCACCAGCACGTGGGGCGGCGTCCCGGCCTTGTCCGTGAGGGCCGCGCGCTGCTCCACGCCGAAGCGGTGCTGCTCGTCGACGACGACCATCCCGAGGTCGGCGAACTGGACCTTGTCCTCCAGCAGTGCGTGGGTGCCGATGACCAGGCCCGCCTCGCCGCTGGCCAGCCGGCTCATCGGGGCCGTGCGCTGCGTCTTGGTCATCGACCCGGTGAGCAGCTCGACGGCCGTGGCGTCCGCCGATCCGCCGAGCATCCCGCCGGCCGCCAGATCACCGAGCATCGCGGTGATCGAGCGGTGGTGCTGCTGGGCCAGCACCTCCGTCGGCGCCAGCAGCGCGGCCTGGCCGCCGGAGTCGACCACCCGCAGCATCGCGCGCAGCGCGACCAGGGTCTTTCCGGAACCGACCTCGCCCTGGAGGAGCCGGTTCATCGGGTGGTCCTGCGCCAGGTCGGCCTCGATCTCGGCACCGACGGCGACCTGTCCGGCGGTCAGCTCGAACGGCAGTCTCCCGTCGAACGCGGCCAGCAGTCCCCCACCGCCGGTCCGGGCCCGAGCGCCCTGGGCCCGCAGGGCCCGACGCCGGCGGCCGAGCACCAGCTGGGTGACCAGGGCCTCCTCGAACCGGTAGCGCTTCTGCGCCGCTCCCACCTGGCCGTAGTCGTCGGGCGCGTGCACCCAGTTGAGGGCGGTGCGGGCCTCGACCAGGTCGTAGCGCTCGCGCAGCTCGAGCGGCAGCAGCTCCGGAGCGTCGTCGAGGACGGTGCGGGCGAACCTGATCGCCCGTACGAGGTCCCACGACTCCACGCCCTTGGTGAGCGGGTAGACCGGGAACAGGGCGGGGATGTCGGCCTCGGACTCGGCGCCACCGAGGCCGTCCTCCGGACCCTCGACGCCGTCCTCGTCGACCCCGAACAGCGTGAGCTGCGGGTTGGTGAGCTGCCAGCTGCCCTGGAACGAGCCGACCTGGCCCACGAAGAGGCCACGCCGTCCGACCGGGAGCCGCTTCGCGTGCCACGCCGCCACGCCCTTGTTCTTGGCGAAGAAGGACATCCGCAGGGACGGCCCGTCGGTGCCGAGCAGGGCGTCGAGGCGGTACGCCGTCTGGCCGGTGCGCCGGTCGCGGTAGGTGTTGATGTCGCTCTTGGTGATCTGGCCGACGACCGTCAGCACCTGCCCGACCTCGAGGTCGTCGACCTGGGTGAGCTCGCCCGTCTTGATGTAGCGGCGCGGCAGGTGGCGCAACAGGTCGCCGACCGTCTCGAGGCCGAGTCCCTTGATGACCAGGTCGCGCTTCTTGGTCTCGGTGCCGAAGACGGTCGCGATCGGCGAGTCGGGGCCGATCACTCGACCGACACCAGCAGCGGGTAGCGCTCCTGACCGCCGTCGTAGACCACGACGTCGACCGCCGGGTGGCGCTCCTCGACGTAGCCGGCCACGCGGGTGGCCAGGGAGCCCTCGGCGTCCTCCTCGCCGGCGACCAGGGTCACCAGCTCGCCGCCGCCCCCCAGCAGCCGGTCGACGACGTCGATCGCGACGGCGTACTGACCGGAGCCGACGACCGCGAAGTCGCCGGCGACGACGCCGAGCACGTCGCCGACCTCGCAGGGGCCGGCCATGGTCATCGCCTGGCGCGCCGCGACCGTCACCGCCCCGTGGCGGGCGTGGCGGGCGGTCGCCGTCATCTCGAGGACGTCCTGGTCGAAGCTGCGCCCGGGCTCGTGGACGGCCATCGCCGCCAGGCCCTGGACCTGGGCCTGGGTGGGGATCACCGCGACCCGGACCGCACCATCGGCGTCGGCCTCGGCCGTCGAGGCCGCGATCTGGGCGACCCGCACCGAGTCCTGGTCGTTGGGCAGCAGCACCACCTCGCTGGCCCCGCAGCCGGTCACCGCCTCCAGGATCTGGCCGGTGGAGGGGCGCCGTCCCGGCCCGCCGGACACCACCACCGCTCCGGCCTCCTCGAAGAGCCGGGTCAGGCCCGGCCCGGCCGCGACGGCGACGATCCGTCGACCCGACCGTGGCTCCGGACGGGTCCGCGCCGCGGCGACCTGCTCGGCGAAGTGGGTGACCCGGACGCGGTGCGGACGTCCGGCCTCGATGCCGGCCTCGATGGCCGCTCCGACGTCGTCGACGTGCACGTGCACGTTCCAGAGCCCGTCGCCACCGACCACGACCAGGGAGTCGCCGAGCGCGGCCAGGCGCTCGCGGAGCACCGGAACGTCGTCGTCGGCGGCGTCGAGGAGGTACATCACCTCGTAGGAGGGACCGTCCGGGCTCAGGTCGGGCTCCCCGCCGAGCGGTACGGGCACCGGGATCGTGTGTCGTCCGATCGGGCTGGTGACCGGCACCGGGCGTCGGCCGGTGAGCACGGTCTCGGCCGCGTCGAGGACGACGCTCAGGCCCCGCCCGCCCGCGTCGACGACGCCGGCGTCCGCCAGCACCGCGAGCTGCTCGGGGGTGCGGGCGAGCGCCTCGCGCGCCGCCTGCGCCGCCGCCGTGAACACGTCGCGGGCTCGGGCGCCGGGGTCCTTGGCGACCGCCAGCGCCGCGTCGGACGCAGCTCGCGAGACCGTCAGCATCGTGCCCTCCACCGGCGTGCCGACGGCGGCGTAGCTGGCGTCGGTCGACTGTTGGAGGGCCTCGGCCATCACCACCGCGTTCCGCTCGTCGGGCCGTGCGTGGGCGAGGCGGCGGGAGATCGCCCCCAGCATCTCGCTCAGGATGACCCCGGAGTTGCCGCGGGCGCCGAGCAGGGCACCGCGGCTGAGCCGAGCCAGAGCGGTCGCCACGTCGGTGCCCGGGTCGGCGTCGACGACCTCCCGGATCGCGTCGCGGGCAGCCGAGACCGTGAGGTACATGTTGGTGCCGGTGTCGCCGTCCGGCACCGGGTAGACGTTCAGAGCGTCGATCTCCTCACGCGCGCCCGCCAGGGCGTCCGTCGCGATGTCGACGAACCGCAGCACCACGGAGAGCTGCACACCACCGCTGCGGGGGACCTCCATCCGCCGTCCTCTCCTGCTCGCTCGGACTCCGACCGGGTGAAGGTTAGTCGCCGTCGCCGACAGGGCGCGTGGACCGCCTCGCCCGATTTTCTCATCCCCCTGACCGTCGGATACGCTGGTGCGGTTGCCCGCTCGCCGGGCCCCACAATCCACAACCTCGATCCATCAGGAGTTCACGGTGGCTGCCGTCTGCGACATCTGCGCCAAGAAGCCGGGCTTCGGCAACAACCGACCCTGGTCGCGCAAGATCACGAAGCGTCGCTTCGACCCCAACATCCAGCGCGTCCGGGCGACCGTCAACGGTACGCCCAAGCGTCTCAACGTGTGCACCGGCTGCCTGAAGGCCGGCAAGGTCACCCGCTGACCACAGCTTCATCCGGAGAGGCCCCGACCGTTCGCGGTCGGGGCCTCTCCGCGTTCGTGGAGTAGCGAGGGTCGCTGCCCCCTCGATCGTCTCGCGGGAGCCGTAGCCCCCTCGTGGGTCGAGTCGCGAGCGCCAGCGAGCGTATCGAGACCCAGGATCACGGCCTCGATACGCCCGCCGCGGCTTCGTTCCTCAGCCGCGGGGCTACTCGGACCTGGCGCGTGCCCCCTCGCCCTCGCGGGCTCGGGCGAGGCGCGCTCAGAAGTGCGTCCAGCCGGTGGGGCCGTCGTACGGCGCGCCGTCGACGGTGACGCCCTCCCCCTCGGCGACGGCGCCGATGACGCTCCACCCGTCGGGGACGGCGGAGGGGTGCGGGAACGTCGCCAGCAGGGCGTGGTCGTCGCCACCACCGAGGATGAAGCTCATCGGGTCCGCGCCGACCGCGGCGCCCACCGCGACCAGGGGCTCGGGCACCTCGAAGGCGCCCGTCGTCACGTTGATGGCCACGCCGGAGGCGTCGGCCAGGTGTCCGGCCTCGGCGAGCAGCCCGTCGGAGACGTCGATCATCGAGGTCGCCCCCGCCTCGGCACCGACCCGCCCCGCGGCGTACGGCGGCGCCGGACGCCGGTAGGCCTCGACGAGCGCGCGCGGCGAGCGGAAGCCCCGACCCAGCACCGCGAGACCGCCGGCCGCCCAGCCCTGACGGCCGGTGAGGGCGAGAACGTCGCCCGGGCGGGCCCCCGAGCGCAGCACCGGCGACTCGGTCACCGCGCCGAGCACGGTCACCGCGATCACCACCTGGTCGGCCCGGGTCAGGTCGCCGCCGACCACGCTGGCGCCGACCAGCGCGCACTCCTCGGCGAAGCCGGCCGCGAACTCCAGCACCCAGGCGACCGGCAGGTCGGCCGGGGCGGCCAGCCCGACGGTCAGGGAGGTCGCCTGCCCGCCCATCGCGTTGATGTCGGACAGGTTCTGGGCGGCGGCGCGGTGGCCGACGTCGGACGCGCTGGCCCAGTCCCGGCGGAAGTGCCGACCCTCGACCATCAGGTCCGTCGAGACCACCACGTGGCCGGTCCGCACCCGCAGCACGGCGGCGTCGTCGCCGGGACCGACGAGCACGTGCTCGCCCTGCGGGAAGTGCCGGACGATCTCGCTGATGAGCCCGAACTCGCCGGCGTCGGCCAGGGTCGCGTCGGAAGGGAGCGCCATGCCCCCATCCCACCAGAGGCGTCTATGACCACCAGCACCGGACGGGGTAGGTTGACCCTCGGTCACCAGCCCGTCACACACGGGCGCCCCCAGTCCGAACAGGGAGAACCACGATGGTCGTCCAGGCGTACATCCTGATCCAGACCGACGTCGGCAAGGCCGCCGAGGTCGCGACCGCGATCGCCCAGGTCAAGGGCGTCACGCTCGCCGAGGACGTCACCGGGCCGTACGACGTCATCGTGCGGGCCGAGGCGCGCAACGTCGACGAGCTCGGCAAGCTGGTCGTCGCGAAGGTGCAGACCCTCGACGGCATCACCCGAACGCTGACCTGCCCGGTCGTGCACATCTGAGTGCCCACCACCAGCAGTCGACGACGCCCCTGGTCCCGCGGGACCAGGGGCGTCGTCGCGTGCGCGGCCGTCGTCCTGTCCCTGCTGACCGGCTGCGGTCCGGTCGAGCTGGCCACCCCTGACCTCGACGCCGCCGACGCCGCGACCTGCGCGGCGCTGGTCGACGACCTGCCCGCCACCCTCGCCGGCGAGAAGCGGGTGGAGTCCGAGCCCGCCGACGCCCCCGGCGCGGCGTACGGCGACCCGGCGATCGTGGTCGCCTGCGGCGCCCCGGCGCCCGAGGACTTCCGGGTCACCGGCGACTGCATCCTGGTCAACGACGTCGGCTGGTTCGTGCCCCCCGAGCAGGACCAGGACAACGAGGCGGACCTGGTACTGACCACCGGCGGCTACGAACCCCGGCTGCAGGTCTCCGTACCCGCCGACTACCGACCCGAGGGCAGCGCCTCGGTGATGGCCGAGCTCGCCCCGCTGGTGGCCGCCCATCTCGACCTGGTCGAGCGCTGCGTCTGAGGCCTTGCCGTGTGGGAGCCTGAACCCATGACGACCGACGAGCTCGCCGGACCCGTGGCCGTGATCGCCGGCGGCCTGAGCCACGAGCGTGACGTGTCGCTGGCCAGCGGCCGCAACCTGGTCCGCGAGCTGCGGGCCCGCGGCGTCGAGGCGAGCGCCTACGACTTCGACCGTCAGCTGCTGCACAGCCTCCAGCGCGACAAGGTGGTGGCGGCCTTCCCGGCCCTGCACGGCCAGTTCGGCGAGGACGGCGAGATCCAGACGCTCCTCGAGTTGATCGACCTTCCCTACGTCGGCTCCAGCAGCCGCGCCTGCAAGGTGGCGTGGGACAAAGGCGCCGCCCGCGAGCTGCTGCACCGGGCGGGCATCCCCGTCCCGGACAGCGTCGGCCTCTCGGCGACGACCTTCCGCGACATCGGGGCGACCGCCCTGATGGAGCACGTCATGCACCGCCTCGGCCACCGGGTCGTGGTCAAGCCGGCCCGGGGCGGGAGCGCCCTCGGCGTCACGGGCGTAGACGGGCTGGGCGCGTTGCCGTCGGCCCTGGTCGAGACCTACGCCTACTGCGAGGATGCCCTCGTCGAGCGGTTCTACGACGGCGTCGACGTCAGCGTGGTCTGCCACGAGACCCCCGACGGCCTCACCTCCCTCCTCCCCGTCGCGGTCGAGTACGAGCGGGGCCACGAGTTCGACTTCAGCGCCCGCTACACCGCGGAGTACGTGTCGCTGCTGACGCCCGACCTGCCTGACGAGCTGACGACCCGGCTCGGCGAGGTGGCCCGCGAGGCCCACCGCGTGCTCGGCCTCGACGACCTGTCACGCTCCGACTTCCTCGTCTCCCCCGACGGCACCTTCGTACTGCTCGAGACGGCCATCACGCCCGGCACCACCGAGACGTCGGTGCTGCCGTTCGCCTGCACCGCCAGCGGGACCTCGCTCGGCGAGGTCGCCCACGGCCTGGTCCGCCGGGCGGTCGACCGCGGCTGAGCGCCCCTGATCTGCGGAACCCCAGCGGGGAGCGTTCCGGTGTCCTAGGGTTCTTGACCGTGACGTCCTCAGCCCGGGCCACGCGCGATCGCGGGCACGCCCGCCGCAAGCGCACCGACGAGACCGACTCCCCCACCGTCGAGGCGGCCGCCCCGTCGTCACCGGTGCCCATGCCGCTCAACAGGATCTCCCGGACCCCGCTCGAGGGCGCGCACGACCACCAGGAGTCGACCGGCACGGCCTTCGAGGTACGCCGTGCCCCGGAGCCGACCATCCACCGGTTCTTCGGCCTGTTCGGCAGCACCGCCGTCGGCAACCTGCGCGAGGGAGAGATCGGCTCGGACGACGAGGCCGTCCCGCTGGAGTTCATCGACCTGGCCGACACCCTCCAGGCCGTCCCCCAGCTCAAGGACGCCGAGGGGCTGAAGTTCGACGGCAAGGCCTTCGACAAGGCCGAGACCTTCGCGGGCACCGAGGCCATGAAGGGCTTCGGCGGCACGATGAGCGTGCTCGGCGGCGCCAAGGAGATGCTCGGCGGCGCGCTGGAGGCCAAGGACTCCGTCGAGAACCTGTGGCACGCCTACCAGAAGTACGACTTCGGGCTCGGGGACGGCGCCCGCGGTGACTCGATCGGGAAGAACCTCGGAGCCGTCCAGATGGAGTCGGCGGCGACCTCGCTGCTGACCGGTGGCCTGGGCGTCACCTCCGGCGGCAGCTCCTTGGCGGGCATGTCGGACCTGGCCGGCGAGCAGATCCCGTTCCTCGACGTCGCCGTCAACGGCGTCCAGGGCACGATCAAGGCCAAGAAGGCCATCGAGGACAGCGTCGCCTCGGGCAAGCTCGGACGCCAGCGCACCCACATCAAGCGCGAGCAGGACACGTTCCTGCCCGAGGACGTGCGTGGTGAGCGCTTCGGCGAGTTCGTCACCGCGCTGAAGACCGGCGGCAAGGTCAAGGGCAGCGACCGGAAGCGGTGGCACGAGTTCCACGTCGCCTGGGTGGCGCACGCCAGCGGCCTGACCGGCGGAACGTACGACGTGTCGGCCCCGGACCCCGACGCCGCCAAGGCCAAGAAGAAGCCCGTCGCCACGCCCCCGGGCGGCGGGGGGACCGGCGCCCCGGCCATCGAGTTCAACCCCCTCACGACCACGTGGTCCGACGCCACGCAGCACGCGGCCGAGAAGAAGGCCTTCCTGGAGTTCCTCCGGACCACCGGCAAGAAGGACTTCGGCTACGGCACCAAGCTCCGCACCAAGTACGAGGACGGCCTCAAGTCCGGCGGCACGCGCGCGGAGGGCTCGCAGGACTACGAGCAGATGCGCGACCTCGGCAAGGTGGCCAGCTTCGGCCAGCGGCGCAAGGCGGAGACCGCGACCATCAACTCCGTCGAGGCGGTCGGGCACTTCGCCGACGCCGCCGGGACCTTCACCGCCGGCGGCGACATGGGCGCGACCAAGGCCACCGGCAAGGCCATCAAGGCGACCTCTGCGCTCTACAAGAGCCTGAAGACGCTGGTCAAGCGCGGACGTCGCGTGCACAAGCTGCGCGAGGCCAAGAACGAGATGGAGTACGGCGGGAAGGGCGACCGCGGCGTGCTGTGGGGCGCCAAGCAGTTCTTCTTCGGCAACGTCGACAGCCAGCAGAAGAAGGCGCGCGGGGCGCTCAACGCCGCGGTGAGCGCGCCCGAGCGGGCCGAGAAGGCGCACCAGGACGCCCTCGTCGCGTGGCAGACGCGGAAGGACGCCTACGACGCCTACGTCGAGGAGCTCGCGGACTACGACGAGGGCAAGCGGCTCATCATGGACCTGATGAGCATCGACGAGACGGAGTTCGAGCGCCGTTTCCCGCCCGGCCCCGTCAAGGTGGACGACCCCGGCACGGCCCCGGTGAAGGGAGCCGCTCCGACCACCGGCAGGAAGGAGGGCGTCGCCAACGCCAAGACTGCGAAGGTGATGACCGCGGAGCAGGCCAAGCCGCTGATCAAGAAGCTCACCATCCAGTGCAAGCGCAAGGTCGACGACCTGATCACCTGCCTGCTCAGCGACAACGAGACGGTTCGGCTCCGGGCCCGTGAGATCCTGCACATCGTCGCGGAGAACAACCTCGCGGGAGCGATCGCGAAGATCGACGACCAGGACCTGGAGATCCTCTACAAGGTGGCCAAGCAGATGCGGACCGATCCGTCGTACAAGAGCAACGCCCAGCACGTTGCGGAGTTCAAGCGCCGCAAGTCGGCCATCAAGGAGATCGTCACCGGTCAGCTCTCGGGCGTGGGTGGCTGAGGTGGCGCTCCTGGAGCGGGTCGTCGCCATCCTCGAGGGCCTGGAGTGGGTCGTCGAGCTGGACGACGAGCACCCCGGCGGCATGCTGCTCGAGCCCTCGGACGGCGAGGCGCCGTGGCCCTTCGTGGCCGAGGTCGACCCGGACGAGCCGCAGGTCGCGTTCTACAGCCTGCTGCCCGACGAGGTGCCCGAGGACCGGCGCGAGGCCGTCGCGGCCGTGCTGACCGAAGCCAACTACGGGCTCGTGGTCGGCTCGTTCGAGATCGACCTGAGCGACGGCGACGTCCGGTTCCGGACCTCGCTCGACCTCGGCCGCGCCGAGGTCGACGACGCCGTCCTCGCGGCCCTGGTGTCGCCGCTGGTCGCCCGCAACCTGGCCGCCATGGACCAGTGGATCGACGGTCTGCAGGCCGTCGCCGGAGGCGCGGACCCGGCGGACGTGCTGGGCTGACGGCGCGCTCAGCGCAGGCCGGTCGGGCGCTCCAGCGCGAGCTGGATCAGCTCGTCGATCAGCTCGGGGTAGGACAGCCCGGTCGCCTCCCACATCTGGGGGTACATCGAGATCGGCGTGAAGCCGGGCATCGTGTTGATCTCGTTGAGGACGACCTCGCCGTCGGGCGTCACGAAGACGTCGACCCGGGAGAGCCCCTCGCCGTCGATCGCCTCGAAGGCCCGTACGGCGATCTCGCGCACCCGCTCGCTGACGTCGGCGGGCAGGTCGGCCGGGGCCTCGGTGCGCGCCTGGGAGTCGCTGAGGTACTTGGCCTCGAAGTCGTAGAAGGTCGCCGCGTCGTGGTCCACGACGATCTCGCCGGGCACCGAGGCCCGGGGGGCGCCCCCGTCGCGCCCGCCGAGGACGGCGCACTCGATCTCACGGCCCTCGAGGCCCTGCTCCACGAGCACCTTCGGGTCGTGGTAGCGGGCCGCCTCGATCGCCTCCGCCAGCCCGGTCAGGTCGTCGACGCGGGTCACGCCGAGCGAGGAGCCGGCACGGGCCGGCTTCACGAACACCGGGAACCGCAGCCGCTCCTGGACCTCCCGGACCACCTCGGCCTGGCGCTGCTCCCAGTCACGGGGGCGGACGACGACGTACGGGCCGACGGGCAGGCCGTGGCCGGCGAAGACCAGCTTCATGTAGTGCTTGTCCATCCCGACCGCAGAGGCCAGCACGCCCGCGCCGACGTAGCGGACGCCGGCCAGCTCGAGCAGGCCCTGGATGGTGCCGTCCTCGCCGTACGGGCCGTGCAGGAGGGGGAAGACGACGTCGACCTCGCCGACCTCGGCCAGCCCGGCCACCTCCCGCCCGGACTCGCGGGTGACCTCCGGGAGCCGCCCGGACGCCAGCTCGTAGCGGGACGCGTCGCCCGACGCGATCACCCACGCACCCTCGCGGGTGATGCCGACGGGCAGGACGTCGTACTTCTCCGGGTCGATGGCCCGCATCACGCCCGCGGCGGTGGCCGCGGAGATGGCGTGCTCCCCCGAGCGGCCGCCGAAGACCAGGGCCACCCGGACCCTGCGGGTCGGCTCGGCGGGGCTGTCGTGGTTCGGCTCGGACATGTCCGGGGACCTTACTGGAGCGCGGCCGCGACCTCGTCCAGGCGCGCGCCGCGCGACGCCTTGACGAGAACAACGTCACCCTCGCCGACGTGGGCGCGCAGCCAGGCGACCGCAGCCTCGTTGTCCGGAACGAACGTGCTGCGGTCCCCCGCGCCGTCCGCCGTGGCCCGCGCCGCCTCGCCGACGACCAGGACGACGTCGACGCCACGGTCGACGGCGTACGCGCCGATCACCGCGTGCTCGGCGTCGCTGGTCGGGCCCATCTCGCGCATCTCGCCCAGCACCGCGACGGTCCGGCGGACCTCGGGGTCGGCGCCGATCGTGGCGAGCGCGTCGAGTGCCGCCCGCATCGACTCGGGGTTGGCGTTGTAGGAGTCGTTCAGGACGACGATCCCCGACGGCAGCTCGTGCAGCTCCATGCGCCACTGCGAGAGAGTCGTGACGGCGTCGAGCGCCGCGCCGACCTGCGGCAGGCTGAGCCCGACGGCCAGGGCGGCGGCTGCGGCGGCTGCGGCGTTGAGGGCCTGGTGTCCACCGACCACCTGGAGCGTCACCGGGACCCGGTCCTGGGCGCTCGCGAGCACGAACGACGGGCGCCCGAGCCGGTCGAGGACCAGCTCCTCGACCCGGACGTCCGCGGCCCGCTCCTGCCCGAACGTCGTCACCGCGGCCCGGGTGCGTGCGGTCATCGCGAGGACCCGGTCGTCGTCGGCGTTGAGCACCGCCGTGCCGTCCTCGGGCAGGCACTCGACCAGCTCCCCCTTCGCCTCGGCGATGGCCTCCCGCGACCCGAACTCCCCCAGGTGGGCATGGCCGACGTTGAGGACGACCCCGACGTCCGGGGTCACCAGGGCGGTCAGCTCGGCGATGTGGCCGGTGCCGCGGGCGCCCAGCTCCAGGACCAGGAAGCGGGTCGACGGCTCGACCCGCAGCGCCGTGAGCGGCATCCCCAGCTCGTTGTTGAACGAGCCCCGGGTCGCCACGGTCGGCGCGACCTGGTCGAGCACGGCCCCGAGGAGGTCCTTGGTCGACGTCTTGCCCTGCGAGCCCGTGAGGCCGACGACCGTCAGGCCGCCGGCGCGCCGTACCCGGGCGACGACGTGGGCCGCGAGTCGCTGCAGCGCCTGCTGGGTGTCGGCGACGACCACCGTCGGGAGATCGGTACGACGGCTGCCGAGCACGGCGACCGCCCCCGCCGCGGCGGCCTGGGCGGCGTGCTCGTGGCCGTCCACCCGCTCGCCGACGAACGCGACGAAGAGGCTGCCGGGACCCGCCTCGCGGCCGTCGATGACCACCGGACCGTCGACCACGACCCCGGTGTCCCCGCCCACCACCTCACCGTCGACGACGGCGGCGATCTCGGCCAGGGTCAGGGCGATCATGGCGGCGACCATAGTCTGTCGCCCATGGTCGACTCCCCCTCACCCGCCACCGTCGCCGTACACGCGGGGCGCCCGCCCCACGAGGCCGACGAGCCCCTGAACACCCCCATCACGATGGCCTCGACGTTCGTCGGCGGCGGCGAGCGGGAGTACGGCCGCTGGGGCAACCCGACGTGGCAGGCCTTCGAGGCCGCCCTCGGTGCTCTCGAGGGTGGCCGGACGCTGGCGTTCTCGTCGGGCCTGGCCGCCGTCTCGGTCGTCCTCGACCTGGTCGGGCAGGGTGCCAAGGTCATCGCGCCGGCACACTCCTACAACGGCACCATCGCGCAGCTGGCCGACCTCGAGGCCCGCGGCCGGATCATCACCGAGCTGGTCGACATCACCGACACCGCCGCGTTCGTGGCGGCCTGCGACGACGCCGCCCTGGTCTGGCTGGAGTCGCCGACCAACCCCGCGCTCGAGGTCGGCGACATCGAGACCATCGCCGCCGCGGCGCACGAGGCCGGAGCGTACGTCGTCGTCGACAACACCTTCGCCACGCCGCTGCTGCAGAAGCCGCTCGAGCTCGGCGCCGACATCGTCGTGCACTCCGCGACCAAGTACCTCGCCGGTCACAGCGACGTGCTCATGGGCGCGCTGGTCACCGACGACGACGCGCTGTACGGCGTACTGAAGGGCCGTCGCGACCTGCTCGGCGCCGTACCCGGCACCTTGGAGGCCTTCCTCGCCCTGCGCGGGATGCGCACGCTGCACCTGCGGGTCGAGCGCGCCCAGGCCAACGCGACGGAGCTGGCCGCTCGGCTGGGCGCGCACCCCGCCGTGTCGGACGTCCGCTACCCGGGCTTCGGCGGCATCGTGTCGATCGTCCTCGCCGGCGGCGCCCTGGCCGCCGACCTGCTCACCCACTCCACCGACCTCTGGGTCTACACGACCAGCCTCGGGGGTGTGGAGTCGACCTTCGAGCGCCGCCGACGCTGGAAGTCCGAGCCCGCGACCATCCCCGACGCCCTGGTCCGACTCTCCGTCGGCATCGAGGACGTCGAGGACCTGTGGTCCGACCTGCAGCAGGCTCTCGACCGCCTCCCCTGACCGCTCCGGCGCGCTCCAGGTCGGCGATCGGCCCACCGGATTTCGGCACGCTCCGTCGCGGCTCAACCACCGTGAGACTGACTGATCTCGTCCCTCGATCAGTCGGTCTCCGCCTTGGTGTCGCGGGCGAGGAGGGCGTCCATCAGGTCGGCGGCGGTGAGCCGGCCGGCGACGACGTCGTCGACGTGCTGGGCGATCGGGGCGTCCACGCCGGCCTGCTCGGCGAGGGCCCGCAGCGAGGCGCAGGACTTGGCCCCCTCGGCCACCTGGCGGGTGGAGGCGTAGATGTCCTCCGAGGTCATGCCCTGCCCGAGCTTCTCGCCGAACGTCCGGTTGCGCGACAGCGGCGAGGAGCAGGTGGCGACCAGGTCGCCCAGCCCGGCGAGCCCCATCAGGGTCAGCGGGTTGGCCCCGAGGCGCATCGCCAGCCGGGCCGTCTCGGCCAGGCCCCGGGTGATCACCGACGCGGTCGTGTTGTCGCCGAAGCCGAGGCCGACGGCCATGCCGACGGCCAGGCCCACGACGTTCTTGTAGGCCCCGCCGAGTTCGCAGCCGAGCACGTCGACGGAGGTGTAGGGACGGAAGGCCGGCGAGTGGCAGCGGGCCTGCAGCATCCGTGCGACGTCCTCGTCCTCGCAGGCCACCACGGACGCGGCGGGCTCGCGGCGAGCGATCTCCTTGGCGAGGTTGGGCCCGCTGATGACCGCGATCCGCTCCGGACCCGCGCCCGTGACCTCGGCGATCACCTCGCTCATCCGCTTCAGGGTGCCGAGCTCGACGCCCTTCATCAGCGAGACCATCACCGCGTCGTCGGAGAGGTACGGCGCCCACTCGGTCAGGTTGACCCGCAGCGACTGCGACGGCACCGCGAGGACGACCACGTCCGCGCCGGCGAGCGCCTTCTCGGCGTCGTGGGTCGCGGTGACGGTCGGCGGGAGCTGGACGCCGGGGAGGTACTCGACGTTCTCGTGCTCGTCGTTGATCGTCGCGCATACCTCCTCGCGACGCCCCCACATCGTGACCTCGTTGCCGCCGTCGGCGAGGACGACGGAGAACGCGGTCCCCCACGATCCCGCGCCGAGGACGGCGACCTTGCCGGTGGTGGAGATCGGGCTCATGCAGGGGCCTCCCCCGGGTCGTGGCGGTGCGGGTTGCCGGTCTCTCGTACGCCGGCCCGCCGCATGTCGAAGCGCTCGGCCGGGGCCGTCTCGCCGCGGATCTGCTCCACCAGCGTGACGATGGCGGCCATGATCCGGTCGGTCGCCTGCTGCACGACCGGCGGGGTCGCCTCGACGGCCAGCAGGTCGTCGAGGTCGACCGGGTCCCCGACCAGCATCCGGATCCGCTTGCGCGGGAACAGGTCGGGCCTCGTCGCGTACGGCGCCAGCAGCTCCTGGGCGCCCCACTGACCGATCGGGATGACCGGGCACCCGGTCGCGAGCGCGATCCGGGCGGCGCCGGACTTGCCGGTCATCGGCCACCCGCCCGGGTCGCGGGTGATCGTGCCCTCGGGGTAGACCACGACGCACTCGCCGGCCCGGACGGCGGCCACGGCGGCGTCGTACGCCCCGATGGCGTTGACGCTGAGCCGCTCCACGGGGATCTGGCCGGCCGCCCGCAGGAAGAAGCCGAGGGCCCGGTTGCGGAAGAGCCCCGACTTCGCGAGGTAGCGCGGCACCCGGCCGTGGTCCCAGACGATGTGCGCGGCGGTCAGCGGGTCCACGTGGGAGATGTGGTTGAGAACGAGGATGCAGCCGCCGGTCGCGGGGATCCTCTCGCCACCGGTCCACTCGTGCGTGGTGGTGGCCAGCAGCGCGGGTTTCACGATGGGGACGGCGAGGTGCCACGCCCAGCCACGTTTCTGCTGCAGCTTGCGAACCTTCAACGCGCTCCCTCGTCTGATTCGTGACCTGTCCCACGTCCGAACGCAGGCTACTCGGTCAGCGGGGCGACGATCGCGCGCCCGACCTGACAGGATCGTCCCGATGTCCGTCCCGTCCCCCGAGCCCCGGCGCTTCGCGCTGCTCGTGCCCGTGAAGCCCCCGGCCCTCGGCAAGTCGCGGTTGGTGGGCCTGCCCGACGACGTACGACGCGAGCTCGCCGCCGCGTTCGCCCTCGACACCGTCGCCGCGTGCCTCGCCGCCGACCTCGTCGGGGCGGTCCTGGTGGCGACCGACGACGCCTCGTTCTCGGCGCGGCTCTCGGACCTCGGGTGCCCGTCGATCCCGGACGGCGTCACCGGCGACCTGAACGGCAGCCTGCGCCAGGCGGCCGCCGAGGCCCGACGCCGCTGGCCCGCCCTGCAGCCGGTCGCACTGTGCGCCGACCTGCCCGCCCTCCTGCCCGCCGACCTGGACGCCGCGCTCGCGCAGGTGGGCGACGAGCCCGCCTACGTGCCCGACGCGGCCGGCCTGGGCACCACGCTCTACACGGCGTCCTGGGACCGGTTCGACCCGCGCTTCGGCGAGGGCTCGAGGGACGCGCACGACCTGCAGGCGTTCGCGATCGCGCTGGACGCCGCGACCCTGCGGCGCGACGTCGACGACCTCGACGACCTGCGCGACGCCGTGGCGCTGGGCGTCGGTCCCCGCACCGACATGCTCACCCGCGAGCTCTGACCGACCGCTCGGACGGCGACGGGGCCGCCCCCGTCACCGGAGGCGGCCCCGTCATCCGCGCGAGGGAGCTCAGGCCTTCTTGGCGGGCGCCTTCTTCGCCGGTGCCTTCTTGGCCGCCGCCGGAGCCTTCTTGGCGGTCGTCGTCTTCGTGGCAGTGGTCGACTTCGCCGCGGTCTTCTTCGCCGGAGCCGACTTCTTCACCGCCGGCGCGGCCTTCTTCGCCGGAGCCGACTTCTTCGCGGCCGGAGCAGCCTTCTTGGTAGCCGTCGTCGCCTTCTTCGCAGGCGCAGCCTTCTTCGCAGCCGGCGTGGCCTTCTTCGCAGCCGGCGCCGCCTTCTTGGCGGGCGTGGCCGCCTTCACAGCAGCGGCCGGCGCGGCCTTGGCGACGGCCAGGGTCAGCTTGGGCAGCTTCTTGGCGCCGGAGACGACGTTCTTCAGGTCCGCGCCGGGGGTGAACTTGGGCACCGACTTCTTCTTGGCCTTGATCCGTTCGCCCGTCTGCGGGTTGCGCACCCACCGCGCGTCGCGCACCCGCTTCTCGAAGGAACCGAACCCGGTGATGGCGACCTTCTCGCCCTTCGCCACCTCGCGGGTGATCGTGTCCAGGACGGACTCGAGCGCGTGGGCCGCGGCCTTCTTGTTCCCCTCGTAACGCGCCGCCAGCGCGTCGATGAGCTGTGACTTGTTCACGATCTTCCCTTCGGAGGAGCTGCTCGGACCGAGCCCGTGCCCGATCTTCTCCTGGCACGCTAGGTAGTCGTGGCGACCGTCACAATCACCACGCCGCGTCCGGAGCGACTTTTTTGCGCCGTCGTACGGGGTCTCAGGACCCCAGGAAGCGCAGCAGCTCGGCGTTGAAACGGTCCGCGTGGCTGACGTTGAAGCCGTGCGGGGCGCCCTCGACGACGACCAGGGTGCTCCCCTCGATCGCCTCCGCGCTCCGCTTGCCGGAGACCTCGAACGGGACGATCGCGTCGGAGTCGCCGTGGATCACCAGCGTCGGTACGTCGACCCGCGCGACGTCCTCGCGGAAGTCGGTCGTGCCGAACGCCTCGATGCAGCCGACCACGGCCTCGTCACGCGCGGCGCTCGCGAGCCGGAGCGCCTCCTGGCGCTGCTCCTCGGTCACCTTCAGCTCGCCGTCGACGGAGAAGAAGCCGGTCGTGAAGCCGTCGAGGAAGCCCTCGCGGTCGCCCGCCGCGCCGTCCTTCATCTCGTCGACGTCCGCGCGACCCAGCCCGCCGTCGGGGTTGTCCTCGGTCTTCAGCAGGTACGGCGGCACCGCGCCCGCGAGCACCGCGCCGGTGACCCGGCCGGCCGCGTTGTGCTGCGCGGCGTACCGCACGACCTCGCCGCCCCCCATCGAGAACCCGACGAGTACGGCGTCGCGCAGGTCGAGGCCGTCCACCAGACCGGCCAGGTCGGCCGTGAACGTGTCGTAGTCGTAGCCGGACTCGGGCTTGTCGGACTCGCCGAACCCGCGCCGGTCGTAGGTGACGACGCGGTAGCCCGCGTCGCTCAGCGCCGGCACCTGCTCCGACCACGACGCGCCGCTCAGCGGCCAGCCGTGGACCAGGACGACGGGACGGCCGATGCCGCCGGTGTCGGTGTAGTGGAGGGTGATGCCGTTCGACGCGATGGTCGTCACGTGTGGGTCCTTCCGTCCGGATGTTGAGTACCTCGACTAGTTCGGTACCCAACTCCGGACGGATGGCTCAGGCGTGCTGCGAGACCGGCTTCCAGCGCGGCCGCTCGGCCTCGAACGACGAGATGTCGGCCTCGTGCCCGAGGGTGATCCCGATGTCGTCGAGCCCCTCCAGGAGCCGCCACCGGGTGTAGTCGTCGATGTCGAAGGAGTCCTCGATCGCGTCGACGCCCTCGCCCGCCCGGACGGTCCGCGACTCGAGGTCGACGGTGATCACGCCCCCGGGGTTGTCCGCGAGGAAGTCCCAGAGCTTCTGGACGACCTTCTCGTCGACCTGGGCGGCCAGCAGGCCGGCCTTGCCGGAGTTGCCGCGGAAGATGTCGGCGAACCGGGCGGAGATGACGACCTTGAAGCCGTAGTTCTGCAGCGCCCAGACGGCGTGCTCGCGCGACGAGCCGGTGCCGAAGTCCGGTCCGGCGACGAGCACCGAGCCGGCGGCGTAGACCGGGTTGTTGAGCACGAAGGCCGGGTCGTTGCGCCAGGCCGAGAACAGGCCGTCCTCGAAGCCGGTGCGGGTGACCCGCTTGAGGTAGACGGCCGGGATGATCTGGTCGGTGTCGACGTTGCTCCGCTTGAGCGGGACGCCGACGCCGGTGTGGGTCGTGAACTTGTCCATGTCAGCTCCCGTTCAGTTCGTCGCCGCGGCGGGCACCAGGTCCGCCGGCGAGGAGAGGGTGCCGCGTACGGCGGTGGCCGCGGCGACCGGGATCGACACCAGGTGCGTGCGACCGCCCTTGCCCTGCCGACCCTCGAAGTTGCGGTTGGAGGTCGACGCGCTGCGCTCGCCCGGCGCCAGGGTGTCGGGGTTCATGCCCAGGCACATCGAGCAGCCGGCGCCGCGCCACTCGGCGCCCGCCTCCTTGAAGATCACGTCCAGACCCTCGCCCTCGGCCTGCAGGCGCACCCGCGCCGAGCCGGGGACGACGAGCAGGCGGGTGCCGTCGGCGACCTTGTGCCCCTCGATCACCTGGGCGGCGAGCCGCAGGTCCTCGATCCGCCCGTTGGTGCAGGAGCCGATGAAGACGGTGTCGACCGCGACCTCGCGCATCGGCATGCCGGCCTCGAGGCCCATGTACTCGAGGGCTCGCTCGGCGGCGATCCGGTCCTGCTCGTCCTCGAACTCCGAGGGGATCGGCACGGTGGCGCCCAGCGGGACGCCCTGGCCGGGGTTGGTGCCCCAGGTGACGAACGGCGTCATGGTCGAGGCGTCGAGCACGATCTCCTTGTCGAAGACGGCGTCCTCGTCGGTGACCAGCGTCTTCCAGTGCGCGACCGCGGCGTCCCAGTCGGCGCCCTTCGGCGCGTGCGGCCGGCCCTCGATGTAGTCGAAGGTCTTCTGGTCGGGCGCGACCATGCCGGCCTTCGCACCCCACTCGATGCTCAGGTTGCACAGGGTCATCCGGCCCTCCATCGAGAGCTCCTCGACGGCCTGGCCGCGGTACTCCACGATGTAGCCCTGACCGCCACCGGTGCCGGTGTGGGCGATCAGGGTGAGCGCCATGTCCTTGGCGGTGACGCCGGCGGGCAGGCTGCCGGTGATGGTGACGGCCATGGTCTTGGGCTTGGCCTGCATCAGGGTCTGGGTCGCCAGGACGTGCTCGACCTCGGAGGTGCCGATGCCGTGCGCGATGGCCCCGAACGCGCCGTGGGTGCTGGTGTGGCTGTCGCCGCAGACGATGGTCATGCCCGGCTGGGTGAGGCCCAGCTGGGGACCGATGATGTGCACGATGCCCTGGTCGGCGTCGCCGAGCTTGTGGATCGGGACGCCGAACTCCTCGGCGTTCCTGCGCAGCGTCTCGACCTGCGTGCGCGAGACCGGGTCCGCGATCGGCTTGTCCCAGTCCAGCGTGGGGACGTTGTGGTCCTCGGTCGCCAGGGTGAGCTCGGGGTGGCGCACCGGCCGCCCGGCCAGTCGCAGGCCGTCGAAGGCCTGCGGCGAGGTCACCTCGTGCACGAGGTGGAGGTCGATGTAGAGCAGGTCCGGCTCCCCAGGGGTCGATCGCACGACGTGCTCGTCCCACACCTTCTCCGACAGGGTCCTACCCATGATCACTCCCTCGTGACGTACCGCTCCTGACTCTCGAAGAGTACGCCGTCATCCCATGATCTGAGACGTCAATCTCGACATGCAAGACAGTCGGACGACGCCCCGGCCGCGGGTGCGGCGCGCGTCACACCCCTTGCATCCCATGATCCGAGACGGGAGTATTGGCATATGGACAACTCCAGCGGCGTGGGCGTGCTCGACAAGGCGGCTCTCGTGCTCACCGCTCTCGAGTCCGGGCCGGCCACGCTCGCCGGTCTGGTCGCGGCCACCGGCCTGGCCCGCCCGACCGCGCACCGGCTCGCTGTCGCGCTCGAGCACCACCGGCTCGTCGCCCGCGACATGCAGGGCCGTTTCGTCCTGGGCCCGCGTCTGGCCGAGCTCTCCGCCGCCGCCGGCGAGGACCGCCTGCTGGCCACGGCCGGCCCGGTCCTGGCCCGGCTGCGCGACATCACCGGCGAGTCCGCCCAGCTGTGGCGCCGCCAGGGCGAGCACCGCGTCTGCGTGGCCGCCGCCGAGCGACCCAGCGGGCTGCGGGACACGATCCCGGTCGGCTCCCAGCTGACCATGCGCGCCGGCTCGGCCGCCCAGGTGCTGCTGGCGTGGGAGGACCCGGAGCGGATGCACCGCGGGCTGCAGAACGCCGCCTTCTCCGCGGCCGCCCTCTCCGGCATCCGCCGGCGCGGGTGGGCCCAGTCGGTCGGCGAGCGCGAGCAGGGTGTGGCGTCGGTCTCGGCGCCGGTGCGCTCCCCCAGCGGCAAGATCATCGCGGCAGTCTCGGTCTCCGGTCCGCTGGAGCGGCTGTCCCGCCAGCCCGGCCGGATGCACGCGCCCGCCGTGCTGGCCGCGGCCGAGCGGCTCTCCGAGTCGTTGCGCCGCGCTGCGGCGGAGTAGCCGGCTCAGCCGATCCGGCCGAGCGCCAGACCGGCGAGCATCAGGCAGGAGATGGTCTCACTGTCGTGGATCTCGCCGGCGCGCACCAGGTCCAGCACCTCGGCCCAGGGCACCTCGAGCACCTCGGAGATGCCCTCCTCCTCCAGGCTCCCGCCCCCCACGTCCTCGAGACCCTGGGCGAGGAACACCTCGGCACGCGCGTCCGCGACCCCGTTGAGCGCGTAGACCTGACCCAGGTGGGTCCACGTGCTCGCCGTACGGCCGGTCTCCTCCCGCAGCTCCCGGCCCGCCGCGACCAGCGGGGCCTGGCCGTCGGAGCCACCGGCGGGGACCTCCAGGGACTCGCGACCGATCGTGTAGCGGAAGAGCCGGACGAGCAGGACCGCACCGTCCTCCGTCACGGGTACGACGAACGCCGCCGGGTGCCGGACCTCCGTGACGCCGTAGATGCCGGTGCTGCCGTCCGGCCGCGTGACGTCGTCCTCGCGCACCCGGATCCACGGGTTCTCGTAGACGGTCCGGGTCCCGTGCGTCTGCCAACCGCTCATGTCCCGAGCATCGCAGGGACCGATCGGCTCAGAACAGCGCGTCCTGCTCGAGCTCCAGCAGCAGCTGCTTGCGCTCCAGCCCGCCGGCGTAGCCGGTGAGGGTGCCGTTGGCGCCGATCACCCGGTGGCACGGGATCACGACCGGGATCGGGTTGCGCCCGTTGGCCAGCCCGACCGCGCGGGACGCGGCGTTGGTCATGCCGAGCCGGTGCGCGACCTGCCCGTACGACGCGGTCTCGCCGTACCCGATCGCGCAGAGCTCGGTCCAGACCCGCTGCTGGAAGTCGCTGCCCTCCGGGGCGAGGGGCAGGTCGAACTCCTTCAGGTCGCGGGCGAAGTAGGCGGTCAGCTGACGCGCGGCCTCGACGAGCACCGGGTGGGCGTCGTCGCGCGCCCCGCGGACGCGCCCGTCGCCCTCGCGGAACGGGGAGAACTCGATCGCGGTGATCGCGTCGTGGCGCTCGACGAGCCGGAGCTCGCCGATGGGTGAGTCGAGGACGGTCCACATGGGTCAGCTCTCCTGACGGTCGGGGTCGGTGGCGGACGGCATGAGCGTGTTCCAGAGGTGCATGAGGGCGTAGGAGCGCCAGGGCCGCCAGCGCTCGCTCCCCGCGATCACCGACGCCGGGTCGTGCCCGAGCCCGGCGAGGGCGTTGCGCACGCCCACGTCGGTGGGCAGGAACAGGTCGGGGTGGGCCAGGGCACGCATGGCGACGTAGTCGGCGGTCCACGGGCCGATGCCGGGCAGCTCGAGCAGGCGGCGTCGTACGTCGTCGCGGTCGGGGCCACGGTCGAGCGCGACCTCGCCGGAGGCCAGCGCCGCGCAGAGCCCGACCAGCGCCCGGCCGCGGGCCCGCGGCATCGGCAGCATCTCCGGGTCGACCCCGGCCAGGGTCGCCGCGTCGGGGAAGAGGTGGGTGAGACCGGGGATGTCGGTCTCGACCGGAACGCCGTGGGCCGCGACCAGCCGGCCGGTCACCGTGCAGGCGCCGACGACGCTGACCTGCTGGCCGATCACCGTCCGGACGGCGACCTCGTCCCCGTCGACCTGCCCGGGCACCCGGAGCCCGGGGGTGGCGCGGGCGAGCGGACCGATGACCGGGTCGCCGGCGAAGTGGTCGCCGACCGCCAACGGGTCGCAGTCCGCGTCGACCAGCCGCCGGGCGCGCTCGACAGCCGCCGCGGTGTCGCGCAGGTCGGTGAGCGCGAACGTCGCGGTGACGAAGGCGGTCTCGCCCGCAGCGGTGGTGTCGTCGGCGTCGAGGCGGACGGTGCCGGGACCGTGCGGAAGCGTCAGGGTGCGGGCGTACCAGCCGGGTCCGGCGACCTCGACCCCCGGGATCAGGTGGTAGGCGAGGAAGTCGATCAGCGCCCGCCCCGCGAACGGGGTGCGTACGGCGAGCCGCATCGAGACGGTGCCGGTGGCCGGCCGGCTGTTCGTCCGGCGCCCGCGCAGCTGGGTGGGGCTGGCGGCGTACACCTCGCGGATCGTGTCGTTGAACTGCCGGACGCTGGAGAAGCCCGCGGCGAAGGCCACGTGGGTGTGCGGCAGGGCCGTGGTCTCGATGAGCACCCGCGCGGTCTGGGCCCGCCGCGCCCGGGCCAGCGCCAGCGGGCCGGCGCCCAGCTCGGCGGTGAGGATCCGGCTGAGGTGGCGTGAGGTGTAGCCGACCCGCCGGGCCAGTCCGTCGACGCCCTCGCGGTCGACCACCCCGTCCGCGATGAGGCGCATCGCGCGGCCGGCCGCTGACGCCGAGACGTCCCAGTCCGGGCTGCCGGGGGTCGCGTCGGGCAGGCAGCGCTTGCAGGCGCGGTAGCCGGCCGCCTGGGCCGCCGCCGCACTGACGTGGAAGGTGACGTTGGCGGATGCGGGGGTCCGCGCCGGGCAGCTGGGCCTGCAGTAGATGCCGGTGGTGCGCACCGCGGTGTAGAAGACGCCGTCGAAGCGCCGGTCGCGCGACTTCACCGCGCGGTAGCAGGACTCGGCGTCGAGCTGGCTCGACGTGGTCGTCGTCATGGCCCCATTCTCCCCCATCCCCCTGACCACGGCTGGCGGGAATCGGACACGGCGACGCCGGCCCGTGGAGCCTGAGAGATTGTCAAGAATGTGTGACAGGTGAGCTCATCCGGCCGATATCCGAGCACCGGACTGTCACCATGTCCCCGTGGCCGACGACGAGCAGCCGCCGGCCGCGCCGGCACCCGCGCAGCAACCGCGCCGGAAGGGCCGCCGTCGGCGGCGCCTCTCCCCCGTGCTCACGGTCATCCTCGTCACCCAGCTCGTCGTGGCGATGCTGACCGCGACCACCGTCTACGCGTTCGTGCGCCAGCTCGACGACGCACTGCCGCCGGGGGTGGAGATCCCGCACGTCGAGGGTGAGAAGCCCGAGGTGGAGGGGCCGAAGGAGCCGCTCAACATCCTGGTGATGGGCTCGGACACCCGGACCGGGGAAGGCAACCAGATCGACGGTGAGTCGGGCAGCGACGGCTCGGACACCACCATGCTCCTGCACGTCTCCGCCGACCGGAAGGAGGCGTACGGCGTCAGCCTGCCCCGCGACGCCATCGTCGACCGGCCCGACTGCGTGGACGAGGACGGCCGGGACGTGCCGGGCGCGGACGACGTCATGTTCAACACCGCCTTCTCCGTCGGCGGGCCGCTGTGCACGATCCAGATGGTCGAGACGCTGACCGGGGTGTACGTCGACCACTTCATCGTCCTCGACTTCCACGGGTTCAAGGCCATGGTCGACGCCGTCGACGGCGTTCAGGTCTGCCTGCCCAAGGAGGTCGACGACCCCGAGCACGGGATCTACCTGCCGGCCGGCACCCACGAGCTGACCGGCCAGCAGGCCCTCAACTACGTCCGCGAGCGCTACACGCTCTCGGTGACCGGCGACATCGGCCGGATGAAGCGCCAGCAGGCCTTCGTCGCCTCGATGATCAACAAGGTGCTGTCGGCCAACACGCTGAGCCAGCCCACCAAGGTGCGCAACTTCCTCAAGGCCGTCGTCGGCTCGATCCAGGTGGACGACGAGCTCGACCGCGTCAAGGATCTCGCCGACCTGGCGATGCAGTTCCGGGAGACCGGCCTGAGCAACATCAAGTTCATCACGGTGCCGATCGAGGAGTACCCCCTCGACCCGAACCGCCTCCAGTGGACGACCGACGCCGACCGGCTGTGGAAGCGGATCATCGCCGACGCCCCGCTTGGCCGGACCTTCAGCGGCGGCAGCATCAGCGCCGCGAAGCCGCCGACCAGCGAGTCACCGAGCACCTCCCCCGACGCGTCCCCCGACACCGGCGCCAGCGCTACTCCCGAGCAGGAGGAGCAGGCCGAGACCGCGCGGGCCGAGGCCCTCGCCAACGGCCTCTGCGCCTAGCGCGGCCGCGCCCCCGCAGGCGCTCTCCCCGGATCGGCGCAATGGCGCTGGTCACGGGCCAGTAGCAGGCCTACCGGCCCGTCACCGGCGCCATTGCGCTGTTCGTGGAGCAGCGGTCGGGCGGGTACGCAGAAGGGCCCGGATCCTGGTGGATCCGGGCCCTTCTCGGTCTGTACCCCCGACCGGATTCGAACCGGCGCTACCGCCTTGAGAGGGCGGCGTGCTAGGCCGCTACACAACGGGGGCTTTGCTCTCGCGAGCAACCTGCGAAACCCTAGCAAGGCTGTTGTTTCGCACAAAATCGCGGTCATTCCGGTGTCGGAACCACCGCGATCTCGCTGGGATACTAGGACTCGAACCTAGAATAACTGGACCAGAACCAGTCGTGTTGCCAATTACACCATATCCCACTGCAGGGCCAGTTCGGCCCCGCTGAGCTCGTCTCCGAGCCGAGAAGAAACCTTACACGCGAGGCCCGGAGGCCTCCAATTCGGCCGGCTCCGAGCGTGTCCTCAGACCAGTCGCCCGGGCGACCAGGAGGGTCAGGGCGAGGAACGACAGCGACTGGGTGAGGGTCACCGGGAGGTTCCACCAGCTCGCCGCCGTCGGATTGAGGACGGTGGCCATCTCGCCGAAGGCCAGCGCGACGCCGAAGGCCAGGAAGTTGTTGAGCACGTGCATGGCGATGCCCGCCTCGAGGCCCCCGGTCAGGACGACGAGCAGCCCGGCCACGATGCCGAAGGCCAGCCGGTCCACGAAGATCGGCGGGTCCTGGGCACCGTGGGCGAGGGCGAAGAGCACGGCCGGGCCGAGCACCGCGAGCCAGGGCGAGCGCACCAGACCCCCGAAGGCCTGGGTGAGGTAGCCGCGGAAGACGTACTCCTCCCCCGCCGCCTGCAGCGGGGTCAGCAGCACGATGATCAGCAGGAAGTCGCGGGTCGTGCGGGTGAAGTCGTTGACGCTGCCACTGATCTGGGTGCCCTCGGCCTGGGCCGGCACCAGGGCGCTGACCACGACGGTCATCAGCAGGGACACGATCGCCAGGCCGAAGCAGGCCGCCAGCCAGCCCCACCGGATCCGCGGGGCGACCGAGGCCAGCCAGCGCGGCTTCAGCCCGTGCAGCGCCCGCATCAGCAGCCAGGTCACCGGGATCAGGCCGGCGATCGCCACGTTGAGGTAGGCCAGGGCCAGCGGGGTCACCCGGTCGGTGTCGAGCATCCGCTCGACCGTCGAGCTCACATCGGCGCCGGAGACCGCGATGCCGACGGTGAAGACCACCAGGACCACCACCGGCACCACGAGGACGAATGCGCCGAGCAGGCAGACCACGCCGACCAGCGGCCGCCACCAGGCCCACGGGCCGAGCCGGTGCAGCCGGTGGTACTCCATCCCCCGCGCCCCGGTCAGCCGAGCGCGGAGCGCAGCCGCGCGAGACTGCGCTCGCGGCCCAGCAGCTCCATCGACTCGAACAGCGGCGGCGAGACCCGCTTGCCGGTCACCGCCACCCGTACCGGGCCGAACGCGTTGCGCGGCTTGATCCCGAGCTCGTCCACCAGCTTGGCCTGGAGGGCGTCCTGGATCGCGGCCGTCGACCACTCCGCGAGCGGCTCGACCGCGTCGTACGCCGCCTGCACGACCTGACGGCCGTCGTCGGTGAGGACCTTCTCGACGTCGGTCTCGTCGCGCGTGAAGTCGGCCTCGTCGACGAAGAGGAAGCCGAGCATGTCGACGGCCTCGGTGAGCTTGTTGATCCGCTCGGCGATCAGGGGCATCGCCTGCTCGAGGAGCTGGGCGTCGGCGTCCGAGACCGGGTCGCCGACGACACCGGCGTCCTTCAGGTAGGGCAGCACCCGGTGCGTGATCTCCTCGAGCGGGAGCAGCCGCATCTGGGAGACGTTGATCGCCTCGGCCTTCTTCAGGTCGAAGCGGGCCGGGTTGGGGTTGACGTCCTTGATGTCGAACGCCCCGACCATCTCCTCCAGCGAGAAGATGTCGCGGTCGCCGGAGATCGACCAGCCCAGCAGCGCGAGGTAGTTGAGCAGGCCCTCGGGCAGGAACCCCTGGTCGCGGTAGGCCAGCGCGTGCGCCTCGGGGTCGCGCTTGGAGAGCTTCTTGTTGCCCTGGCCCATCACGTAGGGCAGGTGACCAAACTGCGGGGTCTGCTTCGCGATCCCGAGCTCGGTCAGGGCGGCGTACAGGGCGAGCTGGCGGGGCGTGCTGGAGAGCAGGTCCTCGCCGCGCAGCACGTGGGTGATCTCCATCAGCGCGTCGTCGACCGGGTTGACGAGGGTGTAGAGCGGGTCGCCGTTGGCGCGGGAGAGCGCGTAGTCGGGGACGTTCTCGGTCTCGAAGGTGATGTCGCCGCGGACCAGGTCGGTCCAGGTGATCGAGCCGTCGGGCATCCGGAAGCGCACGACCGGCCGCCGGCCGTCGGCCACGAACGCGGCGACCTGCTCCTCGGTCAGGTCGCGGCAGAAGCCGTCGTACCCCATCACCTTGGAGCCGGAGGCCTTGCGGCGCGCGTCGACCTCCTCGTTCGTGCAGTAGCAGTCGTAGGTGTACGACGACCCGCGCAGCCGGGTCAGGGCGTCGGCGTACAGCTCGCCCCGCTCGCTCTGGAAGTACGGCGCGTGCGGGCCGCCGACCTCGGGCCCCTCATCCCAGTCGAGGCCGAGCCAGCGCATCAGGTCGACGAGGGCGTCGTACGACTCCTGGGTCGAGCGGGCCTTGTCGGTGTCCTCGATGCGGAAGACGAAGGTGCCGCCGTGGTGGCGGGCGAAGGCCCAGTTGAAGAGGGCGGTGCGGACGAGTCCGACGTGGGGGCTGCCCGTGGGGGACGGGGCCATGCGGACGCGGACGGTCATCGGGGAGGTCACCTTGCCTTGACGGTGTTCGTGAGGGATCCGAGCCCGGCGATCGAGATCTCGACCTCGTCGCCGACGCTCATGGGCCCGACACCCTCGGGGGTGCCGGTGAGGATGACGTCGCCCGGGAGCAGCGTCATGATGCTGGAGACGTGCGCGATCAGCGCGGGGATGTCGAAGACCATGTCGGCGGTGCTGCCGTCCTGGACCGTCTCCCCGTTGAGGTGGGTCTGGACCCGGACGCCGTCCTTGAAGGTCTGCGGGTCGAGATCGGTCTCGATCCACGGGCCCAGCGGGCAGAACGAGTCGAAGCCCTTGGCCCGGGTGAAGTGGCCGTCCCGGCGCTGCAGGTCGCGCGCGGTGACGTCGTTGGCGATCGTGTAGCCGTGGATGACGTCGGTGGCCTTCTCGACCGGGACGTCGCGGCAGATCCGGCCGATCACCACCGCCAGCTCGCCCTCGTAGTGCACCTCGCTGCTCTGCGGCGGGTAGAAGATCGGATCGCCGGGGCCGACCACGCTGGTGTTCGGCTTCAGGAACATGATCGGCTCGGTCGGGACCTCGTTGCCGAGCTCGGCGGCGTGGGCCGCGTAGTTGCGGCCGATCCCGACCACCTTGCTGCGCGGCAGCACCGGCGCGAGCAGGCGCACGTCCTCGAGCCGGTGCTCCTGGTCGAGCAGCTTGACGCCGACGTACAGCGGGTCGCCGGCGAGGGCCACGACGACACTGTCCTCGGACGGCTGGCCGAACTGGTCGATCTCCCCCGTCACGACGCCGTACTGGGGATCCTCGCCCGTGGTGAACCTCGCGATACGCACCATCCGACCCTAGCGGCCTAGGCTCGAGCCTCGTGGAGGTGCTGGAGAGAGCGACCTGGCGCGCGTGCGCCAACGCACACGCGAGCCGCGTCGATGCCTTCGTCGCCCCGCACCTCGCCCGGCGCGAGTCGGGGGTCAAGCACCCGGTCCACGACTTCCTGTTCACCTACTACTCCCAGCGCCCGGCCCAGCTGCGCCGCTGGCACCCGGGGTACGGCGTCCGGCTGCTCGACGCCCCGGAGTACGACGGCCTGAAGGGGTACGACGACGGCGCCGTGACCGCGTCGTACGTCGTCGCGCAGCGGCCGCTGCTGGAGTCGGTGCACCGACTCTTGGCCGCGACCGCCGCCCGCCCGGCGAACTTCGGCTGCTTCGGCCTGCACGAGTGGGCGATGGTGCACCGGCTGGCGGACGACGAGACCCGGCACGCCGACTGGCCGCTGCGGCTCGGCGGGGCCGGCACCGACGCGGTCGTCGAGTCGCACCGGATCGCCTGCTCGCACTTCGACGCCTACCGGTTCTTCACACCCACGGCCCGACCGCTGAACACCCTCGCCCCCACCGCCGCCGACCGGCCGGACTTCGAGCAGCCGGCCTGCCTGCACGCCGGCATGGACCTCTACAAGCACGCCTTCCGGCTCACCCCGATGGTCAGCTCGGACCTGGTCGCGGACTGCTTCGAGCTGGCCCGCGACATCCGGGTCCTCGACATGCGGGCCTCGCCGTACGACCTGGTGGACCTGGGCTTCGAGCCCCTCGCGATCGAGACCGCCGCCGGCAAGGCCGCGTACGCCGAGGCGCAGCGCGGGTTCGCCGATCGCGGCGCTCCCCTGCGCGCCCGGCTGGTGGCCGAGTGCGAGCGGCTGCTGGCGGTGACGCCCGTCGATCACGCGCGCAAAGGTTCATCGGCTGGCCGATGAAACTCTCGCCGGGACGATGAACCTTCGTCGTCCCGGCGGGAGACCTGTCGGCCAGCCGATGAAACTCTCCGGCGGCACGCGGGCCGAGGACCTGCGGCCCTACCGGCCGTGACCGGGCCGGCGCACGATGGCGCCATGGGGAGACCCGTTCCGCAGTGCCCGATCAGGCTGGGCGAGCCGTGCTCGCTCTGCGAGCCCGGCGCGACCGGGCCGCAGGACTGCGGACTGGTCTGGCTGGTGATGACCGACCCGGAGCTGCGGGAGCGGTTGGCCGAGCTCCGTCGCGAGCGCGGGACGGTGTGACGATCGTCCCAGATGACGGGTCACGGGTTGAACTCGCTCAGACGGGTACCCCTAAGGTGAGGCTTACCTAACTCCTTGCTCGGAAGGACAACTCGGTGTCCATCTCCCCTGCCCAGAACCGTCGGGACGACCCCCCTCCCCCGGACCTGCACCACCTCTTCCACCCCGACCACCTCGACTCGTACGTCGACACGATGCGCCTCGGCGTGGACCACCTCGCCGACACCCTGCGCCGCCTCGGCGGCCCCGCGACGGGCGTGCAGCCGGAGCAGGCCGCCAAGCCGGTCGCCGACGTCGATCTCGACGTCCCGCTCGGCGACCCCGCGTCCGCGCTGGCCGAGATGAGCCGGGTCTACCTCGACGACGCGATCTGGTTCCACGACCCGGCCTACGCCGCGCACCTCAACTGCCCGGTCGTGGTCCCGGCCCTGCTGGCCGAGGTCTTCGTCAGCGCGGTCAACTCCAGCCTCGACACCTTCGACCAGAGCGTCGGCGGCACCTTCGTCGAGCGGCACCTCATCGACTGGACCAACGGCCGGATCGGCTTCGGCCGCGGCGCCGACGGCATCTTCACCAGCGGCGGCACCCAGTCCAACCTGCAGGGCCTGCTCCTGGCCCGCGACCACGCGCTCGCGAGGACCGTCCACGGCGATCCCAGCCGACTGCGCATCCTGGCCAGCGCCGACGCGCACTTCTCGGTGCAGAAGGCCGCCCGGCTGCTCGGCCTCGGCGACGAGGCCGTCGTCGCGGTGCCGGTCGGTCGCGACCGCCGGATGAGCGTCGACGCCCTGGCGGGCGCGCTCGACGACCTGACGACGTACGGCCTCTCCCCCATGGCCGTCGTCGCCACGGCGGGCACGACCGACTTCGGCGCCATCGACCCGCTGGGCGCGATCGCCGCGCTGGTCCGCCGGCACCGCACCTGGCTGCACGTGGACGCGGCGTACGGCGGCGGGCTGCTCGTCTCCCCCACCCGGCGGCACCTGCTGGCCGGGATCGAGCAGGCCGACTCGGTGACCGTGGACTACCACAAGACCTGGTTCCAGCCGGTCTCCGCCAGCGCGCTGCTGGTGCGCGACGGCCGCCACCTCGGCCACGTCACCTGGCACGCCGACTACCTCAACCCGAAGGACCCGGAGGGGATCCGGCACCCCAACCAGGTCGACAAGAGCCTGCAGACCACCCGCCGCTTCGATGCGCTGAAGCTCTGGATGACCCTGCGGACCATGGGCCCCGACACCATCGGCGGGTACGTCGACACGGTCGTCGACCTGGCCCGCCGGGCGTACGACGCCCTCGCCGACGACCCGGCGATCGAGCGGTGCGCCGAGCCCGGGCTGAGCACTCTCGTGCTCCGCTTCCGCCCGGAGGGAATGACCGAGGACGCGGCCGACCGGCTGCAGCCGCGGATCCGGCAGACGGTCTACCAGCGCGGGACCGCGATGGTCGCCGCCACCAAGGTCGACGGCCGCTGCTGGCTCAAGCTCACCCTGCTCAACCCGCTCGCGACCCTCGACGACGTGCTGGCCGTGACCGGCAGCCTAGGCGCCGTGGGCCGCGAGCTGATGAGGGAGGCGGCATGACCCCCAACGGCACGTACGACTTCGTGGGCATCGGCCTCGGCCCGTTCAACCTCGGCCTGGCCTGCCTGACCGACCCGGTCGACGAGCTGGACGGCGTCTTCCTCGAGGCCCGCGACGAGCTTGCCTGGCACCCCGGGATGATGCTTCCGGAGGCCACCCTGCAGGTGCCGTTCCTGGCTGACCTGGTGACCATGGCCGACCCGACCTCGCGCTGGTCGTTCCTGAGCTACCTGAAGGAGACCGGCAGCCTCTACCCCTTCTACATCCGCGAGTCGTTCTACCCGCTGCGCAGCGAGTACGACGACTACTGCCGCTGGGCCGCCGAGCGGCTCGACTCGGTCCGCTTCGGCCAGGCCGTCACGCGGGTCGAGTGGGACGGGGCGGCGTACGTCGTCTCGACCGCCGCCGGCGACACCTTCCGCGGGCGCCGGCTGGTGCTGGGCGTCGGGACGAGGCCGCGGATCCTCGACTGCGTCCGCGAGGCGGGCGGTCCGGCGATCCACTCCGCGCAGTACCTCGACCACAAGGCCGAGCTGCAGCAGCACGACTCCATCACCATCGTCGGCAGCGGCCAGAGCGCGGCCGAGATCTACCAGGACCTGCTGGCCGAGTCGGCCGACCACGACTACCGGCTGACCTGGCTGACCCGCAGCCCGCGGTTCTTCTCGATGGAGTACACCAAGCTCACCCTCGAGCTGACCTCGCCCGAGTACACGTCGTACTTCCAGGGGCTGCCGGAGCTGACCCGGGCCCGGCTGCTGCGCGACCAGCGCTCGCTCTACAAGGGCATCAGCGGCGACCTGGTCGACGACATCCACGACCTGCACTACCGGCTGCGCGTGCAGGGCGAGGGGCCACGCACGACCCTGGTCACCAACACCGCGGTCACGGGTGCCCGCTGGGACGGGTCGTCGTACGAGCTCGACCTGCACCACGAGGAGACCGACGAGGACTTCGGGCTGCGCACCGACGGGCTGGTCCTCGCGACCGGCTACGCGGCGCAGGTGCCGGAGTTCCTGGAGCCGGTGCGCGACCGGATCCGCTGGGACGAGCAGGGGCGGTTCGCGGCGTCGTCGACGTACAGCGTCGACCACGGCGACCGCGAGATCTACGTCCAGAACGCCGAGGAGCACACGCACGGCTTCGTGGCGCCCGACCTCGGCATGGGGGCCTACCGCAACTCGGTGCTGGTCGCCGCGCTGACCGGCCGCGAGGTCTACCCGATCGAGAAGCGGATCGCCGTGCAGAGCTTCGGCGTCCCCGACCACCTGAGGAGGAGCCACCACTCATGACACCGAAGGCAACGCTCGAACCCCTGGACCTCGACCGCGACCTGGCCCTGCTGCACGCCTGGGTCACCCACCCCCGTTCGGTCTACTGGGAGATGCAGGGCGCGTCGCGCGAGGACGTGACGACCGAGTACGCACGGATCGTGGCCGACCCCCACCACCACGCCTGGCTGGGCCGGGTCGACGGGGAGCCGGCGTTCCTCGCCGAGACCTACGACCCCGCGCACTCGCCGCTGGCCGAGCTGCCCGAGGTCCGGCCCGGCGACCTCGGCATGCACGTCCTCGTCGCCCCGACCGACACCCCCGTCGCCGGGTTCACCCGGCTGGTGTTCCGGGCCGTGCTCGACCACTGCTTCGCGGACCCCGCCGTACGACGGGTCGTGGTCGAGCCGGACGTCCGCAACGCGAAGATCGCCGCCCTGAACGCCGCCTTCGGCTTCGTGGTCGCGCGCGCCGTGGAGCTCCCGTCCAAGACCGCCGCGCTCTCCTTCTGCACCCGCGCGGCCTACGACGGTCCGGCCGCCCACCTGTCCCCCGAGCGGCTGGCGACCGCCCAGCGGCACCTGGTCGCGAAGGCGATCAGCGAGTACGCCCACGAGCGGATCGTCACGCCGGTGCCCGACGCCGACCAGTGGCGGCTGAGCGCGCCCGACGGCGGCTCGTCGTACACCTTCGCCGCGCAGCGGCTGGCCCTCGAGCACTGGGCGGTCGACGAGGCCTCGCTCACCCGGTGGGTCGACGGCGCGCCGGCCGACCTCGACGCGCAGCGGTTCGTCACCGAGTTCGCCGGTCTGCTCGGCATCCCGGACGCGCTGCTGCCGACGTACCTGGAGGAGATCGCCAGCACCCTGGCCAGCTCCTGCTGGAAGCTCGCGCACTCCACCGCGACCGTCGCCGAGCTGCTGGACGCCGACTACCAGGCGCTCGAGGCCGCGATGACCGAGGGCCACCCGGGCTTCGTCGCCAACAACGGCCGGATCGGCTACGACCTCGACGACTACGCGGCCTACGCGCCCGAGACGGGCAGCGCGGTCCGGCTGGAGTGGCTGGCCGCCCGGCGCTCGAAGGCCCGGCTCTCGATCGGCGAGGGCCTCTCCGAGGCCCGCCTGTACGACGGGGAGCTGGACGCGACCACCCGGGCGGGCTTCGCCGCGACCCTGCGCGGGCTCGGGCTGGAACCCGACGACTACCTCTACGTGCCGGTCCACCCGTGGCAGTGGCGCCACCAGCTGGCGATCACCTTCGCGCCGGACCTGGCCCGCCGCGACCTGGTCCACCTCGGGACCGGGCCCGACGACTACCGCGCGCAGCAGTCGATCCGCACCTTCTTCAACACCTCGCGCCCGGACCGGCACTACGTGAAGACGGCGCTGTCGATCCAGAACATGGGCTTCAAGCGCGGGCTGTCGCCGCGCTACATGGGCGCCACGCCCGCCATCAACGACTGGGTGCACCGGCTGGTCGAGGACGACCCGACCCTGAAGGGCTGCGGCTTCGCGGTGCTGCGCGAGCGGGCCGCGATCGGCTACACCGGGGACGCGTTCCACGCCCTGGAGGTGCGCTCGCCGTACCAGAAGATGGTGGCGGCGCTGTGGCGCGAGAGCCCGGTCCCGCTGCTGTCCCAGGGCGAGCGGCTGGCCTCGATGACCTCGCTGCTGCACCGCGACGCGCGCGGCGGATCCCTGGCGGGCGCGCTGATCGAGGCCTCTCCGATGGACGCGACCGCGTGGGTGCGCAGCTACCTGCACGCCTACGTCCGGCCGGTCGTGCACTGCCTGCTCGCCCACGAGCTCGCGTTCATGCCCCACGGCGAGAACCTGGTGCTGGTGCTGCGCGACCACGTGCCGGTCCGGGCGCTGATGAAGGACGTCGGCGAGGAGGTCTGCGTGATGGACGCCTCGATCCCGGTCCCGGAGGAGGTCGAGCGGATCCGCGCCGACGTGCCCCAGGACATCCGGGCGCTGGCCCTGCACACCGACGTCTTCGACGGGTTCCTGCGCCACCTCGCCGCGATCCTCGGCACCGACGGCGTGCTGCCCGAGGCCGACTTCTGGGCCGAGGTACGACGCTGCGTGGAGCAGCACGCCGAGGAGCACCCGGAGCTGGCCGACCGGATCGCCGCCTACGACCTGCAGCGGGCCGAGTTCAAGCACAGCTGCCTGAACCGCCTGCAGCTGCTCAACACCCTGGAGATGGTCGACATCGCCGACCAGGCCTCCTCGCTGCAGTACGCCGGCACGCTGGTCAACCCGATCGCCCGGGAGTAGCCGGCGCGCGGCCGTCGTACGCTGTCGGACGTGGGGGACGCGGGCCACTCCGTGCTGCAGATCCCGGTGCCGGAGCTGGAGGAGTTCGTGCGCGGACGGCACGCGCACTACGACCCCGGCTTCGTCTCGGCCGATCCCGCCTTCGTGCACGCCCACGTGACCGCGCTCGGGCCGTTCCTGCCGTCGCTCGACGGGCACGCGCGGGAACGCCTGACGGCGGTCGTGGCCCGGACGACGCCGTTCGAGGTGGTGCTGGAGCGGGTCGCGACCTTCCCGGACGGGATCATCCACCTGGTCCCCGAGCCGGCCCGGCCGTTCCAGGAGCTCACGATGCGGCTCTTCGCGGCCTTCCCCGAGTGCCCGCCGTACGCCGGGGCGTACGACGAGGTGCTGCCGCACCTCACCCTCGACCTGCGCTCGTCGGAGGTCAGCGAGGCCTCGACCCGCGCCGCTCTCGCCGACCTGCTGCCCGTGCGCGTCCACGCCGAGCGGCTCGACCTGGCCTGGTGGGCGGACGGGGACTGCCGGCTGCTGGAGTCGTGGCAGCTGGGTGCTGTGTGACAGTGGGGTCGTGCGCCTGCTCGCGACCGTGCTCTCGACCCTGCTCCTGCTGGTCCTCCTGCCGGCGACCCCGGCCGCGGCCGACGCCGATCCGCGCTGGGTCTTCTACACCGCCGACAAGACCCGCTACACGTCGCCGTGGTTCCGGGGCGCGCACCGGATCATGATCCCGTTCGGCTGCACGCGGGCGCCGTACTACTCCCCCGACCCCCGCTGCCGGGACGGCCGTGGGTTCCACCACGGGCTGGACGTCGCGATGCCGTGCGGCACCCGGCTGTTCGCGCGCACTCGGCTGCGGGTGGTCGACAACAGCTCGCTGGGTCCGGCGTACGGCGCCAACCCGCTGCTGCTGCGCAGCCGGTCCCAGGGCTTCGACGTGGTCATCGGCCACACCCGGCAGGTGTACGTCGAGCGCGGCGACCTCGTGCGCCGCGGCCAGCTGATCGCCCGGGCGTCCGACGACGGAGCGCCCGACGGCTGCCACCTGCACTTCGAGCGGCGGGCGGTCGGCGGCGGGCTGTCGACGGCCGTCGCGCCGCGGAAGCTGCTCAGGCTGGAGCGGCGCCGCTGACCCGCGCCCGGATCCCGTCGACGATGATCGCCAGGCCCAGCGCGAAGTCGGACGACTCCCGCGGGGCGTCGGCGATGGCGCCGGCGCTGCCGGCCTGCAGGTGGGTCTGCTCGTCGGAGACGTGGCCGAGCACGAAGTGCAGCAGGGTGCGGGCGGCGACCGGGACCAGATCGTCGGGGAGGCCGTCGGGGAGGTCGCCGGCGGCCAGGGCCTCGACCAGCGCGTCGTACGGCGCCCGCGCGCCGAGCCCGAACGCGTGCACGGTGGCCACCAGCTCGGCGCCGTCGCGGTAAGCCAGCACGGCGTCGCGCAGCGTGCTGCAGACGGCGACCACCTGCTCGTCCCAGGGGCCGTCGACCGGCGGTCGCGCGCCGCGGGCGAGCACCTCGTCGGCCACGGCCGCGAGCAGCAGCTGCTTGTTGGCGAAGTGGTGGTAGAGCGCGCTGGGCTGCACGCCGAGCTCGGCACCGAGCCGGCGCATCGACAGGTCGGCCAGGCCGTAGGAGTCGAGCACCTCGATCGCCCGATCCACCACGTCGCCGCGGTTGTTGCGCATCCCACAGCCTCCTTCCCAGCATTGACGGTGTCCGGCCCGAACCCTAACCTGAACGCCGTTCACCTGACCACCGTTCAGGTCCGTGCCGAGAAGGATCCCCGATGACCATGACCGACGACAGCACCGCGCCGGCGACCACCCGCCGTCCGCGCCTCTCCGCGACCGACCTGGCCCTGGTGGCCGCGTTCGCCGCGCTGATCGCCGCCTGCACCGTCGTCGGCGGCATCCCCGTGGGCGGCGCAGGGGTGGAGATCACCCTGCAGACCTTCGGGATCGCCCTCACCGGTGCGCTGCTCGGCGCGGTCCGGGGCACCCTGGCCGTCGCGGTCTACCTCGCACTGGGCGCCGCCGGCCTGCCGATCTTCTCCGGCCACTCCTCCGGCCTCGGCGTATTCACCGGGCTCACCGCCGGCTACCTGTGGTCGTTCCTCGCGGTCGCCTTCGTCACCGGTCTCCTGGTCCGGTACGCCGCGCGCGGCCGTCGTACGTCCGCTTTCGTGGTGTTCCTCTGCTGCCTGCCCGGCGTCGGCCTGAACCACCTGCTCGGCATCCTCGGCATGGCCGCGTTCTCCGACGTCCCGTTCAGCACGGCGGCCGGCTGGGACGCCCCGTTCTGGCTGGGCGACATCGTCAAGGCGCTCGTGGTGGCCCTGGTCGCCGCCGAGGTGCACCGCGCCTTCCCGCAGCTGCTCGGCCGCCGCACCCGCTGACGCCGGAGTGCCCACGATCCAGCTCGACGGTGCCGGGGTCACGGTCCCGACCGTCTCCGGCGACCGCGTCGTCCTCGCCCCGACGACCCTCACCCTGACCGAGCGCCGGATCGGCATCGTCGGCGCCAACGGGTCCGGCAAGTCCACCCTGGCCCGGCTCCTCAACGGGCTCGTCACGCCGACCGTCGGGCGGGTGCTGGTCGACGGTCTCGACGTCGCCCGCCAGGGCGCGGAGGTACGACGGCGCGTGGGGTTCTCCTTCACCGACCCGGCCGCCCAGCTGGTGATGCCGACCTGCGTCGAGGACGTCGAGCTGTCGCTGCGCCGCCGCGAACGGAACGGCGACCGCCGGCGCGAGCTGGCGCTCGCGGTGCTGGACCGCTACGGCCTGGCCGACCACGCGCACGACAGCGTGCACAGCCTGTCCGGCGGACAGAAGCAGCTGCTCGCCCTGGCCGGCGTGCTGGCCACGGAGCCCGCCGTGCTCGTCGCCGACGAGCCGACCACCCTGCTCGACCTGGCCAACACCCGGCGGGTCGGCGACCTGCTGCTCGGGCTCGACCAGCAGCTGGTGCTCGTCACCCACGACCTCGACCTGGCCCGCCGCTGCGACCGGGTGCTGGTGGTCGCCGACGGCGAGATCCGGTACGACGGCGCGCCCGACGCGGCCGTCGACGACTACGTGGCGTCGGCCCTCGGATGAGCAACCTGCTGCTGATCGGCGTCCACCAGCCGGGGACCACCGTGCTGCACCGGCTGCCGGTCGGCGTGAAGATGGCGGGCCTGGCGGCGTACAGCCTGAGCGTCGTGCTGGTGCGCAGCGCGACCTGGTCGTGGGTCTTCCTCGCCCTCGCGCTGCTCGCGGCCCTGGTCGGTCGGGTCCGGCTCCGGACCCTGGCCCGCGCGGCCCGGTCGGTGCTGCTCGTCGCCCTCGTCGTCTCCGCCCTGCAGTGGTGGCTCTACGGCCTGCCCAAGGCGGTCGAGACGTTCGTCGACCTGCTCGCCCTGGCCCTCGCGGCGGTCGTGCTGACCGCCACGACGGCCGTCAACGCCATCCTCGACGCGATCGTCCGCTGGCTCGGTCCGCTCCGCCGCTTCGGCGCCCAGCCCGAGCGGGTCGCGCTGACCTTCAGCCTCGCGCTGCAGGCCATCCCCGGCACCCTCGCCCTCGCCCTCGAGACCCGTGACGCCGCCCGCGCCCGCGGCCTCGGCCGGCACCCGCGCGCCTTCCTGACCCCGTTCGTGGTCCGGGTCGTCGCACGCGCCCACGAGACCGGCGACGCGCTCCAGGCTCGGGGGCTTGGCGACTGACCGCGGCGGGTAGGACCCGTGCATGTCTCGGGTCCTCACCATCCTCGCCTCAGCCCTCGCCGCCGTGCTGGTCGCGGCACTCGTGCCGCTCGGCGCCGCCGTGCCCGCCGGGGCGACCGCCGCGACCGCCGCCCCGGCCGCGGCCGACGACTTCCAGTGCGCGCCGGGGCCGTACGTCCTCCGACCGGAGGCGTTCTTCGGCGATCCCGGCTCGAGGTACGGCGACATCTCCTGCGTCATCCTCCGCGCCATCAACGGCGCCCCGAAGGGGTCGCTCATCCAGGGCGTCACCTGGAGCTTCGACTCGGTGACCATCGCCCGGGCCCTCGCTGCTGCCGACAACCGCGGCGTGCGGGTCAAGATGCTCGTCGCCAAGCAGGCCGAGCCGGGGATCCGGAAGTACCTCCGCGCGCAGCTGAACGGCAAGGGCTCCAAGCTCGTCGTCAGCAACGGCGCCGCCCGGGGCAACCCCGCCCTCGGCAAGGGAGCGATGCACCAGAAGTCCTGGACGTTCTCGTCGACCTACGGCAAGCGGTTCGTCTCGATCTTCACCTCGGCCAACGCGACCACGGCCGCCTCCGACTGGCAGTACAACGACGGCTACCAGTTCGTCGGCTACCGGCCGGTGCACCGCACGCTGAAGCGGGTCTTCGCCCAGCAGGTGAAGCGGCGCGACCAGCGGGCGCCGTTCATCCAGGAGAACCTCACGCCCAACACCGCACTGACCTTCAACCCCTGGAACTCGCCGAGCATGGCCGATCCCGTCGTGGGCCGGATCAACGGCCTCCCGCAGGACCGCCTGGTGATCCGGATCGCCAACGCGTCGTGGAGCGGGGACCGCGGCCTGGCCATCGCCCGGGCCCTGGTCGCCAAGAAGCGGGCGGGCGCGAAGGTCCGCGTCGTCGTGGGCGGGATCGGGCCGCAGGTCAAGGGCGTGCTGGTGCGCGGCGGGATCCCGGTGAAGCTGCTGAAGAGAAGCGACCAGGACTACCTGCACAGCAAGTCCATGATCGCCCGCTACGGCACCGGCAGCACGAAGAAGGCCCGGCTCTGGACCGGCTCGGAGAACTGGGGCGACGCGCCGCGGGCCGCGGACGAGGTCGTCGTGAAGGTCAGCAACGCGGCGGCCGTCACGGCCTGGCAGGGCTACTTCGACCACCTCTGGTCCCTCGGCACCCGGCTGCGCTGAGCAGAGGCTGGCCGGACCGGTCCGGTCGCGGCACACTGACCGGATGATCGACGTCGTCGTCCTGTCGGGCCTGGCCGGGGCCGCGCTGCTGGGGCTGGTCTCGCTCGCCGTCCTGACGGCGTCCGGGGCGCGGCGCCGGGGACGCAGCGTCCCGCGAGCGGTCCTGGCGGGGCTGTTCTTCCCCCTGACCTGGATCGCCTGGCACGTCGCCGACCGCGACCGCTACCAGACGTCGCCGTCCCGGTGATCGCAGGCGATCGGCAGGTCCCGGTCGACGTCCTGACCGCCGAGGACCAGGACCAGGACCGATCCGTCGTCGTCGGGCGTCGGCTCCGGACCCGTGGGGCCGAGCACGGACGTCGGGCCGCGCCACGGCTGCCAGCCCCGTGCCTCGTAGAGCGGCAGCCCCGCGTCCGACGCGCTGAGGGCGAGCAGGTCGTACGCCGGCGCCAGCGCCTCCAGGGCCGCCATCACCGTGGAGGCGTGGCCGAGCCGGCGCCGATCGGGGTGCACCGCGACCGCCTCGACATACCCGACCCGCAGGGAGCGACCGCCCACGAGCATCCGCCGCTGCACGAGCGAGCCGTGCGCGACCAGCAGGCCGTCCTCGCGGACGACGGCGTGCTGGCCGCCGAGCCCGTGCTCCCAGTCGTGGTCGTCGAAGTCGTCGAAGGCGGCGTCGAGCAGGTCGCGGATCTCGTCCAGCTCGGCGGCACCCAGCGCCGCGGTGTGCCGGGTCGTCACCACTGAGGGTTCACCACCGGGGCGGCCTGCGGTCGGCCCACGGTGCGGCCGACTCCACCTGGGCGGCGAGCGCCAGCAGCAGCGGGTCCTCGGCCGGCCGGGCCGCGAGCATGACGCCCACCGGGAGCCCGTCCGGCGTCTGGTGCAGCGGCAGCGAGACCGCCGGCATGCCGGTCACGTTCCACGCCGAGGTGTACGGCGTGAACCGCTTCTGCGCCTCGAAGTCCGCAGCCGGGTCGGCGTCGTCGCGGATCGCGCCGACGGGCAGCGGCGGGGTGGCCAGGGTGGGCGTGAGCACGGCGTCGTACGGCGCGAGCGCGGTGAGCGCATCTGCGGCGTACCGGCGCATCGCGCCGATCGCCAGCCCGAAGTCGGGCCCGCTGACCGCCCGGCCCCGCTCGCCCAGCCAGCGGGTGAGCGGGCGGAGCAGGTGCTCGCGCTCCGGCGGGACGACCGACAGCGCGGTCAGCACGGCCCAGCAGGTCTCGAAGACCGGCACCGCCTCGCGCGGCAGCGGGACGGCGACGTCGACGACCTCGTGGCCGAGCGACTCCAGCAGCAGCGACGCGTCCTCCCAGGCCCGACGGCACTCGGGGTCCAGCGCGGCGTCGGTGATGACCGGCTCGCTGAAGCGAGCGATCCGGAGTCGACCCGGGTCGCGGTCGCAGGAGGCCAGGAAGCTCTCGGACGGGGGCGGCGCCCAGGCCGGGTCCCCCACGCGACGCCCGGCGATCGCGTCCAGCATCGCCGCCGCGTCGCGCACGGTCCGGGCGATCGACCCGGCCGTCGCCAGGCCGGTGGGCTCGCCGTACATCGGGAAGCCCGAGACCCGCCCCCGGCTCGGCTTCAGGCCGACCAGCCCGCAGCAGGACGCGGGGATCCGGATCGAGCCGCCCCCGTCGGATCCCTGGGCGACCGGCACCAGTCCCGCGGCGACGGCCGCGGCCGCCCCACCGGAGGAGCCACCGGCCATCCGGGTGCGGTCCCAGGGCGTCACCGCCGGCGGCCGGCCCTCGGGCTCGGTGTAGCAGGGCGAGCCGAACTCGGGCGTGCTCGTCTTGCCGAGGCTGATCATCCCGGCCGCCTCGAGCCCGAGGGTGACGGCGTCGCTGACGTCGGGCACGAAGTCGGCGAAGGCCGCCGAGCCGAGGGACGTCGGCACCCCCGCCGTCAGGTTGAGGTCCTTGATCGCGGTGGGGACGCCGTGCAACGGACCCGCGTCCGGTGCGTCGCGCAGGGCCGCGGCCCGCTCGCGGGCCAGGTCGGGCGTCAGCGTGACGAACGCGCCGACCGAGTCGAGTCGGCCGGCGCGTTCGAGGTAGTGGTCGACGAGCTCGGCGGGCGACACCTCGCGGCGGCGCACCAGCTCGCCCTGCTCCAGCGCGGTCAGGTCGTGGAGGTCGGTCACGACCCCCACGCTAGAGGGGGTGGCCTCAGGCGGCGGAGGACGGCGCCGGGTCGTAGTCGACCAGCGAGCGCAGCGCGGCCTGGAGCTTGGCCTGGACCTCGCCGTCGGCGAGCACGTCGACCTCGATGCCGGGCTGGGAGACGGTGACGTCCTCGAGGACGACGGCGCCGGCGATGTTGGCCGAGCGGTTGGCGTCGGCGTGCGCCCAGCGGCCGCCGTACGGCGTGGGGGTGGTGCCGACGACGGCGAACGGCTTCGCGACGATCGCGCCGGCGCCGTAGGGGCGGGAGAGCCAGTCGATGGCGTTGTTGAGGACGGCCGGCATGGTGCCGTTGTACTCCGGGGTGACGACGAGGACGCGGTCGGCGTGCGCCACCTGGCCGCGGATCCGGGCGGCGGCCTCGGGGACCTGCTCGCCGTCGATCTCCTCGTTGTAGAAGGGCAGCTGCTCGAGGCCCTCGACGATCTCGAGGGTCACGCCGTCGGGCGCCTCGTCCCGCAGCTTCTCGGCGAGCTTGCGGTTGAGGGAGTCGGCACGGAGGCTGCCGACGAGGACGGCGACGCGGGTCTCGGACATGGGTGCTCCTGGATCTGAGGTGGAACGGTCGACCGACTAAACGGACTGCGGTCCGCTTTCATTCCCCGCCCAGGTCGAGGAATCCACCAGCGCTCCGCGAGCGCCGTCCCTACAGTGGGCGACGCCATGTCCGACCACCGCCCGCTGCCCCTGCTCGGCGCTCCCCAGACGGAGCGCCGCGACGCCGCGCGCAATCGCGAGGCGCTGATGTGCGCGGCCGCCGCGCTGGTCGCCGAGCACGGCGCCGCCGCAGTCACGATGGACGAGGTGGCCGCCCGCGCGGGCGTCGGGAAGGGCACCGTCTTCCGGCGCTTCGAGTCCCGTGAGGGACTGATGGGCGCGCTGCTCAACCAGTCCGAGACCGACTGGCAGGCCTCCGTCATCTCCGGCCCGCCGCCGCTCGGGCCCGGCGCCCCGCCGCTCGACCGGCTGCGCGCCTTCGGCCGCTCGCGCATCGAGGTCACCCTCCAGCACGCGGAGCTGATCCGCGAGGCCGGCCGGGTCGGACCGCGGTCCTACGCGGCGTACTCCTTCACGGCGATGCACGTGCGCTACCTGCTCGCCGAGATTGGCGTCACCGGCGACCTGCCGCTGCTCGCGACCGCGATCCTGGCGCCGCTGGAGGTGCCGATCCTCGACCAGCAGGTGCGGATCGAGGAGTTCCCGGTCGACCGGGTCTACGAGGCCTGGACCGACCTGGTCGGCCGCGTCGTCCAGCGCTGACCCGTCACTGGATGTCACCTTTCGGCGGCGTGTCGGTCCGCGAGTGACGGTTCGGTGAGCGGACGGCGTCGTACCGCTCACCGAACCGTCGATCCTGACCCGACACGCCGCCAGAAGCGGACATCGAGTGACGGGTCGGCGTCAGACGCCCTGGCGACGGAGGCCGAAGGTGAGGCCGTCGACGAGGGCGCCCCAGGACGCCTCGATGACGTTGTGGCCGACGCCGACCGTCACCCAGGTCGACTCGCCGTCAGTGGTCTCGATCAGCACCCGGGTGATGGCGTCGGTGCCGTGGCCCTGGTCGAGGATCCGGACCTTGTAGTCGATGAGCTCGAACTTGGCGACCTCCGGGTAGGCCTGGCCGATCGCCGTGCGCAGCGCCTGGTCGAGGGCGTTGACGGGACCGTTGCCCTCGCCGGTCACCACGAACCGCTCCCCCGCGGCCGTCAGCTTCACGGTGGCCTCGGAGACCGCCTCCTCCCCGGGCCGGGCGTGGCTCAGGGTCTCGGTGATCACCCGCCACGACTCGATCTCGAAGTACGACGGCCGCGCACCCTCGACCTCCTCGACGAGCAGCAGCTCGAAGGACGCGTCCGCGGCCTCGAAGGTGAACCCGCGCGACTCGAGCACCTTGACCCGGTCGGTGATCCGGCCGACCAGCTCCTTGTTGTCCGAGAGGTCGAAGCCGAGCTCGCGGCCCTTCAGCTCGATCGAGGCCCGCCCGGCCATGTCGGAGACCAGCAGCCGCATGTCGTTGCCGACCTGGACCGGGTCCAGGTGCTGGTAGAGGTTGGGGTCGACCTTGATCGCGCTCGCGTGCAGGCCGGCCTTGTGGGCGAAGGCGGAGGTGCCGACGTACGGCTGCCGGCTGGCGGGCGGCACGTTGGTGACCTCCGCGACCGCGTGGGCGATCCGGGTCGAGTCGCGCAGCAGGCCGGGCGGGAGCACCTGGCGGTCCAGCTTCAGCTCCAGGTTGGCGACCACGGTGACGAGGTCGGCGTTGCCGGTGCGCTCGCCGTAGCCGTTGATGCAGCCCTGGACGTGCGAGGCGCCCGCGTCGACCGCGGCCAGCGAGTTGGCGACGGCGCAGCCGCTGTCGTTGTGGGCGTGGATGCCCACCCGGCCGCCGGTCGTCCCCACCACGTCGTGCACCACGTCGGAGACCCAGGCCGGCAGCATGCCGCCGTTGGTGTCGCAGAGGGCGACGACCTCGGCGCCCGCGTCGTACGCCGTGCGCAGCACCTCCAGCGCGTAGGCCCGGTTGGCGCGGTAGCCGTCGAAGAAGTGCTCGGCGTCGAGGAAGACCTGCTGGCCCTCGGCCCGCAGGTGGGACACGGTGTCGTGGACCATCGCGAGGTTCTCCTCGAGCGTGGTCCGCAGCGCGAGCTCGACGTGCCGGTCGTGCGACTTCGCGACCAGGGTGACCACCCCGGCACCGCTGTCGCGCAGCGCGGCGACCTGCGGGTCGTCGGCCGCGCGTACGCCGGCGCGCCGGGTGGCGCCGAACGCGGCGAGCCGGGCGTGCTTCAGGTCGAGCTCGCGCGCCGCGCGCCGGAAGAACTCGGTGTCCTTGGGGTTCGCGCCCGGCCAGCCGCCCTCGATGTAGCCCACGCCCAGGCCGTCGAGCTGGCGGGCGATCGTCAGCTTGTCGGCCACGGAGAGGGTCAGCCCCTCCTGCTGCGCACCGTCGCGCAGGGTGGTGTCGTAGACGTGGAACGAGCCGTGCAGGTCCATCGGGGATTCCTTCTTGCTTCCGGGCACAAAAAAACCTCTCGGGGTGCGAGAGGTCGGCGCGTCGAGTGTCTCGACGCGCTAGGGAATGACGATGTGGCGGTGCTGCATGTGAGGCATCTTACCGCGTGCGGGTCACGGGAGCGGGTTGGTCCACCCGGCGGGATCTCCCGACGGACCCCACGTGGTGCCGTCGCCGGCGACCAGGCCGAGGCCGGCCGCGGCCACGCCCACGAGCACCGCGGCCACCGCCCACCGCCGGACGTCGGCCGAGAGCGGGTGCACCACGCGGGCCAGCGGTGAGCGCACCCGCGACCCGCCGGGCCCGGACCAGAGCGACACGGCGAGCGCGGTGCCGCACACGAAGAGGGTCACCGGGACGGTGGCGGCGACCGCGTAGCAGACCAGACCGGCGGCGACGGCCAGGCCGGCGCTCCACAGCACCAGCATCAGGGTGCCCGGGATCGAGCGCACCAGGTCCCACGGGGCACCGAGCAGGAACTGCGCGCCGTCGTACCACTTGCGACCGCGGAGGCGGCGCCGGTCGCCGGCCTTGCTGGCCGCCAGCGAGCCGCTGCGCAGCACCCACACGAGGACCAGCACCAGGCCCGTCGTCCACCAGGGGTACGCCGCCGTGCCCGCGCCGACCGCGAGCGCCCCGCCGACCATCAGCGTGGCCCGCCGGGCCCGCTCGCCGAACGAGGTGGTGGGCGGCTCGGGCTCGAACGGCGACTCCTCCCACGGCCCGGCCCACGGATCGGCGACGGGCGCCCCCGTCGGCCGGGCGGTCGGCTCGGCGGGGAACGCCCGGGTGACGTGCTCGGTCTCGAGCCGGGTGGGCGCCGGACGGTCGTCGGCCGGGTCCTCCCAGCGGTCGGTCGGGTCGTCGGCAGTCGCGGCGGTCGCGGCCAGCGCGAGCGGCAGGGTGAAGACGTCCTCGGCGACCGGCGCCGGGGGCACCGGCTCGCGGGAGCCCGCCCGGGTCGACTGCGGACGCAGCCAGGCCAGCAGCTGGCCGAGCCGGGGGCGCCGGGCGGGGTCCGGGTCGAGCGCGGCCTCGACCACGCCGCGCAGGCCGTCGGGCAGGCCGGTCAGGTCGTGCTGGCCGCGGCGTACCCGGTCCATGATGGCCATCGACGGCCCGCGGCCGAACGGCGCGCGGCCGGTGCCGGCGTAGGCGACCGTCGCGGCCCAGGAGTGGATGTCGGAGGCGGCGGAGGCGTCCTCGCCGTAGAGGATCTCGGGGGCGAGGTAGCCGGGCGTGCCCAGCAGCCAGCCGGTGTGGGTCAGCTTGGGGTCGTCGGCGACCCGGGCCAGGCCGAAGTCGATGAGGATCGGGGTGCGGCCCTCCATCAGCACGTTCGACGGCTTCACGTCGCGGTGCAGGACGCCGACCCGGTGCACCGAGAGCAGCCCCTCGGCGAGGCACCCGGCGAACCACAGCAGGTCGCGGCCCTCGATCGGCCCCTCCTCGACCACGTGGTCGTGCAGCGAGAGGCCCGGGACGTAGCGGGTAGCGACGTACGGCACCGGTGCCCATGGGTCGGCGTCGACGATCTCGGCCACCCAGCGGCTCTGGATCCGGCTCAGCGAGGAGACCTCGCGGGCCAGCCGGGCGCGCGCCTCGTCGTCGCCGACGATGTGGGGCCGGAGCACCTTCAGCGCGACCCGCTCGCCACCCGGCTTGCGGGCCAGGTGGACGACGCCCATGCCGCCCTCGCCGATCTTGGCCAGCAGCGTGTAGTCGCCCACCGACATCCGGGGGCCACCGGGGGCCTCCGGGCCGGAGGGGGTGCTCGGCACGCTCGTCACGCAGGCAGGCTACCCGCGCGACCCGTCCGCCCGGGGTACGACGAGCGGACGGCCGTGCGGGCATCTGCGGACTGTAAGGCTAGCCTTACCTCCCGTGACCAGCACCGCCTCACCGCCGACGACCCGCCCGTCGGTCCCGGACCACCGTCGTGGCTCCGTGGTCGGGCTGCTGGTGCTGGTCGCCCTGGTGGTCGTGGCCGCGCTGGTGAGCCTGGCCGTCGGCAGCCGCAGCATCCCGTTCGGGACGGTGGTGGACGTGCTGTTCCACGAGGACGGCTCAGACGCCTCGACCATCGTGCACGACCTGCGGCTCCCCCGGACCCTGCTCGGACTCGCGGTCGGCGCCTGCCTCGGCATCGCGGGTGCGCTGATGCAGGGCCACACGCGCAACCCGCTCGCCGAGCCCGGCCTGCTCGGCGTCAACGCCGGCGCGGCGTTCGCCGTGGTGCTGGGGATCTACGGGTTCTCCATCGGCGGGAGCGGCTACGTGTGGTTCGCGCTCGTCGGCGCCGGACTCGCGTCGTCAGCGGTGTTCGCGATCGGCAGCAGCAAGGGCGGACCGAACCCGGTGACCCTCGTGCTGGCCGGTGCCGCGGTGACCGCGCTGCTGGAGGCGGCCACCCAGTCCGTCGTGCTGAACGACCGGGCGACCCTGCTGGAGTACCGCTTCTGGGTGGTGGGCTCGGTCGCGGGGCGGCCGATGGACGTCTTGTGGGACGTCCTGCCGTTCATGGCGGCCGGACTGCTGCTCGCCGCGATCGGCGCCCCCGGCCTGAACATGCTCCAGCTCGGTGACGACGTCGCCCGCTCCCTCGGCATGACGCCCTGGGTGCACAAGACGATGGGGGTCGCCGCCGTTATGCTGCTGGCCGGCGCCGCGACCGCGGCCTGCGGGCCGATCGCCTTCCTCGGGCTGGTCGTCCCCCACATCGCCCGGGTGTTCTCGGGCGTCGACTACCGCTGGCTGCTCCCCTACTCCGGGCTGGTCGGCGCCGTCTTCCTGGTCGTCGCCGACGTCGTCGGGCGGGTCGTCGTCCGGCCCGGGGAGCTCCAGGTCGGCATCGTGATGGCCCTCGTCGGCGGCCCCGTCTTCATGCTCATCGTGCGACGGATGCGGCTGGTGCGCCTGTGACCACCCGGAGCCGCCTCACGCGGACCTCCACGCCGACCGCTACCCTGCGCGTCGGCCCGGCGTCGTGGCTGGTGCCGCTGCGCGCCGCTCTCATCACCGTGGTCGCCCTCGTGGCGCTCGCCTTCCTCGTGGTCCTCGACATCTCGCTCGGCGACTTCGAGATCCCCTTCGGGGACGTGATCTCCACCCTGCTCGGCGGCGGCGACCCCGGCCAGCAGTTCATCGTCAACGAGCTGCGTCTGCCCCAGACGCTGGTCGCCGTCCTGGTCGGCGCCGCGCTCGGCCTGTCGGGCGCGCTCACCCAGACCTTCGCCCGCAACCCGCTCGCCAGCCCCGACATCCTGGGCGTGACCCAGGGCGCGGCCCTCGGTGCGGTCGCGGTGATCGTGCTCTCCGGGGCCAGCGGGAACGGATCGAGCCTGGTCACCGGCACGCTTCAGCGCCTCGGCCTGCCCCTGGCCGCGTTCCTCGGCGGCCTGCTCACCGCCCTCGTCCTCTACCTGTTCTCCTGGCGGCGCGGTGTCGACGGCCAGCGCCTCGTCCTGGTCGGCATCGGCCTCAGCGCGGCCCTCGGCGCGATGACGTCGTGGCTGCTCGTCCGGGCGCGGGAGGCCGAGCTGGCCAGCGCCCAGGTCTGGCTCAACGGCTCGCTCAACGCCCGCGGGTGGGACCAGGCCTGGCCGATGATCTGGACGCTGGCGGTGCTGGTGCCGGTCTCGCTGCTGCTCGTGCTCAGCCTCAACACGATGATGCTCGGCGACGACAGCGCTCGCGGCCTCGGCGTACGCCTGCAGGTCACCCAGCTGCTGACCCTGCTCGCCGCCGTCGGCCTGGTGGCCGTGGCGGTCTCGGCGGTCGGGCCCCTCGAGTTCGTCGCCTTCGTCGTCCCCCAGATCGCGCTGCGGCTCACCGGCGGCAGCCGGCCGCCGATGCTGGCCTCGATGGTGCTCGGCGCCTGCCTGGTCGTCGGCGCCAACCTGCTGACCCGCGTCGTCATCCCCGTCCCCCTCCCCGCCGGCATCGTGACCGCGGCGATCGGCGCGCCGTACCTGATCTGGCTCCTCCTCCGCGCCAACCGAAAGGTGTCGGCATGACCTCCACCTCGCCCGCGTCCCGTCTCCGCGCCGACTCCGTCACCGTCGGGTACGGCGAGGTCCCGGTCGTCCGCGACCTGACCTTCGCGATCCCCGACGGCAAAGTGACGACGATCATCGGACCCAACGGCTGCGGCAAGTCGACGATGCTGCGCACCCTGGCCCGGCTGCTGAGGCCGTCCAGCGGCACCGTGCTGCTCGACGGCGAGCCGATCCAGTCGCTGCCCACGCGCGAGATCGCCCGCCGGATGGCCCTGCTCCCCCAGACCCCGGTCGCCCCCGAGGGCCTCCTCGTCCGCGACCTGGTCGGCCGGGGCCGGCACCCCCACCAGCGCTGGTTCAGCCAGTGGTCGCCCGAGGACGAGCAGGTCGTCGAGTCCGCGCTGGCCATGACCGACACCGCCGACCTCCGCGACCGGGCCCTGGACCAGCTCTCGGGCGGCCAGCGTCAGCGGGCCTGGATCGCGATGACCCTGGCCCAGGACACCGAGCTGCTTCTCCTCGACGAGCCGACCACCTACCTCGACCTCGCGCACCAGGTCGAGGTGCTCGACCTGGTCACCCGGCTCAACCGCGAGCGCGGCCGGACCGTCGCGATGGTCCTGCACGACCTCAACCTGGCCGCCCGCTACAGCGACCACATGGTCGTGATGAAGGACGGCGCGATCGTCACGCAGGGCACGCCCACCGACGTCGTCACCGCCGCGATGCTGCGGGAGGTCTTCGGCCTCGACGCCGACGTCCTGCCCGACCCCCGCACCGAGCTGCCGATCATCGTGCCGCGCTCCTCGGCCGAGGCCGTCGCCGCCGCCCCGCACCCCGAGTCGACGCCGCTGCTGCCCTGAGCACGCGCGAACGCCCCCGGCTCGGCGAGCCGGGGGCGTTCGTACGAGGGGGTCCTCAGATCTTGGAGGACGGCACCGTCGTGGCCGGGTCGCCGTCGACGGCCGCGGCCAGCTGCGGCACGTAGCGCTCCAGCACATAGGGGATGGCCAGCGGCGTCACGAAGCTGTGGCCCACGTAGTAGGAGCCGTCCTGCTTCTCGTTGATGTCCACGAAGCGCCCCTCCTTCGCCGAGGGCAGGCCCTCCCAGATGCCGGCGACGGTCTTGTCGGCGTTGAGGTCGTACCAGACGGCCACCCCGACGTCGCCCAGGTCGGCGGTGCGCTCCGCGGACAGCGAGATGCCGAACTCGCTGTCGTCGGCGGTGGTGATCACCGGGTGCAGCGTGAAGCCGAGGTCGGTCAGCATCCGCGACCGCGGGTCCTCGGGACCGTAGATGAACAGACCCTCGTACGGCGTGATGAGCGCTGCGGTCTGTCCCTCGAACTCCGGGTGCGCCTCGGCCGCGTCGGCGATCTGCTGCGTGACCCCGTCGATGATCTCCTGCATCTTCGCCTTCTGACCGACCGCGGTGCCGATCGTCAGGGCCATCTCGGTCCACGGCATGCTGTAGTCGGGGTAGTCGCCGGACTGGGCGACGACCGGGGCGATCTTCGAGAGCGTCTCGTAGTCCTGCTCGTTGAGGCCCGTGTACTGACCGATGATCAGATCGGGCGCCAGGCCGGCGATCTTCTCGACCTCGACCCCGTCGGCGTCCTTCAGCAGCAGCGGGAGCTCGGCGTCACCGAAGGCCTCCTCGGCCCACGGGTAGATGCCCTGCAGCTTCTCGTCGCCGAACCAGTAGGTGACACCGACCGGCACGATCCCCAGCGCGAGCAGCGAGTCCTGGTCCATCAGGCCGATGCAGACGACCCGCTCGGGCGCCTTCTCGACGGTGGTCTCGCCGTACTTGTGCTTGATGGTGACCGGGAAGGCCGACTCGTCAGCAGGGGCCTCGCTCGCGCTGCCGCCGGTGCTGCCACCGGAGGAGGAGTCCTCGCTGCCGCAGGCGGCCAGGACGGCCGGCGCCACGGCCATGAAGGACAGGCCGGTCAGGAAGCGGCGTCGGGTGGGGTTCATGGTGCTCCTTGCGATCAGGGGTGGATCAGGGCTGGAGGGTCGAGCGGGACGGTCAGGACGGGTACTCGCGCGGCGCCTCGCCGGTGGCGGCGGCCTCGAGCATCGGCGTCAGCCGGTCGATCAGATAGAGCTGGCTGAGCGGGGTGAGGAAGTAGATCGCCCCGGCCAGGACCTCGTCGGTGTAGACCGACCGGTTCTCGGCGACGGCCGGCAGCTTCGAGACCGTGCTGAAGGCCTGGAGCTCGTCGAACTGCTCGGGGTTCTCGGTCGCCCAGACGATCACGTCGGCGTCGATCAGGTTGACGTTCTCGGCGGAGATCTCGGCCTGCGAGCCCACCTCGGGCGCGTACTCCTCCAGGCCGGGCGTCATCACGAAGCCGAGCTCGGTGAGGAAGTCGGTGCTGAGGCCGTCGGGGTAGACGTAGAGCTGACCGTCGTACGGGCCACCCTGGGAGAAGGTCGCGCTCTTGCCCTGCCAGTCCGGGTGGGCGGCGGCGACGTCGGCGTACTTCTGCTCGACCTCGTCGACGAGCGCCTGGCCGTCAGCCTCGCGACCGAGCGCCCGGGCGACCTGGAGGGTCTGGTCCTGCCAGGAGGAGAAGTACTGGGTGGAGCCCTCGACACTGGTGATCGTGGGCGCGATCTTGGCCAGCAGCTCGTAGTCCTTCGCGGTCATCCCGGCGTTCGTGCCGACGATCAGGTCAGGCTTGAGCGCGGCGATCTTCTCGAACTCGAAGCCGTTCTGGAGGGAGAGGACCTCGGGCTCGGCGTCCCCGAGCAGCTCGGTGGCCCACGGCCAGGTGGCGAACGGCTGGTCGCCGTACCAGTCGGTCACGGCGACCGGCGTGACCCCGAGCTGGAGCAGGATGTCCTGCTCGGTGTAGCCGACACTGACGACGCGCTCGGGCTGCTCGGCGACCGTGGTCTCGCCGAACTGGTGGGGGACGGTCACCGGGAACTGGGCCCCCTCGACCGCGGGACCGGTGCTCGGGTCGTCCGTGGCCGACGACGAGTCGCCGTCGCCGCACGCGACGAGGCTGCCGGACAGCAGCAGTCCGAGCAGGGCGAGGGCGAGCGAGGGACGGCGACGCATGCAGGTCCTCCTGGATTAGGTAAGGCTGACCTTAATCCAGAGAGGTCGAGGGTGTCGCTCCGGGTCCCGGCGGCTCGAGAGGCCGAGCAGACTCAGACCAGCTGCTTCATCCAGCCGAAGCCGTCCTCGGCCCGGCCGAACTGGACGTCGACGAGCTCCTGGCGGATCCGCTTCCACAGCTCGTCCCCGCCCTCGGGGGTGCCCACCTCGCCGCCGTCCCACTTCAGGGAGCCGACGGGGGTCACGACGGCCGCGGTGCCGCAGGCGAAGATCTCCACGATCTCGCCGGAGGCGACGCCCTGCTTCCACTCCTCGATCGCGAACTTCCGCTCCTCGACCTGGTGGCCCATCTTCCCGGCCAGCTCGATGATCGAGGAGCGGGTGATGCCCTCCAGGATGGTGCCGGTCTCCGGGGTGACGATGCGGCCGTCGGCGTAGACGAAGTACATGTTCATGCCGCCGAGCTCCTCGACGTACGTGCCCTCCTGGGCGTCGAGGAAGACGACCTGGTCGCAGCCGTGCGACGACGCCTCCTGCTGGGCGACCAGCGAGCTGGCGTAGTTGCCGCCGGTCTTGGCCGCACCCATGCCGCCGCGGCCCGCGCGGGTGTACTCCTCGGTGAGCCAGAGGCTGACCGGCTTCACGCCGCCCTTGAAGTAGGAGCCGGCCGGGCTGGCGATCACCATGAAGGTGACGTGCTGGGACGGGCGGACCCCGAGGAACGCCTCGGAGGCGAACATGAACGGCCGCAGGTAGAGGCTCTTCTCCCCCGCCGCCTCCGGCACCCACCGCTGGTCGATCTCGACCAGCGCCTGCACGGCCTGGACGAAGTCCTCGACCGGCAGCACGGGCAGCGCGAGCCGGTGGCTCGAGCGCTCCATCCGGGCGGCGTTCTCCTCGGGGCGGAACGACCAGACCGACCCGTCCTCGTGCCGGTAGGCCTTCATGCCCTCGAAGGTCTCCTGCGCGTAGTGCAGGACGGCGGTCGCCGGGTCGAGCGACAGCGGGCCGTAGGGCTCGATGCGCGCGTCGTGCCAGCCCGCGTCGGGCGTCCACTCGACGGTGAACATGTGGTCGGTGAAGTGCACGCCGAACCCGGGATTGGCGAGGATCTCCGCGAGCCGCTCGTCGCTGACGGGGTTGCTCGAGCGGGTGGTGGTGATCTGCATGGACATCAAATTACCGTCTTTCGGACGCAGAAATGAGCGCGGGCCGAGGCGCCTGACGCGCCCCGGCCCCGCGGAGGTCGAGGTGACGCGTCAGCCCTGTACTCGGGCGGCGATCGCGTCGCCGACCTCGGAGGTACGACGAGTGCTGCCCGCCTCGCGCGCGGCGAGGTCGGCGATGGCCGCGTCCTCGATGACGGAGGCCGCCTCGGCGTGGCCGAGGTGGTCGAGCAGGAGCGCCGCGGAGAGGATGGCCGCGGTCGGGTCGGCCTTCTGCTGACCGGCGATGTCGGGGGCCGAGCCGTGCACCGGCTCGAACATGGAGGGCGCGGTCCGGTCGGGGTTCACGTTGCCGGACGCGGCCAGACCGATGCCACCGGTGATGGCGGCGGCGAGGTCGGTGATGATGTCGCCGAACAGGTTGTCGGTGACGATCACGTCGAAGCGCGACGGGTCGGTCGTCATGAAGATCATGGCCGCGTCGATGTGCATGTAGTCGGTCGTCACCTCGGGGTACTCGGCGGCGACCTCCTGGAACAGCCGCCACCACACGGAGCCGGCGTTCACGAGGACGTTGGTCTTGTGGACCAGGGTGAGCTTCTTGCGCGGGCGGCGCTGGGCCCGGGCGAAGGCGTCGCGGACGACGCGCTCGACACCGAAGGCGGTGTTGACCGAGACCTCGGTGGCCACCTCTGCCGGCGTACCGACGCGCAGGGCGCCGCCGTTGCCGGTGTAAGGGCCCTCGGTGCCCTCACGGACGACCACGAAGTCGACCTCGCCGGGGTTCGCGAGGGGGCTGGTCACGCCGGGGAAGATCCGCGACGGCCGCAGGTTGACGTAGTGGTCGAGCTCGAAGCGGAGCTTCAGCAGCAGACCGCGCTCGAGGATGCCCGGGGGCAGGTTCGGGTCGTTGGGCTTGCCGCCCACCGCTCCGAGGAGGATGGCGTCGTGCTCGCGGATCTCGCCGAGCACGGAGTCGGGCAGCACCTCACCGGTCGCGAGGTAGCGCTCCGCGCCGAGGTCGTAGCGGGTCGGCTCGAACTTCACGCCGGCCGGGGCGGCCACCTCGAGGACCTTCAGGGCCTCGGCGGTCACCTCCTGCCCGATGCCGTCGCCGGGGATGACGGCGAGCTTCAGGGTGCCGGTGCTGGGGTTCGAGTCGCTCATGGGGAGAACGCTAGTTGTCGTCCGGGCGCTCGCCGCCGCCGTCCCGCAGGTCGAGCGAGCGCTGGACCGCGGCGCTGATGTTCTCGTGGCTGTAGGGGTTCTCCGGGTGGTGCTGGGCCGGTCCCCAGTCGGGATACATGTCGTACATCGCAGGTGCTCCTTCTCGTGAGTGGTTGTCGTAGTTCTTCGGCCCGACAGGCCTGGAACGAAGACACTCCGGACGAGAAGTTCCGGCTCGTGGATCACACGAGGGAGATCGACCATGAGAGTGCGGATCGCGCGACGCTGCTGGCGTCCCGCCGCGGTGGTGTCTTCGATCGAGGCCTGTCGGAGATCCGACAGATGGTCGAGAGGCCCGCAACGCCGAACACCGCGGCGAGGTGGCCTCTCTTGTCAGGCCTCGCCGCGGCAGTCGATAAGTACGAAGACGCTCCGCATGGTGAATGAACCGTAACCGCCTCACCGGACGCCCGCCACCGGATTCCGGAATCTGTCCGCGATCCGGGACGGACGTCCCGGAATGGAAGACTCGCGGGCATGAGCGCACCGCCCGAGCTGCCCGACGTCGTGTCCCGCGCGTTCTCCGTGTCCCGCAAGGCGGGCTACGTGTCGTTCTGCCGCAACGAGACCGGACGGCTGCTTGCCACCCTCGCCGCGACCCGCGGCGGGACGATGGCCGAGTTCGGCACCGGCTGCGGCGTCGGGACCGCCTGGCTGCGCTCGGGCGTCCGCGGTGACGGGGCCCGGATCGTCACCGCCGAGCTGGACCGCCAGCTGGCCAAGGCGGCCACCCAGATCTTCGCCGACGACCCGCAGGTCGAGGTCCTCGCGGCCGACTGGTCGACCCTGCTCGACAAGGGCCCGTTCTCGCTGCTGTTCCTCGACTCGGGCGAGCCGACCGAGGTCGGCGTGGACGCGATCGCGGACCTGGTCGAGCCGGGCGGGATCGTCGTCCTCGACGACTTCACGCCGTGCGAGGTGTGGCCGCCCATCGCCTACGGCCGCGTCGACACCCTGCGCGAGCAGTGGCTCACCGATGAGCGCTTCACCGCCGTCGAGGTGATGGTCGCCTCGGACGCCTCCGCGATCATCGCCACCAAGCGCTGACCCGGCCAGATCGCCGAGTCAGCACCAGTTGCGGGCCGAGTCAGCACCAGTAGTGCTGACTCGGCCCGCAACTTCTGCTGACTCGGCGGGGAGGGTGGTCAGAACTCGCCGGGGGTCGCCCTCCGGACGACGATGCGGGTCCAGGCGCCGAGGTAGACGCGCTCGTCGGGCATCACCTCGTGCTTCTGGCCGGGCGGGACCGGGGACGTCGGGAGACCGCTGACGGTGCCGCCGACGTACGTGCCGTTGGAGGAGCCGAGGTCCTCGACGAACCAGCGGGTGCCGTCGGTCGTGAGCTGGGCGTGGCGGCGGCTGATGCCGTTGTCGGACGACAGGTCGATGTCCGGCGTGATGCCGCGGCTGCGGGAGGCCCGCCCGATGAGGATCGAGGTGGTCCGGAGCGGGACCACCAGCGGGATGCCCGGGGACGGGAGCGGGTCGGTCGACTTCTGGTCGGCGTACCAGTCGGGGTCGATCCAGACCTCGGCCACCCAGGGCTCGCCCAGGGGCGGGGCGGTGCTGGCGGGCCCCGCCGCCGGCACGTCCGGTACGACGGGCGCGGCGACCGTCGGCGTGGCCTCCTGCGCGGCCGGGGGCGTGACCGGGCGGGGCATGGACCCGGTCGTGAAGTCGTAGCCGCAGGCCTCGCAGAAGAGAGCGTTCGGCGGGTTGGCCGCCCCGCAGCTCGGGCAGGCGCCGTCGGCGGCCCCACCCGCCGCGTCCACGGCGTCGGGGGCGGGCGCCGCCGGGGCCGCGCCCATGGCCAGCCCGCAGACGTCGCAGTAGTCGGTGGCGGCCGACTCGTGGCCGGCGGGACAGGTCACTTCTTGATCCGGGTGGTCTTGGTCGACGCGGTGTCGAGGGCCATCTCGTCGGCCTTGTCGACCGCGCGCTTGAGCCGGACGGTGCCCTCCTTCTCGTCGTCGATGTCGACGACCTTGCGGAGCTTGGAGGTGGCCTCGTCGTTGCCGGTCTCGGCGGCCAGCTGGACGGCGCGGCCGAGCTTGGTGGTGGCCGTCGCCTCGTCGCCGCTCGCCTTGGCCTGCAGGCCCTCCTGGATCATCGCGGCCAGCTCGGTCTGCCCGGTGTAGTGGGCGACCTGCTGGTCGATGCGGGCGGTCAGCCCGGAGTCGCCGGACCAGGTGGCCTTGACCAGCCCCTGGGCCATCACCTGGTCACCGACGGCGAGCTGCACGCGGGCCGCGAGCTGCTCCTGCCCGATCGCCTTGGCGGCGACCCGGACGGCGACGTGGTAGTCGCGGGACTCGTCGGACCAGGCGCCGGTCGGGTAGGCGCCGGTCAGCGCGTTGACCTCGGTACGGCGGGCGGTGAGGTCCTCGACCGAGGGCGAGACCTGCCGCACGAAGAGCACCTGCGAGCCCTGCGGCGCCCAGATCCGCAGCTGCGCGTCCGCGACACCGCGAGACATCGACGCCCGCATGATCTCCTCGAACTGCGCCTGCATCTGGTCGGGCGTCGGGATGATGTCGACGGTGCCGAGCAGGGCCTGCGAGATCCGTCGTACCTCGTCGACCTGCCAGTCGGTGCCGGCGCCCCGGCAGTCGCACTGGAAGTAGCCGGTGGCCCGCTTGATCGCGGCGTCCAGGCTGCCGGGCTGCTCGCGGTTCTCGCCGTCGGTCAGCAGGATGGCGTGCCGCTGGGTGACCTCGGCGACCGAGGCGAAGAGGGTGCCGGCCAGGTCGAGCCAGGTGCTGATGGCGGTGCCGCCGGAGCCGTGGAAGTTGGCGATCGCCCGGCTGGCGGCCTCGCGGGAGGAGGCGTCCATCGGCACCATGCCGGGGCCGGAGGAGACCTGGGGGTAGGCCAGCATCGCGCGGTCGGAGCCGGCGATGACGGCGAAGTAGGTGCCGTCGACGATCTCGGCGAGCGCGGCCTGGGCGGCCTGCTTGGCGGCGGCCATCGTCTGCGGGCCCATCGAGCCGGACGTGTCGACGATGATGATCTCGCCGGCCGAGCCCGCGCCGGTCTGGCCGGCCGTGCCGGCTCCGGTGCAGCTGACGGTCACGATGGCGTTGACGTCGGTCCCGCCGTCGGGCAGGAACTCGTTCTGGTAGACGGCGGCGGTGAACTCAGCCATGGGACTCCTCCTGCGGCGTGGGGGTGGTGGCGGGGGCGGCTGGCTCGAAGCGGGCCAGCGCGACGGTGATGTTGTCCTGCCCGCCCTGGGCGTTGGCGAAGGCCACCAGGGCCAGCGCGAGCTCGGACGGTACGACGGTGCCGGCCGCGGTGACCTGCGCGGCCAGCGCCTCCGGGGTGGAGGCGTAGTTCCACAGCCCGTCGGAGCAGACGACGACCCAGCCCGGGGCGTCGAGCTCCAGGGCCCCGAGTCGAGGCTCGATCTCGGGAGCGTCGCGTCCCAGCCAGCGGGTGATGGCGTGCGCCTGCGGACCGCTCTCGGCCTCCTCGCGCGACATCCCGGCCTCGATCTGCATCTGGGCGGCGGAGTCGTCGACGCTGAGCTGGCGGCCGGGGGCGCCGTCGGGCAGCCAGTAGACCCTGGAGTCGCCGATGTTGGCGTGGGCCAGCGCGCTGCCCTCCAGCACCGCGACGGCGTACGTCGCCGACGCGGGGTTGCTCGACGCCGGGTCGGTAGTTTCGATGACCGCCTCGTTGGCGGCGACCGCCGCGTCGGTGAGCACCTTGGTGACCGCGGCCGAGCGGCCCTCGGGCGTGCCCATGCCGCGCGGCAGCGGGGTGCGCAGCGCCTCGCGCGCGGCCCGGGCGCCGGCCAGGGACCCGACGTCGGAGTCGATGGAGTTCGACACGCCGTCGAGGACGACGAGCACGGCCCGCTCCCCCGGCGTCGCCGAGGCCAGCAGCGCCATCGCGTCCTCGTTGCGGTGGTGCCGGATGCCGCGGTCGCAGACGCCGGCCACCCAGGGGGCCGGGTCCTCGCGGAAGTGGTCGCGCTCGCTCGGCGCCTTGGCCCCGCAGACCTCGCAGTAGCCGTCCTCGCCGACCGGCCCCTGGCAGGTCAGGCAGGTCCGCACCGGGGTCGGCGGCGGCGCCGCCGGGGTGCGGTACGTCGGCGCGCTGATCGGGGCCAGCTCGTCGATCTCGGCCGCGGTCGGCGCCGCGGGCGCGGCCCCGCCGAGCGCGGCCCCGCAGCTCTCGCAGAACCGGGCCTCCGGCGGGACCGCGGTCCCGCAGGCGGGGCAGGTGGTGGTGCTCACGTCAGCGTCCAGCTCCTCACGGCGTTCGCCTGGTTGACCAGGCTGACCCGGTCCTGGAGCAGCGGCGCCTCGCGCGCCAGTGCCCGGTACGCCGTCTCCAGGCCGGCCCGCAGGCCCGCCTCGGACGCGGCGTGCTCACCGATCTTGATCCCTGCCCGCGGGTCCTTGCCACCCGCGGTCACGACCTGCAGCGCCTCGGTGAGGATCCGCACGGTGTAGCGCTGCCGCGCGGTCGGGTCCATCGAGACCGACTCGATCGAGCGCATCGCCTGGTCGAGGACGGCCAGGTCGGACCCGCTGCCCGCGAGCAGCACCTCGGCCCGCAGCTGCCGGCTCTCCGGGTAGCCCCGGCTGGTCTTCGGCACCATGTCGAGCGCCGCGACCGCGCCGGCGGTGTCGCCGCGGCCGGCCCGGACGCGGGCCATGCCGAAGGCCGCGGGGGCGACGTACGTCGCGTCGGTGGCGGCGCACGTCGCATAGAGCCCCTCGGCCACCTCGGGCAGGCCGCCTCGCTCGCAGGCCACCGCGAGGGCCAGCTTGGGGGCCAGCTCGCCGGGGACCTGCTGGTAGACCGCGCTGAACGCGGACTGGGCCGCGGTCCAGTCCTCCTGCTGGAGGTAGGCCAGGCCGTCGAGCCAGAGCGCGCGCCAGTCCCACGGGTCGGCGGCCAGCAGCTCGGCCGCGTGCCCGTGGGCGCGACCGGCGTCCTGGAGGTCGAGGGCCGCGTGGCCGCGGGCCAGGAAGACCTCGGCGGAGTCCTCGGGCGCCTGGGACAGGTTGGCCAGCCGCTCGGCCGGATCGGTCGCGCCGATCGTCGCGAGGAACGCGTGCTGGGCGTCGGTGGTGTCGGGGCGCAGGTCGGGCAGGGCCGACCAGGAGAGCACCGACGTCGCCGTGGCCGGCGACTCGAAGAGCACCGAGGCGGCGCTCGTCAGAGCGGTGCCCCGGGTCCGGGCGGCGACCACCTCGCGGAGCACGCCGATGAGCTGCGCGCGCAGCTCGTCGGCGGACGCGAACCGGTCGGCCGGATCGGGAGCGCAGCACTTGGCGATCAGCCAGTAGAGCGAGTCGTGCTGCTGGAACAGCGGCGTGGTCTCCGGCGGCGGCAGGGTGTGCAGGTAGGTGCCCTGGTAGCCGCGGAACTCCATGCACAGCACGACCAGGGTCCGGCCGATCGTGTAGATGTCAGAGGCCACGCTCGGCCCGACCTCAGCCACCTCGGGTGCCTGGTAGCCGACGGTGCCGTAGATCGCGGAGTCCTCGTCGTCGATGCGGCGCACGCCACCGAGGTCGATCAGCTTCACCGCGTCGCCGACCTGGATCAGGTTGTCGGGCTTGAAGTCGCAGTAGACCAGGCCGAGGTCGTGGAGGTACTGGAAGGCGGGCAGCACCTCCAGCAGGTAGGCCAGCGCCTGGTCGACCGGCAGCGCGTCGTACAGGCCGTTGTTGGCGGTCATCCGCGCCTTGAGGATCTGCTTCAGCGACTTGCCGCCGACGTACTCCATGACGATGTAGCCGGCACCCTCGTGGGTGACGAAGTTGTAGATCTCGACGATCAGCGGGTGCTCGACCTGGGCCAGGAACTGCTGCTCGGCGATCGCGGCCGCGAGGGCGTCGGGGTCGCCGGAGTTGAGCAGGCCCTTCAGGACGACCCAGCGGTTCGAGACGTTGCGGTCCTTGGCCAGGTAGATCCAGCCGAGTCCGCCGTGGGCGATCGCGCCGACGACCTCGTACTGGCCGGCCACCAGGTCGCCCGGGTGCAGCTTGGGCGTGAACGAGAACTGCTGGCCGCACTGGGGGCAGAAGCCCTCGGTGCGCCCAGGGCGGCCGTCGACGCTGCGGCCGATCTTGTTGCCGCACTTGGAGCAGGAGCGCTTGTCCTCGGGCACCTGCGGGTTCGGCTGGATGGCCAAGCTGGCGTCCACCGCGGGTGCCGGAGGTACGACGGTGAGGCCCGCGCCCAGCCGGGCGGCCCGCATCCGCTGCGACCCACTGCGGGTACGACGGGTGCTGGACGAGCCGGTCGACTGCGCGAGCCGGGACCCGATCGCGGCCGAGCGGACGCTCGCGGCCGAGGTGGCCACCGAGACCTCGCCGACGCCCATCGGGGCGGACTCGCCGCCCACTGCCGGTGCGGCCGCGACCGAGGCGGCCGGGGAGCCGCAGACGTCGCAGTAGCCGTCCAGGATCTTGCCGGTGCAGCCGGGCTGGGTGCAGGGCGTGCCGTCGGCGCTCGCGGCGACCGAGGCGGCGGGGGCGGCGGGGGCGGCGGCCGCTGCCGGCGCGGGCGTCGCCGTCGAGGCTCCTCCGGGCGCCGCGGCCATGCCGCAGACGTCGCAGTAGCCGTCCTGGATGGTGCCGGTGCAGCCCGGCTGGGTGCACTGCTGGGTGCTCATGCGTTCTCCTTGGTGAGGAGCTGGTCGAGCCAGGTGGAGTAGGTGCCGACGAGGGAGCGGGCGACCGGGACGGGGACCGGCTCGCGGGCCAGCACGTCGCGGGCCTGCCGCTCGCTGGCGGCCAGGTCGGGCTGGTCGGCGATGGCGTGGGCGGCCGCCTTGGCCCGGAGGGCGTCGAGCAGGTCCACGAGCTGGGAGAGCTCGGCCAGCGCGCCGGCGTACTTCTCCTCGACGAGGGCGAAGGCCTGCTCGACGCGGTGCAGCTTGGCGACGTGGGCCTCGATCGCCTCGGCGGTGTTGGGGACGGCACCGAGGTTCGACACGTCGGGTACGGCGTAGCGCGGCGCGGGGTCGACCTTGGCCACGCAGCGCTCGGCGAGGGTGCGAAGCGCGGTCTCGCGGGTCTCCAGGTCGGCCTGCAGCTCGCGGGCGTCCTCGAGGAGCTCGCGGGCCTCGCGGCGCCGGGCGTTGCCGACGATCAGGTCGCGCTCGAAGGTGGCCGCCTCCTGCTCCAGGGGGCCGAGCAGGCCGCCGACGTCGGCCCCGCGCTGGGCGCGGGCGGTGACGTCCTGGAGCCGGGCCATCAGCCCGGCCAGCCGGTCGACCGCGGCGTCGCGGCCGAGAGCGGGCTCGAGTCCGACCTGGTCGCGCAGCCGCTCCAGCTGGGCGCGCAGCTCCTTGATCCGCGCGGCCGCCGCGTCGGCGCCGGGAGCCAGCGAGAGGGCCGCGCGCAACTGGCTCACCAGGGCGTCGGAGAGCCGGCAGGCCTCCGGCAGCGAGGTGCCGCCCGTCCCGCCGCCGACGGTGGAGTCGAGCCGGCCCCAGATGAGCGCGGTGATCCGCTCCCGCTCCTGATGGCCGACCCGGCCGCCGTCCCAGGTGGCCCACATCAGCTGCCAGCGGTCCGAGACCGCCTTCCACATCGACAGCGCGAGCGCCATGTCCGAGGCCACCTCGGCCCCGCGCTGCGAGGCGAGCGCCGCCGCGTCGAGCTCGTCGAGCTCGGCCTTGCGGCCGCGCACCCACTCGTCGAGGGCGTGCAGGTAGGCCTGCAGCGCCGCCGGCTCCGGAGCGGAGCCGAGTGGGCCGGGTGGGGTGGGGGCGGTGCTCATGCGGTCATCGAGCCCACGGGTTCTGCCCGTACCGCGGTTCGGGCTGGACACCGGGCACGCCGAGAGGACCCTGCAGCCACTTCTTGTACGACCCCTGCCACCGACCGTCGCGCCGCATGTCCTCCAGCGTCTTGTTGATCAACCGGACCAGGTCCACGTCATCGCTGTTGGCCGCGATGCCGTAGGGCTCTGAGGTGAGGAACTCGGTCTTCAACACGGTCGCGTACGGATCCTGCGCCGCCAGACCGGCTAGCACGGTGTCATCGGTGCTGACGCCATCGGCCTCGCCGTTCTGGAAGAGGATCATGCACGCGGAGTTGTCGGTCGAGCTGACCGGGATCGCGTCCGGCTGGATCTTCCGGATGTTGTCGATGCTGGTCGTTCCGGCCGGCGCGCAGACGCGCTTGCCTGCGAGGTCCTCGATGCTCTCGATCCCAGTGTCCTTGCCGACCAGGACCTTCTGGCCGGCGTCGTAGTAGATCTGCGAGAAAGCGACGTCCTGCCACCGGTCGCAGTTGACGGTCATGTTGCGCGAGACGATGTCGATCGGGTGATCCCCGTCCTGCAACAACCGGATCCGATCAGCGGCGGTGATCACCTTCAGCTCGACGCGGTTGGCCACGATGCGCTCAGGGCTCTCGTCGGGCCAGATCGACTGAGCGATCGCGTTGACCATGTCGATGTCGAAGCCCTCGACGACACCGGTCCCGCCGCTGCGAGCACCCAGTAGGTAAGTGTCCGCGGCGACGCCCGCGATGAGTCGTCCCCGGTCGCGGATACGCCGGACGGCCGTACCGTCGAGCGTGCCGTCACCTGGGTCGTAGGAGATCAGCTCCCGGCCGTCGTTCTCGCACTCCTCGTTGTCGTCGGACGGGTTCGGCCCGGCGGCAGCAGCAGCAGACTCATCCGGTTCCGGGACCACGGTGGCGTCGTACCCGCCGCAGCCGGCGAGCAGGACTCCAGCCAGGGTCAGTGCCGCGAGGCGCCTCATGCGTACTCCCTTCGTCGGGTGCCGATACCTCGGCTGGCGGCGAAGGCCGCGAGCAGGGCACCGACCCCGGTCAGCACGATCAGCACGACCGAGAACGCACCGCCGGCCCGGAAGCCGTCAGCTGCGGCCTGACCGTCGGTCTCGGCTTCGAGGGCCGCGCTGCCGTCCACGGCGTCCAGCAGCTCGGTGGGCGCACCCGCGTCGGGCGACGTCGCGAGCGCGACAGCCGCGTTCCAGTCGCCCGCGTCGTCGGCCTCGCGGATCTTCTGGTGCTGGGCGGCGTAGACCTCCCACTGTTCGAGGGTCAGGCCGTCGGCGTTGTCCTCGACGATGGACGCCTGGTCCTCCCAGCCACCCTTGCGGGTCTCGTAGCTTGCGCCAGCGCCTCGGTTGACCAGCCCCAGGCTCTCGATCGCCTTGGCGTTGTTGGCCGCGGTCCGGGTCGTCGCCGCCTCGACGGCAGACCGGTAGCGCCCGGCCTGGATGCCCTCGTTGCCGTTGTGCTCGGCCTGGGCGTGCCAGGCGGTGGAGATGGTGACGCCGGCGACCAGGACGGCCGCGAGGACCAGGCCGACGTTGTAGCGGCGGTGGAAGCGCCGGGCGATCTGCTGGTTCACCGCGAGCAGCACCGCCAGCGCGACGATGCCGGCGAGCAGGATCCAGAGCGGGCTCTGGCCGTCCATCTCGTCGACGGCGCGCTCGGCGTTGGCGTCGACCAGCGCCTGGGTGATCGGGAGGGCGTCGGCGCGCAGCCCGTTGCCGGCGTCGTTGAGGTAGGCGATGCCGATCGGGAACTGCTGGCGGTTGTAGTCGCGGGCCTGCGCCACCGAGGTGGTGTACGACGAGACCGCCGCGTTCAGGTCGGCCAGCACCTCGCGGTCGGCGGGCTGGGCCTCGGCCGCGTCCGCGACGAGCCGCAGGACGGTGTCGATCGACTCGTCGTACTCGGCCCGCGCGTCGGCGGGCTCGAGGCCGCCGACGAGGTAGGAGTTGGTGGCGATCGCGTCGGCCCGCAGCAGCTCCGACTGGATCTGCTGGACCCGCACGACCTGCTCGGTGTTGTCGGCGGCGCGGCCGTTGGCCTGCCAGCCGAGGACCTGCAGCACGGCGGCGACGACGCCGAAGACCACCAGCACCGCGACCGCGATGACCTGGAGGCTGTTGAGGACGCTGGGGACGTCCTCGGCGAGGTCGCGACCGGCAGCCGCGGGCGCCGGGGCCGCGGGCGCCGCGGGCGTCGCCGGGACGACCGCCGTCGTCGGGGAAGGGGTCGGGGCGGGGGCTCCCGCGGTCTGGGTCACGCCGTCTCCTCCTGCTCGGGCGACCCGGTCTCTTCCCCGCCGTCGAACGGGTCAACCACGCCGGCGTCCGTGGGCTGGACCGGCGGGTCCAGCGGCTCGACCTCCAGGTCGTCGGCCACGAGGGTGCGCAGCTGCTCCAGGGTCGGCTGCTCGATCTCGCGCAGCCGCCACGCGTGCCGGCCGATCGCCGCCTCCAGCAGGTTGCGGACGTAGCGGGCGTTGCCGAAGGTCGGGCCCCGCTGGACCAGCGCGAGGATCTCGGCGAGCCGGGCCAGGACCGCGTCGTCGACGTCGTACTCGGCAGAGCGGGTCATCACCCCGAAGATGTCGGCGAGCTCGTCGTCGGTGTAGTCGGCGAAGTCGATGGTGGTGCGGAACCGGCTCGCGAGGCCGGGGTTCTGGGCGACGAAGACCTCCATCGGCTGGGGGTAGCCGGCGACGATGACCACCAGGTCGTCGCGCTTGTCCTCCATCTCCTTGACCAGGGTGTCGACGGCCTCCTGGCCGTACTGGTCGCCGGCGAGCGAGTAGGCCTCGTCGATGAACAGCACACCGCCCTCGGCCGACTTCACGACCTCGGCGGTCTTCATCGCGGTCTGGCCGAGGTAGCCCGCGACCAGCTCGGAGCGGTCGACCTCGACCAGCTGGCCCTTCGAGAGCAGGCCGAGCGCGCGGTAGATCCCGGCGACCAGCCGGGCCACCGTGGTCTTGCCGGTGCCGGGGTTGCCGTTGAAGATCATGTGCCGGGTGATGGTCGGTGCCTTCAGCCCGGCCTGCTGGCGCAGCCCCTCAACGCGCAGCACCGCCGCCTGCCGGTGGATCTCGGCCTTCACGTCGGCCAAGCCGACCAGCTCGTCGAGCTCGGCCAGCAGCTCCTCGACGGTCTTGGGGTCCTCCTCCGGCTCCGGCTCGGGCTCCTCGGCCGGCGGGGCCGGCTCCGCGGGCGCGGCCTGGACGGGGTCCGGCGTCGTCTGCGTCGGGACCTCCGGCGTCTGCAGGCCGGAGAGGTCGAGCGAGCCGGCGAGCTTCTGCTGGATGGTGCCGAGCTGGCTGAGCAGGCTGCGGGTGATCTCGTCGCCGACGTCGGGCACCGGCTGGCGCTCGATCACGGGGGCCGGGCCACCGCCGGACTCCCCCAGCTGGGCGGCGGCCGCGCCGGCGGCGTTGCCGACGGTGCGCGGGTTCTCCTCGCCGAGCGAGGTCGCGGCGAACGCGACGTCCGCCAACGCCTGGGCGTACGACGGCGCGTGCGCCGAGCGGGTCAGCTGGAGCTGGCCCATGGTCGGGGTGGGGGCCACCCGGTAGCGCCGGCCGCGGGAGGCCGCGTCCATGAACGCGTCCGCCGAGGCGGGCCGGCCGGTCTGGGCCGACCAGTCGACGAAGGCGCCCTTGGCGGCCTCGGCGACGGTGGCGGCCAGCGCCTCCCCCTCGGCCCGGGCGGTGTCGGCGTCGATCCCGGCGGTGGCGGCGGCCTCGGCCAGGGCGGCGAGGGCGTCGGACAGGGACTTCGTGGAGGACGTCATGTGGGTGATCCCAGCGTCATGTCGGTGCCGGTCGACGGCCCGAACTTGGCCTGCAGGAACATGCCGTGCGCGACGAGCGCCTGAGCGTCGGCGCGGTTGGCGGCGTCGAGGATCTTGTCCATCGTCGAGGCCAGCAGCTCCAGCTGGTCGACCAGGACCATCAGCGACGTCTTGTAGCCGTCGATCGGCCGGGTGTCGGCCCAGTCCCGGGGCAGCCGCAGGTAGCCGCCGACGGCCTCGGGCAGGTAGTCGGTCGCGGTCGCCACGACCGAGTAGCTGTCGGCCGAGCCGGCTCCGAGGTGGCGCAGGCGCGGCAGCGTGTCGTTGATGGTGCGCGCGATCCGTCGTACCCGAGAGGTGACGACGGGCGGGGCGTTGCCCTCGACGAGCATCGCGTTGACCCGGTTGAGCGAGGCCAGGATGTCCTGCTCCGTCGGCGGCGAGGGTACGACGTGCGCCGGCTCCTCCTTGCGGCGGCCGAACCACGACCGGATGCCCATCCGGTGCCTCAGCGGGTGGGCAGCGAGGAGAGGTCGAGCGAGCCCGCGGCGTTGCGGGCGTCGTGGGCCTGGACGCGGTCGAGGTAGGCCTTCGACTTGTCGACCTCGTTGCCGAGGACGCCGATCGTCTGGGCCATCGAGTCGAGCGCCTTCAGCTTGAACTCGTCGATGGAGTCCATCGTCGCGTAGATGTTCTGGAAGGCCGCCTGCAGCTGCTCGATGCCGATCGTCGAGGAGGCCGCCTGCTCTTGGATGGCCGCGGAGTTCTCGCGGAGCATCTCGGAGGTGCGCTGGATCATCCCGGAGGTGGTCGTGTTCAGCGCGCTGATCTGGTCGAGGACCAGCTTCTGGTTGCCGAGCGCCTGGGCCACGATCACGGCCGTGCGCAGCGCCGAAATGGTGGTCGTGGAGGCGCGGTCGACGCCCTTGATGAGCTCGATGTTGTTCTTGATGATGATGTCGATGGCCAGGTAGCTCTGGATCGACACCGCCAGCTGGGTCAGCAGGTCCTGGTGCTTCTGGCGGACGTAGAACAGCACGTCCTGGCTGAGCGCCTTGGCGGCCTCGGGGTCGGAGAGCTCGAGCTCGGCGATCCGCGCCGAGAGCTTCGCGTCGAGGCGCTCGGCGACGTAGACGTACTGGTTGAGCCGGCCCATGGTCGCCCACAGGTTGGCCTTCTCCAGGTTGAGCGCGACGTTGTCCTTGGTCAGCTCGTCCTGGCCGTTGCGCAGGCTGTGCAGGATGCCGTTGAGCTGGCTCTGTGCCGACTGGTACTTGCGGAAGTAGTCGGTGATCTTGTCGCCGAAGGGCAGGAAGCCGAGGAGCTTCTTGGAGCCGGTGGCCTCGGACGGGTCCAGGTCCTCGACCGTACGGCGCAGCTCCAGCAGCGTCTTGCCGACCTCGGAGCCCTGGGCGATGCCGCCCTCCTTCAGGGCGCGCACCGGCTGCTCGAGCATCCGGTTGGAGGTCTCGGCCGCCTTGCGGATGTCGGCGTCGCCCATGGTGCGGACGCTCTCGGCCTGGGCGGCGAACTCGGGGCTGCCGGCCTGGGCCGCGCCGAGCGCGGCGAGGAACGACTCGACCTTCGCGTCGAGCTCCGGGAGCGCCTCCGCGGAGACCTGCGGGGCCATCTTGGGCGCCGCGGTCGTGGTGACCGGGGCGGGCGCCTCGGGCGCGGTCAGGGTGAGCACCGGCTCCGGCGGTGCGAGCGGTGCGACGGCGGCCTCGCCCTGCTGTCCCTCAGACATGTCTTAGTCCCCTCCCGGATCGTGGTGCCGGAAGTCTGTCATGCCTCCGGGTGAGGCGGGAGGAGGGCAACCGTGCAGATCGGCAGCAGGGTCTGGGTGAGCGGGCCGATGGCGAGCGCGAACAGCACCGTGCCGAGGCCGAGCGAGCCACCGAGGGCGATCCCGAGCACGATCATCGTGACCTCGAGGCTGGTCCGGACCAGGCGGATCGAGCGGCCGGTACGACGGTGCAGCCCGGTCATCAGCCCGTCGCGCGGACCCCGCCCGAACTGCGCCCCGATGTAGAGCGCGGTCGCCAGCGCGCAGAGCAGGATCCCGCCGACCATCAGGCCGAGCCGGGCCGGCCACGAGGTCGCGTCCCCGAGGACCGCCAGCGTCGCGTCGGCCGAGAGCCCGACGATCAGCGCGTTCGAGATAGTGGCCAGCCCCGGCTTCTCACGCAGCGGGATCCACAGCAGCAGCACCACGAAGCTGACGCCGATGACGGCCTGACCCAGGGTGATCGGCAGGTGGCTCGCCAGCCCGGACTCCATCACGCTCCACGGGGCAAGGCCCAGGTCACTGCGGACCATCATCGCGAGGCTGACGCCGTAGAGGACCAGACCGACGTAGAGCTGCGGGAGGCGACGGGCCAGCCGGCCGGCACGCAGCTGCGTGACGGGGCCGAGGTCGACGAGCGTGGACATGGCTCCAGTCTGCGGCGGATTGGACTGGTTCTGAATAGCCAATTCTGGGACAGTGGTCTGTATGTCCGCCTCGATCTCCGCCGCCCGCGTGGCCACCCTCGTCGGCGAGTTCGACCGCAGCCCGGCGTACGCCGGTCTCGCCGACGCGCTCGTCCTGCTCGTGGGCGACGGGCGGATCGGCCTCGACGTACGGCTGCCGAGCGAGCGCGAGCTGACCGACGCGCTGGGCGTCTCGCGGACCACCGTGACCCGGGCCTACGCCGTGCTCCGCGACAGCGGGTACGCCGAGGCGCGCCAGGGCGCCGGCACCTTCACCCGGGTGCCGGGCGGGCGGCAGCGGGTGCACGACAAGGCGCTGATGCCGTGGCCGGACACCGACCGCGACACCGTCGACCTGACCTGCGCCTCGGCGACCGCTCCCCCGGGCCTGGCCGCGGCGTACGTCGACGCGGTGGCCGCGCTCCCGGCCCACCTCGGCGGGCACGGCTACTTCCCCACTGGCCTGCCCGAGCTGCAGGCCGCCATCGCCCGGCGGTACGACGAGCGCGGCCTCCCGACCGACCCCGGCCAGGTCATCGTCACCGCGGGCGCGCTCGCGGCGACCGCGATCGCGGTCCGTGCCCTGGCCGGCCCGGGTGACCGGGCCGTGGTCGACACCCCGGTCTATCCGAACGCCTCCGAGTCGGTCCGGCTCACCGGCGCCCGGCTCGTGGGCGCCGAGGTCGACCCGGACCGGTGGGACGTCTCGGCGCTGACCGCCGCCGTGCGGCAGGCCGCCCCGACCGTGGCCTACCTGATCCCCGACTTCCAGAACCCGACCGGGCACCTGATGAGCGACGAGCAGCGCGAGGAGTGCGCGGCCGCGCTGCGCCGGGCGCGGACCGTGGCGATCGTCGACGAGTCGCTGCAGGCGCTGGCCCTGGACGGGCAGCAGATGCCGCGGCCGTTCGCGTCGTACTCCACGGACGCGGTGACGATCGGCTCGGCCAGCAAGGCGTTCTGGGGCGGGCTCCGGCTCGGCTGGATCCGGGCGCCGCACGCCCTCATGGACCGGCTCACCCGGGCCCGGCTCGCCCTCGACCTGGGCGCGCCGGTCCTGGAGCAGCTGGTGCTGGCCCGCCTGCTCGAGCAGGCCCCGGCGCTGCCCGAGCACATCGTCCGGCTCCGCGAGCAGCGGGACGCGCTGATGGCCGCGGTCAGCGACGAGCTCCCCGACTGGCGCTTCCGCCGGCCCGGTGGCGGCCTGTCGCTGTGGTGCGAGCTGCCGACGCCGCGGGCGACCGCGCTGGCCGTCGAGGCCGAGACCCGCGGCGTCCCGCTCGCGCCCGGGCCGGTGTTCTCGCTCGACGGCGGGCTCGACCGTTACGTGCGGATCCCCTGGGGCCGTCCGCCCGCCGAGCTGCAGGACGCCGTACGACGGCTCGCCGCGGCGTGGGCGGTCGTCCAGGAACGACCGCACCCGCCCGGCCGCACGGCCGGGCGGGTGCTGGTGGCATAAGCGGACCGCGAGAGCAGATCAGGTCTCGACACGGCGGTCGCCTCGCTCGACCTCGATCAGCGGTTCCGCTGGTGCGTCCCCGCTATACGAGGTTGACGGCGCGCACCGAGGCGGCGTCGATGGCCGACTGGATCTCGCCGAGCACGTCGGCGGGGATCGCGGTGTCGACCGACAGGGCGACCAGCGCCTGGCCGCCCTTGGCGTCGCGGGCGACCTGCATGCCGGCGATGTTGACCTGGGCGTCGCCGAGGATCTGGCCGACGGTGCCGACCATGCCGGGCCGGTCGCTGTAGGTCAGGAAGGCGAGGTGGTCGGTCGGCTCCAGGTCGACGTCGAAGCCGTTGATCTCGACCAGCCGCTCGCGCTGGCCGATGCCGACGAGCGTGCCGCTGACGGAGACCTGCGAGCCGTCGGCGAGGGTGCCGCGGAGCGTGATCAGGTTGCGGTACTCGGGACTCTCCGCCTCGGTGACCAGGCGGACGGCGGTGCCGCGCTCGGCCGCGAGCAGCGGCGCGTTCACGTAGGAGACCTGCTCCTCGACGATGTCGCTGAACACGCCCTTCAGCGCGGCCAGCTCGAGCACCTTGACGTCGAAGTCGGTGATCTCTCCGCGCACCTCGACGTCGAGCTGCTGGGCGACCTCGCCGGCCAGGCCGGTGAAGACCCGGCCGAGCTTCTCCGTGAGCGGGATGCCGGGCCGCACGTCCTCGGCGATCACGCCGCCCTGGACGTTGACCGCGTCGGGGACCAGCTCGCCGGAGAGCGCGAGGCGCACCGACTTGGCGACGGCGATGCCGGCCTTCTCCTGGGCCTCGTCGGTGGAGGCGCCGAGGTGGGGCGTGGCGACGACGTTCTCGAGCTCGAAGAGCGGGCTGTCGGTGCAGGGCTCCTTGGCGAACACGTCGAGGCCGGCGGCGGCGATGCTGCCGGTCTTGAGCGCGTCGTACAGGGCCGCCTCGTCGACGATGCCGCCACGCGCGGCGTTGACCAGCACCAGGCTGGTCTTGGCCTTCGCGAGCTGCTCGGCACCGATCAGGCCGACCGTCTCGGGGGTCTTGGGGAGGTGGACCGACATGAAGTCGGACTCGGCCAGCAGGGTGTCGAGGTCGACGAGCCGGACGCCCATCTGGGCGGCGCGGCCGGCCTGGACGTAGGGGTCGTAGGCGATGACCTTCATGCCGAAGGCGGACAGCCGCTGGGCCACGAGGACGCCGATCCGGCCGAGCCCGACGATGCCGACGGTCTTCTCGTAGAGCTCGATGCCGGTGTACTTCGAGCGCTTCCACTCGCCGTTCTTCAGCGCAGCGTGGGCCGGCGAGACGTGGCGGGCGGCCGCGAGCATCAGCGCGACGGCGAGCTCGGCGGCGGAGACGATGTTGGAGGTCGGGGCGTTCACGACCATCACGCCGGACTGGGTCGCGGCCTTCACGTCGACGTTGTCGAGGCCCACGCCGGCACGGGCGACGACCTTCAGCTTCTTGGCGGCCGCCAGGGCCTCGGCGTCCACCTTGGTGGCGGAGCGGACCAGGATCGCGTCGACGTCGGCGATCGCCGGGATCAGCTCGGCACGGTCGGCGCCGTTGCAGTTCCGGATCTCGAAGTCCGGGCCGAGCGCCTCGACGGTGGCGGGGCTCAGCTCTTCGGCGATGAGTACGACGGGCTTGCTCACAGCGGATGTCCTCAACAGGTCGATCGTTCTGGGTGCGGTGGTGCACGACGCTGTGCCGATCGCCACAGTACCCGAGATATTCGGTGGCACCGGAATCGTCCACGGCCCTACCGTGGACGACGTCCCACCCCCTCCCGCCGGCAGGTCACGTTGCTCCTCTGAGGTCGTCCACCACCTTCGACACCTCTCAGGAGACCCCTGTGCCCAGCGCACCCATCGCCCTGTCCGCCGTCGGCTTCGCCTGGCCCGACGGCACCCCCCTCCTCTCCGACCTGGACCTCCTCGTCCCCGCCGGCCGCGCCGGCCTGGTGGGCGTCAACGGGTCCGGCAAGTCCACCCTGCTGAAGCTCGTCGCCGGGGCGCTCTCCCCCACGACCGGCCATGTGAAGGTCGCCGGCGAGGTCGGCTACCTGCCCCAGGACCTGACCCTCGACGTCGCCCAGCCGGTCGACGAGTTCCTCGGCGTCGCGGCCGTACGACGCGCTCTGCGGGCGATCGAGTCCGGCTCCGCCGACCCCGCTCTCTACGACACGGTCGGCGACGACTGGGACGTCGAGGAGCGGGTCGTCGCCGAGCTCGAGCGGCTCGGCCTACCCGGCGCCCTGCTGGACCGGCGGATCGGCGAGGTGTCCGGCGGCGAGGCCACCCGGCTCGGCCTGGCCCGGCTGCTGGTCCGCCGTCCCGACGTCCTGCTGCTCGACGAGCCGACCAACAACCTCGACCGCGAGGCCCGCGAGCGCCTGCACGACGTGGTCGCGTCCTGGCCGCGCACGCTGCTGGTGGTCAGCCACGACCGCGAACTGCTGGAGCGGGTCGACCGGATCGGCGACCTGCGCGCCGGGTCCGTGCGCTGGTACGGCGGCGGCTTCTCGTCGTACCTCGCCCAGGTGACGGCCGAGCAGGACGCCGCCGAGCAGGCGGTGAGCGCGGCCCGGAGCGACCTGCGCCGGCAGCGCTCGGACCGCGCCGAGGCGGAGCGGGTGCTCGCGCAGCGGCGACGCCAGGGCCGGCAGGCGCAGCTGGCCGGCGGACTGCCCAAGATCCTGGCCGGCAAGCGGAAGAACGCGGCCGAGCAGTCGGCGGCGAAGTACCGGCGCGTGCACGAGGAGCGCCTCGACGCCGCCCGCGAGCGCCTCGACGACGCCGAGTCCCGGCTGCGCGAGGACCGGGCGATCCGGGTCGACCTGCCCGGCACCGAGGTGCCGCGAGGGCGGGTCGTGCTGGCCGGCGGAGCACTCGAGGTCAGCGGCCCGGACCGGGTGGGCGTGGTCGGCCCGAACGGCTCCGGCAAGACCACCCTGCTGGAGGGGCTGGTCGCGCACGCGCAGGTGCCGGTCGCGCTGCTCGGCCAGCGGCTGGACCTGCTCGACGACGACCTGTCGGTCGCGGCGAACGTGTCGCTGCGCGCTCCCGGCGCCGATCGCACCGAGGTGCGCTCGCGGCTCGCGCGCTTCCTCTTCCGCGGTCGCGCCGCCGACAAGCCCGTGGGCGCGCTCTCCGGCGGCGAGCGGTTCCGCGCGACGCTGGCAGCCCTGCTGCTGGCCGACCCTGCACCGCAGCTGCTGCTCCTCGACGAGCCGACCAACAACCTCGACTTCGCGTCGTACGACGCCCTGGTCTCGGCGCTCGACTCCTACCGTGGAGCGCTGGTGGTGGTCAGCCACGACCCGGTGTTCCTGGAGGAGATCGGGGTGGAGCGGGTGCTCGACCTCGGTGAGGAGGTCAGTCCCGGGCGATGACCGAGAGGACGTTGCCGGACGGGTCGGTGAACCACGCGATCAGCGGTCCACCCCCGCGGAAGACGCCCTTCGCGTCGGTCTCGGTCGGGGTGCCCGCGTAGCGCTCGAACGCGATCCCCTGCGCGGTCAGCTCGTCGACCGTGGCCTCGACGTCCACGACCGGGAAGTTGAGGATCGTGTACGACGCCGGCACGTGGTCGGGCTTGGGGTAGACGATCGTCGGCGGGCCCTCACCGAGGTGCAGGCGGATGATCCCGCTCATCTCGGCGTCGGTCACCCGCACGCCGAGCACGTCGGCGTAGAAGGCCCGGGCGACCTCGGTGTCGTGGACGGCGAACCCGTGGAACGCCTCGGCTGGATCGAGCATGTCGTGCTCCCTTCGTCAGGGGTGCGGACTTAACCGGGTGACCGGATTCATCGGTCGCTGAGAAGGTGGGGCGGTGCACCTTGAGACCGACCGGCTGCTGATCCGCCCCTGGACCCACGACGACGCCGACGTCGAGCGGCTGCTCGACATCCAGAGCCGGCTCGAGGTGGTCAAGTGGCTCGGCGACGGCGAGCCGGTGCTGATGCAGGAGCTCGACGAGGCGCACGCGAAGGTCGACCGCTACACCGAGCGGTCGGCGAGCCCGCCGTACGGCTTCTGGGCGGTGGAGGTTCGCGCGACCGGGGTGGTCGCCGGGTCGGTCATCCTGCTGCCGCTGCCGAACAACGAGAACGGCGAGGTCGAGATCGGCTGGCACCTGCACCCCGACTCGTGGGGCCACGGCTACGCCAGCGAGGCCGCCCGCGCGGTCCTCGGCCACGGCTTCACTGCCGGGCTGCCCGAGATCCTCGCGGTGTCGCACACGGACAACTACCCCTCGCAGGCGGTGATGCGGCGGATCGGCATGACCGACCGCGGCGTCGTCGAGCAGTGGTACGAGGGGCCGTCCGCTCTCTTCGGCATCACCGCCGCGGAGTGGCGCGCGTGACCTCCTTCTGGCTCTTCGCCACCGGCGACCCAGCCGACCGGGTGGAGCCGATGGGCACCCCGGTCCGCGTCATCGCCCTCCCCGACGGCCGCCTCGGTTTCGCCACCCGCTGGTCCGGCGAGCTGTGCCGCCGCATCGGCGACGGCACCACCGTCACCCTCCAACCACCGACCGGCCCCGCCGACCTGGTCACCGGCACCGCCACCGTCGCCCGCTCCGGCCGCTGGTACGACGAGGTCCGCGGGCGGCTCCGCTCCACCGGCGGACCGCTCGACCGGTGGCGGCTGCGCCGTACGGACGCGGTGGTGCTGGTCGAGCCGGCTCAGCCCAGCATCGACAGGACGTGACGCGCCTGGTCCTCGGCGCTCCCGGCGGGGTTGCGGTCGAAGCCGCGGTTGCCGGGGAGCAGCATGACCAGCCAGAAGACGGCCAGGACGCGTCGATGCTCGTCGAGCCGCACCTGCTGGTCCTGGGTGAGGGGATAGCCCGCGAGCAGGCGTACGACGTCAAGGAGCCGGCTCAGCCGGGACGAGGCGTGCTCGACGAGGTCGGCGAGCTCGTCGGTCAGGTCGGAGACGCCGAAGTCCTCGAAGTCGACGAACCGGCAGCGACGTCCGTCCCACACGAGGTTGGCCAGGTTGCCGTAGCCCCGGGACAGGACCTCGTCGACGACCAGATCGTGCTCGCACTCACCCTCGACCCAGCCGCGAGCCTGGTGCAGCGCCCGCCCCACCAGGCCCTGGTCCTGGCGGGCGGCAAGGTCGTAGTGCTCGCGGGCCAACCCCCGGACGAGTCCACGCATCTCGGTCGGCCCGGCCGCACGTTCCGGGAGGCCGGTGCCGACCGGAACCGCGAACAGCCGCGGCAGCGAAGACGTCAGGGCGTCGACCTGCGCAGCGGACATCGGGGCCCCTCCCAGGGCTGAGCCCGGAAGCCGGGACATCACCACCACTGGCGCCCCGTCTTCCACCTCGCGCGTGACCGGCACCGGCGCGAGGTCGGGGACGACAGCGTCCAGGGCCACCAGGCCGGCCCATTCCCGTTCCGCCTCACCATCTGCCCAGGTCATGAAGCGCTTGCGCACCACGTCGCCCTCGATGACCAACCGATGGGTGTGCACCATCCCAGTGTGCGCGCCCATAGCCCTGAGCGGGCGGGCCGTCAGGGCTGCGGGGTGGTGGTGCCGGTGTGGTCGCGTCTGAACGTCAGTCCGTTCGGGCTTCGCCAGATGAAGGTGGTGTCGTCGATCTTGTCGTAGCGCCACCTGGTGTGGGTCTTGGCGCGGTGATGTCGCCGGCAGAGTGGGGCGATGTTGCAGTCACACGTGGCGCCGCCCCTGGATGCTGGGTCGCTGTGGTCGTGGTCGCACGTCCTGGCGCGCCGTCGGCACCAGGGGAAGACGCAGGAGTGCTGGAGCAGGGCTTGGCGTTCTTTGAGCCTGTCGGGGACCTCGTAGGCGTCTACGTGGACGTGTCCGGTGAGGTCGATGACGGGCTTGATGACGACCTGGCTGTCGCCGTCCTGGCACCAGCTCTTGACCTGCTCGACCGAGATCAGCGATCGGGTGTTCTCGACGCGGGCGATCGCGGCGTCGGCGAGGTGCACGTGGACCACGACCTGCCGGGGCCGCTTGCGGTCCGGGTCCGGTTCGGCGTTCAACTCCAGCGTCAGCTGGCGTCGGGCAAGGTCACCCACGGCAATCGAGCGGCGTACGTCGAGGGACAGCCCCTCGGCGATGGTGCCGAGGTGGGACGCACCCCGGGCGACCGCGTCCTCGAGGTCGAGCGCGTCGACGAGGTCGAGGGTGCCGCGGACCTCGACGTGGCCGTCGTAGGAGACCTGCTGGGTCTCGATGTCGAAGTGCCGCACCTCAGCCGCGCTGCGGGCGCGGGCGGCTGCTTCGTCGGGGTCGAAGCGGACCCGGGCTTCTTCGATGGTCCGGTCGAGTTGGGCAATCGAGATCTTGTGGGCGGTTGCGGCGACATGAATGTCGACGAACTCCGCGCCGTCCTCAGGCAGGTCGATGGTCTCGGCGGCGATGCGTCGGGCCTTCCACACCGGCAGGTCGAGGGACTGGACCCGCTCGTAGACCCTGGGGAGTCGGTGGGCGAGCTCGACGGCGTGGCCGAGGTAGATCCGCCCCGAGTCCGACGACAGGCCCAGTGCGGCGGAGAACTCCAGCACACTGAACTCCGCGATCAACGGTGCCCCAGGACCGGCGATGGCCATCTCGTCCTCACAACCGGGGATCCACACGGCTGCGGCGTCCTGCAGGGAGTCGGTGGAGTGCATCCCGGCCCAGGTGACCGCGGCAGCGAGCTGGTTCGCGGCCGCGCGCATCTCGTCTCGTCGTTCGGAGCGCACGTACGACAGCACCGCAGTAGCGGTGTCGCAGTCGTCGAGGTCCCGAGCCATGCCTCCATTCTACTCGAACATATTATCGAATGCGAGGGTTGTTCACAGCCTTGTTCGAACGGTCGACCCGAGGAGACCGAGAGCCAGAAGCAGCCTGGTGATGGCCCTTGATCACCGCGGACGCTGAGCCCCCTTGTCTCTGTAAAAGGTCTTTGAACCGGCCTGGTGCACCGAGCAGACGTCACGGCAGGGGCCGACCTACCGGAGGTTGCTTGCTGGCTGCGGGGGTCTCGACGGGCGCTCAGGACTTCGTCCTTCACTGCTCGACCACCGGGGCCGCGACCGGCTCGGACGAGGTCAGTGGCAGGGCTGCGGGGGTCTCGACGGGCGTTCAGGACTTCGTCCTTCACTGCTCGACCACCGGCGGCACGACCGGCCCGAATAAGGTCAATCGTTCAGGACTCCGTCCTTCACTGCTCGACCAGCTACGGGGATCGTCAGGCGTCGAAGAGGGACTGGCCGACGTACTCGCCGGGGGCGGTGCCGGGAGGGACGGCGAAGAGGGCGGAGCCGGTGAACTTCAGGTACTCCATGAGGGCGTCGGAGCGGGCCATGGCGTTCTGGATCGGGATGAAGTGGGTGCGGGGGTCGCGGACGTAGGCGATGAAGAAGAGGCCGGCGTTCAGGCCGCCGAGGGCGTCGGTGCCGTCGACGAAGTTGTAGCCGCGGCGCAGCATCCGGGCGCCGTCGTGGAGGTCGGGGTGGACGACGCGGACGTGGGCGTCGGTGGGGATCGCGGGGCCGTTCGAGCCGGGGAGGTCGAAGTCGGGCTCGGTGAACTCGGAGCCGCCGGAGAGCGGGGCGCCGGAGTCCTTGGTGCGGCCGACGAAGTTCTCCTGGTCGCCGAGCGGCTGGCGGTCCCAGACCTCGATGGTCATGTTGATCCGGCGGGCGACGAGGTAGGAGCCGCCGGCCAGCCAGTCGCCGGGCGAGTCGCCGGCGCCGACCCAGACGTGCTCGTCGAGGGCGGCGGCCTCCGACGACTTCACGTTGGCCGTGCCGTCCTTGAAGCCGAACAGGTTGCGCGGGGTGTCCTCCCCCACCGACGTGGTGGAGGTGCGGCCGAAGCCGAGCTGCGACCAGCGGACCGCGACGGTCCCGAAGCCGATCCTGGCCAGGTTGCGGATGGCGTGCACGGCGACCTGCGGGTCGTCGGCGCAGGCCTGGATGCACAGGTCCCCGTCGGAGCGGGCCGGGTCGAGGTTGTCGGCCGGGAAGTGCGGCAGCCGGGCCAGCGCCTCGGGCCGACGGTCGGCGATCCCGAACCGATCACGACCGGACGCGTCGCGGAACAGCGACGGCCCGAAGCCGAAGGTGATGGTCAGCCCGCTCGCCGGCAGACCGATCGCCTCGCCGGTGTCGTCGGGCGGGAGGTTCGACGCGCCCTCGACCGGCCCGACCGGACCGGCCGGTCCTCCCCCGGTCATCCGTTCGGCCGCCTCGGTCCACGCCTGGAGCAGCGCGACCAGCTCCTCGCGCGACTCCGTCCGTACGTCGAAGGCCGCGAAGTGCAGCCGGTCCTGGACCGGGGTGTCGATGCCGGCCTGGTGCTCGCCGCGGAACGGGTAGGTCTTCTCACGCGCCGGACCGGCGGACGACGGCGACGCCTCCGAGGCCCGGCCGGCCGCGAAGGCGCCGGCCACCCCGGCGGCGGCAGCGCCGCCACCGAGGAGGCCACGGCGGGAGAGTCGAGTCACGGGATCATCATGAGCCAGGACTCAGGAAAGAACCGCAGCGGTGAGACGCGAGAGCGGCTCGGAGAGGGCGTTGACCGCGTCCGAGAGTCCCTTGACCTGGTCGGCGCTCATCTCGTCGTAGAACACGAAGCCGTCGCCGGAGCGCTCGGCGTCGAGCAGCTCCTGGAGCTCGGCGAACCGGGCGTCGAGCTGCTCGGCGAGCGCGGCGTCCTTCTGCTCGACGAGCGGGCGGACGCCGTCGTAGCCGACCTTGGCGCCGTCGACGTTGGCCTGGAAGTCCCACAGGTCGGTCCGCGACCAGTACTCCTCCTCGCCGGTGACCTTGCCGGTCGCGACCTCTTCGAGCAGCCCGCGCGAGCCGTTGGCGATCTGGTCGACGGTGAAGTCGAGGTCCTGGATCCGGCCGTCGAGGGTCTCGGTGTTGGTCAGCAGGTCCTGCGCGTACGTCGTCCGCTCCTCGGGCGTCAGCACGGTGTAGCCCTTGGCGCGGGCCGGCCAGAGGTCCTTCTCGATGAGGTGCCAGCCGGTCCACTTCTGACCGGTCTCGAGGTCGGCCTCGCGGGCGTCCATCATCGGGTCGAGGTCGCCGAAGGACTCGGCCACGGTCTCGATCCGCTCCCAGTGGGTGCGGGCGACCGGGTAGAGCTCGCGGGCGGCGTCGTCGTCACCGGCCTCGTAGAGCTCGACGAACTCGCGGGTCTTCACCAGCAGCTGGTCGGACTGGTCCTGCACGTAGGCGGCGTAGTTGGTCTGCGCCGCGGTGACCAGCTCCTGCTCGTCGGTCGAGACCTTCACGTCCTCGTCGGACTCGGTGACCGTGAACGCGTCGCGGATGCCGTCGCCCTTCATGCCGGGCTTGCAGGCGGTGACGTACTCGCCCGCGGGGGCGTTGACGGTGAGCTTGCGGTCCAGGCTCGGACCGACGTTCTCGACCTCGGCGACGATCCGCAGACCGTCCTCGCCGAGCAGGTAGAACTCGGTGACCTCGTCGCCGGTGTTGGTGACGTCGAAGGTGAGGGTGCCCGCGGGGGCCTCGGTCGCCGAGAGCTCGCAGGCGTCGGCCGACGAGTTCACGGTCAGCGCCCGCGCATCGCCCGACTCGCCTCCCCCGCCGTTGTCGGTGTTCTCGGTGCAGGCCGCGAGGGCCGGGGCCGCGACCAGCAGCGCGGTCACGATGAGCGCTTTACGCATCGGCGTTTTCCTTCTGGATGGGAGTGGAACGGCGTCGGACGCCGAGGAGGAAGAGAGTCATGACGGGGACGGCGTACAGCACCCACGCCGCGGCCTCGAGCCAGGTCGTTGCGGGCGAGAAGTTGAAGACGCCCTTCAGCAGCGCGCCGTACCAGCTGTTCACGTCGACGGTGTCCGAGACGTCGAACGCGAGGTTGTTCAGCCCGGGGAGGAAGCGCGCCTCCTGCAGGTCGTGGACGCCGTACGCCAGGACGCCGGCGGCCACGATGATCAGGAAGCCACCGGTCCAGGTGAAGAACCGCGACAGGTTGATCGACACCGCACCGCGGTAGATCAGCGCCGCCAGGACGACGGCCGTCGCGATGCCGAGGGCCGCGCCGAGCAGCGGCTCCCAGGTCGGGGGCGCGACGCCCCCGGCGTCGCGGGTGCCGGCGCGGGTGGCGGACCAGAGGAAGAGTGCGGTCTCCAGTCCCTCGCGACCGACGGCCAGGACGGCGACCAGCACCAGCGACCAGCGACCACCCTCGGCGGCCTCGTCGATGCGGCCGCGCAGCTCGCCGGAGAGGCTGCGCGCGGCCTGGGCCATCCAGAAGATCATGTAGGTCACGAAGCCGACCGCGACGATCGACAGCGTGCCGCCGATCAGCTCCTGGGCCTCGAAGGTCAGGGTCTGCGGGCCGTAGGTCAGGGCGGCGCCGAAGGCCAGGCTGATCGCGACGGCGACCCCGACGCCCGCCCAGATCCGCGGGAGCAGGTGGCGGCGGTCGGTCTTGACCAGGTAGGCCACCAGGATGCTGACCACCAGGCCGGCTTCGAGGCCCTCGCGGAGACCGATCAGGTAGTTGGCAAGCACGAGCGACGAGCGTACGCCTGCCTACTTAGGTTCGCCTAAGTGATACGTGTCTCTCAGATCGCGCAGCCGTCGGGGCCGCACGCGTCGGCGTCGCCGCCGACCGACTGCAGCACGGGGTGGGCCTCGGTCCACGCCGTGTCCAGCACCTGCGCGAAGACCGCGGCCGGCTGGGCGCCGGAGACGCCGTACTTCTTGTCGACGACGAAGAAGGGCACGCCGGTGGCGCCGTACGCGCGGGCCTGGGCGATGTCGGCGGCGACCGCGTCGGCGTACTCGTCGGAGGCCAGGACCTCGGACACCCGCGCGGCGTCGAGGCCGGTCACGACGGCGACGGCGGTGAGCACGTCGTGGTCGCCGACGTCCTCGGCGCGCGTGAAGTACGACGTCAGCAGCGCCTCCTTCAGCTCGCGCTGCAGCGCCGGGCCGCCGGTCTCCAGGGCCAGGTGGAGCAGGCGGTGCGCGTCGATCGTGTTGGTGTGCACGTTCTCGAAGAGCCGCAGCTCCAGGCCGTCGGCCGCCGCGGTGTCGATGAGCTGCTGCTGCATGTCGCGCATCTCGTCCTCGCTGCGGCCGTACTTCCTCGCGATCACGCCGGTCGTCAGCTCGTGGCCGTGCCGGGGCGCGCTCGGGTCGAGCTCGAACGAGCGGTAGACCACCTCGACGTCGTCACGGTGCTCGAAGTCCGCCAGGGCCGACTCCAGCCGGCGCTTGCCGACGAAGCACCACGGACACACGACGTCGCTCCAGATCTCGATCTGCATGTCCGGTGCAACGCAGGCCGGGTCCGATTTACTCCGACTATGGTCACGGCCATGACGACGGAGCACACCGCCGACCGCCACGACCTGATCCGGGTGCACGGCGCCCGGGTCAACAACCTCAAGGACGTCAGCGTCGAGCTGCCGAAGCGCCGGCTGACGGTGTTCACCGGTGTCTCCGGGTCCGGCAAGAGCTCGCTGGTCTTCGGCACCATCGCCGCGGAGTCGCGACGGCTCATCGACGAGACCTACTCGACCTTCGTGCAGGGCTTCATGCCGAGCCTCCCGCGCCCGGAGGTCGACGTACTCGAGGGCCTGACGACCGCGATCCTGGTCGACCAGGAGCGGATGGGGGCCAACCCGCGCTCCACCCTCGGCACGGTGACCGACGCCAACGCCATGCTGCGCCAGCTCTTCAGCCGGCTCGGCGAGCCCCACATCGGCGGGCCGACGGCGTTCTCGTTCAACATCCCGACCACCAAGGTCGGCGGCGCCTCCGTCACGGAGTCGGGCAAGAAGAACGTCATCAAGCAGCAGACCTACCTCGGCGGCATGTGCCCGACCTGCGAGGGACGGGGCACCACCTCCGAGCTCGACCTGTCGGTGATCGTCGACGAGTCCAGGTCGCTGGAGGACGGCGCGATCCTGGTGCCGGGCTACACCGCCGACGGCTGGATGGTGGCGCCGTACAAGGAGGTCGTGCCCCCCGACGTCCCGGTCAGCACGTTCACGGCGGCCCAGCGCGAGGACCTCCTGTACGCCGAGCCGCGCAAGGTCAAGGTCGACAAGATCAACATCAGCTTCGAGGGTCTGATCCCCAAGATCCGCAAGTCGATGTTCAGCAAGGACCCGGAGTCCCTGCAGCCGCACGTCAAGGCGTTCGTCGAGCGGGCGGCGGTCTTCGGGACCTGCCCCTCCTGCGCCGGCAGCCGCCTGAACGACTCGGCCCGGTCGTCCACGATCGGCGGCCGCGACATCGGTCAGGTCAGCGCGATGCAGGTGACCGACCTCGCCGGCTGGCTGCGCGGGATCGACGCGCCCAGTGTCGCCCCGCTCGTCCAGGCCCTCCTGCACCTGCTCGACTCGTTAGTGGAGATCGGGCTGGGCTACCTCTCGCTCGACCGGCCGTCCTCCACCCTCTCCGGGGGCGAGGCGCAGCGCACCAAGATGGTGCGGCACCTCGGCTCGGCCCTCACCGACGTGACCTACGTCTTCGACGAGCCCACGATCGGGCTGCACCCCCACGACATCCAGCGGATGAACCAGCTGCTCCTCGAGCTGCGCGACAAGGGCAACACCGTCCTCGTCGTCGAGCACAAGCCCGAGAGCATCGCCATCGCCGACCACGTCGTCGACCTCGGCCCCGCGGCCGGCAGCGACGGGGGCGAGATCGTCTTCGAGGGCGATGTCGAGGGGCTGCGACGCAGCGGCACCCTCACCGGCCGGCACCTGGACGACCGGGCCTCCCTGAAGCCCACGGTGCGTGAGCGCATCGGCGTCCTCGAGGTGCGCGGCGCCGACCGGCACAACCTGCGCGACGTCGACGTGGACGTCCCGCTCGGGGTGCTCACGGTCGTGACCGGGGTCGCGGGCTCCGGCAAGAGCTCGTTGATCCACGGGTACGTCGCCGGACGCGACGGCGTGGTGAGCGTCGACCAGTCCGCGATCAAGGGCTCCCGGCGCAGCAACCCGGCGACGTACACGGGTCTGCTCGAGCCCGTCCGCAAGGCCTTCGCCAAGGCCAACGGCGTCAAGCCCGCCCTGTTCAGCGCCAACTCGGAGGGCGCCTGCCCGGCGTGCAAGGGCGCCGGGGTGATCATCACCGAGCTCGGGTTCATGGACACCGTCTCGACCCCGTGCGAGGAGTGCGACGGCAAGCGCTTCCAGGCCGCCGTGCTGGACCTGCGCCTGGGCGGCCTCAACATCGCCGAGGTGCTCGACCTGCCGGTCACGCAGGCGCACGCGTTCTTCGCCGACGGGGACGCGAGGACCCCGGCCGCCGCGTCGATCCTGGCCCGGCTCGAGGACGTCGGCCTGGGCTACCTCCGGCTCGGCCAGCCGCTGAACACCCTCTCCGGCGGCGAGCGCCAGCGGGTCCGGCTGGCGATGAACCTGGGCGACCAGGGAGGCATCTACGTCCTCGACGAACCGACCACGGGCCTGCACCTCGCCGACGTCGAGAACCTGCTCGGCATGCTCGACCGGATCGTCGACTCCGGCAAGACGGTCATCGTGATCGAGCACCACCAGGCCGTCATGGCGCACGCCGACTGGATCATCGACCTCGGTCCCGGTGCTGGCCACGACGGCGGCACGGTCGTCTTCGAGGGGACCCCCGCCGAGCTGGTCGCCGCCCGGTCGACGCTCACGGGTGAGCACCTGGCGGCGTACGTCGGGTGAGCGGTCACCCGGCCCAGTAGGCCAGGTGAGACCGGTGCAGCCAGGCGTCGACCCAAGCGTGGTCGGGGCGGGTGGGCACGTCGGCGCTGCTGGCCAGCTCGATCAGGCGGTGCTCGGCGCGGTCGACGGCCGCCATCACCTCGTCCAGGCCGACCTCGCCCCGCCGTACGGCGCGCAGGTAGCCGCGGTCGGGCTCAGGGACCGGCAGGGTGATCCGGCCGGTGGTGAGCAGCTCGACACCCTGGAAGCCGAGCCGCAGTGCGTGCATGGCGAACTTGGTGTCGTAGCCGTGCACCGCCACCAGCTCGGGACGGTTGGTGTGCGCCCCGGACTCGCCGACCATCGCCTGTCGCTGAGACCGCAGGTAGCCGAGGAACCGCTCGGCCGCCAGCCGCGAGACGAACCGGTGGGCGTTGGCGACCAGCTCGGCCCCCGCCTCGTCGCGGAAGACGACCTCCTCGTCCGGGACGAACAGGGCGAGCAGGACGGTCGGGTTGCCGGCGAGCGCCAGGCGGCACCACTTGCGCGCGGAGTAGACGACCACGTCCAGGTCGCCCGCCCCCGAGCGGTTGGCCAGCCCACCGGGTCGGTCCCACACGGTGTGGCGCTGGTACTGCTCGAACTCGACCTCGCGGTCGGGGTCGTCGATGCCGCGAGGCACCCGGGCCAGGCCGGTGACGAACCGGGCCGGCTCGAGGCAGATGCCCATCTCGTCGCGGTCGTCCTGCCCGCTGATCGAGGTGCCGTGCACGCCGGAGCCGACCTGGACCCGCAGGATCAGGCCGGCCTCCGCGACCGCCCGCGCCTCCTCCGAGGCGTGCGGGTGCGCGAACCCGGGCGGCAGGGTTCGGTCCCCCGCGACGGGGGTGACGGTCGACATGCGGCCGAGCCTAGGCACCGGCCCGTCCGCGGTGCCACGGGTTTCGGGCTCGCTCGCTGCGCGGAAGACTGCCGGGCATGGCTCGGTACGACGTCAACGACGCCGCGGTGGCGAAGGTGCGGTCGCTGATCGCGGCGCGGCAATACGTCCTCGACAGCGACTGGGGCGAGGTCCAGCCCGATGCGGAGGAGACCAACACCTTCCTCGACCGCCACACCTGGGACGAGTACGCCGCCTGGCACCTCGGCCTGACCGCGGGGGCCAACGACGAGACCAAGGCCCGCCACGCCTTCGGGTACGGCGACTTCCGCCGCGTGCACCGATCCGGCCTGATCGCCTGCGTCTACCGCGCCGCCGAGTGGCGCCACAAGCAGGTCGAGGTCGCCGCCCACGACCTGCTCCAGGAGCTGGACCGGGCCGCGGGCATCTCCTAGAACCCCAGCTTCGCGAACCGCTCCCCCATCAGGCGATGGGTGGCGGCGTCCGGGTGGAGCTGGTCGAGGAGCGGGAGCTCGTCGTGGTCGGCGGGGCCGTAGAGCTCGCGCCCGTCGAGGTAGCGCAGCTGCGGGTCGGCCGCGGCGCGCTGGGCGACGATCCGGGCCAGCTCGGTCCGGATCACGCCCAGCGTGAGCTTGCCGGCCGCCACCTCGGCGGGGTCGCCGGTGGCGCGGAAGGCCAGCCGGCCCTCGGCCATCGCGGCGGGGTCCATCGCGGCCGGCCCGGGGGTGTCCTCGTGGATCGGGCAGTGGATCGCCGAGATCACCAGCAGCGGCGTCGCCGGGTGGCCCTCGCGGATCGTGTCGAGGAACCCGTGCACCGCGGCCGTGAACGCGCGCAGCCGCATCAGGTCGGCGTTGACCAGGTTGATCCCGATCTTGACGCTGATCAGGTCGGCCGGGGCGTCCCGCATCGTGCGGGCCGTGAACGGGTCGAGCAGCGCGCTGCCGCCGAACCCGAGGTTGACCAGGTCGACGCCGGCGAGCCGCGCCGCCACGGCCGGCCAGGTGCCGGTCGGCGTCGTCGCGTTGGAGCCGTGGCTGATCGAGCTGCCGTGGTGCAGCCAGACCGGGCGGTCGGCCGGCACCGGAGCCACGGCCGCGTCGGCGCGGAGCGCGACCAGCTCGGTGGTCTCGTCGTGCGGGAGCCAGATCTCGACCACCTTGTCGCGGTCCGGCAGGCCGGCGAAGCGCGCCGTCCCGGGCTCACCGGGCTGGAGGTCGAACGAGCCGGCCGCCATGTCGATGACCAGCGTCCGGCCGCCCGGCACGGTGGCGCTGACGGGGGGCTCGCCGTCGACCAGCAGCTCGTAGACGCCGTCCGGCCGGGGGGGCACGCCCGCGTAGGCGCGCTTGGTGGGGATCGTGTCGAGCTCGACCACCGTGGCCGTCGTCCGGAGCACGAGGCGTACGCCGGAGGGCTGCGACTCAGCCATCGCGAGCTGGCCGTCGGCGACCTGGGCCCGCGCCCAGGCGGGCAGCCGGTGCGGCTGCAGGCCGGTGGCGGTCTCCTCGAGCTCGATCGCCCCGCGGACGAGGTCGGGGGTGATGGGCGTCCCCCTCAGGTGATCAGTCATGCGGTCCAGCTCCTCAGCATCGTGTCGACGGCATCGAGGACGCGGACCCAGCTCTCCTGCGCGTCGGGCGCACTGTGGTCGAACCCGCCCGCGAGCTCCAGGCTGGTGAAGCCGTGGAAGACGCTGCCGAGCAGCCGGACCGCGTGGGTCTGGTCGGTCTCGGTCAGGTCGTAGGCGCGCAGCACCGCGCGTGCGAGCGCCGCGTGCCGCGGACCGGCGCTGGTCGCCGCCGTGGCCGGGTCGAGCCGGTGTCGGGCGGCGTCGTACCGTCCCGGGTGCTCGCGGGCGTAGTCGCGGTAGACGTCGCCCAACGCGACCAGGGCGTCCCGGCCCGCGCGGCCGGCGAGCGCCGCGTCCCCGCGGTCGGCCAGCTCCTCGAGCGCGAGCAGGGCGATGCGGGTGCGCAGGTCGTCGGTGCCCCGGACGTGGGAGTACAGGCTCGCTACCTGGACCCCGACCCGGCGCGCGACGGCCGAGGCCGTGACGTGCGCAAAGCCGACCTCGTCGGCCAGCTCCGCCCCGGCCCGGGTCACCCGGTCCGGCGTCAGTCCCGCGCGAGCCATGCCCGCCTCCTCTGCCTAATGTGTTTAGGCAGCTTACATCAATGCTTAGGTCGGGACGACCTCGCCCCGCGGACGGCCCGTCACGGCGCGGACCCGCCGGCCGTGACCGGGGCCTGGGTGAGCGACCTCCTCGGTCTCCCCCAGGCCCCGGCGCAGCCCGGTCGGGCCGCGTGGCTCCCGCCCGCGGCGCGGCCGTCAGCAGCTGACGCGGCGCTCCGCGTTGCGGCAGACGTCGTTGCCGAGCCCGCCCTTGACCACGTCGCGGCCCGGACCGCCGTCGAGGATGTCGTTGCCGTCGCGACCGTTGATCGCGTCGTCGCCGCCGTTGCCCGAGATCCGGTTCGGGCCGTCGTCGCCGCGGATGATGTCGCGCACGCCGCTGCCGCGGACGTACTCGATCGAGGCCAGGTTGGAACGGCCGCCCGCGACCCGGACCCGGCCGGACTCACCCGACTGCAGGTCGACGATGCCCTGGCGCCGACCCACGAGGCTGAGGATGTCGTTCCCCTCGCCACCGTCGACGGTGCCGCGGACGAAGGCCTTCCCGGCCCCACTGGCGAAGACCGGCGAGAGGACGTCGTTGCCCGCGCCACCGTTCAGCACGGACGGGAGGGCCGTCACCGGGCCGCCCTCCTTGAGCGAGCTGGCCGCGGTCAGCACGTCGGCGCCGGAGCCGCCGTTCGCCGTACCGCCGTAGCGCTGGTCGATGGTGTCGCGCCCGGATCCGCCCTCGACGACCGCGGCGTACGCGAGGACCCGGTCGCTGCCCGACCCGGCGTCCACGGTCCCGCCGTACGCGGTCACCGTGTCGTTGCCACCGCCGGTCCTGATCGTGTCGCCGTCGGTCGCGTAGCTGGGCCCGATGCTGGACACGTAGACGTCCGCTGCCGCGGTGCCGGTGAAGGTGTCCGCGAAGGCGCTCCCACGGACCCGGTTGATCCCGGTCACGGTCTCGGTGTCGCCGCCGTCGGTCACCGTGCCGGCCGCCAGGTCGACGGTGACGCCGGCGGTGGCCTTCTCGAAGGTCAGCACCGTGCTCGCGACGCCGGTGAACTGGTCCTTCCCGGGACCGGCGAAGATCTTGGTGCCCCGGCCCGTGCCGGCACCGGTCGCGACGTCGACCAGGACGTCGTCGCCCTCCCCGCCGTCGAGATCGGCGCGCGTGCCGGCGATCGCGCAGATGATGTCGGCGCCGCCCCCGCCCTTGACCTTGACCCCGGTGAAGCCTCCGGTGTGGATCACGTCGGCGCCGTCGGTCCCCGTCAGCGTCTGGGCGTCAGCGGTCGCCACGATCGTGGCGTCCTGGCCCTGGCACTGCTCGCCAGCCGCCTGCGCCGCCGGGCCCGTCACCGCGAAGCCCACGCCTGCGACCACCAGCCCCGACGCCGCCAGCGTCGCCTGAACCGTGCTCCTGCGTCCCTGCTTGCTCATCTGTCCTCCGAGTCGGTCACGCGTTTCTTTACTTTCCGGAACTTTCCCCGTGGAGAGCGATCCACGCCTGGTCCGATGCACGGCATGCCCGATCGGTTCGCACCGGGCCCGCGGAAATGCCGCGAGCCGGCGCACCAGGGGTGCGCCGGCTCGGCGGGTGGAGCAGGTGGAGCGAGGGATCAGCGGGCGGAGGTGCCCTCGACGTAGTCGGAGTCGTGACTCTTGACCCAGGCCATCAGCTTGCGCAGCTCGCGGCCGGTCTTCTCGATCGGGTGCGACTCGCCCTGCTCGCGGAACTTGGTGAACTCCGGCGAGCCGTTGTCCATGTCGGTGATGAACCGCTCGGCGAACGCGCCGTTCTTGATGTCGGCGAGCACGTCCTCCATGTTCTTCTTCACGTCGGGCGTGATGACCCGCGGACCGGAGACGTAGTCACCGAACTCGGCGGTGTCGGAGACCGACCAGCGCTGCTTGGCGATGCCGCCCTCGTACATGAGGTCGACGATCAGCTTCAGCTCGTGCAGGCACTCGAAGTAGGCGACCTCGGGCTGGTAGCCGGCCTCGGTGAGGACCTCGAAGCCGTACATGACCAGCTGGGAGGCGCCACCGCACAGGACGGCCTGCTCGCCGAACAGGTCGGTCTCGGTCTCCTCGGTGAAGGTGGTCTTGATGCCGCCGGCGCGGAGGCCGCCAATGCCCTTGGCGTAGGACAGGGCGAGCGGCCAGGCGTTGCCCGACGCGTCCTTCTCGACGGCGACGAGCACCGGGACGCCGCGGCCGTCGACGTACTCGCGACGGACCAGGTGGCCGGGACCCTTCGGGGCGACCATGAAGACGTCGACGCCCTCGGGCGGGGTGATGTAGCCGAAGCGGATGTTGAAGCCGTGGCCGAAGACCAGGGTGTCGCCCTCGGTGAGGTGCGGGGCGATCTCCTCGGCGTACAGCTTCCGCTGGTGCTGGTCGGGCGCGAGGATGACGATGACGTCGGCCTCCTCCGCGGCCTCGGCCGGCGTCAGGACGCGCAGGCCCTCGGCCTCCGCCTTGGCGCGGCTCTTCGAGCCCGGCTGCAGCCCGATGCGGACGTCGACGCCCGAGTCGCGCAGCGACAGCGCGTGGGCGTGGCCCTGGCTGCCGTAGCCGATGACCGCCACGTTCTTGCCCTGGATCAGGGACAGGTCGGCGTCGTCGTCGTAGAACATCTCAGCCACGGTGGGCTTCTCCTTCGTTGTTATTTCGTTGGGTACGGCGAGCCGCGCGCGGTCGGGTCAGACCGCGGCGGGAGGTGCGGGGATGGCCACCGGGCGCAGGGAGCGCTCGGAGATCGACCGGGAACCGCGCCCGATCGCGACCATGCCGGACTGCACGAGCTCGCGGATCCCGAAGGGCTCCAGCACGCGCAGGAAGTCGGCCAGCTTGGCGGCGTTGCCGGTGATCTGGATGGTCACCGCGTCGGTGGCCACGTCGACCACCTTGGCCCGGAACAGCTGGACGGTGTCGAGCACCTGGCCGCGGGTCTCGGCGGTCGCCGCGACCTTGACCATGAGCAGCTCGCGGTTGACCGAGGCCGTCGGGTCGAGCTCGACGATCTTGATGACCTCGACCAGCTTGTTGAGCTGCTTGGTGACCTGCTCGAGCGGCGAGCCCTCGACGTTGACCACGATGGTCATCCGCGAGACCTCGGGGTGCTCGGTCGGGCCGACGGCCAGGGAGTCGATGTTGAAGCCGCGGCGGCTGAACAGGCCGGCGATCCGGGCCAGGACGCCGGGCTTGTCCTCCACGAGGACCGACAGGGTGTGGCGGGTCATCAGAGGTCGTCCTCGTCGAAGTCGGGCGCGAGGTCCCGCGCGTACTTGATCTCGTCGTTGCTGGTGCCGGCGGCGACCATCGGCCAGACCATCGCGTCGCGGTGCACGCGGAAGTCGACCACGACCGGGACGTCGTTGATCTCCATCGCCTTCTCGATCGTGGCGTCCACGTCGGTCGGGCTGTCGCAGGACAGGCCCACGCAGCCGTAGGCGTCGGCCAGCTTCACGAAGTCGGGGATCCGGACCGGGCCGCCGTGCCGCTGCAGGTTGGTGTTGGAGTAGCGCTCGTTGTAGAAGAGCGTCTGCCACTGCCGGACCATGCCGAGCGACTCGTTGTTGATGATCGCGACCTTGATCGGGATGCCCTCGATCGCGCAGGTCGCGAGCTCCTGGTTGGTCATCTGGAAGCAGCCGTCGCCGTCGATCGCCCAGACGGTCGTGTCGGGCATGCCGACCTTGGCGCCCATCGCGGCCGGCACGGAGTAGCCCATGGTGCCGAGGCCGCCCGAGTTGAGCCAGGTGTTGGGCTTCTCGTAGCCGATGAACTGCGCCGCCCACATCTGGTGCTGCCCGACGCCGGACGTGTAGATCGAGTCGGGGCCGGCGATCGCGCCGAGCCGCTCGATGACGTACTGCGGGGCGAGCGAGCCGTCCGCGGGAGTGTCGTAGCCGAGGGCGTACTTCTTCTTCACCCCGGCGAGGAACTCGACCCAGGCCTCGTAGTCGCCGGTGTGACCGGCGTCGGCCTCGGCCTTCAGCGCCACGATCAGGTCGCTGATCACCTCGCGACAGTCGCCGACGATCGGGACGTCGGTGTAGCGGTTCTTGCCGATCTCGGCCGGGTCGATGTCGGCGTGGATGACCTTGGCGCCGGGGGCGAACGAGTCGAGGTTGCCGGTCACCCGGTCGTCGAAGCGGGCGCCCAGGCTGATGATCAGGTCGCTCTTCTGCAGACCGGCGACCGCCGCGACGGTGCCGTGCATGCCGGGCATGCCGAGGTGCTGCGGGTGGCTGTCCGGGAACGCGCCCCGGGCCATCAGGGTGGTCACGACCGGCATGCCGGTGAGCTCGGCCAGCACCTTCAGCTCGCGGTGGGCGCGGGCCCGGATGGTGCCGCCGCCGACGTAGAGGACCGGACGCCGCGACTCGAGGATCAGCCGGGCCGCCTCGCGGATCTGCTTGGCGTGCGGGCGGGTCACCGGGCGGTAGCCGGGCAGGTTCAGCTCGGTCGGCCAGGCGAAGCTGGTCGTCGCCTGCAGCGCCGACTTGGCCACGTCGACCAGCACCGGGCCGGGGCGGCCGGTCGAGGCGATGTGGAACGCCTCCGCGATCTTCTGCGGGATCTCGGCCGGGTCGGTGACCAGGAAGTTGTGCTTGGTGATCGGCATCGTGATGCCGCGGATGTCCGCCTCCTGGAAGGCGTCGGTGCCGATCAGCGACGCGCCGACCTGTCCGGTCACGGCCACCAGCGGGACCGAGTCCATGTGGGCGTCGGCCAGCGGCGTGACCAGGTTGGTCGCGCCCGGCCCGGACGTCGCCATGCAGACGCCGACCTTGCCGGTGGCGGCGGCGTACCCCTGCGCCGCGTGGCCCGCGCCCTGCTCGTGGCGGACGAGGATGTGGCGGATCGTGGAGTCCATGAGGGGGTCGTACGCCGGGAGGATCGCGCCTCCCGGGATGCCGAAGACGTTCTCGGCGCCCGCTGCCTCCAGCGACTTGATCAGGCTCTGTGCGCCCGTGATCTCGCTCATTCCTTGCTTTCCTTACCCGTGGTCCCGAGGTGTATCTGTGGCAACAAAAAACCCCTCGGTTGCTGGGCAACGAGGGGTGACGCGCTGGCTGATCGGGTCAGCGGGCGCGTCGCGTGCGTACAAGAAGGTCCTGGCGCATGCGACCACGGTAGCCCGTCGGGTCTCGTCGCGTCACCAGTCTGACAGGGCGTCCCAGGATGCGGGACGGCGGTCCCAGGATGCGGTCAGACCTCGCGGCCCAGCCAGGTGGTGATGCAGGCCTGGTTGCCCTGTGCGTCCGCCAGCACCCAGTACGACGGCGCACGACCGTCGCTCACCAGCCGGCCGCCGGCGTCGACCGCTGCCCGGATCCGCTGCTCCGCGGTCTCCGGCGGCACCCGGACGTCGAGGTGGAAGCGCTGCTCGACGCCCTCGGGCGAGCGGTGGTCGGACTCCTGGAACCACAGCGTCGGGCGGCTGCCGTCGGGGTCGACCAGCTCGCGGTCGTCGCCCGCGGAAGTCTCGTAGCCCAGCACCGCCGCCCAGAACGGCATGATCTCGTGGCGGTCGTGGGTGTCGAGCGCGAGCTCGGTGACCGACACCCCCGCGGGGTCGGCGTCGGCCCCGAGCCGGCCGGCGGCGTCCGAGATCGCGCGGGCCAGGCGGACGTCGCGGGCGGTGATGCCGCCGACGTCGTGGCTGGCGAGCCGGACCGTCACCAGCGGGTAGGTCAGGTCGACGTCCGGGTGGTGGTTCGCGGCCTCGGCGGCCTCGCCGATCGCGTTGACCAGGGCCAGCCCGGTGGCGAAGTCACCGGTGCGGAAGCGGGCGTGCAGCGCGGAGAACATCACCCGCCAGTCCTCGAGCAGCTCGGCCTCGACGGCGTGGCCGTCCAGGCGCTCCTTGTCGGCCTCCGGGATGCTCATGCCGGGACGGTACCCCCGCCGTCGGCCCGCACGCGCGCGACGACCGCCCGGCAGGTGGGGACACCACGCCCTGCCGCTCGGGACACCGAGCGGACCACGCTGCCCCCATGACCACCACCCCCGGACGGACCTGGGCCGTCACCGGCACCGTCGCCGGCCTGGCCGGCATCGCCGGCATCCAGACCTCCGCGACCATCGACGCCGTCTACGACGAGGCGTACGTCGGCGACGCCGCCCGCATCACCGAGCGTCTCGACGACTTCGTCCCGGAGCTGCTGGTGCTGCACGGCACGATGATGACGGCCAGCCTGCTGCTGCTCGTCTTCGCCGCCGGCCTGCGCCGCCGCCTCCAGGGCCAGTCCCCGGCCGGCAGCCTGGCGCCGGACGTGGCCGCCGGCGGGCTGCTGCTGACGTCGGTCGCTGCCCTGATGGGGGTCGCCTTCACCACCGAGATCGTCTTCGGGCTGACCTCGGACGACCTCCCGCTCGACCCCGAGTTCGGTGCCGTCGTCGCCCACTGGACCGGCACCGTCCCCTGGCTCTGGGTCGGCGCCGGCGTGACCGGGCTGGCCGTCGCGGTGGCGGCGCTGCGGCACGCCGCGGCGCCGCGCTGGATCGGCTGGGCGGCGGCGCTGCTCGGCGGGGTGACCACCCTGGCCGGCGTGTCGCCCCTGCAGTACCTGGCAGGCTTCACCGGCCCCGTCCTCGTGCTCGTGCTCGGCGCCGGCTTCGCGCTCGGCGACCGGCCGGGCCGCTCCTAGACCGCCCGTGACGTCGGACGCGGTCGCCGCTGCCACGTCCCCCCGGCAGGCGACCGCGGGGCGCCGGCCCACGGACGGAGGTCGACCCCGGGCGGACCCGACTCACGACGGGTCCGCCCGGGGTCCCACCCTCGACCCCACCCTCCTCGAGGAGGTACGACGAGCCGTGCACGACGGGCTCGGTCCCGCGCTGGCCGGCATCCGGCTCGGCCTGCAGGGTGCGCGCAACCTGCTGGCCGACCATCCGGACGCCGGCCTGGAGCTCCTGGCTCACCTCCAGGGCGAGGTCGACCTCGCGGTCGAGGCGGTCCGGTCCCTCGACCACCAGCTGTCAGGGATCCGTTCCGGGTCCGCGCCCGGCACCGGACTGATAGGAACAGGCCCGTGAGCGAGATCCGCGTCGCCGTCGTCGACGACCACCCCGTGTTCCGGCTCGGCATGGCCGGGCTGCTCGACTCGCTCCCCGGCATCACCGTCGTCGCCCACGCCGCGTCGGCCGCGGAGGCGAGGGAGCGGGTCGACGACGGGGTCGACGTCGTGCTGATGGACCTGCACCTCGGCGACGACTCCGGCATCGAGACCACCCGCGACCTGGTCCGGCGTCTCCCCGACCTGGCCGTGCTGGTCGTGACCATGGACGAGGACGACGAGTCGGTGGTGGCGGCGATCCGGGCCGGCGCCCGCGGGTACCTGCTGAAGAGCTCCTCGCCCGAGCAGGTCGAGCGCGGCATCCGCGCGGTCGCCGACGGCGAGGCGATCCTCGGCCCGCAGGTCGCCGCCCGGGCGATGGCCAGCATGATGGCCGGGCGGACCGCCGTACGCCTGCCGTTCCCGGAGCTGTCGGACCGCGAGCGCGAGGTCCTCGACCTGCTGGCCCGCGGCTACGACAACGCGACGATCGCGCGGCGGATGGTGCTCAGCCCCAAGACCGTGCGCAACCACGTCTCGAACGTGCTGACCAAGCTGGCCGTGCCCGACCGGGCCACCGCGATGATCAGGGCGCGGGACGAGGGGCTGGGAGCGTGACGCGGAGGGGACTGAGCTGCTGCCCGGCCTCGTCGAAGTTCGCGGGGTCGAGCCACGCCTCGTGGGCGGCGCGCACGGCGGGCCACTCGGCGTCGGTGACCGAGAACCAGTCGGTGTCGCGGTTGCGGCCCTTGACCACCAGGTGGTGGCGGAACCGGCCCTCGTAGGTGAAGCCCAGGCGGGCCGCCGCGCGCCGCGACGGCTCGTTGAGGCTGTCGCACTTCCACTCGAAGCGCCGGTAGCCGAGCTCGTCGAGGGTGTGGGCCATCAGCAGGTGGATCGCCTCGGTCGCGGCCCGGGTGCGCTGGAGCGTGCCGGCGTAGAGCACCCCGCCGACCTCGACCTGGCCGTGAGCGGGATCGAGGCGCATCAGCGTCGCCAGCCCCTCGGCCTCGCGGCCCTCGGGGCGGATCGCGAAGGTCACCGTCTCCGGGTCGCCGGCGTGGGCCGCGACCAGCCGGGCCATCTCGGCGACGTCGGTGGGCGGCTCGGTCGGCCGGTAGGTCCAGCGCGCGTGGTCGTCGGGGCCGCAGAGGGCGTCGTACAGGGGCTCGGCGTGGGCGGCCGCCACCGGCTCGAGGGTGACGTAGCGGCCGGTCAGGGTCGTCGGCGCGGGGCGCTCGCGCGGGGTCCAGCCGGGCACCTCGTCGCCCACCGGTTGGTGGAACTCGTTGTCGGTCGGCATGCGGACACCCTAGGTTCCGGGGATGACGTCCCTCGCGGCTCGCCGCTGGCACCTGGTGACCGCCGTCGTGGTCGTGACCGCGCTGGTCCTGCAGCTGGCCCTGGTGGTGCAGGGCGGGCGGGTCCTCGACGACGCGAGCGAGCCGGGGCTGGCGGCGCGGCTCGGACGGCTGGTCTCCTACTTCACGATCCAGAGCAACCTGCTGGTCGCGATCGCGGCGGCGACGCTCGCGCGCGACCCGTCGTACGACGGCCGCTGGTGGCGGGTCGTCCGCCTGGCCGGCCTGGTCGGGATCACGGTGACCGGGCTGGTGCACTTCGTGCTGCTGCGGCCTCTGCTCGACCTCGACGGCTGGGACTGGACCGCCGACAAGCTGCTGCACATGGTGGTGCCGGTGCTGACCGTGGCCGGGTGGCTGCTGGTCGGTCCGCGGCCGCGGGTGACGCTGCTCGAGGTACGGCGGGCCATCGTCTGGCCGCTCGCCTGGCTGGCCTGGACGCTGGCCGTGGGCGCGATCAGCGGCTGGTACCCCTACCCCTTCCTCGACGTCGACGCCGAGGGCTGGCTCCGGGTGCTCGCGGCGTCGGGCATGGTGACCGTGCTGTTCCTGGCGCTGTTCGCGGCGGCGTACCGGATCGACACGCGCTGGCCACGCGCGCCGCACTAGCGTGTCGTCATGACCGACATCGATCCCACCGTCCCGCCCAGCGGCCCGGGCTGCGTCGAGTGCGACGCGGCGGGCGGCTGGTGGGTGCACCTGCGTCGCTGCGCCTCGTGCGGGCACGTCGGCTGCTGCGACTCCTCCCCCGCCCAGCACGCCACCGCGCACTTCCGGAGCACCGGGCACCCCGTGGTGCAGAGCTTCGAACCCGGCGAGGACTGGTTCTGGGACTACGTCCGGGAGGTCGGGATCCTCGGCCCCGAGCTCGCCGCGCCCACCTCGCACCCCGAGGACGAGCCCACCCCCGGGCCCGCCGGTCGGGTGCCGGCCAACTGGCCCGACCTCGTCAACTGAGCCGCTGGGTGATCTCCCGGCGCTCGCCGTCGAGCACCAGGTGGGCCAGCGCGCCGTTGACCAGCGGCAGGAACGGCTGGGCGTGGCCGCATTCGACGTCCAGCACGACGGGTACGCCGAGGCTGCCGAGCGCATCGGCGACCGCCTCGGCCTGCGTCATGCCGTCCGCGTCGGACGCCCGGGTCCGCCCGATCACCACCGCGCTCGCGTGCTCGAACCACCCGGCCAGCCGCAGGCCGTGCAGGGCGCGGCAGACGTCGTACGCGCCGTGCTCGGCGGCCTCCAGGTAGACCAGCAGCCCCTCGTCGGCGTGGGCGCGACCGTAGGCCGCGACGTCGCCGTACGGCGTGCCGGCGAGGTGGCACACGGTCTCCAGGCAGCCCCCGACCAGCCGCCCGCTCACGTCGACGGGCGCCCCGTCGAGGGACCACCAGCCGCCCTCCCGGTCGAGGGTCATCGTGGCCACCCCGGGGTCGCCGACGTAGTCGTCCCAGCCCTGGTCGCGATAGCGACCCGGGCTGCGCTGCGTGAACGGCTCGGTGGCGGAGGCGACGTCGAGCCAGTGCAGGAGACCGTCGGGGGCGTCGTACGCGGTGTCCATCAGGTTGCTGCCGTGCAGGGTGGCCCAGCCGGTGCGGAGGCTGAGCGGCAGCATCAGCGTGGAGAGGTCGCTGAACCCGACCAGCCAGGTCGGCTCGGCGGCCTCGAGCGCGAACCAGTCGATCTGGTCGAGCAGGTCGATCGCCGTCTCCCCGCCCCACGGGGGTACGACGGCGCGGACCGCCGGGTCCGTCAGCATCCGGGTCAGCTCGGCCGCCCGCCGCTCCTTCGGCGCGGAGACGACCCCGTCGCCCCCGAGGCACTCCCCCACCTCGACCTCGAAGCCGCGCTCGCGCAGCCGCCGGATCCCGGCGTCCAGTCGCGGCCGCAGCCGCTCGTCGACGCCGCTGGACGGCGCCGTGACGCCGATCGTGTCGCCCGGGCGGAGCGGTCGGGGGAAGCGCATGCGCCTCAGCGTGTCAGGGCGTCGAGCGTCTCGCGAACCGTTTCCAGGCCCCGTCGTACCTCGGCGAAGGAGGTGGACAGCGGCGACAGCCCGATCCGCAGGCCGTGCGGGTCGCGGTAGTCGGGGATGACGTCGCGTCGCCAGAGCGCGGCGGTCACCTCACGCATCAGCGGGTGGTTCAGCGTGACGTGGCCGCCCCGGCGGGCGCTGTCGGGCGGGCTGGCCAGCGCCACGTCGGGCAGCAGCTCCTCGGCGAGCTCGACCGCGTGGTCGGTGAGGGCCACCGACTTGGCGCGGACGGCGTCGATGCCGACCTGCTCCAGCAGGTCCAGCATGTCCTGCAGCGCGAGCATGCCGACCACCGGCGGGGTGCCGGAGAGCATCCGGCGGATGCCGGCCGCCGGGGCGTACGTCGGCCCCATCAGGAACGGGTCGGTCGCGCCGATCCAGCCCTGGATCGGCTGCGAGATCGAGTCGAGCAGCCCCGCGTTCACGTAGACGAAGGCGGGCGCGCCCGGCCCGCCGTTGAGGTACTTGTAGCTGCAGCCGACCGCCAGGTCGACGCCCCACGCGTCGAGCTCGGTCGGCACCGAGCCGGCGGAGTGGCAGAGGTCCCAGAGCACCAGCGCGCCGGCGTCGTGGGCGATCCGGGTCAGCTGCTCGACGTCGGCGAGGTACGCCGAGCGGTAGGCGACGTGGCTGAGCACCACGAGGGCCGTGCGCTCGCCGGTCGCCTCCGCCAGCTGCTCCGCCGTGACCCCGGCGCTGGTGTCGACGTCGATCCAGCGGATGCTCAGCCCGCACTCGTCGGCGACCCCCTGCGCGACGTACCGGTCGGTCGGGAAGTTGTCGCGGTCGACCACGATCTCGGTCCGCCCGGGCCGGGCCGCCACCGCCGCTCGCATCGTCTTGTAGAGGAGCACCGTCGTGGAGTCGCCGACGATCGTCTGCCCGGCTCCCGCGCCGAGGCAGATCCGGCCGAGGTCGTCGCCGATCGTGGCGGGGAGGTCCATCCAGCCCTCGTCCCACCCGCGGATCAGCCGCCCGCCCCACTCCTCGTCGACGAATGCCTTCAGCCGGTCGCCGGTCACCCTCAGGGGCCGGCCGAGGCTGTTGCCGTCGAAGTACACCAGTGGCGTCTCGGCCCCCACGAAGGCGTCCCGGTACGACGCCAGGGGGTCGGTCTGGTCGAGGTCGCTCGTCACCTGCGCAGGGTAGCCGCGCGGCGCACGGCCTCGCTCAGCCGGCGGCGTCGGTGCTCAGCCGCTCGACCCGCTGGGCGAACCGCTCCCACGCGGCCTGCCGGGAGGTGCCGAGCGACTGCCCGATGGCGGCCCACGACAGCTTGCGCGAGCGCGCCAGCTCGACCCACTCGACCAGGAAGTCGTCGACCTGGGTCGCGGTCTGGGCGATGAGGGGGATCTTGGCGAGCAGCTCGGCGTCGGTCATCGACTCCCACGGGGGTCGCGACACCGCCTCCGTGCGTTCCGGGGAGGAGAGGACCGCGTGGTACTCGTCGACGCACGAGTGGCACATCATCGCGCCCAGTCCGCCGGCGAACTTCATGCCCTTCTCACCCTGCACCCCGCAGAACGAACACGACTTGTTCTCGACTGAGAAGTCCACCGTCCGCTGCCTCCTTCCCCCCGACCATCCTGCCAGACCGTCCGGAAGTCGGACGTCACTGGAAGCTGACGAACCGGACCCGGGGCCGGAGCGCCTGCACCGCGCGAGCATCCATGCGATGGACGTCCTCGTCGTAGAACAGCTTGAAACCCATCGTGAACTGTCGGGGACGAGCCACCGCCCGGTACGTCGCGCGCTTCTGCTGGCGGGTTCCGAACCCGTCGACGTGCTGGACCGAGGCGAGTCCCGGACGGCCGACGATCCGCTCGACGTCGGGGAGCATCGAGGTCCGGAACTGGTGCAGCACGAACAGCTTCTCGGGCAACCGCTCGCGGGTGACCAGGCGCGAGAGCCAGGCCGAGGTCCGGTTCACCTCGCGGGCGTGGACCCGGCCGACGACCCGCCCGGGCACCTGGTGGCGCGACATCCGCCACTCGGGGTCGAGCGCCAGCCCGACGTGCGGGTCGCGCAGCGCCCACTCCCAGCGCTTGGCCACGGTCAGGAAGTCGGAGCGTCCCGGCTGGATGTCGAGCAGCAGCAGGAGCCCGTGCCGCCGGGCGGCCCGGACGTAGCGGCGTACGTCGGCGCGCGGGATGTCGTGGCTGAAGTCGCCGTCGCGGCCGGGGTGCCCGTCGGCGACGGTGACGATCAGCTCGAAGACGCCCTGCACCGGGCGGCCCGGACGGCGGAACGGCCGGGCGGCCCGTCGTACGGCGGCCGCAGCCTGGTCGGGCGACCGCTCCCCCAGCACGCCGAGCGAGCCGGTGCCGGCGGTGCCGTAGTGGGCCACCAGGAACCGGCCGCCCTCGAAGACCCGGGTGCGGCCGCCCGGCAGCGTGGCGACCGGCTCCCCCGTGACCGGCTCGGCGGGGACGACCGGCTCGGTCGGCTCCGCGGGTGCGGCCGGCTCCGCGTCAGAGGTCTGGGGCGCCGGCGGCTCGGACACCGCGGGCGCGGCCTCGGGCTCGGCGCGCGCCGAGTCGGCCGACTGGTAGCCCGCCTCCCAGGAGACCGCCAGCAGCGCGAGCAGCACCAGCAGCACGAGGACGAGGATCGGCCAGGTCGGCTCGGGGCGCCGGTCGCTCACGGGACCGGGTCCTGGTCGAACGCGGGCAGGCCGTCGATGCTGGTGCGGTTCTTCTGCACCCGGTAGGCGAGCACCCCGTCGGGTCCGCGCCGCTCCATGTTGGGGGTGAGCAGGTCCCGCTCCTCGTCGAGGCTGAGCAGCGGCAGCGCGTAGCCGCAGGAGTCGCTGACCCGCTCGACGTCGACCACGATCACCGCCCGGGCGGCCGGGTTGGCCGGGAAGCGGTTGGCCCAGGTGGCGAAGTCGTCGTCGTACACCGTGACGACGCGCCCGCGGCCGTGGAACCGGACCACGTTGGGGGTCCGCTCGAAGGAGCAGAACATCAGCGTGATCCGGCCGTTCTGGCGCAGGTGGGCGATCGTCTCGGCCCCGCTCGCGGTCAGGTCGAGATAGGCGACCGTGTGCTCGTCGACGACCGCGAAGGTGTCGGCGAGGCCCTTCGGCGAGACGTTGACGTGGCCGCCGTCGCCGGACGGTGCCGTCGCCACGAAGAAGACGGGTTGGCGCTCGACGAACGCCCGCAGGCGTCCGTCGATCGCGTCGTAGGTCTTCCCCATCCGGCGGCGACCGCCTCAGCTGGTGACGGCGCCGTGGGCCGCGGACTGCACGACCTTGGCGTACTTGCCGAGAACCCCGCGGGTGTACTTCGGCGGGCGCGGCGTCCAGCCCTCCTGGCGGGCGGCGTAGTCCTCCTCGGTGATCTCGACCTCCAGCGTGCGGTTCAGCACGTCGAGCACGATCGGGTCGCCGTCCTGCACGAACGCGATCGGTCCGCCGTCGACGGCCTCGGGCGCGATGTGGCCCACGCAGAGGCCCGTCGTACCGCCGGAGAAGCGGCCGTCGGTGACGAGCAGGACGTCCTTGCCGAGGCCGGCGCCCTTGATCGCGCCGGTGATGGCCAGCATCTCCCGCATGCCGGGACCGCCCTTGGGGCCCTCGTAGCGGATGACCACGACGTCGCGGGCCTGGATCTTCCCCTCCTCGAGGGCGTCCATCGCGGCGCGCTCGCCGTCGAAGACCCGGGCGGTGCCGCGGAAGACGGTGTCGTCGAAGCCGGCCGACTTCACGACCGCGCCCTCGGGGGCCAGCGTGCCCTTGAGGATGGTCAGGCCGCCGGTGGCGTGGATCGGCCGGTCCAGCTTGCGGATCACGTCGTCGTCGAGAGCCGGCGGGGCCAGCGCCTCGAGGTTCTCGGCCATGGTCTTGCCGGTGACGGTCAGGCAGTCGCCGTGCATGAGGCCCGCGTCGAGCAGCGCCTTCATCACGACGGGGATGCCGCCGATCTTGTCGACGTCGTTCATGACGTACTTGCCGAACGGCTTCAGGTCGCCGAGGTGCGGCACCTTCTCGCCGACCCGGTTGAAGTCGTCGATGGTCAGGTCGACGTCGGCCTCGCGGGCCATGGCCAGCAGGTGCAGCACGGCGTTCGTCGAGCCGCCGAGGGCCATGACGACGGTGATGGCGTTCTCGAACGCCTCCTTGGTCATGATCTGGCGGGCGGTGATGCCGTGCTTGAGAAGGTTCACGACGGCCTCGCCGGAACGGTGCGCGAACCCGTCGCGACGCCGGTCGACGGCCGGAGGGGCGGCCGAGCCGGGCAGGCTCATGCCGATCGCCTCGGCCACCGAGGCCATGGTGTTGGCGGTGTACATGCCGCCGCAGGCGCCCTCACCCGGACAGATGGCCCGCTCGATCCGGTCCACCTCGGCGCGGGTGATCTTGCCGGCCAGGCAGGCGCCGACCGCCTCGAAGGCGTCGATGATCGTCACGTCGTTGCCGTCGACCGAGCCCGGCATCGTGGAGCCGGCGTAGAGGAACACGCTGGACAGGTCGAGCCGCGCGGCGGCCATCAGCATGCCGGGCAGCGACTTGTCACAGCCGGCCAGGAGCACCGAGCCGTCGAGACGCTCGGCCATCATCACGGTCTCGACCGAGTCGGCGATGACCTCGCGCGAGACCAGCGAGAAGTGCATCCCCTCGTGGCCCATCGAGATGCCGTCGGAGACCGAGATGGTCCCGAACTCGAGCGGGTAGCCACCGGCCGCGTGCACGCCGTTCTTGACGGCCTTCGCCAGCCGGTCCAGCGAGAGGTTGCAGGGGGTGATCTCGTTCCAGCTGGAGGCCACGCCGATCTGGGGCTTCTCCCAGTCGTCGTCGCCCATGCCGACGGCGCGGAGCATGCCGCGCGCCGCGGCCCGCTCCAGTCCGTCGGTCACGTCCCGCGAACGGGGCTTGAGGTCGTGCGTGGTCGGGTCCTGCTCGCTCATGCCTCCGAGCCTAATCGGGGCCCGGCGCCGCCGTACGCCGGTCTCAGGGTCGGGCTCAGGGGGAGCCGGTCGGCGAGGGGTCGCCCTCGGCCACCTTCTTCAGCTTCGCCAGACCCCGCTCGAAGTCTCGGCCGACCAGTCGATCCATCGGGATGACCGGGCTCAGCCACGACATCAGGCCGCTCGTCGCGCCCCGCATCCGCCAGGTCACCACCGTCGAGCCGGCGACCGACAGCAGCTCGAACCACACCTCGTTGGTGGTCGAGAACGGCTTGAGGAAGCGCAGCACCAGCTCGATCCGCTCGGGCTGCGACGACGTGATCTGCATCGACCCGGCGCCCGCCTTGCGGTTCCCGTGCCACGCGTAGCAGGCGCCCACGCCGTACGGCGAGCCCGTGTGCACGCGCTCCATGCCGGGGTCGATGTCCTCCCAGGGCGACCAGGCGGTCCACAGGTGGAGGTCGTTGACGAGCGCGTGCACCACCCGGGCGTCCGCCCCGATGGTGGTGCTGCGGACGACCTCGAACGCTCCCATGGGCGGCAGTCTGGGCCCGGAGTGGCCGGAGTCTCAACACGTCCCGGGCGGGTTGTCTGGACGAGCGACCCCTCGGGCCCTCTAGCGTGTTCCCCGTGGCCGACTTCAGCTGGGACGACGTGGACGCTGCCCTGTTCGACCTCGACGGGGTGGTGACCCCGACCGCCGAGGTGCACATGCGCGCCTGGGCCGAGATGTTCAACGCCTTCCTCCAGGCGTACGACGGGGCCGGCGACCGGTCGCCGTACACCGACGCCGACTACTTCGCCCACGTCGACGGCAAGCCCCGGTACGACGGGGTGCGCGACTTCCTCGGCGCCCGCGGCATCGACCTGCCCGAGGGCACCAGCGACGACCCGGCGAGCGCCGAGACCGTGCGCGGTCTGGGCAACCGCAAGAACGACGCCTTCAACGCGGTGCTGGCCCGCGACGGCGTGACGGCCTACCCCGGCTCGGTCGCGCTCCTCGACCACCTGCGCAACCGGGGGCTGCCGCTCGCGGTCGTCTCCTCCTCGGTCAACGCGCCGGCCGTCCTCGAGGCCGCCGGCCTGGCCGACCGGTTCCGGACCGTGGTGAGCGGGGCGGTGGCCGAGGAGCTGGGCCTGCCCGGCAAGCCCGCGCCCGACACCTTCCAGCACGCCGCCGACGTGCTCGGGGTCCCGCACGCGAGAGCGGTGGTCCTCGAGGATGCCGTGTCGGGCGTGCGGGCCGGGGCGGCCGGAGGGTTCGCCGCCGTCATCGGGGTCGACCGGGGTGCCGGTCACGGCACGCTCAGCGACGCCGGGGCGACGGTCGTCGTCAGCGACCTCGCGGACCTGGTCCCGTGAACCCCCGCAAGGTGGGCCCGGACCCGATGGACCGCGGTCGGTTCCCGATCGACCCCTGGCGGCTGGTGGAGACCAGCTACCACCCCGACGACCTGGGCGTGACCGAGACGCTCTTCACCGTGGCCAACGGCTACCTCGGCATGCGCGGCAACCCCGAGGAGGGGCGGCCGTCGTACGCCCACGGGACGTTCGTCAACGGCTTCCACGAGACCTGGCCGATCCGGCACGCGGAGGCGGCGTTCGGCTTCGCCCGCACCGGCCAGACCATCGTCAACGTGCCCGACGCGAAGGTCGTCAAGATCTACGTCGACGACGAGCCGCTGACCTTCGGCACGTCCGACCTGGAGTTCTACGAGCGATCGCTCGACTTCCGCGACGGCCTGCTGCGCCGCAACCTGGTCTGGCGCACGCCGTCGGGCAAGCGGGTGCGGATCCACTCCACGCGGATGGTCTCGATGACCCAGCGGCACCTGTCGTTCCTGACGCTGGAGATCACCATGCTCAGCGGCGACGCGCCGGTGGTGGTCTCCTCGCAGATCATCAACCGCCAGGACGGCCGTGACGAGTACGTCGGGGCGGAGCAGCCCCAGGTCGCGATCGGGATGACCGACCCACGCAAGGCGGCGGCCTTCGCCGGGCGGGTCCTGGAGCCGCGACTGCACTACGCCCGCGACGACCGGATGCTGCTCGGCTACCGCTGCGCGACCTCGGGCATGACGATCGCGGTGGCCGCCGACCACGACCTGACCACCTCCGACGAGCACGAGATCGTCGTCCGCGGCGACGAGGACCTGGCCAAGACCGTCTTCCGGGTCGACGCCACCGAGGGCAACACGATCACCCTCTGCAAGACCGTCGCCTACCACTCCTCGCGGGGCGTCCCGGTGCGCGAGCTGTCGGACCGCTGCGACCGCACCCTCGACCGGGCCAAGCGACAGGGGCTGAAGCACTACCTGGAGGACCAGCGCGCCTGGTACGGCCGGTTCTGGGACGCCGCGGACGTCGAGGTCGGGCAGCTCGCGGACGACCCCGTCGGTACGGCGAGCCACGAACTCGCGGCCGTGCAGCAGGCGGTGCGGTTCAACCTGTTCTCCCTCGCCCAGGCCAGCGGCCGCACCGACGGGCTCGGCGTACCGGCCAAGGGGGTGACCGGCTCCGGCTACGAGGGTCACTACTTCTGGGACACCGAGGTCTACGTGATCCCGTTCCTCACCTACACGCTGCCCGAGGTGGCCCGCAACGCCCTGCACTTCCGGTCGCTCATGCTTCCGGCTGCCCGGAACCGGGCCCGCGAGATGGCCCAGAGCGGCGCCATGTTCCCGTGGCGCACGATCAACGGCGAGGAGGCGTCGGCGTACTACGCGGCCGGCTCGGCGCAGGTCCACATCGACGCCGACGTCGCCTACGCGCTCACCAAGTACGTCCGGGCCACCGGCGACCGGGGCTTCCTGGTCCGCGAGGGCATCGACATCCTCATCGAGACCGCGCGGATGTGGGCCGACCTCGGCTTCTGGCGCAGCAACGGCGACGAGAGCTTCCACATCCACGGAGTCACCGGGCCCGACGAGTACACGACCGTCGTCAACAACAACCTGTTCACCAACGTGATGGCCCGCTTCAACCTGGAGCAGGCCGTCGAGGCGGTGGAGTGGGTCCGGGAGGCCGACCCGGTCGAGTTCGACCGGCTGCGGGCCCGGCTCGACCTGAGCGGCGAGGAGGTCGACGAGTGGCGTCGCTGCGCCGCCGGCATGTCGATCCCGTTCGACGCCGGCCTGGGCATCCACCCGCAGGACGACTTCTTCCTGGACCGCGAGGTGTGGGACCTGTCGAAGACGCCGGCCGAGCTGCGGCCGCTGCTGCTGCACTACCACCCGCTGGTGATCTACCGGTTCCAGGTGCTGAAGCAGGCCGACGTCGTGCTCGCGCTGTTCCTGCAGGGCGACCGGTTCAGCGACGACGAGAAGCGCGCGGACTTCGAGTACTACGACCCGATCACCACCGGCGACTCGACGTTGTCGGCCTGCGTCCAGGCGATCATCGCCGCCGAGGTCGGCCACCACGACACCGCGCTGCGCTACTTCCACGAGGCGCTGTACGTCGACCTCAAGAACCTGCACGGCAACACCGTCGACGGCATGCACGTCGCGTCCTGCGGCGGCGTGTGGAGCGCCCTGGTCTCCGGCTTCGGCGGCATGCGCGACCACGGCGGCGAGCTGTCCTTCGACCCGCGGCTGCCCGTGGGCTGGCCGGTCCTGCGCTACCGGCTCGCCTGGCAGGGCGCCCGGCTGCTGGTCGAGGTCACCGAGCGGCAGCTGCGGATCAGCCTGGAGGTCCCGCCCGCCGAGGGCGACACGGTGACGGTCAGCGTGCGCGGCACGTCGTACGACGTGAGCGCGGCGGCGCCGCTCGAGGTCGTCCTCGACGACCAGGGCCCGCGGATGACCGGCGTCGTCGACGACCACCCGATCACCGGGGGCATCCGGGCCGACGGCAGCACGATCACCGCGGGCGTCCCCGACCCGATCGTGCACGAGCCCGAGACGGGCGAGCTGCCGGCCTACCAGGAGCAGACCCCGCCGATGGGTCCGCACGTGCCGCAGTCGTAGGACCGCCCCGGAGTGGGTAGAACGAGAACGGGTTGCAGAACTCCCGTCTCGTCCCGCCCTACCCCGGAGGCACCATGCGCACCGTCCGTCCTCGCCCGTCCCGGTCGATCCTGTACGCCGCCGCCGCGCTGGTGCTGGCGACCACCCTCGGGACCGCACCCGGAGGACCGGCCGCCGCCGGACCGGCCAGCCACGTGGTGGCGAGCGGCGAGCCGATCGACTACGTCGCCCTCGGCGACTCCTACAGCGCCGGCCCGCTCGTGCCGGCCCAGCGGCTCGACCCGCTCGGCTGTCTGCGCTCGACCAACAACTACCCGGCGTTCCTGGCCGGCTACCTGAAGGTGCGCAGCTACGTCGACGTCACCTGCTCGGGTGCCGAGACGGCCGATCTCGACCGGCGCGCCCAGACGACGATCATCCCCGGGCCCAAGCCGCCCCGGCAGATCGACGCCCTGAGCGCCGGGACCGACCTGGTGACCGTCGGCATCGGCGGCAATGACCGGAAGCTCTTCGGCTCGATGATCGAGGTCTGCCAGAAGGTCGCCGAGCTCGACCCGCAGGGCGACCCCTGTCGGCGCCACTTCACCAACCGTCGTGGGGTGGACACCAAGCTCCGCGACGCCACTCGGATCCAGCGGTACGTCGGCCGCACGCTGCGGGCGGTCGCCCGGCGGGCGCCGAACGCCGAGGTGTACGTCGTCGGCTACCCGCGGCTGCTCCCCGAGCGCGGGACCTGCAAGGCCGTGAAGTTCGCGGCCGGTGACTACCGCTGGGGCAACCGGATCGAGCGGCGGCTGAACCGCTCCCTGCGCCGGGCCGCGGTCAACAACGGCGCCACCTACCTGAACCTCTATCCCGCCTCCCGCGGCCACGACGCGTGCGCCGGCCAGGAGGCCTGGATCAACGGCAGCACCCTCAAGCCGCTGCGGGCGGCCGACTTCCACCCGTTCCTGCGGGGCATGCGCGGCTCCGCACAGGAGATCTACCGCCAGCTGACCGGCGGGCGGACCGCTCCCGGCCACGGGGTCGCGCAGCCGCCGATCGGCTCGATCGGACGGTCGTCCACCACGCCGCCTCCCGGCGTCGTCGCCGCCTGGCGGGGGCAGTCCGACTGATCCGCAGCTCCCCCCGGGGGGGCGCGCAGCACGCCACCGGCCCTAGCGAGCCAGTGCGGCCTGGATCCTACCGAGGACGGCTCGCTGGGTCGGGTTGAGCAGGTCCCGGCTATGGGCGTCCAGGAGCGCCTCACCCGCGTCGAGGTCGAGCTCCTCGTCGCCGAGGTCGGCGACCATCCGCCCCAGGAACGACGTGGTGTCGGCGACCAGGCGGTCGACCTCGGCCGTCGCGGTCTCCGAGGTGAGTCGCTCGAAGCGAGCCCCGAGCTCCAGGTACGCCGCCCGCTGCCCCGGATCCTCGACCTGGGCATAGAGGCGGGCGACCATCGAGACCGCCCGCGCACCTCCGAGCTGGACCAGGATCAGGATCTGGTCCCGGTCGAGTTCGGCCAGGCGACGGGGCTGCCCGGCCTCGACGAGCGCGTGCCACTGCCGCGCCAGCTCCGGAGGCAGGTCGGGGGACGCTCCGTCCCGGCGCAGCGCCGCGATCACCGCCCGCTGCTCCTCGAGCCGTGCCACCTGCGCGGCCAGCTCGGTGTCGAGCTGCTCCAGCACCACGGCGTGCCCGTCGCCGGTGTCGTCGAGCACGCCCGGAATCGCCTCGAGACCGAGACCGAGGTCGGCCAACCGCCTGATCCGCAGCACCCGGACCAGGTCGTGGACGTCGTACTCCCGGTAGCCGTTGGCCGCCCGCTCGGGCTCGTCGAGGATGCCCAGCTGGTGGTAGTGCCGCAGGGTGCGCACGGTGACTCCGGCGAGGGCGGCGAGCTCACCGCTGCGCATGCTGGTCCTCCTGCAGGGCCGGGGCGGGGGTGACCGGGAGCTCCAGCCATCGACCGGGAGCCGCGGCCAGGGCCGCCAGCACCCAGACCGCCGCGACCAGCATGGCAGCCTCGCGGAGGCCGACGTACTCGACGAGGACCGCCGCGACGACGATGGCCAGCGGGCCCACCGCCGTGACCAGCGCGTTCTGGGTGCCGGTGATCCGACCTCGCAGCGCGTCGGGGACGCGCTCGACCGTCAGGACGCCGAGGAGGCTGGAGAAGAGGCCGCTGAAGACGCCCACGACGAAGGCGCCGACCAGGACGAGCCACCACGACCCGAGGGCCGCCATCACCCCGAATCCGACGACGGAGCCCAGCAGCCCGGTGAGCAGCCAGGTCCGGCGCCGGACCCGCGGACCCGCGGCGACGTAGGCGCCGCTGCCCAGCAGCAGGCCGGCCGCGAGGGCGGTGAGCACCAGACCCAGGCGCCCGGGCTGGTCCTCGGCGGTGAAGTAGACGGGCAGGACCAGACCCTGGAAGGCACCGAGCACGAACACCGACACCAGCGTGAGCCCGGTCAGGACGACCAGGAAGCGACTGGCGAGCAGCGTGTGCCACCCCTCCCGGACCTGTGCCCAGGAGGAGGACACCGCGCTCCCCTTCTCCACGCGACCGACCGCGTGCGGCACCAGGAGGGTGGTGAGCGCCGCCAGCAGCGAGGTCACAGCCGTGATCCACAGGACCGTCGAGCCGTCGAGCAGCGCCATCAGCAGCCCTGCGGCCGCCGGGCCGACCAGCAGGGCGATCGCCCCGAGCGCCTCACGGGCCCCGACCAGCCGCTCGACGGAGAGGTCCCCGTGCCGCGCGATCGCCGGCAGCAGCGCCTCGCGCGCGGTCATGCCCGGGACGTCACCGAACGCCCCGATCGCTCCGAGCAGCACGAACCAGCCGAGGCTGAGGCCAGTGACGTGGTCGACGACCGGCAGGGCGGCGACCGCCCCGGCCGAGACCAGGTCGGTCACGACCGAGGAGGTACGGCGGTTCACCCGGTCGATCACCACGCCCATGAACAGCCCCGCCAGCACCGCGGGTACGGCGGTCGCCGCAGCCACGGCTCCGGCGGACAGGGCGCTGCCGGTCGTCTGCAGCACGATCAGGGGCAGCGCGACGGCGGCGACGGAGTTGCCGAGCACCGACATCAGGTAGGAGCCGAGGTAGGCGACGGGGATCAGGCGCATGCCCCCAGCACAGACCCTGACGTCGCGTCGGGGTCAAGCGGAGCTAGAGGTAGGGGGCGACGGTGAGCGCCAGCCACGCTCCGGCGGCGACCAGGCCCACGAGCTCCACCCGGCCCGGCAGCTCGTCGTAGCGGTGCCGCGCCCCGGCGAGCGCGAAGACGACCGTCATCGCCGCGGCCCTCCCCACGCCCAGCCACTCCTGCCGGGCGAGCGCGAGGACCAACCCCGACACCCCGACCAGGGTGGCCAGCACGAACAGCCAGCCGATCCACGCACCGCGCCGCCGGGTGGGGACGGTGGGGAGGACGATGCCCTGGTCGCTCACCCGGAGATCGTCCCAGAGCGGCCACTCGGTCGGGCGCGGATCGAAGCTCCGTGTTCCTGCCCGACTGGACCACCTGCTTTCTTGAACGAGTTCAAAACTATGGTGCGGGTCATGACCCTCGTCTCCCTCGACGTGTTCCTCCTGATCCAGGCGGGCCTGTCCCTCACGGTCGCGGGCGCGATGACGCGGACACGCCTCCTCCTGTTCCTCGGGGTGCTGACGATGATCGTGGCCCTGGGGCTCATCCTCGGGATCCGGTCCGCCTGCGGGGACGTGGACAGCGGCTGCTAGACCCGCGCCGCCCGCACCACCAGCACGTCCGGGAGGTTCGCGACGACCTGCGCCCAGGTCCCGCCGGCGTCGGCGGAGGCCCAGACCGCGCCGTTGCGGGCACCGACGTACAGGCCGGTGGTGTCGTGGTCGTCGGCGCACATGGCATCGCGCATGACGCCGACGTAGAAGTAGTCCGGGAGGCCGTCGCCGAGCTCCTCCCAGCTCTCCCCCGCGTCGCGGGAGCGCCAGACGCGGGCCTTCCCATCGGTCGGGTAGCGCCCCTCGCCGGCGTTCAGCGGGAAGACGAAGACGGTGTCGGGCTCGTGCGGGTGCACGACGACCGGGAACCCGAAGTCGGCGGGCAGGCCGTCGGCGATCGAGACCCAGGTCGCGGCGTGGTCGTCGGAGCGATAGACGCCGCCGTGGTTCTGCAGGTAGAGCCGCTCGGGACGCGACGGGTGCCGGGCGACCTTGTGGACGCACTGGCCGAAGCGCGGGTACTGCTCCCCCTCCGGCAGGAACTCCGCCCGGATGCCGGTGTTGCGCGGCTCCCAGGACGCGCCGCCGTCGGCGGTCTGGTAGACGCCGCCGGTGGAGATGGCCACCGTGACCGAGGCCGGGTCGGTCGGGTGCGGGAGGATCGTGTGGAAGGCCTGGCCGCCGAAGCCGGCGCCCCACTGCGGTCGGTCGGGGTGCTCCCAGAGCGCGCGCTCGAGGGCGAACGACGCGCCGCCGTCCGTCGAGCGCCAGACCGCTCCGGGCTCGGTGCCGGCGTACACGACGCCGTCCTCGGCGCCCGGCACCAGCTGCCACACCCGCTCCACGGAGGCGCCGTCGTCCTCGGCGAAGCGGATCGCGCCCGGCGTCTCGGTCCACGATCGACCGAGATCCTCGCTGCGACGCACCTGCGGCCCGAGCCAGCTGGACGAGGAGCCGGCCAGCAGCCGCGGCGACGCCCCGCGGGTGTCGACCAGGCAGGAGTAGACCTCCTCCATGTCGTGGTGCGGCCCCGTGAACTCCCAGTCGCCGCGTGCGTCGTCGGACGTCCCGATCCACAGTCCCTTGCGCGTGCCCACCATCAGCACCGTGCCCATCCCTGCCTCCTCGCTCGCCGGACCTCGTCGGTAGGTTGACCCGGTGACGGCGAGGAAGTCATCGGCGATCTCCCCGATCTGGTTGGTGCTGATCGGCATCCTGTCCGTCCAGTTCGGCGCCGGCATCGCCAAGAGCCTCTTCGACGAGGTCGACCCGACCACGATCGTGTGGTTGCGGCTCGCGGCCAGCGCGCTGGTCATGCTGGCCATCGCCCGTCCGGTGCTGCGCGGCAAGACCCGCGACGACTGGCTCGTCGTCCTCGCGTACGGCGCCAGCCTCGGCCTGATGAACTGGTCGATCTACCAGTCCTTCCAGCGGATCCCGCTGGGCCTCGCCGTGACGATCGAGTTCGCCGGACCGCTGACCCTCGCGGTGCTGGGCTCGCGGCGGGTCCGCGACCTGCTCTGGGTCGGCCTGGCCGGGCTGGGCGTGCTGCTGCTCGGGTTCGAGCGCAGTGACCTCGACCCGGTCGGGGTGCTCTACGCGCTGCTGGCCGGCGCCGCGTGGGCGACGTACATCCTGATGAGTGCGCAGACCGGCCGACGCTGGCCGGGCTTCGATGGCCTGGTGGTCGCCAGCGTGGTGGCGATGCTGCTGCTGACCCCGCTCGCCCTGGGCGCCCACGCCGACGAGCTCGGCGACGGACGGATCCTGCTCCTCGGCGCGCTCGTCGGGCTGCTCAGCTCGGTCATCCCCTACACCTGCGAGCTGGTCGCACTCCGGTCGATCCGACCCGCGGTGTTCAGCATCCTGATGAGCCTGGAGCCGGCGGCCGCGGCGCTGGCCGGCATCGTGGTGCTGGCCGAGTTCCTGAGCCCGGTGCAGTGGGCGGCGATGGCCTGCGTCGTGGTCGCCAGCGTCGGCGCGACCCGCTCCGGGCGGGTGCTGGCCGAGCCCGCACCCTGCTAGTTCACGACCTCGTCACACGCCGGTGACCGCGAGGACGCCCACACCCCCTAGCGTGGGTGCTCCCCACCCCCAGCACCTCCCTCTCGGAGCAGCCATGTCGGTCGCCGCGCTCACGCCTCTGTCCCTGCTGCGCCGCGCCGAGCGGCGGCTCGACCAGTGGTCGGTCGAGTCCCAGCTGCGCGCCCGACGCAACGCCATGGTCGCCTCGACCGCGCTCGCGCAGCGCCGGGCCGAGCGCGAGGAGGTCGAGGACTTCTTCGCCGCGCTCGCCGCTCCGCCGGCCCGGCCGGCGACCGAGGTGCGCGCCGCGCGCTGACGGAGCACCTAGTCTGCGGGTCATGCCGACCTCCGCCGCCCGCATCGACGATCGCGCCGTCCTGGCCTTCCACGACGTCCTCTCCGACGACGGCACCCGGCTCCGGGCCTGGACCAACGACCCCGACGGCAGCATCGACGGCCCGACGGTCGTGCTCTGCAACGGCCTCGGCACCAACCCCTGGACCTGGCCGGCCCTGCTCCGACCGGACTGCGGCGTCCGCGTGGTGTCGTGGAACCACCGCGGCACCGGCGGCTCGGACCGGCCCGTCGACGTCGACCGCGTCGGCATCGACGAGTTCGTCGAGGATGCCCTGTCGGTGATGGACCACTTCGGCGTCGACCGGGCCGTGCTGATGGGCTGGTCGATGGGCGTGAACACCATGTTCGAGCTGGCCGCCGACCACCCCGAGCGTGTGACCGGCCTCTTCGCCGTGGCCGGGGTCCCCGGCGACACGTTCTCCACGATGCTCGGTCCGCTGCTGCTCCCCCGCCCGGCCGCGCGCGCCCTCACCGTCGGCCTGGCCCACGGGCTGCGCCTCGGAGGCCGCGCGCTCACGCCGATCGCGTCGCGACTCCCGGTCGGGCGCCGGGCGATCGACCTGCTCTCCCACTCCGGCTTCATGTTCCCCGTCGCCGACCCCGAGCTCGCGGTCGAGGCCGTGCGCGAGTTCCTGACCACGCCGCTCGACTGGTACGCCCACCTCGCCCTGCGCTCGTCCGAGCACCCGCGCGTCCCGCTCAGCCGGATCCGGGTGCCGGTCGCCTTCGTCGCGGCGTCGTACGACGTGCTCGCGGGCTCGCGCCACATGCGGACGGCGGCCGCGCGCCTCGTCGACGCGACGTACGTCGAGCTGCGCGGCAGCCACTTCATCCAGATGGAGCAGCCCGAGCGCGTGCACGAGCTGCTGTTGGCCTTCCTCCGTAGGGTCGGCTGACATGAAGCGAGCACTCGCCCTGGTCCTGTCGGCCGGACTGCTGGCGGGCTGCTCGCAGGGCGGGTCCGAGGTGACCTACGAGATCGAGGGCACACCGACCCCGACGCCCACCCCGAGCGCCCCGACGAGCGCCGCCGCGCCGTCGTCGTCGCCGAGCGCGACCGAGTCGACCGAGGCCGTCACGACGAAGCCGCCGAAGGTGCTGGGGACGATCGCGACCGGCCTCGCCGCCCCCTGGGGCCTGGACTTCCTGCCCGACGGCGACGCGATCGTCACCGAGCGCGACACCCGGCGGGTGCTGCGGATCGGCGGCGAGCGGCCGCACCGGGTCACCGAGCTCGGCACGATCGACGCCGCCGCGCCCCAGGGCGAGGCCGGGCTGCTCGGCGTTGCCGTGTCGCCCACCTTCGACGAGGACCGCTTCGTCTTCCTCTACGTCAGCACCGCCGAGGACAACCGGGTGGTTCGCGCGACGCTGCGCGGCAACCGGCTCGGCACGCCCGAGCCGATCCTCACCGGCATCCCCAACGGCTTCCGCCACGACGGCGGCCGGCTGGAGTTCGGGCCGAACGGCTACCTCTACGTGACCACCGGCGAGATCGGCGAGCCCGACCGCGCCCAGGACCGCGAGGACCTGGCCGGCAAGATCCTGCGGATCACGCCCGACGGCGACCCCGCCCCCGGGAACCCGTTCGACAGCCCGGTGTGGTCGTGGGGCCACCGCAACGTCCAGGGCCTGGCCTTCGTCGACGACCAGCTCTGGGCCTCGGAGTTCGGCGACCAGACCTTCGACGAGCTCAACCGGATCCGGGCCGGTGACAACTACGGCTGGCCGGAGGTCGAGGGCGAGGGCGGCACCGACCAGGGGTTCACCGATCCGCAGGTCACCTGGGGCACCGACGAGGCCTCCCCCTCCGGGCTCGCGTACGCCGGCGGCCACCTGTGGCTGGCCGCGCTGAAGGGCGAGCGGCTGTGGCGGGTCGACCTCGAGGACGGCGAGGCGACGAATCCGACGCCGTACTTCGTCGGTGACTACGGGCGGATGCGCACCGTGGTCACCGCTCCCGACGGACGGTTGTGGCTGACGACGAGCAACCGGGACGGTCGGATCGACCCCCGCGAGGGCGACGACCGGATCCTGGTCATCCGGCCGTAGTCGGCTCCTCGACACGACCGGTCACCGTCGCCCGCCGCGCGGCCCGGCGCAGGGTCGTCAGCACCGCCGGTCCGAGGACGACCACGGCGACCGCCGTGGTGACCGCCCGTCCGGTGTCGAAGCTGCTGGTCGAGGTCAGCAGCGTGTAGACGAGGAAGGTCTGCAGGTTGTCCAGCAGCGGCGCCCCCGGCACGTAGGCCAGCGAGCCCTCGTGGCCCGGCACCTGCACGCCGAGCAGGAACGGCCAGCCGGAGAGGTTCATCAGCAGGCCGTAGGCGTACGCCGCGACCACGCCGTACGCCGCGAGCATCACGACCTCGGCGCGCCCGGTGACCCGGCGCGGCAACAGCCCGGCGCCCATGCCGATCCAGGCCGAGCAGATCATCTGGAACGGCAGCCACGGGCCGACGCCCGCGGTCATCAGGGCCGACGCGAAGAGGGACGTGCAGCCGAGGACGAAGCCGAACCCGGCGCCGAACACCCGGCCGGCCAGGATCAGCAGGAAGAAGACCAGCTCGACGCCCGCCGTACCGGCCGAGATGCCGCGCAGCACGGCGTTGATGGCGCTCAGCACGCCGAGGACGGCCAGCACCCGAGGGTCCAGCCCGCCCTCACTGACCTCGGCCAGCACCACCGCGATCACGACCGGCAGCAGGGCCAGGAACAGGAAGGGCGGATCGACCCGGGTGGTGCCGGCGTCGACCTGAACGAGCAGCGGCCAGCAGAGCATGCCGAGCCCGGCGACCGAGGCGACCAGGAGCACCGCGGCCGAGCGGCGCGAGAGGGCGACGGCGCCGCTCACCGGACGCCGTCCAGGGCGGCCACGACCTCGTCGACCCGCAGCCAGGGCGAGCCCAGCACCTTGGTGACCTGGGGCGCGAAGGCCGGGGACTCGGCGACGACGCGTCGGACCGGGCCCGACGAGACGACCTCGCCCTCGGCCAGCACCACCACGTCGTCGGCGGCCTGGGCCACGAACTCGACGTCGTGGGTGGCGACCAGGACGGCGTGCCCGTTCGCGGCGAGGTCGCGCAGGATGGTGGCCAGCACCCGCTTCGCGGCGTAGTCGAGGCCGCGGGTGGGCTCGTCGAGCAGCACCACGCGCGGCCGGGCGGCCAGCACCAGGGCGAGTGCGAGCGCCAGGCGCTGGCCCTCCGAGAGGTCGCGCGGGTGCCCGTCGTCGGGGATGCCGGGGACCAGTCGGTCCAGGATCCTGCGCGTGGCCGGGCCGCCCGCGGCGCACTCCTCGGCGACCGTCTCCAGGTAGAGCAGGTCGCCGGCGGTCTGGGGCAGGAGGCCGACCAGCGCGCGGCGGTCCGCCGCCTCCAGCCGGGCCGGGTCCAGCTCGCCGACCTGGACCGTGCCCGCCTGCCGGCGGCCGGTGCCCTGCAGGCTCCACAGCAGGGAGGACTTGCCCGAGCCGTTGCGCCCCATCAGCGCCGTCACCCGGCCCGCGGGGACTCGGACGTCGACCTCCCGCAGCGCCACGGTGCGGCCGTGCACGACGGTGACCCCGGTGGCCACCAGGCCGGGTGCCGCGGTCGGCTCGGTCGCCGGCTCGGGGAGAGCCAGGGCCGGCAGCTCTCGTGCCCGCCGGCGCGCGTCGCGCACGCTCAGCGGCAGCGGCGACCAGCCGGCCGCGCGGCCCAGCTCCACGATCGGAGGTACGACGGGGGACGTCGCCAGCAGCTGCGCCGGCTCCCCCACCGCGACCCGTCCGTCACCGGTCAGCAGGCACATCCGGTCGGCGAACGGGACCACCCGCTCCAGGCGGTGCTCGGCCAGCAGCACCGAGACGCCGAGGTCGTGGACGAGCCGGGTGAGGGTGGCGAGCACCTCCTCGGCCGCGGTGGGGTCGAGCGCCGAGGTGGGCTCGTCGAGCACCAGCAGCCGCGGGTGCATGGTCAGCACCGCCCCGATCGCCACCCGCTGCTGCTGGCCGCCGGAGAGGGTGCGCAGGTCGCGGTCGCGCAGCTCGGCGATCCCGAGCAGGTCGAGGGTCTCCTCGACCCGGCGGCGCATCGTCTCGGCGGGCAGGCCGAGCTGCTCCATCCCGTAGGCGAGCTCGTCCTCCACGGTGTCGGTCACGAAGCCGGCGGCCGGGTCCTGGCCGACGTAACCGATCGCGTGGGCGCGCTCGCGTGGCGGCGTACGGACGATGCTGACGCCGTCGAGCAGCACGTCGCCGCCGAGAACCCCACCGGAGAAGCGCGGCACCAGGCCGGTCACCACGCCCAGGAGGGTGGACTTCCCGACACCGGTCGGGCCGGAGACCAGGACCAGCTCGCCCTCGTCGAGGTCGAGGTCGACGCCGTCGAGGATGCGGTGGTCGTCGTAGGCGAAGGTGATGCCGCGCAGCTCGATCACGCCAGCACCACCCGGGGCGGTGGCGCCAGGGCGGCCGCCGCGAGCCCGATGAGGGCGCCGGCCAGGGCGACCGCGCTGACCTGCGGGACGGAGGCCAGTCCCGGGTAGGCCAGCAGCGGCGTCTCGTGGGCGACCCACCAGCCGCTCACCCCGGCGGCCAGTCCGCAGAGCGCGACGCCGGTCTCGGGCCAGCGCCACGGGTCGGGACGGTACGTCGTCCGCTCGGCCCGCCGCCCCGCGCTGCGCAGCCCGGCAGCCGCGAGCACCAGGCCGAGGACGACCATCGGCAGCGCCAGCCAGCGCGGAGCGGTGGCGTCGAGGACGGCGTACGAGCCGACGCACAGCCCGCACAGCCCGAGCAGGAGCAGCGCGCCCGTGGTCCGCCGCTCGCCGCGCGACGCCCCGGAGCTGCGGCCGTAGCCGCGGGCGTCCATCCCGGCGGCCAGCGCCAGCGACCGCTCGAGGGCGTCCTCCAGCACCGGCACGAGGGTACGGCGGAGCCGGCCGACCCGACGCTCGTCACCGGCCCGCAGCCGCTGGGCGGCTCGGACCCGGCGGACGCTGTCGGCCAGCTGCGGCAGCACCGTGACCGCCACGACCAGTGCGGTGCCGATCTCGTAGAGCGCCGACGGCATCGAGCGCAGCAGCCGCTTCGGGTTGGCCAGGGCGTTGGCGGCGCCGAGGCAGATCACCACGGCGGCCAGCCGCATCCCGTCGTACAGCCCGGCGAGGAGGGCCTCCTGCGTGACGGGGCCGAGCAGGGTGATGCCGAGGACCCAGTCCGGGAGCGGGATCTCCGGCAGATCCAGCAGGACGGTCCCCTCGTAGGACCCCCCGAAGATCAGGCGGAAGACGACCCGGATCACGACGATCGCCAACCCCAGCCAGAGGTAGAGGCGGAACGAGCGGGCCCAGGGCTGCTCGGAGCGGCGGGCGGTCACGACCAGGGCTGCGACGCCCACCAGGAGCAGCAGCACGAACGGGTTGGTGGTCGCCGAGGCCGTCGCCGCGAGGCCGATCGCCCACGCCCACCAGGCCAGCGGGTGCAGGTCGCGCGGCAGCCGACCCGCGCGGACGGCGGTGGCCGCGGTCACGGTCCCGACGAGCGAGCGGACCGGCGTCGGAGGACGACGGCGCCGGCCGTCCCGCCACCGATCGCGACGAGCAGGGTCAGCACCAGCCAGGTCGGGACGCCCTCGTCGGTCGTCGTGTCGCTCGACGCCGGCGCGACCGGGTCGACGACGTCCGCGCTGGGCGGCGGCGCCGAGACGCCGCTGCTCGGCACGCCGGACGGCGAGCCGGCCGCGGTCGTCGACGCCGAGAGCGACCCGGACGGGGACGGTTCGACGGAGGTGGACGGGGTGTCGGTGGCCGCCGACGACGGAGCCGATGACGGTACGGCCGAGGGACTCGGCGTCGCCGCAGAAGAGGCGGGCCGCGCAGGCTTCGACGACGGCTTCGACGACGGCTTCTTCGTAGGCTTCGCGGACGGCGAGGAGGTGGGCGTCGGTGCTGCGGTCGGAGGGACGGGGGCGCGCACCCCCGGCGGGGTGGCGGAGGCTGAGCCCTGCTTCCAGGCGAAGGCGACTGAGCCACCGGCCGGGACCTTCAGCGAGCCGACCCCGTAGTTGGAGAAGCTCCAGGTTCCGCTGCGGCCGTCGGTCCACCACAGGCCCCAGAACGCGTCGTTCGGCGGGGTGTCCGCACACGCCTGGTTGTCGGGCTTCAGCGCGACGCGGCAGACGAACCCGGGCTCGCTCTGGACGTACTCCAGTCCGAAGCCCGCCGCCGGGAAGAGTGCGGAGGCCTTCTGCCCGGCGCCGTCGACGCAGGTCCCCTGCACCCCTCCGCCCAACTGCTTGAAGTCGACGATGACGCTGACGCCGTCTGCGTCGGAGCACGTCGACGCGGACGCCTGCGGAGCGGTGGCGACGACACCCAGACTCGTCGCCGCGACCACGAGGGCCGCGACGACGAGCCGGCGGAACGGACGAGAGGTCATCGGGTGACGGTGACGACCTTCGTGCCCCTGCGGTTGGCGAACTCGCCACGGACGACGAGCTTGGCCCGGCCGAGCTTGGTCGCTCGGAAGCGCACCGTCTTGCGACCGCTCGCGTTCGCCTTGGTCGTGACGACCTTCTTGCCGCGGAAGGCAACCGTGATGGACTCGCCGGCGGCGAGGCCCCTGACCTTCACGACGACCCGCTTGCCCTTGCGGACCTTGGTCGCCGTGGCGAAGCGGACCTTCAGGCCGGCGAGCCCTCGGATCGTCACCGACGCGGTCTGACCGCCGGCGTCGACGACCGAGACGGCGGTACGCGCGGTCCTGGCCGGCAGCGTCACCGTCGACCGGGCGGTGCCGGTCGCCGGGAGCGTCACGAGCGTACGAGCACCCGCTGCGCTCACGCACAGGGTGTCGCCGGGGGCGCCCGTCAGCGTCACCGGCTGCTGGGAGCCGGCGCGGACCAGCTTGGCGGTCGCGTCCACGCTCGGCTTGCCCATCGCGTTCCCGCCGTCCGCCCACAGGAGGGCCGGCACGGCCTGGGTGGACGCACGGGTCGCGACGCTGTTGTCGACGGCGTCGAGCGCACCGGCCTTGGCGTTGGCGAAGCCCAGGTCGTCGAGGGTGACGGCGCCGGAATCCTTCGTGGCGAACGGCACGCACGCACCGGCGTTGGCCAGCTGGTGGGCACGCAGCCAGGAGGCCGCGTCGGCGGCGTAGTCGGTCGCACCCGCCACGCCCATCGCCCAACCCGCGAGACCGGTGGAGTTGGCATTGCCGCCGAACGAGCCGTTGTCGGCCTGCTGGGAGATCAGCCAGGCGACGGCCGACTCGATGGCCGCAGCGACGACCGGCTCGTCCTTCTGGCTCTGCAGCATCAGCACAGCCAGGCCGGTGGAGTCGACGCTCGGGGTCGTCGTCGCGGCACCGTCGCACGTCTGGTCGGCGGCGTCCTTGGCGGAGAAGTCCTGCCGGAAGAATCCCTCGTCGCACTGCTGCGCGAGCAGGAAGGTACGGGCGGCGGCTGCCTCGTCGGAACCAGCCAGGTCGAGGGCGGACGCGGCGTACGCCTGGGTGAGCGGAGAGTTGTAGTCGTTGGGGTCGGCGTCGACCAGGCGCCCGACGATCCCTGCCTCCTCGGAGACGTTGCCTTCCAACGCGGTCACCAGCTCAGTGATGGATGCGCCCGTGCGGCCCTGCGCCACGAGGAACGACGCCAGCTTGGCCCGCGCACCACCGCTGAAGGCGTAGTTGCCGATGTTGGCCACCAGCGCGTCCGTCACCGCCGTGAGCTTGGCGCCCTGGCTGCCGACCGCGTCCAGGGCGAACCCGAGGTCGACGGTCAGGCCGTAGTCGGTGTAGCTCTGAGGCGGGTTGCCCTCGGGGTAGACGTAGAAGGTCTTGACCAGGCTGTCGGCGCCGGGCTGGGCGGCGAGGTAGCGGGCTCCGGCAGCGGCGGGCGCCGGGTCCGAGCCGGCCGGAGCCGGGATGGGCGCAGCCTGCGCGCCGGGGGCCGACAGCCCGAGACCGAGCGCCAGGACGGCACCGGTCACGGCGGCGGTGCCGCGTGCGGTGGTGCGATTCATGGGTTCCTTCCCGCTGCGACAGCGGGCGGGAACCGGCGGAACCGGCTCGGCCACCCGCTGCGTTCCTCGACAGCGATGTGATCAGGACGCGTCACGGCAGGTGCTCCGGCTCGCCGCGGAGTACGTCGTACTCCGCGGCACACGGTTGCGGGTCAGCGCCGGGCTCGCACCGGCTTCCCCTGCTGCGGGCGTTGGTGAATGTGTCCCGGCACCATAACCCCGCTCCCGACGCAGGACGTCATGCGGACCGAGCCCCCGAGGGCTCCCTCCGCATGACGTCCGTCACGCAGGGCTCAGGCCAGCTTCTCCAGGATCAGCTCGCGCACGCGGGCGGCGTCGGCCTGGCCGCGCATCTCCTTCATCACCGCGCCGATGAGGGCGCCGGCGGCCGCAACCTTGCCGTCGCGGATCTTGTCGGCGACGTCGGGGTTGGCGGCGATCGCGGCGTCGACCGCGGCACCGAGCGCGCCGTCGTCGGAGACGACCGCGAGCCCGCGGGCCGCGACGATCTCCTCCGGCGTGCCCTCGCCGGCCAGCAGTCCGTCGAACACCTGGCGGGCCAGCTTGTCGTTGATCGTGCCGGCGTCGACCAGGGCCTGGACGGCGGCCACCTGGGCCGGGCTCACGCCGAGGTCGACGACGTCGACGCCCGCGTCGTTGGCCCGGCGGGTCAGCTCGGCGATCCACCACTTGCGGGCCGCCTGGGCGGACGCACCGGCGGCGACGGTCTCCTCGATCGGGCCGAGCAGGCCCGAGGCGACCACGTCGCGCATCTCCAGGTCGGTGTAGCCCCACTCGGCCTGCAGCCGGGCCCGGCGCTCGACCGGGTTCTCGGGCAGCGTGCCGCGCAGCTCCTCGACCCACTCCCGGCTCGGCGCCACCGGCACCAGGTCGGGCTCCGGGAAGTAGCGGTAGTCGTCGGCGTCGGACTTGGGACGGCCGCTCGTGGTGACGCCGGTGTCCTCGTGCCAGTGCCGGGTCTCCTGGAAGATCGCCCCGCCGCTGTCGAGGATCGCGGCGTGCCGCTGCATCTCGTAGCGGACCGCGCGCTCCACCGAGCGGAACGAGTTGACGTTCTTGGTCTCGGTGCGGGTGCCGAGCGTGCCGGAGTCCTTCGGGGCGAGCGACAGGTTGACGTCGGCGCGCAGGTTGCCCTGGTCCATCCGGGCCTCGGAGACCCCCAGCGCGACGATCAGGTCGCGCAGCTGGCTGACGTAGGCCCGAGCCACGGCCGGCGCCTTGGCCCCGGCGCCGCGGATCGGCTTGGTGACGATCTCGATCAGGGGGATGCCGGCGCGGTTGTAGTCGACCAGCGAGTAGTCGGCGCCGTGGATGCGCCCGGTGGCGCCCCCGACGTGCAGCGACTTGCCGGTGTCCTCCTCCATGTGGGCGCGCTCGATCTCGACGCGGAAGGTCTCGCCGTCCACGTCGACGTCCATCCAGCCCTCGAAGCAGATCGGCTCGTCGTACTGGGAGGTCTGGAAGTTCTTCGGCATGTCCGGGTAGAAGTAGTTCTTCCGCGCGAACCGGCACCACTCCGCGATCTCGCAGTTGAGCGCCAGCCCGATCCGGATCGCCGACTCGACGGCCTTGCCGTTGACGACCGGCATCGCGCCGGGCAGGCCCAGGCAGGTCGGGCAGACCTGGGTGTTCGGCTCGCCGCCGAAGACCGCCGGGCAGCCGCAGAACATCTTGGTCGCGGTGTTCAGCTCGACGTGGACCTCGAGCCCGAGGGCCGGGTCGTACGACGCGAGCACGTCGTCGAAGGCGACGAGGGTGTCACTCATGCCGAATCTCCGTCCAGGGAAGGGGCCTTGTCCAGCAGCGGGGCGCCCCACTGCGCCTCGAGGGCGGCCTCGAGCGCCGCGCCGACGCGGTAGAGCCGGTCGTCGGCGAGCGCGGGGGCCAGGATCTGGAAACCGGCCGGCAGGCCGTCCTCGTCGGCGAGCCCGCTGGGCAGCGAGATGCCGGGAACGCCCGCGAGGTTGGCGGGGATGGTCGCGAGGTCGTTGAGGTACATCGCGATCGGGTCGTCCAGCTTCTCCCCCAGCTCGAACGCCGTGGTCGGCGCGGTGGGCGAGACCAGCACGTCGACCTGCTCGAAGGCGGCGTCGAAGTCGCGCGTGATGAGCGTGCGCACCTTCTGAGCGGTGCCGTAGTAGGCGTCGTAGTAGCCGCTCGACAGGGCGTAGGTGCCGAGGATGATCCGGCGCTTGACCTCGTCGCCGAAGCCGGCGTCGCGCGAGGCCCGCATGACGTCCTCGGCGCTGGGGTTGTCGATGCCCTCGGGCAGCACCCGCAGGCCGTAGCGCATGGCGTCGAACTTGGCGAGGTTGGAGGACGCCTCGCACGGCATGATCAGGTAGTACGTCGCCAGCGCGTGCACGAAGTTCGGGCAGGACACCTCGACGACCTCGGCACCGGCCTTGACCAGCAGGTCGACCGACTCCTGGAAGCGGGCCAGCACGCCGGCCTGGTAGCCGTCGCCGGACAGCTCGGTGATCACGCCGACCTTCAGGCCGCTCAGGTCGCCGGCCGCACCCTCGCGGGCCGCTGCGACCAGGTCGGGCAGCGGCTGGTCGATGCTGGTGGAGTCGAGCGGGTCGTGGCCGCCGATCAGGTCGTGCAGCAGCGCGGCGTCGAGGACCGTGCGGGTCACCGGGCCCACCTGGTCGAGGCTGTTGGCCATCGCGACCAGGCCGTAGCGCGAGACCCCGCCGTACGTCGGCTTCACGCCGACCGTGCCGGTCACCGCGCCGGGCTGGCGGATGGAGCCGCCGGTGTCGGTGCCGAGGGCCAGCGGCGCCTCGAAGGCGGCGACCGCGGCCGCGGACCCGCCGCCGGAGCCGCCCGGGATCCGGGTCAGGTCCCAGGGGTTGTAGGTCGGGCCGTACGCCGAGTGCTCCGTCGAGGAGCCCATCGCGAACTCGTCCATGTTGGTCTTGCCGAGGATCGGCAGACCGGCCGCCTTCAGCTTCGCGACCACCGTGGCGTCGTACGGCGGGACCCAGCCCTCGAGGATCTTCGACCCGCAGGTCGTGGGCAGCCCGTCGGTCGCCAGCACGTCCTTGACCGCGATCGGCACGCCGTCGAGCGCGTGCAGCGGCTCGCCGGCCGCGCGTCGGGCGTCGGAGGCCGCGGCCTGCTCGAGCGCGCCCGCGGCGTCGACGTGAAGGAAGGCGTGCACGGCGCCCTCGACCGCGGCGATGCGGTCGAGCGCGGCCTGGGTCAGCGCCACCGAGGTGGTCTCGCCCGCGGCCAGCGCGTCGGCGGCCTGGGCGGCGGTCAGGCGGGTCAGGTCGCTCACTGCTCGTCCCCCAGGATCCGCGGGACGGCGAAGCGCTGCTGCTCCGAGGCCGGGGCCCCGGAGAGCGCCTGCTCGGGCGTCAGCGAAGGCCGGACGACGTCCTCTCGGAAGACGTTCGTCAGCGGCACGGGGTGGGACGTCGGGGGCACGTCGTCGCCGGCGACGCCGCTGATCGAGGCGACCGACTCCAGGATCACCGACAGCTGCGGGGCCAGGTGGTCGAGCTCGGCGTCGTCCAGGTCGATCCGGGCGAGCGTCGCCAGGTGCGCGACCTCGTCTCTGGTGATCTCAGGCATGGTCTCCATCCTAGGAGAGGGAGTCGTTTGTCCCGTCGGCGGTCGGTTACCGGTCTGGTTGAAGGCTCAACCGACCTGCGGATGGAGATCCACCTGATGCCCACCAAGATCGCGATCGTCTACTACTCCTCGTACGGCACGACCCACGCCATGGCGCAGCGGATCGCCGAGACCGCGGAGAAGCACGGCGCCGAGGTCCGGCTGCGGCACGTGCGCGAGACCGCGCCGGCCTCGGCGTACGAGGGGCAGGACGCCTGGAAGGCGCACGTCGAGGAGATCGCCGACGGCCCGTTCGCCGAGCCCGACGACTTGGCCTGGGCTGACGTCGTCGTGATGGGCTCGCCGACCCGCTACGGCCACGTGACCAGCCAGCTGCAGTCGTTCATCGACACCCTCGGCCCGCTGTGGTCGGAGGGCAAGCTGGCCGACAAGGTCTACACCGCGTTCACCTCGTCGCAGACGCTGCACGGCGGCCAGGAGTCGACGCTGCTCGCGCTGCACACAACCTTCGCCCACCTCGGCGGGATCATCGTGCCGCCCGGCTACACCGACGCCCTGAAGTTCAACGACGGCAACCCGTACGGCGTCGGCAAGGTCACCGGGTCCTCCCCCGAGCTCGACGACACCGACCTCGCCGCCCTCGACCACCTGGTCACCCGGGCCCTCGACATCGGCGCGAAGCTCGCCGTCTGACTCCTTCTTCCCCCACGAAGGAAGCGCCGCCACCCGAGTCCGGGTGGCGGCGCTTCGTCGTACGACGGCGATCAGCAGCGGCGGATCTTCTTCAGCTTGATCGGGCCGCCGTCGCCCATCTGACCCTGGAACTGGAACGCCTCCAGGACGAGCCGCTCGTCGTTCTTGCGGATCCGCACGGCCACCGGCTTCGAGGTGACGCCCTGGTCGACGATCGGGGTCGCGGCGCGAGCGATCTCCTTCTCGCCCTTCCGGACGATCAGGCCGACGCCGACCTCCGCCTCGCGGCCGTTGACGACCCGGGTGACGACCTTCCAGCTCTTCCCGTTCGGCGTCGACTTCTTGCAGGCCTGCTGCTTCGCGCCCGACCAGGTCTCGATCGTGGCGAACTTCGTCGTCGCGCGCTCGGCCGGAGCCGCCTGGGCCTGGGCGAGCGAGGGCACCGCGACGAGCACGGTGGTGGACAGGGTGAGGGCGATGAAACGCCCGATCTTCTTCATGCAACGACAGTTCCACCGATCCGCGGTTCCCGTGGTCGAAGCACGGAACCGAAAGGGTGAATCTCGGTCCGCCCAACCGAACACCGGGTGCGCCGCATCTGTGAGGGTGACCCACCGAGGGAGGCGCCGATGCCCAGACCCCCGTCCGACGCGGAGTTCACCGACTTGGTCCATGCCAGCTGGCCGCGCCTCTACCGCACCGCCTACCTCCTGGTCGGCGAGCACGCGCTCGCCGAGGACCTGGTGCAGACGGCGCTGGCCAAGACCTACGGGTCCTGGTCCCAGGTGCGTTCACTGGACGCCGCGCCGGCGTACGCCCGCACCGTGCTGGTCAACACCGCGACCTCCTGGTTCCGCCGCCGCTCCTGGCGCAACGAGCACCCGACCGAGCAGTTGCCCGACCGGGGGTACGACGCCGACCCGGCCGAGCGCCCCGCGATGGTGGCGGCACTCGCCCAGCTGCCGCCGCGGCAGCGTGCCGTGATCGTGCTCCGCTACTACGACGACCTCGGCGTCGCCGAGACCGCCGCCGCCCTCGGCTGCTCCGTCGGCACCGTCAAGAGCCAGACCTCCGACGCCCTCGCCAAGCTTCGCCTGCTGCTCGGCGACGCGGTCGTCCCGCACCCCCTGGGAGCCCCGCATGACTGACCGGCTCAGCACCCTCCTGCACGACGAGGCGGCCGCGCTCGACGTGCCCCCGCCCTCCCCCGCTGCCGTCCTCCGCCGCGGCCGGGCCGTCCGGCGCCGTCGCAGCACGACCCGGATCACGGGCGCCGGGGTCGTCGCGGGTCTCGCCCTCGCGGCCGCCCTGGTGGCCGTCTCCCGTGGCGACACGCCCCGCACGGTCGAGCCGGCCGAGCCCGAGCCGGGCGCCGTCGCCGACACCGGCGTCACCTTCACCCTCGGCACCACCCTCTGGTACGACGACGCCACCCGCAGCGTGCAGGTCCCGGACGCTGCCGTGAAGTCGCTCTACTACACCTCGGCCGGGGTGCTGGTCCGGCACGGCGACAACGGCTACAGCGACGGAGGTGGCGAGCAGCGCTTCTCGCTGGTCACCCCCGACGGCGAGATCCGACCCGTCGGAGTGGTCACCGAGGAGGTGGCCCACACGACCGATCCCGCGCAGCCCTACCTGGCCTGGACCCAGTCGGTGGACGGGGTGGCCGAGCTGGTCGTGCACGACGTCTCGACCGACCAGGAGGTCGCTCGGGTCGCGCTGCCCGACCTCGACACCGATGGCTTCCAGCAGACCGTGCTCACCGGCGACACCGCTTACGTGAGCTCCGGGGACGAGTCGGTCCGGGTGAGCTGGCGCAGCGGCGAGACCGAGTCGCTGGACGAGGTGATCACCGAGGTCGGCGGGGAGCATGCCCTCGTCGACGGCTCGGTGATCGACCTGGACAGCGGCCTCACGGTCTACCGTCCGAGGCAGCGTGACGTCTGGCTGGACCTCTCCCCCGACGGCCGCTACCTGCTGCTTGGTCGGGAGGTATCGACCGGGACGTCCTTCAGCGTGGTCGACCTGGACGAGCAGCGGGGTGCCGTTCGCCTGGCCGGCCCGACGCCGTACACCTGGACCGCCGGCAGCGAGCTGGCCAGCGTCTCCGTCGGCGAGGTCGCGGTCTGCGCCCCCGACACCGGCGTGTGCGCGGCGTCGCTGAAGGACTTCGGGATGGACGAGCAGGAGTTCCGGGCCGGCCTCCGCCTGGGCGGCGCGACCTACGAGTCCTGAAGCTCCTCCGTCGGCGGCGGGCCGTTCTCGAGCAGCACGGTGAAGCCGTCCTCGTCGAGCACGGGGACACCGAGCTGCTCGGCCTTGTCGGCCTTGGAGCCGGCGTTCTCGCCGACCACGACGAAGTCGGTCTTCTTCGACACCGAGCCGGACGCCTTGCCGCCGCGGGACAGGATCGCCTCCTTGGCGGAGTCGCGGCTGTAGCCCTCCAGGGAGCCGGTGACCACGATGGTCAGGCCCTCCAGGGTGCGCGGCGTCGACTCATCACGCTCGTCCTCCATGGAGACGCCGGCGGCGGTCCACTTCTCGACGATCGCGACGTGCCAGTCGACCTCGAACCACTCGATGACGGCCCGCGCGATCGTCGGCCCGACGCCCTCGGCGGCGGCCAGCTCCTCCTCGGTCGCGGCGCGGATCGCGGTCATCGAGCCGAACTCCTGCGCGAGCGCGCGGGAGGCGCTCGGCCCGGTGTGCCGGATCGACAGCGCGACGAGCACCCGCCAGAGCGGGACGTCCTTGCGGGAACCGAGGTTGTCGAGGAGGCGCTGACCGTTGGCGCTCAGCACCCGCTCGCCGTCCTCGCCCTTCTTGGCGGCGCGGGTGAACAGCTCGGTCGCGAGCAGCTTGTCCGCGTCGAGGTCGAAGACGTCGCCCTCGTTGGCGATCACGCCCGCGTCGAGGAGCGCCGTCGCCGCCTCGTAGCCGAGGCCCTCGATGTCGAAGGCGCTGCGGCCGGCCACGAAGTAGACCCGCTCGCGCACCTGGCCCGGGCAGCGCTCGTGGTTGGGGCAGCGCCGGTCCTTGTCGCCCTCCTTCTGCTCGACCAGGCCGGTCCCGCAGGCGGGACAGGTGGTCGGCGGCACCCACGGCTGGAGCCCCTCGGGGCGCAGCGCGAGCACCGGGCCCACGATCTCGGGGATCACGTCGCCGGCCTTGCGCAGGATCACCGTGTCGCCCGGGCGGACGTCCTTGCGCTCGACCTCGTAGAAGTTGTGGAGGGTGGCGTTCTCGACGGTCGAGCCCGCGACCCGCGTCGGCTCCATGACGCCGTACGGCGTGACGCGGCCGGTGCGGCCCACGTTGACCTCGATGGACCGCAGCTCGGCGTTGACCTCCTCGGGCGGGTACTTGAACGCGATCGCCCAGCGCGGCGCCCGGCTGGTCGAGCCCAGCCGGCGCTGCAGCCCGACGTCGTCGACCTTCACCACGACGCCGTCGATCTCGTAGGGGACGATCGTGTGGCGCCGCTCGCCGGCGTCGGCGATGAACGCCTCGACCTCCGCGAGGGTCGGCACCACGCGGACCGCCTCGCTGGTGGGCAGGCCCCAGGCGGCCAGCGCCTCGTAGGCGTGCGACTGCGCCTGCGGCTCGAAGCCGCGGCGCTCGCCGATGCCGTGGCAGACCATCCCGAGCGCGCGGGTGGCCGTGACCCGCGGGTCCTTCTGTCGCAGGGAACCGGCGGCCGCATTGCGGGGGTTGGCGAAGACCGGCCGGCCCGCCTCGGTCATCGACTCGTTGAGCCGCTCGAAGGCCGCGACCGGCAGGAACACCTCGCCGCGGACCTCGATCAGCTCGGGCACCGGGAACTCGTCGGTGCCGCTCAGCCGCCGCGGGACCGAGTCGATGGTGCGCACGTTGGGCGTGACGTCCTCGCCGGTCGTGCCGTCGCCGCGGGTCAGCGCCCGGACCAGCAGGCCGTCCTCGTAGAGGAGGTTGATCGCCAGGCCGTCGACCTTCAGCTCGCACAGCAGCGCCGGCGCCTCGATGCCGTCGCGGCCGAGGCGGGCGTACCAGCTCTCCAGCTCCTCGGTGGAGAACGCGTTGTCGAGGCTCTCCATCCGCCGCAGGTGGTCGACCGCGGTGAACTCGGTCGACACCGCGCCGCCCACGGTCTGGGTCGGCGAGCCGGGGGTGCGCAGCTCGGGGAACTCCTCCTCCAGCGCCTCCAGCCGCCGCAGCCGCTGGTCGAAGTCGGCGTCCGACAGCGTCGGGCTGTCCAGCACGTAGTAGCGCCAGCGGGCGTCCTCGATCTCCTCGCTCAGCCGGCGGTGCTCCTCGCGGGCGTCGTCGGTGGCGGGCGTCGGGTCGGTCATGGGGCTATCTTGCCGGTCCGCACCGACAGCCGGTCCGACCCCCATCCACCCGGCCGGCCGCACCGAACACCGGAGGTGCCCGACCTCCACCTGACCCGCCTCGACCCGCCCGGGGCGAGCGGCGTCGTCCTGCTCCTGCACGGCGGCAAGCCGACCTCCACCCGCCCGGTCGACGGCCGCAGCGCCTCCTGGCGCCGGATGGCGGCCCTGCAGCGCGACCTCGCGCCGGGGTACGCCGGGCACGGCCTCGCGACCTGGCTGCTGCGCTACTCACACCGCGGCTGGAACGGCGACGGCGGGGGCCCGGTCGCCGACGCCCGCGCCGCCCTCGACGAGGTACGGCGGGCGCACGGCACCGTCCCGGTGGTGCTCCTGGGCCACTCGATGGGCGCGCGCACCGGCTCCCGCGTGGCCGACGACCCGTCCGTGCGGGGCCTGGTCGCGCTGGCCCCCTGGTTCGAGCGGGGCGACCCGGTCGCCGCGCTGGCCGGCCGGCACCTGCGGGCGGCGCACGGGCGCGCGGACCGGATCACCTCGGCCCGTCGTACCCGGGAGTTCGTGGGGCGGGCGGAACGCCTCGCCGCCTCCGTGGCGTTCACCGACATGGGACCGGTGGGCCACTACCTGCTGCGCCGGGTCGACGCCTGGCGGGCCTTCGCCCTCGACGCCGTGGTCGACATCGCCGGACGATCGGCCGGTCTAGACCGGAAATGAGCTGGCGGGAACATCTCGGCCGCCCTACGCTGTTGCCGATGAAACGAAACGGTTTCGTTTCATTGTGTCCATCGTCACAGGAGTGCAGATGACCCCGTCCGAGGCAGCCGCTGTCGTGCGGCCGCGCGTCGAGGGCGACCGTGAGCTGGAGATCCTCACGGCCACGCTCGAGGTGCTCGCCGACGTCGGCTACGACCGGTTGACCATGGACGCCGTCGCCACCCGGGCCAAGGCTTCCAAGGCCACGCTCTATCGGCGCTGGACCAACAAGGTGAGCCTCGTCATCGACGCCGTGGCGCACTCCAAGGGCCCCCACGAGCTGCCCGACACCGGCAGCCTCGACGGCGACCTGAAGGCCATGTTCTGCGGGATGGGCGGCCTGGCCGACCAGGAGACGGTCGCGACGTTCGCCGCGGTCGTCACCGCCCTCACCCGGGACCCGGCCTTCGCCGAGGCTTTCCGCCGCGACGTCATCGGCCCCAAGATCGCGGCCTCCCGACTCGTCTGGGAGCGCGCCGCCGCTCGCGGCGAGCTCAAGGACGGCCTCGACCTCGACCTGTTCGAGCCGGCCCTCGCCGGCATCGTCATGCACCGCCTGTTCGTGATGGGCGAGATGCCCGACCCCGACCTGATCACCCGCGTGATCGACCAGATCATCCTGCCCTCGGCGACCCGCTGAGCGTGCGAGCAAACCCTCCGGCCACCACCCCGGAAGACCCAGAGAAGGAAATTCCTCCCATGACCGACACCGCGACTCCCCCGGTGCACGCCACCACGGGCAAGGCGCTCCACCTCGGATGGGCCCTCGTGCTTATCTCGATGGCGCAGCTGATGGTGGTGCTCGACGCCTCCATCGCGAACATCGCGCTGCCCTTCATCGGCAACGACCTGAACATCAACGACGCCAACCTGACCTGGATCGTCACCGGCTACGCCCTCGCCTTCGGCGGCCTGCTGCTGCTCGGCGGCCGGCTCGGTGACCTCTACGGCCGGCGCCGCGTCTTCATGATCGGCCTCGCGGTCTTCGCGATCGCCTCGCTGCTCGGCGGCTTCGCCCAGAACGAGGCGCTGCTGCTCGCCTCCCGCGGCCTTCAGGGCCTCGGCGCGGCCCTGGCCTCCCCCGCCGCCCTGGCGCTGATCACCACGACGTTCCCGGCCGGCCCGGCGCGCAACCGCGCGTTCGCGGTCTACGCCGCCATGTCGGGTGCCGGCGCGGCCGTCGGCCTGATCCTCGGTGGCTGGCTCACCGGGCTCGACCCGGTCCTCGGCCTCGAGGGCTGGCGCTGGACCTTCCTGATCAACGTCCCGATCGGCCTCGTGGCGGCCTTCCTCGCCCCGCGCTTCCTCAACGAGTCCGAGTCGCACCCGGGCCAGCTCGACATCCCCGGCGCCATCACCGGCACCTTCGGCCTGCTCGGCCTGGTCTACGGATTCAGCCGGGCCGGCGAGGAGGCGCACGGCTGGGGCGACACCTGGACCATCGCGTCCCTGGCGGCCGGCGCCGTCCTGCTCGCCGTCTTCGCCGTCGTCGAGTCCCGGGTCGCGCACCCGCTGCTCCCCGTCCGGGTCTTCGCCAACCGCACCCGCGCCACCAGCTTCCTGGTGATGGCGCTCGTGCCGGCCGCGATGTTCGCGATGTTCTACTTCCTCAGCCTGTTCATCCAGCTGGTCGTGGGCTACAGCCCGCTGCACACCGGCTTCGCGTTCCTGCCGTTCTCGGTCGGCATCGTGATCGGCGCGGGCCTCTCGTCGAACCTGGTCAACCGGATCGACCCCCGCTTCATCGCCGGCATCGGCACGCTGATGGCCGCGGTCGCGCTGTTCGGGTTCTCGCGCCTCGAGGTGCCCACCGGCGCAGCGGACCTGCTGGCCGTCACCCAGGACAACTTCCTCGGCGACGGCGTGAACTACTGGAGCTCCATCTTCCCGTTCATCGTCCTGATGTCGGTCGGCATGGGCATGGTCTTCGTGCCGCTCACCCTGACCGCGGTGCACCACCTCCGCGCCGAGGACTCCGGCATCGGCTCGGGCGTGCTGAACACGATGCAGCAGGTCGGCGGCGCGCTCGGCCTGGCCATCCTCAGCACCGTCTCGCTGCAGGCCGCGGACGGCACCAAGACCGACCTGTTCCGCGACCTGGTCGCCCAGGGCGCGACGCCCGACCAGGCCGGCTCGCTCGCCTTCCTCGGCTCGTTCACCGAGGGCGCGACCGCCGCGTTCCTGGTGGGCGCGGGCCTGATCGCCGTGGGCTCGCTCGCCACCTGGCTGTTCCTCAACGTCAAGCACGAGGAGCTCGCGACCGACGGTCCCGAGGGTGGGGTCCACGTGGGCTGACCGCCCACCACGCTCCACGTCGTACGACGGCCCGCCCGGTGATCCCGGGCGGGCCGTCGCCATTTGCTTGGCAGGGAGAACCGGTTCCACCTACGCTGATCGTCGACAGAACGGAACCGTTTCGTTCCATCTGCGGCCGTGACCGCCGAGGAGTGCCGATGACCCCGACCGAGGCCGCCGTCCAGCGCCCCCGGGTCGAGGGCGACCGCGAGCTGGAGATCCTCGCGGCCACCCTCGCCGTGCTCGCCGACGTCGGCTACGACCGGCTCACCATGGACGCCGTCGCCACCCGGGCCAAGGCCTCCAAGGCGACGCTCTACCGGCGCTGGACCAACAAGGTCAGCCTGGTCATCGACGCGCTCGTGCACTCGAAGGGGCCCCACGAGGTCCCCGACACCGGCAGCCTGCAGGGCGACCTCGAAGCCGTCTTCTGCGGCATGGGCGGCCTGGTCGATCCCGAGACGGTGGCCACCTTCGGCGCCGTCGTCACCGCCCTGACCCGCGACCCCGCCTTCGCCGAAGCGTTCCGGCGCGACGTCCTCGGACCCAAGATCGAGGCCTCCCGTCTGATCTGGCAGCGCGCGGCCGAGCGCGGCGAGCTCCGCGACGGCCTCGACCTCGACCTCTTCGAGCCGGCGCTCGCCGGCATCGTGCTGCACCGCGTCTTCATCATGGGCGAGACCCCGGACCCGGGGCTGATCACCCGGGTCATCGAGCAGATCATCGTGCCGTCCGCCTCGCGCCCGGCCCCCTCCCAGCAGGCAGGAACCCCGTCATGACCGACACCACCCCCGACACCGAGTCGAGCTCCCCCGGAGCGGGCCAGCACCTCGGCTGGGCCCTGGTCCTCATCTGCGTGGCCCAGCTGATGGTCGTGCTGGACGGCACGATCGCCAACATCGCCATCCCGTTCATCTCCACCGACCTCGAGATCGACGAGGCCAACCGGACCTGGATCGTCACCGGCTACGCGCTGGCCTTCGGCGGCCTGCTGCTGCTCGGTGGCCGGCTCGGCGACCTCTACGGCCGCCGCCGGCTGTTCATGACCGGCCTCATCCTGTTCGCGGTCGCGTCGGGCCTCGGCGGCCTGGCGACCAACGAGGCGATGCTCATCGGCTCCCGCGCGCTGCAGGGCGCCGGAGCGGCGATGGCGGCGCCCGCGGCCCTCGCCCTGATCACCACCACGTTCCCGGCCGGCCCCTCGCGCAACCGGGCCTTCGCCGTGTACGCCGCCATGTCCGGTGTCGGCGCCGCCGTCGGGTTGATCCTCGGTGGCTGGCTGACCGGCCTCGACCCCGAGCTCGGCTGGCGCCTCACCTTCCTGATCAACACTCCGATCGGTCTGGCCGCGGCCCTGCTGGCGCCCCGGTTCCTCGCCGAGTCGGAGCCGCACCCAGGCGAGATGGACGTGCCCGGCGCCATCACGGCCACCCTCGGTCTGCTCGGCGTCGTCTACGGCATCACCCGTGCCGGCGAGGACGGCTGGGGCGACACCTGGACCATCGCGAGCCTGGGCTCCGGCCTCGTGCTGCTCGTGGCCTTCGGCGTCATCGAGAGCCGGGTGGCCCACCCGCTGCTGCCGTTCCGGGTGTTCCTGAACCGCACCCGGGCGTCCAGCTTCGTGGCGATGTTCCTCGCCCCGGCGGCGATGTTCGCGATGTTCTACTTCCTCAGCCAGTACATCCAGCTGGTCATGGGCTACAGCCCGTTGCACGCCGGCGTCGCGTTCCTGCCGTTCTGCTTCGGCATCATGGCCGCGGCCGCGATCGGCTCCAACCTCATCAACCACGTCGATCCGCGCTTCCTCGCCGGGGTCGGCACGCTGATGGCCGCCGGCGGCCTGTTCGGCTTCTCGCGGCTCCCGTACGACGACACGTTCCCGCTCGGCCACACCGAGGCCAGCTACTGGACCGACCTGCTGCCGTTCATCCTGGTGATGTCGTTCGGCATGGGCATGACCTTCATCCCGCTGACCCTCACCGCGGTGCACCACCTGCGCACCGAGGACTCCGGCATCGGCTCGGGCGTCCTCAACACCATGCAGCAGGTCGGCGGCGCGCTCGGCCTCTCGATCCTGGCGACCGTCTTCACCACGGTCCTCAACAACCGCCAGGACGACGTCGCGGCGGCCGGGGCCAGCGGCACCAACCCCGGCGATCCCGCGGCGATCGCGTCCCAGCTCTTCACCGAGGGTGCGACCCACGCCTTCCTGGTGGGCGCGCTCATGATGCTCGCCGCCTCGGTCATCGTGTGGGTCTTCCTCGACGTCAAGCACGCCGAGCTGGCCACCGACGGGCCCGAGGGCGTGCACGTCGGCTGATCGTCAGGCGAGCGCGTTCTGCAGCGCCTTCTCCAGGGCGGCGATGAAGGCGGGCAGGTCGTCGGGGTCGCGGCTGGTGATCAGGCTGCCGTCCACGACGACCTCCTCGTCGACCCAGGTGCCGCCCGCGTTGCGGACGTCGTCGGCCAGCGACGCGTAGCTGGTCAGCCGACGGCCCTCGGCGAGCCCGGCGGACACGAGCAGCCACGGCCCGTGGCAGATCACCGCGGTCGGCTTTCCGGCGGCCAGGGCCTGCCGGACGATCTCCTGCGCGCGCGGCTCGGTGCGGATCCGGTCGGCGTTCACCGTCCCGCCCGGGACCACGACCGCGTCGACCGAGGCGACGTCGAGGTCGTCGAGGGTGCCGTCGACCTCGACCTTCTGCGTCGGGGAGGTGTCGCCCTCGACGGCCTGGATCGGGTCGGTCCCCGTCGAGTGGACCACGACCGTCGCGCCGGCCTCGCGCAGCGCGTCCCGCGGCCGCACGAGCTCGGCCTCCTCGAAGAAGTCGGTGGCGATGATGGCGACGGTCTTGCCGGTCAGGTCGGTCATGGCGGACCCGTACCCGACCGCGGTCGCCACTTCCCTCACCCGGTCAGGTGACCGGCGGCCTTTCCGAGCAGCGCCAGCGCCGCCCGCGGGTACGCCGGACCGGCACCGGCCAGCCCGCACGCCGGCGTCAGCACCAGCCGCTCCCCGACCTCCTCGGGATCCAGCCCGAGCATGTCGAGCCAGCGCAGCACCGACTCGGTGACCTGGGTGTCGGTCGGCAGGCTCACGGGGTCGGTGCCCGGCAGGACGCCGAGCGCGACCGTGTCCCCCGCCTCCAGCGCCTCGGCCAGCGGGTCGTGGTCGGCCGCGGTGAGCATCGCCAGGTCGACCGAGAGCCCACGGGCGCCGGCCTTACGAAGCAGCTCCCACGGCGCCCCGGGGGCACAGGAGTGCACCCACGGCTCGGCCCCCTCGCCGCTGATCGCGTCGAGCACCCAGCCGAGGGTCTCGGACACCTCCGGGGGGTGGACGGTCCGGTGCCGGCCGAAGCCGGACGCGGTGCGCACCTGGCCGCCGAGGACGGCCGCGACCGACGGCTCGTCGACCTGGACGACCAGCCGCTCGGCCCGCGGCAGGCGGCGTCGTACGTCGCGGACGTGGTCGCGCAGCCCCTCGGCCAGGGCCTGGGCCAGCTCGCGACGGGCGCCGTGGTCGGAGAGCACCTTGTCACCGCGCGGCTTCTCCACGCTGCTGGCCAAGGTCCAGGGCCCGGCGACCTGGACCTTGAAGGCCCCTGCGTACTCCTGCGCCTGCTCCTCCAGCCCGTCGAGGTCCTGCGCCAGCAGGCTCCGGGCGCGACGGTGGTCGACCCCGGACGCGCCCCCGCTGCCGGTCAGCCGCCAGCCCGCGGGCTGCAGGTCGACCCCGAGCTCGGCGACGAGGCCGAGCGCGCGGCCGACCATGCCCGCGGTGACGCCGCGCCCGGGCAGCTCCACGAGGTGGGGCAGGTCGCCCAGCTCGCCCAGGACGACGCGCTGGGACTCGACGAAGTCCTCCCCCGGCATCGACCCGACCCCGGTCGCGGTGCTCATCGGACGCTCATCGGACGGTGCTCACGATCGTCGCCGAGCCCACGACGCGGGTCCCGTCGTACACGACGGCGGCCTGGCCGGGGGCGATCCCGTACGCCGGGGCGTGCAGCTCGACGTCGACCTGCTCGCCCGCGACCGTGACCGTCGCCGGCAGCTCCTCGCCGTGCGCGCGCAGCTGCACGCTGCCGTGCAGCACCGACGGGACGGTGCCGCACCAGCGCGGCTTGGTGCCGCTCAGCCGGTGCACCGCCAGCCGCTCGCGCGGGCCCACGGTGACCGTGCCCGAGACCGGCTCGATGTCGAGTACGAAGCGCGGCTTGCCGTCGGGCGCCGGCCGGCCGATCCGCAGGCCCTTGCGCTGGCCGATGGTGAAACCGTAGGTGCCGTCGTGGCGGCCGACCTCCTGGCCGGTCGCCTCGTCGACGATGGCCCCGCCGTGGTTGGGCGCGCGGTCGCCGAGCTTCTCGCGCAGCCAGCCGGCGTTGTCGCCGTCGGCGACGAAGCAGATGTCGTGGCTGTCCGGCTTGTCGGCCACCAGCAGCCCCCGCCGGGCGGCCTCCTCGCGGACCTCGCTCTTGGGCGTGTCGCCGAGCGGGAACAGCGAGTGCGCGAGCTGCTGCTGGTCGAGCACGCCCAGCACGTAGGACTGGTCCTTGCCGTGGTCGACCGCCCGGTGCATCTCAATCAGCCCGTCGGCGCCGGTGCGGAGCTGGGCGTAGTGGCCGGTCGCGACCGCGTCGAAGCCGAGGGCCAGGGCCCGGTCCAGCACCGCGGCGAACTTGATCTTCTCGTTGCACCGCAGGCACGGGTTGGGCGTGCGGCCGGCGGCGTACTCGTCCATGAAGTCCTCGACCACGTCCTCGTGGAACCGCTCGGAGAGGTCCCAGACGTAGAACGGGATGCCGATGACGTCGGCCGCCCGACGGGCGTCGTTGCTGTCCTCGATGGTGCAGCAGCCCCGCGCCCCCGAGCGGTACGACGCGGGGTTGCGCGAGAGCGCGAGGTGGATGCCGGTGACGTCGTGGCCGGCCTCCGCGGCGCGCGCGGCCGCGACGGCGGAGTCGACGCCTCCGGACATGGCGGCGAGGACCTTCATCAGATCCGGGCCGCCCGGGCTCGTTCGACGCACGGGCCGATCGCCTCGACCAGCGCGGCGACGTCGGCCGCGGTGGAGGTGTGGCCGAGCGAGAACCGGAGCGAGCTGCGGGCGTCGGCCTCGGACCGGCCCATGGCCAGCAAGACGTGCGAGGCCTGCGGGACCCCGGCCGAGCAGGCCGACCCGGTCGAGCACTCGATGCCGCGGGCGTCGAGGAGCATCAGCAGCGAGTCGCCCTCGCAGCCCGGGAATGAGAAATGGGCGTTGCCGGGCAGCCGGCGCTCCGGGTCGCCGTTGAGCACGGCGTCCGGCACCACCGCGCGCACACCGCGCACCAGGTCGTCGCGCAGCGTCGCGACCCGGGTCGCGTGCTCGGCCTGTTGCTTGACCGCCAGCTCCACCGCGGCCGCGAAGCCGGCGATGGCGGGGGTGTCGAGGGTGCCGCTGCGGATGTCGCGCTCCTGACCGCCGCCGTGGACGAGCGGGGTGAGCTGCAGCTCACGTCGTACGACGAGCGCACCGACGCCGTACGGGCCGCCGACCTTGTGGCCGGTCAGGGTGAGCGCGTCGACGCCGGAGCGGGCGAAGTCGACCGGCACCGCGCCAACGGCCTGGACGGCGTCGGTGTGCACCGGGACGCCGTGCCGGGCGGCGAGGGCGACGACCTCCTCGATCGGCTGGAGGGTGCCGACCTCGTTGTTGGCCCACATCACCGAGACCATCGAGACGGCGCGCTCGGCGAGCAGCGCGGCCAGCTCGCCGAGGTCGACCCGGCCATCGCCGTCGACCCCGAGCAACCGGACCTCGGCCTCTTCGCCCTCGGAGAGCCAGTGCAGCGGGTCGAGGACCGCGTGGTGCTCGACGCTGCTGGAGACCAGCCGCGGGGCCGGGCCGAGCTCGGCGGCACGGGACCAGTGCAGGCCCTTGATCGCCAGGTTGTCGGCCTCGGTGCCGCCGGAGGTGAACACCACCTCGCCGGGGCGACAGTTGAGCGCCTGTGCGATGGTCTCGCGCGACTCCTCGACCACCCGGCGGGCGTGCCGCCCGGAAGCGTGCAGGGAGCTGGGGTTGCCGACCTCGAGGAGGTGCTTTGTCAGTGCCTCGACCGCCGCGGGCACCATCGGGGTGGTGGCGGCGTGGTCGAGATAGACGGGACGGGCCATGACGGCTCCAGCGTACGGCGCGGCGCCCGCGCCGTACGCATCCGCTCAGCTGGCGACCGCGGAGGCCAGGTTGCCGAGGGAGTCCTCCAGCTGGTCCTCGGTGACCAGCGGGAAGCCGACCTGCTGCAGCAGGGCCTGGTCGGTGACCTTGGACCAGTCGTAGGTGAGGCGCACCTCGGTGCTCTCGCTGCCCTGCGCCTCCAGCTCCCAGACCCACTCCCAGCCGGGAGGCTCGGTGTCGGCGGGCGCGGTCTGCCAGGCCAGCAGGTGGTTGTGGTCGTAGCCGGTGACGGTGTTGTCGGTCTGGTAGTCGCCACCCATGTGGTCGCCGGTCATGTTCATCCGGAACACCTGGCCGCTGCCGGTGATCCGGTCGGACTTCTCGTCGCTGACGACGAAGCCGGAGCCGTCCAGGTCGACGTGACGCTCGGGGTTCGAGAGCACGTCGAACACGACGCTCGTCGGCGCGTCGATGGTGCGGCTGACGGTGATGCTCGTGTCGGAGGTCATGCCTCGACCGTTGCTCGCTCGACCGCCCCGTTCAAGCAAGTCACCCCGACGGGTGGGTCAGGTGCGGGCGACCTCGGCGACAAGCGCGCGGTGGTCGGAGCCCTCGATGCCCACGGTCCAGGTGCGGGTGGCGGTCCAGCCGTCGTCGACGAGCACGTGGTCGATCTGGACGACGGGGGGCAACAGGCCGCGGATCCCGGACCCGTCGGCGGGCCAGGTCGGCTGGAAGCCGCCTCCGGACAGCTCGGTGGCGTCCCGGTAGCCCGCCGCGAGCAGCCGCCGCACCGGCGCGTGGTCGAGGGTCGCGTTGAGGTCACCCACGATCAGGTCGGGCGCCTGCTCCTCGGCCGCGGCCAGCAGGGCGGCGTGCTCGTCGCGCCAGGCCTCGATGTGCAGCGGGTACGCCGGGTGCACCACGAACACGTCCGTCTCGCCGCCGATCCGCACCGACCACGACCCCATCACCGTCGGGAGCTGCTCGACATCGGTGATCGGCTCGCGCGCGAAGACCATGGTCCCGGGCACCCCTCCCGGGTCGGGGGCACCCGCCCGGTAGGGGAACAGCTCGCCGAGACCGGCCGCCTCCATGTCCGCGAGCGCTCCCGTGCTCAGCTCCTCGACCGCGAGGACGTCCGCGTCGGCATCGGCCGCGGCGGCCACCAGCCCCGGGCCGTCGCCGGCGTCGCCGAGCAGGTTGGAGGTCATCACCCGCAACGGCTCCCCGTCGGCCGCGGCCGCGCCGTCGACGTACCAGGGCGCGACCCAGGCCAGGTGCAGCACCAGGCCGGCCAGCGCGAGCACCGCCGTCAGCCCGGGCAGTCGCCGCGCGCCCCGTCGTACGACGAGCGCGAGCAGCAGGACGAGCACGCCGGCGTACAGCAGGACGCCGGCCGGCGTGAACGACACCAGCTTCACCACCGGGGACGCGTCGCTGCCGGAGAGCCGGGCCGCGGTCAGGAGCACGGCGGGCACCAGCAGCAGTCCGGTGAGGAACCAGAGGACCGCCCGCGCGCGCACGCCCAGAACCTAGCGAGCCGTCACTAACGCACGGACTCCCGCACCCGACTGGCCTCGCGGACCGCGGCCGCGTTGCGGACGCCGACCCGGGACCCGGCCAGCTTGGCGCGCACGTGCTCGTCGACGGTGACCGGCTCGTAGAGCGCCGGGTGCTCGTCGTCGATGCAGGAGGCGAGCGGTCCGACGACGGCGTCGGCGTTCCCGTCGTGGAAGAACGCGGCCGAGCGGCGCCGCTGGATGGTGCCGTCGACGACCGGCGGCTTGACCCGGTGCAGGGTGGAGAGCCAGCGCTCGTTGGTGAGCCGGGCGGTGAGGTCGCCGAGGTTGACCAGCAGCGCGCCGTCTTCGGGGCTGACGTCGTGCCACCGGCCCTCGCGCCCGAGCACTTGCAGCCCCTTCACCTGGTCGGCCCAGAGCACGGTGACGATGCCGTAGTCGGTGTGCTCCCCCATCCCCGTCAGGTCGCCGTCGAGGGTCACGTCGGTGCCCTCGGGCAGCGCGTAGTTGTTCATCCGCAGTACATCGATCGAGTGGTCGGCGAGCGCGTCGAAGAACCCGGCCGGCAGCCCCAGCGCGTCGGCGAAGACCTCGGTCAGGGTGACCGCCACGCGCGCGGCCTCCTCGAAGTACGCCGAGACCTGCGCCTCGAACCCGGCCACCTCGGGCCAGGTGTTGACCGCGTAGTGGCCGGCGATCGCGTCCGGGAGCCCGGGATAGTCGGCCACCGAGCGACCGACGTTGTAGGCCTCGAAGAAGTCGTTCATCCGGGTCGCCGACTCGACGCCCAGACTGAGGCTCAGCGACTCCGACTTCGGCGGGGTGTAGCCCCGGTTCTCGGCCGGCGGCCGGACCCAGTCCCTCTTGGTGTCCAGGGGCTGCGCGAAGAACGCGTCCATGGCCGCCCCGAGGCCGCTCAGCACCTCGGTGGGGACGCCGTGGCCGTGGACCTGGATGAAGCCGACCTCGCGGCAGGCCGAGTCGACGGCTGCGGCCACGGCCGCCCGCTCGTCGGGGGTGCCGTCGGCGACGTAGGCCGTGAGGTCGACGGCGGGGACGGTGAACTCGATGCTCATGGGCGCTCCTGCGAGACGGTGAACGGGACGTGCCCGGAGGTGTCCGTATCCCGACCCGGAGGGTCGCGTCTCTCGTTGAACTCGGGCGGCCGCCAGCGTACGGCGACCGCGTTTCGCCCGTGTGAACGCCGGCAGCCCGGTGCCGAAGCACCGGGCCGCCGGGTCGTGCTGAGGATCAGGTCAGCGGACCTTGATCTTGCCGATCTTCGCGTTCTCGCCCGGGTTCAGCGAGCAGCTCGCGTTGCTGATCAGCGCGTTGCCGTTCTGGTCCTGGGCACTGAACTTGAACTTCGTCGGCGCCTTGACGACCTGCGTGCCGCGCTTGCGGAGCTTGAAGGCGGCGGTCTTCCCGGAGGCCTTGATGGTCATCGCGCCGCTGGCCGGGACGGCCTGGTTCTTGAAGGCGACGTTCTTCAGGGCGACCTTGGTCTTGCCGACCGTGGCCTTGGCGCCCGCCGCGTTGCCGGACAGGCTGGTGATGCCGAACCCGCGCAGCGCGGTCGCGAGCTCCGGCGACAGCACGACCTTGAGCACGACCGTCTTGGCCGGAACCTTCTTGCCCTTCTTCACCTTCTTGGGGAGCGGCGCCTTGGTCGTCACCGTCACCACCTGCGGACCGAAGCTGGTCTGGCAGGTGTAGTCAGCCTTGCCGGAGACGGCGGCCTGCGCCGACGGCGAGACAGCGACGAGGGCGGCGGAGCCGACGGCGAGAGCCGCGCCGAGCGCGGCGATCCTGGACGTGATCCGAGTGGTCAAGATGTTCCTCCTGGTCGTGGCGCGCCCTCCCGGCACGCCGCTCCCCCGACCGTAACGCGCGTCACAAAGTGCCCGACAGTGGGGTCAGAGCAGCACGAGGTCGTCGCGGTGCACGACCTCCCTCTCGTACGCCGCCCCGAGCTCGCGCTTGAGGTCCTGGCTGGACCGGCCCACCAGGCTCGGCACCTCGCTCGCGTCGAAGTTGACCAGCCCGCGGGCCACCGGGACGCCGTCCGGCCCGACCAGGTCGACCGGGTCACCCGCGTGGAACTCGCCGGTGCACCCCGTGACCCCGGCCGCCAGGAGCGAGGCCCGGCGCTCCACCACGGCGCGCACGGCCCCGGGGTCGAGCTGCAGGGTCCCGTGCGGCTCGGTGGCGTGCGCCAGCCAGAGCAGCCGGGTGGGCCGACGCTTGCCGGTCGCGTGGAAGAGGGTTCCGACCGGCTCGCCGGCCACCGCGGGACCGGCCTGGTCGGCCGAGGTCAGGACGACGGGGATGCCGGCCCCGGTGGCGATCCGGGCGGCCTCGACCTTCGTCTCCATCCCCCCGGTGCCCACCCCGGCGGCCCCGGTCCTGCCGATGCTGACCGCGGCCAGGTCCTCGACCCCGTGCACGTCGGTGACCCGCGAGGCGCCCGGCGTCCGCGGGTCCGCGTCGTACAGGCCGTCGACGTCGGAGAGCAGGACCAGCAGGTCGGCGTGGACCAGGTGGGCGACCAGCGCGGCGAGCCGGTCGTTGTCGCCGAACCGGATCTCGGTGGTGGCCACCGTGTCGTTCTCGTTGACGATCGGGAGCACGCCGAGCTCCAGCAGCTTGGCGAAGGTCTGGTAGGCGTTGCGATAGTGGGAGCGGCGGGTGACGTCGTCGACGGTCAGCAGCACCTGGCCGGCCGTCAGCTCGTGACGGCGCAGCTCCTCGGTGTAGCGGTGCACCAGCAGCCCCTGGCCCACCGAGGCCGCGGCCTGCTGGGCGGGCAGTCCCTTCGGACGGCGCTTCAGCCCGAGCGGGGCGAGGCCGGCCGCGATCGCACCGGAGGAGACGAGCACGACCTCGGCCCCGCGGCTCCGGGCCGCGGCGAGGACGTCGACCAGCCGCTCGACCCGGGCGGGGTCGATGCCGCCGGCCGCCGTCGTCAGCGAGGAGGAGCCGACCTTCACGACGATCCGTCGCGCGTCGAGCACCTCCCGGCGCAGGCTCACCCAGCCGTCCCGGGGTCGTCCTCGGCCCAGTCCGGGTCGTCGGCGGAGCCGATCTCGTAGGACATCGGGCCGACGCCGGAGCTGCGGGCGCTCTTGTCGATGCGCCGGGCCACGTCGGCCCGGGTCTCGCCCTCGGCGCGCTCCCCCAGCGCCTCCTGGATCTCGCGACGGCGGCCGTGGGCGGGCCGCTTCTCGTCGAAGCGCTGGTCCTCGCCGCGCCGGCCGAGCATCTCCGCACCGGCCTCGATGCCGGGCTTGAAGTCGAAGACCACCGCGTTGTCGGGGTCGCCGATCAGGACCGTGTCACCCTCGACCGCACCCAGCTTGACCAGCCGGGTCTCGACCCCGAGCCGGTTGAGCCGGTCCGCGAGGAAGCCCACGGCCTCGTCGTTGCTGAAGTCGGTCTGGCGCACCCAGCGCTCGGGCTTGGTGCCGCGCACCCGCCAGCCGTCGCCGTCCTGGGTGACGGTGAAGTCGTCGCCGCCGTCGGCGCTCGGGGGACGCAGCACGATCCGGGTCGCCTCGACGACCTCCTGCTCGGCGCGGGCCCGGGCGACCAGCTCGGCCATCGCGAAGGTCAGCTCGCGGATGCCCTCGCCCGACGCGGCCGAGATCGGGAACACGCGGTAGCCGCGCTCGCGCAGGTCGTCGGCGGTCATCTCGGCGATGTCGCGACCGTCGGGTACGTCGATCTTGTTCAGCGCGACCAGCCGCTCGCGGCCCTCGAGCCCGCCGTACTGCGCGAGCTCGTGCTCCATGGCGTCGAGGTCGTCGGCGGGGTTGCGGCCCGGCTCGATGGTCGCGGTGTCCACGACGTGGAGCAGGGCGGCGCAGCGCTCGATGTGGCGCAGGAAGTCGTGGCCCAGGCCGCGGCCCTCGCTGGCCCCCTCGATGAGGCCCGGGACGTCGGCGACCGTGAACGTCGTGTCGCCGGCCTTCACCACGCCGAGGTTGGGGACCAGGGTGGTGAACGGGTAGTCGGCGATCTTGGGCCGGGCCCGCGAGATCGCGGCGATCAGGCTGGACTTGCCGGCGCTCGGGTAGCCGACCAGGCCGATGTCGGCGACCACCTTCAGCTCGAGGACGACCTCGATCTCGTCGCCGGGCTCGCCGAGCAGCGCGAAGCCGGGGGCCTTGCGCTTCGACGAGGCCAGCGCGGCGTTGCCGAGCCCGCCGCGACCGCCCTGGGCGATGACCATCTCGGTGCCGGGTCCGACCAGGTCGGCCAGCACCTCGCCGCCGCGGGTCTTGACGACCGTGCCGTCCGGGACCGGCAGCACCAGGTCGGCACCGTGCCCGCCGTTGCGGTGGGCGCCGGCGCCGTGGCCGCCGTTCTCGGCGGAGCGCTTCTTGCTGTGGTGGTAGTCGATCAGCGTGGTGACGTCGGGATCGACCCGCAGCACCACCGACCCGCCCGGGCCACCGTTGCCGCCGTCAGGCCCCCCGAGCGGCTTGAACTTCTCACGGTGGACCGAGGCCACGCCGTGGCCGCCCCGACCGGCGCTGATGTGCAGCGTCACCTCGTCGACGAAGGTGGGGACGGCCATGGTTGGTTCCTTGCTCTCAACTGCTCATGAAATGGACGAAGGACGCCCCGGAACGGGACGCCCTTCGGTGCTGCAGGTGGGGGTGAGCGTCAGCTCACGCGCCCGGGACGATGTTGACGACCCGGCGCCCCCGACGGGTGCCGAACTCGACCGCACCGGCGGCCAGCGCGAACAGCGTGTCGTCGCCGCCACGGCCCACGTTGGCGCCCGGGTGGAAGTGGGTGCCCCGCTGGCGCACGATGATCTCGCCCGCGTTGACGAGCTGACCGCCGTACCGCTTCACGCCGAGGCGCTGCGAGTTGGAGTCGCGACCGTTCTTGGTGGACGCGGCGCCCTTCTTGTGTGCCATGAGTTCAGTCCTTTTGGGTTGCTGCCCGAGCGGTCGCTCAGAGGGAGATGTCGGTGACCTTGACCTGGGTGTACTTCTGGCGGTGGCCCTGGCGCTTCTTGTAGCCGGTCTTGTTCTTGTACTTCTGGATGATGATCTTCGGGCCCTTGGTGGCGCCGAGGACCTCGACGGTCACCGAGGCCTTGTCGAGGGCCGACGCGTCGGAGGTGACGGTCTCGCCGTCGACGGCGAGGACGACGGGCAGCGTCAGCGTCTCGCCGACCCCGGTCGTCACCTTGTCGATCTCGATGACGTCGCCCACGGCAACCTTCTGCTGCTTGGCGCCAGCGCGCACGATCGCGTACACCGCGGTCTCCTTCGTCGAATCTCGTCTAGCTTCGGGTGGTTCGTTCAGCCTGCAGCATGCTCCGGGGCGCCGACCGTCCGCTTGGATCAGCGGTGGGCCACGCAGAGCGGCACGCATGAACGCACCGAGGGTCAATAGTACGGATGGGGACCGGCCACAGCAATTCGGCGGCCGGCCCCGCACCGGCTACCGCTTGCGGGTGCCCTTCTTCTTCACGGGCACGTGCTCGATCACCGGGGTGTCCTCGCCGTCCTCGGCCTCGGACTCCCCGGTCCCAGGCTCGATCGCCGCCTGCTCGTCGACGGGCGGGCCCGCCGGCCGGTTGGCCGCGCGCCCACGGGTCCGGGTGACGACCTTGGGGGGCTCGGGCGCCGTCGCCGGGGCGGCGGGCTCGGCCTGCTTCTCGGGCTCGGGCACCGGCGCCGTCTCGACGACGATCGGCTCCACCGGCGCGGTCGCCGCCTCGGGCTGGCCGGCGGGGCGGTTGGCGCTGCGCCGGCGCGTCCGGGTGACGACCTTCGGGGCCTCGGGCTCGGCCGGGGTCTCCGCGACCGCCTCCAGGACCGGCTCAGCGACCTGCTCGGGGGTGGCCTCGACCGGCTCGGGCGTCGGCTCGGCCTCGACCGCCTCGGGGGCGGACTCGGTCCGACCACCGCCGCGACCGCCACGACGGCTCCGGGTCCGGGTGACGACCTTCGGGGCCTCGGGCTCGGCCGGGGGCTCCACGACCGGCTCCACGACCGGCTCAGCGACCTGCTCGGGGGTGGCCTCCACCGGCTCGGGCGTCGGCTCGGCCTCGACCGCCTCGGGGGCGGACTCGGTCCGACCACCGCCGCGACCGCCACGACGGCCCCGGGTCCGAGTCACGACCTGGGGGGCCTCGGGCTCGGGCGCAGCCTCCACGGCCGCGTCGGCGACAGGCTCGACGGCGGGCTCGACGGCGGAGTCCTCCGCGGCCGCGGCGTCCTGACGGGCCATCGCGGCCACGTCGGCCGGCGTCGGGGGCTTGGGCGGCTGCGGGGCGGGAGCAGCGGAGCCCTCGTCACCACCGCGACCACGTCCGCGCCGGCGACCACCACGGCCACCGCCTGCGGAGCCGGCGCCCGAGCCGGAGCCACCGTCGTCGCCGCGGCCGCCGGACTCGACCGGGTGGTCGTGCACGACGACGCCCCGGCCGTGGCAGTGCTCGCAGTTCTCGCCGAACGCCTCCAGGAGGCCGGTGCCGATCCGCTTGCGGGTCATCTGCACGAGGCCCAGCGAGGTGACCTCGGCGACCTGGTGACGGGTCCGGTCGCGGCCCAGGCACTCGACCAGGCGGCGCAGCACCAGGTCGCGGTTGGACTCCAGGACCATGTCGATGAAGTCGACGACGATGATGCCGCCGATGTCGCGCAGCCGGAGCTGGCGCACGACCTCCTCGGCGGCCTCGAGGTTGTTCTTGGTCACCGTCTCCTCGAGGTTGCCCCCGGAGCCGGTGAACTTGCCGGTGTTGACGTCGACGACCGTCATGGCCTCGGTGCGGTCGATGACCAGCGAGCCGCCGGAGGGCAGCCAGACCTTGCGGTCCAGCGCCTTGGCGATCTGCTCGTCGATCCGGTGAACCGCGAACACGTCCTTGCCGTTCTCGCCCGGCGTGAACCGCTCCAGGCGGTCCTGCAGGTCGGGGGCGACGTGGGCGACGTAGCCGCTCACGGTCTCCCAGGCGTCGTCGCCCTCGATGACCAGCTTGCCGAAGTCCTCGGTGAACAGGTCGCGGACGACCTTGAGCGTCAGGTCGGGCTCGCCGTACAGGAGCTGGGGCGCGCCGCCCTTGGCCTTCTTCTCGATGTCCTCCCAGCGGGCCTTGAGGACCTCGACGTCGCGGGTGAGCTCCTCCTCGGAGGCACCCTCGGCCGCGGTGCGCACGATGACGCCCGCGCTGTCCGGGACGATCTCCTTCAGGAGGGTCTTCAGCCGGGTCCGCTCGGTGTCGGGCAGCTTGCGCGAGATGCCGCTGGTGGTGCCGTCGGGCACGTAGACCAGGAAGCGGCCGGCCAGGCTGACCTGGCTCGTGAGCCGGGCCCCCTTGTGGCCGATCGGGTCCTTGCTGACCTGCACCAGGACCGACTGGCCCGAGGAGAGGACCGACTCGATCTTGCGCGGCTGGCCGTCCTTGTGGCCGAGGGCCGACCAGTTGACCTCGCCGGCGTAGAGGACCGCGTTGCGGCCCTTGCCGATGTCGATGAAGGCCGCCTCCATGGAGGGCAGCACGTTCTGCACGCGGCCGAGGTAGACGTTGCCGATCAGCGAGGTCTGCGACTCGCGAGCGACGTAGTGCTCGACGAGGACCTTGTCCTCGAGGACGCCGATCTGGGTCAGCTCGTCGCGCTGGCGGATCACCATGACCCGGTCGACCGCCTCGCGGCGGGCCAGGAACTCGGCCTCGCTGACGATCGGCGCCCGGCGCCGGCCGGCCTCACGGCCCTCCCGGCGACGCTGCTTCTTGGCCTCCAGGCGGGTCGAGCCCTGGAGGGAGGTGATCTCGTCCTCGGCGTTGCGGGTACGGCGAACCCGGGTCACGGTGTTCTCGGGGTCGTCACCGCCCTCGCCGCTGTCGTCGCCCTGCCGGCGACGGCGGCGACGCCGACGCGAGCTGCCCTCCCCGGAGGACTCCTCCTGCTCGTCGGCCGGACCGGATCCGCTGTCGTCCCCGGACTCCTCGGAGGGGTCGGCGGCCTTGTCGCTGGCCTTGTCCTCGCCACCGGAGTCGCCGCTCTTGCGGCGGCGGCGGCCGCCACGACGGCGCCGGCGACGGCCGCCACCGGAGCCCTCGCCCTGCTCGTCGTCGCTGTCGTCGTCGCTGTCGTCGTCACCGTCGTCGGCGTCCGTCTCGGCGTCCGTCTCGGCGGCCTGCTCGTCGTCCTGCTCGTCGGGGTCCGCCGGCGTCTCCGTGGCGGGCTGCTCCTCGGAGAGGAGGTCGTCGAAGGTCACCTCGTCCGTGGACGCGGCGGCCACCTCGGCCGCGGCCTCCTCGGTCTCCTCCTCGGGGGCGGGCTCCGGCGCGGGAGCGGCAGCCTTCTTGGCGGCCGTCTTGCGGGTACGGCGGGTCCGGGTCGTCGTGACCACCGGCGCCTGGAACAGCGGGGCCACGCCGGGGGCGACGGGAGCGTCCGAGGCGGCCTCGGGCGCGGGCTCGACCACCGGCGTCGCCTCGACCACGGGGTCCGGCTCGGCCTCGGCGGCCGGCGCGGCCGCGGTCTTCTTGGCCGCGCGCTTGGCCGGGGCCTTCTTCGCGGCGGCCTTGCGGGCGGTCTTCTTGGCCGGCGCGGCGGGTGCCTCGTCCGGCGCCGGCGCGTCGGTGGCCGCCTCGGGAGCGGCCTCGACCGGAGCGGGCTCGACCGGGACGTCGAGCGGGAGCTCGGCCGGGGCGTCGGCAGGGGCGGCCGCGGTCTTCTTCGCGGCCCGCTTGGCCGGGGCCTTCTTGGCGGCGGCCTTCTTGGCGGGCGCCTTCTTCGCCGCGGCCTTCTTGGCGGGCGCCTTCTTGGCCGCGACCTTCTTGGCGGGCGCCTCGGCCTGGGTCTCGGCCGGCGTCTCGGCCGCGGACTCGGTGGGGGTGATGTCGTCGGGCATGTGCTGCTCCTCGGGCCCGTCCCGGGACGGGGCGGGTGTCGTGCACCGCGACCCGCGAGCTCAGGGCCGTCGGCGCAAAGCCTGGCGGTGGCGGCGACCCCCTCCGCGTGTGCGCCGCCGGGAGCCGATACGTCACCTGCCGCGGTCGCTGGGCCCCGTCCCCTGTCCGGGACGGTGTGGCCGACCCGCTGTCACCGAGCCTGCCGAGCCGCGTCGCGGTCTGGCGACGACCTGCACCCGCCGTGCCGCCCCTTCTCTGGGACCGGCGAGAACGTCGTCGGATCGGTTCCGGCGGAGGCTTCCGCGCGTCATCGACCGTGGCGAGTATCGCACACGGGTCGTGAATGTCCGCTAACTCGACCCGCCGAGCGGGTCGCCGACCGTGCCGTCCGCCCCGAGCGGACCCTGCGCGACCCGGGTCAGCAGCGGGGCCTGCCCGGCCTCCAGCCCGGCCACGGACCGGAGCCCGGTCAGCACGTCGTCGGGTCGGACCGAGGGGACCCCGTGCCGCAGCACCAGGTCGAGCCGGGCACCGCCGTCCCGCGGGCCGGCCGTCAGGCTGACCACCGCGCCCCGACAGTCGAACTCGCGCAGTCCCTTCTTGGTCATCCGCTCGACGCTCACCGACTCCTCGGCCAGGAACGCCTCGACCGCCGCCGCAGCGGCCTCGGGGTCGGCCGCGACATCGAGGGTCCAGTTGCTGGCCTCCAGCAGGTCGCTCAGCGACCCGCCCGGGGACTCGGCGATCGCGACCACGTCCAGCCCGTCCGGGAGCGCCTCCTCGAGGGCGACCCGGACCTCGACGAGGTCGACGACCTGGGCAAGCCCGATCTCGAGGTACTCCGCCTCGCTCGCCGACCCGGTCGGCGCGGCGCCGGCGTACGAGATCCGCGGGTGGGGGTTGAAGCCCGACGAGTAGGCCATCGGCAGCCGGGCCCGGAAGACCGCCCGCTCGAAGGCCCGGCTGAAGTCACGGTGGCTGGTGAACCGGAGACGGCCGCGCTTGGCGTACCGGATCCGGAGTCGCTGGACCGGTGGGGCCTGCTGCTCGGGTTGCTGACGCACCGGCCAAGGCTACGCGCGGTCGCGAGCCCGCATCGCCACCGAGGGGTACACCGTGCTGATCCGGTGGCCGTCCAGCCACCGGGTGAGGCGGACCGCCTCCTCATCGAGGGCGGCCCGCCCCGCGGCCGGCAGATCCTCGAGCAGCCGGACCTCCACGACTCCGTCGGGGTCCTGGACCCAGCAGCCCACGATCCGTCCGTCCCACCACGCGGTGGTGCCGGCGTTGCCCGCGCTGTCGAAGAGGGACGGCGCGTGCCCGCCGAGGTAGAAGCCGCGCTCCTTCCAGCCCATCACCGTCGGGTCCAGCACCGGCAGCAGCGCGGCCCACGGCGCCACCGCAGGCTCGGGGTCGACATCCTCGGGGAGCAGCCAGCCGGTCCTCCCGCCGTCGAGCGAGACCGCGACGGCGTCGATCTCTGCCAGCGCGAGCCGGACGGCGGACTTCGTGGCCCCCAGCCACCAGACGAGGTCGGCCTCGGTCCCGGGCCCGAAGGTCCGCAGCCAGCGCCGGACCAGCTCGACGTACCCCTCGGCCTCGGGAAGTGGGTCGGGCCGCTCCCCCAGCCATGCCTCCATCGCCGTCCACAGCGGCCGGGACGTGCGCCAGTGGACCGCGTTGCGGCCGCGCACCACCGCCCCTTCGAGGCCGAGCTGGGTCAGCACGCGCGGGGTGACCTGAACCTCCTGGGCCCACTTCCCGCTGCCCAGGACCACCTTGCCCGCGGCGAGGGGCGTCTGCTCGCGGACCTGCTGGGCGGACAGCTCGCGGCCGTCGGCCAGCAGCTCGAGGATCGCGGCGCGGGCCTCGGCGAGCCACGCGGGACCGTCGGCCGCGAGCCCCCCGAGCGCGACGTCCTTCTCGAGCCGTACGCCGTGCGCGCGAGCGACCCGGGCGGAGGCGCTCCCCCACGCGGCCGGCAGCAGTTCCCGCGGGAAGACGAAGAGGGTACGGCGCATCGCGAGCTGCTTGACCAGCGTGCGGTCGTCGTACAGGGCGCGGTCGACGTCGGCGACGGAAACTCCGGGGACCCGGGCCCACAGAGCCAGGTGGACGCTGGGTGCCTCGGTCGCGTGCAGGACGGTCAGCGCACGGGTCGCGGACACCACGTCGGGCAGGCCCGCGTCGCCGGCCAGGCCGTGACGGCGGGCCAGGCGGGACCGGCGCTCGGTGTCGGGGAGGTGCCGCACGCCGCCATCCTGCCGGGTGGCAGCATCGGCCGGGTGTCCCGCCGCACCGTCCCCCTGTTCCTCGTCGGGCTGGTGCTGCTGTCGGTGAACCTCCGGCCCGCGGCGGTGAGCGTCGGACCGATCCTCGACGAGCTCCGGGCGGCCTTCTCGATGTCGCCCGCCGCGGCCGGCCTGCTCACCTCGTTGCCGGTGCTGGCCTTCGCCTGCTTCGGCGCACTCGCACCGGCGGCGGCCCGCCGCGTGGGCGTGCACCGGACGACGCTGCTGGCGCTGCTCGCCCTGGTCGCCGGCCTGGCCGGGCGTACGGCGACCTCCAGCGAGCCCGTCTTCCTCGCCCTCTCGATGCTCGCGCTGGCCGGGATGGCGGTCGCGAACGTGCTGCTGCCGTCGCTGGTGAAGCTGCACTACCCCGACCGCGTGGGGCCGGTGACCGCCCTCTACACGACCGTCCTGTCCGTCGGGCTGACCGCGGCCCTGGTGCTGACCGTGCCGATCTCGGACACCTTCGGCGGCTGGCGCGCCGGCCTGGGCACCTGGGCGGCGCTCGCGCTGTTGGCGGTGCTGCCGTGGGTCGGGCTGGCCGCGCGGGACCGGGCCCTGGAGCCCGCTCCACGCCGGATCGGTTTCACCGACGTGGCCCGCACCCGGCTCGGCTGGGCGATGGCCGGCTTCTTCGGGCTGCAGTCCCTGCAGGCGTACGCGGTCTTCGGCTGGTTCGCGACCCTGTGGCGCGACAGCGGCTACTCGGCGACGACCGCGGGCGTGCTGGTCGGGCTGCTCGCCGCCACGGCCATCCCCTTCTCGCTGTGGCTGCCGGCGGTCCTGGGTCGCTCCCGCGACCCGCGGCGGATGCTGGTCGCGGTCGTCGGCTGTTACCCGCTCGGCTACCTGCTGCTGATCCTCGCCCCGCACACGCTCGCGGTGCCGGCCGCGCTCCTGGTCGGGATCGGGACGACGACCTTTCCCCTGATCCTGACCCTGATCGGGCTGCGCTCGCGGACCGCCGAGGGCACCGCGGCGCTCTCGGCGTTCACGCAGGCGACCGGCTACCTGATCGCCGGCCTCGGGCCGTTCGGGATCGGGCTGCTGCACGACGCGTCCGGCGGCTGGACGGTCCCGCTGGTCGTCCTCGTCGCCCTGACCGTGCCCCAGCTCCTCGTCGGCCTCCGGCTGGCCCGGCCGCGGCACCTCGAGGACGAGCTCGCCGGGTCGCCCTCGGTGGAGCCGTCGAGGCGATAACGTTCCGCCCGTGACCCAGCCCCCGCCGTACCCCGGCACCCCCGAGCCGTCGGACGAGCCGGGCGGCGCCACCCCGCCGCCGATCCCGCCCACCCAGCAGCCGCCGACGTACGGCGCGCCGGCAGCGCAGCCTCCCGCCTACGGCAACCCGTACGGCGCCCCGCAGCAGCCGGCGTACGGCGCCCCCCAGCAGCCCTACGCCCAGCCGTACGGCGGCGCCTACCCGGGCGGCCCGGGCCAGGACCAGCCCTCCAAGGGGATGGCCATCGCCGCGCTGGTGCTGTCGTTCCTGGCCTGCACCTTCGTCGCGGGCGTCGTGGCGATCGTGCTGGCCATCGTGGTGCTGGTGCGCGGCAAGGACGGCCGCAACCACGGCAAGGGCCTGGCCATCGCCGCGCTGGTCATCAGCGTCCTGGTGATGCTCGCGACCGTCGGAGTGATCGTGCTGGCCGCGGACTTCGTCGAGGAGCAGTCGATCGACAACCTCGAGACCGGCCAGTGCATCGACGCCGAGAACCTGACCGACGCCAGCTCCGACTCGATCGGCCTGATCGACAAGGTGTCGTGCACCGGCGACCACGACGGCCAGGTCGTCGCCACCTCCACGCTCACCGCGGCCCAGGCGTCGGCCGCGTCCGACGGGATCGACTGCACGCCCCTGGTCGAGCAGAGCCTGATGGCCACCCTCGACCCGGAGGAGATCGAGATCTACGGCCTCACCCAGGACACCAGCCCGGAGACCGGCGACGCCGTCGCCTGCGTGGCCGTCCGCGCCGACGGGGAGCAGCTGACCGAGAAGCTCGGCTGAGCCCCGCGGTCAGACCACGCTGAGGGGCAGCAGCGTCTTCCCGGTCGGACCGACCTGGATCTCGGTGTTCATCTCGGGGCAGACGCCGCAGTCGTAGCAGGGCGTCCAGCGGCAGTCCTCGACGTCGATCGAGTCGGGGTCGAGGGCGTCCTCCCAGTCGGCCCAGAGCCAGTCCTTGTCGAGGCCGGAGTCGAGGTGGTCCCAGGGCAGCACCTCGTCGTACCCGCGCTCGCGCGTGGTGAACCAGTCGAGGTCGACGCCGGTGCCGGCGAGCGCGGACTCGGCGGCGGCGATCCAGCGGTCGTAGGAGAAGTGCTCGCTCCAGCCGTCGAACCGGCCACCGTCGCGCCACACCTGCTCGATGACGGCCCCGACCCGGCGGTCGCCGCGGGACAGCAGTCCCTCGATCACGCCGGGCTTGCCGTCGTGGTAGCGGAATCCGATCGCCCGGGCGAACTTCTTGTCCGCGCGCACCGTGTCGCGCAGCTTGCGCAGCCGCTCGTCGGTGGTCTCGACGTCGAGCTGGGCGGCCCACTGGAACGGCGTGTGCGGCTTGGGCACGAACCCGCCGATGGAGACCGTGCACCGGATGTCGTTGTGGCCGGTGACCTCGCGGCCCTTGGCGATCACCTTCCGAGCCAGGTCGGCGACCTGGAGGACGTCCTCGTCGGTCTCGGTGGGGAGCCCGACCATGAAGTAGAGCTTCACCTGCCGCCAGCCGTGCGAGTACGCCGCCGCGACGGTGCGGATCAGGTCCTCCTCGGTGACCATCTTGTTGATCACCTTGCGCATCCGCTCCGACCCGCCCTCGGGCGCGAAGGTCAGGCCCGAGCGCCGGCCGTTGCGGGAGAACTCGTTGGCCAGCGAGATGTTGAACGCGTCGACCCGGGTCGAGGGCAGCGAGAGCGAGACGTTGGAGCCCTCGTAGCGGTCGGCCAGGCCCTTGGCGACCTCGCCGATCTCGGTGTGGTCGGCGCTCGACAGCGAGAGCAGCCCGACCTCCTCGAAGCCGGACTTGCGGATGCCGTTCTCGACCATGGCGCCGATGGTCTCGATGGACCGCTCGCGCACGGGTCGGGTGATCATGCCGGCCTGGCAGAACCGGCAGCCACGCGTGCAGCCGCGGAAGATCTCGACGGAGAACCGCTCGTGGACCGTCTCGGCGAGCGGCACCAGCGGCTTGGCCGGATAAGGCCAGGCGTCGAGGTCCATGAGGGTGTGCTTGCGCACCCGGTGCGGGATGCCCGGCCGGTTCGGGACGACGGCCTCGATGGAGCCGTCGGCGGCGTAGGTGACGTCGTGGAAGCGGGGGACGTAGATGTTGCCGCTGACCGCGAGCCGCCGGAGCAGCTCGTCACGGCCGGAGCCCATCTCGCCGGCCGGGCGGCCCTCGGCCTTCCAGTCGCGCACCACCTCGGAGATCGCGAGCACGACCTCCTCGCCGTCGCCGAGGACGGCCGCGTCGAGGAAGTCGGCGATCGGCTCGGGGTTGAACGCGGCGTGCCCGCCGGCGAGCACGACGGGGTCCTCGTCCGTGCGGTCCGCGGCGTGCAGCGGGATCCCGGCCAGGTCGAGCGCGGTCAGCATGTTGGTGTAGCCGAGCTCGGTGGAGAAGCTCAGGCCGAAGACGTCGAACGAGCGCACCGGGCGGTGGGCGTCGACGGTGAACTGCGGGATCGGGCCCTGCGCGTCACCGGCGCGCAGCACCGCCTCCATGTCGGGCCACACCGAGTAGGTGCGCTCGGCGACGATCCAGTCGCGCTCGTTGAGCACTTCGTAGAGGATCTGGACGCCCTGGTTGGGCAGGCCGACCTCGTAGGCGTCGGGGTACATCAGCGCCCAGCGGACGGTCTCGCCCTCGGGAGCGCAGTCCCACTTCTTGACCGTCGAGTTCAGCTCGCCGCCGACGTACTGGATCGGCTTGGACACCGACGGCAGCAGCGGCTCGAGCCGGGGGAAGACGGACGCAGGCGCGGACATGCGGGAACCTCGCAGAGACGGGTGAGCGAAACCCCCAGCCTACCGTCAGACGGGCGGCTCGACCGACTCGTCGGAGCGGGCGGCCGCCTGCGCGGAGGTGGCGCGCAGCTCGACCGCCGGCATCAGCAGGAGCAGCAGGAACGCCACGACGCCGACCCCGGCCGAGATCAGGAAGACGGTGTCCATCGACTCGGCGAAGCCGACCTTGAACGGGTGGGCGACGGCGGGGTCCATCCGGTCGATGATCGAGGAGTCGTCCTGTACCTGCTCCAGGACCTCGGGCGACAGGGCGTCGGGGTCCTCGCGCAGCGCCTGCTGGAAGGCCGGCTCGCCCTGCGCCTCGTCGATCGCGGTCGAGATGTTGCCGCCGACGGTCGCGAACAGCACCGACAGCAGGACGGCGACGCCGAGGGTGCCGCCGATCTGGCGGAAGAAGGTCGCCGAGCTGGTGGCGACGCCGATGGCGCTCGGCGGCACCGAGCTCTGCGCGATGAGCAGCAGCGGCTGCATGCACTGTCCCAGCCCGAGACCCAGCACGAACATGAACAGCGCCACGAAGGCGAGGGAGGTGTCGGCGCTGGTCAGCGAGAGCAGCAGCAGACCGATCACGACGAGGGCCGAGCCCACGATCGGGAAGAGCCGCACGTGGCCGGTGCGGGAGATGACCTGTCCGGAGCCGATCGAGGCGGTCATCAGGCCGGCCACCAGCGGGAGCATCAGGAACCCCGACTCGGTCGGTGAGGCCCCGTGCACGATCTGCATGTAGAGCGGCAGGATCATCATGCCGCCGAACATCGCGACGCCGATGACCACGCTCGCGCCCAGGGTGACCGCCATCGCGCGGACCCGGAGCAGCTTCAGCGGGATCAGCGCGGCGTCGCCGATGCGGCGCTCGACGTACCAGAAGCCGACCAGGCCTACCGCGGCCACGACGAAGCAGGCCAGCGAGCGACCGGAGCCCCAGCCCCATTCGCGGCCCTGCTCGGCGACGGTCAGCAGCGGCACCAGTCCCACGACCAGGGCCAGCGCGCCCCACCAGTCGATGCGTACGGCGCCGGCCGGCCGGGGCGTGCGGTGGACGTGAAGGGTGCGGAAGACGACGGCGAGCGCCGCGATGCCGATGGGCACGTTGACCAGGAAGACCCAGCGCCAGCCGGCCATGCCGAGCAGCTCGTCGCGGCCCGCGAAGAACCCGCCGACGACCGGCCCGAGCACGCTCGACGTCCCGAACATGGCCATGAAGTAGCCGGTGTAGCGGGCCCGCTCCCGCGGGGACACGATGTCGCCCACGATGGCCAGCACCAGGGTGAACAGTCCGCCGGCGCCGAGGCCCTGGAAGGCCCGGAACGCCGCGAGCTGGTACATCGAGGTCGCGAACGAGCAGAGCGCGGAGCCCAGCACGAACAGCGAGATCGCGAACATGAACAGCTTCTTGCGGCCGTAGAGGTCGCCGAGCTTGCCGTAGATCGGCGTCGTGACGGTGGCGGTGATGAGGTACGCCGTCGTCACCCACGCCTGCACGGACAGGCCCTGCAGGTCGTCGGCGATCGTCCGGATCGACGTGCTCACGATCGTCTGGTCGAGCGCGCCGAGGAACATGCCCATCATCAGGCCGGACAGGATCGTGACGATCTGGGCGTGCGAGTACTCGGTGCCGGGGTCCGCGGGAGTGGTTGCCATCGGCAACGATGCTAGTGCTTCCGTAGTGTTCGGCGCATGAGTACGACGGCTGTGCGGGGCAGATTCCAATGGACGGTCGCGGTCCCGATCGCCGCGGTGGTCGTGCTGGCGGCCACCTGGGCGAACCACGAGAGCCCCGTGGTGCTGACCGTGATCGCCGCCCTGCTCGTCGGCGCCATCCTCGCTGCGGTCCACCACGCCGAGGTCGTCGCGCACCGGGTCGGCGAGCCGTTCGGGTCGCTGATCCTCGCCGTCGCGGTCACCGTGATCGAGGTCGGCCTCATCGTGATGCTGATGACCGGCGGCGGCGAGGGCACCAGCACCTACGCCCGCGACACCGTCTTCGCGGCCGTGATGATCACCCTCAACGGCATCGTCGGCATCGCGCTCCTGGTCGGGGCGCTGCGCCACCACCTGGTCAGCTTCAACGCCTCGGGCACCGGCTCGGCCCTCTCGACCGTCGTGGTCCTGGCCGGCGTGACCCTGGTCCTGCCGAGCTTCACGACCTCCGCCCACGGACTGCAGTACTCCGGCTCCCAGCTGGCCTTCGCGGCCGTCGCCTCACTGGTGCTCTACGGCGCCTTCGTGTTCACCCAGACCGTGCGGCACCGCGACTTCTTCCTGCCGGTCAGCAGCGACGAGTTCGGCCGGGTGACCGGCCTCCTCGACGAGGACGAGGACGGCCACGCCGACCCGCCGCCGGTCCGCGAGGCCTGGCTCAGCCTAGGGCTGCTCGTGGTCGCCCTGGTCGCCGTGGTCGGCTTGGCCAAGCTGCTCTCCCCCACCATCGAGGACGGCGTGAAGAGCCTCGGCTTCCCGTACGGCGTCGTCGGCGTCGTGATCGCCCTGCTGGTGCTGGCCCCCGAGTCGATCGCGGCGGTGCGCAACGCCAACCGCGACCGGGTGCAGATCAGCCTCAACCTGGCCTACGGCTCGGCGATGGCGTCGATCGGCCTGACCATCCCGACCATCGCGGTCGCCTCGATCTGGCTGGACGGTCCGCTGGAGCTGGGCCTGGAGCCCACCCACCTGGTGCTGCTCATGCTGACCGTCGCCGTCTCGACCTTCACCGTCGCCCAGGGCCGGGCGAAGGCTCTGCAGGGCGTGGTCCACCTGGTGCTGCTCGCGGCGTTCGTGTTCCTGTCGATCCAGCCGTAGGCCGCCCTCGGGACCCTCGGGACCCTCGGCGCCGGGAGTACGCTCGACAATAAACAACAGTTGTCGGAAAGGCAGTCCCATGCGCGCCGTGGTGTTCGAGAAGTACCAGTCCGCCCCCGTCCTCACCGAGGTGGAGAAGCCGACCCCGGGACCGGGCGAGGTGCTGCTGAAGGTCGCGGGGGCCGGGGCCTGCCACTCGGACGTGGCCGTCTTCCGGGAGTTCGACAAGGAGCACGGCCCGGCGCAGCTGCGGCCCTCCTTCGTGCTCGGTCACGAGAGCTCGGGCTGGGTCGAGGAGATCGGCCCCGGGGTGGGCGCCGGGATCGAGGTCGGCGCGGCGTACCTCGTCTACGGCCCGATGGGCTGCGGCCACTGCCCCGCCTGCTCGCGCGGCCAGGACACCTACTGCGAGAACGCCGCCACCATGCCCCACCTCGCCGCCGGCCTCGGCCGCGACGGCGGCATGGCGGAGTACGTCGCCGTGCCCGCCCGCAACCTGGTCCCGCTGGGCGACGCCGACCCGGTCGCCGCGGCGCCGCTGAGCGACGCGGGACTGACGCCCTACCACGCGATCAAGAAGTCGCTGCCCGTGCTCCAGAAGGGCGGGGCGACCGCCCTGGTCATCGGGCTGGGCGGCCTGGGGCAGCTCGGCGTACAGATCATCCGGGCCCTCACCGGCGCCACCGTGATCGCGACCGACACGAAGCCGGACGCGATGCGCCGGGCCGAGGAGTCGGGCGCCGTCACCGTGCCGGGCGGGCCGGACCAGGCCGCCGCGATCCGGGACATCACGGGCGGGCGCGGCGTGGACGCGGTCTTCGACTTCGTCGGCGCCGCCCCGACCATCGCGCTCGCGATGGCCAGCGTCGCCCTCCAGGGCCGGGTCACCGTCGTCGGCATCGCGGGCGGCACCTACGAGTGGGGCTTCTACGGCGTCCCGTACGAGGTCGAGCTGACCAGCACCTACTGGGGCACCATCGAGGAGCTGCACGAGGTCGTCGCCCTCTACCGCGCCGGCCGGATCACCCCCGACGTGGAGGTCTTCGAGCTCGACGACGCGCTCGAGGCCTACCGGCGTCTGGAGGCCGGCGAGCTGTCCGGGCGGGCGGTGGTGGCCCCGCACGGCACGGTCAGCGCGAGCTGACCAGCCGCACCGGCCGGTCCGCGGCCATCGTGTAGCGGGTGGGCGCGGGCGTGGTGGTGCGCAGGTGGATGTTCTGGAGCAGGCCCACGGCGAGCATGCCCGCGAACATCGAGCTGCCGCCGTACGACACGAACGGCAGCGGGACGCCGGTGACGGGCATGATGCCGAGGCACATGCCGATGTTCTGGAAGGCCTGGAAGCCGAACCAGCAGGCGATGCCCGCGGCCGCGACCCGGCCGAAGACGTCGTCGGTGCGGGTGGCGATGCGCAGCGCCCGCCAGAGCACCACGCCGAGCAGGGCGATCAGCGCACCGGCCCCGACCAGGCCGAGCTCCTCGCCGGCGACGGTGAAGATGAAGTCGGTGTGCTGCTCGGGGACGAAGCCGGAGCGGGTCTGCGAGCCGTCGAAGAGGCCCTGCCCGAAGAGCCCGCCGCTGCCGATCGCGACCCGGGCCTGCTCGACGTTGTAGCCGGCGCCGCGCGGGTCGAGGCCGGGGTTGGTGAACGCCATGAAGCGGTCGACCTGGTAGGCCTTCAGCAGCCCGGCCGAGACGGCGGCGAAGGCGGCGGTGACCGCGCCCGCCGCGAGCAGGACCAGCCAGCGGCGTGGAGCGCCCGAGACGCCCAGGACGCCGAAGACGACGGCGCTCAGCACCAGCATGGTCCCGAGGTCGGGCTGCAGGACGATCAGCGCGGCCGGGACGCCGGCGACGATCAGCATCAGCACCACGTCGGTGAGGCCGACCCGCGCCCGCCACTGCCCGGCGGCCCGCTCGGCGAGCACCAGGGCCATCCCGATCACCACCGCCAGCTTGGCGAACTCGGCCGGCTGGATCGACATCCCGCCGACCATCAGCCACGACTTCGACCCGTTCACGACGGTGCCCATGGTCAGCACCAGCACCAGGCCGGCGATCGAGGCGAGGTAGACGACTGGCGCGACCATCCGGACCCACCGATGGTCGGCCGCGATCACGACCAGCATCAGCACCAGGCCGATGGCCACGTTGACGACCTGCTTGCGCAGGTACGCCGTGGGGTCGCCGCCGGTGAGGTCGTCGCGGGCCGAGGTGGCCGACCAGACCAGCACGGTGCCGAGGACCACCAGGGCGAGGACGGCGACCATCAGCAGCCAGTCGATGCGGGGCGCGCGGGAGGAGCTCACTTCGTGCCCTTCTTCTTGCGGGCCGGCGGCAGGATCGCCCCGTCGTCGGTGAACGTCGGCAGCGTGGCGGGCGCGACCGTGCCGGGGATGGCGGTCTTCTTCGGGTCGACCTTCTCGCCCGTGACGCCGTACAGCGCCTCGTAGATCGCGCGGACGGCCTCGCCGTTGGAGCCCGAGCCGGTACCGGCCTGGCTGACCATCATCACGACCACGTAGTCGTCGGTGTACGACGCGACCCAGCCGGTCGACTGCTTGCCGTAGACCTCGGCCGAGCCGGTCTTCGACCGGATCTGCACCTGGTCGAGCGGGAAGCCGGCCAGCTTCCAGTTCATGGTGCCGCGCGTCGAGACGCCCTTCAGGGCCGTGTCGAGGTAGGACAGCACCTTCTTGGGCAGCCCGACCGAGCCGGCCTTCGTCGGCTTGATCTCCCGCACGACCTCGCCGTCGGGCCCGACGACCGCCTTGGCGATCCGCGGCTCGTAGAGGGTGCCGCCGTTGGCGATGGCGCCGTACGCCCGGGCGAGCTGGAGCGGGGTGACGATGGTGTCGCCCTGGCCGATGGCGAAGTTCACCGCGTCGCCGGCCCGGTAGGCGTAGCCCTCGACGCAGAACTCACGGGCGAACTTGTAGACGAAGTCGCTGGTCTTGCCGTCCTGCGGCTTCTCGGAGATGCCGCAGTAGTAGTCCTTCATCTGCTCGTAGTAGGCGCGCTTCCACTTGCGGTCGGCGATCCGCCCGGAGGCCTCGCCCGGCAGGTCGACACCGGTCTCGGAGCCGAAGCCGAACGTCTTGGCCTCGTCGACGAGCGGGTCCTTCGCGTCGACGTCGTCGACGTCGGAGCCGAGCCGCTGCCAGAAGTCGTAGCCGACGCGGAAGAAGAAGGTGTTGCAGGAGACCTCGAGGGCCCGGTCGAAGCCGATCGAGCCGTAGGCGGCGGACTCGTGGTTGTGGAAGTCGCGGTTGCCGACCCGGAACGACGAGGAGCAGGCCAGCCGGGTGTCGGTGGAGTAGCCGTGGGTCAGGGCGCCGGCCGTCATGAACGGCTTCCAGGTCGACCCGGGCGCGAACTGGCCCTGGGTGGCCCGCCCGAGCAGCGGCGTTCCGGCGTCCTCGGAGTAGAGCCGGGCCAGCTCCTTCTTGGAGATGCCGCCCACCCAGGCCTCCGGGTCGTACGTGGGCTGGCTGGCCATCGCCACCACCCGGCCGGTCTTGGCCTCCAGGACGACGGCCGCGCCCGAGTCGGCCTCGTAGTTGCGCTTGGTCACCGGGTCGTACGTCGCCCGCTGCCGCGCGATGGTCGCGGCCAGCTGCTGCTCGACCACGCCCTGCACCTTCGCGTCGATCGAGGTGACCAGGGTGCTGCCCGGCACCGCCTCGACCTCGCCGTCGTCGCCGAGCACGCGACCCATCGAGTCGACGGCCACCCGCTGGTAGCCGGGCATGCCGCGCAGCCAGGCGTCGTACTGCTGCTCGACGCCGGCGCGGCCGACCGTCGAGGCGCCGTTCAGGGAGGTGTCCTCGTCGGCCTGCGCGGCGTCGTACTCCTCCTCGGTGATGGGGCTGAGGTAGCCGAGCACGTGGGCCAGGTTGACCCCGAACGGCTTCGGGTAGGCACGCACGGTCTGCTGCTCGGCCAGCACCGCCGGGAAGTCCTCGGGCTGCTCCAGCACCCGCAGCGCGACGTCCTGGGGGACGTCGGTCGCCACCGGCACCGCCTGGTACGGCGAGCCGTTCCAGCACTCGCCCGCGACCGACCCGTCGTCGCCACAGGTGACCAGCGCGCGCTCGATCCGGCCCTTGCCCACCCCGACCACGTGGGCGAGCCGCTTCAGCAGCTGGGTCCGGCGCTCCTCGCCCATCCTCCCGAGCACGGTGCGGTCGACCGAGACCACCCAGGACGTGCGGTTGGTGACCAGCGGCCGACCCTGGGCGTCGACGATGAGGCCGCGCTGCGGCTGCACCACGACCTCGCGGACCGACTGGGACGCGGCCTTCGCGGTGTACTCGTCGCCGGTGACGACCTGGAGGTAGTACAGCCGCCCCAGCAGGGTGGCGAAGAGCGAGAAGACCAGGGCCTGGACCACGACCAGCCGGAGCCGGCTGCGGCGGGACCCCTCGGCGGAGGCGGCCATCAGCGCGCGTACGCCCGGTCGGGCTCGAGACGTCGGAAGAGGGTGGCGACCAGCGGCAGCACCAGCGGCGTGAGCAGGACGTCCCACACGACCGCCACCGCGATCACGCCGAGGAGCTCTCCGGTGCCGGTGGAGGTGTCGCCCAGCAGCAGCCCGGAGATCGCGAAGACGGAGGTGCCGACGAACGAGCAGGCGGCGACCGTGGCCACCACCGCCGTGGCCATCGGGCGTACGTCGGGCCGCATCCGGCCCGCGACGTACCCGACGACGACCAGCGCGAGGGCCCAGCGGCCCGCGACGTGGTCCGCCGGCGGGGCCAGGTCGAGCAGCACCCCGGCGCCGAAGCCGAGCAGCATGGCGAACTGGGTGCCGCGGACCAGGGCCGAGGCGACCACCACCAGCAGGCAGAGGTTGGGGACCACGCCGGCCCAGGCCAGGTGCGGGAAGAGGGTGACCTGGAGGACCAGGGCGACGGCGATGAGGCCCATCGCGACCGTCCCGCGCAGCGCGTTCACTGGATGGTCCCGTCGGCCTCGATGACGGCGCGGTCGCTGCCCGTGCCGCTCGGCACCACGACGCCGACGACGTCGAGCGAGCCGAAGTCGACGTACGGCTCGATGACCGCGCGCTGGGAGGAGTCGCGGAGGCTGGAGAAGACGGTGGTCACCTTGCCGACCGGGACGCCGGCGACGTATGGCGCGCCGCCCTCGCTGCCCCAGGTGACCACGGCGTCGCCCTCGGCCGGGACGACCGACTCGTCGACCAGCTCGAGGTCGAGGCGGGCGTCCTCGCCGATCGCGCCGCGACCGTGCAGGAAGCCGACCTGCATGCTGCGCCCGATCCGGCCGCCGACGACCGAGTCGCCGTCGACCAGGAGCAGCACGGTGGCGGTCGAGCGGGTGACCCGCAGGACCCGGCCGACCAGGCCGTCGTCGTTGAGGACCGTCATGTCGGCGCGCAGCCCGGACTCGGAGCCCGCGTCGATGGTGACGGTGCTGGAGAAGGACTGGCTCGGGCCCACGCCGACCACGCGGGCCGGGACCAGGGCGAACCCGAGCTCGGAGGCGGAGGCCGTGAGGGCGTCGTACTCCTGGAGGCGGTTGCGGTCGTAGTCGGCCCGGTTCGCGTCGGCGCGGAGGCGGGCGTTCTCGGCCTCGAGGTCGTCGATCTGGTCGCGCATCCCGTCGCGGGAGCGGAACCAGTCCGGCACCGACGTGAACGGCCGGAGCACGGTCGTCGTCCCGCTCTCGACCGGGCCGAGGACCTCGCCGACCACGCGACGGGCTCCCTCGACCGGCGAGCCGTCGCCGCCGCGGGCGTCGAGCGTCATCAGGCTCAGGCAGGCCAGCACGAGGGCGACGACCAGGGAGGTCGGCGGCCGGCGGCGGTCGCCGTCGAGCCGGTCGGTGCTGCGCCAGCGCTTCTCGGGTGCGGCCATCAGTAGCGCCTCGGCTCGGTCACCAGCACCTGCTGCAGCGCCTCGAACTCCTCCACGCAGCGGCCGGCCCCCTGGGCGACCGAGGTCAGCGGGTCCTCGGCGACGTGCACCGGCATGCCGGTCTCGTGGCGCAGCCGCTCGTCGAGGCCGCGCAGCAGCGCACCCCCTCCGGTCAGCACGATGCCGCGGTCCATGATGTCGCCGGCCAGCTCGGGCGGGGTCTGGTCGAGGTTCGCGCGAACGGCGTCGACGATCGCGTGCAGCGGCTCCTCGAGCGCCTGGCGGACCTCGGCGCTGGAGACCACGACGGTGCGCGGCAGCCCGGAGATCATGTCGCGGCCGCGGATCTCGGCCTCCGGCTCGTCGGGCAGCGGGAACGCCGAGCCGAGGGTCATCTTGACCTCCTCGGCGGTGCGCTCGCCGAGCATCAGCGAGTACTCCTTCTTCATCCACGCGACGATCGCCTGGTCGAGGTCGTCGCCGGCGGTGCGGATCGAGAGGCTGGTGACGATGCCGCCGAGCGAGATGACGGCGACCTCCGTCGTACCGCCGCCGACGTCGACGACCATGTTGCCGGTGGCCTGGTGCACGGGGAGCCCGGCGCCGATCGCGGCGGCCATCGGCTCCTCGACGATGTAGACCCGGCGGGCGCCGGCCTGGTAGCCGGCCTCCTTGACCGCGCGCTGCTCGACCGCGGTGATGCCGCTCGGGACGCAGATGACCATCCGGGGCTTGGCGAGGTAGCGACGCCGGTGCACCTGCTGGATGAAGTAGCGCAGCATCTGCTCGGTCGCCTCGAAGTCGGCGATCACGCCGTCCTTGAGCGGCCGGATGGCGGCGATGTTGTCGGGGGTGCGCCCGATCATCCGCTTGGCCTCGTGGCCGACGGCCAGGATCTCGCCGGTCTTGTCGTTCAGCGCGACGACGCTCGGCTCGTCCAGCAGCACGCCCTTGCCGCGGACGTAGACCAGCGTGTTGGCGGTGCCGAGGTCGACGGCCATGTCGCGGCCGAAGAAGCTGTTCGCCATGCCGGGTGCCTCGCAGGGGTGCGTCGTACGTCGGGGAAGTGAGGCCTCCCCGCACGCACCTCAGTGCACTCACACAGGATCGACCCTGCGAGCGAGCCTAGGTTTCAGCGCTCGCCGTTGCGGGACGCCACGCCGAGACGCATGTGACTCCCGTGACCCCTGTGACTCAGCCTGTGGATGATTCCGCCGAGTCGGCGCACCTGTGCGCCGACTCGGCGACGTTGTCCACAGGGTCAGAGGTTCGGGAACCAGATGCCGATCTCGCGGGCAGCGGACTCCTCGGAGTCGGAGCCGTGCACGAGGTTCTGCTGGACGGCCAGGCCCCAGTCGCGGCCCAGGTCGCCGCGGATGGTGCCCGGGGCGGCACCGGTCGGGTCGGTGGTGCCGGCCAGGGAGCGGAAGCCCTCGATGCTGCGCTCTCCCTCCAGCACGATCGCGACGAGCGGGCCGGAGAGCATGAAGTCGACGAGCGGCTGGTAGAACGGCTTGCCCTCGTGCTCGGCGTAGTGCTCGGCGAGCAGCTCGGGCGTCGCGGTCCGCAGCTCGAGGGCCACCAGGGCGTAGCCCTTGGCCTCGATGCGGCGGACGATCTCGCCGACCTGGCTGCGGCGGACGGCGTCGGGCTTGAGGAGGACCAGGGTGCGCTGGGTCATGCCCCGGAGGCTATCGCCCGTCGTACGACGCCGCGCGCGCGACCACGTCGGCAGGCACCCGGTCGTGCGAGTCCTCCCCCGACACCGCCCCGTCACTGACCATCCGCAGCGGGACGTGGCCGCCCCACACGCCGGCCGCGACGTCGCTCGGCTCGTCGACCGGCCCCCCGGCCCGGGCCTTCATCGACGCCTCGTGCAGGGGTACGGCGAGCACCGCCGTCGCGGCCAGCTCCTTGCGGGTGCTCGGCCGCAGCGTCACCGCCCGCCCGGGGATCATGTGGTCGACGATGAGGTCCAGCGCGTGCGCGCGCTCCGCCTCGTCGTCGACGACCCGGGCCGCCCCGATCACCACCGCCGAGCGGTAGTTCATCGAGTGGTGGAACGCCGAGCGACCGGCGACCAGCCCGTCGAGCTCCGTGACGGTCACGCAGACGGTGGCGCCGGCGGCCTGCCGCAGCCACCCGGCCGCGACCGAGCCGTGGACGTAGAGGCTGCCGCCCTCGTCCGGCCCGTCGACGTCGACCGCGAAGGCGGCCGGGAGCACCAACGGGTGCTCCCCCACCAGGACGCCGAGGTGGGCGACCAGCGCCACGTCCAGGAACCGGTGCAGCTCCTCACGGTCGGCCACCATCCGGTTGCGGCCGCGGCTGACGGTGGTGCGGTCGGTCGGGGAGAGCGGGGTCGTCGTCATGGTCCTATGCTGGCCGACGAGTGGCCTGCATGCACGGGCCAATTCCCGACGATCCGAACAGGACACTCGTGACCACCCTGGCCGTCTCCCTCGACCGGGCCGACCCGCGTCCGCTCAGCGCTCAGCTGGCCGACCAGGTGCGTCATCAGGTGACCGACGGCCGGCTCGCCCCCGGTGATCGGCTCCCGAGCAGCCGCGCGCTCGCCGGCGAGCTGGGCGTCGCCCGCGCGGTGACCGAGCAGGCCTACGGCCAGCTGGTCGCCGAGGGCTGGCTGGAGGGACGGCACGGCAGCGGCACCTTCGTCGCCGCCGGGCGGCCGCTCGCGCGACCGACTGCGGCCCGCCGTACCCCTCGGGCGCCGGAGGCGGACCTGGTCCGCCTCGACGCCGGCACTCCCTGGATCGACCCGCGGCACGCCGCGTCCTGGCGCCGGGCCTGGCGCGACGTCGCCGCCGCCCGCCCGCCCCGGGGGTACGACGACCCGCGCGGCCTGCCCGAGCTGCGCGCCGAGCTCGCCGCGCGCCTGGGCCGCACCCGAGGGCTCCACGTCGACCCCGACGAGGTGCTGGTCACCGCCGGCACCACCGACGGACTGCGCCACCTGCTCGGCGACCTGCCGCCCGGGCCGGTGACGGTCGAGGACCCGGGCTACCGCGCCGCGGCCGCGACGGTCCGGTTGGCCGGCCGCGAGGTGCGGGACCTGCCGGCGCTGGCCCCCGTGACCGACCTGGCCGGCTGCGCGGCGGCGTACGTCACCCCGGCCCATCAGCACCCGCTCGGCCCGACCATGCCGGGCAGCGCCCGCCTCGGCCTGCTCGAGGCGGCGCGCCGCGCGGGCGCCGTGGTCGTCGAGGACGACTACGACTCCGAGTTCCGGTACGACGTCGCGCCGGTGCCCGCGCTGGCCAGCCTCGACCGCGACCGGGTCGCCTACCTCGGCACCGCCAGCAAGTCGGTCGCCCCGAGCATGCGGCTGGGGTGGCTGGTCCCGCCGCCCGCCCTGCTCGACGCCGTCGACCGGACCCGCCAGGTCACCCACGACACCGCGTCCTGGCCGGTGCAGCGGGCGTTCCTCTCCCTGCTGCGCGACGGGTACGTCGACAAGGTGGTCCGCTCCGCGCGTCGGGTGTACGCCGACCGCGCCGCCCGGGTGACCGGCGCGCTCGCGCCCCTGGCCACGCTGCGCGGGCCGGTGGCCGGCATGTACGCCACCGTCGAGCTGGACGCCGACGCGGCTCGCCGGGGTCAGGTCGCCGCCCGGGCCGCGGGCTTCGACGTACCACTGCTGGCGGACTACTGCCGGACCCACCGCCGGCACGGGCTGATCATCGGGTTCGGCGGCTGCACGGACGCGGAGCTGGACGCCGCGCTGGTCGCGATCACGCGGGGGCTGGCGGGTTAGGGAGTCGGCGGGTTGGCCGCGTCGAACGCCGCGAACGCCGCGGCCCGCTCGCGCTCGATCCGCCGGCCGAGCAGGTCGGCGGAGCCCCACAGCAGGGCGAAGATCCCGCCGAGCACGAACATCAGCGGGATCACGAACCCGAGCCCGACGGCGGCGACCTGGACGACCCAGCCCGCCGAGTAGGCCCACTCCTTGCGGAGCATGCCGGCCAGCAGCAGGCAGGCGACGGCCAGGCCGAGCCCGATGGCCAGCGACGTGCCGAGCGACACGTCGGCGACCTGGACGAGCACCGGGGTGGTCAGGCCCAGGGCGATCGCCTCCAGGCAGAGGATCGCCGCGCACATGCCGCGCCGCGGCGACCGCTCGCGCTCGTTGCTCACGCCCGACCCTCCCCTCGTCCGGGACGACGCAGCAGGGTCCGCGCCTCGCCCGCGGTCACGACCGAGCCGGTCACCAGGACGGCGCCGGAGCCGAGCGGCGACCCGAGGGCCTCCCCCGCCTCGGCGAGCGTCGCAGCGGCGTGGATCGCGTCCTCGAGCCGCGCCTCGACGCTGACCCGGTCCTCGTCGAAGATCTCCCGGGCGACCGCGGCGAGCTGCTCGGCGGGCATCGCCCGGTCGGTGGAGTTCTGGGTGCAGATCACGTGGGCCAGATGCGGCTCCAGGGCGGCGAGCAGGCCCTCGGCGTCCTTGTCGGCCATCACGCCGATCACCCCGATCAGCGGCGAGAAGGTGAAGGAGTCCTCGATCGCCGCGGCCGAGGCGGCCGCACCGTGCGGGTTGTGGGCCGAGTCGAGCACCACCGTGGGCGAGCGGCGCACGATCTCGAGGCGGGCCGGCGACGTCACCTCGGCGAACGCCGCACGGACGAGCTCGTCGTCGAGCGGCTGCTCCCGGGCCGCGAACGCCTCGACGGCGGCCAGCGCGACCGCCGCGTTCTGGGCCTGGTGGGCGCCGTAGAGCGGGAGGAAGACGTCGTCGTACCGGCCGCGCAGGCCCTGCAGCGAGACCACCTGGCCGCCGACGGCGGGCACCCTCGAGATGACGCCGAACTCCAGGCCCTCGCGGGCCACGGTGGCACCGACCTCAGCCGCCCGCTCGAGCAGCACCGTGGCGACCTCGGGCTCCTGCTGGGCGAGGACGGCGAACGAACCCGGCTTGATGATCCCGGCCTTCTCGACCGCGATCTCGCCGGGCGTCCCGCCGAGGTACTTGGCGTGGTCGACGGCGATCGGCAGCACCACGGCGACCTGGCCGTCGGCGACGTTCGTCGCGTCCCACGAGCCGCCCATCCCGACCTCGACGACGGCCACGTCGACGGGGGCGTCGGCGAAGGCGGCGAAGGCCATCCCGACCACGGTCTCGAAGAACGAGAGGGGGTGCTCCTCGGAGGCGTCGACCAGGTGCGTGTACGGCGCCACGTCGTTGAACGCCTCGACGAATGCCTCGTCGTCCAGCGGCTCGCCGTCGACCGAGATCCGCTCGCTCATCTTCTCCACGTGCGGGCTGGTGAACCGCCCGGTGCGCAGGTCGAGCGCCCGGAGCAGGGTGTCGATCATCCGCGAGGTCGAGGTCTTGCCGTTCGTCCCCGTCAGGTGGATGACCGGGTACGCCGCCTGCGGGTCGCCGAGCAGCTCGGTGAAGGCGCGGATGCGGTCCAGGGACGGCTCGAGCTTCGTCTCGGGCCACCGGGACAGCAGGGCGTCCTCGACCTCCGCGACGGTCTGGGCGAGGCGGGGGGCGGCGGGGTCTGCGGGCGTCGACATCGAACCCGATCCTACGGTCGGGACTACCGGTGACAGGAACTGAGAACAGGTTCTAGTTTGGCGGCATGAAGACCACGGTCGCGATCGTCAACTCCCCCGGGGCAGCCTTCACCTTCGAGGAGGTGGAGCTGGAGGGTCCGCGCGCCGACGAGGTGCTGGTGCGGATCGTGGCCACCGGCCTCTGCCACACCGACGTCACGATGGGGTCGATGCTGCCCGCCGAGATGTTCCCGAACGTCTTCGGCCACGAGGGTGCCGGCGTCGTCGAGGCGGTCGGACCGGACGTCACCGGCATCGCGGTCGGCGACCACGTGGTCCTGTCGTTCCGCTCCTGCCGGTCGTGCGCCAAGTGCCAGGAGGGCCTGGTCGGCTACTGCGACTCCAGCCTGATGATCAACTACATGGGCATGCGGATGGACGGCTCGACGACGTACACCCGCGACGGGGCCCCGGTCTTCGGCTCGTTCTTCGGTCAGTCCTCGTTCTCGCGGCACGCCATCGCGTACGCCGACAACTGCGTCGTGGTGGACAAGGAGCTCGACCTGACGCTGGCCGCGCCGTACGGCTGCGGCTTCCAGACCGGTGCCGGCACGGTGCTCAACGTGCTGAAGCCCGGGCCCGCCGACAGCCTGGTCGTGTACGGCGTCGGCGCGGTCGGCCTGGCCGCCATCGCGGCTGCGGCCGCGCAGGGCGTCGGCACCATCGTCGCGGTCGACCTGCTGGACAGCCGGCTGGCCGAGGCCGCACTGTTCGGGGCGATCGGCGTCAACCCCTCCGCGCTCGGCGAGCAGTCCGCCCCCGAGCGGGTCAAGGAGCTGACCGGCGGCGGCGCGACGTACGGCATCGACACCACGGCGGTCTCGGCCGTGGTCAAGCAGGCCCAGCAGTCGCTCGGCATCCGCGGCACCCTGGTCGCGCTCGGCCTGGGACCCGACGAGTACGCCATCGATGCGATCGACCTGCTCCAGAGCGGCAAGCGGGTGATGGGCTCCATCGAGGGCGACTCCGACCCGCAGGAGATGGTCCCGCGGCTGCTGGCGATGCGCGCCGCCGGCACCTTCGACGTCGACGGGCTGATCCGGACCTACCCGTTCGAGCAGATCAACGAGGCGGTCGCCGACGTGCACGCCGGCACGGTCGTGAAAGCGGTCCTCACCTGGTGACGGGTGCTCGCCCCTCCGGCGAGGCCGAGCGGCAGCTCAGCTGATCACCAGGTTGGCCATGTCGACGACGGGCCGGTAGCCGACCTCGGCATAGATCTTGTTCGACGTCGGGTTGGCCTGGTCGGTGAACAGGCAGGCCCGGTGCCCGGCGGCGAGGATCCGCGCCGAGACCTGGGCCACGGCCGCGCTCGCGTAGCCGCGCCGCCGGTGCTCGCGCGGCGTGATCACCGGTCCGACGCGCACGACGCCGTACGCCGGCGCGTTGTGGTGGGTCAGGTGCACGACCGTGCCGTCGGGGTCCTCCCAGAGCCAGATCTGCCCGGCCGCGACCCGCGGGGCCATCTCGCCCTCGGTGAGGGTCTCCGAGGCGTGCGGCGAGCTCCGGCCGGCCATCTCGGCGGCCAGCTCCCCGAAGTCGTTCCACCAGGCCGTCGCCAGCGGTACGTCGGTCTCGACCGCCACCCGGAGCCGTCCCGGGGCGTCGTGGGCCACCAGGTCGCCGAGCTCCCAGAGCCGGGTCCGCTCCTCGACGACCACCGTGCCGCCGCCGAGCCGGGCGGTCTCCTCCGCGAGTAGCTGCGCCGGCCGGAGCGCGCCGTTGACCCCGCCGAGCACCTCGCCCCGGGCGTGCAGCTCCCGGGCCAGCGCCACGGCCGCCTCGTCCGGCATCGGCAGCAGGAACGCCGGGAACGGCGCGAACGGCGCCGTCCGCATGGCCACGCCGACCACCCGACCGTCGTCGCCGAGCACGCTCACCCACCACCGCGGGTGCGCGCCGGGAAGCACCCCGCGGGCGTCCTCGTCGACCGCCCGCGCGGTCACCGAGGCGACCACGGTGGTGAGCACCGGATCAGCCGCCAGGTGCTCGCCGGAGAGGGCCAGGAAGGCGCTCGGATCGGTCGTCAGCTCGAGCCGGGTCATGGGTCCACGCTAGGGACGGCGACAACCGGTTTTCGCAGGTGAGCGCCGCCACTCTAGGATTTCGGGTTATGACCGAGACCCCGCAGGACCAGGCCCCCGAGACGACCGACGCACCACGCGCCGTCGTCGTACCGGACAAGCCTGCGCTGGAGGGCCTCGAGCAGCGCTGGGCCGAGCACTGGAAGGCCGTCGACACCTACGCCTTCGACCGCACCCAGCCGCGCGAGAACGTCTACTCGATCGACACGCCGCCGCCCACCGTCAGCGGCAGCCTGCACGTCGGCCACGTCTTCTCCTACACCCACACCGACCTGATCGCGCGCTTCCAGCGGATGCGCGGCAAGACCGTGTTCTACCCGATGGGCTGGGACGACAACGGCCTGCCGACCGAGCGCCGGGTGCAGAACTACTTCGGCGTCCGCTGCGACCCGAGCCTGCCCTACGACGCCGACTTCACCCCGCCGGAGAAGCCGGACCCGAAGCGGCAGATCCCGATCAGCCGGCCCAACTTCATCGCCCTGTGCGAGCAGCTGGTCGAGGAGGACGAGCAGGTCTTCGAGTCGCTGTGGCGCACCCTCGGCCTCTCGGTCGACTGGAAGCAGCACTACACGACGATCGGCGCGAAGTCGCAGGTCGTCAGCCAGCGCGCCTTCCTGCGCAACTTCGCGCGGGGCGAGGCCTACCTGCAGGAGGCGCCGACCCTCTGGGACGTCACCTTCCAGACCGCGGTCGCGCAGGCCGAGCTCGAGGCGCGCGAGTACGCCGGCGCCTACCACCGGGTCGCCTTCCACCGCCCCGACGGACAGCCGCTGCACATCGAGACCACCCGCCCCGAGCTCATCCCGAGCGTCGTGGCCCTGATCGCCCACCCCGACGACGAGCGCTACCAGCCGCTGTTCGGGACCACCGTGACCAGCCCGGTCTTCGGGGTCGAGATCCCGGTGCTCGCCCACCCCGCGGCCGAGGCCGACAAGGGCGCGGGCATCGCCATGTGCTGCACCTTCGGCGATCTCACCGACGTCACCTGGTGGCGCGAGCTGCAGCTCCCCGTGCGCACCGTCATCGGGCGCGACGGGCGCTTCCTGCGCGAGACCCCCGAGTGGCTGGCCGCCGAGCCCGCGGCGGCGTCGTACGCCGACCTCGCGGGCAAGACCACGTTCAGCGCCCGCGAGACGATGGTCGCCAAGCTGCGCGAGACCGGCGACCTCGACGGCGAGCCGAAGCCGACCCAGCGGATGGCGAACTTCTACGAGAAGGGCGACAAGCCGCTCGAGATCGTGGCCACCCGCCAGTGGTACATCAAGAACGGCGGGCGCGACACCGCCCTGCGCACCGAGATGGTCGAGCGCGGCAGCGAGATCACCTGGGTCCCGACTCACATGTTGCACCGCTACGAGAACTGGGTCGGCGGCCTGAACGGCGACTGGCTGATCTCGCGCCAGCGGTTCTTCGGCATCCCGTTCCCGGTCTGGTACCCCCTCGACGCCGAGGGCGAGCCCGACTACGCCCACCCGCTGATGCCGAGCGAGGCCGAGCTCCCGGTCGACCCGTCCACCGACGCCCCGCGCGGGTACGACGAGTCGCAGCGCGGACAGGCCGGCGGCTTCATCGGCGACCCCGACGTGATGGACACCTGGGCGACCTCGTCGCTCACGCCGCACATCGCGGGCGGCTGGGAGAGCGACGACGACCTGTTCCAGCGGGTCTTCCCGATGGACCTGGCCACCCAGGCCCACGACATCATCCGCACCTGGCTGTTCTCGCGCGTGGTCCGCTCCCACTTCGAGAACGGCGTCGCGCCCTGGCACCACGCGCTGATCTCCGGCTTCGTGGTCGACCCGGACCGCAAGAAGATGTCGAAGTCCAAGGGCAACGTCGTCGTCCCGACCGAGATCCTGGAGAAGTTCGGTGCCGACGCCGTCCGCTGGCGTGCGGCGATGTCACGCCCTGGCCTGGACTCGCCGTTCGACGAGAGCCAGATGAAGGTCGGCCGCCGGCTCGCCATGAAGGTCCTCAACGCCTCCAAGTTCGTCCTGGGCGGCGTCGGCGCGACCGAGCTGCAGCCGTTCGCGGTCTCCGCCCCGGTGGACTGCGCCCTGCTCGCGCGGCTGGCGCTGGTCATCCGCCGGTCCACCGACGCGTTCGAGGCCTACGACTACACCACCGCGCTCGAGACGGTCGAGAAGTTCTTCTGGGAGTTCTGCGACGACTACCTCGAGCTGGTCAAGGAGCGCGCGTACGACGAGGACGGCGGCTCGGCCACCGCCTCGGCCAAGGCGACCCTGGCCATCGCGCTCGAGGTTCAGCTGCGGCTGCTCGCGCCGTTCCTGCCCTACGTGACCGAGGAGGTCTGGTCGTGGTGGCAGGAGGGCTCGATCCACCGAGCTGCCTGGCCGACCGAGCTCGACCTGGGCTCCGCCGCGGCCGCCGACCCGGCGACGGTCGACGCCGTCGCCGCGGTGCTCGTCGGCATCCGCGGCGCGAAGTCGCAGGCCAAGGTGTCGATGCGCGCCGAGCTCTCCCGGGTCGAGGTCACCGGCCCCGAGGCGCTGGTCCGGGCCGCCGAGCTGGCCGCCGACGACCTGCGCCGTACCGGCAAGGTCACCGGCGACCTCGTCTTCACCCCGACCGGCGAGACCGGCCAGGAGATCTCCGTGCACGCCGAGCTGGCCGAGACTCCCACCGAGTAGCCCGCCGAGTCGGCGCGAGTTGGGCGCCGAGTCGGCGCGAGCTCGCGCCGACTCGGCGATCAGCGGCGCCCGCGGCCTCCACCGTGGCCATGACCATGGTCGCCACTGCGGCGGTCGCCTCGCTCGTCCCGGTCCCGGCCCCGGTTGCCGCGATCCCGGTCGCCGCGGTCACCGCTGCCCATCTCGGGCTCGCCGTGGCCGCGCCCCTGCGAGTGCCCCGGCGAGTGCCCCGGGCCCCGGTGGCCGGACTTGTCCGGCCTCCCCTGCTTGTCCTGGTGGCCGCGGTGCCCGCGCCCGCGGTCGGGCCTCGGCTCCGGTGCCGGCTCGGTCGAGGGTACGGGCGGGGCGGACGGCTGGGTGGCCGACTGGGTGGCCGACTGGGTGGCCGGCACGATCGGGGCATCGGCGGTGGCGACGCCACTCGGTCGGTCAGGCTTCGTGACCCGGAACTCCCGGACCACCCGGTGCGACCTCGGTGATGCAGGGCCTGGGCGGGTCCGCGGCACGGCCGTGGGCACCGGCCCCAGCGGAGCGGCGGGGGGCTCCGCCAGCCGATCCACCTGGTTGCCCGCCAGCACCGACTGGACCTCCGGCGTCGGGAGGCCCAGGAAGCCGCGGACGGCCTCGCTGCGCAGACCGGAGACGATGATGACCGCGCAGGCCACCAGCACCACCACGAAGGCCAGCAGCGGCCGTCGATGCTCCTTGATCACTCCACCACCTTCCGAGAGCCCCGTCGCGCTCAGGCGAGGCCCGCCGGGTCAACGGGGCCACGTGCCCACGGTGACGCAGGCGCGGGTTTCGATCTCGAACGGTCCAGACCAGTCGTCAGGGTCGGACGAGGCCGGCCTTCCTGCTGGTCGAGAAGCGAGCTCATCGAGATCCGGCCTTTTCGAGACCCAACGCCGGGTCTCGATACGCGCCGTCACGGCCTCGCAAGCTCGGCCGTGGGCGCACTCGACCTCCGCCTTCCGACGGAGCCGCTGACGCGTCTCCGTCAGGCGGACTTCTTCTTCGGCTTCGACTCTCGGGGGACGAGGGTGGGCGGGACGTCGTCGGTGACGGTCTCGCGGGTCACGATCACCTTGGCGACGTCGCCGCGGGAAGGCACGTCGTACATCACGTGGAGGAGGACCTCCTCGATGATGGCGCGCAGCCCACGGGCACCGGTCCCGCGCTCCATCGCCGAGTCCGCGATCGCGGCGATGGCGTCCTCGGTGAACTCCAGGTCGACGCCGTCGAGGTCGAAGAGCTTCTGGTACTGCTTCACCAGGGCGTTGCGCGGCTCGGTCAGGATCTGCACGAGGGCGGCCTGGTCGAGCTTGGTGACGCTGGCGATCAGCGGCAGTCGGCCGATGAACTCGGGGATCAGACCGAACTTGGTGAGGTCCTCGGGACGGACCAGCGAGAGCAGGTCCTCGGCCTCCTTCTCGGCGGCGCCGCGGACCTCCGCGGTGAAGCCGAGGGTCTTCTTGCCGACCCGCTGCTCGATGATGTGCTCCAGGCCGGCGAAGGCGCCGCCCACCACGAACAGGATGTTCGTGGTGTCGATCTGGATGAACTCCTGGTGCGGGTGCTTGCGACCGCCCTGCGGCGGCACCGAGGCGGTGGTGCCCTCGATGATCTTCAGCAGCGCCTGCTGGACGCCCTCACCGGACACGTCGCGCGTGATCGAGGGGTTCTCCGCCTTGCGGGCCACCTTGTCGATCTCGTCGATGTAGATGATGCCCGTCTCGGCCTTCTTGACGTCGTAGTCAGCGGCCTGGATGAGCTTGAGCAGGATGTTCTCGACGTCCTCGCCGACGTAGCCGGCCTCCGTCAACGCGGTCGCGTCGGCGATCGCGAAGGGGACGTTGAGCATCCGCGCGAGGGTCTGCGCGAGGTAGGTCTTGCCGCAGCCGGTCGGGCCGATCACGAGGATGTTCGACTTCGCGACCTCGACGACCTCCTCCTTGCTGTGCTTGCCCGACACGGGCTGGAGGCCGGCCTGGACCCGCTTGTAGTGGTTGTAGACCGCGACCGCGAGCGACTTCTTCGCCTGCTCCTGCCCGATGACGTAGGAGTTGAGGAACTCGAAGATCTCCTTGGGCTTGGGCAGCTCCTCGAGGCTGACCTCGGCGCCCTCGCTGAGCTCCTCCTCGATGATCTCGTTGCAGAGGTCGATGCACTCGTCGCAGATGTAGACGCCGGGACCGGCGATCAGCTTCTTGACCTGCTTCTGGCTCTTCCCGCAGAACGAACACTTCAGCAGGTCGCCACCGTCACCAATACGTGCCACGGCAGGTCATCCTCCACTCGACAAGGTGCAAAAACTCAGAAGCGACGGTACCCCGTGCCGACCCCGCAGGGGGGCCGACACGGGGCATTCGTCAGGACGGGCTGAGGGCGGGGGTGCCCTTGAGCGACTCGAGGACCGAGTCGATGAGGCCGTACTCCACGGCGCCCGCGGCGGTCAGGATCTTGTCGCGCTCGATGTCGCGGCTGACCTGCTCGATGTCGCGGCCGGAGTGGTCGCTGATCATCTTCTCCAGCAGCTCGCGCATCCGGAGGATCTCGTTGGCCTGGATCTCGATGTCCGAGGTCTGGCCGAACGTGCCCTCGGTGTAGGGCTGGTGGATCAGGATCCGGCTGTTCGGCAGCGCGAGGCGCTTGCCGGCGGTGCCGGCGGCCAGCAGCACGGCCGCAGCCGACGCCGCCTGGCCGATGCATACCGTCTGCACGTCGGGCTTGATGAACTTGATGGTGTCGTAGATCGCCGTCAGCGCGGTGAACGAGCCACCGGGGCTGTTGATGTAGATGCTGATGTCCTGGTCGGGGTTCATCGACTGCAGGCAGAGCAGCTGGGCGATCACGGCGTTGGCCACGTCGTCGGAGATCGGCGTGCCGAGGTAGATGATGCGGTCCTCGAACAGCTTCCCGTAGGGGTCGATCCGGCGGAAGCCGTACGACGTCCGCTCCTCCCACTGCGGGATGTAGTAGTTGGCGCTGGGGCCGCTGGGCGCCAGGCCGCCGGGGGCGGTGATGTCAGCCATGATCAGTCCTTCTTGTGGGCCGGGCGGCCGTCGTCGGCGGCTTCGCGGGCGCTCTTGACGACCTGGTCGACCAGGCCGTACTCGAGGGCCTGCTCGGCGGTGAACCACCGGTCGCGGTCGGCGTCGGCGATGACCTGCTCGATCGGCTGGCCGGTGTGCTCGGAGATCAGGTCGAGCAGCACCTTCTTGATGTGCAGGGACTGCTGGGCCTGGATCTTGATGTCGGAGGCGGAGCCACCCATGCCCGAGGAGGGCTGGTGCATCATGATCCGCGCGTGCGGCAGGGCGTAGCGCTTGCCCTTCGTGCCGGCGCAGAGCAGGAACTGGCCCATCGAGGCGGCCAGGCCCATGCCGACGGTGGCGACGTCGTTGGGGATGTAGTTCATCGTGTCGTAGATCGCCATGCCGGCGTCCACGGAGCCACCCGGGGAGTTGATGTGGAGGAAGATGTCCGCCTCCGGGTCCTCGGCGGAGAGCAGCAGCAGCTGGGCGCAGATCGCGTTGGCGTTCTGGTCGCGCACCTCCGAGCCCAGGAACACGATCCGCTCACGCAGAAGACGCTGGTAGATGTGGTCGTCGAGGACGTTGAGGCCGCCGCCACCACCCATCCGGTGGTCGAGCGAGTCGCTGGAGTACTGGGTCACGCTGCGACCCTAGCCCGAAGGTCCGACACTTCCACGGACAATCCACGGCTGTTCGCCAACAGCGGATTTCCCTCAGTCCCCCGCTGCCGGCACGGCGTCCCGCAGCCGTTCGGCGGTCTGCCGCATCCCGGCCTCCAGCTCGTCGGCGTGGCCGGTCGAGCCGCCCAGGAAGGCGGTCGCGAACACCGCGCTCAGCCGGGTGAGCCGGCGCGGCACCGGGCGGCGGTGCACGACCGTCGTCCCTGAGCCCGTGGGCGCCAGCTCCCAGATCCAGCGGGCGCCGCTCGACCGGGTCTCCCAGGCGAGCACGCGACCCGGGTCGAGGCCGACGACGACGTTACGCGTCGGCCACACGACCGCTCCGCGCCGGTTGACGCCGAGGTACTGCTGCCCGAGCCGCAGCCCGCCCGGCAGGAGCGGCACCATCCGCACCAGCTCCGGGCTCCAGTCGGACATCCGGCGCAGGTCGATGAGCACCTCCCACACCCGCGCGGGCGGGGCGTCGACGTGTACCTCGGCCCGCAGCTCGCGGTCGGCAGCAGCACTCACCCGAGCCACTCTCGCAGAGCACGGTGGACCCGCGGGTGGTTCAGCAGCCCGAAGTGGTCAGTGCGACCCAGGTGCAGCACCGTCGCCCCCGGGAAGAGGCCGGCGCCCCAGCGGTCCCGGCCGTACGCCGAGGGCACCCGCACCAGCAGGTCGCCCACCACGTGGCCGACCGGGTGCCGCGGCGACGCGGTCAGCGTCGCCGCCACCAGCCGGTACGACGCGTGCGGCAGCGGCGGGACGTCCTCGGCCAGGCCGGCCACCAGGTCGTGCACGCCGACCGAGCGCCAGTCCAGGATCCGGCCGAACGCCGCCGTCTCCGGCAGCCGGCCGAGCCCGCGCGAGCCGTGCCCGATCCCTTGCGCGATCGGCGCGCCGAGGTGCGGGGTGCCGAGTGTGACCACGTCCGACACCAGCTCGGTCCAGGGGCGCTGCGAGAGACTCGGATCGGTCGCCACCGCGCCCGCCGCCCGCAGGATCAGCCCGCCCATCGAGTGGCCGACCAGCGCGATCCGGGTGACCTCCTCGGGCCACTGCGCCACGAGGTCCCGCAGGAGCGCGGCCAGCGCGACGCCGTTCTCGCGCAGCGGCAGTCCGGTGTTGGCGCGCAGGAAGACCGGTGTCCAGCCCTCGTCGGCCAGCATCTCGCCGTACGTCGTGCCGAGCTTCTCGCGCCCCCTGCGCCAGTAGGCCTCGGTCTCGCAGAGGCCGTGCAGGAAGACCACGACGCGCCCGGTGGCCGCGGGGAACGTCGCGGCCAGGGCGTCCCGCTCGAGCACGACGTCCCGTCCCTCGTGGCGCACCGCCATCTCGATCGCCAGGCGCGGTCTCTCGCGGACCAGCCGGTCGCCGATGAGCCCGTTGACCGCGGAGCTGACGAACCGGCCACGCGGCCCGTCCTCCAGCCCGGGCCCGAGGCCGGCGGCGGCCGCCTTGTCGAGCCCGCGCGACGCGACCCGGAGCCCGGCGCCGACGCCGGCGTACACCGCGGACGCCACGCCCTGGCCGGGGTGGCCGCCGAACCGGTCGGCCCAGGCGAGGTGGGTGTCACGCACGCTGCGCACCACGAGCTCGTCGGCAGCCTCGGAGAGCAGGGACAGGGCGTCCAGGAGCCGCGGTCCGGTGCTGGCGGTGGTCATCCATCGAGCATAGGAGTCGAGTGAACGCTTGTACACTGACATCTGGATGCCATGTGGCTGTGGTTGGATGCGCAGCATGCTTCGAGTGACGCTGCGAGGCTCGGGCCTCCCCACCGTCACGCTCGGCTCGGGCGAGACCCTCCTCTTCGGACGATCTCCCCACGATGCCCTGCCCGAGGACGACTACGAGGACGCGCTGCGCACCACCGCCATCGCGCTCCCCCGCTGCGCGCCCCACGTCTCGCGGCTGCTCGGCGAGCTCGTGGTCGGCGACGAGATCGCCCGACTGCGCTGGCACGGCTCGGGCGAGACCCAGGTCTCCAGCCTCTTCGACGCCCCGGGCGGCGCCCGCCGCGTCACCCTCGCCGAGGGCATGTCGCTGCTGCTCGACGAGGGCGAGAACCAGCTGGTCGTGATGCGCGGGCGCCAGGTCGCCCCCACCCAGTACGACGACCTCTCCATCATCGTCGAGGTCACCCCGTCCGCCCCCGCCCCGGCCCCGCGCACGCCCCCGCGCGGGACCGACCTGGAGGAGGACCGCACGGTGCCCGCGCCGCACCTGCCTCGCCTCTCGCGCGAGTGGTACGTCGCCCTCGCGCTGTCCGAGCCCTGGCTCTCCGGGACCGACGACTACCCGAGGCCGCCGTCCAACCGCGAGATCTACGAGCGGGTCCTGCACTGGCACGGCTACGCCTGGAACCTCGAGCGCGCCCAGCGGGTCGACGACGCGATCCGCTCCATCTCCTCGCTCGCGTTCGGCCCGAAGGACGACCCCTTCCGCGCGGGCAGCGGGCGGGCCCAGAACGTCCGCTTCGCGGTGGGCCGTCGTACGGCGGAGGTCCGACTGGTCACGGTGGACGACCTGGAGACCGTGGAGCGGGCCGCGTCCGCGAGGAACGTTCCGCCGTCCTGACCCTGGCTCCGCCCGCACCGCCCGGCCTACGTTCGCGACCACGGACGTCCCGGTAGCCACAGCGCGAGGAGGAGCAACGATGAGCAACAGCATGCAGGGCATGGACACCGACCAGGGCCGCGAGGTCGGGCAGAACATGGGGTCCCAGGCCGGGCAGGTCGCCGGCATGGTCTCCAGCATCAGCGCGATGATCCAGGGCCTGAAGTGGACCGGCTCCGACCGGGAGACCTTCGAGAGCGACTGGAGCGGCAGCTTCGCCCCCCAGGCGAACAACGCCTCGCAGACCCTCGAGGAGCAGGGCCGCACGTTGGTCTGGCACGCCGACCGGCAGGACGCCGCCAGCTCCTGACCCGCAGCTCCACGCAGGGCCCGCACGAGGGGCCGTCGGACATCGTCCGGCGGCCCCTCGTCATGTGCGGAAACCGTTGTCCCGACACCCGAGGAGGACGGAACTTTCCGCACACGCGGCTCTCGACCACGGGATACGTGGCTGCCTAGCGTCATCGCCATCGCCACCGATCGGGAGGTGGCCCCAGACATGAGGAGGTGCCGATGTCGTTCCTGGGAGCAGACACCGATGAACTCCGCGAGGCTGGCCAGAAGTGCCAGGAGGGCAAGGACGTCACCGACCAGGTGATCCAGTACCTCCGCGCACTGATCGCCATCCTCCGGGCCGCGTCGTTCTTCAGCGGCGGCGCCAGCGCTGCGTACGCCCAGTACCTGGAGACGGTGGTCGCGCCGTGGCTGGAGAAGATCTCCGCCGCGCTCGGCCTGTTCGCCCAGGTCCTCGGCGCCAACGCCGACGCGCAGGACCAGGCCAGCCAGGGCGAGAGCGTCGACTTCGGCGCGCTGCCGACGTACACCTCGCAGGTCGGCGGCGCGAGCAGCGCGGTCACCCCGTTCAGCGGCTCGCTGATCGGTGACGCGATGGCCGGTGTGCAGATGGTCGAGGACATCGTCGACGTCATCAACGGCGAGTCGGGCGAGCAGGGCACCGGCAACGCCGACTCGGTGACCAGCCCGGCCGCGGCGCCCTCCACGGTGGGCGCGACCGGCGGCATCGACGGCACCTCCGGGCGCGAGGTCAGCGAGATGACGCTGCCCCGCGAGACCTCGACCGGCGCCGGCAGCATCGACGGCGGCTCGGGCGGTGGCTCGGGCGGCGGGACCGGCGGCGGCTCGGCCGGCGGCGCCCTCGGCAGCGGATCCATCGACGGGGCCGGCAGCGACGCCGGCACCACCACGGCCCACAGCAGCCCCTCCACCGCCGGCGACTTCGGCGGCACGGGCACCCCGGGCTCCGAGACCCTCGGCGCCGGCGGGCTGACCGGTGGCACCGGTGAGACCACGGCCGCGGGCGGCTCCGACGGCGGTCCGTCGTACGGCGCGGCCGCGGGCATCGCCGGTGGCGCCGCGGCCCTCGGGCTCGGCGGGGCGGCGCTGGCCAACCGCGGCAGCGGTGGCGGCGACCCGCGCATCGACCAGCTGGCCGGGCAGAACGCCCGCGGCAGCAAGGGCGAGGGCGTCCGTGAGCTGCAGGAGCGGCTGACCGGCGCGGGCTACGACACGAAGGGCGCCGACGGCACCTGGGGCCCCAACACCCAGGCTGCCTACGACGCCTACCGGGCCGAGAACCCGCTCCAGATCACGCCGGGGCAGGGCTACAGCAGCCCGAGCGGCTACGACTACACCCAGATCACCGGCGTGCAGGGCAACCCCAACGTCACCCCGGAGTTCCTGCGGGAGGTCGAGGGCGTGGCCCAGCGGGTCGGCGCCCAGCCCGAGCACCTGATGGCGGCGATGAGCTTCGAGACCGGGGGCAGCTTCGCGTCCGACGTGCAGAACCCCCGCAGCTCGGCCACCGGCCTGATCCAGTTCATGGACAGCACCGCCAAGGGCCTCGGCACCACCACGGGCCAGCTCGCGCAGATGAGCCCGACCGAGCAGCTGCAGTACGTCGAGAAGTACTTCGAGCCGTACCGCGGCCGGCTGAACGACCTGGAGTCGGTCTACACGACGATCCTGGCCGGCAGCCCGCACGAGTCCGGCGACGTGCTGTTCAGCCAGGGCGAGAAGGCGTTCGGGCCGAACCGCGAGCTCGACGTCAACCACGACGGCCGCATCACGGCCGCCGAGGCCACGGCCCACGTCCGCGACCGCATGGGCGCCGGGCGCTGAGCCACCCGCTGAGCCCCCTCAGCACCACCCACCGTTCACCCACCCCACACCGCAACACCCCACCGCAGTAACCGACGAAGGGAAGCAGAACCATGGCCATGAAGGGTATGGACGTCGAGGCAGGTCGTCAGTCCGCGCAGCAGATCACGCAGGGCGCCTCCGAGCTCGAGCAGCTGACCGGTCGCCTCACGCAGGTGATCGAGGGCTTCGAGTGGATCGGCCCCGACGCCGAGCGCACCCGGCAGTCCTGGCAGTCCGACTACCGCACGATGCTCGCCCAGGTGACCAACTCCCTCCAGGAGTTCTCGACCCTGATCAACAACCAGGCGCAGGAGCAGGAGCAGGTTTCCAACTGATCCACCCCTGGTAAGACGCCTGCACGCCAGAACGACCGACGGAGGCCCGACATGCAGAGCTGGATCCTGTCCCTCAGGCCGGCTCCCGAGTCGGGCCTCCCGTCGGTCGACGTGCATGTCCAGGCCCGTCCGGGCGCGACGGTCGCCGACCTCGCCCGGGCCTTCGGCCGCCACGTGGCCCCCGACCAGGCGAGCCTGCACCTGGTCCCCCTCGACGGCGGCCACCCCTGGCCCGCCGACCGGCCGCTCGCCGAGTGCGGACTGCGCACCGGCGACCTGGTCGACGTCGTCAGCGCCCCGCCCTCGTGGCTCACCCGCGCCGGCAACGCCTCCCGGCCCCGGGCCGTCCTCCGCGTCACCGACGGCCCCGACCGCGGCCAGCGCCTGCACGTGCGCTCGTCCTCGCTGACCCTGGGCCGGGCGTCGACCTGCACGCTGACGCTCACCGACCCCCTGGTCTCCCAGCAGCACGCCCGGATCGTCCTCGGCACCCGCCCCACGGTGTACGACGAGGGCTCGGCCAACGGCACCACCGTCGCCGGCGAGGCGATCACCACCGCTCGCGAGATCGACTGGGGCACGCCGATCCGGCTGGGCCGCAGCACCCTGGTCGTCGAGCCGGGCGAGGTCCCCGGCGACGACCCGGCCGTCTCGGTCTACCGGCCGCCCCGCTTCGGCGAGCCGCTGGTCACCGACGTGCTCGACTTCCCGTCGCCGCCGACGAAGAACCGGCCGTCGCCCCTCCCGTGGGCGATGCTGATGCTGCCGATGGTGATGGGCATCGCGATCTTCATGCGCTCCCAGAGCGCCTACAGCGTGATCTACATGCTGGCCTGGCCGATCCTCGGCTTCGTCGGCTGGCGCCAGCAGAAGCGCCAGGCCGAGAAGCAGTTCCAGGAGGACCTCGCCGACTGGCGCACCGACGTCGACGAGATGCTCACCCTGCTCGACGCGCAGGCCGTCCGCCAGCGGCGTCAGTTCCACGACGACTACCCCGACCCCGAGACGGTCCGGGCCCGCGCGGCGTCCCGCGACAAGTACCTGTGGGCACGCGCCGAGGACCGCCAGGCCTTCCTGGCCACCCGGCTCGGCATCGGCACCGTCCCGGCGATGCTCCGCGGCTCGATCAAGGACGGCGGCGACCGGACGGCCCGCCGCGGCGTGGCGGGCGAGCTCGCCGAGCGCGACGCCCTCCCCGACATGCCGGTGCTGGCCGAGATCGCCCAGCACACGGTCGTCGCCCTCACCGGCGACCCCGACCGGGTCGACGCGCTGGCCCGCTCCATGGTGCTGCGCCTCGCCTTCGACCACTCCCCCTCCGACCTCACCGTCGCCGGCTGCTTCGGCCGCGGCCGCAGCCACCACGAGGCCTGGCTGCGCTGGCTGCCGCACGCCACCACCCGGCTGGGCGGTCAGCCGCCGGTGGCCATCGGCGCGAAGGCCGCGACCGCCCTGCTCGACCACCTGGTCGCCGAGGACGCGGACCGCGGCCACACCCTCTGCATCGTCGACGAGGGCGCGGGCATCCCCCGCCGTACCCTCGAGTCGGCCGCGGCGGCCGCCGCCGCCCGCAACCTGCACCTGGTCTGGCTGGGCTCGACGCCCGAGGAGGTCCCGGCCGCCACCGGCCTGCGGATCGACCTGGCCACCGGCGAGGTCGGGGTCCGCGACCGCGGCGGGATCAGCGTCCTCGACGTGCCCGACGCCGTCACCCTCGACCACGCCTGGCGCAGCGCCCGCTCGATGACCGGGTACGTCGACGAGGCCGCCGTCCTGCCCGCCAGCACGGCGATCCCCTCGGTCGTCCGGCTGCCCGAGGTCAGCAGCGACTTCTCCGACCTCGACGACATCGTGGCCGTGCTGCGCCGCTGGTCGCAGTCGTCGGGACTGCGCGCCCAGATCGGCGCCGGCGTCGACGGCGTGGTCACCATCGACCTGCGCGAGGACGGCCCGCACGGCCTGGTCGCCGGCACCACCGGCTCCGGCAAGAGCGAGCTGCTGCAGTCGCTGATCTGCTCGCTGGCGCTCAACAACCCGCCGTCGCGGATCAACTTCCTGCTCGTCGACTACAAGGGCGGTGCGGCCTTCCGTGAGTGCGCCGACCTGCCGCACACCGTCGGCTACATCACCGACCTCACGCCCGCCCTGGTCTCGCGGGCTCTGACCTCGCTGGGCGCCGAGATCACCGCCCGCGAGCACCTGCTCGGCGAGTACGGCGTCAAGGACCTGGTCCAGCTGGAGCGCGAGCACCCCGAGGCGGCCCCGCCGGCGCTGCTGATCTGCGTCGACGAGTTCGCGGCGCTGACCAGCGAGGTGCCCGACTTCGTCGACGGCATGGTCAACCTGGCCCAGCGCGGCCGCTCGCTCGGCATGCACGTCCTGCTGGCCACCCAGCGGCCGGCCGGCGTCGTGACCGGGCCGATCCGGGCCAACACCGACCTGCGGATCGCTCTGCGCGTCTCGTCGGTCGACGACTCGCGCGACGTCATCGACTCCCCCGAGGCGGCCCGGATCTCCCGTCGTACGCCGGGGCGCGCGTGGATCCGTCGTACCGGCCACGGCACCGCCGACCTGGTGCAGTCCGCGTGGACCGGCGCCCGGCAGGCCGTCGACGGGGCGGAGTCCCCGGTCCGGGTCCAGGCGTTCAGCGCCGCCGGTGCCCTCGACCACGGCCCGGGAGAGGACCTCCGCCTCGACCCGCGCACCGACCTCGAGCGCTGCGTCACCACCATCCGCACCGCCTTCGCCCGCACCGAGGCCGCCCCGCCGAAGCGTCCGTGGCTTCCGCCGCTGCCCGGCGAGCTGCTGCTCGAGCCGGACGCCGTGATGGCCGCCGCCGCCAGCCGCTCCACCGGGCGGGTCGTGCTGGGCCGGGTCGACGAGCCGGCCAGTCAGACCCAGCCGGAGCTGATGCTCGACTTCGCCTCCGTCGGCCACGTGCTCGTCTACGGCGCCTCCGGGTCCGGCAAGACCGAGCTGCTGCGCACGACGGTCCTCTCCGCCTCCCTCGGCGACGCGTACGGCGCCCAGGGCGTCGCGCCGTACGTCTACGGGCTCGACTTCGCGGGTGGCGGGCTCGCGGCCATCGCCGGGCTGCCGACGGTCGCGGCGATCGTCCCGGAGAGCCAGCAGGGTCGGGTGCTGCGCCTGCTGCGGCTGCTGCGTCGTACGGTCGCCGACCGCACGTCGGCCCTGGCCGCCCGAGGCTGCTCCGACCTCGACGACCTGGCCCGGATGGGCACCGTCCTGCCACGGGTCTATGTCGTCATCGACAACCTCCCGGCGCTGGTCGACAGCCTGGAGTCCTCGGGCGGCGTCGCCCGCGAGCACCTCGACCACGTCTCCAACGTGCTCCAGAACGGCCGTCGCGTCGGCATCCACGTGGTCGCCACGGCGCCCGGCCGCACCGGTGTCCCGACCTCGATCGGCGCCACCTTCGGCCGCCGGATCATCCTGCGGATGACCACCACCGACGACTACCTGATGCTCGGTGCCCCGGCCAACGTGCTCGACGCCGACAGCCTGCCGGGAGCCGGCATGCTCAACCGCAGCAGCGTCCAGGTCGCCACGACCGGCGGCGCCGGCACTCCCGTCCAGGCCGAGCGGGTGCGCGCCATCAGCGACCTGCTCGCGCCCCGGGTGGCCGGCCGCGGCACCGCCGCCGTTCCCAACATGCCGGCGCGCCTCGACCAGGACCAGCTGCCCGCCCCCACCGGCAGCCGGGTCGCCCTCGCCGTCGACGCGGACGCCGTCGCCGTGGTCGAGGTCGACCTGCTCGGCGCCCCGGTGCTGGTGGCCGGCCGCTCCCGCTCGGGGCGTACGACGGCGCTGGCCGGTGTCGAGGCACTGGTCCGTCGGTCCGAGCGGCCCCCGCGGGTGATCCGCGGCGACGACCTGGTCGCCGCCGCCCGGGAGGTCGAGGCCTGGTCGGCCCGCGACACCGAGGACCCGGCGACCGAGGACTGGGCCCTGCTGCTGATCGACGACGCGCACCTCTGGGACGCCCGCACCGACGAGGAGACCCGCGCCGCGCGCGAGGTCGTCGTACGGGCGATGGGCGACCGGGGACGTCGGCTCGGTGCCGTCGTCACCGCCGACGTCACGGTCGCCAAGCAGCGGGGCGGACCGGAGGGCATCGTCAGCGCCGCACGCGCCGGGCGACGGGGTTTCATCGTCGGACCCGAGTGGAACGATGGCGATGTCCTCGGCGTGACCGTGCCCAGCAAGACGACCGAGCCACTGACCGGCCCCGGCCGGGGTCTGTGGTGCGAATCGGGCTCGTCCTGGGTGGCGCAGCTGGTCACGTCGACGATCGAGGACACCACGCACGCTCGGGAGGCGTCATGAGCTGGGCTCGGGACACAGCAGGTCGATGGCGCGCGCGGGTGCCGCGGCGCCGGGAGTCCTCCCGGCTGCGCACCGGCCGAGGCGCCGCCGAGGTCTCGGTGGTCGTCGTGACCGCCTCGCTGATCGCGGGCGTCCTCTTCGGCAACGGCCTGACCCGCACCTCGGTCGACATCGCCGACGGGCTGACGTGGTTCGCGGACGATCCCACCGGTGAGGTCATCCAGGTCAACCCCGCCACCGGCCGCCCCGAGGTCCGGGTGAAGGTCGGCGAGAAGGGCGACGAGCTCAGCATCGAGCAGTGGGACGGCCGGATGGTCGTCACCAACCGCAGCACCGGCGAGCTCACCTCGTGGGACCTCGCCAACATCCTGGCCTCCGGCCAGCGCCGCGTGGCCCCGGGCAGCGGCAGCGAGGTGCTCCACCACGACGGCGACATGTTCCTGGTCGACCGCGACCGCGGCACGCTCGCCGCCGTGGACGAGGTCTCCACCGACGCGATCGGCGAGATGTGGAACGCGCCCGCCGGCATCGCCGACGCGGTGGTCGACCGCGACGGCCGGATCTGGGCGCTCGACTCCGAGGGCCTGCTGAGCGAGCTGCGCTGGTCGCCCGAGACCGACGGCGGCACCTTCGTGGTCGAGGACGAGCGTCGCATCGACTACGCCGGAGCGCGCTCGGTGCTCGTGGCGCACGACCGCGGCGTCACCGTCTTCGGCGCCGACGCCGGGATCGTCGTCCAGGTCGGGACCGGCCACGACGTGGTCGCCGACGCCGCCCAGCTCTCCGGCGACCTGACTGCTCCCGCCTTCGCCCCGGCCGAGCTGGTGCCGGTGTCCTCCCCCCAGACCGGCACCGTCGCCATCGTCGGCGACCAGCGGGTCGTCGAGGTGGGCGTCACCGACATCGGGTGCCGCAAGCCCGCGACGCCCGAGGTCTTCGAGGGCGTGGTCTACGTCCCGTGCCCCGGCGACGGCAAGGTCGTCCGGCTCACCCCGGACGGCGCTCGCGCGGGCGGCGACATCGCCGTCGCGGAGGACGCCGTCCCCGACCTGGTCCTCGACGACGGCCAGCTGCTCATCAACGTCCCGGGCGACGCCCACGGCGCCGTCGTCCACTCCGGGGGCAAGGTCGAGACCATCGTCCGCTACGACGAGGACCTGCCGACCGTCGCCGCCGGAGGCCTGAGCGAGATCGCCCCGCCGGCCCCGGAGGTCGTCCCCCAGGCCGCCCAGCAGGAGACCGCCCCGCCCCCGCCCGAGCCGACGACGACCGAGCCGTCGGACGAGGAGCAGGGCGAGCAGGAGAACTCCGACGAGGACGAGGTCGACGACGGCAGCGACGCCTGCATCCTGGGCATCGCCTGCGTCGGCGGCGGCGAGTCCGAGGGTCCCTCCGACGGCCCCAGCAGCAACGGAGGCCACGGGAACGGCAACGGCGGCAACGGCAACAACAACGGCAACGGCAACAACCACGGTGAGGACGAGGGCGGTGAGGACGAGGGCGGCCAGCAGCCGGCCACGCCCGAGCCGATGCAGGCCCCGAGCACCGTGGTCGCGACCGAGCTGCCCGACGGCACCGTCCGGGTCACCTGGACCCACCGAGGGACACCCGCCTCCAGCTTCCAGGTCGAGGAGGTCGGCGGAGCCATCGAGTCGACCGTGACCGGCGGCTACCGCCAGACCACCGTCGACGTCGAGCCCGGCCCGCACCGGTTCGTCGTCACCGCCCTGGCCTCCGGCCAGCCGCCGGTGTCCTCCACCCCCTCCCCCGAGGTCGTGACCACCGGACGCCCCGGCGAGGTCACCGGCATCACCGGCACCGCCACCGGCAACGAGGTCGACACCACCGCGCTCGTGCAGTTCAGCTGGGAGGCCGCGCCTGACAACGGCTCGCCGATCGTGCGCTACGACATCCAGGTCACCGACACGGTCAACGGCACCTTCACCCTCCCGCCGAGCACCTCCACCTCGGCGAGCTACACCGCGACCTGCGCCGCGACCTACTGCGACCCCGGACCGGTGCGGGTGACCATCACGCCCGTCAACGCCAAGGGCACCGGCCCCGCCACCACCGGCACCCTGGCCTACGACGGGCCTACGGCGCCCCCGCTGCCCGCCGCCGGCAAGAAGGTCGCGACCGCCCAGAACACCTCCTGGAACGGCCTCGGCTACGACGGCAAGGGCCGGACCACGCTGACCCTCGCGCCGCCGCCGGACTGGTCTGGTTTCCAGGGCACCTGCACGTGGGTACACCGAGGCAACGCGAACGGCGAGACCAAGGGCACCATCCCCTGCGACGCCAAGCAGCTGGTCCTCCCGGTCTCCCACGGGTGGGTGAAGAAGAACGAGAGCCCGGTGCGCAAGCACTCGATCGTCTTCACGGCCAGCAGCTCGCAGGGCTCGGTGACCAGCGCGACGTACGCCTGGGAGTTCCGCCAGCCCGTCCCCAACAGCTGAATCCTTCCCCCGAGGACCCCTGAGGAGCACCGTGACCGCACTGGCCGGCCCCCTGACCCCCACCGAGGCCGACATCGCCGAGTTCCGGCAGCTGCACCAGCGCCTCGGGGACGCCGTCGAGTCCGCCGTGCACGGCAAGCGGGCCACGGTCGACCTGGTCCTCGACGCCGCCTTCGCCGGCGGGCACGTGCTGCTCGAGGACGTGCCCGGCACCGGCAAGACCACGCTGGCGCGCGCGGTGGCGCAGGCCCTCGGCGGTCAGGTACGACGGGTGCAGTTCACCCCCGACCTGCTGCCGAGCGACGTCACCGGCACCACCGTCTTCGACCCGCGGGACGGCCAGATCCGGTTCCGCCCCGGTCCGGTCTTCGCCCACGTCGTGCTCGCCGACGAGATCAACCGGGCGTCGGCCAAGACCCAGTCGGCACTGCTGGAGGTGATGGAGGAGCGGACCGTCACCGTCGACGGCGAGGCCCACCTGGTGCCCGAGCCGTTCCTGGTCATCGCGACCCAGAACCCGGTCGACCTCGACGGGACCTACCGGCTGCCCGAGGCGCAGCTCGACCGGTTCCTGATCCGCACGTCGCTGGGCTACCCGGACGCCGAGCACGAGATCGAGGTGCTGCGCCCCGGCAGCACGGCCGGTCGCGTCGCCGACGTCCCGGTGGTCAGCTCCCCCGACGAGGTGGCCCTGATGGCCCAGCGGCTGACCGGTCTGCACGTCGCCGACCTGCTGCTGCGCTACATCCGCGAGATCGGCGTCGCCGTCCGCCACGACCCCCGGGTCCGGCTGGGCGCGAGCACCCGCGGCCTGCGGGCGCTGGTGCGCTGCGTGCAGGTCTACGCCGCCGCCCAGGGCCGCAACTACGTCGTCCCCAGCGACGTCCAGCGGCTCGCCGAGCCGGTGCTGGCGCACCGCACGGTGCTGACCCGCGACGCCGTGCTCGCCGGCCACACGCCCACCTCCGTGGTGCACGAGGCCCTCGACACCGTCGCCCCGCCGCAGCCCGACGACCACCACTGAACGGCCGGCCGTGCGCAGGACCTGGTCGGTCGTCACCACCCGGGGGCGGCTGACCGCCGTACTCGGCGGTCTGCTGCTCGCCGCCGGCCTGAGCTGGGACTACCCGCTGGTCGCCGCGCTCGGTGGCGCGCTGCTGCTGGTCGTGCTCGCGGAGGTGGTCTCCGTGCTGCTGGCCAGTGACATCGTCGTGCACCGGGAGGTCACACCGCCGGTCGTCGTACGCCACGAGCACTGCGAGGGGGCGCTGCACCTCACCGGCCGACGGCGCCAGGGTCTGGTCCGCGTCGACGCGAGCGACTCGGTCGACGGCCGGCTGGTGCCGGTCGAGCTCCCGGAGGGGGTGCGCGGCGCCGCCGTGTCCGTCCGCTACCCGATCCCGACCCCGCGCCGGGGCCTGCTCGCGGTCGGTCCCGTGCACCTGCGGCGCTACGGACTGTCGGGGATGGCCGCGACCACGTCCGAGGTGGGCTCGGTGGACCGGGTGCGCGTGCTGCCGCGCCGGGTCCCGATCGCCTCGGTGATGCCCGGTCGCCGACGGGCCACGGCCGGCGGCGACCGCAGCGACGACTTCGGCGGTACCGACCTGGTCGGGCTGCACGAGTACGCCATGGGCGACGACCTGCGCCGGCTGCACTGGGCGACCAGCGCCCGCACCGGCAGCCTGATGGTGCGCGAGGACGCCGACCCGTCCGAGCCGCACGTGTGCGTGCTGCTCGACGACCGGCTGAGCAGCTACTACGGCGCCGAGCAGCCGGCCGACTCCTTCGAGGAGGCGGTCGAGCTCGCCGCGGCGCTGTGCCGGGTCACCGTCGACGGTGGGCACCCGCTGCGCTTCCGCACCCTCTCGGGCCGGCACGAGGTCGAGGTGCCCGGGTCCCCCACCCGCACCGCACGGCGCGAGTCCCGCGAGCTCGACTGGCTCTTCGCCGAGGTCGTCCAGGTCACCGACGACCGCGAGCCCGCCGCCGTCGCGCACGGGTACGACGTCGCGGCGGCCGTCACCGGCGTCGGAGCCGACCTGCGCAGGCTCGGCCTGCTGCTCGGCGACGTGCCGAGCGCGACCGTCACCGTGGTCGACGAGCGGCCGGCCGTGGGTGCCGAGCAGCAGGCTGGCGTGCTGGTGCTGCGCGGCACCACGTCGTACTCCCTCGCGGCCGCGTGGGACGAGGCGGCCCAGCGATGACCGCGGCCGCCGTGCACCGGGCCGCTCCTCCGGAACCCCGGGTCCGTGCCACCCAGTCCCCGTGGCTGCTCACCGTCTGGGGCGCGTCCCTGGTCGCGGTCGGCAGTCTCGGGCTGGCCGCGGCGTGGCATCACTGGCTGCCGGCCGTCGTGCTGGTGGTGGCCGCCGTGCTCCCGCTGGTCCTGCTCCGGACCGTGGTCTCCCTCGGGATCTCCCGGTGGGCGGCCAGCTCGGTGCTGTCGCTGCTGCTGCTCCTCGCCGCCTACCTGATGGCCGCCGGCAGCGGCACGCCGTTCCGCGATCTGGTCGCCGACTCGGTGCCTCTGCTGCTCACCGAGCCACAGCCCTACGACGTCCGCGCCGACCTGCTGGTCGCGCCGGTCCTGCTGACGGGGCTGCTGTCGCTCTTCGCCGGCCTGCGCCTGGAGAGCCGGACCCGCGTGGGTCCGCTCGCGGCCGCGCTGGCCCTCTACGTCTGCGGCGCGCTGCTCTCGACCGGCACCGCCGACCGCTGGGGCCTGCTCGCGGTCCTGCTGGTCGTCCTCGGCCTGCTGGGCTGGGTGCTGCTCGACGAGCACACCGAGCCCACCGTCCAGCGGCTCGCGGTGGCCGGACCGTCGCTGGTCGTCCTGGTCGGCGGCATGGCCGCGGCCGCGCTGCTGCCGTCGACCGACCCGTTCGAGCCACGAGGCCTCGTCGACCCGCCGATGGTCGTCGTCGAGGCGGCCAGCCCGCTGCCCCAGCTCGGCGCCTGGCAGCAGAACCCCGACACCCCCCTGCTCCGGGTGGCCGGCGACCGGGTGCCGCTGCGACTGGTCACCCTCGACCAGTACGACGGCGCGCAGTGGCGGGCCGCGACCCGCTACGCCCCGTTCGGCACCATCGGCGAGCCCGTCCTGCCGCCGGGCGACCTGCGTCGTACGGCCACGGTGGCGGTGGCCTTCGAGGGCCTCGGCGGCCGCTGGCTGCCCGCGCCCGGCGACCCGGTCGACGTCAGCTCCGAGGACGCGGTCGTCGACCCGCGCACCGGCACCCTCTACGACCCCGAGGCCGGCGGCGAGACCGCCTACGAGGTCACCGCCGTCCGCGACGCCCCCGAGCCCGAGGCCCTCGTCGGAGCCACCGTGCCCGGGACCGCGGCCGCCCAGCGTTTCCTGACGCTGCCCGAGCTGCCCCTGCGGCTGGCGTCGTACGCCGAGGAGGTGGTGGCCGGTGCGCACACGCCCTACGAGCAGGCCATGGCCATCGAGTCCGCGGTCAAGCAGGGCCGGACCCTCTCGGGACAGTCGATCTCCGGGTCGGCGTACTGGCGCATCGACAAGTTCCTCTTCGGCGAGGCGGGCACGTCCGGCGCCCAGGTCGGCACGTCCGAGCAGTTCGCGACCGCTTTCACGGTCCTGGCCCGGCACGCCGGCCTGCCGACCCGGATGGTGGTCGGCTTCAAGCCGGGCGACGCCCAGACCGACGGCAGCCGGATCGTCCGCGGCAGCGACGCGCTCGCCTGGCCGGAGGTCTACTTCGACCGGCTCGGCTGGGTCCCGTTCTCGCCCACCCCGAAGGACGACACCTTCACCCAGGATCGGCCCGAGGTCACCACGGCCCCGCCGGTCGAGGACCAGGCCCCGCTCTCCCCCGGCGGCTCCAGCACCAAGCCCGACCCCAGCACCACGACCCCGACGACCGCCGGGGCCGGCCCGGAGCACGGGTCCCGCGCCTGGTGGCCGTGGATCGTGGCGCTCTCCGGGGGCCCATTGGTGCTGCTCGTCGGCGCCCGCCGGGTCCGGTCCCTGCGGCACCGGCGGCGCGGCGCCCCGGGCGCCTGGGCCGAGGTGCTGGACGCCCTCGCGCTCGCCGGCACCCCCGCGCCGCGGTCCGCCGCGGCGACCGCCATCGCCGACGGCGCCGACCGACGCTGGGGCACCACCGCGACCCGGCGGGTCGCCGACCTGGCCGAGCGGGTGGCCTTCGGCCCGAGCCCGTTCACCGATGCCGGGGTGCGCGCCGAGCTCCGCGAGGTACGACGTGCCGCGCGCCGCTCGGCGCCCTGGTGGCGCCGGCTGGTGTGGTCGGTGGACCCCCGCGTGTTCAGGCGGTGAAGCAGCGCCGGTTGCTGACGCCGAAGCCGCCGTCCGCGTCGGTCACCGTCATCACGAAGCAGTAGCGGGTCCCCGGCACGGTCGGGAAGCTCACCGTGCCGGTGGTCACGGTGCCCGACCACGGACCGAACAGGTTGGGGTCCGGCAGCCGCTGGGCGAGCGTGTAGACGCCCTGACCGTCGGCGGCCTCGCTCCACTTCAGGGTGAGCGTGGAGCCGTCGGAGGTGAGCTTCAGGAAGTTGAAGGCCAGCTCCGGGTCGGCCCGCTGCGGCTGGGCCGGGCCGCTCTGGAGCGGCTTGGTCGGCGCGGTGGGCAGCAACTGCCCCACGTTGGAGTCGACCGACGCGCGCGGTGTCGTCGTCGGCTCGTCATCGCGCAGGGCGGCCCCGGCGATCCCGAGGGTCAGCCCGATCAGCAGCGCCGCGCCGCCGAGGACGAGCACCAGCCGCTTGCGCCGTCGTACGGCGGGGTCCGGGCGGTCGTCGCCGGGCGCGACCGGTCCGTCGGCGACCGGGGGTGCCGGCGGCTGCGGGGCATCGGGGCGAGCACCGGTGGCCTCCGCGGGCCGGAGCCCGGTGGCGTCGGCGTCGCGCACCGGGGCCGGTGCGTGAGCGAGCACCGAGAGCGCGACCGGCTTCACGGCCGGGGTCGGCGGGGGTACGGCGGGCGTCTGCGTGGGGCCGACGGGACGGACCGGGGCCGCGGCCGGAGCGGCCCCCGGCTCCCAGGCCGAGACCCGGAGCTCGGCCAGCGCGTCGCGCAGCTCGGCCGCGCTGGACCAGCGCCGGTCGAGGTCCTTGGCCAGGCAGCGGTCGATGACGGGGGCCAGCCGGTCGGCTCCGGTGACGGCGAGCGGACGGTGCGGCTCGGTGCGGGCGCGGCGCAGGTAGGCCAGCGCGGAGTCGTCGTCGGGATCGTCGCTGGCGAACGGCGGCCGCCCGTCGACGAGCGTGTAGAGCGTCGAGCCCAACCCCCACAGGTCGTCCGCGGGCGTCGGCGCGAGGCCGTCGAGGATCTGGGGCGAGGCGTGCCGGTAGGTGAACGTCTCGACGGACGCCGTGTGCTCGGAGTCGGCGAGCCGGGCGATGCCGAAGTCGGCGAGCACCCACGACGTCGGGAGCACCAGGACATTCTGGGGCTTCACGTCGCGGTGCAGCACTCCCCGGTCGTGGGCGAACGCGAGGGCGTCCGCGAGCACCACGCCGAGCTTGACGACCTCCTCGGGCGGCAGCGGGCCGAGCGCCTGGAGCCGATCGTGCAGGCTGCCGGCCTCGTAGAAGTCCATGACGATCGCCGGTCGGCCGGCATCGGTCGTGCCGACGGCGAGCACGTTGACGATGTTCGGGTGCTGGCGGCCCAGGTCGACGGTGATCTCGATCTCGCGCCGGAAGCGCGCGACCCGATCGGGGTCGTCGACGAGCAGCACCTTCACCGCGACGTCGCGCTGCAGGGCGACGTCGCGGGCGCGGTAGACGACCGAGTCGCCGCCCTGGCCGACCTCGGTCAACCGGTCATAGCCGGCGAGCGTCTCGGTGGCGGCGGGCGGGGGTGTCGGCGGAGCGGGGGGTGGGCGCCAGCCAGCGTCGGCGGACGCGTCCGCCCCCGAGACATTGGCAGCCATGCCTGCGCTCCTACCCCGGTCCCGTCGGGGTCATGCCTGACCGGCAGGTGAACGACAAACGCCGAGTCGGCGCGAGTTCGCGCCGACTCGGCAGCGAACTCACGCCGACTCGGCGTGTCCGGGAGGAGGTCAGGCCTTCTCGTCGGTCTCCTCGGTCGCGGCCTCGTCGGCAGCGGCGGTGTCGTCGGTGTCCTCGACCTCGGCCTCGGGCTCACCGATGGTGCCGTCGGGGCGCAGGTTCTTCAGCTCCACCGCGTTGCCGGAGGCGTCGGTGACGACCGCGGTCTCGACGATGGTCGCCAGCGCCTTGCCGCGCAGGATCTCCTGGACCAGGTCCGGGATGTGGTTGTGCTCGAACATGTGGTTCGCGAACTCCTGCGGGTCCTGGCCGGACTGCTGGGCGCGCCGCACGAGGTGCTGGGAGAGCTCGTTCTGGTCGACGCCGAGCTCCTCCTTCTTGGCGATCTCGTCGAGGATGAACTGGGCGGCGACGGCATCGCGGACCCGGCGCTCGAGGTCGGCCTCGAACTCCTCGACGGTCTGGCCCTCGTCCTCGAGGTACTTCTCCATCGTGATGCCGGCCATCGCGAGCTGCTGCTCGACGTTCTGGCGGCGGGCGTTCAGCTCCTCGGTGACGATGCTCTCGGGCAGCGGCACGTCGACCTGCTCCAGCAGGACCTCGAGGACGGCGTCGCGCGCGGCGGCGGCCTGCTCGAGGCGCTTGCCGTTGGCGAGGCGGACCCGGACGTCGTCGGTCAGCTCGCCGACGGTGTCGAACTCGGAGGCCAGCTGGGCGAAGTCGTCGTCGAGCTCGGGAAGCTCCTGCTCCTGGACCTGCGAGATGGAGACCAGCACCTCGACGGGCTCGCCCACGAGGTCACCACCGACCAGCTCGGAGGAGAAGGTCTTCTCCTCGCCCGGGGTGAGGCCGGTCAGGGCCTCGTCGAGGCCGTCGAGCATGCCGCCGCGACCGACCTGGTAGGACATCCCGGTCACCTCGGCGCCCTCGAGCACCTCGCCGTCCTGGGTCGCCTTCAGGTCGAGGACGACGAAGTCGCCGTCGGCGGCCGGGCGCTCGACGTCGGCCAGCGTCGCGAAGCGCTCGCGGAGGGCCTGGACCTGCTCCTCGACGTCCTCGTCGGAGACGACGGCGTCCTCGACCTCGGCCGTGAGGCCCTCGTAGCCGGGGAGCTCGATGGTCGGCTTCACGTCCACCTCGGCGGTGAACTCCAGCACCTCGTTGTCCTCGAGCTTGGTGACCTCGACCTCGGGCTGGCCGAGGGGCTCGAGCGAGTTCTCCTGCAGCGCCTCGATGTACTTCTTCGGGAGCGAGTCGTTGATGGCCTGGTCCAGCACGGCGCCGCGCCCGACCTGGCGGTCGATGACCATCGGGGGCACCTTGCCCCGGCGGAAGCCGGGGACGTTGATCTGCTGGGCGATCTGCTTGTACGCCGCGTCGAGGCTCGGCTTGAGCTCCTCGAAGGGCACCTCGACGGTCAGCTTGGCCCGGGTCGGGCTCAAGGTCTCGACGGCGCTCTTCACAGGTCTTCTCCTACTTGCTGGTGGATGGTGGGTGGTGCGTCGGGGCGACAGGACTCGAACCTGCGATCTCCTGCTCCCAAAGCAGGCGCGCTAGCCACTACGCTACGCCCCGCCAAGTTGCCCTCCGGTCGCCCGCAGAGCCGCCTGGAGCGGATGACGGGAATCGAACCCGCGTAGCCAGTTTGGAAGACTGGGGCTCTACCATTGAGCTACATCCGCACACACGGGGGCTTCGCCCCCGTGGACCCCCGGACCGTGGTCACGGCCGTGGGAATCGGCCCCGATCCTGCCACACGGGCCCGCGACGGCCCCAAACGGCCCGGCCCCGGGGTCAGGCCCGGTTGACGACCAGCATCGCCCGGTCGTCGTTGCGCGACCCGAGCGCGTCGACCAGTCGGTCCGCCGCCCCGACGAAGTCGCCGCGCAGCAGGCTCTCGGCCTCGCCCATCATCCGGTCGATGCCGAGGTCGATGTCGCGCCGCGGCTCCTCGACCATCCCGTCGGTGTAGAGCAGCACCGCATCGCCCGCGCCGAGGATCCCGCGGGCGCAGGTGAACTGGGCGTCCTGCATGAGACCGAGGACCGGACCCTCGGTCTGCAGGACGGTCCAGCGACCCGAGCCCGAGGCACGGTGGACCGCCGGCGGGTGGCCCGCCGTACGGATCTCGAAGGCGCCGGTGCGCAGGTCGAGGCTGAGGTGGACGGCGGTCGCGAAGCCCTCCTCCCAGTCCTGACGCAGCAGGTAGTCGTTGGCCGCGCCGAGGAACTGATCGGGCGGCAGAGCGCCGAGCAGACCGCCGAAGGCTCCCGACAGGAGCAGGGCGCGGGTGCCGGCCTGCTCGCCCTTGCCGGAGACGTCGACCACGACGACCTCGAGCCGCTCGGCCCGTGAGGGCTGGGTGGCCACCAGGAAGTCGCCGGCGAACGGCGTCCCGCCGGCCGAGCGGAGCGCTGACTCGACGTACCAGCCGTGGGGCAGGTCCGGGATGCCGCCCTGGTTGAGGATCCGGTCGCGGAGGTCGACGAGCATCGACTCCCCCATCGCGCCGCCCACGCCGAGGCGGGTACGGCGGAACGACGCCAGCAGCACGATGAAGCCCATCAGGAACTGGATGGCCGTCGCGCCGATGATCCGCGGGGTGATCGACGCCTGATTCAGCAGCGCGATCATCAGCATCAGCATCACCCAGATGACGAACCACTGGAGCTGGCGCGGCCCGAGCAGCAGGCTCCCCACCAGCAGCGGCACCATCAGGGAGGTGAACGGGAACACCGTCGGCGACACCGCGACGCCGACGTTGATCAGCACCGTTACGGCGATCAGGGCCCCGACGAGGCGGTACTCGCGGACGTAGCCGCTGCGGTACGACGAGCGCCAGCGCCGGCCGAGCGCGGTCGAGCGCGCCGGCCGCAGGTCGTCGTACGCCGCGTTCATGGCTGGTCCTGTCCTCGGGTGCGGGCCACCCTACTGCGGCGGGCGCGGGCGGTGCCGTCGCTGGCAGCGCGGGCACCAGAAGAGGTTGCGGCCCTGCATCACCTCGGTGCGCACGGCGGTGCCGCAGACCAGGCAGGGCTGGGTGTGCCGGCGGTAGACGTAGACCTCGCCGCCGTGGTCGTCCTGGCGCGGCGGGCGGCCCATCGCCTCCGGGGTGTGCTCGGGACGGACGGTGTCGATGCGCCCGGTCCGCACCCCCTCGGCCATCAGCAGGACCAGGTCGTCCCACATCGCCTGCCACTGGCTGCGGCGCAGCGTGCTGCCCGGGCGGAACGGGTCGATCCGGTGCCGGAAGAGCACCTCGGCGCGGTAGACGTTGCCGACGCCGGCGAGCACCGACTGGTCCATGAGGAGTGCGCCGATCGCGACCTTGCTGCGGCGGACCCGCTCCCAGCCGCGGGCGGGGTCGGCGTCGGGGCGGATCGGGTCGGGGCCCGAGCGGGCGACGATCGCGTCCCGCTGCGCGGTGGTCAGCAGCTCGCAGGCGGTGGCGCCGCGGAGATCGGCGTACGACGTGCCGTCGGCGCGCACGATCCGGAGCCGCACCTGACCGACCGGGTCCGGCACGTCGGCGACCCCGTCGTGGACGTCGAGCTTGCCGTAGAGCCCGAGGTGGACGTGGACGAACCGCTCGCCGGGGAACCCGACGAACAGGTGCTTGCCCCACGCCTCGGCGGACTCGAGCACCTGTCCGTCCAGGAGCACTGCTGCGTCGGCGAAGCGGCCCTGCGGGCTGCCGACCCGGACGGCGTGGCCCGCGAAGGCGCGGTCGAGCTCACCGGCGAGGCGGTGGAGGGTGTGCCCCTCAGGCATCGGGCCCGCGGCCGACCGCGGAGTCGGGCAGCGGGGGCAGCTCGTCGGTCGTCTCGTACGACGCCAGCTGGCCGATCCGGCGCACGTGCCGCTCGTCGCCGCTGAAGTCGGTGGTCAGGAAGACCTCGACGAAGCGGGTCATGTCCTCGAGCGAGTGCATCCGGCCGCCCACCGAGACCACGTTGGCGTCGTTGTGCTGGCGCCCCAGGGCCGCGGTCTCCTCCGACCAGGCCAGGGCGCAGCGGATCCCGTCGACCTTGTTGGCCGCGATCTGCTCGCCGTTGCCGGAGCCGCCGATCACCACGCCGAGGCTGTCTTGGCCCTCGGCCTGCTCGGCGGCGACGGCCGCGGCCGCCCGCAGGCAGAAGACGGGGTAGTCGTCGAGGGCGTCGTAGACGAACGGCCCGTGGTCGACCGGCTCGTAGCCGTGCTCGGTCAGCCAGCGGGTGAGGTGGTCCTTCAGGTCGAGGCCGGCGTGGTCGGAGCCCAGGTGCACGCGCATGGAGGGATCTTCTCAGCCCTCGTGGAGGCGCAGGAACCCGGCCACCTGGCGCATCAGCGGCTCGGCACTGGTGAACACCGCGTCGTGGCGCCAGAAGCCGTGGACCTGGCCCAGGTAGCGGGTCGCGGTGACCTCCACCCCGGCCTCGGCGAGCAGCCGGGCGAGGTGCTCGCCCTCGTCGCGGAGCGGGTCGTGCTCGGCGGTGACGACGAGGGTCGGCGGCAGCGTGCCGAGCCGCGGCGAGAGCAGCGGGGCCAGATCGGGGTCGGTCAGGTCGGCGTCGGTGGCGGCGTATTGCTGCCAGTACCAGGCGGCCTCCCGCGGGTCGAAGCCGTCGGCGGCGGTCTCATAGGACTCGAACGACGCCGTCGGGTCGAGGAACGGGTAGATCAGCGCGACGGCGGTGAACCGGCCGGGGTGGCGTAGGGCCGCGACCAGGGCCAGGTTGGCGCCCGCGCTGTCCCCGTGGGCGTACGACGGGCCGCCCAGCCCGTGCTCGTCGGCGTGCTCGTCGAGCCACGCCAGGACCGCGTCGACGTCGTCGGGGGCGGCCGGGAACCGGTGCTCGGGCGGGCGGCGGTAGTCGACGCTCAGCACGGCCAGGCCGCTGCGGTTGGCCAGCCGGCGAGCGCTCGCGTCGTGCACCTCGACGTCGTTCAGGACGAACCCGCCGCCGTGCAGGTGGACCACCACCCCGGGCCGCGCCCCGACCGGGCGGTAGAGCCGGACCGGCACGCCGCCGGCGTCCAGGTCGCGCACCTCGGCGACGTCCTCGCGCGGCTGCTCCAGCGCCGCCGCGCGGGCGCGCTCACGCTCCGCGGCGACGTCGTACGACGGGTCGAAGACCGGCAGGTCGCCCGCGGCGTACTCGACGGCGCGGCGGGCGTCGGGGAACAGCACGGCTCAGCGCTGCATCAGCGCGTCGAGCCCGACCGCGACAGCGGCGGCGACCCGGAAGTCGATCTCGGGGTGCGGGACGTGAACGGTGTACTTGTCGCGGACCGACCCCTGCCGCTCGACGCCGAGCAGGGGCTGGCCGTTCGGGCCGACGAAGTCGAAGTGGATGGGCAGGAACGGGATGTCGGTGAACCGGCGGATGATCGCCACCGCCTGGCTGCGCTCCTGGCCGGTGCCGGCGTAGCCCGGGCCCTCCAGGTGGAAGGTCGAGCGCATCAGGCTCTTGCCGAAGTCCTTGCGGAAGAACCCGATCTGGGCGCTCTGCTCGTCGAAGACGTCGTAGCCGGAGTTCAGGTCGACCTTCTTGCGGGCCTTGAAGCTGAACACGGGGCGGGACTTGGTCTCGTCGCTGTAGAACGTGACCTGCTCCTTGAACGCCAGCCGCTTCTGCTGCGCGAAGCCCATCAGCTGCCCGAAGCTGCCGTCGGGGTTGGCCGCGAACAGCTGGTACTGGTTGGTGGTCATCGCGAACTTCTGCTTGACGTAGAAGGTCGGCAGGTACATCTCAGCGGGCATGCGCGGAAGCCTAGTCACGCGCTGCGGTCACCCCGACGATGAGTCCGGCAGCCGGCGCCGGTCCACCCGTCATGCTCATCGTCTCCGGCCACCTGTCCGTCGACCCCGCCGAGCGGGCGTCGTACCTGGAGGGCTGCCGACGCGTCGTCGAGCTCGCCCGGGCGGCGCCGGGCTGCCTCGACTTCGCGATCTCGGGCGACCTGCTCGACGACGGACGCATCAACGTCCACGAGCGCTGGGAGACCCAGGCCGACGTCGAGGCCTTCCGCGGCTCGGGGCCCTCGGGCGAGCAGCAGGCGGCGCTGCTGGCCGCCTCGGTGGCCGAGTACGACGTCGCGGGGTGGCGCTCCCTCACGGAGTGACGCGGCGCGGGTTCGTCGCCTCGGGCGCGAGTCCCAGCGCGGCGACCAGGTGCGGCCAGGCCGCCGCCCCGAGGGCCTGGTCGGCCATCGGCGTACCGCCGCGGCGCATCGACATCCCTCCGCGGACGACCGCCTCGCCCGGCAGCACCGTCCGGTGGCCCGCCACGGGGTGCTCGACCACGGTCGTGGCGAGCCCGTGGGCGGCACGCCGTACGGCGATCGCCCGTGCGTGGTCCGACGACGGCCAGACCTGGTCGTCGCCGCCGGCCACCAGGACGAGATCGCCGCCGATCCGCTCGACCGGGATCGTGGCCGCCTCCCGCACGGTCGCCGGCGCCGCGTCCAGGCTCCGGGCGTAGTGGTCGCGGAAGGCAGGTGGGTCCTCCGCGGGGGCCCAGTCAGCGACGAACGGGACGCACGGCAGCGGGAGGCCGGCGCGCGTCCAGTGCGAGGTGGCGCGCTCCCCGTCGTACCCGGTCCACACGACGGACGTCGGGGCGAAGGCGACGCACGCGTCGACCGGGCCGTCGTACGACGCCGTGAGGAGCGCGGCCTCCGCACCGAAGGACGTGCCGACCACCGCGAGGCGGTCAGCCTCGGAACGCAGCCGGTCGAGGGCCTCGGCGAAGAGCTCCAAGGGCACGTCGTACGGCGCGGGCTGCTGGCCCGGTCCCCCGAACCACCGGATCGCCCAGACGGTCGCACCGGCCGCGGCGAGCACCCGCGCCCGCCCCTCGTCCACCCGTCCGCTGGACCCGGCGAGCAGCAGGACCGCCGTCCCGACGTCGCGGGCCGCTCCCGGACGCACGAGGAGCCCGGGTGGCTCGGCGGTGATCTCCTCCACGCCTCGAGGCCAGTCAGGCCTTCTCGCAGGCGATCCCGTCCTTGTCACGGTCGCTCTTGGCGTTGGCCTGGTAGAGCGCCTTGCTGCGCTTGAAGCTGGTCACCGGCTTGCCCGAGGTCTTGTCGCGCGCGCCCGGCTTGCCGACCCCGTGCGGGTAGACGCGGTGCATCGCGTCGCAGTTGGCGAAGACGCGCGGCTTGGCCGCCTCGGCCGAGGCGGACGTGGAGACGAGCACGACCGGGGTGGCGGCGAGGGCCAGGCCGAGGACGGTCGTGAGGGTGCGGGACGGGCGGGTTGCCATGGGTTCCTCCAGGTGGTGAACCTGGAGTGTGCGCGCGACGGGCTCGCGACGTGACCGTTTTGGGCATACCCGTGGCCCTGAAGGCCGATGGCGATCAGGGCTGCGGGGTGATGGTGCCGGTGTGGTCGCGAACGAACGTCAAGCCGTTCGGACTTCGCCAGACGAACGTCGTGTCGTCGACCTTGTCGTAGCGCCAGCGCGTATGTGTCTTGGCGCGGTGATGTCGTCGGCAGAGGGGTGCGATGTTGCAGTCGCACGTCGCGCCGCCGTGGGCGGCGGGGTCGCTGTGGTCGTGGTCGCACGACCGGGCCCTGCGTCGGCACCACGGGAAGACACACGAGTGCTGGAGGAGCGCCTGGCGTTCCTTCAACCGGTCGGGGACCTCGTAGGCATCGACGTGGACGTGGCCGGCCAGATCGATCACCGGCTTGATGATCACCTGACTGTCGCCGTCCTGGCACCATCCCTTGACCTGCTCGACCGAGATCATCGACCGGGTGTTCTCGACGCGGGCGATGGCCGCGTCGGCGAGGTGCACGTGCACCACGACCTGGCGGGGTCGCTTGCGGTCCGGGTCCATTTCGGCGTTGAGATCCAACGTCAGCTGGCGGCGGGCAAGGTCACCGACCGCGATCGAGCGACGCGCATCGAGCGACAGCCCGTCGGCGATGGTCCCGAGGTAGGACGCACCCCGGGCGACCGCGTCCTCGAGGTCGAGTGCGTCGACCAAGTCCAAGGTGCCGCGGACCTCGACGTGACCGTCGAAGGAGACCTGCTGGACCTCGATGTCGAAGTGCCGCACCTCAGCCGCGTCCCGCGCCCGCTGGGCGGCTTCGTCGGGGTCGAAACGGACCCGGGCTTCTTCGATGGTCCGGTCGAGTTGGGCAATCGAGATCTTGTGCGCCACTGAGGCGACGTGAAGGTCGACGAACTCCGCGCCGTCCTCAGGCAGGTCGATGGTCTCGGCGGCGATGCGTCGGGCCTTCCACACCGGCAGGTCGAGGGACTGGACCCGCTCGTAGACCCTGGGGAGTCGGTGGGCGAGCTCGACGGCGTGGCCGAGGTAGATCCGCCCCGAGTCCGACGACAGGCCCAGTGCGGCGGAGAACTCCAGGACCGAGAACTCCGCGATCAACGGTGCCCCAGGACCGGCGATGGCCATCTCGTCTTCACAACCGGGGATCCACACGGCTGCGGCGTCCGGCAGGGAGTCGGTGGAGTGCATCC
>NZ_FMZM01000016.1 GCF_900101465.1 Nocardioides lianchengensis
GCTGACGGTGACGGCGACCGGGACGGTCTCCTCACCCGGCGGGTTCAACCGGTGGTCCCGGTTCGACACGTAGACCCGCTGCCGCTCCTCGTCCACCGCGATCCCGTAGCCGTCCTTGCCGAACTGCGGACCCGGCTTGTCCACCAGCAGCTCACCCTTGGCCGCGTCGTAGACCGAGAACCCACCCGAGGACGCCGACACCCCGGTGAAGCCGACGTACAGCAGCCCGTTCGTCGAGTCGAAGTCCACCTGCCGGGCCGAGGCCCGCGTCGGCGACTCCCACACCTGCTTGAAGTTCGCGCCCGCATCGAAGACCTCGACGTTCTTCACGTCCGTCAGCTCCTCGAAGTACGCCACCGCCACGTGCCCACCGACCTCGTCGGCCGCCACGTAGTACGCACCCGTCGTGCCGTTGATCGTGCCCAACGACTCACCCGTCACCGCGTTGAACACCTCCACCCCACGCGCCGGGATCGCCGCATAGACATAACCCAGCTTCGGGTCCACATCGATCGACCGGTTCGACTCACTGATCGGGAACGGACCCCGCACCACCTCACCGAACGACCCGGCCGCGATCGACACCACGACCCAGTTCTTGTTCTGCTGCCCCACGTACAGCAGCTTCCTCGCATCATCGATGCCCAGGTCCCGGATGTTCTCCGGCAACGTCATCGACCGCAGCACCTTGTCCGTCACCGGATCGATCTCCCAGATCGTCCGACCGTTCTGATCACCCAGGAACAACGTGTCCCGCTCCTGCGAGAACACCACCCCCGCCGGCAGCTGCGCCGTCACGTCATCCACCGACACGAGGGACTTCTCGAAGGCGTAGTCGAGGTCACCGACCGGGTCGGTCGGGTCGGTGGGGTCCGTCGGGTCCGTGGGGTCCGTCGGGTTCTCGCAGCCCAGGCACGGGCCGGGGTCGGTCGGGTCGATGACGTCCGGGGCCTCGTCGTCGGTGACGGCCTTGCCGTGCTCGTTCTTCACGATGGTGAAGCCGTCGTAGTACTGACCGTCGGCCGTGCGCGACTCGTAGCGCAGCCGACCGCTGGAGACGTCGATGGCCTGGTAGAGCTGGAGGCCGCCGCCCATCCGGCGCAGGTGCGCGTCGTTGTCGTTCCAGACCCGCGGGCCGGCGCGGTACTGCTTGTCACCCACGACCGAGACCGCGAAGACCGGCCCGGAGTAGCTCCGCTCCTTGTCCCAGCTCGCGGGGTTGCCCACCTCCGCGGCGTCGGTGTTGCCGCGGCCGTAGCCGTGGTCGTGGCCCTGCAGGACCAGGTCGACGTCGTACTTCTCCATCAGCGGCAGCCAGGACTGGCGCAGCGCCCGGTTGTTGCGGCCCTCGTCGAGGGAGAACAGCGGGTGGTGGAAGTAGACGACCGTCCACTGGTTGGGGTTGTCCTTCAGGACGCCGTCGAGCCACGCGGTCTGGATCGCGAGCGGCTCGGCCGAGCTCAGGTTGCTGTTGAGCGAGATGAACCGGACGCCCTGGTAGTCGGTGTAGTGGACCGTCCCCTCCATCGCGTCGTACGCCGGCCCCTGACCCTGCGGCCCGGTGTCGGGGTAGGTGAACTGGGCCTGGAACTGGTCCGAGATCGCCTCCCCCTCGTACTCGTGGTTGCCGGGTGCCATCAGGAAGTTGGTGGTGCCGAGCACGTAGTCGGTGGCGTCGTACACCTCGCCCCACTGCTGGTCGCTCATCGCGTCGTTGACCAGGTCGCCGACCTGCACGACCAGGTCGGCGTCCGGCCGGTCCCGGAAGGCGTTGCGCATGACCCGCGAGGCCTGGGACTTGATGCCGGTCTGCACGTCGCCGAAGTAGAGGAACGAGAACGGGTCGGCGGTGGCCGACTCGGTGGTGAAGTGCTGCCACTCGCTGAAGTTGGTGCGGTCACCGACCCGGTACTGGTACATCGTGCCGGGCTCGAGGCCGGTGAGCCGCGCGCCGTGGAAGGTCTGCCGATAGCCCAGGTCGGCCGTCATCTCGGTCGACCGCTCGGCCGCGAACGTCGTGTTGTCGTTGCGGTAGGTCAGGCTCGAGGCCTCCCGCAGCTCGACGACGGGCTCGGCCACGCCGGTCGAGGTGCGCCAGGTGACGTACTGGCTCGTCGACGGGTCGGCCGTCGGCGTCAGCGTGATCCGGTCCGGGACCCGGGAGGGCGCGTAGAACGCCGCGGCGTCCACCGGGGCCGCCGAGGCGGGAGCCGGTACGACGGCGCCGACGCCGGCCAGCAGCGTGCCGGCCGCGAGGGCCGCGGCGAAGCCGGCGCGGAGCCGGGACCGGCGACCGGACGGGTGGTCGGACGGGTGGTCGGACTGCATGGAGGTCCCTCTCGGGTCGCGGGGGCGGTCGGGGCGGGGAGCGGTCGTCATCGGACCCTCACCACCCGGGCGGCCGAGGTGGAGCCGGCGACGTTCGCGGTCCCGGCGTAGGCGACCGTGATCCGGTGCTTGCCCGGGGCCAGGCGCGGCAGCCGCACCGTGGCCTTCCCGGCCTTCAGCACGACCCGGGCCACGACCCGCTTGCCGTCGCGGACCACCAGGGCGGCGTTCGGGGCGGCGATGCCGGGCACGGAGACCCGGACGGTGAGCCGCCCGCGCTGGCCGGGCCGGACCCGCGCCGGAGCGGTGACCCGGGTGGTCGACCGCGCCTTGGTCACGTTGACCAGGACGGGCGCCGACGTACCACCGCGGACGGCGGTGCCGCGAGGCACGAAGGTCACGGTCAGCGCGTGCCGACCCGCGGACAGGGTGCGCGGGAGCACGGCGGTGGCGACCCCGGAGGCGTTGACGCCGACCCCGGTGGCCACGACGGTGCGGCCGTCGCGGACGACGACGCTGCCGGCCGGGACGACGCCCGCGACCGGGGCGACCCGGGCGGTGACGCGGACCGGCGTCGAGGTGCCGTAGACCTGGCGTGCGGCCCGGTCGGCGGTGACCGTCGGCGTCACGAGCGTCGGCGTCGGGGTGGTCGGCTCCTCGGGCTCCTCCGTCGGCTCGTCGGTCGGTACGGCGCCCGGGACGGCCGGCTCGGGCAGGCTCGGCCGGCCGATGTCGCCACGCGTCGAGCCGGGCCCGGAGGCCCGCGCGGTCGTCTCGGTGGTGACCAGCTTCTTCCCGGCCGACTTGGCGATCGTGAACGCGTCGACCAGGTTGCCGGCGACGTCCCAGGTCTCGACGTGCATCTCGCCGGCCTTCACGTCGACGAGCTGGTAGAGCTGGGTGTCGCGGCCGACCACGCGCAGGTGGGCGCCGTTGGTGACCCAGTTGTTGGAGTCCGCCGGGTCCGGGACGTAGTACTTCGGTCCGGCCACGGAGACCAGGTAGACCGGGCCGGTGTGGCTCTTGTCCTTGGTCGCGCCGGCCGGGAGCCCGGCCTCGTTGGCGAGCAGGTTGCCGCGCCCGTAGGCGTGGTCGTGACCCTGCATGACGATGTCGACGTCGTACTTCTCGAAGAGCGGGAGCCAGGCCTGGCGCAGCGCGGCGTTGTCGCGGCCCGAGGTCACCGAGAAGACCGGGTGGTGGAAGGTGGCGACGGTCCACTGGTTCGGGTTGTTCTTCAGCACGTCCTCCAGCCACGCGGTCTGCGCGGCCATCGCGGCGGTGTCGCCGGGGAAGTTGCTGTTCAGGGCGATGAATCGGACGCCCTGGTAGTCGGTGTAGTAGACGTTCTCGTCGTAGAGCTGGGTGACCCGCTCGTCGGTCGCGGGACCGTTGCCCGGGTACTCGAACTGCGCGCCCCAGTGCCGCGACAGCGTCGGGCCCGGGTAGTACTCGTGGTTGCCCGCCGCGGCGATCACGTTCATCCCGCCGTTGGCGTAGCCGGCGGCCTCGAACCACTGGCCCCACTCGGCGTCGGAGATGTCGGTGTCGATGAGGTCGCCGGCGTGCAGGACGGCCCGGGCGTACGGCCGCGCCTCGGTCGCCGCGCGGAAGGTGCGCGACACGTACGACTTGATGTCGTTCTGCGCGTCGCCCTGCATGATGAACGAGAACGGCTCCGCGGTCGCGGCGGCCGTCGTGAACTCGGCCCACTCGCTCCAGGTGTCGCCGTCGCCCACGCGGTAGACGTAGGTGGTCGCGGCCTTCAGGTCCGTGATCGTCGCCGAGTGGTGCGCGACGTCGTACCCGAGGTCGGTGCGGAAGGTCGTGGTGGTCGCCTCGACCGTGCGCTCGGCCGTGACGACGCCCGGGACGGCGACCGCGAGCTGCAGGCGCGGGGCGCCGGCGGACGTCGAGGTCCGCCAGGACACGCTCTGGGAGACGGCGGGCGTGGCGGTCGGGGTGAGGATCACCCGGTCCGGCACGACCTGCGGGTCGTAGATGGTCGCCGGGTTGACGGCCGGCGGCGCGAGCCCGCCGCCTGCGGCCAGGGAGACGACGCCGGTCGTGGCCACGAGCCCGAGGGCCAGGCTGCCGACGACGAGGCCGGCCCGGGTCGGGCGCCAGCGCGACCGTCCGGGAGTGCGGCCTGGGTCTGCGGGACGGGTGCTGCTGCTTCCGGGGGTGCCGGTGGACATGCCGGGAGGGGCCTCTCGTTCGGGACAGGACGCCGCCCGTCACCGGGCAGCGGGGAGCCTCGGCACCTGCCCGAGAGGTGCCGCTCCGGAGCGGACGCTAGGGGAGCCCGGACCCCCTGCCGGACCACGTGGACGAGCCCGTTCCGCGTCCCGACGGCATCTCGTCCTCGCCCGTCGCCGGCTCTTCACCGAGCGTTGTCCGAGCCGTGGGTGAGGCGTCTAGACCGAGCGGCGCGAAGACGTCACCGGTCCGACGCGGCGTGTTCATCCGCCGGCAGCCCACCCGGCCCCGGACGCGGCGCGACGTCGCGCGGGTCGGTGACCCGGTGCCCGTGCTCGCAGACCAGCGCGGCGTGCACGACGCCCCCGCAGTCGCGGTGGGCGACCTCGACCGGCGGACCGCCGGGGTCGGCGAGGTAACGGTCGCCCCAATCGGCGATCGCCACCAGGACGGGGTAGAGGTCGAAGCCCTTCGGGGTCAGCCGGTACTCGTGCCGCTCGCGCGCCCCGTCGTCGCGGTACGGCGCCCGCCGCAGGATCTCCTGGTCGACCAGGAGGGCCAGCCGGTTGCTGAGCACCTGGCGCGGGATGCCGCTGTGGCGGCGGATGTCGTCGAAGCGGCGCACCCCGTTGAACACCTCGCGCAGCACGACGAACGTCCACCGCTCCCCCAGCACGGCCATCGAGCGACCGACGGTGCAGTTGGCGGTCGACCAGTCGAGAGCGGGCGGGTAGCTCGTGGCCATCCTCACAGCCTACCGCTGCTGAGTCTCGTTGACAGACCCAGCGCGAGTGCGCTTCCCTGAGTCCATGACCGAGACCCAGACTCCGGCGCCCGAGCTCGACCTGGCCGCGATGAGCGGCCTGGAGGTGCTGATGGCGATGCGCGACGGGCTGCTGCCGGCGGCTCCGATCGCCCAGACCCTCGGGATGGTGAACTTCGACGGCGAGCACGGCTCCATCTCGGTCGAGCTCGACCCCGAGCACCGCCACTACAACCCGCTCGGCACGGTCCACGGCGGGGTCATCTCGACCCTGCTCGACACCGCCGCGGGCTGCTCGGTCCACTCCACGCTCGGCCCCGGCGAGGGCTACACCTCGCTCGACCTGACGGTGAAGTTCCTGCGGCCCGCGACGGTCGACTCCGGGCGGCTGCGCGCGGTCGGCCGGGTCATCCAGCGCGGTCGTCGTACGGCGCTGGCGGAGGCGCAGCTGTTCGACGGCCGCGGCAAGCTGGTCGCGCACGCCACGTCGTCCTGCATGATCTTCGCCTGACGCCCCTCTACGGTGGGCGCGTGAGCGCACTCGCGGGACTGGTCGACCAGGGTCTGATGGCGCCGGACTGGGCCGAGGCCCTGGCGCCGGTGGACGAGCAGGTCGCGGCGATGGGGCGGTTCCTGCGCGAGGAGATCGCGGCGCACCGGCCCTACCTGCCGACCGGCGAGAACGTCTTCCGCGCCTTCCGCCGCCCGCTCGCGGACGTGCGGGTGCTGATCGTGGGCCAGGACCCGTACCCGACGCCCGGCCACCCGATCGGCCTGAGCTTCGCGGTCGAGGCGCACGTGCGGCCGATCCCCCGGAGCCTGGCCAACATCTACACCGAGCTCGGCGACGACCTGAACCTCGAGATGCCCGCCCACGGCGACCTGACCGCGTGGGCCGACGCGGGCGTGATGCTGCTCAACCGGGTCCTCACGGTGCAGCCCGGCGCCTCGGCGTCGCACCGCGGCAAGGGCTGGGAGCAGGTGACCCAGCAGGCCATCGAGGCCCTGGTCGCACGGGGCGGTCCGCTCGCCGCGATCCTCTGGGGCCGCGACGCCCAGAGCCTCAAGCCGATGCTCGGCAGCACGCCGTACGTCGAGTCGGTGCACCCGTCCCCGCTCTCCGCCAGCCGGGGATTCTTCGGCTCGCGGCCCTTCAGCCGGGTCAACGCCCTGCTGGTCGAGCAGGGCGGCGAGCCGGTCGACTGGCGGGTGCCCGCGTGAGCCGGCGTCGCCGCCTCGCGGTCGTCGCGGGCGTCCTGGTGGTCCTGGCCGGCGCCCTCGTCGGTACGGCGAACGCGGTCGTGCTCGCCCGCACCGACGACCTGGTCCTGACCGACCCCGACGACGTCCCCCACGCCCAGGTGGCGATCGTGCCGGGCTCGATGGTGCGCCCCGACGGCACCCTCGGGACGATCGTGCAGGCCCGGGTCGACGCGGCGGTGGCGCTGCACGACGCCGGCACGGTCGACAAGATCCTGCTCTCCGGCGACAACGGCACCCGCGCGTACAACGAGCCCGACACCATGCGCGACGCCGTGCTCGCGGCCGGCGTACCGCCCGAGGACGTGTTCACCGACTACGCCGGCTTCAACACCTGGTACACCATGCGCCGCGCGCGACTGGTCTTCGAGGTCGACTCGGCGGTCGTGGTGACCCAGGCCTTCCACGTCGCCCGCGCGGTCGACCTCGGCCGGGCCGCCGGGCTCGACGTCCACGGCCTCGCGGTCGACAGCGCCGGGCGGCTGCGGGTGCGGGCGCGGGAGGTGCTCGCGCGGGTGCGCGGCTTCGGCGAGGCGACGGTCCGTCCCGACGTCACCCTGGGCCCGACGCTGCCCATCACCGGCGACGGCCGGAGCTCGTGGGCGGAGCCGAAGCCCTGACAGGCCGGCCTCCGATGGAATAAAGTTGAAAGTGAAACCATTGGAGGAGACATGGCCGCTGTCGACACCCGCATGCCCGCGCTCTACATCGGGCACGGCGCTCCCCCGCTCCTCGACGACGCCCTCTGGTCCGGGCAGCTCGCCGAGCTGTCCGCGGACCTCCCGCGGCCGACGGCGATCCTGATCGTCAGCGCGCACTGGGAGTCGGCACCGATCAGCCTGAGCGCCAGCGGGGCGCCGCTCGTCTACGACTTCGGCGGCTTCGACCCGAAGTACTACGAGATGACCTACCGCACCCCGGACGCCTCCGACCTCGCACGCAAGGTGGCGGCCCTGATGCCGGCCACCCAGCCGGTCCACCAGCACGCGACCCGCGGTCTGGACCACGGAGCGTGGGTGCCGCTGACGATCATGTACCCGGCGGCCGACGTACCCGTCCTGCAGATGTCGCTGCCCACCGAGGACCCCGGCACCCTGCTCGAGATCGGCCGGCGGCTCCGGCCGCTGCGCGACGAGGGCGTGCTGATCATCGGCTCGGGCTTCCTCACCCACGGCCTGCGCTACCTGCGCGAGTTCCGCATCGACGCGCCCGCGCCGGGCTGGTCCACCGAGTTCGACCACTGGGCGTCGGAGGCGATCGCCCGCGGCGACGTCGACGCCCTCGCCAACTTCCGCGAGCTGGCGCCCGGCATGCCCTACGCGCACCCCACGGTCGAGCACTACACGCCGCTCTTCGTCACCCTCGGCGCCTCCGTCGACCCCAGCACCCCTGCCGAGCAGATCATCGACGGGTTCTGGATGGGGCTGTCGAAGCGGTCGTTGCTCGTGGCGTGAGGTGCTGGCGGGCCGATTGCATGATTCACCGGCCGGCCGGTGACGTTGGCACTGGACGGCCGAGCCATCCACGGGGTCGGCGCCGCACGCGGAGGAGTGGGAAAGGAGACGCGCCAGCACCGGCCCGCGGCCCGGCCGATCCCTCCGGCCCGTCACTTTCCTCCTCGCCCGTGACCCGGCCCGTCACTTTTCTCACGACCCCGCCCGGCAGCACCCAGCTCCTCAGGTACGACGCCCCGCGTCCGATGTGAACGGCACACCGGACGCGGACGCCGTCGCCATGGGGCGGCGGCGTACGCGCACGTCGACCACTCGCGTCAGCCGGCGGTGATCTCGTCCAGCTCGACCAGGTCGGCCTCGGTCGGGTCCCAGCGCAGCGCGGCGGCGTTGCGGCGCACCTGGTCGCCGGAGGTCGCACCCGAGATCACCGAGGCGACCGCCGGCTGCGCGGCGAGGCCGGCGATGGCCACGTCGAGGATCTCCAGGTCGCGGGCGGCGGCGTACGCCTCGAGGGCCTCGATCCGGTCCCAGTCGGCGCCGTCGAGCCAGCCGGACCGAGTGGGGTCGAGCGCGGCCCGGGAGCCCTCGGGGGCGCCGGCGCCGCGGCGGTACTTGCCGGTCAGCAGGCCGTACTCCAGCGGGAAGAACGGCAGGACGCCGAGGCCGTAGGTCTCGCACGCGGGCACCACCTCGTCCTCGATGGACCGGTCGAGCAGCGAGTAGCGGTTCTGCACGGAGACGAAGCGCTCCAGGCCGGCCGAGCGGGAGGTCCAGTCGGCATCGGCGACCTGCCAGCCCGCGAAGTTGGAGCAGCCCAGGTAGCCGATCTTGCCCTCGTGGACCAGGTCGGTCAGCACGGCCAGGGTCTCCTCGACCGGCGTGACCTCGTCCGGGGTGTGCAGCTGGTAGAGGTCGATGTGGTCGGTCCGCAACCGGCGCAGCGACGCCTCGACGGCACGCCGTACGTAGCGGCGCGACGCGCGTACGCCGTGGTCCGCCCCAAGGGCGCCACCCATGTCCATGCCGAACTTGGTGGCCAGCACGAACTCGTCGCGCCGGCCCTGCAGCGCCTCGCCGAGCAGCTCCTCGCTGCCGCCGGCCGGGGCACCATAGATGTCGGCGGTGTCGAGCAGCGTCACGCCGGTGTCGCTCGCCGCGTCCAGGATCCCCCGGACGCCGTCGAGGTCGACGCGGCGGCTGAACGCGTTGCAGCCGATCCCGACCGCGCTCACCATCAGGCCCGAGTCGCCCAGCGGGCGGTAGGTCATCTCGCTCATCCGTACGACGCTATCCGCCAGTGGGTCAGCGCATCCGGGTCTTCCGCATCATCTTCAGGCCGGACAGCATCGACTTCACGTAGGCGTCGTAGTCCTGGCCGGGCCGCGCGCCCATCACCTGCTTCTTCAGCACCGCGAGGTTCTGGACGTCGGTGTACTTCAGCAGGCCGTAGTCGCCGTGCCGGGCACCGACGCCGGACTGCTTCACCCCGCCGGACGGCGTGCCCTTGGAGGCGAAGGCGGTGGCCAGGATGTCGTTGACGTTGACGTTGCCGGACTCGATGCGGCGCGCGACGGCGCCGGCGGCCTCGACGTCACCACCCCACACGGAGGCGTTGAGGCCGTAGTCGGTGTCGTTGGCCAGCGCGACGGCCTCGTCGACGGTGCGGTAGCGGTGCAGCGCGACCACCGGCCCGAAGGTCTCGGTGACGCCGCAGAGCATGTCCTTCGTGACGCCCTCGAGGATGGTCGGCTCGAAGAACGCGGGCCCGAGGTCGGGACGGGCCTTGCCGCCGGTCACCACGGTCGCGCCCTTGGCGATCGCGTCGTCGACGTGGGCCTGGACGCGCTCCTTGTGGTCGGGCGAGACCAGCGAGCCCATCTCGGGCCCGAAGTCGTACGACGCCCCGACCCGCAGCCTCTCCGCAGCCGCCACGAAGCGGGTCTTGAAGTCGTCGTAGCGCGACTCGGGCAGGTAGATCCGCTCGATGTGCATGCAGATCTGGCCGGTGTTGCCGAACACCCCGAAGACCGCGCCCTGCACGGCCTCGTCTAGGTCGGCGTCCTCGAGCACGATCATCGGGTTCTTGCCGCCGAGCTCGAGGCAGCAGCCGATCAGGTTGCGCCCGGCGCGCTCGCCGATCACCCGCCCGGTGTTCGTCGAGCCGGTGAACATGACGTAGTTGGCGTTGTCGATCAGGGTCGGTCCGACGTCCGGCCCTTCGCCGCAGACGACCTGGAACAGGCCCTTCGGCAGGCCCGCCTCCTCCAGCATCGAGATGCCCCACAGCGGCGACAGCGCGGTCTTGTTGTCGGGCTTGAGGACGATCGCATTGCCGGCCATCAGCGCCGAGATGGCATCCGAGATGCCGGTGGCGAAGGGGAAGTTCCAGGGCGCGATGATGCCGACGACGCCCTTGGGCTGGCGGATCTCCGTCGACGTGGTCAGGAACGGGACCGGGCCGCCGCGCTTCACCGGGGCGAGCAGCTTGGGCGCCCGCTTGAGGTAGTGGCTCATCACCATCGGCGGGTCGCAGGTCTCCTCGATCGCCATCCGCCGGTTCTTGCCGCTCTCGACCTGGATCAGGTCGGCGGTCTTCGCGGCGTTGTCGACGAAGAGGGTGTGCGCCTTCTTGAAGACCTTCAGCCGCTTGGCCAGCGGCCAGGCGGCCCACTCCTGCTGGGCGGCCCGGGCCGCGGCGAAGGCCCGCTCGATGTCGGCCGGCGTCGACTGTGGGAGCTCGACCAGCACCTCGCCGGTGTAGACCTCGGTCAGCTTCCAGCTGCCGCCGCCGGTCGACGGCACCCGCGCGACCAGGCGCTGCAGGAAGGCGTCGGTGACCGACGCGGGGCGGGCGATCCGCTGCGGGGTGAGGGTCATGACTCAGCCCCGCCCCAGGACCAGGTCCGCGCCGCGCTCGCCGATCATGATCGCCGGCGCGTTCGTGTTGCCGCCGGTGATCGACGGCATGATCGAGGCGTCGCAGACCCGCAGGCCCTCGATGCCGCGGACCTTCAGGTCCGGCCCGACGACCGCGAGCTCGTCGACGCCCATCCGGCAGGTGCCGACCCCGTGGTAGACCGACGTCGCACGGTTGAGGATCGCGTCGCGGAGCGCCTGGCCCTTCAGGTTGGTGCCGGGGTGGATCTCCTCCTTGACCGCGCCGCCGAAGGCCCCGCCGGCCATGATCTCGCGGACCATCTCCGAGCCCTCGCCGAGCAGCTCGACGTCGGCCGGGTCGGCGAGGTACTGGAAGTCGATCAGCGGCGCGGCGGTCGGGTCCGACGAGGCGAGCCGCAGAGTGCCTCGGCTGCGCGGGTAGATGAGGGTCGTCAGCACCGTGAGCGACGGCCGCGGGTCGACGTCGTGGCGGATCGGTGCGTCCTGGTTCGGCGAGACGTACGACCAGGGCAGCAGGTGCAGCTGCAGGTCGGGTACGTCGGTCGCCTGCGAGGTCCGGACGAAGCCGACGGCCTCGAAGACCGAGTTGGCCAGGAACGTCGTACCGGGACGGAGGACCTCCTTGGCGATCCCCTTGGCGAAGAAGAAGGCGTTGCCGCGCATCTTCGAGGTCGTCGTGTGGAAGGTCATCGCGTGGAACATGTGGTCGTGCAGGTTGTCGCCGACCGGCAGGTCCGCGACGACGTCGATGCCGTGGTCCTTGAGGTGCTGCGCGTGGCCGATGCCCGACAGCATCAGGATCTGGGCCGAGCCGACGAACCCCGCCGAGAGGATGACCTCCTTGCCGGCGCGGATGGTGCGCTGCGAGCCGTCCTTGTCCGTGACCTCGACCCCGGTCGCGCGGCCGTTCTGCAGGACCACCTTGCGGACCAGCACCTCCGACTGCAGCTGCAGGGTCGGCGGCGCGAGGTGGTGGATGTAGCCGCGCGAGGCGCTGTAGCGCAGGCCCTCCGCCGCGTTCTGCTGCATCCGGCTGACGCCCTCCTGCGACTCGCCGTTGTAGTCGTCGAGCACCTTGACCCCGAGGGTGTCGGAGGCGGCCTGGAGGAACTGGAGCGTGCCCTCCTGCGGGGTGGCGTTGCGGGTGACCCGGATCGGCCCGCCGGCGCCGCGGAAGGCGTTCTCGCCGTCCTCGAAGTCCTCCATCCGCTTGTAGGCCGCGTTGACGGTGTCGGCGTCCCAGCCGGCGTTGCCCTCGGCGGCCCAGGAGTCGAAGTTGGCCCGGTTGCCGCGCACGTAGACCATGCCGTTGATCGAGCTCGACCCGCCGACGACCTTGCCGCGCGGGACCGGCATCTTGCGGTCGAGGAGGTGCTTCTGCGGGGTGGAGTAGTAGCCCCAATCGACCCGCTTCTTGATCTCGGGGACCGCGTGCATCGGCCCGATCATCCCGGGCTTCTTCACCAGGAACTGATCGTCGCTCTTGCCCGCCTCGAGGACGATGACGCTCGCCCCCGACTCGGCCAGGCGGCCGGCGATCGCGGCGCCGGAGCTCCCGGATCCGACGACCACGTAGTCGGCTTCGCTGCGGTAGGGGGTCTTGGCCATGTCTCAACCTCGGCGTTCACATACTCCGGGAATGTGTCAGCGCTCACCCTACGACATCAACTGCAACCTGTTCTAGTTCTGTCGGGGTCCATGATGGGGCCGTGCAGATCCTGTCCATCCAGTCCTCGGTGGCCTACGGCCACGTCGGCAACTCCGCCGCCACCTTCCCGCTGCAGCGGATCGGCCACGAGGTCTGGCCGGTCCTGACCGTCCACTTCTCCAACCACACCGGGTACGGCGCCTGGCGCGGCCCGCTCCTCGCGCCCGCCGACGTGGCCGACGTGATCGCCGGCATCGAGGACCGGGGGGTCCTCGGCCAGGCCGACGCGGTGCTGTCCGGCTACCAGGGCGACCCGGCGGTCGGGGCGGTGATCCTGGACGCGGTCGCCCGCGTGAAGGCGCTCAACCCGTCGGCCGTCTACTGCTGCGACCCGGTGATGGGCGACGTCGGCCGCGGCATGTTCGTGCGTCCCGGGATCCCCGAGTTCATGCGGGACACGGTCGTCCCGCAGGCCGACATCGTGACGCCGAACCACTTCGAGCTCGACTTCCTGGCCGGCCGCACGACCACCACGCTCGACGAGGTCCTGGACGCGGTGGACGCCGTACGGGACCGCGGGCCGCGGGACGTGCTGGTGACCAGCGTGCTGACCACCGAGGGGCTGGCCGACCACCTCGACGTCGTCGCCGTCTCCGACGCCGGCGCCTGGGTCGTCACGACCCCCCTGCTCCCGATCAGCCCCAACGGCTGCGGCGACGTCACCGCCGCGCTCTACCTCGCCCACCTGCGCACGACGGGCTCCCCCGCCACCGCCCTGGAGCGGACCACGTCGTCGGTCTTCGCCATCCTCGAGGCGACCATCGCCGCCGGCACCCGCGAGATCCAGCTGGTCGCCGCCCAGGACGCCATCGCCGACCCGCCGGCGACGTTCACGGCGCGGCAGCTGCGCTGAGGCGGTCGTCCTCCTGACCCGGATCACCGGGGAAGGAGGACGTTCCCGGGCAGAACATCGGCCCAGAACGTCGAGGAAGGGCTGAGAAACCCTCCGTGGAGCCGGTGACAGGAGTCGAACCCGCGACATCCTCTTTACAAGAGAGGCGCTCTACCTACTGAGCTACACCGGCGCGGCCCCGCGGGGCCGGCCGCTCATGCTAGTGGCCGGGCCTCGCCCGCGCCGCAGCCGAGGGGGAGAAGAACTGACGGCCCAGCACTGCTGGACCGGCCTCCCGCGGGCGCCGACGCGTCAGTTTCCCGGGCGACAGCCCGGCCACCGACCACCTCAGCTGAAGAAGCTCCCGCCACCGTCGACGCTCAGCGTCACCCCCGTGACGTACGACGAGTCGGGGCCGGCGAGGTAGACCGCGGCCCGGCCGACGTCGGACTCGGCGTCGCCGAGCCGCGGGACGGAGAGCGACTTCAGCACGATCTTCTCCAGCTCCTCGGGGCGCTCGTCGAAGTAGGACCGGGCGCCGTCGCTCAGCACGAAGGGCGCCAGGTTGTTGACCGTGATGCCGTGGCGACCCCACTCGCGGGCGGCGACCCGGGTGAGGCCGCCGACGGCGGCCTTCGAGGCGACGTACGCGCCGAAGCCGGCCATCCCCTGCGGCTCGGAGCCGGAGCGCAGGTTGATCACCCGACCGCCGCCGGCGGAGTCGCGCAGGTGCGGGAAGCAGGCGCGCATGAAGTAGAGGGTCGCCTTCGGGCCGGTGTCGAGGACCCGGTCCAGCTCGTCGTCCGTGGTGTCCTCGAAGCGCCCGGAGGTCGCGTCGATGGCGTTGTTGACCAGCACGTCGACCGAGCCGAACCGCTCCACGACGGCCGCCACGCAGGCGTCCACCTGGGCGGAGTCGCGGATGTCGCAGGCGTACGACGCGGCCGCGCCGTACGACGACAGCTCGGTGACGACGCGCTCCGCACCCTCGGTGTCGAGGTCGACGACCGCGACGTGCGCGCCCTCCTTGGCGAACGCCCGGGCGATGCCGGCGCCGACGCCGCGGGCCGCGCCGGTGACGATCGCGACGCGCCCCTCCAGGACCCTCCCGACGCCGGCCATGCTCAGCTCATCAGCCCGTCGATGGCCAGCACCGTGCCGGTGACGTACGCCGCGGCCGGCGAGGCGAGGTAGCCGATCGCCGCCGCGATGTCGCCGGGCGGGATCGCGCCGGGCATCTGCATGAACAGCCGCTCGGAGATCCGCGGCTCGAGGTCGGTCGGGTAGGACTCCGCGACCTTCGAGACCATCGGGGTGTCGATGGTGCCCGGGCAGATCGCGTTCACCCGGACCCCGGTCGGCACCAGCTCGAGCGCGAGGTTCTTGGTGAGCTGGGTCAGCCCACCCTTCGAGGCGCCGTACGCCGCGGCGTACGGCTGCGGGACCCGGCCCGCGACCGACGACACGTTCACGACGCAGCCCTTGGCCGCCTTCAGGTGGGGCAGCGCCGCCTGGGTCAGCAGGAACGGGCCCTTCAGGTTCACCGCCAGCACCCGGTCGTACTCGGCCTCGTCGATCTGCTCGAAGCGCCCGAACTGGACGATGCCGGCGACGTTGGCGAGCACGTCGATGCGGCCGTACTGGGCGCAGACCGCGATCGCCGCGTCCACGGACGCCTTGATGGCCACGTTGGTCTCGACGTAGGTGACGCCGTCGGGGACGGTCGGGTTCACGTCGAGGGCGAACACGACATCGCCGGCGTCGCGGAACATCGTGGCGGTCGCGTGACCGACGCCGGAGGCGGCGCCGGTGACGACGACGACGCGCTGGTTCTCACTCGGGGTGCTGGTCATGGCCGGACGCTAGCGCAGAACTAGAACTCGTTCTAGGTCTCGATACACCTCGCTCGTCCCTCGCGAGGCACTCGACCACCGACCCCCACACCTAGCTCGCCCCACGCGAGGCACTCGACCACCGACCCCCACACCTGGCTCGCCCCCACGCGAGGCACTGGACCACCGACCCGGCCTCGTCGGTCGAGTAGCCCGCGAGGAACGAGTGGGCGTATCGCGACCCCCGCAGCACCTGCCCTGTGCGCAAGGTCAACTTGAAGCAGGCTTGAACCTCCGCGAGGCTGGGCGGGTGACCCAGCTGACGATCGGACACCTGGCCGAGCGGGCCGGGGTGGCGACCTCGGCGATCCGGTTCTACGAGTCGCGCGGGCTGATCCACTCGGTGCGCACGGCCGGCAACCAACGGCGCTACGAGCAGCACACCCTGCGCCGGATCGGCTTCATCCGCACCGCCCAGCGGATCGGGCTCACCCTCGACGAGATCGCCGAGGCGCTCGCGACGCTGCCCGACAACCGCACCCCGACGAAGTCCGACTGGCACCGGCTCAGCAAGTCCTGGCGCCCGCGCCTCGACGAGCAGATCCGGCGCATCGAGCTGCTGCGCGACCGGCTCGACGGCTGCATCGGCTGCGGCTGCCTGAGCATGAAGAGCTGTGCCCTGACCAACCCCGGCGACGAGGCCGCGGCGTACGGCACCGGCGCCGTCTGGCTCGACCCACGAGGAGGATCCCGATGACCCACCTGCTGCACGAGCCCCACCACGACGGCTCCCCGACGTACCTCTCCGACGAGGCGCCGGCCCTCGGCTGGCCGGTGAAGGTGCGGCTGCGCACCTGGTCCGGCGACCCGGTCGAGTCGGTCTGGATCCGGACGACGTACGACGCCGAGCCGACCTTCCACGCCTGCGCCGTGGTCGAGCGCGACGAGCACGCGACCTGGTGGGAGGGCGACCTGCCGGTGCACAACCCGGTGACCCACTACCGCTTCCTGCTCGCCGACGCCGCCGGCGACCAGCGCTGGCTGACCGCCGCCGGCGTGGTCGACCACGACGGTCCGGACACCTTCGACTTCCGAGTGACCGTGCACGAGCCGGCGCCGGACTGGGGCCGCGACGGCGTGGTCTATCAGGTGTTCCCCGACCGCTTCGCCCGCTCGGCCGCGGCGGCCGACCGACCCACGCCCGACTGGGCGGTGCCGGCGGAGTGGGACGACGAGGTGGTCTTCGAGGGCAGTGACCCGCGCACGCCGTTGCAGTACTTCGGCGGCGACCTCGACGGCGTCGTCGAGCACCTCGACCACGTCGCCGAGGCGGGCGCGACGATCCTCTACACGACCCCGGTCTTCCCGGGCGAGAGCAACCACCGCTACAACGCGTCCACCTTCCTGCGTGTCGACCCGCTGCTGGGCGGGGACGAGGCGTTCGCGCGACTCAGCACCGCCGTGCACGAGCGCGGCTGGCGGCTGCTCGGCGACCTGACCACCAACCACACCGGCGACACCCACGAGTGGTTCGCCCGGGCCTCCTCGGACCCGGCCTCGCCGACCCGGGGCTGGTACTACTTCAACCACGACGGCAGCTACGAGTGCTGGATGGGCCACGGCACGCTGCCCAAGCTCAACTTGGCCGACGCCTCGCTGCGGGCCGCGATGGTCGAGGGGCCGGACTCGGTGGTGGCCCGCTGGCTGCGGCCGCCGTACGACGTGGACGGCTGGCGCATCGACGTCGCCAACATGACGGGCCGGCTCGGCGCGCTCGACGTCAACCACGACACCGCCCGTGCGGTCCGTCGTACGGCGGCCGCGGAGCGGGCCGACCCGCTGGTCATCGGCGAGCACAACCACGACGCGTCGGGCGACCTCGACGGCGACGGCTGGCACGGGACGATGAACTACTCCGGCTTCTCGTGGCCGGTCTGGTCGTGGCTGCGCGACCCCGCCTCCCCCGCGCGGGCCTTCGGCCGGCCGCTGCCCGTGCCGGTGCGGCCGGGGCCGCTGGTGGTGCAGACCCTGCGGGAGTGGTCGGCGCGCTACGGCTGGCTCGCCGCGGCGACCTCGTGGAACATCCTCGGCTCCCACGACAGCGCGCGCATCCGCACCGTCACCGGGTCCGGCCCGCTCCACCGGGTCGCCGCCGGGCTGCAGTTCACGCTGCCCGGCGTCCCGATGATCTTCGCGGGCGACGAGATCGGCCTCGAGGGTGTGCTCGGCGAGGACTCCCGCCGCCCGATGCCCTGGGACCGCCCGGAGACCTGGGACCGCGCCACCCTCACGGCGTACGGCGCCCTCGCGGCGGCCCGCCGCGACCACGAGGCGCTGCGCCGCGGCGGCCTGCGCTGGGCCCACGTCGACGACGACGCCCTGGTCTTCCTGCGCGAGCACCCGACCGGCTCGGTCCTGGTCGCCGCGCGCCGCGCCGCCGGCCCGGCGATCGACCTGCCCGCCGGCCCGCTGGGCCTCACCGACGGGTCGCTGCTGCTCACCACCGCCGACGGGCGGGTGGGTGAGCTGAAGGAGAAGCGGGGCGTCGTACGGCTGGCCGCCGGCGGGCCGGGGCTGTCGGTCTGGCGGGTGTGAGGGCGGCCGCAAAGGTTCATCGGCCAGCCGATGAAACTCACGCCTGGACGACAAAGGTTCATCGTCCCGCCGGGAGGTTCATCGGCCAGCCGATGAAACTCTCACCGGCCGCCCCGCAGCACCTCCACCAGCATTCACCGCCAGCCCAGCGCCGGCGCGACGTGGGTGAGCAGCGCCTCGAGGACGTGGGCGTTGTAGTCGACGCCCAGCTGGTTGGGCACGGTCAGCAGCAGGGTGTCGGCGGCGGCGATGGCCTCGTCCTCGGCGAGCTGCTGGACGAGCTTGTCCGGCTCGGCGGCGTAGGTCTTGCCGAAGCGGGCGGTGGTGCCGTCGATGATCCCGACCTGGTCCTGACTGCCGCCGTCGCGACCGAAGTACATCCGGTCGCGGTCGTCGACGATCGGGAAGATGCTGCGGCTGACCGACGTGCGCGGCGTCCGCTCGTGGCCGGCGGCCTTCCAGGCCTCGTGGAACAGGGCGATCTGCTCGGCCTGCAGCTGGTGGAAGGGGACGCCGGTGTCCTCGGTGAGCAGGGTCGAGGACATCAGGTTCATGCCCTGCTCGGCGGTCCACTGCGCGGTCGCCCGCGAGCCGGCGCCCCACCAGATCCGGTCGCGCAGTCCCTCCGAGTGGGGCTCGACGCGCAGCAGCCCGGGCGGGTTCGGGAACATCGGGCGCGGGTTGGGCTCGGCGAAGCCCTCGCCCTTCAGCACCTCGAGCAGGACCCGGGTGTGCTCGCGCGCCATGTCGGCGTGATCGGTGCCGGGAGCCGGCTCGTAGCCGAAGTAGCGGTAGCCGTCGATGACCTGCTCCGGTGACCCCCGGCTGATGCCGAGCTGCAGTCGCCCACCGGAGATGAGGTCGGCGGAGCCGGCGTCCTCGGCCATGTAGAGCGGGTTCTCGTAGCGCATGTCGATGATGCCGGTGCCGATCTCGATCCGGCTGGTGCGCGCACCGACGGCGGCGAGCAGCGGGAACGGCGACGCGAGCTGCCGGGCGAAGTGGTGGACGCGGAAGTACGCGCCGTCGACGCCCAGCTCCTCGGCCGCGACCGCGAGGTCGATCGACTGCAGCAGCGCGTCGGACGCGGACCGCGTCGCCGACTGCGGCGACGGCGTCCAGTGCCCGAAGGACAGGAACCCGATGTTCTTCATACCGCCCCAACATTGGTTGAAAGGTGAATCTTCCCGACAGGTCTAGGGTGACACGCATGGCGCTGCGCATCGTCGCCAGCCGACCGGACCCCGCGATCATCACGCTCCCGTGGTCCCAGCCGCTGGAGGAGTGGGACGACCGGTACGTCGTACCCCTGCCGCGTGGCCTCTCGCGCCACGTCGTGCGGATCGTCCGGCTCCGCGAGCGCACCTACGCGGTGAAGGAGACGGTCGAGGAGATCGCCTTCCGCGAGTACCGGCTGCTGCGCGACCTGCAGCGGATGGGCCTGCCGGCCGTCGTCCCGCAGGGGGTCGTGACCGGCCGGGTCGATGCCGACGGGGAGGAGCTGCCGGCGGCGCTGCTCACCCAGCACCTGCAGTTCTCGCTGCCCTACCGCAGCCTCTTCGCCCACGGCATGAGCGCCGAGGCCCTGCCGTCCCTGGTCGACGCGCTGGTCGTGCTGCTGGTGAGGCTGCACCTGGCCGACTTCTACTGGGGCGACGTCTCGCTCTCGAACGTGCTCTTCCGCCGCAACGCGGGCGGCTTCGCGGCGTACCTCGTCGACGCCGAGACCGGGGAGCTGCGCCCAACACTGTCGCGGCAGATGCGCGAGTACGACCTGACCATCGCCACCGAGAACGTCTTCGCCGAGCTGCTCGACCTGCAGGCCAGCCACTCCCTCGACACCGAGGTGCAGGCGCACGCGATCGTGGTCCTCCTCCAGGAGCGGTACGACGCGCTCTGGGCCGAGCTGACCGACGTCGAGGAGTTCTCCGCCGAGGAGATGTGGCGCATCGAGCAGCGCATCGAGCGGCTCAACGACCTCGGCTTCGACGTCGACGAGCTCGACATCGTCACCGACTTCGACGGCGACGAGGTGCGGATCCAGCCCAAGGTCGTCGAGCTCGGCCACCACCGCCGCGAGCTGCAGGCGCTCACCGGGCTCAACGTCGAGGACGGCCAGGCCCGGCGGCTGCTCAACGACATCGCCGCGTTCACCGCCCACCACGACCTGGGCCGCGAGGACCGCAGCCTGGTCGCCAACCGCTGGCTGACCCGGATCTACGAGCCGCTGGTCGAGATGATCCCGCCCGACCTGCGCGGCAAGCTGGAGCCGGCGGAGTTCTTCCACGAGGTGCTGGTGCACCGGTGGTACCTCTCCGAGCGGGCCGGTCACGAGGTCGGCATCTTCGACACCGCCCGCGACTACATCGACACCGTGCTCGTGACCAAGCCGGACGAGGTCGTCGCCGCGAGCGACGACGAGTGACCTCGGCCCGGGCGCGCGGCCCCCGGTCTAGTCCGGCGACCGGGCGCCCGTAACCCCGGGGCTCGGGCCCCCGTTGGTCCCCCATGGCGATCATGCCGATGCCGGGACTGGGGCCGGCGAGGGCGCGGAGCACCCGCCGCGCCTGGCGGCGCGCCAGCTCACGCGCGGAGGCGATCAGCCTCACGCCGACCGAGGAGGCGCAGCTGACGGCGCTCTTCGCCGACGAGCTGGCCCGGGGGTGGATCCCGAAGGAGTCGGACATCCGGGACGCGCTCGGCGCCCTGCGCGCGGCGATCGACGACTGAACCAGCCGGCGACTGAGGCGACCGTCACCGTCGTACGGCGAGCCGGCCGCCCATCGGCCCACCCGCGGTCGTCGTCCGTTCACCGACCGGTGTCGGTCGCTTCCTAGCGTCACCGGCATGACCCCCTCCCCGTCCTGGTCCCGCCGCGCCGTCGTCACGGTCGGCGCCGCGTCCGCGGGCGCGCTGGCCCTCGCCCCCGCGCTCCTCTCCGGCTCCGCCTCGGCCCGGACGGCGCGGGTGCTGTCGACCGCCCGCGCGGGCACCCTCGGCCTGCTGACCGACCCGTTCCTGCAGGCGCCGACCGCCGACGGCGTCTCGGTCGTCTGGATGACCGAGTACGCCGGCGCCCGCCACACGCTGCTCGTGGGCGAGGCCGTCGAGGCCCTCACCGACGCGCAGCTCGTCAGCGCGGCGACCGGCACCCCGCCGGCCGGGATCCGGGCCTTCGCCGCGACCTCGTTCCGGCTCTCCCGGGTGGTCGAGGACGCCGCGTCCAACGTGGCCGACAAGCCGACGACGATGACGCCCCGGGAGGTGCACCGGCACGAGGCGGTCGCGACCGGACTGGGCGCGCGGACGCCGTACCGGATCGTCAGCACCGACGGCGGCGCGTTCGCGGCCTCGGGGACCTTCGAGCTGGCGCCGGCGCCGAAGCCGGGCCAGGACCTCACGATCATGCTGACCAGCGACCACCAGGCGATGGTCAACACCCCGGCCAACCTGGCGCTGGCCAAGGCCACCCTCGGCACCATCGACGCGGTGTTCCTCGCCGGCGACCTGGTCAACGTCCCCGACCGGGCCTCGGAGTGGTTCGACGACACCCGGGGCAGCGGCTTCTTCCCCGCTCTCCAGGGCCGCGGCGGCCGGGTCTCCACCGGCGGCCGCTCGTACGCCGGCGGCGAGATCGTCCAGTCGGCCGTGCTCTACCCCTCGATCGGCAACCACGAGGTCCAGGGCCGGGTCGACGGCCTGACCGCGCTCAACCTCAACAACTGCGTGCCCGTCGAGATCGCCGAGCGCCGCTACGAGCAGGTGAAGGCGAGCGTCAACCCGGGCGGCGACCCCGCGATCAAGGCGCAGTGGCTCGAGGACAACTCGTGGAGCACCACGACGTACGAGGAGATCTTCTCGCTGCCGGAGGACTCGCCGGGCGGCAAGCGCTACTACGCGACCACCGTCGGCGACGTCCGGCTGGTCAGCCTGTTCTCGACCCGGATCTGGCGCGGGACCAACGCCAACACGCTGCCCGCCGACCGCACGGTCGTGAGCCGCTACCAGGAGTCGGCGGCGGCCCTCCCCGACCCGATGGCCCAGGGGTACGGCGAGTTCGTGTTCGAGTCGCTCGCGGCCGGGAGCGAGCAGTACGAGTGGCTGAAGGAGGAGCTCGCGAGCGAGGCCTTCCAGGGCGCCGCGATCAAGGTCGTGGTCCTGCACGAGGGGCCGCAGGGCCTCGGCGACAACGTGATGCCGGTCTTCGCCGAGCCCGACCGGATCGAGACCCGCGACGCCGCCGGCGCGCTCACCTCGGTGCGCTACGAGTACCACCCGCGCGACAACATGCTGCTCCACGACCTGCAGCCGCTGCTGGAGGAGGCCGGCACCGACCTGGTGCTCAACGGCCACAGCCACCTGTGGAACCGGTTCCGCTCCGCGAGCGGCACCAACTGGCTGGAGACGTCGAACACCGGCAACACCTACGGCGCCTTCGACAGCCTCTCGAGCCGGACCCGCCCGCTGCCGCCCGCGCCGTGGAACGCGGACAACTACCTCGCGCTCGGCAACCCCGGCGGACTCGAGCCGATCCTGCCGACCGTCGCCCCGTTCCTGAACCCCGACGGCGTGCCGCTGCCCTTCGTGCAGAGCAACGACCTGTGCGTCTTCACCGCGCTCGACACCGGTACGCGCACCGTCACCAGCTGGGTGTACGACGTCCGCCAGCCCGACACCGCCCCGTGGGTCCTCGACGAGTTCACGATCGGTCGCGGCGCCACCAACCTGACCGCGCACGCCGTGATCACCGGCACCGACGGTGTCCGCATCGCCGGCACGGTGCGCTCCGAGACCGCGGCGACCGGCACCGTCGTCCTCACCGCGGAGGGTCGCGAGCTGGCCCGCGCCACGGTCACCGGCGGCGTCTTCTCGGTCACCCTGCCGGCGGGCCTGCTCGACGTCGGGACGCACGCCGTCGGGCTGGCTTTCCCCCGCACCCGCACCCACCTCGCGACCTCGATGACCCTCGCGGTCACCGTGCCCGACCCCGACGCGGTCGTCGTACCCCCTGCCCCGGCCGCGCCGGCCCGGGCCGTGGTCACCGCGCGCGTGCTGAAGGTGCTACGCTCGCGGGTCCGGGTCGCGATCCGCGTGGACGTGCCGCGCGGGCACGCCACCGGCCGGGTGGAGATCCGGCGCGGCGACGGCACCCTGGTCCGCCGGGCGACGCTGCGGCGCGGCCGGGCCACCGTGAACGTCCCCCGCCGCAAGCTCCGCGCCGCCGGCCAGACCACGCTCCGCGTCGTCTACCCCGGTACGGCGTCGGTCGCGCGCTCGGTGGGGACCGTCACGTTCCGGCTCGGGCGGCGCTGAGGCCGTCGTCCCGCTGATCGGGGACAGCGCCGCCGCGGCCGCGACCTCGTTCTAGATTCGCGCCGTGACCGACAGCGCGCGCGAGATCGAGGACCTGCTGCTCAGCTACGCCGAGCGCATCGACGCGGGTGACTTCGCCGGCGTGGGCGCGCTGTTCGCGCACGGGACGCTCGCCGGCCAGCGCGGCAGCGAGCGGGTGCAGGCGCTCTACGAGGCGACCACGCGGCGCTACGACGACGGCACCCCGTTGACCCACCACGCGGTCACGAACCTGCGCGTGCGGGTCGACGAGGAGGCCGGGACGGCCGTCGCGTCGTCGTACTTCACGGTGACGCAGGCGACCCCCACCCTGCCGCTGCAGGTGGTGGTGACCGGTCGCTACGCCGACACCTTCCGACGCCGGGACGACGGGTGGTGGTTCGACGAGCGGGTCATGCACGTCGACCAGGTCGGCGACGTCTCCCAGCACCTGCTGATCGACCCCGCCCTCCTCCGCGCCTGACCCTGCCCCCGCCCTGCGTCGGCCGGGGAGAGGGGCTCAGGGGCGGCAGACGCGGCAGGGGGTGAGGCTCGGGTTGTCGCCGGCCGGGCGGAGGTCGTCGCGGTGGGCGACCAGGGCGCAGTCACGGCGGTGCAGGGTGGTGCCCTCGCCGGCGGTGACCGGGATGGCGGCGACGTCGACGCCCTGGTCGTTGATCGCGGCCGAGCGCGAGGTCACGTCGGCGAGCACGAGCAGGGTGTCGGCCAGCCGCTTGGAGGACTCGCGGCCGTCGTCGGCGATCCGGGCCAGCCAGGCCCCGAAGTAGAGGAACCCGCCGACGAAGGTCAGGCCGAGGCCGAGCAGGCCGCCGGAGACCAGGTAGGACAGCTGGTCGTACTGGTACGGCGTGTTGGCGGCGCCGTACCAGCCGAGCACGATCACCACGAGCCCGAGCGGCAGCAGGATCGCCCCGGCCCAGAACAGCACGACCTGGAGCAGCTGGTAGTGGTTGTTCTTCAGCGGGGCCGCGCCGCCGGAGGACGGCCGGGCGCCGGCCCGCGGGAGGGCCGCGCGGGTGCCGGGCAGGCTGGTGGGCTGCGAGGTGGGGTGCAGCGTCGTCATGGTCACGCCTTTCGGAGGTCGGGCAGGCCGCTGTCGAGGCCGTGCGAGCAGGAGGCGCCGCCGCCGAGGGCGGCCGCGCCGAGCCGGCGCAGGTAGCTGCCGGCGACGGCGGCCAGGGCGATGCCCCCGAGGAGCAGCAGGCCGGGGATGGAGAAGAGCGGGGGCAGCCCGGCGGCGGCCGGGGCCGAGGGCGGCAGGTCGCCGGCCGCGGACGCGTCGGCGTCGGTCGGGGTCGTCGGCGCCCCCGTCCCACCCGGAGGTACGGCGGACCCGCCGCCGGCTCCGGCTCCCGACCCGGCGCCGGCCGCGGGCTGGTCGGCCCCCTCGCCGCCGGGGGCCGCCGGCGTCTCGGGCGTGGTGGCCGGGACGTCCGGCGGGACGATGCCCTGGACGGTGTCGACCTCGCTCTCGGCCGACCCGAGGGTCAGCACGACGCGCGGCGCCAGGTTGGGCAGGGCACCGAGCAGGCTCTTCAGGACGGCCGCCTCGGGCGGGAACGGCACGTTGGCCAGGATCGTCGCGAGCGGGAGCTGGCGGAGCACCGGCGAGAGGACCGCCGTGTCGATCTCGACCTGCAGGGCGGCCAGCGCGGTGGACGCCTTGTCGCCCTCGACGACCTTCTCGGGCGTCGGCAGGGTGAGGGTGATGCCGAGCATCTTCAGCGCCTTGGCCGCGTCGTCGGGCAGCCCGGGGATCGTCCCCGACCGACCCACCGCGGTGTAGCCGTCGGGACCGAAGGCGAACTCCTGGCCGGCGATCGTGATGGTGCCGAACCGGGCCGCGCCCGCGGGCACGCCCAACTTCCCGTCACTGGAGGACGTCGCGGTGGCGTGGATGCCGGAGATGGTCACGATGCCGCCGAGCAGCCGGACGTCGCCCAGCGAGGCGCGCGACGTGGTGACGACCTGACCGTCGGCGACCTCCGACTTCGAGCTCGAGACGTAGCCGCCGAGGTCGACCAGCGCGCTCAGCGCGGGCGGAATCTGGCAGGCCGCCGTCTCCTCCGCGACCGGCTCGTCGGCCGCGGCCGGCTCGGAGGCCTGCGCCGCGGGCGGCTGGTTGGTGGTGGCGCTGCTGGTGCTCAGGCCGGGCAGCGCCGCGGTCAGGGCGCCGAGACCGCCCGGGAGCTCGGGCAGCGGCAGCGCCGGGAGCCCGGGCAGCGCCGGGAGGCCCGGAAGACCCGGCAGGCCCGGTGCGCCTCCCCCGCCCGATGCCGGCGCCGAGACGTCGCAGTCGGACGAGAACCCGGTGGAGGCGCTGACCGCGCCGTCGCCGGAGGTGGTGCGCATGACGGTGCCGGGGAACGGCTCGTCGGTCTCGCTCTCGGGCCCGGCCGGGAACTGCGAGTTGACCTGCACCGGGTAGCCCTGGGCCGCGATCGGGCCGGCCAGCTCCGGCGGCAGGCCGAGCTGCTCGACGATGGTCTTGAGCCCCTCGCCGACCGGGTCGCCCGGCCAGAGGTAGCTCGACCGGCCCTGCGAGCTGCTCGAGTCGGCCTCGACGGTGCTGTAGCCGAACGACAGCTCCAGCTGGGGCGTGGCCGGCACCGGGATGGTCGGCTCGTAGATCTCGAGCTTCACCGGCGTCGCCTTCGCGGAGGTGCTGTAGCCGCTGAACGGCTTCTTCTCCTCGGCGGCCGCGGGACCGGCGCCCCACGGGAGAACGGCGGCCACGAGGCCGGCGGCCAGGAACGGTACGACGAACGGCTTCATGCCGCGCCTCCCAGGATGACGTCGGACATGGTCTCGAGGATCTCGGCGGGCTCGCCGGTGGCGACCACGCGGCCGCCGGACATGACGGCGGCGTAGTCGGAGACCCGCAGCGCGGTGCGGGCGAACTGCTCGATGCAGAGGATGGAGACGCCCGACGCGGCGATCTGGGCGACGGTCTCGTAGAGCTCGTCGACGATCAGCGGCGCCAGGCCCATCGACAGCTCGTCGAGCAGGAGCAGCGCCGGGTCGGAGGCCAGCGCGCGGGCCATCGCCAGCATCTGCTGCTCGCCGCCCGACATGGTGCCGGCCAGCTGGCCGCGGCGCTCGAGCAGGCGGGGGAAGTAGGCGAACGCCGTCTCGAGGACCGCCTCGGCCGGGACGCCGGCGTACGACATCAGGGTGAGGTTCTCCTGCACGGTCAGGTTGGGGAAGACCGAGCGCCCCTCCGGCACCGTGCACAGCCCGAGCCGGGCGAGCTCCTCGGGCGGGGCGCCGCGCACGTTGACGCCGCCCAGGTGGACGTCGCCGCTCGTCGGCGACTTCACGCCCGAGATCACCTTGGTCAGCGTGGACTTGCCGGCGCCGTTGGGCCCCAGCAGGGCCATCACGGCGCCCTTGGGGACGACCAGGTCGACGCCGCGCAGCACCTCGATGCGACCGTACGCCGCGTGCAGGTCGACGATCTCCAGGATCGGCACGCCGCTCATCGGACCTCCTCGTGGACCACGGGCAGCACCTGGGTGACGGTGGCGGGATCGTCGGCGCTGTCAGCGCTGTCAGCGCTGTCAGCGGCGTCCTCGACGTCGGAGTAGCCGAGGTAGGCCTGCTGCACGGCCGGGTCGGAGCGGATCAGCGACGGCGGGCCGGAGGCGATCACCGAGCCGAAGTCGAGCACGTGGATGTCGTCGCAGACGCCCATCACCAGGTCCATGTCGTGCTCGACCATCAGGATCGCCCGCCCCTCGGCGGCGAGCTCCTGCAGGAGCTCGCCGAAGGCGTCGGTCTCGGTCTCGTCGAGGCCCGACGACGGCTCGTCGAGGAGCAGCAGCTTGGGCTGGCCGGCCAGGCAGCGGGCCAGCTCGAGGAGCCGGGCGGTGCCGGTGGGGATCGAGTCGGCGCGCTCGCCGGCGTACGACGCGATGCCGACCCGCTCCAGCAGGGCGTCCACGTCGGCGGACGACGGGCGGATCCAGCCGATCGGCCCACGGTGGATGTCGAAGGCGACCCGGACGTTCTCGCGCACCGACAGCGACCCGAACGCCTCGAGGCGCTGGAAGGTGCGGCCCATGCCGCGCTTGGAGCGGCGGTGCACCGGCAGCCGGGTGACGCCGCGGCCGTCGAAGCGCACCTTCCCGCGGGTCGGGCGCTGCAGACCGCTGATCACGTTGAAGCAGGTGGTCTTGCCGGCGCCGTTCGGCCCGATCAGGCCGGTGATCCGGCCCGCGTGCGCGGCGAAGCTCGCGTGGTTGACCGCGGTCACCCCGCCGAACTGGACGACGACGTCGTCGACCTCAAGGAGCGACATGGGCGGGCACCTTCCTGCTGTCGGGCCGGGAGTCGGGACGCTGGTCGGCCAGGCCGGGTACGACGGCCTCCGCGGGCGCGTCGACCTCCCCGCGCTCCGGGAGCCGCGGCAGCCGCTCCCGGACCTGCGGGAGCAACCGGGTCTCGGCGAGCCGCCCGACCCGGAACAGCTGGTTGGCCAGCCCGTTCGGGTCGCGGCCGGCGGCGACCGCGCCGAAGCCGATGACGGCGAAGATCAGCCCGGCGATGCCCGGGTGGTCGCTCTGCATGACCGGGAGCAGCATCAGGCCGATGCCGCCGAGCGTCGCGCCGGTCACCGAGGTGACGCCGAAGACGACCGCCAGCAGGAGCAGCGGCAGGCTGTTGAAGAACTGGAAGTCGGCCGCGCCGATGGTCTGCCGCAGCCCGGCGTACAGGGCCCCGGCGAGGCCGGCCATGCCGGCGGAGAGCCCGAAGAGCGCGACCCGGAACCAGCGCAGGTCGAGGCCGAGGGTGCCGCACGCGGCCGGGCTGTCGCGCATCGCGATGAGCAGCCGGCCGACCGGGCCGCGGCGCAGCAGGAGCAGCGCCAGCGCGGTCAGCACGAAGAAGACGGCCATCAGCATGACGTAGCCGCCGGTGCTGGTGATCGAGGTGCCGAGCACCGACATCCGCTCGGCCGGCAGGGTGCCGTTGAAGCCGAACGCGAATTCGGCCTGGAAGACCATCTTGTCCATCAGGTAGGCGAAGGCCATCGTCGACAGCGCGAGGTAGAGCCCCGTCAGCCGCAGCACCGGCAGCGCCACCAGCGCCCCGACGCCGGCCGCGATCAGGGCCGAGAGGGCCAGGCCGTAGAGGTTGGGCTCGTCGAGCTTGGCGTAGGCCAGCGCCCCCACCCCGGCGAAGGTGAGCTGGGCCAGCGAGACGTGGCCGCCGTACCCGGTGAGCAGGACCAGCGAGAGCATCACCATCGCGTACGTCGCCGCGGTGCCCACCAGCAGCAGGTCGGAGTCGGCGAACGAGCCGGCGAGCAGCGCCACCACGAGCAGCAGCGCAGCGCCCCAGCCGACCGACTTGGTCATCGACGGCAGCGGCGCGGAGACGATGCCCTTGACCTGGCCGATCCGCAGCTGGGCCTGCGGCATCAGCACGATCACCAGGAACAGGAACAGCGCCGGGATGACGTTGCGGACGCTGTTGAGCAGCCCGTCGGTCGGCAGGTAGCCCGAGGCGTACGACGTCGCCAGCCCGAGCGCCATCGCGCCGGCGAAGGTCATCGGCAGGCTCTTCAGCCGACCCAGCATCGCGGCGGCGTACGCGTTGATGACCAGCAGCGTCAGTGCGTAGTAGTCGAGGCCGACCTGGGAGACGAGCAGTACGCCGGCCAGCGCGGCCAGCGCGACCCCGATCGCCCAGGAGAGCGCGGCCGCGGTGTCGGGCTTGCCGCCGAAGAGGCGCAGCAGCTCGGGGTTGTCGACCGAGGCCCGCATGGCCGTGCCGATGCGGGTGCGGTTGAGCAGCAGGTAGAGGCCGAGCGCGGTCGCGGCCGAGAGCACGATGGTGAGCAGCTGGTGGCCGGTGATGATCACCCCGCCGACCTCGAAGGACGTGGTCGGGAAGAACGGGAGGACCGAGCGCGCCTCCGGCGGCCAGATCTGGGTGGCGAAGCCGATGCACCCGACCAGCAGCCCGACCGTCACGACCAGCGCCACGCTGACCGGGCCCTCGCCCAGCCCGCGGGTGACGAAGCGCTGCAGCAGCCAGCCGGTCGCCGGGGCGACGACCAGCAGCACCAGCACCAGGGCCAGCCAGGTCGGCAGTCCCTGCCGGACGCTGAAGTCCCAGAAGACGAAGGACATCACCATGCCGAGCGCGCCGTGGGCGATGTTGAAGACCCGGGTCGTGGTGTAGGTCAGCACCAGCCCGCTGGCCGCGATGGCGTACGCCGCGCCGCTGAACAGGCCGAACACGGTGAAGGCCAGGAACGTGGTCACATCAGCCTCCCAGGCCGGTGTCGGTGAGCGGTCCGCAGAGGTACTTGCCGGGGGAGACCTTCTTCCAGGCGCCGCCCTGCTGCCGGATGATCGAGACGCAGTTGGTAGTGGTCTCCGCGCCGACCTGCTGGGGCGCGTGGATGCCGTTGCCGGTCCAGTCCTTGACCTTGGCCAGCGACTGCACCAGCGTCTGCCGGTTCAGCCGCCCGCCGAGCGCGACGGCCTGCTGGACGAACAGCCGGGCGGCCGACCAGGCGTAGACGCCGTAGGTGTTGGGCTCGGCGTCCGGGTCGACCTGCGCCAGCCAGGCCCGGTAGAGCTCCATCTCCTTGTTGCTGAAGTCGTCGAACAGCCCGGTCTGCGAGTAGACGTAGACGCCGTCGGCGTACTCCCCCGCCTCGTCGACGTAGCGCTGGTCGTGGATGGTCGCGTCCTGCAGGAAGATCTGCGGCTCGAACCCCTGCTGGGCCATCGCCTGCTGCAGGCGCACGGTGAACTGGTAGGGGCCGGTGTAGTTGACCAGCTTCACGCCCTTGTCCTTCAACTGCTGGACGTAGGGGGCGTAGTTGAACTCCGAGGTGTCGATGCCCTGGAAGACGGTGACGTTCCAGCCGTTCTTCTTCCACGCGGCCCGGAAGTTCTCCGCGTTGTCGGGGGCCGCCCCGGCGTTGACGTAGAGCATGCCGACGCTCTTCACGGCGTCGGGCGCGGTCTTCTTGAAGTACTGCGGCATCGCCGAGGGCACCTGGTTGGGCTTGACGGCGTACGCCGCGAAGCAGGTGCGGCAGGCCGTGCGCTCGGCGGAGACGGAGTAGGAGCGGACGTCGGGCAGGCCACACTTCTCGGCCGCCGCCGCGCCGCCGTAGTCGAAGGCCGACTGGGACCCGACCGCGGCGAACGACTTCTCGCAGGCGGTGGTGTACGCCTGGTTGTCGGCGCCGGCGTCCGCGCGACTGTCGAGTGCGGCCACCTTCAGCTTGCGCCCGCAGATGTCGCCGGTGCTGTTGAAGTAGGCGACGTAGGCGCGGGTCGCCTGCTGGGCGGACTCGAAGATGCCGGGCACCGGGCCGGAGATGTCCGAGGCGTTCGCGATCGTGATCGTGTCGGCGGTGATGCCGGTCTGGTTCTTGAAGCCCGCGCAGCCGCCGGCCTTGGTGCCGCCGTCCGCCGCGTTCTCGCCGGATCCGCTCGTGCCGCCGCCGCCCGGGGCGGCGGCCTGGCCACCACCGCCGGAACCAGCACCGCCGGCCGGCGCGGAACCGGACCCGGACCCGGCGGGCGCCGAGGCCGCCGGATCGGCACCCGGGACCGGGGCCTCGACGCCCTCCGGGACCGTGCCGTCCGCGGCGGCCCCGCCGGAGCCGGTGGCCCCGGTGTCGGCGCCGGTGCGGGCCACCGTGTCGGGATCCAGCCGGGAGCCGCAGGCCGCGAGGGCGAGCGAGAGGGTGAGCGCGAGCAGGGTGGCGCCGACGGCGGCCCGGCGGGCCCTCGTCGTACGCCCATGTGACCGTCCGAGACCGGTCGTCATGGCGTCCTCCAGGAAGTAGAACACGTACCAGTAACGAGTCACGGTGCCAAAGGTGACGGGGGCCACACAAGGATTTCGGACGAGAAACGTCCGATCACTGGCTCAGCCCACGGAGGTGATGCCGGAGCACTGGTACTTCGTGCCGCCGACCGGCTTCCAGGCGCTGCCCTTGAGCTGGATGAAGCGCCAGCACTCGCCGGTCTGCTTGGCGCCGACCTGCTGCGGGGAGTGCAGGTCGTTGGCGGTCCAGTTCTTCACGCCCTTGACCTGGGCGATCAGCCCGGCCCGGTTCAGCTTGCCGCCGAGGGCGATCGACCGCTCGACGAAGAGCCGGGCCGCCGACCACGAGAACAGGCCGAAGAACGACGGCGTCGCGCCGGGCTTCACCTGGTCCAGCCAGCCGAGGTAGAGCGCGAGCTCCTTGTTCTTCGCGGCCTCCTCGAACGGCGTGAAGTTCGTGAACACCACGGTGCCGTCGACGGCGTCGCCACCCTCGGAGACGTACGCCGGGTTGTAGTCGGTCGGGTCGCGCAGGTAGAGCTTCGGCTGGTAGCCCTGCTGCTGCATGGCCTGCCGGAGCCGGACCGACTGCTGGTAGGCGCCGGTCCAGAAGACGACCTCGACCTTCTTGTCCTTCAGCTGCTGGACGTACGGCGCGTAGTTGAACTCGGTGATGTCGATGCCCTGGACGACGTCGAACTTCATCCCGCGCTTGCCCATCGCCTTGGCCTGGACCACGGAGTTCTGGGCGGCCGCGCCGGCGTTGATGTAGAGGAACCCGGCGTGCTGGCCGGCCGAGCCGTAGTTCTTCAGCACGAAGTCGGCCACGGCGTTCTGGTGCTGGCCGGTGTTCGTCGACTGGGCGCCGAAGCAGGTGCTGCAGGCGCTCCGCTCGCGGGTCACGGCGGCCGAGCGGAGGTCCGGCAGGCCGCACTTCTCCGCGGTGGCGGCACCGCCGGAGTCGAAGGCCGACATCGAGCCGACCATCGCGAAGGTCTCCTCGCAGGCCTTGGCGTAGGCCTGCTGGTCGGCGCCGGCGTCGGCGCGGGTGTCGTAGGTCTTGAGCGCGAGCTTGCGACCGCAGACGTCGCCGGTGCTGTTGAAGTAGGCGACGTAGGCGCGCACCGCGTCCTGGCTGGCCTCGAAGATGCCGGGCACCGGCCCGGAGATGTCGGAGGCGTTGCCGATGGTGATGGTCTTGTCGGTGATCCCGGGGCCGTTCTTGAAGCCGTCGCAGGTCGCCCCCTTGACCCCGCCGCTGGCGCTGTTGGCGCCCTTGCCGCCGTCGGTGCTGCCGGCCTTGCCGCCGCCGCCGGCCGCACCCGCGCCCCCGGACCCGCCGGCGGCCGCACCGCCGCCCCCGGACGCGCCGGCACCCCCGGCCGCGGCCTCGCCGCCGCCCGCGGTCGCCGCCCCGGGCACCTCGCCCGCCGGGACCTCGCCGGCGGCGGGCACGCCACCGTCGGCCGTCGTACCGGCTCCCCCGGCGCCGCCGTTGACCTGGGACACGGTCTGGGGATCGAGCTGCGAGCCGCACGCCGCGAGGAGCAGGGCGAGCAGGCTGACGAGCAGGGCCGAACAGCGTCGGGACACGACGATCTCCCTCGAAGTAGAACAGGTACCAGTTCTTCAACGAGGTCCCGCGGCAAAGGTGACGGCGGCCACACGTGGGCGGCGGGCCGTAGGTTGCTGCCCATGGCTGAGCGCGTGACCCGACCGGTGACCGTCGAGGACTTCGAGCCGTCCGTGACCCTGGGCCTGGAGGCCTTCGGGACCCCGCCGGCGGGGACGTCGGTCCCGACGGCCGCGGAGTTCCCCTACCCCGGCCGGCACAGCTTCGGGACCTTCGAGGACGACCGACTGCTGGCCCGGCTGATCGGCCGGGAGTACCACTCGTGGTTCCGCGGCGTCGAGGTGCCGACCTGTGGGATCGCCGGGGTGACGGTGGCGGCCGAGCACCGCGGCGAGGGCCTCCTCGGTGACCTGCTCGGAGCCGTGCTGGCGGACGGGCGCACCCGCGGCGAGGTGATCTCGACGCTCTACCCGACCGCGCCCGGCATCTACCGGCCGTTCGGCTACGAGGTCGTCGGCTCCTACGACACCGTCGAGGTCCCGACCGCCGGCTTGGCCCAGGTGCGCCCGCCCGTCGACGTCACGGCCCGTCGCGCGACCCTGGACGACCTGCACGCCGTCCGGGAGGTGTACGACGCCTGGGCCGCGCAGCAGAACGGTCCGCTGACCCGCCGCGGCCCGTCGTTCCCCACGACCGACGAGGAGCTGCTCGCCGGCTTCACCGGCATCACCGTGGCCGTCGACGCGGACGGGGCGGTCGTCGGCTACGCGTCCTGGGACCGCGGTCAGGGGTACGGCGCCGCCGCGCGACTGGAGGTCTTCGACCTGATCGGCCTGACCCCGGACGCGTGCCGCGCCCTGTGGCGGGTGCTCGGCAGCTTCGCCACCGTCGTCCCGGCCGCCCGGGTCCGCACCTCGGGCGCCGACCTGGCCCGGCTGGTGCTGCCCTTCCTCACGTGGAGCGTGGTCGAGACGCACCCCTACATGCTCCGCGTCGACAACGTCTGTCGGGCGTTCGAGGCACTGCCGCTGGCGGGCGCGGCCGTCGTACCGCTGCGGGTGGTGGGTGACCGGCTGAGCGTCCTGGACGGCGACTACCGGCTGGAGGTCGGCCCGGACGGCGTCCGCTGCACGCCGTCCGCCGCCGACCCGGCCGCGACCGTGCTGACCCCGCACGGCCTGGCCCTGCTCTGGTCGGGCGCCCAGTCCTGCGGCAACCTCCGCCTGGCCGGCCACCTCACCGACGGCTCACCCGCGGACGACGCCGCACTGGACGCCCTCCTGGGCGGCCGCCAGCTGCACGTGCGGGACTACTTCTAGAGGCCCCACCTATCTCCGGGCGCGCGCCTCGGAGATCGCGTAGAGGGTGACGCTGGCGGCGACTCCGGCGTTGAGCGACTCCAGTTGGTTGGCCATCGGGATGGAGACCAGCTGGTCGCAGGTCTCGGCCACCAGGCGCGAGAGGCCGCCGCCCTCGGCGCCGACCACGACCACGAGCGGGCCGTCGCCGAGTCCCTCGGGCGCGACCAGCTCGGGCAGCGTGACGTCGCCGTCGGCGGCCAGGCCGACGACCATCAGGCCGGCGTCCTGGAAGGCCTTCAGCTGCCGGACCAGGTTGACGGTCTGGGCGACCGGGATCCGGGCGGCGGCGCCGGCGCTGGTCTTCCAGGCCGAGGCGGTCATGCTCGCGGCCCGGCGCTCGGGGATGACGACGCCGTGGGCGCCGAAGCCGGCCGCGCTCCGGACGATGGCCCCCAGGTTGCGGGGGTCGGTCACCTGGTCGAGGGCCACGATCAGCGGCGCCTCGGCGTTGGCCGCGGCGGCGTCGACGAGGTCGTCGGGGTGGGCGTACTCGTACGGCGGGATCTTGGCCGCGAGCCCCTGGTGGACCGCGCCGTTGGTCAGCCGGTCGAGCTCGTTCTTGCTGACCTCGAGCAGGCTGATCCCGGCGTCGGCGGCCAGCGCGAACGCCTCGCGCAGCCGGCCGTCGCGCTCGGCGCCGGCGGCGACGTACACGCCGGTGACCGGCACGCCCTCGCGGAGCGCTTCGACCACGGAGTTGCGGCCGGCGATCCACTCGATGTCGCTGCTGGAGCGCTTCCGCGGACGGGTCGCCGCGGCCTTCTCGGCGCGCTTCACCGCCTTGTGGGCCTGGTGGTAGGGCCGGTCCTTGGCCTTCGGCGTCGGGCCCTTGCCCTCCAGGCCGCGCTTCACGCGGCCGCCCGACCCGGCGGTCGGCTTCTTGGCGGTCTTGCGGATGGCGCCCTTGCGGCTGGAGTTGCCTGGCACGTCAGTGCTCCTTGGATCGGTGGTCGAGTGGCTCGCGAGGGACGAGCGGGCGTGTCGAGACCCCTGGCATCTAGATCAGCGTCCACTTCGGTCCGGTGGGGGTGTCCTCGACCTCGATGCCGGCCGCCTTGATCCGGTCGCGGATCGCGTCGGCGGCGGCGAAGTCCTTGGCGGCGCGCGCGTCGGCACGGGCCTCGAGGAGGCCGGCGACGAGGGCGTCGACGGCACTGGTCAGCTTGGCGTCGTCGCTCGACGCGGCGCCCCAGGCGGGGTCGGCCGGGTGCAGGCCGAGCACGTCGAGCATGGCGAGCACCTGCCCGGCGTACGGCGTGGGGTCGTCGGCCTTGTTGCCCTCGCGCACGGTGTCGTGCAGGACGGCGACGGCCGCGGGCGTGCCGAGGTCGTCGTCCATCGCGGCGACGAACGCCGCCGGCAGCTCACCGGGCTCGACGTCGCCGGCCCGCTCGAGGAAGCCCTCGATGCGCCGGAACCCGACGGCGGCCTCCTCGAGCGCCTCGAAGCTGAACTCGACGTGGCTGCGGTAGTGGGCGGCGACGAGGTAGAACCGCAGCTCGATCCCCCGCACCCGCTTCAGGACCTCAGGGATGAGCAGCGAGTTGCCGAGCGACTTGCTCATCTTCTCGCCGGCGGTGGTGATCCAGGCGTTGTGGAACCAGTACGACGCGAACGCGTGCCCGGCCGCCCGCGACTGGGCCTGCTCGTTCTCGTGGTGGGGGAAGCGCAGGTCGACGCCGCCGCCGTGGATGTCGAAGGCGGTGCCGAGGTACTTGCCGGCCATGGCGGAGCACTCGATGTGCCACCCGGGCCGCCCCGGGCCCCACGGGCTCGGCCAGGACGCGGTCTCCGGCTCGGACTCCTTGCGGCCCTTCCAGAGGGCGAAGTCGCGCGGGTCGCGCTTGCCGCGCGGGTCGGCGTCCTCGGCCGCCTCCATGTCGTCGAGGCGCTGGCGCGTGAGCTCGCCGTACGACGACCAGCTCCGGACGTCGAAGTAGACGTCGCCGGAGCCGTCCTCGGCGGCGTAGGCGTGCCCGCGCGAGATCAGCCGCTCGATGAGCGCCAGCATCTCCGGGACGTGGCCGGTCGCGAGCGGCTCGTAGGTCGGCGGGTCGACGTTGAGCGAGGCGTACGCCGCGTCGAGCTCGCGCTTCATGGCCGCGGCGAGGTTGTACCAGGGCCGGCCCTGGGCGGCGGCCTTGGTGATGATCTTGTCGTCGATGTCGGTCACGTTGCGGATGAACGTGACGTCGTGGCCGGTGTGCCGCAGCCAGCGCTGCAGGACGTCGAAGTTGACCGCCGACCGGACGTGCCCGACGTGCGGCTCGGACTGCACCGTCAGGCCGCAGAGATAGAGGCCGACCTTCCCCTCCTCGAGGGGGACGAAGTCACGGACGTCGCGCGTGGCGGTGTCGTAGAGCCGGAGGGTCACCCCCCGAGTCTAGAGATCGCGGGCCCGCGCGGCGGCATCCGCGGATCCTGTGACTGCTGGGACGGATGGGACTCACCGGCGTATCGTGGCCGGGTGCGTCTTCCCCTCGCCGTCGTGCTGACCTCCGCTGCCCTGCTCGCTGCTCCGCTGACCGCCGTACCGACGGCCTCGGCGGCGCCCGCCCGGGCCACCGCCCGCACCGTCCTCCACACCGGCTGGGACACCACCGCCGAGCTGCGCAAGGGCACGGTCAAGGGGGCCAAGGTGCGCGCCGGCCGGGTGGTGCTGACCAAGCCGACCGCCACCCGCCGCTACGCCGGCAAGACGTACGACGCCGCCAGTTGGACCTCGCCGTGGGTGAAGCCGCGCTTCGGGCTGACCCAGCTGATCCCCTCGTGGTCGGCCACCACCCCCGGCGACTCGTGGATCGAGGTCAAGGTGCGCGGGAAGGCCGCTGACGGCGCCCGGTCGAGCTGGGACGTGCTCGGACGCTGGACCTCCGGCGACCGCTACCTCAAGCGCACCAGCGTCTCCGGCCAGGACGACGACCTGGCCGACGTCAACGTCGACACCTGGGTGGCCTCGAAGGCGGCCGGCCTGACCTCCTGGCAGGTGCAGGTCGTCCTGCTGCGCAAGACGGGCACCACCAAGGCGCCCTCCCTCGACGCGGTCGGGGCGGTCGCGTCGCGGCTGCCCGGCACCGCCCCGGCGACGTCCAAGCCGGGCGTCGCGCGCGGCATCGTGCTCGACGTCCCCCGCTACTCGCAGATGATCCACGACGGTCACTCCCCTCAGTGGGGCGGCGGCGGCGAGGCCTGGTGCTCGCCGACCTCGACCTCGATGGTGCTCGGTTACTACAAGTCGCTGCCGCGGGCCAAGGCCTACTCCTGGGTGCCCCAGCGGCACACCGACCCGTTCGTCGACCACGCCGCGCGCTCGACGTACGACCGCGACTACCGCGGCACCGGCAACTGGCCGTTCAACACCGCGTACGCCGCTCCGCTGGCCGGCCACGCCTTCGTCACCCGGCTCACCTCGCTGCGCCAGGCCGAGCGGCTGATCAAGGCCGGCATCCCGGTCGTCGCATCGATCTCGTTCCCCCGCGGCGGGCTGTCCGGCGCGCCGATCTCGTCGACCAACGGGCACCTGCTGGTGATCGTCGGCTTCACGGCCACCGGCGACGTGGTGGTCAACGACCCGGCCGCCTCGACCCGGGCCGGCGTGCGTCGTACCTATGACCGCGGCCAGTTCGAGAAGGCCTGGCTGCCGACCTCCGGCGGTCTGGTCTACGTCATCCACGACGACGAGCACCCGCTGCCGGCGGGTGGCGCGGGGGCCTGGTAGCCGCCGCTCAGACGCCGTAGCCGCCGTCGACGTCCAGCTTCTGCCCGGTCACGAAGCCGGCCCGGTCGGAGGCGAGGAAGCAGACGGCCTCGGCGACGTCGGCCGCGGTGCCGAAGCGGCGCAGCGGGATGTTGCGGCGGGTGATCGCGAGGGCCTCGTCCGACAGCTCGCCGTCCGCGATCAGCCGGGCGGCCATGCCGTCGGTGAGCATGCCGGGGCCGACCGCGTTGACGCGGACGCCGTACCGGCCCTCCTCGGCGGCGAGGGCGCGGACCATCGCCTCGACGGCGGCCTTGGGGGCCGAGGACAGTCCGTCGCGGACGGGGAAGCGCGCGGTGGCGGCGGTGGTGACCGCGACGACCGAGCCCCGCGAGGTCCGCAGGTGCGGGAGGGCGGGCTGGACGGCGGCGAAGAACCCCGCCGCGTCGGCGGCCAGCTGGGCGGCCATCGCGGCCGGTGGTACGGCGGACAGGTGGGTCATCGGGACGTGCGGCCCGGCCGCGTAGACCAGCGTGTGCAGCCCGCCGAGGTCGGCGACGACGGCCTCGATCACGGCGGCCGCGTCGGCGGCGACGCTCGGCGCCCCCAGGTCCAGCCCGTACGACGGCCCCGGCGCCTCGGTCGGTCGGTTCGAGCGGTAGGTCAGCGCGACGGCCGAGCCCCGGTCCGCGAGCATCCGGACGATCGCCAGCCCCAGCCCGCCGCTGCCCCCGACGACCAGGGCGCCCCCGGTCCGGCCCGCGAAGTCGCTCACTCGTCGCTCACCGAGATCTGGATCTCGTGCCAGCCGGTGGCGCCGTCCGGGACGGGCTGCGCGACCACGCCGGTCTGCACGGTCCCGTCGCGATCGGTCGCCCGGACCCGCAGCACGTGGTCGCCAGGCTCGAGGTCGACGTGGGCGACCCACTGGACCCAGGTGTCGACGCCGGGGGTCGGGGCCAGCTCGGCCTCCTGCCACGCCTCGCCGTCGACCGCGACCTCGACCGTGCGGATGCCGGTGTGCTGGGCCCAGGCGACGCCGGCGACCGCGACGTCGCCCGCGGGGACGTCGTCGCCCGAGGACGGCACGTCGATCCGTGACGAGAGTTTGATCGGCCCCAGCTCGGACCAGCCCTTCTCGGTCCAGAAGGCCTCGAAGTCGTCGAAGCGGGTGACCTCGAGGTCGACGACCCACTTGGTGGCCGACACGTAGCCGTAGAGCCCCGGGACCACGGTCCGGACCGGGAAGCCGTGGTCGATGGGCAGCGGCCGCCCGTTCATCGCGACGGCCAGCAGCGCGTTGCGGTCGTCGGTCAGCGCCTCCAGCGGCGTCCCGCAGGTCCAGCCGTCGTGGGAGGTCTGCTTGACCGCGTCCGCCCCCGCCCGTACGCCGGCCTCGGCGAGCAGGTCCGCGACCCGGACGCCGCTCCACCAGGCGTTGCCGATCAGCTCGCCGCCGACCTCGTTGGACACGCAGGCCAGGGTCACCCAGCCCTCGGTGAACTCGCGCGAGACGAGGTCCTCGTAGGTCAGGACGAGCTCGCGGTCGACCATCCCGTGGATGCGCAGCGACCAGTCGTGAGGCTCGATCGCCGGCACGCTGATGCCGGCGTGGATCAGGTAGAAGTCGTCGCTGTGGGTCTGCCAGGGAGTCACTCCCTTGACGCCGATCCGGGCGCCGTCGGGCACCGCGGGCGAGGTGACGCCGTTCAGCTTCAGCAGCTGGCGGGTCTGCTCGACCTGGCGGCGGCCGCGGCCGACCACCCGCCCCAGCAGGCCGACGGCCATCGCGCCGCCGGCGACCAGGCCGGCCCGGATCAGGAAGGTACGACGGTGGTGGCCGCCGCTGGGCGCGACCTCCTCGGGGTGCCCCGCGAAGGTCCGCAGCGGGTCGGTCACCAGCGACAGGCAGACCAGCCAGGTGACCAGCCCGACCGCGACCGGCACGAAGTCGACCAGCTGCTGGTTGCGGAGCGCGGCGACCGCGCCCGCCCCGGCTGCCGCCAGCGCGCCGAAGACGATCGTCGGCGCCCACCAGCTGCGCCGGGCCAGGCGACCGGCCCAGGCGAAGACCAGCGCGAGCACGACGATGACGCCCAGCACCAGCAGCGGCTTGTCGGCGCGGCCGAGCCGCTGGATGGCCGCCTCCGCGATGACGCCGGGGGTGAACCGGATGACCAGGTCGGCCACGGCCACCAGCGGGGAGGACTTCACGTGCAGCGCGTTGGCCGCGGCATAGCTCGTGGCGAGGCCGGCCAGGCCGGCCGCGAGGCCGGCCAACGACCACGAGCGCGAGGTGTCCACGCGCTGATTGTCGCGCACGGCATGATCGGCACGTGGCCACCGTCCCTCCCGCCGTCAGTCCCGTCCCGTTCCGCACCGGCATCGGCACCGACGTGCACCGCCTCGTCCCGGGTGTCCCGATGCACCTGGCCGGGCTCTCCTGGCCCGACGAGCCCGCCGGGCTGGAGGGCCACTCCGACGCCGACGTCGCCGCCCACGCGGCCTGCGACGCGCTCCTGTCGGCCGCCGGCCTGGGCGACCTCGGCTCGAACTTCGGTACGGCGGAGCCGCAGTGGGCCGGCGCCTCCGGGGCGACCCTGCTGGCCGAGACCGCCCGCCGGGTCCGCGAGGCGGGCTACGAGATCGGCAACGTCGCCGTCCAGGTCCTCGGCAACCGCCCGAAGGTCGGCCCGCGCCGCGCCGAGGCCGAGGCGGCCCTCTCCACGGCGATCGACGCGCCGGTGAGCGTCTCGGCCACCACCACCGACGGCCTCGGGCTGACCGGGCGCGGGGACGGCGTCGCCGCGGTCGCGACCGCCCTGGTGGTCCTGCGGTGAGGACCTTCGACGGCCTGCGGCTGCACGTGGCGCCGTACGGCCCGGTCGAGGCGCCGGTGACCGTCGTCCTGGCCCACTGCTGGACCTCGGACGCCGAGGACTGGCACTACCAGGTGCGCGACCTGCTGGCCCGGTTCGGGCCCGGCGTCCGGATCCTGACCTGGGACCTGCGCGGGCACGGGCGCTCGGACGCCGCCCCCGAGAGCGCCTGCACGATCGAGAACCTGGCCCGCGACCTCGGCGACCTGGTCGACGTCCATGCCCCGCACGGCCGCCTCGTGGTCGCCGGGCACTCGATCGGCGGGATGACCATGACCGCCCTGCCTCGGGTGCGGCCCGACCTGGTGGAGCGGATCGCCGGACTGCTGTTCGTCGCGACGTCCTCCGGCCGGCTCGACACGGTCACCCTGGGCCTGCCCGAGGTCGGCCCGGCCGTCCGCAACCGGCTGCCCGTCGTGCTCGCGACCCGCGCTCGACTGCTCAACCGGCGTACCCGGCGCCGCTCCCCCAGCATCGAGCGCGCCGTGGTCAACCGGTTCCTCTTCGGCGAGCCGCTCCGGCTCCGCGACGCCGGTCTGGTCGTCGACCAATTGATCTGCTGCCCGCCGGCGACCATGTCGGGCTTCTACCGCGACTTCATGCGCCACGAGCGCACCGCCGACCTGGCGGCGTACGACGGCATCCCCACCCGGGTGCTGGTCGGCGACCGTGACCTGCTCACCCCGCCCGAGCACGCCCGCCGGATCGCCGGCGCCATCCGCGGCGCTCGGCTCCTGGTCGCGCCCGGCGCCGGCCACATGCTGCCGCTGGAGCGCGACAAGCTGGTCTCGGGGCAGCTGGTGGAGCTGGTCGAGGAGGCGCTGGTCCCCTCAGGCCGCTGAGGCCTGGGCGGAGATCCGGAACCGCCGCGCGACCAGGTCGGCGACGAACCGGTGCGCGCCTATCACGTCGGCCACCACCGCGGCGCCGGCGGCCAGCGACTGCTCCCGGACCCGGGTCGCGTCCGACCCCGGCGTGAGCAGGTACGGCGAGACCACCACGCCCCGCCGTACGACGTCCTCCGGTCGGGCCCCACGACCCTCGAGCGTCGCGAGCTCGACCGGGCCGGTCCAGCTGTCGGCCAGCAGCAGCGCCGCCCGCTCGAGGTGCCGGTCGACCGACGGGTCGCTCGACCCGAGGGCCACCATCACCACGGGCTGGCCCGGCCGGGCACCCGCGGCGATCAGCCGCGAGGCCTGCGCGGCGGCGACCAGCGGGTGCGGGCCGAGGGCCGGCGTGACCGACACGTGGTGGACCGACGAGGCCGCGACCAGCGGCAGGTCGTGCAGCAGGTGGTGGGCGGTCGAGAGCAGCAGCGGCACCACCACGCTCGACTCGCGGGCCGCGTCCACGACCGCCTGGAGCGACGGCGCGCGGTCCTCGACGTACGAGACGATGCCGGGCACGCCCAGCGTGGACGCCGCCCGGTCGGTGATCTCCTGGGCGACCTCCGTGGCCCGGCCGGCTCCACGTGCGACGGTGACGAGACAGCTCATGGCGGGGTCTCCCAGGCTCAGGCGGCGGTGTCCTGCTTGCGGTGACCGACGAGGACGACGCCCTCGACGACCTTGACGTCGTACGCCGGGACCGACACGTGGCCGTCGTCCAGGCACTTCCCGGTGCGCAGGTCGAACGCGTGCTTGTGGGCCGGCGACGCCACGAACGGGACCTCGCCCCGACGACCCACGATCCCGCGGGCGATGAACGACCCCTTGGCGAACGGGTCGTGGTTGCCGAGCGCGTAGACCGTGTCGTCCGGCGTGCGGAAGATGGCGATCGCCTGGCCGTGCACGAGAGCGGTGGCGCCGCGCTCGACCTCGAGCTCCGCCACCCGGCAGACCGGCTGCCATTCCTCCGTGCTGGCCGGACGCGGTGTCGTCCGCGTCGTCCGGGTCATCGACGATCCTGCGACGACCGGTTGAGCGACTTCACGTGGGACCCCGTCATCCCGCGCCTCCTCTCGGCACCTGTGACGCTAGGTGTCGCGTGTTCGAGGCCTGTTTCGGGATGTAACAGCCAGGAAAACGTTCCCTCTCCGCGGCGCCGGTCCCGGCGGTCGGTAGCGTGCCCGGGTGACCCCTCCCGCCACCGCCGTCGTCGTGCTCGCCGCGGGCTCCGGGTCCCGGGTCGGCGCGGACCGCAACAAGGTGCTGCTGCCGCTCGGCGACCGGCCGGTGCTGGCCTGGTCGCTGACCGACGTGCTGGCGCTGCCCGCCGTACGACGCGTGATGCTGGTGGTCCGGCCGGGCGAGGCCGACGCCGTGGGGGCCGCCGTGGCGCCGTACCTGGGGGACCGGGAGGTGCACGTGGTCGACGGCGGCCCGACCCGGCATGCCTCGGAGTGGCAGGCGGTCCGGGTCCTCGCGCCCGCCATCGACGCCGGCGAGCTCGACCTGGTCGCGATCCACGACGGGGCCCGCCCGCTCGCCGGCGCCCCCTTGTGGGGGTCGGTCCTGGCGGCGGCGGCCGAGCACGGGGGTGCGATCCCGGTCGCACCCCTGGCCGGGCTGGTCACCACCGGGCTGCGGGCGGTCCCGGGCGAGCTGGCAGGGGTGCAGACCCCGCAGGCCTTCGCCGCCCGGGAACTCCTGGCCGCCTACCGGGCCGCCGACGCGGACGGGTTCGAGGCCACCGACACCGCCGGCTGCCTGGCGCGCTACACCGACGTGCGGATCGCCGCGGTGCCCAGCGGACCGGGCAACCTGAAGATCACCTTCGCCGAGGACCTCGGGCTAGCGACCGCTCTGGTCTAGCGCCTCGAGGAGCCGTACGTCGTCGACCGAGCCGACCCGGCGCCCCGCGGGCGGGGCCTCGACGGTGCGGACGGCGAAGCGCTCGGCGAGCGCGGCGACCAGGGTGGCGAAGTCGTTGCTCGGCAGGTCCTCGAGCGCCGTGACGACACTGGCGGGCAGCACGACCGGCGAGGCCACGGCCAGCAGGTCCGCGCGGTCGACGGTCGCGCCGACGTACCCGCCCTCGACGTGCTTGACCGTGTCGGTGACCGGCCGGACGCCGACGACCACCGCGTCGTGCTCGACCGCCTCCTCCAGGCACGCCCGCAGGAACGCCGGCGGGGTCAGCGGGCAGAGCGCGTCGTGCAGCACCACCGGCTCGCCGGCATCGACCAGCCCGGCCCAGGCGGTGCCGAGGTCGAACGGGGTCACCCCCGACTCCCCCAGGGCCCACGAGGCGCAGGCGACCAGCGCCTCCCCGTGCAGCAGCGCGAAGGGCAGCGACCCGCGGTCCTGCTCCACCACCGCGCCCAGGGCGGCCACCGGCTCGTCGTACTCCACGGGCACGACCCTACAAATGCAACGAGGCCCCCGGACGCTGGGTCCGGGGGCCTCGATCGCTGATCAGGAGGCGAGCACCTCGTCGAGGAGGGCCTCGGCCTTGTCCTCGTTGGTGCGCTCGGCGAGCGCCAGCTCGGAGACCAGGATCTGGCGGGCCTTGGCGAGCATCCGCTTCTCACCGGCCGACAGGCCGCGGTCACGCTCGCGGCGCCACAGGTCGCGCACGACCTCGGCGACCTTCATGACGTCGCCGCTGTGCAGCTTCTCCAGGTTGGCCTTGTAGCGGCGCGACCAGTTCGTGGGCTCCTCGACGTGTGCGGCTCGCAGCACGTCGAACACGCGGTCGAGACCCTCCTTGTCGACGACGTCACGCACGCCGACCAGGTCGAGGTTCATGGCCGGCACGCGCACGACCAGGTCCTGCTGGGCGACGATCCGCAGGACGAGGTACTGCCGGTCCTCTCCCTTGATGGTCCGCATCTCGATGTCCTCGATGACAGCGGCCCCGTGATTCGGGTAAACAACCGTTTCGCCGACGGTGAAAGTCATATGTCAGGTACCCCTTCCTAGGGAGCCAGTCTAACACGTGTCAGACCGACTCAGAACGACGTTTCCGCAGGTCAGCGCCACAATGGGGTATTGACAGATGCCGCGAGGCCGTGCTGGAGCCGGGTCGCGAAGGACCCTCCCGACGCGGAAAACCGCTGGTGAACGGGGGTGTTCGGGCCGTTCGGGACGGCCCCGTGGTCGATACTGCACCGCATGCCGACCGAGCCCGCGAGCAGCGCTGCCGACGAGCCCGTGACCACCGTGGAGCAGGTCCCGACGCCCGATCCGGCCCCCGAGTCGACGACCGGCGCGGCTCCCGCGGAGACGCCCGGGCCGAACGCGGCCCCGTCGTACCTCACGCCCGTCCTGCTGCTCCGCGCCGCCCATCCGCGCCAGGCCCTGCTGACCGCGGTCGGCGTGGCCGCGGCCGCCGCACTGGCCGGCCGGCCGACCCGGGAGGTGCTGGTCGTGCTCGCGACCGTGCTGGTGGGCCAGACGATCCTGGGCTGGCACAACGACATCGTCGACCGCGAGCGCGACCGGCGGCACGACCTGCCCGGCAAGCCGATCGCCCAGGGCCGGCTCGACCCCGGCACGGTCTGGTTCGCCCTGATCTGTGGCGTGCTGCTCCTCGTCCCGCTCTCGATCGCGACCGGCATCACCGCGGGCTGCCTCTACCTCGCGTCGGTGGCCATCGGGCTGCTCGGCAACCTGGTGCTCCGCGAGGGCGTCCTGTCCTGGCTGCCCTGGGCGGCGTCGTACGCCCTGCTCCCGGGCTACCTCTCGTACGGCGGCTGGGGCGGCGAGGCCGTCGGCGACCCGCCCGAGCCGGCGATGGTCGCGCTGGCGGCCCTGCTCGGCGTCGGGATCCACTTCCTGCGGGCGCTGTGGGGCCTCGTCCCCGACCACGCCGACGGCTGGACCTACCTGCCGCTGCGGCTGGGACTGCGACTCGGCGCGAGCCGGCTGCTCGCGGTCGCCTCGGTCTACACCGCGCTGGTCGTCGTCGGCCTGGCCGTGACCGGCACCTACGTGGGGCTCAGCTGAGGCTCGACGCTAGGCTGTGGCCGTTCGTGCCGCTCTCCCGTGAGGCCTCCCAGATGCTGCTCCGCCGCAAGATCGCGCTCGCCGTGTGCGCCACGGCGATCACCGCCCCCGTCCTGAGCTCCTGCGGCTTCAACTACGCCACGGACCAGCCCTACGACCCGGCCGCGGGCACGAACAACCGCGACGCGCGGGTCGACGTACTCGCCGCCGTCGTGGTGGCCGGGCAGGACGACCGCGGCACGCTCGTCGCCGGTCTGGCCAACAACGACGACGAGCCGATCTCGCTGACCAGCGTCGTGGGCGAGGGCCTCACGGCCGAGTTCGACCCGATCGAGGTCCCGGCGTCCGGCTACGTCAACCTGGCCGACGAGGAGGTCCACGTCGAGGGCAGCTTCGCCGCCGGCGACGTCCTGAAGCTCAGCCTCGACCTCGACAACGGCGAGTCGGTGGCCCTCGAGGTCCCGGTCGTCACCAACTGCGACGAGTTCGCGGGCTTCGACACCTCCACCGGGGAGGGCGCCGAGTCCGAGGACCCGGCGTACAGCTGCGAGTACGCCGAGCACGAGGGTGGTCACTGATGACGTCGACGCTGATCCTGCTCCGCCACGGCGAGAGCGAGTGGAACGCCAAGAACCTCTTCACCGGCTGGGTCGACGTGGCCCTGACCGACAAGGGTCGGGCCGAGGCCGCCCGCGGCGGTGAGCTGTTGAAGGCGGCCGACCTGCTCCCGGACGTCGTCCACACCTCCCTGCAGCGACGGGCGATCAACACGGCCGCCCTCGCGCTCGACGCCGCCGACCGCCACTGGATCCCGGTCAAGCGCTCCTGGCGCCTCAACGAGCGCCACTACGGCGCCCTGCAGGGCAAGGACAAGAAGCAGACGCTGGAGCAGTACGGCGAGGAGCAGTTCATGCTCTGGCGCCGCTCCTTCGACGTACCCCCGCCGCCGCTGGCCGACGACGACGAGTTCTCCCAGGCCGGGTTCCCGCAGTACGCCGACCTCGGCGACGAGCTGCCCCGCACCGAGTGCCTCAAGGACGTCATCGCGCGCTTCCTGCCGTACTGGGAGTCCGACATCGTCCCCGACCTGCGCGCCGGCAAGGTGGTGCTCGTCGCCGCCCACGGCAACAGCCTCCGCGCGCTCGTCAAGCACCTCGACGGCATCAGCGACGAGGACATCGCCGGCCTGAACATCCCCACCGGCATGCCGCTGCGCTACGAGCTCGACGACGAGCTGGTCCCGGTCGTCAAGGGCGGGACCTACCTCGACCCCGAGGCCGCTGCCGCCGCCGCCGCGGCGGTGGCCAACCAGGGTCGCTGAGCGGGCTCGGCGGGGCGCCGCAAAGGTTTATCGGCTAGCCGATGAAACTCACGCCTGGACGATGAACCTTTGTCGTCCGGGGATGAGGTTCATCGGCTAGCCGATAAACCTTTGCGGGCCGCATCGGCGACCCCGGACCAGCCCGGATCAGGCCCCGACGGCCCGCGGGTTCTCGCCGGTGACGACGAAGACGACCCGGTTGGCGACCGACACGGCGTGGTCGGCGATGCGCTCGTAGTAGCGGCCGAGCAGGGCGACGTCGACTGCGGCCTCGACGCCGTGGGTCCAGTCGTCGGCGAGCAGCTCCGCGAAGGAGGTACGACGGAGCCGGTCCATCTCCTCGTCGGCGCGACCGAGGGCGATCGCGGCCTGGACGTCGCGGCCGGTGATGATCCGGGAGACCTTGGAGACCATCTCCTCGGCGACCTCGGCCATCCGGGAGACGGTGGGCCGGACCTCGTCGGGGACGGCCACGAACGGCGTCCGGAGGCGGGCGATCTTGGCGACGTGGACGGACAGGTCGCCCATCCGCTCCAGCTCGGTCACCATCCGCAGCGTGGCGACCACGACCCGCAGGTCGCCGGCCACCGGCTGCTGGAGGGAGAGCAGCTCGAACGCGGTCTCCTCGACCCGCTCGCGGGCCCGGTCGATCTCGACGTCGGCGCTGATCACCCGCTCGGCGATCTCGGCGTCGCCGGTCAGGAGGGCTTCGGTCGCGAGCCGGACCGCCTGCTCGACCTCGCCGCAGATGGTGGCGAGGTCGCCGAAGACGGAGTCGAGCTGCTCATGGAACACATCACGCATGACCAGGACCCTACGGGGCCCGAGTGACCACACGGGGTGGACGCGTGAACGGGTGGTGAACACTCGGAAGCCGGTGCCCAGGAGGCGAACTCCAGGTGAATCCCGCCGTACTCTTGCCGCCGTGGACCCGACGATGCAGGCGTTCCTCGCCGCGGTCATCGGAGCCGTGGTGGCAGGGGGAGCCGTGCTTGCGTGGGCCGTCAGCGACCGCCAGCAGCACCAGCTCCCGGTCCACGAGGAGCCGGTCGTGCCGGCCGGGGTCGCCACGGTGCTGTCGGTGCTGCGCAGCAGCGCGGTCGTGGTCGACGACGCCGACGTGGTGCTGAAGGCCTCGGCGCCGGCGTACGCCCTGGGCCTGGTGCGCGGCACCCGCCTGGTGGCCGACGACCTCGCCGAGCTGGTCCGCCAGGTCCGCCGCGACGGCCAGATCCGCGAGACCGAGCTGGTCATGTCGCGCCCCGGCGTCCCCTCGCGCCACGTCACCGCCCGCGTCGCCCCGCTGGGCTCGCGCCTGGTCCTGGCCCTGGTCGAGGACCGCACCCGCGAGCGCCGCGTCGAGGCCGTACGACGCGACTTCGTGGCCAACGTGAGTCACGAGCTGAAGACGCCGGTCGGCGCGATCCGGCTGCTCGCGGAGGCCATGCACGACGCGTCCGAGGACCCGGAGGCGGTCAAGCGGTTCGCCGACCGGATGCACATCGAGAGCGACCGGCTCGCCCAGCTGGTCCAGCAGATCATCGAGCTGTCCCGACTGCAGGCCGACGACCCGCTGGAGACGCCGGCGGCGGTCGCCCTCGACGACGTCATCGCGGTCGCGGTCGACACCAGCGCCATCGACGCCGGCTCCAAGCGCATCGAGATCCTCACCGGCGGTACGCCGGGCCTGCAGGTCTACGGCAACGAGGAGCAGGTGACCGCGGCGGTCAGCAACCTGGTCGCGAACGCGGTGTCGTACTCCGAGAGCGACTCCACGGTCCTGGTCACCACCAAGGTCGACGAGGGCTCGGTCGAGATCTCGGTCGTCGACCAGGGCATCGGCATCCCGTCCGACGAGATCGACCGGATCTTCGAGCGCTTCTACCGCGTCGACCCGGCCCGACACCGCTCCACGGGTGGCACCGGGCTCGGCCTGTCCATCGTCAAGCACGTCGCGGCCACGCACGGCGGAGAAGTCCGGGTGTGGTCAGTCGAGGGCCAGGGGTCTACGTTCACCCTGACCCTCCCCCAGTACTTCGGGGCAACCCCGAGAGAAGACACGAAGCAGGAGGACCGCCCGTGACCCGGGTACTCGTCGTCGAGGACGAAGAGAGCTACAGCGAGGCACTCGCCTACATGCTGCGCAAGGAGGGGTTCGAGGTCGCCATCGCGGCCGACGGCAACTCCGCACTGACCGAGTTCGACCGCAACGGTGCCGACATCGTGCTGCTCGACCTGATGCTGCCCGGGCTGCCCGGCACCGAGGTGTGCCGGCAGATCCGGCAGACGTCGAGCGTGCCGGTGATCATGGTCAGCGCCAAGGACGACGAGGTCGACAAGGTGGTCGGCCTCGAGCTGGGCGCCGACGACTACGTCACCAAGCCCTACTCCCCGCGCGAGCTGGTCGCCCGGATCCGCGCCGTGCTCCGGCGCGGGACCGAGCCCGACCTGGCCCCGGCCACCCTCGAGGCGGGTCCGGTGCGGATGGACGTCGAGCGGCACGTCGTGACGGTCGACGGGAACGAGCAGCGGCTGCCGCTCAAGGAGTTCGAGCTGCTGGAGATGTTCCTGCGCAACCCCGGCCGGGTGCTGACGCGGGGCCAGCTGATCGACCGGGTCTGGGGCTCCGACTACGTCGGCGACACCAAGACCCTCGACGTCCACGTGAAGCGGCTCCGGGCCAAGCTCGAGCCGGACCCGGGCGAGCCCAAGTTCCTGGTCACCGTCCGTGGCCTGGGCTACAAGCTCGACCTCTGACGACGCAGGAGTCAGAGGTCGAGCGCGCCGGCGGCCCAGCCGCGCGCGAGGAACGAGCGCGTGGCGTGGGGGCCGCCGGATCGAGCAGCCCCGCCGATGAGGAACGAAGCGGCGACGGGCATGTCGAGATCTCGAACCGGGGTTGCGTGCCCACTCACCCCAGCACCGGCAGCCGCGAGTCGTCGCTCGGCAGCCGCCCCGTGCCCCGCAGCACCGCCTCGACGTCGTCCCACGCCGCCGGCAGCGGCCCGCCGTACGACGCCTCGAGGACGCCGCGGGTGTGCGCGAGCGCTCCCGGCGGCGGGGTCGCGCCGACGTCCAGGTCGAGCAGGTGGACCGTGGCCTCGACGACCAGCGTGGAGACCAGGTCGGCGACCGTGAGCACGTGGCCCTGCGTGGTGACCAGTGCCCCGGGGTCGGCGGCCGCGGCCGCCCGCGCCGCCGCGGCCGAGGTGCTGCTCCACTGGTCGACCAGGCCGGTCGCGCCGTCGTACGCCGCAGCCGCGCGCTGCACGAACCGCGCGTGCGCCGTACCGCCGTCGCCGCGGTCGGGGTGGAACGACGCCCAGTAGCTCACTGCGTCGACGTCGGCCGGTCCGGCGGCCGGGGACGCCAGCGCCACCAGGGCGCGCTGGGCGTCGAGCAACTGGTGGAACAGCAGCTCCCGGACGTCCCACTCGGCGGTGCGGGTACGACGCCCGAACGCCGCCTCGTCGAGCCCGGTCAGCGCGGTCGTGACCGCGGCCCAGCAGCCGGTGAGCAGGTCCATGGGCAGGCCCGTACCCACCCGTGGCGGGATCTCGCGCAACGGCGTCCGAAAACCGCGTGTCGACCGTCGGTGGGCGTCCCTACGCTGGGCCGGTGACGAGCACCGTGCCCTCCCCGACCCCCACCTCTCCCTCGGCGCCCAGCGCTCCGCCCACCTGGCTCCCGGTGGCGGCGGTCGCGGTGACGCTGGTCTTCTGGGCCTCGGCCTTCGTCGCGATCCGCCACCTCGGCCAGGACTTCTCGGCCGGCGCCCTCTCGCTGGGGCGGTTGCTGGTCGGCTCACTGTGCCTGGCCGCGGTGGCGCTGCCGCGCGGCCTGCCCCGCCCGACCGGGCGGCAGTGGGTGACGATCGTGACCATCGGGGTGCTCTGGTTCGGGATCTACAACGTCGCCCTCAACGAGGGCGAGCGACGGGTGGACGCCGGCACGGCCGCGATGCTGATCCAGGTCTCCCCGGTACTGATCGCGCTGCTCGCGACCCTCTTCCTGGGCGAGCGGTTCACGGTCTGGGTGGGCCTCGGGCTGGCCCTCGCGTTCGGGGGCGTCGCGCTGATCGGGCTGTCGACCTCCGACGGCAGCGACCGCGACCTGCTCGGCGTCGTGCTCTGCCTGGTCTCGGCGGTGGTCTACTCGGTCAGCGTGGTGCTGCAGAAGCCCCTGGTCGCGCGGCTGCCCGCGGTCCAGATCACCTGGCTGGCCTGCACCGTCGGCGCGATCGTCTGCCTGCCCTTCACGGGCCAGCTCCTCGACCAGGCCGCCGACGCTCCCACGTCGTCGATCCTGTGGGTGGTCTACCTCGGGGTGTTCCCGACGGCGATCGCCTTCACGACGTACGCCTACGCGCTGCGCCACATGAGCGCCAGCAGCCTCGGGATCACCACCTACCTGGTGCCGCCGCTGACCATCGTGCTCGGCCTGCTGCTCCTCGACGAGGCACCGCCGACGATGGCGTACGCCGGCGGCGTGCTCGCCCTGGTCGGGGTCGCGGTCGCGCGCCGCAAGCCGCGCCCGGTCGACCGGCCCGCGCCGGCGTAGCTACGCCTCGCCGAGGGCCGGCGCGCCGCCGCCCGCCGGGATCCGCACGGTGACCGTCGTGCCGGCCGCGCGGTCGGAGGTGAGGACGCACTCGCCGCCGTGGGCCTCGACGACGGCGCGGACGATGGTCAGCCCCAGACCCACGCCCTGGACCGCGTTCCGGCGTGCGGAGGCGGCCCGGTAGAACGCGTCGAAGGCCCGTTCTCGCTCGTGGCCGCGCATGCCCGACCCGGTGTCGCTGACGATCAGCTCGACCCCGCCGACGGCCCGCAGCTCGACCCGGGTGGTTCCGCCCGGCGGCGTGTGCTTGAGCGCGTTGGAGAGCAGGTTCTGGACCACCAGCCCGAACAGGTGCGGGTCCAGCGAGGCGATCACCGGGTCCAGCCGGCCCTCGAGGAGCACGCCCCGGTTCTCGGCGTGCGGGGCCTGCCGCGCCAGCTCGGCGCCGACGAGGTCGGCCACCTGGACCTCGTTGCGCTCGACGACCATCCGGCCCGCCGAGCTGGCCATGAGCAGCTGGCTGATCCGCTCGGAGAGCCGGAGCGCGCTGTCGCGCACGGTGCGCACCGCGTTGCCGTGCGTCGGGTCGCCGCCCAGGTCCTCGACGAGCATGTCGAGGAAGCCGAGCATGCCGTTCAGGGGGGTCCGCAGCTCGTGGGAGAGGGTCGCGAGGAACTCCTCACGAATTCGCACCGCCTCGACCAGCTCGGTGACCTCGTCGGAGACGACGACGACGCCCAGCCGCTCGCCGTGCTCGGTCGTCACCTGACGCGCTGACATCAACGATGCGACGCGTTCGTCCTCCGGACCGGTCCACAGGAGCTCGGGGGCGAACTCCTCGCCGCGCAGAGCCAACCTCAGGGGCTGCTCCTCGTACGGGACCGCCAGCATGCCGTCGGCCCGCCAGACCAGGCTCGCCCGGTACGACGGACCGCGGACATCCACGCCGGCGTGTGAGGCGGCTTCGACGGCCGGACGATTGGCGAAGAGCAGCTTCCCCTCGGGAGTGAAGAAGGCCACGGCGACGTGGACGCTGTCGAGGACCGCCTGGCGGATGTCGAGCTCGCGGCGTACCTGGCGCAGCAGCGCGTCCCGGTCGGCGGCCTGCTGGTCGAGCGCCTGGCGCTGACGATCCATCAGGCTGGACGACGCGAACCCGATGAAGCCCAGCGCGAGCGCGATCGCCGGCAACGCCAGGAGGGAGATCCATTCGGTGCCGGCCTCGGGCAGCGTCCCGGTCCGCAGGTACCACGAGCTCGACACCAGGCAGGCGCCCAGGACGGCGCCGACCAGGCCGGCCCGGCCGAAGCAGAATCCGAGGCAGATGATCGGCACCAGGGCCGAGGTGTTGGTGCCGGCGATCCGGTCGGCGGTCTCGGAGCGGGTGGAGGCGATCGCCACGATGTCGAGGACCGGCACCAGGTACAGCCAACGGACCGGCATCCACAGCGCGACCACCGAGACCACGAGGACCAGACCAGAGCCGAGCAGCACGCCGGCGCTGAGGAGCACGTCCGGAGCGGCGAGCGCCAGGGAGACGTCGAGCGCGATCGTGAGCACGAGGACCGGGACCTGCCAGGCCAGGCACCACGATCGTCGTTCAGCCAGGCTCAGGTCGAACAGCCGGTCCACGCGGTCATCTCCTGCTGGCTCGCTCACGAGGTCGTCGATCCCGGGCGCCTCGAGCGGCCCTTCCGATACGGGACGAAACGATAATTTGGTCAGCCCCCTCTTTTCCCGGGCATGGCAGATTCCATCCAGCCGTCTAGATCGGTTTCTGGTCCGATCGGACCGGGAGACCTGCCATGCTCAGCGGGTGAACGTCGTCGCGAGCGTCCTGGTCGGCCTGGTGGCCGCGCTGCACCTCTACTTCCTGGTCCTTGAGATGTTCCTGTGGACCAAGCCCCTGGGTCGTCGTACCTTCGGCAACGACGTGGAGTTCGCCGAGGCGAGCAAGGTGCTGGCCGCCAACCAGGGCCTCTACAACGGCTTCCTGGTCGCCGGCCTGGTCTGGGGCCTGGTCGCGGACCGCACGGACGTCCAGGTGTTCTTCCTGGGCTGCGTCGTCGTCGCCGGGGTGTACGGCGCCCTCACGGTCAGCGCTCGCATCCTGCTGGTGCAGGCGCTACCGGCCGCCGTCGCTCTCCTAGCCGTGGCGATCGACTCCTAGCCGGCTGAGCGACACCAGGCACGCACGCCGGCTGCGTTGCCGCCGCTCGTCAGACGACCCCGGTATGCCTTCGCGACGGCGCCTTGCCTGCGCACGCGCCTGATGACGCTCAGCTCGACCAGGTCTCGACCGACACGGCTAGCCGTCGGGCTCGCCGCCTGACTCCAGCCAGCCGCGGAACGCCTCGAGGTTCTTCGTGGGCTCGCCGCGCAGCTTGCGCCACTCCCACTCCTTGCGGATCGAGGAGGCGAAGCCGAGCTCGAGGATCGCGTTGAACGACTCATCGGCGTAGGTGAGCACCGAGCCGAGGATCCGGTCGAGCTCGTCGGGCGTGACCGCCGCGAGCGGCAGCCGCGCGTCGAGGTAGATGTCGCCGAGCCGGTCGACCGCGAAGGAGACGGCGTACATCCTCAGGTTGCGCTCGAGGAGCCAGCGGTAGACGCGCTCGTGGTTCTCGTCGGGCTTGCGGCAGACGAACGCGTGCACCCCGAGGGCGTGCTCCCCCAGGTCGAGGCGTACGGCGGTCTGCAGCTTCTTCTCACCCGGCAGCGAGAGCGAGAAGAGGCCGGGGGCGGTCTCCTCGTGCTCGATCCCCGCGTCGGTGAGGTGGTCGCGGACGACCTGCGCCAGGTCCGTCATCCGACCGACTCGCGCATCGCGAGCCGGGCGCGCTCGTAGACCTCGAGCGTCCGCGCGGCGGTGGCCTCCCACGAGAACTGGCGGGCCTGCTCCAGCGCGCCCGCCTCCAGGCGCACGCGCAGCCCGGGGTCGTCGACGATCCGACCCAGGGCGCTGGCCCAGTCCTCGGCGTCGTGGCCGTCGACCAGGAGCCCGCTGTGCCGGTCGCGGACGACGGTGGTCAGGCCGCCGACGGCCGCCGCGACGACGGGGGTCCCGGTGGCCTGCGCCTCGGCGGCCACCAGCCCAAACGACTCGTTGTACGACGGGACGGCGACCGCGGTGGCCGCGGCGTACCAGCGGGCCAGGTCGGCCTGGCTCACCGGCGGCACGAACCGGACGACGTCGTCCAGGCCCAGCTCGCCGGCCAGCGCGGCCAGCGACTCGGGCCGGTCCAGGCCGCTGCCGGACGGCCCACCGACGACGGGTACGACGAGCCGGCCGCGCAGGCCCGGCGAGCGCTCCAGCAGCACCGCCACGGCCCGCAGCAGCACGTCGGGCCCCTTCAGCGGCTGGATCCGCCCGGCGAAGAGCAGCACGTCGGCGTCGGCGGGCAGGCCCAGCTCCGCCCGGGTCGCGGCCCGGTCGAGCGGGCGGAAGAGCCCCAGGTCGACGCCGGGGTGCACGACCTCGACGCGGGCCGGGTCGGCGTCGTACAGCCCGACGAGCTGGCGGGCCTCGAGGTCGGTGTTGGCGATCAGCATGTCGGCGGCCTCGACGACCTGCTCCTCGCCGATGATCCGTGCGGACGGCTCGGGGGTGTCGCCGTCGGCGAGTGCGGCGTTCTTGACCTTGGCCATCGTGTGCATCGAGTGCACGAGCGGCACGCCCCAGCGGTCGCGGGCCAACGCGCCCACCTGGCCCGAGAGCCAGTAGTGGGAGTGCACGGCGTCGTAGTAGCCGACCGGGCGGGAGGCCTCGGCGCGCAGCACCTCGCGGGCGAAGACGCACAGCTGGCCCGGCAGCTCGGCCTTGGTCAGGCCCTCGAACGGGCCCGCGTGCACGTGGTGGACGGCGACGCCGTCGACGGCCGACACCACCGGCTCCAGCGCCGAGCTGGTGGCCCGGGTGAAGATGTCGATCTCGATGCCCTGCGCGGCCAGCCGCTTGGCCAGCTCGATGACGTAGACGTTCATGCCGCCCGCGTCGCCCGTGCCGGGCTGGTCGAGCGGGGAGGTGTGCAGGCTGATCATGGCCAGTCGCCGGACCTGTCCCACGTCGTCCCCCTCTCCTGCTGATGCTCCACGACCGCAACCACGCCGGGTCCCCGTCGATTCCCCGTCGATTCCCTGACGCTCAGGCGGCGTGCGTCCCGAGCCGGGACCGGCGCCGCGCGCGCCTCAGCAGGGGTACCCAGACCAGCACCGCCAGCACGCCCAGGATCCCGTCGACCCGGACCTCGTCGCCCGCCTCGTGCAGCACCATCAGCACGGCCCACGCCAGCACCGGGAAGCACACCGCCACCAGCGCCCGCAGCCAGGCCGCCCCGGCCAGCCCCGCCCCGGCACCGGCGAGCCCGATCGCCAGCAGCGCCAGGCCCGCGCCGTACGTCGACCCGACGACGGTCTCGCTCGCCCCCTGTGCGTCGAGGACCCAGCGCAGCACCCAGGCCAGCCCGCCCAGCGTCCCGCAGAGACGGGCGAGGGTGCGCGGGTCCATGCAGGGTCCTCCGATCGGGTGGTGCGCGACGACGGGCCAGTGTGCCACCGGCCGGCGCGGGCGACCAGAATGACGCCATGACCTCTCGTCGTACCGCCGTCGTGACCGGGGCCAGCAGCGGGATCGGGGCGGCCACCGCGCGTGCCCTGGCCGCCCAGGGCTTCCACGTCTACTGCGCCGCCCGCCGCGAGGACCGGGTGACCGGGCTGGCCGCCGAGATCGGGGGGACGCCGGTCGTGTGCGACGTGACGTCCGAGGAGTCGGTCGCCGCGCTCGCCGCGACCGTCGGCGACCGCCTCGACGTCCTGGTCAACAACGCCGGCGGCGCGTTCGGCGGGTCGCCGGTGGCGGCGGCCGACAGCGACGAGTGGCGCCGGATGTACGAGGTCAACGTGATCGGGCTGATGCAGGTCACCCGGGCGTTGCTGCCCGCCCTGCTCGCCAGCGGCGCCGGCGCGATCCTGAACGTCGGCTCCACCGCCGGCCGGATCGCCTACGAGGGCGGCGCCGGCTACACCGCGGCCAAGCACGGCACCCAGGTCGTCACCGAGACCCTGCGCCTGGAGCTGTGGGACCAGCCGGTGCGGGTCATGGAGATCGCGCCGGGGATGGTGAGGACCGACGAGTTCGCCCTGGTCCGGTTCGAGGGTGACCAGGAGAAGGCCGACGCGGTGTACGCCGGCGTCGCCGAGCCGCTCACCGCCGAGGACGTCGCCGACGCGATCTCCTGGATGGTGACCCGCCCCCCGCACGTGAACATCGACGAGCTCGTGCTCCGTCCCCGCGCCCAGGCCGCCCAGCACAAGGTGCACCGGGTCCTCTGAGCGGCCGGGAAAGTCCGTCACGAGTTGGTATGTCAAGAGCCCTCTTAGGTGCCAGAGCGTGACGGACTTTCCTCGGCGGGGCACCTGACCCGGGCCATCAGGGCGAGCGCGCCGAGCGCGATCGCCGTACCTGCGGCGGCGTCGAGCCAGTAGTGGTTGGCGGTCACCACGACGACCAGCAGGGTGACGAGCGGGTGCAGCACCCACAGCCAGCGCAGGCGGGACCGCCCGGTGCGCACCAGGACGACGGCCAGCAGCACGGCCCAGCCGACGTGCAGGCTGGGCATGGCGGCGTACTCGTTGGCGAGCTCGGAGACCGGGGAGCCGCCGTACGCGCTGTTGCCGCCGACCGCTCCGGTGTCGACCATGCCGAGGCCGGCGAGCAGTCGGGGCGGCGTCATCGGGACCCAGATGTGCACGAGCATCGCGACGGCGGTCGCGAGCACCAGCGAACGGCGGGCCCAGCGGTAGCCCGGTCGGTGGCGCGCGTAGAGCCAGACCAGGACGCCGACGGTGATCGGGAAGTGCAGCAGGTAGTAGCGGTCGGCCAGGCCGACGAGGTGCGGGACGCCGAGCGCCCACTGCTGGAGCGCCTCCTCGGCCGGCAGCCGGAGCGCACCCTCGGCGTCGAGCAGCGAGCGGGCGTGGTCGTCGGCGGTGTGCAGGCGGCCCTTCGCGACGAGGCGGCCGAGGTTGTAGAGGCCGAAGAGGGCCAGGACCAGGACCGTCTCCGCGACCGCGGGCAGCAGGGCCGAGCGGATCCCTCGCCCCGGGGCCGCCACCGGTCGCATCGGGACGTTGAGCACGGCACTTATACTACATGTGTAAGTTATTATCGCTCATGGGGGCGTGAGAGGGTGAGGCCCGTGGGGACCCCGAGCACCGACGCGCGCGTGACCCGCAGCCGGGCCGCCCTGGTCGAGGCCGTCGAGGACGTCCTCGACGAGGGCCTCTGGGGCGAGCTGACGATCCGGGGCCTGTGCACCCGGGCCGGGATCAGCCGGCCGACCTTCTACCAGCACTTCTCCTCCCCGGAGGACCTGCTCGGCGCGACCATCCGGCACCGGCTCGACCAGGCCCGCGCGGGGGTGTGCAGCACCGCCGACGTGCCCGAGGTGCTCGCGGCCGCGCTGGCCCGGCTCGACGGCGAGCGGCAGGAGTACGCCTGCCTCGCCGCGCACCCGACCGTCTACGCCCAGGTCCAGGCCGCCTTCCAGGACTGGCTCGAAGGCCGGCTGCAGGAGCGCTACCCCGACGCCGGCGAGGTCGCCGTCTCGTACGTCGTGGGCGGAGTCGCCCGGGTGACGGGTCAGTGGCTCGCCGCCGAGTCCGGCCGCCCCTCCCCCGAGGACCTGGCCCACACCCTCTGGATCCTCAACCGCACCGTGCTCGAGATGACAGACTGCTGACCGTGCAGACCATCGGACTCGTGGGCGGGCTGAGCTGGGAGAGCTCGGCGGCCTACTACGAAGCCCTCAACCGTGGCGTCGAGCAGCGGGTGAGCCCGCTGAGCTCGGCCCGGACGGTCCTCTCCTCCGTGGACTTCGCGGAGGTGACCGCCCTGCAGGAGGCCGAACGCTGGGACGACGTCGCCGCCCTGCTCACCGCCGCCGCCCAGGGGGTCGAGCGCGCCGGCGCCGACTTCCTGCTGCTGTGCACCACGACCTTCCACCTGGTCGCCGACCAGGTGGCCGAGGCGGTCGGGATCCCGCTGCTCCACCTCGCCGACGTGCTCGCCGACGCCGCCGACGAGGCGGGCGTCCGGTCGATCGGCTTCGTCGGCACCACCTTCGCCATGTCACGACCGTTCTTCACCGACCGGCTGGCGGCCCGCGGGCTGACCGTGCACGTGCCGGACCCGGCCCGCCACGACGAGGTCAACCGGATCATCTACGACGAGCTCGTCCACGGGCGGGTCGAGACCGCGTCGCGGCGCACCGCCGTCTCGGTGATCGAGGAGCTGTGGGACGCCGGTGCCGGCGGGGTCGTGCTCGGCTGCACCGAGCTGGAGCTGCTCATCCGGCAGGCGGACGTCGACGTCCCCGTCTTCCCGGCGACCACCCTGCACGTCGCGGCCGCCCTCGACCGGGCGCTGGGCGCGGACTAGACGTCCAGCAGGAGCTGGGCCAGGCGGCGCAGCTCGGGGGTGAGCCCCTGCTCCGGCACCCGTGCGGTGCCGCCGGGGAGGTCGAACTCGTAGACGAACATGTCGGGCCGCGGCGCGCCGCCGGGGACCGCCCCCAGGTCGACCCGGCCGAGCAGGTCGCGCACCTCGGCGCACCGCGCGTCGGACGAGTCCAGGTCGAGCCGGCCGGCGGCCGTCCGCCCCGTGAACCCGCCGGTACGACGGACCGCGGCGACCGGTCCCGAGGCCGTCACCCCGACCCCGGCCCAGGCCGCGCGGACCGCGTCGGCGTGCTCGCCCGCAGCGGCGACGGTGGCCGCCGCGAAGGAGGCGAAGTCGGCCCGCGGATCGACCCGGCCGCCGGTGAGCGCGTCGTACCAGATCCGGCCGGCGCCCTCCCAGGTGCGACCGCCGATCGCGGTCGCGGCCAGCTGGAAGGCCCGGTTGGGGATCCCGGAGTTCACGTGCACGCCGCCGTTGTCGTCGGTCGTCTCGACGTAGTCGTCGAGATGGCCCGGCTGGGGGTCCTGCCCGAGCAGCGGATCGTCGTAGGCGGTGCCGGGGGCGGCCATGTCGCGCAGCCCCCGGGCGGCCACCCCCGGGAGGAAGAGCCCGACCCCGATCAGCCAGTCGGCCCGGTCGGCGGTCTGGTCGAGCAGCCGCTGGCGCAGGCAGGCGGCGAAGACGTCGGAGACCGACTCGTTGAGCGCCCCCGACTGGCCCTCGTAGACCAGGCCGGCCGTGTGCTCGGTGACCGCGTGGGCGAGCTCGTGGCCGAGCACGTCGACCGGCTTGGTGAACCGATCGAAGACCCGGCCGTCGCCGTCGCCGAAGACCAGCTGGCGGCCGTCCCAGAACGCGTTGGCGTAGCCCTCGCCGTAGTGGACGGTCAGCGAGACCGGCGCCCCCTCCCCGTCGTACGACGACCGCCCGTAGACCTCGGCGAAGAGCCCGAGCGCCGCCGCCACCCCGTCCGCCGCCTCGTCGACCGCCGCGTCGCCCGTGGCGGCCTGCCCGGCCGCGCGCACCGGGTCGCCCGGGAGCGCGGTGGCCCCGCCGGCGTCGTGCACCGTCCAGGGCGCTGCGCCGGCGTCCGCGGGGAACGGCGCGGCGGCCCGCAACGAGCGGATCCGCCCGTCCTCCACCAGGGTCAGCCGGTAGGGCGCCGGGCCGACGGTGTCGGCGAGCCGGCGGAGTAGGTAGGGCGGCAGGAAGGAGCACCTCATGCCCCCCACCCTCCGCTCGACCACCGACAGCGGCAAGGCCGTCGACGGCTCAGGACAGGAAGCGGACCCGCACCCAGCCGCTGCGGTTGCCGAGCCGGTCGGTGAACCGGACCCGCTCCAGGACCGACCGGTCCCAGCTGACGACCGTGCGGCCCAGGCGGTGGGCCCGACGGACCGTGCCGTTGCGCCGGGCGGTCTCGAACGAGGCGACGCCGGCCCCCACGTCGCGCGCCCGGGTCCGCAGCACCCAGCCGCCGCGGCGGTTGCTCCAGCGCGCGTGCGCCTTGGTCACCCAGGGCGGGCTGACGTCGTACCGGAGGACGTCGGAGACGGTGATCGGCGCGGTGGCGCCGGGGAAGCGCACGTAGATGCGCTGCGGCGTGCCGTCCGGGAGGTCGGCGAGCGTCCAGCGATAGGTGCAGCGCGCGTCGAGCCGGCGCCGCTGGGCGCCCCAGAACTCGGGGTTGCCCGCGATCTCGACCGCGGTGGTGCCGGCCGGCGTCGCGACCCGGATCGCGACGGTGCGGCGCCGGGTCCACAGGACACCCCCGGCCGCCTGCACGTACGGCGCGCCGGTGCAGGCGGTGCTCGGCGCCGGCGGAGCGGACGGGGTCCGCGGCGCGGCGGTGACGGTGACCGGCGAGGAGCTGGCGGTCGACACGCCCACCGAGTTCTCCGCGCGCACGGTGCAGACGACGACGGCACCGACGTCCGCGCTCCGCACGACGTACGACGCGCCCTCGCCGAGCGGGGTCGATCCGGTCCGCCAGGCGGTGGTCAGGGTCGGCTCGTCGAGCCAGGTCCCGGGTGAGCAGCGCAGCGTCCCGCCCGGTCGGGCCGGGCCGGTGATGGCGGGCGGGAGGACGTTCTCGGGCGGGTCGGTCTCCGGGTCGGCCTGCGCCGCGGGCGCGACGAGGAGGGCAGCGGCCACCAGGCCCGCCGCAGCCGCGCCGACCGCGCGGCGGATCCCCCCGAATCCGAACACCGATCCAGGGTAAGCCGGGCGCACCGACCGCGAGGGCTGCTGTCTAGGCCGGGGCGCGGTCCGGCGGGAAGCCGCCGGTGGCGATCGGGCCCCACGACTCGACCGAGATCCGCAGCAGGGACTTGCCCTGGCGACGCATCGCCGCGCGGTAGTCGTCCCAGTCGGGGTGCTCGCCGGAGATGCAGCGGAAGTACTCGACCAGCCCGTCCTCGGCGGCCGGGTCCGGCATGTCGAGCACCTCGGCGGTGCCGTCGAGCTGCACCCAGGCGTCGTCCCACTCGTCGGAGAGGACCAGCACGGTGGCGGCCGGTCGGCGGCGCAGGTTGGTCACCTTGGCGCGGTCGGGGTACGTCGACACGACGACCCGCCCGTCGGCGTCGACCCCGCCGGTGACCGGCGAGACCTGCGGCGAGCCGTCCTGCTTGGTGGTCACCAGCAGCATCCGGTGCCGGGGCCGGACGAACTCCAGCAGCTGGTCGCGGTCGACGCGGTCCTTCGTGGCGATCCGGGGCATGTCCTCCACCATAGGAGCGTGAAGGTGACGGTGGACCGGGACAGCGTGGCCATGGGCGACGACACGGAGTCGCACGAGCGCACGCTCGACGTCCCCGGCGAGACGACGCTGGGCGCCTTCCTGGCGCACCTCACGCCCGAGGTCTCCGTGGCCGGGTCGGCCACCTGGGTGGTGCGCCTCGGCGGCCGCGACGGCGAGTGGGTCGGCATGTACGACGGCCAGATGCGCGTGCTGCGCGAGGCCGAGCGGACGCTGACCGACCTCGGTGTGACCGGGATCCACTTCGACTACTGGGCCGGGGCGCCCGCCGAGCTGCTGCTGGAGTCGCTGGCGGCGGGCCGGCTGCCGGCGAAGGACGCGCTGCAGCGCGAGGGCTGGCGCCGCGGCTGGCAGGTCGAGGACGACCGGGCCCGCGCGAAGGCCGCGACCACCACCCGGCGGCTGCTCAGCGCGGAGGCGGTCGCGGCCGTGGCCGCGCTGGGCGGGCGGATCGAGGTGCACGCGCCGTCGTACTGCCGGCTGGTGGGGGCGGACGGCACGACGTACGTCGTCACCGCCGACCAGCACTGGTCGCGCGTCTCGACGGTCGACGAGGCCGGCGACCGGCAGGGGCTGGGCACCTTCCGACCGCCGGGACCGCTCGCGGAGACCACCCTGGTCGCCCGCCTGGGCGCGACCTGGCGGGCGACCCGGGGGCTGGACCCGGTCGAGCCGCCACGGCACCGCACCACCGTGAGCCGCTCCGGTGGGATCTGGCGCTGGACGTTCACCGACGGCGGGGTCGAGCACGAGGGCCGCTACTGGCCGGACGGGACGCTGGCGGCGGCCTTCGCGCCGTACGCGCGGCTCGAGGTGCCGGAGATCACGGCGCTGTTCACCGTCGGCGACGCTCGCTGAATCGGCGGGAGCGACCCCCGCCGGTAGACTCGACGAGGCCCGTTCGGGTCCTCGTACCCCACCGGAAGTGACGTCGTACCGCCATGTCTGGAAACACCCAGCGCACTGACCTCCGCAACGTCGCCATCGTCGCGCACGTCGACCACGGCAAGACCACCCTCGTCGACGCGATGCTGCGCCAGGCCGGCGCGTTCACCGCGCACCAGGCCGAGAGCGTCGCCGAGCGCGTGATGGACTCCGGTGACCTCGAGCGCGAGAAGGGCATCACGATCCTCGCGAAGAACACCGCGGTCCACTACGAGGGCCCCGCCGGCGGCGGCCAGCCGATGGTCATCAACATCATCGACACCCCCGGCCACGCCGACTTCGGTGGCGAGGTCGAGCGCGGCCTGTCCATGGTCGACGGCATCGTCCTCCTGGTCGACGCGTCCGAGGGACCGCTCCCCCAGACCCGCTTCGTGCTGCGCAAGGCGCTCAACGCCGACATGCCGGTGATCCTGGTCGTCAACAAGACCGACCGCGGCGACGCCCGGATCTCCGAGGTCGTCGACGAGACCTACGAGCTGTTCATGGACCTGCTCGACGAGTCGCACAGCCAGGACGCGCTCGACTTCCCGGTCGTCTACGCCTCGGGTCGCGCCGGCATCGCCAGCCTGACCGCGCCCGAGAACGGCACCATGCCGGAGGGCAGCGACCTCGAGCCGCTGTTCAAGACGATCCTCGAGACGATCCCCGCGCCGACGTACGACGAGGGCGCGCCGCTGCAGGCCCACGTCACCAACCTCGACTCCTCGCCGTTCCTCGGTCGCCTGGCGCTGCTGCGCATCAAGCAGGGCAACCTGAAGAAGGGCCAGACGGTCGCCTGGATCCGCCGCGACGGCGAGGTCAAGAACGTCCGGATCACCGAGCTCCTCGTCACCGAGGGACTCGAGCGCAAGCCCGGCGAGTCGGCCGGCCCCGGCGACATCGTCGCCATCGCCGGCATCCCCGACATCACCATCGGCGAGACCCTCGCCGACGTCGAGAACCCGGTCGCGCTGCCGCTCATCCACGTCGACGAGCCGGCCATCTCCATGACCATCGGCACCAACACCTCGCCGCTGGTCGGCAAGGTCAAGGGCGGCAAGGTCACGGCCCGCCTGGTCAAGGACCGCCTCGACAGCGAGCTGATCGGCAACGTCTCGCTGCGCATCCTCCCGACCGAGCGCCCCGACGCCTGGGAGGTGCAGGGCCGCGGCGAGCTGGCGCTGGCCATCCTGGTCGAGCAGATGCGCCGCGAGGGCTTCGAGCTGACCGTCGGCAAGCCGCAGGTGGTCACCAAGGAGGTGAACGGCAAGGTCCACGAGCCGTTCGAGCGCCTGACCATCGACGCCCCCGAGGAGTACCTCGGCACCATCACCGAGCTGCTCGCCTCCCGCAAGGGCCGCATGGAGCAGATGACCAACCACGGCACCGGCTGGGTGCGCATGGAGTTCCTGGTCCCCGCCCGCGGCCTGATCGGCTTCCGCACCCAGTTCCTCACCGACACCCGCGGCACCGGCATCGCGCACGGCATCTCCGAGGGCTACGAGCCGTGGGCCGGCGAGATCCGCTCGCGGACCAACGGCTCCCTGGTCGCGGACCGCAAGGGCGCGGCGACGGCGTACGCCATGACGTCGCTGCAGGAGCGCGGCGTGATGTTCGTCGAGCCGACCACCGAGGTTTACGAGGGCATGATCGTCGGCGAGAACTCCCGCGCCGACGACATGGACGTCAACATCACCAAGGAGAAGCAGCAGACCAACATCCGGTCCGCCACCTCCGACAACTTCGAGAAGCTGATCCCGCCGCGCAAGCTGAGCCTGGAGCAGTGCCTGGAGTTCTGCCGCGACGACGAGTGCGTCGAGGTCACCCCCGAGTCGGTCCGGATCCGCAAGGTCGTCCTCGACCAGAACGAGCGCGCCAAGATGGCCAGCCGGGCCCGCAAGTCCAAGTAGTCCCCCGCACCACACCCGAGCCGGTGTGAGGTCGCGCCCAGTCGGCGCGAACTCGCGCCGGCTCGGCGCATTTCTGGAAGGGTTCGGGTGTGGACGACGAGTTGGCCGTGACGCAGTACGACATCCCCGATCACGTCGTGATCAGCATCGTGACCGAGTTCGGGGCCAGCGTCGTCGCCCTGGTCGCCTGCGTGGTTCTGCTCCGCCACGGACGGGCCGCTGTCGTCGGCGCCCTGGGCGCGCTCCTCGCCGGGACCACCACCGGCCTGGCCCTCGTCGACTACCTCACGACGCTGTATCGCGACGCGGGGCCGATCGCCTGGCCCGACTGGTCGTACGAGGCGATCACCTACGGGCGGGCGGCCGGCTTCGCGCTCGTCACGCTGGCCGTGCTGCTCACGCTCATCCGGACCGGACGACCGACGGGCGCAGCTGGGCCCGTCGGCACGGTCTGAGGAGAAGGAGACCGCCATGGACGACCCGTACGACGTACCGACCGACCTCTGGGTGAGCTCGGGCCTGGAGCTCGCCGTCTGCCTGCTGGCCGCTCTGGCCGCTCTGGCCGTGCTCCGACGCGGCCCGGTGGCTCCCCTCGCCGCCCTGGGCGCGCTGCTCGCAGGCGGATCCGCCGCCTTCGTGCTGTTCTCCTATCGCAGCACCAGCGAGTGGACGTGGTCCGACCGGTTCTACCAGCTGACGATGTACGGCCGGGCCGCCGGGTTCGCCCTCCTCGCCCTCGCTCTGGTCGTCGGCCTCCTCCGCTCCCGCCGCCCCGGGGAGCACTAGGCCGAGTCGGCGCACATGTGCGCCGACTCGGCGAGCTCATGCACAGCTCAGGCGGTGAGGCGGGCGCCGGTGGCGGTGTCGAAGACGTGCACCTTCTCGGGGCTGGTGGTCAGGCGGACCACCTCGCCCTTGGCGAGCGGCAGCCGGGCGTCGATGCGGGCGACGATCTGCTGGAGCAGGCCGCCCTCCCCGGCGGCGTCGGGCGCGGGCTCGGCCGGGGTGGCGTAGAGGAAGGCGTCGGCGCCCAGCTCCTCGACGACCGCGACCTTGACCGGGTAGCCCTCCTCGCCCTCGGCGGCGATCCGCCAGGACTCCGGCCGTACGCCGAGGGTGATCGCGCCCGACGACTTCGCGGCCGCGGTCCGGTCGATCGGGATCGAGAAGCCGTCGACGACGGCCGAGCCGTCGCCGGCGCTCTTCGCGGCCAGCAGGTTCATCGCGGGCGAGCCGATGAAGCCCGCGACGAAGAGGTTCGCCGGCCGGTCGTAGAGCGCGAGCGGGGTGTCGACCTGTTGCAGGAGGCCGTCCTTGAGCACCGCGACCCGGTCGCCCATGGTCATCGCCTCGACCTGGTCGTGGGTGACGTAGACCGTCGTGATCCCGAGCCGCTGCTGCAGCGCGGCGATCTGGGTGCGGGTCGAGACGCGGAGCTTGGCGTCCAGGTTCGACAGCGGCTCGTCCATGCAGAACACCTGCGGCTGGCGCACGATCGCGCGCCCCATCGCGACCCGCTGCCGCTGACCACCCGAGAGGGCCTTCGGCTTGCGGTCGAGGTACGCCTCGAGGTCGAGCAGCCCCGCCGCCTCCGCGACCCGGGCCCCCCGATCCTCCTTGCCCACGCCGGCCATCTTGAGCGCGAAGGCCATGTTCTCGGCGACGGTCATGTGGGGGTAGAGCGCGTAGTTCTGGAAGACCATCGCGATGTCGCGGTCCTTGGGCGGCAGGTCGGTCACGTCGCGGTCCCCGATCAGGATCTGGCCGGCCGTCACCTCCTCCAGCCCGGCGAGCATCCGCAGCGAGGTGGACTTGCCGCAGCCGGACGGCCCGACCAGGACCATGAACTCCCCGTCGCCGATCTCGAGGTTCAGGTCGGACACCGCGGGGGTGTCGGAGCCGGGGTAGGTCCGCTCCGCGTTTCGGTAGGTCACAGAGGACATGACAGGTAGATCCCTTCACCGGCAGGCACGTGCCGGACGATCCGTCGTGAATGGGTTCCCGCACCGTACGACGCACGCTGGGCCGCCGTCTAGTGGAAGCGTTTCCACACTTTCCGCCCCTGGCGGTGAGCGATTGCAGCGCAACCGTTGACAGGGAATGTGACCCATGTCATCGTTGCGCCGTCGATCCGTGGAAGCGCTCTCACACCTCCGCCCGACTCGGGACCTCCGATCGACGCCGTCATGCTGATCCGTGCAAGTCAGGAGTGTCACCGTGCGCAACACCATCCCCCGACCGGTCCGCCGGTCCCTCGCAGGCGCCGCCATCGGCGTCCTCGTCATCGGACTGACCGCCGCGTGCGGCGGCGACAGCGACCCGAAGAAGTCCGCGGAGCAGGAGGACCTCGCCAAGGGCGACTCCATCTCCATCACCACGTTCGGCGAGTTCGGCTACGACGACCTCATCGAGCAGTGGAACTCCGAGAACCCCGACATCCAGGTCGAGCAGACCAAGGTCTCCAAGTGGGACGACTGGAAGGCCGAGGTCACGACCAGCCTCCAGGCCGGCGGCAAGGGTCTCCCCGACGTCGTCGCCGTCGAGGGCGACTACATGCCGGCCGTCGTGGCCGCGCCGGACGTCTGGGTCGACCTCTCCTCGCCCGACGTCGAGGGCCGCTGGCTGGACTTCAAGTCCGCCGGCGCCACGACCGAGGACGGGCAGCTGCTCGGCTACGCCACCGACGCGGGCCCTGAGGCGATCTGCTACCGCAAGGACCTCTTCAAGGCGGCCGGCCTCCCCAGCGAGCGGGACGAGGTCGCCGCCGAGATGGGCACCTGGGACGACTACTTCGCCCTCGGCGAGGAGTTCAAGAAGGGCTCGGACGCCAACTTCTACGACGCCAGCGGCTCGATCGCCCAGGCGATGCTGAACCAGGTCGAGTTCCCCTTCGAGCAGGCCGACAACACCATCGACATCTCCTCCGACGAGCTGAAGAACGTCTGGGACACCGTCACCTCGCACACCGACCTCGGCAGCAAGGCCGTCCAGTGGAGCCCGGACTGGACCGCCGCGTTCCAGAAGCCCGGCATCGCCACCGTCGCCTGCCCCGGCTGGATGCGCAACAACATCAAGGAGAACACCGGTGACCCCGCTCCCGCGGGCGTCGAGTGGGACATCGCCGACGTCTTCCCGGGCGGCGGCGGCAACTGGGGCGGCTCCTACCTGACCGTCCCGAAGGTGTCGAAGCACCAGGCCGAGGCCAAGGAGTTCATCACCTGGCTCACCGCGCCCGAGCAGCAGGCCAAGGTCTTCGAGCTGACCGGCAACTTCCCCTCGCAGGTCGAGGCCCTGAAGTCCGAGGCCGTCCTCGCGGCGACCGACGACTACTTCGGCGGCGCCCCGGCCGGCGAGATCTTCTCCAACCGGGCCGCGGCCATCACCGTCCAGCCCTACCACGGCCCGCTCTACTCCGACGTCCTGCAGAAGTTCCAGGACGCCATCAACCGCGTCGACCAGGGCACCAAGCCCGCCGACTCGTGGAAGACCTTCGAGCAGGACGTCGCCTCGCTGCAGTGATCGCACTCCCGTGACCCCGCTCCAGTGATGGAGTGGAACGACCGTCGGGCCGCCCGAGCTCTCCCCGGGCGGCCCGACACCACCTGAGGAAGGGCGCCGATGCTCACCGATGAACGACCCGGCCGGGGCACCGCCCCCACCGACGAGGCCGGGAGTACGACGACCGCACCCCCGCCGCCCGACCGGCGGCTGCTGCGCCGGCAACGGCTCTCGCGCTGGGACGTGCGGCTCTCGCCGTACCTCTACATCTCGCCGTTCTTCGTCCTCTTCGCGCTGGTCGGCCTGTTCCCGCTCCTCTACACCGGCTACCTGTCGGTGCACGACTGGGACAAGATCTACCGCCAGCGCGGCGAGTTCACCGGGTGGGAGAACTTCGACTTCGTCCTCCACGACCCGATCTTCCAGAAGGCGCTGGTCAACACCTTCAGCATCTTCCTGATGTCGTCGATCCCGCAGATCGTCATCGCGGTCAGCATCGCGGCGCTCCTCGACAACCAGCTCCGGGCCAGCACCTTCTGGCGGATGAGCGTGCTGCTGCCCTTCGTGGTGGCCCCGGCCGCCACCGCGCTCATCTTCGGCAGCTTCTTCGCCGACCAGTCCGGGCTGATCAACACCACGCTCCGCGAGATCGGGCTGGAGCCGATCCGCTGGCACGTCGACCGGCTGTGGAGCCACGTCGCGATCTCGAGCATGGTCAACTGGCGCTGGACCGGCTACAACACGCTGATCTTCCTGGCCGCCATGCAGGCCGTGCCGCGCGACCTCTACGAGTCGGCGGCGATCGACGGCGCCGGCCGGCTGCGCCAGTTCTTCTCGGTCACCCTGCCGATGATCCGCCCGACGATGATCTTCATCATCGTCACCAGCACCATCGGCGGTCTGCAGATCTTCACGGAGCCGCGACTCTTCGACGACTCGATCAGCCGCGAGGGCGGCGCCGACCACCAGTACATGACGGTGGCGCTCTACATCTACGACCGCGGCATCGTCGACGGCTTCTACGGCCGGGCGTCGGCCGCCGCGTGGATCCTCTTCCTGATCATCGTCGGGATCGCGCTGCTCAACTTCGCCCTCACCCGCTACGTCACGAGGAGGAACGCATGAGCAGGCAGAGCAAGCTGGTCCACCGCCCGGGCTGGGTCGTCTACGGCCTGCTCGCGGCCTTCGTCATCGGCTCGGCGCTGCCGCTCTACTGGTCGTTCGTCATCGGCTCGCACACCAAGGCCGAGGCCCGCGAGGTGCCGCCGCCGCTGCTGCCGGGCGGGCACTTCCTCGACAACGCGCGCCGAGTGTTCGACACCATCGACTTCTGGCAGGCGATGGCCAACAGCATCATCGTCTCGACCGCCTGCGCCGCGTCCGTCGTGTTCTTCGCGACGCTCGCCGGCTACAGCTTCGCCAAGCTGCGCTTCCGCGGCAGCAACGCGCTGATGGGCTTCGTGGTACTGACCATGGCCGTCCCGACCCAGCTGGCGATCGTGCCGCTGTTCATCATCGTCACCGACTACGGGCTGTACGACACCCTGGCCGCCGTCGCGCTGCCGACCCTGGTCACGGCGTTCGGCGTCTTCTTCATGCGGCAGTACCTCCTCGACGCCATCCCCGGCGAGCTCATCGAGGCCGCCCGCGTGGACGGCGCCTCGATGATCCGCACCTTCTGGACCGTCGCCGTCCCGGCCGCGCGCCCGGCGATGGCCATCCTGTTCCTCTTCACCTTCATGACCGTGTGGACCGACTACATGTGGCCGCTGGTCGCCCTGAAGGACAACCAGACCCTCCAGGTGGCGCTCGACCAACTGGCCATCGCCGGCCAGGGCCAGACCACCGACTACGCGCTCGTCCTCTGCGGCACCGGGCTCGCCACGATCCCGCTGCTGATCCTGTTCGTCGTCTCCGGCCGCCAGCTCGTGGCCGGCATCATGCAAGGAGCGGTCAAGGGATGACCTCCCCCACCACCACCATCACGCCCGACACCACCGGGCAGCTGGTCTTCCCCCGCGACTTCCTCTGGGGCGCCGCCACCGCGGCGTACCAGATCGAGGGCGCCGTGGCCGAGGACGGCCGTACGCCGTCGATCTGGGACACCTTCTCCCGCGTGCCCGGGGCCGTGCTCGGCGGCGACACCGGCGACGTGGCCTGCGAGCACTACCGGCGCTACCCCGAGGACGTCGCGCTGATGTCCTCGCTGAACCTCAACGCCTACCGGTTCTCGACCGCCTGGCCGCGGGTCCGCCCCGACGGCGGCGCTCCCAACCAGGCCGGCCTCGACTTCTACGCGCGGCTGACCGACGAGCTCCTCGGCCGCGGGATCACCCCGTGGGTCACGCTCTACCACTGGGACCTGCCCGAGACCCTCGAGCGGGCGGGCGGCTGGACCAACCGCGACACGGCGTACCGCTTCGCCGACTACGCCCTCTCCCTGTACGACGCCCTCGGCGACCGGGTCCCCTACTGGACCACGATGAACGAGCCCTGGTGCTCGGCGTTCCTCGGCTACACCGGCGGGCAGCACGCGCCGGGTCGCCAGGAGGGCGTCGCCGGGGTGGTCGCCGCGCACCACCTGATGCTCGGGCACGGGCTGGTCGTCGACGAGCTGCGCCGTCGCGGCTCGCAGGCCCAGCTCGGGATCACGCTGAACCTCACCGTCGCCGACCCCTACGACCCGACCGAGCCCGCCGACGTCGACGCCGCGCGCCGCGTGGACGGCTTCTTCAACCGGGTCTTCCTCGAGCCGATCTTCCACGGCCGCTACGCCGACGACCTGGCCGGCGACACCGCGGGCCTGACGTTCAACGGCCGGCCGTGGCAGGACGTCGTTCGCGACGGCGACCTCGAGCTGATCAGCACGCCGATCGACGTCCTCGGCGTGAACTACTACCACGGCGACGCCGCCAGCGGCCGCCCGATCGGCGACCCCGCCGAGGTGCTCGGGTCCCGCATCGAGCACCCGTCGCGGCCGGTCACCTCGCCGTACCCGGGCGGGACCGACATCGGCTTCCCGCGGCGCGGGCTGCCGGTCACCGGGATGGACTGGGAGGTGCAGCCCGAGGGGCTGACCCGCCTGCTCGTCCGGCTCCGCGACGAGTACGACGTCCCGCCGGTCTACATCACCGAGAACGGCGCGGCGTACGACGACGAGGTCGGCCCGGACGGGACCGTCGACGATCCCGGCCGACTCGAGTTCATCGATGCGCACCTGCGGGCGACGCACGCCGCGATCGAGCAGGGCGTCGACGTGCGCGGCTACTTCGCGTGGTCGCTGCTCGACAACTACGAGTGGGCCTACGGCTACGGGCAGCGCTTCGGGATCGTGCACGTCGACTACGACACCCAGGTGCGCACCCCGAAGGCCAGCGCCCGCTTCTACGCCGAGGCCGCCCGCACCGGACGGCTGCCCGGACGACTGCCTGGACGACTGCCTGGACACACGCCCGGGACGACCCCGTGAGGTCGGTAGCGTGGCGCGCGTGAGCACCCGCAACGGCCTCGGTCCCGGGGGTTCGCCGACCCTCGACGAGGTCGCGCGGCTGGCCGGGGTGTCCCGGGCGACCGCCTCGCGAGCCATCAACGGCGGCAACCGGGTCAGCGCCACGGCCCAGGCCGCGGTCGACGCCGCGGTCCGCACGCTGGGCTACACGCCCAACCCGGCGGCGCGCAGCCTGGTGACGCGGCGGACCGACTCGGTGGCGCTCGTCGTACCCGAGCCGGACGAGCGGGTCTTCACGGACCCGTTCTTCGCCCACACCCTGCGCGGCGCGACCCGGGTGCTCGCGGAGCGCGACGTCCAGCTGGTGCTGCTCCTGGCCCGACCCGGCGAGGAGGAGCAGCGGATGCTGCGCTACCTCCGCAACCGCCACATCGACGGCGCTCTCGTGGTCTCCCACCACCAGAGCGACAGCCTGGCCGACCACCTGGCCGCCCTCGACCTGCCGTGCGCGTTCGTCGGCCGGCCGTGGACCAGCGCCGACAAGGTGGCCTACGTCGACACCGACAACGTCGCCGGTGGCCGCGAGGCCACCCAGGCGCTGGTCGAGCGCGGCTGCCGCCGGATCGGCACCGTCGCCGGCCCGGCCGACATGACCGCCAGCGTGGACCGGCTCGACGGCTGGTACGCCGCGATGCGGCAGGCCGGGCTCGCCGACGACGCGGTCATCCACGGCGACTTCACCGAGTCCGGCGGCGAGCGCTCGGCGGCCGAGCTGCTGGCCCGGCACCCCGACCTCGACGGCATCGTGGTGGCCTCCGACCTGATGGCGGCGGGCACGCTCAAGACGCTGGCCGCCCTCGGTCGCCGGGTCCCCGACGACGTCGCCGTCATCGGGTACGACGACCTCGGCGTGCACGAGCGCACCAACCCGCCGCTGACGACGATGCGCAACCCGATCCGCGAGATGGCCGAGCAGGCGACCCGGCTGCTGCTGGAGCAGGTCGACGGCGAGCGGCCCGCGGCCGCGATGCGGGTGATCTTCCCGCCGTCGCTGGTGCGCCGGGAGACCGCCTGAGCGGCCCCACCCCGGCCGATCGATGAATATGATCCGCCCATGTCGACGACCCGCCCGCAGAAGACCGCGCTCCTCGTGGCGCAGCGGATCGTGGCCGACATCAACCGGCGCGGCAACACCGTGGGCGACCGGCTGCCGCCCGAGCGGGTGATGCTCGAGGAGTACGAGGTGGGCCGGGGCACGTTGCGCGAGTCGCTGCGCTTCCTGGAGCTGCAGGGCGTCATCGCGCTCAAGCCGGGCCCGGGCGGGGGCCCGATCGTCCGGCGACCCGACCCCACGGCGCTCGCGACCTCACTGACCCTGCTCCTGCAGTTCGACCAGGCTCCGCTCCGCAGCGTCGCCGAGGCCCGGGCGGGCCTGGAGCCGGCGCTGGCGCGGCTGGCGGCCGAGCAGATGACGGAGGACCAGCTCGGCGAGCTCCGCGCCGTCGCCGAGAGCTCGGAGCACCTCGACGACCCGCGCGGCTTCCTGGAGCAGGACCGGCACTTCCACGACCTCGTCGCCCGCGGCTCGGGCAACCCCGTGCTCGCCCACCTCTCGGCCGCTCTGCTGCTCCTCGATCGCCCGGCCGGGGGCACTGAGACCGCCGCGCGGCGCTCCACCGCCCGCCAGGCCCACCTGCGCATCGTCGAGGCGATCGCGTCCCGTGACGCCGGGGAGACCCAGACCGCGATGGCCGACCACCTCGCCCAGGACCTGCGGCACGCCGAGGAGGCGCAGCTCGCCGCCCCGGTCGTGTGGGAGAGCCCGTAGCGTCCCGTCTCGCAACCACCGCCGGGCGACGACGGCGTTCGGGTGCGGGGGGTTTCGAGACGGTTGCTGCGCAACCTCCTCAACCACCGGGTGATGGGGCCGACTGAGCGGGACAGGGCCCGCGGCCGCCGTACCGCTGGGTGAGGATCGGCGCCATGCTCCTCGACGTCCAGCTCGACGCCCGCCCGGACCTGGCCGCCGAACGGGCCCGCGAACTGGTCGCCGCAGGCGTCGACGGGCTGTTCACCTTCGAGGGCCCGCACGACGTCTTCCTGCCGCTGGCCGCGGCGGCCGGGGCGGTCGAGACCGACCTGATGACCAACGTCGCGATCGCCATGCCCCGCTCCCCCATGCACCTCGCCCACACCGCCTGGGACCTGCAGCTGATGTCGCGGGGGCGGTTCCGGCTGGGCCTCGGCTCGCAGATCCGCCCCCACATCGAGAAGCGGTACGGCGCCACCTGGTCGCCGCCCGCGGCCCGGATGAAGGAGATCGTCGCCGCCGTGAAGGCGATCCTCGCCTCGTGGCAGGACGGCACCCGGCTCGATTTCGTCGGCGAGCACACCCGCCACACGCTGATGCCGCCGACGTTCGTCCCCGGCCCGAACCCGTACGGCGCGCCGCCGGTGCTGCTCGGCGCCCTCGGCCCGGTGATGACCCGAACCGCGGCCGAGGTGGCTGACGGGCTGCTGGTGATGCCGTTCCACAGCGTCCGGCACCTCGCCGAGCGCACCCTGCCCGCCGTCCAGGAGGGCCTGGAGCGGGCCGGCCGCGAGTCGATCGCGATCTTCCCGCAGGCCATCCTGGCCATGGGCCGCACGCCTGAGGAGCTCGCCGCGGCCAGCCTTGGCGTGCGCGGGCTGCTGGCCTTCTACGGCTCCACCCCGGCCTACCGCCCGGTCCTCGACGTCGAGGGCTGGGGAGACCTGCAGCCCGAGCTGAACGCCCTGTCCAAGCAGGGCGACGTCGCCGCGATGATGGCGCTGGTCAGCGACGAGATGATCGACACCATCGCCGTGCGCGGCACCCCCGAGGAGTGCGCGGCCGAGCTCGGCCGCCGCTTCGGCGCGGTCGCCGACCGGGTCTGCTGCTACTTCCCCGGGTACGACGCGCCCCTGGATCAGGTCGGCGCACTCGCTGCGGCCCTGCGGCCAGAGGGTGCTCGCGAGTAGTACGGGGAGGGGCACACGTGTGCCCCTCCCCGTACTACTCGCAAGGGGTCCCTCAGCGCGGCCGCAGCGTCGGGGCCGGGTTGGCGGAGCGGATCCCGATCCCGGCGAAGGCCAGCCCGAAGACCAGGATCGACCACTTGGAGACCGCGTTCGGGAGCAGCGCCCCGAGCGGCAGCATCAGCACGTGCAGCAGCATCAGCAGCGGGATCCAGCGGGGCACCGAGCCGGCACGCAGCAGCGCCACGCCGAGGAGCAGCTCGCCGAGGTAGAACGCCACGATCCAGCCGTAGAGGAAGACCAGCAGGCCGGCCTCCTCGGTGACCGCATTGATGCTCTTGTCCCGGATCGCATCGGTGACCACCAGGGCCCGCAGGAAGACCAGCAGCATCGCGTAGCCCGCGATGCCGATGAACCCGATGGCCAGGGCGACGACGGCGGACATCCCGACGTACCGCCCCGGACCGGGGACCAGCACCAGCACCGACGGCAGGCCGAGGATCAGCATGGCGGCAGCCAGGAAGTAGATCGCGGAGACGGCGAGCCAGCGGTTGTCGTTCTCGCGGACCAGCTGGAGCGTCTCGGAGCCGCTGGACCCGGTCGGGGTCAGCAGCGAGGCGAGGGCGAGGGCCATCGCCCCGGTGACGAGCAGGGCCGCCGACGCAGGCACCCAGTCGTTGCGCATCCGCACACCGTAGGGGTCGGCGGACCGGTGCCGAGGAGTTATCCCGAGGTTTTCGCCACGGCGTCCGCGACCCGTCGTACCTGCTCGACGGCGGAGCCGGTCGGGATCAGCTGGACCTCGTCGGTGCCGAGGTCCTCGAAGCGGCGCAGCAGGGCCACCAGCTCGGGCACGGTGCCCGCGAAGCCGGTGGTCGGGGCCATCGCGTCGACCAGGCTCGCGGGCAGCCAGCTCATGTAGTGGCGCAGGTGCCGGTGCACCTGCGCTCGGGCCTGGCCGCCGGTGGTCTCCTCGAGCGCGAACCAGAACGACGTGGTCAGCCGCGGGGCCGGCCGTCCTGCCTCGGCCCAGGACGCACGGGCCAGGTCGAAGAGCGTCCCGACGGCGTCCGTGGACAGGTCGAGGGTGACGCCGGCGAGTCCGTCGGCCCAGCCGGCGGCGTACCGGACCGTCCGCGGACCCATCGTCCCGACCAGCAGCTCGGGTCCGCCCTCCTGGACCGGGGGCGGCCCGACCGGCCCGACGTCGTCACCGACGCGCTCGCCGCCCCACACCCGCCTCATCACCGCGGCCCGGTCGCCGAGCTCGCGCATCCGCTGCGTGGTGGGGTCCGCGCCGACGGCGAGGTAGTCCTCGACCCGGCCGCCGACCCCGAGGCCGACGCTGAGCCGGCCCCCGCTCAGCCGGTCGCCGGTGGCGAGCGACTTGGCCAGCAGCACCGGGTCGTGCAGCTGCGGCACCACCACGGTCGTCGTGATCCGCACCCGCGACGTCCAGGCCGCGACCGCGCCCAGCAGGGTCAGCGTCTCGGGGTTGTCGAAGGCCATCCGCTCGCCGAAGCACACCGACGAGAACGGCCCCTCGTCGGTGGCCCGCGCCCACGCCTCCAGCGTCCCCGGCTCGGCCCAGAGGTCGGGCTCCATCACGGGCAGCGTCATCCCCACCTGCATGCGCGTCACTCTGACCGAGTCCGCCGACCCCCACCCCCGACCCCGTCTCGTTCACCGGGACCGACCGGTGGTTGAGCAGGTTGCGCCAGCAACCGTGTCGAAACCCTCGCACCCGACCGCAGACGTCGAGTGACCGACACCAACCCACCCTCAGGCCACCTCAGCCACCCGCCGCAGCTCCGGCGCGAGCGCCACCAACCCCAGCACCGGCAGCACCGCCAGCAGCGCGAGCGCCCAGGACACCCCGATCACGTCACCCGCCCCACCGACCACGGCCGACCCCACCGATCCCCCGGTCATGAACACGAGCGTGGCGATCCCGAGCGCGACGCCGCGGACGTCGACGTGCACGGCCGACCCGACCGCGGCGCCCAGCGACGGCTGTCCGAGCCCGAAGGCCACGGTCACCAGCAGCACCCCGACGCCGAGCACCGGGGCGGAGTCGATGCCGGCGCCCAGGCCGGCGACGAGCAGCGCGACCGACGCGGTCACCCCGGAGACCGCCAGCGACACCGAGGGCCCGACCCGGTCCAGCAGCGGGCCGGCCACCCGCGGGACGAACAGCGCCACCACCGCGCTGGGGACCAGCAGCAGGCCCACCTGCCAGGCCTCCCAGCCGTCGTGCACCAGCACCGCCGGCACCGCGATCAGCTGTCCGAACCAGGCCGCGGGCACCGCCGCCGCGGCCAGCGCGCTGCGCACCACCGTCGGGTTGCCGATCACCGCGATCGGCAGGAACCCGTCGTGCGGACGCTGCCGCACCCGCAGCGCCACCAGCGGCGCCCCGAGCACCAGCAGCAGCACCCCGGCGAGCGCGACCACCAGGCCGGTCGACGGGGACTGCACCAGCAGCACCAGTCCGGACGCGGTCAGCGCGACCAGGACCGCGCCGAGGATGTCGAGGCTGGCCCCGGTGCCGTCGCCGACGAGCGCCTTCCACAGCAGCGGGACGACCAGCACGCCGAGGACCGGCAGCGCCATCACGGCGCGCCAGCCGAAGGCGTGCTCGACGATCCCGCCGAGCAACGGGCCGAGGCAGGACACGGCGGCCGCGGTGCCGGCCAGCCGGCCGAGCGCGAGCCCGCGCACCGCGCCGTCGTACCGCGCGCTGACGATGGCCACGCCCAGGGTCGGGACGGCCGCGGCGCCGGCGCCCTGGAAGAGCCGGGCCACCAGCAGCACGCCGTACGACGGCGCGGCGGCCGCGACCAGCGCGCCCGCGGTCATCAGCCCGATCCCGACCAGCAGCGGCAGCTTCACGCCCACCAGGTCGGAGACCCGGCCGTAGACCGCGGTCGTGACCGCGAGCATCAGCGCGTAGAGGCTGATCGTCCAGGTCGCCTGGCCGACCCCGATGTCGAAGTGGTCGCCGATCATCGGCAGCGCGATCGCGGCGGACGCCGAGCCCATGCCGGCGAGGCCGAAGAGGAGGCCCAGGAGGACAGAGATGCGTCTGGAGTCGTCCGAGGCCATGTCCGGCGACAACCACCGGCGACCGGGATCTGTTCCGCGCGGACCTAGGCTGGCCCGGTGAGCCCCGACCGCGACCCCATCCGCGAGGCGCACCGGCAGTGGACCCGGCACGGCTGGTCCGAGGCCGCCGACGGGATGGCGATGGTGACCTCCGTGGTCCGCGTCCAGCAGCTGCTGATGGAGCGCATCGACGCCGTGCTGCGCCCGCTCGGGCTGACCTTCGCCCGCTACGAGGTGCTGCGGCTGCTCTCGTTCTCGAAGGCCGGCGGGATGCCGATGACCCGCCTGGGCTCGCTGCTCCAGGTCCATCCCACGAGCGTCACCAGCGCCGTCGACCGCCTCGAGCGGCAGGGGTACGTCGAGCGGGTCCGCCGCAGCGACGACCGCCGGGTCGTGGTCGCCTCGATCACCGGCGCCGGCCGCGAGGTGGTCGAGACCGCGACCACCGGCCTGAACACCGAGGTCTTCGAGCGGCCCGGTCTCGAGGCCGACCGGCTCGCCGCCCTCACCGAGCTGCTCGGCGCCGTCCGCGCCAGCGGCGGCGACCTGGTCGACGGCTAGACGGGTGGTTACTTCCCCGTAGGTCCGTGGACGTCCTACTATCAAATAGTTGGACATCCAATCTTCTCCCCCGAGGCGGCCATGACCGACTTGCACGTCCCCCAGCACCCCGTCCGCCTCGTCACCGCGAGCAGCCTCTTCGACGGTCACGACGCGTCCATCAACATCATGCGGCGGATCTTCCAGAGCCAGGGCTGCGAGGTGATCCACCTCGGGCACAACCGCTCCGTGCAGGAGGTCGTCGACGCGGCCCTGGAGGAGGACGCCCAGGGGGTCGCGGTGTCGTCGTACCAGGGCGGGCACCTCGAGTACTTCGAGTACCTCGTCGAGTCGCTGCGCGCCCAGGGCGCCGACCACATCAAGGTCGTCGGCGGCGGGGGCGGCGTGATCGTCCGCGAGGAGATCGAGCGGCTGCGCAGCTCCGGCGTCACCATCTTCTCGCCCGAGGACGGGCAGCGGATGGGCCTGGTCGGGATGATCAACTCGGTCGTCGCCGACTGCGACTTCGACCTCTGGAGCGGCAAGCAGGTCGGCGCCGACCAGGTCATCAGCGGCGACCGGTTCGCGATCGCCCGCGCGATCACCGGCGCCGAGGGCGGCCGACTGCCGGCCGACATGGTCGCCGCCCTGCGCGACGCCGCGGCCGCGCACACCACCCCGGTCCTCGGCATCACCGGCACCGGCGGCTCCGGCAAGTCCTCCCTCACCGACGAGCTCGTACGACGCTTCCGCGTCGACCAGCAGGACAAGCTCCGGGTCGCGGTCATCGCCGTCGACCCGACCCGGCGCCGCGGCGGTGGGGCGCTCTTGGGCGACCGGATCCGGATGAACTCCCTCGACGGCGACCGGGTCCTGTTCCGCAGCCTGGCCACCCGCGGCGCCCACGAGCTGCCCGACCACCTCGACGACGTCATCACCGTGGTCAAGGCCGCCGGCTTCGACCTGGTCGTCGTGGAGACCCCCGGCATCGGCCAGGGCGATGCGGCGATCGTGCCGTTCGTCGACGCGTCGATGTACGTCATGACGCCCGAGTTCGGCGCCGCCTCGCAGCTGGAGAAGATCGACATGCTCGACTTCGCCGACGTCGTCGCGATCAACAAGTTCGAGCGCCGGGGCGCCAAGGACGCGCTGCGCGACGTCGGCCGCCAGCTGGTCCGCAACCGCGAGGCCTTCGGCCAGCAGCCCGACGACATGCCCGTCTTCGGCACCTCCGCCGCGACCTTCAACGACGACGGCGTCACCGCGCTCTACCAGCACCTGCGCGGGGTGCTCAGCGAGAAGGGCCTGGACTTCGCGGAGGGCGCGCTGACCCCGGTCGACGTACGCCACTCCTCCGGCATCCGCCAGGTGGTGCCGACCGAGCGGGTCCGCTACCTGGCCGAGATCACCGAGACGGTCCGGGCCTACCACGCCGAGACCGAGAAGCTGGCCGCCGCGGCCCGCCGTGCCCAGGCCTACCGGCTCGTCGCCGACGACCTCGACGACGCGGAGGACGCTGACCTCGCCGGTCGAGTAGCGAGCGCCAGCGAGCGTATCGAGACCCACCTCCCCCACACCCTCCGCGAGCAGATCGCCGGCTGGCCGGCCGTCGTCGAGTCCTACTCCGGCGACGAGCAGGTCGTGAAGGTCCGGGATAAGGAGCTCCACACCAAGCTGACCCGGGAGTCGCTCTCGGGCAACCGGATCCCCCGCGTCGCGCTCCCGTCGTACGCCGACCACGGCGAGCTGGTGCGCTTCTGGCGCCGGGAGAACCTGCCGGGCTACTTCCCCTTCACCGCGGGCGTCTTCCCGTTCAAGCGGGACGGCGAGGACCCGGCCCGGATGTTCGCCGGCGAGGGCGACCCCGCGCGCACCAACCGGCGCTTCAAGATCCTCTCCGCCGACGGCGACGCGAAGCGGCTCTCGACGGCGTTCGACTCGGTCACGCTCTACGGCCGCGACCCCGACGAGCGGCCCGACATCTACGGCAAGGTCGGCACGTCCGGCGTCAGCGTCGCGACGCTCGACGACATGAGGGTCCTGTACGACGGGTTCGACCTGCTCGCCCCCAGCACCAGCGTCAGCATGACCATCAACGGCCCCGCGCCGACCGTGCTGGCCTTCTTCCTCAACACCGTGCTCGACCAGGCCCGGGCGGCCGGCGTCGACGACGCGACCGCGCTGGCCACGGTCCGCGGCACCGTCCAGGCCGACATCCTCAAGGAGGACCAGGGCCAGAACACCTGCCTGTTCTCGACCGAGTTCAGCCTGCGCTGCATGGCCGACATCCAGGAGTGGTTCATCGAGCAGGGGGTGCGCAACTTCTACTCGGTGAGCATCTCTGGCTACCACATCGCCGAGGCCGGGGCGAACCCCATCAGCCAGCTCGCGTTCACCCTCGCCAACGGCTTCACCTACGTCGAGGCCTACCTCGCGCGCGGCATGGACATCGACGACTTCGCGCCCAACCTGTCGTTCTTCTTCTCCAACGGCATGGACCCCGAGTACTCCGTCATCGGCCGGGTCGCCCGCCGGATCTGGGCGGTCGCGATGCGCGACAAGTACGGCGCAGGTGAGCGCTCGCAGAAGCTGAAGTACCACGTCCAGACGAGCGGCCGCTCCCTGCACGCGCAGGAGATGGACTTCAACGACATCCGCACCACGCTGCAGGCCCTGATCGCGATCTACGACAACGCCAACAGCCTGCACACCAACGCCTACGACGAGGCCGTCACCACCCCCACCGAGGACTCCGTGCGCCGGGCCCTGGCCATCCAGCTGATCATCAACCGCGAGTGGGGCCTGGCCATGAACGAGAACCCCCTCCAGGGGTCGTTCATCATCGACGAACTCACCGACCTGGTGGAGGCCGCCGTCCTCGAGGAGTTCGACCGGATCAACGAGCGCGGCGGCGTACTCGGCGCGATGGAGACCGGCTACCAGCGCGGCCGGATCCAGGACGAGTCGATGCTCTACGAGCACCGCAAGCACGACGGCACGCTGCCGCTGATCGGCGTGAACACCTTCCTGAAGAAGGACGCCGAGGGCGCCACCCCGGTGACCGTCGAGCTGGCCCGCGCCACCGAGACCGAGAAGCGCTCCCAGCTGGACCGCGTGCACGCCTTCCAGGAGGCGCACCGCACCGAGGCGGAGGCGGCGATCGACCGCCTGAAGGCCGCCGCGACCTCCGGTGAGAACGTCTTCGCCGTCCTCATGGACGCCGCCCGCGTGTGCACCCTCGGTCAGGTCACCGAGGCGTTCTTCGAGGTCGGCGGCGCCTACCGCCGCAACGTCTGACCCCACGCCCCGGGGTGATTGAGGAGCGCCCCGGTGGTTGAGGAGGGACGAAGTCCCGCGGTCCGGTGGTTGAGGAGGGACGAAGTCCCGCGGTCCGGTGGTTGAGGAGGGACGAAGTCCCGCGGTCCGGTGGTTGAGGAGGGACGAAGTCCCGTCTCGAAACCCCCGCAGCCGACCCACCTACCTCTACCTCGATCGTGCCCACGCCCGGCTGAACGCCTTTCGAGGCTCACCCGCCAGCACGGCTTCGCACCTCAACCAGCGAACCGGCGGAATGGCCGGGGACCGACCCGGATACCCTGCCGACCGTGAGCACCCTGCCGACGTACGACGACCTGGCCGCCCTCCCCGCCTACAGCGACCGGCGCGTGCCGGTGGCGTTCGAGGACATCAACGGCCACATGAACGTGAAGCACTACATCGGGATCGCCAGCGAGGGGCTCGACGAGGCGCTCACCGAGGTCGGCATCCCGACCAACTGGGCCGACAAGGGCTTCGCGGTCTTCTCCGCCGAGCACCACCTGACCTACGTCAACGAGCTGCTGACCGGGGACAACGTCTCGGTGCGGGTGCGGCTGATCGGGCGCTCGGAGCGGGCGATCCACGTGGTCGTCTACCTGCTCGACGACACCCGCAAGCAGCTCAGCTACGTGATGGAGGAGATCTTCCTCCACATCGACATGACCACCCGCAAGACGTCGCCGTGGCCCGAGGACGTGGCCACCAAGGTCGACGCCCGGGTCGCCGAGCACGCGGACCTGCCCTTCGAGCCGGCCCTGTCGGGGACCATCAGCCTGCGGTGACCCTCGACCGGGTGATCTCGCTGGTGCCCTCGATCACCGAGGCGCTCGCCAGCGTCCGCCCGGACGCGCTCGTCGGGGCGACCGACTGGTGCACCCACCCCGCGGACCTCGTCGTACGACGGGTCCGCGGGACCAAGAACCCCGACCTCGCGGCGATCCGCGACCTCGCCCCCGACCTGGTGGTCGTCAACCGCGAGGAGAACCGGGAGCTCGACGTACGGCGCCTGCGCGAGGCCGGCGTACGCGTCCACGTCACGGTGATCGAGACGGTGCCGCAGGCGGTCGAGGCGTTCGAGGAGCTCTTCGACGACGTCCTCGGCTGGGCGCGACCGGAGTGGCTGGCGACCGCCCGCGACCTCTGGTGCGGGCCGCTGCCGCCGGTGCGTCGCCGGGCGGCGATCCCGATCTGGCGCGACCCGTGGATGGTGGTCGGCGCGCGCACCTTCACCGGCGACCTGGCCCGACGCCTCGGGCTCGAGAACGTCTTCGCCGACTCCCCCGACCGCTACCCCCACGTCTTCGTCGCCGACATCGAGGCGGCCGGGCCGGACGTCGTACTGCTGCCCGACGAGCCCTACGTCTTCACCGCCGACGACGGCCCGGAGGCCTTCACCACCCCCACCGAGCTGGTCAGCGGTCGGCTGCTGACCTGGTACGGCCCCTCCCTCATCGAGGCCCACCGCTCGCTGAGCTCGTCGGTCGAGTAGCCGCCCACCGCTCGTCGCTCGAGTAGCCGATCGCCGCTCGCTGGTCGAGTAGCCGCTCGCTGGTCGAGTAGCCGCCGAGGAACGAGGCGGCGTATCGAGACCCACCAGCGGTCTCGATACGCTCGCTGGCGCTCGCTACTCGACCGACGAAGGCGGGACCAACCCCAGGTCCCGGAGCGCGGCCACCATCGTCGCCGTGTCGGGCGCGAGCACGAACGGGACGTCCTGGTCCCAGCCGTCGGTGACCGCCTCGACCCGCCCGTCCCCCGGGTCGAGACGCACCTCGCGGATGCAGACCGCGAGGATCCGGCCGGGGTGCCGGCGGACCGTCTCGGCGTAGATCTGCGGGTCGTGCTCGGCGGAGTCGCCGACCAGCACGAACCGCAGGTGGGGGTGGAGGCCGAGCACCTCCTCGATCCGCTCGCGCTTATGGCCCCCGGCCACCAGGTCGCGCAGCAGCACCGGCCCCGTCGGGAAGCCGCGGTGGGCGAGGAAGCCGAGCAGGAAGTCGTGCAGGTTCCACGGGCTCGAGGAGACGTAGAAGAACGGGTTCCGGTCGTCGGGCCGGGCCAGCGCGCGGTAGAGCTCGGGCGCCCCGTCGAAGGTGGTCCGGGTGAGCGCGGACCCGGTCAGCGTCTGCCGGATCATCGTCCAGGTCCGCTGCACGCCGGTCACCAGGATCGTGTCGTCGACGTCGGAGAGCACCCCCAGCTCGGCCCGCTCGTCGCTGACCCGCACCAGCACCCGCGCGGTCGCCTCACGGATCCCGCGGTACGGCGCCGCGAGCCGGATCGTCCCCTCCGACCACGGCGCGCTCAGCTCGCAGCCGCTCAGCTCCACGCGGAAGTAGCCGTCGTCGTCGGTGACCGCCTCGGCCTCCGCGCCGCCCACCTCGACCCGCAGGTGCACCCCCGGGAGCTCGCTGGTCACGAAGCCGGCCACGCTGCGTCGTACCGCCGCCCACGGGGTCTCGCCGTCGATCGTCTCGGCCGGCTCCGGGTCGTCGAGGACCCGGCCGCGGACGACGACGCGGCCAGTCCCCTGCTGGTCGGCGCTGCCGTGGCCGACGTACGCCACGATCCGGAAATGGGCCGGGACCTTGTCGCCCCACCGCGACCGGAGCAGCGAGTCCCACCGCCGCTCGAGGCGGCCCAGGACGAGGCGTGCACGGCTCATGCCCCGGAGGCTACCCAGGCCCGAGGGCGCGCTGTGGGGGCGAACGAGCGGCCGGACCCGCCCTCAGGAGGGACGGCGGTCACGTTCGCCCCCGTGGGGCGCCCTGGTCCCGGGCTACTCACCGGAAGGCGGGCCTCTCCTTGGCCAGGAACGCCCGCACCCCCTCGGCGAAGTCGGGTCCGGTGTAGACGTCGCGGAGCACCGCCTCGTCGTCGCGCGGGGACGCCTCGGCGACCTGCGCTCGGGCGTGGAGCTGGGCCTTCGTGGTGCGCAGGGTGACCCCGGAGGCGGCCCGGATCCCGTCGACGAGCCCGGCCAGCTCGCCGTCCAGGTCCTCGACGACCCCGAGCAGCGCGCCCACGGCGTAGGCGCGATCGGCGTCGACGAGGCGCGAGGCCAGCAGCATCTCGCGGGTCAGCGACTCCCCGAAGACGGCGGCGGTGCGGTAGACGATCGAGGCGGAGAGGGCGTTGCCGAGGGTGCGCGCGATCGGGTAGCCGAACCGGCTGCCGGGGGTGGCGACGCGCAGGTCGCAGTGCGACGCGACCGCCAGCCCGCCGCCCACGCAGACCCCGTCGACCGCGGCGACCGTGACCTGCGGCAGCGCGAACAGCGCCTCCAGCAGCTCCCGGATCCAGCCCTCGTAGGCCACCGCGTCGGCGTCCACGAAGTCGCTGATCTCGTTGCCCGCGGCGAAGGCCTTGCCGCCCGCCCCGCGCAGCACCAACACCCGTACGCCGGCATCCGTCCGCAGCTCGTCGCACAGCTCGCGGAGACCGGCGTACATGGCCCGGGTGAAGGCGTTGCGGCGCTCGGGGCGGTTGAACGTCACCTCGACCACGCCGTCGGACCGGCGCACCAGCAGCTCGTCGCTCACCCTCTGCTCAGTCATGCCGGGAGGCTACCGATCGGTCCGGCCGCAGCACCCAGGCGGCGACCACGCCGCCGACCGCCCCGAACAGGTGCCCCTGCCAGGACACCCCCGGATCACCCGGGAGCACGCCCCAGAGCAGCCCGCCCCAGATCACCAGCACCCCCAGGCCGATCAGCACCTCGGCCAGGCTCCGGTTGAGGACACCGCGGACCAGCAGGTAGGTCATCCAGCCGAAGATCAGCACGGACGCCCCGATGTGGACGGTGTACGACGGCGCCACGAGCCAGGTGCCGAGCCCGCCGACGACCCAGATCACGCCGGTCGCGGCGAGGCCGCGGGCGATCCCGGTCGCGAGCACCAGGAAACCCAGCACCACGACCGGCACCGTGTTGGCCTCCAGGTGACCCCAGCCTCCGTGCAGCAGCGGCGCGAAGGCGATCCCGAGCAACCCCTCGGCGTCGCGGGGCCGGACGCCGTACTGGTCGAGGCGGTGGTCGGCGACCGAGTCGACGATCTCGAGCACCCACAGCACCACCACGAACCCGCCCACCAGCCCGATCGCCTGCTGCCAGACCGGCCTCCGCGTCTCCATCCCCCCACCCTGCCAGCCCCACCCGGTGGTCGAGCAACGCTGGTCGAGCAGGAAGGCGTGCTAGCGCCTGACGTTGTCGAGACCCGGTGACCCGACAAGCGACCTCGTCCACAGACGCACACACGACCCATGGCGCTCGATCGATGCTTCGCCCAGGGTGAGCCCATGGCCTGGCCCTACATCCTCGAGTGCGCCGACACGTCCTTCTACGTCGGCAGCACCGTCGATCTCGAGCGTCGACTCACGCAGCACAGCTCGGGAGAAGGAGCCGCCTACACGCGTCCTCGGCGCCGCCGCCCTGTCCGGCTGGTGTGGAGCGTCGAGATGGCCCGGATCGATGACGCCTTCGCGCTGGAGAAGCAGATCCAGAACTGGGGTCGCGCCAAACGGATCGCGTTGATCGAGGGGCGGCTCAGCGACCTGCCCATGCTGGCGCGAGGTCGGGACCGGGGCCCGCAGGGTTGAGCCGGTCGAGGTTGCCTGTCGGCTGCGGGGGTCTCGACACCGTCAGGCGCCAGAGCGCCTTCCTGCTCGACCACCGGCGGTCGTCCATCGCTGCTCGACCACCGGGCGTGGCTAGTGGTCCGGCCTCGTCCACGCCTCGGTCTGGGTGAGCCGGTAGAGGTAGGCGAGCGAGGGGAGCACCAGGGCGGCGGCGATGGCGGCGGCGATCAGGACCCCCTGCAGCGTGGCCCGGGCACCGGCGGCGTCGGCGATGGTGACCTCGTCGACGAGCAGCCAGGGGTACTGCGCGACGCCCCAGCCGAGGACGACGGCGGCGACGGCGAGCAGGGCGGCGGGGCGGGCCAGGGCGAAGCGGCGGGTCCAGAGCAGCCAGAGGGTGGCGGCGCCGGCGAGGAAGGACAGCACGATCAGCGGTGCGGCCCGGGTCTCGAGGCCGTCGGCGAGGGTCGGGGCGTCGCGCTCCAGCGGGACCAGCGCGGCGAAGACGACGGCCCCCGTGACCAGGCCGACGGACAGGGTGCGCAGCCGCAGCGTCGCGGCGAGCCCCGCGGAGCCGGCGCGGGCGGCGTCGGCGGTCAGGAAGACGCCGGCGAGGAAGGCACAGGTCCCGACGGCGATCACGCCGCCGAAGATCGAGGTGGGGTTCACCCAGGACCCGATCAGCTCACCCCGGCCCGACGCCGGCACCCGCCCGGACGCGATCGCCCCGGCGATGGTGCCGAAGAAGAACGGCGTGACGACCGACGACAGCGCGAAGACGACGCCGAAGAAGCGGGCCTGGCCGAGCGTCTCGGCGTACTTGCGGAACGCGAAGCTCGCGCCCCGCAGCACGATCCCGAACAGCGCCAGGAACATCGGCAGGATCAGCGTCTCCATCGCCGCCGCGAAGGCCTCGGGGAACGCCGTCCACCAGGTCACCAGCACGTAGATCAGCCAGACGTGGTTGGCCTCCCACACCGGGCCGATGCTCCGGTCGACCTGGGTGCGCAGCTCGGCGCCGCGCTCGGAGCCCCCGGCGGTCAGGTCGAAGAAGCCCGAGCCGAAGTCGGCGCCGCCGAACAGGGCGTAGACGACGACCCCGACGAACATCGCGGCCGCGACCGCCATCTCGAGGGTCACGACGGCTTCTCCGACGACGCGAGCGTCTCCACGCGGGGCCCGTACGGCGAGGGCAGGTCCTGCTCGCCCGCCCGCCACCGGCGGGCCATCGACCGGATCACGATGGTCGCCCCGACGGTCATCAGCGCGTAGACGACGGTCGTGATGCCGAGCAGCCACCACAGCCCGGAGTTGTTCCCGGCGGCCTCGGGGGTCCGCATGATCCCGTAGACGATCCACGGCTGCCGGCCCACCTCGGTGGCGATCCAGCCGGCCTCCAGCGCGACCACGGCGAGCACGCCGGTGATGGACACGAACCTCAGGAACAGCCGCCTCTCGAGCAGGTCGTGCCCCCGCCACCGCGCGACCCAGAAGATGACCACCGCGAGGGCCAGCAGGGTGCCGATGCCGACCATCGACTGGAACGCCAGGTGCGTCATGTTGATCGGCGGCTGGTCCTCGACCGGGATGGTGTCGAGGCCCTGGACCGGCTTCGTGAACGAGTTCCGGGCGAAGAGCGAGCCCAGGTAGGGGATGTCGATCGAGTAGCGGACGACGCCGTCGATCAGCACCCCGCCGATCCGCAGCGGGGAGGCGCCGGAGTCGGTCTCGGTGGCCAGCTCGAACGCCGCCAACTTGGCCGGCTGGGTCTCCGCGAGCCGCGACCCGAGCAGGTGGCCGACCACCGGCTGCAGAACGGCGGAGACGCTCGCGAACCCGAACGGCACCAGGAACCCGAGCCGGTGGTAGCGGTCGCGCCGGCCCTTCAGCAGGCCGACGGCGTACACCGCGGCGACCGAGAAGCCGGCCACCATGTAGGCCGCGACCCACATGTGCAGGAACTGCCAGAACGCGTTCGGGTTGAACAGCACCGCCCACGGGTCGATGTTCGTGACCTCGCCGTTCACGAGGTCGAACCCGACGGGGGCGTTCATCCAGGCGTTGACCGTGAGGATGCAGTAGGTGCCGACGACCCCGGTGATCGCAATCGGCAGCACGAACCACAGGTGCCGGCGCGGGTCGATGCGTCCCCAGCCGTAGAGGTAGATGCCGAGGAAGATCGCCTCCAGGAAGAAGGCCAGCCCCTCGAAGGCGAACGAGAGGCCGACAACGTCGCCGTACGTCCCCATCAGGCCGGGCCACAGCAGGCCCATCTGGAAGGCCAGCGCGGTGCCGGACACCACGCCGATCGCGAACAGCACCGCCGAGACCTTGGCCCACCGGTGCGCGAGCAGCAGGGCCGTGTCGTCGCCGCGCCGGACGCCGCGCCAGTGCATCCAGAAGATCATCGCCGGCAGCGCGACGCCGAAGCAGGCGAGCACGATGTGCCAGCCCAGGGACAGCGCCATCTGCTGCCGGGCGGGCATCAGCCCCGCGGGGTCGAGGTCCGAGGTGAGCGCGGTGATCAGGAGGTCAGGCGTGGCCACGCTCTTGACGGTACGCCGAACCGAACACGTTCAGAACCGTTTGTGAAATCTTTCACGAAGTGATCAGCCAGCGCCCGAGCAGGGTCCCGTCCTGCTCGAGCAGCGTGCTAAGCACCAGGGGTACGTCGACTGGCGGCCCCGCCGCGATCCGGGGGTGGTCGCCCCCGACCACCCGGGGTACGACGGTCGCGCAGAGCTCGTCGGCGACGCCCTGGTCGAGCAGGTCGCGGAGTAGGTGCGGCCCGCCCTCGGCCAGCAGGCTGGCGTGGCCGAGGGCCACCAGCCGGCCGCGCAGCAGCGGCAGGTCGACCCGGTGCTGCCCGCAGACCAGGACGTGCTCGGCCCCGAGCAGCTCACGCGCCGCGGCCAGCCCCGGGGAGGTCGCCACGGTCGCCATCAGCACCCGCCCCGGGTCGGCCCCGCGGAGCGACTCCGGGACCTCCGCGGACCGACTGACCAGCACGATGGGGACGTCGGCGGGCCGGTAGCCCTCCGCGCGCGCCGTCCCCGCCCCCACCAGGACCGCGTCCGCGAGGCGCCGCAGGGTGGCGAACACCTCGCGGTCGGCCGGGTCGTTGATCGACCCGCTGCGCCCGTCCGACCCGGTGGCGGCGCCGTCCAGCGTGCTGACCATGTTGACCCGCAGCCACGGCAGCCGCGGCACGGCGTACAGGTCCTCCAGGGGACCCTCGGTGCCGATCAGGACCCTCACGACCATTCCCACCTCATCACCCAGTACCGGACCCCGAACGGGTCGTCGTCGTAGTCCACCTGCGCCGGCGTCCCGGCCGGCAGCAGCCCGAGCAGCTCGCGGATCCCGTCGAGCGACGCGAGCAGGTCGTCCCCGAGCGCGAAGTCCGACCATCCGGCGTCACTCGACGCGAGCGCGGCCCGCAGCCCGTCGTCGAACGCGAACGACCGCTCGTCCAGGTGCCCCGGCGCCTTCTCCGAGCGCCGCGCCGACCCGTTCCCCACCACCAGGTAGGAACCGCCCTCCGGTGGTTGAGGAGGGACGAAGTCCCGTCTCGAAACCCCCGCAGCCGAGAGGAGCGAATGACCCACCCGACACCCCTGCGGATCCCCCACCACGACCACGTCCGAGCCCAACCACGACACCGCGTCGAGGCACGCCAACCGCAGGTCCAGCACCGGATCGCTCAGCCCGGCGTACGACGGCAGCAGCGCCAGCACCCCCGGCACCAGGACCGCTCTCGTCGGTCGAGTAGCCCCCGAGGAACGAGGGGGCGTGTCGAGACCACCGTCGGGACTCACTGCAGCCCCCGGATCGCCCGCGCCGGCAGCCGCCGCCCGGCGATCGTGTTGACCATGTCGACCGTCTGCCGCGTCTCGACGACCTCGTGCACCCGGAAGATCCGCGCGCCGGCCAGCGCCGCGACCGAGGTCGCCGCGAGCGTGCCGGTCAGCCGCGAGCCGACCGGCAGGTCGAGCGACTCCCCCACGAAGTCCTTGTTGGACAGCGACACCAGCACCGGCCAGCCGGTGTCGACCATCTCCCCGAGCCGGTGGGTGAGCTCCAACGAATGGAAGGTGTTCTTGCCGAAGTCGTGGGCCGGGTCGATGACCACCGAGCGGCGGTCGACGCCGGCGGCGACGGCCCGGTAGGCGTAGGCGACCGTGTCCTGGATGGCCGAGCGGACGACGTCGTCGTACTCCACCCGGTAGGGCCGGGTCCGCGGCGTCGCGCCGCCGGTGTGCGTGCAGATGATCGCGGCGCCGAAGGCCGCCGCGACGTCGACCAGCTCGGGGTCGGCGCCGCCCCAGGCGTCGTTGAGTACGTCGGCGCCCGCCTGGCAGACCGCCCGCCCGACCGAGGCCCGCCAGGTGTCGACGGAGATCACCAGCGAGGGGTACGCCGAGCGCACCCGCGCGACGAAGTCGACGACCCGCCGCTTCTCCTCGTCCTCGGAGATGTTCTCGCCGGGGGCGGCCTTGATGCCGCCGATGTCGACCATCTCGGCGCCCTCGTCGACCACCTGGGCGACCCGGTCGAAGGCCTTGTCCTCGGCCCAGGTCGCGCCCTTGTCGTAGAACGAGTCGGGCGTGCGGTTGACGATCGCCATCATGATCGTCGCGTCGTCGGGGAAGTGGTGCCGACCCAGCTTCAGCGTCATGCGCCGACCCCCACCGCGGGCGGCCGCTCCGTCACGGGTACGGCGACCGCCTCGAGCGTCATCCCGGCCCCGAACTGGCTCAGGGTGATCTCGTCGGCGTGGTGGCTGTGCGTCGAGCGGGCCCAGCCGGCCGTGAGGATCTGGGTGGCCATCGCGCCGAGGTCGCGCAGCGCCTGGTGCCGGTGCGCGCGGCGGCCGAGGTCGACCTGCGCGATCGCGTCGAGCCCGTGGCCGCGCCAGGTGTCGATCAGGGCGGCCAGCTCGACGGCGTACCCGGTCGGCACCGAGAGCGAGGCGAACAGCGAGCGTCGTACGGCCCACTCGCCGGCCAGCGGCTGCACCAGCCCGGCCAGCGGCGGGAAGAGCAGGGCGACCAGCGGCCGGGCGACCAGCTCGGTGACCCGCCCGCCCTCGTAGGCCGACTCCCGTTGGTTGAGCTCGTCGAAACCCGGCCGCTCGTAGAAGCCCTTCACCAGCGACACCTCCGGCCGGGTGAGCAGCGGCCCGAGCAGGCCGGGCACGAAGTGGGTGTCCCAGTCGAGCAGGTCGGCGTCCATGAAGACGATCACGTCGCCGGTGGTCACGAAGAGCGACTTCCACATCGCCTCGCCCTTGCCGGGCCGGGAGCCGAGGTCGGGGCGGACCTCGGCGGAGCGGTGCACGACCGCGCCGGCGTCGGTGGCGACGTCGTAGGTGTCGTCGGTGGAGTCGGAGTCGATCACCACGATCTCGTCGACCAGCGCGACCGTCTCGACCAGGGCCTCGCGGACCCGGGTCACGACGTCGCCGACGGTGGCCGCCTCGTTGCGGGCGGGCACCACCAGGCTCACCCGCTGGTCCCCCTTCGCGGCGAGCAGGTCGTCGAGCGACCAGTCGTCCCAGCGGTGCGTGTTGCGCGCGAACCAGGTCACGGGGCGAGGGTATCCACGACGGCAGAACGCACCGCCGTGGTCCCCCGCGCCGCTACTTCTTGGTCTTCGTGGGTGCCTTGGTCTGGAGGGTCAGCGTCCGGTAGCCGGCCTTGGTCGCGGTCACCTGCAGCACGACGCGCTTGCCGACCATCTTCCTGGTCAGCTTCAGCGACGCCTTGGTGCCGACGACCTTGGAGCCGACCCGCCAGCGGTAGGCGACGGCCGTGCCGGCCGGGAGACCGCTCGCCCGGGCGCGGAGGGTGCGCCCGGCCTTCGGCTTGCCGACGATGCGGACCTTGCCGGCCGCGAAGGTCGCCGGAGCGACCGCGGCGGTCGCGGCGCTGGCTGCCGAGGCGACCGTGAAGCCCGGCTTCGAGGCCGTCACCCGGACGCTGAGCGGGGCGCCGAGGTCGGCGAGCCCGAGTCGGTACGACGACGCGGTGGCCCCGGCGACCGGCGTACCCCGGCGCAGCCACTGGTAGGCCAGCGCCGCGTCGGCCGGCCAGCCGGACGGGCGGGCGCTGAGGGACTGACCGAAGCGGGGCGCGCCGGTGACGGTGACGCTGCCGGCGACCATGGTCGCGGGGACGACCGGGGCGGTCGGCTCGCTGGTGCGGACCACCTTCGAGTAGCCGGGCCGGGTGCTGGTGACCCGCACGGACAGGGCGGCGTCGACGTCCGCGACGGTCGCGGTGTACGACGCCGCCGTGGCGCCGAGGATCGGCGTGCCGCCGCGCAGCCACTGGATGGCCTGGGTGGTGCCGATGTCCCAGGCGCCGATGGTGGCGTCGAGGCGGTCGCCGTACCGCGGCGCGCCCGCGACGGTCGGGACCGGCCGCAGCGTCTGCTGCTCGCCGAGGATGGTGACCGGCGCGCTGACGACGCGGGTGTCGTCGAACCCCTGCTTGGAGCCGGTGACGGCCACCTGGAAGGCGACGTCGATGTCCTGCTGTCGCAGGGTCCAGGCGGGGCCGCTGGCGCCGGGCTCCTTGACGCCGTCGAGGAGCCACTCGTAGGACAGCGCGGTGCCCTCCGGCCACTCGCCCGCGTTGATGAAGATGTTGTTGCCGGCCTTCGGCTCGCCCGTCAGGACGGGGGTCGGCGCGGGCGTGATGGGCGCGGCGTACGACGGGCCGGTCTGGAGGCCGACGAGGCCGCCCACCGCCAGAGCGAGGGCCACAGCCCTCAGGATCGTCCGTCGCCGCCAGGTCGGGTGCACATGGGTCACGGCGGGACTATGGCACGCCGATCGCGGTCCCCGCGGCGCTTTCGGAGTGTTGGTGACGGGGCGCGGGCCACACGCGACGGCGGTGGTTGAATGCGGGAGTGTCCTCCCCCGAGCCCGCGACACCCGCCGAGCCGGCGCGCCGCCCCCGCGGGCGCCCCCGGGACCCGGGCGCCGAGGGACGGATCCTCGACGCCGCCCTCGAGGAGTACGGCGAGCGCGGCTGGTCGGGCTTCACGATGGACGCGGTCGCCCGCCGGGCCGGGGTCGGCAAGTCGACGGTCTACCTGCGCTGGCAGGACAAGGACTCGCTGCTGATCGACGCCGTCGACGCCCGCACCGGCGGCATCGAGGACGTCGACACCGGCAGCTTCCGCGGCGACCTGGTCGAGCTCTCGGCCAACCTGTTCCGCCACTACCTCGACCCGGCCGGCTGGGCCACCCTCCGGCTGGCCGTCGACGCGGCCGCCTCCCCCTCCGCGCTCGGCACGTTCAGCGCCCGGGTCGCCGAGCAGCACACCGCCGCGGTCCTGGCCATCGTCGGCCGGGCCGTCGCCCGCGGCGAGGCGACCTCCGACCTGCCCCCGGCGCCACTGGTCTTCAGCCTGTACGGCGCGGTCACCATGCAGACCCTGACCCTCTCCGGCTCCGACCGGCAGCTCCCCGACGCCGAGATCCGCCGCCGGGTCACCGAGCTCGTCGACTTCCTCCTCCGCTGACCCGAGAGTCGGGCTCGACCGGTACCGACCCTCGGCCCACCGGGTTTCGAGACGGTTGCCAGAGCAACCTCCTCAACCACCGAGGGGCGCCGAGGGGCGCCGAGGGGCGCCGACGTGCAGACCAACCGTGGAAGCCCCTCAACCCCGGAGCGGGTAAGCCGATGGATTAGCCATGACCGGGGGATCAGAGGAAGCAACGACCTGCAGCGTCTGCTGGGCACTCGTGCCCCGGATGATGATGACCTTCCACCGCGACTGGCACGACGGTCTCGCCCGTGCCGTCGCCGCGGAGCGCACGGACGTCCCCGGGCTGGTCGCGGTCGAGCCGCGACGCACGGCCTGCTGACGCAGGCCCCCGGGGACGTCCGTCCCTGCTGCTACTTCTTCTTCTTGACCTTCGCGGTCGCCCGGCTGGTCACGGTCTTCGTGACGTAGCCGGCCTTCGTGACGGTCACCTTGACGGTGACCTTCTTGCCCGCGGTGGCCGCGCCGAGCTTCACCGTGGGCCGGGTGCCGATCTTTCGCGACCCGGCGTACCAGGCGTAGCTGACCTGCACGCCGCTGCCGAAGCCGGTCGCCCGGGCCCGGAGGGTGCGGCCGACCTTGGCCGGACCGGTGATGGTGGCCCGACCCGACCCGAGGGTCGCGCGGGCGACCGCACCGGAGGCGGCGCTGGTCTCGGTCACGGTCGTGTAGCCCGGCTTGGTGCCGGTGACCGCGACGGTGATGCGGTCACCGAGGTCGGCCAGCCCGAGCCGGTACGACGTGCCCGTGGCGCCGGCGATCGGCGACCCGTTGCGTCGCCACTGGTAGGCCAGCGCGACGCCGGCGTCCCAGCTGCCGGCCGCGGCGGACAGCGTGCTGCCGAAGCGGGCGGTGCCCACGAGGCGCGGCACCGGGGTGCTCGCGATCGTGGCCGGGGCGACCGTGACCGGCTCGCTCTCCACCGTCACGCCGGTGTAGCCGGGCTTGGTGCCGGTGACCGCGACGGCGACCTCCTTGCCGAGATCGGCGGCGCCGAGGTCCAGCGTGGGACCGACCGCGCCGGCGACCTCGGTGCCGTCGACGATCCACTGGTAGGCCAGCGTCACGCCGCCGTCCCAGGTGCCGGCGTCGGCGGTGAGCGTCCGGTCGACGATCGCGTCGCCGGTGAGGACCGGCTTCGGCGTCGTCGCGAGCGTCGCCGCCGCCACGTTCACCGCAGCACTCGTCCGGGTCACCGTGGTGTAGCCCGCCTTCGTGCCCGTCACGGCCACCGTCAGCGCCTTGCCCAGGTCAGCCGCGATCGGCGTGTACGACGCAGCCGTCGCGCCGCTCACCGGCGTACCGGCCACACTCCACTGATAGGTCAGCGCCGTCCCCGACGTCCACGTCCCGGCCACCGCCGAGACCGCAGCATCCACCGTCGGCGTCCCCGACAGCGTCGGCACCGGAGCGGTCCCGATCGTCGCCGCCACCACGTTCACCGCAGCACTCGTGCGCGTCACCGTCGTGTAGCCGGCCTTGGTGCCGGTGACCGCCACCGTCAGCGCCTTGCCCAGATCGGCCGCGACCGGCGTGTACGACGCAGCCGTCGCGCCGCTCACCGGCGTACCGGCCACGCTCCACTGATAGGTCAGCGCCGTCCCCGACGTCCACGTCCCGGCCACCGCCGAGACCGCAGCATCCACCGTCGGCGTCCCCGACAGCGTCGGCACCGGAGCGGTCCCGATCGTCGCCGCCACCACGTTCACCGCAGCACTCGTGCGCGTCACCGTCGTGTAGCCGGCCTTGGTGCCGGTGACCGCCACGGTCAGCGCCTTGCCCAGATCGGCCGCGACCGGCGTGTACGACGCGGACGTCGCGCCGCTCACCGGCGTACCGGCCACGCTCCAGGCGTAGGCCAGCGCGGTGCCGGAGTCCCAGCTGCCGGTCACCGCGGTGACCGCGGTGTCGACCGTCGGGGTGCCCGACAGGGTCGGGACGGGGCTGGAGGTCAGCGTCCCGGCCACGACCGTGACCGGCTCGCTGGTCTTCGTCACCGGGAGGTAGCCCTCCTTGCTGCCGGTCACCGTGACCGTCAGCGCCTTGCCCAGGTCGCCCGCGACTGGCGTGTACGACGCGGACGTCGCCCCGGTCACCGGCGTACCGGCCACGCTCCACTCGTAGGTGAAGGAGGTGCCGGCGGCCCAGCCCGCGGTGGTGGCGCTGAGCGCCGTCCCGACGGTCGGCGTACCGGAGAGGGCCGGGTCCGCGGCGGGGGTGATCGGGTGGGCGTCGACCGACGCGTCGGTCGCGCAGCCGGCGGTGGAGCAGAGCCCGCCGAGGCCGGTCGGCACGGCCGTGGCCTTCAGGGTGTCGCTGGAGGCGTCGCCCTTGACGACCACGTCGAAGGACGCGGTGGCCGAGGTGCCGGTCGCCGTCGAGGGCACGGTCCAGGTCAGCGTGGTGCCGTCGAGGGCCAGGCCGTCGGGCAGGGTGCCGATCGTCGCGTCGTCGAGGACGTCGGCCAGGTCGACCTTCACGACCCCGTTGGCCAGCACGACCTTGCCGACGTTGGCGGCGGTGAGCTGGTAGGTCAGCGTCGCGCCGGGCTCCACGACCCCGGAGGCGGGAGTGCTGGCCAGGGTGAGGTCGTACTTGCTCGGCCAGGCCGGCTTGTCGCCGTCCATGATCCAGTCCTGCCAGAAGGCGTCGAGGTCGCGCCCGGAGATCTCCTCGGCCAGCGCCTTCAGTTCGTCACCGCTGCGGCTCTGCCCGCCGTACCGGGTCTGCCACTGCTTGACGACCTTCAGGAAGTCGACGTCGCGGAGGGCGGTGTTGAGCGCACCCCAGAACTGCGCGCCGCGCGTGTAGGTCTGGTAGCCGTAGATGTTGACCGGGTTGGTCTGCGCACCGGGCGGGGTGGTCCAGCTGGCGCTGGTCGCAGCGGTGCCGTTCCAGTTGTTGTAGTACGACGTCTCGACCGCGGCCGGGTTCGGCGTCGCCGGCGCCAGCACGTTCGTGTAGTACGTTGGCCCGTAGGTCGCCATGCCCTCGTTGATCCAGATGTCGGTCCACAGCTTCGGCGAGACGTTGTCGCCGTACCACTGGTGGACGAGCTCGTGGATCAGCGTGTTGCCGTTGACCGAGTTGGTGCTCGGGAAGAACGAGCGGTCCTGGGTCTCGAGCGCGTAGTTGATGCCGCTCGGCACGGTGTCGATGACGACGCCGACGCTGTTGCCCGGGTAGGGCCCGTAGATCTGCTCCAGCCGGCTGATGATCGTGCCGAGCTGGGCGCGACGGTTGGTGATCGTCGTCTTGTTGGTCGCGGACAGGGCCGAGTCCATGAACGACCACTCCGGGACGACCCGGCCGTTGGAGAGCGTCACCTCGGACTCGATCACGTCGTACTTGCCGATGGAGATGATGATCAGCTCGCTGGCCATCTGCTTCTGCTGCACCCACCGCCAGGTGGTGCGGGTGCCGTCCTCGCTGAGCGTCTTGGCGGCCAGCTCGCCGTTGCCGACGACCGCGCTGGGGCCGGCGCCGGTCGCTGAGGTGATGGTGCTCGGGATCGTGGTCGTGAAGGACCACGTCGCCTTGTCGCCGGGCATGTTGTTGTGCGGGATGCCGGCCATCGCGCCGACCGGCTGGCCCATGAAGGTGGCGCCGTCGGCGGTCGAGGCCCAGCCCTCCCACGAGCCGTCGGGGTCGACGTGGTGGTTCGGGACGCCGTGGTAGGTCACGACGGTGGTGAACTCGCCCTCGACCGGCGTCGCCGGCGTGACGATGAGCTTGTACTTGATCGCGGCGGCGTCGATGACCCGCTCGTACGACGCGGGCTGGCCGTTGACCGTCACCGAGTCGATGGTGAGGCCCTCGAAGTCGAGCGAGAACGTCTTCAGCGGGGCGCCGGTGGTCTTCGCCAGCATCGTGGTGCTGGCGGAGTTGAGGACGCCGGACATGTAGTTGCTGACGACGCCGGTCGCGCTCCAGTCCATGACGACGTCGTAGTTGAGGGCGTCGTACCCACCGTTGCCGACGTTCGGGAACATCGCGTCGCCGGCGGTCTGCGCCCCGTCGATCGGGTCGGCCGCGTGCGCGGGGGCGGCGATGCCCGCCAGGCCGCCGGCCATCAGCATGATCGGGACGGCTCGCGCGAACGTCCGGCGCCACCAGGGATGGGCGCTCGTGTCCTTCAGGGTCATCTGCATCCTCACTCGTTCGGATCGACGGGCCCGAGCCCCCGGAGACCGTAGGCAGCGGACGTTTCCCTGGTGTTAAACGACACGCTCATTGTCTGACAATGTCTGGACCGCTCCGCGTTCTCCTGCGGGATCGACCGGACCGGCCCATAATCCGGGCCGTGCTCCGGACCATCGGGTCTCGTGAACAGCGACCAGCGCTGGGTGGGGCTCGCCGTCGCGGCGGCGGCCTCGCTGACCGGCGGTGCGATCAGCGAAGCTCGGCGGCGATCGCGCGGCTGAGCGCCCGGGCGTACGACGCCCTCCCCCGCGCCGTCCGCATCCGCCGGGCGTCGCGGCGATCGCGCATGTTGCCGAGCTCGACCATCGCGGTCGGCACCCGCGAGAGGTTGAGCGTCGCCAGGTCGGTGCGCTCGTCGAGCCCGTCGCCCCCGGCGACGTAGTTGGCCACCGGGACGCCCGCGCGGCGCAGTGACGACCGGACCTCGCGCGCCAGTCGCGCCGACGCTTTCCGCTCCGGCAGCGTGATCACGTGGAACCCGCGGGCCCCGGCCGCATAGCTGCCGTCCGCGTGGATGCTCAGCATCAGGTCGGCGTGCGCCCGGTTCCCGGCCCGCCCGCGCCGGTCGACGCACGGCCCCCACCGGTCGTCCCGGTTGCTCTGCCGGGTCAGCACCACCCGCGCGCCCTGCGCCTCGAGCCGCTTCTGCACGAGCCGCGCCACCCGCCAGGTGAACGTCGCCTCCGGGAACCCGCCGTCCGTCGCCGCCCCCGTGGTGTTGCACGGCTTTCGCTGCCCCCGCCCCGCCGGCACCAGCCGGTTGATCTCGCGCGGGAAGTTCCGGTTCCCCAGCTGGTGCCCCGGATCCAGCACCACCACCTTCCCCGCCAGCGCGCGAGCACCCGTCGCTCGAGCACCCGTCGCTCGGGCACCCGTCGCTCGATCGCTCGTCGGTCGAGTAGCCGGCGAGGTACGAGCCGGCGTATCGAGACCCACCGGTGGTTGAGCAGGTTGCGCAGCAACCGTGTCGAAACCCGGTGAGCCGAGCAGCAACACCAACGCGCCGACCACCGCCGTACGACGCATCACTCGTAGCCCAGGATCTCCTGGCGCTTCTCGCCCCAGGCCAGCGCGGAGGCGATGGCGTCGGTGATCGACAGCTCGGTGCGCCAGTCGAGCAGCGCAGCGGCCTTGTCGGCGTTGGCGTAGGCACCGACGGCGTCACCCGGCCGCGGCGGCGCCTCGGCGAGCGGGACCGTCTGGCCGAAGACCTCCTGGAAGGCCTCGACGAGCTCGCGGACCGTCGTACCGTCGCCGCTGCCGAGGTTGATGACCACGCTCGGCTCGCCGACCTTCGCGATGACGTCGTCGAACCGCTCGACCGCCCGCACGTGGGCGCGCGCGATGTCCCAGACGTGGATGTAGTCGCGGATGCCGGTGCCGTCGCGCGTGGGCAGGTCGGTGCCGGTGATCGTGAACGCGTCCTTCTGCCCGCGCGCGGCCATCACCAGCTGGCCCAGGACGTGCGAGGGCTCCTTGGCATAGATGCCCGACTCGAGGTCGGGATCGGAGCCGATCGGGTTGAAGTAGCGCAGGATGATCGCGCGCAGCTCGGTCGCCGCGGCGACGTCCACGAGGACCTGCTCCATCATCAGCTTGGTCCGGGCGTACGGCGACGTCGGCGCCAGCGGGTCCTCCTCGGTCACCTCGAACCCGTCCTTGGTCGCGTAGAGCGACGCCGAGGACGAGAACAGCACCCGGTGCTTGCCGAGCGCGGTCAGCTCGTCGAAGAGCTCCAGCGACTTCGCGACGTTGTCGCGGTAGTACTCGTAGGGCTTCTCCACCGACTCCGGTACGACGATCCGCGCCGCCATGTGGATGGTCGCGTCGAGGTCGGGGTGCTCGTCGACGATCCGCCGCAGCAGCTCCCGGTCCGCGATGTCGCCCTCGTAGAAGATCCGGTCCCGCACGAACGCCTGCGGCCCCACGAGCAGCGAGTCGAGCACCACGGGCGTGTGCCCCGCCACCTCGAGCGCCTTGCACGTGATCGACCCGATGTAGCCGGCACCGCCGGTGACCAGAACCTTCATGCCAGCACCCTACTGACGCCCCGGCACCCCACCGGCCCTCACCGCCGCCGTCAGTCGCCGCCGTCAGTCGCGGCCACCGTTGGTTGAGCAGGTTGCGCAGCAACCGTGTCGAAACCCCCGCAGCCGACAGCCACCGCCGGCCCCACCGGTGGTCGAGCAGCGAGGCCGCACTAGCGGGCGAGCGCCCGTCGAGACCCCCGCAGCCCACCAGCGACGCCGACCAGAAGGACCTAAGCCGCGACCGACCCCCGCACCGACTCCGCCAGCTTCTCCGGCACGTACTCCGGCGACGACTGCCACAACGACCGCCCCACGGCCACCGCCAACGGCAGCGGTACGACGCACCACGCGAGGGCGAGCAGCCCGACGACGAACCAGATCATGCAACGAGTGTGCGACCCGCTCCTGCACAGCACGCCCAACCGAAGTTCACCTACCGGTAACGCCCCGGTACCAACCTGGTTTGACCCACGTCACACTCGGGCACTCCTGCTCCATGGCGTCCTTCGACCTCTACCTCGGTCAGCTCTTCGAGCGCGCCGAGGAGCCCCTCACCACCCCGTTCGAGGACTGGTGCCGCGAGCACGCCATCCACCCCGAGGCCTGGGGCGCCTGGGAGCGCTTCGAGCTCGACCAGGCCCGCACCGCCGCAAAGGCCGGCTGACACCCTCACCACCCGAGCAGCCCACCCTCGCCGGTCGAGTAGCGCAAACTCGCTGGTCGAGTAGCCCGTGAGAACGAACGGGCGTATCGAGACCCCCGCAGCCGTCCACTCGCCGGTCGAGCAGCCCATGGGAAACGCCCTAGCCCCCCTCGCCGGTCGAGTAGCCCGCGAGGAACAACCCGAACTCCCCTCGCCGGTCGAGCAGCCCGTGAGGAACGAACGGGCGCCCTGCTCGCTGGTCGAGTAGCCCGTGCGGAACGACCAGGCGCCCTGCCCGCTGGTCGAGTAGCCCGTGAGGAACAACCAGGCCTCCCCTCGCTGGTCGAGTAGCCCGTGAGGAACGAACGGGCGTATCGAGACCCCCAACCGTCCGCATATCGCCCACTCGCGCCCACCACCCCAGGGAAACAGTGACCCGTCTGAGGGGTTTACCTGTGAGTACGTCTCTTTACTAGCGCCCGGACTAGATCACTGGCCATGATTGATCCCGCCGCCCAGCTCTGGGTTTGGGAGGGAGCTCGGACGGTAGTCCCGGGTCGCGTGTATCCCCGTGTGCGCGACCCGGGCACCCCCCTCGCCTCTCCGTGCGAGCACGAGCACGACGAAGGCCGGGCCCGCCGCTCTCGCGACGACCCCGGCCTCCCGGTCTGCTTCCCGCTCCTACGCCGAGCGGGACTCCGCGACGTCCATGCCGCTGTGGTACCTGCTCCGGCAGGGGCACGGCCAGCTCTCGGTCGGCTCCCCACACGTCTGTCGCTTGGGCTTCATGCCCGGCACCAGCTTCTTGACCCGCTCTCCAGCGGGCAGCTCGTGGACACGATCGTGCCCGCATCGGGGACAGCGGTCCGCCACCGTGAATCACTCCAGGCTTCGCTCGTCGTGCGGGTCCCCGTGCGCCTTCGAGTCTGCCCCCGAAAACTGCGTAACGGAGTGAGTAGGCAAAGGATCACACCCCAGGGATCGCCGCCTGGGGTCCACTGGGCCCCATCAGGCGCATGAGGGGTACGTCGCAGGTCTGCATGCCTGGGACGGCAACGAGGCGACGGTCGCTCATTGGTGGTGTACGTGTTCTGATCCCTCGTTGTTGTTCAGGCTGTGGGTGCCGCGATGGGGTGGGCTCGGTGGTCCCTCTACTCGGTGGTTACGAGGGCCTGGAATCGGGTGAGTGCGTCGAGACCTAGGTAGCGGCCATTCGTCGTGCTGCCCGGCCACGACATCGCCGACAGGGCGGACCAGGTCGGCCCGGTCTGGGTCGACCGCCCCGGGTTTCCGGACACGCCAAAGTCTCCGGACAACGACGCAATTTAAGCCTAGTTCGACCGCGGCGGCGGACTGGTCGTAGACGCTGTGCGGCACCCCCTTGACCCACCCCGAACCGGTCTTTGGGATGGCAGACATCAGGTTCGCGGCGTGGTGGCCAAATCTAGGGTGCGAGCATCACCTCTTCGCTGACAACCAGAGGTAAGAAGCGCTCGCCATTCCGGTCGCCCACATCGCGAGCGACACGAGGTCGGTGTCGTGGAGGCCGTGCCCTCCTGGCAGAACCCTGAGCAGCGGCCCCGCTTCACTGCCGGTGAGCGAGACCTGAACGGCGAGGAGCCCGGTCATCAAGGTCGCGACAGCGCCCGCGACGAGGCGTCGATGCCACACGGCTGCAGTCTAGAACCGCAGACTCAGCGACTCGCATGCACCCGAGCAATCGGCGTCAACGACCGTAGATCACGCGTCGGTACTCAACCCAGCACGCTGATCAAGCCAGTGGCCTGAGGGCGTGACTGCTCGCGCGCCGCGAGGGACGCCATTCGAGCCACCTGGCAGCAGCGGGTCGATATAGCATCCGCGCATGACCGGCGACCAGGCTCTGCAGCTGGGCATTGCCATCGCCGCCGGCGCGGTTGGGGTCCTGTTCGTCGTGACGTCTAGGAGCTCGCGCGACTCAATCAGCTCAGTCACGGGCTTCCTCGGCGGGCTTGTCGCCGTTCAAGTGGGCGGTTTCCACCTGTTCACGATCGTCGTAACGGTCTGGTTCGCCACTCGGAGACGCGAGCAGTACGGGAATCTGCTCCCGCTCTTCCTGATCCCGCTAATCGCCGTCCCTCTGGCGACGACAGCCTTGTACGGGGAACTCACCCACAACCCCCTGCTCGCCGTCCAGCTGCTCGCTCTTAGCTTGTCAGCTGGCCTCGTAGCCGCAGCAGCTAACGACCACGACCGGAAGCTGATGTTGCTTGGTCTGATGTGGGCCTGTTTCACCTCGGCCTTCGTAGGCCTGCTCCAGGTGGTCGGCCTTGTGGCCGTCCGGGTGGAGACGCTGCACACGCACGTCAGCAGCCTTGGTCGTCCGAACGGCATCTATCCCGAGCCCGACTGGCTCGGCACGTTTAGCGCCATCGGAATGGTTCTCTCCTGGAGACTGCTCCGCGACCGACCTAGTTTGCGAACCCTCGTTCTGGGCGTCACCACCGGGGGATTCGTGCTCGCCTTCGCCCGTGCGGCGTGGCTTGCGTTAGGCGTCTCCGTCATCGCAATCCTGGTCGGGGCAGCCATCTCCAGACGCCGAGCTCCACGAGCGACCAAGTCCGGATCGTTCCGCACCCTCGCCGTCCTGGGCGCGGTGGCAGTGATCGCCTTCGCGGCGTTGCCCGCACTCCGCATTCAAGCCGTCGAGCGCCTAACGTCGATCGTGTCCGGGGACCGCTCGGACATCTCTCGACAAGCTCGCATCCAGCAGAACGAGACGTTGCAGCGACTGGCCGACACGGCCCCCTGGGACGGGTGGGGCATCAGCGCGAGTGGGCGCGTCGGAGTCTCTGGTCGGTTGCTGCTCGGGGACGAGTCCGGAAACAGCGTTGCCAGCAACTGGGCGCTGGCGTTCTGGGTGGACGGTGGGTACTTGGCCGTGCCCGTGATCGCGCTCTTCATCTTGGTGGCGATGCGCCGCTTCCGAGGCGTGGCGGGACAAGCCTTGGTCGTCGTACTCGTCTCGAGCTTCTTCTCGAACGCCACCTATCAGCCAGTAGTGTGGCTGCTCCTCGGCCTAGCGCTCCGAGAGGCCAATTCACGACCAGAAGTCCGCCAAGAACAGGTCGAGGGTCAGAACCAAGACGATGGCCACCCCAAGCGCGAGAAGCGCGGAACCCTGAACGCGAGGCAGCCTGTCTGAACGTCGCCGCGACGTTGGGTAGTTTCGACCTCACAACTGACCCTGCCGCAGGGTGACGCGTTTCTGACCAACGCCTTCGCCAGCGATGCCAACCCTGTGAGCACCAAGCCGATCGTCACGGGGTCGCGCGGTCGGAGCCCGGCCCCTTGCGTCGCCGCAGATCGCACTCGCGTCCTACGGCCCGGTCACTGACGTTACGACTGGCTAGTTTGCGCCGACCGTGTCCGCGACTAGCCCAGACCGGTTGAACGGATCGCGTAGTGAACTTCCTGGCAGGCGTCTTCGCGGCAGCCCTGAGTTGTGCTGCTGGCCTCGAGGCGGGTTCGGCAGGGTCGACACCACGAAGTCAAAGTCCATGCCCGGCCCCACTCTGAGAACGAGATCACGGCGCACCACTGCCTTCGGCCACTACGGTGTGACCATCATGAGCAGCAGCTTGAAGTGGCGAACTCGCACACTGGCTCGGCGTGTATTGCGCCGGACTCCATCGGGCCTTCGACGGCATCTTCCTCTTCCAGGCCGCCCCCCAACCGTGCTGCAACTGATGAAGCAGGGTGTTGTGACAGTCGGGCGTCACACATACCCAAACCCGCCACCCGTTGCTTACTACACCGGCGACACTGCCCATGTGCGCATCGGAGCCTTTACGAGTATCGCTGCCGGAGCTGAACTCCTGGCGGGCGGTGAACACCGCGCCGACTGGGTGACAACATTTCCGCTTCGCATCAGGCTGGATCTGCCAGGGAAGCTTCAGGACGGGCAACCCGGCTCGAAGGGCGACATCGTCGTCGGCAACGACGTCTGGATCGGCCGACACGCTCGAGTCATGTCCGGCGTGACGATTGGGGATGGTGCAGTCGTCGCTGCGGGCGCAGTGGTCACAGGGGACGTCGCTCCGTACTCCGTCGTCGGGGGCGTGCGCGCGAAACACCTGAAGTACCGCATCGAGCCCGACCTGATCCCAGCGATGCTGCGCATTGCGTGGTGGGAGTGGCCCGACGACGTGATCCGCGAACGGGTCGATGACCTCTCGTCTCCCGACATTGCGGCCTTCGTCGAGAAGTACGGCGCGTGAGGAAACTCCTCCGGGGTCCCGTCATCTCCCTAGCCTCACAGGGTGTCGGCGTTCTACAGCTTGTCATCGTGCTTGCCTTTATAGGTGCGGACGAGGCAACCGATGCATTCTTCTACCTTTTCGCACTAGGCCTTGTTCCTATCCTGATCCTGCTCGTCGGGTTGATGTACCCGATGTTGCTGAACGAGCGACGGATCTCGAAGCGGGGGCTCGCACGGCTGAGAGTTGTTACGCCACTGGCGAGCACCGCCTTCGTCGTAAGTGGGGCGACCTGGCTCTCCGTAAACGATCGGCTCGCAAGCAACCTCGTGGTTCTAGCGTTCGTCATTGCGTTGAACTCGGCCTTCCAGGCGCTGTGCTGGTTCAATGCGGTCGCTGCTGAGTCGATTGGCGAGCCGCTCTGGATATCTGGAGTGGCACTACCAGCGAACACCTTCGCTACCATCATGGCCGTCATTCCGTGGCCGACCAGCGCGGCCGCTATGACCGCTATGGCGGTCGGTCTGACAATCGGCAACGCTGTGACGCTCGCCGCCATGCTTGCCCGTCGCGTTGGCGCCGAAGCTCTGACGAAGGCCCCCGGCACGCCAGCAGCCAGCCGGGGTTCGTATTGGTTCCTAGGTAAGGCCTCTGTCGGGTACGGCGCCCAAGTCGTTATGCAATCCGCCGCAGTGCAGTTGCCAGCAGCGGGCGTGACGATCTTGAATGTCGCCAATAAGGTTGTGGGGTCGATTTCGGCTACGTTCGTTAACGCCGTAATGCCGCACATGGTCCACGAAGCGTCGACGTCACCAGATCCCGCGCGAAGATTTCTTCGCCTCATGCTGGCGGGGACCACCACGCTGGGGATCCTCATTGTCGCGATCACCGCGATGGTGGCTGCGGAGCATCGGGTCGAAGCCGTCGCGCTCGCTGCATGGCTCGCAGCATCAACCGGCGCCGCAGTCGCCCAGAGAATGGCTTTCCGCTTTCTGCCTGCGAACGCATCCCGTTTCAGCATCGTCGTGGTCGCGGCGGTCAGTGTCCTGGTTGCGGCGTCTGCTTCCTCCGATGACTTCAAGCTCGTGGTTCTGCTCAGCGCTCTCGCTCTCATGGACGCGGTAACCGCGCTGCTCCTACTCGCCATGCTGCGCGACCGAGTCGGAACTTTGTGGATGGGCCTCAGTGCGGCGCTCGCGACTGCAATCTGGGCCGGCACCCTGATCACGTAGTCCTGATAGCCGGCCAGGCGCACTCAGGTGCCGAAGACGTGGAAGGTGTCCGAAGTGCAGGAAGTCGGCGAGACCGGTCGCAGTCTGTTACGGACACCGACCTGCCCACCCGATCACAAGTCAGGGACTACTCGCAGACTTAGCGTCATTGGAACGACGGGGCCCATCCGGGTGGCATAACACTGGCATGATCCGCCCATGCCCAGCGCACTCATCACCGGCATCACCGGCCAGGACGGCCTCTACCTCGCCGAGCTCCTGCTCTCCAAGGGGTACGACGTCCACGGCCTCGTCCGGGGGCAGAACAATCCCAAGGGCTGGCTGGTCGAGCAGCACCTTCCGGACGTGAAGCTCCACTACGGCGACCTCACAGACATGTCGAGCCTCATGAGGGCGCTGCGGGAGTCCGATCCCGACGAGGTCTACAACCTGGGCGCGGTCTCCTTCGTCGCCTACTCCTGGGAGAACGCCCAGCTCACCACCGACGTCACCGCCAAGGGCGTCCTCAACCTGCTCGAGGCGTTGCGGCTGCACGCCGGCGACCGACCTGAGCACGTGCGCTTCTACCAGGCGTCCAGCTCGGAGATGTTCGGCAAGGTCCAGGAGACCCCCCAGCACGAGCGCACCCTGCTCTGGCCGCGGTCGCCGTACGGCGTGAGCAAGGTCTTCGGCCACCACATGACGATCAACTACCGCGAGTCCTATGGGATGCACGCGTCGTCGGGGATCCTCTTCAACCACGAGTCCCCGCGCCGCGGCCCGGAGTTCGTGACCCGCAAGATCAGCCAGGCGGTCGCCCGGATCCACCTCGGCCTCCAGGAGGACGTCGTGCTGGGCAATCTGGACGCCGAGCGCGACTGGGGCTTCGCCGGCGACTACGTCGAGGCGATGTGGCTCATGCTCCAGCAGCCCGCGGCCGACGACTACGTGGTCGCGACCGGCGAGACCCACTCCATCCGAGACTTCCTGGACATCGCGTTCGCCCACGTCGGCGTCGACGACTGGGGACCCTACGTGCGACAGGACCCGCGCTTCATGCGGCCCGCCGAGGTCGACACCCTGATCGGCGACGCCAGCAAGGCCCGCGAGGTGCTGGGCTGGAAGCCCAAGGTCTCGTTCCCCGACCTGGTCGCGATGATGGTCGAGGCCGACCTCGACGCCATCCGCCAGGGTTGGTGACATGCCCCGCGCCTTCATCACCGGCATCAGCGGGCAGGACGGCAGCTACCTCTCCGAGCGCCTCGTGGCCGAGGGGTACGACGTCCACGCCCTCGCCTTCTCCAGCGAGCCGACGCCCTCGTCGCCCGGGGTCGTGCTGCACTGCGGCGACCTGACCGACATCGACCGGGTCCGGAGCCTGGTCGTCGAGATCGCTCCCGACGAGATCTATAACCTGGCCGCGATCAGCTCCGTGGCGCGGTCCTGGCAGGAGCCCGACCTCACCGCCCGCATCAACGGCCTCGCCGCTGTCGGCCTGTTGGAGAGCGCCCTCCAAGCCCAGGAGGCCACCGGCAACGCCGTGCGTTTCGTCCAGGCCTCGAGCGCCGAGATCTTCGGCGAGCCGGCCCACTCACCCCAGGACGAGCACACCCCTCTCCGCCCGGTGAACCCGTACGGCGCCGCCAAGGCGTACGCCCACCTGATGACCGGCGTCTACCGGGGCCGCGGCCTGCACGCCGTGAGCGCGATCCTCTACAACCACGAGTCCCCGCGACGCCCGGCGCAGTTCGTGACCCGCAAGATCACCGCCGGCGCCGCGGCCATCGCGCGCGGTGAGGCCGACTCGATCTCGCTCGGCAACCTCGACGCCCGCCGGGACTGGGGCTGGGCCCCCGACTACGTGGACGCCCTGGTCCGCGCGGCCCGGGCCGACCGCGCGGACGACTACGTCATCGCGACCGGTCAGAGCCGGAGCGTCCGCGAGTTCGTCGCCGCGGCGTTCGCGAAAGCCGGGGTGAGCGACTGGGAGAGACACGTCCGGGTCGACCCCGCCTTCGTCCGCCCGGCGGACCCGTCCGACCTCACGGGCGACTCGTCCCGGGCGCGGAAGCAGCTCGGTTGGCGCCCGACAACGTCCTTCGAGGAGATCGTGGGCCGCATGGTCGAGGCTGATCTGAGTCAGGCTGACTAGACCTTTCTAGGGCTCCTCAGGCTGCGCGCACCCCACGTGCACAACATCACTCAAAGAATGCCTCAGTTTTCCTGCACGGCTGCCACCGCTGGATCAAGAATGCGTATGGCAACGAAGCCACCGCATATTCGACTCGCCCTCGCCCGGGCGGATCCATGGGGAACCTCCAAATGTCGATCATCTCCGAGCAGCGCGCACGGCTGATCTCGGCGACCCCGAGCCGGTCGCTGCGGTATCTGCCCGCGACCGCGTTCATCGCGGACCTGGCCATCATTAGCGCCTGCGCCGCAGTCGCCGTGCTGGGCCGCAAGGAGCTTCGCTTCTTCGACAGCCCCGCTGATGTCTCGGCCGACGTTGCGATGGTCGGCCCGTTCATCGTGGCCGGGTGGCTGTTCACCTTGTTCCTGTACGGGGCTTATGAGAGAAGCGTCTTCGGCGCCGGCACGGATGAGTTCAAGCGGGTCACCAATGCCAGTCTCGTCGCGGCGGCCCTGGTCGGGGTCGGCTGCTATATCACCAACGTCGACCTGAGCCGCGGCTTCTTTGTCCTCGCCTTCGGCTTGGCCCTTCCGTTCCTGCTCATCGGCCGTGGTGTCCAGCGCCGCGCCCTCCACAGCGCACGTCGCCGCGGCGTCCTCCGCCATCGCGTGCTCATCGCCGGGTCGCCGTCCCACATCGACGAGATCGCCGGCGTCCTGCGACGTGAGTCCTGGCTGGGATACCAGGTCGTCGGCTGCCTCACCCCCGCCTACGACCTCACCGAGGAGACCCGCCTCGGCGTGCCCGTGCTCGGCAACTCGGACGAGGCCACCTCGGTGGTCCTGGCGTCCGGCGCCGACATCATCTTCTTCGCGGGAGGCGCCCTCGGGTCCGCCAACCAGATGCGCAAGGTGGTCTGGGACCTGGAGCACCACGATGTGCAGGTCGTCGTCGCCCCCAGCGTCACCGACATCTCGAGCGAGCGGGTCCGCGTGCGGCCCGTCGGCGGACTGCCGCTCATGCACATCGACCCACCGGCGTGGAGCGACGCGTCCCGCTGGGGCAAGCGTCTCTTCGACTTCGCCGGTTCCCTGGGCCTGATCTTGGCCTTCAGCCCGCTGATGCTCATCGCTGCGATCCAGATCAAGCTCTTCGACCGCGGACCAGTGCTCTTCCGGCAGACCCGGATCGGCAAGGACGGCGCGGAGTTCAGCTGCCTGAAGTTCCGCACCATGGTGACCAACGCCGAGGAGCTGTTGGCCAAGCTGCACGCCGAGCAGGGGTACGAGAACGGCCTGTTCAAGATGAAGGACGACCCGCGCATCACCCGCCCGGGCAAGCTTCTGCGCCGCCTCTCGCTCGACGAGCTGCCCCAGCTGTTCAACGTCCTCCGGGGCGAGATGAGCCTGGTCGGACCCCGCCCGCCGCTCCCCATCGAGGTCGCCAGCTACGCGGCTGACACCGCCCGCCGGCTCCACGTCCGCCCGGGCATGACCGGCCTCTGGCAGGTGTCCGGACGGTCCGACCTCTCCTGGAGCGAGGCGATCCGTCTCGACCTCTACTACGTCGACAACTGGTCGATGGTCCAGGACCTCTCGATCCTGGCGAAGACCTTCGGAGCCGTCTTCTCCAGCCGCGGCGCGTACTGACACTCTCCGGCCGCTGCCTCCAGCAAGCAGGCGACTCGCCTCGATTCGCCAGCATTCAAGAGGCGTCTTGATCCCTGGCGACCTGACTCACGCCCACTGTGCTTGCAACTGCTAGCAGCAGCAAGCACAGTGGAGGCATGGCAAAGGGCAAGGTCGGCAAGACCGTCGAGACCCTCGGCGACTACCTCCGGGAGCAGCGCACCACGGCTCAGCTCTCGCTGCGTCAGCTCGCCGAGCAGGCGGGCGTCTCCAACCCCTACCTGAGCCAGATCGAGCGCGGACTGCGGCGGCCCTCGGCCGAGGTGCTGCAGCAGATCGCCAAGGCACTGCGGATCTCTGCCGAGCAGCTCTACATCAGGGCGGGGATCGTGAGTCCCGAGGACGGCGTCGGCGGGTCGGTCGAGCTGGCCGTCCTCAACGACACCGGGCTCACCGAGCGCCAGAAGCAGTCGCTGCTGGACGTCTATGCGTCCTTCCTGGCGCTCAATGCCGCCGCGTCACCGCCGGAGTCGCCCGACCCGCCGGTCGACGCACCCTGACCATCGCCCCACCACCGAAGGAGATCGACATGGCCAAGACCACGTTCGACATCAAGTCCACCCTCTACGCCGGCGCCGGCGTGGCCGACCTCGCGGTCGAGGCCGTCCGCGACGTCGTGACCGACGTCCAGAAGCGGTTCGTTGACGTCCAGAAGGACGTCCAGACCCGCGTGGCCGACGTCCAGAAGACGGTCACCGGCTTCGAGTTCGAGCCGAAGGCGTTCCGCGACCAGGCCGTGACGGTCGTCAGCGCCCGCGTCGACGCGCTCTCGAAGGACGCCAAGGCCCGGCGTACCGCGATCGAGACCCGCGTGGCCGAGCTCCAGGGCGAGGCCAAGACCTTCCCGGGCAAGGTCCAGGGCTTCGTCGACGACAACGTCGCCACCGCCACCAGCGCGTACGGCGACCTCGCCAAGCGCGGTGAGGTGCTCGTCGGCCGGATCCGCCGTCAGGAGTCGACGAAGGCGACCGCGACCGCGGCCAAGACCACCACCGCCAAGGCCAAGACCACCCGGACCCAGGCCACCAAGGCGACCAAGTCGACCGCCAAGAAGGCGACCTCGACGGCCAAGAAGACCACCGCCGCCACGAAGAAGACGGCCGCCAAGAAGGCCGCCGCTCCGAAGAGCAGCGCCAAGGCGACCGCGACCGCGGCCAAGAAGACCGCCTCCAGCGCGGCCCAGGCGACCACCGAGGCCGCCGCCAAGGTCGGCGACTGACCACTGGCACGAGTCGGGGCCCCGCGGGATTCCCGCGGGGCCTCGTTCGTTCAGTACCCTGACGCCATGCCAGATGTCGACTCCGGGGTGAGCCTCGTCCTGCTGGTGGTGAACTTCGCCATCATCGTGGTGTCGATCTACGCCTTCGTGATGAGCCTGACCTACTCCGCCGAGGCCTACGACGCCGCCGGCAAGTGGAGCAAGCCGGGCTGGACGATCGTGCTTGGGCTGGGCGCCTTCCTCTCGATCATCGGGCTCGGCATCAGCCCGCTCATCAGCATCGCGTTCCTCATCGCCGCGCTCGTGTTCCTCGCGGATGTGAAGCCGGCGCTCGCCGGACTTCGCCGGCGCTGAGGTGCTGGACCGGCGCAGACTGTGAATGTGGTCTCCGCTCGTCCCAATCAAGTTCAGAAGGCTGTCCCAGCCCCTAGGCTCGAATCATGTACCGGCTCCGCAACGGCGTGCAGAACTACCCCTGGGGTTCTTCTGATGCCATTCCGCGCTTCCTGGGCGAGCGGCCCGACGGTACTCGTGTCGCCGAGGTGTGGATCGGCACGCACGCCCTGCAGCCGTCGACGGCGCTGACGGGCGACGGCAGCTCGAAGCCCCTCTCCGACCTCACGGGCGATCTGCCCTTCATGCTGAAGGTCCTGGCGGCCGACCAGCCGCTCTCCCTGCAGGTCCACCCCAGCAAGGCGCAGGCCGAGGCGGGGTACGCCGAGGAGGAGCGGGCCGGTGTCCCCCTCCACGCCCCGCATCGGGTCTACAAGGACGCGAACCACAAGCCCGAGATGGTCTACGCCCTCTCGACCTTCGACAGCCTCATCGGCTTCCGGCCGACGGCTGAGATCCTGCGGGTGCTCTCGCCGTTGGAGACCCCGCTGACGAAACGGATCGTCGACGACCTGCGCGCCGACCCCGGTTTCGCCGGCATCGTCCGCCGCGTCGAGTGGTTGCTCTCCCAGGAGGTGACCCCGGCCGAGGTCGGCGAGGTGGTCGGCGCCTGCCGTGCGCTCGGGCGGATGGGCCTCGACATCAAGCGGGCGTACTCGACCGCCGTCGAGGTCGCGGGGCACTATCCCGACGACATCGGCGTGATCATCTCGCTGATGCTGAATCGGATGACGCTGCAGCCCGGCGAGGCCGCCTTCCTCGGCGCCGGCATCATCCACGCCCACCTGAAGGGGCTCTGCCTCGAGGTGATGGCCTCCTCGGACAACGTCCTGCGCGCCGGCCTCACCAAGAAGCACATCGACCGTGACGGCCTGATCAGCTGCCTCGGCGAGACCGGGATGGCCCGACTCGCGCGGGTCAGCCCGGAGTTCGTGCTGGCCGAGACCGAGGTCTTCAGTCCCGCGGGTGTCGAGTTCGCGCTCGCCATCACGCAGGTCTCGAACGCCGATCCCGACGGCGTCGCCGTCGTCGACGCCCAGCAGTCGATCCTCATCTGCACCGGCGGCGAGGTCGAGGTGCGCTGTGCGCGCGGTGAGCGGGTGTCCCTGGGGCGCGGCGACTCGGTCTTCCTCGGCCCCGACGACCGCGACTGCGTCATCGTCGGACTGGGTGAGGTGGCCCAGGCCTACGAGCCGGCTCAGCGGGCCCTGCACTCCCGCCTGGTCGACGTGGTCTGAACCAGTCGCACGTCGGAGCGCCCGAGCGAGGCCTTTCTGTGTCGCCCGGTGCACAGGTCGTCCTCACCTCGTCAACAACTGTGCCGAGGTTCTTCAACAAGTTGATTCAGCGGCCCCGCAGCCCGTTCGCGTTCCCTAGTGTTCCTGTCACCTAGAGACGAGCCGTAGGACGAGCGGCTCGCCTGACTCAGCTGGGGGGCTGACGAAAATGATCGGTGATTCCGACACGCGACCGTGGGGCTCGTGGCAGATCCTCGACGAGGGGCCTGGCTACAAGGTCAAGCGCATCGAGGTGCTCCCGCACTCGCGACTCTCCTACCAGACCCACGACCACCGCAGTGAGCACTGGGTGATCACCTCGGGCAAGGCCACCTGCGTGGTCGACGGCATGACCCGGATCGTCGGCCCCGGCGAGTGCGTCGACGTCGAGCTCAAGCAGCCGCACCGCATCACCAACATGGAGGACGAGCTGCTCGTCGTCATCGAGGTGCAACGCGGGGAGTACTGCGGCGAGGACGACATCGTGCGCTTGGAGGACGACTACGGCCGCAGCGTCTGAACTCTCCGGGGTGAGCGCGTCAGTGATCGGCGAGCAGGTCCATCAGGTAGGCGCCGTACCCGCTCTTCATCAGCTTCGAGGCACGCTCGGCCAGGCCGTCGTCGTCGATGAAGCCGAGCCGCCAGGCGACCTCTTCGGGAGCACCGATCTTCGTGCCCTGGCGGTGCTCGATGGTGCGCACGAAGTTGCTGGCGTCGTTCATGTCGTCGAACGTGCCGGTGTCGAGCCAGGCCGAGCCACGCGGGAGCACCTCGACCTGCAGACGTCCCGCCTCCAGGTAGATCCGGTTCAGGTCAGTGATCTCCAGCTCGCCCCGGGGCGACGGCTTCAGGTCCTTGGCGTAGCCGACGACGTCGTTGGCGTAGAAGTAGAGGCCCGGCACGGCGTAGTTGCTCTTCGGCTTCTCAGGCTTCTCCTCCAGGGAGAGCGCGACTCCCTTCTCGTCGAACTCGACGACGCCGTACGCCGTGGGGTCGGCCACCCGGTAGCCGAAGACCGCAGCACCGTCGAGGTCCTCGAAGCGCCGCAGGCGGGTGCCCAGGCCCTCGCCGTGGAAGATGTTGTCGCCGAGCACCAGACCGACCTTGTCGGACCCGATGTGCTCCTCGCCGATGACGAACGCCTGGGCCAGGCCGTCCGGGCTCGGCTGCTGGGCGTAGGTGATCGAGATGCCGAACTGCGACCCGTCGCCGAGCAGCCGCTCGAAGAGCGACGCCTCGTGGGGCGTCGTGATGATCAGGACGTCCTGGATGCCCGCCAACATCAGCGTGGAGAGCGGGTAGTAGATCATCGGCTTGTCGTAGACCGGCACCAGCTGCTTGCTGATCCCGAGGGTGATCGGGTGCAGCCGCGAGCCGGTGCCACCGGCCAGGATGATTCCACGCATGGGTGAACCCTAGAGGGCTGCAGGGCCCTCGCGTGTGTGAGTTGCCCCGCTGTTCACACCTTTGGCACACGTCACTGACACCGATCCCTAGGATCGACCCATGCAGCGCATCCTCGTCACCGGCGGCGCCGGCTTCATCGGCTCCAACTTCGTCCACCACCTGGTGGAGCACACCGACGCCACGGTCACCGTCCTCGACAAGCTCACCTACGCCGCCAGCCGCGAGTCTCTGGCCGGGCTTCCCGAGGACCGGGTCTCCCTGGTCGTGGGTGACATCGCGGACGCCGCGGTGGTCGAGCCGCTGGTCGGCGAGCACGACGCGGTCGTGCACTACGCAGCCGAGTCGCACAACGACAACTCGCTGTCCGACCCGAGCCCGTTCGTGCAGACCAACATCATCGGCACGTTCACGCTGCTGGAGGCGGTCCGCAAGGCCGGGGTGCGCTTCCACCACATCTCGACCGACGAGGTCTACGGCGACCTGGAGCTCGACGACCCGGAGCGGTTCACCGAGCAGACGCCGTACAACCCCTCCAGCCCCTACTCCTCGACCAAGGCCGGCTCCGACCTGCTGGTGCGGGCCTGGGTGCGCAGCTTCGGCGTGCAGGCGACCATCTCGAACTGCTCCAACAACTACGGGCCCTGGCAGCACATCGAGAAGTTCATCCCCCGCCAGATCACCAACGTCATCGAGGGCATCCGGCCCAAGCTCTACGGCGCAGGCCTCAACGTCCGCGACTGGATCCACGCCGACGACCACTCCTCGGCCGTCTGGACGATCCTCAACAAGGGCGAGATCGGCGAGACCTACCTGATCGGCGCCGACGGCGAGAAGAACAACCTCGAGGTCGTCGAGATGATCCTCCAGCACTTCGGCAAGGCTGCCGACGACTTCGACCACGTCACCGACCGCGCCGGCCACGACCTGCGCTACGCCATCGACTCCACCAAGCTGCGCACCGAGCTCGGCTGGCAGCCCCAATTCGCCGACTTCGAGGCGGGCCTGACCAACACCATCCAGTGGTACGTCGACCACGCCGACTGGTGGCGCCCCGCCAAGCAGGCCACCGAAGCCACCTACGCCGCCAAGGGCCAGTAGTTCATCCGTCCGCCGGTGGTCGAGCAGCGAAGCCGCGCTAGCGGCTGAGCGCCCGTCGAGACCCCCGCAGCCCGCAAGAGGCCGGCACCACAGCCCAACTGAACAGACTGATCATCGGCGAGACACCACTGCGAGCGACCGGTGGCGCCTCGAATCCACCACCGAAAGCAGCCACATGAGCCTCCCCACTCTCGAGACCACCCCCATCCCCGGCCTCGTCGTGCTCCGCCTCGACCTGCGCGAGGACGCCCGCGGCTGGTTCAAGGAGAACTGGCAGCGCGAGAAGATGATCGCGCTCGGCCTGCCTGACTTCGGCCCCGTGCAGAACAACATGTCGTTCAACGCTAAGCGCGGCACGACCCGAGGCATCCACACCGAGCCGTGGGACAAGTTCGTCTCCGTCGCCAACGGCCGGGCCTTCGGTGCCTGGGTGGACATGCGCGAGGGCGAGTCCTTCGGCGCCGTCTTCACCGTCGAGCTCGACCCGGCGACCGCGGTCTTCGTGCCCCGCGGCGTCGGCAACAGCTACCAGACCCTCGAGGACGGGGTGACCTACTCCTACCTTGTCAACGAGCACTGGCGCCCCGCGACCCCGTACCCCGCCCTGGACCTGGCCGACGCCACGGCCGCGATCGCCTGGCCGATCCCGCTCACGGAGGCCGAGATCTCGGACAAGGACCGCACCAACCCGTCCCTGGCGGACGCGGAGCGGATGGCTCCGAAGAAGACGCTCATCATCGGCGCCAACGGCCAGCTCGGCCGGGCGCTGAACGCCGAGTTCCCCGGCAGCGACCTGGTCGACATGGTCACCGCCGAGGGCGTCACCGTCCTCGACCTCACCGACACCGCTGCCGTCGCGGCGTGGCCGTGGCACGAGTACGCGCTGGTGCTCAACGCCGCCGCCTACACCGCCGTCGACACCGCCGAGACGATCGAGGGGCGCCGGATCGCCTGGGCGGCCAACGCCACCGCTCCTGCCACCCTGGCCCGGCTCGCGGCCGAGCACCACTTCACGCTCGTCCACTACTCCTCCGAGTACGTCTTCGACGGCACGGCGGAGCTGCACACGGAGGACGAGCCGCTGAGCCCGCTCGGCGTCTACGCGCAGACCAAGGCAGCCGGTGACATCGCGGTCGGCCTGGCGCCCCGCCACTACCTGGTGCGGACCTCGTGGGTCATCGGCGACGGCAAGAACTTCGTGCGCACAATGCAGACCCTCGCCGGCAACGGCGTCTCGCCCAGCGTGGTCGACGACCAGCTGGGGCGCCTGACCTTCACCACGGAGCTCACCCGCGCGACGAAGCACCTGCTCGACGTCGGTGCGGCCTTCGGCACCTACAACCTCAGCAACGGCGGCAAGGTCACCTCCTGGCACGAGATCGCCGCCGAGGTCTACCGCCTCAGTGGCCGCTCGTCCGACGACGTGTCGCCGACCAGCACGGCGGAGTACACCGCCGGCAAGGACATGGCACCCCGTCCGACCAACAGCGTGCTGGACCTTGCCAAGATCGAGGCCACCGGCTTCGTCCCCGAGGACGCCTTCACCGCCCTGGCCCGCTACTGCACCAGCTGACGGCGCGCACCGCCCTCAGCCGGTGGCTGAGGAGGGATGAAGTCACGTCTCGAAACCCAGAAGTGAAAAGACGGGAATGCCCTGACGCATTGCGCCCGGAACGCAAGAGCGAGGCCTCCACTTCGTCGGTCCGAGGCCAAGCAACCGGTATCTCATCGCTCGGTCGAGGGACGTAACCAGACTCACTAAGGCAGTGTTCGTAGAGTACGTCCACTCGACCGCAACAACCCCTAGCCTGACTGCCGAAGGCGTCGATCTGTCAGAAAGTGGGAACGGCTTGTGGCTCGATTGGGGCGACGCAGGACCCAAGGACCAACGGTGGCGGTCATCGGCACCCGAGGTTACCCGAGCTACTACGGCGGATTCGAGACTGCGGTCAGGCGCCTAGCGCCCTACCTTGCCGATCGCGGATGGCGGGTGCGTGTCTACGGCCGGCCCGGAAGCCATCTTCGGCCGGACAAGGGCGCCGACCCGCGCATCGACTCGGTAATGACCAAGGGCATCGACTCTCGATCCCTCAGTACCCTCACGTACGGACTCTTCTCGGTCCTGCATGCCGTGATTCACAAGCCAGATGTCGCCCTCGTCATGAACGTTGCTAACGGGTATTGGCTACCGCTCCTGAAACTGCGCGGGATACCGACCGTAGTGAACGTGGACGGCATCGAGTGGGAGCGAGACAAGTGGAGCCGACTGGGCAAAGCGGTCTTTCGAACGGGCGCCCGTTTCACGGCGTGGTTCGCCGACCAACTCGTTTTCGACGCCCTAGCCATCGGTGATTACTGGCAGGCAAACTTCGGCCGCACCGGAGTCTTCATTCCGTACGGCGGAGATCCGGCATCTGCGCCCGGACGGGAGCCAGAATTCACACCCGGCGGGTATGTCCTTCTCGTGGCCCGCTTCGTGCCCGAGAACAGTGTTGGAATATTCCTCGAAGCAGCACCTAGCATCATCGAGCGGAACGACGTCGAGGTCGTCTTGGTCGGCTCCGCTCCTGCGGGCGACCCGCTCCAGAATCTTGCAGACTCGGTTGCCGCCACTCATCCGCGTGTGCACCTGCTTGGGCACATTAGCGATGACGAGCGTCTGTTCGACCTCTGGAGGAATGCGGGTGCCTACTTCCACGGGCACACCGTTGGCGGAACCAATCCCGCACTCGTCCAAGCGATGGCACTCGGAGCGCGAACCGTCGCGAGGGGGACCGTCTACAACCGTGAAGTCCTAGGCGAAGCAGGCACGTACTGCACAGAGGACGTCGACTCAGTGATCGAAACCGTAGGTGCCGTGCTCACGGACGAGCGCGATCTCAGCGTGATGGCCATCGAACGAGCCCGAGCCGAGTACACATGGGAGATCGTTTGCGCTCGCTACGAGGAGACCATCGCCGCACTGCAGCGGCTGAAGTGCGGCAACGAGTAGGTCTGCGACCTCCGACCCCACGGTTTCGATCGCTCCCACCCCATGAACTTCAACAGGAAACAGCCACGATTGTGGGGTCTACAAAGGCCCGGGACTCCAGGACTGGCACTAGAACTGCATCAGCGCCGCGCTAACGCGCGCGACGTACGCTTCGCGACTGTACTCATCTCGCCAGTGCTCTCGAATTCTCGCAGCATGATTCCGGCCCCAAATGGCCACCTCACGCAATTGATCGAGTAGCGACTCATCCCCTTTCGCAGCTCGCATGTAGGTGCCGTCAAGGTATTCACGGATAGCAGAAACGTCTGTCGTGACGACCGGAACTCCAGCCTCGACGGCACCAACTGCAACCATATGTCCCGCACTCCGCGGGCTCTCCTTCAGCGGCAGGTACGCCACATCGCAACTCGCGAGCACACGGCCGAAGCCATCCTGATCCAATACCGGATGCCCTTCGACAACCGACCGCCATTCCTGCCTGTCTAAAGAGGACGTGTGGCGGCCCAAGGCTAATACGAAAGTCAGATCAAGTTGGCGAGCGACGGCTAGTTCGATCAACCGAGATAGGGAATTCAGATCACGGTCCGAGGTGCCACCCACAAAAACTCTTACACGACTGCCGCGTGCCGGCACTCGCTTCGGGTAGGCAAAGGAATTTCCGTACTTGACGGCGATGGCCGTGCCCCCTGACGCACGCCACGCCGAGCATTCGGACTCCGACAGGGTTACGACCGGAGAGGATCCGAGGCCTCGCCGCAGGACTGCCCATGAGCGACTGCCTGGTACGGAATATAGACCAGTGACGCACACGCGCTGTCGAAGCGCACGCAGCGCCACACCGGACCATGGGTTCGCCGCTAAGAAGGTGGAGCCGCGCGCAGCATAGGCGGCCTTCGCGGCGACAATGGAGGCATCGAGACCAATTCCCAGAATCCGACTCCGCAGGCGATACCCACTCGGGGATGCGTGCCGGAAGTTGACCGATCGGTCAATTATCGGAGCCTCTAGCCAGACCGCTAGCTTCTCCTCCGACTCACGACCCAAAGTTACCAGAATCATGCCCACACACTCTCAGAAGAATAGGTCGCAATTCTCACACCGTCACCTCTTGGAAAGCATGAGCTCTCGCCATCGCGTCCTCGCCTCTTCATAGACTTGCGCATGAAGCTGATTCGCAAGTTCCCCATTCGCGGGGATCGCCGCCTTCCGGATGCTCTCAGCCCAAATAGTGGGATCGTTGCCAGCAGGAAGCTCCTCAGAACGATTCGGCAGTAATTCTGAGAGCCAGGAATCTCTCGGGCCGACGACTGGAGTTCCTACCTCCACGGCGCGAACAGCAATTCCGCTCTGAAAGAAGCGCGTATATGGAATTAGGATCACCGAACTCTGCGCGATCAGGCGGTCGAGTGTCGTTTCATCCACATACTCATTTTGAACTTTCCAGCCAGGGACGTCGGGCCACCCTCGTCCGTGGATTGATAACTCGTAGTCTTCACTCAAGATCGGCCCAAGAGCACGAAGAAGGTCGACATTTCGATCACGTTTGAACTGACCAAGGACGCGCACAGCGCTACCCGTTGCTGATGCAGCGGTATTCGCATCTGGCCGAAGAACCGGGTGCGGTACTTTCGCCACCGTGTGACGGCTACCGCGGAGAACCCGCACCGCGGAATCCGAATGCGCTATAAGGGTTGGTCCTCGGAATATTGCCGCGAGCCATCGAGCGGCTCGACCGTAGCCAACGGCTCGCACCAGGGGGTCTGGATCATGCATAACGAGGTACGTGGTCGGCGGTCCGAGAACTCGAAGTAGGACCACATCAAGATAGCCGAGAACCGGCCATAGGACGATCACCTGGGAACTGGATCTAGACGACCAGATCGCTGAGACGTAAGCCCAAATCCATCGCCATCGGGATCCGCCACTGTGGCTGGGTTCGAAGAAGGTCGTCTCACTGAGGTTGACGCCTTCTCCGGCCATCACATCTGATATCTCACGCCCGTAATGCCGCAGGGTAGCGCCAAGCGGGTTTATTACGTGTAGGTCATGCACTTCGCCGACCTCCCGCACGATAGCCGGCAACAGCCGCGCGCAAAGCTTGGCCGTCGCGGTGCAGTGACGCGCGCGCCACTACCTTGCCGCACGTAAGAGCGACTGCCATAAACCGGAATCCGGGTCGTCCCCAAGATCTCGCGAAGATCCGGATGTTGCGGCAGGTCCAGTATGGCGGCTGCCCGGCGGAGGATTGTGATGCGACCGCCTCAGGAACCACCGCCACCGGCCCATAGGCGCGGCCCAATCGGAGATGGTAGTCAACCTCCTCCATATACAAAAAGTACTGCTCGCTCAAGGGATTCTGTCGAACCGCCTTCCATCTGTACATAACGGCAGCACCGTCGAGCCAAGCGCATCGATTGACCCCTGCGGGCACCTCGAAAGAGTGGCGCGGGAGGCGCAAGAAGCGCGTCAACCGACCACCGCCCGACCACAGCACCCCTTCAGCACGCGGCTCGGCTCGAAGCACCGGACCAACTGCCGACAGGTCGGGATCGCTGGCAAGGGCGTCCGCGAGGATGGCCACCGATCCCAAACGAAAGAGAACTTCATGGGTGACGACGAGGACCCCATCGTCAGCACCCGGCCTCATCTCAGAACCAACGAAGAGCATGCCGCGATTCACTGCGTTCGCGTATCCCCCATTGGGAATTCGGAGCAGCCGGACCCCGTCTACAAGAACATGAGCGAGAGCCTCATCGCTTACCACATCGCCGCTGTTATCAACGACAACGATACGATCTGCAGACACATCATTCGCGACGAGGCTTTGAATGGTCCGTCCAAGCGTTTCCAGACTTTTATGGTGAACTACAACGATCGCGGCGGCAGAACTCTCCGGGTGGGTCGTCACTGAGCACCCGCGGGGTGCAAGGCGTCATGTGCCGAATATCTGCCGTGTCTTGATGGCAGCGATCGGGTCACGACCGACGGATCTAGCGGCTCTCGCAATGCGCGAATAACGCCGTCTGCGAGCTCAGTAGCACTGGGGCTAGCAGACAGCACCACGTGCCCTTCATTGCGCAACCAGTCGGCCAAACCAGTTTCCGTAGTCGTTACCACTGTCACCCCAACCGCAAGCGCCTCGGAAATCGGACGCCCAATCTGCTCTCGCCAGCGCCCCTCCCGAATGGAGGGTGCGGCGAGAACTCGCGCTCCAGCCAGTAGGTTTGGGACCTCATCATGCGGGACCATTCCAAGGAACGACCGACTCGACCAAGAGGCGCACCAATCCCGCACGTCCACTTCCAACGGCCCGGCGCCAGCGATCACCAGTCGCGCCTCCGGCACAGCTCGCTCAACGAGCGGCCATGCTTCCATCAAGAGGGGAAGCCCCTTACGGTTGGCTAATTCGCCAACGAAAGCGACTGTCTGCCCCCGTTCCAAGTGTGCTCGCCCGTCCACTGCTGGTAGTTCCAGGAGAAGAGTCCCCTTGGATGCGAACCGAGGCGCAACACGCGCGTATGCCCGTTGCGCGCTTGGGCTTCCAAAGATGACGCGACCATAAATTATCGCCACCAATAGCGCCAGTATCGGACGGATCGCGCGCGCAACCCATCTGCCACGAATGCCGGGTAAGCCGACCAGCGATTGCAAATCGTTATTCTCGATCGCGTAAGTCACGACTACAACTGGCCTACCGGAAAGCAGTCCACCCAATCTTGCACCAGCGGCGAGCAAAAGGGAGCGCGGCAGTTCGCGCACAAAGAGTGGCTCAGGCACCTCCAAAACTGCCGGAGGAAAACTCCATAACCGAAAGAGCGCTCGAAAGGTGCTCAATTCAATTGCTCCCGGAGGTAGGGGAGTATCGCCAAGATCCCACTTTCGACCTAAGCAGAGAGCAGTGATCTCAGGTGAAGCGCTTAACATATCTACCTGCAGCGCACGAAGCTCGGGAAACACGATGACGTCTTCGCGGCGCCACTGAGGCTCTCGTTTCATATCGCGAGCCTTGTGCTTCCACATCTCTGGTTCCTCCGCAGTCCTCGTGGCTCACCCTCGTCCAGGTCTTCGGGGGCAGTGCACCAATCTTGGACTGCTGCGAGCGTCCTGGTAGTCAGAACGACTGTGAGATTCGCACACCCGCTGTCTACCTACACTGCACCGTCGGCGGCCGGCTCATCGCGCGCCTGTACTGCCACCGCCAGTGCCTTCAGGAACCGCTGTTGATCATGCCAGCGCCCACGGTCACACCGGTCGCCTCATCGATCAGGATGAACGACCCCGTGGTGCGGTTCTGCGAGTAGGGGTCGCAGAGCAGCGGCACCGTGGTCCGCAGCTGGACACGACCGATCTCGTTGACCCCGAGCTCCTTGGTCTCCTGGTCGCGGTGCAGCGTGTTGACGTCCAGGCGGTACTGGATGTCCTTGACCAGCGCGCGGGCGGTGCGGGTGGTGTGCTTGATGGCCAGCTTCTGCCGCGGCTTGAGCGGGGTGGTGGTCATCCAGCAGACCATCGCGTCGATGTCCTGGCTGGGCGTGGGCGCGTTGCGGACCCGGGCGATCATGTCGCCGCGGGAGACGTCGACGTCGTCCTCGAGGCGGACGGTCACGCTCATGGGCGGGAACGCCTCGTCGATCTCGCGGTCGAAGAGGTCGATCCCGGCGATCTTCGAGGTCATGCCGCTGGGCAGCACGACGACCTCGTCGCCCGGTTTCAGGACGCCGCCGGCGACCATGCCGCCGTAGCCGCGGTAGTCGTGGTGCTCGTCCGACTTCGGGCGTACGACGTACTGCACCGGGAAGCGCGCGTCGATCAGGTCGCGGTCGGAGGCGACGTGCACGTGCTCGAGGTGGTGCATCAGCGTCGGGCCGGAGTACCAGCTCATGTTCTCGGAGCGGTTCACGACGTTGTCGCCGGCCAGGGCCGAGATCGGGATGACCTCGAGGTCGGGGATGTTGAGCTTGGTCGCGAACTGGGTGAACTCGGCGTGGATCTTCTCGTAGGTCTCCTGCGAGAAGTCGACGAGGTCCATCTTGTTGATGGCCAGCACCATGTGCGGGACCCGGAGCAGGCTGAGGATCACCGCGTGCCGGCGGGACTGCTCGGTCAGGCCGTTGCGGGCGTCGACCAGCACCAGGCCGAGGTCGGCCGTCGAGGCGCCCGTGACCATGTTGCGCGTGTACTGCACGTGGCCCGGGGTGTCGGCGATGATGAACTTGCGGTTGGGCGTCGCGAAGTAGCGGTAGGCCACGTCGATGGTGATGCCCTGCTCACGCTCCGAGCGCAGGCCGTCGGTCAGCAGCGCGAGGTCGGTGTAGTCGTAGCCCTTCGACTGGCTGGTGGCCTCGACGGCCTCCAGCTGGTCCTCGAAGATCGACTTGGAGTCGAGCAGCAGGCGGCCGATGAGGGTCGACTTGCCGTCGTCGACGGAGCCGGCGGTCGCGAACCGGAGCAGGTCCATGTTGGTGGGCTGAACGGTGTCGGCCATCAGAAGTAGCCCTCCTTCTTGCGGTCTTCCATGGCCGCCTCGCTGAAGCGGTCGTCACCGCGGGTCGCGCCACGCTCGGTGAGCTTGGCCACCGCGATCTCCTCGATGATCTCGGGGATCGTCGAGGCGGTGCTCTCCACGCAGCCGGTGAGGCTGATGTCGCCGCAGGTGCGGAACCGGACGGTCCGCTCCTCCACGACCTCGCCCGCGCGCAGCGGGTTGAGCGGGGTCTCGCTCATCAGCATCCCGTCGCGCACGAACACGCGACGCTGGTGGGAGAAGTAGATGTTGGGGATCTCGATGCCCTCGCGGCCGATGTAGTCCCAGATGTCGAGCTCGGTCCAGTTCGAGATCGGGAAGATCCGCATGTGCTCGCCCTCGTGGAGCCGCCCGTTGTAGAGGCTCCAGAGCTCGGGACGCTGGTTCTTGGGGTCCCACTGGCCGAACTCGTCGCGGTGCGAGTAGACGCGCTCCTTGGCGCGGGCCTTCTCCTCGTCGCGGCGGCCGCCACCGAAGGCGGCGGTGAAGCCGTTCTCCTCGATCGCGTTGAGCAGGGTGCCGATCTGCATCCGGTTGCGGCTGGTCTTGCCGTCGTCGACCACCACGCCGTTGGCGATGGCGTCGTCGATGCTGGCCACGACCAGGCGCACGCCGAGGCGGTTGACCCAGTTGTCGCGGGTCTCCAGCACCTCGGGGAAGTCGAGGCCGGTGTCGACCTGGAGCACGGGGAACGGGATCTTCGCCGGGTAGAAGGCCTTCTCGGCGAGGCGCAGCATCACGATGGAGTCCTTGCCGCCCGAGAACATCAGGACGGGCTTCTCGAACTCGGCGGCGACCTCACGGAAGATGTGGATCGACTCCGCCTCCAGCTGGTCGAGCTGACTCAGCCGGTAGTCGGCGTGCGTTTCGGTCATGACTAGCGGGGGACCTCTCGTCGGGACAGCAGCGGCCATCGTATCCGTCGGCGCACCGCTGCCCTCATGCTGGACAAGTCGAGTGTGTTGGGTCACCTAAGGGCCTGTCGACCGAGTCCCGGGAGGTGGGCAGCGGCGTGTGACGTTCCCGTGAATCTGGGCGATACGCCGCACGCCCCACCCGGGCGGCGCCGTACGCTCGCCGGGTGAAGATCGCGATCGCCGGCATCGGCTACGTCGGCCTCTCCAACGCCGTCGTCCTGGCCCAGCGCCACGAGGTGCGGGCCATCGACCTCGACGCCGAGAAGGTGGCGATGGTCAACCGGCGCGAGTCGCCGCTGGAGGACGCCGAGCTGGTCGAGTACCTCGCCGAGCGACCCCTGCAGCTGGTCGCGACGCTGGACAAGCACGAGGCGTACGCCGGCGTCGAGCTGGTCGTCATCGCGACGCCCACCGACTACGACGAGCGCACCAACTACTTCAACACCGGCTCGGTCGAGGCCGTGATCCGCGACGTGCTGGAGCTCGCGCCGGACGCGACCATGGTGGTCAAGTCGACGGTCCCGGTCGGCTTCACCGCCCGGATGCGCGAGGAGCACCCGGACGCCCACCTCATCTTCAGCCCCGAGTTCCTCCGCGAGGGACGCGCGCTCTGGGACAACCTGCACCCGTCGCGGATCGTCGTCGGCGACAAGGGGCCCCGGGGGCGCGCCTTCGCCGACCTCCTGGTCGAGGGCTCCGAGGACGACGACGTGCCCGTCCTGCTCACCGACTCCACCGAGGCCGAGGCGATCAAGCTCTTCGCCAACACCTACCTCGCGCTGCGGGTGGCCTACTTCAACGAGCTCGACACCTACGCGCTCACCCACGGCCTCGACTCCGCCCAGATCATCGAGGGCGTCGGCCTGGACCCGCGGATCGGCAGCCACTACAACAACCCGAGCTTCGGGTACGGCGGCTACTGCCTGCCGAAGGACACCAAGCAGCTGCAGGCCAACTACCGCGACGTGCCGCAGAACCTGATCAGCGCGATCGTCGACGCCAACACGACCCGCAAGGACTTCATCGCGACCGACATCCTGCGTCGCAACCCCCGGACGGTCGGGATCTACCGGCTGATCATGAAGGCCGGCTCCGACAACTTCCGGATGTCGTCCATCCAAGGGGTCATGAAGCGCCTGAAGGCCAAGGGCGTCGAGGTCGTCGTCTACGAACCGGCGCTGGAGGACGACCTGTTCTTCAACTCGGAGGTCGTGCGTGACCTCGACGAGTTCAAGAAGCGGTCCGACGTGATCGTGGCCAACCGGCGCACCGACGTCCTCGCGGACGTGGCCGACCGGGTCTACACGCGCGACATCTACGGCCGCGACTGACCCGACCGGTTCCCCGTGGCGACGTACTCCGGGTCCTCGAGCTCCGCGACGGTCGGGGCGCCGAACATCGGCAGGCCCTGCTCCTTGCGCAGCAGGCCCCACACCAGCGGCACCAGGACGAGGGTCGCGATCCCGACGCCCGCGATGAGCATCGGGTGCGTCTCGTCGGCACCGAGGACCGACCAGCCGGACTTGTCGAGCAGCGCGACGCCCGACATGGTCAGCACGACCACGATGCCGCGGCGGATGTAGGACTGCGGGACCTTCGGCGCGAGGGTGCTGCCGAGCAGCGTGCCCGGCACCGAGCCGGCGACGAGCGGGATCAGGATGCCCAGGTCGATGCCGTTCAGGGCGATGTTGGAGATGGCGGCCGCGAGCACCAGCGGGACGGCCTGGACCAGGTCGGTGCCGACCAGCTTCACCGCGGACAGGCCCGGGTAGAGCATCAGCAGCGCGACCATGATCACCGAGCCGGAGCCGACGCTCGTGATGCCGACGAGCAGCCCGCCGAGCGCCCCGACCAGGAGCGTCGGGATCGGGCGCACCGGCGGGTTCGGGTCGCCGGTCGGCCCGCCGGCGCGGACCCGGCGCAGGTTGATGTAGAGCCGCAGGGCGTACGTCGAGGCCGCGAGCAGCAGCGCGAAGCCGATGCTGAGGATCAGGGCCTGGTCGAGCTCGTCGGGGTCCGTGAACCAGGCCAGGACGTGCGGGCCCAGCAGCGCCATCGGCACGGAGCCGATGATCAGCCACTTGGCCAGGCTCAGGTTGGGCGAGCCCTCCCGGGCGTGCACGACGGCACCGCCGGTCTTGTAGATCGCCGCCGCCGTGAGGTCGGCCGTCACGACCGTGGCCGCCTCCCCCACCCCGAGGAAGATCAGCGCCGGCGTCATCAGGGCGCCGCCACCCATCCCCGTCAGTCCGACGACGATGCCGACGACGAACCCGGCGACCAGGATGGACAGAGCGGTCATGGTGACCAGGTCGGTCACCGCGCCGTCTCCCGCGCTCCGAGGAGGGCCGGTACGACGACACGCAGCAACCGCTCGATCCCGGCGGCGGCGGTCTCCGCGGCCTCGGCCCCCTGGCGGTAGGGGTCGCGCACGTCCAGACCGGCGTCGGCCGCGCCGCGGCGGCGGGCCGCCTCGGTGACCAGCTCGCGTCCGGACAGGTCCGGGTCGAGGGCCTGGACGGTCTCGGCGAACTGTCCCAGCGTGAAGACCTTGCGGAACAGCTGCGGGTGGTCGTCGAGGATGAACGTGCGGTGGGCGGCCTCGGCGGTCAGTACGACGTCGGCCTGCTCGAGGAGGTCGCGGTCGAGCGGGCGCGAGGCGAACGACGCCACGTCCGTGACCCCGCGTGGGGCCAGGGTCGCGGCCATCACGTCGTCCATGGCGTGTGCCTGGAAGCCGTGGGTGCCGGCACCGCTGAACACCACGTTCGCGTCGGGGCCGGCCAGGTGGCGGGCCAGGAGCTCCATGAACGGGGAGCGGCAGATGTTGGCGGTGCAGACGAAGAGGACATTCAGGGGCGCGTCCGCCTCCTCCGCTCCAGGTCTGCTGTCGGGTGCGGGGGTTTCGACACGGTCGGGCCCGGGGGTCCCTCCCTGCCCAACCAACGGCGCGGCCTCTCCCCCGCTGGTTGAGGTGCGAGGCGCGCTAGCGCCGAGCCTCGAAACCCCTTCAGCTCGGACGCCGTCGTCGGGCGCGGGGGTCTCGACACGGTCGGGCCCGGGGGGCCCTCCGTGCTCAACCAACGGCGGGGCTCCCTGCGTCAGCACCGGGGTGGTGAGGTCGAGGAAGCCGGTGGTGCGCAGGGCGGCGATGACGTCGTCGAGCGCGTCCTCGATGGTGCGGCCGGTGGTGTCGACGACGACGTCGGCGTCGGCCGGCTCCTCGTAGGGCGAGGAGATGCCGGTGAACTCGGGGATCTCGCCGCGGCGGGCCTTGGCGTAGAGGCCCTTGCGGTCGCGGCGCTCGCACTCCTCCAGCGGGGTGGCGACGTGGACGAGGAAGAAGGCACCGCCGGCGTCGTCGACCATGGCCCGGACCTGCTGCCGGGTCTCGTCGTACGGCGCGATCGGGCTGCAGACCGCGACACCACCGTGCCGCGAGATCTCCGCGGCCACCCAGCCGATCCGACGGATGTTGGTCTCGCGGTCCTCCTTGGAGAAGGTCAGCCCGGCCGACAGGTTCCGTCGTACGACGTCGCCGTCGAGGCTGGTGAGCGTGCGACCGCCCTGCTCCAGCAGCCGGTCCATCAGGGCGCGGGCCAGGGTGGACTTGCCGCTGCCGGAGAGGCCGGTGAAGAACAGCACCAGTCCCCGCCGGTCCGGAGCGGGCTGGTCCTCCTCGACGATCTCGGCGACCCCGGCGGGCAGGTCGTCGTCCTCGCCGGGCTCGACCAGCCCGACGACCGGGTCGGGTCCGGCGTAGGTGGCCAGGACCCGGACGCCCAGCTCGTGGTCGGCCTCGGGGTCGTCGTGCGAGGCGAGCGGCACGGCCAGCACGGCGGCGTCGTCGAGGAGCTCGGCGGCGCGCAGCGTGGCCCGGACGAGCGCGACGGACGACAGCTCGGGGGTGCCGGTGCCGACCAGGGCGACCAGGGCCACCGGTCCGTGCGCCCGCAGCGCCTCGACCTGCCCGCTGGTGAGGGCGTCGGTGACCGGCACGAACGTCCGGCCGGCCAGCTCGGCGCGAGCCGTCGCCGGCGAGAGGTAGAGGTGGCGGAACGGGCCGAACTGAGCGTGGCTCAGCGGCTCGATCTCGCCGCCCGGGACCGCCACGCGCGCCAGGGGCAGCCCCTCCGGGTCGACCAGCTCGACCTGACCGGCCTCGCGGGCCGCCGCGTCGATCGCGGGCGGGAGGGCGAGGGTGACCGGGCTGCCGGGCTCGTCGTACCGCTGGGTGGGGTGCAGTGCCCCGGAGACCAGGAGCTCGAGGTCGTCGAGCTCGCGTGGGGTCGGACAGTGCTGCGGGACGGCTGGAGGCACGGGCGTCATCCTGGCACGCGGCCGAGCCATCACGCTGAGCGATGGGTGACCGTCTCGCGGGAGCGACCACCGCCCGCCCGTACCTCATCTGGGTGACGTGTGGGCCACCCGCCACTCGAGCCGCCGCGAGGCGCGCACGCTCGCGCAGGTGAACCTCCTCCGGGCACTCCTCCACCCGCGGCGATCGTTGGCACGACTCCTCGCAACGGCGGTCTACCTCACCGACGACTGACCACCGGGGCTAACCTCGCCCCCATGTCGTCCCCGGTGGTTGTGGCAGAGATCGTGCGTTCGGGCTTCGTGGAGGGCCACCACTACGGGTCGGTCGTCGCGCTCGATGCCGACGGCGCGCTGGCCTGGTCGGTGGGCGACGCCGAGCACCAGGTCCTGCCCCGCTCCTGCAACAAGCCGATCCAGGCGCTCGCGATGGTCCGGGCCGGGCTCGACCTGCCGCCGGACCTGCTCGCCCTGGCCTGTGCGTCCCACTCCGGCGAGGACTTCCACGTCGACGGCGTACGACGGATCCTGGCCTCGGCCGGACTCGACGAGGGGTCGCTGCAGACCCCGCTCGACTACCCGCTGAACGACGCGGCCCGCGAGTCGCTGCTGCGCGCGGGCGGCGAGCGCTCGCGCATCCACATGAACTGCTCGGGCAAGCACGCCGCGATGCTGGCGACCTGCGTCGCCAACGGCTGGGACACCGCGACCTACCTGGACCCGGCGCACCCCCTGCAGGAGCGGATCGCCGCGACGTTCGCCGAGCTGACCGGCGAGACGGTCGAGGTGGTGGCGGTCGACGGGTGCGGCGCTCCCCTGCTGTCGACCTCGCTGGTCGGACTGGCCCGGGCCTTCCGGGCGCTGGCGATCGCCGACGACGGTCCCGAGCAGCGGATCGCGGAGGCCATCCGCCGGCACCCGTCGTACGTCTCAGGGACGACGCGGGACGAGCTCCGCCTCCTCACCGCGATCCCCGGTGCGATCGGCAAGGCCGGCGCCGAGTCCTGCTACGTCGTGGCCCTGCCCGACGGTCGCGCGTTCGCGCTGAAGACCGACGACGGGGCGCCCCGGGTCCGGCCGGTGCTGATGGCGGCCGCGCTCCGGCGTGCGGGGGTCGACGCGGAGGACGGGGTGGACGGCGACGCGGTGCGGGCGACCGGCAAGCTGCCGCTGCTCGGCGGGGGCGTGCGCGTCGGCGAGATCCGCGCCACCTTCTGAGGTCGCCGGCTCGGAAAGGTCGGGCGCGGCTCCCGGCTGTACGTGGAAGACGTCACCTCTGATCCCGCAGTGGCGGGCGTCGCGCGACGATAGAGTGCCGCCCAAGCCTTGATGCAGACCGCCACCTCCGGGGTGGGGTCGCACCAGCGAACGGAGCCTACGTGGAACTGCAGGACTACCTTCGTATCCTGCGACGCCGATGGTTGATGGTGGTCTCGATCGGGCTGGTGGTCCTGGCTGCTGCGGCGCTCTACACCTTCACCGCGACTCCGATGTATCAGTCGACGGCCCGGATGTTCATCTCGACCACGTCCGAGGCGGACGCGGTGCAGAGCAGCAACTTCACCGCGCAGCGGGTGGCGTCGTACGCCGACCTCGTCACCGGCGAGACCCGGGCCCAGGCCGTGATCGATGCGCTCGACCTCGATCTCGGACCCGATGAGCTGGCCGCCAAGGTCACCGCCGAGGTGAAGCCCGAGACCAACAACATCCTGATCCGCGTCAGCGACCCCGAGCCCGCCGAGGCCCAGCGGATCGCCCAGGCCTACGCCGAGCAGATGCAGGACCTGGTCGACGAGCTGGAGACGCCTCCCGGCGCCACCGTGGCCGTCCTCAAGGCCTCGATCGTCGACCCCGCCAACGCGCCCGAGAACCCCTTCTCGCCGCAGCCGGTCCGCAACCTCGGCCTCGGCCTGATCCTCGGCCTCCTGCTCGGCGTCGGCATCGCCGTGCTGCGCGAGCTCCTCGACACCACGGTCAAGTCGCTGGAGGACCTCTCCACGAGCACCGAGACGCCGCTCCTCGGCGCCATCGCCTACGACGCCGGCACCCGCACCCGTCCGCTGGTCACCGACCTGGAGTCGCACGCGCCCCGGGTCGAGGCGTTCCGGGTGCTCCGGACCAACATCCAGTTCGTCGACGTCGACCAGCAGGCGAAGGTCTTCGTGGTCACCTCGGCCGTCCCGGAGGAGGGCAAGACCACCACCGCGGTGAACCTGGCCCTCACCCTGGCCCAGGCCGGCGGGCGGACCCTGCTCGTCGAGTGCGACCTGCGGCGGCCCAAGGCCACCGCGGCCCTCGGCGTCGACAACGCCGTCGGCGTCACCACCGTGCTGGTCGGCAAGGTCTCCCTCGCCGACGCACTGCAGAAGCACGACGCGACCGGTCTCGCGGTCCTGGCCAGCGGCGCCGTCCCGCCGAACCCGGCCGAGCTGCTCCAGTCCCAGGCCATGAGCACCATGCTGGCCAGCCTGCGGGCCGACTACGACCACGTGATCATCGACGCGCCTCCGCTGCTGCCCGTCACCGACGCCGCGCTCCTGGCCTCGCAGGCCGACGGCGCCGTCGTGGTCGTCCGCTGGGGCAAGACCACCCGCGACCAGTTCTCCTCGGCCATCGAGCGGCTCGGCCAGGTCGGCGCGAAGCCGCTCGGCCTCGTCCTCAACATGGTGCCGAGCAACCGGAAGTCCGACGGCTACGGGTATGGCTACGGCTATGGCTACGGGTACGGCTACGCGCCGATCGCCAAGGACGACTGACCGCTCCTCGGCGGCTCTCAGCAGGAGGAGCGGACGACCGAGGACTTCGACCCGGTCGTCACCCCGGGGGTGACTCCCACGACGGTGTTGCCCGGCTGGTCCGGGCCTGAGGTCATCCGCCAGGTGAGCGTGGCCTTCTGCTGCGGCTCCAGGTAGACGTTGGTCAGCGCGACCTGGCGCTCGCCGTCCCGGACCACCTCGAGCCCGGTCTCCTCGCCGTTGTAGCGCAGGTCGGTGATGGTGCCGCCGACCGGGACGTGGATCTCGACCAGCACCAGCTGGGCGCCCGGGTCGATCCCGGCATCCCCGCCCCCGGTGATGTAGGCCGGGAGGTCCGCCGCGTCACGCGGCGCCTCCGACATCAGTCGGGCCTTGGCCTGGTAGCTCTGCACCCCGGCCGACGTGCACGACGTCGAGATGACCGAGACCTTGTGCCGGAGGTAGTAGGACATCTTCGAGGCGGTGCCGTCGTTGAGCGCGACATCGACCACCGGGTTGCTCGTCGCCTCGGTCTGCAGCTCGCCGCTGACGACCCGACCGGCCAGCGCCGCCTGCTCCGCCTCGTCGAAGGAGTGCACGTAGACGCGGCCCTCCCGGGCGCCGCGGCCGAGGGCGCGGAGGAGCGCCTGCGGGTCGGCGCCACCGGCCAGGACGCGGGTGAACGTCGTCCGGGCGACCTCGCGGAAGAACGCGTCCTGGTCGGCCGGGTCCTCGTACTTGAGGTAGACCTTGCTGAGCAGCTCGTCGACGGCGTTCTCCTCGGTCAGAGTGACGTCACCGACCTGCACCGGCCCGAGCACGCCGAGCACGTAGGAGAGGACGACCGGGTCGAGGGCGAGCACCCCGTCGATCCGCTCGTCGTAGACCTGCTCCCAGCGGGCCCTCATCAGATCGGCGGCGCGCGGGAAGTCGGGCGTCAGGTTGGCGTTGAGGAAGTAGCGGCCGATCTGCCCGTAGTAGAGACCCATCTCGGCCTCGGTCATCGGCAGCACCGGCTCGTCGGTCGCGCCGAAGGTGTTGGCCGCGACCTGGCGGGTCAGCGCCACCTTCCCGTCCTCGGCCTCCAGCACGGAGACGGCGCCCGGGAGGCCACCGGTCGCGCGGATCTCGGCGTTGTTCTGGAAGATCAGCAGGTAGTCGCGCTTCTCCCCCTCGCCCAGCATGGACGGCATCACCTGCAGCGCGGCGTCCGCCGAGTCCAGGGCCACCGCGGCCTTGCGGACCTGCCGGCTCAGGTCGCGGTACTTGTCGCGGAAGCGCTGCACGTAGCCGCTGGGGTCCTCGCCGGCCAGCCGCTCCGAGGCCTTCGCCAGCGCGGCGTTCCCCTCGGCGACCGGACCCTGCAGGTCCCGGAGCGACGCGATCGAGATCTGGCCGTCCGTCGGCAGCAGGGCCTCCAGGTTGCCGGCCGTCTCGATCAGCGGAGCGATGCCGTCGTTGCTCAGGTCGTCGACGACCTCGCTGACCACCCGGATGCCGTGCGCGTCGTCGCCGAAGGCCGGGACCTTGGTCAGCACGGACCAGGAGATCCCGCCCGTCCGGTCGGCGGCCGACCGGCTGTGGGCCTGCAGGTCGGCGAGGGCGGTGTCGGAGGCCTCGTCGTCCCCCGCGCGTACGGCGTCCTGCAGCGTCTCGACGTCCTCGGCCGCGGCGGTCAGGTCCTTGCTGACCTGCCAGGCGTTCCACCCGAGCCAGGCGCCGGCGAGCAGCACCAGGCCCAGCAGCACCGGCACCACAACTCGCCACCGGCGCAGGGGTCTCATGCTCGAACCCTATCGGTGGAAGGCGGTCCGGCTGCCCGCTTTGAGATCAACGTCAAAGGCCCCGCGACCAGTGGTCGCGGGGCCTTCGAGAGACGGCTGGTGCTACTTCTTGACCTTGATCGTGGTGCTCGACTTCGACGGCAGCGCGTTCGAGTTCGCCGCCGGCTTGAAGGAGATGGTCACCTTGTAGGTGCCCTTCTTCCGCAGCTTCGGCGTGGTGTAGACGGCCTTGCCGTTCCGGACCTTGACGGTGACCTTGATGGTCTTGCCGCCACCCTTGATGGTGATGGTCACGGTGCCGTTGACCGGCGCGCGGCCGCTGGCCGGCTTGACGGAGACGGAGATCTTGGCCTTCTTGCCGGCCTTGACCGGCTTCAGCTTCGCGGCGGTCGTCTTGGTCTTGACGCAGGGGTTGTACTTGCCACCGCAGGCTGCGGAGGCGGGAGCTGTGGAGGTGACGGCCACGAGCCCGGCCGTCGTCAGGATGCCCACGAACAGGGCGGCGATGAGCTTCTTCATGGTGTCAGACTCCCCGTGGTAGGCACTGGAGGATGTGCCCGGTGGATACTTCGAGGCTCAAGGAAACCACAGCAGGACAGAGTCCCGCACAACGGATTCGGAAACTGGCTGCCCGACCTGAGGAATTTAATGAAACTCAGGCGTGCGGAAACTCATCCGTTACCTGGAGATGGCCCAGATCACAGTAGTACCGCCTCTCAGACGCCATTGTGTCTAGACATTTCTACGCTTGCGCGGCCTATCCGGCCTGCAGGGCCCGGACGACGAGGACCGCGGTGACGAGGGCCAGGGCGGAGAGTCCGACCCCTTGGAGCACCAGCTTCCGTCGCCTCGCGACCACCGGGTTCAGCGCGCGCCGTCGGCGCCGCGTGTAGCTCATGTCGTTCCTCTCGAGAGCCCCCGTGGCGTCCGTCCACCCTGGCAGGGCAGCGACGGACTTTCAGGGGATCGGGTGAACGACGGGGTGAATTCTCTGTTTCGGTCTTGACATGGACCGAATGTCGTCCGGTGAGCGGACGGGGGTGGTCTGAATGTGTGGAGGGGCTCCTGGGGAATCGGGGCTTGGGGCTGCTGGTCGGGTTGCGGGGTTTCGAGGCTCGCTTCGCTCGCACCTCAACCAGCGTGGGATCAGGAGCGGGCGGGGCGGTCGGGCGGGGTCCGGCGGCGCTGGGGATGGCGAACGCCGCCCGGGGATCCGGGCGGCGTTCGGGTGAGGCTGCTTTTTCACTTGCTGGGTTTCGAGACGGTCGCTGCGCGACCTCCTCAACCACCGGGACCGGTTCGAGGCGGTCGGTGCGCGACCTCCTCAACCACCGGGACCGGTTCGAGGCGGTCGGTGTGCGACCGCCTCGACCGCCGGGGTCAGATGGAGACGGTGACCTCGGCGACGGAGCCGATGGCCGCGCGGACCTGGCGGTCGACCGGGTCGGCCTTCGGGGCGAGGGTGCGCAGCGTCCAGTCGCCCTCGCCGGCGAAGAACCGGAAGTGGCCGGAGGCGGAGGTCGGGACCTCAGCCGTGAACTCGCCGCTGCGGTCGAGCAGTCGGACGTAGGCGTTGCCGACCGGCTCGTCGCCGCGCAGCACCTGACCCTGGATGACGGCCTCCTTGGCGACGTTCACGCCGTCGAGGGAGAGCCCGCCCTCCTTGGCCCCGCACATCAGGCGTCACCCGGCTCGTCGCCGAGCGCGATCGGGACGCCCACGAGGGAGCCGTACTCGGTCCAGGAGCCGTCGTAGTTCTTGACGTTGGCGTGGCCCAGGAGCTCCTTGAGGACGAACCAGGTCAGCGAGGAACGCTCGCCGATGCGGCAGAGCGCGATGGTGTCCTTGGACTCGTCGATGCCGACCTCGGCGTAGAGCGCCTTCAGGTCGGCGTCCGACTTGAAGGTGCCGTCGTCGTTGCAGTTCTTGCTCCACGGCACGTTCAGCGACGTCGGGACGTGGCCCGCGCGCTGCGACTGCTCCTGCGGGAGGTGGGCCGGGGCGAGCAGACGGCCGGCGTACTCGTCGGGGCTGCGCACGTCGATCAGGTTCTGTACGCCGATCGCGGCGACGGCGTCGTCACGGAAGGCGCGGATCGAGGTGTCCTGCTCGGAGGCGGAGTACGACGTCGCCGGGCGGGTCGGGATCTCGCTGACGAGCTCGCGCGAGTCGAGCTCCCACTTCTTGCGGCCGCCGTCCATGAGCTTGACGTCCTGGTGGCCGTAGAGCTTGAAGTACCAGTAGGCGTAGGCCGCGAACCAGTTGTTGTTGCCGCCGTAGAGGACGACGGTGTCGTCGTTGGCGACGCCGCGCTCGGACAGCAGGGCCGAGAACTGGTCCTTGCTCACGAAGTCACGGCGGACCTGGTCCTGCAGGTCGGTGGTCCAGTCGAGCTTGATGGCGCCCTTGATGTGGCCCTTGTCGTACGCCGTGGTGTCCTCGTCGACCTCGATGAAGACGACACCGTCGGCGTCGAGGTTGTCCTCGACCCACTGGGTCGAGACGAGGGAGTTCTCGCGAGTCATTGCTTTCTACCTTTCTGTTGCGTCGTGCGACGCGGGGTCTTGGGGTTTCAGGTGAGTTCTTGGGTGCGGGGGTCTCGATACGCTCGCTGGCGCTCGCGAGAGAGACCAGCGAGGGTCGGCGGTCAGGCGGCGGTGGCTCGCTTCAGGAGGAGGTAGAGCTCGCAGCCGAGGCAGAACCGGAACAGGGCGTTGAGCAGCGCGGCCACCAGGGCGAACCCGGTGGCGACCAGGCCGAGGGCGGTGACGCCGGTGGCGAACCCGACGAACGCGACCGCCGCGAAGACCAGGCCGACGGCCTGGGCGAAGCGGGGCGGCTGCGGGTCCTCGAGCTCGGTGGGGGCCGAGATCCGGGGCCGGACGACGTGGCGGAAGAGCCAGGCCGTCGGCGTGTGCTGGACGCCGAGGCCGGCACCGAGCGCGAACAGCACCGCCTGCACGCCGATCAGCACCGTCGCGGCCGTCATCGGCAGCAGCAGGACGGCGATCAGCACGAGCGCGGTGACCGCGGCGCTGAACTGCGGGCCGCGCGCGTCGATGCGGTCCGCGGTCACGGGTGGATGGGTGGTGCTGGTCATGGTGGTCTCCTGCAGGGAACGGGCCCGGGCGCGAGGCACGGGATCGGTCAGCGTCGAGGACTGCGACATTACTGCAGTAACTTGCTCGACTTAAAGGAGCTGGAGGCCGACCCCGTCAGGACATCCGACACAGCGACGAGCGCACGCGGCAGTGATCCACTGCGCGTCGCTTGGTCAGCCAGGTCGAGGACATGCCGACAACGGTAGAGGCGGCACCCAGCCCCCGCCTCCATCCGTCTCGCATCGTGGTACACGTGTCCACATTCCGAGAACGGTGATGCCGCGGTCGCACGGGACCCGAGCTGTTCTTCCCCAAATTTCGCGACGCCCGACTCAGGTGGCCCGTCCTACGGTCGATGCCCAAGGCGACACCCCGGACGGAACCGGGACCACGTGGAACGCCAAGGAAGGCACCCCATGTCGAGCGATCTCGCCATGCCCTCACGCCGTCGCGCCCTGCGGCTCGCCGGCGGTGCGGCCACTGCTGCATCGGCCTCCGTGCTGCTGCCCTCGCCCGCGGACGCGGCTCGGCGCCGGGCTGCTCCCGACCGCCCGCGCACGCTCGAGGAGGACGACGCCCGGCAGTCGCGGAAGCGCAGGCGGAAGTACCGGCCCGCGCGCTACCGGGCCACCCCGGTGCTGTCCGTGCAGTCGCGCCACCTCGTCAACCGGTTCAGCTTCGGCATCACTCCCCAGCTCGCCGCCGAGGTCCGCGCGGCCGGCGGGCACCTGGCCTGGTTCGACCGCCAGCTGGCAACGCCGTACGACGCCCGCGCACGGGGCCTGGCCGACTGGTGGCCCGACCTGCACCTGAGCGCCGCCGCGATCTTCAAGCGGGCGACCATGCTCGACCGCGACACCCTCGAGGTCGGCTACGACATCGGCAAGCGGACGGTGGTCCGCCGGATCGTCTCGCCGACGCCGGTGCTCGAGGTGATGACGAAGTTCTGGGAGAACCTCCTGCACGTCCCGATCGCCGCCGACAACGTCAGCGTCTTCCGCGCCGACTACGGCGAGCAGATCCGGGCCCGGGCCCTAGGTCGGTACGACGACCTGCTCAAGACGGCCGTCCTGCACCCGGCGATGCTGATGTACCTCGGCAACGCCGGATCGACCAAGGCCCACCCCAACGAGAACCTCGGCCGCGAGCTGCTCGAGCTGCACACCCTCGGCGTCGGCCACCACACCGAGGACGACGTCAAGGCGTCGGCGCGGATCCTCACCGGCTGGCGGGTGAAGCTCTACAGCACCTGGGAGCCGTTCTACAGCGAGGTCGACCACTGGACCGGCCCGGTGCGGGTGCGCGACTTCGCCGACGACAACGTCGCGGCCGACGGGCGCGACCTCACCCTGCGCTTCCTCTCCTACCTCTCCCACCACCCCGACACCGCCCGCCGGATCGCCACCAAGCTGGTCCGGACGTTCGTCTCCGACCAGGTGCCGAAGGCCCTCGTCGAGCGGCTCGCGGCCGTCTACCTGGCCAACGACACCCAGATCCGGCCGGTGCTGCGGACCCTGGTCCGCTCCCCCGAGTTCAAGAAGGCGGTCGACCAGAAGGTGCGCGACGCCGACGAGGACGTCGCGGCGTCGTACCGCCTGCTGGGGGCGCGGATCAGTCGGCCGCGCAGCGACTTCTCGGCCGCCAACCAGGTCTACTGGCAGGTCGCCGGACTCGGGCTCGCGCCGTTGACCTGGCCCCGGCCCGACGGACCGCCCGTCGACAACGCCGCCTGGTCCACCGCCACCCGGGTGCTCGCGTCGGTGTCGCTGCACTGGGAGATGGCCGGCGGCTGGCCCGAGGACGACGTCACCTTCGCGCGGCGGACGTCGTACCTGCCCCAGAAGGAGATGGCCTTCCGCAAGTTCGTCGACCACCTCTCGCGGGTGCTGCTGCAGCGGCCGTCCACCGAGGACCTGCTGCACGCCTGCTGCCTCGCGACCGGCTACCGGCCGACCACGCGCGTCACGAAGAGGTCGGACCTGTTCCGCGGGCGCTGGCAGAAGCTCATGACGACCTTCCTCGACAGTCCCGCCTACTACCGGCACTGACCGGCACCAGCCAGGAGAGAACCCCATGACCACCACCGACACGGATGTCGCCGGCTGCGGGTGCCCGGAGGGTACGACGTTCGCCACCAGCCGCCGGGGCCTGCTGAAGGGGGCCGCGCTCGCCGGCACCACCACGGTCCTCGGCTCCGCGGTCGTCTCCATGACGACCAGCCCCGCCCACGCCGCGAACGGCTCCGCCGTCGTGGTGATCTCGCTGCGCGGCGCCGCCGACGGGCTCTCGCTCGTGGTGCCGCACGGCGACCCGGCGTACTACGCCGCCCGACCCAAGACGGCCATCCCCCGGGAGCGGCTGCTCGCCGCGGACGGCTTCTTCGGGCTGCACCCCGCCCTCGCTCCCCTCGTGCCGCTGTGGCGCTCGGGCCGGCTCGCCGCCGTACACGCCACCGGCCTGCCGGTCGCCAACCGCTCCCACTTCGCCGCCATGGAGGAGCTCGAGGACGCGGCACCCGGGTCGGCCGCCCGGGTCGGCTGGCTCAACCGGATGGTCGGCAGCGACGCCCGCTCCGGTGGCTCCCTCCAGGCCCTCGCCGTCGGCAGCAACCTGCCCGCGTCGATGCTCGGCCCGGAGCCGGTGATGTCCTTCGACTCGATCGACGCCGCCGGCGTGGCCGGGGTCAACCGGGCCGGCGCCAGCAGCGACCGGTTCCGCTCGATGCGCCGGCAGTGGCGCGGCGAGCGCAGCGAGCTGGGCACCGCCTTCCGGACCGCGCTCGACGCCGTCGTCGACCTCGGCCCGGCGAAGCGCCAGCAGGACCGGACCGCGTCGTACCCCCAGACGGACCTGGGTCGGGCCCTCGCGTCGGTGGCCCGCGCCCTGCGCGCCGACATCGGCGTCAACGCCGTGACCGTCGACAGCGGCGACTGGGACATGCACATCGGGCTCGGCTCGCCCACCGCCGGCTGGATGGTCCGCAACGCCACCGAGCTCGCCGGCTGCATCGCCACCTTCTTCTCCGACCTCGGCCGCGCCGCCGACCGCGTCACCGTCGTGACCGTCAGCGAGTTCGGCCGCCGGGTGCAGGAGAACGGCAACGGCGGCTTCGACCACGGCTGGGGCAACGTCATGCTCGTCGCCGGGGCGGGGGTGCGGGGCGGTCGGTACTACGGGTCGTGGCCGGGGCTGGAGAACACGCTCGACGCCGACGTCGCCGTCACCACCGACTACCGGAGCGTGCTCGCCGAGGTGGTCGCGGCTCGGACCACGGCGTCCACGGCTGCTGTGTTCCCTGGGTTCAAGCGGGAGCGGGTCGGGGTGATGGTGGGGCAGTAGGCGTGCCGTGTCGACGACGCCCGACCGTCCCCGGACCCCCGATCCTCGCCACTAGCATGCGCACGTGCAGATCGAGATCAACTGCTCCTCACCCACCTACGGCGGAGACAGCGTCGGGCGGGTCGGCGACTTCCTCGTCGACGGGCTACCCGACGTGGGGTCCGGCATCGAGAAGATCGAGGTCGACGTGCTCCTGCGCAGCGAGCCTCGCGCTCCTCGTGATCGTGCCGTCGAGGACATGCCGAGCGAGGAGATCGATGCCCTCCTGAACCTGATCTCGGGGGGCCAGGCGATCGGCCCGGACCACCCCGAGTGGAGCCGGGATCACGACGAGCGGCGCTCGAAAGGCCCGTCGCTGACCTTTCGCCGGGCGGCGCGCCGGGTGTCCGTGCGCATCGTCAGCGACCTCTCCGAGCTGGACGTCTACGGCACCGTGGACGTGACTCCCGATCTCTTCGCGTCGGCAGCCCGCGAGGTCGTCGCCGGGCTCGAAGTCCTCCCACGACGGATCAAGCCGGACGATGACGTCGACGCGCGAACGTTCCTGTCCTTCGTGCGCGCGCGGCTCGACGCTCTCCCCCGAACCCAGGACGAGCTCGATCTCGTGCTCGAACAGCTCCATGCGGCCGCCATCCGGCGCTGGGACGCGATGGATGACTGGGAGCGGCTGGACGTCGACTGGTCGGTGTTCGCCGCAGATGCACGTGAACGACTCCCCGACCCCTTCTTCTTCGATCCGGCCGACGACGAGGCCCCCCACGGGAACGACACCGGCGCCGATCTCCTCGTCACCTACCTGGACGAGCTCCCCGGCGACGGAATGGCCTTCCTCGATGCCTATGTGGTGGACATGGGCTGCGAGTCGTTGAGCGATGTCGCCGACATCGACACCTGGGAGCACGACGAACTGGTGATCGCCGCCGCGTTCGCCGAGATCATGGTGCGCGGCAGCACGTCCGCAGCGCTCGCCAACCTGGCGCTGCAAGCGCTCGACCGACGCCAGGCCGAAGCCCCGAGCCCGCGGAACGAGCAGCTGCGGCAGGCGCTGACCTGAGACTGGCTGAAGGCGTCGAAGGGTGGATCGACGTCCTCCGACTTCGATCGCGGCGCGGAGATCAAACACGGATGCGGCCACGACAGCGCTGCACGTCGTCATCGTCCGATCGGAGACGAAGCGATCTGTCGCACTGCGTCTGCTGAGGGCGGGCTCCATCCACCCTTGACTTCGAACGCGTGTTCGACCATACTGGTGTGGTCATCTCGTGGAGCTCTCGGAGGCTCACATGGACCACCCCCATCAGCCCAGCCACCCAATCAGGGTCGCTGCCCGCGAGATCGACCATGCGCTGAAGACCGTCGCCGACGTGAACCCGTCGTTCATGACCACCCCCGACAAAGCCGCGGCGCTGCGCGAGCTCGCGGTGCTGGAGGCGCGGGTGAGTGAGCTGCGGCTGCGAGTCGCCGCGGACGCCTGCGACGTGGCCGAGGAACACGGGGCACGCGACGTCGGGGCCTGGACCGCGCACGCCGTACGACGCCGGCGGGCGGACTGTGCGCGCGAGCTGCGGCTCGCGCTGGCGCTGGCCGACCGGCCGGTGCTCGCGGCCGCGGTGCGTGAGGGGGCGGTGAACCTCGATCAGGCCCACGTGATCGCCGACGCCCTCGCCGCGCTGCCGGGTGACGTCGACGCTGAGGTGGTCGACCGGGCCGAGGTGGCGCTGGTGGGGTACGCCGCGGACTTCGACCCCACCGACCTGCACCGCCTCGGCAAGCGGATCCTCGACGT
>NZ_FMZM01000026.1 GCF_900101465.1 Nocardioides lianchengensis
GTTGAGTGTTTGTGAGACAAGCTATGAAGGGCACATGGTGGATGCCTTGGCATCAAGAGCCGATGAAGGACGTAGGAGCCTGCGATAAGCCCTGGGGAGTTGGCAACCGAGCTGTGATCCGGGGGTGTCCGAATGGGGGAACCCAGCTGGAGTCATGTCCAGTTACCCGCGCCTGAATATATAGGGTGTGTGGAGGGAACGTGGGGAAGTGAAACATCTCAGTACCCACAGGAAGAGAAAACAAAAGTGATTCCGAGAGTAGTGGCGAGCGAAATCGGATGAGGCTAAACCATGCACGTGTGATACCCGGCAGGGGTTGCGTGTGTGGGGTTGTGGGACCGCTTGTCTAGTTCTGCCGGACTGGAAGACAGTAAGAAAAGTTGGTTGAAGTCGAAGTCGGTTGGAAAGCCGCGCCGTAGAGGGTGATAGCCCCGTATGCGTAAGGCCTTCTCTGTTGAGCGGGATCCCAAGTAACACGGAACTCCTGAAATTCCGTGTGAATCTGGCAGGACCACCTGTTAAGCCTAAATACTCCTTGATGACCGATAGCGGACAAGTACCGTGAGGGAAAGGTGAAAAGTACCCCTGGCGGGGAGTGAAATAGTACCTGAAACCGTGTGCCTACAATCCGTCGGAGCCTTTAGGGGTGACGGCGTGCCTTTTGAAGAATGAGCCTGCGAGTTAGCGTTGTGTTGCGAGGTTAACCCGTGTGGGGTAGCCGTAGCGAAAGCGAGTCCGAATAGGGCGTTTGAGTAGCACGATCTAGACCCGAAGCGAAGTGATCTATCCATGGGCAGGTTGAAGCGCGGGTAAGACCGCGTGGAGGACCGAACCCACTTAGGTTGAAAACTGAGGGGATGACCTGTGGATAGGGGTGAAAGGCCAATCAAACTTCGTGATAGCTGGTTCTCCCCGAAATGCATTTAGGTGCAGCGTTGCGTGTTTCTTGCCGGAGGTAGAGCACTGGATAGCCGATGGGCCCGACCAGGTTACTGACGTTAGCCAAACTCCGAATGCCGGTAAGTGAGAGCGCAGCAGTGAGACTGCGGGGGATAAGCTCCGTAGTCGAGAGGGAAACAGCCCAGACCATCAGCTAAGGCCCCTAAGCGGTGACTAAGTGGAAAAGGATGTGGAGTCGCAGTGACAACCAGGAGGTTGGCTTGGAAGCAGCCACCCTTGAAAGAGTGCGTAATAGCTCACTGGTCAAGTGATTCCGCGCCGACAATGTAGCGGGGCTCAAGTCATCCGCCGAAGCTATGGCATTCACATATTAACCTCAGCCTTCGTGGTTCAGGGGTGTGGATGGGTAGGGGAGCGTCGTGTCGCGAGTGAAGCTGCGGAG
>NZ_FMZM01000021.1 GCF_900101465.1 Nocardioides lianchengensis
CCGACCCCCGAGCCGGACTCGACCCCGGCGTCCATGTCGGTGACCAGGGCGATCGCCGAGTAGCACATCCGCAGCTCCCGGGCGAGCGCCGCCTCGGGGGCGCCGGTCATGTTGATCAGGCTCCAGCCCTGGGCGCCGTAGTGGCGCGACTCGGCCCGCGTGGAGAACCGCGGCCCCTCGATCACGACCATGGTCCCGCCGACCTTCACCTCCGGGTCCGCGCCCGCGACCGCCAGCGACACCCGCGGGCAGTACGGGTCGGCGAAGGGCAGGTGCACGGCCCCGGTCTCGACGTAGCTGGAGATCCGGCGGTGGGTGCGGTCCACGAGCTGGTCGGGGACGACCACGTCACCCGGCGCGACCTCGGCGCGCAGTCCGCCGACCGCGCACGGAGCGAGCACCTGGCCCACGCCCAGCGAGCGCAGCGCCCACAGGTTCGCCCGGTAGTTGATCCCGTGCGGAGGGTGCTCGTGGCGCTTCCCGTGCCGCGGCAGGAACGCCACCCGGCGGCCCGCGACGGTGCCGAGGGAGACCGGCGCCGACGGGGCGCCGTACGGCGTCTCGACGACGACCTCCTCGGCGTCGCCGCCGGTCTGGGTAAGGAAGGAGTAGAAGCCGGTGCCGCCGATGACGGCGACCTCCGCCCGGGGTGAGCTCATGGCCGAACTGTGCCAGAGCAGCGGGGCGCGATAATCTCCGAGCGCCAGTCGACCATCACGTGAGTGAGGTCAGGGAACCCGGTGCGACTCCGGGACTGACGCGCAGCGGTGTGGGTGACGGGCGGGGCACGGGACGGGGGCGACCTCGGACCAGTCACTGGGCCGCGAGGTCCGGGAAGGCGCTCCGCACCGGTCGATCCCGAGTCCGAAGACCTGCTGGCCCTTGCGGCGACCGCCGCGAGGTCGACGCGGGCCTCGCGCACGGGCCCGGACCTCGAAGGACCTGATGTGCCTGGATCGTCCGGCGGATCGCCCCGCACCCGGCGGGACCGCTGCCCCGGCGTGCTGCGCCCCTGGCCGGCCGAGGACGGCGCGCTGGTCCGGCTGCGCCTGGTCGGCGGCCGGGTCTCCCCCGCGTCCCTGAGCGCGCTCGGCGAGGTCGCCCGGCGCTACGGCGACGGCGACGTGCACCTGACCGGCCGGGCCAACCTCCAGCTGCGTGGGCTGCCGTCTGGGCCGGACGGCGCGCTGCCCGCCGAGGTCGTCGAGGCGGTCGAGGCCACCGGCCTGCTCCCGTCGCGCACCCACGAGCTCGCGCGCAACCTGATGGTCTCCCCGCAGACCGGCCTGGCCGGCGGGCGGGCGAATCTCCGGCCGGTCGCCACCGACCTCGACGAGCGGCTCCGCGCCGCCCCCGACCTGGCCGCCCTGCCGGGCCGCTTCCTGTTCGTGCTCGACGACGGCCGCGGCGACCTCCTCGACCGCACCGCCGACCTGGGGCTGGTCGCCCTGTCCGCCCGGCTGGCGCAGCTCCGGGTCGGCAGCCGGCGCTGGGGCGACGTCGTACCCCTGACGAAGGCGGCGCAGTTCCTGGTCGTGCTGGCCCAGCGGTTCCTGGTCGCCGCCGGCACCGGGCCGGACGCGCCCTGGCACGTCGACGAGCTGGCGCTGCCGCTCAGCGAGCCGTTCCCCCTGGGCGGCGAGGCCCCTGCCCCGAGCGGGCCGCTCCCCCACGGCCCGGTGCCCGGCGGGCTCCACGTCGCCGCGCCCGACGGTGTCCTCGACCCCGACCTGGTCACGCGGCTGGCGTCGTACGAGCGCGAGCTGGTGGTCACGCCGTGGCGCGGCGTGCTCGTCCCCGACCCGGAGGAGACCCGATGAGGCGCCCGACCAAGCGCTACCCCTACGTCGACGACGGGCCCGCGATCTACGTCGACTCGTTCGCGACGATCCGGCGCGAGGCGTCGTTCGCCGGGCTGCCGACCGACGCGGAGAAGCTGGCCGTGCGGATGGTGCACGGCAGCGGCCAGGTCGACCTGGTGCCCGACCTGGTGGTCCACGACCGGCTGGTCGCCTCGGCCCGGGCCGCGCTGATGCTCGGCGCCCCGATCCTCTGCGACGCGCGGATGGTCGCGATGGGCATCACCGCCGGTCGGCTGCCCGCCGACAACGAGGTGCGGTGCTTCCTCACCGACGAGCGGGTGCCCGGCCTGGCCCGCTCCTTCGGCACCACCCGTACGGCGGCCGCGGTCTCGCTGTGGGAGCCGCTCCTCGACGGCGCGGTCGTCGCCATCGGCAACGCCCCGACCGCGCTCTTCCACCTGCTGGAGATGCTCGCCGACGGCGCGCCCCGCCCGTCCGCGATCATCGGCTGCCCGGTCGGGTTCATCGGCGCCGCGGAGTCCAAGGAGGCGCTGTCCAGCTTCGCCGCCGACCACGGCATCGACGTCCCGTTCGTGACGGTCCGGGGTCGCCGCGGAGGCTCGGCGATGGCCTCCTCGGCGATCAACGCGCTGGCCCAGGAGGAGGAGTGACCGGCCGGTTCTCCGGCGTCGGGCTGGGGCCCGGCGACCCCGAGCTGATCACCCTGAAGGCCGCCCGGCTGATCGGCTCCGCCGACGTCGTGGCTTACCACGCCGGGGTCGGCAAGCAGTCCAACGCCCGACGTACCGCCGCGGCGCTGATCCCGGCCTCCGCGATCGAGGAGGAGCTGCGCTACCCCGTCACCACGGGCGCGACCGAGCACCCGGGCGGGTACGCCGGCGCGCTGGCCGACTTCTACGAGGAGTCCGCCTCCCGGCTGGCCGCCCACCTCGCGGCCGGGCGCGACGTGGTCCTGCTGGCCGAGGGCGACCCGCTGTTCTACGGCTCGTTCATGTACATGCACGACCGGCTGGCCGAGCGCTTCGAGACCGAGATCGTGCCCGGCGTCCCCGCGTTCGCGGCCGCCACCGCCGCCGCGGCCACCCCGCTGGTGCGCCAGACCGACGTCCTCACCGTGCTGCCCGGCACCCTGCCCGAGCCCGAGCTGGCCCGGCGCCTCGCCGACACCGACGGCGCGATCATCATGAAGCTCGGCCGCACCTTCCCCGCCGTACGACGGGCGCTGGAGGCGGCCGGCCGCCTCGACGGCGCGCTGTACGTCGAGCGCGCGTCCATGCCCGAGCAGCGCTGGCTGCCCGTGGCCGAGGTCGACCCGGCGTCGGTGCCGTACTTCTCGCTCGTGGTCGTGCCGGGCGACTCGGTGCACGGGGCCGGCCGCCGGACGGCCGCCGACCCCGCGCTCACGCCGGCGGGCCGGCCCCGGGAGCTGCTCGTGGTCGGGCTCGGCCCCGGCCCGGACGCCTGGCTCACGCCGGAGGTCGAGGTGGCCCTGGCCGAGGTCGACCACGTGGTCGGCTACGCGCCGTACGTCGCACGGGTGCCGCAACGGCCGGGACTCCAGCGGCACGCGTCGGGCAACACCGTCGAGGTCGACCGGGCCCGGCACGCCCTCGACCTGGCGCGCGCGGGCGAGCGGGTGGCCGTGGTGTCGGGCGGCGACGCCGGGGTCTTCGGGATGGCCGCGGCCGTCTTCGAGGCCGCGGAGGACCCGGCGTACGCCGACGTCCCGGTGCGGGTGCTCCCCGGGGTCTCGGCCGTGCAGGCGGTGGCCGCGCGGGCCGGCGCCCCGGTGGGCGCGGACTTCGCGGTCCTCTCGCTGTCGGACCGGCTCAAGCCGTGGTCGGTCGTCGAGCGGCGGTTGCGTGCGATCGCGGAGGCCGACCTGGTGCTGGCCGTCTACAACCCGGCCTCGCGCTCGCGGACCCACCAGGTCGTCGAGATGCAGAAGCTGCTCCTGGAGCACCGCTCGCCCGAGACCGTCGTGGTCGTCGGCCGCGACGTCGGCCGGGCCGAGGAGTCGCTGACCGTGACCACCCTCGGCGAGCTGGACGCCGGGAGCGTGGACATGAAGTGCCTGCTGATCGTGGGCGCGTCCTCGACCCGGGTCAGCGCCTCGGGCGCGGTGTGGACGCCGCGGTTCGTCCACTAGCGACGCGCGGGCCGGATATCGTGCCCGACGTGCGGCAGCGCTCTCTCGAGACGGCCGACCGGTGTGCGTCACCGGCCAGCCTCCCCGGGGCTACCCCGGGGACCACCGGAACGTTCGGGCACGGCACCGCGCGCGACTCGCTGCGCTCCGCTGCAGGTCTTCGCGCGCACGACGGGACAGGTCGAGCAGCGCTGCCGCACCCCCACCTCGCCCCGGCGTCCGCGCCCCGGTGAGGGACGACCTCGCCCGGGCGCTGGCCGCCGGGTTCCTCGCCGGCGACTGGACGGCGACCGGGCTCCGCGCGAGCGGCGCGGGCGTCCTCGGGCGACGCCCGCGCTGGCTGGCTCCCCTCGTGCAGCAGACGCTCGACCTCTACCCGCGTCCTCCCCACGACCGCCCGCGGGAGCTCGCCACCAACCTCGCCGGGCTTCCCGCGGCGGCGAAGGCGCTCCGCACGCGTCCGGTCGCGCAACCCGTGGCCCCCACGCGGATGCTCGCCAACCGCTGGCGGCTCCCGGTGCTCGACGACCTCGGCGACCTGGCGGACCTCCTGGGGGTCACCGCCACCGAGCTGGACTGGTTCGCGGACCCGCGGCACCTGGCCCGCAGTGCCGCGGACGTCCCGCTCCAGCACTACCGGGTCAGCCACCGGATCGCACCCAGCGGCGCCGTCCGCGTGCTCGAGGCGCCCAAGCCGCGCCTCAAGGCCGTCCAGCGGCTGCTCCTCGACGAGGTCCTCTCGCGCGTCCCGCCCCACGACGCGGCGCGCGGGTTCCGGCCCGGCGGCTCGGTCGCGTCGTACGCCGCTCCGCACGCCGGCCGGCCGGTCGTCGTCCGGCTCGACCTGGAGGCGTTCTTCGCCAGCGTCACCGTCTCCCGGGTCTACGGGATCTGGCGTACGGCGGGCTACCCCGAGCCGGTCGCGCACCGGTTGGCGGGCCTGGTCACCGCCGTCCTGCCGCGCTCGGCGTGGCGCGCGGTCCCGCGGCCAGCAGGCGACGGGCTGCTGGACGCCCACTGGCGGCTGGGTCGCCGGCTGGCCGCCCCGCACCTGCCGCAGGGCGCGCCGACCTCCCCGGCGGTGGCCAACCTCGCGGCGTTCCGGCTGGACGTGCGGCTGAGCGCCCTGGCCCGGTCGTGGGGCGGTCGCTACACGCGGTACGCCGACGACCTGGCCTTCTCCGGCGCCACGGGCTGGGGCACCGGCACCTCCCGGCTCCTCGACGCGATCGAGGAGATCGTGCGGGACGAGGGGTTCCGACTCAACGCCCGCAAGACCGGCGTGATGCCGCGCGCGGGCCGGCAGACCCTCGGCGGGCTGGTCGTCAACGACCGACCACGAGTGGCCCGGGCGGAGGTCGACCGGCTCCGCGCGATCCTGCACAACTGTCGCCGGTCCGGGGCGAGCAGCCAGAACCGCGACGGCGTCCCCGCGTGGGAGCAGCACCTCCGCGGCCGGATCGCCTGGGTGGCCCAGCACGACCCGGTCCGCGGCGCCCGACTGCTCGCCGAGCACGACGCGGTCGACTGGAGCCGCTGAGCCCTACGCCCGCTCTACGCCCCGTGGGCGTCGAGCAGGATCCCGACCGCCTGCCGGGTCGCGGCGGTGCTGCCGCCGCGGACGACGGCGTACGCGCTGGCGCCGTCGAAGAGCAGGGTGAGCTGGAGGGCCAGGGCGTCCGGCTCGGCGACGTCGGCCTCGCGGGCGCGCTCCGCGAACCACGCCGTCAGCGCCTCCTTGTGCTGGCGCGCCGTGACCGAGGCGGGGTGGGCGGGGTCCTTCAGCTCGGTCGCGGCCCCGACGAACGGGCAGCCGCGGAAGCCGTCGTCCTGCGCGGCCCGCTCGAGCGCGTCGAAGACTCCGAGCACCCGCTCGCGCGGCGGAGCGTCCGCGCCCGGGTCGCCCATCGACCGCAGCGCGGCGCCGCGGGCCTCGAGCATCGCGACGATGACGTCGTCCTTGCCCGCGAAGTGCTGGTAGAGCGAGCGCTTGGAGACCTCCGCCTCGGCGCACAGCCGGTCGACGCCGACCGCGTGGATGCCGTCGGCGTAGAAGAGTCGCTCGGCAGCGGCGACCAGCCGGTCGCGAGCTCCGGGCTTGCGGGTGGTCGCGCTCACGAGACCGATCCTAGGTCCGCCCTTGCCGGAAGTAAACCGATCTGTGTACCTTCGTCGCAATACACCGATCGGTGTACTTCGACTCCGAGGAGACCCGCATGACCACGCTCGCCCACCAGACCGTCCTCGTCACCGGCGCCAACCGCGGCATGGGGGCCGCCTACGTCGCCCAGCTCCTCGAGCGCGGCGTCGCGAAGGTCTACGCCGCCGCCCGCGACCCGCGCTCCGTGGTCGCCGACGACCCGCGCGTCGTACCGCTGGAGCTGGACGTGACCGACCCGGAGTCGGTGCGCCGCGCGGCGGCCGCGGCCCCGGACGTGACCGTGGTGGTCAACAACGCGGGCCTGGCTGCCCCCACGTCGGTGCTGGCCGACGATCCCGCGGGCCTGCGGCGCGAGCTGGAGGTCAACCTGCTCGGCCCGCTCGCCGTCACGTCGGCGTTCGTCGAGGGGGTCGTCGCCGCGGGCGGGGCGATCGTGAACGTCGCCTCGGCCCTCTCCTGGGCGGCCCTCGGCCAGTCGTACGGCGTCTCGAAGGCGGCCCTGTGGAGCGCCACCGACTCGATGCGCTTCGAGCTCGCGCCGCGGGGCGTGCAGGTGGTCGGGGTCTACGTCGGCTACGTCGACACCGAGATGGTCAGCGGGGTCGACGCCCCGAAGGCGGACCCGGCCGACGTGGTGCGGCAGGTGCTCGACGGCGTGGAGGCCGGAGCGCTGGAGGTCCTGGCGGACGAGACGAGCCGCGGGGTGCGGGCGGGCCTGCACCTGCCCATCGAGGAGCAGTTCCCGCAGCTCGTCGCGTCCTGACCGATCAGGAGGAGGGGACCTCGACGCAGTCCGTGGCGCCCTTCGACGCCTCGGCGGCGGCCTTCGTGTCGTCCTCGTCGCCCTTGAAGTCGCTGTCGCCGTCGGCGATCGCCTGCAGCGCGTCGTCGGAGAGGTCGGAGTCGACGTAGAGCTTGGCCATGCAGTCCCAGTCGATGCCGTCGGTCGGCACGCTGTCGCCGAAGATCTCGCTGGCGTTGTCCTGCATTCCCTCCGAGACCTCGTCGACGGACGGCCGGCCGCCGCCACCGCAGGCGGTCGCGAGCGTGACGACGAGGAAGGCGGAGGCGATCAGCTTCGGGGCACGGTTCTTCAAGTCAGGATCCTGTCTTCGGGGGGATGCCGGCCGAGTGGGGCACGGCGTCCGGGACCCTCCCCTGTCGCGCCGACCCCCACACCCCGTCTAGACAGGTTTCTTTACCTTTCGGGTGAGGCGTACGTCGCACTCGGACCGGCGCTCGTCCGGCGCCTACCGGGACTCCTTCGCCGAGCGGTCCCGGGCCGGGTCGTAGAGGTAGGACTCCCCGCCGGCGGCCGGGTCGAGCGCGCGACCGACCAGGACCACGGCGGCCTGGCGCAGCCCGGCCGCCTCGACCTGGTCGGCGACGTCGGTCAGGGTGCCGCGCAGGACCAGCTCGCCGGGCTGGCTCGCCCGGTGCACGACGACGACCGGGCAGTCGGCGCCGTACTCCCCCACGAGCTCGGCGGCCAGCTCCCGGATCCGGGTGATGGCCAGGTGCAGGACCAGGGTGGCCCGGGTCGCGGCGAAGGCGGCCAGCGACTCGGTCGCGGGCATCTTCGTCGACCGGGCCTGGGTGCGGGTGAGCACGACGCTCTGGGCGACGAGCGGCACGGTCAGCTCGCGGCCGACCAGGGCCGCCGCGGCGGCGTACGCCGGGACGCCCGGGGTGACGTCCCACGGCACCTCGGCGGCGTCGAGGCGACGGCCCTGCTCGGCGACCGCGGAGTAGACCGACGGGTCCCCCGAGGTCAGGCGTACGACGTCCCGGCCGGCGCGGTGGGCGTCGACGAGGTGGCCGACGATGGCGTCCAGGTCGAGGTCCTGGGTGTCGACGAGCCGCGCGTCCGCGCGACAGTGCGAGAGGACGGCGGCGTCGAGGTAGGTGCCCGGGTAGAGCACCACGTCGGCGGCGGCCAGCATGCTCGCCGCCCGCAGGGTCAGCAGGTCGGCCGCGCCGGGTCCGGCGCCGACGAAGTGCACGGTCATGGGTGCTTGCTCCAGCTCCACTGGGTGACGGTACGGGCGGGGGTCCACCCGGTGAACGAGCCGATGGGCGCGGCGTGCTCGACGCCCACGCGGGTCAGCTCGCCGCCGAGGTCGGCGTACCTCTCCGCGAGGAGGACCTCGGTCTCGATCGTCACGCCGTGGACCACGAGTCGGCCGCCGGGGCGGAGCCGCGCGACACACGCGTCGAGGAGGCCGGGAGCGGTCGCGCCGCCGCCGACGAAGACCGCGTCGGGGGCCTCCGCCGGCAGCACGCCGGGTGCGCGCCCGGTGACGACCTCGAGGGCGGGTACGCCAAGGGCCGCGGCGTTCCGGGCGATCCGCGCGGCCCGCTCGGGGTCGGCCTCGACGGCCACCGTGCGGCAGGACGGGTGCGCGCGCATCCACTCGATGCCGACCGACCCGGCGCCGGCGCCGACGTCCCAGAGCAGCTGGCCGGGCTGCGGCTGCAGGCGGGCCAGCGCGACCGCGCGCAGGTCGCGCTTGGTGAGCTGGCCGTCGTGCTCGAAGGCATCGTCGGGCAGGCCGGTCGCCCAGGAGCCGACCACCGGACCGTCGAGCTCGAGGGCCAGGACGTGCAGCCGCGGGCTGGTGCCGTTCCAGGACGCCGCCGTGCCGGTCGCGCGCGACTCGGTCGGGGCGCCCAGGTCGCCGAGGACGGTCATCGCGCTGGCGCCGTACCGGGCGTCGGTCAGGAGGCGGGCCACCTCGGCCGGGGTCCGCTCGTCGGAGGAGAGCACCAGCACCCGGCGGCCCGGGGCGAGCTCGCGGAGGACCGCGTGCGGGTCGCGGCCGACGACGGTCACGACCGCGGTCGTCTCGGCCGGCCAGCCCATCCGGGCCCGGGCCAGGGCGACCGAGGACACCGCTGGGTGCAGCTCCACCGCGTCGGCGCCGAGCAGGTCGACGAGGGTGCCGCCGATGCCGGAGACGAGCGGATCGCCGGAGGCGAGGGCCACGACGCGGCGACCGCTGTGCCGGGCCAGCTCGGCCGCGAGACCCGGCCGCAGCGGGGACGGCCAGGGTCGTCGTACCTGGCCCGGGACGAGCGGGACGAGGTCGAGGTGGCGCGCACCGCCCAGCAGTACGTCGGCGCCCGCGACCAGGTCGGGCGCCGCCGGCCGACCGTCCGCCCCGACGCCGACCACCGTCACGCGAGCGGCGAGGGCGAGCAGCACGTGGTCGCGCAGCAGCGGCGCGAGGTCGGCGTCGGTCGCGTCCGGCTCGACCCAGCGCAGCTCCTCGATCTCGCCGTCCGCGACGGGGGTCCCGGTGAGCTCGGCGGTGAAGACGGTCGACTCGAGCACGGCACCGGGCTCGTTGGCGGCCTCGGTGGTGAACTCGCCGAGGTAGCGGACCTCGATGTCGAGCCCGATCTCCTCGCGGACCTCGCGCACCGCCGCCTGCGCCGGGGTCTCCCCCGGCTCCAGCTTGCCGCCGGGCTGCATGAAGCGCGTCGTCCCCCGCTTGCGCACGGCCAGCACCCGGCCGGCGTCGTCGCGCAGGCAGACGGCGGCGACCACGATCCGGGCGGTGGTCTGGGCGGGGTCGGCGGGCACGGGGGCTGACGCTATCGTGACCGCACAGCCACGAGGTGCCCTGCGTCCGCAGGGAGAATCTGGGAAGCCGGTGAGAGTCCGGCACAGGCCCGCTGCGGTGACCTGCGACGACGCGCGAGCGTCGATCCGGGAAGTCCGAAGACCGGCCTCGCGGCTCCTACCCATGGCGGACGAGCGGGAGCCTCCCTTGCCAGCTGAGTCACTGCAGTACCCCTTCTGTGCCGTCGTCGGCTCCGACGACATGGCCCTGGCGCTGATCCTCACGACCATCTCGCCGGAGGTCGGCGGCGTGCTCGTCCGGGGCGAGAAGGGCACCGCGAAGTCGACGATCGTGCGGGCGCTGGCCGCGGTGCTGCCGCCGATCGACGTGATCGCCGGCGATGCCTTCTCGACCGCCCCCGCCCTCTCCCCCGACCCCTCCGTCGAGGTCGAGACCCGGCCGGTCCGGCTCGTCGAGCTGCCCGTCGGCGCCACCGAGGACCGGGTCCTCGGGTCGATCCAGCTGGAGAAGGCGCTGTCGTCGGGCGTGACCGAGTACGAGCCCGGGCTGCTCGCCCGCGCCCACCGCGGGATCCTCTACGTCGACGAGGTCAACCTGCTCCACGACCACCTGGTCGACCTGCTGCTCGACGCCGCGGCCATGGGCCGTTCGACCGTCGAGCGCGACGGCATCTCCTTCTCGCACGCCGCCCGGTTCGTCCTCGTCGGCACCATGAACCCCGAAGAGGGCGAGCTGCGCCCGCAGCTGCTCGACCGGTTCGGGCTGACCGTCGAGGTCGCCGCGCCGCGCGACCCGGCCGTGCGGGTCGAGGTGGTCCGCCGCCGTCTTGCGTACGACGCCGACCCCGCCGCCTTCGTCGCGCGCTACGACGAGGAGCAGCGCGCGCTCACCGACCGGATCCGGGCCGCTCAGCAGCGGGTCGCCGCGGTCGAGCTGACCGACGCGGCCCTGCTCGCGATCGCCGAGGTCTGCGCCGCCTTCGACGTGGACGGCATGCGCGCCGACATCGTCACCGCGCGCACCGCCGTCGCGCACGCGGCCTGGCACGGCCGCACCTCGGTGACCCGCGAGGACATCCGGGCCGCGGCCCGGCTGGCCCTGCCGCACCGGCGCCGTCGTACGCCCTTCGACGCGCCCGGCCTCGACGAGGACCGGCTCGACGAGGTGCTCGGCGAGGACGACCCGGAGCCGGACGGTCCGCCGGACGGTGGTCCCGAGGGGGGTGGCACCGAGGGGGGTGGCACCGACGGGGGCGGCACCGATGGGAGCGGCACCGAGGGGCAGTCGGGTGACGGGGGTTTCGAGACGGGCGCTAGCGCGCCCTCCTCAACCACCGGGGGGGCCGCGCCCGGAGGGACGGTGGCGGCGGGGACGCCGTACCGACCCCGGCTGCTGACCGTGCGCGGCACCGGCCGCGGCGAGGCCGGCAAGCGGAGTCGTGCCCTGACCGAGACCGGCCGCAGCGTCGGCAGCAGCCACGGCACCCGCGGCCCGGTCGACCTGGTCGCCACGCTGCTGGCGGCCGCGCCGCACCAGCACGCCCGGGGCCGTACGGCGGGCCGCCTGCTGCTGCGCGGCGCCGACCTGCGCGTGGCCACCCGCGAGGGGCGCGAGGCCAACCTGGTGCTCTTCTGCGTCGACGCCTCGGGCTCGATGGCCGCGCGCAGGCGGATGGAGCAGGTCAAGACCGCGATCCTGTCGCTGCTGCTCGACGCCTACCAGCGCCGCGACAAGGTCGGCCTGGTCACCTTCGGCGGCGACGGCGCAGACCTCGCGCTGCCGCCCACCGGCTCGGTCGACATCGCCGCCGCGCGGCTCGACCAGCTGCCCGCGGGCGGCCGCACGCCGCTGGCCGAGGGCCTGCTGGAGGCCGCCCGCGTGCTGGAGGTCGAGCGGGTCCGCGACCCGCGCCGCCGCCCGCTGCTGGTCGTCGTGACCGACGGCCGGGCCACCGCCGGGAAGGACGCCGTCGCCCGGTCGCGGCAGGCCGCCCGGGTGCTCGCGAACGCCGGCGTCCAGAGCGTCGTCGTCGACTGCGAGAGCGGCGCGATGCGGCTCGGTCTGGCCGGGGTGCTGGCCGAGCACCTCGGCGCGGAGCACCTCGCCGTCGCCGAGGTCAGCGCCGAGGCGCTGGCCGGCGTCGCCCGCGACGGCCGCGCGGCATGAACCTCTACGACGCGATCGCCCGGCGCCGCGACGTGCGGGCGGAGTTCAACGGCGACCCGGTCGACCCGACCGTCCTCGACCGGGTCCTCGGCGCGGCCCACGCCGCCCCGAGCGTCGGGCACAGCCAGCCCTGGGACTTCGTGCTGGTCCGCGACCTCGGGACCCGCGCGACCTTCCAGGCGCACGTCGCGGCCGAGCGGGCGTCGTACGCCGAGTCCCTGCCTGTCGACCGCCGCGAGGTCTTCGAGCGGATCAAGGTCGAGGGGATCCGCGAGTCGAGCCTCGGGGTGGTCGTCGCCCACGACCCCGACCGCGGCGGCCCGCAGGTGCTCGGCCGGCACGCGATCGACGACGCCGGCCTCTACTCCACCTGCCTGGCGATCCAGAACCTCTGGCTGGCCGCCACCGCCGAGGGCCTCGGCGTGGGCTGGGTGTCGTTCTACCGCGAGGAGTTCCTGCGCGACCTCCTCGGCATCCCCGCGCAGGTGCGGCCGGTCGCGTGGCTCTGCCTCGGGCCGGTCACCCATGTGCAGGACGTCCCCGACCTCGAGCGGCACGGATGGCGGCGGGGTCGCCCGCTGAGCGCCGCCGTACACGCCGAGAAGTGGAGCGCCTGATGCCGAAGGGACAGCCCCTCGCCGTACCGGACGACGGGCTCACCACCGCCCAGCGCCGCCGGCTGCCGCTGCTGATGGTCAACACCGGTGACGGCAAGGGCAAGACCTCCGCCGCGTTCGGGATGGCCATCCGCGCCTGGAACCAGGGCTGGGACATCGGGATCTTCCAGTTCGTGAAGTCGGCCAAGTGGCGCATCGGCGAGCAGAGCGTCCTCGAGCGCCTCGGCGAGCTGCACCGCGAGACCGGCGAGGGCGGCCCGGTCGAGTGGCACAAGATGGGCGCCGGCTGGTCCTGGTCGCGCAAGGCCGGCGACGCCGAGGACCACGCCCGCGACGCCGCCGAGGGCTGGGCCGAGGTCAAGCGCCGGATCGCCGAGGAGCGGCACGACCTCTACGTGCTCGACGAGTTCACCTACCCGATGGAGTGGGGCTGGGTCGACGTGGACGACGTCGTCTCCACGCTGCGCGGCCGCCCCGGACGGCAGTACGTCGTCGTCACCGGCCGCCGCGCCCACCCCGCCCTGGTCGAGGCCGCCGACCTGGTCACCGAGATGACCAAGGTCAAGCACCAGATGGACCGCGGCCAGAAGGGCCAGGCGGGGATCGAGTGGTGACTCCCCTCCCGCGCGTGGTGATCGCCGCTCCGGCCACCGGGCAGGGCAAGACCACGGTCTCGACCGGCCTGATGGCCGCGCTCGCCCGCGCCGGCCACGACGTCAGCGGGCACAAGGTCGGGCCGGACTACATCGATCCCGGCTACCACGCGCTCGCCTGCGGCCGGCCCGGCCGCAACCTCGACCCGCACCTGGTCGGCGAGGAGCGCGTCGTCCCGCTGCTGCTGCACGGCGCGGCCGGCGCCGACGTCGCCGTCGTCGAGGGCGTGATGGGCCTGTACGACGGCCGCGTCGGCGGGAACGGCTTCTCGTCGACCGCCCACGTCGCGGCCCTCACCCGCACCCCCGTCGTCCTGGTGGTCGACATCTCCCGCTCGTCCCGCTCGATCGGCGCGGTCGTGCACGGGATGGCCACCTGGGACGACTCGGTCGAGGTCGCCGGCGTGATCCTCAACAAGGCCGGCTCCCCCCGGCACGCCGCGGAGGTGCGCTCCTCCATCGACCTGCCGGTCCTCGGGGTGCTCCCCCGTGACGACGGCGTCGCCGCCCCCTCGCGCCACCTCGGGCTGGTGCCCGCGGCCGAGCGCGAGCTCTCGGCGGCGGCCCTCGACCGACTGGCCGAGCAGGTCGCCGCGCACGTCGACCTGGACGCCGTGCTCGCGGTCGCCGCGACGGCGCCCGACCTGGCCGACGCGGCCTGGGACCCGGCGGCCGTCGTACACCCGCCGTCGCCGCAGCGGCCCGTCGTCGCGATGGCCGGTGGCCGGGCGTTCACCTTCCGCTACACCGAGACCGAGGAGCTGCTGCGCGCGGCCGGCTGCGAGGTGGTGGCGTTCGACCCGATGACCGACCCGGCCCTGCCGCCCGGGACGGCAGGGATCTACCTGGGCGGCGGCTTCCCCGAGGTGCACGCGGGCGCACTCAGCGGCAACGCGGCGCTGCGGCGCGACCTCGCGGCGGCGGTCGCGGACGGCGTCCCGACCGTGGCGGAGTGCGCCGGGCTGCTCTACCTCTGCGCCTCACTGGACTCCTCCTCGATGGTGGGCGCCGTCACCGCGGAAGCGGTCATGACCGAGCGACTGACCCTGCGCTACCCGACGATGACGGCCACCACCGACAACCTGCTGACCCGCTGTGGAGAAGTCGTCACCGGCCACGAGTTCCACCGCACGCACGTCACCCCGGTCGCCGGCGCGACGCCGGCCTGGGAGGTCGACGGCACGGCCGTCGGCTTCGCCGGCCCGCGGCTGCACGCGTCGTACCTCCACACGCACTGGGCGGGCCACCCGCAGCTCGCCCAACGGTTCGCGGACGCCGTCCATGGATGACGGGCTCCGCCACCACGGGGACGCGGAGCTCGGCGACGGGCTGCTCGACCTCGCCGTGAACGTGTACGACGGCCCACGCCCGCCCTGGCTCGACACCGCCCTGCGCGACAGCCTGGACGACCTCGGCGCCTACCCGAGCGCCCGCGCCGCCGAGGCCGCCCTCGCCGCCCGGCACGACCGCGCGCCCGACGAGGTGCTGGCCACCGCCGGTGCCGCGGAGGCCTTCTCGCTCGTGGCCCGGCTGCGGCAGTGGCGGAGGCCGGTCGTCGTGCACCCGCAGTTCACCGAGCCGCACGCGGCGCTGGAGCAGGCCGGCCACGAGGTGACCCCCGTCGTCTCCTGGGACCTCACCGGCATCCCCGAGGACGCCGACCTGGTCGTCGTCGGCAACCCCACCAACCCCACCGGGGCCCTGCACCCCGCCCGCCGGATCGCCGACCTGGCGCGGCCGGGCCGGGTGGTGCTGGTCGACGAGGCGTTCATGGACACCGTGCCCGGCGAGACCGAGTCGCTGACCCGGCACCCGGACCTGCTGGTCACCCGCAGCCTGACCAAGCACTGGGGCATCCCGGGGGTGCGCGCCGGCTACCTGCTCGGCCCGGCCGCTCTGGTCGCCGAGCTGCGGCGCGGCCAGGTCGCGTGGTCGGTCTCGACGACCGCCGCCGCGGCGATGATCGCCTGCTGCACGCCCGAGGCGCTGGTGGAGGCGGAGCGTCGTGCGGTCGAGATCGCGGACTGGCGCGCCGTCCTGGAAGCGGGTCTGAGCGACCTCGATGTCGCGTACCTCCCGTCGGCGACGTCCTTCGTGCTCGCCCGTCCCGGCGCCGGCGTGCACGAGCGGCTCCGGGCCGCAGGCGTCGCCGTACGACGGGCCGACACCTTCCCCGGCCTGGACGGGACGTGGATCCGGGTCGCGGTCCGCTCGACGCCGACCACGACCCGGTTCCTGGACACCCTGCGCGGGTGCCTGTAGCTCAGCAGTTGGCGTCCGTCTCCTCGGTGCGGGTGTGCCACGGCGTGTTGAAGGTCGGCGCACTGACCGACACGTCGTTCACGTACCAGTAGTAGTGGCCGTAGTACGGGTCCCCGAAGTGCATCTCGTAGGTGCCGGTGACCGTCGAGCGGTCGGCTGCGACGTAGAGGTTCACCGCCTTGCCCGGGCTGACGGTCTGGGTGAGCTTGTCCTGGGTGGTCTTCGACCAGGTCCACTCGTGCCCGTACGTCGTCTCGATGCTCACCTCGTAGACGTCCTTCAGCCCGGCCTTGACCCCCAGCGTGATGCCGAGCGAATTGGTCTCACCCTCGGTCGAGGACCAGTTGATCTCGCGGGTCTGGGAGTCGGCGGCGCAGTTGGCCGCGCTGCCGGCGAACTTGAACTCCCCCTGCGAGATCGTCTCGCCGCTCGGGTGGAACTCGCACACGTCGAGGTCGCCGCCGTCGCACTTGTCGAGGAGCTCCTGGACGGTCGGTGAGTCCTCGGCTGCGGTGATCCCGCGCGCCCCGGGCTGGCCCGGCTTCCCGGCGGTGACGTAGGGCCCGCTGCTGGTCCCGCTGTCCGGCGCAGCGCTCGCGCTCGTCGGGGCGAGCGGGACGGTCAGGGCGGTGGCGGCGGTCAGGGCGACGGCCGCGGTGGTCTTGCGCATCATAGGTGCTCTCCTCAGCTCATGCCGACGCGCCAGGCGCGGTCGCTGAAGGCGCCGACGTCCGGGTTGTCGTCCTCGTAGGGGCCTTCCTTGGTGCCGGCCTCGTCCCACAGCCACACCCAGCAGTTGGCCCAGGACTGGGTGGAGGTGACGCGGTTGCGCCAGTCCTCGGGGAGCTCCAGCTCCCACTCCATCCAGCCGTCCTTCTTGCAGGGCGCGCCGATCGTGATCGTGTACGACGACCCCTGGTAGCGCGCATCGTCGTACACGACCGCGCCGATGACCTCGCCCGCCGCCCCGACCTGCCGGTTGGCCGCGGCGACCTCCTGCTCGAGCTCGACACCGCCCGGTCTCGCGCCGTCACTGAGCTCGATCCGGTCCCCCGAGGCGGCCGAGAGCGCGGACTCGAGTGACGCGTAGCAGCGCTCCGTCCCGGTCTCCGCGGAGACGACGCAGTGGGTGCCCTCGGCGGCCACGACCGCCGAGGCCGGCACTCCTGGAACGAGGCCGACCACGACTCCTCCCAGGACCGCGGCACTTCCGAGCTGGATCTTCGTCGATGTGGGGATGACTCCTCCTCGATGTTGGAAGATGTCTCTTTACCTTCGAACAGGTCCGAATCTGGCGCATCGGGGGAACCCCTTGCGTGTGACAGGGGTCTCCTCCCAGCCGTCGCCGGTGGTTGAGCAGGTCGCGCTAGCGACCGTGTCGAATCCCCCGCAGCCAACCCGCCTCGCCGAGCGCTGCCGCCTTGGCCGGTCGTGGGCTGCAGATCCGTCCGGGTCGTCGTTGTTTGGCTGGCTACCGGGTCAGGTCCGCGGGTGGTCGCGGTCGGCGGCCGGGCAGCTGGTCGCTCGCCGCAGCACGTCCGGAGGGACCTTGCGGGCGGTAGGGAGAAGGGGCCACCTGGCCTCCACTCGCTTTTCTTCACCGCGACGACCCCCAACACAAGCCCGGCGCAATCCCCGTCCGGTACGGCGGGGACCAGCTCATCGACCTCGGCGGCGACGGCACCCCCTACGTCCAAGACCTCTGCCTCGGCGAGCTCGCCATCGCCCGCCACACCCACCTCCTCTCCACCCGCGCAGTGATGGCCGACGCCCTCGACCTGCGCCACCGCCTCCCCCAAACGTGGGCCATCGTCCAGACCCTCGCCTGCGAGGCGTGGGTCGCGTGCCGGGTCGCGTCCATGACCCGCAAGCTGTCGTTCGACCAGGTCGCGCTGGTGGACGAGGCCGTAGCCCGGGCGATCGGCGGGTGTGCGCCCGGGCGGGTG
>NZ_FMZM01000002.1 GCF_900101465.1 Nocardioides lianchengensis
GGCAACCCCGGGCCGGGTGACTCACATGATCGGATCACCGCCGGTGAGGCCCGCCGGTTGGCGTGCACCGCGAACCTCGTCCCCGCCGTCCTCGGAGCGAAGTCCGAGATCCTCGACCTGGGACGTTCCCAGCGGCTCTACAACCGGTCCCAGCGCCGGGCGATGGGGCTCCGCGATCGGGAGTGCCGCGCCGAGGGGTGCCACGTCCCGGCGCCGTGGTGCGAAGCGCACCACCTCACACCGTGGTCCGCGGGCGGGCGGACCGACCTCGACGACGGGGTGCTGCTCTGCAGCCGACATCACCACCACATCCATGACCCCGCCTACGACGCGGAACACCTCCTCGAAGGCAAGTTTCGCTTCCACCGGAAACCTAGGGATACCGAGCCACCGGGCTCGACTACTGACGCGTCGTGATGATCCGCATCCGCACGTTGCCGACCGATGAGTCCGGGCGCGCGACCCGGTCGGAATCCCATGATCACCGGACACCTCGACCTCCGCTTCGGCCAGCCCGACGCGACCCCGCCCGCCTGGGCCGACGTCGGGCGGCAGCTGGCCGAGGCCGAGCTCTACTGGTTGACGACCGTCCGTGCCGACGGCCGCCCGCACGTCACGCCGCTGGTCGGGGTCTGGCACGACGACGCCTTCGCGTTCTGCACCGGGGTGGGCGAGCAGAAGCAGGTCAACCTCGCGGGCTCGCCGTACGTCGCCGTCACGACCGGGACGCCGACCTGGACCGCCGGCACCGACCTGGTGATCGAGGGCCGGGCCGACCGCGTCGTCGGCCGGGGCTCCCTCGAACCGCTGGCGGCCGCCTGGCGGGACAAGTACGACGGGGACTGGCCGTGGCGCGCCACCGAGCACGGCTTCGACGACGGTGACGGCTCCACCCCGTGGGTGTACGTCGTCCGCCCGGACAAGGTCATCGCCTTCGGCAAGGACCCGCACAGCCAGACGACGTACCGGCCCGGAGCCGCCGAGCGCTAGGATCAGGGCCTGACACTGACGTCAGAGGCACGTCCTGAGAGAGGAAGTCACCCGATGCGGATCGGAGAGCTCGCCGACCGGAGCGGGGCGAGCATTCGCTCGCTGCGCTACTACGAGGAGCAGGGGCTGCTGGCGAGCGAGCGCAGCGCCAGCGGTCAGCGGCACTACGCCGAGTCCGCCGTCGAGCGGGTGCTCTTCCTGCGACGCCTGTACGCCGCCGGGCTGACCAGCAGCACCATCGCCCAGCTGCTGCCGTGCGCCTACGCGCCGAGCACCACCACCTCCGACCACGCGTTCGACGTGATGGTCGAGGAGCGCGCCAAGCTGGACGCCCACATCGCCGAGCTGTTGCACACCCGCGACGCGATCGACGGCTTCATCGCGGCCAACCGCGCGCACCGCGGAGAGCTCATCTCAGCCCAGCAGTGAATTCAGCCCAGCAGTGACGGCAGTCCCGCGACGCTCGACAGCAGGTGCGTGTGCGGCTCGCGGCCGAGCGCGTCGGCGTCGAACGCCCCGCTGAGCACCCCGACCACGTGCCCGGCGCCGGCGTTGGTGCCGGCGGCCAGGTCGTTGGGGGTGTCGCCGGCGACCAGCACGTCGGCGACGTCGCGGACGCCGGTGCGCTCCATGCAGCGGAAGACCAGGTACGGCGCGGGCCGGCTCGCGGCCACCTCGTCCGAGGCCACCACGGCGTCGACGGGGCCGAGCGCCGCCAGCGCCGGCTCCGCGAGGTCCGCGGTCAGCCCGGTCTGGACGGCGACCTTCACCCCGCGGGCCCGCAGCTCGGCGATCGCCTCGGGTACGCCGGGCAGCGGCGTGGGCGGCTGGTCGCGGTAGGCGGTCGCGAGCCGCTGGGTGAAGTCGGCGTACGCCTTCTCGACGTCGGGGCCGTCCGCCGGGGCGCCGAGCGCACCCAGCAGTCCGGCGACGCCGTCGTGCGCGCCGCTGCCCTTCCACATCTCCAGGACGTCGTCGGGCACCGGCCGACCCACCGCCTCGGCCACCGCCTCGCCGAGCACCCGGTCGCCGAGACCGCCGTCGTCGACGGTGGTGCCGGCGAGGTCGAGGGCGGCCAGGCGGAACGACAGCCGGTCGGGCAGCGCGAAGGTCGTCATCGGGCGGCGGTACCCCGCCACCCGACGACCAATCGGCTCAGGCCCGAGCGATCAGGCGGCCTGGGTCAGCTTGCGCGCCTGCTGCTGGAGCCGGGCCTGGGCGGCGCGGCGCACCTTCGGGCCCTTGGTGGTCATGGCCCAGAGCAGCTTGGTCTGCGCCGGCAGGTTCTTGGCGTTGGTGGTGGCCATCCAGCCGTTGGGCAGCGAGAGCCGCACGACCTTGTGCCAGGCGGAGTAGACCTGGGCCGGCAGCGGGGCCTCGTGGTAGTTCAGCTCGTACTTCTCGAACAGCGCCTTCACCTTCGGCGCGACCTCGGCGTACCGGTTGGACGGGAGGTCGGGGAAGAGGTGGTGCTCGATCTGGTGCGACAGGTTGCCGGTCATCAGGTGCATGGCCTTGGAGCCCGAGATGTTGGCGGAGCCCAGCATCTGGCGGAGGTACCACTCGCCGCGGGTCTCCTTGTCCGGGATCGACTTCTTCTCGAAGGTCTCGACGCCCTCGGGGAAGTGGCCGCACATGATCACCGAGTGCGACCAGAGGTTGCGCACCAGGTTGGCGGTGAAGTTGGCGGCCAGGGTCGGCAGCGCGGCGCCGAACGGCAGTGCGAGGGCCGGGTTGACGACGTAGTCCTTGGTGGCCTGCTTGCGGATCTTCTTCAGGGTGCTCTTCAGGTTGGCCTTGAAGGCGTCGCTGCGCTTCTCCTTCGGGATCGACAGGTTCTTGCCGAGCTCGAGGTCGTAGGCCGCGATGCCGTACTCGAAGAAGCAGGCGTTGATGAAGTTCCACAGCGGCTGCGCGAGGTACATCGGGATCCAGCGCTGGTCCTCGTCGACGCGCATGATGCCGTAGCCGAGGTCGTTGTCCTTGCCGACGATGTTCGTGTAGGTGTGGTGGATCTCGTTGTGGCTGTGCTTCCAGGCCTCGGCGGTCGAGGCGTTGTCCCACTCCCAGGTGGTCGAGTGGATCTTCGGGTCGCGCATCCAGTCCCACTGGCCGTGCATGACGTTGTGGCCGATCTCCATGTTCTCGAGGATCTTGGAGATCGAGAGACCGATCGTGCCGACCACCCAGACCGGCGGGAGCGCGGAGCCCAGCAGCACGGCCCGCGAGCCGAACTCCAGGTTGCGCTGCACCTTCACGATCTTGCGGATGTACGCCGCGTCGCGCTCGCCCCGGGTGTCGAGGACCTCCTGGCGGATGGCGTCGAGCTCGGCGCCCAGCTGCTCGATGTCCTCGGGGGTGAGGTGCGCGGTCGGGTTGACGGGCTGCTTCGTGATGACGGTCATCTCAGGTCGCCTTTCGTCGGTACGTGGATTCGGTGGTCGAGTAGCCGTCGCGAGGAACGAGCGACGGCGTATCGAGACCTAGTGGTCGATCGTGCAGGCGCCGGCGGCGGCGCTGATGCACGTCTGGATCGGGACGCCCTGGGGGCCGGTCTCGCCGGGGACGGCGGTGGTGATCGCACCGTTGCGCAGGTCGCGCACGGCGCCGGAGCGCATCGGGAGGACGCAGCCCATACAGATGCCCATCCGGCAGCCGCTGGGCATCAGGACGCCGGCGTCCTCGGCGGCGTCGAGGATCGGGGTGGCGCCGTCGGCGTCGAGGGTGATGCCGTTGGTGAAGGTGACGGTGCCGCCGTCGCCGGGCTCGACCAGCATCGGGCGGAACCGCTCGGTGGTGAGGTCGAGACCGCGCTCGGCGTGGTGGGCCTCGAGCGCGTCGAGGAGCCCGGCCGGGCCGCAGGCGTAGGTGAGCCGCTCGTCGAGGTCGGGGACGAAGGTCGTCAGGTCGCTCACGTCGAGCAGGCCGTGCTGGTCGTCGTACCGCTCGACGAGGGTGATCCGCCCGGCGGCGCCGTGGGCGCGGAGCTCGTCGCGGAAGATCGACGCCGACTCGCTCGGGTTGACGTGCACCAGGGTGATGTCGGTAGCCGGGGCCGTCGCCTTGGAGAACAGGTTGCGCAGCATCCCGATCACCGGGGTGATGCCGGAGCCGGCGGTGACCAGGAGCAGCTTGCGCGGCAGCGGCTGGGGCAGCACGAACTCGCCCTCGGGCTGGGCGAGCTGGATCATCTCGCCGACCTTCGCGCGGTGCACGAGGTAGCCGGAGACCACACCGTCCGGGATCGCCTTGACCGTGATGGAGATGCAGCGGTCCTGGCGCGGGCCGTGGGTCAGGGAGTAGGTGCGCCACAGCCGGACGCCGTCGACGTCGACGCCGACCCGGACGTACTGACCGGGCACGTGGCCGTCCCAGTCGCGACCCGGCTTGATGACCAGGGTCGCGGACTGCGCCGTCTCGGGGACGACCTGGACGATCCGACCGCGCAGCTCGGTGCCGCGGCGCAGCGGGTGGAAGTGGTCGAGGACGTCGTCGAGCTCGAGCGGCGTGACCGCCGCATCGGCGACGCGACGCAGCATCCCCTTGAGCGAGCGTGTCGCTCCGGGGGTGGTGCGGGGCATAGCGGCGGCGGTCATGCTCCTAGTCTCCTGCGACGCGGGGGTAAAGTCCTGTCCACGTGACGTGAACCGGGCCCGGTTTCTTGTTCACTGAGAACAAAGGAGTACGCCGTGGCGCGACCCAGCGGCCGTCGGACGACCGATCACGGCCTGCGCCTGCCGGCGGCCGCGGTGGCCGAGATGCGCGACCACCTGCCCGAGGTCGCCGAGCACGCGGTCACCGAGATCATCGAGCAGGTCCCGAGCTACACCGACGCCTTCAGCGGGCCGATGGGCGCGCGGATCCGCACCGCGGTGCAGCTCGCGCTGGCCGGGTTCCTGTCGCTCGCGAGCGGGCGGCGCGGCGCCGACCTGCGCACCCCCGGAGCGCCCGCGGTCGAGGGCGCCTACCAGCTGGGGCGCGGTGAGGCGCGCAGCGGTCGCTCGACCGACGCCATCCTGGCGGCCTACCGGATCGGGGCCCGGGTCTGCTGGCGCGAGATGTCCTCGACCGCGGTCGAGGCCGGGATGGACGGCGAGACCCTCGCCGGCTTCGCCGAGCTGGTCTTCGCCTACATCGACGAGCTGTCGGCCGCGAGCGTGGCCGGCCACGACGACGAGTCGGCCCTCACCGGCCGGGTCCGCCAGGAGGCGCTCGAGCGGCTCGCCCAGCGGCTGCTCGACGGATCGAGCGCGGAGTCGGTGCTGGCCGCCTGCGAGCGCGCGGGCTGGGAGCCTCCGACCACGCTCACCGCCGTCCTGGTCCCGGCCGCCCAGGTCCGCCCGGTCCTCGGGGCGCTGACCCCGACGACGCTGCGGGCCATCGACGTCCCGGGGCTCGAGGACGACGCGCTGCTGCTGGTGCCGGACGTCCACGGTCGCCGGCGGACCGCGCTGCTGCGGGCCCTGCGCGACCGAGGTGCGGTCGCCGGACCGGCCCGGCCGTGGGAGCAGGTGCGGACGTCGTACGACCGGGCCCGGAGGGCGCGGCTGCTCGGCCTCGGGGCCGACACCTCCGACACCGAGGCGCACCTGCCCGACCTGGTGCTCACCGCCGACCCCGACGCCCTCGCCGACCTCCGCGCCCGCGCGCTGGCCCCGCTCGCCGACCTCCGGCCGGCCGCGGCCGAGAAGCTGACCGAGACGCTGCGTGCCTGGCTGCTCCACCTCGGCCGCCGCGAGGACGTCGCCGAGGCGCTGTTCGTGCATCCGCAGACGGTGCGCTACCGGATGAACCAGCTCCGCGAGCTCTTCGGCGACGCCCTCGACGACCCTGAGACCGTCCTCGCCCTCACCCTGGCGCTGGGGGTCCCTCCCCAACGTTGATGACCTCCCGGTCCCGACGGCAACCGTTCGGGGCTGCGCGACGAACCACCTGTCATGGAGAGCGGGCGGGCCATCGGCGTGCGCCTCGCGCGCCGCGAGGAGGCGGCGCTCGAGGACGCCTACGCGGTCTACGGACCGAGCCTGCTCGGCTACCTGCGCCGCTACGTGGGCGACGAGGCCGAGGACGTCCTGCAGCGCACCTTCCTCGACGTCTGGCGGTACGCCGGCCGCTACGACTCCGGTCAGCGCTTCTCGACCTGGCTCTTCACGATCGCCCACCGGCGCGCGGTCGACACGCTCCGCGCCCGGCGGCACCAGGTCGTGCCGGTCGAGGCGGCACGCGACCTGGTCGGCGAGGACGGCCGGGAGACGCTGCAGCGCTACGCCGACGCGGCCGAGGTACGGGCCGCGCTGGCGCAGCTCAAGGACCACGAGCGTGAGGTCCTGGAGCTCACCTACTACGCGGGTCTGACCCAGCGCGAGGTGGCCCGTCGGCTCGACGTGCCGCTCGGCACGGTGAAGGCACGGGCGTCCCGGGGCACCCGGCGCCTCGGTGCCCTCATGCGCGAGCAGGCCGACCGGACCGACCAGGACGACCGGACCGACGAAGGAGGCCCGTCGTGAGCGAGCACCCCGACCTGCTGGCGCTGCTGCGTGCCGAGCTCTCCAACCACGACGCGGCCACGACGGGCGACCACCTCGACGCGTGCGCGCAGTGCCGCGAGGACCTCGCGGAGCTGGCCACCGCCCACGCGATGCTCGCCCGCTCGGGCCGCACCCTCGGGGTCGTCCCTGCGGCCGACGAGCTCCGGCCCGCTCCCGCCCCCCGGCGGTCGCGACGCGGCCCGCTGCTCCTGGCCGCCGCTGCTGTCGCCGTCGCGGCGACCGCCGGCACGACGTACGGCGTGCTGCACGACGACGAGGAGCCCGCGCCGGCCGTGGCCGTGCTGGACCCGGTCGAGGGCACGGCCACCGGCCGGGTGGAGATGACGCCCGGGGACGGCGGCACCCGGATGACGATCACGACCCACGACCTGCCGGCGGCCGGGAGCGGCCGGTTCTACCAGGCCTGGCTGCTCGACCCGGCCACGAACAAGATGCTCGCCCTCGGCCAGCTCGGCCCGCGCGGCACCGCCTCGTTCGAGATCGACGATGCCCTCCTCGGCAGCTACGGCGCGATCGACGTGAGCCTCGAGGACGACGACGGCGACCCGCAGCACTCGGTCACCTCGGTGCTGCGCGCGTCGTACGACACCGACGGCTGACCCCGCCAGATGACCCCCAGATGTCCCACTGAGAATCCCACCACCGGAGGAAACCCATGAAGACACGCATCACCACCGGCCTGGCCGCCCTCGCGACGGCCGCGCTCACCCTGACGGCCGTCGCGCCGGCGCAGGCGAGCGAGCCCGCGGAGCGCAAGGCCGGCAACCGGAGCCTGGCCAAGGTGCTCGCCGCGGACGGCAACCGCCTCGACCGGAACTGGCAGGACTTCGACATCCTGGAGAAGGGCGTGCTGACCGTCCTGAAGGCCAAGCCGGAAAGCCCGGTCGCCCTGCTCACCCAGGGGCGCAAGCGGGCGACGGTCTTCCTGCCGACCGACGCCGCGTTCCGCGCGCTGGTCACCGACCTCACCGGGAAGAAGCCGCGGACCGAGCGCGCCACGGTCCGCGCGCTGCTGAAGGTCGCGGACGTCGACACGCTGGAGACGGTGCTGCTCTACCACGTGGTCGCCGGGCGGACCCTGACCTCGCCGAAGGTGGTCGCCTCGGCCGGCAAGCGGCTCACGACGGCCCAGGGCGGCAAGGTCGGCATCCGGGTCCGCGGGAAGAAGGTCATCGTCAGCGACCTCGACAAGAACGACCGCAACGCCCGCGTGGTCGTGGTCGACATCAACCGGGGCAACAAGCAGGTCGGGCACGCCGTCAACCGGGTCCTGCGCCCGATCGACCTGCCCTGATCAACCTGCCGCCCGCCTGGCGGGGCCTTCTCAGAGGCCCTGCCAGGCGGGCTTGGCGTCGAACACGGCCCGGTGGTGCTCGGCGCGGGCCAGGCCGCCGGCCGCGCCGGGGTCGAGCAGCACCGTGACGTGCGGGTGCAGCTGGAGCACGCTCGCCGGGCAGGAGGCGGACAGCGGGCCCTCCAGCGCAGCGGCCACCGCGGCGGCCTTGGCCGACCCGACGGCTACGAGGAGCAGGTGCCGGGCGCGGAGGATGGTGCCGAGCCCCTGGGTCAGGACGTGCCGCGGCACCTCGTCGGGCGATTCGAAGAAGCGCGCGTTGTCCTGCCGGGTCTGCTCGGTGAGCGTCTTGATCCGGGTCAGCGAGGCCAGGGAGGAGCCGGGCTCGTTGAAGGCCAGGTGGCCGTCGGTGCCGATGCCGAGCACCTGCAGGTCCACGCCACCGGCCTGCTGCAGCGCCCGCTCGTAGCGTTCCCCGGCCGTCGGCAGCGCGTCCGGTGCCGGGTCGGGTCCATGCACCCGCTCGGGCGGCAGCCCGAGGTCGTCGGTCAGCTCGCGGGCGATGGTCGCGCGGTAGGACTCGGGGTGGCCGAGCGGGAGACCGACGTACTCGTCGAGGGTGAAGGCCGAGACCGCGTCGTACGACGGACCCGCGCCGGCCCGGTGCCGCGCGACCAGCTCGCGGTAGACCGGGAGCGGCGACGACCCGGTCGCCAGTCCGAGCACCGCGTCGGGCCGGGCCCGGACGAGCGCCTCGACCGCGTCCGCGGCCAGGGCGGCGAGCGCGTCGACCGACGGGCAGGGGACGACCTCCATCAGGACCTCCGGTCCAGCACGACCACCCCGCCGACGACGGTGACCACCGGCTCCAGCGCCGGCGTGACCAGCACCAGGTCGCCCCGCGCCCCGATCGCCAGCGAGCCGCGGGAGGGGTCGCCCAGCAGACGGGCCGGTACGACGGTCGCCGCGTGCACGGCCTCCGCGAGCGAGCAGCCGGTGGCCGCGCGCAGCACCGCCAGGCAGTCCATCAGCGACGCCGCCGAGCCGGCGAGCGTGCCGTCGGCCAGCCGCACCGTCCCCGCGCTGACGACGACCTCCTGGTCGCCCAGCCGGGCCGGTCCGTCGGGCAGCCCGAGCGCGGCGGTGGTGTCGGAGACGGCGAGGAGCCGCTCGGGACCGAGGGCGCGCCGGTAGGCGGCCAGGGTGACCGGGTCGAGGTGGTGGCCGTCGGCGATCACCCCGGCCACCAGCGAGGCGGAGGCGAGCGCCGCCCCCACGGGGCCGGGCGAGCGTCCGGCCAGCGCCGGCATCGCGTTGCCCAGGTGGGTCACCGCCGTGGCACCGGCGGTGACGGCGGCCTCGATCTCCGCGGCCGAGGCCGCGGTGTGGCCGAGCGACACCACCACCCCGCTCGCCACGAGCGCGCGGACCGCGTCGAGCGCCCCGGGCAGCTCGGGTGCGAGGGTCACCAGCGCCACGCCGGCGTCCCGGGTCCAGCCGGCGACCAGCTCGGGGGACGGTGGCGCCAGCCGGGCGGCCGGGTGCGCCCCGCGCCGCTCGGGCGCGATCATCGGCCCTTCGAGGTGCAGGCCCAGCGGGACGGCGCCGACCCAGCCCGCGGGTGGCCCGGCGGCCAGGGCGGCCAGGGCGGCGGTCCGGGCCTCGGGCGACGACGTGATGACGGTCGGCAGGAACGCGGTGACGCCGTACGACGGCAGCGCGGCCGCGACCTCCCAGAGCCGGGTGGGCTCCGCGGTGACGTCGACCCCCGCCGCGCCGTTCACCTGGAGGTCGACCAGGCCGGGCAGCACGACCAGGCCGGCGGCATCGAGCACCGGCCCGTCGGACGCGGCCGCGACGACCCCGTCGGCGACCCGCAGCGTGGTCGGCGTGCCGTCGACCGACAGCGCCCCGGTGACGACCAGCGAGGTCACGCCACGGCCTCGCGGGGGCCGAGCAGCGCCGCGCCGACCGCGGCGACCGGGTGGTCGACGGGAACGACCCGCAGCCGGCCGGCGAGGTCGAGCGAGGCGAGGAACGGGGAGGCGATCGCCTGGTCGTGCAGGGCGGACGAGACGGCGGCCCGCAACGGCTCGCCGAGCTGGGCGACGCCGCCGCCGAGCATCACGACCCCGGGATCCAGGGACAGCCCGAGCACGCGCACGGCGTCGGCCACCCCGGCGGCGAAGCGGTCGCGTACGGCGACCGCCCGCACGTCCCCGGCAGCCGCGGCCGCGAAGAGGGCCTGGGCCGCCGGGACGTCCCCGGACGGCCAGGCGTCGGTGATCGCGCGCCCGGACGCGACGGTCTCCAGGCAGCCGCGCTGACCGCACTGGCAGGCCGCGCCGGCCGGGTCGACCGGCACGTGGCCGATCTCCCCCGCGGCCCCCGAGACGCCGCGGCGGAGCCGGCCGTCGAGCACCAGCCCGGCGGCCAGGCCGGTGCCGATGCTCAGGTAGACGAGGTCGTCGACCCCGGTGAGCGCGACCGCGCCGAGCGCGGCGGCGTTGACGTCGTTCTCGAGGGAGACCGGGACCCCGAGTCGGCTCGCGAGCAGATCCCCGAGTGGGAGCCACTCGCCGTCGACGCCGAGGTTGACCGCGTGGGCGAGGGCCCCGCGCTCGACGTCGACCAGGCCGGGGACGCCGACGCCGACGGCCGTGACGGCCCCCGCCGCAGCGGCCAGCGCCTCGACGACGCCCACGGCCGTGGCCACGATGCCCTCGGCGCCGGGCGCCGTCGCCAGCCGCTCCTGGGCCAGCACCCGCCCGTCCGCGTCCACGACGACGCCCAGCGTCTTCGTGGCGCCGATGTCCAGGCCGACGTTCACCGGTCCCACCCTGCTTCCCTCAACAGCTCGGTCACGGCGACGGCCCCGGGGCGGGACCAGCCGTGCGTTCGGATCCTCGGCAGCCCGCTCTCCCACGGGCCGGGCCAGCCCCACTCGACGACCACCACCGGGACGCCGGCCCGCTCGGCGACGTGGTCGACCACGCAGCGCGCCCACGGCTGGCGGTGCAGGTCGCGGACCTGGAGCACCAGCGGCGACCCGTCGGCCACCGCGCGCCAGGCGTCGTAGTCGTCCGGGGTCACCGACACGTCCGCGGGCAGCCCCCACGGCACGTCGCCGACGGCGATGGTCGCGGGCGTCTCGACGGTCACCACGCGGGCCCCGGCCAGCGGCGGCAGCGTGCCGTCCAGGACCAGCGAGAGCCGGGCGTCCGCGAGCTCCTCGACCGCCATCGGCTCCGGGCGGACCCGTCCGCGCAGCGCGGCGATCCGTCGTACGGCGTCCTCCAGGCGGGCCTGCTCGAGGCGTCCCGAGCCCACGGCCGCCACGATCGCCGCCTGCACCTCGCGGACCAGCGCGACGTCCTTGTCGGCGCCGAGGCAGAGCAGGTCGGCACCGGCGGCCAGCGCCAGCACGGCCGCCTCGGGGATACCGCGGCCGGCGGACGCGCCGGCCATGTCGAGCGCGTCGCTGACGACGACGCCGTCGAAGCCCAGCCGGTCGCGCAGCAGCGTGAGCACCGGGCGGCTCAGCGTCGCCGGCAGGTCCGGATCGATCGCCGGCACCAGGATGTGGGAGGTCATGATCGCGGCCACCCCGGCGTCGACGGCGGCCGCGAACGGCACCAGCTCGCGCGCCGCGAGCTGGGCGCGGTCCCGGTCGAGGACGGGCAGCGCGACGTGGCTGTCCTGGGCGGTGTCCCCGTGGCCCGGGAAGTGCTTCACGCACGCCGCGACGCCCGCCTCCTGGAGCCCGGTGGTCCAGGCCACGACGTGGGCGGCCACCGGCTGCGGCCGGGCCCCGAAGCTGCGGGTGCCGATGACCGGGTTGTCGGGGTTGCTGTTCACGTCGGCCACCGGCGCCAGGTCGAGGTCGACCCCGGCGGCGGCCAGCTCGGCCCCCACCGCCCGGGCCGTGCGGCGGGTCAGCGCGAGGTCGCCGACCCGCCCCAGCGCCGCGGCGCCCAGGACCGGGCTGCCCTCGTCGGGGTGCAGCCGGGTGACGTCGCCGCCCTCCTCGTCGACCGCGACGATCGCGCCCGGGCCCGCGGCGTGCACCGCGTCGGTGAGGTCGCGCAGCGAGCCGCCGACGTTGGCACCGAAGAGGCAGACCCCGCCCAGCCCCTCGCCGAGCAGCGCAGCGACCTCGGGGGCGAGCGTCGTGCCGCTGAAGCCGGGGAGCTGGACGGCCAGCGCCAGCGCGTCGAGGCTCATCCCTTCACCGCCCCGGCCGTCAGCCCGGAGACCATCCGACCCTGCACGATGAGGAAGAAGACGACGACCGGGACGGCGATCAGCGTGGATCCGGCCATCACCGCGCCCCAGTCGGTGCCGCGGTTGACGTCGAGGAAGGTGCTCAGCCAGACCGGCAGGGTCTGCTTGTCCTCGCGGGTCATCACGACCACGGCGAGGGTGAACTCGTTCCACGCCTGGAGGAAGCCGAAGACGCCGGTGGCGACCAGGCCGGGCGCCAGCAGCGGGAAGGTCACCCGCCAGAAGGCCCCGAGCCGCGAGCAGCCGTCGACCATCGCCGCCTCCTCCAGCTCGTAGGGCACGCCGGCCACGAAGCCGCGCAGGGTCCAGATCGTGAAGGGCAGCACCGAGGCGACGTAGACGAGCGTCAGGCCGGCGACGGTGTTGAGGAGCGAGAAGCCCTCCAGCATCTTGTACTGGCTGATGAACAGGCCCTCGACCGGGATCATCTGGATCAGCAGCAGCGCCACGATGAAGCTGGTCCGCCCGCGGAAGCGGAACCGCGAGACCGCCAGCGCCGCGAGGAAGGCGAAGACCAGCGCGACCACGACGGTGGCCAGGGTGACCGACAGGCTGACCAGCAGCGCGTCGGTGAACCGACCCCCGGAGAGCACCCGCCGGTAGTTGTCGAACGAGCCGCCGAACGGCAGCCAGGTCGGGTCCGGCGAGCGGATCTCGTTGCGCTGCAGCAGCGAGGTGTTGACCATCCAGTAGACCGGGAAGACCGCGACCACGAAGACGAGCAGCCCGACCAGGTCGACCAGGATCCGCGCGGGGCGCGAGGTGGGACGGCTCATCAGGACTCCTCCTGGCGCAGCATCAGCCGGACGTACGGCGCGGTCAGCACCACGGTCAGCGCGAGCATGAAGACCGCGACGGCGGCCGCCGTCCCGAAGTCGCCGCTGCCGATCCCGAGCCGGTAGATGTAGGTGCCGAGCAGGTTGGTGTCCCGCGTGGTGCCGCCGGCCTTCTGCAGCACGTAGATCTGGGTGAAGACCCGCAGGTCCCAGATGACCTGGAGCAGCCCGACCACCAGCAGCACCGGGCTGACCGTCGGCAGCACCACGTGCCGCAGCCGCTGGCGCGGGCTGGCGCCGTCCATCGCGGCGGCCTCGACCAGCTCGGCGGGCACCTGGGTGAGGGCGGCGTACGCCGTGAACGCCACGAACGGCACGCTCATCCAGACCACGATGACGCTGGCGACCAGGAAGAAGGAGAGCGGCTCGAGGAGCCACGAGTGGCCCGCGTAGTCGCCGCCGGCCTTCGTCAGCAGCCAGTTCACGACGCCGTACTGGCTGTCGAAGAGCCACTGCCACACGGTCAGCGCGGCGAGCACCGGCATCGCCCAGGCGAGCAGCAGCCCGCTCTGGACGAGCAGCCGGACCGGCTTGGACATCCGCTGCATCAGCAGCGCCAGTCCCACGCCGACGGCCATCGTCACGGCGGCGTTGACCAGGCAGAAGAGGACCGACCGGAGGACGACCTTCCACAGGTAGGGGTCGCCGACCAGCTCGCGGTAGTTCTGCAGGCCGACCCACTCCGCGGGCCGCCCGAACTGCTGGGCCAGGCCGAACTCCTGCAGCGACAGCACCACCTGCCGCACCAGGGGGTAGCCGAGGGCCAGGCCCAGGGCGAGCACCGCCGGCAGCAGCAGGCCGAACGGCAGCGGCGAGCGGGTACGCCGCGGCCGCGCCGGTCGGGAGCCGTCGGGAGCGGCGTCGTCCACGGAGGGCGGGGTCAGCGTGCTGGTGGCCATCCGGCCCTCCTTCCTTCAGTCGTCGTGATGAGCATGGCCCCACCGCTGGTCGAGGCCCCACGCTGGTCGAGCCCTCACGTTGGTTGAGGTGCGAGGAGCGCTAGCGACGAGCCTCGAAACCCGGTGCGCCGAGAGTCGACCTCGATCAGGACCGAGGGTCGACCAGCCAGGTTTCGAGGCTCCTCCGTCGCTCCGGAGCACCTCAACCAGCGACTTTCGAGGCTCCTCCGCCAGCGGATCAGCCGAGCTGGGCGTCCATCTGCTCGTCGGCGGCCTGCGCGAGCTCGGCGGGGTCCCCGCCCTTGGCCAGGTCGACGAACAGGTCCTCCAGCACCCGCGCACCCTCGACCTTGGCCCAGCCGGACGCGGCCGGCGTGAGCTTGGCGTTGGAGGCGGCGGCGATGGTCGCGGCGGCGTACTCGTCGTCGCCCAGCAGCGTGGCCAGCGACGTCTTGGCCGGCGTCAGCCCGTTCTCGGCCAGGATCGTCTGGTAGTCGTCGCTCAGCATGAGCGCCACCGCGTCCTGGGCCAGCGCCTGGTTCGGCGACTTCGCCGAGACGGCGATGTCGGACCCGCCCAGGAGCACCGGGGCGGGCGAGCCGTCCGAGCCCGGGAGCGCGAAGACACCGGTCTTCTCGATCATGTCGGGGCAGCCCGCCTCTGGGTCCTCGATCTGACCCTTGACCCAGCCGGGCGCCGACATCATGCCGATCTCGTTGTTGCAGTACGGCGTCCACGGGTCGGCCTCGTTGCCGTCCTTGGCCGCGCCGGAGGCGTCCTGGAAGAGCGTCTGCACCGTCTCGAGACCGGCGATCGACTCGGGGCTGGACAGGCTGCCCGTCCAGGCCCCGCCGTCCTCGGTGGCCAGGTCCCCGCCGGCGTCCCAGAGGAACGCGACGCCGTTGCGCCAGTCCTGGCCGGGGAGCCAGAAGCCGGAGAAGTTGGCCGGCTCCGGGTTGGCCTTCTTCAGCGCGACGGCGGCGTCGACGAACTCCGCCATCGTGGTCGGCACCTCGAGGCCGGCGGCCTCGAGCAGGTCCTTGCGGTAGAAGACGTACTTCGAGCCGGCGTAGTAGGGCACGGCGTAGGTCGCGCCGTCGACGGTGGCGCCGTCGACGAAGCCCGGGAGCAGGTCGTCGCCGCCCAGGTCACCCAGCTGGTCGGAGAGGTCGGAGAAGGCGCCGGCCTCGGTGAACGTGGGGGCCTGGGTGTTGCCGACCTCGACGACGTCGGGGGTCTCGGACTCGCTGGACAGGGCGGTGGTGAGCCGCTCGACGAGGCCCTCCCACTGCTGCTCCTCGATGGTGAGCGTGGAGCCCGGGTGGTCCTTCTCGAAGGTGGTCTTCAGCCAGTCGCGGGCGGCCTGCGGCGTGTCCGCGCCGTTCAGCCACACGCGGATGTCGGCCTTGTCGGGCCCGGCGTCGGGGCTCGCCTCGCTGTCGTCACCGCAGGCCGAGAGGCCCAGCAGGGCGGTGGCCGTGACGGCGGCGATCGCCAGTGTCTTCCTGTTGCGCACTGCGGTGCCTTTCTGTGGGGTGGAGCGGGTCGTTGTCTGTCTTCTGGGAGGTCAGGAGACGCCGAGCTGGCCCGCGAGGACGAGCACGGCGGCACCGACGAGGACGACGTCCTCGCCGAGGGTCGAGGTTCGGACGACGAGCTCGTCGCCGGTGACGGGCATGGTCCGCGCCCGGATGGTGCGGTCGGCGGCCTCGCGCAGCGGACCGTCGAGGAGCTCGGCCGGGCCGCTGAGGACGACCTCGTGCAGGTTGAGGGTGCCGACGACGGGCGCCAGCGCGGCGCCGAGCTGCTCGCCCACCTCGGTCAGGGCCGTGTCGTGGTCGGACGCGGCGATCCGCTCGCGCAGGTGCGGGACGGCGAGCAGGGTCTCCAGGCAGCCGCGGCGCCCGCAGGCGCAGGTCGCGCCGGCGGGGTCCACGACCACGTGGCCGATCTCGCCGGCGGCCGCGCGGTGGCCGTGCAGCAGCGCGCCGCCGAGCACCAGCCCGGCGCCGACGCCGGTGCCGATCCGCAGCAGCATCAGGCCGCCGTCCCGGGCGTCGCCGAAGGTGTGCTCGCCCAGCACCGCGGTGTTGGCGTCGTTGGCCACGAAGACCGGCAGCCCGAAGGCCTCGCGCAGGCCGGCGGCCAGCGTCGTACCGGACCAGCCGAGGTTGGGGGCGTCGACCACCGTGCCGTCGTGGTCTACGACGCCCGGCGTCCCGACCCCGATGCCCAGGACCGGCTTCGTCGTACGCCCCACGAGCTCGCGGACCAGCTGGTGGACCAGCTCGACGGCCTGAGCCCCGCGGCGACCGGCGATCGGGAGCTCGTGCCGCTCGCGGACGTCCCCGAGCAGGGTGAGCACGGCCCCGGTGACCCGGTCGTCGCCGGACAGGTCGACCGCGACGATGTGGGTCGCGTCGGCGGCCAGCCCGACCAGCGTCGGCGGCTTGCCGACCCGGCTCTCGACGGGCGCGCCGAGCTCCTCGATCAGCCCCTCCTCGACGAGCTGACCCACCAGGTCCGAGACGGTCACCCGGGTGAGGCCGCTGGTCCGGGCCAGGTCGGCCCGGCTCGCCGGTCCCTCCCGGAACAGCTGCTGGAGGAGCAGCGAGCGGTGGTGCCGCCGGGCGTCCTCCTGCAGCAGCTTGCCCCGCGGGCGGAGCGGCCGGCTCACCGGTGTCGTCTGGGTCACGTTTGTTAGTTCAGCGCACTTACATATTCCTCGTCAAGAGGGTCCGACTCACCAATCCGCACTGGTCCAGAGCTGCCGAGTCAGCACTACTGGTGCTGACTCGGCCCCCCACTTCTGCTGACTCGGCGGGAAACAGGGGGTCAGGGGGTGAGGGCGGGCTCGTCGGGCGGGGCGAGGGTGAGGATCGCGTCCTCGATCATCGGGTCCTGCTCGACGTCGGCCTCGACCCGGCGGAAGCGCAGAGCGAGGTGGTTCTCGGTGTCGTCGCCGACCAGGTCGACCGCGGCGACGACGAAGACCCGCTGCGGGCCGACGTACTCGACGTGGAGGTAGGTGATCCGGTCGATCTCGGGGTGCTCGAGCAGCCGGGCCAGGACCCGGGCGCGCAGCTGAGGCGACAGCCCCTCCCCCAGCAGGTACTCCATGTTGCGGCGCATCAGGAAGATCGCCACCCCGGCCAGCAGCACGCCGACCGCGATCGACCCGAGGGCGTCCCAGACCGGGTCCCCGGTCAGCTGGTGCAGGGCGATGCCGCCGCCCGCGAGCAGGATGCCGACGAGCGCGGCGGAGTCCTCGAAGAAGACCGCCCGCAGCGTGGGGTTCGACGTACGGCTGACGTAACGCAGCGGGCGCATCCCCCACCGCTTCGCCGCGCCGCCGACCTGCCGCGACGCCTGCAGGAACGACGAGCCCTCCAGCACGAGGGCCACCGCGAGGACGACGTAGTTGACCAGGTAGCTCTCCGGGCCCGACTCCTCGTCCAGCAGCTCGGTGACGCCGTGCCACACCGACACCACGGCGCCGGCCGAGAAGAGACCGAAGGCCGCCACCAACGACCAGATGTACGTCGAGCGCCCGTAGCCGCGCGGGTGCTCCTCGTCGCGTGGCCGGCGACCGGTCCGCTCGGCGACCAGCAGGAAGACCTCGTTGCCGGTGTCGGCCCACGAGTGCGCCGCCTCCGCGACCATCGCCGCGGACCCGGTCAGCACCGCGGCCACCGACTTGGCCACGGCGAGCAGCCCGTTGGCGGCCAGGGCGACCAGCACGGTCAGCAGGGACTCCTGACCGTCCTGCTCCTCGGATCCGCTCTTCTCCTCGGGTGTGCTCACCGCCGGGTGGTACCCGATCCGTACCGTTGCCGCATGTCCCGACGGCTCCCGGCGCTCGCGAGACCGCTCGTGTGCGGGGTCCTGGCCCTCGCGGCCCTCACGGGCTGCGGCAGCGGCAGCGAGCAGGAGGAGCCCGAGGCGCTCGAGTACGTCGCCCTCGGCGACTCCTTCACCGCGGGACCGTTCATCCCGCCGGCCGACCCGGCCGGCGGCTGCCTGCGCTCGGGGAGCAACTACCCGTCGCTGGTCGCGGCGGCCCGGGACGACGTGGAGCTCACCGACGTGAGCTGCTCGGGCGCCGGCACCGTCCACCTGACCACGCCGCAGACGATCGGGGCGGACATCCACGCCCCGCAGCTGGACGCGCTCGACGCCGACACCGACCTAGTGACGGTGAGCATCGGCGGCAACGACGACCAGATCGCGGGATCGCTGCTCGGGGTCTGCCAGCAGCTCGCCGTCGCCGACCCCACCGGCGCCCCCTGCGCCACGGCCGAGGCTTCCGGCGGCGACCCGGTGAGCACCCGGCTGGCCCGCCTGAACACGCGGCTCGTCGACGCCTTCGCCGCGGTCCGCGAGCGCGCGCCCGAGGCGCGGGTGGTGGTGGTGGGCTACCCGCAGATCGTCCCGTCCGAGGGCGGCTGCGGCGACCTGCCGCTCGGCCTGGGCGACCGGGCCTGGGCCTACCGGCTCAACCAGGGCCTCACGCTCACCGTGCAGGACGCGGCCGCGAAGGCCGGGCTCGAGTACGTCGACACCTGGGCCGCCAGCGCCGGGCACGACATCTGCTCCACCGACCCGTGGATCAACGGGCGGACCACCGACGAGGGAGCCGCCATGGCCTACCACCCGTTCCGCGCCTACGAGCAGGCCGTCGCCGACCTGCTGCTGGAGCTGCTGTGAGGCGGCTGCTGGCCGGGGGTCTGCTGGTGCTGGCGCTGGCCGCGTGCAGCGACGACGGGTCGTCCGCGGACACCGACACCCCCGAGACCGCGCCGTCCCCCACCGGGAGCACGACCACCGAGCCCGCAGGGCCGACGTACGTCGCCCTCGGGGACTCCTACACCGCCGCGCCGCTCATCACCGACGACGCCGCGACCGACGGCTGCCTGCGCTCGCCGGCCAACTACCCGGCCCTGGTGGCGGCGGAGCTGGGCTACACGCTGAACGATGTCAGCTGCGCGGGCGCCACCACCGACAACCTGCGGACCGCCCAGGGCACCAGCACCGGCGAGGCGCCGCCCCAGCTGGACGCGGTCACCGCGGACGCCGAGCTGGTGACGATCGGGATGGGCGGCAACGACGGCGCCGTCTTCTCGCGCCTGATCGGCTGCGCGACCACCGGCGCCTCCGCCCCCGCGTGCGGGGCTCCCCTGGAGGCCGCGATCGACGAGGTCGGCGGCCACCTCACCGCGGCCGTCGCCGCGATCGCCGAGCGGGCGCCCGAGGCGCAGGTCGTGGTCGTCGGCTACCCGCAGATCATCGCGCCCGACGCCGACTGCCCCGATCTGCTCCCCGTGGCCGCCGCCGACGCCCCCGCGCTGGCCGCGCTCAACGAGCGGCTGCACACCGTCCAGCAGGCGGCCGCGGAGGCCGCGGGCGTCACCTACGTCGACCTGTACGACGCCAGCGCCGGCCACGACGTGTGCTCCGACGATCCCTGGGTCAACGGCGTGCAGACCACGCCCGGCGTCGGCCTGGCCCTGCACCCGCTGGCCGTCGGCCAGCGCGAGACGGCCGACCTGGTGCTCGCGGCGCTCGCGGGCTAGCCCCAGCCGACCGTGGCGTCGAGGACCGGCCCGGCCGCGTCCAGCGGCCGGACCCGGACGGCGACCGGGCGGTCCGCGGCGTCGAGCCGGTAGTCGTACCGCAGCCGTGCGGTGCGCACCCGCAGGACCAGGTCGCCCGCGACGTCGCGGGCCACCGAGACGGCCGGCGCCCGCTCGGCCAGCGGCCCCAGCAGGTCGCGCGTCGTGGCGACCTTCAGGTCCGGCGAGGGGGCCCGGGTGGCGCTGCCGGAGGGCACGTCGTCGAGCGCGCGGGGCGTGGGGGCCCGGTCCGGGGCACACAGCGGCCACCGGTCCGACCCGGGGCTCGCGAGGAGCACGGTCGGACCGTCCGCGCCGACCCGGCGGAGCTGCTCCATAACCACTCGACCGTGCTGCTCGATCCGGGTGCAGGCGGTGCCGGCCGAGATCGCCACCCGGACCCGCTCCGCCAGCGTCTGCGGGTCGGGCAGCGGTGCCGTCGTCGCCGGCTGCACCGCCGGGACCGGCTCGTCGCGAGAGGTCACCCAGGCGAGCGTGCCGACCGAGGCCAGCAGCACGCAGGCCACCGCGGCGGCCGCGGCGAGCGGCACCCACCGCGTCGTACGGCGGGACGCGTGCACGGTCCGCAGCACGCGGGCGTGGTCGAGCTCGGCGTCCACGGAGCGCAGCACGGTCCGGAGGTCCTGCAGGTCGTCGCTCATCGGGAGAACACCCCTTCGGTGTCGTCGTCGTGCTCGGAGTCCTGGGCGGCCAGCGCGTCCCGGAGCCGGCGGCGGGCCCGCGAGGCGCGGGCCGAGGCGGTGTTCGGGCTGCAGCCGAGGGCGGCGGCCAGGTCGCGCTGGTCGAGGTCGGCGGCCAGCAGCAGGCCGACGACCTCCTGGTCGCGCGGCCCGAGGGTGGCGACGGCCCGCCGCAGCGCATCGGTGCGGTCCACCGACCGGGCCGGGTCGACCGCCTCCGGGGTCCGCTGCGCGCGCAACCGCTCTCCCAGCGCCGTACGACGACGCGCGGAGCGCACGTGGTTGGCGATGACGCGGCGGGCGACGCCCAGCAGCCAGGCCAGCTCGTGCTCGGGGACCTCCCGCCACCGCCGCAGCGCGACCACGAACACCTCGGCCGTCACGTCGTGCGCGTCCTCGGTGTCGAGCCGGCTGCGGGCGTAGCGGAAGACCACCGGCCCGTGCCGCCGGTACAGCTCGTCCACCCGATCCACACCTCGAAGTGTCCGGCACCCGGCGGTCCGTGACAGGCGGACGCAGGTGGGTTTGCTCACCCGGTCGCCGGTCATCGCGACCGGCCGACCGGACAGTCCCCGAGTGTGTTCGCCTCCTTCATCGCTGCCCTGCTGAGCCTGCTCACCGCCGTCGTCCCGCCCCCGTCCTTCGACCGCGCCGCGCGCTCGACGACCGACCCGTCGAGCCCCTGGGTCGTGGTGAACAAGCGGCTCCCGATGACGCCCGCCGACTTCGAGCCGGACCTGGTCGTCGTCGACCAGCACCTGGTCGCCCGGGCCGCGGCGGCGGACCTGCAGGCGCTGCTCGACGCGGCCGCCGACGACGGGATCGAGCTGCACGTGGCGAGCGCCTACCGCTCGCCGTCGTACCAACGCGGCGTGTACGACGGCATCGTCGCCCGCGACGGGCCGGAGCTCGCCGACCGCTGGTCGGCCCGACCCGGGCACAGCGAGCACCAGACCGGCCTGGCCGTCGACGTCGACACCCCCGCCCATCCGGAGTGCCGGATCGAGGCCTGCTTCGGCGACACCGACGCCGGCCGCTGGGTGCGCGAGCACGCCGCCCGCTTCGGGTTCTGGCTGCGCTACACCGAGGCCGACCAGGCGATCACCGGCTACGGCCCCGAGCCCTGGCACCTGCGGTACGTCGGCCGCCGGCTGGCCGCCGAGCTGACCCGCACCGGCACCGGCACCCTGGAGGAGTTCTTCGACCTGCCGGGTGGTGACTACGCGGAGTGATGCACGACCCGCCCCGCCACGACGGTTAGCGCGACGGACATGTTGCGCAGGACCGTGGCGGCGTCGGCGGCCGAGGCCGCGGGCGCGAGCGGGTCGGCGTCGAGGAGGACCAGGTCGCCGCGGGAGCCGACCGCCACGGTGGGCTGGCCGTCGACCGACGCGGCGAGGGTCTCGCGGGCGGTGAGGGCCTGCTCGCCGTGCCAGGCCTCGCGCTCGTCGGCGCTGCGGTGCACGGCCGCGGCCATGGCCAGCCAGGGGTCGAGCGGCGAGACCGGCGCGTCCGACCCGAGGGCCAGGGTCACCCCGTCGTCGAGCATCCAGCGGAATGCGAAGCAGCGCTCGGTGCGGTCCGGCCAGACCTTCTCGGTCAGGTCCCGGTCGTCAAGGAGGTGGGCGGGCTGGACGCTGCCGCGGATGCCCAGCCCGGCCATCCGCCGTACGTCGTCGCGGCCGACCAGCTGGGCGTGCTCGATCGAGCCGCGCGCGCCCGTCTCGGCGTACGCCGCCAGCGCGTCGGCCACCGCCGCGTCGCCGATCGCGTGGGTGGCGATCTCCAGCCCGGCGCCGTGGGCGCGGGCGAGCAGCCGGCGCAGCTCCTCGGGCGGCTGGTTGGGCTGACCGGCGGGGTACTCCAGGCGGTGAGCGTCGGCGTACGGCTGGCAGCACCAGGCCGTGCGGGTGTTGAGCGAGCCGTCGCTGATGATCTTCAGCGGGCCCATCGTCAGCCGGTCGTCGCCCAGAGGAGGACCCAGCAGCGGGTCGCCGGTGCGCAGCCCGGCCGCGATCACGTCCTCGAGCGTGTCGGCGTACGTCGCCCACCGCACCCGAAGCGTGTCGCAGCCCTGCGACCAGCGCTCCAGCCAGTCGGCCCGGCTGGCGCCGAACTCGAAGTCGGTGAACCCGACGATGCCCATCGACGCGGCGTGGTCGAGGGTGCGCCGGTAGGCCTCGGGCGAGGTGCCGTCGTTGCCGACCAGGGTGGCCAGCCGGGGGTACGCCGCGAACCACTCCGTCTCGCGGACGACCGAGTCGCGCACCGGCATGGCCAGGTGCATCAGCGCGGTGGTGTTGAGCCAGGCGTGGTGCCCGTCGCCGCTGATCAGCACCACGGCCGTGTCGCCGGAGACCGCGTCCAGCTCGGAGACGGTGACGTCGCGCTCCCAGGCGCCGGAGCGGTGGCCCCAGCCGATGACCGGGAACCCGGGGTAGTCGGCGATCCACTCCGTCACCCGGGCCAGGATCTCCTCCGGCGTCCGGACCGCGGCCAGGTCGAGCCGCTGCGAGGCGAGGGTCCACTGCGCCATGTGCACGTGGGCGTCCCACAGCCCCGGCACCAGCCACCGGCCCCCGCCGTCGACCTCCTCCACGCCGTCCGGGCGAGCCAGCCCCGGACCGACCGCGGTCACGGTGCCGTGCTCGACCAGGACGTCGACGGGCGCGTCGGGCACCCGGTGGCCGGCCTCGACCGGGACCAGGCGCGCGTCGCGCAGCAGCAGGCTCGTCATGGGGCCGACGCTAGGGCAGCGGCACGCCGTCGCCGAACCCGACCACCCCCCATGGACGCGCGAGGGCGGTGCGACCCGTCGGATCGCACCGCCCTCACCCTCTCCTACGTCACCGCCGCTTGCGCACCACCTTCACGACCACCCGCTTCGACGCGGACGGCTTCCACGCGGTCGTGCCGAGGAACTCGGCCCGGACCCGGTGCCGCCCGACCCGCAGCCGCGGCAGGCTCACCCGGGCCCGACCCCGGGTCACGGTGACCGTGCGGACGACCTTGCCGTCCACCCGGATGCGGACCTGGCCGCTCGCCCGCGAGGAGACGGTGACCGTGGCGACCGCCCGCTTGCCTGCGGTGACCCGCTTCGGCGTCACCGCCAGCTTCGTCGTGGTCGCCTTCGCCGGCTGGGACGGCGGGACCGGGGGCGTCGGCGGCGTCGTGGACACGGGGATCGCCGTGTCGCGGTACGGCGACAGCACGACCGGGCCGCGGAGGCCCGCCTCCTGCCAGGCCGGCAGCTGGTAGTTGCTGTCGCCCGACTTGCGAACCGCGTTGAACATCGTCGTCGCCACCCGGACCACGATCGTGTTCGTCCCCGGGCGCAGGTTCTTGCCGAGGTCGATCCGGTCCCGGTCGGCCTGGTCGACGACGACCGAGGTGCCATTGACCGTGACCGACGCGGAGTCGAGGACCGCGCCGAGCGCCAGGTAGGCGCCGTCGGTGGCCGCCTTCCAGGTCGCCGGCAGCTCCACCGTGGTCGTGTAGGTGCCGACCCCGGACGACTGACTCAGGTCGACGGGAGAGGTGACGTCGCGCCAGGAGGGCAGGGTGCCGTCCTCGCGAGCGCTCAGGCCGACCGCGGCCTGGTCGGTCTTGACCGTCGTCCACTGCTGGGCGCCCGGGGTCCAGGTCTGGGCCACGAGCGACCAGGTGTCCAGGCCCCGCGCGGCGGCCAGGCCGCTCACCGCGGTCGTGCGGGTGGCGCCGTTGCTGAGCCGGGTGACGTACTGGCCGTCGGCACCGGCCCGCAGGGTCAGGGCGTCACCGGCGGCGCGGACGTCGCCGGTGCTGTCGACGGCGTGGACGGCCGGAGCCGGGGCCGGTGCGGCCGTCGTACCGGCGAGGGCGACGACCACCTTGTCGTACGGCGCGATCTCGACCGGGACCGTCACGGTGCCGTCGCCGGTCGTGTACTCCGCGATCGGGGTGATCTCGCCGGTCCAGCTGTCCAGCAGGTACGGGCGGCCCGTCCCCGTGAGGGTGAGGCGCTGCTCGACGGTCTCGCCGGACCGGTTGTGGACGAAGTCGTAGCTGACCCCGTCCGCCTCCCGACGGACCAGGCCGAGGGCCGCGGTCGGCTCCTCGGGGGTGACGGTCGGCCGGATGCCGGCGGCCACCAGGGCGGCCGGGAGCTCGGCCTCGTCGGCCACGTGCTCGACCGTCGGCTGCGCGAGCAGCTGGTCGACGACCGTGGCGAGCGCGGCACCGCCCGGCCTCGCGCCGGTGGTGGTGGTCGGCAGGCCGCCGACGAGGAAGACCCGCAGGCCGTCCGCGGCCAGGTCGCGGAGGCGCTCGGCGGTGGCGACCGACAGCGTCGTCTGGTTGTTCAGCAGCAGCGCCGCGTGGTCGGACCGGTCGGCGAAGAGCCCGCCGTCGGCCTCGACCTCGAGCTCCGGGTCGGCCAGGAAGTCGGGCGCGACGTACTCGTAGGTGTAGCCGGCCTTCGAGGTGGCCGAGCCGGTGCCGAGCAGGTGCTGGACGGGCTGCTGGGTGCCGACGCTGGCCCCGGCGAGGCCGAGGTCCTCGTAGTAGACGCCGAGGTCGACCGTCGCGCGACCCTGGCGCAGGACCAGCTGGTCGCGGGCCAGCGAGTCGTTGACCGGGGCGTAGTCGGGCCAGCTGGCCTGCCGCGGTCCGAACTCGTCGTTGACGCTGATCGCGCCGAAGATGTCCCACGGGTGGTAGCCGGGCCAGGAGCCGTCGCGGCCGCTGGTGCCGACGCCGACCGGAGCGTCGCGGTAGGCGTAGCCGTGCCAGACGAGCTGGTTCACGCCCCCGGCGTACGACGTGTAGATGCTGTCGAGCAGGCCCTGCGAGTACTTGCCGCCGACCTGGGTGCCGTCGCCGCCCTGGCCGAACTGGCCGCCGACGTAGGGCCCGGCCAGGCTCGAGCGGTAGCCGCCCTGGAACACCGCGCAGCACTCGACCGAGACGACGTTCTTGCCGCTCAGGTGCGCACCCGACGAGACCGCCCGGTAGTTCTGCTCGGCGCCGAGGGTGCCGTTCCAGAAGTTCAGGGACTCGCCCTCGGGGATCCCGGCGACCGCTCCGGCGGCGCTGGTCGAGATCGGGACGCCGTACGACTGCGCCCGGTAGTTCAGCCCGTGGCCCTCGGCCCACTCCTGCATCGGCGCGACGTAGCGCTCGACGTAGAGGTCGCTCAGGGTCTGGCGGTAGTCCTCGCGCACCTGCGCGCCGATCCCGGCGAGCTCGAAGGCGGGGGTGCCGCTGCCCTGGATCCCGGCGCCGGCGAGGGCCGGCAGCAGGGTGGTCGGGTCGTAGCCGCGGCGCTTCTCGAACTGCTGCAGGAGGCCCCAGGTCCACTTCTGGGTCTCACCGAGCTCGAGGGAGTCCTCGAAGACGGCGCCGCTGCCGATCTTGCGCAGGTTGGCCCGGACCTTCGGGGTGAGGATGTGCTCGTCCCAGAAGTTGGTCTGGATCTGCACGCCGCCGCGACTCCAGTGGTCCGGGACGTAGTTGGGCTGGGTCGCGGTGTAGCCGTTGCGCTGGGCGACCAGGCCGGAGGCCGTCTGGACGAGGTCGATGACCACCCAGGGGTTGCCGTTGCCGGTCGGGAAGGTGTGGTCCAGGCGTCCGCCGCTGACCTGGGCGGTGACGTCGGTGACCGACGACGGGACCAGCTGGACCGGCGCCGGGGTGGTCGCGTCGCACGCGGCCGCGCACTGGGCGACCAGCGTCTTGAGGCGGGTGGTGCGGGCCACGGTGACGACGGCCTCCGCGACGGCGTGCGCGTTGCGGAGCGGCGAGACCGACAGGTCGGCGCAGGTCGCCGTACGGTCGCCGAGAGCGCTCACGACCACCTTCTCGGCGGTCCCGCCGGCTCCCACGGTGACCGTGTCGCCCGGGGCGTAGCCGCCGAGGCTGTTCACCTTCAGCACCTCGTCGCCCGGGGCTGCCGGACCGCACAGCTGGGTGGTGACGTTGGGCGGGGCCACCGTCGGCGCCGGCAGCGCACCGCTGCGGGTGGAGCCGGCCGGGTTGAACTCGCGGCCGAAGATCAGCTTCTGCTCGGCCTCGCGCTGGTTGAAGCTGTTCAGGGTCGGGACCGTGGGCGGGTACTGCGGGCCCAGGTTCTGGTCCACCACCAGGCCGAGCTCCGCCGCCTCGGCGGTGATGACCTCCATCTTGTGCGCCCAGGCCGGCGTGCCCCAGCCGTACTGCTGGAGGAAGGCGTTGGTCTGGTTGCCCGCGCCGGGGACGCCGAACGGCGCGATCTCCACCCCGCCGGCGCCCGAGGCCGCCATGTCCCGGAGCTCCTGGCGCAGCACCTCGTCGTCGGTGTAGGCCAGCGGCATCCAGTAGCGGTACATCGGCCGCACGCTGGTCGGCGGGTCGGCGTACGTCGCCGCGGTCAGCGCCGGTGTCCCCGTCGTCGGGGCGGCGGTCGGGGCAGCGACGGCCGCGGAGGCCGCGGGGCCCACGGTCGCCGTGACCGGTACGGCGAGGGCGGCCGAGGCAGCGACGGCCAGCGCGGTCGCCGCGACCGCTGGAAGGCGGCCGAGCCGCCGAGGTGCAGGAGTTCTGGTCATCGGTCCCCCGGGGTGATGAAAGGTTTCAATGTGGCGGTCGTCACCGTAGGACGGCCTCTCTCGTCGCGTCAATAGGACACTGGCAGTGTCTTATCTCCGGGCTAGACGTCTCTGGCACGTCGCTGATGCGCGACAATCGCCTCCGTGGACGCCCCCGTGGACCAGGTGAGGACGCGACGCCGGGGCGCCGTCCTCGAGCAGGCGATCCTCGACGCCGCGTGGGCCGAGCTCGGCGAGCACGGGTGGTCGAGCTTCACGATCGCCGGCGTCGCCGCCCGCTGCGGCACGGCGAAGAACGTGGTCTACCGACGGTGGGAGAACCGGATCCAGCTCGCCCAGGAGATGCTCGTGCGGGCCCTGCGCTCGGCCGACGAGGTCGTCGCGACGTCCGGCGACCTCCGCTCCGACCTGCTGGGCTTCCTCCGCGGCCTGGAGGCGTTCTACGACGGCCCGTTCGGGGAGGCCGTCCGCGGGGTGCTGCTGGAACGGGCCGACCGCACCAGCTCGCTCACCGGGCCCGAGGTCCCGTCCCCGATCGTGGCCATCGTCGACGCCGCTCTGGGCAGGGGCGAGCTCACCGCCCGACCCCCCGCCCTCGTGCAGAACCTGGGCCACGCCCTGATGACCTCGGAGCTCGTCCACACCGCCGCGCCGCTGCGCGGTCCCGCCGTCGAGCTGCTCCTCGACGACGTCTGGCTGCCCGCGCTGCTGCGGCGACCCACGGGCGGCTGACCCCACGGCACCCACTACGGTGTCCGCCATGTCTGTGCGCGCGCTGGGGGCCTTCGCGGTCCTCGCGATCGCGGGCGTCGCCGGCGGGTACGGCGTCAGCGCCCTGCAGACCGACGCCCCGCTCACCATCTCGGTCGCGGCGCCCGTCCCGGCCGCGTCGCCGTCGTACCCGGTCACCGAGTACGACGTCGAGCCCGACCCCGACGACGCCCCGCTGGCGACGGGGCTGCCGCTGGAGGCCGCCAAGCTGCGGGCCAACGGCAAGCGCCTCGAGTTCGGGGTCCCGGAGGGCTGGAGTCGCGGCGGCGACCTGCCGAACGCGATCTTCACCGCCGACCGGAGCGCCACGAACACCTACCAGCTCCGGGTGACCGGCCTGGGCGGGCTGAGCTCGCAGCGGGTCGAGGTGATGAACCGGATCAACGCCCTGCGCGACGCCGAGGCCAACGAGCAGCTCGAGAACCTGGTGATCGAGACCCAGGGCGACGACCGCTTCGTGGCGACGTACCTGCAGGGCGGCTACCGCCGGGTGTCGATGGAGCGCTTCCTGGTCCTCGGCGACAGCGGGGCGACCGCGGCGGTCGCGGCCGTGGGTCGCGAGGCGGACCGGGACGGCCTGCAGGACCTGCTGACGCGGGTCAGCGACTCGCTGCGCCTCGGCTGACCCGGGCGGCCGCCCGCCGCCGGCCGCCGCCGCAAAGTTTCATCGGCTAGCCGATGAAACTCTCACCCGGCCTCGCGCCCCGCCTCACATCCCGTACACCGCCACCGAGTCGAGCACCCGGTTGGCGGTGGCCCGGTCGTGGCTGCGGACCTGGATCCAGACCAGCTGGTCGGCGGTGACCTGGACGACCCGCTCGACGGTGAGGCCGCCGGGGCAGTCCCCGAAGACGACCGTCCGTACGGCGTCGCCGTCCTGGACGTCGTCGGAGTGCGGGCCGGCCCGGCCGCACTCGGGGTGCTGGGGCAGCTGCTCGGGCAGCTCGGTGCCGGCGAGGACGCCGACGAACACGCCCTGATCGTCGCCGTCGGGGTCGTTCCAGTCGCGGGCGGTGCCGACGGAGAGGGCGGGCTGCTCGCCCTGGTCGTCGCCGCCCGGCGGCGCCCAGGCCCCGGTCGCCACCGCGGCGTCCCAGGCCGCGGGCACGGTGACCTCGAAGGTGCCGTCGTCGTCGGAGACGGTGACGTCGGGATCGGGGCGGCTCTGCTGCCAGATCCAGCCGCCGGTCGCTCCCGCTCCCAGCACGACGAGTCCGGCCACCACGGCGGCCAGCACCCGGAGCGGGCGCCGAGCCGAGGACGACCGGGCGGGGACGGACGGCTCGGGGGCCGCCGCGACGTCGGTCGCGGGGGCCGGGCGGGCCCCGGGCTGGGTGAGCTCGGGGTCGATCGGCAGCCACGGCGCGGGGGTGGCGGCGGTCGCCTCCGGGCCGAGCGCCGCGGCCAGCGCGTCGACGTACGACGCGACGTCGGGCCAGCGCTCCTCGCGGTCGACCGCCAGCGCCCGTCGTACGACGGCGTCGACCGCGTCGTCGTAGGGCCGCTCGTCGGTGGACAGCGGCGGGGGCGGCACCGGGCTGGCGGCGGCGCTCAGCGTCGCGTGCGTGTACGGCGCCCGCCCCGTCAGCAGCAGGTAGGTCAGCGCGCCGAGGGAGTACTGGTCGGCCCGGGCGTCCAGCGACTCGGCGGCCGCCTGCTCGGGCGCCACGAACGACGGGGTGCCCGCGACCATGGTCAGCCGCGACGACACGTCGAGCGCCTTGCCCAGCCCGAGGTCGGCGACCATCGCGCGGACCGTCCCGTCGACGCTGCGGAACAGCACGTTCGCCGGCTTCACGTCGCGGTGCAGGATGTCGTTGCGGTGCAGGGCGGCGAGCCCGGCCCCGACCTGGCGGACCACCTCCAGCGCCTGACCGGCGGCCAGGCCCTCGACCTCGAGCCGGTCGGCGAGGGTGCCCTGGTCGGCGTAGGTCATCACCAGGTAGGGCCGGCCGTCCTCGAGCTCGCCGGCGTCGAAGACCTGGACGACGTGCGGCGACTCGACCCGCCGCAGGTAGCGGCCCTCCTCGAGGAAGCGGCGCCGTACCTGGTGGTCCTCGGTCCAGTTGTCGGCCAGCACCTTCACCGCGACCGGCGCGTCCAGCTGCTCGTCGTAGACCAGCCACACGGTCGCGAACCCGCCCGCACCGATCCGGCGGCGCACGGCGTAGCGGCCGAGGCGGCTGGGCATGGACACCGCGCCATTATGGGCGAACCCTGAGAAGGCCCCTGAGACCGAGCCAGGGTTCGCGCCGGGGTCGGGCCAGCGTTCCTCCCCGATGCGGCAGGGGTCGGACCGCCAGCAGGCTGAGGTCCATGATCCAGGTCGAGAACCTCACCAAGAAGTACGGCGCCTTCACCGCCGTCGACGACGTCAGCTTCACGGCGCGCTCCGGGCGCGTCACCGGCTTCCTCGGGCCCAACGGCGCCGGGAAGTCCACCACCATGCGGATCATGGTGGGGCTCACCCCCACCGACTCCGGGACCGCGACCATCGCCGGTCGGAGCTTCGCCGACCTGCCCAACCCCGGTCTGGAGGTCGGCGTCCTGCTCGACGCCTCCGCCCAGCACGCGGGCCGCACCGGCCGGGAGATCCTCACCGTCGCGGCCCTGACCATGGGCCTGCCCAAGCGCCGGGTCGACGAGATGCTCGACCGGGTCAGCCTGACCCCCACCGAGGCCGGTCGCCGGGTCCGCAACTACTCGCTCGGCATGCGGCAGCGGCTCGGCATCGCCACCGCCCTGCTCGGCGACCCCGAGGTGCTGATCCTCGACGAGCCGGCCAACGGCCTCGACCCGGCCGGCATCCGCTGGATGCGCGACCTGCTGCGCGGGTACGCCGACCAGGGCGGGACCGTCCTGCTCTCCAGCCACCTGCTGCACGAGATCGAGGTCATCGCCGACGACCTGGTCGTCATCGGCCAGGGCCGGATCGTCGCCGACGGCACCAAGGCCGAGCTGCTGGCCAGCGCCGGCACCCTGGTCCGCACCCGGGTGGTCGACGACCTGGCCACCGCCCTCACCGCCTCCGGGCTCAACCCGGTCCTCAGCGGCGCCACCGGCGGCTCGGACGTGCTGCGCGTCGACGCCGACCCCGAGGTCGTCGGCAAGGTCGCGCACGAGGCGGGCATCCCGCTCGTCGAGCTGCGCGCCGCCGACGGCGCGGGCCTCGAGGAGATGTTCCTCGAGCTCACCTCCGACACCCAGCGCGAAGGAAACTCCTGATGAGCACGCTCACCGCCCCCGCCCGCACCATCACGCCCATCCCCACCGCGCGCCTGGTGCACGTCGAGGCCCGCAAGTCCTTCGACACCCGGTCCGGCTTCTGGCTGATCGCCAGCATCGGCATCCTGGCCACGCTCGCCACCGCCGCGGTCATCCTCTTCGCGCCCGACTCCGAGGTCGACTTCGAGGCGTTCGCGAGCGCCATCGGCTTCCCGATGGCCATCGTGCTGCCGATGGTGGCGATCCTCTCGGTGACGAGCGAGTGGAGCCAGCGCACCGGACTGACGTCGTACACGCTGGTGCCCCACCGGGGCCGGGTGCTGCGGGCCAAGGCGATCGTCGCCGGCATCGTCGGCGTCGTCTCCATGGTCCTGGCCCTCGGCATCGGCGGCCTCGGCAACGTCGTCGGGTCGGCGATCAACGGCACCGACCTGGTCTGGAACATCTCGGCGCAGGAGTTCGCGCTGATCGTGCTCGGCAACCTGATCGGGATGGCCGTCGGCTTCATGCTCGGCGTGCTGATCCGCAACAGCCCCGGCGCGATCGTGGCCTACTTCGTCTACTCGCTGGTGCTCCCGACCGTCACCCTGGTGCTCGGCGAGACCCAGAAGTGGTTCGCCGACAAGCAGGCCTGGATCGACTTCAACTTCGCCCAGGGCCCGCTCTTCGAGGGCTCGGTCAGCGGCCAGCAGTGGGCGCAACTGGCGGTCACCGGCGCGGTCTGGCTGGTGCTGCCGCTGACGATCGGGATCTGGGCGGTGCTGCGCTCCGAGGTGAAGTAGCCCCCACCAGGGATGATGTGCGCATGACGGAGACACCTCTCGGGCCCGACGAGATCGACGACCTCGCCCGTCGGGCCCGAGACGGTGACCGCGACGCCCTGGAGGATCTGCTCGCCGCGGTCCGCCCGCGGGCGCTCAACGTGTGTCGCGGTGTGCTGCCCTATACGCCGGACGCCGAGGACGCCTGCCAGGAGGCGATGATCAACGTCGCCACCAAGATCGGCGGCTGGAACGGCCAGGGCCGGTTCACCACCTGGATGCACGTGGTCGCGGTGAACAGCGCGCGGTCGACGTACCGCCGGATGAAGAACCAGGCCGTCGCCACCGACCCGCACGACCACGGGCCCCTCGAACGGCCCGACCCCCGCACCACCAGCGTCATCGCCGGCACCCGCCTCGACCTGCTCGAGGCGATGGAGACCATCGAGCGCGACCACCCCCAGTTCGTGGAGCCGCTCCTGCTGCGCGACGTCTACGGCCTCCCGTACGACGAGATCGCCCGGCTGGTCGGCGCCCCGCTCGGCACCGTCAAGGCCCAGATCCACCACGGCCGCAAGCTGGCCCGCCCGCTGCTGCGGGGGCAGGAGTGACCGCCCGCGTCCGGCTGGCCGCCGGCGCCGCCGCGCTGACCGCGCTGGCCGTGCTGGCCGGCGGGTGCAGCGACGGGACCTGGGAGGGCGAGGCCGACCAGGACCCGACCAGCTCCTCGGAGCCGACCACCGGCACCGACACCGACACCGGCACCGACGACACGCCCGAGGCCGATCTCGACCTGGCCCTCAGCGAGCCGGTCGAGGACCCGCTCTACCCCGAGGTCGGCGACCCCGGCGTCGACGCACTCCACTACGACCTGACCCTCGACTGGGACCCCGCGACGTCGGTGCTCACCGGCGAGGAGGTGCTCACCTTCCGGGCGACCGCGACGGCCGAGCGGTTCCAGCTCGACCTCGGCGAGCCGCTGGAGGTGGGCGACGTGCTGCTCGACGGCGAGCCGGTCGAGGTCGAGCACGACGGCAAGGACCTGGTGGTCCTCGCGCCCGTCGAGGAGGACGCCCGCCACGAGCTGACCCTCTCGTACGCCGGCACGCCCACCCCCGCGCCCGCCCCCACCCAGCGCAGCGACTTCAGCACCACCGGCTGGACGATCACCGACGACGGCGAGACCTGGACCATGCAGGAGCCGTTCGGCGCCTACACCTGGTACGCCGTCAACGATCAGCCCTCCGACAAGGCCCTCTACGACTTCACCATCACCGTGCCGTCGCCCTGGTCCGGCGTCGCCAACGGCGAGCTGCTCTCCCGCACCGACGCCGACGGCGTCACCGAGACGCGCTGGCACCTCGCGGAGCCGGCGGCGTCGTACCTCGTCACCGTCGCGACGGGCGACTTCACGATGACCGAGGACGAGTCGGCCTCGGGCGTGCCCATCACCTACTGGACGCCCTCCGACGAGCCGGAGTACATCGAGAAGCTGCAGGAGACCCCGGCCGGGCTCGCCTGGCTGGAGGAGAGGCTCGGGCCCTACCCGTTCGACACCCTCGGCATCGTCATCGTCGACTCCGAGAGCGGCATGGAGACCCAGACCATGATCACGCTCGGCGACACCGAGTACGCCACCTCGCCCGCCGTGCTGGTCCACGAGATGGCGCACCACTGGTACGGCGACCAGGTCACGCCGCGCGACTGGCGCGACGTGTGGATGAACGAGGGCATGGCCATGTACCTCCAGGGCGCCTGGGAGGCCGACGACGCCGGCGTCCCGGTCACCGACGTGATGGACGAGTGGGCGCCGTACGAGGAGGACTTCCGCGCCGAGTCCGGCCCGCCCGCCGACTTCGACCCCGACCAGTTCGGCGCCTCGAACATCTATTACGGCCCGGCCCTGATGTGGCAGGAGGTCCGCGAGCGGATCGGCGAGGAGAGGTTCTGGTCGATGGTCCGTGCCTGGCCGGCCGCCCGCGACAACCTCAGCACCGGCCGCGAGGACTACCTCGCCTGGGTCGAGGAGGAGACCGGCGAGGAGCTCACCGACCTGTTCGACGCCTGGCTCCTCGGCGAGACCACCCCACCCCGCGACTGACCCGCCCGCGCCGACTCGGCGATTCCGTCCACAGCAGAAGAGGGTTGTCGCGGCCCTCTGCCCGGGGGAGGGTCGTTCGCATGCGGATCCTGGTGCTGGGCGGCTCGGTGTTCCTCTCGCGCGCGGTCGCCGCGGAGGCGGTACGACGGGGCCACGACGTCGTCTGCGCCTGCCGCGGTACGTCGGGCTCCGTCCCCGACGGCGCGCGACTCGTGGAGACCGACCGCACCGGACCGCTGCCGGACGAGCTGACCGGCTTCGACGCCGTGGTCGACGTGGCCCGCCAGCCGTCGTGGGTCCGGGCCGCCGTCGAGCGGCTGCCCGACGCGCACTGGGTCTTCGTCTCGACGATCAACGTCTACGAGGACGAGTCCACCCCCGGTGGCCGGCCCGGCACGCTCCCGCTCCGCGCGCCGCAGCCCGACGACGTCGACCTGGCCATCGACCCGGAGGCCTACGGACCGATGAAGGTGGCCTGCGAGGAGATCGTCGCCGCCGGCGCCGCGTCCTCGATGGTGGTCCGGCCCGGGCTGATCGTCGGACCCGGCGACCCGACCGGGCGGTTCAGCTACTGGCCGGCCCGGCTCGGGTCCGGACCCGCGGAGGTCCTCGCGCCCGGCGACCCCGGCGACGTCGTCCAGGTGGTCGACGTGCGCGACCTCGCCGACTGGGTCGTCGACAGCTGCGAGACCCGTCGTACCGGTGCCTACGACGGCGTCGGCCCCGCCCGACCCCTCTCCGAGCTGCTGGCCGAGGTCGCGGCCGGCTGCGACGCCGACCCGATCTGGACGTGGGTGTCCCAGGACGCGCTCGAGGCGCAGGGCGTCGAGCCCTGGTCCGGTCCGCGGTCCGTCCCGCTCTGGCTGCCCCGCCCGGCGTACGACGGCATGCTCGCCCACGACGTCACCCCCTCGCTCGACGCCGGTCTGCGGATCCGCCCGCTCGCCGACACCGCCCGCGACACCCTGGCCTGGCTGCGCGCCACCCCCGACGCCCCCGTCACCGGCCTGACCGCCGAGGAGGAGACCCAGCTCCTACGCCGACCCGTCACTGAATGACCTTCTTTTGCGGCGTGTCGCGGCGGGATTGACGGTTCGACCATCGGACGTCGTACGTCGCTCCATCGAACCGTCGATCGCTGACCGACTCGCCGCGAAATCTGGTCATTGAGTGACGGGTCAGCGTCGTTAGAACACGTTACAGTTTCGGCTCGTGAAGACGTACGTCGTGACCGGGGCCGCCTCGGGGATCGGGGCGGCCACCGCCGCCCTGCTGCGCGAGCAGGGCGGGCGGGTGATCACCGTCGACCAACGCGACGCCGACGTGGTCGCCGATCTGTCCACTGCTGCCGGCCGGGCCGAGGCGGTGGCCGGGGTCCAGGCGCTGACCGACGTGGTGCACGGGCTGGTGCCGGCGGCGGGGATCGGGGGGTTCACGGGCGTCGACCCGCAGCTGGTCGTGTCGGTGAACTACTACGGCGCGGTCGCGCTCGTCGAGGGGCTGCGTCCGCAGCTGGCCGCGGCCGGGGGCGCGGGGGTCGTCCTGCTGGCCTCCAACTCGATGACCTGCCAGCCGGGCTGGGACACCGGGCTGGCCGAGATGCTGCTGGGCGCCGACGAGGCGACCGCGCGCGAGCGGGTGGCGGGGATCGACGCGGTGATGGTCTACCCGGCGACCAAGGGCGCGCTCGCGTGGTGGGCCCGCACGCACGGCGTCACCGCCGAGTGGGCCGGCGCCGGCATCCGCCTGAACGCCGTGGCGCCCGGCCTCATCGCCACCCCGATGACCGAGCAGCTGCGGGCCGACCCGGTCTTCGGCCCGTTCGCCGACACCTACCCGACCGCCCTCGGCCGGCCCGGCCGTCCCGAGGAGGTCGCCGCGGCCATCGGCTTCCTACTCTCCGACGCGGCGTCGCTGGTGGTCGGCGTGGTGCTGATGGTCGACGGCGGCACGGACGCCATCACGCACCCGCAGTCACCGCGCCCCTGAGGCCCGAGGACGGGACCTAGGACGGCATCAGGCAGCCGACCGCGGCATCGGTGATCTGCTGGACCATGTCGGGGTTGCTGACGATGCCCGCGGGGAGCAGCTTGCCCTCGGCCGTGAACAGCCCCATCTCGACCATCTCGTCGAAGCCGATGTCGTCGACCAGGGCCGCGGAGATGCAGCGCGAGTCCTCCTCGTTGGCCGCACCGGTGGCGAGCAGCTGGTCAGTGAACTCCTTGATCGCGCGCTTCTCCGGACCCGACCGCCCGCCGCCGTCGGTGGCCGGTGCCTCCGTGGTCGGCGTCGGGGTGGGGCTCGGGGTCGGGGTCGGGGTGGGCGTCGGGCTGGGCGTGGGCTCCTCCGACGGCGTGGGGTCCTCCGAGGCGCTCGACTCCGCGGACGCCTGCTTCGGCTCGTCGCCGTCCCGGGTCAGCGCGTACGCCGTACCGGCGCCGGCCGCCGCGAGCAGCACCACGACGGCCGCGGCGATCAGGCCGACCCGGCGCCCGGACCGGGCCGGACCGGAAGGCGGTCCGACCGGGCGCGGCGTCAGCGGACCGGTGGGCGGGCCGCCCGGACGCGAGCCCCGCGGCGGCGGGCCGGCGGGCATCGCCCGGACCCGGCGCAGGTCGTCGCGCATCGCGGCGGCGGTCGGGTAGCGGTCGGCCGGGTTCTTGGCCAGCGCGGTGCGCAGCACCCGGTTGACCTCGGCCTCGCGCGGGCCGCCCGGCGGCAGCTGCGGGATCGGGTCCTCGAGGTGGGCGGAGACGACCTGGAAGTCGGTGGTCCCGGCGTACGGCGCCGCGCCGGTGAGCGTCGCCCAGAGCACGCAGCCGAGCGAGTAGACGTCGGAGGCCAGCCCCGGCGCCGAGCCGGTGTGCAGCTCGGGCGCCATGTACGACGGGGTGCCGACCGCGGTGTTGGTGAGCTGCTGCTCCACGCCGACCTGGCGGGCGATCCCGAAGTCGGCCAGGTAGGCGTGCCAGTCGGAGCCGCGGCGGCGCAGCAGCACGTTGGCCGGCTTGATGTCGCGGTGGGCCAGGCCGGCCTCGTGGGCGTCGGCGAGCCCGGAGGCGACCTGGCCGATCAGGTCGAGGGCGACGTCGAGCGGCGGGGCGCCGTACTGCTCGAGGAGGGCGCGGAGGTCGCCGTCGGGGACCAGCTGGCTGGCGATGTAGAGCCGGCCGTCCTGCTCGCCGAAGGCGTGCACCGAGACGACGTGCGGGGAGTCCAGGGACGCCTGGCCGCGCGCCTCGCGCACGAACCGCTCGCGGAACGCCGGGTCGTCGGCGAGGTGCGGCGAGATCACCTTCAGCGCGACCTGGCGCTGCAGCTGGGTGTCGAGGGCCTCGAAGACGACGCCCATGCCGCCGCCACCGAGGCGGCGACCGACCTGGTAGGGGCCCAGGCTGTCGCCGGGTGCGGGGATGCCGGGCGTGCTCACGCGTGCTGTCTACCCCGGCCGGCGGCGGTTCACGCCCCCGGCCGGGGTGAGGTTCGGCAGACCTCTCAGAAGAGCAGCGCGCTCGCCGGGTCGGCCATGATCGCCGCGACGTCGGCCAGGAACCGCGAGCCCTTCTCGCCGTCGATGTGGCGGTGGTCGAACGAGAGCGCCAGCGTGCAGACCTGGCGGACCACGATCTCGTCGGTGCCGCCGGAAGAGACCACCCACGGCTGCTTCTTGATCGCCCCGAAGCAGAGGATGGCCGACTCCCCCGGGTTGATGATCGGGGTGCCGCCGTCGACGCCGAACGGGCCGACGTTGGTGATCGTGAACGTGCCGCCGCTCATCTCGCCCGGCTGCGTGCGGCCCTCGCGGGCCGTGACCGTGAGGTCGGTGAGCGCGCGGGCCAGGTCGGCCAGGGACAGGTCCTGCGCGTCCTTGACGTTGGGCACGACCAGGCCGCGCGGGGTCGCGGCCGCGATGCCGAGGTTGACGTAGTGCTTGAACACGACCTCGCCGGCCACCTCGTCCCAGAACGAGTTGATCTCGGGCGTACGGCGTGCCGCCAGCAGCACCGCCTTGGCCAGCACCAGCAGCGGCGAGACCTTCACGTCGCGCAGCTCGCGGTGCGCGCGCAGCCGCTCGACCAGCTGCATGGTCGGCGTGACGTCGACGGTGACCCACTCGGTGACGTGCGGGACGGTGAAGGCGGACTGCACCATCGCCTGGCCCATCATCTTGCGGACGCCCTTGATCGGCTCGCGGGTCTCGCGCTCGTCACCCCGGGGGTTTCGAGACGGTCGCTGCGCGACCTCCTCGACCACCGGGGTGGCGGATGCGGCGGCCTCGACGTCGGCGCGGGTGACGGTGCCGAGCGGGCCGGACGCCGCGCACGACGCCAGGTCGACGCCGAGGTCCTTGGCCAGCTTGCGCACCGGCGGCTTGGCGAGGGCCCGCACGGCCGCCGGCGCGGTCGCGGCGGACGTCGCGGGCACGGCCGGGCCGGGGTCCTCGACCTCGACCACGGGCGCGGGCCCGGGCTCGAAGGAGGCCTGGGTCTGCGCGGCCGCGGCCGCGGCGCCGGAGGCCACCTTGCGCGCCCGCCGGGTCACCCCGCCCTCGGCCTTGTTGCGCCCGACCAGGCTCTCGCCCTCCCCACCGCCGCTGGCGGCCGGGTTGGACAGGTCGATCTCGAGGTCCGGGGTCCCGACCGCGATGATCGGGGTGCCGACCTGGACGGTCTCGCCCTCGGCGACGAGCAGCGCCGTCACCGTGCCGGCGTACGGCGAGGGCAGCTCGACGAGGGACTTCGCGGTCTCGATCTCGACCACGACGTCGTTGACGGCGATGACGTCGCCGACCTTGACCTTCCACGCCACGATCTCGGCCTCGGTGAGGCCCTCGCCGACGTCAGGCAGCTTGTACTCGGCCATCAGAACTCCAAGCCTAGAAATCGAGGGAGCGGTCGACGGCGTCCAGCACCCGGTCGAGGTCGGGCAGGAAGTCCTCCTCGATCCGCGAGGCGGGGTACGGCGTGTCGAACCCGCCGACCCGCAGCACCGGCGCCTCGAGCGAGTAGAAGCACTGCTCGGTGATCCGCGCCGAGAGCTCGGCGCCCATCCCGAGGTTGACGTGGGCCTCGTGGCAGACGACCGCGCGGCCGGTACGTCGTACGGAGTCGAGCACGGGGTCCATGTCGAGCGGCGAGAGGGTGCGCAGGTCGATCACCTCGACCGAGCGGCCCTCGGTGGCCGCGGCCTCGGCGGCCCGCATCGCGGTCTTCACCGTCGGCCCGTAGGCCAGCAGCGTGAGGTCGGTGCCGGGGCGGACGACGCGCGAGGTGAACAGCGGCTCGGGGGTCGCCGACTCGTCGAGGTCGGCCTTGTCGGCGTGGTACTGCCGCTTCGGCTCGAGGAACACCACGGGGTCGTCGGAGGCGATGGCCTGCTGGAGCATCCAGTAGCCGTCGACCGGGTTGGAGCAGGCCACGACCTTCAGCCCCGGCGTGTGCGCGAACTGCGCCTCCGGGGACTCGCTGTGGTGCTCGACCGCGCCGATGCCGCCCCCGAAGGGGATCCGGATGACCATCGGCATCTTCGAGCGGCCCTTGCTGCGGAAGTGCATCTTGGCGACCTGGCAGACGATCTGGTCGTAGGCCGGGTAGACGAACCCGTCGAACTGGATCTCGACCACCGGCCGGTAGCCCCGCAGGGCCAGGCCGACGGCGGTGCCGACGATGCCGGACTCGGCCAGCGGCGAGTCGATGACCCGGTCCTCGCCGAAGTCCTTCTGCAGCCCGTCGGTGATCCGGAAGACGCCGCCGAGCTTGCCGACGTCCTCCCCCATGACGAGGACCTTGGGGTCGTCCTCCATCGCCTTGCGCAGGCCCATGTTGAGGCCCTTGGCCAGGGTGATCCTGGTGCTCATCGGGGTCCCCGATCGATTGTCTGACGGAGGAGCGAAGCGGGGGAGGCAGAGAATCGAGTGGGGTGATTCATGCGTGACTCCCCTCGGTCTCGAACGACTCCAGGTAGGCGGCGTAGCCCGCCCGCTGCTCGGCCAGCTCCGCGGTCTGCTCGGCGTACACGTGCTCGAAGGTGTCGAGGATCCGCGGCTCGGGCAGCGCCTTGCAGCCCTCGCGCAGGGTCGCGCCGAGCCGGGCCGCCTCGTCGTCGAGCTCCTCGAAGTACGCCGCGTCGGCCAGCCCGTTGCGCTTGAGGTAGGCCTCCAGCCGGGCGATCGGGTCCTTCAGCTTCCAGCTCTCGACGTCCGCCGAGAGCCGGTAGCGGGTCGGGTCGTCGGTCGTGGTGTGGGCGCCCATCCGGTAGGTGTAGGCCTCCACGAAGGTCGGGCCCTGGCCGTCGCGGGCGCGCTGGAGCGCGGCCTGGGTGACGGCGTACGTCGCGAGCACGTCGTTGCCGTCGACGCGCACGCCGGGGAAGCCGAAGCCGAGCGCGCGCTGGTAGAGCGGGATCCGCGACTGGCGCTCGATCGGCTCGGAGATCGCCCACTGGTTGTTCTGGCAGAAGAACACCACCGGCGCGTTGTACGACGCCGCGAAGATGAAGGCCTCGTTGACGTCGCCCTGGGACGAGGCGCCGTCGCCGAAGTGGGCGATCACCGCCGCGTCGCGCTCGGCGTCGCCGGTGCCGACGACCCCGTCGCGCTGCATGCCCATCGCGTAGCCGGTCGCGTGCAGGGTCTGCGCGCCGATGACGATCGTGTAGAGGCCGAAGCCGTACTCGGCGGGGTCCCAGTCGCCGTGGTCAACGCCGCGGAAGAGCCCGAGCAGCCGGAGCGGGTCGATGCCGCGGCACCAGGCCACCCCGTGCTCGCGGTAGGTCGGGAAGACGTGGTCCTGGCGGCGCAGCGCCCGGCCGGCGCCGATCTGGGCGGCCTCCTGGCCGAGCAGCTGGGCCCAGATGCCGAGCTCGCCGTGCCGCTGGAGGGCGGTCGCCTCGACGTCGATGCGCCGGGTCAGCACCATGTCGCGGTAGAAGCCGCGCAGCTGCTCCTCGGAGAAGTCGAGGTCGAACTCCGGGTGGTGCACCCGCTCGCCCTCGGGCGTCAGGAGCTGGACCAGCTCGGGTCCGCCGTCGGACTGGGAGGGGCCGAAGACCTCCGCGAGGTCGGGGCCGAAGCCGGCGCCCTCCCCGGAGGTGGGGTCAGGCCCTGGGAACTGGTCGGACTGGGACACGCGCGCTCCTTCGAGGTCACCGGCCTGACGGGGTCGCCGTCCGGCCGCTCACGGGATCCGACCGACCGGCGCGGGGGTGGTGCGCCGTGTGATCGGGACCACAAACAGGTGCCGCCAACCTAGCGCCGCGCCGATCGGCGTACCAAGTCGGCCGGGGCCTCCGTCGTACGCCGTCCGCAGCCTAGCCACGGGTCCCGGTTAACGGTTCGTAGCCTCGAACAGGTTCGGACCCGGCCCTTAGTGTCGGGGCATGTCCTCCGACGTCATCACTGCCACCGCCGTCATCCCGGCTCCGCCGAGCGTCGTCTTCGCGATCCTCGCCGACCCGCGCCAGCACGCCCGGATCGACGGGTCGGGCACCGTGCAGGGGATCGTCTCCGGTCCGGAGCGGCTGAGCCTGGACGCCGAGTTCGGGATGAGCATGAAGCAGGGCGCGCCGTACAAGATCAAGAACCGGGTCGTGGAGTTCGAGGAGGACCGGCTGATCGCCTGGCGGCACCTGGGGCTGCACCGTTGGCGCTACGAGCTGGCGCCGGTCGACGGCGGCACCCGGGTGACGGAGTCCTGGGACCTCACCCACTACCCCCGGCTGCTGCGTCCGGTGATGCGCGCGCTCTTCGGCGGCCGCACCCAGAAGGCCGTCGACGAGACGCTGGTCCGGCTGGCGCGGGCCGCCGCGGAGGACGCCCACTAAGACACCGACCGGTTCTGGCAACACATGGCAACCGCTTGCCATGTGACGACGGCCACTTCAACACTCGTCCGCATGAGCACCGCGACGAGCACCACGAGCCCCGAGACGAGCCGGACGCCCGGCCGGGCGGCGACCGCCGCCTGGTTCGGCAGCGCGCTGGAGTACTACGACTTCGCGATCTACGGCACCGCGGCCGCGCTGGTCTTCCCCGACATCTTCTTCCCCGAGGGCAACGACACCGCGGCGGCGGTTGCCTCCTTCGCCACCTTCGGCGTCGCGTACGTCGCCCGTCCCGTCGGGTCGTTCTTCATGGGCCACATCGGGGACAAGCTGGGCCGCAAGAAGGTCATGATCGGGACCATCCTGCTGATGGGCGTCTCGACGTTCCTGGTCGGCTGCCTGCCGACGTACGGCTCGGTCGGGATGCTGGCGCCGATCCTGCTGGTCGTGCTGCGGATCCTGCAGGGCCTCTCGGCCGCCGGCGAGCAGGCGGGCGCGAACTCGATGTCCTTCGAGCACGCCCCCGACGACCGGCGCGGGTTCTTCACCAGCTTCACGCTCAGCGGCACCCAGGGCGGGCAGATCCTGGCCCCGGCGGTCTTCCTGCCGCTGGCCGCGGTGCTCTCCGACGACCAGCTGCAGTCCTGGGGCTGGCGGATCCCGTTCTGGCTCAGCGCGGTGGTCGTGGTGGCCGGGCTGGTCATCCGGCGCCGGCTCGAGGAGACGCCGACCTTCCAGGCCGAGGCGGCCGCCGACGAGACTCCGCGCGCGCCCCTGGCCCGGCTGTTCCAGGACCACTGGCGCGGGGTGCTGCGGGTGTTCTTCGCGGCCTTCATCGCCACCGTCAACACGATGTTCGCGGTCTTCGCGCTCAACTTCGCCACGTCCGACGACTACGAGATCGGGATCAGCGACGACACCATGCTGTGGCTGGCCATCGTCGCCAACCTGGTGGCCATCGCCTGCATCCCGCTCTGGGCCCGGCTCTCCGACCGGGTCGGCCGCAAGCCGGTCTTCGTCACCGGGCTGCTCGGCAGCGCGGTGCTGGTCGTGGTGTTCCTGGGCGCGATCGCCCACGGCCAGGTGGTGCTGATGTTCGTGTCGGGGATCGCCCTGGCCGGCGTCGTCTACTCCATGCCCAACGCGGTCTGGCCGGCGACGTACGCCGAGTACTTCCCCACCAGCGTCCGGCTCTCCGGCATGGCGATCGGCACCCAGTTCGGCTTCGCGCTGGCCGGCTTCACCCCCACCATCGCCGGCGCGCTGATGGGCGGCGACGCGGACAACTGGTGGCTGGTCGCGCTCTTCACCGCCGGCGCCTGCGTGGTCTCCGCGATCGCGGTGCTCACCGGCCCGGGCGGCACCCACCGGGTCCCGACGGCCGACCTCGGCCGGCGCCCGGGCACCACCGACAGTCGGCTCCGGGTCGGCGTGGCGTGAGCGCGTCGTACTCCCTGGGACTGGTGGGGCAGGGCATCTCGGCCTCGCTGACCCCGGCGATGCAGGAGCGGGAGGGTCGCGAGCACGGGCTGTCGGTGACCTACCGGATCATCGACGCCGAGCGGCTCGGGCTGGGCGTCGCCGACCTGCCGGCCCTGCTGACCTGGGCCGAGCGGCTGGGGTACGACGGCCTCAACGTCACCCACCCGTTCAAGCAGGCGGTGCTGCCGCTGCTCGACGAGCTGTCGGAGGACGCCGCCGACCTCGGCGCGGTCAACACCGTGCTGCTGCGCGACGGGCGCCGGCTGGGCCGCAACACCGACTGGTCCGGCTACGCCCGGGCGCTGCGCTCGACGCTCCCCGACGCGGTCCACGACCGGGTGGTCCTGGTCGGCGCGGGCGGGGCCGGAGCGGCGGTCGGCTACGGCCTGCTCGACCTGGGCGCGGAGCACGTCGCCGTCCTGGACACCGACGAGGGGCGGGCGCACGCGTGCGTCGTACGGCTCGCGAAGCGGTACGGCGACGACCGCGTCTCGGTCGCCCCGGACCTCGAGCGCGCCCTCGCCGACGCCGCCGGCCTGGTCAACGCGACCCCGGTCGGGATGACCGGGCACCCGGGCCTGCCCGTCCCCGCCGACCTGGTCCGCCCCGACCTGTGGGTCTCCGACGTCGTCTATTTCCCGCTGGAGACCGAGCTCATCGCCCTGGCCCGCTCGCGCGGCTGCCGGGTGGTGCCCGGCGGCGGGATGGCGGTCGGGCAGGCGGTCGACGCGTTCGAGCAGTTCACCGGCCGCCCCGCCGACCCGGACCGGATGGCGCGGCACTTCGCGGAGCTCACGGCCTGAGCCCGACTCAGTGCACCCGACTCAGTGCACTTCGCCGAGGTCCTCGTGCTCGCGGTGGCTCGCCGGCTCGACCTGGAAGGTCGTGTGCCGGACGTCGAAGTGGTCGGTGACGCAGGTGCTCAGCGCGTCGAGGGTCGCGCCGACGCCGCGCTCGGCCAGGCAGGAGTCGGTGACGGTGACGTGGGCGGAGAGGCTCGGGATGCCGCTGGTGATGGTCCAGGCGTGCAGGTCGTGGACGTCGACGACGCCCGGGACGTGCATCAGGTGGTGGCGGACGTCGTCGAGGTCGAGGTCGCCCGGCGCGATCTCCAGGAGGACCACGGCTGCGTCCTTCAGCAGCGACACCGAGCGCGGCAGGATCAGCACCGCGATCAGCAGCGAGGCGATCGCGTCGGCCTGCTGGAAGTCCCACAGCCAGATCACCAGGCCGGCGACCAGGGCCAGCACCGAGCCGAGGGTGTCGGCCATGACCTCGTTGAGCGCGCCGCGCAGGTTGAGCGAGTCGCTCCCCGACCGGCTGAGCACCAGCAGCGACACGGCGTTGGCGGCCAGGCCGGCGGCCGCGAAGACGATCAGCAGGCCGGCCTCGACCTCGGCCGTCCCGGGATCGACCAGGCGCATCGTCCCGGCGTACGCGAGGTAGACGCAGACGCCGAGCAGGACCAGGGCGTTCAGTAGCGCGGCGAGCACCTCGGCGCGGTGCAGGCCGAACGTGGTGCGCGGACCCGCCGGACGCGCCGCGACGTACGACGCTCCCAGCGCGAGCACGATCGCCGCCGTGTCGGTGGCCATGTGGCCGGCGTCGGCGAGCAGGGCGAGGGAGCCGGCCAGCCAGGCGCCGATCAGCTCGATGACCAGCACACTGCCGGTGATCGCGAGGACCAGCTTCAGCCGCGCCCGGTCCTCGGCGCGTCCGGTGGCGTGCGAGTGCCCCTTCCCGTGCGCGTGGTCGTGACCCATGTCCTCAGGCTAGGCCGAGAGCGCCTCGCGGCCGTGGGGCGTCTCCCAGCCGGACGGGTCGGGGCCGAGCGGGACGATGCCGGACGGGTTCACGTCGGTGTGCACGACGTAGTAGTGCTGCTTGATCTGCTCGAAGTCGATCGTCTCGCCGAAGCCCGGCGTCTGGAACAGGTCGCGCGCGTAGCCCCACAGGTGCGGCAGCTCGACCAGCTTCTGGCGGTTGCACTTGAAGTGGCCGTGGTAGACCGCGTCGAAGCGGGCCAGGGTCGTGAACAGCCGGACGTCGGCCTCGGTGATCGCGTCGCCCATCAGGTAGCGACGGGTCGCGAGCCGCTCCTCCAGCCAGTCCAGGGCGGTCCAGAGCCGCTCGTAGGCGGCGTCGTACGCCTCCTGGGAGCCGGCGAAGCCGCAGCGGTAGACGCCGTTGTTGACCTCGGTGAAGACCCGCTTCATCACGGTCTCCATCTCCTCGCGGAGCTCGGCCGGCCACAGGTCGGGGGCGCCCGGCCGGTGGTGCTCGGTCCACTCGAAGAAGAGGTCGTGGGTGATCCACGGGAAGTCGTTGGTGACGAGCTCGCCGGTCTCGACCTCCACGATCGCCGGCACGGTGATGCCGCGCGGGTAGCCCGGGAAGCGCTTCTCGTAGGCGTCGCGCAGGAAGTGGATGCCGAGCACCGGGTCGACTCCGTCGTGGTCGAGGTCGAAGGTCCAGCTGCGCTGGTCGTGGGTCGGTCCGGGCATGCCGACGGACAGCACGTCCTCGAGGCCCAGCAGCTTGCGCACGATGAGCGTGCGGTTGGCCCACGGGCACGCGGCCGCGGCGACCAGCCGGTAGCGGCCGGGCTCGACCGGCCACAGCCTCCCCTCCACGGGGCCGTGCTCGGGGGTGCGGGCGTCGCGGGTGATCCGGTCCGGGACGTAGGTCATGTCCCGGTCGAACTCCTGGCCCTTCGCGACGTACGTCGGGGTCTGGTCGGGCTCGGTGCTCATGCGCCCACTGTAGGTGAATGATCAATCACCGGGGTTCACCCCCAGGGCCGTAGGTTCGGGTCCGTGCGCCGCCTCCTCCCGCTGCTCGTGCTGCTGCTCGTCGCGTGCAGCAGCCCCGAGGAGTCGGCCGCGCCGCCGGAGCCGACCCGGACAGGAACCCCGGGAACGTCCGAGTTACCCGGTGGACCGGGTAACTCGGACACGGCCCCGCCGACGACCGCCCCGGTGCCCGGGGCGACCCCGCCCGCCTGGCTCGGCACGCGGGCCCTGCCCGTCACCGCGAGCGGGTACGGCGAGGTGCGGCCGACCCCGCGCGAGCTCCGGCGGCGCCGGTTCACGCTGCCGGACCGGCTGCCGATGCTCCCGGGCTCCGGCTTCCGGGCGCGGGTCGCCGACCCGGCACCCGACGAGGTGGTCGCGCGCTCCACCTGGGCCCGGGGCTGTCCCGTCGACCGGTCCGGGCTCGCCTGGGTGCGGCTGACCTTCCGCGGCTTCGACGGCGCCCGGCACACCGGCGAGCTGCTGGTCGCCTCCCCGGTCGCCGACGACGTGGTCGCGGTGTTCCGGGAGCTGTGGCGGGCCGACTTCCCGCTCGAGGAGATGCGGATCAGCACGCCTGCCGACCTGGAGGCCGAGCCGACCGGGGACGGCAACAACACCGAGGCCTTCGTCTGCCGCCCGGTCACCGGCGGGACGTCGTATTCCCAGCACGCCTACGGGACCGCGATCGACGTCAACTCCTTCCAGAACCCCTACGAGAAGGGGGACGTGGTGCTGCCGGAGCTGGCGTCGTCGTACCTCGACCGCGGCCGGGTGCGGCCCGGGATGATCACCGCCGACGGGCCGGTGGTGCGGGCCTTCGGCGCGATCGGCTGGGGCTGGGGCGGGGCCTGGCGGTCGCTGAAGGACTACCAGCACTTCTCGCTCAACGACCGCTGAGCCTGTGGAGGAGCGGTCGCGGAGCTGAGCGGCCTGCGGCACGGTGCTCGGGTGTCCGTGGTGGAGGTGCGCTTCGCCTGGGAGGACGTGATGTTCCGGCCCGACGACGTGCGGGCCGTGCTCGAGGCACTCGTACACGAACGGACACAAGTCCTCTGCCCCGGGCGCCGCGCCGCCTGAGCCGCGGCGCCCGGGCCGACTTGTGTCCGTTCGTGTACGACGGGCTACGCGCAGCCGACGTAGGACCGGCTCACGGTGAGCACCTTGCCCTTGACCGTCTTCGGCTTCTTGCCCTTCTTGGTCTTTTTCTTCGTCGACTTCAGCTGGACGACCGCCTTGACCGTGACCGCGCCGGTCGGCACCGCGCCGAGGACGACCGGCTTCGTCGGCCCGCCCTTGACCACGGCCCTGCGGACCCCGTTGACGTAGAAGGTCGTGGTGGCGATCTTCGAGCGCAGCTTGGCGCTGGGGAACGTCGCGGCGACGGTGCGCGACGCGCACCCGCGCGCGCCGAGGGCGACGTACGGCGCTGCGGCTCCGGCGGCCGGCGCGGTGGCCGAGCCTGCCGGGACGAAGGACGCCGTGGTCGTCAGCGAGGCGGCCACCGAGGGCCGGGCGTCGCTGCCGGTGTAGGCGGTCACGCCGTGGTTGACGTAGATCACGAACGTGCCGACCGGCAGGTACACCCGACGGGTGCTCGTGCCCTGGACGTCCTGGCTGATCTCCGCGTGCGCCGTCTCGCCGTCGTCCGCGCTCGTGACGGCGATCTGCGCCGTTCCGCCGCGAGAGGTCGCGGTGGTGATCGTGAGCCAGCCAGGCGTCGTCAGCTGGAACTGCACGACCGCGCCCGCCGTCGCCTCCGCCTCGCCGATGCAGGACGAGCTCGCGCCCTGCGTGGCGCTGGCCGTGGCCCGCGCGTTCGAGGTCACCTCGAACGTGCCGAGGGTGCCACCGACCGTGGTGGCCCGCGCGGTGCCGGTGACCGACGCCGTGAGCCGGGTGACGTCCTCGGGGTCGTTGCTGTCGGTGACCGTTCCGGTCGTCGAGTACGACCGCTTGACGGGAACCCCGTTGGACGGGAGCGCCACCTCGTCGCCGTCGCCGGTGTCGACCAGGGAGCAGGTCGGGTCGCCGTCATGGTCGAAGGTGGTCCCGACGAAGGCTCCTCCCTCGGGGGCCGCGGCGTGGGCCGTGGGGGCGGTGCCGACGAGGGCGGCAGCACCCAGGGCGAGGGACAGGACGGCGACGGAGGTACGGCGCAGGGTGGTGGTCACCGGCCGACCCTAGGGACCGGCCGGGCCGGCCGTGGCGAAATCGCGGTGAGGTCTAGGCCGCCGACGAGTCCGGCGCCCCGCGCAGCGAGGCGACGAAGTCCAGCTTGTCCAGGACCGGCGCGGGGATGACGAACGGGTAGAGGTCGTCCTTGCCCATGCTGCGGTTGATCATGTTGAGCGCGGTCGAGAGCGGGACCCAGATGCCGGTGACCACGTCACGGAAGTTCGAGAAGGCACTGACCGGTGCGACCGAGGTGAGGCCGTACTCGCCGGCGGTCTCGATGGTGTCGCTGATGTGCAGGAAGTGCGCCCAGGTCTCGGCGAAGTCCTCGAACGGGTGCATGGTGGCGTACGTCGAGAGGTAGCGCTCGGCCCAGTCGGCGGGCGGACCCTCGCTGTAGTGGCGGTCGATCTCGGCCTGGTAGTCCTTCGACTCGTCGCCGAACAGCTCGCGGCAGCGGGCCATCCGCTCGTCGCCGCGGACCAGCTGCCACTCGTAGTAGTGGCCGACCTCGTGGCGGAAGTGACCGAGCATGGTGCGGTAGGGCTCGGCGAGCTGGGCGCGGACCTTCTCGCGGTAGGCGTCGTCGCTCTCGGCGAGGTCGATGGTGATCACGCCGTCCTCGTGGCCGATGACGACGTTCTCGTCCACCGAGGAGAGCAGGTCGAAGGCGAGGCCCTCGACCGGGTCGCTGTCCTTCCCGACGACGGGGAAGCCCAGGGTGTCGAGGTCGACGATCAGGTGCCGCTTGGCCTGCTCGGCCACGGGGTAGTTCGCGAGCCCCTCCAGGTCCTCGTCGTTCGGCCGGGTGCGGGTCAGGTCGCAGGCGAAGCACTGGCCGCCCTCGATCGCGGCCAGCCAGGTGCAGCCGGACAGGTTGAGGTTGGCGCAGACGTGCCAGACCAGGCCGCTCGCGTCGACGTACCGGCCGTTCTCGTCGACGGGGACGATCGCGCGCTCGGCACGGGAGAAGCCCAGCGCGGTCCCGCAGGAGACGCAGACGGAGTTCTCGAAGAAGAGGGCGTTGTCGCACACCCGGCAGCGGAAGGACTTCACGAGGAGGGGGTAACCGGCGCGACGTCGACCGACACCCGCAGCGTGGACCGCTTGGCCTCGGTGAAGATCACGCCCTTCACCGGGGTGACGTCGCCGTAGTCGCGGCCCCAGGCGACGGTGACGTAGCGGTCGTTCGCCGGCTGGTCGTTGGTCGGGTCGAGCGCCAGCCACTCCCCGTCCGAGGCCCCGTCGGGCGCGGGCGCCCAGACGGCCACCCAGGCGTGCGACGCGTCGGCGCCGACGACCCGCTCCTTGCCGGGCGGCGGGTCGGTGGAGAGGTAGCCGCTGACGTAGCGCGCGGCGAGGCCGTGGCTGCGCAGGCAGGCGATGGTCAGGTGGGCGAAGTCCTGGCAGACGCCGGCTCGCTTGGCGAGGATCTCCGGGACCGTGCTGGTGACGGTGGTGGCCTTCTGGTCGTACTCGAAGTCGGCGTGGATGCGGTGCATCAGGTCCCGCGCGGCCTCGCCGACCGCCCGCCCCGGCCGCAGCGACTGCGCGGCGTAGGCGTGCGCCTCGGCGGTCCGCTCGACCTGGTCGGACCCGAGCGCGAAGTCGGTGGCCCGCCAGGCGCCGGGCACCCGCGGTACGACGAGCGGGCGGGCCTGCTCCCAGGGCGCGCCCAGCGCGGCCTCGTCGTACGACGGCGCGGTGACCGCGACCTCGCTCGAGGCGGTGATCTCCAGCCGGCGGTGACCGCGGGTCACCTGGAAGTACGTCGCGGTGTTGCCGTAGTGGTCGGTGTCGTGGGCCAGGTCGCCCGGGGCCGGGTCGACGGTGACCGTCGCGGACCCGACCTCCTGCCACGGCAGCGACCGCGGGACCAGGTGGGCGATGCCGAGCGAGTCGGTGACGTCCTCGTCGTAGGAGTAGGTCGTGCGGTGGGTGACGACGTAGCGGGCGCTCACACCGGCTCCTCGACGAGCGTCATCGCGGTGATCGGGCGCGGCGCGGGGCCGGAGGCCAGGTGCAGCTCGGCGATGGCGGCGCCGAGCCGGTCGAGCTGGACGAGGTAGCCGTCGAGGAAGGTCTCCAGGTTGGGCCGGCCGACGCCGCCGATGGCGACCAGGGCCGCGATCTCCTGGGCCTCCAGCTCGGCGACCAGGTCGTCGAGCAGCCGCTCGGGCCGGGTCGAGCCGGTGGACGCCGGGAGCGCGGCCAGGTGGACGCGGAGCTCGGCCAGCGAGAAGGCCAGCGAGCGCGGGTTGTCGCGGTCCACCAGCAGCAGGTCGAGCACGCCGGCCGGGCGGACGTAGCCGCGGTAACGCCGTCGGTGGGTGACCGCGCTCTCCGCGGAGAGGAGGACGGCGTTGAGCACCTCGCGGTCGACGTCGATGCCGCGGCGCACGGTCGTCGTACCGCGGAGCAGGTGGCAGAGCTGGACGCCGCGCTCGAGGGCCCGGCCCGCGCCGATCATGTGCCAGCCGGCGTCGCGGATCATGCTCGCGGTGACGCCCTGCAGCGACAGGATGCCGGTCAGCATCCGGCCGGCGCTCTCCGCGAGCTGGTGGCTGTGCGGCGACTCGACCAGCGCGGCGGTGGCCCGGTCGGTGGTGCCGAACGCGCGCCAGATGTCCCCGGAGAGCTGGTCGCGGACGCCCTGCAGCGAGTCGCGCAGGCCCGCGACCGCGTGGGCGACCGACCCGGACCGGCCGGCGTCGAGCACCAGCGAGCGGAACTCCTCGTCGAGGTCGTCGTGCCAGCGCCCGGCCAGCCGCTGCACGGCCGCCATCATCACGCCCAGGCTGGCGCCGCCGGTCGAGCGCGGCCGGGTGCGGAAGTCCTCGGCGAGCGCGTGCGCGGCGAGCACGAGGCGCAGCAGGTCCTCGGCCCGCTCGGCGTACCGGCCGAACCAGAACATGTCCTCGAGGATGCGCGGCACGAGCACCGCCGACGACCGGACGTTGGTCATCGACATGACCTCGGAGAGTCCCTGGTCGGCGTCGCCGGGCGCCGCCTTCAGCACCCACACGTCCTTGCTGACCGGGCGGTCGCCGGCCGTCGTGGCCAGCCCCCCGACCATCGGCCGGTACGCCGAGCCGTAGCGCAGCGTGAAGGTGCGGAGGGTGAGCGGCCGCGGGGAGGTGCCGCCCGCCGACCAGGTCGGGGACTGCGACAGCGGCAGCGACTCCTGGCCGACGTAGCGGTGCGGCTCGTCGAGCAGCCGCTCGCGCTTCTCGGCCGCGCTCAGGTCGGCCAGCGCGTCGGCCGGGCCGTCGATCGCCCGCAGCACCAGCGAGTCGAGCCGGTCGAGCACGTGGTCCAGCGCGTGCGGCTCCCCGCACCACCAGGTGGGGACGGCGGACAGCCGGAGCGGCTCGCCCAACAGCGCCTCGGAGGCGGCGGGCAGGTAGGGCAGCAGGCCGGGGTTCTCCAGCACGCCGGCGCCGAGGCCGTTGACGACCCGGACGCGGCCACGCCGTACCGCCTCGACGAGCCCGGCGACGCCGAGCTGGGACTCCCCGCGCAGCTCCAGCGGGTCGCTCCAGGCGGCGTCGACGCGACGCAGGATGACGTCGACGCGGTCGAGCCCACCCGGTCGCTTGGCCCACACCCAGCCGTCGCGGACGACGAGGTCGCTGCCCTGGACCAGCGGGAAGCCGAGCTGTGATGCGATGAACGACTGGTCGTACGCCGTCTCGGAGTGGGTGCCCGGCGAGAGCACCACGACCCGCGGGTCGGCCAGCTCGCCCTGCGCGGACTGGATGAGGGCCGAGCGCAGCGCCCAGAAGTACGGCTCGATCCGGTGCAGGCCGGCCTCGCGGTAGAGCTCGGGCATCACCCGGGAGACGACGCGGCGGTTCTCCATCGCGTAGCCGATGCCGGACGGCGCCTGCGCCCGGTCGGCCAGCACCCGCCAGGCACCCTCGGCGTCCCGGCCCAGGTCGGTGGCGGCCAGCACCAGCGGGCGGGGGTCGTTGGCCGAGGCCCGGGCCACGACCCGGGTGAAGCCGCCGTGGCCGAGCACCACCGCCGGCGGGACGATGCCCTCGGAGAGCAGCTGCTGCTCGCCGTACAGGTCGGCGAGGACGGCGTTGAGCAGCTCGGCCCGCTGGGCCAGGCCGACCTCGAGCCGGGTCCAGGTCGCGGCGTCGATCACCAGCGGCACCGGGTCCAGCCGCCACGGGCCGACCCCCTCGCCCGGGCGCGCGTAGGTGACGCCGTCGTCGGCCAGGAAGCGGGTGATCTCGCCGTGCACGCGGTCCAGCTCGCGCCGGGTCAGCCCGACCGCGACCTCGGCCAGCCCCTTCCAGGCCGGCCGCAGCGAGCCGTCCGGGCCGACGACCTCGTCGTACCGGGTGGGCTCGTCGCCGAGCGCGGGCTGGCCCACGGCCTCGGCGTAGTCGCGCAGGACGGTCATCGAACCCGACGGAGGTCGAGCGTGTGCGGGTACTCGGCGCTGGCCGCGCGGCGGCCGCGCTCGCGGATCGCGGCGACGTCGAGCCGGCCGGCGGTGTGACCGCGCGCCTCGAACCGGCTGGCCCGCCGGGCCTCGGCCTCGTTGGCGTTCACCGGCGGGTGGTCGTAGCTGCGGCCCCCCGGGTGGACGACGTGGTACGTCGCGCCGCCGAGGCTGACCTCCGCGGCCGTGTCGACGACGTCGACGTGGAGCGGGGCGTGCACCTCGATCGACGGGTGCAGCGCGGACCACGGCTGCCAGGCGCGGTAGCGGACCCCGGCGTAGAACTCGCCCGGGACACCCGTGGGCGTGAGAGGCACCGGGACACCCTGACACGTCACCAGGTGCCGGTGCAGGTCGATCCCGCGGGCGGAGACCTGGAGCCGCTCGACGCTGGAGTCGACGTACCGGGCGGTGCCGCCGGCGGTGGCCTCCTCGCCGAGGACGTGCCAGGGCTCGATGGCCTGGCGCAGCTCGAGCTCGACGCCTCCCCCGGATCCGGTGCCGACCCGGGTGGCGCCGATCCGCGGGAAGCGGAACTCGGTGAACGGCGCCAGCCAGGACTCCTCGAAGGCGATCCCGTGGGCGCGCAGGTCGGCGACCACGGCCGCGATGTCGGCGCTTGCGCCCTGCGGGAGCAGGAAGTCCTCGTGCAGGGCGGTGCCCCAGCGGGTGAGCGGCGCGATGAGCGGGCGCTCCCAGAACATGGCGACCAGGCTGCGCACGAGCAGGGCCTGGAGCAGCGCCATCTGCGGGTGCGGGGGCATCTCGAAGCCGCGCAGCTCGAGCAGGCCGAGCCGGCCGCGCGAGGAGTCCGGGCTGAACATCTTGTCGATGCAGAACTCGGCCCGGTGCGTGTTGCCGGTGAGGTCGGTCAGCAGGTGGCGCAGGGCGCGGTCGACCAGCCACGGCCGCGGCTCCAGACCGTGCTCGTCCTGCTCGGCGACCAGCCGGGCGATCTCGGCGAAGGCGATCTCCATCTCGTACGTCGCCTCCGGCCGGCCCTCGTCGAAGCGCGGCGCCTGGCTGGTGGGGCCGATGAAGCGCCCGGAGAAGAGGTACGACAGCGCGGGGTGGCGCTGCCAGTAGGTGATCAGGCTGACCAGCAGGTCGGGCCGGCGCAGCAGCGGGCTGTCGGTCGGCTGGGTGCCGCCGAGGGTCAGGTGGTTGCCGCCGCCGGTGCCGGTGTGCAGCCCGTCGAGGTCGAACTTCTCGGTGGTCAGCCGGGCCTGCCGGGCCTCCTCGTAGAGGGTCTCGGTGAGCGCCCTCTGCTCCGCCCAGCTCGCCGTGGGCTGCACGTTGACCTCGATGACGCCGGGGTCGGGCGTGACCACGAGCTGGGTCAGCCGCGGGTCGGCGGGCGGGCCGTAGCCCTCCAGCACCACCGGGCAGCCGACCCGGCGGGTGGCCACCTCGACCAGGCGGAGCAGGTCGGCGTAGTCCTCCAGCCGCTCGGTCGGCGGCAGGAAGACGTGCACGTGACCCTCGCGGGCCTCGAAGGCGATCGCCGTGGTGGCGACCCCCTCGGGGCTGGTCATCGTCACGACCGGGACCTTCGGCTCCAGCGGCGTGCTCCGCTCGGGGGCCGGCCAGTCGCCGGGGTGCTCGGGGTCCTCCCACGAGATCGCGTCGAGCGGCAGCCGCAGGCCGACCGCGCTGGTGCCGCCGGTCAGCACCAGCCGGCCGCGGCGGAACCGCCAGGCCGGGCTGGTCCACTCCTCGCCGGTGGTGATGGGCAGGACCCAGCCGGTGGGGGTGGTCACGGTGGCGTCGAGCTCCGCGACGTCCGCGTCCTCGCTGCCGGGTCGCTCGCCGTGCGGGCGCCGTACCTCGTCGGCGAGGGCGAGGAGCGGGTCCTCGTACGCCGGCCGCAGCTGGTCGTCCGGCAGCCCGAGCACCTTCGTGACCCGCCTCGCGAGGGCCTCGGCGTGCTCGGTCGCGGCGGCGTCCCCACCGGTGGTCGAGCCCGTCGAGGCCCCCCAGGGGTCGGCGAACAGCGCCGGGTCCTGCCAGAGCGGTACGCCGTCGGTGCGCCACTGGAGCGCGATGTTCCAGCGCGGCAACGGCTCGCCCGGGTACCACTTGCCCTGGCCGCGGTGGACCACCCCGCCGGCGGCGTACGTCGTCCGCAGCCGGTCGGCGAGGTCGTTCGCGAGCGCGCGCTTCTCGGCGCCGTCGGCGTCGCTGTTCCACTGCGGGCTGGTGGCGTCGTCGAGGGAGACGAAGGTCGGCTCGCCGCCCATGGTGAGCCGGACGTCGCCCTGCACCAGGCGGGCGTCGACGGCCTCGCCGAGCGCGTCGATGCGGCCCCACTCGGCGTCGGTGTAGGGCTTGGTGACCCGGGGGTCCTCGTGCACCCGGCTGACCTCGTTGTGGAACGAGAAGGTCACCTCGACCGGGTCGGTCGCGCCCTCGATCGGCGCGGCGCTGCTCGGGTGGGGGGTGGCGCTGAGCGGGATGTGGCCCTCGCCGGCGAACAGGCTCGACGTCGGGTCCATCCCGACCCAGCCCGCGCCCGGGACGAACACCTCGGCCCAGGCGTGCAGGTCGGTGAAGTCCTGGACCGGTCCGCTGGGGCCGTCGAGCGCCTCCTGGTCGGCGGCCAGCTGGACCAGGTAGCCGGAGACGAACCGGGCCGCGAGGCCGTACTGGCGCAGCAGGCTGACCAGCAGCCACGCGCTGTCACGGCACGAGCCGATCGCCTTGCCCAGGGTCTCGTCGGGGGTCTGGACGCCCGCCTCCATGCGGACGCTGTAGGCGACGTCGCGGTTGACCGCGGCGTTCAGGCCGGCCAGGAAGTCGACGATCGGGACGCCGTCCGGCTCGGCCTGCCGGTCCTTCCAGGCCGCGGCCTGCTCGCTGTCCTCGACCGGCCGCAGGTACGGCGCCAGGTCGGCGGCCAGCCCGGGCTCGTAGGCGAACGGGAAGCGCTCGGCGTACTCCTCGACGAAGAAGTCGAACGGGTTGATCACCATCAGGTCGGCCACCAGCCCGACGGTGATCTGCAGCCGCGTGGTCTTCTCCGGGAACACCAGCCGGGCCAGCCAGTTCCCGAACGGGTCCTGCTGCCAGTTGAGGAAGTGCCCCTTCGGCTCGACCTCGAGCGAGTACGCCTCGATCGGCGTCCGCGCGTGCGGTGCCGGCCGCAGCCGGACCACGTGCGGGGCGACGTTCACGGGCTCGGCGAAGTCGTAGGTGGTCCGGTGCTCCAGGGCGACCTTGATCGACATGGTCCCCAGCCTCCCCGACGGACGTTGCCGGGTGGTAACGCCGAGCCCGCGGCGGCCCGGCCCGGCCGGGGGCGGGCGCGGCTGTAACGCGATGTTCGCCGCACTAGGTACGCGCTGCAGCACGTACCTAGTGCGGCGAACATCGCGTTACAGCTCGACGCCGACCACCGCAAAGGAACATTTGCAAATGAGTCTTTGCGGTTTACGATCTCCCCATGGAGCTCACCCGGATCACGCCGACCCCGCAGCAGCTGCGGGCGCTCAGCCATCCCGTGCGACTGCGGATGCTCGGGCTGCTGCGGGCCGAGGGGCCGGCGACGGCCACCGGGCTGGCGACCCGGCTGGGACTGAACAGCGGCGCGACGTCGTACCACCTGCGCCAGCTGGCGACCCACGGGTTCATCGAGGACGACGCCGGGCGCGGCAACGGGCGCGAGCGGTGGTGGCGGGCGGCGCACCAGTCGACGTTCACCGACCAGCCGGCGACCGAGGAGGAGCGGGCGGCGGTGCGGGCGTTCGAGCAGTCGGTCGCGGTCGTGCAGACCGAGTTCCTGCAGCGGGCGGTCGAGGAGCAGGAGCTGCTGCCCGAGGCGTGGCGTCGTACGACGAGGCTCAGCGACTGGATGGTCCGGCTGACGCCGGCGCGGGCCGAGGCGCTGGTCACCGCGCTCGAGCGGATCGTCGAGGAGGTCGACGAGGAGGAGGGCGCGGAGGTCGGGGACTTCATGGTGGTGCTGCAGGCCTACCCGCGGCCCGGGACCCAGGTGGTGGATCCGTCGTGAGGCGGCCGCTCTACGGCTGGCTGAGCGCGGAGGCCGTCTCCCTGACCGGCACCCGGGTCTCGATGATCGCGCTGCCGTGGTTCGTGCTCACGACGACCGGGTCGGCGACGCGGACCGGGCTGGTCGCCCTGGTCGAGCTGCTGCCGCTGGTCGTGCTCAAGGTGCTCGGCGGGCCGGTGATCGACCGGCTCGGCCCGCGCCGGGTGGCCATCACCTGCGACGTCGGCTCGGTCGCCGTGGTCGGCGCGATCCCGCTGCTCCATGGGCTCGGGGCGCTGAGCTTCGGGCTGTTCCTGGCCCTGGTCGCGCTGGCCGGGGCGCTGCGCGGTCCGAGCGACGCGGCCAAGGGCGCGATGGTGCCGGCGCTGGCCCGCGAGGCCGCCGTACCCCTGGAGCGGGCGACGGGCCTGCACTCCACCGTCAAGCGCACCGCCACCCTGCTCGGCTCGATCTGCGCCGGCCTCCTGGTCGCCGCCGTCGGCCCCGCCACCGCCCTGCTCGTCGACGCCCTGTCGTTCGGCCTCGCCGCCGCCCTCCTCGCCTGGGCCACCCGCCCACCTGTGGAGAACCCCGCCGAGTCGGCGCACATGTGCGCCGACTCGGCGGCACCATCCACAGGCGGGTACGCACGGCAGCTGCGGGAGGGGTGGGACTTCCTGCGACGCGACCCGGTGCTGCTGGGGATCTCGGTGATGGTGGCGCTGACCAACCTGCTCGACGTCGCCTACGTGAGCGTGCTGCTCCCCGTCTGGGCCGACGAGTACGGCGGGGGCGCGGCCGCGATCGGGCTGGTGCTGGCCGTGTTCGGCGGTGCGTCCGCGGTCGGGGCCCTCTGCGCGGCGGCCTGGGCGGCCGGGCTGCCGCGGTACGCGACGTACCTGGTGGCGTTCCTGGTCGCCGGGGCGCCGCGGTTCGTGGTGCTCGCCCTCGACACCCCGACCTGGGCGGTGCTGGCGGTGTCGGTCGCGAGCGGGTTCGCGGCCGGCTTCCTCAACCCGGTGCTCGGCGCGGTGATCTTCGAGCGGATCCCCGAGCCCCTGGTCGGCCGGGTCTCGTCGCTGACCACCGCGATGTGCTTCGCGCTGATGCCGCTCGGCGGGCTGCTGGCCGGCGTCCTGGTCGGCGGGATCGGTCTCGCCCCGGCGCTGGTCGCGGTCGGCGTGGCCTACCTCGCGGTCACGATGCTGCCCGCGCTCGACCCCCGCTGGCGCGAGCTGGACTCCCGCCAGCCCGGCCCGGATGGCCGGGATGGCGGCCTGCACGCGGTCGCGGCTGCCGGTCCGGTCGAGGACGGCGGGCCCCGTGCCGTGGCTGGCGCCAGGTCCCCGAGCAGGCCCATCCGGTAGCGGCGCTGGTCTGAGTACGCGGGCCGATGTGCCGCGGGCCGCACCGGCCGAGCATCGAGGCATGTCCGCCACCTCCCGGCGCCGTACCCGGCTCGTCGTCACCGTCGCCGTGCTGGCCGCCGACCTGCTCGCCCTCGCCGCCGCGGCGACGATGTACGCCTGGACCCGGATCGAGCTCGAGACGAACCCGGAGGCCGACGCGCTGACCGCGATCGGCTACGTGATCGCCGGGATCGTCGCGGCTCCGGCCGTGGCCTCGTTGCCGTTCCTCGGTCTCGCCCGCTGCTGGTGGGGCCGGCGGGCCGGCGACGTGCTGCTGGGCATCGCCGCCGTCCCACCGGCCCTCATGACGCTGCTGCTGGTCGGCAGCCGCCTCGCCTGAGGATCCTCAGCGGCGGACCCGCACGACGACCCGCTCGGTCGCGGGCGCGACCGTGGCGGAGCCGGCGTACCGGACGGTCAGCACGTGCCGGCCGCGCGTCAGCCTCGGCAGCCGGACGACCCGGCGACCGTCGGTGGCCGTGGTGCGGGCGACGACGCGGTTGCCGGAGCGGACCTCGATCCGGCCCCGGGCCGCGACGTCGGCGTCGAGCCGGACGACCAGGCGCGGACGACGGGCGGTCCCGGCCGTGCGGACCCGCAGGTCGGCGGCGGCCCGGGCGACCCTCACCGTCACCCGGTCGTACGACGGCGCGTGGCCGGCGTCGCCGGGATAGTCGACGACCAGCTCGTGCCGTCCGGGCGCCAGCGCGGTGCCGGGCAGCGTGACGACGGCCCGACCGCCGGCGAGGGTGCCGGTGCCGAGCACCCGGCCACCGGCCGAGACCCGGACGGCGCCGGTCGGCGCGGCCGCGCCGGCCACTCGGACGACGACCCGGTGCGGGGCGCCGTACGACGGCGCGTCGGTGGCGAGGGTCGCCGCCGTGCTGCTGGCCGGGAGGGCCGGGGCGGCGACGGCGAAGGTGCCGGTGGCCACGGTGTCGTCGACGCGCTCGCCGAAGCCCTGCTCCGCGGTCCAGGTCAGCGGACGGCCGGTCGCCGGGACGTCGGCGGCGATCCACCAGCGGCCGTCGGCGTCGACCGTCGCCGAGCCGTCGAGGTCGCCGCCGAGGGTCACGGTGGCCCGGGGCGTGCCGGTGCCGGTGAGGACGGTCGAGGCGGTGCCGGTGGGCAGGGTGGCCGCGGGCTCGCGGTCGACGGTGAAGCCGGCGAGCTCCGGGCGGGCGATCAGCCACTGGTCGGGCGTCGTCGGGTGGTCGATGATCCGGGTCTCGCCGATGCAGCCGTGCCAGCCGTTCTTGGCCTTGTCATCCACCCAGTCGGCGCCGAGGATCCACGGCATGCCGCTGTTCATCGAGGCGCCGCCGGAGGCGGTGGCGTTGCGGAGGACGGGCGCGCCGTCGACGTACATCGTGGTGGTCTGGGTGTCGACGTCGTTGACGACGGCGACGTGCTGCCAGGTGTCGACCATGATCTCGCCGGACCACGCCGTCTTGTCACCGCGCGTGGGGTCGCCCGGAACCTCGGTCATCTGGAACTCGCGCAGGTTGGAGATGCCGAGCGCGGTCGGCGACGCGGTGTAGTCCCACTGCGTGCGCGCGAAGCCCGGGATCGTCGAGCGGTTGCCCGAGCGGACGACGGCCTTGCTCCAGCCGTTGGCGGTCGCGTCCCACGACGCGTCCATCTTCACGAACGTCTCGATGGTGTAGCCGTTCGGGAACTTGGTCTTCGTGACGGGCGTGCCCGCCGCCGACTGCAGGTAGCTGAACCGGCCGGTGGTCTGGTTCGAGCCGTCGAAGCAGACGGCGCGCGGGTCGGAGGAGTAGGGGTTGACCTGGTCGGTGACGGTGACGTCGCCGACCTCGGCGGTGGTCGAGCCGGACTCCGCGAGGGTGGCGCGGCGCAGGTCGCTCTCGCCCGCGGCGTCCTCGAACACCTGGCCGGGCGCGACGACGCCGGGCTGCGCGTCGCCGAAGCGCCAGTGGGCGAGCGTGCCCGGCACCCGGACGTAGTCGTCCTCGTTGCCGGCGAGCTCACGGGAGTCACCCGCGGGCGGGACGAACCCGTCGAGGATGATGTCGCGCGCCTTCTTGGTCAGCGACGGCTGGTCGGCCGGACCGTCCTGGAACCCGGCGAAGCGGGCGGAGAAGTCGAGCTTGACCTGGTACTGCTGGTTCGGCGCCTCCAGGAACGCCTGGTCGTACGACGTCAGCTTCTCGGCCGGCTTGCCCACGACCCACGGCGACGCGGTCTGCATGGTCATCGTGTTGTTGGTCAGGTCGAACTCCATCAGGCCGAGGTAGCCGTTGCCGCCCTCGTAGGCCATCTGGTGGTCGATGAGCACCTGGGTGACCGGGTGGCCGGCGTCGTTGTTGCGGGTCAGGTGGGTCGACCCGTGGAAGTGACCGTTGAAGGTCAGGAAGATCTGGTCGGTGCTCTTGATGAGCCCGTCCCAGACCCGCTTGCCGTAGCCCGACTCCCGGGCCGTCACGGCGTCGGCGTCGATGCCGATCAGGTCGTGGCTGGTGAGGATGGTGGGGAGGTTCTGGGTCTCGATGACCTGCTTGGCCCAGGCCAGGGTCGCGTCGGACGCGCGCCACGGCAGCGACATCGACAGGAACTTCTGGCCCTGGGCCTCGAAGACGTGCCACTGGCTGAAGCCGGTGGCGTCGTACCCGCCGAGGGTGGTGGGCGCGGGCCGCTTGCCGGGCCCGAAGTTCTGCCAGTAGCGCTCGTTCGCGACCGTGTAGTCGGTGTCGAGGACGCTGTCGCTGCTGTTGTTGACGTCGTGGTTGCCCGCGAGGATGCCGTAGGGAACGCCGGCCGCGTCGAGGACGTCCATGGCCCGGTCGGCGGCGGTCCACTCGCCGGCGTTGCCCGCCCGGTCGACGATGTCGCCGACGTGGGTCACGAACGGGATGTTGAGCTCGTCCGCGTGCTCGGCGATCCACTCGGTCTGGACCTGGAACGGGTCCTTGCCGTAGCGAGGGATGAACTGGTCGGCGGCGTAGCGGGAGTAGAACTGCGTGTCCGGCAGCACCGCGAGGGTGAACCGCGACGCGTCCGTCGCGTCGTCGGCGTCGACGGGGGCCGCGGCGCCGGCTGCCTGCGGGAGGCTCAGCGTCGCCAGCACCGCGGCCGCGGCGAGGCCGCGGGTCGCGAGGGAACGGGGGGAGGGGAGGGAGTGCACCGTGCTCCGATCGAGATCGTGTCCGAGTGCCGACCGACCGGCCGGCGCAGGCACGCTCGCGCGGACGCCGGAACGGTCCGGGACCGGCCCGTGACCTCCCTGTGAACGAGACGCGGCGCTTTGAAGAGGGCTCTTCGTTAGGGATGCCGGACCACGGGGCAGTCTCCGACCGTGCCGACGACCCGCTCACGACCCCGCCGGACCGCCGCGGTCGTGGTCGGCGCGGGCGCGGTGGTGCCGCTCGCGCTGGCCGTGGTGCTGGCCGTCCGCACCTGGTGGGCGCAGCGCGGCGGCCTCGGGTCGTACGCCCCGATCGGCTACACCGTTGCCGTGGTCCTCGCCGGGCTGGGACTGGTCTCCCTCAGTCTCGTCCGGTCCGCGTGGGCGGCGGGGTCCGCGGCCGGGTCGGCGGGGCTGCTGGTGCTGGCCACCGTGCCGCTGCTCCTGGTGGTCGCCTTCGTCCTGGCCGCAGCGATGTGAGGGAGGCCCGGATCAGCGCGGGAAGGACGCCGCCAGCTGCAACAGCCGGTCGTTGGCCTCGGTCTCCCCGATCGAGACCCGCGCCCCCTCCCCGGCGAACGGCCGGACGACGATCCCGAGCTCGTCGGCCGCCTGCGCGAAGTCGGCGGTCCGCTCCCCCAGCCCGAACCAGACGAAGTTGCCCTGGGCGTCCGGCACGTCCCAGCCGGCCGCCCTCAGCCCGTCGACGACGCGGGTCCGCTCGGCGACCAGGGCATCGACCCGCTCCAGCAGCTCGGGCTGCCGCTCCAGGGAGGCGATCGCGGCGACCTGGGCGACGGTCGAGACGCCGAACGGCAGCGACACCGCCCGCAGCGCGGCGGCGATCGGCGCGGGCGCGACGGCGTACCCGACCCGGAAGCCGGCCAGGCCGTAGGCCTTGGAGAAGGTGCGGGTGAGCACCACGTTGGCGCGCGAGCGGTACGACGCCAGCCCGTCGACCGGATCGTCCATCCGCACGAACTCGACGTACGCCTCGTCGACGACGACCACGACGTGCGACGGCACCCGGGCCAGGAACGCGTCGAGCTCGGCCTGCGTCACCGCCGGTCCGGTCGGGTTGTTGGGCGTGCAGACCAGCACGATCCTGGTGCGGTCGGTGATGGCCGCGGCCATGGCGTCGAGGTCGTGCCGGCCGTCGGGGAGCACCGGCACCCGCACGCTCGCGGCGCCGGCGGCCGTGACCGCGATCGGGTAGGCCTCGAAGGAGCGCCACGCGAAGACGACCTCGTCGCCGGGGTCGCAGAACGCCTGCACCAGCTGGTAGATCAGCCCCACCGACCCGGTCGCCACCGACAGGTCCTCCACCGGCACGTCCAGCGAGTCCGCCAGCGCGGCGTAGAGCGCCGAGGCGCCCATGTCGGGGTAGCGGTTCATCTGGCCGACCGCCGCCTGCACCGCCTCCACCACGCCGGGCAGCGGCGGGTAGGGGTTCTCGTTCGACGAGAGCTTGTACGACGTCATCCCGGGCCGGACGGTCGGCGGCCTCCCCGCGACGTACGGCGGGATGTCGGCGATGGTCGCGCGCGGCTGCGGGGTGCTCATGCCGTCAGGTTATGTCTCCGCCAGGGTCGCAGCAGCAGCGCCAGCACCAGCCCGACCAGCACGCCGAGCACCGCGCCGGTGATGTTGTCGATGATGTCGGTGACGTCGCAGGCGCGGTCGATCCGGGCCAGCTCCAGCTGGGTCTTCTCGATGGCGACCGAGTACGCCGCCAGCAGCCCCAGGCCGAGCGGCACGGTGAGCAGCGCGGTGGCCCGCCAGCGCGCGGCGACCACGACCAGCAGCGCGCCGGACGGCACGAACGCGACCGTGTTGAGCAGCCGCTGGCCGCCGGAGAAGATCCAGAAGCCGTCGGGGGCCGGGCCGCCGATGTCCCACGAGCAGGTGGTCAGCCGGCCCTCCGCGCTGACGATCCCCGGGGCGCCGTTGGCGGGGATCAGGGTCAGGCAGGCGATCACCGCGACCGACCAGAGCAGGCCGGCGAGCGCGCCGGCCCCGAGCCAGCCCAGGCGGCGGCGCAGCGCGACCGCGAGACCGAGGCAGACCAGCCCGGACAGCAGGGCGCCGAGCAGCATGACGCCGTACCCGCCGACCGGAAACATGGAAAGGACCGTACCGAGCCGGTCCGCGTCCTATCGTCGCGCCATGACCCGTCTCCTCGCCGCGCTCGGGGCGCTGCTCAGCATCCTGCTCGTCGCCCCGCCCGCGGTCGGGGCGGCTCCCGCCGCCGACCCGGTCGTCTACTACAACCTCGGCTCGGCCGAGGTGCGCCCGTCGCTGGTCTTCACCGCCTACAGCTCCTCGCCCACGATGACGGTCCGGCGCTGGAAGCACTGGGGCGACGCCGTCGCCGTGGGTCGCGGCCGCTGGGACAGCACCTGCGCGTCCTGCCCGCCGCCGGCGCACCGCCGTGCGGTGATCCGGCTGAGCCGGATCCGCACGTGCGACGACGGCACCCGCTACTACAGCAGGGCCGTCGTCGTGGTGGCCCAGCCCGACCAGGGCGAGCAGCGGCGCCGCTACCGGCTCAGCACCGGCTGCCCGCCGGCCTGACCCGGGTCAGGCCAGCGGCGGCAGCACGACCTCGCCGCCGGGGACCGACGGCAGGTCGCGACCGATGGTGATGTCGACGGCGTTGGCCAGGCAGCGGATCGAGCCGCCGCCCTTGTGGAACTCCGACACGTCGACGATCACGACGTCGAAGCCCCACTCGACCAGCTGACGACGCACCCGCGGCGGGCACGCCGGCATCACGACGGTGCTGCCGACGACGACCGAGTTGGCGCAGAACGTCGTCAGCGCCTCCTCCTCGGTCAGCACCAGCGGCTCGGGCACCAGCTCGAGCAGCGCGGCGGCCGAGGGCGCGTCGAGGGCGGAGGGGCAGACCAGCGCGCGCCGCTCGTCGAGCGGGCAGAAGGCCAGGTCGAGGTGGTACATCCCCGGGTGGGTGATCCGCAGCCCGCGGACCCGCACGCCCAGGTCGGCCGCGAGGTGCTTCAGCGCCAGCTCCTCGGTGCGAGGGCCGTAGCCGACGACCAGGGCGTCGCCGAAGGCGAACGCGTCACCGGCCTCGAGGTGGGCACCGACCCCGTCGCGGCCGACGTACGACGTCGCGTAGCCGTGCTCGGCGAACCACGGCTGGGCCGACAGGCCCTCCATCCGCCGCTCGGGGAAGCGCATGTGGGACATCACGACGTGGGGCGTGCCGTCGGCCTTGACCAGGCCGAGGCCGAGGTTCATCGCGTAGACCATGTCGGGGGCGTCGGCCCGCTGGGCGAGGACGTCGACTTCTGCGCCGAGGTCCTCCAGCGTGCGGACCATCGCGTGCCACTGGAGCATCGCGACCTGCGGGTCGGGCTGGACGGCGGTGTCCATGAAGGGGTTGATCGAGTACTCCACCCGGAAGTGGGTGGGCTCGACCGCCACGTAGTGCCGGCCCCAGTCCAGCGTGGGCGCATCCAGCTGCTGCTCCATCGGCGTTAACCTCCTCGTCATAATTGTCAGACAATCTGACAAGAAGTGTACGAGAAGAACGGGGCTCGCGTGACCAGTGGTCCGGACAACCTGCGGTCCGTGCCCCAGAATGGCCCCATGTCGGAGACGGTCGGTTCCTTCGGGACCCTGCACCTGGAGCACTCGTCCACCGTGGACCGGGTCGCCCAGGAGCTGCGCCGCGCCGTCTTCGACGGCGAGCTGGAGTCGGGCACGCCGCTGCGCGAGGTCGCGCTGGCCGCCTCGCTCGGGGTCTCCCGCCCCACCGTGCGGGAGGCGCTGACCATCCTGGTCGCCGAGGGCCTGGCCACCCGCGAGCCGAACCGCGGCGTCCACGTCGCCACCCCCGAGGTCGACTCGGTCCGCGACGTCTGCGCGGCCCGGTGGGTCCTCGAGGGCGCCGGCGTGCTCCGCTGGGCCGAGGCCGACGAGAGCCAGCGCGGCCGGGTCCGCAGCACGCTCGAGGCCTACACCTCGGCCGTACGACGCGGCGCGTCGTACCAGGAGCTCAACGAGCGGCACCTCGCCTTCCACGTCTCGCTGGTCGGCCTCACCGGGTCGCCGCGGCTGGTCGCGATGGCCGACAACCTGGTCGTCGAGCTGAAGCTCGCGCTGGCCCAGGTCGAGCGGATCCGCCGCAACGCCCACGACGAGGCCGACAACCACACCGCCCTGCTGCTCCTGCTGGAGGACGGGGACACCGCGGCGGCCCACGCCTTCCTGCGCCAGCACCTCATCGACGCCGAGGACGACATCATCGACGCCCTCGGCCTCTCCCCGAACTGACCCCTCCTGACCCCGAAATCGCCGAGTCGGCGCGAGCTCGCGCCGACTCGGCACTGAACCCACGCCGACTCGGCGTTCGGGGGTCTCCCGGGGTCAGAGGCGGAAACGACCCACCAGGTCGCGCATCTCGGTGGCCATCCGGGTCAGATCCCCCGCGGCCGCGGTCGTGTTGCCCGCCGCCTCGGTCGTCTGGTCGGCGGCCTCGGACACCGAGCCCACGTTCCGCGCGATCTCCGTCGCACCCGTCGCCGCCTCCGCGACGTTCCGCGAGATCTCGTTGGTCGTCGCGGTCTGCTCCTCCACCGCCGCAGCGATGGTGTTCTGGTAGTCGCTGATCCGGCTGATGATCTCCGTGATCTCCCCGATCGCCGTCACCGCACCACCGGTGTCGGCCTGGATCGCCTCCACCCGCTTGGCGATGTCCTCGGTCGCCCGCGCAGTCTCGACCGCGAGCTCCTTGACCTCGTTCGCCACCACCGCGAAGCCCTTGCCGGCCTCACCGGCACGCGCGGCCTCGATGGTCGCGTTCAGCGCCAGCAGGTTCGTCTGCTCCGCGATCGAGGTGATCGCCTTGACCACACTGCCGATCTCCGCCGACGACTCACCCAGCTTCGCCACCGTCGCGGTCGTCTCCTCCGCAGTCACCACCGCCTGCGTCGCCACCCGCGCCGCGTCCGAGGCGTTCTGGGCGATCTCCCGGATCGAAGCCCCCATCTGCTCACTGCCCGCGGCGACGGTCTGGACGTTGGTCGAGACCTCCTCCGCAGCCGCGGAGACCAGCGTGGCCTGGCTCGAGGACTCGCTCGCCGAGGCCCCCAGCTGCGCGGAGACCGCGGACATCTCCTCGGCGGCCGAGGCCAGCACGACGGTGTTGTCACCCATCGCGGACAGCGACACGTGCAGGCTCTCGCGGGCCGTCTCGAGGTCCGCGGCCATCCGGCCGACCTCGTCACGCGAGCTCACCCCGGCGTCCACCGTCAGGTCGCCACCGGCCAGTGCCCGCAGGGCGACCTGGAGCTTGTTGATGGAGGCGGTCACGCCGCGGGCCACCAGCAGGGCGAACCCGACCGCGGCCAGCAGACCCACGGCCAGCAGGATGATCGCGAGCCGGCGCTGGGCCTCGTACGACGACTGCGCGTCGGCGGCGGCGTCCGCGGCCTGGGCGTCCTCGTCGTCGGCGATCTCGCCGAGCAGGGAGCTGATGCCCTCCGCGATCGGGGAGAGATCGGCGTTGTTCATGGTCAGCCAGCCGGCCATGTCGCCGCTGCGGACGAAGGGCGTGGCCTTCTCGTCGATGGCGGCGAGGTACTGGTCGAACTGCTCGCGGATCGCGTCGAGCCGCTGGGCGTTGGCGCCGGTGACGCCCGTCGCCTCGTACTCGTCGAGCTGCGCGCGGAACGTGTCCTGCAGCTCGGCGTACTCGTCGAGGGTCGCCTGACGGTCCGGGCCGTTGCCCACCAGGAGGATGTCGCGGATGCTGAGCGAGATGCTCTTGCGGGTCACGGAGATCTGGCCGAGGACCTTGATCGCCTTCAGGTTGTTGGCATAGATGCTCTGGCTGGTCGCGGCGCTCGAGGACAGGCTGTTGAGCCCGACGAGGCCGACGACGAGGGCGACGACGGCGGCCAGCACGGCCGGGACCAGCACCTTGGTGCGGATGCCGCGGTCGGTCCACCAGCGGCGGGCGGAGTGGGCGGTGGCGGGGGTCGTGGTCATCTCGTTCGGCGTCCTGGGGTTGCGGGGGAAGTCGTGGTCGCTCCCTCCATCGGTCGCCCTGCCCCCGACCTGACCCGAAATCGCCGAGTCGGCGCGAGCTCGCGCCGACTCGGCACTGAACCCACGCCGACTCGGCGTTCCGGGGGTCCGGGGTCAGAGGCGGAACCGGCCCACCAAGTCGCGCATCTCGGTGGCCATCCGGGTCAGGTCCCCCGCGGCCGCGGTCGTGTTGCCCGCCGCGTCCGTGGTCTGGTCGGCGGCCTCGGACACCGAGCCCACGTTCCGCGCGATCTCCGTCGCACCCGTCGCCGCCTCCGCGACGTTCCGCGAGATCTCGTTGGTCGTCGCGGTCTGCTCCTCCACCGCCGCAGCGATGGTGTTCTGGTAGTCGCTGATCCGGCTGATGATCTCCGTGATCTCCCCGATCGCCGTCACCGCACCACCGGTGTCGGCCTGGATCGCCTCCACCCGCTTGGCGATGTCCTCGGTGGCGCGGGCGGTCTCGACCGCGAGCTCCTTGACCTCGTTCGCCACCACCGCGAAGCCCTTGCCGGCCTCACCGGCACGCGCGGCCTCGATGGTCGCGTTCAGCGCCAGCAGGTTCGTCTGCTCCGCGATCGAGGTGATCGCCTTGACCACACTGCCGATCTCCGCCGACGACTCACCCAGCTTGGCCACCGTCGCGGTCGTCTCCTCCGCAGTCACCACGGCCTGCGTCGCCACCCGCGCCGCATCGGACGCGTTCTGTGCGATCTCCCGGATCGAGGCCCCCATCTGCTCACTGCCAGCCGCGACGGTCTGCACGTTCGACGAGACCTCCTCGGCCGCGGCCGAGACCAGCTGCGCCTGGGTGGACGACTCGCTCGCGGACGCGCCGAGCTGGGCCGAGACGGCTGACATCTCCTCCGCCGCCGAGGCGAGGACCACGGTGTTGTCACCCATCGCGGACAGCGAGGCGTGCAGGCTCTCGCGGGCCGTCTCGAGGTCCGCGGCCATCCGGCCGACCTCGTCACGCGAGCTCACCCCGGCGTCCACGGTCAGGTCGCCGCCGGCCAGCGCGCGCAGCGCCTGCTGCAGCCGGCCGATCGACGTCGTCACCCCGCGGGCGACCAGGAACGCGAAGCCGAGGGCGGTCAGCAGTCCGACCACCAGCAGGATGATCGCCAGCTGCCGCGCCGCGTCGTACGACGACCGCGCGTCGGACGCCGCGTCCGCGGCCTGGGCCTGCTCGCTCTCCTTGAGCTCGCCCAGCCCGCCGCCGACGGCCTTGGCCAGCGGCACCAGGTCGGTGCTGTTCATGGCCCACCAGCCGGCCTCGTCGCCGGCCTCGGCGAGCGGGACCAGCTTCTCCTCGATGGCCACCAGGTAGGCCTCGAGACCCTCGCGCACGGACTCCAGCGTCGCCAGGTCGGCCGTCGCCGGGTCGGTGGCGGCGTACTCGTCGAGCTGGCTGCGGAAGGTGTCCTGCAGGCCGGCGTACTCCTCCTCGACCGCCTGGCGCTCCTCGCCGTTCGGAACCAGCAGCAGGTCGCGGATGCTCAGCGAGATGCTCTTGCGGGTGACGTCGAGGTCGCCGAGCAGCTTCACCGCGGCGAGGTTGTTGGCGTAGATCCGCTCGCTCGTCTCCGCACTCGACGAGAGGCTGTTGAGGCCGAGCAGCCCGACCGTCGTCGCGACCAGCGAGGCGACGACGGCGGGCGCCAGCACCTTGGTGCGGATCCGGCGGTCGGCCCACCAGCCGCGGGCCTGGCGGGTCGGGGAAGAGGGCTGGGTCATGGCGTCCGTCCTGGTCGGAGAAGGGGGGAGCCCGCTCCATCGGTCGCTCGGCCCCGGACCTGACCCGGTCGGGCGAAGGTCACATTCCGCCGGACGCTGCTGGCGCCGCCTGGCAGGATCGTCGCGTGCGCTTCCTCACCTGGCTCGTCACCAACGCCGTGGCCCTCGCGGTCGCGGCCTGGTTCATCGACGGGATCCGGTTCACCGGCTCCACCGAGACCTCCGAGAAGATCGTCCCGCTGCTGGTCGTGGCGCTGATCCTCGGCGTGATCACGTCGTTCGTGAAGCCGGTCCTGCAGATCCTGTCGATCCCGTTCATCATCGTCACGCTCGGGCTGTTCCTGCTCGTCATCAACGCCGTGGTGCTGATGCTGACCGGCTGGCTCGCAGGCCAGCTCGACGTCGACTTCGAGGTGACCGGCTTCTGGCCGGCCGTGGGCGGCGCCGTCGTCATCACGATCGTCACCTGGATCGTCGACGCGCTGATCGGGTCCGACGAGCGGCGATGAGGCCCCCCATCCCGCCGGCCCGGACGCCGGGGCACTACTCGGTGGCCCTGGTCTGCCTCGGCAACATCTGCCGCTCGCCGATGGCCGACGTCGTCCTCACCGAGCGCGTCGACGAGGCCGGCCTGGCCGGCCGGGTCGCCGTGGTCAGCTCCGGCACCGGCGACTGGCACGTCGGCAACCCCATGGACGCCCGGGCCGCGGCCACCCTCGCGGCTGCCGGCTACGACCCGTCGACGCACCGCGCACGGCACTGGTCGACCGCCTGGCTCGACGAGCACGACCTGGTCCTCGCCATGGACCGGAGCAACCTCGCCGACATCGGCGGGGCCGGCGACCGGGTTCGCCTGTTCCGCGACTTCGACCCGGTCGATGCCGGCGGCGAGGTCCCGGACCCGTACTACGGTGGGGACGACGGCTTCGAGGAGGTGCTGACCATGGTGGAGCGGACCTGCGCCGCGATCGTCGGCGGCCTCCGGGAGGAGCTCGGCCCCTCGTGACCCGACAGCCGCTGGTCGCCCGACGGGCCGAGGGTCTCCTCGGCTCGGCGGTGGTGGCCACGGCCCCCGTCGCCGGCGGGGACATCGCCACCGCCACCAAGCTCCGCCTCAGCGACGGCAGCACCGCGCTGATGAAGACCCTCACCCAGGCACCCCCGGGCCTCTTCGAGACCGAGGCGCGCGGGCTGCGCTGGCTCGCCGACAGCGACGGCGTCGCCGTGCCCGAGGTGCTCGCCGTCGACGCCGAGTGCCTGATCCTGCGGTGGGTCGAGCCCGGGCGCAACAGCGGGGACGCCGCCGCCGGCTTCGGCCGCGCCCTGGCCGCCACGCACGCCGCCGGCGCCCCGTCGTACGGCGCCGACGAGGACGGCTTCATCGGCCGGCTCCCGCTGCCCAACCGCACCGCCGGCTCGTGGGCGGAGTTCTACGCCGTACGACGGGTGCTGCCCTACCTGAAGCTGGCCCGCGACCGCGGCGCCGTCACCGCCCGCGAGGCCACGAGCGTCGAGGCGGTGGTCGGTCGGCTGCCGGGCCTGCTCCCCGAGGAGCCGCCGGCCCGCCTGCACGGTGATCTCTGGAACGGCAATGTCCTGTGGGGCACCGACGGCCGGGTCAGCGTCATCGACCCCGCGGCGTACGGCGGCCACCGCGAGGTCGACCTCGCGATGCTGGCCCTCTTCGGCCTCCCGCACCTGCAGCGGGTTCTCGACGCCTACGACGAGGCCACCCCGCTCGCCGACGGCTGGGCCGACCGGGTCGCCCTCCACCAGCTCTTCCCGCTGCTCGTCCACGCCTGCCTCTTCGGCGGCGGCTACGGCGCCCGCGCCGCCGACGCGGCCCGCCGCTACGCCTGAGGCGGGCGGTCGGAGAGTTTCATCGGCTGGCCGATGAACCTCGAGCCTGGACGACAAAGGTTCATCGTCCAGGGATGAGTTTTATCGGCTAGCCGATAAAACTCACCGCGGCCCCCAGCACCCCCTACCGCCGCCGGACGTAGACCGCCCGCAGCACCTGATCACGCCGGACGGTGACGGTGTGGGCCCGCCTCCCGCCGTCGTTCCAGCGCCGGAAGACCCAGACCTTCCCGGCGCGACGGACCCGCGCCGGCGCGACGATCCGGACCCGCTCGCCCACCTCGAACCGCCCGGTCCAGCCGGAGCGCCGGGCCACGCCGTCCACCCGCACCCGCGCCCGGGCGCGGGCGGGTACGGCGCGCACGGTGAGCCGGGAGGTGGCGGCGGGGGCGACGGCGTCGGCGACGTAGCGGGCGACGTACGACGTGTCGCTGGCCGGCGCGACCGACTGGTGCACGCGCGCGCCGGAGTCCGACCAGCCGGCGAAGCGCCAGGTCCGGCCACCGGAGTTCACCGTCGGCGGCACCGCGACGGTGAAGGTCGAGCCGACGATGACCCGCCGCGCCTGGGGCGAGGGGCCCTCGGCGCCCAGCACGCTGACCGGCGCCGTCACCGGGGTGGTGGCGAACCGCAGGTCGACGGTCTGCGGCGACAGCTCGAAGCTCCGCTCGGTCGCGAAGCCGCCGGCGTCGGTGGCCCGGACCCGCAGCACCAGCCGCGAGGGGTACTCGTGGTCCGGCGCGGTGAAGGTCCCCGACGCGACGCCGGTGCGGGTCTCGATCGGGTGCACGTGGCACACCGACGGGCAGTGGCTGACGGCCAGCGACCAGGTGAAGGCGGAGGCCGGCAGGGTGCCGTCCTGGAGGTCGGTGGCCGCGGCCGAGAACGGGATCGGGTCGCCGACCGCCCAGGTCAGGGTGGGCGCGGGGGTCACCGCGGTGAAGGTCGGCGGGTCGTTGCCCGGGTGCAGGGTCAGCTCGGCGACGTCGCTGCCGCCGTTGCCGTCGGTGACCCGCACGGACACCGTGACCGGCTTCGCGACGGTGTAGGTCTCGTAGACCACCGGTCCGAAGTCGTCGCCGAAGGACCCGTCCCCGTCGAGGTCCCACGAGTAGCCGAGCAGGTCGCCGTCCGGGTCGCTCGAGGCCGAGGCGTCGAGCTCGACGGAGAGCGGGAGCACCGAGCTGTACGGCGGGTCCGCGCTGATCCGAGCCACCGGCGGCCGGCCGATCGCGTCGTACGAGACGCGGTGGATCGCGCCCGCGCCGGCCTCCGGGTAGCCGTCGTCGTTCAGCCCGTAGTCCACGTAGTAGAGGTCGCCCTCCGGCCCGGTCGTCAGGTCGACCGGCGAGTCCGCGTCGCCGACGAGGAGCCGGGCCCGTGAACGGTCGGGCTGGCCGTCCGCGCCGAGCGGCACCGACCAGACGCAGCCGCGGGCGAAGTCGGCGAAGACCAGCGCCCCCTGCAGGTCGGTCGGGTAGGCGGAGCCGGTGAGGAACTGCACGCCCGAGACGGAGGCGGTGCCGGTCGGGCAGCCGTCGCCCGGGACGACCTCGCCGCTGCGCGAGTAGGGGAGGTACGGCGCCACCGCCCGCTGCGCGACCGGCGCGGTGCCGGCGTACAGCGACTCGCAGAGCGGGACGTCGAGCTCGTCCCAGCCGGGCGTGCGGGCCGGGCCCTCGAAGCAGGGCCAGCCGAAGTTGCGCGGCGCCGTCGTCGAGGTGGCGGCGGTGAGCCGGTTCACCTCGTCGTACCCGCCGGCGCCGACGTCGCCGACCCACACCTCGTCGGTGTCGGGGCGGAAGGCGAAGCGCCACGGGTTGCGGAAGCCGTACGCCGCGATCGCGTGCTCGCCGGTCAGCGGATCGATGCGGAGCAGGCTGCCGTTGATGCCGAGCGGGTCGCCGGTGGTGCGGAGGTCCTGGGCGCGCAGCGACCCGCCCTCGTTCACCGGGTCGCCACAGGGGTTGCCACCGAACTGACCACGGTCGGCGGTGTCGAAGCTCGCGCCCTCGCCCGCGGTCACGTAGAGCATCCGGTCGGGGCCGACGTGCACGGCGCCGGAGCCGTGGCTGGGGAACTGCAGGCAGCCATCGGCCAGCAGCTCGGTCTCCGACGTCATCGTCCACGCGCCGTCGACCTTCGCGGCGGCCAGCCGGGTGACCCGGATCGACGCCGCGCAGCCCGGGGAGCCGCCGGGCTCCAGGCTCGCGGGCGCCGGGCAGTCGTCGTAGTACGGCGCAGCCGGATCGCCCCAGGCCGGCACCTCACCGGCGGGGTCGCGCGGGTCGCGGTCGTAGGCGTAGGCGACGTACACGAAGTCGCGACCGGCGCCGGTGCCGAGCGCGGGGTCGACGGCGAGGCCCACCAGGCCGCGGTCCCAGTAGTTCTGGACGCTGCGCGTCAGGTCGGCGAACGGCGCCGGGGTGCCGGCGAAGCCCGCGCCCGCCCGGGCGACGGTGCTGATCACCCCCGCCTGGTTGCCGACGAACGCGGTGCCGTCGGCGGCGAAGTCGACGACGGTCGGCTGGTCGAGGCCGCCGATGACGACCCGGTCCTGGAAGCCCGACGGGAGCACCGGGTCCGCGGCCGCCGTACCGCTCGGGACGCCGATCGGGACCAGCAGCCCCACGACCAGCGCCACGGCCGACATCCGGGCAACGCCCACGATCCTGCCCACGAACGACCCCCCGGTCCGGCCGCGCCCCCCGCGTGCCTGCTGCTGTGATCTACCCGAACCGGGTCGTCCGCACACGCGTTCTCAGACAGGGCTCAGCCAGGCCTGGCACAGTAGGGACGTGCCTCCCGTGCCCCTGCCACGCGTCCTCGTCGTCGACGACGACAAGGCCGTGCGCGAGTCGCTGCGCCGCTCGCTCGAGTTCAACGGGTACGACGTCCACCTGGCCTCCGACGGCGCCGAGGCCTTGGCCAGCATCGGCCGGGTCGCGCCCGACGTCGTGGTGATGGACGTGATGATGCCGCGCCTCGACGGCATCGAGACGACCCGCGCGCTGCGCACGGCCGGCCACGACGTCCCGATCCTCGTGCTGACGGCTCGCGACGCCGTCGGCGACCGGGTCGAGGGCCTGGACGCGGGCGCCGACGACTACCTCACCAAGCCGTTCGCGCTGGCCGAGCTGCTGGCCCGGCTGCGGGCGCTGCTGCGCCGCGTCGTCCCCGCCGACGACGCCGACGAGGAGGTCCTCGCCTTCTCCGACCTGACGATGGACGTCGCGACCCGCGAGGTACGCCGCGGCGCGCGCCCGATTGAGCTGACCCGCACCGAGTTCACCCTGCTCGAGATGTTCCTGCGCCGCCCCCGGCGGGTCCTGGAGCGCAGCTTCATCCTCGAGGAGGTCTGGGGCTACGACTTCCCGACCACCGCCAACTCGCTGGAGGTCTACGTCGGCTACCTGCGCCGCAAGACCGAGGCCGAGGAGGAGCCGCGGCTGATCCACACGGTCCGCGGCGTCGGCTACGTGCTGAAGGAATCGTGACCGGCACGCTCGACCCCGACGGACGCTGGCACTACCGCCGGTCCCTGGCCAGCCGGGTCACCCTGCTCACGACGATGGCCGTCGGCGTCGCCGTCGCGTTCGTCGCCGTCGGGGCGTACGTCGTCGTCCGCATGCAGCTGCAGGCCTCGATGGACGACTCGCTGATCGAGCGCGCGAACGCGACCGCCGGGCTGCCGGTCTTCATCAACGCCAACACCGGCAACGAGTTCCCGGCCTGGGCCCTGACCTCGACCGACGTCCGGATCGGCACGATCAGCGCCGACGGCCGGGGTTTCTACCCCTACAAGGACGGCGAGGTCCCCAAGCTCGGAGACGCCGAGCTCGAGGTCGCGGCCGGCAAGTCCGACCTGAGCGTGCGGACCGCGCGGGCGCACGACAGCGACAGCCGGTTCCGGGTCGTGGCGGTGCCCTACCGCGACGACGAGGCCCTCGTCATCTGCGAGTCCCTGGAGTCGCAGGAGCAGCTGCTGACCAAGCTCGGGGTCGTGATGGCCCTCTTCGGTGCGGCCGGCGTGATCGCCGCGGCGATGGCCGGCTGGGGCGTGGCCGCCAACGGCCTGCGCCCGGTCCGGCTGCTCACCGGGCGGGTCGAGCACATCGCCCGCACCGAGGAGCTGCAGCCGATCCCGGTCGAGGGCCACGACGAGATCGCCCGGCTGTCCTCGGCCTTCAACCAGATGCTCGCCTCGCTCGCGGCCTCCCGCGACCGGCAGCGACAGCTGGTCGCCGACGCCGGGCACGAGCTGCGCACCCCGCTCACCTCGCTGCGCACCAACCTCGACCTGCTGGCCCAGTCCGACGCGTCCGGCGGGGCCGCCCTCCCGCCCGAGGCCCGGGCCGAGCTGCTCGACGACGTCCGCGCCCAGATCGAGGAGATGACGACGCTGATCGGCGACCTGGTCGAGCTGGCCCGCGACGAACCGATGGCCCACGTCATCGAGACCGTCGACCTGGCCGAGGTGGTCGACCACGCCCTGTCCCGGGTACGCCGCCGCGGCCCCGGGGTGCGCATCGACCTCGACGTCGACCCCTGGTACGTCATCGGCGAGCAGGGCGCCCTCGAGCGCGCGGTGACCAACCTGCTCGACAACGCGGTGAAGTGGAGCCCCGCCGGCGGCACGGTCCGGGTCGCCCTCACCGACGGCGAGCTGACCGTCGAGGACGAGGGCCCCGGCATCGCCGACGCCGACCTGCCGCGGGTCTTCGAGCGGTTCTGGCGCTCCGACGAGTCGCGCTCGATGCCCGGCTCCGGGCTCGGGCTCTCCATCGTCCAGCAGGTCGCGGTGCGGCACTCCGGCACCGTCGCGGCCGGTCGGGCCGCGTCCGGCGGTGCCCGGATGGTGCTGCGGATCCCCGGCGCGTCCACCCCGCCGCCCGCCGAGCCCGCCGCCTCGACCGAGGCCGAGGCGTGAGGGCCCGGGTCGCGCTGCTCGTCGTACCGCTGCTGCTGGCGGGGTGCGGTGGCGACTCGTCGTCCTCCCCCGAGCCGTCCGCGGAGCCGTCGGCCAGCGCGTCCGCCGACCCGGTCTGGAACCCCTGCGACGGCCTCGACGCCGCACGGATCGCCCGGGTCCTCGGCACCTCCGTGGAGGTCGACCGGGGCACCGAGGACTCCCCGCGCTGCGCGCTGGTGCCGCAGACCGAGGGCGAGGCCGTCGTGGACGCCAACTACCTCGTCTTCCCCGCCGGCCTCGACGCCGCCTGGGAGCAGATGGGCGCCCCCGACGACGGCAGCGTGACCGAGCCCGAGATCGCCGGCGCCGACGACGCCCGGATGGTCGCGAACCCCGGCACCGAGGTGCTCGGCGTCACCGGGTTCGTGCAGGTCGGCGACGTGGTGCTGGTGGTCAACGCCGCCGACACCAAGCCGTACGACGAGGCACCGGTCGTCTCGGCTGTCAAGGAGACCATGCAGCAGCTGGCGACGTACGCCGGGGAGACCCCACCATGACGGGCATGCAGCTGTCCTTCTTCCGCCCGGCCGAGTCCGGTGACGCGCTGACCCCGACCGACATGGCCCGCAGCATGTGGGACGACGACCAGATGCACGGCGTGGCCGTCAGCGGTGCGCTGGCGCGCGGGGCCGAGCAGCGGGTGCGCGAGCTGGGGCGGACCGAGCTGCGGCCGGCGCGCTACACCGTCGACCTGTTCAAGGCGGCCCGGATGCGGGACTGCCGGGTGACGACCGAGGTCGTGCGGGAGGGGCCGCGGCTCTGCCTGGTCGACGCGGTGCTGACCCAGGAGGTCGACGGCACCGAGGTGCGGGTCGCCCGGGCCAGCGCGCTCTTCCTGCTGCCGACCGCCTCGACCGAGGGCTCCGTCTGGTCGCCCGACGACCGGCCGGTCCCGCCGCCGCTCGACGTCGCCCCGGCGTCGGAGGAGCCGCACGTGCCGTTCTTCCACAGCTCCGTCGGCTGGTCGCAGTCCTTCGGCCTGCACCAGAACGACGACCGCAAGTCGTCCTGGAACACCGCGATCCCGATCGTCTCGGGCGAGCCGACGTCGCCGTTCCAGGCGGTCGCCTCGATCGCCGACGGCGCCAGCATGGTCACCAACTGGGGCGACCGCGGGATCGAGTACATCAACACCGACATCACCCTCACCCTGGCCCGCGAGCCCGTCGGCCTCTCGATCGGCATGTCCGCCCTGGACCGGGTCGAGGTCGACGGCATCGCCGTCGGCACCGCCGCCGTCTTCGACCGCACCGGCCCGCTCGGCACCGCCGTCGTCACCTCGCTCGCGAACGCGAGGCGCGTCGTCGACTTCGGCGACGTCGAGTACACCGACTCCGGCGAGCGGCGTCGTACGTCTTCGGTGGTCGAGTAGCCGCGAGGGACGAGCGGCGTCGTACGTCTTCGGTGGTCGAGTAGCCGCGAGGGACGAGCGGCGTCGTACGTCTTCGGTGGTCGAGTAGCCGCGAGGGACGAGCGGCGTCGTACGTCTTCGGTGGTCGAGTAGCCGCGAGGGACGAGCGGCGTCGTACGTCTTCGGTGGTCGAGTAGCCGCGAGGGACGAGCGGCGTATCGAGACCTACCGCACCGTCGTGTTCGAGTCGCGCCAGGACCGCTCGAAGGGCAGCCGCCAGGCGTGCGGGGCGATCAGCTGGTGGATGGCGTTGGGGCCCCAGCTGCCCGGCGCGTAGCCGCGCACCGGCGGCGGGTCGTTGAGCAGCGGGATCGACTTCTCCCACAGCGTCTCGATGCCGGCGGCGGTCGTGAAGAGGGTGTGGTCGCCGCGCATGGCGTCGTGGATGAGCCGCTCGTAGGCCTCCAGCACCGACGCGGACGACGACGTCTCGTGGGTGGCGAACTGCATCGACAGCTTCTCGAGCTTCATGCCCGGGCCCGGCTTCTTGCCGTAGAACGACAGCGACATCCGGGACTGGTCGGCCAGGTCGAAGGTGAGGTGGTCGGGGCCCTGGCGGCCGACGTTCGAGCCGGCCGGGAACATCGTCAGCGGGGGCTCCTTGAAGGCGATCGAGATGATCCGGGCGCCCTCGGCGAGCTTCTTGCCGGTGCGCAGGAAGAACGGCACGCCCGCCCAGCGCCAGTTGTCGATCTCGACCTTCAGCGCCACGAAGGTCTCGGTGTCGGAGTCCTCGGCGACGGCGGCCTTGCCGCGGTAGCCGTTGTACTGGCCGCGGACGACGTTGTGCGGCTCGATCGGCCGCATCGAGCGGAAGACCTTCAGCTTCTCGTCGCTGATCGGGTCCGGCGCCAGCGACGTGGGCGGCTCCATCGCCATGAAGGCCAGCACCTGCATCAGGTGGGTGACGACCATGTCGCGGTAGGCGCCGGTGCCCTCGTAGAACGCCGTACGCCCCTCGAGGCCGAGGGTCTCCGGTACGTCGATCTGCACGTGGTCGATGAAGTTGCGGTTCCAGATCGGCTCGAAGAGGCCGTTGGCGAACCGGAACGCCAGGATGTTCTGGGCCGCCTCCTTGCCGAGGAAGTGGTCGATGCGGAAGACCTGGCTCTCGTCGAAGACCTCGTGGACCCGCGCGTTCAGCCTCTTGGCCGAATCCAGGTCGGTGCCGAACGGCTTCTCCATGATGATCCGCGACCGCTCGACCAGGCCCGCCTCGTCGAGCTGGCGGATCACGTCGAGCGCGGCCTTCGGCGGCACGCTGAGGTAGTGCAGCCGGCCGATCTCCTCGCCGTGGCGGGCCAGCACCGCCTCGGAGACGTGCACCGCCTCGGCCAGCGCGTGCGGGCCGGCGCCCTGCGACACGTAGCTCAGCATCTCGGCGAACGGCGCCCAGCGGGCGTCGGTCACGTCGCCCTTGCCGAACTCCTCACAGGCGTCGCGGGCGATCTTCACGAACGTGTCGGTGTCAATCTCCTCCAGCGACGTCCCCACGATGCAGGAGTCCTTGAGCAGGCCGGCCTCGAAGAGGCGCAGCAGGCCCGGCAGCAGCTTGCGCTTGGCCAGGTCGCCGGTGGCGCCGAAGAGCACGATGACGTGCGGTTGCTCCATGTCGTCGAGGGTAGTCACGCGGTGTTTCCTCCCGGTGTCGGTGGGTCGGCGTCGAACACCCGCAGCAGCCGCTCGGCCTTCCAGCGGGACTCGGCGTACTCCTCGTTCGCGGACGAGTGGACCGTGATGCCGCCCCCCGTGCCGAGCCGGTAGACCCCGTCGCCGGCGGTCGTGAGCGAGCGGATGACCACGCCCAGGTCGGCGCGGCCGTCGGCGGAGACCCAGCCGAAAGCGCCGGCGTACGCGCCGCGTGGGGTGTCCTCGACCTCCTGCACGATCTCCATGGTGCGCTGCTTCGGGGCGCCTGTCATCGACCCGGCCGGGAAGAGCGCGCGGACCGCGCCGAGGGTGGTCACGTCGTCGCGCAGCCGCCCGCGCACCGTCGAGACCAGCTGGTGCACGGTCGCGTACGACTCGACCTCCATCAGCACCGGCACCCCGACCGACCCGACCTCGCAGACCGTCGACAGGTCGTTGCGCAGCAGGTCGACGATCATCAGGTTCTCGCTGCGGAACCGCGGCTCCGCCGCCAGCTCACGCCGCCGCGCGTCGTCCTCCGCCGGCGTCGCCCCGCGCAGGGTGGTCCCCTTGATCGGCTTGGTCTCGATGCTCCGGTCCGCCCCGACCACGGCGTACCGCTCCGGGCTGGAGCTCAGCAGCCACGCCTCCGCGCCCGGCACGTCGTGCTGCAGGAACCCGGCGTACGGCGCGGGGTTGAGCTCGCGCAGCCGCAGGTACGCCGTCGCCGGGTCGAGGTCGGCAGCCACGTCGGCGCGGTAGGTCAGGTTGACCTCGTAGCTGTTGCCCGCGTGCAGGTGCTCCTGGACGCGGCCGAAGTGGGCGGCGTAGGAGGCGGGTGCGACGTCGCCGGTGATCCGGGGCCGTGGGAGGTTCTCGGCCTGTCCCGCCCCCGGCTCGTGGTCGAAGAGCCGCACGTGGCTCGGCCGCATCCAGACCGCATCCGGCACCGTGTCCGAGGGGTACGCCGGCAGGTCCGCGCGGGCGGCGTACCCGAGGTAGCCGAACCACTGGTCGGTGGACGAGCCGGCGGCGAGCTCGGCCTCGAGGACGGCGAACGGGTCGTCGCCGACCACCTCGGACCGCCCGGAGGCGTGCCGGACCACCTCGCGGGTGGCGGCCGAGTAGGTGAGCGAGACGTCGTCGGGCTCCAGCCAGCCGAGGAGCGAGCGCCGCCCGGACCACGCGCGCGCGCCGCCGCCGTCGAGCCACACGCAGCGGGCGTGGGCGGCGGCGACGTCACGGAACGCGGCGACGGGGTCCCCCACAGTCCCGTTCACGACAGCTCCAGGAAGTTGGCCACCAGCCGCGCGCCGTGCTCGGAGAGGATCGACTCGGGGTGGAACTGGACGCCGACGAGCGGCAGGTCCCGGTGGGCGACGGCCATGGTCAGCCCGGTCGACGCGTCGGTCGCGGTCACCCGCAGGCACGCGGGCAGCTCCAGGGCGGCCAGCGAGTGGTAGCGGACCGCCGCGAACGGGGTCGGTACGCCGGCGAACAGCCCGGCACCGTCGTGCTCGACGCTCGCCAGCACGCCGTGCCCGGGCGGCACCCGGTCGACGCGGCCGCCGTACGACGTCACGAGGCCCTGCATGCCGAGGCAGACGCCCAGCACCGGCCGGGTGCCGGCGAGCAGCACCTCGCGGCCGACCGCGAAGTCACGCGGCGAGGCGGGGTGGCCGGGTCCCGGCGACAGGACGACGTACTCGTGGCGGAGCAGGTCGGCGGCGTCCGCCTCGTCGTGCTGGACCACGCGGGGCAGCACCCCGGTCACGCCGGCGACGAGGTGGACCAGGTTCCACGTGTAGGAGTCGTGGTGGTCCACGACGACCACGTCCGCTCCGGCCACGGTCAGCAACCTACTGCCCCGGAAATAGGACGGACCCGGCGGCGCTGGGGGGCAGTCACCGTCGGGCCCGTGTTCCTGACCTCGCCACCCTAGGACCCAAGACGACTCTCGGGAACCCCAGGGAACCTAGGGAACCTGAGGAACGAGGAGGTCGGCGACCAGCTCGTGCAGCAGGTCGTAGCCGTGCTCGGTGAGGATCGACTCGGCGTGGAACTGGATGCCCCGGTAGTGCGGGCCGCGCAGCAGGTGCACGTCGCCGGAGCCCGGCTCGGTCTCGACGCTCACACCCGCGGGCAGCGCGGTCGCCGCGTCCACCCGGCCGACGAAGGTGTTGTAGAACCCCACCCGCTCGGTCCGGCCGTCGATGACGACCGGTGACTGGGTGCCCTGGAAGACGATGTCCTTGTAGGCCAGCGGGATGCCGAGGTGGTGGCAGAGCGCCTGGTGGCCGAGGCAGACCGCGAGGAAGGGCCGCTCGGCCGCCATCAGCTCGGCCACGGCCGCGCGCAGCTGGGCCATCTTGGGGTCGTCGCCGTCGCGCGGGTCGCCCGGCCCGGGGCCGACGATCACCAGGTCGAAGCCGTCCAGGACCCCGGGTGCGTAGTCCTCGTGGCGGACCACCTCGCTGGTCATGCCGAGCACGCCGAGGACGTGGCGCAGCATGTTCACGAAGTCGTCCTCGCCGTCGAGGATCACCACGCGCTTGCCGGCCAGGCCGGGGTCGGGCCGGGAGCCGCCCTGGTCGGTCAGCCAGAACCGCGACAGCCGCCGGTTGCGCTTGTTGAGCGCCAGCAGCACGTCCTCGTCGTTGACGAGCTCGGCCAGGTTCGTGGTCGGCACCGGGGCCGGCGGGACCAGGCCGAAGGCGCTGAGGATGCCGCCGGCCTTGGCGTGCGTCTCGGCGACCTCGTACGCCGGGTCCGAGTCGCGGACCAGAGTCGCACCCGCGGTCACGGTCAGCCGACCCTCCAGGTCGACGTCGGCGGTGCGGATCACGATCGGGCTGTCGAGCACCGGCTCCCCGTCGCCGTCCCGGCCCAGGATGGCCAGCGCTGCGCCGTAGTAGCCGCGGCCCACCGACTCGTACTGCTTGATCAGCCGGCAGGCGTTCTCGACCGGGCTGCCGGTCACGGTGGCGGCGTACATGGTGTCCCGCAGCACCTCCCGCGGGTCCCGGTCGGTCTGCCCGGCGAGGAGGTACTCGGTGTGCACGAGACGGCTCATCGGCTTCAGGAACGGCCCGAGCACCTGGCCGCCCCGGTCGCAGATGTCGCACATCATCTTCAGCTCCTCGTCGACGACCATGAAGAGCTCGTAGATCTCCTTCTCGTCGTGGAGGAAGTCGAGGAGCTGCTGCTGGGTGTCGCCCTCGGAGGGGATGCGGAAGGTGCCGCTGATCGGGTTCATCCGGACGTCGCCGCCGTGGATGGAGACGTGCCGCTCCGGGCTGGCGCCGATCAGGTAGCGGTCGCCGGTGAAGAAGACGTAGGTCCAGTAGGCGCCGCGCTCGCGCTCGAGGAGCCGCTTGAAGACGGTGAGCGCCCGCTGCGCACCCCAGTCGGCGACGGTGGCGCGGTAGTGGCGTCCGATGACCAGGTTGGCGCCCTCGCCCTGGCCGATCTCGTCGCGGATGATCGCCTCGACGAGCTTGCCGTACTCCTCGTCGTCGGTCTCGAACCCGCCCCGGTCGGCGAACTCGACCCCGGTGTCGTCGATCGCGTCGACGATCTCGGCGACCGAGAACTCCAGCTCGGTCTCGACGTCGACCACGACCAGCGGGGTCCCGTCGTCGTGCGCCTCGAACCCGCGCTCCGCGACCTGGCGGAACGGGACGGCGAGCAGCCGGTCGGCGATGTGCCCGTCGGCCGGCACCCCGGCCTCGAGCGGCACGTCGAGGATCGACTCCACGACGGTACGACGCCCGCCGACCAGGCCGACGGTGTCACGGTCGCCCGCGCGCGTGGAGCGCCGGATGATCGCCCAGGCCTCGTGCCCCTGGAGCGCGTCGATCGCGGCCCGGGCGTCACGTGAGGCAGTCATGGCGGAACTCTAGTTGTGCCGCGGGCCCGCACGGACCGCGCGCCGGATCCTGGGCGGGCCGGCCACCCGTGCGTATCCCCAAGCAGCGCCATTGCGCCGGTTGAGGGAACCGGCAAGGCCTACTCGCCCGTAGCCGGCGCAATTGCGCTGCTTGCGGGTTCGCTCGGGCCGCGGGGAGCAGGCCACGCCCGGCCACCGACCCGCGGCCCACGACCGACGAGCCGGTGGCGGCGGGCTCGACAGGGACTCTCGGGCTGCGGGGGTGTCGACACGGTCGCTGCGCGACCTGCTCAACCACCGGGGGGCGCGACCGGCTCAATCAGCGTCGGGCAGGTAGACCAGGCTCGGCGCCAGTCGGTAGCCGGAGTCGGCGACCCGCTGGAGGTCCTCGGCGGTGAGCCGCAGCCCGGTGACCACCTCGGCCATGGCCAGGCCGACAGCGACGGCGTCGGCGTCGTCCTCGGCGTCCTCGTCCTCCGGGTCCACCCAGGCGAGGTCGAAGAGGGGACGCAGCTCCGCCGGGACCGGGGAGGGGTCGTCGAGGAAGAGGTACTCGTCGTCGTCGAACACCACCTCCCCGTCACGGGCGCAGCCGAACCGGACGTGCGCCTGGATGTTGTCGCGGACCACCGCGACGCTCCGGCCGCCGGCGGAGAGGGCGCGCAGGGCGTCGAGGCTGGGATCGGCGTACCCGCTGTGCTCGACGGCGAGGACGCCGCCCTCCACGTCGGTGATCGCGTACGCCGAGAACTCCTCGTCGTCGGCCTCGGGGTACTCGGTCGGGTCCGCGGCCAGGTCGATGCCGAGCGCCGTGGCGACGTCCTGCTGGGTGGCCCCGGCGACCACCAGCACGGTGAGGGACTCGGTGTCGAAGGGACCCTCCGCGAGGAGGGACTCGTAGTGCTCCACGTCGGTCACGCCCAGGACCCTAGTCAGCGGTCGTCGCACGCCCGGAGCAGGGCGTCGCGCGCGTCGCTGTAGTCCTCGAGGCGCAGGGTCTGCAGGACCCGGCTCAGCTCCTGCCCGGCACGGCCGAGGTCGTCCAGGTCGCCCTGGGAGTCCCCGGTCTGCCCGGCGCCCTGGGCGAGCAGGCCGACGCCGGCCACCCGGTTGAGCAGCCCGATCCCCGGAGGGTCGTCGCCGTCCTCGGTGTCGGGCAGCTCCGCCGGCAGCCGCTCGGCCGCCGCGCAGGCGAGGTCGGCGTCGTCCGAGCCGCCGGAGACCGCCCAGCCCACGCCGAACCCCACGACCAGCCCCGCGACCAGCGCGCCCACCAGCCCGACCACGATCCCGATGCGTCCCATGCCCCGCTCCCTCCCCGAGCGGAGGCGGCCGGAAACCGCGATCAGGAGATCGTGGTCAGCAGCTGGGTCGCGCGGGTGAGGACGACGTACAGCGTCGCCCGGCCGGTGGCCGACTCGTCCTCGATCTCCTGCGGGCGGACGACGACGATGCCGTCGAACTCCAGGCCCTTGGTGTCGAGACCCGTCAGGACGACGACCCGGTCCTCGCCCGACGGGGTCACCGAGGAGTCGATGGCCGCGCGGGCGCCGGGGGCGGCGTCGGCGAGCTCGGGCCAGGAGGCCAGCCAGGCGTTGACCTCCGAGCGGCGAGCGACAGGGACCACGATGCCGACCGTGCCGGAGACCCGGCCGGCGATCTCGACCACGGCGGACCGGGTCGCCGCCTCCACGTCGACCACGCCCTCGACGACCGTCGGGTGCTCGCCGGTGGAGCGGACGGCGGTGGGCAGGTCGGCGTCGAGCCCGACCCGCGAGGCGTACGCCGCCGCGTGCTCGTAGATCTCGGACGAGTTGCGGTAGTTGGTCGAGAGGTGGAAGTCGTGCTGGACCTTGCGCTCCAGCGCCTCGGCGCGGGCGGCGGCGGCCTCGGCCGGCACCGGCCAGGAGGACTGCGCGGGGTCGCCGACGATGGTCCAGGAGGCGGTCCGTCCGCGGCGCCCGACCATCCGCCACTGCATCGGCGTGAGGTCCTGCGCCTCGTCGATGAGGACGTGGGCGTAGCCGTCGTCCTCGATGCTGTGCGTCGGCGGCGCCCAGGCACGCCCGGTCGGGGCGTACTCCCGGTCGGAGGCGGTGAAGAGCTCCTGCAGGTCGATCGCGCCCTGGATGGCGGTCAGCGGGTTGTCGCGCTCGTCCTCGGTCTTGGCCGGGACGTCGCCGAGTGCGTAGCGCAGCTCGTCGATCAGCGGCACGTCCTCGACCGAGGGCGGGCCGCCGGCGGTCCACGACTTCAGCAGCAGCCGCTGCTCCTCGGCGGAGACCACGCCCTCCCCGACCCGGGCGAGGAGCTCGGGCTCGCGCAGCCAGGCGAGCACCGAGGGGGCGTCGAGCGGCGGCCACCAGGCGGCCGCGAAGTCGAGGAAGGCGTCGTTGCCGAGCATCTCCTCGTCGAACGACTCCCGGCCCCGCTCCCGGCCGCGCTCGCCGCGGACCTGGCGCCACATCTGGTCGAGCAGCATCTGGGTCACCCGGGGCAGCTGGCGGTTGCGCCGGCCCTGCGACATCAGGTTGCGGCGCACCCGCCCGAGCACCCCGCGGTCGAGCACGACCGTGTCGTCGCGGTAGAAGACGCGGAACTCGGTGGGGCTGCCCGGCGCCTGCTGCCGCGCCGTACGACGGATCAGCTCGGCCATCCGCGCCGAGCCCTTCACGTCGGCCACCGCCGGCTCGTCGTGCCGGCTGGCCTTGAGGCCGTCGACGACCTCGCCGAGCGAGCGCAGCGCGACGGCGGTCTCGCCGAGGCTCGGCAGCACCCGCTCGATGTAGCGCATGAAGACGCCGCTGGGGCCGACGACGAGCACGCCGCCGGTCTCGTAGCGGCGCCGGTCGTTGTAGAGGAGGTACGCCGCGCGGTGCAGCGCGACCACGGTCTTGCCCGTGCCGGGTCCGCCGGAGATCGACACGACGCCCTTGCCGGGCGCCCGGATCGCCTTGTCCTGCTCGGCCTGGATGGTGGCGACGATGGAGTGCATGGACCGGTCGCGGGCCCGCGAGAGCTGTGCCATCAGCGCGCCCTCGCCGACGATCGGCAGGTCGACGCCGTCCTCCTCGAGCGCGGCGGCGTCGAGCAGCTCGTCCTCGACGCCGGCGACCTTGCGGCCGTCGGAGCGCAGCACCCGGCGGCGGATGACGTGCTGGGGCTCGGCGGCGGTGGCCTGGTAGAACACCGCGGCCGCGGGCGCGCGCCAGTCGATGAGGAGCGAGTCGCGGTCGGCGTCACGCAGGCCGATGCGGCCGACGTACCGCGGCTCGGGGTCGAGACCCGGCCGCAGGTCCAGCCGGCCGAAGACCAGGCCCTCGTGGGCGGCGTCGAGCTGGGCGATCCGCTTCGCGGCCTGGAAGACCATCGCGTCCCGCTCGACCAGCCCGCCCTCGTGGCCCAGCCGGCCCCGCTCGTGCCCCTCGCGCGCCAGCTCCTGCGCCGCCTTCGCCGAGTCCTCCAGCTGGAGGTACACCCGGTCGACGAACGCCTGCTCCTGCGCGATCTCCCGGGACTCCGTTGCCTCGTCCGTCAACGCTGCGTTCCCCTCCGCACCCACGTGCCCTGCCCTCTTCTCGCCGGTCCCGGACGGGACGCGGCAAGAGAGCAACTCTATCCGGCGCCGGGGCATGCCCGACGCCAGTTTCCCAGACCGTTACACGGGTGGTCGTCAGCTCTTCTTGCGGCTCAGGAACGCCGTCATCGCCGTCTTCGCCTCCTCGGAGCCGAAGAGCCGGGCACTGAGCGCGGCCACCTCGGGGCCCCGGGCGTCGAGGTGGGCCACCAGGTCGCGGTTGAGCAGCGCCTTGGTCTCGCGCAACCCCTGGGGCGCCCCCGTGACCAGGGACGCGACGACCCGGTCCACGACCGCGTCCAGCGCGTCGGCGGGGACCGCCTCCGTCACCAGCCCGTACGACGCCGCCTGCGCTCCCGTGAACACCTCGCCGCCCAGGGCGGTGAGCGCGGCGGCCCGCGAGGTCAGCCGGGGCAGCACGGTCAGTGAGATCGCGGCCGGGGCCAGGCCGAGCTTCACCTCGGTCAGCGCGAAGGTGGCGTCCTCGGCGGCGACCACGACGTCGGCCGCGGCGACGATCCCGATACCGCCGGCCCGGACCGCCCCGTGCAGCCGGACCACGACCGGCTTGGCCAGGGTGAGCAGCTGTCGCTGCAGCCGGACGATGGTCAGCGCGCCCTCCTCCATGCTGCCGCCCGCGGCCTCCGCCAGGTCGGCGCCGGAGCAGAAGACCTTCCCGGCCGCGCGCAGGACGACCACCGTGGCCGCCGGGTCGCCGTCGGCCCGCTCGAGACCGGCGAGCAGCTCGGAGACCAGCTGCCGGGAGAGGGCGTTGCGGTTGTGCGGGGAGTCGAGGGTGAGGGTCGCGACGCCGTCCTCGACGGCGTAGTGGACCAGCTCGGCAGTGACGTCGCTCATGCCGCGCATCCTGCCCCACGCCAATCCGTCCGGGCCGTCCGCGACGAACACCCCCCATGAGGACACGTCTCGCGTACGCAGGCTTCGGGGTGCTGGCCACCCTGGTGGCGGTCGCACTCGCCCATCTGGTGGCCGGTCTGACCGACCCTGCCGCCTCCCCCGTCCTGGCGGTGGGCTCGCAGGTCATCGACCTGACGCCCACCTCGCTGAAGGAGTGGGCCATCCAGAACTTCGGCACCAAGGACAAGCCGATCCTGATCGGCTCGGTCTTCGCCGGCGTGCTGGTCCTGGCCGCGATCGCCGGCGTGCTCGCCCGGCGCCGGCTCGCACTCGGCGCCGGCCTGCTGGTCGTGCTGGTCGTCGTGGCCGGCGCGGCGACGGCCAACCGGCCCCAGTTCGAGACCCTCGACCTGCTCCCCAGCCTGGTCGCCGCGATCGTCGCCGTGGCCGCGCTGTGGTTCCTCGACCGCACCTTCCGGCGCGGGTCCGCCGTGGCCGCCCCGCACGACGCGATGGCCGGGGCCACCGGGTCGGCCGGCGACCCCGACGTGGTCGACTCCGCCGAGCGGCCCGCGCCCGCCCGCGGCGCCAGCCGGCGCGGCGTCCTGGTCGCGACCGCGGTCCTGGCCGCGGCGGCCGCCGTCGTCGGCGGTGCCGGCGAGTGGATCGCGCGCGTTCGCACCCGGATCTCGAACGTCGACCTCCCCGCGGCCGCCGACCCCGCCCCGCCCCTCCCGCAGGGCATCGAGGGCAAGATCGAGGGCATCACGCCGTTCCAAACCCCGAACGGCGACTTCTACCGCGTCGACACCCGCCTGACCCTGCCCGTCATCGACCTCGACGACTGGACGCTGACCATCGACGGCGACGTCGACCAGAAGGTCAGCTTCACCTTCGACGAGATCCTCGAGATGCCGATGGTCGAGCGCGACATCACCATGACCTGCGTCTCCAACGACGTCGGCGGCAAGTACGTCGGCGCCGCGCGCTGGCTCGGCGTACCCCTGAAGGACCTGCTCGACCGGGCCGGCATCGACTCGACCAAGGCCGACCAGATCTTCAGCGAGGACGTCGAGGGGATGACGATCAGCACCCCGCTCGACCTGGCCATCGACGGCCGCGACGCGCTGCTCGCGGTCGGCATGAACGGCGAGCCGCTGCCGCTCGAGCACGGCTTCCCGGCCCGGATGGTCATCCCCGGCCTCTACGGCTTCATCAGCGCGACCAAGTGGATCACCCGGATGACGCTGACGACGTACGCCGAGCAGGACGCGTACTGGACCAAGAAGAAGTGGGCCACCGACGCCCCCATCAAGATCTCCAGCCGCATCGACACGCCCAAGTCCCTGTCGACCATCGACCCCGGCGAGACGTTCATCGGCGGTGTCGCGTGGGCGCAGCAGCGCGGCGGCGTGGCCAAGGTGCAGGTGCGCATCGACGGCGGGTCCTGGCAGGACGCCACCCTCGGCCCGGACGCCGGCAACGACTACTGGCGCCAGTGGTACCTGCCCTGGAACGCCGACTCCGGCCAGCACGCCCTCGCGGTCCGCGCCATCAGCGGCGACGGCGAGACCCAGACCCCTGTGCGCGCGAAGCCCTTCCCTGAGGGCTCCAGCGGCGTGCAGGAGACCCGCGTCACGGTCTCGTGACCAACTTTTTCCGATCCGGACCAATCCGGTCCGGGCCTCACCCCGAATCACTCACGTAATCCCACCGACGGAAGGCATCACCATGAAGCTCCAGACCCTGCGCCGCACCGGCGCCCTCGCGACCGCCGCGATCACGCTCTCCGTGGGTCTCGCCGCCTGTGGCAGCGACGACAGCAGCAGCACCGCGAGCGACGACACCAGCTCCTCCAGCTCCAGCGCCCCGTCCGAGGAGACCTCGCCGTCCGAGGACGCCGGGATGACCGACGCGGCCGCCGACACCTACGGCCCGGCCTGTGGCGACATCCCCACCGACGACAGCGCCGCCTCGTTCAGCGGCATGGCCGCCGAGCCGGTCGCCACTGCGGCGAGCGCCAACCCGCTGCTCAGCACCCTCGTCGAGGCGGTCGGCGTGGCCGGCCTGGGCGACGCGCTGAACTCGGCCGAGGCCCTGACCGTCTTCGCGCCGGCCAACCCGGCCTTCGAGGCGATGGACCAGGCGACCCTCGAGGCCGCCATGAAGGACCCGAAGCTGCTCGGGACCGTCCTCAGCCACCACGTGGTGCCGGAGCGCATCAGCCCCGACCAGCTGTCGGGCGAGTTCGAGACGCTGGCCGGCGACAAGCTGACCATCGAGGGTGAGGGCGAGGAGGCGACCATCGGCACCGAGGGAGCCACCGTCCTGTGCGGCAACGTGCAGACCGCCAACGCCACCGTCTACATCATCGACACCGTCCTGATGCCGGCGATGTGACGATCCCCGTCACCAAGGTCTTGACCTGAGACGCAAGGATCATCACGTGGACCCCTTACGGCCCGTCTCCGACGCCCCCTCCCCTGCGGAGGGGGCGTCGGTGGCCCCCGACCTCGCAGAGCTGCTGAAGCTCTCCGGGCGTGGGGACCAGGGCGCCTTCAGCCAGCTGTACGACGCCGTCTCGCCGCGCGTCTTCGGACTCGCCGTCCGGGTCGTCCGCGACCGGGCGCAGGCCGAGGAGGTGACGCAGGAGGCACTGTTGGAGATCTGGCGCACGGCCAGCCGGTTCGACCCCGATCGCGGCAGCCCGCTCGCCTGGATGCTGACGATCGTGCACCGCAAATCGGTCGACCGGGTCCGGTCCGCAGAGGCGTCCACGCGTCGCGACACGTCGTACCACCAGCAGAACCAGCCGGTCGACCACGACGCGACCGCCGAGGCGGCCCACGCCTCGCTCGAGGCCCGCCGGGTGCGCACTGCACTCGGTAGCCTCACCCCGGTCCAGCGCGAAGCACTGGAGCTCGCGTACTTCGGGGGCTACACGCACACAGAAGTGGCAGGCTTGCTCGACCTCCCGGTCGGCACCGCCAAGACCCGCATCCGAGACGGCCTGATCCGGTTGCGCGACACGATGGGAGTTGGGGGCGCATGAGCATCGACATCCACGCCCTCTCCGGGGCGTACGCCGTCGACGCGCTCGATGACATCGAGCGGGCCCAGTTCGAGCGGCACCTCGCCGACTGCCCGGCCTGCCGGGCCGAGGTGGCGAGTCTCCAGGAAGCCAGCGCGCTGATGGCTGAGACCGTCCTGGAGGCGCCGCCCGCCGGGCTGCGCGACCGGGTGCTCGCCGACATCGCCACCGTGCGGCCGCTGCCGCCCCTCGTGACGGGTTTGGTCTCCGGAGAGGCGGTGGCGCGTCGGCCCGCGCGCCGTTGGTTTCCCGGACTGGTCGCTGCCGCTGCGGTGGTGACGGCCATCGGCGTCGGCGTCGGCGTCACCCAGCCCTGGCAGGACGAGAGCTCGCAGGTCCAGCCCTCGGCCGTGGACCGGATCAAGGCCGCCGACGACGTGCAGTCCTTCAGCAAGGACTTCCCCGACGGATCTTCGGCGACGCTCTACCGCTCGACCTCAATGAACAAGGCGGCCATCGTCACGAAGAACATGGCCGACGCTCCCTCCGGCAAGGTCTACGAGCTCTGGCTCCAGCACGACGACAGGATGGTCGCCGCCGGGCTGATGCCCGACGGTCCCGACAACGTGGTCGAGCTGTCCGGGGACCCTGCGACCGCCGATGGCTTCGGCATCACCGTCGAGACCGACGGCGGCTCCACCAGCGGTGAGCCCGAGGGCGAGGTCGTCGCGGTCGTCGGGTTCGATCAGGCATGACCGGTCAGCCCCACCGCCGCGTGGCGGTCGTCGGCTCCGGCGTGGCCGGCCTGGTGGCCGCCTACGTCGCCTCGCGCAGCGCGCACGTCACGCTGTTCGAGGCCGACGACCGTCTGGGCGGGCACGCGGACACCCACCTGGTCCAGGACGGCGACGACCGGCTGGCCATCGACACCGGATTCATCGTCCACAACGAGCTGACCTACCCCGTCCTCCTGCGCCTGTTCTCCGAGCTCGGCGTCGAGACCCAGGAGTCGGAGATGTCGATGTCGATCAGCGACGCCGGCACCGGCCTGGAGTGGGCCGGCGCGCTCGGCCGTCAGGGGGTGCTGCCGACTCGCGGGCACCTCGCGAACCCCCGCTACCTGCGGATGCTCACCGAGATCCCGCGCTTCCACCGTCGCGCGAAGGCGCTGCTGGCCCGGCCCGGGGACGACCTGACGCTGCGGGCGTTCCTGGAGGTGGGCGGCTTCACGCCGTACTTCGCGCGACACTTCATGGAGCCGCTCGTCGCCGCTGTCTGGTCCTGCGACCCGGCGGTGTCCCTCGACTACCCGGCCCGCTACCTGTTCTCGTTCCTCCAGCACCACGGGATGCTGAGCATCTTCGGCTCGCCGACGTGGCGCACGGTCACCGGCGGCTCCCACGAGTACGTCGACCGCGTGGCCGCCGCGCTCGCCGCCGCCGGCGCGGAGGTCCGCACCGGCACCAAGGTCACCTCGCTGCTGGAGACCCCGACCGGCGTCGAGCTCACCGACGGCAACGGCGTCGTCACGTCGTACGACGCGGTCGTGGTCGCGACCCACCCCGCGCAGGCCCTGGCCCTGCTCGCCGAGCCGACCCCGCGGCACACCGAGGTGCTCGGCGCGATGCCGTACTCGCCGAACACCGCGCTGCTGCACACCGACACCTCGCTGCTGCCGCGCCTGGAGCAGACCTGGGCCTCGTGGAACTTCCACCGGCCGGCCGAGGAGCGCGACGGCGTGGTCGTCACCTACGACCTGACCCGGCTGCAGCGCCTCGACACCGACACCCACTACCTGGTCACCCTCGGCGGCGAGCACCTCGTCGACCCGGCCCTGGTCATCGACCGGATGGAGTACGAGCACCCGCTCTACAACCCCGCCTCGGTCGCCGCCCAGGCCCGGCTGCCCGAGCTCGACACCGACCGGATCGCCTTCGCCGGCGCCTACCACGGCTGGGGCTTCCACGAGGACGGCGCACGCTCCGGGCTGGCCGCCGCGGAGCGGCTCGGACTGTCCTGGCCGGCCGCTGCTCCGGTGGTTGAGGAGGTTGCGCAGCAACCGTCTCGAAACCCAGTAGGTCGACGGACGGGCCCGACCACCGCTGCTTCCCGGCTCACCGGGTTTCGAGACGGTCGCAGAGCGACCTCCTCAACCACCGGGGCCGTCCTCTATGACACGACGATCCGGCACACGCGGCGCACGCCGTTCCAGCGGTCGTTCACGCACCGCTCGCACACCTGGCTGGTCGACCTCGACGACCTGCCCGACCACGGTGCCCGGTCCTGGCTGCTCGGCAGCTTCGAGGCCCGCGACCACCTCGGCTCGCCCGACCGCTCGATCCGGGAGAACGTCGACGCGTTCCTCGCCGACGCCGGCCTCGAGCGACCGGCCCGGGTGCTGATGGCGGCCCACCCACGGACCCTCGGCCACACGTTCAACCCGATCTCGGTCTTCTGGTGCCTCGACGCTCGGGGCGGCCAGGTCGCCACCGTCGTCGAGGTCCACAACACCTACGGCGACCGCCACGCCTACCTCGTGCACCCCGACGAGCAGGGCCGCGCGAGCACCGACAAGGCGATGTACGTCTCGCCGTTCCACGGCACGGACGGCCGCTACGAGCTCGCCGTACCGCTGCCGGGCGACCAGCTCCGGGTCGCCGTCACCCTGCACACCGACGACGGAGCCGCGTTCAGCGCCTCGCTGGACGGCCGGCGGTCCTTTGACAGCCCACGGCGAGCGGCGGGCGCGGCGCTGAGGGGCGCCGTGCTGATCCGGGTACACGGCGTCTGGCTCTGGCTGCGCCGCCTGCCCGTGCACCGCCGACCCGCCCACCACCAGGAAGGAGTGTCATGACGCTCGCCCCCGCCCGCACCGCCACCACGGACCCGTGGCCCGGTCTCCACGACGTCCCGGTCGGCCCCCGCGCTGCCGTGGCCGCCCGGATCGCGCGACGGCTGTTCAGCGCCGCCGTCAACCGGCTCGACGTGACGGTCCACCTCGGCTCCGGCGTCGACGCGCAGCAGCTCGGCCGCGGCGGCCCGGTGGCCGTCGTGCACCGGCCCGACGAGTTCTTCGCCCGGCTGGGCCGCGACCAGCTGATCGGCTTCGGCGAGGCCTACCTCACCGGCGCCTGGGACGCGGAGGACCTCGGCGGCTTCCTCACCGTGCTGGCCGCGGAGATCACCGACCTGGTGCCGAAGCGGCTGCAGAAGCTGCGCTCGTTCATCGTCGCGCGCCCGCCGCGCAAGGAGCTGAGCAGCAAGCAGAACTCCCAGCGCAACATCGCGCACCACTACGACCTCTCGAACGACCTGTTCGAGCAGTTCCTGGACCCGACGCTGAGCTACTCCTCCGCGCTCTTCGAGGGCGACCCGGCCACCGCCGTACGCGCCGATCTCGAGACGGCCCAGGGCCGCAAGATCGAGCGGCTCCTCGACCTGGCCCACGTCGGCGAGGGCACCCGGGTGCTGGAGATCGGCTCCGGCTGGGGCGAGCTGGCCATCCGGGCCGCCCGCCGCGGCGCCCGGGTCCGCACCATCACCCTGTCGGTCGAGCAGCAGACGCTGGCCCGCGAGCGGATCGCCACCGCCGGGTTCACCGACCTGGTCGACGTCGACCTGTGCGACTACCGCGAGGTCACCGGCCAGTACGACGCCGTGCTGTCGATCGAGATGATCGAGGCGGTCGGCTGGCAGTTCTGGCAGACCTACTTCGAGACCATCGACGCGGTCCTCGCGCCCGGCGGCCGCGCCGGCATCCAGGCGATCACCATGCCGCACGACCGGATGCTGGCCACCCGCAACACCTGGACCTGGATCAACAAGTACATCTTCCCGGGCGGCTTCCTGCCCTCGGTCCACGTCATCGACCAGGTGACGCGCAAGCACACGTCGCTGCGCCTCGAGCAGCAGCTGTCGATGGGCCAGCACTACGCGGCCACGCTGCGGATGTGGGACGAGACCTTCCTGGCCGGCTCCCAGGACGTGCTCGACCTCGGCTTCGACCCGATGTTCCTGCGGATGTGGCACTTCTACCTGGAGTACTCGCGCGCCGGCTTCGCCTCCGGCTACATCGACGTCAACCAGATCGTCCTCACCAAGGCGGCCTCGTGAACGTCGCGAGCACCCTGGCCGAGGCCGCGCGCCCGTTCGTCGGCGGCGACCTGCCCGTGCGGCTGCGCGCGTGGGACGGCTCCGAGGCCGGCCCGGTCGACGCCCCGCTGGTCGAGCTGCGCTCGCCGGACGCCGTACGACGGCTGCTGCGGCACCCCGGCGAGCTCGGCGCGGCGCAGGCCTACGTCACCGGCGAGCTCGAGGTGCACCACGACCTCGACGACGCGCTGACCCACGCCTTCGCGGTCGCCCGCGAACGCGGCCTGCCGAAGCGGCCGTCGCCGGCCGACCTCGCGCGGGCCGTGCGCGCGGTGGCCGGGCTGGGCCTGCTCAGGCTCCCGCCCGCCGCCCCCGCGTCGCAGGCCCGGATCCGCGGGCGGCTGCACAGCCCGCTGCGCGACCGGCGCTCGATCAGCCACCACTACGACCTCTCCAACGAGTTCTACTCGCTCATCCTCGAGGAGTCGATGGCCTACTCGTCGGGCTACCACGCCTCGCCGTCGGTGTCCCTGGAGGAGGCCCAGCGGGCCAAGCTCGACCTGGTCTGCCGCAAGCTCGGGCTCTCGTCCGGCTCGACGATGCTCGACGTCGGCTGCGGCTGGGGCTCGCTGTCGCTGCACGCGGCCGAGCACTTCGGCGCGCAGGTCGTCGGCGTGACCATCGCGGCCGAGCAGAAGAAGTTCATCGACGCCCGGATCGCCGAGCGGGGTCTGCAGGATCGGGTGCAGATCCGGCTGCAGGACTACCGCGAGGTCCCCGAGCGCGACCACTTCGACGCGGTCGGCTCGATCGAGATGGGCGAGCACGTCGGCGAGGGCAACTACCCGACGTACGCCTCGGTGCTCGCGCGCTCGGTGAAGCCGGGCGGGCGGGTGCTGGTCCAGCAGATGTCGCGCACCGGCAAGTGGCCGGGCGGAGGGCCGTTCATCGAGTCCTTCATCGCCCCGGACATGTACATGCGCCCGGTGGGCGAGACCGTCGCGTACCTCGAGCGCGGGGGGCTCGAGGTCCGGGACGTGCACGCGCTGCGGGAGCACTACGTGCTCACCGTGGCCGGCTGGCTGGAGAGGTTCGAGAAGAACCTCCCCCGCCTCGTCGAGCTCGTCGGCGAGGAGGTCGTCCGCGTGTGGCGGCTCTACCTCGTCGGCGGCTCGATGGCCTTCCGCGACGGCCGAATGGGCGTCGACCAGATCCTGATGGTCCGCCCCGGGGGCCCGCACTCGCTGCCGCCGGTGCGTGACTGGTGAGCGTCCTCGTCGTCCTGGTCGCCGGCCTGGTGGCCGTGGTGATCGGGATGGGCGCGGCCGCCGTCCGCGCGCAGCAGCTCAACAAGGTCGCCGTCGTCGACATCGCCTGGGGCGCGGGCTTCGTGCTCGTCGCCCTGACGTCGGCCGTCGTCGGGACCGTCCTGGACGACGGATCGGCGTGGAAGCGCTGGCTCGTCACCGGCCTGGTCGCGGTCTGGGGGCTCCGGCTCGCCTGGCACGTGCGCGGCCGCGCCATCGGCGAGCACCAGGGCAAGGAGGACCCGCGCTACGCCGAGATGCTCGGGGGCTCGCTCGCCGAGGTCGGCATGGCGACCGCGCTGCGGCGGGTGTTCCTGGTGCAGGGGCTGGCCCAGTGGCTGGTCGCCGTACCGGTCATGGTCGGGGCGGTCCTCGGCGCCGACTGGTGGCCTGCTGTGGTCGCCGGCGTGGTCGTCTGGGGCGTCGGGCTGTTCTTCGAGGCGGTCGGCGACCGGCAGCTCGCGGCCTACAAGGCGATCCCGAAGGAGTCGCGCCCCCAGGTCATGGACTCCGGGCTCTGGGGCTGGACCCGGCACCCCAACTACTTCGGCGACGCGACGGTCTGGTGGGGCATCTGGCTCGCCGCCGGCCTCGGCTCCGGCTGGGTCGCCGGCCTGGCCACCGTCGTCTGCCCCGCGATCATGACGTTCTTCCTGGTGCAGGTCACCGGCGTGCGGCTGCTCGAGAAGACGATGATGCAGCGGCCCGGCTACCCCGAGTACGCCGAGCGGACCTCGGCGTTCGTGCCGCTGCCGCCGAAGCGCGGCTGAGCGAGGCGGTGTCCTACTTACCCTGATAACCGGGTAAGTAGGACGTTCCGCGGCTGATCAGGCCTCCGGCTCGCGCGGCTGCTCCTGCGCCTCGCGCTCGAGGCGCTTCTTCTCGTCGTACGCCCGGCGCTGCTGCTCGGCCCGCTCGCGGACCTGCCGCAGGAACTCCGCGTCCTTCTCCGGGTCGGCGGCGGCGAACCGGCCGCGGCGCTCGTACTCGGAGAAGCCCGGGGCGGCGCCCTGCTCGCGGGTGAGCGGCGCCTCCTTCGCGGGGCGGCCGGCGAGCAGCCAGGCCAGCGACCCGACGAACGGGAAGAGCAGGACGATGATGATCCAGGCGACCTTGGGCAGGTTGCGCACCCGGTCGTCGCGGGTGCCGATGCAGTCGACGAGGCAGTAGAGCCACAGCACGAAGCCGAGGACGAGCGGCAGGAACCGGATCATGGCCGGAAGTGTGGCGCATCCCGGTAGTCCCGGTCAGGCGAATCCGTTCACTCTCCCGTTGAAGAGGCCGCCTAACCTGGCGCGGTGACCACCGAGGAGCTGCCCGAGGAGCTGGTCCGGCTCGCGTCGGCCGACAACTTCCGCGACGTCGCCGGCCCGGGTGCCGGCTACCCCACCGCCGACGGCTCGACCGTGCGGCGCGGCGTCTTCTTCCGGGCCAACGAGCTGCGGCTGACCCACGAGGACGCCGCCTCGATCGCGGCCCTCGGCGTGACCGGCGTGCTCGACCTGCGCAGCCAGCACGAGATCGACGTGCACCCCGACATCGAGATCCCGGGCGCCACCTGGTCGCACGTCGACGTGCTCGGCATCCCCATGGACGAGATCTCGAACCTGCCCGACCGCGCGGCCGCCGTCGCGATGATGGAGCGGGTCTACCGCGGCTTCGTCGAGGACGACGCCACCCGCGCCGCCCTCGGCCGGGTGCTCACCACCCTCGCCGGCGACGGCGTCCACCTCTTCCACTGCAGCGCCGGCAAGGACCGGACCGGCTGGACCGCGGCCCTGCTGCTGCACCTGGCCGGCGTCGCCGACGACGTGATCGAGGCCGACTACCTGCTCACCAATACCTACGCCGAGTCCAGCCGCGCGGCCGTCCTGGCGCAGATCGTCGAGCACCTCGGCCCGGACAAGGCCGAGGTCTACCAGCCGGTGCTGGTCGCCGACGCCGACTACCTGCGGACGTCGTACGCCTCGGTCGAGCGGGGGTACGGCGACCGCGACACCTATCTGCGCACGGGGCTCGGGCTCGGGGACGACGTGCTCGACGCGTTGCGGGCCAAGCTGCGGGGCTAGTCCCCCGGCCGGCTGATCGGCCGGGTCGGCTCCGGCTCGGACGACGGCTCGGACGACGGCTCGGACGACGGCTCGGACGAGGGCTCCGGCTCGTCCTCGGCCATCACCGGCTCGACGGCGTCGTACTCCTCCGGCGGGTCGGGGCGCCGGCGCGGCTTGGGCTGCCGCTCCTGCCAGACGACCGAGATGTCCTCGTAGGCCTTGTGCCGCTGCATCCGCGCGTACGACGCGTAGGCGCGGCGGTCGGCGTCGGTGAGGTCGACGTGGTCGGTGACGATCGTGAGCAGGGCGCGCGGCCAGAGCCGGCGGGCCAGGACGACGTTGACCTCCATGCCGAGCACGCCCATCACGGCGGCGACCCAGAGGAGGCCGATCAGGCCCAGGACGACCGCGAAGGTCTCGTCCATGCCCTCGGCCTCGGCGATGACGCCGGTGACGTACGCCGTGCCGATGCTCTGCAGGCTCTGCCACATCAGCGCCACGACGAACGCGCCGGGCAGCACGCTGCGCAGCTGATGGGTGCGGGCGGCTCCGAGGCGCAGCAGCAGCGCGAGCACCAGGGTGACCAGGAGGACGGTGACCACGACGATCGGCCAGCGGTACGACGCGAACTCGCCGAACACCTCGGTCTGGCTGAGCAGGGCCGAGACGATCGAGAGGCCGAGCAGCGCGACGCCGGCGGTGACGAGCAGGAGCAGGCTGCGCAGCCGGAGCAGGACCGGGTTGGGCCGGCTGTTGCGCGGGATGGCCCAGGCCTGGTTGAGCGCGTTCTGGATGGCCTGGCCGAGCCCGAGCGCGCCGTACAGGGCGACCAGGCCACCGACGACGGCGCCGGTGGTCGAGCCCTCGAGGCCGTTCGGGCGGCCGAGCTCGTCGCCGATGATCGGGAACTGCGCGAGCGCCGAGTCGAGGATCCGGTCCTGCAGACCCGCGTTGCCCTGGAGGATGAAGCCGAGGATCGAGGTGCCGAGAAGCAGCAGCGGGAAGATCGCGATGAACGCGTAGTAGGCGATGATCGCGGCCAGGTAGTTGCCCTGGTCGTCGAGGTACTTGTAGAAGACCGCGAGCGGGAAGCCGACGACCGGCACCTTCTGCTGACCGCGGTCGACAGCGTCGATGACCCGGCCCACAGGCACAACCTACTGGCTCAGCCGCCCGATCAGCTCACCCGCGAGCAGCACGGCACCCGGCAGGAAGCCCACGAGCAGCACCACGCCGAGCTCGGCGCGCCGCTGCCAGCCCCACGCCGAGGCGGCCAGCGCCAGCACCAGCGCGGGTACGACGGTGCCGCCGCCGACCGCGTTGGTGGCCCAGGTCAGCCCGACGCCGAGCGCCAGGGGGTAGCCGATCCAGGGCGGTCGCGGCCGCCCGCGCATGGTCGTCGCGAGCGCGGCCACGACCAGCGCGACGCCGGCGTACCAGATCGCGTGACCGACCACCTCGTCCCACAGGTGGGCGGTCGGGCCGGGCTCGGTGTTGGCCAGCGAGTTGCCCGCGAGGTGGATGCCGTGGCCGTTCGCGTAGGCCAGCGCGCCCATCCCGAAGAGCAGCCAGGTCCGGCGGTCGGCCTCCGCCGCGACCATCGTCCAGGCCGCCGGCGCGAGCACCAGCCAGGGCACGAGCAGGTCCAGCCAGTCCGCCCAGCGGGTGCCGTCGGGCCCGGTGCCGAGACCGTCGGGGAGCAGGCCGAGGTGGTGCAGGACGCCGTACGAGAGCGCGGTGGTGGCCAGCGCGCGTGCGTACATGGCGATAAGCCTGTCAGGCCACCAGCGCGGTGATCAGCAGGATGACGGGAACCGACGCGAGAGTGCTCACGAAGACGGCGTCGCGGGCCAGCAGGGTGGCCCGGTCGTAGCGGGCCGAGATGACGTAGACGTTCTGGGCGGCCGGCAGCGCGGACAGCACGGTCACGGCGAGCAGGGCGGGGGTGTCGAGGTCGAGCAGGAACCGGCCGACGACGTACGCCGCCGTCGGCTGGACGACCATCTTCAGCGCGGTGACCGCGGCCAGCACCCGGGGCGGGACGCCGCGGCCGGGGAGCGGACCGAGCCGCAGCGCGACGCCGTACGCGATGAGCATGGAGGGGACGGCCATCCCGCCGACCAGCTCCAGCGGGTCGTGGATGACCCCGGGCAGCCGGATGCCGGTGATCGTCAGGCCCAGGCCGATCAGGGTGGCGATGGTGATCGGGTTGGTGAACGGCCGCTTCAGCACCTTGCCGACCGAGATCCGCTCGCCCGCGCGGTCGGCGTCGAGCAGCGTCAGCGCGAGCGGCTGGAGCAGCAGCATCTGCAGGAGCAGCACGGGGGCGACCAGGCTGGCGTCGCCGAGGACGTAGGCCGCGATCGGGAGGCCGAGGTTGCCCGCGTTCTGGTACGACGCCGCCATCGCCGTGATGACCGTGTCGCCCAGCCCGCGGCGCCGCCACCGGGCGACCAGGACGACGGGCAGCGCGCTCGCGAGCACGCCCGCACTCATCGCGACCAGGTTGCCGGAGAAGACCCCGCCGAGGTCGGTGTCCTCGAGCACCGTGATCAGCAGGGCCGGGCTGGCGACGAAGAGCGCCAGCGTGGCCAGCGTGCGACGCCCCGCGTCGTCGATGACCTTCAGATGGGCCAGCAGGATGCCGAGGCCGATGAGGATCGCGATCGTCGCGAACCCCTCGAAGACCCCTGTCACCCTCCCGACCCTACGGAGCGACCCGGGTCACACCGTCGGCGGCCGTGCGACGACCCGCGCGGCCCGGCCCGCGACCGGCGCAATTGCGCCGGTTGCGGGAGATGAGAGGACTCGTGGTCCCCCCGACAGCGCACTTGCGCCGTTGGGGGGCGGTCACACCGTCGTCAGGTTGCCCTCGGCGTCGGTCGTGAAGAGCTGGACGCCGTCGGTGACCTCGGCGGCGTCGGCGCGCAGCGCGACGGCGATCTTGTTCGCGGCGTTGCGGGCAACGTCCAGGACCACCTCGACGACCTGGGCGTCGGAGAGGTGCGCGCGGGCGGCGGCCACGACGTCGGCCGGGACGGCGTACGGCGTCCAGATCGTCGCGTCGGTCAGCGCGAGGGCGGCCTTCGCGTCCGCCGGGAGGTCGCTGTCGGGCCACCGGTCGACCGCGTCGAAGGTCGCCTCGGAGGCGCCCGCGTCGAGCGCGGCGACGCTGCGCCGCGAACGGCAGACCCGGCAGTCGTGCTGCCGGGCACCGCGCAGCCGGACCAGCTCGGTCGTGACCGGGTCGAGCGCGTCGAGCCGAGCGACCTCGCGCATGAACGCGTCGAGCAGCGGCCACAGGTCGGCCACCTCGACGGCCGGCGGCTCCGGCCAGCCGGCCGGGCCCAGCACCGCGTCGACCACGGCACGCACCCGCGGCCAGACGTCGCCGACGTAGACCCGCTGGACCGCCGCAAACGCCGACGCCCCCGTCGCGGCCAGGAACGCCGCCCGCTGCGCGTCGTCGATCACCGACACGTCCACCGCGAACTGCTCGGCGAACGCGACCACGGCCGGGGCGGCCACGTCGTACGACGGCGCCACCCGGGCGCCCGCGACCGCGACGTAGGCCGCCGCGGCCCCGGGCGCGTGCCGGTCGAGGTGCTCCATCCCGGCGACGCTAGAGCAGATCGGGCTAGTAGGACTTGGGCAGTCCCAGCGAGTGCATCGCCACGAAGTTGAGGATCATCTCGCGGCTCACCGGGGCGATTCGGCCGGCCCGGGTCGCGACCAGCAGGCCGGCCATGCCGTACTCCTGGGTGATCCCGTTGCCGCCGTGGGTCTGCACGGCCGCGTCGGCGGCGTGGCAGGCGGCCTCGGCGGCGGCGTACTTGGCCATGTTGGCCGCCTCGCCGGCCCCGATGTCGTCGCCGGCGTCGTAGAGCGCGGCCGCCTTCTGGGTCATCAGCCGGGCCAGCTCGTTCTCGATGTGGGCCTGGGCGAGCGGGTGCGCGACGGCCTGGTGGGAGCCGATGGGCGCCTTGAACACCGTCCGCTCCTTCGCGTACGACGCCGCCTTGTCCAGCGCGAAGCGGGCCAGGCCGGTCGAGAACGACGCCGCCATGATCCGCTCCGGGTTGAGCCCGGCGAACAGCTGCACGAGCCCGCCGTCCTCGTCGCCCACCAGCGCGTCGGCCGGCAGCCGGACGTCGTCGATGAAGACCTGGAACTGCAGCTCGGGGCTGACGATCTCCATCGGGATCGGCTTCGCCTCGAAGCCGGCCGCGTCGGTCGGGACGACGAACAGGCAGGGCTTCAGCTTGCCCGTCCGGGCGTCCTCGGTGCGCGCGACGACGAGGACGTTCTCGGCCTCGTCGACGCCGGAGATGTAGATCTTGCGCCCGTTGAGCACCCAGCCGTCACCGTCCTTGCGGGCGGTGGTGGTGATGTTGTGGGAGTTGGTGCCGGCGTCCGGCTCGGTGATCGCGAAGGCCATCGTCCCGGTGCCGTCGCAGATGCCGGGCAGCCAGCGCTGCTTCTGCTCCGGCGTGCCGTAGCGGCTGATGATCGTGCCGCAGATCGCCGGGCTGACGACCATCAGCAGCAGCGGGCAGCCCTGCGCCGAGAGCTCCTCGCAGACCGCGGCGATGTCGCCGATCCCGCCGCCGCCCCCGCCGTACTCCTCGGGGATGTTGATGCCGAGGTAGCCGTTCTTGCCGATCTCGAGCCACAGCTCGGTGGTCTTCTCGCCGGCTCGCGCCTTCTCGGTGAACCAGTCGCGGCCGTACTTGCCGGCCAGCCGCGCCACCTGCTTGCGCAGCTCCTGGCGCTCCTCGGACTCGTTGAACATGCTCACGCTGTCTCCTCCACCACGGCCAGAACCTCCCCGGCCGCGACCTGCGACCCGGCTTCCACGCTGATCTCCGCGACCGTGCCGGCGTGCGGCGCGCTCACGGTGTGCTGCATCTTCATGGCCTCCAGGACCAGGACCGGCTGGCCGGCCTCCACCTGCTGGCCCGCCTCCACCGCGACCTGCACGACCGTGCCGGGCATCGGCGCGAGCAGGCTCCCGCTGGCCACGGCGTCGGCCGGGTCGGTGAACCGCGGCACCCGGCGCAGGGCCAGGTGGCCGCCGGGCCAGTCGACGTCGACCCGGTCACCCGCCACCGTCACGTCGTACGACGTCCGCAGGCCGTCGTGTCCGAGGGTCACCCGGTCGGCCGCGACCGCGACGACCTCGACCCCGTCGACCCGGTAGCCGGAGCGTCCGCCCCACCACTCGACCGTCCCGCTCTCGAACTCGGTGCGCTGCGGCTGCGACGGCACGTTCCGCCAGGCGACGGGGAGGCCGCGCTGGACCGTGCGTGCCGCGCCGGCCCGCGCCGCGAGGGCGAGCGCCGCCGCGGTGGTCGGTCCGGTGCTGTCCTCCGGCTCGTCGGCGACCGGCGCGGGCAGCTCGTCGAGGAAGGCGGTGCTGACCTCGCCGGCCAGGAAGCCCGGGTCGGCGAGCGCGGCCAGCAGCTGGTCGCGGTTGGTCGTCAGGCCGTGGATGCGCGCCCGGCGCAGCGCACCGGCCAGCTTCCGCGCGGCCTGCTCGCGGGTCGGCGCGTGTGCGACGACCTTGGCCAGCATCGCGTCGTAGTGGGTGCTCACGGTCGAGCCCGACTCGAAGCCGGCGTCCACGCGCAGGCCGTCACCCGTCGGGAGCTCGAAGACGGTGAGCAGGCCACTCTGCGGCTGGTAGTCCGCCGCCGGGTCCTCGGCGTAGAGCCGCACCTCGATCGCGTGCCCGGTCGGCCCGGTCGACGGGTCGGTCACGACCCCGCCCTCGGCCACCGCGAGCTGCAGCTCCACCAGGTCGACGCCGTGCACCAGCTCGGTGACCGGGTGCTCGACCTGGAGCCGGGTGTTCATCTCCAGGAAGAAGAACGTGTCGCGCGCGGCGTCGTACAGGAACTCGACGGTGCCGGCGCCCAGGTAGTCGATCGCCGCCGCCGCGGCCCGGCCGGCGTCGTGGAGCGCCTCGCGGGTCGGGTCGGAGAGGCCGGGGGCCGGCGACTCCTCCACGACCTTCTGGTGCCGGCGCTGCAGCGAGCAGTCGCGCTCGCCGAGCACGATGACGCCGTCGGGCGTGCCGAGCACCTGGACCTCGACGTGCCGCCCGCGCTCGACGTACGGCTCGACGAACACGGTGTCGTCGCCGAACGCCGACGCCGCCTCGGCCCGCGCCCGCTCCAGCTCACCCGGCAGCTCGGCCAGCGTGCGGACGATGCGCATCCCGCGGCCGCCACCACCGGCGGACGCCTTCACGATCAGCGGGAGGTCGGCCTCGGTCGGCTCGTCGGGCGCCTCGAGCACGGGTACGCTGGCCGTCGCCATGATCCGCTTGGCGGCGATCTTGGAGCCCATCGCGTCGATCGCGTCCGGGTGCGGGCCGACCCAGGTCAGCCCGACCGCCTGCACCGCCCGCGCGAAGTCGGCGTTCTCCGACAGGAAGCCGTAGCCGGGGTGGATCGCGTCCGCGCCCGCCCGCTTGGCCGCCTCGACGACCAGGTCGGTGCGCAGGTAGGTCTCCGCGGGCGTGCTGCCCGGCAGGCGTACGGCGTGGTCGGCCTCCCGCACGTAGGGCAGGTCGGCGTCGGCGTCGCTGTGGATCGCCACGGTCTCGATCCCGAGCCGCCGGCAGGTGCGGAACACCCGGCTGGCGATCTCGGCCCGGTTGGCGACGAGCAGTCTCTGGATCATGGCCTGAAGACTCCGAATCGGTCGGTGCCGACGATCGCCTTGTTCTCGATGACGGACAGGCAGAGGCCGAGGACGGTCCGGGTGTCGCGCGGGTCGATGACGCCGTCGTCGTAGAGCATCCCGGACAGGAAGTGCGGCAGCGACTGCTCCTCGACCGACTGCTCGATGAAGGCGCGCATGCCGGCGTCGCCCTCCTCGTCGTACTCCTTGCCGCGCGACTCGGCCGCCGCGCGGGCGACGATCGAGAGGACGCCGGCGAGCTGGGCCGGGCCCATCACCGCCGACTTGGCCGAGGGCCAGGTGAAGAGGAAGCGGGGGTCGAAGGCCCGGCCGTTCATGCCGTAGTTGCCGGCGCCGTACGACGCTCCCATGACCACGGTCAGGTGCGGCACGGTGGAGTTGCTGATCGCGTTGATCATCATCGCGCCGTGCTTGATGATCCCGCCCTGCTCGTACTCCCGGCCGACCATGTAGCCGGTGGTGTTGTGCAGGAACAGCAGCGGGGTGTCGGTCTGGTTGGCCAACTGCACGAACTGGGTGGCCTTCTGCGCCTCCTGGCTGAACAGCACCCCCTGCGCGTTGGCCAGGATCCCGACCGGCCGGCCGTGGATCCGCGCCCAGCCGGTGACCAGCGAGGTGCCGTAGAGCGGCTTGAACTCGTCGAACGCGACGCCGTTCGTCGCGCTCACCCCGTCGGCGATCCGGGCGATCACCTCGCGGGGGTCGAACGGCTCCTTCAGGTCGGCCGGCACCAGGTCGAGCAGCTCCTCGGGGTCGGCGTCCGGCTCGGCGTACTCCCTCTCGGTGGTCGAGCAGCGAGCGCCAGCGAGCGTATCGAGACCCTTGCGCCAGTTCAGCCGGGCGATGATCCGCCGTCCGATCCGGATCGCGTCGCGCTCGTCCTCGGCCAGGTAGTCGGCCAGCCCCGAGGTGCGCGCGTGCATCTCCGCACCGCCCAGCGACTCGTCGTCGGACTCCTCGCCGGTCGCCATCTTCACCAGCGGCGGGCCGCCCAGGAACACCTTGGCCTGGTCGCGGACCAGCACCGTGTAGTCGGACATGCCGGGCACGTAGGCGCCGCCGGCGGTGGAGTTGCCGAAGACCAGCGCGACGGTCGGCTCCTTGCGCGCGCTGGCCCGGGTCAGGTCGCGGAAGAGCTTCCCGCCCGGGATGAAGATCTCCTTCTGGGTCGGCAGGTCGGCGCCGCCGGACTCGACCAGCGAGATCGTCGGCAGCCCGTTCTCCTCGGCGATCTGGGCGGCCCGGAAGATCTTCTTGACCGTCCAGGGGTTGCTCGCCCCGCCCTTCACGGTCGGGTCGTTGGCGGTGATCAGGCACTCCACGCCCTCGACCACGCCGATGCCCGTGACCACGCTCGCCCCGACCGTGAAGTCGGAGCCCCACCCGGCCAGCGGGCTCAGCTCCAGGAACGCCGACCCCTCGTCGACCAGCAGCTCGATCCGCTCGCGCGGCAGCAGCTTCCCGCGCGCGCGATGGCGCTCGGCGTACCGCTCGCCCCCGCCCGCCACCGCCTTCGCGTGCTCGGCGTCCAGGTCGGCCAGCTTCTCCAGCATGGCCTCACGATTGGCGGTCATCGCGCACCTCCCCGACCGGTGGTTGAGGAGGGACGAAGTCCCGTCTCGAAACCCGGTGAGCCGGGGGACGGCTGATCGGTGGTTGAGGAGGGACGAAGTCCCGTCTCGAAACCCGGTGAGCCGGGGGACGACGTCGATCCAGGTCGACTGTCAGGTGCCGGGGTTTCGAGACGGTCGCTGCGCGACCTCCTCAACCACCGGGGGTCGGTCCTCATGACGCGTAGCCCAACAGCTTGGCGGCGAGATCGGTCAGCACCTCGGTCGCTCCCCCTCCGATCGGCAGGATCCGGGCGTCGCGGTAGTGCCGCTCCACCTCGGTCCCGTGCAGGTAGCCGGTCCCGCCGTGCAGCTGGACGGCCTGGTCGCAGACGTACGTCGCGGTGTCGCAGGCGGTCTGCTTGGCGAGGCAGACCTCGGCGATCACGTTCTCCCCGGCCACATGGCGCCGGGCCACCTCGCGGGTGTAGGTGCGGGCCACCTCGACCTGGCGGCGCATCTCGACGAGCTTGTGGCGCACCACCTGGTTGGCGATCAGCGGCTTCCCGAAGGTCTCCCGCTCGCGGCAGTACGACGCCGTCAGCTCCAGCGACCGGGCCGCGATGCCGTAGGCGTGCACCGCGAGGGCCAGCCGCTCGACGACGAACTGCTCGGCGATCAGGTAGAAGCCGCTGTTCTCGGGGCCGACCAGGTTCGCGGCCGGGACCCGGACGTCGGCGAAGCCGAGCTCGGCGGTGTCGGAGCAGTGCCAGCCCATCTTGGTCAGTGCACGGTCGACGGTGAAGCCGGGCGTGCCCTTCTCGATCACGAGCAACGAGATGCCCGCGTGACCCGGCCCACCGGTGCGGACGGCCGTGGTCACGAAGTCGGCGCGCACGCCGCTGGTGATGAAGGTCTTGGTGCCGTTGACGACGTACTCGTCGCCCTCCCGGCGCGCGGTGGTGCGGAGGTTGGCGACGTCGGAGCCGCCGCCCGGCTCGGTGATCGCGAGCGAGCCGATCGTCTCCCCGGCCAGCGTCGGGCGGACGAACCGGTCGACCAGCTCGGGCGACCCGTGGGCCGCGATGTGCGGCAGCGCGATGCCGCCGGTGAACAGCGCGGACATCAGCCCGCTCGACGCGCCCGCCTCGAACATCCCCTCCTGCAGGTCGACGGTGTCGAGGACGTCGCCGCCCTCGCCACCGACCGACTCGGGGAAGGAGACGCCGAGCAGCCCCTGCTTGGCCGCCGCCAGGTGCAGCGACCGGGGGATCTCGCCGGCGCTCTCCCAGTCGTCGAGGTACGGCGCCACCTCGCGCCGCACGAACTCGGCGCCCATCGCCTTCAGCTCACTCACAACAAGTCCTCCTGGACGTGGACCATCCGGGACCGGATCCACTCGCCCAGCCCCTTCGCCTGCGGGTCGAACCGGGTCGACGCGGCGACCCCCTGCCCGAGCAGTCCCCGGATCAGCACGTTGACGCCGCCGAGGTTGGGCAGCACGTAGACCTCGACGTCCAGGTCGGCCGCCTCCGGGATCAGCTCGCGGACCTTGCGCGGGCTCATCAGCTTGGTCAGCCAGCGCACCCGGTCGTCGCGGAGCAGCGAGCCGTCGTTCACGACCCACAGCCCGAGGTTGGCGTCGCCGCCCTTGTCACCGGACCGTGCGTGCACGAACGAGCCGAGCGGGACGCGACGGGTCAGCGAGTCCGCCGGGGCGGGGTACGGCGACTCGCGCAGCCCCAGGGCCGGGTCGGCGGACGAGAACCCGGGCGGATCGGGGATCACCTCGTGCGCCCCGTCGGCGTGCACGACGGCGTGCGTCACCAGCCCGCGGTCGACGTACTCGGCGCCGTAGACGCCGTACGGCGTGGGCGCGGCGGGCGGCCCGGTCATCGTGAACCCGGGGTACGACGCCAGCGCCAGCTCGACCGCCGCCGCGGTGAACGCCCGGCCGACCGGACCGGCCTCGGCGTCCATGACCGTGCAGCGCAGCAGGGTGGAGGCGCCCTCCTCGGTGTCCGCGTCGGCCAGCGGCAGCGCGGCCCGGCTCCAGTGCACGGTGCTCGCGGTGAGCGCGGGCGAGAGCTGCTCGCGCACCCAGTCGGCCTTGGCCTCGACGTCGAGGCCGGTCAGCACGAACTCGACGGTGTTGCGGTAGCCGCCGAGCTTGTTGACGCAGACCTTCAGCTGCTCGGGCGGGGCGTCGCCGCGCACCCGGTCGAGGCGGACCCGGTCGGGGCCGTCCTGCTGCACCCGGACCGAGTCGAGGCGCACGGTGACATCGGGGTTGAGGTAGCGGGTCGACTGGATCTCGTAGACCAGCTGGGCGGTCACGGTGTCGACGGTGACCGCGCCCCCGGTGCCGTCGTGCTTGGTGATGACGCTGGACCCGTCGGCGGCGATCTCGGCCAGCGGGAAACCCAGCGGGGCACCGGTGTGCGGCAGCGTCCGGAAGCCGGAGAAGTTGCCGCCGGTGGCCTGGGTCCCGCACTCCAGGACGTGGCCCGCGACGACGGCGCCCGCGAGCTCGTCGTACGACGTGGGCGTCCAGCCGTGGTGCGCGACCGCCGGACCGACGACCAGCGAGGCGTCCGTGACCCGGCCGGTGACGACGACGTCGGCACCCTCGCGGAGCGCGGCGGCGATGCCGAACCCGCCCAGGTAGGCGTTGGCGGTCAGCGCGCCGTCGAAGGACAGGGCGCGGACGTCGTCGCCCTCGACGTGGGCGACGTTCGCGTCGAGCCCGAGCCCGGTGGCGACCTCGCGGACCCGCGCGGCCAGCCCGGCCGGGTTGAGCCCGCCGGCGTTGCTGACGATCCGCACGCCGCGCTCGAGGGCGAGGCCCAGGCAGTCCTCGAGCTGGCGCAGGTGGGTCTTCGCGTAGCCCAGCGCCGGGTCCCGCATGGTGTCCTTGCCGAGGATGAGCATGGTCAGCTCGGCCAGGTAGTCGCCGGTCAGCACGTCGAGCGGCCCGCCCTCGAGCATCTCGCGCATCGCCGACATCCGGTCGCCGTAGAACCCGGAGCAGTTGCCGATCCGCAGGGGCACGCTCATCGCGGGGCCCGCCCCTCGCCCGCGGGCCCCGCGAAGCACTGGGCGATGGTCAGCCAGTGGGCGGCGTCGTCGCCGACGGCCACCAGGTCGGTGTCGTCGCGGTGGACGCGCTGGGTGACCAGGAGGCAGAAGTCGTACGCCGAGCCGGTCACCGACTGGGCCGCGTCCTCCGGGCCCCACGACCAGGTCTCCCCGGACGGGGCGGTGAGCTCGACCCGCGGCTCCTCGGCCGGCGCGGTCTCGCCGTGGACGGAGTAGGCGAAGCCCCGGGTGCGGACGCCGAGGTGGGCGACGTGCCGGACCCGGTCGCTGCGCTCGGGCTCGATGCCGAGGGCGTCGTACACGTCGAGGGCGTGGGCCCAGGTCTCCATGAAGCGCGCGGTGGCCATCGAGGTCGCCGACATCGGCGGCCCGAACCACGGCATCCGCTCGCCCTCCGGGAACTCCCGCAGCGCCGTCGTCAGCGCGGTGCGGGCGGTGCCCCAGCGGGCGAGCAGCGCGGTCGGCGCCAGCCGGGCGATCTCGTGGGCGCCCGCGTCGACGAACCCGCTCGGGTCGACCATTCCCTGCAAGACGAGCGCGTCCCAGGCCGGCTGGTCGGTGGCCGCGACGACGGCCACCTCGTCGGTCCAGACGAGGTGCGCCACCTGGGTGGCCACGGTCCAGCCGCTGGCGGGAGTGGGCGTGGCCCAGCCGGCGTCGTCGAGGCCGGCGACGGCGCTCCAGAGGGTGTCGCCCTCCGCCCGGAGGTCGTCGAGCAGGTCGTCGAGCAGGGTCATGGGAGCTCCTTGTCGAGGACGTCGGCCCAGCGGTCGAGCACGCCGTCGCGGCGGCGCGCGTCGTCGGTGATGGTGTCGGCGAGACCGAGGCCGCGCACCAGGTCGAGGGTGGCCTGCACCAGCTCGCGTACGCCGGGCCGCGCCTCGTCGGCCTCGAGCAGCTCGACGGTCAGCCGGTGCACCTCGCGGCCCACCCGCTGCTCCAGCGGCGCGACGGCCTCCATCAGCGCGGGATCGGTGCGCGCGGCCACCCAGAGCTCGAGCGCCGCGGTGAAGACGGGCGAGGTGAAGTGGTCGGCCAGCACCTGCAGCACCGCCCGGGTACGACGCCCGCCCGCCGGCAGCGCGCTCGCCGCGGCCGCCAGCTCCGCCCCCCGCACCTCGGTCAGGTGCTCGACCGCCGCGACGACCAGCGCGTTCTTGGTCGGGAAGTGATGCAGCTGGGCGCCCCGGCTGACCCCGGCCCGCTCGGAGACCAGCGTGGTCGACGTCCCGCCGAAGCCGCGCTCGACCAGCAGCTCCACCGTGGCCTCCAGCAGCCGGGCCCGCATCACGCGGGTCCGCTCCTCCTGGGGGACGCGGGTGGGGGTCGGCACCCGGACAGCATCGTCCGGATCACTACAAACAGTCAAGCCTGACTTTTATTGGGCCGGACGGTTCCCCGGTGGTTGAGGAGGGACGACGTCCCGTCTCGAAACCCGGTGGGCCGACAGTCGGTCTCCGGGACCCGACGCCCGTCCGGACGGGTTTCGAGACGGCCGCTGCGCGACCTCCGCAACCACCGGCGCTCCACCCCGAAAGCGACTACGGTGCGGCCGTGAGCCAGCCGCCGCCCCCGCCGTACGCCGGGAATCCCTACGCCCGGCTCTTCCTCGGGCTGGCCGCGTCGGTCCCCCTGATCGCCGGGCTACGCCTGGCTGCTGGCCTCGCACGAGATCCGGACGGACGGCAACACCGGCGGCACCTCGTCCCAGTACACCGGCGGCGCCGGACCGGTCGTGCTGGTGACGCTCGGCGTGCTCGTGACCCTGGCGTTCTGGATCTGGAACACCTGCGTGCGCCAGGGTCGGACCGGCGCCACGCTCGGCAAGTCCCACCTCGGCATCCGGGTGCTGAAGGAGAGCGCCGGCCGTCCGACCGGCGCCGGACAGACCCTCGTGCGCTGTCTGGCCCACTACGTCGACAGCCTGGTCTGCTACCTCGGCTGGCTGTGGCCGCTGTGGGACGACAAGCGGCAGACCACCGGCGACAAGTTCATGAGCACGGTCGTCGTCCTCAACTGAGCGCCGTCACGACAGCCGCGCCACCAGCGGCAGCCGCGAGCGGGCGGTCAGCCCGACGACCGCGGCGGTGAGCAGCGGCAGCACGACCACGATGCCGAGGATCAGCAGCCACGGGACGTCGAGGAACGGGCCGACCTGAACCCCAGAGGGGGTGCAGGAGCCGGACCCGGTGATGACGCACGTCTCGCCTCCCATGGTCGTCAGCGGGCGGGACACGGCCATCCCTGGGACGAACCCGACCGCCGCGCCGAGCACGGCGCCGACGAAGCCGACCACCAGCGCGTACGACGCCGCCACCCCGCGACGGGTCCGCGGCGAGGCGCCGACGGCCGACAGCGTGGCTAGGTCGGGCCGGGCGTCCGACAGGGCCAGGAACGTCGCCGTCAGGGTGCCGCCCAGCATCAGCAGGGCGCCGAGGCCGGCCAGCACCAGCTGGATGATCAGCGTCTCGCCGTCGGCCCGGTAGCCGCGTTCGACGTACATCTCCTGGCCAGAGGCCGTCGCGGCCAGGACCTCGGTCACCGCCTGCTCCTGTTCCTCGGTGACGCGAGCGCCGGTGATCGCGACCGCGACGGTCGTCACCTCCAGGTCCATCTGTCGGGCCGCCGCGGGTGCCAGGACCGCCACCGGGCCGGTCGAGGCCGGGTCCACGTCGATCACGACAGCCGGCAGGGTGGCGCTCACCGGTCGCCCGATCGGCTCACCGGTCATGCCATCGGACCGCGCGACCCGCACTCCGACCTCGTCACCCCTCACCCCCCGGTCGGTGAAGGCGACGGCGCCGCCTGCGGCCAGGACCCTGGCCGCGGACGTGCGCTCGTCCTCATCCACCCCCAGCAGCAGCGGCGGCAGCTCGTCGCCGACCAGCAGCGAGGAGCCGAGCACCGAGGAGCTGCTGCTCAGCAACCAGTCGTCGGAGCCGGCGGTCACCGTCACCTCGAGGTATTGCTCCTCGGTCGCGTCGCGCACGCCACGGATGTCGGTGGGCTCCGCCCCCGGGACCTCCCGCCCGATAGCGGTCCGGACCTGCTCGGCGTCCTGGCCGCCGAGGGTCGAGACGATCGCCGCCCCGGCCGGGAGCATCGGCGCGTACGTCGCCCTCGCCTCGGCGGCGTCGCTGCTGGTCGAGATGCCGAGCGCGACGACGCCGGTCACGGTGGCGGCGACCGCAGCCACGGCCGGCACGGTGCGGGTCCGGTGCCGGGCCGCATCACGTACGGCGAAGCGCAGGCTGAGCGGCAGCCGGCCGGCGAGCCGACCCAGCACGGCGAGCACGACCGGAACCAGCAGCACCATGCCCAGCACCGCCGGGATCGCCGCGGCCGCGATCAGCAGCTCGCCCCCCGGACGGGCCCCCAGCACGGCGCCGACGATCCCGACCCCGAGCAGCACCACCCCCAGCAGCGGCGAACGCAGGGACGGCTTGCGGTCCCCGCGCCGGCCGCCCAGCACCGCGACGATGTCCTGCCGAGAGGCGAGGTGGGCCGGGACGACCGCCGCCAGGAAGGCGCTCACCAGGCCGAAGCCGGCCACGCCGATCAGGGGCAGCCATGCCACCTGGAAGGGCCCGAGCCACGACGAGGTGAACGACTGCACCAGCGGGAGCAGGGCCGCCGCGAGGGCGATGCCGAGCAGGACACCGCCGACCGAGGCCACCGCACCGAGGACGATCGCGCTCGCCAGCACCACCCGGCGCGCCTGGGCGGGAGTGCCGCCACTGGCGGCGACCAGCGCCAGCGTCCGCGCCTGGCGCCGGGCCCCGACGGCGAACGACGGACCGGCCAGCAGCACCACCTCGAGCAGCGCCATCGTCACCACCAGCGCGGCGATCGCCAGGGCGGTCTCGTCGGTGGAGCTCTCGTAGACCTCGACCTCGCTGGGGACCTCCGAGGCCGGCGGCGGGTCCTCCAGGACCGTTCGGGAGTACGCCGACACCCCGCGCTCGTTGAGCGCGAGGACCTCGTCCCAGTCCATCGGTCCGCCGCCGACCAGCCAGGTGCGGCTCGTGTCGAACGTCTCGAAGCCGAGGCTGCCGACCAGGCCCGCCACGGCGGGCTCGGACCGGACCCGGCTGGACTCCGCAATGCCGACCACCACCGACTCGGGCGAGTCCTGGCCGCGCAGCCGCAGCGGGTCGCCGACGTCGTACCCCTTGTCGGCGAGCGCCTGGTTGACCACGACCTCCCCCGCCGCGCGGGGCAACCGACCGTCCGTCAGGTCGACGAGGCGCGCGGCGAGAGGGTCGGAGAGGTCGACCTCGGTGAGCTGCGCGTCGGTGGCCCCGCGGTCGGTTCGCAGCATCCCCCAGCCCTGGCGGACCTCCGTGAGCGGGCGGTCGCCGAGTGCCGCCGCGAGCTGCGCCGGTGTGAGCGCGGTGCCGCTGTCCTCGTCGTAGTCCAGGCCATCGTCGGGGTTGGGCGCCTGGGCGACCTCGTCGACCCCCTCGCGGACCGCGACCAGGGCGTCGGCGTCGCCCAGCTCGCGGTCGAGGCCCTCGACGGTGCTGACGTTGGAGGTGGCGATCAGCACCGTCGCGGCCGTCACCCCGAGCACCGGCAGCGCGATCATCACCAGCACCAGCGCGCTGCGCGCCCGGGAGCGGAGGGCGTCACGCCAGGCGAGTCGCAGCGGCAGCCGCCAGCCCCTCATCGCCCCTGCCCGGCGTCGAGCAGCGCGTCGACCGGGGCGGACCCCGACTCGTCGACGACGACCCCGTCGCGCAGGAAGACCACCCGGTCGGCCCAGGCCGCGTGCCGGGCCTCGTGGGTGACCAGGACCCCGGCCGCACCCGCGTCGCAGCGGGCGCGCAGCAGCTGGAGGATGTCCTCGCCGGTCTCGGTGTCCAGGGCGCCGGTCGGCTCGTCGGCCAGGATCAGCCGCCGCTCCCCGACCACGGCCCGGGCGATCGCGACCCGCTGGGCCTGGCCGCCGGACATGTCGTCGGGGAACCGGTCGGCGAGGTGGCCGATCCCGACCTCGTCCAGCGCCAGTCGGGCGGCGGCCCGGGCCGCGCGCGGCCGCTGGCCGTCGAGCTCGAGCGGCAGCGCGACGTTCTCGGCGGCGGTGAGCGCGGGGATCAGGTTGAAGTCCTGGAAGACGTAGCCGATGGCGGTACGGCGCATCCGCGCCCGGTCCTTCAGCCCGAGCGAGCCGAGGTCGGCGCCCTCGACCGTGACCGTCCCGGAGGTCGGGCTGTCCAGCCCGCCGGCCAGCGTGAGCAGGGTCGACTTGCCGGACCCGGACGGGCCCATCACCGCGACCAGCTCGCCCGCGGCGGCCGTGAAGGTGACGGACTTGAGGGCCTCGACGGCGCTCGCGCCCTCGCCGTGGACCCGGCTGACGCGGTCGAGGGTCAGCACGGCGCTCATCGGGTCGCCGCCGGACGGACGGGCCGCGGTCGTCGTACGAGCCGGAGGCGCAGCCGGGCCTGGTCGAGCCAGCGGGCCTCGGCCCGGGCGATCAGCGCGGCCTGGGTCGGCTGGAGCTCGCGGCTCATCGGGCCTCCTCCTGGACGGGAGCGGACGCCGGCGCCGCGGACTGCTCGCGGGCCGCCCGTCGCAGCCGGGACTCGCAGTGGTCGAGCCAGCGGATCTCGGCCTCCGCGGCGAAGACCAGCGAGTCGAGGACCAGGCCCCAGGCCAGGTCGACCCGCTCCGCGCCGCGCTCGCTCCGCTTGAGCCGGGTGTAGTCCTGCAGCGCCTTCATGGTCGCGGTCCGCTGCTGCTGGATCACCCGGCCGACGTCGACACCCGGGACCGTCACCGCCAGCGCCAGCTTGATCGCCAGCTCATCGCGCGGCGGCTGGGTGCGCGCGACCGGGGTGGTGAACCAGGTCGCCACCTCACCGTGCCCGTCCTCGGTCAGTCGGTAGACCACGTGGCCCTCGTCGTCGGCCCCCGCGCCGGCCACCAGGCCGTCGCGCTCGAGCCGGGTCAGGGTCGTGTAGACCTGCCCGACGTTGAGCGGCCAGGTGCCGCCGGTGCGCTGTTCGAACTCGCTGCGGAGCTGGTAGCCGTACATCGGGCCCTGCTCGAGCAGCGCCAGGAGTGCCTGCCTGACCGACATCGTTGACCTCCACGGTCCCTAGATACTCGGTATGTATACCACGTATGCACCCGGCGGGGCAGGACGTTCGGGCACACTCGGCCCATGCCCACCACCCTGATCACCGGCGCGTCCTCCGGGCTCGGCGCCGAGATGGCCCGCCAGCTCGCAGCGACGGGCGAGGACCTCGCGCTGTGCGCCCGTCGTACCGACCGGCTGGAGGAGCTGCGGGCCGAGATCCTCGCCGCGCACCCCGACCGCCGGGTGGCGGTCCGCGCCCTCGACGTCAACGACCACGAGCAGGTCTTCGAGGTCGTGCGGGCCTTCCGGGCCGACCTCGGCACCCTCGACCGGGTGATCGTGAACGCCGGCCTCGGCAAGGGCGCCCCGCTCGGCACGGGCGGCTTCGCGGCCAACAAGGAGACCGCGACGACCAACTTCGTCTCGGCCCTGGCCCAGTGCGAGGCCGCGATGGAGGTCTTCCGCGACCAGCGCGCCGGCCACCTGGTGGTGATCTCGTCGATGTCCGCGATGCGCGGGCTGCCCAAGACGCTGACGACGTACGCCGCCTCGAAGGCCGGCATCGCCCACCTCGCGGAGGGGCTGCGGACCGAGCTGCACGGCACCGAGCTCGGCCGGACGGTGCACGTCACCGTGCTCTACCCGGGCTACATCGCCTCGGAGATGAACGAGAAGGTCGCCCAGCGCACTCCGCTGATGTCGACGACCGAGAAGGGCGTGCAGGCCATGGTCGCGGCGATCGAGAAGCGGGTCGGCTCCGCCTGTGTGCCCCCGCTCCCGTGGGCGCCGCTGTCGCTCGTGATGAAGCACGCCCCGCTGCCGGTGCTGAAGCGGCTGATCTGAGCCGGACGCGGAACGGCGCCCGGGACCACGAGGTCCCGGGCGCCGCCCGTCGTACGGCGGAGCGCGCTACGGCGTGACGACCGAGACGTACGTCGGGTCCTTCGACCCGGCGTAGGTCAGGTAGCCGTAGTAGCGCGTGGCCGGGGTGAGGCCGGTCCACGAGAGCCGGAACGACGTCCGCTTGCTGGCGGTGACGGGCACCGGGTTCGGCGTGGCGGTCAGCGCCCCCTCGTCGGGGGCCCCGCCGATGCCAAAGTAGCGCACCTCATAGGGCATCGGGCTGCCGGCCGTGCCGGCCGAGAACCCGTTGACCGCGGCCAGGTAGGTGCCGGCCGGGAGCCCGGTCAGCGTGACCGCCTCGTCGGCGCTGCCGGTCGCGACCTCGGCGACCAGGGCGGCGGTGGCCGGGTCCTGGGCGCAGGACGACACCGACAGCAGGAACATGTCGAGGTCGGCGCTGTCGTCGGCCGAGTCGAGCTCGAAGCGGGCCCGGTCGGTGCCGGGCGCCACCGTGACGCACTCGTACTCGGTCGCCCGGGTGGCCACGCTGCCGGCCGACACGACGGCGGGCGTCAGCCCGGCGGTGGTGACCCGGACGCTGCCGGTGGTCCCGGCGGTGATCGGGACGTCCGCCGTGCCGGCGACGCCGCTGCCGGTGACCAGGTCGGGCGCCGTGACGGCGACTGGCTGGAGCGCGACCGGCAGCCGCACCTCGGTCGGACCGCTCAGCCGCACCGCGCCCTTGGCCCACTTGTCGAGCGGGGCGGAGGTGCGGGTGAAGGTGAACCGCACCCGGATCAGGTCGTTGGCCCGGCTGGACCGGACCTTCTTCACGCTGGACCGGACCTTGAAGCCGGGCACCGTGCCCTTGACGCGCCACACGCCCTTCGAGGTCGCCCGGAAGGTCCGGACGAACGAGACCTTGCCGGTGACGCCGCTCTTGGCCATCGAGGGGACGTTGAGGTCCTTGGCCGCGATCGCCGGGGTGCCGGTGTCCAGGCCCTGGCCCGTGATGAAGCCGCGCCAGTCCTTGCCGCTCGTCGTGACGAACAGGCCCGGCTTCAGGAGCTTCCGGGGCCGGACCTGGCCCGCGCCCTGGCCGAACCAGTCGCTCGACTTCTTGCCCTTCGCGTTGCGCGCGCTCGTGGCCGTCGTCATCATCGCCGACTTGATCTCCATCGGCGTCCAGCGCGGCTTCACGCCCTGGACGAAGGCCGCGAGGCCCGCGATGTGCGGGGCGGACATCGACGTACCGGAGTAGAGGTCGAAGCGGCGGCCCTGGTTGGACGGCGGCGAGACGGCGGCGAGCACGCTCACTCCGGGGGCCGAGATGTCGGGCTTGAGGATGTCGCTGTCGTTGGCCAGCGCCGGACCGCGGGAGGAGAAGCCGCCGACCTGCGGGAGCGGCGCCTTCTTGCGGGTGGTGTTGCCCTTGTCGAAGCGGGCCCGCGCGGGACCGTCCGCGGCGAGGTAGCGCAGCACCTTCGGCAGGTCGAGGTGGCTGATGTGCACCGTGGGTACGGCGTGGAACTCGGCGTCCAGGCTGCCCTCGGTCGGGTTGGCGAGGATCATCGCCTTGCCGCCAGCCCGCTTGACCTCGGCGCTCTTGGCGGTCCGCGCCTGGACTCCGCGCAGGCAGAGCACCATGGTGCCCTTCACCTTCGCCGGGTCGAGCGTGTTCGGCCCGCACAGCGCGGCGTCCTCGGCGGCGACGCCGGCCTTGCCCGCGTCACGCGCGGAGATGAGCCGGAGGCCCTTGATGCGCCGGTCGACGACGGAGGCGCCTACGATCCTGCGGCCGTTGCCGAGCCGGACGGTGTTCTCCAGGTTGGCGTGGGTGGTCGCGGCGACGGTGGTCAGCCACGGGCTGTTGTGGGCGACCGTCGAGGCCCCCGGACCGCTGTTGCCGGCGGAGGCGCTGACGAAGACGCCGGCCTCGGCCGCGCCCTCGAAGGCGAGCTCGACGACGTCGAGGACGGTGTCGGTGGCACCCGAGATCGAGAAGTTCAGGATGTCCGCGCCGTCGGCGACGGCGTCGTCGATGGCCGACAGGATGGCGCTGTTGTAGCAGCCGCCCGTGTCCTCGTCGGTGTCCTCCCAGCAGACCTTGTAGACCGCGAGCTTCGCGGCCGGGGCCATGCCGGAGATCGGGCCGAAGTCGCGGCCCTCGACCTTCGAGTGCCGGACCCGGTTGCCGGCGGCCGTGCTGGCCGTGTGGGTGCCGTGGCCGTCGCCGTCCCGGGTCGAGATCGACTCGTCGGGCGAGATCTCGGCGGCCGGCGTCTCCGCGAGGAAGGCCTCGGGGTAGTAGCGGGCACTGATGATCTTGGTGTTGCACAGCGAGACGGTCCAGGCCTCGCCCTTCTCGCACTCACCGGTGAAGACCTCGCCGTCGGCCTTCTCCATCCTGGTCTTCGTGCCGTCGCGGGAGATGTCCCACTTCGTCTTCGGCTTCTTCGACAGGCTCCGGCCGGAGAAGGACTTCGACTCCGGCCAGATGCCGCTGTCGAGGTCGGCGATCACCACGCCGTCGCCGGCCCGCTTCATCCCGCCGGCCGCGGCCCAGGCGCCCCGCTTGCCGGTCAGGCCGAGGAACTTCGGGCTGTTCCAGGTGTCGAGCTTGCGGGCCTCGTCGCGCTCGACGGCGAGCACCCGCCGGTCGGTCGCGAGGGCCAGCGCCTGCTCGCCGGTCAGCTCGGCGGAGAAGCCGTTGGTGGCGACGGTGTAGCTGGTCGCGACCTTGGCCCCGACGCCCTTCGCGAGCGCGTCCTGGCTCGAGCGCAGGTGGGCGGCGTAGCGCCGCGCGGCCGAGGTGTCGTCGCGGAAGGCCGCGCCGGGCGCGGCCTTGGTCGCGGGGATCCCCTTCGTGCCGCCGTCGTACCCGGCGACCGAGGGGTCGCGCAGGACGACGACGTACCGGCCGTCCTTGAACGTCGTCGGCTTGCCGGCGGCGACGGTCCGCCCGACGTCGGACCCGTCGGCGGCGGAGGCCGGCGCGGCCGGCGCGGCGGCGAGCAGGGCGGCGACGACCGCCCCGACCGAGACGAGGCCGACGAACCGGCGTGATCCTGAGCTGTGTTGGCGCACGTGCAGACTCCTGACTCTGGTGCCCGGTCGAGCGCAGGCGCGTGCGACCCCAGGGCATCTTTACCCAAAGTGATCAGTCTTCCCTGGTCAAGAGAGGTGGGCCGGAAACCTCCGTCATCACCCGTTCGTGCGGGGTCCACCCGGGGTTCAGCGATAGGTGAGCGTGTCCCCGACCAGGTGCGGGTGCTCGTTGAAGGTGAGCAGCCGGGTACCGCTGCGGCCCACGACCACCCGGGTCACCGAGCTGTTGACCAGCACCGTGTTGAACGCCGACCAGAGCCGGGCGGGGTCGGTCGGGTCCACCAGGCTCGCGGCGGCCGCGCCGATCGGGCCACCGGAGGTCACCACGACCACGGTCCCGGTGCGGGCGCGGTCGACGGCCCGGTCCAGGGCGGCCCGGGTGCGGGCCAGGAAGGCGTCGTACGACTCGCCGCCCTCGTGGACGTGGCCGGCCACCCAGCGGGCGGTGGCCCGCTCGAAGAGGTCCTGGAAGGCCCGCCGGTCGGTCGGCAGCTCCTCCCCCATCGCGCCCACCAGGGTCACGTGGTCGAACTCGTCCCAGTCGCCGTCCACCTGGGGTACGACGCCCCAGCCCGAGCTCTCCAGCATCGCCTCGGCCGTCTCGCGGTGTCGGCGCATCCCGCCGCGCACGACGGCGTCGGGCCGTACGCCGAGGCCCGCGAGGTGCGCGCCGAGCAGCCGGCCCTGCTCGTGGCCGGTCGGCGAGAGCACGTCGTAGTCGTCGGCCCCGAAGGACGCCTGGCCGTGCCGGACGAGGAGGAGCAGCCCCATCAGGTGCCGGTGAGTCGCCGGCAGCGCGACTCGAGGTAGCCGACGGCGGGGCCGAAGACGGCGTACTGCTCGTTGGTGGTCTGGCCGTGGAAGTAGCGATACCAGATCTGCTGGGCGATCACCGCGAGCCGGTAGAGGCCGAAGACCTCGTAGAACAGCCACTGGTCGGGGCTGACGTCGTAGCCCATCCGCCGGGTGTAGCGCTCGACGATCTCGGCGCGGGTCCACATGCCGGGGGCCTGCGAGGGCTGGCGGCGGAACATCTGGAAGAACTCGTCGTCGCTCTCCTCGACCCAGTAGGCCATGGAGCCGCCGAGGTCCATCAGCGGGTCGCCGACGGTGGCCATCTCCCAGTCGAGGACGCCGACCACCCGGGTCGGGTCGTCGGGCGCCACGACCAGGTTGTCGAGGCGGAAGTCGTTGTGGATCAGCACCTGCGCGACGTCGTCCGGCTGGTGCGCGGCGATCCAGGCCTCGATCGCGCTCCAGTCGCCGGTGTCCTCGGTGCGGGCCTTGGCGAACCGGGAGGTCCAGCCGGCGACCTGGCGACCGACGTACCCCTCGCCGCGGCCGAGCGCGGCCAGCTCGGGGTGGGCGGCGACGTCGACGGAGTGCAGCTCGGCCAGCACGTCCCAGGCGTTGCCGCACAGGGTCGAGACGTCGTCGCGGCTCATCGTCGGCGGGAGGTCGCGGCGCGGGACGGTGCCCTCGACCTTGGCCATCACGTAGAACGGCGAGCCGATCAGCGCCTCGTCCTCGCAGAACCCGACCATCTCGGGGACGTAGGGGAAGACCGGCGCGAGCGCGGCCTGGATGCGGTGCTCGCGTCCCATGTCGTGGGCGCCGGCCGCCTTCTGCCCGGAGGGCGGGCGACGGAGGATCAGCTCGCGGTCCGTCATCCGCAGGAGGTAGGTCAGGTTGGAGGCCCCGCCCGGGAACTGGCGGACCTCCTCGATCGGGCCGAGGCCCAGCCATTCCTGGACGGCGGCGGTGTCGAAGGCGTCCTCGTCGCGGACCGGCTTGGCCGGATTGCCGTCGTCGCTCACCGTTCCGCCCTCTCGTGCAGCTTGCGGGCCTGGTCGCGCATGATCGCGTCGTAGGTCGCCCGGTCGCCCTGCTTGAGTCCGTACGCCGTGCGGCCGGCCTCGTCGGGGAGGATCATCTCGTCGCCGCGGTCCAGCCCCGCGAGCACCTCGCGCGCGATGTCGGCCGCGCTGGTCGGTGAGTCGTCCACCAGGGCGCGCATGGTCTCGGCGAGCGCCGAGTCGGCGCCGCGGATCGAGCTCATCAGGTTGGTGCGGAAGAACGACGGGCACACGACGTGCGCGGTCACGCCGTACGACGCGAGCTCGTGGCCGGTGGTCTCGGTCAGGGCGACCACCGCCGCCTTCACCGCGTTGTACGACGCCATGCCCGCGGGGTGGACCAGCCCGGCCAGGGACGCGACGTTGACGATCCGGCCGCTGCGCTGGCGCTTGAACATCGGCACGAAGGCGCGGGTGCCGCGGACCGCGCCGAACAGGTTGATCTCGGTGATCCACTGCCACTCGTCGAGCCCGGCCACGTCGAGCCGCCCGCCGCCCGCGACGCCGGCGTTGTTGACCAGGACGTCGAGCCCGCCCCAGGTCTCCTCGACGTGCGCTCGTGCGGCCTCCCAGTCGGCGTCACTGGTGATGTCGAGCGTCAGCCCTTCGTTGGTCGAGTAGCCGTCGCGAGGAACGAGCGACGGCGCTTCGTTGGTCGAGTAGTCGTCGCGAGGAACGAGCGACGGCGTATCGAGACCCACCACGTCAGTGCGCAGCACCTCGTCGCCGCGCGCCTCGAACGCCTCGGCCAGCGCGGCGCCCAGCCCGGACGCGGCACCCGTGATCAGGACCCTGCTCATCGCTTCGCTCCGTACTTCCCCAGCTCCAGGCGGGCGACGACCCCGCGGTGCACCTCGTCGGGCCCGTCGGCGAGCCGCAGCGCTCTCGCCGCGGTCCAGGCCGCCGCGAGCGGGAAGTCGTCGGAGAGACCGGCGCCGCCGTGCAGCTGGATGGCCAGGTCGATGACGCCCTGGGCCATGTTCGGCACCGCGACCTTGATCTGCGACACCTCGGACAGCGCGTTCAGCGGGCCGCCGACATCGAGCTTCCAGGCCGCGTTCAGCACCAGGAGCCGCGCGGAGTCGATCGCGATCCGGGCGTCGGCGATCCGCTCGCGGTTGCCGCCCAGGTTGGCGATCGGCTTGCCGAAGGCGCTGCGCTCGAGGGCCCGCGTGCAGGCCAGCTCGAGGGCCAGCTCGGCCAGCCCGATCAACCGCATGCAGTGGTGGACCCGGCCCGGACCCAGCCGGCCCTGGGCGATCGAGAACGCCTCGCCCGGACCGCTGATGATGTTCTCGACGGGGACCCGCACGTCGGTGAACGAGACCTCACCGTGGCCCAGCGGCTCGTCGTACAGGCCCATGGTGGAGAGCATCCGCTCGACCTTCACGCCGGGCGCGTCCTTCGGGACCAGCACCATGGAGTGCCGGTGGTGGCGGTCGGCGTCGGGATCGGTGAGCCCCATGAACACGAACACCCGGCAGTCGGGGTGGCCCACGCCGGTCGACCACCACTTGCGCCCGTTGATGACCACCTCGTCGCCGTCGACCACCGCGGTCGCGGCCATGTTGGTCGCGTCGGAGGAGGCCACGCCCGGCTCGGTCATCGCGAACGCGGAGCGGATCTCGCCCTTGAGGAGAGGCTCGAGCCACTCCTCCTTCTGGGCGTCGCTGCCGTACTTCAGCAGCACCTCCATGTTGCCGGTGTCGGGCGCGTTGCAGTTCATCACCAGCGGCGCGATCGCGCTGCGGCCCATGATCTCGGCGAGCGGGGCGTAGTCGACGTTGGTCAGCCCCTCGCCGTACCCCTCGCTGTGGCCGGCGGGCAGGAAGAGGTTCCACAGCCCCGCGTCCCGGGCCCTGCGCTTCAGCTCGTCGATGACCGGCAGCACCTGCCACGGGTCACCGCCGCGGCGCTGCTCGGCGAGGTCGGCGTGGTACGCCGCCTCCACCGGCTCGATCTCCTCGGCGACGAAGGCCCTGACCCGCTCGGTCAGGTCGGCTGCGCGCGGAGACGGTGAGAAGTCCATGTGACCGACCTTACGTAGAGGCCGAGTCAGCAGAAGTGGGGGCGCGAGTCAGCACTACTGGTGCTGACTCGGCCCCCGACTTCTGCTGACTCGGCGGGGAGCGGGAGATCAGGCGGGGAAGGTCTCTCCCCGCTCGGCCAGGTCGCGCAGGTACGACGTGGGGCGGAACCGCTCGCCGTACGTCTCCGCGAGCTCGTCGGCGCGCTTCACGAAGGCCGCCAGGCCGATGGACCCGTCGGCCGCCTCGTAGCCGGTCATGAACTGGGCCGCGCCGCCGGTCATCGGCGGGAAGCCGATGCCCATGATCGAGCCGATGTTGGCCGCGGCGGCGGAGGTGATGACGCCCTCCTCGAAGCACTTGGCCGTCTCGAGCGCCTCCGCGAAGAGCATCCGCTCCTTCATGTCGACGAACGGGATCTGCTCGTCGGCGATCGGGAACTGCTCGGCCAGGCCGGACCAGATCGAGCCGCGCTTGCCGTCGACGTACTCGAAGAAGCCGGCGCCCTTCAGGCGCGAGGGGCGGTCGAGGCCGATCATCGTGTCGACGACCGCGGTGCCCGGGTGCTCGGAGTACGGCGTGCCGTCGCGCTCGGCCGCGTCGCGGGTGGCCTTGGCGATCTTGGCCATCAGCTCCATGTTGAGCTCGTCGGTCAGCTGCAGCGGGCCGACCGGGTAGCCGGACTGGGTCGCGGCGCGCTCGATCGAGTACGGACGCTGGCCCTCGGCGAGCAGGGCCAGGCCCTCGTTGACAAAGAAGCCGATGACCCGCGAGGTGTAGAAGCCGCGGCTGTCGTTGACGACGATCGGGGTCTTCTTGATCTGCTGCACCACGTCGTACGCCTTGGCGAGGGCGACGTCGGAGGTCTCCTTGCCGCGGATGATCTCGACCAGCGGCATCTTGTCGACCGGGGAGAAGAAGTGCAGGCCGATGAAGTCGGCCGGCCGGTCCACGCCCTCGGCGAGCTCGGTGATCGGCAGCGTCGAGGTGTTGGAGCACAGCAGCGCGTCCGCGTTCACGTACGGCGCGATCTCGGCGAAGACCTTGGCCTTCAGCGACGGGTCCTCGAAGACCGCCTCGATGACCAGGTCGCAGCCGGCCAGGTCGGCCGGGTCGCCGGTCGGCGTGATCCGGTCGAGCAGCTCCTGGGACTTCTCCTCGGTCAGCTTGCCGCGGCTGACCGCCTTGGCGTTGAGCTTCTCGGAGTAGGCCTTGCCCTTCGCCGCGTTCTCGTCGGAGACGTCCTTCAGGACGACCTCCATGCCGGCGCGGGCGCAGGAGTAGGCGATGCCGGCGCCCATCATGCCGGCGCCCAAGACTCCGACCTTGGTGGCCTTCCACGGCTCGATGCCCTGGGGGCGGAGCGAGCCGGACTTGATCGCCTGCAGGTCGAAGAAGAACGCCTGGATCATGTCCTTCGAGCCCTGGTTGACGACCAGGTTCGTGAGGTAGCGCGACTCGATCCGCGAGGCGGTGTCGAAGTCGACCTGGGCGCCCTCGACGGCCGCGGACAGGATCGCCCGCGCGGCCGGGAAGACCGCGCCCTTGGTCTGCTTGCGCAGCAGGGCGGGGAAGGCCGGCAGGAAGCCGGCCAGGGCCGGCGACTTCGGCGTACCGCCGGGCATCTTGTAGCCGGGCGCGTCCCAGGGGCTCAGCGTGGTCTCGGGGTTGGCCTTGATCCAGGCCTTCGCGGCCGGGACCAGCTCCTCGCGGGTGGCGACCAGCTCGTCGACCAGGCCCTTCTCCTTCGCGGCCGACGCCTTGAACTGGGCGCCGGTGAGCAGGATGTCCATCAGGCCGGCCTGGAGGCCGAACTTGCGGACGATGCGGGTCACGCCGCCGCCGCCGGGCAGCAGGCCCAGACTCGACTCGGGCAGGCCGACGATCACGCCGGGGCCGTCCCACGCGATGCGGTGCTGGGTGGCCAGGCAGATCTCGTAGCCGCCGCCGAGCGCCGCGCCGTTGATGGCGGCCACGACCGGCTTCGGGAACTTCTCCAGCCGGCGCAGCGCCGCCTTGACGGTCTCGCCCAGGGCGAAGACGTCGGCCGCGTCGTCGGGTCCGGCCTGGACCATGTTCTTCAGGTTGCCGCCGGCGAAGAAGGTCTTCTTCGCGCTGGCGACCACGACGCCCGTGACGTCGGCCTCCTCGGCGTACAGCCGGTCGACCGCGGCGTTCATGGAGTCGATGTAGAGCTGGTTCATCGTGTTCGCGCTCGACGTCGGGTCGTCGAGGGTCAGCGTCACGATGCCGTCGGCGTCCTTGTCGTAGTGGACGGCGGACTGGGTGTCGGTGCTGGTGCTCATCAGGGTCCTGTTCTGGATGAGAGAGGTTCAGGGGTACGGCGGGGCGCGGGTCGGGGTGCGCGCGTGACCTGGATGGGTCTCGATACGCCCGGCACGACCTCGTTCCTCGGTCGTGGCGGGCTACTCGACCACCGACGGATCGCGAAGATCCGTGGCGCTCGTCTGGCGACTCCGTCGCTCAGACGAGCTCCACGATCGTCGCGATGCCCATCCCGCCGCCGACGCAGAGCGTGGCGAGGCCGCGGCGCTGGTCGCGGCGCTGCAGCTCGTCGATGAGCGTGCCGAGGATCATCGCGCCCGTGGCGCCGAGCGGGTGGCCCATGGCGATCGCGCCGCCGTTGACGTTGGTGATCTCGTGGCTGATGTCGAGGTCGCGCATGAACCGCATGGCGACCGCGGCGAACGCCTCGTTGATCTCGAACAGGTCGATGTCGCCGACCTCGAGGCCGGCCTTGGCCAGTGCCTTGCGGGCCGCGGGGGCCGGACCGGTGAGCATGATCGTCGGGTCGGCGCCGGAGACCGCGGTGGCGATGATCCGGGCACGCGGGGTCAGGCCCAGGTCGGTGCCGACCTGCTCGGAGCCGATCAGCGTGAGGGCGGCGCCGTCGACGATGCCGGAGGAGTTGCCGGCGTGGTGGACGTGGTCGATCTTCTCGATCCAGTGGTACTTCTCCAGGGCCACGTCGTCGAAGCCGGCGTCGGCGCCGATGCCGGCGAACGACGGCTTGAGACCGGCCAGACCCTCGGGCGAGGTGTCGGGCCGGATCGTCTCGTCGGTGTCGAGGACGGTCAGGCCGTTGATGTCCTTGACCGGCACGATCGCGCCGGAGAAGTAGCCGTTGGCCCAGGCCTTGGCGGCCCGGTGGTGCGACTCGGCGGCGTACGCGTCGACGTCGTCGCGGTTCCAGCCCTCGATGGTCGCGATCAGGTCGGCCCCGATGCCCTGCGGCACGAAGCCGGCCCGGAACGCGGTGGCCGGGTCGGAGGCCCAGGCACCGCCGTCGGAGCCCATCGGCACCCGGCTCATCGACTCGACGCCGCCGGCGAGGATCAGGTCCTCGAAGCCGCCGCGGACCCGCGAGGCGGCCTGGTTGACGGCCTCCAGGCCGGAGGCGCAGAAACGGTTGAGCTGCACGCCCGCGACGGTGTCGGGGTAGCCCGCGGCCAGCGCCGCGGTCTTGGCGATGTCGCCGCCCTGGTCGCCGATCGGCGAGACCACGCCGAGGACGACGTCGTCGACGCGCGCCGGGTCGAGGCCGGGGTTGCGCTCCTTCACCTCGTCGAGGAGGCCGACGACGAGGTCGACCGGCTTCACCTCGTGCAGCGAGCCTGCTGCCTTGCCCTTGCCGCGCGGCGTACGAAGGTGGTCGTACACGAATGCTTCAGCCATGACCGTCCTAGCGAGTGATCGAGGGATGTGCTCCGATTGTGACACTATTGGTGTCACGGTCAAGACCTGAGAGGTGGATCACGTGCCCGACGACGAGCTGCTGACGCTCGACCAGCTGACGGCCCGGGTCGGGATGAGCGTGCGCAACGTGCGCTTCTACACGACCAAGGGCCTGGTGCCGCCGCCGATCCGGCGAGGCCGGTCGGGCTACTACTCCGGCGACCACGTGGCCCGGCTGGAGCTGGTCCGCGAGCTGCAGAGCCACGGCTTCACGCTGGCCGCGATCGAGCGGTACGTCGCCGGGCTGCCGGCCGACGCCGCGCCCGAGGACATCACCCTGGCCCGGACCATGCTCGCCCCCTGGCAGGCCGACCTCCCGGTCGAGATGGATCGCGCCCAGCTGGAGCAGCGGGCCGGTCGGCCCCTCGACGAGGACGACGTCGCGACCCTGCAGGCGCTCGGCATCGTCCGGCTCCGCGAGGACGCCTACCTGGTCGCCGCCACCCAGCTCAGCATCGGCGTCCGGCTGCTCGACCTCGGCTTCCCCCGTGAGGTCGCCGTCGCCGCGGCCCGGGTCTACCAGGAGCACGGCCGGCAGATGGCCGAGGAGCTGCACGCGGTGATCGCCGAGAAGCTCGCTCCTCGGTACGGCGACAGCTCCGAGCTGTTCCAGGAGGTCCTGGAGCGGCTCAAGCCGCTGTCGGTCGGCGGACTCGTCACGGCCTACGAGTCGGCCGTGGCCCGGACGGCGCGCACGACGACCATCCGACCCTCGCGCGGCTAGCGGCCCCGGTGGTTGAGCAGCGAGGAGCGCCAGCGACGAGCGTGTCGAAACCCGGTGAGCCGACAGTCCGCCTCGATCGAGGTCGCTTGCCGGGTGCGGGGGTTTCGACGCGGTCGCTGCGCGACCTGCTCAACCACCGGCGGGCCGAGCGACGAGGCCGAGTCGCTGTCAGCCGTCGAGCGTGACTACTCCCGCACCCGGCGCGTCGAGCCGCACCTCCGCCGGCAGCGGTACGGCGTCCGTCATCGCCCCGCAGAGCACGACCGACCCGGCGGGCAACGTCTCCCCGCGGGCCGCGAGGTGGCCGGCCAGGTGCACCAGGGCGAGCAGCGGGTCGCCGAGGATCGCCGCGGGGCGGACCGTCTCGGTGCGCCCGTCGACGGTCCACGAGCAGGCCAGGTCGGACAGGTCCTCGGGGAGCGGGAACGGGTCGCCCAGCACGAAGCCGGCGGCGCTCGTGGCGTCGGCCAGCACGTCGGCCAGGCGGAAGCGGTAGCCGTCGTACCGGCTGTCGAGGACCTCGAGGGCGAGGTGCACGGCCCCGACGTACGACGCCGCCTCGGCGCGGGTGAGCGGGCCGTCGAGGTCCCGGGCGAGGGTGAACGCGATCTCGGGCTCGACGCGCGGCTGGACGAGCGAGGCGGGGTCGGCGGACGCCATCGCGTCGGTCAGGAAGCCGACGATCGGCTCGGCGATGCCCATGGTGCGCTGCTTGGGCGCGCTGGTCAGGCCGAGCTTGGCACCGACGACCCGCTCCCCCGCCGCGACCCGGGTCGCGCGGTCGAGGTCCTGCACGGCCAGGCCCCAGGCGGCGTCGAGGCCCGGCTCGTCGTCGGTGAACGGCCGTCGGGTACGATGCCCCGCCCGGACCGCGCGCAGCTCGGCCGCCGCCTCCGCGGGCGTCATCCGAGCCGCTCGGTCAGCCAGGAGGACAGGGCCGCGACGGTCCCGGCGGTGAGACCGTGCCCGGACGGGTCGCGGTGGCCGGTGACCTCGGCGCCGGACGAGTCGTGCAGCCAGCTCCAGGTCCGGTCGAGCAGCTCGCGCGGGATGACCGTGTCGGCGTCGCCCTGAGCCACCAGCACCGGGACGCCGTCGAGTCGACCCGCCCCCACGTCCATCCCGGCGTCTTCGAACGGCAGCGTGCCGAGCAGCACGGCGACCCCGGCCCAGCGCTGCGGGTCGGTCAGCAGCAGGCCGCCGGCGAACGCCGCGCCGCCGCTGAAGCCGACCAGCACCACGGGTCGACCCGCGGGCGCGACCTCGTCGAGCCACGCGCGGAACCAGGCGGTCGTCGCGGCCAGGCTCTCGGCGACCGGCCGACCGATCCCGCGGTTGGCGAACCACGCGTAGCCGCCGCCCTCGGCGATCGGGGCGCGGACGGCGACGTACTCCGGTCCGCTCGGCAGGTGGCCGGCCAGGCCGAGGATGTCGGTCTCCGACGAGCCGCGCCCGTGCAGCAGCACGACCAACGGCGCTCCGGGATCGGGATCGCCGTACCGGGCGACGACGGGGGGCTCGGACACAGCACGACTCCTTGCGATTGAACTTTCAATCACACTCTAATGGGTACTGCACCCTCATGACCTCCGTTCTCGTCACGGGCGCCACCGGCTTCGTCGGCCAGCGTCTGGTCCCCGTCCTCGTCGACGCCGGTCACGACGTGAGGGCGATGACCCGCCACCCGGAGACGTACGACGGCCCCGGCGAGCCGGTCTTCGGCGACGTGCACGACCCCGGATCGCTCGCCGACGCGCTCGCCGGCGTCGACGTCGCGATCTACCTGGTGCACTCGCTGGACGACGACGACTTCGAGCACAAGGACGCCGAGGCGGCCCGCGGCTTCGGCCTGGCCGCCGCGGCCGCCGGGACGCAGCAGATCGTCTACCTGGGCGGGCTCGGCAAGGACGGCGACGATCTCTCCGCCCACCTGCGCTCGCGGCGCGAGGTGGAGCAGCTGCTCGGGGAGTCGGGGGTGCCGGTCACCGTGCTGCGTGCCGCCATCGTCGTCGGCGCCGGCGGCATCTCGTGGGAGATGACCCGCCAGCTGGTGAAGAACCTGCCCGCGATGGTGGTGCCGAGGTGGGCCACCACCCGCACCCAGCCGATCGCGCTCGAGGACGTGATCCGCTACCTGGCCGGCGTCGTCGGCAACGAGGCGGCGCTGGGACGGGTCTTCGAGGTGGGCGGGGCCGACCAGGTCAGCTACCTGGAGATGCTGCAGCAGGCCGCCGAGGTGATGAACGGCCGCAAGCCGCCGATCTTCGTGGTGCCGGTCCTGACGCCGAAGCTGTCGTCGTACTGGATCTCGTTCGTCACCAACGTCGACGTGACCACCGGGCGCAACCTCATCGACTCGATGGGCACCGAGGTGATCCAGACCGACTTCGCGATCCGCGACGTCGTCCCCGGTGAGCCGCTGACGTACGCCGAGGCGGTCCGCAAGGCCGTCGCGGAGAGTTAGCCGATCACCTGCGGCAGCACCAGCAGCATGGCCAGCGACCAGGTGATGTGGGTGAGGATCGGCGCCAGGATGCCGCCGGAGGCGCGGCGCTCGAGCCCGACCACGACGCCGAGCAGCACGGCCGCGAACGAGAGCATCAGGTTGCCCGTCGCGAGCGTGGCGATCGGGTAGGCGACGCTGGTCCACAGGACCGGCCGGCGCGGGATGGCGGCGTACGCCGCGCCGCGGAAGAACAGCTCCTCCGCGATGCCGTTGACCAGGGTGATGCCGACCAGCAGCGGCAGCGAGCCCTGGTCGGCGTAGTCGAGGACCGACGACACCTGGTCGCCCAGGAACGGGATCTCGCGCACCACGAGGGCGCCGACCACGAACACGCCCGCGAGCGCGAGGCCGACGCCGATCGGCGTCGCCCAGGGACGGACCAGCCGATCGCGACGGGCGATCCGGCCGAGGTGGAGCGGGCCGGAGACGAAGGCACCGACCGCCCACACCGCGGCGAGGACGAGGGTCGAGACATAGAACCACGAGCTGCCGGGCTCGATGCGGAGCGAGAAGCCGAGGACGACCGCCCCGAGGACGACGAACCCGGCCGTCACCAGCTGACGCCGCCGGAGCAGCTCAGGCGGGTCGCGGTGGTCGCGCGGGACGACGTCCCACAACGACCTCCGCATCCAGGCGACGACCGGGCTCATGAGGTCCTAGCGACGACCCGTCGAGAACGACGAGGCGCTGTGGCGCGAGCCGCCGCCGCTCTTCGCGGCGCCGGCGGACTGGGTCCGCTTGGCCGCGGGCTTGCGACCCTGGCCGCCGCCCGAGGACTGCCGGCCGCCGGCCTGACCACCGGCCTGGCCGCCACCGGTGCCGCCACCGCTGCCGCCGCGCCGGCGACGGTTGCGGCCGCCGCCGTTCGCGCCGCCGCCGGCCCCGCCGGGGCGGGACTGCTTCGGCTGCCGCTGCTGCGGCTCGGGGGTGTCGACCACGAGGCCGCCTTCGACGAGCACCCGCTCGCCGGGGGCGAGCTGGGTCAGCACGGGGTGCCGCGGGCCGTCGACCTTGGTGATGGTCGGCTTGATGCCGGCCGCCCGGGTCAGGTCGCGCACGTCGCGGACCTGGTCCTCGGTCATCAGGGTGATGACGGTGCCGGCGGCACCCGCGCGGGCCGTGCGGCCCGAGCGGTGCAGGTAGGCCTTGTGCTCGGCCGGCGGGTCGGCGTGGACGACCAGCGCCACGTCGTCGACGTGGATGCCGCGAGCGGCGATGTCGGTGGCGACCAGGGTGCTGGCCGTACCGGCGTGGAAGGCGTCCATGTTGCGGGTGCGGGCGCCCTGGCTGAGGTTGCCGTGCAGCTCGACGGCGGGGACGCCGTTCTTGTTGAGCTGGCGGGTCAGCGCCTTGGCGCCGTGCTTCGTGCGGGTGAAGACGACCGTACGACCGGGCGCGCTGGTCAGGTCGACCAGCACCGGCACCCGCTGCTCGCGGGCGACGTGCAGGACGTGGTGGTCCATCTTGGCGACCGGCGACTGGGCCGAGTCGGCCTCGTGGGTGGCCGGGTTGGTCAGGAACCGCTTGACCAGCACGTTCACGCCGTTGTCGAGGGTGGCCGAGAAGAGCATCCGCTGGCCCTCACGGGGCGTGCGGTCCATGATCCGGCGCACGCCGGGCAGGAAGCCCAGGTCGGCCATGTGGTCGGCCTCGTCGAGAATGGTGATCTCGATGCCGCCGAGGTCGCAGTGACCCTGGCCGATCAGGTCCTCGAGGCGACCGGGGCAGGCCAGCACGATGTCGGCGCCGCGGCGCAGGCCGGCGACCTGGGGGTTCTGGCCGACGCCGCCGAAGACGGTCATCGTCGAGAGCCCGGCGGACTTGGCCAGCGGCGCGAGGGCCTCCTGGATCTGGCCGACCAGCTCGCGGGTCGGGGCCAGGATCAGCGCGCGGGGCCGCTTGGGCTGCGGGCGCTTGTCGGACGCCTGGAGCCGGGCGACCAGCGGGAGCAGGAACGCGTAGGTCTTGCCGGAGCCGGTGCGGCCCCGACCGAGGACGTCGCGTCCGGCGAGGGAGTCGGGAAGGGTCGCCGCCTGGATGGGCGACGGGACGGTGATGCCGCGCTCCGCGAGGAGGGCGACGAGAGAGGTGGGCACGCCGAGGTCGGCGAAGTTGTGCGAAGACAAAAGAGAGTCACTCACTGTGGCGGTGTCTCGCCAGAAGAAGCGCGCTCATGATGACGAGCGCGAGGCGGGCCCGAGGCAAGACTGGACGGGCCGCACTCCCAGCGTAGGGGTGCGGCCCGTCGTACCCATCATTGCCGGAGGGTGACGTTGACTACTTCGTCAGCCCGTCCTTGAGGTCGGACGCGGCGTCCTTGAGCTTCTCGCCGGCGTTCTTGACCTTGCCGGAGGTCTGGTCGGCCTTGCCCTCGGCCTCGAGGCCCGGGTCGTTGGTCGCCTTGCCGGCGTGCTCCTTGCCGTGGCCCTTGAGCTCCTCGGCCTTGTTGCTGATCTTGTCACCGATGCCCATCAGGGGCCTCCCTCGAGTCGATTGCGTGTCACCGTGCCAGTGACCGACGGCCTGCTCAGGCAAACTCCAGGACACCGTCGTCGATGCGGTCCGTGCGGATGGTCCGGACGTCGGTGAGGTAGTTCTGCTTCAGCATCCACGGCGCCCGGTCACCCTGCTTGGGGAGCCCGTCGAGCGCCCGCAGGACGTAGCCGGACTGGAAGTCCATGAACGGCCGCTCGGTCACCGACGGGTCCTTGCGCGGGACCACGCTGCGCAGCCCGCGCTCGTCGAGGTGGGTCAGCAGGCGGACGACGTACTCGCTCACGAGGTCGGCCTTCAGCGTCCAGGAGGCGTTGGTGTAGCCGATCGTGTAGACGAAGTTCGGCACGCCGCTGAGCATCAGCGCCTTGTAGGCCATGGTGTCGCTGAGCTCGACCTTCGCGCCGTCGACCTCGAGGTCGATCTTGCCGAACGGCAGCAGCTTCAGCCCGGTCGCCGTGACGATCAGGTCGGCCGCCAGCTCCTCGCCCGAGGTGAGCCGGATGCCGGTCTCGGTGAACGTCTCGATGGTGTCGGTGACCACCGATGCGGTGCCCTTGCGGAACGCCTTGAACAGGTCGCCGTCGGGCACGAAGCAGAGCCGCTGGTCCCACGGGTCGTACGACGGCTTGAAGTGCTGGTCGACGTCGACGTGGCCGTCGAGCTGGCGATGCAGCGCCTTCGCGATCACGTTCTTGACCAGCGCGGGGCGGCGGCGCGAGAGCTGGTAGAAGCCGGTCGCGACCAGGATGTTCTTCCAGCGCACGAGCGGGTAGCGCAGCCGCTGCGGCAGCCGGGCCAGCTTGGTGGCGAACGGGTCCTTGCCCGGCCGGGACAGGACGTACGTCGGGGAGCGCTGCAGCATCGTGACGTGCTCGGCCGTGTCGGCCATCGCGGGCACCAGCGTGATGGCGGTGGCGCCGCTGCCGATCACCACGACCCGCTTGCCGGCGTAGTCGTAGTCCTCGGGCCAGTGCTGCGGGTGGACCACGTCGCCGCGGAAGTCGTCCTGGCCCGGGAAGACCGGCGCGTGCCCGGTCTCGTAGTCGTAGTAACCGGTGCACGCGTGCAGGAAGCTCGCGCTGATCGGCTCGCGACCCTCGACCTCGACCGTCCAGCGGGCGGTGCGGGAGTCCCAGCTCGCGCGGGTCACCCGGTGGTCGTAGCGGATCAGCGCGTCGACGCCGTACTCGGCCGCGACGGTGCGAACGTAGTCGAGGATGAGCGGCCCGTCGGCCAGCGCGGTGTCGCCGGGCCAGGGCCGCCAGCGGTAGCCGAACGTGAACATGTCGGAGTCGCTGCGGATGCCGGGGTAGCGGAACAGGTCCCAGGTGCCGCCGCTCACCGCGCGGCCCTCCAGGACCGCGATGCTGCGGTCGGGGTGATGCTCGCGCAGCTGGCAGGCGGCCCCGATGCCCGAGAGCCCGGCCCCGATGATCAGGACGTCGACGTGTTCCATGCTGACACTGTAAGCGCCTTATTGACGGATGTTCAATAGTCGGCGAACAGCTCGACGAACCGGCGGAGCAGGTGTGGCGGCTCGGTGACCGTCGCCGCACGGGCGCCGTCCACGAGGACCTGCTCGTCGGCCGGCTCGAAGTAGCCGTAGCCGGCGTAGACGTGGATCCGGGTCACGATCCCCTCGACGTCGAGCTCGGGGTGGAACTGCGTGGCGTAGACGTTCCGCCCGAGCCGGAAGGCCTGGACCGGGCAGCCCGCCCCCTCACCCAGCAGTACGGCGCCCCGCGGCAGCCGACTGACCGCCTCCTGGTGGCCGAGGAAGGCCTCGAAGGTCTCCGGCAGGACGCCGGTCAGCGGGTCCTCCCGACCGGCGTCGGTGAGGGTGACCGTCACCGCGCCGATCGGCTCGGCGTACGTGCGGTCGACGACGCCGCCGCGAAGGGTGCCCAGGGTCCCGATGCCGTAGCAGGCACCGAGGAACGGCGAGTCGCGCTCGAGCACCCGCTCGGCGAGCGCGCGCAGTTCGGCCTCGACGCGTCGCTGGGTGCCGCTCTTGGCGTCCTCGGGGTCGCTGATGTTGAACGGACCGCCGCCCAGCACGATCCCCGACCAGGCGTCGAGGTCGACCTCCCCCAGCTCATCCCGCTCGAGGCGGACCCGTCGTACGTCACGCTCGTCGAGACCGGTGAAGCGGAGGACGGCGTCGTACTCCCCGTCGGCCGCGAGGTCCTGCGCGCGGGTGCCGAGGAAGAGGAACGGCTTCACACCTGGACCGCTACCCCCCGGGCGATCAGTCCATCCACGTCCGCGATGCCCCAGGCGGTCAGCGCCTCCCGGGTCTGGCTGCCGGCCTCGGGGGCGGGCGCGCTCCCGAGGGTGGCCTCGGTGCGGGAGAAGCGGGGCGCGGGCGTCGGCTGCAGGGTGTCGTCCTTGGTGACGAAGACGCCGCGGGCCTTCAGGTGCGGGTGCTCCGCGGCCTCGCTCATCGGCAGGATGCCGGCCACGCACGCGTCGCTGCCCTCGAACACCTCGACCCACTCGGCCTGGGTGCGGGTGCGGAAGGTGTCGGCGAACAGCTGGCGCATCTCGTCGTACCGGTCGAGGTCGTACTGGCCGGGGACGACGTCCTCGACGCCGAGGAGCTTGATGAACGTCGCCCAGAACTGCGGCTCCAGCGCCCCGACCGACATGTGCCGGCCGTCGCTGGTCTCGTAGAGGTCGTAGAACGGCGCGCCGCCGTCGAGCAGGTTGGCCGCGCGCTCCTCCTTGAACGTGCCGGCCCCGACGAACGCGGCCGTCATCGCGTTGAGGTGGGCGGTGCCGTCGACGATCGCCGCGTCCACGACCTGCCCCTGCCCGCTGATCCTCGCCTCGAGGAGCGCGGCCAGGATCCCGATCACGAGGTACGTCGAGCCGCCGCCGAAGTCGCCGAGCAGGTTGGTCGGGAAGTGCGGCTTGGCCTTGTCCTGTCCCAGCCCGAACAGCGCGCCGGTGATGGCGACGTAGTTCATGTCGTGCCCGGCGGCGTGCGCCAGCGGTCCGTGCTGCCCCCAGCCCGTCATCCGGCCGTAGACCAGCCGCGGGTTGACCTCCGCGACGTCGTCCGGTCCGATCCCGAGCCGCTCCGCCACCCCCGGCCGCATCCCCTCGACCAGGACGTCGGCGTCCCGCACCAGCTCCCTGATGGTGGCGATCGCCTCCGGGTCCTTCAGGTTCAGCGCCACGCTGGGACGGCCGCGGTTGAGGATGTTCTTGGCCCCGCCGGCGAGCATCTGCCCGCCCGGCCGCTCGACCCGGATGATGTCGGCCCCCAGGTCGGCCAGGATCATGCACGCGTGCGGGCCCGGCCCGATCCCCGCGATCTCCACGACCTTGACGCCCTTCAGCGGGCCGGTTCCCTGTCCCAGCTCTACCGTCATGCGGTTGATGATGACAGTTTTACTGTCACGTTTGTAGAGGGTGTGGAAATCCTGACGCGTCTGGTAAGTCAGGAGTTCCACGCCCCCGTCCACAGGCGGACGGCGGCCGGTGGTGCGAGCCGGCTCGGCCGGACACCCTGCTGCCATGGATGCCCCAACGCGCCGACTGATGCGTCGCCAGGACGGCACGATCAGCCGCGCCCAGTTGCGGCAGCACGGGATCGCACCCCACGACCTCGAGCGCTTGCTCCGCCGCCGAGAGCTGGTGCGCATCCTGCCCGGCGCCTTCGTCGACCACACGGGGCGACCCACCTGGTCCCAGCGGGCATGGGCGGGGATCCACCACTTCCGGCCCGCCGCACTCGCCGGGCGTTCCGCGCTCCGGGCGGCGCTCGGTCCCACTTGGCGGCACCACGACGACACCGCGCTGATCGAGATCGTGGTCCCGGCAGGGGTCAGGCGCCGTCCGGACCCGGGGTACGACGTCCACCGCTCCCGCCGGTACGACGACCTGGTCCTCGCACCCGCCTCGCCGCCGCGTGTCCGGGTCGAGCACGCCGCCCTGTTGGTCGCCTCGACCCTGGGCGACCTGGACGCCATCCAGATGCTGGCCGACGTGTGCCAGTCGCGGCGTACGACGGCGACCCGGGTCGTCGAGGCGGCCGGGACCCTCGTCGGCCTGCCACGCCGCGAGTGGCTGACCCAGGTGCTCGGCGACATCGCTGGTGGAACGTGCTCGGTGCTGGAGCACGGATACCTGCACCGGGTCGAGCGGCCACACTCCCTCCCGCAGGGCACGCGGCAGCGACCGGTGCACGGTGGCCGTCGCGACGTGGAGTACCGCGAGGTCGGCCAGGTCGTCGAGCTCGACGGGCGGCTGTTCCACAACACGGCAGCGCAGCGTGATGCCGACCTGGAGCGCGATCTGGTCGCCGCCGTGGACCGGGAGAACGCCGTACGCCTCGGGTGGGGACAGGTGTTCGACCGGCCCTGCCACACCGCGGGACGGGTCGGGTCACTGCTGACCCGCCGCGGGTGGGTCGGCACACTCATCGGTTGCTCGGAGGCCTGCGAGGCCCCCGGGCTGTGGAAGTCCTGACGTACCGGGTACGTCAGGACTTCCACAGCTCGGCGCTACAGCACCCGCCGCAGGAACTGCCGCGTCCGCTCCTCGCGCGGGTCGGAGAAGATCTCGGCGGGCGGGCCCTGCTCGAGGATCCGCCCCTGGTCGAGGAAGCAGACCTTGGTGGCGACCTCGCGGGCGAAGGCCATCTCGTGGGTGGCCAGGACCATGGTCATGCCGGCGGCGGCCTCGGCGCGGACGATCTCGAGGACCTCGCCGACCAGCTCGGGGTCGAGGGCGGCGGTGATCTCGTCGAGGAGCAGGACCTGGGGGCGGGTGCAGAGGGCGCGGACCAGGGCGGCGCGCTGCTGCTGGCCGCCGGAGAGGCGGTCGGGGTGCTGGTCGATGTGCTCGCCGAGGCCGAAGCGGGTGAGCAGTTCGCGGGCCTGCGCCTCGGCCGCGGACTGCGAGATGCCGTGGACGCGGCGCGGGGCGAGGGTGCAGTTGTCAAGGACCGACAGGTGCGGGAAGAGGTTGTAGGCCTGGAAGACCATGCCGATCTGCTTGCGGACCTCGCGCGGGTCGACCAGGGGGTCGGAGATCTCGCGGCCCTCGAAGCGGATGACGCCGTCGTCGATCTCCTCGAGCAGGTTCAGGCAGCGCAGCAGGGTCGACTTGCCGGAGCCGGACGCGCCGATCAGGCAGACGACGTCGTGCGGCGCCACGGTCAGGGCGATGTCGTCGAGGACGACGCGGTCGCCGTACGACTTCCGCAGGCCGGAGACCTCCAGCAGCCCGGTCACAGCGCCCCCGCCCTCTCGCGCGCGAGAGCGCGGCGCCCGAGCCAGTCGGTCACGCGCGCCAGGGGGATGGTCATGGCGATGAACATCGCGGCGACCACGACGTACGGCGTGTAGTTGAACAGGTAGCCGGTGGAGTCACGCGCGGCGAAGACCGCGTCGAACACGCCCACGATCGAGACCAGGGCGGTGTCCTTCTGCAGCGAGATGAAGTCGTTGAGCAGCGGCGGGGCGACCCGGCGCACGGCCTGCGGGACCACCACGAACCGCATCGACTGGGCACGGCTGAGACCGAGCGCGGAGGCGCTGTTGAGCTGCGAGGGGTGGATCGACTCGATGCCCGAGCGGAACACCTCGGCGACGTAGGCGCCGTACGAGAGCACGAGGGCGACGCCGGCCCAGACGTACCGGTCGTTGGTCAGGCCCTGCAGCTCCAGGGCGGGTACGCCGAAGCCCAGCAGCAGGACCAGCAGCACGGTCGGGACGCCGCGGAACAGGTCGACGTACAGCACGGCCAGCACCCGCACCGGCGTGAGCCACGGCGAGCGTGCGGTCCGCGCGAGCGCCACCGCCAGACCGAGCACGAGAATGAACACCTCGCAGATCAGGAACAGCTTGATGTTGATCCACAGGCCGTCGAGGATCGCCGGGAAGGTCTCCCGGGCGACCCCCGCGTCGAAGAAGGTCGAGCGCACGGTGGCCCACCCCGGCGACGAGGTCAGCCCCACCGCCACCGCCGCGAAGACCGCGACGGTGACCGCGGTGGCGATCAGCACCGACCGCCGGCGCAGCGACCGGCGGACCTGCCGGCGCTCGAGCTCCCGGGCGCTGGGCTGCCAGGTGCTCACTGGAGCTCAGGCACGTCCACGACGTCGGAGAGCCACTCCTGCTCGATCTCGTCGAGGGTGCCGTCCTCGCGCAGCGCGGCGAGAGCGTCGTTCACGCACGGCACCAGCTCGCTGCCCTTCTCGAAGAGCAGGCCGAACTCCTCGGTGTCGCCGACCTCGGGCTGGAACTGGCCGACGATGGTGGAGTCCTCGATCTCGACCGCGGAGATGTAGAACGCGGTCGGCAGGTCGGCGAGGACGGCGTCGATCTGGTCGTTCTGGAGGGCCTGCTTGGCGGCGTTGGTGTCCTCGAAGACGGCCGGGTCGGTGCCGGGCTCGATCACGTCGCGGATGGCGGTGAGCGAGGTGGTGCCGGTCTGGGCGCCGAGGCGCAGGTCCTTCAGCTCGGCCAGCGTGGTCGCGTTGGCGGCCTTGCTGCCCTTGAGCGCGACGACGGCCTGGGCGGCCGAGTAGTAGCCGTCGGAGAAGTCGACGACCTCGGCCCGCTCCGGGGAGATCGAGATCTGGTTGATGTCGAAGTCGAAGTTCTTCTCGCCCGGCGCGTACGACGTGTTGAAGGGCACCTTCACCCAGGTGACGTCGTCCTTCGCGAAGCCGAGCTCGTCGGCCACGGCGTACGCCACGGCGGACTCGAAGCCCTTCTCGTTGGTGGGGTCGTTGTCGGTGAACCACGGCTCGTACGCCGGGGAGTCCGTGCCGATGGTCAGCTGGCCGTCGGTCTTCAGCGACAGGTCGTCGACGCCGCAGGCCTCGCCGCTCGCGGCGGAGTCGCCGGAGGAGTCCGCGGCGGAGTCGCTGTCGTCGACCGGCGCGCAGGCGGAGGCGGCGGCGAGGGTCAGCAGGACGGGCACGGCGAGGGCGGTACGACGCAGGCGCATGGAGGAATCGTAGGGCCGCAGGTCGGCACCTCGGGCCAGCCCTCCGGCACCTGAGGTGGAGGTCACGTCCCCACCGGACCGGCGAGCGTGGTCGCATGACGATCCTCCTGTCCGACCCGCGGGTCGCCGCGGTCCCGGTCCACGAGTGCGGCGAGCCGCTCGTCCGCCTCGACGCCGGCTTCGGCCCGGCCCGGGCTCTGGTGCGCGCCGGTCTCGCCGACCGCCTGGTCGCGGCCCGCCACGCGCTCCCCCTCGGCGTCACGCTCCGGGTGGTCGAGGGCCACCGGTCGGTGCGCGACCAGCGGGCCATCATCGAGCGGTACGACGCCGAGGTGCGCGCGGCCCACCCGCAGGCCGACGCCACCGAACGGGCCCGCCTGGTGAGCCGGTTCGTCTCCCCCGTCGACGTCGCGCCGCACGTCGCGGGCGCCGCCGTCGACCTGACCCTGGTCGACGCCTGCGGGGACGAGCTCGACCTCGGCACGGCGATCGACGCGACCCCGGAGCAGTCCGACGGCCGGTGTTTCACGGCCGCGGCCGGCATCGGCGCCGACGCCCGGGCGCACCGCGACCTGATGGCGCGGGTGCTGGGCGGGGCCGGGCTGGTGAACTACCCGACCGAGTGGTGGCACTGGAGCTTCGGCGACCGCTACTGGGCGCTGGTGACCGGCGCCGCGGCGGCGTCGTACGGACCGCTCGACGTGGCAGTCGCGGCATGAGCGCCGTGGCCACGACGACGTACGCCGACCCGCGGGTGAGCGCCCCGCAGCTCGTCGTCGACCCCGCCGCAATCGCGGCCAACACCCGCCTGCTCGCCGCTCGGGCGACCGGCGAGCTGATGGCCGTAGTCAAGGCCGACGGGTTCGGGCACGGTGCTGTCACCGTCGCGCGCACCGCGCTGGCCAACGGCGCCACCGGGCTGGGCGTGACGAGCATCGCCGAGGGCTTCGCCCTGCGTGAGGCCGGGCTGCGGGCGCCGGTGCTGAGCTGGCTGAATCCGGTCGACGCCGACTTCGCCACGGCCGTGGCCGCCGACCTCGACCTGGCCGTCCCGAGCGCCGCGCACCTCGACGCGGTCGTCCGGACGGCGCCCGGCGCGCGCGTCCACCTGCACCTCGACACCGGCCTCGCCCGCGACGGCGCGGAGCCGACGTCGTGGGCCCGCCTGTGCCGCACCGCCCGGCGGGCCGAGCAGGCCGGGCTGCTGACGGTCGTGGGCGTGATGGGCCACCTGGCCTGCGCCGACGAGCCCGGGCACCCGGCGAACGCCACCGGGCGGACCCGGTTCGCCTGGGGCCTGGAGACCGCGCGGGCGACCGGGCTGCGGCCCGTCGTACGGCACCTCGCCGCGACCGCGGCCACCCTCACCGATCCGCGCAGCCACCACACCACGGTGCGGGTGGGCGCCGGCCTGGTCGGCATCGACCCGTCGGGGAGCACCGAGCTGACCTGGGCGATGACCCTGACCGCCCCGGTCGTGTCCGTCCGGCGGGTCCGCGCGGGGACGCCGGTCGGCTACGGCCACAGCTGGACCACGCCGCGCGCGACCACGCTGGCCCTGCTCCCCCTCGGGTACGCCGACGGCCTGCCCCGCGCCGCCTCGGGGCGCGCGGAGGTGCTGCTCCGCGGGCGCCGCTGCCCGGTCGTGGGCCGGGTGTCGATGGACCAGGTGGTCGTCGACGTCGGGGACGAGCCGGTGCTGGCCGGCGAGACCGCGACCGTGCTCGGCCCCGGCACCGCCGGCGAGCCGACCCCCGCCGACTGGGCCGCCTGGTCCGACACCCTCCCCCACGAGGTGGTCACCGGCTTCGGGCCGCGGATCGCCCGTGGCACCGTCGTGTCGTCGCTGCGAGGTGTGCGATGACCCGCGTGGCCGTCATCGGCGGCGGCGCGAGCTGCGAGCACGACGTCTCGCTGGCCTCGGCCGCCGGTGTCGCGGACGCCCTCGAGGAGCGGTACGACGTCGTCCGCCTCACCATCGGCCGGGCCGGCGAGTGGGAGGGGGGCCTCCCCGCCGCCGTGGCGCAGCTGCAGCGCTGCGACGCCGTGGTCCCGGTCGTGCACGGCCCGCTCGGCGAGGACGGCACCCTGGCCGCACTCTGCGAGCTGGCCGGCGTGCCCTACGTCGGCTCCGGGGTCGGCGCCGGCGCGCTGGCGATGGACAAGTGGGCGACCAAGCTGGTGGCGAACGCGGTCGGCGTCGCCACGGCGCCGGGCGTGCTGCTCACGGCGGCCACCGCCGCGGCGTACCGGTTCACGCACCCGGTCGTCGTCAAGCCGGTCGCCGCCGGCTCCAGCCACGGCGTCTCCCTCGTCCGGACCGCCGAGGAGCTCGCGCCGGCGCTGGCCGCCGCGCTCGCGCTCGACGACCGCGTGCTGGTCGAGGAGCTCCTGGTCGGTCGGGAGATCGACGTCGCGGTCCTGCGGACGCGGGACGGGCTCGTGGTCTCGCCCGCCCTCGAGATCGTGGTGGACGGGCTGTTCGACTTCGACGCCAAGTACGGCGGGTCCGCCGACTTCCGGGTCCCGGCCGCCCTCGAGGACCCCGACCGCAAGGCGCTGGAGGACGCCGCCGTCGCGGTGTACGACGCCCTCGGCTGCGCCGGCGTGGCCCGCGTCGACTTCTTCTGGACCGCCGACGGTCCGGTGCTCAACGAGGTCAACACGATGCCGGGCTTCACCGAGCACTCGCAGGTCCCGCGGATGTTCGCCGCCGCCGGCCTCGCCTACGCCGACCTCGTCGACCTGCTGGTCCGGGACGTCCTGGCGTGAGGATCCAGGGCCTGGACCTGCTGAGAGGGATCGCCGTGGGGCTGGTGGTGCTCCGGCACGCCCTCCCCGACCTCGCGCCGGGCGCCGGCGTGGTCGGGGTGGTGATGTTCTTCGCGCTGTCCGGCCACCTGATCACCGGGGTGCTGCTCGGCGAGCTGCAGCGGACCGGGCAGGTCGACCTGCGGCGCTTCTACGTACGCCGGGCCCGCCGGCTGGTGCCGGCCCTGCTGCTCGTGGTGGCTGGGGTGGCGCTGGTGACCCTGCTGCTGGACCCCCTCGGCGACCGGTCGTCGCTGGGCAAGGACGTGCTGGTCGCCCTCACCTGGACCGGCAACCTCCCGCGCCTGACCCCCGACGGCGCGACCTTCCACCTGTGGACGCTGGCCACCGAGGAGCAGTTCTACCTGGTCTGGCCGGCCCTGCTCGCCCTCGCGTTCCGGCGCCGGCTGGTGCTGGTGCTGCTGGTCGCCGCGACCGCCGTCTGCCTGGCGGCCTGCCTGGTGACCGTCCTCTGGCTGCACGCCGAGCCCGACCTGGCCTACGCGCTGCCGACCTCCTGGGCGGTCTGCTTCGTGATCGGCGCGGCGAGCCGGATCCTGTCGCCGCGGCTCGCCGTACCGTCGTGGGCGCTGGGGGCCGCGCTCGCCGGCCTCGCACTCCTGAGCGTGATTCCATTGCGGGGTCATGCGCTCACCTACCTCGTCGCCGGCCCGGCCGTCGCGCTGCTCACCGCCGTGCTGCTCCTCGCCTGGCGCGACTGGACCGACGTGACCGCGCCGACCCTGCGACCGCTGGTCGCCCTCGGCACGATCTCGTACGGCGCCTACCTGTGGAACTACCCGCTGACCCTCTGGCTGCGCCCGCACGGCGAGTACGCCGGCCTGCTCGCCGCGGCCCTGACCGTGCCGCTGGCGCTGCTCAGCTGGCACCTGGTGGAGAAGCGGTTCGCCCCCGCCCGCACCCTGGTCGCCGCGTGAACGCGCAGCAGTGGCAGCGCTGGCTGCCCGACGCCGCGCTCGGGCTCGCCGTCCTGGTCGCCGGGCTGGTGGAGGCCACGGGTCGCGACTACGTCACGACGTACCGCCCCGCCCTGGTGCTCGTCGCGATGGCGATGGCCCTCGCGGTCGGCCTCAGCCGGGCCGCCCCTGCTGCGGCGCTGACGCTCGTCTGGGGCATGGGCGTGCTGCAGGTCGCCGGGAGCGTCGACCTGATGATCGTCGAGCTCGCCATCGCGGTGGTGGCCTTCGGCTGCGCCCGCTGGGGATCGACGGCGACCGTGTGGCTCAGCGCCCTGTCGATCCCGGCCGCCGCCGCCATCACGGTCGTCTACATCGGCCTCTTCGGGCTCGGCGTCCTGGCGGAGAACGCCGGCCTGGAGACGCTGGTCCGGCAGAACTACAGCTACGACGACGCCTGGCAGGTCGCCGCGGCGATCATGGGGATGTCGCTGCTCGGCGTCCCGTGGCTGGCCGGCCTCGCCCTGCGGTACGTCGCCCGCGCGCAGTCCTCGCAGGCCTCCCAGGAGGTGGCCGAGGACGAGGCCGCCCGGGCCGTGCACGACCGCGAGCAGGCCGAGGAGATCGCCCGGCTCCGTGAGCAGCAGACCCGGCTGGCCCGCGACGTGCACGACGTCGTGGGGCACTCGCTGGCGGTGATCCTGGCCCAGGCCGAGTCCGCGCAGTACCTCCCCGACGCCGACACCCAGGCGCTGAAGAGGACGATGGAGACCATCGCGACCTCGGCCCGGGCCTCGCTGCAGGACGTCCGCCAGGTGCTGACCACCACCCAGCAGCCCGCTCCGACCCGGCCGGGCGGGCTGGACAGCCTGATCGAGGGCGTCCGGGCCAGCGGCCACGAGGTCGCCGCGACCGAGGTCGGGCAGGTGCAGCCGCTGCCGCCCGAGCTGCAGACGGTCGCCTACCGGGTCCTGCAGGAGATGCTCACCAACGCCATCAAGCACGGCCGCCGCGACGCGCCGGTCCGGGTCGAGCGGCACTGGCCGGACGGGTCGTGGGAGCACGAGCTGCGCCTCGAGGTCCGCAACGTCAGCCCGGCCCCCGACGAGACCCAGCCGCTGAGCGCCGTCGACGACGGCTCCGGCCAGGGCCTGGAGGGGATGCGCCGCCGCCTCGACTCGATCGGCGGCCGCCTCGACGTACGGCGGCGCGAGGAGCCCGAGGGGCCGACGTTTACGGTGACGGCGTGGATACCGGTGCGACCGACGTGACCGCAGACCCCGAGGGCATCCGGGTGCTGCTCGTCGACGACCAGGAGCTCTTCCGGGCCGGTGTGGCGGTGATCGTCGACGCCCAGGACGGGATGAGCGTCGTCGGCCAGGCCGGCGACGGCCTGGAGGCGGTCAGGCTGGCCGACGAGCTGCAGCCCGACGTGGTGCTGATGGACGTGCGGATGCCCGAGATGGACGGCGTCGAGGCGACCCGGCAGCTGTTCCTGCCCGACCGGGTCTCGCGCCGGTCGAAGCCGCTGCGGGTCGTGGTGCTGACCACGTTCAACCTCGACGACCGCGCCGCCACGGCCATCCGGTACGGCGCCAGCGGGTTCCTGCTCAAGGACACCACCCCGGTGATGCTGCGCGACGCGATCCGCACCGTGCACGCCGGCAACGCCGTGCTCGCCCCGCAGGACCTCTCGACGCTGCTCGACGGGCAGTTCCAGGCGGCGGCGCCGACGCCCGCGTCGTACCTCTCGCTGACGGAGAAGGAGCGCGAGGTGTTCGCCGCCGTCGCCCGCGGGCTCTCCAACACCGAGATCGCCGGGCTGGTCTTCGCCAGCGAGTCGACGGTGAAGACCCACGTGGGCGGGATCCTGCGGAAGCTGGCGCTACGCGACCGGGTCCAGATCGTCGTCTTCGCGCACCAGCACGGGCTGTCAGAGACGCGCTAGCGGATCTGACGTTGGTGGTCGAGCGAGCCGCGCGACTGAGGAACGAAGTCGCGGCCGGCGTGTCGAGACCCGTCGGTCCCTAGCAGCCCCGCCCACCGCACCGCCAGCACGCAGAGCGCGGCGGGCAGGACGAGAGCGAGGGTGAGCGAGGTGCCCGCGGCCAGCCAGCCGATCAGCGCCGGGCCGGCGAGCAGGCCGAGGTAGCCAGCGCCGACGATGCGGGACATGATCACGCCGCCCCCGCCGGCCGACATCGCGCCGGCGGCGCTGAAGATCTGCGGGACCGTCCCGGACAGACCGAGGCCGAAGAGCGCCCAGCCGACCAGGGTCAGCGGCAGCGCGGGCGACAGCACCGCCACCAGCATCCCGGCGCCGGCGACCAGGGAGCCCCAGCGGACGACGGCCACCGCGCCGATCCGGGCGGTCACCCGGTCGGCGACCAGCCGGCCGGCGGTCATCGCGACGGCGAAGGCGGCGTAGGCCAGCGCGGCCAGCGACCCGGCGTCGAGGTGGTCGCGGGCGTGCAGCGCGCTCCAGTCGGCGGCCACGCCCTCGGCCAGCATCAGCACGAAGGCGAGCAGGGCCAGCCCGACGATCCGCCGCGTCTCGGGAGGGACGACCGTCACCGGCGCCACGGCGTCGTCGGCCGCGGCAGCGTCGTACGGCGGCAGCAGGCCGGGCAGCGTGACCGCGGCGACCGCGGCCCCGGCGATCGCCGAGCCGACCAGGTAGGGACCGAGCGGGACGTCCTGGCCGCGCGCGATCGCCCCGACGCCGGCGCCGATCGCCCCGCCGATCGACCAGCAGGCGTGGAACCCGGACATCAGCGGCCGGCCGTGGGCCCGCTCGACCTGGACCGCGTGGGAGTTCATGGCCACGTCGAGCGCGCCGTTGCCGAGCCCGATGGCCAGCACGGCGAGGGCCAGGGTGCCGGCGCCGGTCGCGAGCGACGGCAGCGTGACCGCGACCGCGAGCATCGCCACCGCCGTCATCGTGACGACCCGGCTGCCGAGCCGGTCGACGGCCCAGCCGCCGACCTGCATGGAGACGAAGGAGCCGAGCCCGAGCAGCAGCAGGATGCTGCCGAGGCTGGCGTGGCTCAGCCCGGCCCGGTCCTCGACCTGCGGGATGCTCACCACCCACGAGGCGAGCAGGAAGCCGTTGACGCCGAAGGCCGCGATCACCGCGATCCGGGCGCGGAGGATCCGGGTGTCGGTCGAGGTCATGCCGCCACCACCCGGACGCCGAGCTCGTCGAGTCGACCGGCCTCGTCGGCGGTCAGGACCTGGTCGGTCACCAGCACGTCGAACTCCCCCGGGTCGGCGAACCAGGCGAACGCGGAGCCGCCCCACTTGCTCGCGTCGCAGACCAGCACCCGGCGCTCGGCGGAGCGCATCGCTGCCTGCATGACCGCTGCGTCGCCCAGGTCGAAGGCGGTCGCGCCGCGCAGGTCGAACCCGCAGGGCGAGACGACGGCGGTGTCGACCCGCAGCCCGGCGAGTGCGCGTTCGGTCATCGGCCCGACGAAGGACAGCGACCCGGGGCGCAGGTCGCCACCGGGCACGGTCACGTCGAGACCGTCCCGACCGGCGAGCGCCTCGGCCACGGTCAGCGAGAGCGGGACGACGCGGTGCGGGCCGGTCAGGCTGCGGGCCACCTCGGTGCCGGTGGTCCCGCTGTCGAGGATCACCGCCTCGCCGGGCGCGAGCAGGGCCGCCGCGGCGTGGGCGACCCGGTCGCGGCCGGCCGCGTTGGGGTGCGGCTGCGCGCCCGGGACGACGTCCACGCCGCGCAGCCCGGGTCGCCGGGCGCCGCCGTGCACCCGTCGTACGACGCCGCGCTCGTCGAGCTCGGCCAGGTCGCGCCGGACGGTGGCCTCGGAGGCGCCCACCAGGGCGACCAGCTCGGCCACGGTGGCGCTGCCGGTGGTCAGCACCCGCTCGGTCAGGGCCTGCTGGCGCTCGTCGGTTCGCATGCCGCGAGCCTAGACACCATCTGATCGAACGGTCAAACTATGCACGAACGCTCAGACCGAGCGGATCACCCGCGCCGGGTTGCCGACCGCGATCACGCCCGCCGGCAGGTCCTTGGTCACCACCGACCCGGCCCCCACGACGGTGTCCGCGCCGATGGTGACCCCGGGGCAGACAATCACCCCGCCCCCGAGCCAGACGTTGTCGCCGATGGTGATCGGCTCGGCCGCCTCCCACTTGTCGCGCCGCGGCCCGGGCTCGACCGGGTGGGTCGGCGTCAGCAGCTGGACGTTCGGCCCGATCTGCACGTCGTCACCGATCTCGATCCGCGCCACGTCGAGCGCGACCAGCCCGAAGTTCACGAACGTCCGGGCACCGATGCCGATGTTGCGGCCGTAGTCGACGTACAGCGGCGGGCGGATCTCCGTCTGCTCGCCGATCGCGCCGAGCAGCTCGGCCAGCAGCTCACGGCGCCGCACGCCCTCCCGCGGCCCGGTCGCGTTGACCGCGGCCATCAGGTCGCGGGCGGCGTACGACGCCTCCTCCAGCTCGGGGTCGTCGGCGATGTAGGCGTCGCCCGCCTCCATCCGCTCGCGCATCGTGCGGTGGTCGCGCTCGTAGGCCGTCATGGGCCCGACGCTAGCGACCAGCCCGTGACTAGCCCGTGGACCGCGTCTGCGCGGCGATCGTCTCGGCGTACCACTGGAACGACCGCTTGGGCGTCCGGTCCTGGGTCTCCGGGTCGACGTGCACCAGGCCGTACTTCGAGCGCAGCCCGTCGGCGGACTCGAAGCTGTCGAGGAGCGACCAGTAGTAGTAGCCGCGCACGTCGACGCCGCGCTGGACGGCCTCGGCGACCGCCCGCAGGTAGACGTCGAGATAGTCGATGCGCACCTGGTCGTCGACGACCCCGTCGGGGCCCGGCGGGATCGAGTACGACGCGCCGTTCTCGGTGATGATGATCGGCGGCAGCGCGGCCCGGAAGCGGGCGCGGAAGATGATCAGCCACTCGCGCAGCGAGTCGGGCACGACCGACCAGCCGGCGTCGGTGACCGGGTAGCCCAGCAGCGGCCGCCACTCGAAGGGGAGCAGCGCGTCCTCGCGGGTCGCGCCGACCCGCTGCGGGCTGTAGTAGTTGAGGCCGTAGAAGTCGAGCGGCTGGCGGATGGTGACCAGGTCGCCGGGCTCGATGAACTCCTCCATCATCGGCGCCAGGTCGACGGGGTAGCGGCCGAGCAGCATCGACTCCAGGAACACGCCGTTCCAGATCGCGTCGAAGAGCTTGGACGCACCGACGTCGGCGGGGTCGTCGCTGGCCGGCCAGATCGAGGCGTGGTTGTTGGCGCAGCCGACGCTGGTCGCCCCCGCGCCCCGCAGCGCGATCGCCGCGCGGCCGTGGGCCACCAGCAGGTGGTGGGCGACGACCAGGGAGTCGAAGAGCATCTCGCGGCCCGGCGCCTGCTGGCCGAGTCCGTAGCCGAGGTAGGCCGCGTTCGCCGGCTCGCTGACCGGCACCCAGTGCTCGACCCGGTCGGCGTACCGCTCGCCCATGGCCGCGGCGTACTCGGCGAAGCGCTCGATGGTGGCCCGGTTGAGCCAGCCGCCGTCGTCCTCCAGCGCCTGCGGGAGGTCGTAGTGGTAGAGCGTCACCATCGGCTGGATGCCGGCCTCGTTGAGGGCGTCGAGGAGCCGGTCGTAGTAGTCGAGACCCGCCTGGTTCCACGCGCCCGAGCCGGTCGGCTGGACCCGCGACCAGGAGATCGAGAGCCGGTGCCCGGTGACCCCGAGCCGCTTCAGCAGGTCGACGTCCTCGGCCCAGCGGTGGTAGCTGTCGGCGGCCACCGCGCACGTCGTGCCGTCGGCGACCTTGCCGGGCTGCTGCGCGAAGGTGTCCCAGATGCTCGGGCCCCGCCCGTCGGCGTCCGCCCCGCCCTCGACGGCGAACGCCGCCGAGCTGGTCCCGAACCGGAACCCTGGAGGGAGCACCGGGAACGTTCGACTTTCGGACTCTTCCCCCATGACACCATCATGGACGTGACGGTCGAGATCCGCCGGGCTTCCGCTCGTTTTACCGAACGTGCGTCAGGCCGGGCCACCCAGCACTCCTTCTCCTTCGGCAACCATCACGACCCGGAACGCCTGCGTTTCGGGCCGATGGTCTGCCACGACGACCACCTGCTGACGGCCGGTGAGGGCTTCGACACACATCGCCACTCGGGCGTGGCGATCGTGTCCTGGGTGGTCAGCGGCGGGCTCGCCCACACCGGCGTCGGCGACCCCCTGGTCGTGGCGCCCGGACAGGTCGCGGTCCTCCAGACCGGCGACGGCGTCGACCACCCCGCGGTCGAGCACAGCGAGGTGGCCGCCGAGCCGCGGACCCGGTTCGTGCAGGTCTGGCTGGCGACCGACGAGCCCCCCGCGCCGTCGTACGACGTGTCGACGCCGGTGCTCCTGCCCGGCGCCCTGACCGAGGTCGCGGCCCCGCTGCCCGGCGCCCGGTTCTCGGTCGCCCGGCTCGGGATCGGCGACACCGTCGAGCTGCCCGCCGCCGGCCGCGTCCACGCGTACGTCGCCACCGGCGCGCTGACCCGGTCGTCGCTGGCCGAGCCGCTCGTCGCCGGCGACGCGTTCGAGATGGTCGACCACCCCGCGGTCTCCGTCACCGCTGCGGTCCCCACCGACCTGCTGGTCTGGGCCTTCGGAACACCCTCGCCGGTCGAGTAGACCGCGAGGAACGAGCGGACGTATCGAGACCCACCGACGGGTCTCGATACGCTCGCTGGCGCTCGCTACTCGACCGACGACACCGCTTGCTACCCGACCGACGAGACCGGCCGGACGACGGTCAGGGCGGCGGGCAGCAGCTCGACCACGGCCGCCGGGTCGGCGAGGGTCGGCAGGTCGCCGAGCGGCTCGCCGTCCGCGCCGACGGGGATGCCGCCGCGAGCGGTGCCGTGCAGCTCGACCCGGCGTCCGGTGAGCACCGTGACCTCGTCGAGCGCGACGTGGCCGCCGTCGTAGACCTTCGGCAGGGAGCGGACCAGCTCCAGCCGGGAGGCGGCCTCGATGACGACCACGTCGAGCAGGCCGTCGTCGACGGCCGCGGCGGGCGCGATCTTCATGCCCTTGCCGTAGTACGCCGAGTTCGCGACCACGACCGTGGCCGCGGAGAAGGCGTGGGTGGCGCCGTCGACGGTCACCGAGAACCGCCCGGGCTGGTAGGTGGCCAGGGAGCGTACGGCGGCCCAGGGGTACTGCAGCTGCTTCGGCGTCCACCGCATCCGGTGCACGAGCGCGGCGGCGCGGGCGTCGACGCCGGCGTAGACGGAGCCGGCGACGACGCGGGTCGTCGTACCGGGGAGGGTCCAGCCGAGCAGGTCCACCGGCGAGGCCGGGCCGTGCAGCAGCAGGTCCGCGACGTCGGGCGAGGCGGTCGGCAGGCCGAGCATCCGCGCGAAGTCGTTGCCCCGGCCGGCGGGGAGCACGGCGAGGGTGCCGCCGGCGGCCGCGACCTGGCCGGCGAGGTGCGAGAGCATCCCGTCGCCGCCGACCGAGACGACCACGTCGCCGCGACCGACCGCCTCGGTGACCAGCTCGCCCATGGCCAGCGGCCCGGGCGAGTAGGTCACGTCGACCGTCGCTCCCGCGTCGCGCAGCAGCCGCGCGACGGGCACGACGGCCGCGGGCGCCGCCCCGCCCCCGGAGGCCGGGTTGACCAGGAACGTGAAGGAGCGCATCAGTCCACCAGCACCCCGGGGTTGAGGATGCCCGTCGGGTCGAGGTCGGCCTTGACCGCGCGCAGCACCGAGACGCCCAGCGCCCCGATCTCGGCGGCCAGCCACGGCTTGTGGTCGGTCCCGACGGCGTGGTGGTGGGTGATCGTGGCGCCGGTCGCGACCATCGCGTCGCTGGCGGCCGCCTTCGCCGCCGCCCACTGGGCCAGCGGGTCGTCGGCCTCCTGGGCGGCGACGGTGAAGTAGAGCGAGCAGCCGGTCTCGTAGACGTGCGAGACGTGGCAGAGCACCAGCGTCGAGGTCCCCAGGGACGCCACGAGCGCGGCCTTCACGTCGGCGTAGAGCCGCGGCACGTTCGACCAGAAGGTGGCCGTCTCGAGCGTCTCGACCAGCACCCCGACGTCGAGCAGCGAGTCCCGCAGGTACGGCGCACGGAAGCGCCCCTCGACCCACGCAGGACCCACGCCGGCGTCGGCCGTCAGGCCGCCGAGACCGGTCAGCACGGGCGTGACGGCGTCCCGCCTGGCCGCGACCGCCTCGGGTGTCCCCTCGTAGCCGGTGATCATCAGGCACCCGCCGTCCGACGAGTCGCCGATCGCGTCCGGCCGGGCCAGGTTGATCGAGGTCTCGGCCTCGTCGGAGAGCCGCAGCACGGTCGGCAGCAGCCCCGCCTGAGCGAGGGTCCGCATGGCGTCGCGGCCGGCCTCGAAGGACGGCCAGCGCCAGCCCTCGTAGACCTTCTCGGTGGGCAGCCGGCGGACCCGGACGGTGACCGCGGTGATCACGCCGAAGGCGCCCTCCGAGCCGAGGAGCAACTGGCGCAGGTCGGGGCCGGCGGCGTTGGCCGGGGAGCTGCCGAGGGCGAGCTCGCCGCGCGGGGTGGCGGCGCGCAGCCCGACGACCAGCGCGTCGAAGCGGCCGTAGCCGGCGCTGGACTGGCCCGAGGAGCGGGTCGCGGCGAAGCCCCCGATCGAGGCGTGCTCGAACGACTGCGGGTAGTGGCCGAGCGTCAGCCCCTCCGCCGCGAGCAGCGCCTCGGCCTCGGGCCCGCGCAGCCCCGGCTCGAGGGTGGCGGTCATCGAGGTGTGGTCGACGGCCAGCAGCCGCTTCATCCGGACCAGGTCGAGCGAGACGACGCCGGCGTACCCCGCGCGCCGGGCGACCAGGCCGCCGGTCACCGACGTACCGCCGCCGAAGGGGACGACGGCGAGGTGGTGCTCGACGGCGAAGGCCAACACCGCGGCGACCTCGTCGTGGCCGTTCGGGCGGACCACCACGTCGGGGGCGTCGGACAGGTCGCCGGCCCGCTGCCGGAGCAGGTCGGGGGTCGACTTGCCGCGGGTGCGCAGCCGTCGTAGGGCGTCGTCGGTGAGCACGTGCTCGGCCCCCAGCAGGTCCTCGAGCCCGGCGAGCAGGGCGGGCGCCAGCCCCGACACCGGTACGACGACCTCCGCCACGGCCGGGCGGTCCGTGAGGCCGAAGACCAGCTCCACCAGCCCGCGGGCGGAGTCGGGCAGCGGGGCGGCCTGGGCCGGGTCGCCCCAGCGGGAGGGGTGCATCTCAACCGTCATGCGTTACAATGTGACACATGACGTCACTTCGTCACAACCCCGAGTCGGCCGCCAGCCCCCGCGACGGCTACCTGGACGCCGCCCGGGCCTGCATCCTCGACGTCGGCTGGCGCCGCACCACCCTCACCGAGGTCGCGCGCCGGGCCGGGGTGTCGCGGATGACGATCTACCGCACCTGGTCGGACATGCCGCAGCTGCTGGGCGACCTGATGACCCGCGAGTGGACCGGGATCGTGGCCGGCACGACGGGGACCGAGGGGCTGGTCGAGCGGATGGTCGCCACCATCCGCGCGCTGCGCGAGAACGAGCTGTTCGTCCGGATCGTCGAGCTCGACCCCGAGCTGGTCCTGCCCTACCTGCTCTCGCGCCGCGGCCGCTCGCAGGACCTGATCCTGGCCATCGCCGAGGAGGCGATCACCGCCCTGCAGGCCACCGGCGACGTCCGGGCCGGCAACCCCACCGCGATCGCCCGCGCGCTGGTCCTCGCCGCTCACGGGTTCGTGCTCTCGGCCCACACGATGGTCGACGACGGGGTCGGGATGCGCGACCTCGACGGCGAGCTCGAGCTCGCCCTGACCCGGATCCTGCAGCCGTGATCACCCCCGGCCTCCAGGGAGCCCCCGACCAGGTCGACCTGGTCGTCGTCGGCCTCGGGGTCACCGGCGCCGGGGTCGCGCTCGACGCGGTCACCCGCGGCCTGAGCGTGCTCGCGGTCGACGCCCACGACCTGGCCTTCGGCACCTCCCGCTGGTCGTCCAAGCTGGTGCACGGCGGGCTGCGCTACCTGGCCAACGGCCAGGTCGCCGTGGCCCACGAGAGCGCGGTCGAGCGCGGCGTCCTGATGGAGGTCACCGCCCCCCACCTCACCCGCCCGATGCCGTACGTCGTGCCCTTCGACTCCAGCGTGGGCCGGCTGATGGCCGGCGTGACCCGGGCCGGCATGTGGGCCGGCGACGCCCTGCGCCGCGGCGCCCGCACCGACCTCGAGACGCTGCCCCGACCCCGCCGGCTGACCGCCACCGAGACCCTGCAGATGGCCCCGGCCCTGCGCCGGGCCGGGCTGCGCGGCTCGATGATGGCCTGGGACGGCCAGCTCGAGGACGACGCCCGGCTGGTCACCACGATCGCGCGGACCGCGGCGTCGTACGGCGCCCACGTCCGCACCCGGGCCCGCGTGCTGAGCGCGACCGGCACCCGGGTCGAGCTGCGTGACAAGCTGACCGGCGCGACCCGCACGGTCACCGCCCGGGCCGTGGTCAACGCGACCGGCGTGTGGGCCGACACCCTGGCCGCCGAGGTCACCCTGCGGCCCAGCCGCGGCACCCACCTGGTGCTCCGCGGCGACGCGGTCCCCGGCCTGCGCGCGGCGGTCTTCTGCCCGGTGCCGGGGGCCACGAACCGGTTCGTGATGGTCCTGCCCCAACCCGACGGCACCCTCTACGTCGGCCTCACCGACGAGCCCGTCGACGGCGAGGTGCCCGACGTCCCGGAGCCGACCGAGCCCGAGATCGGCTTCCTCCTCGACGTCGTCTCCGCCGCGTTCGCCCGGCCGCTGCACCGCGCCGACGTCGTCGGGGCGTACGCCGGGCTGCGGCCGCTCCTGCACGCCGAGGACGGCTCGACCGCCGACCTGTCCCGCCGGCACGCGGTGCTCACCGGGGCGTCCGGCCTGCTCACCGTCGTGGGCGGCAAGCTGACGACGTACCGCCGGATGGCCGAGGACGCCGTCGACGCCGCCGTCGCCCAGGCCGGTCTCGACGCCGAGCCCTGCCGGACCGCCCGGCTCCCGCTGCTCGGCGCCGCCCCGCGGCGGGTCCTGGCCGAGCTGGAGGAGCCGGTCCGGCTGGTCCGGCGCTACGGCACCGACGCCGCCCTGGTCCTCGCCAGCGCCCGCGAGGTCAGCGGGCTGGGCGACGAGGAGCTGCTCGCCCCGGTCGCCGACGGGGTGCCGGTGACGCTGGCCGAGCTGCTCTTCGGCGTGACCCACGAGGGGGCGGCCGACGTGGGCGACCTGCTCGACCGGCGCACGCGGGTCGGCCTGGTGGCGGCCGACCGGGCGCTCGCCGTACCCGCCGCGGAGCGGGCGCTGGAGATCTGCGCCGCGCACCGATGACTTTCGGGGTCGACCGCTGTCGGTAGGTGGAGGCAGACTGGACAACCGGAGGATGAGGTGCGATGACCACGATCAGCGAGCTCGACGACTTCCCCACGCTCACCGAGCGCTACCAGCGCGAGCTGCTGGCCCACTGCTACCGGATGAGCGGGTCGGTGCACGAGGCCGAGGACCTGGTCCAGGAGACGTTCCTGCGCGCCTGGAAGGCCTCGGCCGACTTCCAGGGTCGCTCGTCGGTCCGCACCTGGCTCTACCGGATCGCCACCAACGTCTGTCTGACCAACCTCGAGGGCCGCCCGCGCCGGCCCCTCCCGACCGGGCTCGGCACCCCCGACGCCGTCGCCGGCGACGCGCTCGAGGCCAACAACGAGATCGCCTGGCTGGAGCCGGTGCCCGACGCCGCCGTCGTGGTCGCCGAGCGCGACTCGATCCGGCTCGCCTTCGTCGCCGCCCTCCAGCATCTCCCGGCCCGCCAGCGCGCGGTGCTGATCCTGCGCGACGTGCTGCGCTGGAGCGCCGCCGAGACCGCCGAGGCCCTCGACACCACCACCGCCGCGGTCAACTCCGCCCTCCAGCGCGCGCACGCGCAGTTCAAGGAGCGCGGGCTGACCGAGGAGAGCGTCGAGCAGGACCTCAGCCCCGAGCAGCTGCGGCTGCTGGACCGCTACGTCGAGGCGTTCTGGCGCAAGGACATCGACCAGATCGTCAGCCTGCTGACCGCCGAGGCGGTCTGGGAGATGCCGCCGTTCACCGGCTGGTACGTCGGCGCCGCGACCATCGGCGAGCTGATCGCCACCGCCTGCCCGGGCGGCAGCTACGACATGCCGATGATCGCGACCTACGCGAACGGCCAACCGGCCTTCGGCCTCTACATGCGCACCCCGGACGGCCACTTCGTGCCCTTCCAGCTCCAGGTGCTCGAGCTGGACGGCGACCGGGTCCGGCACGTGCACGCGTTCTTCGACAGCTCGCTGTTCGCCAAGTGCGGGCTGCCGCTGGACCTGCCAGCCGACTACGAGCCCGCCCAGCTGCCCGTGGGTGCCAGCCGGGGTCCGGCTCCGCAGTGACCCCGCGGCTCGACGACGCCGTCGAGCTGCTGGACCGCTCGCTGGCCTACGCCAGCGCCACGCTGACCGGCGTCTCCACGGTCGACCTGGACCGCCCGACGCCGTGCCAGCGGTGGTCCCTCGGCTCGCTGCTCGCCCACATGGACGACTCGCTCGACGCCTTCCTCGAGGCCGCCGACGGCGTCGTCGCGGTGACCCCGCCCGCCCCCGCCCCGGACCGGGTCGGGACGCTGCGCGAGAAGGCCTGCGCCCTGCTGGGCGCCTGGGTCGGGCCCCGGCCCGGCGAGGTCCTGGTCGGCGACGCCGCCGTGGCCAGCGGGGTCCTGGTCACCGCCGCCGCCCTCGAGATCACCGTGCACGGCTGGGACGTCGCCGAGGCCACCGGCTCGCCCCGCCGGGTGCCCGCCGAGCTGGCCGCGGGCCTCCTCGACGCGGCCGGCGCGCTGGTCGACGCCCGCGACCGCGGGGTCCGCTTCGGGCCCGCCCGCGCGGTCCCCGGCGACGCACCCCCCGACGTACGGCTGCTCGCGTTCCTGGGTCGCCGGGGCGTCGTGAATGTGACGTAGCACCTGACTGGTCCACCTGGTCGGATCCGGCCGTTCCGGCCCGAGCGGCGCTCGGCATTCCTAGGCTCATGCCCATGCGCTCGCCCGAGGTGCCTGACGAGGCTGGTCTCGCCGGGGCCCTGGGCACGGCACTCGTCCACGTGCGGGCCGGCCGGATCCAGGAGGGTCTGGCGTCGCTGACCGTCCTGCGGGAGCACCCGGACGCCTCCGCGGACCCGATCGCCGCCAGCCTGATCGCCGCCAGCCTCATCGACTGCCGGCTCGCCCGCGGCGACCTGGCCGAGGCCATGGGCGTCGGGGTGTCGCTGGAGCCGCTGCTGGACCGCGCCGGTCCGGCCGGTGCGGTCGCCCACCACGCCCGCGGCGAGCTGGCGACCGCCCTCGGCGAGGCCGAGACCGCCGTCGAGCACTTCTTCGCGGCCGGCGAGCGGCTGGCCGAGACCGAGCAGCTGGCCGATCCCGCGCTGGTGCCCTGGCGCGCGAGTGCGGCCGTCGCCCTGGTCCGGGTCGGCCGGCACCGCGAGGCGGTCGGGCTGGCCGAGGAGTGGCGCGGGGTCGTCGCGGCCTCCGGGTCGCCGTACGCCCACGCCCACGGGCTGCGCACCCTCGCCACCGTCGGAGTCGGCGGCGACCGGATCGTGCTGCTGCGCGAGGCCCGGGCCACCCTGACCGAGGTCGTGGCCGAGCGGCTCGCCGCCCAGATCGACACCGACCTCGCGGGCCTGCTCCTGCTGGACCCCGAGCGGGCCGGCGAGGACGAGGCACGCCAGCTCCTCCGCTCCGCCGAGGAGTACGCCGGCCGCCAGGAGCTCTGGCCGCTCCAGGGTCGGGTACGACGCCTGCTCGACCGGCTGGGCGAGCAGCCCCGCCGGGTCCGGTCCGAGGCGATGGCCACCCTCACCGCGGCCGAGCGCCGGGTGGCCCTGCTGGCCGCCGACGGGCTGACCAACCGGCAGATCGCCGAGGAGCTGGTGGTGACCGTCAAGGCGGTCGAGTGGCACCTCTCGCACATCTACCGCAAGCTCGGGATCCCCTCCCGCTCGCGCCTCGCCGAGACGCTCGGCACCCCCGTCTGAGCCGACCGATCCGACGGTAAAGCACCACCATCGGGCTCGGGGGCGCATACTCGAGGTGATGACCACCTCTCCCGGGGCGAAGCGCAGACACCTCGCCAGCAGTCCGTTCAAGCCCGATCCCGAGCCTGTGATCGAGGAGTTCACGGTCGGTGACCGCGTCTCCCACGACTCCTACGGCCTCGGTCGGGTCACCGCCGTGCACGCGAGCGGGGTGACGGTCGACTTCGGTGACCAGACCCTGCACATCCGCAGCCCGTTCACCGGGATGTCCCCGCTCTAAGCGGCCTCGTCGCGCAGCGGGTGCGCGATCTCGTCGGCCGGCAACCGGGCGGCGACGGTCGCGACCACCGCGGCGACCCCGGGCACCAGCCCGGCGATCAGGAACGTCGTGCGCAGCCCGAGCAGCTCGCTGACCGGTCCGGCGAGGGCCATCGAGACCGGCATCAGGCTCACCGAGACGAAGAAGTCGAGCGAGGCGACCCGGCCCAGCAGGTGCGGCGGGACGCGGCGCTGCAGCAGCGTCCCCCAGATCACCATCGGGAACGCGAACATCGCCCCCAGGACGAAGGCCGCGACGACGACCACCCAGATCTCGGTCGCCAGCCCGATCACCACGAGCGGCAGGCAGCCGACGCCCCAGCCGACGTTCATCACCGTGAGGTAGCGCCGCGGCATCCGCAGCGAGGCCATGGTCAGCGAGCCCACCGCGCCGCCGATGCCGAAGGCGGCCAGGACCAGCGCGTGGTCGCCCGGACCGCCGCCCAGCTTGTCCTTGACCAGGAACGGCACCAGCACCTCGAGCGGGCCCATCATCGCCAGCACCATCAGCGAGGCGAAGAGCAGCGTGGCGAGCAGCCACGGCGTCCGCACCAGGTAGCCGAAGCCCTCGCGCAGGTCGCCCAGGACCGACCCGTGGGGGCCCTCCTCACGCCGGACCGGCGTCAGGGGCACGAGCGTCAGGGCGACGATCGCCGCCAGGCACGCGGCCGCGGCCACCCCGAGGGCCGCCCCGGACGACGCCACGCCGACGACCACCCCGGCCACGCCGGGTCCGACCGCCTGGCCCACCGTGGGCCGGACCATCCCCTCGAAGCCGTTGACCGCCAGCAGGTCGCGCTCCTCGACCAGCGCGGGCAGCCAGGCGGAGTACGCCGGGTAGTAGAAGGCCATCGCCGCGCCGATCACGAACGACACCGCCGCGAGGTGCCAGACCCGGGTCAGGTCGGCCGTCGACAGGGCCGCCACCAGTGCCATGCCGGCCAGCTCGACGGCGGCCACGCCCAGCAGGACCAGCTTCTGCGGGACCCGGTCGGCGACCACGCCGCCCAGCAGCGCGGGGAGCAGCACGCCGACGGCGCCGGCGGTCGAGACGAGCGACAGCTGGCCCGGGCCGCCGCCGATCCGGATCACCTCCCAGACCAGCCCGACGACCCAGACCCCGGACGCGAAGGTCGACAGCACCAGCGCGAGCGCCAGCCGCCGGTAGCCGGGGCTCCGGAACGGCGTCAGCGCGCGCGGCAGGCTCCGCTCGGGCGCGTCGGTCAACTGCTCGGTCATGTCGGGGCAGACCCTGCCACGCCCGGACTCTCATCGGTCACCAGGACGACCTTCCCCAGGGCCCGGCGGCCCTCGAGGTCGGCGTGGGCGCGCGCCGCGTCCGCGAGCGGGTACGTCGACACCCGCGGCCGCCAGTCGCCCGCCGCGACCCGGTCCAGGGCCCGGGCGGCCAGCCCGGGGATCCCGCCCGGCAGCGCGGCCATCCGCGGGCCGAGGCTCCAGCCGACCGTCAGCCCGCGGGCGACCACGTCGCCGGAGTCGAACCGGGTCGGGGCGCCCGCGCTGAACCCGAACATCACCTGGCGACCGCCCGGGGCGAGCAGCTCCAGGGCCGCGCGGCCGACCTCGCCGCCGACGCCGTCGTACACGAGGGTGACGGGGGCCAGGGCCTCGCTCCAGCCCGGCTCGGTGTAGTCGGCCACGGCGTCCGGCTCGAGGGCGGCGAGGGCCGCGACCCGGTCCGGGCCGCCGGCGGCGGCGACCACCCGGGCGCCCGCCGTACGGGCCGACTGCGCGAGCAGCCAGCCCAGGCCGCCCGCGGCGGAGAGCACCAGCACGGTGTCGCCGGCGCGCGGCGGCTCCAGCTCGACGACGCCGAGCGCGGTCCGACCGGTGCCCACCGCCGCGACCGCGTCGGGGAACGGGACGTGGTCCGGTACGGCGAGCAGCGAGCCGACCGCGGTGACCGCCTGCTCGGCGTACCCGCCCGGGACCATGCCGAGGTGGGCGACCACCCGGCGACCCAACCAGGCCCCGTCGACGCCGGCGCCGACCCGGTCGACGACCCCCGCGACCTCGCGGCCGGGGACGGTCGGCAGGTCGGGCGGCGGCATCGGCCCGCCGCTCTCGCCGCGACGCAGCGAGGTGTCGAGCAGGTGCACCCCGGCGGCCGCGACGGCGACCCGGACCTCGCCCGGGGCGGGCTCGAGGTCCGGGATCTCGTCGAGGACGAGGTGGTCGGGCGGGCCGAAGGCGTGGAGCCGGATCGCGTGCATGAGCCGATCAGACAACCTCAAGTTAAGTTGAGGTCAAGCGAGCCAGCGCATCGAGCGGCCGTGCCCGTGCGTCCAGGCCACCGCCCGCCCGTCCACGCCGAGCACGAACGTCGCCCGCTCCTCGGGCACCGGCGGCCCGGTCGCGGTCACCCGGGGCAGTACCCGCTTGCCCTCGTTGCTCACCCAGCGGCAGGCGCCGTCGGCCACCAGGCCGGTCATCAGGTCGTGGAAGCGCTCGCGGTCCGGGTCGGTCAGGTAGGCGATCACCGCCGTGTGGAAGACCACCACCGGCCCGTACGACGACGCCTCCGCCACCAGCGCCGGCAGCTCCTCCAGCAGGTCGCCGGTGCGCAGGTCCGGCGGGTCGGCGCGGGCCACCTCGATCGCCTGCTGCAGCTGGGCGCGGCGGGCGTCCTGCTCGGGCCAGACCAGCGTGGTCAGCCAGGCCATCGCGTCGGCGTCGGCGACGTCCAGCGGATGGAGGTCGACGCCGCCGCGCCAGGCGACCCGCGGCGGCTCGGCGGGCAGCGGCGCCGGCCCGCGCACCCGGCAGCGCAACGCCAGCCCGGTCCCGGCCGTGACGGTCCCGTCCTCGGTCTCCCAGGCGTAGGACCACCGGTCCGGGTAGAGCACCAGCCCCGCGCTCGGCCCGACCTCCAGCAGCGCGACCGGCTCGACGATCCCCAGGGTCGCGATCGCCGGGACCAGGGTGGCCAGCCGGCCCACCTCGTTGGTCTGGGTACGGCGCTCGAGGATCGTCGCGCGGATCCGGCCGTCGTCGCCGAGCAGGGCGTCGCGCAGGGCGTCGTACGGGCCGGGGGCGGGGACGCCGTGCCAGCGGGCGGCGGCGAAGACCAGGTTGGGCTGGGCCTTGCCGGGCGGCAGCGTGCCCAGCCACGCGAGCACGTCCGCGTCGTCCGCGACAGCAGCCGCCCAGGTCCCGAAGCAGGCCGAGTCGGCGGCCGCGTAGCGCCCGAAGTCGGCGTACTGGTCGACCAGCTCTCCGTAGACGTCCACGAGGGCATCATCACGCCTGGACCGATTTGGTCGCGTGCGGGTCGCGGCCGTGTGACCATCTAGGCATGGCCTGGGGGGGCAGGAGCAGGACGACGGCTGCCGTCATGACGGCAGCGGTCCTCCTCGTCGTCGCCACCGGCTGCTCGAGCGAGGCCGACCGGGGTGCGGGCATCCGCAACGATCTCGCGTCCCACGCCGCCGTCGCCGACGTCGAGGTGGACGAGCAGGGCGCCCACCTGGAGATCGGCCTCACTCCCGGGCTCGCCGAGGCCGCCGTCGTCGCGCTGGTCGCCGAGGTCGACCGGGTGACGGCCGAGCAGGGGGAGTCGTCGTACCTGCTGGAGCTCAGGGAGACCGACGCCCCCGACGTCCTGGCCGTCGACGACGCGTTCGCCGCGGACGCGCGGGCGGCCGAGGTCGTCGCGGCCTGGCGGCGCTCGGCCGCTGCCTTCGTCGGCGAGACCCGGGTGACCTACGAGAGCGGCCGTACGACCGTGGAGGTCGCCTCGGGCGGCGGGCTCGCCCACGACGTCACCGAGTCCAGCCGGCTCCCGCTGCCGCCGCAGCCGGTGACCTGGCGCTACACGAGCGGCGTCGGGACCGTCGTCCTGGACGGGAAGGTGTCCGACGGCGACATCGACCTGGTCGAGCGGGTCCAGCGCGGCGTCTCCTCCCCCAGCCTCCCGCTCGCCGCGGCCAGCTGGCGGCTCGAGCGGGGCCGGTCCCAGGTCCGGCTCGACCTCGGGACCGACCTCGGCCCCGTCGCCCCCGCCGACGTCACCCCCGCCGCCTGGGGTGGCCGGATCGCCCCGCTCGCACGCAGTGGTGTCGCGGCCCTCGGCCGCCAGCGCCGCCCGGTCGTGGTCCGGCTGTCGCACCCCGTCGGCGAGCGCGCCGACGTCTTCGCGTGGTGGACCTCCGACCGCCCGCCGGCCGATGGCCGGGACCGGCTCGCCCGGGGCTGGGACGCCTGGCTGGTGGCCCAGTCCCGGGCGACCTGATCGACCGGACCGAGCCCGCGGACTCGGTCCGAGCCCCTAACGGTCGCGTTCTCGTAGGTAGCGCGCGGCACGCTCCTGGGGAGTCTTCCCCGGCGTCTCGGCTGCCTGCCGATCGGCCGTCGGCGCCTGGCTCGGCGCGGCGATCTCGTCGGTGGGGGTGGGCGACGTGCCGGCCTGGAGGAGTCGGTAGAGCTCGGGGAGCGCAACGAGGTCCTTGGGCCTTCCGGCGGCCTCCTTGGACCGGATGACGTCGGCGAGGCTGGCCACGTCGACCACGACGCCGGCGCGCAGGGTGCGGGGCTCGGCGTCGCGGATCAGGTCGTCGTAGCCGGTGGTCCCGTTGGGGACCATCGACACGTCGAGCTCGCCGTACGTCGTCACGACGTTGAGCATCGACCGGGTGGCCAGGTCCTCGCCGGTGACGGCGAACGGCAGGCCCCGTCGACGGCATCGGTGCGGATCTTGGCCCCGAGCTCGCGCATCGCGGCCGCGAGCCGGTCGAGGTTGCCGGCGCTCTGCTCGGGTGTCACGTCGATGTCCAGCGTGGGCCGGGCCGCCCCGTGCACGGTCGCCGCGTACCCGCCGATGACGACGTAGCGGACGCCGTGCTCGTTGAGGACCTCGACGATGGCTGCCGGGTCGAAGACGCTCACGGGTCAGCCGTTGCGGAGGTCGTCGAGGAAGGCGTCCAGGGCCGTCTCGGCGGACTCCTGGCGCGCCGGGTCGGCGGCCGCGCGACGGTCGAGGACCCGGTCGTGGTCGTCGAAGGGCGCGAGGGTCATCCGCAGCTCCAGCCCGGCGCCGGCGAGCAGCTGTCCGAGCAGCACCAGACTCGGCTGGGTCCGGCCGCTCTCGATGCGGGAGATCGTCGACTGCGGCACGTGCGCCCGCTCGGCGAGCTCCACCTGGGTCAGGCCGACCTTCGCTCGGGCGAGCCGGACGAGACTGCCGGCGGACCGCTCGATGTGGGTCGCGGTGGTCGGGCCGGTGAGGTCGGCGAGCGCTGTCGTGTTGGCCATGTCCTCAGTATGCGCGATCAGCGATATGGCGGCTCCAGGTTGGCCGCCCGTCGGCCGGTGAGCTGTCCACCATCTGCCGCGAGGTTTCGGTGGGGTGCTCACCGCCGATGCGGCGCGTCCGCCCCGACACGCGGCACGGCGGTGAACCCCCCACCGATCCGGCGCGTCGGGAGGTGGACCCTGCACCGCCGTCATCAGTCGGTGAACCGTCGCGATCGAGCCCGTCGACCGCGATCACGCACCTGTCCGCGGCGCGGTCGATTGAAGGTCCCTCACGATCTGGCACCCAGGAGGTGTCCGAACGTGCCAGATCGTGACGGACTCTCCCCGGCGTTGACGTCGGGTCAGCCGGCCGGCAGGGCGACGTACGTCGTCTCGAGGTACTCCTCGATGCCCTCGAAGCCGCCCTCGCGCCCGAAGCCGCTGGCCTTCACGCCGCCGAACGGGGCCGCGGGGTTGGAGATCAGGCCGGTGTTGATGCCGACCATGCCGTAGTCGAGCGACTCGGCCAGCCGGATGGTGCGGGACAGGTCGCGGGTGTAGGCGTACGACGCCAGCCCGTACTCGGTGTCGTTGGCCCGCGCGACCGCCTCCTCCTCGGTCTCGAAGGTGGTGATCGGCGCGACCGGGCCGAAGATCTCCTGGACGTTGATCGCGCTGTCGGCAGGGACGTCGAGCAGCACGGTCGGGGTGAAGAAGTAGCCCGGACCGTCGGGGGCGGAGCCCCCGGTGACGACCGTCGCGCCGTCGTGGACGGCGTCGGTGACGAGCTGGCCGACCGACTCGACGGCCTTCTCGTCGATCAGCGGGCCGACGTCGACGCCGTCGTCCTGGCCACGGCCGACCCTCAGGGCCCCCATCCGCGCCCCGAGCTTCTCGGCGAACTCGGCGGCGACCGAGGAGTGCACGAGGAACCGGTTGGCGGCGGTGCAGGCCTCGCCCATGTTGCGCATCTTGGCCACCATCGCGCCGGCGACCGCGGCGTCGACGTCGGCGTCCTCGAAGACCAGGAACGGGGCGTTGCCGCCGAGCTCCATGCTCACCCGCTGCAGCTGGTCGGCGGACTGGCGCACCAGCACCTTCCCGACCGCCGTCGACCCGGTGAAGCTGACCTTGCGCAGCCGGTCGTCGCCCTGCAGCGCCCGGCTGACCTCCGCCGCCCGCGTGGTGGGGACGACGTTCAGCACGCCCGCCGGGAGCCCGGCCTCCTCGAGGACGCCGGCCAGGGCCAGCATCGTCAGCGGCGTCAGCTCGGCCGGCTTGACGACCATCGTGCAGCCGGCCGCGATCGCCGGTCCGATCTTGCGGGTGCCCATCGCCAGCGGGAAGTTCCACGGCGTGATGAACAGGCACGGGCCGACCGGCTTCTTGATGGTCAGCAGCCGGCTGCCGCCCGCCGGCGCCTGCATCCAGCGGCCGTGGATGCGGACCGCCTCCTCGGCGTACCAGCGGAAGAACTCGTTGCCGTAGGCCACCTCGCCCTTCGCCTCGGCGACGGTCTTGCCCATCTCGAGGCTCATCAGCTCGGCGAAGTCGTCGGCGCGGTCGGCGATCAGCCCGAACGCCGTGCGCAGGATCTCCCCGCGCTCGCGGGGCGCCGTACGGGCCCAGTCGGCCTGCGCGGCGACGGCCGCGTCGAGGGCTTCGACGGCGTCGGCGACGGACGCGTCGGCGACGTCGGTGAGCACGCTGCCGTCGGCCGGGTCGAGCACGTCGAAGCGGCGGTCCTCGTCGGCCTCGCGCCACGCGCCGCCGATGAGGAGGCCCCGCTGGTGGGGGCTCAGGAGATCCAATCCAGTCATGGTCCCCAGCCTGTCACCCGGCTGATCACCCGCACCAGTTCCAGGAAATCGATGACAGGTGTGGAGGCCCGTGGAACCATAGAGGAGTCGACTTCGGAGGGAGCACTTTGAAGGCGACCGAACCCCTTGCCGACCCCATGCGGCGAGGGGTTCTCCCTTGTCCGGGAATGGTCCCCACCGCCCCGGACGCCAAGAGGCGCGGGTCCCCGGTTCCTCACCGGGCACCCGCGCCTCTCGCTCGTCGTGGGGCTATTCCGGCGGAGCCGGCACCAGCAGCGCCGCGAGCTGGGTGCGGGAGCGCACGTCGAGCTTGCGGTAGATCCGGGTCAGCGTGGCCTCGACGGTCTTGACGCTGACGTAGACCCGTTCCGCGATCTCCCGGTTGCTGGCGCCCTGGGCGACCGCCCGCGCGATCCGCGCCTCGGTGTCGGTCAGCTGGTCCAGCGCGGGGTCGTCGCTGACGTCGGCGCGGGTCGGCTCCAGCTCGGCGCCGACCTGGTCGGCCCACGAGCGGGCGTGGAGGGAGACGAACAGGTTGCGGGCCTCCTCGAGCGCGGCCCGCGAGGCGGCCGCCCGGCGCCGGCGCCGTTCGAGGTGGGCGCGGCTGACCAGCGCCCGGCCGAGCTCGATGCGCAGGCCGACGTCGGCGAAGACCTTCGCGGCCCGGTCGAGCAGCAGCAGCGCCCCGTCGGCGTCGCCGCGGGCGTTGAGCAGCTCGGCCTCCGCGCGGTCGAGCTGGGCCGAGACCCCCTCGGTGCCGGGCCGGCCGTCCAGGCCGTGCCGGGCCTCGGCGACCAGGTCCTCGGCGTCGTCGAGCTGGCCGAGCCGGACGAGGGTCTCGACCAGCTCGGGCTGCCAGCGGTTGACGGTCGGATCGCCGATGCCGTGCGCGCGCTCGATGGACCGGATCCGGGTCAGCGCCTCCCGGGCGCCCTGGGCGTCGCCCGAGCGCAGCCGGGCCTGACCCAGGAGCAGCAGGTGTCGCTGGAGGTAGCGCGTGTCGCCGCGCTCCTCGGAGGCGAGCACCCCGCGCTCGGCCAGCGTGCGGGCCGTGGACAGGTCACCGCCGGCCAGCTCGGCCAGGGCCTGGATGAACCAGCTGGTGTGCAGGTCGAGGGCGAACTCCTCGCCGACCCGGGCCGCGCGGGCGGCGTACTCGAGCGCCTCGCGGCAACGGCCGGACCGGGCACCGACCTCGACCAAGCAGCGCAGCACGTGGACCTGGTCCATGCCGGCGCCGCGCTCCACCTGGGCGAGCATCGCGAGGTAGGCGGCCCAGGCCTCGTCGAGGCGGTCGTCGTAGAAGTCGAACCGGGCGGCCATGTAGGCGGGCGAGGTGTGCACGAACCCGGTGCTGCCGCCGCTCGTCCCGCTCTCGGCCAGGCGTACGGCGCGGTCGATCGGGCCGCGGTGGTCGCCGCCGGTCCAGCGCCGCGAGACCGCCAGCGCGGTCAGGGCCACCGCCGAGCTCTCGACGTCGCCGGCCCGGTCGAGCAGCGTGACCGCCTGCTGCGCGCCGTGGGCCGCGGCGTCCGGTCGGGACTCCATCAGCGCCACGCGTGAGCGCTGCAGCAGCACCATCGCCACCAGCCGGTCGTCGTCGCCCGCGTCGGCGAGGGCTGCGGTGAGCACCTCGTCGAGCGCGGTCACGGGCGAGCCGGCGAGCTCCGGCAGGGCGAGCCGGACCCGCACCGTCTGGGCCGGGCTCGCGTTCGCCTCCAGGATCTCGGCCAGCGCCTCCTGCACGATCTCGACGTGGTTGCCGGGGGCCGCGGTCTCGATCGCCGAGGCCAGCCACTCCACCCGCTCCTCGGCCAGCTCGACCGGCGCCCGGTCGGCGGCCAGCAGGTAGAGCTCGGCGGCGATCTCGCGGCCACCGGCCTCGGCCGCCTCGCGGGCGGCGACGCCGAGCTCGCGGGCCAGGTCGTGGTCGGGCCGCGGGTCGGCGAGGGCCTGGTGGCGGATCCGCTCCGCCTCGGTGGTGGCGACCGCGGCGAGCTCACGGTGCAGCTCGCCCCGACGGTGTGCGGGAGTCAGCTCGGCGGTCACCGAGCGGAGCACCGTCGGCGTGAACCGCAGGGCGCCGTCGGTCCGGACGAGCACGCCGGCCTGCACCAGGCGTCGTACGTCGTCGTCGGCGGCGATCCGGCCCGCGCGCTCGAGCTGGCGCAGCGTCGGCCGGTGCAGCAGCGCGGCGTGCACCAGGGTCTCGCGGAGGTCGTCGGGCAGTGCCGCCACCCGGTCGCGCAGCACCCGCTCGATGCTCGCCGGCAGCGGGCTCGGCCCGCCGAGGAGGGTCGGCCGCTCCCGGATCGCGCCGCAGAGGGCCAGGGCCAGCGCCGGCACCCCGCCGGACTCGGCGTGCACCCGCTGGGCGACGTGGGCGGGCAGGCCGTGGCTGCCGAGCAGCTCGATCATCGTGGGCGCGTCGAGCGGGGGTACGTCGAGCGCGTGCAGGTCGGTCACGTCGATGCCGGTGCCGGCGTCCGGACCCACCGCGACGACCATCCGGACCCGCCCCGGCAGCCGCCGGCGGCTGTAGCCGAGGACGCAGGCCGACTCGGGGTCGAGCCACTGGACGTCGTCGAGGAGCACCAGCACCGGCCCACGGCGCGAGACCACGTCGAGCAGGCCGTGCAGGACCGCGCAGAGCGACGACCGCATCTCGTCGGAGGAGTCGAGCCCCCCGAGGCCGGTCGCCAGCCGGTCGCGGGCCTCGTCGGGCAGGCTCGCGAGCAGACCCGGCGGCAGCTGGTCGACCAGATCGCGCAATGCCGCGAAGGGCAGCGAGTGCTCGGCCGCCGCGCCGCTGGCCCGCAGCACCAGCGTCGACGGCTCCTCGCGGGCCTCGGCCTCGAGGATGTCGAGCAGCGCGCTCTTGCCGATCCCCGCGGGGCCGTGGAGGGCGACCGGCAGTCCCTGCCCGAGGAGGTCGTGCACCTCCCCCAGCAGGTCCGGCCTACCCATCACCCGAGACATGGAACGACCACGGTACGTCCGCGCCTCCGGCCGCCGACAGGCGTGCGCCGTGTGAAATGGGCCCACCGGGGGTGGAAGGTTCCGGACCTCGCCGATAGTCGCTGACGTTCGGCAGGGACGGGAGCGGCAGGACGTCAGGGACTATCGCGCCGCTCGGAGGAACTCCTTCAGGATCGGGCCGGCGGTGCGGGAGCCGGACTCGCCGACCTCGACGAAGACGGCGACGGCCAGGTCACCCTGGGCGGCGATCATCCAGGCGTGGGTGCGGACCGGGTCGCTGCCGAACTCGGCCGTGCCGGTCTTGGCGATCGCGGCCGGGCCGGGCAGGTCGGCCAGGGCGCGGCCGCTGCCCTCGGTGACGACGCCGCGCAGCATCCCCTTCAGGGCCTTGGCCTCGGCGGCGCTCAGCGGCTGGGCGCCGTCGGGCGCGCTCACCTGGACCGAGGGGACCAGCTGCGGGATCACCAGCGAGCCCTGCTGGACCGAGGCGATGACCGTGGCCATCACCATCGGCGAGGCCAGGACGGTGCCCTGGCCGATGGTGTTGGCCGCCGCCTCGGTCTCCGAGCCGGCCGCCTTCACGCTGCCGAGGAAGGCCGGGAAGCCCAGGTCGTGGTCGAGGCCCATGCCGAGGGACACGGCGGCGTCGTAGAGGCCGGTGCCTCCGAGGCGATCGGTCTGGGAGATGAAGGCGGTGTTGCAGGAGTTGGCCACCGCGGAGCGCAGCGGGATCCGTCCGGTCGCGCCGCTCGGGTAGTCGGAGTAGTTCTTGAACCGCTTGCCGTCGACCACGATCGTGGAGGTGCAGGGCACCCGGGTGTCGGGCGTCAGTCCGGCCCGCAGCAGGGCCAGGCTGGTGACGGTCTTGAACGTCGAGCCCGGCGCGAACTGGCCGAACGTCGCCATGTTGTAGCCGTCGGTGCCCGGCCCGTTGGCCGCCGCGAGGATCGCCCCCGTGCTGGGCCGGATGGCCACCAGGGCGCTGGCGGGCCTCACGTCGGCGAGCAGCCCCTCGGCGGCCAGCTGCAGGTCGGGGTCGAGGGTCAGCTCCAGGGTGCCGCCGGTCCGGGCGTCGGCACGGAACAGCTCGCGCTCCGCCTCGCCCTCCTCGCCCGCGTCCGTGACGGCACTGACCACCACGCCGGGCTCGCCCTGGAGCAGGTCGTCGTAGCGGGACTGCAGCCCGGACAGGCCCGCCTGGTCGCCGGCGGCGTACTTCTCCGGCTCGTCCTTGACCATCTCGGCGGTCACCTCGCCGACCGTGCCGAGGATCGGCGCGGCGAACTCGCGGGTCGGGGCCAGCGGCTGCTCGTCCTGGATGGCCAGGACCGCGGGGTCCTGCTCGGCCAGCCGGGCGGCGGCCGCGGGGACGTCCTCGCGGCGGTAGGTGATCGCCTCCACGAACGCCGCGTCGCCGGCCTTCGCCACCTCGTCGGCGTACGACGCCGCGTCGATGTCGACCACCCGCGCCAGGCCCCGCGCGGCCTCGACGGCCTGGGCCTTCGGCACGGCCGACCGGTCGACGCCGAGTCGTACGACGGGCCGCAGCGTGACCAGGGTCTGCCCGCCGTCGCCGGTGATGTCGCCGCGCCGGGCGGCGATCGGCGTGGTGTCGAGCACCTCGCCCTCGGCCAGCGACGGCTCGACCAGCGCCGGCGACCAGGCCACCCGCCACTCGTCGTCGACCAGCTCCAGCGGCGCCTCCGTGGTGTAGGTCCACGGCTGGGCGCCCACCGGCCAGGACCAGGCGAGGGTCGCCGTCGACTCACCGTCGGTCGCGTCGGCGACGTCCTCCACGGTGACCGTCGGCTCCACGTCGCCGAGCCCCTCCACCACCGAGGAGTACGACGCCGTCGCCTCCGCCGCCGTGGCGTCGGTGAACACCACCTGGGCCAGGTCGCCGCCGGCCAGGCCGGTGGCCAGGTCGGCCGCGGCCTGGTCGGGCTCGGGGTCCGCGAGCCGGTCGGCCACCTGGTCGCAGGAGCTGAGCAGCCCGGTCACCAGGAGCACGGCGGTCGAGGCCAGGAGGACGCGTCGCATGGCCCCTCTTCTACCAGCCGGCACCGACCGGACCGTGCTGCGGACGCCTCAGGGGTGTCGCCGCAGCCAGGCCTCGAGGTCGATGCCGTGGCGCCGGGCGGCCCGCCTGGCCTGCTTCGTGCGCGGGTCGGGCTTGCGGAACGGCGCGACCCGCGTTCCCGCCGTCCGCGCGAGGGGAGCCGGGCTCGCGACCCCGGTGCGGGCGGCCGGCCCGGGTCCTCGCAGCAGCGGTCGCACCACGGGCAGCAGGCCGGAGGCGTGCCCGGCGCGGTTGGGGTGGTAGCTCTCGCCGACCGGCACCGAGAGCCCGTTGAGCCAGGCCGGGTCGTCGCAGACGGCGTGCCCGCCGAACCGCTTCGAGGGGTCGGCGAAGGCGAACCCGGCGGCCCGGGCCGCGGCGGCGATCCGGGCGTTGAGCAGGTCGCCGGTCGCGTTCAGCTGCTGCTGCTCGGCCCGGGTGAACCAGGTGCCGAGGTCGCAGTCGGTCCCCTGGAACACGCGCGGGTAGCCGACCACCACCACGCGGGCGCGCGGGGCCCGGGACCGGACCTCGGCGTACAGGGCGCGGAGGCGGGCCGGCAGGGTGTCGCGGATGAAGGCCCGCGCCCGGGCGACGGCGGGGTCGCAGTCGAGCAGCCACCACGGGGTCGCGCAGGTGGTCAGCACCCCGGCGAAGCCGGCGTCGTTGCCGCCGACCGAGAGGGTGACGAAGCGCGTGCGGCTGCTCAGGGCCGCCAGCTGCGAGGCGCGGACGTGGGCGATCGTCGCGCCCGAGCAGGCACGGAACCGCAGCGTCCAGCCGCGCGCCTTCGCCAGCAGGGCCGGATAGGCGTAGGACGACCGCTGGCAGTCGCTGCCGTCGTCGAGGTAGCGGCCAGTGCCGACCCCCGACGCGTAGGAGTCACCGAGCGCGGCGTAGACCGGCGGCGCGGCGGCCCGGGCCGGCGGCGCGGCGGTCAGGGGGGAGAGGAGCAGGCCGAGCACGAGCCCGGCGGTGGTGAGGGGACGGCGCACGAGCGACCTCCGAGGTCCGGCGGCCGCCCCGATGCGGCCGCCGGATCACTGAAGCACTCGGCTCCGACGGCCGCCACCGACGTCAGCGCGCCTGGGGAGGAGCGCGGAACGGGTCCTGCTCGATGACCGCGTCGCGGTCGGCGTACCGGCGCTGCTCGCGGGTCTGCGCGGGCGCGTCGGCAGCTGCGTCGCGCCGTACGTCGGCGGTGACGCGGAGCCCGGAGCCGGTGAGCAGCGGGGCCACCAGCGGCGCGTAGCCGTCGGCGTGACCGGCGACGTTCGGGTGGTAGCTCTCGTCGATCGGGCTCGAGAAGCCGTTCAGCCAGGCCGGATCGTCGCAGACGGCGTGGCCGGTGAACGCGGAGGTGGGATCGGCGAAGGCGAAGCCCGCGCCGGAGGCGGCGCTGGCCAGCACACCGTTGAGCTGGTCGGCGGTCTGGTTCAGCAGCGCCTCGTCCTCCGGGGAGAAGAAGGTGGCGGCGTTGCAGTCCTCGCCCATGAAGACCCGCGGGTAGCCGACCACCACGACCTGCGCCGCCGGGGCGGCCGACCGGATCGAGGAGTAGAGGCCGCCGAGCGCGCCGGGCAGGGTGTCGGAGACGTAGGCCTGGGCACCGGCCACGGCGCCCGCGCAGTCGCTGGCCCACGCCGGCAGCGCGCACTCGGTCAGCACGTCGGCGAAGCCGGCGTCGTTCCCGCCCACGGAGATCGTGACGTACGACGTCGACCCGCTCAGCGCGTCGAGCTGGGTGCTCGCCACGTCGGGCACGGTCGCCCCGGAGCAGGCGCGCAGGTTGAGCGCCAGGTCCTGCGCCGCGGCGATCAGCCCGGCGTACGACGAGGTCGAGCGGCGGCACTCGCTGCCGTCGTCGAGGTAGCTCCGGGTGCCGAGGCCGGAGGAGTACGAGTCGCCGAGGGCGACGTACTCCTCACCGGCGGCGGAGGCGGGCGGTGGCGCCAGGGAGACCAGGGCGACGGTGGCGGTGAGGGACACGAGGGCGGGACCGAGACGGGGCACCGATCGAACGTAGGACGGTGCCGCGGGCGCCCGGAAGGGCGCGGCGCGAGGACAAGGGGAACCCCTACGCGGCCGCCTCGACCAGGTCCGCGACGAACCGCTGGAAGTTGGGGCAGGTCGCGACGTCGTGGGCCCGGCAGGACAGCGCGTGCTCGGTCATCTCGCGCGAGCGCTCCATCTCGGCCATCCGCCGCGCGAGGTCGTCGAGGTGCGCCTGCAGCACCCGGTGCCGCTCGGGCGCGTCCGCGTCCAGGAGCACGGCGATCTGGTCGAGGCCCATGCCGGCGTCCTTGCTCCGGACGATCGTGGCGACCCGGGAGAGGTCGTCGATCCCGTAGCGCCGGCGGCCCGCGCCGTCGCGCGCGGGCCGCAGCAGGCCGACGTCCTCCCAGTGCCGCAGGACGTGCGTGGCGAGCCCGAACTTGGCCGCCACGTCGCCGACCGACCAGGGCGTCCCCTCACGACTTGACTTCATGTTGACATGAAGTCACATCCTCGTTCCCATGACAACTCCCGAGCTCCTCGACCCCCCTGTCGACGTCGTCGTGATCGGCGGCGGACCCGCCGGCCTGCAGGCCGCCCTCACCCTCGGCCGGATGCACCGGACGGTCGTGCTCCTCGACTCCGGGGAGTACCGCAACGCCCCCGTCGAGCACCTGCACAACTTCGTCACCCACGACGGCCGCGACCCGGCCGAGTTCCGCGCCCTGGCCCACGCCGACCTGGCCGCCTACGACACCGTCGAGGTACGGCGCACCGCAGCCACCGTGGTCTCGGAGGAGGACGGCCTCTTCTGGGTCGAGCTCGCCGACGGCTCGGCCATGACCGCCCGCAAGGTCGTGCTGGCGACCGGTGTCCGCGACACCCTCCCCGCCAAGCCGGGCCTGACCGAGCTGTTCGGGACCGTGGCCGCGCACTGCCCGTTCTGCCACGGCCACGAGTTCGCGGACCAGCACGTCGTCCTGCTCGGTGCCGGTCCGCACGCGCCCCGGATGGCGGCCATGCTCGGCCCGATCGCGGCCCGGCTGACCGTCCTCACCGACGGCGCACCCGTCGACCCGGAGGTCGGGGACGCGCTGGTGGCCGCGGGGGTGGCGGTGCGGACCGAGGAGGTGACCGGGTTCTGCCGCAGCGCCACCGGCGCGACCGTGTCCTTCGCGAGCGGCCCGGCCGAGGAGGCCGGCGGCCTCTTCGTCGCGACCACCTTCGCGCAGTCCGCCCCGTTCGCCGAGCAGCTCGGCCTCGACCTGCTGCCGTCCGGCTGCGTGCGCATCGACGCCTTCGGCCGCACCAGCCGCCCGGGCGTGTTCGCCGCGGGCGACCTCGCCCACCTGGAGGAGCTGCCGATGCCGATGTCGGCCGTGCTCACCTCCGCCGCCGCCGGCCTGGTCGCCGGCGCGGCGGCGGTGCAGGAGCTGGCGGTCGGCTGACGGGACCCGTCAGCCGAAGGAGAACGTCGTGGCGGCGACGACGACGAGCGTGTGCAGGAAGCTCGCTGTCAGCACGGCCGTCAGACCCAACCAGGGCAGGACGGCACGCCCCCGCGTCTCGAGGACCGCGACGACGGTCCCGACCACCAGGGCCGCCAGCACCACGAGCGGCAGGACCAGCTCGATCACGGGCACGCGCGCCGAGACCACGGACGGGGGCACCACGAACCAGGCGAGCCAGACGGCCGCGGCCGCGATGCCCAGCAGCGGCACCCCGACGTCGACGACCTGCCGTTCGCTGCTCACGCAGGCATGGTGGCAGAGACCGGCGGGCCTTCGCAGGCTCAGCGGGACTTGTGGCGCGGCTTCCGGTCCGGGCGGTCGTCGTACGACGGGCGGCTGGTCGGGCGGGGGCCGTTGTCCTTCTGAAGCTCGATCAGCTTCCCGGAGATCCGGGTGCCGCTGAGCGCGTCGAACACGGTGCCGGGCAGGTCGGCCGGGAGCTCGACGAGCGAGAAGTCCGGGCGGATCTGGATCTGGCCGAAGTCGGCGCGACGCAGGCCGCCCTCGTTGGCGATGGCGCCGACGATCTGGCGCGGCTCGACCTTGTGACGCTTGCCCACGTTGATCCGGTACATCGCCATCGGGACGTCGCTGCGCGCACCCCGGCGCTCGCGGGACGCGGACCGCTCGGGGCGCTCGCGCTCCTCGAAGCGGGGCTCGCGGATCGGCTTCTCGGCGGCCGGGTCGAGCAGCAGCGGCTCGTCGCCCTGGGCCACGACGGCGAGGGCGGCGGCGACGTCGGCCTCGGGTACGTCGTGGTGGCGGACGTAGTGGTCGATGATGTCGCGGAACCGCTCGATCCGGGCGGTCTGCTCCAGCGCCGCGGTGATCTGCTCGTCGAAGCGGGTGAGCCGGGTGACGTTGATGTCCTCCGGCGAGGGCAGCTGCATCTGGACCAGCGGCTGGCGGGTGGCCTTCTCGATGTGCTTGAGGAGGTAGCGCTCGCGCGGGGTGACGAAGGAGATCGCGTCGCCGCTGCGGCCGGCGCGACCGGTGCGGCCGATCCGGTGGACGTAGGACTCGGTGTCGGTGGGGATGTCGTAGTTGACGACGTGGCTGATCCGCTCGACGTCGAGGCCGCGGGCGGCCACGTCGGTGGCGACCAGGATGTCGAGCTTGGCCGCCTTCAGCTGGTTGACGGTCCGCTCGCGCTGGGCCTGGGCGACGTCGCCGTTGATCGCGGCGGCGCTGAACCCGCGGGCCCGCAGCTTCTCGGCGAGGGTCTCGGTCTCGCTCTTGGTGCGGACGAAGACGATCATCCCCTCGAAGTTCTCGACCTCGAGGATGCGGGTGAGCGCGTCGACCTTCTGCGGGTAGCTGACCATCAGGTAGCGCTGGGTGATGTTGGCGGCGGTCGCGGTCTTGCCCTTGACCGTGATCTCCTGCGCGTCGTTCAGGTACTTCTTCGAGATCCGGCGGATCTGCGCCGGCATGGTCGCGGAGAACAGCGCGACGTTCTTGTCCTCGGGCGTGCTGGCCAGGATCGTCTCGACGTCCTCGGCGAAGCCCATGTTGAGCATCTCGTCGGCCTCGTCGAGGACCAGGAAGCGCAGCTCCGACAGGTCGAGGGTGCCCTTGTCGAGGTGGTCCATGATCCGGCCCGGGGTGCCGACCACGATGTGCACGCCGCGACGCAGCGCGGACAGCTGCACGCCGTACGCCTGACCGCCGTAGACGGGGAGCACGTGGACGCCCTTGAGGTGGGCGGCGTACTTCTCGAACGCCTCGCAGACCTGGAGCGCGAGCTCACGGGTGGGGGCGAGGACCAGCGCCTGCGGCGACTTCTGGCGTACGTCGAGCCGCGACAGGATCGGCAGCGCGAAGGCCGCCGTCTTGCCGGTGCCGGTCTGCGCCAGGCCGACCACGTCGCGGCCGGAGAGCAGCGGCGGGATGGTCGCGGCCTGGATCGCCGAGGGCGTCTCGTAGCCCACGTCCTTCAGCGCGCGGAGCACGGCGTCGTCGAGGCCCAGGTCCGCGAAGGTGGTCTGCTGGGCGGGGGTCTCGACTGCTTGGTCCTCGGTGCTCACCCGTCAACGGTAGTGGTATACGCCTCAGCCGCCACCTTCGTGGTCGCGGTGGGCTGGGTCACGCGCCCCTCGCCCGCCCTCACTCCACCGTGACGGACTTCGCCAGGTTGCGCGGCTTGTCGATGTCCAGACCCAGGTGCAGCGCCGCGTGGTAGGCCAGCAGCTGCAGCGGGACGGTCAGCAGGATCGGGTCGAGCTCGCGCTCGTTGCGGGGTACGGCGATGCGCACCGCGTCCAGCTCGCCCAGGTCGACGTCCTCGTGGGTGACCACGACGAGCGGGCCGCGTCGGGCCGCGATCTCGTGCAGCGCCCCGACGTTGCGGTCGGTCAGCTCGTCGCTCGGGACGACCGCGACGGTCGGCAGCGCCTCGTCGATCAGCGCCAGCGGGCCGTGCTTGAGCTCGGAGGTCTGGTAGGCCTCGGCGTGCCGGTAGCTGATCTCCTTGAACTTCTGCGCCCCCTCCCGCGCGACCGGGAAGCCGCGGACCCGACCGATGAAGAAGAGGCTGTCGGCCTCGGCCAGGCGGGCGGCCGCGGCGGCCAGCTCCTCCTCCTGCTCGAGGATCTCCGCGATCTGGCCGGGCAGCCGGTTGAGGCCCGCGATCAGCCGCTTGCCGTCGGCGATCGACAGGTCGCGCACCCGGCCGAGCTGCAGGGCGAGCAGCGCGAACCCGACGAACATGTTGGTCAGCGCCTTGGTCGAGGCCACCGCGACCTCGGGGCCCGCGTGCAGGTAGATGCCGCCGTCGCACTCGCGCGCGATCGCGCTGCCGACGACGTTGACCAGCCCGATGACCCGGCCGCCCTTGCGCCGGATCTCCTGGACGGCGAGCAGCGTGTCGATGGTCTCGCCGGACTGGCTGACCGCGACGTAGAGGGTGTCCGGCTCGATGATCGGGTTGCGGTAGCGGAACTCGCTGGCTGCCTCCGCGTCGGCGGGGATCCGGGCCAGCTCCTCGACCAGCGAGGCGCCCATCTGCCCCACGTAGTACGCCGAGCCGCAGCCGAGGATCTTCACCCGGCGGATCGCGCGGGTCTCGCGCGGGTCCATGTTGAGCCCGCCGAGGTGGGCGGTGCCGAACCGCTCGTCGAGCCGGCCGCGCAGCGCCCGCTCGGTCGACTGCGGCTGCTCGTGGATCTCCCGGTGCATGAACGAGCCGCCCGCGGCGTGCACGGCGTCGCTCGCGTCGTACGCCGAGGGGTCGATGTCGACGGTCCGGGCCAGGGTCGCGGTCGCCGTCAGGTCCTGGCGGTACGTCGTGAAGCCGGTCGCCGTCAGCGTGGCCATCTCGCCGTCGTCGAGGTGGGCGACGGTGGTCGTGTAGCGGACCAGGGCGGCCAGGTCGGAGGCGACGTGCATCTCCTTGTCGCCGACGCCGATGATCAGCGGGCTGCCGTTGCGGGCCACGACGATCCGGTCCGGGAAGTCGGCGTGCACGACGGCGACGCCGTACGTGCCCTCGATCACGGCGAGCGCGTCGGCGACCCGGCCCTCGAGGGTGTCGGCGTCGGAGCGGGCGACCAGGTGGGCCAACACCTCGGTGTCGGTGTCGCTGACCAGGTCGACCCCGTCGTCGGCGAGGAGCTTCCGCAGCGCGGAGGCGTTGTCGATGATCCCGTTGTGGACGACGGCGACGTCGCCCTTGGTGTCGGTGTGCGGGTGCGCGTTGGCGTCGGTGGCCGGGCCGTGGGTCGCCCAGCGGGTGTGGCCGATGCCGACCTTGCCGGCGAAGCGCTTCGGCAGGTCCTCGGCGAGGTCGCGGACCCGGCCGGCCTTCTTGGCGACCTTCAGGGCGCTGCCACTCGCCCCCAGGACGGCGACGCCCGCGGAGTCGTAGCCGCGGTGCTCGAGGCGGGTCAGGCCCTCCAGGAGCAGCGGGGCCGCCTGCTGGGTGCCGATGTAGCCGACGATGCCGCACATAAAGAACCTCTTTCGGTGATCGAGTAGCGGCCGACGAAGGAGGCCGCGTATCGAGATCAGGTGTAGACGATGCGCCGCAGCTGGCGCTCACTGAGCTCGGGTGCGCCGACGACGCGATCGGCCAGCTCGGCCGCGATCTGCGCGAAGATCTCGGGGTTCTTCGCGCCGTACGTCTTCAGGTGCGCGTGCCGCCGCCGGACGTAGGCCTCCACCGGCTCGGCGTGGAACGCGACGACGTCCTCGACGACGCGTTCGGCCTCGGCGGTGGTGAGCCCGGTCGTGGCCACGAGGTGGGCGACCAGGTCCGGATCAGCGAGCACGACAAGCACTCTGACCATTCATCGGCACGTCGTGCAACTTCCTGCCCGAAATCGGGCAGGAATCGTCAGTTGTGGGTATTGGATGGCCACCCTCCGACCGAGTGGGGGACCGGCGGTGCGCACACCCCGCTTCCAGGGTCGAAATGGAGGAGTGGGCACCAATTCTCGGCTCTTCTGGCTATCCGCGTGGGGATCGGGTACCTTAGGTGAACAGAAGATGAACAGGAGGTGTCCCATGAAGGAATCCACGATGACCGGCGAGCTCGAGATGCACTGGATCTCCGTGCTCGGCCCGGACGGCCGGACCCGCATGGAGGCGCGCTGGCTGGTGGTCGGCGAGGCCGACGCGCTGGCTCCCCACGCCGCCTGACGACCCACACGTCCCACGCCGACGAGGCCGTGAACCCACCCGGGTTCACGGCCTCGTCGCACGTCCGCACACAGAAGTTCCGAGAAAAGTCGCGTGCGAGGGAATAGATCCGGACGATGGTCCGGTTAGGGTGGTTGAACTTTGTACGACCCTCACCACCACCCAGGAGCACACCCGTCATGAGCATCTTCTCCCGCAAGCCCGCCGCTGCCGAGTCCGACTTCGACGCGGCCACCACCGCCGTCGACGACATCTCCGGCGACTACACGATCGACGCCTCGCACAGCCGGATCGGCTTCAGCGCCCGCCACGCGATGGTCACCACCGTCCGCGGCGCCTTCAAGGAGTTCGAGGGCACCGCCCACATCGACGCCGCCAACCCGGCCGCGTCGTCGGTCTCCCTGACCATCAAGACCGCCAGCGTCGACACCGGCTCCGCCGACCGTGACGGCCACCTGTCCTCGGCCGACTTCTTCGACGCCGCGGTCAACCCCGACATCACCTTCGTCTCGACCAAGGTTGAGAAGGTCGACGACGACACCTGGGCGATCACGGGCGACCTGACGATCAAGGGCATCAGCAAGCCCGTCACCGTCGCCTTCGACGAGACCGGCTCCGCCCAGGACCCGTTCGGCAACCTGCGCGTCGGCTTCGAGGGCGCCACCTCGATCAACCGCAAGGACTGGGACCTGACCTGGAACGCGGCGCTCGAGACCGGCGGCGTGCTCGTCTCCGAGAAGATCAAGCTCGAGTTCGACGTCTCGGCGATCAAGAACGCCTGACGCACTCCCGTTCTCCTGCTGACGGCCCGGCCCATCTGGGGTCCGGGCCGTCGGCGCGTCCGGAGCAGTAAATGACCGCGCGCGATCGGCGGCACCTCGTCCACACTGGCCCGCATGTCCGCCGTACCGCCTGCCGTGCTGCCGGCCGGCCTCACCACCCGGCCCCTCGTCCCGACCGATGCCCGCGCCGTCTACGAGCTGATGGCCGCCCAGGAGCTCGCCGACATCGGTGAGGTCGTCATCGAGGAGGCCGACATCGTCTCCGACTGGGCCCGCCCCTCCTTCGACCTGACCGCCAGCGCCCTCGGCGTCCTCGACGGCGACCGCCTGGTCGGGTACGTCGAGGTGTCCGGCCGGGACCGCGGCGACGCCGCCGTCCACCCCGACGTGCGCGGGCGGGGCCTCGGGACGTGGCTCGCCCACCGGATGCAGGACCTGGCCCGCGGCCAGGGCTCGACCGTGATCGGCATGCCGGTCCCGGCCGGCTCCCCGGGGGACCGGCTGCTCGAGGAGCTCGGCTACCGGGTCCGCTGGACCAGCTGGGTGCTGCAGCTGCCCGAGGGCCGCACCGTCCCCGCGCGCGACCTGCCCGACGGGTACGTCGTCCGCGCGGCCGCCGAGGACGAGCACCGGGCCTGCTGGACGGTCGTCGAGGACGCCTTCCTGGAGTGGTCGGACCGCGAGCGCCAGTCCTTCGAGGACTTCGCCGCGGGCGTGATGCTCCGCCCGGGCTTCGCGCCGTGGCAGCTGCGGGTGGTCGTCGACCCGGCCGGCGAGGTCGTGGCGGTGGCGATCGTGTTCCTCGGCGAGGCGGCCGCCTACGTCGACCGGCTCGCCACCCGCCGCGACCAGCGCGGTCGGGGCCTGGCCCAGGCGCTGCTGGTCGACTCCTTCGCCGTCGCCCGCGAGCACGGCGCGACCCGCTCGGAGCTCTCGACCGACTCCCGCACCGGCGCCCTCGGGCTCTACGAGAAGGTCGGCATGGAGGTCACCTCCACCTGGGTGAACCGGGCGGTCGACCTGTGAGCGTCCCGTCCCCGTTCACGACCCGGCCGCTGACCCTCGACGACGCCGTCGCCGTCCAGGCCCTGATCGCCGCCGAGGAGCTGGTCGACCTGGGCGAGGTCGAGATGACCCTGGAGGACGTGCTGGCCGACTGGCAGCGGCCGTCGTACGACGTCGCGACGAGCACGATCGGGGTGCTCGACGGCGACCGGCTGGTCGCGTACGGCGACCTCAGCGGGCCGGGGACCGCCTACGCGGCCGTGCTGCCGTCGTACCAGGGGCGTGGGATCGGTGCGGCGATCGCGCGGTGGCTGCAGGCGGCCGCGCGCGAGCGGGGCTACGCCTCGATCGGCGCGCAGACGCCGGCGGGCAGCGCGGCCGACCGGCTGATGGCCGACCTCGGCTACACCGAGCGCTGGACGGCGTGGGACCTGGAGCTGCCGCCCGGGACGACGGTGGTCGCGCGGCCGCTGCCCGACGGATTCACGATCCGCGACGCCGCTCCGGACGACCACGCGCCGACCTGGACGCTGGTCGAGGACGCGTTCCTGGAGTGGTCGGACCGCGAGCGGATGACGCTCGAGGACTTCGGCGCGCGGGTCTGGGGCCGGCCGGGCTCCGCCCCGTGGAACCTGCGGCTGCTGGAGAGCCCCGCCGGCGAGCTGGTCGGGGCCGTGCACGTGTTCCTCGCGGGCGGGGCGGGCTACGTCGCGCGGATCGCCGTACGTCCGGACCACCGGGGGCGCGGGCTCGCGCCGGCGCTGCTGGTCGACGCGTTCGCGCGGGCGCGGGCGCACGGGGCCGACCGGTGCTACCTGTCGACCGACACCCGGGCGGGGGCGCGGGGGCTCTACGAGAAGGTCGGCATGGTCGTCTCGTCCACCTGGATCAACCGCGCCATCGAGCTTTAGATCGAGTGCCCCGTGAGGAACGAACGGGGTGTACCGAGATCTGTAACGCGTTCTAGATTCACCCTATGGCCACCAGCTTCGTCACCCGCTACGACCTGCGCGCCCCCGGCGCCACCCCCGAGCAGCGGCAGGAGCTGTTCGGCCGCGCGGTCGAGCAGGCGGCGTACGCCGACGCGCACAGCCACGACGCGATCATGGTGTCCGAGCACCACGCGGCCGAGGATGGCTACCTGCCGAGCCCCCTGCTGGTCGCCTCGGCCTTCGCGGCCGTCACCTCGCGGGTGCCGATCACGGTCTCGGCGCTGCTGGTCAACCTCTACGAGCCGGTGCGGCTGGCCGAGGACATCGCGGTGCTCGACCTGCTCTCGAAGGGCCGGGTCAGCTACACGCTGGGGCTGGGCTACCGGCCGGTGGAGTACGAGCTCTACGACCGGCCCTGGTCGACCCGCGGGCGCGACATCGAGGAGCGGATCAGCACGCTGCTGTCGCTCTGGGCGTCCGGGGCCACCACGCCGGGGCCCTGCTCGCAGCCGCACCCGTTCCTCTTCTACGGCGGCGGCTCCCCCGCGGCGGCGAAGCGGGCGGCCCGCCTGGGGCTCGGGTTCCAGCCGCAGCACGGCGACCGCGCGCTGAAGGACCTCTACGACGAGACCTGCCGCTCGCTCGGCCGCGAGCCCGGCTTCGTGCTGCGCGCCCCGGACGACGGCCCGGCCAACGTGTTCTGCGCCGACGACCCCGACGAGTTCTGGGAGCGCTTCGGCCACCACCTGCTGGCCGACGCGCTCGCCTACCAGGAGTGGCACGGCGAGGCCGGGTCGTACGTCGTCGACCACTCGCGCACGGTCGAGGAGATGCGCGCGGCCGGCGTCTACCTGGTCACCACGCCCGACGACCTGATCGACCGCTGCCGCGCCGGGCTGCGGCTGGTCACCAGCCACCCGGCCTGCGGCGGGCTGCCCGCCGAGCCGTCCTGGGCGAGCCTGCGGGCGGTCAGCGAGACGGTGCTGCCGGCGGTGCGGGGCTGACCACCGTCGTCACCACGTCGGTCACCGACGGCCGGCGCGGGGTGGAGGAGAACCCGAAGCGCGGTGGCGGGTCGACCGGGGCGAGGGTGCCGAGGTCGACGCCGTCGAACGCCCCTCGCGCAGCGGTCAGTCGTCGTACGCCGGTCGCGCCGTAGTACTCCCGTCGCCCGCCGCCGGCGCTCCCCCGGGTGCGGACCCCGCGCAGCACCACCCGCGCGACGGGGTCGGTCACCGTGCACCACCAGGGCGCGGTGGCGATCCTGCGTGGCACCAGGCGCAGCAGTCGACCGAGCGCGGTGGTGCCACCGACGACCAGGTCGAGCTCGAGCGAGTCGGAGCGCACCGACCAGGCATCGGTCACCGCGAACGGCTCGACCCGCACCTCGTCGAAGGAGTACGTCGCCGCGACGAAGTCGGCCACCTCCCGGCTGGGCGCCAGCAGCACCCGGTGGCCCGTGGCGGTCTCGACCATCGCGTCCGCGAAGGCGCCGTACGGCGAGGTCGGCCAGCGGCCGACGACGACGCGGACGCCGGACGTCGTCCCGACGCCGGCGATGGCCCCGGAGAAGCGGTCGCGCACCTGACGATCGTGGCACGGGCGTCCATGGCCCGATCGGGCCAGGGACGCCGCCCGCGCCCGCGCCCTACCGTCCGGGCATGACCGTTCGCACGCGCCCCCGCCGACTGCCCGCCGTCGTCGCCCTGTCCGTGGCCGCCCTGCTGCTCACCAGTGGCGGCGCGGTCGCCGGCACCCTCATCACCGGCGCCCAGATCAAGGACGGCACGGTCACCACGAAGGACGTGAAGGACCGCAGCCTGCGCACCGCCGACCTCAGTCGGGCCACGGTCCAGCAGCTGCGCACCCCCGGCGCGCGCGGGCCGGCCGGTGCCCCGGGCACCCCGGGCACCCCGGGTGCCCCCGGTCTGGTCCGGGGCTACGGTCGGGTCGCCCCGAACGGCACGGTCAGCCAGGCCTCCCCCGGCACGTCCGTGGCCCGCGCCGCGGAGGGCGTCTACTGCGTCTCCGTGGCCGGCGTGGACGGGGCGACGACGGTCGCCGTGGTCAGCCCCGACTACGCCTTGAGCTCGACGGGCACGGGCGCCAACAACACCCAGTCCTTCATCGAGTACGTCGGGGAGTCCGCCCTCTGCCCGGCCACGGCCATCGCCGTCCGCACCTTCGTGCGGAGCTACGTGACCTCCAGCGGCGACCTCATCAGCACGTCGTTGACGCTCGAGGACCAGCCCTTCACCTTCCTCGTCCCCTGACCCCCGCCGCCGCGCGAGCGGCCTCGCGGGACCGGTCCCGCTCGCGCCGTACCGGCCTCCGCCAGGTCACCGGATGGGTGCCCCCGAGATCGTCCGGGCGATCACCAGCCGCTGGATCTCCGAGGTGCCCTCGAAGATCGTGTAGATCCGCGCGTCGCGGGCCCAGCGCTCGACGGGGTACTCGCGGGTGAAGCCGTTGCCGCCGAGGATCTGCATGGCCTGCCCGGTCACCTTCACCGCGGTCTCGCCGGCCATCAGCTTCGACATCGACCCCTCCGCGGCCTCGAACCGCTTGCCGGTCGCCGCCATCCAGGCCGCGCGCCAGACGAGCAGCCGCGAGGCGTCGATGGCGGTCTTCATGTCGGCGAGGGCGAAGGCGATGCCCTGGTTCTCGATGATCGGCTTGCCGAACTGCTCGCGGGTCCGGGCGTAGTCGAGCGCCACCTCGTACGCCGCCCGCGCGATGCCGACCGCCTGCGCGCCGACGGCGGGGCGGGTGCGCTCGAAGGTCGCCATGCTCGCGTTGCCTCGGGCGCCCGAGCCTTGACGGGCGCGGGCCAGCCGGGCGTCGAGCTTCTCCTTGCCGCCGAGCAGGCAGCGCCCGGGCACCCGCACCCGGTCGAGCACCACCTCGGCCGTGTGCGAGGCGCGGATGCCGTGCTTGTGGAACTTCTGACCCTGGCTGAGCCCCGTCGTCCCCGGCGGTACGACGAAGCTCGCCTGGCCGCGGGTGCGCAGCTCCGGGTCGACCACGGCCGTCACCACGTGGACGTCGGCGATGCCGCCGTTGGTGGCCCAGGTCTTGGTGCCGTTGAGGACCCACTCGTCGGTGGCCTCGTCGTAGGTGGCGCGGGTGCGCATCGCGCCGACGTCCGAGCCGGCGTCGGGCTCGGAGGAGCAGAAGGCGCCGAGCTTCAGGTCGCCCGGCTCGCCGTACATCTCGGGGATCCACTCGCCGACCTGCTCGTCGGTGCCGTTGGCCCGGACGCCGGCCGCGGCGAGCGACGTACCGACGATGGAGAGGCCGATGCCGGCGTCGCCCCAGAAGAGCTCCTCCATGGTGACCGGGAAGCCGAGGCCGGTGGCGTCGAAGGCCTGGGTGGCCACGAAGTCGAAGGAGTAGAGGCCGATCCTGGCCGCCTCCTCGACGACCGGCCAGGGGAACTCCTCGCGCTCGTCCCACTCCGCCGCGGCGGGGCGGACCACGTCGGCGGCGAAGCGGTGCAGCCACTGCTGCAGCTCGAGGTGGTCGGGTCCGAGCTCGAAGGACGGCGTCGTCATGACCGGACGGTAACCGGACCTGACCAGACCACGCTGCCGCCGGAACTAGAACACGTTACCGTGACGCGCGTCACATGGGGACCCGGGGGGACGACCGAGGGAGCCACCGCATGTCCGACCACTCACTGTCCCGCCGCCGGGTCATCCAGGGGGCCGCCGCCGTCGGCGCGCTCGCCTGGGTCGAGGCGCACCGCATCCCCGCCGCGTCCGCGGCGCTGCCGACGCCGCCGGGCTTCCCCGCCGGCATCCCGCTCTTCCAGCAGGCCTACACGAACTGGGCGCGCGACATCGCCGTCGCCGGCGTGTGGACCTGTACGCCGGCCACGCCGGCCGACGTCGTGACGCTCGCCAACTGGGCCCGCTCGAAGGGCTGGCGGCTGCGGCCCAAGGGCAGCTCCCACAACTGGTCGCCGCTCACCCTGGCCGCGGACGGCAGCGACGCCCCGAACGTCGTCCTGGTCGACACCAAGACGAACCTGAAGGCGGTCAGCGTCGACACCGCGACCTCGCGGGTCCGCGCGCAGGCCGGCATCACGATGGAGGCGCTGCTCACCGCGCTCGAGGCCCAGGGCCTCGGCCTGACCGCGACCCCGGCGCCGGGCGACCTGACCCTCGGCGGCGTGCTGGCCATCGACGGGCACGGCACCGCGGTGCCGCGGACCGGCGAGGTGAAGCCGGCCGGCCACACCTACGGCTCGGTGAGCAACCTGGTCCAGGAGGTCACCGCGGTGGTCTGGGACACCGCGACCTCGTCGTACGTCCTGCGGACATTCGCGCGCAGCCACGCCGACGCGGGCGCGCTGATGGCGCACGTCGGCCGGGCCTTCGTCACCGAGGTCGTGCTGCAGACCGGCGCCAACCAGCGGCTGCGCTGCCAGAGCTGGTTCAACATCCCCGCGACCGAGCTGTTCGCCCCGGCCGGCTCCTCGGGACGCACCGTGCAGAGCTACCTGAACAGCGCCGGCCGGATGGAGGCGATCTGGTTCCCCTACACGCCGAACCCGTGGCTGAAGGTCTGGAGCGTGGCGCCGTCCAAGCCGCTGCTGTCGCGGCAGGTGAACGCGCCGTACAACTACACCTTCAGCGACAACCTGCCGCAGTCGTTCTTCGACCTCGCCGGGGCGATCGTGTCGGGCAACCCCGGGGGTACGCCGGACTTCGGGCTGACCAACTACAACATCGTCGCGGCCGGGCTGGTGACCACGCTGACCTACGACATCTGGGGCTGGTCGAAGAACCTGCTGCTCTACGTGCGGCCCTCGACCCTGCGGGTGACGGCCAACGGCTACGCGATCCTCTGCAAGCGCGCCGACGTGCAGCGGGTGATCAACGAGTTCACCACCCGCTACCGCACCCGGCTCGCGGCCTACCAGGCGAGCGGCAAGTTCCCGATGAACGGCCCGGTGGAGATCCGGGTGACCGGCCTCGACCACCCGGGCGACATCGGGGCGACCCGGTCGCCGCAGCTCTCCGCGCTGCGGCCGCGGCCGGACCGCACCGACTGGGACTGCGCGGTCTGGCTGGACATCCTCACGCTGCCGGGCACGCCGTACGCCGACGACTTCTACACCGAGATCGAGTCGTGGGTGCTCAGCAACTACGCGTCGTACGCCGCCGTACGGCCGGAGTGGTCGAAGGGCTGGGGCTACACCGCGGCCGGGGCGTGGACGTCGAGCGCCGTCGTCGACACCACCGTCCCCACGGCCTACCGCGCCGGGCAGCCCAGCACCGACCGCTGGGACACCGCGATCGCCACCCTCGACCGGCTCGACCCGCACCGGGTGTTCACGAGCGACTTCGTGGACCAGCTGCTCTCCTGAGCCGCCGGCCCGAGCCGGCCATCAGCGCGGCACCGGCGGCCACGGCGAGGCCGGCCAGCACGAGCAGGCCGCGTCGGGGCCCGCCGGTGTCCGGGAGGGTGGCACCGGCGGGCGCGGCGTCCTGCGGCTGGGCGCTCGCCGATTCGCCCGGTCCGGTGGACGGCTCGGGCGACGGGTCGGCCGACGGCTCCTCGCTCGGGGACGGGGACGGCGTGGGCTCGGCCGGCGCGGCGACCAGCGCGAAGTCGAGCCCGCCCACCACCTCGCCCGCGGCGGTGATCGTGAAGTCGACGCCGGCCGGACCGTCGACGTCGAGGCCGTCCGGCGGGGTCACGGTCGCGGTGTAGCTGCCGGGCGGCAGCCCGCCGAGGTAGAAGCCGCCCTCGCCGTCGGTGGTCAGCGGGACCGGGGCGCCGGGACCGTCGACGGTCACCGTGGCGCCGGGCACCGGACCTTCCGGTCCGGTCACCGTGCCGGCCGCGGCGCCCGGGCGCGGCAGGACGAAGTCGACACCGGTCACGTCGGTCGTCGCGACCGTGACCGGCCGGGCTGCGACGGCGTCGTACCCCTCGGGCGGCTCGACGGCGACGGTGTAGCCGCCGGCGGGGAGTCCGGGGGCGGAGTAGCGGCCGTCGCCGTCCGTGACGACCGCGACCGCAGGGCCGCCGCCGAGCGGCGTCAGCACGACGCGGACCCCGCCGAGCCCGTTCCCGCCGCCGGTCACCTGTCCCGAGACCGACGGCAGCGCCTGCACGACGAAGTCCTGGCCGGTCACCGGCGTGGCCGCGATCTCGATGCCGGTGCGGGTCGTCCCACCCGGGCCGGCGGCGTAGCCGTCGGGCACGGTGAGCACCACCTGGTAGCCGGTGCCGAGGGCGTTCTCGTCGACGAGGTAGGTGCCGTCCGGCCCGGTCGTGGTGGGCACCGAGCCGCCGCCACCGGGGCGCACCACGGCCACGGTCGCCCCGGCGACCGGGTTGCCGTCGGCGTCGCGGACCGTGCCGCTGATCGGCTGGGGAACGATCTCGCGGACCTCGAACTCGGCCCGGGAGTCCGTCGACCCGTCGTTCCCGCGGTTGTCGACGACGTCCTCGACCGCGCCGAACGCCGCGCACGTGGCCGGCGGCGTGAGGCGGACGACGTACCCGTCCTGGGTGGCGAACTCGCCGAGGTCGTAGCTGCCGTCGGCGGCCGGACGGGTGGTCGCGAGCTCCTCGCCGTACGGCGAGACCAGGGTGAGCACGGCGTCCTCGACCGGGCAGCTCCGCCCCGGGGCCGAGACGTCGTCGACCCGACCGCTGATCGGCCGGGCCCGGCTCACGAACCAGGTCTGGTAGACGGGGAAGCCCGCGCGCCGGGTGAAGACGAAGGTCAGGCTGGAGAGCCGGACGTCGGGCTCGAACCAGCCGGACGCGCCGTCGGTGTCGAGGGCCGCGGGGTTGCCCGTCAGCGTGGAGGTGCCGGCGTTCCAGCTCGGCTGGTCGGTGCCGCCGGCGTGGTTGAACGTCCCCTGGAACCAGCCGTCGATGTCCGCCGCCGGTACGGCGCTGCCGTCCGCCGCGGTGGCCCGGACCCGCACCTGGTCGGCGTCGACGTCGCCCAGGACGAAGCCCCAGCCGGTGTCGGGCGTGGGGTGGTCGAAGCTGTAGGTCGTCGTCGACGGCGCGGTCGGGGTGTCCGCACGCGGCCGCAGCACGAGGTACGGCGAGCCGAGGCTCGAGCCGTACTTCGCACCGGGCGGCGTGGTCGCCCGCAGGTAGGTGCTCGTCCCGGCGGCCAGCTGGACGTTGCCGCGCGAGTCGGACGCCACCGCCGCGGCCGGGAAGCCGGGGGAGCGCTGCTCCATCCGGGTCGTGTAGTCGTTGGACGACCCTGCGATCGGCGCCCATGCCGACCAGCGGTCCGTCATCGCGTGGGCCGGCGCCGCGGTCGCGACCACCAGTGCGGCCACGCACGCCAGCGCCGACGCGCCCCTCAGTTTCCGACGCCGAGTCATCGGTCCCCCCGCTCCGCCCGGCCGAGCGTCGGGCGATCCGAGGTTAACCCGAGCGGTCGCTATCCGAACAGGGGTCAGGCCCGGGGCCGCACTCCGGTCAGGTGGCCGAAGACGACCAGGCGGCGGTCGCTGTGGAAGAGGTCGGCGCAGGTGACCAGGGTGATCAGCCGGGCGGCCCCCGTCTCGGGCCCGGGCCCGGACGCGTCCGGGTTGACCGGGCGGGCAGCGAGCACCCAGGAGGCGGTGAACGGCAGGTCGAGGTCGTCCCCGCCGGTGTCGAGCCGGTAGACGTAGGTGTGCGTGCGGGTCTCGACGAGGACCTCGTCGCCGGGTTCGAGGTCGGGGAGGTCGGCGAACGGCTCGCCGTGGGTCACCCGGTGGCCGCTGACGACGAGATTGCCCTCGTCCCCGGGCTCGGCCCCGTCCTCGGAGCGGCCCAGCCCGCTCGCGAGCACCTCGTCGGACGTGCCGTCCAGGAGCGGCACCACCCAGTCCTCGCCGAGGGCGGGCACCCGGACCAGGGCGGTGGCGGTCCCGAGGTCGTCGACGCTGGCGGTGTCGGTCCCCGCGTCCCACGCTCTCCGGAGCTCGTCGGCCACGGCGGCGTGCCGACGCTCGGAGACCCAGGTGGTGCCCCAGTACTGCCAGGCCACCCAGCCACCCAGCAGCACCCCGGCCACGAGCAGCACGAGGCCCGACCACCACGCCCAGCGGATCCGGCTCACCACCCCATCGTGCCCGGGAATCCCCGGCCGACGCTTGACCTTGCCCCGGGGGTCAGGGTCGAGGGTGGGGCGCGAAGGAGGCAGGCATGCGGATCGGCGAGGTCGCCCGTGCGGCGGGCGTGACGGTGAAGGCCGTGCGCTACTACGAGTCGCTCGGGCTGGTCCGGGCCGACCGGCTGCCCAACGGCTACCGGGAGTACGACGACGCCCAGCTCCTCCGGATCCGCGAGATCCGCACCCTCGGGGAGCTCGGTGTGACCGCCGAGCGCACCCGGCCGTTCCTCGACTGCCTGGCGTCGGGCGCCGCGTCCGGCGACGACTGCCCCGCCTCCCTCGACACCTACCGCGAGGCGATCGTCGACCTCACGTCCCGCATCGACCGGCTGGTCGAGCGGCGGGACGCGCTCGCCGTACGCCTTGCGGACGCCACCGCCCGCACCGCACCCGCGCCGCGCTGCGAGCTCGTCCCCGAGGAGATCCGATGACCACCCTGACCGACCTGCCCGCCGTGACCGACGCGACCTTCGCCCGGGAGGTGCTCGCCGCCCCCGGGACCACCGTCGTCGACGTGTGGGCCGCGTGGTGCGGCCCCTGCCACCAGCTGACGCCGGTGCTCGTCGACGTCGCGGCCGAGCTGGGGCTTCGGGTGGTCGCCCTGAACGCCGACGAGAACCCCGTGACCGCGGCCGAGCTGCGGGTGCTCGGGTTGCCGACCGTGCTGGTGGTCCGCGACGGCGAGGTGGTCGGGACGCTCGTCGGCAGCCGGCCGCGACGGGCCCTGCGCGAGCAGCTGGAGCGGGTGCTGGAGCCCGCCTGAGCGGAGTTCCCGGCCCGGACGTGGCGGATCTCATCCCGTCCGGGCTCGCGCATTCGCGCGGAGTGTCCGAAAATGTTGGTTCCCCACCCGTTTTACTTCAATTCGAAGGAACCACCGTGTCGTCCGAGCTCAGCGCCGCCCTGCACGACTTCGCGGGCTCCGACCCCGCCGCCGCCGAGGAGCTCCTGGCCCTGATGACGCGGGTGCACCTCGAGCGCGGCTCCATCCTGTTCGCCCAGGGCGACCCGGGTGCATCGATGTACGTCGTCGCCCGCGGCAGCCTGAAGGTCACCCGCGCGGACGCCCAGTCCCGCCCGACGATCCTGGCGGTGCTCGGCACCGGAGACGTGTTCGGCGAGATGTCCCTGCTCGACGCGAACGACCGCGACGCGACGGTCACCGCCGTCGCCGCGACCACCCTGCTGGAGCTGTCCCGAGCGCGCTTCGACGAGGAGCTCGGGCGCCGGCCCGACCTGGTCCGGGCGCTGCTCGGCCACCTCGCCCGCCGGCTCCGCTCGTCCAACGACACCGTCTCCGACCTGGTCTTCGCCGACGTGCCGGCCCGGGTCGCGCGGCTCGTGGTCCGGCTCGGCGAGCGGTTCGGCGTCCCCGCCGAGGACGGTTCGCTGGTCGTCGAGCACCAGCTGACCCAGTCCGAGCTGGCCCAGCTCGTCGGCTCCGCCCGCGAGACGGTCAACAAGGCCCTGGCCCGGTTCGCGGCACAGGGTTGGATCGACGTCCAGCAGCGGGTCATCACAATCCGCGACCAGGACCGGCTGCGCGCGTTCTCGTCCTGAGCGCTCCCCACCTGACATCTGTCATGGGGTTCTGCTGACGCCACGCACTACTGGGCGGCTCCCGGTGGCGTGAGGCTGGAGGCATGGACAACCACACGACACCCGCTCTGGAGATCCGCGGGCTCCGCCGTACCTACGGCACCGGCGAGTCCGCCTACGAGGCCGTCCGTGGCGTCGACCTGACCGTCGAGCGCGGCACGCTGCTCGCCCTGCTCGGCACCAACGGTGCCGGCAAGACCTCCACCATGGAGGTCGTCGAGGGCCTGGCCGCCGCGAGCGGCGGCTCGGTGCGCGTCTTCGGCCTCGACCCCGTCGCCGACCGCGCCGAGGCCCGGCGCCGTACCGGCGTGGTCCTGCAGGTCAGCGGCTTCTCCGGCGACCTCACCGTCGCCGAGACCCTGGAGATGGAGGCCGCCACCGTCACCGACCCGCGGCCGGTCTCCGAGGTCGTCGCGCTGGTCGACCTCGAGCACCGCGTCGACACCAAGGTCCTCTCGCTCTCCGGCGGCGAGCGCCGCCGGCTCGACCTGGCCTGCGCCCTGCTCGGCAAGCCCGAGCTGCTGATGCTCGACGAGCCCACCACCGGTCTCGACCCCGAGAGCCGGCGCCGGGTCTGGGAGCTGGTCCGGAACCTCCGCGACGAGGGCGCCGCCGTCCTGCTCACCACCCACTACCTCGACGAGGCCGAGGAGCTGGCCGACCAGATCGCGATCATGCACGCGGGCCGGATCGTCCGCGAGGGCACCCTCGCGGAGGTCGTCGGCCAGCAGCCGTCGACCGTCCGCTACACGACGCCCGACGGCGAGACCACCACCCTCGAGACCGAGGACCTGCAGACCACCCTCACCGAGGTGCTCACCTGGGCCGCGGAGCACGGCGTACGCCTCTCCGGGCTAGACGCCCGGCACGCCTCGCTGGAGTCCACGTTCCTCGCGATCGCGGGCACGCCCCGGTCCGATGACACCCCCGCCACCGACGCCAGCACCGACGACCTCGAAGGAGCCGTCCGATGACCACGATGACCTTCTCGTCCACCTCCCCCGCGCTTCGTCGTACGACGGGGCTGACCAAGGCCAACGGGCGGCTGATGCTGCGCAACCGGCTCAACCTGGCCTACGGGTTCGTGCTGCCGCTGCTGCCGCTCGCGTTCCTGCTCGTCGGCGACCGCGGCGACGTCGGCTCGGCCGGCATGGCGCTGGTCTCCGTCATCGTGATGGCCGCGCTCTTCCCCGTCTACTACAACGTGCTGTCGATGACGGTGACCCGCCGAGACGAGCTCGTCCTGAAGCGGATCCGCACCGGCGAGACCCGCGACCTGGAGCTGCTGACGTCGCTGGCGCTGCCCGGCGTGGCGGTGGCGATGATCGTCGGCCTGGGCGCGATCCCGCTCGCCCTCGCGCTCGGCGCCCCGGTGCCGGTCAACCCGGTCATGTTCGTCCTGACCGTGCTGGTCTCGGCGCTGGTCTTCGCCGTCCTGGCCTTCTGGACCGCGGCCTGGACCAAGAACGCCGAAGCCGCCCAGATCACCAGCATGCCGGTGATCCTGCTGGCCGTGGTCGGCCAGGTGGCGATCAGCTTCCCCGAGGAGGTCCGCCGCTGGATCGACCTGACGCCGGGCGCCGCGATCACCGACCTGGTCCGCTCCTCGTGGCTCGGCCTGGACGGCCCCTCGACCGACCCGTCGCTGTCCTTCGGCGAGACCTGGGCCGCCGCCGGCCAGCCGCTGCTGGTGCTCGCCGCCTGGGCCGCCCTCGCCGCCTGGCTCGCCGCGCGGTCGATGCGGTGGGAGCCGCGTTCGTGACGACCGGTCCCGGGGCAGGCTGTGCGGCATGAGCTCCCACCGGTGGTGGTCCTGGGCCGACCGGGACCAGGTCGCCCGCGTCGACATGTACACCCGCCAGTCGCTCTATGCGCTGCTGTGGAGCTTCTTCGTGATCTTCGCGATCCAGGCGTTCAACGAGGTTCCCGCCGGGGACCGTGACCTCGCGGTCGCGGTCCTCGTCGCGGGCACCGTCGTCACGTACGCCGGCCACCGGGTGCTCAGCGACGTGATCGCCCTCTACCCCGCCACCCGCCCCGTCCCCTGGCGCAGCCTCGGGCCCTTCCTCGGGCTCGAGGCCGTCGGCTTCCTGGCCTCGCTCGGGCTGCCCAGGGAGGTCCGCGGGCTCGCCGTACTCGTGCTCTGGTCGGCCCTGGCCTGGTCGCTCGTCGGGCTCCGCGGACGCCGTACGACGATCGCGGTGCTGGTCGGTCTCGCCGGGGCGCCGGCCCTGGCCGCCCGCGAGCCGTGGTTCCTGGTCGGCGGGCTCGGCATCGCGCTGTTCTTCATGTTCACCGTGCGGGCGTCGCTGTGGATGCTCGGCGTGGTCCGCGAGCTCGACCGGGCCCGCGCGACCCGCTCCGCACTGGCGGTGGCCGAGGAGCGGCTGCGGTTCTCGCGCGACGTCCACGACGTGATGGGCCGGCGGCTGTCCGCGATCGGGCTGCAGGCCGAGCTGGCCGCGACCCTCGCCCGACGCGGCGACCCGACCGCCGCCGACCGGATGCTCGAGGTCCGCGAGACCGCCCACGAGACGCTGCGCGAGGCCCGAGAGCTGGCCCGCGGCTACGGCCGGACCGACCTGGGCCAGGAGCTGGACGGGGCCCGGTCGCTGCTGCGCTCGGCCGGCATCGCGGTCTCGCTCTCCGTGGACTCCTTGCCGCAGGCGTGGCACGAGCCCGCCGGCTGGGTGGTCCGCGAGGCGGTCACCAACGTGCTGCGGCACTCCGACGCCACCACCGTCACCATCGCCTACGACGACGGCACGCTGTGGGTCACCAACGACCGACCCAGGCCCGGCGGCGACGCGTCCGGCACCGGGCTGAGCGGCCTGGCGGCCCGGCTGGCCGGCGTCGGCGCGACGCTCGAGATCGACGCGGACGAGACGTCCTTCGCGGTCGTCGTACGGCTCTCGTCGGTGGAGGTGCCGGCATGATCCGGCTGCTGCTCGCCGACGACGAGCACCTCATCCGCACCGCCCTCGCCCAGCTGCTCGAGCTGGAGGAGGACCTCACCGTGGTCGCGCAGGCCGCGTCGGGCGACGAGGTCGTTGCGGTGGCCCGTGCCGAGTCGTTCGACGTCGCGGTCCTCGACCTGCAGATGCCCGGCCGCGACGGCATCAGCGCCGCGACCGAGCTGCTGCGCCTGCAGCCGGGCTGCGCGGTCGTCATCGTCACCGGCCACGGTCGGCCCGGTCACCTCAAGCGCGCCCTGTCCGCCGGCGTCCGCGGCTTCCTGCCCAAGACCACCTCGGCCGCGACCCTGGCCTCCGTCGTCCGCTCGGTCCACGCCGGCGGCCGGTACGTCGACCCCGAGCTCTCCGCGGAGGCGATCGCCGCCGGCGACAGTCCGCTCACCCCCCGCGAGGCCGACGTCCTGGAGCTGGCCGCCGACGGCGCCCCCGTCGACGAGATCGCCCGCCGGGCCTCGCTCTCGCCCGGCACGGTGCGCAACTACCTCTCCAGCGCCGTCACCAAGCTCGACGCCGCCAACCGGCACGACGCCGCCGCCACCGCACGGCGGCTGGGGTGGATCTAGCGAGGACGCGCCAGCGGACTCGCTGATGGTGGTCGAGCGAGCGCTCTGACTGAGCTTGCGAAGTCAGAAGGCGCGTGTCGAGACCCCGATCAGGTGTCACGAGCGCGTCAGCGCCAGCCCAGCTGCGGCGGCCCCGACCGACGGTGCCGGCGACGCGACATCACGAAGACCGCGACCAGGAGCCCCACCAGCACGAACGGCAGGTGGGTGAGCACGGTCAGGGTGATCAGCACGCCGAGGACGAGCAGCAGCGGGCCGGGGAAGATCCTCGGCCCGCCGCTCCAGTAGCCGCGGGGCGCCGTACGACGGGGGTCGCGGTGGCCCGGGAGGTCCCGGAAGACCGGGGCCAGGTCGGCGCGGGTGCGCGCGGCCCAGACCCGGTCGAGCCGGTCGCCGTGCTCGTCGGCGCTGAGCCGGCCCTGGGCGAAGTGGTCGCCCAGGGCGGCCGCCGCCTGCTCGCGCTCGGCGTCGCCGATCCGCAGCTGGGCGTCGTTCATCGCTCGTCCGCCTCCTCGGCGGCGTCGCCCTCGGCGAGGATGCCGTAGAGCTTGCGGCGGGCGTCGACGAGCACGTCGACGGCGGCCCGGCGCTGCGCCTCAGAGCCGGTGGTGACGACCTGCCACACCGCCCCCATGACCTGACCGATCTCGGGCTTGAGGTCGGCGAAGTCGCTGCTCGCCTCGCGCTCGCGCGCCTCGAAGGGCGCCCACACGGCCGCGAGCTCGTCGGCGTGCTCGGCGACGTATGTCGCGCCGTCCTCGGTGAGCCGGACGGTCCGACGCTTGGTCTCCTCGTCGACCTCGACCAGGCCCTCGTCCTGGAGCTGCTGGATGGTCGGGTAGACCGAGCCCGGGCTGGGGCGCCAGGCCTCGCCGGACTTCTCGGCGATCTGCTGGATCACCTGGTAGCCGTTGACGGGCTCGCCCTCCTGCGCCGTGCGGAGCACGTCGAGGATGGCGGAGCGGACGTCACCGCGCCGGACCCGCGGGCCCCGGCGCCGGTCGCCCTGGTCGAGGCCGAAGAGGCCCGCGACCCACGGCGGGGGACCCTGGCGGCCGCCACCCCAGCCGGGGCCGGCGGCGCCCCACGGGCCGTCGAAGGGGCCGCCGCGTCCGCCGCGACCCCGGTGCTGCTGCATCTGGTCGTCGGCGTAGCGCGACCACTGTCGGTTGAATCCTCGCTGTCCCATCGTGGGACTCCTTCCTGATCTGGAGTACCGCGGTCGACCTGGCGGTCCGAGTGACTGTCGGCGACTGTTCGCGATATATCGTGAGCGTACGCCGATGTGTTGCTGGGCTCAAGCGGGGTCGCCTAGTTACCCGGATCACCGGGTAAGTAGGACGTTCCCGGGCAACGCAACCCCCGGGAACGTCCTAGTTACCCGGTGAACCGGGTAACTAGGACACCGGCCCTACCGCGCCAGCCAGGCCGCGAACGCGTCGAAGGAGTACGGCCGGCCGAGGAAGTCGGCGACCAGGTCGGCGGCGTCCTGCGCGCCACCGGGGGCGAGGACGCGGTCGCGGTAGCGGCCGGCGACCTCGGGGTCGAAGAGGTTGTCGGGGTCGAAGGCGCTGAAGAGGTCCTTCGCGATGACCAGCGACCACATGTAGGTGTAGTACGCCGAGGAGTAGCCGCCGAGGTGGCCGAAGCTGGCGAACATATGGGTGCCCTCGACGTAGGGGAACGGCGAGTAGCGGGCCTGGAGCTCGCGCATCGCGGCCGTCAGGTCGTCCGGCCGCGAGGTGTGGAACCAGTAGGACATCGACGCGTAGAACATCTGCACCCGCGCGTAGATCCCCTTGCCGTAGTCGTCGGCGGCGCGCATCCGGGCGACCAGGTCGGCGGGGATCGGCGTACCCGACGCATCGGTGGCGAAGGTGGCGAGGATGTCGGCGTCCCAGGCCCACTCCTCGAGCATCTGGCTGGGCGCCTCGACGAAGTCCCACTCGGTGGCGACACCCGAGAAGCGGGCCCACTCCCCGCGGCCGCCGAGGACGTGGTGGACCAGGTGGCCGAACTCGTGGAACAGGGTGACGACGTGGTCGTGCTCCATCAGTCCGCGCGCGAAGTTGCAGACCAGCACGCCCTCGGGGAGCTGCCGGCCGGCGACGCCGTCGGTGAGGGTGAACTGGGCGGCGTGCTTGTACTTGCCCTCGCGGGGGTGCAGGTCGAGGTAGATCCGCGCGAACGGCTCGTCCGAGCCCGCCTCGACGACGTCGTAGGCCGTGACGTCCTCGTGCCAGACGGGCGCGTCGGCGACCTCGACGTACGACAGGCCGAACAGCCGGCCGGTCACGTCGAGCAGGCCCTGGCGGACCTTGGCGAAGTCGAAGTAGCGGCGGACCTGCTGGGCGTCGACGTCGTACTGCTCGCGGCGCACGACCTCCTGGTAGTACGACGCGTCGCTGCCCGGGATCTCGGTCGCGTCGGGCCGGTCCTGGCGGTAGCGCTCCATGAGGACGGCGAGGTCGCGCTCCATCGGCTCGGTCGCCGCGGCGGAGATGCGGTCGATGAACTCGGGGATGGCCGGGCCCGAGCCGATCATCTTCACGTCGGCGTCGTACGACGCCCAGTCGGCGTAGCCGACCAGGGTGGCCAGCTCGTGGCGCAGCGCGAACAGCTCGTGGAGCAGCGGCTCGTTCTGGGGGTAGCCGCGGGTGAGGAAGGCGACCGACATGTCGTGGCGGAGGTCGGCATCGTGGGCGAACATCCGCACCGGGACGGAGTCGGGGTAGTCGGTGGTGGCGGTGACGTCGCCGTGCTCGTCGGCGGGGTGCGCCTCCAGCCAGTCCTCGGGGAGGCCGGCGAAGCGCGCGGCCGGCGCGGTGACGCTGCGGACGTCGTCGCGGGTGTTGCGGCCGAACTCCTGGTCGAGCGCGGTCAGTCGCTCGTTGATCTCGGCCAGCCGGGCGCGGGTGGCGTCGTCCCGGTCGACGCCGGCCCGGCGGAAGTCGGCCAGCACCTTGTCGAGCAGCCGGGCCGCCTGGTCGTCGAGGCCGACCGGGTCGAGGCCGGCGAACACGTCGAACAGCGCGCGGTCCTGGCGCAGCGACGTGGCCAACCGGTCCACCTCGACCTCGGCCTCCTCGCAGCTGGTGCGGACGTCCTCCTGCGGGTGCACGTTGGACAGCAGCGAGCCCAGCGCCGCCACGTTGCCGAGCTGGCGGTTGATCTCGTCCCACCGGCGCAGCGCGTCGCGGGTGTCGGCCGGCGGGGTCGCGCGCAGCTCGTCGACCAGGCGGCGGGCGGTCGCCAGCCCGTCGGCGGCGTAGGTCTGCACCCACGCCAGGGCGTCGTCGGGACCGGGCAGGGCGAGCGGCGAGAGGGTCACGCGGGCAAGCGTAGGACGCGCCGCCGACCGGCGAGGCAGAGCGCAAAGCCGGCCGCGAGCAGCAGGGTGAGCAGCAGGGAGAGCCGGGCCAGGAAGACCCCGGACGCGGCAGGATCGAGCGCGTCGTAGACGGCCAGGTCGGCGGCGACGTACCAGACGAGGTACGCCGCGGGCGCCACCAGCCAGGTCAGCGGGTGCCACCAGCGCAGCCCGCCCTGGTTGGCCCCGACCAGCAGGAAGTCGGCCAGCACCAGCCCCGGCGTCACGACGTGCTCCAGCAGCGACCAGGGCTCGAGCAGGTTGCCGTTGGCCATCGGCAGGTAGGCCAGCGCGACCAGCAGCATCACGCTGGTCAGCCCGCCGCGCAGCCAGGGCGAGCGCGGCTCGCGCACCGCGAGGCCGACGTACGACGCCGCGACCGCCAGGTTGGCCAGCTGGCTCAGCGCGGTCCACCACACGTCGTACTGCTGGGCGGCGAGCCAGACCCCGGTCGCCGCGCTCGCGGCGACGGTCAGTCGCCAGAGCGTCACGCCGGGTCTGTTCACCGGACCAGGGTGCCACGTTCATCGTGCGTTCATGTTGCGAACGCGGCTGTCGCAATCGTCGGACACGGAAGTCATCCGCTCCCTAACCTTGTCCGGTTGTGCTGACACACGCGATCGGAGCCTGATGAATACGCGCCTGCTCGGGAAGGGCCTGGTGGCCGTGCTCGGTCTCGCCACCCTCGTCCTACCCGCAGCGCCGGCGGCGGCTGCCACGTGGAGCGTGTCCGGATCCCTCACGGGCGCCGGCGTGCCGCTCCGCGACGACCACGGCCAGGTGGAGGCGTACCGGACCGACGCCGACGACCCGAGCCGCAGGGTGGCCCTGTCCTTCACCGAAGGCGGCCGCTTCCACCTCGACCTCCCGGACGGCTCGTACCTCCTGCGTGCTCGCGGGGGCTACGACTACGTCGACGAGTGGTACGACGACGTGCTGACCCGCAAGGACGCCACTCCGGTCGTGGTGTCCGGCGGCCACGTCGAGCTCGGCGCCATCGACCTGTCCCCCGTCGCGCGGGTGAGCGGTCGGGTCGTCGATCCTTCCGGGCAGCCCGTGGCGGGGGCATGGTTCGGCGCCTACCGTCCGAACGACACCGTGAACGCCTGGGACTACGAGCGGACCGACCAGTCGGGGAGGTTCTCGATGGCGGTCCCACCCGACCGCTGGCGGTTCCAGATCTCCGACGCGGATAGTCAGTACGTCACCGAGTGGTACGACGATGTCGAGACAGCCGTCCAGGCGCGGCCAGTCGACGTCGCGCGGACCGACCTCGACCTCGGCACGATCGAGCTGGCGCGCGCCGGTGCGATCCAGGGCGCCACCTCTGTCCCTGATGACGGGGGCGTCGAGGTCCGTCTCCTCGACCTCGACGGCCGCGAGCTCCGCCGGACCTACGCCGATGCTCGCGGCGCCTATGTGTTCAGGCGGGTACAGCCAGGCTCCTACCTCGTGCACTTCCGCGACTCAGAGCGCGAGCGAGCGCGCTACGTCCAGGAGTACTACCCGGACAGCCACACCCTGGCCGGCGCCGTCCCGGTGGAGGTGGTCGCGGACGCGACTACCTCGGCGATCGATGCCTCGCTCGGGATCCGGTCCGCGATCGACCCCAGCACCGCCGAGATCCAGGGGGTCGCGACCGACCACCTCGGCCGACCGGTCGCGAGGATCCGGGTCGAGGCGAGAAGCGTCCCGACCGACCCTCAGCAGATCCCCCGCGTCCGGGTGACGACCACCGGGGCCGACGGCCGGTTCCAGTTCACGGATCTCGATCCCATGCCGGACATGTCCGCGAGCTTCCGGCTCGAGTTCTCCGACTCCACTGCTCGCGACGGGTACCCCTTCGTCACCATGTACTCGGGCGGGACGGCCGTGCGGGCCAACGCCGTACCGGTCGTCGTGCCCCCGGCCGGTGGCATCACCGCCGATGCGTCGCTGCGCCAGTACGGCGCGCTGCAGGCTCTTGTCACGAGCTCTCGGCCCGGACGGTACGACGCGATCTGGATGACCGCCGTCTCCCTCGACGGGCGGGATGTCGCCGTGTCGGACGCGACGTGGCTGCGTCAGCAGGGTGGGGACGAGGTCGACCTGCCTGCGCTGGCGCCCGGGCGCTACCTCCTGCGGTTCTCCGGCCCGGACTACCGCACCCGCTGGTGGCCGGGGGTGCCCGACCGGGCATCGGCCGAACCGGTGACCGTGTCCCCGGCCGAGGTGAGCACCGGCTACTCGCTGGCGATGGAGCCCGTGCCCGGCATCATCGACGGCCGGGTCGTGCTCGACACCGGCGCCGCTCCCACCTCCGGCCGTGTCCACGCCGACGGTCTGTCCTTGAACCCCGACGTGTGGACCGACCTCCGGTCCGACGGCTCGTTCGTCTTCACCGACCTCGTCCCGGGGCAGCCCTACAACCTGCACTTCCACGGACGTGGCGAGGACGACGAGGGCGTGGTCCGAGACTTCCTCCCCACTCACTGGCAGTTCGAGGATGGAGGGACCGCATGGCTGACGGCGCGCCGCGAGGCGGACCCGGGCTCTTCACTCGACGTGACGCTGCGCAGCCGGCCCCGCAGCGCCGCCCCGGTCACCGTGAGCGGGATCGCCCGCGCCGGCCACGAGTTGACGGCCTCCAGCCCGGCGTGGCTGCCAACGAACACGATCGTCTCGTACCGGTGGCTCGACGACGCCGGTCGCGCACTCGCCGCGGGGGCGAGATACACGCCGACCTCGACGGACGCGGGCCGACGGATCCGGGCCGAGGCGACCGGTGCGGTGGACGGGCGGTCGACCGTGATCGTCTCGGCACCCGTCACCGTCGAGCGTGCCCCGGCTCCCGAGCCCGAGCCGGAGCCCGAGCCGGAGCCCGAGCCCGAGCCCGAGCCCGAGCCGCTGATCCTGCTGGGTCGACCGACGGTCAGCGGATCGTCGGCCGTCGGCTCCGTGCTCCGTGCGAGCCCCGGTCGGTGGCGCCCCGCGGTGGGCAACGGGTTCGACTACCGGTGGCTCGTCGCGGGTCGGCCGGTCGCGACCGGCCCGTCGTACCGGCTCACGGCACGGGCGGCCGGCAGCCAGGTCGAGGTCGAGGTCACGGCACGGCGGGGCTCGGTGTTCGCGACCGCTCGCAGTCTGCCGGTAACGGTCGACCGACTCGCCACGCGAACCCGGGCGACGGCGAAGGTGCGCTACCTCGGGAAGGACCGGTCGGTTCCGACACTCAGCCTCCGTGTCGTCCTCATCGGCGGCGCCGGTGGACCGGTCCGGGTGACCGAGCGGGCTCGCGTCCTCGGCACGAGCACGGGCTACCCCGGACACCGCGTGTCGATGTCCTTCAGCCCCCGGCCCGGCCGGCACACCTACACAGTGCGATACCTCGGCTCGGCCAGCACCCTCCCCAGCTCGACGACGGTCAGGTTCAGGGTCCGCTGAGCTGGTCCCGGCGCCGGGTGAGGTAGGCCCGCTCGGCGGAGTTCTCGGTGGCGGCGAGGGCGGCGTCGTACGCCTCGCGTGCCTCGGCGCTGCGGCCGAGGCGGCGCAGCAGGTCGGCGCGCGTGACGTGGAAGGCGTGGTACGACGTCAGCGGCAGACGGTCGACGAGCGCCAGCGCCACCTCCGGTCCGTCGAGCTCGGCCACGGCGACCGCGCGGTTGAGCTCGACGAACGGACTGGGCGCGATCGAGCCCAGGTGGGTGTAGAGCGTGACGATCTGCGACCAGTCGGTGTCGGCGACCGTGAGGGCGTCGGTGTGGACGGCGTTGACCGCGGCGAGCAGCTGGTACTGGCCCGGGCGGTTGCGGGCCAGGCACTCGCGGACCAGGGCGTGCCCCTCGCCGATCAGCGCACGGTCCCAGCCACCGCGGTCCTGCTCGGGCAGCGGGACCAGCTCGCCGCCGGCGACCCGCGTCGTACGGCGGGCGTCGGTGAGCAGCATCAGCGCGAGCAGGCCGGCGACCTCCGGCTCGTCGGGCAGCAGGGTGCGCAGGATCCGGCCGAGCCTGATCGCCTCGTCGGTGAGCTCCTCGCGCAGCGGCTCGGCGTCGGCCGACGAGGAGAGGTAGCCCTCGTTGAAGACCAGGTAGACCACCGCGAGCACGCCGGCGAGCCGCTCGGCCAGGTCGGCCGCGGCGGGGACCCGGAAGGGGATGTGGGCGCCCTTGATCTTGGCCTTGGCGCGGGTGATCCGCTGGGCCATCGTCGTCTCGGGAACGAGGAACGCCGCCGCGATCTCGGCGACCGTGAGCCCCCCGAGCAGGCGAAGGGTCAGGGCCACCCGGGCCTCGGGGGCGAGGGCGGGGTGGCAACAGGTGAAGACCAGCCGGAGCCGGTCGTCCTCGACGAGGCCGGTCGCCTCGTGCGGGGTGTCGTCACTGATCATCAGGGCCGCCTGGTGCTTGACGTCGCGCTGCCGCTCGCGGCGGATCCGGTCGATGGCCTTGTTGCCGGCCGTGGTGGTCAGCCAGGCGCCCGGGTTCGGGGGGACGCCGTCGACCGGCCACTTCTCGAGCGCGACCAGGAGGGCCTCGCTGGTGGCGTCCTCGGCGACGTCGAGGTCCCCGAAGCGCCGGGCCAGCGCGGCGACCACCCGGCCGTGCTCGTCGCGGAAGATCCGCTCAACCGCTGTTCGCGTCACATCCATCGCAGTTCCGGGGTCCCCGCGGAGTCGGGAGCGCAGCGAGCGACTTCGTGGGGTGGAGTCATTCCGACTGGAAGGGCCGCACCTCGACCTTGCCCTCGCAGGCGGCCGAGCCCTCGGTGGCCCACTGCAGCGCGGCGTCGAGGTCGGCGGCCTCGATGATCCAGAACCCGCCGAGGTACTCCTTCGACTCGGCGAACGGGCCGTCGGTGACGACCGGCTTCTCGCCGGTGGCGTCGACGCAGGTGGACTGCTCGATCGGCTGCAGGCCGCCCGCGAAGACCCAGGCGCCCTCGGCCTGGAGCTTGTCGTTGAAGGCGCCGACCTGGGTGAACATGCGCTGCATGTCGTCCTCGGTCATGGCCTCCATCTCGGCCTGGCCGGCCTCGTCGTGGTGGACGGACAGGAAGTACTGGGTCATCGCGTTCTCCTCGGTGGACGGCGGCCGCTGCTGGCTGCCTCTCACCCGGTCTACGAGCGACGAGCACCGGGTACGACAGCCGTGAGCGAACTTTTTCAGATTTTCTCGGAGGGGCCATGCCCACGCCCGTGTTCCCCGGGTTCGTCCGCGAGCCGTTCGGGGTGACGTTCGGTCGGTAGGGGTGGGTCCTCGGGTGCGGGGGTTTCGACACGGTCGCTAGCGCGACCTGCTCAACCACCGGGGGTGCGACGGCGAGCCGGCGCCGAGCGACGACTGGGTGGTCCTCGAGCCGCCGGGGTACGGCGGGGGCACCGGGCTGGCCTTCCAGCTCGAGGAGGACCACGTCCCGCCCACCTGGCCGGCCGGCCCGGGCGACGTCGCGATGCAGCTGCACCTCGACGTCGCGGTCGACGACCTGCCCGCGGCGGTCGCCCGCGCGGAGCAGCTCGGCGCGCGGCCGGCGTCGTACCAGCCGCAGGAGCTGGTGCGGGTCATGCTGGATCCGGCAGGGCACCCGTTCTGCCTCTTCGCACCCGGAGGTTGAGATGTCGGACTGGGGATCGGTCTACCGCGGCAACGCGGAGGCGGTGGCGGCGCTCGGCCGTGGGCTGACGCCGAGCCAGCTCGCGACCGCGGTCCCCGCGTCGCCGGCGTGGACCGCGCAGGAGGTGTTCGCGCACCTCGCGGGCGGGCCGGCCGACCTGGTCACCGGCCGGATGGACGGCGCGCCCGGCCCCGAATGGACGGCCCGGCATGTGAACGAGCGGATGCACCTGCCCGTGGCCGACCTGGTCGAGGAGCTGCTGTCCCACCAGGGCGCGGTCATCGCGTCCACCGTCGACAACCCGCGCCCGGCCATCGTGTGGGACATCGCCGTCCACCACGCCGACCTGCACGAGGCGTTCGGGCTCGGGATCCCGCCGGAGCGGCTGTGGCGACCGGTCCTCGACGCGGTCGCGCCGATGATGCTGGGTGACGTCCCCGCGGAGGGCGTGGCGCCGTACGAGCTGTTCAGGGGGCTGTTCTCGCGGCGCTCCCGGGCGCAGATGGCGGCCTGGGGGCTCCCGCTCGACCAGGACCAGCTCGACGTGATCTGCGTCTTCGGTCCTCGCGAAGACGACCAGCCGACGCCGTAGGCCGCTTACCCTGGACGGGTGCTCCCACGTCGCCTCGCCCTGCTCGCGGCCGGTCTGCTCCTGACCGCGCCGCTCCACGCCGTGACCCCGGCCTCCGCCGAGGCCGCGCCGGTGGCCGCACCGGTCGAGAAGGTCGTGGCGAAGAAGAAGGCCAAGGACCCGCGCAAGCGGCTCGGGCTGTTCGTCGACCCGCGGATGCCGGCCGCCCAGCAGGGGTCGGCGTACCAGCCGATCGCGCGGCAGCCGCAGGCGCTGTGGTTCACCGACTACTACGCGACCGGGTCGGTCGCGGGCGCGGCCCGCGACTACCTCGGCCGGGCCAAGGCGGCGCGCAAGACCCCGATGATGGTCGTCTACGCCATCCCCGGGCGCGACTGCGGCCAGCACTCCGCCGGCGGCCTGCGCACCCCGGCGGCCTACAAGAAGTGGGTCCGCCAGGTCGCGAAGGGCATCAAGCGCAGCCAGGCCAAGCCGCTGCTGATCCTCGAGCCCGACGCGATCGGGTTCTACGCCGACAACGCCTCGTGCGCCGGCACCCGCTCCTGGCCCGCGCTGCTCAGCTACGCCTCGCGCACCCTGACCAAGGCCGGCGCCTGGGTCTACCTCGACTCCGCGCACTCCAACTGGTCCAACGCCAACGGCGGCGTGCCCGGTCGGGCCGCGCTGCTGAAGCGCTCGGGCATCCGGTGGGCCCGCGGGTTCAGCACCAACGTCTCCAACTTCCGCACCACCGCGGCCGAGCAGGCCTACGCCAACACCCTCCTGCGCGAGCTGCGCAAGGTCGGCGTGAAGGGCAAGAAGTACGTCGTCGACACCTCCCGCAACGGCCGTTCCGGCGGCCCGCTGGACGGCCGGGTCATCAACCCGACCTGGGCCCGCCTCGGCGCCGCGCCGAAGCTGCGCTTCAAGGGCGCCTTCGACGGCACCCTCTGGGTCAAGCACCCCGGCGAGTCCGACGGCCCCGAGTGCGGCGGGCCGTCCTCGGGCCAGTGGTCGAACCTGCTCGCGGACCGGCTGCTCGGCCGGGTTCCCGACGGGGGCTGCTGAGCCTCACCAGCCCGTCGAGCCCGGGATCCCCTTGAACGGGCCGACCACGGTCGAGGTGACCCAGCCGCCGTAGAAGCCGCCCGGCTGCGGCTCGACCACCTCGTCGTCGACCAGGCACCGGTCGGTCGCCGCGGCCATCACCGCGATCGCCCCGGCGATCGGCTCGAACCCGGCGGTCGGCGTCAGGTAGGTCCAGGCCGCCCGCGGCGCGACCGCGTCGCCCCCGACCAGGTCGAGGTACGACGCCTGCCCCTTCCACTCGCACCAGCTCGACCCCGCCGCCTCGCGGAGGCTGCCCTCGAGGAACGCCGAGCGCGGCAGGTAGTACGTCGGCGGGTGGCTGGTCTCCAGCACCCGCCAGCCGCGGGTCGTCCGGGCCACCTCGACACCGCCGAGCTCGATCACCAGCGACCCGGCGTACTGCTCCAGGCGCGGGGGCCGGGGGTAGTCCCACACCGACTCCTGGCCCGGACCGGGTCGCTCGGGCACGGGGCGGCGCATCAGCGGGTCCGGGTGGTCGTCATGGGGTCCAGGGTGCCAGGGGGGCGGGCGGGCCGAGCCTCACCCGCGGTCCTCCTGCAGCGTGTGCGCGACCAGGGCGTTGGCGTGGCCGTGGCCCATCTCGTGCTCGGCCTTCAGCCAGGAGACCAGCTCCATGTGCTTGGCCTCGGCGTACCCGTCCCTCGCGCGCAGCAGCGCCTTCCACTCGGGGATCGGTCGTCCGTACTTCTTCTCGATCGAGGGGAAGTACGACGCCGGCCCCTGCACCTTCGCGCTCTTCTGCTCCGTCATGGTGTCCATGCTTCTACAGACCGGACCGCTGCGCAGCACTCATCGCCGCGCGCGTAGCGTTCTGCGTCGTGTCGCGTCTCCGGGGTCTGGTCGCCGACACCCGCCCGTTGCAGGAGCCGCACTTCCGGCGGCTGTGGCTGGCCAACATCGTCACCGTCATCGGCGCGCAGCTGACCGTGGTCGCGGTCCCCGCGCAGATCTACGCCGACACCGGCTCCTCGGCGTACGTCGGGCTCACTGGGCTCTTCGGCCTGGTCCCCCTCGTCGTCTTCGGCCTGTACGGCGGCGCGCTGGCCGACCACTTCGACCGGCGCTCGATCCTCGTGGTGACCACGCTCGGGCTGATCGGGACGAGCGGTCTGTTCTTCGTGCAGGCCGCCCTCGGGTCGACCAACGTGTGGCTGCTGCTGTCGCTCTTCGCGGTGCAGCAGGCGTTCTTCGCGGTCAACCAGCCGACCCGCAGCGCGCTGCTCCCGCGGCTGGTCCGGACCGAGCTGCTGCCCGCGGCGAACGCGCTGAACACGACGGTCTTCCAGGCCGGGGCGATCGCCGGTCCGCTCCTCGCGGGCGTGCTGATCCCGTTCGTGGGCTTCGCCTGGCTCTACCTGGTCGACACCGTCACGCTGTTCGCGACGCTGTCGGCCGTCGTACGCCTGCCGCGGTTCGGGGCGATCGCGACGGGCGCGGCGCCGGGCGTGCGGGCCGTGATCGACGGGTTCGCCTACCTGCGGCACCAGCCGGTGCTGCTGATGAGCTTCGTCGTCGACCTGATCGCGATGGTCTTCGGCATGCCGCGGGCGCTCTTCCCCGAGATCGCCCACCTCGACTTCGGCGGGCCCGACGAGGGCGGCCTGGTCTTCGCGCTGCTGTTCGCGGCGATCCCCGCCGGCGCCGTGATCGGCGGCGTGCTCAGCGGCTGGGTCTCGCACGTCGACCGGCAGGGCCGCGCGGTGATCGTCTGCATCCTGCTGTGGGGCCTGGCCATGGTGGGCTTCGGCCTCGCGGTGGGGCTGGCCGACCGGTGGCGAGGGCCGACGCTGGTGGCCGCGCTGGCGATGCTCGTGGTCGGTGGCGCGGCCGACATGGCGTCGTCGGCGTTCCGCTCCTCGATGCTGCTCGCCGCGGCGACCGACGAGATGCGCGGCCGACTCCAGGGCGTGTTCATCGTGGTCGTCGCGGGCGGCCCGCGGATCGCCGACGTGCTGCACGGCGCCAGCGCGGCCGCGGTCGGTACGGCGGCCGCCGCCGCTGGCGGTGGCGTCCTGGTCGTCGTCGGGACGGTGGTCGCGGCGCTCGTCGTACCGTCGTTCGTCCGTTATCGGATCACCCGCACCCCGGCCTAGAATCCCTCCGGTGCCCACCCCTGAAGAGCTCGACGGGATCGACCCCGCCGACCTCGCCACCACCGTGCGGGTGCTCCGGCAGCTCCACGAGCTGCCGTCCGACCACCCGGACATCACGACGGTCAAGCACGCGGCGTCGCACATGTACAAGGCGCTCAAGGCCGAGCGTCGTACCCGCAAGCGCGAGGCCGAGCTGGCCCACGACCGGGCGATCACCGAGGCGACGGCGACCGGGTCGGCGCTGCGGATCGACGACGAGACGGCCGGCATCCCGCTGGTGTCCTCGACGACCGGCGCCTTCGCCGGCGAGCTGATCAACGCGCGCGGCTGCTACATCTGCAAGAACGACTACACGCTGGTCGACGCGTTCTACCACTGGCTCTGCCCGACCTGCGCCGCGCTCTCGCACGCCAAGCGCGACGCCCGCACCGACCTGACCGGCAAGCGAGCCCTGCTCACCGGCGGCCGGTCCAAGATCGGCATGTACATCGCCCTGCGGCTGCTGCGCGACGGCGCCCACACGACGATCACCACCCGCTTCCCGCGCGACGCCGTACGCCGCTTCGCTGGGCTCGAGGACTCCGCCGACTGGCTGGACCGGCTGCACGTCGTCGGCATCGACCTGCGCGACCCGACCCAGGTCGTGGCCCTGGCCGACGAGGTCGCCGCGGCCGGGCCGCTCGACATCCTGATCAACAACGCCTGCCAGACCGTACGACGCTCCCCGGGCGCCTACTCACGACTGGTCGAGATGGAGTCCGCGCCGCTGCCGACCGATGTCGCGCTGCCGTCGATGGTCACCTTCGACGGCGTCAGCGAGGCGCACCCCGCGATGATCGCCGGCGCCCTCGAGGAGCACGTGCACTCCCACCCCGAGTCCGGCTCCGCCGTCGCCGCCCGCACCGCCGCCGACCTGACCGCGCTGGCCCTCACCGCCGGCCACGCGTCGCTGGAGAAGCACCTCGACGGCACCGCCGTCGACGCCGGCGGCCTGCTGCCCGACCTGCAGCGCACGAACTCCTGGACCCAGCACGTCGACGAGGTCGACCCGCTGGAGCTGCTGGAGGTCCAGCTCTGCAACCAGACCGCGCCGTTCCTGCTGATCTCGCGGCTGCGCGCGTCGATGCGGGCGGCGGTCGCAGCCGGCGCGCGCCGCGCGTACGTCGTGAACGTGTCGGCGATGGAGGGGCAGTTCTCGCGCCGCTACAAGGGCCCGGGCCACCCGCACACCAACATGAGCAAGGCCGCCCTCAACATGCTGACCCGGACCTCGTCCGGCGAGATGTTCGAGACCGACAAGATCCTGATGACCGCCGTCGACACCGGCTGGATCACCGACGAGCGTCCCCACCAGGAGAAGCTCCGGATCGCCGCCGAGGGCTGGCACGCCCCCCTCGACCTGGTCGACGGCGCCGCCCGCGTCTACGACCCGATCGTGCAGGGCGAGGCCGGCGTCGACCTCTACGGCCACTTCCTGAAGGACTACGTCCCCAGCCCCTGGTGACCCGGTCGCCCGGGTCGCCGCCGGGTCGCCGCCGCGGTCGCCGCCGCAGCTGTAACGCGACGTTCGCTGCTCTGGGGACGCGCTGCAGCGCGTACCTAGTGCGGCGAACATCGCGTTACAGCTGCGGCGCGTTCGGATACCGGAGCGCCGTGGCCATCCCCCTCCTGAATCCGATCAGCGTGCTCGACCAGACCGTCCGGCAGGCGCTCGGGCTGCTGCCCCGCGCGACGGCGCTGGTGAGCGGCGCCGAGGCGCTCCTCGCCGACGTACGGCGGCTGCTGGACCGGATCGAGGCGACGCGGGCCGACGCCGGCTTCGTGATCGCGGCGGTCGACGAGACCCGGGAGCGGGTCGATCTGCTGCTGGGGTCGGTGCAGGGGCCGGTCGAGCGGCTGCTGCCGCTCCTGGAGCGGCTTGCCGAGACCACCGACCCGCGCGAGGTCGACGCGATGGTGGACCTGATCGACCGGCTCCCGGTGATCGCCGACGCGGTCCAGGCCGACGTCATCCCGATGCTCCGGACGCTCTCGTCGGTCGCCCCCGACCTCCACGACCTGCTCGACGTCAGCCGCGAGCTGAACGAGATGCTGGCGAAGCTGCCCGGGATGGGCCGGATCAAGCGGAAGGTCGACGAGGAGCAGGAGTTGGAGGCGGCTACGCCCCCAGCAGCCCCCTGACGAACGCCGCCTGACCGACGTGCTGGGTGTCGTCGTTGACGACGCTGACCAGCCGGACGCCGAGGGTGACGGGCGGATCCCAGCGCTCGTCGACGACCCGGTCGAGGTCGTCGGCGGACAGGCCGCGGAGGTAGGAGACCGTCTGCGCGTGCACCGCGGAGAGGTACGACGCCAGCAGGTCGGCGTCGGCGCGGACCCGGCCGACCTGCTCGCTGCTGTGCCCGTAGCCGATGTCGCCGACCTCGAACGGCAGGCCGAAGCGGTCGGCGTACCCCTGGGCCGTCCAGACCTGCTCGGTCCCCGCGACGTCGGCGACGTGGTCGTCCTGGACGCGGGCGAGGTGCCAGACCAGCCAGCCGATCGGGTTGGCGTCCGGGGCGGGACGGGCGGCCAGCTGGTCGGGCGTGAGGCCGTCGACGACGGCGCGACCGCTCTCGAGGACGCGCTCGAGGGACTCGATCAGGAGCTCGGCGGGAGTCATACCTTCGGACGGTACGACGGGGACCCAATGCGGGTTACCGGGAAGCCATGACGTCCTTCGGCTACACCCTCATGACCGAGCAGAGCGGCCCTCGCGAGCTGGTGCGGTACGCCGTCGCCGCGGAGCGGGCCGGCTTCGACTTCGAGGTCTCCAGCGACCACTACTCCCCCTGGCTCACCGAGCAGGGGCACGCGCCGTACGCCTGGACGGTGCTGGGCGCCGTCGCCCAGGCGACCGAGCGGGTGGGCCTGATGACCTACGTGACCTGCCCGACCCTGCGCTACCACCCGGCGGTGGTCGCCCAGAAGGCGGCGACGCTGCAGATCCTGGCCGAGGGCCGGTTCACCCTCGGGCTGGGCAGCGGCGAGAACCTGAACGAGCACGTGGTCGGAGCCGGCTGGCCGGCGGTCGGCGTACGCCAGGAGATGCTGCGCGAGGCGATCGAGATCATCCGCGAGCTGCACGGCGGCGAGCTGGTCGACTACCGCGGGGCGCACTTCGACGTGGAGTCCGCGCGGATCTGGGACCTGCCGGAGCAGCCGGTCGAGATCGGCGTCGCGGTGTCGGGCGAGCGGTCGATCGAGGAGTTCGGGCCGATCAGCGACCACCTGGTCGCCGTCGAGCCGCGCGAGGACCTGGTGCAGGCCTGGAACGCGACCGAGGGCACGACCACGATCGGCTCCGGCGCCCGCGCGATCGGCCAGATCCCCATCTGCTGGGCGCCGACCGAGGAGGAGGGCGTCGCGCTGGCGCACGAGCAGTTCCGCTGGTTCGCGGGCGGTTGGAAGGTCAACGCCGACCTGCCGACCCCGGCCGGCTTCGCGGGCGCGTCCCAGTTCGTCCGCCCGGAGGACGTGGCCGACCAGATCCCCTGCGGGCCCGACCTCGACGCGATCGTGGAGTCGGTCAGGCCGTTCTGGGAGGCCGGGTTCACCGACGTCGCGCTGGTCCAGGTCGGCGACCGGCTGCAGGAGCGGTTCCTCGACGAGGTGGCGCAGCCGCTGCTCGAGAAGCTGCGGGCGTCGTCGTCGTGACCCGCGGACGGGTGCTCGTCACCGGCGGCAGCATCGCCGGACCCGCGACGGCGTACTGGCTCACCCAGGTCGGGTACGACGTCACCGTGCTGGAGCGCACGGACGGTCCGCGCGAGGGCGGCCAGAACGTCGACGTCCGCGGACTGGCCCGCGAGGTCCTGGTCCGGATGGGCCTGGAGGACGCCGTCCGGGCCGCCGGGACCGGCGAGGTCGGCACCCGCTTCGTCGACGAGGACGGCGGCACGGTCTCGGAGTTCCCGACCGACGCCGAGACCGGCGACGGCCCGACCGCCGAGCTGGAGATCCTGCGCGGCGAGCTGGCCCGGGTGCTGGCCGAGGCCTGCGGCGACCGGGTCGCCTGGTGGTACGGCGACCAGGTGGTCGGGCTGGACCAGGACGACGCGGGGGTCGCCGTACGGCTGGAGAGCGGGGAGCTGCGGCGCTTCGACCTGGTCGTGGTCGCCGAGGGCGCCGGCTCGCGCACGCGGTCGCTGGTGCTGACCGGCGACGACGCCCCGCAGCTGGACCGGCTCGGCATGCACATCGCCTGGGGCACGATCCCGCGCACGCCGGACGACGACGACTGGTGGCGCTGGATGAGTGTGCCCGGGTCGCGGTCGATGTCGCTGCGACCGGACAACCAGGGCACGACCCGCGTGATGCTCAACTGGATGGGCGACGACACCGGCTTCGTCGACCTCCCCCTCGACCAGCAGCGCGCGGGCCTGCGCGAGCGGTTCGGCGACCTCGGCTGGGAGGTCCCCCGCGTCCTCGACGCGCTCGACGACGTCGACGACCTCTACGTCGAGGACCTCACCCAGGTCCGCTGCCCGACCTGGTCGGTCGGCCGCGTGGTCCTCACCGGCGACGCCGCCTGGTGCATCACCCCGGTCGGCGGCTTCGGCACCTCGCTCGCGCTGATCGGCGGCTACGTCCTCGCCGCGTCCCTGGCCCGGGAGTCCTCCCCCGCGGCGGCGTTCGCGGCGTACGAGGAGTGGATGCGGCCGATGGTCACCGACGCCCAGGACCTCCCGCCGGGCGTGCCGCGCGTCGCCAACCCGAAGTCGCGGCTCGGCGTCGCGCTGTTCCGGGCCGGCACGAAGCTCGCCGCAACCCGGCCGGTGCAGGCCGTGGCCTCCCGGATCGGGTCCGGCTCCGAGCCGGATCGCGAGCTGCCGGACCTGCCGACCTACTGACGGAGCCGGTCCCGACCGGGTCCTCCAACGAGCCGGTCCCTGCCGTCGCCGCCGATCAGGACGTCGTTGCCTCGTCGTCCGCGCAGCACATCGTCACCGTCGAGGCCGCAGATGACGTCGTTCCCCCGCGTGCCGCGCAGTCGGTCCCGACCCCCGGTCCCGACGATCGTGCAGGCGTGGCCGCTCACGCGCAGGCGATGACGCAGGAAACGCGCGGCGAGCTGGTCCGAGCGTGCTTGGACCGTCATCGCCAGGTCGCCGGGCGCGACGGCGTACCCCCGCAGGACGAAGGTGCGCGAGGTACCAGCTCCGAGCACGTCCTGGGCGCAGATGACGGAGACGGATCTCAGCCGGCATCCCCCCGGGAGCGAGCCGCGGTCGACGACCACGCCCCTCGGGATCACGTGTTCCACGCTGAGGTGGACGGCGTCGTCCCCGATCGCGCGCACCGTCGTGGCGAGGCGGACGGCGCGGCCCACTCCGGCCTCCCGGGCCGACGCGGTGGCGCGCGAGAGCACTAGGTCCGGGGGCGGCGGCGTCCCGACGATGATCCGTTGGGTGACGATCGGGCTGAGACGTCGTCCGTCGGTCGCCCGCCAGGAGAAGACATCGCGGCCCACAAACCCCGGGTCGGGCTCGTAGCTGCACCGGAGTTCCCAGCAGCTGTGGAGGCGGCCGTGCGGCGGCTGCTCGACGATCTGGGCGGAGAGAGGCTGGTCGGACCCGGGGTCGGAAGCGGGCAACCAGATGCCCGCGCCGGGCTGGTCGGCCTCGTACTGGACCGCCACCCTGTCCAGGACGGTCGGCGGAGTGTCGGGACGGACGTTGACCGTCACGACGGCCGCGGCGGAGGTTCGGGTGCCGTCGTGGCCGACGACGGTGAACGTGTCCGTCCCTCCGGCCCCCGGATCGGCGAGGTAGGTGCAGGCGGGACCTGCGCATCGCAGCGCTCCGCGCCTCGGCAATGTCTCGACGCGGGTCCGGACGGGGAAGCCGTTCGGGTCGACGCCGTCGGGGAGCAGCACGGTGCTCGCTCGACCGGCGGTGGCCGCGACGGTGACCGGCCGGACGCTCGGAGGCGCATCGGCGTCGACCTGGACCGCAGTGGTGACCGTGGCGGAGGTGCCGCTGCGGTCCTCCGCGCGCCAGGTGAAGGAGTCGGGGCCGACGTGGTCGGGGTCCGTCGTGTAGACGCAGGTCGTCCCGGAGCAGTGCTCCACGCGTCCGTGGGCGGGCTGCCGCTCGATCACGAGGTGGGTCGGGTCGCCATCCCTCTCGGAGACCTCGAACCGCACCAGGCGGCTCTGCCCCTGTGGCAACTTCCTGGTGGCGCCGCCGTCCACCCGCGGGACGCCGGCCGCCGACACGGTGATCGCCGACGTCACCACCTCACCCGGTCCGACGGAATCGGTCGCGCGCCAGGCCATCCGGTCCTCGCCCACGAAGCCCGGGTCGGGCACCAGGTCGCAGAAGGTCTCGTCACAGCCGGTGACGGTCCCGTGCGCCGGCGCGTCGACGATCTCGACCGAGCGACCGGTCGAACCCGGCGTGTACCGCGCGCCAAGAGACAGCCGCGTCGTGCGGTCGTTCAGCGCGTGCAGCCGCGACACCGACCCGGAGAGCGCCAAGGTGTCGACCGGCACCGGCTGCCAGGTGATCGTCGCCGTTCGGGTCCAGCGCTTGCCGTCGCTGGCGCGATAGTCCAGCGACACCGGTTCCGTGACGCCCTCCTCCGGCGCGGTGAAGGCGCACACATCGTCACAGGTAGCCGTCCCGACCGCCGGCGGCCTCACCAACTGATAGGCGAGCCGATCGCCGTCCACGTCACTCGCCGGAGCGTGCCGCGAGGTCGCTCCCGGCGCCGGCGCGCTCGCCATCTCGTCGTAGGCGTAGGGGGCGACGTTGCCCCGCACCGAGACCAGCACCCGCGCGGGAGGCGACCAGGCCCGGCCGTCGCCCGCCCGCCAGGTGAACTCGTCGGCGCCGAGATGGCCCGGCTCGGCCTCGTAGGTGCACCCCGCCGGCCCGCAATCGGTCACCGTGCCGTGCGCTGGGGGGTCCACCAGCTCGGTGGTCAGCGGGGCCCGGTCGGTGTCCGTCGCATTGGCGTAGACCGGGAGCGAGTCGCCGGCGCGCACCATGACGACCTGGTCGAGCAGCTGCGGAGGTCGGTTGGCCTCGACCGCGAAAGCGATAGTGGCCGGCGCGGAGGTGAGACCGCCGTCGCGATAGCGGTAGGTCGCCGCGTCCGGGCCGCGATAACCGGGGACCGGGTTGTAGGTGCACTGCCGACTTTCGCGGCACACCAGCGTGCCGTGCCGGGGCGCGGAGACGATCTCCACCGCTCGGCTCCCCTGCGGACCGCCGTCGTCGTCGATCTTCAGGTCGAAGAGGGCGGGCGTTCCGTCGTCGAGGACGATCCGGTCGTCGAAGGCGACCGGCGCGAGGTTGGGCCTGGTGGTGATCCAGTACGTCGCCTCCGCGGCACCGGCGGCCCCGGTCACGACCACCCGGAGCTTCTCAAGCCCGACGTGACCGGCGTCGGGGGTGTAGACACAGAAACCCGAGGCGCAGTCCCCCGTCAGCACGCCGTGCTCCGGTGCGCTCACGGCGAAGCGGATCGGCCACCTACCGCTGCTGACGAGCAGGTTGGCGAGGCGGAGCGACGCCGTGCCACCGGAGATCGTGGTGATGACCGCGTCCTCCACCAGGGGCGGGAGCCCGGCGGCCGGTGCGGGCGGATCGGCCTGCGCCACCGTCGGCACGGGGACGAGCAGGGCGGCGAGCAGCGCACCCGCCACGACGCCCGGACGTCGTCTCATGGGTCCCTCGTCTCATCGGTGTGGCTCGTCGGCGCAGACTAGACGGGCGCGGGACCCCTCGAGGCGAAAATGCCCGATCCGCCCGCCGCCCGCTCAGCCCCGCAGCTTCTCCAACCGCTGCCGCAGCAGCGGGGCCCGGTGGGCGTTGCCGTGCAGCTCGACGTACCGCTCCTCGAAGACGGCGAGCAGCGCGTCGTCGAGCCGGCGTACGGCGCCGGGCGGGTAGCGGTAGTCCATCCGCTCGCTGAGCTCCATCGTGGCGGTCGGGCGGAGCGTGTCGGCGAGCTCGTCGAGGGAGGTGATGCCGAGCTCGAGGAGCAGGCCGGAGATCCAGGCGTAGTGGTCGGTGCGCGACCAGCCGGCGTCGGCGTACTGGCCCGCGAGGAAGGCGGCCAGCTCGCGCGGGTCGAGGCGGGGGTCGTCGTCGGGGACGGCGACCGTGGGGGTCGCGGCCTCGCGGAGCTTGTCGCGGATCGCGGAGAACTCGCGGTCGGCGAGCTCGAGGAGGCCCGCGGCCAGCGTGAAGCGGCGGTCGAAGTCGCGGGCGTGCTCGGCCGGCATCTGGCCCTTGTAGCGGATGTCGTGCTCGAACTCGGCCCACGCGTGCTGCAGCACGGTCCGCACCTGGACCTGGACGACGCGGCCCACGCCGACCTCCACCAGGAGGTGCCGGCTGGCGTAGCCGAAGCGGCCCTCGCTGGCCGTCTCGCGGCCCATGTCGCGGTCGTCGACCACGACCACCTGGTCGGCCAGCAGCCGCGCGACCGCGTCGACGTCGCTCTGGGCGTAGGTGATGACGCGCAGGCCGATCTGGTCGGTGATCTCGCGCAGCGGGTCGGAGTAGAGCGGCTTGCCGTCGGCCATCCGGCCGGCCTTCTCCGCGAACGACGACACGCTCTTGGTGCGGCCGGTGACGCTGAGGTAGTTGATGCCGGCCTCGTCGAGGATCGAGGTCACCAGTCCGAGCGCCCGCTCCCCGGCCGCGACCAGGCCCGCGTGGCTGGCGGCGTACTCCTGCACAGCGCGGCCGATGACCGCGCTCTCGTCGGGCAGCGCGGGGGTGACGATGTAGCCGGTCTCGAGGTCGCCGTACGTCGTGGTCCGGTCGGGCCAGCGGTCGGCGAACAGCCCGACGTAGGCGCAGACCACGGCGTCGACCTGGTCCTCCACGACCCGCAGCTCGCTCTTGCGGGCCGCCTGCTCGACCTGGCGGCGCAGCGCCTGCCAGGTCTCGTCGACGGTCACGACCGACTCGACGTGGCGCATCAGCTCCAGCAGCTCGGAGCGGAGCAGCTCGAGGTCGCGGCCGGTCTTGTGCTTGTACTTCAGCGTCCGGCCCAGCCCGAACAGCACGATCGTCGCCGGGTGCGGGTAGACCTCGATCGCCCGCCGGGCCCGGCCCGAGCGCGGGTTGACGTCGAGGCCGTGCCGCTTGGCGAGGTGCCACGCGCGGCCGCCGTCGGCGAACTCCGGCTTGCCGGTGTTGGACGGGTGGGTGCCGGCCTCGAAGCGCCGGAAGTCCTTGGACAGCGCCTTCTCCGCCGGCCTCGAGCCGGTCGGGTTGCGCACGATCACCGGCGCGTCGATGGCCACCAGGCAGGCCTCACCGACGTACGGCGCCAGCGCGGCGTCGATCTCCTCGTCGCTGCGGCGGGTCGACACGTGCAGCAGGCGCGCCTCGGGGTCGATCACCGCCACGCCGGTCGGACCCTTGGGGCCCCAGGCGAGGTCGAGGCCGATGTAGTGGACGGGCTGCTGCACGAGGCACAGCCTGCCCTACCGGTGGTCCTCGACCCACCGGTCTGGACACCTCCTGCTTCTCCCCCGCAGGTGGGTACTGCCGCTGGCGGCGGCCGTGACACGATTCACCGGTCAACAAGAAGTGAGGAGCACGCGCAGGTGTCTGAGGAAACGTACGACTGGGTCCGCCTTCTCCAGGAGAACCGCGACGACGTCCTGGCCCGCTGGACGGAGATCGTCCGCGGCAGCCTCGCCGGCCGGATGAGCGCCACGGAGTCGTCGCACGACCTCCGCGAGGTCCTCGACGCGCTGCTGGCCGGCCAGGGCAGCACCGACGTCCGGTCCCCGTCGTACGACGGTCTCCGCTCGCTGCTGGCAGAGCTGAGCCGGACCCGCGCGCGCCAGGGCTTCACGCCCACCGAGACCGCGGTCAGCGTCTTCGCGCTCAAGGAGGCCGTGCTCGGCCTGCTGCAGGCGTCGGGCGACCTGCGCGGCTACCGCGCCTTCGCCGACCTCTCCGGCCTGGTCGACGAGCTCGGGCTGTTCATGGTCGAGACCTACTCCGCGACGCGCGAGACGGTGATCGCCGAGCAGGCCGAGAGCCTGCTGGAGCTGTCGACGCCGGTGGTGAAGCTGTGGGACGGCATCGTCGCCCTGCCGCTGGTCGGCACCCTCGACTCCGCCCGCACCCAGGTGGTCATGGAGGCGCTCCTCCAGGCGCTCGTGGACACCGGCTCCGAGCACGCGATCATCGACATCACCGGCGTCGCGGCCGTCGACACCCAGGTCGCCCAGCACCTGCTGAAGACCGTGCAGGCCGCCCGCCTCCTCGGCGCGGAGTGCATCATCTCCGGCATCCGGCCGCAGATCGCCCAGACCGTCGTCGCGCTCGGGATCGAATTCGGCGACATCCAGACCAAGGCCAACCTCTCGGACGCCATGCTGCTGGCGCTGCGCCGGTCCGGCCTGGACGTCGTCAAGAGCGGACGGGGTCGCGGCTGATGGACCGGGTGCCGATCCTGCGCATCGGTGACGTGCTGCTGGTGTCGATCCAGGTCGACCTCCAGGACGACATCGCCCTCGCGCTCCAGGACGACCTCAGCCAGCGGATCGTCGACACCGGCGCCAAGGGCGTGCTGATCGACATCTCCGCGCTCGAGATCGTCGACAGCTTCGTCGGCCGGATGATCTCCACAACCGCCGCGGTCTCGCGGGTCCTGGACGCCGAGACCGTCGTCGTCGGCATGCAGCCGGCCGTCGCGATCACCCTGGTCGAGCTCGGCCTCACCCTGAGCGGGGTCCGCACCGCCCTCGACGTCGACCGCGGTCTGGCGATCCTGGCCGGGCGCGAGAGCGGCGTGGTCGCCGAGGCGGACGACGATGACCAGCTCGACGACTGAGCCCACGACGTACGCCGTCGCCGCGGACGCCGACGTGGTCCGCGTCCGCCAGGCGGTGCGGGACCTGGCCGTGCAGGCCAAGTTCTCCCTGGTCGACCAGACCAAGCTGGTCACCGCCACCAGCGAGCTGGCCCGCAACACCCTCGTGTACGGCGGGGGCGGCGAGGCCCTGGTCGCCCTCCTCGACAAGGCCGGCCGGCCCGGGATCGAGATCTGGTTCCGCGACGAGGGGCCGGGCATCCCCGACCTGGACCTCGCGCTGACCGACGGCTGGACGAGCGGCGGCGGGATGGGCCTCGGGCTGTCCGGTGCCAAGCGGCTGGTGGACGAGTTCGAGGTCGACACCGCTCCGGACCGCGGCACGCGGGTCCGGATCGTCAAGTGGAGACGATGACCTCGGCCGACGGGTCCGGCGTCGTCCACGACGACGTCTGGATCCCCGTCGACGAGACCGCGGCGGTCGCCGGCGCCCGGCGCCGGGCCGGCGCCCTGGCCACGGCCGCCGGGCTGGCGGCCGACCGGGTCGGCGAGGTCGAGATCGTCGTCAGCGAGCTGGCGACCAACGTGGTCAAGCACGGTGGCGGCGGGGACCTGGTGCTCCGCCGGCTGCCGGAGACCGACGGTGGCGGCCTGCAGGTCGTGGCGGTCGACGCCGGCCCGGGCACCCGTCATCTCGAGGCGATGGCCGGGGACGGCCGGTCGAGCGCCGGCACGCTGGGCGTCGGCCTGGGCGCCGTACGGCGGCTCTCGGCGCGCGTCGACATGTGGTCGGCCCCGACCCGCGGCACCGTCGTGGTCGCCGGCCTGACCGCCGACGGCAGCGACCACGAGCCGCTGGTGGCCGAGCTGCGCCGGCCGCTGCGCGGCGAGACGGTCTGCGGCGACGCGGTCGGGCACCGCGAGATCGACGGCGGCACCCTGCTGGTGGTCGCCGACGGCCTGGGGCACGGCCCGCTCGCGGCCCAGGCGTCCTCGCGCGCGCTGGAGGTCTTCCACGCGGCCTCGTCCACGTCGCCCGCCGACCTGGTGCGGCGGATGCACCAGGCGCTGTCGGGCACCCGCGGCGCGGCGATCGCGGTCTGCCTGGTCGACCCCGCACGCCGGACCCTGGTCCATGCCGGCGTGGGCAACGTCAGCTGCCGGCTGGTCGGAGGGCGCCGGGCGCGCTGGCTCCCGTCGCAGCCCGGCATCGTCGGGCACAACCTGCCCCGCGTGCAGGAGCAGCCGGTCGACCTGGACGACTCCCAGCTGGTGGTCCTGCACAGCGACGGCCTGACCGAGAAGTGGTCGCCCGAGGACCTGCCCCCCGTCACCCGGCACGGCGCGACCGTGGTGGCCGCGGCGCTGCTGCGGGACGCGGGCACGCGCCGCGACGACGCGAGCGTGCTGGCGATGCGGGTCAGCGCATGAGCCCGCAGCACGACCTGACCACGCTGGTCCTGGCCGAGGACGCCGACGTCTTCACGGCCCGCCAGCTCGGCCGCGAGCTGGCGAGCTCGCTCGGTCTCGACCGGCTGGACGCGACCCGGGTCGCCACCGCGATCAGCGAGCTCTCCCGGGTCGCCGTGGCGGTCGGCGGCGGCCGGGTCACGTACGCCGTGCGCGAGTCCGGGGAGCTGGTCGCGGTCGTGCGCGCCGCCGCGGGTCTCGGGCCGGACGACGAGAGCGTCCGGGCGGCCACCCGGCTGGTCGACTCGCTCGTCCACGAGCGCGAGGGCGACCGTGTGACCGTGGTCGTCACGAAAGCGCCGCCCACAGCGTCCGTGCTCTCCCCCGCGCAGGTGCAGCAGCTCCGCGGGCGGGTGAGCCACCACGACCAGAGCACCCCGATCGAGGAGCTGCGCCAGCAGCACGCCGAGCTGGTCTCGGTCCTGGAGGAGGTGCGTGCCAAGAACGTCGAGCTGGAGACCCTGAACCGGGAGCTCGAGGAGACCAACCACGGCGTGATGGCGCTCTACCACGAGCTGTCGGGCGAGCTCGAGCGCACCAACCAGGGCGTGGTGGCGCTCTACGCCGAGATCGACGACAAGAACGACCGGCTGAGCGCGGCCAGCGAGGCCAAGAGCCGGTTCCTGCGCAGCATCAGCCACGAGCTGCGCACGCCGGTCAACTCCGTCCTCGGGCTGACCCGGCTGCTCACCGACCCCGGGGCGGGCAGCCTCAGCCCGGAGCAGGCCGAGCAGGTCGGCTTCATCCGCACCAGCGCCACCGACCTGCTCGGGCTGGTCAACGAGCTGCTCGACCTGGCCAAGGCCGAGTCCGGGCGGCTGGTCCCCGACCCGCAGGACCTCGTCCTGCGCGAGCTGTTCGACGACCTCGCGAACATGACCGGCCCGCTGCTGCGCGACGGCGTACGCCTCGTCGTCGACGCGGGCCGGCCCGGCGCCGTCGTGCACACCGACCCCGACCTGGTCCGGCACGTGCTGCGCAACCTGCTCAGCAACGCCGCGAAGTTCACCGAGGCCGGCACCGTCACCCTCGCGGCCGACCAGGACGCCGACGGGACGACGATCAGCGTCACCGACACCGGGGTGGGCCTGACCGAGGAGGACCGCGAACGGGTCTTCGAGGAGTTCTTCCAGGCCCGCACCCCCCTCCACGCCACGGCCCGCGGCACCGGCCTCGGCCTGCCCTTCGCGCTCGGGGTCGCCCAGGCCCTCGGCGGCGACATCGAGGTCACCAGCACGCCGGAGCTCGGCAGCCGGTTCGCCCTCCGCCTGCCCCTGCGGCCACCGGAGCCCGCCCCGTGAGCACCCCGACCGTGCTGGTCTGCGACGACACCCCGGCCAAGCGCTACGTGCTCGCGAGCTGGCTGCGGCGCTCCGGGTACGGCGTGGTCGAGTGCGACACCGCCGCCGGCGCCCTCGAGCTGCTGCACCACGAGCCCGTTGACCTCGCCGTGCTCGACATCCACCTGCCCGACGGCAACGGCCTCGACATCACCCGCGCGCTCCGCGCCGACCCGGTCCTGGCCTCGACCCCGGTCGTGCACGTGTCCGCGGTGGCGATGGAGACCTCCGACAAGGTGACCGCGCTGGACCAGGGGGCCGACGCCTACCTGGTCGACCCGATCGAGCCGGAGGAGCTGCTCTCGACGGTGCGGGCGCTGCTGCGCTCCTTCGGCGCCCGCCGCGACGCCGAGCTGCTCGCCACCCGGCTCGGGCGACTCAACCGCGCCGTCGTCCGGCTGCACGTGGCGGCCAGCCCGGCCCGGCTCGCCGAGGCCAGCGCCCGGGCCGCCGCCGAGGTGGTCGGCGGGGCCGCCGCGGCTCAACTCGTCGACGACCAGGGCACCGCCTGGCGGACCGTCGTCACCGGGCCGGAGTCCGACGCCGTCGCGACGTCGACCGCGCTCCCGGACCCCGACCCGGAGGCCTGGACCGACCGGCTGCCCACCGTCGCCGGCGGCTGGACCAGCTGGGCGGTCGCGACCGACCGCGGGGCGATCGGGGCGGTCGCCGTACCGGCTGCCGGGCCGGACGACGACGAGGACCAGGTCGACGTGCTCCTGCAGCGGCTGGCCCAGGCGACCGCGGTCGCGGCCGAGAACCTCCGGGCGCTCGAGCTCGAGCACCGCACCGCCCTGATGCTCCAGCGCAGCCTGCTCCCCGGTGTGCTGCCCGAGCCCGAGGGCCTGGTCCTGGCCGCGCGCTACCGCGCCTCCCAGCAGCAGGCCGAGGTCGGGGGCGACTTCTTCGACGCGTTCGAGGTCGACGGCCGCTGCCTCCTGGTCATCGGCGACGTCCAGGGCCACTCGCTCGAGGCGGCCGTGGTGATGGCCGAGCTGCGCTACTCCCTGCGCGCCTACGCGTACGACGGCCACGGCCCGGAGGCCGTCGTCGACCGGCTCGACCGGCTCCTGGACCGGTCCGGCTCCGGCCTGATCGCCACCATCGCCGTGCTCGCGGTCGCCGCCGACCGGCGCTCGGTCGAGGTCGTCTGCGCCGGCCACCCCGCGCCGCTGCTCGTGCGGGCCGGCACCGCCCGCCCCCTCGAGGCCCGCGGCCCGTTGCTCGGCGCGATGATCGGCGGGCACCCGTCGACGTCGTACGAGCTGGAGGCGGGTGACCGCCTGCTGCTCTTCACCGACGGCCTGGTCGAGCGCCGCCGCGAGCCGATCGACGTCAACATCGACCGGCTGGCAGCCCAGGCGGCCGCGGCCGGCGGCTCGCCCGAGGAGCTCGCCGACGCCCTGGTCGCGACGTGGAGCGACAGCGAGGACGACGTCGCGCTGCTGGTCGTCGACGTGCTGGGTCAGCCCGCGTAGGCCGCCGCGATCGCCGCGCCGAGGCGGGCGTTGGCGCGCACCAGGGCGATGTTGGCGGTGAGGCTGGCGCCGCCGGTGATCTCCACGATCCGCCCCAGGAGGTACGGCGTCGCCTCCTTGCCGTGGATGCCGAGCGCGTCCATGTCGGCCAGGGCCTGGTCAATGATCCCGCCGATCTCGGCGGCCGGGATCTCGTCCTCGACCGGGATCGGGTGCGCGACGACGACGCCGCCCCCGAGGCCGAGGTCCCACTTGGCCCGCATGACCGCGGCGACCTGCTCGGGGCCGTCGACCCGCATCGGGGCGGCGTGGCCGCTGGAGCGGGAGTAGAAGGAGGGGAACTCGTCGCTGCCGTCGACCAGCACCGGCACACCGAGGGTCTCCAGCGTCTCGAGGGTGAGCCCGATGTCGAGGATGCTCTTCACGCCGGCGCTGACGACGGCGACGTCGGTCTGGCCGAGCTCGGTGAGGTCGGCGCTGATGTCGAAGGTCTGCTGGGCGCCACGGTGCACGCCGCCCAGGCCGCCGGTGACGAACACCTTGATGCCGGCGAGGGCCGCCAGCCGCATGGTCGCCGCGACGGTGGTGGCGCCGTGCAGGCGGCGGGCGACGACGTACGGCAGGTCGCGGACGCTGACCTTGGTGACGTCGCCGTGGCTCGCGAGCAGCTCCAGGTCCTCGGGCGACAGGCCGATGCGCGGGGTGCCGTCGAGGACGGCGATGGTCGCCGGGACGGCACCGTGCTCGCGCACGATCCCCTCGACCTCGGTGGCCATCGCGACGTTCTGCGGGTAGGGCATCCCGTGGCTGATGATCGTGCTCTCGAGCGCGACGACCGGGCGGCCCTCGGCGAGCGCGTCGGCCACCTCCGGGGTCACGGTCAGCATCGGGTGGGTCATGCGTGTCTCCTGACGAGGCGGTCGGTGAGGTCGGGACGGACGGTGTGGGTGCTGGCGACGGTGAGGGCGGCGGCCGCGTGCCCGTACGACGCGGCCGCGACCTCGTCCTCGCCGGCCAGCACGGCGTGGCAGAAGGCGGCGAGCATCGCGTCGCCGGCGCCGGTGACGTCGACGACCTCGGCGGCGGGGACGGCAGGGATCCGATGGACGCCGGTCGGCCCGCTGAGCAGCGACCCCTCCGCGCCGAGGCGGACCCAGACCCAGGTCACGCCGCGCGCGTGCAGGGCGTCGGCGTCGCCGCCGAGCGCGGCAAGCTCGTCGCGATTGGGCGTGACGGCGTACACCGGTCGGCTGGGGTCGAGCAGGTCCCGCAGCTTCTCGGCCTTGGGCACGCTCACCGGCTCCAGGACGACACGTACGTCGGCGGCCGCGGCCAGGTCGAGGGCGTAGCCCAGCGTCGGCGCGGCCAGGTTGCCGTCGAGGACGACCAGGCTCGCCGCGGCGACCAGGTCGCGGGCGGCGTCGACGTCGGCCGGGGCGAGCTCGTCGGTCGCGCGCATGTCCGCGACCGCGACCACCAGCTCGCCGTCGGCGTCGAGGACCGCGGTGTAGGTGCCGGTGCCGTGCGGGCTGCGCAGCACGTGCTCGACCCGGACGCCGGCGTCGGAGGTGGCGGCCAGGACCTGGTCGCCGAGCGGGTCGGCGCCGACCGCCGCGACCAGGTGGGTGCGGGTGCCGAGGCGGGCCAGGTTCTCGGCGACGTTGCGGCCGACCCCGCCGGCGGCGAGCGCGGAGTGGCCGGGGTTGCTCGTGCCGGGCTGGGCGCTGCGGGCGCTGCGCGCCTTGACGTCCATGTTGGCGCCGCCGATCACCACGACCGAGGGCCCGTCGCCGAGCACGTAGCCGCGTCCGAGGATCACGCCCTTCTTGCCCAGGTTGGACAGGTGCACGTTGACCGCCGCGCGGGTGGTGCCGAGCGCGTCGGCGAGGGCCGCCGAGCCGAGCAGCGGGTCGCGGCGCAGCAGGGCCACGATCTCGCTCTCCCGCTCGGTCAGGCTCACCCTTAGAAGGCTAAAGCATCCTTATCAGAATTAGTAGAGGGAGCCGGGACCGTGGCGACGGCGATCGCGGTCGTGACGGGGACGGCGAGGACCAGCCCGATGCTGGTGGCCAGCGTGCGGACCACCTCCTGGGCGATCTCCTCGGTGGCCAGCAGGTCGACGACCGGGAGGCCGTAGAGCTCCAGGACCAGGAGCACGGTCAGCGCCGTGCCGGCGTAGGCGAAGACGATCGTGTAGATCGTCGAAGCGATGTGGTCGCGGCCGATCCGCATGCCGCTGGCGAACAGCCGCGACCGGCTCATCCCCGGCGCGGCCCCGCGCAGCTCCCAGACCGCGGAGGCCTGGGTGATGGTGACGTCGTTGAGCACGCCGAGCCCCGCGATGATCACCGCGCAGGTCATCAGGCCGGAGAAGTCCAGGTCGGGCGCGAAGCCCGACAGCACCGTCGATCCGTCGTCGCCGATGCCGCTGAGGCTGGTCGCGCGCACGGCCAGCCAGCCGACGACCGCGGTGAGGGCGACGCCGACGTGGGTGCCGGCCAGGGCCGCGCTGGTCCGGATGGAGAAGCCGTGGGTCGTGAAGAGGACGACGTACATGATCGCGGCGGAGCCGACCAGCCCGACCGCGATCGCGGGCTCGCCGACCAGCAGCGCGGGCAGCACGAACTGCAACAGCACCAGACCCGCGAAGCCCAGCCCGACCAGGGCCAGCACGCCACGCAGCCGGGCCACCGCGACCACGACCAGCGCGAACAGGCCGACCATGATCCAGATCGGCCGGGTCCGGTCGACGCCGAACCAGCTCACCCGGTCCGGCTCGCCCGCCGCGCCCGGCGTGACGACCAGCCGGACGGTGTCGCCGGCCCCGAGGTCGGAGTCGAGGACCTGCGGCGGCACCTGCAGGCCGACCTCCTCGCCGTCGTACGACACCACCAGCTGGTCGGCCTCGGTCCGGACCACCTCGGCGGTCGGGAACTCCACCCCCGGCGCCGCGAACGGCACCGAGCTGGTCAGCTCGTCGACCTTGCCGCCGTCCGGCCACAGCTGCCAGACACCCACCGCGGTCACCACGGCGACCAGCGCGAGGAAGGCCAACAGCACCGTCCGCGGGCCGCGGCCGATGCGCAGGTCGGGGGCGTCGTGGGTGTGCGAGTGGCCGGCGTGGTCGTCACGTCGGCGCTCACGTCGGTGGGAGTGGGCGCCGGCCATGGGAGTCATTCTCCCCGGCGGTGGCTACCGTGCCTCCATGAGTCTCGCCCGCACGGTCGCCCGCGTCGCCCTCGGCTCGATCATGGTCGGCGCCGGGGTGACCCACCTGACCTCCGCCCGCCAGGAGTTCCGGGCCCAGGTACCGGACTGGTTCCCGGTCGACGCCGACGCGGTGGTCCTCGCCTCGGGCGTCGTCGAGATCGGCCTCGGCGCCGCCTTCGTCGCCCTCCCGAAGCGCCAGCGCACGGTCGGCGCGCTGCTCGCGCTGTTCTACGTCGCGATCTTCCCCGGCAACATCGCCCAGTACGTCGAGCACACCGACGCCTTCGGCCTCGACACCGACACCAAGCGCTTCGTGCGGCTGTTCTTCCAGCCGGAGCTGGTCCTCTGGGCGCTGTTCGGTGGTGGCTTCGGACGCGATCGCAGGAGTTGAGCCCGTCCGGGATCCAGCTCGGCCACCCGACGACCGGTACCTCCGGCGAGCGATCCGGTACCCCAGGCCGATGAGACAGGTCGGTGCTCGTCGAGATGATCTCCGTCGTCGGCATCCGGCCGATCAGTCGCGTCTGCCGAGCTCGCTCGGAGATCGGAGGAGGTGGCGTTGTTCGCCGAGGTCCCGGTCCTGCCCGTGGTCGTTCCGCTCGCCGCGGCCGTCCTCGTCGTGTCGTCGTGGCACCTGCACCGACGCGCTCTGCTGACCCTGCCCCGTGCCGCCGTGGCGCTCGTCGTCAGCGTCTACGCCGCGGGGATCGTCGCCAACACCCTCTTCCCGATCTTCCTGGACAAGCCCACCAGCGACGTCCCGTGGACCCAGTTCATCAACCTCACGCCGATCGCCGGCTACGAGACCGCCGATGCGGTGATGAACATCTGCGTCTTCGTGCCGCTCGGCGTCCTGCTGTCCCTGGCCGTGCCCCGGTGGTCCTGGTGGCGCGTCCTGGCCGCGACGGCCGCCGTCAGCCTGTCCATCGAGGTCAGCCAGTACACGACCGCCCATCTCCTCGGAGGTGGCCACATCGCCGACGTCAACGACCTCGTCTTCAACGTGATCGGCGGCGCCCTCGGCTGTCTCCTGCTCGGCGCCCTCTCGCGGGCCCGGATCCTCGCCCCCTCGATCCGGCGGTTCCGCTGGTCCTGAGGCCGCCCGCGGCTCGGGACGGGGCCGCGGCGACACCTGCACCCTGGACGCTCTCCGTCGGGTGGGTTCGCGAGTAGTACGGAGAGGGGACCAGGTGGCCCCCTCTGCCTACTGCTGCTCGGGCCGGCGCGAGAAGCCCGACGGATCGGTGGATCGTCCGCCGATCTCGTACCGCGGGACGGTTGCGAAGAAGTCTAGGCGTGAGATCCCTCGGCCCACTCCGGGCGGAGTGATCCGATCGGTTCATGGCAGAGGCGAACGATCGCTCGGGGGCTTTGACTCCTGCGTCTACTGGCCGACCGTGTGGTGTGCATGCTCTGAAGTGGCTAACGTCCCGCGCGTGGGTGCTTGGGGTCCGGCCATCTTTTCGGATGACACTGCGTGCGATATCCGGGACGCCTACCGCCAACAGCTCGAGGACCAGGTCCCCGACAGAGAAGCCACCCAGCGCACGATCGACGCCTATGCGCACCTTGCCGATGACGAAAAGCACGTGCTCTGGCTCGCCCTCGCCGCCGTGCAATCGCAACTCGGCCGCCTCGACGAGGAGGTCAAAGCCGAAGCGATTCAGGTCATCGACAGTGGCGTCGGGCTCGAGCTCTGGGCAGAGGCGGGCGCCTCTTCATTGGCCAAGCGCAAAGCGGCATTGACCAAACTGCGCGAAACATTGTCGGGGCCACAGCCCGCCAGAAAGACCGTCAAGCGCCCGTGGCGCGACGACACTGAGCTCCGCGCCGGAGACGTGCTCAGCTTCGAGTCGCGCGACTCGCTCCGCCTACTGCGAGTGCTACGCGTCGACGATGACCGAGTGGGAGCAGCGCCCATTCTCGCCTTGCTCGATTGGGACGGATCGCGAGTGCCGTCGGATCGCAAACTCCGCCGACTCAAGATCCGCATGCAAGACCACGTCGGCCCAATGCGCCCCGATACGCACCGGGTTGCGCGACATCGCAAGAAGGACCCCGATTGGACGTCTCTTGGATTCACCCTCGTCGCGCATCAAGAACCCCGGCCAGAGGACAGCGGTGCTGCCGCGTGGAGCTACACCGACTGGACAGGGCTCGTCACACTCTTAAAGCAAGAACCCACGTCGTAGGCGACCCGCGCTCTCACCGGCAGATCCGATCACTCTCGGCCAAGTGCCGTGCCCGGGTGTGCCGCTGACCTGCACGAACGCGCCCGGTCGCCCTTTCGCTGCCCCGGCGTTGATGCCTACGGTTCGGCACGCCGGAGCGCACCGCTGCGGTGAGAACGAGGAGGAACCATGAACGAGACCCCGTGGCTGATCGCCGCCGCCATCCTGATCGCGACTTTGGCGAAGTCGACGCCCGAGCTCCGTCGGACCGTTGACTGGTGGGACGCGCGACGCCGCCGGCGCCACTGAGGTCGAGTCCTCAGCCCCACGACTCCAGCACGGCGACGTAGTCGACGACGACGTTCAGCACCTCGGTCACCGCCGCGGCTAGCTCGTCCCCGGCCAGATCGGAAGACTGGAGCTCCGGCCGGTCGACGGGCGCGGCGAGCAGCGCGCGGAGGCCGGCCTCCTCGTCCGGGTCGAGGTCGTAGTCGTCCCACACGGCGCCGAGCGTGACGAGCAGCTCCGAGCGCCCCCAGCCGGGCTCGGACGGGAGCACCTCCGCAGCCGCGTCGATCCAGCGCGGGTTCCGCGCCTCCGCCTCGTCGCCGACGATCGTGAAGAGCATCATCGCGGCGGAGGCCGCGGCCGGGAACATCTCCTCGCGCCTGTCATAGGGCAACGCCACGGCGCGGGCGACGAACGTCGCGGCCCGTTGCTCGTCACCTGACGCGAGTGCCTTGGCCGCTTTGCGGAGCAGGTTGTCCGCCGCCTCCATCGCGGCCTGGCTGATCGGCGCCAGAGCCCGTTGGCCCAGCACCGTCGCCGCGTCACCGAGGGCGTGGGGAGCGAACGGGTCGCGGGGCAGGCTCATGGCCGCGACGCTACCGGCCGCCCACCCCCTCAGCGGTACGACGGCCCCCGGTCAGCCCGCGTAGTCCCCGTCCTCCAGCCCCGCCTCGATCTCGAACCGGTTCCGCGACCCGCGGTGCCGCAGCTCCTCGAGCCAGTAGCGGAACGGGAAGCTCAGGCCGTGGCGCGCCCACTGCTCGGCGTGCACGGCCTCGTGCCGGAGCATCGCCGCGTCCGGCTCGCGGCGGGCCAGGTAGACCCCGGCGTACGACGTGCCGGCCCGCACGGCACCGAGCGGGACGCCGACCGCCACGAAGATGCCGGCCGTCTCGTCGAAGCGCACCGGTCGGCGCCACAACCGGGCCCAGGCCAGCGCCAGCACGGTGACCAGCAGGGCCTGGCGCGACCCGCGCGCGGCCCGGCGACGCTGCTCACGGGTGCTCACCATCCCCATGGTGGACTGGGAGCGTGAGCGACTCCACCCCGCCCCGCCCCGCCGAGCTGGTGCTGCAGGCGGTGACGACCGTGGCGTGGATCGCCGTGCCGGACTACGTCACCCGTCCGTGGTCGCGCCGAGTGACCCGGCTGGCGATCCTGGCCGGCACCACCGGCGCCTACCTCCTGCTGGAACGGCCCTCCCACGAGGAGCCGGACCTGCCCGATGGTCCCCCCTCGAAGCTCGCGGTCGCCAAGGTCACCGCCGCCGTGGTCGCCTCGTTCGCGACCGCGCGCGGGACCAAGCGGCTCACCGCGGCCGCCGTACGGCGTCTCGAGGCGCGAGGCGTACGGCGCCCCTGGACCGTCGCCGGGGTCGGCATGGCCGCAGTGACGGCGGGGATGCGGGCCGCGGATGCTCGCCGCGTCGTACTCCACCGGGAGTAGGCGCCCCGCCGACTGCCTCCTCCGGGCGGACGCGCCGGACCCCCACGAACGGCGAGGGTCGTGGCATGAAACCAGTCGAACGGCTCCTCACCACGATCCACGCCTTCCCGCGGCGTTCGCTCGCCGCGATCCTCCTCTTTGTCGCCCTGGCCGGTGTGATCGGCGGACCGGTCGCCGGCGCGCTGCAGAGTGACGGCGGCTTCGCGCCGGCCGACGCCGAGTCCGCCCGTGCGGTCGAGCGGATCGAGGCGGCCACCGGCCAGCAGGCCTCGGCCGGCCTCGTGCTGCTCGTCGAGCCGGCCGCCGACGCCGGGGCGGTCGCCGACACCCTCGCCGGGATCGACGGCCTGGCCGAGGTCACCCCGGGCGGGACGTCGACCGACGGCTCGTCCGCCCTGGTCCTCGGCACGGTCACCGCGGGCGTCGACGACGAGGTGGTCGCCCACGACGTCGTCGAGGCCTTCGCCGACGACGAGGCGGTGACCGTCGGCGGGTCCGCGGTCGCCGGGCTCCAGCTCGGCGAGCAGGTCGAGCAGGACCTCACCCGCGCCGAGCTGCTCGCCCTGCCGATCCTGGTGCTGCTCTCGATCCTGATCTTCGGCGGGCGCGCGGCGGTGCTGCCCCTGGTCGTCGGGATCGCGACCGTGCTCGGCACGTTCCTGGTGCTCACCGGCGCCAACCAGGTCTACGGCCTCAGCATCTTCGCCCTCAACCTGGTCATCGGCCTCGGCCTCGGTCTGGCCATCGACTACAGCCTGTTCCTGCTGAGCCGCTACCGGGAGGAGCTGCAGCGCCAGGGCCCGACCGCCGCCGCGGTCCGCACGACCATGGCCACCGCCGGTCGCACCGTCGTCTACTCCGCCGCGACCGTCGCGGTCGCGCTGGCCACCCTGGCCGTCTTCCCGATGGGCTTCCTGCGCTCGATGGGCATCGCCGGCGCCGCGGTCGCGGTCGTCGCGGCGGCCGCCTCGCTGCTGATCGCCCCCGCGATCTTCAGCCTCTGGGGGGCCCGACTGGCCCGCCGCACCCGGGGCGAGGCGGCGACCGAGGGCCGCTGGTACCGCTTCTCCCACGCCGTCATGCGCCGCCCCGGCCTGGTCGCCACCGGCACCGCCGCGGTGATGCTGGTCCTGGCCGCCCCGGCCCTCCAGGCCAGCTGGACCCCGGTCGACGGCACCGTCGTCCCCACCGACCTCAGCGCCCGCATCGTCAGCGACACCCTCGAGGCAGAGTACGACGGCGATGCCGGCACCCCCGTCACCGTGGCCGTCAGCAGCGACGACCCGGCGGAGGTGGCCGCGTTCGCCACGGACGCCTCCGCACTCCCGGGCGTGCTCGCACCGGCCCAGGCGACCGAGCTGGGCAGCGGGGTCTGGCAGCTCGACCTCGTCGTCGACGGCGACCCGGCCGGCAACGCCGCCCAGGACGTGGTCGCCGAGGTGCGCGACCTGGCCGGCAGCACCGGGGCCGACGCCCTCGTGACCGGGCCGGCCGCGGAGTTCGTCGACCAGCAGGCCGCGATCGCCGCCAGCCTGCCGCTCGCGGTCGGCCTGCTCGTCGTACTCACCATGCTCGTGCTCTGGCTGATGACCGGCTCGGTGGTGCTGCCGGTCAAGGCGGTGGTGATGAACGTCCTGACGGTCGGCGTCGCCCTCGGCGCGATCGCGTTCATCTACCAGGGCGGTCGGCTGACCGGCCTGCTCGGCTACACGCCCAACGGGGGCATCGAGCCGACCAACTTCCTGGTGGCCGCCGCGCTGGTCTTCGCCCTCTCGACCGACTACGGCGTCTTCCTCCTCGGCCGGATCAAGGAGGCCCGCGACTCCGGCCTGACCGAGCGCGAGGCGGTCGCGACCGGCCTGGGCCGCACCGGCGGCATCGTCACCGCGGCCGCGATCCTGCTGGCGGTCGCGATCGGGGCGTTCAGCACCAGCGAGATCTCCTTCATGCAGCAGATCGGCATCGCGACGGCGGTCGGCGTCCTGGTGGACGCGTTCATCGTGCGCTCGCTGCTGGTACCGGCCCTGATGGGCCTGATGGGCAAGTGGAACTGGTGGGCGCCGATGTGGCTGCGCCGGGTCCACGACCGGGTCGGCCTGTCCGAGGGCGAGAAGCCGGCCGACCGTCTGGTGCTCACTCCGTGACAGCCTCCCGAGCCGGGTCACCCGCGACTACCGTTGCGCGGGTGACCCGGTTCGGCCTGACGCGCCTCGACGTCGCGCTCGCCACCCTGTGCGCGGGGGCGATGCTGGTCGAGCTGTGGGTCGGACCCAAGGCCGAGCCGAGCGTGCTCGCCGTGGTGACCATCCTCGCCGCCTCCCTGCCCGTCCTGGTACGACGGCGCTGGCCGGTCGCCACGTTCTTCGCGGTCCTCGCGCTGCTGTTCCCGGTGATGGAGACCTGCAGCGTCTACAACACGATCCCCACCCCGGCCGTGATCTGCGCCTTCACCCTGGCCGACCAGCGCGGCCGTCGTACGGCGGCGCTGGTCGCGGCCCTCGCGCTGCCCCTCACGCTCGTGATCCTGCAGATTTACAGCCCGCACGTGCTGCTCAGCTGGCCGACGGCGAGCTACCTCGCGGCGGTCGGGCTGCCGTTCGCGCTCGGTGTCGCCAACCACGAGCGCCGCGCCTACACCGCGGCGCTGGTCGAGAAGGCCGGCTCGGCGGAGCGGCTGCGGATCGCCCGCGACGTCCACGACGTCGTCGCCCACGCCATGGTCAGCATCAACGTCCAGGCGGGGGTCGGGGCGCACCTGATCGACCGCGACCCGGCCCAGGCGCACGCCGCGCTACGGGCGATCAAGCAGGTCAGCGGCGACGCGCTGACCGACCTGCGCGCGGTCCTCGGCGTCCTGCGCGACGCCGAGGCCGGCGCCGACGCCGTCGCGCTGCCCGTGCAGCGGCTCGCCGACCTCGCCGACCTGGAGGGGACCGGCCTCCGGCTGAGCGTCGACATCGACGAGGCGGCCCGGGCGCTCCCGGCCTCGGTCGACGCGACCGGCTTCCGGATCGTCCAGGAGGCGCTGACCAACACCCTCAAGCACTCCGGGACGACGTCCGCGCGGGTGCGGGTCACCCGCCAGGGGGACCACGTGGTCATCGAGGTCGTCGACGACGGCGGCAGCGCCCCGGCGCCGCTGCGGGCCACGGGCACCGGCGCCGGCGTGGCGGGCATGCGCGACCGCGCCCTCGCGGTCGGCGGCTCGCTCGAGGCCGGGCCGCGCCCCGAGGGCGGCTGGCGGGTCGCGGCCACGCTCCCCGTCGAGGTGTCGGTGTGATCCGGGTGCTGCTGGTCGACGACCAGGCGCTGGTGCGCGCCGGCTTCCGCGCGCTCCTCGACTCCGACCCCGACCTGCAGGTCGTCGGCGAGGCCGCCGACGGCGAGGAGGCGGTCCGGCTGGCGACGGAGACGGCCCCCGACGTGGTGCTGATGGACGTCCAGATGCCCCGCGTCGACGGGCTCGCGGCCACCGCGCGGATCACCGGCACCCCGGCGCTGGCCGCGACCAAGGTGGTCGTGCTGACCACCTTCGAGCTCGACGAGTACGTCTTCGGCGCCCTCCGCGCCGGCGCCTCCGGCTTCCTGCTCAAGGACATCGAGCCGCAGGCGCTCCTCGACGCCGTACGCCTGGTCCACGACGGCCAGGCGCTGCTGGCCCCGCAGGTCACCCGCCGCCTCATCGAGGCGTACGTCGCCGCGCCCGCGACGCCGGTCCCCGCCCCTCCGGTCGCGCTCCCCGACCTGACGCCGCGCGAGCGCGAGATCCTCGCCCTGGTCGGCCGCGGCATGTCCAACCACGAGATCGCCGCGCACCTGGTCCTGTCCCCGCTGACGGCCAAGACCCACGTGTCCCGGATCCTCACCAAGCTGGGCGCCCGCGACCGCGCTCAGCTGGTCGTCACCGCCTACGAGGCCGGCCTCGTGAGCGCCGGATCGTGAGCCGCCCGGACGTCCCGGCCGCCTGGGTACGACGCATCGCCGCCGTCCTCGAGGCGCTGCCCGAGTGCGAGCGGGTCGAGGCCTGGGTCGGCGTGCAGTGGCAGGTGGCGTCGAAGAGCGTCGCGCACGCGTTCGGCGGCGAGGACGGGCTGGTCCGGATCACCTTCCGCGCCGAGCCCGACGAGGTGATGGCCTTCCAGCACCTCGGGGCGCCGTACTTCCGGGCCGGCTACGGCCGCGACGTCGTGGGCCTGGTGCTCGACGACGGCACCGACTGGGACGAGCTGGCCGAGCTGCTGACCGACGCCTACTGCCTGCGCGCGCCCGAGCGGCTCGCGACCCTCGTCCCGCGGCCTCCCTCACCCGGTTCGGGTGGCCCGCCCTGAGCGGAGACGGGCCACGATCGCGCCCATGGACTCGTTCTGGGACTTCTTCTGGTTCACCGTGTCGTTCTTTCTGCTGATGGCCTACCTGGTGGTGCTCTTCCAGGTGATCACCGACCTCTTCCGGGACCGCGACACCAGCGGCCTGGTCAAGGCCGTCTGGGTCTTCTTCCTCGTCGTCCTCCCGCTGCTCACCTCGCTGGTCTACCTGGTCGCCCGCGGCCGGGGGATGGCGGAGCGCAGCGCGGCCGCCGCCCGCCGGGCGCAGGACGCCACCGAGGACTACATCCGCTCCGTCTCGGCCGGCTCGACGTCGCCGGCCGACGAGATCGCCCGGGCCAAGGCGCTGCTGGACGAGCGGGTGATCGACCAGCGCGAGTTCGAGGGCCTCAAGGCCCGGGCGCTGGCGGGGTAGCGGGCTCGATCCGGATCCACCCGGTCCAGCCCCGTTCGGCCAGGAGCTCCCGCAGCCGCTCGACCATCGGGTGCGAGGCGTCCGCCCAGGCGTCGAGCAGGTCCACGACCGTGTCGTCCGACATGGCCGCGACGTCGCCGGTCCCTCCCCCGGCGACGTACTCGGCCATCTGCTGGGCCATCAGGTCGGCCAGCTCGACCAGCCGGTCCTCGTCCAGGCCGTGCTCGATCAGCTCGCCGAGGATCCGGTAGAGGCGCACCGTGCGCGGGTCGTCGAGCTGGGCGTTCTTGTCCGCCATGAAGGAGCCCATCTGCTCGGGCCACCGCGCAGCGATGACGATCCAGGCGTCGCGCTCGCCCGCCACCATCGCCTCGGGTACGCCGAGGGACCGCAGCCGGTCGAGGTAGGCGACGACCGCGGGCGGCAGCGCGAGGCTGTCGCCCGCGGCCAGCCGGGCGATCCGCCGGCGGTGCTCCTGCAGCTCGCGCACCTGGGCCCGCAGCCGCCGGTCGAGGTCGGCCACCGCCGCCGCGAACTCCTCCTCGCCGGCCTCGAGCAGGTCCTGCACCCGAGCCAGCGGCACCCCGGCCTCGGCCAGCGTGCGGATCCGGACCAGGCGTACGACGTCCGGCGCCGTGTAGGTGCGGTAGCCGGAGGCGTCCCGCTCGGGCTCGGGCAGCAGCCCGACCTGGTGGTAGTGCCGCACGGCGCGGATGGTCACCCCGGAGTACGCCACCAGCTGGCCGATCGTCAGCACGCGCTCAGCCTGCCCGAGCCGCCGTGAAGAGGCGACGCGCCCCGGCGTACGACGCCACCGTGATCAGCACGCACCAGCTCACCGCCCACCCGGCCGCGTCGCCCGGGGACGTCCCGGCCAGGCAGGCGCGGAGAGTGTCGATCATCGGGGTGAACGGCTGGTTCTCGGCGACCCAGGCCAGGCCGGCGGGCATGGTGTCGGTCGGGACGAAGCCGCTGGAGAGGAACGGGAGCAGCACCAGGAACATCGGGGTGTTGCTCGCCGTCTCGACGCTGCCCGCGGCCAGGCCGAGCAGCAGGCAGAGCCAGGTGAACGCGACCGTCATCAGCAGGAGCAGGCCGAGCGCGCCCAGCCAGCCGCCGGGCCCGGCGTCCGGCCGGTAGCCGAGCAGCAGCGCGACGCCCAGCACCACGACCAGTGCGACCGCGGTCTGCACGAGCGCGCCGAGCACGTGACCGGTCAGCACCGACGCCTTCGCGATCGGCAGGGTGCGGAACCGGTCGATGATCCCCTCGGTGGCGTCCTTCGCGATGTGGATGGCGGTGCTGAGCGCCACCGAGGCCACCGTCATCACCAGGATCGCCGGCGAGATGTAGTCGAGGTAGTCGGCGCGTCCGTCGCCGCCCGGGAGTCCGGCGCCCATGGTGCCGCCGAAGACGTAGACGAAGAGCAGCAGCAGGAGCACCGGCTGCGCGATCAGCATGATCGTCAGCGACGGGTAGCGGCGCAGGTGCTTGAGCTGACGGCCCAGCATGGTGGCCGAGTCGCGGGCCGCGAGGGTCATCGTGCTCATCGGGCCGCCTCCTGGTCCGGCTCCGGCGTGACGCCGTGCCCGGTCAGGGCGAGGAACACGTCGTCGAGCGTGTCGCCGCCGGCCCGGGCCTTCAGCTCCGCCGGCGCGCCCTCGGCGACCATCCGGCCGCCGTCGAGCAGCCCGACGGTGTCGGCGAGCTGGTCGGCCTCCTCGAGGTACTGGGTCGTCAACAGGACCGTCACCCCGCCGGCCACCAGCTCACGCACGATCCGCCACAGGTCGCGGCGGCTGCGCGGGTCCAGCCCGGTGGTCGGCTCGTCGAGGAAGATGACCCGCGGCCGGGCCACCAGCGTCATGGCCAGGTCGAGGCGCCGCTTCATCCCCCGGAGTACGTCGCCGCCCGCCGGTCGGCCGCCTCGGTCAGGTCGAAGCGGGCCAGCAGCCCGTCGACCCGCGCGGCCCGATCGGAGCGGGGCAGGTGGGCCAGGTCGGCCATCAGGCGCAGGTTCTCGCGGCCGGTCAGCAGCTCGTCGATCGCGGAGAACTGGCCGGTCAGCCCGATCGAGCGGCGGATCCCGTCGGGCTCGCGGCGGACGTCGTACCCGGCGACGCGGGCGGTGCCCGCGTCGGCGGTGGTGAGCGTGGACAGGATGCGGACCAGGGTGGTCTTGCCGGCGCCGTTGGGCCCGAGCAGGGCGTAGACGGTGCCGGTCGGCACGGTGAGGTCGAGGCCCGTCAGGACGGCGTGGTCGTCGTACGACCTGGCGATCCCGGCGACCTCGATCGCGGGGGTGGAAGGGGTCATGCGAGCAGCGTGCGGGGTTGACGCTGCGTCAGGGTCAAGCCCCTTCCCGCCCCGTGCTTGCTACTCGAGCACCTGCGGCGCTGCGTCCTCGATCTCGTCCACCCAGTCCTCGGTGAACTCCGACCCCTGTCGCTGGGCCTCGCGGTCCTTCGCCTTGCCGGACCGGCCACCGGCCCCGGCGCCGGACGCGGCACCGGCCCGTGAACCGGCCTTGCCCGCACCCGCGGCGGCACCGGCGCGTCGTCCGCCCGCCTTGCCCGCTCCGCCGGCGGTACGCGCGCCGCCTGCCTGCCCGGTCCCGGCGGCCGGTCCCCGGCCGAGCGCGCCGCTGGTCCCGGCCCGACCGCCCGCGCCGATCTGCCGGGCACTCCCGGCACCGGCCGACCGGCCGGTCGGGCTGCCGGCACTGCCGGTCGGGACCGCCGTCGGTCCGCCGCGCAGCCCACCGGCGGCGAGAGCACCGGCGCCGATGCCGGCGGCACCGGCCGCGGCACCCGCACCGAGCCCGCCGGCCGACGCGGCCGGCGTCGGGCTGCCGAGCGCACCCGGACCGCCCGCGCCCGGTCCGGGCGTGACGGGGGTGTCCCCGGGGCCGAGAGCGCCTCCGCCACCGCCGCCGCCAGGAGGCACGGGTGTCGTGGGAGTCGTGGGAGTCGTCGGGGTCGTGGGGTTGGGCGGCTCGGTCTCCTCCGGGACGGGCACCTCGGTCGATCCGTCCCCGCCGCCGCCCGAGCCGTTCCCGCCTCCGCCTCCGCCCCCGCCTCCGCCGACGTGGACAGGCGGAGTCGACCCTCCGCCGACCGGCATCCGTCCACCGGGGCCGGGCTGCTTCTCGTCTCGCGGGGGCGGCGGGATCTCGGTGTCGGGGACGCCGTGGATCTTCTTCATCGTCTCGGCGGACGCGTCGTAGGTCAGGTCGAGCTGGTCCGCGGCCTTGCGGAAGGCCTCCTCGCGGTCGGCCACCGCACGCTCATACGCCTTCTGGTCGGCGCGGTCCTTGGCCTCGGCGCGCAGCGCCTCCTCGGATCCCGGGTCGGGGTGCGGCTTGGTCACCGGCGCCTTCGGGGCATCGGACTCGCCCTTCCGCACGGCCTCGGCCGCGTAGACCGCCATCGCCGCGTTCGCGAGGGCCGTGCCCCCGTCGGTGAGGTGTTGGGCGCGCTTGCGCATCCCAGCGGCGCTCTCGTCGAAGGCCTTGTGCATGGCCTCGGCCGTCAGGTGTCCGAGCTCTCCGGGCTCCACGGGCATCCGGGCGTTGGCCAGGTCGTCGGCGATGTTGTTGAGCAGGGCGGCGCAGTCCGCCCACTCCTTGGCGTCGGCGTCGATGAGCTCGGGCTTCGCGCCACTGAGCGCCTGCTGGAGTCGGAGCTCCTGGGGTCCGGCCATCAGGAGTCTCCCTCGTCGTCGGAACCGGCGAGGTCCTCGGGGGACGGAGCCGCGCAGGTCGTGGGCTGCTGGTTGCGGAAGTCGGTGCCGCCGGCGCAGTCGAGGGCGGCATCCGTGCGCTGCTGGATGCGCGTGGTGTCCACCTGTGCGGTGTCGTCGGCGTCGACGACGAAGCGGCCGAAGTCGCGCACCCCGAGGTGGAAGTTCTGCAGTCCCGCGACCATCTCGTTGAGAGCCTCGACGACGTGCTGGTGGGCGGTCGAGGCGTGGTGGTCGAGATTGGCACCAGCGCCGGAGCCGCCGAACTTGCCGGCGGAGGCGTTCACGGGCTGCTGGCGGCTGAGCTTGGTCGAGTCGACCTCCAGCATCCGTTCGATCTTCGCGAGCAGCGCCTCGTCGACGCCGACTCCGCGCAGGATGTCCACAGCAGCGAGCATGGCGGTGCCTCCTCATCGAGCCCCGGGATGGTGACCTTCGGCTGTCCAACGCGGGCGAACGGGACGGGTCACGGCTGACGTGTCTGGAGATTCCCGGGACGGTGTGCGACCAAACCTGCGCGGGTATGCCTCCTCCATCGGATGTGAGACGACCCACTCGGGAGAGCGAGAGCTGCGTGAATCGACGACCTGGACCACTGCCTGCGGGGCGCCCTCGCCGCGCGCTCCGTACGACCGCCGGGTCGGTGCTCGTCGTACCGCTGCTGCTGGCTGGCTGCAGCGACAGCAGCTCGAGCCCCGAGGCTGACCCGACCGCCAGCTCGTCGGCCCCCGCACCTCCCACGACCTCACCTGACGAGTCGGCGAGTACGACGCCGTCCACCTCGCCGACCCCGCCTCCGTCGACGGCACCGCCGGTGGACCCGAGCCGGCTGATGGTGGAGGAGGACGTCACCTTCACCTTCCCGGAGGGCTGGACGGTCGAGGAGAGCAACGTGTCCGCCGACATCTCCTCGGCGACCGACGGGACCACCGGGAGCCGGGTGTCGCTCAGCGACTCCCCCGACAGCGCCGCCCCCACGCTCGACCAGGCCGCGGAGAACGCCCTGAAGGCCTACGACGACCCGGCCCTCAAGCGCGTGGAGAACGTCACGATGGGCGGCGGCGCCGAGGCCTATCAGATCCGCGGCAAGCGGGGGATGGCCGACTTCTGGGAGTTCGGCACCATCCACAACGGAGCTCGCGTCTACCTCGGCTTCACCCTCGCGCCGATGCTGTCGGCCCGGGAGAAGCGGGAGCTGATCGACTCAGTCCTCGCGTCCGCGCAGTGGGCGGCCTGACAGACGAGCCGCCGCTGACTGTCGAGATGCAGTGGAGACTGCCCGGTCGTAGGCGCCGGAGACTGCACGATCTGGCTTGTCTGGCCGGCGCGCGACGAGGTCGGATCGCGACAGCTCCCGGCAGACCGAAACTGCGTCAGTGGTTCCCACTAGCGTGATGCCATGCCCGTTGCCCTCATCACCGGAGCTGCCCGCGTCAACAGCATCGCCGCAGGGGTTGCCCTGCGCCTACGAGCAGACGGGTGGGATGTCGCGACCAGCGACCTCGTTGCTGGTGACTATCCCTGCGACCTTGCCGACGCCCAGAGCACGAGCGCCTTGGTGAGGACCGTGGCGAAGGACCGAGGCCCGATCGAGGCCTTGATCCTCAGTCACGCTCACGGCGTCGAGAGCGGCATTCTCGATACGACGGCTGAGAGCCTCGACCTCCACCTCGCCGTCAACGTGAGGGCGAGCATGTTGCTCATCGCCGAGTTTGCGCGGCAGGTGCCCTCGACGGGTGGAGCCATCGTCGCGATGACGAGTGACCACGCGACCGGCAACCTTCCGTACGGCGCATCGAAGGGGGCCCTCGACAGGATCGTCATATCGGCGGCACGGGAGCTCGGCCCGAGCGGCGTATCCGCCAACGTGGTCAACCCCGGGCCCATCGACACCGGGTGGATGGACGACGAGACGAGGAATTCGGTCGCGGAGTACACACCCTTGGGGCGCCTGGGCACCCCCCGAGACATTGGGGGTGTCGTGTCGTTCCTGGTCTCGCAGGAAGGGCGCTGGGTGTCGGGCCAGCTGCTACAAACCGACGGGGCGTATTCGGCGCGCTACTGACCCGGCAGGACCGCAACTGGTCAAGATAGGTCCTGTGCGATGGGACGGGCGGGCGAAGGTGGAGTCGCTCAGTCATGTATTCATGCATCGAGTGGAACGAAACGTTCGCTACATCTCGACAGCCGCGCCGCTTAGTGCGCCATGTCGACGAACCGCGAGTAGTGGCCCTGGAAGGCGACGGTGATGTCGCGGGTGGGGCCGTTGCGGTGCTTGGCGACGATCAGGTCGGCCTCGCCGGGGCGGGTCGACTCCTTCTCGTAGACGTCGTCGCGGTGGAGCAGGATGACCATGTCGGCGTCCTGCTCGATGGAGCCGGACTCACGCAGGTCGCTGACCATCGGCCGCTTGTCGGCGCGCTGCTCGGGACCACGGTTGAGCTGGGAGAGCGCGATGACCGGGACCTCTAGCTCCTTGGCCAGCAGCTTGATCTGGCGGGAGAACTCCGAGACCTCGAGCTGGCGGGACTCGACCTTCTTGCCCGACGACATGAGCTGGAGGTAGTCGATCACGATCAGCCGGAGGTCGTGGCGCTGCTTGAGGCGACGCGCCTTGGCCCGGATCTCCATCATCGTCATGTTGGGTGAGTCGTCGATGAACATCGGGGCCGACGAGACCTCGCCCATCTTGCGGGCCAGCTTCACCCAGTCGTCGTCGGTCATGTTGCCGTTGCGGATGTGGTTGAGCGGCACCTTGGCCTCGGCCGAGAGCAGTCGCATGGTGATCTCGGCGCGCGTCATCTCGAGGCTGAAGAAGCAGCTGGCCAGGTTGTTGTGGATCGAGGCGGCGCGGCAGAAGTCGAGGGCCAGGGTCGACTTGCCCATGGCAGGACGCGCCGCGACGATGATCATCTGGCCGGAGTGGAGACCGTTCGTGAGCTCGTCGAAGTCGGCGAAGCCGGTCGGGACGCCGTAGATGCCGGACTCACGGTTGCTGATCGCCTCGATCTCGTCGAGGACGCCGGTCATGATCTCGCTCAGCGGCGCGTAGTCCTCGCCGGTGCGCTTGTCGGCGACCTTGTAGACCTCGGCCTGGGCCTGGTCGACGACGTCGTCGACCTGACCCTCGCCGGCGTAGCCGATCTGGACGATCTTGGTGCCGGCGTCGACCAGCCGGCGCAGGATCGCCTTCTCGCGCACGATCTCGGCGTAGTAACCGGCGTTGGCCGCGATCGGGACGTTCGCCGAGAGCGTGTGGAGGTACGACGCACCGCCGATGCGCTGGAGCTCGCCGCGACGCTGGAGCTCGGCAGCGACGGTGACCATGTCGACCGGCTCGCCCCGCCCGTAGAGGTCGATGATGCCGTCGTAGATGGTCTCGTGGGACGGGCGGTAGAAGTCGGTCCCGCGGATGTTCTCGGTGACGTCGGCGATGGCGTCCTTGGAGATGAGCATCGCGCCGAGCACCGACTGCTCGGCGGCCATGTCCTGGGGCGGGGTGCGGTCGCCCGGCGAGGTCGGCCGCTCGCCCGGGGCGTACGAGACGGGGCCGTCGCCCCAGTCCTCGAACGACGGCTCCGGGAACTCTCGGCCGGACTGCTCGGTGACGCTCAACGTGCCCTCCCACGATCGTGCCCGGATCGACCTCGGATGATGGTGCCGAGGGTAGGGACGACCACCGACAGCGGCCGCCGCGGGCGACGGCGACCGGGGGACCGTACGACGTTCGCCTGGCCCGGCGACACCACCTTGTCCACAGGGCCTGGGGATAACTCGGTCGGGGGCGTGGACGACACGCACGGAGATGTGCACAGGATGGGGAGGACGCTGTGGACGACACGCCGCGCGACGCCGCCATCACCGCTCTGACCTGCGCAAACACGCTCCCCTGCGTGTGGAGGAAGAAATTCCCCTCGGGGCCTCGTTCACCTGACCGACATCTGGACGTAGCCCGTCGCCATGTCGACAAAGCGCCCGGCCCGACACTCCGTCCACAGGGTGATGTGGGTTATCCACCGCCGTCGATGACTAGTCATGTCGGGGCCAGAAGCCTTCGGTGGTCCTTACATGACTAGGCTCTCCTGGGTGCGGCGCGCTCACGACCGGGAGATCCTGCGGCTCGCCGTACCCGCGTTCCTGGCGCTGGTCGCCGAACCGCTCTTCCTGCTCTCCGACGCCGCGATCGTCGGCCACCTCGGCACCCCCGAGCTCGCCGGACTCGGCGTCGCCGCCGTCGTCCTGCAGACCGTGGTCGGACTGTGCGTCTTCCTGGCCTACGGCACCACGGCCGGCGTCGCCCGCCGGCTCGGGGCCGGGGACCGGCGCGGGGCGCTCGCCCAGGGGGTCGACGGCCTCTGGCTCGCCGTGGTCATCGGCGCCGTCGCGACCGTCGTCGGCATCGCCGCCAGCGGACCGGTCGTCGCGGCCTTCGGCCCGTCGCCGGTGGTGGCGGACCACGCGACGACGTACCTGCGCATCGCCTTCCTCGGGACCGTCCCGCTGCTGATCATGCTCGCCGCGACCGGGGTGCTCCGGGGCCTCCAGGACACTCGCACCCCACTGGTCGTCGCCGTCGGCGGCAACGCGCTCAACATCGTGCTCAACCTGCTGCTCGTGTACGGCGCGGGCCCGGTGGCCGGCCTCGGACTGCCCGGATCGGCCATCGGCTCGGTGCTCGCCCAGGTCGCGAGCGCGGCCGCGCTGCTGGTCGTCGTGGTCCGCGGGGCCCGACGCGAAGGGGCCTCGCTGCGGCCGCACGCCGCCGGCATCCGGGCCGCCGGACGGGCCGGGGTGCCGCTCGTCGTCCGCACCCTCACCCTGAGGGCCGCGCTGCTGGTCACGACGTACGCCGTCACCCTCGGGGCGGTCGACGCCACCGACTCGTCGGTCGACCTCGCCACCCACCAGTTGGCGCTCACCTTGTGGACCTTCCTGGCCTTCGTGCTCGACGCGATCGCCATCGCCGCCCAGGCGATCACCGGCCGGCTGCTCGGCGCCGGCGACGCGACCGGGACCCGGGAGGTCACCCGGCGGATGGTGCAGTGGGGCGTCGGCAGCGGGGTGGTGAGCGGGGTGCTGCTCGCCGCGGGCAGCCCGCTACTCGGCCATCTCTTCACCGGCGACCCGGCGGTGCGCGACGCGCTGGTGCCCGTGCTGGTGGTCGCCGCGCTCGCCCAGCCGATCGCCGGCGTGGTCTTCGTCCTCGACGGCGTGCTCATCGGTGCCGGCGACGGGCGCTACCTGGCTCGGGGCGGGGTGGTCACGCTGGTCGTCTACGCGCCGGTCGTGCTCCTGGTCGCGGGCCTCGCCGGTGGCGGGCTGGTCGCCGTCTGGCTCTGCTTCGCCTTCCTCTTCATGGGCGCGCGCCTGGTGGTCCTGCTGCACCGCGCCCGCGGTGACGCCTGGCTGGTCACCGGTCCAGACCGGTCGAGGCTCTGAGCACTCCGCCGTAGCCGATCGGGTTCGGAACCCGTTGGGACGGGAAGTGAGATCGGGGTCACATCCGAGGAGGAACCACGTGAGCCATCGGCGACGCCGCACCATCGTCCTCGCACTGCTGCTGGGCGGCTCCGTGCTGCCGCTGGCCACCGCCCCGCCGGCTCAGGCCGCACAGGGATGCCTGCACGACGTCCCCGTGGTCCCGATCCTCACGCCCGCCGGGTGCGACGACACCACCCCGCCCGTGACCGAGCTGGGGACGACCGCGCCGCGGATCACCGCGAGCGGATGGATCAACAAGCGGACCCTGCGCGTCGGCTACACGGGCCGGCACAGCGACGCCGACCCCGACCCGATCGCGTTCCAGTGCTCCCTGGGCACCGACCCCGCTGTGCCCACCGACCAGGAGTGGTACGACTGCCCGGAGGACCGGGTCTTCCGCCGGATCACACCGAGCACGACGCCGTACGTCCTGTGGATCCGGGCCGTCGACAGCGCCGACCTCTCGGTCCGCTGGTCCGACGGAAACCTTCTCTCGTCGAACGACGAGCCGGTCGACGACGTCGACCCCACGCCAGTCCGGCTGACCTTCCGGATCGACAACGTCGCGCCGGACACCCGGGTCGCCGGGCTGCCCCGGGACCCGTTCCGTCCGGACCTGCCCATGGTCGGCACCGCCCGCCCGCGCCTGCGGCTGAGCGCGACCGAGGCGGCGACCTTCCAGTGCACGGTCAACGGCGTCGACGTGCCCTGCACCGGCGGTACGACGACGCTGCCGGCCCTCCGACCAGGCGACCAGGTGCTGCAGGTGGCGGCCGTCGACCGGGCCGGCAACGTCGACCCTTCGCCCGCCACGGTGCGGTTCGCCGTACCGGCCAACCTCGCGCCGCGCGGTCGAACCCCCGGCTGGAAGCAGGTACGGCGCCGCGGCTACCTGGGCGGCGACTACCTGCGGTCGAGCCGTCCGGACGCCCGCATGGTGCTGCGCGTCGGTCGGTTCCGCGAGCTCCGGCTGCTCGCCACCACCGGTCCGCGCGCGGGGGTCGTGGAGGTCAGGCTCGGCCGGCGCTGGCAGCGGGTCGACCTGCGCCGCACGACCACGACCGTCCACGACCAGGTGCGGGTGCGCGACCACCGCGCCGCTCCGCTCCCGGGCCGGGTCGAGATCCGGGTCGTGCGCGGGCGGGTCCAGCTCGACGGGATCCTGGCGCATTGAGAACGAGCAAGGGCCCGTCCCTCCACGAGGAGGAACGGGCCCTGCTGGGTGCTGCTGGGTCGGCCTGGATCAGGCCGGGATGACGTTGAGGGCCACCGTGGCGGACACCTCGTCGGTCAGCTTGACCGAGACCTCGTGCGCACCGAGCGCCTTGATCGGGTTGCCGAGGACGATCGTGCGCTTGTCGACCTGCTCGCCGGAGGCGTCCGTGAGGGCGCCGGCGATCTCGGAGACCGTGACGGCGCCGAAGAGGCGGCCGCCCTGGCCCGAGCGAACCTTGACCGAGACCGGCTGAGCCTCGAGCTTGGCCTTGATCTCGGCAGCGTGATCGTGGTCGCGCACCGCGCGGCTCGCCCGGGCGGCCTTGATCGACTCGACGGTCTTCTCGGCACCCCGGGTCCACCGGATCGCCACACCGCGCGGGACGAGGTAGTTGCGGCCGTAGCCGTCCTTCACCTCGACGACGTCGCCGGGGCCACCGAGACCGGTGACCTCCTGGGTCAGGATGATCTTCATGTCTCCGTCCCCTCTCAGCGACCGGTGGAGGTGTAGGGCAGCAGCGCGACCTCGCGGGCGTTCTTGACCGCGATGGCGACGTCCCGCTGGTGCTGGACGCAGTTGCCGGTCACGCGACGCGCACGGATCTTGCCGCGGTCGGAGATGAACTTGCGAAGCAGGGTGGTGTCCTTGTAGTCGACACCGCCCGCCTTCTCCTTGCAGAACTGGCAAACCTTCTTCTTCGGCTTGCGAATCACTGCCTTGGCCATTGTGGTGCTTCCTTTCTAGAAGCCCGGCTCGCGCCGGAATGGTTGAGGGTGTTCGGATTGAGTGCTGATCAGATGCGAGATGAGGGTCTCGATACGCCCGTCACGACTTCGCTCCGCTCAGCCGTGGGGCTACTCGACCTTCCCGCCTGGGTCTTCCGCTTCGCAGGCTCAGCGGAAGGGCGTTAAAACGGCGGCTCTTCCGAGCCGACGCCGGGGGCGCCCCACGGGTCGTTGGCGGGAGCACCGCCACCGCCGCCGGAGCCGCCACCCTGAGGAGCCGGGGTGGCCCAGGGGTCGTTGCCGCCGGACTGCTGGGGGCGGGACTGACCGCCCCCACCGCCGCCGTACCCGCCGCCACCGCCGCCGCCCGAGCGCGAGGCCCGGGTGACCTTGGCCGTGGCGAAGGCGAGAGCGGGACCGACCTCGTCGACCTCGAGCTCCACGACGGTGCGCTTCTCACCCTCGCGGGTCTCGTAGGACCGCTGCTTCAGCCGGCCCTGGACGATGACGCGCATCCCCCGCTGGAGCGACTCGGCGACGTTCTCCGCCGCCTGCCGCCAGACCGAGCAGGAGAGGAACAGCGCGTCGCCGTCCTTCCACTCGTTGGTCTGCCGGTCGAAGGTGCGCGGCGTCGAGGCGATCCGGAAGTTCGCCACTGCCGCACCCGAGGGGGTGAAGCGCAGCTCCGGGTCGTCGACGAGGTTGCCCACCACCGTGATGACGGTCTCGCCTGCCATGAGGTCTCCTCAGCTTCTTGTCTGATCGTGTCCGGTCGTCGTCGCGCCCATCGTGGTGCAGGGCGCCGACAGCCGGAAGGGGTCGTCCACAGGCGATGCCTGCCGACTGCTCAGTGAGCGTCGGGGCGGATGACCTTGGTGCGCAGGATCGACTCGTTGAGCGTGAGCTGGCGGTCGAACTCCTTGACCGTGGCCGGCTCGGCGTTCAGCGTGATGATCGCGTAGATGCCCTCGGCGTTCTTCTTGACCTCGTAGGCCAGCCGGCGGCGACCCCACACGTCGACGGACTCGACCGAGCCGCCGTCCTTGCGGATCACGTTGAGGTACTTGTCGAGCGACGGCTCGATGGTCCGCTCCTCGAGGCTCGGGTCGAGGATGACCATGACTTCGTAAGCGCGCAAAGCGCGTCCTCCTTTGGACTCAGCGGCCACGGTCTCTCCGTGGCAGGAGGGGGTTCGTTCCCCGTCACGACCGAGGTCGTGACGGGAGTCGCGCGGCGACCTGGTCCCGTCGGTGGGCAGGGCGCAGCGGACAGCACAGGCTAGCAGCGGCGTCGTACCGCCTCCCAATCCTGTGGAGAGAGGTCCGCACCCGTCGGCGGCCGCACCTAGCGTCGGGGTCGTGACCCGCACCCGCAGCCCGGCCCTGGTCGGTCGCTACCGCCTCGCCGACCCCGTCGGCGTAGGTGGTTCGGGCACGGTCTGGCGGGCCTGGGACCTGCGGTCCGAGCGGTGGGTCGCGGCCAAGCTCCTGCGGCGGTACGACGAGGAGCTGCTGCTGCGGTTCGTGCGCGAGCAGGCCGTCCGGATCCGTCACCCCCACGTGCTCGCTCCTCGCGGCTGGGCGGCCGAGGACGACGTCGCCGTGATCGTCAGCGACCTGGTGCGCGGCGGCTCGGTGAGCGACCTCCGGAGGGCCGCCGGGCCGCTGCCGGAAGGGTTCGTGGTCGCCCTGCTCGACCAAGCGCTGCAGGCCCTGGTCGCCGTGCACGCCGGCGACGTCGTGCACGGCGACGTCAAGCCGGCCAACCTGCTGCTCGAACCCACCGGGTCGGGTCGACCGCACCTCCGGCTGGCCGACTTCGGGGTCGCGACCGGCCGCGACGACCGGGTGGTCTTCACCAGGGCGGGTCCGGTGGGCACGGCCGGCTACCTGGCGCCGGACCAGGAGTCGGGCGCGCCCCCGGAGCCGGCGCAGGACCTCTACGCGCTCGGGATCACCGGCCGCCGGCTGCTGGCCGGACCCGCCCCGGTCGCGACCCTGCTCGACTCCCTCACCCGGCCGGAGGCCCGGTTGCGCCCGAGCGCGTCGGACGCGCTCGACCGGCTCCGGTCGCTGCCGGTCCGCCGGGGTCCGGCCTGGCCCGCGGTCCGCGACCGGCTGGGCCCCGACCCCGTCGTACGACGGGCCTGGCTGCGGTGAGCGTGTTTCACGTGCAACCGGATCAGGGGCGCCGTACGTCCACGCCGGCGGCCCGGAGCTCGGCCACCCCGCGCTCCGGGGCGGCGGCGTCGGTGAGCACCGCGGTCACGTCGGCGAGCGGGACCACCTCGAAGGGGGACGCGGCGCCGATCTTCTCGCCGCTGCCGAGCACGTAGGTCTCCGCTGCCCGGCCGACCCAGGCCCGCTTGACGGCGGCCTCGTCGGCGTCCCCGGTGGTCAGCCCGGCCGTCGGGTGGATGCCGGTGACACCCAGGAAGAAGGCGTCGACGGACACCCGGCCGATCGCCTCGTGGGCGGCAGCGCCCGCGGCCACCACCGAGTGCTTGAACAGCCGCCCGCCCACGATGATCACCTCGACCGTCGGGTGGGTCGCCAGCTCCACGGCGACCGTCGGGCTGTGCGTGACGACCGTCGCCCGGAGGTCGGGCGGCAGCCGGCGGGCCAGCTCGCGCGCCGTCGTACCGCCGTCGATGGCGACGGTCTGGCCCGGGCGCACGAGGGACGCGGCCAGCTGCGCCACCTCGGACTTCGCGTCGGTGGCGATCGCGGTGCGGGCGGTGAAGTCGGCGACGGCCGGCGAGGCCGGGAGGGCTCCGCCATGCACGCGGTGCAGCAGCCCGTCGGCGGCCAGCTCGCGCAGGTCGCGGCGGACGGTGTCCTCGGAGAGGTCCCAGGCCGCGGCCAGTTCCTTGGCGACGACGCGACCGTCGGCACGGAGGAGGTCGAGGATCCGGTCCTTGCGCTGGGCGGCGAGCACGGGGCCACTCTAGACCGTCTGCACGAAAGTGCTTGAGTCTGCACGTTTCTGCACGTTAATGTCGCGGCATGACGAAACCTCTGATGATCCTGATCGCCGGCCCCTACCGCTCCGGCACCGGCGACGACCCCACCCTCCTCGCCGCCAACCTCCGCGCCCTCGAGTCCGCGGCCTGGCCGGTCTTCCGCGCCGGCCACGTGCCGATGATCGGCGAATGGGTCGCCCTCCCCGTGCTGAGCAGCGCCGGGGCCGACGGGCTGGCCGATCCGCTGGCCGAGCAGGTCATGTACCCGACCGCCCACCGCCTCCTCCAGCACTGCGACGGCGTGCTCCGGCTCCCCGGTGCCTCCACCGGCGCCGACCAGGACGTCGCCATCGCGCGCGAGCGCGGGATCCCGGTCTGGCACGCGGTCGAGGAGATCCCGGGGTACGTCGCGGCCTGAGCGCCGGCTGTCGGCGGGCCTTCCTACGATGGCCCCATGACCCAGCTCGCCATCGGTGCCCACGTCGACCAGACCGACCCGATCGCCGAGGCCCGGGCGCGCAACGCGCCGCTGGTGCAGTTCTTCCTCGGCGACCCCCAGGGCTACCAAGGCCCCGAGTTCGCGTACGCCGGGGGCGCCGAGGGCCTGAAGGCGGACGCCGAGGCGGCGGGCATCGACCTCTACGTGCACGCGCCGTACATCGTGAACGTGGCGACGACCAACAACCGGATCCGGATCCCCAGCCGCAAGCTGCTCCAGCAGCACGTCGACGCCGCGGCATCGATCGGGGCGAAGGGGCTGATCGTGCACGGTGGCCACGTCAACAAGGCCGACGACCCTGCGAAGGGGTTCGACAACTGGCGCAAGGCGATCGAGGCGACCGACCTCAAGCTGCCGCTGCTGATCGAGAACACCGCCGGCGGCGACCACGCGATGACGCGCTACCTCGATCGCATCGAGGGTGTCTGGGCGGCGATCTCCGGCACCGAGCAGGCCGACCTCGTCGGGTTCTGCCTCGACACCTGCCACGCCCACGCCGGCGGCAACGCGCTGGAGACCGTGGTCGAGGACGTCCGGCGGATCACCGGTCGCATCGATCTCGTGCACTGCAACGACAGCCGCGACGAGTTCGACTCGGGCGCCGACCGGCACGCCAACTTCGGCGCCGGCAAGATCGATCCCGACCTGCTGGCCAGCGTGGTGCGCGACGCCGGGGCTCCGGTGGTCTGCGAGACCCCCGGACCGGCCGACGCGCACGTCGCCGACTTCGCCTGGCTGCGCGAGCGCCTCTGACCTCGAGTCGAGCGACGCCTGCGGGCCGGCCACCCCCGTGAGCGGCCGACCCGCACGACCCGTCCCGTGGGGGGTCGGTCCGGTGTCAGGACACCGTGACGGTGAGGCACCGGACCTCGGACGAGTCCGGCCGGCCGCTGCGCTGGCGGACCAGCCGCAACGTGCTGCCGACCGGCCCCAGCGCGGGCTGCTCCGGACCGAAGACGAGGAACGCGAAGTCGTGCCCGTTCTCCTCGATCGGCACCAGGTGCGCCGGCCGGTCCAGGACCTGCCACCGGCTGTCCCCGAGGTGTCGCCGGAAGCTCACGCGCACGCAGCTGCCGACACCCGCGTCGATCACCTGCCCCGACGCGGGGTCCTCGAGGACGTGACGGCTGATCCGCTGCTGCACTCCGACCGACACGACTGCCTCCTCGCACTGGGTTGTCGAGGGTGAGGAGCAGTGTCCGTGCGCGCTGATACGTCGAAGCGGGAAGGCGATCAGCCGAAGCAGACCAACGGCACGGGGGCGGTGCCGGTCGAGACGGCCGGCACCGCCGCGGCCAGGGCCGTGGCCGGGTCCACGCCGGCCGCGAGCTGCTGGTGCACGGCGACCAGCACGTCGTACGCCGCGGCGTCGTTGACCGCGGCCGCCGACGCGATCACGCAGCGGGCACCGGCGTGCAGCCAGGCCGCCGACATGCCGATCAGCTCCTCGCCCCAGCGCACGGTCGAGCGGCCGACCTCGCAGGCCGACAGCAGGACGACGTCGGGGACCGAGCGGAGCCGGTCGACGTCGTACCCGAACCAGGAGCCGTCGGCGAGCAGCAGACCGGAGAAGAGCGGGTTCTCGGCGGAGTGCCGCCCGTGGGCCGCCACGTGCAGGACGTCGACCTGCTCGGCCAGCTCGGAGACGGCGTCGGCCGTGGCCTCGGTGCCGACCAGCACCCGGGCGTCACGCCACTCCTTGGCCGCGGCGTTGACCTCGTCCTCCGCGCGCACCACCCGCGGGCCGGCGACGAAGCCGGCGGTCGCGGTGCGCAGCGGCGTCGTACGGCGCGCCAGCCAGGACGTGGCCGACTGCGCGACCGTGACCGGGCGGCCGACGTACCCGGGCAGCAGGGTCCACGGCACCCCGGCCAGCACGCCCGACGGTGTCAGCACCACCCGCCGGTCGCCGACCGCGTCGAGGACCGGGGCCACGAGGAGGCGAGCGAGCTCATCGAGACGTACGGCGAGCGCGCCCCGGACCGCGCCCGCCATCGGCTCCGGCAGGTCGGCAGCAGCGACGTCGAGGTCGGGCAGCAGGCCGCCGAGCAGGGCGTCGAGGTCGGCGCGACCGCCGAGGTCGACCCAGGTGGCGGCGTCGGGCGTGACGACCAGCGCCACGATCGCGTCCGCGGTGACGACGTAGGCAACCAGCGCCGAGTCCGCGTCGAGGGCCTCGCGCAACGCGTCGAGCGTGACCGGGTCGGCCACCTCGCCGGACCCGCGGTGCTGCCAGGCCCGCTCGCGGACGCGCTGGCGCAGCTCGGCCTCGCGCGCCGCCGACGGACCGCCTCGCAGCTCGGCCAGGTCGGCGGCCAGCTCGGGATCCTCGGGCGCCCGTACCGGCTGCACCCGGCTGGCCAGCATCCGCGCGCGCTCCGACCACTCCAGCAGTACGGCGGGCCGCCGCGACTCCACGGCCAGCGCCAGCCCGCGCACCCCCAGCCGGACCCCCGCCCCGGCCACCCCGGTCTGCAGGTCGAGCGAGCCGAAGGAGCTCTGCCACGCGTGCAGATCGGCCAGGCCGGCGCGGAGGTGGCCCAGGGCACGGGCACTGCGCCCGGCCACCTCGTCGATCGTCGCCGCCGTCTCCGCGTGCACGAGGCGGACCGCGAGTGGGGCCTCCCGTCGACGGGGCGTGCGGCGGATGCGCTCGCGCGCCTCGACGAGATCACCTCTCGCCGCCGCGACGGCAGCGGCGTGGAGACCGACGACGACGGCGTCCCAGCGGGCGCCGTCCTCGGCGAGTGCCGCGGCGAGCTCGTCCGCGTCCGTCAGCCAGCGGGTCCGCGTCGTTCCTGACCGTCGCTCGGCCGCCAGCCGCACCGCCTCCGCGCGGCGGGCCATCGCCGGCGCGCCGGCGTCACGGAACCGCCGTGCCGAGGACCGGGCCAGCCTGCCCGCCTCGTCCGGTCCGGCGGCGACCAACGCGCGGGCCAGGGAGAGCTCGGCCTCGCCCTGACGGCGCCGAAGCCGCCGCGAGCCGTACGCCCGCGCCGCCGCCTCCAACGCCCGACGTCCCTCTCCCACGAGCCCGGCGGCGAGGAGCGCCTCGGCCCGGTCCTGCTGGCCCACCGCCTCGCTGACGGGACTCAGCGGAGCCAGCACCGGCGCCGCCGCGTCCATCAGGCCCAGCGCGGTGACGAGGTCACCGGCCAGGAAGCGGCAGTAGCCCAGGTTGTGCTGGGCCATCGCCGCCTCGGTCGGCATCCCGGCCCGGAGCAGGTGGGGGGTGGCCGCAGCGAAGTCGCGCTCGGCCGCCGGCAGGTCCTCGTGGCGCAGGTGCACGCCACCCCTGTTGAGGTGGATGCGCCCCAGCAGGTCGTCCTCGTCGTCCAGCAGCTCGCCGGCCGTGTTGAAGTCGGCGAGCGCCTCCTGCGTCCGACCGGCCAGCATGAGGAGCATGCCGCGCTGGCTGAGAACGGACGCCCGCGTCACCTGCGGCAGGCTCGACCGGTCCAGGACCGCGCCACACCGCTCGAGAGCGGCCTCGCTGTCCCCGGTCTCCGCCTCCAGGTGCGCCAGGCTCGACTCCACCTCGGCCGAGAGACGTGGATCGTCACCGACCCGGGTGAGGGCCAGCCGCAGCAGTCGCCGCGCCGTGGCGTAGCGACCCGCGTTCGTCGCGACGACACCCCGCTGGTGGAGCTCCCCGGCAGACAGCACTCGCTCAGTCTGGACTGATTCCCGTCAGGTTCTCCACCACCGCCCATCCGCGGCTGACGGCGGTGGCGGGCTCCTCGCCCGTCCCGAGCTCGGCGGCGATCAGCGTGGCCAGCCGGCCGGCCAGCAGGGGCGCCGCGAACGAGGTTCCGCTCCAGACGGCGAAGCCGCCACGGAAGTCGTCCGGATCGATCGCCTCGCGCACGCGGCCGAAGGCGGTCATCCGCGCCGGCGGCAGCAACCCGCCCTGGAAGGACGGCATGGTGCTCACCAGGGCGGCACCCGGCACGTGGGCACGAACCCACGGGCCGGCGTTGGTGAACAGCGCGTCAGAGGCCAGGTTCGGGTTGAGGGCGCCGACCGAGACGATCGGCGCGACCTCGCGGGCCGCCCCGTACGGCCCGGCCCCGTCGGCCCACGGCGCGAAGGCGGCGGGAAAGCTGGGTCGGCTCGTGGCGTCGTTGCCGGCGGAGCAGACGACCACCGTGCCGCCCGCGGCGAGGTCCCTGAGGATGTCGAACAGCGTCGGGTCGAAGAGCTCGTCCTCGGGCGTCTCGTGGTAGTAGCCCATGGACAGGCTCAGCACGTCGATGGCCTGACCGCCGGGCACTCCCTCACGGTGCCGGCGCGCCAGCTCGGCGATCTGGGCGAGCGAGGCGACCAGGTCGGACTCGAGGATCGGGCCGGCTGACGGGACGACGCGCCAGGCGATGATGTCGGCGTCCGGGCACCCCTGGTGCACGAGTCCGGCGATGAAGGTCCCGTGCCCCGACAGTGGATCGATGACGCCGTCGAGCGGGCCCGTCAGGTCGCCGTGCGCCTCCGGATCGGTGTCCGGATCCACGTAGCCGATCGGAGTGCCGTCGAGCGTGACCTCGGTGCGCACCACGTCGTCGAGCCACGGGTGCGATCCGCACCCGGTGTCGAGCAGCGCCACGACGGGTCTGCGGGTGGGCCCGTCGTCGCTGCGCACGGGCGCCGGCCCGACGTAGGCGACGGCCTGCCGCCCGCCGGACCCGGCGGCGCCGTACGACGCGACCGGTGACGACGCGTCGGCCGCCGGGTTGCCCGAGTGGTACGGGTTGCCCGAGTGGTACGGGTTCCCGGAGTGGTAGGGGTTGCCCGAGTGGTACGGATTCGCCTCGAGGGAGCCCGAGAACACCACGTGCTCCAGCCCCACCCCTCGCACCGACTCGACACCGAACTGAGCCCGGGTCTGCTGCAGCAGCGTCCACCCGTCGGGAGCGATCGTGGCGCGGTCGGACGCGACCACCAGCCGGACCGGCCGGACGCCGAAGCGCAGGTTCACCGTGCGCGGGTCCTCGCGCTCGGCGACCACGTCCCAGCCGAGCGGCTTCGCCACGGCGCGCAGCACCGCGAGGGCACCGTCGACGTCGACCGACTTCGAGATCAGCAGCCGCGGCCCGACGTACACCGTGGGGCGCGGGCGCACGCCGCGCACCGTGAGGGCGGTGGCGGGGTCGAGGACCCGGCCCTCGACGCCGGCGATCACCCCGGGGCGGGGCGGGTTGGGATCGCGGTCGAGCGGCTTGCGAGGCGCCGGGCGCTTCTCATCGTCGGGCAGGGCCATGCTTCCTCAGATCTCGAAGGTGGGGGTGGAGAAGGCCGGGCGGGTGATGTCGTGCGGCTCGAGGCTGAGCCGGTGCAGCCCGAGAGGCAGGCCGGTGAGCTCGAAGCGGCCGGTGTCGGTGACGCTGGCGACGAAGGTGCCGGCGCGCACGGTCATCGCCTCCGGCGGCACCACCCAGCCGTCGATGCGGGACGCACCGTCCTCGACGGCGACCCGCACCAGCAGGTCGGTCTCACCGTGCACGAACCGCAGCGTGTACGTCGCGGTGCCGCGCGCGCCGACCAGCTCGTCGGAGCGGTCGACCAGCTCCATCAGGCCCAGCAGCTCCGCGTCCAGGTCGCTCGCGGCGAACGCGGCGGCGGCCTGCATGCGGGCGACCAGGTCGTCCGGGACGGGGTCCCGCTCCTCGTGCACCCGTCGTACGACGTCCAGCAGGTCCTCGCGGCTCATCTCGCTCATCGGGGTCCCCTAGACGTTGTCGGACGGAGGAGCGCAGCGGGGGACGAGAACTTCGTGGGGTGGTTCATCAGATCTCTCCCGCCTGCACCAGGGCGACCCGCAGCTTGGCCAGGCAGCGGCCGCGGGTGGGCCCGATGCTGCCGATGGGCATGTCGAGGTCGCTCGCCAGCGACTGGTAGTCGGGCCGCCGCTCGAAGGCGACCACGCGCAGCAGCCGCTGGCAGCGCTCGGGGAGCGCGTCGACCGCCGACCAGATCCGGTGCCGCGAGTCGGCCTCGACCGCGGAGGTCTCGGCGGAGGACTCGGCGGGCAGCCGGGCGGCCAGCTCCTCGTCGGCCGCGGGCGCGACGTGCTGGCCGGCCTTCGCCACCCGCCAGGACTCGCGCCGCGCGGTCGTGGTCAGCCAGCCGCCGACGGCGGCCGGGTCCGCGATCGCCGTACGACGGCGCACCAGCGCGAGCCATGTGGACTGCACGACGTCCTCGGCCGCCTCCTGCGGCAGCCGGTAGGCGCGCACCACGTGCCACAGCACCGGGGTCATGACGGCGACCAGCTCGTCGAGACCGGACGGGTCGCCGTCGAGCCAGCGCACGAACGCCCGGCTCGCGTCGGCCCACAGCCCGTCGGGCGGGGCGCTCGCCCCGGTCACGACCCGCGCGGCCGGTCGTCTCGCCGCCATCCTCGCCTCCGTCACCATCACGCCCCCGAGGAGCAGGGGGTCCGGCTCCTGATACGTCCGCCTCCATGGTGGTGCAGACCACCTCCGTCCGCCACGGGGTTCAGACCAGTCGGCAGGCTCGTCTAGCCTCGGGCCCCATGGACGTGCGCACGATCAGCCCCGCGGAACACCTGGCGTTCCTGCGCACCCGCTCGTCCGCCTCCTTCCTCCAGACTCCTGCCTGGGGACAGGTCAAGGCGGAGTGGCGGCGCGAGTCGCTCGGCTGGTACGACGGCGACCGCCTCGCCGGCGTCGCGCTCGTGCTCTACCGCCAGCTGCCGAAGGTCAAGCGCTACCTCGCCTACCTGCCCGAGGGTCCGGTCATCGACTGGGACACCGAGCAGCTCGCCGCCTGGCTCACCCCGCTGGCCGCCCACCTGAGGAAGCAGGGGGCGTTCGGCGTCCGGATGGGCCCGCCGGTCGTCACCCGCCGCTGGACCGCCGCCCAGGTCAAGGAGGGCATCGCCGACGCCGGCGTACGACGCCTCGGCGACCTGCCGCCCACCGAGCGCGACGCCACCGGCGCCCGGGTCGTCACCCAGCTCCACGAGCTGGGCTGGCGCCCCCAGGTCACCGACGGCGGCTTCGCCGCCGGGCAGCCGCAGTACGTCTTCCAGGTCCCGCTCGTCGACGCCGACGGCAAGCCGCGCTCCGAGGACGACGTCCTCAAGGGCATGAACCAGCTCTGGCGCCGCAACATCAAGAAGGCCGCCAAGGAGGGCGTGACGGTCACGGTCGGCACCGACCTCGAGGCCTTCCACGAGCTCTACGTCCACACCGCCCGGCGCGACCACTTCACCCCGCGTCCGCTGTCCTACTTCCGCACCATGGTCGACGCCCTCAGCGCCGAGGACCCCGACCGGATCCGGCTCTGGTTCGCCCACCACCAGGGCGACCTGGTGGCCGCGACCATCGCCGTCCGCGTGGGCACGCACGCCTGGTACTCCTACGGCGCCTCCTCGACCGAGAAGCGCGAGGTCCGCGGCTCCAACGCCGTGCAGTGGGCGATGCTCCAGGACGCCATCGCCGCCGGCGCCGAGGTCTACGACCTGCGCGGCATCACCGACACCCTCGACGCCGAGGACTCCCACGTCGGGCTGATCCAGTTCAAGGTCGGCACCGGCGGCGAGGCCGTCGAGTACGCCGGCGAGTGGGACCTGCCCCTCAACCGCGTCCTCTACCAGGCCTTCGACCTCTACATGAAGCGGCGCTGAGCATGTCCCTCACCCTGACCGTCGACGGCGACCGCTGGCGCGCCCACCTGCGCGCGGTCGCCGAGTCCAACCCCGGCCTGACCCCGGTCGTCAAGGGCAACGGCTACGGCTTCACGCTCGGCCGGCTCGCCCGCAAGGCCGCCTGGCTCGGGGTCGACACCATCGCCGTCGGCACGTACGACGAGCTGCCCCACGTCAGCAGCCGCTTCGACGGCGACCTCCTCGTGCTCACGCCCTGGCGGCCGTTCGGCGCGGCCCTCGAGACCGACCCCGCCCTGGCCGACCGGATCGTGCACACCCTCGGCCGGGTCTCCGACGTCTCCGACCTGCTGGCCCGCCAGCCCGACGCGCGCTTCGTCCTCGAGCGGACGACCAGCATGCTGCGGCACGGCCTCTCGGCCCGCGACCTCTGGGCCGCCTCCCGGGTGCTGCACGACCAGCACCCCGGCGCCCGGGTCGAGGGCATCGCCCTGCACCTGCCGCTCGCCCAGGGCTCCCACCTCTCCGAGGTCGGCCGGCTGATGAACGACGTCGTCGCCGCCGAGCTGCCGACCCGGACGATCTGGGTCAGCCACCTCACCGACGCCGAGCTCGCCCAGCTGCGGGCGTCGTACGCCGACTACGACATCCGCCCGCGGATCGGCACCGGTCTGTGGCTCGGCGACCGCGCCGCGCTGCGCGTGACCGCGACCGTGCTCGACGTGCACGAGGTCGAGCGCGGCGACGCGTTCGGGTACCGCGGCCGCACCGCGCCCAAGTCCGGCCACCTGCTGATCGTCAGCGGCGGCACGGCCCACGGCATCGGGCTCGAGGCGCCGACCGGCGACCAGAGCATCAAGGCCCGCGCCGCCACCCTGGCCCGCGGCGGCCTGGACGCGGTCGGCTTCGTGCGCTCGCCGTTCTCGATCGACGGCAAGCAGCGGCTCTTCGCCGAGCCGCCCCACATGCAGGCCTCGATGCTGTTCCTGCCCCACGGGCCCCGGGTGCCCGAGGTCGGCGAGCAGGTCGACGTGCGGGTCCGCTACACCGCGACGGCGTTCGACCGCGTCGTCGTGTCCTGATCGGGCGGGACGACCTCGGCGTCGCGCCGTACCGGGTCGTGGTGCGGCAGCCAGACGTCGCGGACGACCAGCGCGACGAGGTAGAGCTCACCGGCGAGCCGCAGGATGATCGCCATCCAGTAGAAGCCGGAGTCCCCGCCGCCGCCGGGCGCGAGGTAGCCGCCGAGGTACCACCAGACCGAGGCGAAGTAGAGGACCTCGGTGGCCTGCCAGACGATCTGGTCGCGCCAGCGCGGACGAGCCAGAACGGCGAGCGGCAGCAGCCACAGGACGTACTGCGGCGAGTAGACCTTGTTGACCAGCAGGAAGCCCGCCACGATCAGGAAGCCGAGCTGGGCGAAGCGCGGCGTCTCGGGCGCCAGCACGCCGAGCACGAACACCCCGACGCACCAGGCGCCGAAGAACAGCCACGACCACGTGTTGATGGTCGAGACGTCGACGCCGTCGGTGGCCTGCGAGATCACCAGCCAGATCGAGCCGAGGTCGGCGGCCCGCTCGGAGTTGAAGGTCCAGAACACCTTCCACTCGTCCGGTCCGGTGAGGTACGCCGGCGCGTTCGCCAGCACCCAGGCCGCGACGGCCGCGGCCGTGGTCAGCACGAAGTCGCGGACCCGCTTGTCGCACAGGCAGATGACCAGCACGGCGCCCAGCAGGAACAGCGGGTAGAGCTTGGTCGCCGCCCCCAGGCCGATCAGCACCCCGGTCAGCACCGGTCTCTCCCGTGCCCAGGCCCAGGCCGCGCCCGCGACCAGGACGACGGGCAGCAGGTCCCAGTTGACCAGCGCGGTCAGGGCGAGCGCGGGTGAGGCCGCGAACATCGCGGCGTCCCAGGGCCGCTTCCGGTCCACCCCCGCCAGCAGCCAGGCGGACAGCAGCACCAGGACCGCGAACCCGAGCGCGTTGACGATCACGAACGCCCGGATCTCGCGCTGGATGGTGGGGTCGCCGAAGAACTCCGAGGTGGGCCGCTGGTAGCGCTCGCCCAGGTCCGGTGAGCCGGTGATCAGGTGGGTCACGTCGGCCGTGGCCCAGGCCCAGTAGGAGATGCCGACCGGGTACTCCATCACCTCGGGGTAGCGGCCCCGGACCTCGGCGTCGTCGTCGTACGGCCAGGCCAGCTCGGCGAACCCGCGCCCGGTGTAGAGGTAGGGCAGGTCCGAGTAGCACATGTGGGTGTAGCGGGCCGTGCCGTCGGTCCAGGTGTCCTCGTAGCAGTTGCCCTTCTGGACCATCCCGAGCGCGAAGGTGAGCGCCGCGATGGCCAGCACCACCCGCACCGGCGTCCACCAGCGGTGCCCGCCCGCCCGGGTGCCGAGCGGACCGCCCACGCCGGCGCTCACCGCGGCGACGACGCCGTCGGTGCGCGTCGGCGGGACGGTCATCGGCGACGACCTGCCGCAGACGGGTCGTCGGTGGGCGTCGGCTCGTCCGTGGGCGTCGGCGTCTCGCACGGCGGCAGCAGACCACCGCAGGACGGAGTCGGGTTGGTGGGCGTCGGCGGCGGGGCCGAGGTGGTGGGCGGCGGGGCCGAGGTGGTCGGCGGCGCGGTCGAGGGGTTGCGGGTCGGCTGACGGGTCGGCTTGTCCGACGGCTTCTTCGTCGGCTTCTTCGTGGGCGACGGCGGCGGCGTGTACGGCGCGTGCCCGGTGTCCGGTGCGTCGCCGTCGACGTAGACCGCGTCGGGCAGGTCGAGCACGTCCTCGCCCTCGAGCGCCCGGGTCATCACCTCGGTCCAGGTCTGGGCCGGGAAGGTGCCGCCGAAGAAGTTCGGCAGCCAGCCGTCGAGCGGCTCGGCGCCCTTGCCCCGGGTGTAGACGACCGAGGTGGCCAACTGCGGGGTGAAGCCGCTGAACCAGGACGACACCACGTGGTCGTCGTCGTTGGTCGACGTGCCGGTCTTGCCGGCCGCCGGGCGGTCCAGGGCGAGTGCCGCGGTGCCGGAGCCGGCCTTGACGACCTGCTGCATGGCGTAGGAGACGTCGGCGGCGATGTCCTCGTCGAGGACCCGCTTGTCCTTCACCCGGTGGGTGTAGACCTCCTTGCCGTCCCGGTCGACGATCTTCTCGATGAGGTACGGCTCGGCGTACACGCCCTTGTTGGCGATGGTGGCGTAGGCGGTAGCCATGTTGATCGGGCTGACCGTCGCGCTGCCGAGCGCGACGCCGACGCCGGGCTCGAGGCCGGGGGTCTTGTTGGGGAAGCCGGGTGAGCGGGTCGAGGGCGCCTTCTCCGGCGGGATCCCCATCGCGTTCATCATCTTGATGATCTTCGCGGGCCCATTCGGGATGCTGTCGGTCAGGTCGATGAAGGCGGTGTTGATGGAGTCCTGGGTGGCCTTGATCAGGTTGACCCGGCCGTAGTCCCGGAACCCCTGGTTGTTGAAGTCGGTGTCACCCACCGTGAACGGGCTGTTGCCCTCGAAGGTGTCCTTCAGCGAGAAGCCGGCCTTGATCCCGGCCGCAAGCGCGAACGGCTTGAGGATCGAGCCGGCCTGGCCACCCGCCACGGCCCAGTTGAGCTGGGACTTCAGGTAGTCCTGGCCGCCGTAGAACCCGCGGATGGCGCCGGTGCCGGGCTCGACGCTCGCCACGCCGACGTGCAGGTTCTTGTCGCTGAAGCCCTCGGGCCGGGCCTCCTTGACGCCGGCCTGGGCCGCGTCCATGTCCTTCTTGGTCAGCGTGGTCGTCACGCGCAGGCCCTTGCCGACGACCTCGTCCTCGGAGTAGCCGAGCCGGGCCAGCTCGTTCTTGACCATGGTCAGCATGTGGCCGCGCTGGCCGCCGTACGAGTCCTCCTTGACGACGGGCGGGAACTTCGGCAGCCGCTCCTTCGCCTTCGCGGCCTCGTCGGCCGTGACGTAGTCGAGGCGGGTCATCGCGTCGAGGATGAAGTCGTAGCCGGCCTTGAGGTTCGTCGCGGCGTCCTCGCCGTTGGCCGGGTCGTACGCCGTCGGGTTGTTGAGCACCCGGGCGAGCACCACGGACTGGCGCAGGTTGAGCTTGCTGGCGGGCCGGCGGAAGTAGGCCTGCGCGGCGGCCTCGACGCCGTACGCACCGCGGCCGAAGTAGATGGTGTTCAGGTAGTTGGTCAGGATCTCCTTCTTGCTCTGCTGACGCTGGATCTTCAGCGAGAGGATCGCCTCCTTCACCTTGCGGGTGTAGGAGCGGTCCTGGTTGAGGTAGAGGATCTTGACGTACTGCTGGGTGATCGTGGACGCGCCCTGGGTGGAGCCGCCGGACGCGTTGCTGAACGCGGCGCGCAGGATGCCCTTGGGGTCGATGCCGCGGTCGGACCAGAAGGACTGGTTCTCCGCGGCGACCACCGCGTTCTGCAGGGTCTCCGGGATCTCGTCGAAGGAGATGATGTCGCGGTTCTGGGTGGCGAAGGTGCCGAGCTTGTCACCGTTCGCGTAGCTGACGACCGTGGTCTCGTCCTGGAACTTCTCGTTCGGCTTCGGGACGTCGATCGCCTGGTAGAGCGCGACGAACGAGCCGACCGCGAGCAGCGTGCCGACCAGCCCGACGATGCCGAACCACTTCGCGACCCGCAGCACCTTCTGCTTGCGGGTGCGGGGCGGCTTGGGGGCCTTCTTCGCCTTCTTCTGGGCGGGGCCGGCGGCCCGGCGCTTCGCATTCACGCGCGGTTGCTCCACGGGTCTCGTCGGGGTCTGGGGCTCTGCGGGCCGCTCACGGCCACATCAGAGGGTACGCAACTCCCCCAGGGCGCCTCATTCGCGGAAACATCCGTTCCGATGCGATGCGAATTCACGTCGCGTGGATATATCGCTACGATAGGTCTCATGGCACGTCGCGCAGAGACCATCGAGCTGGCAGTCCTCGGACTGCTGCACGAGGGTCCGATGCACGGCTACGAGCTGCGCAAGCGGCTCAACCTGATGCTCGGCTGGGGCCGGGTGCTGTCCTACGGTTCGCTCTACCCGACCCTGAAGAAGATGCTGAAGGGGTCCCTCATCGAGGAGACCACCGCCACGGTCACGCCGGTCACCCGGCGCCCGCGCATCGTCTACGAGGTCACCGAGGCCGGCACCCGTGAGTTCGAGCGTCTGATGTCGGAGGTCGGGCCCACCGCGTGGGAGGACGACAACTTCGACATCCGGTTCGCCTTCTTCGGGCGCACCGACATGGAGATCCGGCTGCGCGTCCTCGAAGGGCGCCGGATCCGGCTGCAGGAGCGGCTCGACCGCGTGCAGCGTGAGCTGAACATGACGGAGCAGGAGGTCGACCGCTACGCCGCCGAGCTGCAGCGGCACGGCGTCGAGTCCGTCGAGCGCGAGGTCCGCTGGCTCTCCGACCTCATCAACGCCGAGCGAAGTGCCGGCATGCCACCCCCCGCGGCGCCGCCGGTTCCGCCAGCACCACAGTCCTAACAATCAACGTCATTCAGCGTCATTCAGCCAGTGGCAGGAGAGGAATCCCGATGGGTTCGGTTCGCGTAGCAATCGTGGGAGTCGGCAACTGCGCCAGCTCCCTCGTCCAGGGTGTCGAGTACTACAAGGACGCCGACCCGTCCGGCTCGGTCCCCGGGCTGATGCACGTCGCCTTCGGCGACTACCACGTCAAGGACGTCGAGTTCGTCGCGGCGTTCGACGTCGACGACCTGAAGGTCGGCAAGGACCTCTCCGAGGCCATCAACGCCTCGCAGAACAACACGATCAAGATCGCCGACGTCCCGACCCTGGGTGTCGAGGTCCAGCGCGGCCCGACGCTCGACGGCCTCGGCAAGTACTACCGCCAGACCATCGACGAGTCCGGCGCCGAGCCGGTCGACGTCGTGCAGATCCTCAAGGACCGCCAGGTCGACGTGATGGTGTCCTACCTCCCGGTGGGCTCCGAGGACGCCGACAAGTTCTACGCGCAGTGCGCCATCGACGCCGGCGTCGGCTTCGTCAACGCCCTGCCGGTCTTCATCGCCTCCGACCCGGTCTGGGCCAAGAAGTTCGAGGACGCGGGCGTCCCGATCGTCGGCGACGACATCAAGTCCCAGGTCGGCGCCACCATCACCCACCGCGTGATGGCGAAGCTGTTCGAGGACCGCGGCGTGGTGCTGGACCGGACCTACCAGCTCAACGTCGGCGGCAACATGGACTTCAAGAACATGCTCGAGCGCGAGCGCCTCGAGTCCAAGAAGATCTCGAAGACCCAGGCCGTCACGTCCAACCTGACCGGCGAGCTCGCGGGCAAGATCCACGACAAGAACGTCCACATCGGCCCGTCCGACCACGTCGAGTGGCTCGACGACCGCAAGTGGGCCTACGTCCGCCTCGAAGGCCGCGCCTTCGGTGACGCCCCCCTCAACCTCGAGTACAAGCTCGAGGTCTGGGACTCGCCCAACTCCGCCGGCATCATCATCGACGCGCTCCGCGCCGCCAAGATCGCCAAGGACCGCGGCATCGGTGGCCCGATCATCAGCGCCTCGTCGTACCTCATGAAGAGCCCGCCGGTGCAGCTGCCCGACGACGAGGGTCGCCGCCGCGTCGAGGCCTTCATCGCCGGCGAGGAGTGAGCAGGTCCCTCGCGAGGAACGAGCGAGGGACCGTCGCGAGCGAAGGTTGAGCAAGCCCCGCGGCTGAGGAACGAAGCCGCGACGGGCGCGTCGAAACCCACCAGCGTCAAGCGAGCACAGAAGCCCCGTCCGACCAACCAGGGTCGGGCGGGGCTTCGCCGTTCGACGGTCAGCGGCGACGACCGGTGCCGAACATCCCGCGGGCGATCTCGCGGGCGGCGGTGCGAGCGAACTGCTTGAAGGCGGACGAGCCGACGACCTGATCGACGACGCTCTTCTCCGCCTTCTTCCGCGGGGCGGGCCGAGGCTGCTCCGGACGTCGCGGGGCGGGGGCCGCCGGCTCCTCCCCGGCCTTCGCCGCACCCGCCTCGAGGCGCTTGGCGAGGAGCTCGCGGGCCGACTCACGGTCCACGGCGACGCCGTACGACGCCTGCCGCGGGCTGGCGGCCACGGTGGCGGCGAGCAGGTCGGGGTCGCAGGGGGACATCCGGGCCTGGGGCGCGCGCAGCCGGGTCCAGGCGACCGGGGTCGGGGCGCCGTCCTCGTCCATCACGGTGACGACCGCCTCGCCGGTGCCGAGGCCGGTGATGACGGCGCCGAGGTCGGCGTACCCGCTGGTGGGGTAGGTGGCGACGGTCAGCTTCAGCGCCTGGGCGTCATTGGGGGTGTGCGCGCGCAGCGCGTGCTGGACGCGCGAGCCGAGCTGGGAGAGGACGTCGTCCGGTACGTCGGTCGGCCGCTGGGTCACGAAGAAGATGCCCACCCCCTTGGAGCGGATCAGCCGCACCGTCTGGGCGACCTGGTCGAGGAAGTCCTCGGAGGCGTCGTCGAAGAGCAGGTGCGCCTCGTCGAAGAAGAAGACCAGCTTGGGCTTCTCGACGTCGCCGACCTCGGGCAGGTCGTGGAACAGGTCGGCCAGCAGCCACATCAGGAAGGTCGAGAAGAGCGCGGGCCGGTCCTGGAGCTGGGGCAGCTCGACCAGCGAGATCACGCCCCGGCCGTCGTCGGCGAGCGTGAGCAGGTCGGCCGAGGCGAACTCGGGCTCGCCGAAGAACGCGTCGGCGCCCTGGTCCTGCAGCCCGATCAGCTCGCGCAGGATGACGCCCGCGGTGGAGGACGAGAGCCCGCCGAGCTCCTTCAGCTCGCCCTTGCCCTCGTCGCTGAGCAGGTGGCCGACGACCGCGCGCAGGTCGGCGAGGTCGAGGAGCGGCAGGCCGGCGCGGTCGGCGTAGTGGAAGACCAGGCCGAGGCTGGACTCCTGGGTGTCGTTGAGGCCGAGCACCTTGCTCAGCAGGACCGGGCCGAAGGCGCTCATGGTGACCCGCAGCGGCACGCCCTGGCCCACCCCGCCCAGCGCGTAGAACTCCACCGGGAAGCCGGTCGCCTGCCACTGCTGGCCCAGGGTCGACGCCCGCGCGGTCAGCTTCTCGCTCGCCTCCCCCGGCTGGGCCAGCCCCGACAGGTCGCCCTTCATGTCGGCGGCGAAGACCGGGACGCCCTGCGCGCTCAGCTGCTCGGCCAGCAGCTGCAGGGTCCGGGTCTTGCCGGTGCCGGTCGCCCCGGCCACCAGGCCGTGCCGGTTGAGCATCGCCAGCGGCACCCGGACCGGCACGCCGGCGAGGCTGCCGTCCTCGAGCACCAGCCCGCCGAGCTCGAGGGCGGCGCCGTCGAAGGCGTAGCCCTCCGCCACGGCCTGGGCGATCGGGTCGTCGGTCACGTCCGTCACCCTACGACCGTTCGGTTCCCGTCGAGTGACGGGAATTGGCTGCTCCGGACCTACCGGGGCAGCCATCTCGCGTCACTCGACGGAGCGGGCCGCCCACCACGCACGCAGCTCGGCCTCGGCGACCTCGGGCTCGAGCGGGCCCCGGTCCATGCGCAGCTCCAGCAGGAACTGGTAGGCCTGGCCGATCTCGCGGCCCGGGCCGATCCCGAGGATGCCCATGATCTGGTTGCCGTCGAGGTCGGGCCGCATCGAGGCGAGCTCCTCCTCCTCGGACAGCCGGGCGATCCGCGCCTCGAGGTCGTCGTACGAGCGGCGCAGGCGGTCGGCTTTGCGCTGGTTGCGGGTGGTGCAGTCGGCCCGGGTCAGCACGTGCAGCCGCTCGAGCTGGTCGCCGGCGTCACGGACGTAGCGGCGTACGGCGGAGTCGGTCCACTCGCCGGTGCCGTAGCCGTGGAAGCGCAGGTGCAGCTCGACGAGGTGCCCGACCGCCTCGATCTGGTCGTTGGAGAAGCGCAGCGCCTTCATCCGCTTGCGGGTCATCTTGGCGCCGACCACGTCGTGGTGGTGGAAGGTCACGGTGCCGTCGTCGACGAAGCGTCGGGTGCGCGGCTTGCCGACGTCGTGCATCAGCGCGGCGAAGCGCGAGATGAAGTCCGGCTCGCCGCCGAGCCGGTCCTCGAGGTCGATGGCCTGCTCCAGGACGGTCAGGGTGTGCTCGTAGACGTCCTTGTGGCGGTGGTGCTCGTCGCGCTCCAGCGCCAGCGCCGGCAGCTCGGGCAGCACGTGGGCGGCCAGGCCGGTCTCGACGAGGAGGGCCAGCCCGAGCCGGGGGTACGGCGCGCAGACCAGCTTGACCAGCTCGTCGCGGACCCGCTCGGCCGAGATGATCAGGATCCGGTCGGCCATCGCCGTCATCGCGGCCACGACCGACGGGTCGACGCCGAAGCCGAGCTGGGCGGCGAACCGGGCGGCCCGCATCATCCGCAGCGGGTCGTCGGAGAAGGAGTCCTCGGGGCGGCCGGGGGTGCGGAGCACCCGGTGCGCCAGGTCGACGACCCCGCCGTACGGGTCCTCGACCTCGCGGCCCGGCACCCGCACCGCCATCGCGTTCACGGTGAAGTCGCGGCGGCCGAGGTCGCCGGTCAGCGAGTCCCCGAAGTCGACGTCGGGCTTGCGGGAGGTGGGGTCGTAGGTCTCCGAGCGGTACGTCGTCACCTCGACCACCCAGTCGCCCTTCCGGCAGCCGATGGTGCCGAACGCGCGCCCCATGTCCCAGGTGGCGCCGGCCCACTTCTTCAGCAGCCGCTCGGTCGCGTCGGGCCGGGCCGAGGTCGCGAAGTCCAGGTCGTTGTGCCGGCGGCCGAGCATCGCGTCGCGCACCGGCCCGCCGACCAGCACCAGCTCGTGGCCGGCCGCCTCGAAGAGGGCGCCCAGCTCGTCGATGACGGGGGCGATCCGGTCGAGCTCGGCCGCGACGGAACGCTGCACCTCGACGAGGTTCAGGGGCGGCAGCTCGACGTCGGACACGGGCGGTGAGTCTAGAGGAGACGTCGTCGGGCCTCCGACTCGCGACGACCCCCGACGGATAGAGTCGAGCGCATGCTCCGCCCCCTGTCGCTGCTGCCTGCCCTCATGGTGGTCGCGGCGACGACGTGGGCCGGGCTGGTCGGTCCGGCCCCGGCCCAGGCGGCCCAGGCGGCTCCCGCCGACCCGGACGCCCCGCTCTCGGTGAGCATCGAGCGCATGTCGCCCGCGACGGTCCCCGAGCGCGGCCGGGTCACCATCCAGGGCCGGGTGACCAACGACGACGACGTCGCGTGGTCGACGATCAACCTCTACCCGTTCATCTCCGCGCAGCCACTCACCACGCGCACCGAGATCGCCGAGGCCGCCCTCACCGAGCCGTCGGCCCCGGTCGGCGACCGGGTCACGACCGGCGGCCCCTACGACACCATCGACGAGCTCCAGCCCGGGGAGTCCCTCGGCTACACCGTGAGCGTCCGCGCCCGCGACCTGCGCGCCCACGTCGCCGCGCAGGGCGGCGACCTGACCGGCGCCGCGGGCGTCTACTGGTTCGGCGTGCACGCCCTCGGGCGCAGCGCCGACGACGCCGGCGACGGCGGCGCACCCACCGCGGACGGCCGGGCCCGCACGTTCCTCCCGCTGATGGGCGGCTCGAAGCGCCAGGTGAAGACCGCGCTCGTCGTCCCGCTGCGCTCCGCGATCCCGTACGACGCCGACGGCTCGCTCGCCGACCCGGCCTCGTGGACCGAGTCGCTGGCTCCCGACGGCGACCTGGGCTCGGTCGTCGGGCTGGGCGAGGCCGCCGGCAGCCGGCCGCTGACCTGGCTGGTCGACCCCGCGCTCACCGACGCCACGGCCCGGCTCGCGGCCGGCAACCCGGGCCGCTCCCTCGGCGCGACCGTCGACCCGGAGGCGACGGAGGATCCCGACCGCCTGCTCGCCGACCCCGAGGACCCGGAGGCCACCCCGTCCGCCGCGCCCGAGACGGCGCTGCCGTCGCCCGCGACGTCCACCGCCCCCGAGGAGACCCAGGACGAGGACGCCGACGAGACGGAGGCGCCGAGCCCCGCCGAGACGGAGGCGGCCGCGGCGGCGACCGGCTGGCGGGAGCGGTTGGCCACCGCCCTGGACCGCTCCCAGGTGCTGGCCCTGCCGTACGGCGACCTCGACGTCTCGGCGGCCGCCGAGCATGACCCCACCGCCTACACCCGCGCCCGGCAGCGGTCGGGCGACACCCTGCCGCCGACCGAGGGCAGCACCGCCCCCGGTCTCGGGGGCCGGGCCTTCCTCAGCCTCGACGCGATCGAGATGGCCGAGGATGACGAGCGGCTGATCGGGACCGACGTGATGGTCGCCGGCCTCGGCGACGCGACGCCCACCGTCGCCACCATCGCCGGCCACCGGCTGGTCCTCGCCTCGACCGGTGCCGCGAGCGGCGGGCCCGGGCCGGACGACCCGCAGGCGGGCGTCGCCGTACGCCAGCGGATCCTGGCCGAGGCCGCCGTACGACGGCTGTCGCGGCCCCGTGAGCCGCTGGTCGTCGTGCTCCCCGGCGGCTGGGTGCCGGCCGACCCCGACGGGTTCTTCGCGGGGCTCGACCAGACCTGGCTCGACCTGACCACCGTCGACGACATCCGCGACGACCGCTCCACCCCGGTCGACACCGCCGAGCTGGTCTATCCGCGGGTGCAGCAGCGGCGGGCGCTCGACGCGGCCGACTTCGCCTCCGCGACCTCGCTCGCCCAGGCCGGCACCACCCTGCAGTACCTCCTCACCCGCAACGACACCGTCGGCCGCGAGGTCGCCGACCAGGCCTTCGCCTCGCTCGGCTACGCCAACCGGGTCGACCCGGGCGCCACCCGCGCCAGCAACGCGCGCTCGCGCGCCGTCATCCAGGAGTCGCTGGACGGCGTGCGGATCGAGGGGCCCCCGAAGGTCACCCTCTCCAGCAACAGCGGACGCTTCTCGGCCACCCTGGAGAACACCCTCGACCAGCCCGTGACGGTGAAGGTCCGCGCCGTCGCCGACGAGGTGGTCACGATCTCCATGGCGGAGGAGGACGTCACCCTCCCGCCGCGCAGCCGGCGCAGCGTCCTGCTCACCGCGAGCACCGGCCAGCAGGGCGTCCACAACATCACCCTGCAGGTCACCGACCTGGCCGGCACGGCGGTCGGCTCCAGCGACCGGCTCCCGATCCGCGCCGCCCAGGTCAGCGACGTGATCTGGCTGATCATCGGCACCGGCGGCGCACTGCTCCTCGGCGCCATCGGCGTCCGGCTGGTCCGCCGGTTCCGCGCGGCCCGTCGTACGCCCGCCGAGCCGGTGGCCGCCGAGCAGGCGCCGGCTCCCGCATGACCGCGACCGACGCCGACGCAGCCGTCGAGGCGGCCGAGGCCGACCGCAAGGTCCTTGCCTCCAGCGCGGTGATGGCCGCCGGGACGATCGTGTCCCGGCTCAGCGGCTTCGTCCGGGCCGGGCTGCTCCTGGCGGCCCTCGGCACCGGCGTCCACAGCGACGTGTTCTCGGTCGCCAACACCGTCCCCAACATGCTCTACATCCTGCTGGCGGGCGGCGTGTTCAACGCGGTGCTGGTCCCGCAGCTGGTCCGCGCGATGCGCAACGACGAGGACGCCGGCGCGGCGTACACCTCGCGGATCATCACCGCCGCCCTGCTCTTCCTGGGGGCGGTCACGGTGGTGCTGGTCCTCGCCGCGCCCGCGGTGGTGACCCTCGCCCTCTCGGGCACCGTGCCGGACGCGGGGCGCGAGTCGGCGATCGCGCTGGCGCGCTACTGCCTGCCGCAGGTTTTCTTCTACGGCGCCTTCGTGCTGGTCGGCCAGGTCCTCAACGCCCGCGGCCGCTTCGGCCCGATGATGTGGGCGCCGATCGCCAACAACGTCGTGTCGGTCGCCGTCCTGGCCGGCTACCTCGTCGTGTACGCCGGTGAGGAGCCGCTCGCGGACGGCGGGTTCACCTCCACCCAGGAGCTGATCCTCGGCGTGGGCTCGACCCTCGGCATCGTGGTCCAGCTGCTCGTCCTGATGCCCTACGTCCGCGCGGCGGGCATCAGCCTGCGCCCGCGGATCGACCTGCGGGGCACCGGCCTCGGCCACACGCTGCGCCTCGGCACCTGGACGGTGCTCTTCGTGCTGGCCAACCAGATCGCCTACTTCGTGGTGGTCCGCCTCGGCACGAGCGGTACGGCGGCCGGCGACGAGGCCGGCACGGGCATCTTCGTCTACTCGACGGCGTTCCTCATCGTGATGGTGCCGCACTCGGTCATCACCGTCTCGCTGGCGACGGCCACCCTGCCGCGGCTCTCGCGGCTGGCCGCCGACGGCGACCTGGACGGCATGGGCGCTCGGGTGGCCACCACCCTGCGGACCGCGCTGGCGGTCGTCGTCCCCTTCGCCGCGCTGCTGCCCCTGGTCGCGACCGACCTGGCCAAGCTGATCGCCTACGGCAAGGCCGCGGACACCTACGAGAACCTCGTCCCGACGATGATGCTGTTCGGTCCGGCGGTCGTGCTGTTCACGGTGCACTACGTCGTGCTCCGCGGCTTCTACGCCGTCGAGCGGACCCGCACCGTCTTCCTCATCCAGGTCTGGGTGGCGGCGACCAACATCGTCGTCGCCGTGCTGCTGGTGCGCGCCACCTCCGACGCCGCCACCGCCCCGTCCCTCGTGATCGCGTACGCCGCCGCCTACCTCGTGGGCTCGGTGCTCTCCTACTCGGTGCTCTCCCGCAGCCTCGGCGGTCTGCGCTCGGCCCAGCTGGTCCGGTTCCTGGTCCGGACCGCCGTCGCGATCGCCGTCGCCGGCGCCGCGGCGTACGGCGTGCACCTCGCGCTCGCGGGCCCGGTCGGCGACGACCCGTCGTACGTCGGGGCCGCGGTGCGGCTGGTCGCCGTGGGCGTGGTCGACGTGGTCGTGTTCCTCGTGGTGGCGACGCTGCTGCGCCTGCGCGAGGTGACCTCCGTGATCGACACCGTCCTGCGGCGACGTCCGCCCGCGCACCGGGCCTGACCGTCCTACGATGACCCGGGGACCGGGCCCGGTCCCCGCTGCCCTCCAGGCGTCGGGAAGGAGTCGCTGAGCGGTGCCGCACTCGAACCGACCCGGCGACGTCCTCGCCGGCCGCTACCGGCTGGTCGACCTCCTCAGCGAGAGCGGCAACGGCCGGTTCTGGCGCGCGCACGACCGGGTCCTGGAGCGGCACGTCGCGCTCCACGTGATCGCCGAGGACGACGACCGCGCCGCGGGGCTGGTCGAGGCGGCCCGCCGCTCGGCGACGGTGCTCGACCCGCGGATCCTGCGCGTGCTCGACGCCGAGCGCACCGGCGGGCTCTGCTACGTCGTCAACGAGTGGGGCTCCGGCACGTCCCTCGACATCGTGGTCGCCACCCACGGCGCGCTGCCCCCGCGCCGGGCGGCCTGGCTGGTGGCCGAGGTGGCCGACTCGGTCGCGGTCGCGCACGCGGCCGGCGTGGCCCACGGGCGGCTCGCGCCCGAGAACGTCCTGATCGACCAGACCGGCGCGGTGAAGGTGATCGGCTTCTCGGTCGACGCCGCCCTGCACGGGCTGGCCCCCGGCCGGACCGCCACCGACGTGACCGACCTCGCCGGGCTGCTCTACTGCGCGCTCACCGGCAAGTGGGCCGGCGTGTCGACGTCCGCCGTACCCCCGGCTCCGCAGGAGCACGGCCGGGTGCTCCGGCCGCGCCAGGTGCGGGCCGGCGTACCCCGTCCCCTCGACGCGCTCTGCGACGAGGTCCTCAACCCCTACTCCGGCGGCCGCCAGCGTGACGACGTCGACCTCGAGACGGCGCGCGGGATCGCCGACCTGCTCGCCGACTTCGTGGGCGACCCCACCGGGCTGCCCGAGCAGCTCGCGCTGTCCAACCTGCGCCCGGGCGAGACCGTCGTCCTCCCGCAGGTCCCCGAGATCCCCGTCCGCGAGCCGGACCCGGAGCCCGAACCCGAGCCGACACCCGAGCCGACACCGGTCCCCGAGCCGGAGCCCACCCAGGCCGGCCTGCCGATCTTCGACGACGAGCACGACGACGTGTCGTGGCTGGAGGCTCCCGAGACGCCGTCACCCCCGCCGCCCCCCTTCGAGTCGCCCCCGGAGCGCCCGCTCTTCGCGCCCGAGCCGGCCGACGGCGGGCCGGCGCGCCAGGTCCGGCCGACCGTGACCGCGCGCGAGGCCCAGGACCGCGCCGAGTACTGGCCCTGGGGCGGTGACGGTCCGCCCACCTCCGGCACCGGGATCACGCCGGCCGTCGAGGACGTCCCGGGTCGGAGCTGGCTGCGGCTGGCCTTCGGCATCGGCGCCGCGCTGCTCCTGCTCGTCGCCGTCGTGATCGCCTTCAACCTCGGCCGCGGCAAGACGCCCCTCGGCGCCGAGCCCGACGACGACCCGACCACCACCCCGTCGGCCAGCGCCACCCCGTCGGCCACGCCCAGGCCGATCTCCGGGCTGCGCGCCACCGACCTCGACCCCGCGGGCAACCCGCCGCGGGAGAACCCCGACACCGTCGGTCGGGTCGTCGACGGTGACCCGGAGACCACGTGGCGGACCTCGACGTACAACGAGCAGTTCGGCCCGGGCGGCCTCAAGGACGGGGTCGGCGTCGTGGTCGACCTCGGCCGCTCGTACGACGTCGCGCAGGTCGACCTGCGTCTGGTCGGCCGCCCGACCGTGGTGTCGCTCTACCTCACCGACCAGGCGCCCTCCGATGTCGAGGGGCTGACGCCGTCCCTGGCCGACCAGCGGGTCGGCACCGAGGCCTCGCTGGCGCCGGACGCGCCGGTCGCCGGCCGCTACCTCACCGTCTGGCTCACCGCGCTGCCCTCGGTCGAGGACGGGTTCCGGGGCGAGGTCGCCGAGATCGCGGTGCGCGGGTGACCCCGTCCCCGGAGAACAGCGACGCCGCGCTCCTCGCCGACCACGTCGCCGGCGACCGGGCGGCCTTCGGGGTGCTCTTCGCGCGCCACCGCGATCGGTTGTGGGCGGTCGCGCTGCGCACCATGGGCAACCCCGAGGACGCCGCCGACGGGCTCCAGGACGGCATGATCGCCGCCTACCGCCGCGCCGGATCCTTCCGCGGCGAGGCGGCCGTGACCACCTGGCTGCACCGCGTCGTCGTGAACGCCTGCCTCGACCGGCTCCGGGCGGCCAAGGTCCGTCGTACCGAGGCGCTGCCCGACGACCTCGAGGAGTACGCCGGCCGCGGCTCGGTCGCCTCGGCCGCCCCGGAGGTCGACGACCCCGCCGATGTGTCGCTGCGCTCCGAGCAGCGCCGCGCGGTGCTCGCGGCGCTGGCCGAGCTCCCCGACGAGCAGCGTGCCGCACTGGTGCTGGTCGACATGGAGGGCTACCCGGTCGCGGAGGCCGCGCAGATCCTCGACTGCGCCGTCGGCACGGTGAAGTCGCGCTGCTCGCGCGGCCGGCACCGGCTGGCCGGGCTGCTGGGCGACCTGGCTCCGGGGCGTGACGCGGGGCACGCGGAGCCGAGGAACCCACTGCCGCCGCCGGCCGTCCGACCCCAGGAGGACACCAGGGCGCCTCCGTAGGCTCGAGCGACGCTCCCGTTCCCACCCACCCGACCCGCCGAGAGGAGGCGCACCCATGACCGACGACCGTCTCGACCACGAGCGCGAGGCCGACGTGCGCCGCCTCCTCGCCGAAGCGCGGTACGACGAGCCGGTGCCCGACGACGTCGCCGCGCGCCTCGACCGGGTCCTGGCCGAGCTGGTGGACGAGGGTCCGCCCGAGAAGGTCGCCGACCAGCACCGCGTCATCGACCTGGCCGCGCAGCGGCGCCGGCGGCGGGTCCGCCAGCTGCTGGTGGCGGCCGTCGCGGTCGGGGTCATCGGCGTGGGTCTCGGGCAGGTCGGGCTGCCGTCGACGTTCCAGGCCGACATGGACGGCAGCAGCGCGGGTGGGTCCGCCGCGGACTCGGGAGGTGACTCGGCCGAGGCCGAGGCCGAGGGACCGGCCGCTGCTGCCGGGGCCCCCAGCGCGTTGGACGAGGCGAGTCCACTCCAGCGGGATGCCCCGCTCGCTCTCACGGCTGAGCCCCTCGTCGTCGAGGACGAGGACTTCGGCAGCGAGGCCCAGTTGAAGTCGCTGCGCCGGACCACCCTCCAGAACCTCGATGCGACCCTCTCCCAGGAGGCCCGAAGCTCGGCAGCTCCCGAGAGCGACGAGTCCCGCTCCGCGGAGGGCTACGCGGCGACGCCCACCTGGTTCACCTGCCAGCCCGGCCCCTTCGGTGCAGGCCGCCTGATCGCCGTCCAGTACGACGGCCAGCCGGCCGTGCTGGCCGTGCGGCCGTCTACCGGGGACTCGTCGGTGGTGGAGCTGCTGCGCTGCGGCAGCGGCGCCGTACTCCGCTCGGCGACGGTTCCCGTCCCGTAGGGCCGAGCGGGCCCGCGGCGGGGAATCTTCCTCGCCTACGATCGGTTGTCGCAGGAGCAACCACCGACTCGAGAGGACGTCATGTCCGAGACCCGCAACGTGATCATCATCGGCTCCGGGCCGTCCGGCTACACCGCCGCGGTGTACGCCGCACGCGCCAGCCTGCAGCCCCTGGTCTTCGAGGGCTCGGTGACCGCGGGCGGGGCGCTGATGAACACCACCGAGGTCGAGAACTTCCCCGGCTTCCGCGACGGCATCATGGGTCCGGCCCTGATGGACGAGATGCGGGCCCAGGCGGAGCGCTTCGGTGCCGAGCTGGTCGCCGACGACGTGGTCGAGGTCGACCTGACCGGAGACCTCAAGATCGTGAAGACCGCCACCGACACCTACACCGCGCGCGCGGTCGTCCTGGCCACCGGCTCGGGCTACCGCAAGCTGGGCCTGCCCAACGAGGAAGAGCTCTCGGGGCGCGGGGTGTCGTGGTGCGCGACCTGCGACGGCTTCTTCTTCCGCGAGCAGCACATCGCGGTCGTGGGCGGCGGCGACTCCGCCATCGAGGAGGCCACCTTCCTCACCCGCTTCGGCTCGAAGGTCTCCCTGATCGTGCGCCGCGACGAGCTGCGCGCCTCCAAGATCATGCAGGAGCGCGCGTTCGCCGACCCCAAGCTCGAGATCGAGTGGAACTCCGTCGTCGAGACCATCAACGGCTCCGACCGGCTGGAGTCGCTGACCCTGAAGGACACCGTCACCGGTGAGACCCGCGACCTGCCGGCCACCGGCCTGTTCATCGCGATCGGCCACGACCCGCGCTCGGAGCTGCTGGCCGGCCAGGTCGACCTCGACGACGACGGCTACGTGCAGGTCCAGCACCCCTCGACGGCCACCAATCTGCCCGGCGTCTTCGCGGCCGGCGATCTGGTCGACCACCACTACCGGCAGGCCATCACCGCGGCGGGCACGGGCTGCTCGGCCGCCCTTGACGCCGAGCGCTACCTCGCCGAGCTCGATCACTCGGCGCACACGGCCCAGCAGGCGCAGGACGGCGTCGCCGGGTCGGCGCTCTCGGAGCAGGTGCAGACCGCCGGTCTCTGAGCGACCGGATTCGGGGAACATCCTTCCCCGGACCGATGTTCAGGTAGTACAGACTTCCCGTCGCAGCAGTCATCGAGAGAGAGGCACAACCGTGGGCAACATCTCCGCCGTGACCGACGCCGAGTTCGAGGCGCAGGTCCTGAAGTCCGACAAGCCGGTCCTCGTGGACTTCTGGGCCGAGTGGTGCGGTCCGTGCCGCCAGGTGGCCCCGATCCTCGACGAGATCGCCGGCAGCCACGGTGACAAGATCACCTTCTTCAAGATGAACGTCGATGAGAACCCCGTGACGCCGTCGTCGTACCGCGTGACCGGCATTCCGACGATCAACGTCTACCAGGGCGGCGAGGTCGTCCGCACGATCGTCGGCGCCCGCCCGAAGGCCGCGCTGCTCAACGAGCTGTCGGAGTTCATCGGCAACTGACGCCCCCGGCGTCCGCTCAGTCCTGAGAGGCCCTCGGCACGCTCCCGCTCACGCGGGAGGGTGTCGGGGGCCTCACCGGTTTCGGCGCCGGTCGGACGGCGCCGACGAGCCGCTCCAGGGCGGACTCCACCTCCTCGCGCCAGGTCAGGGCCGTGCGCAGGTCCATCCGCATCCGGGGGGTCGTCGGGTGCGGCCGCTGGGTCTTGAACCCCACGCTGCCGAGGAAGTCGGCGGGCACGGTGCACTGCGCCACCCCGCGCCGGGTGCGGTGCCCGAAGGCCTCGACGGCCGATACCCCGCCGCGCCCGATCAGGTCCCGCGCCATGCCCTGGACCAGGAGCCGGCCCAGACCGCCCCCGGTGCGCGCGGGATCGACGTACACGGTCGCGAGCAGGATGGCGTCCGGGGACACGGGCGCCGTGGGGAAGCCGGCCGCCCCGGGCAGGAACGCCTCCGGGGCGTAGACCGCCAGGCCGGCGACCTCGTCGTCGACCAGCACCACGCGCCCGCAGGACCCCCACTCGCGCAGCACCTCGCTGAGCCAAGCCTCCTTCTCCTCGGCGGCCTCCTCGGGGCGCACCCGGGACCGGCGTACCGGGTCGAGCTCCCAGAACAGGCAGGTCCGCACCGGGTCGGGCAGGCGGGCGAGGTGGTCGACGGTGAGCCGGACCACCTTGCGGGACATGGCACCTCCCAATCCGCGGGCCGCGGGTGCGGACGACCGCTGCATCATTCATGCTAGGGAGATCATGGAGAACACGCCCGCACGTCCGCCCAGCGCCCGGCTCGACTCGTACGTCGACCGCTACGCTGCGCGCACCGCGGGCATGACGGCCTCGGAGATCCGGGCCCTGTTCGCGGTGGCCTCGCGGCCCGAGGTGGTCTCCCTCGCCGGCGGCATGCCCAACATCTCCGGGCTCCCCCTCGACGTGGTCGGCGGCGCGATCGCCGACCTGGTCGCGACCCAGGGCCCGGTGGCGATGCAGTACGGCTCCGGCCAGGGCGTCCCCGAGCTGCGCGAGCAGATCACCGACGTCATGCGGCTCGAGGGCATCGAGGCCCACCCCGACGACGTCGTGGTCACGGTCGGCTCCCAGCAGGCGGTCGACCTGGTCACCCGGGTCTTCTGCGACCCCGGCGACGTGGTCATCTGCGAGGCCCCGTCGTACGTCGGGGCGCTGGGGGTCTTCAAGTCCTACCAGTGCGACGTCGTACACGCCGAGATGGACGCCGACGGTCTGGTCCCGGAGGCGCTGCGGCAGGCGATCGCCGCGGTCAAGGCGGCCGGCAAGACCATCAAGTTCCTCTACACGATCCCGAACTTCCACAACCCCGCCGGCGTGACCCTCGCGGCCGAGCGCCGCATCGAGATCCTCGACATCTGCCGCACCGAGGGCGTCCTGGTCCTGGAGGACAACCCCTACGGCCTCCTCGGCTTCGACCGCGAGCCGATGCGCGCGCTGCGCGCCGACGAGGCCGAGAACGTCATCTACCTGGGCTCCTTCTCCAAGACCTTCGCCCCCGGTTTCCGGGTCGGCTGGGCGCTGGCGCCCCACCCGGTCCGCGAGAAGCTGGTCCTGGCCCAGGAGTCGGCGACCCTCTGCCCGCCTCAGTTCTCGCAGATGGCGGTCTCGGCCTATCTCGCGAAGCACGACTGGCAGGGGCAGATCAAGCAGTTCCGCGAGATGTACCGCGAACGCCGCGACGCCATGGTCTCCTCGCTGGCCGACCTGATGCCCGCCGCCTGCCAGTGGAACGTCCCCTCCGGCGGCTTCTACGTCTGGCTCACCCTCCCCCCGGGCATCGACGCGAAGGGCATGCTCCCGCGCGCGGTGACCGCCCGGGTCGCCTACGTCCCCGGCACCGCCTTCTACGCCGACGGCTTCGGCAGCTCCCACATGCGGCTGTCCTTCTGCTACCCGACCCCGGAGCGCATCCGCGAGGGCGTGCGCCGCCTGGCCGGCGTCCTCGAGGCCGAGATGGAGCTGCGGGCCACCTTCGGCCCCGTGGTCCCCGCGCGGCAGGTCAACCCCCAGGGGTACGACGGCCCCAGCACCGACCTGAGCTGACTCCCCGCTCGTTCAGCGCTGTAGGTTCGGTCCGTGCTGGACCTCACCTATCCCCCGATCATCGTCGCCGCCAAGACCGGTTTCCGGCTCCTCGGCCAGCGCATCGTGCTCAACGGCACCGAGAACGTGCCGCGCTCGGGTGGGGTGATGCTCGCCTTCAACCACATCGGCTACGTGGACTTCGTGTACGGCGGCCTCGCCGCCAACCCGTCGAAGCGCCTGGTGCGCTTCATGGCCAAGCGGGAGATCTTCGACCATCGGATCGGTGGTCCGGTAATGCGGTCCTTCCACCACATCGAGGTCGACCGCGGTGAGGGCGTGAAGTCCTTCAGCACGGCGGTGGACTTCCTGAAGCAGGGCGAGGCGGTCGGCATCTTCCCGGAGGCGACCATCTCGCGTTCCTTCGAGCTGAAGGAGTTCAAGACCGGCGCGACGCGGATCGCCGCCGCAGCCGGGGTCCCGCTGCTGCCGGTCGTCCTGTGGGGCACCCAGCGGATGATGACCAAGGACCACCCCCGTGACTTCTCGCGTGGCAAGACCATCGCGATCACCGTCGGGGAGCCGCTGCACCCGACCGGGGAAGATTCGGTCGCGGAAACCGCTCAGCTACGGGAGGCGATGAGCCGATTGCTCGACCAGACCATCGCGGCCTACCCCAGCGACGAGCAGCCCCCGGGCTCCTGGTGGCTGCCGGCCAGGCTCGGTGGTTCCGCACCGACTCCCGACGAGGCCAGCCGCCTCGACGCGGAGGAGAAGCGGCGCCGGGCCGAGAAGCGCCGGGCAGCCAAGGGTTGATCTAGTCATTCATCAACAAGCCGATAAGTCGTTTTGTCGACTTATCGGCTTGTTGCTTTAGATCGGCCGGTCGTCCCGGTTGCGCGGGTCCATCACGTCCACGATGCGCCGCAGGTCGTCCAGCGAGGCGAACTCGACGGTGATCTTGCCCTTGGTGCGGCCGAGGTCGACCTTCACGCGGGTCTCCAGGCGATCGGACAGCCGCTCGGCCAGGTCGGCCAGGCCGGGAGCAGTCGGCTTGTTGCGCCGGGAACGACGCTGGGCGCCGCCGTGCTCCCCGACCGCGACGATCTCCTCGAGGCCCCGGACGCTGATCCCCTCGGCCACGACGCGCTGGGCCAGCCGGTCCTGGATCTCGGGGTCCTCCACGGCGAGCAGCGAGCGGGCGTGACCGGCCGAGAGGACGCCGGCGGCGACTCGTCGCTGGACCTCCGGGCTCAGCCGAAGCAGCCGCAGGGTGTTGCTGATCTGGGGGCGGGAGCGGCCGATCCGACCGGCCAGCTCCTCGTGGGTGCAGCCGAAGTCCTCCAACAGCTGCGAGTAGGCCGACGCCTCCTCCAGCGGGTTGAGCTGCGAGCGGTGCAGGTTCTCCAGGAGCGCGTCCCGGAGCATGTCGGTGTCCTCGGTCTCGCGGACGATCGCGGGGATCGTCTCGCGTCCGGCCTCCTGGGACGCGCGCCAGCGCCGCTCCCCCATGACCAGCTCGTAGGCGTCGGGGCCGGAGCGCCGGACCACGATCGGCTGCAGGAGGCCGATCTCCTTGATGGAGTGCACCAGCTCGGCCATCGCCTCCTCGTCGAAGACGGAGCGCGGCTGGACGTGGTTGGGAACGATCTGGCCGATCGGCAGCTCGGCGAAGTAGGCGCCCTCGACCGGGGCCAGGTCGCCGGGCTGCGGCTCCTGGCTCGCGTCCGCCTCGTCCGGCCGGGCCGACGGCGGCGGAGCGGTCGGGATGAGCGACCCGAGACCACGACCGAGACCGCGGCGCTGCTGGGGACGGCTGGCGTTCACGGGCGGACTCCCTTGGTGGCGATCTCGCGTGCGGCTTCGAAGTAGCTGAGCGCCCCGGGCGAGCCCGGGTCGTAGGTCATGACCGTCTGGGCGTACGACGGCGCCTCGGAGACCCGTACGGATCGCGGGATCGCGGTCTGCAGGACCTGGTCACCGAAGTGCTCGCGCACCTCGTCGGCGACCCCAGCAGCGAGCCGCGTGCGGGCGTCGTACATCGTGATCAGGATGGTGGAGACCGCGAGCTCGGGATTCAGGTGCGCCCGGACCATGTCGACGGTCTCGAGGAGTTGACCCAGCCCCTCCAGGGCGTAGTACTCCGCCTGGATCGGGATCATCATCTCGTCACCGGCGACCAGCGCGTTCAGCGTCAGGAGTCCAAGGGACGGCGGGCAGTCGATGAGCACGTAGTCGTAGCGCTCCTCGCCGATGCTCTCGTCGCCGACCAGCGGGTGTCCGTGCACCGCCCGTCGCAGCCGCCCCTCGCGGGCGACGACGCTGACCAGCTCGATCTCCGCGCCGGCGAGGTCGATCGTCGCCGGGACCACGTCGAGGCCGGGCACGTCCGGGCACGGTGTCGTCACGTCGGCGAGCATGGCGCCGTCGACCAGGAGGTCGTAGGTCGACGGCACCCCCCGCCGGTGCTCGATGTTCAGGGCCGTGGAGGCGTTCCCCTGGGGGTCGAGATCGATGACCAGGACCTTCTGACCGAGCTGGGCCAGGGCGGCCGCGACGTTGACCGTCGACGTCGTCTTCCCGACGCCCCCCTTCTGGTTCGCCACCACGAAGACCCGGGTCTCGGTCGGTCGGGGCACGGCTCGCCGGTTCGGTCCCGTCTGCCTGGCCATCACGATGTGCTCGGCGGCCCGGGCCAGCGGGGTGCTGTTGTCGGCCAGGTCGGACGCGTACGGCGCCACGTCCCCGGCCGTGCGGATCCGAAAGGTCACGGGTGTCTCCTCGGGCGTTTCACGTGAAACATCGTCCGGCTCGCCCTGTGGAGAACTACCGGCAATCTGTGGATGGGCACGCTCAGCAGGGCGGTCCGGACCGGTGGAAAACTCTCCGGAGGGCTGATCGTCCTGGCTACCGCCCGGCGGGAAATGCTGACTCACGGGTTCTGCCTTCGCTGGGGTCGTCGGGGCTTGCGGCGCGGACGTGCAGACGGCCTCCGACCCGCGACAGGCGCAAGTGGCCACGATACTTGAGCGGGATCGGCCCACACCACTCGCAGGGCCACTGTTGTGGACGTCAGCACCTCACCGCCCAGCACCCGGACCTCCGGATCGGCACAGCCCCACCGCTCCAACGCAGATCTGGAGGAGGCGACCTCCTCCTCGACCGACGAGCCCTTCATCGCCACCAACGCGCCCTCGGGCGCCACCAGCGGCATCGACCAGTCCAGCAGGCGGTCGAGGGGAGCCACTGCCCGAGACGTCACGACGTCGAACACCCTGGTCCCGTGCAGCGAGTCCGCGCGGCCACGCACCACCTCGACGTGCTCGAGCGACAGCTCATCGACGACCTCCTGCAGGAACGTCGTACGACGCAGCAGGGGCTCGACCAGCGTGACCTTCAGATCTGGCCGGGCAATGGCGACCACCAGACCCGGCAGTCCCGCACCCGACCCGATGTCCACGACCGACGCTCCCGATGGGAGGAGCTCGGCCAGCACCGCACAGTTCAGCAGGTGCCGGTCCCAGAGCCGGGGGGCCTCACGAGGTCCGATCAGGCCACGGACCACACCATCGGTCGCGAGCCGGGCCGCGTAGGCCTCGGCCAGCGGAAGTCGCTCAGACGAGAACACCCTCCGCGCCACGTCGGGTGCGGAGGGTGTTTCACGTGAAACATCGTCCATCGGTCAGCTCGGCAGGATCACCACGTAGCGGCGCGGCTCAACGCCCTCGGACTCCGAGGAGAGCCCGGCCGCGGCGACAGCATCGTGGACGACCTTCCGCTCGAACGGGGACATCGCCTTGAGGGAGACCGACTCGCCGGAGGTTCGAGCCTCGGCGATCTTCTCGGCCGCCAGCGCCTCCAGCTCGGCACGACGGGCCGCACGAAAGCCCGACACGTCGAGCATCAATCGCGAGCGCTCACCCGTCTCGCGGTAGACCGCGAGCCGCGTCAGCTCCTGCAGCGCATCGAGGACCTCCCCCCGGTCACCGACCAGCTGGGAGAGGTCAGCCCCCACGATCGACACCGCCGCACGGTCGCCCTCGACATCCATGTCCAGGTCGCCGTCCAGGTCCGCGATGTCCAGCAGCTCCTCGAGATAGTCGGCGGCGATGTCGCCCTCCTGCTCGAGGCGGTCGACGCGCTCGTCAGTCGACGGCGTCTCCTGCTCGGTCGACTCCTCGGCGGCCGGGGCCTCGGTGATCTCGTCGGTCACGACTCTTCTCCCTTGCTGGGGTTCTTCTGGTTCGGCTTCGCCTGCGCGCTTCCCGGCGGGCGCGTGCCGCCCTGCCGGCGCTGCTGGCGGGTCTGCTTCTTGGGCTGCTGACGGGTCGCCGCCCGCGGCTTCTCCTTGACGGCCGGGGCCTCAGGCTCGGCGACCAGCAGACCCTTCCGCTCGGCCTTGGCGCGGTCCCGGTCGACCTTGGCCTGGAAGGCCGGCGTGCCGGGGGCCGGGTTGTTCCGGATCACGTAGAACTGCTGACCCATGGTCCACAGGTTCGACGTGGTCCAGTAGAGGAGCACGCCGATCGGGAACGCGACACCGCCGAGGCCGAAGGCGACCGGGAGGACGTAGAGCAGCATCTTCTGCTGCTGGGCGTACGGCCCGCTCAGCGCGTCGGCAGGCATGTTCTTGCTCATCAGCTGGCGCTGCGTCGTGAAGGTGGTCGCGGTCATCGCCAGCACCAGGATCAGGGCGAGCACCATCACGGCGCCATCGGGCTCGGCACCCCAGACCCGGGCCTGCCAGAAGCTCTCGGAGATCGGGAAGACACCGAAGATCTCGGACGCACCGAACTTGCGCGCCAGCTCCTCGGTCAGCAGACCGTGCGCGGTGCCGTTCTTCGCCGCCTGGTCGAGCAGCCGGAAGAGCGCGAAGAAGATCGGCATCTGCAGGAGCAGCGGCAGACAGGAGGCGAACGGGTTGGTGCCCGTGTCCTTGTAGAGCTTCATCGTCTCCTGGGCGAGACGCTCCCGGTCGTGACCGTACTTCTTCTGCAGCTCCTTGACCTTCGGCTGGATCAGCTGCATGTTCCGGCTGGACTTGATCTGCTTCACGAACAGCGGGATCAGCAGGATCCGGATCACCAGGGTCAGGCCGATGATCGACAGCGCCCAGGAGGCGCCGCCCTCGGGGTCCAGGCCGATCTGCGTGAACAGCCAGTGCCACGAGAGCATGATCGCCGAGATCGCGTAGTACAGCGGCGTCATGATCAGGCTGCCGATGTCGCTGAAGATGCCCACGGATCAGGCTCCTTGCTGGGGTGAGGGTGCGGCCACGCCGGAGCGCGGAGGACGGGTTCGAGAGGGCACCGGGTCGTAGCCACCGGCGGCCCAGGGGTGGCACCGGCCGAGCCGACGCATCGCGAGCCAGGAGCCCCGGATGCTGCCATGCTCCTGCACGGCCTCCAGGGCGTACGCCGAGCAGGACGGGTGGTAGCGGCAGACCTGGCCGTACAGCGGGCTGATCACCGCGCGGTAGACACGGAGCAGGGCCACCAGGACGTGCTTCATGACAGCACCCGGCCCAGACAACGCCCGAGGTCCTCACCCAGCTCGTCGTACGACGACGACGCCGCCGCCGGAAGCGCCCGGACCACGAGCACAGCAGAGCCCGGGAGCACAGCGAGGTGCTCCCGGGCCAGGTGTCGAAGACGGCGCTTCACGCGGTTGCGGACGACGGCATTGCCGACGGCCTTGCTCACGACCAGCCCGACTCGGGCCGGCACGCCGCTCTCCTCGGCAGTGCCGAGGTGAACGACGAGAGTCCGCGAACCCGAGCGCCGACCCCTGCTCGCGGCGCGGAACTGGTCCGCGTCAGTGAGACGGTGGTCCGGCGACAGCAACGCAGCTCCCGCGAGGACGGCCGGACGGCCGTCAGACAGCCAGGTTCTTGCGGCCCTTGCGGCGGCGCGTCGACAGGATCGCGCGACCCGCACGGGTGCGCATGCGCAGGCGGAACCCGTGCACCTTGTGGCGACGACGGTTGTTCGGCTGGTACGTACGCTTGCTCACGAGCTTCTCTTTCGGTGGGTGTTCAGGCCTCAGGGCCCGGCGGATCGGCGCTGCCCGTCGACTGCTCGACGACAGGCGATCGACACCGGATGACCGGCCAACGGTACGCGCTGCGATTCCGCAGGGTCAAACCGACGTCGGGCGCCGATGGAGCCAGCGTACGGACCGTGCCCCAAGCCTGTGGATGACGGCTTGCCGCAGCGCGAGCGCCCGGGTTAGGTTCGCCGCACCGAGGTTCCCCGCCAGCCAGCGGACCCAATCCTCACGAACGCGACTCAGATCAGCCGGCAGATCCCGCAGGACGGCCTCTGACCAGGGCGAACGTGGAAGACGACTCGCGCCGGCTGCGTCTCGGAAACACCTCCCCAACCGCGTCACCGCCAGGTTCACAGCCTGTGGACAAAGTTGTGGAAACAGACTCGACCACCGGGCCGCCGGCGTGTCGGGAGCCCCCCGCCAGCACAGAGAAAACGGGAACCGTGGACCAGGACATCCAGCACGACGCCGACCCCGCCGCCGACCTCGTCGTGGCCTGGTCCCGCGTCGTCCGGGAGCTCCAGCCCAACCAGCGGGCCTGGCTGCGAGCCAGCGAGCCGGTGACGCTGCACGGCAACACCGCGATCATCGCCGTGCCCAACGACTTCACCCGTGGTCAGCTCGAGGGCCGCCTGCGCGCGCAGCTCGAGGACGCGCTCACGGTCGCCTTCGGCCGCGAGATCCGGATCGCCGTCACCGTGAACCCGCTCCTCGAGGACGCCGCGCCCTCGGTCGCCGACGACGATCTCACCGACGACCACGAGCCCGAGCCCGCGCTGTCGACCAACGGCGTCGGCCGGTCCGGCCCGAGCCAGGTCGTCTCCGGTCAGGGCGAGGTCCTGGCCGACCCGTTGCACGCCGGCCCCACCAAGCCGTCCGCCCTCGAGACGCGACTGAACCCCAAGTACACGTTCGAGACCTTCGTCATCGGCTCGTCCAACCGCTTCCCGCACGCGGCCGCGGTCGCCGTCGCCGAGGCACCCGGCAAGGCCTACAACCCGTTGCTGGTCTACGGCGACTCCGGACTGGGCAAGACCCACCTCCTGCACGCGATCGGCCACTACGTCCGGAGCCTCTACACCGGCGCGAAGGTGCGCTACGTGTCGAGCGAGGAGTTCACGAACGAGTTCATCAACGCGATCCGCGACGACCGGCAGGACCGGTTCAAGCGGCGCTACCGCGACGTCGACGTCCTGCTGATCGACGACATCCAGTTCCTGGAGGGGAAGACCCAGACCCAGGAGGAGTTCTTCCACACCTTCAACACGCTCCACAACGCCAACAAGCAGATCGTACTCACGTCCGACCGCGCCCCCAAGCGGCTCGAGGCGCTCGAGGACCGGCTCCGCAACCGCTTCGAGTGGGGGCTGATCACCGACGTCCAGCCGCCGGACCTCGAGACCCGCATCGCCATCCTCCGCAAGAAGGCCGCGATGGACCGCCTCACGGCTCCACCAGACGTCCTGGAGTTCATCGCCTCCAAGATCCAGACCAACATCCGCGAGCTCGAGGGTGCGCTGATCCGGGTCACGGCCTTCGCCAACCTCAACCGCCAGGAGGTCGACATGACCCTGGCCGAGATCGTCCTCAAGGACCTGATCCCCGAGGGCGGCGAGCCCGAGATCACGGCGGCGCTGATCATCGCCCAGACCGCCGCCTACTTCGGTCTCTCCATCGAGGAGCTCACCGGTCCCAGCCGTGGCCGACACCTCGTCATGGCGCGTCAGATCGCGATGTACCTCTGCCGCGAGCTGACCGACCTGTCGCTGCCCAAGATCGGCGCCCAGTTCGGCAACCGCGACCACACGACCGTCATGTACGCCGACCGCAAGATCAACCAGCTGCTCGCCGAGCGGCGTGCGGTCTTCAACCAGGTCTCCGAGCTGACTAACCGGGTCAAGATGCAGGCGCGTCAGTCCTGACGGAGGACCCCAAGTTCTCCAGGAGCACCCCGAGCCGCTCGCGCAGCTCGACCAGCTCCGCCAGCTCCAGTCCCATCGCGGCGAAAAGACGCGCCGGCACCTCGGCGACCTCGGCCCGCAGCTGCTCGCCCCGCTCCGTCGCCGACACCAGCACGCGCCGCTCGTCCCGCTCGTCGCGTCGTCGTACGACGTGACCGGCCACCTCGAGTCGCTTCAGCAGGGGCGTGAGCGTCCCCGAGTCCAGCATCAGCCGGTCGCCGAGCTCACGCACGCTCCGCGGCTCCTCGGCCTCCCACACCGCCAGCATCGTGAGGTACTGCGGGTAGGTCAGCCCGACCTCGGCCAGGAGGTCCGCATAGGCGCGCGTGACCGCCCGTGTCGCGGCGTAGAGCGGGAAGCAGACCATGTCGTCCAGCGACAGCTGCGGAGTGGTGGCGGACATGCCCACATCATACGCTTGCACAATTCGATTACGCACAATACATTTGTGCACATGGAACCTATCTACACCGCCACCGCCGTCGCCACCGGGGACGGCCGCAACGGCCACGTCCACTCGACCGACGACCAGATCGACCTCGACGTCCGCGTCCCGAAGGAGATGGGTGGCGCCGGTGGTGCCACCAACCCCGAGCAGCTCTTCGCCGCGGGGTACGCCGCGTGCTTCCACGGCGCGCTGCGCCTCGTCGCCGGGAAGGCCGGAGCGGACCACTCCGACTCCGAGGTGGTCGCGGACGTGTCCATCGGCGACAACGGGGCCGGGGGCTTCCAGCTCGCCGTGGGCCTGGAGATCACCCTGCCCAACGTCGACGCCGACCAGGCGCAGCAGCTGGTCGAGCAGGCGCACCAGGTGTGCCCGTACTCGAACGCGACGCGGGGCAACATCGAGGTCACGCTGACGGTCGCCTGAGCCACTCGGGCGGCACCCCCGCCCTGTGGACTTCCTGTGGTGCCACGCCGTGGTTCGTCCACAAGGCCTGGGGAGGAACAACACACTCAGCGACGGCCCGGGCCTGCGTCCACACGCAGGCCCGGGCCGTCCGTCGTTCCTCCACACCCGTTGTGCACAGTCGAGACAGCCTCTGACCTGCGAAGATGTCCCCTGTCCACAGATTCCACCCTTGCTCTTACTACGACGTACCTCTAGCCATCACGATCCTCGGTCAACATCCATCCGGGCCCCGACCTGGGGACAACCAGACCGCACCTCCCCCCGGGACCCGCGTCATGGCAGGATGCGCATCCCTGGATCCGAGTCGAAGGACGACACATCGTGAAGTTCCGCGTCGAGCGCGACGTGCTCGCCGATGCCGTTGCCTGGGCCGCGCGCAGCCTGCCGGTCCGGCCCAGCGTCCCCGTCCTCGCCGGCCTGCTGATCGAGGCCGGTGACGAGGGCCTGGTGCTCTCCACCTTCGACTACGAGACGTCGGCGCGAGCCACCCTCAAGGCCGACGTGGCCGAGGACGGCCGGGCGCTGGTCAGCGGCCGGCTGCTCGCCGACATCTGCCGCAGCCTGCCCGCCAAGCCCGTCGACATGGTCCTCGACGGCTCGCGGGTCTCGCTGACCTGCGGGTCGGCCCGGTTCAGCCTGCAGACGATGCCGGTCGAGGACTACCCGACGCTGCCCGACATGCCGGCGGCCACCGGCACGGTCCAGAGCGACGTCTTCGCCCACGCCGTCGCCCAGGCCGTCACCGCCGCCGGCCGTGACGACATGCTCCCCGTCCTGACCGGCGTCCGGATCGAGATCGACGGCTCGTCGATCTCCCTGCTGGCCACCGACCGCTTCCGGCTCTCGCACCGCGAGCTCGGCTGGGACCCGCGCACGCCCGACGAGGCCGTGGCCGCGCTGGTGCCCGCCAAGGTGCTCGGCGACACGGCCAAGTCGCTCACGGCCGGCTCCGAGGTCACCATCGCGCTGGCCGCGGGCGGATCGGGCGAGGGCATCATCGGCTTCGAGGGCGCGGCCGCCGGCGGCGTGCGCCGTACGACGACGCGGCTCCTCGACGGTGAGTTCCCCAAGGTCCGCAGCCTGTTCCCGTCCGAGCACCTCACGGTCGCGACGGTGAAGAAGTCCGAGCTGGTCGAGTCGGTCAAGCGCGTGGCGCTGGTCGCCGAGCGCAACACCGCCGTCCAGCTGGCCTTCAGCGACGGCGTGCTGACCCTCGACGCCGGCTCCGGCGACGAGGCGCAGGCGTCCGAGTCGATCGAGGCCGACATCAACGGCGAGGACATCACGACGGGCTTCAACCCCCAGTTCCTCCTCGACGGGCTCACCGCCATCGACCAGGAGCAGGTCGAGCTCGCGTTCACGCAGGCCTCCAAGCCGGTGGTGATCAGCGGGGCGACGGCCGAGGGTGCGGACGACCCCGGCTTCCGCTACCTGCTCATGCCGCGCCGCCTGCTCTCCTGACGCTCGAGCACCGGCTCTAGGCTGGTGCCACCGTCCATCCTCAGGAGGAGCACTCGATGCACATCGGACTCGTCGGCCTCGGCAAGATGGGTGGCAACATGCGCACCCGCATGCGTGACGGCGGCGTCACCGTCGTCGGCTTCGACCGCAACCCCGACGTCTCCGACGTCGGCAGCCTCGAGGAGCTGGTCGAGGCCCTCCCCTCGCCCAAGGTGGTCTGGGTGATGGTCCCGGCCGGCGACCCGACCCGCGAGACGGTCCGCCAGCTCGGCGAGCTGCTCGGCGAGGGCGACCTGGTCGTCGACGGCGGCAACTCCAAGTACACCGACGACCAGCTGAACGCCGAGCTGCTCGGCGCGAAGGGGATCGGCTTCGTCGACTGCGGCGTCTCCGGCGGTGTCTGGGGCCTGCAGAACGGCTACGCCCTGATGTGCGGCGGCTCCGACGAGGACGTCGCCAAGGTCCAGCCGGCCTTCGACGCGCTCAAGCCCGACGAGGGCGGCTTCGTGCACGCGGGCAAGAAGCCGGGTGCGGGGCACTTCGCCAAGATGGTCCACAACGGCATCGAGTACGCGATGATGCAGAGCTACGCCGAGGGCTGGGAGCTGCTCGAGAAGGTCGACCTGGTCGACAACGTCACCGAGGTCTTCGACTCCTGGCGCTCCGGCACGGTCATCCGCTCCTGGCTGCTCGACCTCCTGGTCGCGGCCGTGGAGGAGGACCCGCACCTCGACAAGATCGCCGGGTACGCCGAGGACTCCGGCGAGGGCCGGTGGACCGTCGAGGCCGCCATCGAGAACGCCGTCCCGATGCACGTCATCGCCGCGTCCCTCTTCGCCCGGTTCACCTCCCGCCAGGACGACAGTCCTGCGATGAAGGCGATCGCCGCGATGCGCAACCAGTTCGGCGGTCACGCCGTGCACACCGAGCCGCCGGTGGGCGGAGACGCCAACCCCGGCTGACCGGCCGTGCACGTCTCCCACCTCTCCCTGCACGACTTCCGCTCGTACGCCGTCGCGGAGGTCCCGCTCGAGCCGGGCGTCACCGCGTTCATCGGGCGCAACGGGCAGGGCAAGACCAACCTGGTGGAGGCGATCGACTACCTCTCGCGGCTGAGCTCGCACCGGGTCGCGACCGATGCGCCCCTGGTGCGGGCCGGTGCCGAGCAGGCCGTGGTCCGCGCGGCCGTCGTACGCGACGGGCGGACGGCGGTCCTCGAGATCGAGCTCAACCCGGGCAAGGCCAACCGGGCCCGGGTCAACAAGTCACCGCTGCCCCGGGCCCGCGAGCTGGTCGGCCTGGTGCGCACGGTGGTGTTCTCGCCCGAGGACCTCACCCTGGTCAAGGGCGACCCGTCCGACCGGCGGCGGTTCCTCGACGACCTGCTGGTCCTGCGTGCGCCCCGCCTGGCCGGGGTGCGATCCGACTACGACCGGATCCTGCGCCAGCGCAACTCGCTGCTGAAGACCGCCGGCGCGGCCCGGCGCGGGAGCTCGTCGCAGGAGGGTGCTCTCTCGACCCTGGGCGTCTGGGACGACCACCTCGCCCGCACCGGCGCCGAGCTGCTGGCCGAGCGACTGTCCCTGGTCGAGGCGCTGCGGCCCTACGTCGGCAAGGCCTACGAGACCGTCGCCCGCGGCGCGACCCGCGACGACGCCGAGATCGAGTACCGGCCGTCGTGCGACCTCGGCGGCGCCACGGATCGCGAGGCCCTCGCGGAGGTGCTGCTCGCCGAGGTCGAGCGCCGGCGCAAGGACGAGCTGGACCGCGGGATCTCGCTGGTCGGCCCGCACCGCGACGACCTGCTGCTGACGATCGGTCACGGACCGGGCGAGGGAGCGCTGCCGGTCAAGGGCTACGCCTCGCACGGTGAGTCGTGGTCCTTCGCGCTGGCGCTGCGGCTGGCGTCGTACGACCTGCTGCGCGCCGACGGCGACGACCCGATCCTGATCCTGGACGACGTCTTCGCCGAGCTCGACACCGAGCGCCGGGCCCAGCTCGCCGAGCTCGTCGCCGGGGCGGAGCAGGTGCTGGTCACCGCGGCCGTCGCCGACGACGTCCCGCCGGCCCTGGCCGGGGCGCGCTTCCTGGTCAAGGGCGGCGAGGTCACCCGTGAGCAGTGACGACGACGCCCCGGAGGAGGCGGTCGAGCCCGAGCGCCGCGACGACGGCCTCGACCTGGCCAAGGCGTTCACCCGCGCCAACGCCCGCTCGGGCGGCCCGGCCCGGCGCAAGCCCCGGACCGGGCCCCGCCGGGCCACCGGAAGCCGGGTGTCCGGCTCGCACCCCGACGAGCGCGACCCGCAGCTGCTCGACGCCACTCTCGGTCGGCTGGTCCGCGACCACGGGTGGGAGCTCGACCTGCGGATGCAGGGGGTCTTCGGCCGCTGGGCCGAGCTGGTCGGCGACGAGGTGGCGGCCCACTGCACGCCCGAGACGTTCGCCGACGGCAAGCTCGTGGTCCGCACCGACTCGACCGCCTGGGCGACCCAGCTGAAGCTGTTGGCCCCCACCGTCGTACGCCGGCTCAACGAGCAGCTGGGGCACGGGACGGTGGCGCTCATCGACGTGCTCGGACCGAACCTGCCGACCTGGAAGAAGGGTCCCCGGTCGGCGCGGGACGGCCGCGGGCCCCGCGACACCTACGGCTGAGCCCGGATCGGGCCGACGGGGCGATCTGCGGGCCCCTCCGGCGTACCGGGACCCACCCGACCCCCTCCCGAGCCGTCTCGGACGCCCGCAGGGGGCGCTCACGGGACGATTTCCTCCACAGACGCCCCCCTGTGGGGGTGCAGACCGTGGAATCAGGCCTTCCGGGGGCTATCATGGAGGTCGGCCGCCACGCATTCACGCACGCGGCCTTCTCCATGTCACGACCGTCCGCAGAAGAGGTGCGCGTGAGCGACGTCAACCCGGTCCAGCCCGACGAGACCCCCACCGCACCGCCCCCCGTCTCCTCCTCCCGCGTCGACAGCGAGTACGACGCCTCCGCGATCCAGGTCCTCGAGGGCCTCGAGGCGGTCCGCAAGCGCCCGGGCATGTACATCGGCTCGACCGGCGAGCGCGGCCTGCACCACCTGATCTGGGAGATCGTGGACAACGCGGTCGACGAGGCGCTGGCCGGCCACTGCGACCGGATCGTCATCACCCTGACCGAGGACGGCGCGATCCGCGTCTCCGACAACGGCCGCGGCATCCCGACCGACACCGCGCCCGGCCAGGAGATGCCCGCCGTCACGATGGCCCTGACCCTGCTCCACGCGGGAGGCAAGTTCGGCGGCGGCGGCTACAAGGTCTCCGGTGGTCTGCACGGCGTCGGCGTCTCGGTCGTCAACGCGCTCTCCGACCACCTCGTGGTCGAGGTGAAGAACCGCGGCCACCTGTGGCGCCAGGCCTTCAGCCTGGGCGTGCCGGACGCCGACCTCGAGCAGGTCCGCCCGCTGGAGCCCGGTGAGGAGAGCGGCACCACGGTCACCTACTGGGCCTCGCCGACGATCTTCGAGACGACGACGTACTCGCTCGAGACGATCACCCACCGCATCCGCGAGATGGCCTTCCTCAACAAGGGTCTCGAGATCGTCGTCCGCGACGACCGCCCGGCGGCCGGCGACATCGCCGAGGCCGTCGCCGACTCGACCATCGACCCCGAGGTCGACGGCGGGCCGACCGGGATCAAGAAGGGCGAGGGCGGCGGCCTCGAGCAGGTCTTCAAGTTCGACCGCGGCCTGGTCGACTTCGTCGAGCACCTCAACCGCAGCAAGCAGATCGCGAACCCGACGGTCATCTCCTTCGAGGCCGAGACCCCGGAGTCGCAGGAGAACCACATGTCGCTCGAGGTGGCGATGCAGTGGAACACCTCGTTCACCGAGTCGGTGCACACCTTCGCCAACACCATCAACACCCACGAGGGCGGCACCCACGAGGAGGGCTTCCGCGCGGCCCTGACCTCACTGGTCAACAACTGGGGCGGCGTGTGGGGCTTGATGAAGAAGCCCGAGGACCGGGTCACGGGTGACGACATCCGCGAGGGCCTGACCGCGATCATCTCGATCAAGCTCGGCGAGCCGCAGTTCGAGGGCCAGACTAAGACCAAGCTCGGCAACACCGAGGCCAAGGGCTTCGTCCAGCGCCTGGTCAACGACCAGCTCGGCGCCTGGTTCGAGGAGAACCCGGCCGAGGGCAAGGACATCGTCCGCAAGAGCCAGGCCGCGGCCCAGGCCCGGATCGCGGCCCGCAAGGCCCGCGACCTGGCCCGCGGGCGCAAGGGACTGCTCGGCGGCGGCGGCCTGCCCGGCAAGCTGTCGGACTGCCAGTCGACCAACCCCGCCGAGTGCGAGGTCTTCATCGTCGAGGGCGACTCGGCCGGCGGCTCGGCCCGTCAGGGGCGCGACCCGCGCATCCAGGCGATCCTCCCGATCCGCGGCAAGATCCTGAACGTCGAGAAGGCGCGCATCGACAAGGTCCTGGGCAACCAGGAGGTGCAGTCGATCATCTCCGCGCTGGGCACCGGCATCCAGGAGGAGTTCAACGAGGAGAAGCTGCGCTACCACAAGGTGGTGCTGATGGCCGACGCCGACGTCGACGGCCACCACATCAACACCCTGCTGCTGACGCTGCTCTTCCGCTTCATGCGCCCGCTCATCGAGCACGGCTACGTCTACATGGCCCAGCCCCCGCTCTACCGGCTGCGCTGGAACAAGCCGGCCGAGCACGAGTTCGTCTACTCCGACGCCGAGCGCGACGCGCTGCTGCGCGACGGCCAGGCCGCCGGCAAGAAGCTGCCCAAGGAGAACCCGGTCCAGCGCTACAAGGGTCTCGGCGAGATGAACGCCAAGGAGCTGTGGGAGACCACGATGGACCCCGACCAGCGGCTGATGCTGCAGGTCACCCTGGACGACGCGGCGCACGCCGACGAGATCTTCTCGATCCTGATGGGCGAGGACGTCGAGCAGCGCCGCTCCTTCATCCAGCGCAACGCCAAGGACGTTCGATTCCTGGATATCTAGCTCTCTAGCGAGATCCCTAGATTCCAGTAGAGCCGACGAGAGAGACCGAGAACGTGACTGAGACCCCCACCCCCGGCGGCCGGATCGAGCCGGTCGAGCTGCAGACCTCGATGCAGCGCGCCTACATCGACTACGCGATGGCCGTCATCGTCGGTCGCGCGCTGCCCGACGTACGCGACGGGCTCAAGCCGGTGCACCGCCGCGTGCTCTACGCGATGTACGACGGGGGCTACCGCCCCGACCGCGGCTTCTCGAAGTGCTCGCGCGTCGTCGGCGATGTCATGGGTCAGTACCACCCGCACGGCGACACCGCGATCTACGACACCCTGGTCCGCCTCGCCCAGCCCTGGGTGATGCGCGCGCCGATGATCCAGGGCCAGGGCAACTTCGGCTCCCCGGGCAACGACGCCGCCGCAGCCATGCGGTACACCGAGTGCCGGATGGCCCCGCTGGCCCTCGAGATGGTCCGCGACATCGACAAGGAGACCGTCGACTTCCAGCCCAACTACGACGGCCGCTCGCAGGAGCCGGTCGTCCTCCCGTCGCGGATCCCCAACCTGCTGGTCAACGGCTCGGCCGGCATCGCCGTCGGCATGGCCACCAACATCCCGCCGCACAACCTGCGCGAGGTGGCCGAGGGCGCGACCTGGGCCCTCGAGCACCCCGACGCGACCCGCGAGGAGCTGCAGGACGCGCTCATCGAGCGGATCAAGGGCCCCGACTTCCCGAACGGCGCCCTGATCACCGGCCACACCGGCATCGAGCAGGCCTACCGCACCGGCCGCGGCTCGATCACCCAGCGCGCGGTGATCGAGGTCGACGAGGACAGCAAGGGCCGCACCTGCCTGGTCATCACCGAGCTGCCCTACATGGTCAACCCGGACAACCTGGCGCTGAAGATCGCCGAGCTCGCCGACACCGGCCGGGTGCAGGGCATCTCCGACGTCCGTGACGACACCTCCGACCGCACCGGGCAGCGCCTGGTGGTCGTGCTGAAGCGCGACGCCGTCGCACGGGTGGTCCTCAACAACCTGCTCAAGCACACCGAGCTGCAGACCAACTTCAGCGCCAACATGCTGGCCCTGGTCGACGGCGTCCCGCGGACGCTGTCGATCGACCAGTTCATCTCCAACTGGGTCACCCACCAGCTCGAGGTCGTGCGCCGTCGTACGGAGTTCCTGCTCCGCAAGGCCGAGGAGCGCGCCCACATCCTGCGTGGGCTCGTCAAGGCGCTCGACGCCCTCGACGAGGTCATCGCCCTGATCCGGCGCTCGCCCGACGTGGCCGAGGCCCGCGTCGGCCTGATGCAGCTGCTCGAGATCGACGAGCTGCAGGCGACCGCGATCCTCGACATGCAGCTGCGGCAGCTCGCCGCCCTGCAGCGCCAGAAGATCATCGACGAGCTCGCCGAGATCGAGCTGCAGATCGCCGACTACGAGGACATCCTGGCCAACGTGTCGCGCCAGCGGCAGATCGTGGTCACCGAGCTGGGCGAGATCGTCGAGAAGTACGGCGACGACCGCCGCACGCAGATCATCGCGGCCGACGGGGACCTCTCGATGGAGGACCTGATCCCCGACGAGGACCTCGTCGTCTCGATCACCCGCGGCGGCTACGCCAAGCGCACCCGGGCCGACCAGTACCGCACCCAGAAGCGGGGCGGCAAGGGCGTACGCGGCGCGACCCTGCGCGGCGACGACGTGGTCGAGCACTTCATCTCGACCACCAACCACCACTGGCTGCTGTTCTTCACCACCGCCGGGCGGGTCTACCGCACCAAGGCCTACAACCTCCCCGAGGCGTCGCGGGACGCGAAGGGCGGGCACGTGGCCGGCCTGCTGAGCTTCCAGCCGGACGAGAACATCGCCCAGGTGCTGGCCATCCGCGACTACGAGCAGGCGCCGTACCTCGTCCTGGCGACGCGCAGCGGCCTGGTCAAGAAGACCCGCCTCGGCGACTACAACAGCCCGCGGCAGGCCGGTGTCATCGCGATCAACTTCCGCGAGGAGGACGACGTGCTGATCGGGGCCGAGCTGGTCAGCGGTGACGACGACATCCTGCTGGTCTCCCGCAAGGGCCAGGCCATCCGGTTCCGTGCCGACGACGGCCAGCTGCGCCCGATGGGTCGCGCGACCTCGGGCGTCACGGGCATGAAGTTCAAGAGCCCCGAGGACTCCGTGCTCTCCATGTCGGTGATCCGCGCGGCCCAGGTCGCGGCCGAGGAGGCCGCCGGGCTCAGCGAGGAGACCGAGGACTCCGCCGACGTCGAGGCGACCAGCGAGCAGGTCGCCGAGGTGAAGCCGCAGTACGTCTTCACCATCACCGACGGTGGCTTCGCCAAGCGCAGCCGGATCAGCGAGTACCGCATCACCGGTCGCGGCGGGCTCGGCGTCAAGGCGATGACCCTGGCCAACGAGGACCGTGGCGGCCTGGTCGGCGCCTTCATCGTCGAGGACGGCGACGAGGTCCTGTCGATCACCCAGGCCGGCCAGGTGGTCCGCAGCCCGATCAACGCGGACTTCCGCCCGACCGGCCGCTCGACCCAGGGCGTGCGCTTCGTGACGCCCAAGGGCAAGGACTCCGTCGCGGTCGTCGCCCGATCGGTCGAGGCCAAGGTCGACGAGGCCGAGGAGGAGGACGCGCTCGCTGAGTCGTCCGATGTGGACGCGGATGCAACAATCGATGCGACCACGACGACGGACCAGCCCGGGGATGAGGACGCATGACGGACCGTTCAGCCGAACGCGCCCCGGCGCGACCGGCCCGTGACGCGGGCCGCGAGCGCTCCAGCGACGAGACCGCCGTACGACCGCCCCTGAAGGAGCGGGTCCAGGCCAAGCTCGGCAGCGCGGCTGACGAGCACAAGGCGAATTCCGCGCCGGAGTCGACCAAGGCGGCGAAGAAGGCCGCCCGGGGCGGGCGTCCGCCGCGGCGGGCCCGGCTCCGTCTGACCCGGATCGACCCGTGGTCGGTGATGAAGACGTCGTTCCTGCTCTCGATCGCCTTCGGCATCGTCACGATCGTGTCGGTGCTGATGGTCTGGAGCGTGCTCGACGCCGCCGGCGTCTGGGACTCGATCAACACCTCGGTCCGCGACATCCTCGGCGGCGACACCGCCCAGGACTTCGACGTCGAGAACTACGTCGGCACCTCGCGCGTCGTCGGCTTCACGATGCTGATCGCCGTGGTCGACGTGGTGCTGCTGACCGCGATCGCGACTCTCGGGGCCTTCCTCTACAACATGGCTGCGGCCCTCCTGGGCGGCATCGAAGTCACCCTGGCCGAGGACAACTGACCTGCGGCTTCCTCGTTTTGTCGGGCTCCTCAGGGGTGGGGTAGTGTCACCCCTCGGTCGCCCGGCGACCGCCTCCGGCCCTGGCCGGGAGCGGGCCTATAGCTCAGACGGTTAGAGCGCTTCCCTGATAAGGAAGAGGTCACAGGTTCAAGTCCTGTTAGGCCCACCAGCACCACCCCGCCCCGCGCACCAAGGAGCCGCTGTGAAGAAGCTCGTCCTCCTCGCGCTGGCCGCCGCCGGCGCCGTCCTCGCCAAGAAGAAGATCGACGAGGGCAAGGCCGAGCAGGCCCTCTGGGCCGAGGCCACCGACGCGGTCACTCGCAAGGCCTGACCGCCCACCCTGCTTCACCACGAGGGGCCTTGGCGCAATTGGTAGCGCACCTGCTTTGCAAGCAGGGGGTTAGGGGTTCGAGTCCCCTAGGCTCCACCAGTTCCTGACAGCGCGGCGTACTCCGCCGGGTCGTGGGCGGAGAAGACCGTGACGTCGTCACGGTGCGCGGCGTACAGCTCGCGGAGCCGCTCCTGGTTGCTGTGCCGCAGGTGCGAGTCGGCCTGCGTGAGGCTCTGGAAGAGGCGGAGTCCCGGCGGGCAGGTGCGTGGTGTCTCCTTCTCGCCCGCCGCGAAGTAGGCGTCACCGGCGTGCAGCAGCCATCCACCTCCGGGCCGGGCCACCGCCACCGCGCTGTGGCCGCGGCTGTGGCCGGCCAGCGGGACCAGCAGGACGTCGTCGCCCAGGACGGTGACCGACTCCAGGCCGAGCCAGGAGTCACCCGCGGTGTGGTGGCGGACCCAGCGCGGCCCGTGGGCCCACTGGGGGGAGCGGTAGCGGCCGCGCTCCTTCAGGGTGGGGTGCAGGGCCGCGTCCAGTTCGGCGGCGTGCACGTGGACCCGGGCGAACGGGAAGTCACCGATGCCGCCGGCGTGGTCGAGGTCGAGATGGGTGAGGACGACGTCGGTGACGTCGGCGGGATCGTGGCCCAGCCGGCGCAGCTGGGCGATCGCGGTCTCGGCCGGGTCGAGGACCGGGCGCAGGATCGCCCGGAACGGCTGGCCGAGCCGCCTCGGGTCCGCAAGGTCGCCCGTGCCGAAGCCGGTGTCGACGAGGAGCAGGCCGTCGGGCCGCTCGACGAGCAGGCAGTGCGCGACCACGGTCCTCGGCATCGCGCGACCACCGAAGGTCAGCGCGGGGCGGAAGGACGCGCAGTTCAGGTGGGTGACGCTCACGGGGGCATCGTGACGGCCGACAGGCGTCTAGTCCAGGGCGGGCAAGAGTGAGGAACCGTCTCACAGAAGGTCCGCGAGCCCTAGCATCCGAACACGTGGACTCCCATCTGAAGAAGAACCCTCTGCGACGCGGCCTCGTGGCCGCCCTGGCCGCTGCGGCCCTCCTCGTCCCGGTCGTCTCGGCCGGACCGGCCGCAGCCGTGCCGGACGACGGGCGTGGCGTCGTCGTCGTCAAGGTCGTCGACCAGGCCGGCAAGCCGGTGACCGCCATCGTCGAGCTGTACAAGTCCGGCGAGGCCGACCCCGATGGACTGACCGGGACCTTGACGCCGCCCAACACGACCACGTTCGATGCCACCGAGGTGGGTCGGTACGGCGTGAGCACCATGAGCCCCTGGGGCGGCCTGAGCTGCCACGGAGTCACCCCGTGCAACTACCTGGGGATGCAGGGCGCGCCGGGTGCCACGACCGTGTCGGTCCCCGGCGTCCTCCCGGTCACCGACTCCGAGACCCCGGCCGTCTACACCGTCCGTCTGGCCGCGCCCGGGACGATCACCGGGACGGCCGCCGTCGGCAAGCGCCTGACCATGACCTGGTCGCCGACCATGAAGAACCTCATCGACACCTACACCCTGGTGGGCGCCGGTGCGCTCGCCCCCGGCGTCCAGTGGCTCCGCGACGGCGTGGCGATCCCGAACGCGATCGGCAACACCTACGACCCGACCGGGGCCGACGCGGGACGCGTGGTGTCCGCTCGGCTGAGCTACCCGAGCTCGGTCGTCCTGGTGCCGGGGGCCGGCTTCGATGCCGCCCCCCGCACCATCGGGGGTCGGAGGGTCGCCCGGGCCACGAGCGTCACCACCGTCGACGTCTTCCGCAAGAAGGTCGTGCAGGGCCGCTCGCCGGGTCTGCGAGTCGACGTGACGGCCGGCGACCTGCCCGCCACCGGCAAGGTCAAGATCAAGATCGGCAAGCGCACCTACCAGAAGACGCTGCGCAACGGCTCGGCGCGGGTGCCGGTCCCGGGCACGCTCAAGCCGGGTCGCTACAAGGTCGTCGCCACCTACCTGGGCAACGCGTCGTACAGCGCCTCGAAGGGCACCGGTCGTTTCTCGGTCGTGCGCAAGGGCTGACGCACCCGAGCTCGGGCACCCCCGCGCCCTGCGGGGGTGCTCGACGCCGCACCCGGACGACGCCCGAGTCGCCGGCCTCCCTCCTGGAGCACTCGATGAAGAACCCTCTACGCCGGCGTGCCGCCGTCGTGATCGCATGCGTCCTCGCCTCGACCCTCGGCGCCCTTCCGGCAATGGCCGAGGAAGGTGATGGCAAGGGCTCGCTGCGCGTCACGATCCTCGATCCCACCGGTGCGCCGGTCGACGCCCAGCTCTTCCTGATGAAGCAGGGGGCGGGTCCCGGCAGCGGCGGTCTCAACGGCGTGCGGGTCGCGCCGGGGACCTTCGACTTCGTCGACGTCCCCGCCGCTCGGTACGGCGCCTACACCATGTCGCCCTGGGGTGGCATGACCTGCGCCGGGATCGATCCGTGCGACTACTTCGGCCTGCAGGCCGAACCCTCCCCGGTCTCGGGAGCCGTGACGGTGGACGACGTCGAGACGCCCGCCCGGCTCACCATCCGCCTGGCCCCTCCCGCGGCCGTCAGCGGGTCGCGGGTGATCGGCCAGCGGCTGCGGGTGACCTGGTCCCCGCAGATGGCCACGATGATCGCCGAGCTGAGCGCTTCCGGAGGGATCGCGCTGCCGACCGTGCAGTGGCTCCGGAACGGCGTGGTCATCCCACACGAGCTCGGGGTCACCTACGAGACGACCCGCGCCGACCTGGGTCGCGTCCTGAGCGTGCGGCTCTCCTACCCGGCGGGCAGCTTCTGGGACCACCGGAGCGAGGACTGGTCGCCCCGCACGGTCGTCGGCGGAAGGATCGCCAAGATCACCAGCGGTACGACGGTCGACGTGTTCCGCAAGAAGGTCCTCCCGGGCCGCACACCCGGCATCCGGGTCGAGGTGAGCGCCGGGAACCTGCCCGCGACCGGCAGGGTGCGGATGAAGCTCGGCCGGCTCACCGTCACCAAGACGCTGCGCAACGGGTCGGCACGGTTGGCGGTCCCGCGCAGCCTGAAGCCACGTCGCTACCGGGTCGTCGCGACCTACCTCGGGAGCTGGTCGTCCAGCCCCTCGACGGGGACCGGCACGTTCAAGGTCGTTCGCCGGCGCTGATCCACCGGTCGAGCCGTCGGGGCACCCCCGTAACCTGAGGGGGTGCCCCGACTGCTCGCCCCACGCTTCTGGGGCGCGCACCTGCTGGCGCTGGTCCTCGTCGGTACGGCGTGCCTGCTGGGCTACTGGCAGTACGACTCGTGGCAGGAGCGCCGGGCCGCGGAGGCCGCGGACCTGAGCGATCTCGAACCCGAGCCGCTCACCGACGTGCTCGGTCCGGACGACCCCTTCCCGGGCGACAAGGTGGGGCAGCCGGTCGAGGTCAGCGGGACCTGGGTTCCCACGGGGACGGTCTACGTCTCCGGGCGCGAGCACGACGGGGTCGACGGCTACTGGGTCGTCACGCCGCTGGCCGTGGGTGCCGCGGACGCGCCCGCGCTGCCCGTCGTACGAGGCTGGGTGGCCGACCCGGGCGAGGCGCCGGCTCCGCCGAGCGGTACGACGGACCTGGTGGCCTGGCTGCAACCGACCCAGGGCACCAACGAGGTCGACACCGACCGGAGCGACGACATCCTCCCGCAGGTCCGCACGGCCGACCTGATCCAGCGCGTCGACCAGGACCTGTACGGCGCCTACGGCGTCGCCACCGAGCCCCTCGACGGGCTCGAGCCCGCCACCCTCGAGCAGCTGCCCCCGGCCGGCACCTTCACTGCGCTGCGCAACCTGCTCTACGCGATCGAGTGGTGGGTCTTCGGCGCGTTCGCGGCCTTCATCTGGTGGCGCTGGGTGCGCGACGTCACGCGCGCGGAGGACGACGCCGAGTCCGCCGGGACCCAGCCGGAGCCCGACCCGGTACCGTCGGAGCCGTGAACCGGAACCTCGCCGCCTACCGGGTGATGGCCTCGATCGTCGGCGTCCTGCTGATCGTGCTGATCCTGGTCGGCGTACCGCTCGCCAACTTCGACGGGTCCGGCATGTGGGGCGTCTTCGGGGCCACGCCCTCCCTGGTGACGCCCGGTTCCGACGTCCAGCAGGTCGGCGAGGCGATCACCGAGTACCTCGGGGTCGCCCACGGGTGGCTCTACATGATCTTCCTGGTCAGCGCCTTCCTGCTGGCCCGCAAGGAGGCGTGGGAGCCGTCCTTCACCATCGTCACGCTGGTCTGCGGCACCATCCCGGTGCTGAGCTTCTGGGCCGAGCACCGGGCGACCAGGCGGGTCCGCCTCCAGGCCGCCGCCGACGCGCACGCCGACCAGCCGGTGACCTGAGCCCATGACCACCGCGTTCGTGCTCGGAGGCGGTGGCGTGCTGGGTGCGGTCGAGGTCGGGATGCTGCGTGCGCTCCTCGAGCGCGAGATCGTCCCCGACCTGGTGCTGGGCACCAGTGTCGGCGCCCTCAACGGTGCCCTGGTCGCCCGCGAGCCCGCGCTCCCGGTCATCGAGCGGATGACCGACCTCTGGCGCACGGCCAACGACGCCGGTCGCCAGGTGTACGGCGACAAGCCGCTGCGCACCGTGCGCCGCGCCGTGTCGAGCGGCGGCACCCACCTCTACTCCTCGAAGCCGCTGAAGCAGCGGCTGGCCGACGAGCTCGGTGACGTCACCTTCGAGGAGCTGCCCGTCCGCTTCCAGGTCTGCGCTGCAAGCATCGAGCGGGCGGCCGAGCACTGGTTCAGCACCGGACCGGTCGTGGACGCCGTGGTGGCGAGCGCCGCCGTACCCGGGCTGCTGCCGCCGGCCGAGGTCGACGGGGAGCACTACCTCGACGGCGGCATCGTGAACTCGATCCCGCTGGGCCGGGCCGTCGCGCTCGGGGCGACCCGGGTGTTCGTCCTCCAGGTCGGCCGCTTCGACCGGCCGCTGTCCGTCCCGCGCCGGCCGTGGGAGGTCGCCCGGGTGTCCTTCGAGATCGCCCGACGGCACCGGTTCGTGCGCGAGCTCGACGAGCTGCCCGCCGGCGTCGAGGCGCACGTGCTCCCCGCGCGCGGCACGTCCACCCGCGACGACACCTTCCTCGGCAGCAAGGACTTCTCGACCGTCCAGCAGCGGATCGACGCGACGTACGACGCCTGCGCGGCGTACCTCGACGGGCCGGGCTGAGCCGTGCTCATCTGGGCCGTGCGTCGCTTCGTGGTCGCGCCGGCCGTAGTCGGCCTCACCGTCTTGATGTGGGTCTCGCTGCCGCTGTGGCTGGTGGGGGCCGCGGCGCTGTCGCCGCTGCTGCCCGGACGGTGGCGGGCGCTGCGCGTGCTCTGGCTGGTGGTCTTCTACCTGAGCATCGAGACGGTCGTGCTGCTGATCATGTGGGGCGCCTGGTTCGCCTCCGGCTTCGGCCGGACCATCCGCCGTCCCTACTGGGAGGGGATCCACTACGACCTGGTGCAGGGCGTGATGTGGGTGTTCTTCCGCGAGGCCAAGCGGGTGCTCCGGCTGAGCATCGAGACCGACGGGCCAACGCCGGACGCGCACCCCGGGGTCCCGATCCTGGTCTGCTGCCGGCACGCGGGACCCGGCGACTCGTTCACCCTCATCCACGCGCTCATGCACTGGTACGGCCGGGAGCCGCGGGTGGTCCTGAAGGACACCCTGGCCTGGGACCCGATGTTCGACGTGGTGCTCAACCGGATCCCGGCCCGCTTCATCACCCCGAACCCGGCCGAGGGCGAGGACCTCGAGTCGCAGATCGCCGCGCTGGCCGACGGGCTCGACGAGAACGACGCGTTCGTGATCTTCCCGGAGGGCGGCAACTTCACCCCGCGGCGTCGGGACCGGGCGATCGCCCGGCTGCGCCGGATCGGCATGGAGCGGATGGCCGAGCGGGCCGAGTCGATGATCCACGTCCTCGCGCCCCGGCCGGGCGGCTTCCTCGCGGCACTGGACGCGGCGCCCGACGCCGACGTCGTCCTGGTCGCGCACACCGGGCTCGACCACCTGCTCACCGTCGGCGACGTGTGGCGCGAGCTGCCGATGGACAAGCGGATCGTGATGCGGTGGTGGCAGGTGCCGCGCGCCGAGATCCCCGAGGACCGCGCCGAGCGGATCGACTGGCTCTTCGGGTGGTGGGAGCGGATCGACCTCTGGATACAGCAGAACCGGCCCGAGGATCTCCCCTCGGACCGGTCCTGACCTGCTCTGCTGCTACTTCTTGCCCTCGTCGATCGAGACGACCTCGGCCGGCTCGTCGGGCGTGGTCACGTCGTGGGCGCCCTCCGCCTGGTCGGCGATGGCCTCGTCGGGGGCCGCACCCGCCGGGTCGTCGGCCGGGGTGACCCGGGGGGCACCCGGTGCCTTCGGGGAGGTCGGGCCCGCCGGCGGCGGGGCCGGGACGTACGACGACTGCCAGCTGTCGCTCTGCTTGCCGCCCTGCAGCTTCTTGGCCGCGTAGCCGACGCCGCCGGCGACGATCGCGAACAGCGCGATCTTCTTCAGCTTGCCGCCCTTCTTCTTCGGCGGCTCACCCTTCAGCTCGGCGACCTTCTGGTCGGCGAGATCCTTGACGGCGCTCGCCTTCTCACCGGCGATCGCAGCGCCGGAGGCGATCAGCGGCACCGCGCGGGCGCGTGCGTCCGCGACGACCGGTCCCGCCTTGTCCTTCGCGTCGCTGGCCGCCGCGGCGGCCCGGACCCGGGCGTCGGCGAGCGCGGGGCCCGCCTTCTTCTGGGCGTCGTGCAGGGCCGGCCGGGCGGTGTCGTTGACAAAGTCCTCGACGACGTCGACGGCCTGCGCGAACGCGGCCTCCACCTGGGGGCGGACCGAGTCGACGTAGTCCGAGGCCTGGTCGAGGAGGCTCTTCTTCTTGCGGAGACGCATCGCGTCACTTCCTCTCGTTCGGTCGTTGCCATTCGATCATGTCGCGCAAGCGGCGACCTGGGCGGCGAGCACCCACTCCGAGGGGATGCTTGCGGACCGTGCGAGGATCGACGAGGCACGACGAGAGATCGTCGTGCCCTCCGCAGTACCCACTTACCCCCGCGTCGTCACACCAGAAGGGCAGTCATGGCTGACCAGCAGGCCATCCTCCACACCAACAAGGGCGACATCGTCATCACGCTCTTCCCGAACCACGCGCCCGAGACGGTCGCCAACTTCGTCGGCCTGGCCACCGGCGAGAAGTCGTACGACGCGGGCAACGGCAAGACCGGCCCGTTCTACGACGGCCTCGGCTTCCACCGGGTCATCGACGGCTTCATGATCCAGGGCGGCTGCCCGCTCGGCACCGGCACCGGTGGCCCGGGCTACACGTTCAAGGACGAGCCGCACCCCGAGCTCACCTTCGACAAGCCCTACCTGCTCGCGATGGCCAACGCCGGCCCGGGCACCAACGGCTCGCAGTTCTTCGTCACCGTCGGGGCGACGACCTGGCTGAACTTCAAGCACACGATCTTCGGCGAGGTCGCCGACCAGGCCTCGCGCGACGTCGTCGACGCGATCGCCAAGGTCAAGACCGGTCCGATGGACCGCCCGGTCGAGCCGGTCGTGTTCGAGTCGGTCGAGATCGTCAACGCCTGACCCTCTCCGTCCGTGACCCAGCCTCCGATGCCCCAGGCCGGGGTGCCCACGTGTTACCGGCACCCCGGCCGGGAGTCGCACATCCGCTGCCAGCGCTGCGGCCGGCCGATCTGCCCCGACTGCATGCGCGACGCCGCCGTGGGCTTCCAGTGCCCTGAGTGCGTCGCGGAGGGCCGTCGTACGACCCGCCAGGCCCGCACGGCGTACGGCGGGCTCCGGCCCACCAACGCCTCGATCACCACGATGGTGCTGATCGGCCTCAATGTGGCCGTCTTCGCGATGATCCAGCTGACCGGGCGCTACGGCTCCCGGCTCTACGAGCTCTTCGCGCTCACCCCCACCGGCACGTGCAGCGTCAGCGACGGGTCGGGGTACTTCCCCGGCGTCACGTCGGAGGGACTGTGCAGCACCGTCGCCGGGACCCGCTGGGTGCCCGGCGTGGTCGACGGCAGCTACTGGCAGCTGGTCACCACGATGTTCACCCACGTGGAGATCTGGCACATCGGCCTGAACATGCTCGCGCTCTACATGCTCGGTCCGCAGATCGAGCTCGCGGTGGGCCGGGTCCGGTTCCTCGCCCTCTACCTGCTGTCCGGCCTGGCCGGCTCGGCGCTGGTCTATTGGCTCGCCGATCCGGAGGGCTCGACCGTCGGAGCCTCGACCGCGGTCTTCGGCCTGATGGGCGCGCTGCTCGTCATCGCCCACAAGGTCGGCGGCGACGTGCAGCAGATCCTGCTGCTGCTCGCCGTCAACGCGGTGATCACCTTCACCATCCCGAACGTCTCCTGGCCCGGTCACCTCGGCGGCTTCCTGGGCGGGGTCGTCATCTCGGGCGTGCTCGTCTACGCGCCCCGCGGGCCACGGCGCGCGGCCTTCCAGGCCTGCGGTCTGGTCACCGTGACCGCGCTCCTCGCGCTCGCGGTCATCGCCCGGTCGGCCGCACTGGCCTAGACCGAACCGCGCCCCCAGGAATCGAGCCCTGGCCTCCCGGATACCGGGGGGCCAGGGCTTCGTCGTGTGCACCCCCGTGTTCTCCACAGCTGTGGAACAACATGTGGAGAACTACACCGATGTAGTTCTCCACAGGCTTGTCCCCAGGTGTGCAAAAACCGCCCGCCACCAGGGAGGTGACGGGCGGTGCGGGTCGTGCTGATCGCGGAGCCAGGACGGGTCTCGTCATCCCCGTCCCGGCTTCGTTCCTCAGCCGCGGGTCTGCTCGACCTTCGCCGGCGACGGCAGCTCGCTCCTTCGTCGCGACCTGCCTGCCGGCTCACTCCCAGCGCGTGGCGAAGGTGAAGCCGATCGCCATGAAGCCGATGCCGACGAAGAGGTTCTTCTGGCCCAGGTCGTTGAGGATCGGGATGCCGCCGGTGTCGGCGGAGTCGCTGAACACGTAGAACGTGCAGATCCAGATCAGGCCGATCAGGAAGCAGCCCAGCATGCCCACCACGACGCCGCGGCCGCGGCCGAGCGGGGTGGAGGGGTGGGCCGAGACGGCCAGGCCCAGCAGCAGGGCGCCGAAGCCGATCAGGTAGTTCCAGTCGCCGAGGTCGGCCATGAACTTCGGGCTGCCGGCGTCGGGCACCGGGATCGCGGTGGGATCGACCCGGACGGCGATGTAGTAGTACGCCATCCAGGCGATGCCCAGCACGATCAGCACCAGCGCGACGACGAACCGTGCCGAGAGCACGGGCCCACGGGCCGGGTCGGCAAAGGTCGGGGTGGCCTTCGACTTGGACACTGGTCTTGCTCCTCGGTTCGCGACGCGCCCGGGACGTCCGCCCACGGGTCGCGGGCTACCTTAGTCGGCGTGACGTCCGAGCACCCGCACGCGGGTACCTCCCGCTGGCGCAGGCTGCTGCGTTTCCGGGGCCCGTGGACCCTCGGGCCGCCCGTGGTGGTGCTGCTGTGCGGGTCGCTCTTCGTCGTCAGCGCCCAGAACAGCGACGGCACCGACCTGCGTCCGGGGCGCTACACCGATCTCGCCGACCTGGTCCGGGCGGAGTCGGACCGCTACCAGCGGCTCCAGGACCGGGTCAGCGACCTGACCGATGACGTCACCGCCCTGACCGAGTCGGTCAACGACCGGAGCGTCAACCGCTACCGCCGCCAGATCGCCCGCTTCGAGGACCCGGCCGGCCTGGTCGAGCGCTCCGGGGAGGGCCTGACCATCACCCTCACCGACTCGCCCGAGGAGCTGGTCGAGCAGGCCACCGAGACCGGTGCGCGGCTCAGCGACTACGTCGTGCACCAGCAGGACATCCAGGCCGTGGTCAACGCGCTCTGGGCCGGCGGGGCCGAGGCGGTCACGGTGATGGGCAAGCGGATCGTGTCGACCACGGGCATCAAGTGCATCGGCAACTCGGTGTTCCTGCAGGGCCGGCCCTACTCCCCGCCGTACGTCATCTCGGCGGTCGGGGACCAGGACGACCTGCTGTCGTCTGTCGCCGACGACACGAACCTGCAGACCTACCGTCAGCAGGCCGACGACCCCGAGATCGCCATCGGCTGGGAGCTGGAGGTCGAGGACGACGTCACCGCCCCGGCGTACGACGGCCTGCTCGACCTGTCGTACGCCGAGCCGATGGAGTGACCGGTCCGGTCGAGCGCTCGGTGCCCGGCAGGCCGTCCGTCGGGTCGGTGGGGTCGGTCGGGACGCCCGGGTCCGTGGGGGTCGGCGTGGGGGTCGGCGTCGGGGTAGGCGTCGGGGTCGGCTCGACGTAGGTCGAGACGGTGAGGTAGACGATCGTCTGGTCGTCGTACTCCTTGCCGGCGGCGGGGTCCTGCTCGAACACCTGACCGTTCGGGACATCGGGGTTGCCGTCGTCCTCGAAGAAGCGCGGGACGAAGCCGAGGTCCTTGACGATCTGCTCGGCCTCCTGACGGGTCCGGCCGACCAGGTCGGGTAGGGTCTCGCGGCCGTCGGAGAAGTAGACGGTGACCGTGGAACCGGTGGTCACGGGCGTGCCGGGCGGCGGTGCGGTCCGGATCACGACGTCCTTGTCCTCGTCGGACTTCTCCTCCTTCTCGTCCGGCACCAGGCCCAGCTCCGCGAGCCGTTGCTTGACCTCGTCGCGGCTCTGGCCGACCAGGTCCACGGGCACGTTGACCTGGGGCCGGCCGGTGGAGATGGTGAAGCCGACGGTGGTGCCGGGGTCGACGAACAGGCCGGCCGTCGGCTCCTGAGAGCCGGGGATGACCCGGTTGGCGGGGACCTCGGTGCTGGCCTCGCGGGCGATCGTCCCCACGGCCAGGCCGGCGTCGCCGATCGCCGCGCGGGCCGCGCGCTCGGTCATCCCGGCCAGGTCGGGGACCTCCTCGTCCTGAGGAGCCGGCGGGAAGAGCTTGGGCCACAGCAGCACGCCACCGACGATCAGCGCGATCAGCAGCAGACCCAGGCCGACCAGCAGGCCGGTGCGCGGACCGGTGCGCTCCTCGGCCTCCGGGAGCGGGGTGGCGGCGGTCGTCGGACCGGTGACCGGCGCGACGACGGTGGTGGCCGAGGTCGGCGGGGCCGGGGGAGGCACGGTGGCCTGCACCGGACGGCCGGCGAGGTAGCGCTCGATGTCGCTGCGCATCGCCGCGGCCGACTGGTAGCGGTCCTCCAGACGCTTGGTCAGCGCCTTCATCACGATGGCGTCGATCTCGGGGGCCAGCGAGGTGTCGTGGTCGGACGGCGGCAGGGCCTGCTCGCGGACGTGCTGGTAGGCCACCGCGACCGGGCTGTCGCCGACGAACGGCGGGCGCCCCGTCAGCAGCTCGTAGAGCAGGCAGCCGGCGGAGTAGACGTCCGAGCGGGAGTCGACGGTCTCGCCGCGGGCCTGTTCGGGGGAGAGGTACTGGGCGGTGCCGACGACCGCGGCGGTCTGGGTCATCGTGTTGGCGGCGTCGCTGATCGCGCGCGCGATCCCGAAGTCCATCACCTTCACGTCGCCGCTGGGGGTGAGCATCACGTTGCCGGGCTTGATGTCGCGGTGGATGATCCCGGCGCGGTGGCTGTAGTCGAGGGCGGCGAGCACGCCGCTGGTGATCTCGAGCGCGCGCTCGGGCAGGATCTTGCGGCCCTCGCGCAGCACGTCGCGCAGCGTGCGTCCGGCGACGTACTCCATCACGATGTAGGGCTGGGAGACGCCCGAGCCGTCGCTCGCGGGCTCCTCGCCGGTGTCGTAGACGGCCACGATCGAGGGGTGGTTGAGCGAGGCCGACGACTGCGCCTCGCGGCGGAACCGGGCCTGGAAGGTGGCGTCGCTGGCCAGGTCGGTGCGCAGCCGCTTCACGGCGACGACTCGGCCCAGGCGGGTGTCGGTGCCCTTGCGGACCTCCGCCATCCCTCCTCGGCCGAGGAGCTCGCCGAGCTCGTAGCGTCCGCCGACCGTCGTCGGCTGTGGGCTGCTCATCGGGGTGTGACCTCCCGGTCGGTCTGGGGGCTCTGGCCGGCGGCGGGGGTGCTCGCACCCGCCGCGGGTGCGGACTCGGTGGGGCTCGGGGTCTCCGACGGGGTCGGCGTCTCGGACGGAGTCTCGCTGGGCTCCTCGGACGGCTCCTCCGACGGCGTCTCGCTCGGCTCCTCGGTGGGCTCGGGCTCCTCGGACGGGGTCGGCTCCTCGCTGGGCTCCTCCTCGGGGACCGGGCCCCAGTAGGAGACCCGGACCTGCTCACCCTCGTCGAGCCGGCCCGACGGGTCGACCGACGAGACGTTGCCCTCGGTGCGGTCGCCGGGGTTGTCGACCTCCCTGGTGTCGACCCGCAGGCCGAGCTCGCCCAGCTCGTCGGCCACCTCGCCGACCGGGCGACCGACGTAGTCGCTCTCCCGGATCGTGATCTCCCCGGTGTCGGCCGGCGGGGACGAGCTGTCGTCGTCGCCACCCCGGGTGGCGAGCACCGCGGCGGTCACGGCGACCACGCCGAGCAGGACCAGCAGCAGCACGACCAGCCAGCGGGTACGACGGCCGTCGCTCGCGTCGTCCTGCGCCGGCGTGGTCGTCGTGGGCGCCGGGGTCGGAGCCGGCACGGGAGCGCCGAGCACCTGCGTCTGCTGGGTGGCGGGCGGGACCACGGGCGCGACGACCTGGGTCGCGGCGTCGGCCGCGGGGTCGCGGAGCGCCGCGGCGAACGCGGCGCCGTCGGCGTACCGCTCCGCGGGGTCCTTGGCCAGCGCCCGTCGTACGACGCGGGCGAGGTCGTCCGGCACGCTCGCCGGGAGCTCCGGCACCGGGTCGTGCAGGTGCGCGAGCGCGGTCGCGACCGGCGACTCCTTGTCGAAGGGCCGGCGACCCACCAGGCACTCGAACGCGACCACGCCCAGCGCGTAGACGTCGGAGGCGGGGGTCGCGGTCTCGCCGCGGGCCTGCTCGGGGGAGAGGTACTGCGGGGTGCCCATGACCTGGCCGGTCTGGGTGATGCCGAGCCCCTCGGTGGCGCGGGCGATGCCGAAGTCGGTGATCTTCAGCTGGCGGTCGGGCGTGACCAGCAGGTTGGCGGGCTTCACGTCGCGGTGCACGATGCCGGCGCGGTGGGCGACGCCGAGTGCGTCACCGGCCTGGGCGAGCAGCTCGCGGGTCGGCACCGGGTCGAGCCCCGAGCCCACACGCAGCAGCGCGGACAGCGGCTGACCGTCGACCAGCTCCATCACCAGGAAGGGGCGCGGGATCCCGGACCCGTCGGCCGCGTCGGCCTCGCCGAAGTCGTAGACCGAGGCGATGTTCGGGTGGTGCAGGGCGGCGGCGTGCCGGGCCTCGGTCTCGAAGCGCGAACGGAACGCCGGGTCGTCGGCGTACTCGGTCTTGAGGAGCTTGACCGCCACCTCGCGGCCCAGCGTGGTGTCGGTCGCCCGCCACACCTCGCCCATGCCGCCGGTCGCGATCCGGCTGCGCAGCAGGTAGCGCCGCGCGTCGTCGGCGTACGTCTCGGGGGTTCCGGTCGTCACTTGATCACCGCTTCCATGACCGCCTTCGCGATCGGTCCGCCGATCACGCCGCCGCCGATCTCGCCGCGCGGGATGTCGGCCTTCTCGATCATCACCGCCACCGCCACCTCGGGGTCGTCGGCGGGGGCGAACGACACGAACCAGGCGTACGGCGAGACGTCGTCCTGGCCACTCTGCGCCGTGCCGGTCTTGCCCGCCACCTGGACGCCGGGGATGGCCGCCGGGCTCGCGGTGCCGTCGTTCACCGTGTAGGTCATCAGGTCGGTCAGCACCTTGGCCGTCGACGACTTCACCGCGCGCGAGAACTCCTCGGGCTGGGTGGTCTCCACGACGTCGAGGTCGGCCGACTGCACCTCGTCGACGACGTACGGCCGCATCACGACGCCGTTGTTGGCGATCCCGGCCGCGACCATCGCCATCTGCAGCGGGGTCGCGCGGACCTCGTACTGGCCGATGCCGGCCTGGCCGGTCTGCGGCTCGTTCGCGCCGTCGGGGAACACCGACTTGGCCTGCGGGCGCAGGTCCTCGAGGTAGTCCTGGTTGAAGCCGAAGGCCTCGGCCTGCTCGCGCAGCTTGTCCCCGCCGACCTGGACGGCCAGCTGGGCGAAGGTGGTGTTGCAGGAGTTGCCGAGCGCCTGGGTGAACGGGATCGTGTCGGTGCCGCAGGAGCGGCCCTCGTTGTCGATCAGCCCGGTGTCGCCGGAGGTCTGGGGCAGCTGGTACTCCGTGCCGCCGGGGACCTGGTCGTCGGCCGACTCGGCCAGCCCGTCCTCGATCGCGGCGGCCGCGGTGACCAGCTTGAAGGTCGAGCCGGGCGGCAGGGTCTTCTGGGTGCCGCGGTTGAGCATCGGCTCGGAGTCGTCGGTGGTCAGCTGCTTCCAGGCCCGGTCCACGGAGGCCTTGTCGTGGGAGGCCAGCTTGTTGGGGTCGTACGACGGAGCGGTGACCATCGCCAGGATCTTGCCGGTCTTGGGCTCCAGCGCCACGACCGAGCCCTCGACGTCGCCCGGCACGTTCGACAGCGCCTCCGCGGCCGCGTCCTGGGCGGCCGGGTCGATGGTGAGCCGGATGTTGCCGCCCTGGGTGCCCTTGTTGCTCAGCAGGTCGACCAGCCGGGTGACGAAGAGGCGGTCGTCCTCGCCGGAGAGCACGTCGTTCTGGGTGCGCTCCAGCTGGCTGGCGCCGTACGCGTAGGCGAAGAAGCCGGTGAGCGGGGCGTACTTGAAGGGAGCGTTGTAGGTGCGCTGGAACTCGTACTGGTCGTCGACCGGGACGCTCTCGGCGATCGCGTCACGGCCGACGATGATCGAGCCGCGCTCGCGCGAGAAGGCGGCGTCGAAGACCCGCTGGTTCTCGGCCCGGTCGTTGAGGGCCTCGCTGCGGAAGTACTGGAGGTACGTCGCGTTGGCCATCAGCGCGAGGAACAGCACGAGGCAGAAGATCGAGATGGTGCGGATCGGCTTGTTCACAGTCGGATCACCTGGGTCGACTCGTCGTCGGCGGACTCGTCGTCGGTGGAGAGGTCCGGGAGGGGGCGGCGGGCCAGGTCGGAGACGCGCAGCAGCAGCGCGATGATCACCCAGTTGGCGATCAGGGACGACCCGCCAGCGGAGAGGAACGGGGTGGTCAGGCCGGTGAGCGGGATCAGCCGGGTGACGCCGCCGATGACCACGAAGACCTGGAGGGCGAAGACGGCGGCCAGGCCGGTCGCGAGCAGCTTGCCGAACCCGTCGCGCGAGATCAGGGCCGCGCGCAGGCCACGCTCCACGATGAGGCCGTACATCACCAGCACGGCGAGGACGCCGGTCAGGCCCAGCTCCTCGCCGATCGCGCCCATGATGAAGTCGGAGTTGGCGAACGAGATCCGCCACGGGCTGCCCTCCCCGAACCCGCGCCCGAGCAGGCCGCCCCAGGCCATCCCGAACATCGACTCGACCAGCTGGTCGCTGGTCGGTCCGGACTCGGGCCGGTAGTAGCTGAAGGGCGAGAGCCAGATGTCGAAGCGCTGCTGGACATGGGAGAAGGCGTAGTAGCCGCCGGCGGCGCCGAGGGTGAACAGCATCCCGCCCACGACCAGCCAGCCCGGCCGCTCGGTGGAGACGTAGAGCATCACCAGGAACAGCCCGAAGAAGAGCAGGCTGGAGCCGAGGTCGCGCTGGAAGACCAGGACGCCGAGGCTGATCAGCCACATCACCAGGATCGGGCCGAGGTCGCGGCCGCGGGGCAGGTCGACGAAGAGCACCCGGCGCCCGGCCAGGGCGAGCGCGTCGCGGTGGAGGACCAGGTAGCCGGCGAAGGTGATGACGAGCAGCAGCTTGGCGATCTCGCCCGGCTGGAAGCTGAACGGCCCGACGCCGATCCAGATCTTGGCGCCGTTGATGGTCTTGCCGAGGCCCGGGACCATCGGCAGCAGCAGCAGCACGATCGCAGCGAGGCCGCTGGTGTAGGTGAACCGGGTCAGCCGGCGGTGGTCGCGGAGCACGATCAGGGTCACCGCGAAGAGGATCACGCCGAGGGTCATCCAGGTGAGCTGCGCCCGGGCGACGTCCTTCGACGCGCTGCCCGCGGCCAGGTCGAGGCGGTGGATGACGGCCAGCCCGAGGCCGTTGAGCGCCGCGACGACCGGCAGCAGCACGGGGTCGGCGTACGGCGCGACGAAGCGGATGACCAGGTGGGCGGCGATGGTCAGGGCGGCCAGCCAGCTGCTGTAGCCGACCATGTCGGCCGGGACCTCGCCCTTCACGCCGATGCCGACGGCGGCGTAGGCCCCGACGCCGACGGCGAGGGCGAGGACGAGCAGGAAGAGCTCGGCACCGCGCCGGCGGCGGTGCACGAAGCCCATCAGCCCGGACGTGCCGGGGGAGGCGGTCGGGGTGCTCATGGCGTCGACTCCGCCGGGGCCATCCGCTCGACGAGGTTCTCGACGATCTGGTGGGCGTCGTCGAGGGAGCCGTTGCCCATGCCCTCGCCCAACTGCTGCTGGTAGGTGTCGGCGAGCCGGTCGATCTCGACGTTAGTGGTCTCGTAGGGCTCCGAGAGCGAGAGGCCCGGCAGGTCGGCGTTGACCCCGCGGAAGATGACCACCTCGCCGTTCTCCTCGGCGACGTAGTACTGCTGCTGCGTCCACGACCAGGCCGCCGCGACGGCGATCCAGAGCAGGCCGAGCAGGGCCAGCGTGAGCAGGAGCCGCGAGAGCCAGACGAACCGCACCGGGGCGCGGGGGGCGTAGCGGGCCTGCTCGGGGTCGATCGGGTCGGCGTGGATCGCGTGGACGTCGTCGGGCAGGTCGGCGGGCACGGGCTCGAGCTCGCCGGTGTCGCCGGCGCGTCCGCGGAACATGCCGCCCGTGCGCGGGGCCCGGGTCGGGCGCCGGCGGAGCTCGGCGGCGGCGCCGACGAGCTGCGGCTGGAGCGGCTCGCCGTCCGCGTCGGTGGCGGGCGAGCCGTCGGACTCGGCGACGTCGGCGACGATGCAGGTGACGTTGTCGGAGCTGCCGGCCTCCAGGCTGGCGCGGACCAGCTCGACCGCGGCGAAGTCGGGCGTGCCGGCGGCGAGGATCTCGGCCAGCCGGGGGTCGTCGAGCACGCCGCTGGCGCCGTCGCTGCACAGCAGCAGCCGGTCACCGGCGACCAGCTCGAGGACGAACAGGTCGGGCTCGGCCTCGCGGACCCCGTCGAGGGCCTTGAGGATGATGTTGCGGTGCGGGTGGACCCGCGACTCGGCCTCGGTGATCCGGCCCTCGTCGATGAGGCTCTGGACGAAGGTGTGGTCGACGGTGAGCTGGCTCAGCTCGCCGTCGCGCAGCAGGTAGGCGCGGCTGTCGCCGACGTGGCCCAGGCCGATCCGCTGCCCGTCGAACAGCGCGACGGTGGCGGTGGTGCTGGTGCCGTTGAGCGCGGGGTCCTCGTCGACCAGCTCGGCGATCCGGTCGTGGGCCCGGTGCAGCGCCCCGGCGACGGCACCGAGCAGGTCCTCGCCCGGCTGCTCGTCGAGCTTGCGGAGCTGCTGCACGGCGGTGCTCGAGGCGATGTCGCCGCGGGCGGCGCCCCCGACCCCGTCGCAGACGGTGAGGAGCCAGGGGCCGGCGTACCCGGAGTCCTGGTTGTCGCGGCGGACCCGACCGACGTCGGAGAGCGCGGCGTACTGGAGGCGCAGCATCAGGGGAGACCCGTCACTTCCGGAGCTCCAGGATGGTCTTGCCGATCCGGACCTGGGTGCCGAGCGTGATCGTGGTCGGCTGGGTGATGCGGACGGTGCCGATGTAGGTGCCGTTGGTGGAGCCGAGGTCCTCGACGAACCACTGGTCACCGGACGCGGCGATCCGGGCATGCCGGGTCGAGACGTAGTCGTCGTCGAGGCGGATCGCGGCGTCGCTGCCCCGGCCGATCAGCACGGGCGCCAGGTCGAGGTCGGCGCGCTCGCCGGCGCTGGAGCCCTCGACGACCAGGACGTGGGTGGGGGCGCCGCGGCGCTTCGACGGGGGCTTGGCGGCCTTCTCCTTGCGGCGCGGCGCCTTGGCGCGCGCGGCCTCCGGGACCCGGGCGCCGAACATGTCGGAGCGGATCACCGAGATGGCCGAGAGCACGAAGATCCACAGGATCGCCAGGTAGGCGATCCGGACCAGCAGCAGGGTCAGCTCAGACATGACCGTCCTCCTCGACCACCCGGACGGTCATCGTGGTGTTGCCGATGCGGACCGTGGAGCCGTCGTCGAGCGGCGAGCGCTTGACCTTCTGGCCGTCCACGAGCATGCCGTTGGTGGAGCCGAGGTCGTGCACCTCGACCTGCACCTCTTCGCCGCGGTCGGTGTGGCGCGTGTGCACCACGAACTCGACGTGGCGGCGGCTGACCCCGGGGTCGTTGATGCGGACGTCGGCCTCGGTGCCCCGGCCGACCACCAGGCTCGGCGGCTGGAGGGGGTGCTGGGTGCCGTTGATCTCGAGCATCGCCCGCGCGCGCCGTACCTGCGTGTAGGTGGAGCTGCCGGTGACCTTCGCCTGGGCCTGCCCCTTCACCCGGAAGCGGCCGGTGGTGAGGTCGTCGGCCGCCTCGAAGGCGATGGACACCGGCCCGGGGAAGACGTAGCCCTGGGTCTCGGCGTGCAGCGTCACCTGGGCGACCAGCTCGTCGGCCATCGCGGTGTCGTAGGGCGCGAGCCGGTCCAGGTCGACCGACGACAGCTCGACGTGGAAGTCGTTGGGGACCATCCGCCGGTCGCGGGAGAGGATCTGCGCGTTGTTGTCGCACTCGCGCTGCAGGGCCGCCGCGATCTCGACCGGCTGCACCGCGGAGCGGAACGCACGCGCGAAGGCACCGGAGATCATCTGCTCCAAGCGCTGCTCGAACTTCTGGAGCCCGCCCATCCGCGTTCCCCTCTCGTCCTCGCGCCCTGCCCCCACGGCAGGCCAACCGCCCCGACCTGGCGCCGGGTTGCGACCGATCGTAACGGGGTGCCGAGAGCGGGTGCCGGACCGCCGCACGCCGGTTTGGGAATGTGTCAGCGCCTGGGATACCGTGAGGCCGCTTCACGCGCGAGTGGCGGAACGGCAGACGCGCTGGCTTCAGGTGCCAGTGTCCGAAAGGGCGTGGGGGTTCAAATCCCCCCTCGCGCACGCGAAGTGATCCGGCCCCTGGCCTGCAGAGATGCGGACCAGGGGCCGGACTGCATTTCGCCGAAATGCACTCCCGTACACACAAGCTCCTGTCGGTGCCCGCGGCTAGCGTCCGCAACGACGACAGGAGGCACCCGTGCGCAAGGTCGAGACCCTCACGAAGAGCGACGGCTCGACGACGTACCGGGTCCGGTTCCGGCACGGCATCAGCGCGAAGACCGGCAAGCCGCTGCAGACGTCGGAGTCCTTCGACCGGAAGGCCGACGCCGACACCTTCGCGAAGTGGCTCGACGCCCTCGGCCCGCAGGGCGCGCTCGACCGGCTGTACGCCGGCGAGCAAGAGAAGGGCATCCCGACACTCGACCAGGTCGCCGCCGACCACATCCGGCTGCTCACCGGCATCGAGGAGGGGACCCGGCTCGGCTACGAGCGGCTCTGGGCGCGCAGCTGGGGTCACCTCATCGGCACGACGCGCGCCGACCAGCTCACCGCCGACATCGTCCGTCAGGCAGTCAACGACCTCGCCGCCGGGAAGGGCCTGACCGGAGAGGCCTACTCCACCAAGAGCCTCGAGAACCAGCGCGGGCTCCTGTCCGGCGTGGTCGCCCGGTGCATCGAGCTCGGCCACCTCACACGCAACCCGGTCAAGGGCGTACGACTCCCGGAGGGTCGGCGGGTCGCGGTCGACTCGATCGACGACGAGGACGACGCCGAGATGGTGTGCCTGACCCACGAGGAGTGGGAGGCGCTCTACGCGACCTTCTCGCCGCACTACCTCCCCTTCCTCCGGTTCCTGGTCGGCACCGGCTGCCGCTGGGGTGAGGCCGTCGTACTCCGCCGCGGCGACGTCGACCTCGGCGCCCGGACCATCAAGATCCGGCGAGCGCTGAAGTGGTCCGGCGACGGCGCCCGAGTCATCGGGCCGCCGAAGACCAAGAAGGGCCGGCGCACAATTGCGCTGCCCGCCGAAGTCGTCAAGGACCTCCGCCCGCTGCTCGACGGCAAGGCGGGCCGCGACCTCGTCTTCACGGCCCCGCGCGGCGGGATGATCGCCCACCGGACCTTCTGGTCGAAGAACTGGCGGCCGGCGCTTTGGCGAGCGCAGCACTGCGCGGCCCACATCCCGAAGGACTGCCGGTGTGGCACCGGGGAGCCGCACCGCTGCAAGGTCCACTCGGACCCGCCGGGCGCCTGCGGGTGCCGCGGCACCCTCGCCCAGTCACCACGGATCCACGACCTGCGGCATACCCACGCGTCCTGGTTGCTCGCTGCCGGCACGCCCATCCACGTCGTCCAGGCCCGCCTCGGGCATGAGTCCATCCAGACGACCGTCGACACCTACTCCCACCTGCTGCCCGACGCCCAACTCCTCGCCGCCGAGGCCGCGTCACTGGCCTTTGCGGGCCGCGCCGGTGGAGGGTCCTGGCTGCCGCGCGTCGAGTCACTTCCGGACGATGCACTGCGTCACCTCGCCCACGCAGTTTCAGACGAAACCGCTCGCCGCAGCCCGGCCATTGCCGGGCGAGTCGCCGTTGACGGCGCGGCCTAAGACAGTCGTTCGGCCAGCCGATGTATCGAGTGCGCCTGGCCTGGACATCGAACATAGGTTCGAACTCACACTGCTCGAGGGGTGTGTCAAGCACCACCGCTGGGTAGAATTTGCTCGCGAAGGAGAACAAGATGCGCGGGTTCACAAGCATTCTGATGTACTTTCCGGCCATGACCGCCGGGATGAAGTCATGAGTTCGTACGCTCTGACGGAACCGTCGAACCTCTCGTACTCGGCTATCTCGGCTTACGCCGAGAAGGTCGGGGAGCACCATGGGATCTACTCCCGTGACGGCGTCGCAGACATCCACAGTCTTGTGGCGAAGCTGGGTGGCCACGTCATGGCTTCGACGAGCCGGGAGTCACTCCACGTGCGGGAGATCGGAGACTTCACGATCAACGTGCCTGCCACGACCTCCCCTCGACGCGACCGCTTCACGATCGCGCACGAACTTGGTCACTACTTCCTTCACTACCTGCTCCCGAAGAGGGAGGGTGAGCAGGGCTATGGGCGTGGAGGCCGCAACCGTGCGGAGACTGAGGCGAACGTCTTCGCTTCCTCGCTCTTGATGCCTGAAAGCAAGTTCCGCGAGCAGTGTCACCGACGAGAGGACGCTTGGCGTGCGGCGCTGCACTTCGACGTCTCGCCAGCAGCGGCAGAGGTCCGGGCTCAGGTCCTCCGGATCCCGTGACGCAGCCGCCAAGTTCGAAGCTCTTCCTGTCCTGCGACCTGGTCGGATCTACCAGGTATAAGCAGAGCCAGGCGGCTCGACGCGCTGGCAGGACGACCGCCGAGTGGACAGAGGGCGACGGCGTCCCCTGGCAAGTCTCGTTCCTTGAGTTCTATCTCGACTTCCCCCAGACACTGGCTCAGGAGACGAACTTGTGGATGGCGGACCGGCCGCCCGCGGACACGAGTCCTGAGTTCCGTCTGTGGAAGCCGATCGGTGACGAGCTGGTCTTCACCGTCGATCTGGAATCCGAAGTCGACGTGTACAACGCGGTGCGAATCTGGCTACGCGCCATCGACGTGTGGAACGACCGCATTGCTCCGCTTGGCATGGGCACGAAGGGCGGGGCGTTCATCGCGACGTTCCCTTATCCAGATCGCGCCGTGGCAGTGCCACGGAACACGGTCGGGTTGGGGTCGGATAAGAATCCCATCGCTGCCAACGACGAGCTGTGTGACGGTCCGCCTGATCACGAGAACTACCTCTATGACTACTTCGGTCCCTCCATCGACACGGGCTTCCGTCTGTTCGCGCAGGCGTCTCCACGACGATTCCCTATGAGCGTCGAGGTGGTGCTCGCCGTGCTTCGGGCGACCCCCGACGCCTACAACGACCTCGAGTATCACGGGGGCCGCGAGCTCAAGGGGGTCTGGGAGCAGCGGGACTATCCCTTCTTCACAGTTGACCGACGCAATGACGACAAGGTCAACGAGGCCGTCAAGTCGCTGCGGAATGACAAGGGGATGAAGGGTCCAGCGGAGGCCATCGCGCTGTGCGAGTCCTGCATCGACGCCGACAAGTGGCCGTCAAGACTCTACTTGTCCCAGGGCGCAACGGCCGCGATTCGAGAGGCGCCTACCGACCACCTGGATGGCTACAAGGACCCGAACGCGATGCACGGCTCCGAGACAGCCGACGCCGCCCAGGGATCTGAGGAATCGCTCGATGAGGGACCCCTGCCACCCGACGCTCCGCTCGGCTAATTGCCTATGTAGGCGCGGTCACGCCCCTCGGCCATCGAAGGCCGCTCGATGCTGGCGGCACCACGCCTTCACAACGACGGCGGTGAGGTCGAGCTCGGCCGCGATCGCGTGGGGGTGAGACCCCACGATCTGCTCGGCGCGGGCGTACTGCTCCGCCGTGATGAGCATCCGCGCGGCGTACTCCCAGGCTCGCCTCTCGGCGGTCGGCGTCGAGCAGCCGTCGTCGTACACGAAGTGCGCGAACTCGTGTGCAAGGGCAGGCACCAGCTGACGCAGGTTCAGATTCTGGTTCAGCTCGATGAGGCGGAGGCGGCGCTTGTACTGACCGTGGCGCTTCGGGCCCAGGTCGGCCCACTCCACCCTGACGTCGTGGTCGTCGCAGAGGTCGATGAGGTCTGCGAACCGCTCTTCGTTCAGTGGTGAGTCATGGCCTGCCGGCGTCCCGTTTCTCCGACGTCCGTCGTGCCTGGGTAGCGCGACGCTGACGCGCCGCAAGTTGTACAAGCCGCCACCGACAGTGCCGGGTGCAGAGGCCGTCACGGCGTGTCGGTTGCTTCCTGCTCGTCCGCGATGAGGCCTTCGGAGTCGTGGGCGGCGATCTCCTCGACGACCTCGTCCGTCTCGACCCCAGGCACCAGGGAGAGGGAAGCGCGCTCGTCGACCAGCGCCTTCGCGCGGGTCAGCAGCTCGGCCGGGTGGATATCGAGGACGGCGGCGACTGCCGCGAGGTCCCGGACGTTGAACGGGGTCTCGTGGCGCATCCGCTTGTTGAGTGCGGTGTGGGTCATGCCTGCGCGGGTCGCCAGGTCTCGCAGGCTGCCGATCCTGGCCTGCCACCTGGCGTCTTCGATCACGTCTACCAGCGCGTCCGCGACGCGCTGTGCGTACTCGCGGGGGGAAGTCACGGGGCGAGCCTCCCACACCAACGACCCAACTGGAACGTTTTTAGCCAATTTGGATGATTCGCTTGAGTCTGGAACGAAAACGTTCCAGACTTTCGGACATGACACCGGGGGAGTACGCAGCAGCCGTCGCTGGCGAGGTGCGAGCCGGGATGGCGCGCAAGAAGAAGAAGCAGCTCGACCTCGCTGAGGTCCTGAACATCACGACCGCGACCGCCGCTCGCCGCCTCAACGGGACCGTTCCTTTCGACGTCGTCGAGCTGATGGTCGTGGCGAACTGGCTCGACGTGCCCGTCGAGTCGCTGCAGCCGCCGACGAGGGCCGGTGCGGCCTGATGGAGACCCAGACCGTCTACGAGGTCGCCGACGAGTTCCGGTGCGGTCGCGAGAAGATCGCGAAGACCGCCCGCGAGCACGGCATCGGCATGAACCTCGGCGGAAGCGCCGGGTGGCGATTCACGGCCGCCGACAAGGAAGCGCTGCGTGAGGCGCTGAAGCCGAAGCAGGCTGTCCCCGTCGCCCGGCGCCGCCGGCGGAGGGCCGCCGCATGACGACCTCCGTCGCAGTGCCGCTCCGCGTCGTCGCGGCCGCTCGTGCCGGCGCTCACGTGGTGGCCCGTCCTCGCGGCGTGGTGCACCTCGCGCCCGCCGGCCCGCTGACCCCGTCCGGGTCTGCCCTCCCTCGTGCCGCCCGGACGGTGTGCCGCGCCAGGACCGGTCGCCTCTACCTCTTCACGCCCGGCGTCGTCGGCGTGCCGGGGGAGGGGCGCCGGTTCTGTCGCCGGTGCACGGCAATGCTCCCGATCAGCCTGGGATCCGACGTCGAGCACCTCCGGACCCGAGACGACGACCTCTTGGCGTACGGCCACCTCACCGTCGCCGACTTCACGGTCGCCGCAGTCTGGTGCCGCACGGTGGAGGAGACGCACCAGGTCGGACGGATCGCGCTCGTCGTGCTCGGCTCCACCCCGGTACGGCGTCCGGCCGACCGGGACAGCCCGTCGTACGCGTTGTGGACGTTTGAGCAGGCCCTTTTCGACCGTCGCCGGGCCCTCGCCGTCCGCGCCCTCTCACCGGAGGAGCTCGCCGCCCGCGAGGCCGAGCGCGACCACCAAGCGCTCGTCGACGACCTCGCGCGCCGCGGCCGTGCCCGGGGTCGACGCCTCGACCGCCTCCACGACATGGCCAACCAGGGCCGCTACCTCACCCGCTCCGAGCGCGAGGAGATCGGCATCTCCGCCTGACCGGCAGCGCCGCACGACATCCAGACAAGCCGGAACCCCGGCCACAGCTTGCAGGCAGACCGGGGTTCACGAACTGAAGGGAGTGTCCCATGACGGGACCGACCACGACCAGCACCACGCCCTCCGCGCCCCTCGAGGTCTCCGACGTCGTCGGGCTCCTCTTCGAGCTGCACGACGTCCTCCAGGGCGGTGCCGCGTGATCACGCTCGCCACAGTCGTCCGCGATGGCACCCCGCAGCCCGCCACCCAGGCCGAGCTCCAGGCCGCCGCGGTCGTCTTCGCGCTGGTCGTAGCCGTGCTCTACCTCGGCTGGCTGGTCCTCGACTGGGTCCTCGACGGCGCTGACGCGAACGAGGCCCTGCAGTGACCGCCCCTCGCCGGATCAGCGTCCCCCGTCCGCAGCTCACCACGGGCCCGAAGCAAATGACGGTCGACGAGGCCACGGTCATGCACCTTCGCCAGGCCGCCACTCGCGTGCGCGAGCAGCGCTACTGGGGATCGGGGGTCACCGCGCTGGTCTCCGAACTCCTCGACGCCGCCGCCGCGGCCATGACGCCCGAGCCGTCCACCTCGCCCGACTCCCGCGTGCTCGACCGCGAGCGATGCACCTGGGCGCCGGCCGATGGCGCCTGGTGGCACACGTGCGGCCGTTCGTGCCCGACTGCCGAGCAGGGCCCGTTGTACAACACCAAGGTCGGGCGCGTCCTCCTCTGGGACGAGCTCGTCACGGCGTACGGACCGGTCGAGGTGCAGTCATGATCCGGCCGCTGTTCGCCGACAGCGCCGGAGACCTCACCGTCCTCACCGCGGTGATCCTCATCGTCGTCCTCGTCATCTGGGCGACGACGTGACCGCCCGATTCGACGCGCTCATCGCGCCCGGCGTCGTGACCGTCGTCGTCGACGTCGAGACCGCCCGCGACCTCGCCGACGGGCTGGAGTTCATCTCCACCTCGGGCGGCATCCCCGCGGCCGACATCAACGCCGCGGCCGCGCACGTCGCCTACCTGCGCAAGGCCGCCCAGGAGGCGTCCGACCTCGCCGCACTCCCGCCGGCCAAGCCGGCCCGACACCTGAAGGTCGCTGGAGGTGACCCGACATGACGAACCTCGTCATCCTCATCGCCCGCCGCACCGCCGCGGTGCTGTTCCCCTCGGTCCCGCCGCGGGACCGCGCCCGGATCCTCGCCGCGATGCAGGACCCCTACCCCCAGACTCCCGCCACCAGCTGCGAATGGGAAGCGCGGCCGGTGGCGGGACACGGCCCGGTGGACGGAGCGGCTCTCCCCGATCGCGCCCCGTCCACCGGCTCCCGTTCGATCCCTCCGGCCGAGGACCTCCGCAACTGGCGCGCGCACCCCGTGCACCGGTGGGAGTTCTCCGACCAGCACCTCGACGCCCTCGTCGGCCGCTGGAAGTCGGCGACCTCGTGAGCGGCCCGATCATCGAGGCGCCCGTCTCCGACGCCGTACGCGCCGCCGTCGCGAAGGGCTGGGAGCTCTACGAGGCATCCACCCGCGAGCACGGCAAGGCCGACGAGTGGGACCGCCGCGTCATCGACCAGGTGATCCACGCCTTCGTCCGCCAGGGCCGGCCGTTCTCCGCCAACGACCTCCGCCCGCTGCTGCCCGAGGTCCGCAAGTGCCTCATCAGCCGCCGCCTCATCCAGGCCCAGCTCGACGGCCTCATCCGATACGTCGGCGTCACGCCGTCGACCCTCCGCTCCACCAAGGCCGCCCGGGTGAACGTCTACGCCCCGGTCCGCGGCGCCCTCACCGACCGGGAGTCCGCATGACCACCACTGAGCACCCCACCGACACCACCGTCGACCTGACCACGCCCACCCTGCCGCTCGACCGCGTCCGGCAACACCCGAACAACGCCCGCTGGGCCGCGGTCGCTGACCCGGAGATGGTCGAGTCGATCCGCTCCATCGGGATCGCCCAGGCCCTCACGGTCGCCCCGGCGTACGACTGGGACGGCTACTACGCCCTCGGCGGCAACCGCCGCCTCGACGGCGCCGCGAAGGCCGGCCTCGACGAGGTCCCCGTCATGCTGCGCGACGATCTCGTCACCGAGGCCCAGCAGCTGGAGTTCATGCTCGTCGAGAACCTCCACCGCTCCGACCTTTCCCCGGCCGAGGAGGCCGCGGCCTACGAGCAACTCACCCTGTTCGGGCACGACATCGACGCCATCGCCGCGGCGACCGGCCGCGCGAAGTCGACCATCAAGGCCCGCCTCCGGCTCACCAGCCTCGGCGAGACCGCCCGCGGCCGGCTCCACGCCGGCGAGATCACCATCGCCGACGCCGAAGCCGTCCTCGAGTTCGCGGGCGACGAGACCGCCGCCGAGCGCCTCGACGCCGCGCTCGGGACCCCGGACTTCCAGGTCGAGGTGCGGGTGCTGCGGAGGCGTCGCGACACCCTCGCGTCGTACGCCGCCCAGGTCGAGCAGTGGACCGCGGCCGGGATCGCCCTGGTCGAGTGGCCCGACGGACAGCGCGTCACCGGCCCGAACCGGATCTACCCCGTCGCCTGGTTCACCACCGACGAGCTCCGCGACCCCGCCGGGCACGACGGCTGCCTCGTCTACGAGGACGGCGACGCCGACCAGCACCGCGAGCCGCGGCTTCTGTGCCGCGACGGGTCCCTCCACCCTCTGCCGGCCACCACCAGCACCGCCCCGGTCGTCAGCGAGCAGCAGCGCTCCCAGTGGGAGGCCCAGCAGGCCGAGCGCGAGCAGCGCGCCGCCCGACGCGCGGCCGCGTCCGCCGCACGGCTCGACTGGATGCGCGAGCACTTCGCCCACCTCCTCCCGCCCCGCACCCACTCCGACCTCGCGAAGGCCGCGACCGCCGCGCTACCGCTGCTCATCACCGCCCCCGGCTCCGAGGACGCGATCGACACCCGCACCCTCCTCGCCGCGCTCGGCGTCGCCCAGGACGACCAGTCGTACGCCGGCCAGCAGCGGGCCCGGTCGATCGCCGCCGCGACCGTCGCGGTCGCGAAGCCGACCCACGCCCTCGCCACGTTCGCCGCCTGGACCGCCGCGTCGATCGCGTCCGCGCTCGACGCCGTCGACGACCTCTCCGACGACCTCACCGAGATCCAGCACGCCCTCGCGGTGTGGGACTGGCTGAAGACCGCCGGCTACCCGCTCAGCGAGGTCGACCGCGAGGTCCGCACCGAGCTGGAGATCCGCCACACCGAGCTCGTCAACGAGACCGCCGAGGCGGCGTCCTGATGCCTCGCGGCCCCGCGAAGTGCCGGACGTGCCGCCGACCCGTCGTGTTCCTCCGCTCGCCATTCACCGGGAACGTCCGGACCTTCGACCCGACCCCCGTCGACGGCCACCACCCGCTCGCCGTGAACGCCTTCCCGGTCATGGGCCGCACCGCCTACAAGGTCGTCGACCTCGTCGAGCTCATCCAGGTCCAGCGGCAGTGCTCCGACGTCGAGGCCGACGCCGAGGTCCGCGACATGCCCTGGCACGTCCCCCACGAGTGCACCACCCCGAGCACCACCGACACGAAGGAGAACCCCGCCCCATGAGCGCACACGCGCGTCCCGCACTCGACATCCTCGCCGAGCTGCGCCGCGGACGCCTGAGCCAGGAGCTCACCGACGAGATCGCCAAGGTCATCGCCGCCTGCCAGGACACCGGCAAGCCCGGCGAGGTCGTCGTGAAGCTGAAGTTCACCCCGAAGAAGGTCAACGACCACGAGACCCCGCGCCTCGAGGTCACCGACCAGGTCGGCTCGAAGGTCCCGCGCCGCTCGGTGCTGCCCTCGACCTTCTTCCTCACCGACGACGGCCGACCCGTCCGTCGCGACCCCAACCAGGACGAGTTCCCGTCCCTGCAGGGGGTCCCCACCGACCCGGCCGACGCGACCGCGTCGACCGCCGCCCGACGAGAGGCCTGATCCATGAGCACCACCACCCCGCCCGACTTCAGCCCGGAGGAGTTCGGCAGCAACGAGACCGCCGCCGCCGTCCTCGCTGGCTACGCGATGAAGCCCATGCCGGAGGCGCTCGCCGAAGGCAGCCGCTTCTTCGTCCTGCCCCGCGCCGACGGCCAGCAGCCGCACGTCATCGACGTCGACGCCCTCGAGCTCGACTTCGACAAGAAGTACGAGGGCTACGCCCCGCACCCGATCCGGAAGAAGGGCACCGTCTTCGTCCAGGACGCCCCCTCCTTCATTGAGTACCTCGCCAAGCACGGCCTGCCCGAGACCGAGGTCTTCGCCGACCTCGGCAAGATGCAGCTCGTCGGCGTCATCAACGCCCACGCCGAGGCCGACGTCGACAACACCGACAGGCCCGGCGGCCTGGCCGGCCACCGGGACCACCGTGTCGTGCTGGAGCTCGTGCAGACCGACGCCTGGAAGGCCTGGCGCGCCCTCGACAAGAAGGCGCTCACCCAGGAGCAGTTCGCCGAGCACCTCGAGGACCGCGCCAATGACGTCGTCACCCCCGACGCCGCGACGATGCTGGAGATCGCCTCTTCGCTCATCGCGACCACCGGCGTGGACTTCAAGTCCGCGGTCCGGCTGGGCGACGGCCAGGTCCAGCTGCGCTACGAGGAGACCACCCAGGCCCGCGCCGGCGAGGGCGGTGACCTGGAGATCCCGCAGACCTTCACGATCGCCGTCGCGCCGTTCGAGGGCGCCGACCCGGTCGAGCTGATCGCCCGGTTCCGCTACCGGATCACCAGCGGGCGGCTCTCGCTTTTCTACGCGCTGCTCAACCCCGACGACATCGTCCGCGCCGCGTTCATCGAGTACGTCGACCACGTCGACAACAACATCCGCCACCCGCTGTTCAAGGGCCGCCCCGAGTGACCCGCTTCCGGGGCCCCGACGACGGGGCGCAGCCGGGCCGCGTCGCGGGGCCCGGGACCTGCTCCATGACCGTCGTATGGCCCTACCGCCTCAGCATCGGCGCCGTCCTGGACCCCGAGACCACCGAGGACCTCGGCCAGATCATCTCCACGCTCCGCGCCAACGTGATCGCCAACGCCGCGTACACCGAGCACTGGCTCAGCGGGAAGTGCCGCGTGCGCGTCGTGGCCACGGGCGCCGCGGGTGTCGACCTGCCTCCCGTCGAGGGCGTCGCGTCCTGGGTCCTGATGGAGGCGCAGCTGCAGTGCGGCCGACGTCCCAGGCCCCGGCCATGAGACTCACCAGCGTCGTAAGGCGAGCGCCTCTCCGAGGTCTGGGCGAAGTGGGGGTGCGTCACGCCGACGAGACCGTGGACTCGGTCTGCACCGTGGCAGGTGATACCGAGGCGTCTACGACCGTTGTCGCTCTCGCTGTCCGAAGGCCCGCCCGGTCGAAGATCCCGGGTTCGTCGCACTTCGGGTCCCCGAGCCATGTCGACGCGTGGACGATCACGTCAGCCACGGCCTCGCTCAACGGCGTTTGGCGCTCTTCGAGGGTGGACGAACGGTCGATGAGCACGTCGTGCACCTTCCGACGATGCGTTGCTACGGCAGCGGAGGCGCCTGGAAAGTCAAGCTTCATCCGCGACGCCCACTCGATTGAAGCAGCCTGCATGGTGCGATACGAGGCCCACCACTTCTCCAGAGTGACGAGATCCGATTCCGGGGTCCGGCCGGCGAACGACGTCTGCCCAATCTCGGTGAGCAGAGCCGCCGCGAGGCCGAGCATCCGACCAGCCGCATCTTGCGACGACGTCAGTCGTGAACTACGCCTCTCATGCCGAAGCGTCAGCCAAACGGCCCACGCGGTCACGAGGCCGCCGATGATGCCGCCAAGGACGCCGTCACTCGCGATGGCCCACCACCACGACGGATCGTTTAGGTGTCCGCCAGACCAGGTCTCATCCATGGCGCGCACCGTATCTGCACTCTATGGACGAATCTGTCGAGTCACCGGTGACTGGAAGGTGATCCGTCGCTTCTTCTTCTCGACGAACTGGTCGGGCTCTGTGATCCACGCGACCGAGAACGACGAGAGCGATCCAAGCGCCTCGAGTGCTTCATTGCGATTGTCTTCCCACTCGCCCCGGCGACCCAGCGTCGCCCCCGACAGTTGGTCTCGGATCTTGTCCAGCACCTTGGCAGCGTCGGGCTCATCGTCCGAGATGCCGGCCCAGAGATCGAACGAAGCGGCCTGGATGAGCCGGACCTGCGACGCCCAACTCCGTAAGTCACCTCGTTCGACTTCATCTGGAATCGCCGAGGCGACCTCCTGCGCGAGCACGGTCGCCATCTCGCCTAACCGAGCAGCTGAAGCATGCAGCCGCTGCAACCGCGCAGACCTCTTCTCGTGCCGCAGCGTCGCCCAGACGGCAGCCCCCGTCGCCGCACCGCCGACGACACCGCCAAACAACCCGTCAAGCACAACGCCCCACCACGTGTCTCCCGGGTTCATGACCCGCACCGTACAGAGCGGAACTGGAACATGAAGGCGATCTCGATCCGCCAGCCCTGGGCCTGGGCGATCCTCGCCGGAGGCAAGGACGTCGAGAACCGGTCGCGCAACGTCGTCGGCGCGCACCGCGGCTGGACCCTGGTCCACGCCGGGCTGCAGCTCGACGCCGCGGGCCTCCGTGCCGCCGAGGACCTCGCGAACATGCGGATGCCGCAGCTCGGCGGGCCCGGATCGCCACCCGAGGTCCAGCTCGGCGGCGTCGTCGGCGTGATGAACGTCGTCGGCGCCCACCGCGCCTACGACTGCGGCGGCCAGTGCTCGCGCTGGGCCGAGCCGACCGGCTGGCACATCGAGATCCGAGACCGGCGCCCGCTGCGCCGGATGGTGCCCTGCCCGGGCCGCCTCGGCCTGTTCACGCCCGACCAGCTGATTCTCGGCGCGATCCGCCGTCAGGAAATGTCGTGACCCGCCTCGACGAGCTCTACGAGATGCGCGCGGCGATCGACGCCGAGATTGAACGCGAGCGGCGCCAGCTGTGGCGCATGGCCCAGCTGCGCGACGATGTCGCCGATCTCCTCCAGGGCCTCAGCACGACCACCGCGGTCACGCTCCGCGCGGTCGCCGCGGCGTACGCCGTCGAGGTCACCCAGATCATCGGCCGCGACCGACACCACGCCGTCGTCGCCGCCCGACACGTCGCCGCCTTTCTGCTCCGGGACCAGGGCCTCTCCCTGCCCAAGGTCGGCCGCGCACTCGGCCGCGACCACACCACCGCCATGAACAGCTGCAAGCGCGTCGCGGAGTCCGTCCAGCTCGGTCGACAGGCCGACCGGATCCGCACCGAGCTCACCCGCGCGTCCCGCGAGACCGCGGCCGAGATGGAGAGAGGAGCAGCCTGACCATGGACTGGGTCAAGTCCCTCGTCGGCTACTACCGACTGATCGAGATCGCCACCGGCGACGACGCCATGGAGGTGATGTTCAAGCGCGCTGACGCCCTCGCCGGCGAGCTCGGCACCGACGGCTTCATCCCCGACGCCATGCTCCCGATGCTCACCCGCCGGCCGGCCCAGGCGAAGAAGATCGCTGACCGGCTCGCGAAGACCGGCTTGTGGGTCCGCGTTCGCGGCGGCTACATGATCGTCGACTGGGCATCCATCAACGCCGAGTTGAAGAAGCTCCAGGACAAGAAGAAGCGCGACCGCGACCGGAAGCGCGCGAGCCGCGCAGCCGGACACGACACCGACCAGTCCGAGGACGTGTCCGCGGACGCGGGCGCGGACGGTCACGAGGAATCCCTCTATGAATCAGAGAGGGAGAGTAAGAGAGAGACAACTGCTGCTGCGGCAGCAGTTGCGCGGGCCGCCGCCGCACCTGTGGACAACGCGCCCAAGACCCTCGACCTGCCTCCGGCGGTCGAGATCCTTCGAGCAGCCCTCGACGCCCACAAGCTCACCGTCCGCTGGGACAAGCTAACCGCCGAGCACCTCGCCGAGATCGAGCGGCTCGTCGACCTTCACGGCGACTCCCGACTCGTCCACGCCGCGAAGGCGTCGTACCGGCCCGACCGGCCTGCCGTCTTCGCCCAGGCCTGGCTCGCTGCCTGGCAAGCGCTCCCCTCGCCGGGGACGCCGCTGCACGCCGTCCCCGCCCCGCCCTGCGACGAGCCGGGCCACTCCGGAACGACCAAGCACTGCGTCCAGTGCGCCTCCGAGGCCAAGGGCGTCGACCCCGCCGCCACCCGCTCACGAAGGAGCCGAGCATGACCACCGCCGCCCTCCCCGGACGACGCACCATCCGCCGCTACGCCCACGAGCTCTACCCCCACCCCGCCGAGGGCGAGGTCCGACCGCTCCGCATCGAGGTCCCATACCTCTACGCCGTGGCCATCGGTCTCCAGGTCTTCGGCACCGACTGGCACGACCTCCGCGACACCGACGAGGGCCGCCGGCTCACCGTCACCCGGACCCAGCTGCTAGTCCAGGCCCGCGACATGGCCCTCCTCGCCGACGCCATCAACCAGGGCATGACCCACGACCAGGCCTGGGCATGGGCAGCCGCCCGTTACGACGAGACCGGCGAGATACCTACGGCCGGGCGACGGCGTACGGCGTACCCGTCGAGCGGATCAAGCCCTACCCCGTCATCACGGAGCCTGACCACCACGACCACTACGACCAGCCCGACGCCGCCGGATGGCGCACGGCCCACCACGCCGACGGCCCGGAGTCCGCGTGCATCGACTGCACGGAGCCGATCCCGGAGGAAGACACTCCACTGCCTCTCGATGGTTCATCGGAGACCCGTTGATGGTGACACGATCGACTACCTGCCCGAGTCAGGCGGACCTGAGTCCGTCGAGCCAGTCGCCAGTGCTCTCGGCGGTCTTCTGGAACTTCTTCGGATCCGCGAACCACGAGGAAAGCGTCGCGGACAGCGCGGCCGTGAACCGAGAGAGCAGCATCGCATTGGGATCCGCCGACCCAAGATCCGTGAAGATGAACTGGCGACCACGTGCGATGTCGCTCTTCAGTGCGGGAGCGAGCCGCTGGGCCAGGGGCTCCACCTCGATCATCGCCGCCAGCAGCTGCAGGACCCGGTGGTGTCGCTCGAGCGGGTCGGCTACGGGGTGCATGCCCACCGACATGGCCACGACCTGGAGTCGACGAACCGCATCCCGGAGATCGCGATCCTCAGACATGCGGCGCTCGTGCCTGATGGTTCCCCACAACACGAGGCCGGTGGCCGCTCCTCCGAGAAGGCCGCCCGCGATGCCGTCGAAGCCGTACTGCAGCCACCACTGCCAGGTGTCGCTCTGCTGCCAACTCACGCCGGGACGGTACGCGCCGACGCCGCGACTGTCTCGCGTTCCGTGCATCGACCAGTTCCTCGGTCATACGCGCACGTCCCCGACCGACCAGCTCAGCACCACGACGACGGAGACCCCGTGATCACCACCAGCACCGCCACGACCTGCCGCTGGGTCGGCGACGACCAGCCGCGGATGCTCCGCAGCCACCACCGCGACTGCAACACCAGCGGCTGCCCTGGCTGCGAGGCATGCCCCGAGCGGCACTGCCAGGTCTGCGGCCACGAGCACGTCACCGTCGACGGCCGCGGCACCGACGAGACCTGCGCCAGCTGCATCGGCACGACCCGCACCGACATCGCCCGCATCGGCGACCTCTCCATGATCATGACCGCAGCAGCCACCGAGCGGGGCGTCAACAGCCTCGCCGCGCTCCACGCCGGCCCGGCCGCGAACTACGACGCCCAGCGCCACGTCCACCGGTCGATGGTCACCGGCAAGCTGTGCCGCTGCCAGCGCGTCCGAAGCCGCCAGTGCCCAGCCACGCTGCCGCCAGCGTCCGGGCCCAGCTGCGCCCCCGACGACGACGGGAAGCCCTGCAAGCACCAGTCCTGCGACCGAGTCCGTGGTCAGCTGTGCCCGGACGTCATCGCCTGGCACGAGGACGTCCGCGACGAGCTCCACCCGCTGTGGGTCCTCGGCATGTGGGACTTCGCCGTACGCGACCACCTCGACCAGCTGCTCGACACCGTCGGAGAACGCATCGACATCGCGACCGCCGCCGCGTACCTCGACGGCCACCTGAGCCGCCTCGCGCACGACCAGGCCTTCGACTTCGGCCAGCTCGCCCGCGAGGTCGGCCAGTGCCGTGGCCACCTCGAGGAGGTCCTCGCTGTCGCCCCCTACGACGAGACCGGGGCACCCTGCCCGGCCTGCGGCAAGGGCCACCTCGTGAAGTCCTACGGCGCCACCGAGGACGACGACCGCTGGACCTGCCCGATGTGCGCCCAGTGGTGGACCGAGCACGACTACCGCGCCAAGGTCGCCGGCGTCTACGTCACGGTCGCGCCGGCGCTCACGGCGAGCCAGATCCGCGAGACGTACCGCGTCCCGGAGGGATCGACTCGCGGCTGGGCAGCGAAGGGCCTCGTGACGAAGCGCGGCAAGGACGGCTCCGGCCGCCTCCTTTACGACGTGGCCGACGTTCTCCAGCAGCGCGAACGGCGTTCCTTGGCTTCATCTGCCGTATGACGTAGGCTATCGCGTACGACGTCGTACGCTGTGTATGACGAATGACAGAGAGGAAGGGCTCATGCCCCCGCTCACCATCCGCGTCGACGACGCGACACGCCGCGCCCTGGAGGAGCTCGCCGCCTCCCAGCGCACCAACGTCAGCGACCTGCTCCGCTCGCAGATCAACAGCCTCCTCGGCCGCGAGGAGGAGGTCGGCGGTCGGCCTGCCCCGGTCGGACTCACCAAGCTTCAGCGCCAGCTGCTCGTGCAGAACCACGAGATCCTGGCGAAGCTGAGCAAGGACCGACACGACATCGAGTACCACGAGTCGATGATCGAGGTGCTCCAGCGGGGCTACACGCTGGAGTACGAGAAGGAGTTCGGCGGCATCTGGGAGGAGCTCAGCCCCGAGAACTGCCGGATCGTGATGGACATCCTCGACATGTTCCGCGTCTGCGGCGCCGCAGTCGAGAAGCTCACCAAGAAGGAGCGCGAGACCCTCGGCGAGGACAACCTCCGCGAGCTGTCCTTCGGCGGCTTCGACGGCAACGACTCGGTCGAGATCCACATGCTGGGCTACGTCCGCCACCTCGTCGCGACCGGGCGCTGGGGGGAGGTCTCGACGAGGATCGACGACAAGCACGACGGCGGCAACTCCCACGCCCCGATGCTGGTGTCGTACCGCCGCATGGTCGTCACCTACCGCGCCGTCCTGAAGGAGCGCCGCGAAGCCGGTGGCGGGTTCAGCAGCGTCTACGACTTCTCCCTCGACGACCTGGAGCGCATCGCGAAGAGCGCGTGACACACGCCGTTCCGCGAGCGATCTCGCCCGCGGTGTGGCATCCTGTAGCGGACGGTGCCCCCGAAGTGCGTGGGCGCCGTTTCGCCTCCGTCCCGAGGCGTACGGGATCGAGTGGGCTTAGACCGGTTCGGTCGGGCTATCGCCGGGTCGGCCCGGTCGCTCGGAAGTCACCCGACCGGCCAACATGAGCACGGTCTCCACCAGGAGGTCGTCGCGCTTCTCAGGACTCCGGACCATCTCGATCAGATCGCGGCGTTCTGTAGCCTGCCGGGAGACCTCGTCCGCCTCGCGGAACCCTTCCAGCTGCCCGGCCATGACGGAACGTGCCCTGTTGCTCTGCGTGAAGAACAACGCGGCCACGGCCTCGGCGATGACTCCACCGGCCATCGTCGCGATGGTCGCCGGCGCCGTCCCGACGAACGCCAGGATGACTCCGATCGTGATGACGAGGAATCCAACGACGGCAGCCCCGACGCTAAGTATGAAGCTCTGGCGGGACTGAGCTAGCACTTGAGCGTGATAGTCGATCGGCAGCGCGGCAAGTCGCGCCCGATGGTCGTTTGCCTCAGGTGGGTTCAGCGACGGCTCGCCATCGAGCTTCGGCGGCGTCTTGCCGTGGGGCAATGGGTCCGCTTCGCCGTTGATTACCTCAAGCTGTGCAGGAGCGGCCTCGCTCGCGGCACGTAACTCCTCGAACACGACCTTTGGCCCGTAGGTGATCCGCAGGCTCTGTCGGTAGTTCGCCTCAGCCTTGTCTGTCGAGCGTCGAACGGTTCGAAGCAGTTGAGTACTAGCGACGCTGACACCAAGTAGGGCAACGGCAGGTGGAACCACTTCGGCCCAATCGATCACCGCTTGCTCAACTCGCAAATGACGAAACGCATCCTTGGATGGTGCCGTAACGCGGCAGCAACCGCCGAAGAACGGTGGAAACGGAGGTCACGTCGTGCCCCTCCGTCCCTGCCTCGGCTGCGGACGCCCAGTGGAGGGCAGCCGGTGTCCGTCGTGCAGCACCGCCCGCGAGCAGGCTCGGGGCAGCTCGACCGCCCGCGGGTACGACGCCGCGCACCAGCGAGAGCGCGCTTCGTGGCAGCTCGTCATCGACGCGGACGGTGTCTACTGCCGTCGCTTCACGTCCGGTCTGTGCCGGGCTGACGACCCGCTCATCCGGCCGGGCCAGGACTGGCACCTCGGGCATCCGGACGCCGCCTGTGGGGCTCCGAGAGCCCCTGAGCACGTCTCCTGCAACGTCTCGGCCCCCCACCTGAAAAATCCAGGACCCCTGGGGGGCTAGACCCGGGGGGACGTGAAAAGAGTTCTGTACGGGATCCAGAGGCGATTCGTGTGCACGGACCCGTCGTCTCAGCGCGTTGCGCTCCGCCTGGGGGCCCTCGGCCCCCAGCGAGAGGAGGTGACGAGCCTTGCCCGGACCTCCGCCCAACCCGCTCGCCGCCCGACGCAACCCTCGGGTCGGCGTCGTTGTCCTCCCCGCCGAGGGCTACCGCGGTCGGACCCCGAAGTGGCCGCTGCCGGAGAACCCCCGGCTGACCGCTCGGATCCGGCTCATCCGCGAGGAGCTCGAGGCGCTGGAGGAGCGCGAGCTCGACGAGGACCTGTCCCGCACCGAGCGGACGAAGCTCACCCGGCTGCGGGAGCGGCTCGCGATCGCCGAGGCCGAGCGGGACGCGATCGTCGAGGGCGAGAAGGACCTCTGGAAGAAGCTCTGGCGCACGCCCCAGGCCTGCCAGTGGGCGAAGCTGAAGTGGGACCGCGACGTCGCGCAGTACGTCCGGCACAAGGCCGCCGCCGAGGTCGGGTCGCTCGACGACTCGAAGGAGGCCCGGCAGCGCGGTCACCACCTCGGCCTCACGCCCAAGGGCATGAAGGACCTGATGTGGACGATCGCCACCGACGAGCTCGCCGAGCAGCGCGGCCGGGCCCAGCTCTCCTCGGTGGCGACGGGCACTGACGGCCACGGCGCGACCGTCGTCGTCCTGGCAGTCGACGACGACGAGGACTGACCGCCGTGCCGTGGCGAGGGCCTCGGGTCCCGAAGGAGTTCCCGACCCTCGGGCACGTCGCGCTCCAGTGGATCCGCGACACGCTCCCGATCCCGGACGGCCCGAAGATGGGCCAGCCGTTCCAGCTCTACCCCGAGCAGCAGAAGCACGTGCTGCGGAAGTACCGGCTCGACCCGAACGCCCCCGGCGACATCGGCAACGACGCCTTCCAGTACGGCGGGTCGATGGTCGTCCGCGGTCAGAAGTGGGGCAAGGACCCGATCCTGTCGGCCCTCGACCTCTTCCACGCCTTCGGCCCGTGCGACTTCGCCGGGTGGGACGCGAACGGCGAACCGGTCGGCCGGCCGCACCCGTCGCCGTGGGTCGCGGTCGCCGCGCTCAACGACGACCAGGCCAACAACACCTGGCTCCCGCTGAAGGCCATGGTCGAGGCCTCCGAGCTGGCCGACTACCCAGGCGTCGACGTCACCCTCGACAAGATCCGGCTGCCCTGCGGGAACCCCGTCGAGCGACTCACCACCACCGCCGTCGGTCGGCTCGGTGGCCGCTTCACAAAGGTGTCGCTCACCGAGAACGGCCTGATGACCGACACGGTGAAGACCGGCGCCTCCGGCGGCCAGCGCTCGCCGCTGACGTTCGCCCAGACGCTGATCCGGTCGACCGACGGCATGAACGGCATGTGGACCGCCGCCACCAACACGTGGGACCCCACCGAGCGGTCCCACGCCCAGCGCGTCTACGAGGCCAAGGACCCGCACATCCTCATCGACGCCCGGATCGCACGGACCCGGGTCGAGCTCGACGACGACGAGGCGCTGCAGCGGGAGATCATCTACCTCTACGGCGACAGCCTCCGCGAGCGCGGCGGCCACGTGTCGAGCCAGCGCATCACCCGCTCGGTGCGCGACAAGTCGAAGCTGGAGACCGAGCGCCGCCGGTTCTTCCTCTCCGAGATCCTGTCCGGCGAGCAGGTCCTCTGCCCCACCGAGAAGTGGGCCGCCTTCTCCCGGCCGTCCGTGCTCGCCCCCGGCGAGGCCGTCGCCCTCGGCTTCGACGGATCCCGGGCGCGAGACAAGACCACGCTGACCGCGACCCGGATCAGCGACGGCCGCGTCTTCCACCTCCGGACCTTCTCGCCGAAGTGCATGTGCGAGAAGCCCGACCACCCGCCGGCCGCGTGCACCGACCTGCGGGTCGATCGCAAGAAGGTCGACGAGGCCGTCACCAACGCCTTCGACGGCTACAAGGTCTGGTACCTCTACGGCGACCCCTACAAGTGGGGCGAGTACATGTCGCTGTGGGCCGCCCGCTGGCCCGGCAAGGTCGTCGAGGTCCCCACCAACGTCCAGTCCCGCATGGACGCGATCCTCGACCTGTTCCTGGTCGCCCGGGACAACGACACCTTCACGCACTCCGGCGACGCCGACCTCACCCAGCACGTCGCGGACGCCGTCATCGCGAAGGGCACCCGCAAGGCCACCAAGCCCCGCGTCGGCGCCGATGGCCAGGTCATCGAGCACTACCTGAAGGTCGTGAAGCGCCTCGAGGGCGTCTTCATCGACGCCGCAATCTCGATGCTCCTGTCGTACGCCGCCCGGGCCCAGGCCATCGAGGACGGCGCCCTGCAGGACAAGCCGCCGCCCGCCCCGGAAGGCATCTCCGAGGACGCCGACCACGCGCTCGGTGCGAGCCATGCCGAGTTCGGCGACGCCGTCGACTGGAACAACATCCCGCTCTGACCCGAGGAGGACACGTGGCCGACGCCGACGCACCTCCCTCCCCGCAGATGACCAACGTCCCGCAGCGCGAGCTCGGCATCGGCGACACCGGCGCCACCACCGACTGGTGGGACTCCCTGACGCTGGAGAAGGTCCCCGAGCTGCGCTGGCCGACGGCGTACGGCGTCTACGACGACATGCTCACCAGCCCCCAGGTCGCCGGCGTCTTCTCCGCCGTTGTCCAGACCATCCTCGGCACCGGGTGGCGCCTCGACGGGACGGGCTGCCGCGAGGACATCGTCCAGCACGTCGCCCGCGACCTGTCCGTGCCCATCGTCGGGGTCAGCGACCAGGACGACAGCTCGCTGCCGGTCGAGGACAAGTTCTCCTGGGACGAGCACGTCGAGATCGCCATCGACGAGTACCTCCGCTACGGCCACTCGATCTACGAGCAGAAGGCCCAGTGGGGCGACGACAACCGCTGGCACCTCGCCAAGCTCGGCTGGCGCTCGGGCCGCACGATCACCCGGTACAACGTCGCGCGCGACGGCGGCCTCATCTCGCTGGAGCAGTCCGCCAGGCCGAGCCGCGGAAGCCTGACGACCGCGGTCACCGCGAAGCCGACCCCGCTCCCGGTGGGCCGGATCGTCGTGTACGTCCGCAACCGTCGCGGCGGCAACTGGCGCGGGGAGTCCGTCCTCCGCCCGTCGTACCCCGCCTGGATGATGAGCAGCCGCGGTCAGCGCCTGGAGCTCATCCTCGGCGAACGCGCCGGCGCCCCCGTCGTCGTCTACGAAGCCGCCCAGGGCGAGACCGACCTGACGAAGGGCAAGGCAATCGCCACCGCCGTCCGAGTCGGACGCGAGGCCGGCGTCGCGATCCCCGCCGGCGCGAAGCTGACCCTGAAGGGCATCGACGGCACCCTGCCCGACCTGGACAAGGTCATCCGCCGCCACGACGAGCGGATCGCCGGGTCGATGCTCGCGAACTTCCTCAACCTCGGATCCCAGTCCGGCACCGGGTCCTACGCGCTCGGCTCGACCTTCTTCAACGCCTTCGTCCTCGCGCTCCAGAAGACGGCGAAAGACATCGCGCGGACCGCCTCGCGGCACGTCGTCGCCGACCTCGTCCGCTGGAACTGGCCCGGCGAGCGCGCGCCGTGCCTCGTCTTCGACGAGATCGGCGCACGCCGCGACGCCCTCGTCCAGGCCCTCGCCACCCTCGTCCAGGCCGGCGTACTGACCGCCGACCAGGACCTTGAGCAGTTCGTCCGCGCCGCGATCGGCGTCCCCGCGCGCGACGGCGCCCGCCCACCCCTGGAGGAATCGTGAGCACGAAGAGCCCGACGAAGCGGTCGCGGCTGCGCACCGCGGCCGCCCTGAAGGCCGATGCCGCCCTGCTGCTCGGCCAGCCCTCCCGCGCGGCCCTCGCCGCCGCGGACGACGACCAGGCACCGCAGCCCGCACCCGACAGCGGCGAGCTGTGGCTCTACGGCCCGGTCGGCGGCTGGTGGCGCGGCTTCAACGCCGAGTCCGTCGCGGAGGCCCTGCGCTCCCTCGACGTCGGCACCCTCTACGTCCGGATCCACTCGCCCGGCGGCTACGCGCCCGACGGCATCGCGATCGCCAACCTGCTCCGCAACCACCGGGCCAAGGTCATCGTCGTCGTCGACGGGCTCGCCGCCTCGGCCGCGTCCGTCATCGCGATCGCCGGCGACGAGATCGTCATGTGCCCCGGCTCGCAGATGATGCTGCACGACGCCTCCACCTACGGCTACGGGAACGCCGCCGAGCTCCGGCGGCAGGCCGACTGGATCGACGGCCAGAGCGAGAACTACGCGGGCGTCTACCAGTACAAGGCCGGCGGCACCGTCGCCCAGTGGCGCGAGGTCATGCTCGCCAACGACGGCACCGGCACCTGGTACACCGCCGAGGGCGCCGTCTCCGCGAACCTCGCCACCGAGGTCGGCACCCGCACCGCCGTCGGCAGCCCGCCGACCGCTCCCGACGAGGACGACTTCGACGACGAGGACATCCTCGCCCGCCTCGAGCACGACCTCCGCCTCCTGGAGGCCGTCCCCCCGGCTGCCCTCGCCGCCTGGCAGGGCCAGCCCATCAAGCCCCCGACCGCGTCCGCGGGCGGGACCACCCAACCGGAAGGAGCTGCTGTCGTGGACTTCAACGACACGCAGATCGCGGCCCTGCGCGAGCAGGTCGGTTTCCCCGCGGACGCGGACGCCGACACCATCGTCGCGGCCGTGACCGAGGCGCTCGCTGAGAGTGCCGACCCCAAGGTGACCACCCAGGTCCCCGAGGGCATGAAGCTCGTCTCGGCGACCGTCTTCGACGACGTGACGGCGAAGGCCGAGCGCGGCGCCAAGGCGGCCGAGGAGCTGCTGACGATGCAGACCAACTCGTTCCTCGACCGGTTCAAGGACCGGTTCCCGCCGACCGACGAGGCCCGGGCGAAGTGGGCGGCCGACTTCCGCCGTGACCCGGCCGGGACCGAGAAGTACCTGTCCGCGGCCGCTCCGCTGGTGCCCACCGGCGAGATCGGCCACGGCGACGTCCCGGCGACCGCCGGCGGCGGCGCCACCACGTCCCTCGCCGAGGTCCGCGAGGACCCCGGCTACAAGAGCTGGGAGATCTGAGCATGGGTGCCATCCCGCAGGTCCGGAAGACCGGGCCCAAGTCCTACCCCGCCGCCGAGGCCGTCGTCGGCGGCCAGCTGGTCGAGGGCCGCGCGGCCAGCAAGGTCGGCGTCGCTGCCGCCGGGTCGGTCAAGGTCCTCGGCGTCAGCCTCAACGACGCCGTCGCCGTCCTCGTCACCGACCCGGTCGGCGGCGTCCTGAACACCGCACCGCTCGGGACCCGGGTCAACGTCGCCAAGGGCGTCGAGGTCCCGGTCAAGTACGCCGCGGCCGCCGCGCTGGGCGACAAGCTCATCGCCGCCTCGAACGGCCGTGTCACGCCCGCGGGGGCGAACCCCGATGCCCGAACCATCGTGGGCGAGTGCACCGAGCCGGCGGGCGTCACCGTCGTCGACTCGGTCGCCAAGGCCTGGATCTACTGAGGAGCGCAACCAGATGACTCAGCTCACCCTGGACGGTGGCCGCAAGATCACCGTCGACGACATCCGCCGGAACCCCCTGTGGCTCCCCGCGCGGATCCTGGAGCTGCTCGACGGGCAGTTCATCGACGACATCCTCCTGCGCTACGAGGGCGACGCCAGCACCATCGCCTTCGAGGAGGGCTCGTCCCTGTTCCTCGACGACGAGATCCAGGAGCTCCTCGAGTTCGAGGAGATCCCCGTCGCCGGCTACCAGCGCGGCCTGCCCCGCGTCGCGCTGGCGACCCGCAAGGGTCTCGGCGTCCGGGTCTCGGAGGACATGCGCCGGGAGAACAACATCGGCGCCATCAACCGTCAGGTCCTCGCCCTGACGAACACGATGATCCGGGCCCGCTTCCTTGCCATGCGCCAGCTGGTGATGAACCCGGCGATCCCGACCATCCCGGCGTCGGCCGCGTGGAACACCTCCTCGGGCCGCCCGCGGAAGGACTTCGCCGCCGCGATGGAGGTCGTCGCCTCCGCCGGCAACGACACGGTCGACACCACCGAGAACTACGAGGCCGACACCACGGTCATGCCGGGCAGCATCACCCCGATCCTGCTCGACAACGAGGACTTCCTGAAGGTCTACGGCGGGGACATGGCGAGCAAGAACATCGCCTACACCGGCAAGCTCGAGCAGGACGTCCTCGGCATGCTCGGCCTCAAGGCGCGGTTCTGGCCCAACGACCGGGTCCTGGTCTGCCAGCGCAAGACCATCGGGTTCTACACCGACCCGCGGCCGCTGGAGGTCACCCCGCTCTACCCGGAGGGCAACGGCCCGAACGGCGGCCCGACCGAGTCGCACCGCGTCGACGCCACCATGAAGCGCGGCATGGGGATCGACCAGCCCCTCGCCGCGTGCTGGATCACGGGCGTGGTGGAGGACTGATGGACCTCAACGACGTGAAGGCCGGCAAGTACCAGCTGGTCGCGGTCCGCTGGGACCAGATCACCTCCGAGCCGGGCAAGCCGCTCGACTACATCCGGCACCGCCGCGGCGACATCGTCGAGCTCAACGCTGCCGACGCCCGGCGGCTCGTGAAGGCCGGCGCCGTGGTGAAGCCCGGCCAGCTGGAGAAGAACGCCGCCGAGGAGGCCCGGGCCCTGGCCGAGCGTGCCGCGGCGGACTACCAGGCGATCCTGGCCGGGCTCCCCGAGGACGTCCGCGCCGAGATCGCGCCGGGCACCGTGCCCCAGACGCCGGGATCCCCGGCGCCCGGGAGCGGCAGCGACGAGAAGCCGGCGACGGACGCGAGCATCGAGCTCATCACGGCGTACGTCGGTGACGACAAGGACCGCGCCGCGGAGTTCCTCACCGCCGAGCAGGGCAAGGGCGAGTCCGCCCGGGCCACGCTGGTGAAGAAGCTCCAGAGCGTCGCCGACGGCGGTGGGTCCTGATGCTCGTCGTCGACCAGCTGGTCACGGCGACCGACGGCGACGAGGGCGGTGAGGCCAGCGAGACCCGCGAGGACCTCACCGCCTTCGTCCGGCTCGCCGACGGCGGGAAGGTGCGCCTCACCAGCGGCGACACCGTCCCGGCCGACGCCGACGAGGAGCACGTGCAGCGCCTCGTCGACGCCGGCGTCCTGACCGAGGCGCCCGACGCCCCGGTCCCGTCCCCGCCGCCCGCGCCCCGCACCCGGGCACCGCGCGGCAGCGTGTCCGGCGAGGACACGGGCGACTGATGGCGCTCACCGGCCTGGCAGCGCACGTCACGAAGGAGTCGATCGCGAAGCTGCTGCTGGGCCGGTCCCCTGACCTGCTCGACGAGGACGTCCCTGAGGACCGACTCGACGAGTGGGTCAGGGGAGTCGCCGCCAAGGTCGTCCCCTACGTCGGGACCAACCCGCCCGAGGGCGCGCCCCGCGACATCGCGCTCGACGCGATCGCCTACGAGGTCGCCTCCGAGATCGAGTACTCCCTCTTCCCCGAGCAGCAGGAGCAGGGGAACATCGGCCGCGGCTACCACCTGCACCAGAAGTACCTGGAGATGCTCGCCCAGCTCGGCACCTTCCCCACCGAGGGGCCAGGCGTCATCCCCGGGCCCGGGCCGGTCGGCTCGTTCCCGCCGCCCGAGCCCGAGATCTGCTGGTGAGCTGATGCTCGCGATTGACGTCGACGTCTCCGCGGGCACCGAGCTCCTGCAGCAGATCATCGACCGGCTCGACAACCCCCGCGACGCACTCACCGTCCTCGGTGACCTGCTCGGCGACTACGAGCGCGAGGTCTTCGCCACCGACGGCTTCGGGACCTGGGCGACGCTTGACCCGGCCACCGTCCGAGCGAAGGACTGCAACCGGATCCTCGTCGACACCGGCGAGGCTCTGCGGCACCTGACCGGCAGCCCGGACATCTCCGGGGAGTCAGTCACCGCCTCCGGCCCGTCGTACCTCGACTACCTCCGACAGGGCGCTCGCGGGATGCCGAAGCGCGACGCCACCCCGACTCCGACCCCCGCCCACCTCGACGACTGGGCCGAGGGTCTCCTCGGCTCGCTCGTCCACGGGAGACGCCGATGAGCACCGCTACCGTCCGAGGCGCCGACGACCTCTGCGTCGCCGTCGAGAACCTGCTGCGCGAGAAGCTGCCCGTCCTGGTCGAGGTCCTCGGCCTGGAGGACCGGTACAAGCCGGTCAAGGAGTGGCAGCAGCTCCCCACCATCGAGGCGCTCGCGTCGGCACGGTTCCCCGCCGTCGCTATCACCTCGCCCGGCCTCACCGGCCCGCCGACGTACAGCCGCGCGAGCGACGCCTGGACAGCGACGTGGCGCATCGCCGTGGGGATCTACGACCGCGGCCGCGACCACGACGACACCCAGGCCCGCGTCCGGGACTGGTGCTCGTTCATCCGGACCGTCTGCCTCGTCAACCGCAGCCTCGGCGGCGTCGCTACCGGCGTCACCTGGGTCGGTGAGGAGTACCGCCTGGTCCCGCAGAAGGACAAGGCCCGCACCTTCGCCGGCGGCGCGGTCGCCCTCGACGTCACCGCCTCCGGCCTCTTCGACCTCGGCGCCGACGTCCTGCCCACGGTCCTCAGCACGCACCCGTCCCTCTCCGTCCGCACACACCAGGAGTAGCCGCATGTCCCGTCCTCAGATCATCGTCAACGTCACCGGGGCGCTCCCGCGCCGCGGGACGCCGACGGCGACCGGCACCGCCTTCCTGGTGTACGCCGGCGCCACCGGACCCACTGCCCCCAAGGAGTGCCTCTCCTCGGCCGACGCCACCGCGGCCGCCGTCCCGGACACCGTCGCCGCGTTCGTCGGCGACGCCCTGGAGCAGGGCGCCCCGAAGGTCGTCATCGTCCGTGCCACCGCGACCGACGTCGCCGCCGTCACCGAAGCCGAGTGGACCGCCGGCCTGCGGAAGCTGACGAAGGACTTCGGCCCGGGCCAGGTCTGCATCCCCGGCATCACGACCGCCGCGGCGTACGCCGCGCTGGTCGACCACGCCGAGGAGTTCACTGAGCGCACCGTGCTGCTCGACACCCCTTCGACCGTCGTCGCCGCGACCACGGCCACGGCCGCGACCGGTCTCAACGCCGCCGACGGCTCCATCCGGGCCAGCATGGTCGGCCCCTGGGTCACCGTCCCCGGCCCGGCCGGCACCACCCGCAACGTTCCGGGCTCCGTGATCGCCGCCGGCCTCGCCGCCCGCGGGGACGCCGCCGTGGGGCACACCAACCAGGCGCCGATCTTCGACCAGGGCCGCGACGCCGGGCTCGTGCGACGCGGGGTGACCGTCACGACCGTCTTCAGCGACGTCGACGCCGACACGCTGTACGACGCCGGGGTCAACCTCATCCGGCTCGTCAACGGGAAGCCGACGCTCACCGCCTGGCGGTCGCTGTCCGACGACCCCATCTTCCGCCAGCTCAACGTCGGCCGGCTCGCCATGTCGCTCGTCACCGGCATGAGCGGCACCATGCTGAAGTTCCTCGGCCGGCAGATCGACGGCCGTGGCCAGCTCTTCGCCGAGACCGAGGGCGCCCTCCGCGGGCTCCTGCTCGAGCTCTACGGCGCCGGCGCGCTCTACGGCGAGACCGCCGACGACGCCTTCGACGTCGACTGCAGCTTCGCCAACAACCCGCCCCAGTCGATCGCACAGGGGCAGGTCTTCGCGGCCGCCGAGGTTGCCGCCACCGCCCACACCGAGCGGATCACCATCGCCGTGGTGACCGCCGTCGCTGAAGGAGTCGCCGCGTGAGCACGCAGAGCCAGTACCTGATCACCGCTGTCATCGACGGGGCGCCCACCGGCGCCTGGGACACCCGCTCCGGCGGCGAGTCCACCGCCGACATCACCAAGCGCCGCCCGGGCGGGACCACGAAGGAGAAGACCTACGCCTCTCGGCCGACCACGGGCGCCGTCACCATCGGCCGCGGCTACGAGCGCGAGCGCGACATCGAGCTCGGCCGCCGGCTGCGGACCCGCAACGGCCGCGCGCGGGTCGTCATCACCGAGCAGCCCCTCGACGACGACGGCCTGCCTTGGGGCAAGCCGACGATCTTCATCGGCCGGCTCTCGTCCATCAACACCGGCGACGTCGACTCCAACTCCGACGAGCCCCGCGACTGCGAGCTCGTCGCCGAGATCGAGGAGGTCGCCTGATGGGCGACGAGTTCGAGGCCGACCAGCACGGGTACGGCGAGCCGTCGACCACCGGCGAGGTCGAGGCCGCGCCGGGCAGTGTGCTGGAGAGTATCCGCGCGCGCCGCGACCGCGCGAAGTCGGTGCTGTTCATCGACATCAAGGTCCCGCGGTACGACCCGCCGGTCTGGGTCCGGTTCAAGCCGACCGAGCAGAAGCGCATCGACGGTGCCGGCGAGCGGGCCCGCAAGAGCAAGGACGACGACCGCACGGTCATCGCCAACGCCGCGATCCTGGCCGAGGCCTGCATCGGCGTCTTCGAGGTCGTCGACGACGACAAGGTCTCGATCGACCCGACCGACCGCTCGACCGATCCGGCCGACTGGCCGAAGTTCGACAAGCGGCTCGCCCGGCTCCTGGAGATCCCGGCCGGGAAGGCGACCGACGTCGTCCGCGGCCTCTACCTCACCGACGGTGACATCATCTCCACCGCCGCCGACCTCGGTGAGTGGTCCGGCTACGCCCGCGACATGCTCGAGCAGGACACCGAGGGAAACTGACCGGCGACCCCGTCCTCATCGAGGGGGCGGCGGTCGCCCTCTCCCTCGGCTACGACCCGCTGCGCTACCTGGGCCACCACCCCGACGACCTCGTGCTCGTCACCGCGGTGCTGGAGAAGGCCCAGCAGATCCGTCAGGACCGCGAGAAGGCCCTGGCGGACTACCTCGCCGGCAAGACCGCCGGCCTGACCGCACGGTCCATCACCAGGTGGATCGCGCGCGCCTTCAAGTAAGAGAGGGGGAGTGCCGTGGCTGAGGAAGAGGTCGCACTCCGGCTCTCCCTGAAGGAGCGCCAGGCCGTCGCCCGCGGGCTCGTCGACACCAAGGGCGAGCTGCGCGACGTCGCCGAGACGACCGACGAGGTCGGCAAGGCTGGCAAGCGCGCCGAGCGTGGGCTCCTGGCCGTGGCCTCCGACAAGGTGCAGCGCGGTCTCCTGGCCGTCGCCCGCGGCGGGCGGAGCGTCATAAGCACCGTCGGCCGCGGCATCCTCGGCGCGACGAAGGTCGGCGTCGTCGGCCTCACCGCGCTTGGAGTCGCCGCGGCCGGGGTAAGCATCAACGCCATCGGACTCGCCGGCGACGCCCGCGAGACGGCGTCCGCCTTCGACACCGTCTTCGGTCCCTCCGCTCGTGGGGTGCAGAAGGACCTGAACGACCTCACTCGCCGCTTCGGGCTCTACAACCCCGAGCTCCAGGACGCCGCCCGCCAGTTCGGCGTCTTCGGGAAGGCCGCCGGCATCAGCCGCAAGGACCTGTCCGGCTTCTCCACCGACCTGGTGCAGGCCGGTCTCGACCTCGGCTCGTTCTACAACAAGGACCCCGGCGAGGTCTTCCAGGCGCTCCAGTCCGGCCTCTCCGGCGAGGCCGAGCCGCTGCGCCAGTTCGGCATCTTCATCTCCGACGCCGCGATGAAGGCCCAGGCCGCCCAGATGGGGCTCACCGGCGAGCTCAGCGAGCAGCAGAAGGTGATGGTCCGTCACCAGCTGATCCTGAAGAACCTCGGCGACGCCCAGGGCGACCTCGCCCGCACCTCCGGCGGGTTGGCCAACCAGCAGCGCGCCGCCGAGGGCCGGACCAAGTCGTTCTTCACGCTCCTTGGTGGGCCGATGGCCACCGCGGCGACCGGCTTCTTCCAAGGCTTCAACGCGATCGCCAAGGTCGCGATCCGCGAGCTCCGGGGGAGCCTGCCGCAGCTGGAGACCCAGGCCGGCAGCCTGTCGCGTCGGTTCGCCCGCTGGGGCCGCCAGCTCGCCCACGAGCTACCCAGCGCGATCGACACCACCGTCGCACGATGGGACGACCTGAAGGGCCGCCTCGAGGGCGTCTCCTGGGGTCGCACTCAGGAGCAGGTCGGCGACCTCGCAACCGATGTGCGCGACCTCGGCCCCGCGCTCAGCGAGGTCGGCCGCCAGCTCCCCGGGATTTCCGACATGCTCGAGGTGACCGGTGTCGTCACCGGCTTCCTCGCCGACCACACCGACCTCCTCGCGAAGGCCGTCCCGTACCTGGTGATCGGGTACGGCGCGCTGAAGGTCTCCCAGCTCGCCGCGAACATCGTCCTCGCCGCCTCGCTGCCGCTGAAGGTCGCCGAGCTGCTGGTGAACCGGAAGCTGACGAAGTCCAACCAGGCCCTCGTCGCGAGCCGCGGCGCCGTGGTCGCCGGCACCGTCGCCGAGACAGCGGCCGTCGCGGCGAACACCGGAGCGCAGAACGCCGGGATCCTCGCCCGCACCCGGGCACGCGTCGCCACGATCGCGCAGGCCACGGCCTCGAAGGCCGTCGCCGCGACCACCGCGATCTGGACCGCAGGTCAGTGGCTCCTCAACGCCGCCCTGACCGCGAACCCGATCGGTCTAGTCATCGTCGGCATCGCCGCCCTGGTCGCCGGACTGGTCCTGGCCTACAAGAAGTCCGAGACCTTCCGGACCATTGTCAACGGCGCCCTCCGGGCCGTCGGCAACGCGGCGATGTTCGTCTTCGGCTGGGTGAAGCGGAACTGGCCCACCCTCCTCGCCGTGCTCACCGGCCCGTTCGGCATCGCAGCCCTGCTCATCGTGAAGAACTGGGACCGGATCAAGGGCGGCGCGGCAGCAGCGAAGAACTTCGTCGTCGACAAGTTCAACGCGCTCGTCGGCTACTTCACGCGCCTGCCTGGGCGGATCTCGTCGGCGGCGTCCGGTCTCTTCAGCGGGATCAAGGAGGCGTTCCGCAGCGCGATCAACTGGATCATCGACAATTGGAACGGCCTCTCGTTCTCTATACCCGCCGTAGAGGTCCCGGGGATCGGCAAGATCGGCGGGGCCACCCTGAGCACTCCCGACATCCCGCGCCTGGCCACGGGTGGCCCGGTGGTCGCTGGCCGGCCGTACATCGTCGGTGACGGTGGCCGGTCCGAGCTGTTCGTCCCGCACCAGGACGGCGAGGTCCTCCCGCGCGTGCCTCCTCGGCTCGCCGCAGCGCCGACGCTCAGCCTCCCGGACGACGCGCTCGACCTCGACGAGGGCAGCCTCACCGTCGGCCCGGCCTGGCCCGGCGGCCCGATCGTCATCCAGCTCGTCCTCCCGAACGGGCGCGTCCTCGGCGAGGCCGTGCTCGACGACCTCCGCTCGCAGGAGGCGCGGCTGTGAGCACCCGCGTCACCATCCGGCCCGCCTCGCCGGCCGGGCCCGGGATCGTCTTCGAGCTCGACGGCAAGGACGAGCCCGGCGGCGGCGTCGGCGGCTGGGAGGGCCTGGAGCGGCCCCGCGCGGTCGCCGCCACGTACTGGAAGGGCAGCCCGGCTTACACCTGGACGATCCCGCTGCTGCTCGACGGGATGGAGGTCAGCCGCGGCGTCGACCGGGTCGTCGAGGCCGAGTGCGCGCGGCTCGCCAGCTGGGGCCGGGCCAGCCGGCCGAAGAGGGTCACGATCCCGCCGCCCGTGCTGCAGGTCATCGGACCCGTGCACTTCCCGGCCACCACCCGGTGGGTCCTGACCGACATCGCGTGGGGCGACGTCGAGCGCGACGCTGCCGACCGGCGGATCCGGCAGGCCGTGACCGTCACGCTGCTGGAGTACGTCGCCCCGCAGCTGGTGAAGAGCCACGCGAAGAAGGCTCGCGGCAAGGGCAAGGGGAAGGACAAGAGCAAGGGCAAGGGCGGCAAGAGCTGATGCCCGCCACCGACACGCTCCGCGACATGGTCATGGAGCGGCTCACGCTCGTCAGCGGCGGGAAGCGCGGCGGCCGCGTCGACCTCCTCCAGGCCATCAACGGCGACCCGACCGTGAAGCAGACCATCGACGGCGCCTCCACGCTCGAGGTCGTCGTGGTCGACCAGCACCGCAAGCTCCTGCGCGGGCGCAGCCCGCTCGACGAGCGCAGCTGGGCCGTCTTCGACGGTCTGCACTTCGAGCTCGTCGCCGTGTCCAAGAGCGCCGACCTCATCACCCTCACCTTCGAGGACGCGATCGTCGCCGCCCTGCGCCGGCGCACCGGGAAGTTCTCCATCAAGCCCGGCAAGGTCACCCGCCGCGAGCTCGCCCAGCGCCTCGCGCGCGAGGCCAAGATCGACGTCGCCGTGGACCCCGACAAGCGGGGCCCGATCCAGCGCGTCGTCGAGCGGTCCACGGGCGGCGAGCGCTCCAACTCCTGGGAGGTGCTCGGCGAGGCCGCCGAGGACATCCGCTGGCGCCGGTTCTCCGATGGCCGCCGGCTCGTCATGGGCTCCGACACCTGGCTCGTGGCCCGCGACTCCAGACCGACCACGATCCGGGAGTACTCCGGCGGCGTCCACGACATCGACTTCACCCTCGACGTCGGCCGCCGTGCCTCCGAGGCGTCCGTGACCGTCGACGTCGCCGCCTGGGACCTCCCACCCGGTTCGGTCGTCATCGCCGAGGAGATGGGCCCCGCCGACGGCCGCTGGCTCGTCTCGGAGATCTCCCGCTCGATCACCTCGCCTCGGGCCTTGGTCACGCTCACCCGAGCCAAGGCCGCGCTGAAGGAGCCGAAGCGGGAGCGGAACAAGACCAAGGGCGACGACGGCGACCCGGACTTCACCCCCGGCCAGGACGGCACCGACACCGGCGGCTCGGCGTCCGGCGCCCGGGAGCGGATGGTCCAGTTCGCCCTCGCGCAGGCCGGTGACCCCTACGTCTGGGGCGCGTCCGGGCCGGGCTCGTGGGACTGCTCCGGGCTGGTGCAGGAAGCCACCCGCGCTGGCGGGAACGTGCTCGCGAAGCCGTCCGCCAGCCAGTGGGCCGCGGTCCAGCAGGCCGGGAAGACGATGAGCGTCGATGAGGCGCTCCGCACCCGTGGCGCGCTGCTGTTCATCCAGAACGGCGAGATCCGCCACGTCGCGATCTCCCTCGGCAACGGTTCCACCATCGAGGCGAAGGGCTCGGCCTACGGCACCGGCGTCTTCAAGGCCTACGCCCCGCAGTACACCGGAGCCGGGTGGTGGGTCTGATGGCCAGTGTCGACGACCTGGTGCAGCGCAGGCCCGCCCGGAAGACCCGCCCGCCCGTCACCGCAACCGTGACCACCTCCGACGACTCCGGGGTCTACGCCACCCCCCTCGACGGCGACAACCGCACCCCGCACGGCCCGTGCCTCGGCGGCACCCGCCAGGCGCTGACGTCGTCCGGGCAGAGCGGCTACGAGCTCACCACCGAGCAGCTGCCCGTCGACACCCTCGTCCTGCTCGTCTTCACCGACGGCGGCCCCTGGATCGCAGCCTGGGAAGGAGCCTGATGGCCCGCACGCTCGCCCTGCCCATCGCCGTCGGCCGCGACCGGGGCCTGACCGCGCACGAGCAGGACAGCGAGGCCGAGATCGCCCAGTCCGTCGCGCTGCTCGCGGACACCCGGCCCGGGGAGCGTGCCGCGCTGCCCGACTACGGACTGCCCGACCCGGTCGGCTCCGGCCTCGACGCCGACCTGCTCGTCGGCGTCGTGACCGAGTGGGAGGAGCGCGCAGACCCCGCCGACGTCGAGGTCCTCGTGGCCGCCGCCGTCCAGGCCGCCGCCGTGCACCCGTCCGCCTACGTCGACACCGACAGCGAGGAGTCCTGATGCCCTGGGAAGACCTGGAGCTTGCCGTCGACGAGGACGAGCTGATCGAGCGGATCCTCACCGGCATCGCCGACCGGCTCGACGGCTGGGAGCCGAACGAGGGCGCGCCCGAGGTCGCGCTCGCCGAGGAAATCGGCCGAGAGACCGCCGAGACCAACGCCCTGGTGATCGAGGCCGGCCAGCTCGCCCTCGCCGGCATCGGGGAGACCGTCTTCGGGCTCACCGCACGCACCGCGGCCTATGCCGTCATCCCGGACGTCGCGATCAACCTCCGCGTCGTCTACCAACTGCAGAACACCCAGGTCTACCCGCCGACCATCGACCGCGACGTCGCCATCCCGGCCGGGTTCACGATCGTGGCCGACGGCGTCGCCTTCCAGACCACCGCGGACATCACCGGCACCGTGACCATGACGACGATCGCGGGCAAGTTCTACACCGCCACCGTGCACACGCCGATGACCGCGATCACCCCCGGCACGGTCGGCAACGTCCCGGCCGACACGCCGGTCACGATCATCACCAGCGCCCGCGACGTCGCTAGCGCCGTCATCGCCGAGGACGCCGACGGCGGCGTCGACGAGGAGTCCCTCACCGACTACCTCTCCCGGCTCACCGACTACCTCTCCACCCTGCGCCCGGGCGGCGTCCTGGCCGCCGATCTGGTCACGCTGGCCCGCACCGTGCCCGGCGTCTACCGCGCGCTCGCGATCGACCTATACGACCCGGCCACGCCCAACGTGCCCCAGGAGCGGACCGTCACGATCATCGCGCTCGACGCCGCCGGCGAGGCGGTCGACGGCTCGACGGCCACCGAGCTCGCCGCCACGCTCGAGGCCGTCCGCGAGGTCAACTTCCGCATCGTCCTCGCCCCGCCGAAGCACACCCTGGTCGACGTCGAAGCCGAGGTCGTCGCTGTCCCCGGCGCCGACCACGCGACCGTCGAGGCCGCCGTCCGCGCCGCGATCCTCGCGCTCATCGACCCGGCCAGCTGGGGCACCACCCCAGGCGACCCCCGCTCGTGGGTCGAGCGGACCGTGCTCCGTCCCCTCGACCTCGCGATCGCCGCCTCCCAGGTCCCTGGCGTAGCCACCGTGACCAGCACGACCGTCCACGACTCCGAGGGCATCACCACCCTCGACGGCCCAGGTGCGCTCCCTGCCGCGGTCGGGCCGGACGTCACCGACTCCAAGATCACGGTCGTCGTCACGTGAGCGTCGCCGAGCGCGTCCTGGGAGGTCTCGGGGCCGCGTTCCGACGCCGCGCCGGTGAGCAGCTGACGCCGCTCGTCGAGGGTCTCACCGATCCGCTGGATCGCCCGGCCGCGCTCGTACAGCCGACAGCGCGAGGCTGGGCAGCCGCCTTCGACCTCGAGCAAACCCCCGATCCGGCCTGGCTCGGTCGCGCCACCGGCACGCCCATCCCGGATGGACTCACCACCGAAAAGCAGCGCGACCTTGTCCGCACCCGGTCTCAATGGCGCCGTGGTACCCCTCGTGCCATCAAGGGCGCCGTCCAGACCGTCCTCACCGGCGCCACGAAGCGCGTCGACGTCCTCGAGCGCACAGATGACCCCTGGACGTTCAAGATCCGCGTCTGGGCCTCCGAGGCACCTGAGGACCTGCCTGACGTCATCGCGGTCGCCGCCACGCAGAAGCCCGTCGGGCTCCGGATCGACCCGGAGGTCGAGGTCGTCGACCACGACGCCACGTTCGCCCACCTCACCGAGGTGCACGGCACCTTCGCCGAGCTCGCCGAGGCGTTCCCCACCCTCGGATCCATGACCCCGCACGTGCCCGAGGAAGGGACGATCTTCTGATGCCCGAGACCACGCCGAACGGGGCGCCGTACCCGCTGCCGAGCGACCCCAACGACGTCCCCGGATACCTTAAGGCGCTCGCGGAGTGGGCGGACGAGCAGCTCGCCGCCGGCGCCGAGTTGAACGACGCCACGATGAAGGCGGCGCTCGAGTCCGGCGGCCTGTTCGCCACGGCCGTCACGGCCTCTATTGACGGGGTCGTGGCGCCGGCGGTCGCGACCGAAGAGGCCCGGTCGAACGCCGCCTACGCGCCCAAGCAGATTGCCCCCACGACGGCCGCCGCGGTCGGGGTCTACGACCGCCGGCTGAACGTCTACAACCTGAAGCCCAAGCACCTCCGCAAGGCACGTGCCCGGCTAGCGGCGGCCCGCGCGGGCGTCGGGACGTTCTCGTGGGCCATGGTGGGAGACTCGACCGCTGCGGGGGTCGGGGCGGCCGTGGCGACCACCAGCCTCCCCGCGCTCGTCGCGAGCCTGCTGAGCGCCCGCGGGGTGCTGCTGACGTCGTCCGGCCTGGCGCTCGGGACCTACGGGACCATCAACGACGTCCGGGTCACGAAGACCGGCACGTGGGGTGCTCGGTCCGGCGACGCCAACATGGCGTTCACCGTCACGGGCGGCGACAAGATCGTGTTCGCGTTCACCGCCACCGACGGGATCCAGCTGCAGCTGTTCTTCGGCCGCAAGTCGACCGCCTTCACGGTCAAGATCGACGGCGCCGACATCACCGGGGGCACGCTCACGGGCGCCACCCGCAGCGGGGCCACGATCACCCCCGACAACACCGAGGCGCTCGGCACCTACGTCAGCCCGGCCCTCTCGGGAGGCGCGCACACCATCGAGGTCACGCTGACCACGGGCACGGGCAACCGCCTCGAGGTCATCGGTGCCGAGCAGGTCCGCTCCGGCACCGGCCTCCGCATGATGAACTTCGGAGTCGGCTCCACGAAGATCGCCGCGCTGGCCGCGACCGGGACCAACTGGTTCAAGAACGGCCACCTGCCGGTCGCCGCCGCCCCCGCGGGGTTCGCCGCCGACCTGGTCTCGCTCGACATGGAGATCAACGACGCCACGCCGGGGAGCGCGACCATGGTCGCGACCTACAAGGCCGACTACCAGACGGCGATCGACCGGCTCCGCGCCAACGGCGCCGACCTGATCCTGCACACCAGCAACCCCTGCAACGGCTACGACTTCACCGCCTACACGAAGGCGATCTACGAGCTGGCGGACACCAACGACCTCCCGGTGATCGACTTCCAGGACCGCTGGGCTACCTATACGTCCGCCAACGGCTACGGCCTGATGTCCGACAACCTGCACCCCAACGCGAGCGGCTACACGGAGAAGGCGCAGGCGCTGCTCACGGCACTCGGGTTCGCAGCCTAGGATCAGCGCCGTGCCCCGGATGGATCTTCGCCTTTTCCGGGGCTCAGCACTCTCCCTCGCATCTCAGGGCATCGGCGTCATCCAGCTCTTCGCGCTGCTCTGGCGCACGGGAGCGACCAACGCCACCGACGCCTACTTCTACCTCTTCAACCTCGGACTACTGCCGACTCAGATCCTCACGGTCGGCGTCATGTACCCGATGATGCTCAGTGACGACCGGCTCTCGCGGCCCGGCGCACGACGCTTGATGCTCGCCGTGCCGGCCCTCAGCATCGCCTCGGTCCTCGCAGGGTCCGGGTGGCTTGCGGCGGCTGGGCGCGTCCCCGACTCACTGCTGCCGGTCGTCGTACTTGCGGCTGCGAACGCTGCCGTCCAGGCCGTTCTCTGGCAGCGGGCGATGGCCGCGGCCGCGAGCGGGAGCCCAGAGTGGGAGGCGGCTGTCGCGCTACCCGCGAACCTGTTGGCCACGGCCGTCATCGCCGTGCCGTTGTCGTCGTCGACAGCGACGGTGACAGCCATGATGTCGGCGCTGCTCATCGGCAACACGGGATTCTTGCTGGCCGCTCTCTACCGGAAGGCTGGCCGGCCAGCGCTCGATGGCCTGCCAGAGGAGCGGACCGCGCGACGTGGCACCCACTGGTGGTTCCTGGGCAAGTCCGGAACCGGCTACGGCGGCCTGATGGTCCTTCAGTCCCTCGCGGTGCTGCTCCCAACCTCGGCGCTCACGTTCCTGTCGATCGCCATCAAGATCGTCGGGTCCGTCGCAGCCACGTTCGTCAACTCGGTCATGCCCAAGCTGGTGCATCAGGGCACGACCTCTCCCGAGGGTGGGCGGAGGTTCCTGCGGCTCACCGCCGCGACGATCGCCCCGGTCGGGGTCGTCGGCGTCATCGGGGTCGCAGTGGTTCGTCCGGACCTCACGCTCGGCGCGCTGGTGATCGCCCTGTGGCTGCTCGCGTCCTCGTCGGCCGCTACGGCACAGCGCATGGCCTTTCGGTTTCTCGCTCCCAGCGCGTCCCGCGTGACGCTGGTGGCGGTACCCGTCGTCGTGCTGCTCGCCGCGGGGTCAGCCAGCCGCGACAGTTTCGAGCTCGTGACTCTGCTCTGCGCCTACGCGGGCGTGGACGCGCTGGTCGGCGCACTGCTGCTCCTGGCCCTGCGTGACCGGCTGATGAGTGCGGTCGTCGGCGCCATCACGGGCGCGCTGGTCACGATCTGGGTCGTGACGCTCGCTACTTGATGCGCGGGCCGAACATCGAAGAAATCACGTTCTCGTACTCCTCGGCGATCTGGTCGACCGTGCGCTCGTCGCTACGCCGGTCCCCGATGCGCGGGCCGTAGGAGTCTCGGTCCTTCGCGTCGATGTACTCCACGGTCAGCTCGAGCAGTCGCTTGCCGGTCTCGTTCGCCATGCGCCGAGGGTACTCGTGCCCGCCGAGGCTCTAGCGGGCTGCGGGAACAGAGCTCCGTCCCGCATCTCGCGCTTGGAGCCTGTCCTTCAGTCGGAGTGCAGGGGCCTCAACAAAGTGCCAGCTGAGCGTGGCCGCGGCGATCGTCAGGAGGGTCGCCGCAAGGCCCTCAGTCGTGGTGAGGTTGCGTAACTCGTCACCCCGGATCCACGACACGATCAGGTAGTTCCAGAGGTACGCCGCGTAGGAGATGAGCCCCAGCAGTTCGAAGGCTCGCATGGGTCGACTGAGGTCGCCGCTCCAGAGCGATACGCGGAAGATCAGAATGATGGTGAGAGCGGCGATGAGCGGGCCCCCGACCAGGTAGGTCCACCAGTGGTCCTTGGCGTCCTGGACGAGGCTGAACCCCACCAGCACAACGACGGCAGTAGTCGCCAGCACCTGGCCGCGCCTGCCAGTGGTCACGCGACCGAGCTGGTCTCGATAGATGTAGGCGGCCGCGCCGGCGATCATCGTCACGCCCCAGCTCGTGGGCAGCGTGTACACCTTGAAGGTCTCGGGCGACACCAGGAAGATCGAAGCCGCGCATGCGAGGAGCGCCGCAACTGCAGTCAGCCAGACGAGCGCTCGAAGCCGCTCGAAGCGGACTGCGAGGACCAGCATGGTCGGCCACACGAGATAGAACTGCTCCTCGACAGCGAGAGTCCACAGGTGAGACATGCCGATGCTAATCGGCGGCCCGATGGGCAGGTCGGCGGTGTACGTCAAGGCGAGCAGCAGCGTGCCTGGCACGCGGCCTCCGTCGCCGAGACGTTCGGTCACGGTCTCTCCGACTGCGAACACGGCGAGCACGAGGAGCAGCGCTGGGGCGAGACGCAGCACCCGGTTGCGGTAGAAGCGGCGGAACGACACGCGCCCGGACTTCTCGATCTCGCGGACCAGGATGCCGGTGATGAGGTAGCCGGAGAGCGTGAAGAAGACGACGACACCCACCAGCCCGCCGCCGTGGAACCGCGGGAAAGCGTGGCCGAGCAGGACTAGGCCGATGGCGAGTCCACGCAGCACCGTGAGGCCGCGGAGGCGGTGGGACGTCAGGGACATGGCGCACATCCTCGCGTTCCGACGCGGCGGGCGCAGTCGGTTCCGCCACATCGTCCTGCCGATCCGAGCAGTAGGCCGGGACTGCTGTCCTCCTTCTCCTGAACCCTTCCGCGCTCTACCGCCCCGCGACGAGCGAGGCGCCAGCCTGCCTCCAGGAGGTTCCGAGTGACCGAGTCGAGCGAGCTCAGAGACGCCGTCACCGAGTTGAAGGGCTCCATCGACCGGCTGCGTGACGAGCTCGTCCGGAAGGACGTGTACGCCGTCGACCAGAAGCTGCTGACCAAGCAGATCGACGACGTTGACGCCGACGTGAAGGAGCTCGAAGGTCGCATCGAGAAGGCCGACGAGCGGCGCGCCGCTGACCGTCGGCTCCTCATCACCGCGTTCGTGCTGCCCCTCGTCCTGCTGGTGATTCAGCTGTACCTCGCCGCCCAGACCGGGGGACCGTCATGACACGCCTGCACCGCGTCGCGTACGTCCTGCTCGCCGGCGCGACCCTCGCCGTCGTCGTGCTCTGGATGACCACCCTGACCAGCCGCGTCGAGTCCGTCGAGCACGAGCGCCGCGAGGCCGCGGAAGCCGCGAACGCCAACGCGGCCGCCGTCAACCAGCTGGCCGACCAGGTCGAAGACCTCGGCGGCACGCCCATCGTTGAACCGAGCAGTCTGCCCACCGTCGGGCCAGGACCGGCCGGCCCGGCTGGTAGCCAGGGCGAGCCCGGCCCGTCCGGACCACCAGGCCCGAGCGGGTCGTCCGGTCCCCGAGGTCTGCCCGGGTCGGACGGGGGCGACGGGACATCCGGCACGCCTGGCGCCACCGGCCAGGACGGAGCGTCCGGACCCCCTGGCCCAATCGGGTCGCAGGGTCCGCAGGGTCCGCAGGGCGAGCGCGGCGAGAAGGGCGAGCGCGGCGACACAGGGCCTCCGGGTGCCACCGGAGCGGCCGGTGCCGCCGGGCCCGAGGGACCGGCCGGCTACCCCGAGTCCTTCACCTACGTCGACCCGGGCACCCCGCTCGAGGGCGACGAGATCACCTACGTGTGCACCGACCCGGACGGAGATCGGTCCTACACCTGCGAGGTCCAGTGACCGAAGTCCTCGACGCCCTCCGGGCGCTCAACGTCCCGCTCTCTCTGGCCGCGCTTGCAGGTCTGCTCGTCCGCGCCAACGACATCTACGCCGCCCTCACCTTCGGACGGCGCCTCGCCTGGGCCGGCGTGCTTCTCCTGTTCGTCGCCGCCACCTCCGGCTCGGCGATCAAGTACGTCCGCCACGCGCCCACCGACGTCAGCGTCCCCGTCGTGACCCTCGCCTGCTCGCTCGTGGTCGTCGGGCTCTGGCTCTCGCGCGGTGAACGCGAGGACCACACCCCCACCTGACCGACCCCATCTCGAACCGCCGGCACGCCCGTGCTCGGCGGCGCTCACCCCTGCCCACACCAGCCAGGAGACTCCATGCCCCGCACCTTCCTCGACGGCCTCGCCGCGATCCGCCGCATGGCCGCCGACCGCGTCGACATCGGCGCCGGCAACTGCAAGCTCCGCACCCGCGAGGCCTTCGCAGTGCCCAGCAACGGCACCCCCGGCGCGTCCGCGTCCTGGGCGGCGGCGCCCGACCAGCACCCCTCCAGCAACCCGCTCGACGCGCCGCCGCTCTCTTTCGGTTGGATGACCGGCGGTGGCCAGGGCCACGGGCACGTCGTAGTCGTCGACGAGCAGGGCGACATCTGGACGCCGGGCGGGCCCACCGACGACGACGCCTGGTACGAGACCACCGCCGCACGGCTGCTCGACCGGTGGCCGAACCTGCGTTGGGTCGGCTGGACCCGGTCGATCGACGGCCAGTACCCCGCGCTCCCGACCGTCGCGGCGCCAGCCAAGCCCGCGTCGCAGACGAATCGGTACGGCGCGATCGCCGCGGCCATCAAGGCGCTGAAGGTCGCCCGTGGGGTCGCGGCCGCCCAGGGCGACACCGCCGACCGCAAGCGCATCGGCCGCCGGATCATCGCGCTGCGCAAGGACTACCGCGAGCTGCGGCGCCGGGCATGAACACCACCGAGACGGTCCTCGAGCGTCGATCCTACGGCGCCGGCCACCGCGAGAACGACGCCCACATCTCCCTGCGCTACGACGTCCCGGCCAAGACGATCGCGAAGTACGTCGCCAGGGTCGTCCGCGCCGAGCAGTTGACGTCGTTCACCACAACCGAGACCGGCGCCCGGATGCGCCGCCTCATCGCCCGCGAGCTCGGCGCCGGGTGGATCGTGACCCGCAGCGGCGAGTACGTCATCGCCGTGAAGCGATCGGTCTACCGGCGGCACCGCTGGGTGCTCTACCGCCGCTGGACCCGCGCCTACAAGGCCGAGCGCGAGGCCTGGCGCGACCTCTGGGGCCACTTCCGGATCTTCGTGCATCGCCAGTCCGGCGCGCTCGTCGCGCTCGGCGCCCTGCACCCGCCCGCCCGCGTGCAACAGGGCAGCGGCTGGAACGAGGACGACAACCCGCTCGGCGTGCTCGCCCACCACCAGGGCATGAGGAAGGTCGGCCGCTGGGTCGGCCGCGCCGAGAACCGGTGGCCCGGGATCGTGATCCGCATCGGGATCGACACCAACCTCGACCTCCGCATCGCCGAGTTCCGGACCTACCTCCACGAGACCACCGGCCTCGACACGATGTGGGACAGCAAGCGGCCGCCGGCCGGCCAGGGCTCGCACGACGGCGGACGCGTCATCGACGCCCGACTGTCCAACGCCCGCATGAGCGACCCGCACCTCGTGCCTGGCGAGCTCCCGTCCGTCGTCGTCGACGGCAAGCGGCGCCGCGTCGACCACCGCGCAGTCGCCGGCGTACTGCACATCCCCGAGGCCGCGTGATGCGCCTCGACCACCAGAGCCCGCTCGCCGCGGCTGCCCTGCTCGTCGGCCTGACCGTCCTCCTCGTCACCTACCGCATCAGCAACCCGAAGGAGCACCGATGAAGACAACCATCCGCCGGATCCGCAAGGCCCTCGTCGCCGGCATCGGCGCCGGCTTCTTCGCCGGCACCGCCGGCCTCGCCGCCGGCATGGCCGACGGCAACCTCACCGGGTCCGAGACCGTCATCGCCGCCGGCCTGGCCCTCGGCGCTCTCGCCTCGGTAGGCGGCGCGACGTGGGGGGTCCGCAACGAGCCCGCCACCGAGGAGGCCTGACTGGCCAGCTGCTCCGCGCCGACCCGCGCCCCGCTCTCCTCCGGGAGGGCGGGGCGCTCTTCGGCTTCTAGCAGCCGGTGAACCGGTCGCGCAAGGCGTTTTCGCGGTCGAAGGATGAGCGACGCACGCGAGCGGTGGACGCAAGCCCCGCGCACCTAGTACTTGCACGGGCGGATGACTGCGCTGGGCGACCTGTCCAGCACCGTGCTGGACCGAGTGGAAGAGGTGAAGGACCTAGACAAAGGCACCGTCTTGAACGCTCACCCGGGAGAGCCCAGATTGCCCATGACCGAGGAGGACGCGACGCAAGGAGCATCGGCCCACTACCCCTAGACCTGCACCGACCTGGTGCATGGCGGCCGCGAGGGGCGAACTCGCGGCCGCCGAGATCCAGCACACCTCGTAGAACGGAACGGGAATGAACCGTAACTCTCCGCCGGACCAGACCTCCATGATGGTCTCGGTCATCAACTTCGCCGTCAACCTCACGGCCAACGCCGGTGGCACTCTCCTGGCGTCGGTCATCTGGAGGTGGTGCATCGAGCCCCGGCTCTAGCGAGCGCCGGGCAGGACGGTCTCCGCTCGCCGCGCGGGCGAGCGGAGACCGGCCGCCGTGCCCTCAGGTCGTGATCCTGCGCGCGACCTACCGCCCCACTGGCGACACCTCGGCCGAGACCCGGGTGCTCGACATCGAGCAGCCGACCTACGACGAGGCCTGGGACTACGCGCGCGAGCAGACCGCCGGCGGGGAGCAGCTGATACACGTCCAGCGGATCGAGGACTAGCGGCGCATGAACCGTCTGCGGCCGGGCACCTTCTTGGTGCCTCGCGGACGGTCACGGCGCGGAACTGGGCGGCCCTTTCGACTCCCGAGACGGACGGGGCCGCTCCTCCGCTCAGGACTTCACCTCGTCGACCAGCCGCACTAGTGCCGCCGACATCCAGCCCGCGCGCTGCTGGGGCCGCACGTTCCCGCCGCCCGTCACGTAGCTCACCAGGTACTCCCAGAAGCCGTTCTCGTCGCGACGACGATCCCACGCGAACCCGGGGCACTTCTCGTGCCACTGCCCGGTCGGCGCGACCCAGACGTGCCGCGGGACCATGTGCCCGCGGTTCGTCGTCGCGTCGCCCGTGATGTTCACCGCGGCAGGCTACCCAGCACCCCTGACATGATCACGCCGTGGCAGACGACCCCGATTGGCTGACGTGGCCCCAGGCCGCTGAGCTCGTCGGATGTCCGATCTCCACGATCGAGCATCACGCCCGCACTGGCCGCATCACCCGCCGCCCCGGCCAGGGCCGCCGCAGCGGCAGCCTGAACCGCGAGTCGGTCGAGGAGTTCGCCGCCTGGTGGCGCGAACACACCGCAGGGCTGCAGGAGCGCCGCCAGCACCGCGAGGACCGCCGCATCCGACCGCCCGAGCCCCAGGGATGGATCCCGGCGACGGGGGCCGCCGAGCGGCTCGGGTACGCCCACTCCGACCATGTCGTCTACCTCGCACGGCAGGGGCGCCTCGAGGGTCGCAAGGTCAACGGCCGATGGTGGGTCCGCGAAGCTGAGGTCGAGGCGTATCGCGAGGACCGAGACCGGTGGATCTCGTGGCTCGACGCCGCGCAACTGGTCGGGTGCAGCCACGAGACCATCCGCCGCGCCGTCGCCGATGGCCGCATCGAGAAGCGCGTCGTGCACCGCGCGCAAGCCTCGCTCTCCCGGGCGTCGGTCGAGCGGTTTGCGGAGAACCGGCGACGGTGATTCGGCGCCGCTACTTGCCGGTCCCCGCGTGACTCCGAGCAGCAGCAGGCGCCGACGACACGCCTGGCTAGCACCTGCCGGATCTGCCGAGATCGGGTACGTCCACAGTCTCGAAGGAAGGTTGCCGAGACCCTAGGGTGGCGACGTGGGATCAGAGGAAAACCTTAAGGATCGTCTTGCTGGTGAGGCACTGGGAGCGCTCGTCCCAGGTACCAGCACGATCGGCGAGAAGGCGGCTGGACTAGTTCGCCAAGAGTGGGCTCGGCTTACATCGCGAGCTCTGAAGGTCGCCGAGGAGCACTCAGGCCTGACGCGCGAGGAGTTCACGGATTGGGTCGAGGCGGAGCCTCGCGCCGTTCCGCTTTACATGAAAGTCTTGTGGGCTGCCGGGATGAATGGTCATGACGCCACTCTGCGGGCCATGGGTGCCGTGCTCGGTGAGGCCGCCAACGCGACCGCGCGCAAGGACGAAGAGGGTTTCACTCGCGCTGAGTTGGCGCTGCAGGCGATGACCGACCTCGGCCCCCTGCACTTCAGGGTGCTGGCTGTGCTTGCCGATAGCGTCGTCGTCACCGAGCAGGACGGCGGCGACAACCTCGGACAGTTTGTGGCGGAGTACGTGGCCACGAAGGCGGCGATGTCGGAGGTCGTGGTTGAGCACTGCCTGTTGAACCTCGCGAACAGTGGACTAACCAAGCTGACATCCGTCCTTGGGGGTAACGCTTATCCCCTCACGGACCTTGGGCGCGCGGTCCTGAGAGCCGCCGAAGAAGTTGTCTGATCCGTGGTGGCTAGGAGCACGAGAGCCGTGTCTTGGCTTCCGCGAGCGGCCCGTGAGCCGATTCGCGAAAGCAATCGCGTCGAGCAAGCTTGCGAGAGCCTCGCCCTCGTGCCTTCTTCGTGGTTCTGCCCCGCCGGCTCTGGCTGCACGCCACCGCTAGCACACTGTCTGACTCGGCACGAGTCCAGTCGTCGTTCCCAGCCGACCACCGCGCACAATGTGCACCAGATACACACACCGCACGACAGCGACCGACTACGATAAGCAGCGACAAGCAAGAAAGCGCAGGTCAGAGGCACTTTCTGCTGGTCAGGGGCCAAGTCCGAAGGGGGTTCAAATCCCCCCTCGCGCACGTGATGAAGGCCCCGGACGAGAGTCCGGGGCCTTCTGCTTTCCCGTTCCGCGACGCCGGGCGGTGGGACGGGCTCTAGGGTCAGCGACGTGAGCAACGAGGAGACCCGCAGCGACGCCGCGCAGGACCGAGGCAAGCAGGACGGGCGCAGCGGGTTCGACCGGTTCGTGGAGGCGGCGTACTTCCAGGTGAGCCGGGCGCCGTTCTTCGGCCTGTGCCTGCTGATCGTCGTGGCCTGGGCGGTGAGCTTCCCGCTGTTCCCGGACGCCAAGTCCTGGCAGGTGGTCATCCACACCGTGTCGAGCGTGCTCTCGCTGATGCTGCTGGTGCTGCTCGAGAACGCCGGCCGGCGCAGCGAGGAGGCCGCGCAGGAGAAGCTGAACGTGATCGCCGAGGCCCTCTCGGACCTGATGTCGTCGCGGGCCCAGCAGGACCCCACCCTCGAGGAGTCGGTACGCCGGCTGCGCGACGCCGTGGGTCTCGAAGAACGACACTGAGACTTCTCGGCCCGCCGATGTCGAGAACGTCGGGACGGCTCCGTCCCTGGGGTGAGGACACCGACGACGGGGTCCCGGATCGAAGGAGACCGAGATGGCGAAGTACCTGCTGCTGAAGCACTACCGCGGCAACCCGACCCCGCACCCCGACGCGACGGTGCTGATGGACCGGTGGACGCCCGAGGAGATCGACGCGCACATCGCGTTCATGAACCACGTGGCCGACACCTTCCGCGAGCGCGGCGAGTTCGTCGACGCGCAGGCGCTCTCGCCCGAGGGCACCTTCGTGCGCTTCGGCGGGGAGGGGCGGCCGCCGGTGACCGACGGGCCGTTCGCGGAGACCAAGGACCTGATCGCCGGCTGGATGGTCATCGACGTCGACAGCGTCGAGCGGGCCCACGAGGCCGCGGCGTTCCTCTCCTCCGCCCCCGGCCAGGGCGGTCGGCCGCTGCACGAGTGGATCGAGGTCCGGCCCTTCCTCGACCACGACCCCTGCACCGTCACGGAGTGAGCATGGACGACCTGCTGCGGGACCTGGCGCCGCAGGTCCTGGGCGTCCTCGTCCGTCGCGGGGCCGACTTCGCGACGGCCGAGGACGCCGTGCAGGAGGCCCTCCTCGAGGCGGTACGACGCTGGCCCGACGACCCGCCCGCGGACCCGAGGGCGTGGCTGGTGACGGTCGCGTGGCGGCGGTTCCTGGACGCGGCGCGGTCGGACGCGGCCCGTCGTACCCGGGAGGAACGGGTGTCCGACGAGCCCGCGGCGGGGCCCGCGGAGGAGCACGACGACACCCTGCTGCTGCTCTTCTGGTGCTGCCACCCGGCGCTCAGCCCGGCCTCGGCGGTCGCGCTGACCCTGCGCGCGGTCGGCGGGCTGACCACGGCGCAGGTGGCGTCGGCGTACCTGGTGCCGGAGGCGACCATGGCCCAGCGGATCAGCCGCGCCAAGCGCACCGTGGCCGCGGAGGGGGTCGGGACCCCGGGGGACCTGCGGTGGGTGCTGGCGGTGCTCTACCTGATGTTCAACGAGGGGTACGCCGGCTCGGTGGACCTGGCCGCGGAGGCGATCCGGCTCACCCGGCCCCTGGCGCGGGCCAGCGCCGAGCCCGAGGTGGCGGGCCTGCTCGCGCTGATGCTGCTGCACCATGCCCGGCGGGCCGCCCGCTTCACCGCCGACGGGTCGCTGGTGCCACTGGCCGAGCAGGACCGCTCGCGCTGGGACACCGCGCTGGTCGCGGAGGGGGTCGAGGTCCTCCAGGCGGCGCTCGCGGTGGACCGGCTGGGCGAGTACCAGGCCCAGGCCGCCATCGCCGCGCTCCACTGCGACGCCCCGAGCGCCGCCGAGACCGACTGGCCCCAGGTCCTCGAGTGGTACGACGAGCTGCAGCGCCTGGTCGACTCTCCGGTCGTCGCGCTCAACCGGGCCGTCGCCGTCGGCGAGGTCGACGGCCCGCTGGCCGGGCTGCGCGCCCTGGAGCGCGTGCCGGCCGATCTGCCGCGCCGTACCGCCGTGGAGGCGTGGCTGCGCGAGCGGGCCGGCGAGTTCGTCGCCGCCCGCGAGCTCTACGTCCGGGCCGCCGACCAGGCCGCCAGCGTCGCCGAGCGGACCCACCTGACGCGGCAGGCGGCCAGGCTGGTGAGTTTCATCGGCTAGCCGACGAACCTCACGCCGGGACGACGAAGGTTCATCGTCCAGGGATGAGTTTCATCGGCTAGCCGATGAAACTCACACCGCGAGCTCCAGGACCTCCGGCCGGACCTGACCGGCGACGATCGCGGCGTAGGCGTCGAAGCACCGCTGGTCGCTGAGCCGCTGGCGTTGCCGCAGGATCCGCTCGGCGTGCTCCTCGCGCAGCTCGAAGGCGGCCTCCCAGCCGGCGGCGACCGAGGCGGCGTCGCGGTCGACCACCAGGCGGCGGTCGCCGACCATCGCCGCGGCGTCGCCGACGTCGGTGGTGACGGGGACGGCGCCGCAGGCCATGCCCTCAAGCAGCGAGAGCGGCGCGGCCTCGCCGTACGCGCTGGTGAGGACGACGAGGTCGGCGGCGTTGTAGAGGCGGGGCATGTCCTCGCGGATGCCGAGCAGGTGCACCTGGCGGTGGGCGCCGTCCCAGCGGCGCAGACCGGTCGTGAGCAGGTCGGTCAGGTCGCGGTTGTCGGGGGACATGCCGGCGCCGCAGAGGACCAGGTGGGCGTCGGGGTAGCGGGCGGCGAGGACCGCGGCCGACCGCACGAAGAGGCCGACGTCCTTCATCGGGTCGAAGCGGGCCGCGAGCAGCACCACGGGGGCGTCGCCGACCACGCCGAGCTCCCGTCGTACGGCGCTGCGCTGGTCGGCGTCCGGGCGGAAGCGGTGCAGGTCGACGCCGTTCAGCACCACGGGCAGCTGCTCGAGGGGGATGCCGGTCGCGGCGTGGTAGGCCGCCTGGGTGGAGCGGGCGCAGCAGATCGCGGTCGTCACGACGCCGCGCTCGACCAGGGAGACGAGGGTCTCCAGGCCGGGGCCCTGGTGCTCGGGGTCGGAGCGGTGCAGGCAGGTGACCACGGGCCGGGTGACCTCCACCCGAGCCAGCGCGGCCAGCGGCTGCTCCTTGAGGGACAGCACCACGTCGGCGCCGGCCACCGCGCGCTCGAGGGAGGCGAGGTGGGCGGGGCGCAGCGGGTCCGCGGGCGCCCGCTGCAGGAGCGAGACGGGTACGCCGGCCGCGCGGAGCCGGCGGTAGCTCGCGTCCTCACGGGCCAGCTGGACCGTCGCCTCGCGGTGCACGCGGTCGCTGAGGCCGAGGACGGCGTGCCGCTGGCTGGTGGTCGCCTCGAGGCTGCGGACCACCGCAGTGTGCAGCATCCGGGCCCCGCCCGCGAAGAAGCCGTCGTACATCGACAGCACCCGGGGGCCGTCCTCGAGGAACGTCACCTTCTCCATGCGCGCGACCGTAGGAGCGGCCGGAGGCGGGCGCCGGGTGGATCAGGTGAGCGCCGGTCGACCGGACGGTGACATCTTGGTCGGCATGAGCGAGCAGACACCCGTGCGCCAGCTTCGGCTGGTCGTGGAGGCGACGGACTACGACGAGGCGCTGCGGTTCTTCCGCGACGTGCTCGGGCTGCCGGAGCAGGCGGCGTACCAGGGGGAGGGCGACGCGCGCGTCGCGATCCTCGACGCGGGCCGGGCCACCCTGGAGCTGGCCAACCCGGCGCAGACCCGGATGATCGACGACGTCGAGGTGGGCCGGCAGACCGGCGTACGGCTGCGGGTGGCCTTCGAGGTCGACGACGCCGAGGCCCGCACCGAGCGGCTGGTGGCCGGTGGCGCGGAGCTCGTCGCCCCGCCCGTCGAGACGCCGTGGCGCTCGCTCAACTCGCGCCTCGAAGCGCCGGCCGGACTGAGCGTGACGCTCTTCCAGGAGCTGGACGCTCAGACCCAGAAGGTGTCGTGGTGGGGCGCCGATCGCGTCTGCGCGGCTCCGGGTCGCTCAGCCGGCCTCGAGGACGCGTGAGAGGAACCGCCGGGTCCGCTCCTCCCGCGGGTCGGTGAGCACCTCGGCGCCGCCGCGCTCCGCGACCACGCCGCCGTCGAGGAAGAGCACCTGGTCGGCGACGTCGCGGGCGAAGCGGACCTCGTGGGTGACGATCAGCATCGTCCAGCCGTCGGCCGCCAGGTCGCGGACGACGGCCAGCACCTCGCCGACCAGCTCCGGGTCGAGCGCGGAGGTCGGCTCGTCGAGGAGCAGCACCTCCGGCTTCAGGGCGAGCGCCCGGGCGATGCCGACCCGCTGCTGCTGCCCGCCCGAGAGCTGGCTGGGGTAGGCGTCCTCGCGGCCGGCCAGGCCGACCCGCTCCAGGAGCTGCCGGGCGTCGGCGGTCGCCTCGTCGACCGGGCGGCCCTGCACCTGGACCGGCCCCTCGAGCAGGTTGCCGAGCGCGGTCTTGTGGGGGAAGAGGTGGTGGCTCTGGAAGACCATGCCGCTGCAGGCCCGCAGCGCGGCGATCTGTCGACGGCGCGCGGCCTTGTCGCGGGGGAGGTCGTCGAAGTCGACCGCCGCGTCGCCGATCCGGACCCGGCCGGCGTCCGGGGTCTCGAGCACGTTCAGCGAGCGGAGGATCGTCGTCTTGCCGGAGCCGGACGGGCCGAGCAGCACGGTCGCCGTACCCCGTTCGGCCGTGAAGTCGACGCCGCGCAGGACCGTCTGGTCGCCGAAGGACTTGGTGATGCCGTGCGCCTCCACGAGCGTCATACGGCGTACCTCCCGAGACGGCGCTCCAGCGGCTGCTGGGCGAGCGAGACCAGGTAGCAGATCACCCAGTAGTAGAGCGCGGCGAAGCAGTAGAGCGGCAGGTACTCGGTGCTCAGCGCCGCCGCGTCCTGCGCGGCTCGGAACAGCTCGGGCGCCAGCACCACCGAGGCGAGCGCGGTGTCCTTGATGAGCGAGAGCAGCGTGTTGCCGAGCGGGGGTACGGCGATCCGCGACGCCTGGGGCAGCACGATCCGGCGCATCGTCTGCCAGGAGTCCATGCCGATCGTGGTCGCCGCCTCGAACTGCCCGCGCGGCACCGAGAGGATCGAGGCCCGGATCACCTCGGCGGCGTACCCGGCGACGTTGAGGCTCAGCGCCAGGCAGGCCGCGGCGAAGCTCGGCAGCTTCAGGCCGACCTGCCCGAGTCCGTAGAAGACGATGAACAGCTGCACCAGCAGCGGGGTGCCGCGGATCAGCGAGACGTAGGCCCGGGCCGGCCAGTCGAGGAGCCGTACGCCGGAGAGCCTCGCGAGCGCGAGGGCCAGCGCCAGGGCCAGGCCGGCGACGAAGCTGATCACGGTCAGCGGGATGGTGCCGACCAGCGCCCCGCGGAGCATCGGCCAGGCCGCGTCCCGGACGACGTCCCAGCGGCTCCGTCCGCTGTCGGAGCCGGCGACGTCGAGGTCGGCGTCGTTCTCGACGGAGACGTCGGCGCCGAAGTAGTCCTCGGAGATCTCGGCGAGCGTGCCGTCGGCGGCCAGCTCCCGCAGGGCGGCGTCGGCCTCGTCGCGCAGCGCCTCGTCGCCCTGGCGGAAGACCAGCGCCTGCCGGCTGACCTCCTCGCCCGCATCGCCGGCGATCTTGATCTCGTCGCTGCCGGTGGAGGCCAGGTAGTCGAGCACCGCGATGTTGTCGTTGACGATCGCGTCGACCCGGCCCTGGACCAGCAGCTCCGCGGCCGGCCCGAACCCCTCGACCGACTGCACGTCGGCCCCGGCGTCGCGGGCGACCTGGGCCCAGTTGCTGGTCTCCGACTGGGCGGTGGTGCGCCCCTTCAGATCGGCGAGCGAGGTGATGTCGTCGGTGTCGCTCGCGGTCACGATCACGCCGCGGGAGAACGTGTAGGGCTGCGTGAAGAGGTAGCGGGCCTCGCGCTCGTCGTTGATCGTCACCTGGTTGGCGATCACGTCGATCCGCTCGGCGTCCAGGGCCGGGAAGAGCGCGTCGAAGGTGCCCTGGGTGAATCGCAGGTCCCAGCCGGCCCTCTCGCCGACCGCCTTCATCACCTCGATGTCGTAGCCGGTCAGCTCGTCGGTCTCGGGGTCGGTGAACGTGAACGGCGGGTAGGTGCCCTCGGTGCCGACCCGGACCACCCGGCGCTCGCCATCGGCCGCGGCCCGGTCCTGCCCCGCGGCCTGCACGGGTACGGCGCCGACCGCCGTCAGCAGCGCGGTCGCGACCAGGAGCAGCAGCAGCCGGACGGCGGAGGGTGGACGGGACACCTGGACGTCGTACCCATCTGGACCTTTGCGCCAACCGTCATCGCCCCGAAACAGTCCGCGGCTACCCTCATCCGAACAGGTGGTCCGGCCGCATCGCCAACGGGGGGCGACGCCGGGGGGACGGTCACCTCAACCTCGGTCTCGCACGCCCTCGACCCGGAGCAGATGCCCCATGCCTCACACCCGCGCCCGCGCCGGTCGCGCCAGCCACGACGCCGGGATCGACAGCCTCTTCGAGTTCCTCCTGGCCCGGGTCGGGGAGTCGGTCAGCGAGGCGTCGCTGCGCGGCGACGGTCCGGCGGAGCGGTTCTCGCGGCAGAGCCTGTCGATCCTCGAGAGCATGCGGAGCGACCTCGCCGAGGAGCCACGGCGGGCCGACGAGGTCGCGCGGTTCCTCTACCGGATGTCCGCGGCGTACGTCGACCACCCCGACTACCGCAGCTACTGGACGCTCTTCAGCGCTCCCTGATCCACCAGCCGGCGCCGCAGCGCCTGGCGCGCCCGGTGGTAGCGGCTGCGGACCGTGGCCGGTCGCCTGCCGAGCACCGCCGCCGCGTCGACCAGCGAGAACCCGTCCCAGTGCACGAGCCGGACGATCTCGCGGTCGAGGGGCCGCAGGGTGAGGAGCGCGTCGTGCAGCGCAGCCGTGGCGTCACCGTCGCCGTCGGGGTTCGGGACGCTCAGCTCGTCGCGGAGCCGGTCCGTGAGCGCCGCGCGGCGCCGGAGGGTACGGCGATGGGTGGCGAGCACCTTGCGGGCGACGCCGAAGGCCCACCGCCGGGCCGCCTCCGGCTCCTCGGGTACGGCGTCCGCCCGCCGCCAGAGCACGACCAGCGTCTCGGACAGCAGGTCGGCGGCGTCCTCGACGGGGCGCACCCGTCGGGTGAAGTAGGCCAGCAGGTCGGGGAGCTCACGCTCGATCACCTGCTCGACGTGGGTCGTCACGGGAGCCCGTCGACGCAGCTGGCGCCGTACCCGGCGAAGGTCGGCCGGCGTCCGTCGGGCAGGTCGTCACTCAGCGTGGGGACGACGGTGACGGCGAACGCGAGGAGGTGGTCGTGAGCCGTGTCGGGCAGCACCTCGTCCTCGGTCCGGGGAGCGGGGCCGCCGGCCGTCCCGGTGACCTCACGCTGCTGGTCGGTCGTCCAGGCCCGGTCGGCCACGGCCCGGTCGAGTCGCTCGAGGTCGGCCGCGTCGACGTCGGTGAACTCCAGGAAGACCAGGCAGCGCCGCTGCGTGCCGTCGGGCTCGACGAAGTCCAGCGGGATGGGATGCTCCAACCGCTGCATCCCCGCCGGCAGGGTCTGGAACGGCGGGATGCTGAGCTGGTAGGCCGCGAGGGTGGTGCCGGCCGACAGGAGTACGGCGGCGCCCAGGCCCACGGCCGCGAGCCGCAGCCGGCGTGAGGGGCGACGGTGAGGACGCTGGGTCGGGCGCAGGTCGCCGGCCAGGCCGCGGGCGGCCGCGACGGCCCGCTCGGACGGCTCGGGGCCGCGCGCCCGCTGCAGCAGGTGGTCGAGATCGTGGTCCAGCACGGGGTGCCTCCTCGGGGGTCACAGCATCTCGTGGCCGGACCCGCTCCGAACGTTGCACTCAGATCGCGGCCAGCACCGCCGGGTCCTCGCAGGCGCGGGCGAAGGCGGCGATCCGGGCGCGGATCTCTCGGCCGAGCAGCGCCCGTCCGACCCGGTCGGCGACGGGGGAGAGCCAGGCCGGGCGGCCGGCCCAGGTGTACTTCCAGACCGCGCGGGTGCCGGCGACGCCGTCCCGCTCCTCGGGGGTGAACCGCCAGCCGCCGCCGAAGGACGCGAAGAACCAGGGCCCCTGCTCCATCGTCATGCCCACCGACGTCGGCGGGCGGTAGGAGACGTAGCGGCTGACCATCGACGGCCCGACCCGGGCGCGGGTGAAGGTGTGCACGTCCTTGCCTGGCCGCTCGGCGTCGATGAGCCGCTGGTGCCGGATGAACGGGTCCCAGGAGAGCCGGACCTCGCCGGTGGTCTGGGACACGGCGAAGGCCGTCTCCGGCGGGACCGGCACCCAGATCTCGGCTGTCACCTGCGGCATGGAAGGAGCCTGCCCCGCCCATCCTGTGGGGAACCCCGCCGAGTCAGCACTACTGGTGCTGACTCGGCCCGCAACTGCTGCTGACTCGGCGATGCCGGGGTCAGGTGGGGGGTCAGGGGAGGTCTAGGTGGCGGGTGAGGAACTGGTTGTGGAAGGTGCCCTCCGGGTCGAGACGGGCGGCGAGGGCGCGGAAGTCGTCGAAGCGGGGGTAGAGCGGGCGGAGGTCGGCGGCGGGGGCGACGAAGCACTTGCCCCAGTGCGGGCGGGCGCCGAGGGGGAGCAGGGCCGCCTCGATCGCGGGCAGCACGCCGTACACGCCGGGGACGTCGCGCAGCCAGGTGAAGTGCAGGGCGACGACGTCGACGCCGTACGCCGGGCTGAGCCAGAGCGGGTCGGCGGCGACGGTGCGGACCTCGGCGACCTGGAGCAGCGGCGCGAAGGAGGGGGCCAGGCTCAGCAGAGCCGACACGGCGGCGGGGGCGTGGGTGCGCGGGACGAGGTACTCGCTCTGCAGCTCCTCCCCGCGGCTGGGCGTGAAGGCCATCCGGAAGTGCGGCAGCCGCTCGTGCCACGGCCCGATCACGCCGCCCTGCTCGGTCACCGCGGCGGTGTCGGCGCCGAGGAGCATGTGCAGGGTGCCGGTCGCCGCGGCGGCGCCGTACAGGGTCGGCGGCGGCTCGGTGCCGCGGCTCTTCACCCACACCTGCGCGACCCGGCCGCTGGCCCAGTCGGTGAACAGGCTGACGCTCGAGCCGGTCGCGGTCAGCGCGTCCAGGTTCGCGAGCGCGACGTCCCAGGGCAGGTCGACGTACAGGTCCTGGCGGACGTCGTACGACGGCTCGACGTCGAGCGTGACGTGGGTGGTCACGCCGAGGGCGCCCAGCGCCACGACCGAGCCGTCGAAGTCGACGTCGCCCCGCCGGACGGACCGGAGGGCGCCGGTCGCGTCGACGTACTCGAGGCCGGCGACGGCCGCCGCCAGCGACCTGGTCCGGTCGCCGGAGCCGTGCGTGCCGGTGGCGACCGCGCCGGCGACCGAGATGTGCGGCAGCGAGGCCATCGTCGCGAGCGCCCAGCCTTCGGCGTGCAGCCGCTCGGCCAGCCGGCCGTACGTCGTCCCGCCGCTGACCCGCACCTGCCGGCGCGACGGGTCGACCTCGACCGTCTCCGGCAGCGCGTCGGTCGCCACCAGGTCGCCGGGCGTGTCGGCGACGTCCGTGAACGAGTGCCGCGACCCGAGCGCGTGCACCTGCTCCGCACCCGCGACCACGGTGGCCAGCTCGTCGACCGAGGTCGGCCGGTGGACCCGGGCGGCGGCGTAGGGGTGGTTCCCGGACCAGTTCGTCAGCACCCGCACATCCTCCTGGTTACCTGGTGGCATGGCGATCACCGACCTCCTCGATGCGGCGCTGGACCGCTCCGTCGTCCTCGGCTACACCTCGCTCGGCTCCCGGCTGCGCCGCCGCTGGTGGCCGGCCGACCCCGCCCCCGGCTCGCTCGCCGGCAAGCGGGTGCTGGTCACCGGGGCCACGTCGGGGATCGGCGAGGCGATGGCCGGCTCGTTCGCCCGGCTCGGCGCGACCGTGCACGTGCTCGGGCGCAACGCCGACAAGCTCGCCGGCGTGGCCCGCGAGCTGCGGCTGGAGCACCCGAACGCCACGATCGTCGAGGAGGTCTGCGACGTCGGTGACCTGGACGCCGTCCGGGACTGGGGCGAGGCGTTCGCCGACCGGGTGCCAGGGCTGGACGGGCTGGTCCACAACGCCGGCACGATGACCGACACCCGCACCGAGAGCCCGCAGGGCCACGAGCTGCAGCTCGCCGTGCACGTGCTCGGGCCGCACCTGATGACGGAGCTGCTGCTGCCGGCGCTGACCGCCGCGCGGGGGATCGTGGTGTGGATGTCGACCGGCGGCATGTACGGCGCCGCGCTGCCCGACGGCGAGGACGCGATCGAGTACCGCGACGGGACCTACCGCGGCGTCTCGGCGTACGCGCGGACCAAGCGGATGCAGGTGGTGCTGGCCGACGCCTGGGCCCGGCGGTACGACGGCACCGACGTCCGCGTCGAGAGCATGCACCCCGGCTGGGTCGAGACGCCCGGCGTGGCCACCCACCTGCCGCGCTTCCGCTCGCTCACCAGGCCGCTGCTGCGGACCGCCGAGGACGGCGCCGACACGGCCGTCTGGCTGGTCGCCACCCGACCGCCCTCCGAGCCCGGCCACTTATGGCACGACCGCGCCCAGCGCCCCACGACCTTCGGCTGGCAGCGCGACCAGGACCCGGCCGCGGTCGCCCGGTTCCTCGACTACGTCGCGATCAGCACCGAGACGCCGCCCGACTGGGACTGACGCCCGAGATGCCGACAGGGCCGGCCCCCGCGAGGGGACCGGCCCTGTCTCAGGGAGGTACGGCGTCAGCTGACGCGGATCCTCCGGACCCGGTCCTGACGGACCAGCTTGCGGAACTTCTTCTTGATGGTGACCCGCACCCGCTCGGTGTGCCCGCCGACCACCCGGTAGCGCGCCGAGCCGATCACGACCCGCTTCGCCCGGGCGTAGCGCTGCGGCACGACGGCCGTCAGCCTCACCGTGCCGGTGCAGACCCCGGTGCCCTGACAGGCCACCCGGACGTTGGCGCCCCGCCCGGCCGAGCCGACCTGGAAGGCCTTCACGACCGAGGACGGCGCGACCGGGATCGGGACCGGCGTCGGGGTGGGCGTCGGGATGGGCGTCGGGGTCACGCTGCCGGCGGCCCGGGCCACGGTGACCGTCGCCGAGCTGGTGTCGTTCGACGCGTCCGCGTCGTACGTCGTGGTCGCCACGCCGGCCGTGTTGACCACGGTCAGCACCTGGTCGAGCGCCTTGCTGGTCCGGACCGCCACGCACTCGAGGTCGAGCAGCACGTCGACGTCGCCGCCGGTCGTGTTGAGCAGGCGGAAGTCCCGGTTGACCGGCTGCGGGGAGGTGCCGAGCAGCACCACGCCCGCGGGCAGGTCGTAGGTGGCCGTGATGCCCTTGTAGAGCGTCGGGCAGCCGACCCGCTCGACGCTCTCGCCGGGCACGAGCGTCACCGTGCGCTTCACGTGCTGGAGGTCCAGCGCGTGCAGGTGCGTCGGCGAGCCGGCCAGGCCGGTCCGCGCCCGCAGGGTCCGCAGGCTCAGGTCGACCGTGGCCGGGGCCAGGACGTCGACCGTCAGCCTCCAGCCCCCGGAGACCGGCTCGGCGCCGACCAGCCGGGCCTGGCCGCTGAGGACCTGGATGCCCGGCGCCACGCCGCGCGTGCCGCCCGCGACCGGGATCGTGAACGACTGGCGACCGACCGGCAGGGCGGTCGGCGTGCCGAGGGACAGGACCGTCGGCGCGCTCACCTCGATGGTGTGGGCGTGGCCCTCGACCGACGTGGTCTCGGCCGCGAGGCAGGTGCCGAACAGCTTCAGCTGCGCCTGGCCGCTGGTGCCGTTCGCGACGACGAACCGGTAGCTGCCGAGGCCGGTCGAGCGGGCCTCGCGGACGACGACGTCGGTCTTGGCGCCGGCGCCCTGGTCGACGCTCATCACCTCGACCGAGCCGTCGGTCATGGTCGCGCCGCCGGTGCAGGACAGGTCCTGCGTCCGGGTCTCGCCGGCCTGCAGCGAGACCGACTGCTCGACCTTCGACACCTCGACCTGGTGGTCGTGGCTGTCGTCGGCCGGGACCGGCGGGGTGCCCTTGGCCTTGGCCCTGATCGTCACCGTCTGCGACGCGCCCGGGGCCAGCGCCCCGAACGAGCAGTTGACCGTGCCGGCGGCCTCGGTGCAGGTCGGCGCCCCCGGGGTGACCGACACGAAGGTGAGGTCGTCCGGGATCGGGTCGGTCAGCGTGACGGCGGTCGCGGTGGACGGACCGGCGTTGCGGGCCACCAGCGTGTAGGTGACGACGTCACCGCCGTGGAACTCGGTGCCGTTCGCCGTCTTGACCACCGACACGTCCGAGACCGGGGTGACCGGGGTGGTCACCTCGCTGTGGTTGTTCGCCGGGGCGGTGTCCGGCGTCGTGGTCGTGACGTCGGCGGCGTTGGTGGCCGCGGCCGTGCGGGCCGGGTCGACCAGCACGGTCACCTCGACCGTCCGGGTCGCGCCCGGGGCGAGCGTGCCGTACGAGCAGGTGATCACCTGCCCGACGACCGAGCACCGGTCCGGGTCGTCGGTCTCCACCAGCGTCAGGTACGACGGCAGCGTGTCGGTGAGCACCGAGGCCCGCGCGTCCGACGGCCCGACGTTGGTGGTGGTGAGCGTGTAGACGAGCTGCTCACCGGCCCGCACCGAGGTCTTCGACGCGGTCTTGACGACCTTCAGGTCGGTCCGGGTCCCGACCACCAGCGAGCCGGTGTCGGTCTTGTCGGTCGGCACCTCGTCGGCGTGCGTGGACGCCGTGTTGGTGAGGGTGGTGCCGGTGTCGACGTCCGCGCCGACGCGGGCGACGACCGTGAAGGTCGCGGTGGCGCCCGGCGCCAGGCTGCCGATCGTCCAGTCGATCGTCTGGCCCGAGGCGGTCCCGGACGGCGAGCTGCTGACATAGGTCAGCCCCGTCGGGAGCACGTCGCGGAGCACGGTGCCGTGGGCGGTGGCGTGGGCGTCGGTGTTCTTCACCTTGATCGTGAAGGTCGCGTCCTCGCCGGCCGTCGCGGCGCCGTTGTCGGGCGTCTTGACGATGGTGAGCTCCGGCTTCGCCACGGTCAGGGTGACCGTGTCCTGCGGGCCGGCGTACTCGCGCCACGGGTTGTCGCTGTCGCCGGTGCGCTCGGCGCCCGAGGCGCCGTAGTAGCGCGGGATGGCGGCGGTGTTGACGACCTGGTCGCCGGAGGCGAGCTGGGCGCCCGGCTTGACCTTCGCCGTGTAGGTGAGGGTCACCGTGGCGCCCGGCGCGATGCCGCCCGGGATCAGCCAGGCCAGGTCCGGGTCGCCCGCGGTCCAGCCGTCGGTGCTCCGGGAGGCGCCGTCGACGAGCGTGACGTCGACCAGCTCGCTGTCGGGCTGGTCGGTGACGACGACGTCGTACGCCGGCCAGGTGCCGGTGTTCTTGATCGCCACCGAGTACGTCACCAGGTCGTTGCCCTCGACGTACGGCCCGCGGTCGGCGGACTTGTCGAGGGTGAGGACCGGCTCCCGGACGGCGGTGGTGGCCGAGGCCGGCCCGACCGTGTCGGAGTACGACGACGCGACCGCGCCGGGGTTGGCGGGCAGGACGTCGGTGCGGTTGGTCCGCACCCGCGCGGTGTTGGTGAGCGACACCGGCGCGGTGACGGCGCCACCGGCCCGCTTGGTCGCGAGCACGTGGCCGGTCAGGACCAGGGTGTAGGTGCGCTTCTGCGGCGCCGCGGCGAGGTCGCCGAGGAACCAGGCGGCCTGCTGGGTCGCGCCCGCCGTCGTCACCGGGAAGGTGCTGACGGCCGGGTCGGTGCCGGGGCAGCCCGAGGTGCAGGTGATCGCGCCGTACCCGTCGACGGCCAGGCCGTCGGGGACGCCGTCGACCACGGTGGTGTCGAGGTAGCGGACCCCGGCCGGGATCTCGACCCCGACCGTCCAGGTCACGTTGCTGCCGATCGTGGCGGTCGCCGGGTCCACGGTCTTGGTGACGGTGGGCAGCACGACCTTCAGCGTGTCGGAGGCGGTGGCGGCGTAGTCACCGGCTGTGGAGGCCGTCGACGATGAGGTGCGCGCGCCCGGGATGCTGCCCAGGCTGCGGGCGGTCTCGGCCACGTTGTTGGTGTACGTCGTGCCACCGATCGGCGGCGACTCGACCTGGACGTCGTAGGTGAGCGCCTTCGAGGCCCCGGGGGCGATGGACGCGACCGTCCAGGTGATCGTGCGCGCGGCCGCGTTCCACACGCCGCCGTCGTGGATCGTCACCGGGTCGGTGCCGAGCGGCAGGGTGTCGACGACCACCACGTCGTGGGCGGTCGAGACGTTCGTCGCCGACGAGTTCGAGGCGGTGACGGTGAACGTCTTCACCTCGGCGGCGGTGACCGTCGCGGACCCGGCGTGGGTCTTGGTGACCGCGATCTTGGGCTCCACGATCGTGGTGCTGACCGAGCCGGCCCGGGTGCGGGACTGCCCGTCCTGGTCGGTGTAGGCCAGCGTCGCGGTGTTCCCGAGCGAGGCGCTGCGGACGTTGGCGGCGACGTCGAGCACAGTCGCCTGGAAGGTCACGACGAGGACGCCGTCGGCCGTGGTGGGCTGGTACGGCGTCGGCAGCGTGGCCCGGACCGTGTTCGCCGGCGACTCGCTGACCCCGCCGAAGGCAACGCCGTCGAGGGTGCAGCCGTTCACGCAGAGGCTGCCGGGGACCAGGGTCTGCCGGGAGCCGAGCGGGTCGGTGACCGTGGCGCCGTACACCGTGGTGTTGCGCGGGATGGTGGTGGTGACCGTGTAGGTCACGACCTCGCCGATGGTCGCCTGGCCGGCGCCGTTGCCGGACTCCGTCACCGAGGTGGTGCGGGTCTTGGCGACGCCGGCATCCGGGGTGTGGATCTGCTCGGTGGCCTCCGCAGCGGGCATGTTCGGCGTCGGGAGGGCCGGGTCCTTGACGACCGGGTTGTTCGGCACCAGCTGGTACGTCGTGCCGTGGTTGGTCGTGTAGCCGTACTCCACGACGCCGACCCGGTTGGTGTAGGTGATGCCCGGGCTGACGCCGGCCGGGACGGTCAGCGTGTAGGTCACGTTCTTCGTGGCCCCGGCGGCGACGTCGAGCCCGGTCCAGGTGATCCGCCCGCCGGCGCACGTGCCGCCGTCGGAGACCGCGCTGATCGCGGCGCAGGTGAGGCCGGACGGGAGCACGTCCCAGACCCGGGCGTCCTCGGCGCGGGCGGCGCCGGTGTTCTGCACGCCGACCGTGTAGTGGACGGCCTGGCCGGCCTCGACGGCCTCGTCGTCGGCGGCCTTGGTGACGCCGACCTCGGGGAGCTTCAGGGCGAAGTCGACCTTGTCGCGCAGCGTGAACGCCTGGCCCGCGGTGTTCTGGTACGAGAACTTCTGCAGGTTGCCGTCGACGTCACCGGAGTGGTGGCCGAGCGGCGAGCCGACGGTGGTCTTGAGGGTGACCTCGAAGACCTGGCCCCCGGTGTCGACGTCGGTGTCGCCGGCGCCGATCTTCCAGCTCAGCCGGCCCGCGGTGTCGTCGGCGGTGTCGTCGAACGCCCCGACCGGGACGTCGTTGTTGACCGTCTTCTTCCAGCTGCCCGGCACGTAGCTGAGCGTGTCCGGCAGCACGTCGAAGACGTCCTGGCTGTAGGTGTCCAGGTTGGTCGGGAAGACCAGCCGCAGCTTCCAGCAGACGAAGTCGCCCGGGCCGTAGACCGGCACGGTCTTGCCGTAGCTCGCGGCCACGAGGTCGTCGCAGTCACCGCTCGCGGGGTACGTCGCCGCGACCTGCTTGAGGATGGACGGGCCCTCGGCGGCCTTGCCGGACTGGGAGACGTCGTAGTCGAGCTCGCCGTCGGTCTCGTCGTGGTCGATCTTGGTGCCGGAGCTGGCGCACGTGGGGTCGGCGGGCGCGCAGCGCACCCAGTCGACGCCCTCGGTGGCGATGTTGTTGGTGACCGCGTCCTTCGACAGCACCGGGGTGCTGTCGGCGAAGCCGGACTGGTAGTTGGCGCGGGTGCGCGTCCAGAAGGTCAGCTGGCGGGTGCCGCTCGGGGCGATCCGCGCGAGGGACGGGAAGGTGCTCTCGTCCCAGACGACGGCGAAGGTGCCGTTCGACTGCTCGTCGACCGAGGTGTAGGGCTGGCTCGGCAGCTTGCCCGCGGTCGAGGCGCACTCGGCGTCGCTCGCGCTGTTGCCGGTCGTCAGGTTGGCGGTGCCGAGCGGGCACAGGCCGTTGGGGACGGTGTCGCGGATGACGACGTGGTCGACGTAGCGGTACTCCGAGACCTGCAGGTCGACCGTCCACTTGGTCAGGTCGCCCTGCTCGAGCCCGTTGTTGTCGTTCGACTTCTGGATCGCGATGTCCTCGGCGGTACGCAGCAGGGTGCCCTCGTCGGACACGGTGCGCGGGCCGTTGACCGGCGACTGGTAGGTGCCGGCGGCGATCGCGCCGTTCAGCAGCGGCTGCTCGTCGTACGTCTCGGGGCCGGTGTTGTTGTCGAGGTTCGCGGTCTGGGCGCCGGTGGTGGCGGGGGTCGCGCCGGGCCAGGTGACCGTGTTCTCGCGGATCGGGATGGCGGCGGCGTACCTGATCTTCTTCACGCCGTTGGCGGCGAAGCCGCCGAGGTGGGTCCAGCGGACGTGCGTGTAGACGCCGGCGGGGAGCGGGCCGGAGCCGTCGGGGTCGGTGTCGACCGTCTCGACCAGGACCGGGTCCACGCAGTCGGTGGTCGGCGCGGTGACGACGATCGGGCCGGAGCCGGCGTACTCCTGCGTGGCGCTGTGGTCGGCCTGGCCGGCGCAGCCCAGGAACTCCAGGCCGGCGGGCAGGTAGTCGTCGACCGTGACCCCGGTCGTCGGGTTCACCTTGTTGTTCGTCACCGTCAGCGTGTAGACGGTCTGGTGGTCGTGCACGCCGCGCGGGATCTCGCCCTCGGGGTGCGGCTCGTCCTTGACGATCTCGACCGCGGTGAGCTGGGTGGTCGTCGACTTCTCGGCGTACCCGCTGTAGGAGTCGGCGCCGGTCTGCGGAACGCCGAGGGCGCTGAAGTCGGCCTCGTCGCGGGGGTCGGTGGAGAGGTAGGCGCCCATGTCGACGGCGATCGGGTCGCCGACGTCGAAGCGGGGGGCGGCGACCCCGGTGTCGCGGTAGGCGATCGCGAAGGCCAGCGTGTGGCTGGCGTTGGCGACCAGGTCGTAGGTGTTCGGCCAGATCAGCGTGGTCTTACCGCTGGTCGGCGCGTTCGCGATCACCGTCGGCTCGCCGGCCTCGGACCCGGCCGAGCCGCCGACGTACGACGTGCCGGCGGGCAGCACGAACCGGTAGGCCAGGTTGTAGCCCTTCGGTGCGCCCGCGGGCAGCGAGGCGGTCAGCGACACCGGGACGGTGTTGCCGTAGAGCACCTCGGCGGCCGGACCGCCGCTCAGCTGCAGGTCCGGCGTACCGGCGGCCTGCGCGGGCGCGGCGCCGAGCACCGCTGCGGTGACGGCGAGCATGCCGCTCACCACCGCCGTGATGACCAGTTGCGTCAACAGCCTGATGGCGCGCGTGCGCGCAGCAATAGAACGACTCATCGTCGAAGGGCCCCCCAGCCACTTGCAGGTCCTGCTCGTCGACCACGCCGAGTCGTGGTGCTCGGTGCCTGACGGGCACGAGCCTCCCGATGCTCCCAGCCCGCCTGGGCCATGGGCAATGGCCCGGACGGGTCATCGAGGGGTGAAGGCCGGGGTGACCCGCATACTGCTCCCATGTCCTCGTCGATGTCCTCGTCGACCCCGGAGCGCCGCGCGGGCGGAGGCGGTCGGCTCGGCCTGCTGCTGGTCGCGGTCGTGCTGCTGATGGTCAACCTGCCGCTGGCACACAGCACCTGGCTGCGCTGGCAGCTCGAGCGCTCCGGCGTGGAGGTGACGGCCCGGGTGGTCGCCGACACCGTCCAGGACGGCCGCTCGTACGTCGGCTTCGAGCTGCCCGACGACGTCGCCGGCGAGCAGCTGGACGACGACGACCGCGGCTGGACGGTCGAGGTCACCGAGGACGTCCGCGAGCAGGCGGTGGCGGCCGGCGAGATCGAGGTCCGCGTGCTGCCCGAGCGGCCGTCGTCGTACTCCGTGGAGGGGGAGGTGCGCGGGTCGGGCGCGCTGGTGGTGACGCTGGTCGCCGACCTGCTGCTGCTGGCCGGCGGGCTGCTGCTGTGGCGCTACCGGCAGCGGATCCGGCCGGAGCTGCGGCTGGTGGCCCACGGCGACGTCGAGCGCTGCCCGCCCGGCGCGGTGCTGGATCGCCTTGAGGGCGACGAGTACGTCGTCGCCGGCGAGGTCGAGTCGATCGCCGATGACCGGGTGGTGCTGCAGGTCGCCGGACGCCGCGTCGTCGTGGAGCTCGCCGGGCACCACAACCCCGTCGGCCACCAGCAGAGCGCGCGGGTGCGCGGCCGGATGGTCGGCTGAGCGGGACCTCCCGCCCCGGTCAGGCCACCGCTGGCAGACTTGTCACATGTCAGGAAACGCGGGGCCGGCGACGCTGGCCGACTTCGACGCTCGCTCCATCGACGGCCAGGAGATCGACCTGGCGTCGTACGACGGGCAGGTGGTGCTGGTCGTCAACACCGCCTCCCAGTGCGGCTTCACGCCGCAGTACCAGGGCCTCCAGGCGCTGCACGACCAGTACGCCGAGCGCGGCTTCGCCGTACTCGGCTTCCCGTGCGACCAGTTCGGCCACCAGGAGCCGGGCACCGACGAGGAGATCTCGGGCTTCTGCGAGCGCAACTTCGGCGTGACGTTCCCGCTGTTCTCGAAGATCGACGTGAACGGCGACGACGCGCACCCGCTCTTCCAGTGGCTGCGCTCCGAGAAGGGCGGCGTCCTCGGCGACCGGATCAAGTGGAACTTCACCAAGTTCCTGATCGGCCGCGACGGCACCGTGATCAAGCGCTACGCCTCGACCACCAAGCCCGAGAAGATCGCCTCCGACATCGAGAAGGCCCTCGCCGGGTAACAGCCGGGCATGACCCGGTTCAGTGCGAAGACCTCGGCGGAGGCGGTCGTGGCCGCCCCGCGCCAGCAGATCTGGGACGTCCTGGTGGACCCCGACAAGATCGCGGCGCTCACGCCGTTCCTGAAGCGGGTGACCGCCGACGGCGAGCACTGGCGCTGGGAGATGTCCGGCCTCGACGTCCTCGGTGTGAAGGTCGCGCCCGCGTTCACCGAGCGGATGGTCTTCGACGACCTCGAGCGGATCGAGTTCCACCACGACCCGCCGGCCGGGGAGAAGGAGCGCTCCGGCGTCGAGGGCTGGTACGACCTCTCCGACGCCCCTGACGGCGGCACCCACCTGGCCACCAGCCTGGAGATCACCCTCGACCTCCCGCTGCCCAAGCTCTCCTCGCCCGCCGTCGTCGCGACCATGAAGGGCGTCATCGGCCAGATGGGCGACCGGTTCTCGGCGAACCTGCTGCGGGAGCTGGGGATCGGATAGTCCCTGACGTCCTGCAGCGGTCAGGCCGGCAGGACGTCAGGGACTATCGCTCAGACCTGGACCGACTCGGTCTCGGACTGCTGGCCGTCGAGCGCGCCGTCGGCGTACGTCCGCAGGTACGGGCGGTCGAGCTTCTCGCCCTCGACGTCGACGTCCGGCAGGATCCGGTCGAGCCAGGCGGGGAGCCACCAGGCCTTCTCGCCCATCAGGTACATCAGGGCCGGGATCAGCGTCATCCGCACGATGAAGGCGTCGAAGAAGACCGCCACGGCGAGGGCGAAGCCGATCGAGCGGATGATCGGCTCGTCGATCAGGATGAAGGCGGAGAACACCGCGATCATGATCGCCGCGGCCGCGGTGACGACCCGGGCGCTGTTGCGGAAGCCGTCGACGACGGCCTCGCGGGTCGACATGCCGTGGACGTGGGCCTCGCGCATCCGGGTCACCAGGAAGACCTGGTAGTCCATCGCCAGGCCGAAGACCAGGCCGATCAGGAAGATCGGCATGAAGCTGACGATCGGCTGGCCCTCCATGATCCCGAAGGCGCCCTCCTGGAAGACCGCGACCGTCGCGCCCAGGGTGGCCAGCACCGTGAGCAGGAAGCCGAGCGTCGCCGTGAGCGGGATGAGGATCGAGCGGAAGACGATCATCAGCAGGATGAACGCCAGCCCGATGACCACGGCGAGGTAGATCGGCAGCGCGCCGCTCAGCCGCTCCGACACGTCGGTCGTGATGGCCGTCAGGCCGGTGATGCCGATGGTGGTCCCGGTCGCCGCCTCGATCTCGTCCTGCCCGTCGCGCAGCGCGGTGAGCAGGTCCTCGGTCGCGGTGTCCTCGGGTCCGGTGTCGGGCGTGATCATCACCCGGGCACCCGTGCCGTCCTCGTTGGTGCCGATCAGCTGGGCGTTCTGGACGTCGTCCTGGCCGGCCGCCCAGGCCACCACGTCGGCGTACGCCGTCATCCGGGTCTCCTCGTCCGGCAGGTCCCGGCCGTCGATGACCCCGATCATCGGCGCGTCCCGACCGGGGCCGAAGGACTCGGCGATCAGGTCGGACGCCTTGCGCTGCGTGGTCTCGGGAGAGGCCGTGCTGTCGGTCGGGAAGGCGAGGTGCAGACTGCTCAGCGGCAGGGCGAGGGCGCCGAGGGCGACGACCGTGAGGAGCACGGCGGTGATCGGCCGACGGCCGACCAGGCGCGCCCAGCGGACGCCGTTGTTCTTGACCAGGCCGTCGGTGTCGCGCTCGGGCTGGTAGCGGCGGACGGTGCCGGCGAAGGCGCGCTTCTTCAGCAGGCCCAGCACGGCCGGGAGCAGGGTCAGCGCGACCAGGACGGCGATCAGCACCGTGGCGCCGGCGGCGAGGCCCATGGAGGTGAGGAAGGGGATCCGGACCAGGGCCAGGGCCGAGAGGGCGATGAGCACGGTCAGGCCGGCGAACACGACCGCGGAGCCCGCCGTACCGACGGCGACGCCGACGGCCTCCTCGCGGTCGTCGGTGTGGTGCAGCTCGGTGCGGTAGCGGGCCAGGATGAACAGCGTGTAGTCGATCCCGACCGCGAGCCCGATCATCGTGGCGAGCATCGGGGTGGTCGAGCCGATGTCGAAGAACGCGGTGCTGGCGGTGATGCCGGTGATGCCGAGGCCGACGCCGAGCAGCGCGGTGACGATGGGCAGGCCCGCGGCCATCAGCGAGCCGAAGGTGAGGACGAGCACGAGCAGCGCGACGGCGATGCCGATCAGCTCGGAGGTGCCGCTGATCTCCATCATCCCGGCCGAGCCGGACCCGTTGGCCTCGACGACGAGGCCGTTCTCGCTCGCGGCGTCCATCGCCTTGCCGAGGTCGGTGATGGTCTCCGGCTCGACGTCGGCGACGGTCTCGACGTCGAAGTCCCAGGTGATCGTGCCGACCCGGCCGTCCTCGGAGAGCGGCGACAGCGCCTGCGCGTTCTCCCGGGCGGCAGCCACGTCGCCACCGGCCTGGGTAGCGGCGTCGACGATGGCCTGCTGCTGGTCGGCCGCGGCGGTGACCGGGTCGACCAGCGGGGTGTCGGGCATCTGCGGGAGGGCCTCGAGGTCGCTGATCAGGTCCTGGACCTGCCCGGCGTACTCCGGGTCGGCGAGGGTGCTGCCCTCGGGCGCGGCGACCACGACCTTCACCGACGCCTGGTCGAAGGCGTCGACGGCGCCCGGGAAGAGCTCGGCCTGCAGGTCCGCGGCCTTCTCCGACGGGATCCCCGGGATCGAGAAGGCGTCGGTCATCGGCTTGGACATGGTGCCCGCGAAGATGCCGACCGCGACGAACGCGACGAGCCACGCGGCGATGAAGAACGGCCAGCGGCGGTACGCCGTCTTGCCGAGTCGGTGGAGCAGGGTGGCCATGGGTGGTCTCCTGGAGGAAGAGGGAGGAAGCGGGTGGTCAGGCGAGCAGGGTGCGGGCGGTGCGGAGGTTCTCGTCGAAGAGCTCGTCGACCGGGCGGTCGTCGCCCGCCACGAACTGGGTCATGGCGCACTCGAAGATCGTCACCAGCAGCCGGATCAGCAGTCGGGCCTCGGTCGGGGTGATGCGGTCGCCCTCGCGCTCGAGGATCAGGTCGGTGAGCTGGCCGAGGACGGTCTCGAAGCGCTCGTGGGCGATCGGCAGCAGCCGGGGCTCGCCGATGATCACCCGCTTGGCCAGCTCGACGTCCTCACGGTCGACGTCGTGGGCGTCGAGGATCTCGTCGGCCAGGGCGGAGAGGTCGTCGATCAGGTGGCCCGTCGGGCCACCGGCGACGAAGACCCCGCAGGCCTCCTCCGACAGTGGCGGCACCGGCCCGAGGACGGCGTCGTTCTTGCTGGGGAAGTAGTTGAACAGGGTGCGCCGCGAGACCTCGGCGCGCTCCGCCAGCTCGTCCATGGTGAAGCCGTCGAGGCCGCGCTCCTGGGTGAGCTGCTGGGCGCAGCGGCTGATCCGCCGCTCCGTCCGCAGCCGCTTCACCTGACGGCTCGTTGCACTTTCGGTCACGGAGTGCATTCTTGCACTCTGATCCAAATAGTGCAAAATTGTGACGGCGGTCACCCGTACGGCGGTTCTGGTCGTTGTGGTCGGTCCCCGACTTGCCGGTAACCGACGACCGGGCGGAAAGTGTCCGGGTGTCCTCCCCGCGCACCGCCACCACGTCGTCGTACTCGATCACCATGCGGTTGCACACCGTCCCGGACCACGCGGTGGTCGGGGCGGTCGCGACGGCCATCGCCGCCCAGGGCGGGATCGTCACCGCCATCGACGTCACCGAGTCCAGCCACGTGCGCCTGGTCGTCGACGTGACGTGCTCGGCCTCGGACGCCGACCACGCGAAGGAGCTGGAGAAGGCGGTCGACGCGATCGAGGGCGTCGAGGTCTACCGGACCTCCGACCGGACCTTCCTGCTCCACATCGGCGGCAAGATCGAGGTCTCCTCCAAGGTCCCGCTGCGCAACCGCGACGACCTGTCGATGGCCTACACCCCGGGTGTCGGGCGGGTGTCGAAGGCGCTGGCCGAGAACCCCGAGGACGTGCGTCGGCTGACCATCAAGGGCAACTCGGTCGCGGTCGTGACCGACGGCTCCGCGGTCCTCGGCCTCGGCAACATCGGCCCCGGTGCGGCGCTGCCGGTGATGGAGGGCAAGGCGGCGCTGTTCAAGCGGTTCGCCGACATCGACGCCTGGCCGATCTGCCTCGACACCCAGGACACCGACGAGATCGTCCGCGCGGTCGAGCTCATCGCCCCCGGCTTCGGCGGCATCAACCTGGAGGACATCGCCGCGCCCCGCTGCTTCGAGATCGAGCGCCGGCTGCGCGAGTCCCTCGACATCCCCGTCTTCCACGACGACCAGCACGGCACCGCCATCGTGGTCCTGGCTGCGCTGACCAACGCCCTGCGCGTGGTCGGCAAGCAGCTGAGCGAGGTCCGCCTCGTCGTCTCCGGCGCCGGCGCTGCCGGTACGGCGATCGTGACGCTGCTGCTGGCCGCGGGCGTCCAGGACGTCGTGGTCTTCGACCGCCTCGGCTGCCTGGTCCCCGACCTCGAGGGCCTCTCGCCGGCCCAGGTCGAGCTGGCCCGGGCGACCAACCCGCGCGGCGTGACCGGCGACCTGCGTACGGCGCTCGCCGGCGCCGACGTGTTCATCGGCGTCTCCGCCCCCGGCGTGCTGCAGGCCGAGTGGATCCAGGACATGGCCACCGACCCGGTCGTCTTCGCGCTGGCCAACCCCGACCCGGAGGTCGACCCCGCCGAGGCCGGCAAGTACGCCGCCGTGGTGGCCTCGGGCCGCTCGGACTACCCCAACCAGATCAACAACGTGCTGGCCTTCCCGGGCGTGTTCCGGGGCCTGCTCGACGCCCGCGCCACCGACGTGTCCATCGAGATGCTGCTGCGCGCGGCCGAGGCGATCGCCCTCGTCGTCACCGACGACGAGCTGAACGCGTCCTTCATCATCCCGACGGTCTTCCACCCGGACGTGCCGAAGGCGGTCGCCGCCGCCATCCGCGGCGACCGGTAGCGGGCCGGCTCGGGGTCAGCTCGTCGCGTAGAGGGCCGCGCCGACCACGCCGGCCTTGTTGCGCAGCGTCGCCGGGACGATCTCGGTGTCGAGGTCGAGCAGCGGCAGGAACTCGTCGGCGCGCTTGCTGATGCCGCCGCCGACGACGATCAGGTCGGGGGAGAACAGCTTCTCCAGGGTGCGGTAGTAGCGGGTCAGCCGCTTCGCCCAGTGCTCCATGCTCAGGCCCTCGGCCTCGCGGGCGCTGTTGGCCGCCCGGGACTCGGCGTCGTGACCGTCGACCTCGAGGTGGCCGAGCTCGGCGTTCGGCACCAGGACGCCCTCGTGCACGAGGGCCGAGCCGATGCCGGTGCCGAGGGTGGTCACGATGACCAGGCCGCCCCGGCCCGCGGCGGCGCCGTACCGCACCTCGGCGAGGCCGGCCGCGTCGGCGTCGTTGACGACGTGGACGTCGCGGCCGGTGGCCTTCGTGAACAGGGCGTCGGCGTCGGTGCCGAGCCAGGCCTTGTCGATGTTGGCGGCCGAGCTGACGACACCGTGGCGGACCACGCCGGGCACCGTGACGCCGACCGGCCCGGTCGAGTCCGGGAACGCCGCGAGCAGCTCGACGAACACCTCGGCGACCCGCTCCGGGGTCGAGGGGGTGGGGGTCTTGATCCGGAACCGCTCGGCCGCGAACTCTCCGGTCTCGAGGTCGACCGGGGCGCCCTTGATGCCGGTGCCGCCGAAGTCGATGCCGAACGGAAGGTGGGTCGTGGACATCCCACGACCCTAGGACACGCAGGACTCGCGGCCTCACGACCGGCCCATCAACCCCAGGGAATCAGCTGGTCTTGTCCAGGGGTCGCCGCAGGTGTGACCGGCCGCACACTGGGGACATGTCCTACGGCGTGATCGGCTCGAAGAGCGCCCACCTCCTCGTCGAGACCACCGCGGGAGCCGCTGGGTCCGAGGCCGACCTGGCGCTCGACCGCCTGCAGGAGGGGTACGGCGCCGTCTGGATCGCCGGACGGATCACCCTGACCCGGCTGCACCTCGGCTTCGTGCCGACCCGGCTCGGCCGGGGCCTGGCCATCACCGAGCTGCACCTGCGCGACGTGACGAGCGTCGAGATCGGTGGCGGGCGTGTGTCCCGGGTCGTCGGCATCCGCACCGCGCGGCACGTCGTCCGGGTGCGGACGACGGGGGCGCAGCAGTTCGCCCAGGCGGTCGCGCAGGGCGCCGAGGACGTACGCCGTACGCCGCGGCTGGTCTGAGCCCACCTGCCCCACCCGACCGCCGATGATTCCCCGTCGGTGGCCGGGTCTGTGCCGTGCGCGCAATTGCGTTGACCGGAGCCCGTCGTCCGACGGACGGTCTAGCCAGGTACACACCAACGCGGAGGGCAGCCGATGATCACCGCACGAGGGCTCGTGCAGACGTTCCACACCGGCCAGGGCAGGAAGAAGACGGCCGTGCAGGCGGTTAACGGCATCGACCTCGACGTGGCCGAGGGCGAGGTGGTCGGCTTCCTCGGTCCCAACGGCGCCGGCAAGACGACCACGCTGCGGATGCTGACGACGCTGCTCAAGCCGACGGCCGGCACCGCCACCGTCGCCGGGTACGACGTCGCGACGCAGGCCGTCGACGTACGACGGAGCATCGGCTACTGCTCGCAGGTCGGGTCGACGTTCTCGGGCGCCTACGCCGGCGACGAGGTCGTCGACCACGGGATGCTCTACGGGATGTCCCGCAAGGACGCGGTCGCCCAGGGCCAGGCGCTCTTCGAGCGGCTCCAGCTCGACGGCCTGTGGCGCCGGATGCCGAAGAACATGTCGGGCGGACAGAAGCGTCGCCTCGACATCGCCATGGGGCTGATCCACTCGCCGTCGCTGGTCTTCCTGGACGAGCCGACGACCGGCCTGGACCCGCAGGCGCGGGCCAACCTGTGGGAGCACATCGCCGACCTGCGCACCAGCCAGGGGGCGACGGTCTTCCTCACCACCCACTACCTCGACGAGGCCGACGCGCTGGCCGACCGGATCGTCATCATCGACCGGGGCGACATCGTGGCCAGCGACACCGCCGACAACCTCAAGGCCCAGGTGGCCGGCGACCTGGTCGCCCTGGAGGTGGGCTCCGACGAGCAGGTGCCCGTGGCCCGCGACCGGCTCAGCGCGGTCGCGGAGACCGTCGAGGTCGAGGGCCGCCAGGTCCGGGGCCGGGTGTCCCGGGCCGGGAAGGTGGTGCCCGGCCTGCTGCGCGACCTCGAGGCCGCCGGCGTCAGCCTCGAGTCCATCGAGATCGCGCGCCCGACCCTGGACGACGTGTTCCTCACCCTCACCGGCCGGACCCTGCGAGACGCCGAGGCCGACGTACCGACCACCGAAGGAGCCGAGCTGTGACGACCTTCCTCCGCGACAGCGGCATCGTCTTCCGGCGTCAGATCCGGATGAACCTGCGCAACCCCGCCTGGGTGATCATCGGGATGCTGCAGCCGGTGCTCTACCTGCTGCTCTTCGGGCCCCTGCTCGAGCCGGTGATCAGCCAGCTCGGCGGCAACAAGTACACCTGGTTCGTCCCGGGCATGCTGGTCCAGCTCGGCATCTTCGGCGCCTTCTTCGCGGGCTTCAGCCTGATCGGCGAGTGGCGCGAGGGGGTCATCGAGGCCGAGCGGGTGACCCCGGCCAGTCGGGCGGCGCTGCTCTTCGGCCGGCTCTACCGCGACCTGCTCCAGCTCTTCGTCCAGGCGGTGATCCTGGTCGGGCTCGGCCTCGCCCTGGGCATGGACTTCAACGCCGCCGGCATCGTGCTCGGCGTCGTCCTCACGATCCTGCTCGGCGGCGCGTGTGCGGCGGCCTCCAACGCCTTCGCGCTGACGGTGAAGAGCGAGGACGTGATGGCCCCGGTGATCAACCTGGTGATGATGCCGGTGCTGTTGCTGTCGGGGATCCTGCTGCCGATGAGCTTCGGCGCCGCCTGGCTCGACAACCTCGCGAACTTCATGCCGATCCGGCACGTCGTCGACGCCGTGCGCGGGGCGTTCTTCGGCGACTACGACCTCGGCACCATCGGCTGGGGCGTCGGCTGGACGGTCGCGCTCTTCGGGCTCGCGGTCTGGTGGGGGGTCTCGGTCTTCCGCAAGGAGAACGCCTGAGGCTCGTTCCTATGCTGACGGGGTGGACGACACCGCCCTGGAGCTGACCGGCGTGACTTTCGTGCGCGACGCGCGCCCGCTGCTGGAGGAGGTCGACCTCGTCGTACGACGGGGCGAGCAGTGGGCGCTCGTCGGGCCGAACGGCGCCGGGAAGAGCACCCTGCTCAACCTGTGCGGCGCGGTGACCTTCCCCAGCCGTGGGCAGGTGCGGGTGCTCGGCCACCGGCTGGGCCAGATCGACCTGCGCGAGCTCCGCCGCTCGATCGGCTTCGTCAACCCCCGCCACCCGCTGCGCTCCGACCTCACCGCGGAGGAGGTGGTGCTGACCGGGGTCACCGGCACCATCGAGACCCAGCTGCGGTGGACGCCGTCCGCCGCCGACCTGGACCGGGCCCGGCAGCTGATGAAGACCCTCGGCGTCGACGCGACCGTGCCGCTGCACTGGCACACCATGTCCCAGGGCGAGCGGGGCCGGACCCTGATCGCGCGGGCGCTGATGACCGACCCCGCCCCTGCTGCTGCTCGACGAGCCCAGCACCGGGCTCGACGTGGCCGCCCGCGAGCAGATGATCCAGACCCTCGACGGCCTGCCGGACGCGATCCCCGGGCTGACGACCGTGATGGTCACGCACCACTTCGAGGAGCTGCCGACCACGACCACGCACGCGGCCCTGCTGCGGCGGGGCCGGGTCGTAGCGGCCGGCCCGGTCGACGAGGTGCTGACCACCGAGCTGGTCACCGAGACCTTCGCCCATCCCATCGAGGTGCACCGACGGCGCGGGCGCTGGTCGGCCGTGGCGCACTGAGGTCGGACGTCAGCCGCCGGTCTCCTGGCGGACCCAGGCGGCGAACCCCGGCACGGTGAACCGCAGCGCGCCGCGGCCGGCCACCTCGATCAGCCCCTTGTCGAGCAGCCCGCGCCGGGGCACGCTCAGGTCGTTGCTCGTCACGCCGAGGTGGTCGGCCACCTCGCCCCGGCGGACGTCGGCCTCCGCCGGCCCGGCCAGCTCGGCCATGCCGGTCAGCACGCGCTGCTCGCCGGGGGTCGCCTTCACCCAGCGGGCCCGGAACATCGTGGCCAGCTCCTCGTCGACCCGGGCGCGGGTGCGGTCGAGCAGGTCGGGGCCGAGGGTGTCGCCCTCCGCGGGCGCGGCCTCACGCCACACCGCGTCGCCGTAGAGCTGGAGGAAGTAGGGGTAGCCCTGGGCCAGCCCGACCACCTCGGCGAGCAGGCCGGCGTGCCAGTCGACTCGGTGCTCGCGGGCCGGCGCCTCGAGCACCTCGGCCGCGTCGGCGTCGTCGAGCCGCTCCAGGGTCCGGAACGCGAACCGCTCGCTGAAGGTCACCGCCGCGGTGAGCACGTCGGGGGTGTTGGGGAGCCCGGCCGCGATCACCACGGCGGACGGCTCGGGGCTTGCCTGCTGGAGCTCCTGCCAGGCGTAGGCGAGGGTGCGCAGGTCCTCGCGGGGCGCCGCCTGGATCTCGTCGACCAGCAGGCAGAGCCCGGCTGAGCCCCGCTCGCGGGCGGCGGCGGCCGCGAGGGTCACGAAGTCTCCGAACGCGGCCGAGGCGGCCCCGGCGCCGGGTGCCGGGGCCGGGCTGACGTCGAGCTCGACCCCGGCACTGGCCGGGCCGGCGCCGAGCTCGAGGCTGAGCGACTGGAGCCGGTCGCGCAGCCGCGAGCGGCGGGTCACGTCGACCCCGATGCCGTCGAGGGACCGGGCGAGGGCGGCGACCAGCCCCGCCACCAGGCTCTCGTCGCCACGGGCGGTCACCCAGGCCACCACCGCGCCGGCGCGAGTCGCCTCGTCGCGGACCGCCTTCAGCAGCGACGTCTTGCCGACCCCGCGCGAGCCGACGTGCACCCGCACCCGGCCCAGGAAACGGCCGTAGGTCGCGAGCAGGGCCAGGTCGGCCTGGGCGTCGGCAAGCTGGGCGCCCCGGCCGACGAGGACGGGCGGCGTCTCGCCGGGGGTGTAGGGGCTGGGCAGCGGATGGCTCACACGGTTCCTTATGAAGGGCGACGTTCATCAGGAACCGTAAACCCGGCCACCGACCTTGACATTCGGGCGCCTCTTGTCAAGCGTGGTTTACATATCTTATCGTCCTGTAAACCGGCAGTGACGCCGACCAAGGAGGCAGCACCGATGGACACCGTCGCCAACAGCACCGTCCCCGAGGGCTCGACCGAGACCTGGCGCGACCCCAAGCGCTACCTGTGGCTGATCGGTCTGGTCGTGCCCTCCCTGGCCTTCGTGGCGTACGGCGCCTGGGCCGCGACCGGGGTCGGCGCGTTCTTCTGGATCGGGCCGGTGGTGATCCTGGTGGTCGTCCCGGCCATCGACCTGGTCGCGGGGCTGGACCGCTCGAACCCGCCCGACGACGTGATCGACCGGCTCGAGAAGGACCGCTACTACCGCTGGATCACCTACCTGTTCCTCCCGGTCCAGTACGCCGGCTTCCTCGGCGCGATGTACCTCATCACTCACGGCGACCCACTCGGGTTCCAGGGGGACCTGACGGTCCTCGACAAGATCGGGCTCGCGATCTCGATCGGCTGCATCGGCGGGATCGGCATCAACACCGCCCACGAGCTCGGCCACAAGAAGGAGGCCAACGAGCGCTGGCTGTCCAAGATCGCCCTGGCCCAGAGCTTCTACGGCCACTTCTACATCGAGCACAACCGCGGCCACCACGTCCGGGTCGCGACCCCGGAGGACCCGGCGTCGTCCCGGGTCGGCGAGAGCTTCTACGCCTTCTGGCCGCGCACCGTCCTGGGGTCCCTGAAGAGCGCCTGGCGGATCGAGAAGCGTCGCTACTCACGCAAGAAGAAGCATCCGTTCCGGATCGGCAACGACGTCCTCAACGCCTGGCTGATGTCGGCGGTGCTCTGGGGCGCGGTCGTCGCCTGGCTGGGGGTCGGCGTGCTGCCGTACCTCGTCGTCCAGGCCGTCGTCGGCTTCTCGCTGCTCGAGGTCGTCAACTACATGGAGCACTACGGGATGCTGCGCCGACGAGTAGGCGTCGGCGAGCGGCAGCGTTACGAGCGGGTCGACCCGTCGCACTCCTGGAACTCCAACAACATCGCGACCAACGTGCTGCTCTACCACCTGCAGCGGCACAGCGACCACCACGCCAACCCCACCCGGCGCTACCAGACGCTGCGCGACTTCGAGGAGAGCCCGGCGCTCCCGACCGGGTACGCCGGGATGATCGTGCTCGCCCTCGTCCCGCCGGTCTGGCGCCGGGTGATGGACCCCCTCGTGCACGCGCACTTCGGCGGCGACCTGTCCCGGGCCAACCTCCAGCCCGGCAAGCGGGAGCGGATCCTGGCGTCGTACCCGCCGCCGGCGGTGGAGCTCTCCGCCGCCGAGCGGGCCGAGCTGGTGCCGGGTGCGGTCGACGAGGTGCTCGCGGCCCGCTGCCCCGGCTGCGGCTACGTGTACGACGTCGCCGCGGGTGACGAGCACGAGGGCTTCGCGGCCGGCACGGCCTGGGCCGACGTCCCCGCGGACTGGTGCTGCCCCGACTGCGGGGTCCGGGAGAAGGTCGACTTCGTGCCGCTCGCGCGCAACGAGGTCGCCTGAACGGGTGGGGTGAGACCCATCTCTCGTCCCGGCAGCCTTCACCGCGAGGGGCGTTAGCCGACAAGTGTCGTATGACTTCCCGCTTCTCCCTAGCCTCCTGGCGGCTTCGGCACCGCCTGATCGCCCTCGGCGCGGGCAGCGTCGTCGTCACGGCCGGGGTCCTGGTCGGGGCCGGCGCCTGGCAGAGCGACCGGTTCACCGAGCAGGCGGGTGAGCGGGTCGACGAGCTCACCGAGTCCGACCTGAGCCACGTCACCGACGGTGTCGACCGGCTCGCGACGGCCGTCGGCGAGTCGGTGCTCCAGGCCCAGGACCGGAGCATGGGGGTGGCCCGCGCCGTGGTCGCCGGCAGCGGCGGCGTCGGGCTCGACCGGGAGGCCACCGCGACCTGGCGGGCGACCGATCAGGTCAGCGGCGAGGTCAGCACCGTCTCGCTGCCCCGGGTGGAGGTGGACGGCGCCTGGCTGGGCCAGAACACCGACGTCGACACCCGCACGCCGCTGGTCGACGAGATCCGCCGGATGGTCGGCGGCCCGGTCACGGTCTTCCAGCGGATGAACGCGCGCGGCGACCTGCTGCGGGTGGCCACCAACGTCGAGAACGCCGAGGGGAAGCGGGCGATCGGGACCTACATCCCGGCCGTCAACGCCGACGGCAGCGCGAACGCCGTCGCGTCCGCGATCGCCGCCGGCGACTCCTACCGGGGCGTCGCCAAGGTCGTCGACACCTGGAACGTCGCCGCCTACGACCCGCTCCGCGACGCATCCGGCCGGGTGATCGGTGCCGTCTTCGTCGGCGTGCCGCAGGCCGAGGCCATCGCCGCGCTGAGCGGCGCGCTCTCGGACATGACGGTCGGCGAGCATGGGTCGGTCTCCATCCTCAGCACCGCGGCCGCCGACCGCGGTCGCGTGATCGCCTCGACCGACGACGCGCTCGTCGGCGGCGAGCTCGTGGCCGAGGACGCCGACGGCGTGCCGTGGGTCGAGCAGGTCCTCGCCGGCGCGGTCGAGCTGGACGAGGGCGAGCTGGCCTCGGCGTCGTACCGGCTGGGCGGTGCGGGCGCGGCCCCGGCCGAGAGCACCGTCTACTCGGCGTACTACCCGGCGTACCAGTGGGCGATCGTCGTCCAGGCCTACGGGCCCGACTACGCGGCGGCGGCCGAGGCGCTGGCCGAGGGGCGCAGCACCATGATGCGGATGTTCGTCCTGGTCGGTCTCGGGCTGGCCGTGGTCGGTGCGGCCGTCGCGTGGCTGGTGGCGACCCGGATGTCGCGCCGGATGGCGCGGCTGACCTCGGCCATGACCTCGCTCGCCGAGCGGGACCTCACGGTCGAGGTGCCCGAGGACGGCACCGACGAGATCGGCACCATGAGCCGAGCGCTCAACCGGGCCGTCGGCCAGCTGCACGGCCTGCTCACCGACATCACGGCCGAGGCCGGTCGCGTCGACGCGGCCGCCCACCGCCTGGGCGGCGTCGGCGCCGACCTGACCAGCTCCGCGGACGAGGCGACCCGGCTCTCCGGGGCCGCGTCGGCCGGCCAGGTCTCCGACAACGTGGCGACCCTCAGCGTCGGCTCGGAGGAGATGACCGCCTCGATCGGCGAGATCTCCGGCAGCGCCCAAGAGGCCGCTGCGGTCGCCCGGGAGAGCGTCGCCCTGGCCGGCGACGTCGAGCGGGTGATGAAGACCCTCAGCGAGTCCTCCAGCCGGATCGCCGACGTGGTCGACGTGATCACGTCCATCGCTGAGCAGACCAACCTCCTCGCCCTCAACGCGACCATCGAGGCCGCCCGCGCCGGCGAGGCCGGCAAGGGCTTCGCCGTCGTCGCCGGCGAGGTCAAGGAGCTCGCGACCCAGACCGCCCAGGCGACCGACGAGGTCACCAGCCGGGTCGCCACGATCAAGAACGACACCGCCAGCGCGACGGCCGCCATCGAGGCGATCACCGAGACGATCGGCCGGGTCGACGGCTACCAGACGGCGATCGCCGCGGCCGTCGAGGAGCAGACCGCGACCACCAACGACATGTCGCGCAACGTCGCCTCCGCGGCCGCGGGCAGTGGCCTGATCTTCGACAGCCTCGGGGAGGTCGAGACCACCATGGGCCGCACCCGCGAGGCCGTCGCCGAGTCCCGGCAGGCCACCGAGGACCTCGGGCACACCGTGGCCCGGCTGGGGGAGCTGGTGGGCGCCTTCCGGGTGTGAGGTCGGGCCCTTCCTAGACTGATGCCATGGCCACCACCCGGGAGCGCGTCGTCGCGGCGGCCGTCGCGATGACCGTCGAGATCGGCTGGTCGCAGGTGACGATGGCCAAGCTCGCCGACCGGGTGGGGGTCAGCCGGCAGACGGTCTACAACGAGATCGGCACCAAGCCCGGGCTGGCCGAGGCGATGATCCTGCGCGAGCTGGCCCGCTTCCTCGACGTCGTCTCCGCGGCTTTCGACGAGCACCCCGACGACCTGGTCGAGGCGATCCGCGCGAGCGCCCGCGGGGTCCTCGAGCACGCCCACGACAACCTGCTGCTGCACGCCGTCGTCTCGGCCACCCACGGGGCCGACACCGAGCTGCTGCCGCTGCTGACCACGCACGGCGAGTCGCTGCTGGCCGCCGCCAAGGGGGTGGTCGCGACGCGACTGGCGCCGTACGACGTGGGGCCGGCGGGGGACCGTCTCGACGCTGCGATCGACATGGTCGTGCGGGTCGTCCTCAGCCACGTCATGCAGCCCTCGGACACCCCGGAGGCCACCGCCGACGACATCGCCTGGATCGCGGCGCGGGTGCTGCGCGACTGACGGAAGGTCAGGCCGACGCGGCCGCGCGCCGGGCCTCGGCGTGCTGGACCGCCTCGCGGAACGCCGCGACGACGTACGGCGGGACCTTCAGCCCGCGCTTCTGCGCCCAGAGCAGCTCGGTCTCGACGCGCGAGATCTGGCGCGCGAAGTCATCGAGGTCGGCGGTGATCCCGAGGGTCTCCATCAGCTCGCCGAAGTCGGCCTTCTGCCGGTCGTTGTTGGCGCCGACCGGGGCGAAGGACAGGGTGCGCAGCTTGCGGACCAGCCACTTCTGCCAGCCGGCCAGCTCGGCCCAAAGCCCGCGTGCGGACAGCTGGTAGAAGGCGTAGTGGCCGGGCTCCTGGCGCTTGATCGGCGCGATGATCGTCTCGGCCATCGCGCCCTCGCGCATCTCGATGACCCCGTCGTGCAGCAGGTTGTAGGCGAGCACCGCGGAGCGCTCGGTGGCCATGCCGGTGAGGTAGTAGATCATCCGGCTGACGTCCTGGAACGCCGGCCAGCGCCCGAGCGCGCCGAGGATCTTCAGCTTGCTGCCGATCGAGGACAGGTCGGCGTCGGCGGGCTCGCGGCCGAGCTCGACCTGGAGCCGGTCGAGGATCAGGCCGTGCCGGGTCTCCTGCGGCTGCCAGACGTCGGCGTAGAAGCGCCGGTCGATCTCGGGCGGGTCGGGGAGCATCGTCATCAGCTCGAGCACGTTGCGGTCGACCTCGAGCTCGACACGCGCCATGTAGTCGAGGACGTGGCCGAACCGGGCCTCGAACTCGACCGGCCGGCCGACCGTCCAGTCGACGCTCTCCAGGTCGATCGGCGGGTGCTCGGCCTCGAGCCGGTCGACGTGCCGGGCGAGCCGCACCGCAGTGGTTAGGGTCCCCTCAGCCATGGAGGAAGGCTACCGTTCGGACGTGGTGCATCAGTCGGCGGCCGGCGTCGTACGCATGGGTTCGCCGGGCGGGCGCGCGGTCGTCGCGGCGGCGGTCCTCGGCTCGGGCATCGCGCTGCTCGACGGGACGGTCGTCAACGTCGCGCTCCGCACCATCGGCGAGGACCTCGACGCATCGCTCGCGCAGCTGCAGTGGATCACCAACGGCTACCTGCTCTCCCTGGCCAGCCTGATCCTGCTCGGGGGCTCGCTCGGCGACCGGTTCGGCCGGCGGCGGGTGTTCGTCTGGGGCACGGTCGGGTTCGCGCTCGCGTCCCTCCTGTGCGGAATCGCGCCCACCGCGGAGGTGCTGATCGGTGCCCGGGTGCTGCAGGGCGTCGCCGGCGCGCTGCTCACCCCCGGCAGCCTGGCGATGATCCAGGGCGCCTTCGTGAAGGAGGACCGGGCCGCGGCCATCGGCGCCTGGTCCGGGCTGGGCGGGATCGCCGCGGCGATCGGGCCATTCGTCGGCGGCGCGCTGGTCGAGTACGTCCACTGGCGCTGGATCTTCCTGATCAACCTCCCCCTCGCGGCGCTGGCGGTCGTGATCGCGACGCGCTCGGTGCCGGAGACCCGCGACCCGCACGCCTCCGCCCACTTCGACCTCGTCGGCGCGGTGCTGGCCGCCGCCGCGCTCGGCGGTACGACGTACGCCCTGATCGAGTGGGGCGGGCCGCTCGCGCCGTGGGCCGGGGTGCTGGCGGTCGTCGCTGCGGTGCTGTTCCTGCTCGTCGAGCGGCGCGAGCGCGAGCCGATGCTGGAGCTCTCGATCTTCCGCGACCTGACCTTCAGCGCCGCGAACGTGATGACCTTCCTCGTGTACGGCGCCCTCGGGTCGGTGCTCTTCTTCCTCACCCTGCAGCTGCAGACCGTCGGCGGGTACGGCGCCCTCGCGGCCGGGCTGGCCAGCCTGCCGCTGACCGTCTGCATGCTGCTGCTCGCCGCGCGCGGCGGCCGGCTCGGGGCCCGGATCGGGCCGCGCGTGCCGATGACCGTCGGTCCGCTGGTGACCGCCGCGGGGACCCTGCTGCTCCTCGGCGTCGACGCGGACGTCGTCTACTGGCGCGACGTGCTGCCCGGCATCACCGTCTTCGGCCTGGGGTTGGCGCTGATGGTCGCGACGCTCACCGCGACGGTGCTGGCCGCCGCGCCCGACGAGCACGCCGGCATCGCCAGCGGCGTCAACAACGCCGTCGCCCGCGCCGGCTCGCTGCTGGCCGTCGCCGCGCTGCCGGTCGTCGTCGGCCTCGGCGGCACGGAGTACGCCGACCCGGACGCGTTCGACGCGGCGTACGGCTCGGCGATGGTGATCGCCGCGGCGCTGCTCGTCGTCGGGGGGCTCGTGTCGTGGTTCACGATCCGGAACGGGGCGCTGCGGGAGGGGTGACCTAGTTACCCGGATATCCGGGTAACTAGGACGTTCCCGGGCGAAGCATCCCCCCAGAACGTCCGGTTCTCCCCGAGAACCCCGCGGCCGCGTCCGGCGTTCGCCCGTGCGGATTGGCCGGCCCACCTACCCTGAGAGACCGGCCCGGAGTTCGGGGGAGGGACAGATGCGACTGCGGCAGGCACTCGGGGCCGCCGGGCTGACCGGCGTGCTCGCGCTGGTCGCTGCCTGCGGCGGCGGTGACGGCAGCGGCACGACCGAGCCCGACGCGTCGCCCAGCACGGTCGGCGCCTCCGCGACCCCGACCTCCGACGACTCGACCGGCGATCCCAGCGGCGATCCCGGCGCGGGGGCCGGCGGTGACCCGCTGGCGCCGTACGCGATGGACGCGCCGGGGCCGCGCACCGGCCGGCTGACCTACGCCGACATCCTGGTCAACGGCCGCGAGTCGATCACCGACCAGACCCTCGCGGCCGTGCGCGCGGTCCCGAACGTCGCGGCGGTGGAGCGGATCTCGCTGGCCCAGGTCAGCATCGACAACAAGCTGCTGACGGTCGCCGCGGTCGACCCGGCGTCGTACCGCAACTTCGCCGACGCCGGCAGCGCCGACACCCAGCAGGTGTGGGACCGGGTCGCGGCCGGCGAGATCGCCGTCGACCCCGCCGTCCAGGCGGAGCTGCCGGTCGACGCCGACGGGTTCCTCAAGCTCGGCAGCGACAAGCAGGCACCACGCGCGCACGTCGGCTCGTACGCCCCGCAGGTCGACGGCGGCATCGACGCGGTCGTCAACGAGAAGTGGGCCGACGAGCTCGGGATGACGACCGGCAACGCGCTGCTGGTCGCCGCGCCCGGCTTCGACCCGCAGGACGTCGGCAAGCAGGTGCGGACCGCGGTCGGGAAGGAGCGGCCGCTGAGCTTCGTCGACGCGGTCGCCCGCTTCGGCCTCGAGCCTGGCGCCCAGCAGGTCGCGGTCGTCGTGGGTGCGACCGCCCAAGCGGTCGGCACCTTCACCTACACCGTCCTCGGTGGCGGCCGGGTCGCGCCCGACCCCGCCTGGGTCCGCGAGCACATCGCCACCGAGCCGGTCCCGATCCTCGGCTCGGTGACCTGCAACAAGCTGCTCTTCCCCCAGCTGCGCGCGGCGCTGGAGGAGATCGTCCAGCGCGGCCTCGCCGACAAGATCGACCCCGACCAGTACGCCGGCTGCTACTACCCGCGCTTCATCGCCGGGTCCTCCAAGCTCTCCAACCACGCCTTCGGCCTCGCGCTCGACCTCAACACCTCCACCAACGGCCGCGGCATCCCCGGCGACATGGACCGCACCGTGGTCTCGATCTTCAAGAAGTGGGGCTTCGCCTGGGGCGGCGACTGGAACTACACCGACCCCATGCACTTCGAGATGAACGCGCTCGTCGCCCCGCGCTGACCCCGCGGGCTAGCCTCGGCCGCATGCGAGCCGTCCAGGTCATCACGCCCACCGGTCCCCGCGACGTCGAGCTGCGCGACGTCCCCGAGCCCACGCCGGGCGACGGCGAGGTGCTGGTGGAGGTGCACAGCGTCGGCATCTCGTTCCCGGACCTGCTGCTGAGCAAGGGCGAGTACCAGCTCAAGCCGGAGCCGCCGTTCACCCTCGGCGTCGACTTCGCGGGCACCGTCGTGAGCGGCGCCGGCTTCGAGCCCGGTCAGCGGGTCTGCGGCGTCGGAGGGTGGGGCGGCGCGGCCGAGCTGGTGGCGAACCCGGCCGGCTTCACTTTCGCGCTCCCCGACACCACGTCGTACGACGAGGGCGCCGCCCTGCCGATGAACTACCTCACCGCCGACTTCGCCCTGGCCGAGCGGGGCGGGCTGCGGGCGGGCGAGACCGTGCTGGTGCACGGCGCCGCCGGTGGGGTCGGCACCGCGTCGATCCAGGTGGCCAAGGGCATGGGCGCGCGGGTCGTCGCGGTGGTCAGCACCGACGAGAAGGCCGCGGTCGCGCGGGCCGCGGGCGCCGACGAGGCGGTGCTGCTCGACGGGTTCAAGGAGGCGGTCCAGGGGCTGACCGGCGGCGCGGGCGTCGACGTCGTGGTCGACGTGGTCGGCGGCGACGCCTTCACCGACTCGCTGCGCGTGCTGGCGCCGCAGGGCCGGCTGCTGGTCGTCGGCTTCGCGGCCGGTGCGGGCATCCCGCAGGTCAAGGTCAACCGGCTGCTGCTCAACAACGTCGACGTGCGCGGTGTCGGCTGGGGCGCGTACGCGATGGCCCGGCCCGGCTACATGGCCGAGCAGTGGACCCGGCTGCTGCCGATGCTGGAGTCGGGGGTCGTGAAGCCGCCGGTCGGCTCGACGTACCCGCTGGAGGACTTCGGCCAGGCCCTCGTCGACATGGACGAGCGGCGCACGCTCGGCAAGTCGGTGGTCCACGTCCGCCCCGTCGAGTGACGCGAGATGGCTGGATAGGACAGGTCTTGGCGACCGTCTGGCGTCACTCGACGACGGACGCCGCGGACCGACCCGGCAGGATGGCCCCATGAGCGAGCACCAGCACGATCACGACCACAGCGACCACGACCACGGCGACGACGGTCCCAGCGACGACCTGGTCCGCCGGGCCGGCCACATCATCCTGGACGGCGTGACCGCCGCCGACGTCGACAACGAGGACGCGATGGAGCTGGCCTTCGGCCGACTCCTCGAGATCGACGCCATCGAGGTGACGATGGACGAGGACGAGGGGGAGCTCGAGCTCGACATCTCGCCCCTGATGAGCGGCGTGCTGCTGGTCGTCACCGAGCTGGTCAACGAGATCGCCGAGCGCGACGGCAGCTCCCCCGAGGACGTCCTCGCGCGGATCCGCACGCGCATCGACGGCTGACCCGCCGCACACCTCTTCGTTAGGGTCGTCCCCGTGACGATCCTCGACGACGCCCGCGAGGGCATGAACCCCGACATCCGTCCCCAGGACGACCTGTTCGGCCACGTCAACGGGCGCTGGCTCGACGAGACCGAGATCCCCTCGGACCGCTCGAGCTGGGGCCCGTTCGTGCAGCTGGCCGACGGCGCGGAGAGCGACGTCAAGGCGATCATCGAGGACCTGGCGGCCGGGGACGCGGCGGCCATGACCGACGACGCCCGCAAGATCGGCGACCTGTTCGCCTCGTTCATGGACACCGACGCCATCAACGCCAAGGGGCTGCGCCCCGTCCGCCCGCTCATCGACGCGGTCGACGCGCTGCGCGACGTGCGCGACCTGGCCGCCTTCCTGGGCGAGTTCGAGCGGATCGGCGGGCACGGCCTCTTCGGCTCGTACGTCGACTCCGACGACCGCAACTCCGAGCGCTACCTCTTCCACCTGGTCCAGGGCGGTCTCGGGCTGCCGGACGAGTCGTACTACCGCGAGGAGAAGTTCGCGGAGGTCCGGGAGAAGTACGTCGGCTACCTCACCCGGCTGCTCACGCTCGCCGAGCACCCCGACGCCGCGGGCGCCGCGGCCACCGTGCTGGCCATCGACACCAAGCTGGCCGCCGGCCACTGGGAGCGCGCGGACACCCGCGACGTCCAGAAGACCTACAACCTGCTGACCGCCGACGAGCTGAAGGCGCTCTGCCCGTCCTTCGACTGGGACGCCTACGTCACCAACCTCGGCGGCAACGAGCTGACCGTCGCCGAGTCGTGCGTCCGGCAGCCGTCGTACTTCGGCCACCTCTCGACCGTCCTCGACGAGGTGCCGATCGCGGACTGGAAGGCCTGGCTGCTCACCCACGTCCTGCGCAGCGCGGCGCCGTACCTCACCGACGACTTCGTCGAGGCCAACTTCGACTTCTACGGCCGCACCCTCAACGGCACGCCCGAGCTGCGGGCCCGCTGGAAGCGCGGGGTGGCCCTGGTCGAGGGCGCGCTCGGCGAGGCCGTCGGCCAGGAGTACGTCGCCCGGCACTTCCCGCCGACCTCCAAGGCGCTGATGGATGACCTGGTCGCCAACCTGCTGGCGGCGTACCGGGTCTCCATCGAGGCGCTCGACTGGATGACCGACGAGACCAAGCAGCGGGCCTACGCCAAGCTGGAGACGTTCCGGCCCAAGATCGGCTACCCGGAGAAGTTCCGCGACTACTCCGGTCTCCAGGTCAGCGCCAACGACCTGCTCGGCAACGTGGCGGCGGCATCGTCGTTCGAGACCGACCGCCAGCTGGGCAAGCTCGGCAACCCGGTCGACCGCGACGAGTGGTTCATGCTCCCGCAGACCGTGAACGCCTACTACAACCCCGGCACCAACGAGATCTGCTTCCCGGCCGGCATCCTGCAGAAGCCGTTCTTCAGCCCCGACGCCCTCCCGGCCGAGAACTACGGCGGCATCGGCGCGGTGATCGGCCACGAGATCGGCCACGGCTTCGACGACCAGGGCGCCCAGTACGACCCGCACGGCAACCTCGAGGACTGGTGGACCGCCGACGACAAGGCGGCCTTCGAGGTGAAGACCAAGAAGCTCGTCGAACAGTACGACGGCTTCGAGCCGCGCAACCTGCCCGGCGAGAAGGTCAACGGCTCGCTCACCGTCGGCGAGAACATCGGCGACCTGGGCGGGCTGACCATCGCCCACAAGGCCTACCTGATCTCGCAGGGCGGCGAGGCGTCGGTCGAGGACCGGCGCCGGCTGTTCAGCAACTGGGCCTACGTGTGGCGCACCAAGCGTCGTACGGAGCAGGAGCAGCAGTACCTCACCATCGACCCGCACTCCCCGCCGGAGTTCCGGGCCAACATCGTGCGCAACCTCGACGAGTTCCACGACGCGTTCGAGACCGCGCCCGGTGACGGGCTGTGGCTCGAGCCGGACGACCGCGTCCGCATCTGGTAGTGACGGGATCGCTGGTCGAGTAGCCCGTGAGGAACGAGCGGGCGTATCGAGACCCGGAGCGAGGGGGCGTGACGCGTATCGACACCACCAACCCCGCCTGGCAGCAGGCGTCGTACGACGTCCGCTTCGACTGGGGCCCGACCGGAGCGGCGGCGGTCGCGGCCGACGTGACGGTGGTGGTCGACGTGCTGTCGTTCACCACCACGCTGTCGGTCGCGGTCGAGGGCGGGATCGAGGTCTTCCCGTTCGGCTGGCGCGACGTGCGGGCGACGTCGTACGCGCTGACGCGGGACGCGGTGCTGGCCGTGGGGCGCAGTCAGGCCGGGCCGGGCGAGGTGAGCCTGTCGCCGCTGAGCGTCCGCGCCGCGAGCGGCGTCGAGCGGCTGGTGCTGCCCAGCCCGAACGGGTCGAGCATCTCCTTCGCCCTCGCCACGGCCGGCGGAGAGGTGCTCGGCGGCTGCCTGCGCAACGCGACGGCCGTGGGCGCGGTGCTCGCGGAGCGGGTCCGGGCGGGCGCCTCGGTCGCCGTCGTGGCCGCGGGCGAGCGGTGGCCCGACGGGACGCTGCGGCCGGCGGTCGAGGACCTCTGGGGCGCGGGCGCGATCCTGGCCGCGATCGGTGCCGGGACGCCGAGCCCGGAGGCCCGCCTCGCCGTCACGGCGTACGACGCGGTCGCAGCGTACGTGCTCGCCGCGCTGCGCGCGTGCGCCAGCGGGCGCGAGCTGGTGGCGGCCGGTCACCCCGGCGACGTCGAGGTCGCGGGCGAGCTCGACGCGACGAACGTCGTACCGGCGCTGCGGGGCGAGTCCTTCGTGGCATCCTGACCCGATGCCCGTCCTCCGCGTCATCGCCGCCGCCGTCCTGCGCGCGGCCCTCCTCGTCGCGGTGTACGCCGTGTTCCTGCTCGTGCTGGACCGCACCGACGGCGGGGACGCGCTCGGGGCGGGACTGCTCTACTTCGTGCTGGTGATGGCCATCGGCTTCGCCTGGGCCGTCTGGGACGGCTCGCGGCGTCCCTACCCGGCCGCCGCCGCGGTGTGGGTGCTGGCCGGGATCGGGACCACGGTCGGCATCGCGCTCACCGCGGTCCTGCTGGAGCCCGACGCCTCCGGCTCGTTCGGCGAGGAGCTGGGTGACGGATTCGTGTTCCTGACCCTGCTGGTCGTGCTCCCGGCGCTGGCCGGCGCCGCGCTCGGCGCCCTGATCCGCCGGTCCCGCACCGCCTGATCACCCCCGCCAGGGCGGGGCCACTCCCCAGCCCCAGCGGGGGACCGGCGCGTCCTCGACGGGCGTCGCCCCCGGCTGGGAGTTCTGCTGGGCCAGGCGGGTGCCCCACTCGACGTACCCGACGATCGCGGCGCGGAACTCGGGGTCGTCCGGCAGCCCTGCGTCGTCGGCGGCCAGGCTCATGGTGGCGGCGAACCGGTGCCGCTGCTCGGGCGTGATGGCCAGCCCGCGGTGGTGGTCGAACATCGCCGGGTAGCCCCCGAGGTCGTCGGTGTACGACGTCGCGCCGCCGAGCACCTCGCACCACCAGGCCGCGACGTGGGCCCGGTGCCGCTCGTCGACCCCGCTCGGGAAGAACCCGGCCAGCAGCGCATCGCCCTCGACCCGGTCGTAGAAGGCGTCGATCAGCGCGCGTACGGCGGCGTCGCCGCCCGCCCACGCGTGGAGGGTCGGGAGACCCGGCTCGTCGACGCCCATGTCTGCACTCCTTGGTTCCGTCGCTGCAAAGGTGTAAGCATGTAATCATGATTCAGGATGAGACGCGAGAGCGGATCCGCGGCTGGTTCGCCGGTCGACTGCCGGAGGCCTGGTCGGCGGCGCCGGCCGAGGTGACCGTGGACCGCGAGGAGGTGACGGTGCTGCTCACCGTCCCCGACGTGACGACCGCCGAGGGCGCCTCCGCGGTCGAGGTCGCCGAGACCCGGGCCGGCCGGGCGAAGGCGTTCCGCGAGGAGACCCGCGAGACCCGGATGGCCATCGCCCGCGAGGCCGAGCACCGCTACGGGCGCAAGGTCTCGTGGGGCGTGCGCCTCGGGGAGGGCGACGACGCCCACGGCGAGCTGTGGACCCACGTGTCGACGCCGGTGATGACCCGGCTGCGCCAGCCGCAGCGCCTGGTCCTCGACACTCTCGTCGACGCGGGCGTGGCCCGCTCCCGGGCGGACGCGCTGGCCTGGTGCGTCCGCTTGGTCGGCCAGCACGAGGGTGACTGGCTCGCCGAGCTGCGCGACGCCACCGGCCGGGTCGCCGACGTACGGGCGAAGGGCCCGGCCGCCTAGGCTGCCGCCGTGACCTTCCCCGAGTCCGTCGTGACCGCGGTCCTCGCGCACATGAACGACGACCACAACGACGACAGCCTGCTGATCGTCCGCGCCTTCGCGCGGCCGGACGCGACCGCGGCGGCCATGACCGGCCTCGACGGGGAGGCCGGTGTGTTCGCCGCGACCACGCCCGACGGCAACGCGGAGGTCCGGGTGGCCTGGCCGGCCGGGACGATCAGCGAGCGGGCCGAGATCCGCCGCGAGGTCGTGGCGCTGTACGACGCCGCCTGCGCGCGACTGGGCGTCGCGCCGCGGCCGCACTGACCGCCCTCACGGCACCAGCAGGAAGAACCCCTGGTCCGCCCAGGTGATCTCGCCGGTGGGCACGCTCCGGAAGAACGTGAGGACCCGGAGATCGGTCTCGTTCGGGCACCCGCCGGGGTTCGACTGGACCTCGGCGTAGGCCTGGGCGTTGGTGCCCGTGGCGTCGGTGGAGAAGTCCAGGGTGATGACGGCGCTCGCCTGCTGCGCGTCGATCCCGGGCAGGGACAGGCAGCGCACCCCCGGGGCCGGGCTGGTCGCGGTGATGCCCCCCGACTGGCGGGTGACGAGGGTCCCCTGGACGTGGGCGTAGGCCCGGACCAGCCCGTCGGCGCCGGGTGCGCCGGGTGCTCCGGGTGCTCCGGGTGCTCCGGGTGCTCCACGTGCGCCGGCCGGACCCGCGCGGCCGCGCAGGGAGGTGGCCGTCCCGGGCGCGAGGTCCTGGACCTTCAGCGTTCGGTCCTTGACGTCCTTGGTGGTGACCGTGCCGTCCTTGATCTGCTTGCCGGTGATCATCGTCCCGGCGACGGCACCTCCGGAGGCGGCGACGAAGAGGGCGCCGGCGATGAGGAGCACGGCCGGGGTGGAGCGGGGCAGGGGAAGGCGCATGCCCGACGGTAGGTCGGACCCTCCGGGCGCGGGCATGGCCCAGACGGGTCATGGACTCCGGTGCTGGCCGGTGCTGGGCCCGGTGCTGGGCCCGTTGCTGAGCCCGGTGTCCACGTCGGCGTCGACCGGGGCCATCGGACCCGCGGCGAGGACCAGGTAGACCGAGAGCGCGAGCAGGCCCGGCAGGGTCGCGATGATCCGGCGGACGGGGTGGGCCATGGGGGGGGAGTACCCGGAACCCGCCCGCCCGAAGCGGGACCGGTCTCAGGCCGGGCTGGTCGCCGGCTCGTCGTGGTGCGCCAGGTCCCAGCGCCGGCTCAGCGGACCCAGGACCGCGACCTCGAGGACGACCGTCACCCCCAGGGCGGCGCCGGCGGCGAGCAGGACGTCGCCCAGGTCGGACCCGCTGTCGGCGACCGCGAAGAGCAGGACCACCAGCAGCGGCAGCCAGCAGAGCAGGGCGAGTCCCCCGACCACGACGACGACGGTCTCGGTCCCTGCTGGGGAGGAACGAGTGTGGACCATCCCGGCCCCCGCCGCGCACGGAATGTCGGGACGCGCTGGTAGACAGGCCGCATGACCACTCCGACCACCGCGACCGACGTCCGCGCCCAGGCCGAGGCGCACCTGCGCGCCCTGGTGGGACGCGACGACGTCACCCTGCGCGAGGACCAGTGGTCGGCCATCGAGGCGCTGGCCGTGCACCGCCGCCGGTCGCTGGTCGTCCAGCGGACCGGCTGGGGCAAGTCCGCGGTCTACTTCGTGGCCACCCTGCTGCTGCGCGCGGGCGGGGCGGGGCCGACGGTCATCGTCTCGCCGCTGCTCGCCCTGATGCGCAACCAGATCCAGGCCGCGGAGCGGGCCGGCATCCGGGCGGTGACGATCAACTCGACCAACATCGAGGACTGGCAGCCGATCCACGACGCGATCAACGCCGGCGAGGTCGACGTCCTGCTGGTCAGTCCCGAGCGGCTCAACAACCCGGGCTTCCGCGACGAGGTGCTGCCGAAGCTGGCGGCCACCTGCGGGCTGCTGGTGGTCGACGAGGCCCACTGCATCTCCGACTGGGGCCACGACTTCCGCCCCGACTATCGGCGCATCCGCACCCTGCTCGGGGACCTGCCGACCGGCATCCCGGTGCTGGCGACGACCGCGACGGCCAACTCGCGGGTCACCCAGGACGTCGCCGAGCAGCTCGGCGCCGACGTCCTGGTGCTGCGCGGCTCGCTGGACCGGGAGTCGCTGCGGCTGGGCGTCGTACGACTCAAGACGGCGCAGCAGCGGCTGGCCTGGCTGGCCGACCACCTGGCCGAGCAGCCCGGCTCCGGCATCGTCTACTGCCTGACGGTCGCGGCCACGCAGGAGATCGCCGACTACCTCCGCTCGCGCGGTCACGACGTCGCGGCCTACTCCGGGCAGACCGAGCAGACCGAGCGGCTCGCCCTCGAGGCCGACCTGGCGGCCGGCCGGGTGAAGGCGCTGATCGCGACCTCCGCCCTCGGGATGGGCTTCGACGCGACCCTCGGCTTCGTGGTCAACATGGGGGCGCCGCAGTCGCCGGTCGCCTACTACCAGCAGGTCGGCCGGGCTGGCCGCGGCACCGACGAGGCCGTCGTCGTGCTGCTGCCGGCGCTCGAGGACCGCGACATCTGGGCCTACTTCGCCTCGCTGGCCTTCCCGCGCGAGGAGCTGGTCCGCCAGACCCTCGAGGTGCTGGCCGGCGAGGGCCGCCCGCTCAGCACGGCGGCCATCGAGGCCCACGTCGACCTCAGCCGCAACCGCCTCGAGACGATGCTGAAGGTGCTCGACGTCGACGGCGCCGTCCGCCGCGTCCGCGGCGGCTGGGAGTCGACCGGGCAGCCGTGGTCCTACGACGCCGAGCGCTACCAGCGGGTGACCGAGGCCCGCGAGCGCGAGCAGCGGGCCATGCTCGACTACCTCGACACCGACGTGTGCCGGATGCGCTACCTGCGCGACCAGCTCGACGACCCCGACGCCACCGACTGCGGGCGCTGCGACAACTGCGGCGGCCTGCAGCTCTCGACCGAGGTGTCGGCCGCGGCGGTCGAGGAGGCCGACGCCCGGCTGTCCCGCCCCGGCGTCCCGCTCGAGCCCCGCAAGATGTGGCCGACCGCGCTGGCCAGCCTCGGCATCGACTGGAAGGGGCGGATCAGCGAAGCCGCGAGCGAGGGCCGGGTCGTCGCCCGGCTCACCGACCTCGGCTACGGCCAGGCGCTGCGCGAGCTGTTCCGGCCGGAGACCCCCGACGGGCCGGTCCCCGTCCCGCTCGTGCAGGCGGTCGTCGCGGTCCTCGGCGACTGGCGGCCCGCGGTCGACGCCGTCGTCCACGTCGAGTCCGCGACCCGGCCCACGCTGGTGGCCGACCTGGCGGCCGGACTCTCCCGCTACCTCAAGGTTCCGCTCGCCGGCACCTTCGCGATCGTCGACCCCGACCTCGCACCCGGCCAGGGCCAGGCCAACTCCGCCCAGCGGGTGGCCGCGGTCGGGCGGCGCTACGACCTCCACGCCGACCTGCCCCCGGACGCCCGGGTGCTGCTGGTCGACGACCTGGTCGGCACCGGCTGGACCCTCACCGTCGCCACCCGGGCGCTCCGGCGGGCCGGCGCGGCCGAGGTGCTGCCGCTGGCCCTGGCCAGCCAGAGCTGATCCGGACCTCCGAGCCGATTCCCCGGGAGTCCATCCGAGAGGGGGCGGTACCCCCTAGGGTTTCGCCGTGATCGAGACCCTGCCGCTGCGCCCGTCCCTCGACCGAGACCGTCCGGTGGTGGCCCTCGGCGTGGCCCTCCTCGCGACCGCGGTCGTGCTGTCGGCGTTCTACTCGCGTGAGAGCGGCGATCTCGACCTGTCCAACTTCGCGGTGGGCCTGCTGGCCACGGGCGGGCTGCTCCTGTTCGCCGTGGGGACCTACCTCCGGCTCCAGCAGGGGGACCGGTCGAGCGACCTGGTCGCCTGGCCGGGCGCGTTCGGCAGCGTCGGCGTCGGCCTGATGGTGGCGGTGGCGATGGACACCCACGACGCGACGCCGTACGTCGCGGGTCTGCTGGTCGTCCTGCTCTCCGCCGCCGGACTGGCCCTGACCCGCCGCGGGCCGTTCGTCGTCACGGGGGTGCTCGGCCTGCTGGTCGCCTACCTGCAGGGCATCGACGACGCCGTCGGCACCGGGGACGGCGAGGGAGTCCCGGGGGTGCAGATCGCCCTGGCCCTGGCCCTGTTCGCGCTGCTGGTCACCGCTGCGGGGTGGCGGCTGCCGGCGAGCCGGGTGCTGAGCGGTGCCGTGGCCGGTGGGGTCACCGTCGTCGGGTTCGCCGTGCTGACCGGGGTGCTGTCGTTCGAGCACAGCCTCTCGGTCGCCTTCTCGGGGATGAGCTCGGAGGACGGGGTCATCTACGGGTCCTCGTTCGACGGGCCGGTGGCCGACTCCGAGAGCTACACCGCCGACGCCTGGACGATCCTGCTGCTCGCCCTGGCCCTGGTGCTCGGCTGGTGCCTGTGCGCCGCGGTGACCGGTCACGTCGCCTACCGGCTGCTGGTGGTCGCCATGACGGTCACGATCATCCCGCTGGCCATGCAGCTGCTCACGGTCACGCACCCCTCCTGGTGGGGCTTGGCGCTGGGCGTCGCGGGCGGGGGCGTGCTCGTCCTCGCCGGGCTCCGAGCCCTGCGCCCGGCTCCCCGGCCCGAGCCGGGGCCCAAGCCCTAGGCTCGACCCATGCGCGTCGGACTCACCCTGCTCACCGACCAGCCCTGGGCCGAGGCGGCGCCGCGGTGGCGGGCCACCGAGGAGCTGGGCTTCGACCACGCCTGGACCTACGACCACCTGACCTGGGGCGGGCTGCCGGACTCGCCGTGGGCAGGGGCGACGCCGACCCTGGCGGCCGCGGCGGCGATCACCGAGCGGATCCCCCTCGGCACCCTGGTCTCGGCGCCCAACTTCCGGCACCCCTACCTGCTCTTCCGCGACGCCCAGGCGCTCGAGGACGTCTCGGGCGGCCGGTTCCTGCTCGGCCTCGGCACCGGCGGCGACCTCGACGCGCAGGTCCTCGGGGGTGCCGACCTGTCGGTGCGCGAGCGGGTCGATCGGTTCCAGGAGTTCGTCGGCGTCCTCGAGCAGCTGCGCGACGGCGACCACGTCACCACCGAGGGCCGCTGGTTCTCCACCGCCGACGCGCGCACGCGACCGGGGCTGCCGCGGACGCCGTACCTCCTGGCGGCCAACGGGCCGCGCTCGCTGCGGTTCGCCGCCGCCCACGGCAGCGGCTGGATCACGACCGGTCCCTACGCCGCCGACTCCGTCGACAGCTGGTACGCCGGCCTCGCCGAGTCGGTGCACCGCTTCGACGACGCGCTCGCCGAGGTCGGCCGCGACCCCGGCACCGTGCCGCGCTACGTCCTGCCCGACGCGACCCCGCACCTCACCGGCACGGGCCGGTTCGCGCTGTCCAGCGTGGCCTTCTTCGAGGAGGTCGCCGGTCGGGTCGCCGAGCTCGGCTTCACCGACCTGGTCACCCACTGGCCGCGCCGGGAGACGGCGTACGTCGGCGACGAGGCCGTCCTGGAGGCCGTCGCCGCCGACGTGCTGCCGGGCCTGCAGGCGGGCTAGCGGCTCGCGGCGAGCTCCCGGTCGCTGCGGTCCTCGCGCTCCTCGACCCGCGGGCCGTCGGTGAGGTGCGCGTAGTAGTCGCGCGGCGCCCCGCGGCGGTCGATCATCGCGAGCAGCTTCAGCCCGGCGGCCTCGACGGTGCGCGAGCTGACCCAGGCGAGCAGCACGGTGGGGACCACCACGAGCACGGCGGTGACCACGAAGAAGCTCCCGCTGCGGGCCTCGGGCAGCACCCCGAGGTGGCCGAGCAGGCGCATCACCGGCTCGTGGATCAGGTAGACGCCGTACCCGAGACCGCCGAGCCACGCCAGCGGCCGCCAGTCGAGCACGGCCGGCCACGGGCCGTCGTGGAGCACGATCGAGGCGAACGCCGCCGTGAGCGCGAGGGCGTACGCCGGGTGCCACCACTCGCCCGTCACCGAGTCGATCGGGCGGATGAGGACCAGCCACACCAGCACGGCCACGCCCCCGGTCGCCAGCGCGCCGCGGGCCGCCCGGCCGAGCCGGACACCGGCGGCTGCGAGCACCGCCAGGCCCATCCCGAGGCCGAAGTCCGCAGCCCGGGAGATCGGCGAGAACCAGAGCGACCAGTCGGTGTGCGGCTGGCCCGAGAGCAGGGTCGCCCAGGCCAGGTAGGCCAGGCCGACGACCACGAGCAGCGCCGGCAGCACCGCCGCGACGGCGAGCCGGCCGCGACGGGTCGCGGCCCGTCGTACCCCGGCGTGGACGAGGGGTACGGCGAGCGCCATCACGACGTAGAAGTGGAACTCGACGCCGAGCGACCAGGCCGGACCGTTGGTCCAGAAGATGTACTCGTCGCTGTAGACGTGGGTGAACGTCAGGTGGGTCAGCAGGTCCTGCCAGTGCCCCGGCAGCTCGGGGTTGGTCGCCGTCCACACCAGCAACACGACGACGTAGTAGAGCGGGAGCAGGCGGGCCATCCGGCGGTAGAGCAGCACCCGACCGGGCTTGTCAGTGGCCCCGGCGGCCGCCGCCCGGGCGATCGGCAGCCAGAGCACCAGCCCGGACAGCACGAAGAACATGTCGACGAACAGGTCGGTGCCGGTCATCAGCTGGTGGGCCGTGCCCGACCACGGCCAGGTGCCCTCGGCACCGGTCCGGTTGTGCTGGTAGGCGTGGAAGAACACGACGGCGAACGCGGCCAGGGCGCGCAGCCAGCCGAGCGGGTAGCGGGGCGCGGTGGTCGTGGGGACGGTCTGGGCGCTCATGCGGCCACCTCCTCGGAGGTCTCGGGGACGTCGGTCGACCGGCTGCTGCCGGAGCTGGGGGCGTTGCGGGGCGTCACGACCCACTGGTGCTCGCCGCGCAGCTGCTTGAGGTGCGCGACCCGGGCGACGACGTTCTTGGCCTCGGTGTAGACGAGCATGTTGGCGATCGCGGCGCCGAGGAACCACCGGCCGTGGCGCCGGATCTCGGGCGCGGCCAGCCGCCAGGCGGCGAAGGTCTGCAGCGGCCCGGAGACGGTCACGAACAAGGTCACCAGCGCGAAGATCGGCGAGGTCAGGTCGAGCCCGCCGTCGCGCCACGCGTAGAAGCCGATCAGCGGCCAGGCGAGCACGGCGATCCAGGGGTAGAGCTCGCGCCACCCCAGCAGGTACGTCGCCCCGAGCTTCTGGCGCAGGGTCAGCCGGGAGGAGCGCAGGATCGGGCGCAGGTGCTTCAGCGAGACCTGGAACCAGCCCTGGGCCCAGCGCATCCGCTGCTTCCACAGCGCCTTCGGCGTCTCGGGCGCGAGCTCGCGGCTGATCAGCCCGGGGTCGTTGACGATCCGGCCGCCGGCGGCGAGGACCCGCATGGACGCCTCGATGTCCTCGGTGAGGAACGAGCCGCGCAGCCGGATCCGCTCGAGAGCGGAGGTGCGCCAGTAGCCGTTGGAGCCGCCGAAGATCCCGAAGCCGTGCAGCTGGGCCCGGCCGGGGTGCGAGACGGCGTAGATCTGCTCGAACTCGACCGCGACCAGCCGTGCGAGCGCGGAGTCGTCGCCGTTGCGGATGACGCAGTGGCCCTGCACGACGTCGACCGGGTCGCGGGTGTCGCTGAACCAGGCCCAGGCGCGGTCGAACGCGCCGGCCATCGGGTGGTGGTCGGCGTCGAAGATCCCGACGAACTCGCCCTCGGCCACCCGCAGCGCGGCGTTCACGTTCTGCGCCTTGGAGGTGCTGTCGGCGACCTTCAGCACGGTGAGGCCGTCGTGGTCGGCGGCGAGCTGCTCGAGCTCGGCCTCGACCGGGACCGCGAAGGGGGTGTTGTAGGCGAGCACGACCTGCAGGCCGCCGGCGTACTCCTGGGCCAGGAAGGCGCGGACCGTCTCGACGATGGTGTCGGCCTCGTTGGGCAGGTACGCCGCGATCACGGCCGTCGCGCGCGGGGCCGGACCGGGGTCGGCCGGCGGGCGCGGCGGGTCGAGGGCCTGGGAGCTCTCGGCCCAGATGGTCAGCGCGGTCAGTGAGAGCGCGCCGACGAGGAACCAGTAGACGACCGTGGAGACGTCCAGCCCGACGGCGTCGAGCCCGACCAGGGCCAGGAACGGCACCAGCATGGCGCCGAGCGTCGCCCACACGATCTGGGAGCCGGCCGACCAGAGGTTGATCCGCGGCTGGCGCGTCCTGACGTCGGCGGCATGGTGACGGGGCTGGAGGTCGCGCTGGAGCAGCGACTCGGCGGCCGCGGAGGAGGCGTTCACCTCGGCCTGGCGGGCGCCCTGCTTGCGGGTGACCGGGGCCCAGCCGACGCCGAGGTCGATGACGCCGCGGCGCAGACCGTGGGCGTCCGCGACCAGGTCGAGGACCTCGACCGCGTGGTAGGCCATCTCCTGCAGGCGGACCGGGCGGGCGGCCCGCTCGCCACGGCGCAGCCGCAGGGTGAGTCGCCCCTCGGGGGTGCCGGCCACGACCTCGCCGGGGTGCAGGAAGCGGGTGAGCCGCTCGGCGGCCTCGACGACGAGGTCGCCCGAGGCACGCACGGAGTCGCCGGCGTCTCCACTGGGGGCGGCCCAGACCGGCTCGAGGACCGCGACGATCTCGCGGCGTGAGGGCCGGGAGCGCAGCGGCTCGGCGGAGACGACGACCTCGGGGGCCACGACACGGCCGCCCGCCAGCCGGGACGGCTGGTCGGGACGGCGCAGGGGGATGAGGGACACGGGGCACTGGCCTTTCGGAGTCGGGTACGCCGCGGCCCGCGGGTGGCGGGCGACGGTGGTGCTGACGGTCCGGGGCGCCGCGGATGGGGCGTCCGATCGGACGAGAAAGGCGCGCTGCGTGAGTCGCGCTCGTCCTCCACCGTAGGGGCGGACGGGGGGCCGGACTCAAGCCCCGGCGGGGTGGTTCCGGTCACGAGGCTCCTGGACAGCAGGTGGAACACGTTCTAATTTGCGATCATGACCCAGCCCCTGCGCGTGATCCAGTGGACGACCGGCAACATCGGGCGGCGCTCGCTGCACGCGATCCTGGCCCGGCCCGACCTCGAGCTCGTCGGCGTCTACGCCCACGGTGCCGACAAGGTCGGCCGCGACGCCGCCGAGCTCTGCGGCTGGCCGTCGCCGACCGGGGTCCTCGCGACCAACGACGTCGCCGCGCTGCTGGCCCTGGGCGCCGACGCCTGCTGCTACAACCCGTTGTGGCCCTCGGTCGACGAGCTGTGCGCGCTGCTCGAGGCGGGGGTGAACGTCTGCTCCAGCGCGGCCTGGATCACCGGCGGGAAGCAGTCACCGGAGGACCTCGAGCGGATCCGTACGGCGTGCGAGCGGGGCGGCTCGACGATCTTCGGGTCGGGCGCCCACCCCGGCATGACCAACCTGGTCGGGATGGTGCTGAGCGGCTCCTGCGAGCAGGTCGACGAGATCAGGATCACCGAGTCGGTGGACTGCTCGACGTATGAGTCGGCCGAGACGCAGACCGCGATGGGCTTCTCGCTCGACCCCGAGACCCCCGGGCTGGCCGAGTCGGTCCGCCGCGAGTCGGAGGTCTTCGCGGAGTCGGCCGCGATGATGGCCGACGCGATCGGCGTGACCCTGGACCGGCTGACCTTCGACGTCACCTTCACCGCGGCCACCGGCGACACCGACCTCGGCTTCATGACGATCCCGGCCGGCACGGTCGGCGGCGTGATGGGCTACCACCGCGGCTGGGTCGGCGATCGCAACGTGGTCAGCGTCGGCTTCAACTGGACGATGGGCGAGCACGTCGTACCCCCGAAGCCGCTGGCGCACGGCCACGTCATCCAGATCTTCGGCGTGCCCAACATGCGCACCGTCATCCACTGCCTGCCCCCGCAGGACTGGAGCGAGGGCTTCATGGACCTCGGGATGATCTACACGGCGATGCCGGTCACCAACGCCGTCCCCTACGTCGTCGCCGCGCCCCCCGGCATCGTCACCCTGAAGGACCTCCCGCCGATCACCGGCCGAGTCAGCACGAAGTGAGGCCGAGTCAGCACCAGTTGTGCTGACTCGGCCCACAACAACTGCTGACTCGGCGGTTAGTGACCGACGAGGACGGTCGGGTCGACGGACTGCTCGGCCTTCTTGCGGGGCAGGAAGTACGCCGGGATCAGCACCAGCGCGACCATCACGGTGCCGACCCAGAAGACGCCGCTGAAGACGCCGGCCAGGTCGCCGACGGGGTCGGTGGCGCCGATGTCGTTCTTGACGCCGTTGGTGAGCAGCACCGAGAAGATCGCGGTGCCGATCGAGGCGGCGACCTGCTGGATGATGTTCATCAGCGTCGAGCCGCGGGCGATGGTGTGCTCGCGCAGGGTCTGCAGCGCGGCCGACATGATCGGCATCATCGTGGCGCCCATGCCGAGGCCCTGGACGAAGAGCGCCAGCCCGAGGAACCAGTACGACGTCGTGTCGTCCAGCGTGGCGTAGAGGCCCAGGCCGACGGTGATCGTGGCGACGCCGGCCATCACGATCTTGCCGGGCCCGATCCTGTCGCTCAGCACGCCGGCGAGCGGCATGGTGAGCATCGCGCCGACGCCCTGCGGGGCCAGCAGCAGGCCGGCCATCATGGCGGACTCGCCGCGCACGCCCTGGTAGTACTGCGGGAACAGCAGGCTGGCGCCGAAGAACGCGATCGCGAACAGCGTCATGCCGATCACCGCGAAGGTGAGGGTGCGGTTGGCGAACAGCCGCAGGTCGACCAGCGGGTGCTCGTTGCGGCGGTTGAGGGCCCACGGGACGAAGGCGGCGATCAGGACCGCGCCGATCAGCGCCGGGAGCAGGACCTTGGCGGCCCAGACGGTGCCGGTCTCGGGGATCGAGGAGACGCCGTACAGGAAGAGGGCGAGGCCGGGGGAGAGCAGCACCATGCCGAGCCAGTCGAAGGACTCCGACGGGGTGGGGGCGTCGGCCGGGAGCACCTTCCAGGCGTAGACCAGCGCGACCAGGCCGATCGGCAGGTTGATCAGGAAGATCCAGTGCCAGGACGCGTTGTCGATCAGCGCGCCGCCGAGGATCGGGCCGGCGATCGGGCCGAGCAGCATCGGGATGCCCATCACGGCCATCACCCGGCCGATCCGGTCGGGGCCGGCGGCGCGGGTCAGGATGGTCATGCCGAGCGGCACCAGCATGCCGCCGCCGAAGCCCTGCACGACGCGGAAGGCGACCAGCATCTCCAGCGAGGTCGCCACCGCGCACAGCACCGAGCCGACGGTGAACAACACCACGGCGGTGAGGTAGAGCCGCTTGGTGCCGAACCGGTCGGACGCCCACCCGGTCAGCGGGATCACGCTCGCCAGGGCGAGCGTGTAGGCGGTCATCGTCCAGGCGACCTGCGCGGTGGTCGCGTCGAAGACGTCCTCGAAGGTGCGCAGCGCGACCGAGACGACCGTGATGTCGAGGATCGACATGATCGCGCCGACCACGACCACTCCGGCGACCAGCAGGACGTCGCGGTCGAGCTTGTCGGGGGATCCGGGGGCGGGCGGCGGGGCGCTGGTCTCGGGAGCACTGGTCACCGGCCCAGGCTAAGAGCCGGTCTCAACCGATGGCATCCGACTTTCGTCGCAACGGCGTGTGGGCTCGCTCACGCCCGGGCCGGTCAGGCGGTGATCGCCTTCACCGCGTCGACGAGGGCCGGGTCCTCGGGGACGACGCCCGGGCTGAAGCGGGCCACGACGGTGCCGTCGCCGGCGAGGAGGAACTTCTCGAAGTTCCAGGTCACGTCGCCGGCCTCGCCCTGCTCGTTCGGGGTGTCGACCAGGCCCTGGTAGATCGGGTGCCGGTCGTCGCCGTTGACCTCGATCTTCTCGGTCATCGGGAAGCTCACGCCGTACGTCGCGGAGCAGAACTCGGCGATCTCCTCCGCGCTGCCGGGCTCCTGGCCCAGGAACTGGTTGCACGGCAGACCGACCACGGTGAACCCGGCGCCGGCGTACTCCTCGTGGAGCTGCTCCAGGCCGGTGTACTGCGGGGTCAGGCCGCACTTGCTGGCCACGTTGACGAGCAGGGCGGGCTTGCCGCCGGTGATCTCGCCGAGGGTGGTGGCGGTGCCGTCGAGGCGCGCGATCGGGGCGTCGAGGATGCTCATGCTCCTGACCCTAGTGTCGGACGCCCCGGCTAGCGTCTGCGCGTGAGCTTCGTCCCGACCACCGGCCCGGCGACGTTCCGTCCCGCCGAGCCGCCGCGGGAGGGGACGGTGGAGTTCAGCGACGACCGGCGCTCGGTCGTGCTGCCCATCCGCGCGGCGCTGCCGATCCTCACCAAGGCGCAGGCGCGCGACGACACCCACCCCAGCGTGGCCCTGCTGGCGGGGGCCGCGCTGCTCGGCCTGCGGCTGGTCGCCGCCGGCAAGCTGGAGCCCGCCCCGACGGCCGTCCCGAGCTGGCGGGTGGCGCCGCTGGACGCCGACGACCGCGAGCGGGTCAGCCTGCTGGCCGGCGGTCGCGGCGCGGTCGGGCTCGACCCGGCCGCCGCGTCGGCGCTGGTGCGCGACGTGCTCGCCGCCGTCGTGGACGCCGTCCCCCGCACCGCCCCCGGGCCGGCCACGCCCGAGCCGGCCCCCGACTTCCGGGCCCGCCTCCGGCGCCGCATCGAGCAGCACCGCGAGGAGCCGCCCGACCGCCGGCCGCAGCTGGTCGCGGTCTCGCTGCGGGTCGAGGCGGACGAGGAGGAGCTGGTCGGCGGCGCCGTACGCCTGGTGCTGCAGGTCCACGACGAGCAGGACCCGCTCCACGTCAGCGACGCGGCGGTGCTGTGGGCCGAGTCGGGACCGGACGCGAGCCACGGGTTCGGCGATCGGGCGCGCACCCACGCGACCATCGCGCTGCGCGCGGCGGCCGAGGCCTGGCCGGTGCTCGACCGGATGCTCGAGCTGCGGGTGCCCGACCAGATCACCCTGGACGGGGCCGAGATCGCGAGCCTGCTCGAGGACGGGGTCGCCGCCCTGCGCGACCGCGGCGTCGACGTGCTCTGGCCGCGCTCGCTCGGCCGCGACCTGACCACCCGCGCCGTGCTCGACCGCGCGCCGTCGCCGTCGGACGGGCCCCGCGAGGAGCCGCTGCAGACCGGGCTCTTCGGCGCCGGCGAGATGTTCGCGTTCAACTGGCAGGTCGCGCTGCACGGCGACCCGCTGACCGACGAGGAGATGGAGCAGCTCGCGCAGTCGGCGTCCCCGCTGCTCAAGCTGCGCGGCAGCTGGACGGTCATCGACCCGGCCGTCGCGCGCCGCGCCCGCAAGCGGCTGCTGCGCCGGATCACCGCCGGCGAGGCGGTGGCCGCGACCCTCACCGGCACCGCCCTGGTCCCGACCCCGGGCGGGGAGGCGGAGGCCACCGAGGTGATCGTCGGTGCCACCCTGCTGAAGGTCCGCGAGCGGCTGGCGGCGGCCGCCACCCGCGAGCCGGTCCCGGTGCCGGAGGCGCTGCGGGCCACGCTGCGCGACTACCAGCGCCAGGGCCTGACCTGGCTGGCCGAGATGACGGACCTCGGCCTCGGCGCCTGTCTCGCCGACGACATGGGGCTCGGCAAGACGATCACCCTGATCGCGCTGCACCTGCACCGGGTGGCCGAGGGCGCGACCGGACCGACGCTGGTCGTCTGCCCGGCCAGCCTGCTCGGCAACTGGGAGGCCGAGATCGAGCGGTTCGCGCCCGGCACCGCCGTACGCCGCTTCCACGGCGGGCAGCGCTCGCTCGAGGGACTCAACGAGGCCGACCTGCTGAGCGGCGGCGGGCCGGGCTTCGTGCTGACGACGTACGGGACGATGCGGGTCTCGGCCGAGGAGCTGGCCGCGGTCCCGTGGGACCTGGTCGTCGCCGACGAGGCCCAGCACGTCAAGAACCCGCGCTCCTCGACCGCCCGCGCGCTGCGGGCCGTGCCGAGCGTGGGCCGGGTCGCCCTGACCGGCACCCCGGTCGAGAACGACCTGACCGAGCTCTGGGCCATCCTCGACTGGGCGACGCCGGGCCTGCTCGGCAGCCGCAACGCCTTCCGCAAGGTCTGGGCCGCGCCGATCGAGTCCGGGCTCGAGCCGACCAAGGCCAAGCAGTTCGCCGAGCTGGTCGGCCCGTTCCTGCTGCGCCGCCGCAAGTCCGACCCCGGCATCGCGCCGGAGCTGCCGCCCAAGACCGAGACCGACCACCCGCTGCGGCTGACCCGCGAGCAGACCGTCCTCTACGAGGCGTTCGTGCGCGACACCATGGAGCGGATCGAGCGGGCCGACGAGGACGCCCGGCGCGGCCTGGTGCTGATGCTGCTGACCGGCCTGAAGCAGATCTGCAACCACCCGGCCCACTTCCTGAAGCAGTCCGGAGCCGCGCGACTCGCGGGGCGCAGCGAGAAGCTCGACCTCCTCGACGAGCTGCTGGCGACCGCGCTCTCGGAGGACGGCGCGGTGCTGGTCTTCACCCAGTACGTCGCGATGGGCCACCTGCTGGAGAGCCACCTGGCCCGCACCGGCGTCCCCCACCAGTTCCTGCACGGCGGCGTCCCGGTGCGGCAGCGCGACGCGATGGTGCGCGCCTTCCAGGCCGGCGAGACCCCGGTGTTCCTGCTGTCTCTGAAGGCCGGAGGCACCGGCCTCAACCTCACCCGCGCCGACCACGTCGTCCACCTCGACCGCTGGTGGAACCCGGCCGTCGAGGACCAGGCCACCGACCGGGCCTACCGGATCGGCCAGACCAAGCCGGTCCAGGTGCACCGGATGATCACCCGCGGCACGATCGAGGAGAAGGTCGCCGAGCTGCTGACCCGCAAGCGCGCGCTGGCCGACGCCGTGCTCGGGCGCGGCGAGGCGGCGCTGACCGAGCTGAGCAACGACGAGCTCCGCGACCTGGTCACGCTGCGGAGCACCTGATGAGCAGGGTCGTCCACCCGCGCTTCGCCGTACGACGGGGCGCGGCGCGCGCGACCACCTGGTGGGGCAAGGCCTGGGTGCGCGCGGTGGAGGAGGCGGCGTACGCCCAGGAGGACCTGGCCGGCGCGCGCCGGCTCGCGCGCAGTGGTCGCGTCGGGCAGGTCACCGTGGAGGAGGGCGGCTACTACGCGGCCGTCGAGGACGAGGACGGCGTCTTCACGGTGGCCGGCGTGCTGCCGGTGCTCGACGCCGACGGCCGCACCGCCCTGGTGGAGGTGGTCGCGGCGGAGGCGGGCCGGATCGCCGCGCTGATGTCCGGCGAGCTGCCCCACCTGCTGGTCGAGCACGCCGACGAGGCCGGCGTCGAGCTGCTCCCGTACGGCGGGGAGCTCGGCTCGGCCTGCACCTGCGACGCCTGGGCCGACCCGTGCCGGCACGCGCTGGCCGTGCTCTACCAGCTGGCCTGGCTGGTCGAGGCCGATCCGTTCGTGCTGCTGCACCTGCGCGGCCTGGCCCGCGACGACCTGCTGGCCCGCCTGCACGAGCGGGAGCAGGCCGCCCCCGCCGCGCAGGACGCCGACTTGGAGTCCGCGCTCGACGCGGCGCTGCGCGCGGCCCGGCTGCTGGAGCTGATGGCCGACCCGGACAGCCGGCTCGACCACCTGCTGTGACCGCTCAGCGGTAGTCGTAGAGCCGGCACCCGGTGGCCGTGATCCGGTTCCAGGTCGCGGCGTCGAGGATCCCGGTCTCGGGCAGTCGGGACTCCTGCTGGGCGGCGGAGATCCGGGCCGCCATCACCTCGCCGTACTTGCCGCGCACGCGGTTCCTCCCGGTCAGTCGCACCTCCGCGTCCGGGCGCAGCTCGGCGTCGATGGTGATGAGCATGTCCTGCAGCTCGCCGATCCAGACCTCGTTGCGGGGGGCGATCGCCGCTGGGGTGCGCTTCTGCAGGACCGGCGCCTCTGTCGCGGGGACCTCGCACAGGCACATCGCCCGCTCGTCGATGCCGTCGACCAGGAAGGTGACGTTGTCGCGCCGGTGGATCGGTTTCCTCAGCCGGTCCAGGCACAGGTCGGTGGCGTCACCGGACCGGTAGACCACCCAGTCGAAGGTGTCGTCGGTGGAGGACGGGGTCCAGCGGGTGGCGCACGAGCGGCTGGTCTCCAGGTAGCGGAGGTCCTCGTGCGGGGTGTTCACGACCTCGTTACGCAGCGCGGCGGCGTTGTCGCCGAAGCCGACGACCAGGACAGGTTCGCCGGTGCAGTCGAGGTCGATCTTCGGGATCCCGAGCCCGAGCGGGTCGGCGTACGACGTCGCACCGCCGTCCCCACCGCCGTCGTCGCCGAACAGCGCCGCTGCCGCGCCCCCGCCGACCCCGAGGACGACCGCGAGGAGCAGGGCGACCAGTCGGGTCCGCATCAGCGGACCCCGAGCGCGCCCAGCGCCATCCGCACCAGCAGCTCGTGCATCGGCTCGTCGGGCAGCAGCCGGCTGTGCGGGGTGGAGTTGATCAGCCCGAAGGCCGCGTGCGCCGTGGCTCGGGCCCGGTCGAGCCCGAGGTCGGGCGAGACCCGGCGCAGCTGCTCGGCCCAGAGGTCGACGTACGTGCGCTGGAGGGTGCGGACCTGCTCGCGGGCGTCGTCGGGCAGTGACTCCCAGTCGCGGTTGTGGACGACGATCAGCGCGCGGTGGTTCAGGGCGAAGTCGGTGTGCCACTCCACCAGCGCTCGTACGGCGGTGGCCGGCGTCGCGGCGGCCGCGACCCGCTCCTGCCCGCCGGCGAGCAGCTCCTCGCTGATCGAGACCAGCATCGCCGCGAGCACGGCGTCCTTGGACGCGAAGTGCTTGTAGAGGGCCGGTCCGGAGATGCCGCAGGCCGCGCCGAGGTCGGCGACCGAGACGCCGTGGAAGCCGCGGGCGGCGAAGAGCTCGGCCGCGGTGGCGAGGATCTGCTCGCGCCGGGTGGGGGTCCCGGCGGCGCTCGTCATGGGGTCAGGTTATCGGCGCTGCCGGTGGATACCGTGCTCACGTGCTCAGGATCGCGGTCGCGGTGCTGGTGGCCGCCGGGGTCCTCGCCCCGGTCCCGGCCGTCGGCGGTGAGCTGCAGCGCTTGCCGCGGTCGGCGGTGAGCCACCGGGTGGAGACCCCGAGCCCGCGGGTCGGTCAGCGGGTCGTCGTGACCGGCCGGGTCCGGCCCGCCGCCCGTCGTCCGGTGCTGCTCCAGCGCCTGGTCGGGAAGCGCTGGGTCCGGGTCGCGACCGACCGCACGGACCGCCGCGGCCGCTACCGTCTGGGCGTGACGCCCAGCGCCGCGGGCCTGCTCCGCCTCCGGGTCCGGGTGCCCGCCGCCCGGGGCCGTCGGGCCACCGGCTCGCCGGTGATCCGGGTCCGGGTCGGCGCGGTCGCCTGCCGCCGCGGACCCGGTCCGGTCGACGCGGCCGCGGACGCCGCCGCCGTCGCGCTGGTCCGCACCCTCGACGACTGGCGCTGCGCCGGCCGGACCGCCGTCGGTCAGCAGGTCAACATCAGCAACGACGCCTGGGCGGACCTGCTCGACGTCGCCCCGGCCCGGTTCCGGGTGGTCGGGTTCGACCTCACCGAGCTGGCCGACGCCCTCGCGCTCGGCAAGGCCGAACGGCTCGACCGGCTGGTCGACCTGGCCCGGGCCGGCCACGTGCTCACGGCCTCCTGGCACGCGCGCAACCCGTGGACCGGCGGCGACTGGAACGACCGGACCGACGCCGATCTCGGCGCGCTCCTCACCCGCCGGAGCGGCGGCGACACGGCGGCGTACGACGCCTTCTGGGCCACCTGGGACCAGCACCTCGGCACCCTCGCCCAGCTGGGGGCGGCCGGCGTACCGGTCGTCGTCCGGCCGCTGCACGAGGCGGGCGGCGGCTGGTTCTGGTGGGGGCACCCCGACCCGGCCGAGTACCGCGCCCTCTTCGCCCGGCTCCAGCAGCGCGCCGCCGCGCGCGGCGTCCACAACCTGCTCTGGGCGTACGCCGCCGCGCCCCGGACCTGGAGCGGCGTGCACGACCCGGTCGCGCTGGTGCCCGCGCGGGTCGACCTCGGCGGCACCGACAGCTACGACGACACCGCCGACGGCCGTCCGGCGGTGCTCGACCTCTCCAGCTATGCCGCCGTGGCCGCCCGGGTGCCGCGGATGGCCCTGACCGAGGTGGGGCCGCAGCACAGCGATGGCTCGTGGGACCCGCGGGTGGTCGCCGACACCCTGCGCCGGACCCGCACCCCGGCACTCTGGGCGATGTTCTGGTTCGACGACGCGCAGGGGAGGAAGGCGGTGCGCTCGCTGCAGGGCGGCCGGGCCTGGCTGGCCTCGTGCCCCGGCGGCCTCTGTCCTGGCGTGGTTGGTTAATGATCGCTAACCTGACCTCGTGGCGAACATGAGGGAGCTGGTCGAGGAGCTGCGCGAGCGGCTGGCGGTGGCCCGGCAGGGCGGCAGCGAGGCGGCCCGGACCAAGCACACCGACCGGGGCAAGCTGCTGGTGCGTGACCGGGTCGACCGGCTGCTCGATCCCGGCAGCCCGTTCCTGGAGCTCTCGCCGCTCGCCGCCTACGACATGTACGGCGGGGGCGTGGCCGCGGCGAGCATCGTGACCGGGATCGGCCGGGTGCACGGCCGCGAGGTGGTGGTGATCGCCAACGACGCGACCGTGAAGGGCGGCACCTACTATCCCCTGACGGTCAAGAAGCACCTGCGCGCCCAGGCGGTCGCCGCCGAGAACCACCTGCCGTGCATCGCGCTCGTCGACTCCGGCGGCGCGTTCCTGCCGATGCAGGACGAGGTCTTCCCCGACCGCGAGCACTTCGGCCGGATCTTCTTCAACCAGGCCCAGATGTCGGCCCGCGGCATCCCGCAGATCGCCTCGGTGATGGGCTCGTGCACCGCCGGCGGCGCCTACGTCCCGGCCATGTCCGACGAGACCGTGATCGTCCGCGACCAGGGCACGATCTTCCTCGGCGGCCCGCCGCTGGTGAAGGCCGCGACCGGCGAGGTGGTCACCGCCGAGGAGCTCGGCGGCGGCCTGGTGCACGCCACGAAGTCGGGCGTCGTGGACCACCTGGCCGACGACGACGCGCACGCGCTGGCCATCGTCCGCGGCATCGTCGACACCCTGCGCCCGACACCCGCGCCGCCCTGGGAGGTGCGCCCGGTCGAGGAGCCGCTGGAGGACCCGGCGTCGATCTACGACGTGGTGCCCGCCGAGGTGCGCACGCCGTACGACGTCCGCGAGGTGATCCGCCGCCTCGTCGACGGCTCGCGCTTCCAGGAGTTCAAGAAGCTGTACGGCGAGACGCTGGTGACCGGATTCGCGCACATCTGGGGCCACCCGGTCGGGATCGTCGCCAACAACGGGATCCTGTTCAGCGAGTCGGCGCTCAAGGGCGCGCACTTCATCGAGCTGTGCAACCAGCGCGGGATCCCGCTGGTCTTCCTGCAGAACATCTCCGGCTTCATGGTCGGCAGGGAGTACGAGAACGGCGGCATCGCCCGCGACGGCGCCAAGCTGGTCACCGCCGTCGCCTGCTCGGTCGTCCCCAAGCTCACCGTCGTGATCGGCGGCTCGTTCGGCGCCGGCAACTACGGCATGTGCGGGCGGGCCTACGACCCACGGTTCCTCTGGACCTGGCCGAACGCCCGGATCTCGGTGATGGGCGGGGAGCAGGCCGCCTCGGTGCTGGCCACCGTCGCCGGGCGCCCCGACGACGAGGAGTTCAAGGCCCCGATCCGGGAGCAGTACGAGACGCAGGGCTCGCCGTACTACGCGACCGCGCGGCTCTGGGACGACGGGATCATCGACCCCGCCGACACCCGCCGGGTGCTCGGCATGGGCCTCGCGGCCGCCGCACACGCGCCCGTGCCGGCCCCCTCCTACGGCGTCTTCAGGATGTAAGCCCACCCCATGACGTTCTTCACTCCCCCGCTTCGCTCCTCCGTGAACAACGCCACGGGGACCCCGACCCTGCCGCTGGAGGTGCTTTCGTGAAGTCGGTGTTCATCGCCAACCGCGGCGAGATCGCGGTCCGCATCGCCCGCACCTGTGCGCGTCTGGGCCTGGCCTCGACGGTCGCGACGGGCGACTACCTCGACGTCGAGGCGCAGGTCGCGCAGGCGCTGGCCGCCGGGGCCGACGCCGTGCACCCCGGCTACGGCTTCCTGTCCGAGAACGCCGGCTTCGCCCGGGCCGTGATCGACGCCGGACTGGCCTGGGTCGGGCCGCCGCCGTCGGCGATGGAGGCGATGGCCCGCAAGGACGTCGCCCGCGAGGTCGCGGTCGCGGCGGGCGTGCCGGTCGTCCCCACCGACGCCGGGGCTTTCGGTGATCGAGTAGCCCGCGAGGAACGAGCGGGCCTATCGAGATTCCCCGTCCTGGTCAAGGCCGCCGCCGGTGGCGGCGGCAAGGGCATGCGCGTGGTCCGCTCGGCCGCCGAGCTGGACGAGGCCGTCGCGGCAGCCAAGCGGGAGGCGCTGGCCGCGTTCGGCGACGACACGATCCTCATCGAGACGTACGTCGAGCGCGGCCGCCACGTCGAGGTCCAGGTCATGGCCGACGCCCACGGCACCGTGCTGCACCTCTTCGAGCGCGACTGCTCCACCCAGCGGCGGCACCAGAAGGTCCTCGAGGAGGCGCCGGCCCCGACCATCTCCGCGGAGGTCCGCGAGCTGGTGCTGTCGTCCGCGGTGGCCCTGGCCCGCGAGGTCGGGTACGTCGGCGCCGGCACCGTCGAGTTCCTGGTCGACGAGGTGACGGGGGCGGCGTACTTCCTCGAGATGAACACGCGGCTGCAGGTCGAGCACCCGGTCACCGAGGCGATCACCGGCCTCGACCTGGTCGAGCTGCAGCTGCGCGTGGCCGCAGGTGAGTCACTCGGACTCACCCAGGACGACGTGCGCTGCGACGGACACGCGATCGAGGCCCGGATCTACGCCGAGGACGCCTTCGGCGGGTTCCTGCCCCAGGCCGGCACCACGTCGATCGTGCGCTGGCCGGAGGGCGTCCGGGTCGACCACGACCTGGCGTCCGAGCAGGTCGTCAGCACGTCGTACGACCCGATGCTCGGCAAGGTCGTCGTCCACGGTCCCGACCGCGAGGCGGCCCGGGCCGCCCTGGTCGACGCGCTCGACCGGACCGCGATCCTCGGGCTGACCACCAACACCGGCTTCCTGCGCGCGCTGGCCGCCTCCGACGCGTTCCGCGACGCGACCATCGACACGGCCTGGCTCGACCGGCACACCGTCCCCGAGCCGGACGCCGACCTGCCGCGGACCTTCGTCGCCTGGGTCAGCGCGATGCTGACGGCGTACGGCGACGCCGGGCACCCGTTCCAGCCCGACGGGTTCCGGCTCGGCGGACCGCCCGCGGCGACCGTCGTACCGCTGGACCGGGAGGTGCTGGTCGACCGAGCCGCCGGCACCGTCGACGGAGTCCCGGTCCGCCAGGTCTCCGCCGCCGACCACGTGCTGACCCTGTCGGTGGCCGGCGACGAGGTGTCGATGGTGGTCAACGTGCAGGCCGACGGGACCGCGGAGGCGTCGTACCTCGGCCAGCGCTTCGCCTTCGAGCGCCCCGACCCGCTCGCCGACCACGGCCCCGCCGCCGGCGACGGCTCCGTCACCGCCCCGATGCCCGGCACCGTCCTGGCAGTGGGCGTCGCGGTCGGGGACGTCGTCGCCGCGGGCGACCCGCTCGGCATCCTGGAGGCCATGAAGATGGAGCTCACCCTCCGCGCGCCCTTCGCCGGCACGGTCGCGCACGTCGACGCCGCCGTCGGCCGGCAGGTCGCCCTCGGCGCCCGGTTGTTCCACGTGGAACCGGGGGCCGCCTCGTGAGACCGGGTCGCAGCCGCCGCAGCTGTAACGCGATGTTCGCCGCACTAGGTACGCGCTGCAGCACGTCTCCAGTGCGGCGAACATCGCGTTACAGCCCGGCCCCGACGACCCCCGGAGCCCCCCGATGACCCCCGGGCTGCCCATGGTCGTGCCGGAGCCGGGACTGCCGGAGCGGGTGACGATCTACGAGGTCGGGCCTCGGGACGGTCTGCAGAACGAGCAGGCGCTGGTGCCGGTGGCGGTCAAGGCCGAGCTGGTGCAGCGGCTGGTGGCGGCCGGGCTGCCGGTGGTGGAGGCGACCAGCTTCGTGCACCCGCGCTGGGTGCCCCAGCTCGCCGACGCCGAGGAGCTGATGACGATCCTGGGGGAGGCCGGCCGGAGGCACCCGGTGCTGGTGCCCAACGAGCGCGGCCTGGACCGGGCCCTGGCCCTCGGCCTCCAGCACGTCGCGATCTTCGGCTCGGCGACCGAGACGTTCGCCCAGAAGAACCTCAACCGCACCCTCGAGACCCAGCTGGCCATGTTCGAGCCGACCGTACGGCGGGCCCGCGACGCCGGGATGGACGTGCGGGCCTACGTCAGCATGTGCTTCGGCGACCCGTGGGAGGGTCCGGTCGACCCGCGGCAGGTGGTCGACGTCGGCCGGCGGCTGCTGGACCTCGGCGCCAGCCAGCTCAGCCTGGGCGACACCATCGGGGTCGGGACGGCCGGTCAGGTCACGGCCCTGGTGCAGGCCTTCCGCGACGCCGGGGTGGACGAGGGGCGGCTGGCGATGCACTTCCACGACACCTACGGCCAGGCGCTTACCAACACCCACGCGGCGCTCCGGGCGGGGATCACCACCTTCGACGCGAGCGCCGGCGGGCTGGGCGGCTGCCCGTACGCGAAGAGCGCCACCGGCAACCTGGCCACCGAGGACCTGGTGTGGATGCTCACCGGTCTCGGCATCGAGCACGGCGTCGACCTGGGGGCGCTGGTGGCGACCAGCACCTGGCTGGCCGGGGAGCTCGGTCGGCCGAGCCCGTCGGCGGTGGTGCGCGCCCTGGCGTAGGCCACAATCGGGCTATGGCCGACGTCGTCTACCTCCACCTGGGCCTGCCCAAGACGGGCACGACCTACCTGCAGGACCGGCTGGCCCTCAACCGCGCCACCCTCGCCCGGCACGGCGTCCGCTACCCCGTCGGCCCGCACGACGACATGTTCCGGCCTGCGCTCGACCTGGTCGAGCGGCGTTGGGCCGGGGTCGGGAACGATGTCGGCGGCGAGTGGGACGCGCTCGTACGACGGGTCCGGCGGGCCAAGGGGACCGTCGTCGTCAGCCACGAGATCCTCGCCGGCGCCGACCGCGACCAGGTCGAGCGGGCGGTCACCTCGCTCGCCCCGGCCGAGCTCCACCTCGTCCTCACCGCCCGCGACATCGCCCGGCAGGTGCCGGCCGAGTGGCAGGAGCGGCTCAAGCACCAGGACGTGTCGTCGTACCGCCGGTTCGCGCGCCGGGTGCGCAAGAACCCGCGCTCGGACACCGCGAAGTCGTTCTGGCGGGTCCAGGACCTGACCCGGGTCCTGGAGCGGTGGAGCCGGCAGCTGACCCCCGACCGCGTCCACGTCGTCACCGTGCCGCCGCCCGGTGGGGCGCCGAGCGAGCTGTGGCACCGGTTCTGCCGGGCGATCGCCGTCGACCCCGCCTGGGCGCCGCTCGACAGCGTGCGCCGCAACCCGTCGATCGGGGCGGCCGAGAGCGTGATGCTGCGCCGGCTGAACACCCGGCTGCGCGCCGAGGGCCTGGGGTACGACGGCTACGCCGAGCTGGTCCGACAGCTGATCGTGCACGACACGCTCGCGGTGGCCGAGAACCCGCGGAAGGTGACCCTCCCGCCGGACGCCTACGACTGGGCCGACGAGGTCGCGGACCGCTGGCACGACTGGCTGGTCGGGTCGGGGGTCGACGTGGTCGGCGACCTCGTCGACCTGCGCCCGGTCCGCCCCGACCCGGACGCGCCCTGGCACGATCCCGACCGGCCGGGCCAGCGCGCGGTGGCCCACGCGACCATGGACGCCCTGGTGGCGGTCATCATGGAGGCCGACCGGCGCCCGGGACCCGACGATCAGCTGGTGGCCCGGGTCGGCAAGGTCGCCCGCAGGCTGCGTGACCGATGAGCGGCGAGCGACGGGCCTGGGGCTGGCACGCCCACCTGCGTGCGGGCGGGACCACCCCCTGGGTCGAATGGGAGGGCGAGGCGGACCCCGTCGGCCGCTTCCTGCCCGGCGCCCAGCAGCTGGAGCTGCTGCGCCGCCTCCACCTCAGCGGTACGACGACCTCCGTGCTGACCGAGCGGGTGCTCGCGGCCGGGGCCCCGGGGCGCGGCCGCCCCGACCTGGAGCTGGTCGGCGCGGCCCGCGACCGACGGTTCGGGCCGCGACCGGTCGATCCCGCCGCGCTGCCCGACGACGAGCTGGTGCGGGTCGCCTCGGGGCTGCTCGCCGAGGACCTGTCCGGTGAGGACCTGCCCGACCCCGAGCCGGCCGCGCCCGCGCGCCGGTCGTGGCTGCGGCGCGGCCCCGGGCCGGTCCACTACCGGCTGGTCGGCGACCCCTGGCCGGCCACCCGGGCCCGCGAGCAGCTGGTCGCGCAGGGCCGTCCGCCCGGCGGGCGCGACGAGCGGGTGGTGGTCGTGGGCGGCGACCTGGCCGGCATGCTGGTCGACCTGTGGCTCGCCCGGTGCTTCTCGTCCGGCACCGCGTCCTGGCCCGAGTGGCTGGACGCGGCCACGGGTCGTCGTACGCCTCCTCGGCGGGCCGACCTGGCCCGGGTCGCCCGCTACTGGCGCGGCGAGGTCGGGGACGATCGGCTCCGCGTCGTGCTCGACCCGGCGGCGCTGCCCGGGCTGCTCGACGCCCCCGGGCTGACGCCTCCGCCGCCGGTCTCGGCCGCCGCCGGCGAGCTGGCCCGGCGGGTCGGGGAAGTGCTCGGGGTGCTGGTCGAGCGGCCGGTGCGCGTGCGGCTGCTCCGCGAGCACCTCCTGCCGCAGCTGACCGGGAGCGGCGGCCCGCCGCTGGTGGTCCCGGAGTCCCGGTACGCGTGGGTGCGGCAGCAGGCCGAGCGGCTGCACCGGACCCTGGGCGAGGAGGGCTACCCGGTCGTCGGGGACCTCGACGTCCTGCTGCGACCGCCCGGGAACGGCGTCGACGCGCCACGCGACGGCGACGTCCTCGACCTGGCCCTGCGGCTGCTGCACGAGAACGCGACCGGAGGAGTCGGATGAGCGCGCGCGTCCTGCTGCACGTCGGCACCCCCAAGACCGGCACGTCGTACCTCCAGGACGTGCTGTTCCTCAACCGTCCGCTCCTCGCCGAGCACGGCATCCTCTACCCCGCCGAGCGCTTCGACGAGCACTTCCTGGCCGCGCTCGACCTGATGCGGCTGGCCTGGGGCGGCCTGGAGTCCGAGGCCGTCGGCGCCTGGGACCGGCTCGCTGCGGCCGTGCGCGCGCACGACGGCACCGCGATCATCAGCCACGAGATCCTCGCGACCGCCTCCCGCGCCCAGGCGGCCCGCGCCCTCGAGTCGCTCGGCCACGGCGCCGGCACCGAGGTGCACCTGGTGCTCTCGGTGCGCGACCTGGCCCGGCAGATCCCGGCCGAGTGGCAGGAGAACGTCAAGCACCGCAGCCGGCTGAGCTACGCGAGCTTCCTGGACCAGATCCGCGACCCCGCGCGCGAAGGCCGGATCGCCACCTGGTTCTGGGGGGTCCAGGAGCTTCCCGACATCCTCGACCGCTGGGGCTTCGACCTGCCACCGGAGCAGGTGCACCTGGTCACCGTGCCGGCGCCGGGCGGACCGCGGCAGCTGCTCTGGGAGCGGTTCAGCCGGGCCTTCGGCCTCGACGACGTCCCGCTCGACCTCGACCACGCGGGCCGGGTGAACCCGTCGCTCGGTGCCGCGGAGACCGCGCTCGTGCGTCGCATCAACCGTCGGACGGACGGGGTCGTCGACTCGGCGCTCTACCGGCCGCTGGTCCGCGAGCTGCTCGCCCACCAGACGCTGTCGCGCCGCACCGACACGCCGCGCCTGGCGCTGCCGCCCGCCGTGCACCCGTGGGTCGAGGAGGTCACCCAGGTGTGGATCGACGAGATCCGCGCTCAGGGGTACGACGTCGTCGGCGACCTCGACGACCTGCGCGCGCCGGCGCCGCCGGCCACGTTCGCCGACCCCGACCGGCCGGTGCCGCGGCAGGTCGCGAGCGCCTCGCTCGACGCGATCGAGGCGCTGCTGCTGGAGAACGCCCGGATCCGCAAGGCCGAGATGCGGCTGCAGCGCGAGGTCGAGGACCTGCGCGGCGAGCTCGACCGGGCCCACCTGGACCCGACGTACCGGTGGCAGGAGCGGGTCGTGGGTCGGCTGCAGTCCGGGGCGACCGGCCAGCGGCTGCTGGGGGTCTACCGCCGGGCGCGGGGCAGGAGCTCGGAGGAGGCGTAGCGGCCGATCTTCCAGGTCGCGTAGCCGTCGGCGCCCAGGCCGACCAGCCCGCCGACGACCGGCACCCGCCGGCCGACGGTCACGGCCAGCCGCTTCCCGGCGACCCGGGCCACCATCTCGGTGCCCACCTCGGTGCTGATCCGTCGGTCGAGCTCGGGGTCGTGCTGCGGCGCGGTGGCCAGCGCCATCGGCGGTGCCGGCAGCTTGCGCTTCTTGACCAGCTTGTCGACGCTCTCGCGGCCGAGCAGGCAGGCCAGGATCGCGTTGCGGACCCGCGGGTCGTCGAGGTCGTGGCCGCGCAGGTGGGCGATCCCGGCGACCATCCGGCACTGGACGAGCGCCAGGCCGGTGACGTTCGTGGGGATGGTGAGCGCGGCGGTCACGACGCCGCCGATGTTCGTGACGAAGCCCTGCGCGCCGGCGTACCGGACGTGGTTCTCGATCACCTCGTGGATCGCCTTGTCGACGTCACCCTTCTGCTCGCGCAGCTGGGCGTCGGCAGCCTTCGACGCCGCCGGCAGCGGGCCGACGCCGGCGATGGCGCGGTGCAGCGCCTCGCGGACGAACGACGAGGTCAGCCCGGGCGCCATCGCGATCGCGCGCGGGGCCAGCTGGCGGGCGACGCCGCTGGTGACCTTGCCCTTGGTGCCCATGGCCAGATCGTACGGAGCACGTCCTAGTGCCGTGCGTCGGAAGTCGTCGATCGGTCGGCGTGCCCGGAGTGCGCGAAGCGCCCCAGGACTCTCGACGCACGGCACTAGGGTCGAGGCGTGCCGATCGAGCCGCCTGCGACGCCCTGGGTCCTGCCCGACCCGGCGCTCGCCGACGACGGGGACCTCGACGACCTGGTCGCGATCGGGGCCGACCTGGAGCCAGGGACCCTGCTCGCGGCGTACCGCTCGGGGCTGTTCCCGATGCCCGGCGCCCGCCGCGGCGACCCGACGTACTGGTTCAGCCCCGTCGACCGCGGCGTGCTGCCCCTCGACGGCCTGCGGGTGTCGCGCTCGCTGCGCCGCTCGGTGCGCGAGTACGACGTCCGGGTCGACACCGCCTTCGACGAGGTCGTCGCCGCCTGCGCGGACCCGCGGCGGCCGCAGGGCTGGATCGACCGCGACATCCGCCGCGCCTACGGCCGCCTGCACGACCTGGGCTGGGCGCACTCGGTCGAGACCTGGCAGGACGGGCGCCTGGTCGGCGGCCTGTACGGCGTCGCGATCGGCGGCCTGTTCGCGGGCGAGTCGATGTTCCACCGCGCGACCGACGCCTCCAAGGTGGCCCTGGTCGGGCTGGTCGAGCTGCTCCGTGACGAGCACGCCGACCGGCGGGTGCTCGACGTGCAGTGGCAGACCCCGCACCTGGCCTCGCTGGGGGTCGTCGAGGTGCCGCGGGCGTCGTACCTGGAGCTGTTGCGGGCGTCACTCACCGTTCCGCTGCCGGGGGTGTTCGCCGGGCACTAGCCTCCCGCCGTGGACCGCCTCCTCGTCGCCGCCGTCGCGACCACCGTCGTCTCCGTGCTCGCGGCGGTCGCCGGGGTGCTGTGGCTGGTCTGCGGGCAGCCGGGGACCGGCGACGGGGACCTGCCCGAGCTGGCGGTCGGGACGGAGGAGGAGTTCTGCGCAGCGTTCCTGAACCCGTTCCCGCTGATGGAGGACATGGCGACGGGTGCTGCCGACTTCGCCGACAACCAGGTCGAGTACGCCGACCGGATGGCGGCCGCGGGCCTGCCCCGGGACGTCGATGCGGAGGTTCGACGCGGGCTGACGGTCTACGCCGAGAAGAACCGGTCGATCCCGTCCGGGGCGCTGGACGACGACCTCTCGACGCTCGACGACCTGCCGGAGCTCAGCGAGTCCGAGGACGCGGCCTACCACGCGTTCGACGACTGGGCCCGCGCCACCTGCGGCGCGCCGTACTGAGGACGGCTCAGACGACCTGTGGGTCCTGCCCGGTCTCGCTGACCATCGGCCGGCCCGCGCCGGCCCAGTCGAGCATCCCGCCGTCGAGGTTGACGACGTCCATGCCCTGCTGGGCGAGGTAGCCGACGGCCTGGCCGGAGCGGCCACCGACCTTGCAGACCACCAGCACCTGGCCGGAGGGCACCTCGTCGAGGCGGTGCGGCAGGTCCATCAGTGGGATGTGCACGGCGCCGTCGATGTGCCCGTGCTCCCACTCGACGTCCTCGCGGACGTCGAGGATCGCCAGCAGCTCCGGGATGGGGTCGGGGACCTCGTCGATCGACACGCTCGGGATCATGGGACCACCGTACGACGGCTACTTCAGCAGCCGACTCATCCGCCGGTCGGCGAGCGGCTTGCCGCCGGTCTGGCAGGTGGGGCAGTACTGCAGGGAGGAGTCGGCGAAGGAGACCTCGCGGACGAGGTCGCCGCAGACCGGGCAGGGCTTCCCGGTCTGGCCGTGCACCGCGAGGTTGCTCTTCTTCTCCTTCTTCAGGTCGGCGGCGGCCAGGCCGCGTGAGCGCTCGACGGCGTCGCCGACGGTGGTGCGCAGCGCGTCGTACAGGGTCTGGAGGTCGTCGCCCTCGATGCTGCTCGCCGGCTTGTAGGGAGACATCCGCGCCGCGTGCAGGATCTCGTCGGAGTAGGCGTTGCCGATGCCGGCGATGGTGCCCTGGTGGCGCAGCACGCCTTTGACCTGCTTGCGGCCCTCGCGCTGGAGGATCGCGCCGAGGACGTCGACGGTGAAGTCGTCGGTCAGCGGGTCGGGGCCCAGGCTCGCGATGCCGGGGACGTCCTGGGGGTCGCGGACGAGGTACATCGCGAGGCTCTTGCGGGTGCCGGCCTCGGTGATGTCGAGGCCCGACTGGTCGTCGAGGACCACCCGGACCGCCAGCGTCGACTTGGTGCTCGGCTTCGGCGGGATGGTCGGGACCTCGTCGCGCCACCGCACCCAGCCGGCCCGGGCGAGGTGGAGGACCAGATGGACGCCGGAGGCCTCGAGGTCGAGGAACTTGCCGTGTCGGGTCACGTCGTCGACCAGCGTCCCCTCGACCGCCGACAGCGGCGGGTCGAAGGTCTTCAGCGCGCTGAACTGGGCCACGTGGACCTTGGTGATCGCGCGACCGTCCAGCCGGCTCCTCAGGTCGAGGGCCAGCGCCTCCACCTCGGGCAGTTCGGGCACAGCAAGCAGTCTAGGAGGAGATCGGTGGTCGAGTGCCGCCGAGGAACGAGGCGGTGTATCGAGACCGACCGAACCGGTGACAGGCGGGGCGTTCACGGCGCATCATGGGGCATGACCGCCGCCCGTCCGCTCCCGCAGCTGGGGTCGATCTACCTCGACGCCCGCGGTGCGGAGCGTGCGCTGCGGGTCTCGTGGCACCACGACTCCGGCCTGGTCGTGCTGTCGCTGTGGCGCGACAACGTCTGCGCCGGGTCGTTCCGGCTGGCGGTCGACGAGGTGCCCGACCTGATCGACATGCTGCGCGCCGGTCTGGACCTCGCCTACGACGCCGCGGTCGACCACGGCCCCGACACGGCACCGGTCTACGAAATCTCCTAGACACCCCGATACGGTCCGATCGTGGACCCGATCCGGAACCCGTACGCCCCCGGCGCCGGTCAGCGACCGCCCGAGCTGGCCGGTCGCGACGACCAGCTGCGCGCGTTCGACGTCGTCCTCGAACGGGTCTCGCGTGGCCGGCCGGAGCGCTCGCTGGTCCTGACCGGGCTGCGCGGCGTCGGCAAGACGGTGCTGCTGAACGCGCTGCGCTCGGCCGCCGTACGACGGGGCTGGGGGACCGGCAAGCTGGAGGCCCGGCCCGACCAGTCGCTGCGCCGGCCGCTGTCCTCCGCGCTGCACCAGGCGGTCCGCGAGCTCGGCCACCCCTCGACCGACGAGGCCGACCACGTCCTCGGGGTCATCCGGTCGTTCGCGCAGCGCGAGGCCGGGCCGGACGCGAAGCTGCGGGACCGGTGGAGCCCCGGCATCGACGTACCTCCGGTGCGCGGGCGCGCCGACTCCGGCGACGTCGAGATCGACCTGGTCGAGCTGCTGACCGACGTCGGCGGGCTGGCCTCCGACACCGGCCGGGGGATCGCGGTGTTCGTCGACGAGATGCAGGACCTCGGCGCCGACGACGTCTCCGCCCTCTGCGCCGCCTGCCACGAACTGTCCCAGAACGGGCTGCCGGTCATCGTCGTGGGCGCCGGCCTGCCGCACCTGCCGGCGGTGCTGTCGGCGAGCAAGTCCTACTCCGAGCGGCTCTTCTCCTACCAGCGCATCGACCGGCTCTCCCGCGAGGAGTCGGACCGGGCGCTGTCCTCACCGGCCGCCGAGGAGGACGCGGCGTACGCCGACGCCGCCCTGGCCGCCCTCTACGACGCCACCAGCGGCTACCCCTACTTCATCCAGGCCTACGGCAAGGCCGCCTGGGACGTCGCCCCCCGCAGCCCGATCACCGCGTCCGACATCGCCGTCGCCGCCCCCGAGGCGGAGCGCGAGCTGGCCGTCGGCTTCTTCGGCTCCCGCTACGAGCGGGCGACCCCGGGCGAGCGCGAGTACCTCCGCGCGATGGCCGACGCCGCCGGCCCCGACTCCGACGCGGTCGGCTCGGTCGGCACCGCCGAGGTCGCCGCCGTGCTCGGCAAGAAGCCGCAGTCGCTCTCGCCCGCCCGCGACTCGCTGCTGAAGAAGGGGCTGATCTACTCCGGTGAGCGGGGCCGGATCGCGTTCACGGTGCCGCACTTCGGGCGGTACCTGCGCGAGCAGGGGTAGGTCAGCGGCGCCGCAGCAGTCGGCGCAGCAGGCCGGGCCGGGCGGGAGCCGGATCGGCCGGCCGCGCGTCCGCCGCGGCGATCGCCTCGGTCCCGACGACGATCCCGTCGGTGCCGTTCGCCCGGACCGGGGCGTGGAACGTGCCGTCGCCGTCGAGGCGCACCGCCTGGACGTTGCGCCACGGGTCCTCGCCGAACGGCTTGCTCATGCCGGGAACCTACGCCGTCGATCGGGCCGGCGTCGACGGTGCGCCGCGGTCGGCCGCGGGGGTTCCTGGCCTGTCCCGGACGTTCCCGGGGATCGCGTTGGCCGGGAACGTCCTACTTACCCGGTGATCAGGGGAACTAGGACACCCGACGCCGATCACCCCCAGAACCCCGCGTGATGCACGGTCGCCTCGTCGGCGATCAGCGGCCCGACCACCTCGACCGGCGTACGACGCGAGCCGGCGGCGAGCACGTCGCGGCAGGGGAGGGCCAGGGTGGGGTTGTCGGGGTGGGCGCCGGTCATCTCGCGCAGGTCGGCCTCGGACATCGCGAAGACCAGCCGGCCGATGCCGGCCCAGTAGAGCGCGCCGGTGCACATCGCGCAGGGCTCGCAGCTGGTGTAGAGCGACGCCGCGGCCAGGTCGGCCGGCGCGAGGGTCCGCGAGGCCAGGCGGACGAGGTTGGTCTCGGCGTGGCCGGTGACGTCGCGCTCGGTGACGACGGTGTTCTCCGCGGTCAGCAGCACCTCGCCGGACGGCGAGGCCAGCAGCGCGCCGAAGGGATGGTTGCCGTGGGCCACGGCGTCGGCCGAGATCGCGATGGCGTGTCGGAGCAGTCCGGTGTCGTCCATGACGCCATCCTCGCGGAATGATGGGCGCCATGAGGCCGCAGGTCGTCGCTCATCGAGGCGCCAGCCACGACAACGCCGAGCACACCCTGGGCGCGTACGTCGCCGCCCTGGACGCGGGGGCCGAGGGCCTGGAGTGCGACGTCCGGCTGACCGCCGACGGGCACCTCGTCTGCGTGCACGACCGCAGCCTCCGCCGTACGGCGAGCCACCGCGGCACCGTCTCCACGATGGAGCTCGCCGAGCTGGCCGAGCTCGACTTCGCGTCCTGGAAGAACCCCTGGGCCGACCTCGACGACGAGGCGCCCGAGCGCGACGCCGAGCACGACAAGGTGCTCACGCTGCGCAAGCTCCTCGAGGTGGTCGCCGACTACGACCGGCGGGTCGAGATCGCCATCGAGACCAAGCACCCGACCCGGTACGGCGGCCTCGTCGAGAAGCGGGTCGTCGAGCTGCTGCGCGACTTCGGCTGGGACGGCCCCGGTACGCCGGCGCGGGTGATGAGCTTCTCCTACACCGCGCTGCAGCGGGTCGAGCGGCTGGCGCCGGACATCCCCCTGGTCATGCTGATCGACCGGGTCGAGTTCTGGCCGATGCTGCGGCGGGTGATCGGCGACGACTGGATCGTCGGGCCGGGCATCGACGAGCTGACCGAGCACCCGCGGTTCGGGCAGTGGATCACCCGCAGCGGCCACGACATGCACGTGTGGACGGTCAACACGCCCACGCAGCTGGAGCTGTGCCGCGAGCTCGGCGTGAAGGCCGTCATCAGCGACCGCCCGGCGTACCTCCTCGAGCTGCTCGACAACTAGAGTCCGGCCTCATGGCCAAGAAGTCCCGCACCAAGAACCGCGACGCCGCCCCCCTCGCCGAGGGCGAGGTCGGTCCGCGCCAGCCCTGCCCGTGCGGGTCGGGCAAGCGCTACAAGGCCTGCCACGGCGCGCCCGGCGGCGCCGGTACGGCGTACGTCAGCCGCCCGTTCGAGGGCCTGCCGTCCGAGCCGGACCTGGTCGCCCTGCGCGAGCTGGTGCCCGCCGCGACCGCGCCGCTGACCCTGAAGAACGGCGACCGCAAGGTGCTGCTCGCGTCGCTGCTGCCGATGGCCGCGCCGGCGATGGTGCGCGACAGCGGCGAGGTGTGGCTGGGCCTGCAGGTGCAGCACGCCTTCGGCGACCCGTCCCGCGACCTGGCCGCCGTGCTGACGGCCGCGCTGGAGCAGGCCGAGCGCGGCGAGTCCGGCATCGTCGGGCTCACCAGCGACCCCGGCCCCGGCCCGCGCCTGCAGGACCTGGTCGAGGGCGGCGAGCTCGACATCACCGTGCACGAGGGCTTCGAGTACTGGGTCGCCGACGTCGAGGACCAGACCGGCATGGAGGCCGCGCTCGAGCAGGCCAACGGCTCGGTGCACCCGACCGCCAAGCTGACGTCGGTGCCGGCGGCGTACTGGACCAACGTCGGCACCAAGGAGCACCTGCGCTGGGTGATGCCCGAGCCCGAGAACGACCTGCTCGACGCGCTGTCGCGGCTGCACGCCGCCGGCGCCGACGTGCTGGTGCCGGAGTCCCGCCTGGTTGGCATGTTCCGCGCCCACGGCCTGCTCTGCCCGGTCTGGGACCTGCCGGTCGGCACCGGCCCGGAGGCCCTCGAGGAGCCCGCCGAGAAGTTCGCGACGGCGCTCGCCGAGGCGTTGGCCGACACCTCCGACCTGACCCCCGAGCAGCGCTCCGCCCGCAGCGGGCTCGCCAACCGCCAGGTCACGATCCGCTGATCGTTACAGCTCCGTCCCGCGCCCGCCAGCGTGGCGCCGCAGCACGAACGGCTGCAGCTTGGCGTACCCCTTCACCGGCGTCCGCCGCAGGTGCCGGAAGACGTACGACGGGTCGCCGTCGAGCGTGTCGTGCGCGCCGCGGTCGACCAGCACCGTGCCGGGCCGGGCGACCGAGGTGAGCCGGGCGGCGAGGTTGACGGTCTCGCCGAAGACGTCGCCGAGCCGCGAGACGACGTCGCCGTACGCGACCCCGGCCCGGACCTCCGGGAAGTCGTCGGCCGGGTCGGAGCCGCGCGCGGTCATGGTCAGCGCGATCTCGGCGGCGGCCGCGGCCGAGTCGGCGACCAGCAGGACCTCGTCGCCGATGTTCTTGATGATCCGCCCGCCGTGGTCGGCGACGACGCCGGTGGCGGCGTCCTCGAAGCCCTCGATCCAGCCGACCAGCTCGGCCTCGCTGAGCGCCTTGCTGCGGGAGGTGTAGCCCACGATGTCGACGAAGCAGACCGCGAGCGGAGCGGCGGGGGAGCCGACGGACTCCACCGCGAGGGTGCGCGAGGCGGCCGACGCGAGGTGGCGGCGCCAGACGTAGGACTGCAGCGACTCGACCCGCGGCAGCACCTGCTCGGCCAGCGAGGTCAGCTGGGCGACCGGGTCGTCGGCCTCCAGCGCGACGTCGGTGAGCAGTGTGGTCTGCCACTCCGCGAGCCGCGCGTAGCTGCGCCCCCACGTCCGCACCAGCGCCGCCTGCCGCTCGGGGCTGAGGATGCCGAGCTCCATCAGGTCGTGGCTGAGCCGCAGCGCCTCGACGTCGGCGGCCGTGAACGCGACGTCGTCGTCGGCCGCGTTCGGGAAGCCCATCAGCCGCCACAGCTGCTCCGCCACGACCAGCGGTACGCCGGCCTCCGCCGCCACCTCGACGCGGGTCAGGGAGGGGCGGGAGCCGAGGAGGTACTCCTCGACCGTCTCGAGCGCCCCCGAGAGGTCGGGCTGGTCGCTCACCCGAGCCGCGACTCCGCCACCCGGTCCAGGGTGGCCCGGAAGGTCGGCATCTCGTCGCAGAGCTCGCGCACCGACTCGGCGGTCAGGTGGATCAGCTCGAGCGGGGTGAGCGCCACGATGGTGGCGTTGCGCAGCTTCCGGTTCAGGATCGCCGCCTCGCCGACGATGTCGCCGGGCCCGAGCTGGGCCACCTCCGCACCGTCGCGGCGGACCGAGACGGTGCCGCCGAGGACGACGTACGCCTTGTCGGCGGGGGTGTTCTCCCAGATCGGCGACCAGCCCTGCGGGAGGGTCAGGTGGGTGCCGGCGGAGCTGATCCGCGCGACCTCCTGCGGGCTGAACGCGTCGAAGAACGATTCCGTCATGACCGCATGGTTCCCCGACTGAACCACCCGCACAACAGGCCGCGTCTACCGGACGTGATGATCGACTCCGTGGCCGGCGACGCGAGGACGGGCTCCTACGAGGAGTTCGTCGCCGCCCGCTCGGCGACCCTGTTCCGGACGGCGTACCTGCTCACCGGAAGCCGTGCCGACGCCGAGGACCTGCTGCAGGTCGCGCTCGTGAAGGTGTACGCCGCGTGGCGCCGCGTCTCCCGGGCCACCTCGCCCGAGGCCTACGCGCGGCGCACCCTGGTCAACGCCTTCGTGTCGTCGCGACGGCCCGCGCGATTCACCCGCGAGCGGCTGGTCCACAGCCCGCCGGACGCCGCCGTCCACGACCCGGACCCCGACGACCGGCTCGCGCTCTGGCCGCTGGTCAGCGCGCTCCCGCCGCGGCAGCGCGCGGTGGTGGTGCTCCGCTACTACGAGGGGCTCAGCGAGCGCGAGATCGCCGAGGAGCTCCGGATCGCCCCCGGCACCGTGAAGTCCACCTGCTCGGCCGCCCTGCGGTCGCTGCGCGAGACGATGGGAGAGCAGGCATGAACGACCTCGAGCAGCGCCTGGCCCGCGAGCTGGGCTCGCTCGCCACCGACCTGGACGCCCCGCACGTCGACACCCCGGGCCTGGCCGCCGCCGGTCGTCGCGAGCGGGTACGACGCCGCTCGGTCGTCGCCGGCCTGGCCGCCGCGGCCGTGGCGGTCGTCGCCGTGCTCGGACAGACCGGGCTGCCGGGCGGCCACGACCGGGCGGTCGACCCGGCGCCGGCGCCGGCCGGTGACGCCCTGGGACGGCCGCTGGAGCTGCCCTGGTGGGGGGCCGACGACGGCCAGCTGCATCTCGGCGACGCGCAGGTCGCTGTCGACGCGACCGCGATCCTGCACGCGGGTCGGACCACGCTGGTCCGGACCGATCCGGGAGCCTGGGTGCGCGTCGACCGGGGTGGTCCCAACCCCTTGGGGGACGGCCCGGTCAGCGGGACGCCCGTCATCGGCGCGGACGGGACGGTGGCCTGGGTCGAGGGTGATCCCGAGACGGGCTGGTCGGTCGTGGTCAGCTCGGCCACCGGCGGGTCGGCGCTGTCGCTGCCGCCGGACGCGGAGGGTTCGACGGCCGTCGGCGTGCTGCCCGACGGCCGCGTGGTGCTGCGCAGCGCGGACGCGACCGAGCTCTCGACCTGGGACCCCGACGGGCAGCGGATCCGGCCGGTCACCGGCCTGAGCGCCGAGGCGCAGGTCGGCCTCATCGGCCCGCGCCCGGGGGGCCTGGTCGCACCGAGTCCCCAGACCCTCGTCGCGGGCGAGGTCGACGACCGCAACCGGTTCCGAGCGCTCTGGGAGACCGACGGCGACGGTTCCGGAGCGTGGTCCGGCGACGGCGAGCAGTACGCCGAGGCCGCTGCCGGTGGGATCCGGATCGCGACCCGGGCGGGAGCGACCGTCGTCCCCTTGGAGCAGGGCGACCTGCGAGTCGTCGGCTGGGAGAGCGACAGCGAGGTGGTGGTGGCGCAGTACCTCGCGGAGGACGAGGCCGTCACTGGCATCTGGCGCTGCTCGGTGGTCGAGCTCCGCTGCGCGCTCGTGGAGCCATCGCAGCCCGGCGCCGACGCCTTCGTCCCGGGCGGCCGGGTCCTGCTTCCCGGCCTCTGATCAGGCCGGCAGCGGCTCCCGCGCGACCGGGCAGCTCATGCAGCGCGGCCCGCCGCGGCCGGAGCCGAGCTCGGAGCCGGCGATCCGGACCACCTCGATGCCGGCGTCCTCGAGGCGCGCGTTGGTCTCGTCGTTGCGCTCGTAGGCGACGGCGACCCGGGGCGCGAGGGCGAGGGTGTTGTTGCCGTCGTCCCACTGCTCGCGCTCGGCGGTGACCGGGTCCAGGCCGGTGTCGATCTGGTGCAGGGTGTCGATCTGCATCGCCTTGGCCGCGGCGACCAGGAACGGCTCGGCGTCGGCGACCCGCAGGGTCAGCTCGGCGTCGGACTCCGCACCCTCGGCGAGCGTCACGGCGTACGCCGTCAGCGAGTCGGCGACGTTGGGGTACATCACGATCTTGTCGACGTCGACCATCGTGCAGACCGTGTCGAGGTGCATGGTGGCGCGCTCCTGCGCGATGGGGACGGCGAGGACCGTGTGGGCCAGGTCGGCGTGGAAGACCTGGCGGGCCAGCCGCTCGACCCCGGCTGGGGTGGTCCGCTCGCCGACGCCGACCGCGATCACGCCGTCGCCGAGCAGGAGGACGTCGCCGCCCTCGACGTACTCGCTGTGCCAGCCGTGGATCTTGCGGGTGCCGCGGAAGCGCGGGTGCTCGGTGTAGATCAGCTCGGTCAGCTGGGTCTCGCGCTTGCGGGCCGGCATCGACAGCGAGGTGATCGCGACCCGGTCCTGCACCCACACGCTGGAGTCGCGGGTGAAGAGCAGGTTGGGCAGCGGGTCGACCAGGAAGTCGTGCGGGTCGAGCAGCGAGGTCACCAGGCCGAAGCCGCCACGCACCTCGTCGTTGCGGATGCCGGCGGTGAGGTAGTCGGTCAGCTCGGCCGGCGACGCCTCGCGCAGGAAGCGGGCGAGGTAGCCGCGCATCGTGTCACCGAGGTGCAGCCCGGAGAGGGCGGAGGTGATCGCGTGGTTGCGCGCGACCTCGCTCTCCAGGGTCTCGGTGAGCAGCTCGGTGAGGTAGAGGACCTCGACGTCGCGGTCGCGCAGGGCCTGCGCGAAGGCGTCGTGCTCCTCCTGCGCGCGGGCCACCCACGGGATCCCGTCGAAGAGGAGCTTGTCGTTGTTGCGGGGCGTCAGCCGCTTCAGCTCGTTGCCGGGACGGTGCAGCATCACCGTCTGGAGTCGGCCGACCTCGCTGCTCGCGCCGTGCTCGGCACCCGTGGACGTCATGGGAGGAGCGTAGTGCCTCCGACGGGATTGTCAGACAATCCGTCCGTCGTACGTCGCCCGCACCTCGGCGAGCACGTCGCCCACGGACCGCCCGAGTGCGGCCGCGGCCCGCGCGACCTCGTCGTACTCCGGCTGGGCGTTGACCACCCGGCCCTCCAGCCGGGCCACCTTCACGGACACCACCTGCCCCCCCACGACGACCTCCACCGCGGAGCGGTCGAGGGCGTGCTTGGCGACGTCGTACGAGCGCAGCCCGATCGTCGTGGTCTCCCGGAAGACCACGTCGCGGACGACGTCGGCCCGCTCCGTCGTCACCAGCACCGACAGGGTGTGGGCGGGCCGGCCCTTCTTCATCAGGATCGGCGTCAGCCAGGCGTCGGCGGCGCCGGCGGCCAGCAGCGCGTCCAGAACGCTCGGCCAGAGCCGGGGGTCGAGGTCGTCGACGTTCGCCTCCAGGACGAGCTCCGTGTTGGCGGCGGCCGGTGAGGGCGCGCCCACCAGCAGCCGCAGCACGTTGGCGTGCCCCTCCGCGTCGCGCGCGCCCGCGCCGACGCCCACGGACGAGGTGGTCAGCAGCGGCTGCGGACCCCACGCGGTGGCCAGGGTGGTGAGCAGCGCGGCCCCGGTGGGCGTGCAGGACTCGAACGGGGCCGGCCCGGCGTACGACGGCACGCCGCGCAGCAGCTCGACGACCGCGGGCGGCGGGACCGGCAGCGTGCCGTGCGCGGCCCGGACCGTCCCCGACCCGACCGCGACCGGCGAGACGGTCACCGAGGACGCGTCGAGGTGGTCGAAGCCCGCGCAGACCCCGACCACGTCGGCGATCGCGTCCAGGGCGCCGACCTCGTGGAAGTGCACCTCGTCGGGGGTGGTCCCGTGCACGGTGGCCTCGGCGACGGCCAGCCGCTCGAACGCGGCCAGCGCCCGCTCGTGGCCGCCGATCAGCGCCCGCACGTCGCGCCAGGTGCGGTGGTGGTGGGACTCGGTGCCCTCCACGTGCACCCGGGTGGCCGCCAACCCGCTCCGGGTCACCGCCTCGACCCGCAGCGCGATCGGCTCGGGGGCCACGTCGTCGACGGCGGCCTGGAGGACGTCGAGCGGGACCCCCGCCCCCACCAGGGCGCCGAGCAGCATGTCGCCGCTGGCCCCCGAGGACGCGTCGATCCAGACGGCGCGGCTCATCGCGCGGACTGCCGCGCGACCCGGGCGGCGAAGACGCCCGCGCCGTACCCGTTGTCGATGTTGACGACCGTGACGCCCGGCGCGCAGGAGTTGAGCATCCCGAGCAGCGCGGACAGGCCGCCGAAGGAGGCGCCGTACCCGACGCTCGTCGGTACGGCGACCAGCGGGACGCCGGTCAGCCCGCCGACCACCGACGGCAGCGCGCCCTCCATGCCGGCGACGACCACCAGGCAGTCGGCCTCCGCGAGCCGGTCGCGCACGGCCAGCAGCCGGTGCAGCCCGGCCACGCCGACGTCGTCGATCCGGTCGACCCCGCCGCCGTGCACCCGGATGGTCAGGGCCGCCTCGGCGGCGACCGGCGCGTCGGAGGTGCCGGCGCTGACGACCGCGACCGTGCCGGTCGGGGCGGGGATCGGGCCCAGGGTGGCGGCCCGCGCGACGGGGTCCAGGACCGCGTCGGGGAGATCGCGGGCGACGACCGCGAGCGCGTCGGGCGAGAGTCGGGTGGCCAGGACGGCCCGGTCGGGGTGCCGCTCGTGCAGGGTCCGCAGGATCGCGACCACCTGGTCGGGCGTCTTGCCCTCGCCGTACACGACCTCGGGGTCGCCGGTGCGCGCCGCGCGGTCGACGTCGACCCGGGCGAAGCCGAGGTCGGCGGTACGGGGATCTGGCTCGCTCACCCGGTGAATCTATCCGGCGTCCGGCTTCCGTCAGGAACGACGTCCGTCCCGTCAGGGATCCGTCAGGACGTCACCGGCGCCCGCGCGTACGGCGCAGCATCGAGTCATGACCACCTCGCAGGAACGCACCCGCTTCGCGATCGACGACCTGGCCCGGCTCACGCAGTCGGCCCTGGCCGAGGTGGTCCGGGCGGCGGCGACGGGCGACCGCGCCGCCGCCCACCGGGTGCTCGACGGCGCGGCCGAGCGCCGGGGCGCGGTGCTGCGGGCCCGGATGGCGGTCCAGGAGGAGTGCCGCGACCAGTGGGGCACCCGCCAGCTGCCCCGGCTGGCGGGGGAGATGGACCTGGTCGCGGAGCTCGGGCGGCTGGAGGCGCAGGTCGACCGGCTGGCCCGTCAGCTCAGCGCTGGTCCAGTCGGAGCTCCAGGCCTGCGACCTGCGTCTTGAGGTCGGCGATGGCGGCCAGGATCGCCTCGGTCGACTCGTCCACGACCTCCTCGATCTCGTCGGTGACCTCCTCGGCCTCGCGGTCGAGCGCCTCGACGGCGACCGCGATGAAGAGGTTGAGCACGATGTAGGCCGACGCGACGATGTAGAGGATGAAGAAGAACCAGGCGGCCGGGTAGGCCTCGACCGACGGCTTGATGATGTTGGCCCAGTCGTCGCCGGTGGTGATGGTGAACATCGCGACCAGCGAGTCCCCCAGGGAGCCGAAGCGCTCGGGATCGGCGTCCCCGAACATCTGGGTCGCCATCACCGCCGAGATGTAGATCAGCATGCCGAGCAGCGCGCCGATCGAGGCCATGCCGGGCACGGTCTTCACCAGCGCGGCGACCACCAGCCGCATCGACCGGATCGTCGAGAGCAGGCGCAGGACGCGGAGCACCCGGAGCACCCGGAGGACGGAGTACGACCCCGCGCCCGGCGTCAGCGCGATCAGCACGACGAACAGGTCGAAGAGGTTCCAGCCGCCCCGGAAGAACGAGCGGCCGTGGGCGTAGATCCGCAGCACGATCTCGATCACGAAGATCACCACGGTGACCCGGCCGACCGCGGTCGTGGCGTCGCCGTGCTCGGCCATCCAGGAGGGGGAGACCTCCGCGCCGATGACGGCCGCGTTGACCAGGATGACGCCGATGATGAACCACTGGAAGCGGGCCGACTCGACGAGCTGCAGGACCCGTTCTCTCACGAGCGGTGAGTCTGTCAGGACCGGAACGCGTCCGCCGGGTAAACCCCGAGGATCTTCACGTCCGTCGTGAAGAACGTGAGCTCCTCGAGCGCCCGGGCCAGGCCGGCGTCGGACGGGTGGCCGTCGACCTCGGCGAGGAACTGAGTGGCGGTGAACTCGCCGCCGACCATGTAGCTCTCCAGCTTGGTCATGTTGACCCCGTTGGTCGCGAACCCGCCGAGCGCCTTGTAGAGCGCCGCCGGCAGGTTGCGGACGTTGAAGATGAAGCTGGTGACCACCGGCCCGTTGCCGGGCGCCGCCTCGACCAGGTCGCGGCTGAGGACGACGAAGCGCGTCGTGTTGTGGTCCTCGTCCTCGACGTCCTCGGCCAGGATCTGCAGGCCGTAGATCTCCGCGGCCAGCGGCGGGCTGATCGCGGCCTGGGTCCGGTCGGCCATCTCGGCGACCTCGCGGGCCGCGCCGGCGGTGTCGCCGGAGATGATCGCCTTCAGGCCGTGCTCGCGGATGATCTTGCGGCACTGGCCCAGCGCGTGGACGTGGCTGTGCACCGTGGTGATCTCGTCGAGCGCGGCACCCGGCACCGCCATCAGGTGGAAGCGGATCCGCAGGAAGTGCTCGGCGATGATGTGCAGCCCCGAGCCGGGCAGGAAGTGGTGGATGTCGGCCACCCGGCCGGCGATCGAGTTGTCGATGGGGATCATCGCCAGGTCGGCCTCGCCGGCCTCCACGGCCGCGAAGACGTCCTCGAACGAGGCGCACGGCACGGACTCCCAGTCGGGGTAGTGCTGCACGCACACCTGGTGGGAGTTGGCGCCGGGCTCGCCCTGGTAGGCGATGCGTCGTCGTTCGGTCACGGCCTGAGTTTAGGGTCGGGGAGTGGTCGTCCTCGGAGTGCTCTCACTGGTCGTCGCGCTGGTCGCCCTGGCGCTGGCCCTGGTGCTGCTGCGCCAGGTCCGCAGCGGCCGTCGTACGACGTCGGCGGAGCTGCCCGAGGACGTGCACGGCCTGCGCCAGGAGGTCGCCGCGCTGCGCACCGAGGCCAAGGACGCGCTGCGCCACCTCGCGGTCGTCCGGTACGACGCGTTCGGCGACATGGGCGGCCACCTCTCCTGGTCGGTGGCCCTGCTCGACGACTCCGGGCACGGCGTGGTGCTGACCTCGATCGCCGGCCGCTCCGAGGCGCGGACCTACGCCAAGAGCATCGCCTCCTGGACCTGCGAGCAGCAGCTCTCGCCCGAGGAGCTCGAGGCGATCGACCACGCCCGCCCGAAGCGGCGCTGACCCGGCACCGGCCCTAGCCTGGGGCCCGTGAGCGGACCGGTCGGCGTGGCGCACGGGGCGTCGTACGTCCTGCAGGGGTTCTCGATGTGGCGCCGGCGGCCGGGGCTGATGCTGCTGGGCATGGTGCCGGCGCTGATCGTGCTGGTGCTGGTGACCGCGGCGCTGGTCGCGCTGCTGCTGACCGTGGGCGACCTGGTCGCGTGGCTGACGCCGTTCGCGGACGACTGGGGCGGCGTCCGGACCCTGCTGCGGGTGGGGCTGGCGCTGCTGCTGGTCGGCGGGGCCGTGCTGCTGGCCAGCGTGACCTTCACCGGGCTGACCCTGGCGATCGGCGACCCGTTCTACGAGCGGATCTGGCGCGAGACCGAGCGGATGATCGGCGGCGAGGTCCCCGAGGGCGGCGTCGGCTTCTGGCGCTCGCTGCGCGACGCGGGCGGGCTGATGCTGGCGGGCGTCGGGATGGCCCTGGTGCTCGCGGTGATCGGCTTCCTGCCCCTGGTCGGTGCGGTGGTCGGCGCGGTGCTCGGGTTCGTGGTCTCCGCCCGGCTGCTCGCCGGCGAGCTGGTCTCGCGGCCGCTGGAGTCCCGCGGCCTCGACCGGGCGGCCCGCCAGGAGGTGCTGGCCGGCCACGGCTCGTCGGTCCTCGGCCTGGGCCTGGCCACCCAGGCGTTCTTCCTGGTCCCGTTCGGCGCCGTCGCCGTGATGCCCGCCGCCGTCGTCGGCTCCACCATGCTGGTGCGGGAGATCCTGGACGGGCGCGACGGCGGGGTAGTCCGTCACACAGGGGCTGTGACCGGCGAGTAGACCAACCATCGTGTGACGGACTACCCCGCCGACCCCCTCAGGGTTCCAGGGTGTACCCGAGGCCCGGGGAGGTCAGGAGGTACCGCGGGTGGGCGGGGTCGGCCTCCAGCTTGCGGCGCAGCTGGGCGGCGTAGACGCGCAGGTAGTGGGACTCGTGCTCGTACGCCGGCCCCCACACCTCGCGCAGCACCTGCTCGCGGGTGACCAGCCGGCCGACGTTGCGGGCGAGCAGCTCGAGGAAGGCCCACTCCGTGGGCGTCAGCCGTACGTCGGCCCCGTCCCGCGCGACCCGCTTGCGCGCGAGGTCGATCACCAGCGGCCCGACCTCGACCACCGCGTCGGACGAGGAGGGCGGAGCGGAGGCGCCGCGTCGTACGGCGGCGCGCAGGCGGGCGAGCAGCTCGTTCATCGCGAAAGGCTTGGTGACGTAGTCGTCCGCGCCGAGGTCGAGCGCCTCGACCTTGTCCTCGCCGTGCTGGCGGGCCGAGAGCACGACGATGGGCACGGCCGACCAGCCGCGCAGGCCGGCGATCACCTCGGTGCCGTCGAGGTCGGGCAGGCCGAGGTCGAGGAGCACCACGTCGGGGTGGGTGGAGGCGGCGGCGTCGAGGGCGGAGCGGCCGTCGGCCGCGGTGGTGACCTCCCAGCCGTGGGCGCGCAGGTTGATCGCGAGGGCGCGGGCCAGGGCCGGCTCGTCGTCGACGACCAGCACCCGGGGACTCACGGAAGAGCCCTCGGCAGGGTGAGCACCATGGTCAGCCCGCCGCCCGGGGTGTCCTCGGCCGCCAGAGACCCGCCGACCGACTCCGCCAGCCCGCGGGCCACGGCCAGGCCGAGCCCGAGACCGCCCGGCGAGGAGTCGTCGAGGCGCTGGAAGGGCTCGAACATCCGCTCCCGCTGGGCAGGCGGTACGCCGGGGCCGCGGTCGACGACGAGCACCTCCACAGTCTCCGCCAGCACGTGGGCGAGCACGCGCACCGGCTCGCCGCCGGAGAGCCGTACGGCGTTGCCGACCAGGTTGGCCACCACCCGCTCGAGCAGCCCGGCGTCGGTGAGGACGAGCGGGGCGTCCTCGTCGACCTCGAGCGAGACGAGGCCCGGGCCGTGCCCGGCGACGGCCAGCGGCAGCACCTCGTCGAGGCTGCGCGGGGTGAGCGCGGGCCGCATCAGCCCGGACTGGATGCGGGACAGGTCGAGCAGGTTGTCGATGAGCCGCTCCAGCTGCTCGGTGGAGGAGTCGACGGAGGCGACCAGCTCGGCCCGGTCCGCGGCGTCGAGGGAGCCCGAGACCAGGCCGTCGACCGAGGCCCGCATGGTCGCGAGCGGGGTGCGCAGGTCGTGGGAGACCGCGCGCAGGACGGCGGTGCTGGTCGCCTCGGCGCCCTCCAGCGCGGCCGCCTCCTCCTCGCGGCGCCGCAGCCGGCGGTACTCCAGGACCAGCCCGGTCTGCACCCCGAACGCCTCCAGGACCCGCCGGTCCGAGGCCCGCAGCGGCGACCCGCAGAGGACCAGCAGGTGGTCGTCGTCGACGGTCACCTTGGTGTCCCCGTCGTCGGGGTGCGACGCGCACGGGCCGCCGCTCGAGGCGAGCACGGTCCAGCCGGCCGCGGTGCGCTCCAGCAGCGAGACGGCGTCCTGGCCGAACGTCTCCCGCAACCGGGTGACGACGGCGTCCGCCGTGTCGGTGCCGGTCAGCACCGAGCGCGAGAGCGCGCCGAGGGTGGCCGCCTCCGCCCGCGCCCGTACGGCGTCCGCCGCCCGCCGGGAGGCCCGGTCCACGACGGTCGCGACGGCCACCGCGACCGCCACGAAGACCAGCAGCGCGACCAGGTTCTCCGGCTCGGCGACGGTGATCCGGTTCAGCGGCGGGGTGAAGAACCAGTTCATCAGCACGAAGCCGAGCACCGCCGCGAGCAGGGCCGGCACCAGCCCGCCGACCAGCGCGACCAGCACGGTCAGCGCCAGGAACAGCAGCACGTCGAGCGGCAGCTGGTCGGGCTCGTGGAAGTGGTCCAGCACGACGGTGAGCAGCACCGGCAGCAGCAGGCCGAGCAGCAGGCCGGCGTACTGACGGGTCCGGCTGAGCGGGGAGAGGTACCACCGTGGCCGGCCCGCGCGGGCGCTCTGGTCGTGGGTGACCAGGTGCACGTCGACCGAGCCCGCGAGCTGGGCGACCCGGTCGCCCGTCGTACCGGCGAAGAGACGGCGCAGCCGGCCGTGCCGGGAGACGCCGACGACGATCATCGTGGCGTTCGCGCCGGTGGCGAAGTCGACCACCGACGTCGGGACGTCCTCGCCGACGACCGAGTGCAGGCTGCCGCCCAGGGAGTCGACGAGCTGCTGGACCTTCGCGACCCGGCGGTCGTCGGGGACGGCCAGCCCGTCGGTGGAGATCACGTGGACGGCGAGCAGCTCCGAGCCCGCGGCGCGCTGGGCGAGGCGGGCGCCCCGCCGCAGCAGGGTCTCCGACTCGGCGCCGCCGGTGACCGCGACGACGATCCGCTCCTTGGTCGGCCAGGGGTGGTCGATGCGGTGCGCGCGGCGGTAGTCGTCGAGCGCGTCGTCGACCCGGTCGGCCAGCCACAGCAGGGCCAGCTCGCGCAGGGCGGTCAGGTTCCCCACCCGGAAGTACGACGTGAGCGAGGCGTCGATGTTGTCGGCCTGGTAGATGTTCCCGTGCGCCATCCGCCGCCGCAGGGCGTCCGGCGACATGTCGACCAGCTGGATCTGGTCGGCCGTGCGGACCACCTCGTCCGGCACCGTCTCGCGCTGCTTGACGCCGGTGATCCGCTCGACCTCGTCGTTCAGCGACTCGAGGTGCTGGATGTTGACGGTGGTGATCACGTCGATGCCGGCCCGGCGGATCTGCTCGATGTCCTCGGCGCGCTTCTCGTGCCGGCTGCCCGGCACGTTGGAGTGCGCGAGCTCGTCGACGCACACGACCTCGGGCCGCCGCGCGATCACCGCGTCGGTGTCCATCTCGGTGAAGGTGGTGCCGCGGTGGACGAGCTCGCGCCGGGGCACCACCTCGAGCCCCTGGACCTGCGCCGTGGTGTGCGGGCGGCCGTGGGTCTCGACGTACCCGACGACGACGTCGGTGCCGCGCTCCCCGCGCCGCCGGGCCTCGCCGAGCATGGCGTAGGTCTTGCCGACGCCGGGCGCGGCACCGAGGTAGACGGTCAGCCGTCCCCGGCGAGGCTCGTGCACGGTCACGATCCTGCCAGCCGCCGGACCGCGAGGTTGAGCAGCAGCACGTTGACGCGCGGCTCGCCGAGCACGCCGAGGGTCCGGCCGGCGGTGTGCTCGGCGACCAGGCGTCGTACGGCGTCCTCCGGCAGGTCGTTCGCGGCCGCGACCCGGGGCACCTGGAGGGCGGCGTACGCCTCCGAGATGTCGGGGTCGAGGCCGGACGCCGAGGCGGTGACGGCGTCCGCCGGGACCTCGGAGACCGCGACGCCCTCGCGCTCGGCCACCTCGGCCTGCCGCTCCTCGATGGCGGCGACGAGGTCGGGGCTCTCGGGCCCCAGGTTGGAGCCGTACGTCGACAGCGTGTCCCAGCCGTCGCCGGCGGCCGACGGGCGGGGGAAGAACAGCGCGTCGTCGGTGTTCCCCTGCCCGAGCAGCTCCGAGCCGACCGCCTCCGAGGGGTCGGTCGTGTGCGCGCCGGTCGAGGTGACCAGCGAGCCGCGGGCCTGCCAGGGCGAGGCGACGGCGGCGAAGCCGGTCATCACGAGCGGGTAGGCCAGCCCGAGCAGCAGGGTGGCGGCGACCATCAGGCGCAGCCCGGCGAGGCTCTGGCGGAACAGGTGCAGAAGGTCGGTCATGGCAGTCCTTTGCGGTGGTTGAGGAGGTCGCGCAGCGACCGTCTCGAAACCGGGTGAGCCGAGCGTCGGCCTAGAGCCCGGGGATGAGGGAGACGACGAGGTCGAGGAGCTTGATGCCGACGAACGGTGCGACCAGGCCGCCGACGCCGTAGACCAGCAGGTTGCGGCGCAGCAGCGCGGTCGCCGAGGCCGGCTTGTAGTGCACGCCGCGGAGCGCGAGCGGGATCAGCGCGACGATGATCAGCGCGTTGAACACGACCGCCGAGACGATCGCCGACTCCGGCGAGCTGAGCCGCATGACGTTGAGGACGTCGATGCCGGGGAACGCGACCACGAACATCGCGGGCAGGACGGCGAAGTACTTCGCGACGTCGTTGGCCACCGAGAACGTCGTCAGCGCCCCGCGGGTGATGAGCAGCTGCTTGCCGATCTCGACGACGTCGATGAGCTTCGTCGGGTCGCTGTCGAGGTCGACCATGTTGCCGGCCTCCTTGGCCGCGGTCGTGCCCGTGTTCATCGCGACACCGACGTCGGCCTGGGCCAGTGCGGGGGCGTCGTTGGTGCCGTCGCCGCACATCGCGACCATCCGGCCACCGGTCTGCTCCTTGCGGATCAGCGCCAGCTTGTCCTCCGGCGTGGCCTCGGCGAGCACGTCGTCCACCCCGGCCTCGGCGGCGATCGCCTTCGCGGTCACCGCGTTGTCGCCGGTGATCATCACCGTGCGGATGCCCATCGCGCGCAGCTCGTCGAAGCGCTCGCGCATCCCCTCCTTGACGACGTCCTTGAGGTGGACGACGCCGAGCAGCCGGTCCTGCTCGGCCACCACGAGCGGGGTGCCGCCGGTCTCGCTGACCTGCTGGACCAGGACGTCGAGCCCGGGGTCGGTGCGGCCCACCCACGCGGTCACCGCGGACGCCGCGCCCTTGCGGATCGACCGGCCGTCGACGTCGAGGCCGCTCATCCGGGTGCTCGCGCTGAACTCCACGAACACCGCCCCCGCGGGCACGTCCGGCCGCTCGCCGACCAGGTCGACGATCGAGCGCCCCTCGGGCGTCTCGTCGGCCAGCGAGGCCAGCAGCGCCGCGTCGGCCAGCTCGCGCTGGGTGACGCCGTCGAGCGGCAGCAGCTCGCTGGCCCGCCGGTTGCCGTAGGTGATGGTGCCGGTCTTGTCGAGCAGGAGCACGTCGACGTCGCCGGCCGCCTCGACCGCGCGGCCCGACATGGCGAGCACGTTGCGGCGCACCAGGCGGTCCATGCCGGCGATGCCGATGGCCGAGAGCAGGGCGCCGATGGTGGTCGGGATCAGGCAGACCAGCAGCGCGGTCAGCACCAGGACCGACTGCTGCGCGCCGCTGAAGTCGGCGACGAACCAGAGCGAGCCGACCACGGCCAGGAAGCAGACCGTCAGGGCGGACAGCAGCACGTTCAGCGCGACCTCGTTGGGGGTGCGCTGGCGCTCGGAGCCCTCGACCAGGGCGATCATCCGGTCCACGAACGACTGCCCGGGCTCGGAGGTGATGCGGACGACGATCCGGTCCGACAGGACCGTCGTACCTCCGGTGACCGCGGAGCGATCGCCGCCCGACTCGCGGATCACGGGGGCCGACTCGCCGGTCACGGCCGACTCGTCGACCGAGGCGACGCCCTCGACGACGTCGCCGTCGCCGGGGATCCGCTGGCCGGCCACGACGACCACCAGGTCGTCCTTGCGCAGCGAGGTCGAGGGGACCTCCTCCACGGAGCCGTCGGTCCGCTGCCGGAAGGCAGTGGTCTCCTGCTGCAGCGCGCGCAGGCTGGCGGCCTGGGCCTTGCCGCGGCCCTCGGCGACCGACTCGGCCAGGTTGCCGAAGATGACGGTCAGCCAGAGCCAGACCGTGACCGACCAGCCGAGCACGCTCGGGTCGGTCACCGACAGGATCGTGGTGAGCAGCGCGCCGAGCCAGACGACGAGCATCACGGGGGTGCGGACCAGCTCGCGCGGGTCGAGCTTGCGGAGGGCGCCAGGGAGGGCCTGGCGAAGGGTGAGGGCGTTCACGACAGGGACTCCACGATCGGACCGAGGGTGAGGACGGGGACGTAGTTCAGGCCGACCACGACCAGGGCGACGCCCGTCAGGAGGACCACGAACAGCGGTCGGTGGGTGGGCAGGGTGCCGGCGCTCTGCGGCAGCCGCTGCTGCGCGGAGAATCGGCCGGCCAGGGCGAGGACGATGAGCATCGGCAGGAACCGTCCGAAGAGCATCAGCAGGCCGAGCAGGGTGTTCCAGAACGGCGTGCCGGAGGTCAGGCCGCCGAACGAGCTGCCGTTGTTGTTGGCGGCCGAGGCGACGGCGTACAGCGCCTCGGTGAAGCCGTGCGGGCCGCTCTCCTGGAGCCCGGCCACGCCGTCGCTCGCGGTGACGGCGACCGCGATGCCGGCGAGCAGCAGGATCGGGGTGGTCAGGACGTACGCCGCGACCAGGACGATCTCGCGCTGGCTGATCTTCTTGCCGAGGTACTCCGGCGTACGACCGACCATCAGGCCGCACAGGAAGACGGTGAGGATCGCCAGCATCAGCATGCCGTAGAGGCCGCTGCCGACGCCGCCGGGCGAGATCTCGCCGAGCATCATCCCGAACAGGGCGACGCCGCCGCCGGGGGCGGTCAGCGAGTCGTGCATGGAGTTCACGGCGCCGGTCGACGTACCCGTGGTGACGGCGGCGAACAGCGCCGAGCCGGCCTCGCCGAAGCGGGCCTCCTTGCCCTCCATCGCGGCCCCGGCGAGCTGCGGCGCCGTCCCGGGCGCGGCCATCTCGGCCCAGGTCAGCAGGCCGACGCCGATCGTCAGCAGGGTCGCCATGACCGACAGGACGGCGAGGCCCTGGCGCCGGTCCTTGACGATGAGGCCGAAGGACCACGCGGTGGCGAACGGGATCAGCAGCATCAGGTAGATCGAGACCAGGTTGCTGAGCGCGGTGGGGTTCTCGAACGGGTGGGCGGCGTTCACGTTGTAGAACCCGCCGCCGTTGGTGCCGAGCTGCTTGATCGCCTCCTGGCTCGCGACCGGGCCGCCGGTGAGGACCTGGGTCGCGCCGTCGAGGGTGGTGAGGTCGGCGTTCGAGGCGAGGTTCTGCACGACGCCGAGCAGGATCAGCACGGCGGCGCCGAGCACGGAGATCGGCAGCAGCACGCGGACGACGCCGCGCACCAGGTCGGTGAAGAAGCTGCCGACCCGGGCGTGCCCCCCGCTGCGGGCGAGCCCGCGGGCGAACGCGGCGGCGACGGCCATGCCGACCGCGGCCGACACGAAGTTCTGCACGGTCAGGCCGGACATCTGCATCAGGTGGCCCAGGGCGGCCTCGCCGGAGTACCACTGCCAGTTCGTGTTCGTCACGAAGCTGACCGCGGTGTTCCAGGAGCCGTCCGGCGTCAGCGGCCCGAAGCCCAGGCTCAGCGGCAGGTGCTGCTGGAGCCGGCCGAACGCGTAGAGCACCAGGACGCCGACCATCGAGAAGCCGAGCACCGACATCGCGTAGCTGCGCCAGTGCTGGTCGGCGTCGGGGTCGACGCGCAGGACGCGGTACGCCGCCCGCTCGACCCGCAGGTGCTTCGGCGAGGTGTAGACGTGGGCGAGGTAGCGGCCCAGGAAGGGGACGGAGACGGCCAGCGCGACGACGAGCACCGCGAGCTGGCCGAGGGCCGGGGCGAGGTCGCTCACCGGTCGAGCGCCCGGGTCAGGAGCGCCATCGCCACGAAGGCGAGCAGCGTCAGGGCGAGGTAGAGAAGATCGGTCACGTCCTCATTGATAGGTCCGTCGTACGGCGTCCTCACGGGTCCTTGACGGTTCCTTGACGGCCTTCCGGTCGGCCTTGACGGGATCCGGACGGTGGGTCGGCCGTCGCCCCGGACCCGGCTGCCGGATGCCCTACCCGCGGTGCGCGGTCACGGAGCGAGGCGACCGTCGGCCACCAGGGTGCCCGTCCGCTTCACCACGGTGCCCCACGGCGAGATCTCGAGCGACACGATGCCCGGCAGCGACCCGACCCCCTGGGTGACGAGCTCGTAGAGCTCACGGTGGTCGCGGGAGGTGACCGACACCAGGAGGTTGTGCTGGCCGGTGATGGCGGCGGCGTACTCGACCCCGGGCAGGTCCGCGACCTTCCGCCCGGCCGCGTCGAGGTCGCCGGGCCGGACGGTGGCCCACAGGTGAGCGGCGACCGCGCGGTCGATCACGTCCGGCGAGACGTCGACGTCGAAGTAGACCAGCCCGGCGGCGAGCAGGGACCGGAGCCGGCGACGCGCGGCCCCGGCGGTGGTGCCGGACACGGCGGCGAGGTCGGCGTACGTCGCCCGGCCGTCCTCGCTCAGGCGCGCCAGCAGGGCGCGATCGTGGGCGTCGGGCGGGAGGAGTGGCCAGGTGGACGCGTCGGGGGCGGGGTCGGAGACGGACCACTCGGTGAGTGCGGCCCGCTGGGCGTCGTCGAGTGCGCGCAGCCCGGTCGGCTCGGAGAGCTCGACGACGTAGCCGTGCATCACCATGGCCACCTCGACGCCCAGGACCGGGCTGCTGCGCGGCAGCCGCTCGACCAGGAGGTCCTCGCGGATCCGGGCGGAGGGGCTGCGCACCGAGCAGACGACCTCGACGGCGCCGGCGGCGATCGAGACCCAGGAGACGTCCTCGCGCTGGGCGAGGGCCCGAGCCAGGGCGGGCGCGCCGCCGGGGCGGCACCGGATCCGCACCACCCAGGCGGTCTCGCCCCGCCCCTCGGGCCGGCGGACGCCGAGCACCCGGACGATCCCGTCCCGGCGCATCCGCCGGTAGCGCCTCGCCACGGTCTGCTCGGAGATGCCGAGCACCCCGGCGAGCACCGCGAACGGAGCGCGGGGTGCCAGGTGCAGACTGTGGAGGATCTGTCGATCGATCTGGTCGAGAGCGACACTTTCCTCGGGCACGGAGCCGATGATGGCAGATCGATGCGCCCACCGCGTGATGTCCGGTGGAGGGATCCCTGGTGGCCCGGAGACTTCCGAGGCGCCCGCATCCCGGCGGGCCCCACGATCCGAGGAAGCCACCATGCCCACCGCTGCCGTCGCGCGCGCCGCCGACGCCCCCACCCGCGAGGCCACCCTGACGATCGGGCTCGCCGTGCTCGGCGTGTTCGTCACCTACGTCCCCATCTCGGCCACCAGCGTGGCCCTCACCACGATCGGAACCGCCACCGGCGCCTCCACCGCCGACCTGCAGTGGGTCAGTGACGCGTACGTGATCCCGATGGCCGCCACTGTGCTGTCCGCCGGGGTGCTCGGCGACCTCTACGGTCGCCGGCGGGCCTTCATCGTGGGCATGCTCCTCACCGTCCTCGGCGCGATCGTGGCCGGCAGCGCCGGGCTCGCGTCCGGCTCCACCGCCGTCCACACGCTGTGGCTGGGCCAGGCGGTCAGTGGCCTCGGCGCCGGGCTGCTGCTGCCCACCACCCTGGCGCTGATCGGCCACGCCGTGCCCGACCCGCGTCGACGCGGGCGGTTCATCGGCATGTGGGCCACCGGCCTGATGCTCGGGCTCGCCCTCGGCCCGATCATCTCCGGCAGCCTCCTCGAGGCGACCGACGACTTGGGCTGGATCTTCGCCCCGACCGCCGCGCTCGCCCTGGCCGCCGGTGGCGTCGCCCTCGCCCTGCTTCCGGAGTCGAAGGCCCCGGAGGGGCGCCGCCCCGACTGGGGCGGTCAGGCCTGCGCGACGGTGACCATCGCCTCCTCGATCTACGCCACCATCAGCGGTGGCCAGCACGGGTGGTCCGCCACCAGCACCTGGCTCGGGTACGCCGTCGCGGTCATCGCCCTGATCGGGTTCGTGGCCGTCGAGCTGACCACCGAGACGCCACTCATGGACCTGCGGCTGTTCCGCTCCGCCGACTTCACCGCGGCCGGCGTCTCCGCGCTCGTGGCGCTGTTCTCCGTCGTGGGGGCGTTCTTCCTGCTCAGTCTGTTCCTGGGCTACGTCCAGCACCTGTCCGCGCTCGAGATCGGCGGCCGGATGGTGTTCGTGACCGGCGTGGGAGCCCTGGTGCCCCCGTTCCTCGGACCCTTCCTCCACCGGCTGCAGCCGTTGCTGCTGCTCGCCGGAGGCCTGGCCGTGAGCGCCGTCGGCGTCGTCGCGCTGACGGGCATCGAGGCCGGGACCGGCTACGCCGATCTCGCCTGGCGGCTCGCGATCTTCGGCGTCGGGCTGGCGATCACGATGACCACCGTCTCCACGGCCGCCATCAACGCGGTCTCCTGGCAGCAGGCCGGCATGGCGGCGGCCACCAACACGGCCCTGCGTCAGTACGGCGGCGCCCTGGGGCCGGCGATCCTCGGCGTGGTGTTCTCCGACCGGCTGGCTGCGGGCGCGACGCCCACGGAGGCCGTGCACACGGCGCTCGTCGTCAACGCCACGTTGCTCGGCATCGCGGCGCTGCTGTGCCTGGCGGCCGGCGTGGTCGACGGCGTACGCCGGCGGGTCCGACCATCGGTCGGCATGTCGGCGACCGGCGACCGATGAACCACGCCGACTCTGCGGGTCTCAGCATCCGTGAACACGACTCCCGGACCACGAACGACGGTTGACCCGTGCTGACCGAGATCGCGACCGGCGTGCTGGTCCACCAGAGCCCGCTGCTGCGCAACAACACCGTGGTCGTCGAGGGCCGGGACGGGGTGCTGCTCGTCGACCCGGGCATCACCGGGGCCGAGATGGGCTGCCTCGCCGCCGACCTGCGCGCGCGGGGTCTGCTGGTGGTGGCCGGCTTCGCCACGCACCCGGACTGGGACCACGTGCTCTGGCACGAGGCCCTGGGCGACGTGCCCCGCCACGGGACGGCGCGCTGCGCGGCCGTTCTGCGCGAGGTCCGGTCGCACCCGGACTGGCGGGCCCGGGTGACGGCGGGCCTCCCGCCGGAGATCGCCGGGGAGACGCCGCTCGACCTCTTCGGTCTCGTCACGGGTCTGTCGGCCGGCGGCACGGAGGTCCCCTGGGACGGCCCGCCGGTGCGCGTAGTGGAGCACCCGGCGCACTCGCCCGGGCACGCAGCCCTGGTGGTCGAGGAGCAGGGGGTGCTGGTCGCGGGCGACATGCTCTCCGACGTGTTCGTCCCGATGCTCGACGACGTCGGCGCCACGAACGACCCCGTCGAGGAGTACCTCGTCGGGCTCGACGTGCTGGAGACCGCCGCGGCGGGCGTCGAGGTCGTCGTACCGGGTCACGGGTCGGTCGGGCGGGGCGACCAGGTGGGCGCCCGGATCGAGCTGGACCGGGCCTACCTGCACGCCCTGCGCGAGGGGCGTCACGTGGACGACCCGCGCATCGGTCCCGCGGTGGAGCCCGGGTGGGAGTGGGTGCGCGACATCCACGAGGGCCAGGTGCGGAGCCTCGCCGGTCGGCCCGTTCAGTAGCGGACCTGAGGTCGTGTCGCGTGCCGCCCACCACACCGGGAACTCAGGGCCGACCACGCTCGTTCTCCCAGGACCATGCGCAAGAAGAAACCTCGACGATCCCAGGCCACCCGACTCGTTCCTGAGGCGGGTGGCCGATGACGACCATCCTCTCGCTGCTCCTGGGCCTGCTGGTGGTGCTCGCGATCACCGCGGCGACCGGCTACTTCGTGGCCCAGGAGTTCGCCTACATGGCGGTCGACCGCTCCCGCCTCAAGGCCCGCGCCGCCGCGGGTGACGCCACCGCCGAACGAGCGCTGAAGGTCACCCGCCGTACGTCGTTCATGCTGTCCGGCGCCCAGCTCGGCATCACCGTCACCGGCCTGCTGGTCGGGTACGTCGCCGAGCCGCTGATCGGTGACTCGCTCGGCGAGCTGCTGGGCGGGGTCGGGGTGCCGACCGGCGTCGGCATCGCGATCGGCACCGTGCTGGCGCTGGTCTTCTCGACCCTCGTGCAGATGCTGTTCGGCGAGCTGTTCCCCAAGAACCTGGCCATCGCCCGGCCCGAGCCGGTCGCTGACCGGCTGGCGATCTCGACGCTGGCCTACCTGAAGGCCACCGGGCCGCTGATCTGGGTCTTCGACCAGTCCTCCAACCTGCTGCTCCGCGCGCTGCGCATCGAGCCGGTCCACGACGTCGAGCACTCCGCGACCGCCCGCGACCTCGAGCACATCGTGGCCGAGTCGCGTGAGACCGGCGACCTCCCGGAGGAGCTCTCGGTCCTGCTCGACCGGGTCCTGGACTTCCCGACCCGCGACGTCGAGCACGCGATGGTGCCGCGCAGCCGCGTCGACGTGGTCGCGGTCGGCACCGACGTCCTCGACGTACGACGGCTGATGGCCACCGGTCACTCCCGCTACCCCGTCGTCGACACGGAGCAGGGCATCGCGGGCGTCGTCCACCTCGGCGACGTCCTGGACGCCGCGCCCGGCGCGACGCTCGCCGACCTGACCCGCCCGCCGCTCGTCGTCCCCACCCGGATGGCGCTGCCGGACGCCCTGGAGGAGCTGGCCAGCACCCGCAACGAGCTGGCCGCCGTCGTCGACGAGTACGGCGGCTTCGTCGGCGTGCTCACCCTGGAGGACCTGGCCGAGGAGCTGGTCGGCGAGCTGACCGACGAGCACGACACCGACGACGAGCCGGTCGCGGTCGACGAGGCCGACGGCTCCTGGCTGGTGCCGGCCGACCTGCCGCTCGACGAGGTCGAGCGCGCGCTGGGCCAGGACCTGCCCGACGGCGACTACCAGACCCTCGGCGGCCTGGTCATCGCCGAGCACGGCCGGCTGCCCGAGGTCGGCACCGTCGTGGAGATCCGGCTGCCGGACGACCCGGCCGACCTGGTCCAGGACGGCGAGCCCGCCCCGCGCCTCGCGCGGCTGGAGGTGGTCGAGGTGGAGCAGCACGTCCCCGCGACCGTGCGCGTCACCGTCCACGCGGTCACCAACGAGGTCGAGGAGTCCTGATGGAGAACCCCGTCGTGGTGGCCGTCGCCACCGTCGTCATCATCGCCGCGAGCGCGTTCTTCGTGGCCGTCGAGTTCGCGCTCATGGCGGCCAAGAAGCACCGTCTCGAGGACGCCGCCCCGAACAGCCGGTCGGCTCGCGCCGCGCTCCGCAGCTCCTCGGAGCTGACCGTGCTGCTCGCCGGCTCCCAGCTCGGCATCACCATCAGCGTGCTGGCGCTCGGCGCGATCACCAAGCCGGCCGTCCACCACTGGCTGACCCCGCTGTTCGAGGACTGGGGCGTCGTGCTCTGGGCCGCCGACGTCGCGGGCTTCGTGCTGGCGCTGATCGTGGTGACCTTCCTGCACCTGGTCGTCGGCGAGATGGCACCCAAGTCGTGGGCCATCGCCCACCCGGAGCGCTCGGCCACGCTGCTGGCGATCCCGATGCGCGGCTTCATGCTCCTCACCCGTCCGCTGCTCCGCGGCCTCAACAACGCCGCGAACTGGTGCCTGCGCAAGGTCGGGGTCGAGGCCGTCGACGAGATGGCCGGCGGCCAGGACCCGGCCGGGCTGCGGCAGCTCGTCGAGCACTCGGCGAACGTCGGCGCGCTGGACGCGTCGTACTCCGCCCAGCTGACGGGCGCCCTGGAGCTGGAGACCCTCACCCTGGGCGACCTGGTCCGGGCGGCCACGCCCACCGCGGTGCCCGAGGGTGCACGGGTCGCGGACGTCCAGGCGGCGAGCCGTCGTACCGGCCACCTGCGGATCCTGGTCGGCGACGCCGACCGGACCGTGGGCCTGGTGCACGTCCGCGACACCCTCGAGGAGGACGCCGAGGGCCCGATCGCCCCGCTCACCCGGCCGGTCCTGTCGCTGCCCGCCGACACCAAGGTGTACGCCGCCCTCGCGCGGATGCGGGAGTCCAGCAACCAGCTGGCCGTGGTCACCGACCCCGCCCGACCCGACGGCGGCCCGGACCGGGTCCGCGGCCTGGTCACCATCGCCGACCTGCTCCAGCGCCTGTTCCCGCTCCGCGAGCAGCCCGCCTGACGCCGAGTCGGCGTGAGGGTGGTGCCGAGTCGGCGCGAGCTCGCGCCGACTCGGCGACCCGGCTGGGTCTCCCGCGGGAGCGGAATGGGTCTCGACACGCCGGTCGCGGCTTCGCGAGCTCAGCCGCGCGGCTCGCTCGACCACCATCAGCGAGTCCGCTGGCGCGTCCTCGCTAGCGCGGGACGCGGACGAGCAGGCGGCCGTGGACGCACTCCATGCGGAGCTCGCGGCCCAGGCCGATGGAGTCGCCGTCGAGCTGGCGGGGGGTGTCGGAGCCGGCGCGGACGTGGATCGTCGCGCCGGTCATCCGGTTGATGGTGTCGTCGGTGCGCGACCGCTTGGCGAGCACCCGGAAGGCGAGCGGCACCCAGGACAGGAACCGCTGCGGGTGCAGCAGGACGACGTCGAGCTGCCCGTCGTCGATGGCGGCGTCGGGCAGCAGCGGCATGCCGGCCTGCAGCGACCCGACGTTGCCGACCACGACGGTGCGGGCGCGGTGCTTGGTGAACGGCGCGCCGTCGACCGAGATCTCGACCTTCACGGCGGGGAACATCAGCGCCTTCATCCCGGAGAGGACGTAGGCGATCCAGCCGACCTTCTTCTTCAGGTCCTCGTTGACGCCCTCCATGATCGCGGCGTCGAAGCCCATGCCGGCCATCACCATGAAGTGGGTGTCGTCGAAGCCGTCGCCGCTGACGTTCACCAGGTCGATCGCCCGGTCCTGGCCGTTGAGGCCGATGTCGATGGCCGAGCGCAGGTAGAGCGGGATGCCGAGGTTGCGGGCCAGCAGGTTGCCGGTGCCGGCGGGGATGATCCCGACCGGGATCCCGGTGCCGGCCAGCTCGGCGCAGACCTCGCGGACCGTGCCGTCGCCGCCGCACACCAGCACCAGGTCGGCGCCGGCGACCGACGCCGCCTCGGCCATGCCCGTGCCGGGGTCCTCGATGGTCGTCAGGTGCCAGGTCGGCTCGTTCCAGCCGGCCTCGGTGGCCATCGCGGTGACGATGGCCTGGAAGGCGCCGACGTCCTCGACCTTGATCGGGTTCAGCACCACCGCCAGCTGGCGCGCCGAGCTGAACACCTCGGGCAGCGGCTCGATGCCGGACTTCACCGCGATGCTCCGCGGCAGCGGGCTGTAGATCGCGAGCCCCAGGAGCACGGTGCCGATGCCGAGCAGCACACCGCCGACGACGTCGGAGGGGTAGTGCCGGCCGAGCAGCACCCGGTCGAGGCAGACCAGCACGGTCACCAGTCCGGCGGCGACGTACACGATGCGTCGTACGCCGGAGCGGCGCACCAGCATCAGCACCAGCACGCACACCACGCCGGCCAGCGCGGCGGTCATCGTCGCGTGCCCCGAGGGGTACGACGGCGTCCCGTGCTCGTTGACCAGCACCTGCCACTCGGGCCGGTCGCGGTCCAGCAGCAGCTTGGTCAGGTGGGTCAGCGCCCGGGCGACGACCAGCACGCCGACGGCGTACCCGGCGGCCCGGCGGTGGCCCTTGACGAACAGCCCGACCGCCAGCGCGACGCCGGCGACCACGATGCCCACGTCGCCGAACGCCTCCTCGACGCCGCGCAGCAGGTGGCGCAGCCAGCCCAGGTCGGTGGCCCAGGAGGTGGCCGGCCCGCCGCGGTCGTCGACGTCGACGACCGGCGCCCACCGCTGGTCGACGGCCACCGCGAGGGCCGCGAACAGCAGGTAGCACAGGGCTGCCCAGCTCAGCAGCACGACACGGGGACGATCCAGCACCGGCCAAGTATGACCAAGGGGGCATTACTCGCGTGAGCCGCCGCCGTACGCCCCGATAGCCTGGCGTCATGATCGACCCCCGCATCCTCCGCGAAGACCCCGACCGTGTGCGCGCCGCCCAGGCCAAGCGCGGGCTGTCCGACGAGGTGGTCGACCAGGCCCTCGCCGCCGACGCCGAGCGCCGGCGGGCCATCCTCGACTTCGAGGGCAAGCGGGCCGAGCAGAAGCAGCTCGGCAAGCTGATCCCGCAGGCGCAGGGCGACGAGAAGCAGGCCCTGCTCGCCCAGACCAAGACCCTCGCCGCCGAGGTCAAGGCCGCCGAGGCGGCCCAGACCGCCGCCGACGAGGCGTGGAACGCCGCGCTCCTGTCGCTGCCGAACCTGGCCTCCGAGGAGACCCCGGAGGGTGGCGAGGACGACTTCGTGGTCCTGGAGACCGTCGGGACCCCGCGCGACTTCGCCGCCGAGGGCTTCGAGCCGCGCGACCACATCGAGCTCGGCAAGCTCCTCGGGGCCATCGACCTCGACCGCGGCGCCAAGGTCTCGGGCAGCCGCTTCTACTTCCTCACCGGCGTCGGCGCCCAGCTCGAGTTCGCGCTGATCAACCTGGCGATGGAGCAGGCCCGCAACGCCGGCTTCACCCAGGTCATCGCCCCCGCGCTGGTGCGCCCGCGGGCCATGGACGGCACCGGCTTCCTCGGCCAGGCGGCCGACGACGTCTACAAGATCGAGGGCGACGACCTCTACCTCGTCGGCACCTCCGAGGTGCCGATGGCGGCGTACCACTCCGACGAGATCCTCGACGGCGCCGCGCTGCCGCTGCGCTACGCCTCGTTCAGCCCGTGCTTCCGCAAGGAGGCCGGCTCGCACGGCAAGGACACCAAGGGGATCATCCGGGTCCACTGGTTCGACAAGGTCGAGATGTTCGTCTACACGACCACCGAGGACTCGTACGCCGAGCACCAGCGGCTGCTGGCCTGGGAGAAGGAGTTCCTCGACAGCCTCGAGCTCGCCTACCGCGTCATCGACGTGGCCGCCGGCGACCTGGGCCTCTCGGCCATCCGCAAGTTCGACTGCGAGGCCTGGATCCCCACACAGGGCAAGTACCGCGAGCTCACCTCGACCTCCAACTGCACCGAGTTCCAGACCCGGCGCCTGGACACCCGGGCCCGGTACGACGGCCAGGTCGGCCCGGTCGCCACGCTCAACGGCACGCTCTGCGCGATGACCCGCACCATCGTCGCGATCCTCGAGACCCACCAGCAGGCCGACGGCTCGGTCCGGGTCCCGAAGGCCCTGCAGCCCCATCTCGGCGGCCTCGAGGTGCTGAAGCCCGTCGGAGGACTCGGTGGTTGAGGAGGTCGCGCAGCGACCGTCTCGAAACCCAGACTGGACCCCGAAGGTCGTCGCCCTCGACATCGACGGCACCCTGCTGAAGTGGATCGAGGGCGAGGGCGCCACCCGCGAAGAGATCTCCCCGGCCGTGTACGACGCCGTGCACCGCGCCCTCGACGCCGGCGCCCACGTGGTGCTGGCCAGCGGCCGCTCCCCGCACGGCATGACCCCGATCGCCGACCTGCTCGACCTGCGCGGCCAGGACGGCGACCGGCTCTGGATCGTCGCCTCGAACGGCGCGGTGATCACCCGCTACCCGCCGCTCGAGGTGGTCCGGGAGGAGACCTTCGACGCCGGTCCGGCCGTCAAGGCGGTCCTCGAGCGGCACCCGAACGCGCTGGTCGCGGTCGAGGAGCGCGGGGTCGGCTACCGCGTCACCGACCACTTCCCGGAGGGCGAGCTCTCCGGCGAGATGATCGTGACCGCGGTCGACGACCTGGTCGCCGGCCCGGTCAGTCGGGTGATCATCCGCGACCCCGAGGCGACCGCCGACGAGTTCGTGGCCCTGGCCGGCGAGCTCGGCCTGCACGGCACCAACTACGTCGTCGGCTGGACCGCGTGGCTCGACCTGGCGGCCGTCGGCGTCGACAAGGCCTCGGGTCTCGCGCACGTCTGCGACGAGCTCGGCCTCACCGCGGCCGACGTACTCGCCATCGGCGACGGCCGCAACGACATCGAGATGCTCCAGTGGGCCGGTCGCGGCGTGGCGATGGGCCAGGCCATCCAGCCGGTCCTCGACGTCGCCGACGCGGTCACGGAGAGCGTCTACGAGGACGGCGCCGCGATCGAGATCGACCAGTGGTTCTCCCCGCGGTAGTCGCGACCGAGCGCCTCCGGCTGCCGCTCTGGACCGCGGACGACGTGGCCGCGATGCGCGACGGCGTACGACGCCCCGGGTGGCACGCCGACTTCCCGCGCCGGGACGACCGCGACGCGGCCACCCTGTGGCGCGCGGGCGACCCGTGGGCGCCGCGGAGCATCGTGCGCGGCACGACCGTGCTCGGCTCGATCGGCTTCTTCGGCCCGCCGGAGCCGGCCGCCGGCCTGGAGGACGGGATCGACGAGGTCGAGGTCGGCTACGGCCTGGTCGCCGAGGCCCGCGGCTGGGGCTTCGCCACCGAGGCGCTGACCGGCCTGCTCGAGCTCACCGACGCGGCCGGGATCCGGGTCCGGGCCAGCGTCGAGCCGGACAACAAGGCCAGCATCCGGGTGCTCGCGAAGTGCCGGTTCACCCAGCTGCGCGGGGCCAACGAGGACGGCGAGCTCGTGATGGCGCGGCCGCTCCCGTGACCACTCCACGGTTGGTCGCCACCGACCTCGACGGCACCCTCGTGCGCTCCGACGGCAGCGTCTCCGACTACACCCGCGAGGTGCTCCTCGAGCTCGACCGCCGCGACGTCCCGGTGGTGTTCGTGACCGGCCGGCCGCTGCGCTGGGCCGCGGAGGTCTTCGAGCACGTCGGCAGCCACGGGCTGGCGATCGTCTCCAACGGCGCGCTGGTCTGGGACGTCGCCCGCGAGCGGGTCGACCTGGAGCGGCCGATCGAGCCGGCGCTCGGGATCGAGGTCTGCCGGGCCATCCGCGCGGCGGTCCCGGGGACGTCGTACGCCGTGGAGGGCCTGGACGGGATCGGCCTGGAGCCGGGCTACCTGGAGCGCTTCCCGATGCCCGAGGGGAGCCGGCGCGCCCCGGTCGAGGAGCTCCTCGACCGGCCCGCGCTGAAGCTGCTGGCCCGCCACGAGGAACTCGACGCGGAGGAGTTCTGGGACCTGGCCGAGGTCGCGACCGAGGGGCGGCTGGTCATCACCTGGTCCTCGACGACCGCGCTGCTGGAGATCAGCGCACCCGACGTCACCAAGGCCTCCACCCTGTCGCTGCTGTGCGAGCGGCTCGGGATCTCCGCGGACGAGGTCGTGGCGTTCGGGGACATGCCGAACGACCTCCCGATGCTCACCTGGGCCGGGACGTCGTACGCCATGGCGGACGCGCACCGCACCGTCACCGAGATCGCCGACCACGTCGCCCCCGGGCACGACGAGGACGGCGTCGCGCGGGTGCTGGCTGGTGTGTTCGGGCTGTGACCTGGTTCCATGAGCGCGTGCCGACCCCGCCCGTGACGCTGCTGCGCCTCCTGGTGCTGGCCCTGCTCTCGAGCGCGCTGGTGTGGGTGGCGCCGTCCTCCGCCTCGGCCGCGTGCACCTGCACCGCCGCGGTGATCCGCTCCGACACCGAGCGGCTGGCCCGCAACGCCAACAGCGTCTTCACCGGCACGGTCGTCGGCTCCACCGTCGTCCGTCTCGACGACGGCACGGCCACCGCGGTCTTCACCGCCGAGGTCACCGTCGAGCTGATCTACAAGGGCGACGTCCGCGAGTCGACCGTCGAGGTCGAGACCGTCCGCGGGACCTCCGAGTGCGACCTGGGCCGGCTGGAGGCCGGACGCCGGTACGCGTTCTTCGTCGAGGCCGCCGAGGACGCGCTGGTCGCCGACGGCTGCGGCGGCACCCAGCCCGTCCGGCCCAAGCTGCTCGTCGAGCTGGAGGCGCTGTACGGCGCGGGCGAGCCGCCCCCCGTCGAGGTCCCCGCCGAGACCGCCAGCATCGAGCCGGTCCCCGGCGTCGAGGACCCGCCCACCTTCACCCGTGCGGCCGCCCCCGGAGGCGCGATGGTGCTCGTCGGGCTGCTCGGGCTGGTCGTCGTACGGCGCCTGGCTCGGCGCTGATCGGCCCGCCCCCGCAAAGGTTCATCGGCTAGCCGATGAACCTCACGCCGGGACGACAAAGGTTCATCGTCCAGCCTCGAGGTTCATCGGCCAGCCGATGAACCTTTGCGGCCGCCCGCCGACGGCCCACCTACAGGTACATGCCCCCCGAGTCGCCCGGCTGCGCACCGGGGTCCTGCCCGGGCTGGACGCCCGGAGCGGCCTGCGGCGGCAGCATGCCCGAGGGCAGCCCCTTGCGGATCTGCTCGAACTGCGCCCGCGCGGCCATCTGCTGCGCGTAGATCGCGGTCTGGATGCCGTGGAAGAGCCCCTCGAGCCAGCCGACCAGCTGGGCCTGGGCGATCCGCAGCTCGCCGTCCGACGGGGTGGTCTCCTCGCTGAACGGCAGCGCGAGCCGGTTGAGCTCCTCGACCAGCTCGGGCGCGAGGCCCTCCTCCAGCTCGTGGATGGAGGCCTGGTGGATCTCCTTGAGACGGTTGCGGCTGGCCTCGTCGAGCGGGGCCGCCTTCACCTCCTCGAGCAGCTGGCGGATCATGCTGCCGATCCGCATCACCTTCGCGGGCTGCTCGACCAGGTCGGTGATCGCGCGCTCGCCGCCCGACCCCTCGTCGTCGGACGCGGCCTGCGCCAGCGCCGAGGCGGGTACGGCGCCCAACGGCTGACCGTCCGGCCCGATCACGATGACCTGCTGCTCGTCCTGGCCGGACCCCTGCTGCTCGCTCATGGCGTCGACCCTACCCAGCGGCCCGGAGCCGTCAGAGGGTGAGCAGGATCTTGCCGGTGTGCTCGCCGGACTCCATCAGCGCGTGCGCCTCGGCGACCTGCTCGATCGGCATCGTGCCGTGCACGACCGGCTTCACGAGGCCCTCGGCGACCAGCGGCCAGACGTGCTCGACGACGGCGGCGCAGATGGCCGACTTCTCCTCGGTCGGCCGGGCGCGCAGGGTGGTGGCGATGACCGCGCCGCGCTTGCGGAGCAGGGCGCTGATGTCCAGCTCGCCACGAGTGCCACCCTGCATGCCGATGATGACGAGCCGGCCCTCGGTGGCGAGCGCGTCGACGTTGCGGCCGAGGTACTTGGCGCCCATGTTGTCGAGGATGACGTCGGCGCCACCGTGCTCCTGCACCACCGCCACGAAGTCCTCGTCGCGGTAGTTGATGGCGACGTCGGCGCCGAGCGACGTGCAGAAGGCGAGCTTCTCGGCGGTGCCGCCGGTGGTCAGCACGGTCGCGCCCAGCCGGTGGGCGATCTGGATCGCGAAGGTGCCGATCCCGCCCGCGCCGCCGTGGACCAGCAGCCGCTCCTGGGGCCGGAGCCCGGCCACCATGAACACGTTGGACCACACGGTGGCCGCGACCTCGGGCAGTGCCGCCGCGGTGACGAGGTCGACCCCGGCGGGCACCGGCATCACCTGGCCGGCCGGGACGGCGACGAGGCCGGCGTACCCGCCCCCGGCGAGCAGCGCGGTGACCTCGTCGCCGACCGCGAGGCCGGTGACGCCCTCACCGAGGGCGGCGACCGTGCCGCTGCACTCCATGCCGATCACGTCGGAGGCGCCCGGCGGCGGCGGGTAGAACCCCTGCCGCTGCAGCAGGTCGGCGCGGTTCAGGCCCGCGGCCGCGACCGCCACCAGCACCTCGCCCGGTCCGGCTTCGACGTCCGGGACCTCGGCGACCGACAGGACCTCGGGACCACCGGTCCCGCTCGCTACGACAGCACGCATGTCGCCAGCCTACGGACGGCTCTCAGTCGAAGCGCTCGCCCGTGTGGTCGACCCCGCTGTCGTCGGGGACATCGTCGTCGACGTCGTCGGGGTCCGGCGCACCCGCCGGTCGCTCCCAACCCTCGGCGAGCTGCTGCGCGCGGGCGGCCAGCTTCTCGACGGTGCTCGGGTCGGTGCCCTGGGCGCCCGCCGCCAGCCCCAGCAGGTACGCCGTCACCGGCGCCGCGGGCCGCTCGACCGTGTGCGCGACCACGCGCGCCAGGTCGAGCACCAGGGCCTCGTCGATCTCGATCTCCGGGTCCAGGTCGAGGACGTCGCTCAGCTCGTCGATCCAGTCGTGGAGGTTCACGCGTTCCAGACTCTCAGAGGTCCCGCAGGTCGGTCCAGGTGTCCACGTCGCGGTGCTCGTCGCCGGTGGCGGCGACCTCGGCCAGGTCCAGCGGACCGAGCAGCCGGTGCACGGCCATGCCGTGCTGCGCCTCGAGCCCGGGCCGTACGGCGGCCAGCCGCGTGGCGTCCAGCACCAGCGCCAGCTGGCGACGGCCGTCCGGCCCGACCAGGACGGCCCCGTCACGTGAGGAGGCGGCCTCGTGCAGCCGCCGGAACGTCAGCGCGCTCACGTGCGGCATGTCGACCGCCAGCACCCCGACCGTCCGCGGCGTGCGCAGCAGCGCGTCCACCCCGGTGAGCAGACCGGCCACCGGGCCGCCGTACCGGGGGCTCTCGCGGCAGAAGGTCACCGGCCGCTCGGTCGGCACCGGGTCGCCCACCACGACCACCTCGGCGGCGTCCACGAGCGCGTCCAGCGCGTGGGTCAGCAGGGTGCGGCCGTGCAGCTCGATCGACGCCTTGTCGGCGCCCCCGAGGCGCGCCGCCGTACCGCCCGCGAGCACCACGGCGCAGAAATCGAACGGACCCAGGTCCTCCATGACCCACCAGCGTGCCACGCTGGGGAGGTGCGCATCGCCCTGGTCCAGGAGCCCGCCGGCCTCGAGCCGGACGCCAACCGCGCCCGCCTGCGCGAGCTGACCCCCGCGGGGGCGGACCTGGTGGTCTTCCCCGAGGCCTTCGCCCGCGACTTCGGGGAGGCCGGCTCCGACGTCAGCCCGTACGCCGAGGCCGCGGACGGCCCCTTCGCGACCGCCGTCGCCGAGGTCGCCGCGGAGCGTGGCACGACGGTCGTGGCCGGCATGTTCGAGGTCGGTCCCGACCCGGACCGTCCGTTCAACACGCTGGTGGTCCGGGGCGCGGCGAGCGCCGACTACCGCAAGGTGCATCTCTACGACTCCTTCGGCTACCGCGAGTCCGACCGGCTCTCCGCCGGTGAGATCGCGCCCGCCGTCGTCGAGGTCGGCGGGCTGCGGGTCGGCCTGATGACCTGCTACGACCTGCGCTTCCCCGAGTTCGCGCGCGCGCTGGTCGACGCCGGCGCCGAGGTGCTGGTGGTGCCGGCGGCGTGGGTCGCCGGGCCGCGCAAGGTCGACCACTGGCGGACCCTGGTCCGGGCCCGGGCGATCGAGAACACCGTGTACGTCGCCGCCGCCGGCCAGCCCGGTCCGCGCTACAGCGGACACTCGCTCGTCGTCGACCCGCTGGGCGACGTGCTCGCCGAGGCCGCGGACGGGCCGGCCGTGCTGACCGCCGAGCTGGACCCGGAGCGGCTCGCCGAGGCGCGTCGTACCAATCCCTCGCTCGCGAACCGTCGTCTGTAACCTTCCTCGTCGTGTCGTCCGCCGCCCCCCGCCGTCGCGCCGAGCGCCCGGCACGGGAGCGCCAACAGCGGCGTGAGGGCCGCGAGCGCAAGCCGCTGCGTCAGCGCGCCGCCACCGTCGGGGAGTCCCGGCTGCCGGTGAGCGTGTGGGCGGTCGTCGTCCTCGCGGGCGTCGGCTGCCTGGTGGCCGCGATGGTCCCGGTCGGTCCTGAGGAGCTGGCCGGGGCCGGCTCGGTCGCCGTGGCCGGTGCGTTCGCCTGGGCCCTGGCCGCCCGCACCGGAGGCCGGCCGATCCTCTTCGGCGTCCTCGCCGTCGCCTGCGGCATCGGCGTGCTGGTCGCCGACGAGGACGCGCTGCGCACCGGCGCGGCCGTGATGACCTGCGTCATCAGCGCCGTCCTGGGCGTGGTCGCGACGGTCCCCGCCCGGCGCTTCGTGGGGGCGGCCCGCGAGTGCGTCGTCGCGATCCTGATCGCGGCCGTCGGCGCGCTCGCGACGGCGGGCTTCGCGCCGACCATCGACCTGCTGCGGTTCGAGTACGTCACCCTGGTGCTGGCGCTTGCCGGCGCGTTCGGCGTGGTCTACCGCCTCGGCGCCGGCTTCCACGGCCTGGGCCGCCGCGGCGTCGCCACCGTGCTCATCGGCGCCGTCGTCCTCGCCGTCACCCTCGCGTACGCCGAGCTGCTGCGCCGCTACGGCACCCCCGGCCTGGTCGACAACCTCCTCGACGGCGTGCGCTGGAGCCGCGAGCACCTCGGCGCCTTCCCGCGCCCCATCGAGACCGTCCTCGGCGTACCCGCCCTGGTCTGGGGCACCCACATGCGCGCCCGCCGCCGCCAGGGCTGGTGGGTCTGCGCGTTCGGCGCGGCCGCGACCACCCCGGTCGCGAACTCCCTGATGAACCCCACCATCTCGCTCTCCGAGGTCGGGCTGTCGGTGACCTACGGCCTGGTCATCGGTCTGGTCATCGGGTACGTCGTCGTCCGTCTCGACCTGCTCCTCACCGGCCCCCGGGGTCGCCGGGCGCGGCAGGCCGAGGAGGAGGCGGCGGCCCGCCCGGAGCCGGCGCGGACGAGCGCGCTGCTCTGAGTTCGGCGTACGTCTCAGTAACGGCTAGGTTCGCGACATGCCCCGCGAACAGGTCACCGAGATCGTCGCCGAGATGGTGGCCAACGTGCTGAGCGTGGCTGTCGGTCCCGGAGACGCCGTCGCCGTCGGCGACACCGTGGCGCTCCTGGAGTCCATGAAGATGGAGATCCCGATGCTGGCGGAGGTCGCCGGCACCGTGCGCGCCGTCAAGGTCGCGCCCGGCGACGTCGTCCAGGAGGGCGACGTGCTGGTGGAGCTGCTCGTCTCCTAGCGACTCGGTCGCGATCCGTATCTCTTTTGGACCCTGGATGTGGTCTCGATACGCCGGTCGCGACCTCCTTCGTCGCTCGCCCGGCTACTCGACCTCGCGGCAGGCTCCCGCCCTTCGCAGGCTCAGGACGGGGCCGC
>NZ_FMZM01000020.1 GCF_900101465.1 Nocardioides lianchengensis
GTATTAGACCTCGTTTCCGAGGCTTATCCCAAAGTGGAGGGCAGATTACTCACGTGTTACTCACCCGTTCGCCGCTCGTGTACTCCCGAAGGAGCCTTACCGCTCGACTTGCATGTGTTAAGCACGCCGCCAGCGTTCGTCCTGAGCCAGGATCAAACTCTCCGTTGAAAACAACACCCACACACCAACCCAAAGGCCGATGCATGGAAAAAGAGATGCCTGACAAGACGATACTGACAATTGTCAGAATCATTGTCTTACCAAAGAAACCGTTGACATCACCTCACCTACCGAAGCAGGATCAGATCAGCCGACGGGGCATAACAAACTAATTCGTCGACTATGACACACTGTTGAGTTCTCAAGGATCAAGCGCACTCCGTGGGCTTCGGCTTCTCAGCCTGGCCCGGCGGGGCTTTTCAAACTTTAGCGGCTTTTCGTTCCCCGTGCAATTCGGGGCTTTTCGAGCCACTTGCCCAATCTGGCCTTTTGCCTTTCGGCTTCCGGCCCTTTCGGACTTGTCCTACTTTAGCGGCTTGTTTTCCCCCGTGCAATTCGGGGCAATTCGCGCCACTCACCTTTTCCACGCGCCGAACTGCCTCGGTTTTTGAGGGGCCCCTCTTCAGGGCGCACGCTCATCGACCGGATTGGATCGAGATGGTGGGGTGGTCGCTCCGGGGCCGGGAGCCCGACCGACTGGTCTTGCTCCCCGCCGCTCCCTGGCGACTCGGAGAACATTAGGGGATCGTGCTCACCGAGACAAATCGAGGTGCCGTGACTCGGGCCACAGGCGGGTTTGCGCAGGTCAGAGGCTGTTTGGGGCCGGTGCGGCAGTGAGTCCACGCGTGTCCGCGACGCTCCGGCAGCCGGTCAGACGCAGCGCCTCGGCCCACTGTTCACGCAGCAGACGATGCAGGCGGGCCACGCCCTCCTGCCCCTCCGCGAGCGCGAGGAGCGGCGAGCGTCCCAGGAATACCGCGTCCGCACCGGACGCGGCGGCGGTGACGACGTCGAGCCCGGTCCGCAGTCCGCCGTCGACGTACACCTCGGCGTCCTCCCCCACCTCGTCGACGACGGCACCGAGGGCGTCGACCGTGGCGACCGCCCGATCGAGCTGGCGCCCCCCGTGGTTGGAGACCCAGACCGCGCGGGCGCCGGCCTGCACGCACCGTCGGGCGTCGTCGGGCCGGAGCACTCCCTTCACCACCACGGGAAGCCCGGTGCGCTCGGCCAGCCAGTCCAGGTCGTGCGGGCCGAGGTCGGTCGCCTTGTCCGCCCCCGGCTGCTGGTCGTGGCCCTCGTCGAAGTTGACGCGGAGCAGCGCCGGGTCGACGACGTCCCAGACCCGCTCGCCGACGTGGTGCTTGGTCCCGACGACCGGTGTGTCGACGGTCAGCACGACCGCGCCGGCTCCCGCGTCGACGGCCCGCGCCAGCATCGGCTCGGCCAGCGTCCGGTCCGCGGGCAGGTAGGCCTGGAGCCACCAGGTCACGCCGGTCTGTGCGATCTGCTCGAAGGTCGTGCCGGCATTGCTCGAGACCACCATCAGGCCGCCGGCCTCCGCGGTGGCCCGGGCCATCGCGAGCTCACCGTCGGGATGCACCGCGCGCTGGAGCGTCGTCGGCGCCACCCCCCAGGGCAGCTCGACCCGCGACCCGAGCACGGTGACGCCCAGGTCCAGCTGGGTGACGTCGCGGAGCACGTGCGGCAGCAGTCGTACCCGCTGCCACGCCGCGACGGCCTCCGCCGTCGAGACCGAGTCGCCCGCGCCCTGCAGGACGTACTCCAGGACGGGCGCGGGCAGGAGTCCGCGCGCACGGTCCTCGAGCCCCGCGAGCCAGCGGGCGTCGGCGCTCACCGGACCCGCACGCCCGCGAAGCTCTTCTTGCCGCGGCGCAGGACGAGCAGCTGGTCGTCGATCAGGTCCCCCGGACCGGGCACCAGGTCGGGGTCCTCCACGCGCTCGTTGTTGAGGTAGGCACCGCCCTCGGCGACCGCCCGCCGAGCCTCGCCCTTGCTCTTGACCAGACCGGCGTCGACCAGCAGGTCGACGATGGTCGCGCCGAGGGACTCGACCTCGAGCATCGGGCGAGCCGTCGAGAGCGCGGCGTCCAGGGTGCGCGCCCCCGCGGCGCGGAGGTCGCCGCCGCCGAACAGCGCGGCCGAGGCGGCCTCGATGCGCGCGGTCTCGTCGGCACCGTGCACCAGCGTGGTCACCTCGCGGGCCAGGGTGCGCTGGCCGGCGCGGAGGAAGGGCCTCTCGGCGTGCTCGGCCTCCAGCGCCTCGATCTCGGCCCGGGTGAGGAAGGTGAAGATGCGGAGCAGCTCGCCCACCTTCTCGTCCTCGGCGTTGAGCCAGAACTGGTAGAAGGCGTACGGCGACATCATCTCGGGGTCGAGCCAGAGCGCGCCCCCCTCGGTCTTGCCGTACTTCGTGCCGTCGGCCTTGGTGACCAGCGGCGTGGCGAAGGCGTGCACCGTCGCTCCCTCGGAGCGGCGGACCAGCTCGACGCCGCCGGTGAGGTTGCCCCACTGGTCCGACCCGCCGAACTGCAGCCGGACCCCGTGGGTGCGGAAGAGGTTCAGGTAGTCGAGGGACTGCAGCAGGATGTAACTGAACTCGGTGTAGCTGATGCCCGACTCCAGGCGCCGCTTGACCGTGTCGCGCGCGAGCATCCGGTTGACCGGGAAGTGCTTGCCGATGTCGCGCAGGAAGTCGATGGTCGACAGTCCCGCGGTCCAGTCGAGGTTGTTGACCATGGTCGCGGCGTTGGCGCCGTCGAAGCTGAGGAACGGCTCGATCTGGCGTCGTACCCGCTCGACCCAGTCGCGCACCGTCTCCGCGGAGTTGAGGGTCCGCTCACCGGAGTCGCGCGGGTCACCGATCAGCCCGGTCGCGCCGCCCACGAGGACGTACGGCGTGTGGCCGGCCCGCTGCAGGCGCATGGCGGTCACGATCTGCAGCAGGTTGCCCATGTGCAGGCTGGGTGCGGTCGGGTCGAACCCCACGTAGTAGTGGACGCTCCCCTCGCCGAGGTCCTCGCGCAGCGCGTCGAGGTCCGTCGAGTGCGCGATGAGTCCGCGCCACTCGAGGTCGTCGAGGAGGGTGGGGTCGAGGGACACGATGCGCCTTCCGTGCAGTGGGTACCGTCGGGCCAAGCCTGCCGCATCCCCCGGAACGACGCCCACCGGGTCGTCTCATCGGCACGTTCTAGAGTGGCGGTGGCACGGGAGGGACGGACGTTGATCGCAGGCAGGTACTCGCTCGACCGCGAGGTCGGACGGGGCGGGATGGGCGCCGTCTGGCTCGGCCGTGACGAGGTCCTCGGTCGCGCCGTCGCCGTCAAGCGCATCGGGACGGCCCCCGGCGCGAGCGCCCCCGACGTCGAGCGTGCGGCCCGGGAGGCCCGCCTCGCCGCCCGGCTCAGTCACCCGCACGTCGTCGCCGTCTTCGACCTCGTCGAGGAGGGCGACGCCCACTGGCTCGTCATGGAGTACGTCGAGGGCTCCACCCTCGCCGAGCTGGTCCGCGACCGGGGAGCGCTGGATCCCGACCAGGCCGCCCGCGTGGTCGGCCAGGCGGCCGACGGGCTGACGGCCGCGCACGCCGCCGGCATCGTGCACCGCGACGTGAAGCCCTCGAACATCCTCGTCAACGAGGAGGGCCAGGTGAAGCTCTCCGACTTCGGCATCGCCAAGGCCGAGGCGGACCCGTCCCTGACCCAGACCGGCCTGGTCACCGGGTCGCCGGCGTACCTCGCCCCGGAGGTCGCCTCGGGACGCCCCGCCACCGACGCGAGCGACGTCTGGTCGCTCGGCGCCACCCTCTTCCACGCCCTGTCCGGGAAGCCGCCGTACGAGGTCGGGGACAACCTGCTGGGCGCGCTCTACCGGATCGTCCACGAGGAGCCGCCCCGGCTCGCCTCCCCCGGATGGCTCGGCCCGTTGCTCGAGGCGACGATGACCCGTGACCCCGCTCAGCGCTGGACGATGGAGCAGGTGCGCGACTTCCTGCGTTCCGGCGCCGGCGCGCCGCTGCCGGCGCCGCTCCCGCTCCGCCGTACCGACACCGCCGAGCACGACCTCGACGGCACGCAGGTGCTGTCGCGACCGGCGCTGGCCGCGGTCCCCGCGGCCCCGGCGTCCCCCGACCCGGAGCCGACCAAGCGGCGGCGCGGCCTGCTGCCCGTGCTGGTCGGCGCCGCCGTCGTGGTCCTGCTGACCGTGGTCGGCTACGTCCTCGGCACGAGCGGCGACGACGAGTCCGACCCCGGCGCGTCCTCCTCCCCCGGCACCTCGTCGTCGTCGGCGCCAGCGGCGGTCGAGGAGCCCACCGCCGAGGGGATGACGGCCTTCGTCACGACGTACCTGGACACGGCGGCCGCCGACCCGGAGGCCGGGTTCGCGATGCTGACGTCGGCGTACCAGGAGGAGAGCGACGGGCTGCCGGGCTACGAGAGCTTCTGGGGCTCCGTGCGGCGCATCCAGGACGTCGACGTCACCGACGCGGACCCCGACGCGATGACCGTGACCTACACCTACCGCTACCAGCTGGACCAGGGCGGCTCGCGGCGGGAGACCATCCGGCTGGACCTGGAGCTCCAGGACGACGACACGTACCTGATCTCGGGCGGCGACTCGGTCGGTTGAGGCCCTATCGTGACGCCAGGAGGTCGGGCATGGATCTGGCGGGGCTGTACCGGGACATCGTGGAGACGTCGCCGGACGGCATCTGGGTGTTCGACCTGGAGGGCCGGACCCTCTTCGCGAACGCCGCCATCGCCGAGATGTACGGCGTGCCGCCCGAGGACACGGCGGACCTGACGGTCTTCGACACCCTCGACGAGCCCGGTCGCGAGCAGTTCGCCGCCCACCTCGCCCAGGTGCGCTCCGGTCACGTCAACGAGGGCGAGGTCGAGGTCCACTTCGTCCGTCGCGACGGGTCGACGCTGTGGGCGCTGGTCCGGGAGAGCGTGCTCCGCGACGAGCACGGGGAGGTCGTCGCGATCCTGCACCGCTTCATGGAGTACGGCGCCCGCCGCGCCGTCGTCGAGGAGCTGCAGGAGAGCCAGCGCCGGCTCTCCGAGGCCCAGCGGATCGCGCGGATCGGCAGCTGGGAGTGGGACGTCGCCACCGGCGAGGTGTCCGGCTCCCCCGAGCTCTTCGCGCTCTACGGCGCGACGCCGGAGAGCACCACCGTCGGCCTGGACGCCTTCTTCGAGGCGGTCCACGAGGACGACCGGGCCGGGGTGCGCGCTGCCCTCGACGACGCCCTCGAGCGCACCGGTGAGCTGGCGTTCGTCGCCCGGGTATGGGGCGAGGGCGACTGGGTGTGGACCCGTGGCCGGGGCGTGGTGCACCACGACGCCGACGGGCGGGTGCGGATGTCCGGCACCCACCAGGACATCACCGAGGCCCGACAGGCCGAGATCGCCCTGGAGGACCAGGTCACCCAGAACACCCTGATGCAGACCGTCGCGAGCGCGGCCAACGAGGCGGTCACCCTGGCCGACGTGCTGCGGCACGCCCGCACCCTGGTGCTGCTGCACGACGACTGGGAGCGGGGGCGGGCCTTCGTGCCGGCCGAGGACGGCGAGGGCGTCGTACCCCTGCACCTGCTGGACGAGGAGCGGGCCGAGGACGCGGCGACGCCCGAGGAGACCGCGCGCGAGCTCGACCTCGCGAACCAGGCCTTCCGGAGCCGGGCGTCGGTGTGGGACCCCGAGACGATGCTGACGATCGCCTTCCCGGTCCTGCTCGACGACGAGGTCCGGGCGGTGCTGACCATCACCTCGGCGCCGCCGCTCTACCGCTTCGACCTGATCCAGTCGATGGTCGAGCAGGTCGCCGTCCAGCTCGGCCGGGTCGCCGAGCGCGAGCGATACCAGCGCGAGCTCGCCGACGCCCGCGACCAGGCGATGGAGGCGTCGCGGCAGAAGTCGGAGTTCCTGGCCACCATGAGCCACGAGATCCGTACCCCGCTCAACGGGGTCATCGGGCTCAACGACCTGCTGCTGCGCACCGACCTGGCGCCCGAGCAGCTCCGCCTCGCCTCGGGCGTCCAGGTCGCGAGCCGGGCGCTGCTCAGCGTCATCAACGACGTCCTGGACTTCTCGAAGATCGAGGCCGGCAAGCTCGAGCTCGAGGTGCTCGACTTCGAGGTGCGCCCGCTGCTGGACCAGGTCATCGGCGTGCTGGCCGAGACGGCCCGGTCGAAGGGGCTGGAGCTGGCGAGCTCGTGCGCGCACGACGTCCCCGAGGTCCTCGCCGGTGACCCCACCCGGGTCGGGCAGGTCCTGACCAACCTGGTCTCGAACGCCGTGAAGTTCACCGCCCGCGGCGAGGTGTTCGTGCGGGCGACGGCCTCCCCCGGCCCCGACGGGCGCACCGTGCTCCGCATCGACGTCACCGACACCGGGGTCGGCATCGACGAGGCCGAGGTCGCGGCCCTCTTCGAGCCGTTCACCCAGGCCGATGCCTCGACCACCCGGGTGTACGGCGGGACCGGCCTGGGCCTGGCCATCTCGCGGGAGATCGTCGACGCGCTCGGGGGCGAGCTGACCTACGCGCCGAACCCCGGCGGCGGCAGCGTGTTCACCTTCACCGCGGTCCTGGAGGCCGCCGCCGGGACCATCTCGGACATCGAGGACGAGTACGCCCGGACCTGGCTGAGCGGCCACCGCGTCCTGGTCGTCGACGACAACCCGCACAACCGGCTGGTCCTCGAGGAGCAGCTGCGTTGGTGGCAGGTCCGGCCGGAGAGCGTCTCGTCGGCGGCGGACGCACTGGCGGAGCTGCAGGACGGGCTTCGCTCCGGCGACCCGTACGACGCCGTGCTCCTCGACCTCGCGATGCCCGAGCGCGACGGTCTCTCCCTCGCCGCCGACGTCCGGGCCGTGCCCGAGCTCGCCGACACGGTCCTGCTCCTGCTCACCTCGCACGGCGGCGCCGACCCGGCCGCCGCGATCGACGCGGGGATCGCCGCGAGCCTGACCAAGCCGGTGCTCGCCGGCGTGCTGCGCCAGGTGCTGCTCGAGCACCTGGCCGGCGTGGGCGGGCGCTCGGCCGCACCGGCGGACGAGGTGCCTGACGGTCCGCGTCGCCGTCGGGTGCTGGTGGTCGAGGACAACCCGGTCAACCAGATGGTCGCCATGGGCCTGCTGGAGTCGCTCGGCTACGTCGGGCAGACGGCCGACGACGGGCTGGCCGCCCTGGAGATCCTGCGCGGCTCGTCGTACGACGCGATCCTGATGGACGTGCAGATGCCGCGCCTGGACGGGTACGCGACGACCCGCCGGCTGCGGGAGACGGAGGGCGATCAGGGCACCCGGGTGCCCGTGATCGCGATGACCGCCGCGGCCGTGGAGGGGGAGCGTGAGCGCTGCCTCGAGGCCGGCATGGATGATTTCCTCACGAAGCCCGTCGACCCGGCCGCTCTCGGGGCAGTCCTGGCCCGCTGGTTGGACCCCGGCCCACCGGGGTCCCCCGACTCCCCCGCCCCCACACCCCCATCGGAGAACCCCGTGTCCTCTTCCTCGCCCGTCGACGGCCTCGACCTCGAACGGCTCGAGATGCTGCGCGACCTCGACCCGGGCAACACGACGTACCTGGACCGCGCCATCGGCAACTTCATGGCCAACTCACGCTCCGCCGTCGACACGATCCGCGCGGCGATCGTCGGCGACGACGCCGCCGCCCTGCGCGCGGCCGCCCACAAGCTCGCCGGGAGCGCGCTGAACCTCGGCGTCCCGTTCGCCGGCGAGGCCGCACGACAGCTGGAGTTCGTCGGCGACACCGGGAGCGTCGACGGGGCGCTGGAGCTGCTGCCCGAGCTCGAGGAGAGCCTGGAGCGGGCCCGTGCGGCGCTGCTGGCCTACCAGTCGTCGTACGGCGGGGGCGCGACCGACTGATCGCGGAGACGACGAACGGCCCCGGGCGAGCCCGGGGCCGTTCGTCGTTCAGAGGTGCTGCGGTGATGCGGGTGGTCAGCCGGGGATGCCGCCCGACTGGTAGCCGGGTAGGTAGTAGACCGCGCTCGGGTCGCTGTAGCCACCGTCAACCAGGGCCGCCCGCACCTGGACCGTGCCGAGCACGTCGGAGCAGGGCTGCCCGCCGCACGGGTACGGGGTGAGGCTGCCGCTCAGGCCGCCGAACCAGGGGGTCGTCACGTTGGTGAAGTTGGTCCACGACCCACCGTCGATCTTCACCTGCCAGGCCGAGACCTCGGCCAGGTCGACATCCTCCTCACGGAAGTGGATCGTCACTGCGTCGCGGGTGTTGGTGTAGCCGGTCACGACCGGCGGCTTCGGCTCGGCGACGACCTCGACCTCCTCGGACTTCGCGAAGTCACCCGGACCGGCGGCGTTGACCGCACGGACCGCGTAGGTGTGGACGCCGACCGTCTGGTTGGTCAGGGTGAAGGTGTAGGCGATGCTCGAGACCTCGACGCCGGTCCACTCGCCACCGTCGATGCTGACCTCGTAGCTCTCGATCGGGTGACCGCTGTCGGACTCCGGCGCGACGAAGTCCACCTTCACCGAGGTGCCGGTGGCGACCGCGACCACGTCGGTCGGGGCGTTCGGCACCGCGATCGGGGTGACGACACGGTTCTTGCTGCCCGCGCCCGGGCCGCGGGCGTTGACCGCGCGGACGCGGACGCCGTACGCGTGACCGAGGGTGAGGTCGTCGAGGTCGAACGCGAAGCCCTCGACGGTCGGCGTGTAGGGGAAGGAGCCCCAGGTCTCGCCGCCGTCGGTGCTCACCTCGTAGGAGGTCACGGGGAGGCCACCGTCGAACTCCGGGGCCTCGAACGTGAACGAGGCACGCGTGCCGGTGACGACGGGCTCGTCGTCGAGCCACACCTTGTCCGGGACGGTGGCCACGAAGACCAGCGCGCCGAAGCTCTGGCTCGCACCCTTGGCGTTGACGGCGCGGACGCGGACGCCGTACTCGACACCGTTCTGGAAGCCGTCCTTGACCGTGGTCCACGGCGCGGTGCCCGTGGTGTCGAACTCGGTGAAGGTCTCGCCGCCGTCGTAGGAGATCTCGTAGGACGTGATCGCCGAGCCGTTGTCGTGCTCGGCCGGCTCGACGACCGTGGTGATGGTGCCGTTGTCGCCCGTGGACGTCCGGATGCGCGGCGCCGACGGGACCGTGGCGTAGGTGAACTTCTGCGACTCGCTGGCCTTGCCCTTGCCGTGGGCGTTGACCGCGCGGACCTGGACGTCGTACTCGTCGCCGAAGGTCAGGCCGGCCAGGGAGAAGTACAGGCCCTCGTCCTCGTCGACCTCCAGCTCGTCCCAGGTCTCTCCACCGTCGGTGGTGACCTCGTAGCCGCTGATCGGCAGGCCGCCGTTGCGCTCGGGAGCCTGGAGCGCGAAGTTGACCACGGAGCCGTGCACCTTCGGGCTGCCGATCTCGGGAGCGGACGGGACGGCGGCGACGAGGGTCTTCTCCTCCAGAGACGCCTCGGGGCCGAAGCCCCAGTCGTTCCAGGCGCGGACGCGGACGTCGTACGACGTGCCGTTGTCGAGGCCCTCCTTGACCACGGTGAGCGTGGTGCCGGACGTCAGCGGGACGTAGGTCCAGTGCTGCCCACCGTCGTAGGAGATCTCGTAGTAGTAGACCTCCGAGCCACCGTTCTCGGCCGGGGCCGCGAACGTCGTGGTGAGGACGCCGTCGTCACCGACGACCTTCAGGTCGGTCGGGGCGGACGGACGGCCGTAGACGGTCGTCGAGAGCGTGTTGGACGGCGCGCCGGCGCCGACCTTGTTCACCGCGCGGACGCGCAGGTTCACCAGCTGTGCGGGGGTCAGGTCGCCGAGGTTCGCCTCGAACTCGGCCTGCGGGCCGCAGCCGCGGCACGGGGTGAGCTGGGTGTCGGACGTCGTCGTACGACGGCCGAGAAGGATCTGGACCGGGACCCAGGCGCCACCGGTTGAGACCTGGTAGCCGGTGATCGGCGAGCCGCCGTCGGTCGCCGGGGCGTTGAAGCCGTAGCGCACGGCGCCGTCGATGCCGTCGGCGTGCACGAGCACGGGCGCGCCGGGGACCTTGGCCTGCGGGGCGGTCGGGACCGGCTTGACCGGGCGGGTGCCGGTCATCTCGACCACGACGCGGCGGTTGAGCTCACGCTTGGCCGGGACGCCGCCGACGATCGCCGGACGGGCCGAGCCGTAGCTCACCGAGGACGTCCTCAGGCCGGGGTTCTCCTTGGCCAGCTGCGCGCACACCTTCGCCGCGCGCGCCTTGGACAGCGACGTCGCCTCACCGGCCGGGCCGGAGTAGTCGGCGTACCCCTCGCAGCGGACGCTGGAGGCGTTGGTCAGCGAGTCCGCCAGCTTGCGGATCTGTGCCTTCGCCGAGGTGGTCAGCGTGGCCGAGCCACCCGAGAACAGGCCGCCACCGTCGAGGGTCAGGGCCTGACCCTTCGAGACGAGGTTGCCGAACGCGTAGCGCATCGGCACGGCCAGCGCGCCGTCGCGCGTGCGGTAGACCGCGCGGGTCTCGCGGAGCTTGCCGCGGTACTTCTCGGGCTTGCCGGGCACGGCCAGCTGCGCCTTGCGCTGCGCCGGCGTACGCGGGTCGACGAACCACGACTTCTTCGCGGCGGCGACCGTCACGGACGAGGCGGACGCCGCGGCCGTGGCGGTGGACGGGGCTGCGGTCGCCGCCGGGGCGAACGCCCCGGACAGGACCGTGGCCAGACCGGACGCCGCGACGGCGAGCGCCGCGACTCTCCGGCTCGGGACGGTGAAGGACATGACCAACCGATCGTTCGGGGAGCAGGAACCCGCGCCGAGGTGTGGCGCGGCCCTGAGCATCGGCCGACGAACGGCGGTCCTGAAGGTAAAGAAGGATGAGTAGGGCGGGTGGGGCTCGAACCCACGACCCAAGGATTATGAGTCCTCTGCTCTAACCGACTGAGCTACCGCCCCGAGTACCTGTTTCCGCAGGTCAGACGCTATTTCTAGCGCCCGCCCCGCACCCTCCGGGGTACCGGAGGTGCCGCTAGTCCGCAAAAAGTCCGCACGGGCCGCGAGCGCTACCTCCCCCAACCGGTCGACGTACAGGTGAACGTCGCCCGGGTAGAGGTGACCATAGCGGTCGAGGGTGATGGCGACGGAGGCGTGTCCGAGCATCTCCGACAGCACCTTCGGCGGGGTGCCGTGCTTGATGTGCAGTGAGGCGCAGGTGTGCCGGAGATCGTGGGGTCGGAGCATGTCGCCCTTCACCTGCGATGCCAGGCCGGACCGCTTGACGGCGGGGTCGAAGACTCGGGTGCGCCAGTTGCCGGTGCGGATCGGACCGCCCCTGGCTGCGGTAAACAAGTAGTCGACCGCCTGCCGGCCTGTCGTCAGCGCCATCAGGCGGTCGCACAGCCATGCCGGCAGCGGCACGGTGCGGATGCTGCTCTCGGTCTTGGGTGGCCCCTCGATCTGCTTGCCTCCGGTCTCCGAGAGCGTCCAGGTGATGCGGAGCTCCCGCTTGACCGGGTCAAGGCTGCCGCATCGGAGAGCGGCGAGCTCGCCGAAGCGCAGCCCACACCAGGCCAGGACCAGGATGGTGAGGGCGCCGTCTCCGGCGGCCTCGGCGAGGTGCCACACCTCGCGCTCGTCGAGGAATCGGACTTTGTCGCGCTCGCTCTTGCTGGGAAGGGCAGGTAGTTCGACGCCCTTCGCCTGGTTGTTCGGGATCCGCTTGGCGCGGACGGCGAGGTCGAGGATCTGCGAGAGGACGATCCATGCGTGTCGAGTGCGGGCAGCGGAGAGTCCGCCGTCGTGGAGCTTGGCCACCCACACCGAGACGTCTTCGTACCTCACGGCGTCGAGCCGCGTCTTCTCCCAGGTCGGCAGGATCTGGTTGCGGATCAGGACGTCGTACATGAGCCGGGTCGAGGGGCGGATCCGGACCTTGGTGGCGAGCCACTCCGGCGCGTACTCGCCGATCGTGATCCGTCCGCGGCTCGGGTCGGTCCACTCGCCGCGGTCGATGCGACCGACCTGAGTTCGTGCCCAGCGGTCGGCGTCGACCTTGCGGTCGAAGTGGCGGGAACGTTCCCGGCCGTCAGGGCCGCGGAATCGTGCGCGCCAGCGACCGTTGGGCCTCTTGGCCACGCTGTAGCTCGCCATTGCTCACCCCCTCCTGACGTCGGCCAGAGCAAGTCTTGACCCAACCGGATCTGGCGACCGCTCGCGCCCAACAACCCGGAACTGTGGAGGACTGGTGCCGGTCCGACACACCTGTGGACAGCGCTCGGCGTGCGCGGGGCGTTCGACTCCCGAACGCGCGCGAGGTCAGTGACCCGACTCGTCGGATGCCTTCTGCGCATCGATCCATCCGCGGAGGTCCCCGATGGTGGTGAGGAGGTGGCGGCCGATCTTGAAGAACCTGGGGCCGTCGCCTTGCTGGCGCCACCAGCGCAGGGTGTTGACGGGGACGCGGAGGATCGCGGCGACCTCGGCCAAGGTCAGGAAGTCCTCGTCCTTACCGTCGGGGATCGAGACGGTCGTAATACTGCTCATCGGGTTGTCCTCTCTGCGTGTCGCGAACGGGTCTAGCGGCACTAAACAAAGCCACAGGGCTCAGAGCATTTCGGACATCCCCGGTGAATGCCGTCGTCGCTCAGCGACCACGCCGCGGCCGCAGGTCGGGTGTCGCCTGATGCCGAGACCCTGGCGTCGGCGACGTCCCAGTCTGTTCGTGACGCTGTCGCAGCAGGGCAGCTTGGAGCCGGCCGGCAGCGTCCGGCGTCCGAGCTGGTGCTGCGGGGCCGTAGCGGTCGATGTCCTCGGCAGCGATGCCCGCGGCGTGGGCTGGGCCGAGGTCGGCGCGGTCACGGCCGAACACCTCGACCCACTTGCGCCGGGCGTCGTCGACGTTGTCGGCGACAAGGTGGGCGGTGTTGGCGCGGCAGCCGCGGGTCATGGCCACGTAGGCGGACGCGGCGTCGGTGCTGTCACTGATCGAGAGGTGGGCTTCGGTGACGGTCTCGCCCTGGGCGCCGTAGGCGGTGGTGGCGTAGGCGAGCGCGAGGTGTCGGCCGGCGTAGTCGGCCGGCAGCACCCGTTCACCGCGGCCGCCGGCCAGGCTCACGGCGCCGCCTTCGCTGATGTGGGTGATGGTCCAGGTCTCACGGTTCGCGACGTCGCGTTCACGGTCGTTGAGCCGGGTCATCACCCGATCCCCCACCCCGACCCTCCCGCCGCTTCCGGCGAGGACCGCGTCGGTGTCGTCGACCTGGCCCGTTGCGACTCGTCGGTCGCGGATCATCTTGTTGAGCAGGTCGACCTGGACCCGGGTGTCGGCGACCAGCAGCCGCCCCTCACCACTGCGCCCCGGCCCCGAGTCGGCGGCGAGCTCGGTGAGGGCGTGGATCTGCTCGACGTCGGTGGCGTAGAGGTGGATCTGGCCGCGCGCGTGGAGGCGGTCGAAGACCTCACCACTGCGCTCACCACTGCGCATCAACAGGCTCAACTGCGCGTACTCGTCGTCGGCGAACCGGTGGACCGCATCCAAGGTCACGCAGGCCTCAGCGGTGGCCCAGCGGGTGGCGTGGTCGAGCACTCCCCCACGCCCCACCGCAGGGAGCTGGTGCCGGTCGCCCATCAACGCGACCCTGGCGCCGGCCTCATCGACGACCTGTAGCAGCGCCTGGGCGGTGTCCTGGTCGAGCATCCCGGCCTCGTCGACCAGCAACACGTCCCCAGGCGACAACACCGCCTGAGTCGTGGGAGTGACCGTGGAAGTCGTGAGGCCGTCGGAGTGGGTGTCGCGGGTCCAGCGGCCGTCCTCGTCCCACCGGAACCCGTACTGGTGGACCAGCCATGCCGCCGAGAACGCCGGCGTCTTCAGCTCACGGGCAGCGACCTGGGAGGCCTTCAACGTCGGCGTCACCACCACCAAGCGGTGTCCCTGGTCCGTCAGTGCGGTGCGGGCGGCGGCGAGGGTGGTGGTCTTCCCCGCACCGGCCGCGCCCTCGATCACCACCAGCTCACCATCACCCGCCAGCGCGGCAACCACGTCACGCTGCATCGGATCCAACGACTGCTCCCCCACAACCGCTGGTGTCGGCTCGGCCGGGCGGGCACCGCGCCCTGAGCGGGCTGCGAGGCGGGTGGTGAGGTCCGCTTCCACCGCGAGGACGTGTGGTGAGGTCAAGGCCCGCACGTGCCGCGGCACATCGGCCCGGTTCAGGAGCGGGACACACGCCTCGATGGCTCGGGCGGTGAGGTCTTCGGCCAGCTCGACCCGCACCCGCGGGTTGGTGACGATCCCGGCGGCGGCGATGGCCTGCTCGACTTGGCCTCGGATGTCGGCGGCGTTCCACGCCGAGCGTCGTGCCCCGAGCCGGCTCAGCACCGTCTCGACCATCTCCTCGCGATTGAGCTCACCGACCCCGCTCCCCATCCGGCTGCCAACCCTGCCTCCTGCGTCGACCGGGAGGTGCTCATCCGGTTCGGGTGGAGTCGGCTGCTCGAAGCCGAGGTCGTGGAGCTCCTCGATCCACCGGCGGGCAAGATCGACGCCGTCCTCGGGGACGACCTTGTCTGGGCGGGCCTGAGCCCAGGCCCGTGTGTCCCAGGCCTGGCGCAGTCGCGGGCCCGGTTCCTCGCCGGGATGCGTGGTGCGCCACTCGGCCTCGTAGCGGGCCACGTTGCGGTCGATCTGCGCGGCCCGCTCGCTGAACTCCCCCACAAACGGGACAAGCTCGCGGATCTCACCCGAGCTCGCATCCAGGATGTAGCCGAGTCGCTGCAGCGTCTGGCGGAAGTCGGGGTCGCACTGCACGGCCGCGTGGCCGATCCCGTTGATCGCATCCAGACTGTCCCGGACCCCGACCGTATGGATCCCGCGCCATCGCCCGGCGGCCCAGACCCGGGCGTTGATCTGCAGGTGCAGATGACGGTGCGGGTCACCCGCGCGGGAGGTGTAGTGCCGGATCGTCGCGGCCTCGATCCGCTCAACCGAGACCTGGACCTGGCGACCCCGCGGCCCGACCCGGGTCGTCGCGTTCGCGGCCAGCCAGACGATGATCTCGCCCGCGGCACGATCCTGGGCGGCCTCGTAGGCGGCCGCAATCTCAGGATGAACAGCAGCGGCCAGGGACCAGGTCTTAGGCCCATTGACGATGACCTCGACGAACCGCACCGCCTGGTCATCGGTCCGCACCCGCCCCTTCGGTCCGCCTGTTAGGTCCAGGCCGGCGACCCAGGCCTCGTAGGCGTCGCCATCGAGCGGTGTTCCTGTAGCAACGGAGGGGCCGTTTGCGGTAGCGATGGCGACGTGGTGCTCGGCGAGGCCGGCGCCTTCGGCCAGGTAGTAGTCGTCCGCGCGGGGCCGATCGGCCTCGACATAGTTGCGTGCCGCTTTCGCCGAACCCCGGTAGACCTTGATCCCACCGCGCATATTCGTCACCCGTCACGAATAGCCGTCAATTACCCTAGAAATGCAGATACGGGCCACCACGTGGTGACCCGCCCTACGAATCTTCGTAGCATACGTGCCGCAGATTCTGATTGGGGATTTCCGATGCCTGCAAGAAGACTGAAAGCCCAACTAGTGATGCGACGCTCGCGCTGGGAGGCGGACGTCTTAACACGTATTTCGAGCCGTGGGCGGCGCGTGGCCTGCATCGGACGCGTGACCTCGTCCGGGCGTCAATCCGTCGGCAGTGCCGGTGGATCGGAGCCCGGCGCAAGCTCGCATCCGTTTCCTCGACAGGAGACTTCGTCGAGCTGCCACGGCATCTCATCAACGCGGACGAACAGGTAGACGAGCCTGCCTCGACATCCCTGGCAGGTCTCGATGCGGACCCGCCAGCGTTCCGTCGTCATGACCAACACCCTTGAGGAGCATAGGAGTTTCCGGATCCGATGCGTCCCGTTAATAGCTCTATCGACATCGCATACCCGAGATCGGATAATCATCGCCAGCGCGGGTAAGCCTTCGTGCGACTGAAGGAGCAGAGCCACCGCCCACTGCCACAGAATAGTCAATCCTGACGTCTCACACCTTCACCCCACTGGGGGTGAGCTAGGCCAGTGCGAGGGCTAATTGACACCGCTGTGGGGAATTGCCGGTGCTGGTTCTGCCCCTCCGGGCCCGCAGCCGCTCAGTACGCTCTCCTCAGCGGCCACGAGGGTCCACCGAGTCACCGTCTGCCCTGGCGTCCCGCCACCATCAGGGTCGCACCGAGGAAGATCGCCAGAGCGGCTACGAGGAGCACCCAAAGCGGCACGGAGCTGCCGGTCTCGGCCAATTCTCCGGCGTCCTGATCCGCGTCGGGCGGCCCGACCGAGTCGTTGTCGTCGGTGGTCGAGGGGACGGTCGGGTCGAAGTGATTGCGCACCGTCACGGTGACCGGCCCGCCCTCGACTGTGACGACCCGAGGCGTAATCGTTGTCCGGGCAGCGCCGCCGTCCCCCGGCTCGGTGACCTCGCAACGTGCACCGACGGGCAGGTCAGTCCAGCGGCCGCGCAGCCGGGTCTCGGGACCGAGCACGAGGCGGTTGCCGTCGGGGGCAGAGACACGCTCCCGCCGGCCGTCGACGACCCGCGTGCAGGACAGCGCGACCATGAAGGGACCGATCGCCTTGTCAGCGCCGGGCCCGGTCAGTTCTTTGAGAACCCGGACAGCGCCGACGTCGTACCGGTTGACGATGCTGGCAACGACCCCCGGCGGGGCGTCGGCGACCTGGCTCGGTCCGGTGTCGTTGCCGACGGTCAGCGTGACGGTGGGGCCTGCGACGTCGGACGGGGCACCGACGGCTCCTCGCACGACCTGGATGCCCGTCGACGAGGCGCCATTCGTCCTCGTCTCGGTGAGGGTGCAGGCGGCGCCGGGTGGGAGGTCGTCATAGAGGGCGGTGTAGTCGTCCTCGGCCCTGAGGGTGCGGACCGGTCCTCCGGGTACGTCGAGGCCCGTGCCGGTCGCCGTGGTGCAGCGGAGCTCGGTCTGGAACGGCCCGGTCCCGTAGGTGTCCGCGCCGCGACCGGCGACGCGCTTGGTGACCTGAACGGAACCCACGTCGAATCGGTTGGCGAGCTCGACGGCCACTCCGGAGGGGCCGGTTGCGGCCGGGCCGGAGGCGTTGTCGTCGAGGACGACGAGGGGTGCAGAGGTGCCCGGGACGGTCGACGGTGTGCCACCGTCCGGGTCGACGGTCACGCGGGTGCTGTCGGCACCGCCGTCGTCCGATTCAGTGACGACGCAGCTGGCGTCGACCGGGAGCAGCTCGTAGACCGTGCTGAGCTCGGGCGCAGTAAGGGTGCGGGTTGCGCCGCCTGGGATGTCGACAGCCACGGGGGCGCCGGATCCGCCGGGACGGGTGCAGTCGAGGGTGACCTGGAACGGGCCAGCGCCGTACCGGTCGCCCCCGGGACCGGTCACGGTCTTGGTCACCTCGACCGACCCCAGGCGGAAGGTGTTGGTGACGGTCAGGTCGACGGTGTCGTTGAGGCCGATGGTGACCTGGGCGGGGCTGATCGTCGTCTCCTGCGCGACCGGGTCCTGGCCGGTCTCCGTGGCCTCGCAGACGGCGTCGGTCGGGAGACCCGTGTACACGGCGGAGGCGCCGTCACCGACGAGCGTCCGGGTGGCCCCACCCGGGATGTCGAGGGGTACGTCGGTGCCGTTGATGAGCAGTGTGCAGGCGACCGAGACGGTATAGGTGCCGCTCAGGGCGGCGGGCAGCTCGTCGGTGTCGCCCTCGACCTGCTTGGTGATGCGGAGGTCGCCGGCGCCGAACCCGTTGATGACGTCGACCTGGACGGGATCGCCCGCTCCTCCCGCGGCGCCGATGGTGACCGGCTCCTCGGGCAGCACCAGGGTGAGCGTCGCGCCGCCGTCCTCGTCGGGGTCCTCCGTGACGGTGCACTCAGCACCGGTCGGGAGGTAGTCGATCTCCCAGGTCGGGTCGAGGGGATCGATGAGCGTGTCGTTCTCGTAGACCGGGTTCGGGGCTGCACCGGGTCGGGTGCAGGAGACCAGAACACGGAACTCGTTGCCGGCCCAGTCGGCGCCGAGACCGAGGACCGCCTTCGTGATCTCGAGCGAGCCGACGGTGTACTGGTTCGTGAGGTCGACGCGGTTGACGTGGGTGGTCCCCACGTCGGCGGCCAGGGTGAAGGAGGCGGTCGTGCCGTTCGTCTCCGGCGACGCGATTCCATCGACGGTGACGACGTGGGTGGTGGACGCAGCGGTGCCGTCGTCGGTCTCGGCGACGGTGCACTCGGCGCCCGCCGGCAGGTCATCGAAGGTCTTGTCGTCGCCGTCGCCGAGGGTGAAGGTGCGATCGCCAGGGGGGACGACCTCGGTGCCGTTGAAGGTGCAGGAGGCAGTGAAGTCGTAGGTCTCGGTGTAGGTGACGGGATCGCCGTCGGCGTCGACGGCGCCGCCGTCGTCGACCGTCTTGGCGACAACGAAGCCAGCGTTGGCGTAGGTGTTCGTGGCGGTGATCCGTGCGAGCGGGACCGCGTCGGGGTAGGCCGGGTTGGCGACGTCGCCGCGCGCGCGGTAGTCGCGGACCGCGGTGACGTCGGCGGACGTGCCGGTCGTCGGACCGGCCGGGTCGAAGGTCACGACGGCGCCCTGCGTCGGCACCTCCGTCAGCCGGCAGTCGGCGTACCGCGGGATGTTGAGCTCGCCCCACGGGCTGGCCGTGTCACCGTCGTTCAGGCCGAGCACGTCACCGGGAGTGAGTCGGACCCGCGCCGCGGGTGCGCCGTCGGCGTCGGCGATGGGCACATCCTCCCCCTGAGAGCTGCAGGACAGGTCGAAGGGGTACGACGCCGGCAGCGGGAACGACGCCCCCGTCGGGAGGTCGACCTCCTTCAGCGCCTCCAGGCGCCCGGTGGAGAGGGCGACGCCGACCTTGCGCGGCTCGACGACGCTGCTGACGGCGTCGTCGCCCTGGAAGGTGCCGAGGCTGGCGACCGCGAAGGAGTTGTACGCGATCGGGTCGAGGTCGGCGGCGACGGCGCGGGGGGCATACGCCGGGGTCTCGGTGTCGAAGGTGACGTCGATGGTGCGCCCGGGCGCCAGCCCGGACAGGCTGTCGACCTCGTCGTAGTCGATGACGACCTTGATGGCGCGGACCGTCGCCAGGACCGGGCCGGGGGTCGCAGGAGTGAGCAGACTCCAGCCGCGGTTGGTCACATCTCCGTAGCAGGGGTCAGAGGTGGGCAGTCCGGCCCGGATGACCTCGTTGCGAATGTCTGCGGCGTTGCACGAGACGTTCGGCACGGAGGTCGCGTAGTAGACACGGAGCGCCTTCTGCCGGTTGTCGACCTCGTCGACGTTGCTGCGCAGGTTGCCGACGAACGATGCGCGCCACGCGGACTGACGTGCGGCCGTGAGGATGGTGCCGGTGTCGCCGGGGTGCGGCAGGACGTCGATGGCGGCGAGGCGGGCCACGGGAATGTTGCCCTGGTTGGTCAGGGACAGCTGCCAGCGTTCTGCCCCACCGGCGCGGGTGATCGGCACGCACGGGTGGCGGTAGAAACCGTTGCGCGCGTTGGGTGCGTCGCACGAGGACGACTCGTCGCCGAAGCCGAGCTGGATAACACCGAGGTCGTCATGGTTGGTGGTGCCGGCCGGGGCTCCGGGGACGCCGGCGCTGACGCCGCGGACCGACTTGACCGCGCGGATGGGGCTCAGCGGGCTCGGCTCCACTACCGTCTGGGCCGCGCACCGGGCGACGGGCCCGGTCTGACCGTCCGGCCGGTTGTTGCGGGTGGTGCGGCAGGTGTCGAGGATCCGGTCGTTGCTGACCCTGAGGATGTTGACGACGCCGGTGCCGGGTTCGAGACCGAGCTGGAAGACAAGGTTGGCCCGGAGGGTGAGGGTGTCGCTGGGCTGGAGGACGAAGCCGGCCGGCAGGGCGACGGCGAGCTCGCCGGTGGCGGTGTCGAGTGCCGCGGTGAACCCGGTCGTGGGCTTGGTGGCCCCGTCGCCGCCGGTCAACGAGAAGCTGTACGACGGGGTCGGGTCACCCGTGTCGGGGTCGTCGGGCCAGACGAGGAACGAGCCGTTCTCGTTGGTCCCGATGTCGTCGACGACGGTCAGCCCGGTCTGGGGCCAGGAACCGGTGTTCTCGATGGTCATGACGTACGGGATGACCGTGTCGGGCGCGTAGAGCGGCGGCGCTCCGATCCCGTTGCCGGGTGACTTAGTCAGCGAGAGCCGGTTGGGGAGGTGGGCGAGCCGGGTGACCGCCATGGCGTCGTCGTCCGCGGTCCAGAGGCTGGTCTGGTTCTCCCAGGCGCCATCGGCGTGGACCTCCACGGTGTCGGTGAAGGTACCGCGCTGGGACTCGCCGGGTGCCGGGTCGAGGTCAGGCTTGGTGGACGGCACCGGGGTGTTCGCTCCCCCGTCGGGTCCGACCCGGAGCAGCTGACGTCGTTCGGTGGTGAACCGGAACGGGACGGTCGGGGTGGCCGGTCGCTCCCAGTTGCTCCCGTCGGCACGACGGGCCGAGACTCGGGTCCCGACGACGGCGGCGGCGGTGATCCCGGCGGGCAGGGTCGGTGTCCAGGTCCCGTTGCTCAGGTTGGTCCAGGCGCCGATCGTCCAACAGGCGGTGAGGTCGAGCGAACCGGCGCAGCGCGCGACCAGTGCGTCACCCCCCGGAGCCGGTTCGGCGGTGTAGGTCACGCCCGTCAGGACATCGAGCCGGGCCTGCTCGACCGGCGCGGGCATGGCCTGCGCGGGTAGCCCGGTGAGGGTGAAGGCGTTCCAGAACGTCGGAGTGGCGTCGGTCAGCGTCAGCAGACGGGTGCGGACGGTGCCCGAGGGTCGACCGCTCAGCGTGACCGTGTAGCCGGTGCGGGCTTGGACCTCAGTGCGGGACGCCGGGACGACCTCCTTGGCGGCGACGACGTCGTAGGTCGGCGCCACGATGTCGAGGGTCGCCGTGGCGCTGGTGGCCTGGTCGTCACCGGGGTTGAGACCGAGGCCCTCCGCAGTGTTGACGATCTGGTCGGCCTCGGTTACGGGCACTGCGGTTCCGCGCACGGTGGCACGCAACTGGAAGGTCAGCGTCGCTCGAAGGGTCTCGTTCGTGGGGATGAGCCCGAGGGCCTGGATCCGCACGTCCGTGACCCCGGCGAGTTGGGCGGGAGTCAGTGCCTCAGCCTGGGCCTCGGTGTAGCTGACGTCGGGGTCGAACGGGTCGAATGTCAGGACGACCAGGACGTTCTCGGAACCAGCCGGCGGGTTCACCTCGATCTGGTGCAGATCGAGGCGGTCGAAGGGGTCGTCGGGGCTGTCGATCGCATCGGTGAGCTCCAGCAGCCGGAGCTTGGAGGCGGAGTCGTTCGTGGCCGTGACCGTGGCGGTCGCGAGCGGATAGTCGTCGAGGTCCGTGCCGGCCGGCGGCAGGCCGAGGGTGGACTGGTCGAAGCTCTTGGCGACCTCGATGTTGACGGGCCGGTCGACGATCTGGATGGCGGCGGCGTCCTGAGCGCTGTAGGTCGTCCCCGGGCCGGTCGCGTCGAGGCCCACGCTGTTGACGACCTCGCCGCGCGTCGAGCCGTTGTAGAGCGGAGGGCCCTGCTGGTCGCCCAGGACCGGGAAGCCGGTCGAGCGTCGTTCCTGCCGCAGTCCGAGGACCAGGTCGAGGCGTCGGTCGTTGCCGCCGGACTGCGCCACCCCGCTGCCGACGTCGGGGTCATCGGGGCCCCCGATCCGGGCCGCCCGAGTCGGGCTCTCGACGTAGGTGATTCGGACGCCCAGGGTGTCGGCCCGTTCGGCGGTCGTGAGCGTGTAGCCCGCGAACCCACCGTCACAGCTCGTCCCGGGGCAGGCGGCGGGCTTAATGTCGACCCAGGCATCGGCAGCCGCTGAGTAGAGCTCGACCGAGTCGATGGCGTCGAAGGTCATCAGCGGGTCGCTGATCGGGGCGATGCGGTGCAGGTCGAAGGTGTCGTAGACGGACGCGGCGAGGTCGGCGGGGTCGTCGGACACGGGCCCGGCGGGGTCGGTGAGGGTGACGCGGTCCAGGGGCAGGTTCTGGGTGCTCCAGCTGAGCCGGGCGGTGCGCTCGTCGTCGGTCAGCGCGGTCACCTCGGTGCCGGATGCACCCGGGGGGACGACCCAGCCCTTGTCGACCAGGTCGAGGCCACCGCCCGAGGGCACCGGTCGGACCTGGACGACGTCGTCGGCAGTGTCTGTGACGGTCGGGTCGACCGCGGAAGGGTTGGCGGCCTCGGCCCCGACCGTGTTCGTGAGGTCGAGGTCGGCGGTCGGAAGAGCGGTGGTGCCCGGATCGCTGCGGAGGGTCTCCCGGAGCTGGACGCGGAGGTAGGGGATCGCCTCGAAGCCGGGCGGGAGCAGTGCACCGGTGGCGGTGGGCGTGTAGGTGAACCGGATGCCTTGGGCCAGCGCCCGTTCGCCGGAGGTCGGCGTGAACGAGAATTCGTCGACCGGTCCTGCGACACCGTCGGCCGCAGTGAACGGCGTCCAGGTGGCTCCGTTCCAGTAGGCGACGGTGAGCGTCGTCCCCGCCGGGACCTCGGTCGGGCCGACGGAGCGGAGGTCGAACCGGTCCCAGAACGGGGTGGGAGCGGCCGCCGGGGCTGCCGGGTCGGTGACCCGGAGGTACTCCGACCCCACGGTGGCGGGACTCGGTCCGGTGTTGATGACCTCCGCGGGCAGGCTGACCAGCGACGAGGCACCGGGCGCGGCGTAGATCCACTCCCGGGTGATGTTCTTGCCCGCGGAGACCGCGACGCGCAGCGGACGACGAACCAGGTCATCGCTGGCGTCGACCGGGTCGCTCGGCTCGCCGTCCACGGCAGTGCCGCGCGCGGTGGCGGTGTTTGTCGAGGTGACGTCGGCGCTGCCGGCGACAGGGTCGGCGACGACGGTGAACGGCACCTCGGCGACGGCGCCCCGGGGCAGGGTGCCCGTGAAGTCGACGGTGAACCCGACGACGCGTCGACCTGCCTGCGGGGTGGGCAGCGTGTCGACGGTGCCGGTTGACACGGCACCGGCCGGCACGCCGTCGGCGTACCGGTAGGTGACGGCGGCGGCGCTCGCGCCGGCTGGCCAGTCCACGCCAGAGGTGAACCCGTCGAAGGTCAGTCCCTGACCGGCGAGGTCCGCGCCCGAGCTCGGCTCCTCGATGCTCAGGCTGCTCACCGGCGTGGCGCCGACGGTCGCTCGGAGGGTGGCGACAGTCGACTGCCCAGCCGTGACGGCCGTCGCCGCGAAGGTCTTGGCCAGGGCCACCGTCGGGGGCTGGCGACGGATGTCGACGGTGGCCTGGGCGGTGACGTCCGGGCTGCTGTCGCCGCCGGAGGCGACCGAGGCCGAGGCACGGTTGACGACGGTCTCGGTCGTCCCGGCGGGGATCGCGGTCACTGAGGGACGGGTCTGCGTGCGGTAGGTGATCACGGCGCGACGGGCGTCCCCGGTCGCGGGCAGGCGTCCGGCTGCGGCGGAGAAGATGAACCGGAGGCCGTGGACGGTCGAGAGGTCGGCAGGCAGGAGGGTGGCCGGGTCGCTCGGCAACGCGCCGGTGGTGCCGGTGACCCAGGTGCCGGCTGCGGTGCGGTGGTCGACCCGGACGCGGTCGGCGCCGGTGGGTGCGGTGAAGGTGTCGAACCCGGTCAGCGCCAGGTACTCGTAGGGGTCCGGGGCGCCGTCGGCGGGATCCTGCAGGACCAGGCGGTCGACGGAGCCGTTGGACGTGTTGCCGGCGCGCAGGGTCCAGGTCACCGCCTGTCCTGGCACGGCGGGCACCGGCTCCCCTGCCGGTGCGGTCGTCGACACGGTCTTGGCCACGACCGCCTCGAGGTTCTCCTCGATGTCCAGGACCACCGGGGTCGAGGCGGCGCGTGGGTCGCCGTTGGACTGCGTGACGCGGGCCGTGTTGGTGACGGCGCCGGCGTACTCGGCCGAGGCGTCGACCGGCACCCGGACGCGGATCAGGACGAGTCCCTCGTCGCCGGACTCCAGGCCGACCTCACCGTCGCCGAGCGGTTGGGTGACCCGGACCGTCACCTCGGACCCGCCGGGCGTGGCGTCGACTGCGTACGTCGTCCCGAGTCCGCTGACCTGGATCTGATCGGTGCCCGCCGGGTCGACGACGAGCGGTTCGGGCAGTTGGTCCACGACGGTCGTGTCCCCGCAGCCAGGGCCGTCGAGGTTGGAGCAGCTGACCCGCAGGGCGTAGGTGAACGTCGCGTCGGGCCCGTACGTCGGGGTGCCGGTCTGACCTTGGACGCCCTTGGTCAGCGTCAGCACGCCCTCGCCCGGCACGACGGCCGCCGCGGGGGACGGTGTCAGCAGGAGTGCGGGGAACGTCGCAATCACAGCCGCCAGGACGGCGAGGAGCGCCGCCGCACGGGTCCATGCCGGACGTGACCACCTGCGGTGGGACAAAGAGGGGAGGTGCAAGAAACCCGAGTGGAGCACGCTGCTGGACTCCTTGTGACTGAGCTGACGCCGTACGTGCGAGGTCGGGAGCACTTCCTCACGGCTGTTCCGAGGTGGTCAGAGCCTAAGCCGGATCTTTACGTTACGGGTGAGTAGATTCGCGGCCGATCGCCTCGGCCGTGCCTACCCCCGTGCTCGTCATCCGGCGGAGATCGCGTCAAGGACCTCCATCCTGGTGGACCGACGTGCCGGGAGCAGGGCCGCCAGGACGCCGAGCAGGACGCCGAGCACCATGATCGCGACGAGCTCGACCCACGGGATGCTGGGCGTGATGGTGGCGTCGCTGAGCCGGTTGAAGGACAACACGAGCAGGAGCGACACGACCAGGCCCGTCACCATCCCGCCGAGCGTCCCGAGCAGCGCGATCAGGACGGACTCGAGGGTGACCATCCGCCGGACCCGCTTGTCGGTCATGCCGATGATGCGGAGCAGGCCCAGCTCGCGTCTGCGTTCCAGGATCGAGAGCGACATCGTGTTGACGATGCCGATCAACGCGATCAGGACGCTCATGAGCAGCAGCCCGGTGACCGCCTTGATGAGGAAGTCGAAGACGGTGCGGATGAGCTGGCCGAGGGCGTTGCCCTCCTGGGCGGTGATGTCGGGTCGCTGGTCGGCCAGGTCCTCGATGGCGTCCTTGGTCTCGCCCTGCGCGCCCGAGGCGACGTCGACGAACGCGATGGTCGGCGCGACGTCGCCCACGAGCGAGTCGAAGCTGGCCTGATCCAAGATGCTCCCGGTCTGACCGGTGTCCTGAGTCGGCGCCAGGACCGCCACGACCTTCAGCTCGGCGTCCTTGCCACGTGAGTCCGTGACCGTGACCGTGCCGCCGACGTTCGGCGCCTTGCCGTCGCCGGTGTCCAGCACGGCGATCGTTCCGTCCGCCAGGTCGGCGAGGTCTCCCTTGTCGACCTCGAGGTTCGCGATCTTGGCCATCTCCGCGACGTCACCGGCGGAGACGGTCGCAGCGGCACCGTCGATCGTGACGGGCGCCCGTTCGAACGCCACCACGTCGTTGACGTCCTTCACGTCCTTCAGCTGGGAGACGAAGTCAGGGTCGATGGTGCCGCCCTGGCTGACAACGACGTAGTCCGCGGACTGGACGTCGTTGACCTGCTGGATCGCGAAGTCCCGGATGCTCGCACCCGCCACGGCGACCAGCGTGACCAGGAAGACCCCGATCAGCAGAGCGTTGGCGGTCGTGGCTGTCCGTTTGGGGCTGCGGACCGAGTTGTCGACGGCGAGGCGCCCCTCGATGCCGAACCGCTCGAGCAGCGGACGGGCGGCGCGCGCGCCAACCCTGGCGAGGTACGGCGCGCCGACGAACACGGAGGCGACGAACGCCACCGCTCCCGCCCCGATGGTGGCGAGACCCGAGCCGGCGAGCATGCCGAGCAGGCCCAGTGCAGCGAGGACCAGGGCGGTCACCGCGCGGGCCCGGCCCAGGTCCGCGGACTCTGTGGCCGCCGCGCGCATGGCCTCGATCGGCTCTGTCCGGCCGGCGCGGCGAGCGGGGATCATCACCGACAGCACGGTGATGACGGTGCCGAGGAACAGGCCGCTGACGAGGTTGGCCGAGCGGAACGAGATCCCGCCGGGCAGCTCGTTGCCGGTCAGCGCCAGGATCCCCTGCAACGCCAGCGTCAGCAGGTAGCCGGCGACGACGCCGAGCACCGACCCCAGGAGCCCGAGGACGAGGCCCTCCAGGCGAAGCGAGCGCTTGAGCTGGCGGGGGGTCGCGCCGATCGCGGCGAGTACCGCGAGCTCGCGCAGTCGCTGCGCGACGATCACGCTGAACGTGTTGAAGATGACGAAGCCACCCACGAGCAGGGCCAGGACGGCGAACGCCTGCAGGGCGGTCTTCAGCGTCTGGGCGAACGACCCGTTGGCCTCGCGCTGGTCGTCGCGGAACTCGTCCCCCGACTCGACGGCGAAGCCATCCGGGGTCGCTTTCCCGGCCGCGGCTACGACGTCGTCGGCCGATCCCGAGGCCCGCAGGTAGAACGACTCGTACTCCTGCTTCCCCGAGTTCAGCCAGTTGAAGGCGTCCTGCTCGCTGAGGGACACCGTTCCGCCGGTGTCGAGGGCATCGGAGTCGCCGAACTCGGTGATCCCCACCAGCTCGACCTGCTGCGGACCGGCCAGGGTCAGCAGGGTGAGCTCGGCACCGACCTTCAGCTTCTCGTCGTCGGCCAGGCCCTGGTCCACGGCGACCTCACCGGCCGCGTCCGGGGCGTCTCCGGTGACGACCGAGAGGGGGTTCAGATCGGCGTCGGTGATCCACAGCCGCCCGGTGGCCGAGGTCGCGAACGGCTTGCCGTCGCTTCCCTCGAAGGCCACGGGCGCCGTGAGGATTCCGGCGCTCCCGTCGACACCTGGGAGGGCGGCGAGCTGGTCCGCGGCCGCCTGCGGCACCTTGAGCGGCTCCGGCTGGGCACCGGTCTGCTCGACCACGTCGGCCTCGTCGGGGACGACGGCGACATCGACGTTGCCGTACTGGTCATCGATGTTGCCTTCGAGCGAGTCGATGACCCCGTCGGAGATGACGCTGACGGCGGTGTAGAAACCGACGCCGGCGACGATCGCGACCAGGGTCGCGAGGTAGCGCCCGAGGTTGTGCCGGACGCTGCTGAGGACGAGCTTGATCATGAGCGCCTAGCCCTCGAACCGCTTCATGCGGTCGAGGACCCGATCCGAGGTGGGGTTGTCCATCTCGTCGACGATCTGGCCGTCGGCGAGGAACAGCACGCGGTTGGCGTACGACGCCGCATGCGGGTCGTGGGTGACCATCACGATCGTCTGACCGGTGTCGTCGACGGCACGGCGCATGAAGCTGAGGATCTCGGTGCCCGTCCGGGAGTCGAGGGCCCCGGTCGGCTCGTCCGCGAAGATGATGTCGGGCTTGGGCACGAGCGCCCGGGCCACCGCCACCCGCTGCTGCTGGCCCCCGGAGAGCTGGCTGGGCAGGTTTCCGAGGCGCTCCTGCAGGCCGACCGTGCGGACGATCTCGTCGAACCAGGCCTGGTCGGCCTTCGTCCCCGCCAGGGTGAGCGGGAGCAGGATGTTCTCGCGCGCGGTCAGCGAGGGGATCAGGTTGTACTGCTGGAAGATGAACCCGAGCCGGTCGCGGCGGAGCAGGGTCAGCTCGGTCTTGTTCAGCTTGGAGATGTCGGTGTCGCCGATGAAGGCTGCCCCCGACGTCAGCCGGTCGAGACCCGCGACGCACTGCATCAGGGTGCTCTTCCCGGACCCCGACGGTCCCATGATCGCGGTGAACTCGTGCTCGGGGAAGTCGACCGTCACGCCGGCGAGCGCGTGGACCGCGGCCTCCCCCTCGCCGTAGGTCTTGCGAGCCTCGATGGCGCGCGCGGCCGCCGAGCGGGTCCGCACTTCGGTGGGGCTGGTCATGAGACTCCTCGACTCTGGACGGACTAGCGGTTGAAGAACTTCTCGCCCGGCTTCAGCTCACCGCTGAGCAGCTGGGGAACCGTCACCAGGGTGTAGCCCTGGCGGCGGAGAGCGTCGATGATGCCGGGCACCGCCTGGACGGTCGTGGGGTGGATGTCGTGCATGAGGATGATCGCGCCGGGCGCCGCGCCGTCGAGGGCACGCTGGGTCGTGATCTGGACGTCTCGGTTCTTCCAGTCCTCGGTGTCGACGTTCCAGAGGATCTGGGCGTCGTCGCGGTCCCGGAGGACGCTCGCGACCGTGTCGTTGGTCGCGCCGTACGGCGGCCGCATCAGGCTGGTCGTCACCCCGGCGGCGTCCTTGATGGCCGCCGCCGTCCGGTCGACCTCGTCGGCGATCTCCGCATCGGACATGGCCGAGAGTTGCGGGTGATCCCACGAGTGGTTGCCGATCGCATGACCCGCCTCGACTTCCTTGCGGACCAGGTCGGGCTGGGTGGCGACGTTCCCGCCGATGAGGAAGAACGTCACGTTGACGTCCTTAGCCGCGAGCTCGTCGAGCAGCTTCTGCGTGTACGGCCCGGGGCCGTCGTCGAAGGTCAGGGCGATGCACTTCTCGCGATCACAGTCGACCTCCTCGGACGGGGAGGCGTCGGCCTCGGCTGGCTGCGGTTCGCCCGTCGCGGGAGCCACCGTGGACGGCTCCGCGCTCGGCTCGTCGACGGGGTCGGGGACTCCCTCGAAGGGATCCCCCTCCAGCGCGGCGTCCTGCACCTGCCGGCCGACCTTGCTCAAGGCCTCGCCCGCTGCGTCGCCGTTCACCCGCACGGCTACCTCGCCGAGAGCCTCGGCCCCGGCCTCGCCCTGGGCCAGGACGATGATGAGGCTGCCGTCCGGCTCGAAGCGGAGGTCACGCACGGTGGCGGCCCGTCGAGGCAGGCCGGACCGACCCAGCTCTGCCTTCTCGGCCGCGTCGGCGACCCAGGTCCGCAACCGGCCAACGTCGTCGACCAGCTCGGCGGAGGTGTACGTCTTGCCCGAGGCGACGTCGGTGTAGACGCTCTGGCTGATCGTGGTGCTGTGCGCCCCGCCGGTGTAGCGACGGGCCGTCGTGAGGACGCCGAGGAAGGGGCCGGCGGCGAGCACCGGGTCCCAGGTGACGTTGAGCTCGTTGGCCGTCCCTGGACTGATGCCGGACTCGTAGTCCGCGATGGCATCATCCGCGATCGCCCGCAGCCGGTCGTCGAGCGACTTCTCGCCGGGGACGGAGACCGTCGAGATCGAGCGCTGGTCCTCGGGGTCGTTGGACGAGTCCTGGCGCGGGACGAGGCCGACGACGGCCGAGCGGTCGAGCACTCGTGGGACGTCCACCACGACCGCCGCCACAGGCTCGGGGTCGGGCTCGTCGTCCGTGCACCCGACTAGGATCAGAGCCGAGACCGCAAGGGCTACCCCCCAACTGAGAGGGCGCCCTCGCTGCGGGGCGCGCGACAGACTGGGGCGGAAGGCGACCGGGGTGCGGTGATGACGCCGCATGGCGGGAGGGCCTCCCATCTGAGGACTGCCCGATGCACTCCCACGATGGCAAGACCGTAGAAGTAAGCAGCCGTGATCACCAGCGTTGACTTTGCGTTCGCAATCTGGAATCAGGGACCGCGACCTATCGCTCAGCGATCAGCAGGGACGGATGCGGCACACTTCACTCCAGTAGTGCCGTCAGGTCTAGACCGACTGAGAGGATGCCGGTGGTTCAGGACAGCACCTCAGGAGGCACCCTCGCGCTCGTCCTGAACGCCGGGTCCTCCTCGCTGAAGTACCAGGTCGTCGATCCAGCGTCGGGAGTCGCCCGGGTCCGTGGAACTGTCGAGCGGATCGGCACCGGCGACGTCTCGGATCACGACGCGGCACTGGAGTTGATGCGGGCTGACCTCCAGAACCACGACGTGTCAGCGGCATCGCTGACCGTGATCGGTCACCGGGTCGTGCACGGCGGTCCGGACCTGGTCGCCCCGACTGTCGTGGACGACGACGTCCTGTCCGAGATCGACGACCTCGCTCGTCTGGCTCCGCTGCACAACCCACCGGCCGCGGCTGGGATTCGGAGTGCCCGCGGCCACTACCCGGACGTCCCGCAGGTCGCCGCGTTCGACACCGCCTTCTTCGCCGACCTCCCGGCGGCGGCCGCGACGTACGCCCTGCCGAGCGGGCTCACGTCCTCCGGCCTTCGTCGGTACGGCGCCCACGGCATCAGCCACCAGTACGTCGCCGCCGAGGTGGCCGCGTTCCTGGACGTCCCGATCGACGACCTCGACCAGATCGTGCTGCACCTCGGCAACGGCGCCTCCGCGTCCGCGATCAGCGGCGGTCGCCCGGTCGAGACGTCGATGGGACTGACACCGCTGGAGGGCCTGGTCATGGGCACGCGGGCGGGTGACCTCGACCCGGGCCTGCTCCTGCACCTGCTCCGGCACGGCGACCTCGACTCCGACGGTCTTGAGGACGTGCTGCACCACCGGTCCGGCCTGCTCGGGATGGCCGGGACGACCGACCTCCGCGACCTCCTCGACGCGATCGATCGCAGGGACGAGCGCGCGAAGGCGGCCTACGACGTCTACGTCCACCGCGTGCGCAAGTACCTTGGCGCCTACCTCGCCGTCCTGGGCGGAGCCGACGTCGTCACCTTCACCGCAGGGGTGGGCGAGCACAGCCCGCGGGTGCGGGCGGGCTGCCTGCGCGGCCTCGAGCGGCTCGGCATTGTGCTCGACGAGGCCCGCAACGAGGCGGGCGCCGGCGCGCGCCGGATCTCGGCGGACGACTCGCCGGTCACCGTGCTGGTGGTGCCCACCAACGAGGAGTTGGCGATCGCCCGCCAGGCCGTGGCGCTCGTCGGCGGCTAGCGCCGCTCAGAAGTCGGCGCTGGTCGTCGCCGCCGCCGTGACCGACGGGGACCTCCCCCGCGTCGGGTCCTCGCCCTCCGGGGTCCACACCCAGTCCCGGACCTCGGGCAGGTCGTCGCCGTGCTCACGGGTCCACTGCCGGGCCCGACGACGGGTATCGACCATCTCCTGACGGAGCGACGCCGCTCGCGACCCGAGGCTCGGGGTGCGGTCGATGACGTCCATGACCAGGTGGAACCGGTCCATGTCGTTCATCATCACCATGTCGAACGGCGTGGTCGTGGTTCCTTCCTCCTTGTAGCCCCGCACGTGCAGGTGCTGGTTGTTGGCCCGGCGGTAGGTCAGCCGGTGGATCAGCCACGGGTAGCCGTGGTAGGCGAAGATCACGGGCACGTCGGTGCCGAAAAGGTTGTCGTAGTCGGCGTGGGTCATGCCGTGCGGGTGCTCAGTCTCGTCCTGGAGCCGCATCAGGTCGACGACGTTCACCACCCGGATCCGCAGGTCCGGCAGCGCCTCCCGCAGGATCTTCACCGCCGCGAGGACCTCCAGGGTCGGCACGTCCCCGGCGCACGCCAGCACGACCTCGGGGTCCCCCTCGTCGTTGGACGCGAACTCCCAGATCCCGGCGCCCCGGGCGCAGTGCAGGTCCGCCTCCTCGCCCGTCAGCCAGTCGAACGACGGCTGCTTGCCGGACACCACGACGTTGACGTAGTGCCGGCTCTCCAGGCAATGCTGCATCGTCGAGAGCAGGGTGTTGGCGTCCGGCGGGAGGTAGACCCGGACGACCTCGGCCCGCTTGTTGACCACGTGGTCGATGAAGCCGGGATCCTGGTGGGAGAAGCCGTTGTGGTCCTGCCGCCACACGTGGGAGCTGAGCAGGTAGTTGAGGCTCGGGACCTGGGGCCGCCAGGCGATGTCGCGGGTCGTCTTCAGCCACTTGGCGTGCTGGTTGAACATCGAGTCGACCAGGTGGATGAACGCCTCGTAGCAGCTGAACAGCCCGTGCCGCCCGGTGAGCGTGTAGCCCTCGACCCAGCCTTGGCAGGTGTGCTCGGAGAGGATCTCGACGACCCGACCCGAGCGGGCCAGATGCTCGTCGGTGTCGACGATGTTGCCGGCGAACACCTTGTCCGTCACCGCGTAGACGGGGTCGAGGCGGTTGGACGCGGTCTCGTCGGGGCCGAAGATCCGGAAGTTCGTCGGGTTGTCCCGCACGACGTCGACGAGGTACTCCCCCAGCACTCGGGTCGGCTCGTGGATCGACGCCCCCGGGGCCGTGACCTCGACAGCGCGGCTCCGGAAGTCGGGCAGCCGCAGCGGCTTGGTGAGCAGACCGCCGTTGGCGTGGGGGTTGGCGCTCATCCGCCGGGTGCCGGTCGGCGCCAGCCGCTGAAGCTCCTCGACCAGGACGCCGTCGGCGCCGAAGAGCTCCTCGGCCCGGTAGGACCGCATCCACTCCTCTAGCTGGGCGCGGTGCTCGTCGTTGTCCCGGGTGCCCGACAGCGGCACCTGGTGGGCCCGCCAGGTCCCCTCGACGGGAAGGCCGTCGACGACCTTGGGTCCGGTCCAGCCCTTCGGGGTGACCATTAGGATCATCGGCCAGGGCCGACGCTCCACATCTCCGTCCTCGCGGGCTGCCCGCCAGATCTCGGCGATCGTGCCGTAGGCCCGGTCCATCGCCGCCGCCATCTGCCGATGGACGTCGGCCGGGTCATCGCCCTCCACCGTCAGGACCTCGTGGCCGTAGCCCCGCAGCAGGCTCTCCAGCTCCTCGCGGTGGATGCGCGCCGGCACCGTGGGGTTGGCGATCTTGTAGCCATTGAGGTGCAGGATCGGCAGGACGGCGCCGTCGGTCACCGGGTTGAGGAACTTGTTGCTGTGCCACGAGGCCGCCAGCGGACCGGTCTCGAACTCGCCGTCACCCACGACGGCCGCGACCACCAGGTCGGGGTTGTCCATCGCGGCGCCGTACGCGTGGGAGAGCACGTAGCCGAGCTCGCCGCCCTCGTGGATCGAGCCCGGCGTCTCGGGAGCGACGTGGCTCGGAATGCCACCCGGGAAGGAGAACTGGCGGAACAGCTCCTTCATGCCGTCCTTGTCGAAGCCGACCCGGGGGTAGAGCTCGCTGTAGGTGCCCTCGAGGTAGGCATTCGCCACGGCGGCCGGGCCGCCGTGCCCCGGACCAGCGAGGAAGATCGCGTTGACATCGCGCCGACGGATCAGCCGGTTGAGGTGGGCGTAGACCAGGTTGAGCCCGGGGCTGGTCCCCCAGTGGCCGAGCAGGCGGGGCTTGATGTCCTCGGGGACCAGGCCACGCTCCAACAGCGGGTTGTCGAGCAGGTAGATCTGGCCCACCGCCAGGTAGTTCGCCGCCCGCCACCACGCGTCGATCTCAGCCAGCTCGGCGTCCTCGAGCGACGACGTTCCCTGCCCTGCGTCAACCACAGTGAGTCCTCCCGGAAGGTGGTGTGGAGCCCTATGGCCACAACCCTTCCACGGCGCGATCGGCGTTCGCTACCCCTCGCGAACCGCGCGATCGGCGTTCGCTACCCCCCGCGAACCGCGGGGCCGGGTGGATCCTCGGTCAGCTCGCCGTGGCGGGCCAGGCTGATGGCTCCCAGCACGGCCAGGACGAAGCCGATGAACGCGATCCAGCCCCATCCGGGCCTCGGGTGGTCACCGAGCAGCAGGATGCCCACCAGGGCCGGTGCCACTGTCTCGCCGACGACGAGCGGCGCTGTCGCCTGGGTCACCGTCCCGCGTTGGAGGGCGATCGAGTACGCCAGCAGGGCGACCGCCCCGGCCACGGCGAGCGCGTACGTCGCGGGGCTGGTCAGCAGGGTGCCGAGCTCGCTGCCGATCCGGTCTGGAGACAGGTCACCGGGGAGCATGCGCGAGGCGACCGCCGTGGCGCCGAAGGCCAGTCCCGCGACCGCCCCGAGTGCCGCGGCTCCGGCGGCCCCGGAGACCCGTCCGAGCAGCACCGAGGCCAGCGCGAGGGCGAGGGCTGCAACGAGCACCCCCCACTGCTCGATCCGGCTGACGGCTACCTCGGAGTCCTCCGCCGCCGAGATGCCGACTAGGACCAGACCCCCGACCACGACGCCGAGACCGATGCGGTCGCGCCGACCGAGCGGCATCTTGAGCAGGATCGCGCCCAGGATCGCGGTGATGGCGAGGAAGCTCGCCACGATCGACTGGACGACGAACAGCGGCAGGCTTCGAACCGCGACCAGCCCGAGGACGAAACCGAGCCCGTCGAGTCCGACCCCGACCAAGTAGCGCCACGACTTGAGCAGGCGCACCAGGAGCCGCGGGTCGAGTCCGCTCACCGACTCGGTGCTGCGAGCCGCCATCGCCTGGAGCACCGACCCGCACCCGTAGCAGAGCGCCGCCGCGGATGCCATGAGAAGACCCAACGTCACGCGGCGACGCTACTCGACACGGTCCCTAGGATGCGTCCATGTGGGCTATCGGGCGGCCCCCTCGACGCCGTCCCCTCCTCGACGCGATCGACGGCGGATTCTTCGTCTTCTCGACCCTCGCCTCGACGTGGCTCGCGTACGTCCTGCTGCGCGACGGCGTCCAGCACGGATGGCAGGCGCTGCTGCTCGTCGCCTTCTGGGCCTTCGTCTCCTACCTGCTGCTGCCTCGGCTGCACCGGCTCCTGACCCAGCTCTACGTCCCGGGATACTTCGTCGGGCGAGCCCGAACGAGCGACGGGCTGCTAGGCGACCCGGTCAATCTGGCTCTCCTCGGCGGCTCCGACCAGGTGCACCGCGTCATGAGTGCCGGAGGCTGGATCCGCGCGGACGAGGTCTCGGTGGCCTCGTCCTGGCGGATCGTGTGGACGACCCTGCGGCGACGCAGCTACCCGGCCGCGCCGGTCAGTCCCCTGCATCTCTTCGACCGGGTCCAGGACTTCGCCTACCAGCGCGAGGTCGCCGGCACGCCCTCCCGTCGCCACCACGTCCGCTTCTGGCGCTGCCCGGACGGCTGGATGCTTCCTGGTGGCTTTCCGGTGGACTTCCTGGCGGCGGCCACCTTCGACCGGCGCGTGGGACTGTCCCTCTTCACGCTGCAGGTCACTCACAAGATCGCCCCGGACACCGACCGGGAGCGTGACGTCGTGGTGCGGAGCGTGACGACGGCCGCCCCGGGGACCAAGCTCCAGGTCATCGCGAACTTCTCGTCCGGCTACCACTCCCGCAACGGCGGGGGCGACCGCATCGAGACGGACGGGCACCTGCCCGTCCTGGATCTTCGGGAACTGCCCGGGACGGCGGCGGTCGTCCGCGCGGCGCCGATAGGGCCCGGGCGCCGGCCCGTTCAGACCGTCCTCGGCGTCGGGATCGCGATGGCCAGAGGCCTGTCGTACGTCGCGATCGCCGTGCTCGCGGTCGTTGCGCCGGACGTTCTCGACCTACCGACCGACAGCGCGTCCGGGCTCGACGACGACACGTTCCGGACGGCGCTGGTCGCTGCCGCTCTGCTCTTCGCGGTCGTCGACCTGGGACTGGCGGTGGCCGTCCATCTCGCTCGCAACTGGGCACGCTTGACCCTGATGAGCGCCTGCGCCGTGACCACCACCGCCTCGTTCGTCACGGACCTCGGAAACGACGATCCCGTGAGTCTGAGCCGATTGCCCACGGTCGCCGGCGGGATCCTCGTGCTGCTCGCCCTTTCCAGCCGCCCGGCCCGCGAGTTCGCGGCGGCGACCGAGCCCGCGTCGGGGAGACTGGTCCGGTGAACAGCGCGCGTCGTGTCCCGGCCGTGCTCGTGATGGTCGGTCTCTCCGCCGCTCTGCTCTACGCCAACTTCTTCCTCGACTGGGTGCTCCGGGATTTCTCAGGCATGGGTGAGATCGTCAGCGAGCTGGAGGCGCCCGGCGAACCCAACGCGTCGCTGCTGCGCGTGACCGACGTCGTGTGCGCCGTCCTGGTCGTGTCGCTGTTGCCCTGGGTCAGGCGCGGTCTGCGCGCCGGCCCGTGGCGGGAGCTGTGCATCGTGGCCGTCGTGCTGTTCGCTCTGGGCGCGACCGTCGCCGCCGTCGTCGCGACCCCCTGCGGACCGGGACAGGTGTGCGACACCGCTCGGGACCGTCTGCAGACGTCGGTCCACGACGGGAGCAGCATCGTGTCCGACACCGCCCTCTACGTCTCCGTGGCGGCAGCCTGGATCACGACGCGGTCGACGGGTCCTCGCTGGTTCCGCCGAGTCGCGTGGTGGAACTTCTGGCTGGGCGGCGTCGCGGCGAGCGTTCTCTTCGAGTACTTCAACGTCACCCAGGACCCCGCCTGGGCGGTCGGAGCCAGCCAGCGTGTGCACATCCTGTTCATCAGCGCGTGGATCGTGACTCTCGCTCTCTTCGCCGCCTGGGACGAGAGTCGTAGGGCTGTCCCAGGCACGCAGGGTCTGGGAAAGTCTCCGGCTAGGACCTCTGATTAGTCTTCCTGCTCTCTCCCTCCCCTCCCGAAGGACCTGCCGATGCACGACGTGACCACGGGCACCGACGAAGCCGATCCGTCGGTCGGCGAGTCGTCCGACTCACAGTCGGACGAGCGAACCGAGCTCGCGATCCACCTCCCGCAGGACGACCGTTGGCCGGACCGCTTCGCGGGTGCTGCCCTCCTGCTCGCGACGTTCGTGCTCGTCATCTCGCTGGTCCCGCCCTGGCACCGCTACTTCGCCCAGGCCGACGACATCGTGTCCACGCTGCTCATCCCCATCGTGCCGAGCCTCGTCTACTCGGCGTTGCTGCTCGTGATGGCTGTCGCGCTCCGACGGCGACTGCGAGCCGGGTGGTGGGTGATGGTCGTCTGGTGGCTCGTCCTGCCCGAGATCGGGAGGATCGTCGGGATCGTGGACGGACCTGACCGTGCCCTCCAGGCCGTCGGTCTCGTCGTGGTCGGGGCCGTCGCCGTCGTCGCCTTCATGAGTCGGCCCCAGTACGTCGCGCGCCGGGTCGCCGGAAGCCTGCGGGGAGCGCTTGCGGTCTTCCTCGTCGGCGGTGCCGCGATGCTCCTCGGAGGAGCGTGGCTGGTCGACGAGTTCGGCCGTTCGCCGGACTTCGGCGAGTCGACGGTCTACGTGTGGAACACGATGATCGCCGACGTCGGGCGCGGAGGTGGCGACCCCAGTGAGGCCACCGCCCCGTTCTGGGTTCGTCTCGTGATCGGCCTGTTCGGCGCACTCGTGGTGCTGGGCGCAGCAAACCTGCTCTTTCGCGCGTCCAAGGACAGCCGCACGCTCGAGGTCGCCGACGAGGCGAAGGTCCGAGCGCTGCTGCGGGACTTCGGCGAGAACGACTCGCTGGGCTACTTCGCCACCCGGCGTGACAAGTCGGTGGTCTGGGACACCGACGACGTCACCACCGCCCGCGCGGGAGTCTCCTACCGGGCGATCGGATCGGTCTGCCTGGCCAGCGGCAACCCCGTCGGAGACCCGACGTACTGGCCGGACGCGTTGGCCCGGTGGAAGCAGGAGGCCAGGACGAACGGGTGGTCGCTGGCCGTCATGGGGGCCGGCCGTGCCGGCGCCCTCGCCTATGCGGACGCCGGCCTGACCATGCTCGACATCGGCGACGAGGCGATCGTGGACATGGCGACGTTCTCGCGCAGCGGCCCGGGAATGCGGGGCGTCCGGCAGTCGGTCTCCCGGCTGGAGCGTCGCGGGTACTCCGTTGCCGTCACGCGGCACGCGACGCTGACCGATGAGGACTTCGCCCGCCTCAACGATGCCGCAGGGCGGTGGCGGGGGGACGGCGGCGACGAGCGCGGTTTCTCGATGGCCCTGGGGCGACTGGGCGATCCCCTGGACGGGCAGTGCGTCCTCGTCTCCGCCTACGACGGCGACGGAGCCCTGCGCGGATTCCTCAGCTTCGCACCCTGGGGACGGACCGGCCTCTCACTCGATCTGATGCGACGTGACCCGACCGCGGACAACGGACTGATCGAGCTGATGGTCACCAACCTCGCCGAGCAGCGCGGGACCCTCGGTGTCGGGCTCGTGTCCCTGAACTTCGCGATGTTCCGCGAGGCGTTCGAGCGCGGTGCCGAGGTGGGTGCCGGGCCGGTCGCCCGGGTCTGGCGGCAGGGTCTGCTGCTGGCCAGCAAGACCTGGCAGCTGGAGTCCCTCTACCGGTCGAACGCGAAGTACCTCCCCGACTGGCAGCCGCGCTACATGGGCTACGAGTTCGCCTCGGACCTTCCTCGGGTCGGCACGGCCGCCGGCAGTGCCGAGGGCTTCCTGACCCGGCCGTCGATCTCGTTGTTCCGGTCGAAGAACAGCCAGGAGGAGGCTCTGGACACGGGTGGCACGGAGCACGCCGCCGCTGTCCTGGCCCTCATCCCGCCGCCGCGCGACGTTGTCGCCGAGGCGTTGTCCACCGCGCACCTGCCGGAGCAGATGCGGGTACGTCGGGCCAAGCTTGAGCGTCTGCGCAGTCAGGGGATCGATCCCTATCCCGTGTCCTTTCCCCGCACTCATACCTTGGCCCAGGTGCGCGAGGAGGCCGGTGAGCTGGCGCCCGACACGTCCTCGGGTCGTGCCGTCTCGGTGACCGGCCGGGTGCTGCTCAAGCGCGACATGGGCACGCTCGGCTTCGCCACGCTCCGCGACGGCAGCGGTGACCTCCAGGTGATGGTGGACGCCACGCGGGTGGATCCAGCGGTCTCGGACCTGTGGTCGCACGGCGTCGACCTCGGCGACCACGTCGGGGTCACGGGCGAGGTGATGACCACCCACACCGGCGAGCTGACGGTACTGGCCGATTCGGTGACGATCACCAGCAAGTCCCTGCGCCCGTTGCCCGACAAGCACAAGGGCCTTAGCGATCCCGAGGCCCGGGTCCGTACCCGCTACCTCGACCTCATCGTGCGCCCCGACGCCCGCACCGTCGCTTATCAGCGGGCCACCATCGTGCGCAGCATCCGCGACACGCTGCACCGGCGGGGCTTCACCGAGGTCGAGACGCCGGTCCTGCAGACCGTCCACGGTGGCGCCAACGCCCGGCCGTTCGAGACGCACATCAACGCCTACGACATGGATCTTTACCTACGCATCGCGACCGAGCTGCACCTCAAGCGGCTGCTCGTGGGAGGCATGGAGAAGGTCTTCGAGGTGGGGCGTCAGTTCCGCAACGAGGGAGTCGACTTCAAGCACAACCCGGAGTTCACCTCGCTCGAGGTCTACGAGACCTACGGCGACTACGACACGATGCGCGTCCTCACCCAGCAGCTGATCCAGGACGCGGCCGTCGCGATCTACGGCGAGCCCATCGCACGCCGTTCCGGCCCCGACGGCAAGGTCGTCGAGTATGACCTCTCCGGCGACTGGCCGGTCCGGACCATCTGCCAGGCCGTCTCCGAGGCACTGGGCGAGGAGGTCACGGCCGACACCCCGCTCGAGGACCTGAAGAGGTACGCCACCCGGATCGGCCTCGAGTACGACCTCGAACCGTCCTGGGGCTTCCTGCTCGAGGAGATCTACGGCGAGCTCTGCGAGGGGCAGACGACCACGCCGGTGTTCTACACCGACTTCCCGAAAGAGAACGCCCCGCTAACCCGACCGCACCGGCACGATCCGAGACTGGCCGAGAAGTGGGACCTGGTGATCTTCGGCGCCGAGCAGGGCACGGCGTACTCCGAGCTCGTCGACCCGCTCGACCAGCGCGAGCGCCTCGTCTCCCAGTCCCTGCTCGCTGCCGCCGGGGACGCCGAGGCCATGCAGGTCGATGAGGACTTCCTGGAGGCGCTGGAGTACGGCATGCCGCCCACCGGCGGGATGGGCCTCGGCGTCGATCGCCTGGTCATGAACCTCACCGGGCTTAGCATCCGCGACACGATCTTGTTCCCGCTGGTGAAGCCGAACCGATGACCTCCGACGTCTCTGCCGACGCCCGCGCCGGCAGCAGCGCCGCCCCGAAGGTCGGGGTCCTCACCCTCGCGGCGATGGTCGTCGGGTCGATGATCGGCGGCGGGATCTTCACCCTGCCGTCGAACTTCGGGGGCGCGACGGGCGTCCTGGGAGCGCTCATCGCCTGGACCGTCGCCGGCCTCGGCATGCTCATGCTTGCCTTCGTCTTCCAGTCGCTGGCGATGCGGCGGCCCGACCTGGACAACGGGATCTACGTCTATGCCCAGGCGGGCTTTGGGCCGTACGCCGGCTTCAACGCCGCGTGGGGGTACTGGGCGAGCAACGTTGTCGGCAACGTCTTCTTCATGGTCTTCGCCATGGCCAGCATCGGCGAGTTCGTCCCCGGCCTCGGCGACGGGAGCACCCTGTTCGCCGTCCTGCTCGCGTCCGTGGGGGTCTGGACTTTCCACGTCCTGATCTCGCGCGGCATCCGCCAGGCCGCGGTCGTCAACCGCATCGTCACCATCGCCAAGCTGCTCCCGATCGTGGTGTTCATCGTCCTCGCCCTGGTGTCATTCGACGCCGGCACGTTCGGCGACAACTTCTGGGGCGGGAGGTCGCACACCCTCGGCTCGCTCTTCGACCAGGTCACCGACACGATGCTGGTGACGACGTTCGTCTTCCTCGGCATCGAGGGCGCCAGCGTCTACTCCAGGCTGGCTCAGCGCCGCGAGGACGTCGGCCGCGCCACCCTCCTGGGCTTCGTGAGCACCCTGGCGCTGTTCGCCTCCGTCACGCTCGTGTCGTACGGCGTGCTGCCCCAGCGCGAGCTCGCCGCAGCCGACCAGCCCTCCATGGGTGCCGTGCTGGAGTCGGTGGTCGGCTCGTGGGGCGCCACCTTCATCAGCATCGGCGTGATCATCTCTGTCCTGGGTGCCTATCTGGCCTGGACCTTGCTCAACGCAGAGGTGCTCTTCATGCCCGCCCGCACAGACGTGATGCCGCGGTTCCTGGGCCGGGAGAACGCTTCAGGCACGCCGATCGCCGCCCTGATCACCACCACGGTGTCGGTCCAGCTGTTCCTGCTGCTCGTGCTGGTCGTCGAGGACGCGCTCGACTTCATGCTGGACCTCGACACGGCCCTGACGTTGGTCCCCTATCTCCTTGCGGCGGCGTACGCCGTCAAGCTGGCGCTGACCCGCGAGGGATTCGGCCCCGAGGAGGAGAAGGTCCGGCGCAAGGAGCTGGCGGTCGCCCTGCTGGCCTGCCTCTACTCGGTCTTCCTCCTCTACGCCGCCGGGCCGAAGTACCTCCTGCTCGGCTGCATCATCTACGCACCCGGGGCGATCCTGTACGTCGTGGCCCGGCGCGAGCAGCGCCAGCGCATCTTCACGCCGCCCGAGGCGGTCGGGTGCGTCATCCTCTCCCTGCTGGCGATGCTGGGGATCGTCCTCATCGGCAACGGGACGTTCTCCCTGTGAGCACGTCACCGTCCTGGCGCCGCCACCACCACGAGGACGGTCGGCACCTTTGCCGGACGAGCTCGACAACGAGGCCGGTCCTGGTCTCGTTCCACGTGCACCACTGCATCGAAGCGAGGAGTCGAAGATGTGGGACTGGTTCAGTGATGCCCTGCGGGAGAACCCGCAGATCGCGATCTTCCTGACCCTGGGGATCGGCTTCTTCATCGGGAAGCTGCATTTCAAGTCGATCGTGCTGGGATCGGTCACCGGTACCCTGCTTGCCGGGGTGATCGTCGGACAGGTCGACGTCACGATCGACCCCCTGATCAAGTCGGTGGCGTTCATCGCGTTCCTCTTCGCACTCGGGTACAACGTCGGTCCTCAGTTCTTTGCGGGCCTGAGGTCCGACGGCCTCAAACAGCTGGCCCTGGCGGTCATCTCGTGCGTGGTGGGCCTGCTCGGCGTGTATGTGGTCGCCCAGGTCCTGGGTTACGGGGTCGGCTGGGGGGCAGGGTTGTTGGCCGGCGGTCTGACCCAGTCAGCGGTGATCGGGGTGGCCTCCTCGGCGATCGAGAAGCTCCCTGGCATCACCCCGGACCAGATCGCGACGTACGAGTCGCAGATCGCTGTGGGGTACTCGGTCTGCTACCTGGTCGGGACTGCTGCCGCGGCGTACTTCCTGTCGTCGGTCGCTCCCCGCCTCGTGGGCACCAAGGACCTGGCCGAGGAGTCCGCCGAGCTCGAACGGAAGCTGGGTACGGCGACCTCTCCGGATGTCGCCAAGGCCTACTACGCGATCGTCCGGCGCACCTACCGCCTCACTGACTCTCCGCTGGTCGGCCAGACCGTCGCTGACCTGGAGGCCGAGGTCAGCCAGCACGGGCACCCGATCATCGTGCACCGGATGCGTCGCGACGGCGCCGTCTCACTCGTGAGCCCGGACACCGTTCTGCAGGTCGACGACGTCGTGACGGTGTCCACCCGGCGGCACGACTTGGTGGCCGAGCACCCGGAGAACTTCGCGGTCGAGGTCGACGACGCCGACCTCCTCGACTACCAGGTGGAGACGCTGCCGCTGGTGGTGACGAACAAGGACGTGGCCGGACGGACCATCGGCGAGGTGATGGCTCAGTACGGGCCTCGCATCTTCGTCCGGAGCCTGACCCGTGCTGCGATCGAGGTCCCCTGGTCGGACTCGACCGTGCTGCACCTCGGCGATGAGCTCGAAGTGCAGGGCGCCCAGGAGTACGTCGAGGCGATCGTCGCCCACTTCGGCTACGCGGCCCGCACGAGCGACGCGACCGACCTGTCGTACGTCGGGATCGGCATCACCCTGGGGTGCCTCGTCGGCCTCCCGACGATGGCGATCGCGGGCGCCGACATCGGACTGACCACCTCGGGCGGAGCACTGATCCTGGGTCTGCTGTTCGGATACCTGCGCTCCCGCAGGCCCACGTTCGGGCAGTTTCCGCCCGCGGCGAACTGGTTGATGTCCACCGGCGGCCTGTGCCTCTTCGTCGGCATCGTCGGGCTGGTCGCAGCCCCGAGCTTCGTCGATGGCGTGAAGGACAAGGGACTGGGCCTGCTCGTCGGAGGGCTCGTCGTGACGCTGTTCCCGATGGTGACCTGCCTGTTCCTGGGCAAGTACGTCTTCAAGTTCAGCACCCCGATCCTGCTGGGGATCATCGCTGGCGCCAACACCACCACCGCCGCCATCGGTGCGGTCACCGACCGCGCCAAGAGCCAGGTCCCCGTCATCGGCTACACCGTCCCCTACGCCGTGGGGAACGTCCTGCTCACCATCTGGGGCTCGGTCATCGTCGCCCTGCTCGCTTGACCTTTGGTCGCCTGACCCTGTCCCCACCCGCCGGAACGTCCTCGTGAACGGAATCCACCATGCCTCTGCCCTACCCGACCCGTGACCAGATCGCCGCTCTGCAGACGCTCAGCCCCTTCGAGTTGAAAGCTGCCCTGGGAGCGCTCGCCGGCGAGCACGAGCGCCGGACCGCGTTCCAGATGCTCAACGCCGGCCGTGGCAACCCCAACTTCGTTGCCACGACCCCGCGCGAGGCGTTCTTCGCGCTGGGTGAGTTCGCGCTCGAGGAGTGCCGACGAACGAACGAGTGGGACGCCGAGCTCGCCGGTATCCCCACGCAGGATGGCATCTCCGAGCGGTTCCGCGCATGGCTCCAGGCCCACCCCAAGACGGACGGCGCCGGGATCAGCCTCCTGCGTCGACTCCTGGACCACGGCGTGAACGAGTACGGGTTCAACCCCGACGCGTTCGTCTGGGAGCTCGCCGACTCGATCATCGGCGACCACTATCCCGAGCCCGACCGGATGCTGACCCACGCCGAGAAGATCGTGCACGAGTACCTGGTGCAGGAGATGGGTGGCCCAGCTGGGTTCGACGGCACGTGGGACCTGTTCGCCGTCGAGGGCGGCACTGCGGCGATGTGCTACATCTTCGACACCCTGAGCAAGAACAGGTTGCTGAGCAAGGGCGATCGGATCGCGATCATGGTGCCCGTCTTCACCCCCTACCTCGAGATCCCGCAGCTCGAGGAGTACGACTTCGACTGCGTGTACCTCAACGCCACCTCGATGACTGAGGACCACCACCACACGTGGCAGTTCCCCGACGAGGAGCTCGACAAGCTCCGCGATCCGTCGATTAAGGCACTGTTCGTCGTCAACCCGACCAACCCGCCGTCGGTCCGCCTGGCCGACTCGACCCTCGCCTACGTCAAGAGCATCGTGGCCCACGACAACCCGGGGCTGATCGTGATCACCGACGACGTCTACGGGACGTTCATCAACGGGTTCCGGTCCCTGATGGCCGAGATCCCTCGCAACACGATCGGCGTCTACTCGTTCTCCAAGTACTTCGGAGCCACCGGGTGGCGGCTCGGCGTCATCGCGGTCGGTGAGGACAACATCTTCGACGAGGCCCTCGCAGCACTCCCCGAGACCGATCGGCAGCACCTCGACCGTCGGTACTCCACGCTCACCCTGCACCCGGAGCGGATCAAGTTCGTCGACCGCCTCGTGGCTGACAGCCGCTCCGTGGCCCTCAACCACACTGCGGGGCTCTCCCTGCCCCAGCAGTGCCAGATGCTGCTGTTCTCCGCCTACTGCCTCCTGGACACGGACAACACCTACAAGGCGGAGGCCCAACGACTGTTGGCCGGTCGGCTGAACGCCCTGCTCGAGGGCCTGCGCATCGAGCTGCCCGAGGACCCGCTGCGTGTCGGGTACTACATCGAGCTCGACCTGATCCTCTGGGCCGAGGCCAGCTACGGGCCGAAATTCGCCGAGTGGATGCGTGAGAACTACGAACCCACCGACATCCTGTTCCGCCTCGCCGAGCAGACCGGCATCGTCGCCCTCAACGGTGGAGGCTTCGCCGGACCGGCGTGGTCCATCCGGATCTCCATCGCCAACCTCGCCGATGAGCAGTACCACCAGATCGGAGCCAGCCTTCGCGCCGTCGGTGACCAGTACGTCGACGAGTGGCGCGGCAAGTAGCGAGAGGGGCGCAGCCGGTCGGCCATCGGGGGGACGTCGTGCGCGGGCCGGCTGCGCCAGCAACGATTCTGCCGCTCCCCACGGGGCTGACCAACGGCATCGCGCGTCGAGAATCGGCCATGACGGAACGCGACAGGAGCGTTGCGAGGTCCGCGCCCTCTCCGCCGCGCCTCGCGCCTACGCTGCTCCTGTCACCGCGTCCCCCGTCCTGGCAACGGTCGTGCTTCACGACCCGGCGGGTCGGAAGCCTCGTCCTCGAACGGAGTCCCGTGTCCCTCGAAGTCCTCGGACTCTCCAATCCCGAAGCAGGCGCGTACCGGGCGTTGACCGAGGTCCCCTGGTCGAACGCCGCCGACCTCGCCACCCGTCTCGAGCTCGGGAACGCTGAGGCCCTCGACCTGTTGGAAGCCTTGGTCAAGCATCACCTCGCAGTCCGCCGGCCCGGCGAGCAGTACGCCGCGGTCAGGCCGGCCGTGGCACTGGGAGCCCTGGTCGCCGACCGCGCCGACGGTCTGCGTGCGGCGGAGGCCGCCGTGGCCGACTTGGAGTCCACGTTCCAGGAGGCCCGACGCAGTCAGATGCCCGACGCCGTCCTGGACATCGTCCACGGCCCTAACGAGGTCGCGGCGCGTCTGCAGCAGATTCAGCTCAACGCACGCCGAGAGGTTCTCAGTCTGGTGAAGGCGCCCGTTGCCGTCATCAGCAGCACGGAGAACGGCGCCGAGGACGTCGCCATGAACCGGGGCGTCACCTATCGCGTCGTCCTGGAGCGAGCCATGTTGCAGGAGGAGCCCCGACTCGCCCAGGAGATCCAGCGCACCCAGGCGGCTGGCGGTCAGGCGCGCATCGCCGCCACCGTCCCCACGAAGATGTTCATCGTCGACCGGGAGATCGCACTCGTGCCCCTCGGCATCGGTACCGCTCCAGTCAAGAGCGCGTTCCTCCTCGGCGCGAGCGGTCTACTCGATGCTCTGGTCGCTCTGTTCGAGGCCGTATGGGACGGCGCCCAGGACATCGACCTGGGACCACCGGGAGTAGACGTGCCCGGTTCACTTGCGGCGGGCCTCACCCCCGAGGACCGGACCCTGCTGACACTGTTGCTTGCCGGCATGACCGATGACGCGGTGGCCAGAGAGCTCGGTATCTCGGCCCGCACGGTGCAGCGGCGAATTCGCCTACTGCTCGACTACGCCCACGTCGAGACCAGGCTGCAACTGGGGTACGCCGCCGCACGAGGCGGATGGGCGGCAGGCATTCAGCCACCCACCGGATGACGGACAGGCCAGGAAAGCGCCCGAACAAAGGTGAGCGGCGCGGAGTGCCCCGGGGGTTCGGGAACCGTCCGACGTGGTGGAAGCCGACTCTCGTTATCGTCACCTGCCGCGAGTTCCACCTGCTGGCAGGGCGGGTCGTCGCCCTGGGGCTGGGTGCCAGAAAAGCACAGGCCAGAACTCGCTCCTGGACTCCTCGCACAACATTCCCGTCGTGCTCGTCCTGAGCATCGGCTTCGACGCCTCTGTCCGCTCGTTCTCGCGGCGCGGCTGGGGTGGACGGACGACATTCTGGGCGATCGTCGCAGGGACGAACTGAGCCACCAACCTGCTGCACGCGCTCACCCACGCTGATCTGCCCGGTCCGGGGGCGGGCCTATCGAACGGCGTCGACCACCGTCCCCGGACCAGGTCTGCTACTCGTGGTCAGGCGTGCCGGTGCCGCAGGCGGGCGATCTCCTTCCGGGAGTGGGCCACGGCGTCGTTGTCCTCGCCGCCGCTCTCGCTGAGGTCGTGGGCGAGGTCGAGCGCCGCCGCCAGCACGTGCTTCTCCCGCCGC
>NZ_FMZM01000011.1:0-207968 GCF_900101465.1 Nocardioides lianchengensis
GAGCTGCGGCTGCGAGTCGCCGCGGACGCCTGCGACGTGGCCGAGGAACACGGGGCACGCGACGTCGGGGCCTGGACCGCGCACGCCGTACGACGCCGGCGGGCGGACTGTGCGCGCGAGCTGCGGCTCGCGCTGGCGCTGGCCGACCGGCCGGTGCTCGCGGCCGCGGTGCGTGAGGGGGCGGTGAACCTCGATCAGGCCCACGTGATCGCCGACGCCCTCGCCGCGCTGCCGGGTGACGTCGACGCTGAGGTGGTCGACCGGGCCGAGGTGGCGCTGGTGGGGTACGCCGCGGACTTCGACCCCACCGACCTGCACCGCCTCGGCAAGCGGATCCTCGACGTCGTCGCACCCGAGATCGCCGAAGCCGTCGAGGCGCGGCACCTGGCCGACCTCGAAGCCTCCGCCCGGCAGCGGATGCGCCTCGGACTCCGCGCCTGCGGGGACGGGACCACCCGCATCAGTGGGCTGATCCCGGACGCCTCCGCGGCCCGGCTCGCGACCTACCTCCACGCGTTCACCAACCCCCGCCGAGACGCCGACCCCTCGGTGGTTGAGGAGCGAGCGCCGAAAGCCGGCGAGCCGCCCCACCACCGCACCCCCTACGGGCGCCAGGCCGCTGCCGCGTTCTGCCAGCTCCTCGAAGCCGTCGACCCCGACCGGCTCCCCCTGCACGGCGGCGACGCGACCACGCTGGTCGTCACGATGACCCTCGACTCGCTCCGCTCGGAGATCGGGACCGCGACGCTGGGCAACCCCGGGCCGGGTGACTCACATGATCGGATCACCGCCGGTGAGGCCCGCCGGTTGGCGTGCACCGCGAACCTCGTCCCCGCCGTCCTCGGAGCGAAGTCCGAGATCCTCGACCTGGGACGTTCCCAGCGGCTCTACAACCGGTCCCAGCGCCGGGCGATGGGACTCCGCGATCGGGAGTGCCGTGCCGAGGGGTGCCATGTCCCGGCGCCGTGGTGCGAAGCGCACCACCTCACACCGTGGTCGCGGGGCGGTCGGACCGACCTCGACGACGGCGTACTGCTCTGCAGCCGACACCACCACCACGTGCATGACGTTGGCTACGAGGTCGAGCAGCTGGCCGGCGGGGGCGTTCGGTTCCATCGGCGGGTCTAGGGGGTGGTTGAGGTCGGCTCTCGGGTGCGGGGGTTTCGACACGGTCGCTAGCGCGACCTGCTCAACCACCGGGAGCGCGCGACCTGGTCAACCACCGGAGGGTGCGGGTTCACCCCTGGGGGTGCTCAGGTCGGGGCGGCCGAGGCCGATGGGGTCCGTTGCACGCCATCAGCCACGGAGGGCACCCATGACGAGCAACCTGCTGACCGAGCGCCGGCGGCCGAAGAAGAAGCGGAAGCGGAAGAAGGACGAGGGCAGGAAGCCCGCCAAGTCCAAGAAGCCGAAGAAGCCGAAGCGGCCGACCAAGGCCAAGCCGAAGCCGACGCCGACCCCCGCGAAGCCGACTCCCGCGCCGAAGCCGTCCCCGGCGTCGCCGTACGCCCCGGGGTCCTTCCCGGCCACGCCGGTCCTCGCGACCGCGGCCCGGCACCTGGTCAACCGGTTCAGCTACGGCATCACCCCCGCTCTCACCGCCGAGGTGCGGGCCGCGGGCGGGCACCTGGCCTGGTTCGACAAGCAGCTGGAGCGCACGCCGAGCGCGGACCCGTACGCCGAGTGGTGGCCGGACCTGACCCTCGACGCGAAGACGATGTACCAGCGCCAGGTCGACCAGGTGCGCGGCACCTGGGAGGTCAGCTACGACATCGGCCGGCGCACGATGATGCGACGGATCTGCTCGACCGACCAGGTGCTCGAGGTGATGACCGAGTTCTGGGAGAACCACCTCCACGTGCCGACCAACGTCGACAACATCGCGGTCTACCGCGCGGCGTACGGCGAGGTCGTGCGGGCCGGGGCCCTGGGCCGGTTCGCCGACCTGCTGCCCGCGACGGTGCTGCACCCCGCGATGCTCTGGTACCTCGGCAACACCTCCTCGACCAAGAAGCACCCGAACGAGAACCTCGGGCGCGAGCTCCTCGAGCTGCACACCGTCGGCGTCGGCCACCACACCGAGGACGACGTGAAGAGCTCGGCGCGGATCCTCACCGGCTACCGGGCCAAGACCTACGGCACCTGGGAGCCCTACTACAGCGCCACCGACCACTGGACCGGCACCGTCACCGTCAAGGAGTTCACCGACCCCAACACCGCCACCGACGGCCGCGACCTCACCCTGCGCTACCTCACCTTCCTGGCCCGACACCCCGACACCGCACGACGAATCGCCACCAAGCTGGTCCGCCAGTTCGTCACCGACAACCCGCCCACCGCCCTGGTCGACAAGCTCGCCGCCGTCTACCTCGCCCACGACACCGCCATCAAGCCGGTGCTGAAGGCCCTGGTCCGCTCGACCGAGTTCGCGGCCTCCGTCGACACCCGGCTGCGCGACGCCGACGAGGACGTCGCGGCGACGTACCGGATCCTCGGCTCGGTCCCGCAGCGCCCGGCCAGCGGCAACTCGTCGGCCAACCAGCTCTACTGGCAGGTCGGCACCCTCGGACTCAACCCGTTCACCTGGCCCCGCCCCGACGGGCAGCCGGTGCGCAACACGGCGTGGGCGTCCCCGACCCGGGCGCTCGCGTCGCTGTCGCTGCACTGGAACATGGCCGGCGGCTGGTGGCCGAAGGCCGAGATGACCTACCGGGCGCCGACGACGTACCTGCCCACCGCGAAGCTGACCTTCCGCGACCTCGTCGACCACCTCGCCCGCGTCTTCCACCAGCGCCCGTCGAGCGAGGCGCTGCTGAAGGCCTGCTGCCTCGCCGCCGAGCAGAGCCCGACCACGGTCGTCACCGCCACGTCCGACGTCTTCACCTGGCGCTGGCCCCGGCTGTGTGCGGTGTTCCTCGACAGCCCCGACTTCTACTACCACTGAGGATTCGCGATGACGCTCACCGAAACCGCCGCCTGCGGCTGCCCGGAGGGTACGGCGCTCGCCGCCACCCGGCGCAGCCTCCTGGGCGCAGGTGCCGTCGCCGGGGCCAGCGTGGTCTTCGGCTCGACCGTGCTCACCACCATCGGGGGCGGCGCCGCGGCGGCCGCACCCGCGACCGGCGCGCCCGTCGTCGTCGTGGTCTCGCTGCGCGGCGCGGCCGACGGGCTCTCGCTCGCCGTGCCGTACGGCGACCCGGCGTACTACGCGGCCCGCCCGGGCATCGCCGTACCGAAGTCGGCACTGCTGGCGACCGACGGGTTCTTCGGCCTGCACCCGGCGCTCGCGCCGCTGGTCCCGCTGTGGAACGCCGGCAAGCTCGCCGCGGTCCAGGCCACCGGTCTCCCGGTCGCCAACCGCTCGCACTTCTCCGCCATGGAGGAGCTGGAGGACGCCGCCCCCGGGTCCGCCGCCCGGGTCGGCTGGCTGAACCGGATGATCGGCGCCGACCAGATCACCGGCCGACTCCAGGCCGTCGCCGTCGGCAGCTCGCTGCCCACCTCGCTGCTCGGCCCCGAGACCGTGATGTCGTTCCGCACCCTCGAGGCCGCCGTCGTGGCCGGCGCCGACAAGTGGGACACCAACGGCACCCGGACCCGGTCGCTGAACAGCCTGTGGGGCGCCGGCGGCCGCGAGATGGGCACCGGCATGCGCACCGCCCTCGGGGCCGTCGTCGACCTCGACGCGGCCAAGAAGCAGGAGGACCGCGCCTCGACGTACCCGAACAGCGAGCTCGGCAGAGCCCTCGCCTCGACCGCGCGGACGCTGCGCGCCGACCTCGGCGTCACCGCCGTCACCATCGACACCCAGAGCTGGGACATGCACACCGGCCTCGGCTCGGCGACGTCCGGCTGGATGGTCCGCAACGCCACCGAGCTCGCCTCCGCGATCGCCGCGTTCTTCACCGATCTCGGCCCCGTCGCCGACCGGGTCACGCTGGTGACCATCAGCGAGTTCGGCCGCCGGGTCCAGGAGAACGCCAACCAGGGCCTCGACCACGGCTGGGGCAACGTCATGTTCCTCGCCGGCGCGGGGGTGAAGGGCGGGAAGTACTACGGGACCTGGCCGGGGCTGCAGAACACGCTCGACGCCGACCTCAAGGTCACCACCGACTACCGCAGCGTGCTCGCCGAGGTCGTCGCATCCCGTACGACGGCCTCCACCGCCACAGTCTTCCCCGGGTTCGCCCGCGAGCGGGTCGGGGTGATGGTCGGGCAGTAGCCCTGCCGGTGGTCGAGCAGGAAGGCGCCCTGGCCCACCCGGAGGTCGAGCAGGAAGGCGCCCTGGCGCCTGACGATGTCGAGACCCCCGCAGCCCACACGCCACCTCCACCGGCGTCACCTGTCGGCTGCGGGGGTTTCGACACGGTCGCTAGCGCGACCTGCTCAACCAACGGTGGGAGCCCCCGGAGGTCGAGCAGGAAGGCGCCCTGGCGCCTGACGATGTCGAGACCCCCGCAGCCCACACGCCACCTCCACCGGCGTCACCTGTCGGCTGCGGGGGTTTCGACACGGTCGCTAGCGCGACCTGCTCAACCAACGGTGGGGCTCGGCCACCGGGCTCGCGGGCTCCCAGGCGCGGCGGTGGGCGGCGTTGCGACAGCCGCAGTCGTTGTCACCCGGGTAGCCCAGCGGGTCGTGGACCAGGGTGTGGCAGCAGGGGTCGCGCCAGACCAGCGGCTCGAGGAGCCGGGCGAGCAGGCCGGTGCCGGGGTGCTGGCAGGACGGGCAGGGGCGGGGACGGATCGGGGCCATGACCCATTGACCTCCCCGGCCCGCGGGCCGGACGGGCGCGGCCGTCGTACATCCCCGAGATCGGGTATCCGTCAGGGCAGCGCGCTGAGCACCTGCTCCTTGCGGGGCGCGCCGGCGGCCCGGGCGACCACGTGGCCGGTGCCGTCGAGGACCAGCGTGGTGGGGGTGCGCAGGATGCCGAGCTCGCGGACCAGCTCCAGGTGGTGCTCGGCGTCGACCTCGAGGTGGACCACCCCGGGGACGACGTCCGCGACGTCGGCGAGGGTACGGCGGGTCGCGCGGCACGGCGCGCAGAAGGCGCTGGAGAACTGCAGCAGGGTGGCTCGCTCGCCGCGCTGCGCATCGGGGATCGCGGCGAGGACGGCGGACCAGAGGTCGGCGGTCGGATGACCGGGTTTCGAGACGGGACTTCGTCCCTCCTCAACCACCGGGAGGGGGGCCGCGGCCGGCGGCGCGGACCGGGAGCGGAAGCGGCCGTCGGCGTACTGCCGGTAGAGGCCGAAGGCCACCGCCACCACCACGGCGGCGAGCGCCACCCCCAGACCGAACGTCATGCGGGGACAAGGCCGGGCGGGGAGCCGGTATTCCGCCGCCCTAGGATCGGAGGATGCGCCGGGAGCTCGCGATCGTCGTCGCGGCGTGCCTCACCGGACTGATGATGCTGCTCATCGCCGGCCACGGGCCCTGGGCCGGCAGCGTGATCTGGCGGGTCAGCCCCGGCCACGGCCTCAACAACGGCGACCTGCCCGTGCTCGGGCTGTGGGTCGTCGGGATGGGCGCGGTCGTGCTGTTGGCGCGGAGGGACTGATCGTCCCTGTCGGCGTTGCTCGTGGGCTACAGGACGAAGTAGAGGATGAGCGCGATCGCGAGGAGGACCGTCAGGCCGACGCCGACGTAGAGCAGCCACGGCGTGCTCTTCTCGGGCACCGGCTCGGGCTCCGGCGGCGGGGCCAGGACCGCGGGCGGGGGCGGGGCCGGCGGGAGGACGGGGTGCAGGTCGCCCTGGCAGCGCAGGCAGCGGGTCTCGGTGACCGGGTTGGACTCGCGGCAGTGCGGGCAGTCGAGCTTGCCGACGGTCACCCGTCCGGCGGTGCCGGGCAGTCGGCGCAGCGCGTCGGAGGAGGGACCGCTGGAGGTGTCGAGCACGATCGCGGCCGGCGTCCAGAAGAGCGGGAAGTCGCAGCGGCGGCAGAAGTCCTCGGCCTCGCGGCGGTTGACGGTGATGGTCGCGACGGTGCCGCACTCGGGGCACACGACCTCGCGGCGCGCGCCCTTGGTCTCGGCGACGACGATGGTCGGCTGCTCCTCCGGCGCGGGCTCCGGGACGGGCGTGAGCGCGGTGGTCTCGTCGGGGTCCCCGGCGTCACCGAGGTGCTTGCCAGCACTCATCGTGTCGCTCACCAGTCCTCGTCCTCCTCGGAGCTCCACACGCGCTCGGAGCCGACGTACAGCTCGGCCCGCACGTGCGCTGGAACCTCATCCTTCACCATGTCGACAAACGCGTCCCGCTCCAGGGACCCGGTGTCCGCGACGCTCATCGAGACCCAGGCCGTGTCCTCCGGGACGTCACCGGCGCGCCAGACGCCACCGCCCTCCCGGACCTCCGCCGGACCGCCGCTGAGCAGCTCGAGGAAGGAACGCAGACCGTCCACCGTGCCCCGCGTCGCGAGGGTGTGGGCGGCGGTGGCCACGATACGGCGCCGCAGCGCCGCCGGCATGGAGTTGTCGAGACTGTCCACGCCGATCCACGAGCCCAGCCACGCGATCGAGTCCTCCGGCGCGACCGACAGGTCGGCGACGTGGTCGACGTTGTCGGCGTCCTCGAGCAGCGTGGTGCCGATCTCCTGGAAGATCGAGACGAACCGGACGAAGAAGTCCTGGCTCAGCATCTGCACCGGCAGCTGGCGCAGCAGCCAGTCGTCGGCCCGGCGGGGCTGCCGGTGGCCGCTGGTCAGCGCCGCGGACGCCCGGACCAGGGAGGTCACCGCACCACCACCTGGTGCACGGCCGAGAGGAACAGCGACTGCCGGTCCAGCCGGATGACGTCCTTGGCGGCGCCGAGGCGGCGGCCCGAGCGGAGGTCGTACTCGAAGAGCAGCGCCTCCTCGACCCGGTCGACGCCCTCGACCGACTCCAGGATCTGGGTCACCGTCGCGACGTTGAGATCGGCGTCGAAGGGCCAGCCGGTGCCGTCAGGGCCGCCCACGAGCGGGTTGACGTAGCGGTTCAGCGCGTCGACCGCGCGCTGCCGGACGATGCCGGGCGGGCGCCCGGGAGCGCCGTACACGCGGGCGACGACGGAGACGCCCTGGTAGAACGGCGTCGTCACCTCGACGGCCGTCCCGATCACCCGGTGCCGGTCGAGGTGGTCGGAGATCTCCTCCATCAGCGGCTGCGAGATCGCGTAGTCGTCGATCTGGTGGCCGCCGACGTCGCCGCGGGCGTGCGGGACGACCAGCAGCTGCACGGTGCCGTTGCCCCGACCGGCCGAGCGGCAGCGGGCACGGGCGACCTGGGGCGAGGCCTCGAGGGTGAGCCGCTCGTAGTCGCCGGCGGTGACCGCCCGCCGACCGGTGCGCAGCGACAGCGGGCCGCGGACCTTGGCCTCGGCGACGCTCTCGGCGTCGACACCGCCGGTGGCCGCCTCCAGGTTCACGACACCGCTGACGAACGGCAGCGTCGAGCGGAGCAGGCTCAGGGTCCGGGCGCCGACGTTGCCGCGCGTGCCGCCGCCGTGGCGGTACGACGTGACCTCGATCCGCGCGCCGTCGCGCGGGATGGCGCCGTGCTGACGCACCGAGCCGTCGGGGTAGCGGACTCGGGGACCGAAGTGGACGGTGCCGGTGCCGCTGTCCCAGACGTAGTGCTGGTCGCCGGCGTGCGACTCCGAGAAGTCCGCGACCTCGGTCCAGGCGTACCCCTGGTCACCGTCGACGACGCGCACGACCTCGTCGGCCCGGCGCGGCAGGACCGGCGTCCGGGAGACCCCGAACACCTGGCCGGCGCCGCCGTCGCTGCGGCCGATGACCTCCCCGGGAGCGGTCTCGGCGTGCTCGGCGCGCACCGTGCCGCCCAGCGCGGCGACCTCGATGCTCTGCACGCGCGGCGAGGCCTTGTACGTCGGCTGGCCGCTGGCCGGCGACAGCAGCCGGGCGCGCAGCCAGTACGCGGAGGTGTTGCCGACGCTCATCGGCACGTGGACCGTCGGGACCATCAGGACGATCTCGCCGGCCCGGTTGAGCCCGCCGGTGGTGTCCTCGTAGACGTCGGTCGCGATCCAGGCGTCGCCGTTCCAGACCTCCCAGGCGAGCGGGGGCCGGCGCGGGTCGACGCCGATGCCCTCCGCCTCGGCGGCCACCGAGATGCGCAGCACCATGCCGGCGAGCGAGTCGTGGAAGCCCAGGCAGAACGCGTCGCCGGGGGTGAGCTGGTCGGAGGCGAAGATCGCGACCCCGGCCGGGTTGAACCGGAGGTCCTCCCAGACGTCGCGGGTCCGGCCGTCGCTGACCGTGACCACCTGCGCCGACTCCAGGACCGGCGGCGCGATGACGAGCTCGGTGTCGGTGCTGAAGACGACCGCGTCGGCCCGCTCCGCGGCACCGGCGACCGTCATCACCTCGGTGTTCGCGGGGACCACGACGGGCGAGTCGAGGACGGCCGAGAGCCAGAAGGTCAGGTCGGTGCTCGCGACCGCGGGCGGGAACGGCTCGATGCCCACCATGTTGAGGAAGTGCGTGTAGAGCCGCTCGGGCACCTGGTTGACGCGGAAGAGCACCATCTCGCTCATCCAGGCGAACAGCTCGATGAGGGCGACGCCGGGGTCCGAGACGTTGTGGTTGGTCCACTCGGGGCAGTACCGCGGGATCAGCCGCTTCGCCTCGTCGACGATGTCCTGGAAGGTCCGGTCGTCGAGGCCGGGGGTCGGCAGTGGCATGGGGGCTCGCTCTTCACTCGGCGTCGTGCGGGATGACGTAGAACGGGTAGACCAGGTTGCGGCGGTCGTTGGTGGCGCGCACCCGGTAGGTGATGCCGATCCGGACCAGGGAGGGGTTGTCCGCGTCCGGCTGCGGGTCGACGTCCTCGACGATCACCCGCGGCTCCCACTGGGCCAGCGCGTCGCGCACCGCCTGGGAGATCAGGCCGAGGAGGTTGGCGGTCACCGGCTCGAAGAGCAGGTCCCAGATCCGGCAGCCGAACTGCGGGCGCATCAGTCGCTCGCCCGGCGCGGTCATCAGCACGATCTCGATCGAGCGGTCCAGCTCGGGGATGCCGTCGGAGAGCCGGATCGAGCCGGTGTGGTCGACGCCCAGGGGCCAGCCGAACCCGCGGCCGACGAACAGGCTGCTGTCGCCGTCGTTGCTGCCGGGCAGCGCGATCTCGGACATCAGTTGATCGCCACCATCGCGCCCTTGATGGTCAGCGGGCCGCCCGCCTCGACCTTGCCCATGCCGTCGGCCTTGACCTCCACCTGGGCGCCGCCGAGGGCCGCCTTCGTGGTGCCCTTGATGCCGACCTCGGTGCCGCCGGAGATGTCGACCTTCTGCTTGGCCTTCAACGTGATGTTGTTGCCCTCGATGGTGACGTCGCCCGAGTCGCTGAACTTGATCGTGGCCTGGCCGTTGGTGATCGTCACCGGCTTCTTGTCGATCTCGATGTCGAACTTGTCCTCGCCCAGCCGGATCTTGTGCTTCTTGCCCTTGAGGGTGATCAGGATGTGCTGCTCGGCGGGCTGGTCGCCGTCGGCGAGCTCGATCAGGTGGCCCAGCCGCGAGGTGATCCGCCGGTACTTCACCTTGTTCTGGTCGACGTCGTCGGCGGTGGGCAGGCCCTTGTTCTTCGAGAACAGCCCGCCCAGGATCACCGGCCGGCGGGTGTCGCCCTGCTCGAAGGCGATCAGCACCTCGTCGTTGACCTCGGGGGTGAAGACCATGCCGCGCTTGTCGCCGCCGCCCAGGGTCACCAGGCGGGCCCAGTGGGACTCGACGTCGCCGGAGATGGTCGTGTACTTCACCTTGGCCCGGCCGATCTTGTCCGGGTCGGCCAGGTCGGTGACCAGGGCCGGCAGCACGCCGCTCATGGTCAGGCCCGGGTCGCGACGGCCCGCGCCGAGCACGTCGACCATGTCGGCCGGCCGGTGCGGACCGGCGGTGAACTTCGTGAGGAAGCCCTGGCTGTGGTTGTAGGTGTGCTCGACCTTCGAGACCAGGTAGCTGCCGGACGTGGGCCCGGCGTTGGCGACCGTGACCGTCACCCCGGGCGCGATCGCGCCGTTGGCCTGTCCGGCACCGCGGGCCAGCACCCCGGCGGCGCGCACGTCCGCCAGGAACGACTTGGCGAGCGTGGTGGCCTCGGCGGAATTCAGCGGCGGCGGGTCGGCCACCAGGGCGTCCTTGCTCCATCCACGCGAGCCCGCTCCGCTGCGGCCGGGGACGTGGGTGACGAAGTCGGACTCCGCCGAGGACTTCACCTCGGACTCGCCCTTGATCGCGGCCTGCTGCGACTGGTCCCACCCGGTCACCGACACCTTGTCGGGTCCGGCGGCCGAGGCCTTGACGGAGAACGACCACAGCTCCGTCGTACCGAGCTCGAGGGTGACCGTGGCGCTGGAGGTGCCGGCGGCCTGGACCTTGAGGCTGGTGCCGTCGACGAACCAGACCAGGCCCCCACGGGAGACCAGCGCGTTGAGGTAGTCGAGGTCGGAACCGGCCTGGAGGAGGTAGGGGTGCGAGCCGGTGGCCCCGCTGACCGAGGCGCTCAGCCCGGTGCCGGCGACCAGCTTGGAGATGATGTCGCTGTAGGTCTGGTTGAGGAAGGCCCGGCTCTTGACGCTGCCGCCCATCCGGTGCGCCTTGTCGTCGACGGTGACGATGAGCTCGGGGGTGTGCAGGCCGTCCTGGTCGAGGGCGATCCCGGTGACCTCGCCCTTGAACAGCGACTTCGTCCCGGCGAGGATCTCCACCTCCGCGCCCACCTTGAAGGCCGCCGAGGTGGCCAGCGCGTAGCCGTTGTCGACGAACCGCAGGGTCGAGCGACCGACCAGGCCGAGCGCGCGCTCGACCCGGACCGACATCAGGTTCTCCAGCCACTTCTGCGCCAGCGACGCGCCTTCGAGCTTGATGGACGGCGCGGTCAGCACGGCCGGCATCAGGCCTCCAGCCGCGGGATGTCCAGGAGCGCGCCGGCCTTGATGGCCAGCGGGTCCTCGAGGCCGTTGGCGCTGGCCAGCACCCGCCAGCGGGTGGCGTCGCCGTAGTAGCGGGCGCTGATCCGGTCGAGGGTCTCCCCCGGCTGCACCCGGTGCACCCGGCTCGGGTTGGGGGTGCCGGACGTCGGGTTCTGCGGACCGAACGCGTTGGACCGCTCGTACTGCATCAGCTCCAGGTGCAGCTGCGCTCGCAGCGGCACGCCGGTCGAGGAGAAGTAGGTGAAGGTGAGTCGCAGGTCCTGGACGACGGCCTTGAACGAGTGCAGGTCGCCCCAGTGGAACGTCACCGTCGGCGGCCGCGCGTTGTTGGTGGTCTCGTCGGAGCCGGGCAGGCTCGGGTCGACCTCCATCAGGCCCAGGATCTTGCCGGTGTGGGCGGTGACCGCGGTGCCGACGTCGGTGGTGTCGAAGATCAGGTCGAGGGCCATCCAGCCGGAGCTGGCGCCGGCGTACTGCAGGGTCGGGACGCCCTTGCCGGGCATCGGGTTGGACACCCAGTTGTTGCGGCGCCCGATGCTCAGGGTCTCGGGGTTGTAGAGGCAGGGCACCCGGGTGCCGTCCTCGGTCTCCAGGAACGCCTTCTCGAGCTCGGCCATCAGAACGCCGCCCAGTCCTGGCGCCGACCGCGCCGCTCGAGCTCGTCGATGACGCGCTGCTCGACCCGCTCGACGACCGCGTCGACCAGGCCCTCCAGGGCCCCGCCCGGCTGCAGGGCCTCGCGGAAGCCACCGTCGCCGCCGCTGGAGATGGCGGTGGGGCTGGACTCCTCGAGCGTCGACAGGGAGCGACGGATCACCGGTCCGGAGGACGACGGGCCCCCGGCCGACCACGAGTGCTGCTGGTGACCGGACATGGAGGATCCTCCCTCGTCGAGGAGACGTCGTACGACGCCCTCGGGGACCGAGCTGAACAGGTGGGCGGTGGACTCGACCAGCGACTGCGGGGCGCCGCTCGGGCTGGTCGGGGAGGTGGACGGGCTGCTGGTCGCGCTGCTCGCCGGGGCGCTGCTCGCCGGGGTGCGGCGGGCGACGTCCGGGACGGGCGGCGCGTCGGACGCACCGTCGACCCGCGACGGGCTGATGCTGATCCGGGGCGGGGCCACGGTCATCCGGCTGATCCGGCCCGCCGGGGCCGCGCCGGGTCCGCCGGTCGGACCGGCTCCGGGCGGGGCGATCAGGCCGACGGCCGGGACCGGAGGGGCGGAGTCGACCGAGCGGAGGACGGTGCCGGGGACCGTGACGGGAGCGGGCGTGACCCCGACGGTCGGGGTCGCCGGCGTCCACGGGCCGGCGCTGCTGGCCGCCGGGGCGGACGGCGACCCGGCAGGGGTACGGCGCAGCACCTCGCCGCCGCGGTCGGCGCGCGCGAGCAGGCCGGGGACCGGGACGCCGCCCGGGGCCAGCGGCGCGGCGTACGACGTCCGGCCGGCGCCGAGCACCGGTCCGCCGGCCAGCGACGCGGAGGCGCTCGCGGCCGTGGAACCGGGGGCGCTGGGGCGGGCCCAGCGGAGCACGGTGGTCGGCGAGGCCGCCGGGGTGGCCACCTCGCGGGGCGCGGCCGGGATCGGGTAGACCGGCGCGGGGGCGGCCGAGGCTGCTGGGGCGGTCGCCGCGGTGGCGGCACCGGCCCGGCTCGCCACGGCCGGGGCGGCCTGCGGGTTGAGCGAACGTTCGATCAAGCGCGCCGGAGAGGTCGCGGCCGGAGACGGGACCGGGGCGGCGGCCTGCGTCGACGCCGGGATCGCGGTGGCGGGCGCTGCCGTCGCGGCCGCCGGTGCCGTCGGGCGAGCAGGTGCTCCTGCCGGGACGCCGGCGGGACGGGCCGTGGGAGCGGTGGCGCTGCGGCGCAGCGGCGCGGCGCTCGCGGCGGCCGCGGTCCGAGCGGGCGCCGCACCGGAGCGCGGGGTCGGGGTGGTCAGCGGCCGAGTGGCCGCGCCGGAGGTGGTCGCGCCGGTGACGGGCCGGATCGCCTCGGCGCCGGCGAAGCCCGACGCCAACGAGCGGCGCGCGTCGACGCCGAACGCCGTCCGGCGCCGCACGGTCATCAGCTCGGGCATCGCGATGGAGCCGCTGGTGGTCGCCGTGGCGGGCGAGAACGACCCGGACAGCAGCGAGGCGACCGGACGAGGCGGCTCGCCGACCTGCTGGGTGGTGACGCGGCGGATCTGGTCGGGCGCCTGGTCGGGCGACGGCGCGGGCGCCTGCTCGGGCGACGAGGTCGCGGCCGCAGATGCTGCGACCGGGGTGGGCGTCGCGGTGGTTCCCGGCGTCGCGGCGGAACCGACGGCCGGGCTGCGGCGGACCTCCCCCGCGGTGGCCGGGCTGGGCGGAGCCGGGCTCGCGACGGCGGGACTCGACGACCCCGGAGCGGCCGGTGGCGCGGTCGGCGAGGTGCTCGACGAGGTGGCAGCGGTGGGCGCAGCCGACGCTGCCGGGGCCGCTGCCGGCGAGGTGGCCGGCGAGGGACCGGCGGAGGCGGGGGTACGGCGTACCTCGGAAGGGGCGACGGCGGCCGTGGGGGTGCTCGTGCGGGCGGCCGAGCTGCGGGAGCCCGGCGCGGGCGCGGACGGTGACGTCGTCGGGGCGGACGCCGCAGCGGCGGCGATGCCCGGGGCGACCGCGGAGCGGCGGACCTCGGTGGCGGGCCGGATCGCGGTGTCGGCGACCTCGGGGCTCCACATCCGGCGGATCGAGCGGGCGGTGGTGCGGAACAGGTTGCCGGGTGCGCCGCCGAGCGGGGCGGCCAGGACCTCGCGCGCGCTCCGCAGCAGGGTCGGGCCGGTCGCGGGCTCGGGCACGGGCGGCGACGCCGACGGCGCGGCCGGGGCGGTCGACGCGGCGGCGGTGCCCGGGACGGTCGCGGACGCCGCCGGCGACGGCGCGGACGCCGCGGCCCGCGCTGCCTCGGCCGCGGGGACGGGGGCCGAGGGGTCGGCCGGCAGTCGGTGGATGGTGGGCCCGACGGCGGGGGCAGCGGTCGCCCCGGACGGCGCCGGGGGCGAGGCCGAGGGCGAGGGCGAGGCCGGAGCGGACGGCGCGGCCGGGCTGCTGCCGGCGACCGACGGGCCCGAGGTCGGGTCGGCGGCCCCGGACGGCGCGGCGGGGGCGGGGGTCGCCGACGGAGCCGGGGCAGACGCGGCGGTCGAGCGGCGGACCGGGCTCACCGGCGCGGAGGAGGGACCTGCGGCGGCCGAGGACGCCGGGGCCGCGTTCGGACGCGCGGTGGCGGCGGGCGCCGTGACCATGGGCGCCGCGGCGGCAGCCGCAGCGGCCGCCCGGCGCGTCTCGGCGGCCTGGCGCATCACCACGCTGGTGGCGCCCCAGAGGTCGCGCCGCGAGGACGGAGCGGCGGCGTGGGAGCGGGAGATCAGGTCGGAGCCACCGGCGCGGATCGCCACCGGCGTCGAGACGCCGCTCGCCAGCGAGCGGTCGCCGGTGCTGGTCGACGCGGTCGCGAGCTGGTCGAGGGCCTGCGGGCCGCGACCGGCGACGGGAGCCCGGCGGACGACGCTGCTGAAACGCGGCCGGGACGGCGAGAGCTGCCAGGCCGACCGGCGGACCGGGGTCGTCGAGATGACGGGCGCCGGCGCGGACATACCTGACGTGCCGGACGCGCCCGACGCGGTCGGGACCGCGCTCGCGGACGGACCGCCCGCGGCGGGCGCCGAGGGCGCGGCCGGGCCGACCGGGGCGGCCGCGGCAGCGGGGGCAGCGGGGGCAGCGGGGGCAGCGGGCGCGGCCGAGGGGCCGGCGCTCGGCGTGCGTCGTACGGCGGGAGCCGGACCGGCCGGGGCCGACGGCGCGGACACCGATGCGCCAGCAGCGGAGCCGGACGGCGCCGACGCGGTCGGAGCAGGCGGGACCGAGGGCGCACCGGGCGTCGACGACAGCGGAGCCGTCTGGGTGGGAGCCGTCGGGGTTGGAGCCGTCGGGGTGGGAGCCGCGGGACCGGCGGTCGGACCGCCGCGCTCACCCTCGGGGCCGGACCCCGAGTCACCTGCGCTCGCCCGCGGACCGGAGGGACTGCCGCCGCCCGGCGACCGGGGGGCGGCCGGGGGCGTGGCGGGGCTGGGGGCGGGCGCCGACGCCGCAGGGGTACGGCGGACCGGGGCCGGCGGGGGCGCGGACGGGCGGGCGGGCGCCATCGAGGCCGGGGCGGAGGCGGCGGCCTCGGCGTTCTTGCGGGCGACCGTGGCGGCGTGCAGCCGGGCCTGGTCGGCGGCCATCAGCATCGGGCCGGCCGCCACCGTCTCGGTGTGGCGGCGGACGTTGGCGACCTCGGCCTGCAGCCCGCCGACGATGCCGCCGGGACTCCAGCTCTGCTCGTTGGGGACCGACCGCGCGGCGCGGGGCAGCTCGCGGCCGCCCAGTTGCTCGACCGGCACCGAGCGCGACGGCGCGAGCCAGCTCGGGGTCGACGACGCGGCGGCGACCGCGCGGCGCAGGCCGACGGCCCGGCCGGGTGCGGCCGGTGCGGAGGCGGCGACCTCCGGCGAGGCCGGCATCGGGACCCACCAGCGCGGCGGACGGACGTAGCCCTCGAGCGAGGCGGTGGGATCGGGGCCGGCCAGCGCGCGTCGTACCTCGACCGGGCGGGAGGTGGCGGCGGCGAACCGGCTCACCCCGGAGGCCAGGCTGCCGATCCGCGACGGGAGCGGGCGGCCCAACGGCGGGCCGGGCATCCGCATGCGACGCACCGCTGCCGCGCCCAACCAGTGGCTGGGCGCCTCGGGGGCGGTCTCGATCGTCGTGTCGCTCATGGTCACGCACAGCCTGCCACGGTCGGGGGTCCCAGGTCTGCGAACTCGGAAAGGTCCCGGACCGGCTAGGACTGGGTCTTGGCCCGGAAGCCGTGGTGGGTGATCTCCAGCTCCTCCTCGAGCGCGTCGCGGCTCTCGACGGAGAACTCGGGACCCTTCCAGCGCACGGGGAACACGTCGATCAGCTCCCAGGCCCGCAGCCGGGTGCCGTCGCCGCCGAGGGCGGTGATCGCGCCGGTGGACCGGGTCAGCTTGTTGCTCGACGCCGCGAAGCCCTCGCCGGAGGACTTGTTGAGCCAGTCGAAGAGCGCGTTGCTCTGGGTGATGCCGCGCTTGAAGACCACGTTGGGCCAGGTCATCCGGCCCGGGACGCGGTGGCTGAAGCCGTTCTGGCCGCCCTCGCGGAACTCCTCGACCCCGACGGTGACCTGCAGGCCGTGGATCTCGCGGAAGATGCCGAGCTCGACCCCGTCGAGCTCGAAGAGGAAGCGGGCAGCGGTCGGCAGATCACCGCCCAGCATCTGGGTCGCCGGGTCAGCCATGGTCACGCACCACCTGCCATGCTCGCTCGTTCAGGGAGACGACCGCGCGCACCATCCGCACGCGGTCCATGTGCTCGAGGTCGAGCAGCTCGTCGAGGCTCCAGTGCAGGTGGTACGCCAGGTAGGCGATCTCCTGCCACAGGGCGTCGGTCGGATAGCGCAGCATCCGCCCGGCGCCTACTGCGTCCGCCGCGGGAGCTCCTCGATGCCGCGACGCATGTGGGGCCGGGAGACCGTGGGCGGCGGCGTGGCCGCCGCCCCCGGCTCCTCGTCGAGCCCGTCCGGCGCGCCGTCGGATGCACCGTCGGCGGCCGGCTCGGGCTCGGGTGCCGGCGTCGCTGCCGGGGCCGCCGCGGGGGCGGTCCCGAGCAGCGCGCTCGACTCCTGGGCGTTGATCAGGGCGTCGTACTCCTCCTGGCTCCCGAAGTTGATCACTCCGTAGAAGTCCTGGAGGAACGCGAGGTCGACGGCGAAGAGGCCTTCGATCTCGTGTGCGGTCACCATCTCGAGGCTGCCGAGCTTCTGGACCACCCGCGTCAGCACCAGGATGGTGAGGCGCGGGTCGTCCGGGCCGGTGATGCGCGGGTCGCGCAGCGGCTCCAGCTCGTCACGGGCGGTCGCCAGACGCATCGTGCCGGTCTTGTGCAGACCGCCGTCCTGGTCGACGTAGCCGCGCGGGAGGGTGAACTCGTACGACGTCTTGAGGGTCACGAACCCAGTATCACTTCTTCGTGGTGGTCCCCGAGGGGAACTGGCTCACTTGACCCGCTGGAGGCGCTCGATCACCAGGGTGATCGTCTCCTTCAGCGGGTCGTTGGAGTCGGCGGAGACGCCGTCGGTCGCGATCTTGCTCGGCCAGGCGCTGAAGAAGTTGAAGCGGCCGACCTCGGTGCCGACGACGTCGTACAGCACGATCGAGCCGTTCTTGCGGTTGTTCGTGCGGTCGGCGGCCGCGAAGCCCTTGTCACGGACGTCCGTGAACCACTTCCAGATCGGGTCGCTCATGGCGTCCAGCGGAGCCATGCGGGTGATGGAGAGGTCGGCGACCTTGGTGGCGGTGCCACGGGTCTTGACCAGCTCGCTCATGCCGTTGGCGCCCACCTGGGTGGTCTCCACGACGTCGATCTCCTGCTCGAAGCCCGAGACGCCGGACAGCACGATCGCCACGTCGTCGATCTCGAGGAAGAAGTTCTGGGATACGACCGGGTCGGTCGAGATGAGGCTCATCTGTGTTCCTTATCTGTGAACAGGGGCGAAGGTCAGGAGGACTGCTTGTGCTGGGCGATGCGGAAGACCACGAACTCCGCGGGCTTCACCGGGGCGATGCCGACCTCGACGATCAGCATGCCGGCGTCGACCGACTCCGGCGGGTTGGTCGAGGCGTCGCACTTGACGTAGAACGCCTGGTCGGCGCTCGCGCCGGACAGCGCGCCGGCGGTCCACAGACCGCGCAGGAAGCCGCTGACCGTGCGGTTGACGCCCTCCCACAGGGTGACGTCGTTGGGCTCGAAGACGGCCCACTGCGTGCCGCTGAGGATGGCGGTCTCCACCATGTTGAACAGGCGGCGGACGTTGATGTAGTTCCAGTCGGTGTCCGAGGCCAGGGTGCGGGCGCCCCAGATGCGGATGCCGCGGGTGCCGAACGGGCGGATGCAGTTGATGCCGATCGGGTTGAGCAGCGACTGCTCGTTCTGGGTGACGCTGCGCTCGATGTCGAGCACGCCGCGCATCGTGTCGTTGGCCGGGGCCTTCCACACGCCGCGGGTGTCGTCGGTGCGCGCCCAGACGCCGGCGATGTGGCCGGACGGGGGGATCAGGATCTCGTTGTCGCCGTTGGTCGGGTTCGGGTTCTCGACCTTGATCCAGGGGTAGTACAGCGCGGCGTAGGCCGAGTCGTACATCGCGACCTCGGAGCGCCACTCCTTGATCTGCTGCGGGTTGAAGCCCGGAGGAGAGTCGAGGATGGCCATCCGGTTGCCGTTCTGCTCGCAGTGCGAGATCAGGGCGGTCTGCACGGCCTTCCAGAGGCCGAGGTCGATCGACCCGTCCTCCTTGGTGGCGGCGGTGATCAGGTCGGGGACGACCACGATGGTGACGTCGTCGGCGACGGCGAGGCCGTTGATGCCGGCGCGGGCCGACTCGGAGCCGGCGAACTTCCGGCCGGTGACGGGGACCGGGACCGGCGCCTCCTTCTCCAGCGGGTAGACGCCCGGCTTGACGAGCTCGAGCTGGGCCGACAGGTCGGCGTCCTCGTCGAGGTTGAGCTCGATCTTGACCTTGGTGGAGGTGGCGTTGACCTTCGTCGCGACGTTGGAGTCGCCCTTGCCGAAGTCGAGGCCGGAGTACTCCTCGACGGGCGAGCCGCCCTCGAGGATGGTCAGCGTGAAGGTGGCGGCACCCTCGTCGTCGCTGTCACCGACGTCGTCGGTCGAGATCGCGATGGCGATGTCGGCGTCGGGCTCGATGCTCTCGACGGCGACGGGCAGGCCGAGGGCGCGGTCCGAGGCGGGCAGCGCGGCCTTGGCGGGCGCACCGGCGGGCTCGGTGTTCGGGACCCGGCAGATGTAGGCGATCGAGCCGCCGTTGGCGAAGTAGCCGTAGACCGACAGCGGGAGCACGCAGCCGGGGGCGAACCCGCCGTACAGCGCCTCGAACTGGGTCCAACTGGTGACCAGCCGCGGGGCCAGGCCCTGCGGGTCGTTCGCGTCGTCGGTGGGGAACGTCTCGGTGAAGCCGACGAAGGCGGCGACCGCCGTCGGGGCCGCGCTGAGGATCTTCTGAGAGGAGGCGACCTCCTCGATGTACACGCCCGGGGCGGTGTAGGTAGGCATGGGATCTCCGCTTGTCGAAAGGAAGGGGTGGAGCAAGAAGTTCTGCCGGACCAGATCCTTGATCCCCCTGGGGCCGTCCGGGCGAGAACGGCGCAACGTAGTCCGAAGTGACCACCCTTTTGTCCCGAAAGTCCTTTGCCGCGCCGCTTGGTGCGCGAGGATGCGGAGCGTGCTCACCGGCTCTCCGTCCGCCCCCCTGGACGACGCGGCCCGCGCCGACCTGGACGCGCTCGCGACCTGCGGTCGACCCGCGCTCGAGGTGCGCGCCCGGATCGTGCTCGCCGCGGCCGGTGGGGCCGGCGACGCCACCGTCGCCGGGACCCTCGGGGTGAGCCGGCCGACCGTCACCACCTGGCGACGCCGGTACGACGAGGGCGGGATCGACGCGCTCCGCGACCGGCCCCGCGCCGGCCGTCGCCGGCACCTCGACGAGCGGGCCATCGTGACCGCGACGCTCGAGCCGCCGCCCCGGATGCTGCGCGCGACGCACTGGTCGGCGCGGCTGCTGGCCGGCCAGCTCGGCGTCGGGCACAGCACGGTGGCGCGCGCGTGGGCGTCGTACGGCGTCCGGCCGCACGGGAGCGAGACCTACCGGTTCGCCACGTCGCCCGAGCTGGTCGCGCACGTCGCCGACGTCATCGGCGTCGCCGTCACCCCCGACGCCCGGATCCTCGCCCTGCGGGTCCACCCGACCGGCCGGCAGGGCCGACACGTCCAGCGCGAGGCGGCCCGGGCGACCGGCATGGGCCCGATCGGCATGTACGTCGCACTGCGCGCCGCTCTCGACGACCCCGCCGCCCACGCCGCCCAGCCCTCCCCCGACCTCGGCCGGTTCCTGCAGGTCGTCGAGCGGGCCCACCTGACCGCCGAGCAGCGCGGCCCGACCCTGGCCCTGGTCGTCGACGACCCGGCCGTCCTGGAGCGTCCCGACCTCGCCCCGTGGGTCGCCGCCCACCCCCGCGTCGCCCGCCACCACGCCTCCGGCGCCGACGCCTGGCTCGACCTGGTCGAGGTCTGCCTGACCATCGTCGAGCACCCCGCGACCCAGCGCGGCGCCGACGGCTGCGTGCCCGAGCTCGACGAGCTGCTCCGCGGGGTCTCGCAGGACGGCGCGGGCCTCACCGCGCCGTTCGTCTGGACGTCGCGGATCCGGCCGCTGCGACGCTGAGGCTCAGCCGGCGGTGGTCCTCACGGCGCCGGTCATCGTCATGCTGACGACGCCGCCGAACGCGCAGTTGCAGGTCGCGCCCGAGGTCAGGGCGGGCTTGCCGCCGATGGTGGTCTTCATCGCCCCGGGCTTCCAGGGGCCGGCGATGGTGGGCATGCACGGCATCGGGGTGAGCACCCCGAGGGCGGCGGAGGTGGCGGCGGCGACCGTGGGGTTCGAGAGGCTCGTGCACATGCCGAACGGCATGACGTTCACCCCGGGGGCGATGTCGGCGATGGTGCCGGCCGGGCGACCCTCGATCATCACCTTCGGGGTCGGCAGGAAGTTCAGGGACGACGGGGCGACCCCGAAGGAGCACATCGCGAGCGCTCCGGTGACGGTGGCGGTGCCCATGGGGGCCTCCTCAGGTCGGTGGTGCGGGCTGGGTCACTGCTTCGTCCCCTTGACCGAGCCGGTCAGCTTGGTTCCGGCCGAGGTGACCAGGCAGATCACCGAGCGGTCGTCCTCCTGCCAGCTGCGCGGGGACGGGGTCAGGTAGGTGTAGAAGAGCGAGGAGTCGAGGTAGTCGACGCCGACGTACCCGCCGAACTCCTCGGCGCAGGCACCGTCGGCGAACTTGGTGAGCGCCTCGTCGCCCGGGAACTCCCCGGACCCGTCGACGTCGGCCTCCTCACCGGGGGCGCGGTAGGGCACCACGGCGTACGCCTCGTGGTCGTGCTCCTTGCGGCAGTCGACGCGCTCGAGGTCGGAGATCTGGGCCTCGACCTCGGACGGCGCCAGGAAGCACTGGCCCGGCTTGATCGAGAACACCGAGCCGTCCTCCTCGTCGTCGCCCGAGCACGCGCCGAGCGCGAGCGGCAGAACGACGAGCAGCGCGCCGGCGCGGGCGACGCGGCGGCCTCTCGCACCGGTCATGAGTCCGCCCGACCTGCCCGGTCCATCCGGTCGGCCATCGCGACGACCCGCTCGACCGACGGCGGCGCCTCGGTCCACCCGAAGGAGTCGGTGCCGACCGTGACCTGCAGCGTCGTCGAGGCCTTGAGCTGGCCACCGGCCGCGGTCCACAGCTCGCGGGGCAGGCTGCGCTCGTCCCCGAGCGCGAGCGTGACCGACGTGGTCATCGGGTTGGTGAAGTACTCGGCCGGCACGTGGTCGGCCGCCGCGAAGAGGCTCACCAGGTCGCCCAGCAGCTGGTGCTCGTCGCGCGGGCTGCCGGCCCAGGCACTCACCAGGTAGCCCAGCTGCACCATCGGCTGGGGCACCCGGCGCTGCGGCGCCCCCTGGTCGGGCGTGCGGCTCATCTGGGAGCGCGACGGCTGGTTGCTGCGCTGCACGTCGTACAGGAAGAAGTTGACCGTGATCCGCGACAGCTGCGCGGACCAGTTGCCGGTGGGCGCCTCGAAGGCCACGTCGCCGATCTCGTCGGGCAGCGGGAGCTGGGCACGGACCAGCTTCTCCAGCCCGGAGTCGACGTTGCTGATGAACACGTGCGCGAGTCTGGCACGGACCGCGGGCCACCACCCGGAAAACCCGGGGAGCGACCCCAGAGCCGGCACCACCCGGGTGGACTAGACACGAGTTTCCGCATTCCGCCACGCAGCCCCCGAACGCGCTCCTAGGCTGAGCCCGCTCTTACCACGACAGGCACCCCTCGGCAGGTATCCCGTGCACCGTATTTCCCGCGACCTCCACGCGGTTCGGCGCACCCCTCGCGAGGGGCAGGAGAGGAGACGACCGTGCGGGTAGCCACCGAGCACCGCGTCGTCCCCGCGGAGCCCGGCTCGACCATCGAGCTCGTCGTCGACGTCGTCAACACCAGTGACCTCATCGACGGCGTCACGGCGAACCTGATCGGTCTGCCGGCCGCCCAGGTCGAGGTCGAGCCCAAGGTGCTCCCGCTCTTCCCCTCGGCGCAGGGCCAGATCACCCTCGCCGTCGAGGTGCCCTCGACCCAGCCCGCCGGGTCGCACCCGATCACCGTCGAGGTGGTCTCCCACGGCGCCGGCGCCGTCACCCAGCACGTCGACATCGACCTGTCGGTCTCCGCGCGGCCCGCCGTACGCCTGGGGCGTACGCCGCACACCGTGCGGGGTCGGCGCTCGGGCCGTTTCGTCCTCGACGTCGAGAACACCGGCAACACCGCGCTGGACGTCGAGCTCGAGGCCCAGCTCGAGGACTCGCGTACGGCGGCCCGCTTCACGCCGCGCACGCTCCGGGTCGACCCGGGGGTGACGACGCCGGTCATCCTGGTGCTCAAGGGCCCCCGGATGTTCACCGGCGCCGAGGTCGACCGGACCGCGGCGATCAACCTCTCGGCGAAGCGCACCAATGTCATCTCGGCGATGCAGGAGGCCGAGACCGAGGCGGCCCTGCAGGCCGCGACCACGGTCGTCCTGCGGCAGCGCCCCACCGTCAGCCGCGGCGTGCTGACCGCCCTGGTCCTGATGACGATCATCGGGCTGTGGGCGGCGGTGTTCCTGCTGGGCGTCACCCAGGTCCTCTCCGGCGACCCGCTCACCAAGACCGCTCCCGCCTCCTTCTTCCCGGTGAGCGCCGAGACCGCCGCCGAGGGCGGAGCGGGGACGGACGCCGCCGGAGGTACGGCGGGCGGCGCTGAGGCCGCCGGCGGGGCCGCGGCCGCCGGCGGGGGCACGGCCAGCGCCGAGCCGGCCGGCGCGATGCCGAAGGACGGGACGCTGCCCGCCGGTGTGGGCGGCACCATCGAGGGCACGGTGTTCGCGACCAGCAACAAGCTGCCGGTGGGCCGCATCCTCGTCGAGGCCTTCCGCGACGGCCGCCAGGGCCGCCAGCTGGTGAGCTCGGCCGCGACCCAGGCCGACGGCACCTACTCGCTCGCCGGGCTGTTCCCGACGTCGTACACCCTGCGCTTCAGCGCCAAGGGCTACGACCCGATCTGGTACAAGTCCGCGACCGGGGCCGGCAAGGCCGACCGGGTCTCCGTCAAGCCGCAGAGCACCAGCGACGGCATCAACGCGACGGTGACCGGCGACCCCGCGACCATCTCCGGCCGCCTCGACCCCGGCAACTCACTCGTGCCGCCGACCGCGACGGTCACGGCCCGGCCTCTCGACATCCTGACCCCCGACGGCCAGCCCGCCGGAGTGGTCGCTCGGACGACGACCGACGCGAGCGGCTCCTACACGCTGCGCGACCTGCCCGCGCCGGCGTCGTACGAGGTCAGCATCGTGGCGGAGGGCTACTTCGCGAAGAAGGTGCTGACGGCCGTCTCCGGCGGCGAGCAGCGGCTCCAGCCCAGCGTGGTGCCGAGCGCCTCGGCCGGCGCCATCTCCGGCACCGTCACCGACGGCAAGGACCCGCTCGGCGGTGTCGTCGTGTCGACGACCGTCAACGGCGAGGCGATCTCCGTCATCACCCCGACCGTCGGAGCCGTCGGCAGCTTCACCCTGGGTGACCTGCCGACCCCGGGCACCTACCTGCTGACCTTCTCCGCCGAGGGTCACGGGTCCACGACCGAGATCGTCGGCCTCGCGGCGGGCGCCACCGACAACACCGTCAAGATCACGCTGGTCGAGGGCACCGGCAGCGTCCAGGGCACGATCAGCGACCTCGACGGTCTGGGCATCGGCGGCGCGACCGTCACCGTCGGTGGCGCCGGGGCGGCTGCTGCGGACGGCACCACCCCGCCCACCGGCACGACGATCCCGACGACCACGACCCTCACCGAAGGTGAGAGCAGGGGCAGCTTCACGATCAGCGGCCTCCAGGCGCCGGGCGAGTACACCCTGACCATCACCAAGGAGGGCTACAGCCCCCAGTCGGTGCCCGTCGTCCTGGGCGCCTCCGGTCCGGCCAGCTCCGTCGACATCACGCTGACCGACCAGCTCGGACGGCTCGTCGGACGGGTCGTCGGCCCGGACGGCAAGGCGTACGTCGGGGCGACGGTGACGGCGACCAACGGCCTGAACTCCTGGACCGCGACGAGCGGCGCCGAGGGCAACGGCGGCCTGGGGGACGGTGGCTACCGGATGGACGGCCTGCCACCCGGCACCTACTCCGTGACCGTGCGCGCCGACGCGATGCTGCAGCAGACCGCGCTGGTCAGGATCCTCCCGGGCGTCCGCAGCGAGCAGGGCCTGCGTCTGGGCGAGGTGGGCTGACGTGCACGTCGACATCTCGCCCCGCCGCTTCGAGCTGGTCCCGGGCATCCCCCAGCCGGTCTACGTGACCATCAGCAACAACGACACCGTCATCGGCGGGTACGCCGTGCGCGTCCTCGGCGCCGACCCGTCGTGGATCACCGTCGACCAGGCCGACGTCTCGCTGTTCCCCGACGAGAGCCGCACCGTCACGGTGCTGGTCTCGGTGCCGGAGGGCATGACGGCCGGTGAGCGTCGACTCTCGGTGCAGGTCCGCGAGCTGACCCCGCCCGAGGCCTCGGTCGTCGAGGAGGTCGTCTTCACCGTCCCGGAGGCGCCGGCGGTCAAGCTGCGCGTCGATCCCCTCGCGGTGACCGCCGGGCGTACGGCGCGCCTCAACCTGCTGCTCGACAACACCGGCAACACCCGGATCGACCAGCGGCTGCACGGCCAGGACCCCGAGAGCCGCGTCCGGTTCCGGTTCGACCCGCCCGTGGTGACCCTCGAACCCGGTGAGCACGCCCTCGTCGACGTCCGGGCGACGGCCAAGCAGCCGTTCCTCGGCAACCCCGTGGTCCGCCCGCTGGAGCTGCGCCTGGTGCCGCGCGACTACGTGCCGGCCCCGCCCCCGCCACCGAAGAAGGACGAGAAGAAGGACGGCGAGAAGAGCCTCGCGGCGCCGTCCCTGCGGCGCCGGCGCAAGGCACCGGTCCCGCGGATCGACGACGAGGCCGTCCCGGTGCTGGCCAACGCCACCTTCATCCAGAAGCCGATGGTCTCCCGCGGCCCCGTGTCGCTCCTCGGGCTGCTGCTGGCGGTGACGGTGTTCGCGATCGTGATCACCCTCGCGCTGTCGCGGATCGTGGGCCAGTCGGCCGCCGACCGCAACCTGGCGCTCGAGATCGCCGCCGCCCAGCAGGGCGGGTCCTCCTCGGGCACGTCCAGCATGGGCGGCACCGTCACGCTGCTGACGTCCGGAGCCCCCGTCGAGGGCGTGGCCGTCAGCGTCTTCGACGCCGGGGACACCGAGGCCCCGCTGGCGACGACCGCCACCGGCCCGACCGGGACCTGGAAGGTCGGGAAGCTCGCGGCGGGCGACTACAAGGTGACGTTCCGCGGCGCCGGCTTCGTCCAGATCTGGTTCCCCAAGGCGGTCGATGCCGCGGACGCCGAAGCAGTCACCCTCGAGGCCGGCAACCAGCGCGCGGGCCTCGACGTCGCCCTGGGCGGGGTGCCCGCCTCCATCGCCGGCACCGTCTCGGGCGCCGATGTCTCGGCCTCGACGCTCACGCTCAAGGCCCCGCTGAGCGGCATGAGCCCGACCACGAGCACCTCCGGCAGCACCAGCGACACGGGGACCGCGGGGACCGCGGGCTCCGCCTCCGAGGTCGCCACGGCCCAGCAGGGCGCGACCGTGATGTCGGTGCCGGTCGGCGACGACGGCACCTTCGTGCTGGAGAACGTCCCGTCCCCCAGCGTCTACGACCTGATCGTCGAGAAGCCGGGCTTCGCCACCTCCACCCAGCGCATCGATGTCGGCGCCGGCGAGGAGCGCACCGGCGTCGAGATCACCCTGCGCCAGGGTGACGGGGTCATCAGCGGCCAGGTCCGGTCGCCGGCCGGGCCCCTCGGCGGCGCCACCGTGGTCGCGACCTCGGGCCAGACCACGGTCACCGCCATGTCGCTGACCGAGGGCGCCGTCGGATCCTTCACCCTGCCCGGTCTGCCCACGCCCGCGTCGTTCACCGTGGTGGTGAGCATGCCCGGGCACGCCACGCAGACGCTCCAGCTCGTCCTGGGGGCCGGCCAGCGCTACACCGGCGTGGGGGTGGACCTGAACAGCTCGTCGGGCGTCCTCTCCGGGTCGGTCACGACCGCAGCCGACGAGCAGCCGGCGCCGGGCGTCCTGGTGTCGGTCACCGACGGCCGCAACGTCATCCAGACCGCCACCTCGTCCGACGAGAAGAACCCGGGTGGCTGGCAGCTCACCGGCCTCCCCCTGCCCGGCGACTACACCGTCACCTTCAGCCGGTCCGACCTCGCCCCGCAGACCGTCCCCCTCTCGCTCGACCCCCGGGGCGGCATCGTCTACGACGGGAAGGGGTCGACGGTCACCGAGGAGCGCGGCATCACGGTGGCGCTGGTCTCGGCCACCGCCGTCGTCTCGAGCGCGGTGCGCCAACGACTCCCCAACGGCCGGACGGTCGCGATCGGCGAGGCCCAGGTGACGTTGAGCTCCAACTCCAGCGACCTGACGTACTCCGTCACGACCGCGAGCGTGCCCAGCCACAACGCCGGCGAGTTCCGGCTCGACACGGTCCCGCCCGGGACCTACACGCTGAGCATCAGCCGCAACGGGGTGAGCCCCGTGTCCAAGGGCCTCACGCTGGCCGCCGGCCAGGTGTGGAACGAGCCGACGGTGCTCCCGGTCGCCGCGGCCATCACGGGTCGCGTGCTGCTCTCGTCCGGTCAGGCCGTGCGCGCGGGCTGGTACGTCGACCTCTACCGCAGCAAGACCTACGACACGGCGCTCGAGCCGTACCGCCAGGTCCGTACCGACAAGAACGGGCGCTTCACGTTCCCCGACCTCGACGCGCCGGAGGCCTACCTCATCGAGGTACGGCGGACGCGGGGCGCCGATCCGAGTCCCTCCACCCCGATCAAGATCGACGCCAGCGAGCAGGCGAGCGTCGACGTGAGACTGAGATCCAATGAGTGAGCGTCCCCTGGGCTCCGAGCCCGCCCCGCTGCTCGGCGTCGACGCCCAGTTCGCGACCGGGGCCGCCGCGACCAGCGTCCTGCGGGTCGCGGTCCGCAACGCGGCGAGCGAGCCCCGCGTGCTGTCGGTCGCGGCGCTCGGCATCGACCCCGCGTGGGTCGACGGCGCTCAGCGCACCGGTGTGCTGGCGCCCGGCGAGACCGGCACCGTCGAGTTCCGGGTCACGCCGCCGCTCGGCACCCTGCCGGCCCGCTACCCGCTGATCCTCGCCGCTCAGGCTCTCGACCCCACGACCGGCCGCCCGACCTCGACGAGCACCGGTTCGGCGGAGTCCGTGCTGGTGGTCAATCCGCGATCCCAGCTGACCCTCGAGGTGACCCCGCGCGACCTGCGGATGATCGCGGCCAAGAAGTTCACCGTCGAGCTCCGCAACCAGGGCACCGTGCGCTCGAAGGTCGACCTGCTCCTCCAGTCGTCGTCCGGTGTCGTCTTCCGTCTGCCCCGGCAGGTGAGCGTGCCGCCGGGGAAGACGGTCAAGCTCCGCGGGAGCGTCCGGGCCCGCCGGCCTTACATGGTCGGCGCCAAGATCTCCCACAGCTTCACCCTGACCGCCCGCGGGACGGAGTCGGTCAAGCACGTCGACGGCCAGGTGGTCCAGCGCGCGGCCATCGGGCCGTCGATGCTCAAGGCCCTGATGCTCGCCCTGGTGATCGTGGTGTGGGTGGGCGCAGCGGTCGTCTTCATCCCCGCCCTGGCCCAGAAGGTCCGCTCGTCCTCGGAGGAGTCGGCCGCCGCGAGCGCACCCGGCGCCGACGGCGGGGCGGAGGCCGAGGCGGCCGGCGGCGCCGGCAGCGGGTCCGAGGAGGAGGCCGGTGCCGAGGGCGGGGGCGAGGGCGGGGACGCCGACGCCGGCAAGAAGGACGAGCTCCAGCTCACCGGGACGGTCGGCGGTACGGCTCCCGAGGACGTGACCGTACGTCTCGAGCCCACCTCCCTGGTCGACGAGCAGGCCCAGGGTGGTGCCGGCGTCGGCGTCGACAACGCCGCGCTCGAGCGCACCGGCATGCGCCTCGCGTCGGCCACGGTGCGTGGCAAGGCGCGCGACCGCGAGATCCCCGAGCGGTCGGTCGTGACCGCCGACGACGGCTCCTGGGCCTTCCCGGCCGTCCGGACGCCGGGCTACTACCTCGTCTCGTTCACGAAGCCCGGCTACCAGACCCAGCGCTTCGTCGTCGACTCCAGCAGCGAGGCCGCCGCCGAGCCGCTCGAGTTCGAGCTCGCCGCCGGCCAGGGGTCGATGTCGGGCCGGATCACCGGCCCCGGCGGCAAGGCCGTCGGCGGTGCCACCATCACGATCAGCGATGGCACCAACACCGTGACCACCAGCAGCAACTCCCAGGGCGACGTGGGGGCCTGGGCGATCACGGGTCTCTCCTCCCCCAGCACCTACGTCGTCACCGCCACCACGCACGGCATGAGCAGCGAGTCGCGGGTCGTCACCCTCGCCGCCGGGGCGAGCGGGTCGGCCGACCTCAAGCTGGTCGCGGGCGTCGCCACGCTGACCGGCCTGGTCCGGGTGCCCGGGCTGCAGAACAACAAGCCGGTCGGCCTCGGAGGCCTCACCGTCGGCGTGGACGACGGCAAGGGCCAGGTGCGCACGGCCACCACCTTGACCGTGGCCGGGGACGGGCGCGGGACGTACTCCATCCCGGCTCTCCCCGCCCCGGGGAACTACACGGTCACCTTCAGCGGGGACGGCTACCAGTCGCAGACCCGGCGGCTCTCCCTCGCCGCCGGCGACGCCGGGGCCGTCCGGAACGTCACGCTGAACCCGGCCACCGGCAGCCTCAGCGGCAAGGTCTACCTCGGCAACCGCCGGACCGGCCTCGAGAACGCCGCCATGACGCTGGAGAACGCCGACCACACCTACAAGACCACCAGCACCCAGACCGCGACCTCGACCGGCGACTACGCCTTCAGCGGAGTGGCGCCGGGCACCTACGTGCTGACCACGCGGTACTTCGGCCAGACGACCGACCACGTCAGCGTGAAGATCGAGGCCGGCGTCCCCGAGAAGTCCTTCGATCGGATCCTGCGGCCCGAGACCGGCTCGGGCCTGCCTTCGGCGTCCTCCCTCACCGGCTCGGTCATCGACGCCCAGAACGGCCAGGACCTCGCGGTGTGCGCTCGCGTCCCCGACGAGACGGACGTCTTCGAGCGGTGCCTGAAGGCCGAGGTCGACGACCCGGGCGTGACCCGGGGCGGCAAGACCGACCCCGCCGATCACTACGAGACGACGTTCGCCCCGAACGAGGCCTACGAGCTCCCGGACCCCGACACCCATGCCGGTGCGGGGCTCCGGCCCGGCCTGCACACCGTCACCGTCACCGCCCCCGGCTACGAGTCCGGGTCGGTCGACGTCAGGATCGGCCAGGACGCTCCGGTCGTCGCCCCGATCATGCAGCTCAACCGTGCACCGATCGTGACCGGCACGATCTCCGGCTCGGCCCCCGCGGACCCGGACCTGTTCCCCTCGCCGGTCGTCGACAGCTGCGTGTGGGTGCTCGACGGGGTCGCCACCCAGGACCAGACCGACGCGCTCGACGACTGCGCGAGCTCGATCGAGACCGGCGACTGCGCGCCCCTCAGCGCGCCGTACGACGGCAGCCAGACGAGCGCCGCGCGCGGCAAGTGGTGCGCCGCGGTCACCGACACCGCCCGCGACTTCAGCGTCCAGGTCCCGAAGAGCGGTCGCTACACCCTGTGGATCGAGCCGCTCAACCCCGAGTGGGCCTCCCCGCCCGCGCGCGAGCTCGACCTGCAGGCCGGTGAGACCGAGGACCACGACTCGACCCTCAACCGCTACGGCCTGCTCCGCCTCACCGTGCTGGCGCCGAACGACGCCGATGCCCTGGTCGCGGGCACCAGGCTGCCCGTCACGGTGCGGACCGGGACTCTGGCGAGCGGGCTGACGATCCCGGACACCGACGCGACGTCCGGCACCACCGTGGTCCGCGGACTGCAGAACCTCGCCCAGTACACGTTCGGGTCGGCGTCGACCGTGCGGGTCGACCCGAACGACCCGGAGGCGGGCTATGCGTCGGTGACCGGCACGGTGACCGTCAACGTCGCCTTCAACGAGATCCGCAGCGAGACCCTCCGGCTGACCGACAAGGTCCCGTACTTCCTCGGCCGCGTCCGCGGGAAGTTCGACCTGGACCGGGTCAACGTGCCCGGCGCCCGGGTCGTCATCAAGGCAGCCTCGTCGTTCAACAGCAACGACGAGCCCGACTACCCGGCGGCCCGGATCGACGTCCGCACCGACAAGGTGGCCTGCTTCGGCGTCCGCTCGGACGAGGACGCCAACCGGGGCACGACCCCCTGCCACGCGCCCACGGAGCTGGACCTCGACGCACCCGGCACACCTGCGCTCACCGGCACCTACTGGCCCAGCGGGACCTCGCACAACCAGACGTTGCGCACCGCGTTCGCCAACGAGGTGACCGTCACCGCCGACGGGTACGACGACCTCCACGTGACCCGCAAGGCGTTCCAGACCAAGGGCATCACCGACTTCGTCCTGGTGCCGTCGTACGTCGACTTCGGCGCAACGGTGGCGCTCAGTCCCCGCCCGGCCGGCGCCGCCACGGGTGGTGACCCGACGTGGAGCGACGGCACCGTGGAGGTGATCGGCCAGCCCGCCGACACGGGCACGATCACCGCCCAGCTGCAGCTCGGTTCCGGTCCCCGCGAGGGCGCCATCACCTGGAACGACAGCCGAGCGGGCAGCACCGGCAAGGTCCGACCCGGCACCTATCAGATCCGGGTCTCGGGCGTCACCGGCTGGGAGGCCGACACCGGCACCCTGTCCTGCCGGACCGCGTCCACCTGCACCTGGATCGAGCCGGTGGTGCTCGTGGAGCAGGGCACGGTCAAGGTCACCGTGGTCGACCCCGAGGGGGTGGCCGTCGACAAGGCGGCCGTCACCGAGAACAGGTCGAAGCTGCGCGTCGAGACGCCTGCGTCCGGTGTCGCCACCTTCCGCAACCTCTCGCCCGCGACGGGCACGGTCGCCGACACCCGCACCTTCCGGGTGCAGGCGCCCGGCTTCCGCTTCGGCACGACCTCGGCAACCAACGGACCGAACGACGTCGTCGAGATGCGGTGCGCCGCCCCGGGCCAGACCGGGGGCCCCCGGACGCCCCTGCTGGCGATCGGCTCCGGGCTGGAGACCTCCTGCACGATCACGCTCCACGAGCGCCTCACGACCATCAAGGGCAACCTGACCGGCGTCCTCGACGCCGAGCCGGCGCAGCCGCAGGACACGGCGCCGGACGCCGCCACCGAGCGCCTGGGCGGCTACGAGGTCCAGCTGACCCGCTGCACCACCGGCACCTGCGTCGGCGCGGACCTCGAGACCGCGACCACGATGCGCCAGACCACCCCGCTCGGCGCGGCCACGCTCGGGTCGTTCACCTTCACCGGCACCAACGAGAAGGAGAACCTGACCGGGGGCACCTACCTGCTCCGGGCCACCCAGGTGCCGCCGGGCTACCAGCGGCCCACCGGCCCCACCGGCGGTCGCGTGATCGTGGTGGCCCCCGATGTCGACGAGAGCTCCGCCGACCCCGACCAGAGGCGCGGCATCCGGCGCGTCGACGCCCTCGTGTACGCCGACCTCGTCACCTTCGACGTCCGGGTGACCGACCAGCACAACCGTCCGGTCACCGATGCGACGGTGCGGGTCGCGCGCACCCTGGAGGAGTCGAGCACCGGCGGTCGCGCCCCCAACGACCTCTCCCAGGTCGCGAACGGGATCTACCGCTACACCGGCATGCTGCCCGGTCGCTGGTACGTCCGGGCCACCGCCGACGGCATGCAGACGACGTCGTACTCGCTCAACACCGTGAGCTCCGGCGGCTCGGTGGTCGACTTCAAGGTCACTCGCACCGCCGCCAAGGTCTCCGGGACGACGTACGTCACGCCGACCACCGCCCTCGGCGGCGTCGTGGTCACCCTGACCTGCCGCACCGACGGGTCGAAGCCGCCGGCCGCGGCCGGCTGCCGGGGGAGCGCCCCGGCCCTGTCGACCACAGGCGACGAGCTGCGGACGACGACCGCCGAGTCCGGCAGCGGCCGCCCCACGGGCAGCTACTCCTTCGGGTCCGTCCCGGCCGGCGACTACGTCATCACCTTCACCAAGCCGGGCCACACGACGTACACCGACGCCGCGCTGACCCTCGCCGACGAGCAGCAGAAGACCATCGACCCGCAGATGCCGATCGTCGTGCGCGACGTGAGGGTGCAGGTCCAGCCGAGCCACTCGGCGCCCGAGCTGTCCGGCCTCAAGGTCGAGCTGCGGCCCATGCCCGGCACCGTGGCACCCATCCAGCAGACCACCCCGGACTCGACGTACGTCGCGCAGTTCTCCCAGGTCCCCTCGGGCTGCTGGGAGGTCGTCGTGCTGCCGCCGAGCGGCCATCGCGGGACCGCGGGCACCGTGTCCGGTTCGCCGAACGTCCCTGAGCTCGGTTGCCCGGCGGGCACCACGCTGCAGGTGCCCGCGGTGTCCGACACCGCACCGCTCGAGCTGACCGTGCCGTTCGCGGAGAGCCTGCTGGCCTTCTCGCAGCGGGTGCAGACCTCGTGGTCGGGGCACGTGCCGCCGACCCCGACCTACACCGTCACGCGCGTCGGCGGCCCGGCCCTGAGCCTGACCGTCACGGCCACCTCCGGTCGCCTCTGGCTCCCGCCCGGCACGTACGACGTGGCCTTCGGCCTGCCGACCGGCGAGGACGCGTTCTGGACGCTGCCGAGCACCCAACGCGTCGAGCTGCTGCCGTCGACCACTCCTCCCCTCGAGTTCGTGGTCGAGGAGAAGGACTTCGAGGTCACCGTCTCGATCCCGTCGCTGCCGGCAGGCGAGACCGGCCGCATCCTCATCAGCCCCGGCGACGGCCAGACCGCGTCGTACCCCTACGACGCGGACGAGTTCGACCTCGCGGTCCCGCCCACCGACCCCCTCGCCGGCGGGACCAGCGGCGGCTCGCTGCGGGTGACGCTCCCGCGCGGCAACTGGATCATCCGGGGCTCGTGGAGCACCGGCCCGGACGGCGACGAGTTCGACATCCAGGGTCCGCGGACCGTCACGCTCGGCAACGCCGTCCCGTGAGCCCGACGCGGTCGCCCCGCCACACCGTGCACGGAAGGCCTCCGGTGAACCGATCCCTGCCCCGCCGTTCGCTCAGCGCGGTCCTCTCGGCCGGACTGCTGGCGGGCGGCCTCCTCGCCGTCCCGGCGGCCGCAGCCGACCCCGAGCCGCCCACGCCACTGCCGACGACGACGGTGCTGTCCCCGATCCCCGACGCCGTCGTCGACGAGGGCCTCACCCTGAGCGCGACGGTCGGCACGGGCGGGCAGGGCGTCCCCACCGGAACCGTCGAGTTCCGCCCCGCCGACGACCTCGACGGCGATCCGGTCGCGAGCGCCCCGCTCGTCGACGACGGGGTCGGGAGCACCGACGACGCCGTCGCCACCTCGGTCGGCGACGTCACCGTGGGCCGGGTCGGCACGCCGTCGTACGTCGCGACGTACGTGCCCGACGCCGCGACCTGGGAGGGCAGCGAGTCCGACCCCGTCCAGGTCACGGTCACGGGACTCCCGGTGACCGTGACGGTGACGCTCGACCGCGTGGAGGCGGCCGTCGGTGACACCGTCACCGCGACGGTGACCTCGACGGCCAGCGACGGTGCCGTCGCGGCCGACCCGAGCAGCAGCACCATCGCCTTCGGGTCCGACGCCGCCAGCGCGTGGGGCGCGGGCGTGACCTCCCCGTCCGTGACGGCGACGGTGGCCGGCACCCACCAGGTCACGGTCGACGTCGCCCCCGCCGACCCGACCCGGTACGCCGACCCCGCAGCACAGTCGGCCACGGTCAAGGTCGGCGTCCCGACCACCACCACCTTCGACCCGATCCCGCCGGCGTCCCCGGACGCCGGGGGGTCCCTGACCCTCACTGCCGTCGTCGCCACCCAGGGAGCCGGCCGACCCGCCGGCACCGTGGTGTTCTCGAAGGTCGACGGCAGCACCGTCACCGACCTCGGCAGCCCCGCCGCGGTCGCGCTCGGCCCGGTCGCGGGGAACGCCGACCGGGCGACCGCGTCGAGGACCATCCCGGCCCCGGCCTCGGACGCGGTGTCCTACCGGGCCCGCTTCGTCCCGACCGACACCGCCGCGCACGCCGCGAGCGTCAGCACCGACCACGCCGTGACCCCGCAGAAGCGGACGGTCACCGTGACCGTCGTGGCGCCCTCCGCCCCGGTCCCGCGCGGCGGGAACGCCACCGTCACCGTCACCGCGAAGGACGGCGCGAACGGGGTCGCCCAGGACGGCAGCACCGTCACGGTCACCGTCGGCGACGGAACGCCCCAGGCCCTGACCGGGGTCGCGTGGTCGGCGGACGGGTCCGCCACGATCAGCGTCCCGACCGCGGCGGCCGGGAGGCACACCGTCTCGGTCACCTTCGTCCCGGACGACACGGCCGTCTACGCACTCCCGGACGCGCAGACCGCGACCTTCGAGGTCGCCCGCCCCACGACCACCACCCTCACCGGCCCGTCCACCACGCTCGTGGTGCAGGACGACGTGCCGCTGCAGGCCCGGGTGTCCTCCGGGGGCCACGGCATCCCGTCCGGCCGAGTGGACCTCTACACGGTCGACGAGGACGGCGACCCCAGCGCCAACCCGGTCGACACCGAGGTCCTGCCGACCTCGGGAGCCGGCACGACCGCCGACTCCGCGGAGGTGTCGTTCATCCCCGAGGCGGTCGACGGCACGACGACCTACCGCGCCGTGTTCGAGCCGACCGACGACGCGGACTTCGCCACCAGCGAGGACGACGCCGAGGTGACGGCGGAGCAGGCCCAGGTCGACGTGGCGATCGGTGTCGCGGCGACGATCCCCACCACGGCGTCCACGTTCACGATCCGCGCCACCGAGGTCGGCGCCGGCACCCCCGTGAAGGCCGCCAGCCTCGTCGTCAAGCTCGACACCACGACCCTCCCGGCGAGCGCCGTCACGTGGAACGCCGCCAGGACGGTCGCGACGGTCACGATCACGCCGGGCACCGCCGGGTCGCACACGGTGGAGGCGACCCTGGTCCCCGACAACGCCGTCCGGTACGACGCCCCCGGGCCGGCGTCCAGGAGCGTCGTCGCCAAGCACCCGCAGACCATTCACGCCTCGGTCACCGGCCCCTATTACGCCGACGGCGACCTCGCCGTCGGCGTGACGGACAACCAGACCGCCGCGTCGGCGGTGTCCACGACGCCCCTGACCTGCTCGGCGAGCACGCTGACGGTCAGCCTCCTCGCGCCCGGTGCCTGCCAGCTGACGGTGACGGCCGTGGAGGACGGGACGCACCTGGCGGGGACCACGGTCGTCGACTTCACCGTCGTCAAGCGTCCGGTGGGCGTGGTGCTCGACGTCGACCCCGGCTCGCCGGTCTACGAGGACGACGTGGTCATCACCGCCACCGCGACCGGCACCGGCAAGACGGCGTCGCTGCCGGGCGAGGGCACGCTCACCGTCACCCGGGAGGACGAGACCGAGCCGGTCCTGACCCGCACCTATCACTTCGGGGCCACCCCGCAGGAGACGATCACCCTCCCGCAGCCGGAGGTCGGCACCTACCAGGTCGCCGTCGACTTCACGCCCGGCACCGCCGCGCTCCGGGCGACCTACGAGGACGGCTCCGACAGCGAGTCGCTCGTCGTCGGGCTCGGGACGCAGGCGGTCGACGTCGAGGACGAGGACGACCACCTCTTCGTCGGCAAGACCTGGATCGGACCCGCTTCGGGCTCGAAGTCGGGCACCCCGGCGACGCTCGAGGTCCTGCCGCTCCCGGGCGACCCCGTCGGCGCGCCGCTGCACTGCGCGGCGACCGGCACCGACGGCCACGACCTGAAGATGCTCTCGGAGGGCAGCTGCCGGGTCCGGATGACGGTCGCGGAGACCGAGCGCTACGCGAAGGTCGTCCTCGTCGACACCTTCGACGTGGCCCTGCGCTCCATCGACCTGCAGGTCACCGCCGCTCCGACCGACACCACCGACACCGCGACGCGCTACCGCGAGCCCGTCACGATCAAGGTCGTCGCGACGGACGGCGACGCCGATGGCACCCCCGGCCCGGTGTCCGGCCACGGGACGGTCACCGTGAAGTCGCCGGCGGGCACCCTCACCCAGCGGGACCTCGTGCTCGTCGCCGGCACGGGCGAGGTCACCTTCCTCCCCACCGAGCTGGCGGGCCACGAGGTCGTCGTGTCGGTCGAGGAGCCCGACCCGGTCGCAGGCACGGCGACGTACGCCCCGCTGGCCGCCCCCGCGACCGCCCAGGAGACCTTCGACGTCGAGAAGGGCCGACAGCCCATCACCTGGGGCCCCGCCGACGCTTCCGCGCCGGACGGTCCCTACCTGGTCGACGAGACCTGGGTCCCGTCGGCGATCGGGGGCGGGAGCCCCCACGCCGTCGGGCTCACCTCGAACACCCCGAGCACCTGCGCCGTGGACGGGACCACGATCCGGGTGATCGCCGCCCCGGCGCCCGCCACCGTGGGCACCCCGGTCGTCTGCACGATCCACGCCCACCAGGACGGCAACGAGCTCTACCTCGACGGTGACCGCGAGGCGACCTTCGTCGTCACGCCGCGACCCGTCACCGTCACGCTCGACTGGACCGCCGACGCCGGGTCGGCCGGGGTCTTCGGCGACGACGTGACCATCACCGCAACCGCCACCGACGACACCGACGACACCCCGGTGCCGGACGTCGAGGCCACCGACGACGACCCCGCCGAGGTCTCGGGCACGGGCGTCATCATCGTCGACGGGCACCGGTTCCCGGTCACGTTCCACGACGGCGTCGCGACCTACTCCTGGACCGCCGACACCGTCGGCGACCACCTGCAGGTGTCCGCGGAGTTCGACCCCACGCGCGAGGACGTCTTCGCCGTGGCGGTGACGGACCGCAACGACCTGAAGATCACGAAGCGGCACCCCGGCCGACTCGACCCGGCCGAGGAGCCGCCCACGGCCCCCAACATCGGCGACGTCTGGAAGCCCCGGGCCCCGAGCCTCGGGTCGAGCCAGCCGGTGACGATCACGGCCGGGCCCTCCGCGGTGTGCGAGGTGCTCGGTCAGCCGACCGACGTCGGTGGCCAGTCGATCCGGTTCCTGTCCCTCGACGAGTGCGCGTACTCGATCACCCAGGCGGGCGACCACCACTACCTCGCGGCCACGCCGTACGACGGCTCGGTCGAGGTCGTGAAGGTCGCCGTCCGTCTCGTCCCGACGCCGCCCAGCGGCGCCGTGTACGGCGACGAGGTCGCGGTCGGGTTCACCGCGACCGACTCCAAGAAGGGCGACGAGCTCGCCGGCGACCTCGACCTGGCGGTCACCGACGAGGAGACCGGCGACGTCACCCACCACGAGCTCCAGGCGGCAGACGGCGCGTTCACGCTCCAGTTCGATGACCCGCTGCTGCTCGCGGGCGACTACACCGTCGACGCTTCGTTCGAGCCGGAGAACTCCGAGGACTACGCGCCCCAGGACGCCACCACCACGTTCGCGGTCGCGCTGCACCCGCAGACCGCGGCGCTCGCCCCGGCGGGCCAGGACCTGGCCGCGACCCAGGAGATCCACGCGACGTGGAAGCCGAGCTTCGCCCTCACGGACTCGAAGGAGCCGGTGCAGCTGGTCGTCGTCGCCTCGGGCAGCGCGGCCGAGACGCAGGCGGAGTACGAGCCGGGCGGCCGCTTCCACGGTGACGACTCGCTGGACCCCGTCGCCGAGCGGTGGGTCGCGAAGCCGCTCTCGTGCGTCGTGTCGACCGACCGGTCCACGGTCACCTTCGTCGCCGAGGGGCCGTGCCGCCTCCAGGCCGTCGCGCCCGCCGTCGAGCGCAAGTACGCCGCGTCGCCGCCCGCGTTCACCAAGGTCGTCCGCGCCGAGCGCACGCCCCAGAGCCTGAAGATCACGCCGCCCGAGGGCCAGCCGACGGTCGGCGTGCGGCTTCGGGTCAAGGCCGATGCCCGGATCGGGAACCCCGGCGTCCGCGCGGCCGCCGGCCGCGGGCCGCTGACCGTCCTCGACCCGACCGGCGCCGAGGTGCCCGGGTCCCCGTCGGCGAAGGTGAACTGGTACGGCGGCGGCCAGGTCTTCAACTTCACCCCCCGCAAGGCGGGCATCTACAAGATCGACGCGGCGTTCCGGTCGACCGACCGCTTCGCCTACGACTGGGTCGGCGTCGATCCCGACGACCACACCTTCGAGGTCCTGCCCGGCCCCCAGGACCTCCGGCTGGTGACCGCGCCCCCGAGCAGCCAGCTGGTCGGGCAGAGCTGGGTCCCGGACGTCGCTCCGACCGCCTCCGGCCAGCCGGTCGACGTCCGCCGGAAGAGCGGCCCGTGCACCGTCCGGGCCGCCACACCCGGGGACGCCGAGACACCCGCGACGCCGCGCACCGTGACGTTCGACGGCATCGGCCCGTGCGTGCTCGAGCTCCACGCCGCCGCCACCGCCGACTACGTGGAGACCACCGTCACCCTGCCGACCATCCAGATGGAGCAGACGGCGGTCGACGTGACCGTCCGGTCCGGTGACCTGCAGGTCGGCTCCCCGGCCACGATCTTCGTGACGGCCACCTCGGCCACCGACGGTCGGGCCGTCGACGGCAGCGGCACCGTCCTGCTCACCGTCGGCGGCACGGCCGTTCCCGAGGGCGAGGTCGTCCGAAGCGCGTGGACGAACGGGGAGCAGCGCCTCTCCTGGACGCCCACGACGGCCGCTCACGACTTGAAGGTCGAGGTCGACTTCGATCCCGCGACCTCGTCGTACACGCCGGTGCGGAACGCCACGCGGACGCTGGGCGTCGCCTCGGGCGCGCAGTGGGTGCGCGTCGGGACCGAACCCGACACGGCGGTGCACGTCGACGAGACGTGGAAGCCGTCCCCGAGCGGGGCCGGTGCCCCGGGCGCCGCGGTCACGGTCACCGCCACACCGGCCTCCGTGTGCGTCGTCGACGGGACCGGCGACGACACCACGATCAGCTACCGCGCCGCCGGCACCTGCACCGTGACGACCTCCCTGCCGCAGCGACCCGCGCATGTCGCCGCCGGGGTCCGCCCGGACTGGGTCGGCGCCCAGCGGGTCGACGTCATCCGGGTCGCCGCGCACCCTTCGACGCTGTCGCTCACCCTGCCGCCGCAGGACGAGCTCCTCTTTGGCCGGCAGCTGGTGCTCCGGGCCCAGGTCGTCGGCCGGGTCGGCAACGCCGGCACGCCCGAGCCGGTGGCGGGCACGGTGCAGTTCACCTACGACGGCGAGGTGCTCGAGCCCGACACCGACCCCGACACCGTCCCGCCGGCGGACCCCACCCGGATCACGCTGGTGGACGGGTGGGCCGAGATCCGGGTGACCCTGACCGAGGAACACGTCCTCGACGGGGAGCTGTCCTACCGGCACGAGTTCGGGGCGGTCTTCACCCCGACTGCGGACCAGGAGGACTACTGGATCTACGAGCCCGACGGGATCGACCCCGTGGCCGCCTCGGTCTCGCTGCAGCAGACGGAGGTCGCCACGACCACGGCGCCCGCGGCGCTGCGGATCGGGCAGACCTGGACCACGGGGGTCGAGCTGCCCGGACGCGACCTCGACGACCTGGTGATGAGCCTGCGACCCGGGGACGAGACCGCGTGCGCGATCGACCCGGACGAGCACACGCTCACCGTGCTCCAGGTGACGTCCACCGACCAGCAGTGCGAGATCCGCTATCACGCCGAGACCGACGGCCAGTGGGCCGCCGCCCGCGAGGTCCGGCAGCCGGTCCGGATCGTGCGCCATCCCACCAACGTCACCGTCTCCGCGACCAACACCCCCACCGCAGGCGGTCCCCTCGGGCTCCAGGCCGTCGTGCTCTCGCCCGGGGCCGAGGCGACCGCGACGACCACGGGCGTCGAGGCGAGGATCCCGACCGGGAACGTCGAGTTCTTCGTGGGCGACGACAGCGTCGGGACCGCTCCGACCATCGACGGGCGGGCGACGCTCGCGGTGCCGGTGGCCCCGCGGGCCGGGAACCTGCCTCTCAAGGCCGTCTTCGTTCCGACCGGCGGCGCGGCCTCGCCGTACGCCGGCGACGACTCACCGCCGACCACCGTGCCGGTCGCCCCCGCGCCGACCACCACGGGCACGGTCACCATCCTCGACGGCCGGCTCAGCGCGAACGTCAGCCGCACGCTCCAGCCCGTCCCCCCGATCACCGGGGAGGTCGAGTTCAGCTACCAGGCGCTCACCGCCGGTTCCCCCTGGACCGCGATCGGCCGCGCCGACGTGACGGCCGGCACCGCCGTGCTCGCCGCGATGCCGCCCGCGACCGAGGCGGTCCGCCTCCGCGCGGAGTACGTCGGCGACGGTCACCACCTGGGCAGCACCGGTGCGACCACCGAGCGCCTCCTGCCCACGATCACCTGGAGCCTCACCTCCGGCTCCAGCACCGGCTGGAACGGCCAGGCGGTCCGGGTCGTCTACAAGTGCACCCCCCCGATCGGGGTCCAGCTCGACGGCACCTGCCCGCCGTACGAGTTCACCCGCGACGGGCGCGACCAGTCGGTCACCGCGACCGTGAAGGCCCGCAACGGCGGCCAGGCGTCGGTGACGGTCTCCGGCATCAACGTCGACCGGACCGCCCCGACGGTGAGCATCGGCGGTGTCGCTCCCGGCGTCCGCTACCGCGGCACCACGCCGCGGGCGCTCTGCCGCGGCCGAGACGCCCTGTCCGGGGTCGCGTCGTGCACCATCACCCGCAGCCCGCTCGGCGGGGACCGCTACCGCGACGTCGCCGTCGTCGTGGACCGGGCCGGCAACCGGGGCACCGCCCGGGTCGACTTCGAGATCCTCGACGAGTGGGTCCGCAACGCCCCGCTGGTGCAGGGCGGCTTCCAGGTCAAGCGCGGGACCAAGCAGCGGATCGTGGTCCGCACCGACGGACCGCAGCCGCAGCTGATGCTGCCGGACAAGAAGGGCCGGCTGCGCCCGAGCAAGGTCCTGCGGGCCAGCGACGTCACTGAGGGCTACGTGACGTGGTTCGTCGACGTGACCGTCCCCCAGTCGGTGCGCAACGGCCGCAGCTGGCGGATCGGCTACCGCCTGGTCGAGGACCGGAGCGTCCAGGAGGTCCGGATGCGCCTCGACGTCGTCCGCAAGCCCGCCGCCGGCGACCGACGCCGGCGGTGACCGCCTGAGCCGTGGTCCAGACCACGGCTCAGGCCGCCGCTCGGGCGGCCGATGGGGGTCCCATGATGCTCGTGATCGCGCTCGTCATCGTGTGCTGGATCATCCTCCCGCTGCCCGTCGCGGTCGCTGTGGGCCGGTCGTTCAACGCCGGGAACCGTGGGCCGGTCCCGCCGTCGTACGGGCCCGACGGGGTCGACGCGGCCGCCGGCGGTACGCCGGACCGCCCCGGCGACCTCGCGGCCTGATCCTTCCCCGGCGTGGGCTCAGCCCACGCGCGCAGCCGGGCGAGCTGCCGGGCGCACCGGCTTGGGGGCCGTCCGACCCGCGGCGAGGCGGGCCAGCAGCAGGAGCACCGCGGCCTCCTGGGGCTCGCGGCCGCCCTCGTGCGGGGTGGTCAGCAGCAGCCGCTGCAGCCAGTTGCGGAGCTGGGTCTCCCCGATCTCCATCTCCACCAACACCGCACCCCGGTCGTCGTGCAGCACCAGCCGCCGGCGCCGGGCGTCGAAGACCGCCCGACCCTCACTGAGTCGCTGGATGTCCTTGCCGATCTCCGCCATTCACGTCCCCTTGGTCCGATGTCTGCGACGGGTGGACGTCGGTGTCCGGGATCCATTACGCCCGGGCCGACCCGGTCCAGACCGGCGGATCAGGGTGAACACGCGGGTGATTCGTCGCGGTGGATCGTCGTACCGCGCCGGTTCGAAGGGCGTACCGGCGGGTACTCGTTCGTCTACGCTCAGGCCCAGGCGACCGATACGCCTTCAGGGACGAGCCCCCCACGCAGACTCTGGTGACAGGTGACGATGGCGCGATTGCTGACGCTCAACCCTGCGGGTCGTCGTCGCTGGTTCCTCATCTGGCAGGCCCCCGTCCTGTTCCTGGTCGCGCTGCTGACCCTGGCCCTGGCGATCACCGCCCCGGGCCTGCTGACGACCCCCTCGACACTGGCCGGCGCCGCGGCCCTGGCCCTGGGCGCCGCGATCGCGCTGCCGCTGCCCGTCCGCTTCCTGGCCGTGGTCCCGGTCCTCGACATCGTCGCCATCGCGGTGATCCGCTCGCAGGACGTCGGGACGCTGATCTCGATCAGCTCGATCGCGCTGATCCCGATCCTGTGCCTCGGCTTCCACTTCGGCCGGTCCGGGGTCGCGCTCGCGTCGTGCGGAGCGGTGCTCATCACCGCGCTCCCCTACCTGCGCGCCTCCGAGGCACCCCACGCGACCCAGTGGATCGGCCTGCTCGCGCTCCCGACGGTCTCGGTGATGCTCGCCCTGGTCGCCCAGCTCGGGTCCTCGATCCTGGCCGACCGGTCCGAGAAGCTGAGCCGGGCCTTCGCCCGGTCCTCCGAGCAGCTGGAGATCACCCGCTCGCTGATCGAGGTGCTGCCGGTGGGGCTGGCCTACCACGGCCCCGACGGCGAGCGCCGGCTCGCCAACCGCCGGGCGTTCGAGTTCGCGCTGCTCGCCGGCATGGACGTCGAGAACCCCGACCGCCCCGGCACCTCCGTGTGGCGCGAGGACCGGATCCGCCGGGTCCCGCCGGAGGAGCAGTTCGTCACCCGCGCCCTCTCCGGCGCCGAGATCGAGGCCGAGCTGGTCTGGCTCGGCGAGCCGGGCTCCCAGGCGGCGGTCGCCGTCTCGGCCCACCAGGTCACCTCCGCGGCGGGCGATCCGCTCGGCACCGTCGTCGTCTCGCTCGACGTGACCGAGCTGGTCGAGTCGGTGCGGGTCCGCGACCAGTTCCTCGCCACGCTCTCCCACGAGCTGCGCACGCCGCTGGTCTCGGTCGTCGGCTACCTCGACATCATCTCCGAGGAGCTCGAGGGCGGTGACCCCGAGCTCGTCGAGATGCTCGGTACGGCGCGCCGCGGCGCCCGGACCCTCACCGACCGGATCTCGCACCTGCTCGTCGCCGGCTCCCAGGACCGGCTCACCCTCGACCTGGACCGGGTCGACCTCAGCGAGCTCGTCGGCACCGTCGCCGAGCGACACCGCCACTCCGCCGGCACCCGGGGCGTGCAGCTGAGCTGCGACCTGCCCCCCGTGGTCACCACGGCCGACCCCCACAAGATCGAGCTGGTCGTCGACAACCTGGTCTCCAACGCCGTCAAGCACACCGCCATGGGCGGGTCGGTCGAGATCAGCCTGCGGTCCGGGCCCCAGATCATGCTGATGGTCGGCGACACCGGGTCCGGTCTGGCCCGGCACGAGCGCGAGCGCGCCTTCGACCGCTTCTACCGCACCGACTCCGCCCGCCGCGACGCCGTCCAGGGCCTCGGGCTCGGGCTGAGCATCTGCAAGGCGGTCGTCGAGGCGCACGGGGGCGAGATCTCCATGGTCACCAGCCCCGGCCAGGGCACGACCGTCACCGTGGTGCTGCCCGCCCTCACCGGCTGACCCGAGCCGGACCAGACCGGGGTGAGGGCTCGGGTGATTTCCACCCCAGGCTGCGGGGAATCGTCAGCGGGGGGCTTCGCGATCCCCGATCATGGGACGTCGTACCCGTAGACCTGGAAGGTGGACCTGGTGACGGCGTTCCTCGAGCCGGACTCCGCCACGAGTGACCTCGACCTCATCGTTCGGGCCCGCCAGGCCGACCGGGACGCCATCGAGGAGCTCTACCTCCGCCACCGCGAGCCCGCACTGCGCTACGCCCGCTCGCTGACCGACCCGGTCACCGCCGAGGACGTCGTCGCCGAGTCCTTCGCCCGGGTCCTGGAGACCCTCCGCGCCGGCGGCGGCCCCACCCTGGCCTTCCGGCCCTACCTGCTGCGGACGGTCCGCAACGTCCACGTCACCCACGTGCGCGGCGACAGCCGGTTCGTCTGGGTCGAGGACGAGGCCGTCCCCGACGACCCGCTGCCGCGCGACGAGGCCGCCGAGCGGCAGGAGTCGACGGTGCTGGCGAGTGCCTTCTCCTCGCTCCCCGAGCGGTGGCAGGCGGTGCTGTGGCACACCGCGGTCGAGGACGACGACCACGCGACCGTCGGCCGACTGCTCGGCATCAAGGCCAACGCCGTCGCCGCGCTGGGCTTCCGCGCCCGAGACGGGCTGCGGAAGGCCTACCTGAGCGCCCACCTGGCCGCGGCCCGCGACGAGGCGTGCCGGCCCTACCGCGAGCAGCTCGCGCCGTACGTCCGCGGTCGGCTGCGCCGTGAGGCCCGTGCCGAGGTCGAGCTGCACCTGGACGGCTGCGCCGACTGCAGCGCGGGCGTGCTCGAGCTCGGTGCCCTCAACTCCCAGCTCGGCGCCGTCCTGGCACCGGCACTGCTGGGCGCCTCCGCCACCGGGTACGCCGCCACGGTCACCGCGGCCGCCACCGGAGGCTGGGCCGGTCTGGTCGCCTCCGTCGGTCGCCGGTCCCAGCGGTTCACCAACCCGGCCGTGGCCGCCGGGGCCGCCGCCGTCGCGGCCGTCGCGGCCGTCGCCGTGACCGCGGTGGTGGTCACCAGCGCCCCCGAGGCACCGCCCGAGGCCGCGCCGCCGCCCGCGGCGAACGCCAGCCCGACGGCGGTCCCGCCTCCCGCCGATCCGGCGCCCGCCACCACGCCGCCGCGGACGCGCCCGGAGCGCCCGTCGCCGACCGCGGCCGTCGTCCCGGTCGTCGACCCCGAGCCGCCCGCCCCGGCCACCACCTCCGCGAGCCCGACCCCGAGTCCCACCCCGAGCCCCACTCCGACCAGGTCGCCGAGCCCGAAGCCCACGCGCAGTCCCACGCGCCCCGACGTCCCGGTGCCGACCCCGACCGCGAAGCCGTCCCCCTCGCCGACGTACGCCTCGACCGAGGACCTGTCGCTGACCGCCGGACTCTTCGAGTACTTCGGGCCGCACCACCACGTCGAGATGGTGGTCACCGCTCCGATCGCGGCGGTGGTGACCCTCGACGTGCGCGGCTACCAGAGCCACACGATGCACACCGACGTCGGCTTCCCGACCGCCACCTGCACCCCCGGGCCGACCGTGGACGACCGGACGGTCCTGACCTGCCCGCTCGAGCCCGGCACCGGCGTGCTCGCGGTCGACCTCGTGGTCAGCACCCGGCTGGACCTGCGCGCCCGGATCACCGCGCCGGGCAACGGCGACCCCCAGCCCGAGAACGACACCTGGACGTACCTCGAGGGGTGAGCCGCGCCGTGCGGGTTGTCCTACGCCGCGTCAGTCCAGCAGGCCGAGCGCGTAGGCGCGGGACACCGCCTCCTCGCGGGTCGTGGCGCCGAGCTTGCGGTAGAGCGCCTGCAGCTGGGTCTTGACCGTGTTCGTGGAGACGAACAGCGCGGCCGCGATGCTGTCGCGGGGCAGCGGTCCCCGCAGCATCTCGAGGATCTCGCGCTCCCGGCTGGTCAGCTGCACCACCTCGACCGACGCCGGGTGGACCGGGCCGCCCGGCACCAGCTCCAGCAGCCGCGGCCAGGGTGCCCGCAGGGTCAGCTCGTCGCCCGCCGTCCGGGCTGCGGCGGTGCGGTCGGCCCGGCGGTGGGTCTCGGCGGTGAGCAGCAGCGCCTCCATCCGCAACCGGCGCGGGCTCGTGGGCGGGTGGGCCACCGCGGCGAGCTCCGCGCCCGCGACCTCCAGGTCGCCGGCCATCAGCGCCAGCCGCCCCCGCACCAGCCGGGTCGCCGCACTGTCGGTCATCCACTCCAGGACGGTCGCGGCCTCGGTCGCCCGGCCGGTGGCGAGCAGCAGGTCGAGCTCGGCGGTGTCGAGGGTGCAGCGGGCCATCGAGCCGACCGGCGCCCGCAGCGCGTGCTCGGCCCGCTGCTGCCGGAGCACGTGCAGGGCCTCGGAGCGCGCCGGGGTCATCAGGGCCAGCTCGGCCCCGACGGCGGCCACCAGGTACCAGAGGTCGCCCGCCAGCCCGGTGCGGGCCACGGCCGCCAGCTCCCGACCCGCCTCGGCGAGCTCGAGCCGGTCCAGGGCCCCGATGGCGCGAGCCAGCCGGTGCGCGTCCGACTCGTCGTGACCGGCCCAGCCGCTCCAGCTGGCCAGCGCCTGATGGTCGGCCTCCAGCGCGGCGGCCAGCGCCAGCAGCGCCGCCGCCTCCGTCTCCCCGGCCAGCGCGGCGTGGGCTCGCAACCACCACCGACGAGCGGACTCCACGTCGCCGGCCTCGAAGCAGGCCAGGCCGGCCTCCAGCGCGAAGCGTCGTACGACGGCCGCCTCGGGCCGGCCCGCCGTGGTCAGCGCCTCCCCCCGCCGTACGGCGTCGCGAGCACCCGGGAGGTCCCCGCGGCGCCGGCAGGCGAGGACCCGGACCGTGCAGGCCGCGAGGTCCGGCCGGCTCGTCCCGGGCGCCGGCTCGACCGCCGGGCCGACGAGGCCCTCGACGCGCAGCTGGGTGGCCAGCGGACCGGCCTCGACCGGATCGTCCGCCAGCGTGGTCAGCAGGTCCGCGAGCAGGGCGGGGTCGTCGCGCAGCAGCTCCCACCACCGCAGCCGGAGCACCGCCCCGACCAGGTCCGCGCCCCAGGCGTCCAGGCCCACCCGGCGGCGCAGCACCTCCCGGAGCGCGGGCGCGGTCCGGACCAGCAGCCCGTCGTCGGCCACCTCGACCGACCCGACCTGCTCGAGGTCCGCGAGCGGGTCGCCGTCGAGCTGCGCCAGCAGCGGGGCCAGCGTCGCCGACGGGACCGCCGAGCCCGCCACGGTGGCGAGCACCTCGAGCCCGAGCCCGCTCCCCACCTCGTCGAGGCGTACGCCGAGGGCGGCGCGCGCCCGCTCCCGCGACCAGCCGCCGCCGGCCCCGGGCAGCGGCAGGCCGCTGACGACGGTGCCGACGTGACCGTCGGTCCAGGCCAGCAGGTCCTGCGGTGCCGGAACGTCGACCAGCTGCAGCAGCTCGTCCGCGTCCAGGGCGAGGTCGGCCCCGGTCAGCACCTGGCTCTCGACCTCGGTGCGCAGCCGGAGCACCGAGGCGTGGCCGGCCCGCAGCGCCACCACCAGGTGCAGCGACGACGACCCGCGGACCCGCTCGACCAGGGTCCGGAGCCCGCCGGGTCCCAGGGCGTCGGCCCGGTCCACCACCAGCGCGGCCCGGCGACCGCTGCCGACCAGCGCGGACGTCAGGGACGCGAGAGCGGCGGGGTCCACTCCGCCGGAGGCGGCGTCGTACCACGCGACGCTCTCGCCGCGCCCGCGCGCGGCCGCCGTCCACTGCGCCGCCAGGGTGGTCTTGCCGGCTCCCCCGGGCGCGTGCAGGACGGTCAGCGGGAGCCACCGGTCCAGCCGCTCCAGGAGCCGGGGTCGGGCACGGGCCGACGGCGGGAGCCGCGGCAGATCGGTCAGCTGGTCGGGGGGCAGCTCGCTCACGCAGCACAGACGGGCTTCGGGCGCTGGGCTTACGCGGCGCCTCGACCGGTCTGGTCCACCGGTCCGGACGCGACGACGGGCGGGAGGCCCCGAGGCCTCCCGCCCGTCGTCGTCACGCCTTCCCGCGGGCTACTTCAGGCGGACCGTCCGCGCCGGCGCGGAGCTGGACGCATAGCTGCCGGTCGCGGTGAAGGACACCGTCACCGTCAGCTTCCTGCCCTGCGCCCGCGCCTTGGTCGGGACCTTCAGACTGACCTTGCCGGAGGCCGGCAGCGTCACCGTGCGGGTCAGGCTGGCGCCGCCCCGGACCTTGACGGTCAGCTTGCCGGTGACCGGCGTACCGGCGACCGCACCGCTGACCGACGCGACGACGGACAGCTTCCGGCCCGCCTTCACGGACGAGGCGACCTTGACGGCCGTCCGGGTCGCCTTCCGGGCGACCGTGTACGGCGCCGACGCGACCGCGGACGCCTCGGCGTCGGCGGAGCCGAGGTACTGCGCCGTGACGGCGTAGGACCCGGCGGGCAGCGTCGCCGGCAGGCGGTACGACGCCCGCCCGGACCCGTCGACCGGCACCGTGACCGTCCGTCCGCCGAAGGTCAGCCGGACGTCGCCGCCGACGGCGTTGGTGACCGCGACGCTCGCGGTGACCGCGGAGGCCCCGAAGGTCGCGGACCGCGCACCCAGGCTGAGCGCGACGGTGCTGGCGACCTTCTTGACCTCGTACGGCGCCGACGCCACGGTCGACGCCTCGGCGTCGGCCGAGCCGAGGTACTGCGCGGTCACGGCGTACGAGCCCGCCGACAGCGTGTCCGGCAGCGTGTACGACGCGTGCCCGCTCTCGTCCAGAGCGACCGAGACGGTCGTCGAGCCGAAGGTGATCTCGACGTCTCCGCCGCCGACCGCGCCGCCGACGGCGACGTCCGCGGTGACCGCCGACGAGCCGAAGGTGCCCGACGCCGCGCCCAGGGTGAGCGCCACGGTCGGGGTCGACTTCGCCAGCGTGAACGCGACCGGCGCGGAGGCCGAGGACGTGCTCACGGCGGTCTGGGCGAAGCTCGCCGACAGGGCGTGCGCCCCGGCGCCGAAGCCCGGCACCGGGAGGCTGGCCACGCCCGCGACCGTGTCGGCCGTGCCGAGCACGGTCTCACCGTCGCGGAACGTCACCGTGCCGGTGGCGTCGCCGCCGCCGACGGTGGCGGTGAGGGTGACCGGCTGCCGCAGCGCCGGGACCTCGGGCGAGACCGTGAGCGTGGTCGTGCTGGTGTCCCGGACGCCCAGGGCGCCGGTCGCCACGCGACCCGTGGCCGCCGCGGTGGCGGTGACCGCGAGGGCGCCGCGGGCGACGTCGGCAGGCACGGCCATGGTGGCGGAGACCGCCCCGGCCGGGTCGGCCGTCGCGACGACCGGCGCGAGGCCGGCGCCCGTGAACGTCACGGCCTCGCCGGCCCGGAAGCCGGTGGCCGAGACCGTCGCGTCGGTGCCGGGCACCGTGGTCGCAGCCGTGGCGACCGCACCACCGGCGCGGACCCCGGCCAGCTCGGCGCAGACCGCACCGGGCGTGCCGTACGCCGGCAGCGGGCCCGCGGACGCCGTCGTCCCGTCGTCCTCGCGGACCGAGAGCCAGCCCACGGCCTTCTTGCCCTGCACGGCGCCGGCCACGTCGATGACGCTGTACTTGATGTTCGTGCCGTTGGACGAGCTGGTGGCCTTGTCACCCTGCAGCGGGGCGGTGACGACCTTGCAGGTCTCGCCCGGGGCGAAGGTGACCTTCTCCATGGCGATGCCGGCCCGGCCGTTGGTCGCGCCCAGGAGCGAGACGTAGCCCGACACCGGGGTGGCGGCGGCCTGGTTGAGGTAGACGGCCAGGTCGACCGTGCCCGGGCCGTTGCCCTCGTCGATGCCGGGGGCGAAGACGTCGATGACCGGCTCGGTCTTGATCACGGCGGTGCCGACCGACGAGGTCTCGAAGGCCAGGTCGGAGAGGTAGACCCCGCCCGTGGGCAGCGCGTCCGCGCCGGGGGCCGCGGTGAAGCGGACCTCGCGCACGTCGGCGGTGTTCAGGCCCGCGGCGGCCAGGGCGGCGACCGGGACGTTGACCTGCTGCAGCACGACCTTCTTCAGCGTGCTCGTGGCCGAGCTGCTGGTCGAGGTCGGCATCCGCACCAGGGCGTACGGGTTGAGCGCCGAGACGAGCGAGGTCCAGGTGACGCCCTCGTTGTCGACCACCGTCATCGTCAGGTCGGTGCCCGTGGTGACGGTCTCGTCGGCGGCCACCTTGACCGAGAGCCGCTCGAAGCCGCTCGCGTTGCGCTTGCCGACCGGCACCGAGACCCGCACCTCGCCGGTCGCGCTGGTCCAGGTCATCCGAGTGACCGGGGTCGCCGGGACGTTGCCGCCGTTGGTGGCGGGCGTCCAGTGCGGCAGCTGCGACGAGGCCATCGTGGTGGTGCAGAACGGCAGGCTCTGCGGCGCCGTACGGCCGCTCATGCTGGCGCACGGGTTGGCGGTCGCCGTACCGAAGGAGCGGACCAGGGAGGTCGCCTCCTCGAAGCTCGCGAGCGTGGCCCGCTTGCTCGACGGGGCGGTCGCGACGGTGCGGACGTCCTCGCCGTTCAGGGCGGCGGGGACCGAGCCGGAGCCGTCGAACATCGGCAGGAACTGCTGCTCGCCCCCGAGGGTCAGCCGGAACCAGGCCGTCATGTACGACGTGCCCTGGGCGTACTGCTCGTCCGCCGTCATCCGGATCGAGGTGGCCGCGACACTGGCGTCCGTGCCGCAGGTCGGCTCGGTACGGCGGGCGGTGCTGTTGCTCCAGTCGTCGCTGACCGAGTTGAGGTACTTACCCGGCGTCCAGACGGTGTTGTAGAAGTTGTGGTTCGAGCCCATCACCCAGGTGCCCGAGCGCAGCACGTCGTCGCCGAACGCGTAGCGCGAGTCGTCGAGCATGTGCTGGCCCTGCTGGTTCGAGACGTCGCCGTCGCAGTAGGGCAGGATCACGTTCATCGGGACGTTCGGGACGGTCATCCGGGCGAAGTCGACCGGCGCGAGCGGCAGGATCGACTTGATCGCCCACGGGGTGGCCAGCGCCTGGTTGAGGGTGGCCGCCGAGGTGACGCCCTCGCCGCCGCGAGAGTGACCCATCAGGCCGATGGTCCGCAGATCGAACTTGCCGACCAGACCGGCGGCGGTGACGGTGTCGAGCTCCGGCGCACCGCCGACGAAGCCGTCGGCGCGGGTGGCGTACGACGCGGTGCCGTCGACCAGCGCCTGGTCGAGGGTGCGGTCGCGCTGCTGCCAGGCGTCGTAGTAGACGACGGGCTCACCCTTGGTGGCCTTGTCGAGCATGGTCAGGGTGTCGAGGATCAGCTGGCCGCGGGCCTGGGCGCCTTGGTCGGCGGTGAGCTCGGCGTCGTTGGAGTTGATCGCGTTGGCCGAGATCGACACGACCGAGTAGCCCTGGCTGGCCAGCGCCCGCGCGGTGCCGTCGTACCCGGCGTAGCTCGGGATGGATTTGCGCAGCTCGTTGGTGGGCGCGGTGGCGCAGGGCCAGCGCAGCGGGTTGGTCGGGTTCGGCCCATAGCAGGACGTGTGCCGGCCGTGCAACAGGATCACGGTCGGGCGGGCCCCGCCGGTGGTGGGCAGGTAGAGCTTGCCCTCGAGCTCGCCCCGGATCCCGCCGATCGCCGCGAGCGGGATGGCCTGGTCCCCGAACTTGTAGATCGACTCGGTCCAGTCGTAGCTGCCCGGCGCGGCCGGGTCGGTCTCGAGGGCGGCCGCCGCGCGCGCCACCTCGGGCACGCTGACGGCCCGGCTCGGCGTCCCGTCACCGGCGACCGACTGGCTGGCCCAGCCGGCGTCGGCCTTGCCGGCCGAGGCGACCTCCGGGTCGGTGGTGAAGACGCTGAGGGACTTGCCGTCGGCGGCCTGGGTCGCCAGGCCGACGGTCTCGCCATCGACGACGATCGTGGGGGCGTCCGACTTCATCGGCAGCGGCCGGTCGAGATCGACGGTGACCAGGTAGCCGCCAGGGGCGCGGCTCACGGTCCAGTCGTCGCCGGCGGCGACGGTGCCACCGGTCGGGTCGGCCGCTGAGGCGGGGGCCGGCAGCAGGCCGGCGAGCGGGGTGGCGAGCAGGGCGGCCGAGAGGCCGAGCCCTACGCGCCGTCGGGCGACGTGGCGCACGATGTGGCTCCTGAGGAGTCCGGTCGCCGCTCGGTTCGCGGCTGCTCTGACGCGGACCCGACGGCGAGGAGAGAGACGGGCGCCGTGAACCTAAGGAGGTCTCTTTACGACGGCGCGTCGATCGTGCGTCGGCCATGTTTCGGGTTGTCAGGTTGTATGACAATCTCCGACGGGCGCTCAGCCTCCGGCGAACGGCGGCAGCAGCTCGACCGAGGAGCCGGGCTCGACCAGCAGCGTCTCGGGGTCGGCGGAGCCCACCGGCCGGTCGTCGACCAGCACCGAGCAGGCCCGGACGACCTCCCCGAGAGTCGTGCCGGGGTGCAGGTCGACCACCCGGCGGACCAGCTCGGCCAGCCGGACCGGACCGCTCACCGGCAGCTCGTCCTGCGCCACGCCGGCCGCCGCCTTGGCCGCGGCCCAGTAACGAACGCGAATGAGTTCGGTCTCATTTGACCCAACTCCACCCGATGTGTCCGTCACGTTTCGGTATTCTTCCCTACAGCATCAAGACCGAGGCCCAGCGTTGCGTTTCGGTTCCCGCCCCATTGTCGGGAGGAAACCCAGATGAGCACCCTGCTTCTGCTGACCAGTGCCCTGCAGCCCTCGGCCGAGGTCCTGCCCGGTCTCGCCCTGCTGGGCCACCAGGTCAAGATCCTCCCCGCCGAGGGGAGCGCCCTGCTGGAGGCCCCGGACTCCGACCTGCTGCTCGTGGACGGTCGTCAGGACCTGGCCCACGCCCGCGACCTGTGCCGGCTGATCCGCACCACCGGCACCGACGTCCCCGTCCTGCTCGTCGTCACCGAGGGCGGCCTGGCCGTCGTCAGCCACGACTGGGGCATGGACGACGTCGTCCTGCACACCTGCGGCCCCGCCGAGCTGGAGGCCCGCATCAAGCTGGCCATCGGGCGGCTCAACGCCCGCCGCGAGGCCGCCGACCCCGACGCCCACGTCATCCGCTCCGGCGAGGTCGTCGTCGACGACGCGACCTACACCGCCAAGGTGGGCGGTCGCGCCCTCGACCTGACCTTCAAGGAGTTCGAGCTCCTGAAGTTCCTGGCCCAGCACCCCGGTCGCGTCTTCAGCCGCCAGCAGCTGCTCCAGGAGGTCTGGGGCTACGACTACTTCGGCGGCACCCGCACCGTCGACGTCCACGTACGCCGCCTCCGCGCCAAGCTCGGCCCCGAGAACGAGACCCTGATCGGCACCGTCCGCAACGTCGGCTACCGGTTCGTGCTCCCGACCAAGGAGACCGCCAAGGCCGAGGCCGACGCGCGCAGCACGACCCCGGCCGGGGAGTCCGTCGACGCCTGATCCATGATCGTGGAGCCGCGCACGCACCTGGTGCGTGTGCCACTCCACGGTCATGCGGCCTCCCCCGCGGTGCAGTCAGGCCCGCACGCCTGCACCTCGCCCGCCCAGCCGTGCCTCCGGAACAGGCGGGCGAGCCTGCCCGCGGTCCGGCACGGCCGGTCGAAGACCTGGGCCCAGCGGATGCGGACGCTCTCATCGCCCTCCACCCGAGCGTCGAGATCCCGGTCCGCATCCCGACCGGCGCCCTGCCATCCGGCGTGGCCCAGCTGTCCGTCCAGCTCGACCACCACACCGAGGTCGTCGTAGGACGCATCCCGGTACTCGACGCCACCATCGCCTCTCCGCGGCGCCTGGCGTCGCGGGGTCGGCAGGCCGTGCGGTCTCTCGACCAGGTTCCAGAAGCCCTGCTCGAGGACCGAGCAGGCGCCGCCCTCGAGGTCGTCGAGCACCGCCGCGACCCAGGCTCGTCGATTCATCCGGGCTCGTGCGACGAGCTGGGCCCGCAGACGCGGCGCCGTCGTACGACGCGAGCCGACGGCGTCGCTGAGCAGGCGGATGACCTCGCTCTCCGACCCGGCCCGGTCGACCCGCTCGAGCACGTTCGGCTCCACCCGCAGCCGCGGCGGACTGGTCGTCCAGCGCACCAGCTCCTGCAAGCCGACCATCCGGTGGATCCGCACGTCCGGCGCTCCCGACACACGTCGGGTCCGGTCCACCGCGACGTGGATCACCGCGTCGGGGTCAGGATCGGACTCCGCCGACTCCAGGCAGAGGGCCGCTGGGCCGGCGTGCAGCACCGCGGCCCATGCGCGCTGGGACCAGGTGAGCGGGCCGGTGTGGTCGACGTACACCCTCCGGTGGACCCGGACGATCTCGCGCCGCCGCAACATCCGGTCGAGGTCGTGACGCTGCAGACCCGCAGCCCGCAGTTGCGACCAGGTCGCCACCCCGTCCTGGCCCACGAGCACCGCTCGCACCTCCGCCCGTGTCTCAGCGTCCACCGGATCACCTTGTCCGGACCGGCCGACCTCAGCCACCGTGGACGGCCGGCCTGTGGATGACCGTGGAGTCCTGCGCGCACCAGGTGCGTGCCCCGCTCCACGATGCGTCCGCCTAGGCTCGCGGACGTGAGCATCGAGGAGATCGCCGCCGAGGCCGAGGCGTACGACGGCGCCGCGCCGCTGGACGAGGCCACCCTGCTGACCCTGCGCCACCACCCCGAGCGGGTGCGCGCGCAGGAGGACGCCGACGGGTTCGCGCTGCTCGTCGACCGCGAGCTGAGCCTGGTCGTGCGGCCCGAGGCCCGCGGGCGGGGTCTGGGCCGGGGGCTGCTCGAGCGGGCGCTGGCCGACGCCGGGGACGGCGAGCTGCTCGCCTGGTCGCACGGCCACCACCCGGCCGCCGCGGCGCTCGCGTCGTCGTACGACTTCACGCAGGTGCGGGACCTGTGGGTGATGCGCCGACCGCTGGGCGACCTGCCGCCGCTGCCCTCGTCGGACGTCGAGGTCCGCGGCTACCGGCCGGCGGACGCGGCGGACGTCGTCCGGGTCAACGCCGCCGCCTTCGCCCACCACCCGGAGCAAGGCGCGATGGACGAGGCCAACCTGGCCGAGCGGATGGCCGAGGACTGGTTCGACCCGGCGGGGCTGCTGATCGCGGAGCGCGACGGCGCCGTCGTCGGCTTCCACTGGACCAAGCACCACACCCCCGCGCTCGGCGAGGTGTACGTCGTCGGCGTCGACCCGGCCGCCCAGGGCGGCGGGCTCGGCAAGCTGCTGACCCTCGCCGGGCTGCACCACCTCGCGACCACCGGGCACACCGAGGTGCTGCTGTACGTCGAGTCCGACAACGCGCCGGCCGTCCGCGTCTACTCCGGCCTGGGCTTCACCCACGCCCCCGCCGACACCCACGTCCAGTACCGCCGATAGTCCCTGACCGTCGGCAGGTCCCGGACCTGCGGAAGGTCAGGGACTATCGACTCAGCGCAGGCGCGGGCGGACGTGCAGGCCGACCTCGGGGTCGACCACGACCTCCTGGGCGGCGACCAGGCCGTCGACCTCGAGCGTCGCGTCGAGGGCCACGTTGCGCTTGACGAGCGCGAGGGCGATCGGGCCGAGCTCGTGGTGGCGGGCGGAGGTGCCGACCCGGCCGATCGCCTTGCCGCCGGCGTCTCCCGCCAGGACCAGGTCGGAGCCGACCGCGGGCAGCCGGTTCTCGGAGCCGTCGAGGTGGAGCAGGGTCAGCCGACGGGGCGGGCGGCCGAGGGTGTGCACCCGGGCGACCGTCTCCTGCCCGCGGTAGCAGCCCTTGTCGAGGTGGACCGACGGGCCGATCCAGCCGGCCTCGTTGGGAATCGTGCGGGCGTCGGTGTCGAGGCCGTGGCGCGGCTCGCCCCGGGCGATCCGGAGCGCCTCGAACGCCCAGGTGCCGGCGGCCGGCCCGGCCGCGTCGGCGTACGTCGCCAGCTGGTCGCGCGGGATCAGCTCGTAGGCGTCGTACCAGCCGGTGCCGGTGGTCGACGACGGCCGCCAGGTGACCGCGAGGTCCTCCACGAGCGTGACCTCGACGCGCATCATGAACCGCATCCGGTCCAGCCAGGCGACCAGGGCCGCGCCGGTGCCGGGCTCGGTGTGGGCGGTGAACGACTCGCCGTCGTCGACGCCGACGAAGGCGTGCTCGACGTGCCCCTGCGGGCTGAGCACCAGCGCCCCGGTCCACTGCTTCGGACCGAGCGCGTCGAGGTGCTGGGTGGTGAGGGAGTGCAGCCAGGTCAGCCGGTCCGGGCCGGTCACGCGCAGGACGTCGCGGTGGGAGAGGTCGACGAACCCCTCGCCGGCGTCGAGCAGCCGCTGCTCGCCGTACAGGGAGCCGTAGTGGGCCGCCACGGGCGCGTCGATCCCGTCACCGGCCACTGCTCCGGGAAGGTCGAGCAGGGTCATGACGGGCACTCCTCGCAGTCGCCGAACACGGTCAGGTGGCCCACGTCGGCCACGAACCCCTTCTGGGACCGCAGCGCCTCGACGAACGGCTGCACCATCTCCGGGTCAACCGACTCCACGCGCCCGCAATTCCGGCAGACCAGGTGGAAGTGGGTGTGCCCCGTCACCGCGTGGTACGTCGGGGCGCGGTCCGAGAGGTGCGCGTGCCGCACCAGGCCGAGCTCCTCGAGGACCTCGAGGGTGCGGTAGACGGTGGAGATGTTGACCGCGGTCGAGTGGGTGCGGACCTCGGCGTACACCTCGTCGGGGGTGGCGTGCCGCAACGTCTCGACGGCACCGAGGATCAGCTCGCGCTGGGGGGTGAGCCGGTAGCCGCTCCCCCGCAGCCGGGACCTCAGGTCGTCGCTCATGGCCGGTCCCCTCAGGCCCGCTGCAGCCGAGCCCAGGTGTGCGGCTGCAGCTCCTGGCCGGCCATCTCGACGTCGTTGGCGTAGAGCAGGTCGCCCTCGACGTTGCCGTACATGCGGTGGGCGGAGGTGACCTCCTTGGCCGTCTCGGTCGAGCCGATCCCGGCCGTGCGCAGCTCGATCTTGCCACCCTCGGCCTGGCCGTACCAGATCTCGCTCAGCCCGGTGTTGTGCGTCAGCACGACCTCCAGCTTCCCCCCGGGCAGGGCCCGCCAGAAGCCGGTCTCCAGGGCGCCCTCGCGGACCTTCTCGCCCTGCTCGTCGATGATCCAGGAGCGGGAGAAGTAGTGGAAGAACGGCCGCCCGTCGTGGGTGAAGATCAGCTCCTGGCCGAACTGGAAGCCCTCGATGGTGGGGTAGTCGCCGTGCCCGTTGCCGCGCCAGGTGCCGAGCAGCCAGGCGATCGGGCCGCAGTCGGGGTGCAGGTTCTCGGGGATCTCGAACGGCATGGACCCAGTCTAGAGTCGCAGCGTGGTCCGTCCTCTTCTCGTCAAGGTCACCTGCGGCGCCGACGACCCCGAGCGCGCCAACCAGGGCTTCACGGTCGCCTCGCTGGCGGTCGCCGCCGGCGCCGAGGTGTCGCTCTGGCTCTCCGGCGAGTCGGTCTGGGCGGCGGTCGCCGGCCGCGAGGACCCGTTCACCCTCGAGCACGCCGCCTCGCCCCGCGCGCTGGTCGCGGCGGTCCGCGCCGCCGGCACGGTGACGGTGTGCAGCCAGTGCGCGGCCCGGCGCGGCATCACCGAGGCCGACCTCGACGAGGGCGCCCGGATCGCCGGCGCCGCGGTGTTCGTCGAGGAGGCGCTGCGCGCGGACGTCCAGGCGCTCGTCTACTAAACGACGTACGGCGGCCTGCCGATGACCCCACCATGGTCCTCGTGTCCTCGCTCCGCGCCGCCCTGCTGACGGCTCTCCTCATCCTCGCCGGTCTCCTCGTCCCCGCCCCGGCCCACGCGGCCGCCCCGGCCCGGCTGGCGGTCGCCCCGGCCGCACCGGTGGCCGGCGAGCGGGTGGTGGTGACCGGCACCGTCGGCAGCGCCCGGCCGGTCCGTCTCCAGGCCCGGGCCGGCCGCGGCTGGCGGGTCCTCGCGACGGGCCGCAGCTCGCGGGCCGGCCGGTTCACCGTCACGACGACCCTCGCCGCGACCAGCACCCTGCGGGTGCTCGCCCCGCGCAGCGGGCGGAGGAAGCAGGTCGTGACCGCGGAGCGCGTCGTCCCGGTCGCGGCCCAGTCCGCCCGGCTGACCCTCATCGGCACCGGCACCAGCGGTACGGCGACCGCCGCCATCAGCCCGGTCCGCGCCGGCCGGCCGGTCCTCCTCGAGGCGCTCTCCGGGGGCGCCTGGCGCACCGTCGGTGCGGCCGCCGGCCAGTCGGCCCGCGGCGGCGTCAGCTGGTCGCTGAGCGGGCTGCCGCGCGCGGAGTCGCGGTCCTACCGGGTCCGGGTGCCCGCCTGGCGCGGCATCCCGTCGTACACGGGCGGGGTCGTGGGATTCCGTCCGACGCCGGTCACCTGGGCCGTGCCGCAGGAGGTCGAGGCGCTGGCCATCGACACGACCGGCGGCGCGCCCGTCGAGAGCAAGGACACCTATGTCGCCGGGGCGATGACCCTCGACGGGGCCACGCGTCCGCTGAGGATCAAGGGGCGCGGCAACAGCACCTGGGGCTGGCCGAAGAAGCCCTACCGGATCAAGCTCGACAGTGCCGCGTCGCTGCTCGGGCTGCCGGCCGAGAAGGACTGGGCGCTGCTCGCCAACCACGGCGACCCCAGCCTGCTGCGCAACTGGGCGGCCTTCGCCCTGGCCGACCGGACCCGGCTGGGCTGGAACCCGCACGGTCGCTTCGTCGACCTGACGCTGAACGGCGTCGCGCTGGGCAGCTACCTGCTCGTCGAGGTGGTCGAGCGGGCCCCGCAGCGGGTCGCGCTGCCGGAGGACGGGCTGCTGCTCGAGGTCGACGAGCGCTACAGCTGGTCCGGCGAGCCCGGCTACACCACCGAGCGCGGCATGCCGATCGCCTACAAGGACCCCGACGACCCGACCGCGGCGCAGGTCGCCGAGCTGACCGCCCGCCTCGAGGGCTTCGAGGACGTGCTGGCGTCGATCGGCGAGGACCCGGAGGCCGACTGGTCGTCGTACGTCGACACGGCGTCGTTCGTCGACTGGTACCTCGTGCAGGAGCTCTTCAAGAACCTCGACGCCGACTTCTACTCCAGCATCTACCTGACCTGGCAGCCCGGTCAGCCGTTCCGGATGGGCCCGGTCTGGGACTTCGACCTGAGCAGCGGGTTCGACGGCTGGTTCGGCGAGGAGTACGGCGCCCCCACGGGCTGGTACATCCGCGGCGACGGGAGCGCCGGACCGGGCGACCACGCCCGGCACGACACGCACTGGCTGACCCGGCTGCTGGACGACCCCGCGTTCGCGGCCCTGGTCGAGGCCCGGTGGGCCACCTTCGCCCCGATCGCCCGGGACCTGGTGGCCCAGCTCCCCGCGGCGAGCGCGGTCATCCACGACTCCGCGGCCGCCGACCTGGCGCGGTGGCCGGACCGGCCGTGGGGCGGGATGGTCCACGGGGCGGACCACCCCGAGGAGGTCGCCTACCTCGCCGGCTGGCTCGACGCCCGGATCACCTGGCTGGACGGTCAGCTGTCCTGACCGCCCAGCCGGTGACGGCTACCTGACCCGGACGGTCGCCGAGGCGCTCGCGGGCAGCACCGCCGTGGTGCCGGAGTACGACGCCGTGTAGGTGCGCTTGCCCCTCTTCGGCTTCCGCACCGTGACCTTCGCGACGCCCCTCACGAGGCGCACGCCGGCCTTGGCCGTCCGGCGGCCGTCGCGCACCGTCACCGTGCCGGCCGGGCTCGCCGTACCCGGCACGGCCACCCGGACCGTGATCGTCACGACCTTCTTCCTCGCGCTGTACGACGCCGTCGCGCTCGCTCGGGAGGTGTTGCGCACGACCGCGGTGGGGGCCGAGCTCGCGGTCCCGGAGCGCTCGTAGGAGCTGTCGCCCGACGGGACCGACATGGGCATCTCGTGGAGGAAGCCGCTGGCGTCGATGTTGGTCACCCGGACCGTCAGGCGGCTGCCGGCGTCGGCGACGGTCGGGCGGTAGGTCCGCCCGTTGCCGACGACGGTGCCGCCCCGCAGCCAGGCGAAGGACCAGTCCGACCCGGCGCTGAGGTTCCAGGTGCCGGTCGTCGCCGTGAGGGTGCCGCCGACGACCGGCCGTCCGCCGATCGTCGGTGCGGTGAGGGCGGTCACCTGGTTGGTCAGCACCGCGCTCACGTCGCTGGCCCACTCCCCGCTGCGCCCCACGATCGGGGTCGCAGTGGCGAAGCTCGCGCCCCGCTTCCACCAGGAGCTGATCAGGGCGTGCTGGAGGCTGTTGTCCCAGCCCTGGAACTCGACGCGGTAGCTCCGTGCGGGGAGCAGGTCCTCGAACCGGTAGCTGCCGTCGCGCCTCAGCGAGGCGTCGTCGACGACGCGCCCGTCACCGTCGTAGAGACGGACGGTCCCGTCGTCGAGCGGCCCCTGGATGCCGGAGAGCGTGCCGCGGATGCCGGCGTGCTGCTGGAGGGTCGTGGTGGGCGCGGACGCGGTCCCGCCGGCAGGCACCGTGACGGTCGCGCTGCGGGGGAAGCTCTGGCCGCCCCCGAGGTAGGTCGACACGTACCTGAGGTCGTCGTCCGCGACGCCGGGACCCTCGAAGAGGATCCGGAAGGTCGAGAGGCCCGGGTTCCTGCCGTCCGCCTCCAAGGAGGCAGGGTCCAGGCCGGTGAACCGGTAGCGACCGTTCCGGTCGGTCATGGCCGAGTCGAGGTGCTCGAACCCGCTCGCCACCGTGGGATCGATCGCCGAGACGTACACGCCGCGCACCGGCTTGCCCGCGACGTCGACGACCGTCCCGGTCAGGTCGACACCCTGGAGCTCACCGGTGGTGCGCGGTGCCAGGACGACGTCACGCCCGGTGACGTCCTGGTCGCGGCCGACGACGATCTTGGTCGAGCTCTCCAAGTTCGGAGCGTCGTTCCAGAACTCCGGCAGGAACTGGTCGCTGTAGTCGTAGAAGCTCACCGCGTAGCTGCCGACGGACAGCCGCGGAAGGGAATAGCGGCCCGCCCGGTCGGTCCGGACGTTCCCGCGATAGTCGCCGGCCTCGTCGAAGAGCTCCACGCCGACCGAGGAGAGAGGGGCACCGGCCGGGTCGGTCACCCGGCCGCTGATGGACCCACCCTGCGACAGCCGCACCTCGCCGATATCGACGACCTCCTGGCCGTCGTGGTCGATGACGGCCGCGCCCTCCGCGGTGGGCTTGTCGTCGTACCACTCCGTGGCGTAGTCGCCGCGCTCGTCCTCGAACTTCAGCACGTACTCGCCGGCGATGGGGCGGAGGTCGAAGCGACCGTGCTTGTCGGAGTACGTGCTGTAGCGATAGATGCCTCCCGGCGAGGCGGCGTCGTAGGCCAGCACCCGGACGTCGCGGACCGGGCGGCCGACGGCGTCGGTCACCCGACCGGTGATCGTCTGCTCGAGGTCGAGCTCGATCTCGTCGAGGACGACGGCCGCCCCGTCGACGACGATCTCCTCGGCGGTCGCCTGCGACGCGGCGTCGTCGTACCACTCGGTGCGGTAGCGGCCGTTCGACCAGTCCTGCACGGAGAGCTGGTAGACGCCGTTCGGCACCGGTACCGAGAAGCTGCTGCTGGACCCGTCGAGGTACAGCGTCCGGTAGTGCTGGAAGGTCACTCCGCCGTCACCGTCCGGCGCCTGGCGGTGCAGCTCCAGGCGGGCGCTGAGCGGCTGTCCGTCGGCGGTCACCGTCCCGCTGATCGGCACCCACCCGGTCGCTGCGGTCGCAGGGGCGGCGCCCGCCGTCAGCGACCCCGCCACGAGGGCCCCGGCGAGGGACCACCCCGCGATCCGTCGTCCACTCAGCCCGACTCTGTGTTGCTGCACTTCTCACTCCTGAGGTTGTCCGGTCCCCCCGTATTGAGAGGGGAACCTAGAACGGCGGAGGTCACGGCGGGGGCGATTTCCCGAGTCCGCCCGACCCACGCCGGCGTCGGTCCAGACCAGTCGTCGGCGTACGACGGACGGGCGCTCACCCCTCGCCCGTCGTCACCGGAGCCCGCGCCGACCACTAGGCTCACGCCCCATGAGCGGCGAGCAGCACCCCGGTGACGACGGAGCCGGACGACGCTGGCGACGCCGGCAGTCGCCCACGTCCGCGACCCCTCCGCCGGCCGTTGCGCCGCCGTCCCCGGAGGAGTTCGCCGGACTGATGCGCGAGGCCACCGCCGCCGCCGAGCAGGCCACGGCGCTGCGGCGCTCCGCCGAGCTCGCCGCGGCCGAGGCGCACGCCGAGCGGCTGGTCGCCGAGGACGCCGCCCGCGAGGCGACGGCGGCGCGCGAGTCGGCCGAGCGGGCGCTGGCCGACTACCGGGCCTCCGTCGAGGAGGCGTACGCCGTCCGCACCGCCGCCGAGGAGGCCACGGCCCGTGCGGTCGAGGAGCGCGGGTCGGCCGAGAACGCGGCCACCGAGGCGGTCCGGCTCCGCGAGGAGGCCGAGCAGGCCGCTCGCGAGCAGGCCGAGGCCGCCGCCGAGACCGCCCGGCTGCGCGAGGAGGCGGAGCGCGCAGCGACCGCGGCGGCCGAGGCCCGCCAGGCGGCCGAGGACGCCGCCCGTGAGCAGGCCGAGGCGGCCGAGGGCGCGCACCAGGCCCGACTCGCGGCCGAGGACGCCGCCCGTACGGCGGGCGAGACCGCGCAGGCCGCCGAGGAGGCGCGACTGGCTGCCGAGGAGGCGGCCCGTGGCCAGGCCGACGGCGCCGAGGCCGCCCACCGCGGCCGCTCTGTCGCCGAGGAGGCGCTGCGCGAGGCGGTCGCCGCCGCCACGACCGCCGCCGAGCAGCACGCCGGGCTCACCCGGGCCGCGACCGAGCAGCGCGAGGCGGCCGAGGCCGCCGCCGCGGAGCAGGCCGCCGCCCGCGAGGCCGCCGACGCCGCCGCCGCGGAGCAGGCCGCCGCCCGCACCGCCGCCGACGAGGCCGCCGCCGCCCAGGCCGCCGCCGCCCAGAGCGCCCACGAGGCCCGCACCGCCGCCGAGGAGGCCGCCCGGGTCGCGGCGACCGACGCCGAGGCCGCCGCGGTCGCCCGCCGCGAGGCCGAGGAGGCCGGCCGCGAGCAGGCCGCCCGAGCGGGGCAGGCCGCCGCCGCCGAGCACGCCGCCCACGCCGCCGCCACCGAGCAGGCCGAGGCCGCCCGGGTCGCCCACGACGCCCGGGCCGCCGCCGACGCCGCGGCGGCCGAGCAGGCCGCCGCCCGCGAGGCCGCCGAGACCGCCGCCGCGGAGCAGGCCGCGGCCCGCACCGCCGCCGACGAGGCCGCCGCCGCCCAGGCCGCCGCCGCCCAGAGCGCCCACGAGGCCCGCACCGCCGCCGAGGAGGCCGCGCGCGCCGCCACCGCGGACGCCGAGGCCGCGCAGCGCTCCCGCGAGGCCGCCGAGGACACCGCCCAGGAGCAGACGGTCGCCGCCGCCCAGGCCGCCGCCGCCGAGCACGCCGCCCACACGCTGGCGTCCGAGCAGGCCGAGGCCGCGCGGGTCGCCCACGAGGCGCGGGCCGCCGCCGACGCCACCGCGGCCGAGCACGCCGCCGCGGCCCAGCAGTCCGCCGACGCCCGGGCCGCCGCCGAGGCCGCGGCCACGGAGGCCTTCACCGCCCGCAGCGCCGCCGACGAGGCCGCCCGGCTCCAGGCCGAGGCCGCCGAGCGGGCCCACGCCGACCGGACGGCTGCCGAGCAGGCCGCCGCCGCCTCCGCCGTGGTGAGCGAGCAGTCCCACACCGCCCGCACGGCCGCCGAGCAGGCGGCCCGCGAGCAGGGCGAGAGCGCCGGCCAGGCCGCGGCCGCCGAGCAGGCCGCCCACGCGGTGGCCGCCGAGCACGCCGAGGCCGCCCGGGTCGCCCACGAGGCCCGGACGGCCGCCGAGACGGCCGCGAGCAAGCTGGCCGCCCAGGCCGAGGCGGCCCACCAGGGCCGGGCCGAGGCCGAGGCGGCCGCCGCGGCCGCCGTCGAGGCCCGCACCCGGGCCGAGGCCGACGCCCAGGCGCACGCCGAGCTGGCCGCCCAGGCCCGGGCCGCGCTCGCCGAGGCCGAGCAGCGGCTGGCCGAGCAGGCCGACGCCCTCACCGCGGCCCTGGCCGCCCGCGAGGCCGCCGAGGCCGATGCCGCCGAGCACGCCCGGCTCCGGGCCGAGGTCGAGGACGCCGCCGAGCAGCGGGCCGTCGAACGCCAGGCCGTCGAGTCGTCGGTGCGCTACCAGGCCGAGCTGGCCCAGGGCGCGCTCGAGGAGCGGCTGGTCGCCGAGCAGCGGGCGGCCGACCTGGCCCACCAGCTCGCCGAGACCCGGGCCCACCAGCTCGGGGTCGAGCCCGGCACCAAGCGCGGCAAGCGGCCGACCCCGACCGCCGGCGAGACGACCACCGCGCCCGCCGTACCGGCCGAGCCATCGGGTCCGGTGACCTTCAAGCGCGGGCGTGGCCGCCGGGTCCTCTCGGCGCTGCTGCTCCTGGCCGCCCTCGCGGGCGCGGCCGGGACGGCGTACGTCGCCACCGAGGGCGACCTGCTGAAGCCCCTCGGCATCGGGCTCTCCGCGGCCACCGTCGTCCTGGTGCTGCTGGGCCTGCTGGTCCGGCCGCGCGGCCGGACGGTCACCGTCGACGCCGGCGTCGTGGTCATCGCCGACGGCGACAACCAGCACCGCTTCGACCTGACCAGCGACCGCACGGTGGTCGAGGTCCAGGGTTGGCCGGGCGACCGCGACTGGCGTCTCGACTTCGTACGGCGGAGCCTGCCACCGGTCAGCGTCGACCGGCGCTCGGTCGACCCCGAGGAGTTCCTCCGGGTGCTGCGCCGGTGGCGCCCCGACCTGTGAGCAGCGTCGTGTGACCGGTCAGGGGCAGGCGGACCTCGACCTCGTCGGTCGCTACCTCGCCCGCCGCGACCCCGGCGCCGACACCGAGCCGGCCGACGTGCTGGTCCTCTGCGGCAGCGCCGTGCTCGCGTCCGTCGACGTCGTCGCCGACCTGTGGCGCCGCGGCGTGGCCCCCACGATCGTGGTCACCGGCGGGGTCGGCCACTCGACGTCGTACCTCCGCGCCGCCGTCGCGCATGCGGTCGACGACGTCCCCATCGCAGGGCGGAGCGAGGCGGCGGTCCTGGGCGAGCTACTCGCCCGCGCGGGGGTCCCCGCAGACGCGGTGCGACTCGAGGAGGAGGCGACCAACTGCGGCGAGAACGCCCGGTTCACCCTCGACCTGCTCGGTCCGGGTCCGGGCACGCTCCTCGTGCTGCAGGACCCGACGATGCAGCGTCGTACCCATGCGTCGTTCGAGCACCTCGGTGCGCGGGTCCGCAGCTGGGCGCCCCTGGTCCCGATCGCTGCCGCCCGCGCCGGGGTCTGGAGCGAGGAGCGGTTCCGGTCCCTCGTCCTCGGAGAGGTACGACGGCTGCGCGACGACGAGCACGGCTACGGCCCGCGCGGCGCCGGGTTCATCGGCCACGTGGACGTCCCGGGGGACGTGCTCGCGGCCGCCGACCGGCTGGCCGCGGCCCACCCCGGGTCGGTCAGGGCCGCGGTCACGGATTCAGGGCAGCCCTGAGCCGGTCCGCGACCCAGTGGTTCGCCGCGAGCGCGCTCCGGCCGACGCCGACGATGTTGAAGAAGCCGTGGATCTGGTCCTCGAACCGGCGCAGCTCGACGGTCGCGCCGGCCTCCTCGAGGAGCCGCGCGTAGGCCTCGCCCTCGTCGCGCAGCGGGTCGAAGCCTGCCGTGACGACCAGGGCCGGCGCGAGGCCGGCGGGCAGCTCGGCGTACGCCGGCGACGCCCGGGGGTCGTGCACCTCGCCGCCCGGCAGGTAGCTGCGCGAGGCGAGCTCGCGGAACGGCGTCGAGAGGTAGAACCCGTCCGCGAACAGCCGCGAGCTGAGCGTCGCGCGGTCGTTGTCGGTCACCGGGTAGACCAGCAGCTGGAAGGCGACCGGCAGACCGTCGCGGGCCGCCTCGATCGCGACCCCGGCCGCGAGGTTGCCGCCGGCCGAGTCGCCCCCGACCGCCACCCGGTCGGGCGTCGTCCCGAGGTCCGCGGCATGCTCCAGCACCCAGCGGTACGCCGCCTGCGCGTCGTCGTACGCCGCCGGGAAGGGGTGCTCCGGCGCCAGCCGGTAGTCGACCGCCAGCACCCGCACCCCGGACCGCTCGGCCAGCAGCCGACAGGGGGCGTCGTGGGTGTCGAGGTCGCCGAAGAAGAAGCCGCCGCCGTGCAGGAACACCAGCAGCGGACCGGTCGGCGCGGCGCCGCTCGGGACGTAGAGGCGCGCCCCGAGACCGGCGACCCGCAGGTCGCGGACCGACCCGACCGGCTGCTCGCCGCCCGCGAGCCGGGTCTGGCGGACCGCCAGCGCCCGGCCCTGGGGGATCGGCAGCCGCCCGACGTCCGGCTGCCGGCTGACCCGCTGCAGGCGCAGCATCAGCTGGGTGTCGGCCGCCAGGGTCTGGCCGTCGAGGCGGACCGGTCGACCTCCCAGCCGCCGCTGGGCGGCCTCCGGGAGCGCCATCGCCGCCGCCAGGACCCGCTTCTCGACCTCGAACCTGATGTCCACGGCAGTGACCCTAGCGAGGCGGGCGGCGAGGACACCTCCCGTTCACCCTCCGGTGCCACACTGGCGGCATGTCAGCCGAGATCGTCCCGGCCCCCTCGAGCGAGGCCCCTCCCGAGGAGCCGTTCGACGTGGAGCCGCCGTACGTCCCCGACCACGAGGCCCTCGCCGCGGTCGAGAAGTACGACGACCGCTTCCTCGACCGGGAGCTTTCCTGGCTGCACTTCAACCAGCGGGTGCTGGAGCTCGCCGAGGACCCCGCGCTGCCGCTGCTGGAGCGGGCCCGGTTCCTGGCCATCTTCACCAGCAACCTCGACGAGTTCTTCATGGTCCGGGTGGCTGGCCTCAAGCGCCGGATCGCCGCGGGCCTGGCCGTGCGCGCCGCCTCCGGGCTGATGCCGCGCGAGGTGCTGGAGAGCATCTGGTCGACGACCCGTGGGCTCAGCGAGCGGCACGCCCGGGTCTTCCGCGACGACATCGTGCCGTCCCTGTCGGAGGCCGGCATCGACCTGGTCCGCTGGGACGACCTCGACCGCGAGGAGCAGAAGGCCTGCAAGCGGCTGTTCAAGGACCGGGTCTTCCCGGTCCTCACCCCGCTCGCCGTCGACCCGGCCCACCCGTTCCCCTACATCTCGGGGCTCTCGCTCAACCTGGCCGTGCTGATCCGCAACCCCAAGACCGGCAAGGAGCACTTCGCCCGGGTCAAGGTGCCGCCGATCTTCGCGCGCTTCGTGCCGCTCGGGAACCAGCGCTTCGTGCCGCTCGAGGACGTCATCCGCGAGCACCTCAAGCGGCTCTTCCCCGGCATGGAGGTCCTGGAGGTGCACACCTTCCGGGTCACCCGCAACGAGGACCTGGAGGTCGAGGAGGACGACGCCGAGAACCTCCTCGCCGCGCTCGAGAAGGAGCTGCTGCGCCGCCGCTTCGGCCCGCCCGTGCGCCTCGAGGTCGAGGAGTCGATCTCCGACTCGGTGCTGGAGCTGCTGAAGGAGGAGCTCGGCGTCCGCGAGGAGGAGGTCTTCCGCCTCCCCGGCCCGCTCGACCTGCGCGGCCTGCACGGCATCGCCGACCTGGGGCGCGAGGAGCTGAAGTACCCCGCCTTCGTGCCCACGACCCACTACCGGCTGGCCGAGGTCGAGTCGGCCGCGCCCGTCGACGTCTTCAAGGCCACCCGCCGCAACGACGTGCTCCTGCACCACCCCTACGACTCGTTCGCGACCTCGGTGCAGCGCTTCATCGAGCAGGCCGCCGCCGACCCGCACGTGCTCGCGATCAAGCAGACGCTCTACCGCACCTCCGGCGACAGCCCGATCATCGACGCCCTCATCGACGCGGCCGAGGCCGGCAAGCAGGTGCTGGTGATCGTCGAGATCAAGGCCCGCTTCGACGAGCAGGCCAACATCCGCTGGGCCCGCAAGCTGGAGCAGGCCGGCTGCCACGTCGTCTACGGCCTGGTCGGCCTGAAGACCCACTGCAAGCTCGCGCTCGTGGTCCGCGACGAGGGCGCCAGCGGCGGCGGCATCCGCCGCTACACCCACATCGGCACCGGCAACTACAACCCCAAGACCTCGCGCATGTACGAGGACCTCGGGCTGATCACCACCAACGAGACCATCGGCGAGGACGTCGCCCACCTGTTCAACAACCTGTCGGGCTGGTCGCGCAACGCGTCGTACGACGAGCTGCTGGTCGCGCCCGACTCGGTGCGGACCGGGCTGGTCGACCAGATCCACCGCGAGATCGCCCACCACGCCGCCGGCCGGCCCGCCCGGATCCGGATCAAGGCCAACTCGGTCGTCGACGAGGCGGTCATCGACGCGCTCTACCTCGCCTCGCAGGCCGGCGTACCGGTGCAGCTCCTGGTGCGCGGGATCTGCGCGCTGCGGCCCGGCGTACCGGGGCTGTCGGAGACGATCGAGGTGCGCTCGGTGCTCGGCCGGTTCCTGGAGCACAGCCGGGTGTCGTGGTTCGAGAACGGCGGCGAGCCGGTCGCCTGGATCGGCTCGGCCGACATGATGCACCGCAACCTGGACCGCCGCGTCGAGGTGCTGGTGCGGCTGCCCGGCGAGGACAGCATCGGCGCGATCGGCGAGCTGCTCGACCTCGCCTTCGACGCCGACACCTCCGCGTGGCTGCTCGACAGCGACGGGGAGTGGACCCGCAACGACGGCTCGGTACACCTCCAGGAGACGCTCATCGAGCAGCAGCGACGCCGCCGGCCGAGTGCGTGAGGGGCGCCTGAGGGCTGCCTGACTTGCGTCGTTCGGGACGCCACCCCCTAGCATGATGGCGTTCTGCACCTCCTCACCAGGAGTTCTCCGTGGGTTTGCGTTTCCGACCGGTCGACACTGCGTTCTACGACCTCTTCACCGAGTCGGCGAATCACCTCGTCACCGGCGCTGCTCTGCTGTCCGAGATGCTCGCCGAGGGCGCTGACCACGCCGACGTCGCACGTCGCATGCGCGAGGCCGAGCACGCCGCCGACGAGACGACGCACCGCCTCTTCCGCAAGGTGAACTCGACGTTCGTCACGCCGTTCGACCGCGAGGACATCTACTCGCTCGGGTCGGGACTCGACGACGTGATGGACATGATGGACGAGGTCGTCGACCTGATCCTGCTCTACGAGGTGAAGGTGCTGCCGCCGGAGCTGTCGACGCAGGCCGAGATCCTGCAGCGCTGCGCCGAGCTCACCTCGGCCGCGATGCCGCAGCTGTCCTCGCCGGGCTCCCTCGAGGAGTTCTGGATCGAGATCAACCGGCTCGAGAACGCCGGCGACAAGAACCACCGTCGTACCCTCGCGAAGCTCTTCAGTGGCGAGTACAAGACGATCGAGGTCCTGAAGCTGAAGGACATCGTCGAGTCTCTCGAGGAGGCGATCGACGCGTTCGAGAAGGTCGCCAACATCGTGGAGCAGATCGCGGTCAAGGAGTCCTGAGGGCGTGGACTCCACCCTCGCGCTGGTCGTCGCGGTCGTCACCGTCGCCCTGGTCTTCGACTACACCAACGGCTTCCACGACGCCGCGAACGCGATCGCGACCTCGGTCTCGACGCGCGCGCTGACCCCCCGCATCGCCCTCGGCATGGCCGCGGTCATGAACTTCATCGGCGCCTTCCTCGGCCAGGAGATCGCCAAGACGGTCCAGGGCGTGATCAGCATCGACTCGAGCTCCGGGCACGAGAACCATGCGCTGGTGATCGTGATGGCCGGCCTGCTCGGCGCGATCACCTGGAACCTCATCACCTGGTACTACGGCCTCCCCTCGTCCTCCTCGCACGCCCTCATCGGCGGCTTGGTCGGGGCGGCGCTGGCCTCCGGCACCACGGTCAAGTGGGACGTCATCGTCGAGAAGGTCGTCCTCCCGATGATCGCCTCGCCGCTGTTCGGCTTCGGCGCCGCGTTCCTGGTGATGCTGGCCATCATGTGGATCTTCCGCCGCCGCAACCCCCACCGGGTGCAGCGCGGCTTCCGCTTCGCCCAGACCATCTCCGCCGCCGCCATGGCCCTCGGCCACGGCCTCCAGGACGCCCAGAAGACGATGGGCGTGATCTTCCTGGCCCTGGTCGCGGGCGGGTACGCCGGCGCCGACGACGGCCTCCCGGTCTGGGTCATCCTGGCCGCGGCCGCCGCCATCTCGGCCGGCACCTGGGCCGGCGGCTGGCGCATCATGCGCACCCTCGGCCGCCGGATCATCCACCTCGACCCCGCTCGCGGCTTCGCCTCGGAGACGGTCGCCGCCGGTGTCCTCTACACCACCGCCTTCGTCTTCGAGGCCCCCATCTCGACGACCCACACCATCACCTCCGCCGTGATGGGCGCCGGCGCGACCAAGCGCTTCTCCGCCGTCCGCTGGGGCGTCGCCAAGTCGATCGTCGCCGCCTGGATCCTCACCTTCCCCATGGCCGGCGCCGTCGCCGCGTTCCTCTACTTCGTCTGCCACGTCATCTTCCAGCTGCCCTGACCCCGATAGTCCCTGACGGTCTGCAGGCGGCCGACCTGCAGAACGTCAGGCAACAGAACATCAGGCAACGGGATCAGCTGGCCTGGTAGCGCAGCCAGATCGCCCGTTCGGTGGCGTCCAGGGACCGACGCCGGGCGACGGTGTGTGTCGCCACCCACGAGGTCGGCCGCTCCAGGGTCCACCTCCGGTCGGAGGCCGGACGACGGGCCGCACGCGCGTACGCCGTCCGTACGCGCTCCAGGTACGGTCCGGGATCCCGCACGTCGGCCGCGACCATGGTGACCTGCTCGAGCCCGCACGCCCGGTAGTCCTCCTCGCGGCGGAGGTCCTTGGCCCGCCTGCTGCCCGTGAGGTGCAGGTCGCTGTCGTACTCGCCCACGACTCCGGCGACCGGGTCGACGAGGTCCGGGGTGGCGATGTGCCGGCCCTCGGGGTCGAAGATCGGCCGGTTGGTCAGGACCGACCCGCCCGGCCAGTCCAGGCGCATCCCGACCTCCATCGGTGACCAGGCGTTCTCGTCAGCCAGGAGTACGGCGGCCCGGGCCTGCTCGATGCCCGTGTAGCTCGGGTGCCCGTCCACCCAGACCCGCACCTCGTCGATGCTGACCAGGTCGTGGAAGCAGGCCATGTCCAGGGCGACGACCGCATCGCGGAGGCTGCGTGCGTACCGCATCGCGAAGGCCGCCGAGCGGACGGCCGAGGTCACCCGGAGGCCGTCGACCAGCGTCGTCTCCCGCAGTGAGAACCGCTCCTCGCAGATCAGCATCAGCGGCTGCGGGCGGATGCTACGGCGGGGCAGCGCGATCGGCACCGGCAGCGGAGTCTGACCGTCGCGGGCCAGTCCGGAGAACCAGTGCCCGCCGTACCAGCTGAGGGCGCCCCACCCCGTGACGGCACCGACGGGTGGCAGCAGCACGCCCGCCTCCAGCACCCGCTGGACCGGCGTCGGCTCGACGCCGGCCGGCACGTAGAGCCCCTGGCTCGACCGTCGCCACCCGGGCCCCGCGGCCGCCCCGCGAGTCGGCCCCTGTGTCCCGGCAGGATCGGTCCGCACGGGTGCGACCGCCCCGTGCTCGCTCCCGGCTGGTCCCGTCGTCGGCACGACAGGAGCGTGCCTGGGCCGACTCCCTGCCTGCAGCCGTCATCCACAGGCCCCGAGAGCGCCGATAGTCGCTGACCTTCTGCAGGCTCGCGGGATGCAGAAGGTCAGCGACTATCGGAAGGGTCGATCAGCCGAAGCGACCCGAGATGTAGGCCTCGGTGGACGACTCGTCCGGGCTGGAGAACATCTTCTTGGTGGCGTTGAACTCGACCAGGTGGCCGGGCTCGCCGGTGGCCTTGAGGTTGAAGAAGCCGGTGTCGTCGGAGACGCGGGCGGCCTGCTGCATGTTGTGGGTGACGATGACGATCGTGTAGTCGGACTTCAGCTCGTGGATGAGGTCCTCGATCGCGGAGGTCGAGATCGGGTCGAGGGCCGAGCAGGGCTCGTCCATCAGCAGCACCTGCGGCTCGACGGCGATCGCGCGGGCGATGCAGAGGCGCTGCTGCTGGCCGCCCGACAGGCCCATGCCGGGCTTGCCGAGGCGGTCCTTGACCTCGTTCCAGAGGTTGGCGCCCTTCAGCGACTTCTCGACGATGGTGTCGGCCTCGGACTTCTTCATCCGCTTGCTGTTGAGCCGGTTCCCGGCGAGCACGTTGTCGTAGATCGACATCGTCGGGAAGGGGTTGGGCCGCTGGAAGACCATGCCGATCTGGCGCCGTACGGCGACCGGGTCGACCGAGGGGTCGTAGAGCGACTGCCCGTCGACGACGACCTTGCCCTCGACACGGGCGCCGGGGATCACCTCGTGCATCCGGTTCAGGGAGCGCAGGAAGGTCGACTTGCCGCAGCCCGACGGGCCGATGAACGCGGTGACGGCCCGCGCGCGGATGGTCATGTTGACGCCCTCGACGGCCTTGAAGCTGCCGTAGTAGATGTCGAGGTCGGAGACGTCGATGCTCTTGGCCATGATGGTTTCCTTGCTCCCTCAGCGCCCGGTCTTGGGGGCGAAGATCTTGCCGATGATGCGCGCGACGATGTTGAGCGCCATCACGATGACGATGAGCACCAGCGCACCGCCCCAGGCGTAGCTGAGCCCCTGCGCGGTCGAGGCGGTGTACTGGGTGTAGATGAACACGGGCAGGGTCATCATGCGCCCGTCGAACGGGTTCATGTTGACCGAGCTGGTGAAGCCGGCGACCACCAGCAGCGGCGCGGTCTCGCCGATGACCCGCGAGATGGCCAGCACGACGCCGGTGACGATGCCGCCGACGCAGGTGGGGACGACGACCTTCAGGATGGTGCGCCACTTCGGCACCCCCAGGGCGTACGACGCCTCCCGCAGGTCGTCGGGCACCAGCCGCAGCATCTCCTCGGTGGAGCGGACCACGGTCGGGATCATCAGCAGCGACAGGGCGACCGAGCCGCCGAAGCCGAGCCGGACGGCGGGGCCGAAGATCAGCACGAACAGCGACAGCGCGAACAGGCCGGCGACGATGGACGGGATGCCGGTCATCACGTCGACCAGGAAGGTCAGGATCCGGGCCATCCGGCTCTTCGCGCCGTACTCGACGAGGTAGACGGCGGCGAGGATGCCGACCGGCACCGAGATCAGGGCCGCGAGGCCGGTGATCAGCAGGGTGCCGATCAGGGCGTGGTAGAGGCCGCCCTGCTCGTTGCCGAGCACGCCGCGCATGTCGTAGGTGAGGAACTCGGGGTTGATCGTCGAGATGCCGTTGGAGACGACGGTGACGATCAGCCAGACGAGCGGGACCAGGGCGACGAGGAACGCCGACCAGACCAGGCCGGTGGCGAGCCGGTCGATCGCCGCGCGGCGGCTCTCGACCACGCCCGACCAGACCGGCATGACCACCAGGTAGGCGACGACCGCCACCAGGACGGAGAGCGCGGTGTTCGCGCCGATCAGCCAGGCGAGCGCGCCGAGCGCGGCGGCGACCGCCAGGACCAGCAGCGGTGCCCACTGCGGCAGCCGGGGCTTGGAGAGCCGGGTCTCGGGCCGCTCGGGGCGGGTGTCGAGCGCGGTCATCGGGCCATCCTCCGCTGGCCGCGGCCGGCCAGGTAGCGGGCGAGGAAGTTCACGCCGAAGGTGAAGGCGAAGAGCACCAGGCCGGTGGCGATCAGGACCGCCTGGCCGTCGGGGCTGGCCTCCTTGTAGTTGGAGGCGATGTTCGAGGCGATGGTCGCGGGGCTCTGGCCGGAGATGATGTTGAGGGTCACGACCGGCGAGGCCGACAGGATCATCGCGACCGCCATCGTCTCGCCGAGCGCGCGCCCGAGGCCGAGCATCACGGCGGAGACCATGCCGGAGCGGGCGTAGGGGAAGACCGCGGTGCGGATCATCTCCCAGCGTGTGGCGCCGAGGGCCAGCGCGGCCTCCTCGTGCAGGCGCGGGGTCTGCGCGAAGACCTCGCGGCAGATCGCGGTGGTGATCGGCAGGATCATGATCGCGAGGACGACGGCGGCGGTCAGCATGGTGCTGCCGCTCTTGGCGGCCGGCCCGGCGAAGAGCGGGATGAACCCGAGGTGCTCCTCGAGCCAGACCGAGGCGCCGCCGATGTGCTGGGCGAGCTCGCGACCGCCCCAGAGGCCGAAGACGACCGAGGGGACGGCGGCGAGCAGGTCGATCAGGTACGCCACGGGTACGGCGAGCCGCCGCGGCGCGTAGTGCGAGATGAAGAGCGCGATGCCGATCGCGAACGGCACCGCGATCACCAGCGCGATGACCGCGGCGAGGACGGTGCCGAAGAGCAGCGGGCCGGCGTACCCGAGGAACGTCGTCGCGGGGTTGTAGAAGTCCTCGTCGACGCTCAGGCCCGGGTAGCCCTCGAGCGCCAGGAAGATGAACACCCCGGCGAGCGCCACCATGATCAGCGCGCCCGAGCCGACGGACAGGGCCTTGAAGACCCGGTCGCCGAGGGCGAGCGGGGGCTTGGCGTCCGGTTCGGCCTCGGGCCGGGGATCCGGACGGGTCGCGGTGCTGGTCACGCGCTCTCCTGGTTCGGGCTGGTCAGACATGGGTCCGGGCCGGCACGCTGGCCGGCCCGATCGTGGCGGTACGACGCCGCGCGGGGCGTCGTACCGCCACGGAGGTCACTGCGCCGAGATGCTCTCGACCGCGGCCTGGGCCTTCGAGGCCACCTCGGCGTCGAGCGGGGCCGAGCCGGCGTTGTCGGCGGCGGCCTGCTGGCCCTCGTCCGACAGGACGTACTCGAGGAAGCCCTTCACCTTGTCGGCCTCGTCGGCGTCGGCGTAGGTGGGGCAGGCGAGCAGGTAGGAGACCAGGAGCACCGGGTAGGCGCCGGACTCGGTCGTGTCGCGGGCCAGGTCGATGGCCAGGTTGGTCTCGGAGGCGTCCTCGGCCGGCTCGGAGATGGCGACGACCTTGGCCGCACCGTCCGGGGTCGGGGCGTTGAACTCCGAGCCGACGCCCACGGCGACGACACCGAGCTCGGTGTCCTTGACCGCGCTCTCGTCGGCGTAGGCCACGTAGCCCTCGTTGTCGGTCACACGACCCACGACGCCCGAGGTGCCCTCGGCCGCCTCGCCGCCCTTGATGCTGGTCGGCCACACGCCGTCGGGCTCCTCGGCCCAGCCACCGGCCGCCTCGAGGTACTTGGTGAAGTTCTCGGTGGTGCCCGAGTCGTCCGAGCGGTGCACGGGGACGATCTCGGTGGACGGCAGGTCGGCGTCCGGGTTGTCGGCCGCGATCTTCGCGTCGTCCCAGGTCTTGATGGTGCCGTTGAAGATGCCGGTGATCGTGGTGGGCGCCAGGTTCAGCGTCTCGATGCCGGGCAGGTTGAACGCCACGGCGATCGGGCTGACGTAGGCCGGGACCTGGATCACGGACTCGCCGCCGCAGCGCTCGATGGCCGCGTCGAGCTGGCCCTCGTCGTTGCTGAGCGCGGAGTCGGTGCCCGCGAAGGAGTAGGCCTCGTTGATGAAGTTCTCGCGCCCGGTGCCGGAGCCGACCGGGTCGTAGTTGAGGGTGACGTCGGGGTTGGCGTCCTGGAAGCCGGCGGCCCACGCGGCCTCGGCCTTCTCCTGGGAGCTGGCGCCGCCGCCGTTGAGCTCGCCCGACAGGCTCGACTCGCCGTCGCCGGAGCCGCTGTCGCCGCTGTCGTTGCCCGCACCGCAGGCGGTCAGGGCGAGGGTGAGGACGGCGATCCCGGGGACGATCGCCCGGCGGATGGAAGTGCGCTTCACTTCGGAACTCCTGATGTCTCTACGTTGATGACATCAGCGAAGGTAGGGAGCCGAGGTGTATGGATCCGGGGCCGTCGGTGAACGAGGGGTGAACTCGAACCGGCCGGTCGGAGTCGCGCGGCTGCCGGGGAGACGGCGATCACGTGAACTTGCCCGGGTTCTGCTTGACGTCAGGGCACCAGGTGCCGTTCGGTGGAACGGACTGTGCCCTTGCGCAGGTGGACGACGAGCATCTCCCCGGGGTCCAGCGCGGGGTCGTCCACGCCGAGGCGCTCGAACACCCGCGGCAGCACCGGCCGGTGCGTGCAGAGCAGGCCGCCGGCCCCGTGGGCGTCCATCCGGGCCAGCAGCCGGTCGACGCTCCGGCCCACCGACGCCTCTGTCGCGGCCTCCTCGCTGAGCCCGTCGGTCAGGCGCAGCCGCGCCCCCGACGCACGCACGTACGGCGCGACGGTCTCGGCGCAGCGGATCGAGTCGGAGCTGACCACCCGGCGTACGTCGTACGCCGCGAGCACGGGGCCGAGCCGATCGGCCTGCTCGCGCCCGGCCGCGAGCAGCGGCCGGAGCGGGTCCGCGGAGCGCCAGGTCCTCCGCGCGCGGGCCTTGGCGTGCCGGAGCACGACCAGCGGCAGGGTGCGGCGACGCCGGTCGAGCGCCTCGTCGAGCGTCCCGCGGTCGTAGTCGTAGCTCAGCCGCTCGCGCGCGTCCGCCACGTCGACCCAGGCCACGCCGTCGATCTCGTCGTTCAGCGCGTAGCGGCTCACGTCGTCGTCGCCCACCACCCGCCCGGTCCAGTAGTGGACCGTCTTCATCCGGTCCTTCACCGGATAGCGCTGGTCCCCCAGGGGTACGCCGAGCCGCACCCGCAGCCCGGTCTCCTCCTCGAGCTCACGGACCGCGGCGGCCGTGCGGTGCTCGCCGCGGTCGAGCTTGCCCTTCGGGAAGGACCAGTCGTCGTACCTCCCGCGGTGCACCAGCAGCACCTGACGACCCGGCCGGAAGACGACGGCACCTGCGGAGACGACATCGGGGGGCTGACCCATGCGGCTAGTCTCACACCCCATGGGTGGACGGCGGCGGACGGTGGCCCTCGTCCTCGCCGTCGCGCTGGTCGCGGCCGCCGCCGTCGTCGGCGTCCGCTGGTGGCGCGCCGAGCACCGCACGGAGCTGCAGCGGGCGCTCGACCTCGCCCCGACGGACGTCGAGCGGATCTCGTGGACCGCCTGGGCCGACGTACGGCGTGAGCTCGGCACCGGCGCCGACCTCGACACCCTCCTCGACCAGGGGTACGACGCCGACCTCACCTCGGCCTCCGCGCTGGTCGGGTCGGCACCGCTGCTGGCCGACGAGTTCGGCTGGTCGCCGGCGACGGCCGAGTGGGAGCTGTTCGCCCAGTCCGAGGCCGGCGCGGCGGTGGTCGTGCGGATGCCCGACGACGTCGACCTCGACACCCTCGGCGACCGGCTCGACGCGCTCGGCTACACCCGGCCGACCGACGACACCGGGGTCTGGAAGGGCGGCGACGAGCTGCTGGCGCAGATCGCCGAGGGCCGCGGCTCCACCCCGCTGCTGCAGTACGTCGCGCTCGACACCGACGCGCACCTGCTCACGCTGGGCGACCGGGCGTCGTACCTGGAATCGGTGGTGGAGGACCGCGGCGACGGGGACCCCGACGACGACCTGGCCGAGGTGGTCGAGGCCGTCGGCGAGCCGCTCTCCGCGTCGGTGTTCCGCGGCGACTACGCCTGCTCGGCGCTGGCCATGAGCCAGGCCGATCCCAGCGACCAGGCCACCGCCGACCAGCTGCTCGCGGAGGCCGGCGAGGTCAACCCCCTCACCGCCTTCGCCATGGCCGTCCGGCCCGACCGCGACGTGCTGGTCGCGATGTCCTTCGAGAACGACGACCAGGCCCGCACCAACGCCGACAGCCGCGCGGTCCTCGCCGCGGGACCGGCCCCCGGCCAGGGCGGCTCGTTCAGCGACCGGTTCACGCTCGGCGACGTCACCGCCGACGGCCCCGTCGTGACCCTGCCGCTGAAGCCGGTCGACGGCGCCTACGTGCTCTCCGACCTCAGCACCGGACCGGTCCTCTTCGCCACCTGCTGACCCGCCTGTGTACGACTCCGCCGATCAGCGGAAGGCCCGCAGCCGCAGGCTGTTGGTCACCACGAAGACCGACGAGAGCGCCATCGCGGCGCCGGCCAGCATCGGGTTGAGCAGCCCGGCGGCGGCGAGGGGCAGCGCGGCCACGTTGTAGCCGAAGGCCCAGAACAGGTTCCCGCGGATCGTCGTCAGCGTCCGCCGTGCCAGCCGTACGGCGGTCGCCGCGACCCGCAGGTCGCCCCGCACCAGGGTCAGGTCGCTCGCCTCGATGGCGACGTCGGTGCCGGTGCCCATCGCGATGCCGAGATCGGCCTGGGCGAGCGCGGCGGCGTCGTTCACCCCGTCGCCCACCATCGCCACGACCCGGCCCTCGGCCTGCAGCCGGCGTACGACGTCGACCTTGCCCTCCGGCAGCACCCCGGCGACGACGTCGTCGATCCCGACCAGGTCCGCGACGGCGCGTGCGGCGCGCTCGTGGTCGCCGGTGAGCAGCAGCGGCCGCAGGCCCAGGGCGCGCAGCTCCCGGACCGCCTCCGCCGAGGTGTCCTTCACCCGGTCGGCGAGGTGCAGCCACCCCACCGCGACGCCGTCCCGCTCGACCTGGACGACGGACCGGCCGGCCGGCTGCTCGACGTCGGCCGGCGCCCGACCGACGCGGACGTCGTACCCCTCGACGGTGCCGGCGACCCCGGTGCCCGCGGTGGCCCGGAACCCGGTCACCACCGGGAGCTCGCCGAGCCGCTCGCGCGCCCCGGACGCCACGGCCCGGCCGACCGGGTGCTCCGAGGCGTCCTCGACGGCAGCCGCCAGGCGGAGGACGGCGTCGGGGTCCTCGCCCTCGGCAGCCACCACCTCGACCAGGGTCATCCGGCCCGTCGTCACCGTGCCGGTCTTGTCGAGGACCACCGTGTCGACCCGCCGGGTCGACTCCAGGACCTCGGGGCCCCGGATCAGGATCCCGAGCTGGGCGCCGCGGCCGGTGCCGACCATCAGCGCCGTCGGCGTGGCCAGGCCCAGCGCGCACGGGCAGGCGATGATCAGCACCGACACGGCCGCGGTGAACGCGGTCGCCGCCGAGCCGCTCGTGCCCAGCCAGAACCCGAGGGTCGCCACCGCCAGCGCGACCACCACCGGCACGAAGAACCCGGAGATCCGGTCGGCGAGCCGTTGGGCCTGGGCCTTGCCGTGCTGGGCCTCCTCGACCAGCCGGGCCATCTGGGCCAGCTGCGTGTCGGCGCCGACCCGGGTCGCACGCACCTCGAGCCGGCCGCCAGCGTTGACGGTGGCGCCGGTGACCGCGTCCCCGGGTCCGACCTCGACGGGCACCGGCTCGCCGGTCAGCATCGACGCGTCCACCGCCGACGTCCCGCTCTCCACGACCCCGTCGGTCGCCACCTTCTCCCCCGGCCGTACGACGAACCGGTCGCCCACGACCAGCTCGCCCGCGGGCACCAGCACCTCGGCGCCGCCGCGCAGCACCGCCACGTCCTTGGCCCCCAGGGACAGCAGCGCCCGCAGCGCCGCACCCGCCCGCCGCTTCGAGCGCTTCTCGAACCAGCGACCTGCGAGCAGGAACGTGGTGACCCCGGTCGCGGCCTCCAGGTAGATGTTGCCGAGACCGTCGGTCCGCTCGACGGTGATCCGGAACGGGTGGGTCATCCCGGTCTCGCCGGCCGTGCCCCAGAAGAGGGCCACGAGCGACCAGCCGAACGCCGCCAGCACGCCGAGCGACACCAGGGTGTCCATGGTCGACGTGCCGTGCCGGGCGTTCAGCCAGGCCGCCCGGTGGAAAGGCCAGGCGCCCCAGACCGCCACCGGCGCGGCCAGGGTCAGCGACAGCCACTGCCAGTGGTCGACCTGCAGCGCGGGCACCATCGCCATCGCGACGACGGGCACGCTCAGCAGGGCCGAGACGACCAGCCGCTGCCGCAGGGCGTCCAGCTCGGGGTCGGCCCCCGCGGTCTCGGGCTCGGGCCCGGCCGTGGGCAGCGCTGCGCCGTACCCGGCGGCCTCGACGGTCGCGACCAGGTCGTCGGCGCTCAGCGTCGCGGGGAAGGTGACCCGCGCCTTCTCGGTGGCATAGTTGACCGACGCCGTCACGCCGTCGAGCTTGTTCAGCTTGCGCTCGATCCGGTTCGCGCACGACGCGCAGGTCATGCCGGTGATCGCGAGCTCGACGTCAGTGTCCGTGCTCATGCCCGCCCCCCTCTCCCTCGGCCGCTCCGTCGACCTCGACCGTGAACACCGCGGTCCGGACCACCCCGTCGTGCTGGAAGTCCAGGAACAGCCGGTAGGTCCCGGCGCTCGGGAACGCGGTGTGGAAGCGGACGACCGGGCCGGGGCCCTCCTCCGGGTGGACGTGCAGGTAGCCGAGGTCACCGGCCCGCAGCGCGACCAGGTGCCCGGACGCCCCGAGGTACGGCTCCAGGTCGTCCACCGGCTCGCCGCCACGCTGGACGGTCAGGGCGAGCTCGGTCTCGACCCCGGCCCGCAGCAGCCCGCCGAGCGTCACGTCGTACCCGTCGACGGAGGCGGCGAGGGTCTGCTCCCCCAGCGGCACCGGGGCGAAGTCCCCCGCGACCATCAGGTCGGCGCCCAGCACCACGGGGTCGGCCCCGGTCGGCGCCGTGTCGGCCAGCACCCGCCACACGCCCGGAGTCAGGTCCAGGTCGACCGACCAGGTGCCGTCGGCGGCGCGCTCGGGGTGCACGTGCTGGAAGCCGGTCAGGTCGCGCCGGACGACGACGAGGTGCAGCTCCTTCTCGTGCTGCACGTCGTACGACGTCACCGGCGTGCCGTCCGGTCCCGTCACGTGGAACGCCAGCCGCTGCCGCCCGGTCCCCAGCCGGTCCTCGACGAGGTGCAGGGCGTAGCCGCCCGCCGCGGTCTCCAGCCCGGCCACGGCCGTCGCGCCGTGGTCCGCCTCGTGGCCGGCGTCGGACTCCGCGTCGTGGCCGGCGTCCTCGTGAGCCACCGGCTCGGTGTCGACCGGACCGACCAGGCGGCCGAGGCCCAGCCCGGCCCCCAGCACGAGGGCCAGGATCCCCAGGAACGCGGCGACCCGCGCGAGTGTCCCCATGGCCCTCACCCCAGCCGGTAGCCGGCTTCCTCGACCGCCGCGGCCACGGCCGCCGGGTCGAGGGGGCCGTCGCTGGTGACCACGACCCGACCGGTCTCGTGGGACGCCTCGACCGCGGTGACGCCGGCGAGCTCGCCGACCTCCTCGCGGACCGACGCCTCGCAGTGCCCGCAGGTCATCCCGCTGACGGTCCAGGTGCTCTGCTCGCTCATGCGTCTCTCCTCAGTCGTGGTGGTCAGGACCGGACCAGGCGGGTGATGGCCTCGAGCGCCTCGGCGACCTTCGCCTGACCCTCGGCCTCGCCGGCGCGCGCCGCGTCGACCACGCAGTGGTTCATGTGCTCCTCCAGCAGGCCCAGCGAGACCGCCTGGAGCGCCTTCGTCATGGCGGCCACCTGGGTGAGGATGTCGATGCAGTACTGCTCCTCCTCGACCATCCGCTGCAGGCCGCGGGCCTGGCCCTCGATCCGGCGCAGCCGCTTGAGGTAGTCGTCCTTGCGGTGGATGTAGCCGTGCTGGTGCTCTGCCATACCAAGGACCCTACCCCCCTAGGGTATGAGCCTCAAGACATGACGGTACGACGCCGACTGCGTCCGGGTCGGTCAGCTCTCGGCGCGCGGAGAGGGCACGACGCCGAGGATCTCGTCGATCTCGGCGGAGGAGAGGTGCTCGTCGGCCTCACTGGCCGCGATGATCAGGTTGGTGGTCAGCTCGACCTCGCCCAGCAGGTCGGCGTCCTCCAGCGTCACGTCGAACTGATCGTGCACGCTGGCCTCCCCAAGTCTGATCGTCGAGCGCTGGCGGTGACGCAAGCCGGAGCGGACGCGCGTTCCGGGAGTACGTTCCCCACCCAGGGTACGACCAAACCGAGGCGCCGGACATGGCCCGCGCGGGTGGCACGTCGCGCCGGACGGAGGAGTCCGGGAACGACACGAGGCCCCACCCGTGACGGGTGGGGCCTCGCAGTGGCTGTGGTCAGACAGGTGCCGGACCGGTGCCGGTCTGATCAGACAGGGCGAACGTTCTCCGCCTGCGGGCCCTTCGGGCCCTGGGTGACGTCGAACTCGACCTTCTGGTTCTCGTCCAGGGACTTGTAGCCCTGGGTCTGGATCGCCGAGTAGTGCACGAAGACGTCGTCGCCGCCGTCCTCCTGCGCGATGAAGCCGAAGCCCTTCTCAGCGTTGAACCACTTCACGGTGCCTTGAGCCATGTGCTCGTTACTCCTGATATCGGAACGAGAGGCCATCACGTCGACGGCCCCACACCAGATGCGGTGACACGTCGCTCCGACTCGTGATTGGTAAGACCACAAAGCAGAAACGCCGTTGGATCACAAACTCCGCGGGCGTCAGACCAGCTGGAACTTGCACCTGTTGCAGGAAAGACACTACCAAGCAACTCCGTCAGGCAAACCCCCTGGACCGCGGCTTTGTGGACGGCGGCCGTGAAGGTTCTGCAACACCCGTGTGACAGCGCGGGAAACGGGCACGCGCGCGAGGCAGGCTCAGCGGCAGCTCTCACCGCCGCCCGCCGTGACGCACGAGGTACGGGCCCTGGTCGCCGCGGCCCGCGCGATGGGGGCGAGCCCGCGGTGCACGACCGTGGCCGTGAGCAGTCCCGGGATCCCGCTGGTGGCGCTCCCGCCGCTGACGCCCGTGGAGCAGCCACCGACGAGCTGGGCGACGTGGTCTCCCGGGGCGACCGACCCGGCGGTGGCCCCCGTCAGGTGGATGCTGGGGAATCCCGCGTAGGTGAAGTCGATCGCGGCGGCCTCGCCGAGCTGCATCCGACTGCTCAGGACGGGCTCGCCGTCCAGCCGGATCCACCAGTGCACGAAGCTCGAGGACGGGCACGTCAGCTGCCCGCTCCCGGTCAGGTCCAGGACCAGCCGCCCGGCGGTCCGGGTCGTGAAGCCCACCGCCGAGGTCGAGACCCCGACGGCCGGCAGCGGCGTCGTGGTGGGGGTGCCACCGGCCTGGACGACCTCGTCGGCCTCCCCCGCCAGCAGGTACGACGACCCCGGCCGGCCGGCCAGCCGGGCCGCGTCGGGGGCCCGCGCGATGATGTTGTCCGGCAGCCGCCCGGTGCGCCTGCTGGTCGCGACGAGCTTCCCGCGGCGGGCCTTGATCGACGCCCCCGAGCCGACGGCGTGCTTGCCGTCGACCGTGTGGGCGTTGAGCGCCTTGGCCAGGGCCGGACCGCCGGCGATGCCGGCGGACGTGACGAGTGCGGCCGCCGAGAGGGCTACGGCGAGCCGGCTCCCGGTGCGAGGTGCGGTGAGGATGGACATCCCTTCACCATCCTCGCCCACCCCGGCCGAGGAATGACCCGTTCAGGCGATTGCGCCGGCGCACCGAGGACGTCTGCCATGATGTCCGCCGGGCTGACCAGCCCTGGGCCCCTAGCTCAATTGGCAGAGCAGAGGACTTTTAATCCTTGGGTTGTGGGTTCGAGTCCCACGGGGCCTACCACCGTCGTACCGACGCTCAGGTCTCCTCGGTACGACGCGAGCGGCGCAGCATCTCGCCGATCAGGTCGACGACGCCGTCGACGTCGCCGCGTCGTACGCCGTCCGCGGACTCCAGGCGGGCGATCGCGAGCTCCTCGGGCAGCCGGACGCCGGTCTGCAGGACGTAGACGGTGTCGTCGAGGGTGAAGGCGATGTCGGTGACGGCGGCGGCGTGGTACTCGCCGTCGGCGTCGACGATGACCAGCTCCTCACCGGGCTCCAGGCCACGGGTGAGGGACGTGTGGGAGTGGTGGAGCGGGAACGTGCGCGTAGGGCCGACCACGAGTCGGGTCGGCAGCGCCACCTCGACCAGCTCCATGCGCTCACCCCCATGAGTCTCTCTCTGCATCGTTCCCCATGGAAGCCGCGTTTAGCGACTCGGCCACGCCCCGGTCAAGACCGGTCGTCGATCCGATCCGTGGGTTCAGGCGGCCGCGACGGCCGCGCGCACCTGGTGCACGGGCCGCCACCGGTCGTGCAACGTGGTGATCAGGCTGATCAGCGAGAGGAAGAACATCGTGTCGTAGCCGTCGAGGCGGGCCTCCCCGCCCGGCAGCAGCTCGTCGGCCACCAGCACGAGGACCACGTTCACCAGCAGTCGTACGACGAACGCCGCGCTCAGCGAGACCGTCGTCCAGCCCCGGCGGGCCACGACCAGCGTGACGGCCGCGTTCAGCACCACCACGACGGCGGTGCCGATGAAGAGGTCGGTCGAGGTGCCGGTGAAGTCGGGCAACTGCTGACCGAAGACCACGGCCAGCAGGCCGACCAGCACCACCTTCTCGAGCGTCGCCCAGGACAGCACCCGGTCGTGCTCGGCCCGCCAGGCCGCCTGCTCGTGGGCCTCGTCGATCTCCTCCGGGAGCGGCTCGGGCCGCAGCCGCCAGTCCCAGTCCGCCCGCGGCAGGCGGGGGCGGACCACCAGCTGCAGCACCGCGCCGAGCAGCAGGACCAGCACGAACAGCAGCACCGGCGCCCAGCGGTACTCGATCAGCAGGTCGGTGACGTCGAGCTGAGCGATGTGGATCCACCACTCCTGAGGCAGCTTGACGACCACCCAGATGGCGGCGGCGGCCCCGATCCACCAGCTCAGCGCGAGCGCGAGCGGCGACCACCGGGCGCGCAGCGTCTCGTAGGCGATGAAGAAGTACTCGAAGGTGTTCGGGAAGACCAGCAGCAGCGCCCGAGCCTGGGTCAGCTCGAAGAGGAGCACGCCGATGAGGCGGTAGAAGTAGAGGAAGAAGCCGACCTCGACGGCGGCGACGCTGGTCCAGTTCCGCAGCATCGCGAGGTAGGCGATGGCCAGGTAGTAGACGTCCATCGCCTTGTCGTAGCCCTGGTAGCCCGGCGGGTCGTACCCGAAGGCCTGGAAGATCGTCTGGTCGACGCCGTCGAGGACCAGGCAGGCCACGATGCCCGGCAGCGGGAAGAACGGGATCGTCAGGGGCAGCAGGAACCGGGCGCCGACGACCGCGACGAAGACGATGGCGACGCCGGTGTCCATGGGGCACATCATGGAGGCTGGGGGCGTCGACCCGCATCCCCGTCACCGACCGAAGGGAACCCCGTGAGTGCTCGCCGCGTGCTGCCGTCCGAGGAGGCCGTCGACCTGGTCCGGCTGGTACGGCGGATCGCCGCCGACGAGCTGGTCCCGCGGGCGGCCGCGTCCGAGGCGGCCGGCGAGTTCCCACGCGAGGTGTTCCGCACCCTCGGGCGCACCGGCCTGCTCGGTCTCCCCTACCCCGAGGAGTACGGCGGGGGCGGGCTGTCCTACGAGGTCTACCTGCAGGTGCTGGAGGAGATCGGCTCGGTCTGGGCGAGCGTCGGGGTCGGGGTGTCCGTGCACGCCCTGTCCTGCTTCGGCCTGGTCACCCGCGGGACCGACGAGCAGCGGACCCGCTGGCTGCCGGACATGCTCGGCGGCGAGCTGCTCGGCGCCTACTGCCTGTCCGAGCCGCACGCCGGCTCCGACCCGGCCGCGATGACCACCACGGCCCGCCTGGTCGGCGACGAGTACGTCATCTCCGGCGCGAAGGCCTGGACCACGCACGGCGGCGAGGCCGACTTCTACAAGGTGATGGCCCGTACCTCCGAGAGCCCGGGCGGCCGTGACGGCATCTCCTGCTTCCTGGTGCCCGGCGATGCCACGGGCCTGGCCGCCGACCGCCCCGAGGACAAGATGGGGCTGACCGGCTCCACCACGGCCACGATGCGCTTCGACGGTGTCCGGGTCCCGGTCGAGCGCCGCCTCGGCGGCGAGGGCGAGGGTCTGCGGATCGCGCTCGCGGGCCTCGACTCCGGTCGGCTCGGGATCGCCGCCGTCGCCACCGGGCTGGCCCAGGGCGCCCTCGACGCCGCCGTGGCCTACGCCCAGCAGCGCACCACCTTCGGCCGCCGGATCATCGACCACCAGGGGCTCGGCTTCCTGCTGGCCGACATGGAGGCGGCCGTCGCCTCGGCCCGGGCCACCACCCTGCACGCGGCCCGCCTCAAGGACGCCGGCCTGCCGTTCTCCCGCGAGGCGTCGGTCGCCAAGCTGGTCGCGACGGACCACGCCATGAAGGTCACCACGGACGCCGTCCAGGTGCTCGGCGGCGCCGGCTACACCAAGGACTTCCCGGTGGAGCGCTACATGCGTGAGGCGAAGGTCATGCAGATCTTCGAGGGCACCAACCAGATCCAGCGCCTCGTCATCGCCCGCGGCCTCGACACGACCGACCAGGGCTCGGTCGTCAGCCGGCCGGCGACATCCTGATCGCGAGCACCGTCGTGTCGTCGTCCCGCGCTCCTGGTACGGCGAGCAGCATGCCGTCGACCCACTCCTCCATGCCGGCCGGGCCCGGCCCGCGCCCGGCCAGGTCGGCGAGCAGCGCCAGCGAGGTGGACAGGTCGACACCGCGACGCTCGACCAGCCCGTCGGTGTAGAGCAGCAGCGTCGACCCGGGGGTGAGGACCAGCTCGGTCTCACGGGCCCCGGTCACGCCCAGGCCGAGGACGGGCCGGGTGGCGATCTGGAGCTCCTGGGCCGCACCGCCCTGGATCAGCAGCGGCGGCGGGTGACCGGCGGCCGCCAGCACGACCCGACCCGTGGCGGGCTCGACGGTCCCGACGACAGCCGTGGCGATCACCTGCTCGAACAGCCCGTCCATGAACCGGTCGGTGCGGTCGAGGACCACGGCCGGCGACTCCTCGCCGAAGAGGTGGGCGCGGACCGCGGCCCGCAGCTGGGTCATCGTGGTCGCGGCGGCCACGCCGTGGCCCGCGACGTCGCCGACGACGAAGGCCATCCGACCGCCGGGCAGCTCGAAGGCGTCCCACCAGTCGCCGCCCATCTGGAACGTCGAGGCCGGCAGGTAGCGGGCCGCCATCTCCAGGCCGTCGAACCGGGGGGCCTGGACCGGGATGACGCTGCGCTGCAGCGACTCGGCCATGTCGACCTGCTCGCGCGAGTTGGCGTACAGCAGGCTGGCCAGGTGGCTGGCCAGGGAGACCGCGTGGTCGAGGTGCCAGGGCTGCCAGACCTCGCTGTGGCCGCGCACGACCTGCTGCCACTTCTCGAACGACTTGCGGGGGCTGAGCCGGACCTGCGGGTCCTCGGCGAGCGCCATCTGCTTGTTGGTCGGGTCGCCGCCCCAGTCGACGACCTCGGGCAGCTCGGGGCGGACCCAGCACAGCCAGCGGTCGGGCGCGGAGCCGATCACGAGAGCCCCTGCCGCCGTGTCGGCGACCGCGGCGAGGTCGGGGTCGAGCGCGGCGAGGTAGGAGCTGGACCCCGGCTGGCTCTCCGGTCGCCGCAGGAGCTCGGCGATGCGCCTGATCGACGCGTGGTCGGGCACGGTGCCGAGGGTGGTGAGGTGCCCGTCGAAGCACAGGGCCACCCCGCCGGCGTCCATCAGGTCGGCCAGGGAGCTGATCTGCATCAGGGTCTGCAGCGGCGCCGGGGAGGACGACGTCGCCGCCTGCACCGTCGTGAGCAGCTCCTCGGCGCGGCGCTGGGACTCGCGCGCGTCGGCCCGCTCCCGCTCGGCGACCAGCTGGGAGGCCACCTGGCCCAGGAACTCCGACGCCGCGCGCACGTCGAGGCTGAGCTCGAGCGGTCCGGAGTAGTGGTGGCAGGCGATCAGCCCCCAGAGCTCGCCGTCGATGACCAGGGAGACCGACATCGACGCGGTCACGCCCATGTTGGAGAGGTACTCGACGTGGATCGGCGAGACGCTGCGCAGCGTCGAGTGGGAGAGGTCGAGCGGCGCGCCGGTCGCCGGGTCCAGCACGGGGTGGATCGGCACCGGCGTGTAGAGGATGTCGGCGATCAGCCGGATCCAGTTGACGGTGTAGAGCCGGCGGGCCTGGGCCGGGATGTCGGTGTGGGGGTAGTGCAGGCCGAGGAACGGGTTCAGGTCGGGGCGCCGGCTCTCGGCGATGACCTCACCGTTCCAGTCCTGGTCGAAGCGGTAGACCATCACCCGGTCGAAGCCGGTGAGGTCGGCGATCTCGCGGACCAGACCCTCGGAGAGCTCGACGACCGACGCGGTCCGCGACAGCCGCTGCATCGCGCCGCGGGCCGCGCGGTAGGACAGCAGCGCCTCCCCCTCGGGATCGGCGGCCTCGAGCTCGACCAGGACCCGGTCGCCGGAGCGGTGCACCGCGGCGTCGACGTACGACGGCAGCAGCGCCCCGCGGGCGGCGAGCTCCTCGACGTGCAGGTGCAGGACCTCGGCGCGCGCGCCCTCGACGGAGACCCGGACCGCCTCGGCGGCCTCGGCCCCGAGCAGGGAGGCCAGCGAGGCGCCGGGCACGTCGTCGGGGTCGACGCCGAGCATCGGCCCCGCGTTGGCCGAGGCCATCACGACCTCCGCGAGGTCCAGCCCGAGTGCGAGCAGCGCGCCGTGCGGCTGGATGGCTCCCGGGATGTGGATGGGCTCGCGGTCGCAGTTGGTCAGGTCTGCGGCCGCGTAGGCGGGCGTGTGCGCGGACACGGCCTGCTCGGTCACGGGTACTCCGGGGATGATCGACTCACCGGCTCCTCCCTCAGGAGGAACCGGTCCGGGGGCCATCCAATCAGGTCCCGCCGGTGACGTCCCCTCTTCGGTCAGTCCTGCGCGCGCAGCTGGCGCCGCAGGCGGAGCTCCTTCAGGAGCATGCGGACGTCGTCGACGTCCAGCTCGGTGGCGGCCGCCGGCTCGACGGGTCGTCGCGTCTCCGGCACGTCGCGTGCCGTGAGACGCGTGATGGCTGCGTTGCCCATGATGTCCTCCCCCGACTTCAAGGTAGTGACAAGTTTACGGGCCTTCTCCTCAGGCCCGGAGCGAAAACCGTCGAATGTCGGCCGATTGACGACCGAATCCGTCCCTGGTCCAGACCTTCCGCAGCGGTTCTCGTCACCTTCGGGTCGCCGTCACCTTCCTGCCGCGAGCCTGTCCCGACCGACGGCCGCACCAGTGGAACGTGTTCTAGACTCCGCCCGTGAGCGGCTACGTGCAGGACGACATCTCCGACGCGGAGCTCGAGCGGCAGCGCGGCGTGTACGAGCCCTTCACCCAGGCCGTGCGGGAGCTCGTCGACGCCACCATCCGCACCCTGGTCGACGACGACGAGATCCGCCGCGCCCAGGCCGAGATCGAGGCGGTCACCGCCCGGCTGCGCGAGCACCAGCTCGACGGCGCGTACGGCGTCCGCTTCGGCCGGGCGGGCCGTGGCCGCCCCTGGGGCAACACCGTGGTCGGCCTCCGCAACGCGGCCGCCCCACCGCTGGTGATCGACCACGACGACACGGGACGCGCCTGGGCAGACTTCCACCTCGGCGCCGCCTACGAGGGGCCGCCCGGCCTGGTGCACGGCGGCGTCTCGGCGATGATCCTCGACCAGATGCTCGGCGAGGCGGCCGGCGCCGGCGGGAAGCCGGGCATGACCGGGACGCTCACCCTGACCTACCGGCAGGGCACCCCGCTCGGCGACCTGCGGGCCGAGGCCTGGATCGACCGCGCCGAGGGCGTGAAGACCTGGGCCAAGGGCCACCTCATCGGTCCCGAGGGGGTCACCGTCGAGGCCGAGGGCGTCTTCATCCTGCCGCGCTGGGCCCGCGAGGCGATCGCCGCGCAGGACGACGAGCAGCCGACTCCGTCGTACTTCGAGTAGACGCGGCTCCGGTCAGGAGACCTTCTCACCCAGGTTGGCGCCGCGCTGCCCGGAGTCGGTCAGCCGGGCCTCCTCGGCGGCCTGGGCCTCGAGCTCCTCGCGCCGCGAGGTCTCCAGCAGCTCGCGGGCGGCGTCGTACGCCCCGGGCTGGGAGACCAGATCGGTCGCCCCGCGCTTGAGCCGGGCGAGCGCGCTGCGCGCGAAGATCTGCTGCTCGGTGGTGGTGCGCTCCGAGCGGCCGCGGCCGATGAACGACACGGCCCAGCGGATCAGCGCGGTGACCCGGCTCTTGAAGCCGGTGATGTAGACGAGGTGCAGACCCAGCCACATCAGCCACGCCACGACGCCGGTGATCCGCAGCTTGCCGACCATCGCCACCGCACGGAAGCGGCTGATGATGGCCATCGAGCCCTTGTCGAAGTACTTGAACGGCGGCTGCGGGGCCTTGCCCTTGAGCCGGCCGTCGATCTCCTTGGCGGCGTACTTCGAGCCCTGGATCGCCACCTGGGCGACGCCGGGGAGGTTGTCGAGCGAGATCATGTCGCCGACGACGAAGACCTCCGGGTGGCCCGGGAGGGTGAGGTCGGGGTTGACGCCGACCCGACCTGCGCGGTCGAGCGGCGCGCCGCTCTGCTCGGCCAGGGTCTTGCCGAGCTTGTTGGCCTGCACGCCCGCGGCCCAGATCTTGGTGACGGTGTTGATCCGCTCGACGCGGCCGTCCTTGAACTTCATCTCGATGCCGCGCTCGTCGACGTCGGTCACCATCGCGCCGAGGACGACCTCGACGCCGAGCTTCTCCAGCTCGCTCTTGGCCTTGTCTCCGAGCTTCTGGCCGAACGGCGGGAGCACCTGGGGCGCGGCGTCCACCAGGACGACGCGCGCGGTGCGGGTGTTGATCGACCGGAAGTCGCGCTTGAGCGTGCGGTGGGCCAGCTCGGCGATCTGACCGGCCATCTCCACTCCGGTCGGGCCCGCGCCGACGACCACGAAGGTCAGCAGGTGGTCGACGTTGTCGCCGCGCTGGGCGCCGAGCTCGGCCATCTCGAAGGCGCCGAAGATGCGGCCGCGCAGCTCGAGCGCGTCGTCGATGCTCTTCATGCCGGGCGCGAACTCGGCGAAGTGGTCGTTGCCGAAGTAGGACTGGCCCGCGCCGGCGGCGACGATCAGCGAGTCGTAGGCCAGCACGGTCTCGCGACCCAGGACGTGGGACGTCACCGTGCGCGCCTCGAGGTCGACACCGGTGACCTCGCCCAGCAGCACCTGGGCGTTCTTCTGCCCGGAGAGGATCTCGCGCGTCGGGGGCGCGATCTCGCCCTCGGACAGGATCCCGGTCGCGACCTGGTAGAGCAGCGGCTGGAAGAGGTGATGGGTGGTCTTGGCGACCATCGTGACGTCGACGTCGGAGCGTCGCAGGGCCTTGGTCCCGAAGAGGCCGCCGAATCCGGAGCCGATGACGACGACCTGGTGGCGACGGTCCGGGGTGTCACGGGGGTGGTCAGGCGCTGCCATGACGAGCCTTCCTGCGTTCGATCGAGACGGACCGTGGCCAGCCGGCCGATCCGGTAGTTCCATTGTCGCGCTCGCGGGGGTCGGACCCCAAGCCGGCGCCCTGACTCGTGGGTCACACGAGTGCGGTCGGTCACACGCGGGCGGGACCCCGCCCTCGTCGTACCCATCGATCCCGTCGTCCACCGTCGCCGATCCTGAGCAGATCGGCCGAAAAGACTTCGCCAACTTCCGTGTTTGTTTGCCGGAAAGAGGGGGTACACGAGCCGAGAATGGCGTGTCCCTGTCCTCATCTCGGTCTGCCCCTGGAGCTTCGCCCGTGCCGCTGAACCGGCCTGCCCTGTCGCTGGGCGCTGGCCCCCGTGGCGTGCAGGACGCACGGCGTTGGGTGGTCGAGACGTGCCACGACATCGGGCGGCCCGAGCTCGCCGAGTGCGCGGAGCTGGGCGTCTCGGAGCTGGTCACGAATGCGCTGCTCCACGGCGCCCCGCCGATCCAGGTCCGGGTCCGCGGCACACGTGAGCACCCGCGGGTGGAGGTCCACGACGGCTCCCGCGAGCGGCCGCTGCTGCCGAGCGCCGACGAGGACGACGAGGACGACGACCTGCTGCTCACCTTCGGTCGCGGGCTGAGCATCGTCGCGCGCTGCTCCGACGCCTGGGGCGCGGAGATCGAGGACGACGGCAAGACCGTCTGGTTCGCCCCCGCCCGCTCCTTCGCCGAGGACGACGGCGTCCCGGGCCTCATCACCGGCGACGAGGACCCGCCCGTCGCGGGTCCCGAGGACCCCGTGCAGATCGTCGTGCGCGGCGTACCGCTCGACCTGTACGTCGCCTTCCAGCGCCACTTCCGCGAGCTGCGGCGCGAGGTCCGGCTGCTCGCGCTCGCCCACGAGAGCGACTACCCGCTCGCCAAGGACCTCTCCGACCTGTTCGCCTCGCTGGAGCGTCAGTTGCGCGAGGGCATCGGCCTCGACCAGCTCGAGAGCGCGGTCGCCGCGGGCGAGTCCGAGACCCAGGTCGACCTCGTGACCTCGCGCGAGAGCACCCGCACCATGGAGCGGTTCATCGAGATGCTCGACCTGGCGGACGAGTTCTGCCGCCAGGAGCGGCTGCTGTCGCTGGCCCGCACCGACGAGCAGCGCCGCTTCCAGCAGTGGTACCTCGGTGAGTTCGTCCGCCAGGGCCGCGGCGAGCCGCCCCTCGCCTGGCCGGACGCCGCCGCGACCCCGGGCCAGCAGAGCACCGTCTCTTGAGCGCGGTCGACCCCCGCGCCCTCGGCGCGGTGGCGGTCGGTGGCGCCCTGGGGGCGGTGGCCCGCTGGGGCCTCGGCGAGCTGGTGCCGGACGGCGCCGGCTTCCCGTGGACGACCTTCGCGATCAACGTCACCGGCTCGTTCCTGCTCGCCGTGGTGCTGGGCCTCGCGGCCGTACGACGGCGTCCGGTCCTCCGGGCCGGGCTCGGCCCGGGGGTGCTCGGCGGCTACACGACGCTCTCGGCGGTGAGCGAGCAGTCCCGCGCGCTGCTCGCGGACGGACGCGCGGCGACCGCGCTCGTCTACCTGGTCGCGACCGCAGTGGTCGCCGTCGCGGCGGTCGCCGTCGGCGCCCGGGTCGGGGCCGGCCGGTGACCGGCCTGCTGGTCGCCCTGGGCGCCGCGGTCGGCGCCCCGCTGCGCTACCTGCTGGCGCAGCGGTGGGACGACCGCCACCCGCGCGGCACCCTCGTGGTGAACGTGCTCGGCTCGCTGCTGCTGGGCCTGCTGTCGGCGCGATCACTCTCCGGGCACGCCACCGCGCTGCTGGCCACCGGCTTCTGCGGCGGGTTCACGACGTACTCCGCGTTCGCGGTGCAGGCCCACGGGCTCGGTCCGCGGCACGGGGCGGCGTACGTCGTCGTCACGACCCTGTCGGCCGTCGGCGCGTGCGCGCTGGGGTTCTGGGTCGGCTCCTACGCGTAGCCGAGGTCGTGGAGGCGGGCGTCGTCGATGCCGAAGTGGTGGGCCACCTCGTGCACGACGGTGATCCGGACCTCCTCGACCAGCTCGTCCTCGCTCTCGCAGAAGTCGAGCAACGGGCCGCGGAAGATGAAGATCCGGTCGGGCAGGTTGAGCAGCGTGCTGCTGTCGCGCTCGGTCAGCGCGACCCCGTCGTACAGGCCGAGGAGGTCGTCGGGCTCGCCCTCGGGCGGCTCGTCCTCGACCAGGACCACGACGTTGCGCACCAGCTGGGCCAGCTCGTCGGGGATGCCGTCGAGCGCGGTGTCGACCAGCTCGTCGAAGCGCTCGGGGTCCATCTCGATCGGCACGGACTCAGCATGCCGGACAACGCAAGACGCCCCGGATCATGATGATCCGGGGCGTCCGATGGCGACCCCGACGGGACTCGAACCCGCGGCCTCCGCCGTGACAGGGCGGCGCGCTAACCAACTGCGCTACGGGGCCAGGTTGTCTTCACCAGATCGTGCGCGGCGAAGCGGTGGAACTCTAACCCACAGGCGGCGACGCGTCACAATCGGCGACGACGCGAGCCTGTGTGGCACCCCCAACGGGATTCGAACCCGTGCTACCGCCGTGAAAGGGCGGGGTCGCCGAGGAGCCCGCCCGCTAGACGATGAGCACCCCCAACGGGATTCGAACCCGTGCTACCGCCGTGAAAGGGCGGGGTCCTGGGCCGCTAGACGATGGGGGCCTTGGACTGCCCGCACAGCATAAGGTCGCCGTCGCGGGCGCCCCAAGACGGCGTGATTCGGTGGGTCCGCTCGTCCCCATGTAAGGTGTCGGTCGCTCGGGCAGGTAGCTCAGTTGGTACGAGCGATCGCCTGAAAAGTGATAGGTCGGCGGTTCGACCCCGCCCCTGCCCACGAGCACCACCGAAGGGCCCCGCCGGCAACGGCGGGGCCCTTCGTCGTACGCCTCCGGACACGGAGCGCGGGGATCGTCAAGACCCCGAAGTGACCATCGTGGCCGGGGGTGCCGCCGGACCAGGGTGATCCGGTCGGCCGCTCGCTCGGGGCGGCCCCGAGAAGGGGGACGCCGTGCGTCGCACCACCCTGCTGGTCAGCCTGCTCACCGCCACCGCGCTCGCCGCGTCCGGCCTGGCCGGCGGAGGGACGGCGAGCGCCGACCCGCCGTCGCCTGCGGTGTCGGCCGCGCCGGCCGAGCGGGGCGGGCCGGGGGTCTGGTCGAAGCTGTCGACCGGCACCGTGGGCACCATCCACGAGGCCAGCCTCTACCGCACCGCGGACCGGGTGCTGCACGTGGTCTATCCGCGCAGCGAGCCCGAGAACAAGGCCAGCCTCGGCCACGCCGCCGTCCGACCGAGCGGGACGACGGCGCTGCAGAACTCGATCCTGACCCCCTGGTCGATCGTGGACGCGACGCCGGCGGTGGTCGGCGGACCGGACGGCGGGCTGCGCGTGCTCTTCGGCGGGCAGCGGAGCACCGTGACGGGCGAGCCCTACAACGAGGGCCAGATGTACCACCTGACCGCGCCGGCGGCGGGCACCACCTGGACCCTGCAGACGTCGACGGTCGGGCAGAGCCACAACGCGTACGCGTCGTACGGGACGGCCGCGACGGCGCTGGCCGACGGGACGCCGATCGCGGCCTACCCGCTCAACTCCACGATCACCTGGCACGTCGGGACCGAGAACGGGCCCGACCAGTCCTTCGAGGTCGCGGGCTGCTGCGCCTACGACCTCGCGATGGTCCGCTCGGGCGGCGACGTGTGGCTGGCCTGGTACGGCAACGGCGGGTCGGCCGCGACGAACGGCACCTTCGTCCGCCGGATCCACCCCTCCCTCGGCCCGGTCCTGAAGGCGCCGGGGTCGAGCGTGGGCGCGGACTCCCTCCAGACCGGACGGGTCGCCCTGGCGGCGCGGGCAGGAGGCGGCGTCTACGCGGCGTACTGCTCGGGCTACCCGACCTGCACGTCCGTCCGGCTCTGGAAGGTCGGCGCGGGTGGCGCGGCCGTCGTACCGGGGAGCGGCGGGGCGGGCACGGTCGGCCTCGGCGCGGCTCCGGGCGGTCGGCTGTGGGTGGCCTGGGGCACGGACCCGGGCGTCGTGCGCGCGGTGCGCACCGATCCGACCGCGACCCGGTTCGGCGCCGTCCGGGCCGTCGGCGCCCCAGCCGGTCGCACCCGCGTCTACGCCCTGGGCGTCGACGGCGGGACGGGACGGGGCGACGTGGTCGTCAACCCCGGCGACGGGTTCTGGCACACCCAGGTCCTGGCCGGACTGACCCTGAAGGCGTCGCCGACCACGTGGCGGGCGGGTCGGAAGCGGGCGGTCCGCTTCACGGTGACCGACGCGGGGAACCGGGTCGCGGGCGCGCGGGTCACGATGGCCGGGCGCGCCTGCACCACGGGCACCCAGGGCACCTGCCGGGTCGTCCTCCCGAAGCGCACCCGCCCGGGCCGCAAGGTGGTGCGGGCCACCCGGACCGAGTACGCCCCGGCCACCGTGGTGCTGAAGGTCAAGAAGGCGAAGAAGAAGCGCCGGTAGGTCAGGGCGCCGCGTCGAACGAGAAGGCCGACGCGGCGTCACGGATCAGCGTCGTCGCGACGTCGACGACGCGCGGGACGCCGCGGCCCTCGTGGCGGCGGAGCACGATGCGCCGCATCCCGAGACCCGGCGCGTCGAGGGTCTCCACGCCGGCCTGGGTGATGCCGCGCAGGGCCAGGGACGGGATGATCGCCGCCCCCTCCCCCGCCGCCACGAACGCCAGCGCGGTCTGGGTCTCGGTGTAGACGTGCGCCGTGGGCACGGCGCTCCCGCTCGTACGACGAACCCGGCGCAGGGCCTGGGCCCCGGCCGCGGTGGGCGCCACGCCGAGCCACGGCAGGCCGAGCCGGGCCAGGTCGACCGACTCCGTCGACGTGATCGTCCCGGCCGGGACGACGACCTTCCACGGCTCGTCGAGCAGCGGGACCTCGGTGACCCGGGCCGGTAGGGCGCGGGAGCTCTCCTCGGCGTCGAGCTCGAGGACCACCGCGTCGAGGTCGCCGGACCGCAGCCGTCGTACGAGGTCCTCCTCCTCGTCCTCGACGACCTCGAAGCGCAGCCGCGGGAACCGCTCGCGCCAGCCAGGGAGGGCCGGCAGCAGGATCACCGACAGGAAGCTGTGGAAGCCGCCGATCCGGACCGTGCCGCTCGGGTCGCCGTCGTCCTCGCTCAGCCGGACCCGCGCCGCCTCCAGGCTGCGCTCGATCTCCTCGGCCGTGTCGGCGAGATCGCGGCCGACCTCGGTGAGCACCGTGCCCGTCGAGGTCCGCCGGACCAGCGAGCGGCCGACCTCGCGCTCCAGGCGGGCCAGCTGCTGCGACACCGCCGACGGCGTCACCCGGAGCTCGTCGGCCGCCGCGAGCACGCCGCCGGCCCGGGCGACGGCCAGCAGGAAGCGCAGCCGCCGCGGGTCGATCTCCATGTTCAGTGATGCTAATTCCCATGTGTAGAGAAGTGCATTTGAACTGAACCCAGACCCGGCCTCACCATCGTTCCGGGACGGCCCCGTCGGGGTCAGGAAGAGGCAGGGCGGGACGATGCTGACGGCAGTGCTGGGCTGGGTGGGCACGGCGGGGACCTTCGCCGCCTACCTGCTGCTGTGGAAGGGCCGGCTGACCTCCGGATCGCTCACCTACGCCGCGCTCAACGCGGTCGGTGGCCTGCTCGGAGGCACGGCGAGCGCGCTGTACGGCGCCTGGCCGAGCGCGGCGTCGAACCTCATCTGGGCCGTCATCGGCCTGCAGAGCGTGGCGACCATCCTGCTCCGGCGGTCGCGGGTCGTCACCGCGCTGCCGGTGCCCGACCTCGCGCCCGACGTGCGCCAGCACGACCTGGCCGCCTGACGCCGGCTCAGCCCACCGGCAGCCGGTCCAGCGCCAGGTCGGCGACGCCGGTCAGCGCCGCGACCGGGCCCAGGACCGAGAGCCGCAGCTCCGGGACGAGGAAGGCCCGGTTCGGACCCAGCCGCGCGGCCAGCACCTGGCGCGCCCGGCCGAGGAAGTGCCCGGCGGAGCGGGCCACGCCGCCACCCAGCGTGACGACCTCGGGGTTCGTCAGCAGGACCAGGTCGGCCAGGCCCTCCCCGAGCGCCTCGCCGAGCCCGGCGAAGCCGGCCAGGGCGACCGGGTCGCCACGGTCGGCCGCCGCCTGGACGTCCCGGCCGGTCCACCCGGCCGCGCCAGCGGTACGACGAACGCCCTGGACCAGCGCGGTCCCGGAGGCGTACTGCTCCCAGCAGCCCCGACCGCCGCAGCCGCAGCCCGCCCCGTCGACCTCGTGGACCAGGTGCCCGACCTCCATGGCCAGGCCGGCCACCCCGCGCACGAGGTGCCCGTCGGCCACGAAGGCACCGCCGAGACCGGTGCCGACCATCACCACCAGGTACGACGAGACCGGCGCGGGGAGCGCGAGGTACTCGCCCCAGCCCGCGGCGTTGACGTCGTTCTCGACGACCACGGGCAGCCCGGTCCGGGCCCGGAGCCGGCCGCCGAGGTCGTGCTCGCGCAGCGGCAGGTTCGGCGCCAGCGCCACCGTCGAGCGGTCGGTCTCGACCAGCCCGGCGACCGACAGCCCGATGGAGGCCGGTCGCCGCCCGGCCGCCCGGGCGGCGTCGAGCGCATCGACCACGGCGTCCTCGATCGCGGCCGCGCCGTCCGTCGGCGTCGGCCGCTCGCCGAGCGGGTGCGTCGTACCGGCCGCGACGACGGCGGCCACGGTCTTGGTGCCGCCGATGTCGAGGGCCAGGACGTCGGCGACGTCCTGGCCCTCGACGCGGGTCAGCGGACCACCCGCGTGGGCGTCCGGGCGGCCCGGGTCCGGTCCGTGGCCGACACCTCCGCCCAGTAGCGGCGCTTCGACCGCGACGGGTCGCGGACGACGAACCGGGCGTCGCCGAAGCCGTCGGCCCGGCGGCTGGCCAGCAGCACCCGCCGGCCGCCGCGCTTCTCGTAGAGCCGCACCGTCGCACCCCGGGCCGCGCTCGGCGCCAGGACCCGCAGCACGTCCCGGGCGCCGGCACTGCGCGCCACCAGCCGGGCGGTGATCCGCGAGGGCTGGGGCTCCGGCTGGGGCTCCGGCTGGGGCTCGGGCTCGCCGACCGCGGGCACCCGGAGCAGGGCCGTGGTGCGGTTGCCGGCCAGGTCGGTCGCCCGGGCCTGGAGGACCGAGGCGGTCCCGCGGGGCAGGGCCACGGCCGCCGTGTACGGCAGCCACTCGCCGGCGTCGACGCGGTACTCCGTGGTCGCCACCTCGGACACCTCGTCCTCGGTCACCAGCGCGACCGACCGGGTGCGGTCGTCGAAGTCGAAGGCCAGCGACGGGGCACTGGGGTCGACGCCGATGGTGTGGACCGTCGGCTCGGCGAGGTTGCCGGCCGCATCGATCGAGCGGACCGCGACGGTGTGCAGGCCGTCCTGGTCGACCAGGACCGGGCCGTCGTACGGCGCCCACGGGCCCTCGTCGACGCGGACCTCCGACGCCGGCGCCGGGTCGACGCCGTCCGTCGCGCCGGCCGTCACCGTCACGGGGACGGGCGACCAGACGTCGGCCGGCTGCGGGGACAGCCCGGTCGAGACCACGGGGGCGGTGAGGTCGTCGACCGCGGCGTCGGCCAGCGTGCCCAGCGACGGGCGGAGCAGGACGTGGTCGACGTTGACGTTGCCGGTGTCCTCGCCGACCCAGGCCAGGGTCGCGGTGTTCGACCCCGCCCGCAGCCGGAAGGTGCCGGCCTGGCTGACCGCCCACCGCTTCCACCGGTCGGCGTCCTGGCCCTGGTTGGCGAACTGCACCTTGGCGCCCGGCAGGTCGTTGAGCAGCAGCGTGAGCTGGCGGTCGAGCGGGGCGATGGTCATGCCGTTGCCGAAGCGCACCGACACGTCGTAGTCGATCGCCGCGCCCAGGTTGCCGGTCACGGTGACCGCCGAGCCGACCTTGGTCAGGCCCTTCACGAAGCCCGTGCCGGTGTAGCCGGCGTGCTCGGTGGTGTTGGCGGCGCCGTTGACCTTGACGCCGTTCTCGGTCTCCAGCCGTACGTCGGCCTGCTTCAGCCCGTCCAGCACCGTCCGCAGCGCGGTCAGCGCCGGTCCGCTGCCGGCCAGGCCGGTGGCCTGGGTGGCCGCCTGGCCGACGGCCGTGCGGGCTGCGCCGTCCGCACCGGTGACCGCACTGGTGGCGGCACCCGCCAGGGTGGTCCGCAGGGAGGCGACCGCCTCGGCGTCGACCTCGCCGGACCCCTCCAGCTCACGCAGCGCCCGGAGCGCCGCGAACAGCCCGGTGGCCTCGCCGACGAACGGCTCGGTCAGCCCGCTGATCGCCGTACCGGCCGCCGGGGAGACGCCGGTGCGCGAGGACCGGTCGGCCAGCAGCCGCAGCCCCTGCATGGCGCGCTGGGTGCCGACGAAGTCGCCCCGGGCCTGCCGGTTCTCGGCGCGGGCGAGGTACTTCCGGGCCGCGTCGGCGCGCTCGGGGTCCAGGCCTCCGGCGGCGACCAGCTCCTGCAGCACGGTCCGGTCGGCCGCGTCGACCTCGGGCAGCAGGTCGACGTCGACGCTGTCGGTCACGGTCCCGAGCCCGTCGCCGACCGAGAGCGTGCTGGTGCCCGGGAAGGGCAGCGCGTCGGCGGCGAGCCGCAGGGTGACGGTGCGCTCCTCGCCGGGTCCGACGCGGGTGGCCGCGGTGGCCGAGCCGCCGTCGACGGTGAAGACCGCCTGGCCGACCGTCGAGCCGCTGTTGCGGACCGTGGCGTCGACGACGACCGTGCGGGAGCGGCCGTCCAGGGAGATCTGCGGGTCGCCGACCAGCTCGGCCGCGGGGGCGTCGTACGCCTCGAGGGCGGCCTGCTGCTCGGGCGTCGCCGGGCGGATCCGCATGGCCTGGCCACCACCGGCGACGAGCGCGGCCGTGACCGTGGTCGCGGAGGTCACCAGGGCCTCGTCCTTGTCCATCGGCAGCGGGTTGCCGCGCCAGGTGGTGTCGGCGGTGTCGGAGTAGATCTCCGCGACGTACGTCGTCCCGGGGTCGAGGAAGTCCAGCGGGATGCGGAGGTTCCGGTCGTTCTCGTCGGTGATCGCGCCGACGTACCAGCTGGTGCCGGAACGGCGGGCGGTGACGGTGCTGTCACCGATCACGGCGTCGACCTCGCTCTCGTCCCAGGTGGCCGGCATCCCCTTCAGGTAGTCGAAGGCCTCGGGGAACAGCGCGTAGTTCTCCGGGGTGTCGGCCAGCATCTGCAGCGGGCTGTAGAAGGCCGTGTAGAGCGCGAGCTGGGTCGTGAGGGTGGTCTGCACACGGGTGTTGAGTGCTGCCGGGTCCCAGGTGACGTTGAGGACGCCCGGGGTGTAGTCGGCGGGACCGCCCATGAACCGGGTGAACGGCAGGATCGTCGCCTGCGCCGGCGGGTTGCCGTTGGCACCCATGTAGTTCTGCATCTCCATGCCCGCGACGCCCTCGCCGGACATCATGTTCGGGTAGGTGCGGTTCAGCCCGGTGGGCTTGATCGCCTCGTGCGCGTTGACGGTGATGCCGTGCGCGGCCGCCGCGTCGATGACGCGCTGGTAGTGGCGCACCGCCTCCTGGTCGTAGTGGCTGCGGTTGACGCCGCCGAGGTTGAACTTGGTGGCGTAGCCGGTCTTGATCGCGTGGATGCCCTTGTCCTCGTAGAAGGAGAAGATCCGCTCGAGGTTCTGGTCGTAGTAGTCCACGAAGCCGCGGGTCTCGTTGTGGGCGATGTAGTTCACGCCCTTCGACGCGGCGTACGAGAGGACCTCGTCGAGGTCGAAGTCGGCCTGCGGGGTGGTGAAGTCCTGGCCGGTCCAGTTGTTGCCGGCGTTGGTGTTCCAGCCCTCGGCCAGGACGTGCTTGGCGCCGGCCTCGGCGGCCAGGTCGATGTACTTCTTGACCCGCGCGGTGGTGGCGCCGTGCTTGGGCCCGGAGAACCAGGTGGTGTCGCGGCGCTGCAGCTCCCACCAGACACCCGTGTACGTCGCCGGCTCGATCCAGTCGGTCGTGTCGTCGACGCCGTCGCCGTCGCTGTCGACGTCGCAGATCGCGCAGGCGTCGTTGAGGTTCTCGACCAGGTGCGAGACCGCGAGGTCGCCGGCCTGGCGCCCGACGGTGAGGGTGCGCCACGGGGTGTCGAAGCCGGTCGTGCCGAGCGGGACGACCGCCTTGTCCTTGTCGGCGCCGGGCAGGGCGATCAGCTCGCTGACGAGCTTGCCGGCCACGGCGTCGTCCCGCTTGAGCGTCATGCTCGGGTAGTCGGTGAGGTCGGCCTCGTGCACGGTCACGAACAGGCCGTCGGCCCGCGAGGTCGTGATCGGCGTCTGCGCCGTCGGGACCTGCGGGAGCGGGACGGTCATGTAGTGCTTCTCGTCGGCGTTCCAGTCCGTGCCGGCCGCGAGGTAGTAGGCCGTGAGGTCGGCCGGCAGCGCGAACTCCGAGGCCTCAGCCGAGACCACGAACTGCGCGCCCAGCGCCGCCTGCTGCGGGAAGTGGTAACGGAAGCCCACGCCGTCGTCGAAGACCCGGAAGACGACGTCGAGGAGGGCGCCGGAGGCCTCGTGGCGGGTGTGCACGGTGAGCTCGTTGGCGTGGTTGCGGACCCGCGAGGCCGTGCCCCAGGCCGGCGTCCAGGTCTCGTCGATCTCCCGGCGCTCGACCGACGTCACGGTCAGGCCCGCGCGCAGGTCGAGGGCCGGCTGGCGCAGCGTGAAGCCGAGCCCGGACGGCGCGACCACGGTGGTGGTCCCGTCCCGCACGACCTCGTAGGTGAGCCGCCCGCCGACCACGCCGACGGTCGCGCGCAGCGTCCCGTCGGGCGAGGCGACCGAGTCGCCCGGGAAGGAGCCGTCGGCCGCGGCGACCGGGGCCGCGGCGACGGGTGCCGCCGACGCCGTGCCGGCGCCGAGGCCGGTGAGCGTCAGGACTGAGCAGACGAGTGGGACGACGAGCCGGGTCAGGCGCACTGGGTTCCCCCGCAATAAGTTCGAGACCGAAGTAATCGCCGCCGAGACTAAGGAGCCCTCTGATGTGACGTCAAGCACTTTCGCCGATATCCGTCAGGTGCCGGTCTGCGGGCGCGACGGAACGGCGCCCAGACGGGGCGCGCGGCCAGGTCGCGGGGGAGGGCCCGTCAGCCGCGCAGGTCGGCGGCGCTGGCGCTGCGCAGGGCGAGCCCCACGGCTCCGAGGACCTCGGCCCGCTCGGCGAGCTCGCCGGTGCGCACCTCGACGTCGTCCGCGGCCGAGCGGACCGTCGCCGCGCGGAGCGCCTCGACCAGCGGCCCGGAGATGACCGCACCGGCGGCGGCGAGCTCGCCGCCGAGGACGACGACCTCGGGGTTGAGCACGTTGCAGACGGCCCCGAGGGCGGTGCCGACGGCGGTGCCGCAGTGCGCCAGCGCCTCGACGGCGCGGGCGTCGCCGGCGCGGGCCAGGGCCAGGACGTCGGCGACCGTGCGGACCTCGGGGTGGCCGATCCGGACCCGGCTGACGACCAGGCCGGAGCCGGTGACCGCCTCGAGGCAGCCTCGCCGTCCGCACCGGCAGATCGGGCCTCCCGGCTCGATCCGGATGTGTCCGATCTCGCCCGCCGTACCGCCGAAGCCGGCGAAGGGCCGGCCGTCGACGATCAGGCCGGCGCCGATGCCGGTGGAGAGCTTCACGTAGACCGCGTGGCTGCTGCCCCGCCCCGAGCCCCACATCCACTCGGCGAGGCCGCCGATGTTGGCGTCGTTGTCGACCTGGACCGACTGGCCGAAGGCCTCGCTCAGCGTCTCCGCGGCGGCCAGGTCGACCCAGCCGGGCAGGATCGTGGAGTCGCCGAGGTGGCCGGTCGCGAGGTGCACCGGGCCCGGGATGCCGGCCCCGATGCCGACCACGGCCGAGCGGTCCGTGCCCAGGCACGCGAGCGCCTCGTCGACGAGCGCACGCGCCCTGGCCACCTGCTCGACCGCGGGCAGATCCGGCTCGTGCCCCACCCACTGCTCGGCGAGGATCTCGTGCGCGAGGTCGGAGACCGCGACGGTGAGGTGGCGCTTGCCGAAGTCGAGCCCGACCGCCAGCCCCGCCGAGCGGTGCAGCGCCAGCCGGGTGCCGGGACGCCCCGGACCGTGGACCGCAGCCCGCTCACCCTCGGTCACCAGGCCCTCCGCCTGCAGACCGGCGACCAGCCCGGTCACCGTCGAGGGAGCCAGCCCGGCGCTGCGGGAGAGCTCGGCACGGGACAGCGGACCGAGGTGGAGCAGCGTGTTCACCACGCGCGCCCGACCGTCGGTCCGGACCTGCACCCCCCTGATCATGCGACGGAACCCTAGATGACGAAGTCCCAGGGGTCGTGCAAGCGAGCGGTGCTCAGCGCGTGCGGTGGCAAGGCGGAGGAGGGAGACATGACGGAGTCATGGCGACCGACGACATCGCCGCCAGCGTGCGTGATGAGCACCGCGGAGCGTGCGAGCCCTGGGACTCAGTCATCTACTGGTCCGGGAGGCGGCGTCGGCGGGTCCCGGACCGGACCAGTCGCCGCCGGCCGCCGCGCCCGTCCCGATCGCTCCCGCTCTGGGTACCGTCGGGGCTCAGTCCCCGTCGTACTCCCCCGGAGGTCCCGTGCCCGAGCTCCGCCCACCCCGCGCCCTCACCGGACCGGTGCAGCGCGGCCGCGACCGCGTCGTGGGGCTGTGGCAGCACCGCTACCCGACCGTCGCGGTCACCGGCATGACCGGCGTGGGCAAGACCGAGCTGGTCGACCACCTCTGCGGACGGCCGGACACGGGCGCGACGGCGGAGTCGGGATCGGCGGTGATGGAGCGGCGGGTGCGCCGCGACCGGCGGCTGCGCGGCTTCCGCTTCCGGGTGGTGCCGGGCGAGAACGCCGCCACCCGGCTCGGCGCCCTCGACGAGGTCTTCCACGACGACCCGGTCGACGGGGTGCTGCACCTGGTCGCCAACGGCCTCGCGACCGGGCGCCGGCCGGCCGGCACGACCGGCACCGCCGTCGTCGACCGCGAGGAGCAGCTCGCGCGCGAGCTGGAGGACTGGACGGTCACCGCGCACCGCATCGCCTCGATGGCGGTACGACGCCCGCGGCCGACCTGGCTGGTCATCGTGGTGACCAAGGCCGACCTCTACGCCGACTCGGTCGACGAGGTGGTCCGCTCCTACTCACCGGGCAGCGGGACGCCGTTCGGCGACCGCGTGGACGAGCTGCGGGCGCTGACCGGTGCCGCGAAGCTGTCCATCGACGTGCTGCCCGCGTGCAGCCACCTCGAGGAGCAGAGCGCGGTCGACGCGGCGACGCGCGACGCCTACCTGGCCCGGCTCGAGGCCCGGATGGCCCAGCTGTCCGGGCACGTCTGAGCGGCCCGCCCTCGTGCCCGAGCTCCCCGAGGTCGAGACCGCGCGGGCGGCGATCGAGCGCTCCGCGCTGGGCCGACGGATCGCCGACGTCGACGACACCGACACCTTCGTCTGCCGGCCACACTCCGCCGGCGAGATCCGCTCCGCGCTGGTCGGGCTCACCCTGACCGAGGCCCACCGGCGCGGCAAGACCCTGTGGTGCACGACCGACGGCGACGCGGTGCTGGGGCTGCACCTGGGCATGTCGGGGCGGATCGTGGTCGACCCGCCCGCAGCCTCGGGCGGATCGACCGACGAGGGCGGCGACTACTGGGGCGACGCCCCCGCGCGGCCGGGGGCGGCCGCGTGGTTCCGGTTCACGCTCCTCTTCGAGGACGGCGGCGCGCTGCGGCTGCACGACAAGCGCCGGCTCGGCCGGGTGCGGCTCGACCCCGACCTGGACGCGCTCGGCCCGGACGCGGCGGAGATCGACCGCGACACGTTCCGCTCGCGGGTCGGCCGAGGACGTACGCCGGTCAAGGCCCGGCTGCTCGACCAGTCCGTGCTCGCCGGGGTCGGCAACCTGCTGGCCGACGAGACGCTCTGGCGGGCGCGACTCGACCCCCGCCGTACCGTCGACACGCTCGACGCCGACGACCTCGACCTGCTCCGTCGCGAGCTGCGCGCCGCCACCCGCCGGGCGATCCGGCAGGGCGGCGTGCACACCGGCGAGGTCATCGAGCACCGTCGGGCCGGCGGCCACTGCCCGCGCTGCGGCGCCGAGATGATGCGCGGCACCGTCGGCGGCCGCACCACCTGGTGGTGCTCGGTCGAGCAGGTCTGAGGGGGCCCGGGGGAGTTTTATCGGCTAGCCGATGAAACTCACGCCGGGACGATGAACCTTCGTCGTCCCGGAAGGAGCTTCGTCGGCCAGCCGATGAAACTCACCGGCCCGCGTCAGGAGTGCGCGAGCCGCCGGTTGATCGCGCGGGTCAGCCAGGCGGGCGAGAACCGGGAGCCGAGCAGCATCGCTCCCGCCTGGCGGCCGACCGGCACGTGGACGCGGCGGGTGAGCCGGTGCAGGCGGGGCGGGTCGACGGCGGCCAGCACCGCGGCGGCGACGTCCTCGGCCGCGAGGTGGATCCCGAGCGAGTCCGTCGTACCGGTGCGGACGCCGTCGAGCATGCCGGTGCGGACGAAGAGCGGCCAGAGGTCGGTCACCCGGATCCCGTGCCGGCGCCACTCGAGCTCGAGCGCCTCGGTGAGGCCGCGGACGTAGAACTTGGTGGCGCTGTAGTTGGCCAGCTCGGCCTGGCCGTAGATCGCCGAGGCCGAGGCCAGGTTGACCACGAGGGCCGAGCCGTGGGCCGCCGCGGTGGCCCGCAGGTGCGGGAACGCGGCGTGCATCCCGTGCAGGACGCCGGTGACGTTGACCGCGACCTCCTGGCGCAGGGCGCCGAGGTCCTGCTCCGCGAACGGGCCCGAGCGGAGCAGGCCGGCGTTGTTGACGAGTACGTCGAGGCGGCCGTGCTCGGCCACCAGGTCGGCCAGCGCGGTGGCGAAGGCGTCGGGGTCGGTGACGTCCAGCGTGCCGGTGCGGACGGTGGCGGGCAGCGAGGCGAGCCCGGCGCCGTCGACGTCGTACGCCGTCACCGCCCAGCCGCGCTCGGCGAAGGCCAGGGCGGTGGCGCGGCCGATGCCGGCGGCGGCCCCGGTGATCGCGACGGTGCGGGTGCTCATGCGGGGAGCACTACCCGGCGGGCGCCTCGACCATGTGGCTCGGCCACCACGCGGGGAGCAGGGCGGCGTACGCCTCCAGCAGCTGGTCGAGGCTCAGCCCGCCGTCGAGCCAGCCCTCGATCACGCCGACGGTCCCGTCGGCGATGAAGCGGACGGCGAGGTCCGCCACGACCTCGTCGGGTACGGCGGGCACCGTGACGTCGACCCGCAGGCGCGCGAGCTCCAACAACCGGCGACTCGTCCCACGGAAGTGCTCGCTGAGCATCGCGTGCAGGCTGCCGCTGCCGCTGCCGGCCCCGAGTCCGCGGCGGTAGATCACGGCGTGCCGCTGGACGTGGCGCAGCACGTCGACGGTCACCTCGCGCACGGCCCGCGGGACGTCGGCCGTGTCGTCGGACAGCAGCCCGGCCCGCAGCAGGTCGAGCTCGGCCACCAGGGCCGCCCGGAGCAGGTCGGCCGGGGAGGTCGCGTGCTCGTAGAACGTCGAGCGGTGCACGCCGGCCTCGGTCGCGACCGCGGTCACGCTCAGGTCGGCCACCGGCCGCTCGGCAGCCAGTCGCAGCACCGCCGCGTGCAGTCGCTCCTGCGATCGGCGCTGTCGTGCGTCCACCGGATCTCCTCCGCGTCGGAATGAACAAGGAGAACTGTAGGTTGTCCTAGTATCCGACATTTGTCGGTTATCTCAATGAGGAGGAACATCATGGCCACCTACGACGTCGCCGGACGCTCGGCGATCGTGACCGGCGCCGGGTCCGGCATCGGTCGGGCCGTCGCCACCCTGCTGGCGGAGAACGGAGCGGCCGTCCTGGTCGCCGACCTGGACGAGGCCGCCGCCGAGCTCGTCGCGAAGGAGATCACCGCCGACGGCGGCACCGCGAAGCCGTTCGTCGGGAACGTCGCCGACGTCGACGTCCAGGCCGCGATGGTCGCGGCCGCCGAGGAGCTCGCGCCGCTGCGGATCGCCGTGAACAACGCCGGCATCGGCGGCGCCAACGCCCCCGTCGCGGAGTACCCCGTCGACAGCTGGCAGAAGGTCGTCGAGGTCAACCTCAACGCCGTCTTCTACGGCGTTCGCGCGCAGGTCCCCGCGATCGCCGCGAACGGCGGCGGCGCCATCGTCAACATGGCCTCGGTCCTGGGCTCGGTGGGCATCGCTGGCTCCTCGGCGTACGTCACTGCCAAGCACGGCCTGATCGGCCTCACCAAGAACGCCGCGCTGGAGCACAGCCGCGAGGGCGTCCGCGTCACCGCCGTCGGCCCCGGCTTCATCGCCACCCCGCTGCTCGAGGCCAACCTCGACGCCGCCACCCAGCAGGCGCTCGCCGACAAGCACGCCACCGGCCGGCTCGGCACGCCCGAGGAGGTCGCCGCGCTGGTCGCCTTCCTGGTCTCGGACGCCGCCACCTTCGTCACGGGCAGCTACCACCTGGTCGACGGCGGCTACGCCGCTCAGTGAGGCTCACCCGCTGCCTCGGTAGGCTGGGCCGGTGAGTCAAGCGGCGAGGCAGCGGGGTCGGGTCTTCTCCTACGAGCGGTTCGAGCTGACCGCCGACGGGGTGCTGACCTGCACCTACTCGCTCGACGACGAGACCTTCACGGAGGTCTTCGCCTTCGAGGCCGGGGACGACGCCGACTTCACCTCGCCGGCGGTGCTCGGCGCCGCCCGGGTGCTGTTCCTGCTGGCCGGCATCTCCTACTACAAGACCGGCGCCCCGCCGCTGCTCGTCGGTCCCGCCGACGGGCTGAGCCCGCGCGAGGCCGACTTCCTGCGCGACGTGCACCTGCACGGGCTGGCCGAGTTCTCCTACCGCAGCGGTGTCGACATCAGCGACCTGCGGATCGAGGCCGGGCCGCGGACGCCCGCCCCGGCCGCGGCCGTCGTACGACGGGGACCGCTGGTGCCCTTCGGCGGTGGCATCGACTCGATCGTCGTGGTCGACGGCACCACCGCCGGCCGCGACGGGGCGGCCCTCTTCGTGGCCAACACCTCCGACGTGCCGTTCGAGCCGATCGAGGACAGCGCCGCGATCACCGGGCTGCCGGTCCGCCGGGTCCGACGGCACCTCGACCCGAAGGTGCTGGAGTCGAAGGCTCGCGGCTACCTCAACGGGCACGTGCCGGTCACCGGCGTGATCTCGGCCGCGGCCGTGGTGAGCGCGGTCGCGCACGGCCACGACCGGGTGGTCATGTCCAACGAGCACTCCGCCAGCGAGCCGACCGGCCTGGTCGCCAACGGCGTCCCGGTCAACCACCAGTGGAGCAAGGGCCTCGACTTCGAGCGGGCCTTCCGCGCGGTGCTCGCCGAGAACGTCACCGGCGTCGACTACTACTCCGCGCTGCGGCCCTTCAGCGAGCTCTGGGTGGCCGAGCGGTTCGCCGAGCTGACCGACTACCACCTGGCCTTCCGCAGCTGCAACAAGGCGTTCTTCGTCGACGCCGGCAGCCGGCACCCCACCTGGTGCGGCCGCTGCGACAAGTGCTGCTTCATCGACCTGATCCTCAGCCCGTACGTCGCCCCGGCCGAGCTCGACGCGATCTTCCGGGGCCACGAGCCGCTGCGCGACGAGTCCCTCGCCCCGGTCTTCGAGTCGCTGCTCGGCCAGCCGGGCTCCGACAAGCCGCTGGAGTGCGTGGGCGACGAGGGCGAGTGCCGGACCGCGGTGACGCTGGCCGTCGCCCGCCCGGACCGCGCCGACACCCCGCTGCTCGCGGCCCTGGCCGCCCACGTCGCCACCCTCGAGCAGGCCGGCAAGCCGGTGCCGTCCGAGCAGGCCCTGCTGCACCGGCAGGGCGAGCACTTCCTGCCGGCGGACGACGGACGGTGATCGGGGCGGGGACCGGGTGGCGCGGCCTGGCCGGCCTGCGGGTCGGCGTCTGGGGCGTCGGCGTCGAGGGGTCGGCGAGCCTGCGCCGACTGGCGGCGGACGGGGTGACGCCATACGCCGTGGTCGACCGGGTCGCGGGCGACGGGGTCCTGGCGCTCGACGCGGGCGGCCTGGACCGGCTCCTCGAGTGCGACGTGGTCGTGAAGAGCCCCGGCATCAGCCCGTACGACGAGCCCGCCCGCACCCTCACGGCGGCCGGCGTCCGACTGGCCGGCGGCCTCGGCCTGTGGCTGGAGGACGCCCCCCGCGACCGGGTCGCCTGCCTGACCGGCACCAAGGGCAAGAGCACCGCGACCGCGATCGCCGGGGCGCTGGCGACCGGCCTCGGCAGCCGGGCGTTCGTCGGCGGCAACATCGGCCGCGCGCCGTGGGAGCCGGGCGTGGAAGAGGCCGACGTCTACCTGGTCGAGACGTCGAGCTACCAGGCCCACGACGTCACCACCGGGCCGCGGGTCGTCGCGGTGACCTCGCTGAGCCAGGATCACCTGGTCTGGCACCACGGGTACGACGGCTACGTCCGCGACAAGCTCTCGCTCTGCACGCGCCCCGGCGTCGAGACCGTCGTCGCACCCGCGGCCGACGCCGAGCTGGAGCGGTACGCCGACCTGCTCGGCCCGCACGTGCTCCGCGTCGCCGAGGCGCCGGCGCCCTGGGCCGACGGACTCGGCCTGATCGGGCGGCACAACCTCCGCAACGCGCTCCTCGCGCAGGCGGTGCTCGCCGCCCTCGGCGTGCCGGGTGCCGAGGACGAGGGCGCGCTCGCGGCGGCCGCGGCGTCGTACACGCCTCTGCCGAGCCGGCTCACCCGCGTCGGCGCGGTCGGCGACGTCGAGTTCGTGGACGACTCGCTGTCGACCAACACGCTGCCGACCCTCGCCGCGGTCGCGTCGTTCCCCGGGCGCCGGGTGGCGCTGCTGGTGGGCGGGCAGGACCGCGGCATCGACTACGCGCCGCTCGCGGCCGGGCTGGCCGACGTACCCGACCTGCTGGTGCTGACGCTGCCGGACAACGGGCCGCGGATCGCCAGCACGATCCGCGCGGTCGCGCCGGGGGTGCCGGTCGAGGAGTGCCCCGACCTGGCCTCCGCCGTACGACGGGGGCACGCGTTCGCCGCGCCCGACGGCGTCGTGCTGCTCTCCCCCGCCGCCCCGAGCTTCGGGGTGTTCCGCGACTACGCCGAGCGGGCCGAGGTGTTCACCGCCGCGATGCGGGCGCTTCCCCATGGATGAGCAGAGCCTCCGCCCCTTCCCGTACGACGGCGCCGCGGTCCGCGCGGTCGTCACGACCCGGGACGGCGGGGTGAGCGCGGGTGTCTACGGCACCCTCAACCTCGGCGACCACGTCGGCGACGACCCGGCGGCGGTGCTGCGCAACCGGGACCTGGTGGCGGCCGCGCTCGGCGTCCCCGCGCTGACCGTGGCCGACCAGCAGCACGGCGCCCGCGTCGCGGTGGTGACCCCGGCGCTCGCGGGCCTCGGGCACGCGGGCGTGGAGGCGTCCCGCGAGCACTTCCCGGCCACCGACGCGCTGGTCACCGACGTGGCGGGTGCGGCCCTGGCGATCCTGGTCGCCGACTGCGCCCCCGTCCTGCTCTGGGACCCGATACGACGCGCCGTCGGGGCCGCCCACGCGGGCCGGCCCGGCGTGGTCCGCGGCGTGCTGGCGGCGACCGTCGCCCGGATGGTCGACGCGTTCGGCACCGACCCCGCCGACCTGGTCGCCGGCGTCGGGCCGTGCGTCGGCTACGACAGCTACGAGGTCGGCGACGCCGAGGCCGACGCGCTCGACGCGGTGCTGCCCGGGTTCACGAGGGCCAGCCGGCCGGGCCACCGATTCCTCGACGTCGGCGGCGCGGTCGAGCGGCAGCTGCGCGACGCCGGAGTCGGGGTCGTGCACCGGATGGGCGTCGACACCCGCACCAGCACCGACACCTTCTTCTCCGACCGCGCCGCTCGTCCGTGCGGGCGGTTCATGGCCGTCACGGTCGTGCGATGACCTTCCTGGGCTGCGGCTACCGGGTCGTCGTCCCGGTGCCGGGGGCCGCCGGGTACGCCGAGGAGCAGGCGCGGCAGGTGCTGGACCGCTTCGGGATCCCCTGGTCGCCCTGGCCCGCGCTGCCCGGCGGGCCGGTCGAGGTCACCGGCGGGGCGTCGTACGACGCGGGACGGCGGGCGTTCGGCCCGACGGTCGTCGACGTGACGCCGCTGGACCCGGCTCCCGCGTCCGGTCCGCTGCGGGCCGTCGACCTGCCCTGGTGGTGGTCCTCCGACGGCCCGCTCGCCGGCCTGCCCGACATCTCCGCACTGGAGGCGACCGTCGCGGAACGGCACCTCGGGCCCGGCACCGTCGGTCTCTGGTGGAACCACCGCGACGAGCTCTGCACCTCCACCGCCGGCCCGCTCCTGCTCCGCCTCGCCGACGGCTGGGTGCACCCGGACGACGCCGCGGGCGCCGTACCGTCCTGGGCCTGGGCGCAGGAGGCCGCCGCCCGCGCCGCCCGACCGGTCCGCGTCGACCGCGCCCTCCTGGCCGCAGCGGCCGAGGTCCTCGCCGTCTCCCCCCGCGGCGAGTCAGCAGAAGTGGTGGGCCGAGTCAGCACCAGTAGTGCTGACTCGGCCCGCAACAAGGGCTGACTCGGCGCTCAGGCCGTGCGCTCGCGGGGGACGTCGAGGCGGGGGATGCCGCCGAGGCCGAGTCGGTAGCGGACGTGGCCGGCGTACCGCTCGAGGGTGTCCCAGAGGGTCTGGTGGGCGGCCCAGGGCAGCGGCTCGGCGCCGTCGTACCAGCTGTCGCCGAAGGCGATCCAGGCCGGCGTCCAGTCGGCCGCGTCGTCCCAGGCGCCCCGACGCGCCATCAGCAGCCGGCGGCGCAGCTGGAAGGCGGCGCGCGGGCCGTCCTCGTAGACCGGTGCCGTCGCGACCGGCCACAGCCGCAGGTCGAGGGCCATCAGGTGCACCTCCAGCTCGCGCAGCACGACGGGGTCGACCAGGACGGTCGCCACGTTCTCGTGGGGAGGGCGCCTCATGGCGGCACGGTGCCTCTCGAGCGGGACGGCGTCAAGGGGTCGTGGTTCCCTGGTGGACATGAGGACCCGCTCGGGGGCGCTCGCCCTGCTCGTGCTGCTGCTGCTCGCCCCCGTCCTGCCCGCGCAGGCCGACTCGTCGCCGGGCGTGGGCGCCTGGCGCGACCGCGGGGTCAGCGAGTCCCTGCGCCGCTCGGGCGCCGACTGGTTCCACACCTGGTCCACCGAGCACCCCGGCATCCGCGCGCCGCGCGGCACCACCTTCGTGCCGACGATCTGGGGAGCGGGCAGCGTCACCGGCGAGAACCTGCGGCGAGCCAGGGAGGCGCGGTCGCCGTGGCTGATGACCTTCAACGAGCCCGACCTCGCCGAGCAGTCGAACCTGACGGTCCGCCAGGCGCTGCGGCTCTGGCCGCGGCTGGAGCGCACCGGCAAGCGTCTGCTCAGCCCCTCCGTCGCGTACGGCGGCGCCGATCCCGGCGGCTGGCTGGACCGCTTCATGAAGGGTGCCGAGCGGCGGGGGCTGCGGGTCGACGCGATCTCGGTGCACTGGTACGGCGGCGACTTCCACCCGCGGCGCGCCACGCAGCAGCTGGCGTCGTACCTCCGGGCGGTGCACGCGCGCCACGACAAGCCGGTGTGGCTGACGGAGTACGCCCTGATGCGCTTCGGACCGACCCGGGTCCCGAGCCCGCGCGTCCAGGCCGCCTTCGTACGGCGCTCCTCCGCGATGCTCGACCGGCTCGGGTTCGTCCAGCGGCACGCCTGGTTCGGGCTGCCCGCCGCCGCCAGCGGCCCGAGCACCGGGCTGTTCCGGCCCGGCGCGCGGATCACCGCGGTCGGGAAGGCGTTCCGCCGCGCGGCGCTCAGCTGAGGTCGGTCCGCCGGGTCCACCAGCGCGGGTCCAGCCGGACCAGCAGCGCGCCCGCCCCCAGGCCGAGCACCAGCCCCACCCCCGCGAGGTACGGCGCCGCCAGCGCCCACGCGAGCAGCGGGCGGGAGTAGCCGGTCAGGGCCAGGTCGTCGCCGACCACGCGGGCGTCCACCGACTCGCCGGCGGCGGGCCGCGGGCCGCCGTACCGGTCGCTGACGTCGCCGGAGCCACCTGGCCAGGTCGCCTCGCAGGTGCGCGGCGACCCCGGAGGCGGTCCGGTCCGGCAGCGGGCGTCGTCGGGGACCGTCGCGACCACCGCCCGGTCGCGCTGCCAGCCGGCGGCGGAGCCGTGCATGAAGATCCACACCGGCCCGCCGACGAGGACCAGCGCGCAGCCGGCCACGACGACGCGCACCAGCCAGCGGGTCAGGCCCGGTCGAGTGCTGGGGCGCAGGTTCAGCGGACGGTCGGACACGGGATCAGCGTGACATCCCGGGCCCGGGATGTGACACGGGTCCAGACCTGGCGAACCGTGCCCGCCGCCGGCGCGAGGCGTGGACAATGGACGCAGAGGAGGCGTGGATGCACGGATCAGCCGATCTGTTCCGCCGGATGGTCGCAGCGAGCACCGACGGACTGTGGCTCGTCGACCCCTCGGGCCGCACCCTCTACGCCAACGACCGGATGGCCGCCTTCCTCGGGCACCCGCCCGAGGAGCTGGTCGGCCGAGACGCCGCCTCGATGCTCGACGACCGCGGGCGGGCCGAGATCGCGCACCGGCTGCAGCGCCTCCAGGCCGGCGACGTCCTGGAGAACCTCGAGACCTCCTTCCGCCGCCCCGACGGCGTGGTCACCTGGAGCCTGGTCAGTCACAGCGCGGTGCGCGACGACGGCGGCCGGCTGATCGGCTTCCTGCACCGCGTCACGCCGTACACCGAGCGCCGTGAGCTGGTCGGGACCCTCCAGCTGCGCGAGCAGCAGCTCGCCCAGGCCCAGGAGATCGCCCGCCTGGGCAGCTGGGACCTCGACCTCGCCACCGACGTCGTGACCTGGTCCGAGGAGCTCTACCGGATCTTCGGCCTCGACCCGGCCACGTTCACGATCAGCCGCGAGAGCTTCATCGAGGCGATCCACCCCGACGACCGGGCCCAGATCCGCGAGGTGGTCGCCGAGGCGGTGGCCGGGCGCGACGAGTTCGCCTGGACCGGCCGCCGGGTGCTCCCCGGCGGCGAGCAGCGCTGGATCCGCGGCCTGGGCGTCATCGAGCGCGGGCCCGACGGGGCCCCGGTCCGGATGAGCGGCACCGCCCAGGACGTCACCGACCTCAAGACCGCCGACGAGCACGCGACCGAGGCGACCCGCCGGCTGCACCTCCTGCAGCAGATGGCGGAGATCTCCAACAGCGCCGGGTCGCTCACCGAGGCCGTCGGCCTGGCCGCGCTCGGGCTGCCGACGAACGCCGACGGGTGGGCCGTGCTGGCCCTCTACGCCACCGACGGCGACGTCCCCGTCCCCGTCGCCGTGTACGACGACTCCCGCGTGACCCCGGACCTCGACCTGGTCGGGTCGGCCGTGCGCCAGCGCCGGGTGGCCATCGGCACGCCGGACCGCCTGGCCGGCACCCACAGCCTGATCGCCGTCCCCGTGGTGGTCGGCGTGGACGTGGTCTCGGTGATCCTGCTGCTGGCCGACGAGGTGCCGCCGGACCACAACTCCCACCAGCTGATCGCCCAGATCGCCGCCCAGCTGTCGATGGTCGCCGAGCGCGAGCGCGGAGCCTCCGACCTGGCCGAGGCCCGCGACCAGGCGATGGAGGCCTCCCGGCTGAAGTCGGAGTTCCTGGCCACGATGAGCCACGAGATCCGCACGCCCATGAACGGCGTGATCGGGCTCAACGAGCTGCTGCTGCGCACCGACCTCGACGACCACCAGCGGCGGCTCGCCGACGGCGTGCAGAGCGCCGGGCTGAACCTGCTGGCGATCATCAACGACATCCTCGACCTGTCGAAGATCGAGTCCGGGAAGCTCGAGCTGGAGGAGGCCGACTTCGACGTCCGCGACGTCTTCGACCGGACCGCCGGGGTGCTCGGCGGCCCGGCGCACGACAAGGGTCTGGAGCTGGTGGTGGCCTGCCACCCCGACGTCCCGGTGTTCCTCCGTGGCGACGTCACCCGCTTCGGCCAGGTGATCACCAACCTGGGCTCGAACGCCGTGAAGTTCACCGCCGCCGGCGAGGTCGTCGTGCAGGCGTCGGTCGACTCGGAGAGCGCCGACGAGGTCGTGCTGCGGGTCGAGGTCAGCGACACCGGAGTCGGCATCGCCCCGGAGGCGGTCCCCGGGCTGTTCGACGCCTTCACCCAGGCCGATCTGTCGACCACCCGCCAGCACGGCGGCACCGGCCTCGGGCTGGCCATCTCCCAGCAGCTCGTCGAGGCGCTCGGCGGCCGGATCGAGGTCCGCAGCACGCCCGACGTCGGCAGCACCTTCGCCTTCACCGCCCGCTTCGGCCGGGCCACCAGCGTCCCCGCCCCGCGCCGGGTCACGCCGGCCCAGCTGCGCGGCCGGCGGGTGCTGGTCGTCGACGACAACGAGACCAACCGGTTCATCCTCACCGAGCAGCTCGCGGCCTGGGACCTGGAGCCGGTCGCGGTCTCCTCGGCCGACGAGGCGCTCGCCACCCTCCGCGAGGCCGCCCGCGGTCGACGGCCGTTCGGCCTGGCCATCCTCGACGTGGTGATGCCCGGCACCGGCGGCCTCGAGCTGGCCCGCCGGATCCGCGCGGACGCCAGCCTCGACGGCCTGCGCCTGCTGCTGCTCTCCTCCGACCATCACGTCGGGCGGCGCGCGGTGGCGGAGTCCGGGGCCGACGGGGCGCTCAGCAAGCCGGTCCGGCACTCCGAGCTCTACGACACGCTCGTCTCGACGATGGCCGCAGGCCTGCCGGTCGAGCCCGAGCCCGAGCTGGCCGCCGCCGTCGCGTCGCTCGGCATCTCGGTGCTCGTCGTCGAGGACAACCCGGTCAACCAGCTGGTGGCCACCGGCCTGCTGGAGAACCTCGGCGCCTCGGTCGCGCTGGCCTCCGACGGGCTCGACGCGATCGCCCAGCTCGCCCGCACCCACACCTTCGATGCGGTGCTGATGGACTGCCGGATGCCCCGGATGGACGGCTTCGACGCGACCCGGGCCATCCGGGCCTCCGAGCCCGACGGCGTCCGGGTCCCGATCATCGCCATGACCGCCTCCGCCCTCGAGGGCGAGCGCGAGCGCTGCCTGGCCGCCGGCATGGACGACTTCCTCACCAAGCCTGTCGACGCGACCGCCCTGGAACGGGTGATCCGGCGCTGGACCGGACCGCAGACCGGTCAGGAGCCGCTCCCCTCCGCGGACCCCGCGGCCGAGGCGCCCGCCACGGGCGTCGTGCTCGACCCGGCCCGGGTGCGGATGCTCGACGAGCTCCGCAAGGACGGCATCAGCTTCTTCGAGCGCACCGCGGCGTCGTTCATCGGCCGCATCGACTCCCAGGTGGCCGCGATCCAGGACGCCATCGACGCCCGCGACGCCAACCGCACCTTCACCTCCGCCCACCTGGTGAAGGGCAGCGCGCTCAACCTGGGCCTGCCGCTGGTGGCCGCCGCGGCCGCGCGGGTCGAGTCGCACGCCGAGGGCGGCCGTGTCGACGGGACCGAGCCGATGATGGCCGACCTGGGCCGCGAGGTGGGCCGGGCCGTCGCCGCGCTGAAGGACGCGACCGGTTGAGCCTGCTGACGACTCGGTTCGAGGTCGTCGCCCGGCACCGGCCGGTCGACCTCGTGCTGCCCGGCGAGCTGCCGACCGCGCCGTACCTTGCCGTCACCGGTGAGGGGCCACTGACGATCGCGGGCCCGGACGTCGAGATCACCGCCGGGTACGACGGCCACGCGTGGCTCACGGTCGACACCGGCGGCCGGCGGCCGACCCGCCACCGCAGCCGGCGCCACGGCCGGGCGAAGGCCCGCGTCGACGCGCTCGGCCTGGCCCTGACCGGCACCCAGGCGACCGTGCTGACCCGCGAGGCGGACCGCTGGGTGGCCCGCGGGCGGGTCGACCTGGAGGGCCGGGTCGACACCCGCGACGAGGACTGGCTGGCCGGCGTCGGGACCAGCGGGGGCACGGCCGGCGCGTTCGGGCAGCTGGGGCTGCGCGACCTGCGGCTGGTGACCCGGGCCGACGGGTCGCCGTACCGGCTGGGTCGGGTGCTGCTGCTGACCGCCACCAGCGCCGGACCGGGCTTCTTCGCGACCGCGCACACGTCGGTGTGGTCCCTGGACCCCGACACCCTGGAGATCGCGCACCGCGGCGACCTGTTCTTCCGCCGCCCCGACAAGCCCGGGGTGTACGGCGACCACGCCACCCACCTGGTCCGCGACGACGAGGCCGGCCGCTGGCTGGTCGCCACCAGCGGCTGGGGCGACTTCGACAAGCGGCGCCCGGTGCAGGTCCTGCTCGCCTCCTCGACGGCCGACCTGTCGACCGGGGCGCACGTCCTCGACACCGAGGTGCTGGCACTGCCCACGGACGGGCTCACCTCGGTCGCCGTCTGGGACCCGCACCTGGTCCGCACCGACGACGGCTGGCTGGTCGGCTACGTCAGCGCGAGCCGCTACTTCCGCTTCCACCCGGTCCTCGCGGGCGGCCCGTCCCTCGACGAGCTGCGGCTGCTCGGCGCCGACCCGGCCCGCCGGGCCTGCGAGGGCACCACCCTGCACCGCGACCCGGCCTCCGGCGCCTGGCAGGTGCTGGCCAGCGACCGCAGCGGCGAGTACCCCGTCTACGACCTCGCGCTGTCACCCGTCGGGCGGCTGTCCGCGCCGTACCCCTCGAACATCCCGTGGCCCACCGTCGTCCCCGTGGACGGCGGCTGGCTGATGGTCGCCTTCAACGGCTCCGGGTACGGCGGCCGGCTCACCGGCTACGGCACCCACGGCGACGTGGTGATCATGCACTCCACCGCTGGTTGAGGAGGGACGAAGTCCCGTCTCGAAACCCGTCTTGCCAGGAGTCGGCCTCGATCGAGGCCGACTGTCGACTCACCGGGTTTCGAGGCTCGCTCCGCTCGCACCTCAACCAGCGTGGGGCGGCGGCTAGTCGGTGATGGCCAGCAGCGGTCGGACGGCGGTCCGGGCCGCGTGGATGCGGGACTTCACGGTGCCGAGCGGGATCTCCAGCAGCGCCGCGATCTCGCTGTACTCCAGCTGCTGCACGTCGCGGAGCACCAGCGGCTCGACCAGCTCCGGGTGGCTGCTGCCGACGACCTCGAGGGCCTCCAGCAGGTCGAGCCGGCTGCCGGCGATCACGCTGGTGGTGCGCGGGTCGGGCGCGACGGGCAGCTCGTCGGTGAGCCGCTCGGCGGCGCGGCGCTTCAGGGTGCGGTAGGTGCCTCGCGCGCTGTTGGACGCGACCGCGTGCAGCCAGGTGGTGAACCGGCTGCGGCCGCCGAACTGGCCGATCTTGGTGGCGACCAGCAGCAGCGCGTCCTGGGTCGCCTCCTCGGCGTCCTCGGGGTAGAGCAGCATCCGGCCGCAGGTACGGCGTACCCGCGGCTGCACCGCGGCGAGCAGGTCCTCGAGCGCGGCCCGGTCGCCGGCTGCCGCGCGCAGCGCCAGGGCGTCGAGCTCGTCGGGATCGGAGAGGTCGGGCATCTGCGGCAGACTACCGATCGTGTCCCTCCCCGAACGCCTCGGCCGCCTGGAGCGCGTCGAGGCGATCGGCGCCGGCGGGTTCGCGACGGTGTGGCTCTACCGCGACACCGAGCTGCAGTCCGACGTCGCGGTGAAGGCGCTCGCCGACAACTGGGCCCGCCGACTCGACGTCCGCGAGCGGTTCCTCGAGGAGGCCCGGATCCTGCGCCGCGCGGACTCCGACCACATCGTGCGCGTGTACGACGTCGGTGAGGTCGACGCGACGCCGTACTTCGTGATGACCTACGCCGACCTCGGCACGCTGGCCGGCCTGACGGCGCCCGGCCGCCCGCTCCCGTCCGGTCGGGTCCTCGACCTGGTCACGCAGGCCGGCGCGGGGCTGGGAGTGCTGCACGAGCTGGGCATCGTGCACCGCGACGTGAAGCCGCAGAACCTGCTGCTGCGCAGCGGCGGCAGCGGTGGCGAGCGGGTCCTGGTGGCCGACCTGGGCGTGGCCAAGGCGATGCTGCACGCCAGCGGGCTGACCCAGGTCGTCGGGACGCCGGCCTACATGGCGCCCGAGCAGGTCAGCGGCACGGGCATCGACCGGCGGGCCGACGTGCACGCCCTGGGGGCGGTCGCCTACCAGCTGCTCACCGGGCAGCAGGCCCGCACCGCCACGATGCACGAGCTGCTGACCGCCACCCTCCCGCCGGCGCCGTCGACGCTCGCCGACCTCGCCCCCGCCGTGGACGAGGCGCTGCTGCGCGCCCTGGAGCCGGACCCCGCGGACCGCTGGCCGGACGTCGCCTCCTTCGTCGGGGCGCTCCGCGAGGCCCTGGCCGGCCCGGACCCCGACACCGGCTCCGCCACCCTGATCACCTCGCGCACGCTGCTCGGGGAGCCGGTCGCGCCCGCCCCGCACCGCCCCTCGCTCACGCCGCTCTTCTGGCTGCTCCTCGTCGTGGTGCTCGGCGCGGCCTTCGCCGCTTCGTACGCCGCGACCAACGCGCTGAGCTGACGGTCGCCTAGCCTGGGACGTGACCCGCGCCACCCCTGCGGGCACCCACCACCCGGCGCCACACCACCCCGTGGCCGACAGATCGGACACCACCATGACCGACCCCTTCGACCTCGCCCCCGAGCACGAGCAGGTCGTCTTCGCGAACGACCCGGCCACCGGCCTGCGCGCGATCGTCGCGATCCACTCGACGGCCCTCGGCCCCGCCCTCGGCGGCACCCGCTTCCATCCCTACGCCACCACCGACGCCGCGCTCCGCGACGTCCTGGACCTCTCCCGCGGGATGTCCTACAAGGCCGCGCTGGCCGGGCTCGACCTCGGCGGCGGCAAGGCCGTCATCATCGGCGATCCGCGCACCCTGAAGTCCGAGGCGCTGCTGCGCGCCTACGGCCGGTTCGTGCAGTCGCTCGGCGGCCGCTACCGCACCGCCTGCGACGTCGGCACGTTCAGCGTCGACATGGACCAGGTCGCGCGTGAGTGCGACCACGTCACCGGCCGCACCGTCGCCCACGGCGGGGCCGGCGACAGCTCCGTGCTCACGGCGTACGGCGTCTTCCAGGGGATGCGCGCCGCCGCCGAGGCCGCCTGGGGCGGTACGTCGCTCGCCGGTCGGACGGTCGGCGTGGCCGGCGTCGGCAAGGTCGGTCGTCACCTGGTGCGCCACCTGGTCGAGGACGGCGCCGACGTGGTCGTCACCGACCCCTGGCAGCCCGCGCTCGACACGCTCGTCGCCGACCACCCGGAGGTCCGCGTGGTCGCCTCGACCGCGGCCCTGGTCGCCGAGCCGCTCGACGTCTACGCGCCGTGCGCGCTCGGCGGCGCGCTCACCGACGAGGTCGTCGCGGTGCTCCGCGCGCGCGTCGTGTGCGGAGCGGCCAACAACCAGCTCGCGCACCCCGGGGTCGAGAAGTCGCTGGCCGACCGCGGGATCGTCTACGCACCCGACTACTGCGTGAACGCCGGCGGCCTCATCCAGGTCGCCGACGAGATCGACCCGAGCGGGTTCAGCTTCGAGCGCGCGCAGCAGCGCGCGAGCGGGATCTTCGAGACCACGCGGGACGTGCTGGCGCTCGCCGTACGGGACGGCGTGTCTCCTGCCCTGGCGGCCGACCGGCTGGCCGAGGCGCGGATGCGCGACGTGGGCCGGCTGCGAGGGATCTGGATCAGCTGACACTCAGCGGTGGACGGTCCGCACGCGCGGACCGTCCCCGCCGAGGTCAGTCGCGCTGGGGTTCTGAGTAGTCCGACCACTTCTCGAGGACCTCCGGGTCCACGGGATCGGATTCGACGATGTTCTCGTCGCCGTGCAGCTCCTGCGCCAACTTCCCGAAGTCCGTCTCGTGAGTGCGGTACTTCAGGTCGCGTGCGACCTTCGTCTGCTTTGCCTTCGCTCGGCCGCGCCCCATAGGGTCAGCCCCCTCGCACGTTGGCCGGGGCACAGTGGCTCCCGGGCTGGTCCTCAGTATTTCTTCGTGGGGGCAACGCTACCTGTTGGGTGGCTGTTCCCGCACACCGAGTGTCCGAATCGCCGGTGGACGAGGCCGAACTCACCAACCGGGGTGCTGTCCGGTGAGCCGGACCCGGCCCCCGTCGGTGTCCGAGGAGCTCACCTCGCCGGCCGCCCAGGCCCGGATCCCGAACCCGTCGAGCAGTGCCACGGCGGCGTCGACGTCCGCGGCCGGCATCAGCGCGACCATGCCGACGCCGCAGTTCAGCGTCATCTCGAGGTCGGGCTGCGAGACGTCGCCGACCCGGCGGACCAGGTCGAAGATCGGCTGCGGCGTCCAGGTCGTCCGGTCGAGGGTGGCGGTCAGCTCGAGCGGCATCACCCGCTCCAGGTTGGCGGCCAGGCCGCCTCCCGTCACGTGGGACATCGCGTGGGTGGCCGTCGCGTCGGCGAGCGCGAGGCAGGCCTTCGCGTAGATCCGGGTCGGGGTCAGCAGCTCCTCGCCCAGCGGGCCGCCGAGCTCCGGCACGTTCCGGTCGAGCGCCCAGCCGGCCTTCTCGAGCAGCACGTGACGGACCAGGGAGTAGCCGTTGGAGTGCAGGCCGCTGGCGGCCATGGCGACCACCACGTCGCCCGGGCGGACCCGGCCGGGGCCGAGCAGCCGGTCGGCCTCCACGACGCCCGTCGTGGCGCCGGCGACGTCGTACTCGTCGGGGCCGAGGAGGCCCGGGTGCTCGGCGGTCTCGCCGCCGACCAGCGCGCAGCCGGCCTCGACGCAGGCGTCCGCGATGCCCTTGACGATCGCGGCGATCCGCTCGGGCACCACCTTGCCGGTGGCGATGTAGTCGGTCATGAAGAGCGGCTCGGCCCCGCAGACGACCAGGTCGTCGACGACCATGCCGACCAGGTCGTAGCCGATGGTGTCGTGGACGTCCATCGCCTGCGCGATCGCGACCTTGGTGCCGACGCCGTCGGTGGAGGTGGCCAGCAGCGGGCGGGTGTACTTGGTCAGCGCCGAGGCGTCGAAGAGGCCGGCGAAGCCGCCCAGGCCGCCGATCATCTCGGGCCGGCGGGCCCGCTCGATCGAGCCCTTCATCAGCTCGATGGCCCGGTCGGCCGCGTGGATGTCGACGCCGGCCTCGGCGTACGCGTTGCTGCCGGGGACGGCGTCGTTCACAGGAGTGACCTCACGGGTTGTTGAGCACGGGCAGCGCACGGCCCATGGTCGGGGACTTCAGGGTGGCCTCGAGCAGGTGCTTCCCGAGCAGCGACTCGTCGGGCAGCGGGACGGGGTACTCGCCGGTGAAGCAGGCCCGGCACAGGCTCTCCTTCGGCTGGCGGGTCGCCTCGATCATCCCGTCGAGGGAGATGTAGCCGAGGGTGTCGGCCCCGACGCTGGCGGCGATCTCCTCGGGCGTCAGGCCGTTGGCGATCAGCTCGGCCCGGGTGGCGAAGTCGATGCCGTAGAAGCACGGCCACTTCACCGGGGGGCTGGAGATCCGCACGTGCACCTCGCGGGCGCCGGCCTCGCGGAGCATCCGCACCTGGGCGCGCTGGGTGTTGCCGCGCACGATCGAGTCGTCGACCACGACGATCCGCTTGCCGCGGATCATGTGCTCGAGGGCGTTGAGCTTCAGCCGGATGCCGAGCTGGCGCAGGGTCTGGCTGGGCTGGATGAAGGTGCGGCCGACGTAGGCGTTCTTGACGAAGCCCTGGCCGAACGGGATGCCGGACTCCTCGGCGTAGCCGGCGGCGGCGGGGGTGCCGGACTCGGGGACCGGGATCACCAGGTCGGCCTCGACCGGGAACTCGCGGGCCAGCTGGCGGCCCATCTCGACGCGCGACTCGTGGACGCTGCGGCCGCTGATGGTGGCGTCGGGGCGGGCGAGGTAGACGTACTCGAAGACGCAGCCCTTGCGGTCGGGCTCGGCGAACTTGTGGGAGCGCAGGCCGTTCTCGTCGATGACGAGCATCTCGCCGGGCTCCACCTCGCGCACGACGCTCGCGCCGATGGTGGCCAGGGCGGCGTCCTCGGAGGCGACGACCCAGCCGCGGTCGAGGCGACCCAGGACCAGCGGCCGGATGCCCTGCGGGTCGCGGGCGGCGTACAGGGTGTTCTCGTTCATCCACACGAAGCAGAAGGCGCCCCTGAGCAGCGGCAGCACCTCGAGGGCGCGCTGCTCCAGCGACGTGTCGGGGTGGTGGGCGAGCAGCGCCGTGACGAGGCCGGTGTCGTTGGTCGACGTCTCCTGCGGGCGGGTGTGCAGCTCGAGCTCGTCCTCGGGGCCGGGCAGGTCCTCGACCATCTGGGAGAGCTCGTGGGTGTTGATCAGGTTGCCGTTGTGACCGAGGGCGATCGAGCCGTCGGCGGTCGGCTGGAACGTCGGCTGGGCGTTCTGCCAGGTGCTGGCGCCGGTCGTGGAGTAGCGCGAGTGGCCGATCGCCAGGTGGCCCTTGAGCGAGGCCAGCGTGGTCTCGTCGAAGACCTGCGAGACCAGACCCATGTCCTTGTAGACCAGGATCTGACGGCCGTTGGAGACGGCGATGCCTGCCGACTCCTGGCCGCGGTGCTGGAGGGCGTAGAGACCGAAGTAGGTCAGCTTGGCGACGTCCTCGCCCGGGGCCCACACCCCGAAGACGCCACAGGCGTCCTGGGGGCCCTGGTCCTGCGGGTCGAGGGCGGCGGTGAGCCGGCCGTCGCCGCCTCTGCGTGAGCTGCCACTGTTGCTGAGGTACGGCACGCGCCGAGTCTACCGATCCGAAGGCTCAAGAGTCGCTTCGTGGTGCCGAACGTCACCGCAGCATCCGGGTACTGCCGTAGTCGGACGTACGATCGATCCCATCCCCCCGCCAGCATCCCTGGAGGCCATCCCGTGCCTGCGCCGCCGCCCGAGTCCGCACGGTCGGGCGCGTGGGCAGCGGCGGCCGAGGACGACGCGCTGCTGCTGATCGCCGAGGGCGTCACCCAGATCGCCGGGTTCGGCGTGGCGGCCATCAGCGTCGCGCGCGACGACGGGCACATGCAGGTGATGGCGGTCGCGGGCAGCGACGACGCCCGCCAGCAGCTCGAGGGCCGACGGACCCCCATCGACGCACTGATGACCGAGCTCGCGAAGGCCGACGACTGGGGGATGCTGAAGTTCGTGCCGCACGAGCGGCTCGACCTCGGCGAGGGCGAGTGGGGATGGGTGCCCGACGTCGAGCCGCTCGCCGGCGACGACGCCTGGCACCCGATGGACCTGCTCGTCGCGCCCCTGCACGACCAAGACGGCACCCTGCGCGGCAGCCTGTCGATCGACCTGCCGGCCGACGGCCGCCGGCCCGGCCCCGACCAGCGCCGCGTCCTCGAGCTGTACGCCGAGCAGGCGGCGCGCGCCGTACTCACGGCGCTGGAGCGCGAGGAGCTGGCCGCCCAGGTCCGGCTGGCCGACACCGCCCGGCGGATCGTGCGCCAGGCCTCGGTGCAGCCGTCGCTCGAGCACATCCTGCAGACCTCCCGGCCCGCGCTCACCGAGGGCTTCCGCGCGATCGGCATGTGGATCCAGACCTTCGACGAGGACGGGCTCGGCACCGGCAGCGTCTACTCCGCCGACGGCGCCGTGGTCGAGCTCCCGCTGGACCTCATCGAGATCGCCGAGACCGCGGCCCGCCTGCTCTGGGCCGAGCAGCAGGTCACGGTGGTCGCCGCCGGCCGGCCGCTCGGCGTCCTCACCGCGGAGCAGGGGACCCGGGTGGTCGACTTCCTGCACGCGATCGAGGTCGGCTCGATCCTCTTCGTCCCGCTCGGCGCGGGGCGCGAGTGCCTCGGCAACCTGGTGCTGACCCGCCCGCTGCACGCCCCCGACTGGACCGAGACCGAGTCCGCCGCCGCGCTCGACGTCGGCCGCGATCTGGGTGGCGCGATCCTCAACGTGCGCGCCTACGAGCGCGAGCACCGGCTGGTCACCGAGCTCCAGGCCCTCGACACCTACAAGAGCCAGCTCATCGCGACGGTCTCCCACGAGCTGAAGAACCCGCTGACCTCGGTCCTCGGCCACCTGGAGATCCTCGAGTCCGTCGAGGGGCTCCCCGGCCCGGTCCGCACCTCACTGAACGCGATGGAGCGTGGCGCCCGCCGGCTCGGTCGGGTGGTCGACGACCTGCTGCTGCTCGCCAAGGTCGGCGACCCCGACAACCCGGTCGTGGCCCGCCCCGTCGACCTGCGCACGATCGTCGACGACGTCGTCGAGCTCACCGCGGTGGAGGCCGAGCGGCGGCACCTCACGGTGACCGTCGAGGCCGGCTCGGAGCAGGTGCTCGCCAGCGGCGACGCCACCGAGCTCGACCGGGTCGTGTCCAACCTGGTCAGCAACGCGCTGAAGTACACCGCCGAGGGCGGCCGGATCACCGTCTCGGTCGCCCGGGTCGGCAGCGAGGTGGAGCTGCTCTGCAGCGACGAGGGCCTCGGCATCTCCGCCGAGGACCAGAAGCAGCTGTTCACCGAGTTCTTCCGCTCCTCCAACCCCGCCGCCGTCGCCCAGCCCGGCACCGGGCTGGGCCTGGCCATCGTCAGCCGGATCGTGCAGCGCCACGGCGGGCACATCGCGGTCGAGTCCGAGCTGGGCAAGGGCAGCACGTTCCGGGTGCTGCTGCCGGCCGCCTGAGCGTCAGGCCATCGCGCGGGCGCCCTGCTCGATCGCCTCCCGGATCCGCACGTAGGTCCCGCAGCGGCAGATGTTGCGGATCGAGTCGAGGTCGGCGTCCTCGATCTCGCGCTGCTCGCGTCGTACCTTCCGGACGAGGGCGACCGCGGCCATGATCTGGCCGGGCTGGCAGTAGCCGCACTGGGCGACGTCGCGGTCCAGCCAGGCCTGCTGCATCGGGTGCAGGTCCTCGTCGACGGTCCCGGCGAGGCCCTCGATGGTGGTGACCTCGTCGTCCGCGGCGAGGTCGCCGACCCGGACCGCGCAGGGGTTGAAGCCGCGGCCGTTGACGTGCGAGGTGCACGCCTTGCACACGTTGATGCCGCAGCCGTACTTGGGGCCGGTGACCCCGAGCAGGTCGCGGAGGACCCAGAGCACCCGGACGTCCGGGTGCACGTCGACGGTCACGGTCCGGCCGTTGAGGCGGAAGGTCTGCTTCGGCACGGCGCGCTCCTCAGACGATCTTCTTCAGGCCGTTGACCGGCGACGGTGGGACGGGCGGGACGTAGGGCTTCACGCTGAACTCCACGGGGTCGCGGTGGTTCACCGGGAAGTACGACGGACTGCGCCCGGTCGCGCGGGCGTAGGCGCAGGCGACGGCCGCGAAGCTCGCCGCGACGCCGGCCTCGCCGGCACCGCCCGGGACCCCCGTGGTCGGTGGCATCACGATCACCTCGACCTCGGGTGGGACGTTCCACTGGCGCGTGTAGAAGTAGTTGTCCCAGCTGGCCTCGAGGAAGTGGCCGTCGCGCAGGTGCATGCTCGAGGTGAGCGCGAGGGCGATGCCGTCCATGATCCCGCCCTGCATCTGCGCCTCCAGCCCGCGCGGGTTGACCGGCAGCCCCACGTCCACGGCGAAGGTCACCCGGGTGACCCGGGGCCCGCCGACGCCGTCCCGGATGTCACGACCGGTCTGGACGTCGCGGCAGTCGAGCTCGACCAGGCAGGCGCTGGCGCCCTTGTACTCCTTGTGGATCGCGATGCCCTGCGCCGTGCCGGCGGGCATCGCCCGGCCCCAGTCGCCGACCTCGGCGACCTTCTCCAGGACCGCCCGGGTCCGCTCGTCGCGCAGGTGACGGCGGCGGAACTCGTAGGGGTCCTCCTTGACCACCGTGGCGATCTTGTCGACGGTCAGCTCCCCCGCCGCGCGTACGTCGGGCGAGTAGATGTTGCGCATGCTGCCGGTGTTGAAGCGGTCGTCGGTCTCGGTCAGCGTCTGGGTGACGACGCCGAAGTCGTAGGGCACCTCCTGGGTCAGCGCGAAGATCGTCTCCGCGAAGCCGAGGTTGCCCAGTCCGGTCGGCAGACTGGCGGCGGTGGCGGTGATCAGCTCGCCCAGGCCGTGGCGGTAGTCGGTCTCGATGCTGGTGTGGCTCTGCTGGAACGCGACCACCTTCTTGCCGACGACCACGGCCCGGACCCGGCTGGTGCACATCGGGTGGCCGCGGCCGACCCGGGCGTCGTCGGCCCGGTGCCACATCAGCTTCACCGGCTTCCCCATCGCCCGGGACACCTGGGCCGCCTCGAGGGCGCCGTCGAAGAAGAGCCGTCGTCCGAACGACCCGCCGCCCTGCACGACGTGCACGTCGACCCGATCCTGCGGCAGGCCGAGCACCTCGGCGATCCGCTGCTGCGCGGCGATCGGGGACTTGAGCGCCGACCAGATCTCGGCCCGGTCCTCGCGGACGTCGGCGATCGCGGAGTTGGTGTCCATCGCGGAGTTGCTGCGGAAGTAGCACAGGACGTCGGTCTCGACCGTCCGGCTCAGCGGGGTGTTCGGGAGAGCCGGCAGCGGCAGCTGGGCACGCCGGAGCTCGCGGACGACGTCGTCGTCGGACATCCCGGCGACCGGGCCGTCACGCCAGTCGACCTTCATCGCCCGGACGGCGTCGATGCACTGGCCGAACGTCTCGGCCCGCACGGCCACCCCGAAGGGCAGCACGGCCACGTCCGTCACCCCGGGCAGGGCCAGCACCTCCGCCTCGTTGCGCAGCCGCCGCGGCTCGCCGTTGAGCGTGGGGGCCCGGCAGACCATGGTCGGCAGCGCGCCGTCGACCTGGAGGTCGGTGGCGAAGGTCTTCCGCCCGGTGACCGCGTCCCGCGCGTCGACCCGGCCCTGACCGGTGCCGACCACCCGGAAACGGCTCGGGTCCTTGAGGCGGACCCGGACCGTCCGGTCCGTCCGCGAGGCCGCCGCGCGCGCGAGGTCGCCGTACGACGCGGTGCCGCTCGGGCCCTGGACGATGCCGCCCTTGGCGACCAGCTTCGCGACCTCGTCGCCCAGCAGCACGGCGGCGGCGTCGAGGAGCGCGCCCCGGGCGACGGCCGCGGCGACCCGGACTGGGGTGTACGTCGAGATCGTGGTGTTCGAGCCGCCGGTGAGCTGGTTGAACAGCAGCTCGGGTCGCGCGTCGGCCAGGGTGACCCGGACCTTGTCGAGCGGCAGGTCGAGCTCCTCGGCGATCAGCATCGCCGTGGAGGTGGTGACGCCCTGGCCGTTCTCGGAGCGCGGGAGCGCGAAGGAGGCGGTGCCGTCCTCGTGCAGCTCGATCCGGATCAGGTTGGCCGTGGGACGGGCGGCGTCGGTCAGCAGGTCGTTGAGGTCGTAGAGCTCGGCCGGCTGCGGCACGGTCGGGACCGCGGCTGCCGGCTCGGCGCCGAGGGCCAGGTCGGCGGCCGCGACCAGGGTGGTGCCCCCGAGGACGTAGCCGACGAAGGAGCGGCGGTCGACGCCCGGCGGGGCCACCGCCTCCGGATCGAGGGGACGGTGGACTGCGGACATGGCGACTCCCGAGATACGGGGGGCCGGAGCATGCCCCCGGCGACTTCGTTACCCCGGAGTGACGACGGTCACTCGCGAGTGGTTCGGAGCCGCCGGGAGGGCGGATGGGTCCCGGGGAGCTAGGCGCCCAGGTTGCGCAGCAGCAGCGCCTCGGCGAGCACGACCCGCTCGAACTCGGCCAGGTGCAGGCCCTCGTTGGCGCCGTGGGCCCGGGTGTCGGGGTCCTCGACGCCGGTGACCAGGACGCTGGCCTGCGGGAACGCCTCCAGGAACTCGGCGATGAACGGGATCGAGCCGCCGACGCCCATGTCGACCGGCGCGGTGCCGTCCCAGGCCTCCGCGAAAGCCGCGCGGGCGGCGTCGTACGCCGGGCCCTGGGCCGGGAGCGCGATCGGCTCGCCGGTGTCGACGACGGTCGTCTGCAGGGCGGCGCCCCACGGGACGTGCGCCCGCAGGTGCTCCTCGAGCCGCGCGACGGCGTTCTCGGAGGTGTCGCCGGGGGCGATCCGGATGGTCACCCGGGCGCGGGCGACCGGGCTGAGGGTGTTGGAGGCACCGGCGACCTTGGGCGCGTCGAAGCCGGTGACGGTGATGGCCGGCTGGGTCCACAGCCGCTCGACCGCGGGGCCCTCGCCGATCCAGGACAGCCCGTCGATGGCGCCGGACTCGGCGCGCAGCCGCTCCTCGGGGTACTCCACGTCGGCGGCCGGACCGCTCGCCAGGCCGGCCACGGCCGGCGCACCGTCGGGGGTCCACAGGCTGTCGAGCAGCCGGACCATCGCCATGATCGCGTCGGGCGCGAGGCCGCCCCACATGCCCGAGTGCACGGCGTGGGTGAGCGTGCGGACCTCGACGTCGACGCGGATCAGGCCGCGCAGGCTGGTGGTCAGCGCGGGGACGCCGATGTCCCAGTTGCCGGAGTCCGCGATCACGATGACGTCGGCCTTGAGTCGGTCCTGGTACTGCTCGAGCAACTGCGGGAGGGTCGCGCTCGCGACCTCCTCCTCACCCTCGATGAACAGCCGTACGGTCACCGGCAGGTCGTCGCCGAGCGCCCGCAGCGCTCCGACGTGGGCCATGATCCCGGCCTTGTCGTCCGCGGCACCGCGGCCGTAGAGCCGGCCGTCGCGCTCGGTGGGCTCGTACGGCGGGGAGTCCCAGTCGGCCGGGTCGTTCTCGGGCTGGACGTCGTGGTGGGCGTAGAGCAGCACCGTCGGCGCCCCCGCCGGCCCCTTCTTCTCCCCGACGACGGCCGGCGGCGCGCCGTCGAACGCGCGCACGATCTCGGCGTCCACGCCCTCGGCCAGGAACAGCTCCAGGGTCCGCTCGGCGCTCTTCTCGACCTCGCTCAGCCGCTCGGGATCGGCGCTGACGGACTGGATCCGCACCAGGTCCTCGAGATCCGCCCGCACGGACGGAAGGACGGCCTGCACCTTGCCCCGGATGTCGTCGCTCATGGCTTCGACCCTAGGTCAGCGGCAGATGGGGGGTCAGGTCGGCCCGCTCGCCACTGGCCCGGACCCGGGCGGTCGACTCGGCCTCCGCCCAGCCCAGCTCGCCGGTCGCCAGGGCGATCCAGGTGGCGGCGTCGGTCTCGACGACGGCGGGCGGGGTGCCGCGGGTGTGCCGGACTCCGGGGATCACCTGGACGGCGGCGTACGGCGGGACCCGGACCTCGACGGAGTGGCCGGGCGCGCGGTGCTCAAGGACGGCCAGGTAGTGCTTGACCAGCAGCCGGAGGTCGGTCTTCTCGGCCGACCCGTCGGCGAGGCGGGCGCGGGCCGCCGCGACGTCGGCCGGGGCGGCGGGCTTGAGGCGGGCGGCCATCAGTCGGTCTCCTCCTGCTCCAGGTCGGGGTGCGGCATGAGCATCGCGTAGTAGAGGTAGGTCCGGCGCTCGGCGTCGTCGCGCCCGCGGGTGCGCTCGCCCCAGGCGGTGACCAGGTCGACCAGCTCCTGCGACAGCTCGCGGGCCTCGTCCTTGGTCAGCCGCAGCGAGCTGTCCATGACCGACCGGGCGGTGCCCTCGTCGCGGCGGTCGTCGTGCGCGCGCTCGACGTAGGCGTGCGCCTTGGCCGCCGACTGGGCGCGGTAGACCGCCGAGGCGGCCTTCCCGCCGGGCGCCTTCTCGATCTCGCCGAGGTCGAGGTTGACCCCGCGCGGCGAGGAGCGCCAGACCCGGTCGCGCCGGTCGCGGGCGGCGTCGGGGTCCTCCTCGATCAGCCCGTACTTGGCCAGCTGCCGCAGGTGGAAGCTCGCCTGGTTGGCCGGGATGTCCAGCAGCGCGGCGAGGTCGGCGGCGCGCAGCGAGCCTGCGGCGTCGAGCTCGGTGAGGATCCGGTTGCGGACCGGGTGGGCGATCGCGCGCAGCACCTTGGGGTCGTGCACGGGTCGACTCTCGGGCATGCGGCCACCCTACCCAACTTCCGCACGCACTATTGCGCAACATAACGTGCGCAATGTATGTTGCGGAATATGACCGGACACCGCCGCCTCCTCGGCAACCCCGACTTCACCGCGCTCTGGATCGGCCAGACGATCAGCGAGCTGGGCACCCGCACGAGCCTCTTCGTCTTCCCGCTCCTCGCCTACGCCCTCACGGGATCGGCGCTGCTCGCGGCGCTCGTGGAGGCCGTGCACCTGCTCGGCATGGCCGGGGCCCTGCTCCCGGCGGGCGTGGTCGCCGACCGGGTCGACCGGCGCCGGATGATGCGCGCGGCCAGCGCCACGGGCGCCCTGCTCTACGCCTCGCTCGCGCTCGCCGGCCTGTACGGTGCCCTCACGCTCCCGCACCTGCTGGCCGTCGCGCTGGTGACCGGGGCGGCCGCGGGCGTGTTCGCGCCGGCCGAGATGGCGGCGGTGCGGGCCGTCGTACCGGCCGAGGACCTGCCGACCGCGCTGAGCCAGCAGCAGGCCCGCCAGCACGTCGCCGCGCTGCTGGGGGCGCCGCTCGGCGGTGCCCTGTACGGCGTCACCCGCTGGCTGCCGTTCGCCGCGGACGCGCTGAGCTTCGCGGCCTCGTGGCTGCTGCTCGGCCGGATCCGGGCCGACCTGCGCCCGCCGCCGCGGACCACCCCGCGCAGCCCCGGACGCGACCTGGCCGCGGGAATCCGGTTCATCGCCGGCCAGCCGTTCTTCCGGGTGCTGACCGTCTGGGCCGCGTGCGCGAACCTGGTCATCAACGCGCTGTTCCTGGTCGCGGTGCTGCGGCTGGTGCAGGACGGCTTCCCGCCGCTGCAGATCGCGCTGGTCGAGGTGGCGTCCGGGGTCTGCGGGATCGCCGGGGCGGTGGTCGCGCCGTGGCTGATCGACCGGCTGCCGACCGGGCGGCTGACCGTGGCGGTCGCCTGGAGCTTCGTCCCGCTGCTGGTGCCCCTGGTCTTCTGGAACAGCCCCCTGGTGGTCGCGGTGGCCCTGTCGGTCGGGGTCTTCCTCAACCCCGCGGGCAACGCCGGCATCGGCTCCTACCGGGTCGCGGTCACTCCGACCGAGCTGCAGGGCCGGGTGCAGTCGACGTCGCAGTTCGTGTCCATGTCGACGATGCCGCTCGCCCCGCTCCTCGGCGGGCTGCTGCTGGAGGGCCTCGGCGGCTCGGGCGCGATCCTGGTGCTGGCCGTCCTGGTCGCCGCGGTCGCGCTGATCCCGACCCTGGCCCGGTCGGTGCGTACCGTCCCCCGTCCCGTCGAGTGGGCGGTGGCGGCATGAGCGCCCGGCGGACCGAGCGGCTGCGCCGCGAGCTGGCCCGTCGTACGGCGCGGCCGGTGCCGATCCGGTCGTCTCCCCGCAGCGTCCCGGCGCCGCGCTGGGACCGGTAGGGCCCGGTCGGCAGACTGGACGGGTGCCGGAGGGGGACAGCGTCCACAAGCTCGCGCGGCGCCTCGACCGCGACCTGCTCGGGCGCGAGGTGGCCCGCAGCGACCTGCGCGTCCCCGCGCTGGCCACCCGCGACCTGGCCGGACGCACCGTGCTCGCGCACGTCACCCACGGCAAGCACCTGCTGACCCGGTTCTCCGGCGACGTCACGCTCCACAGCCACCTGCTGATGGACGGCGAGTGGTCGGTCACCCGGCCGGGCAAGCGACTGCCGGCGCGACTCCTCCCCCACGTCCGGGTCGTGCTGGAGCTGGCGACCGGGAGCACCGCCTGGGGCATCCGGCTGCACCAGCTCGACCTGGTCTCGACCGGCGACGAGCACCGCCTGGTCGGGCACCTCGGCCCCGACCCGCTGCGCGAGGACTGGGACCCCGCCGAGGCGGTACGACGGCTCCGCGCGGACCCCGGCGTACCCCTGGTGTCGGCGCTGCTCGACCAGACCCGGATGGCCGGGCTGGGCAACCTGTGGGCCAACGAGCTGGCCTTCCTGACGGGGGTGTCGCCCTGGACACCGGTGGGCGACGTCGACGTCGAGCGGTTGGTCGAGCGGGCCGCCCGGGCCTTGCGCCACTCCGCGCTGGTGCCCGGCGCCTACCAGGTCACGACCGGCAGCAGCCGCCGCGGCGAGGACCACTGGGTGTCCGGGCGGCAGCGCCGGCCGTGCCTGCGCTGCGGCACGACCGTGCTGATGGTCGACGACCTGCCCCAGGACCCCGCGAACCGTCGTACCTGGTGGTGCCCGCACTGCCAGCCGGGACCGGGCCCGGAGACCCGGAGGCCGACCGTCGGCCGATGACGCTCAGCGGATGACGCTCAGCCGATGACCACGGCGGTGCCGGGCTCGGCGGCGCCGAGGTGCTCGACCGCGGCAACGGCGACCCGGACGTCGTCGTCGCCCACCAGCCCGACCATCCGCGGCTCGGCGACCAGCCGGGCGGCCACGTCGGGGCCCCGGGCCGGGTCGACGCCGGTGATGACGACCAGGTCGGCGCCGCCGAGATCGCGGGCCCGGGCGGCCAGCAGGTCGAGGTCCTGGTCGTCGGTCGGGTCGGCCTTCAGCGACCAGGCGGAGACCCGGCTGGAGCGGGCCAGCTCGGCCGTCGACTCGGCCGCAGCCCCGTCGGTGTCGACCACCAGCAGCCCCGCCCCGGCCCGCGCCAGGCGCAGGCAGACCTCGTGGCCGGGTCCGGTCCCGCCCCCGACGACGACGCAGAGCCTCCACCGCAGGTGCACCGGGGCAGGCTACGGGGTTCATCCGTCGTTCACGGGTCGTCCCTACGGTCACGCGATGGACACCCTCACCAGCGACCGCGTCGTCACCGCCGACGGCCGGACCCTCCTGGTCGACCCCGCCGACCCGCGCGCGGCCGACCTGGTCGCCTCCGGCGGCGACCTCAACCCGCTCTCCCTGCGCATGTGGCGCCGCGCCCTGGCCGCCGTCGACTGGGACGTCGTCGTCGACGTCGGGGTCAACTACGGCGAGATGCTGGTCCGTCCCGCCCTGCCCGCCGGCGCCCGGCTGGTCGGCTTCGAGCCCAACCCCGTGGTCCGCGAGCTCGCCCGCCGCACCCTGGCGCTCAACGGGCTCGACGTCGACCTGCGGCCCCAGGCGGTGGGCGGCCGCAGCGGCTCGGCCCGCTTCGCGGTCGACCGGACCTGGTCGGGCACGTCGTCGCTCGACACCGGCACGTACGACGAGCCCGGCCGCTGGTCGTTCCTCGACGTCGAGGTCACCACCCTCGACGAGATCCTGGGCGAGCAGCCCGGCCCGTTCTGCGTGAAGGTCGACGTCGAGGGCTTCGAGCACGAGGTCGTCGCCGGGGCCCGCCGGTCCCTCGCGGCCCCCGTCCCGTGGGTGCTGATGCTGGAGGTCAAGCACCTGCCGGTGGTCGTCCTCGAGGGCCTGGCCGCCGAGCACGCGGTGCTGCTGCTCGCACCCGGGGCGACCCCCGCGGGCGACCGCTTCGTCCGCGCCCACCCCGACCATCTGGAGGACCTGCTGCCCTCGGGCAAGGTCTACGGCCAGGACTGCCTCCTGGCCGGACCGCTCGCGGTCGGGCCGCTGCTCAGCGGTCCCCTCCTGGGTGGCCCCCGGCGCGGCTGAAGGTCCCCGCGGCCCGCCGTACCTGGTCGGCGAGCTCGGGCGGGCCGTCGATCCTGAAGTCGGCCCCGACCTGGGTCAGCACCATCAGCGGCCACTGCAGGTCGTCGACGTTCATCGCCAGCCGGCAGCCGGCACCGTCGGCGACGACGCTGCCCCAGTGCCCGACGGCCTGCTGCACGCGCTCGACCGGCGCCTCCACCCGCACACGTACGGCGTACCGCTGCGGCATCCGGCGGATCCCCGACTGGACGAAGGTGAGCGCGTCCTCGGCGGGGAGGTCGCGCGGGCGGAACCGGCCGCCGAACAGCCGGGCGTCGGCGATCCGATCGACCCGGAAGCTGCGCCAGTCCTGGCGGTCGCGGTCGTAGGCGACGAGGTACCAGCGGCGTCCCAGCGAGACCAGCCGGTGCGGCTCCACCCAGCGCTCGGTCGGCTCGGCCTCGCGGGCGGTGTAGGTGAACCGCAGCGGCTCGTCGTCGCGGCAGCCCTGGGCGAGCAGGGTCAGCACCGCCGCGTCGACCACCGGACCGCCGCCCCACGTGAAGTTCTCCGTCTGGGTGCGCAGGGCGTCGAGCTGGCGGCGCAGCCGCGGCGGCATCAGGGCGGTCACCTTGGTCAGCGCCTGCACGGAGGTCTCCTCCATGCCGCTGACCGCGCCGGCCGCGGCCGTGCGCAGGCCGACGGCGATCGCCACCGCCTCCTCGTCCTCCAGCAGCAGCGGCGGCAGCTGGCCGCCCGCACGCAGCTGGTAGCCGCCGGACACGCCCCGCATCGCGTCGACGGCGTACCCGAGCTCGCGGAGGCGGTCGATGTCGCGTCGCAGCGTGCGCGGACTGACGTCGAGCCGTTCGGAGAGCTCGGCGCCCGGCCAGTACCGGTGGGTCTGCAGCAGCGACAGCAGGCGGAGCATCCGGGCGCTGGTGGTCATGACGTCGAGACTAGATCGGATTGCGGCCAGGAACTGGCCGCAATGCTCCCTAGCGTCGTTGCCATGATGATCCGAACCCGCGGACTGACCCGCCACTTCACCCGTCACCAGCAGACGGTCGAAGCCGTGCGCGGCCTCGACCTCGACGTCCGGGAGGGCGAGCTCGTCGCCTTCCTCGGTCCCAACGGCGCCGGCAAGTCGACGACGCTGCGCATGCTCACGACCCTGGTCGCCCCGACCTCCGGCACCGCCGAGGTGGCCGGGTACGACGTCGTCCGCGACCAGCGCGACGTCCGCCGCAGCATCGGCTACGTCGGCCAGGGCAACGGCGCCGGCCACCAGCAGCGCGGCCGCGACGAGCTGGTCAGCCAGGCCCGCGCGTTCGGTCTCTCGCGGGCGGCGGCCGGGGCCCGCGCCGACGAGCTGCTCGAGGCCTTCGACCTCACCGAGCACGCCGGCCGGCCGGTCTCCACGCTGTCCGGCGGCCAGCGCCGCCGCCTCGACGTCGCGATCGGCCTGGTGCAGTCGCCGCGGGTGCTCTTCCTCGACGAGCCGTCGACCGGTCTCGACCCGCAGAACCGGGTCAACCTGCAGGAGCAGGTGCGCCGGCTGCACCGCGAGCAGGGCACGACGATCGTGCTGACCACGCACTACCTGGAGGAGGCCGACGCGATCGCCGACCGGGTGGTCGTGATCGACCACGGCGTGGTCATCGCCGACGACACCGCGGTCGCGCTGCGCTCCGGGCTCGGCGACCTGGTCACGCTGGGCCTGGCGTCCGAGGCCGACGCGGTCACGGCCGCCGAGCGGGGGGCCCGCCTGGTCCCCGGCGCGAGCGTCGAGCGGGCGGGCGCCGTCGTACGACTCCGCGCGCCGCGGGCCTCCGAGGCCGCCGCCGGCCTGGTCACCGACCTCGCGGCGACCGGCGTCGCCATCGCCCGGCTGGAGGTCACCAGCGCCACCCTCGACGACGTCTTCCTCGAGCTCACCGGGCGCAGCCTGCGCGAGTCCGACACCGCCCCCACCCTCGAAGGAGCCCCCGCATGAGCACCCTCACGCCCACCCTGACGCCCACCCTGGTCACCGACACCTGGAACGTGATGACCCGTGAGCTGAAGCCGGTCTTCCGCGAGCCCGCCTCGGTGCTGTTCGCGATGGTCCAGCCGCTGGTCTTCCTGGCCCTGTTCGCGCCGCTACTGCCCGACACCGGCGACGGCTCGGCGCTGCAGTGGTTCGTGCCCGGGATCGTCGCGATGACCACGCTGATGGGGGCGTCGTTCACCGGCGCCAACCTGCTCCAGGAGATGGTCACCGGCTCCCACGAGCGGCTGCTGGTCTCCCCGCTGTCGCGGACCTCGCTGCTGGTCGGCCGGGCGCTGAAGGAGATCGTGCCGATGCTGATGCAGACCGCGATCATCATCGCCGTCTGCACGCCGTTCTCCTTCGACCTGCACCTCGGCGGCGTGCTGCTGGCGATGGTGATCATGGCCGCGTTCAGCGTCGGCATCGGCGCCCTGTCTTTCGCGCTCGCCCTGGTGAGCAGGGGCCAGGACTGGCTGTTCTGGACCGTGCAGCAGACGCTGGTCTTCCCCTTGCTGCTGCTCGCCGGCGTCCTGCTCCCCCTGGACGGGGCGCCGGGCTGGCTGCGGTTCCTGTCCGACCTCAACCCACTCACGTACGTCGTCGAGGCGGTCCGCCCGCTGTTCGCGGGGTCGTACCCCCTCGACACCATCGGCGCCGGCCTGCTCGCGTCGGCGCTGGTCGCGGCGCTCGGCCTGGCGGTCGGACTGCGGGCGATGCGCGCGTCCTCGTGACCTCTCGGGGCTCACGACCGCCTACGCTGCGGCCGTGAGCCTCGAGAAGCTCGGCGCCGAGCACGTGCGGGCGACGGTCGTCGCCCTGGAGCGGCGGATCGACGCCCGGTTCCCCGAGCGCGGGCTGCACCAGGTCTCACTCGAGCTGGTCGCGATGGTCGACCGGGTCGCCAGCGTCTCGGTCGTGAACCGGCGCCGCATCGACACCGCCCGGACCGTCTCCCGGACGCTGATGGCGCTGGTCGTCGTGGCCACCGTCGTCGTGCTCGTCATCGCCGCCCGCGACGTGTCCGGCGACGCCGGACCCGACAGCAGCGTCGACTGGGTGCCGCTGATCGAGTCCGCGATCAACGACCTGGTCTTCGCCGCGATCGCGGTGTTCTTCCTCTGGTCGTTCCCCGAGCGGGTGCAGCGCGGGCAGGTCCTGACCCTGCTCCACCAGCTCCGCTCGCTGGCCCACATCGTCGACATGCACCAGCTCACCAAGGACCCCGAGCGACTCCGCCCCGACTTCGTCCGGACGCCGGTCAGCCCCGAGCCGCACCTCGACCGCGACCAGCTGGAGCACTACCTCAACTACTGCTCGGAGCTGCTCAGCCTGGTCGGCAAGGCCGCCGCCCTGTGCGCCGAGGAGTCGCGCGACAACGTCGTCCTCGACACGGTCAGCACCATCGAGTCGCTCACCACCGGCATGTCCCGCAAGATCTGGCAGAAGATCTCGGTGCTGCCCAAGGCCTGACCCGCCCGGGGTGGGTCCGGCGGGTGTGTCGGACTACCCCGCCAGCCCGTCCAGGATCTCCAGGGTCCGCGCCCAGGCCTCGGACTCGGGGTCGATCACGGTGAAGTGGTCACCGTCGACCTCCACCAGCTCGGCGCTCGCACCGGCCTCGGTCGCGGCGGCGACGTACGCCTCGGACTGGGAGATCGGCACGACCTGGTCGTCACGGCCGTGCACGCACCACAGGGGTACGGCGAGCGGCACCTGGCGGATCGGGTCCACGGACGCGTCGCCCGGGCCGGGCGGGTGCCCCAGGAACGCCTCGACCGCCCCGCCGCCGAGCCCCGCCTCGTGCGCGGCGTCCAGGTCGAGCACGCCGGCCTGCGACACGACGTGGGTGAGGCCGACGTCCTGACCGGCGGCCCAGGTGACCAGGTGGCCACCGGCGGAGTGGCCGATCCCGACGACCGGCCCCGGCAGCACCGGACGGGCCGCGACGGCGGCGCGGACGTCGGCGAGCGTGTCGGCGGCACCGGTCCCCCGCCGGTACTCGATCGCCCAGGCGGCCCATCCCGCGGCGACCAGGCTCGGGACCAGCGGCTCGGCGTACTCGAGGCCGTACTCAGGCTTCCAGAACCCGCCGTGGACCACCACGGCCACCCCGCGGGGCTCGCCGGCGGGGAGGGTCAGCTCGGCGTACTGGCTCGCGTCGTCGCCGTACGACGTCCGCTCGCTCAGCAGCGGGAGGCCGGTCGGGACGTCGCTCGACTCGCTCATGGCGCCATCCTGCCCGCAGGCCGCGAGCAGCGCGCCCAGGGCAGGCAGGGAGAGCAGCGTGCGTCGGCGCATGCCAGGGGTTCGGCGCCGCGCCCCCGGCGGATGGCGGTCAGTCGAAGCGACCCTGGCGGCCGCGCTTGGTCTCGCCGCGCCGCTTCTTGGCGTCCAGCCGCCGCTCCTTCGAGCCGCGGGTCGGCCGCGTGGGCCGGCGCGAGGGCGGCGGCGGGGCGGCGGCCTCGCGGAGCAGCTGCGCCAGCCGCTCGCGAGCGGCCCGGCGGTTGGCCAGCTGCGTGCGGTGCTCGCTGGCCGCGATGGTGACCACGCCGTCGACCAGCCGGCCGGCGAGGCGGGCCAGCAGCCGGGCCCGCAGGTGCTCGGGCACGGACGGCGAGCCGGCGACGTCGTACGAGAGCTCGACGCGACTGTCGGCGGTGTTCACGCCCTGCCCGCCGGGACCGGAGGAGCGCGAGAACCGCTCGGTCATCTCACCCGCGGGCACCGCCCACGAGCCGGTGACGACGAGGTCGTCAGGCAAGTGCCGCCGGCAGCGTCGCCATCCACGCCGACCGGACCTCGAGGAGGGACGCCTCGAACTGCCCCTCGACGACCAGGCTGTCGCCGCCGGTGACCCCCAGCGCCGTGAGGGGTACGCCGTGGCGCGCGGCCAGGTCGGCGAGCCGGCCCTCGTCGCCGGGAGCGACGGTGACCACGACCCGGCCGGCGGACTCGGCGAAGAGCCCGACGAAGGCGTCGCCCTCGAGCGAGACGGTCGCGCCGACCATGGCCTTCAGGGAGCCCTCGACCAGGGTCTGGGCCAGGCCGCCGTCGGAGACGTCGTGGGCCGAGGTGAGCAGCCCGACGCCCTCGTGCAGCAGTTCGGCAAGCGACTTCTCGGCCGCCAGGTCGACCCGCGGCGGCTGCCCGCCGAGGTGGCCGTGCACCACGTGGGCCCACTCGGAGCCGGACAGCTCCTCGCGGGTCTCGCCGAGCAGGAAGACCTGCTCGCCGGCGACGGTCCAGGCGGACGGCGTGCGCTTCGTGACGTCGTCGACCACGCCGAGGACGGCCACGACGGGCGTGGGCAGGATCGCGGTCTCGCCGGTCTGGTTGTAGAGGCTGACGTTGCCGCCGGTGACCGGGATGCCGAGCTCGAGGCAGCCGTCCTTCAGCCCGCGGCAGGCCTCGGCGAACTGCCACATCACGTCGGGGTCCTCGGGCGAGCCGAAGTTCAGGCAGTCGGAGATGGCCAGCGGCACCGCGCCGCCGGTCGCGACGTTGCGGTAGGACTCCGCGAGCGCGAGCCGCGCGCCGACGTACGGGTCGAGCTTGGCGAAGCGGCCGTTGCAGTCGGTCGAGACCGCGACGCCGAGGTTGGTCTCCTCGTCGACGCGGATCATCCCGCTGTCGCTGGGCTGCGCGAGCACGGTGTTGCCGCGCACGTAGCGGTCGTACTGGTCGGTGACCCAGGACTTGTCGCAGAGGTTCGGGCTGGCCACGAGACGCAGCAGGGTCTCGCGCAGCTCCGCGCCGGTCGTCGGGCGGGCGAGCGCCTCGGCCGCGTCGGCCTGCAGCGCGTCCTGCCAGGACGGGCGCGCGAACGGGCGGTGGTAGGTCGGGCCGTCGTGCGCCACCGACCGCGGCGGTACGTCGACGACCCGCTCGCCGTGCCAGTCGATCTCCAGCCGGCCGGTGTCGGTGACCTCACCGACCACGACGGCCTCGACGTCCCACTTCGCGCAGATGGCCAGGAACGCGGCGACGTCGTCGGGCTCGACGACGGCCATCATCCGCTCCTGCGACTCGCTCATCAGGATCTCCTCCGGCGCGAGCGTGGAGTCGCGCAGCGGGACCCGGTCGAGCTCGACGTGCATGCCGCCGTCGCCGGCGGACGCGAGCTCGGAGGTCGCGCAGGAGAGCCCAGCGCCGCCAAGGTCCTGGATGCCGGCGACCAGGCCGGCGGCGAAGATCTCGAGGGTGCACTCGATGAGGAGCTTCTCCATGAAGGGGTCGCCGACCTGCACGCTGGGCCGCTTGGCGGGGCCGTCGGCGTCGAAGGTCTCCGACGCGAGCACGCTCACGCCGCCGATGCCGTCGCCGCCGGTGCGGGCGCCGTACAGGATGACCTGGTTGCCGACGCCGGACGCCTTGGCGAGGTGGAGGTCCTCGTGGCGGAGCACCCCGATCGAGAGGGCGTTGACCAGCGGGTTGCCGAGGTAGGTCTCGTCGAAGACGACCTCGCCGCCGATGTTGGGCAGGCCGAGCATGTTGCCGTAGCCGCCGACACCGGCCACGATCCCCGGCAGCACACGATGGGTGTCGGGGGCGTCGAGCGGGCCGAAGCGCAGCGGATCCATCACGGCCACCGGGCGCGCGCCCATGGCGAGGATGTCGCGGACGATGCCGCCGACGCCGGTCGCGGCGCCCTGGTAGGGCTCGACGTACGACGGGTGGTTGTGCGACTCGACCTTGAAGGTGACGGCGTAGCCCTGACCGATGTCGAGGACGCCGGCGTTCTCGCCGATGCCGGCCAGCATCTTGCCGATCGGCGTCTCCTGCGGGATCTCGGAGAACTGCTTGAGGTGCACCTTGGACGACTTGTAGGAACAGTGCTCGCTCCACATCACCGAGTACATCGCCAGCTCGGAGCTGGTGGGCCGGCGACCGAGGATCTGGCGGATCTCCTGGTACTCGTCGGCCTTCAGGCCGAGATCGGCCCAGGGCTGCTCGCGGGTGGGGTCTTCGGACGCAACGGCGACGGTGTCCAGCACGGCCACAATCTACCGGCGGTCGGCCCCCCTCCCGCACATCGACCCCACGCCGGTGGTTGAGCAGGTTGCGCAGCAACCGTGTCAAAACCCCCGTACCCGAGCTACGTCGTCGGGTGCGGGGGTTTCGACACGCTCAGGACTTCGTCCTTCACTGCTCAACCACCGGGGGCGAGCAGCCCGTCGGCCACGACCTCGAGCATCGGGCGCACGGCAGCCACGTCGAGCTCACCCTGGTCGGCGACCGTCGCCACGCCCCCGACCAGCCGGGCCACCTGGAGCGCGCTCACGTCCTCGCGTACGGCGCCCTCGGCCCGGAGCCGGTCGAGCACCCGGTCGCCGGCCGAGCGCAGCACCTCGCACTTGGTGCGGATCGGGGAGCCGTCGTCGCCCATCGCGCAGGTGATCTTGGCCGGGCCGCCCTTGTGGACGCTGATCAGCCGGACGTAGTCCTCGAACCAGCCGAGCAGCACGTCGCGCGGGCCGCCCTCGCGGGCGAGCGCCTTCTCGGCCGTCTCGTTGACCCCGTCGACCCAGCTCTGCATGACGGCGTCGATCAGGTCATCGCGCGACGGGAAGTGCCGGTAGAGCGTGCCGGCGCCGACCCCGGCCTGCTTGGCGATCAGGTCCAGCGAGGCGTCGTACCCCTGGGCTCGGAAGACCGTCCGGGCGACCTCGACGATGCGGTCGCGGTTGCGCTGGGCATCGGCGCGCACGGGTCCTCCAAAGAAATCGCTTGCTAAACGGAGACAGTCTCCGTATCGTTCCAGGAGGAAGCGGAGCCATCCTCCGGATCTAATGTACCTCGGCCCGTCGGGCCAGAACAGGACTTCCTCCTCATGTCCACAGACACCACCGCCCCACCCGCTCGCACCATCCCCGCGAGCCCCGCCGCCGGCCCCGGGCTGCCGACCGAGCTGCCCGACAACGCGGGCCGGGCCGCCGCCGGCATCGCGATCGTCCTGGTGGCCCAGCTGATGCTCATCCTCGACGCCACCGTCGTGAACGTCGCCCTGCCGCACATCGACGCCGACCTGGGCTTCGGCCCGGCCGGCCTGTCCTGGGTCCTGAACTCCTACACGCTCGCCTTCGGCGGACTGCTGCTCCTCGGCGGCCGGTTGGGCGACGTCTTCGGCCGGCGCCGGATGTTCGAGTCCGGCCTCGCCGTCTTCACACTCGCCTCGCTGCTCGGCGGCCTCGCCCAGAGCCCCGAGGTGCTGGTCGGCGCCCGTGCCCTCCAGGGCGTCGGCGCCGCGATGGCCGCCCCCGGCGTGCTCGCCCTGCTCACCACGAGCGCCCCCGACCAGGCCGCCCGCAACCGGGCCCTCGCGCTCTTCGGCGCGGTCTCCTCGGGCGGCATGTCCATCGGTCTGCTGCTCGGCGGCTTCCTCACCGACGTCGGCTCGTGGCGCTGGACGATGTTCATCAACGTCCCGATCGGCCTCGCGGTGCTGGCGCTGACCCGCCGATTCCTCGACGAGACCGCCCGCCGACCCGGCCGCTTCGACATCGTGGGCGCGGTCACCGCCACCGGCGGTGCCGTCGCGATCGTCTGGTCGCTGATCGGCGCCCCCGACCACGGCTGGACCTCCGCCCGGACCCTGATCGGGCTCCTCGTGGGCCTGGCCCTGGTCTGCGCCCTCGCCGTCACGGAGCGCCGGGTCGCGCACCCGCTGCTCCAGCCGGTGCTGCTGCGCAGCCGGCAGCGGGTCGGGGGGCTGCTGATGATCGCCCTGGTCGTCGGTGGCCAGCTGTCGATGTTCTTCCTGGCCGTCCAGTTGATCGAGGGCCAGCTCGGGTTCGGCCCGATGCAGACGGGTCTGGCCTTCCTGCCGCTGACCCTCGGCATCTTCGGGATGTCGCGGGTGACGCCGCGCCTGCTGGGCCGGGTCGGCGCCGTCCCGATGATGGTCGTCGGCTCGCTCGGCCTGGCGGCCAGCTTCGCCTGGCTCTCGACCGTCTCGGCGAGCGACACCTACCTCAGCGGCGTCTTCGGCCCGATGCTCCTCAACGGCCTGTCCGCCGGTCTGGTGTTCATGCCGGTGACCTCGACGATCCTCGCCGGGGTCGAGCCCGAGCACGCCGGCTCGGCGTCCGGGCTGCTGCAGACCTTCCAGCAGCTCGGCGGGGCGATCGGCCTGGCCGTGATCGTGTCGGTGTACGCCGCCGGCGCGGAGCCCGGCCAGTTCCTCCCGGGCGCGGACGCGGCGTTCCTCACCTCGTCGCTCTTCGCCCTGCTCGCCCTGGCCGCGGCCCTCGGACTGGTACGACGGCGCCGGGCCGTCGCGGTCCTCGAGACCGCCTGACCCGCTCCGCCCTCGCGCCCCGACCCGGGCGTCGGCTCAGCCCTCGGCTGTGTCGGCGTCCGGGTCGCGGCGTTCCCAGGCCGATCCGGTCCAGGTCCAGCGACCGTCGGGGCTGTAGACCGGCGGCCCACCCAGGACGGGCTCGGGATGCACGTCGACGATCGTGCTCATCGTGGTTCCCCCCTTCGCCGCACTCCCCCGAGCGCGGACCGGACGACCAGGATGGGGCAGCGGTGCCGTCGGCGCGGCCGATCGGCTCAGATTTCACCCGGCGCCGACCGAATCCCCCTCTGACCTGCGAAGACGTGTCGCAGAACTACAGCGTTGTAGTTCACCCGAACCTCTGTTACGCCTGTGACTGGTGAGGTTAAGGTGACGCGGACTCGACGGATTCGCCCCCGCCTTCTTCCCCTGGAGCTCCGCCATGCGCCGCCCCCGCCTGCCCTTCCGCGCCGTCCTCGCGACGACCCTGACCGGCCTGCTCGTCGCGACCACCGGGGTCGTCCTGGCCACGGGCGGAGCCGGCTCGACGGCCACCGCCGAAGCCCCGTCGTACGCCGCTGTGAGCTCAGCCACCGCGGCCACCGCCGCTAGGAAGACGACCAACCCGGTGACGCCGGGCGACTTCACCGGCTTCGGCTTCGACCAGTGCCTCGCGCCCACCCAGGCCAAGATGGACCGCTGGCTGGCCACCTCGCCGTTCCTGGCCGTCGGCATCTACATCTCCGGCAAGTCCCGGGCCTGCCGCAACCAGCCCAACCTCACCCCGACCTGGGTGGCGACCCAGCTCCGCAAGGGCTGGCGGCTGCTGCCCATCACCCTCGGACCGCAGGCCTCCTGCCAGCCCCGGTTCCCGCGCTACCAGGACGACGTCCGGATCGACCCGCGCCCCGGCAACGGCACCTACGGCCGGGCCTTCCGGATGGGCCGCGCCGAGGCCGACACCACCGTCACCGACGCGAAGGCGCTCGGCATCGTCGCCGGCAGCACCCTCTGGTACGACCTCGAGGGCTACGACAGCAAGAACACGAACTGCCGCGAGTCGGCGCTGCGCTTCCTCAGCGGCTGGACCGAGCGGCTGCACGAGCTCGGCTACGTCTCCGGGGTCTACTCCAGCGCCGGATCCGGCATCAAGGACCTCGACGACGCGCGGGTCGCCCGGCCGACCGCCTTCACCTTCCCCGACCGGATCTGGGTCGCCCGCTGGGACGGCGTCGCGAACACCTCCTCGCCCGGTTACCTCCGCGAGGAGGGCTGGCGCCCCGGCGGCCGGGTCAAGCAGTACCGCGGCGGCCACGACGAGACCTGGGGCGGCGTGACGATCAACATCGACAGCAACTTCCTCGACCTCGGCCGCGGCTCGGTCGCCGCGCGCGAGACGCGCTGCGGCGGCGTCCCGCTCGACCTGCGGACGTACGGCGCCATCCGCCGACCCACCGCCACCCGGTCGGCCCCGGCCGGGCAGGTCAAGGCGCTGCAGTGCCTGCTGAAGGAGAAGAACCTCTACCGCGGCAGCACCAACGGGCGCGTCAACAAGCGCACCGTGCGCGCCTACCGCGTGTGGCAGAAGCACGTCGGCCACACCGTCTCCGACTCCTGGTCGCGCCGGAACTGGATGTCGCTGCTCGCCCACGGCAGCGCACCGCTGCTGAAGTACGGCTCCGCCGGCGAGGCGGTCCGCCGCCTGCAGCGCAGCCTCAACGCTGCCCGCCCGGCGAACAAGCTCCCCGTCGACGGCGTCTTCCGCGCCAGCACCGACAAGGCGCTGAAGACCTACCAGACCCGGATCCGGCACCGCGCCAGCGGCGTCGTCACCGCCGCGACCTGGCGGGCCCTCGCCCAGGGCCGGGTCCGCCGCTGACCCACCCGCCCGCCGAGTCAGCAGTAGTTGTGGGCCGAGTCAGCACTTGTGGTGCTGACTCGGCCCACAACTACTGCTGACTCGGCGCTGGAGGGGGGTCAGCCGGAGGCGGGCGGGCCGACGAGCAGCGCGAGGACGGTCAGGACCAGAACGGCCACGACGCCGGCGGCCAGGCCCTGCTGCGGCTTGCGGATCAGCCAGGAGACCAGCCGCTGGACGGGTCCGGCGGGGGTCTCGGTGCGCAGCCGCCAGGTGGTGCCGAGCAGGCCGCGGTGCTCGGCGTACCGGTCGAAGAGCACGGTGAAGAACGGCGGGATCGAGGAGACCACGCCGAGCACGGTGCGGCCGGTCGACCACTTCTGGTCGACGGCGACGACCAGCGTCGTGAGCACGTAGGCGATGAAGACGATGCCGTGCAGCATGCCGCCGACGCTGACGACAGCCTCGGTGGTCTCGGTGACGTACTTCAAGAACATGCCCGTCAGCAGCAGCGCCCAGGTGATCGCCTCGGCGACCGCGACGGTTCGGAAGAGCTTCAGCGGGCTCATGCGAACGCGGCGGCGGCGAGCGAGGTGAAGAAGCCCAGGCCGTCGGTGCCGGAGCCGGTGAGCTCCTCGACCGCGTGCTCGGGGTGCGGCATCAGGCCGACCACGTTGCCCCGCTCGTTGGTCACGCCGGCGATGTCGCGCAGCGAGCCGTTGGGGTTGACGTCGAGGTAGCGGGCGACGACGCGCCCCTCCCCCTCGAGCCGGTCGAGGGTCTCGGCGTCGGCGACGAAGCCGCCTTCGCCGTTCTTGAGCACGACGGTGATCTCGGCGCCCTCGTCGTACGACGAGGTCCAGGCCGTCGAGGCGTTCTCGATGCGCAGCCGCTGGTCGCGGCAGACGAACTTGCGGTGGTCGTTGCGGATCAGCGCCCCGGGCAGCAGGTGGGACTCGCAGAGGATCTGGAAGCCGTTGCAGATGCCGAGCACCGGCATCCCCTTGCCGGCCGCCTCGATCACCTCGGTCATCACCGGGGAGAACCGCGAGATCGCCCCGCAGCGGAGGTAATCGCCGTACGAGAAGCCGCCGGGCAGCACGACCGCGTCGACCCCGCGGAGGTCGTGGTCGCCGTGCCACAGCGCGACCGCCTCGTGTCCGCCGATGCGGACCGCACGCTGCGCGTCGGCGTCGTCGAGCGAGCCCGGGAAGGTGACGACCCCGACCTTCACGCCACGGTCCCAGCGTCCGACGCAGCCACGCGCACGGTGAAGTTCTCGATGACCGGGTTGGAGAGCAGCGTCTCGGCCATCTGGTGCACCTGCTCGAGCACAGCGTCGGTCACCTCGCCCTCGACGGTGATCTCGAAGCGCTTGCCCTGGCGGACGTCGGTGACGCCGCTGAAGCCGAGCCGGGGCAACGCCCCCTGCACGGCCTTCCCCTGCGGGTCGAGGATCTCGGGCTTGGGCATGACGTCGACGACGACTACGGGCATGGCCGTCAGTCTAGAGCGGCCCGCGGACGGTCCGGCACACTGGAGGTATGAGCATGCCCACCTCCGGCACCCCCCGCGCCAACGCCGCCTCGCCGCTGAAGCTGGAGTTCCCCCAGTCCCTGGCCACCTACGACGACTACGCCGCCGCCCAGAAGTCGGTCGACTACCTGTCCGACCAGAAGTTCCCCGTCGAGCAGCTGATGATCGTCGGCACCGACCTGAAGCGGATCGAGCGGATCACCGGGCGGCTCACCTGGAACCGGGTCGCCATGGGCGGCGTGCTCTCCGGCGTCTGGCTCGGCCTCTTCGTCGGCGTGATCCTGTCGCTCTTCTCCGACGAGGGCTTCGTCACCATCGTCTCGACGATGCTCTTCGGCGCCCTGTTCGGCCTGATCTGGGCCCTCGTCGGGTACGCCGCCACCCGCGGTCAGCGGGACTTCTCGTCGGTCACCCAGGTGGTGGCGACCCGCTACGAGGTGCTGGTCGAGCACAAGTCCGCCGCGCAGGCGCGCGAGCTGCTCGCCGGGCTGCCCGGTGCGCTCCCCAACCCCTTCGCCTAGCCCCACCGACGCTGGTTGAGGTGCGAGCGGAGCGAGCCTCGAAACCCGGTGAGCCGACCTCTGGCCTCGATCGAGGCCGTCGTACGTCTCACCGGGTTTCGAGGCTCGGCGCTGGCGCGCCTCACACCTCAACCACCAGCGGGGGCGTCAGGTGAGCTCGCGCTTGAGGATCTTGCCCGTCGCGGTCATCGGGAGGCTGTCGACGACCTCCACCTGGCGGGGGTACTTGTAGGCCGCCATCTGCTCCTTGCCCCAGGCCACCAGCTCCTCGGGCGAGACGGAGGCGCCGTCGTTGAGGATGACGTACGCCTTGATCTCCTCGCCGTGGCTGTCGTGCGGGACGCCGACGACGGCGGCCAGCGAGACGTCCGGGTGGGTGAGGAGGACCTCCTCGATCTCGCGCGGGTACACGTTGAAGCCGCCGCGGATGATCATGTCCTTGGAGCGGTCGACGATGTAGTACCAGCCGTCCTCGTCGCGGCGGCCGAGGTCTCCGGAGCGGAACCAGCCGTCCCGCAGCACCTCGTCGGTCGCCTCCGGCCGGCCGTGGTAGCCCTTCATGATGTTGTGGCCCTTGATGGCGATCTCGCCGATCGCGTCGGGCGTCCACTCGACCTCGTCCCAGCTCTCCGGGTCGAGCAGGGTCATCTCGACGCCGGGGATCGGGGTGCCGACCGAGCCGACGCGGGCGGGCTCGCCGTAGTGGGAGAACGACGCCACCGGCGAGGTCTCGGAGAGGCCGTAGCCCTCGAGGATGGTGACGCCGAAGCGCTTCTCGAAGTCCTTGTGCACCTCGACCGGCAGCGCCGAGCCGCCGGCGGCCGCGACCCGGAGGTTCTGCGCCAGCGTCGACACGTCCGTGTCGGGGGTGAGCGCGCCGAGCAGGCCCCAGTACATGGTGGGGACGCCAGCGAAGAAGGTGACGCCCTCCTTCAGCATCAGGCCCAGCGCCGGCTCGGCCTCGAAGCGCGGCAGCATCACGACGGTGCCGCCGAAGGCGAAGGCACCGTTCTGGATGACCGTCTGGCCGAAGGAGTGGAAGAGCGGCAGCACGCACAGGTAGGTGTCGGGCTTGTCCGCGTCGGCGCCGAAGAGGTCCTTGCTGGCCAGCGCGTTGTCGCGCATGTTGCGGTGCCGCAGCTCGGCGCCCTTGGGCTGGCCCGTGGTGCCGGAGGTGTAGAGGATGACCGCGGTGTCGTCCTCGTCGGTGGCGACCGAGGTGAAGGTCGAGGGCTGCCCCGCTGCGGCCTGCATCAGCGTCTCGGTGCCCTCGATCGGCGAGTCCGCACCGGGGTCGGCGGTGATCACGAAGAAGTGCTCACAGCCCTCGGCGTCCTGGAAGCCGGCGTACCCCTCCTGGCCGATGGGCAGCTCGGGGGTGCCCTGGAAGCAGAAGTAGGCCTTCGCGTCGGAGTCGCCGAGGTGGTAGGCCACCTCACGGCCCTTGAGCAGGACGTTGAGCGGCACCACGGTCGCGCCGGCCTTGAGGATGCCGAAGTAGACGATCGTGAAGTAGGGCAGGTTCGGGCAGCTCAGCGCGACCTTGTCGCCGGGCTCGATCCCGCGCGAGGTCAGCAGGTTGGCGACCAGGTTGGCGGCCCCGTCGACCTGCGCGTAGGTGAGCCGGGTGTCCCCGAACACGATCGCGTCGCGGTCGGCGTACTGCCGCGCACTGTCCTCGAGAAAGGTCGACAGGTTGTAGCTCAACGTGGCCTCCGTCACGAAAGGGGATGGTCGCCAACCTACCCCCGGACCCCGAGGCCGGCTCAGGGTCGACTCAGGGGTACGCCGGGGCTCGCTCCCGATGCCGGTGGGTCCGGGCAGCGCGAGGCTGAGGGTCATGATCACCGCGCGAGCGCTCACGAAGACGTACGGCGAGACCACCGCCGTCGACGGCATCGACTTCACCGTCCGCCCCGGACTGGTGACCGGCTTCCTGGGGCCCAACGGCGCCGGCAAGTCCACCACCATGCGGATGGTGATCGGGCTGGACCGGCCCACCGCGGGCGAGGTCCGCGTCAACGACCACCGGTACGCCGACACCCCCGCGCCGCTGCGCGAGGTCGGCGCGCTGCTCGAGGCCCGGTCGGTCCACCCGGGCCGGTCCGCGCTCGACCACCTGCGCTGGCTGGCCGCGACCAACGGCATCCCGCGCTCGCGCGTGGACGCCGTCCTGGAGCAGGTCGGTCTCGGGGCCGTCGCGGCCCGGCGGGTCGGCAAGTTCTCGCTCGGCATGGGCCAGCGGCTCGGCATCGCCGCCGCGCTGCTCGGCGACCCGCCGGTGATCGTGCTCGACGAGCCGGTGAACGGCCTGGACCCCGAGGGCATCCGCTGGGTCCGCACCCTGGCCCGCGAGCTGGCCGCTGAGGGCCGCACGGTGATGGTCTCGAGCCACCTGATGTCGGAGATGGCGCTGACCGCCGACCACCTGCTCGTGATCGGCCGGGGCCGGATCCTCGCCGACTGCTCGATGTCGGACTTCATCAGCGAGCACGCGGCGTCGTACGTGCGGGTGCGGAGCCCGCAGCAGGTGGTCCTGGCCGAGACGCTGCAGGCGCGGGGCCTCGCCGTCACCGCGTACGACGGGGAACTGCGCGTCGACGGCCGCGACGCGGTGACGATCGGCGACACCGCGGCAGCCGCCGGGCTGACCCTGCACGAGCTCACCGTCGTCAGCTCGTCGCTGGAGGAGGCCTTCATGACGCTGACCGCGGACAGCGTCGACTACCACGCCACGACGGGAGCAGCGGCATGAGCGCCACCGCCATCGGGACCACCGAGCGGGCGACCGCGTCGTACCCGCCGCAGACCTTCGGGCGGGTGCTGCACGGCGAGTGGATCAAGTTCTGGAGCGTCCGCAGCACCCGCTGGTCGCTGGTCGCGCTGGTCGTCCTCGGCGTCGGGCTGACCGCGATGATCTGCGCCTCGAGCGCGGACTGGCTGGCCAGCGGCGACGCCGACGAGTCGCCCGGCTCGTTCGTGACCTGGGGGATGATGCTGGCGCAGGTGACCGGCGTCGTGCTCGGCGCGATGGTGGTCACCAGCGAGTACGGCACCGGGATGATCCGCTCCACGCTGGCCGCCGTCCCGCGGCGCGGGCGGGTGCTGGCCGCCAAGGCCGTCGTGCTGACCGGCGTGCTGCTGGTCGCGGGCACGGTGACCGCGTTCGCGGGCTACCTGGCCGGCAACTTCTTCCTCGACCGGGCCGGCGTGGGCGTGCCGCTCGACGGCGACGGCGTCGTACGGGCGCTCTTCGGGAACGGGCTCTACCTCGCCACCCTCGGTCTGCTGACCGCCGCCGTCGGCCTGCTCGTGCGGCACACGGCGGCCGCGCTCTCGATCGTGCTCGGCACGGTCTTCGTGGTCGGCACCATGGCCAACCTGCTGCCCGGCACCTGGGGCGAGTGGGTGTCCAAGCTGCTCCCCGGCAACGCCGGCATGACCATCGCCACCCCGGTCTCGTTCAACCCCGAGGCGCTCGGTCCCTGGACCGGCTTCGGCGTACTCGTCCTGGAGACCGTTGTCGTGCTCGCCGCGGGGTGGTGGGCCCTGGTCCGCCGCGACGCCTGACCACGCCGCCGGTGGTCGAGCAGGTTGCACCCGAAGCCGTCTCGAAACCCGGTGAGGCGGCAGTCGGCCCCGGAGACCGACTGTCGGCCCACCGGGTTTCGAGACGGGACTTCGTCCCTCCTCAACCACCGGGACGGGACGGGTTTCGAGACGGGACTTCGTCCCTCCTCAACCACCGACCCCACCGGTGGTTGAGCAGGTTGCGCTAGCAACCGTGTCGAAACCCCCGCAACCCGACCACGGCGCTCGGGTGCAGGGGTTTCGACACGGTCAGGACTTCGTCCTTCCCTGCTCAACCACCGTCGCCGGCGGCGAGGAGGCGGGCGGCGCGCTTCAGGTCGGACCGGACGGCGTACGGCGCGGCCGCCGACAGGGCGCGCGCGAGCGGGGCGGCGAGACCGGTGGCCCGGAGAGTCATCGTGGGCTCGACCTCGCAGCCGCCGGGGGCGGGCGCGAAGTCGAGGGTCAGCTCGGCCGAGAAGCCGCGCCAGGTGCCGCGTTCGGTCCAGCGGTGCGGACGGTCGAGGGCGGTGGTCTCCATCTGCGGCCGGAGCCCGGGCGTGGTGACGTCGACCCAGGTCTGGCCGACGGCCGGGCCGGGCGAGACGTCCTCGACCCGCGCCAGGCTGGACTGCCAGGCGGGTCGATTGGCCGGCTCGACCAGGTAGTCGAACGCGGCCTCGGGCGACACCCGGAAGTGGACCATCAGAAGGTCTGGCCGGTGAGCAGCTCGTAGGCCTCGACGTAGCGGGCGCGGGTGCGCTCGACGACCTCGACCGGCAGCGGCGGCGGCGCCTCCCCGGAGGTGCGGTCCCAGCCGGACGCGGGCGAGGTCAGCCAGCCGCGGACGACGTCCTTGTCGAACGACGGCTGCGGGGCGCCCGGCGTCCACTCGGCCGCCGGCCAGAAGCGCGAGGAGTCGGGGGTGAGGACCTCGTCGGCGAGCACGGTGGTGCCGTCGGCTCGGCGGCCGAACTCGAACTTGGTGTCGGCCAGGATGATCCCGCGCTCGCGGGCCAGCTCCTCGGCCCGCGTGTAGACGCGCAGGGTCAGGTCGCGCAGCCGCTCGGCGACGTCGGCGCCGACCTCGCCGACGACGGCCTCGAAGGAGACGTTCTCGTCGTGGTCGCCGACGGCCGCCTTCGTGGCCGGGGTGAAGATCGCGCCCGGCAGCCGGCTCCCGTCGACCAGGCCGGCCGGGAGCGCGAGCCCGCACACCTCGCCGGTCTCGTCGTACTCGCGGAGGCCGGAGCCGGTGAGGTAGCCGCGGGCGACGCACTCGACGGGGAACATCTCCAGCCGCTCGCAGACCACGGCCCGGCCCCGGACGGAGTCCGGCACGTCGGTGGAGACGATGTGGTTGTCGACGATCTCGCGGAGCTGGTCGAACCACCACAGCGACATCCGGGTGAGGATCTCGCCCTTGTCGGGGATGGTCGTGTCGAGGACGAAGTCGTACGCCGAGATCCGGTCGCTCGCGACCATCAGCAGCTCGCCCGACGGCAGCGTGTAGAGGTCGCGCACCTTGCCCGAGTGCAGGTGCTCGGCGCCCTCGATCGCAGGGGCGGCGGGGATGTTGAGGTCGGCCACGGCCCCAGCCTAGTGACGGCCGCCGGACCGGGCGTGGGAGGCTGCGGCATGGCTGAGTCTGCGGAAGAGGTCTACGCCCGCGTCGTCGCCGCCGTCGGGGAGGGCGGGCACCTGCCGCTGCCGTCCATCGGCGAGTGGGACGTCTTCCCCTGGCAGGCGGAGGGGGGCGCCGTCGTACCGAAGGTGCTGCAGCCGCCCGCCGACGAGCCCCCGCGCTGGGGAGAGTCGCCCGAGAAGCCGTGCGGCTCGTGCGCCGGCTTCGACCCCGATCGGGTGGTGTGGGAGGACGAGCACTGGGTGCTCACCCACGAGGGCGCGCCCTCCGGGTTGCCGGTGCTGCTGATGCTGCACACCCGCGAGCACCTGGACATGCCCGACCTCAGCGACGAGCTCGCCTCCGAACTGGGCCGGATCAGCGTGCGACTGACCCGGATCATCGGCAGCCTGCCGAACATCGGCCGCGTGCACGTCGACCGCTGGGGCGACGGCGGCTCGCACTTCCACCTGTGGGTCATCGCCCGGACGGCGCGCCTGGGGCAGGTGCTCGGGTCGTACGCCGTCGAGTGGGACGCCGTGCTGCCGCCCGGGCCGGAGGACGTGTGGCGTGCCGACCTGCACACGGTCGCCACCAAGCTGGCCAACTGGGGCGGGCACGCCCGGGCCTGAGGGGGGCGGCTGAGGGTTCCGCTTAGCGGTCGGGCTGCGGGGGTTTCGAGACGGGACTTCGTCCCTCCTCAACCACCGGTCTGCTGCGGGGGTTTCGAGACGGGACTTCGTCCCTCCTCAACCACCGGTCTGCTGCGGGGGTTTCGAGACGGGACTTCGTCCCTCCTCAACCACCGGTGGGGGTACGGCGCCAAGGGGCCGGTCGGCCCTGCAGCCACCACTCCATCCGCTTGGTGATCCACGGCAGCGCGGCGTACGTCATCACCGGGGTCATCACCGCGATGGTGACGAAGACGCGGAGCGGGAGCGGCCAGCCCGGGATCAGATGGCTGGTGGCGACGTTGACCAGCAGGCTCAGCGGGAAGAAGACCAGGAAGATCACGCTCGCCTGCTTCCACCGCGGCGGAGGCGTGGGCGCCGGGCGCAGGTCCTCGACGTCGCGGGTGGTGGGCGGGTCGAACCAGCCCTCGATGCCCGTACGACGCTCGACCCGCGACTCGACGACGCCGAGCCCGGCCGCCGACGAGCGCCACCACTGCCGCTCGTGGGACTGCTCCCACCCGAGCAGCGAGTCCTGGTCGGCGAACCGGTAGAGCATGTGCCACTCCGTCGAGCCCGCCTCGGGACGCACCCAGCCGGAGCCGAGGAAGCCGGGGAACTGCTGGGCCAGCGCCGTACCGGCCTGCAGCCAGCTGAGCATCTCGGGCTCGTGCCCGGGCTCGAGGTGGCGGGTGATGGAGACGGTGACGGGCTCGCTCATCCGCGCACCTCGAAGGTGCGCGCCCCGGTGTCCGGGCCGGGGCGGACGTCGACGGCAGTCATGCCCCCATCATCGCGCGGGCCCTGTCGCCCCGGTGGTTGAGGAGGGACGAAGTCCCGTCGCCCCGGTGGTTGAGGAGGGACGAAGTCCCGTCTCGAAACCCGGTGGGCCGATCGTCGGTCTCCCGGACGCCAGTTGTCGGGTCACCGGGTTTCGACACGGTTGCTGCGCAACCTGCTCAACCACCGAGGGGCGGGTGGGTACACAGGACCCGTGACCGAGCACCTCGTGGACGACCGCCCGCACGAGGAGCAGGACGAGGGGTACGAGCCGCACCCGCGGCGCTGGCGGATCCTCGGGGTGTCGCTGGTCGTCGGCTTCATGTCGCTGCTCGACGTCTCGATCGTCAACGTGGCCATCCCGTCGATGCAGGACGGGCTCGACACCTCGGCGGGGACGGTGCAGTGGGTGGTCTCGGGCTACGCGCTGGCCTTCGGGCTGACCCTGGTCGCGGGCGGCCGGCTCGGCGACGCCCACGGCCGGCGCCGGATGATGCTGATCGGGCTGGCCGGGTTCACGGTGGCGAGCGCCGCGGTCGGGCTGGCGCCGAACGCTCCGCTGGTGATCCTGGCCCGGCTGGCCCAGGGCGCGTTCGCGGGGCTCCTCACCCCGCAGAACTCCGGGCTGATCCAGCAGCTCTTCCGCGGCCGCGAGCGGGCCAAGGCGTTCGGGCTGTTCGGGTTCACGGTCTCGACCGCCTCGGCGACCGGGCCGGTCCTGGGCGGGCTGATCATCGCGGCGGCCGGCGAGGAGGACGGCTGGCGCTGGCTGTTCCTGGTCAACGTCCCGATCGGGCTGGTGGCCGCGGTCGCGGTCCTGCGGATGGTGCCGAAGCGCCGCCCGGACTCCGAGCCGGCCGACAACCGGATCGACGTACCCGGGGCGGTGCTGCTGGGGCTGACCGTGCTCTGCCTGCTCTACCCGGTCGTCTCGATCGAGGGCGGCCACCGGCTGCCGCTGGTGCTGCTGGCCGGGGTGCCGCTCTTCGGCTGGGCGTTCGTCCGCTGGGAGCACCGTACGACGCACCGGGGTCACCCGCCGCTCCTCGACCTCCGGCTGCTGCGCACACTGCCCGGCTACGTGAACGGGCTGGCCATCGGCGCGCTCTACTTCACCGGCTTCACCGGCCTGCTGCTGGTGCTCTCGATCCACCTGCAGGAGTCGCTCGGCCTCTCGCCGCTCCAGGCCGGGCTGGCGATCATGCCGTTCGCGGTCGGCTCGGCGATCGGCGCGCCGCTGGCCGGCCGGTACGTCTCCGACGCCGGGCGGATCCTGACCGTCGCGGCTCTCGCGGTGATGGTCGTCGGCGTGGTCCTGGTGGCGCTGCTCGCACCCGGCCGCGACCCGATCTGGCCCTGGCTGCTGCCGACCCTGCTGCTCACCGGCCTCGGCGGCGGCGCGGTCGTCTCGCCCAACATCACCCTGACGCTCGCCGAGGTGCCACCGCGGATGGGCGGCGCCGCCGGCGGCGCCCTGCAGACCGGCCAGCGGATCGGCGCCTCGATCGGCGCCGCCCTGCTGGTGACCGTCTACCAGGTCAGCGCCGACAGCGTCTCGACCGACGCAGCACTCCGGGCCGCGCTGCTCACCGGCGCCGGGCTGGTGCTCGTCGCCCTGGCGATGGCGTTCAGAGGATGGCGCCAGGCGCGTACGACGCCGCCTGCGGGTAGCGGGCGCTGACCTCGGCGACCCGCCGTACGACGGTCTGGACCTGGTCGACCGCCGCACCGGTGAAGGTGATCGGGTCGGCGACCAGACCGGCCAGCTGCTCGGCGGTCAGCCCCAGGCGCACGTCGGCGGCCAGCCGGGCGAACACGTCGTTCTCGGCCTGGCCCTTCCGCATGTCGAGCGCGGTGCCGACCGCGGCCTCCTTGATCGCCTCGTGGGCCGACTCGCGGCCGACCCCGTTGCGGACCGCGGCCATCAGCACCTTGGTGGTCGCGAGGAAGGGCAGGTAGCGGTCCAGCTCGCGCTGGATGACCGCCGGGAAGGCGCCGAACTCGTCGAGCACCGTGAGGAAGGTCTGGAACAGGCCGTCGGTCGCGAAGAACGCGTCGGGCAGCGCGACCCGTCGTACGACGGAGTCGGAGACGTCGCCCTCGTTCCACTGGTCGCCGGCGAGCTCGCCGACCATCGAGACGTAGCCGCGGACCACGACGGCGAGGCCGTTGACCCGCTCGCAGGAGCGGCTGTTCATCTTGTGCGGCATCGCCGAGGAGCCGACCTGGCCCTCCTTGAAGCCCTCGGTGACGACCTCGTTGCCGGCCATCAGCCGGACGGTCGTCGCGAGGTTGGAGGGACCGGCGACCAGCTGGGCGAGCGCGGTGACCACGTCGTAGTCGAGCGAGCGCGGGTAGACCTGGCCGACGCTGGTCAGCACCCGCTCGAAGCCGAGGTGGGCGGCGACCCGCTGCTCCAGCTCGGCCAGCTTGGCGCCGTCGCCGTCGAGCAGGTCGAGCATGTCCTGGGCGGTGCCCATCGGGCCCTTGATGCCGCGCAGCGGGTAGCGCCCGAGGAGGTCCTCGACCCGCTCGAGCGCGATCAGCATCTCGTCGGCGACGGTCGCGAACCGCTTGCCGAGCGTGGTCGCCTGGGCGGCGACGTTGTGGCTGCGGCCGGCCATCACCGTCGTCTCGTGCTCGGCGGCCAGCCGCGCGAGCCGCGCGAGGGTGGCCACGGCCCGGTCGCGGACGAGCTCCAGGGACTGCTTGAGCTGGAGCTGCTCCACGTTCTCGGTGAGGTCGCGCGAGGTCATGCCCTTGTGGATGTGCTCGTGACCGGCGAGGTCGGCGAACTCCTCGATCCGCGCCTTCACGTCGTGGCGGGTGATCCGCTCACGGGCGGCGATCGACGCCAGGTCGACCTGGTCGACGACCTTCTCGTAGGCCTCGACGACCCCGTCGGGGACGTCGATCCCGAGGTCGCGCTGGGCCTTCAGGACCGCGATCCAGAGCTGGCGCTCCAGGACGATCTTGTGCTCGGGCGACCAGATGGCCGCGAGGTCGGCCCCGGCGTAGCGGGTGGCGAGGACGTTGGGGACGGTCACGGTGCGTCATCCTCCCACGTGCCGATCCTCGCTCGGCAATGCGTCGAAGCCCACCAGCGACCACGGCCGTCCCGGCCCGCGCGCGAGACGGCGGCCGCTCATCGCCTCCACCCAGCCGGTGGCGGGACGGAGGGTCAGGGTGCTCTTCGGACGACTCGGGTCGTCGCCGACCCGGGTCGTGACGAGGGGAACGTGCCCGTGCTCCGCGGCACGCAGATTGATCCAGCTGCCGATGACCTCCCCGAAGTCCCACCCGTCGACGAGATCGTCGAGGCAGCTCGTGGTCCGCCGGGCCACGACGAGTCCCTGCGGGCAGGTGTCCAGCACCTCGGCGACGGTCAGCGGCGCCCGGGCGACCAGCGCATCGACCGCGTCGGCGTCGTACAGGAGCGCGGAGGTCGTGATCTCGGGTCTCCCGGCCAGTCCCGCCTGCAGAACCTGGGTCGCATGGCGGCGCGCGAGCCCGATGGTCGCCAGCCGGCGCTCGGCGGCGCGTCGGGTCATCAGCATCCGGCGACGGTAGGTGCCTCGGCCTCCGCTCGGGGGGCCGCGCCGAGATCTGTGGAGGGGCCCGTCGAGTAGTAGGGAGAAGGCGCCGGGTGGCCCCCTCTCCCTACTACTCGGACAGCCACTCCCAGCGCCTCTCGAACCCGCTTCGCAGTACCTCACACGCTGGATAGATATCGGGGTCTTTAGATACCAATCTTGCTAGGTTGTTGCCATGGCCACTGGCGCTCCCCGCCCGTTCACGCCGGCAGGCGAGGACGCACGCGACCTGCGGCGGCGCACGGTCGGCCGCGACGACCTGCTCGACCACCTCGTGGGCACCTTCCGGACCGCCGCCACGGGACGCCGCCGGGAGCACAGCCTGCTGATCGGCCCCCGCGGCTCCGGCAAGAGCCACCTGCTCGCGGTCGCGGTCGCGGCACTGCTGGACGACCCCGACCTCGCCGGGCGGTACGCCGTCGCGGGCGTCCCCGAGGACGGACTGGGCGTGACCAGACTCGCCGACGTGCTCGACGCCGTGCTGACCACGCTGGGGTCGGCGACCACCGACGATCGCGCTGCCGCGGTTCGGAACGCCCTCGGCGACCGGGTACTGCTGCTGACCGTCGAGAACCTCGACCGGGTGCTGGGCAACCTCGGTCCGGCGGGCCGCCGCGACCTGCGGGCCTGGCTCCGGTCGTCCGGGACCCTCGTCCTGGCGACCACCTCGACCGTGCCGGATGCGCTCCGGGAGGAGGACTGGTCGGGCACCTTCACCGACCTGGCCCTGACCGCCCTCGCCGCCGACGATGCGACCGAGCTGGTCACGCTGCTGGCCCGCGACCGCGGCGACCACGCGGCCGCCGAGCTCCTCGCCGGCGCGACCGGCCGCGCCCGACTCGCGGCGCTCGGCCACCTGACCGGAGGCTCGCCGCGATCCTGGACGATCCTGGCCGGGTTGCTGGACGAGCGGTCCCTCGACGAGCTGACCCCGGCCGTCGTCCGGCTCGTGGAGCGGCTGGTGCCCCACCACCAGCAGCTGCTGTGGGAGCTGCCCCCGAACGAGCAGCGGGTGGTCCGCGCCCTCGCCGACGGCGGCTCGACGACGCTCACGGTCGGGGACCTGAGCGACCGGGCCGACCTCGGCCAGGCCGTCACCTCGACCACGCTGAAGCGACTGGCCGCGGGCGGGTGGGTCACGAGCGCGAAGCTGCGGACCGGCGACCGGCGCCGGACCTGGTACCGGCTCCGCGACCCGCTGCTGCGCCACCACGTCCAGGACCGCTCGGGGCAGACGCAGCCGCTCGCGCAGGCCGCCGCTCTCCTTCGCGTCCTGCTGGACCCCGCGGAGCGCGAGCGGCACCGACCGGCCGAGCCGCCGGGCACGGACCTGCTCCGCGAGCTCGCGGCGACCCTGGACCGGGTCTCCGAGCCCCTCACCCCCAACCCGGCACTGCGTCGGGACGTCGACGGCCTCCAGCTGCTCGCCCACCAGTGGCAGGCCCGCGAGGACCTGACCTACCTCGGGACCGACCTCGTCGAGCTGGTCGACCGCGCGCGGGACGGATCGACGGGCGACCTCGCGGAGGCCGTCGGCGCGCTGCTCCGCGCGGCGGACGGGAGCGGGCTGACCGCCCCGGAGGCCGTCCTGCTCGACCTGACCGCCGTCACCTGGGACGCGCACCGCGACCCGGCCGCGACCCGGGCCGCCCTGGCCGGGCTCGCCCCGGCCGCCGGTGAGACGGGGCTGCTCCGCCCCCTCGACACCACCATCGCCGCGCTGGCCGCCGAGCACACCGGCCAGGGCGCGTTCGACCACGCGCGCGAGCTGCACGAGCTGCTCGTCGACCTCCGGGGCGAGCACGCCGGCCGGCTGCACCCCGCCAGCCTCGCCGCCCGGGGCGACCTGGCCTGGGCGACCGCGATGGCCGGGGACGTCGCCGGCAGCCTGGCGCTCCACGAGGAGGTCGTCGCCGACGCGGTCGACGCCCTCGGCGCCATCGACCCGACCACGCTCCGCCTCCGGCAGTCCCAGGCCGTGGTCCGGGGCTGGGCGGGCTCGCCCGAGCCGGCGGCCGAGGAGGTCGTGGCCCTGGTCGCCGATCTGGAGGAGGTCGGCGCGCCCGGCCAGACCGACCTGCTGCGGGCCCGGGCCTGGCTGGGCCGTGACCTCGGCCGCCAGGGCCGGTATGACGAGCAGGTTCGTGAGCTCGAGCGACTCCTCCCCGAGGCGGTCACGACGTACGGCGCGAGCGCGCACACCGTCCGCTTCCTCCGGTCCGACCTCGCGGCCGCGCGCGCCCGGGCCGGCGACCACGAGGGCGCAGCGGCCGACCTCGACGCGGTCGTCGCCGACGCCACGGGGGCCGACGAGCCGACCGGCACCCTGGCCCTCCACCACCGGGCCCGCCGGGCGGCCGTCGCCGTCGGCGCGGGCGACCGGGCCGGTGCCCTGCGGTTCCTGGTCGCCCTGGCCGACGACGCTCCGCCGCCGCGCCCCCTGCACGACTGGTGCGTCCTGAGCGTCCTCGCCGTCACCGACGGGCCCGCGGACGCGGCCGTGACCGAGGCCCTCGGGGCGGAGACCGGCCTGCTGGCCCGCGTCGCCGCGGCGCGCGCCGGCGACGAGGAGGCGCTGGTGGCCCTGCCACCCGAGCTGGCCGCGGCGCTGGACCACCCACCCGGTGGCTGAGGAGGTCGCGCAGCGACCGGCTCGAGACCCGGTGGCCCGACGACGGAGGACCAACCGCGAAGGGCTAGACCGACCCGGCGATGTCCGTGCGGTGCTGAGCGCCGGGGAAGTCGATCCGGGCGACCCCGGCGTACGCCGCGTCGCGGGCGGCAGCGACGTCGGCGCCCGTGCCGACCACGGCCAGGACCCGGCCGCCGGCGGTGACGAGCTGGCCGTCGACCACGGCGGTCCCGGCCTGAATGACGTGCACGCCGGCGAGCGCCTCGGCGGAGTCGACGCCGGTGATCGGGTCGCCCTTGCTGGCGGTCTCGGGGTAGCCCTTGCTGGCCAGCACCACGCCCACCGCGGAGCCGGACCTCCAGGCGGGCGGCGGGACCTCGGCGAGGGTGCCGGTGGCGGCGCCGAGGAGCAGCGGGCTGAGCGGGCTGTCGAGCAGCGCGAGCAGCGGCTGGGTCTCGGGGTCGCCGAAGCGGGCGTTGAACTCGACGACCCGGACGCCGCGGGAGGTGAGCGCGAGGCCGGCGTACAGGAGGCCGGCGAACGGGGCGCCGCGGCGGGCCATCTCGTCGACGGTGGGCTGCAGGACGCTCGCCAGGACCTCCTGGACCAGGCCGGGCGGCGCCCACGGCAGCGGCGTGTAGGCGCCCATGCCGCCGGTGTTCGGGCCGGCGTCGCCGTCGAAGATCCGCTTGAAGTCCTGCGCCGGCTGCAGCGGGTAGACCGTGCGGCCGTCGGTGATGGCGAACAGCGAGACCTCGGGGCCGTCGAGGTACTCCTCGATGAGCACCCGCTCGCACTGGGCCGCGTGGTCGAGCGCCTCCTGGCGGTCGGTGGTGACCACGACCCCCTTGCCGGCGGCGAGGCCGTCGTCCTTCACGACGTACGGCGCGCCGTACTCGTCGAGGGCGGCGGCCACCTGCTCGGCGGTGGTACAGGAGCGAGCCGCGGCGGTCGGGACGCCGGCGGCGGCCATCACGTCCTTGGCGAACGCCTTGGAGCCCTCCAGGCGGGCGGCCGAGGCCGAGGGGCCGAAGACGGGGATGCCGCGAGTGGTGACCGCGTCGGCGACGCCGGCGACGAGCGGCGCCTCCGGGCCGACGACGACCAGGTCGACACCGAGGTCGAGGGCGAGGGCGGCGACCGCCTCGCCGTCCATCGGGTCGACGTCGTGGAGGGTGGCGACCGCGGCGATGCCCGGGTTGCCGGGTGCGGCGTGCACCTCGGTGACGCCCGGGTCCCGCGCCAGGGCACGGGCAAGGGCGTGTTCGCGGCCACCGGTGCCGATCACGAGCGTCTTCACGACGCGACAGCCTAACGGCGTCCACGCCGGGGGCCGACCGCCCCACTCGTCGGCGGGACCCAAGTTCCGCGCCCGAACCCCTGAGGGGGTGCGACCTACGCTGGCCGGCGTGCCCCCCACCCACCCCGGCCGCACCGCGACCCGGCGCCCCTCCGAGCCGCGCGCGCGACTGCTCCGCACGGCGGCGTCGCTCTTCTACCGCGAGGGCATCAACGGCGTCGGGGTGGACCGCGTGCTCGCCGAGGCCGGGGTCACCCGGGCCACGATGTACCGCCACTTCCCCGGCAAGGAGGCGCTGGTGACGGCGTACCTCGAGCTGGAGGACGCCACCGTCAAGCAGCTCGTCGCCGACGCCGAGGCCGCCGGTGGCTCACCGCCCGAGCTGCTCGCCGCCGTCATCGAGGGCATCGCCCAGGACGCGACCCGGCTGCACACCCGCGGCTGCCCGTTCATCAACGCCAGCGCCGAGTTCCCGGACCCCGCGAGCCCGGTGCGCGCCGTCGTACGACGCCACCGCGACTGGTTCCGGCAGACCCTGACCGAGCTGACCACCGCCGCCGGCGTGGGCGACCCCGCTCAGGTCGCCGCCGCGCTGGTGCTGCTGCGCGACGCGATGCTGGTCGGCGGCTACCTCGACGGCGACAGCGTCGCCGACACCTTCCGGGCCACGGCCCGCCAGGTCGCGGGCCTCACCCCCACCCCCGGTGGTTGAGGAGGGACGAAGTCCCGTCTCGAAACCCCCCAGGCGACGAAGCTGCCCGAGTCTCCGGGGATTCGAGACGGTCGCTGCGCGACCTCCTCGACCGCCGGTTGATCAGATCAGCTCGTGCCGCACGATCGTGGCGGCCCGCGACGGACCGACGCCGATCACCGAGATCCGCGCGCCTGACATCTTCTCGACGGCCAGCACGTAGTCCTGGGCGTTCTGCGGGAGGTCCTCGAAGGTGCGCGCCTCGCTGATGTCCTCCCACCAGCCGGGGAAGTACTCGTAGACCGGCACGGCGTGGTGGAAGTCGGTCTGGTTGACCGGCATCTCGTCGTGGCGGACCCCGTTGACGTCGTACGCGACGCAGACCGGGACCTGGTCGAGGCCGGTGAGCACGTCGAGCTTGGTGAGCACGAAGTCGGTGACGCCGTTGACGCGGGCGGCGTAGCGGGCGATGACAGCGTCGTACCAACCGCAGCGGCGGGGACGGCCGGTGGTGGTGCCGTACTCGGCGCCGACCTTGCGGAGGTGCTCGCCGTGATCGTCGAAGAGCTCGGTCGGGAACGGGCCCTCGCCGACGCGGGTCGTGTAGGCCTTCACGATGGCGATGACCTGGTCGATGCGCATCGGCGGAATGCCGGAGCCGGTGCAGGCGCCGCCGGCGGTGGCCGACGACGAGGTCACGAACGGGTAGGTGCCGTGGTCGACGTCGAGCAGGGTGGCCTGGCCGGCCTCCAGCAGCACGACCTCGTCACGGTCGAGGGCCTGGTTGAGCAGCAGTCCGGTGTCGCAGACCATCGGGGCCAGCCGGTCGGCGTACTCGAGGAGCTCCTCGACGACGGCGTCGACCGTGGCGGCCCGGCGGTTGTAGATCTTGGAGAGCACCTGGTTCTTGTGCTCGAGGACCGCCTCGACCTTCTGGCGCAGGATCTTCTCGTCGAAGATGTCCTGGATCCGGATGCCGACCCGGTTCATCTTGTCGGCGTACGTCGGACCGATGCCGCGGCCGGTGGTGCCCAGGCGGCGGCTGCCGAGGAAGCGCTCGGTGACCTTGTCGAGGGCCCGGTTGTAGCTGGCGATGACGTGGGCGTTCGCGCTGACCTTCAGCCGGCTGGTGTCGAGGCCGCGGGCCTCCAGGGCATCGATCTCCTGGAAGAGGACCTCCAGGTCGACCACGACGCCGTTGCCGATCACCGGGGTGACGTTGGGGCTGAGGATGCCGCTGGGCAGCAGGTGCAGGGCGTACTTCTCGTCGCCGATCACGACCGTGTGGCCCGCGTTGTTGCCGCCGTTGAACTTCACGACGTGGTCGACGCGGCTGCCGAGCAGGTCGGTCGCCTTGCCCTTCCCCTCGTCGCCCCACTGGGCACCGATGATGGCGATGGCGGGCATCTGCTCTCCTCGTCACAAATAAAAGAGGCCCCGGCACAAGTGCACCGGAGCTCTTGCGACCTCACGCTACCAAAGAACGCCCTCCGGCCCTCATGGCCGCGGGATAGGTTCGCCGCGTGGACCCCCTCCTCGTCATCACCAACAGCGACGCCGGGACCTCGGACGAGGAGACCCTCGGACGAGCCCTGGCCGTGCTGCGCGAGCACGCCTCGGTCGAGGTGGTCGGCACCTCCAACCCCGGCGAGCTCGACGGCGCGCTGACCCGGGCCGGCTCGCGGCGCATCGTCGTGGCGGGCGGGGACGGCAGCATCCACGCGGTCGTCAAGGCGCTCTACCGGCGTCACGACCTGGCCGGCAGCGTCCTGGGCCTGCTCCCGCTCGGCACCGGCAACGACTTCGCCCGCGGCAACGGCATCCCGCTCGACGTCGAGGACGCCGCCCACGTCGTCCTGGAGGGCCGGGTCGCGCCGATGGACCTGATCGTGGACGAGCTCGGCGAGATCGTGGTCAACAGCGTGCACGCCGGCGCCGGGGCGCAGGCCAGTCGCCGTGGGGCGCGCTGGAAGACGCGGCTGCACGCGGTCGGGGTCGGCAAGGCCAACCTCGGCAAGCTGGGCTACCCGATCGGAGCCGCGCTCGCGGCGGTCCAGCCGCCGTTCATCCGGGTCCGCATCGAGGTCGACGGCGAGGTCGTCTGCGACTTCGACCAGCCCGTCCTGATGGTCGCCGTCGGCAACGGCTCCTCCGTCGGCGGAGGCACGGTGCTCACGCCCGGCGCCGATCCGGGTGACGGCCGGGTCGACGTGATGATCTCCCGCTCGGTCGGTCCCCTGGCCCGCCTCGGGTACGTCGCCCAGCTGGTCCGCGGCCGGCACCAGACGCGCGACGACGTCATCGCGCTGCGTGGCTCGACGGTGTCGGTGCGCGGCGAGGAGTTCTGGTGCAGCGCGGACGGCGAGATCTACGGCCCCGAGCGCGCCCGCACCTGGCGGGTCGAGCCGGCGGCGTACTCGCTCATCGTCCCGACCTGACCTCCGCTTCTCCGCTGGTTGAGGTGCGAGGGCCGCCAGGCCCGAGCCTCGAAACCAGTGGCTTCCTTCGCATCTCCACCAGCGGCAGCGCGTCAGAGCCAGCCGCGCCGGGTCGCCTCGACGCCCGCCTGGAACCGGCTGTCGGCACCGAGCTCGGCCAGGATGTCGGCGACGCGGCGCCGTACGGTCCGGAGGCTGACGCCGAGGCGGCGGGCGATCTGCTCGTCCTGGGCGCCGGTGGCGAGCTGCTGCAGCAGGAAGTGCCGCAGGTCGGGGCGGGTCTCGGGGCCGTCGAGCCCCGTGACGGGCACGGCACGGTCCCACAGCGCCTCGAACCAGAGGGTGAGCGCCTCGACCAGGCCGCGCTGGCGGGTCAGGGTCCGCGGCTCGTCGCCGAAGCCGAGCGGCTCCGGCATGATCGCGTGCGTCGTCCCGATGATGAACAGCCGCGTCGGCAGGTCGGGCAGCACCCGCACCTGCTCGCCCGCCTCGGCCCGCAGCACCAGGGTCTCGCGGGCCTCGGTCAGCGCCCGGACGGGATAGATGGCCCGCGACTGGCGCCCCTCCGCGACGCAGGCGGCGACCACGGCCGCCATGGCCTCCTCGCGCGGACGCTGGAACTGCTCGGGGCGCAGCCACAGCAGGTCGCCCTTGCTCGCCCCGATCAGCGCGGACAGCAGCTGCACCGGCTGGCCGCCGGAGCTCACCTCCCCGTCCAGGGGTACGACGTCGAGCACCTCGCCCGGGGCCGGCTTGGCCGCCGGGGCGGTCAGGAACGGGATCGCCGCCGCGACCGCGTCGAGCTGGGCGTGCGCGCGGGCGGCCGAGTCAGCTGTCTCGGTGAGCATCTGACCCACCGCCTCCACCGGGCCGGCGACGAACAGCCGTGAGTCCTCGATCCGGGCGATGCCGTGCTCGAGGAGGGGCGCGAGCTCGCCCATCAGGTCCTCGAGCTCGACGTGCAGGGTCGCGGCCACCGAGACCAGCTCGCGGCCGCTCTGCCCGAGGACGCGGTGGTAAAGACGATCGACGGGCTTCGGGAACCCCAGGGCGGTGAGCAGGGACTCTGCCGACTGACGGGCCATGGTGGCAACTTAGGGCCAGCGGCCGTTCATAGCCAGGTGGCACGGACCGGTCAATGTCATGATCGGCGGACGTCGGCCGGTCCGCTGCCCGTCTCGGGGGAGGCGGCGCGCCGGACGACCGGGCGCACCCGGGGGGATGCACCCGGACGACCGACGTCCCGCAAGGGCGCCGGAACCGCCACAGGGGACGGTTCCGGCGTCCTTCCCCGCGGCGACTACGCTGGCCGGTCGGACCGACATCCACCGAGCAGGAGCGTTCGCGGCATGGCACGAGGCAGCAACCAGGGCGAGCCCACCGACTGGGTGACCCGCGCCGCCGACGACACCGTGCGGCACGCCGGCGAGCGCGGCGGCGACGCCGACCGGGTCATCACCTGCGCGTCCGGCGCGAGCCCGTCGGGGCCGATCCACCTCGGCAACCTGCGCGAGTTCCTGACGCCGCACCTGGTGGCCGAGGAGATCGGGCGCCGCGGCATCGCCGTACGCCACCTGCACAGCTGGGACGACTACGACCGGTTCCGCAAGGTGCCCGCCGGCGTCGACCCGTCCTGGAGCGAGCACATCGGGCGGCCGCTGTCCGCCGTACCGGATCCGTGGGCGTGCCACGAGTCGTGGGCCGAGCACTTCAAGGCCCCCCTCCGCGAGGCGCTCGCCGAGCTCGGCGTGGAGATGCTGGAGATCTCGCAGACCGAGCAGTACCGCGCCGGCGCCTACACCGAGCAGGTCCTGCACGCGATCCGGCACCGTGACGTCATCGAGGACGTGCTGGCCAAGCACCGCACCAAGAAGGCCGACCCGGAGCCCGAGAACGCCCAGGAGGCCGAGGCGCTCGCCGACTCGGTCGCCGACGCCGACGAGGCCGCCGGGTCGGGTGACCTGGCCCGCTTCCCCTACAAGCCCTACTGCCGCGAGTGCGGCCGCGACACCGTCGAGGTCACCGCCTGGGACGACGAGACGACCGACCTGTCCTACACCTGCTCGTCGTGCGGGTTCACCGGCGTCACCAACGTCGCGACCCAGCACGAGGGCAAGCTGGTGTGGAAGGTCGACTGGCCGATGCGCTGGGCCTACGAGGGCGTCGACTTCGAGCCGGGCGGGCTCGACCACTCCACGCCGGGGTCGTCGTACACGGTCGGCAAGGAGCTGGTGAAGCGGGTCTTCGACTTCCGGGCGCCGTCGTACGTCGCGTACGCGTTCGTGGGCTTCGCCGGCATGCAGAAGATGTCCTCGTCCTCGGGCGGCGTGCCGACCGCTTCCGACGCGCTGCAGATCCTGGAGGCGCCGATCCTGCGCTGGCTCTACGCGCGCCGGCAGCCCAAGCAGGCCTTCGACATCGACTTCGGCGCCGAGGTCGTGCGCCTGTACGACGAGTGGGACGCGCTCGGCCGCAAGGCCGCGAACCCCGACAAGCGCGACGCGACCGTGCTCGCCTTCGAGCGGGCGTCGTCGACCGCCGCGGCGGGCGTGCTGCCGACGCCGCGCGTCGTCGTGCCCTTCCGGCTGCTGTCGTCGGTGGCCGACGTGACCGCCGGCAACCTCGACCAGGTCAGCCGGATCGTCGGCGAGGTCGGCCACCCGCACGACTCGATCCGCGACCTCGAGCCGCGGCTGGTCAAGGCGGCGACCTGGGCGACCGAGTTCGTGCCCGAGTCCGAGCGCACGACCGTCCGGACGTCGCCGGACCTCGAGCGGCTGGCTGCGCTCGACGAGGACGAGGAGCGCTGGCTGGCCCAGCTGCTCGACCGGCTTCCCGACACTCCCTCCCCCGACGAGCTGACCGCGCTGATCTACGGCGTGCCCAAGCTGGCGCGCGGGCTCGGTCTCGACGACGCCCCGACGGACCAGGTCAAGGCCGATCAGAAGGCCTTCTTCAAGCTGCTCTACAACCTCCTGGTCGACGCCGACCGCGGCCCGCGGCTGCCCACGCTGTTCCTCGCGCTGGGCTCGGAGCGGGTCCGGTCGCTGCTGCGGGCGCCGCAGCTGTAACGCGACGTTCGCCGCACTGGGTACGCGCTGCAGCGCGTACCTAGTGCGGCGAACGTCGCGTTACATGGGGGGCGCTCAGGCGCCGCCGAGCAGCTCGTCGTACGCGGTGGGACTCGAGTCGCGGAGGAACTCCGAGCAGCGCTCCCACTCGGCGGTCTCCCCGATCGCCTTGGCGGAGAGGGCGAGCAGGGCCAGGGCGCTGAGGAAGCCGCGGTTGGGCTCGTGCTCCCACGGCACCGGGCCGTGGCCCTTCCAGCCGTTGCGGCGCAGCAGGTCGAGGCTGCGGTGGTAGCCGACCCGCGCGTAGGCGTAGACGGTCACCGGGTCGAGGCCCTCGTCGGCGGCCTTGGCGGCGAGGGTCGCCCAGGCGAGCGGCGACTCGGGGTGGCGTCGTACGACGTCCACGGGCTCGACGGAACCGGTCAGCTCCGCGCTCGCGGGGTCGACGGGCAGGTTTGTGGGCGGAGGTCCGGCCATCAGATCGACGTGGCTCATGACCCCAGTGTCCACGGTGTGGTGTTCAGTAGGACCGTGACCCACCCCGCTCCCGCCACAACGCCCGCCACGGAGGAGAAGGACCCCTGGCCGGCGCTGTTCGCGCTGTGCCTCGGCTTCTTCATGATCCTGGTCGACTCGACCATCGTCTCCGTCGCGACGCCGGCGATCATCGCCGACCTCGACGCCGACGTGAACTCGGTGGTGTGGGTGACCAGCGCCTACCTCCTGGCGTACGCCGTGCCGGTGCTGATCACCGGGCGGCTCGGCGACCGCTTCGGGCCCAAGCGGCTCTACCTGGTCGGGCTGACCGTCTTCACGCTCGCGTCGCTGTGGTGCGGGCTGACCCAGTCGATCGAGGGACTGATCGTGGCCCGGGTGGTGCAGGGCCTGGGAGCCTCGATGATCACGCCGCAGACGATGGCGATCATCACCCGCATCTTCCCGGCCCAGCGCCGCGGCAAGGCGATGTCGCTGTGGGGCGCGACCGCGGGCGTCGCCACGCTGGTCGGCCCGATCCTGGGCGGGGTGCTGGTCGACGGCCTCGGCTGGGAATGGATCTTCTTCATCAACGTCCCGGTCGGGATCATCGGCTTCGCGCTGGCCTGGCGGCTGGTCCCGACGCTGCCGACCAACCGGCACCGCTTCGACTGGCTGGGCGTCGCGCTCAGCGGCGTCGGCATGTTCCTGCTGGTCTTCGGCATCCAGGAGGGCCACTCCCTCGACTGGAGCAGCACGGTGATCGCGATGATCGTCGGGGGCGTCGTGGTCCTCGGCGCGTTCGTCACCTGGCAGGCCCGCAACACCCGCGAGCCACTAGTGCCGCTCGGCCTCTTCCGCGACCGCAACTTCTCGCTGGCCAACGTCGCCATCTCGGTGATGGGCTTCGCGATCACCAGCATGGCCATCCCGCTGATGCTCTGGGCCCAGGTGGTCCGCGGGCTGAGCCCGACCCGCGCGGCGCTGCTGCTGGTCCCGATGGCCGTGATGACCATCGCGCTGGCCAAGCCGGTCGGCGGGCTCACCGACCGAGTCCACCCGCGGTCGATCACCGGCGTCGGGTTCACGCTGCTCGTCGGCTCCACGGCCTGGATCGCCGCGGTGATGGCGTCCGGCGCGGCGACGCTGTGGCTGGTGCCGCCGATGGTGGTCTTCGGCATCGGCAACGCCTGCGTCTGGGCACCCAACTCCGCCACGGCCACCCGCAACCTCCCGCTCCAGCAGGCCGGTGCGGGCTCGGGGGTCTACAACGCCACCCGCCAGGTCGGGGCCGTGCTCGGCTCCGCGGCGATCGCCGTCCTGATCGACGCGCGGCTGGCCGCAGAGGGGCTGCCGTCGTTCTCCGGCGCGGCCGAGAGCGCGACCGGCGGACTGCCTCAGGCCGCGCTCGACGGGTTCGCCGACGCGATGGCGGCCTCGACGCTGCTGCCCGCCGCGGTGCTGGTCATCGGCCTGGTCGCGGTGCTCTTCTTCGAGCGCCCCGGCCACGCCGGCTTCGGGGCCGCGGCCCCCGCACCGGCCGCCGCGGCCGAGTAGCCCGCCGAGTCGGCGCGAGCTCGCGCCGACTCGGCCTCAGGCGGTGCTCAGCGCAGGCTCTTGCCGGCCGAGCGCAGGTTCTCGCAGGCCTCGACGACCCGGGCCGACATGCCGTTCTCGCCGGCCTTGCCCCACGCGCGCGGGTCGTAGGTCTTCTTGTTGCCGACCTCGCCGTCGACCTTCAGCACGCCGTCGTAGTTGCTGAGCATGTGGCCCGCGATCGGCCGGGTGAAGGCGTACTGGGTGTCGGTGTCGACGTTCATCTTCACGACGCCGTAGTCGACGGCCGCGGCGATCTCCTCGGGCGAGGAGCCCGAGCCGCCGTGGAAGACGAGGTGGAACGGCTTGCTGCCCGGCTCCAGGCCGAACTCGCCGACGACCGCCTCCTGGGCCTCCTTCAGCACCTCCGGGCGCAGCTTGACGCCGCCCGGCTTGTAGACGCCGTGCACGTTGCCGAAGGTCAGCGCGGTCATGTAGTAGCCGCGGTCGCCGTACCCGAGGGCCTTGGCCGTCGCGATCGCGTCCTCGGTCGTCGAGTAGAGCTTGTCGTTGATGGCGTGCTCGACGCCGTCCTCCTCGCCACCGACGACGCCCACCTCGATCTCGAGGATGATCTTGGCGGCGATGCTCTTCTCGAGGAGCTCGGCGGCGATGACCAGGTTCTCGTCGAGCGGCACGGCCGAGCCGTCCCACATGTGCGACTGGAACAGCGGCGCCTCGCCGCGCTGAACGCGCTCGATCGAGATGTCGAGCAGCGGCCGGACGAAGTCGTCGAGCTTGTCCTTCGGACAGTGGTCGGTGTGCAGCGCGATGTTCACCGGGTACGCCTTCGCGACCTCGGCCGCGAACGCGGCGAACGCCGCGGAGCCGGTGACCATGCTCTTGACGCCCTGGCCGGAGAAGTACTCGGCCCCACCCGTGGAGACCTGGATGATGCCGTCGGAGCCGGCGTCGGCGAAGCCCTTGATGGCAGCGTTGAGGGTCTGCGACGAGGAGACGTTGATCGCCGGGAACGCGTAGGCGTTGCCCTTCGCGGCGTCCAGCATCTCGGCGTACTTCTCGGGGGTGGCGATGGGCATCAGCAGGCTCCTCGGGCGACGACGGCGATCAACGATCACCCTAGTCCTACGCTCGGAGCATGCGTCGTCGTCCTGGGCTGTCAGGCACGTCACGGTCCTCCGAGCTGGAGGTGTCCGCGAACGACGTGTGGCGCGTCGTCGCCAACGGCCACGACCGCCCCCAGTGGTACGTCGACGCCGCCCCCTTCGTGGCCCGCAGAGCCCTCGACCGGGCCCTCGGCGGGGCCGGCCGGCCCTGGCGCCCCCCGGGGACGCCGGTGCTGTCGACCGGCGATCGGGCCGGCTTCTGGCTGGTCGAGGAGGCCGACCACGCCGCGCGGCGGCTGGTGCTGCGCGCGGAGGTCCGCGCGCCGGGCGAGGTCCGGCTCGAGAGCCTGGTCGCCGGACTCGGCGACGGACGCAGCCTGCTGGTTCAGCGGGTCTCCTTCGCCCCGACCGGGCTGCTGGGCCGCGCCTACCTCGTGGCGGACCTGCCGGCCCGCGAGGTGCTGCTCGAGCTGGTGCACCGCCGGCTGCTCGACGACGTACGACGGGGGACGTGAGCCGGACCGCCGACGGGGTACCGGACGTCCTTCCCCTGGCCGACCCACCCGAGGACACCCCGTGGACCGACCCCCGGCGTACCGCCTGCTGATCCTGACCACCGCCCTCCTGGGGGCGCTGCTCGCCCCGACGCCGAGCGCCACCGCGGCCGCCGACCGGCGCGACGAGTACGAGAGGACGACCATCGAGCCGACCCGGGCGGTCCGGCGCGGCACCGGCGCCCAGCGGTCCGACGGCGACGCCCGGCACGGCACGCTCGGGGTCGTCTCGTTCAACGTCTATCGCAAGCTCAGCGACCGTGAGCTGCGCGCCGACCTGCGCCGGTTGACCGCGAACCGGCACGTCGACGTCATCGGCTTCCAGGAGTCCGACGGTCTGCGTGGGGTGCTGCGCGGCCTGCCACGGGGCTGGCGGTTCTGGATGTCCGACCGCCGGACGAACAGCCGCGAGGTCGCGATCGCCTGGCGGACCCGGCACCTCGACCTCCGCCGGGCCAGGGTCGCGCACATGCACCCCGGCATCGACGGGGTCACCCGGCGACCGGGCCGCTGGGACTACCGCTTCCCGGCGCGCTACACGACCCGCGCCCTGTTCCGGGAGAAGCGCTCGGGCGCCGAGCTGCGGGTGCTCAACACCCACGTGAACCACCGCACCGAGGCCTACTACTCCGGTCGCCCCGGGGTCCCCTACCGCAACCACAACACCCGTCAGGCCCGCAAGCACCTGCGCACCCTGCGCGCGATGGTCCAGGACTCCGCCGCCCGCTACACGGTGGTCACCGGCGACCTGAACTTCGACCACGTCGCCGACCGGATCAAGAAGCCCCGTGGCTTCGTCCATGACGTGCTGACCCCGGTGGCGGTCTCCTCGTTCTCCTCGCTCGGCATCCGCGGCGTACCCCCGACCAATCCCGAGAGCGGTCGCTACATCGACTACGTGATGCTCAAGCGTGGCGGCCCGGCCACCTTCGTGCGGCAGAAGGCGCTCGGCGGCTACCGGTCCGACCACCGGCCGCTGCTCGCGGTGGTCGCGCTGGACTGAGCGAGTTCCCGCATTCGGCTCCGGAACGGGTCCTCGGAGACATACGGTGTCGCCCGCCTATCCCACGACACCCCCCGGAGCATCCCGTGCGTACCACCACGCCCACCCTGGCCCGCCTCCTCGGCCTGCCGATGGCCGCCGGCCTCGTGCTGGCCGGCCTCGCCGTCGCTGCCCCGTCCTCCGCGCAGGCGGCCGACGCGCTGACCGGCGCGCCCGCCGTCGGCTGGTGCCACGACGTGACCATCAAGCAGGCCGAGGCCGAGACGCTCACGACGCCCGTGGTCGCGTGCACCGCCGACCACACCCTGGTCACCACGGCCGTCGTCGCGTTGCCCGCGAACGCCGACCTGTCGTCCGACGACCTCGACATCGACTGCACCGCGGCGAGCCGTCGGGCGATCGGTCTGAACCCGCTGCTGCGCTCGCTCACCCTCTACTCCTCGTTCGCCTTCCTGCCCACCGCCGCCCAGCAGGGGGCCGGCGCCCGCTGGTACAGCTGCCACCTGGGCGTCTGGGACACCAAGGGCCTCAACGACCTGCCGGCGAAGCTGCCGAAGCTGACGAAGAAGCCGGCCAAGTCGGTGGCCAAGTGCGCCACCAAGCGTGACTACGTCACCTGCGCCGAGAAGCACACCTACCGCGCCACCTCGGCGGTCTACGTCAAGGCCAAGGGCAGCGACAAGGCGGTCGAGAAGCGCCTGGGCGTGGAGGGCCCGCGGATCTGCGCGAAGCGCGCTGGCCGCACCGGCTTCTACGCCTACTACCGCCACACCCCCAGCAAGGTCGTCCTCACCTGCTTCAAGAAGACGAAGAAGTGAGGCCGCTCCGCGCGGTCACCGCGCTCCTCGGCCTCGCCCTCGCCGGCTCGCTCGCGGCCGGCGTCGCCCCGGCGGCCGCCGCCGCGGACCCGCTGTACGGCGCTCCCGCGGTCGACTCCTGCCACGACATCACGATGAAGCAGTCCGAGGCGGCGACGATCACCGAGGCGGCCGTCGCCTGCTCGGCCGACCACACCCTGGCGACCACCGCGGTCGCCGTCCTCCCGGACTCCGTCGACCTGGCCGACTTCGACGCGGTCGTCGCGGCCGCGCCGTGCACCGCCGCCCGTCGGAAGGCCGTCGGCAAGAGCCCCCTGCACTACGCACTGACGCTCTACTCGACGTTCCTCTTCGTCCCCACCGCCGCCCAGCAGGACGCGGGCGCGCGCTGGGTGTCGTGCCACCTCGGCGTCGCCGACACCAAGGGTCTCAACGACCTGCCCACGACGCTGCCGAAGCTGAAGCGGAAGCCGGCGGCCTCGGTCGCCAAGTGCGCCACCGACCGCACCTACGTGACCTGCGCCGAGAAGCACGCGTACCGCGCCACCACCGCGGCCTACGTCAAGGCCGCGGGCAGCGACAAGGCGGTCGACAAGAAGCTCGGCGTCCGGGGTCCGCGGATCTGCTCCCGCAAGGTCGGCAGCACCGGTCGCTGGGACTACCACCGCTACAGCTCCAGCAAGGTGATCCTCATCTGCCTGAAGAAGACGAAGAAGTGAGGCCGTTCCGCGCGGTCACCGCGCTCCTCGGCCTCGCCCTCGTCGGCTCGCTCGTCACCGGCACGGCCCCGGCCACGGCCGCCGAGCCGGACCCGCTGTACGGCGCTCCTGCGGTCGGCGACTGCTACGACCTGACCAAGGAACAGGCCTGGGGGTCGTCGACGCGCGAGAAGCCTGTCGACTGCAGCACGCGACACACGCTTCTCGTGGGCGCGGTGGGCACGCTGCCGGCCTCGGTCGGGTACGACGAGCCCGCCAAGTTCCGCCGAGCCGTGAAGCGGATCTGCGACCCGTTCTGGCTCTCCTACTACGACCTCGACGACCACCGCTCCTACCGCACGGTCCTCCAGGGGATCTGGCTGGGGCCGACCAAGACGCAGCGGAAGAACGGTGCTCGGTGGGTCAGCTGCTCGATCTCACTCGCCCTCAGCACCAGCCTTCAGCCGCTGCCCGAGGGCGGGCCGGCCAAGGCCACGGCGCGCCCCGAAGACTCGATCGCCCGGTGCGCGACCAAGCGGTACCTCACGACCGTCTGCACGAAGAGGCACGCCTGGCGGGTGACCCACTCCTTCTCCGCGAAGGCCCGCGGGAAGGGTGACGTCCTGGAGGCGCGCCTGGAGCGGGCAGCGGTGCGCGTCTGCTCGCGTCGCATCGACGGGAACCGGTGGCTGTGGGGCTCCCGGTCGACGACGAAGCGGAACACCTACGCCTTGATCTGCCTCGCGAAGACCCGGAAGTAGCTCACCCCCGCCACGCCGACCCGTCACCGAGGTCGGCGTGGCGGCGGATCCACGCGTGCATGGCGATCGCGCCGGCGGCGGAGGCGTTGATCGAACGGGTCGAGCCGAACTGGGCGATCGAGAAGGTCGCGTCGCAGGCCTCCCGGGCCGCCTCCGACAGCCCCGGCCCCTCCTGCCCGAAGAGGAAGCAGACCCGCTCCGGCACCTCGGTGGTCTCCAGGTGCAGCGAGCCCGGCAGGTTGTCCACGCCCCACAGGGCGACCCCGGCGCCGTCGTGGCACGAGGTCAGGTACGACGCCAGGTCCGCGACCGTCGGGTGGTGCCGGACGTGCTGGTAGCGGTCGGTCACCATCGCCCCGCGCCGGTTCCACCGGCGGTTGCCGACGATGTGCACCTCCGCGGCGAGGAACGCGTTCGCGGACCGCACGATGGTCCCGATGTTGAAGTCGTGCTGCCAGTTCTCGATGGCCACGTGGAAGCCGTGCCGGCGGGTGTCCAGGTCGGCCACGATCGCCTCGAGCCGCCAGTAGCGGTAGCGGTCGACGACGTTGCGCCGATCCCCCTCGGCGAGCAGCTGCTCGTCGTACTGCTCGCCGGTGGGCCACTCCCCCGGCCAGGGCCCGACGCCGACCTCGGCCGGGCCGTGCGGCATCGGGTCGTACGGCGCCCGCTGATTCGCGGAACCCGCGTCGTATTCCCGTTCGTGACCCATGTCCCAGAGACTAAAGACGGCTCTCCTCACGGTGCACGCACAGGTACCGTAGGACCGTGATCTCCGGCCTGGTCCTGACTCCGCTGCTGCTCGGGATCAAGTGGCTCGACCCCGAGTGGCTGCAGCACGAGTACGGCAGCTACTTCATCTGGATCAGCCTGGCCATCGTGTTCGTCGAGTGCGGCCTGTTCTTCCCGTTCCTGCCGGGCGACACGCTGCTCTTCGCCCTCGGCCTGTTCATCGCCGGCGGTCAGATCTACCTCTTCGGCATCCACCACGAGGGCGTGGAACTGGTGCTCGCGGTGCTGATGCTGGTGCTCGCCGCCTTCCTCGGCAACGTCGCCGGCTACGAGATCGGCCGCCGGATCGGGCCACCGCTCTACGAGCGCGACGGCCGGTTCCTGAAGAAGAAGTACCTCGACCAGACCGCGGCCTTCTTCGAGAAGCACGGGTCGATGGCGCTCGTCGGCGGCCGGTTCGTGCCGTTCGTGCGGACCTACATCACCGTCGTCGCGGGCATCACGCTCATGGACCGGCGCCGGTTCTTCGCCTGGAGCGCCATCGGCGCGCTGCTGTGGGTCGTCAGCATCACGCTGCTCGGCTACTTCCTCGGCGCCGCGTTCCCGTGGCTCGGCGAGAACATCGACTACGTCACGATCGCCATCCTCGCGTTCACGATCGTGCCGTTCGCGATCGAGTGGGTGCGGCACCGCCGTACCTCCGGGCACCGGGGCGACGACAACGACGGCGACGGCCGCCCCGACCTCGACATCGCGGGCTTCGACAACACCCAGGCGAGCTGACGTCCTACGCCGTACGGCGCTGCCGCAGGCGCTTGACCAGCCACCGGCCGACGAACAGCACCACCGCAGCGATCACCACCCACTGCAGCCACCCCACCACGGGCTCGACCCGGTGCCACTCGTGGCCGAGCAGGTAGCCGGCCAGCACGAACGTCGTGTTCCAGATCGCGCTGCCGACCGTGGTCAGCAGCAGGAACTGCCCGACCGGCATCCGGTCGACCCCGGCTGGGATCGAGATCAGGCTGCGGAAGAGCGGCAGCATCCGCCCGAAGAACACGGCCTTGCGTCCGTGCCGGCCGAACCAGGCCTCGGTGCGCTCGAAGTCGTGCTGCTCGACCAGCGGCAGGCGCAGCCACATCGCCAGCACCCGGTCGCGGCCGAGGGAGCGACCCAGCAGGTAGAGCACCAGCGCGCCCACGACCGACCCGGCCGTGGTCCACAGGATCGCGCCGGTCAGCGAGAAGCCGCCGCGGCTGGCCGCGAAGCCCGCGAGCGGCAGGATGATCTCGCTCGGCAGCGGCGGGAAGAGGTTCTCCAGCGCGATGAGCAGGCCAGCACCCGGACCGCCCAGCCCCTCCATCACGTCGACGGCCCAGCCGGCCACCCCGGTCAGGTCGTCGGGATCCTCGGCGGCCGCGGCGTACATGCCCCAGACCGTAGGGGCAGGCACCAACCTCAGCCGGTCGCGGTCGCGCGGGCGGCGTCGAGCTGGGCCTTGGTGAGGACCGCGCGCACCTCGAGGCCGACGTCGGCGAGCGGGTTCTCGTCGCCCGGGCTGCGGTCGATCGCGCAGACCACGACCTCCACGATCGCGCCGGCCTCGCGCAGCGCGCGCGTGGCGTCGCGTACGGCGCCGCCGGTGGTGATCACGTCCTCGATCAGGGTCACCCGCCGGCCGGCCACGTCGGGCCCCTCGGCGAGCTTGCAGGTGCCGTACTCCTTGGCCTGCTTGCGCACGAAGAGCGCCGGGTGGCCGGTCAGGTAGCTGACCATCGTCGCGATCGGCACGCCGCCCAGCTCCAGCCCCCCGAGCAGCTCGGTGTCGGCCGGCAGCAGCTGCACCATCTCCCGCGCGACCCGCGAGAGGAGCGCCGGGTCGGCCTCGAAGAGGTACTTGTCGAAGTACTCCGACGCCACCTGCCCCGAGCGGAGCGTGAAGGTGCCGGTCAGCCGGCAGCAGGCGTCGATGTCGGCGGCGAGGTCGGTGTCCACGGTCGTCACGCCCCCATCATCGCGCACGCCCTCCCCTGGGTGAGCAGCGAAGCCCCCACCCGACGTCGGCGCTCGGGTGCAGGGGTTTCGACACGGTTGCTGGCGCGACCTGCTCGACCACCGGGATGCGTACGCTCCCTCGCATGCCTCAGCAGCGACTGGCCCAGCGCCTGCACGGGATCGCGCCGACGATCTTCTCGGAGATGTCGGCGCTGGCGATGCGGACGGGGTCGGTCAACCTGGGGCAGGGGTTCCCGGACGTGGACGGGCCGCCGGCGGTGATCGCGGAGGCGGTGCGGGCCCTCGAGGGCGGGCAGAACCAGTACGCGCCGGGGCTCGGGGTGCCAGCGCTGCGGCAGGCGGTGGCGCGGCACCAGCACCGGCACTACGGGATCGAGCTGGATCCGGACATCGAGGTGGTGGTGACCACGGGCGCGACCGAGGGGATCGCCGCGGCGCTGCTGGGGCTGGTCGACCCGGGCGACGAGATCATCGTGCTGGAGCCCTACTACGACTCCTACGTCGCGATGATCCAGATGGCCGGCGGCGTACGACGCCCCGTCACCCTGCGGGCCCCCGACTTCCGGCTCGACCCCGACGAGCTGCGGGCTGCGGTCACCGACCGGACCCAGTTCGTGCTGCTCAACAGCCCGCACAACCCGACCGGCACCGTGCTGACCCGGGCCGAGCTGCAGGCGGTCGCCGACCTGGCCGTCGAGCGCGACCTGGTGGTCATCACCGACGAGGTCTACGAGCACCTCACGTACGACGCCGAGCACGTGCCGATCTCGACCCTTCCCGGCATGGCCGAACGGACCCTGACCCTGTCGAGCGCCGGGAAGTCGTACTCCTTCACCGGGTGGAAGGTCGGCTGGGCGAGCGGGCCGCGCGAGCTGGTCCAGGCGGTGCTGGCGGCCAAGCAGTGGCTGACCTTCACCTCGGGCTCGCCGCTGCAGCCCGCCGTCGCGCACGCCCTCGACGAGGCACCCGGCTTCCCCCGGCAGCTGGCCGCCGCGCTGCGCGAGCGGCGCGACCGGCTGTGCGCCGGGCTGACGGAGGTGGGGCTCGACGTCCGTGTGCCGCAGGGCACCTACTTCGCGACCACCGACATCAGCGCCCTGGGCTGGGCCGACGGGCTGGCCTTCTGCCTGGCCCTGCCCGAGCGGGCCGGCGTGGTCGCGATCCCGCACCAGGTCTTCCACGACGGTCCGGCCGGCGACCAGCTGGTCCGCTGGGCGTTCTGCAAGGAGCCCGACGTGGTCGAGGAGGGCCTTCGCCGCCTCGCCGCAGCCGACCTCCGCGCCTGACGTCAGCCCCAGGGCTGGGTGGTGCCCGTCGGCAGCTCCGGCTGCCGACCGCGGCGGGCGTACCAGTCGTTGGCCCCACCGGTGAAGAGCAGCACGACCACCGCGACGCCGGCGATCAGCGTCAGCGCGCTGACCCCGGAGGTGATCGCCAGCAGGCTGACCAGGGCGGTCATCACCGACGAGACCACCAGCAGGATCCGGGCCACGTTGGAGCGCCGCATCGAGAAGATGCCGAGCAGGACGGCGATCAGGCACCACACGGCGAAGATCACGAAGACGACCGTGACGAAGGTGGCCAGGTCGTCGCCGGAGAGACTCTCGCGCTGGCTGGAGCTCAGCTCGTCCTCGATCGCGTCCACCATGTCGTCGCGGGCCACGAGGGTGGCGACGGCGAGGCCGGCGTAGAGGAGCAGGCTCAGCGCGGACAACACGATCGTCACGATCCCGGCCGCCGTGACGGTGCCGGGACGCTTGTCGGGGTCACGGGTCGGGCCGCCGTACGGCGCGCCGTAGGACTGGCCGTACGGCGCAGCCGGGGGCTGCTGGCCGTAGGGGTTGGCCGGCGGCTGCTGGCCGTACGGGTTGGCCGGGGGCTGCTGGCCGTACGGGTTGGCCGGGGGTTGCTGGCCGTACGGGTTGGCCGGCGGCTGCTGGCCGTACGGGTTGTCCGAGGGTGGCGGGCCCCAGGGAGGCTGCTGGTCGCTCATGGGTCAGATCGTTCCACGCCCGGCGTACCAGGCGCGCACCTCGGGCCGCATCAGCAGGGCGAAGGCGGCCACGCAGCCGGCCATCGGGAGCACGAGAGGGAAGCTGCCGACCGCGACGCCGACCAGGCAGAAGGCCCCGGCGAGACCGGCCGAGACCAGCAGCGCGACCTGGCCCCAGCGGGCCCGGCGGAAGGCGAACCAGGTGAAGACCGCGGCAACCACGCTCCACAGGACCAGGACCACCGCGACCACGGCCGTGGCGGCCAGCCGGTCGTCGGTGAGGTCGTCGGCCAGGCTGGCGTCCCGCCGGCGGACCTCCTCGAGCACCAGGTCGGGCGCCAGGCCGACGACGAGGGCGGTGATCAGCATCATGCCCGCGACCAGGCCGGAGAACGACCAGGCCACCACGCAGGCCCAGAGAACGGCCGGGGGCCGCGCGGAGGCGGACGGCCGCGGAGCGCCGTACGGCCCGGGCTGGGGCGCCCCATAGGTCGGGTACGACGCGGGCGCACCCGGCTGGGGCGCCTGCAGGGGAAAGCCGGGCTGGGGCGCGGCGCCGAAGCCGGGGTAGGCCCGCGGCTCGGACGAGGACGGCGGAGCGGCCGGGCCGGCCGGCGGGGTCGGCGGGGTCGGCGGCGGCCAGACGGCCGACGGCTTCCGGTCCGGCGCCCGCTCGGGCTCGGGGCGCCGCTCGATCCCGTCGAACCAGTCGCGGGCGGGCTGGAGCCAGAGCATCACGACGGCGACGGTGACCACCGGCGCGAAGATCCCGCCGGACACCAGTCCGGTGACGGCCAGCACCGGCGCCAGCACCGAGAGGGCCAACCGGGCCGGGCGGGAGCGCTGGAGGACGTAGCCGCCCAGGACCGCCATCGCCGTGGCGGTGGCGGCGGCGATCATCGTCAGCACCCGCAGCAGGCCCAGGACGCCGTCGACGTCGATGCCGAGACCGTCGCCGAAGGGCCGGGAGAGGAACTCCTCGGCCGCGTCCCGCATCTCCAGCGACTGCAGGCCGGAGAGCGAGTCGAAGGCGGAGAGCACCAGCAGCACCGATCCGCCGATGATCAGGCCCGCCGCGAAGGTGGCCTGACGGGGACGGGTCGGGGAGCTCATGTCGCACATTCCACCAGAGGCCCGGTCACGGGCGAGAGGCGTGGGCCCCGGGCCCGCGCGCAGGCGCGACCCGGGCCTGCCCGGGCACGTCGACGATCGGAGTGAGCCCGATCAGCTCCCGCGGAGCACCAGCCCGCCGCCCTCGGCGACGTCGACGTGGACCGCGGCCCCGTCGCCGACCTCGCCGGCGATCAGCAGCTTGGCCAGCGCGTCCCCGATCGAGGTCTGGATCAGCCGGCGCAGCGGCCGGGCGCCGTACGCCGGGTCGTAGCCGGTCTCGGCCAGCCAGCGCTTCGCCTCGTCGGCGACCGTGATCGTGATCCGGCGGACCGCCAGCCGCTTCTCCAGCAGCGCCAGCTGCAGGTCGACGATGTGGGTCAGCTCCTCGGGCGTCAGCGCATCGAAGGTGACGACCTCGTCGAGCCGGTTGAGGAACTCGGGCTTGAAGGTCGAGCGGACCACCGACATCACCGAGGCGCGCTTGGCCTCGGGGTCGAGCAGCGGGTCGACGAGGAAGTGCGAGCCGAGGTTGCTGGTCAGGATCAGGATCGTGTTGCGGAAGTCGACCGTGCGACCCTGACCGTCGGTCAGCCGGCCGTCGTCGAGCACCTGCAGCAGGATGTCGAAGACCTCCGGGTGTGCCTTCTCCACCTCGTCGAGCAGGACCACGGAGTACGGCCGGCGGCGGACCGCCTCGGTGAGCTGGCCGCCCTCGTCGTACCCGACGTAGCCGGGAGGGGCCCCGACCAGGCGGGCCACCGAGTGCTTCTCGGAGTACTCGCTCATGTCGATGCGGACGATGGCCCGCTCGTCGTCGAAGAGGAAGTCGGCCAGCGACTTGGCCAGCTCGGTCTTGCCGGTGCCGGTCGGGCCCAGGAACAGGAAGGAGCCGGTCGGTCGGTTCGGGTCGGCGATGCCCGCGCGCGAGCGTCGTACGGCGTCGCTCACGGCGGTGACCGCGGCCCGCTGGCCGATCAGCCGCTCGCCGAGCACGTCCTCCATCTTCAGCAGCTTGGCGGTCTCGCCCTCGAGCATCCGGCCGGTCGGGATGCCGGTCCAGGCCTCGACGACCTCGGCGACCTGCTGGGCGCCGACCTCCTCGCCCACCAGGGGCGCCTCGTCGGTCTCCACGGTCTCGGCGTCGGAGGCCTTCGTGATCCGCCCCTCGAGCTCGGGGATCCGGCCGTAGAGCAGCTCGCTGGCCTTCTCGAAGTCGCCGTCGCGCTGCAGGCGCTCGGCCTCGATGCGCAGCTGGTCGAGCTGGCGGCGCAGCTCGCCCTCGCCCTCGAGCGAGGACTTCTCCCGCTCCCAGCGGGCCTCGAGGCCGCGCAGCTCCTCCTCCTTGTCGGCGAGGTCGGCGCGCAGGTCGGCGAGCCGGGCCTGGGAGGCGGCGTCGCTCTCGCGACCCAGGGCGAACTCCTCCATCTTCATCCGCTCGACCTGGCGGCGGAGCTGGTCGATCTCCTCCGGGGAGGACTCGATCTCCATGCGCAGCCGCGAGGCGGCCTCGTCGACCAGGTCGATGGCCTTGTCGGGCAGCTGGCGGCCCGTGATGTAGCGGTCGGAGAGGGTGGCGGCGGCGACCAGGGCGGCGTCGGTGATCCGCACGCCGTGGTGGGCCTCGTACTTCTCCTGGATGCCGCGGAGGATCTGGATGGTGTCCTCGACGCTGGGCTCGCCGACGAAGACCTGCTGGAAGCGGCGCTCCAGCGCCGGGTCCTTCTCGATCCGCTCGCGGTACTCGTCGAGGGTGGTCGCGCCGATCATGTGCAGCTCGCCGCGGGCCAGCATCGGCTTGAGCATGTTGCCGGCGTCCATCGCCGAGTCGCCGCCGGCGCCCGCGCCGACGACGGTGTGCAGCTCGTCGATGAAGGTGATGACCTGCCCCTCGGCCTCCTTGATCTCGTCGAGCACCGACTTGAGCCGCTCCTCGAACTCGCCGCGGTACTTCGCGCCGGCCACCATCGCGGCCAGGTCGAGGCTGAGCACCCGGCGGCCCTTCAGGGAGTCGGGGACGTCGCCGTCGACCACGCGCTGGGCGAGCCCCTCGACGACGGCCGTCTTGCCGACGCCGGGCTCGCCGATCAGGACCGGGTTGTTCTTGGTACGCCGGCTCAGCACCTGGATCACGCGCCGGATCTCGGAGTCGCGGCCGATGACCGGGTCGAGCCGACCCTCCTCGGCGGAGGCGGTCAGGTCGACGGAGTACTTCTCCAGCGCCTCGTACGTCGACTCCGCGTCCTGGCTGGTCACGCGGCGGTTGCCGCGCACCGCGCTCAGGCTCTCGCGCAGGCCGTCGGCGCCCAGGCCGGCGTCGGTCAGCACCTTCTGGGCGGAGCTCTCGACGGTCGCCAGCGAGATGAACAGGTGCTCGGTGGCGACGTACTCGTCGTTCATGCCGTTGGCCAGGTCGAGCGCACCGGCGAGCACCCGGGTCAGGGCCGGGGACGCCTTGGGCGTCTGCACGCTCGACCCGCTGGCCTTCGGCAGGGTGTCGCGCTGGGCGGCGGCCGCGCGGACCAGCGCGGCGGGATCGGCCCCGGCCTTGGTCACCAGGGAGGCGGTCGTCCCGCCCTCCTGGAGCAGCAGGGTCACCAGCAGGTGGATGGGCTCCACGGTGGAGTTGCCCGCCGTCGTCGCGGCGAGCTGGGCGGCCTCGATCGCCTCGCGGCTGCGCGTGGTGAACTTGTCGGCGCCGAACTGGCTCATGTGCGTCGTCTCCTGGTCTGTGCCTGGGTCGGTGACTGGTCTCGCGATTGCTCCGGCGGGGCAGTCTCCCCCGCCACCGGGATCAACGCACCACAAGTTGAGTCTGTTCCGCTCAAGTTTGGCGGATTTCGGGCGATTCTTCCCGTGGTGGCCCACCCTTCCTTACCCTCGACCCCGAGGGGGAAGGAATGAGATGAGCGCGATGCTGGTGACGGGCGCGAGCGCACTCGCCCACGGGGTCCACTACGGCCTGATCGTGGGCGGGCTCGTCGGCATCAGCGCGCTCCTGGCCCCGGCTCTGGTCGCCCGGCTGCGTCCCGTCCCGGCCCCGGCGTACGACGAGCACGCGGTCCGGGTCGCCGACCTGCGCAGCCGGATCGCGACCGGGACCCTGGCCACCGTCGCGCCCGGCCCCCGCCCGGTCCCGGTCTCGCCCGCGCGCGGCGCCCGGAGCGACCTCCCGGTCGCCGTGGTCGCGAGCGCGGCCGCCGCCGGCGTGCACGCGGCCGTCGCCCCCGCCCACCTGGCCGGGGGGTTCGCCACCGGCGGCTTCTTCCTGCTCTGCGCGACCGCCCAGCTCGCCTGGTCCGCGCTGGTCCTGCGCCGCAGCACCGCGCCGCTGCTCGTCCTCGGCGTCGTCGGCAACGTCGTGGTGCTCCTGATCTGGCTGGCCTCGCGCACCGTCGGCGTGCCGGGGGTGCACGGGGTGGAGCCGTTCGGGCCCTGGGACCTCGCGTGCGCCGCCTGGGAGCTGCTCGTCGTCGGGGCGTGCCTGACTCGGCTGGCCGGCGGTCCCGCCGAGGACCGCGTGGCTCCCTGGCAGACGTGGAGCACGTCCGCCCTCGTCCTCCTCGGCGGCTCGGCCTTCGCGCTGCTCGTCCTGACCTTCAGCGGAGCGTCCTCATGACCACGCCACACGGACCGGAGGCCCGGGGATGAGCTGGCAGATCGGCCTCGTGGCCAACGGCATCATCATGGTCGCGTACCTGTTGATCTCGATCTCGATCGTGGTCCCGCTGGCCCGCAGCGGCCAGCTGCGCACCAACCCCCTCGGCGGCGCGACCGCCGCGATCTTCTTCTCCTGCGCGGTCCACCACGGCGCCCACACGATCCACATGCTGGTGGGAGGCACGGCCGGCGAGGCGATGAAGATCGCCTGGACCTGGCCGATGGCGATCTCCGACATCTTCGGCGCCGCGATCGGCGTCTACTACTGGACGCTGCGGCGCACCTACTCCTCGCTGATGGAGGGTGCCCAGCTCTTCCAGGACCTGCGGCTGCGCGAGCAGCAGGCCCTCGAGCTGAACGACAGCGTCCTGCAGGGACTGGTGGTCGCCAAGATGGCCCTCGACCTCGAGCAGCCGGCCAAGGCCCGCGAGGCGCTCGCCACCTCGATCGACTCGGCGAGCCGGATCATCACCGACCTGCTCGGCAACTCGCCGTTCGACGTCGACCTGCGACGCAGCACCCCGGCGATGACCGAGCCCGAGGACCCGCCCACCGGTCCGCCCACCGACAGGGCGGTCCCGTGAGCGCCGTCCCGAGTCCCAAGGCGCTGCGCACCGTCATCGTCGACGACACCGAGGACCTGCGCGAGCTGCTCCGCTTCGCCCTCACCCGCGGCGGCTTCGACGTCGTCGCCGAGGCCGGCGACGGCCGTCAGGGCATCGAGGTCGTCCGCGAGCTCCGCCCCGACCTGGTGCTGCTCGACCTGTCGATGCCGGTCATGGACGGGCTGGAGGCGCTGCCGAGCATCCGGCGCCTGGTCCCGAAGGCGACCATCGTGGTGCTCTCCGGATTCGGCGCCACCCAGATGTCGGCCCGGGCCCTGGCCGCCGGCGCCGACGGCTACGTCCAGAAGGGCACCTCGCTCTCCACGATCCTCGACTACGTCCGCGACCTCGCCATCGGCGTCGACCCGCAGGTGCCGCCGACGCTCGCCGTCGTCCCGGAGGCCGAGGCCGCCGCCCCGTCCGCGCAGTTCGCGCCGGAGGCGACCCGGATCGAGAGCGGACCGACCGACACCGCGCCCGCCGGCGCGCAGGCGGAGGGCGCCCATGTGTCGGCCTGGGAGGCGCTCAGCATGGCGCCGTACGGCGTCATCGAGCTCGCCGACGAACCGTTGTTCCGGATCGTCTACGCCAACGCCACGGCCCAGCGGCAGCTGGCCAAGCGGGCCGCACCCGGCACCCCGCTCAGCCTCGCCTCCGCCGAGCTCGCGACCCTGGTCGCCTTCCACCGGCTCGACTCGGACGCCTCGTTCGAGGTGCGCCTCGACGGCGGGACCGCCCGGGCCACGATCCGCCGTACCGGCTGGTCGGTGATGGTCTACCTCGACTCCGCCTCCGACGACGTCGGGCTGCTGCGCCGGGCCATCGCCACCACCGCCCACGAGATCCGCGGCCCGGTCTCGGTGATCTGCGGCATCGCCGAGACCATCGGCTGGTCGTCGTCCGAGCTCGACCCCGAGCAGCGGCAGCGGCTGATGGAGTCGGTCGCCCGGCAGGCCCGGATCCTCGACAGCATCACCGCCGACCTGCTCACCGCGGCCCAGATCCAGCGCGGCACCCTGCGCATCGACCTGCAGACCGTCGACCCCCGCGCGGCCGTCGAGGCGGTGATCGCCGACCGGTACGACGTCGCGGTCAGCGTCGAGGACCTGCGCGCCGTGCGCGCCGACCCGCTGCGGCTGGAGCAGATGCTCAGCAACCTGATCGGCAACGCCCACAAGTACGGGCAGCCGCCGTACAGCGTCCGGATCCACCCGGACGGCGACCACGTCCGCCTCGACGTCGTCGACCAGGGCGACGGCGTCCCGGAGGAGTTCCGCGACCAGCTGTTCCGCGAGTTCGCGCGGGCGCACGGGACCGTCGCGACCGGCACCGGGCTCGGCCTGCACGTCGTCCGGACCCTCGCCGAGGCGCAGTCCGGGAGCGTGTCCTACGCCCCCGGTCCCTACGGCGGGTCGGTGTTCAGCATCCGGCTGCGGGCGGCCGTCGGGCGCTGACGCGTCACCTCCCCGACACACCCGTCGGGCAGAATGGGGCCGTGCCCGTCACCCGTGGATTCATCGGCAAGCGCCGCGACCGCGGCGAGCGCGCCGACCGACTGCCGCCCGGCCAGTACGACACCGGCCAGGGCTGGCCGACGCTGACCGCCGAGGTCACGCCGCACCTCGTCCCCGAGCAGTGGACGATGACCGTCGACGGTCTCGTCGACACGCCCCGCACCTGGTCCTGGCGCGAGCTGCACGCGCTGCCCGGGTCGTCGTACTTCGGCGACATCCACTGCGTGACGACCTGGTCGAAGTTCGACGTGACCTTCGCCGGGGTCAGCGTCGACGCGCTCCTCGAGGCCGCCGGACCGCAGCCCGAGGCGGCGTACGTCATGGCGCACTCGACCACCGGCTACACCACGAACCTTCCGCTCGCCGACGTCACCGGCGGCAAGGCCTGGGTCGTGTGGGAGTACGACGGGAAGCCGCTGCCGATCGAGCACGGCGGCCCGGCCCGGCTGCTGGTCCCCCACCTGTACTTCTGGAAGTCGGCCAAGTGGGTGACCCGGCTGGAGCTGATGGCCAAGGACCGGCCCGGGTTCTGGGAGCAGAACGGCTACCACGACCGGGGCGACCCGTGGCTGGAGCAGCGCTACCAGGGCGATCCGTGAGTTCCTCCGCCCCCGCTGGCGGGTGGACGACGGGGCGGCTGATCGACGTCCAGCGCCCGTCCGACAAACTGGTCCGGCTGCGCTTCCACGTCGAGGACCGGGTCGACCACTGGCCCGGCCAGCACTACGTGCTGCGGCTGCGCGCCCCCGACGGTTACACCGCCCAGCGGTCCTACTCCATCGCCTCGGACCCGCACGACCCGCTGCTGGAGCTGATGATCGAGTGCCTCCCCGACGGGGAGGTGTCCGGGTTCATGCACGACGTCGCCGAGGTCGGGGACGAGTTCGAGCTGCGCGGGCCGATCGGCGGCTGGTTCACCTGGACGGGCGAGCAGCCGGCGATCTGCGTCGTGGGCGGCTCGGGCGTCGTACCCGCCGTCTCGATGGCCCGGTACGCGAAGCGGCTCGGCCTCGCCGACTCGCTGCGCGTCGTCGCCGTCGGCCGCACGTACGACGACCTGCCCTACGCCGCCGAGCTCGAGAAGTACGGCGCCTTCCTCGCCCTCACCCGCGAGAACCTCGGCGACCGCGTCGCCCACCCGCCCTGGCCCGACGAGCTGGCGCCGCTGGCCGAGGGCGTCGAGCGGGCCTACGTCTGCGGCTCGGTCGGCTTCGCGTCGTTCGCCACCCGCCTGCTCGGCGAGGTGGGTGTCCGCAGCGACACGATCCGCGTGGAGCAGTTCGGCGCGACGTCGTGATGGTTACCGGGGCGGCATGACCCGGGACCGCGAGACCGCGCAGGGCGAGCTCGTCTGGGCCGCCGCCGAACGGCTGTGGGAGGAGACCGGCGCGCCGGTCGCCGACACCGCCGTCGCCGAGGCCGCCGGGATCGACCTCGACGATGTGCGGGACTGGATCGAGCAGGCCGCGGGCGTCCGGTTCGAGATCACCCGCGACGGCGCGAGCCGCACGGTCGTCGCGCCGCTGCGCTGACGCCACGTCGCAACCACGCAACTTGCGGCGGGGGGACAGGCTGCGGCAGCGGCCCCGGCGACGACCGGCGTACGCTGGCAGGAACAGACCGTCGAGGCTGCGCCCGCCGGGCGCGCGTTCCGGTCGAGAGGCGCGACCGTCATGACGACGTCCACCACCACCACCACCCGCGTGCCGCTCCGCGTGGCCCTCGCCGACGAGAGCAGTCGCGACACCCTCGACGGCGGGTGGTGGCCGCAGAGCCGCGACCTGGCCGTCGAGCTGGCCGACCTGGTCGACCACTTCCCGGAGGGCCGGCCGCGGATCGTGCGCGTGCTCTACTCGCCGCCGGACTGGGAGAGCCCGCCGCGGCGGGTGCAGGTCGCGGGCGGCTGGGTGAAGACGGGCGCGTTCCCGCGCGACGACACCCACCTGGTGCTGCTCACGACGGCCACCTCCGACCGGCGGGTGCTGCGGCTGCTCGTCGTACCGCCCGGGCTCACGCCGGGGCAGGGCGACGAGGCGCTGCTGGCCGCGTCCAGCCGGGGCAACGACCGTCCCGCCGCCGACGTGCTGCGCACGGTGACCGAGCACCCGGACGTCGACCCGCGGGACCACTGGAGCTGACCGGTCAGGCCGTCGGCACCCGGTAGCCGTGGAAGACCACCTCGCGGCGCACGGTGAACCCGAGCCGCTCGTAGACGCCGAGCGCGGTGGTGTTGGCCGAGACGACGTGCAGGAAGACGCCGTCGCCACGGGCGCGGATGCCGTCGGCGACGGCGGTCACCAGCCGGGCCGCCAGCCCGCGCCCGCGGGCCTCGGGGGCGGTGCAGACCGCGCTGACCTCGGTCCAGCCGGGCGGGCTCAGCCGCTCCCCCGCCATGGCGACGAGCACGCCGGCGTCGCGGACCCCGACGTACCGGCCCATCGACGGGGTCTCCGCCCAGAACGGGCCGGGGCGGGTGCGAGCGGCCAGCTCCAGCATCTCGGGTACGTCGGCCGCGCCGAGCTCGACCACCTCGGGGCCGGCGCCGAGCGCGGCCAGCGGCCCGGCGACCAGCTGCAGCCCCGGCAGGTGGAAGACCGGCTCCCAGCCGGCGGGCGCGACGACCGGCAGGCTGTAGAGGTCGGCCACCTCGCCCGGCCCCACGAGCGCGGCCAGGTCGGCCCAGTCGTCGGGGGTGGGGTCGAGCGGCAGGGTCAGGAACGAGGCGACCTCCGGGCGGTAGCCGCTCACGCGGCCCCGGTGCCGGGCCAGGTGGGTGTGGCGGTCGCGCAGCGACTCCGCCACCGGGAGGTCGAGGACGTCGGTCACGGAGGAAGCCTGCCAGGCCCCGGACGTCAGCCGACCACGACCTCCGCCTGCTCCTCGCCGTCGACCTGCAGGACCGCCGGTCCGGGTCGCACGTCGGCCGGCAGCGTGAAGGTCCAGGTGACCTGGCCCAGCCGGTCGTCCGCCGCGGTCCCGGCATCGGCGGTGCCGAGCGGCCACGTCCGATCGCCCTGCACCAGCTCCAGCCGGACGTCGCGGAGCGGTCGCTCCGGCGGTCCGTCGGACTCGCACGACTCGCAGCCGGGCAGCCCCGAGCAGCTCATCGTGTCGCGGCAGCCGTCGACGAAGGCCCGGCCCTCGACCGTGCTGTCGGCACCGCGGGTGAGGGTCGGCTCGGCCGGCAGGTCGAGGTACGGCGCCGCGCACGACGCGACGGCCGGCGGCGAGGGGTACGGCGCGACCGCGAGCCCGAGCAGGGCCAGGAGCAGGACGAGCAGCGGGCGGCGCATGCGTGGTGGACGCGCGCCGGTCACGGACGGTTCCTCAGGGACGTCCGCGGCGCCAGACCACCAGCGACTGGCCGGGGTCGGGCGAGCGGAGCACGGGCAGCCGGCTCGGCGGCGCGTCCGTACGACGGGCCGCGAGCGCCTGGCGCAGCGCCTCGCGGGTGGCCTCGAGCTCGGCGACGAGCTCGGCGTTGCGGGAGGCCAGCGCGGCCATCCGGTTCTCGAGGTCGAGGATGCGTCGTACGCCCTCGATGCCGATGCCGGAGGACGTCAGGTCGGCGATCTCGCGGAGCCGCTCGACGTCGCGGTGGGAGTAGCGGCGACCGCCGCCGCCGGTGCGGCCGGGCGTGATCAGGCCCATCCGCTCGTAGGTGCGCAGCGTCTGCGGGTGCAGCCCGCTGAGCTCCGCGGCCACGCTGATCACGAAGACGGCGGCGTCGGGCCCCGGCGCCTCGAAGGGCGGCCGGGGCCTCATCGCCTGCTCCCGTGGATCACGACCCCGCCTGGTCGAAGAGGTTCGCGCGCAGCGGGGTGCCGGCCATCGCGTCGCGGTAGGCCTCGACGGCCGCCCGCGCCCGGTCGTGCAGGTTGGCCGGGACGTGCACGTTGACCGTGGCCAGCAGGTCACCGGTGGTGCCGTCGGCCTTCTTGGCCCCCTTGCCGCGCACCCGGAAGGTGCGCCCGTTGGGGGTGCCGGCCGGGATCTTCAGGGTGACCGGCGAGCCGCCCAGGGTGGGGATCTTCACCTCGGCGCCCAGCGCGAGCTCGTCGAAGGAGACGGGCACGTCGATGGTGAGGTTGTCGTCCTTGCGGTTGAAGACCCGGTGCTGGCCGACCTTGACGGTGACGTAGAGGTCGCCCGCCGGACCGCCGTTCTCGCCGGCCCCGCCCTTGCCGCGCAGCCGGATCCGCTGCCCGTCCTTGACCCCCGCGGGGATCCGGGCCTGGATGGTGCGCGCGGAGGTGCCGCGCCCCGAGCCGTGGCAGACCGGGCAGGGGTCGTCGTAGACCAGCTGCCGACCGCCGCAGGTCGGGCAGGTCTCGTTCATCGAGAACCCACCGCCGACCGACGCGACGACGTAGCCCGCCCCCTCGCACTCCGGGCAGACGTGCGGCTTGGTGCCGGGCTTGCCGCCGGTGCCGTTGCACTCCGTGCAGGCCGAGTCGGAGGTCAGCCGCAGCGCGATCGTGACGCCCTCGAGGGAGTCGTTGAAGCTGATCGTCGCGGTGCTCTCGACGTCGGGGCCCTTCTTGACCCGGCGCGACTGCTGGCGCCGTCCGCCGCCCCCGAAGAGGTCGCCGAACATGTCGCCGAACCCGCCCCCGGAGGCACCGCCCGGCGCCCCGCCGGCCCGCTCGCGGAGCAGGTCGTCGAGGTTGAAGCCGGTGCCGGCGCCGCCGAACCCGGGGCCGCCACCGCTGTAGCGGTAGCCCCCCGAGCCCGAGGCGTACGACGAGCGGAACTCGTCGTACTTGGCGCGCTTGGCCGGGTCGCCCACGACGTCGTAGGCCTCGGCGACCTGCTTGAACTTGTCGTGCTTGGCGGTGTCGCCCGGGTTGGAGTCGGGGTGGTTGGCGCGCGCCAGCCGGCGGTAGGCCTTCTTGATCTCGTCGGCCGTGGCGTCCTTCTTGACGCCCAGCTCGGCGTAGAAGTCCTTCTGGGCCCAGTCGGCCCGGAAGTCGTCGCTCATCCGCGCACCCCCTCTCCTCGTGTCGTCATGCCGCTCCCGCTCAGGCCGTCGGCCCGGCGGGCGGGTCGACCACCAGCACCTGCGCCGCGCGCACGACGCGGTCGCCGATCCGGTAGCCGGCCTTGGCGATCACCTTGCAGGTGGTCACCTCGACCTCCGGGTCCTCGCCCACGTGGCTGAGCGCCTCGTGCAGGCTCGGGTCGAAGGCGTCGCCGGGAGCGCCGTACTTGGTCAGGCCGGCGGCCGCCACGGTGCGTTCGAGCTGCTCGGCGACGGTCTTGAAGCCGTCCTCGAGCGGCGCGTGCTCCCGCGCGCGGTCGATCGTGTCGAGCACCTCGGTGATCGGCGCGAGCGCGGCGTACGTCGCGTTCTGCTTGATCAGGTCGCGGTCGCGCTCGACCCGGCGCTTGTAGTTGACGAACTCGGCCTGCAGCCGCTGGAGGTCGTCGGTGCGCTCCGCCAGGTGGCGCTGCGCGACGGCCAGCTCGTCCTCGGGCTCAGCCGGCTCGGCCGGGCCCTCGGCCGGAGGAGCAGACTCCTGCTCCTCCGGCTCGGGGGTGACCGACTCGTCCGGGGACGAGTCGGTCACTTCTGCTCACCGTCCGTGGTGTCGTCCGCCGGGGTCTCGTCGACGATCTCGGCGTCCACGACGTCGTCGTCGGACTCGCCGGTCGCCCCGGTCGCCCCGCCGGCCGCGGCGGAGTCGGCCTCGGCCGCGGCGTACATGGCCGCGCCCATCTTCTGGCTCGACTCGCCCAGCTTGCTCACGCCGGCCTGGAGCTCCTCGGCCGAGGCCTCGGCGTTCTCCAGGGTCGCCTTCAGCGCGTCGACGTCGGCCTGGACCTCGGTCTTGACGTCCTCCGGGATCTTCTCGGCGTTGTCGGCCAGGAACTTCTCGGTCGTGTAGACGAGCTGGTCGGCCTGGTTGCGGGTCTCGATCGCCGCGCGACGCTGGGCGTCCTCCTCGGCGTACTGCTCCGCCTCCTTGACCATCCGGTCGATGTCGTCCTTCGACAGCGCGGAGCCGCCGGAGATCGTCATCGACTGCTCCTTGCCGGAGGCCTGGTCCTTGGCGTGGACCTGGACGATGCCGTTGGCGTCGATGTCGAAGGTGACCTCGATCTTCGGCACGCCGCGCGGGGCCGGCGGGAGGCCCGTCAGCTCGAAGTTGCCGAGGGGCTGGTTCTGGCCCCACATCTGGCGCTCGCCCTGGGCGACCTTGATCTCGACCGACGGCTGGTTGTCGTCGGCGGTCGTGAAGATCTCGGACCGCTTGGTCGGGATCGTGGTGTTGCGCTCGATCAGCGTGGTCATCACGCCGCCCTTGGTCTCGATGCCGAGGGACAGCGGGGTGACGTCGAGGAGCAGCACGTCCTTGACCTCGCCCTTGAGGACACCGGCCTGCAGCGCGGCGCCGACGGCGACGACCTCGTCGGGGTTGACGCCCTTGTTGGGCTCCTTGCCGCCGAGCAGCTCCTTGACGACCTCGGTCACGGCCGGCATCCGGGTGGAGCCGCCGACCAGGACGACGTGGTCGATCGCGGAGACCGCGACGCCGCCGTCCTTCAGCACGCTCTGGAACGGCGCCTTGGTGCGGTCGAGCAGGTCCGCGGTGAGCTTCTGGAACTCGCTGCGGGTGAGCTTCTCCTCGAAGTGCAGCGGGCCCGACTCGCCGTGGGTGATGTAGGGCAGGTGGATCGTCGTCTCGGAGGACGACGACAGCTCGATCTTCGCCTTCTCCGCGGCCTCCTGGAGGCGCTGCTTGGCGATCTTATCGGCGCCGAGGTCGACGCCGTTGTTGTCCTTGAACTTCTTGATCATCCAGTCGACGACCCGGGCGTCCCAGTCGTCGCCACCGAGGTGGTTGTCACCGGAGGTGGCCTTCACCTCGACGACGCCCTCGCCGATCTCGAGCAGGGACACGTCGAACGTGCCGCCACCGAGGTCGAAGACGAGGATGGTCTGGTCGTCGCCCTTGTCGAGGCCGTAGGCCAGCGCGGCCGCGGTCGGCTCGTTGACGATCCGGCTCACGTTGAGGCCCGCGATCTCGCCGGCCTCCTTGGTGGCCTGGCGCTGGGCGTCGGAGAAGTACGCCGGGACGGTGATCACCGCGTCGGTGACCGTCTCGCCGAGGTAGGCCTCCGCGTCCCGCTTCAGCTTCTGCAGCACGAAGGCGCTGATCTGCTGGGGGGTGAAGTCCTTGTCGTCGATCTTCTGCTTCCAGTCGGTGCCCATGTGGCGCTTGACGGAGCGGATGGTCCGGTCGACGTTGGTGACCGCCTGACGCTTGGCCACCTCGCCGACGAGCACCTCGCCCGACTTGGCGAAGGCGACGACCGACGGGGTCGTGCGAGCGCCCTCGGCGTTCGCGATGACGGTGGGCTCGCCGCCCTCCAGGACCGAGACGACGCTGTTCGTCGTCCCGAGGTCGATGCCGACCGCACGTGCCATGTTCTCGATACCTCCGTGTGAAGACTGCGGGGAAGACTCAGCGGACCATCTTGCAAGGCCTCGCCGTGTCGAGCAAACAAGTTGAGTCTCGTGAACTCAAGTTTGCTCACTGGGTCCAACGGAGGGATCGGCCGGGTTGTTCCCATCCCCGACCGGATTCTTCGCCAGGAACCGACGCCGGGCGCGCAGGTCGCGCTCGACGGCCGCCGCGGTGGTCCGCAGCAGCGCAGCCACCTCGGGGCGGCGCTCCCCGATCCGGAAGGTCGGGCCGGAGACGCCCAGCGCCGCGACGACCGCCCCCTCCACCCCGCGCACGGGGACGGCGACGCCGTCGAGGCCCTCCTCGAGCTCGCCGCGGGTGAGCGCGTGACCGCGCTCCCGGGTGCGGTCGAGCTCGGCGTCGAGGTCGGCGTGGGTGGCCACCGACCGCGGTGTGCGGACCTCGAGCCGGCCGGCGGGTCGTCGTACCGCGCCCCAGGCGAGCAGCACCTTGCCGAGCGCCGAGCAGTGGCTCGGCACCTCCACCCCCACCCAGCTCACCGAGCCGAGGACGTAGCGGGCGTCGACCTGGTCGACGTGGACCACCCGGCTGCCCCGGGCGATCGCCAGGTTCACCGTCTCGCCGGTCGCCGTCGCGACGTCCTCGAGGTGGACGTGGGCGACCCGGACCAGCTCCTCGACCCGGTCGAAGCGGGCCGCGTAGTCGGCGAACAGCCGACCGCCGCGGTAGCCCGCCCCCTCCCGCTCGACCAGGCCGCCCCGCTCCAGCGCGCCGAGCAGCCGCGAGACGGTCGAGCGGGCCAGGCCGCTCGACGCGACCAGCTCGGAGTACGACGGGGCCGCCTCGGCCTGCACGACGAGGCGGAGCAGGTCCGCGGCGCGGTCGACGGACTGGGTGCCGCTCATGCCCACATGGTAGATCAGTAGTTCCATATAGTGGAACTACCGAGAATCCCGGTCCGAGACTGTTTGCCCAGGTCAACCACGGTGCGCACCGCCCTGTTTCGTCCGCGTGAAATCGTCCAACGGATCTGGTTGTTCTCGTTGACAGCGCCCGGATCCCGGCCGCACGCTCGAGCCATGCAGCACGTGTGCGCCCTGGCCGACGTCCCGGTGGGCGAGGGCCTGCGGATCGACTCGGTCAGCCCGCCGATCGCCGTCTTCCGGACCGAGGACGACGAGGTGCTCGCGATCGACGACACCTGCACCCACCAGGACGCCTCGCTGGCCGACGGGTGGCTCGAGGACTGCTGGGTCGAGTGCCCCCTGCACGCCTCCCGCTTCGACCTCCGCACGGGGGCGGTCGACGCACCACCCGCCAAGCTGCCGGTCCGCGCGCACGCCGTCGAGGTCCGCGACGGCGAGGTCTGGGTCGCGCTCTCCGACGCCGTCCCCCACCTGCCTCCGGGCGTCACCTACGAGGCGTCCTGATGACCGACCCGCGCCGGGTGGTGGTCGTCGGCGCCTCCCTGGCCGGGCTGGCCACGGCCCGCGCGCTGCGCGCCGCCGGGTACGACGGCGACGTCACCGTGATCGGCGACGAGCCGCACCGGCCCTACGACCGGCCGCCGCTGTCCAAGGGCTTCGTGGCCGGCACCCTCTCGGTCGACGACCTGTCGCTGGAGACCGACGACGACCTCGCCCTCGACTGGCGACTCGGCGAGCGGGCCGTCGCGCTCGACCCCGGGACCCGCACGGTGACCCTGGCCTCCGGCACCCTCGTCCCGGGTGACGCCGTGGTCGTCGCCACCGGCTCGCACGCCCGGCGGCTGCCCGGTCCGCCACTGGCCGGCGTGCACACCCTGCGCACCCTCGACGACGCGCTGGCCCTGCGGTCCGAGCTGCTCCCCGGCGCCCGGCTGGTGCTGGTGGGCGCCGGGTTCGTGGGCGCCGAGATCGCCTCGACGGCCCGCGGCCTCGGGCTCGACGTCACCCTGGTCGAGGCCGCGCCCTCCCCGCTGGCCGGCCCGCTCGGCGTCGAGGTCGGCGCGATGGTCGCCCGCCTGCACGACGCCCACGGGGTCCCGCTGCTCACCGGCGTGCCCGTCGCCGGCCTCGCCGGGCGCGACCGGGTGTCGGGCGTGGTCCTCACCGACGGTCGCGTGCTGCCCGCCGACGTGGTCGTGGTCGGCGTCGGCTCGGTCGCCGCGACCGACTGGCTGGCCGGCTCCGGGCTGACGATCGAGGCGGGCGGGGTCGCCTGCGACGCCGCCGGCAGCACGGACGCGCCCGGGATCTGGGCCGTCGGCGACGTCGCCGCCTGGCACGACCCGTCGTACGCCGGCCGCCGCCGGATCGAGCACTGGACCGACTCGCTCCAGCGTCCCGCCCGCACCGTGGCCGCCCTCCTGGGCGGACCCGTCGACGACCCGCTGCCGGCGCCGTACTTCTGGAGCGAGCAGTACGGCGTGCAGGTCCAGTTCGCGGGCCGCCGGCTCGGCGACGAGACCGTCACGATCGAGGCGGGCGCGCCCGAGACCGGCGACGTGCTGGCCGTCTACCGGCGCGGCGAGACGCCGGTCGCCGTACTCGGGATGAACCAGCCCCGCCTGTTCGGCCGGATCCGCCGACAGCTCTCGACGCCCGTCCAGGAGTTCGCATGACCACCACCGAGGAGCCGGTCACCGGGTCCAGCCTGATCCCGACGCTGCCCGGCTCGGCGTACGTCGATCCGGCGGTCTTCGACGCCGAGTGCGAGCGGATCTTCGAGGACATGTGGTTCTGTGCGGCCCGCGAGAGCGACCTGCCGAAGCCGGGCTCGTTCCGCACCGTCCAGGTCGGTCGCGAGTCGATCCTGATCAGCCGGTCCCGCCGGGGCGAGGTGCGGGCCTTCTACAACGTCTGTCGCCACCGCGGCGCGCGGATCTGCACCGAGGACGCCGGCGAGCGCGCGCGGTCGTTCCAGTGCCCCTACCACGCCTGGACCTACGACTTCGACGGCAAGCTGATCGCCGCGCCCAACCTGACGAAGATGCCCGACATCGACCGGGTCGAGTACGGCCTGCGCCGGGTCCACGTGCGGACCTGGCTGGGCTACGTCTGGGTCTCGCTCGCCGACGCCCCGCCGTCGTTCGAGGCGACCGTCCAGCAGGAGGTCGTCGACCGGCTGGGCACCCTCGACAACATCGCCGGGTACGACGTCGCGAACCTCTCCGTCGGCCGCCGGATCGTCTACGACGTGGCGGCCAACTGGAAGCTCATCGTCGAGAACTTCATGGAGTGCTACCACTGCGCGACGATCCACCCCGAGCTGACCGAGGTGCTGCCGGAGTTCGCCGACGGCCTCGCCGCGCAGTACTTCGTCAACCACGGCGCCGAGTTCGGCGAGGACGTCTCGGGCTTCACCATCGACGGCTCCGAGGGCTTCGGCGTGATCCCGGGTCTCGAGGAGGACCGTGACCGCAAGTACTACGCGATCACCGTCAAGCCGCAGGTCTTCGTCAACCTGGTCCCCGACCACGTGATCTTCCACCGCATGTACCCCATGGCCGCCGACCGGACGGTCGTCGAGTGCGACTGGCTCTATCTCCCCGACGTGGTCGAGTCCGGCCGCGACGTGACCGCCTCCGTCGAGCTCTTCCATCGCGTCAACCAGCAGGACTTCGAGGCCTGCGAGCGCACCCAGCCCGCCATGTCCTCCAAGCTGTACGCCGCCGGCGGCGTCCTCGTCCCCTCCGAGCACCACATCTCCGAGTTCCACGAGTGGGTCACCCACAAGCTGACCCCCACCGGTGGTTGAGCAGCGAAGCCGCGCTAGCGGGTGAGCGTGTCGAAACCCCCGCAGCCAGCAAGCGACCTTCAGTCATCCACTGGCCCCCGCCGCCAGGAGCCCCGCGCCAGCTCCGGCAGCGCGTCGTACCGCCCCTCGATCAAGGCCCTCCGCTTCGCGCGGCTCCACCCCTGCACCTGCTTCTCGTAGGCGAACGCGTCCTCCACCCGCCCGAACTCGGCCGCCCACACGAGCGTCACCGGACGCCTGCGTCGCAGTGCCGTGTACGACGCTCCCAGCCCGAGGTTGTGCGCACTCACCCGCCCGTCGAGGTCGACGGTGCTGCCGACGTAGTAGCTGCCGTCGGCGCACTGGAGGATGTAGGTCCAAGCCATGGGTGCATGCTCGTCCGCCTGCCCCTTCGACGACAGCAGCGCTCGTCGACCTGTGGACAAGCGCGGTGGTCACTGTCGCCTCTCGGGTGCGGGGGTTTCGACACGGTCGCTAGCGCGACCTGCTCAACCACCGGTTGCACCGGTGGTTGAGCAGCGAAGCCGCGCTAGCGGGTGAGCGTGTCGAAACCCCCGCAGCCCACCAGCGACGGTGACCACCCACACCTCCCAGGTCACCGGATCTCGACAACGGTCACTGCGCGACCTGATCGACCACCGGCGGGAGGGACGTGGTGGGATCTCCGCATGGCGTGGCAGCTGGCGATCGGGGTCGTGGGCGGCCTCGCGCTGGTGTGGGCCGCCCTGGTCGCGGCCCTGTACGTCGCCGGCCGCCGGACGGGCGACCCGACGACCTGGCAGGACCTGCTGCGCCTGCTGCCCGACGTCATCCGGCTGCTGCGCCGACTGGCGGCGGACCCGACCCTCCCGCGGGGTGTGCGGGTGCGGCTGTGGCTGCTGCTGGGCTACCTGCTCCTGCCGGTCGACCTGGTGCCGGACTTCATCCCGGTGGTCGGGTACGCCGACGACGCGATCGTCGTCGCGCTGGTCCTGCGCTCGGTGACCCGGCGCGCGGGGCCGGAGGCGCTGGACCGGCACTGGCCGGGCACGTCCTCGGGGCTGCTCGTCGTACGACGTCTGGGGCGGATCTGACCTCGACACCGGATGGGTCTCGACACGCGGGTCGCTCGCTCGACCACCGACGAGGAGTCCGCTGACGCGTCCTCCTCAGTCGAACACGACGACGCGGGAGCGGTCGAGGAGGAGGCGGGACTCGGTGTGCCAGCGGACGGCCTGGGCGAGGACGCGGGCCTCGACGTCGCGGCCGGCCTGCACCATCTCCTCGGGGGTGGTGCGGTGGTCGATGCGGATCACGTCCTGCTCGATGATCGGGCCCTCGTCGAGGTCCGCCGTCACGTAGTGGGCGGTGGCGCCGATCAGCTTCACGCCGCGGTCGTGGGCCTGGTGGTAGGGCTTGGCGCCCTTGAAGCTCGGCAGGAACGAGTGGTGGATGTTGATGATCCGGCCGTCGAGCTTGGCGCAGGTCTCGTCGGAGATCACCTGCATGTAGCGCGCCAGCACCACCAGGTCGATCCGCTCGGAGCCCACCAGGTCCAGCAGCTGCTCCTCCGCCGCCGCCTTGGTGTCGGGCGTGACGGGCAGGTGGTGGAAGGGGATGTCGTACGTCGAGGTCAGCCGCTCGAAGTCGCGGTGGTTGGAGACGACGCCCGCGATGTCGACGTTCAGCGCGCCGGTGCTGTGCCGGAAGAGCAGGTCGTTGAGGCAGTGCCCAAAGCGGGAGACCATCAGCAGCGTCCGGTACGGCGCCGCCGCGGCCACCAGCTGCCACGACATCCCGTGGGCCTGGGCCACCGACAGGAACGAGCTCCGCAGCGCGTCGACGGTCACGTCGAAGGCCTTGAACTCCACCCGCATGAAGAACCGGCCGTTGACCGGGTTGTCGAACTGCTGGGAGTCGGTGATGTCGCCGCAGTGGGCCACGACCCAGCCCGCGACGGCGTGCACCAGCCCGACGTGGTTGTCGCACGCCAGCGTCAGCACGTAGCGGTCCGGGCCTGGTCTCATGCGAAAAGACTGACGGAGCCGTTGCTCCATGCGCAAGTCGTTGCGTAGTGTGCAACGGCATGGGCACCGTGCAGTCCGTCGACCGGGCGTTGATGATCCTCGACATCCTCGCACGCGACGGTGAGGCCGGGGTGACCGAGATCGCCGGCCACCTGGGCGTCCACAAGTCCACCGTCTCCCGGCTGATCGACTCCCTCGAGGAGCGGGACCTGGTCGAGCAGCACGACCCGCGCGGCAAGTACCGCCTCGGCATCGGCGTCCTGCGCCTGGCCGGCGCGACGACCGCCCGCCTCGACGTCGTCCAGGAGGCCCGCTCGGTCGCCAAGTCGCTGGCCGCGGCCACCGGCGAGACGGTCAACATCGCCGTCCTCTCCGAGGGCGCCGCGCTGTACGTCGACCAGGTCGCCACCGCGGGCGCGGTCCAGTCGCACAACTGGGTCGGCCAGCGGATCCCGCTGCACGCCACCTCCAACGGCAAGGTGCTGCTGGCCGGCCTGAGCGACGCGGAGGCGCGCAAGGTCCTCGGCCGGCGGCTGGCGTCGTACACGGCCCGGACGGTCACCGACGTGGGCGCCGTGGTCAAGCAGCTGGCCGAGGTGCGCGAGCAGGGGTACGTCGTCGTCGTCGACGAGCTGGAGCACGGCCTGACCGCCGTCGCCGCGCCGATCCGCAACGCCCACGGCGATGTCGTGGCGTCCTTCTCGGTCTCCGGGCCGACCTTCCGTTTCGCTGAGCGGGAGGTCGCGGCGGCGACGACCGCCGTGGTCGAGCATGCCCTCGAGGTGTCGCGACGCCTGGGCTGGCGGGGGGCCGCGTGACCGGACCACCCGAGGGCCGAAACGTTCCTTCTTCGTCATTCCAGCGAAACGCGGAGTTGCGTAGAATGCCATCTGTTGCGTTATCCGCAACACCTAGCGAGGGGTGAACCGTGGCCGAGGTCTACGTCGACGGAGCCTGGCGCGAGGCGCTGGGCGGGGGCACGCGTGACATCCGCTGCCCCGCCGACGGCAGTCCGGTGCGCCGGCTGAGCGAGGGTGCGGCGGCCGACGTCGACGCCGCCGTCGCCGCCGCGCGCCGCGCCTTCGACGACGGCCCCTGGCCGCGCACCCCTGCGCCGGAGCGCAGTGCCCTGCTGCACCGCGTCGCCGACCTGCTCGAGCGCGACGTCGCCGAGGTGGCCCGGCGCGAGTCGCTCGACACCGGCAAGCGCCTCGTCGAGTCCGAGTACGACGTCGCCGACGTCGTGACCGTCTTCCGCCACTTCGCCGGGCTGGCCGGTGCGGACGCCGGCCGGGTGGTCGACACCGGCCGGGCGGACGTCGTCAGCAAGGTCGTGCACGAGCCGGTCGGTGTCTGCGCGCTGATCACCCCGTGGAACTACCCGCTGCTGCAGACGGCCTGGAAGGTCGCCCCCTGCCTGGCCACCGGCAACACCTTCGTCCTCAAGCCGAGCGAGCTCACGCCGAGCACCGCGCTGTGGCTGATGGACGCGCTGACCGAGGCCGGGCTGCCGTCCGGCGTCGCCAACCTGGTGCCCGGCGACGGTCCGGGCGTCGGCGCCCCGCTGACCGAGCACCCGGGCGTCGACCTGGTCTCCTTCACCGGCGGGCTCGCGACCGGCAAGCGGGTGATGGCCGCGGCGGCCGGCACCGTCAAGCGGATCGCCCTGGAGCTCGGGGGCAAGAACCCCAACATCGTGTTCGCCGACGCCGACCTCGAGGTCGCGCTCGACCTGGCCCTGGCCGCGGTCTTCCTGCACTCCGGCCAGGTCTGCTCGGCCGGCGCCCGGCTGCTGGTCGAGGAGTCGATCCACGACGACTTCGTCGCGCAGCTGGTCGAGCGCGCGGGCCGGATCCGGCTGGGCGGCCCGTTCGACGAGGCGGCCGAGACCGGCCCACTGATCAGCGCGGCCCACCGCGACAAGGTCGAGGCGTACGTCGCCGCGGGGCTCGCCGAGGGCGCGACGCTGCTGCTGGGCGGAGAGCGTCCGCGCGGCCCGGCGTACGACGACGGCTTCTTCTACCTCCCGACGATCCTGGGCGCCTGCCACAGCGGCATGAGCGTCGTGCAGGACGAGTCGTTCGGCCCGGTGCTGACCGTCGAGACCTTCCGCGGCAGCACTCCCGAGGAGGCGGAGGACGCCGCCGTACGACTGGCCAACGACAGCATCTACGGCCTGGCCGGGGCGGTCTGGACGCAGGACGCCGGCCGCGCCGAGCGGGTCGCGGCCCGGCTGCGGATGGGCACGGTCTGGATCAACGACTACCACCCGTACGTCGCCCAGGCGGAGTGGGGCGGCTACAAGCAGTCCGGCATCGGACGCGAGCTGGGGAGCGCCGGGCTCGAGGAGTACCGCGAGACCAAGCACGTCTGGCACAACGTCAAGCCGGTCGTGCAGTCCTGGTTCGACGGCGGCGAGGAGGGCTGATGGCGCGGCAGCCGGCGTACGACGTCGTCATCGTGGGCGGAGGCTCCGCCGGATCGGTGCTGGCCAACCGGCTGTCCGCCGACGGGACGACGAGCGTGCTGGTGCTGGAGGCGGGCCGAAGCGACTCGAGGCTGGACCCGTTCATCCACATGCCGGCGGCGCTGCCCTTCCCGATCGGCAACCCGCTCTACGACTGGAAGTACGAGTCGGAGCCGGAGCCGTTCATGGACGGCCGCCGGGTCTACCACGCGCGTGGCAGGGTGCTCGGCGGGTCGAGCTCGATCAACGGGATGATCTTCCAGCGCGGCAACCCGCTCGACTTCGAGCGCTGGGCGGCCGATGCGGGGATGAAGGAGTGGGACTACGCCCACTGCCTGCCCTACTTCAAGCGGATGGAGACCTGTCTCGCCGGCGCCGACGACTGGCGCGGCGGCTCCGGTCCCCTGGTGCTCGAGCGCGGTCCGGCGACCAGCCCGCTGTTCGGCGCGTTCTTCGAGGCGGTCCAGCAGGCCGGGCACCCGCTGACCGACGACGTCAACGGCTACCGCCAGGAGGGCTTCGCGCCCTTCGACCGCAACGTCCACCGCGGCCGCCGGCTCAGCGCGGCCCGGGCCTACCTGCACCCGGTCCGCCAGCGGTCCAACCTCGACGTCGAGACGCTCGCCCAGGTCAGCGGGCTGCGCACCTCGGGGGGCCGGGTGACCGGCGTCGACTACGTGCGCGGCGTCGGCCGCCGCGGCGTACGACGGAGCGTGACCGCGGGCGAGGTGATCCTCTGCGGCGGGGCGATCAACTCCCCGCAGCTGCTGCTGCTCGCCGGCATCGGCCCGGCCGCGGAGCTGGAGGCGCTCGGCATCCCGGTCGTCGCCGACCTGCCCGGCGTGGGCCGCCACCTGCAGGACCACCTCGAGGTCTACGTCCAGCACGCGTCCAAGCAGCCGGTGTCGATCGGCCCGTGGCTCCAGCACCGGCACAAGCCGCGCATCGGCGCGGAGTGGCTGTTCCTGCGCCGCGGCGTCGGGGCGTCGAACCACTTCGAGGCGGGCGGCTTCATCCGCTCCAACGAGCTGGTCGACTACCCCAACCTGATGTTCCACTTCCTCCCCATCGCCATCCGGTACGACGGCTCGCAGCCGGCCGCCGAGCACGGCTACCAGGTGCACATCGGGCCGATGTACTCCGACGTGCGCGGCTCGCTGACCCTGAGGAGCCGCGACCCCTTCGAGCACCCCGCGCTGCGCTTCAACTACCTGTCGACCGAGACCGACCGCCGCGAGTGGATCGAGATGGTCCGGGCCGCGCGGCACATCCTGGCCCAGCCGGCCTTCGCCGCCTTCAGCGCGGGCGAGCTGTCGCCCGGCCCCGGTGTCGAGACCGACCAGGAGATCCTCGACTGGGTCGCGAAGGACGCCGAGACCGCCCTGCACCCGTCCTGCACGGCCCGGATGGGGGTCGACCAGGACAGCGTCCTGGACCCCGCGTCGCTGCGGGTCCACGGCGTCGACGGGCTCCGCGTCGTCGACGCCTCGGCGATGCCCTACGTCACCAACGGCAACATCTACGCCCCCGTGATGATGCTCGCCGAGAAGGCCGCCGACCTGATCGCCGGGAACGAGCCGCTGGCCCCGCTCGCGGTCCCGTTCTACCGCTACCGAGACGGCTCGCCACTGCACCCGCCGGGCGACCCGCGCAACACCACCGAGGAGTCCGCATGACCGAGGCAGCCCAGGATCAGGCACTGCGCGTCGACGGGCTCTGGAAGATCTTCGGTGCCCGCGCCGACAAGATCATCGGCACGCCCGACGCCGAGCTCGGCCGCGCCGAGCTGAAGGAGCGCACCGGCTGCGTCGCGGCGGTCAAGGACGTCTCGTTCACGGTGGCGCCGGGCGAGGTGTTCGTCGTGATGGGCCTCTCCGGCTCCGGCAAGTCCACCCTGGTGCGCTGCCTGACCCGGCTGATCGAGCCGACCGCCGGGACCGTCGTGCTCGACGGCCAGGACATCACCTCCGCCTCCGAGGCCCGGCTCCGCGACCTGCGGCGGCACAAGGTCTCGATGGTCTTCCAGCACTTCGGCCTGCTGCCGCACCGCCAGGTCGTCGACAACGTCGCCTACGGGCTCGAGGTGCGCGGCGTGAAGAAGACCGAACGCCGGGCCAGGGCCCAGGAGCTGGTCGACCTGGTCGGCCTCACCGGCTACGAGCACTCCTACCCCGATCAGCTCTCCGGCGGGATGCAGCAGCGGGTCGGCCTGGCCCGCGCGCTGGCCAACGACCCGGCGATCCTGCTCTTCGACGAGCCGTTCTCGGCCCTCGACCCGCTGATCCGCCGCGACATGCAGGACGAGGTCGTGCGACTCCAGGCGGAGCTGCAGAAGACGGCCGTGTTCATCACCCACGACCTCAACGAGGCGCTCAAGCTCGGCGACCGGATCCTCATCATGCGCGACGGCGAGGTGGTCCAGGTCGGGACGCCGGCCGAGATCGTGGCCCAGCCCGCCGACGCCTACGTCCGCGACTTCGTCAGCGACGTCCCGCGCTCGCACGTCCTCACCCTCGAGTACGTCATGCGACCGCCGGAGCCGACCGACTCGCTCGAGGGACCGGTCATGGACCCGGACGTCGTCGTACGACAGGCCGCCCGGGCGGCGCTCTCCTCCGCGCACCCCGTGCAGGTGGTCCGCGACGGCGAGCTCGTCGGCATCGTCGACGACGACGCGATCCTGCGGGTCGTCGTCGCCGAGGAGAGCGTCCCTGCATGACGGCCACGCTGGAACGTCCCCCCGCGTCGGCCCCCGCGCCGCCCGAGGCCCCGCGCACCCGCGGACCCGTGCCGCGCTGGGCCTGGCTGCTCGGCATCCTGGCCGCCTGGATCGTCGCGTCCTGGATCGGGCACGGCAAGGCGACGCTCTACCTGCCGGGCCAGGGCTCGACCGACGTCCACGAGTGGTTCACCCAGCTCAAGCGCGACCTGATCGCCAGCCGCGACGACAACCTGCTCATGCAGGCCGTCGGGGCGGTCTCCGACCTGTTCGGCGGCGCCGTGGAGCAGCTGCAGCGGTTCGTCTCGGTCGACGCCTACCCGCGCCCGGTCCCCCAGATCGGCTGGCTCGGCGTGCTCGGCATCGCCGGTTGGGTCGCGCTCGCCGTGGCGGGCTGGAAGCACGCGGTCGGGACCGTCGCGGCCCTGGCCACGGTCGGGCTGCTCGGCTACTGGAACGACGGCATGGACACCCTGGTCGTGACCTTCGTGTCGGTGGCGATCTGCCTGCTGATCGGGCTGCCGGTCGCGGTGCTGATGGGCAACAGCCGGCGCGCCTACGCGCTGATCACGCCGGTCCTCGACGTGATGCAGACCTTCCCGTCGTTCGTCTACCTCGCTCCGGCGACCCTCTTCTTCGGCCTCGGCGCGCCCGTCGCCGTCGCCGTCACCGTCGTGTACGCCGTGCCGCCGGTCATCCGGGTGGCCACCGAGGGCATCCGGGGCGTGTCGGAGACGACCGTCGAGGCCACCACGTCGCTCGGCCAGACCCCGTGGCAGCGGCTGACCAAGGTCCAGCTGCCGATGGCTCGGCGCACGATCATCGTCGGGGTCAACCTGACCACGATGGCCGCCCTGTCGATGTCGGTCATCGCCGGCTTCGTGAACTCCCCCGGCCTCGGCAAGCCGGTGCTGCGGGCCCTGACCGCCGGCACCAACCAGGTCGGCGTCGCGTTCACCGCGGGCCTGGCCATCGTGGTCATCGCGATCATGCTCGACCGGGTCACCACCGCCGCGAGCGAGCGGTCCGAGGTGCTTGCCCGGTCCGGCGGCACGGACCGGCGTACGCGGTGGATCGTCCTCGGGGTCGCCGCGATCGCCGCCGGGGTCTGCGTGGTCCTCTCGCGGCGCTCCCTCTCGCTCGCCGACTTCCCCGACACCGGCGTCGGGGACACCGTCGCCGACGCGATGCAGCGGGCCACTGACTGGACCACCGATACCTTCTCCGGCCTCACCACCTGGCTGCAGGAGACCACCACGACCCTCTTCATCAATCCGCTGCAGGACCTGATCGCCAGCTCGCCGTGGTTCGTCACCGGCACCGCGCTGCTGCTGGTGGCGCTGGTGCTCGGCGGTCGGGTCGCCGCCCTCACGACCCTCGTCTGCCTGGCCGGGATCCGCCTCACCGACCTCTGGTACGACGCCATGGTCACCTTCACCAGCGTGCTCGTCGCCACCGTCTTCGTGATGGTGCTCGCCGCCCTCGTCGGCGTCCCGATGGCCCGCCGCCGGATGGTCGACCGGGTGCTGCGACCGGTGCTCGACGCCGCCCAGGTGATGCCGGCGTTCGTCTACCTGATCCCGGTCCTCGCGCTCTTCGGCCCGGGCCGCTTCACCGCCATCGTGGCCGCCGTCATCTACGCCGCCCCCGTGGCGATCAAGCTGGTCGCCGACGGGGTCAAGCAGGTCTCGGCGACCACCGTCGAGGCGGCGACCGCCGCGGGCTCGACGCCGTGGCAGCTGATCACCAAGGTCCAGCTGCCGATGGCCCGCAGCCACCTGGTGCTGGCGGCCAACCAGGGCCTGCTCTACGTCCTGTCGATGGTCGTCATCGGCGGCCTGGTCGGCGGCGGCGGGCTCGGCTACGACGTCGTCCTCGGCTTCTCGCGCAGCGAGTACTTCGGCAAGGGCCTGGTCGCCGGCGCCACCATCGTCCTGCTCGGGATCATGGTCGACCGGGTGACCCGCCGCGCCGCGGCCCGCCGTACGACGTCACCGTCAGTCCGCTCCGCCCTCGTGATCGGCCGCTCGTCCGGCCTCGCCCGCCGCGGCCCGCTCGTCTGACCGCCCCCGCCAGCCCCGAGAGAAGGAAGAACAACGTGAAGCCCACCAGAGTCAGCGCCCTCACCGGGTCGCTCGCCACGCTCGCGCTCGTCCTGAGCGCCTGCGGAGGCGGTGACATCGAGAAGGAGACCGAGGCCAACGAGTCGCAGGCCGCCGAGACCGGCGACTGCGGCGAGCTCAACATGGCCGTCAACCCGTGGGTCGGCTTCGAGGCCGACGCGTACGTCGTCGGCCACGTCGCCCAGGAGGAGCTCGGCTGCTCGGTGACCTACAAGGACCTGAAGGAGGAGGTCTCCTGGCAGGGCTTCGGCAGCGGCGAGGTCGACGTCGTCATCGAGGACTGGGGCCACCCGGACCTGGAGAAGCAGTACTTCGAGGACCAGGGCGGCGACGGCAGTGCGATGGACGCCGGGCCGACCGGCAACGTGGGCATCATCGGCTGGTACGTCCCGCCGTGGATGGCCGAGGAGTACCCGGACATCACCGACTGGAACAACCTGAACAAGTACGCCGACCTGTTCGAGACGCCGGAGTCGGACGGCAAGGGCCAGTTCCTCGGGGCGGACCCGTCGTACGTGCAGTTCGACGAGGCGATCGTCAACAACCTCGACCTCGACTTCAAGGTGGTCTTCTCGGGCAGCGAGGCCGCCTCGATCGCCGCGTTCGAGAAGGCCGAGAAGGACAAGACGCCGCTGATCGGCTACTTCTACGAGCCGCAGTGGTTCATGTCCGAGGTCCCGCTGGTCAAGGTGAGCCTGCCGGAGTACACCGACGGCTGCCAGGACGACGCCAAGGCTGTGGCCTGCGACTACCCCGAGACCGAGCTGAAGAAGATCGTCTCCACGTCGTTCATGGAGTCCGACAGCCCCGCAGTGGGCCTGATCGAGAGCTTCCAGTGGACCAACGACGATCAGAACCTGGTCGCCAAGTACATCTCCGAGGACGGCATGTCCGCCGAGGACGCCGCCGCCAAGTGGGTCGACGAGAACCCCGACCAGGTCGAGGCCTGGCTGAACGCTGGTTGAGGTGCTCCGGAGCGACGTAGGAGCGGAGGAGCCTCGAAACCCGTCTGGCCGACCAACCACCTCGATCGAGGCCACTTCTCGGGTGCGGGGGTTTCGACACGGTCGCTGCGCGACCTGCTCA
>NZ_FMZM01000011.1:208558-229060 GCF_900101465.1 Nocardioides lianchengensis
CGGTGGTCGAGCAGCGAAGCCGCGCTAGCGGGTGAGCGCCAGTCGAGACCCCCGCAGCCAGCAAGCGACCTCAACCAAGGTCACCGCTCGGGTGCGGGGGTTTCGACACGGTCGCCAGCGCGACCTGCTCAACCACCGGTGGTGATCCCGTCGGAACCGGTCGGGTCACCGGGTTTCGAGGATCGCTGCGCTCGCACCTCCACCAGCGTCGGGACACCGTGTACTCTTGTTGCACATCGTGAGTGTTGTTGCATGATCCGCAACAGTATGAGGAGATCGCCGTGAGTGGTCCGCAGGTCGTGGTCATCGGGGCCGGGGTGGTGGGGGCGGCGCTGGCCGACGAGCTCACCGAGCGCGGGTGGACCGACGTGACCGTGGTCGACGCGGGCCCGATCCCGCACACCGGCGGCTCCTCGACGCACGCGCCGGGGCTGGTCTTCCAGGCCAACGGGTCGCGGATGATGACCGAGCTGGCGACGTACACGGTCAAGAAGCTCGTGTCCCTCGCGACCGAGGAGGGGCCCTGCTTCCTCCAGGTCGGCGGGCTGGAGGTGGCCACCACGCCGGAACGGCTGCGCGAGCTGCACCGGCGAGCCGGCTGGCTGGCCGCCAACGGCGTACCGGCCCGGATCCTGACGCCGGCCGAGTGCGTCGAGCAGCACGACCTGCTCGACCCCGACCTGGTCCTCGGCGGGCTGCTCACCCCGACCGACGGGCTGGCCAAGGCGGTGCGGGCGGTCGACGCCCAGACCCGCCGGGCGGTCGAACGTGGCGCGACGCTCCGGCCCGGCACCGAGGTGCTCGACGTCCTGGTCGAGGACGGCCGGGTCGTCGGCGTCGAGACCAGCCAGGGCCGCATCGACGCGGAGGTCGTGGTCTGCTGTGCCGGCATCTGGGGCCAGAAGGTCGCCGCGATGGTCGGCCTCGACCTGCCGCTCACCCCGCTCGAGCACCAGCTGGTCCGCACCACGCCGGTGCCGGCGATGGCCGGCCAGGCCGAGGAGGTACGACGCCCGATCCTGCGCCACCAGGGCGAGGACCTCTACTACCGCGACGACGTCGACCGGCAGGTCGTCGGCTCCTACGCGCACCGCCCGATCCCGGTGACCGTCGACGACTTCGACGACTGGGGCGGTGAGGTCATGCCGAGCGTGCGGACCTTCACCCCCGAGGACTTCGAGGGCCCGTGGAAGGACTCGCAGACACTGCTGCCCGCGCTGGCCGAGGCGGCGCCGGAGTCCGGCATCAACGGCATGTTCTCCTTCACCACCGACGGCGGCCCGCTGATCGGCGAGAGCCCCGACGTGGCCGGGTTCTGGGTCGCCGAGGCGGTCTGGGTGACCCACTCCGCCGGCGTCGGCCGCGCCGTCGCCGAGCTGCTGGTCGACGGCGTGCCCACCACCGACCTGCACGAGGCCGCGCTCGACCGCTTCGAGCGCCACCAGCGCGGTCCGGCGTACGTCCTGGAGCGCGACCAGCAGAACTTCGTCGAGGTCTACGACGTCCTGCATCCGCTGCAGCCGATGGAGTCGCCCCGCCCGCTGCGCCTCTCGCCGTTCCACCGCCGCCAGGAGGAGCTGGACGCGTTCTTCCTGGAGGCGAACGGCTGGGAGCGTCCCCAGTGGTACGGCGCCAACGCCTCGCTCCTCGGCCGGTACGACGTGCCGGTCCCCGGCGAGTGGGCCGCCCGCTACTGGTCGCCGATCGCCGGGGCCGAGGCGCGGGCCACCCGCGACGGCGTGGCCCTCTACGACATGACCGCGTTGAAGCGGATCGAGGTGGTCGGCCGCGGCGCGACGGAGTTCCTGCAGGGGCTGGTGACCGGCAACGTGGCCACCTCGGTCGGCAGCGTGACCTACTGCCTGCTGCTCGACGAGCGCGGCCGGATCCGCAGCGACGTCACCGTCGCGCGACTGAGCGCCCCGCCCGGCCAGCAGCGCTACCAGGTCGGCGCCAACGGCAACCTGGACCTGGCCTACCTGCAGGCGCTGGCGCCCGCCGACGTGTTCGTCCACGACATCACCCCCGGCACCTGCTGCCTCGGCCTCTGGGGACCGTTGGCCCGCGAGGTCATCTCGTCGGTCTCGACCGACGACTGGTCCAACGACGGGGTGCGGTACTTCCGCGGCCTGGAGGCCCACGTCGGGATGGTGCCGGTCACCGCGCTGCGGCTGTCGTACGTCGGCGAGCTCGGCTGGGAGCTCTACACGACCGCCGACCTGGGCCAGAAGCTGTGGGACACCCTGTGGGCGGCCGGGCGCGAGCACGGGATCGTCGCCGGCGGCCGGGCCGCCTTCACCTCGCTGCGGCTGGAGAAGGGCTACCGGTCCTTCGGCTCCGACATGACCTGGGACCACACCCCCGCCGAGGCCGGGCTGTCGTTCGCGGTCAAGACGGCCAAGGAGGAGTTCGTCGGCAAGGCCGCGCTCGAGGAGCTCGGCGAGCCCACCCGGCGGCTGGTCTGCCTGACCTCCCCCGACCCGCTGGCCGTGGTGATGGGCAAGGAGCCGGTGCTGGCCGACGGCGAGCCGGTCGGCTACGTCACCAGCGCCGCCTGGGGCTTCACGGTCGAGCGGGCCATCGCCTACGCCTGGGTCCCGGCCGCGCTCGCGGAGGTCGGCACCGAGCTGGAGATCGGCTACTTCGACCAGCGGCTGCCGTACGCCGTCACCGCGGAGCCGCTCTTCGACCCGTCGATGTCGAGGCTGCGCGGATGAAGGTCTCCCCCCGCCTCCCGGAGCACCCCGACTTCCTCTGGGCCGACGCCGAGCCGCGGACGTCGTACGACGTCGTCATCGTCGGCGGCGGCGGCCACGGCCTCGCGACGGCGTACCACCTGGCGAAGGACCACGGCATCACGAACGTGGCGGTGCTGGAGAAGGGCTGGCTGGCCGGCGGCAACATGGCCCGCAACACCACGATCATCCGGTCCAACTACCTGTGGGACGAGAGCGCCGGGATCTACGAGCACTCCCTGAAGCTGTGGGAGACGCTCGAGGAGGAGCTCGGGACGTCGGTGCTGTTCAGCCAGCGCGGCGTGCTCAACCTGGCCCACAACCTCGCCGACGTCCGCGAGGGCAAGCGGCGGGTGAACGCCAACCAGCTCAACGGGCTCGACGCGCAGTGGCTGACGCCGGAGGAGATCGGCAAGATCGTCCCGATCCTCGACGTCACCGACCGGCCGCGGCACCCCGTCCACGGCGGCACCTTCCAGCCGCGGGCCGGCATCGCCAAGCACGACCACGTGGCCTGGGGCTACGCCCGGGCCGCGCACGCGCTCGGCGTCGACATCATCCAGGGCTGCCAGGTGACCGGCTTCGAGACCTCCGGCGACACCGTCGTGGCCGTGGAGACCACCCGCGGGCGGATCGGCGCCGGTCGGCTCGCCCTCTGCGCGGCCGGGCACTCGTCGGTGCTGGCCGACCTGCTCGGCGTCCGGCTGCCCACCCAGAGCCACCCCCTGCAGGCGCTGGTGTCCGAGCTGCTGGAGCAGGTCCTCGACACCGTCGTGATGTCCAACGCCGTGCACGTCTACGTCTCCCAGGCCCACAAGGGCGAGCTGGTGATGGGCGCCGGCGTCGACCCGCAGATCGGCTACGGCCAGCGCGGGTCGTTCCACGTCATCCAGGACCAGATGGCCGCGGCGGTCGAGCTGTTCCCGGTCTTCGCCCGCGCCCACGTGCTGCGCACCTGGGCCGGCATCGTCGACGTCACCCCGGACGCCTCGCCCATCATCGGCCGCCTCGACCAGTGGGAGAACGCCTACGTGAACTGCGGCTGGGGCACCGGCGGCTTCAAGGCCACCCCCGGCGTCGGCTCGGTGTACGCCGCCACGGTGGCCGACGAGCGCGCGCATCCGCTGGCCGCGCCGTTCGCGCTGGACCGCTTCACCACCGGCCGGCTCATCGACGAGCACGGCGCCGCGGCGGTGGCGCACTAGTGATCAGGGTCCCCTGTCCCCACTGCGGCGACCGCGACGAGACCGAGTTCCACTACGGCGGCGAGGCCGGCGTGGCGTATCCCGCCGACCCCTCCGCGCTCGACGACGCCGCGTGGGCGTCGTACCTCTTCGTGCGGAGCAACCCCCGCGGCTGGCTGCGCGAGCGCTGGTTCCACGGCGCCGGCTGCCGGCGCTGGTTCAACCTGGAGCGGCACACCGTGACCGACGAGATCAGGAGTCCCTCCGAGATGAGGCCCCAGTGAGCAGGCGGCTGGACACCGGAGGCTCGCGGATCGACCGGTCCCGGCCCGTCACGGTCACCGTCGACGGCCTCGAGATCGAGGCCTACGCCGGCGACACGCTCGCCTCGGCGATGCTCGCCGCGGACCTGCCGCTGGTCGGGCGCGGCATCTACTCCGGCCGGCCCCGCGGCCTCGTCGGTGTGGGCGCCGAGGAGCCGAACGCCTGGGTGCAGGTGCTCTCCCGCGGCGGCGAGCCGATGGTCCAGGCCACCCTCCTGGACGTGTACGACGGCCTCGCGGTCGAGCTGCTCGCGGGCCGCGGCCGGCTGGTCGCCGAGCCCGACAGCACCCGCCACGACACCCTCTTCTCGCACTGGGAGGTCGTGGTCGTCGGGGGCGGAGCGTCGGGTCGGCGCGCCGCCGCCGCTGCCTCGCCCGAGGGCCGGGTGCTGCTGCTGGACGACGGGCCGGCGGTGGCTCCCCTCGACGGGGTGACCACGTGGGCCCGCACCACCGCGACCGGGCTCTACGGCCACGGCCGGCTGGTCGCGGTCGAGCGTCGTACCGACGGCGACCGGCTGCATCACCTGCAGTGCGGCCGGGTGGTGCTGGCCACCGGCGCCCAGGAGCGCGGCCTGGTCTTCGAGGACGACGACCGGCCCGGGGTGATGCTGGCCGGCGCGGCCGCGTCGTACGTCGAGCGGTACGGCGTGCTTCCCGGCGAGCGGGCCGTCGTCTGGGTCGCCCACGACCCGGGCCTGCGCGCCGCCGTCGCGCTGGCCGACGCGGGCGTCGAGGTGCTGGCCGTGCTCGACGTGCGCGACCGGATCGCCGAGCCGTACGCCGACGCGCTCTCCGCCCGCGACATCCCCGTGCACCTGGGCGCGGAGGTGACCGGCACGTCCGGCGACGACCGCCTCTCCCGGGTCCACACGTCGGCCGGGGACCTGGACGCCGACCTGCTCGCGGTCAGCGGCGGCCGCAACCCGGCCGTCCAGCTGTGGAGCCACCCCGGCGGCCGGACCCGCTGGTCGGACGAGGTCGCCGGCTTCGTGCCGGTGACCGGGCCCGGCGACCGGGTGACGGTCGTCGGCGCCGCGGCGGGCGAGCCGGCGCACCGCAGCTACCTCCCGCCCGCGACGTGGTTCCGCTCGTCGACCGGCGACCCCGAGCGGATCTTCCTCGACCCGCACCGCGACGCCACCCTGCACGACCTGCAGCGCGCGCACACCGCCGGGCTGACCAGCGTCGAGCACGTCAAGCGGTTCACCACGATCGGCACCGGCGCCGACCAGGGCCGCGGCGCGGGCGTGCTGACCGTCGGCGTGCTCGCCCAGCAGCTCGGCCGCCCGGTCGGCGAGGTCGGGACCACGACCTACCGGCCGCCGTACCTGCCGCTGTCCTTCGGCCTGCTCGCCGGCCGCAACCGCGGCGAGCTGTCCGACCCGGTCCGGCTCTCGCAGCTGCACGACCGGGTCGCGCACGCGCCGATGGAGGACGTCGGGCAGTGGAAGCGGCCGTGGTACTTCCCCGGCGCGGAGGAGTCGCTGGACGAGGCCGTCGCCCGTGAGGTGCGCGCGGTGCGCACCGGCGTCGGCATGATGGACGCCTCGACGCTCGGCAAGATCCTGCTGCAGGGCCGCGACGTCGGCGTGCTGCTCGACCGCGTCTACACGAACCTGTTCTCGACGCTGAACGTCGGCAAGGTCCGGTACGGCGTGATGTGCGGCCCGGACGGCATGGTCGTCGACGACGGCACCACGGCCCGGCTCTCCGAGACGGAGTGGCTGATGTCGACCACGACCGGCAACGCCGCGGCGGTGCTCGACGCGCTCGAGGAGTGGCACCAGACCGAGTGGCCCGAGCTCGACGTGACGATGACGTCGGTGACCGACCAGTGGTCGGTGGTGGCCGTCGCCGGCCCCTTGTCGCGCGACGTCGTGGCCGCACTGGCGCCCGAGCTGGACTGCTCGGCGTCGGCCTTCGGGTTCATGGAGTGGCGGTCGACCACCGTGGCCGGGATCCCGGCGCGGGTCATGCGGATCTCGTTCTCCGGCGAGCTGGCCTTCGAGCTGAACGTGCCGAGCTGGTGGGGCGCGGCCCTGTGGGACGCCGTCGCGCAGGCGGGCGCGCCGTACGGGATCACGCCGTACGGCACCGAGACGATGCACGTGCTGCGCGCCGAGAAGGGCTTCCCGATCGTCGGTCAGGACACCGACGGCACCGTGACCCCCCACGACCTCGGCATGTCCTGGGCGGTGTCGCGGAAGAAGGTCGACTTCATCGGCAAGCGCTCCCTGGCCCGCGCCGACGCGCAGCGGCCGGACCGCCGCCACCTGGTCGGCCTGGTGCCGGTCGACGGCGTCTCGCGGATCGTCGAGGGGTCGCAGCTGGTCGCCCACGGCGCGGACCTGACGGCGTTCCCGGTGCCGATGGCCGGACACGTCACCAGCGCCTACCCCGCCGGCCACGACGGCCGCCCGTTCGCGCTGGCCCTGCTCGACGCCGGCCGTGACCGGCTCGGCGAGGTCCTCGACGCGGTCGACGACCTGGTACCGGTGCCGGTGCGGGTCACCGGCCCGGTCTCGTACGACGTGGAAGGAACCCGCCGTGACGGCTGACGTCCTCGCCCTCCGCCGCTCGCCCCTCCACGGGACCGGCTTCGGCCTCGCCGCGCCGGGCCTGACGATGGCCGAGGAGCCGTTCCGCTCGCTCGTGGAGGTGCGGTCCCCTGCGGCTCCCGCCGGCGAGCTGGTCTGGCGCCTGGGCCCGGACTGGTGGCTGGTCGACGGCCCGCCGGCCCCGGTCGTCGCGCTCGAGGTCCCACTGGCCGGTGAGCTGCGCGCGGCCGGAGGCGTCGCGACGGACGTCTCCGCGCACCGCACCACCCTCGTCCTGACCGGCCCGCACGCCGCGACGCTGATCGCCCACGGCTGCCCGATCGACCTGTCGATCGTCCCCGTCGGCGGCTGCGTCCAGGGCACCCTCGCCGGCGCCCAGGTCGCGCTCGGCCGGACCGGCCCGGACTCCCTGCGGGTCTACGTGCGAGCGGCCTTCGCCCGGCACCTCGCGACCTGGCTCAGCGACGCGGCGACGCCGTACGTGGAGTAGTACGGGGAGGGGCACACGTGTGCCCCTCCCCGTACTACTCGAACGCCCGCCGGTCCCGGACGCCGCCGCTGCGCGCTCAGTGCCGGACGGCCCACCACCGCGAGGTGGCGTGGGAGGCCAGCCCGACGGCGGCGCCGACCGCGGTCGCCCCCATCCCGATCAGGCCGACCCCGATGACGAAGAGCCCGTCGGCCCCCGGCTCGCTGCCCCAGTCCGCGAACGCGATCGCGCAGAGCCCGAGGACGGCGCCGGTGACGACCGCGACCGGCGACCACCACCACGCCGCGAGGAACACCAGCACGATCAGCGTCACGCCCAGTCCCACGACCTCGTAGGGGTGGTACGGGCCGCCGTAGCTGCCGGTGACCGGGTCCTCCCAGCCCTCCGCGTGCCAGCCGAGCCAGGCCAGCCAGGCGACGACGGAGGCAGCAGCGGAGAGGAGGAGGGCCAGGGCGGGAGCGAGGATCTTCACGGGTCCAGCCTTCCGCCCGGCGGCCTCTCACGCCTGAGCACGCGGGCTCAACCCACCCGCGCGCTGACCACCCGTCCGGACGGGTCGTGCGCGAGGTTCAGCCGGTCCGGCCGGAAGTCCATGGTCAGCATCGCGTCGAGCGCGTGCGCGCGCACCTGCCAGCCCGCCTCGGTGGCCAGCCGCGAGGCCTCGGCGGCGTCGAGGCCGACCAGGGTGGCGGGGTCCCGCCCGTCGGGCGCGGCCGTCGTACGACGCAGGAACGGCCGCAGCGCGCCCACCGCCTTCGCTGGCTGCGTCACCGCGATGCCCTCGCCGATCGCGCGCAGCACCCAGCCCTCGTCCGTACGGCGGAGCAGCGCCATCGCCAGGCCGGTCTGCGGGACGCCTGCGGTGAGCGTGAACCGCGCCAGCTCGGTGCCGGTGGTGTCGTCCACGACGCGGCACGACGCGTTGGCGATCCAGTCGAGGGTGTGCCCCTGGTAGCTGCTCACCAACAGCGCGATCGCGTCGACCTTCGCGTAGACGCGGGCCAGGTCGACCACGATGGCCTCGTCGTCGCCGTCCCCGGCACCGCTGCGGTTGTCGCCCTGGTGCACCACCGAGCCGTCGCGGGTGGCCAGGTTGTTGTAGAAGGCCAGGTCGAAGAGCTGCTCGCCGGCGAACTGCACCGCGGAGGCGTCCAGGTCGACGTCGCGGGCGGCGCCGGCCGGTCCGGCGTTGCGCTCGGCGTCCCAGGCCAGCCCCAGCCGCAGCCGGGTCACCGGCTCCCCGGTCTCGGTCGCGAGCGTCCACTCCTGGCCCTGGTGCAGCGTGATCACGGGGCCGAAACTACCCCGCGGCCAGGTAGCCCAGCGCCACGTCCACCAGCGAGACCCGCGGCAGCCCGCGGACCTCGTCGAGCGGGAACCAGCGCGCCTCGTCGGTCGTGCCGCCGACCTCGGGGGTCAGCTCACCCCCGGTGACGGTCGCCGCGAACACCACCCGGACCGCCTTCAGCGGCCGCTCCGAGCCGTTGGACCGCTGCGCCGGCGAGAAGACGAACGAGTCGACGCCGAGCAGCCCGTCGAGGCGGACGTCGTAGCCGGTCTCCTCGAGGACCTCGCGCACCGCGCCCTCCTCGACCGTCTCGGCGAGCTCGACCCCGCCGCCCGGGAGCGTCCACCGTGGCTGGTCGCCCTCGTTCCACAGCGCCAGCAGGACGCGGCCGTCGTCGTCGCGGATGACGGCGTACGCCGCGAGCCGGGTGTCGTACTCGGTGTAGTGAGGCAGATCGGTCACGTGACCATTCTCGCGTGCCGGCTCAGAACGGAATGTTCTGGCGCGCGACGGGTTCCGGATAGGCATGACCGTTCCGACCATCACCCTGAACGACCAGACGTCCATCCCGCAGCTCGGCTTCGGCACCTACCAGGTCCCGCCGGAGGAGACCGCTGCGACCGTCGCGACGGCTCTCGAGGTCGGCTACCGCCACCTCGACACCGCCCAGATGTACGGCAACGAGCAGGGCGTCGGCGAGGCCATCAAGGCCTCCGGCCTGGCCCGCGACGAGCTCTACGTGACCAGCAAGCTCAACAACGGCTTCCACCGGCCCGACGACGCCCGGCGCTCGTTCGACGAGACGCTGACCAAGCTCGGCCTCGACAAGATCGACCTGTTCCTCATCCACTGGCCGCTGCCCTCGAAGTACGACGGCGACTACGTGTCGACCTGGAAGACGCTGGCCGAGTTCGTGGCCGACGGCCGCGCCGCGTCCGTGGGCGTCTCGAACTTCCAGCCCGACCACCTCGACCGGATCGTCGCCGAGACCGGCGTCGTCCCGGTGGTCAACCAGATCGAGGTGCACCCGTACTTCACCAACGAGGCCGCCCGGGCCGCCTCGATCCGCCACGGCGTCGAGGTCGAGGCCTGGTCCCCGATCGCCCAGGGCGGCGTCCTCGACGACGAGGTGATCGGCAAGATCGCCTCGGCCCACGGCAAGACCGCCTCGCAGGTCACCCTGCGCTGGCACCTCGACCGCGGCGACATCGTCTTCCCGAAGTCGATGCGCGAGGAGCGGATGCGCGAGAACTTCGACCTCTTCGACTTCTCCCTCACCCCGGACGAGATCGAGCAGATCGCCGCACTGGACAAGGGCGAGGCCGGCCGCACCGGCCCCAACCCCGACACCTTCGACTACATCCCGTAGGTCGCCGAGGTCTCGATACGCTCGCTGGCGCTCACTACTCGACCAACGAGACCCGCTCGCTACTCGACCAACGAGACCCCCTCGTTGGTCGAGTAGCCCCGCGAGGAACGAGCGAGGCGTATCGAGACCCCCTCGTTGGTCGAGTAGCCCCGCGAGGAACGAGCGGGGCGTATCGAGACCCGGTCAGTCAAGCGCGCGGCCCCAGGACTCCAGGATCCGGGCGAGGGCACCGCGGTCCTCGGGCGGGACCGCAGCCAGCAGCCGGTGCTCGTTGGCGATGTGGGCGGCGAAGGCGCGGTCCATCAGCTCCCGGCCGGCCGGCGTCAGCGCCACGACCCGGCCCCGGCCGTCGTGCTCGCTGGCCCGGCGGGTCACCCAGCCCTGCTGCACGCACCGGTCGACCCGCTTGGTGATCGCGCCCGAGGTGACCATGGTGCCGGCGGTCAACGCGCTCGGCGTCAGCTCGTACGGCGGCCCGCTGCGACGCAGCGTGGCGAGCACGTCGAACTCCCCCTCACCGAGCCCGAACTCGGCGTACACCGCGACCAGCTCCTCGGTGAGCCGCAACGCCACCCGGTGCAGCCGGGCGATCACCGCCTGGGGCGAGACGTCGAGGTCGGGCCGCTCGACGGCCCACTGGGCCATCACCCGGGCGACGTGATCGGGCTCGTTGCTCACGAGCTGGAATATATCTGACATGGAAACTATTCTGTTTTCCATGGAAACAAAGGTCCTCGTGACGACCGCCCTCGCCCCGATCGCCTGGGGCAGCGGCTACTACGTGACCGAGACCTATCTGCCGCCGGACCGCCCGCTCTTCGGCGCCCTGGTCCGCGCACTCCCGTTCGGCCTGCTCCTGCTGGCCTTCCGGCCACAGCTGCCGCGTGGCGCCTGGTGGTGGCGGGCCGCCGTCCTCGGCGTCCTCAACGTCGGCGCCTTCTTCGTGCTGGTCTTCGTCGCGGCCTACCGCCTGCCCGGCGGCCTGGCCGCGACCCTCACGGCCACCAGCCCGATCGCGATCATGCTGCTGGCCTGGCTGCTGGTGCGCGAGCGGCCGCACGTCGCGTCGATCGCCGGCGCCGCGGTCGGCGCGGTCGGGGTGGCGCTGCTGGTGCTGCGCTCCGGCTTCGCCGTCGACCCGTACGGCGTCGCCGCGTCGCTCGGCGCGGTCGCGATGTCGTCGCTCGGCTACGTGCTGGTCAAGCGCTGGTCCGCGCCGGTCGACCTGCTCACCCTCACTGCGTGGCAGCTGGTCGCGGGCGGCCTGGTGCTGCTGCCGGTCGCGCTGCTCGTCGAGGGCGCCCCGCCCCCGATCGACGCCCGCGCGGTCGGCGGCTTCCTGTTCATCGGCCTGGTCGGGACCCTGCTGGCGTTCGTGGTCTGGTTCCGCGGGCTCCGCGAGCTGCCGGCCGCGGCGGTCGCGCTGGTCGGACTGCTCAACCCGGTCGCGGGCACCCTGATCGGCATCCTGCTGGCCGGCGAGTCCTTCGGGGCGACCCAGGCGGGCGGGATGGCGCTCGTCCTCGCCGGGGTGCTCGCCGGGCAGCCCGCCGTACTCGCCGCGCTCCGCCGGCGCCAGAATGGGCCGGATGCAGCCGTCGTCGGGGACCGGGAGCACGTTCCGGCTGCGTGACGTCGCGCTGGTCGGCTACGGCCCGACCATCGTCAACGCCACCGGGCACGGCGCCGTCATGCCGGTGCTGGCGCTGCGCGCCCGGGAGCTCGGCGCCGACGTCAGCACCGCGGCCCTCGTGGTGGCGCTGCTCGGCATCGGCCAGCTGCTCGGCTCCCTCCCGGCCGGCGCCCTGATCGCGCGCATCGGCGAGCGCCGCACCCTCCTGTACGGCGGACTGGTCGACGCGGTCGTCATGGTGGCCGCCGCCCTCAGCGGATCGGTCCTGGTGCTCGGTGTCGCGACCGTCCTGAGCGGCTTCACCTGGACGGCGTTCCTGCTGGCCCGCCAGGGCTTCATGATCGATGCAGTCCCGCTCTCCCACCGGGCCCGCGCCCTCTCCGGACTGGGCGGGGCGCACCGGGTCGGGATCTTCCTCGGCCCGCTCCTGGGCGCCGCACTGATCCACGTCACGAGCCTGCGCTCGGTCTTCGTGCTGGCCGCCGTCATGTCGGTCGCGTCCGCGTTGATGGCCCGCTTGATGCCCGACCTTGGCTCGGAGAACCGGCAGGAGGCGAGCTCGGTCGGCCACCTGAGCGTCTGGTCGGTGCTGGCCGCGCACCGTCGTACGCTCCTGACGCTGGGGGTGGCGATCGTGGTCATCGGCGCGTCCCGATCGGTCCGCAACGGCCTGCTGCCGCTCTGGGCCGACCACGTCGGGCTCGCCGCCTCGACCACGTCGCTGATCTTCGCGATCGCCGCCGCGATCGACATCGCGTTCTTCTTCCCGGGCGGCTGGCTGATGGACACCCGCGGTCGCACCGTCGTCGCGGTCCCGGTCGTGGCCACGGTGGCGGTCGCGGCGCTGCTGCTCCCGCTCACCCACGAGGCCTGGTCGGTCACCCTCGTGGTCGCCCTGATCGCCCTCGGCAACGGGCTCGGCTCGGGCATCGTGATGACCCTCGGCGCCGACGCGGCGCCCGCCCAGGGGCGCTCGCAGTTCCTCGGCGGCTGGCGGCTCTGCGGCGACCTCGGCAACACCGCCGGCCCGCTGCTGGTGGGCGCGGTCGCGCTGGTGGCCCCGCTGGCCACGGCCTCGGTCGCCATCGGCCTGCTGATGGCCGCCGGAACGGCCTGGGTCGGCTACTGGGTACGACGGGCCGACCGCGAGCGGTCGGTCAGCGGACGGTGACCGTGACCTCGTTGGAGACCAGGCCGTTGTCGGTGTCCTTCATGCGGAACTTGTTCTTGCCGAGCTGACCGGTCTGCACGTAGGTCGTGAACGTCTCGTTGCTCACCGACGCGGTGACGGGGAACTCGATCCATTCCTCGCCGGCCAGTCGCTCGACCTGCAGGATCGCCCCCTCACCGTCGGGGTAGACGCCCGTGAGGTCGATGTTCTCCATCGGGCCGACCTCGCTCTTCCCGAGCGACAGGGTGATCTCGTCCTCGGGCTCCTCGGACTCCGTCGGCGCCGGCGCCGAGGAGGTCTCGCCCGGCGCGAAGGTGATCGCGGGGTCGTTGGAGTCCGGCGTCTTGGACGGCGTCGGGAGGTAGAGCGACTCGGCCGAGCTCGTCTGGGTCGTCGCCGAGTCCTCGCCCAAGCCGAGCACCTGCGTGGCCGCCAGGGCCGCACCGCCGAGCACCAGGCCGACGACCACGGCGACGCCGACCAGCGCGACGATGCCTGTCAGGACGGGACGTCCCTCTCCTTGGGCCATGGGGCGCTCACTCCAGGTCGTGCGGTCGGCGTACGACGGCCATTGTCGGGGACGACGCCAACTCGCACCAAGCCAGGGACCCGCTCACCGCGGCTCGAGGACCACCACGGGGATCTCGCGGTCGGTCCAGCGCGCGTACTTCTCGAAGTCGGCGTAGAGCTCGACCAGCCGCGGCCACAGCGCCGCCCGCTCGTCGGGCCCGGCCTCGCGGGCCCGCACCGCCCGCTTCCCGCCGGGCAGGTGCACGACGGTGTCGGGGGCGGCCAGCAGGTTGGGGTACCACTGCGGGTTCTTCGGGAGCCCGCCCTGCGAGGCCACGACGACGAGGTCGGCGCCGTCGCGGAGATAGAGCAACGGGGTCGTGAACCGCTTCCCGGACTTGCGGCCGACGTGGTCGAGGAGCAGCGTCGGCACCGGCTTCCTCCAGCCCGCGCCGATCCGCCACTTGTTGCCCACCCGGCCGTTGGTCAGCCGGAACACCTTCACCTGGGCCTTCGCCATGTACTTGATGACCTTGACGGTGACCGGCGAGTCCAGGCCCTCGGGACGCTCCTCGGGAAGACCCACGACTCAGACCGTCCGCTTCCAGACGATCTCCTCGTGCAGCTGCCGGCTGCGCCAGCCGTCGGCCGTCCGGGTCAGCGTGTGGTGATAGATGCCGCCGAACTCCACGACCTTGCCGTCCGCCGTCGGCATCGGGTTGTGGAAGTAGGCGTCCACGGTCGCCTCGTCGCCGTCGATCGCGATGTCGAGCTGGCCGAGGGTGTGCATTCGCTTCGGGAAGAAGGCGGGCAGCACCTCGGCCAGCCAGGGCTTCACCTCGGCGTACGACGCGTCGATGCCGCCCGACTCCACGTAGTTGATCTGCGCGTCGGGCGTGAAGACGGTGTCGAGCTTGTCCCAGTCACCCGTGTCGATCGCCCGCGTGTAGCGGATGAGCACGTCGGTGATCTCGAGCCGGTCGGAGATGGTCTGCAGGTCCACGTCCCGAACTGTGGCATGAAACTGGAACACGTTCTAGTGTTCGGTCTTATGCGATTCACGTACGCCGAGGCGATGACCCAGGCGAAGTTCTACGCACCGCTGGCCCAGGCGGCCGAGGCGGCGGGCTACACGAGCATGACCGTGGCCGACAGCCTCATCTACCCGGAGCACTCCGACTCGAAGTACCCCTACACCGACACCGGTGACCGGGAGTTCCTCGACGGCAAGGAGTTCATCGAGGCGATGGTGCTCTGCGCCCACCTCTTCGCGGTGACCACCACGCTGCGCCTGACGCCGTTCGTCATCAAGCTGCCTGTCCGCCCGCCGGTCCTGGTCGCCAAGCAGGCCTCCTCGCTGGCCTTCCTCTCCGACAACCGCCTCGGCCTGGGCGTGGGCATCTCTCCCTGGCCCGAGGACTTCGCCAACCTGGGCGTCTCCTGGGAGCGCCGCGGCAAGCGGATGGACGAGTGCATGGACATCCTGCGTGGGCTCACCACCGGCGAGTTCTTCGCGTACGACGGCGAGTTCTACCAGGTCGACTCGCTCAAGCAGTGCCCCGGCGCGACCGAGAAGATCCCGCTCCTGGTGGGCGGTCACGTGGACGCCGCGCTGCGGCGCGCCGTCCGCAAGGGCGACGGGTGGATGCACGCCGGCGGCGACGGCGAGGAGCTCGACCGGCTGCTGAAGCGGCTCGCCGAGATCCGCGCCGAGGAGGGCGACACCCGCGACGACTTCGAGGTGCACGTCATCTCCTACGACGCCTACGACCTCGACGGCATCAAGCGCCTGGAGGACAAGGGCGTCACCGACTGCATCGTCGGCTTCCGGGTCCCCTACATCAAGGGCCCCGACACCGAGCCGCTCGACGCCAAGATCAAGCACCTCGAGCAGTACGCCGAGAACATCATCAGCAAGGTGAACGGATGACCCCCCACGCCCACCCCCACTCCCGGTGGTTGAGGAGGTCGCTCTGCGACCGTCTCGAAACCCCTGGTGCCGAGAAGCCGGCTCGATCGAGGCCGTCGTACGGCCCACCGGGCTTCGAGACGGGACTTCGTCCCTCCTCAGCCACCGGCGCTGGGGCGGGAGGTCTCGCATGAGTGAGTCGCTCGACCTGACCAAGCCCCTCCGGGACGCCATCGCGGAGGCGGAGGAGCTGGTCGCCAACGCGCCGTTCATCAGGACCGAGGCGGACCGGCTGGAGGGCTACGACTACCTGTCCGGGCGGATCCGGATGGCCATGCAGATGGCCTTCGACCACGACCTCGACCGGCCGGTCTTCATCAATCCCACCCACCAGTACTCCCGCCAGGGCCTCGACAACCCCGACGCGATCTACTTCAACGCCTACCTCAAGGAGGGCGTCGAGTACGTCGTCCGCGGCCGCCGCGGCACCAGCGCCGACCTGTCCTTCCAGGTGATGGGCGGGGCGTACTCCGCCGACTCCGCGGCGACGTCGCTGATGGCCTTCGACGACCGCGAGCTGGAGAAGGACGCCGACGGGAACTTCGAGTTCACCTACGTCGCCGAGCCCGGCGCGAAGACGCTGATCGTGCGCGAGGTCTTCAACGACTGGGACACCGAGGAGCGCGGCACGCTCACCATCGAGCGCCCCGACACCCTCGGGAAGCCAGCCGCGCCGTTCAGCGAGGACCGGCTGCGCAAGCGCTACGAGGTGGCGGCCCGGTCGCTGGTCGGCTCGATCCAGACGTGGTTCGCCTTCCCCCACTTCTTCCAGTACAAGGAGCCGGCCAACACCCTGACCCTCCCGCAGTCGACGCCCGGCGGGCTGGCCTCGCAGCGCTCCTCGATCGGCCACTACGAGTTGGCCGAGGACGAGGCGATGATCGTCACCGTCCCGGAGTGCGCGGACTGCTCCTACCAGGGCATCCAGATCGGCTCGGACTGGTACGCCTCGACCGACTACGAGACCCACCAGACGTCACTGACCAAGGCCCAGGCGGTCACCGACCCCGACGGGAAGATGCGGTTCGTGGTCTCCGAGGGTTCTCCGGGCATCGCCAACTGGCTGGAGACCCTCGGTCACCGCACCGGCGCGATGATGCTGCGCTGGCAGCGTCTGGAGCGCGACCTCGGCCCCGAGGACGGCCCGGTCGTCGAGATCTGCAAGCTCTCCGAGGTCGCCGACCGGCTGCCTCACTTCTCCCCCGTCACCACCGAGGAGTACGCCGAGCGCATCGCCGCGCGTCAGCGCTCCGTTGCCCGAAGGATGATCAGCTGATGACCGAGCTTGGCTACGCCGAGGCCCACGACACCTCGATCGAGGAGCGCTACTCCGCCGTACCCCTGCTGAAGGGGAAGGTGATCGTCATCTCCGGCATCGGCCCCGGGCTGGGCCGGTCGCTGGCCGACGAGGCCGCGAAGATGGGCGCCGACCTGGTGATCGCCAGCCGCACCGAGTCCCGCCTGCTGGAGCTGCAGGCCGACCTCGAGGGCCACGGCGTGAAGGTGGTCAGCGTGGTCACCGACGTGACCGACGAGGACTCGCGGGTGAACCTCCGGGACAAGACCCTGGAGGCCTTCGGCCGCGTCGACTGCGTCATCAACAACGCGTTCACGATCCCGCCGATGGACCCGATCACCCAGATCGACCCGCGCAAGCTCGCGAAGGTCAACGAGACCAACGTCTTCGCTCCGCTGAGACTCTCGGCGCTCTTCGCCGACGCCCTCGCGGAGTCGAAGGGCTCGCTGATCATGCTGAACTCCTGCGTCTCGTTCTCCTCGCAGCCCGAGTACGCCGGCTACAAGCTCTCCAAGGGCGCCCTCGAGCACCTGGCCTCTTCGCTGGCCACCGAGCTCGGCCCCCGCGGCATCCGGGTCAACAGCGTCGCCCCGTCGTACATCTACGAGGACGTGAACCGCGGCTACTTCGACTTCCTCGGCGCCGTCGAGAACAAGACCCACGAAGAGGTGTACGCCGAGAAGGCCGCGCCCACCGACCTCAAGCGGCTGGCCTCCTCCGAGGAGGTCGCCCGCGCGACCCTCTTCCTCGCCTCCGACCTCGCCTCGGCGGTGACCGGCCAGATGCTCACCGTCGACTGCGGCGAGTTCCACGACTGATGGGCGCACCCCCGGTGGTTGAGGAGGGACGAAGTCCCGTCTCGAAACCCGGCGAGACGTACGACGGCCTCGATCGAGGTCGCTGGCCGGCTGCGGGGGTTTCGAGACGGTCGCAGAGCGACCTCCTCAACCACCGGGGGCGGCCGGGACGACGAAAGGCGACACGATGAGCGACAACATCATGGTGCGGACCCGCCCCGACCTCGGGTCGTACGACGAGATCGCGGCCGCGGCGGTGCGCACCACCGGCCTGAGCGACTTCGGCGACGGGGTCCACGAGGAGGGCCTGCGGGTCCTGGCCGAGGACCTGGCCTCCCCGGAGGCGGGGCTGACGCCGCTCGGCAACTACTTCCAGCGCTCCGAGGTGAAGGGCGCGCTGGTCGGCGTACTGCTGACGCAGGCGCAGTTCGCGGCCCACCCGGAGCACCGCGACGTCCCCATCGAGCGGCCGATCTTCCTGATGGGCCTGCCGCGCACGGGGACGACCGCGCTGCACCGCTACCTGCACGCCGACCCGAACGCCCAGGGCCTGGAGATGTGGCTGACGCAGTACCCGCAGCCGCGGCCCCCGCGGGACACCTGGGAGTCGGACCCCATCTTCACCGCCATGCAGTCGGCGTTCGCGGCCCACCACACGGACAGCCCCGAGTTCATGGGGATCCACTACATGGATGCGACGACGGTCGAGGAGTGCTGGCGGCTGCTGCGCCAGACCGGCAAGTCCAACTCCTACGAGTCGCTAGCCAACCTGCCGCGCTACACCTCGTGGCTGAAGGAGCAGGACTGGACCGACGCCTACGCGCGGCACAAGCAGAACCTCCAGCTGGTGGGCCTCAACGACCCCGAGAAGCGCTGGGTCCTGAAGAACCCGTCCCACATGACCGCGCTCGACGCCCTGATGACGGTCTACCCGGACGCGCTGATCGTCTACACGCACCGCGACCCGGTCACCTGCATCGCGTCGTCCTGCTCGCTGTCCGCGGAGACGACCGCGGGCCACAGCTCGACGTACGTCGGCGGCGTGATCGGCCACACCCAGCTCGACCTGTGGTCGCGGGCCTTCCACGCCTTCCACGACGCGCGGCCGAAGTACGACCAGAGCCAGTTCATCGACATCGCCTTCCAGGACCTGGTCACCGATCCGCTCGCGGTCACCCGCCGGGTCTACGACCAGTTCGGGCTCGACTGGACCCCCGAGGTGCAGACGGCGATCGAAGAGATCGACCAGGAGTCCAAGCAGGGCAAGGCCAAGCCCTCGCACAGCTACACGTTGAAGGACTACGGCCTCACCGAGGCCCGCGTACGAGAGGCGTTCGACCGCTGACCCACGCCGACCTTCGCTGGTCGAGCGCCGACCGTCGCTGGTAGCGCGGACCCCCGCTGGTCGAGCGCCGACCGTCGCTGGTAGCGCGGACCCCCGCTGGTCGAGCGCCGACCGTCGCTGGTAGCGCGGACCCCCGCTGGTCGAGTAGCGAGCGCAGCGAGCGTATCGAGACCCAAGGAGCAACATGACCAAGAAGCGCATCGTCGTCTGGGGCACCGGCGTCGTCGGATCGATGGTGATCGCCGAGATCCTCGACCACCCGGTGTTCGAACTGGTCGGCGTCGGCGTCTCGCGGGAGGCGCGCGCGGGCCAGGACGTCGGCACGCTGCTCGGCCTGGAGCCGGTCGGCATCGCCACCACGACGTCCGTCGACGACCTGATCGCGCTGCGGCCCGACGCCCTGGTCCACTACGGCCCGACCGCCCAGAGGGCCGACGAGAACATCCGGGTGATGTCCGCCTTCCTGCGCGCCGGCATCGATGTCTGCTCGACCGCGATGACGCCCTGGGTGTGGCCGCAGATGAAGCAGAACCCCGCGCCGTGGATCGACCCGATCACGGAGGCCTGCGCCGCCGGTGGCTCGTCGTGCTTCACCACCGGCATCGACCCCGGCTTCGCCAACGACCTGTTCCCGCTGACCCTGATGGGCCTCTGCGGTCGGGTCGACTCGGTGCGCGCCTCGGAGCTGCTCGACTACACCGACTACGAGGGCGACTACGAGGACGAGATGGGCATCGGTCGTCCGCCGTCCTTCACCCCTCTGCTGGAGATCCCCGACCTGCTGGTCATGGCCTGGGGCGCCACCGTCCCGATGATCGCCCACGCCGCCGGCATCGAGCTCGACGACATCACCACCACCTGGGAGAAGTGGGTGACGCCCGAGAACCGGAAGACCGCCAAGGGCGTGATCCCCGCCGGCAACGTCGCGGCGATCCGCTTCACCATCAACGGCGTGTACGACGGCCGCGAGGTGATCACCCTCGAGCACGTCAACCGGATCGGCCTCGACGCCGCCCCCGAGTGGCCGGCCGGCTCCGCCGACGACGTCTACCGCGTCGACATCTCCGGCTCGCCGTCGATCAGCCAGGAGACCGCCTTCCGGTTCACCGACGGCTCCGGCCGCTCCCCCGCGGTCGCCGGCTGTCTCGCGACGGGACTGCGGGCGCTGAACGCCGTACCTGCCGTCAACGACCTGCCCGCCGGCTGGGTCACCGCCCTCGACCTCCCCCTCGTCCCCGGCGTCGGCACCATCCGCTGACCTCTCTCCAGCAGTCCCCGCCGGCAGTCCCCGCCAGCAGTCCCCGCCGGCAGTCCCCGCCGGTGGTCCCCGCCGGTGGTCCCCGCCGGTGGTCCCCGCCGGTGGTCCCCGCCGGTGGTCCCCGCCGGTGGTCGAGCAGTGAAGGACGAAGTCCTGAACGCCCGTCGAGACCCCCGCAGCCAGCAAGCAACCTCCGGTAGGTCGGCCCCTGCCGTGACGTCTGCTCGGTGCACCAGGCCGGTTCGAAGACATTTACAGAAAGAAGGGGGCTCACCGTCCGCGGTGATCAAGGGCCATCACGAGGCTGCTTCTGGCTTTCGGTCACCTGGGGTCGACCGTTCGAACTAGGCTGTGGACAACCCTCGCATTCGATAATGTGTTCGAGTAGAATGGGCGCATGGCTCGGGACCTCGACGACTGCGACACCGCACCCGCGGTGCTCGCCTTCGTCCGCGCCCGACGATCTGCCCAGTTGCAGGCCGAGGCCGACCAGCTCGCCGCCGCCGTCACCTGGGCCGGCATGCACTCCACCGACTCCCTCCACGACGCCGCCGCCGTCTGGATCCCCGGCT
>NZ_FMZM01000022.1 GCF_900101465.1 Nocardioides lianchengensis
CCGGCTGCGATCGGAGACCGACGCCATGATCGACTCCCTCACCCAGGACGGGGGCGACTCCTGATGAGCACCAGCAGCGACACCGGTGTGGCCGGCACCGCGGAGACCGCCGACCTCCTCGCACGACGTCGCGACGCGATCGAGGAATCTGGGTGGGGTGCGCGGTTCCACCTGTTCCAGCCGCGCAACCTGAGCCTGTGGGTCTACCTGCTGCTGGTGGTCCTGGGTGCTCGCGAGTTGTACCGGATCGCGGTCCCGATCGCCCCGGTCTTCGCGGACGCGGACATCGCCGGTGTCGCGTCGGCCGGCACCTTCTGCCTGCTGTTCCTGCTGTTCCTGCACCACGCCGACCGCTATGAGCGCACCCCTGCGCTGCTGGCCGCGACCGCGTTCATCGGTGGTGGGATCGGTGCGGTGTGGGCGATGGCGATGCCCGGCAACGCCGCGGTCATGAGTCTCTACAGCAAGACCTTCGGGCAGGTCTGGGCCGCGGACTGGAACGCCGGGCTCACCGCCCCGTTCGTGGAGGAGAGCGCCAAGGGAGCGGTGTTCGTGTTGATGCTCGGCCTGGCGCCGTTCGTCATCCGCACCGTCTACGACGGTCTCATCGTCGGCGCCTTCGTGGGACTGGGCTTCCAGGTGCTGGAGGACATGCTCTACGGGCAGAACAGCGCCTACTCGAACTTCGGCGTGGACCAGGTCGGGGCGGTCCTCCACACGTTCGTCATCCGCTCGCTGTCCGGCATCTCGTCACACGCGATGTACACCGCGATCTTCGCCGCCGGCATCGTCTACCTCGTCGGCACCAGGGCCCAGCCACGGCGGGTCGGGCGCGGCCTGTTGTTGATGGCGTCGGCCATGCTGATCCACGGACTGTGGGATTCGATGCTGGCCCTCTCCAACGCCAACGGGTTCGTCGTCACCGCCCTGATGGCCGGCATCACCGTCGTCAGCTTCGTCGTGCTGTTCGTGGCCCTGCGCTGGGGCTCGCACCGCGAGCGCGGCTGGCTCCGCGACGTGCTCGCCCCCGAGGTCGCCAACGGCACCCTCACCGAGGTCGAGCTCGTCGCACTCACGGGGGAGCAGTCGCGCCGCCGCAAGGACCGCAAGGCCGCGATCAAGGGCCGCGCCGACGGCGTGAGCAAGCGGCGGGAGAAGCACGTGCTGGCGGCGGCGCTCGACCTCGCCCACGACCTCAGCGAGAGCGGCGGCGAGGACAACGACGCCGTGGCCCATTCCCGGAAGGAGATCGCGCGGCTCCGCGCCGGACGGGCCTGAAGGGCATGCGCCTGCGACCGCTAGGGTCACGTCTACCCGAGCGGCGTCCCCCGGTACGTCGCGCCGCGGGGCGGTAGCTCAGTCGGTTAGAGCAGAGGACTCATAAGACCAAAACGGTCCGCAAACGGGTGCCTGTGAAGGGCCGTGATTATCGCTGGAAAATGCCGCTGACCTGGGGAAACGCTGTATCGCCTCTAGATGATCGTCGTGGGTAGTCATCGGTCCGCAATGAGCACTGGCGGACCTGGTGCGGACTGGATGCGGACCGCGCCAGCGCCCGAGTGAGATGACCTCGGCTTCGACCACCTGACGAAGCCGACCCGGAAGAAGTCGACGCACCTCGCTCGTGCCGTGTGGCACTCGTCGGGATCGTGAGCTGGTACTTGCGGATCGCGCCCGCGCAGTCGGTGTCGTGCGCTATGCGTGTGCTCCGTCAGCTTCGCCGCCTGCCCCGGAGCAGGAACCTAGCGCGCTACTGACGTCCCGTCGAGCTTGGGAGGACGAGCGCGTCACGCGGGAACGGTCGGATCGTCTGGCTCACCGTGATCATGCGCCAGGCCGCCCGACTCACTGCAGTGATCTCGACGCGACTGCCGGCTGAAGTCGCCAGGGTGTGCATGCCCAGCAGTGTGGTGATCCCCGAGCAATCGATGAAGGTCGTTCCAGAGAGGTCGACCGTGATGACGTCCAGCACGACCGCCAGATCGGAGACGACGTCCAACAGATGCGCGCGCACACCCACGTCGACCGTTCCATCGAGGACTAAGTCGGCGCGCCTGGTAGGCAGCGGATTGCGGTAGGGGATATCGGCTCCGGAGTGTCTGAGTGCTCTTCGAAGATACGGGTGCGACTGCATCCGAGAACATCCCCGCCGGTGGCTCATGCTCAGCGCGCGAGGCGTCGGCGTACCGCGCCGGAGACCTGGTCGACGACCACGATCAACACCAGGACGATGAGGATGTAGGTGAGCATCTCGTCGAACTGAAACAGCTTGATGGACTTGTTGATGAGGAAGCCGATGCCGCCGGCGCCGACCAGGCCGAGGACGAGTGAGCTGCGCACGTTGACGTCGAGCCGGTAGAGCAGCAGCCCGATCAGCTGGGGGACGACGGTCGGCAGGACAGCGTGGGCGAGGACCTGGGGACGTTTGGCGCCGGTGGTCCGTAGCGCCGTGACCGGGCCCTGGTCCATCTCCTCGACCGCCTCGGACCACAGCTTGCCCATCACGCCGGCGTTGTGAAGCAGGATCGCCAGGACGCCGGGGAAGGGACCGAGCCCGACGGCGGTGACGAAGATCAGGGCGAAGACGATGTCCGGCACGGCGCGGAGGAAGGACATCACCGCCCGGGCCACCTGGTAGACGACGGCGTTCGGCGTCGTGGTCCTCGCGCCGAGCACCGTCAGCACGACGGTCAGCGGAATCGAGAGCGTCGTCCCGAGAAGCCCGATCCAGAACGTGGTGATGGTCGCCTCGATGCCCGGTCGGACCACGGTGTCCCAGGTCAGGTCCGGCGGGAACGCATCGCCGAGGAAGCGGGTGATGCCGCTCCACCCGTCGATGAGCGCAGTGATCGAGACCTCGGTCTGCCGGATCGCCACGACGTGCGCGGCCACCAGGAGTCCGACCACGACGGCGAGGCCGACGCCCGCGCGGCCGGCGTGCGGACGTGGGGGGACGGGCAGTCGGCGGGCCGGCGCGGGCGCGCCGTCGGCCGGCCGGTCGGGCAGCAGGATGCTCATCGGTCCTCCGAGGGACGAGGTGCGGGTACGGCATAGAGCGCGTCGACCTCGGCCAGGTCGACCTCGGACGGCGCGCCCGCGAAGACGGGCCGTCCGGACCGCAGGCCCAGGATCCGGTCGGAGTGGCGACGGGCGATGTCGGGTTGGTGCAGGACGGCGAGGACCGCGAGACCCTGGTGCGCGATCCGGGCCAGGACGCCCATCACCTGCTCGGCCGCGGCGGGGTCGAGGGCGGAGACGGGCTCGTCAGCGAGGAGCACCGACGGTCGCTGGCACAGAGCCCGTGCCACGGCGACCCGCTGCTGCTGGCCGCCGGACAGCCGGCGGACCGGGTCGTGGGCGCGGTCGGCGAGCCCGACCTCGTCGAGGCAGGCCATAGCTTCCTCGCGCAGCGACCGGGGAAACAGCCGCGGGTGCAGGGAGCGCGCGCCGGACAGGCGGCCGAGCGCGCCGCTGCAGACGTTGTCGAGCGCGGTGTAGCGGCCCACCAGGTCGATCTTCTGGAAGACCATGGCCACCGACGTCGGCTGCGAGGTCCGCGATTCCCCGGCGACCAGCACGGTCCCGGACTCGGCGCGCTCCAGCCCGATGACGCAGCGCAGCAGGGTGGACTTCCCGGAGCCGTTGGCGCCGAGGATCGTGACGAGCTCCCCGGCGGCGACGTCGACGTCGACGCCGTGCAGGACGTGGCGGTCGCCGTACGACTTGGTCAGGCCGCGCACGCGGAGGCCGGCGCCGGTCTCGGCCATGGTGCTGCTCCTCGTGAGCGGGGCGGCGGAGACGCTCACACGTCGTCCTCGGTCAGGCCCAGGGTGGAGGCCAGGGTGAACAGCGGCTCGTAGGTGTCGTCGGTGACGGCGACCATGGGGCCGGGAGGGGTCACGTCGAGGTACTGGCCGACCTCGCCGACGGTCTCGGGCGGCAGGTTGAGCAGCGCGTCTGTGACGGCGTCCTTGAACTCGTCGGGAAGGTCGCCGCGGATGGTGATCGGGTCGTTCGGGATGGGCTCGGAGGTCCAGATCTGGGTGTACTCGTCGGGGTTGAAAGTGCCCTCAGCGACAGCGGTCGCCAGTGTCTGGCTGTTGATCTGCGCGGCATCGACCTTGCCGTTGGTGAGGGCGAGAAGGGCCTCGGGGTGACCGCCGGCGTACTCGATCTCGACGTCATCCTCGGCGACGTCCGCCTCGGCCAGGGCCTCCCGGGGCAAGGCATCGCCGGAGGTGGAGCCGACGCTGCCGAGTGCCAGGCTGTGACCCGCGAGGGCTCCGACCTCGGCGAGGTCGGAGCCCTTAGGCACCCAGATCCCGGCGGTATAGGTGCTCACCTCGCCGTCGGCCGTTCCGAACGACGCGATGGCCTCCGCGTCGGCCTTGTCGCTGGCGAAGACGTAGCCGAGCGGTCCGAACTGGCCGAGCTCGAGCTGGTCGTTGGCCATGGCAAGAACCTCGGCCGAGTAGTCCTCGACGATGGTGACCTCGACGGGACAGTCGAGGGCCTTCTCCAGTGCGCCCGCGACGGCCTCGTAGGCCGGGGTGAGCTTCTCCGGGTCCTCGTAGGGCTCGACGCCGAAGCGCACCTGGCCACCGGGGCAGGTGGCCGACTTCTCGGCCGAGCTCGACCCACCGCAGCCAGCGGTGAGCAGGGAGACGGTGGTCGCGAGGGCGGCGAGGGCCAGGCCGGTGCGGTGGGTGGTGGTCTTCACGGGGTTTCTCCAGGCGAGAGATGGGGTGGGGAGGGCAGGGCAGAGCCTCAGAGAGAGGCGAGAAGCTGGCTGGTGGACGGTCGGTCTGGGACTGGGTCAGAGCAGCTGGTCGAGGACGGTCGGAGCGAGACCGAGCGCGGTGGTCATCCCGATGCCGGAGGTGACGGCGACGACCCGCGTTCCCTCGTGCGGCTCGGCGACGAGGAAGTCGGTCAGGGCCGAGTTCGCGTAGACGCCACGCCAGCGCCGGCGCACGGTGAGCGGTGCACCGAGCAGACGTTCGCCCTCGCGTAGCACGAGGGCGACCACCTTCTCGTCCTCGAACGGGGGGTGGGTCACTGCGTAGTGGTGGGTGTCGCCAAGGACGATCGAGCCGTCCGGACGCTGGGTCAGCATCAGGTTCATCGCGACGTCGAGGAGCTCGGGCTGTTCGCGGGCAAGGCGCTCGGCGAGGCGAGCGGCCGACGGCAGCTCGGCCATCCCGCCGTACCGCAGCATGGACAGGCCGGTCAGCACGGCAGGGTCGACCACCACGCCGTGCGGCGGTGCGACCTCCAGCATCTGCAGCACGCAGCGCTGGACGTCCCACTCGGCGGCAAGCTCGGGGAAGAGTCGGTCGACGTCGTGGCCCACGGCGTGGACGATCCGGTCCGCTGCCACGGGCCCGCGGGAGGTGTGCACGACGCCGGGCTCAACAGAGCCCACGTGAGTGCCCCACCGGATCTCGACCCCCTCGTCCGTCAGCCAGGCGGCCAGCGCGGGCAGTGCGGCGCGCGGGTCGAGCCGGAGGTCGAGGGGGAGCAGTGCGCCGGCGACGATCTCGTCGGTCGCGAACGGCACCTCGGACCGCAGCCCCTGCGGCGTCAGCAGGCGCACCTGCTCGCTGCCGCGGGCCGCGTGCAGCTCCTCCAGGACGGCGGCCTCGTCGGCCGCTCGGGCGAGGACGACGGTCCCGCAGGTCGCGACGTCGAAGCCGGCCTTCGGTCCCAGGGTCAGCCAGCTCTCCCGCGCGGCGAGCGCCAGCCGCAGGGCCTCCCCGGTCTGCGCGGTCGTGCACACGTGCCCGAAGTTGCGCACCGACGCACCCGCCGCGTGCTGGTCCCGCTCCAAGACGACGACCCGCAGCCCGCGCGAGGCGGCGTCGGCGGCGTGGGCGAGTCCGACAATGCCTGCACCGACGACGGCGAGGTCGTAGCGACCGGGGGAGGAGGCGGAGGTCTGCATGCCGAGAACCGTGACCGACCGCCCAGGACCGGTCAAGAGGTCGACACCACTTGTGTGTACAAGTTAACCGGCTGTTCACGCAGGTGGGAGTGGGCGAGTTCAATGTTCACCGAGGCTCTGAGTGACGGTGGCGACAACTTGTCCAACCAAGTTGTACGTTCCTCGCATGAGTTCACCGATGCACGCTCGGATCGCCGAGGAGCTGCGCGGGCGGATCGCCCGCGGCGAGCTGGCCCGCGGTACGGCACTCCCCTCCGAGGCCCAGTTGTGCCAGCAGTTCGGAGCCTCCCGCGGGACCATCCGCTCGGCTCTGGCCACCCTGCGTCAGCAGGGTCTGATCGGAGGTGGGCAGGGACGCTCCCCGATGGTCCTGGACTCGGCGCTCGGCCAGCCGTTCGAGACCCTGATCAGCTTCTCCACTTGGGCTCAGGACGCCGGGCGGGTGCCCGGTCAGCGCACGATCGAGGTCGCGCGCCGCCAGGCGTCGGTCGTCGCCGCGACCGCCCTGCAGCTCGACGAGGACACGCCGGTCGTCGACGTCCTGCGCCTGCGGCTGCTCGACGGCGAGCCGGCGATGCTCGAGCGGTCGACGTTCGTCACCGAGGTCGGTCGGCTGCTCTTCGACTTCGATCCCGACAGCGGCTCGATCTGGGCCTACCTCACCGCTCAGGGGGCGGACCTGCACTCCGCGCGGCACACGTTCGACGCGGTGGCCGCCGACGAGGTCGACGCCGAGCTGCTGCAGGTCGAGGTCGGCAGCCCGCTGCTCCGGGAGCGCCGGCTCTCCACCACCTCCTCCGGCGTTCCGCTGGAGTACTCCGACGACCGCTACCGACCCGACCGCGTCACCTTCACCATCGCCAACAGCCACGCCAGCGCCGCCGGTGTGCGCCCCGACCTGCGGATCCTCAAGGAGTCCTCGTGAACCACCCCCACGGCGCGGCGACGCGCTGTCGCCTCGCTTCACTCGACATGGCCGGCACGACCGTGGACGAGGGCGGCCTCGTCTACGGCGTGCTGGAGCAGACGATCACCGACGCCGCCGGCGCTCCCGTCCCGGCCGACCTGCTGGCCTCCTGGAAGGGCACCAGCAAGCGTGAGGCCATCGGCGGCCTGCTCGCGGGCCTCGACGCCGACACCTCCGAAGTCCGCGTCGACCGCGTCTTCGCCGACTTCCGACAGCGGCTCGTGATCGCCTACAAGGAGACGCCTCCGACGCCGCTGCCCGGGGTGCCCGAGGCGCTCGCGGCGCTGCGATCCGGTGGCGTCCAAGTCGCGTTGCAGACCGGCTACTCCGCGGACATCGCCGAATCTATCCTCGCCGGTCTGGGTTGGGAAGTGGGCCCGAGCGGCACCGTCGACGCCGTCGTCACCTCGGATCAGGTCCCGGCCAGCCGCCCCGCGCCGTACCTGGTCTTCCGGACGATGGAAGCCACCAGAGTCACTGACGTACGCAGTGTCGCGGTGGCGGGCGACACGCCGAATGACGTCGGGGCCGGGTACCACGCTGGCGCCGGGTGGGTCATCGGCGTGTTGAGTGGTTCCTTCGACGAGGCCGCGCTGTCGGCGACGCCCGCCACCCATGTACTGACGTCCATTGCCGACCTGCCCGCGCTACTGCTCGGGTGACCTGTGATGAGGCTGTGTTTGACCGATCCAAGAGGGATCTCTAGGTTTTCGCCCAGAGTCGGCATCCGCCGCTCGGGGAGTGAGGCGTGATGTCGTCGACGGAACTGAGCGGGCGCCGGGTGCCCGTGGAGCACCGGTGGCTGGGACTGGACCGTCGGTCCATCCCCTACGCGGTGGTGGCGTTCGCGGTCTTGGCGTTGTGGGCCTGGGTCGTGCCGTGGGTCGATGACCAGGTGGCGTGGGACGACACGACCCGCACCGGCGAGGCGTTCCGGGTCACCACGGAGGTCAGCATGTCGGTTCCGCCGGGGTGGGGCGTGGTCTCGGGTCTGAGGACCACCGACGAGCCGCGCGGCGGCGACCAGGCGCGGGATGTCGAGCAGACGGTCCTGACCAAGGACGGTGT
>NZ_FMZM01000024.1 GCF_900101465.1 Nocardioides lianchengensis
GCTGAGTGATTGTAAGACAAGCCCTCGGCCTATTAGTACCGGTCGGCTAGGCATTACTGCTGTACACCTCCGGCCTATCAACCCAGTGTTCTGCTGGGGGCCTTACCCCGTCAAGCGGGTGGGAAACCTCATCTTGAAACATGCTTCCCGCTTAGATGCATTCAGCGGTTATCACTTCCGAACGTAGCTAACCAGCCGTGCCCCTGGCGGGACAACTGGCACACCAGAGGTTCGTCCATCCCGGTCCTCTCGTACTAGGGACAGCCTTTCTCAAGTTTCCTGCGCGCGCGGCGGATAGGGACCGAACTGTCTCACGACGTTCTAAACCCAGCTCGCGTGCCGCTTTAATGGGCGAACAGCCCAACCCTTGGGACCTACTCCAGCCCCAGGATGCGACGAGCCGACATCGAGGTGCCAAACCATCCCGTCGATATGGACTCTTGGGGAAGATCAGCCTGTTATCCCCGGGGTACCTTTTATCCGTTGAGCGACGTCGCTTCCACATGCCGACGCCGGATCACTAGTTCCGACTTTCGTCCCTGCTCGACATGTCTGTCTCACAGTCAAGCTCCCTTGTGCACTTACACTCAACACCTGATTGCCAACCAGGCTGAGGGAACCTTTGAGCGCCTCCGTTACATTTTAGGAGGCAACCGCCCCAGTTAAACTACCCATCAGGCACTGTCCCTGATCCGGATTACGGACCTAGGTTAGACATCTAGTACGACCAGAGTGGTATTTCAACGTTGACTCCACACCAACTGGCGTCGATGCTTCAAAGTCTCCCACCTATCCTACACAAGCCGAACCAAACACCAATACCAAACTATAGTAAAGGTCCCGGGGTCTTTCCGTCCTGCCGCGCGTAACGAGCATCTTTACTCGTAGTGCAATTTCGCCGAGTCCACGGTTGAGACAGCGCCCAAGTCGTTACTCCATTCGTGCAGGTCGGAACTTACCCGACAAGGAATTTCGCTACCTTAGGATGGTTATAGTTACCACCGCCGTTTACTGGGGCTTAAATTCTCCGCTTCGGTGTTACCACCTAACAGGTCCTCTTAACCTTCCAGCACCGGGCAGGAGTCAGTCCGTATACATCGTCTTACAACTTCGCACGGACCTGTGTTTTTAGTAAACAGTCGCTTGGGCCTGGTCTCTGCGGCCATCACCGCTGCCACTCGCAAGGAGTTTGACGGATCCGGCCCCCCTTCTCCCGAAGTTACGGGGGCATTTTGCCGAGTTCCTTAACCATGGTTCGCTCGATCGCCTTAGTATTCTCTACCTGATCACCTGAGTCGGTTTGGGGTACGGGCGGCGCATAGCTCGCTAGAGGTTTTTCTCGACAGCATAGGATCACCCACTTCACCAAACGGCTCCGTATCGTGTCTCAGGCCCGACATCAAAGTCAGCCATCCGGATTTACCTAGATGACACCCTACGCACTTACCCGTGGACAACCATCGCCACGGCTGGGCTACCTTCCTGCGTCACCCCATCGCTTGCCTACTACCAGCTCGGGTCCCGCGCTCCCCCACAAGCTCTCACCCCGAAGGGATCAATACTCATGGCTTCGGGCGGTTAGCATCACCAGGTTCAGCATGGGCGCTACTTTGCCGGTACGGGAATATCAACCCGTTGTCCATCGACTACGCCTGTCGGCCTCGCCTTAGGTCCCGACTTACCCAGGGCAGATTAGCTTGACCCTGGAACCCTTGATCATTCGGCGGCAATGTTTCTCACATTGCATTCGCTACTCATGCCTGCATTCTCACTCGTGTCGCGTCCACCACTGGATC
>NZ_FMZM01000018.1 GCF_900101465.1 Nocardioides lianchengensis
GACCCCCGAGCCGGACTCGACCCCGGCGTCCATGTCGGTGACCAGGGCGATCGCCGAGTAGCACATCCGCAGCTCCCGGGCGAGCGCCGCCTCGGGGGCGCCGGTCATGTTGATCAGGCTCCAGCCCTGGGCGCCGTAGTGGCGCGACTCGGCCCGCGTGGAGAACCGCGGCCCCTCGATCACGACCATGGTCCCGCCGACCTTCACCTCCGGGTCCGCGCCCGCGACCGCCAGCGACACCCGCGGGCAGTACGGGTCGGCGAAGGGCAGGTGCACGGCCCCGGTCTCGACGTAGCTGGAGATCCGGCGGTGCGTGCGGTCCACGAGCTGGTCGGGGACGACCACGTCACCCGGCGCGACCTCGGTGCACAGGCCGCCGACCGCGCACGGAGCGAGCACCTGGCCCACGCCCAGCGAGCGCAGCGCCCACAGGTTCGCCCGGTAGTTGATCCCGTGCGGAGGGTGCTCGTGGCGCTTCCCGTGCCGCGGCAGGAACGCCACCCGGCGGCCCGCGACGGTGCCGAGGGAGACCGGCGCCGACGGGGCGCCGTACGGCGTCTCGACGACGATCTCCTCGGCGTCGCCGCCGGTCTGGGTGAGGAAGGAGTAGAAGCCGGTGCCGCCGATGACGGCGACGTCGGCCTGGGGAGCGTTCATGTCCGACCTGTTGCCCAGGACGGACCTCCCCCATCCCTTCCGTCTCAGACACCGCCGCGGCGAGCCGACTGGTCCGCCCTCTACGCTGCTCGGGTTCGTACCAACACTCTGGAGCCACCCATCCCCTACCGGAACCCGCTGCCCACCAGACGGGCCGACCTGGTCCTCGACGGGAGCCTCGACCTGGGCGCGCACGACCACCTGCTCGCCGTCGTCTCGGACCTCTCTGTGGTCCTCGGACAGATCACGGTGGACCTCTCCGGCGTCACCTTCATGGACTGCGCCGGGATCACCGCGTTGCTCGGCGCCCACCAGATCGCCGCCACGGCCGGCAGCCGTCTCGACATCATCGCGGTGAGCCGCGCAGCTTGGCGGATGATCGTGGTGGCCCAAGGCATCCGGCCATACCCGCGCGATGCTCTTCGCCTGCCCGCGAGTACCACCATGGCTGAGCGGGACTGACACCTTCGGTCCAGCTCCGTATCAGGCTTCTTCGGGAGTGGCGAGATTCGCTGGCAGGTCGGGCGGAATCCGTTCAGGCCGGCCTCCGCGGGACGCGGTCGGTCCTCGCGGTGAAGCCGGACGATGGCGAGCGCAACGTCGTCGTCAGGCGTCTCGGGCAGCAGGCGGATGAGAAGCTCGTCGGCCATCTCCTCCAACCTCGTTCCGGCGCCGACCAGCTCAGCCAGATCCGCACCAAGAGCGGCTATGCCTTCGTCCAACAGCTGGCCACGTCGCTCACGAGTCCGTCGTTCACGCTCTGATGACCCCAGCGCGGACACACCACCCCACGATCGCGAGGCCCCGACCGGGACCCGGCTCGGGCGGACGACGAGGCCTCAGCGATCCAGGAGTAGTGCTAGACCGGCAATCCGACCTCCAGGCGGTACCGAACCACTTTCGACCCAGCTCCCCGACGTGCACTGATAGAGGTGACCCCATGGACGCCGCTCGGCGGCCCGCCCGGCTCCTGCTCGGAGCCCTCGTGGTGGTCGCTGCCGCTGCCGTCCTGGTGCTGCTCGGCTCGGCGAGTGCGTCCGCGTCGCCTTCCTCGCATGGCGGCCCTGATCCCGAGCCGCGCCCGGTCCTCGGCCAGCTGGTCGAGGGCGTCGGCGGTGTCGTGGGTGGGGTCGTGGAGGACACCGTCACCGGGGCCGAGGAGTTGCTGGACCCGTCCACCCGGCCGACGCCCGAGCCGACCCCCGAGCCCGAGCCCGCCCCTGAGCCCGCTCCAGCACCCGAACCGGCACCCGAACCGGCCGCCGATCCGCCGACCCCCGACCCCGCGCCCGAGCCGCCTCCGGTCGATCCGCCCACCGGGACCCCGGCCGAGCAGCCGACCGACCCCCAGCCGGCCGCCGAGCGACCCGCTGCGCCGGCTCCGGCGGCGGTCCCCGACCGCGACGTCCGGCACCCGGCGACCGAGCCGCCTGCTCCGGCTCCGGAGCCCGAGCGCGCCGACGCCCGCGACCTCGCCTCACCCGCCGGCAGCGACGACCCGGACGACACCGGCATCACGCACACCGAGGGCGTGCTGAGCGTCGTACCCGTCGCGGGCGACCTGCGCGGCACCCTGCTGCCCGACGATTCCTGGGACGGCGGTCGCACCGCGATCCTCGACATCCGCCACGACTCCCAGCACCACCTGCGCCCCGACACCTCGCCTGGCTGACCGGTCCGATCGTCCGCATCCCTGCAGACGAACGACCTCCACCAGACGAAAGGCAACAACTCTCATGAACATCTGGATCAAGCGTTCCCTGGCCACCGTGGCCGTGACCGGCGGCATCGTGATCGCCGGCTCCGCCACGGCCCACGCCGACGAGCAGCACGACTCCTCGTCGAATCAGAGCGACTCGTCGCTCTCCAGCCCGCTGGAGATCGGCGGCCTGAGCCTCGGCTCGACCTCCGAGACCTCCTCCTCGTCGTCCTCGACGAGCAGCAGCTCCGACGGCGAGGAGTCCACGAAGCACCACGAGAGCTCCGAGGAGCACTCGAAGAACGGTGGCGGCATCGACATTGACCCGTCGCGGATCGACCTCGGCGGCGCCCTCTCCAACAGCAGCTCGTCGCACGACGAGTCCCGTGGAGGCGACCACGGCAGCGACGAGTCCTCGTCGCAGTCCGAGTCGAAGGGCTCCGCCTCCGCGCCGATCGAGCTCGGTGGCGTCAAGATCCACCAGCACCAGTCCGGGGAGTCGAGGGACCAGTCCTCGAGCAGCTCGCAGGACGGCGACCGCTCGCACCAGGAGAGCGAGTCGAACCACGACTCGTCCAGCTCCGAGAGCGGTCTCGACACCGGTGGCATCACGCTCGACCCGCAGGCCGCCTTCGGCAACGCCCAGGAGCAGTCCGACTCGTCGCTCGGTGGCGAGGACGGCGTTGACGAGAGCAGCAGCAGCTCGTCCACCCAGGGCGCGGCGGCCGCGCCGATCATCATCGAGGGCGTGACCGGCTGGTTCACCGCGGACAGCACCTCCACCCAGGAGGACGCCTCACAGAGCAGCGACGGCGACGAGTCCACCTCGTCCTCGCACGCCTCCACCGACCACCAGAGCACCAGCGGTGAGTACGGCGGCGGCGGTCTGGCGATCGACCCGCACGGGCAGTTCTCGCAGCACCAGTCCGAGAACAGCTCCTCGCTCGGTGACGAGGACGGGATCGAGGAGTCCGACTCCGCGTCGAGCAGCGCGCTGACCGGCGGCGCGCCGTACGCCTTCGACGGGTTCTTCGGCACCTTCGGGACCACCCAGGACTCGACGTCGACCGACACCACCACGGCGACGGACGGCGACACGTCCACCTCGAGCACCGAGAGCGACGCCTCGCACGACGACACCACGGTGTCCGGGCACACCGGCGAGGCGACGGGTGACCCGACGTTCGGCCTGCTGAACGAGCAGTCCGGCTCCACGTCGAGCACCGGTGACCAGGACGAGTCGTCCAGCCACAGCACCACCGAGGGCGGCTACGACGCGCCCTTCGCGTACGACGGCTTCGGTGGCCTGGTCGAGCAGGGCTCGGCCGACCACCACGCCACGTCCGACGAGGTGCGCGACGGCGACGAGGTCACGACCGACGAGCAGTCCTCGCACACCGAGGACCACAACGGTCAGGACTTCTCCTTCGACGGCTTCTCCGGCCACCCGGAGGGCTCGTTCTCGACCGAGGACCTGAAGGACCTGTTCTCGAACGACCGCTGACACCCGCACCACCCACGAGGGCCCCGGCCCCGCCACCCGGCGGGACCGGGGCCCTTCGGGCTTGAAGGGAGCGGGGCCAACTCGCTGAACATCGTCACTCTGTCGGTCCGGTCGATGCTCAAAGTCCGTCCGCGACTAGTGCGCACCGGGTCCGCGACGGCTTGTTGCGAACTGTTGAATTCCCAACACACATGCCTCGCTCTCGTGCCAGTCCTACGTCGCCTCTTGCCTGGCCCGAAGGTCCTCAGACGTGGTGGAGTTTGGCTCGTCAGACGTCCCTTGTGGCTCGTTCCGACTCATCCCTCGGATGCCCGAACAGGCATCTTCCGCCCGGGTCAGAATCACGGACACACTGCCGCGCTCGCGGCGCTTCGGAGGCGTTCATGAGTCCGCAAACGGTCCGCAAGACACCCGCTGAAGTCCGTCCACAACCATCGTCCATCGCTATTCGAAAATCTTGTCCGCCCAGGTCAGAGGCTATTTCCGTCAATCTTCGGTCAACACCGTTGACGGCTAGTTACTCGGAGACCAAGAAGGGCTGACGCCCTCCTCCGCTCCACCGCCTCGACGCCGCCGGCCCTCGGACCGGCGGCGTCGAGCGCGTTCGGGGTGCCGCTCAGGCCCCCGTGGCGGCGTATCCGACGGGGAGGTCCGGACTCGGGGCGAGCCGGAAGCTCGGGTAGCCGTTCTCGATCTCCTGGGCGAGACGCTTCCGGTAGCGCGGAGCACCGCCGAGATAGACCATGACGCGCGGCTTGTCCTCGCGGTCGAGGTTGATGTTGTGGCCGTTGAACCAGGACTTGGAGTGGGCGAGCAGCAGCAGGCTGTTGATCTCGCGGACGTGCTGGACCCACTCGACCTCGGCCTCGCGGCGCGCCTCGAAGCGGCCGATGCCGTTGCGCTCGATCTGACGGGCGGTCTCGGTCATCCAGTTCACGACGTCCTCGATCCCGCGGGGGAAGTTGGCCGTCGCGGCGCCCGACTGCGGGCCGACCAGGATGAAGAGGTTCGGGAAGCCGGACACCTGGACCCCGATGCAGGTCTCCGGCCCGTCCTTCCACTGCTCCTTGAGCCGGACCCCGTCGACCCCGACGAACTCGATCCGGTCGAAGGCGCCGGTGACCGCGTCGAAGCCGGTGGCGTAGACGATGACGTCCGCCTCGAGGTCCCGCGTCCCACCCTCCTCCAGCAGCAGCCGGATCCCGCTCGGGGTGACCTCGTCGATCGGGTTGGCCATGATGTCCACGAGCTCGACGTTCGGCCGGTTGAAGACCTCGTAGAAGCCCGACTCCCCCGCGACCCGCTTGTTGCCGAAGCCGTGGTCCTTCGGGATGAGGATGTCGGCGACCGCCGGGTCCTGCACGCGCTCCCGGATCTTGCCGGCCACGAACTCCGACAGCTCCCGGTTGGGCTCGACCTCCATCATCGTGTCGCGGTAGTTGCCCATCGACATCGCGGCCCCCTGGCCGTTCGCGTAGAGGTCCTCCCAGTGCGCCCAGCGCTCCTCGCGGGTGACGTCGGTCGACAGCGTACGGTCGGGACGGTGGATGAAGCCGGCGGGCGTCTCGCGGCACCACGCGAAGATCTCGTCGTACGACGTCCGCAGCCGAGCCATCTCGTCGTCGGTGATCGGTCCGTTGCCGAGCGGCGCCGTCCAGTTGGCGTCCCGCTGCAGGACGGTCAGCTGCGCGACCTTGTCGGCGATGTCGGTGATCACCTGGACACCGCTCGCGCCGGTCCCGATGACGATCACCCGCTTGCCGGTCACGTCGAGCCCCTCCGGCCAGTCGAAGGTGTGCGTCTCCACGCCCCCGAAGCTGCCGACGCCCGCGACCCGCGGGTAGGTCGGGACCGAGAGCAGGCCCATCGCGCCGAGCACGAAGCGCGTGCGGATCTCGGTCCCGTCGGCGAGCTGCACCCGCCAGAACCAGCCGTCCTCGACCCACTCGGCGCGCACGACCCGCGCGTCGAAGGTGATGTGACGCTCCAGGTCGAAGCGCTCGGCGACGTGCTGGAGGTAGGACAGCGTCTCGCCCTGGGCGGCGAAGCGCTCCTTCCAGGTCCACTCGTCGAGGAGCTCCCGGGAGAAGGAGTACTGGTAGGTGTACGACTCCGAGTCGAACCGGCAGCCCGGGTAGCGGTTGTTGAACCAGGTGCCTCCGAGACCGGCGTTGGCGTCGACCACCCGCACCGAGGCTCCGATCTCCAGCAGCTGGTGGAGCTGGTAGAGCCCGCACACCCCGGCGCCGATGATCAGGTAGTCGATCTCCGGGCCCTCGGACGGGATCGGGTCGGTGCTGCCCATGTCGTTCTCCTAATTAATCAAGCGCTTGCTCTACTTTTGCCAGCGTACGTCACCGAGACGCCGCCGTCGAGCCGATCAGAGGCCGAGGATCTCGGCGTACCGCCTCATGTCGCGCTCGTAGTGGTCGTCGCCGATCCGGGGCGACACGACGACCTCGTCGATGCCGAGCCGCAGGGCCTCCTCGATGTAGGCCCGGTCGTCCTCCCAGTCCTGCTCGGTCGCGCCCTTGCTGCGGCGCCCCACCTTCAGCGAGAGCTCGTCCATGCTGCGCCCTGCGGCGGCCATCATCGGCTCGAGCCGGCCGATGAAGACCTTGATGTCCTCGTGGGTCCGGCTGTAGCCGGCCCAGCCGTCGCCGAACGCGACGATCCGCTCCAGGCTGGCGCGGCTGTTGCCGCCGACGATGATCGGCAGCCGGGCCTGCGCGGGCTTCGGGAAGCAGTAGAGCGGCTCGAAGTCGACGAACTCACCGCGGTACTCGCTGATCTCGCCCTCGGACCACAGCACGCGCATCGCGGCGAGGTAGTCGTTCATCCGCTCGCCACGGCGCTCGAAGGGGACGTCGAGGGCGCCGTACTCCTCCTCGGACCAGCCGACGCCGACGCCGAACTCGAAGCGACCGCCGCTGAGCTGGTCGACGCTGGCGACCTGGCGGGCGGTCACGATCGGGTTGCGCTGCGGGACCACGAAGACGTACGTCCCGATCCGCAGCGTCGTCGTCGAGGCGGCGATCGCCCCCGCGAGCACGAGCGGGTCGTGCACGCCCAGGGTCTTGTGGACCTCCTGGGCCCCGCCCGACTCGTAGGGATACTGCGAGCGGTACTCCGGGAAGAACACGACATGTTCGGGGAGCCAGACGCTGCGGTAGCCGATCTCCTCGATCAGCTGCGCGGCCTCGGCCGACCAGCTGCCGCTGCGTCGACCGACGCCGGGGAAGAGCTCGCTGATGCCGAGCTTCATGCCGTCGCTCCTTCCGTGTCGTGGGCGCCCGCCGCGTCGGCGAGCTGCTCCTTCAGGACGTGCTTCATCACCTTCAGCCCCGAGTTGCGGGGCAGCTGGTCGACGAAGAAGACGTGGACGGGCTTCTTGTAGCCGGCCAGCTGCCCCCGGGCGAAGGTCCGTACGGCGTCCTCGTCCAGCGTCGCGCCCGGCGCGACGACGACGGCCGCCGAGACCGCCTCGCCCCACCGGTCGTCGGGGAGCCCGAAGACCGCCGCCTCGCTGATCTCGTCCATGAGCAGCAGCACGCGCTCGACCTCGGCGGGGTAGACGTTCGCGCCGCCGCTGATGATCAGGTCCTGGGCGCGACCGGTGAGGTAGTAGTAGCCGGCCTCGTCGCGGTAGCCGAGGTCGCCGGTGAAGTACTCGTCGCCCCGCAGCGCGTGGGCGGTCTTCTCGGGCTGGCCGTGGTAGCCGGAGAACATCGTGTCCGCCGAGATGACCAACTCCCCCACCTCGCCGACCGGGAGGGTCGCGCCGGCGGCGTCGGCCACGCGCATCGACGACGTGGGCAGCGGCCGGCCGACCGACTCGAAGATGTCGCGAGCGGCGCCCTGGCCGCGCCAGTCACTGCGGTTGGTGATGGTGATCGGGCCGACGACCTCGGTCATGCCGTAGGTCTCGACCAGTCGGTCGCCGATCAGGTCGACCAGGTCCGAGGCCAGCTCGGGCGGCAGCGGCCCGCCGGAGTGCAGCACCGACTGCAGCGAGTCCAGCGCGGCCGGGTGCTCGCGCAGGGCCGCCATCAGACCGGGGATCAGCGGGGTCAGGCCGAGGGTGAAGGTCGAGCGGTGCTCGGCCATGTGCCGGCCCCACTCGTCCGGGGTCGCGCCGGGGATGAAGGAGACCGTCCCCCCGGTGTAGAAGTGCGGGAAGATCACGCCCCACAGCCCCGAGACGAACGACCAGCCGCCCGGGAAGGCCGCGTGCCCCTGGAGGGGCAGCCGGTAGGCGAACGGCACCAGCTTGATGCAGTTGACCACCGCGCGGTGGCTGACCAGGACGCCCTTGGGAAAGCCGGTGGTGCCGCTCGTGTAGCCGATCAGCGCGGTCGCCTCGACGTCCGCCTCGATCGGCAGCGGCGAGGAGTCCGCGGCGTCCAGCGCGGCGTCGAAGGACTCCGCTCCCGCCGGCGGCGCGTCGTCGATCGCGAGCCAGGCCCGCAGCGCCCCGGCGCCGGTCAGCTGGGCCGCCACCGGGGAGGCGCCGTCGGTGTGCACCAGGCCGGCGGCGCCGGAGTCGGTCAGGACGTAGTCGACCTCGGCGGCCGTCAGCCGGTCGTTCACGTGCACGGCCGTGTAGCCGCCGAGCGCGAGGCCGACGTACACCTCGAGCGACTCGACGCGGTTGCCGAGCATCGCGGCGACCGACGAGCCGGCGGGCAGCCCGCGGTCGCGCAGGGCGTGCGCCAACCGCCAGCCGCGGTCGATCACCTCGGCGAAGGTGCGCTCACGCCCCAGCGAGGCGATCGCGACGTTGTCGGGGAACCGGCGACCCGCCTTGGCGAAGAGGTCTCCGAGGGTCTCGCTCATGCGTGCTCCTTGAGGTCGAACAACCGAACCGCGTTGCCAGCAAGGAAGAGCCCGAGCTCCTCGTCCGAGAGGACCGCCGCGGCGCCGGCGTACGGCGCTGCGAGGTCTCGGACCATGCTGATCCACTGCACCAACTCGTCACCCGCGGGGTCGTGACGCGGACCGCGGATGATGTCGGAGCCGAAGACGAGACGGTGCGCGCCCACCTGGTCGCGCATCCGCCGTACCCGGCGCCGGAACTCGTCGTAGTCCTGGAGGGCGACGCGCTGCCACAGCGACAGCTCCAGGTAGGCGTGCTGCCACCCGGTCGCGCAGTCGACCGCCTCCGACCACCAGCCCTCCAGGCCCGCGTGGGCGTAGACCACGCGCAGCCCGGGGTACGTCGCCGTCAGCGCCGCCACCTCCGCGGGCCGGCACCGGATCACCTGCAGCGGGTCGCCGCCCAGCGGGCTGGTGTGCACCACCGCCGGGAGGTCGCGGGCGAGCAGCTCCTCGAACAGCCACGCGTGGGCGGGGTCGCGCAGGTCCCAGCCCGCCGCCGGGTAGAGCTTCAGCCCCCGGCAGTGCGGATGGGCGACCGCGGCCTCGAACAGCGCACGGGCGTCGGGGTGGCGGGGGTCCAGCCCGGCGCAGAAGTACAGCCGGTCCTGGTGCTTGGTGGACAGCTCCTCGTAGCGGGCGTTCAGCTCCGCGATCGGGAGGTGGGTGCCGGTGGGCCGCCCGACGATCGTCCAGTCGACGACCGGCACCAGGCCGGCCGCGACCCCCGCCCGGTCGAACGCGGCGATCGTGAGCGCGGCGTCGGGGTCGCTCTGGCCGACCGCGACGTGGCCGAACACCTCGTTCGGGCAGCGCTCCGGCAGCCGGCGGCCCGCGCCCTGGCGGGCCCAGGCCTGGCGCAGGCCCTCGGGGAGCCAGCTCGCGTCCCACACGTGCATGTGGGCGTCGATCACCAGCTCGTCGGCCCTCACGGCGCCGCCAGCACGTGCACGCTCGAGGCCGCCGTCAGCCAGTCGACGACCCCGCCGCCGATCTGCACGAGCCCGGTCCGCGGCCCGTCGAGCTGAAGGTCACCGGCCTCGCCGCGCAGCTGGGCGACGACGTCGTGCACCTGGGCCAGCCCGCTCGCCCCGAGCGCGTGCCCGCGCCCGACCAGGCCCCCGGAGCGGTTCACCGGCATGGCGCCTCCGGCCTCGGTGACGCCCTCCATCGCCCAGCGCTGCTCGTCCCCGGGCGCGCAGAGGCCGGTGTCGGTCCAGGCCATCAGCTCGTAGGCCACGGACGCGTCGTGGACCTCGGCGAGGTCCATGTCCTCGGGTCCCAGCCCCGCCTGCTCGTACGCCGCCTGCGCGCTGGCCGCGACCGCGTTCGGGGCGTCGGGCTGGTCGCGGGGCGGCCGGGTGGCCATCCGGGAGGCGAGGATCCGCACCGAGCGACCCGACGCGACCGCGTCCGGGCGGCTGGTGACGACGGCCGCCGCGGCACCGTCGCTGATCGGGGAGCTCATCAGCACGGTCAGCGGGTCGACGACGACCCGGGCGTTGAGGACGTCCTCGGGGCTGCCGCCGAACCGGCGGTGCGCGAACGGGTTGAGCCGGGCCGCCTCGAGCGACCGGGACGTGACCCGCGCCAGACCCTCCATGGTCACGCCGCGCTCGTCGAAGAGCTTCCCGGCCAGCCGCGCCTGGCGGTCGACGAACGGGCTGCGCTCCTCGCCGGCCCCGTCTCCCGTGGCGAAGCGCTCCTCGACGTCCATGCCGGCGGCGTACGCGCTGAAGGTGCGCTGCCGGTCCTCGTGGTTGGTCTTCTCGACCCCGAGCGCCAGCACCGTCTCGTGCAGGCCGGAGGCGACCATCAGCCAGGCCAGGTGCAGGGCGTTGCCGCCGGAGGCGCAGGCGTTCTCGACGTTGTGGATCGGGATGCCGGCCAGGCCGAGCGGGTAGCCCACGACCTCACCGCGGATGCACTCCTGGCCGGTGATCAGGCCGGCGAGGGCGTTGGAGAAGACCATCGCCTGGACCTCGCCGACCCCGATGCCGGCGTCGGCCAGGGCCGCGTCGACCGCCACCCGTCCGAGGTCCTTCATCGATCGGTCGAGGAACTTGCCAAAGGGGCTCATCCCGACGCCGCTGACGACGACGTTGCTGTTCACACGCTGCTCCTGACTGGGCGGGACATCACGGCATCACCGGCGGGCTGGGCCAGGCGGCGCTGACGCCGCCGTCGACGACGAGGCTCTGGCCGGTCACGTAGCCCGCGTCGTCGCTGACCAGGAAGGCGACCGCACCGGCGACCTCCTCCGGGCGCCCCTCACGACCCATCGGGACGACGGCACCCCGCGCCGCGCCCCCCTCGCCGAACTCGCGGCGGACCAGCGCCGAGTCGATGTTGCCCAGCACCACGGCGTTGGACCGGATCCCCCGGGCGGCGTAGCGGACCGCGACGTGGCGCATCACGGCGAGCTGGGCGGCCTTGGTCGCCTCGTAGGACAGCGACCGGCGGCTGCTCGCCAGGCCGGCCGTCGAGCCGACGAAGACCACGCTGCCGGCCTGCTGCTCCAGCATCGGGGTCAGCGCGGCCTGCGCGGTGAGCCAGTGGGAGCGGACGTTCACCGCGTCGGCCAGCGCCCAGTCCTCCAGGGACTGCACCTTCAGCGGCTCGCGGCCGGAGATCCCCACGTTGCAGACCACGATGTCGAGGCGGCCGCCGTACGCCACGGTGGCCTCGACGGCGCGGCGGCACGAGTCGGGGTCGGCGGCGTCCACCTCGACGGCCAGGCCCTCGCCGCCGGTCGCCCGGAGGTGGTCGACCGTGGCCTGCGCGCGCTCGGGGACCTTGTCCCCCACCACGACCAGGGCCCCTTCGGCGGCCAGCCGCAGCGCGATGGCGCGGCCGTTGCCCATCGGCAGCTCGTCGCCGGGGCGCGCCGGTCCGTCGCTGCCGCCGCCGAGGACGTAGGCCACCCGGCCCGAGAGTCGTGTCACGGCCGGCTCCTCAGTAGCTCCGCGGCAGGCCGAGCACCTGCTGCGCGATGAAGTTGAGGGACATCTCCTGACTGATCGGCGCCAGCCGCATGATCCGGGCCTCGCGCCAGTAGCGCTCGACGTGGTACTCGGTGGCGTAGCCGAGGCCGCCGTGGGCCTGGACGGCGCGGTCGGCGGCGTCGTAGCCGGCCTCGGCGGCGAGGTACTTCGCGATGTTGGCCTCGGCACCGCAGGACAGCCCGGCGTCGTAGCGCTGGGCGGCGACGAGGGTCAGCTCCCAGGCCGCTTCGAGTCGGGCGTAGGCGTCGGCGAGCGGGTGGCTGATCGCCTGATTGCTGCCGATCGGGCGGTCGAAGACGCGCCGCACCTTGGCGTAGTCGGTGGCCCGGCGCAGCGCGGCCTGGCCGATGCCGGTGGCCTCGGCGGCGATGAGGATCCGCTCGGGGTTGAGGCCGGCGAGGATGTGCTTGAAGCCCTGGCCCTCCTCGCCCACCAGCCGCCAGCCCTCGACGGGCAGGTCGTCGTAGAAGGTCTCGCAGGTGGCGACCGCGTTGCGGCCCGCCTTGGCGATCGGCCGGATGTCGACGTGGTCGGGGTCGAGGTCGATGAGGAACAGGCTCAGCCCGTCGAAGCGGCGGCGCTCGTCGTCGGTCGGCGCCGGCGAGGTGCGGGCCAGCATCAGGGCCATCGAGGACTCGATCGCCTTGCTCGTCCAGATCTTCTGGCCCGAGATCCGCCAGCCGTCGCCGTCGCGGACCGCCTTGGTCTTGATCCGTGAGGTGTCGGTCCCGGCGTCGGGCTCGGTGACGGCGAAGGCGACGTGCAGCTCCCCCGCCGCCGCCGGCGGCAGGAAGGTGTCCTTGAGCCGCTCGTTGCCGTACTTGATGACCGGCTGGAGGCCGAAGACGTTCATGTGCAGGGCGGTGCAGCCGTTCATCGCCGCGCCGGACGCGGCGACCTCGCGCAGCAGGATCGCCGCCTCGGTGACGCCCCGCCCGCCCCCGCCGTACTGCTCCGGGATGGCGAGGCCGACCCAGCCCTCGTCCGCCATCACCTGGAAGAACTCCCAAGGGAAGCGGTGCTCGGTGTCGCACGCCGACCAGTAGGCGTCGTCGAACTCGGCCAGTCGGGCGCGGATCGCCTTGGCGATCAGCTCGTGGTCCGGGTCGCGCAGCTCAGGCATGGGCGGGTCGTCCTCCGGGTCGGTGCGGCGAGTGCAGCAGGTCACACTGTAAAGCAAGTGCTTGATTAGATGTCAAGCGCTTGCTTGCTTGACTTGTCGGCAGTACGCCGGGGCGAACCGCTCAGCGGTCGATGCCGTAGACGTCGAACGCGTGCCGGGTGTCGCAGTACTCGCGCACCTCGGCGATCCGCAGCCCCCGGTCGGTGCCCTCGACGCGGAGCACGAAGGCGTAGCGGTTCTGGTAGGTCCGCCCGGAGCGGTGCACCCCGTGCCCGACCACCTCGGCGACGACCAGGCCGCTGCCGGGGTCGTCGTCCACGACCACCCGGTGGGCGGCCAGGCGGAGGCCGTCCGGGTAGGTCTCGCGCAGCCGCCCGATCCGGACGGCGCGGTCGACGACCGGCACCCGACCCACGACGACCAGCTCGGCGTCGAGGTCGACCGGCGCCTCCGGACCGGCGGTCCGGAGGCGGCCGCCGTCGGCCCACCAGGTGGCGTCCGGCGTGCACAGCCCCAGGAGCCGCGCGCCGTCGGCGTCGGTGAGGCAGGCGAGGAAGCGATCGACGATCCCGTGGAGCCCGGTCCCCGGCGAGCGGTACGACGGCGCCCGGGGCTCGGCCCGCGAGCGGCGGTCGAGGTGGCGACCGTCGAACACCGCGGCGCTGTGCGCGGTGTCGAGGTACTCGCGCAGCCCGGTGGCCAGGCCGTCGCACACCTGGACGACGAAGCAGTAGCGGTTGCGGTAGGGCCGCTCCCCCAGGAAGAGCCCGTCCCCCTCGACCTCCAGCACCGCCACGTCGCCCCCGGCGAAGGCGCGCCGCACGTGTTGGCGCACCCCGCCCGGGAACCGCTCCGGGACCGAGGCGAGCAGGTCGCACTTGGCCTGCGCGTCCATCAGCCCGTGCAGCGGCCAAGGGCGGTCCGGGCCGGGGTCGACCGCCTGGTCGCCGGCCGCACGGTCCAGCCCGGTGTCGACCCACCAGGTCCCACCCGGGGCGAACCAGCGACGTACGCCGTCGGCGTCGTTGGCGTCCAGCGCGGCCAGCAGGCCGCGCCCGACCGCCAGCGTCCCGGGCGTCGTAGCGGCGTCGGTCACCTCAGGCCCGGGTGGCGTCCGAGAGGAGCGCGACCAGGACGGCCATCTCCTCCTGGAACGTCAGCATCACCTGGGCCTGGTCGACGTCGTTGATGTCGTCCCAGTGGTCGCGGAGGTCCTCCGGCGTCAGGGTCCGCGAGAAGAAGCCCGGGGTCTGGGCCACCAGCACGCGGGCCACCCGGCCGCCGCCGACGTTGTAGACCTCGCCGCTGGCCCCGCACTCCTGGGAGGAGAGCCACAGGACCAGCGGCGAGACGAGCGCGGGGTCGACGCTGTCGGCCAGGTCGCCGAGCAGGTCCTCGGTCATCCGGGTCCGCGCCCCGGGCTCGATGGCGTTGACCTGGATGCCGCTGCGGGCGCCCTCGATGGCCAGGGTCTTGGTGACGCCGACGATGCCGGCCTTCGCCGCGGCGTAGTTGGTCTGCCCGAAGTTGCCGAAGATCCCCGCCGCCGAGGTCGTGTTCACGACCCGTCCGTAGCCCTGCTCCAAGAAGACCGGCCAGGCCGCCTTGGTCATCCAGATGGTGCCGCCGAGGTGGACCCGCAGGACCGGCTCCACCTCCTCGGGCGTCAGCTTGGCCATCGAGCGGTCCCGGAGGATGCCGGCGTTGTTGACCAGGACGTCGAGACGTCCGTAGGTGCCGGTCGCGAGCTCGACGATCGTCGTCGCACCCTCGAGGGTGCTCACGTCGGTGGCATCGGCGATCGCCGTGCCGCCGGCGGCCCGGATCTCCTCGACCACCTGCTCGGCGGGCGTGGCCCCGCCACCCTCGCCGTCCAGCGAGCCGCCGACGTCGTTCACGATCACCTGGGCGCCCCGGGCGCCGAGCAGCAGGGCGTGCTCGCGCCCCAGGCCGCGGCCGGCTCCGGTGACGACGGCGACGCGGCCGTCCAACCTGATCTCGCTCATGGTTCTCCTGTCTCGGATGGGTGAGGGAAGCGCTGATCAATGCGGGCGGCGCCGGACGCCGCCTCGGCGGCGTTGCCGACACGCCGAAAGACGCGCGGTATGACGTCGCGTCGGCGCCTTGCCAGCCCACCACCGAGACGACGCCGACATCCACCCCCATTGATCAGCGCTTCCCTAGCCGAAGAGGGCCGACATGACCTCGGAGCGCCCGCGGACCAGGTCCGGGGTGCCCTCGGACACGATCTGGCCGCGCTGCATGACGTAGACGTGGTCGCTCACCGCCAGGGCGAGCTCGGCGTTCTGCTCGACGAGCAGGATCGTGGCGCCGGCCTCGTGCAGCGTGGTGATGGTCTGGAAGAGCACGTCGACGATGCTCGGCGCGAGCCCCATCGACGGCTCGTCGAGGAGGAGTACGTCGGGCTTGGTCATCAGCGCCCGCCCCACGGCCAGCATCTGCTGCTCGCCGCCGCTCATCGAGGCGGCGTACTGGTCGCGCCGCTCGGCCAGGCGTGGGAACAGGTCGAAGACGCGCTCGAGCTGCTCGCGCAGCTCGGCCTTGCTGCTCCTCCCCGAGTACGCCGACAGCTCCAGGTTCTCGACCACGGTCAGGGGCGGCGCGACGCGACGTCCCTCCGCGACCAGCGCGACCCCGGATCGGACCACGCGGTGGCAGGCCCAGCCGGTGATGTCCCGGCCGGCGACCGTGACCGTCCCGCTCGCCGGCTTGTGCAGCCCGGCGATCGAGTTCAGCGTCGTGGTCTTGCCGGCCCCGTTGGAGCCGATCAGCGCGACGAGGGTGCCCGCGGCGACCTCCAGGTCGACGTCACGCGCCGCCTGGACCGCGCCGTGCGCGGCGCAGAGTCGCGATACGCGCAGCATCGGATCGCTTGCCAAAGTAGGCCTCCTTCACGTCGTCCTGTTCCAGGCACCAGGTGGGCTCGCCCTGGGCGAGCACGGCGCCGGAGTTCATCACCGAGACGGATTCGCAGAACTCCTCGACGAGCCGCATGTTGTGCTCGATGAGGATGAGGGTGAGCCCGAGGTCGCGCAGCTCGCGCAGGAGCAGGCCGACCGCCTCGGACTCGACGTCGTTCATGCCGGCCGTCGGCTCGTCGAGCAGCAGCACCCGCGGGTTGGTGGCCAGCGCCCGCGCGATCTCGACTCGCCGCTGGTCGCCGTACGAGAGGGTCTCGGCCAGGGTCCCGTGGTCGGCGCGCACGCCGACCTTCTCGAGGAGCTCGGCGGCCCGGTCGCGCATCTCGCGCCGCTCGCGGCGCTCGGCCGGGCTGAGCAGGATGGCGCCGAGGATCGTGGAGCTGCGCTGCAGATAGGCGCCGGCGATCACGGTCTCGAGCACGGTCATGCCCGGGAAGAGCCGGATGTTCTGGTAGGTCCGGGCGACCCCGCGGCGGGCGATCTGGAACGGCTTCATCCGGGTGACGTCCTCGCCGAAGACGTCGATCCGGCCGGCGTCGGCGGACACGAACCCGCTCACCATGTTGAGCACGGTCGTCTTGCCGGCGCCGTTGGGGCCGAGGATCCCGTGGATGCGTCGTTCGGGCACGCTGATCGTCACGTCGTCGACGGCGGCCAGGCCGCCGAAGGTCTTGGTCAGGTGGGAGATGTCGACCGCCACGGGGGCGGTCTGCACGCCTCGGGACTCCGAGTCGGTCGCGGTCACGACGACGCCTCCGCCCCGGCCGGTGCGCCCGCGGGCGTCACGTCCTCTCGTCGGTCACCTGGTCGCCGTCGGGTCCGGTCGCGCAGCAGCCGCAGCCGCCGTACGTCGACCAGGCCGCGCGGCATGTAGATGATGATCAGCACCAGGGCGACGCCGGTGACGACGCGGTCGTACTCGCCCATCGGCTCGCGCAGCAGCTCCGGCAGGATCGTGAAGGCGATCGCCCCGACGATCGGGCCGGCCCAGTGGAAGGCACCGCCGAGGACCACCGCGGCCAGGGTCACGAAGCCGAGGTGGGTGTAGAAGGTGTCCGGCCCGATGTACTGCAGGAAGCTGGACTGGAAGACGCCGGCCGCGCCACCCAGCGCGCCGGAGAGGATGAAGCCGACGAACTGGATCTGCCGCGGCGAGATGGCCAGGGTCTGGGCGACCGCCGGGTCCTCGCGCACCGCGTCGGCCGCCAGGCCGAAGCGGGAGCCGGCGAGGCGCGACATCACGTAGCCCGCGACCACCAGGGTGCCGATCAGCCAGACCCAGGTGCCGAGGTCTCCGGGGACCAGGGTGCCGGAGGCGCCGCCGGTGTACTCGGTGAGGTTGAGGACCAGCACCCGGCCGATGAGCACCATCGCGATGGTCGCCATGGCCAGGTAGTGGCTGTCGAGGCGGATGATCAGCCCCGCGGTGGCCGCGCCGAGGGCCGCGCCGAGGGCGACGCCGAGCAGCAGACCGAGGGCCGGCGAGAGGCCGATCGCCCCGGCGAGGTAGCCGAAGGTGAACGCGCTGACGGCGCCGAAGAAGACGGGGGCGAGGCTCAGCACCCCGGTCCACAGGGACGCGTAGATGGCGAGCGCGAACAGGGCGTTGACCCCGGCGAACTGCAGGGTGGTCAACCAGGCGGTGGTGCTCACGGTGTGTCTCCTCTCCCGACTCAGGCTCGGACCAGCTGGCGTTCGCCGAACAGCCCCTGGGGCCGGGCGACGAGGACGAGCAGCAGGATCCCGAAGGTGATGGCGTCGCGGAACCCGGACGAGATGTACTGCGAGCTCATGACCTCCAGGACGCCGATCGCCACGCCGCAGACGGCCGCGCCCCGGATGTCGCCGTACCCGCCGACGACCACGGCGGCGAAGCCCTTCAGCAGCAGCGCCTCGCCGATGCTGAAGGAGACGTTGTTGTCGGAGAGCGCTCCGAGCACGCCGGCGAGGCCGGCGATCGCGGCCGCCAGGAAGGCCACCGCGATCAGCGTGCGCCGAGCGTTGACCCCGACGATCGTGGCCGAGCGCGGGTCCACCGACACCGCGCGGACCGCCGCGCCGAAGCGGGTGCGGGTCAGCAGCAGGTGGACCAGGGTCACCACCACGACAAGCGCGAGCACGGTGATCACCTGCGCGGGGAGCACGATCAGGCCGAGGGCCCGGATCGGCTCGGTCGGCACCGAGCCGGTCGGGTAGCTGACCGCCACCGGACCGCTGAAGGCCTCGGCGAGCGTCAGCAGGATGATCCAGATGCCGATGCTCGCGATGATCGGCGCGAAGGTGCCGGCGTTGCGCCGGCGCAGCGGCTCGAAGGCCAGCTGGTCGGCCAGCACCCCGAGCAGCCCGGCGAACCCGACGCCGAGCGCGAGGGCCAGCCAGAAGTTGAGGCCGTGGTCGAAGACCAGCCAGTACGACGCCAGCGCGCCCCAGGTCGCGAACGTGCCGTGCGCGACGTTCAGGATCCCCATCTTGGCCAGGATCAGGGCGAAGCCGACCGCGAAGAGCGCGTAGACCGAGCCCAGGGCGATACCGTTCACCAGCTGCTGTGCCAGCAGTTGCACCGGCTCTCCTCCTCCGTGCGAACCCGACGTCATAACGTAGATCAAGCGCTCGCTTGACCTGAAGTAACTCACGTCACACGAAGCCGTGTCAATGCTCAATCAAGCACTTGCTTAACCTCCGGTCGCGGGCTACGTTCCGGAGCTGTGCCCCTCCCCACGACGTTGCGCCCCGAGGCCGCGCTCCGGCTGCTGCCGGCCGGTGCCGCGGTCGTCGCCGCCCCCGGGTGCGGCACTCCGGAGACCCTGCTCGAGGCGCTCGGGAGCACCGCCGATCTCCTCGGTCGGCCCACCCTCTACTCCGGTCTGCAGCTCGGGGCCTACCCGTTCCTCGACGCCGCCGCCGCGGGGCACCTCGCCTACCGCACGTGGCACCCCTATGGGCCGGCGCGGGCGGCCCTCTCCCCCGGCCGGGTCGACTACGTGCCGGCCCGGGCGTCCGCCGTACCGGACCTCCTCGACCAGTGGGGGACGTCGGTGGCGCTGGTGCGGGTCTCCCCGCCGGACCGCCACGGCTGGTGCAGCCTCGGCCCGTCCGCGAGCTACGTCTGCCACGCGGTCGAGCGGGCCGCGCTGGTGCTGGCCGAGGTCGACCCGTTGACGCCGCGGACCACCGGGGACTCGATGGTGCACGTCTCCCGCTTCGCCGCGCTGGTCGAGATCGCCGCCGCGCCGTGCCACTTCCCCGCCGCGCGCCGCGACGAGACCAGCGACCGGGTGGCCGCCCACGTCCTGGAGCTGCTGCCGCCCGAGCCGACCCTCCAGCTCGGGATCGGCGCCGTCCCCGAGGCGCTCACGGCGTACCTCGGCGAGAGCGACGTGCCCGGCGTGCGCTTCGTCGGCATGGGCAACGACGCGATGGTCGACCTCTTCGCCCGGGGCGTGCTGCGCGTCGACGACCGCGACCCCCGCCCCGCCGTCTGCGCCGCCGAGCTGATGGGCACGCAGCTGCTGATGGACCTGGCCCACGAGAACCCCGCCATCGTGATGCGCGACAGTCGCTACGCGCACACCCCGTCGTACCTCTCCCGGATCCCGCGGCTGGTCGCGGTCAACTCCGCCATCGAGGTGGATCTGCACGGCCAGGTCAGCGCCGAGCTGGTGGGCGCGCGCCAGGTCTCCGGGATCGGCGGCAGCGCCGACTTCGTCGAGTCCGGGTTCGGGTCCGCGGGCGGCCTGAGCGTCATCGCACTCACCTCGACCTCGCCGGACGGGCGGCACAGCCGGATCGTGCCGCGGCTGGGCTCCGACGTGGTCACGCTCGCCCGGCACACCCCCGACGTCGTCGTCACGGAGTACGGCGCCGCGTGGCTGCGCGGGCGCACCGTCCACGAGCGCGCCGAGGCGCTCGCCTCCGTCGCGCACCCCGACCACCGGGCGGCCCTGAGCCCGTCCGCCACCCCCGAGGAGCACCCGTGACCGTCCACACCAGCCGAGGCCGCTACTACGAGGAGATGGTGACCGGTGACGTCTACAAGCACGACCCGGGGCGGACCATCACCGAGGCCGACAACGTCCTGTTCTGCAGCATCACGCTGAACAGCCAGTCGCTGCACCTCGACGCGGCCCGGTCCGCGGAGTCGGAGTTCGGCCAGCGGCTCGTCAACAGCCTGCTGACCATGTCGATCGTGTGCAGCATCGGCGTACCGCAGCTCACGCAGAAGACGACGATCGCCAACCTGGGCTTCCAGGAGATCGCCTTCCCAGCGCCGGTGTTCCTCGGCGACACGCTCTACTGCGAGACCGAGATCGGCCCGAAGCGGCTGTCCGCGTCGCGCCCCGGCCAGGGCATCGTCACGCTCGAGCACCGGGGGCTGAACCAGGACGGCGTGCTGGTCTGCCGGGCCGTCCGGACCGCCCTGGTGCACTGCCTCCCCGAGGACGAGCGCGGCGCATGACCTCCGTGGAGGACCGGGTCCGACTCCTGGAGGAGCAGCTCACCGAGCTGCGCGACGTCCGCGCGATCGAGGAGCTGGCCGCCCGCTACCACTCGCTGTGCGACGGCGGCTGGGCCGGTGACAGCCACCCCGACCTGGACGCCCTGGTCGCGCTCTGGGTCCCGGACGGGGTCTACGACATCAACGCCGCCCGCCCGCCGTGTCGCGGGCACGACGAGATCCGCGCGCAGTTCCTGCGCCTGCGGTCCTCGATGCCGTGGATCCTGCACACCCTGATGAACCCGGAGGTCGAGGTCCGCGGCGACACCGCCACGGCCCGCTTCAAGGCGGTCGCCTACTACCGCCGCGGGGGCGGCAGCCACGTCGTGGTCGGGTCGTACGACGGCGCCTTCGCCCGCACCCCCGACGGCTGGCGGTTCACCTCCTGGGTGGCCGACCTCGCCCACGGCGACGTGCTCTCGTGAGCCTGCCCGCCGGCCCGTGGGGCGCCTGGTCGGCCGCGCTGCGGCTGGGCGAGCGGTCCGCGGCGATGGACGCGGCGGCCGCCCTCGAGGACGCGGGCTGCTCGGCGCTGTGGATGACCGGCGGCCTGGACGACCCGTTCGACCGGGTCGCGGACCTGCTCGCCGCCACCCGTCGTACGACGGTCGCCACCGGGATCCTCTCCATCTGGACGATGCCGGCCGACGACGTCGCCGCCGCGGTCGCCGCGCTGGATCCCGCCGAGCGCGACCGGTTCCTGCTGGGCCTCGGCGTCAGCCACCCGCGCCTGGTCGACCGCACCGAGCCGGGCCGCTACACCCGCCCGCTCACCCGCATGCGGGAGTACGTCGACCGCCTCGACGAGGTCGGCGGCCCGCCGGCCGGGGCGCGGGTGCTGGCCGCCCTCGGCCCCCGGATGCTGGAGCTGGCCGCTCTCCGCGCGGCCGGCGCGCACCCCTACCTCACCACGCCCGGGCACACCGCCGAGGCGCGCGCCGCGCTCGGCGCCGGGCCGTTCCTGGCCCCGACCCAGATGACGCTGCTCGTGGCCGATCCGGCCCGGGCCCGCGAGGTCGCGCGCGGCTACCTGGCGATGTACCTGCGCCAGGGCAACTACGTCAGCAGCTGGCAGCGGCTCGGCTTCACCGAGGACGACGTCGCCCGGGGCGGCTCGGACCGGCTGGTGGACGCCCTGGTCGCCTGGGGCACCCCCGAGCAGGTCGCCGCCCGGGTCCGCGAGCACGTCGCCGCCGGCGCCGACCACGTCTGCGTCCAGATGCTCGACCCGGACGCGGCGTGGACCGACCACCCGTTCCCGGTCGACGACTGGCGCACGCTGCTCGCCGTCCTCGCCTGAGGAGCGCTCAGAGGGTCGCCGCGCTTCCGAGCACCAGGGTGCCGGAGCTCATGAACATGCCGCCGACGCCGGTGCAGACGCTGACGTCGACGCCCTCGACCTGGGCGGGGGCGGTGCCGCGGACCTGGCGGACCGACTCCTGGATCGCGAACATGCCGTACATGCCGGTGTGGGTATAGGCCAGTCCGCCGCCATTGGTGTTCAGCGGGAGCCGACCCCCGGGGGCGGTGTGGCCGTCGGCGACGAACGCCGGCGCCTCCCCGCGGCCGACGAAGCCGAGGTCCTCCAGGCCGTAGAGCGGCACGTGCGCGAAGGCGTCGTAGATCATCAGGTGGTCGACCTCGGCCGGAGTCAGGCCGGCCTGGGCGAAGGCCCGCTCCCCGCCGATCCGGATGGCCCGGGACGACGTCAGGGACTCGAGCCCGGAGACCACGGTGGACTCGCTGGACTCGCCGGCACCGAGGACGTAGACCGGCGGCGCCGGCAGGTCGAGCTGCGCGGCCCGCTCGGCGGAGGTCAGCACCAGGGCACCGCCACCGTCGGTGACCAGGCAGCAGTGCATCAGGTGGATCGGGTCGGCGATCACCGGCGAGGCCAGCACGTCCTCGACCGTGATCGGGTCGCGCAGCCTCGCGCGCGGGTTGAGGGCGGCCCACTGCCGCTGGACGACCGGGACCGTCGCGAGCTGCTCGCGGGTCATGCCGTACTCGGCCATGTAGCGGCGCACGCCGATCGGGAACAGCGACGGCGCCCCCACCGGACCGTGCGGGAGCTCGAGCTGGGCCATGAACGACTGCGGCGCCGGCGCCCACGGCGTCATCCCGACCCGCGACCGGCCCGACTCGCCGTGGGTGACCAGCACCGTCTCGCAGAGCCCCGCGGTGATCGCGGCCATCGCGTGCCGCACGTGGAGCATGTACGACGAGCCGCCGACGTTGGTGCCGTCGAGGTACTCCGGGACGATCCCGAGGTAGTCGGCCACGTCGACCGGCAGCTCGCCCGCGCAGGCGACCCCGTCGACGTCGCTCGGCCTCAGCCCCGCGTCGGCCAGCGCGTTGAGCGCGGCGTCGACGTGCAGCTCCAGGGCCGACTTCCCGGGGATCTTGCCCAGCTCGGTGCTCTCGGCGGCGCCGACGACGGCGATCGCGCCGCGCAGGGCGCGGTCGCGGCTCACGCGACCGACCCCGTCGGCTCGAACCGGACGACGCGTCGCTCGCCGCGCTGCTCGAAGGCGACGCGCACGGCGGCGTCGACCTCGAGGGCGTCGGGTGCGTCGGTGACCACGTGCCCCATCAGCAGCGGACCCTCGGCGAGCTCGACGAGCGCGAGGACGTACGGCGGCGCGAACCCGGCCGGCGCCCGCTGGTTGACGACGAACGAGGCCACCGTCCCGGTGCCGGCGGCCGGCACCAGGTCGACCTCGCGCGCCCCGCAGCGCGGGCAGCAGCTGCGCGGGTAGAGGAAGAACTCGGCGCACGCGCGGCAGCGCGGCACGGTGAGCTCACCCGCGTCGATGCGGTCGAACCACTCCTGGGTGTCGGGGGTGGGGAGGGGCACGGGCCGGGAGTCGGTGGAGATGTCGCTCACGGGGTGGGGCTCGCTTCCGGGACGAGGGCGGGCAGGAGGTGCTTGCGGAGCTTGCCGTTGGCGCCGCGGGGCAGCTCGGGGACGACGCAGTAGACCCGCGGGACCTTGAAGCGGGCGACCCGCTCCTGCAGGAACGCCGTCAGCTCCTCGCCGGCCCGCTCGGGGTCGGCGCCGAGCACCGAGCCCGGGTCGGCCTGGACCACAGCGCAGACCACGTCGCCCCACTCGGGGTCGGGCAGCCCGATGACGCCGGCGTCCTGGACGTCGGGGTGCTCGAGCAGGGCGGCCTCGACCTCGGCGGGGTAGACGTTGACGCCGCCGGTGACCACGACCTCCGACGTACGGCCGAGGAGGAAGAGGTAGCCGTCGTCGTCGAGACGCCCGAGGTCGCCCACCGTCACGAAGTCGCCACGCCGGCCGGCCTCGGTCTTCTCCTGGTCGCCGCGGTACTCGAACGCGTGCGCGCCCATCCGCAGGTAGACCAGGCCCGATTCCCCCGTCGGCACGTCGGCGCCGTCGGCGTCCAGGATCCGCACCTCGGCCCCGGGCTGCGGCCGGCCGACGCTGCCGGGGCGCTCCAGCCACTCGGCGCTGGAGATCCGGGTGCCGGCCGCCTCTGTCGCGCCGTAGTACTCGTGCACGACCGGGCCGAACCAGTCGATGACCGCCCGCTTGACCGACTCCGGGCACGGCCCGGCGCCGTGCACCAGGTTGCGCATGCTCGAGACGTCGTACGACGCCCGCACCTCGGCGGGCAGGCGCAGCAGCCGGTGCAGCTGGGTCGGGACCATGTGGGTCGTGGTGACCCGCTCGTCCTGGACCAGCCGCAGCACCTCCTCGGCGTCGAAGCGGTCCATCAGCACCACGGTGTGGCCGAAGTGCAGCGAGGTGACGGCCAGGCCGCTGACCGCGGTGTGGCTGAGCGGGGAGGTGACGAGGTGGACCCCGTCGTCCTCCGGCTCGATCGCGAACATCCCGAGCTGCCAGTGCGCGCCGGCGGCGAAGACGTCGTCCGGGTCGCCCTCGGGCAACCGGCGCAGCACGCCCTTGGGGCGGCCGGTGGTGCCGGACGTGTAGCCCAGGTAGGAGCCGGGCGAGCGGTCCGCGAGCGGCTCGGTGGCGACCCCCCAGAGCTCCTCGAGCAGGTCGCGCAGCCCGGCGTCCGGCCCGAGCGCGAAGCACCGGTCCTCGGCGTAGCCGGCCGCTGCCACGGCCGCCCGGGTCTTCTCCGCGTGGCGCGTGGAGGTGACCACGGCGACCGGGGTGCAGTCGCCGACGATGTAGGCCGTCTCCGCGGTGGTCAGCGCGGTGTTGACCGGGACGTAGTAGGCGCCGACCTGCTGGCAGGCCAGCACCAGGGCGAGGGTCCAGGACTCGTTGGAGACCACGCCGACCACCCGGTCGCCGCGCTCGAGGCCCTGCTCGCGCAGCAGCCGGCTGGTCGCGTTCGCCCGGGCCAGCAGCTCGCCGCGGGTCACCTCGCCCCCGTCGGGGTCGACCACCGCGCACACGTCGGGCGCGGCCGCCGCCAGCCGCCAGAAGCCGAGCGGCTGCTCCGGCCCGGTCATCGCTCGGTCGCCTCGCCGGTCCGGGCGAGCAGCTCCACGGCCAGCTCGCGGCGCAGCGTGACCGTCGTGCCGTACGACGCGGCCAGGCCCATCACCCGCTTCAGCCACAGGTGCAGGTGGTACTCCCAGGTGAAGCCGATGCCCCCGTGCAGCTGCAGCGCCGAGACGTTGGCCCGGTCGGCCGCGTCGCCGGCGTACGCCTTGGCCGCCCAGGCGCGCCGTCGGGCGTCGGGCTCGTCGACGGCGTCGAAGGCGCTGAGCGCGGCGGAGGTGGCCATGTCGACCATCACCGCGAGGTCGGCGATCGCGTGCTTGACGGCCTGGAAGGAGCCGACCGGCCGGTCGAACTGACGGCGGACGCCGACGTACTCGACGGTGAGGTCGAGCAGCCGCCGCGAGGCCCCGGCCAGCAGGCAGGCGGCCCCGGCGACGGCGAGCACCCGCGCACGCTCCACGGCCGCGGGCGCCACCCCCAGCACGGTGCCGGCGTCCTCGCCGCGCCGGATCACGGTGGCCAGCGGGCGCAGCGGATCCAGGGCCTGCACCGGCGTGACGTCGACGTCCGCGGGCAGCAGCGCCCGGACCGTGCCGTCCTCGGCCAGGTCGAGCACCAGGTCGGCGTCGCCGGCGTGCACGACGTACGGCGTGAGCGCGCCGAGCCGGACCGCGACCAGGGCGTCGCCGGCGCCGATCCGTTCCAGCCAGCTCACCGCGAGCGCCGAGTCCGGGAAGGCCGCGAGCACGCTGGTCGCCACCACCGCGGTCTCCAGGAACGGCTCGGGCACGGCGTGCTCGCCCAGGCTGACCAGCACCCCCGAGAGGTACGACGGGTCGAGCCCGGCCCCGCCGCGCTCCTCGGCGACCAGCGCCGAGACCAGCCCGGTCTCGGCCAGCCGACCCCACAGCTCCGGGGTGTGCGCGGTGCCGGCGTCGAGGCGCTCGCGCAGCTGCTCCGGGCCGCAGTGCCGGCCGAGCAGGTCCGCGGTGAGGCGCACCAGCTCCTGGCGCTCGTCGGTCGTCGGGTGGGTCGTTGTCACGGTCGCGGCTCCATCGGTAGGCCGAGCACTCGCTCGCTGATGATGTTGCGCTGGATCTCGTTCGTGCCGCCGAAGATCATCGCGGCCCGCGCGTACCAGTAGCGGTGGTGCCAGTCGGCCCACGAGCGCCGGGTGGCGGCGTCGGCGTACGGCACGGCGGCCGGGTCGCCCACGACGGCGCCGTCCTCCTCCATCAGCCGCAGGCCGGTCGCGAAGATGTCGTGCTGCATCTGGGTCCAGAAGACCTTGTTGATGCTGGCCGTGCTGTCCAGGTCGCCCCCGGCCTCGGCGATGCCCGCGAGCCGGTAGACGTTGGCCCGGTAGACCTCCGTCTCGACCAGCACCCGGCCGAGCTCGTCGAGCGCCCGGGTGTCGTCCTCCAGACCCCGGACCCGCACCAGGGCGGCCAGCGCCTCGACGTCGGCCGTGAACTTGGCGTGGTCGCCGAAGACCGCCCCGCGCTCGAAGCCGAGCGTGGACATCGCGACCCGCCAGCCCTGGTCGACCTCGCCCACGACGTTCTCCACCGGGACGCGGACGTCGGTGAAGAACACCTCGGCGAAGCCGCGGGTGCCGTCCACCATCGCCAGCGGGCGGACCTCGACGCCCGGCGAGCGCAGGTCGATGCAGAGGAAGGTGATGCCGTGGTGCTTACGCCGGCGGCCGACCTCGGGGTCGGTACGGACCAGGGCGAAGATCCAGTCCGCGAAGCCGCCCATCGACGTCCAGATCTTCTGCCCGTTGACGACGTAGTGGTCGCCGTCGCGCTCGGCGCGGGTGCGCAGCGAGGCCAGGTCGGAGCCGGACTCGGGCTCGCTGAAGCCCTGGCACCAGATCGTGCGGCAGGCCAGCAGGTCGGGGATCCAGCGCTCGCACTGCTCGGGAGTGCCGTACTGCATCAGCACCGGGCCCAGCAGGTAGAGCCCGCCCATGTTGATCCGCTCCGGGGCGCCCGCGCGGTAGTACTCCTCCGCGAACGCGATCGAGCGGCGCAGGCCGGCGTCGCGCCCGCCGTACGCCGCGGGCCAGTCGACGGCGGCGTACCCGCCCTCGAACAGGGTCCTCTCCCACGCGCGGTGCAGGTCGAAGCCGGCGCGCTCGGTCCACGACGGCAGCGGCTCGGCCGGGACGTGGGCCTCGAGCCAGGCCCGGACCTCGGCGCGGAACTCCTCGACGGTGCTCGTCTCGGTGCTCATCTCGGCGCTCATCTCGGTGCTCATGCGGCCAGCCCCACGGCGTCGGAGACGGCGCTCATCGTCTCGGCGTAGCTCTCGGCGGTCATCCGCAGCGAGAGGTTGACCCCGTCGGCGCCCAGCTCGGCGTACCGCCCGACCACGTCCGGCAGGGCCGTCAGCTCCCCGGTGAAGCGGAGCCCGGCGACGACGTGCTGCTCGGCCCGGTCGCGGCCCGCCTCCTCCAGGTGCCGGAGGTACGTCGCGTGGTGCTCGCCGAACTGGGAGACGGTCAGGTTCCAGGGGTACCAGCCGGTGCCGGCCGTCGCCGCGCGTCGCAGCGCCACCGGCGAGTGCCCGCCGACGAGCATCCGCGGCAGCGCCCGCCCGGTCTGCGGGTAGAGCCCGTCGGCGTCCTCGGCCCACTGCCGGGCCAGCTCGACCATGTTCTGCTCGCAGCGGCGGCCGCGGGTCTTGAAGGGGCTCCCGCAGGCTCCGAACTCCTCGGCCGACCAGCCGACGCCGACGCCGAGGTCGAAGCGGTCGTCGGTGAGCTCGGCCAGCGTCATCAGCTCACGGGTGAAGGTGCGCACGTTGCGCAGCGGCAGCAGCAGCACCGAGCTCCCGACCCGCAGCCGGGTCGTGGCGGCGCAGACCTCGGCGGCCGCCTGCAGGATGTCGAGGAGACCCTGGTCGGCCGCGGCCTCGACGCGTGCCCGGCCGCCGACGCTCTTGTTGTGCGTCTCGAGCTTGTCGGGATCGCTCGCCGAGGGCGCGTTCGGATAGGGGTACGCCGAGGTGTACTCGTCGAAGAACACCAGGTGCTCCGGCAGCCAGATCCCGGAGAAGCCGAGCTCCTCCGCGGTCCGGCCGAACTCCGCCATGAACGCGACGTCGCGCTCCTCGCTGCCGTCGAACAGGTCGACCAGGCCGATCTCCACGGGACTCCTCATCGTCAGGACGGTGTCGGGTCAGGGTCGTCAGGCCGCCAGCGCGGCGACCTCGACGGGGGCGGGGACGTGGTCGAGCACGGCGACGAGCTCGTCGACCCGCACCCCCAGGCCGGGGACGGAGTCGCGGGCGGCGTAGTAGTCCGCGACCGGCACGAACCAGGTACGACGCACCTGCTCGGCGGCGTCCCCCACCACCGCGGTGAGCTCGCCGATCCCGTGCACCAGCTCGTCCGCGGACTGCTGCCAGGCCAGCCAGCCGTCGGGCACGACCCCGGCGGCGACGACCCGCTCCAGCACCTCGGTCGAGGTGGCCCGCACATGGGTCTTCGGGACCCGGGCCCCGACCGGCTTCGGGAGCGCGATCGCGCCCGCGAAGGACAGGACCCGGCCCTGGTGCCCGGCCCGGTCCTGGGTCCACAGCGCCCGCATGCCTGCGAGGTGCTCGAGCGCGACCTCGAGGCTGTCGCGCTCCTCCTCGAGGAACGGGTCGGCCAGCACCGGGGGCGGGACGGCGAGGTCGAGCCCCACCTCCGCCCGCCCCCGGCTGAGCCAGTCGAGCGTGGCCAGCTGCTTGGCCCGCACCGCGGGGCTGGCGAGGGAAAGGAGGTCGCCCGAGGTGGCCAGTCGCAGCCGAGTGGTCGCCCGGGCCGCGCACTGCAGGCCGAGCAGCGGGTCGAAGGACCGGTCCGCCGCAGCCTCGCGGTCCCCGACCGTCCACCACGACGCCAGGCCCGCCTCCTCGGCGGTCCAGGCGGCCTCGGTCACGGCCTCGGCGAGCCGGGTGCCCGGCCTCGTCCGGAGGCTGCACGCCACTCCGTGCTCCATCGACGTCCTCTCCCTCAGCAGCTCAGGTCCGAATCGGCGCGGCGGCTCAGCCGGCCCACTCGGCGAGGGTGCCGTCGGCCGTCCACTCCAGGTAGCTGCCCGGCGCGTTCAGCGTGGCCTGCCCGTCGCTGTAGGTCAGCGGGCCGTAGACCGAGTCCTGCTCGGAGATGGCCTCGAGGGCCTCGGCGACCTTCTCGGGATCCTTGCTGCCGGCCTCCTTGATGGCGGTCGCCATCAGCCACATGGCGGTGTAGCCCTGGGCGCCGTACATGTCGGGCTCGGCGTCGTACTCCTCCTGGTAGGCCTCGACGAAGGTGGTCGCCGCCTCGTTGTCGGTGAACCCCGCGTGGAACGGCACCGCGAAGAGGGTGCCCGCGAGGCCGCCGCCCGAGGCGTCGAACAGCTCCTTGCTGTCGATGCCGTAGCTGGTGAGGATCCGCTTGTCGAAGTCCCGCTCGCGCAGCGCCCGGGCCATCAGTGCGGACGGCGTGCCGAGCATGCTCTGCACGACGACGTCGGGGTCGAGCGAGGCGACCTCGGTCGCTGCCTGGGTGAAGTTGGTGTCCGCCGACGCGGTGTTGATCGTCTTGACGACGTCGACCCCGTTGCGCTCCAGCGCCGCCTTCCAGACCTCCGCGTCGCCGACCATGCCGTCGTTGTCGCTGGTCACGACCAGGACCGCGGTCTCGATGCCCTCGGCGGGCACGACGGCGTCGACGAACTGGTCGTACATCCCGCCGGGCTCGGCGGGCAGCACGACGGGACGGTAGATGTACGGCGGCTTCGCCAGCCCGGCCAGGATCGCCGAGGTCACGATCGCGGGGGTCTTGCTCTGCTCGATCATCGGGGCCAGCGCGCCGGCCTCCGAGGACAGACCGCAGCAGAGCACGCCGGAGGCGCCGTCCGCGACGTACTGGCGGTAGAGCGAGATGGCCTGGGCCGGGTCGCCCTTGATGTCGTCGATCTTCAGCTCGAGCGTGGCTCCCTCCCCCAGGAACTCGCTGTCGTTGATCTCCTTCACCGCGAGCTCGGCGCCCTGCGTGATCGGGACGCCGGCGAACGCCGCCGGTCCGGAGGTCAGGGCCGGGAAGCCGACCAGGTAGCTGTCGTCGCCTCCCTCGTCCGAGGAGGTGCATCCCGAGAGGACGACGAGCGACGTCGCCGTGACAGCCGCGAGGAGGGTACGGACCCTCCGGCGGGTGGTGATGGGTCGAGACACTGGCTTCCCTTTCTGAGGCAAGTGATCAAGCAAGTGCTTGGTTCATGTAAAGCAAGCACTTGATAATTGCATACGTGACGACGGTCACGCAATGGGTTCCAGACCTCAGATCAGTGCTGGCGGAGGGTCACGCGACCCCGGTCGATGACCGGGTCGCCGGAGGCGGCGAGCACCCGGAAGCGGGCGCCGTCGGTGTCGCCCCACACGTGCAGGGACAGCGCGTCCCCCGGCAGCACCGGGCGGGTGAACCGTCCTGCGATCGACGCCAGGCGGGCGGCGTCCCCGCCGGCGACGGTGTTCACGAGCAGGCGGGTGGCGTAGCCGTAGGTGCACATCCCGTGCAGGATCGGGCGCTCGAAGCCGCCCCGGGCGGCGAACGCCGGATCCGCGTGCAGGGGGTTGCGGTCGCCGGTGAGCCGGTAGAGCAGGGCCTGCTCGGGACGGGTCGCGAACGCGACCTCGTGGTCGGGCGGCGCCGTCGGCTGCTCCCAGGCACCGCTGGTCCCCCGCTCACCGCCGAACCCGCCCGCTCCGCCGAGGAACGCCCCGGTCCGGCTGCGCGAGAGACGCCGACCGGTCGTCACGTCGGTGAGCACGGTCTCGGTCCACACGATCGCGTCGCGGCCCTTGTCCCACATCTCGGTGACCGTGGTGCTGACCCGGGCCTCGCCCGCGGGAGGCAGCGGACCGTCGAGCTCGACCTCCTGCTCGGCGTGCACCGCGCGGGTGGGGTCGTAGTCCCCCACGTCCGGCATCCCCGACCCGAAGCCGAGCACCACCGCGAAGCTCGGGACCACCTGCTGCGCGACGCCGTCGGTGTTCTCGGTGGTGAAGGCCAGCTCGGCCAGCGGGTCGGCCTGGCCGGCCCCGACCGCCAGGGCGTAGAGCAGCGACTCGGTGTCGGTCCAGCGCACCGTCCACTCGGGGACGGCGCTGCCGAGGCGGGTGGGATCGAGAGGCATGGGTCTCCTGTCGGGTCGGGACGGGCTCAGAGCGGGGAGAGCCGCGTGCGCGGCCCCGCCTTGAGCAGCCGCGAGGGGAGCTCGCGACCCACGAGGCGCTCGGCGGTCGCGGCGACCTCGAGCAGGTGGTCCAGGTCGACGCCGGTCTCGACGCCGAGCTCGTGCAGCAGGTAGACGGCCTCCTCGGTGGCGATGTTGCCGCTCGCCCCCGGCGCGTACGGGCAGCCGCCGAGGCCGCCGACGCTCGCGTCGAAGCGCTCGACCCCCAGCTCCAGCCCGGCGACCAGGTTGGCCATCCCGGTGCCGCGGGTGTCGTGCAGGTGCAGAGCGAGCTCGTGGTCGGGCTCGCGGTCGCGGAAGCCGCCGACCAGGCGTCGTACCCGTGGGGGCGAGCCCATGCCGGTGGTGTCGCCGAAGCAGATGCTGTCGGCCCCGGCCCGCACCGCTCGTACGGCGTACCCGACGACCTGGTCCTCGGGGATCTCGCCCTCGTAGGGGCAGCCGAACGCCGTCGCCACGATGACCTGGCAGCGGGCCCCGTCGGCGTGGGCCAGGTCGATCACCTCGGCGATCGCGGCCAGCGACTCCTCCGGGGTCCGGTTGATGTTGCGCAGGTTGTGGGTGCGCGACGCCGAGACCACGACCTCGATGTCGGTGAAGCCGGCCTCCAGCGCCCGTCGCGCGCCGACCAGGTTGGGCACCAGCGCCGAGTAGCGGACCTCGGGGCGCGGCGCGACCGTCGCCCAGACCTCGGCCGCGTCGGCCATCTGCGGGATGGCCCGCGGGTGGACGTAGGAGACCGCCTCGATCTCGGTCAGACCGGTGCCACCCAGGGCCTCGATCAGCTCGACCTTGGCCGCCGTCGGCACGGGCGGCTCGTTCTGGAGGCCGTCGCGCGGACCGACGTCGCGCAGCACCACCCGGGCGGGGACGTCGGCGCTCACAGACCCAGCCCCTCGGCGACCCGGGCCCGGTGGTCGCTCGGCGTGCCGTGCAGGGCCCGGACGGCCGTGGCCCGACGGAAGTGGTGGGAGATCTCGTGCTCCCAGGTGAAGCCGATCCCCCCGTGGACCTGCACCCCCTCGCGGGCGACGTGCATGGCCGCGTCCGCGGCCCGGGCCTTCGCCGCCGACGCCGCCGTCCGCCAGTCGGCCTCCCCCGCGGCCGCCCGCTCCAGCGCGTGGCGCAGCATGCTCCGCGCGGTCTCGAGCTCGGCGTGCATGTCGACGAGCTTGTGCTTGACGCTCTGGAACGTCGCGACCGGCCGGCCGAACTGCTCGCGCTCGCGGGCGTAGGCCAGCGACAGCTCGAGCACCCGGTCGGCCGTGCCGACCGCGTCGGCGGCGAGCAGCAGTGCCCCGGTCAGCCAGGCGTCCTGCAGCGCCGGCGCGACGTCGTCGCCGGACGCCACCACCGTGACCACCACGTCGTCCAGCTCGACCACGGCCAGCCCCCGACCCGGGTCGACCGCCTCCATCGCACGGACCGTCACCCCCGGGTCCGCGACCTCGGTGAGGCACAGGGTGGGGGTGCCGGACCCGTCCACCGCCGACACCAGCACCGCGTCGGCGTGGGTGCCGCTGTCGACGTACTGCTTGGTCCCGCGGAGCAGCCATCGCTCGCCGTCGCGTCGCACGACGGCCGCCGCCGCCAGGTCGGTCCCGCGCGCGTCCTCGTGGAAGGCGGTCACGACGACCCGGCCCCGCGTCGCGATCGCGGCGCGCAGGCCGTGCGCGTCCGCCGGGTCGAGCGTGGCCAGCAGCGTCACGGCCACGCCGGCCGTCGCGACGAGCGGGCCCGACCACCCGCACCGGGCGGCCTCGTGCACCGCCGCCGCCAGCTCGACGACGGTGGCCCCCTGGCCGTCGTACGCCTCCTCGACGAGCAGACCGGCGACGCCGACCTCCTCCACGAGCGCCGTCCACAGGGGCGGGCACCCGGCTCCCCCGGCGCGGCTGACCTCGACCGGGCTGCGCTGCGCCATGAACCGGGCGAGCACGGGGGTGAGCTCGGCGCTCAGCTCGAAGTCGGGCATCTCAGGTCTCCTCGGGTTAAGCAAGCGCTTGCTGTTTTGTCGACCGACGACGAGGACGGCGTTCCAACCGCGGGGCGGTCAGCGGCCGGCGGTGCGGATGCCGTCGAGCAGGATCGCGGTCTGCACGGCGATGACCTCGTCGATCGCCACCTTGCCGCGGGGGTCGAACCAGCGGATGACCGCCTGGATCGCCCCCATGATCGTGCGGTAGAGCATCCGGGGATCGATGTCTCCGCGCAGACCGCCGTCGTCGATGCCCTGCTTGATGGTCTCGAGCCAGACGGTCTCCACCTGGCGCTGACGCTCCGCGATGCCCTCCATGGGCCGGACGTAGTGCCAGTCGTTCTGGAGGATCGTGACCTCCTCGCGGTTGTCGACCAGCCCACGCAGGGCGTTCGCCATCAGCCGCTCGAGGGCCTCGATCGGCGAGCCCGCCTCCTCGACGGCGACGTGGTAGCCGCGGACCATGGAGTCGAGGTAGTCGACGAGGACCTTCTCGACCATCGCCTCCTTGGAGTCGAAGTAGTAGTAGAGGCTCCCCGACAGCATGTCGGCCTCGTCGGCGATGTCGCGGACGGTGGCGCTGGAGAACCCCTTCTCCGAGAAGACCTTCGCGGCCGACCGCAGGATCAGCTCCTTGCGCGCGACGCCGGTCGGGGACCCGGTGGAGCGGCGACGGGTGGTGGTCATGCTGCCCCTTTCCACGGGCTCGGCTCACGGTGCTGGCACAGGCTACTGGAACGCGTACCAGTCGACCGGTCCCCCGACCAGGGTGTCCCGACACTCATGGGCGGCGGTCGGAGACGATCGTCACGGCGCTGACCAGGTCGCCCGGACTGCCGCCCTGGTTCTGGACCAGGCCGTAGACCGGGTCGGCCACCTGACGCTCACCGGCCTCGCCGCGGAACTGCAGCCACATCTCGAACAGCATCCGCAGACCGCTCGCCCCGATCGGGTGCCCGAAGCTCTTCAGGCCGCCGTCGACGTTCACGGGCAGCGCGCCGTCCCGGTCGAACCGGCCGTCCAGGACGTCGCGCCAGGCCTTGCCGCGCTCGGAGAAGCCGAGCTCCTCCATCAGCACCATCTCGGTCGGCGTGAAGCAGTCGTGCACCTCGGCCAGGGAGATCTGGCTCGCGGGATCGGTGATCCCGGCCTGCGCGTAGGCCTCCTGGCTCGAGCGGGCCGCCTCGGACAGCTCCGAGTAGTCGTAGTCGCTGTCGTTGCGCCCGGTGCCCGAGCCGGCGTCCAGCGCGAGCGCGTGGACGTAGAGCGGTCGGTCGGAGTAGCGGTGGGCGTCCTCGGCCCGCACGATGACCGCGGCCGCCGCCCCGTCGGCGACGCCCGAGCAGTCGAAGACGCTCAGCCGCCCGGCCAGCGCGGGCGCGCCGGCGATGGCCTCCTTGGCCATCGCCTTGCGGAACTGGGCCCGCGGGTTGAGCGCGCCGTTGCCGTGGTTCTTCCAGGCGATGTGGGTCATCGCCTCCTTCACCTCGTCCTCGGAGATGCCGTAGCGACGCGCGTAGGCCGGCACGATCATCGAGTACATCGCCGGCGCGCTCAGGTTGGGCGCGGTACCGTCGTTGGGCACGCTCGGCATCTCGAGGCCGGAGTAGCCGGCGTCCTTCAGCTTCTCGCCCCCGACCGCCATCACGACGTCGTACGCACCGGACGAGACGGCGTAGCAGGCGTTGCGGAAGGTCTCCGAGCCGGTCGCGCACATGTTCTCGACCCGGGTCACGGGCTTGTGGCTGATGTTGAGCGGCCGGGTGAGTGTGAGGCCCGAGACACCGGAGATCATCGAGCCCAGCCAGAAGGCGTCGACGTCGTCGAGGGTGACCCCGTCGGTCGCCGCCAGCGCTCCATGGGTCGCCTCGACCAGCAGGTCGTCGACCGAGCGGTCCCAGTGCTCGCCGAAGCGCGTGCAGGCCATGCCCACGATCGCGACCGGGTTGGTCAGTGCGTGCGTGCCCATCAGCTGTCGCCCTCCTGGGGTCGGACCTTCCAGACGTAGTTGCGGACTCCGTTGCCGGCGATGCTGGCCAGGCGGAAGGTGGGCTGCACCCGGTCGCCGATCGCCACCTCCCGGCCGACCGCGTCGGTCATCTCGAACTCGAAGCGGCCGCCGCCCTCGAAGTCGACGGCCACCACCTTGGCCGGCAGCTGGACCGACTCCGAGAGCCAGTCGTCGGTGAACGTCGCGACCCGGGCGGGGACGTCGACCATCGACACCGGCTCGCAGGAGTCCTGGGCCGAGCAGCGCAGGCAGACCCGGCGCGGCGGCAGGTTGCGGTAGCCGCAGGACGTGCATCGGCCCGCGACGAAGGCGAACTTCCACGCCGCGGTACGGCGTGACGCCGGCGGGACCGGCGGCTTCACGTCCGGCCGACGCGCGGGCTCGCGGGGCAGCAGGCCGCGCCAGGTGAGGAAGTCGGCGTACGAGACGGGCTGACCGGCGCCCACCTCGGAGCCGCGGCTCCCCCGATGGCGCTCGGTGACCCGGAAGACGAAGGCGTCCGCTCCGTCGGCGGCACAGACGGCGAGCACCAGCTGGCCGGGCCGGGCCCGGTCGAGGGCCGCCGCGAGCCGCAGGCCGAGGTCGGCCGCGCCGGCGTACCCGAGGTCGTCGGGCGCGCCGAGCTGCGCGGCGTCGAAGGTCGAGCGGACCACGCCGAGGGCGCGGGGGTGGGCCAGGCTGAGCACGACGTGGTCGAGCTGCTCGCGCTTGAGCTCGCACCGGCCCAGGACGTCGTCGACGGCCCGTTGCACCAGCGGGACGTACTCCTCGACGCCGAAGCGCTCCTCCCAGGTGCGCGTGCGCGCGTCGCCCGGCTCGCGCCAGCGGTCCAGGAACTCGGAGGTGATCGAGGCCGACCCGACCAGCTCGGCGACCGGGTCCGGGCCGAGCCGGAAGGCGGCGGCCGCGTCGGCGCCGCCGAGCTCGTCGGCCGACCCGGGCAGCCCGAACCGGACGTCCGAGGAGACGACCAGCGCCGCACCCGCCGCGAGACCGGCGCGCAGCGCACCTGCTCCTCCGCGGAGCGCTCCCCCGACGTCGTACGCCGCGGTCTCGGGCGGCAGGCCCGCGGCGACGGCGACCGTGCTGGCGTTGGACTTCTCCAGGTAGGCGGGCCGAGTGGTGGCGAACCACAGCGACTCGACCGGGCCCGCGCCCGCGAGCGCCTGTCGGGCTGCGGCCACGGCCATGGTCGTGGTGTCCTCGTCGTACGACGCGACCGGACGGGCCCCGCGAGCGCGCCCCGCACCGAGCGCCGCGGTGATCGCGGCCCGCTCGAGACGAGGCGTCGGCACATAGACGGCGTACTCCTCGATGCCGACCACGGACCCTCCATCCTCCCCGGTCAGGCCGAGGATCGACTGTTTCAATCAAGCACTTGCTTTGCTACCTTAGACCGACCACCTACCGCCCGCAACCAGGGCCACAGGAAGCCGGGAGGACCCCCAGGAGCCATGAGCACGCACACCGAGCAGGCGTTCCGCACCGAGGTCGAGGAGGCGCTGGCCGCGTTCGCCGAGCGCCGGTCCGCCGGGGCCACCGGCTGGGGCCACGGCGACGACCGGGTGACCGTGGTCGCCGAGCGGTCCGAGGGCGAGGCGGAGGAGCTGGCCGAGCTGCGCCGCTACCGGGCCCACCTCGTCGACCGGGGCCTGGCCTGGGTCGACGGCCCCGAGGAGTACGGCGGCCGCGCCCTGCCGGACCGCTTCGCGACCCTGCTGCGCGAGCTCGAGTCGGGCTTCGTGCTGCCGGACGACGCCTACCTGCGGTTCAGCGTCTCGACGCTCTGCCCCACGCTGTTGGAACACGGCACCGCCGCCCAGCGGGACGACCTGCTCCCCCGGCTGCGCTCCGCCGAGACCATCGCCTGCCAGCTCTACTCCGAGCCAGGGGCGGGCTCCGACCTCGCCGGGCTCTCCACCCGCGCGGTGCGCGACGGCGACGGCTGGCGCCTCGACGGCCAGAAGGTGTGGAGCTCCGGGGCGCACTTCAGCGACCTCGGCCTGTGCATCGCTCGCACCTCCCCCGACAAGCCCAAGCACGCGGGCCTGACCACGTTCCTGGTCGACCTGCGGGCCCCGGGCGTGGAGATCCGGCCGATCCGCCAGCTGACCGGCGGCGCGTCGTTCGACGAGGTGTTCCTCACCGGGGTGCACGTCCCCGACAGCGCGCGCGTGGGCGAGGTCGACGACGGCTGGTCGGTGGTGGTCACGTCGCTGCTCCACGAGCGCTCGGCCATCGGCCGCGAGGTCGGCGTCGACGAGAGCCTGGTCGACCGGCTGGTCGATCTGGCCCGCCACACCCTCGATCCCGTGGACGCGCGCACGCGCGACGACCTGGCCGACGTGATCGTGCGGGCCTGGGCGGCCCGGCTGACGACGGCCCGCTACCTGGAGGGCGGCGGCACGCCCGGCCCCGAGCTGGCCCTGACCAAGCTGCTGACGACCGACCTGCTCGCCCGGATGAGCGACGTCGCCGCCGACGTGCTCGGCGCAGGCCACGTCGCCGACTCCGGCGCGTGGGGCAGCTACGCCTGGTCCGAGCTGACCCTCGGCCTCCCCGGGCTGCGGGTGGGCGGCGGCACCGACGAGATCCTGAAGAACGCCGTCGGGGAACGGGTTCTCCACCTACCGAAGGACGCGCGATGAAGATCGACCTGGGCCTGATCGGCTCCTCGGCCGTCGACTGCGGCCCCGCTGCCGCCACCGCCGAGACGCAGGGCTTCGACGGCGTCTGGGCCAGCGAGAGCGTCACCGACGCCTTCCTGCAGTCCCAGGCGGCCCTGATGGCCACCTCGCAGGTGAGCGTGGGCACCGCCATCGCGGTCGCCTTCGCCCGCAACCCGATGTCGGTGGCCTACCTCTCCTGGGACCTGGCCGCGATGTCGCAGGGCCGCTTCGTGCTCGGCCTCGGCAGCCAGATCCAGGCCCACGTCGAGCGCCGCTTCTCCATGCCGTGGAGCGCGCCCGCGGGCCGGATGCGCGAGTTCCTGCTGGCGCTCGACGCCATCTTCACCGCGTGGCGCGACGGCACCCGGCTCGACTTCCAGGGCGAGCACTACCAGCACACCCTGATGACGCCGGTCTTCACGCCGCACCACCACGAGCACCGGATCCCGACCATGATCGCGGCGGTCGGTGCCAGGATGACCGAGCTCGGCGGCGAGCTCTGCGACGGCCTGCTGCTGCACGGCATGACGACCACGTCGTACCTCGACACCGTCACCCTGCCCGCCGTCGAGCGGGGTCTGGCGACCTCGGGCCGCGACCGCGACGCCCTGGAGCTGTACGCCCCGATCTTCATGGTCATGGGCGACACCGAGGAGCAGGTCGCCGACCTGACCCGTCGTACCCGTGAGCAGATCGCGTTCTACGCCTCCACCCCGGCGTACCGGCCGGTGCTGGCCAGCGTCGGGTACGACGAGCTGCAGCCCGAGCTGCAGGCCATGTCGCGTGCGGGCCGCTGGGCCGAGATGGGCGATCTGGTCGACGACCGCCTGCTCGGCGAGATCGCGCTGGTCGGCACGCCGGAGGAGATGCCCCGGCTCGCCAAGGAGCGCTTCGGCGGGCGTCTGGACCGACTGTCGTCGTACTTCGACTGGCCGGTCGACGACCCGGACCGGCTGCGCGACATCCTCGCCGCGTTCGCCGACGATCCCGCGCCCGCGGCGCGCTGACACCAGGAGCCCCGATGACCCGCCTGACCACCGAGGACCTCCTCGCCCGCGCCGAGATCGGCGACACGCTGCACGCCTACAGCCGCGGCATCGACCGCCGCGACATCGACCTGCTGGCGGACCTGTTCACCGAGGACGGGTCGTTCGACTACGGCCACGGCAACGTGACCACCGGCCGCGCCGCGCTGCGCGAGCTGTTCGTCGCGGCGACCGGCAGATACACCGCCACCAGCCACCACTGCTCGACGACCAGCCACCTGCGGATCGAGGACGGGACGGCCGAGACGATCACCTACGTCTACGCCTTCCACGACAACGCCGAGCAGGACCTGCACCTGCACGTGTGGGGCTGCTACGAGGACGTGCTCGTCGACGAGGGCGACCGCTGGCGGATCCGCTACCGCAAGGTGCGGGTCGCCGGCATCCGCTCCACGAGCTCCGAGGAGCTGCCCGAGCGGTTCGAGCGCTACGCGCGCGGCTCGGGGTAGCGCTCAGGCGCGGCGGTGCATCCCGCCGTCGACGCTCACCGTCTCGCCGGTGAGGTACGACGCCGCGCCCGAGCACAGGAAGACCACGAGGGCCGCCGCCTCGGCCGGCGTCCCGAACCGGCCGACCGGGATGTGCTCCTCGGCGAAGGCCCGTCGCGACTCGACCGTCGGGAAGTGCCGGCGCAGCTGCTCGCTGTCGATGCGCCCCGGGGCGACGCAGTTGACGGTAGTCCCCTCGGCCGCCACCGCCCGCGAGAAGCCCTTCGCCCACAGGATGCAGGCGGCCACGGCCGCCTGGGCGGCCGAGACCCCGCGCGGCTCCAGCAGGCCGACCAGGTTGACCACCCGGCCCCGCCCGCCCGAAGCCAGCAGGGGACGCAGCTCCTCGGCGAGCATCCGCTTCGCGTGGAAGTTCAGCTCGAAGGAGGCCCGCCACGCGTCCTCGTCCAGCTCCGCGAGCGGCGGGTCCGCCCGCCCGGCGTTGTTGACCAGGATGTCCACGCCGCCCCAGGCCCGCTCCACCTCGGCGCGCACGAGTGCCGCGGTCCCGCGCTCGACGAGGTCGGCCGCGACCACGACGGGCTCGGGGGCCCCGGCGTCCGCGATCTGTCGCGCCAGCTCGCGCAGCCGGCCCTCGTCGCGGGCGACGAGCGCCACCGACACCCCTTCGCGCGCCAGCGCGTGGGCGATCTCGCGACCGATCCCCGCGCCCGCGCCCGTGACGACCGCTCGCCGTCCGATCAGGTCGAGGTCCATGGGGCCAGCCTCGACGCGATCCCTGAATTAAGCAAGCACTTGCTGCAATTGCCGGCGATGTCCTGCCACCTCGTGCTCGGATCGGGTCGCTCACTCGCCTCGGCGACGGGAGTCGAGGGTCAGGGAGGCGACGAGCGCAGGGGTGCAGTGACGGCGGACGGCGTCCGCGTCGAGGGCGGAGAGGCGGTGCGCGGCCGCGTCGTTCCGGGGCTCCATGATCCCGAGCTGGACCTTCAGCCCTCCGAGGTCGCCGATGAGGTCGTGGATGCTGCGGTACGCGGCTCGGTGCTCCGGGTCGGGTGAGCTGCGAAGAGCGCCGAGGGCGATGAGGGCACGGCTCGCGTGGCGGGCCGCGACGTCGAGCGTCTCGTCGAGAGTGTCGAACTCGGACTGCTGCACCGGGGCCTCCTAGGGGCGACCCCCAGTCTGGGGCTGCATCACCACCGGGCGAGCCACAGGCGCCACCGAGTGTCCCCACAGTTGGGTAACGAGCGGCGCGCGGCCGATGGCGTGCACTCCGGGGAGTCGGGCCGCTTTACTTCTCCGGTGAGGAGCAGCCGACTGTCGCCGCTCGCCGCACCGGCCTTCCGCTACTTCTTCGTCGGACAGGTCGTGAACCGGGTCGGCTCGTCGATGGCGGGCGTGGCGCTGGCCTTCGCCGTCCTCGACATCGACGACTCCGCCTCGGCCCTCGGCTGGGTGATCGCCGCCTCGAGCGTGCCGATGGTCGTCTTCATGCTCCTCGGCGGGGCGATCGCCGACCGGCTCCCCCGCGCTGTCGTGCTGCGCGGGTGCAACCTCGTCCAGGGCGTCGTCCAGACCGCCACGGCGGTCCTCGTGATCACCGGGTACGCCGAGATCTGGCACCTCGTCGTCCTGCAGGCCGTGGCCGGCACCGTCTTCGCGGTCAGCTACCCCGCGTTCCTCGGGATGGTGCCGATCCTGCTGCCGGTCGAGGAGCGCAAGGCGGCCTTCCTGCTCATCGGCCAGGCCACCAGCGCCGTCGGCATCCTCGGCCCTGCGGTCTCGGGCGTGCTCGTGGCGACCGCCGGTCCGGGCTGGGCCCTGGCCGTCGATGCCGCGACGTACCTCGTCGCGGCCGGTCTGCTCCTCCTGGTACGCCTGCCGCCGGGCGACCGCAGCAACGCCAAGCCGAGCGTCATCGGCGATTTCCTCGCGGGCTGGGCGTTCGCCCGCCACCTCGGTTGGGTGATCCCGGCCGCCTCGGCGTCGCTCGTCTTCAACGCGCTCGTCAGCGGCGCCATCAACGTGCTCGGACCCGTGATCGCCGACGACACCATCGGCAGCGAGGGCTGGGGGCTGGCCAGGTCCGGCCAGGCGGTGGGCGTGTTCGTGGCCGCGTTCTTCCTCGCCAAGGTGACCCTGCGCGCACCGATGCGGGCGATCATGATCGCCTTCGTCGTCTGGTGCGTCCCGATGCTGGTGCTCGGCACCCACGTGAACGTGTGGGTGCTGTCGGCGTCCTTCGTCGTCGCCGGGGCCGCACTGAGCCTGCTCGACCTCGCTTGGAACCTGCTGGTGCAGGAGAAGGTGCCGGAGGAGATGCTGTCGCGGATCATGGCGATCGACGGCTTCTTCTCCTTCGTGGCCACACCGATCGGCCAGCTCGCCGTCGGCCCCCTCGCGATCGCCTTCGGCGCGGGCCGGGTCCAGCTCGGGTGCTTCGCGCTCGCCGCACTCGTCGCCGCGTTCGCCCTCACCCGGCGCAGGATCACCGACGTACGGCTGACGGGTGGGCCGCCGCCGCAGCTGACCGGATAGCCGGACCGCTAGAGCCGCCGGATCACCCGCCGCCGCTCTCCGGCCGGCGGCCTCCTGGCACCGAGCGTCTCGACCAGGCGCTCGGCCTCGTCCGGCCCGACCCCGCCGTACCAGGTGTCGTCGGGCTGGACGCTGACGACCGGCGCGTGGTTGCACGGGAACTGGCAGCCGGTCTGGGTGACCAGCACGCCGTCGTCGCCGAGCCCGGCGGCCATCAGGGCCAGGGTCAGCGCCCGCGCGGTGTCGTCGGCGCCCCGGGCGGTGCAGCGCGGACCACGGCAGACCAGCACCTGGTGCCGGTGCGCCGGCACCTCCTCCCAGGCCGCGGACTCCAGCGGCGCCTCGGTGCCGGTGATCGGCCGGGCCCGGGCCAGCACCGCCTCGAGGTCGTCGTCCTCGTGGTCGAGGAGGCCGGTCGCGACCACGACCTCGGGCGGCTCGGGCCGCTCGCGCCACCAGTGCGCGGCGACCCGGCGCAGCCAGGAGTTGCCCGGCGCGATCCCGAACGCCACCCCGACCAGCACGATCCGGGGTACGCCGGCGTCGGCCAACCGGTCGAGTTCGCGGTGCAGCGCCGGGTCGGCGAGCTGCAGGTGCGCCACGGACGCGCCGTGTCGCTCCGCGAGGGCCGCGAGCCGGTCCGGCGGCTCGGCGACCCCCATCGCGACGAGGACCAGGGTCATCGGCAGGGTCATCGGACGACTCCCTCCCAGCGCACGTGCGGACGCGGCTGCGTGGGGTGCGGCTCGACAGTCACGCGGACGCCGTACACCTCGGCGACGAGCGCGGGGGTGAGCACCTCGGCGACCGGTCCGTGCGCGACCAGGCGGCCCCGGTCGAGCACGACCAGGTCGTCGCAGTACGCCGCGGCGAGCTCCAGGTCGTGCAGCGCCGCGACCGTGGTCAGGCCCAGCCCGCGCACCCGCTCGAGGAAGTCGAGCTGGTGCCCGAGGTCGAGGTGGTTGGTCGGCTCGTCGAGCAGCAGCACGCTCGGCTCCTGGGCCAGCGCCCGGGCGAGGTGGACCCGCTGCCGCTCCCCGCCCGACAGCGCGTGCCACGGCCGGTCCGCGAGGTGGTCGACGCGCGCGGTGGCCAGGGCCCGCTCCACCGCGTCGATGCCACCCGGGTCGGACTGCGGGGGCCCGAAGCGCACCCGGTGGGCGATCCGGCCCAGGTCGACGACCTGGCGCACCCGCAGGTCGAGCGAGGTGGACGCGTCCTGCTCGACCAGCGCGAGCAGGCGGGCCCGCTCACGGGCGCGCAGCACGTGCACGTCCTGGTCGTCGAGCAGCACCCGGCCCGTCGCGGGTCGGCGCAGGCCCGCGACGGTGTGCAGCAGGGTGGTCTTGCCCGAGCCGTTGGGGCCGAGCAGGCCCGTGACCCGACCCGGTCGGCAGGTCAGGGAGACCGCGTCGAGGACGACCGCTCCGCCCAGCGTGACGCCGACCCCGTCGACCACGATCGACGGCGCCGTCATGCCGACCTCCCCGACCGGCGCAGCAGCAGGGCGAAGAACGGGACGCCGACCGCCGCTGTCACGACCCCGACCGGGATCTCCTGGCCGTCGACGACCGAGCGGGCCAGCGTGTCCGCCCAGACCAGCAGGGTCGCGCCGACCAGCGCCGACATCGGCAGCAGCAGCCGGTGCCGCGGTCCGGTGAAGGTCCGCACCAGGTGCGGCACCACGAGCCCGACGAAGCCGATCGTGCCGGCGAACGCGACGGCGGCCGCGGTCGCGAGCGCCGTACCGCCGAGCAGGACCCAGCGCAGGCGGGTCACCTCGATGCCCAGCGAGCGGGCCGAGGACTCCCCGAAGGCGAACGCGTCGAGGTGGTCGGCGCAGGCGGAGAAGGCGAGGGTCGCGACGACCGCGACACCGACCACCAGCAGCGCCGTACCCCAGCGGAAGCCGGCGCCCGAGCCGAGCGTCCAGGTCAGCACCCGACGGGCCGCGTCGTGGTCGCCGGAGCCGATCACGATCAAGGAGGTGTACGCCGAGCACGCCTGCCCGACCGCCACCCCCGCGAGCACGGTCCGGGTGGGCGCGAGCGAGCCCGACCGGCCGACCGCGAGCAGCAGCACCAGCCCGAGCGCGGCCAGCGCCCCGGCGAAGCCGGCGAGCGTCACCGCCGCGGGGCCCGCGAACCCGGCGACCGACACCCCCAGCACGATCACCGTCACCGCGCCGACGGCCGCGCCGCCGGAGAGCCCCAGCAGGTAGGGGTCGGCCAGGTCGTTGCGGGTCAGCGACTGCAGCACCGCGCCGCAGCAGCCCAGCACCGCACCCACGGCCGCCATCCCCAGCACGCGCGGCATCCGGAGCTGCCAGACGATCTGGTCGTCGAGCAGGCTCACCCCGCGGTCCCCTAGGCCGACGCGTCGCAGCACCACGTCGAGCACGTCCGGCACCGGCACCGCGACGGCGCCGGTGCCGAGCGCGACGGCCATGGTGACCAGCAGCACGGCGACCGCGAGGACCGGGGCGAGCCCGGTCCGCAGGGTCACGGGAGCGCGGAGAGCTGCTCGGCCAGGGTGCTGGCGCCGTCGACGAGGCGCACGCCGGGCGTCCCCATCGAGTAGGGCACCGTCGCGAACCGGCCCTCGCGGACGGCGGTCAGCTGGGAGAGCACCGGGTCCTTCTCGAGGTACGCGCGCTTCTCGGCGGCCGTCGACCAGGAGGCGTCCGCGAGCACGATCACGTCCGGGTCGGCCGCGACGACCTCCTCCCAGCTGCCGTCGGCCCAGCCGTCCTCGACGTCGGCGTAGAGGTTGGTCGCGCCGACGGCGTCCAGCACCAGCTGCGGGCCGCTGGCGCCCGCGCCCACGAGCGGCGTCTTGTCGCCGGAGTCGTACCAGAGCACGTCCAGGCCCGCGCCCGCTCCCTCGTCGCCCAGCTCCGCCAGGGTCCGCTCCTGCTCGGCCCGGATGTCGGCGCCGCGGTCGGCCACACCGAACGCGATGGCGACCGCGTCGATCTCGTCCCAGACCGCCTCGAAGGTCGTCGCGGGGATGTCGGCCCGGTCGGCGCAGCCGAACGGCGAGAGGTACGACGCCACCCCGTCCGCCTCCAGGTCGCCCTGCGGCCCGGCGACCTCCGGGTCGAACGCGCTCGTGTACGACGCGTAGACGAAGTCCGGCCGGGTGGCGAGGAGCTCCTCGCGGGTCGGGTACTCCTTCGCGATCACCGGCACCGAGGCGTACTCCTCGGCCCAGGCCGCGGCCGGCTCCGGGTCGTCGAGGTACGCCGTACCGGCCATCCGGTCGGCGAGCCCCAGGGCCAGCATCACCTCGGTGGCGCCCTGGTTGAGCGTGACGGCCCGCTCGGGCGCCGCCTCGACGGTGCTGGTGTGCCCGCAGGCGGTCACGTCGACCGGGAAGCCGGCCTCGGGCGCCGCGTCGGCGCTCGCCGGCTCCGGCTCGCCGGCGCAGCCGGCCAGGACGAGCGCCAGGGCGGCGGCCGGGACAGCGGCCCGGACGGTGGTGGACAGGACTGACGGCAGGGGTCGACTGCGCATGATGTTCTCCAAACCCTCGTGGAACATGACATGCCGTGGCCGGTCTCCTGGCTTCCGCTTCAGCACAGGGCGGTCGACCTTCCCGGGCTCGCACCCAGTGGTCCGACCCATCCGGAGATGGGCCGCGAGGACCGTCCTGCTCGACGGCTACAGTGGCGAGGGCCGCGCCGGCATCAGACCGGCTTCCCGTGCACCACGGCGCGAGCAACCTAGCGCAGGCTCCCCGCCCCTGGCCCGATCGGGTCGGATTCCGACGCGATGACGTCGGCGTCGAGAGCTGGCGGCGAACGGCGGCCCTGGACCGACCGGGCGGGTGAACACCGGGGAACCGGCGCGTGAAGGACCGACCCCCGCGTCCCGGGGTTGATACCGGGTGACTAGGTTGCTTGCTGCACATCGTTCGCAACAACGCAGCAGAGGCGACAGAGGAGACCCGTGACCCAGGTGTCGACGGCCGACCCGCTCGGCCTCGCCGGCCGTCGACGTCGTACGACGGGATGGCTCGCGGGGCTGGTGGCCGCGCTCCTCGGCACCGTCGTGGTCGCCGTCGGCGTGGGGGCGTTCACCGTCCCGCCGGGCGAGGTGGCCGCGATCATCGGCCACCACCTGCTCGGCTGGCCGGGCGAGCGCACCTGGAGCGGGCCGGCCGACGCGATCGTCTGGCAGGTCCGGCTCCCCCGCGTGCTGCTCGGGTGCCTCGTCGGCGCCGGGCTCGCGGTCTGCGGGGTGGCCCTGCAGGCGATGGTCCGCAACCTGCTCGCCGACCCCTACCTGCTCGGCGTGAACTCGGGCGCCTCCAGCGGGGCAGCGGCGGCGATCCTGTTCGGGGTCGGCGCCGGGCTGGGCGAGCACGCCCTCCAGGTCAGCGCCTTCCTCGGCGCGCTCGCGGCCTCGGTGCTGGTGTTCCTCGTCGCCCGGAGCGCCGGTCGGGTCACCTCGGTCCGACTGCTGCTGGCCGGGGTCGCGGTCGGCTACGCGCTGTACGCCGCCACCAGCTTCCTGATCTTCGCCTCCGGCTCCGCCGAGGGCGCCCGCTCGGTGATGTTCTGGCTCCTCGGATCGCTCGGGTTCGCCCAGTGGAACACCCCCCTGGCCGTGGTCGCCGTCGTCGTCCTCGGCACCGTGGGTCTGCTGACCGCGTGGGGCCGCCGCCTCGACGCCCTGGCGATCGGCGACGAGACCGCGCACACCCTCGGCGTCTCGCCCGAGGCGTTCCGGATGCTGCTGCTGGTCGTCGTCGCCCTGTGCATCGGCGTCGTCGTCTCCGCCTCAGGGAGCATCGGCTTCGTCGGCCTCGTCGTCCCCCACCTGGCCCGCCGGGCCGTCGGCTCGACCCACGTCCGCGCCGTCCCCGTCGCCGCCCTGATGGGCGCCGTCCTGCTCGTCTGGGCCGACGTCGTCGCCCGCGTCCTGCTCCAGCCCCAGGAGATCCCGATCGGGATCATCACCTCCCTGCTGGGCGCCCCGTTCCTGCTCGTCCTGATCCGCCGCCTCCACGCCACGACCGCCTGACCCACCCGCTGACCCAGGAGTCCGCCATGTCCCGCCCCCTCGCCCCGATCGCCCTCGGCCTGACCCTCGTGGCCGCCCTCGCCGGCTGCGGGGCGGATGCCGACGAGAACGAGCCCACGTCGACCAGCAGCGGGTCCTACCCCGTGACCGTCGAGAACTGCGGCGCCGACGTGACCTTCGACCGCGCGCCCGAGCGGGTCGTGATGCTCAAGAGCGCCGCGGTGCCCTACCTCCACGACCTCGGGGTCATGGACCGGGTCACGGCCCGGGCCGGGCAGTACCCCGCCGACTACTACGACGCCGAGACCCTCGCCGAGCTCGACGACATCCCGCTGCTGACCGACGAGCTCGACAGCAGCGGCCACCTGCAGATCTCGAAGGAGGTGGTGATCGCCGAGGAGCCCGACCTGGTCCTCGGCCAGGTCGACAACCTCGCTCGCGACACCCTGACCGCGGTCGACATCCCGCTGCTGGAGGAGCCCGCCCTGTGCGACTCCGTCGGCAGCGAGCGGCCGTCGTACGACGACGTCTCCGAGCAGCTGCGCACCTACGGCCGGGTCTTCGGCCGCGAGGAGCAGGCCGAGACCGCGGTGACCGCTCTCCAGGAGCGGCTGGCGCAGGTCGAGGCGCAGGTCGGCGAGCCCTCCGGGCGCACCGCCGCCGTCCTCTACCCGACCGTCGGCGGCGGCGTGACCTACGCCTACGGCAACCGGTCGATGGCCGACCCGCAGCTGGCGGCCGCCGGGCTGCAGAACGTCTTCGCCGACGTCGACGAGCGGGTCTTCGAGGTGACCCTCGAGGAGCTCCTCGGGCGGGACCCTGACGTCCTGGTGCTGCTCCACAGCGACGGCGACCCCGACGCGGTCGAGGCCGCCGTCACCGACCTGCCGGGCGCCGACGAGCTCACCGCCGTCCGCAACGGCGACCTGATGCCGCAGCTGTTCAACTTCACCGAGCCGCCCAGCCCGCTGTCGGTCGAGGGCCTGGAGCGGATCGTCGAGCGCTTCGGCGACGGCTCGTGATCGAGGCCCGCGGCGTCTCCTGGTCGTACGGCGACCAGCGGGTCCTCGACGCGGTCTCGCTGGCCACCGCCCCGGGCCGACTGCTCGGCCTGATCGGTCCCAACGGCAGCGGCAAGACGACCCTGCTCCGGCTGCTCTACGGCGCGCTGAGCACCCCCACCGGCGCCGTCGAGGTCGACGGCAGCCCGCTCACCACGATCCGCCCGCGCGAGGCCGCCCAGCGGCTGGCGGTCGTGGTGCAGGAGAGTGGCGGCGAGTCGACGCTGACCGTCGCCGAGATGGTCCTGCTCGGGCGCACCCCGCACCTCTCCACGTTCCAGCGCACCGGCGAGGACGACCACGCGATCGCCGCCGACGCCCTGCGCCGCGTCGGGGCCACCCACCTGGCCACCCGCGCGTTAGCCGGCCTCTCCGGCGGCGAGCGGCAGCGGGTCCTGATCGCCCGGGCCCTGACCCAGCAGGCCAGCCACCTGCTGCTCGACGAGCCGACCAACCACCTCGACATCCGCTACCAGCACGAGGTCCTGGGCCTGCTCACCCGGCTCGTGCACGAGCTCGGCACCAGCTCGGTGGTCGTGCTCCACGACCTCAACCTCGCCTCGCGCTACTGCGACGACCTGGTCCTGCTCGGCGACGGCGGGATCGTCGCCGCCGGCCCCACCGACCAGGTCCTCGCTCCCGAGCTGCTGGAGCCGGTCTACGGCATCGGCGTGCAGCGGGTCGAGCACGGCGGCGAGCTGCACCTGCACTTCCACCCGTTCCCCGACACCCACGACCAGGAGGTCGCGTCATGACCGATCCGCTGCAGGCCACCATCAACGACTACTGGACCGAGCGCGCCCCGTCGTACGACGACTACCAGCAGCGCCCCGAGCGCCGCGACCTCGACGCGAAGGTCTGGAGCGCGATCTGGTCCGCCGCGCTGCCCGAGGCGCCCGCCGACGTCCTGGACGTCGGCACCGGCAGCGGCCACGTCGCGTTCCTGCTCGCCGACCTCGGCCACCGGGTCACCGGCTCCGATCTGTCCGACGGCATGCTCGAGCGGGCCCGGGAGCATGCGGCGACCCGCCGTACGGCGCCCCGGTTCGTGGTCGCCGACGCCGTCGCCCCCGACTTCCCGGACGCGTCCTTCGACGCCGTCACCGGCCGCTACGTCATGTGGACGCTCCGCGACCCCGAGGCCGCGGTCCGCAGCTGGGTCCGGCTGCTCCGGCCCGGCGGCGTCGTCGCGATGGCCGACAGCACCTGGTTCACCGACGGTCTCGGGAGCCTGTACGGCGAGCGTCCCGCCGCCACCCTCCCCCTTGCCGACGCCCGCTGCATCGACGAGACCGCGGACGTCCTGCGCCACGGCGGCCTGGTCGACGTCCTGGTCGAGCCGCTGGAGTCGGTGCTCGAGCTGGACCGCTCCCACGGCGTCGCACCCGGCCACGACGTCCAGCTGCAGTACCTGGTCACCGGGCGCCGCCCCTGAGCGGCGCCCGCCACGACGCTCAGCCCGCCCCGGGCCGTCAGGCGTACGGCGAGCCGGCGCCCAGCTGGTCGACCTGCTCCACGAACCAGGGGCTGAGGGTCCACGGCGCCCGTCGTACGACGAGCGCGACGTCGGCCGGATCGGCCCACACGTGCTCCGCGACCTCGTCGGGGCGGGGCGCCGGCTCCTGGTCGGTCGAGGCGAAGAAGACCGGGCAGACCTCGTTCTCGACGACGCCTCCGGCGTCCACGGCCCGGTAGCGGAAGTCCGGCAGGGCCGGACGCACGTCGACGACCGCGATGCCGAGCTCGTGCGCGGCGTACCGGTGCACGGCGTCGACCGGGTCCTCGCCGGGGCGCGGGTGGCCGCAGAAGGAGTTGGTCCACACGCCGGGCCAGGTCCGCTTCGCCAGCGCGCGGCGGGTCATCAGCAGCCGACCCGCGCGGTCGAAGAGGTGACACGAGAACGCCAGGTGCAACGGCGTGCTCGTCCCGTGCACGTCCGCCCGTGCGTGCGTCCCGACGGGCGCGCCGTCGTCGTCCAGGAGGACCACCAGGTCCTCGGTCACCGCGGTCATCGGCATCTCCCTCACCCGTCCCCCTCGGGTAACCCCGCGGCGCCGCCCGCACGCGTCCGTCCCCCGACCGTGTGGACGCCGGGCCCGAGGGGCACCGGTCACCCGAGGGACGCGGGGGCCGGACGATGACGAGTGGGACTGACCGGACGTCAGCCGTGGCGCCGCGACCAGCCGGTCCGCGCGACCGCGTGCTGGGACTCCTGCAGTCGTCCCACCCGGGTCCGGCCGTGGCCGTCTCGCTCGTGGCGACCCTCCTCGCGGTGGCCGCCGACCAGCCGCCCGGCACGGTCGCCCTGGTCGGCACGGCGGTCGCGTCCGGGCAGCTGACCGTCGGCTGGGGCAACGACCTCGTCGACGTCGCCCGGGATCGCGCCACCGGACGCCCCGACAAGCCGATCGCCCGGGGACTCGTCCCGGCGCGGCTGGTGGCCGGGGCGACCGGGATCGCCGCCGTCGCCTGCCTCGTCCTCTCCCTCGCCCTCGGCTGGCGGGCCGCCCTGGCGCACCTCACCTGCCTCGTGCTCGCGCACGCCTACAACCTCGGGCTGAAGACCGGTCCCTGGTCCTGGCTCCCGTACGCCGGCGCCTTCGGCCTGCTGCCCGCCGTCGCGACCGCCGCGGAGCCCGCGACCCGGTGGCCCGCGTGGTGGGCCGTGGCCGCCGGGGCGGCCCTGGGCGTCGGCGCCCACCTGGTCAACGCCCTCCCCGACCTCGCCGACGACGAGCGGACCGGCGTCCGCGGACTGCCGCACCGGCTCGGGGCGGCCCGGGCGCGGGTCGCCGCGGCCGTGCTCCTCGCCGCCGCGTCCGTCCTGGCCACGCTCGGTCCCGGCGACCCGCCCGCCTGGGCGTTCGCCGTGCTCGTCGCCGTCGCCCTGCTGAGCCTCGTCGCCCTCCGCGGCGCCGGCCGGTGGCCGTTCCGCGCGGCCATGGCCGTGGCCCTCCTCGACGTCGTCCTGCTCGTCGCGAGCGGCGCATGACCTCCCCCCGACCCCTCACCGAGAAGAGCCGACCATGCGCATCCTGAGCGTCCGCGGCACCCTGCCCGAGCACCGCTACTCCCAGGCCGAGATCACCGCGTCCTTCGTCGACACGATGCTGCGCGGCCGGGTGAGCCGCGCCGTCGTGGAGCGCTTCCACGCGCATGCCGGCGTCGACACCCGGCACACCGCGCTGCCCCTGGAGCAGTACGGCGCGCTGCCGGACTTCGGGGCGGCGAACGACGCCTTCATCTCCGCCGGTGTCGAGCTCGGCGCCCGCGCCGTGGTGGACGCGCTGAAGGCGGTCGACCTGGTCCCGTCCGACGTCGACCTGATCATCTCCGCGACGGTCACCGGCCTGGCCGTGCCCTCCCTCGACGCCCGCGTCGCGGGCCTGATCGGGCTGCGCGAGGACGTCGTGCGAGTGCCGATCGTCGGACTCGGGTGCGTGGCCGGAGCCGCCGGCGTCGCCCGACTGCACGACTACCTGGTCGGTCACCCGGACGCGATCGCGGTCCTGATGAGCGTCGAGCTCTGCTCGCTCACCCTCCAGCGCGACGACTCGTCGGTGGCCAACCTGGTCGCCAGCGGTCTCTTCGGCGACGGCGCCGCCGCGGTGGTGGCCGCCGGGTCTGCCCGGGCCGCGCAGCTGCCCCCGCCCGCGTGGCCGCAGCCCGAGGTGGTCGCGACCCGCAGCCGGCTCTACCCCGACTCCGAGCGCACGATGGGCTGGGACGTCGGCGCCGGCGGGCTGAAGATCGTCCTCGACAGCGCCGTCCCCGACGTCGTGCGGCGCTACGTCGGCGCCGACGTCGACGGGTTCCTCGCCGACCAGGGCCTGACCCGCGACGACGTCGAGTTCTACGTCGCCCACCCCGGCGGGCCCAAGGTGCTGGAGGCGCTCCAGGACACGCTGGGCGTCGACCGTGAGACGCTCGGGGTCACCTGGGAGTCGCTGCGGCGGATCGGCAACCTGTCCTCGGCCTCGGTCCTGCACGTCCTGGCGGACACCCTCCGCGACCGGCCGCCACGACCGGGATCGCTCGGCCTGATGCTGGCCATGGGCCCCGGCTTCTGCTCCGAGCTGGTGCTGCTGCGGGTGCCCGCGTGAGCAGCGAGGCGCTCTACGTCGTCCTCGTCGTGCTGGTCGGTCTCGAGCGGCTGGCCGAGGTGGCCGTCTCCCGGCGCAACGCCGCCTGGGCCTTCGAGCGCGGCGGCGTCGAGTCGGGACGCGGCCACTTCCCGGTCATGGTGGTGCTGCACGTCGGCCTGCTGGTCGGCTGCGTCGTCGAGGTGCTGGTCGCGGACCGGCCGTTCGTCCCGGCGCTGGGCTGGACGATGCTGGCCCTGGTCCTCGCCAGCCAGGTCGTCCGGTGGTGGTGCATCGCGTCCCTCGGCCGGCAGTGGAACACCCGCGTCATCGTCGTGCCCGGCCTCCCGCTGGTGCGGTCCGGCCCCTACCGCTTCCTCCCCCACCCCAACTACCTGGTGGTGGTCATCGAGGGTGCGGCTCTGCCCTTGGTGCACGGCGCCTGGGTCACCGCCGTCGTCTTCAGCGTCGCCAACGCCGCGCTCCTGACCGTCCGGATCCGGGCCGAGGAGCGCGCCCTGACCGCGGCGGTGGCCGCGTGAGCGTCCGACGGATCGACCTGCTCGTCGCCGGTGGTGGACCCGCCGGCCTGGTCACCGCGCTGCACGCCGCGCGAGCGGGCCTGGACGTCGAGGTGTGGGAGCCGCGGCCGGGAGCCGTGGACAAGGCCTGCGGCGAGGGGCTGATGCCGGGCGCGCTCGCCGGGCTGCTCGAGCTGGGCGTCGACCCGTCCGGCCACGACTTCCGCGGCATCCGCTACGTCTCCGGTCCGCGCGCGGCCAGCGCCGACTTCCGGCACGGGTCCGGGCGCGGCATCCGCCGTACCGTCCTGCACGACGCGCTCACCCGCGCGGTGCTCGCCGCGGGCGCCCGGGTGGAGCAGCGGACGGTGGGCGCGGTCCGGCAGGACGACGAGGAGGTCCGGACCGACCACGTCCGGGCCCGCTACCTGATCGCGGCCGACGGCCTGCACTCCCCCGTCCGCCGGGCGCTCGGGCTCGACCGTCCGACGACCCGCCACCCGCGGTTCGGCCTGCGCCAGCACTTCGCGGTCGCGCCGTGGTCGCCGTACGTCGAGGTGCACTGGGCCCCCGCCGTGGAGGCCTACGTGACGCCGGTGGCCCCCGACCTGGTCGGCGTGGCCGTGCTGTCCTCGGCCAAGGCGTCGTACGACGCGCGCCTCGACGCGCTCCCCGGGCTGCGCGACCGGCTGGGCTGCGCCGAGCCGGCCAGCGTCGTGCGGGGGGCCGGTCCGCTGCGGCAGGAGGCCAGCCGCCGGGTCGCCGGGCGGGTGCTGCTGGTCGGCGACGCCGGCGGCTACGTCGACGCACTGACCGGCGAGGGCCTGGCCCTGGCCTTCGCCCAGGCGCGGGCCGCCGTCGGCGCCCTGGTCGTCGACGACCCGGAGCGCTACGAGCGCGACTGGGTCCGGCTCACCCGCCGCTACCGCTGGCTCACCGGGGCCCTGCTCACCGGCACCCGATCGCGGGCCGCGCGACGCGCGATCGTGCCGGCCGCCCGGGTGCTGCCCTGGGTCTTCGACGGCGCGGTCAACTCCCTCGCGCGGCCGGTGGGCCACTGACGTCGCTGGAGCGGGCGGCGAGGGTGACCACCGCGATGTCGTCGGCGGCGACGCCGCGCTGGTAGCGCAGCACCTCCTCGGTGATGGCGTCGGTGATGGCCCGGGGGTCGTGCGGCCCACCGGCGATGAGCCGCTCCAGACGGGACTCCCCGAACAGTCCGTCCTCGCCCCGCGCCTCCGTGACGCCGTCGGTGTAGAGGGTGAGCGTCTCGTCGCGCAGCAGGTGCGTGACGGTGGTGAAGCCGGTCGTCTCGAGGAGCCCGATCGGGCTCCCGAAGACCCCGAGCTCGTGGACGAGACCGGTCGCGGCGTCGCGGAGCAGGGCCGGTGGGTGGCCGGCCAGGGCGAGGCGGACCTCCCAGGCCTCCCCGTGGCGGGCCAGGAACGCCACGACGACCGTGCAGTAGTGGTCGGTGCCGTGCGCTCGCAGGGCCCGGTCCAGGCGCCGGAGCAGGTCGCTCGGGTCCGGGTGGTCGAGGGCCAGGGCGCGCGTGGTGTAGCGGACGAAGGACGTCACGGCCGCTGCCGACGCGCCCTTGCCGCTGACGTCGCCCAGCACGACGCACCACGCGTCGGCAGCGACCTGGAAGACGTCGTAGAAGTCGCCGCCGACCATGGTCCCGTCACCCGCGGGGCGGTAGGCGGCGGCGATCGTGAGGTGCGGGATCTCGGGCGGCGCCGGCGGGATCAGGGTCTGCTGCAGCGTCTGGGCCAGGGCCGTCGCCGCACTGCGCGCCTGCTCGGCGGCCCGGGTCGCCACCAGGAGGTCCTGCTCGTAGCGGTGGCGGTCGCGCACCTCGAAGAGCACGACGCGTACGGCGGGGTCGCCCGCCGACGTGGACGCGTTGAGCAGGACCGGGACGCGGCCGCCGTCGGGGCGCAGCAGGTCGAGGGCGACCTCGCGGACGACCCCGTCGTGCTCGAGCATGGGGAGCAGGTGGGTCTCCAGCAGGATGCGACCGCCGACCGTCAGCAGCGAGGCCAGCGTCGCGGTCCCGACCAGCTCGCCCACCGGGCGCCCCACGAGGCGCGCCAGCTCCGCGTTCGCGTGGCGCACCGGACCCTCCGGCCCGGCCAGCACGGCGTAGCCGCAGGGCGCGTCGTCGAACAGGCGGCGGAGGTCGTCGATCTCCGTCATCGCGACCTCACCGCGGCGCGGGGACCAGGAAGCGCCGGACGACCTCGGCGGTCTCCGCCGGGGCGGTCAGGTGGGGACAGTGGCCCCGCGTGTCGATCACCTCGAGCACGGCGCCCGGGATGCTGTCGCGGACGAAGGCGCCCGCGGTCAGCGGCGCGACCGAGTCCTGGGCCGCCTGGACTACCAGGGTCGGGGCCGTCACCCGGGGGAGGTCGGCGCGGTTGTCGCCCCGGAAGGTCACGGCGGCGAACTCGGCCGCGACGTCCGGCCGGGTGCGACAGAACGACGCCTCCAGCTCGCCGTGGGTGTCCGACGACGGGTCGCCGGCGACGAGCGTCGCCAGCGGGTCCTGCCAGCCGAGGTGGTTGCGGCTCATCAGACCGAGCAGGTCGTCGATGTCGTCCGCGGCGAACCCGCCGACGTACTCACCGTCGTCGAGGTAGCGCGCGGAGGGCGTGACCAGGACCAGACGCTCGACGAGGTCCGGGCGGGCCACCTGGACCAGGACGGAGATCATCGCCGACACCGAGTGGCCGACCAGCGTCACGGGACCGAGGGCGAGCTCGTCCAACAGCGCCGCGAGGTCGTCCCGGTAGCCCTCCAGGCGCCCGTGACGCACCGTGTCGTACGACGCCGGATCCGCCTCGCCGGAGCCCGGGAGGTCCAGCAGCACCACCCGGTGGTCGACCTCGAACGCGGGAGCGAGGTGGCGCCACATGTGCTGTCCGCAGCCGAACCCGTGCACCAGGACCACCACCGGCGCGTCCGCCGGCCCGCGCACGGACACGTTCAGCATCCGCGCGCGTGACATGCGGAGAACCTAGCCGACCTCGGCCCCGTTCTCCCTTCCCGCGGCCCGGGTGACCTAGGGTTCACGCGAGGCACCTGCGACGAAGGACGAACGATGGCTGTCACCGATCCCGACCCACGACCGGCTCGCGCCGACGTCGAGCTGCGTCTGCCCGCCGACGGGGCCTACGTGTCCGTCCTGCGTACGACGACCGCCGGGCTGGCCGCGCGGCTCGACTTCACCATCGACGACATCGAGGACCTGCGCATCGCCGTCGGCGAGGCGTGCGCGATGGTGCTGCCCGAGGCCGACCCCGGCACCTCGCTGGTCACCGAGTTCCACCTCGCCCCCTCCCAGCTGACGATCACGGTCGGTGTGCAGGCGTCCTCGGCCGCGTCTCCCGACTACGACAGCTTCGCCTGGCAGGTCCTCGACACCCTCGCCAGCGCGGCGTCGGTCGAGTCGACCCCCGGCCGGTTCGCGGTCACCATGACGATGCGGTCGAGCATCCTGTCGGACGTCCCCGCGGCAGACGTCTGACATGGGCGGCTCCACTCGGGAACCGGCCACGGCGCCGGACCCGCCCCCCACCGGGGTCGAGATCACGCGCCGCCGCAGCGCGGAGTTCTTCCTGGTCTTCCACGACGAGGAGGAGACGCAGGCGCGCCGCGACAGTGCCCGCGACTCCCTGGTGCACCTGCACCTGCCGCTGGTCGAGCACTGCGCCCGCCGGTTCCGCAACCGGGGCGAGCCCTACGAGGACCTGGTCCAGGTCGGCACCATCGGGCTGATCAAGTCCATCGACCGCTTCGACTCCGACCGCGGGGTCGAGTTCTCGACGTACGCGACGCCGACGATCATCGGGGAGATCAAGCGCTACTTCCGCGACAAGGGCTGGGCGATCCGAGTGCCGCGCCGCCTCCAGGAGCTGCGGATGCAGATCGGGTCGGCCAGCGCCGAGCTGACCCAGTCGCTCGGCCGCTCCCCGACGCCCCGTGAGCTCGCCGAGGCGATCGGCTGCACCGTCGAGGAGATCGTCGAGGGCATCGAGTCCAGCAACGCCTACTCCACGCTCTCGCTGGACGCGACCGACGACTCCGACGACGGCAACGCCACCATGCTCGACGCGATCGGCATCGACGACGAGGGGCTCGAGCACGTCGAGATCCGCGAGTCGATCAAGCCGCTGCTCGACCGCCTGGACGCCCGCGAGAAGAAGATCCTGCTGCTGCGGTTCTTCAAGAACATGACCCAGTCGCAGATCGCCGTGGAGATCGGCGTCTCCCAGATGCACGTCTCCCGGCTGCTCAACCGCACCCTGGAGCAGCTGCGGACCTCGCTGGAGCAGCCGGACTAGTCCGGCTGCTCCGGCTGCCGGGTCAATCCCGTGGGGTCGTCCACGAGAGCGGCCGTGCTCGCCGGATGGAAGATCCCGACCAGGACCGCGACCGCGACCACGGCCAGCACGACCGACACCGCCGTGGTCTCGCCACCGCGGAAGCTCCAGGCCACCCCCAGCTGGATCAGCTGCGCCAGGACGACGGGCGCCCGCGACCACAGGGCGAGCCGGGTCAGGCCCCAGGCGCACAGGCCGAGCGCGGCGCCGTACACGAGGAAGAACAGGGCCGTGGTGAGCCCCATGGTGATCCGCACGCCCGAGACGTTGACCAGCTCCAGCACCGCGCTCACCAGCAGCGCGAGCGACTCCAGGGCGGCCAGGAGGGCCGCGGCGAGGAGCGGGCGGGGCGCAGCGGGACGGTCGTCGGTCACGGCGGACAGCGTAGACACGGCCGCGGCGGGAACCTTCGGGGTACCCCCGCGCGTTGCCTACCAGGTGGGCGCGGCATGTGAGCGTCCGACAACCTGTGATGAACGAGACCACCGCGGGTCTTGTTTAACGGTCCAATCCTTGCCAGGCTGGACCGGCGCTCGTGAACGCGTTCACTTCCGCGTTGCCCACCGAAGCGCCCGCAGGCCTGAGCTGCCCCTGGCCTGCACGTACGTAGTAGAGATGAGGGATTCCCCAGCCATGGATTGGCGCCACCGTTCCGCGTGCCTCGACGAGGACCCGGAACTGTTCTTCCCGATCGGCAACACCGGTCCGGCCATCCTCCAGATCGAGGAGGCCAAGCAGGTGTGCCGACGCTGCGAGGTGCGCGAGCAGTGCCTCGCGTGGGCGCTCGAGGCTGGCCAGGACCACGGTGTCTGGGGCGGTCTGAGCGAGGACGAGCGACGCGCTCTCAAGCGTCGCAACGCCCGCGCCCGCGTCCGGACCGCCTAGCGGAGACGCGCCAGCGGCTCCGCTGACGGTGGTCGAGCGAGCCGCACGACCGAGCTCGCGAGGTCGTGACCGGCGTGTCGAGGCCTTGAGGACGCGCCAGCGGACTCGCTGGTGGTGGTCGAGCGAGCCGCACGACCGAGCTCGCGAGGTCGCGACACGTCACTCCACGGGTACGTCGACCATCGCGCGCGTCCCGGTCCCTCCGGGGACCGGACCCAGCTCCAGCTGGCCGCCGAGCTCGGACTCGACCAGCGTCCGCACGATCGAGAGCCCCAGGTTCGTCGAGCCGTCCAGCGTGAACCCGTCCGGGAGCCCCCGGCCGTCGTCGTCGACGGTCAGGTGCAGCCGGCCGACGATCCGCTGGACCCGCACGAGGATCTGCCCGGTCGTGTCGGCGTCCGGGTCGAAGCCGTGCTCGACGGCGTTCTGGAGGATCTCGGTCAGCACCATCGCGAGTGCCGTCGACCCCTCGGACGGCAGCACCCCGAACGAGCCCTCGCGACGGACCCGGACCCGGCCGCCCATCGCGCTCACCTCGGTGACCATCGCGCCCAGTCGGTCGGCGATCTCGTCGAACGCGACGGTCTCCTCGACCGCCTGGCTGAGCGTCTCGTGGACGATGGCGATCGACCCGACCCGTCGTACGGCCTCCTCGAGGGCGGACTTGGCGGACTCCGAGTCGATCCGGCGGGCCTGGAGCCGCAGCAGCGCGGCGACGGTCTGCAGGTTGTTCTTCACCCGGTGGTGGATCTCGCGGATCGTCGCGTCCTTGGTGACCAGCTCGCGGTCGCGCCGGCGCAGGTCGGTGACGTCGCGCACCAGCACCAGGGCGCCCAGGTGGTCGCCCTGGGGGCGCAGCGGGATGCTGCGGACGATCAGCGAGACGTTGTCGGTGCCGATCTCGGTGTCACGGTGCGCCCGGCCGCCGAGCACGGCGCTCAGCGTCTCCTCGTCCGGGCGCTTGCGCGGCGGGACCAGGTCGCGGGTCAGGTCGGCCAGGGCCACACCCGTCAGGTCGCCCGAGAGCCCCAGCCGCCGGTAGACCGACAGCGCGTTCGGACTCGCGTAGACCACCCGGCCGGCGCCGTCCACGCGCAGGAACCCGTCCCCGACCCGCGGTGAGTCCGCGTGGTCGCTGCGCTGGCCCGGGGCCGGGAAGTGCCCGTTCGCGATCATCTGGGTCAGGTCGGCGGCCGTCTGCAGGTAGGACAGCTCCAGGCGGCTCGGCGTGCGCACGCCGAGCAGGTTGGTGTTGCGGCCGACGACGCCGATCACCCGGCCGGCCCGTCGTACGGGGATCGTCTCGACGCGGACCGGGACGTCGTCGCGCCACTCCGGGTCGCCCTCGCGGACCAGCCGGCCCTCGCGGTAGGCGGCGTCCAGCATCGGCCGGCGCCCGGCGGGGACGAAGGTGCCGACCACGTCGTCGACGTACGCCGTGGGGCCGGTCGTCGGCCGCATCTGGCCGGCCGCCCAGAAGCCGCTCCCCTCGCGGTCGGGCAGCCACAGCACCAGGTCGGCGAAGGACAGGTCGGCGATGATCTGCCAGTCCGCCTGCAGCAGCTGGAGCCAGGCGACGTCGGCCTCGTCGAGGTCCGTGTGGCTGCGGACCAGCTCGCTGAAGGTGGGCACGTCACCAGGCTAGTGGCGGCCGCCCCGGCGGGTCCGGGCCGCTCCGGGGCGGAGCGTTCCGCCGCCTACCGGGCCCCTGGTCCAGACCGGCCGGTTCTTTGGCAGGATGACCCTCATGTCGGGGTCCTACTGGAAGCAGGTGCACGCCGCCGGGCTGGCGGTGCCCGACGACCGACCCCTCGACGACCTCACCGCCGAGCTCACCCGGATGCTCGGCGACCCGGACCCCGAGCTCCGCGACGGGACCGCCTACCCGACGCTGGCGACCTGGGTCGAGCGGGGCGTGTACGACGACCTGCTGACCGGCCTCGGCGACGGCATGGCCACCGGATTGTCGGTCGGCCTGGGCACCGTCGACGACGACGGGATCTTCCGGCGCAGCTTCTCCGCTCTGGTCCTCGGCGAGTGCATCGCCCGCGACAACCAGCGCCCCCTCGTCCCCGGCGGCAAGATCCTGGAGTGGGGCGACCGGCTCGCGACCTGGCTGCTGCGCGAGCGCGACCTGCGCGGCTACGTCCCCGGCAAGGGCTGGGCGCACGCCGTGGCCCACGGCGCCGACGCGCTCGGCACGCTCGCCGGCTCCCCGCACGTCCAGCAGCCCGAGCTGACCGTCATCCTCGACGTCGTCGCCGACCGCCTGGTCGAGCGGGTCGAGCGGCTGTTCTCCAACGGTGAGACCGACCGACTGGCCCACACCGTCCTGCAGGTGCTCCGGCGCGACGTCGTACCGCTCCAGGTCCTGGAGCCCTGGGTGGCCCGCCTGGCGGCGGTGGCCGGCGTGCGGTCGTCGTACGACGACCGCGACCCGCACCTCGTCGGCGGCAACGCGGAGGCGTTCCTCCGGGCCCTCTACCTCCAGCTCGCGCTCGGCCCGCGGCCGCCGGCCGTGCGGGCCGACCTGCTGCTGGTCGTCGTCGATGCGCTCCGCGCGACCAACCCCCACTACCTGGCGCCGCGGGCGTGATCGTCCGGCGGGCCCGCGCTGCCGACCACGCGGCCGCGGGCGCGGTCACCCTGGCCGCCTACGAGCCGTTCCTGTCCGGCCCCGACGACGACTACGCCGCCCGGCTCGCCGACGCGGCCTCCCGGGACGCCGAGGCCGAGCTCTGGGTGGCCGTGGCGGGTGAGGAGCTGCTGGGCTGCGTCACCGTCTGCCCACCAGGCTCCCCGTGGCGCGAGATCGCCCGGGACGACGAGGGCGAGTTCCGGATGCTGGCCGTCTCCCCCGCTGCCCAGGGCCGTGGCGTCGGCCGGGCGCTGGTCGAGCAGGTCCTCGACCGGTTTCGCGCCGACGGTGCTGCCGCGGTCGCGATGTCCAGCCTGCGCGAGATGACGACCGCCCACCGGCTCTACGAGCGCCTCGGCTTCTCCCGACTGCCCGAGCGCGACTGGCACCCGCTGCCCGAGATCGACCTGATCGCCTTCCGGCGGGAACTGTGACCCTCGAGGCGTCGCTCACCTTCACGGTCACCGACGCGGACACCGCTCTCGCCGTCGGCTCCGGCACCCTCCCCGTGCTCGGCACGCCCCGCCTGCTCGCCTGGTGCGAGGCCGCCACCTGCGCCGCGATCGAGCCCACCCTGCCCGCCGGCGGCACCTCCGTCGGCACCCGGATGTCGCTGGAGCACCTGTCGCCGTCGGTCGTCGGCCGGGAGGTCGAGGTCACCGCGACGTCGTCGTACGTCGACGGGCGCCTGCACCGCTTCACCGTCGCCGCACGCCACGTCGGGTCGGCGAAGGTGATCGCCTCCGGCGAGGTGACTCGGGTCGTCGTCGATGCCGAGCGGTTCCTGTCCCGACTCTGATTTCGCCTCGGCGGGCTCATTTGAGAGACTGTCTGATGGCCCTCTGTCTGGGTCGACACCGATTCGAGGAGATCACCATGGGCAAGACCGGCCGCAAGCGCCGCGCTCGCAAGAAGAAGGGCGCGAACCACGGGAAGCGCCCCAACGCCTGAGCGCAGGCACCACGCATCCGAACCCCCGAGCCCACTGGGCCGGGGGTTCGTTGCTTCCTGGACCCGCCTGGGGCGGCGGTCGTCGAGGCCGCGGGAGAGTTTCATCGGCTAGCCGATGAAACTCACGCCGGGACGACGAAGCTTCATCGTCCCGGCTCCAGTTTCATCGGCCAGCCGATGAAACTCTCCGGCCGCGAGCGCGACTCAGCTGTCGCTGATGCGGACCTGGACCTCGCGGATCCGGAACATCACCCGCTGACGCAGCTCTTCCGGAGCGGCCTCGGAGCAGGACCGGGCGACGACCGACTTCACCGTGCGCTGGAGGTCGTACTTCTCCAGGCAGGGGTTGCACGTGTCGAGGTGGACCCGGACGGCGTCGCAGTCGGCCTCGGCGAGCTCGTTGTCGATGAAGTAGACGATCTGCTCGAGGTAGTCGGCACACTCGCGCTCGGAGACGTCGCCGTGGCTGTGCCCAGCGTGGTCCTGGTCCTGGGTGCTCACGAGTCGCCCCTCTCCTGGCCGCGGCCGACGGTCAGCAGGTCGTTGGTGCGGACGTAGTCCTGCAGCATGTCGCGGAGCTGGCGGCGACCGCGGTGCAGGCGGGACATGACGGTCCCGATCGGCGTCTCCATGATCTCGGCGATCTCCTTGTAGGCGAACCCCTCGACGTCGGCGAGGTAGACCGCGAGCCGGAACTCCTCGGGGAGTCGCTGGAGCGCGTCCTTGACCTGCGAGTCGGGCAGGTGCTCGAGGGCCTCGGTCTCGGCCGACTTCAGTCCGGTCGACTGGTGCGACTCCGCGCGGGCCAGCTGCCAGTCCTCGACGTCCTCGGCCATGGACTGCTGCGGCTGCCGCTGCTTCTTGCGGTAGGTGTTGATGAAGGTGTTCGTCAGGATCCGGTAGAGCCAGGCCTTCAGGTTGGTGCCGGGCCGGAACTGGTGGAACGACGAGTACGCCTTGGCGAAGGTCTCCTGGACCAGGTCCTCGGCATCGGCCGGGTTGCGGGTCATCCGCATCGCGGCGGAGTAGAGCTGGTCCAGAAACGGCAGGGCGTCGCGCTCGAAGCGCGCGGCCCGGTCGGCCTCGGTCTCGGTGGCGACGTCGACAGGCTCGAGGTCGTCGAGCGTGGCGTCGGTGAAGTCAGTCATCGTCTCCCAGCCTACGCCGGGGGCGGGTGCTTCCAGGAGTGCCATCACGATGGTGAAACACGTCAGCCCGGCGCCCCATTCCCGGTCACCTCGCGCACGATCCACTCGAGGGTCGACTCGACGACGATCGCCATCGCGTCGGCCTGCGAGACCGCTCCGCGGGCGGGCACCTTCAGCCCGTGGTCGCCACCGGGGACCACGGCGATCTCGGTCTCGGCCGGGAACTCCTCCGGGCGGCCCATGGCGTCGTTCTCACCCTGCACGACCAGGGTCGGTACGCCGGCCCCCGCCAGCTCGGGCAGCCGGCTCTTCTCGGGCTTCCCGGGCGGGTGCAGCGGGAACGACAGCGCCAGGCACCCCGCCGCCCCCGCCGGTACGGCGCAGCGCGCCGCCGACCGGGCCCCGGCCGAGCGGCCGCCCAGCACCAGCGGTCCAGCGGCGTCCACGGCCGCGACGGCGGCCAGCAGCGCCTCGTCCAGGGTCGGCGGTGGGGTCGCGACCTTCCGGCCGGCCACCCGCCAGGGCTGCTCGAGGAGCACGACCGTGAAGCCGTGCGAGGGCAGCGCCGCCGCCAGCGCGGCCAGGTCGCGCGCGTCGATCCCGCCTCCGGCGCCGTGGCTGAGCAGCAGCGTGGCGACCGGCTCGGGCGCCGCGTGGGTGACGAGGCGGGCCGCGCCGCGGGGGGTGTCGATCAGCCGCTCGCTCATTCCACGACCTCCTCGAGCGGGATCGGCGCGACCAGCTCGGCCCCGTTGTTGCGGACGTTGTTGACCAGCGTCGGGACGGCGTACGCCTCGAGTGCCCCGGGGGCGGCGGGGACCAGCAGGTCGAGCAGGCCGTCCTGCGGGGCGGCCGGATCGAGCCAGTCCGCCCACCGCTCGCGCTCGACCATCAGCGGCATCCGGTCGTGGATGTGGCCGAGGTCGTCCTCGGCGTCGGTGGTGATCACGGTGCAGGTCCAGCGCCAGCGCGCAGGGTCGTCGTCGGCCCGCGTCGGGTCGCGCCAGAGCTCGTACAGCCCGGCCATCGCCAGCGTGCCGCCGTCCTTCGGGCGGATGAAGAAGGGCTGCTTGACCGGCTTGCCGTTCTTCGCCACCTGGGAGGTGGGGTACCACTCGAAGTAGCCGTCCGCCGGCAGCAGGCAGCGGCGCTTCGCGAACGCCTTCCGGTACGCCGGCTTCTCGGCCACCGTCTCCATCCGCGCGTTGATCATCCGGCTGCCGATCGACGGGTCCTTGGCCCAGGACGGCACCAGCCCCCAGGTCAGCACCCGCAGCTGGCGCAGCGACTCGCTCGAGTCCTTCGAGGGCGGCCGTTCGAGGACGGCGTACACCTCCTTGGTGGGCGCGACGTTGTAGTCGGGCTCGAGCGGTGCCTCGATCATCTCCTCGGCGATCTCGAACTCCTCGACGAGGTCCTCGGGGCGCCGCGTGGACGCGTACCGGCCGCACATGGGTCCACCCTAGGGCGGGTAAGAAGGGTCCATGACCGTCAGCCGCCTCGTCGCCCGTCCCATGCTCGCCTCGATCTTCCTCGTCGGGGCCACGACCGCTCTGAAGAACGCCGAGGCGTCAGCGGTCAAGGCCAAGGCCGTCACCGACCGCGTCGTGCCCGCGGTCAAGAGGGCCGGCATCCCGCTCCCCGAGGACCCCGCCACCCTGGTCCGGCTCAACGCCGGCGTCCAGGTCGCCGCCGCGCTCGGCCTCGCCACCGGTCGCGCCCCGCGCCTGTCGGCCGCGGTGCTGGCCGCGTCTTTGGTGCCGACCACCGCAGCCGGCCACCGCTACTGGGAGGTCCAGGACCCGGCCCAGAAGACCCAGCAGAAGCTGCACTTCTTCAAGAACGTCTCGCTGCTCGGCGGTCTGGTGATCGCCGCGGGCGACACCGACGGGAAGCCGGGCGTCGCCTGGCGCGCCCGCCGGGCCGCCAAGGACGCCCGCCGCGAGGCGAAGCACCTCGCGGTCGCCGCCCGGCACGAGGCCAAGCTGGTGAAGGCGAAGGTCTCCTGAAGTCTCGATAGAGTGCCGCGCGTGACGAGCGTCCCCGATCCCTGGCCCGCCCCCCGCGCGACCTCTCCGGTCGACGCCGTCGTCACCCTCCCCGGGAGCAAGTCGCTGACCAACCGGGCGCTGGTCCTGGCGGCGGTGGCCGACGGCCCCTCCGTCGTACGACGGGCCCTGCGCTCGCGCGACACCGCATTGATGGCGGCGGCGCTGACCTCCCTCGGCTCGGCCGTCGACACCGCCGGCGAGGACTGGTCGGTCACCCCGGCGCCGTTCGCCGGCGACGTCGCGGTGGACGTCGGCCTGGCCGGCACCGTGATGCGGTTCGTGCCGCCGATCGCCGGCCTGACCCGCGGGACCGTGGCCTTCGACGGCGACGCCCACATGCGCAACCGGCCGGTCGGCGAGGTGCTCACGGCGCTGCGCGGGCTCGGGGTGCAGGTCGACGGCGACGCGCTGCCGTTCACGCTCCGGGGCAGCGGCACGGTCCGCGGCGGCACCGTCGTGGTCGACGCCTCGGCGTCCTCGCAGTTCATCTCCGCGCTGCTGCTGGCCGGCGCCCGCTACGAGCAGGGCGTCGACGTGCGCCACGACGGCACGCCGGTCCCCTCGCTCCCCCACATCGACATGACCGTGGCGATGCTGCGTCAGCACGGGGTCGAGGTCGACGACCCTGGGTCGGGCGGAGGCGCGAACCGCTGGACGGTCGCCCCGGGCCCGGTGCGCCCCGTCGACCACGTCATCGAGCCCGACCTCTCGAACGCCGCACCGTTCCTCGCCCTGGCGGCGGTCTCCGGCGGCACGGTCACCGTGCGCGACTGGCCGCGAGCGACCACCCAGGCCGGCGACGCGCTGCGCGGGATCCTGGCGCAGATGGGCTGCGAGGTCGGGTTCACCGACGCCGGCCTGCGCGTGACCGGGCCCGACGAGCTGCAGGGCGTCGACCTCGACCTGCACGACGTGGGCGAGCTCGCCCCGGCGGTGGCGGCGCTCTGCGCGCTGGCCACCACGCCGTCCCACCTGCGCGGCATCGCGCACATCCGGCACCACGAGACCGACCGGCTGGCCGCCCTGGCCAAGGAGCTCGGCGGCCTCGGCGCCGACGTCGTCGAGCGTCCCGACGGGCTCGACCTGCGGCCCGCCCCGCTGGGCGGCGGCCTTTTCCACACCTACGCCGACCACCGGATGGCCCACGCGGGCGTCATCGTCGGCGCGGCGGTCGACGGCGTCCTGGTCGAGAACGTCGCCACCACCGGCAAGACCTTCCCCGACTTCGCCGGCTTCTGGTCCGGGCTGTTCTGATGCCGTCGGGGCGCTACTCCGACCAGGACGTCGAGCACTACGAGCGCCCCCGCCGCCGGACCCGCCCCCGCACCAAGGAGCGCCCGTCGTACGACGACGCGGTGACCGGCGTGGTCGTGACCGTCGACCGGGGTCGCTACACGCTGCTGGTCGACGGCCGGACCGTGATGGCGATGAAGGCGCGCCCGCTGGGCCGCAAGGGCGTGGTCGTCGGCGACCGGGTCCGGGTCGTGGGCGACGTGTCGGGCGACGACGGGAGCCTGTCGCGGATCGTCGAGGTGAGCGAGCGGGTGACCGTGCTCCGTCGTACCGCCGACGACGACGATCCGGTCGAGCGGATCATCGTCGCCAACGCCGAGCAGCTGGTGATCGTCACCGCGCTCGCCGACCCCGAGCCCCAGCCGCGGCTCATCGACCGGGCGCTGGTGGCCGCCTTCGACGCCGGCATGCAGCCGCTGCTCTGCCTGACCAAGGCCGACCTGGCCGACGCCGAGACGCTGCTGTCGACGTACCGCTCGCTGGGCGTGCCGTGGGTGGTCACCCGGCGCGGCGGCGACCTTGCCGAGGTGCGCGAGCGCCTGGCCGGACGCACCAGCGTGCTGGTGGGCTCCAGCGGCGTCGGCAAGTCGACCCTGGTGAACGCGCTGGTCCCGGACGCGGGCCGCGAGGTCGGCATCGTCAACGCCGTCACCGGCCGCGGCCGGCACACCTCGACGTCGGCCTACATGCTGGAGCTCCCCCGCACCGAGGCGCAGGGCGTCGGGTGGATCATCGACACTCCCGGCATCCGCTCCTTCGGACTGGCCCACGTCCAGCCCGAGCACCTCATCGAGGCCTTCCCGGACCTCGACGAGATGACCGAGGACTGCCCGCGCGGCTGCACCCACGGCACGGACGAGCCCGAGTGCGGTCTCGACGAGGCGCTCGCCGCCGGCACCGCCGACCCCGAGCGGGTCTCCTCGTTCCGGCGGCTGCTGGCCGCGCGGAGCGAGCCTCTGTACTGAGCGCCCCGGTCAGGCGGTCGTGCCGTACCACGCGATCTGCGCGCCCGCGTCGCCGACGAGCACCGTGTAGACCGCGGTGACGATCGCCAGCACGCCGACCAGGCCGGCGAGCGCGAGGCGGGTGGGGCCGGAGCGGGTGTGCAGCCAGGCGGCGACGAACGAGACCAGCGCGAAGGCGGTCACGCTGATCCGCAGCATCCCGGCGCGTTCCTCGTGGGTCTCGACGAGCGCGGCGAGCGGGCCGCCGTACTCGTTGGCCTCGGTGAGCTGCTCGCCCGAGAAGTAGGCGACCCAGACCGACACGGTGGCGATCAGCACCGAGACGACCAGGGGCCAGCGGAGCCGATCGCGCCAGCGCGGGACCAGGTAGGCGAGGCCGGCGAGGGCGGCGAGCGGCCCGAAGACCACCGCCGCATGCACGACCAGGGCGTGCAGTGGGAGTCCGTTGATGTCCATGGTTGAACGTTAAGCCAGATTGCTGAAAGTAGCCTGTGCTCGTGGCCACCGACTTCACCGACGACCTGCGCCTCGCGCACGTCCTCGCCGACGACGCCGACTCGCTCACGACGGCGAGGTTCAAGGCGCTCGACCTGCACGTCATGAGCAAGCCCGACCTGACCCCCGTCACCGACGCCGACGAGGCGGTCGAGGAGATGATCCGGCGCACCCTCGGGCGCACCCGGTCCCGCGACGCGATCACCGGCGAGGAGCAGGGCTCGACCGGCACCAGCGCCCGCCGGTGGATCGTCGACCCGATCGACGGCACCAAGAACTTCGTCCGCGGCGTGCCCGTGTGGGCGACCCTGATCTCGCTCGCCGTCGACGACGAGGTGGTCGTGGGCGTGGTCTCCGCGCCCCAGCTGCAGCGCCGCTGGTGGGCGTCGACTGGCAACGGCGCCTGGACCGGGAAGTCGCTGCTCAAGGCCACCCAGTGCCAGGTCTCCGACGTCCGACGCCTCGAGGACGCCTCGCTGTCCTACGCCTCGCTGGGCGGCTGGGAGGAGCGCGGCCGGCTCGACGACTTCCTCTCGCTGATGCGCCGCTGCTGGCGCACCCGGGCGTACGGCGACTTCTGGTCCTACATGCTGCTCGCCGAGGGCGCGGTCGACATCGCCGCCGAGCCCGAGCTGCAGGTCTACGACATGGCGGCGCTCGACGTCATCGTGCGCGAGGCCGGCGGCCGGTTCACCTCGCTCGACGGCACCGACGGGCCGTTCGGCGGGAACGCGCTGGCCACCAACGGCCACCTGCACGAGGCCGCCCTGTCGTTCCTGGGCTCGCTCGGCGACGACGATGACGACCCCGACGTACGACGGACCGGTCCCGGCTCGGTCAGCGACCTCCGCTCCCGGCGGCCTCCCACCCCGTCGTGACGCCGTAGATTTGTGACCCGCGTCACCACTACCGTCGGTGCATGAACATCGGTGACGTCCTGAAGGCCAAGCCCAGCGCGACCGTGGTGACCATCGGACCGGAGGCAGGGGTGCGCGAGCTGATCGCGCTGCTCGCCGAGCACAACGTGGGCGCGCTGATCGTCAGCGGCGACGGCGACCGCGTCGAGGGGATCGTCAGCGAGCGCGACGTCGTACGCCACCTCCACCACGACGGCACGGTCGTCCACAACACCGTCGGCGCGATCATGACGTCCGTGGTCGAGACCTGCGCGCCGGACACCGACCTCGATGCGCTGATGAAGACGATGACCGACCGCCGGATCCGGCACGTGCCGGTGGTCGACGACGGCCGCCTGGTCGGCATCATCAGCATCGGCGACGTGGTCAAGCACCGCATCGACCAGCTGGAGTTCGAGCGCGACCAGCTCGACAGCTACGTGCACCAGACCTGAGCCGGGCGCCCGATCCGGGTCAGCCCAGGTCGGCGAAGGTGTCCGGCTTGTGCAGGATCGAGAACCGCTTGGCCGGCCACACCCGGGCGAACACCTTGCCGACGACCAGGTCGGTCGGCACGAACTCGTTGCCGGGCACGCAGTCGGTCTCGTCCTTGCGGCACATGTGCTCGGAGGAGTCCGCCGAGGCGTCGCGGTGGTCGCCCATCACGAACAGCTCGCCGTCCGGCACCGGCCCGGTCGACCAGTCCGACTCGCAGTCGGTGACCATCGGGCCGTCGCAGTCCATGTCGTTGAGGGTGAAGTCCGACTCGATCGGCGTCCCGTTGACCATCAGCCGGCCCTGGTCGTCGCAGCACTCGATGACGTCGCCCGCGACGCCGATGACCCGCTTCACCAGGTGTCCACCGGTCGGGTAGAGCCCGATCTTGCCGAGCGCCTTGCTGACCGGGCTGGTCGGACCGACGTCCTCCCCCGGGCCGAGCCAGCCGCCCGGGTCCTCGAAGACCACGATGTCGCCGCGCTCGGGGCTGCCCCCGCCCCAGTAGGAGACCTTCTGGACCAGGATCCGGTCGTTGATCTCCAGGCCCGGCTCCATCGAGCCCGACGGGATGTAGAAGGCCTGGAGGAAGAGCGTCTTGACGATGAAGGAGAGGACCAGCGCCGCCCCGAGGAGCACGACCGTCTCCTGCCAGAGCGAGAGCCGCCGCTTCGGCTCGGCCACGGCAGCGGGAGCGGGAGCGGGGTCCGGGGTGGCGCCCTCGTCGTCGTGCACGTCCACGCTGCTCCGTCCGTTCATCAGCCCGTCCCGGCAGCGCGCCGGGGCGGTGGACATGGTGACACGTGGGCCTGAGAAATCCTCAGCGCGGCCCGCTGCCGGCCGATCAGCAGGTCGACGTGGCACGCGTGGTGCTGCCGCGCTGCTCCGGGGGGAGGTGGTGTCGTGCGGTCGAGCGCGCTCACCGGCCGGTTCCGCGCGGGCCCGCTGCACCTCGTCGGCTCGGCGTGCATCGTCTGGCACCTGCTCTGGATGGCCCTCGACCTGCCGCTCGCGGCGGTCGTGCTGCCCCTGACCTTCGCGGTGACCGTCGCCTGCTGCGGGGCGATCTCCTGGATCGACGTCCGCGGCTCCCGACGTGCCGGACGGCTGAAGACCCGACTGATCGGCGCCGGCACCACCTCGATGGTCCTCAGCGTCCTCCTGGACACCCTCGACCCCACCCGCGGCGGTGTCACCGGGGACGTCGCCGACCTCGCCCAGCTGGCCGGCTACGGATGCGTCGGGGCTGCGCTGATCGCGCTCCTGGCCCACCGGCTGCAGGTCAACAGCATCGACACGTTCCTCGACGTGGCCACGGTCCTCACCGTCAGCATCCTGATCTTCTGGGCCGCCTCGCTGGAGGAGACGCTGCTGGCCGGCGACGGAGCCTCCCTGTTCGGCCGGGCACTCACCAGCGCCTACCCCGTCGTCGACGCCGTCCTCCTGGCCCTCGTCCTGCGGGTCCTGCTGGACCCTCGCTCGCGCTCGTGGACCAGCGCCCGACTGGCCGTCGGCATCTGCTTCTGGCTGGTCGCCGACACCTGCTCGCTGGTCCTCGGCCTGGAGCGCGACAGCACCATCCTCACCGCCGGGACCCTGCTCGGCACCGCCCTCATCGCCCGGGCTCTCTTCGTCCCGGTCCACCGCGTCGCCGCCGCCGAGCACGACGAGCTGTGCCGCCGCAGCATCCTGCGCCGCTCCGCGGTGGCCGTGCTGCCGCTGCTGGTGCCGCCGGTGATGCCACTGCTCGACCCGGATCCGGGCCAGGCCCGCGACGTGGCCGCGCAGATGGTCGGCTTCGTCGTGCTGCTGGCCCTGACCTTCGTCCGCACGGTCCGCCTGCTCGACGAGGACCGCCGTACCCGGCGCGAGCTCGCGGACGCCCGCGACGCCGCCCTGGAGGCCTCGCGGGCGAAGTCGTCGTTCCTCGCGACCATGAGCCACGAGATCCGCACACCGATGAACGGCGTCATCGGGCTGACCGGCCTGCTGCTCGGGACCGAGCTCGACGCCCGTCAGCGGCAGTACGCCGACGGCGTGCACGGGGCCGGTCAGCAGCTGCTGAGCATCATCAACGACATCCTCGACTTCTCGAAGGTCGAAGCCGGCCACCTGGAGCTGGAGGAGATCGACTTCGACCTCTCGCAGGTCGTCGAGCAGGCCACCGAGCTGCTGGCGGAGATCGCCCAGGGCAAGGGCCTGGAGCTGCTCGCCTACTGCGCTCCCGACGTACCGCTCGGCCTGCGCGGGGACCCGACCCGGCTGCGCCAGGTGCTGGTCAACCTGGTCGGGAACGCGGTCAAGTTCACCGCCGCCGGCGAGGTCGCCGTCTCCGCCCACCTGCGAACCCACGGCGACGACGGGTCGGTGGTCGTGCGGTTCGAGGTGCGCGACACCGGCGTCGGCATCGCCGCCCGCGAGCAGGAGCACCTCTTCGAGCCGTTCGCCCAGGCGGACTCCTCCACGACCCGTCGGTACGGCGGCACCGGCCTCGGCCTGGCCATCTCCCACCAGCTGGTGACCGCGATGGGCGGCGGCCTCGACCTGGCGTCGGTGCCCGGCGAGGGCAGCACCTTCGGCTTCGAGCTGCCGCTGCGGCTCGCCCACGACCCCGAGACCGCGGCGACGCCGCCCGCCGAGGTGCTGGTCGGCGCGAAGGTGATCCTGGTCGACGACAACGAGACCAACCGGCTGGTCCTGCACGAGCAGACCTCCGCCTGGGGCCTGCGGCCCAGCGTCGCCGCCGACGGGCCGACGGCCCTCGCGATGATGCGCGAGGCGGCCGAGCTGGGCGAGCCGTTCCAGCTCGCCGTGCTCGACATGGTGATGCCCGGCATGAACGGTCTCGAGGTCGCCCAGGCGGTCACCCGCGGCCGGCCCCCTCGGCCGGCCCTGGTGCTGCTGACCTCCGGTCCGGAGATCAGCACCGGCGAGGCCACCGCGGCCGGGATCGCCGCCCGGCTCACCAAGCCGGTGCACCTGGCGCGGCTCCGCGAGTCACTGGTCCAGGCCCTCGGCTCCCGGGGGGCGGAGCTGCCGGTCGCCGGGCGGCCGGTCGTGCCCCACGAGGAGCGCCCGCACCGCGGGCACGTGCTGATCGTGGAGGACAGCGAGATCAACCAGCTGGTCGCGACCGGGATCCTGGAGCACCTCGGCTTCAGCACCGAGCTCGCCGACGACGGCCGCTCGGCGCTCGCGCTGCTCGAGCACACGTCGTACGACGTCGTCCTGATGGACTGCCAGATGCCCGACATCGACGGCTACGAGGCGACCCGCGAGCTGCGGCGGCGCGAGGCCGGCGGGCGTCGTACCCCGGTGATCGCGCTGACCGCCGGCGCCGTCGAGGGTGAGCGTGAGCGTTGCCTGGCCGCCGGCATGGACGACTACCTCGCCAAGCCGATCGACCCGGCCGACGTCGACGCCGTGCTGACCCGATGGCTCGGCGAGGTCGTGGCCTGACGGCTCCAGGGCCGTCCTCGATGGCTAGGGTGGGTTTCATGGACAAGCCCGAGATCGACTTCCCCGACTTCGACCCGCCCGCCGACCTCGTCATCGAGGACCTCACCGTGGGCGACGGCCCCGAGGCCAGCGCAGGCCAGACCGTCTCCGTGCACTACGTCGGCGTGGCCCACTCCACCGGCGAGGAGTTCGACGCGTCGTACAACCGCGGCGACACCCTGAAGTTCCGCCTCGGCATCGGCCAGGTCATCTCCGGCTGGGACCAGGGCGTGCAGGGCATGAAGGTCGGCGGGCGCCGCAAGCTCGTCATCCCGCCGCACCTCGGGTACGGCGACCGCGGCGCCGGCGGGGTCATCAAGCCCGGCGAGACGCTGATCTTCGTGGTGGACCTCATCGGCGTCTCCTAGAGGACCGGCGATGGCGCACTTCGGCGACCACCAGTCGTCGATCTACTTCAACGGCATGTTCCTGGGCCAGACCCCGGACCTGCCGACCGACCTGACCTCCCTGGAGGAGCGGGCCGCCGAGGTGCTCTCCCCCGAGGCGCTCGGCTACATCGTGCCGAGCGCCGGGGGCGGCGCCACCGCTCGCGCCAACGTCGCGGCGTTCGACCGGTGGCGGATCGTCCCGCGGATGCTGCGCGACCACGCCGTGCGCGACCTGGCCACCGAGGTCCTCGGGACGTCGATGGCCGCGCCGGTGCTGCTCGGCCCCGTCGGCGTGCAGACCCTGGCCCACCCCGAGGGCGAGCTCGCGTCCGCGCGGGCCGCGGCGGCGGTCGGCCTGCCCTACGTCCACTCGACGCAGGCCAGCCACTCCATCGAGGAGGTCGCGGCCGCGGTCGGTGACGGGCCGCGGTGGTACCAGCTCTACTGGCCGACCGACCCGGAGCTGTGCGAGAGCTTCCTGTCGCGGGCGGCGTTCGCCGGCTACACCCACCTGGTCGTCACCCTCGACACCACCCTGCTGGGCTGGCGCCCGCGCGACCTGGACCGCGGCTACCTCCCGTTCCTGCAGGCCGTCGGCATCGCCAACTACACCAGCGACCCGGTCTTCCTGCGCCGGCTGGAGAAGTCGGTCGAGGAGGACCCGGGTGCCGCCGGCATCGCCTTCGCGTCGGTCTTCCCCAACCCGGGCCTCGACTGGAGCCAGCTGGCCTGGCTGCGCGAGCGCTGGGACGGCCCGATCCTGCTCAAGGGCATCCAGCACGTCGACGACGCCCGGCTGGCCGCCGAGCACGGCATGGACGGGATCGTCGTCTCCAACCACGGCGGCCGCCAGGTCGACGGCGCGGTGGCCTCGCTCGACCAGCTCCCGGCGATCGCCGAGGCGGTCGGCGACCGGCTGGCCGTGCTCTTCGACTCCGGCATCCGCTCCGGCCCCGACGTCGTCAAGGCGCTCGCCCTGGGGGCCGACGCCGTGCTCCTGGGCCGGCCGTTCCTCTACGGCCTCGCTCTCGCCGGCCAGGTCGGCGTCGAGCACGTCCTGCGCTGCCTGCTGGCCGAGGTCGACCTGACCCTCGGCAACGCCGGCTACGCCAGCCACCGCGAGCTGTCCCGCGACTCGCTGGCGCCCACCCCTCGCTGACCCTGCTGCCGACTCGGCGGGGGGTGGGTCACCAGGGCAGGTCGTCGCCCGCCGACTCGTCGGAGACGCGGGCGGACTGGGGACCGAGGGTGACCACGTCGCCCTTCACCAGCTGGCGGCCGCGCCGGAGCTCGACCTCGCCGTTGACGCTGACCGCGCCGTCGGCGATGACCGGCTTGGCCTCGGCGCCCGAGTCGACCAGGTTGGCCAGCTTGAGGAACTGGCCGAGCCGGATCGACTCGTCCTTGATCGCGACGTCGAACGGCTCGGTGCTCATGGGGCTAGTGAACCAGCACCGAGACGGCGTGGATCAGCACCCCGACCAGGCCGCCGACGATGGTGCCGTTGATCCGGATGAACTGCAGGTCGCGCCCGACGTGCAGCTCGATGCGACGGGCCGCCTCGCGACCGTCCCAGCGCTCGATGGTGTGCGTGATGACCGCGGTCAGCTCCTCGCCGTACCGCTCGACGGCGAAGACGGCGGCGTCGGCGGCCATCCCGTCGAGCCGGGCGCGGAGCGTCTCGTCGTCGACGAGGCGGTCGGCGAAGGCGACGACCTCGGTGAGCAGCCGCTGGCGCAGGGCACCGTCGGGGTCCTGCAGCGAGGAGGTGAGCACCCGGCGCAGGGCGTTCCACAGCGAGGTCGCCGAGGCGAGTACCTGCGGGTGGTCGAGCAGCCGCTCCTTGAACCGCTCGGTGCGGGCCTGGGTGTCGGGGTCCTCGAGCAGGTCGTGGGCGAGCTGGGCCAGCATCGAGTCGAGGGCCGCCCGCGCCTGGTGGCGCGGGTCGTCGCGGATGTCGGCGACCCAGCGGACCAGCTCGACGTGGATGCGGCTGCTGACCCGCTCGTTGAGCCGCGGCGGCGTCCACCACGGGGCCCGCTCGACCAGGACGTCGGCGACGGTGTCGGGGTTGGCGACCAGCCAGTCGTGGAGCTCGCGCAGGGTCAGGTCGACCAGGCCGTGGTGGAGATCGTCGTGGAGGGTCTCGCTGAGCAGGCTGCCGAGCAGCGGCGCGATCGGCTCCTCGTGGAACCGCGGCACCAGGGCGTCGCGGACCAGCGTCTCGATGTGGTCGTCGCGCACCTTCGCGAGCCCGATCGCGGCCACCTCCGCCGCCTCGTCGACCACCCGGCGGGCGTTGGCCGGCTCCCGCAGCCAGCGGCCCACGCGCAGCGACACCGTCGCGGCCGCGAGACGGTCGCGGACGATCGCCTCCTGCAGGAAGTTCTCGCCGAAGAACTCCTCCAGCCCCTGAGCCAGCTGGTCCTTGCGCCGCGGGATCAGGGCCGTGTGCGGGATCGGGAGCCCGAGCGGGTGCCGGAAGAGCGCGGTCACGGCGAACCAGTCCGCGATCGCGCCGACCATCGACGCCTCGGCCCCCGCGTTGACGAAGCCGAGGAACCCGTCCTGGCCCAGCGTGGCGACGTACACGGCCGCGGCCAGGAGCAGCAGCGAGACCGCCACGACCCGCATCTTGCGGAGCGCGCGACGTCGTACGGCGTCGGCTGCCGGGTCCCCGGTGATCATCTCGATGCTGGCCACCCGGCGATTCTTGCCGAGGGGCGGTGACTGCCAGAATCTCCCCCATGTCACGCACGGTCATCACGTTCGGCACCTTCGACGTCTTCCACGTCGGCCACCTCCGGGTGATCGAGCGGGCGGCGGCGCTGGGCGACCGGCTGGTGGTCGGGGTCTCGGCCGACCAGCTCAACGTGAGTAAGAAGGGTCGCGAGCCGGTCTTCAGCGAGCGCGAGCGGCTCGAGATCGTCGCGGCGCTGAAGCCCGTCGACGAGGTCTTCGTCGAGGAGAGCCTCGATCTCAAGCGTGACTACATCCTCCGCTACGGCGCCGACGTCCTCGTGATGGGTGACGACTGGGCCGGCCGGTTCGACGAGTTCGGCGACATCTGCGAGGTCGTCTACCTGCCCCGCACGCCCGCCATCTCGACGACCGCGCTCATCGAGAAGATCTCCTCGACCGGCTGAGTTTTACCCGGTGCCCGGCAGGGGCAGGCTCCCGGGACCGCGGTGTCTCAGGGGCACCGCTCTCCCGAGAATGAGGCACCTGCATGCGCCGTACGATCGCCGCGGCCGTGGTGGCCGTGGCCACCGCGTTCACCCTCCTCCCCGCCCAGGCCGCGACCGCCGACGGCGACGTCCTCCAGCCGGCCGAGGCCGCGTCGCCGGCCACCGACGACCAGGCCGACCAGGCCGACCAGGCCCTGACCACCGTGCGAGACCTGCTGGCCGGGAAGGGCACCACCGCCGAGCGCCGCTCCGGCGGGACCGAGCAGGCCGGCTCACCCGACCTGACCCTGGCCATGCGCGACCTGTTCGTGGCGCTGCCCCGGCTCGACGCCGACCAGCGCAAGGAGGCCGAGGCCCTGATGGCCCGGCCGACCGACGGCGCCAACGACCGGCTCGGCGACGGCTACACCGTGCCGTCCCGCCGCAGCTGCGGCGGCAACTTCTGCGTCCACTACGTCACCAGCACCGCGGACGCCGCCCCGAGCTCCAGCTGGGTGCGCTACACCCTCGGCACGATGAACAAGGTCTGGAAGCACGAGGTCCGCCGGCTGGGCTACCGCAAGCCGCTGAGCGACCGGGCCGCCGGCAGCTCCCGCAACGGTGGCAACGGCAAGTTCGACATCTACCTGAAGGACCTGGGCTCCCGGGGCCTCTACGGCTACTGCGTGCCCGAGTTCCGCCTGGTGGGGGCGAAGTACCGCTGGCGGGCCACCGCCTACTGCGTGCTCGACAACGACTTCGCACGCGCCCAGTTCGGCACCGCCCCCAAGCCCACGCTCCAGGTGACCGCCGCCCACGAGTTCTTCCACGCGGTGCAGTTCTCCTACGACTACGGCGAGGACCGCTGGTTCATGGAGTCGACCGCCACCTGGATGGAGGAGCGGTACGCCGACCGCGTCAACGACAACCGCCAGTACCTCCGCTCCAGCCAGATCCGCGCGCCGCACGTCCCGCTCGACACGTTCACCGGCCGCGGCTCGTTCCAGTACGCCAACTGGGCGTTCTGGGAGTACCTCTCCGAGCGCTACGGCAACCGCATCGTGCGCGACGTGTGGGTCAGTACGGCGCCCCGCGGCAAGCGCAACACCTACGCCCTGGGGGCCCTGAAGAAGCAGCTGCGACGCCACGGCGGTTTCGCCCGCGTCTTCGCGGCCTACTCCGCCGGCAACGCCTTCCCGTCGCGGACCTACTCCGAGGGACGCCGCTGGCCGAGCCCCGCCCTCGCGGGCAGCGCGGTGCTCTCGCGGAAGTCGCCGGCCCGGGCCGGGACGCTGACGCTGAACCACCTGAGCTCCGGCCACCTCCGGCTGCGCCCCGACAAGGGCCTGCGGTCCAAGCGCTGGAAGCTGAAGGTCAAGGTCGACGGCCCCTCGCGGAAGGCCTCGCCGGCGGCGGTCGTGACCGTGCAGCTGCGCAACGGTCGACTGGTGCGCAAGACCGTCCGTCTGAACCGCAACGGCAAGGGACAGACCAAGGTCTCCTTCAGCCGGCGCACGGTGCGCAGCGTGACGGTCACGGCGGTCAACGCGTCGACCCGCTTCTCCTGCTACCGCGCGAGCCCGTCCGCCGACCCGCAGTTCAGCTGCCAGGGCATTCCGCGCGACGACCGGAAGCCCTTCGCCATCAAGGTGGCGGCGGTCCCCCGCTGATCATCGGATTGGTCCATTGACCTGACGCCCGATTGGCTCGCCACCCGAGCCAATCGGGCGTTTAGGTTTCCCGGGTGACCACCGCATCGGCGCCTGCGACCCCCACCCTCCCCGACCCCGTTCCGCTCACCGGGGGCGGCGGCCTCACCGCGGCCCAGGGCACCGCCCTCACGGTCGGCGCCGTGCTGGGGACCGGCGTGATCTCGCTCCCGGCCCTAGCCGCCGAAGCCGCGGGTCCGGCCTCGCTGCTGGCCTGGCTGGCCCTGATCCTGCTGTCGGTCCCGCTCGCCGCGACCTTCGCCGCGCTGGGCTCGCGCCATCCCGACGGAGGCGGCGTCTCGACGTACGCCCGGCGGGCCTTCGGCACGCGCGCCGCCACCGTGGTCGGCTGGTGCTTCTACACCGCGATCCCGCTCGGCGCACCGCCCGCCGCCGGCTTCGCGGGGGCGTACGTCGCGGACGCGCTCGGCGGTGGACGGACCACCCAGCTGGTCACGACCGGCGCACTGATCGTCACCGTCACCGTCCTCAACTGGTACGGCGTCCGCGTGTCCGGCCGGGTCCAGCTCGCGATCGCCGCGCTCCTCGCCCTCCTGCTGCTGCTCGCCACCGCGGTCTCGCTCCCGCACGCGTCGGCCGCGCACCTCACGCCGTTCGCCCCGCACGGCTGGACCGCGATCGGCAGCGCCGCGGCCCTGCTGGTCTGGGCCTTCGCCGGGTGGGAGGCCGTGACGTCGCTGTCGGCCGACTACGCCCACCCGGCCCGCGACATCCCGCGGGCCACCGCCGCGGCCGTCGGGGTGGTGGCGGTGCTCTACCTCGGCGTCGCGGTCGCGACGATCACCGTGCTCGGCCCCGGCGCCGGCCCGGCGCCGCTCTCCGACCTGCTCGCACTCGGCCTCGGCGAGGGCGCCCGGCCAGCGACCGCCGTGGTCGCGGTGCTGCTCTCCCTGGGCGCGATGAACGCCTACTTCGCCGGCGGCGCGCGGCTCGGCGCGGCCCTCGGCCGCGACGGGGCCCTGCCCGCCTGGCTGGGCCGTGGGTCGTCCGCGGGCGAGGTCCCCCGCCGCTCGCTCGCGGTGGTCTCCGGCGGCTCGCTAGTCTGCCTGACCGTGGTCGCGGCGACCGGCATCGCCGTGGAGTCCGCGCTGCTGCTCGTCACCGGCGCGTTCACGCTGGTCTACGTCGTCGGGACGGCCGCGGCCGTCCGGCTGCTCCCCCGCGGCACCTGGGTGCACCGCGGGGCGGTGCTCTCGCTGGTCGCGACCACCGCCCTGCTGGTGCTCACCGGCACCCACCTGGCCGCAGCCGCGCTGGTCAGCCTCGGCGCGCTCGCGTGGTGCCGGTTCACAGCAGCCGGGCGAGGCGCTCCAGACCCGGCGTGATCGTCGCGGTCGCGGCGGCGCCGTACCCCAGCACGAGGCCGCGCACCGGCGCCTCGACCGCGTACGACGACAGCGCCTCCAGCGCGATCCCCTCCGCGCGGGCGGCCTCGGCCAGGGCGACGTCGGAGCGGGCCGGATCGCGGAACCGGGCGCTCAGGTGCAGGCCGGCGGCGCACGGGACCACCTCCAGGTGCTCGCCCAGCAGCTCCTGCACGCCCGTGCGCATCAGGTCGCGGCGCTCGCCGTACACGACGCGGGCGCGGCGGACGTGCCGGGCCAGCAGCCCGTCACCGACCAGCCGGGCGAGCGCGGCCTGCTCCGGGAGCGCGCCGTACCCGTCCGCGAGCTGGCGGGCGCCGCGCAGCGCGCCCCGCAGGCTCGGCGGCGCCACGAGGTAGCCGGCCCGCAGCCCCGGCAGCAGCGACTTCGAGAAGGTCCCGACGTAGATCACCCGCCCGTCCTCGTCGAGCGCGTGCAGCGTCTCCAGCGGTCGGTCGGTGAACCGGAACTCGCTGTCGTAGTCGTCCTCGACGATCGCCGTGCCGTGCCGGGCGGCGTGGTCGAGCAGGGCGCGCCGGCGGTCCAGCGCCAGCGGCGGGCCGAGCGGGAACTGGTGCGACGGGGTGGTGAAGACCAGCCGCGCCCGTTCCGGCAGCAGGTCCACCACCAGCCCGTCGTCGTCGACCGGGACCGGCACCACGCGGGCGCCGTACGACGCGAACAGGTCGCGGGCCGACGGGTAGCCCGGATCCTCGACGGCCACCACGTCGCCGGGCTCCAGCAGCACCCGGGCGACCAGGTCGAGCGCCTGCTGGGTGCCGTGGGTGACCAGCACGTCCTCGGGATCGGCCGCGACCCCGCGCGAGAGGGCCAGGTGGCGCACGACCGCCTCGCGCAGTGGTGGGTGGCCGGCGGGGTCGGCGTACCGTCCGGGCGCGTGGGCGCCGGCCCGCAGCTCGGCGCCCACCAGACGGCGCCAGGTGTCGAAGGCGAAGAGCGAGGCGTCGGGGATCCCGGCCCGGAAGTCGTACGGCGGGTCGGGGGCGGTCCCGCTCACCGGGTGCGCCTCGAACCCCCAGCCCGCCCGGGCCCGCAGGGCAGCGCGGGCCGGGCGGCGACGCGGTCCCGCGGCCGCGGCCGCGACGTACGTGCCGTCGCCGACCCGGGCCTCCAGGAACCCCTCGGCGACCAGCCGCTCGTAGGCGGTGGCGACGGTGGTGCGGGAGACCCCGAGGTCGCGGGCCAGCGAGCGGGTCGGGGGCAGCCGGTCGCCGGGCACGAGACGTCCGGAGCGGACCGCTTCGAGCAGGGCACGGTAGATCGCGGTGGCCCGGTCGGCCCGCGAGCTGAGGTCGACCACCAGGTCCACCGGACCATCATCCCCGACCGGGGCGCGGACCTCCCAGCAGACCGTCGGCCAGGCCGGTGACGGCGTCGGTGACCCCGGTGACCGCGCCGGTGAGGGGCGCGGTGGCTCCGCCGGTGGCGGTGTCGAGGAGGCCGGTCACCCCGGCCACGACGGGCGCGGCGAGGGCGGAGACCGGGCCGGGCCCGCCGGCTGCGGGCGGCTCGGGGTCCGGGGGCTCCGGGCGGACCGGGGTCTCGGCCGGCGGAGTGGTCGGTGCGGCGCTCGGGGCGGTGGGGCTGGTCGGGGCGGTGGGCGCGCTCTCCGGGGCCGGCGCACCGCCGCCCGCTGCAGGACCGGTGCCCGCGTCGACGTCGGCGCCCTGATCGGCGGCCGGCGTCTCGACACCCGCGCCCGCGCCGTCGACCGCAGCAACGACGACCGGGTCGGCGGGCGTCAGCAGCACGGGTGCGACCACCGCCTGGCGGTCCGGCGTGCGCGACGGGCCGTCGGCGAGGGGCACGTCGGAACCGTCGTCACCGACGACGCGGACCGACAACGCGATCGCGAGCACGAAGACGAGCGCGCCCGCACCCAGTGCGGCCACGCCGAAGCGGGCCTCGTGGCTCGGCCGCAGCACGCGGCGTCCCCTGGCCCACAGCTCGCGCGGAGGAAGGATGCTCATCACGGTCAGCCGTGCCGGCCGCCGCGGCCACCACGGTGGCCCCGGTCGCCGCCGTCGCCGCGACCGCCCCGGTCACCGCGGTCGCCCCGGTCGCCCCGGTCGCCCCGGTCGCCGCCGTCGCCGCGACCGCCCCGGTCACCGCGGTCGTCGTGGCCACCGCCGTTCCGGTCGTCACGCCCACCACGACCCTCGCGGCCGCCCCGCTCGTCACGGTTGCCGCGGTCGTCACGGCTGCCGCGATCACCCCGGTCGCCCCGGCCGCCGCGGTGGTCGCGATCGTCACGGTCACCCTGGTGACCGTGACCACGGTGGTCACGCCCGTCGCCCTTGGAGCCCTTGGAGTCGCTGGAGCCCTTGGAGTCGCCGGAGCCCTTGGAGTCGCTGGAGCCCTTCGGCCCGTTCGGGGTCGGACTGGGGTCCGAGTCGTCGTCCCCGGCGGTCGGGTCGGTCGGGACCGCCCCGGCCCCCGTCGCGGGCGGCGCGGGCGTGGTGGGCGCGGCGGGCGTGGTGACGGGAGCGACGGGAGCGACGGGAGCGACGGGCGGGGTCACCGGGATCGGCTCGGCCGCCAAGGGCAGCCCCGCGGCCTTCGCCGGGGCGCCGACGTCGCGGCGACCCTTCCCGGGACGGTCGGACCCGGCCGGCGCCGAGGAGGTCGCGGGGGCCGGCGTCGTGGGCGCGGCGGCGGACGGCTCGACCGGGGCGGGCGCCTCGGGCAGCCGGGTGCCACCGACCACGGCCTGGGAGTCCGGGCCGGAGCTGGTGAACGGGAGGTCGGGCAGGCCGGGGATCTTCTCGTCGAGGCCGGTCAGGGCGAGACCGGCGGCGACGGTGAAGATGCCGGCGCCCAGGCCGAGCCCGATCAGGCTCAGGCGGGCGTCCCGGCGACCCGAGGCGGGTCGCGCAGGACGGCGGGGGAAGACAGACACGAGCGAACTCCCGGGATACGTGCTCGACGGAACTCCACCACGGTACTGGCGCCGGACCGCACTCCTGCTGCCCGGCGGCCATTCCTGATCGAATCTTGACGATCCCCGGAGACGACGCAGGGCCCGACCCCCGGAGGGGTCGGGCCCTGCGGGCTACGTCGGCTGGTCAGCCGGCGACGGCCTGCTTGAAGGCCGAGCCGGCCTTGAACGCCGGAGCCTTGCTCGCCGCGATCTGGATCTCGGCGCCGGTCTGGGGGTTGCGGCCGGTCCGGGCGGAGCGCTCGCGCGCCTCGAACGTGCCGAAGCCGGGGATGGTCACCTTGTCGCCACCGGCGACAGCCTTGGTGATCGCCTGGAGGGTCGCCTCCAGGGCCCGGTCGGCCTCGGCCGCACTGGAACCGGTCGCCTCGGCAATGGCGTCCCGAAGCTGGGCCTTGTTCATCTGAGCTCCTCTGTGCTGAGAATGATGATCGAATCTTCGACATCGTAGGTGATCGCGCCCACCAAAGGGCAGTCAGCGCGCGGGGCGTCGCCCACGACGAACGCCCCGCCGAGCGTACGACGTCCCCCGTCCCGCCTGCACGCAGGCACCGCGATCGTCAGGCGGACCAGCGCACGGAGTCGTGGATGAGGTCGGCCAGCGAGTGCACGCCGACGAGGTCGGAGCGGTGCTCGAGCAGCTCGCTGACGGCCTGCCAGTGACGCAGGACCGAGTCCTCGCGACGACGGCGGACGGGGGACGGCTCGGTGTCGACGGACATGAGGAGCTCCTCTCGGAAGGATCGTGAGCCCTCATCTTAGACCAGTAATTCACTATAGATAAGCCAATTTTGATCGATGCGCCCGCGGCCGCGCCGCGGGCAGCTCGGCGAAGCCGGGACGGGTCGGGCCGCCGCCCCGGACCCGAGAGGACCGGGGCGACGACCCGTCGTACGGCGTGGAGGCTGCTAGCGCTTCGTGACGCGCACGGTGTCGGACCGGGTCGCGGAGCCACCCGCGCCGGTCACCGTGGCGACGACCCGGACGGTGCCCTTCGACGCCTTGCGGGTCTTGAGCCGGACGGTGCCGCCGGAGGCGCCGACCTTCTTGCTGGCCAGGGTTCGGCTGCCCTTGAGCAGGCGGACCGTGACCGTCGTTCCACCCGAGGCCGCCACGGCGACCGGGAGGCCGCGCCGGCGCAGGTCGGCCAGTGAGATGCGCGAGGCGCCCGCGACGACCGACACGGCGGGCTTCAGCGGGTCGGGATCACCGGGCTCCCCCGGACCGGGCAGCACGCTGGGCGTGCGGCCGAGCATCGTGAGGAACAGGTCGGTCTGGTCGATCACGCCGGTGACGTTGGCCGCCTGCGGTCCCGAGGCGGCGACCCGGATCTGCGTGCCCGTGTGGTCGGAGCCGACCGCGTTGGTGGAGTACGCGACCGACATCGGGTCGCCGTCGGCCGTCTGCACGGTCGCGCGCTGGACACCGTCGTCGGCGTTGCCGGCGATGATCTGCGTCGAGTGCGCGTGGTCGCCCGTCACGATGATCAGCGTGTCGGGGTTGGCCTCCTGGTAGGACAACGCGACGGCGACCGTCTCGTCGAGCTCCTTCAGGTCGCCGATGGCGCCGCAGATGTCCGAGGCGTGCTCCTGCTTGTCGATCATCGCGCTCTCGGTCTGCAGGAAGAAGCCCTTGTCGTTGTCGAGCAGCGCGATGGCCTTCTCGGTCATCAGCGACAGGTCGGGCTGGGCACCGCGGTCGGCCTCCTCGCAGCGCGTCGTCGGGCCGCCCGCGCCGGCGGCGCTCGCCACCAGCGGCTGGTACATCGGCGTCATGTTGCCGCCGTTGAAGAGCCCGAGGACCGGGCCCTGGTCGAGCGAGGTGACGGCGGCGAGCTGGGCGGTGTTCTCGACCAGCCGGTAGCCGTGCTGCTGCTGGGCGTAGGCCAGCGTGGTCGTGGCCGGGTTGGCGTCGATCGGCGTGGTGAACCGGTCCTTGCCGCCACCGAGCAGCACGTCGATCTGGTGGTCGACGAGCTGCTCGGAGATCGATCCGGGGCCACCCTGCCCCTTGGTCTCGCTGGGGCAGGTGGCCGCGGCGTTCGTGGTGCTCTGGCAGGCGCGCTGGCTGATGTGCGACGCGGCCGCCGCGGGGGTGGCGTCGGTGATCTCGGCGGTGCTGACGTTGCCGACGCGCTTGCCCTGCGCCTGGAACTTCTCCAGGACCGTCTCGTAGTTGGTCCCGGGCACCGCCGCGGCGGTGCTCGGGCCCTGCGAGATCCGGCCGTCGACGGTCTTCTTGCCGGTCGACCAGCCGCTCGCGGTGGGGGCGGAGTCGGAGACGTAGGCGATCGGGTAGTCCGGGCCCGCGCCGACCTTGAGGCCGTACGTCGTCATCGCGCCGGTGAACGGCAGCGCGTCGAGGGCGGGGAAGCGTCCGCCGGCGCCGTACTCGTAGTTGCGGGCGGCGGTGATCATGGAGTCGTCCATCCCGTCGCCGATGATCAGGATGACGTTGCGGGGCTTGCTGGGGTCCACCTGGGCGGCGAGCTCCGCGGACCGCTCCTTCGTGAAGCCCTGCTCGACGGGGTCCGGGATGGCGGCGGTGGCCGCCACGGTGCCGGCAGCGACGACGGACGCGAGGGCGCCGATCGCCAGCACGGTGCGCTTCTTGACCTGCACGGGGGGGGTCCTTTCGGATCGGATGTCTCTCGAACCGTTCCGCCGCCCGGCGTACGGGCGGCGGTCCCCGTCTGTCGATCAGGTGACCGATGGGTGTCCTGGCGGGTTCAGCCGGCGCACACCACCCGCAGCTCGCGCACCTCGTAGGGGTCGCCCTGAGTGTCGCGGCGGCGGACCAGGCGCAGCGGCGCCTCGTGCCCCTCGCCCGGGCCGCTGAAGACCAGGAAGGTGATCTCGTGGCTGTCCTCGACGAGCGGCACCAGGTGCCCGGGGCGCCCGGAGACCTGCCAGGTGCCACCGCTGAACCGGCGGCGGAACCGCAGCTCCAGCTGGCTGCCGGCGGACAGCTCCACCACCTGACCGGCGGCGGGGTCCTCGACGACGTGGACGCGGGGACGGGTCGAGCTCATGATTTCCTCCGAGGGGATCGAGTGGAGCACCACTGTCGGACCCGACCCTTGAAGAAACCTTTCAGTCGCTCCCGGCCAGCTCGTCCCACGTCGTGACGGGGGCGTCGATCTCCTGCATCCGCAGCGCGTAGGCGCGGTAGTAGCGGCGGGCCTCCCCGTGCCGACGCTCGCCGACCAGCAGCCGCACGGTCGCCTGGTACGTCGGCTCGTCGTACGGGTCCTCGACCAGGAGCCGGGCCAGCCAGGGCAGCGCTCGCTGCGGGTCCTCGCCGCGGACCAGTGCGAAGGCCAGGGCCCGGATCACCTCGTGGCCGACCAGGCTGAGCTGCTCGGCGGCGGTCGCCGCCCAGTCGGCGTAGGTGTCGCCGTCGAGCAGCCGGCCGGTGTGCCGCGCCGCGGCCGCCTCGAGGAGCGCGACCGCGTCGGGGCGGCCCGCCCGCGCCGCGTCGAGCGCCTCGCGGGCCGCCTGGCGGAACTCGACCGCGTCGATGCTGACCCGCTCGGTGTCGAGCCGCACGGTCGCCCGGTCGGCCACGACGAAGTGGGAGCTGTCGTGCTCGCGGTCGGGGTCGAGCGCGCTGCGCAGCTGCGAGAGCGCCACCGACAGCCGGCTTCCGGTGCCGGTCTCCCCCGGCCACAGCAGCTCGGCGAGCGCGTCCCGGCTGATCGCCGGGCCGTCGTGGACGGCCAGGATCTTCAGGATGTCGCGGGCCTTGCGGGAGGTCCACGCGTTGCCGGGCACGGGCGTCCCGTCGCGGTAGACGACGAAGGTGCCGAGCACGTGGACGTGCAGCGCCGCGGTCCGCTCGCGCGGGCGTACGGCGAGCAGCGGGCCGGCGATGCCCCACGCGTCGTCGTGGACGCCGAGGGCCCGCAGCCGCTGGCGGGCCACCTCCTCACCGAGCAGGCTGCCGGACAGCCGCGCGACGATGACGTCGTTGACCCGCGCGCGGACCGTGTTCCCGATCGACTCCCAGATCGACGCCGCCTCGGCCAGCCGCGGGTCGCGGTGGTCGCCCCCGGCGGCGAGCACGCACAGCTCCAGCGCCTCGGCCAGCCGCACCAGGTCCCGGCGCCGGCCGGCCTCGCGGACCGCGCGCTCGCCGTACGACAGGGCCTGGGGGCGGTCGCCGCTGTGCAGATGCACCCACCCGGCGGCGACGTACGCCGGCACGTGGCCCATCGCCGCGGGCAGCTCCAGGGTGTCGACCGCGAGCTGGCGGGCGGCGGCCGGGTCGTCGGCGACCCGGCAGACGGCCAGGCCGGCGAGGCTGGGGATCAGACTCTGGGCGTCGCCCTCCTCCTCGGCGAGCCGGGCCGCCTCCTCGAAGGCCAGCGCGGCCTGGGCGACGTTGCCGCGGGAGCTCTGCAGGGTGCCGAGGAGCTGCCAGGCGTCGGCCATCGGTGACTGCACCGACAGCCAGATCGCCCGGGCAGCCTCGGCCTCCAGCAGCGCCTCGTCGAGGCGGCCGATGCCGTGGAGCGCCTCGGCCATGTTGATCCGCAGGAGGGCCTGCATGGAGAGGTGGCCGGTCGCCTCGTTGAGCAGCAGGCCGGTCTGGAGGTGCTCGATGGCCTGCGCGTAGCGGGCCTCCTCCAGATGGCTGGAGGCCAGGTTGTTGTGGACCCGGGCCTGGGTGAGCAGGTCGCCGCTGGCCTCGGCGTACTCGAGGCAGAGGACGTAGGCCTGCGCGTTGGCGTGCCGGTCGCCCTCCATCGCCGTCTGCAGCGCCCGGCTCAGCCACGCGAAGGCGAGCGCGCCCGGATCGCCGGTGGCCTCGGCCAGCGCGAGAGCCTGCTCGGTGTACTTCTCGCACGCCTCGACGTCGCCGCGCTTCCACGCGGTGCCGGCCTGGCAGGCGTAGAGGTGCGCGAGCTCGCGGTCGTCGAGATGGTCGGCGTCGGCCTGCTCGTAGAAGTGGATGGCCCGGGAGTACATCCCGAGGTGGTGGTGGGTGTAGCCGCAGCGCCAGGCGAACTCGCCGGGGTAGCGGCCGTCGGGCAGCCGGACCCGGTCGGCGAGACCCGCCCAGTCACGCGTCGAGAGGCGCGAGACGGCGGCGGTCGTGTGGGCGACCACGACCTCGACCAGCTCCGGTCCGTCCGCGGCCTCCGCGAGCAGCACCAGCAGGTCGGAGCGCACCTCGGGGCGGAACCCGGCCATGCTCACCCCCCGCGCGACTCGGCGACCTGACAGCAGTAAACCAAGGCTTCGTCGGGCCTGTCCCGGACTTCGGGCTGCCGTCTCAGCCAGTCGTCGCGCGTCAGCGTGGATCGCTCGGGGTCATAGATCCCTGGTGTCCGGGACCGGCTGTTCCGCGATCGGCTCCCAGCCTCTAACGTTCGGTCCAGACTATGACGCCCGTCACACAGACGAGCGGGCGAGGGGGTCGTCGTGCTGCTCCATCGGATCCGGTCCTGCGTCCCGTCGGTCGTGCGGTTCCTCCGCGACGGCCTCGTGTGCTCCGGGACCGCCTGGACGTGCGTCCCGGCACAGCCGGACGACGGCGCGATCCCTCCCGCCGCGTGCCGCCCGGACCGCAGGGAGGTACGTCGGGGTCTGGCCGAGATCGAGCGCTACCTGGCCACCCACGTCTGAGGGCCGCCGACTACTGCAGCGCGGCCGTGAGCCGCATGACGTTGTCGACGTACCGCAGTCCGGCGGGCCGCTGCGACCACTCCTCGCGGGTGAGCTCGCGCGAGAGGTCCCGGTAGGCGTCCTCGACGGCGCGCAGCCGCGCGACGACCGGCTCGCCCACGAGCATCAGCGAGACCTCGTAGTTCAGCGCGAACGAGCGCAGGTCCATGTTGCTGGACCCGATCACCGCGACGTCGTCGTCGATGGTGAAGTGCTTCGAGTGCAGCACCGCGGGCGCCGGGTAGAGCCAGATCCGCACCCCGGCCTCCAGCAGCGCCCGGTAGTACGACGCCTGCGCGTGCCCGACCATGAACTGGTCGGACTGCTCGCTCACGAACAGCTCGATGTCGATCCCCCGTTGGGCGGCGGTCGTGACGGCGTACAGCAGCGACTCGTCGGGGACGAAGTAGGGGCTGGTCAGCGAGATCCGCCGCGTCGCGCCGTAGATGAGCGTGGTGAACAGCCGCAGGTTGTTCTCGGCGACGAAGCCGGGTCCGGACGGCACCACCTGCCCGGACACGTCGGTGACCGACCCGGCCCGAGGAGCTGGCCCGGCCACCACCGTGATGGCGGGGATCTCGCCGGTCTCGGCGTGCCAGTCCGCCGCGAAGACCGCGTCCAGCTCGGCCACGACCGGTCCCTGCAGCCGCACCATGAGCTCGACCCACGCCCGGCCGGCCCGCTGGTGGGCCGGCTTGTGGTAGCTCGGCTCGATCAGGTTCTGCGAGCCGGTGAACCCGACCCGACCGTCGACCACCAGCAGCTTGCGGTGGTTGCGCAGGTCGGGACGGCGGAACCGACCCCGCAGCGGACGGACCGGAAGCATCGCGTGCCAGTCGATCCCGGTCCCCGCCAGGCGGGCGACGAAGTCCCGGTAGCCCGCGATCCGGCGCGACCCGAGGTGGTCGAACAGCAGGTGGACCGTCACGCCACGCGCGGCCGCCGCGACCAGCGCGTCGAAGACCGGCGCAGTCACGTCGTCCCACGCCGCGATGTAGAACTCGACGTTCACGTAGTCCGTGGCGTCCTCGATCGCGGCCGCCATCTCGGCGATCGACGCCTCGTAGTCGGCGATCACCTCGACACTGTTGCCCCCCAGCAGCGGGAAGGCCCCGAGTCGGCGGTTGAGCGTCACGACCGACGACAGGTACGCCGGCGCGCCGGCCGGCAGCGCCACGTCCGTCAGGTCGCCGGCCTGCTGGGCGATCGCCGCGGTGACCGACTCCTGCCGCCTGCGGCGACGCTCCTCGAGCTGGTTGGACCCGAAGAAGACGAAGGCCACCAGCCCCACCCACGGGCTCAGCAGGATCATCAGCAGCCAGGCCATCCCGGTCGACGGCTTCCGGTTGCCCGGGATGATCCCGAGGGCCGCGACCCGGATCCCCAGGCCCGCCAGGGCGATCGCGACCACCACGAGCGTGGCGAGCCAGGATCCGGACGGCAGGTCGAGGCCCAGCAGCATCGGGTTCACGCCGCTCAGTCTCGCCGGACGCCGGCCTCGTGGCGAGCGACCAGCAGCGCACGGCGGGCCCCGTCGGTACCCACCAGATCCCCGCGCCGACGATCGGCATCAGGACCGGAAACGCGACAAGGCCCGATCCGCATATCTGCAGATCGGGCCTTGTTCCTTGTAGCGGGGGCAGGATTTGAACCTGCGACCTCTGGGTTATGAGCCCAGCGAGCTACCGAGCTGCTCCACCCCGCGTCGGTGAACAGAACATTACGACACGGGCGGGAGCGACTCCAAATCGGGGGTCACCCGGCGGGCGTGGCCTCCTCCGACGGGGTCTCCGAGGCGTCGGCCGACGGGGTTGTCGTGGGGTCGACGCCCGAGAGCTCGATGGCGTCGGCGATCAGGTCGTTGGCCTTCTCGACCCCGTCCTGGTAGCCCGCCAGGTCGCCGTCGGCCAGGGCGGCGTTCGCGTCGTCCAGGGCCGCCTGGGCGTCCTGGAGCAGCTGCTCGACGGACTGCTCGCCCGCACCGGGGTCGGTGCCACCCTCGTCCGGCGGGGTGCCGGGCGTGGGCTGGTCCGGGACGTCCTCACCGAGGGCATCGCTGATCGCCTTGATCAGGGTCTCGCCGATGCCGACGCGGTCACCGATCGCGACCACGACGTACTGGAGGATCGGGTAGCCACCGGAGGCGCCCAGCCGGGCGGCGTAGATCGGCTGGATGTGCATCAGCCCGCCGGCCACCGGAGCCGTGAGCAGGTTCCCGTAGGAGATCGGCGAGTCACCGGTCTCGAAGGAGCGCAGCAGGCCGCGGACCTCGTCGTCGGTGTTGATCTGGGCGGCGATCGTGCCCGGGCCGTCGGTGTTCTGGTCCTGCATCTGCAGGACCGTGATCCGGCCGTAGTCGTCCGACGTCGCGTCGGAGTTGACGGTCGCGAACGACGCCAGGTTGTTGCGACCGAAGGGGACGAAGTTCGACGTCAGCGCCCACTGCTGGCCGCCCGGGAGCTGGGTCCCGTCCTCGGCCTCGACCTCCGGCACGTTCACGAAGAGCCGGTACGGCGGCTGCAGGCTGTTGCTGCCCGCCTTCGGGTCGGTCGGGACCGCCCACCGGTCGTTGCCCTGGTACCAGTCGCCGGGGTCGGTGACGTGGTACCGCGCGAACTGGTAGCGCTGCACCTTGAACAGGTCCTCGGGGTAGCGCACGTGCTCGATGAGCTGGTCGGACATCTCCGACCGGTCCTCGACCGTGCCCGGGAAGGCGCTGCGCCAGGCCTTCAGGATCGGGTCGTCCTCGTCCCACGCATAGAGGGTCACGGTGCCGTCGTAGGCGTCGACGGTCGCCTTGACCGCGTTGCGCATGTAGTTGATCTCGTCGGTCGGCAGGGTCTGCAGCCCGGTGTCCTGCTGCAGGGAGTCGTCGGTCATCTCCTCGAACGACTCACGCTGCGACCCGGGGTAGCGGTCGGTGGTGGTGTAGCCGTCGAGGATCCAGACGATCTTGCCGTCGACGATGGCCGGGTAGGCGTCGTCGTCGATGGTCAGCCACGGGGCCACCTTCTCGACGCGCTCGCGCGGGGTCCGGTTGTAGATGACCTCGCTGTTGCCGTTGACGCGGCCCGAGAGCAGGAAGTTCGTCTCGCCGAACTTGATGGCGTACATCAGCTGCCGGAAGGTCGAGCCGATCGGCACGCCGCCGTCGCCGTCGTACGTCGTGGTGCGCTCGTCGTCGTCGTTGGCCCCGGAGAGGCCGAGCTCGACGCTCGTGGAGTCCGCGCTCTCCTTGCCGATCACGGAGTAGTCCGGGCTCTGCTCGCCGAAGTAGATCCGGCTCTCGTAGCCGTCCGGCCCGGCGGCCGTGGTCAGCGCGTCCTGGTCGACGCCCTGGTTGCCCTCGGCCCACTGGATCTCGGTGCCCGGGGAGTTGTCGTCGGTCCCCCGCTGGTTGGCGTAGGCCGCGATGATGCCGCTGCCGTGCGTGTAGACGGTGTGCAGGTTGGACCAGTTCTTGTCGCCGTCGTTGAGGTTCTGCTGGTCGAGCTCACGGGCACCGAGCACCAGGGCGCGCTCCTGGCCGTTCAGCTCATAGCGGTCGACGTCGAGGACGTCGGCGACGGAGTAGTAGGCACGACCCTGCTGGTTCTGCTCGAAGGTGTCGCGCACCAGCTGCGGGTCGACGAGCGGCACGCTGCTCGTCGCCGTGGCGATCCCGCCGGCCCCCACATCGGGAGCCGAACCGGAGTACGGCGCCACGACGACGTCGTCGAGGTCGTACGCCGCCCGCGTCGCCTCGATGTTGCGCGCGATGTACTCGGCCTCCTTGTCGGCCTCGGACGGCTTGACCTGGAACTGCTGCATGATCGCGGGCCAGATCATCCCGAGCAGGATGGCCGAGACGGCGAGCAGCGCGATGCCGACCGAGGGCAGCATCCACGTGCGGCGCCAGACGTTGACGAAGAAGAGAATCGCGCAGATCACGGCGATGCCCATCAGGATGTTCTTGGCCGGCAGCACGGCGTTGGCGTCGGTGTACTTGACGCCGTCGATGAGGCTGCCGGACTGGTAGGCCACGTCGAAGCGGTCCAGCCAGTAATCGAGCGCCTTGACCAGCACGAACAGCCCGACCAGCACCGAGAGCTGCGCCTGGGCCGATCCGGACAGCCGATCGCCCGGGGACTGCAGGCGGATGCCGCCGTACAGGTAGTTGACGACGGCGGAGGCGATCAGCGCGACGACGAGCACGGCCATCGTGTAGTCGACCAGGAAGTGCAGCCACGGCAGGTCGAAGACGAAGAACCCGATGTCCTTGCCGAACTCCGCGTCCTCCTGCCCGAAGTCGGTGCCGTTGCGCCACAGCAGGTAGTTGCGCCACTGGCCGATGCCGGAGGTGCCGGCGAAGACGCCGAGGACCACGGAGATGCCGACCAGCAGCCAGGTGCGGATCGGGGTGACCGCCTCGCGGTAGCGGTCCAGCCCGGTCTGCTCGGGCGAGCTCGGGTGGAACAGCGGCCGGGTGCGGAAGGCGACCCACATCGCGGCGCCGACGGCCACGGCCATCAGCGTGCCGAAGACCAGGAACAGGACCACCCGGGTCCACAGCAGCGTCGAGAAGACCCCGCCGTACCCGGTGTCGGTGAACCACAGCCGGTCGGTGTAGATCGACGCGAAGGTGGTGAGGCCGAAGAAGGCCAGCACCAGCACGACGGCCGTGATGATCAGGGCACGGGAACGCCCGTTGCGCGGCGGTGGTGCGGTGTCGCGCGGGTCCTGGTCGAACAGCTCGCTCACGGGATCTCTCTCACTGGTTCACCTCGGGGTCGTCGTGCAGGGTGTCCACCAGCAGCGCAAGCAGGCCGGGGACGAGATCGGCGCCGCCGACGACGGACTGGGCGTCGTCGTGGGCGCGAAGTCGGAGGGCGCAGTACGTCGAGCCGGCGCGGGTGGCGCCGGCCACGATCCGCACCTCCTGGCGGTCGGGGTGCTCGCGCGCGAACTCCTCGGCGGCGGCCGGGTCGTCGGGGATCGCCTCGTCGGCACCCGGGGGCAGCACCAGCCGCTCCACGACCGCCGCGCAGCCGCTCACCTCGGGCCCCCAGGAGATCGACTCCAGGACCTGCTCCAGCAGCTGGCCGGGCGTGAGCTGGTCCTGCTCGATCGGGGTGAGGGAGCCCTGCTCGGACGCGGCGTCGAGGCCCATCAGGGAGGCCAGGGCCGGCTCGCGCTGCACGAGCTGGGCGGTGTCGACCAGGGCGTAGAGCCGGTTCGGCTGATCCCAGCCGCCCTCGGCGACGTGGGACTCGATCTCGAGGACCGCCGCGGCGAGCGCGGGGTCGACGTCGAAGTCGCTGGTGTCGGTCAGGGAGGTCATCAGGAGGCCTCGCAGCTCGGCAGGTCGGCGTCGGGGTCGGCCGCCCAGGCCTCGATGGCCAGGCGCGCGTCGTGCATCGTGTCGGCCCGGACCAGGCGCAGGCCCGGGTCGTCGAGCCGGGCCGCCTCGTCGCAGTTGTCGGGCGGGACCAGGAACAGCTCGGCACCGTCGCCCCGCGCACCGGCGATCTTCTGCTCGATGCCGCCGATCGGGCCGACGCTGCCGTCGGCGGAGATGGTGCCGGTGCCGGCGATGTCGTGCCCGTCGGTGAGCGAGCCGGGGGTCAGCGTGTCGTAGATCGCGAGGGAGAACATCAGGCCCGCGCTCGGGCCCCCGATCGCCGGGTCGATGTTGACCGAGACGTCGAACGGGAAGCGGTAGAGCGGCCCCAGGCTGATGCCGATCTGGCGGGTGCCGTCGACGTCGGTCGGGGTCACCTTCACCTTCTTCTCCTTGCCCGCCCGGAGCACGTCGAAGGTGACCGGCCCGTCGGCGCCCTGGACGGCGTCGGTGATCTGCTTGCTGTCGGTGATTCGCACGCCGTCGACCTTCAGCAGCAGGTCACGGACCTCCAGCCGGCCGTCGGCGGGCGCGCCCTCCTCGACGTACGAGACGCCGATCTCGGGCTCCACCGTCTCCCCCATCTCGGTCAGCGCGACGGCGGTCGCGGTGTCCTGGGAGGTGACCATGTCGACGGCGCCCTCGCGCTCGTCCTGCTCGCGGGTCTGGCCGTCCGGATGCACGACGTCGTAGGGGTAGACGGCGTCGTCGTCGTCGAGCCAGGTCTGGATCAGCTCCGGGAGCCGCTTGTCGCCCTGCGGGCCCGCCACCGAGACGAAGACAGTCGTCATCCGGAGGTTGCCGTCGTCGCGGTAGACCGGGTGACCCTCGACCGAGATGATCTCCTGGTCGCCGCTCTTGCCGAGCACATCGACCGTCAGGCCGGGCTCATAGGTCGCGTACGGAAGGGGCACCAGGAGAGCCAGGACCAGCAGCGCCAGGAGCAGCGGCACAGCCACCAGGGCGGCCACGGTGCGCTGCGTCATGCGGCACAGCCTCTCATCACGCTCCAATCGCGCGAGAGGCGTGGGTCAGGACGCGCGCCTCGAGGGCCGTACGGCGACGCCGGTGCTGCGGTCGCGCTCGGGAGTCGGAGCGGCGTAACGACCCGGTCGCTCGTGCTGGAGGGCGCGGGCCAGCCGACGGGCGGCGACGTCGCGATCGACCTCGCCGCGGCCCTCGCGACCGACCCAGCCGACCCAGCACATCGCCGCCGCCGTCACCAGGACGGGCGGCACCAGCCACAGCAGGATCTCCACCCCTCGAGGGTAGGCGCCCGTCGCGTCCTGGCGGGTCAGGGCGCGCCGACCCACTCCTCGGTGCCGTCGCCGAAGACCTGGTGCTTCCAGATCGGCACCTCGGCCTTCAGGGTGTCGATGAGGGCCCGCGAGGCGCGGAACGCCTCGTCGCGGTGGGCGGCGGTGGTCGCGACCACGACCGCGATGTCGCCGATGGTGAGCGGGCCGGTGCGGTGGACGGCCGCGACGCCCTGCACGTCGTACTCCTCGGCGACGCGGTCGCACACCTCGTGCAGCCGGTCGAGCGCGCTGGGGTGGGCGGTGTAGTCGAGGCCGGTGACGCCCTTGCCGCCGTCGTGGTCGCGGACCCGGCCGACGAACAGGGTCAGCCCACCGGAGGCGTCGTCGTCGAGCGCGGCGAGCACCTCGGACACGTCGAGCGGTGTGTCGCGGATGTCGACGAGACGTACGGCGGAATCGGGCACGCCGCGACCCTAGATCAGTTGCCGCGGCGGCGTACCGTTGAGCCATGACCAACGACCCGTCGGACCGCCCTGACGACGACCAGAACCCGTTCAAGGGCACGCCCTTCGAGCAGTTCTTCAGTGGCGGCGCAGGCGGCCTGGGCGGCCTGGGTGGCATGCTCGGCGGCGCGGCCGGCGGACCCGGCGGCTTCCCCGACCTCTCCCAGCTCTTCGGCCAGATCCAGCAGCTGATGCAGCCGTACGACGGCCCGCTCAACTGGGGCCTGGCCACCGACCTGGCCCGCAAGCAGGTCGCGACCGAACCGGACCCGACGCCGTCCCAGCGCCAGCGCGACGCGGTGGCCGACGCCGTACGCCTCGCGGACCACTGGCTCGACGCCACCACGGACTTCCCGTCCGGGGTGCAGTCGACCGCCGCCTGGAGCCGGGCCGAGTGGGTCGAGAGCACCCTGGAGGTCTGGAAGGTCCTCGTCGAGCCGGTCGCCCAGCAGTCGGTCGACGCCATCGGCGGCGCACTGCCCGCCGAGGCGCAGGCGCAGGCCGGCCCGATCCTCGGGATCCTCGGCAAGGCGGTCGGCGCGATCCTGGCCACCCAGCTGGGCTCCGGGCTCGGCGGGCTGGCCGGCGAGGTGCTCAGCGTCTCCGACATCGGCCTCCCCCTCGGCCCGGCGGGCCGGGCGGCGCTGCTGCCGACCAACGTCGCGACGTTCGCGGAGGGCCTCGACGTCTCCGAGGACGACCTCCTGCTCTACCTCGCGCTCCGCGAGGTCGCCCACCAGCGGCTCTTCGCCCACGTCCCGTGGCTGCGCGAGCACGTCATCGGCGCGGTCACCGACTACGCCCGCGGCATCCAGGTCAACGCCGAGGGCATGCAGGCGCGGATGGAGGAGCAGCTGCGCGGCATCGACCCGACCAACCCGGAGGCCATGCAGTCGCTGCTCGAGGGCGGCATGTTCGACCTGCCGAAGACGCCCGCACAGGAGGCGGCGCTGCAGCGCCTCGAGGTCGTGCTGGCGCTCGTCGAGGGCTGGGTCGACGAGGTCGTCGGCCAGGCCACCGTGGAGCGGATGCCCGCCGCGTCGAAGCTGCAGGAGGCGTTCCGGCGTCGCCGGGCCGCCGGTGGCCCCGCCGAGGAGACCTTCTCGACGCTGGTCGGGCTGGAGCTGCGGCCCCGCCGGCTGCGCGATGCCTCCACCCTGTGGGGCTCGCTGCGCACCCGGCAGGGCGTCGAGGCCCGCGACGGCGTGTGGATGCACCCCGACCTGCTGCCCACGCCGGCCGACCTCGACGACCCGCTGGGCTTCCGCGAGGACGCCACCGCGCCCGAGAGCCTCAGCGACGACGACTTCGACGCCGAGCTGAAGAAGATGCTCGACGGCGAGTGAGCACCCCGCTCCACGCCGACGCGCTCACCCTCCTCCAGTCCTGGACGCCGCCGACGGCGGCCCAGGCCGCGCTCCGGGAGCGGTACGTCGAGCACCTGCGCGCCCACCCGGACGGGCTGACCCGGGAGTGCCGCCCGGACCACGTCACCGCGAGCACCGTCGTCCTCGACGCCGACCGGAGCCACGTGCTGCTGACCCTGCACGCGAAGGCCCGCCGCTGGTTCCAGCTCGGCGGGCACTGCGAGCCGGGCGACCGGACCCTCGGCGGGGCCGCGCTGCGCGAGGCGACCGAGGAGTCCGGGATCACCGGGCTGCAGCTGCTCGCCGTACCTGTCCACCTCGACGAGCACGTCGTCCCCTTCTGCGGGCCGACCGCCGACGTGCACCACCTCGACGTCCGCTTCGTCGCGCTCGCGCCGGCTGGCGCGAGGCACACCGTCAGCGAGGAGTCGCTCGACGTCCGCTGGTGGCCGGTGGACGCGCTGCCCGACCGCGACCTGGACGAGCTCGTCGCCCACGCGCTCGCTCAGTCGATCTCGTCGGACTCCCCCGGGGGCGGCTCGACCTGGGCCGCGGCCGACCAGCCCAGCAGGTAGCCCTTGGCCCGCTCGGCCTGCGGGTAGCGGTTCACCCAGCTCCAGAACCGCTCGTCGTGGGCCGGCTCGATGAGGTGGGCGAGCTCGTGGACGACGACGTAGTCGAGGACCCAGGCGGGCATGCCCTGCAGCCGGCTGGAGAGTCGGATCGAGCGGTCACCCGGGCTGCAGGAGCCCCACCGGGCCTGCTGGTTGTCCACCCAGCGCACCGACTCGGGGACCGCCAGGCCGCCGAGGTAGTCGTCGCTCAGCGTCCGGGCCCGTTGGAGGAGCTCGTCGTCGGTGGGCGTGCGCCGCTGCTCCGAGCGCTCCAGGCGGGCGACCATCGTGGCCACCCAGTCCCGCTCCTCGGCACGGGTCAGCGAGGCGGGGATGAGCACCACGACCTTCTCGCCGTCGCGGTAGGCGGACACGGTACGGCGACGCCGCTTCGAGCGGCGTACCTCCACCTGTGGGGCGCCCATGTCGGGGAACCTACTTGCTCGCCCACCCCAACAGGCGCTCTTTCGGCCAGGTGTTGACGATCCGGTCCGGCTCGATGCCGGCCTCCTCGGCCCGCTCCGCGCCGTACACGAGGAAGTCGAGCTGGCCCGGGGCGTGCGCGTCGGTGTCGATCGAGAACAGGCAGCCGACGTCGCGGGCCAGCTGCAGGAGCTTCGTCGGCGGGTCGCGGCGCTCGGGTCGCGAGTTGATCTCGACCGCGACGTCGTGCTCGACGCACGCCTCGAAGACGGCGCGGGCGTCGAAGTCCGACGGCGGGCGGGTGCCACGACCACCGGTGACCAGCCGGCCCGTGCAGTGACCGAGCACGTTCATCAGGGGGTGCTCGATCGCCGCGAGCATCCGCCTGGTCATCGTCGCCCGGTCCGAGCGGAGCTTGGAGTGGACGCTGGCGACCCGGACGTCGAGCCGGGCCAGCAGCTCGTCGGTCTGGTCGAGCGTGCCGTCCTCGTTGATGTCGACCTCGATGCCCTTCAGCAGGGTGAACCCGCCGCCGGCGAGGTGGTCGTTGACCGCGTCGACCACGTCGAGCTGGCGGGCCAGCCGCTCGGCGCTGAGTCCGCGCGCCACCTTCAGCCGCGGCGAGTGGTCGGTGAGCACCTGGTACTCGTGGCCCAGTTCCATCGCGGTGAAGGCCATCTCCTCGATCGGCGAGCCGCCGTCGGACCAGTCGGAGTGAGAGTGCAGGTCGCCCTTGAGCAGGGCGCGGAGGTCGTGACCGCCCGCGGTCAGCGGCCCCCCGTGCTCGCGCTCGGCCTTGGCCAGCCGCTCGGGCATCCGGCCGGCGACCGCGTCGGCGATCACCTTCGCCGAGCTGGCGCCCACGCCGGGCAGGTCGGTGAGCGTCCCCTCGGCCGCGGCCCGTCGTACGTCGTCGTCGGAGAGCGGCAGCAGCGCCGCCGCCGCCCCACGGAAGGCCTTCACCTTGTAGGTGTCCTCGCGACCGCGCTCGAGCAGGAAGGCGATCCGGCGCAGGGCGCCGACCGGGCCCCCGTCGTACGAGTCGGTCACTGTCTTTCCTCCACAGGTGGTGGACCGGCGTTCTGGCTGGTCAGGGCAGGGTACGCCGCCGGAACGCGATTGTTTTCCACAGGCTCCTCCCGGCCTCGACCCGCTTCCTCCACGGGTAAGACCCCTCGTCCACACCGTTGTCCACAGCCTTGTCCACAGGGTTGTCCGGTCCGGCGTTGACCACCCGGGGGCCGGTCCCTAGCGTTGCGCAGCAGATGGCCCCCGGGCCACCGAGGGGCACTCGCAAGGGGAAGGCGAGTGCCGCGAGGTGGGCCGGGGGTCTCTGTCGTCCGCAGGCGCCTCAGCGCCCGGTGAAGACCGGCGGCCGCTTCTCGCGGCTGGCCCGGATCCCCTCCTGCAGGTCCGCGGTGGCCAGGGTGATCGGCTGGGCCATCGCCTCCCACTGCAGGCCGCTCTCCAGGTCGCGGTGCCCGCCGTCGGCGAGGGCCAGCTTGGTGAGCCGGCTCGCCACGGGCGCGGTCGCGGCGATGCCGGCCGCGGTCTCCAGGACGTCGTCGAGGAAGGTCTCCGGCTCGTGCACGCGCGAGACCAGCCCGAGCCGCAGCGCCTCGTCGGCGTCGACGACGCGACCGGTCAGCAGCAGGTCCCGGGCGTGTGCCTCCCCCACCACCTCCGGCAGCAGGTACGTCGCCGCCATCCCGGGGTGCATCCCCAGCCGGACGAAGGGCGCCCCGAGCTTGGCCCCGCGGGCGGCGTACCGCAGGTCGCAGGCCAGGGCCGCGCAGAGCCCGGCCCCGATAGCTGGGCCGTTGATCGCGGCGATGGTCGGCACCTCGAGCCGTCGTACCGACAGCCACGCCCGGTAGAAGGCGATCATCCGGGTCCGCAGCTCGTCGACCGTCGCATCCGGCTCGCTGGCGATCCAGCTGGTGTCGCCGCCGGAGCAGAACGCGGTGCCGGCGCCCGTGACGACGACGGCCCGCAGCGAGCGGTCGGCCGCGAGCTCGTCGATCGAGGCGACCCAGGAGGACGTCATCTCCGCCGACATCGCGTTGCGCTGGTCGGGGTTGTCCAGGGTGAGCAGGGCGACGCCCTCGGAGGGGCGGTCCAGGCGGAGGTGCGGGAGGTCGGTCATGCCCGGAGAGTAGGCGTAACGCGGGGCCGCGTGCCGTGAGCGGATTCACGTCCGGGTGCCGTAGGGTCGACTCGGCCCGACGGCCCACGTCGTGTCGACCACGTGAGACGAGAAGCAAGGAGGCCGTCATGGCGGAGACCTGGAGCGGCGAGTTCTACTGCGTGAAGTGCAAGGAGAAGCGCGAGGCCGAGGGCGAGGTCAAGGTCAACGACAAGGGCACCCGCATGGCCAAGGCCGTGTGTCCCGTCTGCGGCACCAACCTCAACCGCATCCTCGGCAAGGCGTGACCGCACTCCCCTGCTGAGCCCTCGACGGCGGCGTCCCCGGGTGGGGACGCCGCCGTCGTGGTCTGTGGAGGACGCCGTCAGCCGACCCGACGACCGTGTGAGGCTGGCGGCATGCTCCCCGCCCGGCCCGTCCTGCACCCCGGCGTCCCCGTCGTCCGGCGCGACGACCGGCACCTCCAGGTCGGCATCGACCCACCGCGCTGCGTCGTACTGCCGGACGAGCCGGAGGTCCGCCGGGTCCTGGACCGGCTCCGCTCGGGCGACGCACCGGCCCCGGAGACCGAGGCCGGCGCCCGAGCCCTCGACCGGCTGGTCCGGGCCGGGCTGCTCGACGACCTCGACGCCCGCGAGCGCGGTCGCGCCGCCCGGGCCACGGTCTCCGTCGGGATCGACGGGCCGTCCGACCTCGACCGGAACGTCGCCGAGCGGCTGCGCGACGTCGACCTCGCGGTCGCCGCGGACCCCGACCACGCGTCGGTGGTCCTGGTGCTTCGTGACGGACCGGTCCCGCGACGGCAGCTCGACCGCTGCGTCCGCGACGGCACGCCGCACCTCGTGGTGGCCGCCGAGGCGGGCGCGGTGACCGTGGGTCCGTTCGTCGAGCCCGGCCGCACCGCCTGCCAGCGATGCGTCGACGCCCACGTCGGTCAGGCCGACCCGCGCCGCGCGCTGCTCCTCGAGCAGGCCCGGGCCGCGGTGCCGCGCGAGCCGGCGCTACACGCGGTCGCCCTGGCCTGGGCGGTGTCCGACCTGCTCACCTGGGCCGAGGGTCGGGTCCCGTCGACCTGGTCGGCCACGGTCCGGCTCGACGCGGGCCTCGACGTACGACGCACGCCCTGGACGCGGCACCCCGGCTGCGGCTGCGCCTGGGACGTGCTCTAGACCTGTCATCGAGTGCCCGTGAGGGACGAGCGGGTGTCGCGGGCTCGGTGATCGAGTGCCCGTGAGGGACGAGCGGGTGTCGCGGGCTCGGTGATCGAGTGC
>NZ_FMZM01000012.1 GCF_900101465.1 Nocardioides lianchengensis
GGTCACCCAGCGGTTCTCGACTCCGGGCAGCAGGGCGTCCTGCTGGGCCTTGCTGAACCGGTGCACCTCGTCGACGAAGAGCACCGTCTCGTTCCCGGTCGCCACCAGCTGGGCCCGGGCCGAGTCGATCGCCGCCCGGACCTCCTTGACCCCCGCCGAGACCGCCGAGACCTCGACGAAGCGCCGGTCGGTCTGCTGGCTGACGATCGAGGCGATGGTCGTCTTGCCGGTGCCCGGTGGGCCCCAGAGCAGCAGGGACATCGACTGGTCGTTCTCGATCAGCTGGCGCAGCGGCGCCCCGGGGGCCCGCAGCTGCTCCTGGCCGACCAGCTCGTCGAGCGTGCGCGGCCGCATCCGCACCGCGAGCGGCGCCGAGGCGTGCGTGTTCGCCGCGAGGGAGCCACCACCCCCGCCGCCGGGGCGGGGCACGTCGAAGAGTCCGTCCACGACCGGAACCCTACGGTGAGCCCGGAACCGTGACGACGCTGGTCGAGGTGCGAGCGGAGCGCGCCTCGAACCCGGCGATCAGCCGCTGACCACGGTACGGCTGCCGACGTCGAACCAGCGGTCCTCGTAGCCCGACCCGGTCATCAGCTCGACGTCGACCGGCTCCGTGGACGACGCGTCCGGGTTGCCCCGGTCGTCGACGCCGAGCAGTCCCGTCGTCACCGGACGCTCCGGTGCCTTCCCCAGCTCGCCGGCGAAGTGGCAGGCGACCTTGTGGCGCGGACCGATCTGCAGCAGCGGCGGCTCGACCTTGGCGCAGATGTCCTGCGCCAGGTGGCAACGGGTGCGGAACCGGCAGCCGGAGGGCGGGTTGACCGGGCTCGGGACGTCGCCCTGGAGCATGATCCGCTCGCGTCGGCCACCGACCGCCGCCTGCTTCACGTCAGGCACCGCGGACAGCAATGCCTGGGTGTAGGGGTGGTGCGGGGTCGCGTAGAGCGTCTCGCGGTCCGCGATCTCGACGATCTTGCCGAGGTACATCACCGCGATCTCCGGGCAGAAGTGCCGGACCACCGCCAGGTCGTGGGCGATGAAGAGGAACGCGATGTCGAACTCCTTCTGGAGGTCCTGGAGCAGGTTGATCACCTGCGCCTGGATGGACACGTCCAGAGCGGAGACCGGCTCGTCGGCGACGAGCAGGCGCGGGTTGAGCGTGAGGGCGCGCGCGATGCCGATGCGCTGGCGCTGACCGCCGGAGAACTCGTTCGGGTAGCGGTTGTAGTGCTCGGGGTTGAGGCCGACGACCTCCAGGAGCTCCTTGACCCGCGGCATGATCTGGTTCTTGGGCACGATGTCGTGCACGGCCAACGGCGCGCCCACGATCGAGCCGACCGTGTGCCGCGGGTTCAGCGAGGTGTAGGGGTCCTGGAAGATCATCTGTACGTCGCGACGCACCGGCTTCAGCTCGCGCTTGCTGAGCGTCGCGAGGTCCCGGCCACCGAACTGCATGGAGCCCGACGTCGGCTTGTAGAGCCGGGTGATCAGCCGACCGGTCGTGGACTTGCCGCAGCCGGACTCGCCCACCAGGCCGAGGGAGCCGCCCTCGGGCACCTGGAAGGAGATGCCGTCGACCGCCTGGACGTGGCCGACCGTGCGACGGACCAGGCCGGGCGCCTTGACCGGGAAGTACATCCGCAGGTCCTCGACGGTCAGCACGGGCTTGGCCCGGGGGTCGAGCTTGGCCGCGGTGTGGCCCTGTTCGGCCATCTCGTGGAACAGGTCGTCGGGGCTCGTCGTCTCGTCGCTCATCAGGCCTCCTCGACCAGGTCGGGGGCGATCTCGGGCAGCACTTCGCTCTGGTAGACCGCCTCGGGGTCGGCCAGGTGGCAGCGCTTGAGGTGCTTGCTGCCGGCGGCGAGCGGGAGCAGCTCGGGGAGCGTGGTGCGGCACAGGTCACCGGGCACCTTGTCCCGGTGCGCGCAGCGCGGGTTGAAGGAGCAGCCCGGCGGCGGGTCGAGCAGGCTCGGCGGGTTGCCGGGGATGGGAATCAGCCGGGCGTCGGTGTCGGCCTGCACGTCGGGCACGCTCGACAGGAGGCCCCAGGTGTAGGGCATGGCCGGCCGCGTGAGCATCTGCTTGGTGGCGCCGTACTCGACGGCGCGGCCGGCGTACATGACCAGGACGTCGTCGGCCATCTCGGCGATCACGCCGAGGTCGTGGGTGATGATCACGACGGCGGAGTTGAACTCGCGCTGCAGGTCCTGGAGCAGGTCGAGGATCTGCGCCTGCACGGTCACGTCGAGCGCGGTCGTCGGCTCGTCGGCGATCAGCAGGGACGGATCGTTGATCAGGCCCATCGCGATCATCGCGCGCTGCCGCATGCCGCCGGAGAACTGGTGCGGGAAGTCGTCGACGCGACCGTCCGGCTGCGGGATCCCGACCCGGTCGAGCATCTCGATGGCCCGCCGCCGGGCGTCGCGCTTGGACGCCTTCGGGTGGTGCACGAGGTAGGCCTCGGCCAGCTGGGCACCGACGCGGTAGAAGGGGTGCAGGGCCGCGAGTGCGTCCTGGAAGATCATCGCGACCTGGTTGCCGCGCAGCTTGCGCATGCCCGGCTCGGCCATGCCGACGATCTCCTGGCCGCCCACCCGGATCGAGCCGGCGACGGTGGAGCGCTTGGGGTCGTGAAGGCCCAGGACGGCCATGCTCGAGACGGACTTGCCGGAGCCGGACTCCCCCACGATGCCGAGGGTCTTGCCCAGCTCGAGGGTGTAGGAGACCCCGTTGACCGCGCGAACGGGGCCGTCCGGGGTCGGGAACTCGACCGAGAGGTCCTCGACGACGAGGAACGGGTCGCTGTCGGACACGGTGGTGCCGGACCTTTCGACGGAGGGCGTGGCGGTCATGCGAGTCGCACCCGCGGGTCGAGCGCGCTGTACATGACGTCCACGAGGATGTTGCTCAGGACCATGATGATCGCCGCGAACAAGACCGTGGCCGACACCACCGGGAGGTCCAGGCTGTACGTCGCGCTCAGGCCCCAGCGACCGATGCCCTGGATGTCGAAGATGTACTCGGTGAACAGGGTGCCGGCGAGCAGCACGCCCAGGTCGATGCCGAAGATCGTGATGACGGGCACCAGAGCCGCACGCAGTCCGTGACGGTAGACGACCTGCCGCGGCCCGAGCCCCTTGGCCGTGGCGGTGCGGATGTAGTCCTCGTTCAGGGCCTCGACCATCGCGCCTCGGGTGTAGCGGGTGTACTGGGTGCAGCCGAAGATGCCGAGGCAGATCCACGGCAGCAGGAGGCCGGTGAACCAGTCCCAGGGGCTCTCCCACGGTGGCGTGTAGCCGCTGCTGCCGAGAATGGGGACGTCCCAGATCAGCGTGAAGTAGAGCCACGCGAGCAGGGCGAAGAGGTAGTAGGGCACCGAGCTGATGAACAGGAAGCTGCTGACCAGCGCCTTGTCGGCGAAGCTGCCACGTCTTCGCGCGGCCGCGACCCCGATGGGCACGCCGAGCAGCAGGTAGAGCGCGGCGCCGCCGGCGGCGATGGAGACCGTCGCCGGGAGCCGTTCGATCAGCTCGTCCCAGACCAGGGCCCGGGAGCGCTGCGAGACACCCAGGCATGGGGCGTCACAGTCGATGGTGCTGTTGCCGATCTCGATGGTGCGACCGACGAAGACGCCCTTGACGTAGGCGCCGTACTCGGACCAGATCGGGTTGTTGTAACCCAGCTGCTCCTCGAAGTTCTCCAACCGCTCCGGGGTGCACCGGTTGCTGGTCTCCTGGTTGCAGATCGGCCGCGCCGGACTCGACGGGCCGTACCAGAACAGGGCGAAGATGGCCATCGACACCAAGACGATGGTGACGACGCCGATCAGGAGACGCTTGACGATGTAGGCGAACACGGGTGGGGACCTTCCGGGAGCACGGGGACGGCAGGAGGATGGGGGCCGGGCGAACCCGACCCCCATCCCGGTCGCGAGCGATCAGCTCGGGACCTCGGGTCACTGGGTGACGAAGAGGTCCTTGAAGTTGATCGAGCTCATCGCGCCGTCACCGTTGAAGTTGCCGATGGAGGCACCGGCGCCGTACAGCTCGTTGCGGTAGGCGAGCGGGATCAGCGGGAAGTACTCCGTGCCGATCATCTCGTCCAGGTCGCCCCAGGCCGTGGGCTGCTCCTCCGCCGGGAGGGTGGCGATGTCGTCGATGGCCTTCTGCACGTCGGGCTCGTCGAAGAACGCCGTGTTGTAGGGCTGACCGGCCTGGACCAGCGGCGGGATCATCGTGGACGCCGACGGCCAGTCCGAGCACCAGTTGACGTTACGAAGGTTCAGGCGCTTGTTGATGTCGCTGTCCTTGTCGTCGTAGAGGGCGTAGTAGTCCTCCTGGTACGGGATCATCTCGACCTTGAAGCCAGCGGCCTCGTAGCCCTTCTTCTCCGCCTCGGCGGCGGCCTTCAGGGTGGCGTCGGAGTCGTCGTAGACGTAGGTCAGCGTCATGCCGGTCTGACCGGCCTCCTCGAGGAGCTGCTTGGCCTTCTCGGGCTGGTAGGTGAACTGCTCACCGTCCGGGAAGTACTCCTTGCGGCCCGACATGCCGGGGGGCATCAGGGTGCTGGCCGGGATCCGGGTGACGCCGGGGATGTTGCCGCCGGCCAGGGTCACGTTGTCGAAGTCGTAGGCCCAGGCAATGGCCTTGCGGACGTTGATGTCGGTGATCTTGGTGTAGTCGGGCGCACGGTAGGACACGCACTGACCGGTCTGCTGGATGTAGTTGTCGCCCAGCTTGCTCTTCAGGTCGGTGGCGTTGGACGCGCCGAGCCGGTAGGAGATCGCCGTCGAGGACAGCTCGCTGTCGCTCAGCAGGATCTGGTCGGTCTTCTGCTGGTCCTGGTTGAACTTGAAGGTCCAGGAGTCGACGTACTGGTGACGCGCCGGGTCGGTGGCCGGGTCCCACTGGTCGTTCTTCACCAGGGTCAGCGACTCCGTCGGGCGGAACTCGGAGATCTTGTAGGGACCGTTGGAGAGCGGCTTGCGGCCGTAGGCCGGGAAGTCGGAGTTCTCCAGCGGGATCGGGCCGATCGCCATGAACGAGCCCCAGAAGTCCATGTCCGGGAACGGCTTCACCATCTTGATGGTGATGTCCTGACCCTCGACGGTGATGCCGGAGCAGTCGCCGTCGGCCGGGCCGGCGTAGCCGTCGCCGCAGTCGATGTTCTCGACGGAGTAGACCTGGCCGGGACCCGAGGTGAAGGTCTCGGAGTCGAAGCTCCGCTCGATGCCGTACTTGATCTCCTCGGGGGTGATCGGGTCGCCCGTCTCCCACTTGACGTCGTCACGGACGGTGAAGGTCCACTCCGTGAAGTCGTCGTTGGGCGTGCCGAGGTCGGTGGCGAGGTCGGGAACCAGCTCCATCTCCCCGGACTCGTCGTTCTTGCGGTACTGGGTGAGCGAGCGGTGGGTCAGGGCCTGCTGGATGGAGTTGCCGAGCACGGACCACCCGTTGGTCGGGTCAAGGTCCTCCGGTCCCTCGTCGAGCGGGACGTAGACCGTGACGTCGCCTCCGGTCGCGGCGCCCTCGATCTCGGGGGCCGGACCCTCGGCGTCGGCGACCTTCGCGAAGCCGGCACCGGCCTCCTCGAACTTCTGGTCGCTGGGGGTGCTCCCGCCGCCGCCCCCACCGTCGCCGCCACAGGCGGCCAGGGTGGAGATGAGCGCGACGCACGCAACAGCGGCAAGCGACTTGGTTCGCTTCATCGTGTTGTGCCTTTCCTCTTCATCCGTGCCACAGACCCAAGCCCGTGACCACAATTGAGTGCCCGTCAGCGACGGGTCTTGGGGTCCACCGCGTCGCGGATGGCGTCCCCGAGCAGGTTGAGCGCGACGACCAGCACCACGATGCCGATCAGCGGCTCCCACAGGTAGAGCGGGTAGGTCTTGAAGTACTTCGTCGCCTGACTGATGGTCTGGCCCCACGACTCGCCCTGGGTGATGCCGATGCCGAGGTAGGCCAGGGCGGCCTCGGCGGCGATGAACGCCGGCAGCATCAGGGAGACCGCGACGACGATCGGGGCCACCAGGTTGGGCAGCAGCTCACGAAGCATGATCCGACGCGTCGGCATGCCGATGACCTCGGCGGAGAGGATGAACTCCCGCTCACGCAGCGACAGCACCTCACCGCGGACCAGTCGGGCGACCGACATCCAGCCGAAGCCGGCGAGGATGGCGACCAGCGACCAGAGCTGGGCCTGCGGGTAGATGTCGGGCTTGAGCGCGAACCGCTCGTTGAGGATCGGCGCGATGATCAGCGCGATCAGGATGTAGGGCAGCGTCAGGAACAGGTCGGTGACGAATGAGATGATCCGGTCGGCGATGCCGCCGAGGAATCCGGCCAGCAGGCCCATGGTGACGCCGATCAGGGAGGCCACGATCGTCGACAGCGCCGCCACGGTGAGCGACGTGCGGCAGCCGTAGAGCCACTGCGCGAGGTTGTCCTCGGCCGTGCTCGGCGAGATGCCGAACGGGTGATTGGGGTCGAACCCGTAGTGCGGCGGGCCGTTGAGCGGCATGCCGTCACCGAGGTAGTCGAGCTCGGTGGCGGGGCTGCCGGGGCCGGTCTCGACGCCCACGGCGTTGGCGATGACCCCCGCGAAGATCGCGATCAGCACGAAGAACAACACGATGACCGCGCAGGCGACGGCGACCTTGTCGCGACGCAGCCGGCCGAAAGCGATCTGCAGCGGCGACTGGCTCTTGACCGGTCCCTTGCCCTTGCCCGCCTCCGGCGCCTGGGGCGCTTCGTCACTCAGGTGCCCGAGCGTCTCGGAGGAAACCGGCGGCAGCGACATGCTCTCCCCATCTGGTGATCGGGCCCGAAAAAAATGAGTTGCGGGCGGCGAACCTCTCGGCTCGCCGCCCGCGACTCTATGTGACCCGTACCCGGCCCGGCGATCACCCGCGAGTAACGATCTGGTCTCGACGGGTGGGACGGGCCGTCCGGTGGATCAGTCCTGTGCCGGGACTTCCTTCGCCGGTGAGGCGTCGACCCCGGCCTCCTTGCGCTGCTGGGCCGTGATCGGCGCAGGGGCCGCCGTGAGCGGGTCGAAGCCGCCGCCCGACTTCGGGAAGGCGATGACGTCGCGGATCGACTCCGCTCCGCCGAGGATCGCGCAGATCCTGTCCATGCCCACGGCGATGCCGCCGTGCGGCGGCGCGCCGTACTTGAAGGCGTCGAGGAGGAAGCCGAACTTCTCCTGGGCCTCGTCCTCCCCGATGCCCATCACCTCGAAGACCCGCTTCTGCACATCCTCGCGGTGGATCCGGATCGAGCCACCGCCGAGCTCGCTGCCGTTGCAGACGATGTCGTAGGCGTAGGCGAGCGCCGGGCCGGGGTCGGTGTCGAAGGTGTCCAGGAACTCCGGCTTGGGGCTCGTGAAGGCATGGTGGACGGCCGTCCAGGCGCCTGCGCCGACCGCGACGTCGCCGCTCGCGACGGCGTCCGAGGACGGCTCGAACAGCGGCGCGTCGACCACCCAGGTGAAGGCGAAGGCCGACTCGTCGATCAGGCCGCCGCGGCGACCGATCTCCAGGCGGGCAGCGCCGAGCAGCGCCCGGCTCGACTTGGTGGCGCCGGCGGCGAAGAACACGCAGTCGCCCGGCTGCGCTCCCACGTGCGCCGCCAGGCCGGCCTTCTCGGTGTCGGAGAGGTTCTTGGCCACCGGACCGCCGAGCTCGCCGTCCTCCTGCACCAGGACGTAGGCCAGTCCGCGGGCACCGCGCTGCTTGGCCCACTCCTGCCAGGCGTCGAGCTGCTTGCGCGGCTGGCTGGCGCCGCCGGGCATCACCACGGCGCCGACGTACTCGGCCTGGAAGACCCGGAACGGGGTCTCGGCGAAGTACTCGGTGCACTCGACGAGCTCCTGGCCCATCCGCAGGTCGGGCTTGTCGGAGCCGAAGCGACGCATCGCCTCGGCGTAGGTCATCCGCGGCACCGGGCGCGGGATCTCGTGGCCCTCGAGGGCCCAGATCTCGGCCAGCACCTCCTCCATCAGCGCCAGGACGTCCTCCTGGTCGACGAAGCTCATCTCGATGTCGAGCTGGGTGAACTCCGGCTGCCGGTCGGCGCGGAAGTCCTCGTCGCGGTAGCACCGGGCGATCTGGTAGTAGCGCTCCAGGCCGCCGACCATCAGCAGCTGCTTGAACAGCTGCGGGCTCTGCGGCAGGGCGTACCAGCTGCCGGGGTGCAGGCGTGCGGGCACCAGGAAGTCGCGAGCGCCCTCCGGGGTCGAGCGGGTCAGCGTGGGCGTCTCGGCCTCGACGAAGTCGTGGCGGTCCAGGACGTCGCGGGCCGCCTTGTTGATCCGGCTGCGCAGCCGGATCAGGCGGGCCGGCTCGTTGCGGCGCAGGTCGAGGTAGCGGTGCTTGAGACGCACCTCCTCCCCCACGTCCACGTGGTCCGAGATCGGGAACGGCAGCGGCGCCGCGGCGCTGAGGACCTCGACGTCGGTGGCCACGATCTCGATCTCGCCGGTGGCCAGGTTGGGGTTCTCGTTGCCCGCCTTGCGCGCGGTCACCTCGCCGGTGACCTTCAGGCAGTACTCCGCGCGCAGCTGGTGGGCGACCTCCTCGTCGCGGATCACGACCTGGACGATGCCGCTGGCCTCGCGCAGGTCGATGAAGGCCACGCCGCCGTGGTCGCGCCGGTTGGCGACCCACCCGGCGAGGGTGACGGTCTGGCCGACGTGCTCGGCGCGCAGGCTGCCGGCGTCATGGGTGCGGATCACTGGTGCTCCTTCGTGACGACCTGCGGTCGCAGGTCGTCGGTGGGTGGGGTCCAGGCGGCCGGGTCCGCGGCGACCTGCTCCCCCGATCGGATGTCCTTGACCTGGTGGGAGACTCCCCCGTCCGGATCGTCCTGGACGAACCAGACGAACGGGATGCCGCGACGCTCGGCGTACCTGATCTGCTTGCCGAACTTCTGGGCGGAGGCGGCCACCTCGCACGGCACGCGTCGAGCGCGCAGCGAGGCGGCCACGGCATCACTGGCTGCCCGGGAGTCCTCGTCGGTGACGGCGACCAGGACGGCGCTCGGCACCGGCCGGCTGCCCGCGAGGACGCCGTCGGCCAGCAGCGGGATGATGCTGCGGGAGACGCCGAAGGACACGCCGACCCCGGGGTACGTCGTACGGCCGTCGCTGGCCAGCGCGTCGTAGCGCCCGCCGCCGCCGACCGACTTCAGTCGCTCGTAGCCGGCCATGAAGATCTCGACGACCGTGCCGGTGTAGTAGTCCAGCCCGCGCGCGATGCGCAGGTTGGCCTCGACGGTGACGTGCCGCCGCTCCCCGGCCGAGCAGCCGGCGACGACCGCCTCGAGCTCGGCCAGGCCCTCGTCGAGCAGCGGGTGGCTGACCCCGAGGGCGCGGACCTGCTCGACGAACGACGTGTCGGCGACCCGGATGGTGGCCAGGTCCAGGCACTGCTGGGCCTGCTCCGGCGTGGCCCCCGCGTCGCTGACCAGCAGCTCGGCGACCTTCTCGGCGGGCAGCTTGTCGAGCTTGTCGATCACCCGGATCGCCGCGACGACGTCGGGCAGGCCGAGGCCGGCGTAGAAGCCCTGGATCAGCTTGCGGTTGTTGAACTGGAAGCTCAGCGCGGGGATCGGGAGCGCGTCGAGTGCCTCCACCATCACCCGCATCACCTCGACGTCGTGGTGGAACGGCAGCACGTCCTTGCCGACGATGTCCACGTCGGCCTGGGTGAACTGGCGGTAGCGACCCTCCTGCGGGCGCTCGCCGCGCCAGGCCGGCTGGACCTGGTAGCGGCGGAAGGGGAACTCCAGGTGACCGGCGTGCTCGAGGACGTAGCGGGCGAACGGGACGGTCAGGTCGAAGTGCAGCCCGACGCCGGCGTCCGACCCTCCCTGCTCCTTCTGCAGGCGCTCCAGGAGGTAGACCTCCTTGGAGGTCTCGCCCTTGCCGAGGAGGACGTCGACGGGTTCGACGGCGCGCGTCTCGATGTTGGCGAAGCCGTGCAGCTCGAAGGTGTCGGAGAGCGACGCGATGACCGCGCGCTCCACGGACCTGGCGGCAGGCAGCAGCTCGGGAAACCCGCTGAGCGGGCTGGTCTTGGTGGCCATGGGTGTCAGAGGCCTCTCAGTGACCCTGGGGGACTCGGCCCACCGGACCGTCGTCGAGAAGGTCCAGCAGGTAGGGATTGGTCGCGCGCTCGCGACCGATGGACGTCTGCTCACCGTGACCCGGGAGGACCACGATGTCGTCGGCGAGGGGCAGCACCTTGGTGGTGAGGCTGCGCAGCATGGTGGGGTGGTCGCCGCCCGGCAGGTCCGTGCGCCCGATCGAGCCCGCGAACAGCAGGTCACCGGAGAACATGACCTCGCTGACGTCCTGCTGGGCGTACGGCGTGCGGAAGGTGACCGACCCCTCGGTATGGCCCGGGGTGTGGTCGACCACGAAGCGCAGGCCGGCCAGCTCGAGCACCTGGTCGTCGGCCAGCTCGCGGACGTCGTCGGGCTCGGCCCACTCGTAGTTGCCGCCGAGCAGCATCTGGGTGGTCTCGCGCGACATGCCCGCCATCGGGTCGGCGAGCAGGTGCCGGTCGCTCGGGTGGATCCACGCGGTGGCGTCGTACGTGCCGGCGACGGGGGCGACGCACCACATGTGGTCGACGTGCCCGTGGGTGACCAGCACCGACACCGGCTTCAGACCGTGCTCGCGGACGACCTGGTCGACGCCCTCGGCCGAGTCCTTGCCGGGATCGATCACCACGCACTCGCTCCCGGCGCCGGTGGCGACGACGTAGCAGTTGGTGCCCCACGGACCCGCGGGAAAGCCGGCGATCAACACTCGCCCACACTACCGAGGGCGCCCCGGTGGTGTCGCACCGGTTCCGGGCCGTGACGACCTTCCTCACACCGGGCGCAGGCGTGACTAGAGTAGGCGCCTGCAACGTACCGCCCGCGTGCGACCCGAAGATGCGAAGAGGGATCAGCAAGTGACGAGCCATGAGTGGGGCCGCGTCGACGACGACGGCACCGTCTACGTCCGGACCGCCGACGGCGAGCGTTCGGTCGGGCAGTACCCCGAGGGGACTCCCGACGAGGCGCTCACCTTCTTCACCGAGCGGTACGCCGCCCTCGCCTTCGAGGTCGAGCTGCTCGAGCAACGGGTGAACTCGGGGGTGCTGTCCCCCGAGGAGGCCGCCGAGTCGGTGAAGACCGTCAAGGCGCAGGTGGTCGACGCCAACGCCGTCGGCGACCTGATCTCGCTGGCCGGCCGGCTCGACGCGCTCGGGCCGATCATCGCCCGGCAGCGCGACGCGCGCCGCGAGGAGCGGGCCCAGAAGTCCGCCGAGGCCAAGGCGGCCAAGGAGCAGCTGGTCGCGGACGCCGAGAAGATCGCCGAGAGCACCGACTGGCGACACGGTGCCAACCGGCTGCGCGACCTGCTTGAGCAGTGGAAGGCGCTCCCCCGCATCGACCGGGCCTCCGACGACGCGCTCTGGCGGCGCTTCTCGACCGCCCGCACGGCGTACACACGGCACCGCAAGGCGCACTTCGCCGAGCTCAACGAGCAGCGCGAGGGCGCCCGGGCCATCAAGGAGCGCCTGGCCACGGAGGCCGAGTCGCTCGCCGGGTCCACCGAGTGGGGCCCGACCGCCGGGCGCTACCGCGACCTCATGAAGCAGTGGAAGGCCGCCGGGCCGGCCCCCAAGGACGTCGACGACGCCCTCTGGAAGCGGTTCCGGGGCGCCCAGGACGCCTTCTTCGGCGCTCGCGACGCGGAGAACGCCGCCCTGGACCAGGAGTTCGCCGCCAACGCCGAGGTCAAGGAGGCGCTGCTCGTCGAGGCCGAGGCGCTGCTGCCGGTCGGGGACGTCGACGCCGCCAAGCGCACCTTCCGCGACATCGCGGACCGCTGGGACGCCGCCGGCAAGGTCCCGCGCGACCGGATCAAGGACCTCGAGGCCCGGATCCGCAAGGTCGAGCAGGCCATCCGCGCCGTCGAGGAGGAGGCCTGGGCCAAGTCCGACCCCGAGAAGTCGGCCCGCGCCGACGACATGGTCTCCAAGCTGGAGCAGGCCATCGCCAAGGTCGAGGCCGACCTCGAGAAGGCCCGTGCCGCCGGGAACGACAAGAAGATCAAGGACCTCGAGGAGAACCTCGAGTCCCGCCGGTCGTTCCTCGAGATGGCCAAGCGCGCCAGCGCGGACTTCTCGGGCTGAGCTCCGCTCAGCCCGACAAGTCCATCGGTGGTCGAGTAGCACGCCGCGACTGAGGAACGACGTCGCGACGGGCGTATCGAGACTCACCCCCGTGGCGCGAACCGTCCCGTCCGCGCGACCAGGAGGGGTCTCGATACGTCGCTCGCGCCCTCGCGAGCTCGGCCGCGACCGCCTACTCGACCACCGATGTCACGCAGTGAGCTCGCTGCGTGGCATCGGTGCGTGGCATCGGTGCGTGGCATCGGTGGTCGAGTAGCACGCCGCGACTGAGGAACGAAGTCGCGTCGGGCGTATCGAGACCCACTCTGCTCACGCGAACGGTCCGGTCCGCGTGACCTGGACGGGTCTCAATACGTCGTTCGCGACCTTCGCAAGCTCAGTCGCGAACGCCTACTCGACCACCGGTGTCACGCAGTGAGCTCGCTGCGCTCGCTCACTGCGTGACGCGATAGGCGTCGAAGACGCCGGGGACGCCGCGGACGGCGCGGATGACGTTGTCGAGGTGCTTGGCCTCGGCCATCTCGAAGGTGAAGCGGCTCTTGGCGACCCGGTCCCGGGTGGTCGAGAGGTTGGCGCTGAGGATGTTCACGTGGGCGTCCGAGAGGACCATCGTGATGTCGGAGAGCAGCCGGGCCCGGTCGAGGGCCTCGACCTGGATGTTGACCAGGAAGGTCGACTGCCCGGTGGGGGCCCACTCGACCTCGAGGAGCTTCTCGGGCTGGGCCTTCAGGTCGGCCGCGTTGGTGCAGTCCTGGCGGTGCACCGAGACGCCGCCGCCCTTGGTGACGAACCCGAGGATCTGGTCGGGCGGCACCGGGGTGCAGCACTTCGCGAGCTTGACCCACACGTCCGGGGCGCCCTTGACGATGACGCCCGAGTCACCACCCGAGCTGGCCTTGGCCCGACCACGGCGCCCGGTGATGGTGACCGCCTCGGCCAGGTCCTCCTGGGCGCTGTCACTCCCACCGTGCTCGTCGATGACCCGTCGTACGACGGCCTGCGCGGAGAGGTTGCCCTCGCCGACGGCGGCGTACATCGCCGAGACGTCCGCGTGGTTGAAGTGGCGCGCGGCCAGGGTCAGCGACTCGTGGGACATCAGTCGCTTGAGGGGCAGGCCCTCCTTGCGCATGAGCTTGGCGATCTGCTCCTTGCCCTGCTCGATGGCCTCCTCGCGCCGCTCCTTGGTGAACCACTGGCGGATCTTCGAGCGGGCCCGCGGCGACTTCACGAAGGTCAGCCAGTCGCGCGACGGCGCGGCGGTGGGCGACTTGGAGGTGAAGACCTCGACGACGTCGCCGTTCTCGAGCGTGGACTCCAGCGGCACCAGCCGGCCGTTGACGCGCGCGCCGATGGTGCGGTGGCCGACCTCGGTGTGCACGGCGTAGGCGAAGTCGACCGGCGTGGCGCCCGCCGGCAGCGCGATCACGTCGCCGCGCGGGGTGAAGACGTAGGTCTCGGCCCGGTTGATCTCGAAGCGCAGCGACTCCAGGAACTCGCCCGGATCCTCGACCTCGCTCTGCCAGTCGAGCAGCTGGCGGACCCAGGTCATGTCGTCCATGTCGCCCTGGCGGTCGGTGTCGACGCCGGCGCGGCCGTCCTCCTTGTACTTCCAGTGAGCGGCGACGCCGTACTCGGCGCGGCGGTGCATGGCGAAGGTCCGGATCTGCAGCTCGACCGGCTTGCCCTGCGGGCCGATCACGGTCGTGTGCAGCGACTGGTACATGTTGAACTTCGGCATCGCGACGTAGTCCTTGAACCGCCCGAGCACGGGGTTCCAGCGCGAGTGGAGCACGCCGAGGACGCTGTAGCAGTCGCGGTCGTCGTCGACCAGGATCCGGATGCCGACCAGGTCGTAGATGTCGGAGAACTCCCGGCCCCCGACGATCATCTTCTGGTAGATCGAGTAGTAGTGCTTCGGTCGGCCGGTGACGCGGCACTTGATCTTGGCCTCGCGCAGGTCGCCCTCGACCTGGCTGATCACCTCGGCGAGGAACTGGTCGCGCGAGGGCGCGCGCTCGGCCACCATCCGCACGATCTCGTCGTAGATCTTGGGGTGCAGGGTCGCGAACGCGAGGTCTTCGAGCTCCCACTTGAGGGTGTTCATGCCGAGCCGGTGGGCCAGCGGGGCATAGATGTCGAGGGTCTCGCGAGCCTTGCGCTCCTGCGTCTCCTGCTTGACGTAGCGCAGGGTCCGCATGTTGTGGAGTCGGTCGGCGAGCTTGATGACGAGGACCCGGATGTCGCGCGACATCGCGACGATCATCTTGCGGATCGTCTCGGCCTCGGCGGTCTCGCCGTACCGGACCTTGTCGAGCTTGGTCACGCCGTCGACCAGCCGGGCGACCTCCTCGCCGAAGTCGGCGCGCACCTGCTCCAGCGTGTACGGCGTGTCCTCCACCGTGTCGTGCAGCAGCGACGCGACCAGCGTCGGCTCGGTCATGCCGATGTCGGCGAGGATGGTGGTGACGGCGAGCGGGTGGGTGATGTAGGGGTCGCCGCTCTTGCGCATCTGCGTGCCGTGCATCTTCTCGGCCGTCAGGTAGGCGCGCTCGATGAGCGCCAGATCCGCCTTCGGATGGTTGGTCCGGACGGCGCGGAACAACGGCTCCAGCACCGGGTTGCCGGGCTGGCTGCGGGTGCCCATCCGGGCCAGCCGGGCCCGCATGCTGCGTCCCGGCGGGGCGGGGGCCTCCGGGCGCTCCCCCGGCGGTGGGCCGGGGCGCGGGGCCTGGCGCGGGGGCGGACCGGTCCGCCCGGGCGGGGCGGTGCGTTCCTCGGTCACCCTCTCAGCCTACGCGCCACTCAGAGCGTGACCAGGCTGCTGACCGGCAGGTCGCCGACGGTCTCGCGCCCGGGCAGGAAGGAGAGCTCCATCAGCACGGCGAGGCCGGTCACGATCCCGCCGCAGGCCTCGACCAGCTCCCGCGTGGCGCGGGCCGTGCCGCCGGTGGCCAGCACGTCGTCGACCAGCAGCACCCGGTCGCCGGGCGAGATCGCGTCGCGGTGCAGCTCGAGCGTCGCGTCGCCGTACTCGAGGGAGTAGGAGACGGCGTGGGTCTCGCGGGGCAGCTTGCCGGCCTTGCGGACCGGCACGAAGCCGGCGCCCAGGGCGAGGGCCACCGGCGCGGCCAGGATGAAGCCACGGGCCTCCATCCCGACCACCTTGTCGACCACCTGGCCGTCGTCGAGCCGGCCGTGCTCGGCCAGCGCCGCCACGACGGCCGTGAAGCCGTCGTGGTCGGCGAGGACCGGGGTGATGTCCTTGAAGACGACGCCGGGCTCGGGGAAGTCGGGGACGTCGACGACGAGGCGATCGAGCGCCTCGCGGGCGACCTCGGCCGGGCTCCCCGAGCCGTCTGTCACTTGGGGCCGCGCTTGGACTTGCTGGTGCGGGTCGGCTGGATCCGGCCCGCGGCACCGCTCGGGCGCACGTCGCCCTTCGCCTTGGGTACGACGCGACCGCGGCCCGAGGCCTCCTCGCCGCGGGGCGGGGCGGTGGGCCGGGAGACCGGCGCATCGTCCTCGTCGTCACCGAGGTCGCTGCCCGCGAAGCCGGGCTCGTCCTGGACCGGCAGGTCCTCGACGAAGGCCGGCACCGAGGCGTAGCGGTCGGCGTTGGCCTTGGCGCGCGACTTGGCGCGGCGGTCGGACTCCTGGATCGCGGACTCGCGGCCCTTGATGTGGACCAGGACGCGCGGCGCGAGCAGCACCGAGGAGTAGATGCCGACGGCCATGCCGACGAACTGCGCGAGCGCGAGGTCCTGCAGCGAGCTGGCACCGAGCTGGACGGCGCTGACGTAGAGGATCGCGCCGATCGGGATCAGCGCCACGATGCCGGTGTTGATCGAGCGCACCAGCGTCTGGTTGACGGCCAGGTTGGCCGCTTCGGCGTACGTCTGTCCGGACTTGCGGAGCTCGTGCGTGTTCTCGCGGACCTTGTCGAAGACGACGACGGTGTCGTAGAGCGAGAAGCCCAGGATGGCGAGTAGGCCGGTCACCGCCGAGGGCGTCACCGGGAAGCCCGAGAGGGCGTAGATGCCGACGGTGATGACGATGTCGTGCACGAGCGCGACCAGCGCCGCGATCGACATCTTCCACTCGCGGAAGTAGCCCCAGATGAAGAGCATGACCAGCACGAGGAAGACGGCGACGCCGATGATCGCCCGCTTGGCGACCTCGCGACCCCAGCTGGCGCCGATCTCGGTCGGCGACAGGTCGACGGTCTCGGGGACGGTCTCCTGGATGATCTCGCCGACCCGGTCACTGACCTCGTCGGTGACCTCACCGACCTCGACCACGATGGCCTTGTTGCCCTCCGTGGTCACCGAGGGTGAGTCAACGCCCTCCAGGTCGGCGTCCGCGATGGCGGTCCGGATGGAGTCCGCGTTCTCCTGGGTGACCTCCGCCGCGGGCATGGTGGCCCGGATCTGGGTGCCACCGGTGAACTCGACACCGAAGTTCATCCCCTTGAAGAAGATGATCGCGAGTGCGGCCAGCACCAGGACCGCGGTGATGGAGTACCACAGCGGCCGGCGACCGATGAAGTCGATCGACTTCCGACCGCCGTAGAGGTCGTTTCCGTAGCGCGAGAACTTGCCCATCAGGCCTTGCCTCCTGCCGGGGCCGCGTCCATGCCGAGCGTCTCCTTGCTCAGGCCGGACAGCTTCCCACCGCCGTTGAAGAACTTGTACTTCGCGAGGTACGACACCAGCGGCTTGGTGAACCAGAAGAGCACCGCGAGGTCGATCAGCGTGGACAGGCCGAGCGCGAAGCCGAAGCCCTTCACCACGCCGGTCGCGAAGATGTAGAGGACCGCTGCGGAGAGCAGCGACACCACGTTGGCCGCGAGTCGGGTGACCTTGGCGCGCTTCCAGCCGGTCTCGACCGCGACCCGCATCGACTTGCCCTCGCGCATCTCGTCGCGGATGCGTTCGAAGAACAGGATGAAGGAGTCGGCGGTGACACCTACCGCGATGATGAAGCCGGCGATACCGGGCAGGGTCAGCGTGAACCCGGCCGTCTTGCTGAGCAGCAGGACCAGCGCGTAGCTCATCGCCGCGGCGACGCCGAGCGAGCCGAAGACCACCAGGCCCAGGCCGCGGTAGTAGAGCAGGCAGTAGAGCATGACCAGACCGAGACCGAAGCCGCCAGCAACGAGGCCGGCGTTGAGCTGGTCCCCGGCCAGCGACGGGCCGATGTCCTCGACCGTCACGTCACGGTCGAAGGCGATCGGCAGGGCGCCGAAGCGGAGGCTGGTGGCCAGGCTGTCGGCCTCGCTCTCCTTGAAGTCACCGGAGATCTGCGCCTCGCCGTTCGGGATCACCCCGTCGAAGCCCAGCGCGGAGATGACCTGGCCGTCGAGCACGATCGCGAACCGCTGCTCGGTCGGCAGCAGGGCGCGAGAGACGGCCTCGAAGGCGCTCTCGCCCTTGCCGCCGATGGACAGGGTGACGACCCAGCCGGTGCCCTGCTGGGGCGTGCCGTACGACGCGTCCTTCAGGTCGGTGCCCTCGACGACGGCGGCCGACAGCAGCATCTTCTCGGCCGCGCCGGTGTCCTCGTCGACCTCGCACGAGACGATCGGGCGCTCGGGGTCGTCCACCAGGCTGACGGGGGTGCCGTCGGTCGGGCAGGTGAAGGCGTTGTAGGCGTCGATCGAGGCCTGGTCGGGAGCGTTCTGCCAGGCGAGCAGCTCCTCGGTCTGGCCGGCCTTCGGGCCGTCGTACTCGGCGACCTGGGGGGTGGCGCTGGCCGACGCCGAGGGGTCGGCCGGTGCGGACGGGTCGGCCGTGGTCGAGCCGCTGGGGCTCTCGGCCGGCGCCGACGGCGACGCGGCGTCCGTGGGAGCGTCACTCGGCGCGGGCGTCTCGTCGGTCCGGGCGAACCCGACCGGCGGGCGGTTGGCGCCCGACGGCGACGCGGCCGGCTCGGAGGGCGTGGCCGCAGGAGCGTCGGTGGGTGCGTCGGTCGCGGTGCCGTCTCCCGGGACCACCGTGGAGCCGTCGGGGAGGTCGAGGTTGGGATCCAGGCTCGGGTCGGTCGCCGCGCCCGTGCAGCCGCCACCGGACTCGGAGCAGGCGACCAGGCGGAACCGGAGCTGGGCCTGACGCTTGACCGTCTCCTCCAGCTGGCGGCGGTTCTCGACGTCGCCGGGGACCTCGACGACCACGAACTGTCCGCCCTGGACGGTCACGTCGGCCTCGGCGACACCGGAGCCGTTGACCCGCTGGTCGATGATCTGGCGGGCCTCCTCCAGGTTCTCGGCGCTGGGGTTGCCGTTGGCCTGCAGGGTGATCCGGGCGCCTCCCTCGAGGTCGAGGCCCAGCGAGGGCTTCCAGGTGCCGCCCAGGGCCACGAGGCCGTAGAGGATCGCCACGCCCAGGAAGAACACCACGAGGGTGCGTCCCGGACGGGCGGCGGTCGAGCGTGCCATGTCAGTTCTCCTCGGGCTCGTCGTCGACGAGCGGCTGCTGGATGATCGAGCCGACCGCACCGCGGGCGACCTTGATGGTCACTCCCTCGGCGATCTCGACCCGGAGGTGGTCGTCGGCGACCTCCGTGACGTGCGCGAAGACGCCCGAGGTCAGCATGACCTCGTCCCCGACCGACAACGACGACTGCATGCCCCGAAGTTCCCGTTGGCGCTTGCTCGCCGGGCGGATGATCAACAGCCAGAACAGCAGCGCGATCGCTGCGAACGGCAGCAAGCCGGCGAACTCCACGGAAAAGCCTCTCGAGCGATGACGGGTGGGTCTCCCAGCCACGAAGACAGCGGGCGGGCCGACCGACGCGCAAGCATAACGGTGGGTACCGGTGACGATCGCATCACGGTCGATCTGTCCGACCGGCGGGGGTGGCTCAGTCCTCGAAGAGGGTGCCGTCGACCGTCGGCAGCGCGGGCGGCGCGAGTCCGAGGTGCGCCCAGGCCGCCGGTGTGGCGATGCGTCCGCGCGGGGTGCGGGCCAGGAAGCCGAGCCGGACCAGGAAGGGCTCGGCGACCTCCTCGACGGTCTCGCGCTCCTCCCCCACGGCCACGGCCAGGGTGGAGACACCGACCGGCCCGCCCCCGAAGCGCCGACAGAGTACGTCGATGACCGCCCGGTCCAGGCGGTCGAGCCCGAGCTGGTCGACCTCGTAGAGGTCGAGCGCGGCCTCGGCGACCCCCAGCGTGACGACGCCGTCGGCCCGGACCTGGGCGTAGTCGCGGACCCGGCGCAGCAGCCGGTTGGCGATGCGCGGGGTGCCGCGGGACCGGCTGGCGATCTCGGCCGCGCCCTCGGCACGCAGCTCGACGCCGAGCAGGCCGGCGGAGCGGTGCACGATCAGGTCGAGCTCGTGCGGCTCGTAGAACTCCAGGTGGCCGGTGAAACCGAACCGGTCGCGCAGCGGGCCCGGCAGCAGGCCGGCTCGGGTGGTCGCGCCGACGAGGGTGAAGGGCGGGATCTCCAGCGGGATGGCGGTGGCCCCCGGGCCCTTGCCGATGACGACGTCGACCCGGAAGTCCTCCATCGCCATGTAGAGCATCTCCTCGGCGGGCCGCGACATCCGGTGGATCTCGTCGACGAAGAGGACGTCGCCCTCGTTCATGCCGGACAGGATCGCGGCCAGGTCGCCCGCGTGGGTGATCGCCGGGCCACTGGTGAGCCGCAGCGGGGTCGCCATCTCGGCGGCGATGATCATCGCCAGGGTCGTCTTGCCGAGTCCGGGAGGGCCGGACAGCAGCACGTGGTCGGGGGCGCGTCCGCGCTGGCGAGCGGCCTCCAGCACCAGTCCGAGCTGGGCGCGGACCCGCGCCTGCCCGACCACCTCGTCGAGGGTCTTGGGGCGCAGGGCGGCCTCGACCGCCCGCTCGTCGCCCTCGGCCTCCGCGGCGGTCAGCGAGCGCAGGTGACCGCTCTCGGCCGCCTCCAGCTCGTCCTCGTGGAACGGCATCGGCTACGCCCTGCTCAGGGTGCGCAGCGCCGCGCGCAGCAGCGCCGCGACGTCGGGGACGTCGCCGGCCTCGCCCGCCACCGCGTCGACCGCCTTGTCGGCGTCCTTCGCCGACCAGCCCAGGCCCACCAGTCCCTGCTGGACCTGGTCGCGCCAGGGCTCGGCCGAGACGGGACGCGGCCCGGCGGCCCCGGAGGTCGGGGCGCCGATCCGGTCCTTGAGCTCCAGGATGATCCGCTGGGCGCCCTTCTGACCGATGCCGGGCACCTTGGTCAGGGTCTTGACGTCGTCGGAGGCGATCGCCCGGCGCAGGTCGTCGGGGCTCAGCACCGCGACCATCGCCTGAGCGACCTTGGGCCCGACCCCGGACGCGGTCTGCACCAGTTCGAAGGTCTGCTTCTCGTCGTCGTCGACGAAGCCGAACAGGGTCAGCGAGTCCTCGCGCACCACCATCGACGTGGCCAGCGTGGCCTTCGAGCCGGTGCGCAGCGTGGCCAGGGTGCCCGGGGTGCACATCAGCTCCAGGCCGACTCCCCCGACCTCCAGCACGGCGCTGGACAGGGTCAGCGCGGCGACCTCGCCACGGACGAACGCGATCACGGACGACTCCTCGCTGCGGCGACCGCCGCGTCGATGCGGGCCTGGGCGCCGCCGCGCCAGATGTGGGTGATGGCCAGGGCCAGGGCGTCGGCGGCGTCCGCCGGCTTGGGAGGGGCGTCGAGCCGCAGGATGCGGGTCACCATGGCCCCGACCTGCTGCTTGTTCGCGCGTCCGTTGCCGGAGACGGCGGCCTTGACCTCGGACGGCGTGTGCAGTGCGATCGGAAGCCCTCGCCGGGCCGCGCAGACCATGGCGATGCCGCTGGCCTGGGCGGTGCCCATGACGGTGCTGACGTCGGACCGGGCGAAGACCCGCTCCACGGCCACGGCGTCCGGGGCGAACTCGTCGAGCCAGGCGTCGACGCCCTTCTCGATCGTCACCAGCCGGTGGGCCACCGGCACCTCGGCGGAGGTGCGGAGCACGTTGACGTCGACCAGCGTGAGCGGTCGGCCGACCGAGCCGTCGACCACGCCCATGCCGCAGCGGGTCAGGCCGGGGTCGATCCCGAGCACGCGCATGTCGTCGCCTTCCGTCCGAACAGGTGTTCGGAGGTCACGCTATCCCGCACCTGCCGGGTCGCCCCGGCCGACACGCGGGCACCGGGCGAGGTCTCGACGCGTCGGTCGCGTCCTCGCTACGCGTCGATGGACTCGAGGACCTCGTCGGAGATGTCGGCGTTGCTGAAGACGTTCTGGACGTCGTCGAGGTCGTCGACGGCGTCGACCAGGCGGAACACCTTGCCGGCGACCTCCGGCTCGGCGACCGGGATGTCCATGGTGGCGACGAAGAGGATGTCGGCGGAGTCGTAGTCGATCCCCGCGGCCTGCAGGGCGGTGCGGACGGCGACCAGGTCGCCGGGCTCCGACTGGACCTCGAAGCTCTCGCCCAGGTCGCTGACGTCCTCGGCACCGGCGTCGAGGGTCGCCTCCAGCACGTCGTCCTCGGAGATCTCGACCGCCGCGCCCCCGCGCTCCTGGCTCTTGCCGACGACGACGACGCCCTTGCGGGTGAACAGCCGCGAGACCGACCCGGGGTCGGCCATGGTGCCGCCGTTGCGGGTCACCGCGGTGCGGACCTCCATCGCGGCGCGGTTGCGGTTGTCGGTGAGGCACTCGACGAGCAGCGCGACGCCCTGCGGGCCGTAGACCTCGTACATGATCGTCTCGTAGTCGACGCCGCCGCCATCGAGCCCACCGCCGCGCTTGACCGCGGAGTCGATGTTCTTGTTGGGCACCGACTGCTTCTTGGCCTTCTGGACCGCGTCATAGAGCGTCGGGTTGCCGGAGAGGTCGGGGCCGCCCATCTTCGCCGCGATCTCGATGTTCTTGATCAGCTTGGCGAACAGCTTGCCGCGCTTGGCGTCGATCGCGGCCTTCTTGTGCTTCGTGGTCGCCCACTTGGAGTGGCCAGACATGCGTCCCTCTTCTACTCGCCCGGGCAGGCGCCCGTGTCGTCTGCGGTCCGAGGATCGATCCTACCCGTGGCCGGACGAAGAGCGCCGCGACCACCGGGTGGCCGCGCAGGCGGACCAACACCCCCGCCACCCCCAGCGGTACGACGACCGCCACGAGCAGCACCCCCGGAGCGGTCCCGAGCCCGAGCCCGACGGCCAGGTCCACGGCCGCCTGCATGACCAGCAGGTGGGTGGCGTAGTAGACGACCGACTCGCGGCCCACGGCCGCCAGCGGCCCCCAGCGGATGCGGTCGGCGAGCCGCCCGAGGACCGGCGGCAGCCGCGGGCCGACCTCCCGGGCGAGCGCGTCGCCGACCAGGAACCAGCCGAGCAGCACCACGAACTTGTGCGCCGACGCGTCGACGAGCTGCTCCCCCGCCACCACCAGCAGCGGCCCGGCCAGGGTGCGGGCCGGCGGCGGCAGCAGCATGCCCACCACGTGGAAGCAGAAGAGGTAGGCCAGGAACCATAGGTAGGTCTGCGGATCGTGGAGCAGCTGAGGCAGCAGCTCCCACGGCAGCGGCCGACCGTCGCGGTGCGCGTAGGCCAGGGCGCCGGCGACGTCGAGCGAGGCCCACACGACGTACGGCCAGAGGATCGTGTCGACCTTGCCGCGCAGGTGCCGACGCCGACCCTTGGCCAGCGACCGGGGCAGCAGCAGACCGGAGAGGAGCACGAGCAACGGCATCCGGACCGGGCCGACCAGCTCGTCGACCGCACGCAGGGGACCGGCCTCGAGGCCGAGGGCCCCGGCCGTCGCGAGGTCGGCGTGCATGAGCACGACCGCGAGGACGGCGAGCCCTCGCAGCCCGTCCATCCACCCGTGGCGCACACCGGGACGCTGACGCGTCCGGGTGTACGACGGGGCTCAGCCGCGGACCAGCTCGGTGAACATCCGGTGGAGTCGCACGTCGGAGCCCACCTCGGGATGGAACGAGGTCGCCAGCAGCGGGCCCTGGCGGACCGCGACCGGGTGGCCCGCGGCGCTCGCCAGCACCTCGACCTCCGGGCCGACCTGCTCGACCCACGGCGCCCGGATGAAGACGCCGTGCACCGGACTGTCGAGGCCCGCGACGTCGAGCGACCCCTCGAAGGAGTCGACCTGTCGGCCGAAGGCGTTGCGCCGCACGGTGATGTCGAGCCCGCCCACGGTCTCCTGGCCGGCGGCGCCGTCCAGGACCCGGTCGGCCAGCATGATCATCCCGGCGCAGGTGCCGAAGACCGGCAGCCCGGCGGCCACCCGCTTGCGGAGCGGGTCGAGCAGCTCGAAGATCCGGGCCAGCTTGGCCATCGTGGTCGACTCCCCGCCGGGGATGATCAGCCCGTCGCAGGCGTCCAGCTCGCCCGGCCGTCGTACGGCGACCGCCTGCACGTCGAGGGAGCCGAGGGCGGCGAGGTGCTCGCGGACGTCGCCCTGGAGGGCCAGCACGCCGACGGTGGGGGTCATCGCGCCAGTCTAGGAACGGCCGACGCGCTCAGGAGCACAGACCCACCAGGCCGGCGACGGCGGAGTAGTTGCGGACGTTCGAGGGTCCGGAGATCCAGGTGGTGGCGCCCCCGCCGTACGGGACCTTGGCGCGCACGCGAGCGGTGCCGCTGGTGATGAGGGCACCCGACGTGGCGGCGAAGCTGGTGCCGGTCGTGTCGTAGCTGGCGCTCGCCGTGCCGGTCGAGTCGATGAACGTGACGGTGTAGCCGGTCGCACCCGCCACCGCCGGCCAGTTGAACTGCACGGAGCCCAGCGAGAGACCGCCGCAGGCGAGGACCGGGGCGGGCACCGTGGCGGCGGTGATCGTGGTTCCCGTGACCGTGGCGGTGTCGGTCCAGTCGGCCACGGCCGGCGCGGCCACCAGGCAGAGGGCTCCGAGGAGCACTCCCCCGGCGACCAGGCCCAGGCGCGGCCGCGCCGTCACGACAGATCCGAGCTGCCCGTGAAGGACAGCGTCACGGCGGTGGTGCCGCCCTGCAGCGAGGAGGCGGCGTTGGTCGGCAACGTGACCTGCACGCAGACCTTCCAGGTGCTGCCCGCGGTCAGGGTCCGCGCCGGCAGCAGCGCCGCGTTAAGCGCGGTGCCGGAGCCGGCGATCGCCGTACCGGAGCAGGTGGCGGACGAGCCGCTGCCCGTGACGGCGGTGTCGGCGGTGGCCTTGACCTGAAGGGCGCCGGCCAGGTTCTTGGTGTCCGGGTTGGTGGCCGTCGAAGCGCCGGTGAAGCGCACCGGCGCCGTGCCGGAGTTGCCGATGGTGAGCACGGCGGCGGAGGTGTTGCCCGGCACCATCGCGCCCAGATTGAGCGCGGCGTAGCCGGTCACCTGGTCGACGGTGTTGACCTTCAGGTCGATCGTGCCGGCGGTGAGGCTGGCGCCGGTCACGGTCGCCTCGTCGGTCCAGTACGCCCAGGTGCCAGTGGTCGCGACGCCGCCCAGCAGGACCAGGCCGACCGCGGCCCGGAACCGACCGGTGCGCCAGAGGGCGCGCCGGGCAGGACGAGCGGCGCGGCGTCCGCCTCGGGGCTCAGCGCGGTGCTGCGACATGCGCACCCCCGGACCGGCGCGGACGCCGACGCGCGTGCCGGGACTCCCCGATCAGCCGCACCGCGGCGTAGCCGAGCAGCGCGATCCCCACCAGCGGCACCAGCATCCGGCGGAGGTCCTGGCCGACCAGGGTGCCGAGCCGGCCGACGTAGGGGACGGCGTACCAGCGCTCGCCGCGGATCTGCTCGGCCCGGACGGGCAGCGCATCGGCGACGTCGTTGGCGTCGCCCTGGGTGCGGAAGACCGGCTTGCCGGCGCCGTCGACGCCGATGCCGATCACCCGGTGGGTGACGACGGCGGCCTCGCCGGACTCCAGCTGGTAGGTCACGACCGAGCCGATCGTGATGTCCTCCGGGTCCACCGGCCGCGTCACGACGAGCGTGCCGGGAGGCATGTGAGGCTGCATCGACCCGGTGAGGATCGTGTACGGCGTCGCGCCGGCCACCCGGGGGATGACGACCGCCACGGTCAGCACGGCGAGGCCGGCGAGGAACACCACCCAGGAGGCGGCGCGGAGGACCCGGATCATCGCGATCAGGCCGCGTGCGACTGGGTGGCGGTGATGGTGATGTCGTCGAGGGCGCTGGAGATCGTCTGCGAGGCGTTGGTCGCGGCGGCACCGTCGAAGGTCACGGTGACCGTGGCGGTGATGACGTTGTTGTTCGCGACCGTGGCCGGGAAGGTCGTCACCGGGACGGCGCCGATCTGGTAGGCCGCGTCCACGACGAGCTCACTGGTGAGGGCGTCCGCCTCGTCCCAGGTGGGCGTGGAGACGTCGAAGGTCGCCGCCAGGTGGGTGCCCGCAGCGGTGACGGTGAAGGTGCACACCTGGCTGAGCGAGTCGCCCGGGACCAGCTTCTGGGTGGTGAAGGCGGTGCCGCCGTCGAGCTTCCAGCCGGCGCAGGTCCCGGCGCTGAGCGCGAGGGTGCCGGACTCGATGTCGGCGCCGCCGACCGTGCCCTCGTCGTTCCAGTAGGCGAGGCTGCCGGCACCGCCGAGGAGGAGGGCACCGCCCGAGATCGCGGCCAGTGCGCCCTTGATGCTGTTGTGCATTACCTGTGCTCCAGTGGGGGGAGGCGCGGGCACCACCATTGGTGCCCGATCACCGATGCAGAGGTTTTCCTACAGAGCCTGCTCTTGCCCACGAAACCGGTCAGTAATGACTCGAAGCAACCAGTCAGGGTGGTCTAGACACTTTGTCTGGACCACGCGGACTAGCCCGTTCGGACTATCCGGTCGCTGGCCGATCGGCCAGGTTCACCAGCCGCGCTCGGCCAGCCGGTGCGGTTGCGGGATGTCCTCGACGTTGATGCCGACCATCGCCTCGCCGAGGCCGCGCGACACCTTGGCGACCACGTCGGGGTCGTCGTAGAAGGTGGTCGCCTTGACGATCGCCTCGGCACGCTGCTGAGGATTCCCGGACTTGAAGATGCCCGAGCCGACGAAGACACCCTCGGCGCCGAGCTGCATCATCATGGCCGCGTCGGCCGGGGTGGCGATGCCGCCGGCGGTGAAGAGGACGACGGGGAGCTTGCCGCGGACGGCGACCTCCTCGACCAGCTCGTACGGCGCCTGCAGCTCCTTGGCGGCGACGTACAGCTCGTCGGGCTCCAGCGCGCCGAGGCGGCGGATCTCCTGGCGGATGGTGCGCATGTGCGTCACCGCGTTGGAGACGTCACCCGTGCCGGCCTCGCCCTTGGAGCGGATCATGGCGGCACCCTCGGTGATCCTGCGCAGCGCCTCGCCCAGGTTGGTCGCGCCGCACACGAACGGGACGGTGTAGGCCCACTTGTCGATGTGGTTCGCGTAGTCGGCCGGGGTCAGCACCTCCGACTCGTCGATGTAGTCGACGCCCAGCGACTGCAGCACCTGGGCCTCGGCGAAGTGGCCGATCCGGGCCTTGGCCATCACCGGGATCGACACCGTCGCGATGATCGAGTCGATCATGTCGGGGTCGCTCATCCGGGAGACCCCGCCCTGGGCGCGGATGTCGGCAGGCACCCGCTCGAGCGCCATGACGGCCACCGCGCCGGCGTCCTCGGCGATCTTCGCCTGCTCGGCCGTGACGACGTCCATGATCACGCCGCCCTTGAGCATCTCGGCCATGCCGCGCTTCACCCGCGACGTGCCGCGGATCTCGGTGGTCTCGGTGGTCTCCTGGGTGGTGCCGTTCTCAGCCATGAGCGGCATCGTAGGACGCGCTCAGGCCGTCGTCTCCGCGAGGGCCTGCTGGCGGACGACCCAGATCCGCTGGACGACGGTGATCGTGCTCGCGGCGGCCAGGGCCCACAGGACGACGTACAGCAGGATCGGCAGGTCGAAGATCGCACTGAGGCCGGTCATCACCAGGATCGCGACCAGCCGGTCGGCCCGCTCCGCGATGCCGACCTTGGCGGTGTAGCCGAGGCCCTCGGCCTTCGCGCGGGCGTACGACGTGACCGCGCCCATCAGCAGGCAGACCAGGCAGAGCACGAGGTAGAGGGTGCTGTCACCGGGGCCGGCGAAGTAGAGCGACAGCCCGATGAAGATCGCACCGTCGCCGATCCGGTCGAGCGTCGAGTCCAGGAACGCCCCGAACTTGCTGCTCTTGCCCTGCGAGCGGGCCATGTAGCCGTCGATGAGGTCGCTGAAGACGAAGGCGGTGGCGACCAGCACTCCGGTCAGCAGCATCCCCTGCGGGAAGAAGACGAGGGCGCCGGCGCTGAGGCCGATGGTCCCGACCAGCGTGACGACGTCGGCGCTGACGCCGAGCCGGATCAGCAGGTGGGCGATCGGGGAGATGACCTTCGTCCAGAAGGCGCGGAAACGTTCCATCATGACGGGAGCAGGCTATCGGGCCGTGAGCGCTGCGCAGACTTCGGCGACCGCGGTGGGCGCGCCGGCGACGTACCACTCCTGGCCGGCGGCGCTCACCCGACGCGTCGCGCCGCCCGCCCCGCGGATGATCGCGGCCCCCGGCAGCTCGTCCCACGGCGGCACCGAGTGCTGGCACAGGACGTGCAGCCGGCCCTGCGCGACCGCCATCGCGTCCATCGTCCCGGACCCCAGCATCCGCACCGTCGCCGCACCGTTGGCCATCCTCCCGAACGCGTCGCCGACCTCGTCGCCGTAGAACGGCGGGTGCAGGTAGGTCGTCAGGCACGACTCGGCCAGCGACCGGTCGACGATCGGCGCGAACGGCACCCCGTCGGCGGTCGGGACCAGGTCGGGACCGCCGACGTACGTCGTGGCGCTCGCAGGGTGGTGAACAGCGCCCAGCAGGACGTCGTACTCGTCGCGCAGGGCGAGCGCCGAGCACCACCAGTCGAGGCCGGCGACGAAGTTGTAGGTGCCGTCGACCGGGTCGATGACCCAGGTGCGGCCGCTGCTGCCGGCGTGGTTGGTGCCCTCCTCGCCGAAGATCGAGTCGTCGGGCCGCTCGGCCCGCAGCCGCTCGACGATCAGCGTCTCGGCCGCCCGGTCGGCGGCGGTGACCAGGTCGGCCACGTTGGACTTCTGCTCGGCGTCGATGCCCCCGGAGCGCATCCGCTGGGCGAGGCGACCGGCGTCGTGGACCAGCTGGGCGGCGAGCTCGGTGTCGTCCATGGTGCGGCCAGGCTAGCGGGGCTCCCGGGTGCTCGGTGCAGGCGTACTGTCGCAGGACGGAGCCACTCAGGCTTCCTTCTCAGAGAGTCCCACCATGAGCGACAAGTCGCCGCGCCAGGGCATGACCAAGAAGACCGGCAAGTCCATCAAGGAGAAGCGCGCCGAGAAGCGCGACAAGGCGGCGGGGGCGTCGCCGATGGACGACCTCAGCCCGAAGAAGCGCTGAGCAGCTCTGCTCAGGCGGGCCAGGCGTCCACGAGCAGCCGGCGGGTCTCGCCGAGCAGCTCGGGGAGCGTCTTGGTCCGGCCGATGATCGGCATGAAGTTCTGGTCGCCCGGCCAACGGGGTACAACGTGCTGGTGGAGGTGGGCCGCGATGCCCGCTCCCGCCACGTGGCCCTGGTTCATCCCGATGTTGAAGCCACCGGCGGCCGAGACCGTGCGGACCACGCGCATCGCGGTGCGGGTGAGGTCGGCGATCTCGGCCGCCTCCTCGTCCGTGGTCTCGGTGTAGTCGGCGATGTGCCGGTAGGGGCAGACCATCAGGTGGCCGGGCGCGTAGGGGTAGAGGTTCATCACCACGAAGGCCAGCGCGCCCCGGTGCACGACCAGGCCCTCGTCGTCCGCGAGCTTCGGGATCCGGCAGAACGGGCACTCCCCCGACGACGCGTCCGACGGCTTGTTCTCACCGCGGATGTAGGCCATCCGGTGGGGCGTCCAGAGCCGGTCGAGCTCGTCGGGGTCACCGATGCCGTCCTGGTGCAGCGGCTCGTCGGGCTGGCTCATGGGACCACCCTAGGGTGAGCGCATGAGCGCTCCCACGCTGCGCCTCGGCACGCCCGCAGACGCTGCCGCGGTCGCCGTCATCTGGCACGCGGGTTGGCACGACGGACACGCCGGCCACGTCCCCGACGGCCTCACGGCCGCCCGCACACTGGCCGCGTTCCACGAGCGCGCCCCCCTCCGGGTCGACGACACCACCGTCGCGGTGGTCGGGGGCGCCGTCGCCGGGTTCGCGATGGTGACCGGCGACGAGGTGGAGCAGGTGTTCGTCGACGCCGCCCACCGCGGCTCGGGGGTGGCCGCGCTGCTGCTCGCCGAGGCGGAGCAACGGGTCGCGGCCGGCGGCCACACCGAGGCCTGGCTCGCGGTCGTCGAGGGCAACGCGCGGGCGCGCCGGTTCTACGAGAAGCGCGGCTGGCGCGACGGCGGCCCGTTGCCGTACGAGGTCACGGCGGGCGGCTCGTCGTACGTCTCGCCGTGCCGGAGGTACGTCAAGCGGCTGGACTGACCGTCAGGCCGCGCGGCGCCTCTTGAGGACCCACATCGCGACCGTCCAGAGCGTCGCGACCACGATCGAGTTGTCGACGTTGTCGCGCAGCGCGGTCGTGAGGCTGTCGCCGAAGGCGACGTCCAGCAGGCTGGTGAGCACCAGGAAGCCGACCGCGAACAGCACCCCGGACACCAGCAGGACACCGAGGCTGGACCGGCCGGGTGCGTCGTCGCTCATGCGACCACCCTAGGACGTCGCAGGTCGGGCCCTCCGGCGGGCGCGCAGCTCGCTGAGGCCGAGGCTGAGGCTCCACACGAACGCGAAGCCGACGGCGACCGAGACGTTGCCCCCCGCCGCGGCCCCGAAGCCCTCGTCGAACAGCAGGACGTCGCCGAGCGTCACCACCAGAGCGAAGCCGGCCCCAGAAGGAGACCGACGAACGGGAGCCACGCGAGGCTCCTGCTCCCGCCACCGGACGTCATGGCAGCGACACTAGGGGAATCCGGGCGCGCCCATGGCCCTTCGGGCTGTGGCCGTCAGGGCTGCGGGGTGGTGCCGGTGTGGTCGCGTCTGAAGGTGAGTCCGTTCGGACTTCGCCAGATGAACGTGGTGTCGTCGACCTTGTCGTAGCGCCACCTGGTGTGCGTTTTCGCGCGGTGATGTCGTCGGCAGAGCGGTGCGATGTTGCAGTCGCACGTGCTGCCGCCGTTGGACGCTGGGTAGGTGTGGTCGTGGTCGCAGGATCTGGCGCGGCGTCGGCACCAGGGGAAGACGCAGGAGTGCTGGAGCAGGGCCTGGCGCTCCTTGAGCCGGTCGGGGACTTCGTAGGCATCGACGTGGACGTGACCGGCGAGGTCGATGACGGGCTTGATGACGACCTGGCTGTCGCCGTCCTGGCACCAGCCCTTGACCTGCTCCACCGAGATCAGGGTGCGGGTGTTCTCGACGCGGGCGATGGCGGCGTCGGCGAGGTGCACGTGCACGACGACCTGACGGGGCCGCTTCCGGTCGAAGTCCGGTTCGGCGTTGAGGTCGAGGGTGAGCTGGCGTCGGGCGAGGTCACCCACGGCGATGGACCGGCGGGCGTCGAGGGAGAGGTCGTTGGCGATGGTGGCGAGGTGGGTGGCGCCGCGGGTGATGGCGTCTTCGAGGTCGAGTGCGTCGACGAGGTCGAGGGTGCCGCGGACTTCGACGTGGCCGTCGTAGGAGACCTGCTGGGTCTCGATGTCGAAGTGCCGTACCTCGGCCGCGTCCCGGGCGCGCTGGGCGGCCGTCTCGGGGTCGAAGCGGATCCGGGCTTCTTCGATGGTGCGGTCGAGCTGGGCGATGGAGATCTTGTGCGCGGTCGCGGCGACGTGAAGGTCGACGAACTCGGCGCCGTCGAGTGGGAGGTCGATGGTCTCCGCGGCGATGCGTCGGGCCTTCCACACCGGCAGGTCGAGGGACTGGACCCGTTCGTAGATGCGTGGGAGGCGGTGGGCGAGCTCGACGGCGTGGCCGAGGTAGATCCGACCGGAGTCCGACGACAGGCCCAGTGCGGCGGAGAACTCCAGGACCGAGAACTCGGCGATGAGTGGCGCTCCGGGGCCGGCGATGGCCATCTCGTCCTCGCAGCCGGGGATCCAGACGGCTGCGGCGTCGTGGAGGGAGTCGGTGGAGTGCATGCCGGCCCAGGTGACGGCGGCGGCGAGTTGGTCGGCCTCGGCCCGGAGCTGGACAGAGCGTCGGGCGCGGACGAAGGCGAGCACCGCGGGTGTGGTGTCGTAGTCGTCGAGGTCCCGAGTGGCCATACCCCTATGATACTCGAACACATTGTCGAATGCGAGGGTTGTCAACAGCCTTGTTCGAACGGTCGACCCGAAGGGACCGAAAGCCAGAAGCAGCCTGGTGATGGCCCTTGATCACCGCGGACGGTGAGCCCCCTTCTTTCTGTAAATGTCTTCGAACCGGCCTGGTGCCCCGTGCAGACGCCACGGCAGAGGCCGACCTACCGGAGGTTGCTTGTTGGCTGCGGGGGTCTCGACGGGCGTTCAGGACTTCGTCCTTCACTGCTCGACCACCGGCGGGTCCACCGAAGGGCCCCCGGAGGCGGCAGGGGTCGACCCCACACGACGTCGCCTGCTGGCTGCGGCGGCGGCTACGACGTGCAGGAGGTGGCGGCGAAGTCGGTGAGGGCCTGGACGTTGGCGCTGTCGGCGACCGTCGAGCCGGCGTCGGCGGTGGTGATGTCGTCGACAGTGCTCGTCGGGCCGAGGGTCTGGACGAGCTCGTCCAGGTAGCCCATCCCCGCTCGGACCGCGGGCTCGACCGTAGCGAGCGTCATCGTCCCGGCTGCGGCGCTCGCCCGCTGCTGAAGGGTCCCGACCGCCTCCGCGGAGGGCTTCGTGGCGAGGGCGGCAAGTGCCTCCTGGAACGAGCGGTAGCCGGCGCACACGTCCTCGATCCCCGGAGGTTCCGGAACGGCCCGGGGCCCGGGGGCGTCGTCGCGGGAGGCGGCGGTGAGCAGGCCGACCGCGACCACGATCGCGGTGGCGATCGGGGCGGTGAGCCGTCGGCGCAGGGCGTCGTTCACTCGTAGGTCCCGTCGGGCGCGGCGGTGGGGGTGACGGCGGAGGCGGCGACGGCGGGCGGCGACTCCTCGGTCGCCCCAGTGCCGGGGACGTGTGTCCCCTCGACCTCGACCCATTGGTCGCGCGACGGGCGCGGAGAGTCCTGGACCTGCACCCGGAAGGGGCGGGCGTCCGCGGCGCAGCAGCCGATCGCCATCCGGGTCACGAACCAGTCGTCGCTGCCGTCGCCGTAGCTGACGAAGCCGGTCAGCTCGACCGGTTGGCCGTGGAGCGACGAGCCGCCGTCCTGGGCCCGCCAGATGAACTCGTCGAGCGGCACCGGGACCACCTGCGCGGCGTCCAGGGCGGTCATCTCGTCGGGACGGCTCACGACGGCGCTCTCGCCACCCTGTCGCTCGGCGAGGAACGAACCGAGCTCGGGCGGGCTCACGACGAACGCGACGACCACCGGGAGCGCGAGGAACCAGGTCACGCGCGGTACGCCGTGCCCGCCATGGTCGTGCCCGTCGTGGTCGTGCCCCTCGTCGTCCTCCGGCTCGTGGGCCGCGAGCAGCGGACCCAGGGCCATGGCGAGGAGCAACACCCCGCAGACCACCAGCGGCCAGCGCATCCATCCGGTGACGTAGCGCAGGTGGTCGCCGCTGAGCGCCAGCTGGAGCAGCACGGTGCCGAGCAGCGCGAGCAGCAGGCCCTGGGTCCCCCGCCTCACAGCAGCCACCAGCCGACGAGGGCGGCGCAGGCGACGGCCGTCGCCACCACCACCGGGACGAACTGACGGGCGAACGCCGAACCGAAGGCGCCGACCTCCATCGAGGCGAGCTTGACGTCCATCGCCGGGCCGACGACGAGGAAGGCGAGCTTGGCGGTGTCGGAGAACGCGGTGAAGCTGGCCGCGACGAAGGCGTCGGACTCCGAGCACAGCGCCACCACGAAGGCGAACAGCGCGAGCGTGAGGACCCCGACCACGGCCTGGCCGGCGACGGTGTCGACGATCGAGCGCGGCACGAAGGTGTTGACGGCGGCGGCGATGCCCGCGCCGATCACCAGGAAGCCGGATGCGTGCAGGAAGTCGTGACGAGCGGTCGCGAGGAACCGCTGGCCGGTGCCCAGTCCCTCGCCGAGTCCCTGGCGCCGGATGGTCATCGGGAGCCGGCTACCGCGGGCCAGGCACCACCAACCGACCAGGACGGCGGTCAGCAGCGAGGCGACGAACCGCGCCACCACCATGCTCGGCTGCCCGGGGAACGCCACCGCGGTGGAGACCAGGACCGCGGGGTTCACCGCGGGCGCGGCGAGCAGGAAGGTGAGCGCGACGGCGGGCGCAACTCCGCGGCGCATCAGGCTTGCCGTGATCGGCACCGCCGCGCACTCGCAGCCGGGGAGTCCGATCCCCGCGACGCCGGCGACCGGGACGGCGAGGACCGAGCGCTGCGGGAGGACCCGGGCCAGCACTCGCTCCGAGAGCAGGATCGAGATGGCGGCCGAGAGCAGGACGCCGAGCACGAGGAACGGGGTCGACTGCACGACGATCGCCAGGAAGACGGTGCTCCACGTCGCCAGCTGAGGGCCGTCCAGGGCGGGCGCCAGCCAGGTGCCGGCGACGAAGAGGGCCACCAGGGCGCCCGCCACCAGCTCGACCTGGTGGTCGCGACCGGCTCGCCGCATCCGGTCGCGCGGACGCGCAGCAGTCGTCGTGGCCACGTGGCCCCTCCCTCTCACGGACAACGGGCGTCATCATCCCGTCCGCGGTCACCGCCTGTCCCGGTGGTCGTGCGCTTGAGACCAACCTCACCGGCGGGAACGACTCACCCCAGGTGGGGTCGACGCCACCACGTGCTGCAGGCCTACCGGCGCGGGCTGACCCGCGGTCGGTAGACCTCCAGGCCCAACCAGCCCGCCAGCTCCTCGATCTCGGCGTCGACCGCCTCTCGGACGGGTGCCGGGAACGGCTCGTCCTCGTGGACCGCGTCGACGCGGAGCACGCCCTGGTCACGCTCGGCCGTGGCGTCCAGCTTCCCGACGAGTCGGTCGCCGTACAGGATCGGGAGCGCCCAGTAGCCCCACCTCCGCTTGGCGGCCGGCTTGAACATCTCCAGCTGGTAGTCGAACTCGAACAGCTCGGTGGTGCGCCGCCGGTCGATGACCAGCCGGTCGAGCGGCGAGAGGAGGGCGCAGCGACCCGTGAACGCCCGGTCGAGGTACGACGGGTCGACCCGCCACTCCCCCTTCACGCCCTCGACCACGGCAGGCTCCCCCGCGGCGCCGACGTCGTTCGGCTCGACCGGGTGCACCGGCGCCTTGGCCCGGGCGATGCCGAGCCCCGCGAGCCGCCGCCGGTCCCGCTCGGCGCGTGCGTCGTCGGCGGACGGGACCGGCTCGTCGGGATAGATCCGCGAGGCGAGGTCCCAGAGCACGTCGCGCCCGTCCCGGCCGGCCCGGGCGACCTCGCCGCGCTCGACCATCAGCCCGACGAGCATCTTGACGTTCTTGTCGTTGTTCCAGCCGCTGGAGCGCCACGGCACCTCGCAGGTGTCGGGCAGGTCGCGCAGCGGGAGCGGCCCGTCCTGACGCAGCAGCTCGAGGACGTCGCGGCGACAGCCGTCGTTGGCCGCGACCCAGTCGCGCAGGCCCTCCTGCCAGTCCTCCAGCGTCCCGGTGCCGGGCCACTGCGCCATCTCCGCCCGGAACAGCGCGAGGTCCGCGGCGGGGCGGGCCAGCCCATACAGGTCCAGCAGGGTCAGGTCCTCCAGCGCCTCCACCAGCTCGCCCGGTCGGTACGACGACCCGAGCCGGCTCCACAGCACCAGGTCGGCGCTCGGGACGACCGGCGCCGCCGGGTCGAGCTGGACGAAGGTCAGGTGGCGCACGACGTCCACGAGGTCGGTCGGCCGGGGCAGGTCAAGCAGCTGCGCCCGTACGGCGACCCGGCGCGCGTCCGTCCGCGAGAGCCGGTGCATCAGCGCCGTCCCCGCAGCTCGATGCTGATCTGCTCGGCGTCGAGCACGGCCAGCGCGGACTCGAGGGCCTCGCTGGAGTAGAGCCCGTCCGAGCGGGCCCGGAGCAGCTCCTCGCGCATCGCGACCAGGACGGCGATGCGCAGCTCGCGGTGCTGGTCGAGGGCGTCGGGGGTCGCGTCCTGGGCGGCGACCGGCTGCGCGGCGGCCCAGCCCTGCATCCGCTCCAGCAGCGCGGCGTCGTACGGCGTGCCGTCGGGGCGGACCAGCGCCGGGTCGCGGAGCAGGCGGTCGCCGGCGGCGGCCAGCTCGCGGATCAGCTCGTCGCGGTCGTCGTCGGGCTCCGGGCCGGACACCAGCCCGAGCCGTCGTACGACGAGGGGCAGCGTGCCACCCTGCACCACGAGCGTCCCCGCGGCGACGACGAACGCCACCAGGACCAGCAGCGACCGCTCGGGGGTGTCGGCGGGCAGGGTCTGGGCGGCCGCGAGCGTGACGACGCCGCGCATCCCGGCCCACACCAGCACCGTGCCCTCGCGCCACCCGACCGGCGAGCCGGCCAGGTAGTCGATGTCGGCGAGCCCGCGCCGCAGCCGGGTCCGGAACATCTCCGTACGGCGCTCGGAGGCCTGGAGTCGGGGTGGTCGATGCGCCCCTGGATCTGGGCGATCCGCTCGCGCACGGCCTCCCCGCGCCCGGCTCGACGGCCCAGCGCCACCAGCAGGGGTACGACGTACGCCGCCCGGACGGCCACCACGATCGCGGCCGCGACCGCCCCGACCCACACCGCGGTCCCGAGCCCGCCACCCGACTCGTCGAGGTCCTCGACGAGCCCGTAGAGCTCCAGGCCCATCAGCAGGAAGACGCCGCCCTCCAGGAGCAGCTCGACGGTGCGCCAGTTCTGCTCCTCGGCCCGACGGTGCGCGGGCTCCAGGTAGCGCGGCGCGGAGTGGCCGGTGTGCAGCCCCGCGGCGACGGCGGCGACCAGGCCGGAGCCGCCGAGGTGCTCGACGGGCAGGTACGCCGCGAACGGGACCACGAACGAGATCGCCGTGTTGACCGCCGGGTCGGTGACCCGCGCCCGCACCAGCAGGTTGAGGCGGCCGACCAGCAGGCCGACCAGGACGGCGATCGCGACGGCGTACACGAAGTCGCCGACGACGCCCCACACGGACACCGAGACCGACGTGGCCGCGATGGCCGAGCGCAGCAGGACCAGCGCGGTCGCGTCGTTGAGCAGGCTCTCGCCCTCGAGCACGGTGACCACCCGGGACGGGGCGCCGAGCCGCTTGACGATCGAGGTCGCGACGGCGTCGGTCGGACTGATGATCGCGCCGAGCGCGATGCCGGTGGCCAGCTCGACGCCGGGGACGACGGCCGCGATGAACAGCCCGACCAGCAGCGAGCTGATCACCACCAGCACGACTGACAGGGACCCGATGGTCCCGAAGTCGCGCCGGAAGTCCATCGCCGGCATCGACACCGACGCGGAGTACAGCAGCGGCGGCAGCACCCCCATCAGGATCCACTCGGGGTCGATCTCGACCGGCGGCACGAACGGCAGCAGGCTGACGACCACGCCGGTGGCGACCAGCAGCAGGGGCGCGGCCACCCCGAGGCGCGCGGCGACGGCGCTGACGCCGGCGATGGCCAGCACCGCCAGCAGTCCGATCACGGCGACGTCCACGGGAGCTCCCTTCGAGGCTCAGTACTGGTGGAACCAGCGGCCCAGGTCGGTCTCGATGCCCGGGCAGGTGACGTTCTGGTCGCGCCCGGCCTCCACCCACTGGCCGAGCACCGGCGCCCCACCCTGGATCGACCAGTCCGGGCCGCAACGGTCCAGCGCCTCCGCGCGCGACGTCTGGCCGGCGGCACGCCACTCGGGCAGGCCGAGCGCGAGGTCACCGACGACGCCCTTCCACAACGCCGGCGTCGAGTAGACGCCGACCTCGTAGCCGGCGTCGGCATAGGCGCGTACGGCGCCCTCGACGACCGCGCCGTTGGCCTCGAGGTCGCTCCCCCAGTCGAAGTCCGGCACCGGCTCGACGTCGACCCACACGACGGGCGACCCGAGGCCCGCACGACGTATGGTCGCGACGTTGGCGATCGCCTGCTGGTAGCCCGCGTTGGCGAGCGCGCCGAGGTCGGTGCCGCCGTCGTACGGGCCGTCGGTGCCGTGCTCGGCGACCTGGGCGGCGTCCGGCAGGCTCGCCACGGCGTACGCCGCCGCCAGCAGGCCGCGCTCGCGCACCCAGGCGACCTGGTCGGCCAGGCACGGGTTCTCGGTGAAGCCGGGACCGTTGGTGAGGCCGAGGATCACGTACTCGGCCTCCGGGAGCGGCATCGGCGAGCCCTGGGTGGGGCGCTCGGGGATGCCCATGCCCTTCGGGCACTGCGGCCAGCTGGCGTCGGCGCCCAGCACCGGCTCCCCCGCCGCCCGCGCCGTCGGGGTCGCACTCGCGGACGGGAGCGCCGCGGCCTGCTGCTCGGCCAGCTCGGCGAGCGCCCGCAGCCGCGACGTCTGCTCGTCCTGGACCGGCTCGACGACCGAGGTCGGCCGAGCCGACGGCGGTACGACGGCCTCCGGGGCCGACGAGGACGACGACCCGTCGGACGCGCAGCCCGCGAGCAGCAGCGCAGCCACGGTCACGAGGACCTCAGCGCTCCGCGCACGCGGATGATGTCTCGACACGCTCACGCGACCTCGTGCCTCGGTCGCGTCGCTCGCTCGACCTGACCGAGCCCACGCGGGCCGTTCGTGCCTCACGGCCCGCTGCTCGATCAGACCTGCTCGCGCGAGGCGACCGCGTCGACGACCCGCTGGATCGCCTCGGCGACCGGGACGCCGTTGTCCTGGCGGCCGTCGCGGTAGCGGAACGACACCGCCCCGGCCTCGACGTCCTCGCCGCCGGCGATCAGCATGAACGGCACCTTCTGCAGCTGCGCGTTGCGGATCTTCTTCTGCATCCGGTCGTCGGAGTCGTCGACCTCGACCCGCAGGCCGGCGGCGCGCATCTGCTTCGCGACGTCGTACAGGTAGTCGGAGAAGGTGTCGGCGACCGGGATCGCCTGCACCTGGACCGGCGCGAGCCACGGAGGGAAGGCGCCGGCGTAGTGCTCGACGAGGACGCCGAAGAACCGCTCCAGCGAGCCGAACTTGGCCGAGTGGATCATCACCGGCTGGTGCTTCTGGCCGTCGGCGCCGTTGTACTCGAGCTCGAAGCCCTTGGGCTGGTTGAAGTCGTACTGGATGGTCGACATCTGCCACGTCCGGCCGATGGCGTCCTTGGCCTGCACCGAGATCTTCGGACCGTAGAACGCCGCCCCGCCCGGGTCGGGGACCAGGTCGAGGCCGGACGCGACCGCCACGTCCTCCAGCACCTTGGTCGCGACCGCCCAGTCCTCGTCGGAGCCGACGAACTTGTCGGGCTTCGAGTCGTCGCGGGTCGACAGCTCCAGGTAGAAGTCGTCGATCCCGAAGTCGCGGAGCAGGCCCAGCACGAAGTCGAGCAGGTGCTGGATCTCGCCGGGCGCCTGCTCGGGGGTGACGTAGGAGTGCGAGTCGTCCTGGGTCAGGCCGCGCACGCGGGTCAGGCCGTGCACCACGCCGGACTTCTCGTAGCGGTAGACCGAGCCGAACTCGAACAGCCGCAGCGGCAGCTCCCGGTAGGAGCGCCCGCGCGAGCGGTAGATCAGGTTGTGCATCGGGCAGTTCATCGGCTTGATCATGTAGTTCGAGCCTTCGAACTCCATGGGCGGGAACATGGTGTCCGCGTAGTACGGCAGGTGCCCCGAGGTGTAGAAGAGCTGGTCCTTGGTGATGTGGGGCGTGCCGACGTAGGAGAAGCCCTCCTCGATGTGGCGCTGACGGACGTAGTCCTCCATGACCCGCTTGATCACGCCGCCCTTGGGGTGGAAGACCACCAGGCCGGAGCCGATCTCGTCGGGGAAGCTGAACAGGTCGAGCTCGCGGCCCAGCTTGCGGTGGTCGCGCCGCTCGGCCTCCTCGATCCGGTGCAGGTGCTCCTCGAGCGCCTCCTTGGACTCCCACGCGGTGCCGTAGATGCGCTGCAGCATCTTGTTCTTCTCGTCACCACGCCAGTACGCCGCGGCGCTCCGCATCAGCTTGAACGCCGGGATCCGCTTGGTGGTCGGCAGGTGCGGGCCGCGGCACAGGTCGCTCCACGCGACGTCGCCGTTGCGGCGGACGTTGTCGTAGATGGTCAGCTCGCCGGCCCCGACCTCGACGCTCGCGCCCTCGGTGTTGTCGGCGCCCGCGCCGCCCTTGAGACCGATCAGCTCGATCTTGTAGGGCTCGTCCTGCAGCTCGTCGATCGCGTCGGCGTCGGTGGTGACCCGGCGCTCGAAGCGCTGGCCCTCCTTGATGATCTTCCGCATCGCGGTCTCGATCTTCGCGAGGTCCTCGGGCACGAACGGGGTCTCGACGTCGAAGTCGTAGTAGAAGCCGTCGGTGACCGGCGGGCCGATGCCGAGCTTGGCCTCCGGGAACAGCTGCTGGACGGCCTGCGCCATCACGTGCGCGGTCGAGTGCCGCAGGATGTCGTGGCCGTCCTTGCTGGCCATCTCGACGCCCTCGACGACGTCGCCGTCGGCCAGGACGTACGACAGGTCCTTCAGGGAACTCTCGCCGGTCGAGCCTGTCGAGACCCGGGCCGCGATGACGTCCGCGTTGTCGGCGAAGAGCTCCCAGGCCTTGGTGCCCGTCGTGGTCGCCCGGTCCTCACGCGCGTCTGCGGTGACGATGACGACCTTGATGTCGGACACGAGGAGCTCCTTGGTGGAACGGAAAAGCGGACCCACCGATCGTATCGGTGGGTCCGCCCTCGTCTCGCCCCGGTTTAGGCGCGGGCGCCCTTCGCCTGCGCCAGCGCCTCGCGGAACGCCTCCGCCCCCGCGGGCTTGCCCGCCTTGGGCGGCCAGGTCCCGTCGGAGTCCTCGACGTACGGACCGCCGTACGCCGGCTGGTCGCGCTCGAAGCGCCAGCTGTCCGCGAGCGGGCCCGCGTCGTACGCGTCGAAGCCGATCTCGTCGACCAGGGTGGACACCGTCTGCTTGGCCCCGTCGTCGTCGCCGGCGATCAGGAGCACGCTGCGCTCGGCGTCGCCGGCCGGGCGGGCCAGGCTGGCGATGAAGTCGGAGTAGATGTTGTTGAACGCCTTGACGACCTTCGACTCGGGCAGGTGCGCCTGCAGGAGCTCGGAGGTCGTGGTCCGCTCCTCGTCCAGCTCGGCGATGCGACCGTCGCGCTCGAAGTAGTAGTTGTTGGTGTCGATCACGACCTTGCCGCGCAGCGGCTCGACCGGCACCTGCCGGTAGTTCTTCAGCGGGATCGTCACGACGACGATCTCACCGGCCTCCGCCGCCTCCGCCGCGGTGGCCGCCCGGGCCCGCGGGCCGAGCTCCCCCACCAGGTCCTGCAGGGTCTCCGGGCCCCGACTGTTGCTGAGCACGACGTCGTGCCCCGCCGTGGTCAGAGCGCGCGCGAGCGCGCCGCCGATGTTGCCGCTTCCGATCAGTCCGATGGTGGTCATGACCGGTCCAACCCGGAGACGGTCTCCGGTGTTCCCGGGTCGGGTCAGAGCCGCTGGATGCGGACCCGGCCGACCCGGCCGAGCGGGGACGCGCAGGCGTCCTCCCAGGTGGCTACCACTCCCCCGCTGCAGGCGCGGTAGCCGTTCTCGTAGCCGCGCGGGCGGCCGCGGAAGCGCAGGTAGCAGTCGTCCTCGCAGGTGATCCCCCGGATGACGAAGCGGCCCTGCTTATCCGTGACGTCGATGTCGGCGGGGCTCAGACCCTGGGTGCCGCCGGCCACCCGCACACCGCGGACCGGCCGCTTCGTCCGTGCGTCGACCAGCACCCCGCGCAGGTACGCCGGGTTGGCCCGCACCTTGCCCAGCTTCGTGCTCGGCCCCCAGGTCTGGGCGAGCTCGCTGGTCGGCTGGACGTAGCGGGGCGAGCCGCCGACGTACCCGCCCTGGTGACTGCCCGCGGCGACCTGGACGTAGTACTCGTCCTGCGGCGCCGCGCCGGCGTCGAGAGAGAAGGAGCCGTCGGCGGACGTCGTACCGGTATCGACGACGGCGCCCGGCTCCCCCGCGACGACCCGGCGCAGCCGCACCGTCATCCCGGCCACGCCGCCGCCCCCGTCGGTGGAGACCAGGCGGCCGGTCAACGGGTCCGCCGCCCGGCCGGGTGGCGCGACGGCGAGCACGAGGCCGAGGGCGGTGAGGAGGGCGAGCACGGAGCCGAGGAAGCGACGCATGGACCCATCGGACACGGCGAAGGGCCCGGGGCGACATGGTCACCCCGGGCCCTTCCCCATCAGCGTCAGAGGATGTAGAGCATCTCCTGGTACGTCGGCAGCGGCCACAGGTCGTCGGCCACGACGCCCTCGAGGCTGTCGGCGGCCGCCCGGACCTTGGCCATCGCCGGGATGACCGCGTCGCGGGTGAAGGTGGCCGCCTCCAGCGGGTCCTCCGGGTGGTCGTGCGCGACGGCGGAGCCGAGCTCGGCCAGGCCGGCCCGGAGCTCGCCGATCAGCGCGGTGACCGTCTCGAGGCTGGAGGCGTCGGCCTCGACGCCGGCCGCCTTCAGGGCGACGACGTTCTGGGCCAGCTCGGTCTGGTAGCGCAGCGCCGCCGGGAGGATCGTCGTGGTGCCGATCTCGAGCGAGAGGTTGGCCTCGACCGCGACGGCGAGGATGTACTGCTCGGCGCCGATCTCGAAGCGGCTGTGCGCCTCGTGCTCGGTGAAGACGCCGTACTTGCCGAAGAGCTCGATGGCCTCGGGCGAGATCAGCTCGGGCAGCGCGTCGACCGTCGTACGCAGGTTCTTCAGCCCGCGCTGCTCGGCCTCGACCGGCCACTCGTCGGAGTAGCCGTTGCCGTTGAAGATGACCGCGCCGTGGTCGGCGACGATCTCGGACAGCAGCGACTGCACGGCCTCGTTGAAGTCCGTGCCGGCCGCCACGGCCGACTCGAGGTACGACGCGCAGTGGTCGAGCGCCTCGGCCATGATCGTGTTGAGGATGACCATCGGGGCCGCGACGGTCTGGTTGGAGCCCGGGGCGCGGAACTCGAAGCGGTTGCCGGTGAAGGCGAACGGCGAGGTCCGGTTGCGGTCGCCGGCGTCCTTGGTGAGGTTCGGCAGGGTGTCGACGCCGATGGTCAGCGTCCCCTTCTCCTTGGAGCGGGTCGCGCCGCCCTTGGCGATCTGGTCGAAGACGTCGGCCAGCTGGTCGCCGAGGAAGATCGAGATGATCGCCGGCGGGGCCTCGTTGGCGCCGAGGCGGTGGTCGTTGGACGCAGAGGCGACCGAGACGCGCAGCAGGCCGCCGTACTTGTGCACGGCGCGGATGACCGCGGCGCAGAAGACGAGGAACTGGGCGTTGTCGTGCGGGGTGTCGCCGGGCACGAGCAGGCTGCCGAACTCGGAGTTGCCGAGCGAGAAGTTCACGTGCTTGCCGGAGCCGTTGACGCCGTCGAAGGGCTTCTCGTGGAAGAGGCACTCCATGCCGTGCTTCTTGGCGACGGCCTTGAAGGTCGTCATCAGCAGCTGCTGGTGGTCGGAGGCCTCGTTGGCCCGCTCGAACATCGGCGCGACCTCGAACTGGCCGGGGGCCACCTCGTTGTGCCGGGTCTTGGCCGGGATGCCGAGCTTGAAGAGCTCCCGCTCGGTGTCCATCATGAAGCCGAGCACGCGCTCGGGGATGGCGCCGAAGTAGTGGTCGTCGAACTCCTGGCCCTTCGGCGGCTTGGCGCCGAAGAGGGTACGACCGGCGTTCAGCAGGTCGGGCCGGGCCAGGAAGAAGTGGCTGTCGACCAGGAAGTACTCCTGCTCGGGGCCGCAGTAGGCCACCACGTTCTCGGGGTCGGTGTGACCGAAGAGGTTCAGCACCCGCTTGGCGTGCACGGCCATCGCCTGCTGCGAGCGCAGCACCGGCGTCTTGTGGTCGAGCGCCTCACCGGTCATCGAGATGAAGATGGTGGGGATGCAGAGGGTGTTGCCGTTGGGGTTCTCGAGGATGTACGCCGGGCTCATGACGTCCCAGCCGGTGTAGCCGCGGGCCTCGAAGGTGTTGCGCAGGCCGCCGTTGGGGAACGACGAGGCGTCCGGCTCGCCCTGGACCAGGGTCTTGCCCGAGAACGACGCGAGCGCCGTACCGTCGCCGACCGGGTCGAGGAAGCTGTCGTGCTTCTCGGCGGTCAGGCCGGTCAGCGGGTAGAAGACGTGCGCGTAGTGGGTCGCGCCCTTCTCCAGGGCCCAGTCCTTCATCGCGGAGGCGATGGCGTCGGCCACGTCGGGGTCGAGCGGGGTGGACTTCTCGATCGTGGAGAGCACCGACTTGTAGACGCTCTTAGGGAGGCGCTTCTGCATCACGGTGAGGCTGAAGACGTTCTGACCGAAGATCGAGCCGGGCTCCTCGCCCGGATCGAAGCTGACGGCGGGGGGCGTGTAGGCCTCGACGTCCTTGATCGCCTGCAGTCGAACAGCGTTTCCACTCATGGGCAGTTCCCCTACGTTGCGAGCCACATCTTCTCCGCGGCTGGTGGAGCCGAGACGAAGCGGAACCTAGCGAGCCGATGAGACGTCGTGGGTCGCCCGTGTTTCGCGCGTGTTAACTCCGGGCCGTGTGATGCAGGTCCCCCACCACAACGTCTGTGCTGACCGGGGTGCCGTCGCCGTGCGTTTCCACGTCGCCGACGTGGGTCACCATCCCGAGATGTTTCCCAAGAACGAGATCCCTCCGATGAGTTCGCCGAGCGAGCGTCGCGGGAGCGACGCATGAGCCGGCCGGTCGCCGAGCAGTTCGCCGCGGCCGTCGCGCGAGCCGCGGACGGCACGCCCTACGAGGTGACCCCGACCGCGACGGGCTTCGACGTCGGCGTGAACATCGTCGACGAGCAGTGGTACGGCGTCCTGAGCAAGTCCGGGCTGCGCAAGACGTTCGTCCACCACGTCGAGGTCCGCGACTCGGACCGGAGCTACTCCATCACCGACGAGTCACGAACCATCCGCTGGGTCGCGGGAGTCCCCCAGCTGACCGGGTCGGTCCAGATGCAGAAGGGCCGGATCATCGAGTTCGGTGCCGAGAAGGTGTGGGCGTTCGACGAGCACGGCAACTTCGGCGTTCAGGCCGACTATCGGTTCGGGTCACAGGAAGGCCGCGACCTGATCGAGGGTGTCGCGAAGCAGCTGGGCCTCGGCTCGCGTCGCGGGATGCACGAGAAGATCGGGATAGGCATGGCTCTGACCGTCGCGGTCGGCATCGTCGTCATGGGGGTCATCGGCGTCGCGCTGTGGTCGCTCGGCTATCGGTAGCAGGTTCCTGCGGCACGTCAGCCACGGATGGCCAGCGGAGGGGAATGCCTTTGGCCTTTGAAAAGACGCCCTTAACGACCTAGTACGAGAAGGCCGAACCGCTTATCACTAGTCAGCGGATTATCGGTGGCGATACTGGGTTCGAACCAGTACGACGTGTCCCTGACGGAACTGCGTGCTCACCTGCAATAATGGGCTCTCACCTGCGAATATGCAGAACAGTAGCGGGTTGCATGGTGGTGCACAAGTAATCACAGATGTACCTTCATTGGACACGTATTGGACACGAACGGTGGAGACGCAGTGCCAGAGAAGCGCTCGTTCGGGCAGATGACAAAGTTGCCCAGCGGCAGGATCCGGGCCCGCTACCTGGGCCCGGACGGGGTCAGGCACTCCGCGCCCTACACCTTCGAGACCAAGGCCGACGCCGAGGCCTGGCTGGTCGACGAGCGCCGGCTGCTCGCTACAGGCGCATGGCAGCCGCCCAAGGTCCGGGCCAAGGCAGCCAGCACCAAGTTGACCTTCGAGGTTTACGCCGAGAGCTGGCTGCGCGACCGGCCGCTGAAGCCGCTCAGTCGTCAGCACTACGGCCAGCTGCTGAACCGCTACCTCTACCCCACGTTCGGCCACCTCGGGTTGAAGGAGATCACTCCCGACTCTGTCCGAGCCTGGTACGCGCTGACCGGCACCAACACTCCGACCATTCGGGCCCACGCCTATGGCCTGATGCGCACCATCCTGGGGACCGCCGAACGGGACGAGCTCATCCCCCGCAACCCCTGCTACATCCGCGGCGCCGGCAACGCGACGCGCGTGCGCAAGGTCAAGCCCCTGACGCTTGCCGAGCTCGAGACTCTCGTCGCCGAGATGCCCGAGCAGCGGCAGCTCATGACCCTTCTGGCCGCCTGGTGTGCCATGCGATTCGGAGAGCTCGCCGAGTTACGACGAAAGGACATTGCCCTGTCCGACCAGATCGTCCGGGTGCGCCGCGCCGTCGTCCGCGTCGGGGGCGAGCACATAGTGCAGACTCCAAAGTCGGCTGCAGGGATTCGCGATATCGCGATCCCGCCCCACCTCATGCCCCTTGTGCGCGAGCACCTGAAGAAGCACGTCGGCACCGGCAAGGACGCCCTTCTCTTCCCAGGCGGAGAAGACGGAGGCCACCTCAACCCCTCGACTCTCTACGGCAAGGGGCCGGGCAAACGATCCAAGGGCTACGGCTTCTACGGTGCGCGCGCCGCCGCAGGCCGTGAAGACCTGCGCTGGCACGACCTCCGACATACCGGCGCCGTGCTCGCTGCCCAGACAGGCGCCACGCTGGCCGAGCTTATGGGCCGGCTTGGGCACTCAACCCCGGGTGCGGCCCTGAGGTACCAGCACGCAGCTCAGGGGCGTGACATGGAAATCGCCAAGCGACTCTCGGCGCTCATTCAGCCGGCTACTTCCTGAACTGCTCCAGGAGCTTGCCGATCAGGGTGATCTGCTCGCTCGAGAGGGTCGGGTCTTCCTTCGTGCCCCCGTTCGGGAAGATGTCGCGAAGGAAGATCGACTCGACCACCTTCTCGCGAGCCTCGATCTGCTTGACCTCGCTGAGATCGCGGACGAATGGGCCAAACGCAACGATGTTCAGTTCCAGATGGCGCGCCGTTTCTTCACGGCGCCTATGACGCGATGATTGGCTCGCCGCGTAGGTGGCGACTCCCCCGAACGCGACGCTGATGGCGAGTTTGCCAACGACCAGTTCCCATGCAGGGTCGTTGCTGTTTCCGAAGAACAGACTCAGTGCTGCAAGGCCAGCAAGGATGCCGAGCGCGATGGCAGCGCGACGCCAAGTATTAGCGGCCTTTGCTTGGTCCTTCGCTTCCTGACTGAAGGCGTTGGCGGTGCCAGCAGCCGCGAACGCCGCCGTTAGATCTTTCGCTTCGTCGACCTGCTGTTCGATCTGGGCGATCGCGCTCTCAGCGTCCTCGCGGCGAGCTTGGAAATCAACCTCTGCCTGCTCTACAAGGTCTCCCGACAACTCCCGGAATTCGATCGATCTCTTCTCTTGGGCCTCAGCGAACTGCTGCTGCTGCGAGCTGATCGCTTGACCCGCCCGGTCGATGGACTTGTTGAGTTGGTCATCGACGGTGGCGCGCTGGCGGTCTAATGCCGAAATTTCGGCGCCAAGGGTCGCGATTGCGGCCTCGAGCTCGCCGGTTCGCTCGCGAATAACCGCTTGGTGGTCGGAGTCCGCCACGTCGACCTGAAGGCGAAGCTCTTCGATGGCTTCCTTCGCCCGGTCAAGTTCCTGACTTAGCTGCGTGAGCTGCTGTCCGAAGGAGCGACGATAGGTGGACGCGGCTTGGGTTACCGCCTCGCGCCAGTCGCTGCCTTCGGTTCGAGGCCACTGGGCGAGTTGGTCCGCGACTTCATCGGCGGCCGCCGTGATGGCGTCCACGATCGTCATCGCGATCGATCCGGGGTTGTAGCCAACCCCGTCCTGCAGGGCGATCGATAGCCGCTCGATCGCGGCTTCGAGCAGCTTTGTGCGCGAGAGGGGAAGCAACCGGGCGTCGGCGGTACTGGTGATGGTGAGCGTGTGATCCAGCAACGCATAGACGCGATCGACGATGCCGTCATCGTTCTCGTCGATTGCTTGGAGGTTCTCGGGTGCCATCGAAACTAGGATGGCGCGCGCGCTTGCCACCCTCGTAGGGAAGTCAACCGCGCTTACGAGATCTGAGTAGTACACGGATGCCCCTGCGCCCCTCTCTAGGTCTGGCGAGTGCCCGAGCGCGAGTGTAGGACCACGCCGCGCGGCCGGTGGGTGATTTACATGATTTCGCGAGGGTCTACTCTTGTATTCACAAGAGAACACCGAGTCAGCATTCCGGTTGAGCGATGCAGGTGCGTGAGGCCCGATCGCGTTAGGTCACCGGAACTTCGAACGAACGTAAGCCGCGTGAGGTGGCTGCGGGCGCGGACGGCGTGAGGCCGAGCAGGACAGTCACTCCCAGATGGAGTCTGTCTTAGCTCGGCGTTTGTGTTTCTAGGAGCACGCGCCATGCGTAAAACCGCCACTCCCCCGCCTCCGACCCGTCGTCTCGTCGGCATCAACCAAGCGTCGGAGTACGCCGACGTCCATCCCATCACCATCCGCAGATGGGTCGCTGCCGGCCGCGTTCCCGCATATCGAGCCGGCCCGAGACTGCTCAAGATCGACCTGAACGAACTCGACGCCATGCTGCGTCCAATCCCGACCGCAGGCTGCGACGCATGAGCCGCCCCGTGCTCGAAGTCGAGTTTTGCGGTCCCGGCAGCCTAGTCCGCGGCTACGGCTCGCGCGCCCTTGTCGAGGCGGTCGCCGGCAAGCCGCCCGTCTGGATCTCACGCCTCCGTGGCTGGAGCTGCCAGGAGAAGACCGCTCGTAACGTCGTCGCGCTCGCCGAGACTCAGGGCTACGACGTGCTCATCACAGCCCAGCGGACCCGTAAGGCGCACCTGTTCGCAGTGCTGAGCGCCGCACCGCCGCCGCGTGCGCCGGTCAATCGGGACGGTGGCCTGTGGTGATCGAGTACGCAGACGCCGAGCTGGTGTCGTTCGTCGAGCACTTCCAGCACCGGGTTCTGCAGGACGCTCTCTCGCAGGCGACCGCTGGCCACTGGATCCGTCGCGCCGAGGAGTTCGAGGGCGCCAAGCCGGTTCTGGGCGGCACCCATGGGGATGCAACGCCGGCCGAGCTTGGAGCGAAGTGGCGGGAGCTCGACGCGATCGCCCGGGCCTGTCGAGGTCGCGCTCAGGTCTCGCTACTCGGTGGAGCGCTCGAGGTCACGGACGACGTTCAGCAGGCTCTCGACATCGCTCGGGTGGTCGCATGAGGCGGCGCACTGTGGAGGACTGGCGCCGCGAGGTGTTCCGGTCCCGGACGCTGAAGGACCACGCCAAGGTCGTCCTGCTCGACCTGGCGGATCAGATGCGCGCTGATCTGCGCGTGAGCGTCCCGCGGGAGACGATCGCCAAGAGGGTCGGGAAGTCTGAGCGGGGCGTCACGCGCAGCATTAGCGACGCTCATGAGGCTGGCTTCCTGGACACGGTGGTGAGTGGTCGCAAGTACGTGACAGCTGTCTATGCCGCGACGTTCCCCAGCGATCTCAGGGCGACACACGGTGTCCCGCTGAGAACCGAGGAAGAGGCCGCGGATGGCGTTCTCAGCGGGACGTTTTTTAGCCCGCTGAGAACAACCACAAGTGTCCCGCTGAGAACGCCGATTCAGGCGCTCAGCGGGACACACGCTGTCCCACCAATAGAAGAGCGGACCTGTCCGGTGGGTCCCACCGACCGCAACGTCGGCAGCAAGGAGAGGGCCGAGGGACACGTCGTCCGCTTCCCGGCTACCGGCTGTAGGTGGCACGAGCACCTGTGCCCCGACGACTGCGCTGACCACCCGGACAACCGAGAGGCGAGCGCATGATCGCCCCCGTCATCTCCCTTGCTGCCCGTCGGTCTCGACCCGAGCAGACCTGCACCTGCGTGCAGCACCGACTCTGGGATCTCTCGGACCGCGTGCGCGAGGCGTTGGCCGTCACCGAGGGTGAGTTGCTGGTGTCCCGCGAGACGCAAGCAGGCGTGCTCGAAGACGTGCTGGCCACGCTTGCCGAGGCGGTTTCCACCAGGACGGAGGCCGAGCGATGAGCCGACCCCGGGCCATGACCCCACCCGTTGATTGCAAGCCCTCTCTCGGCATAGGGCTCTTTCACACACAGAGCTCTCAGGGTCCCGGGGGAGGACCCCGAGACGTCGTCAGAGCCCTCTCTCGACATAGGGCTGGATCTCTCTCCGGACGTTTTTCCGCCATGCCCGCACGTGCTGCGCAGGGCGGTCTGGTGGGAGTGGTGGCCCGATGATCGTCGGCAACGACGGTCCGGCCGTCGTCATCAGCGCTCGCACCGCCGCGTGGCTGGAGCGGAACGCGAACCTTTCGGCACTTCGAGTGCGCGTTCGCGGGACCGACCCGGAGACCTCGGCACACCTCGAACAGATCCGCTATGCGGCCCTGTCATGGCGTGGTTCCGCTACCGGAACCGAGGCAGCGACGGAAGCGGAACCAGCCTCAGAGTCGGACATGTGGCTGAGCACGGTGGAGGCCGCCGACCTCGCTGGGATCACCTCGCGAGCCATCCGGAAGGCAATCGCCGAAGGACGGCTCGCATCGGTGGAGGTCGGCGGCCGACACCGAATCAGTCGCGAGGACCTCGAGCACTACAAGGCCGCACGAGCGGCGTGAAGGAGCACAAGACATGCCCGACATCCCGCAGAACATCCAGAACCAGGCGGCCCTGATCCAGGACCGGTTCAACGCGACCGTCACCGAGACCCGCGAAGACCCGGACCTGACGACCGACGCGAAGATGCGCCGGCTTGCCGGTGCCTGGGTGGATGCCGAGGCTCGGATGGGCACTCTGCGTCAGTCCTTCGAGGGCGGCTCGCAGCAGAGCGTCGAGAGCCTGACGAAGCAGGCGTTCGGTGCCACCGGAGCGTCGGGGGCGGACGCCATCAGCGTGCGGGACGCAGACGATCGCGCCTCCCGTCTCGAAGACGCCGATGAGGCGCTGAAGCTCCTTCGCCGGGCCGAGGGCAACGGCGACACCGTCCTCTCACGAGCTATCGCCCAGCATGCCTTCGGCCGACGAAACGACTTCTTCGGCGGTGACTGGGCAGGCGTCGTCGATGCCTACTCCGAGGCGCACCCGCAGGTCGCGTCGAAGATCTCCGAGCTCGCGAACCTGCGGAGCGAGAGCATCAAGAGCGGCTTCGCTGCCGCCTTCGTCTTCTCGATCCACAAGCCGAGCGAGCTGGATCGGATGGGGCTGCATGCGGCGCAGGCGATGGCGTCGAAGTGATGGCGATCGAAGATGCCGCCACGAACGGCATCGCCGCGGCCACTACTGCCATCGTGGCGCTTGCCGAAGGCCGAGACACGGACGCAGTCAACGTCCTGAACGCCTGCTCGCACGCCGATGCGGTCTGGGCCTCCGCCTACCTCTTGCAGTGCCTGAAGGAGTCCGTAGGCGCCAGCGTCGGTCATGACCCGCGGCGCATCGAGCTCGCTCTGAAGACCGCCGTCACCGGATCCGCCGAGGACGCGGTCATGACCACCGTCGACCTGATCGTGCACGAGGAGCATCGCCGCCTCTAACCGCCCTGCTCACCCCCTCACAACCTGACATCTCTCATTCGCTGGCACCGCGCGCCCAGCACCTCCGGAAGGCGCGCGACCCATGGCAGAGATTGCCTCCGCACTCGTCTCACTCATCCCGTCAGCACGGGGCTTCGGCCCCAAGATGGAACGCGAGATCGGCGGCGAGACCAAGACCGCCGGCAAGAAGCTCGGCATCGGCTTCGGTAAGACCTTCGCCGCAGCCGGCGGACTTCTGGCGGCTGCCGGCATTGGCTCCTTCCTGAAGGACTCGATCGGCGAGGCGCGCGAGGCTCAGAAGGTCGGCGCGCTCACCGAGTCGATCATCAAGTCGACCGGCGGGGCTGCGAAGATCAGCGCCGCCCAGGTCGGCGAGCTCGCGGGTGCGATCAGCGCCAAGACGGGTGTTGACGACGAAGCGATCCAGTCCGGCGCGAACCTACTGCTGACGTTCAAGAACGTCCGCAACGAGGTCGGCGAGGGCAGCAAGATCTTCAACCGCGCCACCCGCGCAGCATCCGACCTCTCGGCGGCTGGGTTCGGCGACCTGAATGGCGCCAGCAAGCAGCTCGGCAAGGCGCTCAATGACCCCTTGAAGGGCATCACTGCTCTCTCTCGGTCGGGCGTTACCTTCACCGAGCAGCAGAAGGAGCAGATCAAGACCCTCGTCGAGTCCGGCGACACCTTGAAGGCCCAGAAGATCATCCTCGGCGAGGTCGAGTCGCAGGTCGGCGGCGCTGCTGCAGCGTCTGCGACGGCCGGCGAGAAGGCTGGGGTCGCGTTCGGCAACCTGAAGGAGCAGCTCGGCACTGCGCTCCTCCCTGCCGTCGATGCGGTCGCGAATGCCTTCCTAGGCTTCGCGCCTGCTCTTTCGCGCGGAATTGAGCAGATTGGGCCGTTGTTCAAGAGTCTTACTCGTTCGGCGATGCCCTTGATTGCGGCCTTGCGAGACAGTCTTCAGCCAGCCATCGAACAGGTCTTCGGCTTCTTCCGCGCAAACCCGAAGGTCTTGGCTGTGGTGGCTGGCGGGCTGCTCGCGCTGGTGTCTCCGGTGGCCGCCGTGGCGGTCGGGCTCGCTCTGCTGTACGCAAAGTCCGAGACCTTTCGGGAGGTCTTCGCCAAGGTCATCTCTGGCCTGCAGGCCTTCGGCACTCAGGCCGCTCCAGCTGTTGGCAAGTTCCTGACGGGATTGAAGGACGCGCTTCTGCCCGTCCTGCGCACTGTTGGAACGACCTTCCAGTCGGTCATTCTGCCGGCGATCGTCTCATTCGCCGCCTACGTGACGTCCTCCCTACTGCCGGTCATGGCCCAGGTCTGGCAGGTCATCTCCAGCCGCGTACTGCCGATTGCGTCGTCGTTGGCCCAATTCTTCGTCGGCACTCTGGTTCCGGCCGTAGCTCGCATCGCGGGAGCGGTCGCCAGCAACCTGAAGCCGGTGTTTGACCAGCTGGTCGCGACGTTCCAGGCGAAGGTTCTGCCGGCCATCAGCAAGCTCCTGGCAACCTTCCAGAAGTACCAGCCGACCATCCAGAAGGTCATCGGCGTAGTTGTTCGCGTCATCGGCAAGGTGCTCGAGTTCGCCGCAGCGATCCTCGGCAAGGTCCTCCCCCCGGCCATCCGCTTCGCCGGGTTCCTGAGCGGCACGATCATCAGCGCTGTAGCCGGCGCCATCAGCGTCATCGCCAAGATCATCAGCACCGTCATCAACTTCGGGAAGACCGTCATCGACGGCGCCCGCAGGGTCGGCGAGTTCGCCAAGCGAGTAGGAAGCGGCGTCGAGAAGGTCGTCAGGTTCTTCATCGACCTTCCCGGCAAGGTGCTGAGGGCCATCGGCGAGCTCGCGACCAAGCTCTACAACGCCGGCACCGAGTTGATGTCCAAGCTCGCGCAGGGCATCAAGGACAAGGTCGAGGACGTTCTGAAGCCCGTCAGAGACGTGGCCGGCAAGATCAAGGACCTGTTCCCCGGCTCGCCTGTCAAGGAAGGGCCCCTTCGCTCGTTCAACGGCGGTCACGCTGGCCGCGAGCTGATGAACATGCTCGCGCGCGGCATCAGCTCGGGGGCGAATGTCGTAGCGCGAGAGTCGACGAAGGTCGCCGCTTCGATCCGCCGACTGTTGAGCAAGGGTGCGGACAGGGGCTTCATCAAGAAGCTGTCGGACGACCTGGTCATCGACTGGGCCAAGGTCGTTGGCCTGAAGGGCAAGAAGGCTGACAAGGCGTTCGACCAGATCCGCGATCGCCTCGAGCGGGCACTTGGTCGCCTGAAGGACTCTCTACAGAGAAAGATCGACTCGGTCCAGAAGACGCTCGATGACATGACATCGTTCGCGGCGTCGGTGTCGTCGGCTTTCAAGGTCGACCTGTTCTCAGGTTCACTCACAGACCTCTTCCGCAACGGTTTCGCGAACAACGCGACCCTGAAGGCCGTCATTGCTGGCTTCAAGAAGCTGGTGGGTGCCGGCTACGACAAGGGCTTTCTGTCTCAGTTGATCCAGTCGGGCAATGGGGCTCTGATCATCGAGCTCGCGAATGCCGACCCGAAGACCGTCGCGCAGGCCCAGGATGTCTTCGGGCAGCAGAGCCAGTTGACGAGTCAATTGGGCACGTTCGCCGCCGAGTTCAACTCTGGCCGCTCCTTCAAGGGCGTCGAGGACCGGCTGGACACGCTCAACGCACAGATGCGTGACCTGCCCAAGAACATCGGCCAGGTGGTCGGCAAGTCGCTCCGCAATGAGGTCGTCAAGGGCAAGCGCAACCAGCGGAAGGGGGGCAAGGCAGCGTGATTGCGAGGAAGCCTGCGAAGGTCGGTAAAGGGCGACATCATGGTCGGATGCGACGCGGCAGCGAGATGATCTTCTACCTGCTCGTCCCCTTGGTGGTCGGCTTCGTGTTTATTCTAGGGCTAGCACTGGGATGGATCGCAGGAGCGGACGCCGGATCGTTCGCGGATTGGCTAGCCGCTGTCTCGACCCTGGCGGCCTTCGCAGCAGCGGTCATTGCAGCTCGGTACGCCCATCGCGTGTGGCAACTGGAATTCGCCCGCGACGAACGATGGATCGCGCAGCAGCGCAGCGCGCAGGCATCACTAATTGCCGCATGGCCGGGGAGCGCAAGCTTCGGGCAGGGCCCCTGGATCGAACGCAGCGGCACCAGGGCCATAACTGGCATGGAGCACGTCCAGGTCTTCGTCCGTAACGCCTCACAGGTTCCCGTAACACGTGTGGAGGTGGAAGTGGTCATGATGCTCTCAAAGCCGTCGGGACCCCCGTTGCTGGTCGAGTTTGGGAGTGACGAGGTAGCGCGTGTGCTCGAACCCAAAGATCAGGCGCAGGCCCACTGGATCGAGGCGACCCACGGGAACCCGATCAACCTGGACACTCTGGTTCCGGGGGTTGAGGAGCACGACTATTGGTTCGAGGTCACCCTGACCTTCAAGGACTCTGGTGGTCAGAACTGGGTTCGCCTCCCCGACGGACAGCTTGTCCTCGCATGACTTAGCGATCGAACAAGTGTTCGACTAGCATCGGGCCATGCTCATGCGTGCGACGACCCGCCCCATCGACGACTCGAACGAATCCGGCACGGTCTACGACGTCGAGCGCCCCGACTACGACGCCTGCATCGCCGTCGTCCGCGCCGAGGTCCCCGCGGGCCACCGACTCCTCAGCGTCCAGGTCGACCGGGACTGACGATGCCGCGCCGCCACCCCGACCCGGACGGCATCACCAAGGCGCGGCTAAACGGGACAGCCACCCGCCATGTGCACTGGAACTCGCCGGTCGACGTCGCTGTGGCCGAGCTCCTCGAGATCGCCACCGAGCGGTCCAAGGGGTGTGCGTCGGTCCTCCGCGTTGACCTTCTCTCGGAGGTCGCTGGCTCGATGCTCGGCGCCTGGCAGGCTGACCCGATTAGGGCGTGGGCCGGCGAAGCTGCATCGAGGCTCTTGGTCGCGGCGGCCGGCGGCATCGATGCGGAGGTGGGCCAAGCCGCCGCGGCGGGAGGTCGTCGGGCGGATGGGCGGGCCTCAGCAGTAGGTACGGGTGGTACAGCCGCGGCTGCACCACCCGTTTCACCTGAAGTGGGCGGCTACCACTAACGCGATCTCAGAGACCGTTCTGGTCGGCGCCGTACTCAGCCTGCTTCTGGCTAAACCCCTCGAAGACCAGCTGGTCGATCAGGCCCGAGCGAGAGAAGGAACTCATCGACAGGTAGTTCTCGCCGGACGCCGCAGCCTGCTTCTTCCAGTTGGCCTTCTGAGCATCGACGCCGTACTTGGCGTCGGCGGCCGAGTAGCCCTCGAACTTCAGTTGCTTGATGAGACCAGAGCGCGAGAACGCGGACAGGTCGAGATAACTCTCGGCAGCTCGGCGCGCGTTCTCCTGCCCCTTGGTCTCCTTGGGCTTATCGCTCTTCTTCTTCTCCTTGGCCGGCTTCTCGGCCTTGGTGTTCACCTCGGCACTGTCGGCAGCGGTCGCGCTGTCGTCCTCAGGGATCTCGCAGGCAGTGACGCCAAGGGACAGGGTGGTTGCGAGCGCCAGGGCTCCGAACGTCGTTCTCATGAGCGAGACGGTAGGGGCGTGAGGAATTCCTTGACGGCGGTTCAGATGAAACTGGTTCTACTGGGTGAGACGAACCACCCGATAGGAGGATGGCGGTTCATTCGTCTGGGCATGATCGCGCCGTGAGCGACGACTCGGACTGGCTGACCTGGCCGCAAGCCGCGGAGCTCGTCGGCTGCCCTGTCCCCACCGTCGAGCACTACGCGCGGTCCGGCCGGATCGTCCGCCGGTCCGGCCAGGGGCGCCACGACGGCAGCCTCCAGCGACCTTCGGTCGAGGAGTTCGCCGTCTGGTGGCGTGAAAGGACCGAGGGGCTAGAGCGGCGCCGGCAGCAGCGCGAGGACCGGCGCATCCGCCCTCCCGAGCCCGAAGGCTGGATCCAAGCAACCGAAGCTGCCGAACGGCTCGGGTACGCGCACTCGGACCACGTCGTCTACCTCGCGCGGCAGGGCCGACTGGAGGCCCGCCAGGCGTCGCTCTCCCGGGCGTCGGTCGAGCGGTTTGGGCGGACCTTCGCCGCGCGACGCCGGTCTGGTACGGCCAGGAATGTCGGCGGGCTAGTGCACAGTTATGCCATCATCCCGATCGAGGAGGAGGTGTCCAAGAATGACGACGTGGCAACAGCCCATGGGTGGCGCGCAGAAGATGACCGCCGATGACGCCAAGGTAGCGCTCACGCGAGCAGTCTCCGGCTCCGGCTTCAGCTTGCAGGAGTTGCGACAGCAGGCGCGGAGCGGCCAGTTCGAGACGTTGCGCGCGCGACTGGCATGGATCGCCGTTAGGGCAATTGAGGGCAAATGAGGTACTCGGGGAGGCTCGCGGCTTCGCGGACATTCTCACGAGCGTTCTGAACTCCACAATCGCGACTGGCGTCCGGCTGTCTACGGTCGAAACAAGCCGCGGGGAGGTCCTGATTGGCTGTGGTGTGACCAAGCAGGACGTCACAGCTCGAGCCTTCCGCCTGAACCGCGGTGCGGACGGGCAAACGATCTGGATGCTTGTCTCCTATCGTCTTGCGCCAGACGAGGAACATGAATACCTCCAGGTCAACTCGTCGGTCATCGCGCTAACGGCGGATGAAGGCGGAGCCAGTGAGCTTCTGCACTTCGACTACGAGCGTGACAAGGCAGATAACTATCCCGAGGCACATCTCCAAGTCGTTGCGACGAGTCCCGCGTGGGAGGCCGTCTCTCCAAACCGCTCGCTTGGGCGCCTGCACTTGCCGGTGGGGGGCCGCCGCTTCCGGTTCACGCTGGAGGATGTCGCTGAGTTTCTCCTCCGAGAGGAGTTCGTGACCCCATCCTCGGGAGCATCAAGTGTCATTGACCAACATCGCGCTGAGTTCGAGCGGAACCAACTTTGTGCAGCTATCAGGAGGGATCCTGAGACTGCACGGGAGTTCCTCAACTCCCTCGAGTCTGGTGGCTAGGAGTCGTCATTTGGGCAGCGGGAAGTTCTCGTTAGTCAGCCCGCCGGCCGGCAGCTGCAGTTTCGCCCGCGCCTGCCCGGACCTGTGCGCGTTCCAGGCTCGGATGGTAAGCGCTAGCCCGACGGTCTCGTTGATCCGCCCGCCGCGCACGCGCAGACGGGTGATCCGGTCGCGCAGGTGCTTGATCGGGTCCTGAGCCCCGAGGTTCTCGCCGTCAGAGACGCGGGTGAGGAACCAGGTGGCCTGCTCGGCGTCGAGCTTCGCCATGAGGAAGTGGCAGAGCCCGTAGACCGACGCCGGCAGGGACTCACGTGACGCGAGACGGGCGGCGAGTTCAGCCGACGTCCTGACCTCGGGATGCCGCTCGATGAAGTCGGACATCTCCGTCGGGGTCGGCTTGATCGCGCCGGTGTTCGTCCGCATCCCGCGCTCCCACATCACAGCCCGACGGCACACGGCGGCCAGGGTCGAGGTGTTGTCCTCGCCGGCCAGCTTCAGCGCGTCCGAGTAGGACCGCTTCGCGCCAGCGTCGACCGTCGGCATCACGTCCGAGGACATGCCGCGCACGACGATCATCGGGACCGTGGCGTCTGCCTGGATGACCGCGGAGAGGCGGTGCTGGCCGTCGAGGAGCCGGCCATGGACGTCGAGCTTGATCGTCTCCCCGTTCAAGGCCCAATTGCCGCTCTCCATGTCTCGGGCGTAAGAGTCGACCACCGGCCGGCGGAGGTTCCGGTTGTTCGGGTTCTTCTGCAGCCAGGACTCGGCGAGGGCGGGCGAGACCTCGACGATCTCGACGGTCGGAGGAGTTGTTACATGTTGTTCACGGGCGGCCACGAGGGGCTCCTGTCGGGTGCGGGTAGCGGGGTGGGTAGACGCCCGCGCCGGGGTTGCTGCGTATCGCGGCGCGGGTGTCGGAACGTGGGGCCAGCCCGCCACGATGGGCGGGCTGCACGGTGGGGAGCGGCCAGGCGGGTAGATGACGTTCATCAGGCAGCCCCACCGAGCAGGTGGATCGCTGAGGTCTTCTCGTCCTCGTCGACTCCGAGGTAGTTCGCGGTCGTGGCGAGGTCCGCGTGCCGCATGAGCTCCTGCACGACGCGGAGGTTGACGCCCTGGCGCAGCAGCGAGGTGCCGAAGTAGTGCCGGGTGCGGTGGATCGACCCGGTCTCGATGCCGATCTCGCGGAAGTGACGGCGCACGGTGTTGCCGATCATGCTGGCCGAGACGTACTCGCGTCGCTGGAAAGGCGAGGGGAACCAGTAGTCACGTCGGGGGTAGGTCTCCGCGAGCTCCCACAGCAGGGGGTGCGTCGGGATGCTTGCCTGCACCCCACCCTTGCCGAGCACGCTGATCGAGGTACGGGTGACGTGCTCCCCGCGGATCTTCGCGATCTCGTGACACCTCAGCCCTGCGTAGGCGCCTAGCAGGAGCCATGCGCGCACGGTCGGGGTCGCCGACTCGATCGCCAGGTCCAGCTCGTCCGGTGTGAGCGGAGACGGCTTGGCGCGCGGTTGCGGTGCTCGGCGGATCCGTGTCATCGGGTTCTCGTCGACCGCCCCGATCTCGCTCAGCCAGGCATAGAGCGACCGCAGGTGGTTCTGGTACGTCTTGCGGCTCCAGCCCGTGTAGCCGGCCAGGAACTCCGCGACCACGTGACCCGGCACGACCCAGGTCCCCCAGAGGAGCAGGACTCGGGCGGCCAGGCACGTGCGGTCTCGGATGGTCTTCGCCGACTGGCCCTGCCCGAGGAGCCACAGGCGGTAGTCGTCGAGAGTCATCGCAGATCCTCGCGGTCTGCGAGGTGGATGAGCTGTGCGGCCAAGGACCGCGCCTCATCGGTCGTGAGGTCCAACCTGACCGAGTTGTGCTTGCGCTTCCCGGCGGGGATGTTCTTCCCGCGGGTGATCGTGCGGAGCTCGAGGACCAAGGTGGTCATGAGGGGGCCGGCCTCCAGCCAAACTCTCCAGCCGCCCTGCCCCGGACGGAACAGCCTGCCCGTGAGGTAGTTGCGGATGTCGTCGACCTGTCCGCCCAGGTCAACGCTGAGGTGCGTGCGTGCCTGGTCCGGCTCGCAGCCCTCGCGGAGCGCCTGCCGGTGGCCCTTGATGCCGCTCTCGCACCAGGGCGGGCAGTGCACGTCGACTCCAGCGACCTCGCCGCGTCGCTTCGTCATCGCGTGCCCAGGCGGAGGGTGGCCGACTCGGCGATGCCGGCGACCCACGTCGTGGCCGACGACACGTCCCGGGCGAGCTCCTGCAGCTGCGCGACCGTGGTCATCGCCTTGACCTCGTCCTCGTCGACGTAGAAGCGGACCTCGTACTCGCCGACGCGGCCGACCCGCTCGACGAGCGAGACGCAGACCGCGTTACCGAAGGTCCGCTCGTGCTGAACCTCGATCTCGCGGGTCTGAGGGTTGAGAAAAATCTCGTGCTCGATCGGCGCGGCGGCGTGCGTGCACCCCGTCGGGCACAGGGGCAGGGTGATGCCGGGGATGGTCTCGATCTGGGATGCTGTGGTCATGGCGTTCGGTGCCTCCTGAGCACTGGATGTCTAGGCCTCGGGCCAGCGCTGCGAACGCTGGATCGGGGCCGTTTCTGGTTCCAGGAGGACTTCGAGCCGTTGGACACATATTGGACACGCGGCCAAATGCAAGAAGGCTCCTGATCTGCGTTTCCGCAGGTCAGGAGCCTGTTGTTGCTGGTGGGCGATACTGGGTTCGAACCAGTGACCTCTTCGGTGTGAACGAAGCGCGCTACCACTGCGCCAATCGCCCCTGTGGTGCGGCGGGAACTCTAGCCCATCCCGACCCGGCGCTCCCAAACGGGGGCGAACCGATCGGCGCTCCCGTGCGTCACAGGGATCATGACTTCCGCTGTCTCTGTGAGCCACGACGTGCTGCTGCGCTGCGCGACCCCGTCCGGCCGTCGTACGACGCTCGCCGCCACGCTGGCCTACGCCGAGCTCGACCCTTACGCCGTGCGGGTCGTCTTCCACAGTCCCCACGACGACGTCGCCTGGCTGGTCGACCGCGAGCTGCTCATCGCGGGACTGGAGGTGGTGGCCGGGGACGGCGACGTCCGGGCGCGGCCCGTGGCGGCGGGGATGATCGAGCTCCGGTTCCGCTCCCCCGCGGGCAGCCTGGTGGCCCTGCTCCCCCGGACCGACCTGGACGTCTTCCTGGCCCGGACCCTCGACCTGGTCCCGCTCGGCGAGGAGCGGATCGACGCAGACGAGCTGCTGGTGGCGCTGCTCGCCTCAGAAGCCGAGTAGCTCCGGCTCCCGCGACGCCCAGACCTGCCTCACCTCGCGGGTGACCGGGCCGGGCGCGGGCAGCTCGCGGTCGTCCCAGCGGCTCACGCCCTGGACGTCGCGGACCGTGCCGGCGAGGAAGACCTCGCTGGCCCGCTCGCGCACGTGGTCGAGCGGCTCGTCGAGCTCGCGGGCGCCGTACCACTCGAGGACCAGGGCCCGGGTCACGCCCGGGAGGCAGCCGGTGGCGAGGGTCGGGGTGCGGAGCTCGCCGTCGACGACGTAGAAGACGTTGGCGGTGGTGCCCTCGCAGAGGTGGCCGGCCAGGTCGGCCAGCACCGCCTCCCCCGCGCCGCGCTCGCGGGCGTGGGCGAGCGCGAGGACGTTGTCGGCGTACGCCGTGGCCTTGAGCCCGGCCAGCGGGCTCCGCTGGTTGCGCGGCCACGGCGCGGTCACCACCGTCGTCGTGGCGGCCTGCTCCCCCATCGCTGCCGCGGTCACCGCCGTCTCGCCGGCCCCGGTGCAGGTGATCCGCAGCCGACCACGTTCCAGGTGCTCGGCGGCGAGGGCCGCGGCGACCTGGCGTCGTACGGCGTTCGCGTCGAGCGGGAGACCCACCGCGGCCGCCCCGCGGGCCAGCCGCTGCAGGTGGAGGTCGAGCGCGAACGGCCGTCCCCCGACGACCTTGACCGCCTCGAAGACCCCGTCGCCCGCCGCGACCTGCCTGTTCACACCCGTCACTCTAGGAGTCAGGACGCCCTCCCTTCGGCCTGTGGCAACACACCCGTAACCCGGATTTGGCACGCCCCAGAGCGTGGGCTACTGTTCTCACGCACTCAGGGCCACGGCCCAGGGGGCAAGCGGACATAGCTCAGTTGGTAGAGCGCAACCTTGCCAAGGTTGAGGTCGCGAGTTCGAGTCTCGTTGTCCGCTCGGAGAGGTCTCTCTCTTGGTTTGACCTCCTAACGGTGGAGTGGCCGAGAGGCGAGGCAACGGACTGCAAATCCGTCTACACGGGTTCAAATCCCGTCTCCACCTCGGGCGATTGGCGCAGTGGTAGCGCGCTTCCTTGACACGGAAGAGGTCACTGGTTCAAACCCAGTATCGCCCACCAGAGATCGAAGGCTCCTGAGCTGCGGAGACGCAGATCAGGAGCCTTGCGGTCCGAGTCATCGTCACCACTCGGTCGTCCCCGCGTCGGTACTCATGAGTCGTGCTCGTCGCGGTCCCTCGTCTGATCGATACCCGCACCGATGGCCACTCTGATCGCGACGCCTGCCCCCATAAACACGAGAGCGCCCGCGTCGGCCTCCCCTGCCGAAGCGGGCGCGCTCTCGCATTCCGGGTCAGAAGCGATCCGTGAGTGGCGCGCGATGCAGGCGGCGATCAGTGTCGCGGTCGTCGGACCGGGGTATACGAGCGCGGGTGACGCATAGCACTCTGGGAAGCGACCGGCTCGTTCTCCGCACTCCGCACAGCGAAGGCCTTCTCCTGCGGCACCTGCTGACGCGAGACGGGTTCGCGATCGAGGGCCCATCGCCGTCGCCCGCCAATCGCCTCTCCGTGCTTCACGTGGCGGTCGAGAGCGAGGGCCGGGCCGCCCGCGTGCGAGAGCTCGTCAGCCGTTGGGCCCCTGGGACCACCTACGTCGTCGAGGGCGTCGCTACGGGCGCCGCCTGACGGACGACCGACGCGTCCGGGTGGGCGGGGAGTCCGCCCCGCCCAGCTCGGACCGGGCCGAGGCGCCGCCGGCCCGAAGGACGCTAGGTCAGATCCTTGCGCAGGTGCACGTCCCGGACGCCCGCTCCTTCATCGAGGAAGGTACGACGGGCGCCGGCATCGTGGCCGTACACCCGCAGGTGCACGTCGCGGACCCCCAGCTCGTGCACGTGTCGCCGCAGCGCTCCGAGGAACGACGGCGTCAGCCGCTGGCCGCGGTGCTCGGGGAACAGGTCGAGGGTGTTGCCGTAGAAGTCCAACGCGCCGTCGCGCTCGACCAGCGTCGCCCAGGCCCGTCCCACGGCGACCCCGTCGACGGTGCCGGTGATCAGCAGCTCGCCCGGGGGCGGCGGCACGTCGCTCAACCGGACCAGGCGGGCCTCCATCTCGCCCAGGCGCGAGCTCTCTCGATCGACGACACCGGCGCGCGCCATCCCGGCCCGCAGCTGCTCGGCCACGTCCGCGACGAACACCGCCCGCTCGTCGTCGTCCATCGGGCGTACGGCGACCCGGCGGTCCTCCTGCAGCTCGACCGCGGAGGCGGGGTCGAGCCGCTTGCCCACGGTCGTCATCGTCGCCCGGAAGCCCGCGGCGCCGAACACGCTCGCCAGCTCGGGCGCGACCGCGGTCGTCAGCGTGGTGACGCCCCGGGCGCGCACGTGCGCCTCGAGGGCGGCGATCGCCGCCGCCCACGGTCCAGGGGCGTCGCGGAGAAGGGTCGTCTGCAGGACCCGGACCGCGCAGCGACGCCGACCTGCCTCGTCGGCGTACTCGAGCAGGGCACCGCCGACGGCGACCTCGTCGACCGTCAGCGTGACGGCCTCGAGCTCGGTCGGCCCGGACGGCTCCGGCAGGGGTGTGCCGGACGCCGCCCGGGACGCGCGCCACTCGTCCAGCTCGGTCCCGGGCATCGGATCAACCCGGGCGGTGCTCACCGGAGCCGGCGCGCGTTCGACTTCGAGGCCGTCACGCGCAGGCTGGAGAGCAGCTTCACGTAGTAGCGGGTCACCTGGCTGCCGTTGCGGTCGCGGACGCTCAGCGAGGTGTCGCCGTCGTCGTTGAGCCGGAGGGTCTTGACCGGGCGCCAGCTCCCGCCGCTGGACCGGGCGAAGACCCGGACCCGCTCGCCCGCCACCGACGGCGGGCCGCTGATGCGCAGCCGGTCGGCCCGGGCGCCGTTGCCCGACCCGGCGAGCCGGAGCTTTGCGGTGCCCTTGCCCGAGCCGAAGTCGGCGGTCGCGTCGACCCTGTCCGCGAGGCCACGAGCGGCGACGCGCAGCTGGCCGCCGGTCTCGGTGGGCCGGCCGCGCTCCGCGAGGTCGTCGACGGTCACGGCGAAGGTGCCGTCGGTGTCGGTCGTCACCGCACCGGAGAGCCTGCGCGCGCCGTCGAGGAGCAGCGCGGCGTCGGCCTGCGCGCCGGGGACGAGCTCGGTCCCGCGTGTATAGCCGAGGTCGACCGTGCGGCCGGCCAGCGGCTCGCCCTCGACGGACAGGGTGCCGGCGTACCTGATCTCGGTGCCGGAGGCGGCCCGGCCCTTCACGGGCGTGAGGCCGAGCACGGCGTCACCGGCCACGAAGGTCACCGGCTCGACGGGCTGGCCGCCCGCGCTGGCCGGGGTGGTGAAGGCGAGGGTGTACTCACCGTCGGTGCCGCTCGGGTCGAACGGTACGACGAGCCTGCCGTTCGCGTCCGTGCTGCCCTGGGCAAGGGCCGGCGGCTCCTGACCGGTCCGGAACAGGCGGTACTCCAACTCCTCGGCGGCCGCCATCGGGCTGCCCTCCTGGTCGAGGACCTGGAGCGCGATGTCCCCGGCGGCGTACTCCCGGTCGTCGAAGACGGGACCGTCGGCGAGCACCGCCCGCGTGCTGGTCGCGACCGGCTCGTACGCCGGGGTCTCGACCGGCGCCGAGACGACGTCGACCCCCTCCTCGAAGGCGTCGACGTCGGTGCTGTTGGCGTAGTAGGTGGCCGCCGAGCTGTTCGGCTGGGTGACGGTGACCTCGCCGGCGGCATCGGTGTAGCCGACCAGCGAGCCGTCGGAGCTGCGGCGCACCTCGGCGCCGGCGATCCGGTCCTCGTCCTGGTCGCCGACCGCCAGGGTGAACGTCGTGGCCTGCGAGGAGGTCGAGAACCCCGACGCGAGGAAGACCTGGCTGATGGTCTGCGCCCTCAGGACGACGGGCTTGACGTCGTCGCTGTCACGCTCGGCCCGCACGGCCAGCGTGTCGCCGGCCTCGGCGTCGAACGCGGTGATGTCGAGGACGCCGTCGAACTCGCCGCCCGGGAAGATCTGGTTGCCGGTCTCGGGGATCTTGACCGGGGTGGCCTCGACGGCGGCCGCGATCTGACCGCGGAAGGCGCCGTCCGCCGAGTGCCACACCGACAGCTCGACCGCTCCGTCGTTCGCCGACGTGGTGCCGTCAATGCGCAGCGTCGTCGGGAGCGGCGTCGACGTGGTGTACGGCGGCGCGAAGAAGTTCGCGTCGGTCGTGCTGCTGGAGCCGGTCTGGAGGCCGACGCTGTTGACCCCGGATCCGGGGCCGCTGAGCTCCACGGAGTTGCGGGTCGAGTACGTCACCGTCGGGCCGCCCGCGGTCTCCGTCGTCGCCACGGCGCGCAGCGCGATGACCTTGTCCACCTGCTCGGGAGCCGGGGCCCACAGCAGCGTCTCGTAGCCTGACTCGCTCGTCGCCGTGCCGGTGACCTGGACCCACCCGGGGTCGAGGTCGCCGGCCGCGGGGTCGGCGTTGTACTCGAACGTCACCGCGGCCTGCTGGTCGACCTTCTCGGCCGTGAGCGCGATGGTGCCGTCGGCGGCCCCGTCGGACCGGGTGGACGCGACCGCGTCGTACTGGCTGAGCAGCCGCACCCCGGGTCCGTCAGCGGCGAGGGCCGGCGGGGCCGTCACCGCGAGTCCCGTGATCGCGAGTGCGCTGACCGCGCTGATCGCCAGTCCCTGACCGAGCTTGCTGAGCTGCATCGTCACCCTCTGGTGCTCCGTGCCCGTGTCTCCGGTGACCGGGCAGCCCGGCCGACCCTAGGCGTCCGTCGACGGGCGCGCGGACGAATCGAAGAACCCCACCCCTTCGGGGCCGCCGGCCCGACGGGCTCGCGGAGGGTCTCGGTCGTCAGCGGAGCTCCCGACGAATGACCGGTGGGTCTGCCGGGCACCGATGTCGCATGCTCTCCCTCACCTACCTGAGCTCCTCGACCCACCTGATGTCGTCGGCGCAGCTCGTGGAGATGCTCGAGGCGATCCGCCCGCGCAACGTCGAGCGCGGCCTGACCGGAATGCTGCTCTACAGCGGCGGCAACATCATCCAGACCCTCGAGGGTCCGGACGAGACCGTCCTGAGGACGTACGACGCGATCAAGGCCGACCGGCGCCACTCGGGAATCCTCGAGGTGCTCCGCGACACGATCGACGAGCGGGCGTTCCCGGACTGGTCGATGGGCTTCACCGACCTGAGCGGGGTCGACGTGGCCGAGCTGGACGGGTTCAACGACTACCTGCAGCTGCCGACCGACCGGCCCGACGTCGGCGAGCGCCAGGTCGAGACGATGCTGCGGGTGTTCAAGCAGCACAACCGCTTCTGAAGGTCCTGGAGCGGGTGCTGCGGTCCCAACTCGGGCCCCACGGGGAGAGAACCGTCCGGGACCGCAGCTGGCCCCGACCTGGAGCACCGGGAAGTCGCCCGGGCGCGACGCTCCTCCGGGCGCGCGCCCACTCCCCCTGCTCCGGAACCGGTCCGGGCCGACGCTGATCCTAGACAGCGCCTGGGAAGAGCCCCTCGCCGACGCCGGTCGTCCACGCCGCGGGACGACACCGTCAGACCCAGGTGAACCGGCGGCCCTCGACCGCGTCCGGGACCAGCTCGACCACCTCGGAGGCCACCTCCAACACCCACGGCCGCGCCTCGGGTACGTCGGGCGGCCGCTCGGCCGGCTCCAGCCAGCGCAGGTGGCCGCGCGCCACCACCGACCAGGCCTCGTGCTCGCCGCGCCAGTCGATCTCGAGCGCGACGTCGGAGCCCAGGGCCGCGGCCAGCAGCTTGTTCCCGGATTGAGTGCGCACGTGGACGACCCGACCGGACGTCGCGTAGTCGATCGGGACGATGTGCACCTCGTCGACCAGCCGGTAGGCGAGCCGCCCGAACGACTCGTCCTCCAGCAGCGCCCAGCACTCCTCGGCCGTCATCGTCCCGGCCTCGCCCAGGACATTCACGTCCGCACCCCGCCCGCGCCCTCCAGCACCAGCCCCGGGACGACGGCCGACCGACCGGGCGGCACCACCCGGACCGGGCAGGCGGACTCGCGCAGCACGGTGCGAGCCGTCGAGCCCAGGTGCACCGCGGCCGGGAACCCGTGCGCGCGCCGGACCAGGACCAGCTCGTCGACCTCCTGGGACGCGGCCACCAAAGCGTGGGCCGGCTGGTCGTGGACCACCCGCAGCTCGACCACGACGTCCGGGTACGACGTCCGCCACTCGGCGACGGCGACCTCCAGCTCGCGGCGGGCCCGGGCGTCCCACCCGTCGACCGCGGGACGGCCGGCGACGCCGTCGTCGTCGTACTCACTGGGGAGCCGCCAGGCATGCAGCACCAGGAGGCGGCTGCCCCGGGCCTGCGCCACGGAGAACGCCTCGCCGAGCAGGTCGAGCGCCTGCGCGGGCTTCTTGACCGCGGCCAGCACCACCCTGTGCCCGGCGCCGGACCAGCCCTCGGGCACGGAGACGACCGGCGTGGCCGCGGCGGCCGCGACCCCGGTCGAGGTGTTGCCCGTGAGCAGCCGGCCGAGCAGCGGGCGCCGGTCGGCGCCGACGACCAGCAGCCGGGCGCCGCGGGCATCGGCGACCAGGGACGCGACCCGGGTGCCGTGCCGCAGCACGGTCCGCACCGGACCCTCGTCGACCCCTGCCTGCGTCAGCGCCGAGCGGAGCACCGCCCGGCCGCCGTCGGCGATCTCCTGCAGGGGCAGCGGGTACGCCGCGGCCGCGTAGTCCGGCAGCACGTGCACCACCCGCAGCGTGCCCTCCGTGCGCCGGGCCTCGGACCGCGCGTAGCGCAGCGCGTCGATGCTGGCCGCCGAGCCGTCGACGCCGACCACGACGTCCGCGCTCCCGACCTTGGTGTCCGCCTTGCCCGCGATCATGTTCGTGGTCATGTCGACCTCCCGGATCAGCACGAGGAGGGTTCCTCGTATCTCCATCGTCCGGCGCTCGGACCGTCCGGGTCAGGGCCGGACGCCACCGGTCGGCAGGCCCTTGGACCCGGTCCGGCGGGGGCCCGGGACGTGCACCCGGTGGGCGTCGACCGGCGTGCTGAGCAACACCGGGCAGCGGGCGTCGCGTAGCACCGCCCGCGCCACCGGACCGAGGCGCGATCCGCCGGGGAGCAGCGGCTCGTGGCGACCGAGGACCACCAGGTCGGCGTCCGTGGACGCCTCGATCAGGGCCTCCCCCGCGGGCCCGTGCACCACCCGCACGTCCACGGGGACGTCGGGGTGCCATGCGCGCAGGCTGGCCGTGGCGCGCTCGACCTCGGCCGCCACCTCCTCCGGGTCGCGAGCCGGACGCCACCACGACGCCAGCAGGGTCAGGGCCGCGCCCCCCGCCCGGGCCGCGGCGAACGCCTCCACGAGCGCCTCGCCCCCGTTGGCGCCCTCGTCGACCCCGACGACCACCCGAGGCCCGGCGGTACGCCGTACCCAGTCGTCCGGGACGGCCAGCACGGGCGCGGGCACCCGCGCGGCGGCGACACCCGTCAGCGTGCGCACGTAGGGGTGCCCGGCGTACGACGACCGCCCGACGACCAGCAGTGCGGCGTCGACGGCCGGTCCGGTCAGGACCGCGGTCGGGGAGCCCGGCACCGTGCCGGCGGTGACCGGCACCAGGCCGGCGACCGCCGCGTCCGCGTACCGACGGGCGGCGGTGAGGACGTCGTCCGGCGCGGGGTCCGTCGTGGCGTGCAGCAGGTGCAGGCGGCGGTCCCGCCGGACGGCCTCGCCGGCGGCGTGGGCGACGGCGGCCCGCGAGCCGCTGCGGCCGACCGCGACGACGACGGGCGGGGACAGGACGGTCATGGCGTGCTCCGATCTCTCGCGTCACCACGCTCACCTCCCCGCGGCCGACGGGGCCAGGGACGAACGGCCCGGGTCAGCAGGCCGCCGGTCCCGATCACGCCCTCGACTAGTCGACCCTCCGGTACGCCGGCCGCTGTAGCGGGTCCCATCCGGTCCCGAGCCGGCGCCCGGTGAGCTCCCGCCACCCCAGCCGTACGACGACCTCGCGCTCCCCCGGCGCCCACGGCCGGACCGGCCGCCCCTGGTCGGCCGTCGCCGCCGACCCGGCGGCGACGACCTCGAGCGGACCGCAGGCCTGGACGCTCCACCCGACCTGGTCGGCGTGGTCCAGCCCGTCCACCTCGAACGCCGCCGGCTCGCCGGACCGACCGTCGAGCAGCTCCGCGAGCGCCGAACCCACCCGGGTCCGCATCAGGACCGCGTCGCCGACGACCGTGTAGTTCATCGGCTGGATGCGCGGGCCGTCGTACGCCCAGAACGCGAGACGGCCGACTACGCCGCTGGCGAGCAGCGTCCGGCAGTCCTCCGGGTCCAGGACGATCTCGGCTCTCTCGACCCCAGCGTGGCGTCGGCTGCGGCCGGACGGACAGGGCCCTTCGTCCCCCTGCTTGGGGGCGATCGGCCGTGGGCGGGGCCCGGCGACCGGAGAAGGCTGGCCGCATGAGCACACCTGCCGGTCGCGCCCTGGTGGCGCGCGAGTCCCTGTTCGGCAACACCGCCCGCCTGGCCACCGCGGTGGCCTGCGGCCTGACCCGCTCCGGTCTCGAGGTCGACACCGTCGACGTCGGCGCCGAGTCCGAGGGCCGGCCGCCGATGCCGGTGGCGTCGTACGACCTGCTGGTGGTCGGGTCGCCGACCCACGCGTTCACCCTGAGCCGGGCCAGCACCCGGGCGGAGGCCGTCGAGCAGGGCGCCCCCGCCGAGCGGGCCGGGCGCGGGATGCGCGAGTGGCTCGCCGAGCTGCCCGCCGAGGTGAGCGGGCAGCGGGCGGCGGCGTTCGACACGCGGCTGGCCCACCTCCAGCACCTGCCCGGGTCGGCGTCCGCCAAGGCGACCCGGGTGCTGCGCCGACACGGCTACCGGACCGACGAGCCGATCTCGTTCTATGTCACCGACGGGGTCGGGCCGCTGCTCGAGGACGAGCTGGCCCGCGCCGAGACCTGGGGCGCCTACCTCGGCATCCGCCTGCGCTCCGACGCCGTCGCGAGCTGAGGACGGGACCGTGACCACCGCGTCGCTGCACCGGGCCGAGGCCCACCGGGACCCGGGCCGGCCGCACCGGCGGGTCACCGTCGGCGTGCACGACCGCTGCGGCTGCCCGGGAGCGGTCGCCTGGGCCGCCGCCGAGGCGCACCGCACCGCCGCCGACCTGGCGCTGCTGGAGTGCGTGCCGGTGCACGACCCGGCCTGGGACGACCAGCCATTGGCCGTGCAGCGCGCGGTGCTGCGCCGGCTGCTGCTCCACGCGCCCCTCGGCGAGGCGCCGATCCTGGAGCGCGCCGTCGGGCCGGTGGTCGAGGGCCTGCTCACCGCCTCCCGGCGCAGTGAGCTGCTGGTGCTGGGCCGCGGGCGCGACCTCAGTCCGGTCGTGCTCCAGGTCGCGCTGCGGGCGCCCCGGCCGGTGGCCGCGGTCCCCACCACCTGGATGCCGTACGACGTCCCCGCCACCGCTCCGGTCCTGCTCGGCCTCCCGGGGCTGCAGCCGGACGGCCAGGGACTCGCCGCGCGGGCGCTGTCGTACGCCCTGGTGGCTGCGCGGCGTCGCGGCGTCGGCGTGCACCTGGTCGCGGGCTGGGAGCCGTTCGCGACCGGCACCGGCCGGGACCGGGCACTCCGCGTCTTCCGCCGGCGCGAGCAGCTGGTCGCCGACGCGGTCCGGGCGGTGACCCAGGTCTACCCCGAGGTGCCCGTGCGCGTGTCGGTCCCGGTGGGCGACCTGGCCGCGGAGCTGGTCCGGCTCTCGGCGCACGCCCGCGCGGTGGTGCTGCCCCCGGTCGCGCCGCTGGTCGCGACCTGCCTGCCCCGCACGGCCGGCCCGCTGGTGGTCGTGCCGTGACCCGACCCCCGAGCCGATCCCCCAGGAGGACGACATGCTGGTGACCGACGTGATGACGCGCGAGGTGGTGACGGTGCGGCGTGACGCCACCGTCAAGGAGACGCTGGGCCTGCTGGCGTCGTACCGCGTGACGGCGCTGCCGGTCGTCGACGACGACGGGCGGCTGGTCGGGGTGGTGAGCGAGGCCGACCTGATCCGCGAGTCGGTGCCGAGCGACCCGCGCACGCACCTCGGCCCGCTCCCCGCCGCCCCACACCCGCCGCGCCGCGTCGACGAGGTGTTCACCCCGCGCCCCGTCACCGTGCGCCCGTACGACGACCTCGCCGTGGCCGTCGAACTGATGACGACCACCAGCGTGAAGAGCCTGCCGGTGGTCGACGAGCTCGGCCGGGTGGCAGGGGTGGTGGCGCGCAGCGACGTCGTCCGGATGCTCGCCCGCGCCGACGGCGTGATCGAGGCCGAGCTCGACGACACCTACCGCTCGCTGGGTCACCCCGACTGGCTGGTCACCGTCACCGACGGGTCGGTGGAGGTGGTCGGGCCGATGGGCGGCGGCGAGCGGTCGCTGGCCGAGGTGGTCGCCCGCACCGTTCCGGGGGTGGTGGAGGTACGGGTCGGGTGAGGCTCAGGAGATGACGGCGTCGATCGTCTTCTTCAGCGCACTCGGCTGGGCCGGGCTGCGCGGCGCCTTCTCGCGCGCGGCCGCCATCTCCGCCCCGATGCGGCCTCCTGGGTAGACCTGTGGGTACCCGGAGGGGTCGCGCCCCGACGCCACCCCGACGGGTGACGGCGCGCCTCTAACGGGTGAGGACGGCCTCCCGGAGCCGACCCGTGGGGTAGCGCCGCAGCCCGGGCACCTGACGGCGAACCGGGTCGAACGGCAGCGGCTCGGCGTCGCGGGCCCCGTCGAGGCGGAGTACGGCGAAGGCGTGCCAGGAGCCGGCGGGCCGACGCCAGGACAGCACGTGCGTGTTCGGGCCGAGCGGCTCGGCCCCGAGCACGACCGGCCCGGTGTCGGTCTCGTAGGGCACCGGCGTGGCCAGCACCCTCGACCGGCGGGTGGAGACCAGGACCAGGTCGCCGTCGCCCGCGGGGGCGTGCACCCGCACCCCCAGGACCCGACGGAGCAGTCGGCTCCGGAACACCCGCGCGTCGGCGACGTCCTCACCCTCCTCGTCGAGCCACGCCACTCCGGTCGGCTCAGCCGAGCCGCCTCGGATGAGCCGGGCCTTCCGGGTCCGGTCGGTGGTGCGGGGGTCCATGACTGCCTCCTGGGTCGCGAGCGGGGCTGCCGGGGTACCCCGGTCGCGCTGGATCGACCCTCCTCCCTGGGGAGGAACCGGACGACCCAGTTCGAACACATGTTCTATCGTTCGTCCATGCGGGACCGCGTCACGGGCACCAGGGGCTACACCGTGCCCCAGCACGTCTGGGTGTGCGTGACCGGTCGCTGGGCCGAGCGGTCCCCCGGCCTGCTGCTGGAGTGGCGTCGCCGAGGCCACGACTGGGAGGCGCTGGCGGTCTGGGTCAGCGGTGGCGGCGTCCGCGCCTGGGACGTCCGACAGGGCTGGGTCTCCTCCGCCCACGTACGGCGGCGCGAGTGACGATCCCCCCGGGGGGTGATACGTCGGGCCGAGGTCCGGCGTACCGTCGACGACATCGGCGCGTCCAGCGCCGCACGTGGCCGGAGGTCACATTGCTCCTCGTCCAATCCCCCGACGTCCCACCCGTCGCCCACTTCTCCCTCAGCGGTGACCTGGACGTCTTCGGCGCCCTGGCCCTGCGTCGCAGCCTGAACCGGGCCGCCCACCTGACCTGCACCGACCTGCGTGTCGACCTGAGCGGGGTCGAGTTCGTCGACGCCTCCGCCCTGGGGGTCATGGCCCGCACCTGGCACGACCTGGAGTCGGAGCCCGGCACGACCGTCAGCCTGGTCCGCACCAACCGCCAGGTTCGCGAACTGCGGGCCGCGACCGGTCTCGGCGGTCGGCTGCCCGACGTCGCGCGGAGCGCGCTGCCGCAGCACGCCTGAGCCTCACGCCCCAGGCAGGGTCATCTCGAAGACCGTGCCTCGGCCGGCTGGGTTGTCGTAGGCCCGGATGGTGCCGCCGTGCCGGGTGACGATCCGGCGGCAGATGGCCAGGCCGAGCCCACTGCCGTCGTACTCGCGGTGGTGGGCTCGGTGGAACTCGGTGAAGACCAGCTCGTGCTCCCCGGCCGGCAGGCCGATGCCGTTGTCGGCGACCGCGACCCGGACCAGGTCGCCCTCCCGCTCGCCCGACACCTCGATCGCGGGAACGGTGCCGGGGGCGACGTACTTCAGGGCGTTGCCCAGCAGGTTGTCGAGGAGCTGGCGGACCAGGACCGGGTCGACGCACACGCTCGGCACCGCCCCCCGGCAGGAGATCTGCTCGTCGGCGCCACGCGCACGGGCGACCTCGCCGACGACCGCGGCCAGGTCGACCGGGACCACCTTCAGCTCGCGGTCGCGCGACTCGGCATGGGCGAGCAGGTCGTCGATCAGGTCGCGCATCCGCGCCGAGGAGGAGCGCACCCGGGCCACGAACTGCCGGCTCAGGTCGAGCTCGAGCTCGTCGCGCTCGAGGTGCTCGTCGATCAGGTCGGTCCAGCCCTCGATCGCGGCCAGCGGGTTGCGGAGGTCGTGGGCCACGACCCCGGCGAAGGCCAGCAGCTCGACCCGCTGGTCGTGCTCGGTCGTGGCGTCCCGGAACAGCACCAGGACCCGCCCCCGGTCGCGACGGCCGTCGCGCGGCAGCGGCGTCGCGGAGACCTCGAGGATCTGCTCGCCGTCCGTGCCGACCACGAGCTCGAGCCCGCGGACCAGGTCGCCCCCGAGGGCGCGCCGCACCGCGTCGCGCAGCCGCGAGGCGACCTCGCCCTCCGACCCGAGGGCCGGTCCGTCGCCGATCACCGCGGCGGCCGCCTCGTTGCGGAACCGGATCTCGCCCACGTCGTCGACCACCGCGATGCCGGAGTCGATGGTGGCGACCACCGCGTCGAGGAGCCGCGCCTGGTAGACCGCGTCGGCCTCGGCCGTCCGCAGCTCGTCGGTGAGCCGCCGGCTCTCGTCCCGCCCGGTGGCCAGGGCCAGGCCGATCACGATCGTCGAGACGACGTACAGCTGGGCGAGCAGCGCGGGGACACCCGGCTCGTCGACCGCCACGAACGGGCCGATGTCGTCGAGGGTCGCCACCACGACCACGATCCCGGTCAGACCCGTCTGGACCGCGAGGACCAGGGTCGGGAACCGGGTGCCGAACCAGACCGTGGCGGCCACCAGCACGAAGGCCAACGACAGCTCGCCGAAGCCGAAGGTCACGGCGTGCACGACGATCGTGAAGATCGAGGCGACCACCAGCTCGGCCGGACCGCCGGAGCCACCCGCCAGCACGGGCGGGCGCGGCCGCGGGCGGGCCAGCCGCTCGGCCACGAGCAGGCCCGGGGCGGTCACCACCAGCGCTCCGCACAGGTTGCGCCCGAACCACAGCGCCAGCGTCACCGGCTCCGGGTCACGCCCCAGGACGGCCAGGCCGAGCGTCCCCACCCCTGCGCCGGCGGCCATCGCGAGCGCGATCGCCGCGACCAGGAGGGCGAGCATCCGCGGGTTGTCGAGCGGCCGGGTCCCGCCCGCGCCGTACAGGTCGGGGCACCAGCGGCGCAGCAGCGCGGCCGCCAGCAGGGTCTGCCCGACGGTCGTCGCCGTCACGAGCGCCGTCTCGGGTCCGCCCGTGCCGGTGAGCGCGAGCACGGTCGCCGCGGCCACCGCGAGCAGCGGTACGTCGATGCTCCGCACGCGGACCCGGCGGAGCAGGAACCACAGCAGCGGCAGTCCCGCCGCCGGCCAGACCAGCGACAGCGACGTCCCCTCGACGAGGAGAGCCCGGCCGAGGAGCCCGGCGGCGACGTACAGCACCGCGCAGCCGACGGCCACGGCGGACGATCGCACCCGGCCCGACGTCATGCTCCCCCTGAGATCCTCCCGAGACCCCAACGCCGTACGAGCTGCTGCGAGACGACCCTAGCCGTCGTCGGCGGCGAGGTCCTCGCCGTGGGTGCCCGGGCGGGGCGCCCAGGGCAGCTCCTTCGCCGGGCGTACGACGACCAGCCGGTCGCCGCGCGCGAGCAGGGTGACCACCGGGTCGAAGTAGCGGTAGACCTTCTCGTCGCGCACCACGGCGATGACCTGGTCGGGCAGCGACTGCGGCTGCTTGCCGACCTCGGAGACCAGCAGGTCGCGCTCGGCGACCTCGAGCCCCTCGCCGTAGGTCAGCAGGTCCTCCATGACCGACCCCAGGGTCGGCGAGAGCGAGGAGAGGCCGAGCAGCCGGCCGACCGCGTCCGAGGAGGTGATCACCGAGTTGGCGCCGGACTGCTTCATCAGCGGCGCGTTCTCCTGCTCGCGGACCGCGGCCACGATCCAGGCGTCCGGGTTGAGCTGGCGCACGGTCAGCGTGGCGAGCACGTTGGAGGCGTCGCTGTCGGTGGTGATGATCACCTGGTCGGAATCGGCGACGCCGGCGCGGCGCAACACCTCGCGGCGGGTGGCGTCGCCGGTGACCACGGCCAGCCCGTCGGCGTGGGCCTCCTGCAGCGCGACCCCGCTCGGGTCGACGATGACGACCGACTCGCGCTCGAGACCGTTGTTGACCAGCGTCTCGACGGCGCTGCGGCCCTTGGTGCCGTAGCCGATGACGACGACGTGGTGACCCATCTTCTTCCTCCAACGAGCGACGCGGAACATCTCCCGTCCCTGCGAGGCGAGGACCTCCAGGGTGGTCCCGATCAGGAGGACCAGGAAGGCGATGCGGGCAGGGGTGACGATGAACGCGTTGATCAGCCGGGCGCGGTCGCTGACGGGCGCGATGTCGCCGTACCCGGTCGTGCTGAGCGTGACGGTCGTGTAGTAGATCGAGTCGATCAGGTTGACCGAGCCGTCGGCGTTGTCGCCGTACCCGTCGCGGTCGAAGTAGACCAGCAGCACGGTGCCGACCAGGATCGCCAGCGCGGCGAGCAGCCGGCGGCCGAGCTCCCACCACGGCGACCGGGCCCGGTCCGGGAGGGCGACGAGGCCGACGCGCCCGGTCGGGGCTTCGGCGGAGACGGAGGGCACGCTGCGCAACCTACCGGTCGCGCGTCGTCAGGTGACGCAGGCGCTGCACCAGCTCCAGGCGCGCCTTCGTCGTGGAGCTCTGCGGGAAGACCGTGTCGAAGGCGGCGTTGACCGCGGCGCCGATGAGGACGGACAGCGAGACGATGTAGAGCCACAGCAGGACGGCGATCGGTGCGGCCAGCGGGCCGTAGATCGATCGGGAGTCGGCGGCGGTCGCCTGGAGCACCCAGCGCAGCACGTAGGACCCGACCACCCAGGCCACCAGCGAGAAGGTCGCGCCGGGCAGGTTGAACGACCAGTTGGTCCGGACCGGCACGGACACGTGGTAGAGCGTGGCGAGGAAGCAGATGCACAGCACCACCACGACCGGCCAGTAGAAGAACAGCACCGCGTCGGCCCGGTCGGGCACCCAGTGCTCCAGCAGCGAGGGGCCGATGACCATCAGCGGGATGGCCACGATGCCGGTCACCAGGGCCAGGACGTAGAGCACGAACGACAGCGCCCGGGTCCGGATGATCCCGCGCTCGCCACCCAGGCCGTGCATGATCGTGATGGTGTCGACGAAGACGTTGAGCGCCCGCGAGCCCGACCACAGGGCCAGCACGAAGCCCAGCGAGATCACGTCGAAGCGGCCGCCGCGCAGCACGTCGTTGAGCGTCGGCCGGATGACCTCCTGGACGGCCCGCTCGGTCAGCGCCCGGGACGAGAGGTCGAGCACGGCCTGCCGGATGTTCTCGATCTCGGTCGGGCTGAACTGCTGGGTGACGTAGCCGATCGCTCCGGCCAGCGCGAAGACCAGCGGCGGCACCGACAGCACCGCGAAGAACGCCCCCTCGGCCGCCAGCCCGGTCACCCGGTAGCGCAGGCAGGACCCCACCGTCGCCACAACGAGGCGCCACAGGGTCTGCCCGAACCGGTGCCACCAGGTCCTCCCGGTCGCCGGCGGCGCCGTGCTGTCGGGGGTGGCCATGCCGCTTACGGTAGTTCCATGGCTACGTCGAACCTCGGCTCGCGCGCCGCGATCCGCACCGTCACCAACCAGGCCCCGCCGCTGGTCGGGCACAACGTGGTCACCGCCGACCGGGCCCTCACCGAGGCGGTCGTGCGGCACGGGTCGGCCGAGGTGGTCGACGACCTGGTCGGGCTGGGCGCGGAGGCCGGCTCGGCGGAGGCCCGCGAGCACGGTCGGCTGGCCAACGAGCACCACCCGCGGCTGACGCCGTACGACCGGTTCGGGAACCGGATCGACGAGGTCGAGTTCCACCCGTCGTGGCACTGGCTGATGGGCCGGTCGGTGGGTCACGGCCTCGCCGCGGCGCCGTGGGAGGACGACTCGCCGCACGCCCACGTACGACGCGCCGCCGGCTTCATGGCCTGGTCGCACACCGAGCCGGGGCACGGCTGCCCGGTCTCGATGACCTACGCCGCGGTCCCCGCGCTGCGCGCCGACGACGCGATCGCCAAGGAGTGGACCCCGCTGCTGGCGTCGCGCAGCTACGACCCGGGCGTGCGGCCCGTGTCGGAGAAGCTCGGCGCGCTGGCCGGCATGGGGATGACCGAGAAGCAGGGCGGCTCGGACGTGCGGGCCAACATCACGCTCGCCCGGCCCACCTCGACCGACGGCGAGTACACGCTGCACGGGCACAAGTGGTTCACCTCCGCGCCGATGAACGACGTGTTCCTGGTGCTGGCCCAGGCGGCCGGCGGGGTGACCTGCTTCGTCGTCCCGCGGGTGCTGCCCGACGGGACCCGCAACCAGCTCGACGTCGTACGCCTGAAGGACAAGCTGGGCAACCGCTCGAACGCCTCCTCCGAGCTGGAGCTCGACGGCACGGTCGCCGTCCGCCTCGGCGACGAGGGGCGCGGCGTGCGGACGATCATCGAGATGGTGGCCGCCACCCGGCTGGACTGCGTGCTCGGCTCGACGTCGCTGATGCGGCGCGCGGTCTCGGAGGCCTCCTGGCACGCGGCGCACCGCTCGGCCTTCGGGTCGACGCTGGCCGACAAGCCGCTGATGCAGAACGTGCTGGCCGACCTGGCCGTCGAGACCGAGGCGGCCACGGCGCTCGCCGTACGACTGGCGGGCGCGGTCGACCGCCGGAACGACCCGCACGAGGCGGCGCTGCGCCGGATCGCCCTGCCGCTGGCCAAGTTCTGGGTCTGCAAGCGCACGCCCGCGATGGTCGGCGAGGCGCTGGAGTGCCTCGGCGGGAACGGGTACGTCGAGGAGTCGGTCATGCCGCTCCTCTACCGCGAGGCGCCGCTCAACTCGGTCTGGGAGGGCTCCGGCAACGTCAACGCCCTCGACGTGCTGCGCGCGCTCGGTCGCGAGCCCGAGGCCCTCGACGCCTGGATCACCGAGGTCGGCCAGGCCCGCGGCGGCGACGCCCGCCTCGACCGCGCGGTCGACGACACCCTGGCCCTGCTCGGCTCGCTGCTCGGCGACCCGGCCCAGCTGGAGACCCAGGCCCGCCGGCTGGCCGGCCGGATGGCCGCCGTCCTCCAGGCCTCGCTGCTCGTCCGCTTCGCCCCCGCCGAGGTCGCCGACGTCTTCTGCGCCTCGCGGCTCGGCTCGTCGTACGACGGCACCTACGGCGCGCTCGACGGCGGCGATCTGCGCGCGATCGTGGAGCGGACGACGCCGGTCGTCTGAGGGTCGGCGCGCGGCTCCCGAAACAGCGCAATTGCGCCGGTTACGGGCGAGTAGGTGGCCCGCGCTCCCGCGGACAGCGCACGTGCGCCGTTCGTGGGACGCGCCGCTGATAACCGGTCGCGCCCGACCGGCCCGCCCGGGCAGGGTCGACGCATGACCAGCAGCGAGGTGTGGGACGAGGAGTCCGCCCGGACGTACGACGACGACTGCGCGGGGATGTTCGCGCCCGAGGTGCTCGGACCCACGGTGGACCTACTGGCCGAGCTGGCGAGTGGGGGCCGCGCCCTGGAGCTCGCGCCGGGCACCGGGCGGGTCGCCGTACCGCTGAGCGAGCGGGGCGTACCCCTGAGCGGCATCGAGCTGTCCGAGCCGATGGCGGCTCGGCTGCGCGCGAAGACCGACGCCGTACCGGTCGTGGTCGGCGACATGGCGACGACCCGGGTGCCGGGGACCTTCGCGCTCGTCTACCTGGTCTTCAACACCATCTCCAACCTGCGCACCCAGGACGAGCAGGTCACCTGCTTCGAGAACGCGGCGGCGCACCTGGAGCCCGGCGGGCGGTTCGTGGTCGAGCTGGGCGTCCCGCCGCTGCGCCGACTGCCGCCAGGCCAGCTCGCCGCGCCGTTCGACGTGTCCGACGGCCATCTGGGCTTAGACACCTTCGACCTGGTGACCCAGGAGTGCGTGTCGCACCACTACACGCGCGACGGCGACACGGTCCGGTACGGCGCGGGCCGGTTCCGCTACGCCTGGCCGGCCGAGCTCGACCTGATGGCGCGGATCGCCGGCCTCCGCCTGGAGGCGCGGTACGCCGACTGGCGGCGCTCGCCGTACACCTCCGACAGCGAGACGCACGTCTCGGTCTGGCGCAAGCCCGTCGAGTGACGCGAGATGGCTCCTCCCGGGGTCCGGAAGGAGCCATCTGGCGTCTCTCGACGACGGTCGCTAGGCGCGCACCTGCTCCCGCTCGGCCTCCTGGTACGGCGTCTCGTCCGGATCGTCGTCGATCATCGTGGTCTCGTCGAACGGGTCGTCGCCGGCGAGCACCCGGTCGAGCTGGGGCCGGTCGAGGCCCTTCGTGAGGTGACCGATCAGGACGGTGGCGATCGCGTTGCCGGCGAAGTTGGTGACCGCGCGGGCCTCCGACATGAAGCGGTCGATGCCGACGATCAGACCGACGCCGTCCAGCAGCTCCGGACGGTGCGAGGACAGGCCGCCGGCCAGGGTGGCGAGGCCGGCACCGGTGACGCCGGCAGCCCCCTTGGAGGCGATCATCATGAAGACCAGCAGCGAGACCTGCTCGCCGATGGACAGCGGGTCGCCGAGCGCCTCGGCGATGAAGATCGAGGCCATCGTGAGGTAGATGGCGGTGCCGTCGAGGTTGAACGAGTAGCCGGTCGGGACGACGATGCCCACGGTCGGCTTGTCGACGCCGGCGTGCTCCATCTTGGCGATCAGGCGGGGCAGCGCGGACTCGGACGACGAGGTCGAGACGATGAGCAGGAACTCCCGGCCGAGGTACTTCAGCAGCTTGAAGACGTTGACCCCGGTGACGGCCTTCAGCAGCGTGCCGAGGACCAGGAAGACGAACAGGGCGCAGGTGATGTAGAAGCCGAGCATCAGGATGGCCAGGCTCTTCAGCGCCTCCCAGCCGGTCTCGCCGACGACGGCAGCGATGGCGCCGAACGCGCCGATCGGGGCGACCCACATGATCATCGCGAGCACCCGGAAGACCAGCTTCTGCGCCTGCTCGACGACCTTCAGGATCGGCTTGCCGCTCGGGCCCATCGCCTGCAGCGCGAAGCCGATGAGCAGGGCGACCAGCAGCGTCTGCAGCACCTCGCCCGAGGTCAGGCTGGAGAAGAACGAGTCGGGGATGATCCCGAGCAGGAAGTCGGTGGTGCTGCCGTGCCCCTCGGCGGCGGCCTTCTCGGCGGCCGCCGAGCCGGACTCGGAGATGTTGAGCCCGTCGCCCGGGTGCAGCAGGTTGCCGACCACCATGCCGATCGCGAGGGCGAAGGTCGACATGCCGACGAAGTAGGCCAGCGCCAGGCCGCCGACCGCCCCGACCCGGGCCGCGCTGGCCACCGAGCCGACGCCGACCACGATCGTGCAGAAGATGACCGGCTGGATCATCATCTTGATCAGGGCCACGAAGCCCTCGCCGAGCGGCTTGAGGTCCATCGCGAAGCTCGGCCAGATGATGCCGACCGCGATGCCGAGCGCGACGGCCACGATCACCGCGATGTAGAGGTAGTGGCTGCGGTTGGGCGGCGGGGTCGCCGGCTTCACCGGATCCACGGTTGTCGTGCTGCTCATCAGGTTCCTCCGCTACGTGGCCGGGTGGCGCCCGGCGGTCGGGGCTCACTCTGGAACGACCTGTGACGCGGGTCACCGTTCTGGTCGTTGTGTTCGCGAAGTACCCCTCGCGGTGGGGCACAATCCGTCCATGCGCAGGCTGGGCGGGCTCTCGGTCGCCCGTCAGGTGCTGGCGCTGCAGGTGCTCGTGGTCCTGGTGCTGGTCGTCGCCGCACTCGCGATGGCGGCGTACGACGCCCGCCGCGACGCCCGGGCGACCGCGACCGAGCGGGCCGTGGCCGTCGCCCGCACCCTCGCCGACTCCCCCGCGCTGGCCGACGCCGTCGACGACCCCGACCCCAGCCGGACGATCCAGCCGCTGGCCGAGGAGGTCCGCGCCGACGCCGAGGTCGACTTCATCACGGTGATGTCGCTGGACCGGATCCGCTTCAGCCACCCCGATCCCGCCGAGATCGGCAAGCGGTTCGTCGGCGAGGTCGGCGACGCCCCGCAGGGCGGCACCTTCACCCAGCAGTACGCCGGCACCCTCGGCCCGTCGATGCGCGCGGTCGTGCCGGTGCGCGACCCCGACGGCGCGGTGGTCGCGCTGGTGTCGGTCGGCATCACCATCGACCGGATCGACCGCCAGGTGCGCGACGACCTGCTCCCGCTGGCGATCGCCGCGGGCGTCGTGCTCCTGGTCGGGCTGGGCGGGACCGTGCTGGTCGGGCGCCGCCTGCGCCGGCAGACCCACGGGCTGGGCGAGCGGGAGATCACCCGGATGTACGAGTACTACTCCGCCGTCCTGCACGCCGTCCGCGAGGGACTGCTGCTGGTCGACCCCGACGGCCGGGTCCAGCTCGCCAACGACGAGGCCCGGCGCCTGCTCGACCTGCCCGAGGACGTCGTGGGCCGCTCGCTCGGCGACATCGGCCTCGCCCCCGGGCTGGTGGCGGCCGCCCGGGCCGGGACCGCCGCCGACGACGACGTCTACCTCGCCGGCGACCGGGTGCTGGTCGTCAGCTCGGCCCCCGCGGCCTGGGAGGGCCGCGACGTCGGTGCCGTGGTGACCCTGCGCGACCAGTCCGAGCTGCGCGCGGTCACCGGCGAGCTCGACGTCGTCCGCGGGCTCACCGAGTCGCTGCGCGCCCAGAACCACGAAGCCGCCAACCGGCTGCACACCATCGTGTCCCTCATCGAGATGGGCCGCACCGAGGAGGCCGTCGACTTCGCGACCGAGGAGCTCCAGGTCGCCCAGCTGCTGACCGACCGCGTCGTGCACGCCGTCGGAGACCCGATCGTCGCCGCGCTGCTGCTCGGCAAGAGCACCGAGGCCGCCGAGCGCGGCGTCGACCTCCGGATCAGCGGTGAGGTCCCGCCCGGCTCCGCCGTACCGCCTCGGGACCTGGTGACCGTCCTCGGCAACCTGGTCGACAACGCCCTCGACGCCGTCGCGGACGCGCCCGTACGGCGGGTCGCGGTGACCCTCGACGGCGGGGCCGGCCGGCTCCGGGTGGTCGTCGGCGACAGCGGGCCGGGGCTCACCGGGGAAGCGGCCGCGCACGTCCTCGAGCGCGGGTGGACGACCAAGGCCACCGACGGCGGCCGCGGGGTCGGCCTGGCGCTGGTCGGCCAGGTGGCGCGCCGGCACGGCGGCACCGTGACGATCGGCCGCTCCGAGCTGGGCGGCGCGGAGTTCGCGGTGGACCTGGGGGCGGCCCCGTGACGGTCCGGGTGCTCGTCGTGGAGGACGAGGAGGTCGCCGCCGCCGCGCACGCGTCGTACGTCGGCCGCGTCGAGGGGTTCGAGGTCGCCGGGGTCGCCCGCTCGGCCGGGGAGGCGATGCGTCTGCTCGACCGCGACCGCTCCGTCGACCTGCTGCTCCTCGACATGCACCTGCCCGACGGCCACGGCCTCGGCCTGTTGCAGCGGCTCCGCGCCGCCGGCCACCTCTGCGACGTCGTCGCCGTCACCTCGGCCCGCGACCCCGACGTGGTCCGGCACGCGGTCGCCCAGGGCGTGGTGCTCTACCTCCTCAAGCCGTTCACCTTCGCGACCTTCCGCGACAAGCTCGGCCAGTACGCCGCCTACCGCGAGCGGCTGGCCGCCGCGCCCGCCGAGGTCGTGCAGGACGAGGTCGACCGGCTCTTCGGCACCCTGCGCCCCGCCGGTCCCGCGGCCCTGCCGAAGGGCATGAGCCCCGAGACCCTGCGCGACGTCACCGCCGCCCTGCGCGACGCCGGTGCCGGCCTGTCCGCCACCGAGGTCGCCGCCCTCGTCGGCGCGTCCCGCGTCACCGTGCGCCGCTACCTCGAGCACCTCGCCGACAGCGGCCTCGCCGAGCGGCACCCGCGATACGGCGGGTCCGGGCGCCCCGAGGTCGAGTACCGCTGGCGCTGACGACGCCCCCGGTCACCCCTGCGGGTATTGACCGCCGACGAACGGGCGCGCACAGTCAGCAGACCGGGATGTGATCTCGACACCTACGTGCGCCGAGCTCCGCGTCCCTGCATGGGGGGCCACATGTCACAGCCATTCGATCGCCAGCAGATCCTGGGCGACATCACGCAGCGCGCCGCGCACCTGCTGATCCTGCTCGAGACCTACCGTCGTTCGGGAGACCCCCGGCTGCGGGAGGCGTACGACGACGCGCACGACCTGATCTCCGACCTGGCCGGGCTGGCCGCGGTGGTCCTGCTGGAGCGCCCGGCCACCGAGGACGACCCCGGCCCGCCGCTGACCGCCGCCTGCTGACGTCGGGGGCGGTCAGGCGAGGTCGAGACCCGGGTAGAGCGGGTGCTTGTCGAGCATCTCGGCCGAGGAGTCCTTGACCTTGTCGGCCACCCCGTCGGCGAGGACGTACGACGCCTTCGACGGCGCGCCCGCCTTCGTGGTGCCGGGCTGGGTGTTCTGCAGGACGTGCACGATCAGCTCGGCGACGTTGTCGAACTCGTCGTGTCCGAAGCCGCGAGTGGTCAGCGCGGGGGTCCCGAGCCGGACGCCGGAGGTGTACCAGGCGCCGTTCGGGTCGGAGGGCACCGAGTTGCGGTTGGTGACCACGCCGGCGTCGAGCAGCGCCGACTCGGCCTGGCGGCCGGTGAGGCCGAACGACGACACGTCGAGCAGGACCAGGTGGTTGTCGGTGCCGTCCGTGACCAGCTTGGCGCCGCGGCTCTTGAAGCCCTCGGCCAGCGACTGGGCGTTGTCGGCGACCTGCTGGGCGTAGGTCCGGAACGCCGGCTGCCGGGCCTCGGCGAGCGCGACGGCCTTGGCCGCCATCACGTGCGACAGCGGACCACCGAGCACCATCGGGCAGCCGCGATCGACGCTCGGGGCGTACTCCTCGGTGGCCAGCACCATGCCGCCGCGCGGGCCGCGCAGCGACTTGTGGGTGGTGGTGGTGACGACGTGGGCGTGCGGGACCGGGTCCTCGTCGCCGGTGAAGACCTTGCCGGCGACCAGACCGGCGAAGTGGGCCATGTCGACCATCAGGGTCGCGCCGACCTCGTCGGCGATCTCGCGCATCTTGGCGAAGTTCACGCGGCGCGGGTACGCCGAGTAGCCCGCGACCAGGATCAGCGGCTTGAACTCCTTCGCCTTGGCCCGCACGACGTCGTAGTCGAGCAGCCCGGTCTCGGGGTCGGTGCCGTACTGCTGCTGGTGGAACATCTTCCCGCTGATGTTCGGGCGGAAGCCGTGGGTGAGGTGGCCGCCGGCGTCCAGGCTCATCCCGAGCAGGCGCTGGTTGCCGAGCTCCTTGCGCAGCGACTCCCAGTCGGCGTCGGTGAGCTCGTTGACGTTCTTCTTCTCCGCCTTCTCCAGCCACGGACCCTCGACCCGGTGGGCGAGGATCGACCAGAAGGCGACCAGGTTGGCGTCGATGCCGGAGTGCGGCTGCGCGTAGGCGTACTCGGCGCCGAACAGCTCGCGGGCGTGCTCGGCGGCGAGCGTCTCCACGGTGTCGACGTTCTGGCAGCCCGCGTAGAAACGGTGGCCGACGGTGCCCTCGGCGTACTTGTCGCTGAACCAGGTCCCCATCGTCAGCAGCACGGCCGGCGACGCGTAGTTCTCGCTGGCGATCAGCTTCAGCGAGCCCCGCTGGTCGGCCAGCTCCTTGCGGGTCGCGTCGGCGATCCGGGGCTCCACCGAGGCGATGACCTCGAGAGCTTGGGAGTAGGCGCTGCTGGTGAGGGCGTCGAGGTCACTCATGGCGCTCAGCCTACGGCTCCCGGCGGGGGCGCCCGCATCACGGACGACACCGTCCCGGTGTGACCTGGGCCGCACTGACGCCCGTTTGCAGGCGGGACCGCCGTACGGCGTCTCACATGGTGGAGTCCGGTCTCACATCATGAGAAGTGCGCTTGTGGGCAGGCGGTCCGGGGACTGAGACTCCTTGACATGGTCTCCGCTGCTACCCATGCGTTCCTCGTGGTCCGACGCCACGTGGACCTCGGTCGCACGCGCAGCTCGATGTGTTGGCGCTGAGCCAGGCCCCGTCTCCACGACCCGCCCCGCGCGCCGACCTCGCGCGCCTCCTCAGCGAAGGACGCACTTCTTCATGCCCGACCTCCGGTTCAAGCCCCAGCCGCCGCAGCACACCGAGATCCCCCGCCCCAAGAAGGGCGAGGGCCAGTGGGCGCTCGGCTACACGGAGCCGCTGAACAAGAACGAGCAGTCCAAGAAGGACGACGACCCGCTGAACGTGCAGGCGCGGATCCTGCACATCTACTCCAAGCGCGGCTTCGACTCCATCGACCCGGCCGACCTGCGCGGCCGCTTCCGCTGGATGGGTCTCTACACCCAGCGCGCCCCGGGCTTCGACGGCGGCAAGACCGCGATGCTCGAGGAGGAGGAGCTGGACGACCGCTACTTCATGATGCGGGTCCGCTCCGACGGCAAGCTCCTGGACGCAGCCACCGTGCGGGCCCTCGGCACCATCGGGCGCGACTACGCGCGCGACACCGCCGACGTCACCGACCGCGAGAACATCCAGTACCACTGGATCCGCATCGAGGACGTGCCCGCGATCTGGGAGGTCCTGGAGAGTGCCGGTCTGAGCACCCTCGAGGCCTGCGGCGACTCGCCGCGCCCCTTCCTCGGCTCCCCCGTCGCGGGCGTCGCCAAGGACGAGATCATCGACGGCTCCTCGGCGCTCGACGAGATCTACCGCCGCTTCATCGGCAGCCCCGAGTTCTCGAACTTCCCCCGGAAGTTCAAGACCGCGCTGACCGGCCACCCCGGCCACGACGTGTCGCCGGAGACCAACGACATCTCCTTCGTCGGCACCGTCCACCCCGAGCACGGCCCGGGCTTCGACCTGTGGGTCGGCGGCGGCCTGTCGACCAACCCGATGCTGGCCAAGAAGCTCGGCGTCTGGATCCCGCTGGACGAGGTCGCCGACGCCTGGGAGGGCGTGGCCGGCATCTTCCGCGACTACGGCTACCGCCGGCTGCGCTCGCGCGCCCGGCTGAAGTTCCTGGTCCAGGACTGGGGCGTCGAGAAGTTCCGCGAGGTCCTCGAGAAGGAGTACCTCGGGCGCGAGCTCGTCTCCTGCGAGTCCCCCGCCTCCCCCGTCGGCCACCGCGACCACATCGGCGTCCACGAGCAGCAGGACGGCAAGCGGTACGTCGGCGTCGCGCCGACCGCGGGCCGCGTCTCCGGCACCCTGCTGCTACAGCTCGCCGACCTGATCGAGGAGTACGGCGTCGCCGGCGCGCGACTCACGCCGTACCAGAAGATCGTGCTGATCGGCGTCGACCCCGAGAAGGTCGAGGAGCTGGTCGTCCGGCTCGACGAGATCGGCCTCTCGGCCCGCCCGTCGAACTGGCGCCGCAACACGATGGCCTGCACCGGCATCGAGTTCTGCAAGCTGGCCATCGTCGACACCAAGAATCGCGCCCGCGACCTGGTCGCCGAGCTCGAGCGCCGCTTCCCCGACCTCGATGTCCCGATCACGGTCAACGTCAACGGCTGCCCCAACGCCTGCGCCCGCACCCAGGTCGCCGACATCGGCCTCAAGGGCCAGCTGGTGATGGCCGACGGCGAGCAGGTCGAGGGCTTCCAGGTGCATCTGGGCGGCGCGACCGGCCTGCAGGCCAACTTCGGCCGCAAGCTGCGCGCCCACAAGGTCACCAGCGCGGGCCTCGACGACTACGTCACCAACGTGGTCACCGCGTTCCTCGCCGACCGCACCGACGGCGAGTCGTTCACCGAGTGGGTCCAGCGCGCCGACGAGGACCTGCTGCGCGGCGAGAAGTCGCTGGAGTCGATCCCGTCATGAGAACTCCCCACGAGGACACTCGCTTCGCTCGATTCCCGCTGGGGCCCCGACATGACTGAGCGCGCCGTCCCGTTCCACTGCCCGTTCTGCGGCGAGGAGGACCTGCGCCCGCACGAGGTCGTCTCGGATGCTGGCGAGGTCAGCTCCCCCCACGGTTCCTGGGAATGCCGCGGCTGCCTGCGCGCCTTCCACCTGAAGATGCTCGGCTTGATCCGACCTTCCCAGGGAGTGAACCGATGACCGCCGCGACCACCACGACCGCACGCAACGCCCGCGGGGTGCAGACCGAGGGCCGCTCGCCCGAGGAGCTGCGCGAGCTGGTGTCCCACTGGGGCGCCGAGCTGGAGCTGGCGCCGGCCGAGGTCATCGTCGAGTGGGCGGCCGCGACCTTCGGGGAGCGGTTCTGCGTGACGTCGTCGATGGGTGACGCTGCGCTGGCGCACCTGGTCTCGAAGGTGGTGCCCGGGGTCGACGTGCTGTTCCTCGACACCGGCTACCACTTCATCGAGACCGTCGGCACCCGCGACGCCGTCGAGGCCACCATGAACCTCAACCTGATCTCGATCACCCCGGTGCAGAGCGTGGCCGAGCAGGACGCGGCGTACGGCAAGGACCTCTACAAGACCGACCCCGACCTGTGCTGCAAGCTCCGCAAGGTGCAGCCCCTGGCCGAGCGGCTCGAGAACTACGACGCCTGGGCGACCGGGCTGCGCCGTGCCGAGACCCACAACCGGGTCATCGCGCCGGTCATCGGCTGGGACGCCAAGAAGGGCAAGGTCAAGGTCTCGCCCCTGGCGCGCTGGTCCGACGAGCAGATGGAGAGCTACATCGCCGAGAACGGCGTGCTCGTCAACCCGCTCGTCTACGACGGCTACCCGTCGATCGGCTGCGCCCCGTGCACCCGACGCGTCGCCCCCGGCGAGGACCCGCGCTCGGGCCGCTGGGCCGGCACCAACAAGACCGAGTGCGGGATCCACTCGTGACCCGCGCCCTGCCATCCCCCATCGCGGACAACGTGGTCCGTCGTACCCCTGCACACCCGAGGAGGCTGCCCTGATGGCTGCTCCCGCCCTGGTGGCCCTGGCTCACGGCTCCCGTGACCCGCGGTCCGCCCGCACCATCACCGCCCTGGTCGACGAGGTCCGCGCGATGCGCCCGGACCTGCGCGTCGAGCAGGCGTTCCTGGAGCTGTCGAAGCCGTCGTTCCAGACGGTCGTCGACCGGCTCGTGAAGGCCGGGCACGACGAGATCGTCGTCGTGCCGCTGCTGCTCACGGAGGCCTACCACGCCAAGGTCGACGTCCCGTCCGCCGTCGCCGCCGCCGGCGCCCGGCACCCGGGACTGCGCATTCGCGCGACGTCGATCCTCGGCCTGGAGGCCTGCTTCCTGGAGGTCCTCGACGTCCGGCTGCGCGAGGCGCTGCGGGTCGCCCGGGTCCGCGAGCTCGACGCCCTGGTGCTGGCCGCCGCCGGCTCCAGCGACGCGCTCGCCAACCAGGCCGTCGCCCGGCTCGCCCGCGTCTGGGGCTCCCACCACAAGCTCCCGGTGACCGCGGCGTTCGCGTCCAGCTCCCCGCCCGCCACGGGTGAGGCCGTGCGCGCCTTCCGGGCCGAGGGCCGTCGCCACATCGCGGTCGCCTCGCTGTTCCTGGCGCCCGGCTTCCTGCCGGACCGGGCCGCCGAGCTCGCCGTCGAGGCGGGCGCGATCGCCGTGTCGGAGCCGCTCGGCGCGCACCCCGAGGTCGCCCGCACCATCCTGGCCCGCTACGCCGTCGGCGCCGTCGAGCTCGTCCCCGTCTGACCCGCTCCTTCCCGCCGAGTCAGCACCAGTGGTAGGCCGAGTCAGCACCACTGGTGCTGACTCGGCCTATCCGACCAGGTGGTCGCGGAGGCGGGTGAGGTCGGCGGCGGGATCCGCGGTGATGCCCCCGTGCACCGGGCCGGGCTGCAGGACGGTGCTCTTGGGCGCCTTCAGGAAGCCGAAGCGCTGGCTGATGGGCTTCCCCGCCGCGGCTCCCCCACGCCGGTCGCCCGCGCAGACGCCCGCGACGAAGTCGAGCGCGTCGCAGACCCGGTCGAGGTCCAGCCCCGGGGCGAAGGCCGCGAGCCGGTCGCGGTCGACCTCCCACGCGACGTCGAGGAAGTCGCTCGCCTGGCAGTAGAGCACCACGCCGACATTGAGGAACTCCTCGCGGTCGACGCGCGGGACGCAGCGCAGCACGACGTACTGATAGGACAGCGAGGTCACGCGACGACCTCCGGCAGCCACTGGCGGGTGGCGAGGCGAGCGGTCAGGAACTCGACGTACGACGCCCGCACGGCGTCCGGGGTCTCCGCCCCCGGGACCGGCTCCAGCCACTCGTCCGGGACGAGGGACAGCACCTCCGGGAGGTCGTCGGCCGAGAGCCGCTCCCGCACCTCGGCATCGGCCGCGGGCAGGCCGCCGGCGTACCGCTCGAGGACGTGGTCGGTGAGGTCCCACGGCTGCGCGGCGAAGCGCGCCGCGGCGCCCTCCTTGGTCAACGACCCGCCCGGCCACGCGTGGTGGAAGTAGAGCGAGGCGCCGTGGTCGATCACCCAGAGGTCGCCGTGCCACACCAGCAGGTTCGGGTTGCGCCAGGACCGGTCGACGTTCGCGCAGAAGGCGTCGAGCCACAGGACCCGGGCCGCGACGTCCGGGCCCGTCGGGACCTCTCCGTCGTACCCGAAGGAGCCCGGGAGGAAGTCCACCCCGAGGTTGAGGCCGATGCTCGCCCGGAGGAGGTCCTGGACCTCCTCGTCGGCCTCGTAGCGCGCGATCTCGGCGCCCAGCTCCAGCGCCACCAGGCGCGGGGTCCGCAGCCCGATGCGCCGGGCGAGCTCGGCCACGATCGTCTCGGCGACCAGGACCCGGAGCCCCTGGCCGGCCCCCCGGAACTTGCAGACGTAGGTTCCGAGGTCGGCCGCCTCGACGATGCCCGGGAGGCTGCCGCCCTCGCGCAGCGGGGTGACGTAGCGGGTCACTGGCACGGTCGGAATCACGGCGCAACCCTAGGTGAGTGTCGAACTGCGTAAGAAGTCCGTTTAGCGGGCGTCTTCTGGAGGTAAAGACCTGTCGGCGGCTCGGGACGCCGCCTCCTCCCAGACTCGTAGAACGGACACACCCTTGCGCGTACGTCGTCTTCTCGCCGCCGTGGTCACGACCGGCCTGATCGCCCCCACCGCTGTGATCGTCGCCTCCACGGCGCCCGCTTCCGCAGCCACCGCCACCTCGATCGTCAGCGGCAGCCAGGGCCGCGGCTGGATCAAGGTCAACGACTACTCCTCCCAGGCCGGCGCGCCCGTGGCCGGCACCGACCAGGTGTCGTTCTCGATCAACGTGAAGGGTGCCGACGGCAAGCAGGTCTACGACGGCAGCCTCGTCGTGCAGCAGCTGGCGGCCGGTTCCCGCTCGTGGCAGACGATCGCCACGTCGTCGAGCGCCTACCTGTACAAGTCGGTCGACATCAAGATCTCGGCGCAGTACCGCGTCTTCTACTCCGGCACGGCCGAGTACGCCCCGACCGGTGCGTCCGTCGGCACCGTGAAGGCCCAGCGCAAGCTGACCATCAACGGAATGAGCGGCAAGCGGGCCGGCTTCAAGGGCAAGGTCGCCCCGAAGGCGAAGATCAAGATCATCGTCCAGAAGAAGGTCGGCAAGAAGTTCAAGAAGTACAAGACCGTCCGCAGCAACCGGAAGGGCCGCTTCACCGTCGTCCTCCCCGCTCCGAGCCGCGGCAAGTTCGTCTGGAAGATCACCTTCAAGGGCAGCAAGGGCTACACGAGCAGCGTGATCAAGGGCTCGACGTACCGTCGCTGACCTCGCTCAGCACTGACTGACCGAACGGGTCAGGCGACCGGCTCCTCGCCGGTCAGCCTGGCCCGTTCGTGCGTCACGTCGAAGTCGGCCGCCGGCCACTGCGGGTCCAGGCCGCGCAGCGCCTCGAGGAGCAAGCGGCCGACGGCCAGGTCGCGGTACCACTTCCGGTCGGCCGGGACGACGTACCACGGCGCCGCCTCGGTGCTGGTGCGCTCCAGGGCGATCTCGTAGGCCTCCCGGTAGGCGGGCCAGTGCGCGCGCTCGTCGATGTCGCCGGGGTTGAACTTCCAGTGCTTGGCCGGGTCGTCGAGCCGGGCCAGCAGCCGCTCCTTCTGCTCGTCGGCCGAGATGTGCAGCATCACCTTCACCAGCGTGGTGCCCGACTCGACCAGCCGGCGCTCGAAGTCGATGATGGCGTCGTAGCGGCGCTCCAGCTCCTCCGCCGGTGCGAGACCACGCACCCGCGCGATCAGCACGTCCTCGTAGTGGGAGCGGTCGAAGACCCCGAGGTAGCCCGCTCCGGGCAGCGCCCGCTCGATGCGCCACAGGAAGTCGTGGGCCCGCTCCTCCTCGGTCGGGGCCTTGAACGAGGTGATCCGGACGCCCTGGGGGTCGACCAGCCCCACGGTGCGCCGCAGGGTGCCGCCCTTGCCGGAGGTGTCCATGCCCTGCAGCACCAGCAGCACCCGTCGCGACCCGCCCGAGCGGCCCTCGGCGAAGAGCCGCTCCTGCAGGTCCGCCAGCTCCTCGCCGAGCTCGGCCAGCGCCGCCCGTCCGGCGGACTTGCCGTGCCCGAAGCCCGGCGTCGCGTCGGTCGCGACCGCGGACAGGTCGACGACACCCGCCGGGACGCGCAGCAGGTCGCCGGTCGTCGGCGTGCCGGCCATCAGTGAGCCTGCCCGCCGCGTCGGTCGACGAGCGGTGGCTCGGACGACCAGGGGAAGTTGATCCACCGGTCGGTACGGCGCCAGACGTAGTCGGCGCTCACGACGGTCCACGGCTTCTCGTAGATGACGGCGGTCCGCGCCTCGGCGACGTGGTCGGCGCAGAACTCCTGCACGATCTCCAGGGTCTTGCCTGAGTCGGCGACGTCGTCGGCGATCAGCACCTGGAGCCCCGAGAGGTCCACGGCCTGCGGCGTCGGCGGCAGCATGATCGGAACGTCGAGGCGCTGGTCGACGCCGGTGTAGAACTCCACGTTGACCGCGGAGAGGTTCTTCACGTCCAGTGCGTAGCCGAGGCCCATGCCCAGGCCCAGTCCCCCTCGCGCGATCGAGAGCACCAGGTCGGGCTCGTAGCCGGAGTCGACGACCTGGTGGGCCAGGTCGCGGACGGCCGTGCCGAACAGCTCGTAGGTCAGGATCTCGCGCTCGTCGTCAGCCACGAGAGCATTCTGGCCCCCGACAGCGGTCAGTCGTCCAGCGCATCCCGTCCCGCTTGGGCCAGTTCGTCCCTGACCACCGCGAACGCGAGCCCTGAGCCGTAGCCCTTGCGGGCCAGCATCCCGACCAGCCGACGGGTGGCGACGACGTCGTCGACGCGGGTGAGCGTGCGCAGCTTCTTGCGCACCAGCGCCCGCGCGGCCTGCTCCTCGTCGTCGGGGTCGATCTCGTCGAGGGCCTCGCGGGCCACCTCGTCGTCGATGCCCTTGCGGCGCAGCTCCTGGGCGAGGGCCCGCTTGGCGAGCGCCCGACCGCCGCCGGCGCCCCGGCTGGCCACCCAGGAACGGGCGAAGGCCCCGTCGTCGACCAGGCCGACCTCCTCGAAGCGGTCGAGGAGGCGGGTCGCCACGTCGGTCGGGACGTTCTTGGCCGCCAGCTTGTCACTGAGCTGCTGGCGGCTGCGGGCCTGGCCGGTGAGCTGGTCGAGCAGGATCTTGCGGGCCACCGACTCGGGGTCGGCGTCCGGGCCGGCCGCCACCGGGTCGGGCGGCGGAGGTGACGCCGGGGCGGACGCGCGGCGGGTCCACGCGTCCACCCCGACGGAGACGTCTCCGGCCCACGAGGGGGCGGGTCGGTCGTCGTGCATCGGAGCACCTCCCGTGCGTCGGGTCTCGATACGCTCGCTGGCGCTCGCTACTCGACCAACGAGACCGGTGGTCGAGTGCCGTCGTGAGGGACGAACGACGGTGTCTCGAGACCGGTGGTCGAGTGCCGTCGTGAGGGACGAACGACGGTGTCTCGGGATCGGTGGTCGAGTGCCGTCGTGAGGGACGAACGACGGTGTATCGAGACCTCAGAAGTCGTCGACGCCGACCGGCTCGTCGGACAGGGCCTCGGCGGGCGCGTCGGCCTGGGGGCCGACGCCGAGCTTCTCGAGGATCTTCTTCTCCAGCTCGTTGGCCAGGTCGGGGTTGTCCTTGAGGAACTTGCGGGAGTTCTCCTTGCCCTGGCCGAGCTGGTCGCCGTCGTAGGTGTACCAGGCGCCGGCCTTGCGGACGATGCCCGCCTCGACGCCGACGTCGATCAGGCCGCCCTCGCGGCTGATGCCCTTGCCGTACATGATGTCGAACTCGGCCTGCTTGAACGGCGGCGCGACCTTGTTCTTGACGACCTTGACCCGGGTCCGGTTGCCGACCATGTCGGTGCCGTCCTTGAGCGTCTCGATGCGGCGCACGTCGAGGCGGACCGAGGAGTAGAACTTCAGCGCCCGGCCACCGGTCGTGGTCTCCGGCGAGCCGAACATCACGCCGATCTTCTCGCGCAGCTGGTTGATGAAGATCGCGGTGGTCTTGGAGTTGTTGAGCGCACCGGTCATCTTGCGCAGCGCCTGGCTCATCAGCCGGGCCTGGAGGCCGACGTGGCTGTCGCCCATCTCGCCCTCGATCTCGGCCCGGGGCACCAGCGCCGCGACGGAGTCGATGACGATCAGGTCGAGCGCACCCGAGCGGATCAGCATGTCGGCGATCTCGAGCGCCTGCTCACCGGAGTCGGGCTGCGAGACCAGCAGCGCGTCGGTGTCGACGCCGAGGGCCTTGGCGTAGTCGGGGTCGAGCGCGTGCTCGGCGTCGATGAAGGCCACGATGCCGCCGGCGGCCTGGGCGTTGGCCACCGCGTGCAGCGCGACCGTCGTCTTGCCGGAGGACTCCGGACCGTAGACCTCGACCACCCGGCCGCGGGGCAGGCCACCGAGGCCCAGCGCGACGTCGAGCGCGATCGATCCGGTCGGGATGACCTCCAGGGGGGCGCGCGTCTCGTCGCCGAGGCGCATCACCGAGCCCTTGCCGAACGACTTCTCGATGTTCAGCAGGGCGGCGTCGAGGGCCTTGTCGCGATCTCCAGCCATGGCCGGACCTTCTTTCCTAGCTCGTCGGGTGTCAGGCACGTCGGCGACGCTAGAGCGGTCCACCGACAACGCCTGATCAGCGCTGCCGAGGCTGTGGAGAACCCGTTCCGGCGTCATGCCTGTGGACACAACCTAGCCCGAACACGTGTTCGATCGCGACATCGACACGCGCGTGTCGCCCGGGGTTCAGCGATCGCGCTCCGGCAGCCCGAGCGCCGCCCAGACCGCGGCCCAGACCTCCTTGGGCGGCACCCCGGCATCGAGCGCCTCCTGCGCGGTGCGGCCACCGAGGGCGCCCATGACGAACTGGCTCGCCCACGAGCGGGCGTACGACGCGCCCAGCGCGTCCTCCATCCGGGACCAGAACTCCGTGTGCCTCACGCCGGTGAAGCGTACGGCGCCCCGCCGACTCAGCGACGCCGGGCCAGCAGGTCCAGCCAGCGCTCGCCGCGCGAGCCGGTGCCGTACCCGCGCTGCTCGACGTGCCAGCCCGCTGCCTCGACGACGGCCATGAGCCCGTTCTCGGACCAGTAGGTGAACCGGCGCGGAGCCGTGACGCTGCCGTGGGTCGACCAGCCCTCCCCCGTGCCCTCCTTGACCGCCAGGTGCAGCACGCCGCCGTCCCGGGTCGCCTCCGCCAGCCGACGCAGCACCAGCGGCAGGTCCCCCCGCGCGACGTGCAGGAGCGAGGCGCTCGCCCACACCCCGTCGTACGGCGTGCCGGGACGGAGCGGGTCATCGAGCCCGTCGGTCAGCGGGTCCAGGACGTCGGCCTCGTGGCCCTCGGCGCGCAGCAGCTCGACGAAGCCGGTGCTGACGTCGGTGCGCCGCACGCTCAGCCCGACCGCCTCCAGCGCCGCGGCGTCGCGACCCGGCCCGCTGCCGATCGCGAGCACCCGCGCGCCTGTGCCGACGGCAGCCACGAACCGCTCGCGGAGGTGGGCCACCGCGTCGTCGAGGTGGGCGGTGGCCGCGCCGTAGGCGGCCGCGTGGGCGTCGTACGCCTCCCGGGTCGCCCGGGCGGCCGCGTCCCGGACGTCGTGCGCGTGGTGCACGAGGTCGTGCAGGTGGTAGCGCCCGAGGGTCTCGACGGTGAAGACCGCGCCGTTGCTGCGTCGCCCGGAGCGGGTCCAGGCGTCGGCGGGCACGGCGTCGTACTGGGCCGCGACGGTCTCGGCGGCCGCGACCAGCTCGTCGGCGACGACAGCGGGGGCCTGGAGGTCGTAGCGCTCGGCGACGGCGGTCTCGTCCTGGTCCCAGTTGGCGAAGAGCGGGTCGTCCTGGTCGAGCATCAGCGCGAGGCGCTCGCTGAAGACACGCTGCACGTCGCGCACGTGGCAGGCGTACTCCAGCACCGACCAGACGTCCGGGCCGGGCCGGGCCGCCGCGTCCGGCGCGGCCAGGAGCACCGGCCAGAGCGCGGCGTTGCCCCGGACCAGGTCGCCCAGCGCCGTGCGGTCGGGGTCCTCGGCGACGTAGCCGCACTCCGGGCAGGGGTGCTGCAGGACCCAGGTCCAGTCCTTGGTGTCGGGCTCGATCGCGCTCATGGGGAGATCCTCGCGGGCCTCGAGGAGGAGGACCACGGACTTCCTGCCAACCTCCGTCGGGAAGCCGCCAGGATCAGGCGCCCGCCTCGTCGTCCTCGGCGTGCTCACGCCAGCGCCGTCGTACGGCGACCTCGCGCGCGACCTGCTCGACGAGCTCGGCGGCTCGCTCGTCGGCGGCGCGCGGCAGCTTCAGGGCGTACGGGTCCTCCCGGAGCGGCAGGCCCGCGCGGGCGCCGACGACCAGCACCCGGAACACCGGACGGCCCTTGCGGGTGTGGACCAGCTCGGCCCCGACCAGGTCGTCCCAGAGGACCTCCTGGACCGGCTCGACCCCGCGCCGGGCGGCGCCGGCCACCGAGCGGGTGAAGGTGAGGCCCTCGAGCGTCACGTCGATGCGGGCGCTACGACCCGCGAGGTGAGTGACCGGCACGACCTGAGTCCAGCACATCCAGGTGAACGACTCGTCCGACGACGTCGGAGAATGGGCCCATGCCTGTGCGCTCCGCCACTGCCGCCGACCTGCCCGCGATCAAGGCGATCTACGACGGGCAGGTCGCCGGCGGCATCGCGACCTTCGACCTGGAGCCGCCGCCGGTGTCGTACTGGGAGCACCGCCTGGCCAGCACCGACCGCGGCGACCACCTGCTGGTGGCCGACGAGGACGGCGTCGTGGGCTACGCCTACTCGTCCGCCTACCGCCCGCGGCCGGCGTACCGCCACACCCGCGAGACCTCCGTGTACGTCGACCCGGCCGCCCACGGCCGCGGCCTCGGCCGGGCGCTGTACGACGAGCTGCTGCGCCGCCTGCGCACGGACGGGATGCGCACCGCCGTGGCCGTGGTCGCGCTGCCCAACCCGGGCAGCCGGGCGCTGCACCGGGCGTGCGGGTTCGAGCCGGTGGGGGTGCTGCGCGAGGTCGGGCACAAGTTCGACCGCTGGATCGACACGGAGTGGTGGCAGATCGCCCTGGCGGGGTAGACCTCCCTCCGTGCCGATCCCCCGCCGTCCTCTCCCGATCGCCGCTCCCCTCGTCGCGCTCCTGCTCGCCGCCTGCGCCGTCCGCGGGGGCGCCCAGACCGTCACGGACTTCGAGGACTGGCTCGCCGAGCACCCCTTCGAGGGCATGGCGGTGGCGGACGCGACGAGCGCGGAGGCGCTGCCGTTCGCGGGCAGCGCCGACATCACCGTGACCGTGGCGGGCACCGACGTCGGCGCGGCCGCAGCGCACGTCTGCGACTTCGACCCGCCGGGAGCGGCCACCCTGGCGCTGTCGGTGTCCGCCGACGGGCTCGCCGTGCCCGTCGACTGCGACGATCCGGCGGCCAGCGCGACCACCTGGGAGGTAGTGGCCGGGATCGACGGCCTCACCGACGTCGCGATCGCGTCGCCCGAGACCGTCGCGGTCTTCGACGACACCGAGGCCGCCCTCGCCGGCTGGGACGCGCTGCGTCGGCTGCCGTCCGCGTCGTACACGGTCGAGGGGCCGACCTGGGTGCTCACCGACCGGCCGGGCACCAGTGCGGCCGCCCGGGCCGTCGCACGCGACGCGCTGTCCTCGATCTACATCGTCGAGCGGGTGAGCGTCCTCCCCGCCACCGAGTCCGGGCCCGAGCACGTCGACGTCGAGGTGGCCTTCGACGCCCCGCTGCTGGAGCGCGAGCTGCTGACCGGGCACCCGGAGCGACGCGACCTCGTCACGGTCCGGGAGTCCGTCCGGGTGAGCGGCGGGGCGCCATAGCCCGTCCGGGCCTGGTTCCCGCTGGGGTCCCGGCCCAGGCTGGACGTCCGAGACGGGAGAGGGACGAGGTGGTCGTGATGCACCCGAGCGTGGTGGAGCGCCTGCGGCACGGCGTCGACGAGGCGGCGACGCTCGCCTGCCGGGCCCTGCTGGAGCTGCAGGAGCACCGGCGGTCGCCGGACCCGCGGATGCGCGCGGCGTACCACGCCGTGCACGAGCTGATCGGCGACCTCGGCAGCCTCCGGATCGGGCTCGCCGTCCTGGACGACGACCCGGCTCAGGTGAGCAGCAGCGCGTCCAGCCGCCGTCGTACGACGAGCAGCCCGACCAGGCCCATCACCAGCAGGTAGACCACCGAGATCGCCGAGTCCCACGAGAGCGCGCCGGTGGTGAGCTCGCGGCAGAGCACCACCCCGCGGTAGAGCGGCGTGCACTCGACCACCCAGCGCAGCCAGCCGTCGAAGGCGGTGACCGGGAAGAAGGTCGCGGAGAAGAGGAACAGCGGGACCTGGACGAGGGTGACCTTGTCGAAGTCCTGCCACGAGGTCATGTAGGTGGTCAGCGCCATGCACACCGCGCTGAACGCGAAGCCGATCAGCAGCGCGGCCGGGAAGGCCAGCACCGCCCACCACGAGTCGATCAGCCCCATCGCCAGCATGACCAGCAGGAAGGCCAGCGAGTAGCTCCCGCCGCGCAGCTGGCCCCACAGGATCTCCGAGCGCGCGATGTCGCCGGTGGTGAGCGGGGTGGCGAGCAGCTGGTCGTAGAGCTTGATGAACTTCAGCTTGAAGAACACGTTGAAAGTCGAGTCGAGCAGCGCGCCGTTGAACGCCGAGGCCGCGAGCATCGCGGGGGCGACGAACTCGGCGTACGGCACCTGGCGGCCGTTGAACTCGAAGGTGTCGATGAGCTGCCCGACGCCGATGCCGATGGACAGCAGGTAGAGGACGGGCTCCAGGAAGCCGGTCAGGAAGAGCTTCCAGGCGTCCCTGTAGACGAGGTAGTTGCGCAGCACCAGCAGGCGCATCGCCTGGGTGCTCGACAACGGCTGGACGGCGCTCACGAGACCAGCCGCTTCCGCAGCCCGGCCAGCGCCCAGAACCAGCCGGCGACCAGCAGCACCACCAGCACCGTCACGTTGACCGCGGCCGTCGACCAGTCGACGGTGTCGAGGCAGAACATCCGCGACAGGTTCACGCCGTGCCACAGCGGCGTGAGGCGCGCGGCCCAGGCACCGACGTGGCCGAGGTTCTCGACCGGGAAGAACGCGCCCGAGAACAGGAACAGCGGGAACACCCCGATCCGGAACAGCACCCCGAAGGCCTGCTCGTCCTCGAGCCGGGCGGTGAACCCGTAGACCCACACCGCGAAGGCCATCCCGACCAGCACCTGCGAGGCGAACGCGACGAACGGGCCCCACCACGACTCGAAGACGCCGAACGGCGCCAGCACCAGCATGTAGACGCCGCAGGTGGTGACCAGCCGGAACAGCACGAAGGTCATCGTCGCGCCGGCGAGGTGCTGGACCTGCAGCGGCGTCGCGAGCATCGAGTCGTAGACGCGCTGCCACTTGATCAGCCCCATGACCGGGTACGTCGTCTCCCCCACCGCCGTCTGCATGGCGTGCGCGGCGACCAGGCCCGGCACCACGAAGGCGAGGTACGACGTCGCGCCCTCCAGCTGGTCGGGGTCGCCCTCGATGAAGCCTCCGAGGAGGACGCCCATCGCCACGACGTAGAACAGCGGGGCGACGAAGGAGCTGATGACCGACGCGCGCCAGGTGCGCTTGTAGACGGTGAGCCAGTAGTCGGCCTGGCGGCGGACGCCGTCGGCGAGGGCGAGATCGGGCATGGACGTCAGTCCACGAGGGTGCGGCCGGTGAGGCGGAGGAAGACGTCCTCCAGCGAGGAGCGTCGTACGAGCGTGGCGACGGGTGTCAGGCCGCGCTCGTGGACCTTGGCCACCACCTCGTCGCCGTCCTCGCTGTAGACGAGCAGCCGGTCGGGCAGCACCTCGACCCGGTCGCCCAGGTCGGCGACCTTCTCGGCCAGCGCCTCGTGACTGTCGCCCTCGTCGGCGACGCCGAAGCGCAGCTCGGCGACCTCGCGGGTGGAGTGCTCGCGGATCAGCTGCAGCGGCGAGCCCTCGGCCACGATCAGGCCCTTGTCCATGACGACCAGGCGGTCGCAGAGCTGCTCGGCCTCGTCCATGTAGTGGGTGGTGATGACCAGCGTGACGCCGGCCTGCTTGAGCCGGAACAGGCGGTCCCAGAGCACGTGACGGGCCTGCGGGTCGAGACCGGTGGTGGGCTCGTCGAGAAGCAGCAGGTCGGGGCGGTTGACCAGGCTGCGGGCGATGGTCAGCCGGCGCTTCATGCCGCCGGAGAGGTCCTCGACCTTCGCCTTGGCCTTCTCCGTCAGCTGCACGAACTCCAGCAGCTCGTCGACCCGGTCGTTCACCTCGCCCTTCGGGATCCCGAAGTAGCGGCCGTAGATGTAGAGGTTGTCGCGCACGTTCAGCTCGACGTCGAGGGTGTCCTCCTGCGGGCACACGCCGAGCCGACCGCGGATCGCCGGGCCGTCGACCGCGGGGTCCATCCCGAGGATGCGCAGCTCACCCCCGCTGACCGGCGAGACCGCGGCGACCATCCGCATCGTCGAGGACTTGCCGGCGCCGTTGGGGCCGAGGAAGCCGAAGGCCTCGCCCCGTCGTACGTCGACGTCGATGCCCTTGACGGCCTCGAACTCCGCGCCGGGCTTGCCGAAGGTCTTGCGCAGGCCGCGCGCCAGGACCATGGAGTCCGGATCCACCGAGATGTCGGGCACGGGCAGCACCCTAAGCCCGGGTGAGCGCCTGACGGTGAACCTCGTCCGCGCGACCGCACCGGAAGCACGGTCGGGACGCACCACGCCGCTGGGTGGGCGGGGCTCATCCCTCGGGCAGGCCGAGCCGCAGCACGATCTCCTCGGCCGCCTCCGCGGCGGACAGGTCGGTGTTGTCGATCCGCAGGTGCGGGTGGTCGAGCGGGAACGGCAGGTCCGGCCCCGTCGAGAGCCGGTAGCGCCGGCCCCAGTCGACGAGGTGCTCCCGGGACCAGGCGACGTCCCGCTTCGAGGGCTTGGCCGCGAGCCGCAGCTCGGTGCCCTCACGTGCGAGCCGGGTCGCCTCGTCGGCGTACAGCTCGACGAAGTCGACGCGACCGCCGGCCGCGACGACCTGGTCGGCGAGGCCCGCGACGTACGCCGTGTCCTCGGGGACGTCGAGGCCCCACACGTAGGTGAAGACGAGGCCCGGCAGTCCGCTGGCCAGCGCCTCCTCCAGGACGCGGCGCCGGAACTCCTCCTTCAGCGTCTCGAAGGCCGGCGTGCCCCAGTCGAAGACCTCCAGCAGCGGCTCGATGGTCGCGTGGTTGTGGAGGAGCCGGTACGGCGTCCGCGCGGCGACCTCCCGGCCGACGGCGAGCTTGCCGACGGCCTGCGGGCCGAAGAGGAGGACCAGGTGCACGCCTCCAGCGTGTCAGGCCGTCGCCACCGATTTCCCGCTGAGCGCCTCGGCGGTGAGCTCGATCGAGCGCAGCCGGCTCTCCGTGTCGGGCGCCTGGTGGGCGGTGATCAGCTCGTCGGCGTCGACCAGGTCGCGGAAGCCGTGCAGGTACTCGGCGACCTCGGGCGGGGTGCCGAGGGCGACGTAGGCGAACATCTGGTCGACCTGCTGGCCGGCACCCCGGCGCAGCAGCACGTCGGCCTCGACGTCGGAGACCTCGCGGCCGCCGGCGAAGAGGGCGACCGCGAACGACCGGCGCATCGCCTCGTGGCTGGCCCGGGCCTGCTCCGCGGTGTCGGCGGCGATGACGTTGACCGCCGCGATGACGTGGGGCGCGTCCAGCTGGGCCGAGGGGCGGAACTCACGCCGGTACGCCGCCACGGCGGCCTCGAGGGCCTGCGGCGCGAAGTGGCTGGCGAAGGCGTACGGCAGGCCGAGCTGCGCGGCCAGGTGAGCGCCGAACATCGACGAGCCGAGGATGTAGAGCGGCACGTGGGTGCCCTTGCCCGGGGTGGCCTCGACGCCCGGCACTCGCGACTCCCCCGCCAGGTAGGCCTGGAGCTCGAGGACGTCCTCGGGGAACCGGTCCGACGAGCTCGGATCGCGGCGCAGCGCGTACATGGTGTTCTGGTCCGAGCCGGGCGCCCGCCCGAGACCGAGGTCGATCCGGCCGGGGTACATCGCCTCGAGGGTGCCGAACTGCTCCGCGATGGTCAGCGGCGCGTGGTTCGGCAGCATCACGCCGCCGGCCCCCAGGCGGATCGTGCTGGTGTGCGCACCGACGTGCGAGATCAGCACGCTGGTCGCCGAGGACGCGATGCGCGGCATGTTGTGGTGCTCGGCGTACCAGACCCGCTCGTAGCCGTGGGCCTCAGCACGCTGCGCGAGCGCGACGCTGGCGGCGATGCTGCTGCCGACGCTCTCCCCCTTGGCGACGGGAGCGAGGTCGAGCACGGACAGCGGGATCTGCATGAGGAGCCTTCCGGTCGGGGTCTGCTCCAGGGACAACAACCGTGGGTCCCACACCCTTCCCGGCTACGGCGCGCCGCGCGGCTCCTGCCAGTCCGCGGCCTCGTCGCCGAGCTCGTCGACCACCAGCAGGTCGTGGCGGACCTGGCCGGCCCGGAACGCCGCGCGCCCGACCATGTGGCTGGCCACGACGCTGGTCGACATCTGCAGCACCACCACGAGCGCCAGGATGCCCAGCGCGGACGGCTCGCGCAGCCGCAGCGCCACCCCGGCGAGGACGAGCACCAGACCGATCACCTGGGGCTTGGTGGCGGCGTGCATCCGGCTCAGCAGGTCGGGCAGCCGCAGCACCCCGATCGCGGCGACCAGCGCGAAGCCCGCGCCCGCGAGCAGGCAGGCCGCGGCGAGGACGTCGGCGACGTCGGTCCAGCTCATCGCTCGGCCCCCCGCTGGTCGTCGTCGTCCTCGGCGGCGACGTCGTCGCTGCCGCTGGCGTACCGGGCGATGCTCACCGCGCCGACGAAGCCGACCATGCTCAGCGCGAGCAGCAGCGGCAGGGCGACGCTGGAGTCGCTGCTCGCAGCGTGCAGCCCCACTCCGCAGATGGTCACCGCCATCAGCACGTCCAGCGCGACGCTGCGGTCGAGGATCGTGGGGCCGACGGTCATCCGGACCAGGAGCAGGACCCCGGCCACGCCCAGCATGGCCGCGGCCAGCGTGATGACGACGCTCATGCGGTCCTCCCGGAGTGGTGGTCGTCGCGCGGCACGAACGCCGCCAGGAAGCGCTGCTCGACCGCGAGGGCCTCGGCGCGGAACCGCTCCGCGCGCGCCCGGTCGGGGGTGTCGAGCACGTGCAGGTAGAGCGTGTGGGTCGAGCGCCGGGCCTCCACGACCACCGAGCCGGGGACCAGCGAGAGGATCGTGGCGACCCCGGTGAGGACGAAGTCCGAGGAGCTCTCGAGATCGACGGCGACCACCGCGTTGCGCACCGGGCGGCGCCGCAGCACCACCGCCGACACCTGGAGGCTGGCCCGGACGACGTCGACCAGGAACCCGCCCGCCAACACCGCGAGCGGCCACGGGCGGACCCGCGCGAAGAGGGCGATCGGCGGCAGCGGGAAGACCAGGCAGACACCGACCGCGACCAGGACGCCGGACCCAACCACCAGCAGGCTGAGGTCGCGCCAGAGGATCGACCAGACCACGGTCAGCCAGACCACCGACAGGGGCTGGACGGCCCGGTGCCGGGTCGGCCGGGTCGTGCCGTCGCGGCGGGTGCGCATGCGCGGGCTCACGGCTGTTCCCCCACCGGACCGTCCGGCAGCACGACCTCGACGTACGACGAGGGGTCGAGCAGGTCCTGCGCGGCCCGGTCGGAGTAGGCGAAGAGCGGGCCGGCCACCACCGTCAGCGCCACGCTCAGCGCCACCAGCGAGGCCGCGGGGACGACCATGCTGGCGGGCAGGTGGCGGATGTCCTCCCCGGCCTGGATCAGCTGGTGGAAGTCGCGGTCGGAGCGCTCGTCGCCGTCGCCGCCGAGCCGCCGGGCGTCCTCGATGTCGCCGGTCGAGACCACCCCGCTCGCGGTGTGGACGTGACCCCGGTGCCGGGTTCCCTCGACGGCGTCCTCCTGGTGCCCGAGGGTGACCAGCGCCTCGTGCGCCTCCTCCGGGGTGCGCCAGAAGGCGACCGCCCAGGTCTTGGCGACGGCGTACAGCGTCAGGAGGCTGGTCAGCACGCCGCCGACGACGAGCACCCAGGCCAGGCCGCCCCCGTGCTGCTGGGCGGCCTGCAGCAGGCCGACCTTGCCGATGAAGCCCGAGAACGGCGGGATGCCGGCCAGGTTCATCGCCGGGACGAAGAAGAGGATCGCCAGGAACGGCGCGACCCGGGCGAGACCACCCATGCGCAGCAGCGAGGTGGTGCCCGTACGGCGCTCGACCAGTCCGACGATCAGGAACAGCGCGGTCTGCACCGTGATGTGGTGGACGATGTAGAAGATCGTCCCGGAGACGCCGGCCCGGTTGGCCAGCGCGATCCCCAGGACCAGGTAGCCGATGTGGCTGACCAGGGTGAAGGACAGCATCCGCTTGACGTCCGACTGGGCGATCGCGCCGAGGATGCCGATCACCATCGTCAGCAGGGACGCCCAGAGCAACAGGTCCGTCAGCGGGCTGTCGGGGAACAGCAGGGTCTGCACGCGCAGGATCGCGTAGACGCCCACCTTGGTCAGCAGGCCCGCGAAGACGGCGGTCACCGGCGCCGGCGCCGTCGGGTAGCTGTCGGGCAGCCAGAACGAGAGCGGGAAGACCGCCGCCTTGATGGCGAAGGTGGTGAGCAGCAGCAGCTGGAGCATCATCGCGACGTGGTCGGGCAGGTCGGCGATCCGCCCGGCCAGGTGCGCGAGGGTGAGGGTGCCGGTGGCGGCGTACACGACGGCGATCGAGATCAGGAACAGCGTCGAGGACAGCAGGTTCACCAGCACGTAGATGGTGCCGGCCCGGATCCGGGTGGCGGTGCCGCCCAGGGTCAGCAGCACGTAGCTGGCGAAGAGCAGCATCTCGAAGCTGACGAACAGGTTGAACAGGTCGCCGGCCAGGAAGGCGTTCGCGACACCTGCGACCAGGACCAGGAACGTCGGGTGGTAGATCGAGAGCGGCGCCCCCTCCTCGTCCTCGGTCATGCCCTGGCCGATGGAGTAGCCGAGGACGGCGAGGGTCACCAGCGCGCTGACCAGCAGCATCAGCGCGGCGAGCCGGTCCGCCACGAGGACGATGCCGAGGGTCTCCGGCCAGCCGCCGACCCACTGCGTCTGGGGGCCGGACGTGTCGGCCTGCACCAGCAGCACCGCTGCGACGGCGACGATGCCGACCAGGACCACGATGCTGACCCAGCGTTGGACCCGGGGGTGGTGGCCGAGGACCAGCGAGACGCCGACGCCCAGCAGCGGCAGCGCGACCGGGAGCGGCACGAGCATGTTCACGGGTGCTCCTCTCGGTCGTCGGGGTGATCGGCGTGATCGGTGTGTTCGGCGTGGTCGGGGTCGAGCGGCTCGTCCGGCTCCTTCGGGGGGCCGAGCTCGTCGGGCCCCGGCTCCTCGCGCGGGTCGTCGGACCCGTCCGAGTCCGTGACGGCGGCGTACGCCTCCGACGTCACGTCGGCCGTGGCCAGCCGCCGGATGGTGGCGTCCTCGACGTCGTCCTGCACGTCGTCGTGACCGTTGAGCTGCCAGCTGCGGTAGGCCATCGCCAGCACGAACGACACCGTCGCGAGGGTGATCACGATCGCCGTCAGCACCATGGCCTGCGGGAGCGGGTCCGCCATCGGCTCGCCGCCGCCCTCCCCCACGATCGGCGGCGATCCCGCCGGTCCGCCGGCGACCAGGAAGGCGATGCTGACGCCGTTGCCCATCAGGACCAGCCCGACGAGCACGCGCGAGAGACTGCGCTCGAGCAGCAGGTAGACCCCGCAGCCCAGCAGCGCCGCCGAGATCAGGATCAGGGTCAGGTTGGCGTCGTTCACGCGGACACCTCCGAGGTGGCGGCGTCGACCGCGCGCCGCTCGCGCAGCACCTGCCGGTCCACGTGCGAGCCGAGGGCCCGGAGCAGGTCGAGGACCAGGCCCACCACCACCAGGTAGACGCCGACGTCGAAGATCGCCGAGCTGACCAGGTGCAGGTCGCCCAGCAGCGGCACGTGCAGGTCGACGACGGCGCTCTGCAGGACCGAGCCGCCGAACGCGAGCGGGGCGAGCGCCGAGACCGCGGCCAGGGCGAGCCCGCTGCCGATCAGCCGGCCGGCGTCGACCGGCGCGGCCTCGTCGAGCTCGTAGCGGCCGCCGGCCAGGTAGCGGATCACCAGCGCGAGCCCGGCGACCATGCCACCGGCGAACCCGCCGCCCGGGTCGTTGTGCCCGGCGATCAGCAGGTAGACGGAGAAGACGATCACGGTGTGGAAGACCATCCGGGTGATGACCTCGAAGATGATCGACCGCTTCTCCGGGGGCAGGGTCCGCGGGGCGGGGAGCCACGCACGCCGGCCCGGTCGGGTCGTCTGCTTGCGCACCCCCGCCGGGAACGGGATCTGGCTGACCCGGCGGATGCCGGCGCCGCGGGTGTCGATGAAGACGAGGCTGGCGACGCCGGTCGCGGCCGCGACCAGGACGGAGATCTCGCCCAGGGTGTCCCAGGCCCGGACGTCGACCAGGATGACGTTGACGATGTTGTAGCCGCCGCCGTACTCCACCGCCTCGGCGGGCAGGGCGGTCGACACCGGCTCCGCCGTACGGGCGGCGACGCTGACGAGCATGAACCCCGCGGAGGCCACGGCGACGCCGAGGCCGAGGGCCATCCGCCAGTAGCGCTGCCGACTCAGCGGGCGGTCGGTGAAGTACTGAGGCATCCGGCGCAGCGCGAGCACGAAGACGACGACCGTGAGGGTCTCGACGAGGACCTGGGTGAGCGCGAGGTCGGGTGCCCCGTGCAGCACGAAGATCAGGGCGGTGCCGTAGCCGGTCGCCCCGGCGAGCAGGACGGCGCGCAACCGCCGCCGCGACCGGACCGCCAGCAACGCCGCGGCCACGACCACGACCCCGATCACCGCCTGCACCGGAGTGTCCCAGGCCCGCACCGAGACGCCGTCCCAGGCGCCGAGCAGCGTCGAGCCGGGGAGCAGGACCACGACCAGCAGGATGATCCCGAGGTACGCCGAGGCCGAGCCGCGCTGGACGACCGCCGTCACCTCGACGGCGGTGCGGTCGAGCAGCCGTACGCCGCCCCGGTAGGCGTTCTCGAGCGAGTAGCCGTGGGTCAGGCCCGCCTGCAGCCGCTCGACCGGCGTACGCGCCAGGACGAGCAGCGCGCCCAGGGCCAGCGTCACCAGCGTGGCTCCCAGCGGCAGCCCGACGCCGTGCCACAGCTCGAGCGCCGGGTGGTGGTCGCCCGCCGGCACCGTGTCGGCGTACGACGCGATCGCGCCGGTCAGCGGGCCGCCGGCGAACCCCAGCGCCAGGGAGCCGACCGCCAGCACGACGGGTCCGATCGCGAAGCCCGCCCGGACCGGCCGGACGACGGGCTCCTCCTCCACCGGCCGGTCGCCGAAGGCACCCCAGACGAAGCGGACGGAGTACGCGACGGTGAGGGCCGAGCCGAGCACGACCCCGGCGAGGAGCAGCCACCCGGCCGCCCCCGCCAGCCCGGTGCCGTCCCCGGTCCGCGCGACGTCGACGAGCGCGACGAATACGCTCTCCTTGGCGAGGAAGCCCAGGGTCGGGGGCAGGCCGGCCATCGAGGCGGCGGCGATCGTCGCCGCGACCGCGACCACCGGCATCCGACGCCGCAACCCGGTCAGGCGGCGCAGGTCGCGCGTGCCGGCGCACCGGTCGACGACGCCGACGACCAGGAACAGGGTCGCCTTGAACAGCGCGTGGGCCAGCAGCAGGCCGAGCCCGGCGACCAGGGCGCTGCGCGACCCGAGGCCGAGCACCAGGATCAGAAACCCGAGCTGGCTGACGGTGCCGTAGGCGAGCAGCAGCTTCAGGTCGTGCTGGCGGAGCGCGCGGATCCCCCCGAGGAGCATGGTGCTGAGCCCGAGGATCAGCAGGACGGCGCGCCAGCCCGCGACGTCGGCGAACGCCGGCGCCAGCAGGGCGACCAGGTAGACGCCGGCCTTCACCATCGAGGCGGCGTGCAGGTAGGCGCTCACGGGGGTCGGCGCGGCCATCGCGGCGGGCAGCCAGAAGTGGAACGGCACCAGCGCCGACTTGCTGACGGCACCGACGAGGAGCAGGTGGACGGCGACCACCACGGCGGTGCCGCCCGGCGGGTCCGCCAGGATCGCGCTGATCCGGTGGGTGCCCGCCTCGTGGCCGAGCACCAGGGCGCCCACCAGCATCGCCAGCCCGCCGAGCGTCGTGACGACGAGGGCCTGGATCGCCGCCTGCCGGTTGGCCCGGCGCGCAGGGTCGTGACCGATCAGCAGGAAGGAGAAGACGGTCGTCAGCTCCCAGAAGACGTAGAGGAGCAGCAGGTCGTCCGAGAGGACCAGCCCGAGCATCGCCGCCACGAAGGCGGTCAGCACGCCGGCGAAGCGCCCGACGCCGAGGCTGTCCTCGTGGAAGTACCAACCGCAGTACGCCAGCACCACCGCGCCGACCCCGAGCACGACCAGGGCCATCAGCCACTGCAGCGGACCGAGCCGGAGGGCCAGCTCCATCCCGACGGTCCCGACCCACGGGTGCACCTCGACGAGCGGGTCGCCGTCGAGCACGGCGGGCCCCTGCGCGGCCACCCAGACGGTGCCGGCGAGCGGGGCGAGGGACAGCAGCGAGAACGCCCGGCGCCCCATCCGGAGCACCAACCACGGCGCGACCGCCGCGAGGACGAACAACGCGACGACCACGAACAACAACAGGGTGGGGCCTCTCGGGGACGCGGGGTGGCGGGTGGTCTCCTCCATTCTGTCGACCGGGGGCAAGAACGGCCATGGGGTCCACCACCCATCCCCTGGGTCCTGTCGGTGGCGTCGGACACACTGGGCGACATGCCCGACGCGCTCGCCCGGTTCAGCGCCCCGACCCGCACCTGGTTCGGGGCGGCGTTCGCCGAGCCCACGCCCGCCCAAGCCGGGGCGTGGGAGGCGATCGGGGCGGGCCGGCACGCGCTGGTGGTGGCCCCGACCGGCTCCGGCAAGACCCTGAGCGCGTTCCTGTGGAGCCTCGACCGACTGCTCTCCGGCACGCCGCCGGAGGACAAGCAGCGGCGCTGCCGGGTGCTCTACATCTCGCCGCTCAAGGCGCTGGCGGTCGACGTGGAGCGCAACCTGCGTGCCCCCCTGACCGGCATCCGCCACACCGCCGACCGGCTGGGCGAGCCGGTCTCCGAGGTCCGGGTGGGCGTCCGCTCCGGCGACACCCCGGCCGCCGAGCGACGCAAGCTCGTCTCCGCGCCGCCCGACATCATGATCACCACCCCCGAGTCGCTCTTCCTGATGCTGACCTCGCAGGCCCGCGAGTCGCTGCGCGGTGTCGAGACGGTCATCCTCGACGAGGTGCACGCGGTCGCCGGCACCAAGCGCGGCGCCCACCTCGCGGTCACCCTCGAGCGCCTCGACGCGCTGCTCGACCGGCCGGCGCAGCGGATCGGGCTCTCCGCCACCGTCCGCCCGCTGGAGGAGGTCGCCCGGTTCCTCGGCGGCACCACCCCGGTCGACATCGTCGCCCCGCCCTCGGCCAAGGAGTGGGACCTGAAGGTCGTGGTCCCGGTCGAGGACATGACCGCCCCCGAGCAGTACGACGAGGACAGCGACGAGCCGACCCGTGCCCAGTCGATCTGGCCCCACGTCGAGGAGCGGGTCGTCGACCTGATCGAGCAGCACCGATCGACCATCGTCTTCGCCAACTCCCGACGGCTGGCCGAGCGCCTGACGGCCCGGCTCAACGAGATCGCCACCGAGCGGGCGGGCGGCGAGCTGGAGGACGGAGCGGTCCCGGCGCAGGTGATGGCCCAGTCCGGCCAGTCCCAGGGCGCCGAGACGGTCGTCGCCAAGGCCCACCACGGCTCGGTCTCCAAGGAGCAGCGGGCCCTGATCGAGGACGACCTCAAGCGGGGTCGGCTGCCCGCCGTGGTCGCCACCAGCAGCCTCGAGCTCGGCATCGACATGGGCGCGGTCGACCTGGTCGTCCAGATCGAGTCACCGCCCAGCGTGGCCAGCGCACTGCAGCGGGTCGGCCGGGCCGGCCACCAGGTCGGCGAGGTGTCGCGCGGGGTGCTCTTCCCCAAGCATCGCGGCGACCTGGCCCAGACCGCGGTGGCCGTGGAGCGGATGCGCAGCGGCGCCATCGAGTCCCTGCGGGTGCCGGCCAACCCGCTCGACGTGCTCGCCCAGCAGGTCGTCGCGGCCACGGCGCTCGACGCCTGGGACGTCGACGAGCTCTTCGCCCTGGTCAAGCGGGCCGCCCCGTTCACCCAGCTGCCGCGCTCGGCGTACGACGCGACCCTCGACCTGCTGAGCGGCCGCTACCCCTCCGACGAGTTCGCCGAGCTCCGCCCGCGGATCGTCTGGGACCGGGTGGGCGGTGTGCTGACCGGACGGCCGGGCGCGCAGCGGCTCGCGGTGACCAGTGGCGGCACCATCCCCGACCGCGGCCTGTTCGGCGTGTTCCTGGTCGGCGACGGCAGCGGCCGCCGGGTCGGTGAGCTCGACGAGGAGATGGTCTACGAGTCCCGGGTCGGCGACATCTTCGCCCTGGGCGCGACCAGCTGGCGGATCGAGGACATCACCCACGACCGGGTGATGGTGACGCCCGCGCCGGGCATCCCGGGCCGACTGCCCTTCTGGAAGGGCGACGCCCTGGGCCGGCCCGCCGAGCTGGGCGCGGCCATCGGCGCATTCACCCGCGAGCTGGCCGGGATGTCGAAGGAGAAGGCGGTCGTCCGGGCTCGCGAGAACGGCCTGGACGCGTGGGCCGCCGACAACCTGGTGGCCTACCTCCACGAGCAGCTCGAGGCGACCAACGTGCTGCCCAGCGACACCACCCTGCTGGTCGAGCGGTTCCGCGACGAGCTGGGCGACTGGCGGCTGGTCGTCCACTCGCCGTACGGCACGCCGGTCCACGCGCCCTGGGCGCTGGCCATCAACGCCCGGCTGCGCGAGCGCTTCGGTGTCGACGGCCAGGCGGTCGCCTCCGACGACGGCATCGTGATCCGGGTCCCCGACACCGACGCGGAGCCGCCCGGCGGCGAGCTGCTGGTCTTCGAGGCCGACGAGATCGAGCAGCTGGTCACCCAGGAGGTCGGCGGCTCGGCCCTGTTCGCGTCCCGCTTCCGCGAGTGCGCGGCCCGGGCCCTGCTGCTCCCCCGGCGCGACCCGGGCCGGCGCTCCCCGCTGTGGCAGCAGCGCCAGCGCGCGGCCGCGCTGCTCGAGGTCGCCTCGCGCTACCCGTCGTTCCCGATCGTGCTGGAGGCGGTGCGCGAGTGCCTGCAGGACGTCTACGACCTGCCGGCCCTGGTGGCTCTCATGCGCCGGGTCGACCGGCGCGAGGTGCAGGTCTCCGACGTCGCGACGCACGCCCCGTCCCCGTTCGCGCGGAGCCTGCTCTTCGGCTACGTCGCCCAGTTCATGTACGAGGGCGACTCCCCCGTCGCCGAGCGCCGGGCCGCCGCGCTCTCCCTCGACCAGGGGCTGCTGGCCGAGCTGCTGGGCCGTGCCGAGCTCCGCGAGCTGCTCGACCCCGAGGTGCTGGCCGAGGTCGAGGCCGAGCTGCAGCGCCTCGCCCCCGACCGGCGGGCCCGTGACGCCGAGGGCCTGGTCGACACGCTGCGACTGCTCGGCCCGCTCACCACCGAGGAGGCCGCGCTCCGCTCCGTCGAGGGCGCCGCCGCCGGGGCGTGGCTGGCCGACCTCACCGCCAGCCGCCGCGTCGTCGAGGTGCGGATGGGCGGCGAGGAGCGCTGGTCGGTCGTCGAGGACGTGGGCCGGCTGCGCGACGGCCTCGGTGTCCCGGTGCCGCCCGGCACGCCCGACGCGTTCACGGATCCCGTCGAGGACCCCCTCGGCGACCTCGTCGCCCGCTTCGCCCGCACCCACGGCCCGTTCACCACCGACCAGGTCGCGACCCGGCTCGGGCTCGGCGCGGCGGTCGTCCGGCACACGCTGCAGCGGCTGGCCGCCCAGGGCCGGGTCCTCGACGGGGAGTTCCGGCCCTCCGGCTCGGGCTCGGAGTGGTGCGACGCGGAGGTGCTGCGCAAGCTGCGGCGCCGCTCGCTGGCCCGGCTCCGCAAGGAGGTCGAGCCGGTCGAGCCCGCCGCCCTCGGCCGGTTCCTGTCCGCCTGGCAGCACGTCGACACCGGTGGCCGCGGCGGTCCGCGCGGGGTCGAGGGCGTGCTCAACGTCATCGACCAGCTGGCCGGCTGCCCCGTGCCCGCCAGCGCCCTCGAGCCGCTGGTGCTGGGCTCCCGGGTGCGCGACTACGAGCCGTCGTACCTCGACGAGCTGACGGCCTCCGGCGAGGTGATCTGGGCCGGCCATGCCTCGCTCCCCGGCTCCGACGGCTGGGTCAGCCTCCACCTCGCCGACCAGGCCTCGCTGACGCTGCCCGAGCCGACCACCTTCGAGCACACCGAGCTGGCGCAGGCGGTGCTCGACGCCCTCGCGCCCGGTGGCGCCTGGTTCTTCCGCCAGCTGGCCACCAGCGTCGGTTCGACCGACGACCAGGCGCTCTCCGCGGCCCTGTGGTCGCTGGTGTGGTCGGGCCGGGTCAGCAACGACACCCTGACGCCGCTGCGCGCGCTCACCCGCTCCGGCACGGCCAGCCACCGCACCAAGCGCCCGCCCGCGCGTCCGCGGATGTCCTCCACCACCGGCGTACGCGGCCGGATGCCCGCCCGCACCGGGCCCCCCGAGACGGCCGGCCGCTGGGCCCTGCTGCCCGAGATCGACACCGACCCGACACGGCGGGCCCACGCGACCGCCGAGCACCTCCTCGACCGGCACGGCGTGGTGATCCGGGGCGCGGTGATGAGCGAACGGGTGCCGGGCGGGTTCGCCGCCGCCTACAAGGTGCTCGCCGCCTTCGAGGAGTCCGGGCGCTGCCGGCGCGGCTACTTCGTCGACGGTCTGGGTGCCGCCCAGTTCGGCACGGCCGGCGCCATCGACCGGCTGCGCACCTTCAGCGAGCTGCCGACCGACGCCAAGCCCACCGCGGTCGCGCTCGCCGCGACCGACCCGGCCAATCCGTTCGGTGCCGCACTCCCCTGGCCCGAGGCGAGCGGTGAGGGCGGCGGCCACCGCCCCGGCCGCAAGGCCGGCGCCCTGGTGGTCCTGGTCGACGGCCGACTCACGCTCTACGTCGAGCGTGGCGGCCGCACCCTGCTCACCTGGTCCGACGACCCCGACCTGCTGACCCCCGCCACCGCCGCGCTGGCCGACTCCGCCCGCCGCGGGTCGCTGGGCCGCCTGACCGTCGAGAAGGCCGACGGCACCCAGCTGCTGGGCACCCGCGGGTCCCCGCTGCGGGAGGCGCTGCAGGCGGCCGGATTCGTCGTCACGCCGCGGGGCCTGCAGCTCGGGAGGTCGTGAGGTGCCGGAGGGCGACACCGTCTATCGCGCGGCCCGGCTGCTCGACGGCTCGCTGTCCGGCCAGGTCCTGACCGCGACCGACTTCCGGGTGCCCCAACATGCGACGGCCGACCTGGCCGGCGGGACGGTGCTCGCCACGCTCAGCCGCGGCAAGCACCTGCTGACCCGGATCGCCGGACCCGACGACACCCGCTGGACGCTGCACACCCACCTGAAGATGGAGGGCGCCTGGCGGGTCTACGAGCCCGACCGGCCCTGGAAGCGGCCGGCCCACCAGGCCCGGGTCGTGCTGCGCACCGACACACGGGTCGCGGTCGGCTTCTCGCTCGGCATCGTCGAGCTGCTCCCGACCACCGGCGAGGACGACGTCGTCGGTCACCTCGGGCCCGACCTGCTCGGCCCCGACTGGGACGAGGACGAGGCGCTGCGCCGGCTTCACAAGGACGACAGCCGGTCGCTCGGCGAGGCGCTGCTCGACCAGACCCGGCTGGCCGGGATCGGCAACATGTACATGGCCGAGCTGTGCTTCGTCTCGGGCGTGCACCCGGCGACGCCCGTCGGCGAGGTCGCCAACCTGCCGCGGCTGGTCCGCCGCGCGCGTCAGATGCTCGAGCTCAACAAGGAGCGAGCGGTCCAGTCGACCACCGGCGACCTGCGCGAGCGGGAGCGGATGTGGGTCTACCGCCGCGACCGCTCACCCTGTCGCCGCTGCCGGACCCCCGTGCGGGTCGAGCAGCGCGGGCCGGCCGGGCGCGAGCGGGCGTCGTACTTCTGCCCCTCGTGCCAGCCGGAGCCTGGAGTACGAAAGGACCGCTGAACCGTCAGGCGGCGGAGGCGACGACCTGACCGGCGGCCGGACGTGCTCCGACGGTGATGGGAGTGGCGACCAGCGCGGCCTCCTCGACCGCGACAGCGTCGGAGACCTCACGCAGCACGTCGGAGAGCGCCACGTCGAGGGCGGTGCACAGCGAGGCGAGCAGCTCGGAGGAGGCCTCCTTCTGCCCGCGCTCGATCTCGGAGATGTAGCCCAGGCTCACCCGCGCCTCGGCCGAGACCTCACGCAGGGTCATCCCACGCTCCATGCGCTGGGCACGCAGCACGTCGCCCAGCTGTCGGCGGAACAGCACCATGCGGGGTCTCCTCTCTGGCCTGTGTGGCCCAACGCTACCCGAGTCCTGCTTCTTCCCTCCGGAGGATGCCAGCGAGCGCCGACAGGGCTTCGTCACAGGTGCGGTCCGTGATGCTGGCTCGATCACCCGACAGCTCCAGCGCGACGGTCTCCAGCAGTCCCGGTCCGGCGACGCCGATGAAGACGGTCCCAACCGGCCTGCTCTCCTGCTCGTCCGGGCCCGCGACCCCCGTCGTGGCCAGCCCGTACGACGCCCCCGTGCGCTCGCGGACGCCGGCCGCCATCGCGCGGGCGCACTCCGCGGAGACCACGCCGTACCGCTCGACGACCTCGTCGGGCACGCCCAGCAACGTCTGCTTCAGCTCCGTCGCGTAGGCGACCACGCCACCCCGGTACGTCGCGGAGGCGCCCGGGGTCTCGGTGAGGCGGGCGGCCAGCCGACCGCCCGTCAGCGACTCCGCGGTCGAGACGGTGAGCCCGGCGTCCCGCAGCAGCCGGTGCAGGGTGCTCGCCTGATCCCGACCGGCCCGTGCGCGCATGGGCGCAGCGTAGCCGGGGGTCGGAGGCGAGGGTCATACCCTCCGAAATCGGCCGGTGGGAGCCGGTCCTGAGGACCGACTCCCACCGTGGTGCTGGTGCTGCTACCGCTTGCGGACCTTGATGGTCAGCTTGTCGGTGCTCCGCTCGAGCAGGTCGCTGCCCAGGTACTGGATCGTGACCCGCTTGGCGCCCCGGCTGCCGAACTTCTTCAGCCGCAGCATCGCGCGACCGTTCCGGACCGTCACCGTCCGGGTGCCCTGCCTCTTGACCGTGATCCGGGCCTTGCCCGTCGCTCGCACGCCGTCGGCACCGGCGACGCGGACCACGATGGTGGCCCGGGTCCGGTCGGCCACGACCTTCTTGGGCTTCACCGTGCCCCGGGTGACCGATCGGGCCTTCGCGACCGTCGCGATGAACGACGCCGATGCTGCGGCGTACGTGTCGTCCCCGGAGTACGACGCCGTCAGCGTCGTCCGTCCGGGAGCGAGCGACCGGGCCGGCAGGACCACGGTGGCCGTCCCGCCGGAGACCGCCGCCGACCCGAGGACCCGCGTCCCGGCCTTCACCTGGACCGTGCCGGTGGCGGCCGGGTCGACCGTCACCTTCACGGCGACCCGCTTGCCGTAGGTCCCGCTCACGTTGCTGACGGCCAGTCCCGCGGGCAGCGGGTCCGCGGTCAGGTCGAGCCCGACGATCTCGGGGTCGTGGTCAGAGGCTCCGAACTGGTCCGGCGCGAAGAACTGCGTGACGTTGTAGTTGAAGCGCCCGTACTGGAAGGCCACCGACTCCGGGGAGTTGATGTTCCAGATGTCCGCGCCGGTCACGAGCGCCTGAGCTGCCTCGTTGGCGTAGACGTGGTCGAGCGAGCCGGCAAGACCATTGAAGAAGTAGGTCTCCTCACCCTCGGTGTCCGACTCGACCTGGGCGTAGCCACCGGCCTCGATGACCTGGACCGGGTCCTCCTTCGAGTACGAGTTGAAGTCACCGGCGAGGAACAGCGCCTCGATCCCCCGTGCTGACCGGAAGGCGTCCGCGAAGGTGAGCAGGGCGCCGGCCTGGCGGACTCGGTCACCGTTGAACGCACCTTGCACGCCGTTGGCGTTGTCGCCGGTCGCAGGCGGAGTGCTGTCGCCCTTCGACTTGAAGTGGTTCACGATGACGCCGAACGCCTCGCTGTCCTGGGCGCCCGCCTTCTTGAAGGCCTGGGCGAGCGGCTCCCGGGCGTTGTCGAAGTTCTCCTCGTCCTTCAGGACCAGCGACGCACCGACCGGGGTGACGTCGGCCGACTTGTAGATGAAGCCCGTGCGGATGACGTCCTCCTGCACCGGGAGGGGAAGGTCCGCTGCCTCCGGCGAGGGCACGTACGACCAGGTGCCGGCGCCGGCGTCCGCGTTGAGCGCCGTCACCAGCTTGGCGATGGCGTCGTCACGGTCCTTGCCGAACTTGACCGAGTTCTCGAGCTCCTCGAGCGAGACCACGCTGGCGGTGAGCTTGTTGATGGCGGCGACGATCTTGGCCTGCTGGCGCTCGAAGCTGACCTGGGTGGCCGCACCCCGGGGTCCGTTGCCGCTGCTGGCCGACGGGTTGCCGCACTGGTTGCTGCCGATCGGCGTGCCCGCGCGGTCGTTGAAGTAGGTGCACACGTTGCCGCCGCCGGCCGCGACGTACGCCTGGCCGGTCGTCGGGAAGTAGTTCAGGACGTTGAACGTCGCGATCCGGATGTCGCCACCCACGTCGGCGGGGGCGGCGTTCTGCGTCCGCGTGTTCGCGAACTCGGCCACGTCGGTCCCGAGGCCTTCGACGGGGCTAGTCGGCTGCAGCTTGTAGAGGCCGTTGCGGTGGTCGACGACGAAGCTGCCCTTCAGCGTCGCGGCGGCGCCGGCCCGCACCGGGTGCGAGGCGTCGATCCACGACGACGGAGTGCCGGACGCCGTACCGCCGAAGTTCTGGCTCTTCCCGTCGTCGAGGGTGACCAGACGGGCGGCGTTCTGGTCCCGGAGCGCCTCCCACGCGCCGGTCTGGAAGTCCTCGACCTCGGTGGGCTGGACGAGCGGGCCGGTGCCCGTCGCCAGGCCGATCTCGCCGAACTGCCACGACGCGTAGCTGTTGGTCACGGTGTACGCCGCGTCGCTCGGGTCGACCAGCTCGCCCTCGTGCGCCTCGCGCTCGGCCGCGGTGGTGAACCAGGGGGTCGCCAGCGGGGTGACGGTCCCGAGGGAAGGACTCACGGGCGACCAGGAGCCGCCCGAGATCTGGGTCAGGCTGGCCGTGACGCCACCCGCCGCGCTGGTGTACTCGGCCGCGGTGCCGATGACCTCGACCGAGTCACCGATCGCGGGGTACGACGCGAAGCCGCCCGATCCGCCGTAGACGAAGACTCCGTCGGACGCGCCGGGCGTGGTGTCGGGTCCCGGCGTCTGGATGTTGAAGCCGTTGAACCCGCCGGTCTCGTAGACCGCGGTGACGACGCCGCGGGTGCGGACCGCCTGGTCCTTCAGCGGCGACTCGGGGCCGGTGCCCTGGATCTCCGCGACGGGACGGACGGCGGGGGTCTCGGCCACCGTGTAGGTGAACGTGACGGAGTCGGTGGCCGGCGTCGAGGCGGAGTCGGTGACGGTCGCGGTCACCTCGAAGGTCCCGGACTCCGTAGGGGTGCCCGACACCGAGCCGTCGGGAGCCACGGTGACCCCCGGCGGGGTGCCGGTCGCCGACCAGGCGTACGGCGCCGTACCTCCGGAGGCCGCAAGCGTGAAGCCGGCGACCGGGAGCCCGGCCGTCGCGGACTTCGCGCCCGGGGAGGCAGCGTCGAGCGGTCCCGCGGTCCCGGCAGCCGTCGGGGTGGGGGCAGCCACGACGAAGTCCGCGGCATTGCTGTCGGTGTCGGCGCCGTTCGCCGCCCGCTGACCCGACGTGGTTCCGGACAGCACCGTGCCCAGCTGGGCACCCTCGAACGTGTTGGCCGTGCCGTAGCCGAGAGAGTCGACGACCCCGGAGGTCGCCGCGATGTTGCCGGTCGTCGGTGCCAGGGCACCCTGCTGGTTGCTCAGGACGACGAGACCGGAGGCCGTGCCGAGGTTGAGCTCGCCCGTCACGTCGGGGGTCGGGAGCGCGGCGCCGTTGGCCGCATTTCCGGCCTGGCGGATGAGGAAGCGCCCACCCGGCGCGATGCTGCCCGTCAGGTTCGTCTTGTTGGACAGGTTCGCGCCGGTGTTGCGGGTCGCGCTGCCGTAGAAGACCGCCCAGGTGCTGAGGTCCACGGTCGCGCTGGTCGGGTTGTAGAGCTCGATGAAGTCGTGGGTGTAGGCGGACGCGGGGAACTCGCCGCTGGGGGCGAAGCCGCCGCCGCCGTACACCTCGCTGATGACGACGCCCGTGCCGGTGGGGTTCGCCGAGGCGGACGGGGCGACGACCGAGACCCCGGTCAGGGCGACCGCGAGTCCTGCGGTGCCGGCGAGCGCCCGACGGGCGCTCCTACGTGCTGAGGGCATGACACAGCCTTCCGAGAGGGAGGAGAGGGATGTGGCGAGGGGCCCGCCGGCGCGAACCGGCGGGCCCCTCGTGGTGCTACTTGCGCTTGACCTTGATCTTCACCGAGGTGGCGGCGGGCGAAGCCAGCGAGTTGCCCAGGTACCTGACCCGGACGTTCTTGGTCCCGGTCGAGCGGAACGGCTTCAGCACGACGACCGCCTTGCCGTTGCGGACCGTGGCGTTGTACTTCACGCCGCCGATGGCGACCTGGACCTTGCCGGTGGGCGTGTAGCCGGTGGCGGAGACGAGGACACGGAGGCGGACCCGGGTCTTCTTGACCACGACCCGCTTGGCCGCCTTCACGACCTTGACCCTGGGCGCGGCCTTAGTGACCACGGCCGAGGCGGTGGCCGTCGAGTCGGCGGCCTGCGGGCCGGTGAACCTCACCGAGACCGGGGTGGTGCCGGGCTTCAGGGTCTTGGCCGGGACCGTGAGCGTGGCCGCCCCATTGGTCACGGCGCCCGTGGCGACGACCTTGCCGCCGACGACGGCCTGGGCGGTGCCGTTGGCCGGCGCATCCGACGTCACCTTGACCGCGACCGTGCTGGGCCGGCCGTAGGCGGACCGGGCGACCGTCGCCGAGACCGTCGACTCCGCCTTGGCGATCGGGAAGTCGACCGTGGTGCCGCTCGGCTGGGCGACCAGCTCGATCGTCTTGCCGTAGGCGTCCTCCGGGACCGTGAGGTCTACGTCGGCCGCCCCGTTGGTGACCGGGAAGGAGCCGAGGCTCGTCGCCGCGCCGCCGAGGACCGCGCGGGCCTCGACGGTGGTGTTGGCCGGGGCGCCCTGGGACGTCAGGTTGAGCTTGCTCAGCTGGAGGTCCAGCACGGTGCCGGGCACGAGCGGCTCCGTGGGCAGACCGGTCGCGAAGACCTGGCGACGGGCGAAGGTCGGCGCCTTGGCCTGGCCGTTGCCGAAGTAGCCCTCGATCCACAGGTCGCGGTCGACCTTGGCGGTGTCGCGGTTCGTGCCGAGCTTGAAGGCGCGGAAGTTGTCACCGCCGGCAGCCAGGAACGAGAACGTCGACACGACGTACTCCTTGGCCGGGTCGAGCGGCTGCCCGTCCACCGTCACGCTGAGGATGTTGTTGCCGACCGGGGAGGTGGCCGACGTGTCGGGCCTGGCGACGACCTGGACGTTCTTGGAGAGGCCGAGGTGCAGGAAGGGCCGCGACGGGCGCGTGACGCCGTCGGCGGTGGTCTGCCACTGCTGCTCGAGGACCTGCTTGAACTCCGCACCGGTCAGGGTGACGTAGGAGATGTTGTTGGCGAACGGCAGGACCGCGTTGGCCTCCTCGAAGGTCACCACCCCGTCGGCGTCCTGCGGGCTGCCGGCCAGGTTGGCGGCGTAGAGCAGCTCGTTGCGCAGGCCGCCCGGGTTGACGACGCCGATGACGGGCGTGGGCAGGCCCGGGATGTCGGTGATCGGGGTGTCCTTCAGCGCGTCGGCCACGAGGTTCCCAAGCGCCGACTCCGAGAGCCGGTCGTCCCGGCTGCCACCGGTGTACTTGCCGTTGGTGTAGGCACCGCCGGTGTAGGCCGTCGTGACGTCGGCGGTGATGTTGCCCTCCGGCACGTCGCCGACCACGTTGGCGGCCGTCTCAGCGGCGCGGGTGATGGTGTCGACATCGGCGACGACAGGGTCGGCGAGGTTCTCGGTGGTGCCAACCGTGACCAGGCTCGACGCGTCGACCGTGACCGCGTCTGTGGTCGGGTCGACGGTGAGGTCGACGCGGCCGAGCTTCTGGCCGTAGGAGCCGGTCTGCACAATCGGTCGTGTCCCACCGCCCGGCTTCGGCGCGGTCCAGGAGTACTCCTTGTGCGTGTGGCCCGTGAAGATGACGTCGACCGCACCGGCGGTCTGGTTGACGATCTTGGCGAACGGGCCGCCAGCCGCGATCTCGTCCTCGAGGGACGACCCGTCGGGCGTCCCAGCGCCGGCGCCGTCGTGGTAGGTGGCGACGGTGACGTCGCAGGTGCCGGCGGTCTCGAGCTGGGTCGCGACGCGGTTGACCGCGTCGACAGGGTCACCGAACTCGAGGGTGCTGATCCGGTCCGGGCTGACCAGGGTGGGGGTCTCCTGGGTGATCGCGCCGATCACGCAGACGTTGACCCCAGCGACCTGGTGGGTCGAGTACGCCTGGACGCCGGGCGGGAGAGTCTGGGTGCCCTTCAGGTAGACGTTCGCGCCGAGCAGCGGGAAGTCCGCCTTCCGGTACTGCGCGTTGCCGTCGATGACGTTGGCCTTCAGCCAGTCGTAGCCCTTGTCGAACTCGTGGTTGCCGAGAGCCGAGGTGGCCAGGCCGAGCCGGTTCAGCACGTCGATCGTCGGCTGGTCGTCGGTGAAGGACGAGTTGAACAGCGAGGCGCCGATGTTGTCGCCCGCCGACAGGAGCAGCACCGGATCTGCCTCGGCGGCGTTGCGGATGCCCTGGATCGTGGTGGCGAACTCGACGGTGCTGTAGGTCGTCGCGTCGCTGCTGCCCGAGCCACCGTCGGACGAGATGCGTCCGTGGTAGTCGTTGATGTCGAGCAGGGTGAAGCTGACCGGCGCTGCGTGGGCCGCAGGCGCCGTGGCGACCGACAGGACTGAGGCCGCGAGGCCCAGTCCGAGACCGGCGGCGAGACCGCGTCGCGCGCGCCGGGTGCTGGGGGTTGAGGACACGAAGAAGACCCTTTCGAAAGGACGTGGGCGGACCCAGGAGGGCTGCACCCTAACCCCGAATCACGGTCCGGAGTCCGGGTGATCGTGTGAACGGGGCGTAACGCTTTGACCCCAGTTCATCTGGCCCGTTCGCGTCACTTCCAACTGGTCACAAAGGACCAGGGGATCTTTGGCGGAACTTCACCTTGCCCGCGTCACCGAAGGTTCGCGCGCTGCTTCCAGACGTCGCGGAAGAACTCGTAGCCCGACCACAGCGTGAGGGCCACGGCGACCGCCAGGCAGGCCTGCGAGACGTAGAAGAGGACCTCGCCGGGCGTCTGCAGACCGCTGGCCAGGTCGTCGTCGCGCAGCGGCAGGGTCAGGCCACCGAGGGCCAGTGCCTGGAAGGTCGTCTTCAGCTTGCCGAGGTCCTTGGCCGCGATCACGACCCGCTTGAGCACCGAGAGCCGCAGCAGCGTCACGCTCCACTCGCGCAGCAGCACCACGATGGTCACCCACCACCAGATGTCACCGACGATCGAGAGGCCGATGAAGGCCATCCCGGTGATCGCCTTGTCGGCGATCGGGTCGGCGATCTTGCCGAAGTCGGTCACCAGGTTGCGGGCGCGGGCGATGTCGCCGTCGATCTTGTCGGTGATCATCGCGACCGCGAAGATCACCCAGGCCACGAGACGCCATTGCGCCGACTCGCCGCCGTCGATCAGGAGGGCCCAGGCGAAGAACGGGACCAGCACGATCCGCAGGGTCGTGAGGATGTTGGGCAGGTTGAAGTTGCTCACCCGCTGCTCGGTCCCGCTCACCTCAGGCCTCCCCCTCGATCGGCTCGGCGATCAGGTCGACACCGTCGGTGCCGACCACGACCGCCCGCACGATCGACCCGATCGCGGCCGTCGACCCGGGCAGGTACGTCGTGCCGTCGACCTCGGGGCCCTGGTGGGCGGCGCGACCCGCGACGCCCTCGTCGGTCGACTCGACCAGCACCTCGAGGACCTCGCCGATCCGCTCCTCGGCCCGCTGGGCGTTGAGCTCCTCGACGAGGGACTGCACGTGCTCGGTGCGGGCGCGGACCTCGTCCTCGTCGAGCTTGCCGTCGTACGTCGCAGCCTCGGTGCCGTCCTCGTCGGAGTAGCCGAACACGCCGGTCACGTCCATCCGGGCGGCGACCAGGAAGTCGCAGAGCGTCTCCAGCTCGGCCTCGGTCTCGCCGGGGAAGCCGACGATGACGTTGGAGCGGACGCCGGCGGTCGGGGCGTAGCCACGCACCTGGTCGAGCAGGCCGAGGAAGCTCTCCGGGTCGCCGAAGCGGCGCATCCGGCGCAGCACGGTCGCGCTGGCGTGCTGGAAGGACAGGTCGAAGTAGGGCACCACGCCGGGCGTCGTCGCGATCGCCTCGATCAGGCCCGGGCGGGTCTCGGCGGGCTGCAGGTAGGAGACCCGGACCCGGTCGACGCCGTCGATGGCCGCGAGCTCCGGCAGCATCGTCTCGAGCAGCCGCAGGTCACCGAGGTCCTTGCCGTACGACGTGGAGTTCTCCGAGACCAGGAACAGCTCGCGCGCGCCCTGGCTCGCCAGCCACTGGGCCTCGAGCAGGACGTCGGCCGGCCGGCGGCTGACGAACGAGCCGCGGAAGGCCGGGATCGCGCAGAAGGTGCAGCGGCGGTCGCAGCCGCTCGCGAGCTTCAGCGGGGCCATCGGCCCGCCGTCGAGCCGCCGGCGCAGGCCGCGCGGGCCGGTGGCCGGACCGCCGACCCCGACGTCGCCGCTGGTCGCGACCGCGTGACCGGGCACGCTCACCGTCGAGGCGTCGCGGGCGGTCGGGGAGATCGGCAGCAGCCGGCGCCGGTCCTGCGGGGTGTGTGCCTGGTGCTGCTCCCCCGCGACGATCGAGCGCAGCCGCGCCGCGATGTCGGGGTAGTCGTCGAAGCCCAGCACCGCGTCGGCCTCGGGCAGCGACTCGGCCAGGTCCTTGCCGTACCGCTCGGCCAGGCAGCCCACCGCGACCACGGCCTGCGTGCGGCCGCCGTCCTTCAGGTCGGCCGCCTCCAGCAGGGTGTCGACGGAGTCCTTCTTGGCGGCCTCGACGAAGCCGCAGGTGTTGACGACGACGGTGTCGGCGTCGGCCGGGTCGTCGACCAGCAGGAAGCCGTCGGCCTCCAGCCGGCCGGCGAGCTCCTCGGAGTCGACCTCGTTGCGGGCACACCCGAGGGTCACGAGGGCCACCGACAGCAGGTCGCGGGCAGGGGGCGTCTCAGTGGTCTGGCTCATGATCGTTCCCGAGTATGACGCTCCGGGCCTCCAGGTCGCGAACTGCGGGACGCTGGTCGAGGTGTGAGGGCCTCCGGGCCCGGGCCTCGCAACCCGGTGAACCGTACGGCGACCTCGATCGAGGTCGCCGTACGGCAGGACGCGTTTCGAGCCTCCTCCGCTCGTTCCTCGCTCCGGAGCACCTCAACCGGCGATCAGACCGGTTCCGTGTCCGGTTTCACGGTCAGCACCGGACAGACCGCGCCGAGGATGACCCGCTGGGCGACGCTGCCCATCAGCAGCTTGCCGACCGGCGTGCGGTGCCGCATGCCGAGCACGATCAGGCGGACCCCCTCCTCGCCGGCCACCCGGAGCAGCTCGTCGGCCACGTCGGAGGCGACCACCTGACGGACCTCGTAGGAGATCCCGTCCAGGTCGTCGCCGACGTGCTCGAGGACCTCGGGGGCGGCGTACCGCTTGTCGACGTAGGCGTCGCCCTTCGAGCCGTTGACGACCAACAGGCCGTAGCCGCGCAGCCGGGCCTCGGCGGCGGCGTGACGCACCGCAGCCTTGCCGAACTCGTCGGGGGTGTAGCCCACCAGGATCGTGCTCATCGGTCCACCAGCTCTCGTTCGTCGGACGGGTCGTCAGCGGCGTCGTCGCTCCGGTCGAAGCGCGACGGGAGGAGGTAGCGCACGGCGATCGGCACCACCAGGAAGAGCGCAGTCAGCACGTAGACGATCACCGCGAGCGGCTCGTTCACGAGACCCGAGCTGTCGCCGCCCGAGAGGGCCAGCGCCTCGCGGAGCTTGGACTCCATGATCGGACCGAGGATGACGCCGAGGATCAGCGGCAGCACCGGCAGCCCGAAGCGGCGCATCGCGAGACCCAGGAGACCGAAGACCAGGAGCAGGAACAGGTCGAAGGAGTCCAGGTTGACCGTGTAGGCACCCAGCGAGGCGAAGAAGAGGATGCCGGCGTAGAGGTACGGACGCGGCACCCGCAGCAGCTTCGCCCACAGCGGCGCGAGCGGCAGGTTGAGCACGAGCAGCATCGTGTTGCCGATCAGCAGGCTGGCCAGCAGCGTCCAGACCAGGTCGGGCTGCTCGGTCATCAGCTGCGGGCCCGGCTGGATGCCGTAGCTCTGCAGCGCGGCCAGCATGATCGTCGCGGTCGCGGTGACGGGCAGGCCCATCGCCAGCAGCGGCACGAACGTGCCGGCGGCCGAGGCGTTGTTGGCCGCCTCCGGCCCGGCGACGCCCTCGATCGCCCCCTTGCCGAACTCCTCGGGGTGCTTGGTGAGCTTCTTCTCGGCCAGGTAGGACAGGAACGTCGGCGTCTCGGCCCCGCCCGCGGGGATCGCGCCGAACGGGAAGCCCAGCGCCGTGCCCCGCAACCACGGCTTCCACGACCGCCGCCAGTCCTCCTTGCCCATGAAGGGCTGTCCGACCGGCGTGATCTGCAACGGCGTACGACGCAGGTGCGCGGCGACCCAGAGGGCCTCGCCGAGCGCGAAGATGCCGACCGCGACCACGACGATGTCGAGCCGGTCCGCGAGCTGGGTAGTGCCGAAGCTGAGCCGCGGCTGCCCGGTGTTGAGGTCCAGGCCGACCAGCCCGATGGTCAGGCCGATGAAGAGCGCGATGAACCCGCGCAGCTTGGAGCTGCCGAGTACGGCGGTGACCAGGACCAGCGCCATCACCGTGATCGCGAGGTACGACGGGGCGCCGATCTCGACCGCGATGTCGGCCAGGGCCGGCGCGAAGAACACCACGCCCATGGTGCCGATGGTGCCGGCGATGAAGGACCCGATGGCGGCGGTGGCGAGCGCCTGGGCGGCCCGTCCCGCCTTGGCCATCTTGTTGCCCTCGATGGCCGTCATCACCGACGACGACTCACCGGGGGTGTTGAGCAGGATGGAGGTGGTCGACCCGCCGTACATCCCGCCGTAGTAGATGCCGGCGAACATGATGAAGGCCTGCGTCGCGTCCAGACCGTAGGTGACCGGCAGCAGCAGCGCGACCGCCATGGCCGGGCCGATGCCGGGCAGGACCCCGACGAAGGTGCCGAGCAGGACGCCGAGCGCGGCCCACAGCAGGTTCTCGGGCGTGACGGCGGCCTCGAGGCCGCCCCAGAGGAGATTCAGAGAGTCCATCAGAGGATCCCGTCCAGGAGGCCGGGGCTCAGGGGGATGCCGAGCCCGACGTAGAAGCCGTACCAGCTGCCGACCGACATCACGGTGCCGACGAGGACGTCACGCACCAGGGTCGTGCTGCCGAGCGCCCAGGCGGCGCCCGCGAACAGCAGGGCACCGGAGATGGCCCAGCCGAGCACGCCGACGGTCGCGATCGTGAAGACCAGGACGCCGACCAGCTTGGCGACGGTCAGCCAGTCCGCCGGAGTGTCCAGGTCGATGTCCTCGCCGTCGTCAGCCTCCGGGCGCGAGCCCCGCAGGGTCGCGACCACCAGCAGGACCGCCAGCAGGAGGAGGACAGCACCGATGACGTACGGGAAGACCCGGGGGCCGACCGGGTCGGCGAAGCCGACGTCGAGGGTGGTGGCGTCGTACACGGTGTAGCCGCCCAGCAGGGCCAGGAAGCCGGCCAGGCCGAGCTGGCCCCGGTCGATGGCCGGCGTCGTGGTCGGCGCGGTGGTCGGCGCCGGGGTCTCGTGGCTCGTCTCGGTCACAGCAGACCGACCTCCTTCAGGGTGGACGCCACACGCGCGTCCTGGTCTTCCAGGAACTGACCGAAGTCGTCGCCGGTGGTGAAGGCGTCGATCCAGCCGTTGTCCTCCAGGGCCTGCTGCCACTGCGGGGACTCGTGCATCTCCTCGACGTAGGCGATCAGCTCGTCGCGTCGCTCGTCGGAGATGCCGGGCGGCGCGAGGACCCCGCGCCAGTTGGTGAAGACCAGGTCGATGCCCGACTCGGTGAGGGTCGGAGCGTCCTTGACCGACTCCCCGGTCAGCCGCTCCTCGCCCGACACCGCCAGCACGCGCAGCTTGCCGGCCTCGATCTGGCCCTCGAACTCGCCGAGACCGGAGAACCCGACCTCGATCTTGTTGCCGAGGAGCGCGCTGGTCAGCGGCCCGCCGCCGTCGTACGCGACGTAGCGGACGTCGGACGGCTCGATGTCGACCGCCTCGGCGAGCTGCATCGGGAAGAGGTGGTCGGGGCCGCCCGGGCTGGAGCCGCCGCCGACGGCGATGCCCGACGGGTCGGCCTTCCAGGCCTCCACGAAGTCGTCGATCGTCTGGTACGGCGAGTCCGCCGGGACCAGCAGCCCCTCCTGGTCCTCGATGAGCTGGGCGATCGGGGTCGCGTCGGTGACCTTGTAGGGCAGCGCGAAGGAGTACGCCGACCCCACCACGCCGAGGCCCATCGTCATCATCGTGTGCTCGTCGCCCGAGGCACCCATCAGCCGGGTCAGGGCCACCGAGCCGCCCGCCCCGAGGATGTTGGTGACCTCGAAGTCGCCGCCCGTGACGTCGTTCTGCTCCAGGACGCTCACTGCGGCCCGACCGGTCTGGTCGTAGCCGCCGCCCGGGCTGTTGGGGATCCACATCGCGATGTCGCGCGAGTCGTCGCCGCGGGTGACCCCGCAGCCCGCCGTCGCGGTGATCGCGACGAGCGCGGCAGCGGCCGCAGCCGCTCGTGTTGCCGTCAGCATGTCTCTCCTGTCAGGTTCAGGTGTGACGAGCATCCCCACCTGTGTGGCGCCCGTCACGCTTCGGTAACCAATGGAGGTTGTGGAACTTGTGGTCACGGGGCCCGGGCGCCCGTACGACGCTCGCCGGGCAGTTCCTCGCGCTCCAGCTCGGCGTGCTGCTGGTCGTCCTGGTGGTCGTGAGCGTCTTCTCCGTCCGGCAGAGCGACGAGGACTTCCGCGACCAGCGCGGCGACCAGATGACGGCGGCGGCGGAGGCGGTCGCGAGCACGCCCGCGGTGCAGGACGGCCTCGAGGAGGTGCCCGACCGGATGGCCCTGGCCTTCACCCTCCAGCAGCGGGCCGACGACGTCGGCGCGACGGTCGCGTTCCTCGCCGATCCCGACGGACGGGTGCTGGTCAGCACCGACCCGACCCGGGAGGGCGAGGTGCTCGACCTCGGCGACCGCGACGCGGTGCGTCGTCGCTCCTTCGGTGAGATCGATGACCGCGGCTCCCGGGCCATCGCCGTGTCGGTACCGGTGATCGCCAACAACGCTCCTGGCGAGGGGTTGCCCGCGGCCGGGACCGTGGTGGGCGGCGTGGTGATGCTGGAGCGCTACCCGCCGCTGGACGAGCGGCTCGACAACGCCTTCGACGACCTCCTGATCTTCCTGGCCCTCGGCCTGGCCCTCGGCGGCGCCGGCTCGTGGCTGCTGTCCCGGCTCATCAAGCGCCGCACCCGCGGCCTGGAGCCGGCCGAGATCGCGGCACTCGCCGACCAGCGCGAGGCGCTGCTGACCTCGATCCGCGAGGGGCTGGTGGCGATCAGCGCCGACGGGGTGGTGACGGTGCTGAGCGAGAGCGCCCGCGAGCTGCTCGACCTGCCGGCCGACGCGCAGGGGCGTCCGCTGTCCTCGCTCGAGCTGGAGCCGCGGGTGCGCGACCTGCTCTCGGGCGACGGCCAGGTGCAGGACGCCGTCCTCCTCGTGGCCGGGCGGCTGGTCGTCGTCAACCGCAACCCGGTCGAGGCGTCCGGCCGCGCGGCCGGGACGGTGGTGACCCTGCGCGACCGCACCGAGCTGCTCGCCATGCAGAGCGAGCTCAGCGCCCGCCAGGGCGTCACCGAGACGCTGCGCGCGCAGACCCACGAGTTCAGCAACCAGCTGCACACCATCTCGGGCCTCCTCCAGCTCCAGGAGTACGACGAGGCCGGCCGGCTGATCGGCACCCTCACCCGCCGCCGGGCCGCGATCAGCGACGCCGTGACCGGGATCGTCGAGGACCCTGCCGTCGCCGCCCTGCTGATCGCCAAGACCAGCCTGGCCGCGGAGCGACGGGTGGACCTGCGCCTCGACGAGGACAGCGCGCTCCCCCGGCTCGGCCCGGACCTGTCGGCCGACGTCGGGACGGTGCTCGGCAACCTGGTCGACAACGCCGTCGACGCCGTCGCCTCGACCGGTGCGCCCGGCACGGTCGACGTACGGCTCCTGGTCGACGCCGACGAGGTGGTCCTGCAAGTGGCCGACACCGGTCCCGGCGTACCGGCCGACCACGTCGCCTCGGTCTTCCGGCGCGGCTTCACCACCAAGCCCTCCGACGCCAGCGGCCGCGGGGTCGGACTCGCGCTCGTCCAGGTCGTGTGCGAGCGTCGAGGCGGCTCGGTCTCGGTGCACAACGAGGGCGGGGCCGTCTTCACCGCCCGCCTGCCCGCCGAGGACCTCCATGACTGATCTTCGAGTGCTCGTCGTCGACGACGACTTCATGGTCGCCTCGATCCACACCCGCTTCGTCGACCGCACCGACGGCTTCACCGTGGTCGGCCAGGCGGCCACCGGCACGACCGCGCTGGCCGAGGTCGAGCGGCTGGCCCCCGACCTGGTGCTGCTCGACGTCCATCTCCCCGACCTCAGCGGGATCGAGGTGCTGCGCCGGCTGCGCGGCGGCGGCAACGACGTCGGCGTCATCGTCGTCACCGCGGCGCGCGAGGCCGACACGGTCCGGGCCGCCGCCGCGAGCGGGGCGGCGCACTACCTCGTCAAGCCCTTCGAGTACGACGACCTGGTCGCCCGCCTGCTCGCCTTCCGCCAGTCCCACCGGGCACTGGCCGGCGGCGCCGTCCCGGACCAGGACGACATCGACGCCGTCTTCGCCCCGGTCGGGCGCAGCCGGGTCGCGCTGCCCAAGGGGCTGAGCGCCGAGACCGCCGCCCTGGTCCTGGCCGCCCTCGACGAGGGCGAGCTGTCGGCGGCCGAGGCCGCCGAGCGGGTGGGTGTCTCGCGGGTCAGCGCGCGTCGCTACCTGGAGCACTACGTCGCCGAGGGCCGCGCCGCCGTCCGCCTGCAGTACGGCGGGGGCGGGCGGCCCGAGCGACGCTACCGGCGCACGACGTAGGTCTGGGTCGCCCGCTCGCCGGTGTCGCCGATCGCCTCCGCGTCGCCGCCCCCGAGCGCGACCTCGAGCGAGCCGTCGGAGCTGGTGACCTTGATCGGCGTCGCGACCTTCTTCAGGGTCTTGACCTGGCCGAAGGCGAGGTCGCCGGTGAAGACCAGCTCGCCCTTGCCGTCGACCACCTTGACCGCCGCGCCGCCGCCGGCCGCGTCGAGCCGCAGCGACGTGACCGAGCCGGTCGCACTGCTGGTGAGGCCCGCGGAGCCGTCCAGCGGCGGCTCCTTGTCGAGCGCGACCGGGCCGTCCATGAACAGCCGGGCGATCGACCAGGCGAGCACCAGCACCATCACGGCGGCGACCAGCACCGACCAGTTCGGTCCGCCGCGGGTGCCGCGGATCGAGCCGTGGGCACCGGTGGCGAGCTCGGCCTCGAAGACCTGGCGGGCCTCCACGGGCGCGTCGGCGTACCGCTCGTCGTAGACGGCGAGGAGGGGGGCCGCGTCGATGCCGACCACCCGGGCCAGCGTGCGCAGGTGACCGCGGGCGTAGAAGTCGCCGCCGCAGGGCGCGAAGTCGTCGACCTCGATCGACTCGATCACGTGCGGGCGGATCCGGGTGCGCTCGGCCAGCTGGTCCACGCTGAGCCGCAGCCGCTCGCGGGCCGCCGCCAGCTGCGGGCCGACCACCGGGTCGACCGCGGGCTCGGGCGCCTCGAGGTCGTCGATGCGCGGGAGCGCGACCGCCGTCGGCTCGGGCGCCGGGGTGATCGCCTCCTCGACCAGGTCGACCCGGCCGGGGCTGCGCAGCGCGCGCACCGCGGTGTGCTCGACGTCGTCGTCGTCGGCGGTCACGGTCAGGTCGCTGCGGACCTCGATCCGCGCCGCCGTCGCGGGATCGCGCACCGGCTCCGGGGTCGGCGTCGCCGCCGCCACCTCCTCGGCCACCAGCTCGTCCTCGGCCCGCGCCTCACCCGGGGTACGACGCAGCCGCGCCAGCTGGTTGATCGCGCCGGCCAGCCACGGCCGCGGGTCCGGCAGCCGCCGCTCCCCCGCGGCGTCGGCGTTCTCCGCCGGGTCCTCCCCCGTGGAGGAGTCCGCCGAGTCGTCGTCCACAGGCTCGGCGGCGTCGGCGTCCTCCGCGGCCGGCTCCGGGGCGGCGGAGTAGTCGTCGTACACCTCGACGACCTCGGCCGCGCCGGCGGCGAGCTCGTCGAGGGCCGCGGTCAGGTCGCCGGTCGCGCCGGTGACGCGGGTCGAGAGGGAGAGCGGTACGGCGAGCGGCTCGCCGTCGTACGGGAAGACCTCGAGGCGTCCGTCGCGCAGCAGGCCCGTGCGGGGCAGGTGCTCGAGCGCCTCGACCGCGTCCCACGGCATGCCGTGCCAGGCCCGGCCCTGGCGGACCCGCAGGCCCTGGGCGTCGGCCACGAGGAGCGGGGTGCGGGCGTCGACGAAGGCCTGCAACCAGGCGGCAGCGACGGCGCCCATGACCAGGCACAGCGCCCAGTCGAGGAGCGCGCCGGAGCCGCTGGCGCGCGAGAGGTAGAGGATCGCCACGACGGCGGCCACGCCGCCGATGGCGCCGGCCAGGCCCGCGTTGCGGCGGACGGTGATCTCGGGGGCGGTCTCGGTGTCGGTCTCGTGGTCCATCAGCTGCTCGCTCACATCTCCCCCTGCAGGGTCGCGATGACGCCGTCGATCTCGTCGGGCTTGACCAGCACGTCGCGGGCCTTCGAGCCCTCGCTGGGCCCGACCACGCCACGGCTCTCCATGATGTCCATCAGCCGGCCCGCCTTCGCGAAGCCGACCCGGAGCTTGCGCTGCAGCATCGAGGTGGAGCCGAACTGCGTCGACACCACCAGCTCGATGGCCTGGATGACCAGCTCCATGTCGTCGCCGATGTCGTCGTCCAGGTCGCGCTTCGAGGCGGCGGGCGCCGTGACGTCCTCGCGGTACGTCGGCTCCAGCTGCCCCTTGCAGTGCTGGACGACCTGCGCGATCTCGGCCTCGGTGACCCAGGAGCCCTGCACGCGGACCGCCTTGGACGAGCCCATCGGCAGGAACAGCCCGTCACCCTGGCCGACGAGCTTCTCGGCGCCCGGCTGGTCGAGGATGACCCGGCTGTCGGCCAGCGACGAGGTCGCGAAGGCCAGCCGGGACGGGACGTTGGCCTTGATCAGGCCGGTGACGACGTCCACCGAGGGCCGCTGGGTGGCGAGCACCAGGTGGATGCCGGCCGCCCGGGCCAGCTGGGTGATCCGGACGACCGAGTCCTCGACGTCGCGCGGGGCGACCATCATCAGGTCGGCGAGCTCGTCGACGATCACCAGCAGGTACGGGTACGGCGTGAGCACCCGCTCGCTGTGCGCGGGCACCTCGACCTTGCCGGCGCGGACCGCCTTGTTGAAGTCGTCGATGTGCCGGAAGCCGAAGTTGGCGAGGTCGTCGTACCGCATGTCCATCTCGCGGACGACCCACTGCAGCGCCTCGGCGGCCTTCTTGGGGTTGGTGATGATCGGCGTGATCAGGTGCGGGACGCCCTCGTAGGCGTTCAGCTCGACCCGCTTGGGGTCGACCATGATCATCCGGACCTCGTCGGGCGTGGAGCGCATCAGGATCGAGGTGATCATCGAGTTGATGAACGACGACTTGCCGGAGCCGGTGGCGCCGGCGACCAGCAGGTGCGGCATCTTGGCCAGGTTGGCGACCACGAAGCCGCCCTCCACGTCCTTGCCGAGGCCCGCGATCATCGGGTGCGTCGCCGAGCGCGCCGTCGAGGAGCGCAGCACGTCGCCGAGGGAGACGATCTCCTTGTCGACGTTCGGGATCTCGACGCCGACCGCGGACTTGCCGGGGATCGGCGAGAGGATCCGGACGTCCGCCGAGGCCACCGCGTAGGCGATGTTCTTCTGGATGTTCATGATCTTCTCGACCTTCACGCCGGGGCCGAGCTCGACCTCGTAGCGCGTGACCGTCGGACCGCGGGTGTAGCCGGTGACCTGGGCGTCGATCGAGAACTCGTCCAGCACCTGGGTCAGCCGGTCGACGACCGCGTCGCTGGCCTTCGACTTGGCCTTGTGGACCGAGCCGGGCTTGAGCACCTCGTCGGCCGGGAGCGAGTAGACGATGTCGCCCGACAGGGCCAGCTGCTCGACGCGCGCCGGCAGCGGGGTGTGCGGCGGCGGCTGCAGGTCGCCCCGGCTCTCGCCCGCGTCGCGTACGGCGGGCCGCTCCACGGTGTCGTCGGGCCCACGCTCGCGGACCGCCTCGGACACCTCGGTCTCGGCGCCCGGATCCACGTCGCCGGGGTTGCCGGAGTGCTCCGAGGAGAACAGGTCGACCCCGACGTCGTGCGGGTCGTCCTCCTCCAGCGCCACGTCGATCGCGTCCTTCTTGCGGCCGCGCTTCTTGACCTCGCGGTCCTCCAGCACCGGGGTGTCGTACGCCGGGTCGCCCATCTCGGGGTCGATCTCGTCGTCGTGGCCGCGCCGGCCGCGAGCGGAGTCGTCGTCCTCGTAGTGCCGGCCGAGCAGCCGGTCGCCGAGGTCGCGGAGCCGGTCCGGCACCTGGTAGAGCGGGGTCGCGGTGACCACGAGCACGCCGAAGAAGGCGACCAGCGCCAGCAGCGGCACCACGACGTACGGCGTGCGCAGCAGGTCGAGGAGCACCGAGGACACGACGAAGCCGATGGCCCCGCCGGCGCTCTGCAGCGACGAGGTGTCTCCGTCGACCGGCTCGGGCGAGCCGTTGGCGATGTGCACGATCCCGAGCACGCCGAAGGCGACGGCCGTCCAGCCGATCACCTGGCGGCCGACCGGACCGTTCTGCTCCGGGTCGCGCAGGGTGCGCCAGCCGACCCAGACCAGGACCAGCGGAACGAACCAGCCGATCTTGCCGACCGAGCCGGCGACCGCCGTACGGGTGAAGTCGAAGACGCCGCCCCCGGGCTCGAACCACACGGCCGCGGCGACCACGACGGCCAGCCCCATGAGGAAGAGCCCGGCGCCGTCGCGCCGGTGCGCCGGGTCGAGGTCGCGGGCGCTGCGCCCGATGCCCCGCGCGGCCGCGCCGAGTCCGTGGGCGATGCCCAGCCAGACCGTCGCGAGCCCGCGGAAGAGGGCGGTGAAGAGTCGGGCGACCGGTCCCGGCCCGCTGCGGACGGCGCGCGGGGCCGGACGCGAGGTCCGGGCCCGGGTGCTCTTCGCGGGGGCGCGCTTGACGGGTCGCTTGGCCGGCTGTCGGGCCGACTGCTTGGTGGGTTGCTTGCCGGTACTCCGGGCGCGGGGGGTCGAACCGCTTCGTCCCGAGCCTCGCGACCCGGAAGTGGACGTGCTCTTGCTCCGCGACCCCGGCGGGGAAGACGTACGGGTCGCCATGTTCCCGACCCTAGGCGATCGTCCCACCAGTCACAGGGACCTCAGGAGTGACGAGGTGGCGTGTCGCACCCGTCGGTGACGGGTCCCTCGAACTCCTTGCGTCGGGGCTGTGCGATGACAACTGATCCTCCGGTGACTCTGGACCATCGCGGGCGTGTGTCCTTAGGGTGCCGCTGGGGCCGGCGCATGGCGTCCGGTCGACTACATCCACTCGGAGGGGTAGCAATCTCGTGAATTTCCTCAGGCAAGGTCTGACCCTTGCACTTCTCGGGGCAGGGTTGGCCGCGGTGCCGCTCGCCTCATCGGCACCGGCGTCCGCTGCCGACACCACGCTGGTCCAGCGCATGAAGGACGATGCCCGGGGCACCGCCCGGGTCACGACCGAGAGGGCGACGGGACGCGTGGGCTTCGCCCGCGCCACCGACCTGCTCCCGTCGTTCGAGGCGGGCTCGAAGTCCACCGCGGCGGCCAAGGCCGGCGCCTACCTCGACCAGTACGCCGCCGCCTTCGGCGCGCGCCGCGGCGAGCTGAAGCAGACCGGCGTCACCGCGGACGCCTACGGCTGGACCGTCGACTACGCCCAGTCGTACCGCGGGGTCGAGGTCTTCGGATCGCAGATCCGCGCTCAGGTCGACAAGCAGGGCGATCTGACCGCCGTCAGCGGCTACGCCGCGCCGTCCCTCGACCTCGCCGTCACCCCGGCGCTGGACGAGGCGACCGCCAAGGCGAAGGCCGTCAAGCTGGTCAAGGCCGGCCCGACCGGCGTCGACCCCGACATGCCCGCCTCGTTCACCGACGGCGCCGAAGCCGCGTCGGCCAAGCTGATGATCTACCGCCTGGGCTCGACCCGCGGCGTCAACGGCAAGGCGGTCCTGGCCTGGGTGGTCGAGGTCTCCAACGCCAAGACCGTCCGCGAGACCGTCATCCTCGACGCGGCGACCGGCAAGCCGGTGAACCGGTGGTCCATGATCGCCCACGCGCTCGATCGCGAGCTGTACGAAGCCTTCCTCGACGACAACGGCACCCCGGACGACGAGTCGGACGACACGGTCGGCGGTCTCGATGAGCCGGTGTGGACCGAGGGCGACGCCTTCCCCGGGACGCTCGACCAGGATCAGCAGAACGAGGTCCAGGGCACCGGCGAGGCGTACTGGATGTTCCGCAACACTTTCGGTCGCGACTCCTACGACGGCCTGGGCTCGAAGATGATCACGGTCAACAACGACCCGACCATCGCCTGCCCGAACGCCAACTGGAACGGCGCGACGACCAACTACTGCTCCGGCGTCACCTCCGACGACACCGTGGCCCACGAGTGGGCCCACGCCTACACCGAGTACACCTCGGGGCTCGTCTACCAGTGGCAGTCGGGCGCCATGAACGAGGCCTACTCCGACATCTGGGGCGAGACGGTCGACATCCTCAACGACCGCTTCAACGAGGGTGACGACGGCACCCGGACCGCCGGGCTGTGCTCCCAGTACACGCGCGGCGCGGTCGGCGTCCGCATCAACGCACCGGCGGGGATCGCCGGCGACTGCGACTCGGTCCCGGCCTCGTTCGGCCCGGTCTTCACCAAGGCCGGGGTGACCACCGACCTCATCGTCGGCACCGACCCGGCCGACCCCGACGGCCCCACTCCCACCGACGGGTGCTCGCCGTTCACCAACGCGGCCCAGATCGCCGGCAAGTTCGTCTACGTCGACCGCGGCACGTGCCCGTTCTCGACGAAGACGCAGCACGCCGTCGACGCGGGCGCGACCGGCATCGTGGTCGGCAACAACTCCCCGACGGGCGCGCTCGTGTCCATGTCGGGCGACGCCGACATCTACGGCGTCATGGTCGACCAGGCCAGCGGCACCAAGATCAAGAGCGCCACCAGCACGGTCAACATCACGGTCAAGGACATCGACGAGGCGGACAAGGACACGTCCGGTCGCTGGCTGTCCGGCGAGGACGACCCGGCCTTCGGCGGCGCCATCCGCGACATGTGGAGCCCCACCTGCTACGGCGACCCGGGCAAGGTCTCCGACGCCGAGTACTACTGCGAGTTCAGCGACAGCGGCGGGGTCCACAGCAACTCGGGCGTCGTGAACCACGCCTATGCGCTCCTGGTCGACGGCGGCACCTACAACGGCGTCACCGTGCCGGCCATCGGGCTCGACAAGGCGGCGAACCTCTTCTGGCGCACGCAGACGGCGTACCTGGGCCAGACCTCGGACTTCGCCGACCTCGCGGATGGCCTGGCGGCCTCCTGCGTCGACCTGACCGGCCAGCCGATCAACAAGGTCACCCTGGGGCAGAGCGCGACCGGTGGTTCGGCCGCCACGCCGGAGGCCGCGGACCCCATCACCACGGACGACTGCGCCGCGGTGACGGCGGTGGCGCAGGCGACTGAGCTGCGAGTGGAGCCGGTCCAGTGCAACTTCCAGCCCATGCTGGACAAGGCGACTCCCTCGCTGTGCGGCGCCGACTTCAAGACCGAGGTGACGTACGCCGAGGACTTCGAGGACGGCCTCGCGGGGTGGACCCAGGACGAGGAGCTCGCCTTCCCGGAGGGCTCGGGTCTCGACTGGACCGCCGACGACTCGGCGCCGGGCGACCACGCCGGCTCCGTTGCCTACGGCCCTGCTCCGAGCGCCGGCAAGTGCACCGGGGCGGCCGGGGACATCTCCAGCCGCAACGGCCTCATCAGCCCCGCCATCACGATCGCCGAGGGCTCGAAGTCGATGCTCTCGTTCGACCACTACGTGGCGACCGAGATCGACTTCGACGGCGCCAACGTGAAGGTGAGCGTCGGCGGGGGCGAGTTCTCGATCGTGCCGACCGCGGCGTACGTCTTCAACGCCCCCGGGCGCACTCTGGAGACCGCCGCTGGTGACAACACCAACCCGATGGCGGGCCAGGCGGCCTTCACCGGGACCGACGGCAACGAGCCCGGCGGTTCGTGGGGCACGTCGATCATCGACCTGACCAAGATCCCCGGCGCTGTCCCCGGCGCCTCGGTCAAGTTCCGGTTCGACATCGGCCGAGACGGCTGTGGCGGTCTCGACGGTTGGTACGTCGACAACGTCACCGTGACCAACTGCATCGCCAAGCCGGCCGGCACCATCACCGCCACTCACGTGCCGGAGCCGTCGGCCTACGGCAAGGCGAGCAAGCTGTCGGTCTCGGTCGCGGGCGAGGCGCCCACGGGCACCGTCACCGTCGCGGAGGGCTCGAAGCAGATCGCGAACGCCACGCTGGCCGCCGGCAAGGCGACGGTCAACCTGCCGAAGACCCTGTCGGCTGGCACCCACCGGCTGACGATCAGCTACTCGGGCGACGACAACAACGTGGCGTCGACGACGACCAAGGCCATCAAGGTCGCGAAGGCCACGTCCAAGACCCGGGCGTCGGTGACGCCCAAGCGGGTCAGGGCCGGCAAGGCGGTCCGGGTCAAGGCACTGGTGAACGTGGCGAACTCGGTGAAGCCGACCGGCAAGGTCGTCGTGACACTGAAGGGCAAGCGCGTCGGCTCGGCGACGGTCAACAGCAAGGGCCGCGTGACGATCACCGTCAAGCGCCTCAAGGCCGGCCGACACACCCTCGTGGTGACGTACGGCGGCAACGGCAACATCTCGGCGAGCAAGGACCGCGTGACGGTCCGGGTCGTCCGGAGGTAGCGGCCGAGCAGTGCAGACGGGAGCCCCGCCGGACGTCGTCCGGCGGGGTTTCCGCCTTCCGGGGTGCGGGAACCGGCCCCCCAAGAGGAAGGACCGGCGCGGTGACCGATGGCTCCACGTCCCGCCACCGTTGGGGGTGGGCACTGATCCTCGTCGGCGTGCTCCTCGTCATCGCGGGAGCCGTCGGTGTGGTCAACCCCCTCGGCCTGGTCTGGGTCGCGCGGCTGCTCGACCACCCCTACCCGATGGGCGTGGCCGCCGCCCTGCTCGTGACCATCGGCATCCGGCTCCGGCTCGACCGGGTCCTGACCCGACTCGCCCTCGGCTCGATCTGCCTCGCGGCGGGCCTGGGCTGGGGTGCGGCGTGGCTGGTCTCCCCCGGCGAGGACGGGGCGGTCGCGACGTCGCAGGCGCCCGACCGCGCCGAGTACGAGGCCGTCGTACGCGAGGCGGGCAGCGACGACGAGCCGGCCTGGCTGGTGTCGGTGCGCCAGACCGGCTCCTTGCTGGCTCGGGAGTGGCCGGTCGGGTGCGCGAAGGGCGGTCTCCCGGAGGAGGCGTTCGACCGGGTCCGCTGGGCCGGGCCGGACCTGCTCGTGGTCGAGCTGGGCGAGCGGTCGCTGCAGGTCGACGTCGACCCCGCTACCGGGCGCCCCCAGCGCGGCGCCGGCCCGGGCTGGACCCGCTGCTGAGTGCGCTCAGGCCCAGTCGGCGTAGTTCTGGAGGGTCAACGCCGGCACCCGCGCGGCCGGCGTACCGACCCACAGCTCGCGGAAGCGCCGCGCGTAGGCCCGGCGCAGCCCGTGCAGGAGCCGAGGTACGGCGGGCAGCCGGGCCAGCACGGTCGCCCGGGTCCGTGCGTCCGCCCCGTCGACCAGCCAGTGCACCTCCAGCGGCGACCGGTCGTGCTGGCGGTGCCACGACGCCCACTGCGCCGGCGACAGGCTCCGGGACGCCGCCGGGACGAGCTCGGCCTCCTCGCGCTCGAGGTGCGGCAGCAGCACGGAGTCGAGCTCGGTCAGCGCGTGCAACAGCACCTCGCTGCCGGCGCCGTCGCGGTACTCGCGCGCGGCTTCCTCGAGCAGTCCCACAGCCGGGGAGATGGCACCGTGCTCGGCGTCGACCGTCGCGACCAGCGGCGCCACCGCCGGGTCGTGGCGCACGACCAGCGGGTAGAGCGCGTCCTCGGCCTCGTGGTGACGGTGCAGCGCGCCCATCAGCCACAGGACGTGGTCCCCGAGCGCCGTACGGCGGACACCGGAAGCGCCGTCGGCGACGACGATCCGGGTCCGGACCAGGTCACGCCGGAAGGCCGCGTGGGCCGTCCGGATCATCGAGGGGTCGGCCGTGGGAGCTGCCTCGGTCGCCATGGCCCGAGTCTCGGGGGCCGAGGTCGAGCGCAGTCAGCGAACAGATCACGATCAGGCCTCGATGACGACCGGGATGATCATCGGCCGGCGCCGGTGGGCGGTGTTGACCCAGCGACCGACGACCCGTCGTACGGTCTGCTGCAGCTGGTAGGCGTCGGTGTTGCCGTCGGCGATCGCCTGGTCGAGGGCGTTGATGATCGGCTGCTTGATCTCGTCGAAGGACGCGTGGTCGAGCGCGTTGCCGCGGGCGTGGATCTCGGGCCCGGCGGCCACCTTGCCGCTGACCGAGTCGACCACGACGATGATCGAGATGAAGCCCTCCTCGCCGAGGATCCGGCGGTCCTTGAGGTCTGACTCCGTGACGTCGCCGACCGACGAGCCGTCGACGAAGACGTTGCCGCACTCGACCTTGCCGACGATCTTGGCCAGGCCGTCGACCAGGTCGACGACGACGCCGTCCTCGGCGATGACGACGTTCTCGACACCGGTGGCCCGGGCCAGGTCGGCGTTGGCCAGCATGTGCCGGATCTCGCCGTGCACCGGCAGCACGTTGCGGGGCTGGACGATGTTGTAGCAGTAGAGGAGCTCGCCGGCGCTCGCGTGACCGGAGACGTGCACCATCGCGTTGCCCTTGTGGACGACCTTCGCGCCCCAACGGGCCAGGCCGTTGATCACGCGGTAGACGGCGTTCTCGTTGCCGGGGATCAGGCTGGAGGCGAGCAGGACGGTGTCGCCCTCCTCGATGTGCACGAAGTTGTGGTTGCGCTGGGCGATCCGGCTCAGCGCGCTCATCGGCTCGCCCTGCGAGCCGGTCGAGATCAGCACGACCCGCTCGGGCGGCAGGGTGGCCAGCTCCTTGGCCTCGACCAGCACGCCCTCGGGCACCTTCAGGTAGCCCAGGTCGCGGGCGATCGCCATGTTGCGGACCATCGAGCGGCCGACGTACGCGACCTTGCGACGGTGGGCGACCGCGGCGTCCAGGACCTGCTGGACCCGGTGCACGTGGGAGGCGAAGCAGGCGACGATGATCCGCTGCTGCGACTCGCGGAAGACCTGGTCGATGACCGGGGTGATCTTCTTCTCCGACGGGGTGAAGCCCGGCGTCTCCGCGTTGGTCGAGTCGGTCAGGAAGAGGTCGACGCCCTCCTCTCCCAGCCTCGCGAACGCACGCAGGTCGGTGATCCGGCCGTCCAGCGGCAGCTGGTCCATCTTGAAGTCGCCGGTGTGCAGCACCATCCCGGCGCCGGTGCGGATCGCCACGGCCAGCGCGTCCGGGATGGAGTGGTTGACCGCGACGAACTCCAGCTCGAACGGCCCGAAGGTGAGCTTCTGGCCCTCCTTGACCTTGTGGTGCACGGTCTCGCGCAGCCGGTGCTCGCGCAGCTTGCTGTCGAGCAGCGCCAGGGTCAGCTCGGACCCGACGAGCGGGATGTCCTGCCGCTCGCGCAGGAGGTACGGCGTCGCACCGATGTGGTCCTCGTGACCGTGGGTCAGCACCAAGGCCTCGATGTCGTCGAGCCGGTCCCGGATCGAGCTCCAGTCCGGCAGGATCAGGTCGACGCCGGGCTGGTGGTCCTCGGGGAAGAGCACGCCGCAGTCGACGACGAGGATGCGCCCGTCGTACTCGAAGGCGGTCATGTTCCGACCGACCTCGCCGAGCCCGCCGAAGGCGGTGACCCGGAGCCCTCCCTTCGGCAGTGCCGGCGGCGTGGAGAGCTCGGGATGAGGGTGACTCAAAGGACGTCCTTTACAAGAGGCCGGCGGCCGTGAGCCCCTCCCTCAGAGCAGCGACCTCCGCGTCGTCCAGCGCCGCGAGCGGCGACCGGACGTTGCGGTTGTCGAGCACCCCGAGGAGCTGGAGCCCGGCCTTGGCGGTGGTGGCTCCGTAGTTGGCGACGCCCATGACGGCGTCGATCGCGGGGAGCAGCCGCGTGAAGATGTCGAGGGCGGCGACGTGGTCGCCCGCCCAGTAGGAGTCGGCCATCGCCTTCAGCTGGTCGCCGGCGACATGGCCGACGACGCTGACGAACCCGACGGCACCGTGCGCGAGCCAGCCCAGGTTGGCCTCGTCGTCGCCGGAGTAGACCGCGTAGCCCAGCTCGCGGATCCGCACCCCGCGCGCGAAGTCGCCGACCGCGTCCTTGACCGCGACGACCTGCTCCCAGGCGATGGCCTGCTCGTAGGTCTCGAGCGCGATGGTCGAGCCGGTACGGCCCGGGACGTCGTACAGCATGACGGGGAGCTCGGCCGCGTCCACCACCTGGCGGAAGTGCTCGAGGATGCCCCGCTGGCCGGGCTTGTTGTAGTACGGCGTCACGAGGAGCACGCCGTCCGCGCCGTTCTTGCGGGCCTGCTGAGCCAGCAGCGTGGACGTGCGGGTGTCGTTGGTACCGATGCCGGCCACCAACGTGACGTCGCCCCCGACCGCATCACGCACGGCCGCCAGGACGTCACCGTCCTCGTCCGTCGTCGTCGTCGGCGACTCACCGGTGGTGCCCGACACGACGAGCCCGTCGTTGCCGTGCGCCACGAGGTGCTGGGCGATCCGCGCGGTGGCGTCGAGATTCACGGAACCGTCGTCGTGGAAGGCGGTGGCCATCGCCGTGAGCACGTGGCCGAAGGGCGCCTCGGGCGCGGAGGTGGTGCCGGACGTCATGGGAGCCAGGCTATCCCTCCCCCGCCCCCGATCACCGCATCCGCCCCAGCAGTCCCCTCCAGCAGTCCTTTCCTGCAATTCCACCCTGCACTCCCGCCGGTGGTCTCTCCCGTGAAGGACGAAGTCCTGAGCGCCCGTCGAGACCCCCGCAGCCAACAAGCGACCTCCGGTAGGTCGGCCTCTGCCGTGGCGTCTGCTCGGTGCACCAGGCCGGTTCGAAGACTTTTACTGAAAGAAGGGGGCTCACCGTCCGCGGTGATCAAGGGCCATCACCAGGCCGCTTCTAGCTTTCGCTCTCTTCGGGTCGACCGCTCGAACAAGGCTGTGAACAACCCTCGCATTCGACAATGTGTTCGAGTATCATATGGGTATGGCCACTCGGGACCTCCACGATTGCGACACCGCCACCGCGGTGCTCGCCTTCGTCCACGCCCGACGATCTATCCAGTTGCAGGCCGAGGCCGACCAGCTCGCCGCCGCCGTCACCTGGGCCGGCATGCACTCCACCGACTCCCTGCACGACGCCGCCGCCGTCTGGGTGCCCGGCTGCGAGGACGAGATGGCCATCGCCGGCCCCGGCGCACCCCTCATCGCCGAGTTCTCCGTGCTGGAGTTCTCCGCCGCACTGGGCCTGTCGTCGGACTCGGGTCGGATCTACCTCGGCCACGCCGTCGAACTCGCCCACCGCCTCCCACGGGTCTACGAACGCGTCCAGTCGTTGGACCTCCCGGTCTGGAAAGCCCGCCGGATCGCGGCCGAGACCATCGACCTGCCGCCCGATGGGGCGGAGTTCGTCGACACCCACGTCGCGGCAACCGCGCACAAGATCTCGATCGCCCAACTCGACCGGACCATCGAGGAGGCCCGTGTCCGTTTCGACCCCGAGACGGCCGCCCAGCGGGCGCGGGATGCGGCTGAGGTGCGGCACTTCGACATCGAGGTCCAGCAGGTCTCCTTCGACGGTCATGTCGAGGTCCGCGGAACCCTCGATCTGGTCGATGCGCTCGACCTCGAAGACGCGGTCGCTCGGGGTGCGACCCACCTCGCCACGATCGCCGACGGCCTGTCGCTCGACGCCCGCCGTTCGATCGCGGTCGGCGACCTGGCCCGCCGCCAGCTCACCCTCGACCTGAACGCCGAACCCGACCCCGACCGGAAGCGGCCCCGGCAGGTCGTGGTGCACGTGCACCTCGCCGACGCCGCCATCGCCCGCGTCGAGAACACCCGCACCCTCATCTCGGTCGAGCAGGTCCGGTCCTGGTGCCAGGACGGCGACAGCCAGGTCGTGATCAAGCCCGTGATCGACCTCGCCGGTCACGTCCACGTGGATGCCTACGAGGTCCCCGACCGGCTGAAGGAACGCCAGGCCCTGCTCCAGCACTCCTGCGTCTTTCCGTGGTGCCGACGCCGCGCCAGATCGTGCGACCACGACCACAACGACCCAGCGTCCAGAGGCGGGCCGACCTGCGACTGCAACATCGCGCCCCTGTGCCGACGACATCACCGCGCCAAGACCCACACCAGATGGCGCTACGACAAGATCGACGACACGACGTTCATCTGGCGAAGTCCGAACGGACTGAACTTCGTTCGCGACCACACCGGCACCACCCCGCAGCCCTGACCGAGCACCCCCGGCAGGGCTACGGGCACGCCCACGCGAGCAGGTCGTGGAGCCAGGCGTCGAGGCGGGTCAGCTGCTCGTCCCGGCCGAACAGCGCCTGCTTCCCCGGAGGAGGCAGGAAACCGACGGCGTCCATGACGAACCAGTACGGGTGCGGCGCGTCCGTCGCGACGTCGCCGTACGCCTCGACGAAGGCGCGAGCCCGGTCCGGACCGAGGTCGAGGGCGAGGTTCGTGGCCGCGTGCGCGGCGTCGAGCCAGGCGGGGCCGGTCGACGCCTCGACCCAGTCGACGACGCCCGAGATCGTCCCGTCGCGCCACAGCAGGTTGCGGTGGCTGAAGTCGCGGTGCAGGAACGTCGGGACATAGGTCGGAGCCTCGCCGGCGAGCAGGTCGAACGCGCGCTCCCAGGATCGTGGGTACGCCGTCCAGGGCGGCACCACCCACTTCGCCTCCCACGCCCACGACTGGAAGGTCCGGAACGGGACCGCAGGACGGACCGCGTGGATCACGGCCAGAGCGTCAGCCATCGCCGCGAGGGCACCGTCGTCCAGGTGACGAGTCGGCCCACCCGGCAGGCGGGTCATCAGGTGGGCGGCCACGCCCGCCGAGTCGCCGGCGGCGTCCAGCGCGATGCTCCGCGGAGCGGGCACGCGGGTCGACGCCAGCTCGTGCATCGCCCGCCGCTCACGGCGCGTCAACTCGGCCCCGTGGTGGCGCCACGGCTCCTCGGTCATCAGCCTCAGGACGGCCCGCGTGCCGTCCCCGGCGGTGATGTCCAGCATCGTGGACGTGAGAGCGCCGGTCAGCTCGGCGACGTCGACGACGGGCGCACCCAGGACCGTCGCCGCCCAGGTGAGGGCCTCGACACGAGGGTCCGGCACGCCCGTCACGAGCCCTCGCTCAGACGTGCGGCATGACCTCAGCGGCGACCAGGCGCAGGTGGTCGAGGTCGGCGAGGTCCAGGACCTGGAGGTAGACCCGCTCGGCGCCGAGGGCGGCGTACCGGTTGATCTTGTCGACGACCTCCTGCGGGGTGCCGGCGAGGCCGTTCTCGCGGAGCTCGTCGGGCTCGCGCCCGATGGCGGCGGCGCGGCGAGTCACCTCGGCCTCGTCGGCGCCCACGCAGAGCACGAGCGCGTTCGACCAGGTCATCGTGGCGGGGTCGCGGTCGATCGCCTCGCAGGCGGCGGCGACCCGGGCGAACTGGGCCTCGGTGGTCGCCTCGTCGACGAAGGGCAGGTTGAACTCGTCGGCGTACGACGCCGCGAGGGCCGGCGTGCGCTTCTTGCCGAGGCCGCCGATCAGGACGGGCGGCTTGGCCTGGGTCGGCTTGGGCAGGCCGGGCGAGTCCGCCACCTGGTAGTGCGTGCCGTCGAAGCTGAAGCCGCCCGAGGTCGCCCAGAGGCCGGTGATGATCGCGAGCTGCTCCTCGAACCGGTCGAAGCGCTCACCGGTGGAGGGGAACGGGATGCCGTACTTGGTGTGCTCGGCCTCGAACCAGCCGGCGCCGATCCCGAGCTCGATCCTGCCGCCGCTCATCTGGTCGACGTTGGCGACGCCGATCGCCAACGGCCCGGGATGGCGGAAGGTCGCGCTCGTCATCATGGTGCCGAGCCGGATGGACGAGGTGTCGCGGGCCAGACCGGCGAGCGTGATCCACGCGTCGCTGGGGCCGGGCAGGCCCTCGGTGCCCATGCCGAGGTAGTGGTCGGAGCGGAAGAACGCCCCGAACCCCAGCTCCTCGGCCTCGAGGGCCACGGCGAGGAGGTCGTCGTACGTCGCGCCCTGCTGAGGCTCGGTGAAGATGCGCAGCTCCATGCGGACCAGCCTGGCAGACCGCTGCGCGTCAGCCGTCGGCACTCCCCACGATCGCGCGGACCAGGCGCTCCAGCTCGGTGCGCAGCAGGTCGACGTCGCGGGTGATCAGCGGCTCGCCGGGGACCAGCGAGCGCAGGAGGGTGACCCCCGAGAAGAGGGCGAAGAGCAGCTCGGCCCGCAGCTGTGCCGTGGCCGGGTCGAGCGATGGGTCGGCCCACGACCGCTGAAGCCGGTCAATGGCCGCGGTCAGTGCCTCCTGGCGCAGCCCGCTCACCCGCTCCTCCCCCGCGCCGGAGCCGCGGAGCAGGAGCAGCAGCGGGTGCTCGTGACCGAACTCCGCCCACGCGTCGGGCGCGAGGCTCGCAATCATCGACTCCACGATGGCGTCGGGCGCGAGGTCCGATCCGTCGTCGAGCACGTCCGAGGACTCCTCGACGACCGCTGCGAAGAGGCCGTCCTTGGAGCCGAAGTAGCGGGAGATCAGCGAGACGTTGACGCCGGCGTCGGCCGCGATGTCCCGGGTGGTGGTGCGCTCGTAGCCGAGCACCGTGAACCGCCTCCGGGCCGCCCGCAGCAGGGCCGCGCGGGTCGCTTCGGCGTCGCGCGGACGACGGGGCGGGACGGGCGGCGGGGACGGGCTCACCCCGCCATCATGCCCGATGTAATCGCCCGTTTGACAAGTTGCCCACGTCATCCATACCGTTCATGTCAACGCCTGTTTACATGTTCCGGAAGGACCCGATGAGCCACCCACCCGCCCCGTCGCCGATGCGCGCCAACCTCGAGATAGCCGCGATCGGCCTCGGCGCCCTGATGGCGTCGCTCTCGCAGACGCTGATCATCCCGGTGCTCCCGGTCATCGAGGCCGACATCGGCGCCTCGACCACCCAGTCGTCCTGGCTGCTCACCTCGACCCTCCTGGTCGGCGCGGTGGCCGTCCCGATCATCAGCCGGCTCGCCGACATGTTCGGCCGCCGCCGGATGCTGCTGGTCGCCCTACTGTCGCTGGCCGCGGGCTCGCTCATCGACGCGCTCACGACCGACCCGACCGTGATGATCGTGGGCCGCGCCCTGTGCGGGCTCTCGGGCGCGTCGATCCCGCTCGGCATCAGCCTCCTCCACACCCAACTGCCGCCGGCCCGGCGCGGCTCGGCCACCGCGCTGATCAGCGCGATGCTCGGCATCGGCGGCGCGCTGGGCCTGCCGCTGGCCGGACTGCTCGCCGACAACGTCGACTACCACGTGCTGTTCTGGATCGGCGCGGTCGGCGCGGCCGTCAGTGCCGCCCTCGTCGTGGCCCTGGTCGACGAGCCGGCCGTCGGCGACCCCGGACGGATCGACTGGTCGGGCATGGTCCTGCTCGCCGGCGGGCTGGTCGCCCTGGTGCTGCCCCTCTCCCAGGCCTCGAGCTGGGGCTGGGGCTCGGCGAGGACCGTCGGCCTGCTCGTGCTGTCGGTGCTGCTGCTCGGCCTCCTCGTCGTCGTCGAGCGCCGCGTCCGCAACCCGCTGGTCGACATGCGCACCCTCGGCCGGCCCCCGATCGTGATCACCAACATCGCCTCGCTGTTCTTCGGCTTCGCGCTCTTCGCGAGCTTCGTCGGCACCGCGACCTACGTGCAGATGCCCAAGGAGACCGGGTACGGCTTCGGCTCCTCGGTGCTGACCGCTGGCCTGTGCCTGCTGCCCAGCGGCATCCTGATGCTGGTCCTGGCCCCGGTCACGGCCCGGTTGATCGGCTCCTGGGGTCCCGGCCGGGTGCTCGCGGTCGCCGGTCTGATCCTGACCGGTGGCCTGTTGCTGCGCATCGTGCTGGTCGGCGAGCTGTGGCACGTCGTCCTCGGTACGGCGATCATCGGCGCGGGCACGGGCATCGGCTACGCGAGCCTTCCGGCGCTCATCAACGCGCACACGCCGGAGCGCGAGCTGGCCGCGGCCAACGGCATCAACACCCTGGCCCGCTCGCTCGGCAGCACCCTGGCCAGCGCCCTCGGCGGCACCCTGCTCGCGTCGTTCACGGTCAGCGTCGCCGCGCTGGGCGGGGCGGAGCTCCCGTCTCTGACCGCCTACCGGGTGCTCTTCGGGATCTGCGCGGGCGCGGCGTTCCTGGCCAGCCTGGCCGGGCTCGCGCTGGCGTCGCCGAAGGTCGACACCGCGGAGACGCGGGAGCAGCAGCCGGTCAGCTGACCCGGAGTCGTCGCCCGACCAGGCGCCGGGGCCGCCCGACCGACGTCCCGATCGCCGCGCCGAGCACCGGGCACAGCACGATGCTCACGACGGTCCCGGACACGGTCGGCAACGCGACGCACAGGACGCCCAGGGCCGCCAGCGCCGCGGCCAGACCCTGCGTCGTGGCCAGCGCGGTGGCCCGCCAGGCGATCCGCCACGACCGGCTCGGCGAGCTCACCTCCGGCAGCGGGAGCCGCGCAAGGTGGTCACCCATCAGGTGGGCGACCAGGAGGAACCCGGCATACCCGCCGGGGAGCCACCAGGCGCGGGATTCTGACGAGACCGCGGCGGCCAGGCCGGGGAGCACGAGCAGCAGCGGGGCGCCGTAGCGGATCAGCGGACCGAGCAGCTCCGCGCCACCGGCGAGGCCGGGTCTCGAGTGTCGGTCATGGCGGCAGCGTAGGCGCCGACAGCCTCAGGAACGCGTGAATCGGACGACGTCGAAGCCGTCGTGCGGCTCCCGCTCGACCTCGACCCACGCGGTGCAGTCGAAGTCCGGGTAGTGCACGTCGCCCTCCGGCTCCAGCGGGATCTCGGACAGCACCTGCTCGGTGGCGACGCTCAGCGCGGCGGCGTACACCTGGGCGCCGCCGGCGACCATCACGTCGCCCGGGAGGTCGTCGGCGAGCGCGAGCGCGGCGTCGAGGTCGTGGGCCACGAGCACGCCCTCGGCCGTCCAGCCCGGGTCGCGGGTCAGCACGATGGTGGTGCGACCGGGCAGCGGCCGGCCGATGGACTCGTACGTCGTGCGGCCCATCACCAGCACGTGGCCCATGGTCAGCCGCTTGAAGACGGCCTGCTCCCCCGGGACCCGCCAGGGGATGTCCGGCCCGTTCCCGATCACCCCGTTGCGGGCGACGGCGGCGACCAGCACCACGCGTCGGGGCGTGCCCCGGCTCATACGGCGATCGGCGCCTTGATGCCGGGGTGCGGGTCGTAGCCCTCGAGCCGCAGGTGCTCCAGGTCGAAGGCGTCGAGCTCGGTCACCGACCGGTCGAGGTGGAGCGTCGGGAGCGGACGCGGCTCGCGGGTCAGCTGGAGCGCGGCCTGGTCGAGATGGTTGAGGTAGAGGTGGGCGTCGCCGAAGGTGTGCACGAAGTCGCCGACCTCCAGCCCGGTCACCTGGGCGACCATGTGGGTCAGCAGGGCGTACGACGCGATGTTGAACGGCACGCCCAGGAAGACGTCGGCGGAGCGCTGGTAGAGCTGGCAGCTGAGCCTGCCCGGCCCGGACTCCTGCGGGGCGACGTAGAACTGGAACATGGTGTGGCAGGGCGCGAGCGCCATGTCCGGGAGGTCGGCGACGTTCCACGCACTGACCAGGTGGCGGCGCGAGTCGGGGTTGGTGCGGATCTGCTCGACGACCTGCGCGATCTGGTCGACGTGCCGCCCGTCGGGCGTCGGCCACGAGCGCCACTGGTAGCCGTAGACGGGTCCGAGGTCGCCGTTGTCGTCGGCCCACTCGTCCCAGATCGTCACACCGCGGTCCTGGAGCCACTTCACGTTGGTGTCGCCGCGCAGGAACCACAGCAGCTCGGCGAACACCGAGCGGGTGTGCACCTTCTTGGTCGTGACGAGCGGGAAGCCCTCGCTCAGGTCGAACCGGAGCTGGTGACCAAAGACCGAGCGGGTGCCGGTGCCGGTGCGGTCGCTCTTCTCGACACCCTCGTCGAGGACCCGGCGGAGAAGATCGAGGTAGGCCTGCACGGGCCCAGCCTAGGCGTCGAGACCGACGGCGCCGACGATGGTGGTCCGGGTGTCGCCTCCCACCCACACCTCCTGCCCCTCGCGCCTCACGTGCACCCGTCCGGCCCGGCCCAGCACCGTCCCCTGGCCCGCGACGTACGACGAGGGCAGCCGCGAGCCGGCCAGCCACTGGCCGATCCCCGCGTTGAGCGAGCCGGTGACCGGGTCCTCCGCCGGGCCGTAGCCGGGGCAGAACGCCCGGACCTCGACGGCCAGCGGGCCCTCGTCGTACGGGCCGACGACGCCGATCTTCAGGTCGCCGAAGGCCGCGAAGTCGGGGTCCAGCGCGAGCACGGCGTCGGCCGAGTCGAGCAGCACGCCCACCCAGCCCGGCCCGTTGTCGATCCAGGTCGACTCGACGACGGCCGACTCCGGCAGCCGCAGCGCCCGACCGATCGCGCCTAGGTCGGTGGCGGAGACCGGCCCCGAACGGGTCAGCGGCGGGGCTTGGAAGGAGAGCCGACCGGCCCCGTCGCGGCGCAGCCGCACCAGCCCGGCGCCGCACTCCTGGACGACGTCGTCGCCCGCCGGCACCCCGCCGGCCTCGAGCCAGGCGTGCGCGCTGCCGAGGGTCGGGTGTCCGGCGAACGGGAGCTCCCCGCCCGGCGTCCAGATGCGCAGCCGGTAGTCCGCGCCGGGCGTCGTCGACGCCAGCAGGAAGGTCGTCTCGGAGAGGTTGGTCCAGCGGGCGAACGCCGCCATCGTCTCGTCGTCGAGGCCGTCCGCGTCGTGCACGACGGCGACCGGGTTGCCGAGCAGCGGAGCCGCGGAGAAGACGTCGACCTGGCGGAAGGGAAGCACGTCACGACGGTAGACGTCAGGCTCAGCGCGCGAACAGCGGGACCGGCCCCGCGGCGGGGATCCGGGTCCCGGTGGAGCAGTCCCCGGTGCCGAGCACGCAGGTGCGCAGCTCCCAGGACCCGGCCTCCGAGCGTCGACCGATGCCCGGGTCGGCGGGCTCCGCCCGGTCCGCAGGTACGACGGCGACCACGATCGTGCCCTCGTCCGCGAGCCGGGCAGCGACCACCCGCTCCCCCGGGGCCACCCCGGTCGCCGGTCGACCACCGAGGATGTCGAGCGCGACCCGGTCGCCGCGGGCGGTGGTGACCAGCGCGAACCGCCCGTCGTCGGACAGCTCCCCGTCCTGGCCGACCTCGAAGGTCCCCGGGCGCTCGCGCTGGGACCTCAGCAGCACCCGTCCCCGGTCGCCCCGCAGCAGCATCGTCCCGGCCCGTACGTCGAGCAGCGGCAGCGCGCGGAGCCGGCGCGGGTCACCGTCCGGCAGCAGCACGGCGACCGACCCGTCGGTCGAGTTGTAGTACAGCCGGTCGTCGTCGACGGCCACCGGTCGCAGGGACGTCCCCGCGACCCGTGCCGCCTCGTCGTCGCGACGGACGTCGTGGACCACCAGGTCGCCGCTGGCCCGCTCGCGCCAGACCACCAGGCCCCCGCCCGCCGAGCCGGTCAGGCCGGCGTCGGGATCGGCCCGGCCGAGAAGCTCCCGACGACCGCGCTCGTCGACCCGGACCACCCGACCGCCGGCGTCGAGGTACGCCGCCCCGCCCGGGACCTCGACGAGGTCGACGACCGGACCCGTGTCGACGACCGCCCGGCGCAGGTGCAGCTCGCCGCCGGCCACCCAGGCCACGGCGACCGGGTTGTCGGCCGCCCGGACCGGCAGCGGCGCGAGCGCCGAGGGGTCGCGTCGCTCGTCGGCACCCGACAGGGCCGGGACGACCGCGGCGGTCGCCACGGCCGCCGCGGCCAGCGCCGCCCCGACGCCGAGCGCGACCCGGCGTCCCCGTCCCGGTCGGTGCGGCACCCGCCGTCGGCGCACCTCGTCCAGCGGCGGCGCCAGCACCGGCACCGCGGCCGCGGCCCGGTCGAGCAGATCGCTCCCGGCCCGCACCGCCGCGACCCGCTCGGCCTCCGACAACCGGTCGAGCAGCACGGCCGCGGCCACCCGGTCGGGGTCCTCCGACGGCGCCGCCACCCCCACCCACCACGAGGTACGGCGCCGCTCGGTCCAGGCGGTCAGCACCGCCTCGGGGACGACGACGTCGGCGTCGCCGCGGCGCACCGTGGCCGCCCACGACCTACGGCAGCGCGCGAGCCCGTCGACGACGACGTCCTCGACCAGCTCGTCCGGACAGCCGAGGAGCGCGAGCTCGCGCACCAGGGCCGGCCAGCGCGCGGCGACGTACGCCGTGAAGTCGTCCTCCGGCCGCATCCGCGCTCCTCCCGACGTCGCGCCTCAGGACGCCTGGGGAAGGGGTTCGGAGCCGCCGCCGTCGCGGATCGGCCGCACCGGGACGACCATGGCTCAGGCGTGCAGCGACATCGGGCCGTAGACCTGCCGGTCCACCTCGAAGAGGGTCACCGCGTCGACCCCCTCGGCGGCGAGGTCGGACCAGGTCTCCCCGACCCAGGACTCGGCGTCGGCCTGGCTCGGGAAGCGCTGGTCGGCGAGCTCCCCCTCGACGACGACCTCGGCGCCGGTCGCGTCCTCGAGGCGCCAGCGCCACGGGCGCTCGGCGGGCGTGGGCTGGCGGAAGGTGGGCGGCTGGTCGGGCAGGTTCACGCGTCAGTCCTCTCGCACGGACGGGTCGACGAAGGGCGGCTTCGTCAGCTGGAAGATCTCGCGGCGGCCCCGGATGTCGACCCCGACCTCGGCGTCCTCGGCCACGAACGCCGGCAGCAGCGCCAGGCCCACTCCCTTGCGGAGGGTCGGCGAGAAGGTGCCGGAGGTGACCTCGCCCAGCAGCACGTCGGCGCTCAGCGACACCGACATGTGCGGGCGCGGGATGCCGCGCCCGGTCGCGACCAGGCCGCGCAGGACCCGCTTCGGCCCCTCCGCCCGCTCGGCGAGCAGCACGTCACGCCCCCAGAAGGCGTCCTTCTTCCAGCCGACGGCCCAGCCGAGTCGGGCCTCGTTGGGCGTGACGTCGAGGGAGATGTCCTGACCGTGCAGTGGGTAGCCCATCTCGGTGCGCAGCGTGTCGCGCGCCCCGAGCCCGCAGGCGAGCATCCCGTGCGGCTCGCCGGCGGCCACGAGCGCGTCCCACAGCGGCTCGGCGACCGCGACCGGCGCGACCAGCTCGTAGCCGCGCTCGCCGGTGTAGCCGGTGCGGCACACCACGACGGTGGCGCCCTCGAACGGCGCCTCCGCGAACGACATGTAGTCGTGGCCGACCGGCAGCCCGACCGCGGTCAGCACCTCGTCGCTGAAGCGGCCCTGGACGGCGAGCACGACGTGGTCGCGGTGCTCGTCGGTCACGGTGACGCCGGCGGGGGCGCTCGCCTCGAGCCGGCGGACGACCTCGGCGGTGTTGGCCGCGTTGGGCACCAGCAGCACCCGCTCGTCGTCGTGCCAGTAGACGATGAGGTCGTCGACGATCCCGCCGGTCTCCTCGTCGCAGCACAGCGTGTACTGGGCCTTGCCGGGCCGGATCTTGGCCAGAGAGTTGGTCAGCGTCGCGTCGACGTACGACGCCGCGCCCGGCCCGGACACCGTGGCCTTGCCGAGGTGGCTGACGTCGAAGATGCCGACCGCCTCACGCACCGCGGTGTGCTCCTTGACCACACCGGTCGGGTACTCCAGCGGCATCGACCAGCCCCCGAACTCGGCGAACTTCGCGCCGAGCGCGGCGTGCCGGTCGTGCAGGGGCGAATGGAGCAGGGCCGGCTCGTCAACCATGGCCGGGAACCTACCCCAGGGCCCGGACTATCCTGCCCCGGTGACCTCCTACACGCTGCGCACCGCCAGCCCTGCCAAGACCCGAGCGGACGCGGTGGTGGTCGGCGTGGTCCAGGGCGCGAAGGGCGCCGACCTGGCCGCAGGCGCCGACGACGTCGCGAAGGCGTACGGCCGCAAGCTGCGTCCGCTGCTCGCGACGCTCGGCATCGCGGGCAAGGCGGGCGAGATCGTGAAGGTGCCGACCAGCGGCACGCTGTCGTCCCCGCTGCTCGTCCTGGTCGGGCTCGGGAAGGACCCCGGGCCCGCCGCCGTACGACGGGCCGCGGGCGCGGCCGCCCGCGCCGTCACCAACGCCGCCTCGGTCGCGCTCGCGCTGCCGGCCGACTCCCCCGAGCTGGTCCGGGCCGTCACCGAGGGCTGGTCGCTCGGCGGCTACACCTTCACGTCGTACAAGAAGGCGACGACGAGCACCGCTCCCGGCGACGTCGTGGTCCTCGCGCCCGGCGCCCGCAAGAAGGACGTCATCGCCGCGTTCGAGGAGGCCCAGATCGTCGCCCGGGCCGTGGCGGCCACCCGCGACTGGGTCAACACGCCCCCGGGCGACCTCACCCCGCCGGCCTTCGCCGACGCGGTCGTCGCGGCCGGCAAGGAGCTCTCCCAGGGCCGCGGCGCCCCGAAGGTCAAGGTCACGGTGCGCGACGAGAAGGAGCTCGCCGAGCTGGGCTGCGGCGGCATCCTCGGCGTCGGGCAGGGCTCGGCCGCGCCGCCGCGGCTGGTCGAGCTGACCTACGCGCCCCGCGGTGCGAAGACCCACCTGGCCCTGGTCGGCAAGGGCATCACCTTCGACTCCGGCGGCCTGACCATCAAGCCCGCCGCCAGCATGAACGAGATGAAGTCCGACATGGCCGGCGCCGCCGCCGTCGTGCAGGCAACGTTCGCCATCGCGGCCCTCGGCCTGCCGATCAAGGTGAGCGCCTTCGCGCCGATGGCCGAGAACATGGTCTCCGGCGCCTCGGTGCGACCCGGCGACGTCCTGACCATGTACGGCGGCACCACGGTCGAGGTGCTCAACACCGACGCCGAGGGCCGCCTGGTCCTCGGGGACGCGCTGCTGCGGGCCAGCGAGACCGAGCCCGACGTCATCCTCGACGTCGCGACCCTGACCGGTCACATGGTCGTCGCCCTCGGCGACAAGATCGCCGGGGTGATGGGCGCCGACGACATCGTCGACCAGGTCCTCGCCGCCGGCCGAGCCGCCGGCGAGGAGCTCTGGCCGATGCCGATCCCCGAGCACATGGACGAGCGGATCCACAGCAGCAAGGTGGCCGACCTCGCCCAGCACGACTGGATCCGCTGGGGCGGCGGCCTGTTCGCCGGCGCGTTCCTGCGCGAGTTCACCGGCGGCCTGCCCTGGGCCCACCTCGACATCGCCGGGCCGGCCTTCGCCTCCGGCGGGCCGTCCGGCCACGTCACGTCCGGCGGCACCGGCTTCGCGGTGACCACGCTGGTCGAGTACGCCCGGACGCTGAGCGCCTGACTCTCAGTCCAGCGCCGGCAGCTGCGCGCGGCCCCGGTCGACGAGCAGGAACGGCGTGTCGATGTCGGGCGTGCCCTCGCTGATCCGGGCCGGCGCGAAGGCGCCCTCGTCGGTGACGACCAGGTAGCGCGCAGCCCGGACCCGGAGCAGGTACGTCGGGTCGCCGCCGCTCGACGGACCGGCGTCGCGGAAGGCGAACAGCTGGTTGCGGTTCGCGGCGTCGCAGGCCGTCGCCCGCACGCGCTTGCGGGTCAGGGCCAGGCAGAGCGGCTCCCCGCCGCGACGGACCTGGGCGGTCTGCAGCCAGAACCGCTGGCCGCGCACCCGCGTCGCGACGAACGTCGTACGACGGCCCCACCGCTCGGTCGAGCTCACCTGCCCGCGGCGGTCGACCGAGAGCGCGAACTCCTGTCCCTCGGGGCTGAGGGTGATCTTCCGCTCCCCCGAGAACGGGTCGGGTGCCGCAGCCTGCGCAGCCGGGACCAGGGCGAGGGTAGCGGCCGCCACGGTGGCGGCCGCGAGGAGACGACGGACGGGTCGGGTGAAGGTGCTCATGCCCGTGGGACCTGGCCGTGAGCCGAAAAGTTGCGTCAGCTGCCCTGTTGGCGCTGCTGCAGCTTCTGCCGGCGGTTGTAGTCGCGCATCCGCTGCGGGATGCCGACGACCGCGGCGTCGTACGACGGCACCTGGTAGGTGTTGCAGAACTTGTGGGCCCAGGCCACCGACGGCACCCGGCGACGGGTCCACTCCCCGTCGTGCGCCACCAGCAGCAGCGTCACGTCGCTGACCGCGGTCCGTGGCTCGACGAACCCCTCGACGCCGCGTCGCTCGGTCACCCACTGGTGCAGGTGTGCCTCGTCGACCTTGTCTGCGGCGCGCACCTGCGTCGACCCGGTGCGGAAGCCGTCGCTGGCCGGCTTGCGCATGCGCGTGCCGCGACGGAAGCGGTCTGTCCAACCCATGGTCCCTAGTCTGCCCCGTCGCCCCAGGTCGCGCGGCCGGACCCGCGAACTGGACGGTGGACGGGGGTGCAAAGATAGGACCCGCGCTCCACGACAGACGGAAGGACGATGGTGGCCGACCCCGACGTACCCGGCGACTTCGACGTACTCGTGCTGGGTGCAGGATCCGGTGGCTACGCCTGTGCTCTTCGTGCCGCCCAGCTCGGCTTGCGGGTCGGTCTGGTCGAGAAGGGCCCGCTCGGCGGCACCTGCCTGCACGTCGGGTGCATCCCCACCAAGGCCCTGCTGCACGCCGCGGAGGTCGCCGACAGCGCCCGCGATTCCGCCCAGTTCGGCGTCCGCGCGACGTTCGACGGCATCGACATGGCCGCGGTCAACAGCTACAAGGACGGCGTCGTCACGCGGCTCTTCAAGGGCCTCGCGGGACTGATCAAGAGCCGCGGCATCACCGTCATCGAGGGCGAGGGCCGGATGACCGGCCCGCGCGAGGTCACCGTCGGCGGCGCGACCTACTCCGGACGGCACCTCGTGCTCGCCTCCGGCTCCTACTCCCGCAGCCTGCCCGGCCTGGAGGTCGACGGCGAGCGGGTGATCACCTCCGAGCACGCGCTGCGCCTCGACCGGGTCCCGGCGTCGGTCGTGGTCCTGGGCGGTGGCGTGATCGGCTCCGAGTTCGCGAGCGTGTGGCGCAGCTTCGGCGCCGAGGTCACCATCGTCGAGGCGCTCCCCCGCCTGGTCGCCGCCGAGGACGAGGCGTCCTCGAAGGCCCTGGAGCGCGCGTTCCGCAAGCGCGGCATCGCGTTCCGCACCGGCACCTCGTTCCAGAGCGTGGCGCACACCGACACCGGTGTCGCGGTCACGGTCGAGGGGGCCGGCCGCGAGCAGAGCGTGATCGAGGCGGAGCTGCTGCTCGTCGCCGTGGGTCGCGGCCCGCGCACCGAGGGTCTCGGGTACGACGAGCAGGGGGTCGCGCTGGACCGCGGCTTCGTGCTCGCCGACGAGCGCTGCCGCACCAACCTCGACGGCGTGTTCGCCGTGGGCGACATCGTGCCGGGCCTCCAGCTCGCCCACCGCGGCTTCGCGCAGGGCATCTTCGTCGCCGAGGAGATCGCCGGGCTCGACCCGCAGCCGATCGAGGAGGCCGGCATCCCCCGGGTCACCTACTCCCACCCCGAGCTCGCCTCGGTCGGTCTCACCGAGGCCGCCGCGGCGGAGAAGTACGGCGCCGACGCGATCGAGACGCTCACCTACGACCTGGGCGGCAACGGCAAGAGCCAGATCCTCAAGACCCAGGGCTTCGTGAAGCTCGTACGCCGTACCGGCGGCCCCGTCGTCGGGATCCATCTCGCCGGCGACCGGGTCGGCGAGCTGGTCGGCGAGGCCCAGCTGATCTACGGCTGGGAGGGGTACCCCGAGGACGTCGCCCCGCTCGTGCACGCCCACCCCACCCAGAACGAGGCTCTCGGCGAGGCGCACCTCGCACTCGCCGGCAAGCCGCTGCACGCCCACTCCTGAGAAATCACCTCGAGAATCACCGAAGAGACGAAGGAACTCCATTGGCCACCGAAGTCAACCTCCCAGCCCTCGGGGAGTCCGTCACCGAAGGCACCGTCACCCGCTGGCTCAAGCAGGTCGGTGACACGGTCGCGGTCGACGAGCCGCTGCTGGAGGTCTCGACCGACAAGGTCGACACCGAGATCCCCTCCCCGGTCGCCGGCACCCTGCTCGAGATCAAGGCCGAGGAGGACGACACCGTCGAGGTCGGCGCGATCCTCGCCGTGATCGGCGACGAGGGCGGGTCCTCGGGCGATGCCTCCGACTCCGCCGAGCCCGAGGCCCAGCCGAAGGACGAGGAGCAGGCCGAGAAGAAGGCCGAGCAGGAGCAGGAGGTCGTCGAGGAGACGGGCGAGCTGCCCGCCGGCGACGAGACCCCCGAGGCCGACAAGAGCGCGGACGAGAAGCCCGCCGCCGAGACGAAGTCCGCCGGCGGCTCCGGCACCGCGGTGACCCTGCCCGCCCTGGGCGAGTCGGTCACCGAGGGCACCGTGACCCGCTGGCTGAAGTCGGTCGGTGACGAGGTCGCCGTCGACGAGCCGCTGCTGGAGGTCTCGACCGACAAGGTCGACACCGAGATCCCCTCGCCCGTCGCCGGCACCCTGCTGGAGATCAAGGCCGAGGAGGACGAGACGGTCGAGGTCGGGGCCGAGCTCGCGATCATCGGCGACGGGTCCGCGGCTCCCGCCGAGCCGGAGCCCGAGCCGGAGCCCGAGCCGGAGCCGGAGCCGGAGCCCGAGCCGGAGCCCGAGCCGGAGCCGGAGCCCGAGCCGGCCCCGAAGGCCGAGGAGCCCAAGCAGGAGCCGAAGCAGGAGCAGACCCCGCCGCCGGCCTCCGCGCCCGCCGCCGCCCCGGTGACCCCGAGCCCGCAGACGCAGCCCGCGTCGGCCTCGACCACCGACAGCAGCGGCTACGTCACGCCGCTGGTGCGCAAGCTGGCCGGTCAGCACAATGTCGACCTGTCGTCGGTGTCCGGCACCGGCGTCGGCGGCCGGATCCGCAAGCAGGACGTCCTCGAGGCCGCCCGTGCGCAGGAGGCCCCGGCCGCCGCGCCCGCCGCCGCCCCTGCTGCCTCCTCCGCTCCGGCGGCGAAGGCTCCCTCGGTCTCGCCGTCGCCGCTGCGCGGCACGACCGAGAAGGTCAGCCGGCTGCGCAAGATCATCTCGGAGCGGATGGTGGGCTCGCTGCAGACCTCCGCCCAGCTGACCCAGGTGGTCGAGGTCGACGTCACGAACGTGGCCCGGCTGCGCGAGGCGAAGAAGGGCGAGTTCCTGGCCCGCGAGGGCGTCAAGCTCACGTACCTGCCGTTCTTCACCAAGGCGGCCATCGACACGCTGAAGGAGCACCCGAAGCTCAACGCGACGATCGACGTCGACGCGGGCGAGGTGACCTACTACGACCGCGAGAACGTCGCGTTCGCGGTGGACACCGAGAAGGGCCTGCTCACGCCGGTCGTCAAGGACGCGGGCGACCTGTCGATCGCCGGTCTGGCCAAGAAGATCGCTGACGTCGCCGAGCGCACGCGCACCAACAAGATCGGTCCGGACGAGCTCGGTGGCGGCACCTTCACGATCACCAACCTCGGCAGCTTCGGGGCCCTCTGGGACACCCCGATCATCAACCAGCCGCAGGTCGCCATCCTGGGCCCGGGCGCGGTCGTGAAGCGCCCGGTCGTGATCGACGACCCCAACCTGGGCGAGACGATCGCGGTGCGGCACATGGTCTACCTGGCGCTGACCTACGACCACCGCCTGGTCGACGGGGCCGATGCCGGTCGCTTCCTGCGTGACCTGAAGAAGCGGCTGGAGGCCGGCGTCTTCGACGTCTGACCCCCACCACCGGTCTCACTCTGGGCCGCGCAGCCTCCGGGCTGCGCGGCCCAGTTCGTCCTGGGCCTCGTCCACGGCGACCCGCAGGCCCGCGACCGCACCCGGGTGCGGGAGCTCGCCGGCCCACGCCGGCTGCTCGACCTCGGCCGCCAGGTCGGCGAGCCGGGTCAGCCCGAGGTTGGCGGCACTCCCCCGCAGCGAGTGTGCGGCCCGGGCCACGTCGGCCGCCGCACCGGTCGCGACGGCTGCCGCGAGGGCGTCGAGGGACTCGGCGGACGACTGCTCGAAGCGGTCCACCATCATCTGCACGATCTCGAGGTCGACGCCCTCGTCCTCCACCAGCGTCCTCAGCCGTACGACGGCGTCGCCGCTGTGCACCCAGCGGGCCAGGGTGCTGTCGAGCAGGGCCGGCACGACCGGCTTGGTCAGGAAGTCGTCCATGCCCGCCTCGCGGCAGCGCTCCCGCTCGGCCTCCGTCGCCGCTGCCGTCATGGCCACGATCGGGATCCGCGCGACGTCGCCGTCCAGCGCCCGGATCGCCCGGGTGGCGTCGAAGCCGTCCATGACTGGCATCTGGCAGTCCATCAGCACCACGTCGAACCCGTCCGGATCCTCGGTGAGGGTCGCGACGCCGGCCGCACCGTTGTCGGCCAGCGCCAGGTCGTAGCCGAGCCGCCGCAGGATGCCCTCGGCCACCAGCTGGTTGACCGGGTTGTCCTCGACCACCAGCACCCGGCCGAGCGAACCAGCCTCGACCACGTCGTCGGTGGGCGTCGGGTCCGCCCCCGGCAGCCCGCGGCCGGCCAGCGTGGCCAGGGTGTCGAGGAGCCGCGACGGGAAGACGGGCTTGGCGAGGTAGCCGTCGATCCCCGCGTCCGCGAGCCACTCGCTGGTCGGCTCGGTCGCCGAGGAGAGCAGGGCCAGGCGCAGCCCGTCGTACCGCTGCTCCTGGCGGATCGTCCGGGCGAGCTGCTCGCCGTCCATGCCCGGCATCATGTAGTCGAGCAGCCCCACGTCGTACGGCGCACCCGCGCGAGCGGCGGCGTCGAGCTCGACGAGGGCGTCGTACGGCGACGCGACCGTGTCGACCCGCACGCCCCAGGCGGCGAGCTGCTCGGCCACGATGAACCGGTTGGTCTCGTTGTCGTCGACCACCAGGACCCGCAGGCCGTCGACGACCGGCGAGCGGGCCGGCTCCTCGACGCTGCCGTCGCCGCTGGGGGCGTCGAAGCGCGCCGTGAACCAGAAGGTGCTCCCGGCGCCGAGCTCGCTCTGCACGCCGATCCGGCCACCCAGGGCGGACACGATCTGCTCGCTGATGGCCAGGCCGAGGCCGGTGCCGCCGTACTCGCGGGTGGTGGAGCTGTCGGCCTGGGAGAAGGCGTCGAACAGGCGGCCCTGGACGTCCTGCTCGATGCCGATGCCGGTGTCGCGGACCTCCACGCGCAGGTCCGAGCCACCGGTGCCGGTGGCCCGGACGACGACCTCGCCCTCGTGGGTGAACTTCACCGCGTTCGCGACCAGGTTCGTGATCACCTGGCCGAAGCGCACCGGGTCCCCGCGCACCAGGGCCGGCACGGACGCGGCGCTGCTGACGACCAGCTCCAGCTCCCGGGCACTGGCCCGCTCGGCCAGCAGGCTGACGCTCTGCTCGATCACCTGCCGCGGGTCGAAGTCGACCTTCTCGAGGTCGAGCCGGCCGGCCTCGATCTTGGACAGGTCGAGGATGTCGTTGACGAGCGACAGCAGCGCGCGCCCGGCCTGGTCGACGCCCTCGGCCAGGCGACGCTGGTGGGGCGTGAGCTCGGTGCGGCCGAGGAGCTCGCTGAGCCCGATCACGCCGTTGAGCGGGGTGCGGATCTCGTGGCTCATCGTGGCCAGGAACTCCGACTTCGCACGGGACGCCTCCAGGGCTGCGTCGCGCGCCGCGGCCAGCTCGTTGGCAGTGGCCTCGCGCTCGCTGACCTGGGAGAGCAGCGTGAGCATCTGCCCGAAGATGGCCAGCTCGGAGGGGCGTGGTGGCAGCTCCGAGCGGCTGTCGGAGGTGACGACGCAGACCACCCGGCCGGCGTGCACGACCGGGCCGGAGGTGAGGTAGGTGCCGCGCGGTCCCCGCTCGGTCAGGACCCGCACGGACTCGACCGCCCGGGCACCGAGCGCCTGGGCGGCGGCGACCTCCTCGGGCCCGAACTCGTCCCAGCCGGTGTCGAAGTGCAGGAGCTCCCCGGAGCCGGGGACAGTGAAGGTGACCTGGACCGCCGGCCACTGGGTGTAGGGCCGGACCACCTCGTCGGAGGCCAGCAGCGCCTCGGGCAGGGTGCGGGCCTCGTTGGCCGCCTGGGCCATCGCGCTGAGGAAGGCCAGGCCCTGCTCGGTCTCCTTGGCCTCGGTGACGTCCTGGACGGTCCCGCCGGAGCGGGCGACGGACCCGTCCGGGGCTCGGAGCACCCGGCCCCGGATCCGCAGCCACCGCGTCGGCAGGCCACGGGGCCGGTCGAGCCGCGCATCGACGTCGACCGTGTCGCCGCCGGCCGCGACGGCCGCGGTCATCTCGTCGAAGAGCGGCTGGTCCTCGGGGTGCACGCGGGCCCGGAACGCCTCGGTCGAGGGCGTCACGGACGGGTCGGTCTCCAGCACCCGGTAGAGCTCCGCAGACCAGCGCATCACGCCGTCCTCGCCACGCTCCCAGCTGCCCAGCCGGGCGATGGACTGGGCCTCGGCCAGCTGCAGCTCGCCCTGGCGCAGCTCCTCGAGCATCCGGCGCTGGTCGCTGTGGTCGCGCACCCGGTGCAACCAGCCACGACGTCGTCCCTCGGCGTCCAGCACGGGCGTGTGGCTGACCTGCGCCCAGAAGGTGCTGCCGTCGACCCGCACCAGCAGGCACTCCAGGTCGTCGCCGGCCGCCCCGTCGCGCAACCGCGCGAGGTGGCCGACCAGCTGCCCCCGGCCCTCCTCGTCGAGGGCGTCGAAGGCCGAGAACCCGACGACCCGGTCACGGTCGAGCCCCATCATCGCGACGAACCGGTCGTTGGCCCAGAGGGTCGATCCGGCGTCGTCGAGGACCCACAACCCGTCGGGAACGGCCTGCAGGATCCATGCGTCGAGCTCCCCCAAGCCCGTCGGCCCTTCCGGGCTTCCGAGGTGCATGGGGCCATCATCGACCATCGGGCCTTGGCTGTGGTGCGAACCTGGACGCATGCCGTCGCAGACCATCGTCATCGCCGGGGCCTCGGGCTTCCTGGGCCAGCACCTCACCGAGGCCCTGCGCGGCCGCGGGCACACCGTCACCACCCTCGTACGACGGGCCGCCTCCGGCCCGGGCGAGTCCACCTGGGACCCGTACGCCGGCCGCTACGACCGCGCGCTCCTCGAGGCCGCCGATGTGGTGGTCAACCTGGCCGGGACGCCGACCCTGGGCAACCCGCACTCCGAGCGGTGGGCCCGCGAGCTGCGGGAGAGCCGGGTGACGACCACCCGGGTCCTGGCCGAGGCCGTCGCCGCGGCCGGCGGGCGGGCGTCGTACCTGGCGGGGAACGGGATCTCCTACTACGGCGACCACGGCGACGCCGTCCTCACCGAGGCCTCCGACAGCCGGGGGCAGGCGCTGCTGACCCAGGTCACCCGCGAGTGGCAGGCGGCGGCCGAGCCGGCCGCGGAGGCCGGCGCCCGCCTGGTCGTGCTCCGCACCGCCCCGGTGATGGACCGGCGCAGCGCCCCGCTGAAGCAGCTCTCGCTCGTGTTCAAGGCCGGTCTGGGCGGCCGGCTGGGCTCGGGCAAGCAGCACATGGCGATGGTGTCGCTGGCCGACTGGGTCGGCGGCGTCGTGCACGCCGCCGAGCACGCGACGCTGGCCGGTCCGGTCAACCTCTGCTGCCCGGAGACGCCGACCAACGCGGAGTTCACCCGCACCCTGGCCCGGCTCGTGCACCGGCCCGCGTTCGCGGCCGTGCCCGGACCGCTGCTGGGCCTCGCGGCCGGCCCGATGGGCCCGGAGCTGCTGGGCTCGCTCAACGTGCGCCCCGCCGCGCTCGAGGCGGCCGGCTACTCGTTCGAGCACCGCGATGTCGAAGCAGTGCTCAGGGCCGGGCTGGGCTGACCTCGGCGACCCGCCACACCCCGGCGACCTGCTCCAGCACGATCCGGCGGGTGCTCCAGCCGTCCCGCGGCAGCGCCGCCCGGGTACGACGACCGACCGCCTGCCCACCGGCCAGCCGGTCGGTGACCCGCAGCTCCCAGCGACCGCCGCCGGGCGCCGCGGCCCGCACGTCCAGCACCTGCATCCGCAGACCGGTGACCCGCACCCCGCGCGCCGTCCACCGACGCAGCATCGCGACGTCCGCGCGCCCGGCCCGGCTGCCTGGCGCGTAAAGCTCCGCCAGCCCGTCGGGGTCCCCGGCCGCCCAGGCCGCGGCGCGGCGACGGTCCCAGTCGGCCAGCACCACGACCGCGGCGGTTCGTGGCTCGGCCGGCTCGGGAACGGCCGCTGCCACCCGCGGGGCGGGCCGTCGTGCGTCGACGACCGCGAGGGCCGACGCACCGACCACCGCGGCTGAGAGCACGGCCAGGACGAGGAGCAGCAGGCGCGGCGCGGTCATGCGTCCGTTCCTATCGGCGACGCGGGCGACCCGCGACCGCTCCTCCACAGGTGCGGCCGACCGTCCTGCCACACTTCCGCCGTGCCCCGCCTCTCCCGCCGCGCCGTCCTGCTCGGTGGCGGCACCGCCACGGTCGTCGTCGCGGCCGGGGCGACCGGCGTGCACCAGGGGGTCCTTCCGGGCCGGGTCTGGGCCCAGGCCCACCTGGGGCTCAACGGCGAGCCCGGCGTGGTGCCGGACGCCGAGATCGTCCCGCCCACCGTCGGCTCGTTCCGGTCGACGCACCGCGGCGGTGCCTCCACCTCCTGGTCCCTGCTGCGGCCCGCCGGCGTCGACGGCCCCCTGCCGCTGGTGGTCGCCCTGCACCCCCTCGGCGGCGACCACGCGCAGCCCTCCCGCGAGCTCGGCCTGTCCCAGTACCTCACCGCGCACGTCGAGGAGGGCGGCACGCCGTACGCCGTCGCGACGGTGGACGGGGGCCGCGACTACTGGCACCCCCGGGCGTCCGGTGACGACACGTCGGCGATGGTCGTCGACGAGCTGCTCCCGATCCTCGCCGGCCAGGACGTCGGGACCGAGCGGATCGGGCTGCTCGGCTGGTCGATGGGCGGGTACGGCGTCCTGCGGCTCGCCGGGCTCCTCGGGCCCGCGGGGGTCACCGGCGTGGCCGCGGCGAGCCCCGCGCTGTGGACCGACGCCGACGACGCGTCCGGGACCGGCTTCGCCGACGCCGAGGAGTACGAGCGCTACTCCGTGATCGGCCGCCAGGCCGACCTGACCGGGATCCCGGTGCGTCTCGACTGCGGGACGGGCGATCCGTTCTACCGCGCCACCGAGGAGTACGCCGCGGGCTTCCCGGACGACGCCGACGTGACCGCCAGCTTCGAGCCGGGGGCCCACGACGGCGGCTACTGGCGCCGGGTCCTGCCGGACCAGCTGGACTTCCTCGGGCGTACGCTCGAGGGGTGAACTTCGAGGACGCCGGTCTCGTCGACTACCTCGCCGCCTGGGACCTGCAGCGCGAGGTGCACGCTCGGGTCGCCGACGGCGAGCAGCCCGACACGGTGCTGCTGCTGGAGCACCCGCCCGTCTTCACGGCCGGGAAGCGCACCCAGCCGCACGACCGGCCGCTCGACCCCCACGGCGCGCCCGTCGTCGACGTCGACCGCGGCGGCACCATCACCTTCCACGGCCCCGGTCAGCTGGTCGGCTACCCGATCGTCGCGCTGCCCGACCACGTCCTGGTCGTCGACTACGTGCGCCGGGTCGAGGAGGCGCTGATCGCGGTCTGCGCCGACCTCGGTGTCACCACCGCCCGGGTCCCGGGACGCAGCGGCGTGTGGCTGCGGGCCGACGACCGCGGCCCCGAGAGGAAGATCGCCGCGCTGGGCATCCGGGTCAGCCGCGGCGTGACCATGCACGGCTTCTCCCTCAACTGCGACGTCGACCTCTCCTGGTTCGACCGGTTCGTGCCCTGCAGCATCGACGACGCCGGGGTCACCTCGCTCTCGGCCGAGCTCGGCCGCGACGTCACGGTCGCCGAGGTCGTCCCGTCCGTACGACGCCACGTGGCCGAGCTGCTCGCGTGGGCGCCGTACGACGCGACGCCGGACTACGACCCGCGACCCGACCCCGCGAAGGGTCCGCGGATCGAGCTGTTGACGCCGTCCCCGCGCTAGACCGGTGGGCGCGTCCGGCCGGGACGCAACCGATCGGCCTGGTTACATCGTCTGACCTTCGACCGGACGACCGCCGGTCGACGCCGACGAAGGGCAGCGCGTGACGGACCTGGTGATCGAGACCTCGGGACTCCGCAAGGAGTTCATCTCCCGCAGGAGCAAGCGCGTGGCCGTGCAGAGCCTCGACCTGGCCGTGCCGGCCGGCGGGGTGCACGGGTTCCTCGGGCCGAACGGCTCGGGCAAGACCACGACCATCCGGATGCTGCTCGGCCTGGCCCGGGCGACGCGGGGCGAGATGCGGCTCTTCGGCCAGCCGGTCCCCCAGCAGCTCCCGGACGTGATCGGCCGGGTCGGCGCGGTGGTGGAGTCGCCGAAGTTCTCGCCGAACTTCTCCGGCCGCCAGAACCTCCAGCTGCTCGCGCGCTCGATCGGCGTCCCCGACAGCCGGGTCTCGACGGCCGTCGAGACCGTCGGGCTGACCGGTCGCGACCGTGACCGCTACAAGTCCTACTCGCTCGGCATGAAGCAGCGCCTCGCCATCGCGGCCACGCTGCTGAAGGAGCCGAGCCTGCTGATCCTCGACGAGCCGACCAACGGCCTCGACCCGGCCGGCATCCGCGAGATCCGCGACACCATCCGCACCCTGGGCGAGTCCGGCGTGACGGTGCTGCTGAGCTCGCACATCCTGGCCGAGGTGCAGCAGGTCTGCACCTCCGCGACGATCATCGGCAACGGCCGGCTGCTGGCCTCGGGCACCGTCGACGAGCTGCTGGGCGACGGGACGTCGTACCGCGTCGCCGTCCCGGACGCCGAGGCCGCCGCCTCCGCGCTCACCGCGGCCGGGCTGGTGAGCGCGTCCGACCCGGCGGGCGGCCTGCGGGTCGAGACCGACGACCCCGCCGCGATCACCCGGACCCTGGCGGGAGCCGGGATCTGGCTCTCCGAGCTGACCCCGCTGCGGCCCGACCTCGAGACGTTCTTCCTCCAGCTCACGGCCGGGGACAACCTCGGCACGTCCGGGCAGGAGGAGGTCCGATGAGGTCGCTGATCCGCGTCGAGCTGACCCGGCTGCGCTGGCGCCGGGCCGTCCTGCTGCTGCTCGTCGCCTCGGTCGTGGTCCCGGCCGTCATCGCGGTCGCGATGATCTGGGACACCCGGCCACCGTCGGCCGACGAGCTCACCCGCATCGACGAGCTCGTCGCGCAGGAGCGGGAGTCGCCCGTGGTTCAGGAGCAGCTCCAGGACTGCCTGGACCACCCCGAGAACTGGGGCTTCGACCAGTCCACGACCGACCTCCAGACCCAGTGCGAGGAGTCGACGCTCCCCCAGCCCGAGTGGTTCGGCAGCTACACGCCCCTCGACCTGCGTGAGCAGCTGCAGTACGGCGACGGGCTCGGCGTCGTCACGGTGCTGACCCTGCTGCTGATGCTTGCCGGCACGACCTTCGTCGGCCACGACTGGGTCAGCGGCTCGATGAGCAACCAGCTGCTCTTCGAGCCGCGCCGCGGGCGGATCTGGGCGGCCAAGGCCCTGGTGGTCACCCTGGTCTCGCTTGTCGTCTCCGTGGTGGTGTCCTCGGCGTACTGGCTGACCCTCTGGCTCGTCGCCCGCTCGCGCGACCTGGGGTCCAGCAGCGACCTGCTCGGCGACTGCCTGGAGTTCGGGCTGCGCGGCGCCCTCTTCGCCACGGCGGCGGCCCTCGCGGGCTTCGCCCTGACCATGCTGTTCCGCAGCACGGTCGCGACGATCGGCGTGCTGTTCGCACTGTCGGTCGGCGGTGGGCTGCTGATCGCCCTGCTCGGGCTGGACGGCCAGTGGCAGCCCGGTCCCAACCTGGAGGCGATCGTCAAGAACGGGACGACGTACTGGGACTACGACACCGAACGGAAGCTCTCGGCCCTGCACGGTGTCGTCTACTACGGCGTCCTGGTCGTCGGCACCGCCGTCGCCTCGGTGATCTCCTTCGGGCGCCGCGACGTCCCGTGACGGCTCAGAGCGCCGCCTGCGTGTAGGCGTAGGTCCCCGAGAAGTAGGTGTCCCCGACGCTCGTGGGTGACCAGGTGACGTAGAACCCGAACTTGGTCGGGGCGAACGCGGTGTGGCTCGCCCCTCCCAGGAACGGGTTCGCGGCCCCCTGCGGGTAGACGCACAGCGTGTCGACCGGCGCGGTCGGCACCAGGGCGGTGCCCGCGCACGTCTCCCCCGGCGTCACCCCGTCGATGTAGACGGTCCCTGGCGCCGAGCTGCCCGGGATCGGGAAGCTGGCGACCGCCCGCCAGTCGCTCCCCGCGGCCGGCGTGTGGAAGTCGCCACCGACGTATCCCCGCACCGTCTCGCCGGCCTCGAGGGTGGTCAGCGCGGACCGTCCGGGCTCACCCTGCAGACCCGGGAGGCCGGGCTCGCCCGGTGCTCCGGCCGCGCCGGGGACGCCCCGGAGGCCCTGCGGGCCGCGCGCCCCGGCGGGGACCTGGCCGGTCTTGAAGTCCTTCCTCAGCAGCGACCCGTTCTTCACCTGCTGGGAGGTCACCGAGTTCTTGGGCAGCTGCACGGCGGCGTACGACGTCCCGCCCAGCGCGACGAACAGCGCCAGGAAGGCGACGGCGTTGGTGCGGACGAAGCCCATCAGCGTTCTCATGCCCGCGAAGATAGGGAGTTCCGGTCCGGGAACGGGATGGCCCGAACGGGCCAGAGAATCTCAGGCCTGCGCGCGGTAGTGCTCCTCCATCGCCGGGTAGTAGTCACGGTCGAAGTCGATCTCGGCGATGTCGCCGCCGGTCTCGGCGGCGACCAGGCGGTCGAGGTAGTACTCCCAGCCGGGACCGACGCTCCCGGCCTGAGCGGGATCGATCCCCGGCTGGCTGAAAGTCAGCGTGGTGACCCCGTCCGCCTCCGCGAGCTCGAGGTCGAGCGACCAGGCGTACTCGCCGTGGGTCGAGACGCGCAGCGTGCGCGGCGGGTCACACTCCCGGATCTCCACGTCGTCCGCGGTGGCGTCCTCGCCCTCCGCCGTCATCCGGAACGCGACGACGCCGGAGGCCGGGTCGCCCGTGAAGGTGCCGATCCAGCGCTCCAGTCGACCGGGCTCGGTCACCGCGGCCCACACGTCCTCGATCGGCGCGGCGAAGGTCCGGGTGATCACCAGCCGGGGACGGCCGCCCTCGTGCTCGATGCGGCCGGTCGGCGTGCGGGTCATGCGCTCTCCTCCTGGGTGGGGATCTGGGTGGCGATCTGGGTGGGGCGCCGGGCGGGGTTCGCGCGGCGCTCGCGGACGGTACGGCGGACCTCGGTGTCGAGGGCGTCCAGGGCGTTCGCGGTCAGCGGTCCCGGCGTCAGTGCCCGGAGCAGCTCGCGCACCGGCGCCAGCGACTCCGGCCGCAGCGCGTAGTGCCGCTCCCGGCCTCGTTCGGTCGCGGCGACCAGGCCGGCCTCGCTCAGCACCCGCAGGTGCTTGCTGACCGCCGGGCGGGAGACGTCGTACGACGCCGCGAGGTCGACGACCCGCGCCGGACCAGCCGCCAGCCGCGCGAGCAGGGACCGGCGTACCGGGTCGGCCAGGGCGGCGAAGACGTCCACGTACGAAAGGTAACTCATTGGTTACCAATGCGTCGACCTTCCCGACTCCGGACGGCCGCGACCCCCGGCGTACAGTTGGTGAACGTGACGCAAGCTCCCGCCTCCTCCGACGGTCTCGCCCAGGGTCGCAAGCTCTTGCGCCTCGAGGTCCGCAACGCCGAGACCCCGATCGAGCGCAAGCCGGAGTGGATCAAGACCCGCGCCAAGATGGGCCCGGAGTACACCGAGCTGATGGGCCTGGTGAAGTCCGAGGGACTGCACACGGTCTGCCAGGAGGCCGGCTGCCCCAACATCTTCGAGTGCTGGGAGGACCGCGAGGCGACCTTCCTCATCGGCGGCGACCAGTGCACGCGGCGCTGTGACTTCTGCCAGATCGACACCGGCAAGCCGCAGCCGCTCGACCGCGACGAGCCCCGGCGGGTCGCCGAGTCCGTGCAGAAGATGGAGCTGAAGTACGCCACCATCACCGGCGTCGCCCGCGACGACCTGGCCGACGGCGGTGCCTGGCTGTACGCCGAGACGGTCCGTGCGATCCACGAGCTCAACCCCGGCACCGGCGTCGAGAACCTGATCCCCGACTTCAACGGCAAGCCCGACCTGCTGGCCGAGGTCTTCGAGTCGCGGCCCGAGGTGCTCGCCCACAACGTCGAGACGGTGCCGCGGATCTTCAAGCGGATCCGCCCGGCCTTCCGCTACGAGCGCTCCCTCGACGTGATCACCCAGGCCCGCGCGTTCGGGCTGGTGACCAAGTCCAACCTGATCCTGGGCATGGGCGAGACCCGCGAGGAGGTCTCGCAGGCGCTGCGCGACCTGCACGAGGCGGGCTGCGACCTGATCACGATCACCCAGTACCTCCGCCCCTCGGTGCGGCACCACCCGGTCGAGCGCTGGGTCAAGCCGCAGGAGTTCGTGGAGCTGCAGGCCGAGGCGACGGAGATCGGCTTCGCCGGCGCGCTGTCCGGCCCGCTCGTGCGTTCGTCGTACCGCGCCGGACGGCTGTACCGTCAGGCCATCGAGGCGCGCTCCGGCGCGACCGCCTGAGACCCGCCCCGCCCAGCAGATAGGCAGCAGCACCGCATGGCCAACCCGAACCCCGCCGCCGACATGAGCCGGCGGCAGCAGTTCGTCGAGACCTACCGTCTCACCAAGAAGACCGACCCGCGCATCGGCCTGGTGCTGCTCGGCACCTTCCTGGTCGCCGGGGCCCTGGGCTTCGCGATCTTCTGGCTGCTGCCGGGCTCCGGGGTCATCGCCTGGATCATGTCGATCGTCGGCGCGCTGCTGCTCGGCCTGCTGGCCACGATGATCCTGTTCGGCCGGCGCGCCCAGAACTCGGCGTACTCCCAGATGGAGGGTCAGCCCGGCGCGGCCGCGGCCGCCCTCCGGATGCTTCGCCGCGGCTGGGTCACCGAGCCCGCAATCGCGTTCAACCGCCAGCAGGACGTCGTGCACCGTCTGGTCGGCCCTCCCGGCATCGTCCTGATCGGTGAGGGCAACCCCACCCGGGTCCGGCAGCTCCTCACCGCCGAGCGCCGCAAGCACGAGCGGGTCGTCGTCGACGCGCCGATCCACGACATCGTCTGCGGTCGCGGCGAGGGCGAGGTGCCGCTGCCCAAGCTGGTGCGGCACGTCCAGAAGCTCGGCCGTCAGGTCAAGGGCCCCGAGATCACCGACATCCTCAACCGCCTGAAGGCGATCGACGCCCGCCGCGGCACCATCCCGCTGCCGAAGGGCCCGGTGCCGACCAGCATGAAGGGCATGCGCGGCAACCTGCGCGGCCGCTGACGGATCAGCCGGCGGCGACGCCGCCGGCGCCCGGGAACTCCGTCACCTGGTCGGCCGGCGGCGCCTCGATGTCGACGTCCTGACCCCAGTCGCTGAAGTCCATGGTGACCGAGCCGAGGCTCTCCCCGAGGTCGACCGACATCCGGCGGAACGACCCGTCGTCGGTGGCGAAGAGCATCCGGTAGGTGATGGTCGGGGCCATCGACTCGGTGCCCGGTGCGCCGGACGGCAGGCCCTGGCTCTCCAGGACCTTGGCCGCGTCCACGGTCACGGCGTACGCGTCGGCGGCGTCTCCGTCGACGTCCTCCTCGCCCTCGTAGACCACCGACTCCAGGGCCTCGCCGAAGCTCTCGAACATGGCCTTCGGGTCGAGCTGGCCGGTCAGCGACTGGCCCAACGGGTTGTCGGGGTCGCTGAGGTCGATGGTGAAGAACTTGTCGTCGGCGCCCATGCCGGGGATCTTCATGAACATCGCGCCGTCGACGATGCGCATCTCCACGCCGGCCGCCGGCATCCCGGCGCCCTTCATGGTCAGCGCCATCTCGGCGGGGTTGGTGGAGTAGTCGGCCACGCCCTCGGCGCTCATCTCCCCCGTCGCGAGGGACATCGCCATCGACATCCGCGAGGTCCCGCCGGCGAAGGCGTCCTCGAACAGCCTCACGAACTCGGCCGGCTCGATCTCGTCGCCCTCGGCCGCGCCGTCCACGACGTCGTCGGCCGGCTCCCCCAGCTCGGGCACCTCCGGCGCCTCCGCGCTCTCGTCGGGCAGGTCCGGCACCGAGACGCCGGCACTGTCGCTGACCACCCCCGGACCGGGGTCGCCGTCCGAGCAGGCGGCCAGGGTGGTGAGGGCGAGCGGGAGGACCGCGGCAGCGGCGAGCCGCCGGGCGGGGAGGGTACGACGCGACACGGGCGTCCTTTCGACGGGAGTAGCCGGGGAGGTAGCCGGAGGATGACCGGCGGAGGGGGGACCGAAACCGGTCGGGGCGTCCTGGTTGAGGAGCACTCTCACCGGCCGGCGAGTCGGCGCCAGGTCTGCAGGTCGACGGTGGCCGAGCCGGCCAGGATGTCGTGCAGGCCGCGGCCGTCCGGACGGTAGACCAGCGGCGGGATCACCAGGGCGATCAGCACCGACCGCATCAGGGCCTGGAGCAGCCCGATCGGCCGCGGGTCGCCGTCCACGCGTACGACGCGCAGCCGGGTGGCCAGCTTGCCGAAGGAGCCCCCGACGAGCGCGGTCAGCAGCGCGGACTCGACGACGTACACCCCGAGGACGAGGAACGAGCCGCGGCTGCCGGTCTCGAAGTAGGCGTCCTGGATGATCAGGATGACGACCAGCGTCGACGCGAGCCAGTCGACGAGCAGGGCCACCACGCGGCGCGCCCAACTGGCGGTCTCGAAGGTCGGCGACGTCACGCCGATCAGGGTAGTGGGGCCCTCCGGCCGCGCTTGGTCCGGCATACCTGTTACCTGGGTGAAACAACCCGGCAATGGCCCCGACATGACCGCTGCGTTAGGTTCGTCGCACCGGCCGGCGCATCGTGGCACCGGCCTCCACCGCTGACTTTGCCGGCTGGGGCCCCTCCGCCGCAGCCAAGGAGGATGAATGTTCCAGAACAGCGAGGAGCTGCTCAAGTACATCAAGGACGAGGGCGTCGAGATGGTCGACGTCCGCTTCTGCGACCTGCCGGGTGTCATGCAGCACTTCACCGTGCCGGTCTCGTCCTTCGACCAGTCGGTCTTCGACGACGGGCTGGGCTTCGACGGTTCGTCGATCCGCGGCTTCCAGGCGATCAACGAGTCCGACATGTCGCTGTTCCCGGACCCGACCACGGCGTACATCGACCCGTTCCGCAAGTCGAAGACGCTGAACCTGAACTTCTTCATCCACGACCCGATCACGGGCGAGGCCTACTCCCGCGACCCGCGCAACATCGCGCGCAAGGCGCTGGCCTACCTGGAGACCACCGGCATCGCGGACACGGCGTTCTTCGCCCCCGAGGCCGAGTTCTACATCTTCGACAACGTCCGCTACTCCACCGGCGTCAACGAGGGCTACTACCACATCGACTCCGTCGAGGGCTGGTGGAACTCCGGCAAGGAGTCGGACACCGAGGCCAACCTCGGCTACAAGACCCGCCTCAAGGGCGGCTACTTCCCCGTCGAGCCGTACGACCACTACAGCGACCTGCGCGCCGACATGGTCAAGAACCTGGAGGCGTCCGGCCTCCTCGTCGAGCGGGCCCACCACGAGGTCGGCACCGCCGGCCAGGCGGAGATCAACTACCGCTTCGACACGCTGCTCAAGGCCGCGGACGACGTGATGAAGTTCAAGTACATCATCAAGAACACCGCCTGGGAGCAGGGCAAGTCGGTCACCTTCATGCCGAAGCCCATCTTCGGCGACAACGGCTCGGGCATGCACGTGCACCAGTCGCTGTGGAAGGGCGGCGAGCCGCTGTTCTACGACGAGACCGGGTACGGCGGCCTCTCCGAGACCGCCCGCCACTACATCGGCGGCATCCTGAAGCACGCCCCGTCGCTGCTGGCCTTCACCAACCCGACGGTGAACTCCTACCACCGTCTGGTGCCGGGCTTCGAGGCGCCGATCTCGCTCGTCTACTCCTCGCGCAACCGCTCCGCCTCGGTCCGGATCCCGATCACGGGCTCCAACCCGAAGGCCAAGCGCGTCGAGACCCGCTTCCCGGACCCGTCGGCGAACCCCTACCTCGCCTTCGCGGCCCTGATGCTCGCCGGCCTCGACGGCGTCAAGAACAAGACGGAGCCCGCCGCCCCGATCGACAAGGACATCTACGAGCTCCCGCCGGACGAGATGGCCGAGATCGACCAGGTCCCGACCTCCCTGGGCGCCGTCCTCGACGCCCTCGAGGCCGACCACGAGTACCTGACCCAGGGCAACGTGTTCACGCCTGACCTGATCGAGACCTGGATCGACTTCAAGCGCACCCAGGAGATCGCGCCCGTGCAGCTGCGGCCGCACCCGCACGAGTTCGAGCTGTACTACGACATCTAGTCGCAGCCTTGATCGAGGCCCTCGCCCTGCCGCATACCTGCGGCGGAGCGAGGGCCTCTGTCATGCGCGGCGAGGTAGAGGTCGTAGACGTAGCGCGGAAGTCCACCGGTCCTCGCGACGGCCATGTCGTGGGCGAGCGCCCAGGCACGGACCTCACTCGCCGTGCAGGTCGACGCCAGGGACCGGAACGTTGCTGGGGCGTCCGTCGGCGGCTGGCCGTCGCGCTTCTGGGTGGGCTCGGTGGCCACAGCTGTCTCCTCTTCCAGGGTGGTCCTGCGCGTCAGCACCGCTCGCCGTGAACGAGGGAGGGGTGGGGTTCTCGGGCGAGCGGTCCTCGGGCTGCGCGGACTTCCGGGCTGCTAGTCGGCGGGTCGCGGGGCTTGCTCGGGAACACCGACTGCGTCTGGCGAGTCGAGCGCGTCGAGGTAGCCGGTCACGAGGGTGCGGAGCCAGGCGTGCCCCGGGTCGCTCTCCCGCTTGCTGCTCCACCAGAAGGTGAGCTGCAGGGGCTGGACCGGCCACGGGCACTCGAGGATCCGTACGGCGGCGGACGGGGCCAGGAGCTCGGCGAGCGACTGCTGCAGGATCCCGATCCGTCGGCTGCCGGCGACGAGGAACGGGACCGCGGTGAAGGTCTCGGTGGTGGTCTCGATGGTCGGTTCGATGCCGTGCGCGGCGAGTCCGTCCAGGTGGAGCCGCAACGGGTTCCCGCGGATGGTGGGGGCGACCCAGGGGTTGGTCCGGACGTCGTCCAGGGTCAGGGTCGAGCCGACCGTGGGGTGGTCGGACGCGACGACGCAGACCCACTTGTCGGTGACCGAGCCGCCGTGGGGGCGCCCCGGCAGCATCTCCCGGGGCGCGAACCAGCCGTCGGTGCTGTCGATGATGGCCTCGTTGGTCGCGAACAGGTCGCTGAACGGGGCCACGAACGACACCGTCGCCCGCGGCGCCGTCGCGTGGATGGCGGCCAGCAGACCGTTTCCCAGGACGGCCTGGGCGTAGTCGCTGGCGGCGAGGGTGAAGGTCCGGGAGCTGGTGGTGGGGTCGAACTCGCTGGAGGACGCGGCGACGGTCGCGAGCGCATCGACGGCGTCCCGGGTCGAGCTGGCGAGCTGCTCCGCGAAGGGGGTCAGCACGTTCGCCGAGCCTTGGCGGACGAGGAGCTCGTCGTTGAACTGTCGCCGCAGGCGGGCGAGTGCGTGGCTGACGGCCGGCTGACTGAGTCCGAGGCGGCGTGCCGCACCGCTGACGCTGCGCTCGGTGAGCAGCGCCTCCAGGGTCGGGATGAGGTTCCAGTCCATGCGTGCCCGTGCGGGCGCTCCAGGTCTCGGGCCTTGCGGCTGGGTCACAGGAATCCTTTCATGCGCGCGTCGACCAGCTCCGCGCCGTACGGGGCCGACCGAGCCTGGCTGGTGCCAGACCCGGTCGGCCCCCGGTCATCGCGTGGTCAGCGCTTGGCCACGCGTCGCGCGGGCGAGGTCGCCCGGCCATCCTGGTAGCCGGCTCGGCGAGCCGTCACCGTGACGGTGATCCGCTTCCCACGGTCGGCCCGCTTCACGACGTACGTCCTCCCCGTGGCCGCAGCGATGGTCCTGCCGTTGCGCTTCCAGGTGTAGGTGTACGCCGTCGCGGCCGGCGACCAGGTCCCGGCGCGGACCGTGAGCCTGCGTCCGACGGCGGCCTTGCCGACGGCGCGCGGCTTCGCGGTGGCCCGCAGGGCGTCGCCCTTCGCGACCGTCAGCGCCGGTGACGTCGCCGTGGAGGTGCCGGCGCCGCCGGTGGCGGTGACGACACAGGCGAGCCTGGTGCCCACGAGGTTCGCGGGCACCGCGAGGCGGCTCGACGTCGCGCCGGCCACGGGCCGGCCGTCGGCCGTCCAGCGGTAGCCGTACGACGTCGCGTCGACCCAGGTGCCGGGCGTGCAGGTGACGGTGCCGCCCACCTTGACGGCGCCGGTCACCTTCGGGGCGGTGGTGTTGACCGGTGCTCCGATGACCGACTGACCCGACGGCGTCAGCGTGACCGGGCCGACGATGCCGTACTCCTGGACGACGCCACGGGTGGCGACCCCGGTGATGATGGTCGCCAGCTGGTTGTTCAGCGTGGTCGAGACCCGCACCTCGATGGTGTTCGCACCGACCTTCAGGTGTGCGCCGATGTCGGCCTTCGCGGACTGCTGGTCGATCGGCACGCTGGCGCCGTTCACCGTGAGGGCCATGGTGTCGACGACCTGGCCGAGCGACAGGACCGCCGAGCTGCCGGGCTGCCAGGTGGCCGGCACGGTGACGTCGATGGAGTACGTGCCGACACCGGAGGCGCCGACCAGCTCGGGGACGTCCGGCCAGGCCTCGAGACCGTCCAGGGTGAGGTCGACCGTGGTCTTGGCCTGGGCGGCGCCGGCCACACCGGTGGTGCCGAACGGGTTGGCGTTCGTCCACTTCTCCGCCGACAGCCTCCAGGTGGCGTCGGTCAGGTCCAGCGCTGCGGGGACGGCGGCGATGGTGGCCGTGACGGTGCTGCCGTCGGACAGGGTGGCGGTGTAGGTGCCCGGCTCGGTGTCGCGGAGGACGACCTTGCCGTTCTCCACCACTGCCGAGTCCGCGGTCGTCGAGACCACGTGGCGCGGCAGGGCGCTGACGCCGAAGCGGGCCGGGTCGTCGGTGAGCGCGACGATGGTGGACTCGTCGCGGCCGAGGGCCACGTTGACGGTGACGGTGTCCTGGCCGTCGACGGCCGTGCCGGTGGTGTACTCCGAGATCGGCGTGATCTCACCCGAGACCGTGTCGAACAGGTACGGCGCGCCGTCGCCGGTGAGAGTGACGTCCAGGTCGATCGGCTCGCCCTTCTGCCGGCACGGCGTCAGGGTGCCGGTGTAGCGGCACGCCTCCGGCTCCTCGTAGACCATGTCGCGCGAGGCCCAGTCGAGCCGCTCCTCGCCCTGGTTGTAGAGGAAGTAGTAGTCGGTGGCGGCGTCGCGGTCCCGCAGGTGACGGCTGAACAGGGTGGAGCGCTGCGACGGCTCGGCGTCGGGGCGGACCCCGATGGTCTTCAGCTTCGCCGGCACGCCGGCCTCGGACGCGACCCGGGTGACGGTGGGCTGCTCGAGGAGGTCGGAGATGACGGCCCGCAGCTCGGCGTCGTCGCCGTTGGCGCCCGGGGTGGCGTCGGGTGCGGCACCGACGAGGACCACCTTCAGGCCGTCCTCGGCGAGCTCGAGGATGCGCTTGGCGGTGGCAACCGGCGTCGCGGCCTTCCGCGGGTGGCGGACCGGGTTCAGGCCCGTGTTGATGACGAGGACCTTGTAGGAGGGGCCGGCGGCGTTCAGGACGCCGTCGGTGACCTTCGCGTCCTTCGTGGCCAGCAGGGTCGGGTTGACGTAGTCCCAGCTGTAGCCCGCGCTCTGCAGCGCCTGGTCGTCCCAGTGCCGGTTCTTGTGCGGGGTGCCGTCGGTGTTGACGAGCGAGCCGGCCGGCCACTCGAAGGAGTGCAGGTAGACCGCGACGTCGATGTCGGAGCGGCCCTGGGTGAGCACCTGCTGGTTGCGGGCCATCCAGGTGTTGACCTGGAGGCCGTCGTTCGCCCAGTTCGGGTTCCGCGGACCCCAGGCGCCCGAGAAGCTGGTCGGGCCGAAGTTGGAGTAGCCCGGGTAGGTGCTCGTGGGCGTCGAGTCGGTCGGGTACACGTGGTAGACGTTCTTGGTGATGCCGGCGGCGAAGCTCTTGTTCATCCGCGCGGTCACGTCCTGGAGCGTCTCGACGTAGTTCTGGCTGCCGACCGCGCAGCACTCCTCGGAGTACCACGGGTTGCCGGTCCAGCTGTTGGCCGAGGCGATGGCCCGCCAGACGTCGATCTGGTCACCGACCAGCGACTCGTGCTCGGGTCGCTGGAGGTGGTAGGCCATGTCGATCTGGTCCTGGTACGGCGCGTCCGCGCCGCCGATGTTCGGGTCCTCCGGCTGCAGCCGCAGCGTCATGTCGTGGGTGTTGGCCCACGCGGTGAACGGCTTGATGCGGTTCTCGATGAACAGGTCGTTGCGGACCTGGTAGAAGTCGGTGCGGATCCGCTCGTCGCGCCCGTCGGCGTACTTGAAGTCGGAGTAGAAGAGCGCCGCCAGGTCGGGCACCAGGTTGTAGCCGGCCCGGGACTGGAAGTCCGCGGCCATCGAGCTGCTCCACAGCTCGGTCGCGTTGCCCCACGGGTCGGTGGGGTGGGAGTCGACGAAAATGTCGGCCCGGTTCTCGGCGAGGAGGCCCTTCAGCTCGGGCGTCCACAGCGCCTCGTAGCCGTCGATCATCGCCTGGGTGCCCTGCTTCGTCAGCACCTCGGGTGCGGTCTGGAAGGCGACCGTCCGGAAGGTGGTGACGATCCACTGGGCGCCGGCGGGCGAGGCGGGAGCCGTCCAGCTGAGCGAGCCGGTGGTGCTGCCGTCGAAGAAGCCGTCGGTGTTCTTGTCCGTGATCTGCGAGGTCAGGTTGATCGCGGAGGTCCGGTCGACCTCGCGGGCACCGGTCGTGGCGCACGGGGTGGTGGTGCACCGGTAGGCGACCGCCGCGACGATGGTGCCGGCGCCGGGCAGGACGCCGTTGAACGTCGTACCGGCGTCGACGAGAGTGCGGCTGTTGGTCAGGGTCTTGCGGGTGTAGTCGTTGGTGGGGTCCCAGGTGCCGGTGACCGGGGCGCCACCGATGTACTTGATGCCGAGGGTGATCCCGAGCTCGTTGGCCTTCTCGAGGATGACCTTCAGCTGGGCGTTGGTCGGGTTGCCGCCCTGCCCGACCTCGACACCCTGGATGCCGGCCGCGGCCAGCTCCTCCAGGTCGGAGGTGAGCTGCTCGTCGGTCGTCGTGGCCGGGACCCAGTTCCAGCGCACCCAGGGCTTGTCGGTCGCCGGCGGCGTGGCGAAGGTGTCCCCCGTGAGCTCGGTCACGGGGTTGACGCCGCGCCAGTAGTTGACCGTGGCCTCGTCGGCCGGGGCGACGGGGGCGGCCTGCGCCGGTGAGGTCGCGGGAACGGCGACCAGGGCGCCTGCGGCCACGGTGGCGAGCATGGCGAGGGCACTCGCTGCGGTTCCGCTTCGCCGGCGCCACGGTGCGGCACCTCGACGGTGGGTCATGCGTACTCCTTCTCCGAAGCCCTGCCTCGTCCGGGCAGGGCGGTTCCTCCGAGCACCTGGTGGTGCGCGGACGGTCGTCGAACAGGGGCCTCAGTCAGGACCTGGCAGGTCGTGGCCCGAGGTCCGAGAAAAACCCGCTCTGATGCATGAAACGTTTCATGTGACGACATGCACAATCCTGGTTCGCGTGGTGTGACCGTGGCAACACGTCCACGGCGATTGCCCATTCGCATGCGTGAAGGAGGGCATTCACCTCGTGGATGACCGGCCGCCCGGCGCGGGCGGACCGGGATCGGCTTCGCCCGAACCGGGTGAGTACGGCGGCGGGCCGCGGCTCCTACGGTCGCGGTCGGGCCGACGCATCCGCGGCACCGGCCCCCGCCACCCACCGGAGGTCTGCCGTGAGCACCACGTCGTCCCGCCGCGCGTACCACGACTCCTCGAGGGGCCAGTGGGCCTCCGGCATCGAGCTGTTCGCCGGGCTGATGCTGGCCCTGGTCGCGATGGTGCAGATCCTGAACGGGATCGCTGCGATCGCCGAGGACACGCTCTTCCTCACCGGGTACGACTACGTCTTCGCCTTCGACCTCACCACCTGGGGCTGGGTCAGCCTGGTCCTCGGTCTCCTCGCCGGAGCCACGGCCGTCGGCGTGGTCCTGCGGACGACGTGGGGGCGGATGGCCGGCGTACTCGTCGCCTTCGTCGGAGCACTCGCGTCGTTCGGGTTCATGCCGTACCAGCCGTGGTGGGGCGTGGTCGTGCTCGCGTTCAACTCGCTGGTCATCTGGGCGCTGCTCACCCAGACCTACTACCTGGGCGACTGAGCGTCTCGGCGGCGCCTTCGCGCCCAACCACACGGGGATGCCGATCGTGCCCCCCGGACTGAAGCTCGACTTCCTGCGCCGTCAGGTGCTGATGTCCCGCAACGTCCGCGGCGGCATCCTGATCGATGTGGCGATGGGTGGGCTCAACCACCAGATCGAGCACCACCTCTTCCCGAGCATGCCGCAGCCCAACCTCCGGCACGCCCAGCCCCTGGTCCGGCGGCACTGCGAGCGGCAGGGCGTGCCCTACACCGAGGTCGGGCTGTGGACGTCGTACGGGATCGTCGTCGACTACCTCAACCACGTCGGCCTCCGCGCCCGCGGTCCCTTCGACTGTCCCCTGAGGTCTCAGCTGGGCCGGTAGGCCGTCACCGGCCGGGCTTCTCCAGCATCGCCAGGACGTCATGCGCGACGTCGACGAGCCGGCGCCGGCCCGAGCGGGCCCGGGAGCGCATCAGCTCGAAGGCCTCCTCGGTCGTGATCCGGTCCGCGGCGGCGAGCGCGCCCTTGGCCTGCTCGATCACGACGCGGCTGTTCAGCGCGCCCTGGAGCTGCTCGGTGAGCGTCTCGGCCCGGGCGAGGTTGCGCTCCTGCAGCATGGCGATCGTGGCCACGTCGGCGAGGGCCTGCACGACGCGGATCTCGTCGGGCTGGAACCGCGAATCCTGGCTGCCGAAGAGGTTCAGCGCGCCGACCACCTGGGTCCGCAGCCGCATCGGGAACGCGTGGACGGACTGGAAGCCCGCCCGGATGGCATGGGGAGCGAAGGTCGGCCAGCGGTCGGAGGCGTGCGCCAGGTCGGCGTTGACGACGGGCTCGCCGGTGGTCAGGCAGTCCAGGCAGGGTCCCTGCTCGTTCTGGATCTGCAGGAGCTCCAGCATCTTCCCCGACTCGTTGCTCGCCGCCATGAACCTGACCCGCCCTGGACGATCCGACAGGACCAGGCCCACGGCCGAGGCACCGCTCACGACAGCGGCCCGGTGGGTCAGGTTGTCGAGGAAGTCCAGCAGGTCGAAGTCGTCGACGAGGGTGTCGGCGACTTCGACGAAGAACTCGGACAGGTCGGACACGGAGATCATGGCTGCGCCTCGTATTCGTGGGGTGGAGCGGTCGCGGTGCTGGTCATCGGGTGTCCCGAGGTGGCATGAACCGTCCGGCGACGATCTCACCGGCCAGGGAGGTCAGGTCCCGCCCGGTGGCCCAGGCGTGGGCACGCATCAGAGCCAGCGCCTCAGCGAGGCTGACCCCGAGCTCCACCATCACCATGCCCTGCGCCTGGTAGACGTACGCATGGGTGTCGAGAGTGGCGCCGAGATCGGGCTCGAGCTGTCCGCCCGCAGCCGCCTCGGGAAGGGTGCTGTCCAGCAGCACCTCGGTGGCCACCTCCGCGAAGACCAGCCCGGTCAGGACCTCGTCCTGCCCCAGGGGCGCGGTGTCGGCGCCGGCATAGAGGGTGAGCACGCCGAAGATCGTCGCCCCGACGTGCAGCGGGAACGAGTACACCCCGACGACTCCCTCGGTCAGCGCCGCCGGCGCCCAGCCGGGCCACCGCAGGCTCCCGGTGCGCTCGAGGTCCGGCACGAGCACCGGGCGGCGGGCGTCGAAGGCGGCCCGGGCCGGGCCCTCCCCCACGCTGAACTGCGCCTCGTCGAGCTTTCGCGCCGTCGACGACGACGCGGCGCAGACCGGGTGGGCGCCCACCCCGGGGAGCAGCGAGACCGTCGCCGCGATGACGCCGAGGTCCTCGCAGACCGCGCGGCACAAGGCCTCGAGCGTCGGCACCGCACCGCCCCGGTCGGATCGGCGGTGGCGGCTCACGGCCTCGTGCACCCGGGGGCGGACCAGCTCCGGATCGGCCACAGCGTCAAGCTCCTAGATCGACATCGAACAAGCGCGGCGTCGACGAGGTCGGGGACGACGAGGTTGCTCGTCACCCTAGCGGACGTGCCCGGTGGGGTACCGTCGAACACGTCGTCCCAGACCCCCGATGACTCCATCAGTCAGCTACGGGCGGGAGACGCTCATCGTGACACCCCCAACCACTTCAGCACCGCCGGCACCTCCGACAGCCGTCGTGGTGCTCCTGCACCCCGACGGAGGGGTCGAGGTCATCGACCTCCTGGCGCGTCCCGAGGGCCTGCGCCTCCTCGTCGAGCTCGCGGCCGACAGCCGGGAACCCAACGGCCAGCCCACCTCCGGCAACGTGGTGCGGCCGCCGATCCTGCGGGTCCTCCCACGACTGCCGCTCGAGTCGCCGTCCGGGCGTCCCGTGCTCGTCGAGGACGGGCCGGGGCCGGGGGCGCCCCGCTGGATCGAGTTCTCCCCCCGCGAGTACGAGGTCCTGGAGCTGATCGTCGAGGGCCTCAGCAACCAGGAGATCGCCCAGCATCTCTATCTCGGCATCAACACCATCAAGTCCTACGTGCGCACCACCTACCGGAAGATCCGGGTGACCAAGCGCTCGCAGGCGGTGCGGTGGGGCCTGCTCCACGGTCTGGGGCATGCCGGGACCGCGGACCAGGACCAGGCGTAGCCCGACGGCAGGGACCGGCGACCGGTTGCCGACCCTCTGCCGGCGCGTCTACCGTGTGCCCACGTCGCCGACGCTGCCCCGGACCCTGCCAGCGCGTGGTCACGCACCGCTGAAGGGACCCCTCGATGACCACGACCTCGCGTCCCGCGGGCGAGCCGCTCGCCGCCGGCCTCAGCATCGGCGCACTGAGCAGGATCACCGGCGTGTCCGTCGCGACCCTGCGCACCTGGGAGCAGCGGTACGAGTTCCCCGTGCCCCATCGGCTGCCGAGCGGGCACCGACGCTACGACCACGCCACCATCGACGCGGTGACGGCCGTGGCCCGACAACGCGAGGCCGGTGTCGACCTCCCGTCCGCGATCGCCGGGGCGCTGGCGCCCGGCGGCGCGGACGGGTCGTCGGTCTTCCTCGAGGTACGACGCCGGCACCCGGACCTGCCGTTCGAGCGGATCCACGGCCGGACGCTGCTCGCGATCACCCGCGCGCTCGAGGACGAGTGCTGCGCGCGCGCGTACCTGCCGGTGCTGTTCGGCGGGTTCCAGCGGCAGTCCTCCTACGAGCCGCTCCGGGCCCGCTGGGCCGACCTGGCCCGCAGCGCCCGCGCCACCCTGGTCTTCGCCGATTTCCAGGACGTCGCGGTGACCGGCGAGCCGACCCGGGTCCCGCTGCGCCCGGGATCGCCGCTCCTGCGCGAGTGGTTCGTCGTCTGCGACGGCCCCGACCGGGCGGCGGCCCTCGTCGCCGCGGAGCTGCCCGGGCAGGAGCGGAGACCGATGGAAGACCGGGAGTACGACGCCGTCTGGACCCTCGAGCCCGAGGTGGTGCGGACCGCCAGCCGGGTGTGCGCCGCGGTGGGCCTCGCTGCTGGCGCGATGGACGCCGAAGGCCTCACACATCACCTGGCCATGCCGGTGGCGTACCTCCCTGATCCTGTTCGGCCCGTCCTGCTGTTCAACCGCATCGTGGCCTACCTCGACAGGAGCTCAGGGGACGGCGAGCGGTGACGAGGCCCGACCTCGACGTCGTCGAGCGACGGTCGTTCGACCACTACGCCCGGTTGGTGCATCGATTCGTGCGGGTGCCGGTCGCCCTGGTCACCCTCGTCGAGTCCGACCGCCAGGTCTTCGCGGGCGCCCTCGGCCTGCCGCAGCCCTTCGCCACGACCCGGCAGACACCGCTCTCGCACTCGTTCTGCCAGTACGTCGTCGCCGACCGCGCCCCGCTCGTCGTCGCCGACGCGCGGAGCGACGCCCGGCTGGCCGCGAACCGCGCGATCCCCGATCTCCAGGTGATCGCCTACGCCGGCTGGCCCCTCACCGACACCGACGGCACGGCGGTCGGGTCGCTCTGCGCGATCGACCACCAGCCTCGGACCTGGAGCGACGACGACCTGGAGACCCTGCGCGACCTGGCCCGGGCCTGCTCCACGGAGCTGGGGATCGCCCCGCGAGTCACGCACGAGGCTGCGCACCGCGACGGACGGGAACGACGTACGTCCACCGCGGACGACGCGGCCTCTCCCGCGCGACTTCTCCACGTCGAGGACGACCTCGTCGCCACCGTCTCCCACGAGCTCAGGACCCCGCTGACCTCCATCGTGGGCAACCTGGAGCTCCTCGCCGAGGAGCTCGACCATCCCAGCGTGGCGGCCAGCCGGGCGTTGGCGACGATCGAGCGCAACGCACACCGGCTGCAGGCCCGCATCGCGCAGCTCCTCGACACCGCCGAACGACGCCGGTCCCTGACGCTGGCCCCCACCGATCTGTCGAGCCTGGTCGCGCAGCTCGCGTCGAGCTTCGCCGAGCAGGCGACCGCTGCCGGGGTCGCTCTGGTGCTCGACGCCCCGCTCCCCCAGCCCGCCGTCGTCGACCACCCCCGCATCGAGCAGGCCGTGGAGAACCTGGTCGGGAACGCGCTCAAGTACACCGACCGCGGGGGCACCGTCACCATCCGCTGCGACGGGGGCCCGGACGAGGTCCGCATCACCATCGCGGACGACGGCATCGGCATGACGGACGCGGAGACGGCCCGGGCCTTCGACAGCTTCTGGCGCGCCGACGCGGTTAGTCGTACGACGGCGCCTGGGGTCGGCATCGGCCTGTCCCTGGTGCGCGACATCCTGCACGCGCACGGCGGGACCGTCTCGATCACGAGCGAGCCCGGCGCCGGCACCACCTGCGTCCTGACCGTCCCTCGCGCGGCAGGCGGCGAAGCGCCTACTCGGCCTTGACCACGTCGATCACGAACCACAGCGTGGCGTTGCCGGGGATCGCGTCTCCGCTGCCCTGCGCGCCGTACCCGAGGGCCGGCGGGATCTGGAGCAGCACGCGGCTGCCGACCTTGACGCCGGTGAGCCCGGTGGTCCAGCCGGGGATCAGACCGTTCAGCGGCGAGTTGAGGGGCTGGCCCTTCGAGTAGCTCTCGTCGAACGGGGCGTCGGCGTCGTACGTCGAGCCGAGGTAGTTCACCGTGACCGTGTCGGAGGCCTTCAGGGCCGCGCCCGTCCCCTCCTTCAGGACCACGCGCTGGACCGGGGTGTCGAGCGCTGGCTCCTCGATGCCCGTGAAGTCGAGTCCGGTGACCGTGCCGCCCTTCTCGACCACGGACGGCTGCTCGTCGGGCGACACGTCGTGGGCCTTGTCGTCGGTGGGCGTCGGCGCGACCGCCGCCTTCTCCACCAGGTCGGCGACGACCACCAGGCTGTCGGTCGGGTCGATGCCCAGCTGGTTCTCCCCGTCGCCCAGCACCTCGCTCGCGCTGGTGACGGCGGCGACACGAGAGCCGTAGGTCTGTCCCTCGAACAGGGCCGCGAAGACGGCGTCGACCTGGCCCGGGTTGTTCGGGATGGACTCGGGCGCGCCGTTGTCGTAGTCGCTGAAGACCTGCTCCTGGCTGGTGCCGTTGCCGATCCACAGGTAGGTGCTGACGGTGTCGCCCTCGGCGACCTTCTCGCCGTCACCCTCGACCAGGGTCGTCACGACCGTCTTCTCCGGGGTCTCGATCGCGGAGCTCCACTCGCCGGTGATGCCCTCTCCCACCTCGCCGGTGAACGAGACCTCGTCGAGCTTCCCGCCAGCGGCGGGGGCTGCCGACGACGACGCCTCCGAGGCCGAGTCACCGGCGTCGCCGGAGTCGTCCGCTCCCCCGCAGGCGGCGAGAGCGGGGACGAGGAGGACGGCGCCCAGGGCGGCCGTCGTACGGCGGTGACGTCGAAGCACAGGAGACCCATCGGTCGAGTGGAGCGGACCGCGCCACGCTAGTGGCCGTTCCTGAGCGTTGCCTGGGCGCCCGCGCGCGCCGGCCCGGAGGGTCAGGACGGGACCGGTGGTGGGACGCGGAGCCGCGCCAGGTCGTCGGGCAGCGGCGGGCAGCCGTCGTCGACCCAGCCGGCCAGGGCCTCGGTGTGCGCCCGGTAGTGGACGCCGCCGAACCAGGTGTCGCGCCGCTCGCCGCGGCCGAGGTGCTGGCGGACGAGCACGACGTTGCTCCGCGCGCATCGGTCGAGGCAGTCGACCACCCGCACCCGGACCCGGTCCGACGCGACGGCCTCCAGGGTGACCCGCTGACCGTCGTGGTCGGTGCTGGGGTGCTTGCGCTCGCTGCCGCAGCAGCAGCCCCGGCAGAGGGAGACGGTGATGTCGGGCGATCGGGCGGGGTCGGTGCTCCTCGTCGTCACCGGCTCACCGTAGCGAGCGAGAACTGGGGAAAGAACGGTGGATCCGCCCGTCTCCCGACGCCACGTCCCTACGTTCGTGCGGGGGACACTCACTCGAGAGGCGAGACCGATGAAGCAGCTGCTGATGAGCATTGTGGAAGATCCCACCCCCGACGGCACCACGACGGCGATCTCGGAGACGGAGCTGCTCGTCCTCGCCGGCGGAGTCCTCGTGGCGGGCGCCCTCGCGGTCTGGGCCGGCTGGCTCCTGAACAGCCACTACCGCTCGTCTCGGAGCAAGGACGACCAAGGGAAGCTGGTGGGGACACGGAAGATCGACGTCACGCTCGCCCGGGTCGTCGGGCTGCTGTCGGTCGGGGCGTTGGGCACCGTCGGGCTGGGCATGTCCATCGCCGTGGACAGTGACCTCGTCGCCGCCTACTTCACCCTGCTCGGCTCCATCGCCGGCTACCTCATCGGCGCGAAGACAGGCACGGCGCAGACCACCGAGAGGACGCTGGACGACACGGGCGAGACCCTCACGACGACGCAGGTGCAGACGCCCACGCTGGGGTAGCGACTAGCCGGTGAGTCGATCCGGACCCGACCCGGACCCGTCCTGGTTCACCGGCATGCAGCTGACCGTGATCCGCAGGGCGCCGAGGTCCCCGATGAGGTCGTGGACCTGGCGGTAGGCGAGCCTCATCGCCGGGTCCGGCGAGTAGCGGAGATCGCCCAGCGCCAGGAGTGCGTGGCACGCGTGCTGCGCCACCTCGTTGATGCCGCCGTCGATCGCTGTGAGCTCTGTGTCGCGCATGGACCCCCCGTAGTCGTCATGACGGAGTCTGCGTCCAGGTGCGGTACCTCCGGGCCGAGAACCCGTGCTGTCTTCACTACAACTAGGTACGTGCAGCGCTCGCCCAGATACGTCCCACCTCGCCACGACGTACGTCGACGCTCAGCCGCGTCGGGGCCGTGCCGCTGCTGAGAGGGTCGAGCGCACGAGCTCGTGGGCGAGGGGAGGCAGCGTCTCCAGGTCGAACCAGCCGAGGTCGTCGTGCTCCTCGGGAGCGGCGTTCACCGGTGTCCCCTGCCAGTCGTGCACGAGCCACGCGCTGAGCAGCACCGGCTCCCCCGCCGGTCGGACGCTCAGCCGGCACAGCGGCGACGACGAGGTCGTCCCGACGTGCACGCCGAGCTCCTCGTGCAGCTCGCGAGCGAGGGCCACCGCCTCGGTCTCCCCCGCCTCGACGACTCCTCCGGGCAGGTCCCACACGTTCGGGTAGGCGCGCTTGCCCGGCCCCCGGTGCACGAGGAGGACCCGTCCCTCGCGGATCAGCGCGCCGACCACGACCTCGACCATCCGCCGATCACAGCACGGACCTCCGACAGGCCCGCGACGTCGGCTCGGGGCGACCAGGGTCACCACCCTCCCGAGGGCGCTCGATACGGTTTCCCCATGAGTGAGACGAACCTGGAGTCGCGACGCACGGACGAGGGTGTCCTGGTGCTGTCGGGCTCGATCGACGAGGGACTCGCGCCGGAGCTGCTGGCACTGCTGCTCGACGCGCTCGCGGAGGGCCCGCTGACGGTCGACCTGTCCGACGTGGACTACCTGCCCAGCGTCGCCCTCAGCTCCCTGATCGCGGCCTGGCACGCGGAGGGCGTGCACCCGATGACCCTGCAGGCCCGGACCGGCTCCGTCAGCCAGCGGGTGCTCACGGTGACCGGCCTGCCGCACGACCAGCTCGACCCGAGCTGACCCCCGACCCGCCTTCCGGCCGCCTGTCAGACTGGAGGCCGTGGAAGGACGGATCGACGCGGGCGTGTGGTGGTGCCGTGCCCTCCTCGTCGCCGGGGTTGCGTTCTTCCTGGGTGTCGCCGGCCACGTGACCGCCGACGGCCTGCTGCCCGGTCCGGCCACGCTCGCCGTGCTCCTCGTGTTCACGGTGCTGCTGAGCCTGCCCCTGCTCGCCCGGCCCGCGTCCCGGCTGCGGCTGGTCGCGATGACCGTCGGCGGGCAGGCGCTGCTGCACCTCGCGCTGACCGTGTCCGGCGGGCACGTCGGTGACCGGGCCGCGGGAGCGGCCGCCGTACCCCGTCGTACGACGGCGCTCAGCGACCTGCCGGTGGTGGGCGGGCAGCGGCAGGGCTCGCTCCTCGACGCGTACGCCGCCGCACCCGGCGGCCATCCCGCCTCGACGCCGACCCTGCCCGTCGGTCACCTCCTCCACGACCTGTCGGCCCACGCGCCGATGATGGCCGCGCACCTCGCGGCGGCCGGGCTCGTCGGGCTCTGGCTCGCGTACGGCGAGCGCTGCCTCTGGACCGTCCTCGCCCTGACCGGGCGGCGGGTCCTCCTGGTCCCGCTGCTGGTGCTGCCCGTTCTCGAGGAGCCCGCGCGCCGACGCCCGGTCGTCGTGGCGCCCCGGCCGGACCTGCGCTCGCGCTGGCTCGCCCAGCCGCTCTCGCGGCGCGGACCGCCGCTGCCGGTCTGACCGCCTCCCACCTCGTCGTCGACGTCAGGAGGGGCGCGGTCGCGCGCGCCCATCTCCCGGACCACCGGTCCGGGCTCCCGACCCTGCCCTCCGGGGCGATCGCAGAGGAACACCCATGTCCAAGAAGAACACCCCACGCCTGCCCGACGTCTCCGCCGAGGGCCGCCAGCCGGCCCGCTCCCGCCGCGAGGAGATGGAGCGGCTGATGGCCGAGCGCAAGCAGCAGGAGCGCCGCCGCTCGATCCGCGTCCAGGCCCTCGTCGGCGCGCTCGTCGTGGTGCTGGTCGTCGGCGTCACCGTCGTCGTCCTGGCCACCCGGGGCAGCGACGAGCCGGCCGCCGTACCACCCGGTCTGACCTCCGACGGGGCGATCCGGTTCGGGGCGGCCGACGCCACCGTCACCGTGCAGGCCGTCGAGGACTTCCAGTGCCCGGCCTGCCAGCAGTTCGAGGCCGCGCTCGGCAGCACCCTCGCCGAGTACCGGGCCAGCGACGACGTCGCCGTCGAGTACCGCCCGATCGCGTTCCTCGACAACGCGTCCTCGACCGAGTACGCCAGCCGCGCGCTGAACGCCTCGATGTGCGTCCTCGCCGACGCCGGGGCGGACGCCTGGATGGCGATGCACGAGTCCCTCTACGCCCAGCAGCCCGCCGAGGGGACGGCCGGGCTCGACGACGCCACCCTCGCCTCGATGGCCGTCGACGCCGGCGCGGACGAGGACGCCGTCGGGCCGTGCATCACCGACCGGCGCTACGACGACTGGATCCAGCAGCACACCGACGACGTCATGTCGTCCGGCGTCAGCAGCACCCCCACCGTCAGCGTCAACGGCACGCAGGTCGAGGCCGCACAGCTCGCCTCCGCCGTCGAGGCGGCCCGCTCGTGACCGAGCCGTACGACGACGCCGCACGGCCGGTCCCGCTCCGGCCGTTCGGCGTCGGCCTGGTCGTGCTGGGCGGCATCGGGCTGCTGGCGGCCTTCACCCTGGTCGTCGATAAGGTCCGGCTGCTCGAGGACCCGTTGTACACGCCGTCGTGCAACTTCAACCCGGTGCTGTCCTGCGGCTCGGTGATGCGGACCGACCAGGCGTCGGTCTTCGGGTTCCCCAACCCGCTCCTGGGGCTGGTCGGCTTCAGCGTCGTGGTGACGGTCGGGGTCGTGCTGGCCACCGGGACCCGGGTCCCGGGCCGGCTGCTCACCGGGCTCGCCGGCGGCGCCGCCCTCGGCCTGGCCTTCGTGCACTGGCTGGCCTTCCAGAGCCTCTACCGGATCAACGCCCTGTGCCCGTGGTGCCTGGTCGTCTGGGCGGTCACGATCCCGATCGCCGTCTGGTCGGTCCTGGTCGCGCTCCGGGTCGATCTGCCGGACGGGCGCGGCCGCCGGGTGGCCGAGGCCGTCTGGTCGGTCCGGTACCTCGTGGTGCTGGCCTGGTACCTGCTGGTGGTCGTACTCGCGCTGGTCCGGTTCTGGGACTACTGGAGCACCCTGGGGTGATCGCCGTCGGCGGCCGGCCCTCACCCGAGTCGGGTGAGGTGCCGGGTCGGCGGCCCGCCTAGCGTCCGTGGCCCGGCCCGACGAGGAGGCGACCGTGCCCGACCGACCGAACATCCTGATCATCTGGGGCGACGACATCGGCATCAGCAACCTGAGCTGCTACAGCGACGGGCTGATGGGCTACCGGACCCCGAACATCGACCGGATCGCCGCGGAGGGCATCCGGTTCACCGACTACTACGGCGAGCAGAGCTGCACGGCGGGCCGCGCGGCGTTCATCACCGGCCAGAACCCCTACCGCACGGGCCTGACCAAGGTCGGCATGCCGGGTGCGGACGTCGGGCTGCGGGCCGAGGACCCGACGATCGCCACCGCGCTGAAGAATCTGGGCTACGCCACCGGACAGTTCGGCAAGAACCACTTCGGCGACCGCGACGAGTTCCTGCCGACCGCGCACGGGTTCGACGAGTTCTTCGGCAACCTCTACCACCTCAACGCGGAGGAGGAGCCGGAGCTCTACGACTACCCGTCGGCGGAGGACTTCCCGGACTTCCGCGAGAGGTTCGGCCCACGAGGCGTGATCCACTCCTGGGCCCAGGACGACGGCACCCAGCGCATCGAGGACACCGGCCCGCTCACGAAGGAGCGGATGAAGACCATCGACGACGAGGTCGTGCCGGAGGCACTCCGCTTCATGACCGACGCGCAGGAGAGCGACACGCCGTTCTTCGTCTGGCTCAACACCACCCACATGCACTTCCGCACCCACATCAAGGACGGCAGCCGCGGTCGGGCCGGCCGCTGGCAGTCGGAGTACCACGACACGATGTGCGACCACGACGACCTGGTCGGCTCGGTGCTCGACCACCTCGACGAGAACGGCCTGGCCGACAACACGATCGTCATGTACTCCACCGACAACGGGCCGCACATGAACAGCTGGCCGGACGCCGGGATGACGCCGTTCCGCAGCGAGAAGAACTCCAACTGGGAGGGCGCCTACCGGGTGCCCGCCATGGTCCGCTGGCCGGGCCACCTCCCCGCGGGCGAGGTCCGCAACGGGATCGTCAGCCACAACGACTGGTTCGTCACCCTGCTGGCCGCCGCCGGGGACGCCGACATCGCCGACCGGCTCCGCCAGGGCACCGACCTGGCCGGGACGTCGTACCGGGTGCACCTCGACGGGCACAACCAGCTCGACTACCTGACCGGCGCCGCGGACCAGAGCCTCCGCCAGCACTTCTTCTACGTCTCCGACGACGGTGACCTGACCGCTCTGCGCTTCGACCACTGGAAGTTCATCTTCCTCGAGCAGCGCGCCACCGGGACGCTGCAGATCTGGGCCGAGCCGTTCACCGAGCTGCGCTTCCCCAAGCTCTTCAACCTCAAGACCGACCCGTACGAACGGGCCGACATCACCTCCAACACCTACTACGACTGGGTGCTCGACCATGTCTGGTTGTTCATCCCGGCGCAGGCCTACGTCGCCCGGATGCTGCAGACCCTGGTCGAGTTCCCGGCTCGCCAGGAGCCCGCCAGCTTCAACGTCGAGCGGATGATGGAGAAGCTCAGAGCCGGCGTCGGGAGCAGCTGATGACCCCTGTCGCCCTGCCCGGCGGCACGTTCACGATGGGCTCCGACGAGCACTACCCGGAGGAGGCCCCTACCCACCCCGTGCGGGTCGGGGCGTTCACGATCGACGCCCACCAGGTCACGAACGCGGAGTTCGCGCGGTTCGTCCGCAAGACCCGCTACGTGAGCGTCGCGGAGCGGGCGCCCGACCCGGCGGACTTCCCCGGGGCGCCGCCGGAGAACCTGCAACCCGGCTCCCTGGTCTTCACCCCCACCCCCGGCCCGGTCGACCTCCGGCACGTCAGCCAGTGGTGGACCTGGACCCCGGGCGCCTGCTGGTCGGCACCGGAGGGGCCAGGCAGCTCGGTGAAGCGCCGGCCCGACCACCCGGTGGTCCACGTCGCGCTCGAGGACGCGCGGGCGTACGCCGACTGGGCCGGCGCCGACCTGCCCACCGAGGCCGAGTGGGAGTACGCCGCCCGCGGCGGGCTGGAGGGGGCCGCGTTCACCTGGGGCGACGAACCGCGTCCCGGCGGTCGGATCATGGCCAACACCTGGGACGGCCCGGACTTCCCCTGGCGCCACACCCGGGAGAGCGGGTTCACCCGCACCGCGCCGGTCGGCAGCTTCCCCGCGAACGGGTTCGGGCTGTTCGACATGGCCGGCAACGTCTGGGAGTGGACCGCCGACTTCTGGACCGACCGGCATCCCGACGCCGCCGCGAAGCCCTGCTGCGTGCCGGTCGACCCGCGCGGCGGCGACGCCGAGCGGAGCCTCGACCCCGCCCAGCCGCAGTTCCGGATCGCCCGCAAGGTCGTCAAGGGCGGCTCGCACCTGTGCGCCGACAGCTACTGCCTGCGCTACCGACCGGCCGCCCGGCGGCCGCAGATGGTCGACACCGGGACCAGTCACCTGGGGTTCCGCTGCGTGAGGAGGACCTGATGACCGAGCCGCTGCTGCCGTCCTGGCGCCCGGGGCCGACCCGGGACGCCGTGGTGGCGTTCCTGGACGCGTCGACGGAGGTGGCGGCGGCGGACCGCGTTGCGTGCTTCGACAACGACGGCACCCTGTGGTGCGAGCGGCCGACGTACGTGCAGCTGGACTTCTTCGTCGACGCCCTGCGCACCCGCGTCACCGGCGACCCCGAGGTCGGCGAGCGGGCGGAGTTCGCCGCCCTGCTGTCCGGCGACCAACAGGCGATCGGCGAGGTCGGCCTGGAGCGGATCGCGATGGCGCTCACCGGTCTCTTCGCCGAGATCTCCCCGCACGAGTTCACGGTCCGGGTCCGCGAGTTCATGGCCCGGGCCGAGCACCCGACCCTGGGCCGGCGGCACCGCGACTGCACCTACCGGCCGATGATCGAGCTGGTCGACGAGCTCCGTCGTCGCGCCTTCGACGTCATGGTCGTCACCGGCGGCGGGACCGAGTTCGTCCGCGCCGTCAGCCAGGACCTGTACGGCGTCCCGCCGGAGGCCGTGGTCGGCACCCTGATCGAATACGACTACCTGTCCGACCCGCCGCGCCTGGCGCGCTCGACCCGGCTGGTCGGCGCCGCCAACGAGGGGGCCGCGAAGGTCGCCAACATCCAGACCGAGCTGGGTCGCCGGCCGATTCTCGCGGTCGGGAACTCCGGCGGCGACCGCGAGATGCTGGAGTGGGCGACCGCGGGCGACGGCCCCACCCTGGCCCTGCTCGTCGACCACGACGACGCGGACCGCGAGTTCGCCTACGTCAGCACCGCGCAGACCTTCACCGAACCCGAGCCGATCACCGCCGTCGCCGACCGCCTGGGCTGGACCGTGGTCAGCATGAGGCGGGACTGGGCGACGGTGTTCGGCTGAGCCGAGCTTCCGGCCCCGACAGGTGCGTGCCCCGTCGGTGGTTGAGCAGGTCGCGCTCACCGGTGGTTGAGCAGGTCGCGCTAGCGACCGTGTCGAAACCCCCGCAGTCCAAGAGACGGCGTCGAGCCCCGCCGGCCTGTCGGTCGTGCGCTGCGGGTCCGCTCGGGTCGTCCTTGAATGGCTGGCTACGGGGTGCGGTCCGCGGATGGTTGCCGTCGGCGGCCGGCTGCTGGCCGATCCCCGCGGCTGTCCGGAGGGACCTCGCGGACGGTAGGGAGAGGGGGCCATCTGGCCCCCACTCCCACCCTCCTGACCGACCCCGAAATCTCTCTCCACAAATACACCAACGCGCTAGATTCGCACACCTGTTCGAACTAGAATGAGGGCATGAGCCCCGACGTCCACGACCCCGCCGCCACCGTGCTGGCGGCCGCCGAGACGTCCGTACGCACCCGCCGCGCCGCCGCATTGGAGGACCTGGAGCTGGTGCTGGCCTGGGCCGATCTTCACCGCGACGACCCCCAACACAAGCCCGGCGCAATCCCCGTCCGATACGGCGGGGACCAGCTCATCGACCTCGGCGGCGACGGCACCCCCTACGTCCAAGACCTCTGCCTCGGCGAGCTCGCCATCGCCCGCCACACCCACCTCCTCTCCACCCGCGCAGTGATGGCCGACGCCCTCGACCTGCGCCACCGCCTCCCCCAAACGTGGGCCATCGTCCAGACCCTCGCCTGCGAGGCGTGGGTCGCGTGCCGGGTCGCGTCCATGACCCGCAAGCTGTCGTTCGACCAGGTCGCGCTGGTGGACGAGGCCGTAGCCCGGGCGATCGGCGGGTGTGCGCCCGGGCGGGTGTTCCGCATCGTCGAGGCCAAGATCATCGAAACCGA
>NZ_FMZM01000009.1:0-29736 GCF_900101465.1 Nocardioides lianchengensis
CCGGCCGCGATCTGCTGGCTCGAGGCCGACAGCTCCTCCGAGGCCGCCGCCACCGCGACCGCGCTCGACGAGACGGTGCCGACGATGCCGCTGACGTTCTCGGCCGAGCGATTGAACGCCTTCTGGAGGTCACCGGTGCACCCCGACGCCGTCTCCGGCAGCCGCTGGGTCAGGTCGCCCTGGGCGAAGACCTCCAGGGCATCGATCGCCGCTCGCAGCGGACGGACCAGGCTGCGGCTGATGGCGGTGGCGAGACCGGTCAGCAGCAGGAGACCGAGGACCGCGACGACCAGGACGGTCATCCGCATGCCCGAGGCGGTGTCCATCAGGTTCTGGGAGGTGCTGTCGGCGTCGGCGCCGATGTCCTCGACAGCACCGCTGAGCACGACGTCCATCGCGTCGTTGGCGGTCTGGATCTCGTCGGCGCGGGCGCGCTGGCCGGCCTGGTCCTCGGCCGCGGCCTGGACGAAGGCGGCGATGGAGGCGGTGTAGTCGGCGAACGCGTCCTCGACCTCGCCGACCAGCTGCTGGTCGTCGGCGTCGAGATCCAGGCCCTTCAGCCCGGCGATGAGCTCGGCGACGGTCGCGGTGTCATCGGCGACGTCCGCCTCCAGCGCGGCCGGGTCGTCCGCGACCAGAGACTTCAGGGCGGAGACCTTCAGCTCGCTCGAGCGGGTGTCGAGCGACTGGTAGAGCGAGCGCGCGTCGGTGTGTGCCTTGGTCGTGTCCGCGTCCTCCTCGACCGCGAACGCCGAGGTCCAGGCGACCACGGCGACCAGCGTGGTCACGATCAGTCCGATCGCCGTGATCGCGGCGATCCGACGTCCGACGGTCCAACGGATGTTCTTCATGCGTGCGTCCCCCCGGAAGCATCGACGGCGCCCCGCGGTTGGAGCGTCCGCCGTCACCATCGGCCTGCACGTCGCGATGCTGAGTGACCGCCGACACCCAGATGTCGACGGCCCCCGGCTCAGACGGAGAACCTCCCGACCTCGGTGTTGAGGTCGGCCGCCATCGTGGCCAGCTCGGCGATCGCGGTCAGCGTCTGGTTGACCGCCTGCGTCGTGCCTTCGGCCGCGATCGCGACACCCGAGATGTTGATCGCGATCTCGCCGGAGCCGGTGGAGGCCTCCGTGACGTTGCGGGACATCTCGTTGGTGGTCGCGGTCTGCTCCTCCACCGCCGCGGCGATGGTGTTCTGGTAGTCGTTGATGCTCGTGATGATCTCGGCGATCTCACCGATCGCCACCACAGCACCCGAGGTGTCGGCCTGGATCGCCTCCACCCGACGCGAGATGTCCTCGGTCGCCCGAGCGGTCTCCTGAGCCAGCTCCTTGACCTCGTTGGCCACCACCGCGAAGCCCTTGCCCGCCTCACCGGCCCGCGCGGCCTCGATGGTCGCGTTGAGCGCCAGCAGGTTGGTCTGCTCCGCGATCGAGGTGATCACCTTGACCACGTTGCCGATCTCCTGGCTCGACGTCCCGAGCTTGGCCACCGTCTCGTTCGTCGTGTCGACCATCGACACCGCCTGGGAGGCGACGCGGGCGGCCTCGTTGGCCGAGTGCGCGATCTCGCGGATCGACGCCCCCATCTCCTCCGCACCCGCCGCGACCGTCCCGACGTTGCGCGACACCTCGTCCGCGGCACCGGACACCACGCCCGCCTGCACGCTCGTCTCCTCCGCACCGGCGGCGATCTGCTGGCTCGAGGCGGACAGCTCCTCCGACGCCGCCGCCACCGCGACGGCGCTGGCCGAGACGGTGCCGACGATGCCGTTCACGGACTCGATGGACCGGTTGAACGCGACCTCCAGGTCACCGACGTCGCCCGAGGACCTCTCGTCCAGGCGGTGGGTCAGGTCGCCGCCGGCGAACTGCTGCAGGGCCCCGACGATCGCCGACAGCGGACGGACCAGGCTGCGGGAGATGAGCGTCGCGAGCACGGCCAGCACCGCGAGCCCGAGGACCGCGACGAGCAGGATCGTCGTCCGCATGCTCGAGGTGGTGTCGATCAGCTCCGCGGCGGCGTCGGCGCTGGCCACGTTGCGGTCCAGCACGGTGGCGTGCAGCGTCTCGAACAGCTGCGCGTACGCCGCGGTCACCGCGGCCGCGTCGGCGCGTCCGTCGCCGTCAGCGGCGAGGATCTGCAGCACGGTGGCGCTGAACTCGTTGTACGCGGCCTCCGACGCCTGCGTGCCCTCGACGTCGGCCTCCGTCACGTGCGGGAGGTCCGCGATCATCGCGAAGTAGCCCGCGACCGTCGCGTTCTCGGTCTCGACCGCAGCGACGAGCTCCTCGGTGTCCGGCTCCACCGAGCCGCGCAGGCCGGCTGCCTGGACGACGCCCGCGCTGACCTCGACGGCCTGGTAGATGCCCTGGACGTCGGAGTCGGAGCGAGCCCGGTTGGCGTCGTCGGCGGCGGCCAGGGCCGAGGCGATCGCCACGGCGGCCACCACGACGGTGGTCAGCAGGCCGATCACGGTGATGGCCGCGATCCGGCGACCCACGGTCCAGCGGATGTTCCTCATGACGAAGCTCTTTCCACGTTGTCCGACATCTGTCGCTTAGTGGTTCGACCAGTCGCCCGCGGACCTGAGATGTCGGCGGCGACTGGCACGGTGCCCCGTGATGGAATCTCGACGTGCAGGAGGTGGGAGTGAGCGAGGCGATGCTCCTCGGTGAGCGCAAGGCGTACGGCGCCTACTACACGCCGACCGACGCCGCCCACGTGCTGGCGTCGTGGGCGATGCGCCACGACGGCGAGGTGCTGCTCGAGCCCAGCCTCGGCGACGGGTCCTTCGTCGCGGCCGCCCAGGAGGTCGCGGCTGCCCGCGGCTGGACGCGACCGGGGTTCGTGGCGGCCGAGCTCAACCCGCGCACCGCCGCCGGTCACGCCCACCACGGTCTGGTGCGGGCCGACGAGCTCGCGGTCGGCGACTTCCTCACCACCGCCGTCCGGCCGGTCGACGCGGTGGTCGGCAACCCGCCGTACGTCCGGCTCCGGGCGCTGCCCGACGACCAGGCCCGCAGCGCGGTGGCCGCCAGCCACGACGACCTGGGCGAGCCGATGGCGTCCAGCGGCAGCGTGTGGATGCCCTTCGTCGCCCGGGCGTCCCGCTTCCTGCGCCCCGGCGGCCGGCTCGCCCTGGTTCTGCCCTGGGACTTCACCTACGTCCGCTACGCCCGGCCGCTGTGGCGTCACCTCGGCGAGACGTTCGGCTCGCTGCGCGTGGTCCGGGTGCGCGAGCGGCTCTTCCCCGACATCGGCCAGGACGTCCTGCTGCTGCTGGCCGACCACAAGGGCGGCCGCACCGACCGGGTCTCCTTCGAGGCCCACCGCACGGTCGCCGACCTGGTCGCGGACCGTCCCGAGGTGTCGACCACGATCTCGGTCGAGCGCGTGGTGCGCGGCGAGCGTGCCTTCCAGGAGGCCCTGCTGCCCGCCGGCGTGCTCGACGTCCTGGAGCAGACCCGGCCGCTGACCGTCGCCGCCCGCGAGCTCGCGACCTTCAACATCGGCTACGTCTCCGGCGACAAGGACTTCTTCCACCCGCCGGCCCGCGCCGGCCTGCCCGAGGAGAGCCTGCGCCCGGCGCTCACCAACGCGCGCCGGCTGCGCGGAGGCGGGCTGTGGACCTCGGAGCTCCCCGCCGACGCCCAAAGCCGGCTCTGGCTCCCGGGTGAGCGACTGAGCCCGGCCGAGGAGCGCTACGAGCGCCGCGGCCGCCGGCTCGGCGTCCACCGTCGCTACAAGTGTCGGGTCCGCTCCCCGTGGTACGCCGTCCCCGGGGTGAAAGTCCCCGACCTGGTCCTCTCGGTGTTCTCGCAGCGGCCGATCCTGATGATCAACGACGGCGGTCACGTCGCGACCAACAGCCTGCTCTGCGGCTACCTCCGCCCCGGCGTGGCCGCCGACGGGTTCGCCGCGGGGTGGTACACCTCGCTCACGCTGCTGCACGCCGAGCTGGAGGTGCACTCCCTCGGCGGTGGGGTGTTCGTGCTGGTGCCGACCGAGGCCGGCAACGTCCGGGTCCCCGTGCCCGGCACGGTGCCGGAGGCGGTGCTGCCGCTCGTCGCGGAGGCGCTGGGCCGCGGCGACCTCGACGGGGCCTACCGCGCCGGCGACCAGGCCCTGGCCGCCCGGGTCGGGGCCGACGGGGTCCGGCTGGTCCAGGACGGCATCGCCGCCCTGGAGGCGTGGCGGACGGCCCGGCCGGTCAGTCCTTCGGCCTGAAGACGTCGAGCCAGATGTTGCGGTCGACGAAGGTGTCGACCAGCCGGTCGACGAAGGTCTCGATCCGCAGGTCGGCCTTCTCCAGCGGGACCCCCTGCTGGACGACGTCGTCGCGGATGCCCGGCAGCGGGACCTGGTCGAAGTCGACGACCAGGTAGGCGAACTGGTCGTAGATCCCGCGCAGGTCCTTGTAGCCCTTGCCGTCGCGGCCGGTGACCGCGGCGTACATCCGGGCGTAGCGCGCGTGGTCGGGACGCTCCTCGCGCGCCACCCGCTCCCCGGCGACCTTGCCCCACTTCCGGCTGATCAGCGGGTGCAGGTAGACGTAGCCGTAGACCGCCATCGGGAACCGGTCCTGCAGGCTGATGCACTCGCCGATGATCCCCTGGTAGTACTCCAGGACGTTGTTGCCGACCGAGGCCATCTGGCTGCGCACCCCGACGCTCAGCAGCACCCCGTTGTCCGGGTGCACCACCGCGACGTCCACGTCCTTCGGCTTGTGCGACCCGAAGACCCGCACCTCCTCCTTGACCTGGATGCCCTGACGCCGGGCGTCGTCGGTGAGTCGGTCCCGGAGGCCGTCGGCGACGTACTTGTGCAGCATCTTGATGAAGCCCTGGCTGCGCACGGCGGCGACCGGGTCGGCGTCGTACCTCGCCTTCATGTCGGCCAGCACGTCCTCGAGGGTCGGCCTGCTGAAGGGGAGCATCGCGTCGGTCATGGTGGCGGCCACCGTAGTCTCAGGCGGCCCGCTCGCGCCGCACCAGGTAGGCCGCGGCCGGCACCGCAGTGAGCACGGGGAGCAGCAGGGCCGCGAGGCTGAGGACCGCGTAGGCCGCGAGGTCGACCGGCGGTACGGCGGGGCCGAGCATCCCCAGGCCGACGCCGAGCACGGTCGGCACCACCGCGAGCGTCCCGACCAGCCAGGCCAGCGCGCCGGTCACCAGCGCCTCGACCAGCACCATCCGGGTCAGCTGCCGGCCGGTCGCGCCGGTACGACGCAGCAGGCGGAGCTCGCCGCGGCGCCGTACGGTCGTCATCACCAGGGCGTTGGCGGCCGCCAGGAGCACGAAGCCGAGCAGGCCCAGGAGCAGCACCGTGGAGAGCCGGCGCTCGGCCGCGTCGGCGCTGGACGCGTCCGCGGCGTACGACGCGGGGGTGGCCGCCTCGAGACCGAGGCCCGCGAGCGCGGCCCGTCCGGCCGCGTCGGCGTCGACCAGCAGGGCGTCGGCGGACCGGTCGGTCCGGTGCGCGTCGAGGGTGTGCGGGCCGACGAGGTAGTCGCCGAACCCGAGCCCGCGCTCGTAGACCGCGACCACGGTCGGGCTGCTGGTCGAGCCGTCCGGCCAGCGCACGGGGACGCTGTCGCCGAGGTCGAACCCGGTCTCGAAGGTGGCATCACTGCTGACGGCGATCGTGCCGGCGCCGGTCAGGTCGGCGAGCGACCCGGCGCTGACGTCGGGGTCCAGCAGGTCCGCGTCGCCGGCGACGGAGCGGACGACGGTCTGCTCCCAGGCGAGCGCGTCGACCACGCCGTCGAGGTCGGCGTCGGTGAGCACCCGGGCCGGCGAGGTGGCCAGGCCGGCCACGGCCGTCACGCCGGCGAGGCCGGTCACCGCGTCGACGTCGGTCGGGGTCAGCCCGCCCGGAGCGGTGACGACGGCGTCGGCGTGCAGGCCGTCGCGGAGCTGGGTCTCGGTGGCGGCAGCGACGGTCCGGTCCACCGTAGTCTGGGCGGTGCCGGCGGTGAGCGCGAGGGCCAGCGGGACCACGACCAGGGTCAGCCGCTGGGCGAAGCCGCGGAGGTTGGCCACCCCGAGGCGACCGGCCGGGCCGAGGAACCGCTCGGCCCGGGCGGAGTGGGCGAAGGCCCACCCCACGAGCGACGGTCCGGCGAGCGCGGCCGCGCCGACCAGCAGGAAGGCGGACGTCGCGGCGCCGGCGCTGCCGACCGTGCCGGGGACGACCAGCGGGCTGAGCGCCGCGGCCAGGCCCAGCAGGGCGAGCGCGACGGCCGCGCCCCGCCGTACGACGCCGATGGTGGTGGTCTCGACGGCACTCGCCCGGGCCGCCGGGCCCGGGGCCGCGCGCAGGGTCTCGCGCACGGAGAGCCGCGCGGCCAGCCAGGCCACCGGCAGGAGCAGGACGGTGGCGGACAGGACCGGGAGCGGGCTGAGCGACAGGGTCGCCCCCGCCTCGACGAGCCCGGCGTCGCGGAGCAGCGGGGCCAGCAGCGGCGCGAGGAGCAGGCCCACGGACGCCCCCAGCGGTACGGCGACCAGCGCGACCAGGACGACCTCGGTGCCGACCTGGGCGCGGAGCTGCCCCCGGGTCGCGCCGACGGTCCGCAGCAGGGCCAGCTCGCGCCGCCGACCGCGCAGGGCCAGCGACACGGTCGCGGCCACGACCAGCACGACGACGGTGAGCACGGTGCCGGCGTACGAGCCGGCGAGGACGACGAGCAGCCCGCTGTCGCGCAGACCCGACTCCCCCAGCACCCCGGCGACGGCGATCAGGAGGCCCGCCAGCACGAGCACGAGCGCCGTACCGGTGAAGCCGGCGCGGTGCGCCCAGGCGCTGCGCCGAGCGAGCGACCAGGTACTCATCGGGGTGCTCATCGGCCCAGCCCGATCATGCGTGCGGTGACCTGCTCGACGGTGGGGTCGTCGAGCTGGCCGACCAGACGCCCGTCGGCGAGGAAGAGCACCCGGTCGGCGCTCGCCGCGACCTGCGGGTCGTGGGTCACCAGGACCACGGTCTGGCCGAGCTCGCGCGCCGTCGTCCGCAGCACCTGCAGCACCTGGGCCGCGGTCGCCGAGTCGAGGGCCCCGGTCGGCTCGTCGGCGAGGACGACGTCGGGGCTCGTGACCAGGGCTCGGGCGATCGCCACCCGTTGGGCCTGCCCGCCGGAGAGCTCGTGCGGACGGCGCTGCTCCATCCCGTTCAGGCCGACGCTCCCCAGGAGCCGGTCGAGGTGCGCGGCGTCCGGCCGACGTCCGGCCAGCACCAGCGGAAGGGTGACGTTCTCGACGACCGAGAGGTGGTCGATGAGGTTGTAGGCCTGGAACACGAACCCGACGTGCTCGCGGCGGAACCGGGTCAGGGCGTCCGGCGAGAACGCGCTGATGTCCTGCCCGCCGACCACGACCCGGCCCCGGCTCGGGACGTCGAGCCCGGCCGCGCAGGCGAGGAGCGTGGACTTGCCGGACCCGGACGGCCCCATCACCGCCGTGAACGAGCCGGTCCCGAGGGTCAGCGAGACCCCGCGTACGGCGTGCACCGGCTCGGCGCCTCCGGCGTACGACTTGTGCAGGTCCTCGAGGTGGACGGCGGCCTCCGTGCGGACGGCCGGACGGGGCGCTGAGTGCTGGATCGTCATGCCGTCAACGCTAGGAATCGCCGGCCCTCGCCACGAGCCGCTCAGGACGGAACTCCCGGGCTCCTCCTTTCGAAGGAGGACCCCTGGTGTGACCCCGAGCGAGTAGAGGTGCCCCCGGTGGGACTCGAACCCACACCACGCCGCTTTTAAGGCGGCTTCCTCTGCCGATTGGGATACGGGGGCGTGCGCCGCAACCTACAAGTAGGTCTTGCGCGGGTGGATGGCGTGCGCGCCCGCGGCACGGTCGAGGAAGAGCAGGCCGGAGCAGTGGTCGATCTCGTGCTGGAGGGCGCGGGCCTCGAACGCCTCGGCGGTGAGGACGACCTCCTCCGCCGTACCCGGCAGCTGCCCCCGTACGACGAGCCGCGTCGCCCGCTTCACGTCGCCGGTGAGGTCGGGGACGCTCATGCAGCCCTCGCGGGCCCTCTCGTTGCGGCTGGCCTCGACGACCTCGGCGTTGCAGAGCACGAAGGTGCCGTGGTGGCCGCGGGTCTTGGGGTGCGCGGAGACGTCGACGCAGAAGACCCGGGCCGAGACGCCGACCTGCGGAGCGGCCAACCCGACGCAGCCGGGGCTGACCCGCATCGTGGCGACCAGGTCGGCGGCCAGCTGCACGGTCGAGCGGGCGCTCGGGTCGACCACCTCGCCGAGGGTGGCGAGCACGGCCGCGGGGGCGCGGACGACGTCGAGGACCCGGCCCTCGACGCCCAGCCGGGACTCCGTCCAGGAGGAGACCAGCTCGTCGCTCACAGCTCGTCGGCCTCCGCCGGGCGCAGCGTGGCGCCGACGCCGAGCGCGTCGGCGGCGGCCCGGATCGCCGCGGCCACGGCCTCGACGTCGGTGTCGGCGGGTAGGTCGATCTCGGCGACCAGGAGGTAGAGGTCACCGGCCAGCCGGGTGGTCAGGTCGGTGATGTTGCCTCCGACGTGGGCGACCTCCCCGACGACCGCCGAGACGATGCCGGGCCGATCGCCCCCGTGGACCGTGAGCACCCAGGAGGTGCCGGTCGCGGCCGGCGTCGGCTCGGGCGGCACCTCGCGCACCGTGACGGTGAGAGTGCCGGCGGCGGTCAGGGGCGCGAGGGCGGCCTCGACCTCACCGGCAGCGGCGTCGCCGGCACAGACCAGGGTCATCGCGAAGTGGCCGCGGAGCAGCGTCATCGTCGAGTCCTCGAGGTTGAGGCCGAGCGCGGCGAGGACCTCGGTCGTCTCGGCGATGATGCCGGGCCGGTCGTGCCCGAGGACGGTGATGGCGTGGAGGGTCACGGGTCCATCCTCGCAGCGACGCTCGCGGCCCGGCCCAGGACGTCGTCCAGCATCGCCTCCGTGAGCCGGCCGGTGAAGGTGTTCTGCTGGCTGGGGTGGTAGCAGCCGAGCAGCAGCACGTCGTGCTCCGGACCCCCGATGACGGCCGTCGCCCCGTGCCCGAAGCGCGGCTTGGGCCGCGGCACCTCCCAGCCGAGCGAGCGGAAGGTGCGCAGGGTCGCGTCCCAGCCGATGGCGCCCAGCGCCACCGTGACCCGGACCGTGCCGGCGAGCAGGCCGACCTCGGCCTCGATCCACGGCGCGCAGGTCTCGCGCTCCTGCGTCGTGGGCTTGTTGTCGGGCGGCGCGCAGCGGACGGTGGCGACCATCCGGGTGCCGACCAGCTCCAGGCCGTCGGCGGCGTGCACGCTGGTGGCCTGCGTCGCCAGCCCGACCCGGTGCAGGCTCGCGAAGAGCCAGTCGCCGGACCGGTCGCCGGTGAAGACCCGGCCGGTGCGGTTCGCGCCGTTCGCGGCCGGGGCCAGGCCGACCACCAGGATCCGGGCGGCGGGGTCGCCCCAGCCCGGGATCGGCCGGCCCCAGTAGGGCTCCCCGGCGTACGACGCCCGTTTCGTCACGGCCACGTCCTCGCGCCACCGGACCAGGCGTGGGCAGGCCGCGCAGACGCTGACCCGGGCGTCCAGCTCGGCGAGCGGGGCGCCCCGGGCGAGCCGGCGGACCGCCGCCGGCGTACGAGCCACGGGCGTGTCCGGACGCGCCGGATCGCCGGGCCATCCCGAACCGGGCGGCACCGGCGATCCGAAGAGCTCCCCGGTCGCGGGGTGCGGGAGCAACGTCAGGGAGCGGGCTGGATCGACGCCTCGCGCTTGACCTTGTCGGCCGCCGTCGAGGCGACGTCGGTGACCTTGTCCTTGACCACGGAGGCGGCCGCGGCCGCCTGGGTCGCCGCGGTGTCCTGGACCTGGTGGGCGGCGTCCTGGACCTTCGGGTTGCGCGCGACCTTCTGGGCCTGCGCCTTGATCTGCTCGTAGCGCTCGTGCCCGGCGCGGGCGCCGAGCACGTAGCCGACGCCGGCCGCGGCCAGCAGGGAGAGCTTGCTCATGAGGTGCTCCTTCGGGTGGTGGGGTTCGGGGTTCAGCGGCGGACGCGTCGTACGACGACGACGCCGAGCAGGACGACCACGGCGGCGCCGGCGACCACTCCGGCGAGCTTGGCCTGGTGGATCGCGGTCGCCTTCACGCGGGTCTGCAGCAGGTCGACGGTGGTGGCCAGCTGCTCGCGCTGGCGGACGATGTCGGCCTCGATCTCGGCCGGGGTCTGGCTCATCGGTGGGCCCCCTTCAACGTCGCGACGTCCTCCTTGACCCCGGCGACGGCCCGCTCGGGCGTCGCGGGGGTGGCCTGGGCGATTTCCTTCTTGCCGAACAGCGCGAGCGCGCCGGCGACCAGGAAGACCGCCCCGCCCACGATCAGCGCGGCGGCCCAGACCGGGAGCACCAGGGCGAGCGCGGCGATGCCGGCCGCGAGGAACGCCCCGAGGCCGTAGAGGGCCAGCAGGCCGGCCGCGCCGAACCCGGCCAGCCCGAGACCGGCGGCCTTGCCCTTCTGGGTGAGCTCGGCCTGCGCGAGGCGCACCTCGCTGCGGACCAGCTCGGGCACCTGCTCCGAGAGCCGGTGCACGACGGCGCCGATCGGCTCGTCCGTGGTCACGCTGCTGGTATCGGTCATGACCGTCCGGTGACCAGCCGCCGAACCCGGCAAACCGCTCGGAGGGGTGGTCAGCGGCCGATGGACCAGGCGATCCCCTCGAGGATGTCGGCCTCGGAGACGACCAGCTCGTCGACGCTCGCCCGCCGCAGCACCCGCGACAGGATCAGCGCGCCGGCGTCGATGACGTCGGCGCGGCCGGGGTGCATCCACGGCAGCTCGAGGCGCTCGGCGACGGTCATGCCGACCAGCCGGCCCACCATCGCGTGCACGTCGTCGAAGGACAGCCGCACCTGGTCGATCGCGTCACGGTCGTAGGCGGGCAGGTCGAGGACGCCGGCAGCGATGGTGGTGACGGTCCCGGCGACGCCGACCACGGACGCCGCCGCGGCGATGTCGACCGGCGCGGACTCCAGCGCGGTGTCGATGTCGCGGACGCAGGCGTGCACCTCGTCCATCGAGGCCGGGTCGGAGCGCACGTGGCGCTCGTGCAGGCGGACCGAGCCGAGGTCGAGCGAGCAGGCCACCTGGGGCGAGGTGTCGCCGAGGATCAGCTCGGTCGAGCCGCCGCCGATGTCGAGGACCAGCACCGGCTCGGCCGGGTGCTCGCGCAGGTCGCGGACCGCGCCGGCGAAGGCCAGGCCCGCCTCCTCGACGCCGCTGAGCACCTCGGGCTCGACCCCGAGCCGCTCGCGCACCCCGGCGGCGAAGACGTCGGCGTTGCTGGCGTCGCGGGTGGCCGAGGTGGCGCAGAAGCGGATGTTCTCGACGGGTACGGCGTGCGCGCGCACGAGCTCGGCGTACTCGTCGAGGGCGGCGAAGGCCCGCTCGAGCGCCTCGTCGGCGAGCCGGCCGGTGGCGTCGACGCCCTGACCGAGCCGCACCATCCGGGTCTCGCGCACGGCGATCTCGGGCAGATCGCCGATCAGCAGCTTGACGGTGTTGGTCCCGCAGTCGATCGCGGCTACCGGTCCACGCACGGACCCGCCTCCCACCAGGGCCCGAGCAGGGCCAGCACCTCGTCGCCGAGGGGGTTGGCTCCGGGACCCTGGGCCAGGGCCTGGCCAGCGAGGACGTGGAGACACTTGACGCGGTCGGGCATCCCTCCCGCGGAGATGCCCTCGATCTCGGGGACCTCCAGACCGGCTTCGCGCCCGATCTCGGCGCGGGCCGCGAGGTAGCGCTCGTGAGCGGCCCGGTAGGCCGCGGCGAGCTCCGGGTCCTCGCCCAGCCGCTCCTGCATCTGCTTCATCGTGCCCGTGCCCTCGAGGGTCCCGATCCGGGACGCCGCGCGCGGGCAGGTGAGGTAGTAGGTCGTCGGGAACGGGGTGCCGTTGGGCAGCCGCGGCTCGGTGGTCACCACGTCGGGGTTGCCGCACGGGCAGCGGTGCCCGACCTCGTGGATGCCCCGGGGCTCCCGCCCCAGCTGGGCCGCGACCGCTTGCTGATCGGCCGATGGGATCACTGGTCCTGCTCCTCCGAGCCGTCGAGCTCCTTCAGGGGCACCGGGTCGCCCGCCGGCGGCGGGTCGCCGGCCAGCTCGACCGATCCCCACGCGTCGCCCCACCAGGCCTCGGGCTCCTGCGGGTCGACCTCGGACGGGTCCGTCAGCGTCGAGCCCGGCTCGATGGGGTCGCCGTCGGCGTCGAGGGCGACGTACGCCGTCTCCCCCGGCATGACGTAGCCGAGCCGCTGCCGGGCCTGGCTGCGGACGTACGCCGTGTCCTGCCAGCGCCGCTTCTCGCGGGCCAGGTCGTCGATGCGGTCCTGGCGCTCCACGATCTCCTGCTGCAGGGCCTGCATCTCCGAGCGCTGCTGCAGGAACGCCCGCAGCGACGAGGCGGAGCCGACGGCCAGCACCGCGAAGACGACGGCCAGGATCGCCAGCCGGCTGGTCGGCCGGAGCCGGGCCCGCTCGGGCGGCCGCGAGGTCGGCCGGCCGGCCGCCTCGGCGGCCGTGCGCGGACGACCGGTCCGCCCGGCACCCGGGGTGCGCCCGGGTCCGGTGCGGCCGCGGGGGCGTGCCCCGCGGGCCGGGCGGCGGTCGTCAGCCATCGATCGGTTCCCTGCTCAGCCCTGGAAGCGCGGGAACGCGCCGGCGCCGGCGTAGCGCGCGGCGTCGCCGAGCTCGTCCTCGATCCGCAGGAGCTGGTTGTACTTGGCGACGCGGTCGGACCGGGCCGGGGCGCCGGTCTTGATCTGGCCGCAGTTCGTCGCCACCGCGAGGTCGGCGATGGTGGTGTCCTCGGTCTCGCCCGAGCGGTGGCTCATCATGCAGCGGTAGCCGTTGCGGTGGGCCAGCTCAACGGAGTCGAGGGTCTCGGTCAGCGAGCCGATCTGGTTGACCTTCACCAACAGCGCGTTGGCCTGGCCGCCGGCGATGCCGCGGGTCAGGCGCTCCACGTTGGTGACGAACAGGTCGTCGCCGACGATCTGGGTCCGGGTGCCGAGCTGGTCGGTGATGGCCTTCCAGCCGTCCCAGTCGTCCTCGTCGAGCGGGTCCTCGATCGAGACGATCGGGTACGACGCGACCAGGTCGGCGTAGTAGGCGGTCATCTCGTCGGCCGACTTGGAGCCGCCCTCGAAGGCGTACGAGCCGTCCTTGAAGAACTCGCTCGCGGCGACGTCCATGGCCAGCGCGATGTCGCGGCCCAGCGTGAGGCCGGCGGCCGAGACGGCCTCGGCGATCAGGTCGAGCGCGGCGCGGTTGGAGTCGAGGTTGGGCGCGAAGCCGCCCTCGTCGCCGAGGCCGGTCGAGAGGCCCTTCTTCTTCAGCACCGACTTCAGCGCGTGGTAGACCTCCGCGCCCTGGCGCAGCGCCTCGCGGAAGGTCGGCGCGCCGATCGGCGCGATCATGAACTCCTGGATGTCGACGTTGGAGTCCGCGTGCGAGCCGCCGTTGAGGATGTTCATCATCGGCACCGGCAGCAGGTGGGCGTTGGGCCCGCCGACGTAGCGGTAGAGCGGCAGCTGGGCCGAGTCGGCCGCGGCGCGGGCCACGGCCAGCGAGACGCCGAGGATCGCGTTGGCGCCGAGCTCGGCCTTGTTGGGGGTGCCGTCGAGCGACAGCATCGTCTGGTCGACGAGGCGCTGGTCGTCGGCGTCGATGCCCTCGACCGCGGGGCCGATCTTCTCGATCACGCCGGCGACGGCGTTCTGGACGCCCTTGCCGAGGTAGCGGTCGCCGCCGTCACGCAGCTCGACCGCCTCGAACGCGCCCGTGGAGGCACCGCTGGGGACCGCCGCGCGGGCGAACGAGCCGTCGTCGAGGACGACCTCGACCTCGACGGTGGGGTTGCCGCGCGAATCGAGGATCTCGCGCGCGCCGACAGCTTCGATGGTTGCCAAGGGAACTGCTCCTGAGGAAGTCGAGTGGATGCGCGACCAGCCTAGACCCGTCGAGACGGGGTTCCGTGCAGGCCGCGCGGCCGTGGCTCAGAGCAGCCGTCGTACGGCGTCGCGCAGGGCCTGCTCGGGATCGGTCCCGGACCCGTGGGCCTCGGCGACGAGCGCGAGCAGGCGCTCGCCGAGCCCGTCACCGTCCGGTACGACGGGCCGCCCCGCCCGCTCCAGCCGGTCGAGCACCTTGTCGGCGTACAGCAGCGCGGGTAGCGAGGCGGGCAGCCCCTCGGTGAGGTCGGAGCGGTCCTTCTCGGCGGCCTTGATGGCCTGCCAGGCGTCGTTGATCTCGGCGGCCGTCCCGCTCGCCGCGTCGCCGAAGACGTGCGGGTTGCGGCGGACCATCTTGGCGGTGATGCCGCTCGCGACGTCGTCGATCGTGAAGCCACCGGCCTCCTCGGCGACGACGGCGTGGAAGTAGACCTGCAGCAGCAGGTCGCCGAGCTCCTCGCGGAGGTGGTCGGGGTCGCCGGACTCGATCGCCTCGACCGTCTCGTGGGTCTCCTCGAGCAGGTAGCGGACCAGCGAGCGGTGGGTCTGCTCGGCCTTCCAGGGGCACTCGGCGCGCAGCCGGCGCATCACCTCACGGAACTCGAGGAGCGGCTCGTGCTCCGCGCGGTCGGTCACCGGATCAGCCGCCGCAGCGCTGGGACTCCGGCAGGTCCTTCGCGAAGCCCTCGGGAGCCTCGGCGGCGCTCGCGTCGACGGCGAAGTCGGTGGTGGCGACCGACAGGTCGTCGCGGGTGGTGAGGATCTGGTCGTCGCCGACGGAGATGGCGTCGAAGGCCGGGTTGGTGTCGATGTCGGCGTCGGCCTGCCAGTCCTGGACGGCCGCGACGCCCGCGGCGACGACCGCGTCCTGGGCGGCGTCGGCGCCGGCCTCCTCGGCCCCGATGGCCAGCAGCACGTTGGAGAAGTACTGGTCGGCGACGAAGACCGGCTCGGCCGCCGCGACGTCGTCGGGGTCGGCGCTCGCGTAGGTCTCGCGGTAGGCCTGGGCCGTCTCGTCGGTGTCGGGCACCTGGACGTCGAAGGCGTCGACCAGCTGGTCGGCCATCACCTCCAGCGAGAGGCCGCGCTGGGCCGCGTTGCGCAGGGTGGTGCCGGCGATCGCCTGGCCGTCGAACTGCGGGTCGGAGCGCAGCACGGCGCAGGCGCTGCTCGCGACGTCGTCGACCCGGGTGACCGAGATCGTGGTCCCGTTGATGCTCACCGCCTGGCCCGGTCGGATGCCGGCGTCGGTCACCCCGCACCCGGTCAGGAGTCCGGCGCACACCGGGACGACAGCGGCGAGGACGACGGCGAGGGGGCGACGCGGGCTCACGTGGGCTCCTAGGACTGGGCGGCCGGGGCAGGCGGATCGATGATGGCGTCGATCACATTCGCGGCCCATTGAAGCAGGGCGATGCCGTCGATCGGGCGACCGCCCACGACCGCCGTCTGCGGGCGCGGCACCAGGATGGTGTCGAGCTGGGTCTTCACGATCGACTTCGGATACATCCGCATCAGCCGCACCTGCCGGGACTCGGGCAGGGTGACCGGCGCGAACCGGACGTTCTTGCCGGCGATGGTCACCTCGCCGACGCCCGCCTGGCGGGCCCGGGCCCGGAACCGGGCGACCAGCAGCAGCGACTCGACCACCTCCGGCGGCGCGCCGTACCGGTCGACCATCTCCTCGCGGATCAGGTCGACGTCCTCGTTGGCGCGGACCTCCGCGAGCCGCTTGTACATCTCCAGGCGCAGCCGCTCGCTCGGGATGTAGTCGTGCGGCAGGTGGGCGTCGACGGGCAGCTCGATGCGGACCTCGTTGAGCTCGGGCTCACCCTCGCCCTTGAACTCGTGGACCGCCTCGCCGACCAGCCGGACGTAGAGGTCGAAGCCGACGTCGGCGATGTGTCCGGACTGCTCGCCGCCGAGCAGGTTGCCGGCGCCGCGGATCTCGAGGTCCTTCATGGCGATCGCCATGCCGCCGCCGAGGTCGGAGTGCTGGGCCAGCGTCGCGAGCCGCTCGTGGGCGGTCTCGGTCAGCGGCTTCTCCTGGGGGTAGAGGAAGTAGGCGTAGGCGCGCTCGCGCGAGCGGCCCACCCGCCCGCGCAGCTGGTGGAGCTGGCTGAGGCCGAGGGTGTCGGAGCGCTCGATGATCATCGTGTTGGCGTTCGACACGTCGAGGCCGGACTCGACCAGGGTCGTGCAGACGAGGACGTCGAAGCGCTTCTCCCAGAAGTCGAGCATCACCTGCTCGAGCTGCTTCTCGCCCATCTGGCCGTGCGCGGTCGCGACCCGGGCCTCCGGGACCAGCTCCTTCAGCTTCCCCGCGGCCTTCTCGATCGAGTTCACCCGGTTGTGGATGTAGAAGACCTGCCCCTCGCGCAGCAGCTCCCGGCGGATCGCGGCCACCACCTGGCGGTCCTCGTAGGCGCCGACGTAGGTCAGCACGGGGTGCCGCTCCTCGGGTGGGGTGGTGATCGTCGACATCTCGCGGATGCCGGTGATCGCCATCTCGAGCGTGCGCGGGATCGGCGTCGCGCTCATCGAGAGCACGTCGACGGACGTGCGCATCCGCTTCATCTGCTCCTTGTGCTCGACGCCGAAGCGCTGCTCCTCGTCGACGATGATCAGGCCGAGGTCCTTGAACCGGATGTCGGGGTTCAGCAGCCGGTGGGTGCCGACCACGATGTCGATCGAGCCCTCGGCGACCCCGGCCATCACCTCCTTGGCCTCCTTGTCGCTCTGGAAGCGGCTCAGGGCCTTCAGCACGACGGGGAAGCCGCTCATCCGCTCGGCGAAGGTGCTGAGGTGCTGGGTGACCAGCAGCGTCGTCGGCACGAGCACGGCGACCTGCTTGCCGTCCTGGACCGCCTTGAAGGCCGCGCGTACGGCGATCTCCGTCTTGCCGTAGCCGACGTCGCCGCAGACCAGCCGGTCCATCGGGACCACCTGGCGCATGTCGCCCTTGACCTCCTCGACGGTGGTCAGCTGGTCGGGCGTCTCGGTGAACGGGAACGCGTCCTCCAGCTCGCGCTGCCAGGGGGTGTCCGGGCCGAACGCGTAGCCCTTGGTGGCCTGCCGGGCGGCGTAGAGCTTGATCAGCTCGGCGGCGATCTCGCGGACCGCCTTGCGGGCCCGGCCCTTGCGCTTGGCCCAGTCGGCGCCGCCGAGCCGGTCGAGGCTCGGCTGCTCGCCGCCGACGTACCGGGTCACCTGGTCGAGCGCGTCGGCCGGGACGTAGAGCCGGTCGGGCGGGCCGCCGCGCTTGGAGGCGCCGTACTCGAGGACGAGGTACTCGCGCACCGCTCCCCCGGCCTCGCGCTGCTTCATCTCCACGAACCGGCCGACGCCGTGCTGCTCGTGGACGACGTAGTCGCCGGCCTTCAGCTCCAGCGGGTCGATCTGCTTCTTGCGGCGCGCCGGCATCTTGCGCATGTCGCGGGTGGACGCGCGCTGACCGGAGATGTCCTCGCCGGTCAGCAGCACCAGCCGGTTGGTGTCGTCGACGAAGCCCTGGGTGAGCGCGCCGCAGGTCACGCTGACCGTGCCGAGGACCGGGTCGCCGTCGAGGGCGGCCGGGACGTCGCGCTCGCCGAGCGCCTCCACCATCCGCTCGGCCGGGCCGTGGCCGAGGTGGAGCACGACCGTGCGGTAGCCGTCGCCGCGCCAGCCGTCGAGGTCCTTGATGGCCTTCTCGACGTCGCCGCGGTAGGCGTCGACGGGGCGCATCGGGAGCACCCGGCCGCCGTCCTCGGCGTCGACCTCGCCGTCCAGACCGAACGGGCTGACCGTCCACCAGGCCAGCGACCGGCCGATCGTGTGGTCGCGCACGTCGCCCAGGGAGCGGTACGACGCCGCGCCCAGGTCGATCGGGGCGGTGCCGCCGCCGGCGGCCGCCGCCCAGCTGGCGCCGAGGAACTCCTCGCTGGTGGCGACCAGGTCGTGCGCGCGCCCGCGGGCCCGCTCGGGGTCAAGGACCAGCACGTGGGTGTCGTCGGGCATCAGGTCGACGAGCAGCTCCATCTCGTCGACGAGCACCGGCGCCAGCGACTCCATGCCCTCGACGGCGATGCCGTTCGCGATCTTGTCGGTCAGCTCGACCAGCTGCGGGTGGGTGCGGCCGAGCTCGGCCGCGCGGGCGCGGACCTCGTCGGTGAGCAGCAGCTCGCGGCACGGCGGCGCCCAGAGCCGCTCGACCTGCTCGTGGGTGCGCTGGTCGGCCACCGAGAACGAGCGGATCTCCTCGACGTCGTCGCCCCAGAACTCCACGCGCAGCGGGTGCTCCTCGGTCGGCGGGAAGACGTCGACGATGCCGCCGCGGACCGCGAACTCACCGCGCCGCTCGACCAGGTCGACCCGCGAGTACGCCGCGTCCGCGAGCCGTCGTACGACGTCGTCGAGGGGGGCGGACTGGCCCGGCACGAGCTCGACGGGCTCCAGGTCGCCGAGGCCCTGGACCTGGGGCTGGAGCAGCGAGCGGACCGGGGCGACGACGACCTTCAGCGGGCCGTTGCTCGCATCGGTGCCGGGGTGGCAGAGCCGACGCAGCACGGCCAGCCGGCGACCGACGGTGTCGCTGCGCGGGCTGAGCCGCTCGTGGGGCAGCGTCTCCCAGCTGGGGTAGTAGGCGACGGCGTCGGGGTCGACCAGGTCGGCCAGGGCCGCGGTGAGGTCCTCGGCCTCGCGCGACGTCGCGGTCACCGCCAGCACCGTGCGCCCGGCGCGGACCAGGCCGGCGACCACGAACGGCCGCATCGCCTCGGGGGCGGTCAGGTCCAGGGTCGGGACCAGGGCGCCGCGGGCGTCGTCGAGGGCCGTGCGGAGCGTGGGGTCGGCGAGGACGGCGTCGGCCAGGCCGGCGAGCGCGGTGGAGGACACGTGGCTCCTTGCAGCAACACGGAAGCCCCCGGTCACGGATGACAGGGGGTGGACGCTCCCGATCCTACGTGGCGCTGAAGGCCCGCAATTTGGTGATGCTCCCCCGGCCCCGTGGGCCGATGGTGGGAGACCGGAGGTCCAGACCGGCCCGCCACCGCACGTCCCGAGGCACTACTCAAATTGTGGTATCCGTCTCGGAATCGCCATCGCGCTCCCGGACCCACCCCTAGGTTCCGAGTCACGGGACGAACTGGGGGTCGTCCGCTGATCACGATGGGACCGGCCGAAACACCGCCCCATCCCCGGGACGGACATGGGGACGCTCCGACCGCAGGTACGACACCACGAGGCATCGGGACTCGGACGATCTGCAGGGGACACGATGAGCAAGTTGCGCAATCCCGCCGACGCCTGGACCTGGCGGGGCTACACCCTCGCCCTCGGGCTGACCGCCACGCCCCCGGCCCTCGTGGGCTGGGCCGGCGCCGGTCGCTCGGGGAGCCAGGCCGTGACGACGGGCCACATGACGATCGCCCTGCTGGCGCTGCTGGCCGCCGCGGTGATCTACGTGCAGTACCGGCTGACGGGCGACGACGTCGTCGGCTGGCTCTGCCTGGGTGCGGTGATCCTGGGTGCCCGGTGCCTCAGCGTCGCCGCGGTGCACGGCACGTCCGGCGGGTCCGTGCTGCTCGGGCACGAGACCTGGACCCTGGTCGCCGACCTGACGCTGGTCGTCCTCCTGGTCGCGCTGACCCGGTCGCGCCGCTGGTCCTTCGACCGGACGGCCGGGCTGCTGGTCGCAGTCACGCTGACGGTCGGGCATCCGGCCCTGCTCGGACGCGTGCCGGCCCCGGACATCCCGCCCGACGCGGCCCTGGCCGCCCAGGCCGTGGCCGCTGCCCTCACCGCCTCCCTGGTGCTGCGGGTCGCCCGCACGCGCCGGCTGACGGTGGGGGCCCGGCAGCTGGTCCTCACGGTCGTGCTCTTCTCCGCCTACCAGGTGCTGGCCAGCCGGCCCACCGGCTCCTACCCGGTCGACCTCGCCGTGCTCGCCGCCGGCCTCTGCGGCACCGTGCTCCTCCTCCGGGCCTCCCTCGGCGGGCTGCGGCGGACCATCCGGACCCAGCTCGACGAGCTCCGGCAGGTGACCCGGCAGCTCGCGACGGCCGAGCGCGACCTCCACGAGCAGCGCGCCCGGCTGCACGAGGTCACCAACAGCGTGGCGGGCATCGCCTCCGCCTCGCACCTGATCAACCAACGACGGGAGATCACCGTGCCGCACCGGATCCGACTCGAGCAGATGCTGGACCACGAGTCCGCCCGCCTCGCCCGCCTGCTGACCCGCCAGCAGCAGCTCCCCGAGGCGGCCCGCGAGTCGGTCGACCTCGACGAGACGCTGGAGCCCCTGGTGGTCGCGCACGAGGCCGCCGGGCACCCGGTGACCTGGGCGCCCAGCGGACTGCGCGCGCAGGCGGAGGCGGACGACGTGGCCGAGGCGGTCAGCATCCTGCTCGACAACGCCCGCAAGCACGCCCCGCGCGCCGCCGTACGACTCGACGTCCGCACGGCCGGGGACGGCACGGTCGAGATCGCGGTGTCCGACGACGGCGCCGGCGTCTCGCCGGACCTGCAGGAGCACCTCTTCGAGTGGGGCCGGCGCGGGCCGGACTCGGCCGGGCAGGGCATCGGGCTGCACGTCGCCCAGCGCCGCCTGGAGCACAGCGGCGGCTCTCTCAGCCTGCTGCCCACGGCCGCCGGCACCACCTTCCTCGTCCGCCTGCCGTCACCCGCGCTGGTCCGGTCGTGAACCGCGCCGGGCCGAACGGCTCCCGCACCGTCCTGATCGAGGACCACGCGCTCTTCGCCGAGTCGCTCGAGATCGCCATGTCGATCGAGGGGTACGACGTCCGCCGCCTGCCGGTCCCGACCTCGGCCAGCGGCTCCGCGCAGCTGCTGGGCTCGATCGCCCGGCTGCGGCCCCGCATCGTGCTCCTGGACCTCGACCTGGGCTCGTTCGGCGACGGGGCCAGCCTGATCAACCCGATCGCCCGGATGGGCGCCAACGTCGTGGTCGTCACCGCCTCGCTCGAGCGGGCCCGCTGGGGCGAGTGCATCCGCTACGGCGCGCGCAAGACGCTCTCGAAGGCCCAGCCGCTCCAGGAGATCCTGGCCGTCGTCCGGCGGATCAACCACGGGCTCCCGGTCATGGACGTCCAGGAGCGCGAGGAGCTGCTGGCCCTGTGGCACCACGAGCGCCAGGAGCGGCAGGAACGACGGCGTCGGATCGAGGAGCTCACCGCCCGCGAGCGGGAGGTGCTCGGTCACCTGATGGCCGGCCGGCCCGTCCGCGACATCGCCCGGTTGAGCGTCGTCTCGGAGGCCACCGTGCGCACGCAGGTCAAGTCGATCCTCGCGAAGCTGCAGGTGAGCTCGCAGCTGGCCGCCGTCGGGATGGCGTTCAGCCTGGAGTGGCAGCCGCCGACCGACCTGCGGGCGTCAGCCGGCCGCCCGACGTCCTGACCCCGATGGACCTGGTCATCGAAATCGGGGAAAGCGATCCTCGCCCGCCCCGGGCCCGTCCGGGAGACGGTGGGGTGAGTCCACGGCGTGGGACCCGGCCCGTCCGGCCGGACGGGAGGGCAGGCCGGGTCCCCGTCGTCCATCCGATCGGCGGTTGAGCCGCCGTGTACCTCTCGCTGCGGGAGCGCCCGGACGCCCCCTCCGTCCCCGACGCGACCCGACGCCGACCGGTCGGCCGGACCGTCGTCCTCCTCGGCTGCGTGAGCCTGCTGACCGACGTCTCGTCGGAGTCGGTGGCGGCGATCCTGCCGCTCTACCTGTCCGTGGTCGTCGGCCTCTCCCCCGCGGCGTACGGCGTGGTCGAGGGTCTGTACCAGGGCGTGAGCGCGCTGGTCCGGCTCGGTGCCGGCTGGGTCTCCGACCGCACCGGTCGCCCCAAGTGGGTCGCCGCCTCGGGGTACGGCGTGTCCGCGGTCAGCCGGGTGCTCCTGCCCCTGGTGTCCGGCCTGGGCGCGGTGTCCGCGGTGGTGACGGCGGACCGGGTCGGCAAGGGCATCCGCACCTCCCCGCGCGACGCGATGATCGCCGCCGACGCCGACCCCGAGCACCTCGGCCGGGCCTTCGGGGTGCACCGCGCCCTCGACGCCGTCGGCGCCTTCCTGGGACCGGTGCTCGCCTTCGTGGTGCTGTGGCTCGTGCCCGGCGGCTACCGCTCGGTGATGGTGCTGTCGATCGCCTTCGCGGTGGCCGGCCTGGCGCTGCTCGTGCTCTTCGTCCCGGCCGGTGCCGGCGCCGTGCCCGTGCCCGCCGGTCCCGCCCCGCCCCGGGTGCGCTGGCGCGACCTCCGCTCGCCCGAGCTGCTGCGGGTCAGCGTGGTCGCCGGCGCGCTCGGGCTGCTGACCGTCGGCGACGGGTTCGTCTACCTGGTGCTGCTGGAGTCCGGCGGCTTCGCGGCGCACTGGTTCCCCGTCCTGTACGTCGGCACCAGCGCGGCGTACCTCCTCCTCGCGCTCCCGGTGGGCCGGCTGGCCGACCGCTGCGGGCGGGCCCGGGTGCTGGTCGTCGGCCACCTCGCGCTCGCCGCCGCCTACGCCGGTGCGACCCTGCTGGCGACCCGCTCGGTGGCCGTCGGCACGGTCGCGACGGTGCTGCTGCTCGGCCTCTTCTACGCCGCCACCGACGGGGTCCTGGCGGCGGTCGCCGGCCAGGCCGTGCCGGTCCGGGCCCGCGCGAGCGGGATCGCGCTCGCCCAGACCGTCGTCGCCGTCGCCCGCCTGCTCTCCGCGGTCGGCTTCGGCGTGCTGTGGCTGGTGGTCGGCCCGACGGTCGCCCTGCTCGGGGTGGCCGCCGGGCTGGTCCTGCTGGTCCCGGCCGCGCTCCGCCTGCTCGCCCCGGCGTCGCGATGAGCCGCCGGACCCGCCCCGCCGCCTTCGCGGCCCTGTGCCTCGCCCTGGCCGGCGGCAGCACGGCGTACGTCCTGCAGGAGCGCGCGGACACCCAGGAGCGCATCAGCTCCCCGCCGAGCGTCCCCGTGGCGACCTCCCCCGCGGCCGCCGAGGGGCCGGTGCTGGTCTTCCGGCACACCGGCGTCGACCAGGAGTACGGCGTCGTCGCCACCGTCCCCCTCGCCGACCCGTCCGGCCCGCGCAGCTTCACCGGCGTGGTCTGCGACCGGGTCGACGCCACCGCGACGACCCGCAGCTGTCTGCGGACCGGCCGCGGCGTCGTCACGTCGTACGACGCGCTGGTGCTGGACGCGGACTGGGAGGAGACCGGGTCCGCGCCGCTGCCCGGCCTGCCGAGCCGGACCCGACTGTCGCCCGACGGGTCGCTGGTCGCGACGACCGCGTTCGTCAGCGGCCACTCCTACCTGACCCGCGGCTTCTCGACCGCGACCGAGGTCCGACGGGTCGGCGGGGCGTCGTACGGGAACCTGGAGGAGTTCGCGCTGGAGATCGACGGCGAGCCTGCGGCCCCGCGGGACCGGAACGTGTGGGGGGTGACCTTCGCGGACGACGACCGCATCTTCTACGCCACCGTCGGCACCCGCGGGCGGACCTACCTGGTCCGCGGCGACCTCGTCGAGCGCACCCTGGAGACCGTCGCCGACGACGTCGAGTGCCCCTCCCTCTCCCCCGACGGCACGCGGATCGCCTTCAAGCAGGCCGACGGCCGCGGCAGCGGACGCCGCTGGACCCCGGCCGTCCTCGACCTGGCCACCGGCGAGCGCACCGTCCTGAGCGGCGAGGAGCGCAACGTCGACGACCAGCTCGCGTGGCTCGACGACGACACCGTCCTGTACGGCGTCCCGCGCCCCGACGAGCCCGGCGTCAGCGACGTGTGGTCGCTGGACACCGACCCCGATGCGGAGCCGGAGCTGCTCGTCGAGCAGGCCTGGTCGCCGGGGGTCGTGCGGTAGGCCGCCGGGCCCGGTCGTCGTGCTTCCCCGGACACGAGACCTCGGAGTTGCGATCATGACGGGACCCACGTCTCGTGGGCTCCGCGATGCTGACCCACGGCACAGGCGGTCGCGTCAGCGGGAGGAAGGGCGTGGGCATGGGAATCGGTACATACCGGAGCCGTCACGGCGTGGCCCACGTCTCGATGCAGTTCGACAACCGGGGCATGGCCGAGGCCGAGATGCTCGACGCCGGTCTTCGCAAGGCGTGGGACCAGCTGTGCGACCAGTCCAGCTGGCGCTACTGGCACCAGGGGATCCGGGACGACCTGACGAGTGCGGACACCTTCTACTTCATGCACTTCGACGAGAACCGCGACGCGATCGGGTTCCGCCGGACGAAGGACGGGCTGAACATGTACATCCCCCTGCGGCACCTGCGTGCGAAGCGCTCGAACGCCGAGCGTGTGGACTACCTGCGCGACGTGTACCTCCGGTTCTTCGAGCGCTATGCCAAGCTCCGCGAGATCGGACCGCCTCCGGTCTGGACGGGGTAGTCAGATCGCGGAGCCGCGATCGGGCCCCACGGAGGCCGACGTACCCCTCACCGGGTTTCGAGACGGGACTTCGTCCCTGCTCAACCACCGGGGGTGGGGGCTCAGCGCACCACGTCGCCCGTCTCGAGATCGGGGTGCCGGTCCAGCCAGGTCGCGGCGACGTCGTCGCGCACGGCGGCCCACAGCTCCCGGCCGAGGGGTCGGTCGAGGTGCACCACGGACTGCGCGCCCTCACGGCCGAGACCGGCGACCGGTGCCGTCAGGAACCGGACGTCGGCGGTGCGGAGGTCGCGCAGGGAGGCGCAGAAGCCCAGGATCCCGGTGAGGGACCAGGTCTCGTCGACGGCGACGTGCCGCAGCACCTCCGTCACGAAGTGGGCCGACTGCTCGGGGTCCTTGCGCATCTCGGCGTGCAGGCTGTCGGTGAGCAGGGCCCGCAGCACCGCCTGCTGGCGGCGGACCCGGTCCAGGTCGCCGCCGGGCAGGCCGTAGCGCTGGCCGACGTACGCGAGGGCCTCGTCGCCGCTGAGCAGGTGCTCGCCGGCGGTCCAGGTCGTGTCGCGGATGCTGTCGACGACCGTCTCCGGCACCCGGACCCGGACGCCGCCGGCCAGGTCGGCGAGGGCCCGGAAGCCGGACCAGTCGACGACGGCGACGTGGTCCAGCCGGACCCCCGTGAGCGTCTCGACCGTCTCGACCGCGCGCGGCAGGCCGCCGAGGGAGTACGCCGCGTTGATCTTCGCGCGCCCGTGCCCGGGCACCCGGACCCAGGAGTCGCGGGGCAGCGACACCACCTGGACCGAGCGTCGGTCGGCGGCGACGTGCACCAGCATCATCGTGTCGGTGCGCTGCTCGCCCGGCTCCCACGCCGCCGCCCGGGCACCCTCCCCGGTGGTCGGCACGTCCGAACGACGGTCGGTGCCGAGCAGCAGGAGGTTGAGGGCGCCTCCGGCGGGGCCGGGCACCCGGGCGGGGCGGTCAGTGAGGCCCGCGAAGGCGGGCTCGGTGTGGCGGACACGGGGGATCTTGGACTGCGCCCACACCACGGTGCCGGCGACCAGGGCCGTGACCAGCGCGGTGCAGACCAGCAGCCCCAGCAGCGCGCGCCGGTCCCGGCGCCGGTCCTCGCGCTCGACGGGGGACATCCTCGGCCTCGTCCCGTCGGCCCGAGGCGGTCAGGCGCCGAGGGCGTGGTCGTGGCGGGCCGGGGCGACCGGTCCCCGGGCGAGGACGAAGCGGCGCAGCTCCTCGTCGCTCTCGACGTCGACGTACGACGCCGCGACCGTCTCGCGCGGGACGTCCTGCCGGTCGCGGCCGGTCAGCCGGTCGTAGACCCCGACGTACGCCGCGGCCTGCGGGCGCCAGTCCAGCACCTCGCTGGCCCGGGTCCGCGCGGCCCGCGCCAGGTGGCAGCGAAGCCCAGAGTCGTCCAGGAGCCGCTCCACCGCGTCGGCGAACCCGGTGAGGTCACCGGACTCGACGTACAGGCAGGTCTCGGCGCCGGAGACCCGGGTCTCGACGAGGTCGAACGCGACCGACGGCAGCGCGTAGGCCATGTACTCCATGGTCTTGTTCATCGTGGACACGTCGTTGAGCGGCGTCTTGCGGTCGGGGCACAGGCCCACGGCGGCCGCGCTCAGCCGGGTGGCGATCTCGGGGAGGCCGACCCGGCCGGTGAAGGTGACGACGTCGTCGAGGCCCAGCTCGTGGCTGCGGCGGACCAGGTCGTCGAAGCAGTCGCCGAAGCCCATCAGCACCGCCTCCACGTCGTCGCGACCGCGGACGTGGACCAGCTCGTGGACCACCTCCAGGACGACCTCGACGTTGTCCTGGGGGCCCATCACCCCGAGGTAGGCGAGCTGGTGCCGCGGCGGCGGCACCGAGGCCGCCGGCAGGATCGGGCGCATCACCCGGGTGTCCGGCCCGCTGCGCACGACCGTGACCTGCTCCGGCGCGAGGTGCCCGCGCTCGATCGCCACCCGCTGGTAGGAGCCGTTGGTCGAGATGACGTGGTCGGCCGTGCGGTAGGTCCGCCGCTCCAGCCAGCGCAGCAGGCCGAGCTGGGCCCGCCCGCCGAGGCCGGTCGGCTCGCCGAAGCGGGACAGGAACAGCTCGGGGTTCAGGTCGTGCTGGTCGTAGACGAACCGGACGCCGCGCCACTTCCAGAGCCGGGCCAGCGCCCAGTAGGTGTCCGGCGGGTTGCAGGCCTGGAGGAGCTGGAAGGGCTGCTCGCGCCAGACCCGCACCGACAGCAGCGCGGTGCGGACCCAGCTGTAGACGAACTCGACCAGGTAGCCCAGCGCTCCGGAGGCCTCCGGGGCGGGCCGGTACTTGTGCACGCGGACCCCGTCGAGGGTCTCCCGCGAGGGGTCACCCGGCCCCTTCGGGCAGATGACGCTGACGGCGTACCCCGCCTCGCGCAGCGCCCGGCACTCCAGCCAGACCCGTCGGTCCAGCGGGACCGGCAGGTTCTGCACGACGATCAGGACGTGGGGGGCGCTGGCCGCTTTCCTCATGCCTGCACCCTGCGAGCCCGCCGGCCCCGGTCAGGACGACCGGGACCGGCTTTCCCCAATACTGGTCAGGGGGTGACCGCGCCGCCGTCCTGCCAGACGTTGCCGCTCCACTCGTTGCCGAGCGCGGAGCGGTCGAAGTCGAGCACCGGGGCGTAGGCCCCGCACTTGCCGGTCCGGCCCTTGACGAACACGTTGTCGAGGAACCGGACGCGCACGGTGAGGGCGGAGAACGGCTTGCCGCCCGACGAACCGCCGTACGCGCAGGTGCCGCCGGTGCTGGGCAGGAACAGGTTGCCCTGGACCAGGACGTCGCGGACCGCGGCGAAGTCGCCGTACCCGGTGAGGCCGGCGGAGCACCCCGCGTCCGGCGGCACGTCGGGCGCGTCGCACGCGATCGTGTTGCCGGTGATCGTCGAGCCGGAGCCCATCCGGATGCCGGACTCGTGGTACGTCCCGGTCTCGTCGGTGAACTGCCCGTGCACGTAGGAGTCGCGGATGGTGCAGCTCATCCAGCAGTTGACCGACCGGTTGCCACCGGTGACCTCGACCCGGGTGGCCACGAAGTCGCGCGAGCCGATGCCGGTGCCCGGCCCGTCGCCGACCCGGACCTCGCTGTCGGTGATGGTGAACGACCGACCGCCGGTGTTCTCGTCGTTGCCGACCGTCCCGTTGATCACCGAACGGCGGATCTCCACGCCGGCGGCGCGGATCTCCAGGTCGCAGCCCACCGTCTTCGCGTCGATGACCGTGCCGGCCTGGGTGATCGTGCACGGACCGGTGTACGACGTGAGCGCGGTGCCGGCCGGTACGCCGGTGCTGGCCGCGTCCGGGAACCCGCCCGCCGGGGGCGTCGGCGTGGTCGTCGGCGTCGGAGTGGGCGTCGGAGTGGGCGTCGGGGTGGGCGTCGGGGTCGGGTCGTCGGTGGGCTCCTTCGTCGGGTCGTCCGTCGGGTCCTCGGACGGCTCGTCCGTGGGCTCCGTCGGGTCGTCGGTGGGCTCCTCGGTCGGCTCGTCCGACGGGTCGTCGGTCGGGTCGCCGGTGGGCCCGTCCGTCGGGTCGGTCGGGTCCGGCGTGCCGGGCGTCCCGGACCCGTCGGGCACGAACAGCACGTCGACGTAGTAGTTCGTGTCGCGGTAGGTCAGGGTCGGCACGGACCCGGTCGCCCGTGTGTAGACGCCGCGCCAGGCGGTCAGGGCTCGATTAACGACCGGGTCGTCGGCGTCCAGCCTCCCGTTGTCGCCGGCGTACCGGCCCCGCGGGGCGTCGTACGACGCGACGTAGCGCTGCCCGGGCTCCAGCCGGACCGGCTCGGACAGCGTCGCCGTGACCCAGCCGGTACGGCGGGTCCCGGTGAACTCGGCCGACGCGAGCGGGGCGCCCGTCGGCGACCAGAGGGTCCCGTCCTCGGGGACCGCGCCGCCGCGGCCGCGGTAGACCTCGACGGCGGTGACCACGCCTGGCGTGCTCGTCGAGAAGCTCACGCCGAGGGTGGCGGCCGCGGTGTCGCTGTCGACGGCCGAGTCCGGGACCAGGTCGGCCGGGAAGATCCCGTAGGCGTCGGCCACGGCGGCGGCCGGGCGGGAGGGCCGGATCTTGGACACGGCCGCGTAGGCCGTGACGGTGGCGGAGACGACCAGGGTGGTCGCGAGCGCCGCCACGAGGGCCGGCCGCCACCGGCGGACCGGGGGGCGGGCCGGCATGGGGGCTCGGTGGGTGCCACTCATGGCCGCACCCGCCCGCCGCCGATCCACCGGTTCCCGGTGAAGACGTTGCCCGGGGCGGACCGGTCGAAGTCCATCACCGGCTCCCAGTAGCCGCAGCGGCGCGTCGAGCCGCGCTCGAAGCGGTTGTCGATGAACCGGATCCCCCGTGCGTGGCCGGAGTAGGGCTTGCCGCCCGAGGAGCCGCCGTACGCGCAGGTGCCGCCGGTCGTGGCCACGAAGAGGTTGCCCTGGACCAGGTTGTCCCGGACCGGGCCGTAGTCGCCGTACCCGGTGAGCGGGGCGGAGCAGCCGGCGTCGGGGGCGACGTTCGGGGCGTCGCAAGCGATCCGGTTGCCGATGAACCGGCCGCGGGTGCCCATCCGGATGCCGGACTCGTGGGTGCGTCCGGTCGCGTCGGTGTCCTGACCGTGCACCCAGCTGTGCCGGACCAGGCAGCGGTCCCAGCAGTTGATGCTGCGGTTGCCGCCACGGATCTCCGAGCGGACCACCCGGAACCGGCTCTCCCCCACCACGGTGACCATCCGGGACGAGCCGGGCGAGGCGTCGACGGTCGAACGAACGAGGCGGAACGAGCCGCGGCCGGAGGTGGCGATGGTGCCGGCGACGTAGGACCGGCTGATCCGGACGCCCCGGGCGCGGATGCGGAGGTCGCAGCCGACCGTCCGGCCGACGATGCGGGTGCCGTCACGGGTGATCGTGCACGGTCCGCGGTAGGGGCGCAGCCGCTGTGCGGCCGGGACCCCGGTGGTGGCCGCGCCGGCGATCCTGGGGGTCTCGCGGCGGTCGGCGGGCACCGCCGCCGACGCGCCGGCTGGCAGCAGGGCTGCCAGGACGACGCCGGCGACGAGCGCGACGAGTCGGGTCGAGATCTGCATAACACTCCTGCCCGAGGCGCGCTGAAGGGACGCGCGCGCACGGAGCTGTGGTCCGTCGATGATCCCACGCGCCGGACGGCACGTGGACGAGGACCTCGCAGGTCCCCTCCCTCGTCGCGGACCGTAGCCACGGCAGGAGGTCAGGAATCCCGACTCTCCCTCAAATGGGTGATGCGCTCCCTCGTCGGTCGAGTAACCGCTGAGGAACGAAGCGCCGTATCCAGAGACCGCGCAGCGCGGTCTCGATACGCTCGCTGGCGCTCGCTACTCGACCAACGAACACCACCCCGTCCCTCGT
>NZ_FMZM01000009.1:29921-66157 GCF_900101465.1 Nocardioides lianchengensis
GGTCGAGTAGCCGCTGAGGAACGAAGCGGCGTATCGAGACCCCCGCAGTCGCGCTCGCTACTCGACCAACGAGGGTCGGCCGACCGGTGCGCCTTCGGCCACGGAGGCGGCCAGGGTGAGGTTGACCACCAGGGCGGTGCTCGCGGGGTCCGGCGCGACCTCGCCGCGGACCACCCGGTCGAGCCACTCCTCGCGCAGCAGCCCCGTGGCGCGCACGGGGTCGAGCAGCTCCGGGCGGTAGCGCCAGTACGACGTCACCCGGCTCGCGAGGGTGTCCCCGCCCGCGGGGGCACGACGCCCCCCGGCCAGCCGCTGCCCGGCCTTGCGGACCGCGACCGCCCCCGTCGTACGGGCCCGGGCGGGCACCGCGGTCCAGCCCGGCTCCGCGTAGCGGCGGGGCGGGGGCCGGCCGTCGAGGGGCAGGTCGGCCAGCTCGGGGTCGAGGGCCACCGACAGCCGGCCGAGGAAGCGCGAGGAGCGCTTGGCGGCCGGGGAGAGCGCGGACACGGCGGCGACGAACCGGTCGTCGAGCATCGGGTTCGCGACCGCGCGCCGCTGACACACGGCCGTCTCGGTGGCGCCGGCCCAGCGCTGCATCCGCTCGTCGAGGTAGAGCCGGTCGGTGGCGGCGAACCACGGCTCGCCATCGGCGGCCAGGACCCGGTGCACCTCGTCGAGCGCGAACTCGGCCGCCCAGGCGGCGAAACCCGGCGCCAGGACGTCCGGCGCCACCGCCTCGTTGGCGTACATCCGCCACCGGGCCAGCCGGTGCGCCCGCCGGGCCGTGACGGGCGACGTCGTCCCGAGGCCGAGGTAGTAGAAGCCGCGGGCGACCTCGCCGCCGAGCCCGGACAGCCGGGGGCCGGGCTCGGCCCGGGTCTCGGCCACGTCGAGCGCCGCGCGGGCGACCGGGTCCGCCGCCAGCTCGAGCGCGTCGGCGGCCGCGACCGTGAGCGCCCAGGCGGTCGCCGGGTCGAGGTCGTCCAGGCCGGCGAGGTCGAGGACCTCGTGCCGCATCCCCCCGCGGCGGGCCAGGTCGGCGGCGATGGCGACGTCGGGGCTGCCCGGCACCCCCAGGGTCAGCACCCGCAGCCCGCGCCGGCGTGCCGGGTCGATCGCCGAGAGCAGCAGCCGGGAGTCCTGGCCGCCGGTGAGCTGCAGGACCGGGTCGGGGTGGTCGTCGAGGTACGCCGCGAGGTAGCCGCGCAGCAGGTCGCGGCAGGCGGTGACGGTGGCCGCGACGTCGGACGCCGAGCCCGCTGCCGGTCGAGCGGGGCGGACGTCGCGGAGGTCCAGCCGGCCGCCGTGCAGGCGCAGCAGGCTCCCGGCCGGCACCTGCTCGACGCCGGCGAAGAGGGTGCGCCGGCCGAGCTGCCAGCCGAGCCGGCTCTGGATCGCGACCGCCTCGAGGTCGAGGCCCGTCGGCGCCAGCGCGGCGAGCACCCGGGCGGAGCTGGACAGCGCCGCCCAGCCGGGTCCCCGGCGCAGGTAGAGCTGCCGCAGGCCGAGCGGGTCCACCGCGGCGACCACCGCCCCGTCGTCGTCGCGGGTGACCGCGGCGAAGGGCGGCAGCACCTCGGCGAGCAGCGGGAGGTCCGGTCCGCAGAGGGCCCGGCGTACCGCCGCGGGCGTGAGGGGCCGGTCGTGCCGGCGGGCCTCGGCGGTGAGGACCAGGGCCGGCTCCGGCCCCCGCTCGGGCCCCCAGGTCGCCAGGGCCACGCCGGCGGCCGCCGACCGGCCGGCGGGGACGCCGAGCACCCCGAGGCCGCGGTCGAGGAGGCCGTCGGCCTCCCGCCCGACGGCGGAGACCGCGACGAAGCCGGGCGCGGACGCGTCGCTCACGCCCCGCCGGTCCGGTCGTGCACGTACGCGCTGAGGCTGCCGAGGGTGGCGAACAGCTCGCCCGTGACGTCGGCGTCGTCGACGACGATGTCGAACTCCTCCTCGAGGGCGACGGCCAGCTCGAGGACGGCGAGCGAGTCCAGCTCGGGCAGCTCCCCGAGCAGCGGCGTCGTCGGGTCGAGCAGGTGCGCGCGGTCCTCGAGGCCGAGGACACGAACCAGGACGGCCCGCACCTGCGGGAACGGGTCGGGACGGGTGGCGGACTGGGACACGGTGACTCCTGATCTCCTGCGGGACGGGTGGGCGCTCAGACCAGGACCTCGGCGGGCGCCGGGTGGCCGAGGAACTGCTGGGGGCTGGCCGTGCGCCCGTAGGCACCGGCCTGGAAGAGCACGACCAGGTCGCCGACGTCGGCGACCGGCAGCTCGACCTCGTGGCCGAGGACGTCGAGCGGGGTGCACAGGCAGCCGACGACGTCGACGGTCTCCACCTCGCCGCCGCCGAGACGGGTGCCGACGGCGATCGGGTAGTTGCGCCGGATCACCTGGCCGAGGTTGCCGGTCGCGGCGAGCTGGTGGTGCAGCCCGCCGTCGACGACCAGGTAGGTCCGCCCGCGCGAGACCTTGCGGTCGACGACCCGGGTGACGTAGACCCCGGACTCGCCGACGAGGAAGCGACCGAGCTCGAGGACGACGTGGGCGTCGGGCTGCCGGGGCCGGACCCGCTCCTCGACCAGCCGGGCCAGCGTCCCGCCGACCTCCGCCGGGTCGAGCGGCCGGTCGCGCTCGGCGTACGGGATGCCGAGGCCGCCGCCCAGGTTCAGGTAGCGCAGCGGGGCCGGGAGCCGCTCGGCCAGCGCCAGCAGCAGGTCGACGGTGTGCTCCTGGGCCTGGCGGAGCAGGTCGGGGTGCAGGTTCTGCGAGCCGGCGAAGAGGTGGAAGCCCTCGACCGCGAGGTCCAGGTCGGCCAGCAGCACCAGCAGGTGCGGGACCTCCTCGGCGTCCACCCCGAACTGCTGGGGACCGCCGCCCATCCGCATCCCCGAGCCCTGCACGGCGAAGTCGGGGTTCACCCGTACGGCGACCCGCGGGCGGATGCCGAGGCCCTCGCCCACCCGCACCACCCGGACCGCCTCGCGGGCCGACTCGAGCTCGATCAGCACGCCGGCGGCGACAGCGACGGACAGCTCGGCGTCGGTCTTGCCCGGGCCGGCGAAGCTGACCCGGTCGGGCGACTTCCCGGTGTCCAGGGCGACCGCCAGCTCGCCGGCCGAGGCCACGTCCAACCAGTCGACCAGACCCGCCAGATGCCCGACCAGGGCCGGCATCGGGTTGGCCTTGACGGCGTACCCGAGCTCGACGGCGTCGCCGAGCCCGGCCCGCAGGGCGCCGACCGCGCGGGTGACCCCGGCCCGGTCGTAGGCGAAGAACGGGGTCGACCCGACCCGGGCGGCCAGCCGGCCCAGGGGCACGCCACCGACCAGGAGCTCCTCTCCGGCGTTCCCGAAGCGGTCGAGGTGCCGGTCGGTCGCAGCGCTCACCGAGCGGTCCACGGTGCTCACGAGACGTCCTCGCGGATCCGCACCCGGTCGAGCTTGCCGTTGGGCGAGCGCGGCAGCCGGGCCCGGACCCGGACCTCGCTCGGCACCATGAACAGCGGCAGCCGGCGACGGAGCACGGCGAGCAGGGCGCCGGGGTCGGCGAGGTCGGTGTGCTCCTCTGACCGCGGGCTGACCACCAGGACGATCCGCTGGCCCAGCCGCTCGTCGGGCACGCCGAGCGCGACGGCGTCGCCGACCAGCCCGCTGTCGTGGGCGGCCTCCTCCACCTCGGTCGGGCTGACCCGGTAGCCGGAGGTCTTGATCATGTCGTCGCGCCGGCCGACGAAGTAGAGGAAGCCCTCGGCGTCGGTGCGCACGGTGTCGCCCGACCAGACCGCCAGCTCGGGGGTGCGCCAGCCGGCGACCGTGCCGGGCAGCGGCCGGAACCGCTCCGCGCTGCGCTCCGGGTCGTTCCAGTAGCCGAGCGCGACGAAGGGCCCGCGGTGCACCAGCTCGCCCTCCTCCCCCGGCGCGGCCGGGGTCCCGTCCGGGCGCAGGACGAGGATCTCGGCGCCCGGGACCGCCTTGCCGATCGAGTCCGGCCGCCGGTCCACCTCGGCCGGGTCCAGGTACGTCGACCGGAACGCCTCGGTCAGGCCGTACATCAGGAAGGGCCGGGCCTGCGGGAAGAGCACCCGGAGCCGGTCCAGCGTGGCCCGGGGCAGCCGTCCTCCGGTGGTGGCCAGGTAGCGCAGCCGCACCCCGTCGGCCGGCCACGCCGCCTCGGCCAGCTGGGCCCAGAGCGGGGGCACGCAGGTCAGCCCGGTCACCCCGTGCTCGACGCAGAGCCGGACGACGTCGGCCGGTGCCAGGTAGTTGACCAGCACGACGTGGGCGCCGACCGCGAAGGTCGTCGTCAGCTGGCTCAGGCCCGCGTCGAAGCTCAGCGGCAGCGCCGCGAGCACGACGTCCTCGGGGCGGTGCTCCAGGTAGCCGGCCACGCTCTCGGCGCCGGCCAGCAGGTTGCGGTGGGTCAGCACGACGCCCTTGGGCCGGCCGGTGCTGCCCGAGGTGTAGAGGATCGCGGCCAGGTCTCCCTCAACCCCGCGATACGACGGGCCGCCCCGGTCCGACCCGGCGGCCAGCGCGTCGGCCCACGGCACCAGCCGCGAGCCGTCCTGGTCGCGACCGCTGCCCGCGGGCGCGTCGACCAGCACGACGACCTCCGGCGCCGGGCCGGGGCACGGCTCGGCGTGCAGCGCCTGCCACCGCTGCCGGGTGGTCACCAGCAGCCGGACCTCGCAGTCGGCGAGCACGTGCCCCACCTGGGCCGGCTTGAGGACCGGGTTGACCGGCACGAACACCCCGCCCGCGGCCGAGGTGGCGAAGATCGTCTCGACGGTCTCGAGGCGCTTGTCGAGCAGGATCCCCACCCGGTCGCTGCGGGCGAGGCCGAGGCCGCGCAGTCCGGCCGCGAGCGCGTGCACGCGGGCCGCGAGCTCGCCGTACGGGACGGTCGCGGCGCGGTCGGTCAGCGCCGGCCGGTCGGGATGCAGCCGGGCCTGCTCGTCGAGCAGGTCGTGGAGGTGGACGCGCATCGAGGGACTCCTCGGGACGGGGATGGACGGCGCCGTCACCACGGCACCAGGACGAGCTCGCTGTAGAGGTCGTCGACGGCCTCGACCGGGACGTCGCCGCGGACGAGCTTCGGGCGGGGCTGGCGGAGGAGCACCGAGCCGGGAGGTCGACCACCGGTCACCCGCAGCTCCGCGAGGGTGAACGGCAGCCCGCGGGCGAGCAGGTGGCGGGCCAGGTCGGGCCGGCAGCGCCGCAGCAGCGCCGGGTCCGACACGTGCAGCAGGGACGCGAACAGCCGCAGCCCCCGGCGCCGGGACGGCCGGTAGACGACGTAGCAGCGCGCCCCGGACGGCTCCTCGAGCAGCACGTGGTGGACGGCGCGGGCGTGCCGGTGGTCGCGGAGGACCACGCGGTCCGTCCCGGTCAGGCGCCGCTCGATCTCCGCCGGGTCGTCGTACAGCCGGGCCCGGCGGGGGCCCGGCAGGTTGGGCACCAGGGCCGTCGTGGTGTCGAGGTGGCGGAACCCCAGCCGCTCGTCGATGGCCACCACCGACCCGCTGGGCGAGAGATCGGTGAAGACGTGCCCGCGCTGACCGAGCGCGGCCAGCAGCAGCCGCAGGCCGCGGTCGCGGTAGGGCTCCAGGACGCACCAGGCGCCGAGGTTGCAGAACCGGACCTCGCGGCCCTCGACCTCGCGGTCCGCGTAGAAGGCGAGCTGCACGCCGACCAGCCGGTCCTCCGCCCGCAGCAGGAAGCCGTGGTTGGGGGCGTCGACCGGCCAGGTGGGCACGGCGGCGGCCGCCCAGGCGGCGGCGCTGAGGCGCGGGTCGAGGTGGTCGTGCAGGAACGCCCCCACCTCCGGCAGGTCGGACCGGTGGACGGGCGACACCCGGACGGGGGCACCGGTGACGAGCCCGGTCGGAGGGAGGTCGGCCATGACAGGGACGCTAGGGAGGCGGCGGCGCCGTACCGTCGGGTCGCGGTGCGCGTACCCAATCCTGGGGAGCGACCGACGCGAGCACCGCGGCCCCGGGGTCGCGCGCCCACGCTCGCACCATGAGCGAGACCGCGCCGTCCTCCCCGCCCGCCCGCGCCAGCGTGGTGGTGGCCGCCCACGACGAGGAGCAGGTCATCGAGCGGACGCTCCGCGCCCTGCTGGCCGGCGCCGACCCCGGCGAGCTGGAGGTGGTGGTCGTGGCGAACGGCTGCACCGACCGGACCGCCGAGCGGGCCCGCCGGATCGCCGGCGTGACGGTGCTGGAGTCGGAGCGGCCGAGCAAGACCGAGGCGCTGCGGCGCGGGGACCGGGTCGCCACCGCGTTCCCCCGGATCTACCTGGACGCCGACATCCCCACCTCCGTGACGGCCGTACGCCGGCTCTGCGCCGCCCTCGACGGACCGGGTGCCCCGCTGGTGGCCGTGCCGTCGCGCCGGGTCGACGTGACCGGCCGGCCGTGGCCGGTCCGGGCCTACACCGCCGTGCACCGCCGGCTCCCCGTCGTCGAGAAGGGGCTCTTCGGACGCGGGATGATCGCGCTCTCCGAGGCCGGTCGGGGCCGGTTCACCGACTTCCCCGACGTGGTGGCCGACGACCTCTTCCTGGACTCGCTGTTCACCGACGCCGAGCGGGTCCGGCTGCCGGACGTCGCGACCACCGTCGAGGCGCCGCTGCGGACCGGCGACCTGGTCCGGCGGCTGGCCCGGGTCCGCCGCGGGAACGCCGAGCTGCGCCGACGCCCGACCACCCCCGGCGCCGTCGTACGGCGGAGCGAGCGCAGCGCCTGGCTCCGCGACGTCGTCCTGCCCCGGCCCTGGCTGGCCCCGGCCGCGACCGTGTACGTCGCCCTCACCGGCTGGGCCGCCCTGCAGGCCCGCCGGGTGCCGCCGGCCGGCGCCGCCGCCTGGGGCCGCGACGCGTCGACCCGCACCGGGCTGGCCCGGTGACCACCCACGTCAACCTCTGCTTCCACGGGATCGGCCGGCCGGGGCCCGAGCGCGAGCCGGGCGAATCGTCGTACTGGATCGGGACGGACCTGTTCCACCGGGTGCTGGACCTGGTGGCCGACGACCCGCGGGTGCGGCTGAGCTTCGACGACGGCAACGCCTCGGACGTCGAGGTCGCGCTCCCCGCCCTCGTCGAGCGCGGGCTGCACGCGACCTTCTTCGTGCTCGCCGGCCGGCTCGACGACCCCCGGAGCCTGGACGCCGACGGGGTACGGCTGCTGCAGGCGCACGGCATGACCGTCGGCACGCACGGCATGGACCACCGACCCTGGCGCGGGATGGACCCCGCCACCGCGACCCGCGAGCTCGACCGGGCCCGCACCGACCTCGCGGCCGTGACCGGCCGACCGGTGGAGCACGCGGCGCTCCCGCTCGGGCGCTACGACCGGGTGCTGCTGAGCCGGCTGCGCGCCCGGGGCTACGCCGGCGTGCACACCAGCGACCGGGCCTGGGCCCGCGAGGGGGCCTGGCTGCAGCCTCGCTTCAGCCTGCGGGCGACCGACACCCTCGAGGATCTGCGGCACGACGTCCTCCGGCCGCCCGCGCTGCCGCGCCGGCTCCGTCGCGAGCTGGTCGGCGGGCTCAAGCGGCTGCGCTGAGGGGCCGGCCGGGGTCGACGTCGCGCCGGGGTAGTCCGTCACACAGGGGTTGCTAAGAGCGCTCTTAGCAACCCCTGTGTGACGGATTACCCCACCACCTCAGCGCAGCCAGTCCGGCCCGGCCGGCTTCCGCAGCCGGGTCGGGTCGACGAGGGCCCGGAGCGCGGCCCGGGAGGTCGGTCGACCCAGGCCGGCACGGCCGCCCTCGCGCAGCACCAGGGCCAGCCAGAACGGCACCGCGGCGAGCATCCCGTGGCGCCGGCGGAACAGCCGCAGGCGGTTGACGACCAGCAGCGGCCACAGCCGCACCGAGCCCGCGGAGCCGCCCTGGAGGTGGACGGCGCCGGCGGCCGGCACGTAGCGGGTGCTCAGGCCGGCGTCGCCGGCGCGCAGGTCGAAGTCGGTCTCCTCGGAGTAGAGGAAGAAGGACTCGTCCCAGGGGCCCACCCGCGCCCAGCAGTCGGCCGAGACCAGCTGCACGGACCCCTCGGCCCAGTCGGTGTCGCAGGCGGCGGCGTACGCCGACTCGTCGGTGACCACCTCCCCCAGCCGGCCGATCCGGCCGGCCCGCGCGGCTCCGAGGCCGGCGTCGGCGAGGGCGCGCAGCAGCGTCGGCTCGCGGCGCTGCGAGTCGATCCGGGCGCCGGTCCCGTCCCGCAGGCGCGGCACCGCGATCCCGACCCCCGGCTCGCGGAGCGCGGCCAGCAGGATGGACACGCTGCCGGGGTCGAGGCGGACGTCGGGGTTGAGCACCAGCACCGCCGCGTGCGGGCCGCCGGTGGCGACGGCGGCGTTGATGCCGGCGGCGTACCCGCCGTTGCGGCCGGTCGCCAGCACCCGGGCGTCGGGGGCGAGCCGACGGGCCACGGCGACGCTGTCGTCCCTGGAGGCGTTGTCGACCACGACCGTCTGCCAGGTGGCGCCGGCCATCGCGGCCGGCAGGCTCGCCAGCAGCCCCGGCAGCACGTCCGCGCTGTCGTGGGTCACGACGGCGACCAGCACGTCCACACCGCTCATCGCACGGCCTCCGGTCGCGCCGAGGGTACGGCGAGCACCTCCCGCGGCCGTTGCTCGACCGCGAGCTGGGCGGCCGCCCCGGCCAGGCCGACCAGCAGGAACGAGAGCCCCGCGGCCATCGGGAAGCCCCAGGCGTCGAAGGTGACCATGCCGACCGCACCGCCGAGGATCGACGCGGACAGCACCAGGCCGAGGTGCCGCGAGCGGGCGGTGCGGGCCCGGCGGCGCGCGCGGCGGGCGTTGGCGAAGCCCGTGACGATCAGCAGCAGGACCGCCGCCAACCCGACGGCCCCGAGCTCGACCAGGATCATCAGGTACTGGTCGTCGAGGATCCGGTAGTGCCGCGGCACGAACGTGAACAGCCCGCGGCCCAGCCACGGGTGCTCGCCGTACAGTGCGAAGACCACGCCGTAGTCGTCGGTGCGCCCGCTGACGCTGGGGTCGTTCCCGACGTTCTTGAACAGCGACACGATGGTCCCGACCAGGCCGGGGATCGCCAGTCGCAGGCCGACCACCGCGAACGGCGCGAGCATCAGCGCCCGCAGCCGCCACCGGGCCGGCCAGCCGAGCAGCAGCACCACCAGGGTCACCGCGAGCACGAGCACGGCCGACCGCGAGACCGACAGGGTCGAGCCGACGAAGACGAGCACCACCGGCAGGGACGCCCCGCGGTGGCCCCACCGGTGGATGCTGTGGTGGAGGGCCAGCGGGAACAGGCACGCGAGCACCACCCCGAACTCGATCGGGTGCACCGCGGTGCCCGAGACCCGGTTGAGCGCCGAGCGCGACAGCACCGCTCCGAAGTCGGAGTTGGCGCTCAGCCCGGGGATCTGGATGTAGCGGGCGATGTCGACTCCCGCGACGAACTGCAACAGCCCCACGCCGGCCAGCAGCGTGCCGAGCCAGGCCAGCCAGCTCACCACCAGCTCCAGGTCGCGCCAGGAGCGCAGGCCCTCGGCGGCGACCAGCACGACGGCCATCCAGCCGGCGAACGACAGCAGCCCGCGGTCGGCCGCCTTGATCATGGTGGCGGTCGTGTCGGCGACGGTCGGCGGGACCAGGGTCCACAGCTCGTCGGTGGCCTGCCGGATGTCGGGCGGCGCGTACCAGCCGGAGGCGGTCCCGTTGGCGTACGCCGCCAGCACCGCCGCGGTGAGGAGCCCGACCGCCACCCGGGTCGCCGTGAGGCCGCAGACCGGGTTCAGGCCGCCGACCGTCGCGCAGACCCAGCACAGCAGCCCGCCGAGCGCCCACAGGTTCGCGGGCGTCCCGGGGGCGCCGAGCGGCTGCAGGATCAGCTGCGAGGGCACCCCGATCAGCAGCACGGCGTACACCACGAGGAAGAACGCGGCGGCCCGCGGGGCGCCGCGGTGCAGCCCCAGCCCCAGCCGGGCGACCAGCCAGCGCATGCGTCAGCTCGCGATCCGGGGGCGTTGCCGGCGGCCGGCCGGCTGGGCCGGGGCGGGCTCGTCGTCGGCCTCGTCGGCGGCGGCGGCCGCGGCTTCGACCTCGGTACGGCGCTCGCGACGTACCCGGCGCCAGGTGCGGAACCGGTCGGTGCCGAAGACCAGCAGCAGGGTCAGCAGCAGTCCGCAGCCGGCGGCTCCGGCCAGGGCGCGCATCCGGCTGCCCGGCAGCACCTCCGCCTGCTTCGACGTGTTGCTGATCTGGGCGCTGATGACCTGCTGCTTCGGCACCCGGGCCTCGGTCTGGATCCGCGTGAGCTCGGCCGCCACCCGCGCCATCACGGCGTCGCGGGTCGCGAGCGCCACCTGCGGGTCCTTGTCCTTGGCCGTGATCACCAGCAACGGGCCGGCCTCGGGCGCCAGGGCGACGGCGTACGTCGCGTCCAGGCCGTCGGCGGCGAGGGCCCGGTGCACGTCCTTCGTCGCGACCGCGCCCGCGACCAGCGAGCCGGTCGTGGACAGGCCGTTGGGGAGGTTCAGGAACGGGCTGGTCGGCGTCGCCGCACCGGTCGCCTCCGGGGGCAGGAGGAACATCATCTGCCCCGAGGCCTGATAGTCGGGCTCGACGTTCTGGATGACCCAGCCGCAGGCCGCCCCGGTCAGGAGCAGCCCGACCAGGGCCACGAGCCACTGCCGCAGCAGCGCGGCGAACGCGTCAGCGAGATACATAGGACACCTCCTCGACCCGGTCGGTCAGCAGGTCCAGCAGCACCCGCTCGACCTGGACGCCGGCGTGCTCCCAGCCCACGTCGTCGACCGACGCAGCGGCGCGCGCGGCCCGGAGGCGCGCGGCGGGAGCGGCCTGGTCGACCAGCTCGCCGAGGGCTGCCGCCAGGTCGCGCGGCGTGGGCCGGGCGTAGCGGACGTAAGGGTTGGCGAGCACCGCCCGGTGCTGGTCGGCGTCGTTGACCACCGGCACGCAGCCGGCCGCGAGCATCTCCAGCGGGACCAGCGAGACGTTGGTCGCCGACAGCACCAGTCCCGCGACGCAGCGCCGGTAGAGCGCGCCGAGCTCGGTCGGCGACAGCCGCCCGTGCTGGTGGGCGGGGAAGGGCAGGTCGGCCACCACCGCGCCGTAGCAGTGGATCGGCACGGCGGGGTGCAGGCGGGCGAACCGCTCCAGGGCCAGCAGGGCCAGCTCGTGCGCCCGGCGGGGCGTGCCCGGGCGGCAGTAGTACGCCACCCCCTCGCGCTCCCCCGGTGGCTCGTCGGCACGGGCGCGGTAGGTCCCGAGGTCGCAGCCGAGGTCGAAGTGCTCGGCCGCCATCTGGTGGTCGGCGCGCAGCCGCTCGGCCAGCCAGGGGCCGGCGGTGATGCCCTGCATCTTGAAGCCGTACGTCGCCTCCGCGAGCAGCGCGGCGCTCCCCGCCGGGTAGAACATCGGCTCCAGGTCCTGGACCAGGTAGCAGCGCCGACCGCGGGCCGGCGAGGCCAGCACGGCGTACGCCGTCTCCCAGCCGGTCGCCACCACGGCGTGCGCGTCGGCGATCCCGTCGGCGAGGTCGTGGACCTCGGCCCGGACCTCCGGCCAGTGCGCGCGGACGGTCGCCCGGTGCTGGTCGGTCGACCAGCCGTGCCGGTCGCGCAGGTAGAGATCGCAGCGGTGCCCCGCCCGCTCGAGCGCCGCGACGAGGCGGAACATGGTCGTGTGGCCGCCCGAGCCGGGCGCCGGCGGCGTGCAGACCCAGGCCACCCGGAGCGGCTCGCCCGGACGCCACGGCAGCGGCTCCGGGCCGGGGGCCTCGCCGGCGGCGACCGCGGTGGCGCGGTCGATCTCCTCGGCGGTGACGGTCAGGCCAGCCGACCCGGGCGGGACCAGCGCCTCGGCGAGGCGGACCCGCACCCGCTGCCGCAGGCCCGCGACGCCCTCGGTGTCGAGCAGCCGCCGTACCTGCTGCCAGCGCTGGACGGCGCCGGCCTCGGGACGCATCACGACCCGACCTCCTCGAGTGCGGCGCGCAGCGCGGCCGCCACCCGCTCCTGCTGGGCGGCGCTCAGGCCGGGGTACATCGGCAGCGAGAGGATCTCGCCGGCCGCCCGCTCCGCCCGGGGGAAGCTCCCCGGCCCGAGGCCGAGGCGGGCGAAGGCCGGCAGCAGGTGCACGGGGGTCGGGTAGTGCAGCCCGGTCGCGACGCCGGCCTCGGCCATCAGCTCACGGACCCGGTCGCGGTGCGGCACCCGGACGACGTACAGGTGCCAGACGTGCTCGTTGCCGGGCACGACCCGGGGCAGGGTGACCCGGTCCAGGTCGCCCAGCAGGTCGGCGTACCGGGCGGCGGCCGTGGCGCGCTGGGCGTTCCACTCCTTCAGGTGCGTCAGCTTCGTCGACAGCACGGCGGCCTGCAGCGAGTCCAGGCGCGAGTTGGTGCCGACGACGTCGTGCCGGTAGCGCTCGGTGCCGCCGTGGTTGCCGAGCATCCGCACCCGGGTCGCGAGGTGGTCGTGGTCGGTCGTGACCGCGCCGGCGTCGCCGAACGCGCCCAGGTTCTTGCCCGGGTAGAAGCTGGTGCCGGCCACGTCGCCCAGGGAGCCCGCGGCCCGGCCGTGCCGGGTGGCGCCCTGGGCCTGGGCGGCGTCCTCGACCAGCACCACCTCGGGGCCGAGCACGCGGCGCAGCCGCTCGAAGGGGGCCGGCTGGCCGTAGAGGTCGACCCCGACGACCGCCCGGGTACGACGCCCCGCGCGACCCGCGACCTGGTCGACGTCGACCAGCAGGTCGTCGTCGCAGTCGACGAGGACCAGCTCGGCGCCGGCCAGGACCACCGCCTCGGCGGTCGCGACGAAGGTGTTGGCGGGGACCAGCACCTCGTCGCCCGGACCGACGCCGGCGGCGCGGAGGGCGAGCTCGAGGGCGTCGGTGCCGTTGCCGACGCCGACGCAGTGGTCGGTGCCGCAGAAGCCGGCGTACTCCTCCTCGAAGCGGGACACCGCCGGGCCGAGCACGAAGGCGCCGGACCGGCAGACCTCCTCGAGGGCGGTGCGCGCCTCGGGCCAGACGGCGTCGAACTGGGGCTGCAGGTCGACGAGCGGGACGGGATGGTCGTTCATGGCTCTCCTCACGGGGACGGACGGGTGAACGGGTGGTCTCAGAGGCCGGTGCGGGCCCAGCGCAGGTAGGCGACCTCGTCGCGCAGCCGGTGGCGGGCCGCGCGCACGGTCGCCCCCGGCCGGGCGGCCCGGCCGCGGCGGCGCGCGAGGGCGTCCCACCGGGCGGCCATGAGCGGGGTACGGCGCAGCGGCGCGGTCTCGAGCGCGTACGCCCGCAGGTCGGCCAGCAGCGCGTCGTCGTCCCGGCCCCGGTCGACGGCGCGGGCGGCGTGCCGGAACGCCTCGTCGGCGAGGGTGTCGCGCCAGGTGTCCTCCAGCTCGGCACGGTCGGGGAACCGGTCCCCGACGGAGGCCAGCAGCTCCCGGAAGACCCGGCGGCGCTCGACCAGGTCGACCATCAGCCCGGCGCCGACGGTGACGCTCATGCTGGCGTCGTGGTCGCGGTGCAGCGCCTGGTCGACGTCGTCGATGCGGCCCACCTGACCCAGTGCCGCGACCCGGAGGCAGAACTCCATGTCCTGGGCGAAGCGCAGCGCCTCGTTGAGCGGGCCGGCCTGCTCGACGACGGCGGAGCGGAACACCACCTCGGGGGTGGTCAGGCAGTTGACGCCGCGGCGGCACCGCTCCCGGACCCAGTCGCGCCCGTCCCAGACCGTCCACGCCGGCCGGCCCACCCGGGCCCGGGGCGGGGTCGCGGACGTGAAGTGGCGCGGGTGACCGTAGACCAGGCTGACGTCGGGGTGCTCCTCGACGAGCGCGGCGGCCCGGCTCAGGGCGCCGGGGGCGAGGAGGTCGTCGGCGTCCAGCCGGACGAGCAGCTCGCCCCGGGCCTCGGCGAGGCCGCGGTTGAAGGTGGCGACGTGGCCGAGGTTGCGCGGGTTGCGCAGGACCCGGACCCGCGGGTCGGCCGCCAGGGCCTCGCTCACCTGCGGCGTCGCGTCCGTGGAGGCGTCGTCCACGACGACGACGTCCACGGCGCAGCCCGGCTGGTCGAGCGCGCTGGCCACCGCGGCGGGCAGGAAGCGCGCGTAGTTGTAGCTGGGGATCACGACGGTCGCGGTCGGCGATCCGCTCGGTGCCGACCGGGTCGGCCGGCCCCGCTCGACCAGCGGGCGCACCGTCGGGCGGTCGAGCAGCAGGGCCGCGCGGTCGAGCCGCGGGCGGCGCCAGTCGGCCTCGGCCACCCAGTCGTGGAGCCGGTCGCCGACGACGGTCGGGTTGAGCGTGGGGATCACAGCAGCACTCCTTGCGAGGCGGTCGGCACCGGGACGACGGGCGTGACCGGTGGCGTGGCGGAGGGACGGTGCCGGCGCAGCCAGGGCCACGCCAGCAGGAGGTAGACCGCGCCGCCGACCAGGCCGGCGCCCAGGACGTCGGTGCCGGGACCCGTGCCGGCAGCACCGGCAAGGGCCGCGACCGCGAGGGCGGGCAGGACGAGCAGGACCGGCGGCCACAGCGCGGCCGCGACCGGGCGCAGGTCCGCGCCCGCGCGGGCCACCGCCACGAGGTAGCAGGGGGCGACGACCGCGAGCCCGACCACGACGTGCGCCCAGCCGACGCCGACCAGGCCGCCGACCTGCAGGCCGATCACGACCGCCGGCACCAGCGCGACGAACCACACCACCTGGACGACGAGCGTGGTGCCCGCCCGCCCGCGGGCGAGCAGGTAGGTCGCGAACAGGTCGAAGAGGACCCGCAGCGCCCCGAAGAGCGCGAGCGGGACCAGGACGACGGACGAGCGGGCCCAGGACCCGCCGTACACGAGGACGACGAGGGGGGTGGCGAGCAGGGCGAGGAACGCCCCGGTCGGGACGGCGAGCGCCCAGGAGAGCCGGACGCCGGTCGCCAGGGTCGGGTCCGGGCCGCCGGCGCTGCGGTCGGCCCGGGCGAAGGCGGGCAGCGCGACCGAGCGGACCACCTGCCCGAGGACCGACATCGGCCAGGTCGAGATGTTGAAGGCCAGCACGTAGAGACCCAGCTCGACCCCGCCGAGCCCGCGGGCGACGACGACGGTGTCGATGCTCAGCAGCGCCCACGAGAGCAGGTTCGCGAGCGCGACGGGCAGCCCGAAGCCGACGGCGGAGCGGCCCAGCCGGCGGTCCAGCCCGAACCGGGGCCGCACCTGCGCGAGCCGGAACTGCAGCAGCAGCGCGAGGCCCTGGCCGAGCACCCGGCCGATCGCGATCGAGACGATCCCGACGTCGGCGAGCACCAGCGCGACCGTCACCGTCGTGCTGACGACCAGGTCGGTCAGGGCGACCGCGAGGAGCCGGCGCTGCTGGAAGCTGCGGACCAGCCGCGCGTAGGGGACGACGCCGAGGCCGCCGAGGGCCAGGGTCAGGGCCAGGACCCGGACGGCGGGGGTGCTCGCGCTGCTGCCCATCGCGGTCGCGAGCGGGCCGGCCAGCAGCGCCATCAGCGCGGCGAGGACCAGCCCGGAGACCAGGCCGAGCGTGGCCACGGTCGGGGCCCGGCGCTCGGGGTCCTCGGACCGGACCAGGTCGGCGCTGAGCCCCAGGTCGGCCAGGGTCATCAGGACGGTCTGCACGGTGAGCGCGACGGCGTACGCCCCGAACTCCTCCGGGGAGAGCAGCCGCGCCAGCACGATCCCGACGCTGAGGGACCCGGCCCGCAGCACCAGGTTGCTGAGCGCGCTCCAGCCCAGGCCGCGGCGGACGGCGCCGGCGAGCCCGTGCTCGGTCGCGAGGTCGGTGGTCACGGGGCCACCCCCGGCTCCCAGGTCGACTCGTGCACCCCGAAGCGCAGCCGGGCCGCGGAGCGGCCCGAGCCGTTGCTCCACCACACCTCGTCGACGCTGGTGCTGGCCGCGACCACCTGGGTCAGGGCGACGCACGCCCGGCCCCGGCGGCTCGGGGCGACGACCACCACCCGGGTGGGCTGGGTCCGCGCGAGCAGGCCGGCGAGCTCGGTCTCCAGCGTCCCGGTGCGCCACAGCAGGGTGCGCAGCCGCGAGCGCCAGCGCAGCCGCAGGCGCCGGTAGCGCGGGCGGAGCGCGGGGACCGGCCCCGCGGGACCGCGGTGGATCCGGAACGGGCGGCCCTCCCCCGGGTCGACGGGGACGAGCGAGGCGCGGCGGCGCGGGTCCGCGGGGTACGCCGCGGCGAGCCGCGCGGCCCGGTCGGGCCGGTGCGCGGCCGTCTCGGCGCGGACCAGCAGCGCCAGCATGCCCGGGTCGGGCGCGCCGCCGATCGAGGTCGACATCTCCACCCCGCGGGCCGCGACGTCGGCCGCCGAGGCGGCCCGGCCGACCGCGAGCCGGCAGCGGGCCAGCTCGGCGAGCGGCTCGATCGCCGGGTGCAGGTTGGCCGCGCGCAGGGCCCGAACCTCGGCCTCGGCGACCCGGCCGCCGCGGCGCAGCTCGCCGGCCTCGGCGAGCAGGATCCGGTCGCGCCCGTCGGCCGCGAGCGTGGGCGCCTGCGTGCCCACCTCCAGCGGCAGGAACGGGCCGCGGTGCCCGATCCGCGCCCCCGGGTGCTGCCGGCGCAGGTCGTGCCACTGGCGGACCTGGTCGCGCTGCGCCGCGGTGTGCCGCTCCAGGACCAGCGTGCGACCGGCGGCGGCCAGGCGGGCGAGCTCGTCGGGCTCCCCGAGCAGGTCGCGGGTACGTCGTACCGCCTCGCGGGGCTCGGCCAGGACGCAGTTGACCCCGTCGCGGAAGCCGGCCGCCGCCAGCGCCGCGGACGGCTCGGCCACCAGCAGCGCCCCGGCCGCCGGCACCTCCAGGTGCTTGCGCACCAGGTCCCGCGCGATGCTCCCGCAGGCCGGCACCACCTGGGAGGACTCCAGCTCGGCGACGTAGGCCGCGCCCGAGACCATCCGCGCGTCGGCGGCGCGGTCGAACCACCCCGCGTGCGGCGTACGACGGGTCGCGATCCCGGCCTGCTCGAGCTCGCGGGCGACCGCCACCCGCCACGGGTAGTGGGCCGCGTGGCTCCCGGTCATCAGCACCGGAACCGGCCGGCCGGCCGGCGGGAGCGGGTCGTCGCCGCTCGGCACCACGAAGTTCGCCCAGACCACGAGCCGCTCGGCCAGCGCGGGCGTGTAGGCGGCCATCGAGACCGAGGTCGTGAGGACCTGCTCGACCTCCCAGTGGTCGAAGTCAGCGATCGCCCGCGCCCGGGTCGGGCAGTAGGCGTCGGCGTGCAGGAAGCCGAGGCGCGGCACCTCGGGGCGGGCGGTCAGGCCGGTGATCGTGCGCGGGACCGTGTAGACCCCGGACTCCAGGAGAGCGAGCGCCGGCTCGTGGCGGTCCACGAGCGCGGCGTAGTCCGCGTCCCCCTCGACCACCACGACCCGGAACCACTGCTCCAGGCAGCGGCGCTGGTCGGCGAGGTGCCCGCGGACGAACGCCGGCAGGTGGGCGGTGCCGGTGCGCAGGTGCAGCAGGGTCGGCCGCTCGCTCATCGCCGGGCTCCGGCGGTCGCGCGCACGGGCCGGGCCGGCACGCCGACCCAGGTCTCCCCGGCCGGCACGTCCTCCAGCACGACCGCGCCCATGCCCACGGTGGCCCCGGGGCCGACCGTCCGGCCGGGGTGCACGCTGGCGTTCATGCCGACGTACGCCGCGGAGCCCACGTGCACGCCGCCGCCGAGGCTGACGCCGGCGCAGAGCGTCGCGTAGTCGTCGACCACGTCGTCGTGGGTGAGGGTGACCTGGGGCATCAGGACCACGTGCGCGCCCACCTGCACGTCGCTGGTCAGGCTCACGTGGGCGAGCACGACGCTCCCGGGACCGACCGTGCAGCTCGCCGGCACCGGTACGCCGGGGTGCAGGAGCCGCGCGTAGCGGTCGGCCGTGACGCCGAGCCGGGCCAGCCGCCCGACCAGCGTGCGCCGGGTGCTGCCCCGGCCCGCGCAGACCACGACCTCGCTGGTGGTCAGGTCGGCGAGCTGGTCGATGCCGCCGATGACCATCGCACCGGTCGGGTCCCCGAGCCGTCGGCCGGCCAGGTCCCGGCCCCACCGGCGCGGGTCGTCGTCCACGGCCACGACGCAGTCGTGACGACCGGCCGCGTCGACGACCGTGAGCGCCTCGCGGGCCAGCCCGCCGGCCGCGACGAGGACCAGGCTCCTCATCGCCCCGCCCCCACCAGCACCTCGAGCACGCGCTGCTGCTCGGAGTCGGTCATCCGGTGGAAGAGCGGCAGGACCAGGGTGTGGTCGGTGAGCCGCTCGGTGACCGGGAGCGGCACCCGACCGGTGTCCCGGCCGGCGTACGCCGGGTGCCGGTGGGCGGCCATGATCCCGCGCCGCGCGGAGATGTCGGCGCGGGCCAGGTCCTCCAGCACCTCGTCGCGGCTGCGCGGGTGGTCGGGTCCGACCTCGACCCAGAACGACTGGTAGCTGGTGGTCCCCCAGGCCGGGTCCGCGACCGGCCGCAGCCCGTCGACCCCGGCGAGGACCTTCTGGTAGCCCGCCGCGAGCACCCGGCGCCGGGCCACCATCTCCGGCAGCCGCCCGAGCTGGACCAGGCCGACCGCGGCCTGGAGGTCGGTCATCCGGTAGTTGAACCCGACCTCGTCGTACACCTCGGGCGGGGCGAGCACGCTGCGGTGCCGCTCGGCGGCCGAGACGCTCATCGCGTGCTCGCGCAGCCGCCTCGCCCGCGCGGCCCACTCCGGGTCGGACGTCGTGAGCATGCCGCCCTCGCCGGTGGTGAGCACCTTGCGCGGGTGGAACGACCAGGCGGTCAGGACGGCGCCCGCCCCCACCGGGCGGCCGCGGTACGTCGACCCCGCGCCGCAGGCCGCGTCCTCGACCACGACGATCCCGCGCGGGTCGCACAGCTCCCGGACCGACCCGAGGTCGACCGGCACCCCCGCCTGGTCGACCGCGACGACCGCCCGGGTGGCCGGGGTCAGCGCCTCGGCGACCGTGGCCGCCGTGACGTTCCCGGTGAGCGAGTCGACGTCGCAGAACACGGGGCGCGCACCGGCGTGCACGACCGCGTTGGCGGTCGCGACGAACGAGAAGGACGGGACGACGACGTCGTCGCCCGGCCCGATGCCGGCCACCACGAGGGCCAGGTGCAGCGCGGTGGTGCAGCTGGACAGCGCGACGGCGTGGTCGGCCTGCTGGGCCTCCGCGAAGCGCTGCTCGAACTCGGCGACGCGGGGCCCCTGGGCCACCCAGCCCGACTCGATGACGGCGACGACGGCCGCGGCCTCCTCGGCCCCCAGCCAGGGCTCCATCACGTGCAGGCGGCCGGCCTCCCCGGTCACGACGCGACCCAGTTGCGGTCGTCGATGCGCTGCAGCATCTCGCGCGGCGTCCGGTCCTGGGCGGCGAACCAGTCGACCAGGTCGGCCAGGCCGGTGCGCAGGTCGACCCGCGGGCGCCAGTCGCAGAGCGTCCGCATCAGCGCGTCGTCCACGAGCAGCCGTCGTACGTCGCCGGGGCGGGCCTCGAGGTGCTCGGCCACCGGGCCGTCGTGCCCGACGAGGCCGTGGACGAGGTCCGCCAGCTCGTTGACCGTGACCTCCGAGCCGGAGCCGAGGTTGACCGTCCGTCCCACCACGTCGGGTGACTCGGCCAGGGCCACCAGGCCGGCCGCGGTGTCGCTGACATGGGTGAAGTCCCGCGACTGCTCGCCGTCGCCGAAGACCAGCGCCGGCAGGTCGCAGAGCGCCCGCACGATGGTGCGCGGGATGACCTCGCCGCTGTCGCCCTCGAAGTGGCTGCGCGGGCCGTAGGTGTTGAACGGCCGGGCCACCACGACGGGCATCCCGTAGGTCCGGAAGTGGGCCCGCGCGTAGGCCTCGCCGGCGAGCTTGCCGGCGCCGTACACGGTCTCCGGGCAGGTCGGGTGGCCCTCGTCCATCGGCGCGTACTGGGCGGTGCCGTAGACCTCGCTGGAGCTGACGTGGACGAACCGGCCGACCCCCTCGTGCAGCGCCGCCTGCAGCATCGTCAGGCTGCCGGACGCGTTGACCCGGTGGTTCTCGACCGGGTCGTGCAGGCTGTGCCGGACCCCGAGGCAGGCCAGGTGCAGGACGACCTCGGCGCCGGCCACGGCCGCGGCCGCGTCGGCCGGGTCGGCGACGTCGCCGACCCACAGGTCCAGCCGCGGGTCGTCGGCCAGGTGGGCGAGGTTCTCGCGGCTGCCGGTGGCCAGCGAGTCGAGGACGACCACCCGGGCGACCCCGGCGTCCTGCAGCAGGGTCGTGACCAGGTGGCTGCCGATGAAGCCGGCGCCGCCGGTGACCAGGACGCGGGCTCCGCGCAGGGTGCTCATCGGACGATCTCCAGCGGCCGGTCGAGGATCGCGACGTCGACCAGGGCACCCCGGGCCCGCAGGCTGGTGGCCGCGGCCTCGAGGACCGACAGCACCCGCAGCCCCGCCTCGCCGTCGGTGGCCGGCGCCCGCTCCTCGCGGATGCTGGCGGCGAACTCGTGGACCATCGCGCCCAGCGCCTCGCGCTCGGGCAGGGCCGGGGACCAGGTGTCGCCGAGCCGGTAGGACACCGACGCCGTACGACGGTCCGCGCTGTCCACCGACTGCTGGACCAGGTCCACGCCGCGGTCGTAGACGCTGATCCGCTGCTGCGGGTTCAGGTCGTCCCAGACCAGGGTCCGCTCGCTGCCCCCGATCACCATCTGGCGGATCTTGGTGGGGCTGAGCCAGTTGACGTGGACGTGCGCCATCGCCCCGCCCGGCAGCGGCAGGCTGAGGTAGCCCACGCAGGGCCGACCGGCCCCCACCGGGTCGGCCCCCTGGGCGGCCACGCCGAGCGGCCGCAGGCCCCCGGGCAGCACGTGGTCGAGCACCGACAGGTCGTGCGGGGCCAGGTCCCAGAAGACGTCCACGTCGGGCTGGACCAGGCCCAGGTTGATCCGCACCGAGTCGACGTACAGGATCTCGCCGAGGGCGCCGTCGGCGACCAGCTCGCGGATCTTCTCGACCGCCGGGGTGTAGCAGTAGGTGTGGTCGGCCATCAGCACCAGGCCCTGGCTGCGGGCCAGCTCGACCATCGCCCGGCCGGCCTCGACGCCGTCGGCCAGCGGCTTCTCGACGAGCACGTGCTTGCCGGCGCGCAGCGCCTCGACGGCGATCGGGTGGTGGGTGCGGGCCGGGGTGGCGACCGCGACCGCGTCGACGTCGTCGCGGGCGAGCACGTCGGCGAGCGAGTCGGTGACCTGGACGTCGTGCTGGCCGGCGACCTCGCGGGCCCGCTCCGGGTCGAGGTCGCAGACGGCGAGCAGCTCCCAGTCGGGCGAGCGGACCAGGTTGCGGACCAGGTTGGGACCCCAGTAGCCGGCCCCCACGACCGCGATGCCGAGCGGTGGTCCGCCGTCGGTCCCGCCGGTGGCGGAGGGCGTGGACGGGTACGACGAAGCGGGCATCGGACGGGCTCCTGACGGGTGGTGGCCGGACAGTCCCATCGAAGGTCGCCCGGCTCCCGCCCGGGCGGGAGCCGGTGGCGTATCCCCTCAATTGGGGAGGGTCGCTCAGGGCGTGCGAAGGACGACGTCGACGAAGTAGTTCGTCGACCCCCAGCTCGACGCCGGGTAGCCGCTGCTCGCGCCGTACCGGTAGCGGCCGTTGCCGGCCGCGGGCGCGGTCAGCCGGCCGCGGGTCCAGGGGGCCGAGAAGAAGCCGCCGGTGACCGCGTAGTGCCCGTTCGGCGCGAAGTACGACGCCACGTAGGTCTGCCCGCCCGTCACCGGGTACGGCGTCGCGAGCTCGGCGGTCTGCCAGCCGGTGGCCGACTCGTCGGCGAAGGTGACCCGGGCCAGCGGGTCGCCCGCGGCCGACCACAGGGTGCCGGTGTGCGTGCCGGTGTTGCCCGCGCCCTTGTAGAACCGGATCGCCGTGACGACCCCGTCGACCGCCGGGGCGAACGCCACCCCGAGCTCGAGCGGGTCGCTCTCGCCGACCGCCGCGGTCGCCGGGGTGACGCCGGCGAACAGCGAGTCGTAGGTGGCGGGGGCGGCCTCGGTGCGGAACGTCCAGGACCCGTCGGGCAGCACGGCCCCGTCGACCGAGACCACGCCGGCGTGCTCGACGGTGACCGGGCGGTCCGCGGGCAGTGCGGCGGCGGGGGTGAAGGTCAGTCGCCGGGCGTCGCCGGACAGCTCCACGCTGCCCGCGACGGGTGCCCCGTCCACGAGGACCCGCACCGTGGCTCCGCTGCGGATCGCCGTGCTGAACGCGATCGACGGCCGGACGCCGGCGCTCACCCCGGTCGCGCCCGAGGTCGGGGTCCGGGAGGTGACCGCGATCGTCGCCTCGTCGGGCACGTACTCGACGTCGGCGAAGTAGCTCGACGAGCGGTAGCTGAAGGTCGGGAACCCGCCGGCGGCGCCGTACAGGTAGCGGCCGTTGTCGCCGCCGGGGGCGACGAGCAGGCCCGAGGTGACCGGCTGGGTGAAGTAGTCCTGGGAGTAGGAGTAGTGGCCCTGCGGGGCCAGGTAGGACACGACGTACCGCCGCCCGGCCAGGACCCGGGCCGGCGTCGACAGCCGGGCCCGCTGCCAGCCCTGCGGGGTCTCGTTCGCGAACGTCACCCGGGCCACCACGGCGCCGGTGTCGTCCCAGAGCGTGCCCACGTGGGTGCCGCCGTTGCCGGTGCCCTTCAGGAATCGCAGGGCGCTGACGGTCCCGTCCCGGCTCGGCACGAACGCCGTCCCGAGCTCGACGGGGGACGACGAGTCGTCGCTCGGCACCTGGGGCAGCGCGTCACCGAAGATGGTCTGCGCCGCGACGCCGGGCGCCGCGGTGGTGAACGTCCAGGTCCGGTCGGCCAGCACCGCGCCGTCGTCCGACACGACGCCCGTGAGACGCACGGTCACGACGCTCGCCGCGGGGAGGGCGGCGCTCGGCACGAACGACAGCCGGGTGCGGTCGGCCGAGGACTCGAGGGCGCCGGCGACCGGCTGGCCGCCCACCGACGCGGTCAGCGACGCACCGGTGCGCACCGGCTCGCTGAACCACACCCGCACCGGGTTGCTCCGGGGTACGTCGAGCGCGCCGGCCGGCGGGTCCTGCGCGGTGATCTCGATCGCCGGGGCGCGCCGCTCGAAGACGACGTCGACCAGGTAGCTCGTCGACGACCGCTCCCCCGGGAAGCCCGCGCCGTAGGTGTAGCTGCCCGCGGTCGAGGACACGCGCAACGGGGGCCGCGACAGGTTGGCCGCCGAGAACGCGCCGGGGGTCTGCGAGAACCGGCCCTCCGGGCTGCGGTACGACACGACGTACTCGGCGCCGGCGACGATCGTCACCGGCTGCGCCAGCACGAGCGTCTGCCACCCCGCGGCCGACTCGTCGGAGAAGGTGCCGGAGGCGAGCTGCTCGCCGGCCGCCGACCAGAGCGAGCCCACGTGCGGCCCGGTGTTGCCGGCCCCCTTGTGGAAGCGCAGCGCGGTGACCGTGCCGGCGACGTCGCTGGTGAACCGGGTCCCGACGCTGAGGGCCCGGGCGTCGTCGGCCTGCGAGGCCGGCGCGGTGTCCTCCGAGAACAGCGAGCACGGGCACACGCCGGGCGCCCCCGGCGGGACGGCGCTCGTGAACGACCACGAGGCCGGGCCGGTGAGGGCGATCCCCTGCGGGTCGGTCCCCGCGACCGTGGCGGTGAACCGGACCCCGCCGGCCAGCGGCGCGGTCGGCGTGAAGGTGACGGTCCGCGTAGCCGCGTCGTACGACGTGCTGCCGGGGACGGTCGCGCCCGTGCTGTCGACCAGCCGGACGGTCGCGCTGGCCGGGGTCACCGGCCGCGAGTACCGGGCGGTGACCGTCGTCGAGCGCGGCACGCTCGTCGAGTCCGCGAGCGGGGCGCGGGTGAGCAGGGTGAGCGGCGAGCTGTCGGTCAGGGTGAACACCGGCTCGACGAAGTAGCCGGTGTTGCGGTGCGACGACGCGGGGAACGCGCCGGGGCCGCCGTACACGCCGGCGGGCGGGGCGCCGAAGCCGCCCCGGATCCGGAAGGGCGCGCGCTCCCACGTCGCGGACGAGAAGGCGTCGGTCTGCGAGGCGTAGCGCCCCTGGGGCGCGGTGTACGACGCGACCAGCTGCTCGCCGGCCGCGACCGCGACCGGGGTCGCGAAGTCCACGCGCTGCCAGCCGGTGGCCGTCTCGCCGGTGAAGGTCGCCGTCGCGAGCCGCTCGCCGGCCGCGCTCCACAGCGAGCCGACGTGGGTGCCGCCGTTGCCGCTGCCCTTGTAGAAGCGGACGCCGGAGACGAAGCCGCCCTCGGTCGCGGTGAACCGGAGGCCGAGCTCGACCGCGCCGGGGTCGTCGGTGGTGGGGAGCGCGGGGGCGGTGGGCACCGCGGCGCCGTACACGGTGCACGGGCAGGTGACGCTCACCGAGCGGCTCGTGACCGCGCCGATGTTGGCGCTGTCGTCGGTGGCCCGGGCGCGGATGCTCTCGCTGCCCACCCCGCGCTGGACGGCGGTGTAGGACCAGGCACCGGTCGTGAGGTCGAGGCTGGTCGCCGGGTGCCAGGTGTCGCCGTCGTCGGTCGTGACCTCGACGCCGGCCACCCGGCCGCCCCCGGTGTCGGTGGCGGTGCCCGTGACGGTGAGGCTCGCGCCGTTGGCCCGGCTTGCACCCGCGGCGGGGCTGGTGATCGTGGTGGTCGGACCCGTCGCGTCGGACGACGCCGTGGCGGCCGTCAGGTCGCTGCTCAGGCTCCGCGGCTGGGCGCCCATGTCGGCGAGCAGGTTGACCTGCGCCTGCTGGATCCGCCGGTCGGCGGGCTCCGCGGCGTACGGGCTGTCGTGCTCCTCGTCCAGGCCCCACGTCCACTGCACGCTGCCGGCGCTGAAGACCAGCGCGCCGCTCGCGGCGCGGTAGAGCGTGAGGTGGTGGGTCGTGGTGCCCGACACCACGGTGTTGCCGTAGTCGGTGAGGTACTCCGGGGTCGGCCCGGTGGTGGTCGAGAGCCGGACCAGGCCCGGGGGCCGGAAGCCGTTGTCGACGTCCTCGTTGGACTCGTAGCCGACGGTGTGCGGCGCGAGCGTGGCCGTCGTACCGGCGGCCAGGGAGGCCAGGGTGGTCCCCCGCCAGAGTCGTAGTCGGCCCTCGCCGGCGCTGACCTGGACGGCGAGGTCGTCGTGGTTCACCTGGTACTGCGTGCCGGTCACCGCGTTCTCGGGCCGGCCGCCGCCGTCCGCGGGCGCGGCGAAGCGCGGGTCGCGCCAGGTGCCGGTCCACTGCGGCGACGTCGCGTCGATCTTGGCGCCGCCGCGCCGGTCGTCGTCGCCCCACGTCTCCTTGTAGGAGACCAGCGTCCGGTACGGCGTGTGACTCGCGTCGGCGGACGGCTCGTAGCGGGTGCGCCAGTACATCTCGTTGCCGCTGAGGAACTGCAGGTGCACCCCCGCGTCCCGGGCCGCCTCGACGTTGGCCCGCTGCGCACCGCTCCAGTACTCGTCGTGGCCGACGGACAGGAACGTCTTGTGGTTGCGCAGCAGGTGACCGCGGCGGTCGGTGTCGACGCCGGCCTGGTAGCTGACGTCGTACCCGTTCTTCTCGAGGAAGCGGATCAGCGGGTACTCGTTGGCGAAGAAGAAGTCGCGTCCGCCCGGACCCCCACGGGTCAGCACCGGCCGGTTGTAGCTGATCTTGTAGGCCCGGCCGTTCTCGCCGCCGGTGTAGAAGTCGGAGCCGCCGTACTCGTTGTAGGCCTGCCAGGTCGTGTCGGACGTCTGGAAGACGACGTCGGAGCGGCTGGCGTCGTCGCGCACGACGAAGGTGATGTGGCTGGCCGCCCCGGTCGACGGGATCTCCAGGCGGGCGACGTACACGCCGGAGACGGCGGTCGCAGGCACCTGCCAGGAGGCGGAGACCCCCCAGGTGCCGCAGTCGTAGAGCTCGGTGTCGACGTCGGTGATGCACTGCGGCTGGCGCTGCGGCAGGGTCGCGGTGACCGGGACCGAGGTGATCCGCCGGGCGCCGGCGCCGCCGTAGTAGCCGATCCGGAAGATCGTCACCGTGTACGCCGTGGCGTCGGTGTCGATCTTGAAGTCCACCCGGTTGCCGACGTTGACGCTGATGTCGGTGGAGAAGCCCTGGATGTCCGGGCTGCCCGCGCCCTGACCCCACATGCCGTCCCAGTCGGCCCAGTCGGCGCCGTCCAGGCTGTTCTCGCAGGTGATCCGGTTGCCCTGCGCACCGCAGGGGTCGGCGGCGACCGCGGGCGGCGGGGTGGCCAGCGCCACCAGCCCTCCCGCGAGGAGGGCCAGCACGAGGACGAGACGGAAACGGGCGTGGGTCACGGTGGCACCTGCCTGCGGGAAGGGGCTCCCACCGTCGCGGGCCGCGGTCCGCCCGTGCCGTCCGGTCCCGCCAAGTTCCCCGGAATCGGGTAGCGACCCCCGCTTCCGCCCCGCACCCCGCGGTCGAGGGCTGGCATGGGTCCATGACCGTCACCGAGACCACCCCGCTCATCGACCCGAGCGCCGACGTCGACCCCCGGGCCGAGGTCGGTGCCGGAACCCGCGTCTGGCACCTGGCCCAGGTGCGCGAGGACGCCCGGCTCGGGCGCGACTGCGTCGTCGGCCGCGGGGCGTACGTCGGCCCCGGCGTCCGGGTCGGCGACCGCTGCAAGCTCCAGAACCAGGCGCTGGTCTACGAGCCCGCCGTGCTCGAGGACGGCGTCTTCGTCGGCCCGGCGGTGGTGCTGACCAACGACGAGTTCCCCCGGGCCGTGACCCTCGACGGCCGACTGAAGTCGGCGGACGACTGGGACGCCGTGGGCGTGACCCTCCGCGAGGGGGCGAGCATCGGCGCCCGGGCAGTCTGCGTCGCCCCGGTGGTCGTCGGCCGGTGGGCCCTGGTCGCGGCCGGCGCCGTCGTGGTCGCGGACGTCCCCGACTTCGCGCTGGTCGTCGGCGTCCCGGCCCGGCAGATCGGCTGGGTCGGCCACGCGGGCGTCCGGCTGGAGGCCGACCCGGACGATCTGCCGGGCGGCTGGCGCTGCCCGCGGACCGGCCGGCGCTACGTCGGGTCGCCGTCCGGCCTGGTCCCCGTCGATCCGCCCGTCGATCCGCCCGTCGACCCGCCCGTCGACCCACGCTGCGCGTAGAGCGCGACCGCCCCCAGCTGGGAGTTCACCCCCAGCTTGCGCAGCACCGAGCGGACCTGGCTGCGGACGGTGGCCACCGCGACGCCGAGCTGCTCGGCGATCCCCGGGACCGTCTCGCCCCGGTAGAGCAGGCGCAGCACCTCCAGCTCGCGCGGGCTCAGCGAGCCGATCCGCCCCCCGATCTCGTCGCGGGTCCGCACGGCCTGGTGCCAGGTGTCGATCATGGACCGTCGCTGGTCGGGCGCCAGCAGGAGCGCCCCGCGCTCCACGGCGCGCAGCACCAGGACCACCTCGTCGAGGGTCACCGACGCGGACAGCACTGTCGACGCCCCGCTCTCCAGGACCGCGCCCCAGAGGGCCTCCTCCTCGGTCGCGGCCAGCACGACGGTCGGCAGGTGCAGGTCCTCGATGAGGGTGCGCGCGGCGGCCAGCCGGGGCTCGCGGGCCAGGTCGGCCAGGACCAGCAGCACGGTGGGACCGAGCTGCAGCATCCGGGCCGCCTGGCCCTGGCTGACCGGCCCCGGCGCGATGGTGGCGCCCACCGCGTCCAGGCCCTGGCTGCGCAGCGCCGTACGCACCGCGTCGGCGACGAGCGGCAGGTCCGACAGGACGAGCACGCGCACGTCGGGCAGTGGTTGCTCCACCGCCTCGGCGGAGACGTCCGCCTCGCGGGGCACGTCGCACACGACCGACATCACCCTCCTCGGGGTCCGGAACGACAGGCATCAGGACGAGCCCGGGACGGCGGGCGCTGCCCATCCTCCCGAGCCGCTGATCCGCCGAGGGGCGTCTGGTGGAGCAGGTCCCCGAGTTTGGGGACGGGCTCCCCAGTTGTGGGGATCGGGCCCCGCCACCCTCCGCCGCCGGGGCTCGCGTCCCTACCCTGCGGGGTGGGATCGGGGTCGACAGACCAGCGGGGAGATCGGAGGGTCTGCGATGAGCCCGTCGTCTCCCGGCCGCCGCCCGGCGCGGCTGGTGGTGGTCGAGGACCACGCACTGCTCGGCGAGTCCATCGAGCTCGCCCTCACCGCGTCGGGGTACGCCGTGGCGCACCTGGCCCCCGGCCCGCCTCCCCTCGCGGACACCATCTCCGCCGTGACCCGGCTGCGTCCCGACATCGCGCTCGTCGACATCGACCCTGGCCGGTACGGCGACGGACTGCGCCTGGTCGCCCCGCTGTCGCGCAACCGGATCACGGTCGTCGCGATGACCTCCTCCCCCGTGCGGGACCGGTGGGGCGAGGCCGTGCGGTACGGCGCCGCCAAGGTGCTGTCCCGGGCGCGACCGCTGGCCGACGTCCTCACGACCGTGCACCGGATCCTCGCCGACCTGCCCGTCATGTCGGAGGAGGAACGGACCCGGCTGGTCGAGCTGGGCCGGCGCCGGCAGCTCGAGCAGCGCGACGTCCGGGCACGTCTCGAGAGCCTGACCACCCGGGAGGCGGAGGTCCTCGGCGAGCTGATCGAGGGGCGTCCGGTCCGCGAGATCGCCACCGGGTGGGGGGTCAGCGAGTCGACCGTGCGCACCCAGGTCAAGGCGATCCTCACCAAGCTCGACGTGTCGAGCCAGGTCGGGGCGGTCGGGCGCGCGCACGAGGTCGGCTGGCGGCCGCCACCGAGGTGAGCGGGAGATGCCCCATTTGCGGCATGCCCGCACCCCCCAACGGTTCCTACGGTGAGCCCACCTCGCCCGGAAGACAGCATGGAAGGAACCGACGCACGTGGCCACGACGACCTCCCTCCTCACCCCTCGGCCCGTGCTGGCCGCCCCGCTCGCGCCGGAGCTCCCCGCCCGGGTTCGGGCGCTGCGCCCGAGCCCCGCGGTCGTCCGGGCGACCGACCTCCTGGCCGCGACCGCGGGGACCCTGCTCGTGCAGCTGCCGAGCCCTCCGCCCGAGCCCGCGGTGCTGCTCGGCGTCCCCGTCATCTGGTGGTTCCTGCTGACCTGGACCAGCGTCCCGCGGGCCGGCCTCCTGCTCGGCCTGGTCGGCACGCTCCTGGCGACGACCGGTCCGGCGGCGGTGCCGCCTGGGCGGATGCTGCTGCTGACTCTCGGCCTGGTCGCGGTCGCGCTCGGGACGAGGCGCCTGGCGGCGGCGGGCGGGACGCGGGTGGTGCTGGTCGGCGACCCGACCGCCCTCGACGCGGCGAGCACCGAGCTGAACCGACCCGGCTCTCGCTTCGCGGTCGTCGACCAGGTGCCGACCGGACCCGGTGCGGTGCTCGCCGCGGGTGCGCTCGCCGACGTCGCGGGGCACCGGTCGGCGGATGCCGTCCTGGTGCTGCCGGGGGCCGGCCTCGACGCGGCGGCACTGCGACGGCTGGGCTGGGAGCTGGAGGGCCACGGCGTCGAGCTGTACGTCGGCACCGGCCTGCTCGACGTCTGCGCCGCCCGGACGTCGTCCACCCGGGCCGGCGGGCTGGGGCTCGTGCACGTGCGCCGCACGGTCCACGCGGGCCCGGGTCGGCTCGTGAAGGCGGTCGCCGAGCGGGTCGTCGCGGCGGGCTCCCTCCTGCTGCTCGGTCCGCTCCTGCTCGCCCTGCTCCTCGTCGTCCGGCTCAGCAGCCCCGGCCCGGCGCTGTTCCGCCAGACCCGCATCGGCCGCGACGGGCAGCCGTTCACGATGCTCAAGCTCCGCACCATGACCATCGGCGACGAACGCCCGCACGCCGAGCTCCTGGCCCGCAACGAGGTCGGCGGCGGCGTGCTGTTCAAGCTGCGCGAGGACCCGCGGGTGACCCGGGTGGGGCGGGTGCTGCGGCGCTACTCGCTCGACGAGCTCCCACAGCTCGTCAACGTGCTGCGCGGCGACATGGCCCTGGTCGGCCCCCGACCGGCGCTCCCCCGCGAGGTCGAGGCGTACGCCGCCGACCCGCGCCGGCGCCTCGTCGTACGGCCGGGGCTGACGGGGCTCTGGCAGGTCTCCGGCCGCTCCGACCTGTCCTGGGAGGAGACGGTCCGCCTGGACCTCAGCTACGTGGACAACTGGTCGCTCGGCCTCGACCTCTGGATCGCCGCCCGCACGGTGCGGGCCGTCCTCGGGCACCGGGGCGCGTACTGACGGCCGACCCTGCGGCGCGTCCCTGTCCCCCGACGGTTAAGTCCTTTAGCGTCCAGATACTGGGACAAGGGACGAGGTGGCGATCTTCGGAGCACCGGAACGGGTCTGAACAGTCACCGAGCGACGGACGGGAGGGCGGACGATGGCGAAGCTCAGACCGCCCGCGGACGTCTGGAGCCGGTGGGCGACCCTGGCGGCCCTCACCCTGGTCGCCGCCCCGATGCTGGTCCTGGTCACCGTGGTGCCCGGCATGCAGAGCCTCGCCCGGCTCTCCGCCGTCTCCGGGATGTCGGTGTCCGTGCTCTGCCTGGTGGCCGCGCTGCTCTTCCACCTCCACTGGCGGCTCACCCGGGCCGACACCACGGAGTGGCTCGCCGCCGGCGCGGCGGTGCTCGCCTCCCACGGGATGGCCCTCGCGCTCGTCGAGCGCAGCCGGGCGGTCGAGGACCTGGCGCCGTACCGCACGGCGACGACGCTGACGGTCGCCCTGCTGCTCGCGTTCCTCGCGCGGCGGGCCACCTCGCCCCTGGCCCCGGTCGGTCCCGACCCGATGGCCGCGGGTCTCGGTCTCGGCCTCGCCGTCGCCACGCTCCACCTCACCCTCGCGTACGGCGGCCCCTCGTGGCCGCTCCCCCTCGCCGTCCGCGTCGCGTGCTCGTTCGTCATCGTCGGCACCGGGGTCGTCCTGACCCTGGGTCTGCCGCGGGTCTCGGCGCTGCCCCCGTGGGCGCAGGTGCGGCTGCAGCTGGGCGTGCTGGCCGTCCTGCTGCGCCACGGGCTCGCGCTGCACGGGGACCTCGACGGCCCCGCCGGCGACGTCGTCCTCGCCGTGGGGACGGTGGCGGGGATCCTGGGCGCGGTGCTGCTCAGCACCACGGCGCTCGGCCTGGTCCGCTGGGCGATCCGGGACCAGCAGCGGATGGTCCAGGCCCTGCGGGACCGGCTGGCCGCCCTCGAGCAGGACTCCCGCACGGACCGGGAGCGCATGCACGAGGTGCGTGGCACCCTCGCCGGCATCGCCAGCGCCACCGAGCTGATGACCAGCTCACCGTCGCTGGACACCACCGAGCAGCCCGAGCTGGTCCGGATGGTGGGCCACGAGGTGTCGCGGCTGCACCGGATGCTCCACGACACGGTGCCGTCGCGGCCGGTCGCCGTCTCCCTCGACGAGGTCCTCGCCCCGCTGGTCCTCCGGCACCGCACCCAGGGTCACGACGTCCGGTGGGAGCCGGACGGGCGGTGGGTGCTCGTCGTACCCGACGCGCTCGCGCACGCGGTCAGCGTGCTGCTGGCCAACGCCGACCGGCACGCCCCCGGCTCGCCGGTCGTCGTCCGGGTGACCGACGAGCCCGGCTGGGTCGTCATCCGGGTGAGCGACTCCGGTCCCGGGGTACCGGCCGCCGTGATCGAGTCCCTGTTCACACGAGGTGCCCGTGCCGGGCCTCGCCCCGGCAGCGGCATCGGCCTCCACCTCGCCCGTCGGCTGCTCACGGAGGGCTCCGGCCGGCTGGCCTACGACCCGTCGCACCGTCCGGGCGCGTCGTTCCTGATCGGCCTGCGCCACGCCTCCCCGCCCGACCCGGGCCTCCGAGGCAGCACGTGACCGAGCGCCTGCGACTCGCCGTCCTGGACGACCACCAGCTGTTCGCCGAGACCCTCACCCTGGCCCTCGGGCAAGAGGGCTTCCAGACCCGGCGCTTCGCCGTACCCGAGCAGCCGGGGGCCACCGAGGACCTGCTGCGCGAGATGAACCGGTTCCGGCCGAGCATCGCGCTCGTCGACCTGTCCCTCGGGCGGTTCGGCAGCGGTCTGCGGCTGGTGCGCCCCCTGGTCACCGCCGGCACCGCCGTCCTGGTCGTGACGTCCGCTCCCCGCTCGCAGTGGGGCGAGTGCCTCCTGCACGGGGCGAGTCGGGTGATCGCCAAGACCGCGCCGCTGCAGGAGATCCTGGACTGTGTCCGCGACCTGGGGCAGGGGCGCACGGTGATCGACCCCGAGGAGTACGCCGAGCTGGTCGGCGAGTGGCAGGACGGCTCGCGCGAGCAGGCCACCCTGCGGGCCCGCCTCGCGGGGCTGAGCTCGCGCGAGCAGGAGGTGCTGGCGCAGCTGATGGAGGGGCACACCGCCCGCGACATCGCCCACGAGTGGATCGTCTCGGAGGCCACGGTGCGGACCCAGATCCGCGCGATCCTGACCAAGCTGGAGGTCTCGTCCCAGCTGGCCGCCGTCGTCCTGGCCAACCAGGCCGGCTGGACGCTCGACCAGGACTGACCGGGTGGCTCAGCCCTCGGCGGCGGCGAGCTCCTGCTTCCAGACCCGGAAGGTCTCCTCGGTCCGGCCGCGACGCCAGTAGCCCGAGATCGACGCGTCCTGGCGCGGCACCCCCCGCTCCTTCAGCAGGTAGGGGCGCAGGCCGTGCATGGTCACTTGCGCCTCGCCGTGGGCGAACACCTGGACCCGCCCCTCACGCCACGGGAGGGCCCGGACGGCGCCTTCCAGGTCCCCATCGAGCACCCACCGGACCTCGACGCCCGCCGGCCCGGTCAGCGGCTGGACGTGGTCGGCGCCGTACGCCTCGACGACGGCGTGGCCGACCGCGTCGGCCGGCAGCGCCTCCAGCGCGGCCCGGATCGCGGGTAGTCCGGCCTCGTCGCCGGCGAGCAGGTGCCAGTCGGCGGTCGGGTCGGGCGCGTAGCCGCTCCCCGGCCCCCGGACCTCCAGCACGTCGCCGGGCTTCGCGGCCGCGGCCCAGGGCCCGGCGTACCCCTCGTCGCCGTGGACGACGAAGTCGATGTCGAGCGTCCCGGTAGCGACGTCGGGGTTCAGCGCGGTGTAGGTGCGGACCACCGGCTCCTCGGGGGTCCCGAGGACGAGCTTGACGTAGCGGTCGGTGTCGGTGCTCCCGGCAAAGGCCGAGAGGTCGTCGCTGCGGAAGCGGACCCGGACCATGCCGGGGCTGAGCCGCTCGGTGGCGGTGACGACGAGGGTGGTGCTGCTGGGCACGGAGGCTCCTGACGATCGGTGTTAGGGAAGCCTAACTCGCCCGTGTGTGCGGAGCCTGAGGCTCGGACGTCGGGCCGGGTCCGGCGCGCCTCTCCTCGCATCAGCTCGTGGCGAGGAGGGCCTCGGCGATGGCGATGGCGATGGCGCGTTGCGTCCCGTCCTCGACGGTGACCCCCTCGGCCATCACCACGTACTGCTGGACGAGCACGACGAGCACTCGGTCACCGACGTCGACCGCCAGGTCCGCCATCTGACGCCCCTCGATCTCCGCGGTCGCGGACAGGGCCGGCGATCCCGCGACCGTCACCTCGGTCGTCGGCGTCGAGGCCGCAGGTGACCCGAGGCGAACGAGGTCGTCTTCGAGCCCGTCACGCTCGCTCCACACCTCGACCGTCACCACCAGCCCGGTGCTCGGACTCGGGGCGAAGCAACCGTCGTCGCGACCGGGTTGGGCGGGCGTGGTCTCGCCCGGCTCGAAGGACCCGCCGGTGATGTCGGACAGCTCCTCCGGGGTGAGCCGGTCGCACAGGTCGCCCTGCTCCACGGCGCCCAGTGAAGTGCCGCCGGGCCCGCCCTCGGCGGCACGGTCGTCAGCACAGCCGCCGAGCGCCAGCACGGCCAGTGCGACCACGCCTGACATGAGCCTCGCTCTCCGCACGAACGCCTCCTCTCCGGGTCGGGACGACGCATCATCTCCCGCGGACGCGCCTGCGTCCTGGCGAGGACCGCGCACTCGGCGGCAGTCCCCGCCGACGTGACGTGCTATCACCTGGTCTCGCCGTCGCACTCGGCCCGTCCCGTCAGCAGAGGAGGGTCATGGAGAACCATGATCTCGGATCGCATGACGAGGCACCGTGGGGAGGCTCATCCTCACCGACGGGACGACGGAGCGCCTGATGGCGCCGTCGACCGGCTCAGGACTCGTCCACGCAGGTCAGCTGCAGGAGGACCCGCCGTCGCCGGAGCCACCATGGCCACCGCCGTCCGACCAGCCCGCGCCGCCGAGAGCGCCACTCCAGCCGGCAGCGTGACCGGCGCGACGGCGTACGTCGGGGTTGCCCGGCACCAGGACGGCGTCGAGGAAGGCGGCCAGGACGACCGCGGCCACCAGCCAGGCGAACGCGGTGGCACCGACAGCCATCCGGCCACCGTCGTTCAGCACGACCGTCGAGATCGCGACGACCAACGCCACGACCGCGACCGTGGTGAAGGTGAGCCAGGCTGTGCGGGAGTGCGGGGCGAGGCGACGCGTGAGGGTGCGCATGCGGTCAGTGTGCGCCGGTTCGGGCGGGACCGCCAGAGGTCCGCGCAGCTGAGGCTCATCGGCAGGGGCGCGCCCGTGGCCCTGAGCGGGCGGGCCGTCAGGGCTGCGGGGTGGTGGTGCCGGTGTGGTCGCGTCTGAACGTCAGTCCGTTCGGGCTGCGCCAGACGAACGTCGTGTCGTCGATCTTGTCGTAGCGCCACCGCGTATGCGTCTTGGCGCGGTGATGTCGTCGGCACAAGGGGGCGATGTTGCAGTCGCACGTCGTCCCGCCGTGGGCGGCGGGGTCGCCGTGGTCGTGGTCGCAGGACCGGGCGCGGCGTCGGCACCATGGGAAGACACACGAGTGCTGGAGGAGGGCTTGGCGTTCCTTCAGCCGGTCGGGGACCTCGTAGGCGTCGACGTGGACGTGACCGGTGAGGTCGATGACGGGCTTGATGATCACCTGACTGTCTCCGTCCTGGCACCAGGACCGGACCTGCTCGACGGAGATCATCGATCGGGTGTTCTCGACGCGGGCGATGGCGGCGTCGGCGAGGTGCACGTGGACGACGACCTGGCGGGGTCGCTTGCGGTCCGGGTCCGGTTCGGCGTTGAGATCCAACGTCAGCTGGCGGCGGGCAAGGTCACCGACCGCGATCGAGCGACGGGCGTCAAGGGAGAGCCCGTCGGCGATGGTGGCGAGGTAGGACGCACCCCGGGCGATGGCGTCCTCGAGGTCGAGGGCATCGACCAGGTCGAGGGTGCCGCGGACTTCGACGTGCCCGTCGTAGGAGACCTGCTGGACTTCGATGTCGAAGTGCCGCACCTCAGCCGCGTCCCGGGCGCGCTGGGCGGCCGTCTCGGGGTCGAAGCGGACCCGGGCTTCTTCGATGGTCCGGTCGAGTTGGGCGATCGAGATCTTGTGCGCCACTGAGGCGACGTGAAGGTCGACGAACTCGGCGCCGTCGAGTGGGAGGTCGATGGTCTCGGCGGCGATGCGTCGGGCCTTCCAGACCGGGAGGTCGAGGGACTGCACTCGTTCGTAGACCCTGGGGAGGCGGTGGGCGAGTTCGACGGCGTGGCCGAGGTAGATCCGACCGGAGTCCGACGACAGGCCCAGTGCGGCGGAGAACTCCAGCACACTGAACTCGGCGATGAGTGGTGCGCCGGGGCCGGCGATGGCCATCTCGTCCTCACACCCCGGGATCCACACGGCGGCGGCATCCGACAGGGAGTCGGTGGAGTGCATCCCGGCCCAGGTGACGGCGGCGGCGAGTTGGTCGGCCTCGGCCTGGAGCTGGATAGAGCGTCGGGCGCGGACGAAGGCGAGCACCGCGGTGGCGGTGTCGCAGTCGTCGAGGTCCCGAGTGGTCATACCTATATGATACTCGAACACATTATCGAATGCGAGGGTTGTTCACAGCCTTGTTCGAGCGGTCGACCCGAAGGGACCGAATGCCAGAAGCAGCCTGGTGATGGCCCTTGATCACCGCGGACGGTGAGCCCCCTTCTTTCTGTAAATGTCTTCGAACCGGCCTGGTGCACCGAGCAGACACCACGGCAGAGGTCGACCTACCGGAGGTCGCTTGTTGGGTGCGGGGGTCTCGACGGGCGTTCAGGACTTCGTCCTTCACTGCTCGACCACCGGCGACAGTGACCGGCGGAGGGGACCGACCTTCCGAGGGTTTCTTGTTGGGTGCGGGGGTCTCGACGGGCGTTCAGGACTTCGTCCTTCACTGCTCGACCACCGGAGGCAGTAACCGGCCGCAGGGGCCGACCTACCGGAGG
>NZ_FMZM01000009.1:66357-122652 GCF_900101465.1 Nocardioides lianchengensis
TGGCTGCGGGGGTCTCGACGGGCGCTCAGGACTTCGTCCTTCACTGCTCGACCACCGGGGGCAAGGTCGGGCGAATCAGCGCGAGGTGCGCTCGGCGTATGCCGTGGCGGCGGAGTGGACGGCGTCGACGTAGGTCTGCGCGTGGTTGTAGGAGAAGATCGCGTCCGCCCAGCCCTGGCCGGTGGTGAGGTCGTGGCCGTCGGCGCAGAGGTAGCGGGCGGCGGCGTAGGCGGCGTCGTCGAGGTCGTTAGGGTCGCTGACCCCGTCACCGTCGCCATCGGAGCCCCAGATGTCCCAGGTGGTGGGGATGAACTGCATCGGGCCGACCGCGTGGTCCCACCGGTCGTTGCCGTGCCACATCGTGCTCTCGGGCGTCGCGGGGATCGCGGCGAAGCTGCCGGACCCGTCGAGGGCCGGACCGAGGATGCGCGAGGAGGAGTGGCCGTCGGCCTGGAGGACCCGGTCGCCGATCGTGCCGTGCTGGGACTCCACCCAGCCGATGCCGGCGAGCGTCGTCCAGCCCAGCGAGCAGGACTTGTCGACCCGCAGCTGGGCCGTGGCGTAGGCGCGCAGCGCCGGCTCGGGGACGCCCGAGGCCTCGGCGTTGGTGGCGAGCCAGCCCGCGTCGACGACCGGGACTCCGACGGGCTCCCCCGCGGGCGCGACCGGGGCCGCCGCCTCGGCCGGGACGGGCGCGGCGACGTACGCCTGCTGCTGCGATACGTCGATCTCGGCCGGCGCGAGCAGGGTGAGCGAGGCGAGGTAGCCGAGCCCGGCCACGGCGACCAACAGGGCCGCCAGCAGGCCGATGAGTCGAGCAGGACTCACCCGAAACGACCGTTGACGTAGTCGTTCGTGCGCTGGTCCTGCGGGTTGGAGAACATGGCAGCAGTATCCCCGTGCTCGACGATGACGCCGGGGGTGCCCTGGGCGGCGAGGAAGAAGGCGCAGGTGTTCGACACCCGCGCGGCCTGCTGCATGTTGTGGGTCACGATGACGATGGTGACCTCCTTCGCCAGCTCGAGCATGGTCTCCTCGATGACCCGGGTCGACGTCGGGTCGAGGGCCGAGCAGGGCTCGTCCATCAGCAGCACGCGGGGCTTGATGGCCAGGGAGCGGGCGATGCAGAGCCGCTGCTGCTGACCGCCGGAGAGGCCGCCGCCGGGGGCGTCGAGGCGGTCCTTGACCTCGTTCCAGAGGCCACCACGGACCAGGCAGTACTCGACGAGTGCGTCGCGGTCGGACTTGGACGCCTTGGCGCCGGTGAGCTTGAGGCCGGCGAGCACGTTCTCGCGGATGGACATCGCGGGGAACGGATTGGGCTTCTGGAACACCATGCCGATGCTGCGCCGCGCGTCGGTGAGCTTGCGCTGCGGGTCGTAGATGTCGTCGCCGTCGAGCAGCACCTCGCCCGCGAGCTGGGCCGACGGCACCAGCTCGTGCATGCGGTTGAGGATGCGCAGGAAGGTCGACTTGCCGCAGCCGGAGGGGCCGATGAGGGCCGTGATCTGGCCGGCGGGCATGTTCAGCGAGACCCGGTCGAGCACCTTGCGCTCACCGAACCAGGCGGTGATCTCGCGGGCGTCCAGCGCGGCGAGCGGCCGAGTGGGCGGCACGGCGACGTACGCGTCCTCGACGGCGGGGATCTGGGTGGTCGGGGCCTCGGGCAGCGTGCTCATCGGGTTCTCTCAGGGTTGGTACGACGGGGAGCGGGTCCGGGCCCGGGACGCGGAGTGCGCGTCCCGGGCCCGGCCGGGAATCACTTCTTCTTCTTGGCCTTCGCCACCTTGACGGTGACGGCCTTGACCGAGCCGACGCTGTTCGCGTCACCGGCCCAGACGACGCGCAGCTTGTTCTTGCCCGCCTTCAGGCCCTTCTTCAGGGTGAGCTTCGCCTTGCCGTTGACCAGCTTGCCGGAGGCGATGGTCTTGCTGCCCTTGGTGACCTTGATCGTGCCGGTCGCCTTCGCCGACACGCCGGCGAGGGTGACGGTGGCGGTGCCGCGGACGGCCTTGCCGGCCTTGGCAGCCTTCTTCGGGAGGACGACCTTCAGGACGGAGGAGGTCTTCACCCGACCGGCACCGGTGGCCTGCGAGGGCTCGAAGACCGAGCCGGCGGCCGGGACGAACTCGGCGCGGTAGCTGCGGTTGCCCGGGGCCAGACCGGCGACGGTGGTCGTGGCCTGACCCGAGATGAGGGCGACGCCGGCGCGCAGCACCTTCGCGCCGTCGTAGAAGGTCACGGTGCCGCGCGGGGCGGTCGAGCCGGAGACCACGGCGGTGAGCTTGGCGGAGCGAGCGGTGGTGCTGGCGACCGACAGGCGGACCGAGGTCACGACGGCCTGGTTCAGCGTGAAGTTGCTGGTCGAGCTCTGGGTCGGCAGACCGCACTCGCCGCCCTTGGCCTCGGTGGCGAGCTGCTTGAGGCCGCCCTGCTCGATGAACGGCCGGGCCGCGGTCGAGCAGAAGAAGCCGTCCTCGCCGAAGACCGCCTGGACCTTCGGGTCGGTCAGCGAGGACTGCCGCACGACGTTGTAGACCGCACGGTCGGCCTTCCAGCCGGTGCCCGCGGCGTCGCTGGTGAGGCGGAGGCTGCCCTTCAGGAGCTCCGCGCGGCCGAGCGAGAACGGCGCCACGGCGTTCGGGTTGTTCTTGACGGTCGTGTCGTCGTGCTCCTGCACCTCGACGACCGTGCCGGCCAGGGTCACGTCGCTGCCCTTGATGGCCTTCAGCTGGGCCAGGAAGAAGTCGCGGGTGCCAGAGCCGCCCTGCGGGACCTTCGGCGCGATGACGCCGGCCTTGCCGCCGGGGAGCTGGTTCCAGTTGGTGATGTCACCCTCGTAGATGTCCACGATCTGCGCGGGCGTGAGCGACGCCGGGGCGTTGGACGCCACGCTGCCCGAGACCGCGATGCGGAGGGTGTCGAGGCCGAACGGGTAGAGGCGCAGGCCGGCGGCCTTCTCGTTGTCGTTCAGGCCGGAGGACGACCGGGCGAAGTCGAGCTCGACCTGGTTGTTGGCGCCGTAGAGCAGGCCCTTGCCACCGCCGGAGCCGTTCGGACGGTTGATCACCGTGGCGGTCGGGGTCGAGGGCAGGCTGATCGTGTTGGCCGGGGCGGGGGCGGCCGGCTGCGGCTGGGCCGCGTAGCTGGCGACCTTGAACCCGGCGTTCGGGAAGGCCGAGTTGAACGCCTCCGCGACGTAGTGCACCGAACCCATCGTGGTGTCCGAGCCGCCGCCGATCAGGTCCGCCGAGACGGGCGTGAAGCTCGGGTCGAGCTCGTGCTTGGTGTAGACGGCCGAGGCCGGTGCGGCAGTCAGGGCGATCCCCGACACGGCCACCGCAGCGGTGGCCAGGCCGGCGAGCAGCTTGCGTGCGTGCATCAGTTGGATTTCCTTCTCGATGTCGGCCGCGGTGCGGCCTGGTTGGGTTGCGGCTCGATCGTGGGACGGATGTCCCGCTGCCGCGGTCGGTTTGGTCTGGAGTTGGCGTGGTCGCCGTCTGTCGTTCAGACGAGGTTGGGCAGGAGCCGCATCACCACGTCGGTCGTCTGCCAGGCGAGGGCGAGGGCGACCGGGGTCGCCACCACCCACACGAGGACGGCGGAGTAGCGCTGCCGCGCCGCGACGACCGCGAGGGTCAGCGCGAGCAGCAGGGCCAGGCAGAGGGAGAGCAGCGGGAGCGCGGACGACCGATCGGTGGCCATCGGCTTCTCGGCGGCCGGGACGCCGGCCGGCCGGCCGGCCGGTGCCCCGAAGGCCTCCGGCGCCTCGGCGTCGACGTACACGACCTCGCCGGGGCTGAGCGCGGCGAGCCGCCCCTCGCCCTCCGCGCTGATCAGGGTCAGCCGGGCGGTGCCGGCCGGACGTGGCTGGGGCTCGGGGTCGCCGGCCCGGCGCACGCCGAGGACGGTGAACGTCTTGACACCCTGGCCCACGGTCACCGTGATCGGATCGCCCGCCTGGAGGTCGCCGATCTCGCCGAACGGGGCGCCGTACGACGCGCCCCGGCCCATGAGCACCGACTCGCCGTCCTGGCCGGGCAGCACCGAGCTGCGCACGTGTCCCGGTCCGGCGAGCAGGTCGCCGGACGCGGTGCCCTCCACGACGACCTCGTCCATCCCGATCGCCGGCACCTGGACCAGCGCCACCGGAGTGCCCGGGTCGATCGGCTGGTCGCCCATCGGGGCGGTCAGGTTGGCCAGCTGGCCCCTGAAGTCGCGGTAGAGCAGGTCCTGGGACCGCTCGTGGGAGAGCCCGCCCAGCACCAGCATCTGCAGGAAGACCCAGCAGGTGACCAGCGCGACCATCGTGACGGCGGAGGACACACCGGCGACCTTGGCGTCCTGGGGACGGGCGGCCCGTGCTGGGCGAGGAGCCCGCGGGGGTCGGGGAGGCTTGCTGTCGGCCCGCCGCTGCGGCGCCGACGACGGGGTGGGCTCGGTCACCGGGCTGTCCGGTCCGGACATCGTCGTCGTCATCGCCGCCTCGGTCCCTGTACGACGAACCGCAGCAGGCTGGCGAGCGCGATCCCGAGCAGGCCGATGAGCAGCAGCGTCGGCATCACCCGGCTCGCCGTACCGGAGCTGATCGACGCGGTCGGATCGGTCGCCACCGGGGCGGTCGTGGCCGACACCGTCGGCACGGCCGAGGGTGCGGCGCTGGGTGCCACCCCCGTCGGCGCGGCGGCCGGCGGGTCGGCGGCGTCGACGGCGGGCGCAGCGGTGCTCGGGGTCGACGACGGGGTCCCGCTCGGCTTCGGCGTCGGGGCCGGCCGCTGCTTCTCGACCGCGGTCGCGACCTCCTGCGCCGCCGCGTACAGCTCGGCGGTCACCCCCCGCTTGGTGATCGGGAGGAACCCGCCCGGGAGCTGGCCGTTCCCGCTGCCGGGCCGCTGACCCTCGGTGATCGAGACCCGGATGAACTGGGCGACCTTGTCGGCGTCCTCCTGACCCGCGTTGCGGAGCCGGGCGGCGGTGTAGACGACCATCGTCCCCGGGTAGGCCCTCGTGGAGCGACGCAGATCCTGCTGGCTGATCTCGAAGGCGCCGTACCTCTTCTCCCGCTCGGCGAGCTTCACGGCCGCGCCCAGCGAGGCGTCCGTGGCCGCGACGTACGAGCCGCCCTTGGCCTGCAACGCGGCGGTGCGGATGCCGAAGCGAGCGGCGTCACCCAGGCTGACGAGCCCGAGCATGAAGCGGGCGCCGTACGACTGCCGGTCGACCCGGCCCACCTTGTAGAGCGCGGTCGGGGCGTCGTACTCGCACTTGGTCTGCACGTTCGGCCAGGCGTCGAGGAGCGACTCGCTGATGCGACGCATCGTCGGGACCGGGGCGGCCAGCTGGCTGAAGTAGACCGCCGGGTTCTGCTGGCGGCAGGTGCTGCCAGTCTTGGGGATGTACTCGTCGAGCAGGGGCCAGCTGGACCGGGGCAGGGAGACCTTGCGGTAGGCCGGGTTGACCTTCATGCCCCATGGGTCGGCCTTGCCGTTGACGAAGGCCATGGCGGCCTCGTCGGCCGCGATGTAGGCCGTCAGCTGCTCGACGACGTCGGAGGCGTTCGCCAGGCCGAGCAGCGTCGCGCCCGTCTCCTGGGAGTCGAGCTTCAGGCCGGGGTTGAGCTTCGTGAACTCCGGGTCGCTCATCAACCCGAGCGGGTTCTCCTTGATGCCGGGGTGGTCACGCCCGAGGTCGGAGCCCAGGTAGGACTGGGTGAGCAGCTTCGCGAGCAGGCGCGGGTTCAGCCGCAGGCGCTCGTACTCACCGGCGTTGTTCGGACGGTCGATGACGTAGCCGATGCCGAAGCCGGTGACCGCGGTCGGTGCGTAGCCCACCGGGTCGTCGCCCTTGCGCTCGTGCGCGGAGGAGACGATGGCGGCGGCACCGCCGCCCTTCTCCATCAGGTTGAACCCGGCCTCGTCGGACATCTGGTTGTGCTGGAACTTGAACCGCTTCTTGTCCAGGCAGTACGCCGGCGCCCACTGGAGGCCGGCCTGCGCGAGCAGCTCGGAGCCGTAGAAGCCGGTCGCCGGGCGCGAGTCGAGGACGTCGCAGGTGTTCGGCGGCAGGCCGAAGGTGATCGGGACGGTGAACCGGTGCTTCCAGTTCGACGGCGACCACCAGTACGACGGCGAGACCGCCGCGTCGACGCCCTGGCCGGCGAAGTTGCTGGAGCCCGGGAGGTGCTGGCCGCCCCGACGGCAGGCCTGGTCGACCGGCGTCGCCGGACTCTCCTCCTGCGCGCAGCTGAGGCCGACGATCGGGATCACCACCACGGCGCACTTCACCTTGTTGCTGCACCCGAGCGACTCGTTCTCGACGTCGCTGCGGACCTCGAACTGGATCGAGCCGTTGCCCTCGGTATCGGTGAAGGCCGCCACCTCGGCCGGCGGGAACGCTGCGCCGACGGCCGCCTCGGGCGGCATGGTGTCGGACGAGCACGCGGGGAAGGCGGTGCCCTTCAGCGGCCGGAACGGCGTCAGCCGGGTCCAGAGGTCGGGAACGACGGCGCTCTTGCAGGACGCCGGGTTGGGGTCGATGCCGGAGAACGGCTGGCGGTAGTCGGCCGAGGCGTCGAGGTCCTTGGTCCAGACCGCCGCCCCGCGCGAGACCGCCACCTGGGACCGCTGGAGGTTGGTGGCCGTCCAGCAGGTCTCCGGGGTCAGTCGCTGAGCAGCCGCGACGCTCGCGCTGTCGACACCGCGGCACTGCAGGACGACGACCGGGTACTCCTGGGCCATCCCCTTCTCGCCGTACGGGCTGCTCGCGCGGCCACCGCTGGGCTGGGCACCCTTCCAGGCGATGTTGATCCGCTGACGGCCCCGCAGGTTCCGTGTCTGGTCGGCGGTCACCGTGACGTCGTTCTGGATCTGGACCTCGCGCTCCCCCGCGGCGTTGACGAAGACCCGCTCCAGCCTTTTGGTCTGCGAGTACGCCGGCTTGGCCGCGGCCGAGCGGCCGACGACGACCGGCTCGTCGGCCGCGGAGGCACCGACCGGCGCCCACGTCAGCAGGGCCGCTCCGACGAGCGCGACGCCGGCCACGGCCAACGGCCGCTTGCTGCGCTCGGACCACCAGGCGGAGAGGGCGCTCATCGGCGGGCCCCCGTCGTACCGGGACGGCGGCGCAGCGAGGCGGCGTACACCCCGGGCAGGACGACGAGCGCGACCAGCAGCCCGACGGCCAGCCAGCCGAACGGCGCGTTGTCGGCCGGGCGGGACGCCTCGAGCTCGGTGGCGCTCGCGAAGACCGCGGTGTCGGTCGTGGTGCCGGAGCCGTCGTCGGTGACGACGCCGGGGTCGCCGGCCGCGGGGTCGGTCCCGGGAACGGCGGCGTCGGTCGGGGCGTCACCCGGCGCGGCCGTGGCACCGCCACCGGCAGCCGGGGTCTGGGCCCCGCCACCGCCGGCGGCCGGGGCCTGGCTCGGGGTGTCGGCCGGCTTGGCGCCGCCCTGGCCGGTCTCCGTGCCGCACGGGCCGGCGCCGGTCTTGTCGCACGCCTCCGGCTGCGGGGCCTTCTCGGCCAGCAGGTTCTTGTTGAGGTTCTTGCCGTCGAAGGTCGGGTTGTTGCACGACTTCACGTCGCGGTTGGTGACCTCGACCTTCGGGTCCGCGGTCTTCAGCTTGGCCAGCTGCTGGAACCCGGCCTGGACGAGGTTGAGCGGCAGCGGGCTGTAGCCGTACGGGCCGGCCTTCGACTGCCCCGCGCACAGCGAGTAGAACATGAAGTCGGCGATGGTCTGCCGCTTCGCCGTGGTCATCCGGGTGTCGGTCTTCCCGGTGGGGATGATCATGTAGGAGTACGACGAGATCGGGTACGCCCGCGGGTCCTTGTTGGTGTAGACCCCGTCCAGGATCTGCGTCAGGTAGAGCGGGCTGCTCTTGTCCTGGTTGATCTTGGCCTTGGTCAGCGCGACGGCGGTGTTGTACTCCGTCGGCTCGACGAAGTAGCCGGCGGCGTTCTCGACCTTGACGACCGGGTAGTCCTTGTCGAGCGGGTAGGCGTACTCGACGTACCCGATGGTGCCGTTGCCCGCGCTGCTGGCGATGTAGTTCATGACCTGGTCGGAGCCGGCCTGGCTCACCGCGCGTCCCTTGCGGGGGAAGTACGACGTGAGCCCGGACTTGCCGAAGAACTTGCGCCACGGACCGGGGTGGGCCTTGTCCATCCAGGTGGTGAACTGCGCCGTCGTACCGGAGCCGTCGGAGCGGACCACCGGGGTGATCGGCAGCTTGGGGAACGAGCGACCGTTGTTGTCCTTGGTGATCGCCGGGTCGTCCCAGCTGGTGATCTCGTTGGTGAAGATCTTCGTCAGCGTCTCGCCCGACAGCCGCAGGTTGCGGACCTTCTGGTTGCCGATGTTGAGCTGGTAGGTGAAGGCGGTGCCGCCCGCGACGATCGGCAGGTAGGCGTACTCGCGGCCTGCGCTGGTGTCGGCGTTGCCCTGCTCGTCCTTGCCCTGGTAGGGGATCTCGGAGATCGCGAAGTCGGTGCTCTTCAGCGAGAAGTCCTTGCGGCCCTTCGACGAACCGCCGCCGGTGTAGACGACCTGCATGCCGTTGGAGTTCACGTCGGCGATCCACTGCTGGACGATCAGGTCGGACCAGGTGGATCCGGTGCCCTCGATCTGGGCGTAGGTGGCGGCCGCGGCGGTGCCGGGCGTGCTGAAGGTGCACCCCAGCGCGATCAGGATCGCGATGACCGCACGGATGCTGCGGTGACGGGTGGACGGGCGGTTCACGAACGGACCTCCGGAGGACGACGAGCGAACAGACGGGCGCGCAGGGATGGCTTGCCGCCCCGCGGCCGGGCGAGAAGACGGGCGACGACGAAGAGCGCGAGGACGAGGATCAGGAGTACGGCGGCGGCCGCGAAGGCCCGGTCCTCGGCGGTCCCCTGGCCGCTGCGGACGTTGGTGTAGATGAACAGCGGGAGGCTGTTCATCACGCCGTCCGTGGGGTTGGCGACCACGAAGGCGGCGGCACCCGAGGTGAGCAGCACCGGGCTGGTCTCGCCGGCTCCGCGGGCGATGCCGAGGATCAGCGCGGTGGCGAGGCCGGGCCGCGCGGTGGGCAGCACCACGTGCCAGACGGTCTTCCAGCGGCTCGCGCCCAGGGCCAGGCTGGCCTCGCGCAGGCCGCCCGGGACGACCCGGAGGACGACGTCGGAGGCGCGGGCGATGATCGGCAGCATCATCACGCCGAGCGCGAGGCCGGCCGCGAGTCCCGAGCGGGGGTAGCCGAGCGCGACGATGAAGACGCTGTAGATGAAGAGGCCGGCCACGATCGAGGGCAGCGCGGTCATCGCCTCGACGACGGTCCGCACGACCTTGGCGAACTTCCCGCCCACCTCGGTCATGAAGACGGCCGTGCCGATGCCGAGCGGCAGGGTGATCGCGACCGCGATGGACAGCTGGACGATCGTGCCGACGATCGCGTGCAGCACGCCGCCCTCGGTGAACGGGTCCGACGGCCCGACGCCCGACATGTCCTCGAGGAAGAAGTTGGCGTGCAGCAGCGGCTCCCAGCCGCGGTAGAAGATGTAGCCGATGGTGCTGACCAGGGCCGCGCCGACCAGCACCGCTCCCCCGGTCACCATCGAGCCGGCGACCCGGTCGCGGACCTCGATCAGGCCCCCGTGCATCGCTCCGGTCACCGCCGACATCAGCAGGCCGCAGACGAAGAACACGACCACGAACCACGGCACACCGGCCAGCGGCAGCAGCCGCTGGGTCACCAGCCAGGCCAGCCCGAGCGCCGCGGCCCAGGTGCCCCAGGCGAGGATGCTCTCCTCCGGGCTGGGCCGGCCGAGCGAGGTGCGGGGCTGCGCCGGGGGCGCGTCGTCGTCGAGGACCGGCAGGTACGTCGTACCGCGGGTCGGGGTGGCCTCGACCTCGTCCTGGAAGAGCGTCATCAGGCGTCCGTCCCGGCGCCCGAGCGGCTGCGGTTGACGATCACGGCCGCGGCCGTGTTCACGAGCAGGGTGATGAGGAACAGCACGAAGCCGGCGGCGAGCAGCGCGGAAAGCTGGCTGGCGCTCGCCTCACCGAAGCGGTTGGCGATCAGCGAGCTGATGGTCGAGCTCCCGGTCTCCAGGAGGTTCCACTTGACCTCGAAGGCCACGGAGAGGATCAGGGCGACGGCGATGGTCTCGCCGAGCGCGCGGCCCAGCGCGAGCATGGTGCCGCCGATGATGCCGCCGCGACCGAAGGGCAGCACGACGCTGCGGATCATGCCCCAGCGGGTGGCTCCGAGCGCGAGCGCGGCCTCCTTCTCACCGGGAGGGGTCTGCGAGAACACTTGGCGCATGACGGCGCAGGCCATCGGCATCACCATCATCGACACCGCGATGCCCGCGCAGAAGGCGCTCGAGTAGTAGCGCGAGGCGTCCCAGTACGCCGCGTCCGGGTCGGCCCCACGGACCTGCAGGAACGGCAGCCAGCCGGCGTTCGACTCCAGCCAGCGAGCGAGCTCGGCGGCGTACGGCATGATCAGGAAGTAGCCCCAGATGCCGTAGACGATGGAGGGCACGGCGGCCATCAGGTCGACCATCGAGACCAGGAACGACTTCGCGCCGGCCGGGGCGTACTCGCTGATGTAGAGGGCGGTCAGCAGGGCGAGCGGGAAGGCGATGACCATCGCGACGAAGGCCACGGAGAAGGTGCCGGCCAGGACGCCGGCGATCCCGATCCGATCCTCGTCGGGCAGCCACTGCTCCTCGGTGAAGAAGCTGAAGCCGTAGCGCTTGATGGTCGGGTAGCCCTGCCAGCCGAGGAACAGGCCGACGCCGCCGGTGATGACGAGGACGGAGGCGCCGATGGCCCGCGAGGACCACTCGAACACCGCGTCGGCGCCGGTGGCCTTGCGGGAGATCTTGCGGGGCGTGACCGCGAGGTTGCCGCGGTCGTCGTGCACGGGAAGCGTGGTCACCTGGGATCCATGACTCGGTAGGACGGGCTCGGCGATCGCCGAGCCGCCCTGAGTGTCAGGACCTCTGCGGAACGAAAACGTCTTCTCGCGTGAACGCCGGGAGAACAGCCCAGCGGCCTTTCCCGAACAGGCCAGACGAACGGAAAACGCCTAGTCCGAACGGACTACTCGCACCTAGTCCCGCCCGAGCAGGGCGGTCCTGGGGAGATGGATCAGGGGTGAACTACGGGTGGCGCGGCGGCGCGCTCGGCCTCCGAGCGGAGGATGCAGAACTCGTTGCCCTCGGGGTCGGCCAGGGTCACCCATCCGGAGCCCGGTCCGTACTTCCCGCGGAGGTCGGCGAGCACCGTCGCGCCGTGCTCCAGGAGCACCGCCAGCTCCTCGTCGCGGGTTCCCTCGCGCGGAGCGAGGTCCAGGTGCAGGCGGTTCTTGACGACCTTCTCGTCGGGGACCTCGATGAACAGCAGCTGATGACCGGTCTCGGGGTCCCGGATCATGCACTCCTCATGGCCCGGCTCGTTCGGGTCGCCGTCGATGTCGACGTACCCGAGGACGGGCTTCCACCACTCCGAGAGCTCGTAGGCGTTGCGGCAGTCGATGGTCGTGTGCGAGATGAACGCGGTCATGGCGCCCACTGTGCTGAGGGGCGGGGTCGGGCTCAAGAGAGTTTCATCGGCTGGCCGATGAACCTGGAGCCTGGACGATGAACCTTCGTCGTCCCGGCGTGAGGTTCATCGGCCAGCCGATGAACCTTTGCGGGCGGCCCCTACCAGCGCACCCCGTGCCCGGCCAGCAGCCCGTAGAGCCGCTCGTGCCCCTCGGCGAGCTCCCACCGCTCGGCGTGCAGGCCGGCCACCCGGGCGCCGTCGACGTTCTCCTGCTTGTCGTCGACGAAGAGCACCTCGTCGGAGGGGGCGCCGATCATGGCCACCGCCTTCTCGAAGTACGCCGGGTCGGGCTTGGCCAGGCCGATCTCGCAGGAGTAGACGGCGACGCCGAAGCGGTCCTCGTCGAAGCCGAGGGTCTCGCGCATGTAGCGACCGCGGTGGTGCTCCTGGTTGGTGCCGAGATGGACGCCGTACCCGGCGGCCAGGAGCGCGTCGACCAGGGCGGTCGAGGTCGGGTCGACGACGATCGAGCGCCACATCAGCGGGAACAGGTCGGCGGGGTCGACGTCGACCCCGTGCTGCCGCGCGAGCCGGCCGAACTCGACGAAGAAGTCGATGTCGCCGCGCATCGCCGGCGCGTTGAGGGCGCCGAGGTCGGCGATCAGCTCGGCGGTGATCAGCTCGGCGTACGGTCCCGCGGCCTCGCCGGGCACGCCCGGGTGCTGGAGCACCTCGTCGGCGTCCAGGAGCAGGTGCCGGATCGTCGAGGTCATCCGGCGGAGGTCACGCCGTGGCGGCGGACGAAGTCGACGATCGTGTCGGCCAGCTCGGGGCGGCAGACGATCAGGTCGGGCAGGTAGACGTCGTCCTGGTTGTACTCCAGCGGGCGGCCGTCGATGCGCGAGGTGAACAGACCGGCGGCGCGGGCGACGGCGACCGGGGCCGCGGAGTCCCACTCGTACTGCCCGCCGGCGTGGACGTAGGCGTCGGTCAGGTCGCGGACCACCGACATCACCTTCACCCCGGCCGAGCCCATCGCCACCAGCTCGGCGTCGATCTCGCCGGCCAGCACGGTGACGAACTCCGGCGGCCGGCTCCGGGACACCGCGATCCGCGGCCGCCCCTCCGCCCGCGGAGGTACGACGGGCGCTCCGTCGCCGGTCACGAAGGTCTCCCCCAGCGCCGGCTGCGCGACCGCACCGGCCGTGAGGTCGGCCGGACCGCGCTCCCAGAGCGCGACGTGCACGGCCCAGTCGTCGCGCGGCGGCTCGGAGAACTCGCGGGTGCCGTCGAGCGGGTCGATGATCCACACCCGGTCGGCGGTGAGCCGGACCTTGTCGTCCTTGCCCTCCTCGGAGAGCACGGCGTCGCCGGGGCGGTGCTCGGCGACCAGCGCCATCAGCAGCTCGTGGGCGGCGGCGTCGCCGGCGTCCTTGAGCGCCCGGCCCTCCAGGCCCTCCTGACGCACCTCGAGCAGCCGCCCGCCGGCGGCCTCGGCCAGCCAGGCGGACAGGACGTGGTCGTCGTGCGCGGCGGCGGGGGGCGGCGTACCGGGGTCGAAGGTCACGGCCGTGAGCCTAACGGGGCGCGCCGCCGTTCAGCGGAGGATGCCCACCACCAGGAGGACGGTCCCGGCGAGCATCGCGGGCGCCAGCGTGACGAGCAGCAGGTCGACCACCCGCTCGCGCCCGGGAGCTGCGCGGTGCTCGCCGGCCGCTCCCGGGGCGAACCGGCGCCCGGCACCCCACAGCGCGCCGAGCTGGGTCGCCAGCCAATTCGCGTAGGCGCCGTAGACCAGCAGGCCCAACGCCGCGACCTCCCCGGACCGGGGCAGGTCGAGCCAGGGCCACAGCAGGCCCACCAACACGAGGAACGGACCGTTGGTCACCCCCTGCAGGTGGCTGGCGACGGCCATCCGTGGGTTCCGGTGAGCGGGTACGGCGAGGCCCGTCAGCAGGCCGAGCAGGAACAGCACCAGCCCCAGCACGATCAGCGCGTCCTGCATGCCTGTGCACGCTAGGACGCGTGGGGCCTGCCGCCATCCCCTACGAAGGGGACTAGGAGTTGAAGCGCTGCTGGGTCCGCTCGAGTCCCTCGGCGATCAGCGACTCGACCGCGTCGGCGGCGGTGTCGACGGTGAACGGCACGACCTTGCGCTCGGTCGTGGAGTAGTTCGACAGCACGAAGTCGGCGACCTCCTGGCGACCCGGGGGCCGGCCGATGCCGACCCGCACCCGGTGGAAGTCGCCGGTGCCGAGCGAGGAGCGCATCGACTTCAGGCCGTTGTGGCCGTTGTCGCCGCCGCCGAGCTTGACCCGCATCGTGTCGAACGGGATGTCGAGCTCGTCGTGGATCGCGATGATCCGCTCCGGCGGCACCTTGTAGAAGGTCGCCAGCGCCTTGACCGACCCGCCGACCTCGTTCATGTAGGAGCGGGGGCGGGCCAGGACGACGCGCGGGGCATCGCTGCCGGGCGCGCCGAGCCGGCCCTCGACCACGTCGGAGCGGCCGGACTTGTGGGCGCGGAACGAGCCGCGCATCCGGCTGGCCAGCTCGTCGTTGACGAGGTAGCCGATGTTGTGGCGGTGGCCGGCGTACGAAGGCCCGGGATTGCCGAGGCCGACGACCAGCCACACAGGCGTGCTGGAGTCGGTCACGGCGTCCCGGGCCTTTCGTCGTGCGAGGAAGCGGAAGGTCACTCCTCGGTGGCGGACGCCTCGTCCGAGGACTCCTCGGCGCCGACCTCGTCGACGTCGTTGTCGGCCTCGTCGCGCTCGATGCCGGCCTCGGCCTCGGCCTCCTCCAGCTCGGCCTCGAGGGCCTCGGCGGAGACCTGCTCGGTGATGTTGACGATCAGCGTCTCGGGGTCGAGCGTCAGCGTGGAGCCGGACGGCAGGGTCAGGTCGGACGCCAGGATCTGGGTGCCGGCGGGCAGGCCCTCGATCGAGACCTCGATGGACTCGGGGATGTGGGTCGCCTCGGCCTCGAGCTCGATCTCGGTGGTGTCGGTGACCACGAGGGTGTCGGGGCCGGCCTCGCCGACGAGGAGCACGGGCACCTGCACGGTGACCTTCTCGCCCTTGACGACGACGACGAAGTCGATGTGCTCGATGACCCGGCGGATCGGGTCGACCTGGACCTGCTTGGTCAGGCCGAGCGTGCTCTTGCCGTCGATCTCGAGCTCGAGGAGCGCGTTGGCGCCGCCGTGCTTGAGGGCCATCATCGTGGCGTGGCCCGGCAGGGTCACGTGGACCGGCTCGTTGCCGTGCCCGTAGAGGACGGCCGGGATCTTGTTGTCGCGGCGGATGCGGCGCGCGGCACCCTTGCCGAACTCGGTGCGGGTCTCGGCGGTGATCTTCTCGGACATGCTGGTTCTCCTCGGTGCTGGCTTCTCGGCGTCGGGGGCCTCGGCTCGACGGCTCGGCGCATCCCGGAGGAGTCCAGCCCTGTCGATCACGGAGCGGTCCGATCCGTGCGGACCGCCGCTCCCTCGCCGAGGCAACCGCAGGAGTCTAGCCAGTACGACGGGCCGCGGCGAAATCCGCGGCCGGGCGCGCGTCAGGCGTGCCCGTCGAACATCGAGGTGACCGAGCCGTCCTCGAACACCTCGCGGATCGCCCGGGCGACCAGGGGCGCGATCGACAGCGTCGTCAGCTTGTCGAACTCGCGGTCCGGCGAGATCGGCAGCGTGTTGGTGACGATCACCTCGACGGCCGGACAGTTCTTCAGCCGGTCGACGGCGGGGTCGGAGAGGATCGCGTGGGTCGCGGCGATGATCACGCCCGCGGCGCCGTCGTTCATCAGCGCCTCGGCGGCCTTCACGATGGTGCCGCCGGTGTCGATCATGTCGTCGGTCAGCACGCACATCTTGCCGGCGACCTCGCCGACGACGCGGTTGGCGACCGTCTCGTTGGGCCGGTCGGTGCGGCGGGACTTGTGGATGAACGCCAGCGGCACGCCGCCGAGCTTGGCCGACCAGCGCTCGGCGACCTTGATCCGGCCGGCGTCCGGGGAGACCACGCAGAGCTGCTCGCGGCCGTAGTGCTCCTTGACGTAGTCGGTCAGGATCGGCAGCGCCATCAGGTGGTCGACCGGGCCGTCGAAGTAGCCCTGGATCTGGTCGGCGTGCAGGTCGACCGCGATCAGCCGGTCGGCGCCGGCCGTCTTGAACAGGTCGGCCATCAGCCGCGCCGAGATCGGCTCGCGGCCGCGGTGCTTCTTGTCCTGGCGCGCGTAGCCGTAGAACGGCAGCACCACGGTGATCCGCTTGGCGCTCGCCCGCTTCAGGGCGTCGACCATGATCAGGTGCTCCATGATCCACTCGTTGATCGGAGCCGTGTGGCTCTGGATCACGAAGGCGTCGCAGCCGCGGACCGACTCCTCGTAGCGGACGTAGATCTCCGAGTTCGCGAACTCGTACGCCGAGGTCGGGACCAGGTCGACGCCGAGCAGCGTCGCGACCTCCTCCGACAGCTCGGGGTGGGCCCGTCCGCTGAAGACCATCAGGTTCTTCTCGGTGGTCTTCTTCATTCCGGTCACGGTGCTGCTCCTGGGTCGCCGGAGGGAGGGAACTTCTAGGATTCTGCCCCTGCGGACCCCGGGTCCCCAACTCCGGGGTCGTCGTTGTGAGACGCGTCTCCCGCCGCCTCGGCGGCAGCCGCCTGAGGGGTACCGGAACGACGCGTCTGGGCCCAGCCGGGGATGTTGCGCTGGGGCCCGCTGCTGACCGCGAGCGCACCCGGCGGCACGTCGCGGCGTACGACGGTGCCGCCGGCCGTCGACGCGCCGTCGCCGATGTGGACCGGCGCCACGAACGTGTTGTTGGACCCGGTCCGCGCGTGCCGGCCGACGGTGGTGCGGTGCTTGGCGACGCCGTCGTAGTTGGCGAAGATCGTGCCGGCGCCGATGTTGGTGCCCTCGCCGATCTCGGCGTCCCCGACGTACGAGAGGTGCGGGACCTTGGCCCCCTCGCCGATCCGGGCGTTCTTGGTCTCGACGAAGGCGCCGATCTTGCCGTCGGCGCCCAGGTGGGTGCCGGGGCGCAGGTAGGAGAACGGCCCGACCGTGGCGCCCTGCGCGACGACCGCCAGCTCGCCGTGGGTGCGGACGACGCGGGCTCCGGCGCCGATCTCGCAGTCCTTCAGCGTGGTGTCCGGCCCGACGACGGCGTCCTCGCCGACGACGGTCGCGCCGAGGAGCTGGACGCCGGGCAGCAGGGTGACGTCCTGGGCGAGCACGACGTCGGCGTCGACCCAGGTGGTGGCCGGGTCCATGACGGTGACGCCCGCGCGCATCCAGCGGTCGAGGATCCGGCGGTTCAGCTCGGCCCCGAGCTCGGCCAGCTGCGCCCGGTCGTTGGCGCCCTCGGTCTGGCGGACGTCCTCGAGGACGTGGGCGCCGACGGTCAGGCCGGCCTCGCGGGCCAGGTGGACGACGTCGGTCAGGTAGTACTCGCCCTTGGCGTTGTCGTTGCCGATCCGCGGGAGCGCGTCGGCCAGGAAGGCCGCGTCGAGCGCGTAGATGCCGGAGTTGATCTCGCGGATCTCACGCTGGTCGGCGTCGGCGTCCTTCTCCTCCACGACCGCGACGACGTCGCCCTCGGCGTCGCGCACCACCCGGCCGTAGCCGAACGGGTCGTCCACGACACCGCTGAGGATGCTGACCGCCCGCTGGGCCGCCTCGTGCTCGGCCGCGAACTGCTGCAGGGACTCCCCCGCCAGCAGCGGGGTGTCGCCGTACGCCACGACGACGGTGCCGGACGTCGCGCCGGCGGCCGCCATCGCCACCAGCAGCGCGTGGCCGGTGCCGAGCTGGTCCTCCTGGACCGCCAGCACCACCCCGGGCAGCTGCTCCTCGACGTGCGGCCCGACCAGCTCGCGCTGGTGTCCGACCACGGCCACGACCCGGCGCGGCTCGAGCGCCTGCACGGCGGTCAGGACGTGCCCGACCATGCTCCGGCCCGCCACCTGGTGCAGGACCTTGGGGGTCTTCGACCGCATCCGGGTGCCGCCCCCGGCGGCGAGGACGACGACGGTCAGGTCAGTGGGCACGCGACTTTCCTCCAGGTTCGGCGACCGACTCACTGTAGAGGGCCCAGGTGACGGGGCCTCAGCCCGCGAGGTGCCCGTGGTCGACGACCTGGACGCTGCCGTGCACGGCGGCGGCGTCGTCGGAGGCGAGGAAGGCCACGACCGCGGCCACGCTGTCGGCGCTCATGAAGCCGCGCGCGGCCGAGATCCGCATGACCAGCTCGAAGTCGGCCCCCTCCGGCACCTCGATCGTGTGCACCTGCGGGGTGTCCATGCCGCCCGGGCAGACGCAGTTCACCCGCAGCGGCGCCTTCACGTGCTCGACCGCGAGGGCCTTGGTCAGCCCGACCACGCCGTGCTTGGCCGCGGTGTACGCCGCCGAGTACGCCTCCCCCACGACCCCGGCGACCGAGGCGACGTTGACGATGTTGCCGGCCGTCTCGAGCAGGTGCGGGATCGCGGCCTGCGAGCAGAAGAAGGCACCGCCGAGGTTCACGGCGACGTCGTGGGCCCACTGCTCCTCCGTCACCTCCGCGGTCAGCCGGAAGTCGTGGCGCCCCGCGTTGTTGACGAGGACGTCGAGCCGCCCGAACACCTCGACGGCCGCCGCCACCGCCTCCCGGCACGACGCCGGCACGGCGACGTCGAGCGGCCCGAAGGCCACCTCGCCGGGCAGCTCGGCGCAGGACGCGGCGACCTCGGCGAGCCGGGCCTGGTCACGCGCGGCGGCGTACACGCTCGCGCCGGCAGCGGCGAAGCGCCGGACGCACGCCGCGCCGAGGCCGGACGACGCCCCGGTGACGAGGACGACTCGGCCGGCGAAGCTCGCGGAGGACATGCGCGGCAACCTAGTGCGCCTCTGGCTCCCCGGGTAGGAGTCGAACCTACGTCGCTAGTCCTGATTCAAAGTCAGGCGGGCCCTGCCGGCAGACCAACCGGGGAATGCGGGGAACACGATAGGCCCGCCCAGTGGGACTGGCGTCATGCGACCTGGTTCGAGCCGCACCGGCCGTCGGCGCGGGCGGCTAGGTTGCGAGGGTGGACCTGCCCGTGATGCCGCCCGTCCAGCCGATGCTCGCCAAGTCCGTGTCCGGGATCCCCGACCCGGCGAAGCACGGCGGCCTGAGCTTCGAGCCCAAGTGGGACGGCTTCCGCTGCCTGGTCTTCCGCGACGGCGACGAGATCGAGCTGGCGTCGCGCAACACCAAGCCGCTGACCCGCTACTTCCCCGAGGTCGTCGCGGCGATGCGGGAGCAGCTGCCGGAGCGGTGCGTGCTCGACGGCGAGCTGTTCGTCGCCATCGACCGGCGGCTCGAGTTCGAGGTGCTGCAGGAGCGGATCCACCCCGCCGCGTCGCGCATCGAGATGCTCAGCGAGAAGACCCCCGCGGGCTTCGTCGCCTTCGACCTGCTCGCCCTGGGCGACACGTCGTACGCCGACCGCCCGTTCGCCGAGCGGCGGGCCGCGCTGGAGCAGGCGCTGGCGGGCCTCTCCGGACCGTGCCACCTCACCCGCACCACCACCGACCCGGCCGAGGCCGGCGAGTGGTTCACCCGCTTCGAGGGGGCCGGACTCGACGGGGTGATGGCCAAGCCGCTGGGAGCGCCGTACTCCCCGAACGGGCGGACGATGCTGAAGATCAAGCACGAGCGCACCGCCGACGTGGTGCTGGCCGGCTACCGCGAGCACAAGACCAGCACCCCCGAGCGGCCGCTGATCGGCAGCCTGCTGCTGGGGCTGCAGACCGAGGACGGCCTCCAGCACGTCGGGGTCAGCGCCAGCTTCACCGCGACCCGTCGCGCCGAGCTGTACGACGAGCTGCAGCCGCTGGTGTGCCCGATCGAGGAGCACCCGTGGGGCCACTGGCAGGAGTTCCTCACCGCCAACCCCGACCGGGTGCCCGGCACCCAGAGCCGCTGGAGCCAGGGCAAGGACCTGTCGTTCACGCCGCTGCGCCCCGAGCGGGTCCTGGAGGTGAAGTACGACCACATGGAGGGCCGCCGGTTCCGCCACACCGCCCACTTCAAGCGGTGGCGGCCCGACCGCGACGCGGGGTCGTGCCGCTACGACCAGCTGGAGGAGCCGGTCGGCTACGACCTCCGCGAGGTCCTCAGCGGGGACCCGCAGGACTAGAGTCGGAGGCATGAACGACTACGACGTGGTGCTGCTCGTGGAGCAGGCGCTCACCCAGGCCGACGCCGCCCAGGTGCGGTCCCTGCACGAGGGTCTCGACGAGCCGGTGACCTACCACGTGCTGCTGCCGCTGGAGGACGCCGCCGCCCGGATCGAGGCCGCGATGGGCTCGCTCTCGGCCGGCGAGCTGATGGCCTCCCCCGCCGTGGCGATGTCCGACGTCGACCTCGAGGCGGTGCGCCAGGAGTGCGAGGACCGCTCGACGACCGACCTGAAGGACACGCTCGCCGCGCTGACGGCCGCGGGCGCCGACGCGACCGGCCAGGTCGTCCCCGGCCCGCCGATCGAGGCGTTGGCCGCCAAGATCAAGGAGGTCGACGGCCGCGAGGCGATCATCCTGACCCGCCCGCACGTGGTGGCCGAGTTCTTCCACCTCGACTGGACCTCGCAGGCCCGCCGCAAGATCGGCGTACCCGTCCTGCACCTGCTCGAGCACGAGAACTTCGACGAGCAGGCCGGCGGCGGCGAGGGCGTCAGCGGGCTCTGACGCCCGCCGCTGTGACCGAGTCTGTTACCGAACGCTGGAGGTCGTGTGGATCTTCCGTGGAGCACGGATCCCTAGAGTTCTACCTATCAGCAAGGCCTGGACACACGAGTACGAGCTGATGAACCGGATGGTCGGAGCTTCGGGGGGAGCGCTGGCGTACCGGACCCGCAAGGGTCGAGAGTCCATGGAATTCCGGGGGGAACTTCCACGGTTCGGGGGGACCGAGTGACTTTCGCCAGGAGCAACCCGCCCGGCGCTGTCCCGAGCAGCGCCAGGCGGGCCTTCTGCATTTCGGGGGTCGTTCAGACCTCGCGCTTCGGGGACACGTAGTCGCTCGGCTCGTCCTCGATCATGTAGTTCGGGTCCGCCTCGATCGCCGCGACCGTCCGCTGCAGCCACTCCTCGTCGGAGGTCTCGATCTCGCGCTCGGCGAGCTGGTCGCGCAGGTAGCCCACCAGGTCCTCGGTCGCGCGTGCGTCCTTGGCGACGGACGTCGCGTCCACCGCGGCCTGCAGGTCGGAGTCGTAGACAGCCATGGCCGGGGAGTACCCACCCGACCCGTTCACGACTCGACGCGGTTGCCGTCCTCGTCCCAGTGCTCCGCGACCTTCTTGCTCGGCTGGACCCGCGGCGGCTCGCCCGGCATCTTGGGGTAGTCGGGCGGGAAGTTGAGCTCGACCGCCCCCTGCTCCTCCCACAGGTCCAGCAGCGGCTGGAGGGAGTACGCCGTGTCGTCGATCGCCGCCCAGGCGTCGCCGCTGTCGGCGAGCCGCTCGGGGACCGTGAACAGGTTGAGGTCCTGGGGGCCGGTCAGCTCGGCCAGCTCGGCCCAGGTCACCGGCGTCGAGACCGGCGCGCCCGGGATCGGTCGCAGCGAGTACGCCGAGGCCATCGTCCGGTCGCGGTTGTTCTGGTTGAAGTCGACGAAGATCCGCTCCCCGCGCTCCTCCTTCCACCACTCGACGGTCACCCCGTCGTCGCGCGCGGCGAGCGCGCGGCCGAAGGCGATGGCCGCGTGGCGCACGTCGACGAACTCCCAGCGCGGCTCGATCCGGACGAAGACGTGCACGCCGCGGTTGCCGGAGGTCTTCGGGTAGCCGACCATCCCCAGCTCCTCCAGCAGCTCCTTCGCGACGCCGGCCACCCGGACCGCGTCGCCGAAGCTGGTCCCGGGCTGGGGATCGAGGTCGATCCGCAGCTCGTCGGGCCGGTCGACGTCGGCTCGTCGTACCGGCCAGGGATGGAAGGTGAGCGTGCCCATGTGGGCGCACCAGACCGGTACGGCGATCTCCGTCGGGCAGATCTCCTCGGCGGTCCGGCCGGACGGGAAGGTGATGCCGACGGTCTCCAGGTAGTCGGGCGCGCCTTTCGGCACCCGCTTCTGGTAGAACGCGTCGGCGTCCTTGTCCTGGGGCCCGGTCGCCAGCTTCATGCCCGGGCGCACCCCCGACGTCCACCGCTCCAGCGCGGTCGGCCGGTCGCGCAGGGCCCGCATCAGGCCGTCCTCGACGCTCGCGAAGTACTCCGCGACCATCAGCTTGGTCACCTCGGGCGTCCGCTCGGTCGCCTCGTAGATCACCCGGTCCGGACTCGACACGCGGACGGCGCGACCGCCCGCCTCGACCTCTGCCGCCGGAGCCTTCGCCATGCCCCGACCCTAGGCCGTCGCGCCCCTCCGGTGGTCGAGCAGTGAAGGACGAAGTCCTGAGCGTGTCGAAACCCGTCCTGCCAACCGCCGACCCCGACCGAGGCTGCTTCTCGGGTGCAGGGGTTTCGACACGGTCGCTGCGCGACCTGCTCAACCACCGGCGGCACCGCCGGTACGACCGGTAGCACCGGCGGCGCCACCAGCCGGTGGTTGAGCAGCGAGGCCGCGCTAGCGGGTGAGCGTGTCGAAACCCCCGCAGCCCACCAGCGACCTCGACCACCCACGCCTCTCAAGTCACCGGGTTTCGACACGGTCGCTGCGCGACCTGCTCAACCACCGGCAGCACCGCCGGTACGACCGGTAGCACCGGCGCCGCCACCCGCCGGTGGTTGAGCAGCGAGGCCGCGCTAGCGGGTGAGCGTGTCGAAACCCCCGCAGCCCACCAGCGACCTCAACCACCGGAGTCGGCGGGCAGCAGCGAGTTGGGCTGGAAGGTGGGGCGGCGGTCGTCGTCCTCCTTGGCGGCGCGGACGAACTCGAAGCCGGCGGTGAGGACGACCTGCCAGGCCGGGTCGGCGGCCGTCGTACGACGATGGGCGTCGGCGCAGCCGGCGTGCATGGGCGGCAGGTGCAGGGCGTTGTGGGCGATCTCGTCGGGTGTGCCCAGGAACGCGACCGGCCGGCCGAGCGGCTCGGCGCAGATCCCGCAGATCCGGCTGAGCGCGCACTGGGTCACCCAACGCTTGGCGCCGACGTCGTCGACGACGGCGCTCACGACGCCCGCCGCATCCAGCCGCCCAGTTCCGTACGACGGGGCGGCCGCTCGGCGTCCGACCTCCGCTTGCGGTCGCGGGACGGGGTGGGCGGCTCGGGCTGGTCGCTCGACGTCCACGAGTTCGGCACCGAGAGCTTGATGATCGTGCGCAGCGCCTGGCCGTACTGCCGGTGCAGCGGGCCGGTCGTGTAGGGCAGGTCGTACTTGTCGCAGAGCTCGCGCACCCGCACCGAGATCTCGGCGTACCGGTTGGACGGGAGGTCGGGGAACAGGTGGTGCTCGATCTGGAAGCCGAGGTTGCCGGACAGGATGTGCAGCAGCGGGCCGCCCTGGAAGTTGGCGGCGCCGAGGACTTGGCGCAGGTACCACTCCGCGCGGGTCTCGTCCTCGATCTCCTCCTCGGTGAAGTGCATCGCACCATCGGGGAAGTGGCCGCAGAAGATGATCACGTAGGACCACAGGTTCCGGCTCAGGTTGGCCGTCGCGTTGGCGACCATGACCTGCTTCCAGCGCGGACCGGACAGCGCCGGGTAGACGACGTAGTCCTTGACGATCTGGTTGCGGCCCTTGCGGAAGATCTGCCCGAGCTGGCGCTTCATCTCCTTCGGGTCCTTCTCGCCCTTGCGGATCCGCTCGATGTCGAGGTCGTGCAACGCGACGCCCCACTGGAAGAGCGTGGCGAGTGCGGCGTTGTAGACCGGCTGGCCGAGGTTGAACGGCGACCACTTCTGCTCGCGGGCCATCCGCAGGATGCCGTAGCCGATGTCGTTGTCGTAGCCGAGCACGTTGGTGAACTGGTGGTGCACGTAGTTGTGGCTGTGCTTCCACTGCTCGGCCGGCTGGGCGGTGTCCCACTCCCAGTTCGAGGAGTGGATCTCGGGGTCGTTCATCCAGTCCCACTGGCCGTGCATGACGTTGTGGCCGATCTCCATGTTCTCGAGGATCTTGGCCAGTCCCAGCAGTACGGCGCCCGCCGCGACCGCCGGCTTCTCGGCCCGCGGCGCCCAGCGCGCGCCCCAGGTGCCCGCGAGCATCGAGACCCGGCCCGCGGCGGCCAGCCCGCGCTGCACCTTGATCATCCGGTTGATGTAGGCCGCGTCCTTCGCGCCGCGCGAGTCCTCGATCTCCGCGCGGATCGCGTCGAGCTCACGACCGATCTGCTCCACCTCCTCGTCGGTGAGGTGGGTGTACTCCTGGACGTCGCTGATCGCCATGGCGTCAGGTCTCCTTTCGTCTCACGGGGTGTCGAGACGGTCGCTGCGCGACCTCCTCCACCACCGGTGGGGCTAGATGTCGAGCGTGCAGTCGCCGACGGCGGCGGTGACGCAGGTCTGCACCTGCTCGTTGGGCTGGCCGAACTCGTCGCCGTTGCGCAGGTCGCGCACCGTGCCGGAGACGAGGGTGACCGTGCAGGTGTGGCAGATGCCCATCCGGCAGCCGTAGGGCATGCCGACACCGGCCTCCTCGCCGGCCTCCAGGACCGTGGTGGCCCCGTCGACCTCGACGCTCTTGTTGGAGTTGCGGAAGGTGAGGGTGCCGCCCTCCCCGCCCTCGCCGCCGAGCTGGAGGGAGAACCGCTCGAGGTGCAGCCGCTCCTCCAGCCCCGCTCCCTCCCAGTGCTCGGTGATCGCGTCGAGCATCGGCCCGGGCCCGCAGGCCCAGGTGTCGCGGTCGGCCCAATCGTCGCAGAACGCCTCGATCTCGCCGAGGTCGAGCATCCCGTCGGTGTCGGTGTGCAGGCGGTGCACGGTCAGCCCCTCGTGCTGCTCCTCGAGCCGGGTCAGCTCGTCGCGGAAGATCATCCGGTCGGGCGTGGGCGAGGAGTAGTGCAGGACGACGTCGGGCATCGTGCCGCGCCGGTCGAGGGTGCGCAGCATCGCCATCACCGGCGTGATCCCGCTCCCGCCGACCAGGAACAGCAGCCTCGGCGGCGGCGGGTCGGGCAGCACGAAGTCGCCCTCGGGGAGGGCCAGCCGGACGATGGTCCCCGGTTCGAGCCCCTTCACGAGGTGCGCCGAGAGCAGCCCCTCGGGCATCGCGCGCACGGTGATCGCGATAGTCCGCCCGGAGCGCTTCGGCGGTGAGCTCACGGAGTACGAGCGCCACTGGAACCTGCCGTCGACCTGGACGCCGATCCCGACGTACTGCCCGGGGCGGTGGTCGTAGCGCCACCCCCAGCCCGGCCGGATCACCAGCGTCGCGGCGTCGTCGGTCTCCGGAACGACCTTCTCGACCCGACCGCGCAGCTCGCGGCTGGTCCACAAGGGGTTGAGGAGGCGGAGGTAGTCGTCGGGGTCCAACGGCGTCGTCAGCTTGGACCCGAGGCCCCGGACGCGGTCCCACGGAACGGTGCTGGCCATCGGCTCAGTGAACACTTGTTCTCTGAATGCGTCAACGCCCCGGACGGGTGAGGCGCGCTGGTGTGCCGCCGTAGGCTGGAGGCATGGGTTATGACGTGGAGAAGACCGACGCCGAGTGGCGCGAGCAGCTCTCCCCCGACGAGTACGCCGTGCTGCGCCAGGCCGGCACCGAGCGCGCCTTCACCGGCGAGTACACCGACACCGAGACGACCGGCGTCTACCGCTGCAAGGCCTGCCAGACCAAGCTCTTCGAGTCGGACACCAAGTTCCACTCGGGCTGCGGCTGGCCGAGCTTCTACCAGCCGATCACCGACACGATCGAGTACATCGAGGACGTCTCGCACGGCATGAAGCGGGTGGAGGTCCGGTGCGCCAACTGCGGCTCCCACTTGGGCCACGTCTTCCCCGACGGCTACGGCACGCCCACCGGCGACCGCTACTGCATCAACTCGATCAGCCTGACCCTGGAGCCGGTCGAGCCGGCCTGATCCCGCCGGGGTCTCGATACGCTCGCTGGCGCTCGCGAGAGAGACCAACGAACTCCTCGACCGTAGGACCAACTCGTTGGTCGAGTAGCCCCGCGAGGAACGAGCGGGGCGTATCGAGACCTCACGCGTACCAGCCGGACGGGCTGAGCTCCGAGCCCATCCGCGGGACGTACTGGTCGAAGTAGATCCGCGAGATCAGTTCGCGGCGACTGCGGACGTCGGCCTTGTCGAAGACCGACTTCAGGTGGTCCTGGACGGTGTACGTCGAGACGTGCAGCGTCGCCGCGATCTCCTTGGTGTCGACACCCTGCAGCACCAGCTGCGTGACGTCGCGCTCGCGCTGGGTGAGGTCGAAGGCGGCGACGACCAGGGCGACGATCTCGGGCGGCCGGGCCTCCTCGATCGTGACCACCACCTCCCCCTCCCGGTCGCCGGCTCCGCTCAGCGGTGACGCGTGCACGACCAGCCACATGCCGGACTCGCCGCGCACCCGCGCCCGCGGGGGTACGACGGACTCGCCCCGGGCGTAACGGCGGGCCGCGCCCACGACCGCACCCACGACGCTGGTCGGGTCGCACGAGCCGTCGCCGACCCGCAGCCCGCGGATCCGGTCCTCGGCCCCGGCGCTCATCTGCAGGACCCGGTCGTCGGTGCCGACGATGAGCACCACCGGGCCCTGCTGGGCCGGCGGCGAGGTCGTGGCCATCCGCGCCAGCAGTCCGCCGCGGACGCCCCGGGCGAACAGCTTTGACAGGGACGCGAGATAGGCGACGTCCTCGGCCGCGAAGGCGGTGTCGTCGCTGCCGCGGAAGAGCGCCATCGCTCCCCAGGCCCGTCCGTTCTCGCGGAAGAGCAGGCGCGCCTCGTCGCCGAACCCGAAGTGCGGGACCATGAACGAGCTCATCCGGACCGAGCGCTCGATCTCGCCGTCGTGGGTGAGATGCACGCCGGCCGCGGGCCGCTCGGCCGCGGCGATCTCGTAGAACCCGGTCGGCTCGACCGCGCCGTACTCGATCAGCGCGAACTCCTGGTCGTGGCTGTCGACGTCGCGCAGGCCGCCGTACTTCCGCGCACTGGTCAGCAGGTGGGTCCCCGGGTCGTGGGTGGCCAGACAGGCGGCCTCCCACGGGACCGCACGGCGCACCGACTCGGCAGCCTCCTCCAGGAAGGTCTCCAGGTCCAGGCCGCCACGGGACAGCACCTCGACGTCCTGGCGGACGCGCTCGGCGGTCAGTCCTCGGGGCATGACAGCAGTGTCGGCGCGACCGGCCCGCCCGCACATCCCAGATTTCTGGGTGGGCTGGACCACCAGGCCCGTCGACCGGGAAGTCCCCGCCGGCACGGGATGGTCGGCGGGTCCCGGCCGGCCCGAGGCTTCTCGGCATGACGACGATCCCCCTCACCGGACCCGTGGACGACGCCGGCCGGCTGCTCCACGAGGACGACCTGGCCGCCCAGCTCGCGCTCTCGCTGGTCCGTCTCGAGGCCGCTCTCGACGAGCAGGGCCGCCGCCCGGCCGACCTGGCCGCGCTCCGCGTCCTGGCCGCCGACCCCGCCGGGGCCACCGGCGTCCTGGACGTGCTCGACGAGCGGCTCCGCACGACCGGGGCCGACCCGGCGATCACCGTCGTCGCCCGCGACCTCCCCCTCCCGGGGATGCAGGTGGCCCTCGAGGCCGTGCTCCGGGAGACCTGTGGTCCAGACCACGCATCCAGCCGCCCGCCCCGGGCGTATCTGTCACGCCTGTCCCGGCTCCTGGGCCGGAAGTCGAACGAAGGAAACCTGATGACCATCACCACCCCCTCCTCCTCCGCCGCCACCCTGCGCGGGGCCTGCGAGGTCCACCTCCCCGGCGACCCCGGGTACGACGTCGCGCGACAGGCCTGGAACCTCGCCGCCGACCAGCGTCCTGCCGCCGTCGCCATCCCCACCTCGGTCGCCGAGGTCGCCTCGGTCGTCCGGGCCGCCGCCGCGGCCGGCCTCCGGGTCGCCCCGCAGAGCACCGGCCACGGCGCCTCGGCGCTGGCCGAGCAGGACCTCTCCGAGGTCGTCGTCGTCCGTCTCTCGTCGCTGACCGGTGTGAGCATCGACGCCGCGGCGCGGACCGCGTCGGTCGTGGGCGGCACGCTGTGGCAGGACGTCGTGGCCGCGGCGGCGCCGTACGGCCTGACGGCGCTGCACGGCAGCGCCCCCGACGTCGCCGTCGCCGGCTACGCCCTCTCGGGCGGGCTCTCGTTCTACGGGCGCACGCACGGCGTCGCCGCCAACTCGGTCCGGGCGGTCGACGTCGTCACCGCGGACGGCGCGCTCGTGCACGCCGACGCCACGGAGCACGCCGACCTCTACTGGGCCGTCCGCGGCGGGGGCGGCAACCTCGGCGTGGTGGTCGGGCTCGAGCTCGACCTGCTCCCCTACGCCGACGTGTACGCCGGCATGCTGCTCTGGGACCGCGAGCGGGCTCCCGAGGTGGTCCGCGCCTGGGCCGCCTGGTCCCGCGAGGCGCCGGAGTCGGCCACGACCAGCCTGCGGGTGATGAGCTTCCCTCCGCTGCCGGAGCTGCCGCCGTTCCTCAGCGGCCGCGACCTGGTCATCGTCGACGGCGCGGTGCTGGAGGACGACGACCGGGCCGCCGAGGTGCTGGCGCCGCTGCGCGCGCTCGCGCCCGAGATGGACACCTTCGGCCGGATCCCGTCGTCGGCGCTCCTGCAGGTCCACCTGGATCCCCCCGCCCCGACCCCCGCGGTCTCCGACCACCGCGTGCTCGGGGAGCTGACCGACGCCGCGGTCGACGCCTTCCTCGGCCAGGTCGGACCAGGGACGGCCAGCGGGCTGATGTTCGCCGAGCTGCGGCACCTCGGTGGCGCCTTCGCGCGACCGGTCGCGGGCGGCGGTGCGGTGTCGCACGTGCCCGGTGAGTACGCCCTGTTCTGCGTCGCGGTCGCCCCGTTCCCCGAGGCCGCGGTCGCCGGCCGGGCCGCCGCCCGCGGCGTGGTCGCGGCGATGGCGCCCTGGTCGACGGCCAGCCTGGTGCCGACCTTCGCCGAGAGCCGGGTCGACACGAGCGCGTTCTACGACGGCGAGGACTGGGTGCGTCTCGCGCAGCTGCGCGAGCAGCTCGACCCGACCGGCGTGATGGTCGCCAACCACCCGGTCTGAACCCCTGACCGGCCGGGCCCGGCTGTCCCCCCCCTTCCGGGACCCGGTCAGGCGTCGACGAGGAGTGCGGTGACCAGCACGACACCCGCGCCGTACTCCTCGTCGGCCCACTCCTGGAGTGAGCCGTCGTCGTACATCACCTCGACGGTGACCTGCCCCTCGCCCACGTAGGCGCCCTGGGCGCCGGGCAGCTGCTCCACCTCGGTGCGGATGCCCTCCAGCTCCCCCGCGGAGTAGTCCTGCTCGGGGGTCGGGGTCGCGCTCGGCTCCAGCGGGGCCGGGTCGTAGAGCGGGCCGGGGACGGCGTCGGTGACCTCGAAGGCCGTGCCGTCCCAGCTGCCGGTGACGGAGTAGGTCCCCCAGCGGGTGCCGTCCTGCTCCTCGAACATCTCCTGCCCGTGCGTCGTCCAGTCCCAGTTGGTGATCGCGGGGCCGCCGCACTGCGGCGGGTACGACTCCGCCACCGGGCCGAGGCACAGCTCCGGCGTCCCGGTGTCCATCACCGTCGCCAGGTTGGCGGTGCGGACCGCACCGGCCGGCAGCGGAGCCTCGGACGGGACGGCGGACGCGTCGCTCGTCGAGCCACCGGAGGCGCCCGGGTCGGCGACGGTGTCGTCCCCGTCGGAGCCGCAGGCAGTCAGTCCGGTCAGGGTCAGCAGCAGGGCGGCCAGGGCCACGAAGATCCTCATGCGCCTCGGACGGGCTCCGGCGATGGAAGGTTCCGTGGAAACGGTGCTGGTCCCCTGGTCTCGACACGCACCTTCTGACTTCGCAAGCTCAGTCAGAGCGCTCGCTCGACCACCGACGACGGGTCCGCTGGCGCGTCCCCGTCAGGGCAGCAGGTGGACCAGGTCGGCGATGGGGGTGAGGGCGCCGGTGTAGAACGGCACCTCCTCGCGGACGTGCCGGCGGGCCTCGGAGCCGCGCAGGTGCCGCATCAGGTCGACGATGCGGTAGAGCTCGTCGGCCTCGAAGGCCAGGATCCACTCGTAGTCGCCGAGCGAGAAGCTGGCCACGGTGTTGGCGCGGACGTCGGCGTAGTCGCGGGCCATCTTGCCGTGGTCGGCGAGCATCCGGCGGCGGTCGGCGTCCTCAAGGAGGTACCACTCGTAGGAACGGACGAACGGGTAGACGCTGACGTGCCGCTTCGGCTCCTCGTCGCTGAGGAAGGCCGGGACGTGGCTCTTGTTGAACTCCGCCGGCCGGTGCAGCGCCATCTGGGACCAGACGGGCGCGAGCCGGCGGCCGAACGCCGTACGACGGAACCGGTGGTAGGCCGCCTGCAGCTCCTCCGAGGTCGTCGCGTGCACCCAGATCATCACATCGGCGTCGGCGCGCAGGCCGCTCACGTCGTAGGTGCCGCGGACGACGACGTCGGCCTCGGCGAGCTCGGCGTACAGCTTCTCGACCTCGGCGGCCTCGGCGGCCCGGTCGGCGTCCTCCCCCAGCACGGAGTCGAGCCGGAAGACCGACCACATCGTGTAGCGGATGGAGGCGTTGATCTCCTTGACCCGGGCGGCGTTCGACGTCATGGCCCCATTCTGCCCCGCCCCTCCCGCCCGACCGGAGCGGGCACGGATGATCGGGACGTAGGTCCCGCGGATCGGTGACGCTGGTCCGGACAGAGAGGAGGCGGCCGTGATCGCCGAGCTGAACCGGGTCGTCGCGGTGGTCGAGGAGCACCTCACGACGGACACCGGCGACCTGGACGTCGCCGTGCTCGCCCGGGACCTCGCGACCACCGAGCACCACCTGCGCCGGATGTTCTCGGCCCTGGCCGGGATGCCGCTGTCGGAGTACGTCCGCCGGCGCCGGATGACGGTCGCCGCGGGCGCCGTCGTGGCCGGGAGCGAGGACCTGCTGACGATCGCGGTGCGGCACGGGTACGGCTCGACCGAGGCGTTCGGCCGGGCGTTCCGCTCGGTGCACGGCGCCGGTCCGTCCGACGTACGACGTGACGGCGGGCCCCTCCGCACACAACCACGGCTCGGGTTCGCCCTGAGCGTCGAAGGGAGCACCCCCATGGACACCCGCATCGTCGAGTCCGACGCGTTCCGGCTGGTCGGCCGGGCCGCGCGCGTGCCGCTGGTCCACGCCGGCGTCAACCCCGCCATCCAGGCGTTCGTCGGCAGCATCACGGCCGAGGAGCACGTCCGACTGCAGGAGCTGTCCGACCGCGAGCCCGCGGGGTTGCTGGCGGTCAGCGACGACCTCGACCCGGACCGGACCGAGGGGTCGCAGCTGACCTACCTGCACGGTGTCGCCCGCGACGGCGAGGTCCCGGACGACCTCGACGCGATCGAGGTCGCCGCCGGGACCTGGGCGGTCTTCCGGACCAGCGGGCCCTACCCCGCGGCGCTGCAGGAGACCTGGGCCGCGACCGCGACCAGCTGGTTCCCGTCGAACCCCTGGCGGCTGCGTCCCGGGCCGGAGGTGGTGGCGGTGCTGGAGCGCGCCGACGACTTCAGCACCGCCACGACCGAGCTGTGGCTGCCCGTGGAGTCCGCTCAGCGCACGCGGACCGTGTAGCCCTTCGCCGCGGACGCGTGCGTCGCGGAGCCGGCGTACGTCACGGCGACCTTCCACTTCCCCTTCGCCAGCTTCGGGAGGCGGACCGTCGCCCGGCCGCGCGCCAGCGTGGCCCTGACCGTCTTGCGGGCCTTCCCGGACACGAGCTTCAGCGTGACCCGGCCGCTCGCGGCGGCGGGCGTCGCCGACGCGACGGTGACCAGCAGCTGGCCGCGCTTGCGGCGGGTCGGCTTGGTGGTGACCTTCAGCCGGGGCTTGGCGACGCCCGCCTTGGCGACGGTCAGCGCGCCGGCCGACGAGGTGGCGAGCAGCCGATCGTCGCCGGCGTACGACGCCGTCAGCGCGTAGCGGCCCGGGCGCAGGGTGGCGGGCAGCGCGAAGGTCGCGCGACCACCCGCGACCGGCGCGGTCAGGGCACCGCCCACTCCGGTCAGGGCGACGGTGCCGGTCGCGGTCGCGGGCGTGACCGCGACGGTGACGCGGCTCGCGCGGCCGTACGCCGTGGCCGGGGCCGAGACGCCGAGCGTCGACGCGGCCCGCGGCGCCTCCTCGTGGGGGCCCGGGGTGGTGTCGACGGTCAGCGGGAGCGCCAGCTTGTTCTTGTCGACCGACCCCCCGGAGGAGTACCAGTACGCGCCCTGGCCGGTCAGCTGCTGGAAGTTCGCGAAGCTGGTCGGGAACGAGCCCCACCAGTCACCGGTGCGGACCTGCTGGACGCCCTGGGCGGGCGCGTCGTACACGACCTCGCGGTAGGCCGGCGTGGCGACCAGGCCCTCGGCCGTCACGTCGACGCCGGACAGCGTGGCCAGGGTGACCTGGGTGTCGGGCAGCTGGACCCACTGCGACATGTCGTCCATGTCGGTGCCGTAGCCGCCCAGCGTCGCGGTCACCGTGCCGACGCCGTCCTCGACGGTCAGGGTCGGGTCGCTGACGTAGAAGAACGTGTAGCCGGAGTAGTAGACGACCGTGAAGTCGCCGTCCCAGCTGATGTCGGCGGAGTCCGCCTCGGCGTCGAGCGTGCCCGTGCCGTTGTCGATCACGACCTGGTGCTCGGAGAACTTGGTGCTGCTCGAGTACGGCGCAAGGCTCACGCCGTCCTTGTCGGTCTTCGTCCCGGCCCAGGTCGCCGGGGCGTAGCCGCCGTCGGCCCGCAGCTTCTCGATGTGGACGTTGCCCAGCCGGGGCTTCCAGCCGGCGGCCTGGCCGCCCGCCCAGGTGGTGCCCTCGTTGGCGTTCGACAGCAGCTGGGAGGACCCGGGGTTCCCGAGCTTGCCGGCCGAGAACAGGTTGAACGTGCCCGGGGCCGCGCCGCGGTTGTTGGACTCGTGGTTGAAGCCCCACCGGAACTGCACGCCTGAGACGGAGACCTCCGCCGCCTGGGCCGGTGTGGCGGTGACGGACAGGGCGGCGGTGGCGGCCACCAGCGCGGTGAGCGCGGCGGCCGTACGGGTGGGACGCATGGATCCTCCGAGGACGGACGAGTTAGGTGAGCCTCACCTTACTAGAGGTCCTTACTGGTCACGCCCGCCTGTCGAGTGACGCCAGATGGCTCGCCCAGGGCGTCCTGAGGAGCCATCTCGCGTCGCTCGACGAGGACCCGGGCTACCGGGCGGCGGCCAGCTCGGCCTCCGCTTCGGCCTGCGGGCCGGGGACGACGTGGGTCCGGGCGCGCACGACCGGGACGAAGAGGGCCACGATCGCGGCGAGCGTCGCCGTACCGACCAGGACGGCGAAGCCGTGGGTGTAGCCGGCCTCGACGGGGATCCCGTCGGGGCGGGCGCCGGAGGTGACGACGGTGGCGAGCACGGCGCTGCCGATCGCGCCGCCGACGGTGCGGATGTTGGCGTTCATGCCGCTGGCGACACCGGTCTGGGACTGCGGCACGGCCTCGACGACCAGGTTCGACATCGCCGCGAAGGCCAGGCCGAAGGCGAAGCCGAGGATCGTGGTCTCGACGACGACCTGCCAGACCTGGTCGTGGGCGAGGACCAGGCCGAGGGTGCCGAGCGCGGTGAGCGCAGCGCCGACGAACAGCAGTGGCTTGGAGCCGTAGCGGCCGGCCAGCCGGCCAGAGAGCAGCCCGGCCAGGAAGGTCGCGACGGTCTGGGGCAGCAGGAGCAGGCCGGACTCGGTCACCGAGGCACCGAAGCCGTAGCCGGCCGCCTCGGGCACCTGCAGGAAGGCCGGTAGGAAGGCGAACATGCTGTACATCCCCATGCCGAAGAGCAGGGCGACCAGGTTGACGGTCCACACCGTGGGGATCCGCATCATCTTCATGTCCACGAGCGGGTCTGCGCTGCGGGCCTCGGCCAGCACCCAGACCGGCAGCAGCACCGCAGCGGCCACGAACAGGGCGACGACCTCGACCGAGCCCCAGCCCCAGCTGTGACCCTGGCTGACGCCGAGCAGCAGCGCGACCAGCCAGGCCGAGAGCAGCAGCGCCGAGCCGACGTTGATGCGACCCGGGGTGCGCTCCGGCGACTCCGGCACGAGTACGGCGGCCGCGACCGCGGCGAGCACGGTGATGATCATCGGCAGCCAGAACAGCCAGTGGTAGCTCAGCGCGTCGACCAGCGGGCCGGCGAGGACCAGGCCGATGCCACCGCCGACGGCGAGCAGCGCGCCGGAGACGCCGACCGCGCCCGCGACCTTCTCGCGCGGGAACTCGTCGCGGATGATCCCGAAGGTCAGCGGCAGCACGCCGCCGCCGATCCCCTGCACCGCACGGGCGGCGATCAGCACGCCGATGGACGGCGCGAGCGCGGCGACAAGGGAGCCGACCGCGAGGGCGGACAGGGCGAAGACGAGCATCTTCTCCTTGCCGACCTTGTCGCCGACCCGGCCGATGATCGGGGTGAAGACCGAGGCGGAGAGCAGGTACGCCGTGAGCACCCAGGTCGCGGTCGCCTGGTCGGTCTCGAGCTCGCGCGCGATGGTCGGCAGCACCGGGTTCACCATCGACTGGAGCAGCGAGAACGACGCCACTCCCAGCAGTAGCACCACGAAGGTGATCCGGTAGTCGGTCCGTCGATCCAAAGCAGAAGTCACGGACCGTTGCAACCGTCAACCATCCGCCGGCATTCCCCGGTCAGCCGGTGATCTGCGCCACCGCGGCCCGCGCCGACCCGATCACGGCCGGGATCCCCACCCCGTCGTACGACGCTCCGCACACGGCCAGGCCGGGGACGGCGGCCACCGCCGCACGGGCCCGCGCGACCCGGTCGAGGTGCCCGAGGGCGTACTGCGGCAGCCCGCCGCCCCACCGCTGCACGTGCACGTCGACGGGCACGGCCCGCAGGCCGGTGGCGTCGGCCAGGTCGGCGAGCGACCACGCGACCAGCTCCTCGTCGCTCGCCTGGAGCGCGACCTCCTCGCCGTGCCGCCCGAGCGAGGTCCGCAGGAACAGCAGTCCGGCCTCGCGACCGGCCTCACGCACCCAGCCCCACTTGGCGAAGGAGAAGGTCGACGCCTTGATCCGGCGCCCCTCGACCGGCGGCACCAGGAAGCCGGACGAGTCAAGGTCGTCCAGGTGCCCCGCGTCGGCGGCCCGGAACGCGAAGGTCACCACCACCATCGACGCCGCCTCGATCGCGGCCAGCTCGGCCGCCGCGGCCGGCGCCACGTCCGCCAGCAGCCGGGCGCTCGGCGCGGCCGGCGTCGCGAGCACGACCGCGCCGGCCTCGACGGCGACCGGGTCGGTCGTCGGGCCGGTGACGAGCCGGAAGCCGGTGGGCGTGCGCTCCAGGGCCCGCACGGTCACGCCGGTGCGGACGTCCAGGCCGGCCGCCACCGCCTCCGGCAGCGACCCCATCCCCCCAGGCAGGCCCGCGAAGACCGGCCCGTCGTACGACGGCGGCAGGGCCGCGGCCCGCTCGAGCACGGACCCGCGGCGGGCCAGCGCGAGCAGCTGCGGCACGGCCGCGCGGGCCGAGATCCGGCGGGCCTGGCCGGCGTACACGCCGCCGAGCAGGGGCTCCACGAGCCGGTCGGTGACCTCGGCCCCGAACCGCCGGTCGACCAGGTCGCCGACCGTCAGGTCCTCGTCGAACGCCGCCGCGGGCTCCGGGGGCAGCGATGGCTCCTGCCGGACCCGGGCCAGCCCCTCGGGGCTGAGCACCTCGGAGGCGGCGAGCGCGTCGAGGTCGAGCGGCACGCCCATCAGCGAGCGCGGGAGGGGCCGCAGCGCTCCCCGCGACCAGATCCGCGAGGAGACGACCGCCGGGTGCTCGACGCTCAGCCCGACCGCGCGGGCCAGGTCGACGCCCTCGGAGCGTCGGTGCAGCATCGCCTCGGCGCCGACGTCGACCGTGACGCCGGCGACCGGCTCGCGGCGGAGCTTGCCACCGACGCGGTCGGTGGCCTCCAGCACGACGACCTCGTGGCCCGCGGCCACCAGGTCGCGGGCGGCGGTGAGGCCGGCGATGCCGGCCCCGACGACGACGGTGCGAGGACTCACGCTCCGAGGCTATGCCCCGGGGTCAGGCGGTGTCGGAGAGCCGTCCGAAGCCGCTGCGGTGGAAGACCAGCGGCAGCGAGGTGTCGGCGTGCTCGACCGCGTGCAGCTCCAGCAGCACGATCGTGTGGTCGCCGGCCTCGACCTCGCGGTAGATCGTGCAGTCGAAGCGGGCCAGCCCCTCGTCGAGGGTGACCGCACCCTCCCCGCTCACGCTGACCGGTACGCCGTCGAAGCGCTGCGCGACCGGTCCGGCGAGCTGACGGCAGAGCGGGCCGTGGTGGTCGGCCAGGATCGTCACGCCGAGGTGGCTGGCCCGGCGCAGGTCGGGCCAGGTCTTGGAGCTGTTGGCGATCGAGAAGGACACCAGCGGCGGCTCCAGGCTCACCGAGGTGAAGGAGCTGGCGGCGAGCCCGGTCAGGGCGCCGTCGACCTCGGCCGCGACGGCCACCACCCCGCTCGGGAAGATCCCGAAGGCCTCCCGGAGCCGGGTGGGGTCGAGGTCCTGGTTGGTGATGAGCTCGTGGGCGACGGCCGCGACGGGCCGATTCACGACGCGGCCGTCTTCCGGGCCGGGGCGCCGAACGGCACCGAGGCGGTGGCGCCGGTCGCGGGCGCGGGGTGCTCCCAGAGGCCGCGGCGGGTCAGCTCGGGCAGCACGCCCTCGCCGAACCAGTAGGACTCCTCGAGGTGGGGGTAGCCCGAGAGCACGAACTCCTCGATGCCGACCTCGGCGTACTGCTCGACGAGGTCGGCGATCTCGGCGTGGCTGCCGACCATGGCCGTCCCCGCGCCCCCACGGACCAGGCCGACACCGGCCCAGAGGTTGGGGTGGATCTCGAGGCCGTCCTTGCTGCCCTGGTTGAGCTCCAGCATCCGACGCTGACCCTCGGACTCCGAGCGCTTCAGACCGGCCTGGACCCGGGCGATGTCCTCCTCCGAGATGTTCTCGAGCAGCCGGTCGGCCTCGGCCCAGGCGGCCGCGGAGGTGTCGCGGGCGATGGTGTGCAGCCGGATGCCGAAGCGCAGCTCGCGGCCCTGCTCGACCGCCTTCTCGCGGACCCGGGCGATCTTCTCGGCGACGGCGGCCGGCGGCTCGCCCCAGGTGAGGTAGACGTCGGCGTGCTTGGCGGCGACGTCGAGCGCGGCCGGCGACGAGCCGCCGAAGTAGATGAGCGGCAGCGGGTCCGGGATCTGGCTGAGGACGGCGTCCTCGACCCGGAAGTGCTCGCCCTCGAAGTCGACCGTCTCGCCGGTCCAGAGCCGGCGCACGACCTCCAGGAACTCGTCGCAGCGCGCGTAGCGGCCGTCCTTGTCGAGGAAGTCACCGAACATCCGCTGCTCGTGGCTCTCCCCGCCGGTGACGACGTTGAGCAGCAGCCGGCCCCCGGAGAGGTTCTGGAAGCTGCCCGCCATCTGGGCCGCGAGGTACGGCGCCGTCAGCCCGGGGCGGAAGGCCACCAGGAACTTCAGCCGCTCGGAGAGCGAGCTGAGCATCGCCGTCGAGATCCAGGCGTCCTCGCACCACGCGCCGGTCGGGGTCAGCGCGGCCTCGAAGCCCAGCTGCTCGGCGCTGCGGGCGATCTGGCCGAGGTAGGCCACCGAGGCCGGCCGACCCGAGCCGATCACGTCGGCCCCGTGGCCGCCGCCGACGACGTTGCGTCCGTCGCCGCCGTTGGTGGGCAGGAACCAGTGGAACTTCAGGTGGCTCATACGTTTCTTTCCTTCCGGTGGTCGAGTAGCCCGTGAGGAACGAGCGGGCGCATCGAGACTCAGAACTGGCCGTGGTTGGGCGGGAGGGTCCCGTCCACGGCGTACCGGCCGAGGTGCTGGACCTTCCAGGCGGCCGGGTCGTGCAGGGTGTGGGTGCGGGCGTTGCGCCAGTGCCGGTCGAGGTTGAGCGACGCCAGCGCGGAGCGGGTGCCGGCGACCTCGAAGAGCCGGCTGCTCACCCCGACGGCGGCCCGGGCCCCGGCGGCACGCGCGGCGGCCACGGCGAGGCTGGCCTCGCCCGCGCTCTCGGGCCCCAGGTCGCGGTCGGCGTCCTCGACGGCCAGCCCGGCCTCGGCGAGCAGCGCCTCCGCCGCGCGCACCTCCAGCTCCATCTCGCCGAAGGCCTGGACGACGAGCGGGTCGTCGGCGGCCCGGTCGACCCCGGCGTCGGGGTAGGGCCGACTGCGGGTGGTCACGAAGTGCGCGGCCTCGCTGAGCGCGGCCCGGGCGATGCCGGTGTCGATCGCGGCGTGCAGCAGCTGGGCGAAGGCGCCGAAGGTCTGTGGACCCTCGAAGGTCAGGTGGTACGGCGTGATCCGCGACGCGTGGACGCTCACGCCCTCGAGTCGGACCGTGCCGCTCGCGGTCGTGCGCTGGCCGAGCCCGTCCCAGTCGTCGAGGACGCTCACGCCGTCGGCGTGGCGGTCGACCCAGGCCACGTGCATCGGTCCGTCCTCCCCGAGGTGCGCGAGCACCGGGATCCAGTCGGCGAAGAGAGCGCCGGTGCTGTACCCCTTGACCCCGTCGAGCACCCAGCGGTCCTCGCCGGCCGGGCGCAGAGTGGTGCGGAAGTCGCGGACGTGCTTCGTCCCGATCTCGGACTGGGCGTTGCCGAGGCGTCGGCCGGCCAGCACCTCGCCGAGGAAGAAGGCCTGCTGGGCGCTGGTGCCCTGGTGGCGCAGCACCCCGACGTAGACGAAGTGGCTCTGCGGGATCTGGGCCACGCTGGGGTCGCCGGCCGCCAGCAGGCGCAGGACCTGGGCCACCGTGCCCGCGCCGAGCCCGGCACCGCCGTACTCCTGAGGGACGGTGATCGCGAGCAGGCCGGAGCGCGACAGGACGTCGAGCTCCTCCGCGGGCAGCAGGCGGTGGGCGTCGCGCTCCGCGGCGTCGACGGCCAGCGCGGCACCGAGCCGCGCCGCCTCCTCGACCGCCCGTTCGGCGTCGAGGACGGGGACGGTGCCGGGCGTGACCAGCGTCGTCATCCCACCCGCTCCAGCTCGGCGGCCTCGAGCTCGCGGACGATCGGGAGGACGTGGGTGCCGAAGTACTCGACGTCCTCCAGGTAGTGCAGGAAGCCGCAGAGGATGAGGTGGACGCCGCGCCGCTTGTACTCGAGCATCCGCTCGGCGATCTGCTCGGGCGTGCCGACCAGGCCGGTGCGGAAGCCGTCGTTGTACTGGACGAGGTCGGCGAACTCGGAGTCCTGCCACATGCCCTTCTTGTCCCCGGTCGCCTGCCCGGCCTGCTTGACGGCCGAGCCGAAGCCCTCGACGGCCTCCCGGTCGGCCTTGTCGATGATCTCGCGCAGCACGTCGCGGGCCTCGGCCTCGGTGTCGCGGGCCACCACGAAGCCGTTCACGCCGAAGCGGACCGACCGTCCGTGGACCTGGGCGACCTCGCCGACATCGCTGACCTGCTCGGAGATCCCCTCGGGGGTGTTGCCGTTCATGAAGTACCAGTCGGCGACCCGGCCACCCATCCCGCGGGCGTCGGTGGAGTTGCCGCCCATGAAGATCTCCGGGTGCGGGCGACCCTCGGCGGCGACCGGCTTCGGCTTCAGGTCGAAGTCGTGGAGCCGGTAGAAGTCGCCGGAGTACTCGGCCTGCTCGGAGGTCCAGATCTCGCGCAGGTAGCGGATGAACTCCTCGGAGCGGCGGTAGCGCTCCCCGTGCTCGAGCCACGGCTCGCCGAGCTTGGTGAACTCGTCCTTGAACCAGCCGCTGACGACGTTGACGGCCATCCGGCCCCCGGTCATCACGTCGGCGCTGGCGACCAGCTTGGCGAGCACCCCGGGCTGCCACAGACCGGGGTGGACGGCGGCGATCACCTTCAGCCGCTCGGTCGCCAACGCGATGGCGAGGCTGATGCTGGTCGACTCGTGCTGGTAGGCCGCGCCGTACGACGCGATGTAGCGCACCTGCGACAGGGCGTACTCGAACCCGTTCACCTCGGCGAGCTGGGCCAGCTGCTTGTTGTAGTCGTAGCCCCAGTCGGTGCGCTGCTCGATCTTGCTGACGACGAGCCCGCCACTGACGTTGGGCACCCAGTACGCGAACTTGAGGGGCTCACGGACCGGTTCGTTCGCTGCGTTCATCGGGCGACTCCTCCACTTGACCACTTATGTTCATAACCTTGATGGACATTGACGTTCGATGCAAGGCAAGACGGCTCACGGCGCGGCAGAGCATGGCGACGGGGTGATCGGCGAAACCGATCACCCCGCCCGCCCTTCACTCCCGAGCGGCCGGATCGTGTCGTCGTCGGGCGTGCAGGCCGCGCCACCAGGCCTCGGGACCGTCGACCAACACATCGAGCGCGACGCCGACCTCGAGACCCAGGTCGAGGGCGACCCGACGAGCCGCACCGGCCGAGGCCGTCAGCTCGGGGTCGCGATCCCCGCCGAGCAACCCGACCGCCCGCTCGACGAGCGCCTCGGCGACCGCGAGGCGGCCACGCAGCTCGGACGACGCGGCGAGCACGGCGTACCGGCGGTCCGGGAGGTCCCGGACGCCCGCCGCGGCCGTCGCGAGCGCACCATCGACGAGGCCGAGGTAGAGGTGGGCGAAGAGCAGCTGCACGAGTGGGAAGAGTCGCTCGGACTCCTCGTCGGACGCGCCCACCCCTACCCGCACCCCGTCGACCAGGGCATCCCCGACCTCCGCGCGACCCGCCTCGCCCGGCGCACCGAGGAAGTAAATCGCGGCCTGGTCGGTGGGGACGACCGTGGCGACCCGCCGCCCACTGCCGTCGACGACGCCGACCAGCACGGCCCGGTCGCTGGCGCAGCCACCCGCCGGGAACGAGGCGGCACCCAGGAGCACCAGGTCGTCGCCGACCTCACGGGCCCGCAGACCGACCGCGCGCGGGTCGAGGGCGCCCGTGACGAGCAGGTTCTCCTGCGTCAGGCGGGCCAGGGTGGCCGCATCCCGGGTCGCCGCCCACAGGTAGTGGTAGCCGAGCAGCTGGGCGACCACGCTGTCGGCAGCCGCGACGGCCCGGACGACTCGGAGCGCGGTCGACCAGGTCTGCCCGCCGCCGCCGTACTCCTCGGGCCCGAGCAGTCCGACCAGGCCCGAGTCCTTCAGCAGCCGCACCTCGGCGTCCGGCGCGGGCGCGACCTGGTCACACCCGATCGCGCCGACGGCGAGCTGGGTGGCGACGGCGCACGCGCGCGCGACCCACCCCTCGCCGGTGACGGGCGCGGTCGAGATGGACAGGTCCGGCACGTGCCGGGCCGACTGGGTGGTCATGGCCGACCCCTCCTGGTGGTGGAGCAGTAGAATCCTGAACTTCACAAACTTTCTCAACCAATTTACTAGACTTAATGCAGAGAGCAAGAGGCAGTCCGTGCGCATCGAGCAGCTCGAGTACATCGCCGCCGTCACCCAGTACGGCTCGCTCCGCAAGGCGAGCGAGAGCCTCCACGTCTCCCAGCCCGCCCTCAGCGAGGCGGTCTCCAAGCTGGAGCGCGAGCTCGGCGTGATCCTGCTCGACCGACGTCGCTCCGGAGCCCGGATCAGCCGCCGCGGCCGCGAGCTGCTGCAGAACATGGTCGAGGTCCTGGAGGCCGTCGACCGGCTGCGCACCGCCGCGGGCGACCAGGCCGCCGGCCACCACGTGGTCCGGGTCGGCACGGTGAGCGCGGCGACCTCGACCGTGCTGGTCCCCGCCGTCCGCGACTTCCGGGCCGCCCACCCCGGCCGCACCGCCGAGGTCCTCAACATCCAGCAGGGCGAGATCGACCAGGGGCTTCGGGAGGGAGCCCTCGACCTCGGCCTGGTCAACGTGCTCGCCGGCGACGACACCCCGCCCGACCTGGTCGACCTCGGCCTGGTGCACGGACGCCCGGTGGCGGTGCTGCCGGCCGGCCACCCGCTGGCGTCGTACGAGGAGGTGACGACCGAGCAGCTGCGCACCGAGCCTTTCGTGGCGATGCGGGCCGGCTACCTCATGCACCGCTTCGCACACCGGCTCTTCGGCGTCGACATGCCCGAGATCTCCTACACGACCGACGGGGCCGAGCTCGGCAAGACCATGGTCGCCGAGGGTCTCGGGGTCACCGTGCTCCCCCACTACAGCGTCGCCGGCGATCCCCTGGAGCGGGCCGGCCTGATCACCCATCGTCCGCTGCGACACGACAGCACCGCCGTGACGCTCGTGCTGCGGCAGCGCCGACAGCAGCACGTCCCGCAGCCGGTGCGCGACCTGGCCGCCGCCCTGGTCGCCCGGGCCCGCACGCAGGACGGAACCACCTCTCCCCCGGTGGCGTCCGAGACCGCATGAGACGCACCCTCGCCGCCGTCGCCGCCACCGCGCTCCTCGCCCTCACCGCCTGCTCGTCCTCGGACGGCGACGGGGGCGGCGACTCGGCCGGCGCGAGCGCCCAGTACGACGAGTCGGCCTCCGAGGCGCCGGCCGAGCCCGAGGCTCTGACGGCGTACGACGAGGACAGCGCCGCCGACCCGGCGCGCGCGGACGTCGTGTCGCAGACCGCCCCCGAGGCCGAGGCGCGCTCGGTGATCTCGACCGGCGACGTCACGCTCCGCAGCAAGGACGTCGCCCAGGCCGTCCTCGCCGTCCGCCGGGTGGTCGACACGGTGGCGGGCCGGGTCGAGACCGACCAGGCCGAGACCGACCGGAAGGGCGCGCTCGTGCGGTCGCAGATGGTGCTCCGCGTGCCCTCGGCCCGCTTCGACGAGGCGATGCAGGCGCTGAAGGGGACCGCCACCCTGGTCTCGTCCGGCGCCGACAGCAAGGACGTCACGACCGAGGTCCTCGACGTGGACGTCCGGGTCCGGGTCCAGCGCCGCAGCATCGAGAGGATCGCCCTCCTGCTGGACCGCGCCGAGAGCATCCGCGACATCGTGAGCATCGAGGCCCAGCTCTCCCAGCGCCAGGCCGACCTCGCCGCTCTGGAGCGGAAGCAGACGGTGCTGGCCTCGCAGACCTCGATGTCGACGATCTCCGTCTCGGTCGAGCGCACCGAGAAGAAGACGGCCGCGGACGAGAGGGAGCAGAACGAGGCCGGCTTCCTCACCGGGCTCGACGCCGGCTGGGACGCGCTGAGGACGTTCGGCGTCGGCTTCGCCACCTTCCTCGGCGCGGTGCTGCCGTGGACCCTGGTGCTGCTCGTCCTCGCCGTACCCGGTGTCCCGCTGCTGCGGCGGCTGCGCCGCCGCCCGGCCGCACCGCCGACCGCGCCCGCGGCCTAGGCCGGCCGGATCGGGCCGATGAGAGTTTCATCGGCTGGCCGATGAAACTCTTCCCTGGACGATGAACCTTTGTCGTCCCGGCGTGAGGTCTGTCGGCCAGCCGATGAAACTCTCTGGCGCCGACGAGCTCAGCCCTCGTAGGTCTGGACGAACTCCGTCAGCCGTGCGAGCTGGTCGGGGTCGGTGGACGGGATCACGCCGTGACCGAGGTTGAAGATGTGACCCTTCGCCGCGCGGCCGGCCTCGATGATCTCGGCGGCGCGGGCGGTCATCACCTCGGTCGGGGCGAAGACCAGGGTCGGGTCGAGGTTGCCCTGCACGCCGCGGTCGCCGACCTGCGGGATCGCGGAGGCCAGCGGGGTGCGCCAGTCGACGCCCACGACGTCGGCGCCGGCCTCGCCCATCGGGCCGAGCAGGTTGCTGGTGCCGACCCCGAAATGGATGCGCGGGACGCCCAGTGCGCCGGCCCGCTCGAGCACCCGGGCGGAGTGCGGCATCACGTGCTCGCGGTAGTCGCCGGGCGTCAGCGCCCCGGCCCACGAGTCGAAGAGCTGGACGGCGGAGGCCCCGGCCGCGACCTGGACCTCGAGGTACGTCGCCGCGATGCCGGCGATCTTGTGCATCAGCGCGTCCCACACGTCGGGGGCGCCGAACATCATCGCCTTGGTCTTCGCGTGCTCCTTGGACGGCCCGCCCTCGACGAGGTACGACGCCACGGTGAATGGCGCGCCCGCGAAGCCGATGAGCGGCGTGCCGCCGAGCTCGCCCACCAGGCCGCGGACCGCCTCGGTGATGAACGGGACGTGCTCGGGCGTGAGGTCCGGGATCGCCTCGACGTCGGCCAGGGTGCGCACCGGGTCGGCCACGACCGGGCCGATGCCGGGCTTGATGTCGAGGTCGACGCCGACCGCCTTCAGCGGCAGCACGATGTCGGAGAAGAAGATGGCGGCGTCGACGCCGTAGCGCCGCACAGGCTGCATCGTGATCTCCACGACGAGCGACGGGTCCATGCAGGACTCGAGCATCCCGACGCCCTCGCGGAGCTTGAGGTACTCGGGCAGCGAGCGGCCCGCCTGGCGCATGAACCAGACCGGCGTGTGGGGCACCGGCTCCCCCCGGGCCGCCTTCAGGAAGGCGCTCGCAGCGAGGTCGGGGTGGGGCTGATCGGTGCTCACGACCGCAAGGGTGACACCTGTCCCGGCGTGTTCGCACATCGGTTCGAGCGAGGCGGACCTACTGTGGAGCCATGGTCGTGCGTCAGGAGACGCACCCGGACACGGGTGCGGCAGGCAGCCCCCCGGATTTCCGCGCCGCCGTGAGCACCATGCAGGCCGCCCGGCTGCGGCCCGAGGTGCTCTGCGAGGAGATGCCGGCACCGCAGCGGATCGCCCCGCACGCCGCCGCACTGTCGGCCGACGTCACCGTCGACGACACCGACCTCGGCACCGGCCGGCTGATCCTGCTCCACGACCCCGCCGGCAACGACGCCTGGGACGGCACCTTCCGGTGCGTGGCCTATGCGCGGGCCGAGATCGAGGTGGACCTGATCACCGACCCGATGCTCGCCGACGTGGGCTGGTCCTGGCTCACCGACGCGCTCACCGGCCACGGGGCGTCGTACGCCGCCGTCTCCGGGACGGTCACGCGGGTCGCGACCGAGAGCTTCGGCGGGATGTCCGACGAGGACGGCACCGCCCAGATCGAGATCCGCGCCTCCTGGACGCCGGTCGCCGTCGGCGACGCTCCGCTCGACCTGGCCCCGCACGTCGAGGCCTGGGGCGAGCTGCTGTGCACCGCCGTCGGTCTGCCGCCGGTGCCCGAGGGGGTCGCCGTGATGCCGAGCCGGCGGGGGCAGCGGGGCTCGACCCGCTGATGACCGACCCCGTCGACCCCACACCGGAGCCCGGTCCCGAGGCCCCGGTGGAGCCCGAAGCCGAGCCGGCACCCCTGCTGACCCTGCGGGACGGCCTGCCGCCCGTCATCGACACGCCGCCCGCACTGGCCGACTACTGCCGGCTGCTCGCCGCTGGCAGCGGCCCGGTCGCGATCGACGCCGAGCGCGCGTCGGGCTACCGCTACTCCAACCGTGCCTACCTCGTGCAGCTGCGCCGTGAGGGCGCCGGCACCGCCCTGGTCGACCCGATCGGGCTCGACATGGCCCCGCTGCAGGAGGCCCTGGCCGGCACCGAGTGGATCCTGCACGCCGCCACCCAGGACCTCCCCTGCCTGGCCGAGATCGGCCTGCACCCCGACGCCCTCTTCGACACCGAGCTCGCCGGCCGGTTGCTCGGCCACCCGCGGGTCGGGCTGGCCACGCTGGTGGAGACGGTGCTCGGCTTCCGGATGAAGAAGGAGCACTCGGCGGTCGACTGGTCGACCCGGCCGCTGCCCGCGCCCTGGCTCGAGTACGCCGCGCTCGACGTCGAGGTGCTCGCCGAGCTGCGCGAGGCCCTCGGCCGCGAGCTCGACGAGGCCGGCAAGGCGGAGTGGGCGCGCCAGGAGTTCGACCACCTGCGCTTCTTCGAGCCGACCCCGCGCGTCGACGCGTGGCGTCGTACCTCCGGCATGCACCGGGTCCGCGGCCGCCGCGGGCTGGGCGCCGTCCGCGAGCTGTGGACCACCCGCGACGAGCTCGCCGAGCAGCGCGACGTGACGCCCGGCCGGATCATCCCCGACGCCGCGATCGTCGCCGCCGCGCAGGCGCTGCCCGAGGACCGGGCCGCGCTGCTGGCCACCAAGGGCTTCCACGGCCGCGGTGCCGAGCGCTACTCGTCGAAGTGGGTCGCCGCGCTGCGCAAGGTGGCCGAGCTCGAGGAGCGCGACCTGCCGACCCGCTCGCCGCGGGGCGACGGACCGCCGCTGCCGCGCGCCTGGGCCGAGAAGGACCCCGTCGCCGCCCGCCGCCTGGTGATCGCGCGCGAGGCCATGGCCGCCCTGGCCGAGCAGCACCACCTGCCGGTCGAGAACCTGCTCACCCCCGACTTCCTGCGCCGTACGCTCTGGACGCCGCCGAGCAGCCGCGTCCCTGAGCAGCTCGCCACGGAGGTCGACGCCGCGCTCACCGCGCTCGGCGCCCGACGCTGGCAGGTCGACCTGACCGGTCCGGTGATCGTCGACGCGATCCTGCGTGGCGACGAGGAGCCGCCGGCCGCCCCGGCCGAGGTCGAGTCGGACTAGCGCCGACTAGTCCGTCGACTCCGGGTCGGCCGGGCTCTCGGTGCCGTCGGACTCCTCGGGCTCCTCCGGGTCCAGCACCGTCCGGGAGGCCTCGTCGATGCGGCTCGTGAGGTCGTCGAGGTCGTCGAGGACCGGGACGGTGAACATCTCGTCGAGCAGCGGCGCGACGGACTGGTCGAGGGCCGGCCACACGTCGAGGCGCGGGAGGACCTGCAGGTCGCCGACGCTGGACGTGAAGACCGCGGCGTGCTCGGGCTGGCGGTCGGGCTGGAGGAAGTCGTCGGTCAGGGCGACCGCCTGGTTGACCGGCACGATGTAGCCCGACCGGGCGACCGTGCGGACCGCGTCGGTCGAGAGCGCGTAGACCAGGAAGTCGGCGGCCGCCGGCACGTTGTCGCCGCCGTTCCCGATGCAGGCGCCGGTGATCTCGCCGATCGTGGCGGGCGAGTCGAGCGTCGGCATCGGCATCACGTCGAAGTCCAGGCCCTCGACCTCGCGGAGCTCGGGCACCATCGAGCGGTAGCCCTCGATCATGCCGAGCCGGCCCCGCTCGAACCACTCCAGCGGCGTACGACGCGCCAGCTGCTGGTCGGAGAGGGTGACCGTCGGGTCGCGCAGCACCTCCAGCGTGCGGGTCAGCGCCTCGCGCGAGCTCTCGTCGGAGAACGCGAAGGAGGTGGGCTCCTCCTCGTCGTCGAAGAGCTTCCCCCCGCCGGAGTAGAGGAACGGCGCGAGGCTGTGGGCGGTCGGGTCGACGTGGACGCCCTTGTTGCGGGGGCGTCGGGCGGCGAAGCGGGCCGCCTCCTCGAACTGGTCGAACGACCAGCGGGCGTTCTCGGCCGACGACGGCACGTTGAGGCCGCGCGCGGCCATCCGCTCGAAGTTGACGAGCCGGGTGTTGTAGAAGATCACCATCGGCGAGATGGAGTAGGGCATGCACTGCAGCCGGCGGTCGTCCGAGAAGGCCTCGAGCGCGGCGCGGGAGTACTGGTCGCCGAACTCGACGCCCCGCTCGTCCAGCATCTCGTCGACGGGGACGTTGAGGTCCTCGTCGCGCAGCCAGACCAGGTCGTCGCGGTCGGCGAGGAAGACGTCGGGCGCCTTGCGTCCGCCAGCGCGGACCGCGGCCTCCAGGGCGGTGTTGTCGGGGTAGGCCAGGACCTTGACCTGGGTCAGCTCGGAGGTGGCGTTGTAGGCGTCGACCATCTCCTGGTACGACGCGACCTCGGCCTCGCTGCCCCAGACCCCGAAGGTCAGCCGGCTCTTCTCGACCGCGGCGGTGGTGGGGGCCGGCGACGGGCCGACGTCGGGGCCGGACTCCGTGTCGCACGCGGCCAGCCCGAGGGCGACCCCCAGGGCCAGACCGGCCGCCAGGACCCGTCGTACACGCCTCGCAGTCACCCGCACCCTCTCCGTCACACCCGTCCACTCACGCCGGGCACACCCTACCGACCGAGCGCCAACGGTTGCGCTCCTCAACCGAGGAACGGGAGAGCGGCGTTGATCACGCTGTCGAAGACCGCACGGTCGAGGGCCGCGCCCTCGCGGCGCACCACGGCCGGCTCCAGCACCAGGAGCCGGTCCAGGCGGACCTCGCTCGGGCGCCGCTGCCGGTCCCAGCCACCGGACCCGACGTCCATCCAGTGCCGGCCGTAGCGGGCCTCGTCGGCCGCGTCACGGTCGTGGTCCTTACTGGTGAGCATCAGGCCGAGGAGGCGGTCCCCGCGCCGGCCGATGACCAGCACCGGGCGGTCCTTGCCCTGGCGCGGGTCGTCCTCGTAGGCGACCCAGGCCCACACGACCTCGCCCGGGTCGGGGTTCCCGTCGGGTCGGGGGTCGTAGCCGAGCTGGTCGCCACCGGCGGGCCGGCGGGCCGCCGCCGGGGTGGACCGACGGCTGGGCAGGAGACGGGCGAGGAGGCGACGCATGCCCCGAGCCTAGAGAACACGCCGGACCGGGAGCGCCTCACGGCGCGTGGCCGCTCGTAGCGGCTTATTTTGGGACCCGGGGCTGCCACGGCCCGACGTGCTCTCCTTGAGTCTAACGGCCGGGGCCAGGTGGATCTAAGAGAGTCGGTGCTCGAGCTCCAGGTGGCCCGCCGCCTCCAGTTGCTCCGAGACCAGCAGCATCCGGCGCAGGTCGCCGTCGTCGCCGCTCGCCCGGCCGGCGGCCACGACCCGGGCGAAGGCCGCCCCGCGGAACAGGACGTCGGCGAAGTCGCCCTCGACGATGCCGCGCAGCACCTGGTCGACCATGGCCTTCAGCTGCTCGGGACCGGGCGGGTCGGCGACGCCGGCCACCACCCGCGCCACCTGGGCCCGGCCGCGGCCCTCCTCGAACTCCCGCGCGGCGGCCACCGGGTCGGCGTACACCCACGACCGGAGGACGAAGAGCCGCCACAGGCACCCGGCCAGCGAGTCGGCCGGCGACCCGGCCCAGACCTCGGCGATGGTCTCGATGCCCTCGGTCTCGGCGAGGTGCAGCAGCCGCTCCGCGACCGCGTCGTCACCGCTCGCCCGGGCCCCGCGCACCAGCAGGGTCGCGGCCCGGTCGGCGGCCTCGCTGACCAGTGCCGGGTCGGTGCCGCCGACCAGGTCGTCGAAGTACCGGTCACCCGGCTTCATCGGGCGGTGGTGGCGGCGCTCGGACATGCGGTCAGGCTACGACGCCACCGTCAGCCGAGCGCCTTGCGGATCCGCTGGTCGCTGACCGGCGCCGGGGTGCCGAGCTGCTGGGCCCACAGCGAGACGCGGTACTCCTCCAGCATCCACCGCACCTGCCGCAGTCGCTCGCCCGGCGGGCGGCCCTCGGGGAGGGCCGCGAGCTGGTGGAGGTAGGCCTCCTGCAGGTCCCCGACCCGGTCGGCCAGCTGCCGGTCGCGGGCGGCCGCCTGGCCACCCTCGTCGAGCCGCGCGCGACGCTGCTGGAGCGCCGCGAGGTACGTCGGGTACCGCCGCAGCTGGGTCGGCCCGGCCTCCCCGACGAAGCCCCGGTGGATCAGGCGGGCCAGCTGCGCCTTCATGTCCGAGAGTGCCGGCAGCTGGTGCATCTCCGCCCGCCCGCTGAGCGCCTTCTCGGCCTGCCGCCACGCGTCCAGCACCCGGATCACGTCGGCCAGCAGCCCGCGCAGCGCGGCCTCCTGGTCCCGGGCCGCCTCGGCGCGGAGGGCGGCGTACGCCTGCTCGTCGCGGACGGGCGGTCGGGCGTCGACGACCGCGCCGACCACCGCGGACCGGCAGTCCTCGAGCAGCTCGGCGACCGTCGGGTACGGCGACCCCGCGAGCCCGAGCTTCTCGGTGTTGGAGAGTCTGTCGAGGATCGCCTTGACCGGCGACCGGGTCTCCAGGAGCAGCAGCCGCCGGACGCCGAGCCGGTGCCGCGCCTCCTGCTCCTCGGCGGAGCCGAAGACCTGCAGCCCGACCGTGGTGCCCTCGTCGACCAGCGCCGGGTGGGCCTGCACCTCGTGGCCGGCCCGCTTCTGGGTGAACGAGCGCTCGACGGTGCCGAAGGCCCAGGTCGTCTCGCCGGTGCGGGCCAGCCCGCTCTGGGTGGCGACCTCGGCCATGGCCTGCGCGAACTTCGGGCGCAGCGGCTCCTTGAGCGCCTCGAGGTCCTTGCCCCGGGCCTGCTCGCGCCCGCTGTCGTCAACCACGCGGTACGTCGGCCGCAGGTGCTCGGGCATCTTGGTCCAGTCCCAGGCCACCCGCGGGACGACGACGCCGGCGGTCGAGCGGCACCAGCGCTCCAGGGCGTCCAGCAGCGGCTCCTCCCCCGCCGGGACGCTTGCGAGGAACTCCCGCGCCTTGTCGGGCGCGGGCACGAAGCTCACCCGGAGGTTCTTGGGGAGGCTGCGGATCAGCCCGGTGACCAGCTCGTGCCGCAGGCCCGGGACGTTCCAGGAGAAGTCGTCGGCCTCGACCCGGTTGAGGGTCGCGACGGGGACGTCGATGGTCAGCCCGTCCTCGGCCGCGCCCGGCTCGAAGTGATAGCTGATCGGGAAGGTCAGGCCCTCGGCCTCCCACTGCTGCGGGTAGTCGCCCGCGGCGACCTCCTCGACCGTGTCGTGGGTCAGCATCGCGGGGTCGAAGGTCAGCAGGTCGGGCTGCTCGCGGCGGGTCTGCTTCCACCACTGGTCGAAGTGGGCGCCGCTGACGACCTCGCGGCCGACACGGGCGTCGTAGAAGTCGAACAGGGTGTGCTCGTCGACCACGATGTCGCGGCGCCGGGCGCGGTGCTCCAGCTCGGCGGCCTCCTCGAGGAGCCGCTGGTTCTCGGCCATGAACCGGTGGCGGGTGTGCCACTCCCCGTAGACGAGGGCGTGCCGGATGAACAGCTCGCGCGACAGCTCGCGGTCGACCCGGCCGTAGGAGATCAGCCGGTCGGCGATCAGGGGTACGCCGTACAGCGTGGCCCGCTCGTGGGCCATCACGGACGCGCGCTTCTTGGACCAGTGCGGCTCGCTGTAGGTGCGCTTGACCAGGTCGCCGGCGAGCCTCTCGGCCCACTCGGGCTTGATCGCGGCGTTCTGGCGGGCCCAGAGCCGGCTGGTCTCGACGAGCTCGCCGGCCATCAGGAACTGTGGGTTCTTCCTGGCCAGACCGCTGCCCGGGAAGATCGCGAACCGGGCGCCGCGGGCGCCGAGGTACTCGCGCATCGGGCGGCGACCACCCGGGCTGCCCTTGCCCTTGTCGACCTCCTCCAGGAGGCCGATGTGGCTGAGCAGGCCGGACAGCAGGGCCTGGTGGATGCCGTCCGCGTCGTACGCCGCGCCGCCTTCGGTGGTCGAGGGCCCCGCGAGGGACGAGCGGGGTGTATCGAGACCCATCTCCTTGCAGACCTGGCGGAGCTGGGACTCGAAGTCCTGCCACTCCCGGACCCGCAGGTAGTTGAGGAACTCGGCCTTGCACATCCGACGGAACGCGCTGCCGGAGAGCTCGCGCTGCTGCTCCTTCAGGTGCCGCCACAGGTTGAGCAGGGTGAGGAAGTCGCTGGTCTCGTGCTTGAACCGGGCGTGCAGCTGGTCGGCCTGGGCGCGCTGCTCCTCGGGCCGTTCGCGCGGGTCCTGCAGCGACAGTGCGGCGGCGATCACGATGACCTCGCGGACGCAGCCGAGCCGCTCGGCCTCCAGGATCATCCGCGCCAGCCGCGGGTCGATCGGCAGCCGGGCCAGCCGCCGGCCGAGCTTCGACAGCCGGCCCTCCCGGAGCGCGCCGAGCTCCTCGAGCAGCTGGACGCCGGACTGCACGTTGCGCTTGTCGGGCGGCTCGACGAACGGGAACCGGGCCAGGTCGCCGAGGCCGAGCGAGGCCATCTGCAGGATGACGCTGGCCAGGTTGGTGCGCAGGATCTCGGGGTCGGTGAACTCCGGGCGGCCCTCGAAGTCCTCCTCGGAGTAGAGCCGGATCGCGATGCCGGCCTCGACGCGGCCGCAGCGGCCGGAGCGCTGGTTGGCCGAGGCCTGGCTGATCGGCTCGATCGGCAGCCGCTGGACCTTGGTGCGCAGCGAGTAGCGCGAGATGCGGGCCACGCCGGTGTCGACGACGTACCGGATCCCGGGGACGGTCAGCGACGTCTCGGCGACGTTGGTGGACAGCACGACCCGGCGGGTGGCGTTGCCGTGGGAGGAGAAGACCCGGTGCTGCTCGGCGGCGGAGAGGCGGGAGTAGAGCGGCAGGATCTCGGTGCGCGGCAGGTCGCTGAGCGCCTCGGCGGTGTCGCGGATCTCGCGCTCGCCGGGCAGGAAGACGAGCACGTCGCCCGGCCCCTCCTGCGCCAGCTCCTTGACCGCCTCGACGATCGCCTCGGTCTGGTCGCGGACGACGGCCTCCCCCTCGTCGTCCTCATCGGGCAGCTCCATCAGCGGCCGGTAGCGGACCTCGACGGGGAAGGTGCGCCCGGAGACCTCGACGACGGGGGCGTCGAAGTGCTGCGCGAACCGGTCGACGTCGATGGTCGCACTGGTGATGATCAGCTTCAGGTCGGGACGCCGGGGCAGCAGCCGCTTCAGGTAGCCGAGCAGGAAGTCGATGTTGAGGCTGCGCTCGTGGGCCTCGTCGATGATGATCGTGTCGTACTTCTTCAGGTCCCGGTCGCGCTGGAGCTCGGCCAGCAGGATGCCGTCGGTCATCAGCTTGACCCGGGTCGCCCGCGACGTGCGGTCGGTGAACCGGACCTGGTAGCCGACCACCCCGTCCGCGCCACCCAGCTCGGTGCCGAGCTCGCTGGCGATCCGCTCCGCGACCGACCGCGCGGCGATCCGGCGCGGCTGGGTGTGGCCGATCAGTGCCTTCTCGCCGCGGCCGAGCTCGAGGCAGATCTTCGGCAGCTGGGTGGTCTTGCCGGAGCCGGTCTCGCCGGCCACGATCACGACCTGGTGGTCCCGGATGGCCTCGGCGATGTCGTCGCGACGCTGGCTGACCGGCAGCTCGGACGGGTAGGTGATCTTCACAGCCCGACCATCATCCCAGGCCGCGCCAGCGGTTTCGCGCCGCCGGGTTCCCCTCGACTAGAACCTGTTCTAGATTCAGCCCGTGAGCGAGACGCAGCAGTACGACGTGGTCGTGGTCGGGTCCGGCGGCGGGGCGATGACGGGGGCGCTGCTCGCGGCCCGGGCGGGCCTGCGGACGGTGGTCGTCGAGAAGACCGACCTGATCGGCGGCACCTCGGCGTACTCGGGAGGCGCCTGCTGGCTCCCCGGCAGCGCCGTGCAGCAGCGGGCCGGGATCGGCGACTCGACCGAGGGGGCGCGGTCCTACCTCGGCGCGATCCTCTCCTCCCCCGACGCCGCGAAGGTCGAGGCCTTCCTGGCGCACTCCCCCGAGCTGGTCGCCTCACTGGAGGAGGCGGGCCTGCCCTTCGAGTGGCTGCCGTTCGCGGAGTACTACGACGCCCCCGGGCGGGTCCCCATGGGCCGCTCCATCCAGCCGGTCAGCATCAAGCGCGGCGAGCTGCCGGCCGAGGTCGCGGCGCTGGTGCGCCCGCCGGTCGAGCGCGACCGGGCCGGCGAGGGCGGGCGCAACACGCTGAGCGGCGGGCAGGCGCTGATCGCCCGGCTCGCGGCGCTGTACGTCGAGGCCGGGGGCGAGCTGCGCACCCACCTGCCGGTCACCGGCTTCGTGCTGGACGACTCCGGCGACCGGGTCGTCGGCGTGGCCGCCATGACCCCGGAGGGGCCGGTCGTCCTGCACGCCTCGCGGGGCGTGCTCGTCGCGGCCGGTGGGTTCGAGGGGAACGCGGCCCTGCGCGCGGCCCACGCCGTACCTGGGGAGGTGGCGTGGACGATGGCCCCGCGCGACACGAACACCGGTGAGCCGATCGAGGCCGGACTGGCCCTCGGGGCGGCCGGCGACTTCAGCGGGGTGGGCTGGTTCTGCCCGGGGCTGGAGCAGCCGGACGGGGGCGGGTCGTTCACACTCGGCTTCCGCAGCGGCCTGATGGTCGACGCGAACGGCCGCCGCTACGCCAACGAGTGCCTGCCCTACGACCGGTTCGGCCGGGAGATGGCCGCCTCCGAGGACCGCATCCCGTCGTGGTTCGTCTTCGACTCCCGCGAGGGCGGCCGGCTGCCGGCGATCGCGATGCCCGAGGGCGACCCGGCCGAGCACCTGGCCGCCGGGACGTGGGTCCGGGCCGACACCCTCGAGGACCTGGCCGCCGCGACCGGGCTGCCCGCCGCCGACCTCGTCGCGTCGGTCGAGCGGTTCAACAAGCTCTGCGCCGACGGCGTCGACGAGGACTTCGGGCGCGGGGAGGACGAGTACGACACCTTCTTCACCGGCGGACCGGGCACCGCGCTGGTGCCGTGCGACCAGGCGCCGTACTTCGCCGCCCGCTTCGTCCTCTCCGACCTCGGCACCAAGGGCGGCCTGGTCACCGACCCAGCCGGCCGGGTGCTGCGCCCCGACGGCTCGGCCATCGACGGCCTCTACGCGTCGTCCAACTCGGCCGCCTCGCTCTTCGGCGGCGTCTACCCCGGCCCCGGCGCCCCCCTGGGCAGCGCGATGGTCTTCGCGTCGCTCGCCGTGCGGGACCTGCTCAGCTGACCCGTTCGCGGATCGCCGCGACGACCTCGCGCGGCTCGTCGGCGAAGAAGCGCACCTCGCCGACGCCGTACGACGCCCCGCGGACCTCGACCACCAGCGGCGCGGCGAGCCGGAGCGTGACGTTGGTGCGACTGCCGACGACGACGTGCAGGACGCCGTCCTCGACCTGCAGGCTGCGCGACGACTCACGCCCTTTCTCGGCGACGACGACGGCGGCGACCTGCGACCAGGGCACCTCGACCGCGGGCGTGCGCTTCGCCGTACGCAGGCGGAGGCCGGCGTCGTCGAGCAGGTGCGGGTAGACGTAGTGGCACGCGGTCATCCCGAGGCACCAGGCCAGACCCCAGATCCCGACCACGTCGGCGGCCAGTCGCACGGCGTGCCACGGGATGATCAGGTGCAGGACCACGAGCTCGACCGCCGAGACGATCGTGATGCCCCAGAGCAGCGCCGCGACGGCGCCGACGTAGCGGACGGGTGTCGTCCCCGGCGGCACGTCGGGCCGGCGGCGGACGAGTCGGAGCAGGCCGCCGTACATCTGGAGCTCGAGGCGGACGACCAGCACCACGAGGTCCCGGACCCGCCTCATGCCGACTCCTCCGTCAGCGCGCGGAGCCGTGCGACGACCTCGCCGAGGACCCGCGTGAAGGCGGGCAGGTCTTCGTCGAGGCCGGCGAAGAGTCGGCCGGCGAGCTCCCGCTGCCCGGCCACCAGCCCGGCGCCCAGGGCCGCCCCGTCCTCGGTCAGCGTCACGAGCGTCGCCCGCCGGTCGGTCGGGTGCGACTCCCGCGTGACCACCCCCGCAGCGCCGAGCTCGTCGACCAGGGTGGTGACCGTCCGCGGCGTGACGCCCAGCATGTCGGCCAGGACCCGCTGGGTGGACGGCCCGGCGTGCTGGACGGCGAAGACGAGGTGCGCCTTGGTCTCGGTCAGCCCGAGCTCCCCCAGGCCGCGGCGCATGTCCTCGCCGAGCAGCACGGTGAGCTCAAGGACCAGGTCGAGAGCGGCGGTCGGGGCGTCCGGCATATCGTGAGTCTACTTCACTATGAACTGAAGTATCTAGCTCTGAGCGCGCCCGTGGCCCTGATCGGGCTGGCCGTCAGGGCTGCGGGGTGGTGCCGGTGTGGTCGCGGACGAACGTCAGTCCGTTGGGTGATCGCCAGATGAAGGTGGTGTCGTCGATCTTGTCGTAGCGCCACCGCGTATGTGTCTTGGCGCGGTGATGTCGTCGGCACAGGGGTGCGATGTTGCAGTCGCACGTGCTGCCGCCGTTGGCGGCTGGGTCGCTGTGGTCGTGGTCGCACGACCTGGCGCGGCGTCGGCACCACGGGAACACGCAGGAGTGCTGGAGCAGCGCTTGGCGTTCCTTCAACCGGTCGGGGACTTCGTAGGCATCCACGTGCACGTGACCGGCGAGGTCGATGACGGGCTTGATGACGACCTGGCTGTCTCTGTCCTGGCACCAGCCCTTGACCTGCTCCACCGAGATCAGGGTGCCGGTGTTCTCGACGCGGGCGATGGCCGCGTCGGCGAGATGCACGTGCACCACGACCTGGCGGGGGCGTTGGCGGTCCGGGTCCGGTTCGGCGTTCAGGTCCAGGGCGAGCTGGCGTCGGGCAAGGTCACCGACCGCGATCGAGCGACGCGCGTCGAGTGACAACCCGTCTGCGATGGTGCCGAGGTGGGACGCACCCCGGGCGATGGCGTCCTCGAGGTCGAGGGCATCGACCAGGTCGAGGGTGCCGCGGACTTCGACGTGACCGTCGTAGGAGACCTGCTGGGTCTCGATGTCGAAGTGCCGCACCTCGGCCGCATCCCGCGCCCGCTGGGCCGCGGTCTCGAGGTCGAAGCGGACCCGGGCTTCTTCGATGGTGCGGTCGAGTTGGGCGATGGAGATCTTGTGCGCGACTGAGGCGACGTGGGTGTCGACGAACTCGGCGCCGTCTTCGGGGAGGTCGATGGTCTCGGCGGCGATGCGGCGGGCCTTCCACACCGGCAGGTCCAACGACTGCACGCGCTCGTAGACGCGTGGCAGGCGGTGGGCGAGCTCGACGGCGTGGCCGAGGTAGATCCGACCGGAGTCGGAGGAGAGACCGAGTGCGGCGGAGAACTCCAGCACACTGAACTCGGCGATCAACGGTGCGCCGGGGCCGGCGATGGCCATCTCGTCCTCGCAGCCGGGAACCCAGACGGCGGCGGCATCTGACAGGGAGTCGG
>NZ_FMZM01000009.1:122662-265582 GCF_900101465.1 Nocardioides lianchengensis
TGCCTCGGCGAGCTCGCCATCGCCCGCCACACCCACCTCCTCTCCACCCGCGCAGTGATGGCCGACGCCCTCGACCTGCGCCACCGCCTCCCCCAAACGTGGGCCATCGTCCAGACCCTCGCCTGCGAGGCGTGGGTCGCGTGCCGGGTCGCGTCCATGACCCGCAAGCTGTCGTTCGACCAGGTCGCGCTGGTGGACGAGGCCGTAGCCCGGGCGATCGGCGGGTGTGCGCCCGGGCGGGTGCTCCGCATCGTCGAGGCCAAGATCATCGAAACCGACACCGCCGCCCACACCGCCCGCATCGAAGAACAACGCCGCACCCGCACCGTCGTGCTGTCCCCGACCGACGACACCGGGCTGCGGATGCTGTTCGCCCGCCTCGAAGCCGGCGACGCCGCCTGGGTCGACGCGACCGTCGACCGGGTCGCCGACCTCCTCCACGATGACGCCGACCTACGTCAGGCTCATCACCCCGACCTGCCCGAGGACGTCACCAAGGCCGAGCTCCGCGCCATCGCGCTGGGCTGGCTGGCCCGACCCCACGACCTCGCCGCACTCCTCCAGTTCCTCGACCAGCAGGACGACGAACAGGCCAGCAAGACGCGGAAGCCGTCAGCGGTGCTGCACGTCCACCTCCACCAGGCCGCCCTCGACACCGGCGTCGGCGTCGCCCGAGTCGAGGAGCTGGGGCCGCTGGTCCTGGACCAGGTCCGACTCCTCCTCGCCCACGCGAACGTGACGTTGCGACCCGTGCTGGATCTGTCGGAGACCATCGCCGTGGACCGCTACGAGCACCCCACCATCGTCCGGGAGCGGACCGCGATCCTGATTCCGGCCGATGCGTTCCCGCACTCCACGTCCGTCACGAGGCGGGTCGATCTGGATCACCCGACGCCATACCTGGACCCAGACTCCGGTGGACCACCCGGACAGACCGGCGACCACGCCGCCGCACCCCTCACCCGACGACACCACCGGGCCAAGACCCACGCCGGCTACACCGTCGAACAAACAGGCCGGACCACCTTCGAATGGACCACCCCTCACGGACTGAGACGCCGCGTCGACCCCACCGGCACCCACCCTCTCTGACGTGGAGCACTCACCAGGGCTGGACGCCCGTCTCGTCTCGGAAGGTGCCGGTCGGTCCCCCGTCGGGCAGCGTCGCGAGCTCCAGGAAGATCGCCGCACCCTGCTCCGGGGTCCGGAGGCCCTGGTGGCCGTTGAGGTCGGTCGCGACGTAGCCGGGGCAGCCGGCGTTCACCAGCACGCCCTCGTCGGCGAGCTCCTTCGCGTACTGGATCGTGATCGCGTTGAGGTAGGACTTGGTCGGCGAGTACGCCGCCGAGAGCGGGCCGTACGGCTCTGCCTGGGCGGTCTGCAGGGTGAGCGAGCCGACGGTGCTCGAGACGTTGACGATCCGCGGCGACGCCGCCCGCCGCAGCAGCGGGAGCACCGCGTTGGTGACCCGGATGACGCCGATGACGTTGGTGTCGACGACCTCGCGGACCTGGTCGGCACTGACCCGGGTCGGCTCCTGCGGCATCCCGCCGGTGATGGCGGCGTTGTTGACCAGGACGTCCAGCCCGCCCTCCTCCTCCAGCAGCGCCGCGGCGGCCGCCACGCTCACGTCGTCCGTGACGTCCAGCGGTACGCCGAACACGTCGTGGCCCTCGGCCCGCAGCTTCGCCACCGCATCGTCACGGCGGCCGGCGTCCCGGGCGCCCACGCCCACCCGGAAGCCGAGGCGGGACAGGCCCGCCGCGATCTCGTAGCCGATGCCCTTGTTGGCGCCGGTGACCAGCGCGGTCCTCTTGTCGTTCTCCGTCATGCCTCGATCGTGTCCGCGGCACCCGGCCGCGCACCAAGACCGACTGGGTCGCGACGCATACCGCGCCGGTATGACACCAGGTGAGGGGTAGCGTCGGGGTGGTGGAGACCCGCGAGCTGCGCTACTTCGTCGCCGTCGCCGAGGAGGCCCACGTCAGCCGGGCGGCCGAGCGGCTCGGCATGGCGCAGCCGCCGCTGTCCCGGGCGATCGCCCAGCTGGAGCGACGCCTCGGCGCTGACCTCTTCGTCCGTACGCCGCGCGGCGTGACCCTGACCAGCGCCGGCGAGACGCTGCTGCGCGAGGGCCGGGTGGCACTCGCCGCGGTCGAGGCGGCCGAGCGGCGGACCCGCCGTACCGTCGCGGCGGCGGGGCGGGCGTCGGTGGTGCTCACGGCCAAGGCCGGCGCGTCCAGCGAGCTGATGGCCAAGCTGCTCGACGCCTACGCCGCCGAGCCGGACGCGGTCGACGTCGAGGTGCTGCTGAGCCCGCCCGGGCACCAGGCGCCGATGTTGCGCGACGGGCGCGCCGACGTCGCCATCCTGCACCGGCCATTCGACGACACCAGCGGCTTCGACGTCGACCCGCTGCTGGTCGAGGACCAGGTGCTGATCCTGCCGGGCGGGCACCCGGCGAGCCGCCGGTCCTCGATGACGCTCGCGGAGGCGACCTCGATCCCGGACCTGCCGCTCCCCCGCTGGCCCAACCTCGACGGCAGCTACCCCGACGGGCCCGGCCCCGAGCTGCGCGACCTGACCCAGGTGCTGCAGCTGGTCCGGCTCGGACGCGCGGCGATGGTGCTGCCCGAGTCGGCGCAGGCCAACCTGCGCGACGGGTTGGTCGTCCTCCCGATCGCGGACGCGCCGCGGGTCACGACGGTCATCGCCTGGCCGCCGCACAGCACCTCGACCGGGGTGGCCGGCCTGGTGCGGACCGCCGGGCGGTTGTGAGCGGGCTCAGCTGAGCCGGCCGCCGTAGTCCGGCAGCTTGAACCGGCGACCGGTGTGCCCGCCCTGAAGGTCGGTGAGTCGGTTGCCGACCGAGGCCACGATCGTGAAGCCCCGGCGCTCGAGGGCCTTGCGGCAGCGCAGCTTGGACGCCTGGAGCGGCTCCGAGGGACTGCGGCGCACGCAGATGCCGCGGTAGCGGTAGCCGGCCTCGCGCAGCACCTCCGGGACGCCCTCCAGCTGAGCCCGGGTGCGGCCCGTGGCGAAGTGGACGGTCATCCCGAGGGCGGCCGCGCGGCGGGCGAACGCCCGCGTCCGCTTGACCGGCCGCGGCCAGGCGTAGTGGCTGGCGATCGAGGTGTTGTCGATGTCGAGGACGACGGCCAGCCGCTCGCCGGGCTTCGCGGCCGCGGCCCGGCGACGGAGGAAGCCGCGCGAGCCGCTCAACGACCGGTCCACGTCGCGCAGCCAGGTGGCCTTGCTCGGCAGGCCGGCGGCCCGCTCGGCACCCGTCCCGTCCGGGGCCGCCACGCTCGCCCCCGCCGGGGCGGCGGAGGTCAGCGCGAGGGCCAGGAAGGTGAGCAGGACGAGCACGCGGCGGATCATGACGTCACCCTAGGCGCCTCTCCCGACTCCAGCGCGTCCAGGCGCGGGAACCGCGGGACGCCGACCAGCAGCGCGCCCACCAGGCTCGCGAGCAGCCCGACCGCGGCGACGCGGAGCGCCCACTCCGTGCCGGCGGCGCCGGCGACGACCCCGCCGAGCGCGGCCCCGAGGGGGCTGCCACCCCAGGCGATCAGCCGGGCGGTGGTGTTGACGCGCGACTGCAGGTGGTCGGGCGTGACGACCTGGCGGGCGACGATGCCGTTGACGATCAGGGTGGTCATCGCGAAGTTGAGCACGGCGAGCAGCGGCAGCGCGGCCAGCACCGTCGTGGTCAGCGACAGGGTGAGCAGCGTGACCAGGCCGACGGCGAAGCCGGAGGTCGTGATCAGCCCGACGCCGAAGCGGCGCTGGACGCGCGGGAGGGCGAGGCTGGCGACGAAGGTGCCGACGGCCCCGGCGGCGAACAGCCAGCCCAGGGCCGGCGAGTCCGAGGCGAGGCCGAGCTGCTCGACCCCGATCACGACGAGCAGCCCGGACACCGCCCCGCCGGCGAGGCTGTTGCCGGCGCCGAGGACGGTCAGCCACCGCACCACCGGCATCGCCCACAGGTAGCGCAGGCCCTCGGCGACCTCGGCGCCCAGCCGCCGGCCCGGGACGACGTCCGGGACGGTCTCGCTCCCCGGCCAGCGCAGCCGGGCCGTGATCGCGGCGGCCGCCAGGTAGGCCAGGCCGTCGAGGCCGAGCACGAGCGCCGGCGGGAGCGTGGTGACCAGCAGCCCGCCGACCAGGGGGCCGACCAGCCCGATCGCCGTCCCGACGGTCACCAGGGTCGAGGTCGCCGACGCCACCCGGTCGCGGCCGACCATCTGCGGGACGACCCCGAAGGTCGCCGCGTCGGCGAACACGAACAGCGTGGAGACGACGGTGGCGACGCCCAGCAGGTAGGGGAAGCCGAGCACGCCCAGCGCGTCGGCGAGCGGGACGCTCAGCAGCGCGAGCCCGCTGGCGGCGCCCGTCGCGACCAGCACCCGGCGGCGGTGCCAGCGGTCGACGAGGGCACCGGCGGGCAGCCCCACCACCAGGTACGGCGCGGTCTCGGCCGCCGCGATCAGCGCGGTAAGGGTGGCGCTCCCGGTGAGCCGGTAGACCAGCACCGGCAGCGCGACCAGGGTCAGCGCGTTCCCGGCCATGGCGACCGTGCGGGCGGCCAGGTAGCGGCGGTACGTCGGGTCCGCGAGCGCTCCGTCCGCGGCGCCCTTCACAGGCTGGGCGGCGGCAGCAGGAGCAGGGACTCCGGCGTCGGCGGCCGGCCCGCGACGTCGGCCCAGCGCGGCAGCCCGTAGTAGGGGAAGGCCGCGGGCGCGTTGGGGACCAGTCCTCGCGCGCAGACCCGCACCACCCGCAGCGGGGTGAGCGCGACGTCCGGCGTGGTCAGGTCGCAGACGACCACCTCGTGGCCGGCCGCGCGGAGGGCGGCACGCAGCCCGGGCTCGGTCCCGGCCGGGAGCGCGTCGAGGCCGACCGTGGTCGGCGGCTCGGTGAACCGGGGCAGCAGCCGACGCTGCACCTCCGGATCCAGCCAGACCTGGGCCTGGGCGCCGAGGTCCCGCACCCGCGAGCACTGCTCCCCGGCGACGGCCAGGTAGTCGCGGTCGGGCCGGTGCGGGAGGTAGAGCCCCTCCGAGAGGATGCCGGCCCCGATCGCCTCGAACACCCAGCCGTCGGCCTGGAGCAGGCCCTGGGTGAACACCCAGCTGTGGATCGCCTCCAGGGTGGCCTTGACCGCCGTCTCGGCCGGGTCGAGCTTGGCGGAGAAGCCGCCGGCCACAATCCCCGTCACCGGGTCGTGCACCACCGCCGCGACCACCGGGACGCCGAACCAGGCGGGCAGCGCCAGCAGGTGCACCTCCAGCCGCGACCCGGCCAGGTGCTCGCGCAGGCCGGGCACGCTGTCCGGGTCGATCCCGGCGGCCGGCAGGTCGAGGTGCCACCACAGCGAGAGGGCGTCGCGCTCGACGAGTTCCAGCAGCCCCCGCCGTACGGCGTCGTCGACGCCCTGGCCGGTGGCGATCCCGGCGTAGTTCACGTGGTGCAGGAACGCGTCGCCGCGCCGCGAGCCGGTCCGCCAGTTCAGGTGCGCCCAGGAGGCCGGGACCAGCACCGGACCGTCGTCGCCCTCCCCCGCGACCCAGGCGATCTCGACGTCGTCGGTGAACCGGGCGAACGGGAACCCGGCGCGCTCGTGCTGCCAGTCGGCGAAGAAGCGCAGGTGGTCGGGGCCGAGCAGCCGGTGCCCGGCGGCGGTGAGCTCCCGCGCGGTCCCGCGCAGCAGCCCGTCCGGGACGTGGTTGCCGCAGTAGCGCTCGACCGCCTCGCCGATCGCGGCGATCCGCGCCCCCGCGGGGTCGCCGAAGGTGGTGCCGAGCGAGACCCGGTCGCTGGGCCAGTTGCCGTGCACGCGCGAGTCGGCCACCTCCGCGGTCAGCCCGACGTACGACGGCGGCAGGCCGTCGAGCCGGGCGACCGGGTGCAGGCCGGTGACCAGGCCGAACTCGGGGTCGACGAGGTGGTCGACGGGGAGGGTCGTCATGTCGTGAGCTCCAGGTGGTGGTCGGGGACGGGGGCGGGCGGCCGGTGCGACCGGGCGTAGCGGGGGAAGTCGTCGGAGGCGATCCGGACCTCGAGGCGGGCCCGCTCAGCAGGGGTCAGCACGACCGGGCCGAGCGGGACGAGGCGACCGACCGCGGCGCCGTGCGCCACCTCGCGGCCGTCCGCGACGAGCGAGACGCACCACTGCGCGTCGTCGGGGCCGTCGACCCGGACCGCGGCCGCGACGGGTCGGTTGTGGCCGACGGTGCCGTCGCGGTGGATCGTCTCGGCGTCCGTCGGCGGCGCGCCGACGAGGACGGCGTCGATCCAGCGCAGGATCCGGGTCGCGCGGCGCGCGCCGGCCAGGCCGTGGTCCCACGGCCCGAGCACTAGGGCCGCCGGGCCGCCCCAGGCCGCCGCGAGGTCGACCGTGTCGTGGGCGAAGAAGTCGTCGGTGCCGCCGATCGCCAGCAGCGGGCAGTCCAGCCGGGCCACCTCCTCGGCCCGCTCGGCGTCGCGTCGGCGGGCCCCGACGACCTCTGCCCAGGGGCGTCGTACGTCGTGGGCGAGCCACCAGCCGATCCGTGAGGCCAGCTGGAGCACGCCGCCGCGGGTGCGCGCGGTCTCGCCGAGCCCGAGCGCGGGCACCGCGACCACGACCCCGTCGGGCCGGACGTGGGCGGCGGTGGCCAGCGCGGCGTGGGCGCCGTACGACGTGCCGAGCAGCACCACCGGGGCGTCCGCCCAGGTCCGGACCCAGGTCAGCAGGGCCGGTCCGTCGTCGCCGCGGTCCTCGGTGTACGGGACGAACTCGCCGAGCGACGCGTGCCGACCGCGGACGTCCTGGACCACCAGCCCGATCCCGTGGGCGGTCCAGCCGGCGGCCTCGGCCGCGTGCCCGGCGGCGCCGTACGGCGTGCGGGCGACGAGCACGACCCGCGGGGGCCGATCCGGCAGCCAGGTCCAGGTCGCGAGTCCGGCGACCGTGCCTCGGGAGGACCTCACCGCGGCGCGGCCGGGACCGGGAGGACCGGGTGCCGGGAGACGGTGAGGGCGCGCAGGTCGACGGCGACCACCTCGTGGGCGGGCCGGTCGGGGCGCAGCAGCTCGGCCGCGACCTGGACCGCGGCGAGCTCGAGCCCGGCGCCGCCCAGGAGCGGTACGGCGGCGGCGACCCGGCGGGCCCCGGCGGCGGGGGCGGTACGGGGGTCGGCCGCGCGGTGCCGGGTGGCGGCCCGGCGCCGGGCGGCGACCTGAGGGGCCGGCACCGCGGGCGGCGAGAGCACGACGCGGTGGCCGACGACCCAGCACGCGGTGGTCGCGTCGGCGGGCAGCGCGTCGTCGTCGCGGGCCAGGACACGGCCGCCGCCGGGCCCGACGACGGCGCCCATCCGGGTCAGCGCGGCGCGGAGCGCGGCGGCGAGCACACCGTCGCCGTCGACCCTCAGGCGCGCGGGCGGTACGTCGACCAGGCCGGCCGCGACCAGGGCCTCCAGGGCCGCACGGGCCGGGCCCGAGGCCGGGTCGCCGCCCTCGGCGAGCGCGTCGAGCAGCTCGGCAGCGGCGGCGTCGTCGAGGTGGACGTGGTGGTGGGTGTCGCCGACCCGGAGCAGGTGGCCGTCGGCTGCGGCGTACAGCTCGACGCCGGGTCTGAGCCGCCGGGAGGTTCGGATGGAGGTCCGTTGGAGGGGGGTCATGGGTGTCCGCTCTCGGGGGCGGCCCCGTGCGTCGGGACGCACGGGGCCGCCGGTGGGTCCGAGGATCAGTCGGCCTCGGTGGCCTCGACCTCGTCGAACGGGTTCTCGACCAGCGCGTTGCTGTGGCCGGCGCTGTGCGTGGACAGCTGGACGCGCTGGGCGACGGGGGTGAAGAACTCGTTCACGGTGGTGCTCCTTCGGTGAGGGGACGCGGCCCCGTCCGGGACCGCGTCGAGAACGTATCTCGAGATGAGAATGAATCTCAATAAGCAATCTCAGTCCAGCTCGGCCTCGACCGTGTCGAGCACCAGGCCGAGCGAGATCGTGCCGCGTCCGGTGGCCCACATCGGCGCCTCGACCTCGACCACCCGCCCCTCGCGCGCGGCCGTCATGCCGGCCCAGACCGGGTCGGAGGCCAGCCGCTCGCTCAGCGGCTCGGTGTCGTCCGAGGCCGAGAAGGCCTGGGCGAAGACCAGGTCGGGGTCGGCCTTCGCGATCTGCTCGACCGCGATGCTGGCGAACGGGTCGGCCGCCGCCGGCCAGGGGTAGTCGCTGACCTCGGCGAGCAGCGAGCCGACGGGCGTCTCGACCGAGTCGACCCCCAGGCTCCCGGGCTCGCCGTACATGGACAGGGTCGTGAGCTCGCTGCGCTCCGCCGCCGCCTCCTCCACCCGCTCGGTGAAGGCGTCAGCGCGCTCGTCGGCCCGCTCGCGCGTGCCGGTCAGGTCGCCGACGGTCCGCAGGAAGTCGACCGAGCCCTGCCACGACCGCGGATCCACGAGGTAGAGCGGGGCGATCCGCTCCACGGCGGGCCGGAGGCCGTCCTGGGCGCCGGCCAGGCCGATCACCAGGTCGGGGGTGGCCAGGGCGACGTCCTCGACGTTCTCCTCGCCGAACCCGCCCGTGATCTCGCGCATGTCGGCGTCGGGGCCGGCGTACCGCTCGTCGAGGGCGAGGGCGTCGCGGTAGGCGACCGGCGTGATGCCGACCTCGGTCAGCGCGTCGACGCAGATCATCGTGAGGCAGGCGATCCGCTCGACCGGCTCGTCGAGGGCGATCTCGACGCCGGTGTCGTCGGTGACCGCGACGGGCTGCGTCGCGGCCCCGTCGCCCCGGGACTCCTCGGCGTCGTCGGCCTCCGAGTCGCCGCAGGCGGAGACGACGGAGGCGGTGAGGGCGAGGGCAAGCAGGGCGGCCGCCGCCCGAGCGGCACGGCGGTGGGAATTGCGCATGGGTTCTCCTGTGGTGGACGATGAGGGCGAAATGATAACCATTATCAAGCGCGTCGAGCTCCCCGGACTCGCCGTCGCGGCGCTGGCGGTCTGCGTGCTGGCCGCGCTCTGCCTGGGCGAGCCGCGGCTACGCCCGGCCACCGCTCTGGCCGCGCTGACCGACCCGGCGCACCCGCTGCGGGTCCCCGTCTGGGAGGTCCGGCTCCCCCGCGCGCTGCTCGGTCTGGTGGCCGGGGCCGGCCTCGCCGCGGCCGGGCTGCTGCTCCAGGACGTCCTGCGCAACCCGATCGCCGGCCCGGAGCTGCTGGGGGTGTCCTCGGGCGCCGCGGTCGTCGTCGCGACGATCGTCGTGCTGGGCCTCGGCGTGCCGCTCGTCGTCCAGCCGTGGGCGGCGCTCGCGGGGGCCGTGGTCGCCGGGGCCCTGGTCCTGCTCGCCATCGGCCGCACCCGCGACCCCGCCCACGTGGCGCTGGTGGGCGCGGCCGTCTCCGCCGCGTGCGGCGGGCTGGTCGTCGCCGTGGTCGGGCTCGGGACCCAGGGCAACGTGGTGGTGCTCTTCCGCTACCTGCTCGGCAGCCTGGCCGCTCGCGGCTGGCCGCACCTGGAGACCGTCACGCCCCTCGTGGCCGCCGGCGTCGGCGCCGCCTGGCTGCTGCGGCGTCGGGTCGAGGCGCTGACCCTGGGCGACGACGTGGCGGCCGGACTCGGCGTCCCGGTGACGCGCACCCGGGTCGCCGCCGTCGGCGTGGCCGCGCTGCTGGCCGCGGCGGTCGCGTCGGTCTGCGGTCCGGTCGCGTTCGTGGCCCTGCTCGCCCCGCACCTGGCCCGTCGGCTGCTCGGCACGGTCAGCACCCGCCGGGTGCTCCCGCTCGCCGTCCTCCTCGGCGGCCTGCTCCTCGCGCTCGCCGACCTGGCCTCGCGGCTGCTGCTCTACCCCGTCGAGCTGCCCGTCGGCATCGCCACCACGCTGGTGGGCGTCCCGGCCCTGGTCCTGCTGTCGCGTCGTACGGCGGTGCCGGCGTGAGGTGGCGGCTGAGCGCCCTCGTCCTGCTCACCCCCGTCGCCGGGGTGGCCCTGGTCCTGGCCCACCTGTTCCTCGGGCGCTCGGACGTCCCGGCGCCCGCGGTGCTGCGGGTGCTGACCGGACGCGAGACGGAGCCGGCGTATGCGCTGATCGTGCTGGACTACCGCCTCCCCCGGGTGCTCGTCGGCCTCGGCGCCGGGGCCCTGCTCGCGGTGTCCGGGGTGCTGGTCCAGGCCGTGGTCCGCAACCCGCTGGCCGAGCCGGCGACCACCGGCGTGGGCGCAGGCGCGGCACTGGCGGTGGTCGGCACGCTCGTGCTCTGGCCCGGCCACGCGCTCGCCTACCCGGCGGCGCTCGGCGGCGCCCTGGCCACCGGCGCCGTGCTGTACGTCGTCGGCCGCCGCTCGTTCGCCGTCACCGGGGTCCTGCTCGGCGCCGTCCTGGCCGCGCTCACCTCGCTGCTGCTGGTCGTGGACTCCGCCCCGATCTCGGTGGTCCTGCGCTGGCTGGTCGGCTCGCTCAACGCCCGCACGCCGCAGGACTGGACGCTGCTCTGGCCCTGGCTGGTCGTCGTGCTCCCCACGGCCTGGCTGCTGGCGAGCCGGCTCAACGTCTGGGTGCTCGGGGAGCCGGCCGCGACCGGGCTGGGGCTGCGGACCGGGCCGGTGCTGGCCGTCGTACTCCTGGTCGCGGTGGCCGGGGCCGCCGCCGCCATCGCCGCGGCCGGCGCAGTCGCCTTCGTCGGCCTGGTCGCCCCACACGTCGGCCGGCTCCTGGCCGGCGCCGACCACCGGGTCCTCATCCCGGTCAGCGCCGTCCTGGGGGCCCTGCTGCTCAGCCTCGCCGACCTCGTCGCGTTCTCCGTGTCGGTGCAGCTGCCCGGGATCGCGACCGACGTCTCCGGCGTCCCGGTCGGTGCCGTCACGGCGCTGATCGGCGCCCCCGTCCTCGCCAGCCTCGTCCGTCGGGAGAACCGAGCATGAGCACCACCGAGCCCCCCGTCCTGGCCGCCCGCGGACTCTCGGCCGGTCACGCCCGCCGGGTCGTGGTCGCCGACCTCACCCTGGAGGTCCGGCCGCGGACCGTGACCGCGCTGGTCGGGCCGAACGGCTCCGGGAAGTCGACGCTGCTGATGACCCTGGCCCGGGTGCTGCGTCGGCAGGCCGGCGAGGTGCTGCTCGACGACCGGCCGATCGATCGGCTGCCGTCGACCGAGGTGGCCCGCCGGCTCGGGGTCCTTCCCCAGACCGCCGTGGTCCCGACCGGGGCGACGGTGCGCGAGCTGGTCGAGCAGGGCCGCTACCCCCAGCTCGGCCCCTGGGCGATGCTCCGTCGCCACGACGACGGCGCGATGCGCCGGGCCCTAGAGCTGACCGGCCTGACCCCGCTCGCCGACCGCCGGCTCGACTCCCTCTCCGGGGGCGAGCGGCAGCGTGCCTGGATCGCCATGACCCTGGCCCAGGAGACGGGCGTGCTGCTCCTCGACGAGCCCACGACCTACCTCGACGTCCGGCACCAGATCGACCTGATGCGCCTGGTCGAGCACCTGCGCGACGACCACGGCCTGACCGTGGTGATGGTCCTGCACGACCTCAACCAGGCCGCCCGGCACGCCGACCGGGTCGTCGCACTGCGCGACGGCCGGGTCCTCGCCGACGGCACCCCGCGGGAGGTGCTCACCAGCGGGACCCTCCGGTCCGTCTTCGACGTCGACGCGCTGGTCGTCGACGACCCGGTCACCGGCCGGCCGCTCTTCGTGGCCCGATGAGGCTCGTCCGGGCCGTCCACGACGCCCTCAACGCGACCGCCGTCCCCCGCACGCCCGACCCCGCGCTGCTCCCCCCGCGCGTCGACGGGTCCCGGCGGCTGCCCGCTCCCGGCCGGGTCGACGGCACGCTCGCGGAGGCGCTCGAGGCGCGGAGGTCGTCGTACTCCCTCGGGGCGGGGCAACCGGCGCTCGCCGACCTGGCCACGCTGCTGCACCTCGGCGTCGGCACGGCGCCGAGGGCCGGCGGCCTCCCGTCGGTCGTGCCGTACGTCGTCGCCCGCGGACCCGGCGAGCTGGCCCCGGGCGTGCACCGGGCCGACCTGCGCCACCCGGTCCCGAACCTCGCGGTCCTGCGCGCGGGCGACCCCACGCCCTACGTCGCCGCCGCCCTCGACCAGCCGCCCTTCGCCACCCGCGCCCCGATCTGGCTGGCGCTGGTCGTCGACGTGGAGCGCACGCTGCGCCGCTACCCGCCCCGGCACTACCGGACCCTGCACCTCGACGCCGGCGCCGCGCTGCAGAACCTGCTGCTCGTCGCCACCGCGCTCGGTCTGCCCGCCTGCCCGGTCATGGGGTACGACGACCGCGCCTGGTCGGAGCTGCTCGTCCTGCCCGAGGGCGAGCTGCTGGCGGTGCTGGTCGCACTCGGGCGGCGTTGATCAGCGGTCGTCGCGGCGCAGCCGGACGGCCCGGCCCATCACCCCGACGGCGAGGACCACGACCCCGCCGACCAGCGACGCGGTGGGCAGCGTGGCCACGAGGACCACGCAGCCGACCAGCCCGAGGACCGCGACGGCCCGGGGCGAGCGGCGCTGGGCGGCCGGCTGGCGCAGGGCGGACAGGTTCGCCACGGCGTAGTAGACGAGGACGCCGCACGACGAGAAGCCGATCGCCTGGCGCAGGTCGGCGACCAGCACCAGCGCAACGACCAGCGCGGCGATGGTCAGCTGGGCGTGGTCGGGCACCCGGTGCTGCGGGCTGATCGACGCGAGCCAGCCGGGCAGGTCACGCTCGCGGGCCATGGCCAGGGAGGTCCGGCCGACCCCGGCGAGCAGCGCGAGCAGGGCGCCCAGGGACGCGGTGGCGGCGCCGACGCGGATCACCGGTCCGGCCCAGCCGACCCCCGCGGCCTCGGCCGCGTCGGCCAGCGGGGTGATGGTCTGGGCGAGGTCGTCCCCGAGCGCGCGGACCACGACGACCGCGACGGCGCCGTACAGGACGACGGCGACGCCGAGGGCGACCAGGACGGCGCGGGTAAGGGTCGCCGGCTCGCGCACCTCCTCGGCCAGGGTGGCGATCCGGGCGTAGCCGGCGAACGCGAAGAAGAGCAGACCCGCGGCCTGGAGGACGCCGAGCGCCCCGCAGTCCACGGCCCCGAGATCGCGCTCGGCCGGCGAGGCGGGATCACCGAGCGCGATCGCGATCGTCGTCCCGACGACCGCGACCAGCGTGACGACGAGCAGCACCCGGGCCACGGACGCCGTGCGCGTCACCCCGCGCAGGTTGGCGGCCGTCAGCAGCAGCACCGCCGCGACCGCCGCGCCGCGCATCACCCAGGCCGAGCCCGGGACGGCGTACGCCGCGAAGGTCATCGCCATCGCCGCGCAGGACGCGGTCTTGCCGACCACGAAGGCCCAGCCCGCCAGGAAGCCCCACCACTCGCCGAGCACCTCGCGTCCGTAGACGTAGCTGCCGCCCGACGAGGGGTACGCCGCCGCCAGCTGCGCGGTCGAGACCGCGTTGCAGGTCGCGACCACCGCCGCGACGACCAACCCGATCAGCAGGCCCCGGCCGCCGGCCGCCTCGGCCGCGGGCGCGAACACCGAGAAGATCCCGGCGCCGATCATCGCGCTCAGCCCGACGACCACCGCGTCCGTGGTCCCCAGCCGCCGGGCGAGGGTCGGCGGCGTCACGCGGGAAGCCTAGAGGGCGAGGCCCTCCGGCGCGTTCACCGGAACCGATCGCCCGCCGGCCGCGGTCCACCTACGCTCGCGCCGTGCGAAGTCCGTCTCGTGGTGTCCGTGTCGTCCTGGGTGCGCTCCTGATCTGACCGTCGCGGCCGGCCACAGCCCGGTGACCTGGAGCTGAGTGCCCGACCCGACCCGGATCAGTCGCGCGTCGGCTCGGCGACCTTGACCAGCATCTTGCCGATGTTGGCGCCGGTGAAGATGCCGTTGAGCGCGTCGACGCAGGACTCGAGGCCGTCGTACACGGTCTCGCGGTGGACCAGCAGGCCCTGCTCGTCCCAGCCGCGCAGGGCCGCGAAGGCCTCGTCGAAGCGGGGCCACTCGTTCAGGGCGTTGAAGCCCTGCATGGTGGCGGTGCGCGCGAGCAGGTTGACGTAGTTGGCGGGTCCCGGGTGCTCGCCGGTCAGGTAGCTGGAGATCACGCCGCACAGCACCACCCGGGCGTTCGCGGCCAGCCGACCGAGGACGGCGTTCAGCACGTCGCCGCCGACGTTGTCGAAGTAGACGTCGACGCCGCGCGGGCAGTGCGCCTTGAGCGCGGCGTCCAGGTCACCGGCCCGGTAGTCGAGGCACGCGTCGAAGCCGAACTCCTCGACCACCGTCCGGCACTTCTCCGGGCCGCCGGCGATCCCGACCACCCGCGCGCCGGCGATCTTGGCGATCTGGCCCGCCACCGAGCCGGTGGCCCCGGCGGCCGCCGACACCACGACGGTCTCGCCCGCGCGGGGCCGGCCGACGTCGTGCATCCCGAAGTACGCCGTCGCGCCCGTCGGGCCGTAGACCGACATGACCGCCCGGTGGTCGACGACGTCCATCCCCGTCACGGGCGTGCAGAACAGGTCGTCGCGGACGATCGTGTAGTCCTGGAAGCCGGAGAGCATCGTGACCACGTCGCCGACGGCGTACGCGTCGCATCGGCTCTCGACCACCTCCCCGATCCCGGCCGCGCGGACCACCTCGCCGAGCTGGACCGGCGGCAGGTAGCCCGGCTGGTCGTCCAGCCAGGTCCGGGCCGCGGCGTCCACGCCGACGTAGGTGATCCGGACCAGCGCCTCGCCGTCGGCGGGCTCCGGCGCGGGCGAGCTGACCAGCTCGGTGTCCTCCGGAACGACCAGCCCCTGCGGGCGGCGACGCAGGACGATCTGACGGTTGGTGAGGGCCATGGCGCCGAGACTCCCCCACCGGGCGGGGTCAGTGCGGCGCGAGTCCCAGCCGTCGGGCCAGGTACGGCGCGGTCGCGCCGACGCCGGCCGCCGCGACGTCGTACGGCGTGCCGGTGGCGACCACCCGCCCGCCCGCGTCACCGCCGCCGGGACCGAGGTCGACCAGCCAGTCCGCGGTGGCGATGGTCGGCAGGTCGTGCTCGACCAGGACCACGGTGCTGCCGGCGTCGACCAGGCCGTGCAGCTGGCGCAGCAGCAGGTCGATGTCGGCCGGGTGCAGGCCGGCCGTGGGCTCGTCGAGCAGGTAGAGGGCGTGGCCGCGCCGGGCCCGCTGCAGCTCGGTGGCCAGCTTGATCCGCTGGGCCTCTCCTCCGCTGAGCTCGGTGGCCGGCTGGCCCAGGCGGAGGTAGCCGAGGCCGACGTCGCGCAGCGCCTCGAGGCTGCGGGTGATCCCGGCGGCGGCGCCGTCGAGGAGGGCCGCGGCCTCGTCGACCGACAGGGCGAGCACGTCCGCGACCGAGAGGTCGCGGTAGGTCACCTCGAGAGTCTCGGCGTTGTAGCGGGCACCATGGCAGGTCGGGCAGGGACCGTAGGTGCCGGGCAGGAAGAGCAGTTCGACGGAGACGAAGCCCTCCCCGTCGCAGGTCTCGCAGCGACCGCCGGCGACGTTGAACGAGAACCGGCCGACGCCGTACCCGCGCTGCCGGGCCTCGGGCGTGGCGGCGAAGAGCTTGCGCACCGCGTCGAACAGGCCGGTGTAGGTCGCCAGGTTGGAGCGGGGCGTGCGGCCGATGGGGCGCTGGTCGACGACCACGACCCGGTCGAACGCCTCCGCTCCGACGACCCGGCCGATCTCCACGGGCTGCCCGGAGTCCTCGTCCTCGTCCTCGTCGGCCGGCGGCTCCGGCGCCTGTCCGAGCTCGGCGCGCACCACCTCGGCGAGCACCTGCGAGACCAGCGTGGACTTCCCCGAGCCGGAGACGCCGGTGACGGCGGTCAGCACGCCCAGCGGCAGGTCGACCGAGAGGTCGCGCAGGTTGTGGCGGGTGACCCCGCCCAGGTGCAGCCAGGCGCTCGGCGTGCGCAGCTCGTGCTCGAAGCGCGCCGCACGGCCGAACAGGTGGTCGCTGGTCGGCGACTCCCGCACGCCCTCCAGGCCGGCCACCGGCCCGGACCAGAGCACCTGACCGCCTCCTCCCCCGGCCGCCGGGCCGATGTCGACGACCCAGTCGGCCCGGCGTACGACGTCCAGGTCGTGCTCGACGACGAAGAGCGAGTTGCCGGCGGCCTTGAGCTGGTCGAGCACGCCCAGCAGCGGCTCGGCGTCGGCGGGATGGAGGCCGGCCGACGGCTCGTCCAGGACGTAGACCACGCCGAAGAGTCCCGAGCGGAGCTGGGTGGCGATCCGCAGCCGCTGCGCCTCGCCGGGCGAGAGGGTGGTCGACGTACGGCCGAGGGAGAGGTAGCCGAGACCGAGGTCGAGGAGCAGGTCGATCCGGGCGACCAGGTCGGCGCTGATCCGGACGGCGACGTCGTCCTCGTCCCCGGTGGCCGAGGACCGCAGCAGCTCGACCAGCTCGGTGAACGGCAGGGCGCCGAGGGCGGCGATCGACACGCCCGCGAAGGTGACGGCCAACGCCTCGACGCGCAGGCCGGTCCCGTCGCAGACCGGGCAGGGCGTGCTGCGGACGAAGGCCAGCATCTTGGCGCGCATGGCGGCGCTGGCCGAGCTGGCCAGCACGTGGTGCACGTGGCTGCGGGCGCTGCGGAACGTGCCGTGGTAGTCCCGCCCGCCCCCGCCATCCTTGTCCTGCGGCCGGATCAGCACCGACGGCTGCTCGTCGGTGAACAGCAGCCACTGTCGGTCCTTCGCCGCGAGCTCGCGCCACGGCCGGTCGACGTCGATGCCGAGGTTCTTCACGATCCGGCGCAGGTTGTGGCCCTGCCAGGCGCCCGGCCAGGCCGCGATGGCGCCGTCGCGGATGCTCAGCGCGGGGTCCGGGACCAGCAGGTCCTCGGCCACGTCGTGGGTCACGCCGAGGCCGTGGCACTCCGGGCAGGCCCCGGCGGTCGTGTTGGGCGAGAACGCCTCGGCGGCGAGGTGCTCCGCGCCGGGCGGGTAGCTGCCGGCCCGCGAGTAGAGGATGCGCACCAGGTTGGACAGCGTCGTGATGGTGCCGACCGTCGACCGGGAGCTCGGGGCGCCGCGCCGCTGCTGCAGGGCCACGGCCGGCGGGAGACCGGTGATCTCGTCGACGTGCGGTGCCCCGACCTGCTGGAGCAGCCGTCGGGCGTACGGCGCCACCGACTCGAAGTACCGGCGCTGCGCCTCGGCGTAGATCGTGCCGAAGGCCAGCGAGGACTTGCCGGAGCCGGACACCCCGGTGAACGCGACGATCGCGTTGCGCGGGACGTCGACGTCGACGTCCTTCAGGTTGTGCTCACGGGCTCCACGGACACGGACGTAGCCATCGAGGGGGTAGCTCATCGTGACTGGTAGGTACCCGGCCGCCGCCTGCCCCACAACCGGCGCAATTGCGCCGGTCGTGGAGCGGCGGCCGGTCAGCCCGTGTTGCGCAGCCCGGCCGCGATGCCGTTGATCGTGAGCAGCAGCGCCCGCTGGAGCTCGGGACTGGCGTCGGCGATGTCGTCACCGGTCTCGCGGGCCCGGGCCAGCAGGGCGACCTGCAGGGCGTGCAGCGGAGCGAGGTAGGTGTCGCGGAGGTCGAGGGTACGGCGGAGCACGGGCGCGTGCTCGAGCAGCTCGGACTGCCCGGTGACCTCCAGGACCTCGGCCACCGTGCGCTCGTGCTCCGCGCGGATGGCCGCGAACACCTCGGCCCCGGACTCGGGGGCCAGCGCGCGGACGTAGCGCGCGGCGATGTCGAGGTCGGTCTTGGCCAGCGTCATCTGCACGTTGGACAGGAAGGTCCGGAAGAACGCCCACGATCCGTACATCTCGCGCAGCGACTCGCCGCGACCGGCCTCGCGTGCGGCGGCCAGGCCGGAGCCGACGCCGTACCAGCCGGGCAGGATGATCCGGGACTGGGTCCAGCCGAAGACCCACGGGATCGCGCGCAGGTCGTCGAGGCCGCCGGCGCCGCCGGGGCGCTTGGCCGGGCGGGAGCCGATGTTCATCGAGCCGAGCGCGTCGACGGGGGTGGCCTCCACGAAGAACGGCAGCAGCGCCGGGTCGCGGACCAGAGCGCGGTAGGCCTCCTGACCGGCGCCGGCCACCTGACCCATGGCGGCGTCCCAGTCGGCGAGGACGTCGGGCGGCAGCTGCTGGTCGCGGTGCAGCAGGGTCGCCTCGATGACCGCCGCGAGGGCACCCTCCAGGTTCCAGCGGCCGAGCCCGGGCAGGGAGTACTTGTCGGAGATGACCTCGCCTTGCTCGGTGATCTTGATCGGGCCCACCAGGCTGCCGTTGGGCTGCGCCATGATCGCCTCGGCGGTCGGGCCGCCGCCGCGGCCGACGGAACCGCCCCGGCCGTGGAAGAGCCGCAGCGTCACGCCGTGCGCGGCGGCGATGTCGCGCAGGGCCCGCTGGGCGCGGTGGATCTGCCACTGTGAGGCGGCGATGCCGGCGTCCTTCGAGGAGTCGGAGTAGCCGAGCATGATCTCCTGCACGTCGCCGCGCGCGGTCACCACCCGGCGGTACGACGGGTCGCCCAGCAGCGCCTCGAGCAGCGGCCCGGCGAGCTCGAGCTCCGCGACGGTCTCGAACAGCGGGGCGAAGCCGATCCGCGCGGTCGCCGGCTGCTCGGGCGAGCCGAGGTCGACCAGGCCGGCCTCACGGGCCAGCACGACCGCCGCGAACAGGTCGTCGACGTCGTGGGTCATCGACACGATGTAGGTCTCGACGGTGTCCGCGCCGTACAGGTCGAGCGCCTGGCGGATGGTCCCCATCAGGTCGAGCGACGCGGTCGCCGCCTCGCCGAGCCCGCTGACCGCGGCGCCCGCCAGCGGGCGGCGCGAGCCCATCTCGGCCGAGAGCAGGGCGATCCGCTCGGGGCGCTCCAGCTCGTCGTACGGCGCGTCGAGCTCGCCGAGCCGGTCGAACAGCTCCGCCAGCGCCGCGTGGTGCTTGCCGCTGTGCTCGCGCACGTCCATGGTCGCCAGCTGGGTGCCGAACGCGACGGCGGTGCGCAGCAGCCGCAGCACCGTGCCGTTGCCGGTCAGGTCGTCGCCGTGGGCGAGCATCGAGTCGCGGACCAGCTGCAGGTCGGCGACCAGCTCGTCGAACGACGCGTAGTCGCGGCCCGGCTCGTGCGGCGTGCCGTTGACGACCCGGTCCCGGGTGCGCTGCAGGCGGACCCGCACGAAGCTCAGCTTGAGCCGGTAGGGCTCGTCGGCGTTCAGCCGGCGGATGGTGCTCCAGGTGACCGGCAGCGCCGCGGCGTCGACCTCGAGCGACTCGCGCAGCGCCTCGCTGCACGGCACCACCCGGGTCGAGGACGTCATCTCGGTGAGCGCCTCCTCGACGAGGCCGACCAGCTCCGCCGTACCGGAGAGGAACTGCAGGCGGAGGATCTCCAGGGTGACCGCGGGCGTGACGTTGGGGTTGCCGTCGCGGTCGCCGCCGGCCCAGGTGCCGAACCGCAGGGGGCGGGCCGTGGCCGGCAGCTCGAGGCCCAGGCGGGCGACCTGCCGGTCCAGCTCCTCGAGCAGGTCGGGGACGACGTCCTCCGCGATCGAGCGGAGGTAGTAGACCGCGGTCCGCGCCTCGTCGACCGGCTCCGGCCGGACCGCCCGGAGCTCGTCGGTCTGCCAGACCAGGTCGACCAGCTCCGCCAGCCGGCGCTCGTCGCGCGGCCGCTGGGACGCGGGCCGCGACCGGTCCTCCAACAGCGCCACCGTCTCGGCCACCTTGCGCAGCAGTCGCAGCACCGTGCGCCGCGATGCCTCGGTCGGGTGCGCGGTGAACACCGGCCGGTACTCGACCTTGCCCAGCACCTCGGCCACCAGCGTCGTGTCGAGCTCGCCGGCCTCCACCGCGGCCGCGACCCGGTCCACCGTCTGGGTCAGAGGGCCGGCGGCCTGGCCGGTCACCTCGCGCCACCGGTGCAGCTGCTCGGTCACGTTCACCAGCTGGAAGTACGCCGTGAACGCCCGCGCGAGCTGGACCGCCGTGGCGTCGTCGACCGACCCCAGCACCGCGACCAGCTCCCCGTCGTCCTGCCGGGCGAGCACCCGCACCCGCTCGACGAGGGCCAGCAGCTCCGGCCCCTCGTGGCGACTCAGGGCCTCCCCGAGCAGCGTCGTCAGCTGCCGTACCGACGCGCGCAGCGCCGTGTGCTGCTCGTCGGAGGACACCCCCGACCCGAACTGGGCGACGTCCGGCTCACGCCGGTCCGCGTCGATCATGTCCTGGGTACTCGCGTCAGCCACGGGGGTCAGTCTCCCGGGTCCGCGCACCGGCTGGACGACAGGGCTGTGTCCATGAGATGTCAGTGCGCCTCCTCGACCGACCGCGAGTCGGTCAGCGTGAGCGCCCCGGCGCCGGCGACCAGCCCGACGACGACCGCAAGGACCGCGTAGGTGATCCGCTCGCCGTGGAAGAAAGACGCGACCAGGTCGCTGCTCCACACGCCCGCGGGGAGCCGGGTCGTCACCAGCGCGGCGATCAGGGTGCCGACGACCGCCGTACCGACGCTGGTGCCGACCTCCTGGGCCGTGTCGTTGAGGGCGGTGCCGATCGAGGTGCGGTTGGCCGGCATCGCGTCGACCAGGGCGACCGCGCAGATGGTCATCACCGTGCGCAGGCCGATCGTCATGGCGACCATGCAGACCGCGATGGCGGCGTACCCGTGGTCGACGCCCCACGACAGGCCCCCGAGCGAGCCGGCGAGGAAGCCGGCACCGACGAGGCAGGCGATCCGGTGGCCGAACCGCTTCGCGAGCCACTCGGACAGCGGCGTCGCGGCGATCATCGTGACGATGATCGGCAGGTTGGCCAGGCCGGCCCGGACCGGGCTCCAGCCGTAGGCGTACTGGAAGTGCAGGATCAGGCCGAACATCACGCTGGCCATCGCGATCGACGTACCGACCTGCGCGATGGCTGCGCCACGGACGGTGCCGCTGGAGAAGAGGCCGAGGTCGAGCATCGGCTCCGGCGTACGGCGCTCGTGGCGGACGAAGGCGAACCCGGCGGCGACGGCGCCGACGATCGAAGCGATGGTGACCGCGGAGAGCCAGCCGTGCTCGACCCCGCTGGTCAGCGACCAGCAGGCCAGGCCGATGGTGGCGATGCTGAGGACGGCGCCGGGCAGGTCGAGCCGGTCCTTCGTGAGGTCCTCGGGCCGATCGGGCGCGACGCCGCGCCGTACGCCGATGGCGGCGATCAGCGCGATCGGGGCGTTGACCACCAGCAGCCACTCCCAGCGCACGTGGGCCAGCGCCGTGCCGCCGAGCAACGGGCCGAGGACGAACCCGGACATCCCGACGATGATCATCAGCGTCATGGCGCGCATCCGCAGCGCCTTGTCGTCGAACAGGCGGAAGACCAGCGAGTTGGTGATCGGTGCCATCGCGGCCGCGGCCAGGCCGAGCGCGGCCCGCAGCGCGATCAGCTCGCCCGCGGTCTCCACCAGGACGACCAGCAGGCTCAGCGAGCCGAAGACCGCCAGCCCGACCAGCAGCACCCGCCGCCGCCCGAGCCGGTCGGCCATCGCCCCGGCCGTGAGCAGCAGCCCGCCGAAAGTGAGCGAGTAGGCGCCGGTGACCCACTGCAGCGCCGTCGTACCGCTGCCCAGGTCGCGGCCGATCGTCGGCAGCGCGATCGACAACAGCGTGTTGTCGACCATCTCGACGAAGAACGCCAGGCAGAGGGCGGCCAGCGGGATCCAGGCCGCCCGGAGGGAGGTGTAGGTGCTCGACGGCGCGGACGTCGTCACAGGGGTGGTGGTCATGGCGGTGACGCTAGGGAGCCGCGCCTTCACGGCGGTTTCGAGTCGCTTTCACGTCGCCTTCACGGTCCGCGAACCAGACGATCTGAACCTGTTCAGTTCTGGACCGATCCGTGGGACCTTGGACCATGACGTGGACGCAGGACGTACCGCTCGTGCCCCGCTACGCACTGCTCGGCGCCGTCGGCCTCGGGGTGACGGGCGCCGTCGCCGGACTCGTCCTCGGACTGGCCGCCCACCCCGCGACCGCCTGGTTCGCCGTACTGGAGGTCGGCGTTCCCGCCGCCCACCTCGGCCTCCTGGCGGGCCTGGGCGCGGGCGCTGTCCGGGTCCGAGCTGGCCGCATCGCCCGACGCATCGCCGGACCGACGACGTGAGTCCGGGGCGCCTCAGTCGTCCCGCCCGCAGGTCTCGACGTACCTGAGCCACGCGACCGGCACCGCGCGGACCACCGCGGCGTCCAGGCCGGCTCCGGGCGCACCTGTCGCGAGGAGCAGACACCCGTCACGGGGCGTGTGGACGTGCACCGAGTCGACGAACTCCTTGCGGCCGTCCTCGAACACCAGCAGAGCCGCCGTCACCATGGGCCTACCGGAGAGCGCGCACCCGTGACCCTGCCGAGGGTTCTCGGTCAGGGCTGCGGAGTGGTGCCGGTGTGGTCGCGGACGAAGTTCAGACCGTTGGGTGATTGCCAGATGAAGGTGGTGTCGTCGATCTTGTCGTAGCGCCATCTGGTGTGGGTCTTGGCGCGGTGATGTCGCCGGCAGAGTGGTGCGATGTTGCAGTCACACGTCGGCCCGCCACTGGATGCTGGGTCGCTGTGGTCGTGGTCGCACGATCTGGCCCGGCGTCGGCACCAGGGGAAGACGCAGGAGTGCTGAAGCAGCGCCTGGCGTTCCTTCAACCGGTTGGGGACCTCGTAGGCGTCGACGTGGATGTGACCGGCGAGGTCGATCACCGGCTTGATCACGACCTGGCTGTCGCTGCTCTGACACCAGGACCGCACCTGCTCCACCGAGATCATCGACCGAGTGTTCTCAACCCGGGCGATCGCAGCGTCGGCGAGGTGCACGTGCACGACGACCTGGCGGGGTCGCTTGCGGTCCGGGTCCGGCTCGGCGTTGAGATCCAACGTCAGCTGGCGGCGGGCAAGGTCCCCGACCGCGATCGAGCGACGCGCATCGAGGGACAGGTCCGCGGCGATCGTGCCGAGGTGGGACGCACCCCGGGCGACCGCGTCCTCCAGATCCAGAGCGTCGACCAGGTCCAGGGTCCCGCGGACCTCGACGTGGCCGTCGAACGAGACCTGCTGGGACTCGATGTCGAAGTGCCGCACCTCGGCCGCGTCACGTGCCCGTTGGGCTGCTGTTTCGGGGTCGAAGCGGGTCCGGGCTTCTTCGATGGTGCGGTCGAGTTGGGCGATGGAGATCTTGTGTGCCACTGAGGCGACGTGGGTGTCGACGAACTCGGCGCCGTCTTCGGGGAGGTCGATGGTCTCGGCGGCGATGCGGCGGGCCTTCCACACCGGCAGGTCCAACGACTGCACGCGCTCGTAGACGCGTGGCAGGCGGTGGGCGAGTTCGACGGCGTGGCCGAGGTAGATCCGCCCGGAGTCGGAGGACATTCCGAGGGCGGCGGAGAACTCCAGCACGGAGAACTCGGCGATCAGGGGTGCTCCGGGGCCGGCAATGGCCATCTCGTCCTCACAGCCGCGGATCCACACCGCTGCCGCATCCTGCAGGGAGTCGGTGGAGTGCATGCCGGCCCAGGTCACCGCGGCGGCAAGCTGGTTCGCGGCCGCGCGCATCTCGTCGTGTCGCTCGGAGCGCACGTAGGACAGCACTGCCGAAGCGGTGTCGCAGTCGTCGAGGTCCCGTGCCATGCGCCCATTCTAGTCGAACACATTATCGAATGCGAGAGTCGTTCACAGCCTTGTTCGAACGGTCGACCCGAAAAGACCGAAAGCCAGAAGCAGCCTCGTGATGGCCCTTGATCACCGCGGACGATGAGCCCCCTTCTTTCTGTAAATGTCTTCGAACCGGCCTGGTGCACCGAGCAGACGCCACGGCAAGGTCCGACCTACCGGAGGTTGCTTGCTGGCTGCGGGGGTCTCGACGGGCGCTCAGGACTTCGTCCTTCACTGCTCGACCACCGGCGGGGACCACCGGTGGCGGGGGCTGACCTACCGGAGGTTGCTTGTTGGCTGCGGGGGTCTCGACGGGCGCTCAGGACTTCGTCCTTCACTGCTCGACCACCGGCGGGGAGCACCGGCGGAGAACCTGGGGGTGCAGGTTCACCTGGGTCGGGTGAGGCGGGGGCGGGCGGGGCGGCGGCAGGTTCGCGGGGTGTCCACCGACCTCCCGCACGTCCACCCCCGCCGCCGCGTGGCGCTGCTCGGCGTACGCGCCCTGGCCTGGATCGTCTACGCCTACGTCGTCGTGACCGAGGCGGTGCTGGCGCTCGGGTTCACGCTGCTGCTGTTCGGGGCCAACCCGGACGCGTCGTTCGTGGCGTGGTCGTACCGCTCGCTCGACCGGGCGATGGAGCCGTTCCGCGGCATCTTCACGCCGATCGACCTGGGGCTGAGCGGCAGCCAGGAGGTCGGGGCCGTGCTCGACACGTCCGTGCTCTTCGCCATGCTCGTGTACGCCGTCGCGGCGTGGCTGGTCAGCTCGCTGCTCGACTGGATCGGCGGGTTCCTGGAGCGGTTGGCCGAAGCGGACGAGCGAGCGGTGGACCCGGGGACTACTGCAGGGCGGCCGTGAGCCGCATGACGTTGTCGACGTACGCCGTCCACCAGCCGCGCCCGTGCCACTGCTCGGCGGTCAGCTCGGTCGACGCCGCACGGTAGCCGTCCTGGACGACCCCCAGCCCCTCGACGAGCGCCGTGCTCCGGGCGAAGAGGACGCACTCGTAGTTGAGCGCGAAGGAGCGGTAGTCCAGGTTCGACGACCCGATCACGGCGAGGTCGTCGTCGACGGTGAGGAACTTCGCGTGCAGGACGTACGGCGCCGGGTAGAGCCAGATGCGCACGCCGACGTCGAGCAACGCGCCGTAGTAGGAGCGCTGGGCGTGGGCGACCATGAACTGGTCGGCGACGGCCGAGACGAAGAGCTCCACCTCGACGCCGCGCTGGGCGGCCGTGGTCACGGCGTAGAGCAGGGTCTCGTCGGGGACGAAGTACGGCGAGGTGAGCGAGATCCGGCTGCGGGCGGCGTACAGCATCGAGTTGAAGAGCCGCAGGTTGTTCTCGGTGGCGAAGCCCGGCCCCGACGGGACCACCTGGGCCGCCACGCCGGGGACGCCCGACGCGAACGGGTCCGGAGCGGCCGGGCCGAGCGTGTGCGACACCGGCTCCCCGGTCTCGGCGACCCAGTCGGTGGCGAACACCACCGCGAGCTGGCGGACGGCGGGCCCGCTGACCCGGGCGACCAGCTCCCGGTAGGTGAGGCCGCGCCGGTGGTTGCCGGGGTCGTCGTACCCGGGCTCGATGAGGTTCTGCGAGCCGATGAAGCCGACCCGGCCGTCGACGACCAGGATCTTGCGGTGGTTGCGCAGGTCGGGGCGCCGGACCTGGCCACGGAGGGGGTCGATGCGCAGCATCGGCGCGTGCCGGATGCCGGCGTCCTGCAGCCGGCGCAGGAGGTCGCGGTAGCCCGGGACGCCGCGGCTCCCGAGGTGGTCGAAGAGGAGCCGGACCTCCACGCCGCGGGCGACCGCGGCCCGCAGTGCCTCGAAGAACCCGTCCGTGGCCTCGTCCCACGCGGCGATGTAGAACTCCACGTGCACGAAGCGCTCGGCCCGCTCGACCTCGCGGCGCATCGCGTCGATGCTGCCCTGGTAGTCGGGCAGCACCTCGACGGTGTTGTCGTGGGACATCGGGAACGCGCCGAGGCGGCGGTTGAGCTCCGCCATCCCGGCGACCTCCCCCGGCGGCGGCTCCCGTACGACGGGCTGCGCGGGGACGGCCGCGAGGACGCGGTCGTTGACCTCGCGCTGCCACGTGCGCCGTCGCCGGCCGACGGAGGTCGACCCGACGAGGAGGAAGGCCACCACGCCGAGGAACGGGACGGCGAGCACCAGGATCAGCCAGGCCATCGCCGTCGACGGCTTGCGGCCGGCGGGCAGGACTCCGAGGGCGACCACGCAGACGGCGGCGTGCAGCAGCGCCGCCGCCGCACCGAGTGCCGCGACGAGCCAGCCGGCGTCCACCGGGCTACCCGAGCAGCCGGAGCTTCGCGGCGGCGAACTCCTCGTCGGTCAGCGCACCGGACTCGTGCAGCGTGGCCAGTCGGGTGAGCTGGTCGCCGATGCCGGCCGAGGCGGCCGCGGCCGGGGCGGCCGCCTGCTGCTCGTAGGCCTCCGCCTCCGCCTCCTGCTCGGCGTTGCGCTGCTGCCGGCGGTCCAGGGCGTTGCGGGTCGCGGTGGCGGTGCCGGCGATGACCGCGGTGCGGGCCACGGTGCCCAGCAGGCCGGGCCGGCCGAAACGTCGCATCAACATGGTCAGCTCCTCTCGGCCGCGTAGGCCGCCGTGACGTCGGCCTCGGGGATCCGGGCGTAGAACGCGAGCTCGGCGCCCAGGTCGTCGAGCTGCCGGCTGACGTCGCGGGCCCACGCGTGCTCGATCACCGCCACCACGGCCTGCTGGTCGGGCGGGAGCGACACCGCGAAGGTCTCCAGGTCCTCGCCCGAGAGCAGCGTGTGCGGGTCGAAGGTGAGGCCGGCGAGCTCGGGGATCCGGAACATCTCGTGCTCGACGTCGCGCGCCTCCAGGACGCCGTCGTCGTCGCGCAGCAGGAAGACCAGGTCGATCAGGCGGACCGCCTGCTGGTCGACCGGACGGCGCAGGACGTCGGTCATCCGCTCGGGGCTGACCCCTAGTGGGAACGCCAGGCACAGCACCTCGACAGGTCCTCGCTCCATCGGCCATCTCCCCTCGTGTCGGCTCGTCGTACGCAGGCTAGGAGCGCGCCGTGCGACGGGGGTCACCCCAATCAGGTGACCCGCATCGGGGCCGCGCGCACCGACCATCCGGGGGTGGACAGCACTTCGTCGCGCGCCCCCGACACCGGCCTCCCGCGCGGACTGGTGGTGCTCCTCGGCCTGGCCGCCGCGGTCATCGTCATCGCCGGGATGCGCGGCGCGGCCTCCCTGCTCGGACCGGCTTTCCTGGCCCTGGTCCTCACCATCGCGGCCCACCCAATGCGCGGGTGGCTCGACCGCTCCCTGCCGTCATGGCTGGCGACGCTGCTCTGCCTGCTGGTGGTGAACCTGGTCATGGTCGCCCTGGCGGTGACCCTGGTGGCGGCGACGGCGCGGTTCGCGACGCTGCTGGCCGACTACGAGGCGGAGTTCAACGCGTGGACGCTCGACGCCGCCGACCGGCTCCACCAGCTGGGCGTGTCCCCGGAGCAGATCCAGCACGTCGCCGACTCGTTCGACCTGTCCCGGCTCACCGGCCTGGTGACGGGGGCGGTCACCGGGGTCCTCGGCGTCGCCTCGAGCCTGGTGTTCATCGTGACCCTGGTCCTCTTCATGACCATCGACGGCAGCCAGTTCCCCCGGCACCTCACCGAGGCCGCCCGGGTGCGGCCCGGCCCGGTCGACGCGCTGGCCACGTTCGCCCACGGGACCCGCAGCTACCTGCTGGTGTCCACCGTCTTCGGGCTCATCGTCGCCGTGCTCGACACCGCCGTGCTCGCGCTGCTCGACGTACCCGCACCGGTCCTGTGGGGGCTGCTGGCGTTCCTGACCAACTACATCCCCAACATCGGGTTCGTCATCGGCCTGGTCCCGCCGGCGGTGCTCGCGCTGCTCGAGGGCGGTCCGGGGCTATTCCTCGCGGTCGTGGTCATCTACTCGGTGCTCAACGTGGTGATCCAGTCGGTCATCCAGCCGAAGGTCGTCGGCGACGCGGTCGGACTGTCGACCACGCTGACCTTCCTGTCGCTGGTGTTCTGGTCGTGGGTCATCGGGCCGCTCGGCGCGATCCTGGCCATCCCGCTGAGCCTGCTGGTCCGGTCGCTGCTCGTGGACGCCGACCCGGCGAACCGGTGGCTCAGCCCGCTCGTGGCCAACCGCGACGCACCGTGAGCGGCGACGAGCCGGAGTCCCGCGCGTGGATCCAGGCCTGGCTCGGCGACCTGCGGCCCCGGCGCCGGCACTTCCGCTCCGACCTGGTCGCCGGGCTGCCGGGTGCCATCTCCAGCGTCCCGGACGGGATGGCGGCCAGCGTCCTGGCGGGGGTCAACCCGGCCCACGGTCTCTACGCCTCCTTCGCCGGGCCGGTCGCCGGCGGGGTGTCCAGCTCGACCCGGCTGATGGTCGTCACGACCACCAGCGCGGCCGCCCTGGCCGCCGGCTCCGCCGTCGAGTCGTTCGGTCCCGACCAGCGCTCGGACGCGCTGCTGTGGCTGACCCTGATGGGGGGTACGGCGATGGTCGCGGCGGCGCTGCTCAACCTCAGCCGGTTCGCCCGCTTCGTGTCCCGCTCCGTCCTCGTCGGGTTCCTCGCCGGGGTGTCGGTCAACATGGTGCTCGGCCAGCTGCCCGACCTGCTGGGGATCGCCGCCGACGGGGACCTGGCGATCACCCGCGCCGCGGACGTCGTACGACGGCTGCCGGACGTCGACGGTCCGTCCGCCGCCGCGGGCCTGGTCGCGCTGCTGGTCCTGGTCGTCCTGGGTCGGACGCCGGTGGCGGTGCTGGGGTCGCTGCTGGCCCTCGCCGTCCCGACCGTCGCCGTGCTGCTGGTCGGGGCCGGGTCGGTGGCGCTGGTCGAGGACACCGGACGGATCCCCCACGGCCTGCCGCCCCCGCAGCTGCCCGACCCGGCCGCGTTCGACCTGTCGCTGGTCGGCGGCGCGCTCGCCGTGGCCGCGCTGGTGCTCGTCCAGGGCGTCGGCGTCGCTGAGGCGGTCCCCAACCCGGACGGCTCCCCCACCTCGACCCGCCGCGACTTCACGTCGCAGGGACTCGCCAACGCCGCCTCCGGCCTCTTCGGCGGGATGCCGGTCGGCGGGTCCGTCGGGCAGACGGCGCTCAACGTCAGCGCCGGCGCCCGCTCCCGCTGGGCGTCGATCTGGTCCGGCCTGTGGATGGCGGTCATCCTGCTCGCGTTCTCGGGCGTCGTCGGCGAGGTCGCGATGCCGACCCTCGCGGCCGTCCTCGTCTACGCCGGCTGGGGCAGCGTCCACCCCCGCGAGCTGCTCGCCGTGGCCCGGGCCGGCCGGATCCCGGCGGTCGCCATGCTCGGCACCCTGGGGGCCGTCCTGGTCCTCCCGGTGGCCGAGGCGGTGGCGGTCGGGGTGGTCGCGTCGCTGCTCCTCCAGCTCAACCAGGACTCCCTCGACCTGCGGGTCGTCCGCCTGGTCCGCACCCCCGACGGCGCCGTGCGCGAGGAGCCGCTCCCGACCGAGGTCGGACCCGGGGACGTCGTGGTCGTGAACGTCTACGGGTCGCTGTTCTACGCCGGCGCGCGCACCCTCCAGCGCCGGCTGCCGGTCCCGCGGCCGGGCGGTCCCGTCGTGGTGCTGCGGCTGCGGGGCCGGACCACCCTCGGCGCGACGTTCCTGAAGGTCGTCGGCGACTACGCGCAGCAGCTCGCGGCCGCCGACGGCGAGCTGTACCTGACCGGGGTCGACCCGGACGTCGCCGCCTCCTGGCGGGACGGCCCGCTGGCCGGGGCGGCCGGCCACCTGCACGTCGTACCGGCCACGGAGGTGCTGGGCGCGTCGACGTGGGCCGCGGTCGCGGCCGCGACGGGTGAGCCGCCCGGCCCGGTCCACGCGGTGCGCCCGTCGTGACGCCCCCGCGTGTCGCCTGGGACCGGGCGGCCCTGGTCCGAGGTGCCGTCCTCGGCGCGCCCGCGGCCGTGGTCGCGGCGGGCGACGTCCGACTGGGGGCGGTGCTGGCCGTCGGCCTGGTGCCGGCGACCGCCGTCCCGCTGCCGCCGCGCCGCCGCGACCGCGCCCGGGTCGCGCTGCTCGGCAGCCTCGTCGCCGCGTCGCTCGTGCTGGGTGGGCTGCTCGCCCGGTGGCCGCCGGCCGCCGTCGTGGGGATCCTGGTGCTCGCGGTCGGCGCCGCCCGGCTGGCCAGCGTCCGGCCCCGGCTGTCCCTGGTCCTCTACCTCTGCCTGCCCCTGACCGCGGTCGGGTTCAGCTTCCCGGGGCTCGCGACCGTCGGGCGGCTCGCCGCCGTGATGGTCGCCGGCTCGGTGTGGGCGGCCCTGGTCGGCCTGGCCTGGCCCGCCGGACCCGACCGCCCGGACCCACCATCCCCACCGGCCGGTACGACGGACCGCGGGCTGGTCGGGTTCGGCCTCCGGGCCGGGCTGGCCGGCGCCGTCTGTACCGCGATCGGCTTCGCCGCCGACCTCGAGCACGTCGGCTGGGCCCCCACCGCCGCGCTGCTCGTCATGCGGCCGAGCCCGCGGTTGCAGGCGACCCGATCCTGGAACCGGGTCGCCGACGTCGTCCTGGGGGCGGCGCTCGCAGTGGCCACCGTGACCCTGGACGTCCCCGCACCGGTGGTCGCCCTGCTCGTGCTCGCGACCGTGATGACGATGACCGCCGTGGCCGGCAGCGGCTGGTACCTGACGCCGCTCTTCACGACCTTCCTCGTGCTCCTGCTGCTGCTCGCCGGCGACGTCGACGACGCGACGACGCGCTTCCGGGAGCGGGTCGGGGAGACCCTGCTCGGGGTGGGCGTCGCCGCGATCGTCAGCGTCTCGGCGCGGGCCCTCAGTCGTCGGGGATCGTGACCACCTCGACGACGCTGATGCCGAGCGAGCTGAGCAGGTTGAGCACCCCCTGCAGCTCCTGCTGGTCGAGCAGCTCACCGGTCAGGGTGGTCTGGGCCCGGTGGTGGCGAGCCGTCAGGTGGGGGAAGGCGCCGGCGAGCTCGTCGGACACCTCGGCGTCCACGCGGATCATCATCTTCACCACGCCGCCACCCCCTGGCCGAGGATCGTCACGCCGATGACCAGCAGCAGCACGGTCATGACCGCGGCGTTGTGGACGGTCAGCCACTGCCGGAGCTCGTCGAGGGGCTGCTGCATCCGCTGCTGCGCGACCAGGTAGGCGAGCACCGGCACCACCACCGTGCACGAGCCGAGGGCCACGAAGAGCAGGACGGCGACCACGGTCTTCCCGGCGGACAGCCCACCGGTGCCGATGGTGACGCCAGCGCTGAGGCACAGGGTGAGGTTCTTCGGGTTGGCCCCGGACAGCAGCATCCCGAGGCCGAGGGCCTTGGTCGCCGTGACGGTGTCGAGGGCGCTCATCCACCCCGGCATGACCGGGTCCTCGCCCGGGTGCGGCCGGCCGCGCCAGGTCCGGAGCGCGAGCAGCACCGCGAGCACCCCGAGGAGGATCTTCAGGACGGCCGCCAGCGTCGAGGGGTCCCCGTCCTCGGTGTCGTCGACGGGGTCGACGGCCACCGCGACGGCGACCACCACCGCGCCGATGCCGAGCACCCAGCCCAGACCGAAGGCGACCGAGGCGGCCCGGGCGTGCGGCGCGAGCAGCATCAGGATCACGGCGATGACCGGCACGGGCGAGACGGCCACGCCGAGGGCCACGGGCAGCAGCTCACCGATGACCTCGCCCACCGTGACTCCTCCTCTGCCCTCGACGTGCCGCGACCGTAGGCGCGGCCACCCGGACAGGGGTTCACGAGTTTCGGGCGAAGCACGGGCCCGTCGTACCGCCCGACGGTGGGGCGTGGCCACGACCGCGAGCGCCTGGGCCGTCGACGTGCCGGTCGTCGGACTCGACCTGACCGTCTCCAGCGTGCTGTGGGGAGCCGCGGTCGCGCTCGCCACCACCCTCGTCGCCCGGTACGCCGCCCGCGCGACCCTCCACCTCGGGCACCGGGTCCAGGGCGTCGCCGACGACCTCGCGCTGCAGGCGTCGCGGGTGGTGCGCTACTTCGTGATCCTGGTCGGCGCCGGGGTCGTGCTGGCCATCCTGGGCGCGCCGGTCCAGCCGCTGCTCGCCGCCATGCTGCTGGTCCTGGGCGCCGCGTTCCTGATGCTGCGTGGCATCGCCGACAACTTCGGGGCCGCCCTGGTCATCCAGACCCGGCACCCGGTCCGGCTCGGGGACCTGGTCGAGTCCGGCGGCCACCAGGGTCACGTCGCCGACCTGAACTCCCGCTCGGTCGTGCTGGCGGCGCTCGACGGGCGGACCGTGCACATCCCCAACCGGCGGTTCATGGACGAGCCGCTGGTCAACCACTCCACCCGCGGCGCGGTGCGCTCGGAGATCCAGGTCCGCGTCGCCCACCCGGAGCCCGGGCCGGCGACCGGGCCGGCGACCGGGGAGGCTCTGGTCGCCACCGCGGCGGGCGTCCACGGCGTGCTGCCCTCCCCGGCGCCGCACGTGCTGCTGGTCGCCGTCGACGCCGGCCGGGTCACCTACGCCCTCCGGTTCTGGCACCACCCCGACGCCGGCCCCCAGGTCGCCTCGCACGTGACCGCGGCGCTCCACGAGGACCTGGTCGCCGCCGGTCGGCCCGCCGCCCTCGCCTGGCCACCGCCCGACGCCCCGCTCACCGCCCCCGGCGACCTCTGACCCGTACGACGAAGGAGTCCCCCATGTCCGCCGCCCTGCTCGTCCTCGTCGGTGCCGTCCTGTGCTTCCTGGGCGCCTTCTCCGTCCGGGTCGCCGTGCTGGCCGCCGGGTTCGGGACCGGTTGGCTGCTCGCCACGGCCCTGGGCGCCTCGACCACCACCGTGCTGCTGGTCGCCGGCGCCGGCGCCGTCGTCTCCTTCGTGTCGACGTACCTGCTCTCGGCCTTCCTGTTCTTCGTCGCGGGCGTCGTCGTCGGCTCGGTGGTCGGGGCGCGGCTGTTCGTCGTCGTCGACCGGGGCGACTCCGACTGGCTGCTCTCGGTCGTGTTCGTGCCGGCGGTCGCGGTGGTCTGCGGTCTGCTCGCCGACCGGTGGCGGCAGCGGTTCCTGGGCTGGGCGACGGCGGCCGCCGGGTCCGCGCTGCTGCTGTCCGGGATCGGCCGGCTCGGGACCGACTCGACCGGGTGGTACTGGCGACCCGACACCGCGACCGGCACGACTGTGTTCGCGGTGTCCTGGCTGGTGCTCACCCTGGTCGGGCACCGGGTCCAGCTGGGCAGCCGCCGCGATCAGCCCGCCAGCTGAGCGAGACCGCGACCGACGAAGAGCAGCCCGAAGGCCACCAGCACGACCACCCCGATCGCGCGGTTGTGGGCGAGCAGCCAGCCGGTCGCGTCCCGCAGCCACCGACGACCCCGTCTCCCCGCGACGACGAACACCAGCGTCGGTACGGCGAAGTCGAGCATGCTCGCCGCCAGCAGCAGCCCCACCCCGCCCAGCCGGGCACCGGTCCCGGCGTCGGAGGTCAGGACGATCCCGAGACCGGACGCGAGGATGGCGATGTTGGGGTTCACCGCGGCCAGCAGCAGCCCGGCCCCGACCACCAGGCGCGGCGCCGGGTCGCGCAGACGCACCACCCAGCCCGGCGGCGATCCGGTCCGTGCCGGCGAGTGCGCCCACGACCACGCCCCGGCGGCCAGGAACAGCACGCCGGCCCCCAGGCTGATCCCGCCGCGGGCGGTCGACGGGTCGTCGGTCGTCGTACCCGCGGCCTCGCCGAGGGCGAGCACCAGCACCGAGACGCCGGCGTAGACGGCCAGGAACGAGCCGGCGAGGGCCGCGACGTTGCGGAACGGGTGCGACGACCCGAGCAGGAGCAGGCACGCGACGACCGCGGCAGGCGTGACCAGCAGCCCGAGCATCTCGGGGACCAGCTGCGTCGCGAGCTCCCACACGGTCCGACCGTCGTCCGGCCGGGCGGCGTCCGGCGTCACCTGTTCCGGGGGAACTGCCCGCCCGTACGACGGACCTAGCCTCCCGCGAGGTGAGGCTCCTCGCGCCGTCGTTCACGGCCTACCCGCGCTCCTGGCTGCGCCCCGACCTGGTCGCCGGGCTGACCGTGTGGGCGGTGCTGGTGCCCGAGTCGCTCGCCTACGCCACCATCGCCGGGGTCTCCCCCGTCGTCGGCCTGTACGCCGCCGTGCCGGCCCTCGTCCTGTACGCCGTCGTGGGGTCCTCGCGGCACCTGGTGGTCGCCCCCATGTCGGCCACCGCCGCGCTGTCCGCGGGGGTGGTCGCGACCGTGTCGGGGGGCGCCGCCGACGCCGCCGCGCTGACCGCCGGCCTCGCGCTGGCCACCGGCCTGGTCGCGGTGGCCGCGGGGGCGCTGCGGCTGGGGTTCCTGGCATCGTTCATCTCCGAGCCGGTCCTCAAGGGCTTCATCATCGGGCTCGCGCTGACCATCATGATCGGCCAGCTGCCCGCGCTGGTCGGCGTCGACAAGGGCTCGGGCAGCTTCTTCGAGAAGCTCTGGGACCTCCTCACCCACCTCGGCGACGCCGAAGCCCTGGCCGTCGCGGTCGGGCTCGGCAGCCTGGCGGCGCTGCTGGCGCTCCGACGGTTCGTCCCGCTGCTGCCCGGCTCGCTGGTGGTCGCGCTGGCCTCCATCGGGCTGGTCGCCGTCCTCGGGCTCGACGACGACGGCCTCGACATCGTCGGCCACATCGACTCGGGCCTGCCGGTGCTCGGGCTCCCGGACCTGGGCCGCGGCGAGGTCGCCGACCTGCTCGCGGGTGCCGTCGGCGTGATGCTGGTCGGGTTCGCCGAGGGCCTCGGCGCCGCCAAGACGTACGCCGCCCGCAGCGGCTACGACATCGACCCCGACCGGGAGCTCCTCGGCCTCGGCGCCGCGAACCTCGGCGCCGGTCTCACCTCGGGGATGGTCGTCAACGGGAGCCTGTCGAAGACCGCCGTCAACGGCTCGGCCGGAGCCCGCAGCCAGGTCTCCGGCCTGACCGCGGCCGCGCTCACGGTGGTCACGCTGCTGTTCCTGACCGGCCTCTTCGAGCAGCTGCCGGAGGCCACGCTGGCCGCGGTCGTGGTCGCCGCGGTGGTCGAGCTGGTCGACGTGGCCTCGCTCCGGCGGCTGTGGCGGGTCCAGACCGGCCGGCTCTCGCGGGTCTACCGGGTGACCAGCCGGGCCGACTTCTTCGCCGCCGTCGCGGCCCTCCTCGGCGTGCTCGTGTTCGACACCCTGCCCGGGCTGGTCATCGGGATCGCGGTGTCGCTGACCCTGCTGCTCGCCCGCACCTCGCGGCCGCACGTCGTCCCGCTCGCTCCGGTCGGTGCCGGGCCGGACCGGCCGTGGGTCGACGCGGCACGCCACCGGGGCTACCCCACCGTGCCGGGGGTGCTCGTCGTCCGGGTCGAGGCGCCGCTGCTGTTCGCCAACGCCGACTACGTCCGCACCCGGGTCCGCGCTCTGGCCGCCGACGTCCCCGGCCTGCGCCTGGTCGTCCTCGACGGCCGCTCGACGCCGTCGGTCGACGTCACCGCCGCCCAGATGCTGGTCCAGCTCCGGTCCGACCTGCGCCGCGACGGCGCCGAGCTCGCGCTCGCCGAGGACATCGGCCAGGTCCGCGACGTGCTCGCGACCGCCGAGCCCGAGGGCGAGCCGCCGCTGCACCCCACCATCGAGGCGGCGATCGCGGCCCCGCCGTTCACCAGGAACGGGTGAGCCGGGCCCGTCGTACCACGACGTGGACTCGGGGCCAGGAAACGCCACCACGAGCGAGGAGCACGGTCATGGCCCAAGCGACACTCACGGTCTGGAAGTTCAACGACCCCGACGGGGCCGAGCGAGCCTCGCAGACCCTGCAGACCCTCGCGACCGAGGGCGTCATCACGCTCCACGACGCGGCCACCGTGTCGTGGGAGGTCGGCAAGAAGAAGCCGAAGACCCGCCAGCTCGCGTCCACCACCGGCGCCGGCGCCCTCGGAGGCGGCTTCTGGGGGCTGCTGTTCGGCCTGATCTTCTTCGTCCCGCTGCTGGGCGCCGCCCTGGGCGCCGCCACCGGCGCGCTCGCCGGGTCGCTGTCGGACGCCGGCATCGACGACCGGTTCATCAACAGGGTGCGCGACCAGGTCACCCCCGGCACCTCGGCCCTGTTCGTGATGACCTCCGACGTCGTCGTCGACAAGGTGAAGGACGCGTTCGCGGGCCACGCCCCCGACGACCTGATCTTCACCAACCTCAGCGACGACCAGGAGGCCGCGCTCCGGGACGTGTTCGCGGCCGCCTGAGTGGATCCGGGGCGAGAGCCGTGAAGGACGACGAGAGGCAGCGCGCCTACCGGAGCCCGGCGCTCACGGTGTGGCGCTACGACACCCCACTCGGGGCGGACGCCGGCGCCGTACGGCTCAAGAGCCTGCAGGAGCGGGACGCCCTCACCGTCCACGACGCCATCACGGTCGCCTGGATGCCGGGGGCGCACCAGCCGCGGATCGGCCACCTGCGCCACACCACCGCCGGCGCTGCCGGCAAGGGGTCGGTCCTCGGAGCACTCATCGGCACGCTCGTCCTCGCCCCGGCCGTCGGCGCGGCGGCCGGGGCCGGGGTCGCCGCGCTCGCCCAGCGGCTGCGCGGCACCGGCATCGACCAGCAGTTCCTCGAAGAGGTCATCGGTCACCTGGAGCCCGGCTCGTCCGCCCTGCTGGTGCTGACCAGCGATGCCGACCTCGACCACGTCCGCCCCGTCGTCGAGCGCGGCATCGCGCGCGGCGACGTGGTCCTCCTGCACGCCCGGCTCGCCGAGGACGCCCCCGCGGCCCTGCGCGCGGTCGTCGCCGACCTCGCGCCCCGCGACGCGTCGGACCCCCGAGAAGGAGAATCCCGATGACCAGCACCCACGCCCCCGGAAGCGGCGACCCGGCCTGGGTCGACCCCGAGGACCGCGGACTCGCGTACGGCGTCGGCGCCTTCGCCGGCGTCCTGCTCGCCGCCTTCGCGTCGATGAAGCTGCTGGAGGGCCTTCAACGCACTGGTCGTGTGGGCGCTCGCCAGCCAGCTGCGCAGCCGCTGAGCTCCTTGTTCTGGCGCTCGCGGGCCGGGGTCACCCGAAGCGGGTGAGCATCCGGGCCGGGTGCCGCTCCTAGCGTCCGTCGCCATGAGCACCCATACGTCCGGTCGGGCCCACGACCACTCGACGAGCGGCCTGGTCGCCCTCGGCACCACCGCCTTCGCCGGCGTCATGCTGGCCACCGTCGCCCTCTTCCAGATCCTGGAGGGCATCGCCGCCATCGGCGAGGACAGCGTCTTCGTCACCGGCCTCGACTACGTCTACAAGCTCGACGTCACGACCTGGGGCTGGATCCACCTCGTGGTCGGCGTGATCGGCCTGGCCACCGCCGTCGGCATCCTTGCGGCGCAGGCCTGGGGGTACGTCGCCGGCATCGCGATCGCGACCGTCGGGGCAGTCACCAACTTCGCGTTCCTGCCGTTCTACCCGTTCTGGTCGATCGTGGTCCTGTCGTTCAACATCCTGGTCATCTGGGCGCTGTGCCGGCAGCTCGGCGCCGCGAAGTAGCCGGGCGGTACAAGATTGCACGACCCACGAGGGGGTGACGGCGCCGCGAGAGCGGCTTACCCTCGTGATTGCCGAGGATGGGGCCCCGGCACACGTGCACGGCTCGGGGGCGAGGGCCTGGCACCGACCAGCGTGACCACTGTGTTGACCCGGCTCGTGGCGGGCTCGACGCACTGGGGGGATGCATCGGCACGTACGACCGGGCGGCTCCGGCGAAGGGCTGCCCCATGATCTCCTCCCCATTCCCCACCACCCCGTTCCCACCCGTCCGCGTAGGACCGCGGCTGCCGCGCACCTACGTCCCCCGCGCCTCGTTCTGGGCCCAGCTCGACGAGGCGACCCGGGGCCCGGTGACGCTGGTCGTCGCACCTGCCGGAGCCGGGAAGACCCTCGGCGTCGGCGGCTGGCTGGACCGACGTGCGGCACCGGCCCGCTGGGTCACCGCCGACGTGAGCTGGGACTCCGGCCGGTTCCGGAGCCTGCTGGCCCCCGGCTCGCCCGGGCTCCTGGTCGTCGACGACGCCCACCTGCTGCCGCCGTCCGCGGTGGGCCTGATCGACGAGCGGCTCAGCCAGGACCCCGAGTCCCTGCGCGTCCTGCTCCTCAGCCGGTGGGACCTGCGTCTTCGGCGACTGGTCCCGGAGCTCCTCGGCCACCTCACGGTCCTGCGCGGCGACGTGCTCCGCCTGGACGAGCCCGAGTCCGCGGCGATGGTGGCCGCGCACGCCCGGACCCAGGACCCCGAGGTGGTGGCGACCATCGGTGCCCACGCCCAGGGCTGGTGCGCCGCCGTCGTCCTGATGTCGCGCGCCGTCGCGACCGCGCCCGACCCGGCCGCGGCCGCCCGCCGCTACGCCGGCATCGACGCCCGGGTCGCCGACCGGGTCGCCAGCGAGGTGTTCTCCGCCCTCCGCCCGCCCGAGCGGCACCTGCTGCTGTGCGTGGCCCCCGAGGGCGAGGTGTCGGTCTCGACCGCCCGTCACCTCTCGCACGACCCGCGTGCCGGCGAGATCCTCGACGACCTGGAGACCACCGGCCTCCTGGTGACCCGCGTCGGGAGCGACGACGGCTCCGACCGCCGGCGCCCCGGCTGGTCCGACGAGCACGACCCGCGCTACCGGATCCACCCGCTCCTGGCCGAGGTGATCCGGCGGCGGATGGCCGCGGGCGGCGTCGACGTCGCCCAGGCCCGCTCGACCGTGGTCCGGGCCGTCGGCCTCGACATCGAGCGCGGCGAGACCGCGCGCGCGTTCGACCGGCTGGTGGCCGTCCACGAGCACGGCCGGGCCGCCGACCTGCTGGCGGCCGAGGGCGTCACGATGGTGATGCGCGGGCAGGGCGACGCCGTCGCCCGCTTCGTCCGGGCCCACCCCGACGTCGTCGCCGACCATCCCGGCACCTGGTTCCCGATCGCCGTCGAGCGCTGGGTGGGCAGCGACGTGGAGAGCGCCCGGCACTGGATGGACCGGGTGCTGCGGGCGGAGACGCCGGGGCCCGGGGCGGCCCGCAACGTGTGCGGGCGGGTGGCCTGCCTCCGGCTGATGCGGGCCCGGCTGGGCCTGGAGCCGCTCGGCCCGGCCGTCGAGCACGCCCGCGAGGTGGTCCGGGCGTCGCAGCGCGACGGCCTCAACGACGACGTGATGCCGCAGCTGCTGACCGAGCTCGGCATCACCCAGAACTGGACCGGCGACCTGGTCCGGGCCCAGGCCGACCTGAGCACGGCCATCGGCCTGTGCCGCAGCCGGGAGCTGCCGGTCCTGGCCATATCGGCGGCCACCCACCTCGCGATGACCGAGTACATGGCGGGCCGGGAGCGGTCCGGGCGGCAGGTCGCCACCGAGGCGGTCGGGATGCTCGGCGACGCGCTGCCGTGGCGGCCCCGCTTCGCCTGCGACCGGGCCGGGCTGGTGCTGCTCCTCACCGAGCTGGTCGACGTGCCCTGGACCCAGGAGCCCATCGACGTGCCGGACACGCCGCCGCCGGCGCACACGGCCGACCTGTGCACGCGGTTCTGGATGCGCGTGCGCGACGCCCGCCTCGCGCTCCGGGCCGGATCGGTCTCCCGCGCCGAGCAGATCCTGGAGACCCCACTCGACCTCCCGGTCGGGATCGACCAGCTCCCCGAGCACCTGCGGGTCGTGACCCTCGTCGAGCGGGCCTTCCTCGCCGCCCTGGCCACCGACGGCGACACCATCAAGGCCTGCGAGCAGGACCTCGTCGCCCTGGCGGCGACCCGGGAGGCGGCGCTGGCCGCGGGCCTGCGGGCGGACCTCGACGGGGACCTGCGGCGGGCCGCGTCCCTGTTCGCGACCGCCGCGTCCGGGGTCGGTCGCTCGCAGCCACCCGTCCGCGAGCTCGCTCTCGTCTGCGAGGCGCAGACCCTGGACGCGCTGGGCGACCGCGACCTCGCGCTCCGGCGGCTGCAGGAGGCGGCGTCCGCGACCGACGTACGACGCAATGCCGTCCCCTTCCTCGGCTGGACGCGCCACGGCACGCCCGTCGCGCCGCTGCTGCGGCAGCTGGCGGAGCAGCCGGTCTCGCCCTGGGTGCGGGAGCTCGCCGACGCCGCCGGGAGCCGGACCGACGCCGTCGCGGTCTACGCGACCACGACGGCCACGCCCCAGGAGCGCGAGCGGATCATCGGCGACCGGGTCCTGCCGGTGCTGAGCCCCCGCGAGCGCGACGTGCTCCACGAACTGGCCCGCGGGTCCACCTACGCCGACATCGCGGTCAACCTGTTCGTCTCCGAGAACACGGTCAAGACCCACGTGTCCAGCCTCTACTCGAAGCTCGCCGCCAACCGGCGCAGCGAGGCCCTCGCCGTCGCCCGGAGCCTGCACCTCCTCTAGCACTAGGAGAGGAGCAGGACCATCACCTGGTACGTCGCCCACGCCAGCGCGCTGGCCACCCCGCCGACGAGGGCGGCCAGCAGCGCGACGGCCGCCACCCCCTCGAGCAGGGTGCGGACCTGGCCGGGGTCGCGGTCGACGGGACGCGGGAGCGGGTGGGTCGACACGGCGCCAGCGTCCGGCGACCGCGGCGGTCCCGGTCCACCCGTTTCGGGCGAACCCGCCACCGCGGTCCGGTCGCAGGCTGACCGGACCCGTTCCCCGAGCCGGGAGGCCCGCCGTGTCCCACTCCGCCGAGATCCACCCTGCAGAGAACGACACCGACCCCTCCCTGCCGTACGGCGCGGTGCCGCCCGGAGCCCGCATGCTGGCCGACCACTGGGGCCTGGTCCTCGCCTACGGCCTCGTCACCCTCGGCGTCGGGGTCGTCCTGGCGGCCTGGCCGGACGAGACCCTGAAGGTGCTCGCGGTGCTGGTCGGGATCCAGTTCCTGGTCTCCGGCGTGGTCCGGATCGTCGCGGCCATCGGGGGCGCCGGCGCGATGGACGGCGGGGTCCGGGCCCTGGTCGGGCTGTCGGGCGCCCTGGCCCTGATCGTCGGGTTGCTGTGCCTGCGCGACCCGCTGCAGACGGTCGTGGCGATCGGCATCCTGCTCGGCGCCTGGTGGCTGGTCTCCGGGGTCGTCGACGTGATCGCCGCGATCGTGTCGCCGGTGCCGGGCCGCCGCGGGTGGGACATCGCGACCGGCATCCTCTCGGTGCTGGCCGGTGGCTTCCTGCTGGCCTACCCCGACCTGTCCCTCGGCGTGTTCGTCCTGGTCGCCTGCGTCTGGCTCCTCGCGACCGGACTCGCGGCCGTGGCCACCGCGTTCGTGCTGCGTTCGGCGCGCCCCCGTGGAGCCTGACGACCGCCGGGAGCGGCTCGCGGAGCTGCGGGCCGAGGTCGCGCGCCTCGAGGCGGACCAGCAGCGCGGCGGCTGGTGGCGCAGCGTCGTCGTGGTCGCCTGCCTGGTCCTCCTCGCGCTGGTCGCCCCGGCGGCGGTCGTGGCGACCTGGGCGCACGACCAGGTCGCCGACACCGACCGGTACGTCGAGACGATGGCCCCGCTCGCCGACGACCCGGCCGTCCAGCGGGCCGTCTCGGCCCGGATCACCCGCGAGCTGGTCAGCCGGCTCGATGTCCGGGCCGTCACCGGCGAGGCCGTCGACGCGCTCGCGGACGCTGGCGTACCGCCACGGGTGGCCGCCAGCCTGCACGCGCTCTCGACCCCTCTGGCGAACGGGGTCGAGAGCTTCGTCGGCGTGCAGGTGGACCGACTGGTGGCGTCCGACGAGTTCGCCGCCGCCTGGGAGCAGGCCAACCGGGAGGCGCACAGCCAGATGGTCGCCGTGCTCACCGGCGAGACCGGGCAGGGCGTCGAGGTCGAGGGCAACGCCGTGCGGCTGAACCTCGCGGTGCTGATCGACGCGGTCAAGGCCCGCCTGGTCGATGCCGGCTTCACCCTGGCCGGTCGGCTCCCGACCGTGACCGCGCAGTTCACGATCTTCGAGTCCGCCGACGTGGAGCGGGCGCAGCGCGGTTTCCGGCTGCTCTCGGCCGCCGCCCGCGTGCTGCCCGTGCTGGCCGTCGTCCTCCTCGGCGTCGCGCTGCTCACCGCCCGGCGCAAGCGCCGGACCCTGGTGGCGGCCGCCCTGGTCGTGGCCGGGTCGATGCTCGCCCTCGGCCTCGCCCTCAACGCCTTCCGGGTCGTCTACCTCGACGCGGTCCCGACCGACCGGCTGCCCGCCGACGCGGCCGGGGCGATCTACGACCAGCTCGTCTCCTTCATCCGGCTGAACCTCCGGGCGGTGCTGGTGCTCTTCCTCGCCGTCGCCGCGGCGGCCTGGGTGAGCGGACCGGGTCCCGCCCCGGTCGCCGTACGACGGGGCACCACCCGCGGCCTCGACGTCGTCCGCCACGGCTCCGACCGCACCGGCCTCGACACCGGACCGGTCGGCGCCTTCCTGGGCCGCTACCGCACCGCGATCCGCGGCACGGTCGCCGGCGTGGTCGTGCTCGCCTACGTGATGGCCGACCACCCGACCGGGGCGTGGACCCTGACCCTGCTCGTCGCGGCGGCGGTCGTCCTGCTCGTCACCGAGCTGCTGGCCCGGGACCCGATCCCACCCGTTCCGGGCGAGGAGGCGGCGCCCCCGCTCGCGGGACGGTGACGCCATGGCCACCTCCGACCCCGTCTCCTCCCGCCCCGACGCGGCGGTCCGCCTCGTCGGCCTGCTCGTCATCGTCGTCGGCGCGCTGATGGTCGTCGCCGGCGTCACGACGTACGTCGTGGTGCAGCAGACCCTCGCCGCCGAGAACATCTCCGTCTCCGACGACGCCGACTGGTTCGCCGGCAACGACGTGGCCGGACCGCTGTCGGCGTACAGCGAGGCGGCGACGATCGCCAAGCACGCCGAGGGCATCGCCGACGGCAAGACCTACGCGGAGCTCGCCCAGGACGACCCGCGTCGCGAGTCCGTCATGACCGCGTCGTTCCTGCGGGCCAGCCTCTTCACGTCCGTGGTCGCGTTCGGCGTCGCCGCCCTCGTCGTGGCGCTGGGCGCCGTGCTCGTCGCTCTGGGCTGGGCGCTGCGGCGGCTGGGCAGCGCCCCGGCCTAGCCGACCCAGCGGAAGGTGCGTCGTACCCACGCGTCCTCGACCAGCACCCGGCCGACCACGGCGGAGACGACCAGCACGCCGGCGAAGCCGACCAGCCAGGTCGCCACGGCGAGGACCAGCCCGAAGGTCCCGAACTGTTGGGCGCTCGACGTCGCGTAGCGGGGCATCACCACCGTCGACCCGGCGGCGTAGGCCACGACGGCCGCGCCGGTGACCAGCGCCGGGACGAGCAGCGGGCGCCAGGGCACCCGGCCGAAGAGCAGGAGATGCAGGGTCCACCACCACAGGACGGTCGCGAGCGCGGCCCGCAGGACCAGCCAGAACGGGTCCAGGGCGACGCCACCGACCCGGTCGTCGAGCCAGCCGACCACCGAGAGCCCCTGCATCGCGAGCAGCCAGCCCAGCAGCCACCCGAGGCAGAGCCGCCGGCCCCGGAACCCGCCGACGTGGGAGCGGCCCCACACCCGCTCGTACATCCGCTGCACCGCCCGCGCGAAGCTGGACGCCGACAGCAGGGTCAGCGCGAGGCCGAGCAGCCCGGTCTGGGTGCGGACCGCCGAGGCGTCCAGCCCGGCCGCGGTGCCGGCCACCTGATCGGTGACCAGGTCCGCGCTCGCCTCCCCCACCCCGGTCACCGACTCGAACCGGTCGATCCCCAGTGCCGTCACCTCCTGCGGCAGGAACGCCGCGAGCACCACGACCAGCGGCACCAGGGCCAGCAGCCCCTGGGCGGCGACGACCATCGACCGGTCGATGAACTCCACGCGCACCAGCTCGGCGACCACCTTCCGGACGGGCGGGACGGTGTCCAGCACCCGGGCGACGAGCGCGCGGCCCCTCGCGACCAGCCGCTCACCCGTCTCGGGTGACCCGGCGCCCCGCGCCGGCCCACCACGGTGGACCTCGTGCGGTGGCTGCGACTGCTCGGGGTCCTCGGGTCGATCCTGGTCCTGTACCTGGTGGCGCCGGTGTCCGCCGACCCGCCGGAGCGGGTGGTGGTCCGCGCCGTCATCGGGGTGGCGGCCCTGCTCGGCCTGACGGCCGGCCTGGTCGAGCAGCTGCGCCGGGCGGTCCGCGACGACGAGCGGCGCGTCGAGGGCCTGGTCGCCGCCATCGTCACCGTCCTCGTCGTCTTCGCCTATGCCTTCTACGCCCTCGAGGTCCACCGGCCCGAGCAGCTCGACGGCCTCGTCACCCGGCTCGACGCGCTCTACTTCTCCGCCTCCACCATGCTCACCGTCGGGTACGGCGACGTGCACGCCACCGGCCAGGCCGCCCGGGCCCTCGTGCTCCTGCAGATGGTCTTCGACGTCGTGTTCGTCGCCAGCGCCGCCGGGCTGCTCACGGCGCGGGTCCGCCGGGGCGCCGCCCGCCGTACCGTCAGCCGGGACGGGTGACACACCGGAACCCGAGGTGGGAGGTCGTGTCCCGGACGCCGTGGCCCTGCCGGGCGGCGGGCCGGTAGCGGCGGCAGTAGTACGGCGAGCAGAGGTGCGAGCCGCCCTTGGTGACCATCCGGTCGGTCTCGCGCAGCGCCTCCGGCGCCGGTCGTACGGCGCCGCCGCAGCAGGGCGAGGACGCGGGCTCGGGCGGCGCGAGCCGGTCGCGGTGGTCGGGCGTCCACGGCGTCCGGGTCCACTCCCAGACGTTGCCGACCATGTCGTAGAGCCCGTAGCCGTTGGCCGGGTACGACGCGACCGGGCTGGTCCGGTCGTGCCCGACCGGGTCCTCGCTGCGCCAGGGGAACGGCCCCTGCCAGGTGTTGGCCATCACCCGGCCGGCCGGGGCCAGCTCGTCCCCCCACGCGTAGTCGGCCCCGACCAGGCCGCCGCGGGCGGCGTGCTCCCACTCGGCCTCGGTGGCCAGGTCCTTCCCGGCCCAGCGGGCATAGGCCAGGGCGTCCTCCCAGCCGACGTGCACGACGGGGTGGTCGGGCAGCTCGCGCCAGGTCGGCCCATCGCCCGGCTGCCGCCACTGCGCGCCGGGCTGCCAGCGCCACCACCGGGTCCAGTCGTCGAGCGGCACCGGGCCGTGCGGCTGGGTGAACACCTGCGAGCCCGGCACCAGCAGCTCGGGGTCGGCGCCCGGGAAGTCGGCCGGGTCGAGCTTGCGCTCGGCGACGGTCACGTGCCCGGTCTCGGCGACGAAGGCGGCGTACTCGGCGTTGGTCACCGGGTGCGGGTCCCACCGGACGTCGCCGACCTCCACCTCGACGACCGGCCGCTCCTCGGCGTAGAAGCGGTCGCTGCCGAGCAGGTCGAGACCGCCGGGGACGAGCACCATGGGGTCGTCGTACCACGCCGCGGCGGGCCGCCCGCCTCACCCGGCTCGGGTGAGCCCGGTGCCGCCGCGCCCGCGGTTGGCTGCCGCGTGTGATCCCCCACCTGGCGCCGACGCTGCGTGGCTACCAGCGGGGCTGGCTGCGGCCCGACATCCTCGCCGGGCTCGCGGCGGGGACCGTGGTGGTCCCGCAGGCGATGGCCTACGCGACCATCGCCGGGCTCCCGGTCGAGGTCGGGCTCTACACCTGCCTGGCCCCGATGGTCGCCTACGCCCTGGTGGGCGGCGCACGAGCCGTCAGCGTGTCGACCACGTCGACCATCGCCGTGCTGGTCGCGACCACCCTGGCCGGCCTCGAGATCGGCGACCAGGACGAGCTGCTCGGCGCCGCGTTCACGCTGACCTTCCTGGTCGGGCTGTGCCTGCTCGCGATGCGACTCTTCCGGCTGGGGTCGCTGGTCGAGTCGATCTCGCCGGCCACCCTGACCGGGGTCCGGATCGGGGTCGGCCTCACCGTCGCGGCCAGCCAGCTGCCGGCCCTGCTGGGCGTGGCCGCCGACCCGGACGGCGGCGGCTTCTTCGCCACCGTCGCCGACGCGATAGGCCGGGTCCCCGACGCCGACCCGGCCACGGTGCTGGTGTCCGCCGCCGCCGTCGGCGTGCTGCTCGTGCTGCGCCGGTGGGCCCCCCAGGTCCCCGGGCCGCTGGTGGTCGTCGCCGGTGCGGTCGTGCTGGTGGCGACGACCGACGTCGAGCGCACCGTCGGGCTCATCGACCCGGTGCCGTCCGGTCTGCCCGGGCTGTCGCTGCCGGTGCCGGGCGACGCGGTCGACCTGCTGCCCGGTGCGCTGGCGATCGCGGTGATGGCGTTCCTCGAGACGGTCCTCGTCGCCCGGACCAACCGCCGCCGCGACGAGCCGCCGATCGACACCGACCAGGAGCTGCTCGCCACCGGGATCGCGTCGCTGGCCGGCGGCCTCACCCAGACCCTGCCGCCCGCGGGCGGCTTCTCGCAGTCGGCGGTCAACCTGCGCTCGGGCGCCCGCACCCAGCTCTCGACCGTGGTCACGGCCGCCCTGGCGCTGCTGGTCGCGCTGCTCCTCGCCCCGGTGCTCGACGACCTGCCGCGCGCCGTGCTCGCCGCGATGGTGCTGGTGGCCATCCTCGGCCTCCTCGACCCCCGCGAGCTCGTCGTCTACGCCCGCATCGACCGCGCGGAGCTCTGGGTCGCCCTGGTCGTCGCGGCCCTCGGCCTGACCGGCGGGATGCTCCTCGGCGTGGCCGTCGGGGTGGCGCTGACGCTGGTGCTCGTGGTCCGCTCGGTCAACCAGCCCCGCGTCGCCCCGTCGTACGACGGACCGCCGGACGCGCTGTCCCTGCGCCTGACCGGCGGGCTCTACACCGGCAACGCCCGGTCGACCCACGACGAGGCGCTGCGCCTGGTCCGGGCGGCCGACCCCGCCCGTGTCGTGCTCGACGCGGCCGCGGTCACCCGGGTGACCATCCCGTTGATCGACACCGTCCGGGCGCTCCGCGACGAGCTGGCCGGCGACGGGATCGCCCTGACACTGACCGGGCTGCGGCCGGAGGTGCTGGAGGTGCTGCGCCGGTCGGACTGGTTCGTCGGCGCCGAGCAGGCCGGGCTGCTCGGCGCCCGATGAACCTCAGTCCCGGGCCATCGCGGCGTGGAACTCGCGCTCCAGGTCGACGTACACGTCGTCGCCGATGTTGATCTCGACCACCCGGATCCGCCCGCCCGTGAAGGCGTACGGCGCGTCGTACTCCGCCGAGACCGGGTCGGAGCTGTCCCGGCCCACGGTCAGCCCCTCGCCGCAGAGGGCGAACTGGCCCGGCTGGGTCCGCCAGTCGCTCTTGGCGACGGCCAGGTCGTCGACGTAGAGCGTGGCCGTGCCGAGCGCCTCACCGTGCTCGCCGTGGCCCTCCTTGGCGAAGTCCATCCCGAGCACGTGCGGGCCCAGGGTCAGCTCGTCGGCCGACACCAGGTGCTGCTCGGGGGCGAGGCCGAGGAAGTTGTAGACGTAGTGCAGCCGGCGGTCCTTCACGAACAGCGAGTGCCCGCCGAACCGGGCGCCGTTGGCGATCACCACCCCGTGCGCGTCGGGGTCGTCGAGGTCGACCTGGGCCAGGATCTTGAACGAGCGCCCCTTGATCTGCGCGGCGGCGAACTCCGGCACCGGCGAGGTGTTCGGGTAGTAGCGGTAGACCCCGCCCTCGGGGAGGTCCGCGACCGGGAGGCTCTTGATCAGGTCCGCCACCGAGCGGTTGTCGAGGGGCAGCACGTCGTACTTGCCGGCCTCGACGTACCAGAGGTTGACCAGCTCCTTGACCTTGTCGGGGTACTCCGCGGCGAGGTCGTGCAGCTCGGCCCGGTCCTCCTCCGAGCGGTAGAGCTCCCAGGTCTCGTTGACGAAGTCGGTCGCGGTCCCGCCCTCGTTGGGGGCGCGCCGGGCGACGACGTGCCAGCCGTCGTGCCACAGCGCCCGGGTGCCGAACATCTCGTAGTACTGGATGACCTTGCGGGTCGGCCCGTCGCCCTCGAACGAGTACCGCATCGACACCCCCGGCAGCGCGGACTGGTCGTAGCCCTGGACGGTGTCCGGCATCTCCAGGCCGATGCACTCCAGCAGCGTCGGGACGACGTCGACCGCGTGGTGGTACTGCGTGCGCACCTCGCCGCGGGCGGTGATGCCGCGCGGCCAGGAGATGACCAGCGGGTCGGCCACGCCGCCCTGGTAGGTGTAGCGCTTGAACATCTTGAACGGCGCCGAGAAGGCCGTCGCCCAGCCGGTCGGGTAGTGGTTGTACGTCGCCGGCGAGCCGAGGACGTCGACCTGGGCCAGGTTCTCCTCCAGGTCGTCGGGCCAGGCGTTGAAGAACTTGTTCTCGTTGACCGACCCGTTCGGGGTGCCCTCGCCCGACGCCCCGTTGTCGGCGCAGTAGAGGATGATCGTGTTGTCGAGCTGCCCGGTCTCCTCCAGGAAGTCCACGATCCGGCCGACCTGCGCGTCGGTGTACTCCGAGAACCCGGCGTACACCTCGGCCATCCGGGCGAACAGCCGCCGCTCCTCGGCGTTCAGCTCGGCCCACGGCCGCACGTGGTCCAGCGGTACGGCGGCCTGGGCGTCCAGCGGGTTGATCTCGCTGAGCTCGGTGCCCTCGGGCAGGATGCCGCGCTCGACCATCCGCGGCAGCACCCACTCGCGGTAGGCCTCGTAGCCGTTGTCGAACTGCCCGGCGTACTTGGCGATGTAGTCCTCCGGGGCGTGGTGCGGCGCGTGGTTGGCGCCGGGGCAGAACCAGAGGTACCAGGGCTTGTCCGGAGCCGAGGTGCGGCTGTCGGCGATGAACGAGATGGCCTTGTCGGCGAGGTCCTTCGACAGGTGGTAGCCGTCCTCGGGCCCGTACGGCTGGTCGACGTAGTGGTTGTCCTCGGCCAGCGTCGGGAACCAGTTGTTGGTTTCGCCGCCGATGAACCCGTAGAACCGGTCGAAGCCGCGGGCCAGGGGCCAGTTGCGCCGGGTGGCGCCGACCGCCCACTCGTCTACCGGGATGTTGTGGTTCTTGCCGACCCAGTAGGTGTTGTAGCCGTGCTCGCGGAGCACCTCGCCGATGGTCGCGTTCTCCATCGGGATGTGGCCGGTGTGCCCCGGGAACCCCTGCGCCCCCTCCGAGATCTGGGCGAAGCCGTTCTGGTGGTGGTTGCGTCCGGTGAGCAGGCATGAGCGGGTCGGCGAGCACAGCGCCGTGGTGTGCCACTGCGTGTAGGTCAGCCCCTGGTCGGCCAGCCGCTGCATCGTCGGCATGTTGATCCGGCCGCCGTACGGCGACCACGCCGCGAGCCCGGTGTCGTCGTACAGGACGAGCAGGACGTTGGGCGCGCCCTCCGGGGCGGACGGCTCCCGGAACGGCGTCCAGTCGGCGACCGAGTCGCGGACGTCGAGGTTGATCACTCCCTGGAATGGCTTCGTCATGCCGCCACGGTGAGCCCGCCCGCTTCCGGGCGGGCTCACCCGATCCAGGTGACTACCGCTTCGCCCGGGTCACCTTGATCCTCGCGGTCGTCGACGCCTTCTCGGTGAGCGTGTCACCGAGGTAGGTCACCGTCGCGCGGACCGTCCCCGGCTTGGTCAGCCTGACCAGCCGCACCGTCGCCCGGCCGCCCTTCAGCGTGGCCGCGTAGGTCCTCGTGCCGACCTTGACCGTGACCCTGCCGGACGGCGTGAGACCGGGCGCGGTGACGGTGACCGTGACCTTGGCCCTGGTCTTCCTGGCCACGACCTTGCCCGGCGCGACCTTGGCGGTGACCGTGGCGACAGCCTTGCGGACCGTGAGCTTCGCGGCCGCGCTGGTGCTCGGCAGGGTCGCCGCGCTGCCGAGGTAGCGGGCGGTGACGATCTGCGAGCCGACCGCGGTGAACGGACCGACGGTGCCCGTCGCCCGGCCGCCGACCAGGGTCAGGTTCGCCCGCTTCACCCCGCCGACCAGCAGCTCGACCGTGCCGGTCGGCGTCGGGCCGGCGGAGGCCACGGTCACCGTGACCCCGGCCGTGCCCCGTCGTACGGCGACGGCGGAGGGAGCGATCCTGACGGACGTCGTCGACGACGCCGCGGAGACGGTGATCGGGAGCTCGACGGTGGTCCCGGTCTTGTTGCCGACGATGCGCAGGGTCGTCGCGCCCAGCGGCGCGTCGGCCGGGACCGTCGCGCGGACCGCCGCGGTGCCGTACTCGTCGGAGACGGCGTTGCCGACCGTGTTGTCCACCGGGAACGACGCCAGGCGCTTGCCCCCCAGCGACACGGCCACCGAGCTGTCCTTCAGGTCGGCGGTCGACGGGAAGGCCAGCGACGAGAGGTCGACGGCCAGCGCCCCACCGAGGGGGTACGACGCGGGCGCGCCGCCCGGGATCGTCACGCCGACCGCGTGCTGCGCGCGGCCGGGGACCAGCGGGCTGCCGCCGGCGGCCGGGTCGGCGTGCTCGTCGAGGTAGTCGAGCAGCGCTTCCAGGACCGGCGTGCCGGTGTCCTGCTTGTCGGTCGCGCCGAGGAACGCGCGGAAGTTGTCGCCGCCGGCGGCCAGCGTCGAGTCGACCGCGACCGAGTACGACGCGGTCGGGGAGATCGGCTCGCCGTCGAGCCACATGCCGGTGATCCGGGAGCCCTCGGGAGCGCTCGGGTCGTGGGTCGAGGTGAAGCCGGCCGACGTCCCGAGGCGCAGGAACGGCACGGACGGGATGCCGCCACCGGCGCTGCGCTGCCACTGCTGCTCCAGCACGGCCTTCAGCTGGGTGCCGGTCAGGCTCAGGGTCACCAGGGTGTCGGACGAGGGCTGGGCCGCGGCCGCCTGCTGGTAGGTCAAGACGGCCGGGAAGCTGGTCGCGCCACCCGCCAGGTCGCCGCCCAGGGAGCCGGGTCGCACCAGGGCGAGCTGGGTGTCGCCGGTGGCCCACTTCTGCACGTCGGCCACCAGGTGGCCCAGGGTGGACTCGCCCCCCGGGTTCACGGTCGTGCCGTTGGCGCGGGTGGCCCGGGTGAACGGGGCCGCCACCTGCGCGACGTCGACGTCGGGCTTGAGCCGGATCGCCCGGAAGGAGACGTGGTCGGAGCCGGCAGGGTTCTCGAGCCCGATGAAGCCGGTGGTCGAGACGGGCTCCGGCAGGTCGAGGGTGTTGACCAGGGTGCCGTTGAGGTGGACCCGGACCCGCGAGCCGGTCAGCCGGATGGAGTAGGTGTTCCACTGGCCGACGACCGGCTTCAGCGCGGCGGCGACCTTCTCGGCGTCGGCGGGCTTGGCGGTGCCGCCGGTGGGCACGATCGCGCCGGTGCTCGTCCCGATCGGGATGCGGAAGCCGCCCGCGGGGTCCGCGCCGCCCCGACTGCCGGAGGCGACGTACACGCTGGAGACGGCGTCCGCGTCACCGCGGCGCCAGTCGAGCTCCAGGGTGTAGGGACCCTGCTGCTGCGTCGTGAGCCAGGTGGCGCCGCGACCGCGGAAGCCGCGGATCGTGCAGTCGGTCTGGCGGCCGAAGCCGCCCGCCCCGGCCTTGCGCCAGCCGTCGAAGGTCGCGAAGGTGCCGTCGAAGAGACTGGTCCAGCCGGTCTCCGGCGCGGTCGCCGGGCACGGGTCGGGCGCGGTGCCGCCGACCTGGATGGCGTCGAAGTTGAGCCGGCAGATCTCCTGGCCCCGATCGCACTGCACGGCGATCGTGTTCGGGCCCTGGTTGAGGGTCACGGTGGCCGTGGAGAAGCGCCAGGCCTCCCAGTTCTCGAGGCTGGTGATCGGGTAGCTCACCTGCTGGCGGCTGCCGCCGTTGGTGAGCAGCCCCATCGCGCGGGTGACGTTCTCCTCCGGCGTGAGCGGCCCGGCCGCGTAGCGGATGTAGACCGGGTAGGTCCCGGCCGCGGGCGCGTTGACGGTCATCGTCGACTGCATGCCGGTCTCGCGGAAGGTGTAGGACCCGGTGCCCGAGAAGTTGCCGTGGTCGCCGGAGTTGAGGGCCGGTCCCCCGCTGATCACGCCGTCCTCGACCTCCAGCCAGGCGATCACCTCGTCGCCGACGGCCGCGGTGGCCGGGGCTGCGGTGACGGCGAGCGCCGTGAGGGGGACGGACAGGGCCGCGACCAGGACGGCGGCTCGCTGGAGAGATCTGCGCAGCACGTTCATGGAACTCCTCGCTTGGGGTGGCGGCCCGAACGTATGGCGCCGATCACACAGAGTCAAGAACTGAGTCCAGACTTGTGAACACTTCTCCGACATCGTTCACGTATGCGAACTCTTGGCGATCCTGCCAGGATGAGCGGGTGCGTCGTGCCGTGGCTCCCCTGCTCGCCGTCACCGTCGCGCTCGTACTGGCCGACTCGGCGGTGGTCACCCTCGCGCTGCCCGACATCCTCGTGCACCTCGACGCGACGGTCGGCCAGGTCGCGTGGGTGCTGATCTCCTTCAACCTGGTGCTCGGCCTCGGCGCCGTCCCGACCGCGATGGCCGCCGCGCGCGCCCGGCCGCAGGTCCTCGGCGCCGTCGGCATCGCGGTCTTCGCCGCCGCCTCGGCGTGGTGCGCCGTGGCCGGCTCGATCGACGTGCTGATCGCGGCCCGCTGCATCCAGGCGGTCGGCGGGGCCCTGGCCCTCGTGGGGTGCCTGGAGCTCCTGGTCGCGAAGTGGGGCGAGCGGCGCGGCGTCGCCGCGTGGGTCACGGCCGGCGTCATCGGCACGGCGGCCGGACCGGTCGCGGGCGGGCTGCTCACCCAGGCGATCTCGTGGCAGGCCATCTTCGTGGTGCAGGTGCCGTTCGCCGTCCTCGCGGTCCCGGCCGCGCTCGCGGTCGCCGCCGTACCCGAGCAGGAGCCGGACCGGCACCGGCCCGCCCTGCGCCCCAACCTCACCCTGGCCCTGCTGTCCGCGGCGCTCACCGCGGCGCTGTTCCTGCTGGTGCTGCTGCTGGTCCAGGGCTGGCGACACTCCCCCGCGACCGCGGCCCTGACCGTGTCCGTGGTGCCGATCGCCGCGCTCGCCGCCGGGCCGCTGGCGCGGCTGCTGCGCACGCCCCCGCAGGTCGAGGTCGGGGTCGGCTGCTTCCTGGTCGCCGGCGGCCTGGTCGCGCTGGCCATCCCGCCGTCGTCCCATCTCGCCTGGACCGTCGCGCCGCAGGCGCTGGTCGGCCTGGGCCTGGGCCTCACCGTCGACCGGCTCACCGCCCAGGCGATGGAGCTGCGGCTGCCACGGGCCCGGCACGCCGGCTGGACGATCGGCGCCCGCCACGTCGGCGTCGTCGTCGGGCTGGCGATCCTGACCCCGGTCTTCACCGCGGACCTCCAGGACGCCCAGGAGCCCGCCGAGCAGGCGATCACGGCCCTGGTCATCGACGCCCCGCTGCGCGCGGAGGACAAGATCGCGGTCGCCCGCGCGCTCGGCGACGAGCTCGCCGACCAGCAGGGCCAGGTCCCTGACCTGCACCCGGCCTTCGCGAGCCTGGACCTCGCTGCCTCCGAGCAGCCGGCCGCGGAGCAGCTCGAGCGCGACCTCGACGAGCAGCTGGAGCGCGCCGCCACCCGGGCGTTCCGCGACTCGTTCCTGATCGGCGCCGGACTGGCGCTGCTCGCCCTGCTGACCGTGGTGCTCGGCGCGGTCCGGCCCCGCTCCCGGGAGACCGCATGAGCGCCGCGGCCCGGGCGCTCGGCCTGCCGGTCGCCGCGGCCGTCCTGGTCGCCGGCGTGATCGGCGTCCAGCTCGCCGGCGGGGGCGGCTCCTTCGAGCCCCTCCGGACCGTCGACCCGTGCGTCGAGCGCACCGTCACCTCGCGCTCCGACGGCATCGAGGGGCTCACCGAGCGGCTGGTGCTGCTCGGCGTCGACGGCGCCGCCTGCCGGCTCTCCGTCAGCCGCGAGGCACTGACGCTCGAGCTCGGTCAGGGCGGCGAGCGCAGCGACGCGGAGATCGAGGCGCTGCGCGACGGGCTGCGGGACGCCGTACGACGGCTGGACGAGGAGGGCACACTCCCCCCGGCCTCCGAGCTGGTCGGCGAGGCCCTGGACTCGGCCGACCTCAACCGGTTCCTGAAGGCCGCGATCCGCGCCCTCCCGGACTCCGTCGTGAATGCCGCACTGAAGACCGACGACGTCCTGCTCCGCACCGTCGACGACCTCGACCTGCGCGAGCTGCTCGGCAACCTCGAGGACCAGGGCGACCTGAACGCCCAGCTCGAGACCGCGGTGACCCAGGCCGTCAAGGACTCGCTCGCCGACCGGGTCCGCGACCTGGTCTGACCGACGCCGGCGCGCTCAACCCGACGCCCGCGCCAGCCTGGCCCGCAGGCGTCGTACCTCCTCCTCCAGCGCGAGGACCCGGCCCACGCCGGCGAGGTTGAGACCTTCCGCAAGCAGCTCGCGGACCCGGTGCAGCCGCTCGATGTCCGCCGGGCTGTAGAGCCTCGTGCCCCCCGACGTGCGGGCCGGATCGACCAGTCCGCGGCGTTCGTAGACCCGGAGGTTCTGGATCTCCATCGACACCATCTCGGCCGCGACGGAGATCGCGAAGACCCCTCGATTTCTCTCGCTCACGGACTTGAGTCTGACGCATCATCTGGGTATATAAAACCTGTAACCGTTGATACAGGTTCGACGGACTTACGCAGGACGTCGACCACCCTTCACAGAGAGGAAGAGCCATGCTGCTGCGCACCACCGACCCGTTCCGCGACCTCGACCGCCTGACCCAGCAGCTACTCGGCACGACCAACCGGCCCGCGGCGATGGCGATGGATGCCTGGCGCGAGGGTGACCGGTTCGTCATCGAGTTCGACCTGCCCGGCGTCACCCGGGAGAGCATCGACCTCGACGTCGAGCGCAACGTGCTGACTGTCCGGGCCGAGCGCGTGACCCGCAACGGCGACTGGCAGATGCTGGCCAACGAGCGCACCCGCGGGACCTTCAGCCGCCAGCTGGTCCTCGGCGACAACCTCGACCTCGACCGCATCGAGGCCAGCTACGACGCCGGCGTGCTTCGGCTCGTCGTCCCGGTCGCCGAGCGCGCCAAGCCCCGCAAGATCGAGATCGGCTCCGGCCAGGACAGCGAACACCGGGAGCCCGCGGCGATCGAGGGCTGATCCCCTCCCGCCGTCGGGGGTCGCCGGTCACGCACCGGCGGCCCCCGCGCGCGAGGATGCGAGGCCGGTCGGAGCACCCTGCTACCGTCTGAGGTGTTGAAGGGGGTTCTCCCCACCCGGTGGCCACAGTGGTCGCCGAGCTCATCGCCTGTTCGTTGGTCTTCGGTCAGCTGGACATACACGCCATGTCTTCAGCTCGCAGCGAGCGCCCCGCGCGCGCTGCATCCACCGCAACGAAAGAGGAATCAGATGACCCAGGGCACCGTGAAGTGGTTCAACGACGACAAGGGCTTCGGCTTCATCGCCCAGGACGGTGGCGGCGCGGACGTGTTCGTCCACCACACCAACATCCAGGGCACCGGCTTCAAGAGCCTCGCGGAGAACCAGAAGGTCGAGTTCGACGTCGTCGCCGGCCAGAAGGGCCCGCAGGCCGAGAACGTCCGCGCGGTCTGAGAAGACCCCGCACCGCTGAACGGCGGCTCCCGGCTCACGCCGGGGGTCGCCGTTCGTGCGTTTCCGGGGGGGGTGTCCTACTTACCCGGATATCCGGGTAAGTAGGACGTTCCTGGGCGAAGCATCCCCCGGGAACGTCAGGGAAGGCCCGAGAGGTCGGCGATCGGGGCGGCGATCAGTCCGCGGTCGCCGACGCCCCCGTGATCGGCGTGATCCAGGACTGGTGCGTCACGCTGTTCTTGGTGATCGCCAGCAGCTCGTCCATGTGGGGCTCCAGCCCGGTCACCTTGTCGAGCGGCACGCCGACGATCAGCTGGAAGCCCAGGCCGCGCCAGGCCTGCACGGCGCGGCCGGCGAACTCCGAGTCGGCCTTCACGAAGCCCTCGTCGAGGAAGACCGGGGCGAAGCGGGGCCGCGAGCGGGTCTCGTCGCCGAGGCGGAAGCGCAGCGCGGAGCCGACGATGAAGGCCACCAGCTCCTGGCTCTCGCCGCCGCTCTTCTCCCCCAGCGTCCGGTACGTCGCCCGCAGCTCGCCGGTCGCCGGGTCGTAGCGCTCGGCGCTGATCTCGACGTGCCGTCGTACGTCGAGCAGCCGGTCGCGGTCGGTCGCGGCGGCGCCGGCCTCGCCCACCTGGGTCGGCCTGCGCAGCTGCTGCATGAAGCGGCTGAGGTCCGCGAAGCGGCGCTCAAGGTCGTCCTCGGCCAGCTCGGTGGTGGCCGCGGAGGAGAGGGCCCGCAGGTCCTTCATGAAGACCTGGACGTGGGCCGGGGCCAGCCGGCGCAGGCGGATCCGGAGCCGGTCGCCGGAGGCGCCGAACTCCAGGCGCCGCAGGATCGCGTTGATCGGGTCCAGCCGGTCCTCGATCTCCTCGATCGAGGCCGCCATCGCCCCGACCAGCGGGACCAGGTCCTGGCCGCTCCACTCGGTGAGTCGGCGCCGCCACTCCGAACGACGCCCGGCGAGGCCCTTGCCGCGGATCTCCTCGAGGATCCGCGCGTAGTCGGGGTACGACTCCGCGGTGGCGCCCAGGTTGGGCGAGTCCCACTGGAACTTGTAGAGCCGGAAGATCCCGGTCAGCTCGTCGTCGACCCGTCGGATCTCGGCGTCGGCCTCGGCGACCGCGCCGTGCAGCCGGTCGGCGAGGCGCTGCGAGGTCTCGGAGAACCGGTCGGGGTCGTCGGGGTCCGCCGGCGCCGCCGCGGCCGCGAACTCGGTGGCCAGCGCTGCGTCCTGCTCGGCGGTGAGCACGACCGCCCCGCTGCGCTCCATCGCCTCGAGCCGGTCGTTGACCAGGTCCTCGGAGTCGATCAGCTCGGCGTGGGTGGAGTTCAGCTCCTGCTGGCGCCGCTCCAGGCCGAAGCGCGCCCGGCGGGTCTGCTCCAGCCGGGCCTCCAGCGCCTCGACCTGCTCCTGCAGCACCTGGAGCTGGTCGTCGGCGGCCAGGATGTCGTCGCGGCGCCGCTCGAGGTCGGCGATGCGGCGGTCGCTGCCGGCCACGTCGAGGTCGTCGAAGCGGGCGTCGGCGACCGCGTCGTACGCCGTCCGCGCGCGGGTCAGCACGCGCAGCCGGCGGTCCTGCTCGGCGACCTCCGCGTCGAGGGCGACCAGCTCCTGCTCGAGCGTCGCGAGCTCGGCGTCGATCTCGGCGATCGCGCCCTCGTTGGAGAAGCCGATGATGCTGCGGGCGTCGTTGCGCCCGTGGGCGCCCCGGCGGCCGCTGCGGGTCTGGCCGGCGAGCGTCACCCGCAGCCCGTCGCCCTCGAGCCCGGCCGCGGTCTCCACGCACAGGGCGTTGCGGGCCGGGTCCTCGACGTGGGCCTGCACCCAGCCCGAGAACGGCGAGTCCTGGAACAAGAGCTTGCCGGCGATCCGCTCCGGGTCGCCCGGCCCGCGGTCGGGGAGGTCGAGCTCGGCGCCCTCGAAGGTCAGGCGGCCGCGCAGCTGCAGCCCGTCGATGGCGGCCGAGAAGGCCGCGAGCCGGTCGAGCGGCACCAGCAGCACCCGCGCGGTGCCGCCCAGGACGGTCTCGATCGCGGTGCGCCAGCGCGCCTCCTCGGGCGCGACGTCGAGTAGCTCGGCGACGAACGGCAGCTCGTCGATCCCGAGCCCGCTGGCCTCCGCCACCTCGGCGCGCAGCTCGTGCATCCGGGCCGGCATCCGCCCGGCCCGGCCCTCCAGCGACGCCCGCTCGCCGCGCAGCTCGCCCTGCCGCTGCTGCAGCGGGAAGCGCCGGTCGCGCAGCCCGTCGCGGGCCCGGCCGAGCCGGTCCTGCTGGCCCTGCCAGCCGTCGAGCCAGGCGCGGGCCCGCTGCTGCAGCGCCGCGAACGCGGCCTCGGACCCCAACGCGTCCGCGACGCCGTCGGCGTCCGGACCGGCGTCGTCGCCGGACAGCTCGATCAGCGGCAGCAGCCGCTCCTGCAGCACGGCCCGCCGGCCGGCGCGGTCCTCGCGGACCACCGCCTCCTGCTCCAGCGAGAGGGCGAGGGACTGCAGCGTGGAGCCGCCGGCCGCCCGGTGCGCCTCCTTGGCCGCCTCCAGGTCGCCCTGCAGCGCTTTCTCCGCACCGGCGGTGCGGGTGCGCTCCTCGTCGGTGGCCCGGCGGTCGTCGCGGTTGGCGTCGACCGCGCCGCCGAGCAGCCGGCGGTGGGTGCGCAGCAGCCACAGCCGCAGCGGGGTGTCGCCGGGCAGCGTCACGCCGTACGCGTCGAGCTCGCCGAGACGTACGCCGGCCGCCACCCGCCGCTCGTGCAGGTCGGTGATCGGGTCGAGCAGCTCGAGCTTCTGCTCCTCGACCCGCATGGCGGAGTACGCCGTGTCGAGGTCGTCGAAGTGCTCGACCGCCCGGTCGGCCGCGGCGTACGTCGAGGGCCGCTCCAGGACCATGTCCTTGTAGAGCTCGTCGACGCTGCGCACCTGGTTGCCGGCCTGGATCCGGGCCAGCAGCCGCAGCGCCTTCGCGCCGTCGCCGTTCGCGCCGATGCCGAGGCGGGCGTGCAGGACCGCGGAGAACTCGGCGTACGTGCGGTGGACGCGGACGCCGGGGTAGAGCTTCTTGAGCGTGTTGGCGTGGAAGCGCTCGGGCACCGCGACCTCGAGCGCGTCGAGTGACAGCGCGCCCTCGTGGGTCACCAGCTGCATCTGCACCTCGCCGGAGCGGGCGGCCCGGCGCGGGACGTAGTAGGTGCGCAGCGCGGTGAAGCGGCCGCCGTGGTCGTTGACGAAGGTCATCGCGACTGCGCCCCAGGTGTCGGAGCCGCGACCGCGCAGCAGCTGCTCGACCGGGCGCCCGGTGCGGGGGTCGTCGACCACGTCGACCGCGCCGCGCAGGTAGGACAGCAGGTTGCGCTGGCCGACGCCGCGGGCCCGGCCCGCGACCGCGTCGTTGGAGGCGCCGTTGAACTTGGTGTCCGACGGCATCATCAGCGCGGTGTAGGCGTCGAGGATGGTGCTCTTGCCGACCCCGGAGGCCCCGGAGATCATCGTCGCGTCGCCGCGCAGCGGCACCGTGGTCAGGCCGCCGAAGCCGCCCCAGTTGACCAGCTGCAGCAGCGCCGCGCGCCACTGCACCGTGTCGTCGGCGGGCGCGTCCACCAGCTGCTGCTCGAAGAGCCCGTCGGTCGTCGTCACTCCGTGTCCTCCCCGTGAACCGGCCCGTCGGGCTGCTCGTCGAACAGCTCCGCCTCGGGCTCGGGCGGCGGTTGCTCGGCCCGGTTGGCCCGCTGCAGCGCCTCCAGCAGCTCCTGCATCAGCTCCAGCGGCAGCAGCGGCTCGACGGCCTCGCTGATCTCGTAGCGGTCGTCGGAGGCCGCCCCGATCAGCAGCCCGGACTTCACCACGCTGACCACCGCGTTGCGGGCGCGCTTCTCGTCGCCGGCCTCGTCGGTGGCATGGGCCGGCCGGAAGCTGGCGACGTACTCGACGATGTCCTCGCGGTCGACGAAGACCCGCGCGTCCCCGCCCGCCAGACCGGCGCGCAGCCGGTCACGCAGGTGGACCAGCACCAGCGTCTCCTCGCGCGACCACGCGGCGTCGTAGAGCAGGGTCGGGAAGCGGCTGCCGGTCTCGGAGGTGGCCTGGCGCTTCCAGGCGACCTCGCGCGACCGGTCGACCACGAGGTCGAGGAACAGGTCGTTGAGGCGCGAGCGGAGCACCCGCTCGTGGTCGACCAGCACCGGCCAGTCGCGCGGGTGGGTGCGGGCGCTGATGAAGCGCTGCTTCAGCAGCGCGACCAGGGCCCGGCGCTGGGCGTACTCCAAACCGCCCTCGTCGCCCTCGAAGAGCGAGACCGAGGAGTCGTCGATCGGCTCGACGTCGAGGTCGACGTCCACGTCGGGGTCGGTCACGGGGCTGCTGTCGAGGTCGGCGTCGACGCTCATCGCGCGGCGTCCTCTCGGGTCTCGGGTCGGCGGTCGGGATCGGGCAGGGGGGTGCGGGGCACGGAGAAGGTACGGCGGCTGCCGTCGGGCCGGACCGCCACGAAGGCCTCCAGCTCCTCCTCGCTGAGCCACTCGCGGTCGGCGGCGAGGTGGAGCAGGCCGAAGATCTCGACCGGCCGTCGCAGCGACGGCTCGAGCCGGTCGAAGAGCTCGCCGAGCGAGCCGGCGGGCAGCAGCGACCCGAGGGTGTCCTCGAGCCGGCGGCGCAGCGCGGACAGCCGCGGCCCGCCCTGGGCCAGCAGCCCCTCGAGGGACACCGGAGGCGCGTCGTCAGGATCGCCCGGTCGGATCCGCTCGGGGAGCACGTCGTCGGCCGGGTCGTAGAACCGCTCGCGCAGGTGCTCGGCCCCGGCCCGCGCCGGCAGCAGGGGTACCTCGTGGACCGCGCGCGGGCCGGTCGTGGCCATCCAGGTCATCAGCTCGGACTCGATCTGGCGCAGCGTCTGCTCGAGCTCGCGGTCGCGGGCCGCGTCGTGGGAGACGATGTACTCCTTCAGCGTGGCGGTGACCCGCGAGCGCTGCGCCAGCACCCGGTCGAGCCCGTCGCGCACGAGCCGCACCGTGCCCTGCAGCTCGGCCCGGTCGGCGTCGCTGATCAGCCCCCCGGAGAGCGGGTGGTCGAGCAGCGCCGTGAGGTCCTCGCGGAGCTGGGTCACGAGCGCGTCGTCGCGCAGCAGGGCGAAGGCCCCCTCGAAGGCCCGGCCCTCGTGGGTGGCGGTCATCAGCGCGTCGGCGCGCGCGAGGTAGTCGTCGATCACCTCGCCGGCCGGGCGGTCCTCGGCCCGGAAGGCGGCCAGGATCTGCCCGCGGATGGTGGCGAAGCGCTCCTCGACCCGCGCGAAGTCGCTGGGCAGCGCCGAGATCAGCGAGAGCAGCTCGGTGAACCCCTCGACCATGTAGTCCTCGGTCGCGCTGACCAGCTCGGCGCCGTCGACCAGCCGGTCGCGCTCGGCCTGGAGCCGGGCGATCTCGGCGTTGAGGATGGTCACCCGCGACGTCCGGTCGGGGTTGGCCTCGGCGTTGAAGCGCCGCACGGTGCCGAGGATGGTGGCGATCCGGTGCTCGCTGAGCGTGGCCCGGTCGCGGGCCAGGTTCTTGACCAGCTCCAGGGCCTGCTGGGCGTGCGAGGTCAGCGTGTAGACCTCGTGGCCGGTCTCGTCGAGGGCCCGCACCAGCCACTGCCCGCGCATCCACCGGTGGCACAGGTCGCGGCCGTTGCCGGTCGGGACCTCGGTCTCGCCGGCGAGCCGGATCTCGGCCAGGTGCTCCTCGACCTGGGCGTGCAGGCGCGCGGTCGGGATCGGCTTGTTGTTGCGCCCGAAGGCGGCCCGGAACACGGTGATGACGACGGCGGCCTGCCGCTGGTGCAGCAGGGTGAGGGTCGGCTGCGAGAAGGCGCCCTTGACCCGGGCCAGCTCGCCGGCGATCTCGCTCATCCCTGCTCCTCTCGCGCTCGCGCCCGTGGGCGGTTCGTCAGCGGGCAAGTGTCGCAGAGAGGTCCGACCGTACGATCATCCCGTGCAGGCGGTCCGGTACGACACGTACGGCGCGACTCCCGTGCTGGTCGAGGTCCCCGACCCCACCTGCCCCGCCGACGGGGTGCTGGTCGCGGTCGGCGCCACCGGTGTCTGCCGCTCCGACTGGCACGCCTGGCAGGGCCACGACCCGGTGCCGCTGCCGCAGGTGCCCGGCCACGAGTTCGCCGGTGTCGTCGCCGCCGTCGGACCCCAGGTGCGCACGGTCCGGGTCGGCCAGCGGGTGACCGCGCCGTTCGTCTGCGGCTGCGGCCGGTGCGCCTGGTGCGCGGCCGGCGACGCGCAGGTCTGCCCCGACCAGCAGCAGCCCGGCTTCACGATGCCCGGGTCGTTCGCCGAGTTGGTCGCCGTACCGGCCGCCGACCTGAACGTCGTGGTCCTGCCCGACGACCTCGACCTCGTCACCGCCGCGGCGCTGGGCTGCCGGTTCGCGACGTCGTACCGCGCGCTGACGGCGCACGGCCGGGTCGGGCCGGGCGACTGGGTGGCCGTGCACGGCTGCGGCGGCGTAGGGCTCTCGGCGGTGATGATCGCGGCCGCGCTCGGCGCCCGGGTCGTGGCGGTCGACCTGTCGGACCAGGCGCTCGCCCTCGCGACGGAGCTGGGCGCCGAGGTCGTGCTGACCGGCGGCGCCGACGCCGCCCGGCGGGTGCTCGAGACCACCGGCGGCGGGGCGCACGTGTCGCTGGACGCCGTCGGCTCCCCCGCCACCGCCGTCGCGTCGGTGTCGTCCCTGCGCCCGCGCGGTCGCCACGTCCAGGTCGGGCTGCTGCTGGGCGAGCAGGCGACGCCACCGCTGCCGATGGACCTCGTGGTGGCCAAGGAGCTGCAGGTCCTCGGCTCGCACGGCATGGCCGCCCGCGACTACCCGCCGATGCTCGACCTGGTCGCGTCGGGCGCCGTACGACCGGACCGGCTGGTGGGCGCCGTCATCGGGCTCGCCGACGCCGGCGCCGCTCTGGCCGCGATGGGCGAGCCGGCCACCTCGCCCGGGATCACGGTCGTCCGCCTCGAGCGGTGATCAGGAGCGGTCGATCATCGCCTGCATCGCCTCGTTGTAGCGCTCGCCCTGGACGACGATCGTCGCGCTGGCCTGCTGGATCTCGTCGAGGTCGGCCGAGGTCAGCGCGAGGGACGCGCCGCCGACGTTCTCCCGCAGCCGCGTCGTACGACGGGTGCCGGGGATCGGGACGATCCACGGCTGCTGGGCGAGCAGCCAGGCCAGCGCCACCTGCCCGGGGGTCGCGTCGTGGCGCTCGGCGATCCGTCCGAGCAGGTCGACGACCGCCTGGTTGGCGGCCAGCGCGTCGGCCTGGAAGCGCGGCAGGGTGCGGCGGATGTCGTTGTCGGCGAAGGTGGTGGACGCGTCGATCCGGCCGGTGAGGAACCCGCGGCCGAGCGGGCTGAACGGGACGAACCCGATGCCGAGCTCCTCGAGCGTGGGCAGCACCGACTCCTCGGGCTCGCGCCAGAACAGCGAGTACTCGCTCTGCAGCGCGGTCACCGGCGTCACCGCGTGCGCGCGCCGGATCGTCCCGGCGCCGGCCTCCGACATCCCGAAGTGGCGCACCTTGCCCGCGGCGATCAGCTCGCCGACCGCGCCCGCGACCTCCTCGATCGGCACGTCCGGGTCGACCCGGTGCTGGTAGAAGAGGTCGATCGTCTCCACGCCGAGGCGCCTCAGCGAGGCGTCGGCCACCTCTCGGACGTGCTCGGGCCGGCTGTCCAGCCCGCCGGTCTGCTTCCCGTCTGCGTCGAAGGAGAAGCCGAACTTGGTCGCGATCACGACCTGGTCGCGGACCGGGGCCAGCGCCGCACCGACCAGCTCCTCGTTGACGAACGGGCCGTAGACCTCGGCGGTGTCGAAGAGGGTCACGCCGAGGTCGACGGCGTCGCGGATGACGCCGACCATCTCGTCGTGGTCGCCGGCCGGGCCGAGGCCGTGGCTCATGCCCATGCAGCCGAGGCCGAGGGCCGAGACCTCCAGGCCCTGCCCGAGGGTGCGCGTGTCCATGCTGGTGCTCCTTGCCGAGGCCGAGGTGGGTGTGCTCCAAGAGAACACCCCCGCACCTGAGCGCGAGGACCTGTCAGCCGCTACAGTGACGGCCACCACAGTTCAGAAATGCGAACGTGGTTCGATCTGTCGCTCGCCCGGAAGGTCCCGTCGCCGATGTCGCACTCCCGCCGCCCGCTCGTGGTCGGTCTGCTCGTGGCGGTCCTCGCGGCCGCCGGCCTGCTCCCCCTCGCCACCGCGCCCGCGGCGACCGGCGCCGCGGGACGGACCTGGGTGGTCGACGCCGTCGACGACGCCTACGGCAACCGCTGGGAGTCCGTGGACACCCTCACCTCCGAGGTGCGGATCGGGGTCGGGGACACCGTCGAGTGGCAGTTCGACCGGGCCGCCATGGCCCACGACCTGACCTCCGAGGACACCCGCGCGGTCTGGCCGGAGCCGATCCTGGAGCACCGCGACATCGACGGGCCGCCGATCCGCCGTACCTTCTCGGCGCCGGGGACCTACTACTACCTCTGCTCGATCCACGGCACCCTGATGCGCGGCAGCGTCGTGGTCGAGGAGCCCGGCGCGAACCGGGCGCCGGTGATCGCGCCGGTCGTCGACCCGACCAGCGGCCCGGCGCCGTTGCTCGTCCACGCGACGGCCAACGCCACCGACCCCGACGGCGACCCGCTGACCTACCACTGGGACTTCGGCACGGCCGACGACGCCTCGGACACCTCGACCGCGGCGCACGCCATGTACGCCTACGACGAGCCCGGCGCCTTCACCGCGACACTGACGGTCTCCGACGGCCGCGGCGGCGTCACCTCCGAGCAGTTCCCGATCTCCGCCGAGGCGGCCAGTCCGGTCTCCGCCTCCGCCACGCCGACCAGCGGCACCGCCCCGCTCGACGTGGCCTTCACGGCCGCCGCGACCACGACCGGCCTGAGCTACGCCTGGTCCTTCGGCGACGGTACGACGGGCTCCGGCGCCTCGCCCGACCACACCTACGACGAGGCCGGCAGCTACACCGCGACGGTCACCGCCTCCGACGCCGGCGGCGTCGTCGGCACCGACACCGTCGCGATCACCGCCACCGAGGACGGCCACGCCCACCTCCCGACGATCGCCGCCACCGCCACGCCCGGCAGCGCGAGCGCCCCGGCAACGGTGGCGTTCTCCACCGAGGTGACCACCACCGGCGAGCTGCGGTCGTACTCCGACGGCCTGGTCTCCTTCCCCGAACTGATCGGCACCGCCGCTCTCGTACGACGTCGCGGGTCCACCACCGCATCCCTGGCGGTGAGCGGCCTGAGGCCGAGCACCGCGCACCCGAACGTGCACGTCCACGAGCAGCCCTGCGCCCAGGACCGCGGGGGTGCGCACTTCCGCTTCGACGAGACGCAGCCGTTCAGCGCGGCCAACGAGATCTGGCCGACCTTCACCTCCGACGCCGGGGGCCACGCCGCCGTGTCGGTCGAGCAACCGCTGCGAGCGGGCGCCCGGGCCGTCTCGGTCGTGGTCCACGACCCCGACAACAGCGCGAAGCGGATCGGCTGCGCCGACCTCGCGCCCGGGACCGGCGAGCTCGCCTACTCCTGGGCCTTCGGCGACGGCAGCACCGGCAGCGGCCCCGACCCGGACCACACCTACGCCCGGGCCGGCCGCTACACCGCGACCGTCACGGTCCGCAGCGTGCACGACGGCCACGGGATGGGCCTCGACGGCAGCCGGACCGCCTCGGTGCCGGTCGTCGTCACCGACACCACCGCCCCCGACACCCGCATCGCCGGCGGACCGACCGGCACCGTGGCCTCGGCCCGGGCGGCGTTCCGGCTCACGAGCGAGCCGGGTGCGACCTTCTCCTGCCGGCTCGACGCCCGGGCCTGGTCGCCCTGCTCCGCCGCCCCCGTCCTCCGCGGGCTGCGCGACGGCGGGCACCGACTGGAGGTGCGCGCCACCGACGCGGCCGGCAACACCGACCCGACGCCCGCCGTCCGCACCTGGACGGTCGACACGACCGGTCCACGGGTCCGTGACCTCCGCCCGGCCGGGAGCACCCGCGACCGCACGCCGACGCTGCGCGCGCGGATCACCGACCGGCGCTCCGACGTACGACGGGTGGTGCTGCGGATCGACGGGCGTCCGGTGCCCGGTCTCCGGCTGCGCGGCGACCGGCTCACCGCGACCCCGCGTCGCGCGCTGGCGCCGGGGCGTCACGTCGTACACCTGGTCGCGGCCGACGCCGTCGGCAACCGCACCGTGCGGACCTGGCGGTTCACCGTGCGTCGGTGACCGTCCAGCGCAGCCCGTCGTACGACGCGAGGCCGCGACGCTCGAACTCCTCCAGCCAGCCGAGCATCGGCCACGCGCCCCAGCGACGGTGGAAGAGGGCGGCGTTGCGGAGGATGTCGTCGAGGTGCTCGACGGGCGGACGCGACACCGGGTGGTGCTGGTGGAAGGCCCGGGCCGCGCCGTCCCAGGCCAGGCCGAGACCGCTCGCGACCAGCCGACGGCCGAAGTCGGTGTCCTCGGCGCCGTAGCCGACGTACTCCGGGTCGAAGCCGCCCGCGGTCGCCCAGGCCGCCGGCGAGAGCGCGAAGGAGAGCGACCAGAACAGGTCCGGGTCGGCGTCCCAGCTCACGGCGCCGGGCGCGGGCGCCGGCCGGCCCGGGTGCGGGTCGTCGAGGGAGGTCAGATCGGCCAGGGGGTAGCCGCCGTCCGGGGGCGGGGCCAGGTAGGTCACCGGGCCCTGCCAGACCGTCCGCGGGTGGGCCAGGACCCGCTCGGCGTACGACGCCACCAGGTCGGGGCCGGCCAGGCAGTCGACGTCGAGGCACACGACGACGTCGGCGCCGGCGTCGAGCGCGGCCCGGACGCCGCGGTTGCGGGCCCGGGCGAGCGGCAGGCCCCCGGGGTCGGTCGCGACCCGGAGCACCCGGCTGCGCAGGCCGTCGACGTTGGTCGGGACGATGGCCGGGTCGTCCATCGCCACCACCACGTAGTCGTCGGGCGGACGGGTCGCGGCGGCCAGGGTCCGGTGCTGGCCCCGGAGGTGCTCGTGGCGGCCGTGGGCGAGCGTGACCACGGCGACCCGGCTCACGCCGGCACCGGGCTGACCGCGGCCACGACGTCGAGGAACCGCTCCGCCGCGTGCCCGTCGCACCAGCACGACCAGCCACGCCCGTCGAGGCCGGCCGCCCGCTCCAGTCGGCGGGCCCAGCCGTCCTGCGGCCAGGTCTCCTCGACCAGCACGGGCAGCCCGGCCGAGGCGAGGGCGCGGGCCGTGGTGCGCTGCTCGTCGTGCGGCCGTCGCTGGGGTACGACGACCGCCGGCCGGCGCAGTGCCGCGACCTCGGCCAGCGCGTTCTGACTCGCGTGCGTGACCACCACGTCGGCGTCGGCCAGCACCGGCCGGGGGTCGTCGACCCAGCTGCCGAAGCGACGGCTGAGCACGGTCCAGGACCAGTCCGGGGCGGAGGCCCGCGCCCGGTCGACCGAGGTCTCGTCGAGGTCGTCGCCGCCGGTGCCGGCGAGCACCACGACCCTCGGAGGTCCGGGGCGTCGTACAGCCGGTGCGCCGACCGGGAAGCGGCTGACGGCGCCGATCGGCCGCAGCCGCGCGAACACGTCGTCGGGCAGGTCGCGCACCAGGCCCGGGACGTCGGCCGGCCAGCAGCCGACGAGCGCGTCGGCGACGCCTAGCCCCAGGGCGTGCGCCGCGTCGCCACGGGCGCCGGGGAGCACGACCGCCACGACCGGCACGCCGTGCAGCCGTACCAGCAGGGCGACCTCGACCGAGACGTCGACCACGACGCAGGCGGGCCGGGCGGTGGCGATCCAGGCGGCCAGCGCGGCGGTGCGGTCGCGGAGCCCGTCGTCGCCGAGCGGCACCCAGTGCAGCCGGCCGTGGGCGGTGGGCCGCAGCGGGCGCTCCCCCTCGTCGTCGCGGCGCAGCTGGACCCAGGGCCCGGGCCAGTCCGCCGGCCGCGGGAGAGACGAGAGGCCGGTGACGACCCGGCCCCGGGCCGCGGCGGCGTGGGCCAGCGCCGTGGCGCGGTGGAGGTGTCCGCTGCCGTGGTGGTGCACGTAGTAGCCGATCACGCCGCGGCCACCACGTCGACCAGGGAGCCGTAGAGCCGCTCGTAGTCGTCGACCATCCGGTCCAGCGAGCAGTGCCGCTCGGCGTGGCGTCGTACGACGTCGCGGTCGCAGGCCCGGGCCTCGGTGATCGCCCGGGCGAGGTCCGCGACGTCCCCGGCCACGGCCAGCGCGCCCGTCCCCGGGGCCACGATCTCGGGCAGGGCACCGCGGGCGTAGGCCGCGACGGGGGTCCCGCAGGCCATCGCCTCGGCGGCGACCAGTCCGTAGGGCTCGTCCCACGCCGGGGTCACCAGGGCCACCGACGCCCGGCCCAGCAGCCGGGCGAGCGCCAGGTGGTCGAGGTGCCCGACGTGCACGGCGCTGGGCCCGAGACGCGGGGCGATCTCGGCCCGGAAGTAGTCGTCGTCGGGCGCCGGCCCCGCCAGCACCAGCGGTACGCCGGCCGCCGCGGCGGCGTCGATCGCCTCGTGCGGGGCCTTCTCCCGGACCAGCCGGCCCGACCACACGGCCGGACCGCCGCCCGGTCCCGCGCGCCACCGGTGGACGTCGACGCCGTTGAGGATCGTGGTGCTGCGCACCGCGTGCGCCCAGGCCTCGGAGGTGCAGCGGCTGACGGCCGCGAAGACGGCCGAGTCCGGAGCCAGCGCCGCCGCCGACTCCAGCCACGGGACCGGCGGGGTGTGCAGCGTGGTCACCAGCGGCACGGTCAGCGCCGGGGCCATGGCGACGGGCAGGTGGTGGAGGCTGTTGTTGTGGACCACGTCGAAGCGCTGGGCACCGTCACGGACCAGGTCCAGCATCAGGCCGAGGTAGGCGTGGTGCTCGGCCATCCACAGGTCCGAGGGCGCATTGACGTCGAGCCGCGCGGCCGCGCTCCCGTCGTACGTCGGCACGGCGAGCTCGTGGACGTCGAGCGCCGGGTCGGACCCGGGCGCGGCGAACAGGGTCACGTGGTGGCCGCGGCGGCCGAGCTCGGTGGCCAGCGCGTGCGTGAGCGCCTCCAGGCCCCCGGCGAACGGCTCGCGGATCGGGAACCTGCTCGACGCGACCAGGCAGATGCGGAGCGGGCGGAGGCCCCTCACCCGGCGGCCTGGACGAGGGCCCGGTAGAGGAGGTCGTGCGCGCGGGCGACGTGGGCACGCTGGTGGCGACGCAGGTCGATCGAGGCGCCCAGCCGGGGCCGGGTCTCGTGGGCCAGCACGATCGACTCGGCGAGCGTGCCGGCGTCGTACCGGTCCTCGTCGAGGAGGTAGCTCAGCACCGGCCCCTGGTCGGCGTAGTAGCCGCAGGTCGGCGCCACCACGGTCGTCCCGAGGTCCCGGCAGGCCTCCAGCCAGCCCGAGTGGGTGCCGAACCGGTAGGGCAGCACCGACACGTCGAGCGAGCCGAGGTAGTTCCACAGCTCGGCGTCGCTGAAGTAGTCGTGGACCCGGAGCTCCAGCTCCCCGGCCGCCTGGCGGTCGCGGAGGTACGACGCCAGCTCGGCGTCCCGGCGGTCCCCGGCGTCGTCGAGGACGTCGCGGTGAGCATCGACCTGCAGCACGGCCCCGGGCAGGGAGCCCACGGTCTCGACCAGCGTCGGCAGGATCGCCATCGGGTCCATGGCCGCGCGCAGGCTCTTGACGTGCAGCCCGACCCGGAAGTCCCAGCTGCGCCGCCGGGCCCGGGCGTCCTGGGCGACGGCCATCGTCCGGAGGTCGACCACGTGCGGGTGCGGCAGCACCTGGGCCTCGCGGCCCCACCGCTCCCGGATCTCCCCCGCTGCGCCGTCGGTCAGGGTGACCAGTGCGTCGGCGGCCGGGACCAGCACGTCGAGCTGCTCGTCGTGCAGCCTCCGCGTCCGGTGGTGCGGGTTGCGCAGGTCGTGGACCGTGAGCACGAGCGGCTTCCCGCGCTCCCGCAGCACCCGCACCAGGTCGGACAGGCGCTCGGGCGAGACCGCGTCGAAGCCGAACTGCAGGTGGAAGACGTCGAAGTCCGCGCTCGCCGCCCACTCCGGGTCCAGCATCACCGGCGGCCACCAGCGCTGGGTGGCCGAGCGCGTCGGGTCGGACGGGTCGGGGTCCGGGAGCCGCCGCGGGGCGGGACCGTTCTCGGGCGCGAGGTGGCGGACGTAGACGTGGCCCGACGGGACGGACGCGACGGTGATCGCATCCCTTCCCGGGCGGGCTGACGTGGGCTGCAGGACGGTCACACCATCAGGTACCCGGGCCCACCCCGGGCCAGGATCGCCCGAGCGGGTGATCGGGCACGCCGGCCGGGTTCGCGTTACCCTCCCCCGACGCCCCCTCGCCCACTCCGGGTACGACGAGAGGAACGAGATGTCCCGCCACACGCTGACCCGCCTGGCCGCCCTCCTCGGCACCGCCGCGCTCTCCGTGACGCTGCTCGGTGTGCCGGCCCAGGCCGACACCGCCCGGGTCGACCCGGTGCGCTACGACCCGGTCCGGCCAGGAGCGCCGGCCTCCAAGGCGGCCACGACCGTCCGGGTCCCGGGCTCGTTCACCGGCTACGGCTTCGACGCCTGCACCGCGCCGAGCCAGGCCGTGATGGACCGGTGGCGCGAGGCGTCGCCGTACTCCGCGGTGGGGATCTACACCGGCGGCGTCAACCGGACCTGCCCCCAGCCCGCCCTGACCGCCGACTGGGTGCGCACCCAGGCCCGCCGGGGCTGGCACCTGCTGCCGATCCACGTCGGGCCGCAGTCGAGCTGCGCCGTGAACCGGGAGTTCCCCGTCGAGATGTCGCTCGACCGGACCACGGCCGAGCAGCAGGGCCGCACCGAGGCCCGGACCGCCGTGACCGCGGCGAGGGCGCTGGCCATCGCCGGCGGCAGCACCCTCTACTACGACCTCGAGGACTACGACCTCGGACCGGACGACTGCCGGCAGGCCGCGTTGTCGTTCCTCTCCGGCTGGACCAAGCAGCTGCACGGCCTGGGCTTCCGGTCGGGCGTCTACTCCAGCATCGGCGCCGCGATCACCTCGCTCGACCTCGCCGACCGGGTCTCCGCCGGCTCCTACGCGATGCCCGACGACATCTGGTTCGCCTGGGGCAACGGCCGGGCCGACACCCGCACCGACTCTCGGGTGCAGAGCAAGCGCTGGGACGGCCACCGGCGGATCCACCAGTACCGCCTCGACATCGTCCAGTCGTACGCCGGCTCCGCGATCAAGATCGACCAGAACTGGGTCGACGTCGGCCGCGGCTCGGTGGCCTCGCGCAGCCCCCGCCTCTGCCGGGGCGTGAACGTCGACCTGCGCCGCTACCCCGCCCTGCGCCGCGGCAAGCGCGGCGCCGCCGTCGAGGCGGTCGAGTGCCTGCTGCGCAAGCAGCGCTTCACCCGGGTCAAGCCCGACGGCCGGTACGACGCCCGCACCGTCAGGGCGGTCCGCAAGGCCCAGCGCCGGCTCGACCTGAAGGTGACCGGCCGCGTCGACCGGCGGACCTGGGTCGCGCTGCTGTCGCGCGGCACGCGTCCGCTGCTGAAGGTCGGCGAGACCGGCCCGAACGTCCGCCGGGCCCAGCGCGCCCTCGGCGCCACCCTCGGGGTCCGCGTCCGCGTGGACGGCGTGGTGACCGTGCGCACCGCCGCCCTGGTCCGCAGGTTCCAGAAACGCGAGAGGCTCCCCCAGACCGCCAACGTCACCGACGTGACCTGGCGCCGACTGCAGGCCGGCGGCTAGCCACCCCGCTGACCCGTCACTCAATGTCCGCTTTCGGCGGCGTGTCGGATCTGGATCGACGGGTCGGTCCGCGTGCGGACCCGGGACGCCGTACGCCGACCCGTCGATCGTGGACCGACACGCCGCGAGAACCCGGCATCCAGTGACGGGTCGGCGTCGGGTGGGGCGGGCCCTAGGCTGGAGCCGCCCATGCAGACCCCACCGCCGCGCGCCCGTCGCCTCCTGCTGACCGTCGACGCGCCCTCGCTGCTCCACCGCAACCACCACGCGCGCGCCCACACCGACCTGCGCGACCGGCAGGGGCGGCCGGCCTGGGCGCTGCACGGGATGCTGCGGCAGATCCTGGAGGCGGTCGACCAGTTCGCCCCGGACGCGCTGCTGTTCGGGCTCGACGACCGTCGTACGTCGGTGCGCGAGGGGCTCTACCCCGACTACAAGGCGGGTCGGGCGGTGAAGGACGCGACCCTGGTCGAGCAGCTGGAGCGGGCCGGCGCGCTGCTGGAGGCGCTCGGCTTCCGCACCGTCACGCCCGACGGCTTCGAGGCCGACGACGTCAACGCCTCCGCCGCCGAGTGGGCCGGGCGCGAGGGCTGGGACTGCGTCATCGTCACCTCCGACCGCGACTCGTTCGCCAACATCAGCGCGCACACGAAGGTGCTGCGGGTGATCGACGGCGGCATCACCGGCTCCCCGCTGCTGTCCCCCGCCTCGCTCCGGGCGATGTACGGCGTCGCCCCCGAGAACTACCTGGCCTTCGCCGCCCTGCGCGGCGACGCGAGCGACAACCTGCCCGGCGTCGCCGGCATCGGCGAGAAGACCGCGCCGGTGCTGCTGGAGCAGATGGGCTCGATGCAGGCCGTGTGGGCCGACATCGACCACGCCGGCGGCGCGAACCTGGTCGCCACGCTCGACTCCTGGTCGGTCGAGACCGGCGGTCGCCGGGTCGGCACCACGCTGCTGAAACGGCTCACTGCCCCGGGCGCCCGCGAGCGCTACGACTTCAACGTGTCGATCATGGCCGGCCGCACCGACCTCGAGCTCGGTCTGACCCCCGACGTCCCCGGCTCCCCCGGCCTGCTCCCGCTCGAGCGGTCCCGGGTGTCGCGCGTGGTCGACTTCCTCGGCGTCGGCGCCACGACGGACCTGGCGTTGCGGGTGCTCACCGAGCCGCCGGCGTCCCTCGGCTGAGCGGCCACCTGTCCGCGGTCCCACGAACAGCGCAATGGCGCTGATGGCGGGCAGGCGATCTGCGAAATGGATCTGTGAACGCAGGTTTTGCCACATCCGCGCCAGGGTAAAGAAACGTCAGGTACCCAGCACCACCAGCTCCGCCCCCGTCTCGGTCTTACGCAGCCCGTGTCCCGGGGGCGGGCTGCATTTGCAAGCCGCCGCGTGCCTCGGCGGTCCGGGCAAGGCTCGCCCCGCCCCCGCGGGGCGAGCCGGGCGGCCCGGGGCGGCGGGTATGGCCCCCGAACCAGCGTTCATCTGGCAACATCTGGGGAATGCCGAACGACTCGGGCTCGGAGAGGCGCGCGCTCGTCGTCGAAGATGACGACGACATCCGCTCGCTGATCGAGTACACGCTGACCACGCAGGGCTTCGAGGTGCGCGCCGTGACCTCGGGGACCGCCGCCGTGGAGACCGTGCGCACCTTCGACCCCGACCTGATCACCCTCGACCTCGGGCTGCCCGGGATCGACGGCATCGAGACCTGCCGGCGCATCCGCGAGCTCACCGAGGCGTACGTCGTGATGATCACCGCGCGCAACGAGCAGATCGACCGGCTCCTCGGTCTGGAGACCGGCGCCGACGACTTCATCGCCAAGCCGTTCGACGCCCACGAGCTGAAGGCCCGGGTCAACGCGATGTTCCGCCGGCCGCGCCGCCCGTCGGCGGCGACGCCCGTGGCGGCGCCGGCCGCGACGGCCGAGCCGGAGACCACCCACGAGGTGCTCCGGCACGGCATGCTGCGCGTCGACGTCGACGGCCGCCGGGCGTTCAAGGACGGCGAGGAGCTGGCGCTGACCCGCACCGAGTTCGACCTGCTCACCGAGCTGATGCGCAGCCCCGCTCGGGTCTGGTCGCGCGAGACGCTGCTCCGCTCGGTGTGGGGCACCGACTGGTCGACCGACACCCACCTGGTCGAGGTCCACATCGGCAACCTGCGCCGCAAGCTCGGCGAGACCAAGGACACCAAGTACGTCCGCACCGTGCGCGGGGTCGGCTACCGGATGGAGTCGGCAGACGCCTAGGCGGCGAGATACTCCTCCAGCGCGGCGTGGGCGCGCTGGGCCGCGTCGGGCAGCATCGAGGCGCGCATCCGGGCCGAGGGCGCGTCCTGACGCCGTACGTCGAGCTCGATCTGCTGGGCGAGCTCGGCCAGCTCGCAGGTGCCGACGGTGGTCGAGGAGACCTTCAGGCTGAGCGTGGCGTCCATCGCGTCGACGAAGTCGGGCGCGTGCAGGGCGCCGGTGATGCGAGCGATGCGGTGGTCGAGCAGGCCCCGGTACTTCTCCGCGAAGGCGCGCGCGAAGGCGCGGTCCTTCATGTCGTGCGCCAGCTTCGCCAACGCCTGGGGGTCGAACACGCTCACCACTCCTCGAGCTCCCTGGGTCCCGTGCCTCTCCCTCAGGCCCCGGACGGCCGCGGGGCGAAGCCGCGGCCGCCCGGGGGGTCTGTGACCAGCAGGGTGCTGGTGGATCGAGGCGACACCGTGAACTCTGCCGGGCCAAGATCAAGCCCGACCGGCCCAAACCCTCAAGGAACGCGCAAAGATCAGCGCGGGGCGACCAGCTCGGCGAACCAGCCCGCGACCACCGCCGGGTCGTGGCGCAGCGCCTCCTCGTGCACCGCGACCTCGGCGACCGCGTGCCCGGGGACGTCGGCGGAGGCCGACCAACCGAAGCACGGCAGCACGCCCTCGCGAGCCATCAGCCCGATCAGCCGCTCGGTCACCAGGTCCGACTCGACCTCGGCACTGACCTGGAAGGTGTTGGTGTGCGGCGGGTCCGGCGCCACCCGCAGCCCGCGCTCCACCAGCGCCGCGGCGAGGTCGCGAGCCCACTCGACGTACGACGGCACCTCGGGGAGCCGGTCGCGCAGGCCGACCAGCGCGGAGACGGCGTACGGCGTCATCCGGAAGAGCGTGCCGCCCATCCGGGTCCGCCACTGCCGCAGCTCGTCGGCGACCTCGGGCTGGGTGGCCACGGCCGCGCCCGCGAGGCCGCCCAGGCCCTTGTAGAACGAGACGTAGACGCTGTCGGCCAGGCCGGCGACCTCGGCCAGCGGCCGGCCCCAGAACGGCTGCGACTCCCACAGCCGGGCCCCGTCGACGTGCAGGGGTACGGCGCGCTCCCGGCAGGCCTCGGAGACCCCGACCAGCTCCTCCCAGGACGGCAGCAGGCAGCCGGCCTCGCGCAGCGGCAGCTCCACCTGCACCGCCCCCAGCCCGGCCGGGAGCGCCCGCACGCGGGCCGCCGTCGGCACCTCCCGGCCCTGGGTCAGCCACTCGAAGCGGAACCCGTGCAGCAGCCGCGGCCCGTCCTGCTCGTGGTGCAGCTGGTGGGCCAGGTCCGGGATCGCGACCCGGGTCGAGCCGCGCCGGTCGCACCAGGTGCGCAGGGTCGCCTGCTGGGCCATCACGCCGCTGACGAAGAAGACCGCCGCCGGCTTCCCGAGCAGCTCGGCGACCTCGGTCTCGAGCCGCTCGACCGGGCCGCCCGCGCCGTACCCGTCCCAGCGGTCGAGGCCCAGGTCGGCGCTGGCCCGGGCGAGCGCGGCGAACGCGCTCGCCGGTGCCTCGCGGCGACGCCAGCCCACCACCGGGCAGGCCAGCATCGCCGCGCGGAACCGGGCCTCGAGATCGTCGGTCACCCGAACAGTCAACCGTGCTCAGTCAACCGTGCTCAGTCGACCGTGTCGAAGAACCCCGCGAGCGCCGGGACCCGTCGCAGCACCAGCTGGTCGAGGGCCAGCACGACCAGCAGCGACAGCCCGAACAGCGGCAGCAGCAGCCCCAGCCCGACCAGCGCCACCAGCAGCAGCGGCGAGCGGACCAGCGGCAGCTTGCCGCGCGGGGCACCCACCCGGCCCGCGCCGCGGGGCCGGCGCCGCCACCACATCAGCGGTCCGGTGACGCACATGAAGATGATGGCCAGGCACATCAGCGCGGAGCCCCAGAACGACCACAGCCCCAGGCTGCGGCCCTCGTGCAGCCCGATGCCGTGCGTGACGACCTTGGCCAGCGCCGGGTAGTCGTCGAAGCCGTACGTCGAGACCACCTGCCCGCCGTACTGGTCGATGTGGACGGTGCGCTCGTCCGACGGCGCGTCGAAGGCGTAGCCGATCACCGAGTAGACGCCGCCCTCGTCGTTGGGGATCGTCACCGTCATCGGGTGCCGCAGGCCCTCGCGGTTCGCCACCTCGATCGCGGTGTCGACGTTGGCGGTGTTGGTGCCGTCGTGGCTGTCCGGGTCGGAGGTCGGGACCTCCGACTTCTGGCTGCCCCAGCCGACGTCGCGCGAGTGGCTGTGCGGCAGCGACTCGTCCAGCGTCGAGAGCGGGTCGGACGCGGCGCCGTGGTCCTCCGACCACATCGAGGTGCCGCGGTCGGTGGCGATCTCCTGCACCTTGGCGCCCCACAGGCCGGTCCACGGCAGGCCGGAGATCAGCAGCATGAGCAGTCCGACACCGACGAACGAGCCGACGACGCCGTGCCGGGAGCGCAGCTTCGCCCCCTTGCGGCCGGCCTTGCGCATCCGTCGGCGGGCCTTCCAGCCACGCACGAACAGGAAGTAGCCGGTCAGCGCCATCACGATGGCCCAGCAGGCGCCGAGCTCGAGCAGCCGGTCGCCGAAGGTCCCGGTCATCAGGTCGGCGTGGAGGCGGACCGCCGTACCGCTGAGGGTGGAGTCGGGGTCCATCGAGCCGAGGACCTCGGGCGTGTAGGGGTCGACGAACACGTCGCGGCCGCCGCCGTCGGCGGTGGTGACCGAGAAGATCGTCGGCCGGCCCTCCTCGCGCGGCTCGGCCATCGACATCACGGTGGCGTCGGGATAGGTCTGCTGCACGGCCGCGAGCTGGGCGGAGTAGGGCTGCTGGACGGCGTCCGCGGACGGCACGTCGACCTTCATCAGGTCGGGGTGCATCAGCGGCTCGAGCTGGAAGCGGAACAGGTAGATCAGCCCGGTCACGGCCAGCACGAGCAGCACCGGCACGACCAGGAAGCTGGCGAAGAAGTGCCAGCGCCAGATGGCGCGGAACAGGCCGCTGCCCTTGCCGCGCTCGCGGCGCTCTCGCGATGGTGGGGTCGGGGCAGGGGTCGGTGGGGTCAGGGTGTCGGTCATCGGTCCTCGGTCGGGTGCGGTCGAACGGTCGTCGGCAGGGTCAGTGCGCGACGAGCGGAGGACCGCGCCGGGACACGGCCCGGGCGAGGACGAGCGAGCGGAGGGCGGCGGCGGGTGCGGGCGCCGCCGGCCCGAGACGTCGTACGGCGGGCAGCGGGCGGATGCGGGCCACCACGATCCGGACGGCCAGGGCGATCAGCGTGAAGAGCGCGCGCTCGCCGACGGCCAGCCAGAGGCCCACGGCCGCGGCGACCAGGAGGTGGGCGAGCATCATCGGCGCGTGGCCGGTCAGGTGGTCGAGCAGGTGGCCCACCGGGAGGGTCGGGCCGCCCGCGTGCGCGCCGCCGGCGTCGAAGGCGTCCTGGAAGGACCCCACCCGGCGGCCGTCGACGGTCGGGAGGCTCCCGCCGGCGGGCAGCGGCCCGGCCGCGGTCCGCGCCGGGTCGCCGGCGTGGCCGGCCGCCGTCGAGAGCACCAGGTGGACGGCGGTCTGCCCGCCGACCAGGAGTACGACGAGCCGCAGCGCCGTGGCCGGCCGGGCGAGGAACGCGGCCGCACCGACCACCGCGACGACGTACAGGAGCGCCATGGCCACCGGCCCGGGCAGCAGCCCGTCGGCCGTCACGTGGCCCAGCGCCCCGAGGAAGACCGTCACCGAGGCGAGCAGGACCGCACGGCCCCACAGCACTCCCGGATCCGTCCTCATGACACCAGATCCTCCCACGTGACCCCCCGCAAGGGCCGAGTCAGCAGAAAGGGAGGGCCGAGTCAGCACTACTGGTGCTGACTTGGCCCTCCCTTTCTGGTGACCCGGCGGGCGTGGGGGGGGTGGGTCAGTTGAGGATGCGCATGGTGCTGGGGACGCCACCGCCGCGGTGGACGTCCTCGACCAGCTCCTGGAGGGCGGTGAGGGCGACGTTCTGGGACATCGGGCCGTAGGAGACGCGGGCGACGCCGAGCTCCTCGAGGCGCTCCAGGGACGGGATGCCGGGGATGCCGATGAGGGTCAGCTTCTGGGGGCCGAAGGCCTCGACCAGGGTGGTCACCTGCGCCTCGTCGAGCCGGCCGGGGACGAAGACGACCGGGGCACCGGCGTCGAGGAACGCCTTGCCGCGCTCGACGGCGTCCTTCAGCACGTCGGCCGGGTCGCGGTCGCCGGCCTTGACGAAGGCGTCGGTGCGGGCGTTGAGGACGAAGTCCGGCACACCCTCGGCCTCGGCGGCCCTGATGATCGCCTCGACGTTCGCGGCGGCCTCGGCCAGCGGACGCATCTGGTCCTCGATGTTGGCGCCGACGACGCCGATGCCGATGGCCTGGCGGATCGTCTCGGCGGGGTCGCCGTACCCGCCCTCGAGGTCGGCGCTGACCGGGAGGTCGGTCGCCTTCACGATCCGCTCGACGGCCTCGAGCATCAGCTCGCGGGGGATGTTCTCGCCGTCGGGATAGCCGTACGACGCGGCGATGGAGTGGCTCGCGGACGCGAGCGCGGTGGTGCCGGGGACGTCGGCGACGACGGTCGCGCTGATGACGTCCCAGACGTTCACGACGGTGAGCAGGGTCGGGTCGCGGTGCAGCCCGAGCAGCTGGGTGGCCTTGGAAGCGGTGCCTGATGAGGGGTCGGTCATACGGCCGACGCTACTCAGGTCTCCCAGAACACCCGGTCCACGACCGCGCGGGCCAGCCGGGTGTAGCGCAGGTGGTCGTTGAGCATCGCCTCCGACTCCCCCGGCCCGTAGCCCAGGATGCTCGCCACCGCCGCCCGCTCGCGCGGGTCGCGGGGCAGCTGGTCGCTGGGCTTGCCGCGCACCAGGGTGACCGCATTGCGCACCCGGCTGACCCGCCGCCAGGCCTGCTGCAGCACGGCGGCGTCGTCCTCGTCGACCAGTCCGGCCTCGCGGGCCGCGGCCAGCGCCGGCATCGTGCGCGGCGTGCGCAGCCCCGGCACCTCGCCCGAGAACCGCATCTGCAGCAGCTGGACGGTCCACTCGATGTCGGCCAGTCCACCGCGGCCGAGCTTGAGGTGGGTGTGCGGGTCGGCGCCCCGGGGCAGCCGCTCCTGGTCGACGCGGGCCTTGATGCGTCGTACCTCGAAGACGTCCTCCTCGGAGATCCCGCCGGCCGGGAAGCGCAGCGGGTCGACGAGCTCCTCGAAGCGGCGCCGCAGGTCGGGGTCGCCGACGACCGCGTCGGCGCGCAGGAGCGCCTGCGCCTCCCAGACCTTCGACCACTTCGCGTAGTAGGCCGCGTACGACGACAGCGTGCGGGTCAGCGGCCCCTGCTTGCCCTCGGGCCGCAGGTCGGCGTCGACCAGCAGCGGCGGGTCGCCACCCGGCAGCGCGAGCAGCCGACGCAGCTCGTTCGCCACCGCGTTCGCGTACGACGACGCCTGCTGCGCGTCGGCCCCCTCGACCGGCTCGTGCACGAACAGCACGTCGGCGTCGCTGCCGTAGGACAGCTCGAAGCCGCCGTACCGGCCCATCGCGACGACCGCGAGCCGGGTCGGGGCCTCGTCCAGCTTCCGCTGCGCCCGCACGGCCGAGCCCGCGATCGCCAGGGTCGCCTCGAGGGTCGCGTCGGTGAGCCGGGACAGGCCGGCGCCGACGTCGGCGACGTCGGTCAGCGCGAGCAGGTCGCCGGCCGCGATCCGCAGCAGCTCGCGCCGGCGCACCGCCCGGACGGCCCGGACCGCCTTCTCGGGGTCGCCCTGCCGGGCTGCGCTCGCGAGCATCTCCTCGGTCAGCGCCTCGGCCGCCAGCGGCGCGAGCGACTCGCCGAGCATCCGCACGCCCTGCGGCTCGCGCTCGAGCAGCGCGGTCGCGTAGCGGGACGTGGCGAGCACGTGGGCCAGCCGGGTGGCGACCTCGCCCTCGTCGCGCAGCGTGGCCAGGAACCACGGCGTCTCGCCGAGCGACTCGCTGATCCGCCGGAACCCGAACAGCCCGGCGTCGGGGTCGGGCCCCTCGGCGAACCACTGCAGCATCGCCGGCAGCAGCGCCCGCTGGATGTTGGAGCGGCGGCTGACCCCGCTGGTCAGCGCCTCCAGGTGCCGCAGCGCGGCCTGCGGGTCGAGGTAGCCGAGCGCCCCGAGCCGCTTGACCGCCGCCTCCGGGGAGAGCCGTACGTCGTGCCCGGGCAGCGCCGCCACAGCCGAGAGCAGCGGCCGGTAGAACAGCTTCACGTGCAGCCGGCGCACCTCGCGCCGGTGGTGCGCCCAGGTCTTCTCGAGCGTCTCGACCGGCGCCTTCAGGAACCCCATGCTGCGGCCCAGCCGGCGCAGCGACGGCTCATCGGCGGGCACCACGTGGGTACGACGGAGCTGGTCGAGCTGGATCCGGTGCTCCAGGGTGCGCAGGAACTCGTAGGCCTCGTGCAGGGCGATGCCGTCCTCACGGCCGACGTACCCGCCGTCGGTGAGGTGGGCCAGCGCGCTGAGCGTCGTGGGCGAGCGGATCGACTCGTCGGCCCGGCCGTGCACCAGCTGCAGCAGCTGGACGGCGAACTCGACGTCGCGCAGCCCGCCCGAGCCGAGCTTGAGCTGCCGCTCGGCGTCCTTGGCGGGGATGTGGTCGACGACGCGGCGCCGCATGGCCTGGGTGTCCTCGACGAACCCCTCGCGCTCGGCCGCGCTCCACACCAGCGGCGCGACCAGCTCGACGTACTCCTGGCCCAGGGCGAGGTCGCCGGCGACCGGCCGGGCCTTCAGCAGCGCCTGGAACTCCCAGGTCTTCGCCCAGCGCTCGTAGTAGGCCCGGTTGCTGGCCAGGGTGCGGGTGAGCGGCCCCTGCTTGCCCTCCGGGCGCAGGTTGGCGTCGACCGGCCAGATGGTGCCCTCGCGGGTGTGGTCGCCGCAGATCCGGATCAGGTGGCTCGCCAGCTGGGTGGCCACCCTGAGCGCGGCGTTCTCGGGCGCCCCCTCCACCGGCTCGTGGACGAAGACCACGTCGACGTCGGAGACGTAGTTGAGCTCGTGGCCGCCGCACTTGCCCATCGCGATCACGGCCAGCCGGACCTGGCCGGCTGTCTCCCCCACCCGCTGCCGGGCGACGGCGAGCGCCGCCTCCAGGGTGCCGGCGGCCAGGTCGGAGAGCTCGGCCGCGGCGTCGTCGAGCCCCAGGTCGTGGGTCAGGTCGCGCGCGGCCAGCCGCAGCAGCACCCGGCGGTACTCCACCCGTAGCGCGTCCACGGCGTCCGCGTCGGGCACCGTCGCCGTGGGGGTCGGGTCCTGCGGGTCGGCGCCGACCACCCGCAGCAGGCCCGCTCGTACGGCGAAGGCCGGGGGCCGGGTCGACCCCAGGGTCGGGTCGGTCAGCTCGAGCCAGTGCTCGGGGTGCCGGGCCAGGTGGTCGCCGAGGGCCTGGCTGGCGCCGAGCACGCCCAGCAGCCGCATCGCCGTGCCCTCGTCGTCGCAGAGCGTCCGGAGCATCACGGCCGGGTCGTCGAGCGCCTCGGCCAGCCGCACCAGCGCGCCCAGCGCCCGGCTCGGGTCGGCGGTGCGGGCCAGCAGCGCGAGCAGGCAGTCGGCGGCGTCGTCGCCGAGCCGGGCCAGGTCGGCCTGCGCCGCCTCGGTGTCGTCGAAGCCCAGCCGGAGCAGGTTGCCCTTGCTCGTGGCCGCCCGCATCATGACGGCGACACCCGGGCGGCCACCCGCGCGAACCCGTGGGCCAGCGGCGCCCAGGTAGCCTCCAGCTCCGCCGCGGCCGCCTCGACCGCGCCCAGCAGCTCCGCCTGGTCGATCCCGGCCGCCTCGTGGGAGCCCGCGTCGTCGGCGGCCCAGCGGCCGAGGATCTCGTGGTCGACCTCGGGGTGCAGCTGCAGGCCCCACGCCCGGGGCCCGAACCGGAGCGCCTGCACCTCCCCGGCAGGCGCCGTCGCCAGCAGCACGGCGCCGGGCGGCGGCTCGACCACCACGTCGTTGTTCCAGTGCGCCCCACGAGCCGGCGCGGGCGCCTCGGCGAGCGGGCCGAACAGCTCGTCGGTCGCGGCCTCGGCGGTCCAGCCGACCTCGAGCAGGCCGAGCTGCTGGCCGGCGGGGTTGCGTCGTACGACGCCGCCGAGGGCGCTGCTCACCAGCTGGTGACCGAGGCAGATCCCCAGCAGCGGGACCCCGTCGGCGACCGCCGCCCGCGCCAGCGCCTTGGTCGGCGCCAGCCAGGCGTGCTCGGCGTCATCGTCGGCGCCCATCGAGCCGCCGAGCACCAGCAGCGCGTCGTGGTCGGCCAGGGTCGCCGGCAGGTCGTCGCCGGCGTACGGGCGTCGTACGTCGAGCTGCGCGCCGGCGTCGGCCAGCCACCCGCCGACCAGGGCCGGCGGGCAGTCGTCCTCGTGCTGGACGACCAGGATCGGCATCAGATGACCGGGAGCATCCGGTCACGCTCGAAGGCGGAGACCTGGCCGCGGTACTCGTCCCACTCCGCGCGCTTGTTGCGCAGGAAGAAGTCGAAGACGTGCTCGCCCAGGGTCTCGGCGAGCAGCTCGGAGTCCTCGGCGATGGCGATCGCCTCGTTGAGGCTGCGCGGCAGCGGCTCGATGCCGAGCGCCTTGCGCTCGCGCTCGGTCAGCGACCAGACGTCGTCCTCGGCCTCGCGCGGGAGCTCGTAGCCCTCCTCGATGCCCTTCATGCCCGCGGCCAGCATCACGGCGAACGCGAGGTAGGGGTTGCAGGCGGCGTCGAGGGTGCGCAGCTCGACCCGGGTCGACGGGCCCTTGTTGGGCTTGTACATCGGGACCCGGATCATCGCCGAGCGGTTGTTGTGGCCCCAGCAGATGTACGACGGCGCCTCGCCGCCGAACATCAGCCGCTTGTAGCTGTTGACCCACTGGTTGGTGACCACCGTGATCTCCGGCGCGTGCCGGAGCAGGCCGGCGATGAACTGCCGGCCGGTCTGGGAGAGCTGGTACTCGGCGCCGGCCTCGTAGAAGGCGTTCTGGTCGCCGTCGAAGAGCGAGACGTGGGTGTGCATGCCCGAGCCGGGGTGGGTCGTGAACGGCTTCGGCATGAAGCTGGCCCAGATGTCCTGGCCGAGCGCCACCTCCCGGATGACGGTGCGGAAGGTCATGATGTTGTCGGCGGTGCTGAGCGCGTCGGCGTACCGCAGGTCGATCTCCTGCTGGCCCGGGCCGCCCTCGTGGTGGCTGAACTCCACCGAGATCCCCATCGCCTCGAGCATGGTGATCGCCTCGCGGCGGAAGTCGGCGCCGTGCGACTGAGCGGTGTGGTCGAAGTAGCCGCTGCGGTCGACCGGGATCGGGTCGGCGCCCGCGACCGGGCTGTCCTTGAAGAGGTAGAACTCGATCTCGGGGTGCGTGTAGAAGGTGAAGCCCTTCTCCGCGGCCTTGCCGAGGGTGCGCTTGAGGACGTGGCGCGGGTCGGCGTACGACGGGGAGCCGTCGGGCATCACGATGTCGCAGAACATCCGGGCCGTCGACGGGCCCTCACCCGTGCGCCACGGGAGGATCTGGAAGGTCGACGGGTCCGGCTTGGCCAGCATGTCGGCCTCGTAGACCCGGGCGAAGCCCTCGATCGCCGAGCCGTCGAAGCCGATCCCCTCCGCGAACGCGCCCTCGAGCTCGGCCGGGGCCACCGCGACGGACTTCAGGAAGCCCAGCACGTCGGTGAACCAGAGCCGGACGAACCGGACGTCGCGCTCTTCGAGTGCGCGGAGTACGAAGTCTTCCTGCTTGCCCATGGCTGCAGCGTAGTGGTCGCTCAGTCGCCTTCGAGCACGTGCTCCTCGCGGTCCGAGACCGTCGGCCGGCCCCGGTTGCAGAACACCTCGATCTCGATCGAGCGCGGGCCCTGCGAGAACACCGCGTCGATGTCGTCGTCGGGCTCGGTCTCGAAGCTGACCACCTGCCAGCCGGCGGCGGCGTCGGGGCGCGCCTCGATGCCGTGCGCGACGGTGCCGCGGCACTCCACGACGAGCGCGCCGAACTCGTCGTCCAGCTCGGTGCGCACCCGCTGGGCGTCCGGGTCGGCGCTGGGGGTGGCGGCGAGGTCGGCGGGCGGCAGCGCCGTGCCCACCTGGCCACGGTCACGCACCCCGGCGCCCGCGCTGGTCACCGCGAGCACGCCGACCGTCACCGCGAGCGCCGCGGCGACCACCCAGGCCAGGGCGTAGCGCAGCGCTCGTGAGGTCACGCGCCCACGCTAGACGGTGGGTGGGCTCCGCTACGGTCTCGGTGTGGCGCAGGTGCTGATCATCGAGGACGACGCCCGGATCCGGCCCCTGCTGATGAAGGCGCTCGGCGAGCGGGGGTACGCCGTCGCCTCGGCCTCCACCGGCATGCAGGGCCTGTCGATGGCCGTCGAGAACCGTCCCGACCTGGTGATCCTCGACCTCGGCCTGCCCGACATCGACGGCACCCAGGTGCTGACCATGCTCCGCGCCGTCAGCGACGTCCCGGTGATCGTGGCCAGCGCCCGCGACGACGACCCGTCGCTGGTCGGCTGCCTCGACGCGGGCGCCGACGACTACGTCGTCAAGCCCTACACGACCACTCAGCTGGAGGCGCGGATCCGCGCGGTGATGCGCCGTGCGGGCGGGACCGCCGAGGCTCGCGGACCGCTGACGGTCGGCGGGCTGGAGATCGACGTACCCGGGCGGCGGGCGTCGCTGGATGGGGTCGCGCTCGACCTGTCGCCGCGCGAGTTCGACCTGCTGCGCCACCTCGCCGAGCACGCGGGCGAGGTGGTCACCAAGCGGCAGCTGCTGACCGACGTATGGCACCAGGCCTGGGGCGGGTCCGACAAGACCGTCGACGTCCACCTGTCCTGGCTGCGCCGCAAGCTCGGCGAGACCGCCGCCGACCCGCGCTACCTGCACACGGTGCGCGGCGTCGGCGTACGCCTCGCGGCGCCCGAGGCCTAGCCGTGCGCCGCAGCCTGATCACCACCGTCGCGGCGGCGGTCGCGATGGTGCTGCTCGCGATGCTGGTGCCGATGGCGGTGCTGCTGCGCGACTACGCCCTGGAGGACCGGCTCTCGCGGGCCGCGCTGGAGGTGCAGGCCACCGAGGCCGCCGTGTCGCGCTACGGGACCGACCGCGGCGACCTCCAGCAGTACGTCGAGAGCATCAACCGCGGCGACGGCGTCCGCACGACCGTGCTCTACCCCGACGAGATCAGCGTCGGTCCGGACCCGGGCGAGGACTACGACACGGTGCGGGCCCGCAACACCGGCCAGGCCCGGATCGCCGACGTCGACGACGGGGTCGAGTTCCTGGTGCCGGTCTCGCTCGGCGGCAGCTCCGCCGCTCCCGGGGACACCCCGGTGATCCGGGTCGTGGTCGAGCGACCCGGGCTGGAGTCGGGGATCGTGCGCAGCCTCGTGGTGCTGCTGCTCCTGGGTCTGGTGCTGCTGGTGGGCGCGCTGGTGCTGGCCGACCGGCTGGGCCGCTCGTTCGTGCAGCCGGTCCGCGCGCTGGCGGCGTACGCCCAGCAGCTCGGCGACCGGCGGCGACCGGAGCCCGTCGTACCAGCGGGGCCGCCGGAGGTCCGGGAGCTCGCTACGGCGCTGAACCGGCTGGTCGGGCGGATCGAGGTGCTGCTCGAGCGGGAGCGGGCCGGGGTCGCCGACGTCTCGCACCGGCTGCGCACCCCGATCACCGCGCTGCGGCTGCGCATCGAGGGCGTCGCCGACCCCGCCGAGCGCGATCGGCTCGCCGGCGACCTCGACGAGCTGGAGGCGATGGTCGAGCACGTCGTCCGCGAGGCCCGGCGCTCCGAGCGCGAGGGCCTGGTCGCCTCCTGCGACGCCCTCGCGGTGGTGGCCGAGCGAGCCCGGTTCTGGGAGCCGCTGGCCGAGGACCAGGGCCGCGCCTTCACCCTCGCCGTCGACCCCGGGGTCGCGCTCGTACAGGCCGCCGAGGAGGACCTGCGCGCCCTGGTCGACGTGCTGCTCGACAACGTCTTCACCCACACCCCGGAGGGGGCGGCGGTCCGGGTGAGCGGCCGGCTCCGCGACGCCGGCGGGGCGGTCCTGTCCGTCGAGGACGACGGAGCCGGCTTCCCCGACGGACTCGACGTCGTCGGACGCGGTACGTCGGGCGCCGGCTCGACCGGGCTGGGGCTCTCCATCGTCGACAAGACCGCCACCGAGTCCGGTGGCGGTCTGTCGGTCGGGTCGTCCCCGTCGGGCGGCGGACGGGTCGTCGTGGAGCTCGGCCCGCCCGCCTAGATCACTAGCCCTCGTGGATCAGCGCACGACGATCTTGGCGCTGCACTTCTGGGTGCTGCCGACCCGCTTCGCGGAGAACCGGAAGGTGTCCTTGCCCTTCGTGTTGCGGGCGAACCGCTCGAGGTCGAGGTCGCCCTCGTAGTCGGCGGTGCGAGTGACCTTGGCGATCCGCTTGCCGTCGTGGCGGACGGCCACGACCCACTGGGAGCCGGGGGTCACGCGGTCGAGGTCGACGTTGACCTCGAAGCCGCGGCCCTCGCGGTCGACGGAGAGCTCGTAGCTGCCGGTGCCGCAGCGGCCGTGCCGCTCGACGTCGGCGCTGGCCGGCATGGTGGTCGCGACCAGGGCGGTGGCGGGGACGGCCGCGAGGGTGAGGGCGGCGATGGTCTTCTTCAGCATGGGGATCTCTTCTCGCTCGGTGTCTCGTGGGTGGGGATCAGCGGGTGAGGCGGGCGACGCAGGGCTCGCCGCCCTCGGGCGTGGCGGTCACGGTGAACTCGTCGCCGTCGTCGCCGTTCGCGGGGACGTCGACGTCGAGCTCGGCGTCCTCGTCAGTGGTCCGGGAGCCGTCGAGGAGGGTGCGGTCGCCCTGCTCGACCAGGACCTGCCAGGTCTCGCCGGCGTTGGCGGCCTGCAGCTCGAAGGTCACCTCGACCTGCCCGTCCTCGTCCTCGACGGCCAGCTCGTAGGCATTGCCGCCGCAGGTGTCGCGGACGGAGGTCTCGTCGTCGCCGCCGAGCGCCAGCCAGGCACCCAGCCCGACCGCCACCAGGACGGCGACGGCCGCGACGGCCAGTACGGCCTTCTTCATGTTCACTCCCGGGGTTCGTGTCGATCTGACCCCCGAAGGTTCGCGCGGCGCGCGCTAAGCGCGAACCAGGCGATCGCTAACGGCAGGTAAAGCCGACCACCCGTAATCCGCCCGCAGCGGCCCGGCCGGGGATACGGTGGCGGTCGCTGTCCCCCACCTGTGCGAGGCCGTCCCGTGAGCTCCACCCGTCCCGTCGTCGCCGGCACCGCGATCACCGCGCTCGCCGCGCTCGCCGTCACCGGCCTGGCCTTCCCGGCGCCTGCGGGCGCCCCCGACCCGGCCGGCCGGGCCGCGGAGGCCGTCGTACCGCTGGACGGCGCCGTTCGTACGACGGCGCCGGAGCGGAAGGGTCCGCGACCGAACATCCTGATGTTCACCGTCGACGACATGACGATCGGCGACCTGCCCTACCTGCCCAACCTGAACCGCTACCTGGTCAGGAAGGGCACCACCCTCACCCAGGGCACCGCGCCGACGCCGATCTGCGTGCCGGCGCGGGCCAGCCTGCTCACGGGGCAGTACGCCCACAACCACGGCGCGCTGACCATCGAGGGCACCGGCGGCGGCTTCGACGCGTTCCGCGACGCGAACACGCTGCCGGTGTGGCTGCGCCGCGCCGGCTACGACACGTTCTTCTCGGGCAAGTACCTCAACGGCTACGGCATGGACGACCCCCGCTACATCCCGCCGGGGTGGACCGGGTGGCGCGGGTCGGTCGACATGAGCACCTACGGCTTCTACAACACCCGCTACAACATCAACGGCGATGTCGTCACGAAGTCCGCGCACAACTCCGACGTGCTCAACGGCTTCACCACGAAGGTGATCGGCGAGCGCGCGAAGAAGCGCAAGCCGTGGTTCATGTGGACCAACTTCGTCGCCCCGCACCACGGCGGTCGGCACGAGTCGGACGACCCCTCGACCGACCTGCTGAAGACGACGATGCCGGCCGCGCGCGACCGCAATACCTTCCGCGACCTCGACCTTCCGCGTGACCCGGAGATGTGGAAGGCGGGCGGCAGCCCGTGGGCGAAGCCGCCGGCGTCGCCGGCGTTCAAGCGGGCGGTGCGCGAGGCCAACCAGCAGCGGATCGAGTCGCTGCAGTCCGTCGACGACGCGGTCGGCGCGGCGGTGCGGAAGCTGCGTCGTACGGGGCAGCTGAGGAACACCTACCTGATCTTCACCTCCGACAACGGCTTCCTGGTCGGCCACCACAACAAGGACGGCAAGCTGGTCCCGTTCGACCGGTCGCTGCGGGTGCCGATGGTCGTGCGCGGCCCGGGGATCCCGAAGAACCGCCGGGTCGCGACGCCGACCACCAACCCCGACATCCCGGTCACCATCGCGGCCATCGCCGGCGCCAGGCCGGGCCGCAAGGTCGACGGGGTGAACGTGCTGCCCTACTGGCGCTCGCGCACCGACTACGTCCGCCCTATCCCGATCGAGGCCTACCCGGTGAAGGGCGGTCGCGGCCGGATCTACTCCGGCATCCGCTACGGCCAGTGGACCTACGTGCTGCTGCCCAGCGGCAAGGAGGTGCTCTTCAACCGGGCCACCGACCCCGGCGAGCTGAAGAACGTGGTCCGCAAGAGGAAGTACCGCTCCACCGTGCGCGAGCTGCGCCGGCTGAACCGGGGCTACCGCGACTGCGCCGGCGCGACGTGCCCGGGCACGGAGACCTTCACCGCGCGCTGATCGCGTGTCCGGCTAGGCGTCGTTGGCGCAGCGGAAGCCCAGGTTGCCCGACGTCGAGTCGGGGTACGACGACGACCGCGCGGCCACCCGGTAGCGGTGGCAGTAGGAGTCGTGGCACAGGTACGACCCGCCGCGCATCACCCGGGTCTCCCCCGCATCGGGCCCGGTCGGGTTGTCGGGACCGAACGCCGTCGCGGTGTCGACGGCGAACCAGTCCGCGCACCACTCCCACGCGTTCCCGCTCATCTGGAACAGGCCGTAGCCGTTCGGCGCGAACGCCTTGACCGGCGCGGTCGTCGCGTAGCCGTTCTCCGCGGTGTTCACGGTCGGGAAGGTGCCGGTGAAGATGTTGACCGGCCACCGCCCGCGCGGCCGCAGCTCGTCGCCCCAGGCGAACCGCGCCCGGTCCAGCCCGCCGCGGGCCGCCTTCTCCCACTCCGCCTCGGTCGGCAGCCGCTTGCCCGCCCACGCGCAGTAGGCCAGCGCGTCGTCGTACGAGACGTGCACGACGGGGTGGTTCTGCCGCTTGGTCACGTCGGAGGCCCGGCCCTCGGGGTGCCGCCAGCTCGCCCCCGTCACCGCCAGCCACCACGGCGTCGCCTCGGGCCGGCCGACGACGTCCGACCCGTCGCCGTCGTACGCGAGGTGGAAGACGGCCGAGTAGCCCTCGCGCTCCGCCGTCGTTACGTGGCCGGTGGCCTTCACGAACGCCGCGAACGCCTGGTTGGTCACCGCCGTCACGTCGATCCGGAACGCGTCGACCTGCACCACGCGCGCCGGCCCCTCGCCGTCGCCGGGGTAGGCCTCGTCGTGCGTGTCCCCCATCCAGAACTCCCCCGCCGGCACCAGCACCTGCCCCTTGGTGCTGGGCGTGCCGGTCGTCCTCGGGCGCTCCGCCGGCCCTCGCGTCGTGGTGGCGTAGGTGAGGTCCGGGAGCTGCGCCGCGGGGCTCGGGGCCGCGCAGCAGGACGGTGTCTCCTCCATCCCGCCACGGTGCCACACATCGTCCCGCGACATCCCAACCCATCGCTGGTTGAGGTGCGAAGGCCGCCAGGCCTGAGCCTCGAAACCCCGTGAGAAGACGTACGGCACCGAGCGTGCCCTCCGCTCGCCCGACGGGCTGCGGCCCGCGCCCCGCGCTGGTTGAGGTGCGAAGGCCGCCAGGCCTGAGCCTCGAAACCCCGTGAGAAGACGTACGGCACCGAGCGTGCCCTCCGCTCGCCCGACGGGCTGCCCGCGCCCCACGCAGGTTGAGGTGCGAAGGCCGCCAGGCCTGAGCCTCGAAACCCGGCGAGTCGACGTACGGCGCCGAGCGTCCCCTCGGATCGTCCGACGGGCTGCGGGTCAACGGCCGGGTGGCGGGGTGGGCCCTGGGTGATCGTGGAGTCTGGCACGCACCCGGTACGTGCCAGACTCCACGATCATGGGCGTCTCCACCTGCCTGTGGACGGGGTCGGATATCTGTGATCGGACCGTGACCCGGGAGGCCCGTCACTCACAGGCCGAGCGCCCCGAATTGTCGGTGGTCACCGCTTGGGTGGACGTATGTCAGCCAGCCGCCACGCGCCCCCGCACCCGGTCCCCGGGCTGCTGGCACGCACCGGCGACAACGTCGCCGCTCTCCGCGACGCCTGGCTGGTCAACCTCTCCGCCGACGAGACCGGACGCGCGCTCATCGAGGCCGACCGGCTCCAGTCCCAGCTCACCGAGCTGCAGGCTCGGCTGGCTGCGCACGCCGATGCCGTCGACACCGTCTGACCGTCCGGAGCGACCTCGACGGCGAACTGGCTGGCGGTCGCCACCCGGCAGACCCGGACGTCGACCCATCGGCTGATGCGGCTCGCCGACGCGCTCGACCGCGAGCTGTACGAGCCGGTCCGCCACGCCCTCGCCGAGGGCGCCGTGAACCCCGAACAGGCACTGGTGATCACCGACGCCGTCGACGCGCTGCCCGCCGAGGTGACCGACCACGTTCGGGAGAAGGCCATCGGGATCCTCCTCGACGACGCGCGCCACCATGACGCGAAGGACCTGCGGCGGATCGGCAAACGGATCCTCGACGTCGTCGCCCCCGAGATCGGCGAGGCCCACGAAGCCAAGCTCCTCGCCGCCGAGGAGCACCGCGCACTCGCGTCCGCGCGGGTGACGATGTCCGACGACGGGCACGGCACCACCTACGGACGGTTCCAGGTCCCCACCGCTACCGGTGACACCCTCCGCAAGATGCTCACCGCCATCGCCGCCCCCAAGCGCCACACCGGCGCCGACCATGGCGACGATCATGGCAAGGTCCGCCGGCCGGGGCCGGAGCGGATGGGCCGGGCGTTCGTCGAGCTCCTCGACCGGGTCCCCGCCGACACGCTGCCCAAGGCCGGCGGCGTCAACGCCACCGTCGTCGTGACGATCGTGCTGGAGGACCTGAGGCGAGAGAGCGCGGTCGGGACCCTCGACACTGGCCACCGCCTCTCCGCCCACGCCATCCGGCGATTGGCCTGCGAGGCCGGCATCATCCCCGCCGTCCTCGACGGTGACGGCCAGGTCCTCGACCTCGGCCGCACGAGGCGGTTCCACAACCGGGCCCAACGCACCGCGATGGCCGTCCGCGACCGGGGCTGCACCACCGAGGGGTGCGACGTCCCACCCTGGCTGTGCCACGCCCACCACGACGACCCCTGGTCGCAGGGCGGCAGCACCGACGTCACGACCGGACGCCTGCTCTGCCCACGACATCACCAGCACGCCCACGACCCGACGTACGAGATCCGGCACCTGCCCGGCGGCAAGGTCGCCTTCCACCGGAGGACGTAGCCATGCCCAGTGAGCACCAGCCCAGCCTCTTCGCCTCCGACGAGCCGAGCGTCGACGCGGCGTTCACGACTGCGCGCCGGATCGTCCTCGACGAGCACTCGTGGGTCGAGGTCGTGCCCGGCTGGCTGAGCGGCGCGGACGCGCTGTTCGACGACCTGATGACCACGGCCGGATGGGAGCAGCGCGACCGGTGGATGTACACCCGCCGAGTGGTCGAGCCGCGCCTGACCGCGCAGTACCCGCGCCTCGCCGATGCCCCGCACCCGCTCCTCCACACCGCGGCGCAGGCACTCTCGGCGCACTACGGCGTGACGTACGACGGCCTCTGGATCAACCTCTACCGTGACCATCGCGACAGCACCGGGTGGCACGGCGACGGGGCGTCGACCCGCCGGCGCGAGTGCGTCGTACCCGTGCTCACGCTCGGGGCGCAGCGGCGCTTCCTGCTCCGGCCGGTCGGCGGCGGCCCTAGCACCGACCTCCGCCCGGTCGCCGGGGACCTCGTGGTCATGGGCGGCCGCTGCCAGACCGACTGGCGGCACTGCGTGCCGAAGCAGACGACGCCCTCCGGCCCGCGGATCAGCGTGAACTTCAGCGCGAGCGAGCAGGCGGTGCCCGACTGAAGGCGCCACGCTAGGAGGCTGGCACCCGATCCAGGTCGGCCAGCCAGGCGGCGGGTGAGGCGTCCGACGGCATCCGCCAGTCGCCCCGCGGCGACATGGTCCCGCCCGCGGAGACCTTCGGGCCGTTGGGGAGCGCCGAGCGCTTGAACTGCGAGGCGAAGAACCGGCGGATGAAGACGTCCATCCACCGCCGGATCTCGGCCAGGTCGTAGTCGATCCGACGGTGGTCCGGGAAGTTCGGCGGCCACCCACCGGTGGCGGCGTCGTGCCAGGCGTGCCAGGCCAGGAAGGCGATCTTCGAGGGGCGGTAGCCGTAGCGGACGACGTGGAAGAGGGTGAAGTCCTGCAGCGAGTACGGGCCGACCGAGGACTCTGTCGACTGCGGCACCCCGCCGGCGGCGGTGGGGATCAGCTCGGGCGTGATCTCCTGCTCGACGATCTTCTCCAGCACCTCGTCGGTCTCCGGACCGAACTGGTTCGTGCTCACGGCCCAGCGGATCAGGTGCTGGATGAGGGTCTTCGGGACCCCGGCGTTGACGTTGTAGTGCGACATCTGGTCGCCGACGCCGTACGTGCACCAGCCCAGCGCCAGCTCGGACAGGTCGCCGGTGCCGAGGACGATGCCGCCGCGGTGGTTGGCGAGCCGGAAGAGGTAGTCGGTGCGCAGGCCGGCCTGGACGTTCTCGAAGGTGATGTCGTAGACCTCCTCGCCGCCGGAGTAGGGGTGGCCGAGATCGGCGAGCATCTGCTCGGCCGCCGGGCGGATGTCGAGCTCCTCCATGGTGATGCCGAGCGAGCGGGCCAGCGCCCAGGCGTACCCCTTGGTCGTCTCGCCGGTCGCGAAGCCCGGCAGCGTGAAGCCGTGGATGTCGGTGCGCGGGCGTCCGAGGCGGTCCATCGCCTTGGCCGCCACGATCAGCGCGTGCGTCGAGTCGAGGCCGCCGCTGATGCCGATGACGATCTTGGGCTGGCCGATGGAGTTGAGCCGCTGCTCCAGCCCGGACACCTGGATGTTGTAGGCCTCGTAGCAGTCCTGGGCGAGGCGCTCGGCGTCGTCGGGCACGAACGGGAACCGGTCGACCTGGCGGCGTAGGCCGATGTCGCCGGTCGGCGGCGACAGCTCGAACTCGACCGTGCGGAAGTCCGGGGAGATCGTGCGGCGGTTGTCGTCGAAGGTGCCCGTGCGCAGCCGCTCCTGGCGGGTGCGGTCGAGGTCGACGTCCACGACCGTACGACGCGGGCCCTCCGGGAACCGGTCACTCTCCCCCAGGAGCTCGCCGTGCTCGTAGACCATCGTCTGGCCGTCCCACGACAGGTCGGTGGTCGACTCGCCCTGGCCCGCGGCGGCGTACACGTAGGTCGCCAGGCAGCGCGAGGACGCCGACCGCACCAGCAGCTGGCGGTCCTCGGCCCGGCCGACGGTGATCGGGCTGCCGGACAGGTTGGCCAGCACGGTCGCGCCCGCGAGCGCCGCCTCCGCGCTCGGCGGCACCGGCACCCACATGTCCTCGCAGACCTCGACGTGCAGCACCAGCCCGGTGACGTCGGTCGCGGCGAACAGCAGGTCGGGTCCGATCGGCACCTCCTGCCCCGCGAGCACCACCGTGCCCGACACGTCGTCGCCGGGGGCGAACCAGCGCCGCTCGTAGAACTCCCGGTAGGTCGGCAGGTACGACTTCACGGCCACGCCGAGCACGCGACCGCGGTGGACGACGACCGCAGCGTTGAGCACCCGGTTGCCGTGCAACAGAGGCGCGCCGACCACCAGCACCGAGGTCAGGTCGGTCGACTCCTCGACCAGCTCGGCCAGCGCGACCTGCACGGCGTCCAGCAGCGGGTCCTGCAGGAACAGGTCGTCGACGGCGTACCCGCTCAGGCACAGCTCCGGGAACACCGCCACCGCCACGCCCTCGTCGTGGCAGGCCCGTGCCTGCTCGACGACGGTGCGCACGTTCGTCGCCGGGTCGGCCACCGCGATCGGGATCGTGCAGGCCGCGACCCGGGCGTACCCGTGGGCGTAGGCGGAGAAGAAGTCCACGACGGGCAGTTTCGCAGAACGGCTGCCGGATCGGTGCACAGCAGGGTCAGCGAGCGAGGTCGGTGGCCACGTCCAGGCTCGCGAAGCCGTCCCGAGGCAGGTCCACGTCCATGACCCGCGCGAAAGTCCCCTCCAGGGGGCGCCAGGCCACCAGTCCTGGACCCCACTGCAGCAGCACGGTCTCCGGGTCGAGCCACTCGCCGTCACGGAAGGCACGGCGGTTTCGAGCGTTCAGGTGCAGGTGGGCGAGCAGCTCTGGGGTCGAGACCCCGACGACCACCAGATCAAGGGTCCGGTACGGCGACCTCTGCAGGGTCAGCAAGCCACGCCCACCCGCCACCTCCACTCCGACCAGCTGCTGCTCGCTCTGCGACCGCCGAAGCTCCGGCAGCTCCACCGCACCATGCGACACCTGCGTCCCGTCGAGCCACTCGATCGACTCCCATCGCCCGTCGTCGGTGGCCCGCCCCGACCACCACCGCCCGTCATCGGCTGCGGACGCCTCCCCGGAACGGAAGGAGAGTGTCGAGCGACGTCCGCTCAGGTCGAGCAGCTCGGTCCGGGGCCGATCTCCGAGGGCCACGACCAGGGACCTGCTGTCGTCCCGCCACTGGACCTCCGAGACCCATCGGCGAGCGCCGACGATCTCGCCCCGCCCCGTCCCGAGGTCGAGCAGGACGACCCCCGCACGCGACCGGCCGGCCCACCAACGCCCGTCGGGCGACAGGCTCCCGGCGCCGTACGTGTCGTGCCCCGGCCATATGGCGTCGTCGAGGCCGAGCTCGTCCATCGGCAGCACTCTCCACCGCCCATCGATCCCGTGCAGGAGCAGCGTCTCGCTGGCCCACCCGTCGACAGGCTCCGGCACGCGCTCGGCAGGGTGGTAGACGACCGTCGCGCGACCCGGCGGATCGTCGGCGAGTCGCGTGAGCCCGCTGATCGACGCCGGCACCCGACGCGGGAGCCGCGAGTCGAGCCACGGCCACGTCTGTACCTCATCGGGCGGCTCCTGGACTGCGACCACGACCCGCCGCTCGGGTCGCACCGGTCCAGGCCCCGGGTCCGGCGTACCCGAGCATGCGACGAGCAGCGCCACGAGGACCAGGCGTGCGCCGAGAAGGCGACGTCGTCGTCCGACGTTCGCCCTCCTGGTCAGCTCGCACTCGTCCATCGGACCTCCTCCGTCTCCGATCACCGTCGCACGGGGGGCCGACGGTTGGGGCGGGTTCGATGAGTTCCGTGACGGCCGGGAGTCTGACCCGCATGACCCTCACGACATCGATCAGCCCCTGCCTCTGGTTCGACGACCAGCTGGAGCAGGCGGCGGAGTTCTACACGAAGATCTTCCCGCGGTCCTCGATCGGCCACCTGGCGCGGTACGGCGACGCCGGGCCCGGCCAGCCGGGGACGGTGATGGCCGGCGAGTTCACGATCGACGGCATGACGTTCCGGGGCATCAACGGCGGTCCGATGTACGCCGAGTTCACGGAGGCGATCTCGTTCAGCATCGCGTGCAGCGACCAGACGGAGGTCGACTACTACTGGGACTCGCTCGTCGACGGCGGCGAGGAGTCGATGTGCGGGTGGCTGAAGGACCGCTTCGGGCTGTCCTGGCAGATCGTGCCGAACCGGCTCTACGAGCTGCTCGGCGACCCCGACCCGGCACGGGCCAACGCCGCCCAGGGCGCGATGCTGCAGATGCGCAAGATCGTGGTCGCCGACCTGGAGGCGGCCGCCGACGCCGTGGACTGAGAATGAGCGCATGAGCATCGCCAGCACGCCGGAGCCGCCGTACACCGCCGTGGTCTTCACGAGCCTGCGCACCGAGGGTGACCAGGGGTATGCGCGGATGGCGGAGCGGATGGACCTGCTGGCCCAGGAGCAGCCCGGCTACCTCGGGATCGAGGCGGCCCGGGACGCGGGCGGGCTCGGGATCACGGTGTCGTACTGGGTCGACGACGCCGCGGCTGCGGCGTGGAAGCAGGTCGCCGAGCACCTCGTCGCGCAGGAGCGCGGGCGCGACGTCTGGTACGCCGACTACCGCGTGCGCGTGGCCACCGTCACACGGGCCTACGGGCCCACCCGGAGCTAGCCTGGAGACAGTCCGTGGACTCCGTCAGGGAGCTGCGAGATGTCTGAGGAATGGAGCTCGACGATGAGCGAAGAGACGGCGCCGTACGGCACCGGGCCGGGCCAGGCGAGCAAGCCGGTCAAGCGGGTCCGCACCCATCACCTCCGGGAGATGAAGGAGCGCGGCGAGAAGTTCACGATGCTGACCGCCTACGAGCAGTACGCGGCGGAGATCTTCGACGAGGCCGGCATCGAGCTGCTGCTCGTGGGCGACAGCGCGTCCAACAACGTCTACGGCAACGAGACGTCGTTGCCGGTGACGGTCGACGAGCTGATCCCGCTCGTGCGGGCCGTGACCCGCTCGGCGAAGCGGTCCCTGGTCGTCGCCGACCTGCCGTTCGGGTCCTACCAGGCGTCCCCGGAGCAGGCCTACCTCACCGCGGTGCGGTTCATGAAGGAGGCGAACGCCCACTCGGTGAAGCTCGAGGGCGGGCTGCCGATGGTCCCTCAGGTCCGCAAGCTGGTCGAGGGCGGCATCCCGGTGATCGCCCACATCGGCTTCACGCCCCAGAGCGAGCACACCCTTGGCGGCTACCGGGTCCAGGGCCGCGGTGACGCCGCGAAGCTGCTGCTCGAGGAGGCTCGCGCGATGCAGGAGGCCGGTGCCTTCGCCGTCCTGATGGAGATGGTCCCGGGCGACGTCGCCGCCGACGTCACCGCCGCCCTCGACATCCCGACGATCGGCATCGGCGCCGGCAACCGCTGCGACGGCCAGGTGCTGGTCTGGCAGGACGCCTTCGGCCTGCGCGGCGGCCGGATGGCCCGCTTCGTCAAGCAGTACGCCGACCTCCGCACCGTGCTGCGTGACGCGGCGTCGGCGTACGCGGCGGACGTGAAGGCCGGCACCTTCCCGGCCGACGAGCACACCTTCTGAACGCAGGGGGCGACGCGTCCCGGGCCTGACATTTGTCATGCCCGGGACGTGATGCACGGCCGAGGGCCCCGGGTCCGGCGACGGCCACGCTGGAGGCATGAACCCGACCCCCGCCGTCGCCCTGAGCGGCGTCACCAAGACCTTCGGCGACGTCGAGGCCGTCCGCGGCATCGACCTGGAGCTCCGGCAGGGCGAGGTCGTCGCCTTCCTCGGCCCCAACGGCGCCGGCAAGACCACCACCATCGACCTGGTCCTCGGACTGTCCCGCCCGACCACCGGCACCGTCCGGGTGCTCGGGCTGGAGCCCCGCCAGGCGGTCGCCCGCGGCCTGGTCTCGGCCGTCATGCAGAGCGGCGGCCTGCTGAAGGACCTCACCGTCCGCGAGACCGTCGCCTACACCGCAGCGCTCTTCGCCGACGCCCGGCCCGTCGACCGCGTCATCGCCGAGGCCGGGATCGAGGACATCGCCGACCGACGCGTCGCGACGTGCTCGGGCGGCGAGCAGCAGCGGCTCCGGTTCGCGATGGCCCTGCTCCCCGACCCCGCGCTACTGCTCCTCGACGAGCCGACCACCGGAATGGACGTCGAGGGTCGCCGTACCTTCTGGTCGGCCATCCGGCGCGACGCCGGGCAGGGCCGCACCGTCCTCTTCGCGACCCACTACCTCGAGGAGGCCGACCAGTACGCCGACCGCATCGTGCTGGTCAGCCGCGGCCGGGTCGTCGCCGACGGCACCGGCTCCGAGATCAAGGCGCTCGCCTCCGGCCGCACCGTCCGGGCCACGCTCGCCGACGCCGACATCGAGAGGTACACCGAGGTCCTCGCGGCGCTCGGCGGCGTCGACGCGGTGGAGGTCCGCGGCGACACCCTGCTCGTGCACGCCAAGGACAGCGACGCGGTCGCCCGCTACCTGCTCACCGAGACCCCCGCCCGTGACCTGGAGGTCACGGCCCGCAACCTCGAGGACGCGTTCCTCAGCCTGACCGGAGACGCCCGATGACCACCTTCGACCCGACCACCCGCAGCACGCCGCGCCTCGGCGGGCTCAGCCCCGTCGTCCTGCGGATCGAGCTGCGCCGGATGCTGCGCAACCGCCGTACGGTCGTCTTCGCGATGCTCTTCCCCGCCGCCCTCTTCCTGTCCTTCGGCGGCCAGTCCGACTGGGCCGACCGGGTCGGCCACGGCAACGTCGCGGCCTACGTCATGGTCTCCATGGGCCTGTACGGCGCCGCGCTCACCGCCGCCTCCGCCGGCACCGCGGTGGCCACCGAGCGGGCGCTGGGCTGGTCGCGCCAGCTCCGGCTGACCCCGCTGAACCCGGGCGTCTACGTCGCGACCAAGGCCCTGCTCGCGCTGGTCCTCGGGGCGGTCGCCATCGGGGTGGTCAACGTCGTCGGACTCCTCCAGGGCAAGCCCGACATGCCGCTCGACGTCTGGGTCGAGTGCGCGCTGCTGACCCTGCTCTGCACCCTGGTCTTCGCCGCGCTCGGCGTGTTCGTCGGGTTCCTGGTCCCCGGCGAGAACGCCATGCAGGTGCTCGGCCCCGGCCTGGCCATCCTGTCCTTCCTCGGCAACGTGTTCATCCCGATGGACGAGGGCTCGACGATCTACCGGGTGGCCGAGTGGACGCCGATGTTCGGGGTCGCCGAGATCAGCCGCGCGCCGCTGACCGGCGACCTGTCCTGGCCGGCCGTGCTCAACGCGGTCGTCTGGCTCGCCGTGTTCGTCGCCGGTGCCGCGTGGCGGATGAGCCGGGACACGGCCCGGGTGTGACTACCGTTCGGTCCATGGACGACGACCGGCCGACCCGCCTCGACCGGCTGGGCCCGTTCTTCGCCTCCATCTGGCTGTTCTTCCTGCTCAACCCGCTCCTGGAGGCCTGGGCGCACCTCGACGAGGTGCGCGGCGTCGTCGGCCTGGTCGCCACGGTCGCCTTCGCGGCGTCGTACATGACCCTGTGGATCCGCGCCCGGGCCGACCGGCGACGGCTCATCGACACCCCGTCGGTGCGGTTCGCGGCGTCGTACCTCTCGCCGCTGGTCGTGCTCACCGCCGTGATGGTCGCGACGCTTGGGGAGCAGGGCCTGACCGGCGTCGTGTACGTCGCGGTCTCGTGCGTGATGGTGCTCCCCGGCCGAGCCGCGCTCGCCGTGGTCGTCGCGCTGGTCGTCGGTGCGCTCGCACTGAGCGCCGTCGAGGACTGGGGCAGCCAGGTCGGCCTCGCCTTCGCGGTGATGGCATCGTCGGTGGCGATCTCCGGGATGCGGACCGTGATGCGCCGCAACCTGGAGCTGCTCCGGATCGAGCAGGAGAACGCCCACCTCGCCGTCGAGAACGAGCGCACCCGCTTCGCCCGCGACCTGCACGACATCCTCGGCCACTCGCTGACCGTCATCACCGTGAAGGCGGAGCTCGCGCAGCGGCTGCTCGACATCGACCCCGCGCGGGCGCGCACCGAGCTGGCCGACCTGGAGCGGCTCAGCCGGGACGCGCTGTCCGACGTACGGCACGCGGTCGCGGGCTACCGCGACCTGACCCTGCCCGGCGAGCTCACCCGGGCCCGCAACGCGCTGGCCGCCGCCGAGATCGAGGCCCGGCTGCCCGGCTCGGCCGACGAGGTGCCGACCGAGCTGCGCGAGCTGTTCGCCTGGACCGTCCGCGAGGGCGTCACCAACGTCATCCGGCACTCGGGCGCGGGCTGCTGCGAGGTCGTGCTGACCCCGACCAGCGCCGAGGTGCGCGACGACGGACCGGGCCGGGGCGAGGCCGGCGTACCGGGCTCGGGCCTGACCGGGCTGCGCGAGCGCGCGGCCGCCGTGGGTGCCACGGTCGTCACCCGCCCCCTCGACCCCGGCTTCAGCCTCCGGGTGGTCCGCGCATGACCATCCGACTGCTGCTCGCCGACGACCAGGCCCTGGTCCGCGGCGCGCTGTCCGCGCTGCTCGGCCTCGAGTCCGACCTGGAGGTGGTGGCCGAGGTGGGGGCCGGCGACCTCGTGCTGCCCGCCGTCCTGGAGCACCGGCCCGACGTCGCCCTGCTCGACGTCGAGATGCCGGGGCTGGACGGCATCGCCGCCGCCGCGGAGGTACGACGGGCCGCCCCCGACACCCGCGTCCTCATCGTCACCACCTTCGGCCGGCCGGGCTACCTGCGCCGCGCGCTCCACGCCGGCGCCGCGGGCTTCGTCGTCAAGGACACGCCGGCCGCCCAGCTCGCGGACGCCGTACGACGGGTGCACGCCGGCCTGCGCGTCGTCGACCCGGCCCTCGCGACCGACAGCCTGGTCGCGGGCGAGTCGCCGCTGACCCCGCGGGAGACCGACGTGCTCCGGGCCGCGCGCGACGGCGCCAGCGTGGCCGCCGTCGCGAAGCGGCTCTTCCTGTCCGAGGGCACGGTCCGCAACCACCTCTCCGCGGCGATCGGCAAGACCGGCGCGGCCAACCGCGCGGAGGCGGTGATCACCGCCGAGGGGAACGGGTGGCTGTGACGCCCGGAGCGGAGAACGGCAGCCGGGGATGGGAGGCTGTCCCCATGAGGATCGGCCTGCTCACCAGTGGTGGCGACTGCCCCGGACTGAACGCCGTCATCCGCGGAGCCGTGCTCCACGGGATCAAGACCTACGGCCACGGCTTCGTCGGCTTCCGGCACGGCTGGCGCGGCGTGCTCGACGGCGACGTGATCGACCTGCCGCGCTCACGCGTGCGCGGGCTGGCCCGCGAGGGCGGGACCATCCTGGGCACGTCGCGCACGAACCCGATCGAGTCCCCCGGCGGCGGCGCCGAGTCGATCCGCCGGGTGATGGCCGAGCACGGCGTCGACGCGCTGGTGGCCATCGGCGGCGAGGGCAGCCTGGCCGGCGCCAAGCGGCTGTCCGACGCCGGCATCCCCGTGGTCGGCGTCCCCAAGACGATCGACAACGACCTCGACGGCACCGACTACACCTTCGGCTTCGACACCGCGGTCGAGATCGCCACCGACGCGATGGACCGGCTGCGGACCACCGGCGAGTCGCACCGGCGCTGCATGGTGGCCGAGGTGATGGGCCGCCACGTCGGCTGGATCGCGCTGCACTCCGGCATGTCCGCGGGCGCCCACGCCATCCTGATCCCCGAGCAGCGGGTGCCGATGGAGGAGCTGTGCGGCTGGGTGAGCGAGGTGCACGAGCGCGGCCGCTCGCCGCTGGTCGTGGTCGCCGAGGGCTTCGTCCCCGAGGGGTACGACGCCGGCCTGGCCGAGCGCGGGGTCGAGGGCGACGGCCGTCCCCGGCTCGGCGGCATCGGCGAGTACCTCACCGCCGAGATCGAGCGGATCACCGGCATCGAGACCCGCAACGCCATCCTCGGCCACGTCCAGCGCGGCGGCGCCCCGACCGGCTTCGACCGGGTGCTGGCCACCCGCTTCGGGATGGCGGCGGTCGACCTGGTCACCGACCGCGGCTGGGGCCAGATGGTGGCGATCCACGGCACCGAGGTCGTCCGGGTGCCGTTCGAGGAGGCCCTGGTCGGCCTCAAGACCGTCCCCCAGCACCGCTGGGACGAGGCCAAGGCACTCTTCGGGCGCTAACGGGTTACCGGCGGGCCATGCGCACCCGTCTCGGAATCGCCGTCCTCGCAACGACCGCCGCCGTCGGCCTCGGCCTCGTCCTGTCCCCGGTCCCCAGCGGGGCCGCCCCGCCGGCGGACCGGGGGGCCGCAGCCGCCTCGGCCGAGCGGGCCGTCGTACCCGCCCTCAAGGTGCGGCGCGTCGTCGGCGGCCTCGACAAGCCGTGGGACGTGCGGCCGGTCGGCGGCGGGCGGCTGCTCTTCACCCAGCGCGACCGGGCGACGGTGTCGCTCTGGACCGGCGGGCGCACACGCACGGTCCGCGGGTTCCCCAGCAACCGCGTGTGGACCTCCGGCGAGACCGGCCTGATGGGCCTGGAGCTGGACCGCAACTTCGCCAAGAACCGCCGGATCCTGACCTGCCAGGGCGGTTTCACCGCCGGCGGCGGGCACGACGTCGGCGTCTACGCGTGGCGGTTGAACAAGAGCCTGACCCGGGTGGTCGCCGGCAAGAAGCTGCTCGGCGGGTTCCCGACGACGTCCGGCCGGCACGGCGGCTGCCGTCTGCTGGCCCTGCGGGACGGCTCGCTGGTCGTCGGCACCGGCGACGCGGCGGTCGGCACCAACCCGCGCGACCTGACCTCGCTCGGGGGCAAGACGCTGCGGCTCAACGCGACCTCGGGCAAGCCGTGGCGGACCAACCGGTTCATCAAGGCGGCCAACCGCAACAAGCGCTACGTCTTCACCTTCGGCCACCGCAACGTCCAGGGCCTCGACGTCCAGCCCGGCACCGGCCGGCTGTGGTCGGTCGAGCAGGGCACCGGCCGCGACGACGAGGTCAACCGTCTCGTCCGCGGCGGCGACTTCGGCTACGACCCGGTCCCCGGCTACAACGAGAGCGTCCCGATGACCGACCCGGGTCTGCCGGGCAAGCAGTACCGCGCCACCTGGACCTCCGGCGACCCCACCATCGCCACCTCCGGCGGCGGGTTCATCTCGGGTCGCCGGTGGGGCGCGTACGACGGCACCTTCGCCGTCGCCGCCCAGAAGGGCGAACGGGTCCTCTTCCTGTCGGTGAAGGGCAAGAGGCTGCAGAAGGTCCGCGAGCCCGCCGCCCTGAAGCGCTACGGCCGGATCCGCACCGTCGTCGATGGTCCCGGCGCCGTCTTCTACGTCACCACCGACAACGGCGGCGGCAACGACGTCATCCTCGCCGTCCGCCCCGGCTGACGCAGCTCGGCCCGCTCACGCTGGTCGAGGTACGAGCGCAGCGAGCCTCGACCCACCGCCGCAGGTCGACCCGCTCACGCGCTGGTTGAGGTGCGAGCGCAGCGAGCCTCGAAACCCGGTGCGCCGACAGTCGGCCTCGATCAAGGCCGACCCTCGACAAGACGGGTTTCGAGGCTCCTGCGTCGCTCCAGAGCACCTCAACCACCGCCGTTCCAGGTCCAGCCGAGCCAGAGGCCGCCGGACAGGATCACGGCGAACCACACGACCGTCGCGACCACCGGCAGTACGGCGACCGCCTGCGGCCGCGGCGTCCACCAGCGGCAGGCCTGGACGAACAGCAGCAGCCACACGAGGAGCAGCATCACGACCGCCCACCAGGGGGCGAACAGCCCGCTGGCGCCGTACAGGAAGAGCACGGACACCAGGCCGCCCATGCCGACGAACGGCCACGGCGAGACGTCGCCGGGACGACGTCCGCGGCGACCGGGCTTGGCCACTCAGTCCTCGAGCTGCTCGTCGTTCCACTTCGGGTCGTGGTCCCAGTCGTCGTTGCGCTCCTCGACCTTCTCCAGCGCCCGCGACGCCTCGGCGGAGGTGGCGTAGGGGCCCAGCCGGTCGGCGTTGCGGCAGCCGTCGCGCCCCTCGACCGTGTGGTGCTTCAGGCAGAACCAGAACTCGCCGTCGCTGTCGCTCATGAGGGCGAAACTACACTCGTGGCCCGTGACTCCCGTGGCTCCTGCGACCCTCTCCCCCCGGCGCGCCGTCCCGGCGTCGATCGCCCGCCCCGAGTACGTCGACCGCCCCGCACCGACGCCGTACGACGGTCCGGAGGTCAAGGACGCCGACACCATCGCGCGGATGCGGGTCGCCGGCCGGCTGGCCGCGCAGGCGCGCGAGGAGGTCGGCCGGCACGTCGTCCCGGGCGTGACCACCGACGAGCTCGATCGGATCGGCCACGAGTTCCTCTGCGACCACGGCGCCTACCCGTCGACGCTCGGCTATCGCGGCTTCCCGAAGTCGCTGTGCTCCAGCGTGAACGAGGTGATCTGCCACGGCATCCCGGACAGCCGGGTCGTCGAAGACGGCGACATCGTCAACATCGACATCACCGCCTACCTCGACGGCGTGCACGGCGACACCAACGCGACCTTCCTCGCCGGCGACGTCGACGAGGAGTCCCGGCTGCTGGTCGAGCGCACCCGCGAGTCCCTCGACCGCGCGATCAGGGCGGTGAAGCCGGGCCGCCGGCTCAACGTCATCGGCCGGGTCATCGAGTCCTACGCCGCCCGCTTCGGGTACGGCGTGGTCCGCGAGTTCACCGGGCACGGGATCGGGACGTCCTTCCACTCCGGGCTGATCGTCCCGCACTACGACGACCCCGAGCACGACACCCTGATCGAGCCCGGCATGACCTTCACCATCGAGCCGATGCTCAACCTCGGCACCCACGAGTGGGAGATGTGGGACGACGACTGGACGGTCGTGACCAAGGACCTGCGCCGCAGCGCCCAGTTCGAGCACACGCTGCTCGTCACAGCCACCGGCGCAGAGGTCCTGACCACCCCCTAGACGCAACATTCCCGACACATGCGTGTGGGTAATGTCCGCCCATGACGTCGATGTTCGAGGGCTACGCGTCCACTGGTCCGGCGTACGACGAGATGTTCGACGGCGACGACCTGCGCTCGCCGTACCAGCGGTTGAGCAGCTCGTTGCAGACGATGACCACGCCCGAGCTGGTCAGTCGGGTGGAGGCGCTGCAGGCCAGCTACCTCGACCAGGGCGTCACCTTCGACATCGGCGGCGAGGAGCGGGCGTTCCCGCTCGACATCCTCCCGCGGGTCATCGAGATGGACACGTTCTCGACCATCGAGCGCGGGGTCCAGCAGCGGGTCCGGGCGCTGGAGCTCTTCCTCGCCGACGTGTACGACGCGGGCCAGGTCTTCGCCGACGGGGTGATCCCGCGCGAGGTGATCGCGACGTCGTCGCACTACCACCGCGAGTCCGCGGGCGTGCGGCCGCCGAACGGCGTCCGCGTGCACGTCTCCGGCATCGACCTGGTCCGCGACAACGCCGGCGAGTTCCGGGTGCTGGAGGACAACGTCCGGGTCCCATCGGGGGTCTCGTACGTCATGACCAACCGCCGCGCGATCTCCGCGGCGCTGCCCGAGACCATCGCCGAGCACAGGATCCGCCCGGTGGCGGCCTACCCTCAGCGGCTGCTGGCCGCGCTGCGGGCGGCCGCGCCCGCCGGTGTCGCCGATCCGACGGTCGTCGTCCTCACGCCCGGCGTCTACAACGGCGCCTACTTCGAGCACGCGCTGCTGGCCCGCACGATGGGCGTCGAGCTGGTCGAGGGCCGTGACCTGGAGTGCCGCCGCGGCCGCGTGATGATGCGGACGACGAAGGGGCTGGCCCCGGTGCACGTGATCTACCGTCGCGTGGACGACGAGTTCCTGGACCCGGTGCACTTCCGGGCCGACTCGGTGCTCGGCTGCCCGGGCGTGATCGACGCCGCCCGGGCCGGCAACGTCACCATCGCCAACGCGGTCGGCAACGGGGTGGCGGACGACAAGCTCGTCTACACCTACCTGCCCGACATCATCCGCTACTACCTCTCCGAGGAGCCGGTGCTGCGCAACGTCGACACCTGGCGCTGCGGCGAGCCCGACCACCGCGAGGAGGTTCTGGACCGGCTCGACGAGCTGGTGCTGAAGCCGGTCGACGGTTCCGGCGGCAAGGGCATCGTGATCGGCCCGCGCGCGTCGAGGACCGAGCTCGACGAGCTGCGCGAGAAGGTCGTCGAGGACCCGCGGGCCTGGATCGCCCAGCCGGTCGTCCAACTGTCGACCGTCCCGACCTTCGTCGACGGCGAGCTCGGCCCGCGCCACGTCGACCTGCGCCCGTTCGCGGTCAACGACGGCACCCGGGTCTGGGTGCTCCCCGGCGGGCTGACCCGGGTCGCGCTGGCCAAGGGCGAGCTGATCGTGAACTCCTCGCGCGGCGGCGGGTCCAAGGACACCTGGGTGCTGGCCGGGCCGGCCCAGGCCCAGGCCGTCGAGGCCGACCCGGTGTTCGAGCCGGTCGAGATCGTGGAGGTCGAGGAGCCCGTGGAGGAGCCCCCTCCGCCGGCCCCGCCGCCGCCCGGTCCCGCCGGACCGGCGCTGAGCGAGCCGAGCTCTCAGCAGGAGCAGCAGCAACAGCAGGGCCGTGGGGAGGCGCGCGCATGCTGAGCCGGATCGCGGAGTCGATGTTCTGGATCGGCCGGTACGTCGAGCGCGCCGAGGACACCGCGCGGATCCTCGATGTCCAGACCCAGCTGCTCCTGGAGGACGCCACCATCGACGAGACCACGACCTGCGCCGGCCTGCTGTCGATCATGGGCGTCGAGGCCGAGCCGGAGTGGGCGGTCGACACCGCGCTGGTGCTCGACCGGCTCTGCTACGACCCGTCCTCGCCCACCTCGATCGCGGCCGCCCTGGCCGCCGCCCGCGAGTCGGCCCGGCGGGCCCGCGAGACGCTGTCGGTCCCGATGTGGGAGGCGATCAACACGACGTACCGCGCCCTGCCGTCGGGGCACTTCGACTCGATGCGGGCGCCGATGATCTTCCAGTGGGTCCGCGAGCGGGCGGCGCTGATCAACGGCACCGCCGACGCGACGATGACCCGCGACGAGGGCTGGCACTTCCTGATGCTCGGCCGCTGCGTCGAGCGCGCCGACATGACCTCGCGGCTGGTCGCCACCGCCGCCCAGTCGTCCGGCAGCACGGCGCCGTGGACCAGCACGCTGCGGGCGTCGGGCGGCTACGAGGCCTTCCTGCGCACCTACAAGGGCCTGGAGACCGAGCGCGGCGCCGCGGAGTTCCTGCTGCTCGACCGGCTCTTCCCACGGTCGGTGGTGTTCTCGCTCAACCGCGCCGAGCAGTGCATCGAGAACCTGGAGTCCTCCGGCCAGCGGGCCGGCTTCCAGAACGAGGCGCAGCGGCTGCTCGGCCGCACCCGGGCGGAGTTCGAGTACCGCTCGCTGTCCGACGTGATGGCCGACCTCCCCAACGAGATGGAGCGGCTGCAGCGCACCTGCGCCCTCGCGACCGAGGCGGTCACCCGCCGCTACTTCGCCGGCTCCGAGGCGCTGACCTGGCAGGGGGCCAACTGATGAGCATGCAGCTGCGGGTCGTCCACACCACCGGCTACGAGTACGACGGCAAGGCGGTGGCGTCGTACAACCAGGCCCGGTTGACGCCCCAGACCACGCCCGAGCAGATCGTCGTGCACTCGCGCCTGGAGGTGACGCCGAAGCCGTGGACCTACGAGTACCGCGACTACTTCGGCACCCTGGTCACCGCCTTCGAGGTCCTCGATCCCCACGAGTCGATGACCGTGACCGCGACCTCGACGGTGCAGACCAACCGGCCCGCGCCCCACGAGCCGCGGCTCGGCTGGGACGACGTCCGGGCCTACGACGTCGCCGACCGCTGGACGGAGTACCTCACCCTCCCCGACCTGGTGGCCCCGCCCGCCGACTTCGCCCAACGGCTGCGGACGCTCGCCGGAGACGCCGCGCTGCCCGGCGACGCGGCCCGTGCGGTGTGCGCCCTGGTCCACGATGAGGTCGAGTACCTCCCGGGGTCCACCGACGTGCAGTCGGTGGCCGCGCTCGCCTGGCAGCAGCGCGCCGGCGTCTGCCAGGACATGGTGCACCTGGTCATCGGCGGCCTCCGCTCCGTCGGCGTCCCCGCCCGCTACGTCTCCGGCTACTTCCACCCCCGCGCCGAGCCCACCGTCGGCGAGACCGTCCGGGGCGAGTCGCACGCCTGGGTCGAGTGGTGGGACGACGGGTGGCACCCCTTCGACCCCACCAACGACACCGCCCCCGGCGACCGGTACGTCGTGGTCGCCACGGGCCGCGACTACCAGGACGTGAAGCCCCTCAGCGGCATCTACTCCGGCGCCGGCACCTCGCAGATGTCGGTCCAGGTGGAAGTCACCCGCCTGGCCTGAGCACCGGGGGGCGAGGGCTCAGGACTTCGTCCTTCGCACCTCAACCACCGGGGCGCGCTCCGGTGGTTGAGCAGCGAAGCCGCGCAAGCGGGTGAGCGTGTCGAAGCCCCCGCAGCCCACCAGCGGCCTCGAACAAGGTCACCCCTCCGGTGCAGGGGTTGTGACCAGCACACGCTGGTTGAGGTGCGAGCGAAGCGAGCCTCGAAACCCGTCCTGCCGACAGTCGACCCCGATCGAGACCGACCGTCGGCCCACCAGGTTTCGAGACGGTCGCTGCGCGACCTCCTCAACCGCCGGGCGCGGGCGGGGGTGCGGCGTCAGCTGATGTCCATGAGCTGGCGCTCGACCCGGAGCACCGCGAGCTCGTGCTCGAGGTCGCCGCTCATCGCGAAGGCCAGGCGCAGGTGGGGCAGGGCCTCCTCCAGGCGCGACTGGCGCTCCAGCGCACGTCCGAGCGCGTGGCGGGACCAGACGTCGTCGGGGGTCTCCTCGACCAGGGCCCGCAGCTCGTCCTCGGCCTTCTTCAGCTGGACGCGGATCAGGTAGGCCCAGGCCCGCAGCGTGCGCAGGCCGGTGTTGGTCGGGTCCTCCGCGAGGGCCGGCTCCAGCACCTCGAGCGCCTCGACGGCGCCACGACGGGCCAGCAGGTCGTGGGCGACCCGGTAGGCCGACTCGGGGCCGGCCTGGCCCGGGAAGACGACCGGCGGCGCGGTCAGCTCGTACAGCTCCTGCTCGTCCCGAGGGTCCATGACGTCCATGGTGCGTCAACCGCGGATCAGGCGACAGGATTCCCGGCCGGTCGGTCGTGCAGGATCCGCTGGAAGAGCAGGTGGTCCTGCCACTCCCCCGCGATGAAGAGGTACGACGCCGCCCGCCCGTACTCGGTGAACCCGCTGCGCCGCAGCACCCCCTGCGAAGCGGTGTTGTGGACCAGCGTCCCGGCCTCCAGCCGGTGCAGCCCGAGGGCGATCGCCTGCTCGGCGGCATGGCCGACCGCGGCGGTCGCGAGGCCGCGGCCGAGGTGGTCGCGGTCGACCCAGTAGCCGACGCTGCTGCTCTGGAAGACGCCGCGGACGATGTTGTTGAGGTTGACCCGGCCGACCAGCTCGTCCCCGTGCAGGAGCACCCACGACTCGCCGAGCCCGCGTCGTACGGCGTCGAGACGGGCCACCACGTCGGCCGCCTGACCCGCCGGCGAGAAGAACGCCGATGGGCGGACCGGGTCCCAGGGTGCGAGGTGCTCGCGGTTGCGGTCGTAGGCCGCGGCGAGCGCGGCCGCGTGGTCGGTGGTCAGCTCCTGGATCGCGTAGCCGTCGGGTAGCACCCGTCCATTGAACCCGGCGGAGGTTCCGACTTGTGGATCGCCCGAGGACGCACTGTTGCCCGCCCGGAGATGTCCCGGCGTCATGGTGATCCGATGAGGAGAGGAGAGCAGATGGACAGAGCACAGTTCGACAGGTTCCGCGTTCGGGTCGACGAGGCGGCGCGCCACGCGTGCCATGCGCTCCTCGCACTGGACGCCCTGCGGACCTCCGACGACCCCGACGAGCGCGCCGCCTACAGCGACGTCCACGACCTGATCGCCGACCTCAGCAGTCTGCGGGTCGAGCTGGACCGGTGGCCGGAGCCGGTCGACGACTAGCCCGCGATCGCGTCCAGCTCGGCGACCGCGTCCGCGGGCAGGTGCAGGTCGGCGGCCGCGACGTTCTCGCGCAGGTGGCCGACCGACGAGGTGCCCGGGATGAGCAGGATGTTGGGCGAGCGCTGCAGCAGCCAGGCGATGGCGACCGCCATCTTGCTCGCCCCGAGGCGCGTCGCGACGCCGTCGAGGGCAGCGGACTGCAGCGGGCTGAACCCGCCGAGCGGGAAGTACGGCACGTAGGCGATGCCCTGCTCGGCGAGGCCGTCGATCAGCTCGTCGTCCCCACGGTGGGCGAGGTTGTACTCGTTCTGCACGCACACCACCGGCGCGATCGCCTGCGCCTCGGCGACCTGCGTCGCCGACACCGTCGACAGGCCGATGTGCCGGACCAGGCCCTCCTGCTGGAGCCGGGCCAGCTCCTCCATCCGCGCGCCGATCGAGGCATCGGGCTCGTCCATGATCCGCAGGTTGACGACGTCCAAGGCGTCGAGGCCGAGGTTGTGGAGGTTGTCGAGAACGCCCTGGCGCAGCTCGGCCGGCGACTGGGCGGGGAGCCAGGCGCCCTCGCCGTCGCGGCGGCCGCCGACCTTCGTGACGATGACCAGGCCGTCGGCGTAGGGATGCAGGGCCTCCTTGATGATCTGGTTGGTGACGTGCGGGCCGTAGAAGTCGCTGGTGTCGACGTGGTCGACGCCGAGCGCGAGCGCCTCCTGCAGTACGGCGACCGCGGCGTCGCGGTCGGCGGGCGGGCCGAAGACGTGCGGGCCGGCGAGCTGCATGGCGCCGTACCCGAGCCGGGAGACGGTGAGGTCGCCGAGTGCGTAGGTGCCGCCGGGGGTCAGGGTGCTGGTGGTGGTCATGGCTCCAGCGTGCGTCGTACCTCGCGGGCGACCCAGCCCCCTGCCGATCCTGGGAGTGGCAGGACCAGGGACGCCCCCGGGAGCCGGGCTAGGTTGGCGGACGTGAGCGACGACAACCTCCTCGGCGACCACCTCCGCGCCCGTCGCGAGCAGGTGACACCCGAGATGGTCGGGCTCCCCGTCCACGGCGTACGACGGGTCGCGGGCCTGCGGCGCGAGGAGGTCGCGCTGCTGGCGGGGATCAGCTCGGACTACTACCTGCGCCTGGAGCAGGGCCGCGACCGCAACCCGTCGGTGCAGGTGCTGGAGGCGCTGGCCCGGGTCCTGCAGCTCGACGCGACGGCGACCGACTACCTCCTCGGCCTCGGTTCGCCCCGGCCCCGCTCGCGCACCCGCCGGCCGCGCCGCGAGACGGTGCCGCCGCAGATCGCCCAGCTGCTCGAGGTGATCGGGCTGCCAGCGTTCGTGGAGGGTCGGTTCCTTGACATCCTGGCCGCCAACCGACTGATGACCGCGTTGATGCCGAGCGTGCAGGTCGGCGAGAACCGGCTGCGCTCCCTCTTCCTCGACCCCGCCGAGCGGGCGCTGTTCCTCGACTGGGAGACCCTCGCCCCGCGGATGATCGCCGGGCTGCGCAAGCGGATCGGCTCCGACATCGACGACCCGCGCTTCGTCCAGCTGGTCGGCGAGCTGTCCGTGGGCAGCGACGAGTTCCGCCGCGGCTGGGCCCGCCACGACGTCAAGCCGCTGCAGAGCAAGGTGATCCGGCTGGACCACCCTCAGGTCGGCGAGCTCTCGCTGGCCCAGTCGAAGCTGGCGGTCGAGGGCGCCGAGGGGCAGATCCTCGCGATCTACCACCCCGAGCCGGGCACCGACAGCGCCGAGAGGCTGGCCCTGCTGGGCTCCCTCCTGCCGACGTCCTCGATCGCCCCGTAACCTCCGCGCGACCGCTGCGTTGATCGTTTCAACGGATCGGACCCGGAGAGCTGGGGGGCCTCGGGTCCGATCCGATACCCTGCTCACGCGGATGGGCTGGCCGGGCGACCGCGTCGTACTCCTTCGGGAGGACGCCGAGGAAGGTCCGGGCTCCACAGGGCAAGGTGGTGGGTAACACCCACCCGGGGCAACCCGCGGGACAGTGCCACAGAGAACAGACCGCCTGCTCCCCTGGCGACAGGGAGGCAGGTAAGGGTGAAACGGTGGTGCAAGAGACCACCAGCGACCCGGGCGACCGGGTCGGCTCGGTAAACCCCACCTGGAGCAAGGTCAGACAGCGTGCGTCCGAGGGCTGCTCGCCCGAGCACGCGGGTAGATCGCTGGAGGCGGCCGGCAACGGTCGTCCTAGATGGATGGTCGCCCATCGGGACCCTCGCAAGAGGCCCGAGGACAGAACCCGGCCTACAGGCCAGCCCGTCCGCAACACCGGGTCTGATCTGGGAAGACGCGAACAACCAGGCTCTGGTGCGGCATGACTGCGGCGTCCGCGCAAACACGTCTGATGTGTCCCCGGTCTCGACCCCGACTTGTGACCTCGTGTCTCGGATCCGATCTCGCGGTCGTGACAACAGGAGCAACATCGTCCGGTCAGATCCAGTCACCCCTGGTACGGCGGGTGCTCCGCGCCGCCCAGGGTCGGTCTCCTCGTGACCGACGAGAGCACTCGGCCGTCCCGACGAGGGTCCTGCTAGCGGAGGCGGATCAGGGCGGCTCCGGCGCGCTTGGTGGAGCGTCCGGTGACTCGGACTCGGATCGTCTTGGCTGTGGTATCGATCGTGCGGGGGATGGTGATGCGGCGGGTGAGGTTGCCGGTGGTGTTGGCCCGTCCGGTCCGGACCCTGGTGGTGGTGTGGCCGTCGTTGACGGTGATGTAGAAGCGCTCGCGGTAGCCCAGGCCGGTGACCCGGATCCGGATCGTGCGTCCCGGCCGCGTGGTGGCGGTGGTCTCGACGCTCAGGCGGGTGGGTCTGCGGACCGCGACGATGCTCGTGGTCGCGGTGGTGGTGCCGGTCTCGTTGATGGCGCGCAGCCGGTAGGCGTGGGCGCCGGCGTGGGTCAGACGGACCCGCACCGACCCGGCGGCCGGGATGGGCCGGGTGCCGTAGCGGGCGCGGAGGAGGTCGGCGAGCTCGCCGCCGGCCACCAGGCTCTGGGCGTTGCTGGAGGTCCAGCGCAGCGTGATGGTGCGGCCGCGTCGGACGGTCGGCTGGCCGTCAGGGGTGGTCGCGGCGTCCTGCGACGACGACGGCACGCTCAGGGTCAGGCGCAGGCTCGGGGCCCGGTCCGTGACGACCGCTGCGGTGGGGGCCGAGGTGTCGGTGGCGTCGACGTACCCGGCCCGGGCGGCGGTGACGGTGACGGTGATCCGACGGCCGCGGAGGTCGGGGGTGAGTCGGAGCGTGGGCGTCGTGGCTCCGGCGAGGGGGGTGCCGTCGGCGGACCAGGCGAACCGGTACTCCTCGGGGTCGGGGACGGGGGCGCCGGTGCCGGCGCGGAGGGTCTGGCCGACCTGGGCGGTCCCGCTGATGGTCGCGGTGGGGCCGGTGCTGAAGGTGGCGCTCGCCACCGGCACGGTGGGGGCGGAGGTGTCGGTGGCGTCGGTGTAGCCGGCCCTGGTGGCGGTGACGGTCACGGTGACGGTCTTGCCGTCCTCGTTCTCGCTCAGCGTCAGCGTCGGCCCGCTCGCGCCTCGGATGGCCTGCCCGTCGGCGGCCCAGGAGTAGGCGTAGGAGTCCGCGGACGGTGTCGTGGAGTCGAGGTCGGTCGGGGTGGCGATCAGCGTGCCGCCCACGACCGCCTCGCCGTCGATGACTGCGTCCGGGCCGGTCGTGAAGGTCGCCTCCGCGACCGGGCCGACCGGGTCGGAGAGGTCGGAGGCGTCGGTGTAGCCGTCGCGGTGGACGGTGACCTCCACGGTGATGTCCTTCCCGGCCAGGGCCGGGGTGAGGTTGAGCGCCTGAGGGTCACTGCTGGAGTTGTCGGTGATCTCGACGCCGTCGGCGTACCAGACGTAGGAATAGCTGTCCGGCGACGGCGCCGGATCCCCGACCCCCGCGAACAACGTCCGCCCCACCGTCGGAGTACCGGTGATCGTCGCGGTGGGGCCGGTCGTGAAGGTCGCCTTCGCGACCGGGCCGACCGGGTCGGAGAGGTCGGAGGCGTCGGTGTAGCCGTCGCGGTGGACGGTGACCTCCACGGTGATGTCCTTCCCGGCCAGGGCCGGGGTGAGGTTGAGCGCCTGGGGGTCGCTGCTGGTGTTGTCGGTGATCTCGACGCCGTCGGCGTACCAGACGTAGGAATAGCTGTCCGGCGACGGCGCGGGATCCCCGACCCCCGCGAACAACGTCCGCCCCACCGTCGGAGTGCCGGTGATCGTCGCGGTGGGGCCGGTGGTGAAGGTCGGTACTGCGGCAACCACGAGCGCGACCGGCCCGTCCACTCGGCGGACCACGTTGTTGCTGGAGTCGGCGAGGTAGAGGTTGCCCGCCGTGTCGATCGCCAACCCCTCGGTGTCGTTCAGCTGGGCGGAGGTCGACGGCCCGCCGTCCCCGCTGTAGCCGGCCGTGCCGGTCCCGGCGACGGTGGAGATGATCCCGTCAGGGGCGACCTTGCGCACCTGATTGGTGCCGAACTGATTGAAGAAGACGTTGCCCGAGGCGTCGACCGCCATCCCGCCCGGGGTGCTCAATCGCGCGAGGGTCGCCTGCCCCCCGTTCCCGGTCGATCCGGCGACCCCGGTCCCTGCGTAGGTGGAGATGATCCCCTGCGGCGTCACCTTGCGGATCACGTGGTTGGAGATCTCGGCGAAGTAGACGTTGCCCGCCGCGTCGACCCCCACGCCGTAGGGCGACCGGATCCGCGCAGAGGTGCCCGGGCCCCCGTCGCCGCTGTAGCCCGATGTGCCGCTGCCGGCGATCGTGGTGATGATCCCGTCCGGGGCGATCTTGCGGACGTAGCCGTTGCCCTGATCGGTGAAGTAGACCGTGCCGGCGGCGTCGATGGCCATGCTCGCCACCCGCAGGTTGGCCAGGGTTGCCGGACCACCGTCGCCGCTGAACCCGCTGGTCCCGGTCCCCGCATAGGTGGTGATCGTCCCTTGGGCGTCGACCTTGCGGATCCGGTTGTTGCCGTCGTCGCCGATGAAGATGGTGCCCCCCGCGTCGACCGCGACGCTGTAGGGATTGTTGAGCTGCGCCGAGGTCGCCGGGCCGCCGTCCCCGCTGAACCCGCCGACCCCGGTCCCGGCGACGGTGGTGATGGTGCCGTCGGCGGCCACCTTGCGGATCCGGTTGTTGCCGTTGTCGACGACGTAGACGTTGCCCGCTGCATCTACGGCGAGGTTGGACGGGTAGTTCAGGCTGGCCGAGGTCGCGGCGCCCCCGTCGCCGGAGAAGCCCGGCGTGCGCGAGCCGGCGATCGTGCGGATCGGGCTGGTGCCGTTGACCCCCGACTCGCTCGGCAGCAGATCACTGGTGCCTGAGAAGGCAGCCGTCACCCGGTAGCTGCCCACGGCGAGCGTCGGCACCGACAACACGGCCGTGCCGTTGACCACGGGGGCCGATCCCAGCACCGTGGACCCGGACCGAAAGGCGACGGTCCCGCCGTCGATCGCCGGCCCGGCGCTGGAGACGGTCGCGGTGAACTCCACCGGGTCCCCGAAGTTGATCCGCGATGCCGATGCGGCCAGCGTCGTGGCGGTGGGCGTCACAGCCGCGGCCTGCGCCGGAGATCCCGGTCCCACCACCGCGAGACCGGCGGCGAGCACCGCGAGGGCAGACAGCAGTGCGATACGGGCCGCAGACAACACGTTAGAACTCCCGAGGCTAGAGCTGCACGCGCAGCGGCCTCAGATTAGCGGCGGGCGACCGCCTCCGAAGGCAAACCGACAATCCCGTGCCGGCCACGGCGAGCGGGCGGCCGTGGGTGGTAGCGGTCGGCCACGTCGACGCCCTCCTCGTACCTGGCAGACACGTTGGCCACAGGCGGCTGATCGGTGGGAGTCCTCCGACTGCGCTGTGGCGACGTTGCGTGTTGTCGTGCTCGTTCCAGGGCGCACGGGCGCCTTTTCGTTGGTCGTTGCCGAGGAGGACCTGGCGGTGGGCCCACGGTGGTGACGCGCCCACGAGTTGGTCACCCGATTGCCTGATGGTCCGAGGGCCTCTGGGGCGAGCTGCACGTCCGCACTCTGGCCCGCTCAGTGAGGCTCTATCGCCCCATCATCGATAGGTCACCGCATGCTTCGGCTGTGCCCTCCCTCGTCGCCACCAGCCCGCGTCCCCGTCTCCAACTCGACCGAGCCGAGCCGTGATCCTCGACCGGTTCGCCGTGACCGACCAGGTGGCGATCGTGACCGGGGCGGGGCTCGGCATCGGGCGCAGCATCGCGATCGCGCTGGCGGAGGCGGGCGCCGACGTGGTGGTCGCCGCGCGGACGAAGGCCGATCTCGACGAGGTCGTCGCCCGGATCGAGGAGACCGGGCGGCGGGCGCTCGCCGTACCGACGGACGTGATGGAGACCGAGCAGCTCGAGCACCTGGTGGCGGAGACGCTGCGGGTCTTCGGGCGGCTCGACATCCTGGTCAACAACGCGGGTGGGACGGCGCCGCGGCCGGCGATGACGACCTCGGAGCGCTACCTGCACCACGCACTGCACTTCAACGCGATCGCACCGTTCGTCCTGACGAAGCTCGCCGCGCAGGCGATGGTCGACACGGCCGGCGGCGGGAGCGTCGTCAACATCTCCTCCCGGGTCGCCGACATGGTGCTGACCTCGTTCGTGGCCCATGGGGTGGGCAAGGCGGCGCTGACCCACCTGACGAAGAACGTCGCGGCCGAGCTGGCGCCCGCCGTCCGCGTGAACGCTATCGGGGTCGGGGCGATCGCGACCCGGTCGCTGTCGACCGTCATGGAGGACGAGCAGATGCACGCCGACCTGGTGGAGCGGACCCCGATGGGGCGCGCCGGCGACCCGGAGGACGTCGCGTGCGCAGCGCTCTACCTGGCGTCGCCCGCCTCGGCATGGGTGACGGGCACCGTGGTGAACGTCGACGGCGGGTCCACCATCCCCGCCGTGCAGATCCCCGTGCCGCCGCTCGAGCCCCGAGGGACCTGAGCGGCTACGCGCTCGGCTTGCGTCGTACGCCGCCGTAGAAGCCGCGCCGGACCACCCAGGGCAGCAGGACGCGTTCGATCAGCCAGCGCGGCAGCTGGATCGCGCGGCCGTCGGCGGTCAGGAACAGCAGGCCGTCGTCCTGGACGCCGAGGACCGACCCCCAGCGCGACCGGGTCGCCCGGTACGGCGCGAGCGGCCGACCCGCCAGGTGGGCGCGGATGTTGGCGGCCAGGAGCCGGTCGGCGCGGTTGCGGGCGCTCGAGCGCTGCGGGTCGGTGGCGGCGACGTCGCCGACGGCGAAGATCTCCGGGTGCCGTTCCGACTGCAGGGTGGGGGTCACCGCGACGAAGCCTCGCTCGTCGAGCAGGTAGGCCGGGAGCCACTCGGTGTTGGGACGCACCCGGCCGATCGCCCAGACGACGGCCTCGGCAACGGTCGGCGGCTGCCCGCCCTGCCAGGCCACCGGAGCGTCGGTGATCGCCTCGCCGGCGAAGCCGTCCGGTACGACGGCGCGGTGGCCCGGGTGCAGCCCGACCCCCAGGTCGACGAGACGACGGCGGACCTCCGCCCAGGCCCGCGGGTGGTGGGCGGCCAGGGCGCGCTCGCCCGGGAAGTAGAGATCGACCCGCTGGTCCGGCCAGCGGATCCGCAGGTTGGCGGCCACGCTGAGGGCGGCCGCTCCCCCGCCGATCACCGCGACCGACCCGGCCGCCGCGACCCGCTCGTGGTGCGTCCGGACCTGCTCGTCGACCTGCTCGCTGGTCAACAGGGCGGACGTGCGCCAGAAGCCGTTGGTGACGCCGGTCGAGACGACCAGGACGTCGTACGGCTCGACGGACTCGCTGCCGTCGGCGAGCCGCACCCCGACCTCGCGCGCGTCGGGGTCGAGACCGGTCAGGGAGCCGTGCACGCGTCGTACGCCTTCGAGGCGCCGGTAGCGGGAGAAGGCGACCCGGTTGTCCGCCGCCCAGTCGTCGGGCCGCGCGAGGCGGACGCCGACCTCCTGGCCGCTCACGACCTCGGGCTTCGAGGAGATCCCGACCACGTCGACGTGCCGCGCCAGGTGGATGGCGGTCAGGACGCCGATGTCGCCCAGGCCGGCGATGACGACCCGGGGACGGCTCACGGGGACGAGAGGCGCGGCGGCGTGACGTTGCGGTCGGGGCTCGGTCCGGGGGCGGACATCCCCGCTCCCGGGACCCAGGAGGTGCGGCCCAGGAGGTCGCCGACCTCGGCCAGGTTCATCAGATCCATCTCGTAGTCGAACAGGCCGTCGCCCGCGTAGTGCAGCACCGAGAAGGCCGGCGCCTGGTAGGGCCGACCGTCCTCCCAGGCGCCGGGCAGACGGTTCCACCAGAACGTCACGACGCGGTCGCCCTCGACGAGGGTCCACTCCTCGGGGAAGGTCCAGCCCTCCAGCCCGGCCATCGACATGTCGAAGAACCTGGTGAGGGCGTCACGACCCTCCACCCGCCCCCAGGCCGGGTCGATGAACACCACGTCCTCGGTGAACCAGGCGGCGATGGTCGACCAGTCGGCCTCCCCGGCGACGCACCGCTCACGCTGGGCCACGTAGGCCCGGTAGGCGTCCAGCGCCTCGCGCTCGCGTTCGTTCAGCTCCGACACCACTGGCACTCCTCCGCGCGGCCGGCACCCTCGAGCGGGGCATCGGGAAGGCGAACCTAGGCAGCCTGACCGTGTCGATCAACCGACCGTCCCGGTCAGAGGCCGGACACTCGTGGCCCCGCACCGACAGCCACCGGAGCCCCTCAGCAGCAAAAACCTCATCAGGCTGCCTAGGATTCGGCCCATGTCCGATTCGCCCGAGGGCCAGCGCAAGCGCCCGGGGGGCCGCAGCGAGCGAGTACGCCGCGCGGTCATGGACGCCACGGTGCGGAGCCTGCTGGCCGGCGGGACCGAGGGCCTGTCGATCCCGCAGGTCGCGGTGGAGGCCGGGGTCGCCGAGTCGACGATCTACCGGCGGTGGGGGGACCCGATCCACCTGGCCGCCGAGGCGATGACCGAGCTGGTCGCGAACTCCGTCCCGGTGCAACCGACCGGCGACCTCCGCGACGACCTCGTCAACCTGCTGGAGCAGATCACCGCGATCTTCTTGGTCCCGGGCATGACCGGGATCCTCGGATCCATCATCGTCCTCGCCGAGGACGAGCGCATCGCGCGAGCGCGCGACGCGTTCTGGGCGACCCGGTTCGAGATCTCGGCCGCCATCATCCAGCGTGCCGTCGAGGACGGAGCCCTGCCGGCGGACACCGTCGTCATGGAGCTCGTCGAGCTGCTCGTCGGACCCGTCTACTTCCGCATCGGCGCCGGTCTGCCACTGGACGGCTTCTCCCCCGCCCCACACACCGACCGCGTGCTTCTGGCCTTCGCCGCCGGGTGACCCGCGCGACGTCTCGGGCCTACGCCCTCTCGGTCGGTCCGCCCGCATCGCCCGGCACGTCGCCGGGAGCCGGTACGGCGCGGATGGCGGCCTCCAGCAGACGGTGCTCCAGCGACCGAGGGTCTGCCCCGGGTCGCCGGGCGCCGACACCCCGGAGGTCCACGAACACCAGCACGGGCACGGACAGGCCCGGGACCGCTGCGGCCTCCGACTCGATCCGGGCCTTCAGCGCGTCGCCGTACGCCGCCCACTCGCGATGACGCCGCTCATCCGGCCCGGCACCGGAGCCGTTCCCGGAGCGGGCGAGGATCTGCCCGACGTCGACGGTGATCGCCACCGGCTCCGTGCGGTGCTCCCACAGGCCCCGCTCCTCCTCGCCCCCGCGCGGGGCCGGCTCCTCGCCCGCGTGGTCCTCCGCACCGGCCGGGCCGATGGTCCCGCGCAGCAGGCGGCGGATGGCCCGGGCCTCCCAGGAGTCGCGACTGCCCGCCAGCACCGCCTCGACGCCGCCGACGTTGGCGGCCGCACCGGCCAGCGCGACCGCGACGAGCTCGGCCCAGTCCGTCCACTCGGCCTCGTCGTCCGCGCCGGTCCGCGGACGTTGGAGCCGGGCCGCGTCCGTCAGGGCGGTGATGACCGCCTCGAGCCGGGCGACGACCTCCTCGCGGTAGGCCCTGAGCCCGTCATCGGCCGGCGTCCGTGGCGCGACATCCATGGCGCGATCCCTCCCCCTCGTGGATCCAACCCTCACCTTATTGCAGGTTCGCCTTGCGTTAAGGGGTGGGTTCTCCTCAGGGCGACCCACATGGGGCCGATCGGCCCATCAGCGCAGCGGCGTGCCGATCATCGGCGGGCCTACTCACCGCGCCGGCCCACCCACGTTGCTCGAACAGAGGGGAAACGTCATGTCCTGGAAGTCCTGGTCCGCACGAGCGAGGACCGAGGAGGCTCCGCGCTACGAGCAGGCCCGAGCCGACGCCCAAGCGGTCGCCGCCGTGGTGGCCGCCGTCAGCGACGCCACGACCCTCGACGAGGCGGTCACCTGCGCGCTGGAGACCGTGCGGGACCGCTACGGCTGGGTCTACGGCTCCTACTGGAAGGTCGACCCGGGGGTCGGCGCACTCGTCTTCGTCCGCGAGTCCGGAGAGGCGGGCGAGGAGTTCCACCGCGTGACCCGTACGGCGTCCTTCGCCGAGGGCGTCGGGCTCTCGGGCCGGGCCTGGCGGACCCGGGACCTCGTGTTCGTGCCCGACCTGGGCGAGCTCACCGACTGCGTGCGGGCGCCCGCCGCCCAGCGCGCCGGCGTCCGCAGCGGCGTGTGCTTCCCCATCGTCGAGAACGGCGAGGTCACCGGCACCATGGACTTCTTCTCCACCGAGTCCGTCGACCTGTCGCAGGAGCGGCTCGCGTCGCTGCGGGCCATCGGTGTCCTCATCTCGCAGACCGTCAGGAGACTGGCGTCGGCCGCGGTCCAGGAACGGGCCGCACAGGACATCGCCGCGGTCACCCGGGTGCTGCAGGAGGTCACGGCGGCCCAGACCCCCGAGGCGGCCCTCTCGGCAGCACTCGACTCGATCCGGACCGGCTTCGACTGGACCTACGGCTCCGTGTGGAGGATCGACGAGGGCGAGCGGTGCCTGCGGTTCAGCCAGGAGTCCGGCGACGCGGGCGAGGAGTTCCGCCGGGTGACCCGGTCCGCGTCGTTCGCCGAGGGCGTCGGCCTGTCCGGTCGTGCGTGGAAGGCGCGCGAGCTGATCTTCGTGGAGGACCTCGCCGACGTCACCGACTGCGTCCGGGCACCCGCTGCCCGACGAGCGGGGGTGAAGTCCGGGGTCTGCCTGCCCATCATGATCGGCGGCGTCGTCGTCGGCACCCTGGACTTCTTCGCGAACCGGACCCTCACCCTCTCCGCCGGACGCCGCAGCGCCCTGCAGAACACCGCGCTGCTGATCGGTCAGGCACTCGAGCGGTTCGAGAACGCAGCCCGTCTCGACACGGCCGGCCGGGAGCTCGTCGTGTCGATCGAGGAGGTCGAGCGGAACGTCCTGGCCGCCACCACCGTCGCCCAGGACGGGAGTCGCCTCGCGGACGACGCCAACCGCGACGTCGCCGCCCTCGGGGCGGCCAGCACCCGGATCGGGGAGGTCGTCAAGGTCATCGAGGGCATCGCCGCCCAGACCAACCTGCTGGCGCTGAACGCGACCATCGAGGCGGCCCGGGCCGGAGAGGCGGGCCGTGGCTTCGCCGTCGTCGCCGGCGAGGTCAAGGAGCTCGCGAGCGAGACCGCGACGGCCACCACCACGGTCTCCGAGACCATCTCCACCATCCAGGACCAGGTGGGTCGGGTGATCGCGTCGCTCGGCGAGATCGGTCACGTCGTCGAGCAGATCAACCAGACCCAGGAGGTCATCGGCGGCGTCCTGACCGAGCAGGTCGCGGTCACCCGCGCCATCCTCGGCTAGGGGCGTCGCCACCGCCGGAACCGTCCCCGCCGAGGGTCCTCCCCCTCGCGTCGGACGGCCCGGCGCGGGTCGACGCCTAGGGCCGCCCGCAGGTCGTGAAGCGCACGCGGGTGCTCCAGGCGCGCCGGGCCTGGCCGCGGGCGACGCGGACGTCGACCTTCAGCACGTACTTCCGACCCGGCCGGAGAGCGGCCCCGTTGATCGCGCGGCCCACCTTGACGCGACCGAGACGCAGAGAGGTTCGCTTCACCCGCCACCCACGGGCCGCTCGGACCTTCACTCCGGCAGGAGCGCTGACCGCCGGCAGGCAGGACACGGGGACCGTGAGGCGGACCCTCCCGAACGGCGCCCTCGAGGTGACGGTCCGGGTCAGGGCGGGCAGCCGGATCGGCCGGGCGACGAGCGAGCTGCGGTCGGTGGCGACCCAGACCACCCATCCGCGCCCGCTCGGGGCGGTCGCGATGCGCGCGTCGACGTCGGTCGCGGTCAGTCCGACCGGGAACTCCTTCAGGGCGCCCACGCCGGCCGTCTGGTGATTGCCGACCGCGAGCCGATCGCAGCCGATCGCGACCGAGGCGAACCGACCACTGGCGTCCGTGTGCAGGTCCCTGCCGCCGGTCGCGCAGGACTGGCCCGGAAGGCCGGCCACCGGACGTCGGAAGGTGTGCCGCGACGGGTCCCAGCTGGCGACGACCGAGCGATCCCCACCCTTCTTCCGATCCCGTGCGGTGGCCAGGAGGCGGATGCCACGTCGGGTGGCGGCCAACCGCGCGGTGCCGTGATCGGTCTCGGTCCCCGCCACCGCCCGGAACGCGCCCCAGGAGCCCGAGCCCGACGGCTTCCAGGCGACGCGGACCGGATCGGCATCGGCGGCGTACTCGCCGATCAGCATCACGGTCGAGCGGCCGTCGTCGGCCATCTCGACGTTGCCGACCGGGTACGGCGCCCGCACCGTGGAGGGTGCCGCGGCCAAGGTGTCGTAGTGGTAGAGCGTGCGCGCGTCGTCGTCGGGGCCGGAGACGAGCACCGCCCCGATCCCCCGCGGCCCGGCGGTCACCGCCAGCAGGCTGGTCTCGCTGCGGACCTGGGCGACGTCCACCGCCGGACGCAGGACCCCACCGACCACCTGGGCGGTCGCGATCCGGTCCTGCATCGGGTCCCCCGTCGCGTCCGGGCCGTTGCGGTGGTGCCAGACCAGGGTGGCCCGGTCACCCGACGCGACCACGAAGAGCTGCTCGGCGCTCAGCCGCTCCAGGGCATCGATCGTCTGCACCCCTCCGGCACACCGGGTCGTGCCGACCGGCAGCACGCACAGGTGCACCTCGGCCCCCGGCTCGCCGCCCGAGCGCGAGCTCAACCAGCCGACGTACGTTGTCCCGCGGGCGTCGGTGGCCGCGTCGAAGCGGAAATAGGAGGCATCTCGGTCGAGGACCAGCGACGGCCCGGCCGGTCCGGGTCGAGGGCCGGGCGACCGGCCGGGGGCCGCCCCGGCGGACAGCACCGAGGTGGTGAGGAGCAGGACCGTCAGGGCGCCGAGAACGCGCAGTGATCTCACTCGCCCAATTCAACCATCCCTCGACTCCGCCACCGTGCCGCGACGTACTCGGTGCAGCGCGGGCGGCCGGAGCCGACCACCTCCTCAGGAGGCCCTCGCGCACCGATCGGCCAGGAGTCCGAACGCCACCCGGAGCTCGTCCGGACCGATGACCTCCAGGTCGGCGTCGAACCTCAGCAGCGAGGCCGCCAGCGCGGGGAACGACCACGCCCCCAGCGTCAGCCGGGTGCGCTGCTCGTCGACCGCTTCCGCCACCCCGTCGCCGACGTACGGGAGCACCTCGGCGAGCGGGAGGGCGAGGACGACGGTGCCCTCGCACGGCCAGGTCGGGGAGACATCGGTGCCCTCGCGGCCGCGGAACCGGCTCACCAGGTACGACGAGACGTCGGCGCCGCCGGGGAGGTCGCGGGGTGCGAAGCGGGGACCGGTGGGGGTGCGCGGGGCCATCCGGTCGGCGCGGTAGGTGCGCCAGTCGGCGCGGTCGAGGTCCCAGGCGACGACGTACCAGCGGCCGCGCCAGGTGACGAGGTGGTGGGGCTCGACGCGGCGAGGTGGGCGGTCGGTCGGGTCGGAGGCGTAGTCGAAGCGGAGGACCTCGCGGGCGTGGACCGCGGCGCCGATCGCGACGAGGACCCCGCTGCCGACGTCGGAGGGAGGGGCAGGTGGGCGGACGACGATCAGCGGGAGCGCCTCCAGGCGGTGGCGGAGGCGGGACGGCAGGACCCGGCGCAGGGTGGTCAGGGCACGGAGGGCGGCGTCGGCCACCCCGTCGCCGAGGCCGGCACCGCCGGCGGCGGTGAGCTCCAAGGACACCGCGAGGGCGACAGCCTGCTCGTCGTCGAAGAGCAGCGGCGGGAGGTCGGAGCCGGCGTCGAGGCGGTAGCCGCCGTACGGGCCCCTGGCCGTCTCGATCCGGTAGCCGAGCTCGCGCAGCCGGTCGACGTCGCGGCGCACGGTCCGGACGCTGACGTCGAGGCGGTCGGCGAGCAGGTCCCCGGACCAGTCGCGGCGGGTCTGCAGGAGGGAGAGCAGCGCGAGCAGCCGGGACGAGGTGGTGGGCACGACATCCAGCATGCCCGACGTACAGGACACAACCTGTCCTGTACCTCCGCGAGAGTTTCCGACGAGGCGGTCAGAGCGGCCGCCGCCGAAGGAGCACTCCCTTGTTCAACGTCCTGGGCGACCTCAACTGGCTCGCCGTCGTCATCGTCGCGGTCGCCTCGATCGTGCTGGCCGGCCTCTGGTTCGCCGTCGTCATCGTCAAGCCGTACGCCGTGGCGCTGGGCCGGGTCGGTCAGCCCGCGCCGGAGCCGAGCGTCGTCTCCGCCGTGGGTCCGCTGGTCTGCGTGGTCGTCACCACCCTCACCACCGCGGTCCTCGTGGAGGCGCTGGACATCACCGCGACCGGCGACGCCGTCACGTTCGGGCTTCTCGTCGGCGTCGGCTACCTGGCGGCGATGACCTTCCAGATCGCGATCAACCCGAACTTCCCGCGCCCGCTCCTCTACGGCGTGATCAACGCGCCGTACTTCGTCATCACCAGCGTGCTCGGGTCGGTCGTGATGACCGCGATGCGCTGAACGGTCATCGCCGCCGCTCGAACGCGCCCAGGTCGACCCGGCCGGCGACCGGGCGCCGGACCAGGCGGGTGGGGTGGCGGTACTCCCAGCGCGCCCGCCACCGCCGGGGTACGGCGGTCCCGCGGCCGAGGGCCGGCGACCCGGCCCGCAGCCGGAAGTCGTCCGCCCGGGGATTCACGAAGCCCCTCAGCCCCACTCGGCGGTTGGCCCGCGCAGACGCCCGGGCTCCGGTGACGAGCTCGCCCGGGCCGACCAGCAGGTTGTTGCGCAGCCGCGCCCGACTGCCCGGGGCGAGGGCGACGTACGTGCCGGAGGAGCGTCGGTTGACGAAGGTGTTGTTGACGACCCAGAGGAGCCGGCTGCCGGTGAGGCCCTCGGCGCCGTACGAGACCAGGGCCGGGTTCTCCGACCGTGGGCCCTGGATGACCACGTTCCCCGCGACCAGCGACCGGCCGCCGTTCGGCAGGTCGATCGAGTAGCTGGCGGTGGCGCGGGCGTCGGTGATCCGGTTGCCGACGATGGTGGTGCGCGCGGCCCGGGACTTCAGCTCGTGACCGACCGAGGCCCCGCGCAGGTAGCTGCCGGACACGGTCAGGGAGCGGACCGCGCCGACGTACAGGTGGTGGGTGTAGCCGTCGCCGGCACCGTTGCGGAAGAACCGCGAGCGGCGTACGACGACGTCGCTGCGCGGGTCGGCGCCGGTGAGGAGACCGTTCTGGTTGTCGTGGAACCAGCTGCGGGTGAGGGTCAGCCCGGTGCCCTCCTGGCGGATGCCGGCGCCGTTGCCGTCGGGGACCCTCGCCCCGCTGAACTCGAGGCGGTCGACCCGTGTGCGGTCGCCGGCGACGACCCAGATCGCCTTGCCCTGGGCGCTCCGCCCGCCGGCCCGCAGGTGGGCCCGTCCCCCGACGCCGCGCAGGGTGAGGTCGTCCTGGGTCCAGGTCGCCACGTCGCCGGTGTAGGTGCCGGCGTCGATGAGCACCGTGTCCCCGTCCCGGGCGACGGCCGCGGCCGCGCTGGGGGTGGCCAGCCGGCGGCCCGGACCGACCCGCCACGTGCGGGGAGCCTCGGCCGACCGGTCAGCCGTCACGCCCGGGTCCGAAGGCGCCGCTGACGCCCCCGCCGGCGGCGCCATCAGCGCCCCGAGGAACAGGAGCATCGAGCCCCAGGTCACCACACCCGCCCTCGCCGTACGCACCCGCCCAGTGTGCGGCACCCCTCAGAGATCAGGGCCCGGAGGTCACCGGCCGCGCACCACGACCGGACCGGCCTTCGACGGCGCGACGCCCGTGCTCCCGGCGTACTGCGCCACGAGCCGGTGCTTGCCGCGGCCGCGGATGCGCACCGAGACGACCACGGTCCGTCCGGTGGCCCGCACCGTGCGCACGACCTTCCCGTCGAGGCGCAGCCGGACGGTGCCGGACACGCTCGCGGTCGGCGAGGTGACCTGCACCCGCACCCGCACCGGGCGGCCCGAGCGGACCGCCGTGCGGCTCACCTTCAGCGAGGTGACCGACCGCGCCCGGACGACCACGCCCGAGGTCGCCGAGGTGGCCGTGCCCGAGGGCCGACCGGCCTTCGAGGCGGTGACCCGTACGGCGAGCCGGCGCCCCACGTCCGCCGCCGCGAGCCGGTACGCCGAGCCCGTCGCCCCCGGCACCGGTCGCCCGTCGCGCAGCCACTGACGGGCGATCCGGACCCCCGCCGTGTTCCACGTGCCGTCGGTGGCCCGCAGGACCTGACCGACGGCCGTGCCGCCGGTGACCTGAGGCCGCACTAGCGCCGTGATCGCCGGGACGTCGACCAGGGTCAGCGTGATCCGGCGGACCGCCTCGGCGTTGCCGGCGAGGTCGGTCGAGGACACCTCGACCACGTGCTCACCGCCTCCGGTGACCACCGGCGCGGTGGCGTCGAGGACCTGCCACGCGCCACCGTCCACGCGGTACGACGTCGCGGCGACGCCGCTGGTGGCGTCCTCGGCCCGGATCCGCAGCACCGCCCGGTCGGAGCGGTCGGGGTCCACGTCCGCCGACACGGTGGTGCTCGGCGCGGTGGCGTCGACGCGCACGGTGACGGACCGGTCGGCCGACGCGTTGCCCGCGGCGTCCCGGGCCCGGAAGCCCACCACATGCTCGCCGTCGGCGACCACGCCCACCGGCCCGACGTACGCCGTCCAGCTGCCCGGGCCGCCGACCTCGACCACCGGAGCACCGTCCCGGTCGTCGACCGCGGTGAGCGCCACGGCGCCCGGTCCCCGCAGCCAGCCGTTCCGCCCGCGCGGCCCGGTGACGCGGGGCGCGACCAGCGGCGCCACGTCGTCGGCCCCCAGCGGGAGCACCCAGACGTCGGCGATCGACGGGTCGTAGGCCGTGGCGTCGGTCGGGAACTCGAACTTCAGCCGCACCGAGCCGTCGGCGGTCTGCGCGAGCGCCGCCGCCGAGTCCACCACGACCTGGTGGGCCATCCACCCCACCGAATTCTGCGTCCGGGTGATCTGGTGGCGCCCGACGAGCACGTCGTCGGCGTAGAGGTTGAACTCCTTGGTCGTCGCCTTGTCGAAGGTCTCGATCATCCGGACCACGAACGGCTGGCCCGGCTCGACGTCGAGCACGGCGGAGTACCAGGACCCCGGGTGCAGCGAGTGGGCGTAACGCCGGGTCAGGCCGGCCTCGGAGCTGGTCCCGCTGTTCGGGGCGGCCAGCACCTCGTGGGCGGTCTCCGAGGCCTGATCGCCGAGGTCGACGTGGTCGCTGGCTCCTTCCGCGGCCGTCGGGGGCGTGGCGAGGGTGACGGCCAGGGTCCCCGAGCCACTCGCCAGCACGGCACCGTCACGGACCAGCGAGGCGGTCAGCGGGTGGTCGGTGGCGACGACGCGCCGCGGCAGGAGCAGCGGCACCCGGACCTCGACCGTCCCGCCCGCCGGGACCCGCACGGGATCGGACGGCACGGTGGCCGGCCAGCCCGCCGGAGCGGTGAGCTCGACCTGGCCGTCGACCGCGGCGGTGCCGGTGCTGCGCACCGTCACCGTGGCGGTCGCGGTGCGCCCGGTGACCTCGGTGGTCACCGACGTCACCTCGACGCCGGAGGTCACCAGCACCCAAGGTCCGGACTCGGTCAGCTGCAGGCGGTCACCGCCGGTGGCGAAGCCGACCGTCGCGGTGACGTCGTGGGCACCGGGCCGGGCGTCCTCCGGGACCTGGGTCGTGAAGGGCACCTGGACCGACGCGCCGGCCGGCACGGTCGCGGGCAGGGCCCCGACCGTCACCGGCCAGGAGCCGACCGCGACGTCGACCGACAGCTCGCTCACGGCCGCCGTCCCGGTGTTCGTCACGGTGACCGCGCCGCTCGCCTCGGTGCCCGGGAGCACCGCCTCGGCGAGCGGGGGTACGGCGACCGCGACGCCCGCCCGGTCGGACGCGGCCCGCTCGAGGGCGGCCACCACCCGGTCGAGCCGCTCCACGAGGTCGGTGCGGACCGCGGGGTCGATCGAGCCCGAGCCCGCCGTACCGGAGCGCAGGGAGCGGGCCGCCGCGAGGGCGTCCCGCAGCCCGGCGTCGATCGCGGTCTGCTCGCCGGCGATGGTCGCCGCGACCGTGTCGTCGACGTCGTCCCCAATGGCGTCGAGCCCGGTCGTGAGGCGCTCGCGGTCCGCGGTCGCGAGGTCGCCGGCCTCGGCGTGCCCGGCCACGGCGGACCGGGTCGCGTCGAGCAGCTCGGTCACCCGGCCCAGCGCCGCGAGGTCCGAGCGGACCCGGAGCTCGTAGCGGCCCGAGCCCGTGGTCAGGCTCAGCACGCCGTCGGCGTGGCTCCACTCGCGGACCCCGTCGGCGGTGACGGCCGGGCCGTCGCCCTCGACGACGGCGGTGGCGTTCGGCGCCGGCACCCGGAGGTGGCCGGTCGAGCCGACCGGCACGTCGACCTCCAGGACCAGGTCGCCGGTGCCGTCGTCGGCCCGGCGCCAGTCGGACGTGACCGGGCCGAACGGGGTGTCGAGCGTGGCCCGCGCCCAGTCCATCTCGCCGGTCACGGCCGGGGCGACCGTGACGTCGCGGTAGCCGGTCTCCACCGAGGAGCGGATGCCCGCGACGTCGGTGAAGAACCAGTCGTCGACGGTGCCGAGGAAGTAGTGGCCGAGCGAGCGGGCGTCGGTGGCCCAGTGCTCCCACATGCTGGTCGCGCCCTGCTCGAGCTTGTAGCCCCAGCTCGGGTACGTCGTCTGGACCGCGAGCTCGTGGGCCAGACCGGCGTACCCGTGCGCGGTGAGCACGGGCAGCAGGTACTTGGTCCCCAGCACGCCGGTGTTGAGGTGGGTGCCCTTCGCCCGCACGTCCGCCGCGATGCTGTCGACGACCCGCTGGGTCGTCGCCGCGTCGGGCGTGAGCCCGAACGCCACGGCCAGCACGTTGTGGGTCTGGCGGTAGCCGCGGTCGCCGGAGCCGCGGTAGTGACCGCCGTCCGGGGCCAGGAACGTCCGGTTGAAGGCCGCCTTCACGGTCGCCGCGTTCGCGGCGAACTGCTCCGCGTCGGCGTCCTTCCCGAGGTGGCGCGCGGAGCGCTCCATCGTCTGCAGCATCAGGTAGAGGTACGCCGTCCCGGAGACGCGGGTGTCCTCGGGCGCGTTGCCGCCGGCCGGGCTGGCCTCGGGACTGACCCAGTCCCCCAGCCGGTTGTCGGTGACCAGGCCGTCGGCGCTGCGGCCGAACTCGAGGTCGACGTACGTCTGGAGGTTGGCGTAGAGGCTGCGCAGAGTGCGGTCGTCGCCGCCCTGCTGGTAGAGCCCCCACGGGATCTGCACGTAGGCCGAGTGCCACGGCGGCGCAACGCCCCACTGGCCCCAGCCCGCCGAGCTGGGGGCGATCACCATCGGTGCGCCCTCGGCGTCCCGGGTCTCGTCGAGGTCCCGCATCCACTTCGCGAACAGCTCGTGGAGGTCGAGGTTGTACATGAACATGTCGAAGCCGACCGCGGCGTCGCCCGTCCACCCGTTCTTCTCGAACATCGGGGTGTCGGTCGGGATGCCGTGGATGTTGTTGAGGAGCGTGTCCACGACCGCCTCGTGCGTGCCGTTCATGACCGCGTCCGAGCTCTCGAACGAGCCGGTGCGCTCCGCGTCGGTGTGCACGGCCTTCGCCGTGAAGGCGCTCAACGGCGGCGGCTGGTCGCCCGGCCAGCCGGTGACCTGGACGTACTGGAAGCCCTTGTAGCTGAAGTGCGGCTCCCAGCTCTCGGGCGCCCCCGTGCCGGCCAGCACGAAGCGGTCGGTCTGGAACCCCGAGGCGAAGCCACCGTTGTTGTCGACGTTCACCAGACCGGACGCGCGCAGCTTCTCGCCGTACTGGTAGCGGATCGTGGTGCCCGCGGGGCCCTGCGCGGTGATCCGGACGTTGCCGGCGAGCACACGCGGGAACTTCACGACGTAGGTGCCGTCCTGCGGCTCGGTGATCGCGACCGCGGGCAGGCTCTCGGTGACCCGGATCGGCTGCTGGCGCATGTTCACCAGCTCGCCCTTCGGACCCGCGACCTCGGCGGCGGGGGCCCAACCGGCGTCGTCGAAGCCGGCGGTGTCGAAGCCCGGCAGCTCGTACGACGCGTCGTAGGTCTCGCCGCCGTAGAGGTCGTCGAAGCGGGTCGGGCCGTCGTGGCGGGTCCAGGACCCGTCGGTGACGACCCGCTCCTCGCGTCCGTCGGCGTACTCGATCTCCAGCACGGCGCGCGCGACCGGCTCGTCGTGCCACGGCGGGCTGTTCCAGTTCCAGACGTTGCCGCCGGTCATGCCGTAGAAGCCGCGGCCGAGCTCCAGGCCGAGCGCGTTGGCGCCGCCGTCGAGCTGGTCGGTGACGTCGGTGGCGACGTACTGGACGGTGTCGTCGTAGTCGGTGAACCCCGGCGAGAGGACGTCGGCGCTGATCGGCTCACCGTTGAGCGAGACGTCGGCGTAGCCGCCGGCCGCGACATAGACGGTCGCGTTCGCGACGTCACCGTCGACCGCGAAGTCCTTGCGCAGCAGCGGGGCGGGCCGCACCGGCGCCTGCGGGTCCTTGACGCCACGGTTCCACGGCGCCGAGCCGTACGCCGCCTGCACGACGGCCGCTCCCCAGCCGCTGTCGTCGAGCGTCGGGGCGGACCAGTCGGCCGGGATCTGCTTGGTGGCCCGCCAGGTCGCGTCGGACGTGACCACCTCGCTTCCGCCGTCGGCGTAGCGGATCCGGATCTTGGCGATCAGGCCCGCGGGCGAGTCGGGACCGTTGGTGGTGCGCACGGCGAGGACGTTGCGGGCGGGCTCGAGGTCGACCTCGTAGCGGCGGGACTGCTGCCACTCGTTGACGGCGCCCTCGGTGCGACCGATCCGCCGGCCGTTGACGACCAAGTCGAAGGAGTCGTCCGCGGTCATCACGACCTCGGCCGAGACGGCCTCGCGTCCGCCGGGCGTGACGAGCGTCCTGCGGAACGCGCGGTCCTCGGCCGGGGCGACGGGCGTGGTGGACTCGGGGGTCCAGATCCAGCTCGCCCCGTCGACGGTCAGCGCCTCAGCGCCGGTCGGGACGGCGGGCACGGTGACCCGGTCGCCGTAGACCCAGCCGCGGTAGAGCGCCTCGGCCCGCGCGGGCTCCCAGCCGCTGTCGTCGTACCCGACGGTGGCCCAGCCCTGGGGCCGCGGGGCGCTGCCGATCGGCTCGGCGAGGAACGACCCGTCGCTGACGACGTCCTCGGAGGTGCCGTCGGTGAAGCCGATCCGCACGCGGGCCAGCACGCCGCCGTACTGCGCGGTGCCGGGGGTGTCCAGCGCGACGGCGAGCACGTTGTCGCCGGCGCCGACGGACAGGTTGACCGCCCGTGCCTGCTGCCACTCGTTGTTCGCGCCCGTGTTGCGGGCGACCTCGGCACCGTTCCAGAACGCGGTGAAGACCTGGTCGCCGGTGACGGCCAGCTGCGCCCAGGCCACCTCCTTGCCCGCCGGGACGGAGACCTTCCGGCGGAAGAGGGTGGTCGGGATCGGGTTCGAGGGCGACGGCGCGCCGATGTCCGGCACGATCCAGGAGGCCGTGTCGAAGTTCAGGCCGGTGTCGGGCGCCGTGGTCCGCGGCACGCTCACCTGCGCGCCCCACGGGCCCGAGCCGTACGTCGCCCGCGCGGCCGCCGGCACCCATCCGGTGGTGGGCGCGCCGGCGAGCTGCCAGCCTGTGGTGGCGGTCCGCGAGGACAGCCAGTCGGCGTCGGTCACGACCTCCTGGGTGGTGCCGTCGGCATAGCGGACGACGAGCTTGCCGACCACCGCGCCGTAGGCCTTCGCGGTGTTGTCGAGCCGCACCGCGAGCACGTTCGGACCGGGCTTCGGGAAGACCCGGACGCGGGCGGCGCTCTTCCATCGGTCGTCGACGGACGCGCCGCTCGCGACCTGGGCGCCGTTGAGGAAGGCGGAGAAGCCGCGGTCGCCGGTCATGACCAGCTCGGCCCCGGCGACGGTGCGCCCCGGGTCGACGGTGAACGTCTGGCGGAAGTAGCCGGGGGGCGTGTTGCCGCCCTGGTAGGGCGGGTGGATCCAGGACGCACCGGCGAGGTCGACCCCGCTGACGTCCTGGACGCGGTCGTTGCCGATCCAGGCGCTGTCGCCCCAGTCGCCCTCGTCGAGCAGGCCGGTGCGGAAGCGCGAGGCGGCCCGGGCGGTCCCGGCCGTGGTCACCACCTCGACGTCCCAGACGTAGCCCGTGGTGGGTTCGAGGTCCGGCCCGTCGTACGACGTGCCCTCGGAGGTGGTCGAGGCGACGACCTGGCTGTCCCACACGAGCTCGCCGTCGAGTCCCTCCGCCTCGGTCGCGACGCGCAGCCGGTAGGACTCCTGCCGGACGTCGCGGGCGTCGGAGTCGATGACCCACGAGAAGCGGGGCGCGGCGACGTCGATGCCGAGGGGCGTCGCCTTCTTCTCGACCTCCAGGTGGGCGAGCGTCGGCGCGTCCGCGGCGAGCACCACCGGACCGGCGACGGCTGTCGCGCCCGGGCTGGGCAGACCGGCGGCGAGGCCACCGGTGAGGGCCAGGGTCGTCACGACCGCCGCTGCCGATCGCCGTCCACCACGAAGTACTCGGGACACGTTCTCTCCGTTCGCCTGACCGGGCGTCCGACTCAGCGGACGCCGCATGGTGACGACCGTCACGCACGCCGGTGAACCGTTTCATAGCTCAGGCCCTGGTGGCTAGGGATTCCTCTCAGGTCGACGGAATGCCGTCACGATGACCAACTGCGGGTCACGCCCCCCGGGACAGTGAATCGTTGCAAGACGCGGCGCCCACCCCGTCCGGGTGGGCATTCCCAGCGGCCACTGCAGGCCCGGACAGCCTCACCACAGGATCGGCGGCCACCGTCGGGCGGGAACAGTCACCACTCAACGAGGAGCAGGAACATGGACCGATCGACACTCACCCGGATCGGCGCCGCCGGCGCCGTCGCAGGACTGGGCCTGGCCGTCGGCGGCGTCGCGCTGGCGTCCGCCGAGACCACCGCCCCCTCCGGAACCACGAGCAGCGCGCACCCGGGCGGTCCGCGCGGGGACCGCGACCAGGACGCCGAGGTCCTGGCCTCCGAGCTCGGTCTGGAGGAGTCCGTCGTCGAGGAGGCGCTGACCGCGGTCCGCGACGAGCTGCGGCCCGAGAGGTCGACCGACGCCGACACGGAGACGAAGCCCACGCCACCGACCGAGGAGGAGCGCGCCGAGCACCAGGCCGCCCTGGTCACCGCGCTCGCCGAGAAGCTGGACGTCTCCGAGGCCAAGGTGGAGGCGGCGTACGCCGTCATCGAGGAGAAGCGGGAGGCCGAGCGCACCGAGCGCCAGGCCGAGTCCCGCGCCGACCTGGTCACCCGCCTCGACGAGGCGGTCACGGCCGGCACCCTGACCGAGGCCGACAAGGCCTCGGTCCTGAAAGCGTACGACGCCGACCTGCTCGGTGGTCCCGGTGGTCCCGGTGGTCACGGCGGCCCGGGTGGCGGCGGTCGGCCGTCCTCGGACGCCGCCGCCGAGTAGGACCGGCACGAACCGGCCGCCGTCCCCGGCTCGGGGTCGGGGTCGGCGGCCCTCGTCCGTCAGCCGGTCTCGGCGAGGTGGACCGCGACGACGACGATGTCGTCCACGTCGTACGACGCCCGCTCGCCGCGACCGTCGAGGTCCCCGGTCAGCCGCTCGAGGAGGTGGTCGGTGAGCGCCTGCCCGTCCGCCCCGGGTGTCGCGGCCGACGCGACCTCGTGGAGGCGTGCGAGCCCGACGTCGAGGTGCTCGCCCCGACGCTCGACGAGCCCGTCGGTGTAGGCGATCAGGGTGCTCCCGGCCTCGAGGACGAGGGAGACGTCCCGACGCGGCCCGGTGCCGTAGCCGAGCAGCGGTCCGCGAGCCGGGGCCGGGTCGACGAACTCGTGACGGCCGTCGGGACGCCGCAGCAGCGGGGCGGGGTGCCCGGCCGAGGACAGCGTCAGCAGCCACCGCCCGTCGTCCCGCGGCTCGAAGTGGGCGAACAGCATCGTGGCGATGGGCGGCTCGGCGTTGAGCGCGGGCAGCAGCCGGTCGATCTGCTCGAGGACAGCTGCCGGCATCAGTCGCTGGGTCGTGGCGGTGGCCTGCAGCAGGCCCTTCAGCTGCCCCATCGCCGCGGCGGCGTACACGTCGTGCCCGCTCACGTCGCCCACGACCAGCCCGAACGGACGTCGACCCTCACCGGCGGGTCCGAGGGCGCCGATGTCGAGGACGTCGTAGAAGTCGCCGCCGACCTCGGCACCGTCGGCGCTCGCGAGGTACTGCGCCTCGATCCGGACGCCCGGCAGCAGCGGGATCTCCGGCAGCAGGCTGCGCTGCAGGGTCTGCGCGATCAGCGACTGGGTGGCGTAGAGACGCAGGTTGTCGAGGATCAGGCCGGCGCGTCGGCCGAGGTCGACCGCGGTGTCCACGTCGGCGTCGGTGAACGGGTCTCGATCCGCCCCCCGGTTCAGGACGACGACGTCGCGCACGCCGAGGCGTCCCGGCAGACCCACCACCAGGGCAGAGCCGATCCCCAGCTCCGCAGCGCCCCTCGGCAGGTCGTCGTCGGTGAGCAGCCGCGAGGCCCGGCCGGCGAGCAGGTCCGTGACGAGCCCCGCGCGCGCCGCCAGTTCGGGCACGTTCTCGGCGTACGACGCCGCAGCCTCGCTCCGGGCCGGGTCCCGGTGGAGGGCGAGGTGCTCGGTGACGCCGCCGTGCTCGTTGACGTGGAAGAACAGCGCGACGTCCGCCAGGGTCGGGACCAGCAGCTGCAGGAGCCGGTTGCGGGCCTCCCCGACGTCGAGCTCGCCGCTGAGCGACTCGCTCGCCTGGGCCATCAGCTCCACGCGGGCCTGGGCCTCCTCAGCCCTCCGTCGGGCCCGGTGCTCGGCGGCCAGCGCGGCGTCCCGCTGCCGATCGGCCTCGATCCGCCCGCTGACGTCGCTCTGAACGCCGACGAAATGGCTCACCAGACCGTCCGCGTCGAGGATCGGGGTCATGGTGACCTGGTTCCAGAAGGCCAGACCGTCCTTGCGGTAGTTCAGCAGCGTGGCGGTGATCGGCTCCCGAGCGTCCAGGGCCTGCCGGATCTGCGCGACCTCCTCGCGGTCGGTGCCCGGGCCCTGCAGGAAGCGGCAGTTGCGGCCGACAGCCTCCTCGAACGCGTAGCCGGTCGAGGCCGTGAACGCAGGGTTCACCCAGACCAGGGGCATGTCGGGGAGCCGGGCGTCGGCCACCGTGAAGGACAGCCCGGTGGCCAGCACGGCCCGGTCCCGAATCTCGGCGTCCTGGTCGCCGAACGCCTCGGCGGCGCGAGCCGCCTGCTGCTCGCGGACGGAGAGGAACACCACCAACGCGTGGTCGTCGAGCATCGGCGCACCCGTCATGGGCAGGCCGACCACCCACAACGGCTCCCGCGAGGCGCCCATCTCGCTCCGGCGATGGGCCGAGACCCGCTGCCCGGGGACCGGCTCGGCGCGCAGCAGCCTCGTCAAGGGGTGGTCGGAGTCGGACAGCTCGGTGCCGGCGGAGTCCCGCAGGCGGGCCGCGTCCGACCACTCCTCCAGCGCGACGGGCAGGTCCACCCCGGGCGCCAGCTGCCGGGCGACGTCGTTCGCGTGCACGACCGAGCGCGCGCCCAGGTCCACGACGAGGATCGCCGCGGGCGCGTCACCGATGACCGCGTGGAGGTCCGCGCCCAGCGGGACCGCCCCACGGTCGAACTCCTGGTCGATGGGTCGGGTCATGCGGGCTCGGGCTCCACGACGGGTTGGGCGCGCGCCTGCAGCGAGCGCAGGCTGAACGAGGACACGCCGTCGGCGAGCTCCTCGACGAGCGCCGCCATCAGGGCCTGGCACACGGCGGGGCGGCCGGCCGGCTCGCGTCTCGCCTCCTGCTGCAGCAGCCGCAGGTCCTGGCGGACGAGCGCCGCGCGCTGGGCTGAGAGGGAGGAGACCGGCAGCAGCAGACGCACCAGGTCGACGAACGACCCCACCTGGTCCTCGTCGCGGTCATGAGCGCGGACGAAGTCCCGAGACGAGACGACCGACCGAGGGCGCGGGCGGACCAAGGACAACGGGATCGGGTCGCGAGGGTTCATGACGGACCTCAGGCCGGGACGAGCTGACGGGCGGACGCGTACCGAACGACGTGGGTTACGCCGAGGGTCGCCGCGAGATCGGCACCGGTCTCGATCGCCGTGGTCCGGGAGGCGTTCCGTGCCACCACGGCCGCCTCCCACCGAACCACCCAGGCTCCGTCCTGCTGCGACGTCTCGACCTCGCGGCCGTCATTCATCCTGCTCATCCTGTCTCCTTCGCTGTGGCGTGCCAGGTAAAAGTACCCGCCTTGTGGAAGTTTGTGCACGTTCTTCCTCAAGATCTCCACAAGACGTGGAAGTCATGCCCTATGGTTCTCGTCATGGCCTCCGATCCCGACCTGCTCTCGATTGGCGACCTGGCCCAGGCGACCGGCGTCAACGCGACGACCCTGCGGGCCTGGGAGACCCGCTTCGGCTTCCCCGTCGCGATGCGGCTGCCCAGCGGGCACCGGCGCTACCGGCGCGAGGACGTGGCGGCCGTCCGCTCGGTGGCCCAGCGCCGCGACTCCGGGCTGCGCCTCGACGTGGCGATCGCCGAGATCCTGGACTCGGCGCGACCGTCCACCGGCTCGGTCTTCACGACCCTGCGGCGCGAGCACCCGCACCTGCGGGCCGAGCGGCTGCACAAGTCGACCCTCACGGCGCTGTCCTGGGCCATCGAGGACGAGTTCTGCGCGCAGGCCGACCGCGCCCGGATCTTCGGCGCCTTCCAGACCGGACGGCTCTACCGACCTTCCCGGGCGCGGTGGACGGAGCTCGCACGGCTCGCGGCCTCGGCGACCGTGTTCGCCGACTTCACCGGCACCGGTGATCTCCCGGACGACGCACCCGTCACCCGGATCCACCTCGACCCGGTCTCGCCGATGCGTCGCGAGTGGGTCGTCGTGTGCGACAGCGCCGATCTGCCGGTGGCCCTGACCGCCTGGGAGCTCCCCGGCCAGGAGACGGTGGCCGACTCCCGTCGGGTGTTCGAGGCGATCTGGACCGTCGAGCCCGCCGCGGTGCGTGACGCTGCCCGGGCCTGCGCCCGGGTGGCCCACGAGTACGACCCCGAGGTCGGTGCTCCCCTGCTGTTCGCCCTCGCCGACGCCCCCACGCCGGTGGCCCCCGGCCTGAGCGCGCTCAACTCGATGTTCACCCGGATGCTGACCTACGTCGACCGGCACCAGGCCCGCGAGCACGAGCGCCGCTGAGCACAGGACCGCGGCCGTGCTCCCTCCCGGGGGACGACCGCGGTCGCTGCGAGCCGTCGTGGGGACGAGAACCAGCCCGCAGCACCCCTCCGATGCCCGGTCGTCCGACCACGCACACCCTCTCCGCGAACCGATCCGCCCGGACGTGCATCAGACCGGGCATGAGACTCCTCCGCACCCTCACCCTGGCCGCCGTCGCCCTCGCGCTTCCCGCCGCCACCCTCACCCCCGCCCAGGCTGCCGCCCCGAGCGAGCGCACCCACCGGTCGTACGTCGTCAAGGCGACCGCCTCGACGGACGCCGTCGTCCAGGGCCGGCGCGTCGTCCTCTCCGGCACCGTCCGCAAGGCCCGTCGCGGCGAGCGCGTTCGGGTCCAGGTCCGCTACGACGGTGGCCGCTGGAAGACGTCCGACCTGTCCGACCGGGTGGACCGCCAGGGCCGCTTCCGGATCTCCGACAAGATCACCAGCACCCGCAGCCGGTCCTACCGCGTCGTCAAGCCCGCCGGCCGGGGCTTCCGGGCCGGGCGCAGCAAGGCGGTCCACGTCGACGTCTACTCCTGGCGTCCCCTGCCGACGCTCGCCCCCGTCAACGCCACCGCCACCTACTGGGTGGAGGCGGTGAAGATCAACGGGCGGGCCTACCCGGAGTCGCTCACCGGGTCCGCCTCGGACGCGCAGGGCGGGACCTCCTACAACCTCGAGCGTCGGTGCCGTCAGCTGACGACCCGCGTCGGTCTCGCGGACACTTCGAAGGACTCGGTGCTCGGCACGGCGTCGCTGAAGGCCGACGGGGTCCAGAAGTACGCCGGCTCGTTCGCGCTGACCCAGTCCAGTCCGGTCACCCTCGACGTCTCGAAGGTGTTCCGGCTCACCTTCGACTGGACGTCGCGCAGCACGGACAGCGGCGCCGGGGACCAGACCGGCGCCGTGGTGGCGCTCGGGAGTCCGAGGCTCCTCTGCCGCGACTGACCGGAGGTGACGACGCTCAGGCGCGGAGCGGCGGTGCGCTCAGACGGCTGACGCGAGCTCCGCGGTGACCCGGGTGCCGCCCTCGTGGTCGACGCTCCACTGCTCGCAGAGGCAGTCGACGATCGCCAGCCCCCGACCGGAGAGCGACTCGTCGGAGGCGACCCCGGCGAACAGGTCGCCGGCCGTGCCTCCGTCGAGCACGCTCAGGCGGAGCCGGCCGGCGGTCAGCGCCCAGGAGACCTCGAGGTCCTCGTCGGGCGACGACGAGCCGTGCTGGAGCGCGTTGGTCACCAGCTCGCTGAGCACCAGCTCGGCGTCCTCGATGAGATCGCGCCGGGCGCCGTGCTCGGTGAGCTGGTGGGACATCACCCGACGGGCGATGCCGGTCACCCGGTCGGCAGCGGGCAGCACCAGGATCGTGCGCGCGTCGAGAGGCCGCTCAGCCGTCAGGGTCATGACCTACCAGTGCCACCCAGCAGGGGTGTCTAATCCCCCGACTTGTCCGGTGTCGCGGAACTCACCCTCGCGGGTGGGGGCGCAGCCGGCGCACGAGCTGCGGCACCGCCGACACCAGGAGCGCCCCGCCCACGGCGACGACGAGGGCCGTGCGGGTGTCGTCGAACAGCCCGTCCCCGAGCACCCCGACGGCGGCGTAGACCGTCGCCCAGAGAGCGGCGGCCACGGCCGCGGCGCTCACGTACCGGTACCACGGGTAGCCGGTCAGCGCCGCGACCAGCAGCACGGGCACCCGACCTCCGGGCACCAGCCGCGAGACCAGCAGGGTGCGGATCTCGGCGTGCTCGATCCGCTCGCGCAACCGGGCCGGGCGCGAGTGCTCGTCACCGTCGTCGCCCAGCCAGCCGACCCGCCGGGCGAGCGGCTCCCCGGCCCTGCGGAGGGCGGCGTACGTCACGAGGTCGCCGCAGTACGCCGCCCCGGCCCCGACCGCCACGACGAGCACGACCTCCCAGGTGTGGTCGGCGCGGGCCAGGACGGCCGCGCTGCTGACCGCGGCGCCGGTCGGCAGCACCGGCACGACCGCACCGAAGGCGACGACGCCGAAGAGCACGAGCAGGGTGGCCAGGCCGAAGTGGTCACCGCTCACACTGCACCCGCTCCCCCGGCGCCAGGACGAGGGCGCGGGCCTCATCCTGCTCGAGCGCGGCGGCGAAGCGCTCGCCCGGGGTCACGAACAGCCGCTGGTGCGTACGACGGTCCAGCCGGGCCAGCCCGACCGGCCAGAACGTGCCCCAGTGCACCGGGACCGTCCAGCGGGCGCCGACCGCGGCGACCGCGACCGCGGCCTGCTCGGGGTCGAGGTGCTCGTCGCCGAGGGTCGGGCCCCAGCCGCCGACCGGCACCAGGGCGAGGTCGACGGCACCGACCGCGGCGAGGTCGTCGCGCGGGCCGGTGTCGCCGGGGTACCAGCAGGAGACGCCGGACCGCTCCACCCGGAAGCCGATCGCCGGACCCCGGATCCGCGAGCCGGGGTGCCGCCGGCCGTCGTGGGTAGCCGGCAGCACCCGCACCGTCGCGCCCGCGACCGTCAGCTCCTCGCCGGGGGCGACCGGGCGGACGTCGTACCCCGGAGGGATGAGGCCCTCGCCGCCGCGCGGCACCAGCACCGTCGACCCGGGCCGCATCCGCCGCAGGGTCGGGAGGTGCAGGTGGTCGTGGTGCAGGTGCGAGATCAGCACCAGATCGGCGTCGTACGCCGGCGCCGCGGGCGGCGGGCCGTGCCGGCGCAGGTGGAAGAGCCGGTCGACGTGCAGCGGGTCGGTCGCCACCCGCAGCCCCTCGAGCTCGACGGTGGCGGACGCGTGGCCCCACCAGGTGATCGCGAGGGTCACGGGTCGGCCCGCAGACCCAGCCGGGTCAGCCGGTCGACGAGGGCGGCGTGCACCGCCCGGCCGTCGAGCGGGCCGTCCGTCACCACGCAGCCCCGCGGGTGGACCAGCAGCGCCTCGGTCTGCCAGCCGCCGAGGCCGCCGTGGGAGCCGACCAGCTCCTCGAAGGCGACCACCTCGCCGAGCGAGCGGTCGTAGGCGCCGAGCAGGACCAGGTCGCCGACGTGCTGCCGCTCGGAGAGCTGGAGGAGGTCGGCCTCGGCGTACGGGCCGTAGCCGGCGACGGGGTCGGTGCCCTCCCCCTCCGCGGAGCCCAGGACCCGCCAGCCGGTGCCGCCGTCGGCGACGACCGCACCGTCGGCGCGCCGGGTCAGCACCAGCCCGACGTGGGGGTGGTCGGCCAGGCCGCGAACCAGGCCCGGGTGCAGCTCGTCGACCTGCTCGCGGGTCAGCCGGCCGGGCAGGTCGGTGCGGTAGACGTGGGCCAGGCTGCCCGAGGCCGCGACCAGCAGGCCGGGTCCCTCGGGCGCGGTGCCCTCGGCCGCGTGGTGCCGGCCGCCCGCCACCGAGCGGGCGGCCCGGGTGACCGTCCGACTGCTGCCCCGGGCTCCGGCGAGCAGCAGGTTGGCCGGCAGCCACCGCTCGTCGGGGTGCACCTCGGCGTGCACCTGCTGGCGGGCCAGGTCCTGGACCAGGTCGTCGAGGGTGTGGCCGGTGAGCTGCAGGAACGTCGAGCCCTGGGACTGGCCGTGGTCGGAGACCAGCGCGATCTCGTAGCGGCGGCCGACCTCACGGGTCAGCTGGTCGAGGAAGGCCAGCACCCGGTCGAGGTTCTCCAGGGTCCGCAGCGACTCGGGTCGGGTCGGGCCCGCGTGGTGGGCGACCTCGTCGTAGTCGACGAAGTCCACGAACACCACCGGCGTCCCCCGGGTCAGCTGATCGGCGACGATCGCCACGTTCAGGTCCCGCAGCACCACCGTGGTCAGCCCCCGGAGCAACACGAACGCGCCGCCGCGGCGGACCCGCGGGACGACGTCGCGGATCCGCTGGCGCCGGCCCTGGTGCAGCTCGGTGACCATCTGGCCGACGAACAGCACCACCGACCGCACCAGCCCGAAGCGGTTGATGGCGTACGACGCCGCGCCCTGGTCGGCCCCGGGCAGCCGGCCGTCGCTCAGGGTCAGCAGCCGCGCGGACGCGTCCCCGGAGAACAGGTTCGAGACGCTGGTGCCGCCGTCGGCGAGCAGCCCGCGCCCGTCGCTCAGGTCGGCCTCGACCAGGGCCGCGTCGGCGGGCCGGCTCATCACCAGCATCCGGCCGCGGTCCTTGTCGAACCAGCGGAAGCCGGGCACGGCCGTCACGTCGCCGTGCAGCAGCACCGCCTGACCGGCCGGCGTCGTGCACGGCACGCCGGTGTGCCAGCCGCGCAGGTCGTGGGTGCTGGACCGGATCCACCGCGAGACGGTCGGCATCGAGCCGGCCGTGACCGCCTGGCGGAGCACCGGCAGGCTGACGCCGTCGAGCTGGACGACCAGCAGGCCCGGCCCCTCGGCGCCGGCGACCCGCGTGCGTCGTACGGCCTGGTTGAGCAGCTGGCCGAGGAACGCGTCGTCGCTGCTGGTGTCGAAGAGCCAGTTCACGACCGCGGAGACCACCGCCGCGGCCCAGGAGGCGAGCACGATCTCGCCGAGGCTGAACGGCTCGACCGACGGGACCAGCGCGAGCGCCGCGCCGAGCACGACCGACTGGGCCAGCACCCCGGCCAGCAGCAGGCCGACCGTGCCCGTGAGCACGGTCAGCCGCGTCAGCAGCGGCCGGAGCAGCGCGCCGAGCACCAGGACCAGGACCACCAGGGTGGCGACCGACTCGGCCCCGGACTGCACCTGCTCGCCCGGCAGCAGCCAGAGGCTGGCGGCCAGCGCCAGGAAGGAGGTCACGAACGACCGGAGCACGCCGGCCGCCCATGACCAGGACGGCCGCCAGGAGACGAGCTGCAGCCGGCCGAGCCGCAGCAGCCGGGCGATCCTGGTCACGGGAGCAGCCTACGGACGCGCACCGGTCAGAGCGCGCCCTGCAGGATCAGCAGCACGCCGAAGACCACGAACGCCGCGGCGGCGCCGTACTTGATGGCCTTCTCGGGGAGGCGCTTGCCGAGGACGGCGCCGACCACGATGGCCAGGGCGTCCGCGGCCACCATGCCGACGGTGCTGCCGATCCAGGTGCCGAACCAGCCCTCGTGGGTGGCCAGGGTGATGGTGGCGAGCATGGTCTTGTCGCCGAGCTCGGCCAGGAAGAACGCGAGGCCGACCGCGAGGATGGCGGCGCCCTGGCTCTTGCGCGCCTTCTCGGCCTCGTCCTCGGTGAGCTCGTCGCCGCGCAGCGTCCAGGCGGCGAAGCCGAGGAACGCGATGCCCGCGACGATGTTGATGACGTCCTGGCTGTCGGCGAAGGCATCGCCGATCCAGTAGCCGATGCCGACCGAGGCCAGGTGCACGATCGCGGTGGCGACGGTGATGCCGATGATGACGTCGCGCGCCTTGTAGCGCGCGGCGAAGGTCATCGCCATCAGCTGGGACTTGTCGCCGAGCTCGGCGACGAAGATGACGGCGGTGCTGATCAGGAAGGCTTCCACGGGTTCCTCTCCGGGCCTGACCGGCCGGAGGAATGTCCTGGGGGACGTGCCTTCGACCAGGCACGCCCGACACGGATGTCAGGGGTGGTGCGACTGGTCGAAAGTCTCGTCCGCCGGCTCATCGCTGAGCTGGCCCGCTGCACCGGTCCCGCGCGAGCGGGGCAGTATGTCGACACAGCTGTTGGGGACTACTCCCTTTCGTTGAAAACCGTACCTCAACGCCCGCCCGTACGACGAACCCGCGTCAGCGGAGGTCGCGGCCCACGATCAGTCGAACCAGACCGAGTCGCAGGAGCCGCAGCCGAACTCCCGGACCGCGGCGCCGTCCGAGAAGTCGACGCTCCGCAGGCGCCACGTGTGCTGGCATTCGGGACTTCCTTCCACGAGGCGCAGACGGGCCACCGGGGGTCGGGACGGCAACGGGACAACGGGCTCCGGTGCACTCACGTGGGGACCTCCCGTGCTCGAGAACTGGGCCGGCGGGGCAGTTCCCACCCGGCCGTCGCTTCATTCCCCCACTCCTCCAGACGCGCGGAGGGCCGGTGGCGTTGCCTCGACCCGCACCGGACTAGACGGGTCCGGGCACCTCGTAGGTCAGCTCCAGGCCGTCGGCCCAGCTCGAGCAGGTGCAGCCGGCCGGGTCGGGCAGGGTGCCGATGGTGGTCGTGAGCAGACCGGTCAGCCGCTCCAGGTTCTGCCGGAACAGCGCGAAGACCTCCTCCTGGCCGACCCCCGAGCCGGACTCGACCCCGGCGTCCATGTCGGTGACCAGGGCGATCGCCGAGTAGCACATCCGCAGCTCCCGGGCGAGCGCCGCCTCGGGGGCGCCGGTCATGTTGATCAGGCTCCAGCCCTGGGCGCCGTAGTGGCGCGACTCGGCCCGCGTGGAGAACCGCGGCCCCTCGATCACGACCATGGTCCCGCCGACCTTCACCTCCGGGTCCGCGCCCGCGACCGCCAGCGACACCCGCGGGCAGTACGGGTCGGCGAAGGGCAGGTGCACGGCCCC
>NZ_FMZM01000006.1:0-29682 GCF_900101465.1 Nocardioides lianchengensis
TGATCTCGCCGCTGCTCTCGCGCAGCCTGCTGCTGCGGCTGGAGTCGCTGACCGACGACGACGTCCGGGCCGTGGTCGCCCAGGCGCTGGCCGACGAGCGCGGGCTCGGCGGGCGGTTCACCCTCGACGACGACGCGCTCGACCACCTGGTCCGGCTCGCCGGCGGCGACGCACGGCGCTCCCTGACCTACCTGGAGGCCGCGACGGGCGCCGCGACGTCGAAGGGCTCCACGACGGTCGATCTGGCGACCGCCGAGACGGCCGTCGACCAGGCCGCGGTGCGCTACGACCGCCAGGGCGACCAGCACTACGACGTCACCAGCGCGTTCATCAAGTCGGTGCGCGGCTCCGACGCCGACGCCGCGCTGCACTACCTGGCTCGGATGATGGAGGCGGGGGAGGACCCGCGGTTCATCGCGCGGCGGCTGATGATCCTGGCCAGCGAGGACATCGGCCTGGCCGACCCGACCGCGATCACCACCGCCGTCGCGGCCGCGCAGGTCGTGCAGATGATCGGCATGCCCGAGGCCTCGCTGACCCTGGCCCACGCCACCATCGCGCTCGCCGTGGCCCCCAAGTCCAATGCGGTCACGACCGCGATCGGCGCGGCGGTGGCCGACGTCAAGGCCGGCAAGATCGGCCCGGTGCCCTCCCACCTGCGCGACGCCCACTACGGCGGCGCCAAGAAGCTGGGCCACGGGAAGGGCTACCAGTACAGCCACGACGCGCCGTACGGCATCGCCGAGCAGCAGTACGCCCCGGACGTCGTCAAGGACGCCGCCTACTACCAGCCGACAGCCCTCGGCGCCGAGGCCGCGGTCAAGGAGCGATGGGAGCGGGTCCGGCGCCTGATCCGGGGACGATAGGCTCGACCGTCATGACGGACTGGATCGTGCTCGCGACCGCGGGGCTCCTGGCGCTGGTCGCGCTCGGGCTCGCCGCGGCGCTGCTGCGCGCCCGGTCCGCGAGCGCCCGCTCGCTGGCCGAGGCCCGGGCCGAGACGGCCGCGCTGCACGAGCGCCTCGACCGGCTCGAGCGCGAGCGCCGGGACCCGGTCCGCGACGAGCGGCCCGTGGTCATCACCCGCCTCGGCGAGGACGAGCCGACCGCGCCGCCGGTGCCGATGATCGAGGGCCGGCTCTTCGCCGACCTGGTGCTGCGCGAGAGCGTCGTGCAGGCCGCCTCCCTCGCCCACGGCGTACGACGGGCCCTGGCGCCCGAGACCCGCAACCGGGTCCGCTTCGAGATGCGTCGCGAGCTCAAACGCGCCCGCAAGCAGCGCAAGTCCGACCTGCGGGAGGCCAAGCGCCTGTGGGCCGACCACCAGCGAGCCTCCCTCGACGGAGAGGGCAGCGCCGCATGAACTCACCCCACAAGATCGCTCGCTCCGCTCCCGATCCCGCGGGGACCCCGAGGTGAACCGCGGCCTCTGGTTCGTCGCCGGGGCCGGGGCCGGGGTCTACGCGATGATCCGCGGGCGCCGGGCCGCCGAGCTCCTCACCGCCGAGGGTCTGCAGGACCGCTGGCAGGCGGTCACCCACGGCGCCCGGCTGCTCCGCGACGAGGTCGCCCAGGGCAAGGCGGAGGCCGAGGTCGACCTGCGGGCCCGCCTGGGTCTCGTCCCCAGCAGCACCCCGGAGCTCGAGGCTCCGACCACCACGTTCACCGAGATCAGCAGCCCCCGAGACACCGAGCAGGAAGGCACCCACTGATGGACACCGCGGAGATCCGACGGAGGTTCGTCGCTCACTTCGAGCGCGCCGGCCACACCCCCGTGCCGTCCGCGTCGCTGCTGCTCGACGACCCGAACCTGCTGTTCGTCAACGCCGGCATGGTGCCGTTCAAGCCGTACTTCCTCGGCCAGGAGACCCCGCCGTACGACCGGGCGACCAGCGTGCAGAAGTGCGTGCGGACCCCGGACATCGAGGACGTCGGCAAGACCACCCGGCACGGCACGTTCTTCGAGATGTGCGGCAACTTCTCCTTCGGCGACTACTTCAAGGAAGGCGCCATCGAGCTGGCCTGGGACCTGGTTACCAAGCCGCTCGCCGACGGTGGCTGGGGCCTGGAGGAGGGCCGGCTCTACCCGAGCGTCTACCAGGACGACCCGGAGGCCGTGGAGCTGTGGAAGAAGGTCACCGGGCTGCCCGACGACCGGATCATCCGGCTCGGCAAGTCCGAGAACTACTGGTCCATGGGCGTGCCCGGTCCGGGCGGGCCGTGCTCGGAGATCCTTTACGACCGCGGCCCGGCGTACGGCGCCGACGGCGACTTCGGCGCCGAGGACCGGTACCTGGAGATCTGGAACCTGGTCTTCATGCAGGACGAGCTCAGCGCGGTGCGGTCCAAGGAGGACTTCGACATCGCGGGCTCGCTGCCGAAGCGGAACATCGACACCGGCATGGGCCTCGAGCGGGTCGCCTTCCTGCTCCAGGACAAGGCCAACATGTACGAGATCGACGTGATGTTCCCGGTCATCGAGAAGGCGATGGCCCTCACCGGCAAGACGTACGGCGCGAACCCCGAGGACGACGTCCGCTTCCGGGTGGTGGCCGACCACGTCCGCAGCTCGATGATGCTCATCGGCGACGGCGTGACCCCCGGCAACGAGGCCCGCGGCTACGTGCTGCGCCGGCTCCTGCGGCGCGCCGTACGCTCCATGCGCCTGCTCGGGTACGGCGACCCCGCGCTGCCCGAGCTGATGCCGATCAGCCGCGACAAGATGAGCGAGACCTACACCGACCTCCAGCACGACTGGGAGCGGATCTCGCGGGTGGCGTATGCGGAGGAGGAGACGTTCCGCAAGACCCTCCAGGCCGGCACCCAGATCTTCGACCTGGCCGCGACCGACGTGAAGAAGGCGGGCGCGACCCGGCTGTCGGGCGAGAAGGCGTTCGCGCTGCACGACACCTACGGCTTCCCGATCGACCTGACGCTCGAGATGGCCTCCGAGGCCGGGCTCAGCGTCGACGAGGACGGCTTCCGCTCGCTGATGGCCGAGCAGCGGCAGCGGGCCAAGGACGACGCGCGGTCCAAGCGCGGCCAGCACGCCGACACCGGCGTCTACCGCGGGATCCTCGACGCCCACGGCCCCACCGAGTGGCTCGCCTACGAGACGCTGCAGACCGAGTCCCGCCCGCTCGCGCTGCTGCAGGGCGGCGCCGTGGTGCCCGTGCTGGGCAACGGCGAGGTCGGCGAGCTGGTCCTCGACCGGACGCCGTTCTACGCCGAGTCCGGCGGCCAGGCCGCCGACGCGGGCGTCATCGAGTTCGACGGCGGTCGGCTCGAGGTCCTCGACGTGCAGCGGCCGATCAAGGGCCTGGTCGTGCACCAGGTCCGGGTCGTCGACGGCGAGTTCGCCCCCGGCTCCGAGCTCCAGGCCCAGGTCGACCCGGAGTGGCGCACCGGCGCCCGCCAGGCGCACTCCGGCACCCACGTCGTGCACGCCGCGCTGCGCGAGGTGCTCGGCCCCTCGGCCCTGCAGTCCGGCTCCTACAACCGGCCCGGCTACCTCCGCCTCGACTTCGGCTGGACCACCGGCCTGAGTCCCGAGCAGGTCGCCGACATCGAGCTGGTCTCCAACAACGCGCTGCGCGCCGACCTCCCGGTCGGCTGGCAGTACATGACGCTGCCCGAGGCCAAGGACTGGGGCGCGGTCGCCCTCTTCGGCGAGACGTACGACGACTCGAAGGTCCGCGTCGTCGAGATCGGCGGCCCATGGTCGCGCGAGCTCTGCGGCGGCACGCACGTCGACCACTCCTCCCAGATCGGCACCATCGTCGTGACGGGGGAGTCCTCGGTCGGCTCCGGCAACCGGCGCATCGAGGCCTTCACCGGCGTCGAGGGCTTCCGCTACCTGGCGCGCGAGCGCGATGTCGTCGGCCAGCTCACCAGCCTGCTGAAGACCCAGCCGGACGACCTGGTCGGCCGGGTCGGCGACCTGGTCGAGCGGCTGCGCTCGGCCGAGAAGGAGATCGAGAAGGCCCGGCTCTCGCAGCTGCTGGCCGGCGGTGGCCAGCTGGCCGCCGGCGCGACGGTGGTGGGCGGCGTGCACGTCGTGGCCCACCGGGTCGACGGGGCGGGCGGCGGCGACGTCCGCACCCTGGCCATGGACGTCCGCTCCAAGCTCCCGGCGGGCGCTCCCGGCGTCGTCGTGGTGATCGGTGCGGCCGACGGCAAGGTGTCGGTCGTCGCGGCCACGACCGAGTCGGCCCGCACGCTCGGCCTCAGCGCCAACGACCTGGTCCGCGCGGTCGGCCCGTTCGTCGGTGGCAAGGGCGGCGGCAAGGACGACGTGGCCCAGGGCGGTGGCACCGACGCCTCGCGGATCGACGAGGCGCTGGCGGCGGTGCACGCCGCGGTCGCCGCCACGACCCAGTCCTCTCCCGGGCAGGCCTGAGCTTGCGGCCCGGCGTACGGCTCGGCATCGATCCGGGGGATGCCCGGATCGGGGTGGCGCGCAGCGACCCCACGGGGTTCCTCGCGACGCCCGTCGAGACCGTACGCCGAGGCCGCGGCGACCTGGGCCGGATCGCGGCGATCGTGACCGAGCACGAGGCCGTGGAGGTGGTCCTCGGGCTGCCCCGGTCGCTGTCGGGGCGCGAGGGCCCGGCGGCGGCGAAGACCCGCGAGTTCGCCGTACGGCTCTCCCGTTCGGTCGCCCCGGTGCCGGTGCGCCTGGTCGACGAGCGGCTGACCACCGTGTCGGCGGAGGCTATGCTGCGCGACCGAGGCCGCAAGGGGACAGCGCGGCGGGCCGTGGTCGACCAGGCCGCGGCGGTGCTGATCCTTCAGCACGCACTGGACACCGAACGCGCGACCGGGACCGCGCCGGGTGAGATCGTCGAGGAGACGAGATGAGCGAGCACCACCCCGAGCCGGACCTGCACGACGACTCGGGCCTGCTGCCCCGCGTCGACGAGCACGACGAGGCCCCGACGTACGTCGCCGGCGGTGCCCGCCGCGCGCGCAAGAAGCGCGGCCGCGGCGCCTCCGGCTGCCTGGCCGTGCTGGTCGCCCTCGGCGTCGTCGCCGGCCTGCTCTACTTCGGCGTCACCGCCGGGCTCGACAAGATCAAGGAGCAGTTCGCCGACCCGGAGGACTACCCCGGTCCGGGCACCGGCAGCGTGACCTTCGAGGTCGCCTCGGGCGACAACGGCTCGGCCATCTGCCGCAACCTCGAGTCCGAGGGCGTCGTGGCGTCGGTCGACGCCTGCGTCAGCGCGGTGAACGGCAACCCCGAGTCGGGCAGCATCCAGGTCGGCTTCTACGAGCTGCAGCAGGAGATGGCCTCGGCCGACGCCGTCGCCCGGCTGGTCGACCCGGCCAACCTGCTCACGTCCCGGGTGACCGTCCGCGAGGGTCTCCGGTTGACCGAGATCGTCGATGCGCTCGCCGAGGGCACGGAGTTCCCGGCCCGCGCCTACCAGCGAGCGTTGCGGAACCCGGCCGCACTGGGTCTGCCGGAGGAGGCCGGCGGCAACGCCGAGGGCTACCTCTTCCCCGCCACCTACGACATCGGGCCCGACGACAAGCCCGTCGACATCCTCAAGCGCATGGTCGACCGCTGGAAGCAGGCGGCCGAGGACGCCGACCTGCAGGGTGCCGCCGAGCGGCTCGGCTACACGACCCACGAGCTGATGACGATCGCCAGCCTGATCGAGGCCGAGGGGCGCGGCGACGACATGCCGAAGATCTCGAGGGTGATCTACAACCGCCTCGAGGGACCCGGCGACAAGGGCGGGACCAACGGCAAGCTGCAGATCGACGCGACCGTCGCCTACGGCCTCGGCCTCTCGCCGGGCTCCACCGAGCTGACGCGGGAGCAGCTCGACACCCCCACGCCGTACAACACCCGGCTGAACGTCGTCGGTCTGCCCCCGGGCCCGATCGAGGCCCCCGGCGACGCGGCGATCAAGGCTGCGGTCGAGCCTGCTGACGGGCCCTGGTACTACTACGTGACCGTCGATCTGGCCACCGGTGAGACCCGGTTCTACGAGGACTACGACGGCTTCCTCGACGGACAGGCGCAGTACAAGGAGTACTGCGAGACCTCGGACCGGTGCTGACGGACTGATCCGCCCCGGGTCGAGCCTTGACGACGACCCGGACGGGCTCGATGCTGTGTGCTCCATCACACTCTCGGGAGCACTCATGCGAGCACTTCGACCCCTGGCCGTGCTGTCGGCGACGGCAGCCGTCATCGCCCTCGGCATCGGTCCCGCCGCGGCCAACGACATCCAGTTCAGCTTCCACGGCGCGAGCGCGCGCTACACGGACGCGACCGACACGCTCTGCGCCAAGGCGGTCAATGACACCGGCGCAGGTCTCGAGGACTACGCGTACGCCCTCATCCAGAACGCGAGCGGAGGCACCGTCGCGAGCAGCCCGTTCGCCAGTCAGGGACAGGGCTGGCGCTGCACGGGGAACCTCTCGATCCCCGAGGACCGGCTTTACACCCTGGTGCTCTTCGACTGCACCCGGATCCCGGGCACCGATTGCGGGGGGACCACGCGCCAGTTCTACAGTTGAGCCTCGTGAACCGGCTCGCTGATGGCCGCCGGTGAGGTCGGACTGAGGGGTTTCGTCAGGTGGGTGGCACTGCGGATCTCCGTCGTTGCGCCGTGCTGGGGGACCCGATCGCCCACTCGCTCTCGCCCGCCCTGCACCGGGCCGGGTACGCCGCCGCCGGCCTCCCGGACTGGTCGTACGACGCGGTCCGGGTGCCGGCGGGTGGCGTCCGGTCCTTCGTCGAGGGGCTGGAGGCGGAGTGGCGCGGCCTCTCCGTCACGGCGCCGCTGAAGCGCGAGCTGCTCGCCGTCGCCACCGAGGTCACCGAGCGCGCGCGCCTCGTCGGTGCGGCCAACACCCTGGTCCTTGGCCCCGGGGGCCGGCTGGCCGACAACACCGACCTGCCGGGCGCGGTCGCCGCGATCCGCGAGCGGTACGACGGACCAGTCACCGCCGCCACCCTGCTCGGGGCCGGCGCGACCGCCGCCTCGACCGGCCTGGCCCTGGTCGAGCTGGGGGCGCGCAGCGTCACCGTGCTCGCGCGCTCCGCCGAGCGCGCGGCCGAGACCGCGTCCGTGATCGCCGCCCACCCCACGGCTCCCCGGGTCGTGATCGGGTCGCTGGCCACCGACCCGGCGGTCGGGGAGGTGGTCGTCTCGACCGTGCCGGCCGACGCCCAGACCGACGAGCTTGTCGCCCGCTGCGGGGACGCGGCCGTCCTGTTCGAGGCGCTCTACGACCCGTGGCCCACCCCGCTCGCGGCGTCCGCCGACGGACGCCCGCTGGTGGGCGGACTGGACCTGCTGGTCCACCAGGCCGCGCTCCAGTTCGCGCTCTTCACCGACGGCCCGGCCCCGCTCGCGGCGATGCGCCTCGCCGGCGAGGTGGCGCTCGCGGAGCGGTCGGTCCGGTGACCCCGGAGGGCGCGGCGGCGGTCGCCACGCTCGTCGGCGCCGTCCTCGGTGCCCTGGTGCCGACCCTGGTCGAGCGGATCCCCGAGCCCGCCGAGGAGCGGCACCCCGACGACGGCGCCAAGGTCCCGTACGCCGTCGTCGCGGCCCGGCCGGGCCTGGCCCTGCAGACCACGGTGCTCGGCGGCCTCGCCGGCGGCCTGGTCGGCTACTCGGTCGGCTGGGACCGGGCCCTGGTCGGCCTGCTCCCGCTCGTGCCCGTCTGCCTCGCGCTGGCCCTGGTCGACCTGCGCACCCGGCTGCTGCCGCGCGTCGTCGTCCTCCCGGCGACCGGGGCACTGATCGTCCTGGCCGGGCTGGACGCAGTCCTCACCGGTCAGCACGACGACCTGGTCCGGGCGGCGATCGGGCTGCTCGTGGCCCGGTCGTTCTACTGGGTGCTGTGGTACGCCCACTCCGCCGGCATGGGCTTCGGCGACGTCCGGCTGGCCGCGCTGCTGGGCTTCCCGCTGGCCTGGCTGGGCTGGCAGGAGTTCGCGCTCGGCATGTACAGCGGCTTCCTGGTCTTCGCGCTGCCCGGCCTGCTGCTGGCGATCGTGCGGTGGGACCGGGGGATGCTGCGGGCGCCGTACCCCTTCGGTCCGGCGATGATCGTCGGCGCCCTGCTCGGCGTGGTGCTGGGCCCCACCCTGCTGGCCGGTCTCGCCCTCCAGTAGCCGGGTCGGGACGCCGTCACCGGCGTGAAACACTGGCCCCATGCTGCGTTGGCTCACTGCGGGCGAGTCCCACGGCCCGTCCCTGGTCGCGATCCTCGAGGGGCTCCCCGCCCATGTCCGGGTGACGAGCGACGACATCCGGGAGTCCCTGGCCCGCCGGCGGCTCGGCTACGGCCGGGGCGCGCGGATGAAGTTCGAGCAGGACGAGGTCACCATCACCGGTGGCGTCCGGCACGGCGTGACCCAGGGCGGTCCGGTGGCCATCCAGGTCGGCAACACCGAGTGGCCCAAGTGGGAGACCGTGATGTCGGCCGACCCGGTCGACCCGTCCCTACTGAAGACGACCGGCCGCAACGCCGCCCTCACCCGGCCCCGCCCCGGTCACGCCGACCTCGCCGGCATGCAGAAGTACGACTTCGAGGAGGCCCGCCCGATCCTGGAGCGCGCCTCGGCCCGCGAGACCGCCGCCCGGGTGGCGCTGGGCCGGGTCGCGAGCAACTTCCTCGAGCAGGCCGTCGGTGCCCGGATCGTGTCCCACGTGATCGAGCTCGGGGGCGTGCGGGCACCCGCCGGACTGATCCCCGGGGCCGACGACGTCGCGCGCCTCGATGAGGACCCGGTGCGCTGCCTCGACGCCGACACCAGCAAGCAGATGGTCGAGCGCATCGACCGGGCCCACGACGACGGCGACACCCTCGGCGGCGTCGTCGAGGTGGTCGTCCACGGCCCGCCGCCGGGCCTGGGCTCCCACGTGCACTGGGACCGCCGCCTCGACTCGCGGCTCGCGGGCGCGCTGATGGGCATCCAGGCGATCAAGGGCGTCGAGGTCGGCGACGGCTTCGAGCTCGCGGCTACCCCCGGCTCGCTCGCCCACGACGAGATCGTGATGAAGGACGGCGCCATCCGCCGACTCAGCGACCGCTCCGGCGGCACTGAGGGCGGGATGACCACCGGCGAGGTGCTGCGGGTCCGGGCCGCGATGAAGCCGATCGCCACCGTCCCGCGGGCGCTGCGCACCGTCGACGTCTCGACCGGTGAGGAGGCGGTGGCCCACCACCAGCGCTCCGACGTCTGCGCGGTCCCGGCCGCCGGCATCGTCGCCGAGGCGATGGTCGCGCTGGTCCTCGCCGACGCCGTCACCGAGAAGTTCGGCGGCGACTCGGTGCAGGAGACCCGGCGCAACGCCGCGTCGTACCTCGAGAACCTCCGCTACTCGTGACCCACCCCGTGAGCCCGCGCGTCGTCCTGGTGGGCGCCATGGGCGCCGGCAAGACCACGGTGGCCGAGCTGCTCGCGACGTCCTGGGGCGTCGCGGCCCGCGACACCGACCACGACGTCGAGGCCGCGGCCGGCAAGCCGATCAGCGAGATCTTCGTCGACGACGGCGAGCAGCACTTCCGTGCTCTCGAGCGCGCCGCCGTCGCGACCGCGCTGGCCGAGCACGACGGCGTGCTCGCCCTCGGCGGGGGAGCGGTCCTGGCCGAGGAGACCCGGACCCTGCTGGCCGACCACGCGGTCGTGTTCCTGCGGGTCGGGCTCTCCGACGCGGTCAAGCGGGTCGGCCTGGGCGTCGGCCGGCCGCTGCTGCTCGGCAACGTCCGCTCCCGGATCAAGACGCTGCTCGACGAGCGCACCGCGGTCTACGAGGAGGTCGCGACCCACGTCGTCGACACCGACGGGCGCACCCCGGCGGAGGTCGCGGCCGAGATCGAGGAGCTGCTCCGATGAACCACCCCGCGGGCGACACCACGCTGCACGTCGGCGGCGCGTCGCCGTACGACGTCGTGGTCGGTCACGACCTGGCCGGCCGGCTGCCCGGGATCCTCGGCTCCGGCACCCAGCGGGTGGCCGTGATCTGCCCCGACGACCTCGAGGCCGTGGTCGCGCCGGTGCTGGCCGCGCTCGAGCCGTCGTACGACGTGCTGGTGCTCCGGCTGCCCGAGGGCGAGGGCGCCAAGACCGCCGCGGTCGCCGCCGCCTGCTGGGACGAGCTCGGCGCCGCCGGGTTCACCCGCTCCGACGCCGTCGTGACCGTGGGCGGGGGAGCGACGACCGACCTGGGCGGGTTCGTCGCCGCCACCTGGCTGCGCGGCGTGCGGGTCGTGCACGTCCCGACCACCCTGCTCGGCATGGTCGACGCCGCCGTGGGCGGCAAGACCGGCATCAACACCGGCGCCGGCAAGAACCTGGTCGGCTCCTTCCACGAGCCCGCCGGGGTGCTCTGCGACCTCGCGCTGCTGGAGACGCTCCCGCGCGCGGAGCTGGTCGCGGGCCTCGGCGAGGTCGTCAAGTGCGGCTTCATCGCCGACCGGCGGATCCTGGAGCTGGTCGAGGAGACCGACCCCGACACCCTGGTCGCCGGCTCACCCGTGCTGCGTGAGCTGGTCGAGCGGGCCGTGCGGGTCAAGGTCGACGTGGTGGTGGGGGACCTGAAGGAGACCGGTGGGGCCGACGGTCACCCCGGGCGCGAGGTCCTCAACTACGGCCACACCATGGCGCACGCCATCGAGCGGGCCGAGGCTTACTCCATGCGGCACGGCGACGCCGTCGCCCTCGGGTGCGTCTACGTCGCTGAGCTGGCCCGCCGTACCGGTCACCTGAGCGACGCCGAGGCCGACCGGCACCGCAGCACGCTGGCCCGCGTCGGCCTGCCCACGTCGTACGACGGCGCGTCGTTCGAGGACCTGCTCGCGGCGATGCGGGTCGACAAGAAGTCCCGCGGCTCGCAGCTGCGGTTCGTGGTCCTCGACGGCCTCGGCCGTCCGACCGTGCTCGCGGGTCCCGACGAGGCCGACCTGCGAGCGGCGTACGACGTGCTGAGGGGTGTGGCGTGAAGGTCCTGGTGCTCAACGGTCCCAACCTGGGGCGGCTCGGCCGCCGTCAGCCGGAGATCTACGGCAGCACGACGCACGCCGAGCTCGCCGACCTCTGTGTGGGCTGGGGACGCGACCTCGGCCTGGACGTCGAGGTCCGCCAGACCAACCACGAGGGCGTGATGATCGACTGGCTCAACGGCGCCGCCGACGACGGCGACGCGGTGGTGCTCAACGCCGCTGCATGGACGCACTACTCGTACGCGATCTTCGACGCGTGCGCCCAGCTCACGGCCCCGCTGGTCGAGGTGCACATCTCCGACCCCCACCAGCGGCCCGAGGAGTTCCGGCACACGTCGGTCGTGACGCCGTACGCCGTCGAGGTGGTCGCCGGACACGGCATCGACGGCTACCGACGCGCGCTCGCGATCGTCGCCGGGGGAACCCCCGCCTGAGCGCCGCCGTCCGACCTCGCGACCGACCGGCACAGGTCGGCACGAGCGAGGATGGTACGGCGATGGGCACGAACGTCACGGTGAGCCTGAAGGCACTGCTGCTGGCCGGGTTGGTGGTGATCGCGCTCGCGGTGGCCTACCTCGTGGGCGACTCCCGGGGGACCCCGGCCGAGGCTGCGTCCGGCGGGGGAGAGACGGGCTCGTCGGCGAAGCGGAGCGTGACGGTGGGCGGCACCGGCGAGGTGACCGCGGTGCCCGACCAGCTCGGGTTCTCCCTGGAGGTGCGGATCATCCGTCCCGACCTGCAGGACTCGCTCGACGAGTCCGGCGCCGCGATGGACCGGGTGCTCGCCGAGCTCGCCGACCACGGGGTGACGGAGAAGGACGTGCGGACCACGGGGCTGTCGACCGAGCCCATCTACGACCGCTCGCGCAACGCCCCCACCACCCTGCGCGGCTACCGGGTCGTCCAGCGGGCCCAGGTGCTGGTGCCGAAGCTGGAGGACGGCGGCGCGGCCATCGCGGCGGCGGTGCGGAGCGGCGGGACCGCCGTCCGCGTCGACGGCATCGCCCTGAGCGTGGCCGACCCGGAGGCGCTGCTGGCCGAGGCCCGGGAGGCCGCAGTCGACGAGGCGCGGGCCAAGGCCGAGGAGTACGCCGCCGCCGGCGGTCAGGAGCTGGGAGAGGTGCTGACCCTGCGCGAGGTCTCCCCGACGTACGCCGGGGAGGAGTCGTGGTCGGAGGCGAGCCTGTCGCGGTCGTACGCGTCCGACATGGCGCTGCCCATCCAGGCCGGCGAGCAGGAGCTGGCGGTCCAGGTCGAGGTGGTCTGGCGGCTCGCGGACTGACGCGGCGTCGGTTTCGTGCGGGGAGCGGCCGCGCCGGTAGACTCTCCGGCTGTTGCCCGCGCTCGGACGCAGGCGACCTCCCCGCTCACCGGACCGAAGGCTGACACGCGCGCATGGCAACGACGAACGACCTCAAGAACGGCATGGTTCTCAACATCGACGGCCAGCTCTGGGCCGTGGTGGAGTTCCAGCACGTCAAGCCCGGCAAGGGTCCGGCGTTCGTGCGCACCAAGCTCCGCAACGTCGAGTCGGGCAAGAACGTCGACAAGACCTTCAACGCCGGCACCAAGGTCGAGACCGCGACGGTCGACCGCCGCACCATGCAGTACCTCTACAACGACGGCACGTCCTTCGTGTTCATGGACACCGCGACCTACGAGCAGCTCGAAGTCGCCCCCGAGGTCCTCGGCGACGGCGCGAACTTCCTCCTGGAGAACCAGGAGGCCATCGTGGCCACCAACGAGGGTCGCGTCCTGTTCGTCGAGCTCCCGGCCTCGGTCGAGCTCGTCATCACCTTCACCGAGCCCGGCCTGGCCGGCGACTCCGCCACCGGCCGCACCAAGCCGGCCACCCTCGAGACCGGCCACGAGATCCAGGTGCCGCTCTTCGTCAACCAGGGCGAGAAGGTCAAGGTCGACACCCGCGACTCCTCCTACATGGGGCGCGTGAAGGCGTAGTGGCCGCTCGCTCCAAGGCCCGCAAGCGGGCGCTGGACATCCTCTTCGCCTCCGACCTGCGGGGCGAGTCGGCGGTCGACGCGCTCGAGCGCGCGATCGCCGACGACGAGGGTCCGACCAACGACTACACCGCGGTGCTGGTCCGCGGCGTCGTCGAGCACCAGGCGCGGCTCGACGAGCTGCTGACGTCGTACGCCGAGGGCTGGACTCTGGCCCGGATGCCCGCGGTCGACCGCAACGTGCTGCGTCTGGGCCTGTGGGAGCTGCTGTACGCCGAGGACGTCCCCGACGCCGTCGCGGTCAGCGAGGCGATGGCCCTCGTGCGCGACCTCTCGACCGACGAGTCGCCGCAGTTCGTCAACGGCGTGCTCGGCAACCTACAGCGCAACAAGGCGTCTCTGTAGGTCCGGTTCGGGGTACCGCCCCGGGCATGGACATCGCGCAGCGCGCCGACCGCGCCGGTCGGCAGGCCAACTCCAGCGACGGGATGGACCTCGCGGTCCGGGCGGGGCTCGTCGCGTACGGCGTCGTCCACCTGCTCATCGGGTGGTTGGCCCTCCAGCTCGCCCTCGGCGACCGGGAGGGCTCACCGTCGAGCTCCGGTGCCCTGCAGCAGCTGGCCGAGCAGCCGTTCGGCAAGGTGCTGGTCTGGCTGGTCGCCGTCGGGCTCTTCCTGCTGGTGCTCTGGCGGGTCCTCGAGGCCGCGGTCGGCCACCAGGAGAAGGACGGCGCCGAGCGGGTCCGCAAGCAGGTCAGCTCGGCCGGCAAGGCGGTCCTGTACGGCGCCATCGGCGTCAGCGCGGTCAAGGTGGCCATGGGCTCCGGCTCCTCCGGCGGCTCCGGCACTGACTCGTGGACCGCGAAGCTGATGGACCTCCCGGCCGGCCAGGGCATCGTGGTCGTGGTCGGGCTCGCGATCATCGGCTACGGCGTCTACCAGATCGCCAAGGCCTGGACCGACAAGTTCGCGGAGGAGCTCGACCCGCAGGGCAAGAGCGGCCAGAGCGGGTCGGCGTACCTGCTCTTCGGCAAGGTCGGCTACGTCGCCAAGGGCGTCGCGGTCGGCATCGTCGGCGGGCTGTTCGTCTACGCCGGGCTCACCCACGAGGCGAAGAAGTCCGGTGGTCTCGACCAGGCGCTCTACAAGGTGCTCGACCAGCCGTTCGGCCCGTTCCTGCTCGGCGTGATCGCCATCGGCATCGGCTGCTTCGGGCTGTTCTGCTTCGCCCGGGCGCGGCACCTGTCGAGGTAGTCCTAGGCTGGCCACCATGAGCGAGCAGCAGGTCGACGTGGTGGTCATCGGACTCGGGCCCGGCGGGGAGTACGCCGCCCAGCAGCTCGCCGAGGCGGGGCTCTCGGTGGTCGGGGTCGAGAAGGCCCTGGTGGGCGGGGAGTGCCCGTTCTACGGCTGCATCCCGTCCAAGACGATCATCCGCGCCGCGGACGCGCTCGCCGAGGCGCGCCGCGCCGACACCCTGGCCGGCCAGGTCTCCGCGACGCCCGACTGGAGCGTGGTCGCCGAGCGGCTCGGCGAGCGGGCGACGAGTCACTGGCACGACGACTCCCACGTGAGCAGCCTCGAGGCCGCGGGCGTGACAGTCGTCCGCGGGCACGGGCGCCTCGACGGTCCGGGCCGCGTCACCGTCGACGGCACGACGTACGTCGCCGCCCGCGGGGTGGTCCTCAACGCCGGGACCGAGCCGGCCGTGCCTCCGATCGACGAGCTGGCGGGCACGCCGTACTGGACCAACCGCGACGCGGTCCGGCTCACCGAGCTGCCCGCCTCCCTCATCGTGGTCGGCGGCGGCCCGATCGGCCTCGAGCTGGCGCAGGCGTTCGCCCGCTTCGGCGTCCGGGTGACCCTCGTCGAGGGCGGCCCGCGCATCCTGGCGCCCGGCGAGCCGGAGGCCAGCGAGGTCCTGGCCGGGGTGCTCGCGGCCGAGGGGGTCGAGGTGCTGACCGGCGCGCAGGTCGCGCGGGTGGGCCACGACGGCACGTTCCACGTCGAGGTCGGCGGGCGCACGATCGACGCGGACGCGCTGCTGGTCGCGGCGGGCCGTCGTACCAACCTGTTCGACCTGGGTCTGGAGACGGTGGGACTGGACCCGGCCGCCCGCTTCGTCGAGGTCGACGACCGCCAGCGAGCCGGCGATCGGCTGTGGGCGATCGGCGACATCACCGGCAAGGGCCAGTTCACGCACGTGTCGATGTACCAGGGCGCGGTCGCGGTGCGCGATCTGCTCGGCCAGGACGGCCCGGCCGCCCAGTACCGCTCGCTCAGCTGGGTCACGTTCACCGACCCCGAGGCGGCCCAGGTCGGCCTCACCGAGCAGCAGGCCCGGGACGCCGGCATCCGGGTCGCGACCGGTCGCACCGCCATCCCCGACTCCAGTCGGGGCTGGCTCCACCAGCTCGGCAACGAGGGGCTGGTCAAGGTCGTCGCAGACGCCGACCGGGGGATCCTCGTCGGAGCCAGCGTCGTGAGCCCGGCGGGCGGCGAGGTCATCGGCCTGCTGGCCACCGCCGTGCACGCCGAGGTTCCGGTGGCGACCCTGAAGGGGATGCACTTCGCCTACCCGACCTTCCACCGCGCCATCGAGTCGGCGCTGGCGGACCTCGGCGACGTGTGAGTCCCTCGGGTTGAGGGAATGGGGGAGCGAACACCCCGCAACCCCTGATGGAGGGACCCCACTCCGATGAGCCAGCAGCCGCACCACCAGGCTTCCCACCCGGCAGACTCGGACCCCTCGGACACCAGCGACCGGCTGTACACCCCCGAGGAGCTCGCGGCGTACGCCGCCGGCCAGGCGCCGGTCCGTCCCGCCGAGGCTCCGGCCCCCGCCGGTGACCCGCTGAGCGACCCGCTGCCGGGGTACGCCGCCCGCCCGACCGCCCCGCCCCCGAGCGGTCCCCCGCCGGCGGCCCCGCCGGTCGCGCGCCCGAGCACGCCGCCGCCCGCACCCGCTGCGCCTCCGGCCCCGGTGGCCGCTCCTGCTCCTGCTCCTCTCCGAGCCGCCCCGCCGGCACCGCCCGCACCCACCGCCTCGGCTCCCTCATCCGCGCCGCCGTCCGCTCCGGAGCAGGCTCCCGACGGCGACCCGGGCGACCCGCGTCGCTTCATGAGCGCCACCGACTTCCTCGACCGGCGGGCCGACGACATCGACCTCGGTCCGGCCACCTGGGGCTGGCGCGGCAAGGTGCGCCGGTGGACCGGCGGCCTGGTCAAGCCGCGGATGGGTCCCGACGAGCTCGACTACGAGCAGGACCGCCGGATCCTGCAGCGCGACTTCGACGGCCCGCGCACGATCGCCTTCATCAACCCCAAGGGCGGCGCGGCCAAGACCACCGGCGTGCTCGCCGCGGGCTACACCTTCGGCACCGTGCGTGGTGGCGGCGTGGTGGCCTGGGACAACAACGAGACCCGCGGCACCCTCGGCATCCGAGGCACCCGCAGCACCCACCGCAACACCACGCGCGAGCTGCTGGAGGACCTGGGGCGGTTCAACGACGTCTACCAGTCGCGGATCGGCGACCTCGGCGCCTTCGTCCGCTCGCAGGGCGACGCCCACTTCGACGTCCTCGCCTCCGACGAGCGGCCGGACGTGACCGGCATGATCCACGCCGAGGACTTCAACGCCGTCCACAAGCTGCTGGAGCGCTTCTACCGGGTGATCCTGGTCGACACCGGCAACAACATGCGGGCCGAGAACTGGTTGGCCGCCGCCGACGCGGCGGACCTGCTCGTGGTCACCAGCACGGTCCGCGAGGACACCGGCTACAGCGGTCTGTGGATGCTCGACGCCCTCCAGGACGCCGGCTACCAGAACCTGAAGTACAAGACGGTGACGATCCTCTCCGACCCCTCGCCCCAGGTCGACGGCAAGCTCGCCCACGACCTGGTGGACGTCTACCAGCAGCGCACGCGGGGGGTCTACCGCGTGCCCTACGACCCGGCCCTGGTCGCCGGCTCGGTGGTGCCCTACAACCAGCTGTCGGCCAACACCCGCCGGCAGTGGCTGAAGGCCTGCGCGGGGATGGCCTCGGCTCTCTGACGCCGATCTCCCACGGGACCGGGCCGTGGTGCGGAAGGATGGAGTCATGACCTCCACCTTGACCCGCACCCGGCCCGGCCGCCGGGTCCGTGGCGAGCTGCGGTACGACGGCGGCCGCTGGAAGCGGTGGACCGGCAAGCGATGGGCGAGCGCGGCGTACTCGATGCGTCCCTCCCGGCTCCTGGACCCGCGCCCGCTCCACGTCGACGACGAGGAGCCGGACGGGACCCGCGTGCGGGTGCTCGCCCTGGCCGTGGAGGACCAGGTCCTGACGAACGCCGCGACCGTCGTCCACGAGGGCCCCTCGGGCGTGACGCTCTCCTACCGGCGACGCCCGGCCCACGTCGCCCACGCGATCATGACGCTGCTGACCGGTGTCTGGGCGCTCGTGTGGCTCGCCTGCGCGCTCAACGAGCGGCAGGACCGCGTGCTCCTCGAGGTCGACCCGTGGGGCCACGTCTGGGCCGTCCAGGGTTTGCGCCGCTAGCGCTCAGTCCTTCGCGGCACCCCAGCCGTGCCACCGCTCGATCTCGAACCAGGCGCTGACCCGCGGGCTGTCCCGCGTCGGGTACGGCTGGCCGCCGTAGTGGATGCTGAGCCGGTCGATCTGGCTCAGGTCCTCGTCCTCGGCCCACTCCACGACCCGGCCGATGAGCGACACGTGGGTGTACCAGCTCGACTCGTCGAGCGCGGTCAGCGTCAGGCGCGGGTCGCGGCGCAGGTGCTGCACCCGGACCCGGCTGTGGTCCATGTTGAGCAGCACGCGGTCGTCGTCCTCGAGCAGGTACCAGGTCGCCACCGACACCGGCTGCCCGTCCGTGCGCAGGGTGGTGACGACGGCCGGGTTGGGCTTGGTGAGCAGGGCGCGGACGTCGTCGGGGAATGGCAGTTCGGGCATGGGACTTCCTCCTGGTGGTCACACGGATGAGGCCAGGTGCCCGACCAGAGATGAGGCGAAACACGACATGCGTGCGGTGACGTACAGCGAGACCGGCCACTCCAGCGTGCTGAGGCTGGTCGATCGCGACCGGCCCGAGCCCGGCGAGGGTGAGGTGCGGGTGCGGCTGGTCCGCGCCGGCGTGAACCCCACGGACTGGAAGTTTCGGGCGAACGGCATGAACGGGCCGTACGACGAGGTCGCGCCCGGCCAGGACGGTGCCGGGGTCATCGACGCGGTCGGTCCCGGAGTCGCCGGCTTCGCCGAGGGAGATCGGGTCTGGGTGCTGCTCGCGCAGAGCGGCCGCTGGCTCGGCACGGCCGCCGAGCACACCGTGCAGCCCGTGGAGCGCGTCGTCCACCTGCCCGTCGGGGCGTCGTACGACCTGGGGGCCTCGCTCGGGGTCCCGGCCGTCACCGCCCACCGCGCCCTGACCGCCGGCGAGGACGTCACCCGGCTCTCGCCCGGCGCCATGTCGGGAATGACCGTGCTGGTGGCCGGCGGCGCCGGGGCGGTCGGCAACGCCGCGATCCAGCTCGCCCGCTGGGCCGGAGCGACGGTGCTGACGACGATCAGCAGCGACGAGAAGGCCGCCCTCGCGGTAGCCGCGGGCGCCCACCAGAGCGTGAACTACCGCGTCGGCGATCCCGTCGAGGCGATCCGCACGCTCTGCCCCGAGGGCGTCGACCTGGTCGTCGAGGTCGCCCTCGCCCAGAACCTGGCCCTCGATGTCGAGGTGCTCCGCAACCGCGGCACGATCGCCTACTACGCCGACAACGGCGGGTCCGAGGCCACGGTCCCCGTGCGCGGCACGTTCGCGAAGAACCTGCGCCTCCAGGGGCTGCTGCTCTACACGCTCGGCGCCGACCTCCTGGAGGCCGCGACCTTGGACGTCAACGCCGCCGTCTCGAACGGCGCGCTCCGGGTCGGCGACGACGCCGGGGTCCCGCTGCACCACTTCCCGCTGGAGGACCTGGCGGGCGCGCACGACGCCGTCGAGCAGGGCGCGGTGGGCAAGGTGTTGGTCGACGTCAGCGAGGAGTGACGAGTCGCGTCCCGCACCGCGCTGTCGTGAGGGCGTGCCCGTAGCCCTGCCGAGGGTTCTCGGTCAGGGCTGCGGGGTGGTGGTGCCGGTGTGGTCGCGGACGAACGTGAGTCCGTTCGGGCTGCGCCAGACGAACGTGGTGTCGTCGATCTTGTCGTAGCGCCACCGCGTATGTGTCTTGGCGCGGTGATGTCGCCTGCAGAGCGGTGCGATGTTGCAGTCGCACGTGGCGCCACCGTTCGAGGCTGGGTCGCTGTGGTCGTGGTCGCAGGACCTGGCGCGGCGTCGGCACCACGGGAACACGCAGGAGTGCTGGAGGAGGGCCTGGCGTTCCTTCAGCCGGTCGGGGACCTCGTAGGCATCGACGTGGACGTGACCGGCGAGGTCGATGACCGGCTTGATCACGACCTGGCTGTCGCCGTCCTGGCACCAGCCCTTGACCTGCTCCACCGAGATCAGGGTGCGGGTGTTCTCGACGCGGGCGATGGCGGCGTCGGCGAGGTGGACATGGACGACGACTTGGCGGGGCCGCTTGCGGTCCGGGTCCGGTTCGGCGTTGAGATCCAACGTCAGCTGGCGTCGGGCGAGGTCACCGACCGCGATCGAGCGACGCGCATCGAGTGACAGCCCGTCGGCGATGGTCCCGAGGTAGGACGCTCCCCGGGCGACCGCGTCCTCCAGATCCAGGGCGTCGACCAGGTCCAGGGTTCCGCGGACTTCGACGTGCCCGTCGTAGGAGACCTGCTGGACTTCGATGTCGAAGTGCCGCACCTCAGCCGCATCTCGGGCGCGCTGGGCGGCGGTCTCGGGGTCGAAGCGGACCCGGGCTTCTTCGATGGTGCGGTCGAGTTGGGCGATGGAGATCTTGTGTGCGGTTGCGGCGACGTGGGTGTCGACGAACTCGGCGCCGTCCTCAGGCAGGTCGATCGTGTCGGCGGCGATGCGTCGGGCCTTCCACACCGGGAGGTCCAACGACTGGACGCGTTCGTAGACCCGTGGGAGGCGGTGGGCGAGCTCGACGGCGTGGCCGAGGTAGATCCGCCCCGAGTCCGACGACAGGCCCAGTGCGGCGGAGAACTCCAGCACACTGAACTCCGCGATAAGGGGTGCGCCGTGGCCGGCGATGGCCATCTCGTCCTCACACCCCGGGATCCACACGGCCGCAGCGTCCTGCAGGGAGTCGGTGGAGTGCATCCCGGCCCAGGTGACGGCGGCGGCGAGCTGGTCGGCCTCGGCCTGCAACTGGACAGAGCGTCGGGCGCGGACGAAGGTGAGCACCGCGGGTGCGGTGTCGCAGTCGTCGAGGTCCCGAGTGGCCATACCCATATGGTAGTCGAACAGGTGAGCGAATGGAAATGGTTGTTCGCAGCCTTGTTCGAACGGTCGACCCGAGGTGACCGAAAGCTAGAAGCAGCCTGGTGATGGCCCTTGATCACCGCGGACGGTGAGCCCCCTTGTCTCTGTAAAAGGTCTTTGAACCTGCCTGGTGCCAAGCGCAGACGCCACGGCAGAGACCCGTGAAGGGGCGCGGTCGCTTGTTGGCTGCGGGGGTCTCGACGGGCGTTCAGGACTTCGTCCTTCACTGCTCGACCACCGGCGACAGTGACCGGCGGAGGGGGCCGACCTTCCGAGGGTTGCTTGTTGGGTGCGGGGGTCTCGACGGGCGTTCAGGACTTCGTCCTTCACGGGAGAGACCACCGTCGACAGGGACCACCGGCGGCGCATCCGCCGGAGGTGGTCCCGGCGGTGTGGGTCAGCGTTCGTAGGCGCCCAGGTCGACCCGGGCGATGCCGTCGCCGTCGCCGTCCCGGGGGAGGGAGCGTCCGTTGACGTCGGTGCCCCAGGCGGCGGAGGCGACGCGGTCGAGGGCGGGGGAGCCGGGGGCGAGGCGGAGGTCGCCGCGGGCGGCGTTCACGAAGCGGGGCGAGGCGGTGCTGTCGGTGCGGGCGAGGTCGAACCAGATCTCGCCGCCGTAGATGTTCTGAGCGGAGGCGAAGGTGCCGTCGGCCCAGCCGGCGTACCAGCCGGCCACGATGACGTTGCGCCGCAGGGTGAGGATCTTGGGCGTGCAGCCGCCGTAGCAGCCGAAACCGAAGGACTTCGCCCCCGTCAGCCGGACGGTGTTGTGCTCGGCGACGGTGCCGACGACCGGTCCCCAGGTCTGCCCGGGGCCGCGGGTCATCAGGAAGCTGCCGGCGCGCAGCGAGCTGCGGACGCTGTTGTAGGCGACCCGGGTGCCGCGGGTGCGCTTGCCGCCGAGCTCGGTGAAGGCCAGGTTGTCGATCGACCGGTTGTGGTCGATCGTCGTACCGACGGCCTGGTAGACCTCGACCGCAGACCCGTCCTCGCCGTAGTCGGCCGAGCGGGCCCGGTTGCCGCTGATGACGTTGCGGGTGACCCGGGCGTGGTCGCCGTTCACCTCGACCCCGAACGCGCCGTAGTCGTCGTCGGGTCCGGGTGTCCCGCCGGCCATCCGGTCGTTGTCGCGCAGCACGCTGTCGCTCACCGTGGCGTACGACGCGCCCTCGCGGATCCAGACCCCGGCCACGTTGTCGGTCGCGAAGATGTCGCGGAGGACGACGTGCGCGCCCTCGACGGTGAATCCGGCCCGTCCGCAGCGGACGGCGGCGAGGCCGATCACCTGGGTCCAGTCGCCGCGGAGCGTGACACACCCGCCCTGCGCGACGACGGGGCGGGCCCCACGTCCGTAGCGGCCGACCGTCACCGGCCGGGATCGGGTGCCGTCGACGCGCAGGTCGAGACCGCCGCGGTGCCGGCGACCGGCGCGGAGCAGGACCGTGTCCCCCGGGCGGAGGCCGTCGGCGCTGACCTTGGTCAGGGAGCGCCACGCGGCGAGGGGGCCCCGGCCACTGGCCCGGTCCGAGCCGAGGAGGGGGTCGACGTAGAAGGTGCGCCCGGCCGTCTTGCGACCGAGGTCGTCGACGGTCGCCGCGTGGGCGGCAGAGGGAGTGGAGGCGGGCAGGAGCGTCGCGGCCGTCAGGAGGAGGGCGGCGACGAGGCTGTGGCGGGGGGACACGTCGATCAGATCGGCCTCGGTCGGGGGGAGTTGAGGCGACACCTTCTCGCGCCGGTGCCCCTCGTCGGGACCGGAATGCGGGTTCTGCTGGAGAAGTCACCTTTCCTGCCGATGTTTTCCTGCTCTGGTCTCGTGGACGTCCCGGCGTCGCGCCGCGGCGGGGCCCGGCGAACCTGCACCTCCGCGAGGAGATTCCTGGGCGCTGCGCAAGATGCCGGTCTAGTCGGGATGCCGTCGGTCGGAGCACCCGATAGCGTCCGGCCATGCCGACCGGAGTGACCCTCGAGGTGGCCGACGGGGTCGGCCTGGTGACACTCGACGGCGCGGACCGGCTCAACGTGTTCACGGCGGCGACCGGACGGGACCTCGGTGAGGCCTATCGCGCCTGCGAGGCCGACGCCGACGTGCGGGTCGTGGTGCTGACCGGGGCCGGGCGGGCGTTCTGCGCGGGCGCGGACCTGGCGCCCGAGTCCGGCTCGTTCGCGCCGCCGGGGCCGGGGTTCAGTGCCTCGCCGGTCCGACCGCCGGCCTTCGAGCTCAGCACCCTCGTGGTGGCCGCGATCAACGGGCCCGCGATCGGCATCGGGCTCACCCTGGCGCTGCAGGCCGACGTACGCCTGGTGGCCGAGGACGCGCGCCTGGCCGTGCCGCAGGTCCGGTTCGGGGTGGTCGGCGACGCGCAGAGCCACTGGAGCCTGCGGCGGGCGGTCGGTCTCGCGGCGGCGGCCGACCTGCTACTCACCGGCCGGACGATCACCGGGGCCGAGGCCGCCGCGCGCGGGATCGCCACGCGGGCGCTGCCCGCCGAGGAGGTGCTGCCGGCCGCGCTCGACCTGGCCCGCGACGTCGCCGCACACGCGGACCCGGCAGCGGTCGCGCTGAGCAAGCAGATGCTCTGGTCCGACCTGTCCGCGGCCGAGACCGAGCGGGCGGAGACCGACGCCCACCGGGTCCTGATGGGACGGCTCGACGGACGTCACTAGGCTTGCTCGCGTGAGCGACCTCCCCGTCCTGGACGCCGAGGAGCAGCGCGTGCTCGGTGCGCTGCTGGAGAAGCAGCGGACCGTGCCCGCGTCGTACCCCCTCTCCCTCAGCGGGCTGCGCACGGCCTGCAACCAGACCAGCAGCCGCGAGCCGGTGGTCGACTACGACGAGCACACCGTCGAGCAGGTCGGCCGGCGGTTGAAGGACCGCGGCCTGCTGCGGATCGTCTGGTCCGACACCGGTCGGCGGACGCTGAAGTACCACCAGATCGTCGACGAGGCGCTGGGCCTCGGCGACGACGAGCGGGCGCTGCTGACGGTGCTGCTGCTGCGGGGCCCGAACGCGCCCGGCGAGCTGCGCACCCGCACCGAGCGGTTGCACGCCTTCGCGGACCGCGGCGAGGTCGAGGCCTGTCTGGCGGTGATGGCCGAGCGCGGACTGGTCCGGGAGCTGCCGCGCCAGCCCGGCCAGCACGACCCGCGCTGGGTGCATCTGCTCGGCGAGGTCGCCGAGCCTGCGACCGCTGCCCCGCGGGCGTCCTCGGTCGACCGGGAGGTGCCGGTGGCCGACGGCGCGGACGCGCGCGACACCCGGGTGCGGGCGACGTACGGCGCCGTCGCCGAGACGTACGCCGAGCGGCTGTCCGACGAGCTGGACGGCCTGCCCTTCGAGCGCTGGCTGCTGGACCGCGTCGCCGCGGACGCCGAGGGCGGGCCGGTCGTCGAGGTCGGGTCCGGGCCGGGCCACGTGACGGCGTACCTCGCCGCCGCCGGCGCGGACGCCCGCGGGCTGGACCTGACCCCCGAGATGGTCGAGGAGGCGCGGCGCCGCCACCCCGGCGTGCGGTACGACGTCGGCGACCTGCGTCGCCTGATCCGCCCCGAGACCGCCCCCGGCTGGCGGGCCGTGCTCGCCTGGTACTCGCTCATCCACTTGGCCGAGTCCGAGCTGCCCGCCGCGCTGATGTCGCTGCTGCGCCCGATCGAGCCGGGCGGCCTGCTGGTGCTGGCCATGCAGGCCGGTGACGAGGTCGCCCGGATCTCGAGCTGGTTCGACGACGAGGTGCCGCCCCTGGACTTCGTGCGCCACGACCCGGCCACCATCGTCGCGCTGGTCGAGGCGGCCGGCCTGACCGACGTCGAGTGGTACGTCCGTGGTCCGCGGACGAAGCGGGGCGAGACGACCCGCCGGCTGTACGTCCTGGGGCGGGTGTCCGGCTAAGCGGTCGTCAGAACCACGTCACCGAGCACCGGAGCACCGTCGCGCTCGCCGCCGGCGACCGTGGCGGCCCCGACGATCCGGCCGTTCTCGCGCCAGCCGCGGACCCGGACGGTCTCGCCGGGGAAGAGGACGCCCGCGAACTTCACCCCGAACCCGGCCACCGCGGACGCGTCCCCGTCGAGCAGCTGCTCGGTCAGGGTGCGCAGCACGATGCCGTAGGAGCAGAGCCCGTGCAGGATGGGCGCCGGGAACCCGGCTCCCTGCGCGAAGGCGGGGTCGGCGTGCAGCGGGTTGCGGTCGCCGCAGAGCCGGTAGAGCAGGGCCTGCTGGGGCAGCACGTCGTACGACGTGTCGGCGTCGGGGTCGCGCTCGGGCAGCACCACCGGCTCGGCCGAGCCACGGTCGCCACCCCAGCCGCCCTCGCCCTTGACGAAGATCGACGAGCGCGTGGTCCACAGCTCCCGGCCGTCGGGCGACGTGGCGACGCCCTCCTGCCAGATCACCGCCGCCTTGCCCTTGTCCCAGATCTCGCTGATCCGGGTCGAGACGGTCGCGGTGCCGGAGGTCGGGAGCGGGCCGGTGACGCTGATGGACTGCGACCCGTGCACGACCTGCGCAAGGTTGATGTCGCAGCCGGGCAGGTCGAGCGGCGGCGGGTCGCTCATGTGGAAGGTCGGGGCGACCACGCCGAACGACGGCAGGACCTGCAGCCCGGCGGTCTCCAGGGTGTACGAGAGGTCGGTCGCGCCGATCGCCAGGTGGTAGAGCAGCACGTCGCTCTCGGACCACGAGAACTCGGTGGCCCCCAGCTCGGCGCCGACGGCCACGGACGGGTCGATGGGCATCAGGCGCTCTCCTGCCGGGCGGCGTCGTTCGCGAGGTCCTCGGCGGCCAGGTAGCCGAAGGCGAGGGCGGGGCCGATGGTGGCGCCGGGGCCGGCGTACGTGTGGCCCATGACGGCCGACGAGACGTTGCCGGCGGCGTACAGGCCGGGGATGACCGATCCGTCGGGACGGACGACGCGGGCCCGCTCGTCGGTGACCAGGCCGCCCTTGGTGCCGAGGTCGCCCGGCACGATCTTGACCGCGTAGAACGGACCGTCGTCGATCGTGTGCAGCGACGGGTTCGGCTTGACGGTGGGGTCGGAGTAGTACTTGTCGTAGGCGCTCTCGCCGCGGTGGAAGTCCGCGTCGACGCCGGTGCGCGCGAAGCCGTTGAAGCGCTCGATCGTCGCGCTCAGCGCCTCGGGCGGTACGCCGATCTCCGCGGCCAGGGCGTCGATGGAGTCGGCCTTCTTGAGCGTGCCGGACTTGTACCAGCGGCCCGGGAAGGGCTGGCGCGGCATCAGCCCGGCGAAGACGTAGCGGTTGCGGTAGCGCTGGTCGATGATCATCCAGGACGGGACGTGGCCGACGCCGGTGGCCTCGCCGGCGTAGATCTCGTGGACCGCCTCGACGTACGGGAGCGCCTCGTTCATGAACCGCTCGCCGGCTTGGTTGACGATGAGCGAGCCGGGCAGGTTGCGCTCGGCGAGGCAGAACCACGGACCGCCCGGCAGCGGGATGGTCGGGCCCCACCACGAGTCGTCGAGCAGGTCGGTCTCGGCGCCGGCCGCGATGCCGGCGAGGATCCCGCCGCCGGTGTTGAACTGCGACCCGGTCGTCCAGTCGACCGAGGTCGGCTGCGGCTGGTACTTCTCGCGCATCTCCAGGTTGCGCTCGAACCCGCCGCTGCCCAGGACCACGCCGAGCCGGGCCCGGACGGTCACCGACTCCTCGCCCCGGCGTACGACGACGCCCGCAACCCGGCCGTCCTCGATGAGCAGGTCGGTCAGCTCGGTCTCGTAGTGCACCGGCACGTCGGCGTCGATCAGCCCTTTGCGCAGGCCGATGGCGATCGCGTTGCCCATGGCGTACATCCGGCGACCGAGCAGGCCGCTGATGAGCCGCTTGACGACCACCTTGGCCATCGTGATCGGGCCGCGCAGGGTGCGCAGGCCGAGGCTGATCTTCCGGAAGTCGGCCTGCGTCACGATCATGTTGGCCGGCGCCTTGGTGTACTGCGGGTGCAGCCGCTTCAGCTCGTCGCCGAGGAAGCGCGCATCCAGCGGGATCGGCTCGCAGCTGCGGCCCGCGGGCCGCCCGCCGGGCCGCTCCGGGTGGTAGTCGGCGTAGTCGGGCACCCAGGTGAAGCGCAGGGGAGTGGTCTCGCGGATGAAGTCGAGGACCTCCGCGCCGCGGTCGAGGTAGGTGTCGCGGCGCACCTTCGGCACGTCGTCGCCGACGATCGCGTCGAGGTACTGCTTCGAGAGCGCGAGGTCGTCCGCCTGACCGGCCGCCTTCAGGGCGTAGTTGCCGGGCATCCAGACCCCGCCGCCGCTGCGGGCGGTCGAGCCGCCGAAGTAGGCGCTCTTCTCGAGCAGGACCGTGTCGAGGCCGCGCTTCTTCGCCGCGAGCGCGGCCGTCATCCCGGCACCACCCGCGCCGACGACCACGACGTCGACGCTGTCCGGAAGGGGGGTCGTCATGGCGTGAAACTGTAACAGGTTCTACTCTAGTGCCCGTGACGAACACCGATGCCGACCGGGCGGCCGTCGAGGCGGCGGTCCGGAGGCTGGCCGAGGCCCAGGCGACCCGGGTCCCGTGCGCCGCCGTACGCGACCTGATCGGCACCGACGACCTCCCGGCGGCGTACGCCGTGCAGCAGGGACTCGTGCAGGCACGGCTCGCCGGCGGCGTCCACGTGGTCGGCCGCAAGATCGGCGCGACGTCGAAGGCCGTGCAGGACCAGCTCGGGGTCGACCAGCCCGACTTCGGCTACCTGCTCAGCGACATGGACGTCTCGCACGACGACCCGATCTCGATGCGCACGCTCGTGCAGCCGCGGGTGGAGGGCGAGGTCGCCTTCGTGCTGGCCCACGACCTCGACGGCGAGATCACCCCCGAGACCGTCCGGGCCGCGGTCGAGGTCGCGCTGCCCGCGCTGGAGATCGTCGACTCCCGGATCGCCGGCTGGGACATCACCTTCACCGACACGGTCGCCGACAACGCCTCCAGCGGGCTGTTCGTCGTCGGCACCGACGGCCGCACGCTCGACGAGCTGGAGCCGCGGGACGTCACCATGTCGCTGACCATCAACGGCGAGGAGCGCTCGTCGGGCACCGGGGCGGCCTGCCTGGGCGACCCGCTCGAGGCGCTGCGCTGGCTGGCCGTGCAGGCGCAGGCCTTCGGCGACCCGCTGCGCGCCGGCCACCTGATCCTGTCCGGGGCCCTGGGCCCGTTCGTGCCGTTCGCCCCGGGTGACCGGGTCGTGGCGACCATCAGCGGCTTCGCACCGCTGGCCGTCTCGTTCGAGGAGTGATCCGTTGACCAGGAAGCTGACCGCCGCCATCGTGGGGCCGGGCAACATCGGCACCGACCTGATGTTCAAGCTGCTGCGCTCCGAGGTGATCGAGCCCCGCTGGATGATCGGCGTCGACCCGGCCAGCGAGGGGCTGAAGATCGCGGCGGCCCAGGGGCTGGAGTCGACCCACGAGGGCGTCGACTGGCTGCTGAAGCAGGACGTCCTGCCCGACCTGATCTTCGAGGCGACCTCGGCGTACGTGCACCGCGAGTACGCGCCCCGCTACGAGGAGGCCGGCATCCGGGCGGTCGACCTGACGCCGGCGGCCGTCGGTCCGGCCGTGATCCCGCCGGTCAACGGTCAGGAGCACGTGGCCGCGATGAACGTCAACATGATCACCTGCGGCGGCCAGGCCACCATCCCGATGGTCGCCGCCGTCTCGCGGGCCGCCACGGTGTCGTACGCCGAGATCGTCGCCTCGGTGTCGTCGATGTCCGCCGGCCCGGGCACCCGCGCCAACATCGACGAGTTCACCCGCACCACGTCCGCCGGCGTCCAGAGCATCGGCGGTGCCGGGCGGGGCAAGGCGATCATCATCCTGAACCCCGCCGAGCCGCCGATGATCATGCGCGACACGATTTACTGCGCGGTCCCGCCGGACGCCGACCGCGACGCGATCGTCCAGTCGGTCTTCGCGATGGAGAAGGCCGTCCAGGAGTACGTCCCCGGCTACCGGCTGCTCCAGGAGCCGCAGATCGACGAGCCGTCGGCCGCGACCCAGGGGCAGGTGAAGGTCTCGGTCTTCGTCGAGGTCGAGGGCGCCGGCGACTACCTGCCGCCGTACGCCGGCAACCTCGACATCATGACCGCCGCCGCCACCCAGGTGGGCGACAACATCGCCCGCTCGATCATCGGGAGCCACGCATGAGCGACCTCAACACGCTGACCCGCACCTGGTCCGACGCTGATCCCGACTCCGGCCTGGACCTGCGCCTCACCGACACCTGCCTGCGCGACGGCTCGCACCACAAGCGGCACCAGTTCACCGCCCAGGAGGTGCACGACATCGTCGAAGCCCTCGACGACTCCGGCGTGCCGGTCATCGAGGTCACCCACGGCGACGGGCTGGGCGGGTCGTCGTTCAACTACGGCTTCTCGAAGACTCCCGAGCAGGAGCTGATCCGGATCGCGGCCGAGACCGCGAAGCGGGCCAAGATCGCCTTCCTGATGCTCCCCGGGGTCGGCACCAAGGACGACATCCGCGCCGCCCAGGACAACGGCGGCCAGATCTGTCGGATCGCCACCCACTGCACCGAGGCCGACACCTCGATCCAGCACTTCGGCCTCGCCCGCGAGCTCGGCCTGGAGACGGTCGGGTTCTTGATGATGAGCCACACCCAGCCGCCCGAGGTGCTGGCCAAGCAGGCACGGATCATGGTCGACGCCGGCAACCAGTGCGTCTACGTCGTCGACTCCGCCGGCGCGCTCGTCATGGAGCAGACCGCCGACCGGGTCGCCGCGGTGGTCGCCGAGATCGGCCACGAGGCGACGGTCGGCTTCCACGGCCACGAGAACCTCGGCCTCGGCGTCTCCAACACCGTCATCGCGGCCCGGGCCGGGGCGACCCAGATCGACGGCTCGGTCCGCCGCTTCGGCGCGGGCGCCGGCAACACGCCGCTGGAGGCCTTCGTCGGCGTCTGCGACAAGCTCGGCTGGAAGACCGGCATCGACTTCCTGACCATCGTCGACGCGTCCGAGGACGTCATCAAGCCGGCCATGCCCGAGGAGTGCCAGCTCGACCGGATGACCCTGATGATGGGCTACGCCGGCGTCTACTCCTCGTTCCTCAAGCACGCTGGCAACGCCGCCGAGCGGTACGGCGTCTCCGGCGCCAAGATCCTGCTCGAGGCGGGGCGCCGCAAGCTGATCGGCGGCCAGGAGGACCAGCTCATCGACATCGCGCTGATGCTCAAGGCCGAGCAGGAGAAGGTCCGAGCCAACCAGCCGGCGGGGAACGAGCAGGCTGGTTGACCCGGCGAGGCGGCTCACCGGGTTTCGACACGGTTGCTGCGCAACCTGCTCAACCACCGGGGTCCGGTGGTTGAGCAGGGACGAAGTCCCGTGTCGAAACCCC
>NZ_FMZM01000006.1:29987-93304 GCF_900101465.1 Nocardioides lianchengensis
GGTCGGCTCACCGGGTTTCGACACGGTTGCTGCGCAACCCGCTCAACCACCGGTGGGGCGGGGTCGTAGCGTGGTCGGGTGACGAGCTGGACGCGACGGGGGCTGCTGACGGCCGGGGCGATCGGGACGCTGGCGGCGTGCACGAGCGGGGACGGCGCCGCGCCACCCGCCCCGACGCCGTCCTCGGCCGCGGCGGGCGGAAAGGTCCCGTGGGCGCGGCTCGAGCGGTCGGTCGACGGCTCGCTGGTCCGCCCGCGCGACCCGTCGTACGACGAGGTGCGGCTGCTGCAGAACCCGCGGTACGACGACCAGCGGTCGCTCGCCGTGCTCGCGGTCGCGTCGGCCGCCGACGTGGCGGCCGGGATCGGGTTCGCGCGCGACCACGACCTGCCGGTGGCGGTGCGGTCGGGCGGGCACAGCTATCCCGGATGGTCCGGGGGCGGGTCGCCGCGCGCGCTGGTCCTCGACTGCCGGGGGCTCGACCGGGTCGAGCTCGACGGCACAACCGCCACGATCGGCCCGGGGGCGCTGCTGGCCGACGTCTACGACACCCTCGGTGCCCGCGACCGGGCGATCGCGGGCGGCTCCTGCGCGACCGTCGGGTACGGCGGGCTCGCGCTCGGCGGTGGGGTCGGCGTGCTCACGCGGGCGATGGGACTCACCTGCGACGCGGTCACGTCGATGGAGGTCGTGACGGCCGACGGGCGGGTCCGCACCGCGAGCGCCGACGCGGAGCCCGACCTGTTCTGGGCGCTGCGCGGCTGCGGCGGCGGGCACCTCGGTGTCGTGACGTCCTTCGAGGTCGCCACGGCCGAGGCGCCGACGGTCGGGACGGCGTACCTGGAGTGGTCCTTCGACGCGGCCGCGACGGTGGTCGCCGCCTGGCAGGAGTGGGCGCCGACGGCCGACGCGCGGCTCTGGTCGACGCTGAAGGCGCTGGGTGGGCAGCAGCATCCCGACGGGCCGACGCTGCTGCTGTCGGCGACCTGGACCGGACCGACCGGCGACCTCGACCGGCAGCTGGCGGGGCTGCTCGACGACGTCCCGGCCCCCACGGTCCGCACCACCCACGCGCGCGGCTACCGCGAGCAGATGGCCGCCTTCGGCGGGACGGGGGAGCGGGAGGCGTTCGCGGCCACCTCGCACGTCGCCTACGACCCGCTCGACGATCGCGGGATCGCGGACCTGCTCGACCGGGTGCGCGCCGCCCAGGACGCGGGGCTGAAGGAGGCCGGCTTCTCGATCGACGCGCTGGGCGGGCGGGTCGGCGACCTGGCCCCGGGAGACACGGCGTTCGTGCACCGCGAGGCGCTGGCGACGGTGCAGTACACCGCGACGTTCCCGCCGGGAGACGCGAAGGCCGCGGACGGCTACGTCCGCGGCCTCCGGGCGGCGATGGTCCCGCACTGGGGCGAGCACGCCTACGTGAACTACGCCGACGCGAGCATCGACGACTACCGCTCGGCCTACTACGGCGCGAACGCCGAGCGGCTGGGGCGGGTGTCGACGTCGTACGACGCCGACGGCTTCTTCTCCCAGCCCCAGCCGCTCTGAGCTGCTCCTGGCCGTGCGTGACCGCTATCGCTTGACCGTGACCGTCCCGGTGCGGGTCGTGGTCAGCGCGGTGTAGCGGGTGTCGCCGGCGTAGCGGACCTTGATCGCCCAGGAGCCGCGCGGCAGCCGGGCGACCCGGACCACCGCGACGCCGTTCCGGGCCCTGCCGGTCACGGCGACGGTGCGGCCGCCCTTGACCAGCAGCACGCGGACCTTGCCGCTGGCCTTCTTGGCGCCGGCGGCGGTACCGGTGGTCGAGGCCAGGCCGACCCGGATCCGACCGGCGGTGCGTACGCCGGGCTTCTTCACGACCGCGGTCCGGGCCCGGACCTTGGCCTTCGTGACCCGCAGCGTGCCGCTCGCGGCGGACCCGCCGAGGCGGTCCCCCCCGGAGTAGGCGGCCTGCAGGGTGCGGGTGCCGGGCGCCAGCGTGGCGGGGGCGGTGAACCGCGCCTGCCCACCGGAGACGGCGGCCTTCTGAGCGGCCCCCAGGCCGGTCATGGTGACCGTGCCGTCGGTGACCGGCCGGCCGTCCGCGGCGGTGACGTCGACGACGATCTCCCCGCGGACGCCGTACACCTGGGTGGCGCCGGTGATGGTCACTGCGGAGGCCCACGACGGGGCCTGGCCGCCGGAGCCGAACGAGTGCCGACCCGCGCCGACCTCGAACTGCGTGTAGCCGTCGACCTCGCTCGGCACGACCTTCGCGTCCCGCGGGCCGTAGGCCGCGGTGCCGTCCGCGGCGTTGGGCACCCGCACCGTCGCGACGGTGTTGCCGGGGATCGTGACGTCGAGCGTCAGCTCGGCGCCGGTGCGCTTCCACGCCGTGGCGATCGGACCCCGGACGGAGTCGTACGACGTGCTGGCGCTGTCGACCCCGGTGACCAGGGACGGCTCGACCAGGACGTGGTCCCAGGCGACCGAGCCGGGCGCCTGCTGCAGACCCGCGAGGTGGCCGTTCAGCCAGCCGGACAGCATGCCCATCATGTAGTGGTTCTGCGAGCCGGTGCTCGTCATGCCCGACCAGTGCTCGGGCAGGGACGTGGCGCCCTGGCCCAGGAACTTGGCGTAGCTGTTGCCGGTCGGCCGGGTCGCCAGGGCGTGGACCAGGTCGTCCTGGCCCTCCTCGGCGAGCACCCGCAGCAGGGCGTAGAGGCCCACCTCGCCGACCATGAACTGGTTGCCGTTGGCCGTGATGCGGGCCAGCAGCGCGTCGACCGCCTCCTGGCGGCGCTCGGCGGGGACGAGGTCCTCGTCGAGGGCGAGGGCCTGCGCGGCCTGGCTGCCGACGCTGTAGACCTTCGTCGTCGGGTTGTAGTAGGTCGCGTCGAACGCCGTGGCGATCCGGTCGGCCTTCTGGGCGTAGGTCCGCGCCTGGGCGGGCTTGCCGAGCACGGTGGCGATGTCGGCCATGGTGCGCACGATCTTGTGCCAGGCGTAGGTCTGGACGAAGGCGTCCGGGACCTTGTTGGCCGCCTCCTCCGGGGTGGCCCAGTCGTTCAGGCCGCCGGGCAGGATGAAGCCGGTCGCCTGCGAGGAGAGGAACTCGTCGTACGCGACCATGTTCGGCCAGTAGCGCTCCATCGGGTCGCGGTCGCCGTACTCCTCGTAGACCTGCCAGGCCGAGACCGACATGGTGGCGCCCCAGTTGGCGTCGTGGCGGAACGCGCCGGCGAAGAGCGAGTCCTCGGGAGCCGTCGTCGGGATCAGGCCGTTGGCGGTCTGGGAGTCGGCGACGTCCTGCAGCATCTTGCGGTACTGCGCCTGCATGTCGTAGCCGCGGGCCACGGTGTCGAAGTTGAGGTTGGTCTGGTCGAGCCAGCCCAGCTTCTCGCGGTGCGGGCAGTCGGTGAGGATCGAGTACATGTTGCTCTGCACCGACCGGTCGATGATCGTGTTGATCTTGCCGAGCGTCTCGTGGGAGGTCTCGAAGCCGCCGACGGCCTCGTTCGAGGTGCGCAGCACCAGGCCCTTCAGGGTCTCGGCGGTGGGCGCCGACGGCAGACCGCTGACCTGGAGCCAGCGCATGCCGTGGTAGCGGAAGCGCGGCGTGAAGGTCTCGGTGCCCTCACCGGCGAGGGTGAAGGTGTCGTAGGCGTTCTTGCCCGAGCTGTCCTGGTTGACCCCGGTGGGGTTGCCGTCGGCGTCGCGGTTGAGCCGCTCGCCCGGGCGCATCGTGATCGCGGTGCCCGCGGGCCCGGACACGTTCAGCTGCTGCCAGCCGGCGAAGTTCACCCCGAAGTCGAACAGGTAGTCGCCGTTGGCGAGCTGGGACCAGGTGGTATCGAGCTCGTCGACCTGGCGGATCGGGGGCTGCACGCGCCCGACCAGGCGGGTCGTGGCCTTGGGCGCCTGCGAGGCCACCGGCGTCGCCCACGAGCTGCGGTCGGTGCCGGCCTCGTCCCAGCCGTCCAGGTGCCGGCGGGCGTCGACGTCCTCGCCGCCGTACCAGTTGGTGAAGGTGACCTCGCCGAGCGTGGTGCGCCACGGGGTGCCGTTGCCGGCGCCGGTCGCGACGGTGGTGACGTTGCCGGCCTTGTCGGTCAGCTCCAGCTGGCCCAGCACCCGCGGGGCACCGTGGCCGCTGGCGGTCTTCACGTAGCGGGCGGTGCCGCCGACCGGCGTCGGCTCGTTGAAGACGTTGAAGATGCCGTTGCCGACCTCGACGCCGAGGCTGTTGGCGCCGTCGGCGAGGAGATCCGTGACGTCGTACGTCGCGTAGGGGACCCGCTTGGCGTGGAAGGTGTTGGCCGGCTCCAGGAGGTCCTCGGAGACGGGCTTGCCGTTGATGCTGGCGTTGTAGACGCCGAGTCCGGTGACGTAGAGGCGCGCGGAGGCGACGTCGTCGGCCTCGAAGTCGGTCGCGAAGACCGGCAGCGCGTCGGGCGCCTCGTGCGTGGTCGAGATGGCCGGCAGCTTGGTCGCCTTGGCGCGCTCGGTGAAGGTCGTGCCGTCGGTGGAGGTGGAGATCGCGATGTCGCGGGGGAAGTTCGGCGTCGTGCCGTACTGGCCCGGGCTGTCCCACATCGAGTAGAGCTCGACCGTGTCGAAGGTCCGCGCCTCGGGGAGCTTGATCGTCAGGACGATCGGCTTGTCCTTGACGTCGGTCTCGGGGTGGTAGGTGCTGCGGTAGCCGCGCGGGGCGGTGGCGGTCGTGAGCTTGCCGTCCACGACGAACGACGGGTTCCACACGCCGGTCTGGCTCTTGTTCTCGGAGGCGGTGACGGTCGCGCCGGTCACCACGTTGGCCGGGTCGTCGCCGTTGCGCAGCACGACCTCGCCGAGCTCGAGGCGCGGACGCCAGCCCGGGTCGTCGAGCGGCTCGCCGGGCCGACCGAGGTCGGTGACCGTGAGCCGGACCCACTGGGCGGTCTGCGGCGCGGTGAACGTGACGTCCTGATGCAGCGGCTCGACCCACTCGGGGTTGGTGATCCAGTCCGCCTGCCAGTCGGCGGGGCTCAGCAGGCCGATCTCGAAGCGCCCGGGATCGCTCCAGTCACTGACCCGGTTGGCGGCGTCCCACACCCGGACCTGCCAGACCGCGCGGTCGCGCGAGTCGAGCGCCCGGCCGGCGTACGTCGTCTGCAGCGTCGAGCCGACGACCTTGCCGGTGTCCCAGAGGTCCGGGGTCGACAGCTTCTCGGCGCTGGACGCGACGCGGACCTGGTAGGCCTGCTGGTTGAGGAGCCCGGTGCCGGGGCGCCACTGCAGGGTGGGGGTGGTGTCGTCGATGCCCAGCGGGTCGACGAGTCCGCCGACCTTCAGGTCGACGGAGGCGGGGGCCGAGGTCGGGGCCGCGACGGCGGCGAGGGCGGGTGCCGGCGACCAGGCCGGGGCGGTGGTCACGCCGAGGACGGCGATGGCGGCCGTCGCGAGGGCGCGGCGGTACGTGGGATGGGGGGACGCCACTGAGGGTTCCTTCCGAGTGATGAAACGATTCAGGATGCGCGCGCCCAGGAAAGGTATGACGTCCGTCACTGGGTGTCAACGGTCACAGCGGAAGTCGGCCGAAGTTACTGAGGAGTTGTCTTAGCGGCCGCCGATGGAGCCGCGGTCCAGGTCTCGATACGCCGGGCGCGACTTCGTTCCTCAGTCGCGCCCCGCTACTCGACCACCGATGACGTGGACTGAGGTCGTGCCTCGCTCGGTCCGGGTCTCGATACGCCGGGCGCGACTTCGTTCCTCAGTCGCGCCCCGCTACTCGACCACCGATGACGTGGACTGAGGTCGTGCCTCGCTCGGTCCGGGTCTCGATACGCCGGGCGCGACTTCGTTCCTCAGTCGCGCCCCGCTACTCGACCACCGATGACCTGGACTGAGCTCGTGCCTCGCTCAGTCCAGGTCGGGCGCCCAGGCGGCGCCGTTGATGTGGCTGCCCCCGTCGACGAAGAGGGTGTTGCCGGTCAGGTAGCGGCTGCCCTCGCTGGCCAGGAAGACCGCGACGGGGGCGATGTCGTCGTACGCGTCGCCCATCCGGCCCATCGGGTTGGCCGCGTCCGCGAGCGCCTCGAGGTCGGGGTACTCGCTGATCGCGCGGAAGAAGGCCTGGCTCTTCGCGGCCGGGCAGATGGCGTTGACCGTGATGCCGGTGGCCGCCCACTCCCGGGCGGCCGTCCGGGTCAGGGTGCGCAGCGCCTCCTTGGCGGCGTTGTACTCGAGCGAGCCCATGTGGGCGTTGACCCCGTTGAGGCTGCACAGGTTGACCACGCGGCCCCAGCCGCGCTCCTTCATGTGCGGCAGCGCCGCGGTCATCGCCCAGAACGGGCCGAAGTAGCCGACCGCCATCCCGTGCTGCAGCTGCTCGTCGGTCTTCTTCTCGAGTCGGCCGATCGCGCCCCCGCCCCAGGCGTTGTTGACCACCACGTCGATCGCGCCGTACGTCGCCACCGCCGCCGCGACGGCCGCGTCGACCTGATCGCGCTGTGAAACGTCACAACGGACGAACGTTCCGTCGACCGACTCGGCCGCCGCGCGACCCGCCTCCTCGTCGTACTCGGCCACGACGACACGGGCTCCCTCCGCGGCGAAGCGGCGCACGATGCCCTCGCCGATCCCGGCACCGCCGCCGGTCACCAGGGCGACCCGGCCCTCGAGCTGGCCGCTCATCGGGCACCGGCCAGGAGCTCGCGGGCCTCGGCGGAGCCGTCCAGGGCCCGGGTGGTGCGGTGCACCACCCGCCAGCCCTCCGTGAGCCGTCGGAGCCGGAAGTGGTTGGCGCCGGCCCGGCGGACGTTGAACGCGCCCTCGCGGTGGCGGACCAGCAGCGACTCGCAGACGGCCACGGCGTCGTCGCCGTCCAGGGTCACGTGCGCGGGGCCGAGGAAGTGTGCGCAGCCGCCGGCGATCAGGTGCTGGTGGCCGTCGGAGAGGACCATCGCGTGCACGTCGGCGCGACTGCGCATGTGCCAGCCCTCGACGTCGTACTCGCCGTCCTCGGCCCAGATCCCGGCGACCTCGTCGGCCGAGCCGGCGTCGACCAGCGGGCCGTACGACGCCACCAGCCGAGTGATCGCCAGCTCGTCCTCGACCCGCTGGAGGCGTGCCTCGAGGGCCGCCAGTCGTTCTTCCATGCCTCAGTCTCCGATCTCGTCGGCCAGGTCGCGGAGCGCGCCCAGCTGGTCGCAGCAGTGGTCGGCCGAGTCGGCTCGGACCGCGCAGGATGCGACCGTCGCGCCGACGTCGCGCAGCGCGATGAGCCGGCGCCGGGCGCGGTCGGGGTCGCCGAGCGGGTCGAGCGGGCGGCCCGGTCCGAGCACCACCTCGAAGTCCGGGGGCAGCTCGACGCGGGCCAGCAGTGCGCCGAGCTCGTCGGAAGGGAGGCCGAAGGGCATCCACCCGTTACCCAGCTCCACGGCCCGCCGCAGCGAGCGCGCCGTACGGCCCCCGACCCAGACGGGGACGTGCGTGGACGTGGCGTGCGGCTCGATCACCAGACCGTCGACCTCGGGTCGGCCCCACGCCGCACGCAGGGAGCGGAGGGTGTCGTCGGCGCGCCGGCCGCGGTCGTCCCAGGCCGCGTCGAGCAGCGCGAACTCCTGCTCCAGGGACCCGACCCCGACGCCGAGGACGACCCGCCCGCCGCTGAGCCGGTCGAGGGTGCCGTAGCGCTTCGCGAGGGCGAGCGGGTGGTGGTAGCCGAGCACCAGGACCGACGTGGCCAGCCGGATCCGGGTGGTGCGGGCGGCGAGGAAGGACAGCGTCGCGAGCGGGTCCCAGTACGTCGCACCGCGGGTCGCCGCCGTCTCGACGGGCACGGCGACGTGCTCGGAGCAGGTGAGGTGGTCGAGGCCGAGCGCGTCGGCGACCGCGGCGACGCGCGCGAGGTCCTCGACCGTCGCCCGCTCCTCCCAGTCCGAGCGGTGCCCGGGGAGCTGGACCACCACGGGGGTGGACAGGCCGATGCGCACCTGTTCCTTCTATGCCCCGCGTGTCTGGCGATTTCCTGGCGTCCCGGTCATCGGGAGCGCTACTGTGCGGCAAAACTAGAATTCGTTCCAGTTTTGGGACGGACGGGTGAGGGAGGGTCGGATGACTGCGACTGCGGTACCGGACGAGATGCTGCCGACGATGCTGGGGCGCGCGACGCTGATCCTCGACGCGTTCGAGGAGCCGGAGCGCCGGCTCACCCTGGGGCAGGTCGCGGTGCACACCGGACTGCCGCGCTCGACCGCGCACCGGATCCTCGACCAGCTGGTCGGTCTCGACTGGCTCGCCCACACCGACCGCGGCTACGTCCTGGGCCGGCGGGGCCGGACCTGGGGCCGCCCCGGCCAGACCCGCGTCGACCTGCAGGAGGTGGCCGCCCCCGAGCTCGCCCGCCTCGCGACCTGCGGTGGAGTCGTGCACCTCGGCCTCCTCGACGGCGCCGACGTGGTGCTGCTCGACGGCCGCGGCGACGGCGCCGGGCGGGTCGGCAGCCGCCGTCGCGCCGAGCGCTCGGCGCTGGGCCGGGCCGCGCTCGCCACTCTCACGCCCGAGGAGGTCGACGACCGCGTCGGCGGCGTCGACCTCGCCCGCCTGTACGCCGACCTGCACCGCGCCCGTCGTACCCAGCTGGTCCGCGGGGAGCTCGGTGGCGGCCTGGTCGCTATCGCCTCGCCCGTCGCCTCGGGGGCGGCCCTGGAGCTCGTCGTCCCCGCCGGCCGCGCCGATCGGCTCGGCCCGCTCGCCCGGGCCGCGGCCTGCCGGGTGCGCGAGGCGCTCGGCGCCTAGCTGCTGCCGTCGTACGACGCGTCGCGGCGCAGTCCGACGCTCCCGGCGACCGTGAGGACGACGAGCGCGGCGACGGTGACGACGAAGCCGGCGGAGAGCCGGGTGCCCGCGTCCTCGGCGAACGTCTCGCGTCGGATCGCGAGGGTCCACGACGTCCAGACGACGATGCCCACGACGAGGGCCGATCCGCTGAACGCCGCGGTGATCCGGGCCGCGAGCGCGACCGACGCGCGGCGGATCGCCGTACCGAGGCCGGCGGCGACGCAGATCGCGAGCAGCAGCCAGAGGAGCGGGGAGCGCTGGGTCCGGTAGCCGATCAGGGTCGTGGTCCCGCTGCCGTCGTCCGGCAGCTGCCAGAAGCCGTTCACGACCCGGGTGGCGCCGTCGACGGCGTACCAGGGCTGGTCGAGGAAGGCGTAGGTGCTCGCGGCGGAGCCGAGCAGCAGGAGCGCCAGGACCCCACGGCGCAGGGCGGGGCGAACGGTGGTCCGGACCGGCGGCGGCGCAAGACTCATGGCGGGAGCCTAGGAGCACCGTCGTCTCAGTGGTCGAGGTTCATCAGCTTCCGCATCATCCGGTGCGCGCCGAGGACGACCGCTGCGCGGTCGGGGTCGTTGCGGTGGGCCACGCCGGCGTCGTTGCCGCCGGCGACGTGGACCGGGCCGTGGGGGAGACGCTCGAGGCCCTCCCGGGCCACGTCGTCGGGCTCGGCGACGAGCATGCCGGGGACGTCGAAGTTGAGCCCCACCCGCTCCATCGCGGGCGTGCGGGTGACGCCGAGGACCAGCTCGAGCACGTCCACGCCGTGCTCGCGCAGCTCCAGCCACAGGCTCTCGGCGAAGATCCGGCTGAACGCCTTCACTCCGCCGTAGACGGTGTGCCGCGTCGACCCGAGGTAGCCGGCCATCGACCCGACCAGCAGGATCCCGCCCCGCCCGCGCGTCCGCATGGGTCCGGCGTAGTGGTGGACCAGACCGAGCGGCGTGGTGACGTTGAGGTCGATCACCTGCTGGAACGCGGCGAGGTCGCCGTCGACGAACTCCTCGCTGTGCGTGTTGGCGCCCGCGTTGAGGACCAGCAGGCCGACCTCCAGGTCGGCGGTCGCCTCCGCGACCCGTCGTACGGCGTCGGCCGCGCTGAGGTCGAGCGCCAGCGTGCGGACCTCCACCCCGAGCGAGCGGCACTCGGCCGCGGTCGCCTCGAGCGGCTCGGGCCGGCGGGCCAGCAGGACCAGGTGGATCCCGGCCTCGGCCAGCTGCCGGGCGAACGACGCCCCGACGCCCTCCGAGCCGCCCGCCACCACCGCCCACGGGCCGCATCGCGTCAGGTCCATGGGGCGCAGCCAACACCGGCCCCGCAGCCGCTCCGGGCGTCGGTCCCGGTGACCGGTACGACCCGGCGGCGACCCGGACGGCCCGCGGTGACGATGAGCCATGGCCCGCCTCGGAGAGACCCGCGCACCGGCCCAGCCGGCGACCGGGGACCAGGTGGAGCGGCGGGAGCGGATCCGCCGTGCGGCCTCGCGGCTGGTCGCCGAGCGGGGTCTCGAACAGGTCCAGATGCAGGAGATCGCCCAGGAGTCGGGGGTAGCGCTGGGCACCCTCTACCGCTACTACCCGTCCAAGCACCTGCTGCTCGCCGGGGTGATGGAGGGCCAGATCGCCGCGATCGGCCGGGTGATCCCCGAAGGGCCGACGCTGGACCCGGTCGCCGAGGTCTCGGAGCTGCTGGTGCGCGCGGCGCGCGGGCTGATGGCCCGTCCGCTGCTGGCCCGCGCCATGGTCACCTCGATCAACATCGTCCGCTCGGCGTCGGGGCCCCAGAACGACACGTCCTTCCGCGACCTGGTGCTGCGCAGTGCGGGGATCGTCGAGCCCACCGACGACGACCAGGACCTCGCACGCCTCGTCGAGCAGTGCGCGTACGGCGTCCTGACCTGGGCGGTCGCCGGCGAGATCAGCCTCGAGGAGGCGGAGGCCAGCCTGCGCCGGGCCTGCCGGCTGCTGCTCACCGCGGACTGGGGGTAGGGGAGTCGCATGAGCGATCCGAAGGCCACCCTGGTCGAGTACCTCCAGTCCGCGCGCGACGCGATCGTCTGGAAGGTCGAGGGCCTCTCCGAGTACGACGCCCGCCGCCCCCTGACGCCGACCGGCACCAACCTGCTCGGCCTGGTGAAGCACCTGGCCAGCGTGGAGCTGGGCTACTTCGGCGACACCTTCGGCCGGCCCAGCGGCATCGCGCTGCCCTGGCACGACGACGCCGCGGACCCCCACGACGATCTCGTTCTCACGGTCGACGAGACCCGGGAGTGGGTCCTGGGCCTCTACCGGACCTCCTGGGAGCACGCGGCGCGGACCTTCGCCGAGCTCGACCTGGACGCCGAGGGTCGGGTGCCGTGGTGGCCGGGCGACCGCGGCCGGGTCACCCTCCACCAGGTCCTGGTGCACATGCTCTCGGAGACCAGCCGGCACGCGGGCCACGCCGACATCCTGCGCGAGTCGGTCGACGGCGCGGTCGGCCGGCGACCGCAGGACGCCAACATCGACGACGGGTACGACTGGGTCGCCCACCACGCCCGGGTCGACGCCGCCGCACGGCACTTCTCTTAAAACAAGAACGTGTTCTAGTATTGCTGCTGTCCGACCACGACAGGAGAAGTCCATGTCCCAGGCTGTTCTCGACGGCGTCCGCGACCTGCTGCCCACCTTCCGGGAGCGCGCTGACGAGGCCGAGCGTCTTCGGGTGGTGCCCGAGGCGTCGATCAAGGAGCTCGAGGAGACCGGCTTCTTCCGGCTGCTGCAGCCGAAGCGGTTCGACGGCTTCGAGGCGGACCCGGTCACCTTCTACACCGCGGTGCGCGACATCGCCTCGGCGTGCGGCTCCACCGGCTGGGTCTCCAGCGTCGTGGGCGTGCACCCGTGGCAGGTCGCGCTCTTCGCCGACGAGGCCCAGCAGGCGGTGTGGGGCGAGGACACCACGACCCGGCTGAGCTCGTCGTACGCCCCGACGGGCAAGGCGACCGTCACCGACGGCGGCTACACCCTGAGCGGCAAGTGGAGCTTCTCCTCGGGCTGTGACCACTGCCAGTGGGTGCTGCTCGGGGGGCTGGTGTTCAACGCCGACGGCCAGGTCGTCGACTTCAAGACGTTCATGGTGCCGCGCGAGAAGTACACGATCGTCGACGTCTGGCACATGGTCGGCCTGGCCGGCACCGGCTCCAACGACATCGTCGTCGACGAGGTGTTCATCCCCGAGGCCTTCACCCTGTCGATGGGCGAGACCGGCCAGTGCCGCGGCCCGGGCCAGGCGCAGAACACCTCCGACCTCTACAAGCTGCCGTTCCACTCGATCTTCACCGGCACGATCACCACGCCGATCATCGGGATGGCGCGGGGCGCCTACGCCGAGCACGTCGAGATGCAGCAGAAGCGCACCCGCGCGGCGTACCTCGGCGAGAAGGCGTCGCTCGACCCGTTCTCCGCCGTCCGGATCGCCAAGGCCTCCTCGGAGATCGACGCGGCCTGGGCGCTGCTGACCAACAACATCCGCGAGGAGATGGCCCACGTCGAGAAGGGCGAGAAGATCCCGCTCGAGCTGCGCCTGCGGGTCCGCCGCGACCAGGTGCTGGGCTCCCAGCGGGCCATCGACGCCATCGACGCGCTGTTCGAGGCCTCGGGCGGGCGGGCGCTGGCCAACGGCACCTACCTCCAGCGGGCCTGGCGCGACGCGCACGCGGGCCGGGTGCACGCGGCCAACGACCCCGAGCGGGCGCTGCAGGTCTACGGCGCCCACGAGTTCGGCCACAAGGTCGACCCGGGGATGTACTGATGGCCGACCTCTCCCAGGAGGCGACGCGGCGGTCCGCCAAGGCCCACGACATCACGCTCAACTACTACGAGGCCGGCACGGGCGGCGATCTCGGGGGCGGCCTGCCGCTGCTGATGCTGCACGGCGGCGGCCCGGGCGCCTCGGCGTGGTCCAACTTCGGCCGCGCGCTGCCGCACTTCGCCTCCCGATTCCGGACCCTGCTGGTCGACCAGCCGGGCTTCGGCGGCTCCGACAAGCCCCCGGTGGTCGGCAACTTCTACCGGCACGCCGCCGACCACGTCGTCGCCCTGATGGACGAGCTCGGGATCGAGCGGGTGCACCTGCTCGGCAACAGCCTCGGCGGCGGTACGGCGATGCGCCTCGCGCTCACCTACCCCGACCGGGTCGGACGGCTGATCCTGATGGGTCCGGGCGGGCTCTCGCTCAACCTGTTCCACGCCGACCCGACCGAGGGCGTCCAGCGGCTGATGGACTTCGGCGCGAACCCCACCCGGGAGGCGCTGCGGGCCTTCATCTCCACGATGGTCGTCAACCAGGAGCTGGTGACCGATGAGCTGGTCGAGGAGCGCTTCGCCGACGCGACGGCGCCCGGTGCGCAGGAGGCGATGCGCTCGATGGGCATGTCGTTCTGGAACCCCGAGACGGCCGAGGACGGCATGCTCTGGCGCGAGGCCCACCGGCTGCGCAAGCACACCCTGCTCACCTGGGGCCGCGAGGACCGGGTCAACCCGCTGGACGGCGCCTTCGCCGCCCTCAAGCTGATCCCGAAGGCCCAGCTGCACGTGTTCCCCCACTGCGGCCACTGGGCGCAGATCGAGGCGGCGGAGGAGTTCGCCGAGATCTCGACCGCGTTCCTGGCCCGCCACGTCGAATCTCGACAGGCTCGATCACCGGAGGAGTCGCCATGACGATCGACATCAAGTCGATGGGCTACGTCCGCGTCGACTCCACCGACCTGGCCCAGTGGGAGACGTTCGCCGGCAAGGTGCTCGGGCTGGCCAAGGGCCGGGGCCCGCACCCCGAGCACCAGTACTGGCGCATCGACGAGGTCTCGGCGCGGCTGGTCGTCGTGCCCGCCGAGGTCGACCAACTGTCCTGCGTGGGCTGGGAGGTCGCCGACCACCGGGCGCTGCAGGAGGCCCGCGAGCACCTGCAGAAGGCGGGCGTCGACTTCGAGGAGGGCACCCGTGAGGAGCTCGACGAGCGTCGCGTGCAGGAGCTGGTCCGCTTCTCCGATCCCTTCGACAACGTCTTCGAGCTGTTCCACGGCATCACCTACGAGTCGCGGCCGATCGTCACGCCGTACGCCGCCACCTTCGTGACAGGTGACCAGGGCATGGGGCACATCGTGCTGCCGGTGCTCGACGACGTGGAGGCGCTGCGCTTCTACACCGACGTGCTCGGGTTCCGGCTGCGCGACTCGATGAGCATGCCCGGCGAGTTCGTCGGCAAGGAACCGGGATCGAAGGTCTGGCTGCGCTTCCTGGGCGTCAACCCCCGGCACCACTCGCTGGCCTTCCTGCCGATGCCGAACCCGTCCAAGTGCGTCCACGTGATGCTCGAGGTGGACCAGCTCGACCACGTCGGCCGTGCGCTGGAGCGGGTCCGCAAGCACGGCGCGCCGCTCTCGGCGACGCTCGGGCGGCACATGAACGACGAGATGGTCTCCTTCTACGTGAAGTCGCCCGGTGGGTTCGATGTCGAGTTCGGCACCGAGGGCCTCACCGTCGACGACGCCCGCTGGGTGGCCCGCGAGTCGACGGCCGTGTCCTACTGGGGCCACGACTTCGGGGGCGGCCAGTAGTGCCCGACGGGGTACAGACGGCCATGGCCATGAGCTCGGGAGCACACCGCGGGACCCCCGACATCCCCGACGGGATGTCCTCGGACGCGCGTGAGACCTGGCCCAGCCCGGAGCTGATCAGCTCCTGGCTCGGCGACGCCGGCTACGAGTTCGAGCTGCGCCCCGGCGAGGACGTCGAGATCCCGGAGGACCCCGAGGCGCAGGCCGCCGCCCGGCAGTTCCGCGACGTGCTCGGCCGGTTCGCGTCCGGCGTCACGGTCGTGACCTCGACCAGCGGCGGGGAGCCGGTGGGGATGACCTGCCAGTCGTTCTCCAGCGTTTCGCTGGAGCCGCCGCTGGTGCTCTTCATCCCCGCCAAGACCTCGCGGGCCTGGCCGCTGATCCAGCGCTCCGGCCGCTTCTGCGTGAACTTCTTGGGCGCCGAGCAGGCCGAGCTCTCCAACCAGATGGCCAGCCGCGGCGTCGACAAGTTCGCCGGCGTGGACTGGACGCCGTCGGCGGCGACCGGCTCGCCGGTCCTCGCCGGCACCCTCGGCCACGTCGACTGCACCATCCACGCCGTCCACGAGGCCGGCGACCACTACGTCGTCCTCGGCCGCGTCCTCGAGCTGGCCAGCTCCGACGTCGCCGACCCGCTCCTGTTCTTCCAGGGCAAGTACCGCACCACCGACTGACGCTGACCCGTCACTGGATGACCGGTTTTCGCGGCGTGTCAGTCGCGAGTTGACGGGTCGATATCGGGCCTGTGGATGAGCAGTACGACGACCCGCGCGGCTGCGGGAGCGTGTCCGCATGGATCTGCTCCCCGACCTCCCGGACCTGCCCGATCGGCGTGCCGAGCTGCCGCTCGACATGCCGTTCACGACCGCGCGGGCCGCGGAGCTCGGCGTACGACCGCGGGTGCTGGGGCAGCTGGTGCGGGCCGGGCTCGTCCGCCGCGTGGTCGAGGGGGTGTACGTCGATGCCGTCGTCCCCGACACCACCGAGGTCCGCGCGCGGGCCGTGGGGCTGGTGATCCCGCGCACGGCCGTCGTCTGCGACGAGTCGGCGGCCTGGCTGCATGGTGTCGATGTCGAGCCGCCCCAGAGCCACGTCGTCGCGCCGCCCGTGAGCGTCTTCCAGGAACCGGGCCGCACCCGTGTCCGCAAGTCGGGCTGCGTCGGCGGCGAGCGGACGTTGCTGCCGAGCGACGTGATGGAGGTCGACGGGGTGCGCGTGCTGACGCCGTTGCGGCTGGCCTGCGACCTGGGTCGGCTGCGGCCCCGCGATCAGGCACTCGGGGCGATGGACGCGCTCGCCCGAGCGGGCGGCCTCGACGCGGCCGACGTCGTACGGGAGACGGAGCGGTTCTCGGGCATGCGCGGGGTGGTCCAGCTCCGCGACCTCGGACCGCGGGTGGACGCCCGGGCCGAGTCACTGCCCGAGTCCTGGACGCGTCTGCGCTGCCAGGACGGGGAGCTGCCCGAGCTGACGCCGCAGCTCGAGGTACGCCGCGCAGGCGCCTGGGGTGAGTCGGCCTTCCTCGACCTGGGCAACGAGGAGCTGCGCTTCGCCGTCGAGTACGACGGTGCCGACTGGCACACCACCGACGAGCAGCGAGCGCGGGACGGGCGGCGCCGGGGCTGGCTGACGAGGGAAGGGGGCTGGGGGATCGTCGTCCTGACGCGGACGCACGTCCCGACCCTGGACCGACAGCTGACCATCGACGTCGTACGACGGGGACTGGATCGTCATCTGGCCGGTCGACCCGTCGATCCGTGACCGACACACCGCCGGAACAGGGCACTGAGTGACGGGTCGGCGGTGACCTAGGGTCGGCAGCATGGAGACCCACCCGCTCTGGCGGCCGTACGACGTCCCGACCGACGAGCAGATCGCGGCGGCGCGGGTGCAGGCGCACGTGCCGGAGCCGGTCGTGGTCGTGCCGCCCGACCCGGAGTGGCCGGCTGCGTACGACGCGGTCCGGGCCCGGGTGGTCGACGCGCTCGGGGAGCGGGCGCTCGCGATCGAGCACGTGGGGTCGACGTCGGTGCCCGGGCTGCACGCCAAGCCGGTGATCGACGTGGACCTGACGGTCGCCGACTCCGCACGCGAGGAGGACTGGCTGCCGGACCTGGAGGCGGCCGGGTTCGTACTGCGGGTGCGCGAGCCCGAGTGGGAGCAGCACCGGCTGGTGCGCCTGGGCGCGCCGTACGCGAACGTGCACGTGTGGGGCGTCGGCGCCCAGGAGCCGCGGCGGCACGCCGCGTTCCGCGACTGGCTGACCGGCCACGCCGACGACCACGCGGCCTACGCCGACCTGAAGTGCTCGCTGGGCGAGCGCGGCTTCACCGACGCGATGGACTACAACAACGCGAAGGCGGCCCTGATCTACGACATCTACGAGCGGATCTTCGCGGCCGACCCGACGCACCCGCACACCCCGCGCCCGCGGGAGTGATCGTCACTCGACGGTCCCCGGCCGGAGGTCTGGCGTGGATCAGAGGCGGGTACGGCGCGGGTTGGCGACCATGCCGACGTTGAGGTCGTTGGTGGTGGGCTTGGAGGTCTTCGTCGTCATGTCCTGAACCCTGGCAGCGGAACCTCAGCGGATCCTCAACGTGTCCGCAAGGCTGCCGCGAGGTTGGCTCAGTCCTGGTTCCGGTCGTCGAAGGTGACGTCGACCTTCTCGAAGCCCTTGTGACGCTGGGCCCGGGCGTAGCCGGTGTAGGCGCGACGGTCGGCCTCGGTCAGGTCCACCGCGTCGGTGAACGGCGTGAGCAGGGCCCGCGGCCACAGCCGCCGTCGTACGACGACGTTGACCTCCATGCCGATCACCCCGACGAGCGCCGCGGCGTAGGTGACGGCCAGCAGCCCGAGGACGAGGCCGAAGGTCTGGTTCATCGACGACGCCTGGTCGGCGGCCTGCCGGGCGACGGCCGCGCTGCCCAGCTGCAGCAGGTGCCAGAGGACGGCGATCACCACGGCCCCCGGTACGACGGCGCGCCACGGCTCCCGCCGCGCGTTGCCCATCCACAGCAACGCGCTCAGGATGCCGGCGACCAGGGCCAGGCTGGCGAGCAGCAGCAGCCATCGCGAGACGGCACCGCTGCCGAGGAAGCCGGTGACGAACTGGGTCAGGGTCGACAGCACCGACACGGCGACCAGGGCCAGGCCGCCGGTGGCGAGCAGGACCAGGCTGCGCAGGCGGACCAGGAACGGGTTCGGGCGGCTGTTGCGCGGCACGGCCCAGGTGGTGTTGATGGCGTTCTGCAGCGCGGTCCCGAGACCCAGCGAGCCGTAGAGCGCGGTGAGACCGCCGATGACGATCGCGGTGGTCGACCCCTGCAGCCCCTCGGGCCGGCCCAGCTGGTCGCCCACCACGGGGAACCCGGCGATGGCGGAGTCGAGGACCCGCGCCCGCAGCTCTGGGTCGTCCTGGAGCAGGAAGCCGAGGACCGAGGTCGCGAGCAGCAGCAGTGGCACGACCGACACGAACGCGTAGTAGGTGATGACGACGGCCAGGTAGACGCCCTGGTCGTCGAAGAACTTGTAGATGATCGCCAGGGGGAGGGCGACGACGGGATGCCGTCGCTGCCAGGCGTCCCACCGGCTCAGGGGCAGCTCGCTGTCGACCTGCTCTCCGACGTCGGGGACGGCGGGATCGGCGGGCGCCGCAGCGGGGCGCGGAACGGGTCCGTCGGACCCCCGCCACGGCATCGTGCTCACTTCTTGAACGCGTCCTTCACGTCCTCGCCGGCCGACTTGAGGTTGGCCTTGGCCTGGTCCTTCTGGCCCTCCGCCTTGAGATCGTCCTTGCCGGTGACGTCGCCAACGGCCTCCTTGGCCTTGCCGAGGGCGTCCTCGGCGGCGTTCTTGGCCTTCTCGGTGAATCCCATGGTGATTCCTCCTGCGGTGATGGTGGTTGTTGCCGTACCCGGCCGGTGGGCCGGGCAGTCTCGGGGTGGGTGCGTCACTGCACGCGCACGGAGGCGCGGGCCGAGCGGACCGCGCGGCGCGGACGCGGGGCGCGCCACCGGGTCTGGAGCACGACCTCGTCGTCGGGGAGGACCCGTCGGAGCTCCTGCGTGAGGTCCTCGGCGACGCCCACCAGGCCGTCCAGGTCGGTGTCGTCGTCCGCGCGAGCGTCGAGCGTGGCCACCAGTCGGCCGCGCTCGTGGCGGAGGTCGACGCGAGCATCGGTCGTCGTCCCGCTCGCGTCCAGGCGGTGGGCGAGGGCCGCGCGCAGCGAGTCGAGGTCGACGGTGACGGTGCCCGTCGGCCCGCTGGCCCCCGTGCCCGTCGTACGAGGGCCACGGTGCGGGCGGTGCGAGAGCAGCCACATCAGACCGACGAGGGCGATCAGGACGCCCGCGGCGCCCTGGGCCCACGGCCACCAGCCCTCGGCCATCAGGTCGGTGACGCTCGTCGTCGAGAGTCGCCGACCCGACGGGACCACCAGCCCCAGCCGCCAGTCGAGGACCAGGAGGCCGAGGCCGCTCACGAGCAATCCGCTGAGCAGCACCGACGCCCGGTCGCGCCCGTAGTGCCTCATGTCGACTCCCTTCGTCGTACCTCGACCGTCGGACCGTCCAGGCGACCCAGCTCCTCGACGGCGGCCTCGTGTGCTCCCTGCACGGCCGCGGAGTCGTCGAGCGTCCGTGGGACCGCCCCGATCACGAGGCGGCGGCGTCCGCTCCGCTCGACCCGGGCCTGCAGCACGCCCGGCTGTCGCTCGGCGGTTCGCGCGGCCAGGGCCGCCGCGGCGCGCGGAGTGATCCACACGTCCGCCTCGGACTCGACGCGCAGGTGGGTACGACGGCGCGGGGCCAGCCCGATCGCGAGAAGCAGCAGGCCGACGGCTGCGAGAGCCACGCCGACGGCGCTGCTCGCCGTGGACGCGGTGGCGCCGTCGAGGGAGGTCACCGCACGGTGCAGGACCGACGCGTGCGTCGTGGTCGCTGCCCGCACCGCATCGGTCACGAGGAGGACGCCGAGCGTCGTCACGACGAGGGCGAGGCCCACCGCCGTCCCGGTGGCGGCCGGCCGCCGACGCGGCTCGGGGGATCGCAGGGTGCTCATGCCACCCTCCGGGACTGGGCCCCTGCCCCGTCCTCCGCCGCAGGGAGGACGTGCACGACGATGTCGGCCGCGCGGACCCGGAGACCGGTGAGCCGCTCGGTCTCAGCGACGACGGCGTCCCGGACCCGCTCGCCGAGCGGTCCGGCGGGCTCGGGCCAGGGACACCCGACCTCCGCCCGGATCCGGACGGTCCGGCCGGAGACCCGCACGTCGACGCGGGGCAGGGTGCGCCCGGCGACCCGGCCCAGGGTGGATCCCAGGGCCGACGTCCGTGCCTGGGTGCCGTCCGCGGAGGTCACGACGTGCTCGACGATCCGCGTGATGGCCGCGAGGCGCAGGTCCAGATGGCCGCGGAGCCCGGCCTCCGTGAGCTCGTCGGCGGTCTCCGGCTCAGCCACGACGGCTCCTGAGGAGCTCGCGCAGATCGAGCTGGCCGTCGAGGTGGGCACCGACGAGGTAGCCCGCGCCGCCCAGCACGACGGCCAGCAGCAGGCCTACGAGACCGCCGGCGACGATCGCGATGGTGAGCAGCAGCCCGGCCAGCAGGCCGAGGGTGGAGGTGGTCATGGTGTTCCTCTCAGATCTGTGCGTAGCGGCGCGAGCCCGGCAGCCGCCGGGGGAGCGTCACGCGCACACGGGTGACGGCGCGGCGCCCGAGCCGCCTCCACCGGCCGCCCCCCAGACGGTCGGTGAAGGCGGTCGGGGCGACGGACCGCGGGTGGTGTTCGGAACTGACCGGCGCATCGACGGCTGCGAGGAGCCGGGCGAAGGCCTCGGGGTCCCCTCCGGTGTCGGGATGGTGGAGGCGGATGAGCGCCCGACGCTCGGCCCGGGGATCGCGCGGGCCCGTCACGGGTGCTGCCCCTCGCTCACGGCGACGTCCTCCACGAACACGTGAACAGGCGCGTCGACGATCGGCCGCAGGGCCGCGCGGATCCGGTCGGTGGTGTCACCGAGCGGTGCCGTCCAGTCGAGGACGACGTGGACCTCGCACCCCGGCTCCAGGAGTCGGACCCCCCGGACCCGACGCCCGGGCAGGTACGTCGCCACCTCGCCCGGCGCCCCGCCGTGGAGGTCGAGGACCCCCGGCACGGCCAGGACCGCGTGCGCGACCAGGTCGGCCGGGTGGTCGTCGGGCGTGCTCACGGTCGCCTCACTCCACGCGGGAGGACGACGCCTCCGGGTCGGCCTCCGACCCGTCGTCGACGAACACGTCGTGGACGGTGATGTTGACCTCGGTGACCTCCAGGCCGGTCATCCGCTCGACCGAGCTGATGACGTTGCGACGGATGGCCGCCGCGAGGTCGGCGATCGCCACGCCGTACTCGGCGACGACGTCGAGGTCGACGGCGGTCTGGCGCTCGCCCACCTCCACCGCGACCCCCTGGCTGTGGTTGGTCCGGGAACCCGGGATGCGCTCCCGAATCGCGCCGACCGCCCGGGCGGTCCCGCCGCCGAGGTCGTGGACACCGGAGATCTCGCGGGCGGCGAGCCCGGCGATCTTGGACACCACGGTGTCGGCGATCGCGGTTCGGCCCTGCTCCGAGACCAGGGCGCTGGACGTCCGGCGCTCCAGGTCGGTCGTGGTGGCCGTCGCCGGTGCGGACGTCGTGACCGTGCTCTGCTTCTCGCTCATGGTGCGTGTTCCTCTCGGTCGTGGATGTCCGTTGGTCGTTTCGACGCCCAGGGATGTCACGCTCGCTCGATGTGATGAATGTCACGGCGCGTGGGAGCGTGCCGGTCGGGGTGTTCGGCAACGTGGGAGTCGTGTCGACCACCCGCGACGCGGGTCGAGACCCGGAGGAGACCCCGAGCGACGAGGCTCTCGTGCGTGCCGCCCGTCTCGGCGACGAGGTCGCCTTCGCGACGATCGTGGACCGGCACGGCCCGGGGATGCACCGCTACGCGCTCCGGCTGGTCGGAGGTCGCGACGCCGACGCCGCCGAGGTCGCCCAGGACGCGCTGGTCTCGGCGTGGCGCAGTCTCCCGTCGTTCGGCGGGGACTCCGCGCTGCGCACCTGGCTCTTCCGGATCGTGCACCGCCGGGCGGCGGACCTGACCCGGCGCCGGCGTCCGGTGCCGATCGACGATCAGCTTCTGTCGCACCTCGTCCCCGAGGCGGCGGAGAACGCGCTGCGCTCGATCCTCGACGAGGAGCTCGTCGAGGCGTTGCAGCGATGCCTCGACGAGCTGCCCTGGCACCAGCGGGCGGTGTGGCTGTTGCGCGAGGTCGAGGGGATGTCGTACGACGAGATCGCATCGACGTTGTCGCTGAGCGTGGGTAGCGTGCGGGGACACCTGCACCGCGGCCGCCGCACGATCTCGGAGAGGATGGCGAGATGGCGCTAGAGCCCGAGAGCGAACCGCTGGCGCGCGCGCTCGAGATCGCGCGCCGTCCGGACCCGGCCTGGCCGGAGATCCGGGAGGCCGCGCTCCGACGCATCCGCTCGCTGGTCCCGCCCGGGGAGCCGGTGACGGTGGTGACCGCCGCCGGATCGCCCGACCGGGACGTGGCCGGGTCGCGGACCGCGGTCTCGACCCGGGTCCTCGCGGCGGCACTGCGCCGCGTGCTCACGGTCTCGCCCACCCACGCGCCCCGCGCGGTCGACCTCGTCGTGGAGGCCGGACGGCTGGAGCGGGTCGACCTCGAGCTGGTCGTCGCCTACGGCGTCGCGGTGGAGGACCTCGCGCCCCGCGTGCACGTCGACGTGCGTGCCGAGCTCGTCCGGCTCCTCGGAGCAGGGGCCGTCGCGCCCGGCGCGGTGACGCTCACCGTCGTCGACGTCGTGCCCGGCGACCCGACGGTGACCTGACGCGACCCGCCACCGCCCCGGGCCGCCGGTGAAGTAAGGTCAACCTAACTTCCGCCGAGTCGAGGAGAGCCCGTGCCTGACGTCCCCCAGCGGATCCACCGCGCCGAGGTGCTGTCGGTGACCGACCTGGTGCCGGGGCTACGCCGTTTCGTCTTCGGCGGCGAGGGCCTCGCGGACTTCGAGACCACCGGGGTCGGGGACGAGTACCTCCGGATCTTCCTGCCCGACGAGCCCACTGGCGAGCCGCGGATGCCGTTCGCCGTCGGTCGCGGCTGGGACTGGCCCGAGGGTGTCGAGCCGTCGCCGCTGCGCACCTACACGGTCCGGGCCTGGGACGCCGAGCGGCACGAGCTGACCGTCGACGTGGTGCTCCACGACGGCGGCCTGGCCGCCGAGTGGGGTCGCACCGCGGCCGTCGGCGCGGTCGTCGCGGTCAACTCCCCGAACGGCATGTACGACGCCCCCGCCGACCTGGAGTGGCAGGTGCTGGTCACCGACCTGACCGGGCTGCCCGCGGCGACCCGGATCCTCCAGCAGACCGACCCGCGGGTGCGCTCGAGGCTGATCGTCGAGGCGCCCAGTGCCGCCCAGCGCTTCGGCGACGAGATCCCGTCCGCGGTCGACGTGCAGTGGGTGACCGGCGGCAACGGCGTGGCGCCGAGCCGCATCGAGCAGCTGGTCCGCGGCCTGGAGCAGCCTGCGGGGGTCGGCTACCTGTGGGTCGTGGGCGAGTCGCGGGTGCTGCGCAACGTGCGCAAGCACGTCCGGCACGAGCTCGGGCGACCGGCGTCGTCGTACAAGATCGTGGCCTACTGGACCGAGAACGCCGAGGAGTGGAACGCGCGCTGGGCCGCGCTCGACCCGGCCGTCCGCAAGGAGCTCGAGGACATGTGGGACACCGAGCGCGACGAGGAGGAGATCGAGGACGAGTACTTCGCCCGGCTCACGGAGCTCGGGCTGTAGTCGTCGGCCGTCAGGACCGGGCGGGCAGCAGGCACAGCTCGTTGCCGGACGGGTCCGTGTAGGACCGCCAGGGCAGCTCGCCCCACTCCACGACCAGCTCGTGGCCGCCACGTGCGATCAGCTCGGCCGCCACGGTGTCGTCGCCCTGCTCGAGACGGAGGTCGAGGTGCCGCCGGTTCTTGGTCGCGCCCTTGGGGGCGGCCTCGACGACCAGCGCGAGGAGCGGTCCGCGTCCCGTGGGGTGCCGCAGCGCGTGCGGGGCACCCGGGACGGGCGTCCAGCCCGTCAGCCAGGCCCAGAACGCGGTGTCCCGGTCGGGGTCGGCGGACTCGAGCCGAATCGCCGCGAGCGGGCTCGCCCCGTCGTACGCCGGCCCGGCCGCCACGACCCGGAGCGGGCTGCCCTCGGGATCGGCGAGCGTCGTGTCGTCGAGGCGCCGGGCCCCCAGCCCGATCAGGCGCCCGACCACGGCATCCGGGTCCGGCCCGCCCGTGACGTCGAGATGCACCCGCGGCGACGCGGTCGTCGGCTCGGGCACCCGCTGGAAGCACAGGTCGAGCTCGGGCCCGTCGGGTACGGCGAGCGTCGTCTCGATCCCCTCGGGCACGTCAGTGATCCGCACGCCGCCGACGACCGCTTCCCAGAATCCGCCCAGCCGGTGCGGGTCGAGGGCGTCGAAGACGATGTTCTCGAAGTACATGCGCCCCACCGTAGGACGCGTCGGGCTACCGGTCCCAGCGTCCCGGCGGCGGATCGACGTTGACCGTGGGGATGCCGCCGCCGGCGCGCACGATGACGGCCAGCGAGGGGGCGTCGGTCGGGTTGCTCTCGCGGTGCACGGTGTGGGCCGGCACGTGGATGAAGTCGCCGGGGCGGGCATCCAGCCAGCCCTCATGACCCTCGAACTCCAGGCGCAGGATGCCGGAGACGACGTACAGGCTGGACTCGTTGACGTCGTGGTGGTGCCACCCGGAGACCGCGCCTGGGGCGGTCGTGACCTGACCGGTCCACACCTTCTCCAGCTCGAACGCCCGCCGGCGTTGCATGCCGGAGGTGGGGTCGGCGTCGAGGAGGTCCTCCGCCCGGTAGACGCGGACGGGGGTGGGCTCGCTCATGGAGCCCAGTGTGCCGCCCCCGAGGGCGGTCACGGGTGCGGTCTCAGATGCGGACGCGGGTCGGGTTGGCGAGCATGCCCTCCGGGAACGCGGCGGACGCGCTCTCGGCCTGCTCGGTCTCGGTCACCTCGGTCTTCTTCATGGCCGTGAACCTATCGATGCCCGAGTTACCTCACGGTCACGGGTCTCCCACGGCTGGTGAACACCAGGCAACGAATCCTCAGCTCAGAGCGCGACCTGCCACCGGTGCTCGTGGCTGGCGCCGAAGAGGGTGCCGAGGCTGTGGGCGCGCTTGAGCACCAAGTGGGCGTCGTGCTCCCAGGTGATGGCGATGCCCCCGTGCAGCTGGACGGTCTCGCCGGACACGTGGGTCAGGGCGTCCCCGCAGTAGGCCTTGGCGACGTGGACCAGCTGCTCGGCGTTCGGCGCGCCGGCGGCCACGGCGTACGAGGCCGCCCACGCGGCCGAGCGGGCCATCTCGACCAGCACCAGCTGGTCGGCCATCCGGTGCTTGAGGGCCTGGAACGACCCGATCGGCCGGCCGAACTGCACCCGCTCCAGGCTGTAGGCGACAGTCATCTCGAGCCCGCGGGCGGCGGTGCCGACCTGCAGGGCGGCGACCGCGACCGCCCCGACGAGAGCGGCCCGCTCGCGGGCCGGCGCGGCGTCGCCGATCCGGGTCGCGGCGGCCGGGTCGGTGACCACCCGGGCCAGCCGGAGGGTCTGGTCCATGGTGGGCGTCCAGGTCCGCTCGGCGGCCGCCGGGTCGACCTCGAAGAGCCCGTCGTCGACGGCGACGACCAGTACCGTCGCCAGGTCGCCGTCGAGGACCCGCTCGGCCTCGGTGCCGTCGGCGAACGCCGCGACCTCGCCCGCCGCGATCCGCGACAGCAGCCGGCCCCGCGCGTCCTGGTCGGCGCCGGCGAGCAGGGCCTCGGCGGTCACCACCGAGGAGAGCAGGGGAGTGGGCGCGAGGGTCCGGCCCATCTCCTCCAGCACGACGCAGGACTCGACCAGGGTCGCGCCGAACCCGTCGTACTCCTCGGGGACGGCGAGGGCCGCGACGCCGATCTGCTCGCACAGGGTGCGCCACAGCTCCTCGTCGTACCGCTCGACGCGGGGGTCGGCGCGCTTGGCCAACAGCGAGCGGACGGTCGCGGCCAGCTCCCGCTGCTCCTCGGAGAGCGCGAACTCCATCAGCCGACCAGCCCGTCGAGCAGCCGGGCGCGGTGGAAGGCGGGCGTGCCCCACGCCGTCACCAGCGCCCGGATCTTCGTCAGCCACAGGCTGAGGTCGAACTCCTGGGTGTAGCCGATCGCGCCGTGGACCTGCAGGCCCGTGCGCGAGGCGAGGTACGCCGCGTCGCCGGCGGCCACCTTCGCCGCGGAGGCCGGGACCTCGCCGAGCGCGGCGCCGAACACCAGCGGACGGGCGAAGTCGAGCGCGATCCGGACGTCGGCCAGCGCGTGCTTGATGGCCTGGTAGGAGCCGATCTCGCGGCCGAACTGCTTGCGCTGCTTCACGTAGGTGACCGCGTCGGCCAGCACCCGCTCTCCGGCGCCCAGCAGCTGCGCGGACGTCGCGAGCACGGCGAGGTCGAAGGCGTCGTCGTGGGTCTCGCCGTCGCCGGTCACCCGGAACAGGTGCCGGGTGCGGTCGACCGAGGTGACCCGGTCGCCGACCTCGGCGCCGGGGGTGCTGCCGACGTACACCTCGTCGGCGACGTCGGCGTCGAGGGCGTAGGGCACGTGCGGTGGCAGGGCGAGCGTGGCGATCCCGTCGACCTCGCGGCCGAGCGCGGTCGGGAGGTACGCCGCGGACTCCACCCAGGGCCCCGGTACGGCGTACCGTCCGAGCGCCTCGAAGGCGAGCGCGACCTCGACCGGGGTGGCCTCGGTCGCCAGCGAGGTGACGCCGAGCTCGGCCAGCCGGCCCCACAGCTTGCGGCCCGGTTCGTGGTCGCCGTCGGCCCAGGCGCGGGCGACGGCGACGGTGTCGGACGCGGCCAGCAGGGACTCCAGCGCGGCCGCGAAGTCGCGCTGGTCCTCGTCGAGGACGAATCTCACCTCTGGGCCCCCTTGGGCTCGCGGGGCAGGCCGAGGATCCGCTCGGCCACGATGTTGCGCTGGATCTCGTTGGTGCCGGCGTAGATCGGACCGGAGAGCGAGAAGGTGTAGCCGTCGAGCCAGCGCGACCCGACCTCGGCCTCGGGACCGAGCAGGTCGAGCGCCGTCTCGTGCAGCGCGATGTCGAGCTCGGACCAGAAGACCTTGTTGACCGAGCCGGCCGCCCCCATGTCGCCGCCGGCCGCGAGCCGGGTGACCGTGCCCCAGGTGTAGAGCCGGTAGGCCTGCGCCTTGATCCAGGCGTCGACGACGCCGTCCGCGAAGGCCGGGTCCGGGCGCTCGCCGTACAGCTCGACGAGGCGGTCGGCCGCGGCGCAGAACCGGCCGGGGGAGCGCAGCGAGAGGCCGCGCTCGTTGCCGGCCGTGCTCATCGCGACCCGCCAGCCATCGCCGGGGGCACCGAGGACGTCGGAATCCGGCACGAACACGTCCTCGAAGAACACCTCGGCGAAGCCGGCCTCGCCGTCCAGCTGGGCGATCGGGCGCACGGTGATCCCGTCGGCGTCGAGCGGGAACAGGAAGTAGGTCAGCCCGGCGTGCCGCTGGGCATCGGGGTCCGAGCGGAAGAGCCCGAACCCCCAGTGGGCGAACGACGCCCGCGAGGACCAGGTCTTCTGGCCGTTCAGCACCCAGCCGCCACGCTCGTCGTCGCGGCGGGCCGTCGAGCGCAGCGAGGCCAGGTCGGAGCCCGCCTCCGGCTCGGACCAGCACTGCGCCCAGATCCGCTCACCGGTGGCCATCGTCGGCAGGAAGCGGTCCTGCTGCTCGGGCGTCCCGTGGTCGAAGATGATCGGCGCCAGTAGGAAGATGCCGTTCTGGGAGACCCGCCCCGGGGCGCCCGCGCGGTAGTACTCCTCCTCGAAGACCACCCACTCGACGAGCGAGGCCTCCCGCCCGGAGTACGACGTCGGCCACGACACGACCGACCAGCGGGCGTCGGCGAGCTGCCGCTCCCACTCCTGGTGGGCGACGAAGCCCTCCGCGGTGTCCAGGGACGGCAGCGGCTCGGCCGGCACGTGCGCGGCCAGCCACTCCCGCGCCTCGGTCTGGAACGCGAGCTCGTCGTCTGAGAGCTGCAGGTCCATCAGGTCCCCTCTCGACCGGTGGAAGTGGAGGTCGTCGTACGGCTCACGGGGTTTCGACACGGTCGCTGCGCGACCTGCTCAACCACCGGCGGTGGTGTCGCCGTTGGTTGAGCAGGGAGGAGCGCTAGCGACGAGCGTGTCGAAAACCCCGTAGGCCGGGTGGTGACGGTGGTGGAGGTCGTCGTACGGCTCACCGGGTTTCGACACGGTCGCTGCGCGACCTGCTCAACCACCGGCGAGCCGGGGACCTGCTCAACCACCGGTGGCGTCCCGGAGCTCGTTCTTCAGCACCTTGCCGGAGAGGTTGCGGGGGAGCGCGTCGACCAGCGTCACCTGGCGCGGGACCTTGAAGTTGGCCAACCGCTCCTGGGCGAAGGCGATCACGGTGTCCGGGGCGACGCTGCCGACGACGTACGCCCGGCCGACCTCACCGAGCCGCTCGTCGGGCACGCCCACCACCGCGACGTCCTGGACGCCGTCGAGGCGAGCGAGGGTCTGCTCGATCTCGGCGGGATAGACGTTGAAGCCGCCGGAGATGTACATGTCCTTGAGTCGGTCGGTGATCGCCAGGTTGCCGTCGGCGTCGAGGGTGCCGGCGTCACCGGTGTGCAGCCAGCCGTCGGCGTCGATGGCGGCGGCCGTGGCGTCCGGGTCGTCGAGGTAGCCGAGCATCACGTAGTCGCCGCGGACCAGCAGCTCGTCGGTCTCGGGATCGATCCGCGTCTCCATGCCCGGGATCGCGCGACCGCAGGTGCTGGCCACCAGGTCGGCGGGGTCGCCGTCGCGCGCCATGGTGACCACGACGGCCTCGGTCATCCCGAACGCGGTGACGACCTGGTCGATCTGCAGCTCCTGCCGCATCCGCTCGATCAGGACGACGGGTACGACGGCCGCACCGGTGACGGCGAGGCGCAGCGACGACAGGTCGCGCTCGGCGCGCCCCGGGGCGCTCAGCAGCGAGGAGTAGATGGTCGGCGCGCCGGGGAGCACCGTGATCCGCTCGTTCTCGATGATCCGCATCGTCTCGTCGAGGTCGAAGGTGGTCAGCGGGTAGAGCGTGGCGCCGGTGAGCAGGCCGGTGACGATCCCGACCTTGTAGCCGAAGGAGTGGAAGAACGGGTTGATCACCAGGTAGCGGTCCTGGCCGGTGACCCCGCCCAGCTCGCCCCAGGCGCGCGCGACGCCGACGGTCTGGCGGTGCGCCGACATCGCGCCCTTGCTGCGCCCGGTGGTGCCGGAGGTGAACAGGATGTCGGCGACGTCGTCGGCCGACACCGCCTCGGCGATCGCATCGACCTGCTCGGTCGTCACGGACCCCCGGTCGAGGTCGGGCAGGTCGGCCAGGTCCAGGACGGTGACGCCGGTCAGCTCGCCGGCGGCTCGGAGGTCGGCGATCTGCGTGCGCCCGAGGAAGCCGTCCTCGACCACGACGAGGCGGGCGCCGGTGCGCTCGACGACGTCGGCCACCTCGTGGCCGGTGTAGCGCGAGTTGACCGGGACCAGCACCCCGCCGGCGTACGACGTCGCGAGGGCCGCGACCACCCAGCCGATGCTGTTGGGCGCCCACACGCAGACCCGATCGCCGGGCTGCAGCCCGAGCGCGACGTAGCCCCGCGCGGTGCGGCGTACCCGGCGCAGCAGCTCCAGGAAGGAGACGACCTCGCCGTCGGCGACGTACGCCGGGTGGTCGCCGAAGCGGTCCGCCGCGTCGCCGAGCGCGGCCGGGATCGTGTCTGCCATGCCTTGCCTCACGTCTCGGTGGTTGAGGTGCGAGCGGAGCGAGCCTCGAAACCCCCAACCAAGCAATTGCTTGGTACTGTAGCACTCGTGGACCTGAGCTACTCGGCCGAGGACGAGACCTTCCGTGCGGAGGTCCGGGCGTTCCTCGAGGACTCCCTGAGCGGCGAGTGGGGATCGTTGCGCGGCCTCGGAGGTCCCGGCAAGGACCACGAGGCGATCGACGAGCGGCTGGCCTGGAACCGCCACCTCGCCGCCCACGGCTGGACCTGCGTGGGCTGGCCGACCGAGTACGGCGGCCGCGGGCTGAGCCTGTGGCAGCAGGTGATCTTCCACGAGGAGTACGCCCGCGCCGAGGCGCCTGCGCGGGTCAACCACCTCGGCGAGGAGCTGCTCGGCCCGACGCTCATCGCCTTCGGCACGCCCGAGCAGCAGCAGCGGTTCCTGCCCCGGATCGTCGCCGTGGAGGAGCTGTGGGCGCAGGGCTACTCCGAGCCGAACGCCGGCTCCGACCTGGCCAACGTGCAGACCAGGGCGCGCCTCGACGCCTCGTCGGGCACGGAGGAGTGGGTGATCGACGGTCAGAAGGTGTGGACGTCGAACGCGCACTTCTCCCAGTGGCTCTTCGTGCTCGCCCGCTCCGAGCCCGGCTCCGAGCGCCATCACGGGCTGAGCTTCCTGCTGGTCCCGATCGACCAGGACGGCGTCGAGGTCCGCCCGATCGAGCAGCTCACCGGCGGGTCGGAGTTCAACGAGGTCTTCCTCACCGGGGCGCGCACGTCCGCGTCGCTGGTGGTGGGCGAGCCGGGTCAGGGCTGGAAGGTCGCGATGGCGCTGCTCGGCTTCGAGCGGGGCGTCTCGGTGGTCGGCCAGGTGGTCGGCTTCGCCCGCGAGCTCGCCGGCGTCGTCGCCCTGGCCCGTGAGAACGGCGCGTACGACGACCCGGTGCTCCGCGACCGGCTGGCCGGGCTGAAGGTCGAGCTCGAGGTGATGCGGCTGCAGGCCCTGCGGGGGCTGTCGGCCGCCGACGACGCCGGCGCCGCCTCGATCTTCAAGCTCGTCTGGGCCGGCTGGCACAAGCGGCTCGGCGAGGTCGCGATGGCCGTGCTGGGCGCGGAGGGGCTGACGGCCCGCGGCGCGCCGTACGACCTCGACGAGTGGCAGCGGATCTTCCTCTTCTCGCGCGCCGACACGATCTACGGCGGCAGCGACGAGGTGCAGCGCAACATCCTGGCCGAGCGGGTGCTCGGCCTTCCGAGAGAGGCACGTGGATGACGACCCTTCGCCCCGAGCAACCCGCCCCGGCGTACGTCGCGGGCCACGACCTGCTGGCCGGCAAGGTGGTGGTCGTGACGGCCGCCGCCGGCGCCGGCATCGGCGCGGCCGTCGTACGACGAGCGCTGGAGGAGGGCGCGAAGGCGGTCGTGTTCAGCGACACCCATGCCCGCCGGCTGGCCGAGGCCGAGGCCGCGCTGGCGGAGGAGTTCGGCGCCGACCGGGTCCGCCAGGCGGTCTGCGACGTGACCGACGAGGCGCAGGTGAGCGCGCTCCTCGACCTGGCCGACTCCGTCGGCGGGGTCGACGTGATGGTCAACAACGCCGGTCTCGGCGGCACCGCGAGCGTGCTGGAGATGACCGACGAGCAGTGGCTGAAGGTCCTCGACATCACCTTGACCGGCACCTTCCGCTGCGTGCGCGCCGCGGGTCAGCGGTTCGTCGCCTCCGGCCGGCGCGGGGTGATCGTGAACAACGCCTCGGTCATCGGCTGGCGGGCCCAGGAGGGGCAGGCCCACTACGCGGCGGCCAAGGCCGGCGTGATGGCGCTGACGCGGTGCGCGGCGGTCGACCTGGCACCGCACGGCATCCGGGTCAACGCGGTCTCGCCCAGCCTGGCCATGCACCCGTTCCTCGCCAAGGTCACCTCCGACGAGCTGCTGGCGGAGCTGAAGCAGCGAGAGGCGTTCGGGCGCGCGGCCGAGCCCTGGGAGGTCGCCAACGTGATGGTGATGCTCGCGAGCGACTACGCGTCGTACATGACCGGCGAGGTCGTGGCGGTCAGCAGCCAGCAGGCCTAGGACAATCTCTCCCATGACCGCCGAGGCCGCGCCCACCCGCCGTACCGAGCTGCTCGCCATCGCCGCGCAGCTCTTCGCCGACAAGGGCTTCAAGAACACCACCGTCCGCGACATCGCGGAGGCGGCGGGGATCCTGTCGGGCAGCCTCTACCACCACTTCGACTCCAAGGAGTCGATGGTCGACGAGATCCTGTCGACCTTCCAGGAGCAGCTCTTCGCGTCGTACGACGCGGTGCTGGCCAGCGACGTCGACGCGCGCACCAAGATCGAGCAGTGCGTCCGACTGTCCTTCGCGGCGATCGACGAGCACCCCCACGAGGTCGCGATCTTCCAGAACGAGGCGGCCTACCTGCTGACCTTCGACCGGTTCGGCTACCTCGCCGACCGCAACGCCCAGTCGCGCAACCTCTGGATGACGCTGCTCACCGAGGGCGTCTCGTCCGGCGCGCTGCGCGGCGACCTCGACGTCACCCTCACCTACCGCTTCATCCGCGACACCGTCTGGGTCGCGGTCCGGTGGTACCGCCCCGGCGCCGGTCACTCCCACGAGGCCATCGCCGACCAGTACCTCACGATCCTCCTAGACGGGATCGCCACCACCGGTGGTTGAGCAGGGACGAAGTCCCGAGTCGAAGCCCCCGCAGCCGAGAGGAAACCCCATGCCCGAGGCCTACATCGTCGACGCGGTCCGCACCCCGGTCGGGAAGCGCGGCGGAGCGCTGGCGGGAGTCCACTCCGCCGACCTCGCCGCCCACACGCTCTCGGCGCTGATGAGTCGCACCGGTGTCGACCCGGGTGCCGTCGACGACGTGATCCTGGGCTGCTGCGACACCATCGGCTCGCAGGCCGGTGACGTCGCCCGTACGGCTTGGCTGGTGGCCGGGCTGCCCGACCACGTGCCCGGCGTGACCATCGACCGCCAGTGCGGCTCCTCGCAGCAGGCTGTGCACTTCGCCGCCCAGGGCGTGCTGTCCGGCACCCAGGACCTGGTCGTCGCGGGCGGCGTGCAGAACATGAGCGCCATCCCGATCTCCGCGGCGATGCTGGTCGGCCAGCAGTACGGCTTCACGACTCCCTTCGCCGAGTCGCCCGGCTGGGTCGAACGGTACGGCGACGTCGAGGTCTCGCAGTTCAACTCCGCCGAGATGATCGCGGAGAAGTGGGACATCTCGCGCGACGACATGGAGGCCTACGCCCTCGCCTCCCACGAGCGGGCCCGCACCGCGATCGCCGAGGGTCGGTTCGAGAACGAGATCGCGCCGGTAGGCGACTTCGACACCGACCAGTGCCCGCGCGAGACGTCGCTGGAGAAGATGGCCGGCCTCGAGCCCTTGGCCCCCGGCGGCCGGATCACCGCGGCCGTCGCGTCCCAGATCTGCGACGCCTCGAGCGCGATGCTGATCGCCTCGCAGGCGGCGGTCGAGACCCACGGGCTGACCCCCCGGGCGCGGATCCACCACCTCTCGGTCCGCGGCGACGACCCGGTCTGGATGCTCACCGGCCCGATCCGCGCCACCCGCCACGCGCTCGAGAAGACCGGGCTCACCGTCGACGACATCGACCTCTTCGAGTGCAACGAGGCGTTCGCGTCCGTCGTGCTCGCGTGGATGAAGGAGCTCGACGTCCCGCACCAGAAGGTCAACGTCAACGGCGGCGGCATCGCCCTGGGCCACCCCATCGGCGCCACGGGCACCCGCCTGATGACCACTCTGCTCAACGAGCTCGAGCGCACCGGCGGCCGCTACGGCCTGCAGACCATGTGCGAGGGCGGCGGCCAGGCCAACGTGACGATCATCGAACGCCTCTGACTGGCCCCCACCGCCGAGTCAGCACCAGTAGTGCTGACTCGGCCCACTACTGGTGCTGACTCGGCGTCAGTGGTGGCAGATGAGGCCGCCGTCGACGACGATCTCGGTGCCGGTCACGAAGGACGCGGCGGGCGACATCAGGAAGGCGACGACGGCGGCGACCTCCTCCGGGCGGCCCATGCGGCCCAGGGGAGCGGCCTGCTCGAAGCCGGTGCGGACCTCGTCGATCGCCATCGCGTCGGCGATCATGGGGGTGACGATGAAGCCGGGGCAGACGGCGTTGACGCGGATGCCGTCAGCCCCCAGCTGGGCGGCCATCGAGCGGGTCAGGCCGAGCAGGCCGGCCTTGGAGGCGCAGTACGCCGGGATCCACGGGCTGGCCGCGATGCCCTCGATGGAGGAGATGCCGACGACCGCGGCGTCCTCCGCGGCTCGGAGATGGGGCAGCAGCTCCTGGACCAGCAGGGCGTGGGCGCGCAGGTTGACGTCGACGACCGCGTCCCACGAGTCGGCGGTGTACGCGCCGACCGGCTCCACGGCCACCCGACCGGCGGCGTGCACCAGCCCGTCGACCGTCCAGGTCAGCGGCGGCCGCGGCGACCGGCTCGCTGAGCGGTCCGGCCACGTCGACGACCGCGCCGGGCATCCCGAGGCCCGAGGCCACCTCGAGCACCGACGGGGCGAGGTCCCAGAGGGCGACCCGGCGACCCGCGGCCACCAGCGCCTCCGCGCTGGCCCGCCCGATGCCGGAGGCCGCCCCGGTGACGACGACCCCGCTCACGGCCGCATCAGCACCTTGACGCAGTCGGCGGTGCGGGCGGCCACCGCGGCGTATGCCGACGCCGCGTCGGCGAGCGCGAACTCGTGGGTGAAGATCCCGGTCGTGTCGATCCGGCCGCTCCCGATGAGTGGGACCAGCGAGGCCCAGGTGCCCTGGATCGGCGCGGTGGTCATCCGCAGGGTGACGCTGCGGAAGAGCGCCCCCAGGATCGGCAGCGGGTACGGCGCGAGGTCGTGCACGCCGATCACGGACACCGTGCCGCCGGGCCGTACGGCGTTGAACGCATCGTCCAGCGTGGCGTCCAGCGCGACGGCGTCGATGACCGCCTCGGCCCCGCGGCCGCCGGTCGCCTCCAGGACGGCCTCGACCGTCGGTCCCTCGATCGCGATCGCGCCGGCCTCGACCGCGCGGGCCCGCCGCCCAGCCACCGGGTCCGCGACCAGCACCTGCCCCGCGCCGAGCGCGTACGCCGCTCGCACCGCGCACTGACCGACCGCGCCGAGGCCGAGCACCACCACCGTGGCCCCCGGCGCGAAGTCGGCCCGCTGCGCCCCGGCCCAGCCGGTCGCCAGGTTGTCGGTCAGCAGCAGCGCGGCCTCGTCGTCCATCCCGTCGGGGATCGCGAGCAGCTGGAAGTCGGCCGCCGGCACCGCCAGCAGGTCGCTCTGGGCCCCGCCCAGCTCGCCGGCGCCGAACACCTTGCCGCCGTGCACGCAGGTGACGGAGTCGCCGAGCGCGCAGCGGTCGCAGGCGCCGCAGCCGGCGACCGACGCGACCAGGACCCGGTCGCCGACGGCGAAGCGTCGTACGTCGGGGCCGGCCTCGACGACCGTGCCGATCGCCTCGTGGCCGACGGCCACCGGGAAGAGCGGCAGGTCGCCGTCGTAGAAGTGCAGGTCGGACCCGCAGATGGACGTCGCCGAGACCTGGACGACGGCGCCGTCCGGGCCGGGCAGGGTGGGGTCGGGGCGGTCCTCGACGGCGACGACCCCGGGGGCCTCGATCACGACGGTGCGCATGGTCGCGACGGTAGACAGAGTTTGCGATCTGTGCACCAATGCGTCCCATGCAGAGGAACCACGGCCGGAACCCGCACGCCGGTGCCCCGTTCACCGCCGACGAGATGGACGACGCGGCCATCGCCCGGGCGCTCGAGGACGTCTCCGTGCCGACCCTGCTGCTCTCCTGCGTCCACATGACCGACGACCCCGCGGTCGTCGAGGAGATCCTCAGCGGACCGCTGCGCCCGCAGGGGCTCTTCCTCAACGAGGTCCAGGGCTTCATGTCGCCCGAGGACCAGGCCGCCGCCCGCGCGTTCGCCGCCGGCATCGTCCGGGACTGGCGGGACCGCGGCTGCCCCGAGCCCGAGCCGGTGGGCCCGGTGCTGCTGAAGCGGATGATGGACTGGATCACCTGCGAGGACGTCGGGGCGGAGTACGTCCCGATGCTGCTGGAGGAGATGGAGCTCGACGGCACCGACGCCCGGGCGGCGGCCCGGCCGCTCGACCCGGCCACCGCGGCCGCGCTGCCGGTCGTGGTGATCGGCTGCGGGATGTCCGGCCTGCTGGCCGCGATCCGCCTGCAGGAGGCGGGCTTCCCTTACACGGTGGTCGAGAAGAACGACGGCGTCGGCGGCACCTGGTGGGAGAACACCTACCCGGGAGCGCGGGTCGACGTCGGCAACCACTTCTACTGCTACTCGTTCGAGGGCTCGGACCACTGGACCGAGTACTTCGCGCGCCAGCCCGAGCTGCAGGCCTACTTCCAGCGCGTCCTGGAGAAGTACGACGTGGGCCGCCACGTCCGCTGGGGCACGGAGGTGACCGGCGCGACCTGGGACGACGCGAGCGGGACCTGGGCGGTGCACCTCGGCACGGGGGAGACGCTCACCGCGCGAGCCGTGATCTCGGCCGTGGGCATGCTCAGCCGGCCGGCGCTGCCCGCCGTACCCGGCGAGTTCGAGGGGCCCTCGTTCCACACCGCGCGCTGGGACCACGAGGTCGACCTGGCCGGGAAGGACGTGGTGATGGTCGGCGCCGGCGCGACCGGCTTCCAGGTGGCGCCCGCGATCGCCGACGAGGTCGGCAGCCTGACGGTGATCCAGCGCAGCGCGCAGTGGATGTTCCCGAACCCGAACTACCACGGCGAGGTCGGTCCGGGGGTGCGCTGGGCGCTGCGGCACCTGCCGTTCTACGCGCGGTGGTACCGCTTCCTGATCTTCTACCCCGGCTGCGACACCGGGCTGGTCGCGGCCAAGGTCGACCCGGCGTGGGCGCCGCAGGAGACGTCGGTCAGCGAGGCCAACGACCTGGCCCGGATGATGTTCGCCGACTGGATCACCAGCCAGGTCCCGGACGACCCGGAGCTGCTGGCCAAGGTGCTGCCCGACTACCCGCCCACCGGCAAGCGCACCCTGCAGGACAACGGCAGCTGGCTGCGCACGCTGCAGCGCGAGCACGTCGAGCTGGTCCGCGCCGGCGTCGAGCGGCTCGAGCCCGGCGGCGTGGTCGACAGCGACGGGACCTTCCACCGCGCCGACGTCCTGGTCTGGGCGACCGGCTTCCGGGCCAACGAGTTCCTCCTGCCGCTGCGGATCACCGGCCGCGACGGCGTCGACCTGCGCGAGCACTGGGGCACCCGCCCGCGCGCCTACCTCGGCATGACCGTGCCCGGCTTCCCCAACTTCTTCTGCCTCTACGGCCCCGGCACCAACCTGGCCAGCGGCGGCAGCCTGATCATCAACTCCGAGATGGAGGTCCGCTACGTCGTGCAGTGCCTGACCGCGCTCGCCGACGGTGCGCTCACCGCGCTCGAGCCCCGCCAGGAGAAGTACGACGAGTGGTACGAGCGCTGCCAGGCCGAGCTCCGCCAGACCGTCTGGGCGTCGCCTCACATCGAGCACAACTACTACACGAACGACGCCGGAGAGGTACACGTGCTGAGCCCCTGGCGGATCGTCGACTTCTGGGCCTGGACCCGCACCGTCGACCTGGCCGACTTCGAGGTCCGGTGAACGCTGCGACGAGCACCCGCGAGCGCCTGCTCGACGCCGCGGAGGCGTGCCTGCGCCGCGACGGCATCCGTCGTACGACGGTCGCGGGCGTGGCCGAGGAGGCCGGGGTGTCGCGGGCCGGGCTCTACAAGCACTTCCCCGACAAGGCGACCCTGCTCTCGGCGGCGCTGATCCGTCGCGACCAGGCCTTCTGGGCCGAGGCGCACGAGCGGGTGGGCCGGGCCGCGGGGATGGCCGCGAAGGTGGCCGAGGCGGTGGTGATGTCGCGCAGCTCGCCGCTCGGACCGCTGGCCCTGGAGCTGCAGGAGGCCGAGCCCCAGGCCTTCGCGTCGGTGATGGGCACCTTCGCCGACGACATCGTCCCGGGACTCGCCGGCTTCTGGGAGCACCACCTGGCCCGGGCCCAGGAGGCCGGCGAGGTCCGCGCCGACCTCGACCTGACCGGCGCCGCCGAGTGGATCCTGCGGATCGTCATCTCGCTGGTCCAGGTGCCGGGCCTCGCCGTCGACGTCGCCGACCGCGTGTCGGTCCGCGCCTACCTGCAGACCTACCTCGTCCCCGCCCTGACCTGAGGATCGCCATGGACACCACGCCGTACCCCACCCTGGACGCCGAGCTCCGGCCGATCGTCGAGCTGCTGCCCGACCTGTCGGACTCGCTCACCGACGTCGCGGGCGCGCGGGCGCTGCTCGCGGGCTTCGTGCCGGAGGGTCCGGTGCCGGGCGAGGAGCTGGTCGAGACGACCGAGGAGCCGATCGGCGCCGACGCGCGAGTCCGGTTCTACCGCCCGCGGGGCGCGACCGGTCAGCTGGCGGGCCTGCTCTACGTCCACGGCGGCGGCTTCTGCCTCGGCGACATCGAGCTCGAGCACGGGCTCGCGGTCGAGCTGTGCCACACCCTGGGCGCGGTGGTGGCGAGCGTCGACTACCGGCTGGCGCCGGAGCACCCCTACCCCGCGGGCCTCGACGACTGCTACGCCGCGCTCGAGATGCTCGCCGGCCGCGCCGACGTGGACCCCGCCCGGGTCGCCGTGCACGGCCAGAGCGCGGGCGGGGGACTGGCGGCCGCCGTCGCCCTCCTGTCCCGCGACCGGGGCGGGCCGGCGCTCTGCTTCCAGGCGCTCGGGATCCCCGAGCTCGACGACCGGCTCGACACCCCGTCGATGCGGGCCTTCGAGACGACCCCGATGTGGAGCCGCCGGCAGGCCGAGCTCTCCTGGCGCTACTACCTCGGGGGCCGGGACGCCGACGCGTACGCCGCTCCCGCGCGGGCCGAGGACCTCGCCGGGCTGCCGCCGGCGTACGTCGTCACCTGCGAGCTCGACCCGTTGCGCGACGAGGGCCTGACCTACGCGATGCGGCTGCTCGCGGCCGGGGTCTCGGTGGAGCTGCACTCGTTCCCGGGGACGGTGCACGGCTCGCAGCTGGTGCGCGACGCGGCCGTCGTCAAGCGGATGGACGCCGAGCTGGTGGACGCGCTCCGGCGGGCGGTGGCTCAGGCGTAGCAGATGACCAGGCCGATGACCGTCGGCACCAGCCCAAGGAGCAGCCAGGCCGAGGGGAGCGGCTTGCGGTGGATGACCAGCGCCACCGCGACCGCGATGATCCCGAACGCGCCCGCGATGACGTTGAGCCCGATCCGGGCCGCGTCGTTGGTCTCGTCGACGAAGACGGCCGCGATGACCAGGCCCGCGGAGAGGTGGAAGATCGTGGTCGCGACCAGGACCGAGAGCACCCACTTCTGGACGCCCTCGATGGCCTTGCTGCCCGGCGGCGGGGGAGCGGGCTGCGGGTTGGCCGGGTCCATCAGGTGCCGGCGCCGGCGGGGCGCCTGCTGCTCGGTCATGTCGCCAGCCTACGGCGGCCGGCGGTCAGGCTGACCAGCAGTGTCACCCAGGCGACCAGGCTGGCCACGGCGGCCACGACCGCCAGCAGGAAGCTGAGGTCGTACAGGCTGTCGGAGTAGCCGAAGAGCTGGGTGAGGCCCGAGCGCATGCTGTCGTCGGCGTCGCCGAAGTCGGGCATCACGGCCCCGAGGACGAACAGGCCGAACCACAGCGTGAGCTGGGAGAGCGTCTGGAAGACGGTCAGCTCCTTGGGGCTGCCGTCCTGGGTGAAGGCGAGCACGGTCGTGACGATCAGCATCACGAGCAGGATCAGGACCACCGGGAACAGGATGAGCATGAACCAGCCGCCCACGCCGAACACCAGCCGACCGATCCAGACCCACCCGCAGAGCAGGAGGTTGAGCGGGATCATCAGCCACAGCGTCACTCGGTTCACGACCGGAGCGTAGGGCCTCGGGAGCCGTCAGGTGCGCTGCGGCGCGATCCACCACGGACTGGTGTAGGCCACCCCCAGGTCGTTGCCGGGGTGCCCCGCGGGTCCGGGCGTGGCGTTGGGCTGCGTCGGGTCGGCGATCCGCAGCAGCAGCCAGTCCCCGTCGGCCTCGTCGACCCGCACCCGGAGCCGGACCACCGGGCCGACCTCGAACTCCTTCACCCGCACCACCTCCGGTACGGCGCGGCCCGGCCGGAGCACCTGCACGGTCAGCGGCCGTCCGACCCAGGACGGGTCGCGGGCCAGGTCGAGCCGGATCGTGACGACGCCGCGACGCATCGGCAGTCGGCCGCCCATCCGCACCCAGCGGCCGCCCGGCGTCCGCGCGGTCGCGTCGACCCGCAGCCCGGACGTGCGGGTCGCGAAGAACCGCCGCTGCAGCATCGCCCGCTTCACGCCGGCCCGGCTGTGCTCGGCGACCCAGAGACCGGTGCGGCCCTTGCCCTCCGGGTGGCCCCAGTCGGTGCCGTGCTCGTCGGTCACGCCCGTGATCCCCGTGCGCCAGCCGGCGTTCAGGCAGGCCACGAGCGGGGAGGTGCGGCCGTCGGCGTACCCCTCGAAGAGGTAGTCGTCGCCGCGGTTGAACATCTCCAGCGAGACCACCTGGCGTCGTACTCGTGGGTCGTAGTGGAACTCCTGGAACCGGCCCGGCTCGCGGCCCGGGTGGTTGAACCCGGCGAGGCCGCCGGCGCCGCCGTCGAGGACCAGGCCGGGCTCGCGGCGCAGCCACTCGAGGAGCGGCTGCATCAGCCCCGCCTGCAGGACGTCCACGTAGTGCTCGGTGAACCAGACGTTGACGTGCCCGATCAGCGGCTCGGACCACTCGAAGCCCCGGAGCGCGGTGAAGCGGCCGTCCTGGTCCGCCTGGTCGGCCAGCCGCTTGGTCCGCGCCCAGTCCGAGCGGGTCAGGCCGGCGACGTCGCGGTACTCCGGTGGCAGCAGCCCGGCCAGCACGTCGCCGAGCAGGTGCTCGCTCAGGGTGGCGTGGTCGGTCAGCGCGGCCACGTCGAGGCCCGCGCTGCGCATCGAGGCGAACGCTCGCGCCGGGTCGCCGTCGCCGTCCGACATCAGGGTGTGGTTGTGCAGGTCGGCGTGCACGAGCCGGGTGCCGCGGCTGATCCGCGAGCGGCGCCGGGCGCCCGGCCGCGGCGCCGGGCCGTGGTCGGCGATCGCGCCGGTGGCGGAGCCGAGACCCTGGGCGAGCAGCAGCGACGAGCCGGCGCCGAGGGTGGCGCGGCGGGAGAGGCCGGTCATACCGGGCGCGTTCCCGCTGGAGGTGCCGTTAATCAGGTGCGCGGGTGAACGCTCGGAGTCATGCTCGGGAGGTGAGGCTCGAGCAGGTCGACCCCGACGACGACGCGACCGTCGAGGCGTACGTCGCGGTCTCGAACGCCGTCCGCGCCGCCGACGCCCCGTGGGAGCATCCGCTCACCCCGCACGAGGCGGCCGGCCAGCTGCGGCACGGCTGGGACGGCGAGCCGGAGGTCGGCTTCCTCGCTCGCGTCGACGGCGTCGCGGTGGCGACCGCGACGTACGAGACCAGTGAGTACGACAACCTCCACCTGGCCTGGGTCGGCGTGCAGGTGCACCCCGGCCACCGGCGTCGGGGACACGGGACCACCGTCTTCACCGCGCTGCGGGACCGCGCGCGTGCGCAGGGCCGCACCTCCATCGGCATCGCCGGCTGGGACTCCCCGGCCACGGTCGGGTTCGCGACGGCGCAGGGGCTGGCCCGGAAGGCGGTCGAGGTGAACCGACGCCAGTCGCTCGGCGAGCTCGATCGCGTCGCCCTCGACACGGCGTACGACGAGGCCCGGCCGTACGCGGCCGGCTACGAGCTGGTGCGGATGTCCGGCCGCAGCGACGACGCCGAGCTGCCCGCGCTGGCCGAGATGACCGCGGCCATCAACGACGCCCCGACCGACGACCTCGACATCGAGGACAACGTCTTCCCGCCCGAGCGGGTCCGGGCCTACGAGGACGCTCAGCTCGCCCGTGGGCAGGTGCTGCTCCGCGTGGTGGCCCGCGAGACCGCCACCGGCGCCCTGGCCGGGCAGAGCGTGGTCGCGGTCGACGGCGAGCGCCCGACCCTGGCCGAGCAGCACGACACCTCCGTCGTCGCCGCCCACCGCGGTCACCGGCTCGGGCTGCTGCTCAAGCTCGAGATGCTCCGCTGGCTCGCCGAGGAGCACCCCCGGGTCGAGACCGTCGACACCTGGAACGCGGAGTCCAACGGCCGGATGATCGGCGTCAATGAGCTGCTGGGCTACCGGGTGCTGGGGCGGGAGCTGGTGTTCCAGGGTTCGGTCGACCGCTGAGACCTACACGACGTACGACGCGCCGCGGCGCAGCTCCTCGACGGCCCGGGTGACCACCCGCTCGATCAGCTCGGCGCAGCTCGGCAGGTCGTCGAGCACGCCGACCACCTGGCCGGAGGCGAGCACGCCCGCGGTGGTGTCGCCCTCGACCAGGCCGGCCCTGAGCATCGTCGGGGTGTTGGCCGCCAGCGCCATCTGGGCCAGCGAGCGGCCCTGGGCCTTCTTCATCGCGCGGCCGTCCTTCAGCAGCGCGGCCCAGGACATCTCGCTGTCCCGCTTGAACTCCAGGGTCCGGCGCACGGTCGGCCCGAGGCGCTTCAGGGCGCTGGTCTCCTCGATCTCCTCGACCAGCTTCGTGCGCAGCATCCGGTGCGGCATGCCGTCGACCTTGGCGGTGACGACGGTGCCGGTCAGGTCGTGGGAGAGGTAGAGCTCCTTGACCGCGTCCGGTACGGCGGAGTCGCGGGTCAGCAGGAAGCGGGTGCCCATGCCGATGCCGGCGGCGCCGTACGACAGGGCGGCCGCGAGGCCCCGGCCGTCGAAGAAGCCACCGGCGGCGATGACGGGGATGTCGACCGCGTCGAGCACCGAGGGCAGTAGCAGCGTGGTCGGGGTGGAGCCGGTGTGCCCACCGCCCTCACCGCCCTGGATCATCACCGCGTCGGCGCCCCAGGAGGCGACCTTCTTCGCGTGCTTGGGCAGGCCCACGCTCGGGATCACGACGATGTCGTGCTCCTTGAGCCGGGCGATCAGCTCGGGCTTGGGTGCCAGGGCGAACGACGCCACCTTCACGCCGTGGTCGATGAGGAGCTGGCAGCGGGCGGGCGCGTCGCCCGCGTCGGCACGCAGGTTGACGCCGAACGGCTGCTCCGTGCGGCCCTTCACCTCGACGATGGCGTTCTCGAGCTCCTCGAGGGTCATCGTCGCACTGGCCAGGATGCCGAGCCCGCCGGCGTTCGCCGTACCGCTGACGAGGCGCGGGCCGGCGACCCAGCCCATCCCGGTCTGCACGACCGGGTGGCGGACGCCGACCAGGTCGGTGAGCGGGGTGCGGAGCAGCTGCTCAAGCATCCTGGGGGACCTCCTTGAAGCGCAGCCCCTTCGGGTCGAGCACCTCGCGGATGATCACCTGCTCCTCCGGCGTGGGCTCGCGCGTGGTGGGGACGTCGGCGGGGACGTCGAGCTCGAAGCCGGTCGCCTCGCGGACCTCGTCGACGGTCACGCCCGGGTGCACGCTGAGCAGTCGCACCGTGTCGTCCGGGCCGCCGACGTCGAGCACGGCGAGGTTGCTCACGACGCGGTGGATGTCGTTGAAGCGGGCCGCCGCCGGCCCGGCCGCCTTCGCCCGGGCCGGGCCGACGCCGGAGACGATGTCGACCTGCTCCACGAACACCCGCGAGGAGTGCTTCGGGACCCAGTACGACGTCCGGTTGTTGACGGTGTTGCCGGGCGCGCCGCGCGAGCCCAGCAGCTGGCGCTTCGGTCGGTCGAAGTCGCCGATGGCGGAGATGTTCTGGTTGCCGTGCCGGTCGACCTGCGTGGCACCCATCATCACGTGGCGGGGGCCGTTCGCGACCACGTCGAAGACCTTGCGGAACGGGATCCAGCCCTCCACGACGTCGGCCTTCGCGAACAGCGGCGGCGTGCCGGCCAGGAAGAGCGACTCGCCGTCGGAGATCACCAGGTCGGGGTTGCTGGTCAGCCGGGCCAGCCGGACCCCGAGCATCGGCAGCAGCCCCATCGGGCTGGCGAAGATCTCGCCGTCGTCGGCGAAGGCGTCGGCGATCGCCGCCGCGCACACGTCCGCGCGGGTGATGCTCATGCCTGCTCCTCCTGGAACTCGCGGACGGCCGCCTGGTAGGCCGCCTCGTCACCGGCCAGGAACCGCTGCTCGAAGGCGGTCCAGTCCTCGTCGCTGCCGGACGCGGCCTTCGCGTAGGCCCGCTGGAACCTCTCGTCCCGCTCGTAGTCGGGCGTGCAGGTCGTGAAGTGCGCGCCGTTCGGCGTCTCGACGACCCCGTCGACCAGCATCCGGCTCAGCAGCAGCCGCTGCACCGGGGTGTCGACGGTCAGGCCGGCGGTGTCGACGACCTGCTCGACGGACAGGTAGGTCCTCTCGGCCGCCATCGCGAACAGGTCGTCGAAGTAGGGGTCCGGACCGAGGTACGTCGCGTTGCCGTGCCGGTCGGCCCGGTTGAGGTGGACCAGGGCGACGTCGAGGCGCAGCGCCGGCACGGCGACCAGATCCTCGTGGCCGTGGCCCTCGTCGTACGGGCTCTCGACGGTCTTGATCCACGGGTTGTTGACCAGGACGTCGGAGCCGAGCCCGGCGCGCATGGGCAGGAACGGCAGCCGCTGGGCCGCCGCGCGCAGGCCGGTCTGGAACATGCCCTCGTCGAGCTCGACGACCTCGGGGATCGTGCCCTCCTGGCGGGCCTTCTGGAAGCTGGGCTCCAGCGGCACCGAGTCGAGGCTGACGAAGGCGTAGACCAGCCGGCGGATCTTCCCGGCCCGGGCGAGCAGGCCGACGTCGGCACCGCCCCAGCTGACGATCGTCAGGTCGGTCAGGTCGCTGTTGAGGATCGCGCGCACCAGCGCCATCGGCTTGCGCCGCGGCCCCCAGCCGCCGATGCCGATGGTCATGCCGCTGCGCAGCTCGCCGACGACGTCGTCGATGCTCATCCGCTTGTCGCGGGGTCCCTTGCTCATCGCTTGGCCTTGTCCGTTCCCGCGAACTGGTCGCGCAGCTCGTCGCTGACGCCGGCGAGGTTGAGCTCCATCGTGAAGCCCTGCTCGAACCGGTAGCTCTTGTTGACGTCGATCGGGTCGATGCCGTTGAGGCACTCCTTGGCCGCCCGGATGACCCGCGTGTCGTGGGCCGCGATGTCGGTCGCGACCCGCAGGGCCGCGTCGTCGAGCTCGGCCCGGGGGACCACCTCGAGGACCGAGCCGAACTGCACGAGGTCCTGCGCCTTGATGGTGCGGGCGGTGAAGTAGAGGGTGCGCATCATGTGCTGGGGGACCAGTCGGGCCATGTGGGTGGCCGCGCCGAGCGCGCCCTGCTTGACCTCGGGTACGCCGAAGAACGCGTCGTCGCTGGCCACCACGCAGTCGGCGTTGCCGACCAGGCCGACCCCACCGCCGAGGCAGAAGCCGTTGACCGCCGCGACGACCGGGACCGCGCACTCGTAGACGGCCTTGAAGGCGGCGAAGCAGCCCTTGTTGGCGCCGATCAGGGCGTCGAAGCCGGTCGTGTGCTGCATCTCCTTGATGTCGACGCCCGCGTTGAACCCGCGGCCCTCGGCCCGGAGCACGACCACCTTGGTGTCCAGGTCCGTGGCCGCCTCGTCGAGGGCCGCGGCGACGTCGTACCAGCCCTGGACGGTGAGGGCGTTGACCGGGGGGTGCTCCATCGTGACCACGCGGATGCCGTCGTCACGCAGGTCGGAGGTGATCGCCATGAGTGCCAACCTAACATTTGCTTGGTACGGTTGCAGCATGTCGCTCGTCCTGGATCTCACCGGTCGCGTCGCGCTCGTCACCGGCGGGGCGCGGGGCATCGGGCTCGGCATCACGCGGGCACTCCAGGCCGCCGGCGCGACCGTCGTGACCTGCTCCCGCTCGGAGGTCGAGCCCGTGCCGGGCACCACTCACCGGGTCTGCGACGTGCGGGACCCCGAGTCGGTGCAGGCGCTGGTGGCGTCGCTCGACCGGCTCGACGTCCTGGTCAACAACGCCGGGGGAGCGCCGGCCGTCGACGCGGCCACGGCCTCCCCGCGATTCCACGAGAGGATCGTCGGGCTCAACCTGCTCGCGCCGCTGCTGGTGGCGCAGGCCGCGAACGCGGTGATGCAGCAGCAGGACTCCGGCGGCACGATCGTCAACATCTCGTCGATCTCGGCGAGCCGGCCGGCGCCGACGATCGCGGCGTACGCCGCCGCCAAGGCCGGGCTCGACTCGCTGACCGCCTCGCTGGCCATGGAGTGGGCGCCGCGGGTGCGCGTGAACGCGATCGACGTCGGCCTCTGCCGGACCGAGCAGACCGACGATCACTACGGCGACGACGCCTCGGTCGCCACCATCGAGCGGACCATCCCGCTCGGGCGGATGGCCCGGCCCGAGGAGGTCGGCCACGTCGCCGCCTTCCTGGCCAGCGACCTCGCGTCGTACGTCTCCGGGGCGAGCGTCGCCTGTCACGGCGGGGGAGAGACGCCCGCCTTCCTGTTGGTGCAGAAGGGACTGTCATGAGCTTGTTGGAGGGTCGCGTCGCGATCGTCACCGGAGCCGGCCGCGGCATCGGCCGCGCCCACGCGCTGGAGCTGGCCCGGCACGGGGCGGCGGTGGTCGTCAACGACTACGGCGTCTCGCTGGCCGGCGAGGACACGGGGGAGACCCCGGCCGAGTCCGTGGTCGCCGAGATCGAGGCCGCCGGTGGCCAGGCGGTGGTGAACCGCGCCGACGTCGCGGACTTCGAGGCGGCCTCGGACATGGTGCGCCAGGCCATCGACACCTTCGGCGGCCTCGACGTCCTGGTCAACAACGCCGGGTTCGTCCGCGACCGGATGCTGGTGAACACCTCCGAGGAGGAGTGGGACGCCGTCGTCCGGGTGCACCTCAAGGGCCACTTCGCCCCGCTGCGCCACGCGGGCGCCTACTGGCGCACGGAGTCCAAGTCCGGACGTGAGCGCTCGGCGCGGGTCATCAACACGTCGTCGGGCGCCGGGCTGCAGGGCTCGGTCGGGCAGGCGACGTACTCCGCCGCCAAGGCCGGCATCGCCGGCCTCACCCTGGTCGCCGCCCAGGAGCTGGGCCGGTACGGCGTCACCGTCAACGCGATCGCGCCGGTCGCCCGCACCCGGATGACCGAGGGTGCGTTCGACACCTCCGCCATGGCCCTGCCCGAGGACAACTCCCCGATCGTCGCCTGGCTGGCCTCCGTCGAGGCCGGGGACGTCACCGGTCGCGTCATCGAGATCGAGGGCGGGAAGATCACCGTCGAGAACGGCTGGTCCCACGGCCCCGCCCGCGATCTCGGCGCCCGCTGGTCGGCCCCCGACGTGGGCCCCGCCCTCCGGCGGCTGCTCGCCGACGCGCCTGCCCCGGAGCCGGTGTACGGGGCGTGAGGGGTCGTCGCCGCCGCCGCAAAGGTTCATCGGCTGGCCGATGAAACTCACGGCGGGACGATGAAGCTTCGTCGTCCGGGCGTGAGGTTCGTGGTGGTGGGTTGCCGGGCGGCCGTAAAGGTTCATCGGCTGGCCGATGAAACTCACGCCGGGACGACGAACCTTTGTCGTCCCGGCGTGAGCTTCGCGGGGTCAGCTAGCTCGACGCTGTTCGGCCACCCGGCGGACGCGCTCCGCCATGCGGTCGGGGCGGTCCAGGTCGGCCCAGACGAAGCGCACCATCCTCAGGCCGGTGAGCTCCTCCAGCAGCAACTCGCGGGCGCGCTCGGCGCGAATCACGTCGGAGATGGTCTGACCGGGCTTCAGGAGCCGGCCGTACTTCACCGCGCCGTCGAACTCGACCATGACGCCCAGGTCGGGGAGGAGCGCGTCGACCAGCCCGGCCACGCGTCCGGACGAGTGGAGGATCTTCCACTGCGGTTCGGTCGCGATGTGGTGGTCGTTCAAATTCAGACGCGTCCGAGTCTCGCCGACAGACTCCGAGCGCCCGTCGGCTCTCGCGACCGCACGGGGAAGCCCGATGCTGCCCGGCCACTCGCGCATGTGCGTCTCCGCGTACGCCGTGAGCTCCTCCTGGGTCGCGAGCTTCTGCTGAAGTGTCCAGTCGAGGACGCAAACCGCGGCGACGTGCTCGGCGGCGGCCGCTGTCTCGACCGCGGTCCGGCCCGGCGAGGTGATCCAGTGGGGCTCGTGACGCGTGATGTCGCCGACCCGAACGGTCCCGTGGTGGTGGGTGATGCCCGCTTGGGTCCGGTCACCGCGCCCGAACAGGTTCGTGAGGTTGACCGTGCTCAGGTCGAGTCCCCAGTCCGGCCCGCCCCGCAGCAGGTGCGCGCTCGCGTGCGAGAGCGCGACGCGGTCGTCGTACTGCTCGAGGACTGCTCTGCTGAGTACGACGTGACGTTCCGCAGCGGTGAGGTGCGCCCACACCGACGGATCGGCGTAGGCGCCGTGCCGGATCCGGACGACGGCTCCGGCCCTCAGCATGCGGTTGAGCCAGTTGTCGTCGTACCCGGCGCGGATCGCCGCACGGCGCAGCAGGATGCCGTGCTGGTCGAACGGGATGTCGGGCATGGCGGACAGGCTGCCTGCCCGGACGGCCGATCGGGGGCGCTCCGGGGCATCTGTGGATAGGCGGTTCCGCGAGGCTCGTCCCTGGACGACAAAGGTTCATCGTCCCGGGATGAGTTTCATCGGCTAGCCGATGAAACTCACGTGGACCCCGCCCGACCCCTCAGATCCGCTCGATGACCGTCCCGGTCGCCATGGCACCGCCGGCGCACATCGAGATGAGGGCGGTGGAGGCATCGCGGCGCTCGAGCTCGTGGAGCGCGGTGGTGATCAGGCGGGTGCCGGTGGAGCCGACGGGGTGGCCGAGGGCGATGGCGCCGCCGTTGACGTTGACCTTGTCGAGGTCGACGTGGTGCTGGCCGGCCCAGGAGAGGACGACGGAGGCGAAGGCCTCGTTGACCTCGAAGAGGTCGAAGTCGGAGATCGCCATGCCGGTGCGGTCGAGGATCCGCTGCGTCGCGTCGATCGGGCCGTCGAGGTGGTAGTAGGGGTCGGAGCCGACCAGGCAGTGGCTGACGATCCGGGCGCGGGGCTTCAGGCCGAGCGCGGCGGCGCGGTCGGAGTCCATGATGAGTACGGCGGACGCGCCGTCCGAGATCTGCGAGGACGTGCCGGCGGTGTGGAGGCCGTCGGGGAGCACGGTGCGGAGCCCGCCCAGGCCCTCGAGCGTCGTGTTGCGCAGGCCCTGGTCGGTGTCGACCACTCGGGTGGACCCGGTCGGGGCGCCGTCCTCGCCGAGCACCGGCGCCTCGAGAGGCACGATCTCGCGCTTGAACCGACCCTCGTCGACGGCGACGCGGGCCTTCTGCTGCGATGCCAGGCCGAACGCCTCGAGGTCGGCCCGCGACAGGCCCCGGTTCTTGGCGATCCGGTCGGCCGCCTCGAACTGGTTGGGCATGTCGATCGACCAGTCGTCGGGGCGCGGGTCGCCGGTGCCGAGCGGCACGTTCGCGCCCAGCGGGATCCGGGTCATCGCCTCGACGCCGGCGGCGATGCCGATGTCGATCGTGCCGGCGGTGATCATGTCGTTGACCAGGTGGGCGGCCTGCTGGCCGGACCCGCACTGGGCGTCGACCATGGTGCCGGCGGTGTGCTGGGCGAGGCCGGCGTGCAGCCACGCTCGGCGGGCCATCCCGTTGGACTGCTCACCCGCCTGCGTGACGCAGCCGGCGACCACCTGGTCGACCAGCTCGGAGTCGAGGCCCGAGCGGGCCAGGACCTCGCGCATCGCGTGGCCGATGAGGACGGCGGGGTGCACGCCGGCCAGCCAGCCCTTCCGCTTGCCGAGGGGAGTGCGGACCGCGTCGATGATCACAGGGGTGCCCATGGATCAGAAAGTAGAACAGGTTCTCGTTCTTCGACAAGGGTGCTTGGCAGGACGTACCGAGAGTATGTAACCTGGGCCACTAGAACCTGTTCCACCTCTCGTCGACCGAAGGAACGCACGTGACTGCTACCGATGTCCTCCCCGAGGGGTTCGACTTCACCGACCCGGACGTGAACCAGCGGGGCATCCCGCACGACGAGTTCCGGGCTGCACGGCAGAACGAGCCCATCATCTGGATCGAGCAGGACCAGCTCTGGCGCAGCGGCTTCGCCCCGGAGTCCGGGACCGGCTACTACGCCGTCACACGGCACGAGGACGTCGCCGCGATCTCCAAGGACAGCAAGAACTGGTCCACCGCCGAGAACGGCGCGATCATCCGCTTCCCCGGCGAGATGTCGCGCGACCAGATCGAGCTCCAGCGGGTCATCCTGATCAACCAGGACCCACCCGAGCACGCCACCACCCGTCAGATCATCTCCCGCGGCTTCACGCCCCGCTCGATCAACGAGCTCGAGGAGACGATGATCAAGCGGGCCGCGCAGATCGTCCAGGACTCGGTGGCCAAGGGCACCGGCAACTTCGTCGAGGACGTCGCCGCCGAGCTGCCGCTGCAGGCCATCGCCGACCTGCTGGGTGTCCCGATGGAGGACCGTCACAAGCTCTTCGAGTGGTCCAACCTGATGCTCGCGGGCGAGGACCCCGACTACGAGGGCGCCAACGACGTCGCGGCCGCCGAGATCCTCGGCTACGCGATGATGCTGGCCGCCGAGCGGCAGGCCAACCCGCGCGACGACCTGATCACCAAGCTGATCAACGCCCACAAGGGCGAGCGGGGCCTGACCGACGACGAGTTCGGCTACTTCGTGATCCTGCTGGCGGTCGCGGGCAACGAGACCACCCGCAACGCGATCACCCACGGCATGAACGCCTTCTTCGACCACCCCGAGCAGTGGGAGATCTGGAAGCGGGACCGTCCGGCGACCATGATCGACGAGGTCGTCCGGTGGGCGACGCCGGTGACGGTCTTCCAGCGCACGGCCCTCCACGACGTCGAGCTCGGCGGGGTGCAGTTCAAGAAGGGCCAGCGCGCGGCGCTGTTCTACGCGAGCGCGAACTTCGACGAGACGGTCTTCGAGGACCCGTTCAGGTTCGACATCACCCGCGAGACCAACCCGCAGCTCGGCTTCGGCGGGCATGGCAACCACTACTGCCTGGGTGCCAACCTGGCCCGCCAGGAGATCAAGGTGATCTTCGACGCGCTGGCCGACTACGCGCCCGACATCACCCGGCTGGCCCCGGCCGCGCGGCTGCGCCACTCCTGGGTCAACGGCATCAAGGACCTGCAGGTCCAGTACGGCGCCTGACCCCGTCGTACGACGGGCTCAGCCCCGGGCGGTCAGCACCTGCGGACCGTCCGGGGTGATCGCCACGGTGTGCTCCATGTGGGCGCCCCGGGAGCGGTCGGCGCTGCGCAGCGTCCAGCCGTCGGGGTCGGTGTAGATCTCGTCGGTGGTGTGCAGGAACCACGGCTCGATGGCGATCACCAGCCCGGCCTGGAGCTTGAAGCCCCGGCCGGCGCGGCCGTCGTTCGGGATGTGCGGGTCGCCGTGCATCGTCCGGCCCACGCCGTGCCCGCCGAACTGGGTGTTGATCGCCAGGCCGGCCTCCCGGGCCACGCCGGCGATGGCCGCGGAGATGTCGCCGACCTTGTTGCCGACGGTCGCGGCGGCGATCCCGGCCTCGAGGGCGCGGCCGGTGGTCGCGATCAGGTCGAGGTCCTCCTGGCGCGGCGTACCGACGACGACGCTGAGCGCCGAGTCGGAGACCCAGCCGTCGACGCTGGCCGCGAAGTCGACGCTGAGCAGGTCGCCGTCCTGCAGCACGTAGTCGTGCGGGAGGCCGTGCAGCACCGCGTCGTTCACCGACGTGCACAGCACCTTGCCGAAGGGCGAGGCCCCGAACGACGGGTGGTAGTCGATGTAGCAGGACTCCGCGCCGCGCTCCCGGATCATCTCGTGCGCGACCGCGTCCAGCTCGAGCAGGTTGACGCCCACGTCGGCGACCTCGGCGAGGCGGGTGATGACGTCGGCGACGAAGCGCCCGGCGGGGCGCATCTGCTCGATCTGGGCGGGGGTGCGGAGCTCGATCACCCGGCCAGCCTAGGCGGCGGATCTGCCCAGGGCAGAACCGCCGGCAGCAGAATCGCTGGGGTGGCGCCGTACGCCGGACCACGCTGGCTCCATGACCACGACGCTCTCACCCTCGGCGGCCGACCGGCTGCTCCACCAACGGATCCTCGTCCTCGGCCAGCAGGTCGACGACGAGATCGCCAACCGCCTGTGCGCCGAGCTGCTGCTGCTCTCGGCCGAGGATCCGCGGCGCGACATCAGCCTCTACATCAACAGCCCCGGCGGCTCGGTCTCGGCCGGCCTGGCCATCTACGACACCATGCGGCTGATCCCCAACGACGTCAGCACGCTGGCCATGGGGCTGGCGGCGAGCATGGGCCAGTTCCTGCTCTCGGCCGGTACGCCGGGCAAGCGCTTCGCCCTTCCGCACAGCCGGGTGCTGCTGCACCAGGGCTCGGCCGGGATCGGTGGCACGGCCATCGACATCGAGATCCAGGCCGAGAACCTGGAGCACACCAAGAACGTGATGATCGGCCTGATCGCCGAGCACACCGGCCAGCCGGTCGAGAAGGTGGAGCGGGACGCGCTGCGGGACCGGTGGTTCACCGCGCAGCAGGCCCTGGACTACGGCTTCGTCGACGCGATCCTCACCGACGTGGCCGACGTGACCCCGTCGTACCCGTCCCAGCGGATCGGGCTGAGCCGATGAGCTCCTACACGATCCCCAGCGTGGTCGAGAAGACCGTGCGCGGTGGCGAGCGCGCCGTCGACATCTACAGCCGGCTCCTGTCCGACCGGATCGTCTACGTCGGCACCGAGATCGACGACGGCGTCGCCAACGTGGTGATCGCGCAGCTGCTGCACCTGGAGTCGGAGAACCCCGAGGCGCCGATCAACCTCTACCTCAACAGCCCCGGTGGCTCGGTCACCGCGATGCTCGCGGTCTACGACACGATGCAGTTCGTCCGGCCGCCTGTCGGGACCACCTGCATCGGCCAGGCCGGCTCGTCGGCCGCGGTGCTGCTGGCCGCGGGGGACCCTGGCCGGCGGATGGTGCTGCCGCACGCGCGCGTCGTCCTGCACCAGCCGTCGGGCGGCGGGCAGGGCACCCTGCCCGACCTGGCCCTCCAGGCCAAGGAGATCGTCCGGCTGCGCTCGGAGATGGAGCAGATCCTGGTCCGGCACACCGGACAGGAGCTGGAGCGGCTGCGCGAGGACACCGAGCGCGACCTGGTGCTCACCGCCCCGGAGGCGGTGGCCTACGGCGTCGCGGACGGCGTCCTCGACAGCCGCAAGCTAGTGGCGCGCGTCAGAAGTTCTTGAGCACCTCGCGCACCCAGGACGCGCCCCTCGCGGCGTTGCCGACGCTTGCTGGACGAGCCAGTACGGCGGCGCGCCGGCGCCTTGCGACGGCCACGCCCTGAGCACGCCAGGCACTCAACAACTTCCGAGGCCCGCCACGAGCGCTACCGTCGCTGGCATGACCCTTCTCCTCGACCGCGCGATCGCCTCGCTGCGCGCGCACCACGACGACCTGGCCCTGCTGGTGCCGACGCTGACCGACGAGCAGCTCGCCGGCCCGAGCGGCGCGTCCGAGTGGACCGTCGCTCAGGTGCTGTCCCACCTCGGCAGCGGGGCGGAGATCAGCCGCAAGCCGGTGGCCGCCGCCTCCGGCCAGCCGTTCGACGAGGAGGACAACCAGTCGGTCTGGGCCCGCTGGGACGGCTCGACGCCCCGCGAGCAGGCCGAGGCGTACGTCCGCCACGACGCGCGCTACCTGGAGACCCTCGCGGCGCTCACCCCCGAGCAGAAGGGGAGCATCAGCGTCGACATGGGGTTCCTGCCCGCCCCGGTGCCGCTGGTGGTCGCGGTCGGCATGCGCCTCAACGAGGTCGCCGCGCACGCGTGGGACGTCAAGGTCGGGCTGGACCGGGCGGCGACGGTCGACGGGGCTGCGGCGGAGGTGCTGCTGGAGCTCTTCGCGGGCGACCTCGGGTTCCTGCTCGGCTTCTCCGGCAAGGCCGACCAGCTGGCCGAGCCGGCCACGGTCGCGGTGCCCGGCGGGGCGATCGTGATCACCGACGCCGTGACGGTGACGACCGAGCCGGTGGAGGCGACGGCGACCTTCGACGGTCCGCAGGAGGCCGTGCTGCGGCTGCTCACCGGCCGGCTGCGCGCGCCGTACGACGGGGGTGTGAGCGTCACCGGAGACGTCAGCCTCGACGATCTGCGCCGGGTGTTCCCGGGCTACTGAGCTCGCGACGTCCCACCCGGGGTGCCGCATCCATCGTCGAGTGACGCCAGATGGCTGTAATGAGGCGCGGGGAACAGCCATCTGGCGTCTCTCGACGGTCGGCGACGCCTGCGCTGCCGTGAGTACGAGAGGCTAGGTGAACGATTCAGGCGCAGCGTCCGATCGGCGCGAGGTGTCGGCCGCTGTGCTCGCGAGGACGAGTCTGGCGGATCCGGCGGCTGCGCTCGCCGAGTCAGGCCGCGAGGCAGACCGGCCCGGACATCCGCCCGATCGAGCGCGTGACCCGCGCCGTCAGGTCGACGAGCCGCAGGCCGAGGGCGCCGGCGACGGCGCCGAGGATCTCGGAGCTGGGCTCCTTCAGGCCGCGCTCGACCTCGGAGAGGTACTGCATCGAGACGCCCGACTGCTCGGCCACGTCGGTGAGGGTCCGGCCGGCCTGCTGGCGCTCGGAGCGCAGCTCGTGGCCGACGGCCTCGCGCCACAGCGGCTCGGGGCGGGACGGCTCGGGAGCCTGCGGGGCCGGAAATGCGACGACGTCACCCATGGACCGACCCTAGACGTCCGCGGCCGGCGACGGCTGGCCGTTCGCCGCGGGCGAACGGCCGGGCTTCAGCCACTGACCGAGGTCGGCGTCGGTCAACAGCTCGCGCGCCTCGGCCTCCCGCTCGTCGGGGACCAGGACCCGCATCTGGAGGAAGTTGAGGCTGCCCTCGAGGAGACTCGCGTGCCGGTCCGCGACGTGGCAGGGGATGTCGGCGTCCTGCAGGAGTGCCTCGACCACCGAGATCAACGCGACGTCGTTGGTGCGGATCAGCTCGCTCATGCTCGTTCCAACGTACGGCGGGCCGCGGTGGTGCCCGGCCGGCACGCCCTCCCAGATCGCGCCGGCCGGAGACCGTCCCCCGGTCCGCGAGCGGGTCAGTTCGTCGGCTTGTCCGCGCCGACGACCCACATCGCGAAGAACTGCGAGCCACCGCCGTAGGCGTGGCCCAGGGCCTTGCGCGCGCCGTCGACCTGGTGCTCGCCGGCCGCGCCACGCACCTGCAGGGCGGCCTCGCCGAAGCGGAGCATCCCCGAGGCGCCGATCGGGTTCGACGACAGCACGCCGCCTGAGCAGTTGACCGGGATCTTGCCGTCCATGGCGGTGCCGCCGGACTCCGTCAGCCGCCAGCCGCCGCCGTTCGCGTCGGCGAAGCCGAGGCTCTCCAGCCACATCGGCTCGAACCAGGAGAACGGCACGTAGATCTCGGCCGCGTCGATCTCGTCGATCGGGCTGGTGATCCCGGCCTGCTTCCACAGTGCGGCGGCGGCGTCGCGGGACGCCTGCGGGTTGACCTGGTCGCGCTCGGCGGCCGAGGTGGCCTCGGAGCGCATCACGGTGCCGTGGATCCAGGCGGGGTTGGGCGAGGCCTTCGCGGTGTCCTCGTCCACGATGACCAGCGCGCAGGCGCCGTCGGAGGAGGGGCAGGTCTCGTCGTACCGGATCGGGTCCCAGAGCATCTGCGAGGCCAGCACCGACTCCACGGTGGTGCCCTCGTTGTGCAGGTGGGCGTAGGGGTTGCGCAGCGCGTTGTTGCGGTCCTTGGCGGCCACGATCGCGCCGATGTGCGTGGGTGCGCCGGAGCGGCGGATGTAGGAGCGCACGTGCGGGGCGAAGTAGCCACCCGCACCGGCGTGCACCGGCATGTTGAACGGCACCGGCACCGACAGGGCCCACATCGCGTTGGACTCCGACTGCTTCTCGTAGGCCACCGTGAGCACCCGCTTGTGCACACCGGCCTGGACGAGCGACGAGGCGACGATGGCGGTCGAGCCTCCGACCGAGCCGGCGGTGTGCACGCGGAGCAGCGGCTTGCCGGCCGCGCCGAGCGACTCGGCCAGGAAGAGCTCGGGCATCATCACGCCCTCGAACAGGTCGGGAGCCTTGCCGACCACGATCGCGTCGATGTCGTCCAGGGTCATGCCGGCGTCGAGGAGCGCCCGGTCGATGGCCTCGCGGCACAGGCCGGCCATCGAGACGTCCTCGCGCTTCGCGCGGTGGTGGGTCTGACCGATGCCGACGACGGCAGCAGGCTGCTTGGCCATCTCAGGCCCCCTTCTGCTCGGCGTCGAGGACGCACACGAGGTTCTGCTGGAGGGCCGGGCCGCTCGTGGCGTGGCCCAGCGTGCGGCCGGCCTCGCCGGACCAGATCTTCTTGGCGGCCTCGCCGATCCGGATGCCGCCGGCGGAGAACATCGGGTTGCCGGAGAGCGCGCCGCCCGACGGGTTGATCGCGACGTCGTCGCCGAGCCCGAGCTCGCGGCGCAGGATCAGCTCCTGGTGGCTGAACGGCGCGTGCAGCTCGGCCACCTCGACGCCGGCGGTGCCGGCCGCGGCGGCCGCCCGCTCGGCCGAGGGGGAGCGGGTGAGGTCGCGGGTGCCCATGCTCATCGGGTCGACGTAGTGCGCGAGGCCGCTGATCCAGGCGGGCCGGTCGCACACCTCGCGGGCCTTGTCGCCGGCGGCGAGCACGATCGCCGCGGCGCCGTCGGTCACGGGCGCGCAGTCGTGCTTGCGCAGCGGGTCGGCGTACAGGGGGCGCGCCAGCAGCTCCTCGACCGACGACCCGCCCTTGCGGACGGCGTACTCGTTCTTCTCGGCGGCGGTGAGCGAGCGGTTGACCACCTCGGCCATCGCCCGCTCGTCCCAGGCGCCGGCGTCGAGGCCGACCCGGGCCTGCAAGCCGGCGAGGCTGACGGTGTCGGGCCACAGCGGCGTCATCGTGTAGGGCTCCAGCTGGAGCGCGAGGGTACGGCGCAGCACGCCGGCCGAGCTCTTGCCGAACGCGTAGACCAGCGCTGTGTCGACCTCGCCGGTCTGGATCTTCAGCCAGGCCTCGTAGAGCGCCCAGGCCAGGTCCATCTCGACGTGGGACTCGTTGACCGGCGGGATGACGCCGATCGCGTCGACCGCCTGCACGAACGAGAACGACCGGCCGGCCAGGTAGTCCGAGGACCCCGAGCACCAGAAGCCGACGTCCTTGCGGGTCCACCCGGTCTGCTCGTAGCACTCCTCGAAGAGCGGCACGAGCAGCTCCACGCAGGTCGGCGACCCGTCGAACTCCTCCATCTGTCGCTGGGCGAACCCGACGACCGCAACGTCACGCATGTCCCGCCCCTTACAGGTGCTGCTTGTAGGTGTCGTAGTCCGCGTCCGGGTCGCCGGTCGGACTGAAGTGGCTGATGTTCTCGATCGTGGTGCCCCACTCCTCGCGGGGCTTCCAGACCGCCTTGACCCGCATGCCCATCCGGACCTCGTCGGCCGGGATGTCGAGGATCAGGTGCAGGATCGCGATGTCGGCACCGTCCAGCAGGACGTACGCCGAGACGTACGGCGGCTTGATCTTCTGGCCGAGGAACGGGACGTTCACGATGCAGAAGGTGGTGATCGTGCCGACCTCGGAGAGCTCGACCTCCTCGGTCGTCGCGACGCCGTCGACCGGGCAGGCGCTGCGCGGCGGGACGTAGACCTTGTGGCAGGCCGGGCAGCGCTGGCCGAGGATCTTGCCCTCGGCCAGGCCCCGGTAGAAGGCCGACTCCTCGGGCGAGGCGGCGTACAGGTAGTCGAGCTCGACGGGCGTGACGACGCCGGTGACCAGGTGGTCCTCCAGCAGCCCGCCGCCGGCGGGGGAGGCGCTGTCCTCGTCGGCCAACGGCACGAAGGCCTCGATGTCGGTGACCGCGCCGGTGCGCTCGCCGCGCCAGCGCACCTGCACCCGCATCCCGGTCGAGACCTCGTCGGGCGAGGTGACGTGGAGCGCGTGCAGGAACGGCGTGTCCGCCCCGTCGAGGGTGACCAGCGCGAACGCGAACGGGTGGTCGAGGGGCTGACCCTTCACCGGCTCGGGGACCCAGGTCCACGAGCTGACCGTGCCGGTGGCCGCGACCTCGACGAAGTCGGTGAGCGCCTCGTGGGTGATCGGGTCGAACTCCGGCGGGGGTACGACGACCCGGCCGTCGGACGTGCGTCCCGCGACGACCACCCCGTCCCGCAGGCCGGTGAGGAACCTCCCCACGACGGGTCCGGTGGAGCGCGTGTAGTCGAAGGCGACCGTCACCGGCGCCGAGAGCGTGCGAGCCATGTCCGGCAAAGTAGAACACGTTCTAGCGAACGCACAAGGTCTCTGAGAGGGTGTCGGCATGAAACTGGGACTGCAGCTGGGCTACTGGGGCGCACAGCCGCCGGCCGGCGTCGGCGAGCTGGTGGCCGCCGCCGAGGAGGCGGGCTTCGACGCGATCTTCTCCGCCGAGGCGTGGGGCTCCGACGCCTTCACACCGCTCGCCTGGTGGGGCAAGGGCACCTCGCGGATCCGCCTCGGCACCTCCATCGTGCAGATGTCGGGCCGCGCACCGACCTCGATCGCCATGCACGCCCTGACCCTCGACCACCTCACCGGTGGCCGGGTCGTGCTGGGCATGGGCGTCAGCGGGCCGCAGGTCGTCGAGGGCTGGTACGGCCAGCCGTTCGCCAAGCCGCTCGCCCGCACCCGCGAGGTCGTCGACATCATCCGGCAGGTGCTGGCCCGCGAGGCGCCGGTGACCAACGCCGGCCCCCACTACCCCCTCCCGTACGACGGCCCGGGCTCGGTCGGCCTCGGCAAGCCGCTGAAGCCGATCACCCACCCGCTGCGCCCCGACATCCCGATCTGGCTCGGCGCCGAGGGGCCCAAGAACGTCGCGCAGACCGCCGAGATCGCCGACGGCTGGATCCCGATCTTCTACACGCCGAAGTCGGCCGCGATGTACCAGCCCTGGCTCGACGAGGGGTTCGCCCGACCGGACGCACGTCGTACCCGCGCGGACTTCGAGATCGCCGCCACCTGCCACCTGCAGATCGTCGACAGCGCCGAGGTCAAGCAGCTGGTGATCGACGCGATCAAGCCGTCGGTCTCGCTGTACATGGGCGGCATGGGCGCTCAGGAGGCTAACTTCCACAACCAGGTCTTCGTGCGGATGGGCTACGAGGACCTGGCCGCGGAGGTGCAGAGGCTCTACCTGAGCGGCCAGAAGGACCAGGCCACGGCGCTGATCCCCGACGAGCTGGTCGACGACATGCACATCATCGGCACGCCCGGCGAGGTCAAGGAGCGGGTCGCGCAGTGGGAGGAGACCGGCGTGACCACGCTGATGCTCAGCTGCCGCTCGCCCGAGGAGGTTCGGCAGGTCGCGGAGCTGCTGGCCTGACAGCCGCCTGCGGGGCCGACGTACCTCATCTTGATGATGACCGGGCCCGGGCGGCGACCTAGCGTGGTGGGCGGCGGTCCAGGCGATCTCGGTGTGGTGACTCTTCTTGGAGGGAGCGGCGCCACGGGCGACCGGGTGTGCGACGGACCGTCCCCGGGCTCCGGGGTGCGCCCTCCCCGTGGGGTGGACCCCGGAGCCGTCCTGCGTCACGGCCCGCTGAGGGCCAGGTCGACGGCGACGATGGCGCCGTCCCCGTCGGTGGCCACGGCGATCGCGAAGTCGGTGACGCAGTCGCGGTGGTCCTCGTCGGGCCGGATCCAGACGGTCCCGGCGCCCTCCCAGGGCAGCCGGTAGGTCGAGCAGCCGACCGTCTCCGGCGCGTCGGTCTCCAGGCGGGGCTGGCCGCCCTCCTGGATCAGCGCGCGGACGGGGTTGAGTCCGGAGACCGGGCAGCGCCGGCCCTCGTACTCGGTCACTGCTCCGGGGCAGCGGACCCAGCCCTCGCGGCGGGCGGCGAAGTCCGGGCTGAGCTGGGCGACCTGCTCGCCGGCGATCGAGAACCGGACGCTGTCGCCCCACGGCACGTCGGTGCCGGCCCCGTCGCCCCCGGCGTACGCGACGAAGGCCCGGGCGGCGTCGTCGGCGGTGGGGGCCGCCGCGGGCGTCGGGTCGGACGCCGCCGGCCCCGACGTGCCGGCGCAGGCGGCAACGGCGGCCAGCAGGACCAGGGTGGGGAGGGTGGCGAGGACGTGCCCGAGCTTGCTCACGCAGGGAATGACGCCCGTCCGGCCGTCCGGGTTGTCCCGCGACGGTCACGATCCGGCAACGACGGCCCGCGGGGCGGCGTCGGGCCGCGTGCGAGATGATCGAGCGGTGAGCGACGAGGGTGGGCGGGGCGAGCGGCTGGCGACCTGGCTGGAGGGCCTGGGGCTGGCCGAGCACCTGCCGGCGGCCGGGCTGCCGGTGCTCGACCGGGACGCGGACGGCCGGGCGGTGTGGACCGACCCGGGCACCCGGCGGCCGATGACCGACGACCAGCTGGCCGAGCTGGAGCGGCTGCTGCGGCAGGACGGCTCGGAGCCGGAGCACGCCGTACCCGTCTCGCTCGTGCAGCTGGCCCGGCGGGCGCGGGTGCGCGAGCAGCTGCTGGCGAGCCCGTGGTTCAGCTACGAGACGCTGGCCGCGGTATGCGGTGCGACGGTCGACGCGACCAGGTTCTCGGTCCACAAGGCCGCGTCTGCGCACCGGCTGCTGCTGGTCGCGGCCGACGAGCGCACGTTGGTCCCGGCCTTCCAGCTGACCGACGTCGGCGAGGCCCGGCCCGAGCTGGTGCCGGTCCTGGAGCCGCTGCTCGCGGCCGGGACCGACCCCTGGCACGTCTGGGCCTGGTTGACCCAGCCGGCGGCGCTGCTCGGCGGCCAGGTCCCCGAGCGGGCCGCGGCGGACCCGGAGGAGGCGGCGGTCGTGCTGCATGCCGCGATCCGGCTGGCGGAGAGGTCCTAGACCAGAACTGGAACAGGTTCTAGTCTCGGCGGCATGACCGACGAGATGCGGACCGGGACCCACAACGGCCACCTGATGGTCGCCGCGCTGAAGCGGCACCGGGAGAAGCCGGTGATGTTCCTGGGCGACACCACCCTCACCGGCGGCGAGACGGCCGCGCGGATCAGCCAGTACATCCAGGCCTTCGAGTCGCTCGGCGCCGGACGGGGTACGGCGGGCGCGCTGCTCGCGCTCAACCGCCCCGAGGTCCTCTTCATCATCGGCGCCGGCCAGACCCAGGGCTACCGGCGCACCTCGCTGCACCCGCTGGGCTCGCTGGACGACCACGCCTACGTCATCAACGACGCCGAGATCACCACCCTCACCATCGACCCGGTGCCGATGTTCGTGGAGCGGGCGCTCGGACTGCTGGATAAGTGCCCCAAGCTGGAGAAGGTGCTGACCATCGGGCCGGTGCCCGACGAGCTCAGCCACGTCGGGCACGACCTGAACGCCGCGGCGGCGTCGTACCAGCCGGAGCCGCTGGCGGCCGTCACCCTCGAGCCCGACCACATCGTCTCGATCACCTACACCGGCGGTACGACGGGCAAGCCCAAGGGCGTGATCGGCACCAGCCGCGCCATGTCGGAGATGACCCGGATCCAGATGGCCGAGTGGGAGTGGCCGGAGTCGCCGCGGTTCCTCATGTGCACGCCGCTGTCGCACGCCGGGGCCGCGTTCTTCGTCCCGACGGTGATCAAGGGCGGCTCGCTGTTCGTGCTGGCCAAGTTCGACCCGGCCGAGGTGCTGCGGACCATCGAGGAGCAGCGGATCACGGCGACCATGCTGGTCCCGTCGATGCTCTACGCGCTGATGGACCACCCGGACTCGAAGACCCGGGACCTGTCGTCGCTGGAGACCGTCTACTACGGCGCGTCGGCGATCAACCCGGTCCGGCTGAAGGAGGCCATCGAGCGGTTCGGGCCGATCTTCGCGCAGTACTACGGCCAGTCCGAGGCACCGATGGTGATCAGCTACCTGGCCAAGGACGACCACCTCGGCGACGACCGCCGGCTGGCGTCCTGCGGTCGGCCGTCGGCGTTCATCCGGGCCGCGCTGCTCGACGAGGACGGGAACCAGGTCCCGGTCGGCGAGCCGGGGGAGATCTGCGTGGCCGGGCCGCTGCTCGCGGGCGGCTACTGGAACCTGCCCGAGGCCACCGCCGAGACGTTCCGCGACGGCTGGATGCACACCGGCGACGTGGCCCGCGAGGACGAGGACGGCTTCTGGTACATCGTCGACCGGACCAAGGACATGATCGTGACGGGGGGCTTCAACGTCTTCCCGCGCGAGGTCGAGGACGTCGTCGCCGAGCACCCCGCGATCGCCCAGGTGGGGGTCATCGGGACGCCGCACGAGAAGTTCGGCGAGGCGGTCACCGCGATCGTCGTCCTCCGCGAGGGGCGGGAGCTCACCGACGAGGTGGTCGCGGAGATCCAGCAGATGGTGAAGGACCGCAAGGGCTCGGTGCAGGCGCCCAAGCAGGTCATCGCGGCCGACGCACTCCCGCTGACCGGGCTGGGCAAGCCGGACAAGAAGGCGCTGCGCGCGCAGTTCTGGACGGGGGACCGCGCGGTCGGGTGAGTAGCATCGCGCCATGACCCGGGTGCTGGCGGCGCTGCTCGCCCTGCTGGTGCCTGTCCTGGTCTCGACGGCGGAGGCTCCCGGGGCCGCGACGATCGCGGTCGTGGCGCTCGCGCTGGCCACGCTCGTCGCGGTGGCGTCGTACGGCGGGCTGCCGGTCGTGCGCGTCGCGCGTCCGGTGGCGGTCGGCGACGACGCCGTCCCTCTCGTGCTGCGCGGCCGGGTCGTCGACCCCGTCGCCCACCCGCGCCGTCCACGTGCTCCGGGACGTGGCTGAGCCTCCTCAGCCACCCATCCCACCTCTCCTCAGGAGCACGCGCATGTCCCTGCTCGACCCGATCTCGCACGCCCTGGCGGCCGTCGTCGCCGCCACCCACGCTGGCCTCACCGCCCTCGGCACCGATCCCGACTCCGGCACCACCTGGCTGCTCTGCCTGGCCGCCGTGGTGGTCGCCGTCCGGCTGGTCCTGCTGCCGTTGACCGTCCACGGCGTCCGCCAGGCGCACGCCGGATCCCGAGCGAGGCCGCAGCTCCGCGCGCTCCGGAAGCAGTACGGCGGCCGCACCGACCCGGACAGCCTGCGGGCCCACGCCGCCGCCCGGCGCGAGGTGTCCGCGGAGCACGGTCTGTCCCGGCTCGGGTGCCTGCCGGTGCTCCTCCAGCTGCCGATCTGGCTCGGGCTCTACCACCTGCTCGCGACCGTCGCGGACGGCACGAGCGCGGGCGCGATGGACGGCGGGCTGGTCGCCTCGCTCGGCGCCGCCACGCTGCTCGGCGTACCGCTCGCCGAGCGCGGCTACCTCGGCGCCGGCCCGGCCCACCTGGCCGTGGTGGCCGGGCTCGCGATCGTCGCGGCGGTGCTGTCGTTCGTGACGCAGCGCTACCTGGTCGCGCCGAACACGGTCACCGACGACCTCCCGGAGACCGTCGCGCGGGTCCAGCAGCTGATGCCGGCCGTCTCCGCGCTGGGGCTGCTGGTCGCGGGGGGCGCCGTACCGGTGGCGCTGCTGGCGTACTGGGTGCTCAACGGGACCTGGACCCTCGGACAGAGCGCGGTGGTCCGCTATCTCTTCCCGACCCCGGGCTCGCCGGCCGCCCACCCCGGTGGTTGAGAAGGGACGAAGTCCCGTCTCGAAACCCGTCGCGCCGGGTGTCGGCCTTGATCGATGCCGGGTCTTGGCTCACCGAGTTTCGACACGGTCGCTGCGACCTCCTCCACCACCGGGGGTCCGGTGGTTGAGCAGGGACGAAGTCCCGTGTCGAAACCCCCGCAGCCCGAGCGCCGGCGTTGGGTCCGGGCGGTGGGTCGGCTCACCGGGTTTCGAGACGGTCGCTGCGCGACCTCCTCAACCACCGGGGTTCGGTGGTTGAG
>NZ_FMZM01000006.1:93314-338460 GCF_900101465.1 Nocardioides lianchengensis
GGCTCACCGGGTTTCGAGACGGTCGCTGCGCGACCTCCTCAACCACCGGGGTTCGGTGGTTGAGGAGGGACGAAGTCCCGTCTCGAAACCTGTCGCGCCGGGTGTCGGCCTTGATCGATGCCGAGTCTTGGCTCACCGGGTTTCGAGACGGTCGCTGCGCGACCTCCTCAACCACCGGGCGACGGTCGCTCGGTCACCTCCTCAACCACCGGAGGGCGGGGGTGGGGTCGGCCTCGTCGGGGGCGACAGGTGACCCCGGGCGGGGTTGTCGCGTACGACGAACACCGCGGGGGACGGCGTTCCTAGGGTCCTTCCATGAGCACCCTGAGCGAGGTGGAGGCCTGTGTCGGCGAGACGCTGCCGGGTCTGATCGAGAAGTACCAGGTCCCCGGTGCGGCGTGGGCCGTGCTGCAGGGCGACCGGGTCGTCGACGGCGCCGCGGGCGTCCTGAACAAGGCCACCGGCGTCGACGCGACGGCCGACTCGGTCTTCCAGATCGGCTCGATCACCAAGCTCTGGACCAGCACGCTGGTGATGCAGCTGGTCGACGAGGGGAAGGTCGACCTCGAGGCGACGGTGCGGTCCTACCTCCCGGAGTTCGTGATCGGCGACGAGGCCGCGGCGGCGGCGATCACGGTCCGCCAGCTGCTCAGCCACACCGCCGGGTTCGAGGGCGACATCTTCACCGACACCGGGCCCGGCGACGACGCGGTCGAGAAGTACCTCGGGGTCCTCCACGACGTGCCCCAGCTCTTTGCGCCGGGCGAGCAGTTCTCCTACAACAACGCCGGGTACGTCGTCCTCGGCCGGCTGGTCGAGGTGCTGCGCGAGAAGACGTACGACGACTGCCTGCGCGAGCACCTGTTCGCGCCGCTCGGCCTGACCCACGCCGCCACCGGCCCGTACGACGCGATCACCTTCCGCGCCGCCATGGGCCACCTCGAGCTCGCGCCCGGCGGGGGCTTCCAGCCCGCGCCGGTCTGGGCGCTGGCCCGGTCCAACGCTCCGGCCGGGACGATGCTGTCGATGCGCCCACGTGACCTGGTCGCGTTCGCGCGGATGCACCTGGAGGACGGACGGGCCGACGACGGGACCCAGGTCCTGGCGTCCGGCACCGCCGCCCGGATGCACGCCCGCGAGGTCGAGGTGCCCTACCTCGGCGTGATGGGCGACTCGTGGGGCCTGGGCTTCGAGCGCTTCGACACCCCGACCGGCGCCATCATCGGCCACGACGGCAGCACCCTGGGCCAGAACGCGTTCCTGCGGATGGTCCCCGAGGCCGGGCTGGCCGTCGTGCTGCTGACCAACGGCGGCGACGTCCTCTCGCTCTACCACGACCTGGTCGGCCACGTGATCGCCGAGCTGAGCGACGCCACCCTGCCCGGCCTGCCGGTGCCCCCGGCCACGCCGACGCAGGTCGACGCGAGCCGCTTCGTCGGCACCTACTCCGCGCAGGTGATGGACCTGGTCGTCAGCCAGGAGGCGGACGGCCGGATCTATGTCGAGCACGTCCCGAAGGGGCTCTTCGCCGACCTCGGCGAGCAGCCGGAGCGCAAGGAGCTGGTGCCCTTCCGCGAGGACAGCCTCATCTACGCCGAGCCGGACAACGGCCTGCACATGCCCCACGCGTTCGTCGGCGACGACGGCTCGGGACGCGCCCAGTTCGTCCACATCGGTCGTGCCGTCCGGCGCGCCGACTCCTGAACCGACCGCCAGCACCGCCACGAAGAGGACCCGCCATGAAGCCAGCCGTGCCCGCTCTCGGACTCTGCCTGACCGCCGCCCTGCTCGTGGGGTGCGGGGGATCCGACGACTCGGGCGGCGGGGGAGGCAGCGGCGAGTACGTCGACGGCGCCACCTTCACCATGGCCCTGGCGGGCGATCCCGGGAAGCTGGACCCGCACTCGTCGGCGAGCACCCAGCTCTTCACGGTCAACCAGCTCGCCTACGACAACCTGGTCTCGGTGGACAGCGAGACCGGCGAGATCCGCTCCCAGCTCGCCACCGACTGGGCGGTCGACGGCACGACGGTCACCCTCACCCTCGCGAAGGACGTCACCTGCGCCGACGGCAGCGCCCTGACGGCCACCACCGTCGCCGAGAACATCGCGTACGTCGGGGACCCGGCCAACCAGAGCGCCTACCTCGGCGTCTTCCTGCCGGCCGGGGCGACCGCGAAGGCCGACGACGCGGCCGGCACCGTGACCATCACCCTCGCCGAGCCCGCGCCGTTCGTGCTCAACGGCCTGGCCAGCCTGCCGATGGTCTGCGACGCGGGCCTGGCCGACCGGGCGTCGCTCGCGGACAGCACCTCCGGCTCGGGCCCCTACGAGCTGACCGAGGCCGTGCCCGGCGACCACTACACCTACGCGCTGCGCGAGGGCTACGTCTGGGGACCGGACGGCGCCACCACGGCCGAGAAGGGTCTGCCCGCGACCGTCGTCCTGAAGATCATCCAGAACGAGGGCACCGCCACCAACCTCCTGCTCGCCGGCGACCTGAACGCCGCGGCCGTCCAGGGTCCCGACGCGAAGCGCCTCGAGGCGGCGGACCTGTTCACCACCGAGACGCCGGCCCTGGTCGGGGAGCAGTGGTACAACCACGCCGCCGGGTCGCCGGCCAGCGACGCCGACGTGCGGATGGCGCTGACCCAGGCCCTCGACCTCGAGGAGCTGGCGTCGGTCGCGACGGCCGGTGCCGGGACCCCGGCCACCACGCTCGCCGCCATCCAGCCCACCTCGTGCCCGGGTGACTCGGTCTCGGGGTCGCTCCCGGGCCAGGACGTGGACGCGGCGAAGGCGGTCCTCGACGGCAAGAAGCTCACCTTCCTCTACTCCAGCGCGGCCGGCAGCGCGGTGGCCGCGGCCGCCGAGCTGGCCGTCCAGCAGTGGGACGAGGCCGGCGCGACCGTCACGGCCAAGGGGGTCGACGAGACCGCGCTCCAGGGTGCGGTCTTCGGGAGCGGTGAGTGGGACATCGCCTGGGTCCCGCTCAACGTGAACAGCCCCGACCAGCTGGTGCCGTTCCTGTCCGGGGCCGGTCCGGCCGACGGGGGCACCAATTTCTCCGGGATCGACAACGCCGGCTACACCGCCGGGGTCGAGGCGGCGAGCGCCACCAACGGGGTGGAGGGCTGCGACGCCTGGCTGGAGGCCGAGTCGGCCCTGTTCGCCGCGGCCGACATCGTGCCCTTCGCCAACAACCAGGTGAAGACGTACGGCAACGGGGCGGAGTTCGAGTACCCGGGCCAGCTGGTGCCCACCAGCATCCGGATGCTGGCGAAGTAAGCGATGGCCTCGGCGAGCTCGGTCGCCCCGGCGACCCCGCGGGTGGGCGCGGGAGTCCACCCGTGGGTGCGCTTCGGCGTACGACGGCTCGGGCGGCTGCTGGTCTCCCTGTGGGTGCTGGTCACCGCGTCGTTCCTGATGATCCACCTGATCCCGGGCGACCCGGTGCGGGGCGCCCTGGGGCCGACGGCCCCCGCGAGCCTGGTCGCCGCGAAGCGGGAGGCGATGGGGCTCGACGACCCGATCCTGGTGCAGTACTGGCACTACCTGCAGGGCCTGTTCACCGGTGACCTCGGCACCTCGCTCATCTCCCAGCTGCCGGTCTCGCAGATCGTGTCCCAGCGGTTGCCGGCGACGTTGCAGCTCGCGCTGCTGGCGTTCCTGGTCGCGGTGGCGGTCGCCGTACCGGTGGGGGTGAGCCTCGGCGTGCTGACCCGCGCCGGCCACGGCCGTCGTACCGAGCTGGTCTTCACCACGGGCAGCGTCGTGCTCGGGACCGTGCCGGACTTCCTGCTGGGCGTCGGGCTGGTCTACGTCTTCGGCGTGCAGCTGGACTGGCTCCCCGTCGCCGGCAACGACAGCGCGAGCGCCTACGTGCTGCCGGTGCTCGCCCTGGCCATCGGGCCGGCCGCGATCCTGGCCCGCATCGTCCGGGTCGAGATGGTCGCGGTGCTCGAAGCCGACTTCGTGCGGACCGCGCGGGCCAAGCGGCTGCCCCGGCGCACGATCTACCTCGGCCACGCCCTCCCGAACGCGCTCACCGCGTCCCTCACCCTGGGCGGGCTGTTCCTCAGCTCGATGGTGGCCGGCACGGTCCTGGTCGAGAACGTCTTCGCCTGGCCGGGCCTCGGCAGCACGATCGTCTCCTCGATCCTCACCAAGGACTACCAGGTCGTGCAGGCCGTCGTCCTCGTGTACGGCGTGGGCGTGCTGCTCGTGAACACCCTCGTCGACGTGGCCCTCGCGCTGCTCGACCCGCGCTCGACGATCCGGGAGGACTGAGCCGTGCAGCGCTGGAAGTCCGTGCTCCGCACCCCGCTGGGGCTGACCGCGACGATCCTCACCCTGGCCGTGCTGGTGCTGGCCGTCGTCGCTCCGATGCTCTGGACCGGCGACGCGGACGCGGTCGACACCGACAACATCCTCTCCGGCCCGTCGGCCGAGCACTGGGCCGGCACCGACAACCTGGGCCGCGACATCTTCTTCCGGACCCTGGTGGCCACTCGGCTCTCGGTCGAGCTGGCCCTGGCCGCGACAGCCATCGCCGTCGCCGTCGGTCTGGTGCTCGGCACCGCGTCGTTCCTGCTCGGTCGCCGGTCCGGACGACTGGTCACGGCCGGCATCAACATCGCCGTGGCCTTCCCGGGCATCCTGCTCGCACTGTTCTTCGCGGTCGTGTTCGGCGTCGGTGCCACCGGGGCGGTGCTCGCGATCGGCATCGCCGGTGCTCCGATGTTCGGCCGGCTGACCCAGACGCTGGTGGCCGGCGTCGAGGCGCGCGACTACGTCGCGGCGGCCCGGGTCGCCGGCGTCGGCCGGGTCCGGATCCTGCTGCGGCACGTGCTGCCGAACATCGCCGAGCCCCTGGTCATCAACGCCACCATCGGCGCCGGCGGCGCCCTGCTCTCCTTCGCCGGCCTCTCCTTCCTGGGCCTCGGCGTCCAGCAGCCGTCGTACGACTGGGGCCGGCTGCTCTTCGACGGCATCACCTCGATCTACGTGAACCCGGCCGCCGCGCTGGCCCCCGGAGCGGCGGTGCTGCTCGCGGGCCTGGCGCTCAACCTGCTCGGCGAGTCGGCGGCCAAGGCGCTCGGCGTCGGCGTGGTGGGCGGGATCCCGGCGCTCCCGGCCGTCGCTCGGGTCGCGCCGGCCGAGCCGGTGGCGGAGGGGGCCGGCCACGAGGGCTCCGACCTGGTTCTCGACGTCCGCGACCTCGAAGTCACCTTCCCCGGGCCGACCGGTCCGATCCGCCCGGTCCGCGGCGTCACCTTCGCCGTACGACGGGGCGAGGCGGTCGGCATCGTGGGGGAGTCCGGCTCGGGCAAGTCCCTGACGGCGCTGGCCGTCAGCCGGCTGGTGGCCGAGACGGGTCGGGTCGACGCGGAGCGGCTGGAGCTGCTCGGCCACGACCTGCGCGGGCCGGACACCCGGGCGCAGCGACGGCTCCTCGGCACCTCGCTGGCCATGGTCTTCCAGGACCCGATGACGTCGTTCAACCCCACGCGGCGCATCGGCGGGCAGCTGGCCGAGGTCTCGCGCCACCACCACGGGCTGGACCGGCGCGCCGCGCTGGGCCGGGCCGTGGACCGGCTGAGGGCGGTGCGGATCTCCGACCCGGAGCGCCGCGCCCGCCAGTACCCGCACGAGTTCTCGGGCGGGATGCGCCAGCGGGCGATGATCGGCATGGGCCTGATGGGCTCCCCGGCCCTGGTCGTGGCCGACGAGCCGACCACGGCGCTCGACGTCACCGTCCAGCAGCAGGTCCTCGACCTGCTCGCGGCGATCCGGGAGCAGGACGACGTCGCGCTGGTGCTGATCAGCCACGACGTGGCGGTCGTCGCGCAGGTGTGCGACCGGGTGCTGGTCATGTACGCCGGCCGGATCGTCGAGGACCTGCCCGCCGCCGACCTGCACACCGCCGCCCGGCACCCCTACACGCGAGCGCTGGCGGCCGCCGTACCGGACATGGAGACGGACCTGGACCAGCCGCTCGCCGTCATCCCGGGCCGGCCGGTGGACCCGGCCGACGTTCCCGTCGGCTGCGCGTACGCCGCCCGCTGCCCGCTGGCCACCGCGCGCTGCCGCGAGCAGGACCCGCCGCTGGAGATCGACGCGGCCGGGCGACGGGTGGCCTGCTGGCACCCCGGCGAGTCCCCGGAGTCGGGGATCGACGAGCTCGGCTCGCTGGCGGAGGTGGAGGCGTCGTGACCAGCCTGCGCTTCGATGACGTGACCGTGCGCTACGGCACCACGACCGCGGTCGACGGGGTCAGCCTCACCGTGCCCTCCGGGCAGGTCGTCGGCCTGGTGGGGGAGTCCGGGTCGGGCAAGTCGACGCTGGCCCGGGCCGCGGTCGGGCTGGCGCCGGTGCACGGCGGGTCGATCCTGCTCGGCGGCGAGCCGGTCCCGACCCGCGGTCGGCACCGGCCGCTCCAGATGGTCTTCCAGGACCCCTACTCCTCCCTCGACCCGCGGATGTCCATCGGCGAGAGCATCGCCGAGGCGATCCCGCCGGGCAGCTCCCGGGCCGAGCGGCGGGCCGAGGTCGAGCGGCTGCTGGAGCTGGTCCACCTCGACCCCGGCCGCTCGGCGGCGCTGCCCGCGCGGCTCTCCGGCGGTCAGCGGCAGCGGGTCGCCCTGGCCCGGGCGCTCGCCGGCCGGCCCGAGGTGGTCGTCGCCGACGAGATCACCTCCGCGCTCGACGTCTCGATCCAGGGCGCCGTGCTCAACCTGGTGCGCGAGCTCCAGGCCGAGCTCGGTCTCTCGATGCTGTTCATCTCGCACAACCTCGCCGTGGTCCGGTACGTCGCGTCGCACGTCGCCGTGATGCACCAGGGCCGGATCGTCGAGCAGGGCCCCACCGACCGGGTGCTGGCCCAGCCCGACCACGACTACACGCGCGCGCTGCTGGCCGCCGTACCCGGGAGAAGGAGCACCTCATGACCTCACGCATGCGCCTCGACGACCTGACCGACCTCGCCGTCCCCTCGCAGCCGGCGCTGGCGCCGGACGGCTCGCGGGCCGTCTACGTGCTCCGCACCCTGGACGCCGCGGCCGACCGCAGCGTCGACCGGGTCTGGAGCGTCGACCTGCCCGACGGGACCCCGCGCCCGCTGACCGCCGGTCCCGAGGACTCGTCGCCCGCCTGGTCGCCCGACGGAACCCGGCTGGCCTTCCTGCGCGCCGGCCAGGTCCACCTCCTCCATGCGGCCGGCGGCGAGCCCGAGCGGGTCACCGACCTGCCGCTCGGCGCGGGCGCGCCGGTCTGGTCACCCGCCGGGGACCGGCTGGCGCTCCTCGCGCCGGTCGACCCCACCGACGGCACCGGTCCGCTCGTGACCACCCGGCTGGACTACCAGTCCGACGGCGCCGGCCTCGTCGGCCCGGTACGACGCCAGCTGCACCTGGTCGACCTCGGCACCGGCGACGTCCGGCAGCTGACCGACGGCCCCGAGCACGTCGGCTCGCCCGCGTTCTCGCCCGACGGCGCGACGCTGGCCTTCACCCGCGGGGTCGGCGCGGACACCGACCTGACCTTCCGCACCGCCGTGCACCTGCTCGACCTCGAGGACCCGAAGGCGCGGCCGCGGGTCGTCGCCCTGGCCGACGGCGTCGCCGGCACGGTCTCCTTCGCGCCCGACGGCGCCAGCCTCCTGGTGGTCGGCTTCCCGGGCGGCCCGGTGGGCCACCAGCACCTGCTCCGCGTGCCGCTGGACGGCGGGCCGCTGACCGACCTGTCCGGCCACCTGGACCGCAACGTGATGCCCGGCGGCCCGGCGTACCCCGGAGCCCTGCCGGTCGAGCTCGCCGACGGCCGGGTGCTGCTCGCCCTGCGCGACCGCGGCTGCACCCACCTGTGGGCGGTCGGCGCCGACGAGGGGCCCGTCGTTGCCGGGCCCGGTCGGGTCGTGTCGGGGCTGTCGGTCGTCGGCGGCACGGCGGTGGTCGCGCTGGCCACCCCCACGTCGTACGGCGAGATCGTGGCGGTCGACCTCGCCACCGGGACCGAGACGGTGCTGACCGACCACGGCGCCGCGCTCGGCGACGTCGAGCTGTTCGTGCGCGAGGAGCGCACCTTCACGATCGCCGACGGCACCGAGGTGCAGGCCTGGCTGGTCCGCGACCCGGCCCTGAGCGGTCCGCGGCCGCTGCTGGTCGACGTCCACGGCGGCCCGCACAACGCCTGGAACGGCGCGGCCGACGAGATGCACCCCTACCACCAGGAGCTGGCCGCGCGCGGCTGGGCGGTGCTGCTGGTCAACCCGCGGGGGAGCGACGGGTACGGCGAGGCGTTCTACGACGCGGTCCACGGCGCCTGGGGCGTCGCCGACGCGAACGACTTCCTGGAGCCGGTCGACGCGCTGGTGGCCGAGGGGCTGGCCGACCCCGAGCGGCTGGCGATCACCGGCTACAGCTACGGCGGCTTCATGACCTGCTGGCTGACCGGCCGCGACCACCGGTTCAAGGCGGCGGTCGCCGGCGGCGTGGTCAGCGACCTGGTCAGCATGTACGGCACCTGCGACGACGGCACCTGCCTGAGCAGCTTCGAGCTGGGCGGCACCCCCTGGGAGCAGCCCGAGCGGTACGCCGCGATGTCGCCGCTCACCCATGTCGCCGGGGTCAGCACGCCCACCCTGGTGCTGCACGGTGGCGAGGACCGGACCTGCGCGGTCGGCCAGGCCCAGCAGTGGTTCACCTCGCTGCGCGAGCGGGGCGTGCCGACCGAGCTGGTGCTCTACCCCGGCGCCGCGCACGCGTTCGTCCTCCTCGGGCCGCCGTCGCAGCGGATCGACTACGGCCGCCGGGTCGTCGACTGGGTCGAGCAGCACACGCTGCGGGCCGGCCGGCCGCGCGTCGACGTCGCCCGCTGGCAGCGCCGGCTGGCGCAGCTGGCCGAGCGGCACGGTGTCCCCGGCGCGCAGCTGGGCATCCTGCGGCTCACGCCCGGCGGCGACGACGAGCTGGCGACCTCGTCGTACGGCGTGCTCAACACGCGGACCGGCGTCGCGGCCACCGACGAGTCGCTGTTCCAGATCGGCTCGATCTCCAAGGTCTGGACCGCCACGGTGGCGATGCAGCTGGTCGACGAGGGGCTGCTGGAGCTCGACGGGCCGATCGTCGAGGTGCTGCCCGAGCTGCGTCTCGCCGACCCCGACGTGACCAAGAGGGTGACCCTGCGCCACCTGCTCACCCACACCAGCGGCATCGACGGCGACGTGTTCACCGACACCGGCCGCGGCGACGACTGCCTCGAGAAGTACGTCGACCTGCTGGCCGACGCCGCCCAGAACCACCCGCTCGGCGCGACCTGGTCCTACTGCAACTCGGGCTACTCGCTGATGGGCCGGCTGATCGAGAAGGTCACCGGGCTCACCTGGGACGCCGCGATGCGCGAGCGGCTCTTCACCCCGCTCGGCCTGACCAGCACCGTCACCCTCCCCGAGGAGGCGCTGCTGTACGGCGCCGCCGCGGGCCACGAGGACCAGGACGGCGTCCCGGTCACCGCGCCGATCTGGCAGCTGCCCCGCTCGCTCGGCCCCGCCGGGCTGATCACGTCCACCGTCACCGACCTGCTCGGCTTCGCCCGGATGCACCTCACTGGCGGGCTGGCGGCCGACGGGACCCGGCTGCTGAGCGAGGCCGCCGCCGCGCAGATGGCCGAGCACCAGGCCGACCTGCCGGACAAGTACATCCTCGGCGACTCCTGGGGCCTGGGCTGGATCCGCTTCGGCTGGGGCGAGGACGGCGGGCACCGGGTGATCGGCCACGACGGCAACACCATCGGCCAGGCCGCCTTCCTGCGCGTCCTGCCCGAGGCCGGGCTCGCGGTCGCGCTGCTGACCAACGGCGGGCACACCCGCGACCTCTACGAGGACCTCTACCGCGAGCTATTCGCCGAGCTGGCCGACGTCGAGATCCCGGTGGCGTTCGCCCCGCCCGCGGAGCCGGTCGACGTCGACGTCACGCCGTACGTCGGCACCTACGCCCGCGCGTCGGTGCGGATGGAGGTGCTGGCCGAGGGGCCGACCCTGCGGACCACGCTGCTCGGCCCGATCGCCGAGATGGTCCCGGACCCGGTCGAGGAGCACCCGCTGGTCCCGGTCGGGCCGGGCCTGTTCGCCGTCCGCCCGGAGGGCGTGGAGACCTGGGCGCCGGTGACCTTCTACGACCTGCCGACCGGGGAGCGCTACCTGCACTTCGGCGTGCGGGCGACCCCGCGGGTCGACTGATGGACCTCGACCTGCTCCTCGACGACCTGCGCACGATGATCGAGTGCGAGTCGCCCTCGTCGGACCTGGCCGCGGTCGCCCGCTCGGCGGCGGTCGTCGCGGAGATCGGCACCGCGCGGCTCGGGGTCGCCCCGGAGACGCTGGTCGCCGACGGTCGCACCCACCTGCGCTGGCGGCTCGGCGCCGGCCCGCACCGGGTGCTGGTCGTCGGCCACCACGACACGGTCTGGCCGATCGGGACGCTGCAGCGGACGCCGTACTCGGTGGTGGGCGGGGTGCTGCGCGGTCCCGGCTGCTTCGACATGCTGGCCGGCCTGGCCCTGGCCTTCCACGCCCTGCCCGGCCTCGACGGCGTGACGCTGCTGGTCACCGGTGACGAGGAGCTGGGCTCGCCGTCCTCGCGCGGATTGGTCGAGGACGAGGCCCGCGCCCACGAGGCAGCGCTGGTGCTGGAGGCCTCGGCCGACGGCGGCGCGCTGAAGACCGAGCGCAAGGGCGTCTCCCTGTACGACGTCCGCGTGACCGGTCGCGCCGCGCACGCCGGCCTGGAGCCCGAGCAGGGCGTCAACGCCACCCTCGAGCTGGCCCACCAGGCCCTCGCGGTCAGCGCGCTGGCCGACCCCGCGCTGGGCACGACGGTCACGCCGACCCTGCTGGCGGCGGGGACGACGACCAACACCGTGCCGGCGGCGGGCTCCTTCGCCGTCGACGTCCGAGTCCGGACGCGGTCCGAGCAGGACCGGGTCGACGCCGCCCTGCGGGCGCTGCGCCCGACCCTGGACGGCGCGGCCGTCGAGGTCGCCGGCGGACCCAACCGCCCGCCGCTCGAGGCGGCGTCGTCCGCCGCGCTGCTGGCCCGGGCCCGGGCGCTGAGCCCGGAGCCGCTGAGCGCGGTCGCCGTCGGGGGTGCCTCCGACGGCAACCTGACCGCCGGGGTCGGCACGCCCACCCTCGACGGACTCGGAGCGGTCGGTGGCGGGGCGCACGCCGAGGACGAGCACGTCCTCGTCGAGCACCTGCTGCCGCGGGCCACGCTGCTCCGTGCGCTCGTCACCGACCTGCTCGACCGGCCGCTGGCCGACCCGACGAACTCCCTCGCCGCGGCTGGTCGGGGACGACCATGACGCAGCGCCCCGACCCGACCAGCATGGGAACCGTGAGCAACCTGACCGCCGTCGACCCCGACCTCGACCACGCCGTGCAGGCGGCCGACGCCGCCGCGCTCGCGGCCGGGGTCGCCGTCCGCGAGCTGACCGACCTGTCGGACCTGGAGGACGCGGTGAGGCTCTACGCGACCATCTGGGGCCGCGACGCGAACCCACCGGTGACCGTCGAGCTGCTCCGCGCCTTCGCCAAGGCCGGCAACTACGTCGGCGGCGCCTTCGACGGCCACCGCCTGGTCGGCGCCTGCGTCGGCTTCTTCCACGCGCCGTCCGAGGACGCCCTGCACAGCCACATCGCCGGGGTGGCCCGCGACCTGGCCGGCCGACACGTCGGCTTCGCGCTGAAGCTTCACCAACGGGCCTGGGCGATGCTGCGCGGCGTCTCCGACATCGCCTGGACCTTCGACCCGCTGGTCAGCCGGAACGCCTACTTCAACCTGGCCAAGCTGGCCGCCGAGCCGGTCGAGTACCTGCCGAACTTCTACGGCACCATGCTCGACACCATCAACGGCGTCGACGACTCCGACCGGCTGCTCGTGCGGTGGCGGCTGCGCGACCCGGCGGTGGTGGCCGCCTGTGCCGGCGGCCCCGGGCTCGCCCCGGTCTCGGTCGCCGACGAGCTCGCCGCCGGTGCCGTGGTCGCCCTCGGCCGCTCGCGGACGGGGACCCCGGTCGCCGGCCCGCTCGACGGACCGGTCTCGCTGGTCGCCGTACCCGCGGACATCGGGGTGCTGCGGGCGGAGGACCCGGAGCTCGCGCACGCCTGGCGCAACGCCGTCCGCGAGGCGCTGACCACGCTGGTCGCGGGCGGGGGCCGGGTGAGCGGCTTCGACCGGGCCGGCTGGTACGTCGTCCGGGGCACGCGATGAAGCTCGAGGGCGTGGAGCTGCGCCGGATCTCGATGCCGCTGGTCGCGCCGTTCCGCACGTCCTTCGGCACCCAGACCACCCGGCACCTGTTGCTCCTGCGGGTCGTCACCGACGTCGGCGAGGGCTGGGGGGAGTGCGTCGCGATGGTCGACCCGCTCTACTCCTCCGAGTACGTCGACGCCGCCGTCGACGTGCTGCAGCGCTTCCTGGTCCCGGCCCTCGGTGCCGCCGGGGACCTCGACGCACCGGCCGTGGCGCGGGTGCTGGCCCCCTTCAAGGGCCACCGGATGGCCAAGGCGGCGCTGGAGATGGGGGTGCTCGACGCGGAGCTGCGCGCCGGCGGCCGCTCGTTCGCCCGGGAGCTCGGCGCGGTCCACGACCGGGTCCCGTGCGGCGTCTCGGTCGGGATCATGGACAGCATCCCGGCCCTGCTCGACGCGGTCGGCGGCTACCTCGACGAGGGCTACCTGCGGATCAAGCTGAAGATCGAGCCCGGCTGGGACGTCGAGCCGGTGCGCGCCGTCCGGGAGCGGTACGGCGACGACGTGCTGCTCCAGGTCGACGCGAACACGGCGTACACGCTCGCCGACGCGCGGCACCTGGCCCGGCTGGACCCGTTCGACCTGCTGCTGATCGAGCAGCCGCTGGAGGAGGACGACGTTCTCGGCCACGCCGACCTGGCCCGGCTGATCCGCACGCCGGTCTGCCTCGACGAGTCGATCACCTCGGCCCAGTCGGCCGCGGCCGCGCTGCGGCTGGGGGCCTGCTCGGTGGTGAACATCAAGCCCGGGCGGGTGGGTGGCTACCTGGAGGCGCGGCGGATCCACGACCTGTGCGCCGCCCACGGCGTCCCGGTCTGGTGCGGCGGGATGCTGGAGACCGGCCTCGGTCGGGCGGCGAACGTGGCGCTGGCCGCGCTGCCGGGCTTCACGATGCCGGGAGACACCTCCGGGTCGGGCCGCTACTACCGCACCGACGTCACCGAGCCGTTCGTGCTCGCCGACGGCCACCTCGCGGTGCCCCAGGGGCCGGGGCTCGGCGTGGAGCCGGTCCCGGAGGCGCTGGCCGAGGTCACCACGGGCGTGGGGTGGGTCGCGGTCTGAGCGTTCGTCCGATCCGACGAACCGGGCGCTGGATGCGGTCGGATCGGACGACGTAGGGTCGCCGTACCGACCCCTACGGTCCAGAGGTGGCCACCACCATGAGCACGCCCGCCGTCCGACCCCGCGCGAGTCTCGGTCGCGTGCTCGACGACCTGGGAGCGTCGTTGCTGGACCTGGTCCACGGCGTCCCCGAGCGCGACCTCGACATCGGGGGCGTGGTGATCCACGACCCCGCCGACCAGCCGGTGCTGCCGCCCGGCGCGCTGGTGCTCGGGGTCGGCGTGGCCGCCGAGGACGTCGCCGACCTGCTGGGGTCGCTGGGGGAGCAGGACGCGGCCGGGCTGGTGCTGCGCGCGCCGGTGCCGGTGACCGACGAGGTGCGCGCGGCCGCCGACCGGGCCGGGGTGGCCGTGCTGGGGCTGAGCCGAGGTGCCCCCTGGGCCCACCTGGCCGCCATGCTGCGCTCCCTGCTCGCCGAGGGCGACGTGGCCGTCGCCGACTCGGAGTCGCTCGGCGGGCTGCCGTCGGGCGACCTGTTCGCGGTCGCCAACGCGGTCGCCGCGCTGCTCGACGCCCCGGTCACCATCGAGGACCGCAGCTCGCGGGTGCTGGCCTTCTCGGGCCGCCAGGACGAGGCGGACCCGTCCCGGGTCGAGACGATCCTGGGGCGTCAGGTCCCCGAGCGCTACTCGCGGATCCTGCAGGAGCGCGGGGTCTTCCGCGAGCTGCACCGCAGCGACCGGCCGGTCTACATCGAGCCGGTGAACGAGGCCGGCGACCCGTTCTCGATGCCCCGCGTGGCGGTCGCGGTCCGCGCCGGCGAGGAGGTGCTCGGCTCCATCTGGGCCGCCGTGCGCGGCCCCCTCAGCGCCGAGCGCACCGAGGCGCTCTGCGACGCGGCCAAGCTGGTCGCACTGCACCTCCTGCGGGTCCGCGCGGGCGCGGACGTGCAGCGGCGGCTGCGCACCGACCTGCTCAGCCAGGCGCTGGAGGGCGGCCCGGGCGCGCGGGAGGCGGCCGAGCGGCTGGGCCTGACCGGGCAGTCGCTGATGGTGCTGGGCGTGTCCGTCGTACGTCCGTCGGTGGAGGCAGCGCCCGACGCGGACCCCGCCGTCGACCTGGAGGGCGATCCGGTCGTCGCGCACGATCGGCAACGGGTGGGCGACGCGTTCGCGATGCACCTCAGCGCGCTGCACCCGCGCTCGGCGTCCGCGCTGGTCGGCGACGTGACCTACGGACTGGTGCCGCTGCCGCGCGGCGTCGCGGACGGCGAGGACCGCGCGGTCCGGATCGCCCGCGACTTCCTGGAGCGGGTCGGCGACCGGGCCACCGTGGTCGTGGCCATCGGCCCGGTCGCCGCCGAGGTCGGCGCCCTCCCCGACGCCCGGGCCGGCGTCGACCGCACCCTCCGCGTGCTCCGCGAGGGGCGCGGCGAACGCCGGGTGGCCCGGCTCGCCGACGTCCAGGTCGAGGCCCTGATGACCGACCTGCGCGACATGGTCGCCGCCCGCGGCGACCGCCCGACCGGCTCGCTGGCCCGACTGATCGACTACGACCGGGTCCACCAGAGCCAGCTCGTCCAGACCCTCGAGGCCTGGCTCGACGCGTTCGGCGACGTGGTCGCCGCCGCGGCGACGGTCTACGTCCACCCCAACACGTTCCGCTACCGGCTGCGCCGGGTCGCCGAGGTCGGCGAGCTCGACCTCACCGACCCCGACGCCCGGTTCGTGGCGATGCTGCAGCTGCGGGTGCTCGGTGCGGACGGCGGGTGAGCCGTGGGCTGACCTAAAGACGCCGCTTGGTCACAAACGGCAACTAAGAGCCCTCCTAGTTGCTGAATGTGACCAATCAGCACGACCCGGCCGGCTACGACGCGTCGAGCCGGGCCAGCTCGTCGGCGGTCAGGTCGATCTCGGCCGCGGCGGCGGAGTCGCGGATCGACTGGGGCCGCTTGGCGCCGGGGATCGGGGTCACCTGCGGCGACTGGGCCAGCTCCCAGGCCAGTGCGACCTGCTGAGGGCTGACCCCGCGGGCGGTCGCGACCTCGGCGAAGGCCGGGTGCTTCTCGGCCAGCTCCTTGGCGTCACCGAGGCCGCCGAGCGGGCTCCACGGCAGGAAGGCCAGGCCGAGCTCGTCGCAGACGTCGATCTCGGGGGCGCTGGTGCGGAAGGCGGGGGAGAACTGGTTCTGCACGCTCACCAGGTGCTCGCCGAGCACGGTGTGGGCGAGCCGGATCTGGGCGGGGTCGGCGTTGGAGAGACCGACCATCCGCACCTTGCCGGACTCGGCGATCTCACGCAGCGTGCCGACGACCTGCTCGTAGGGGACCTTCGGGTCCGGGCGGTGGTGCTGCCACAGGGCGATCTGCTCGACCCCGAGCCGCTCCAGGCTGGCGTCCACGGCCTGGTGGAGGTGCTCCGCCGAGGAGTCCAGTGCCCAGGCGCCGCCGGCGCTGCGGACGTGCCCGCCCTTGGTGGCGAGCAGGACCCGGTCCCGCACGCCGAGCTCGTCGAGGAGCGAGGCGATCAGCCGTTCGTTGGCCCCCTGCGCGTGCTCGCCCAACTCCTCGCCGGGACCGTAGGCGTCGGCGGTGTCGAAGAGCGTGACGCCGGCGTCGAGCGCCGTACGGATGGTGTCGAGCAGCTGCTCGCGAGGCTGCGTCCCGGTCTGGTCGAACGTCATCAGGCCGAGCCCGATCGCGCCCACCTCCACGGTGCCGACGGTGCCGTTGCCCAGGGTGCGTGTCCTCATGGATGCATCGTTACCCATTCCTCGGCGAGGACCGCCCACACCTCGGTATCCCAGCGGCGACCGGCGTGCTCGAAGTCCTGGCGCAGGGTGCCCTCGTGCGTCATGCCCAGCCGTACGGCGACCGCGCGGCTGCGGGTGTTCTCGGGCACGCAGTGCCACTCGACCCGCCGGATGCCGCGCTCGCGGACCGCCCAGTCGACCATCGCCGTGACCGCGCGGGTGATCAGCCCACGTCCCTCGGACCCCGGGGCGAGCCAGACGCCGACCTCGCAGAGCGAGGCGCGGGCGTCGAAGATCCGAAACAGCGTCCCGCCGACCAGCTCGCCGTGCGCCCAGAGGCCGTAGATCCGGCCACCGTCGGCGGCGGTGCCGTCGGCGTACCGCTGCAGGAAGGCGCGGGCCGCGTCCTCGTCGGTGATCGACACGCCCCAGGGGAGCCAGGGAGCCAGGTGCGCGCGATGGCGCTCGACGTAGGCCGCGAACGTCGGCGCCTGCCACGGCTCGAGCGGGCGGAGCTCGGCGTCGGCGCCGAGGGAGTGGGCGAGCATCGGACCTCCAGGAGCGGCGGGAGTACGGCGTGCCCAGTCGACCACGGCGCCACTAGCCTCGCCCCGTGACCGTGGGGACGACGAGGGAGCTGATCGCCGCCGAGGCGCGCCGGCAGTTCATGGCCCAGGGGTACGCCGCCACGTCGGTGCGCGGGGTGGCGGGCGCGGCCGGGATCGATCCGGCCCTGGTGATCCGGCACTTCGGGTCCAAGGAGCAGCTGTTCCTGGCGACCGTCGACGTCGAGGGTCCGTTCGCGCCGGCACTGGCCGGCCCGCTCACCGGGATGGGGGAGCGACTGGTCGCGCTGGTCCTGGACGAGCGGCTCTCGGGGGTGCTGCGGACGCCGTACCGCGCCATGATCCGGGCCACCGACAGCGCCGCCGTCCGCGAGCAGCTGGTGGCGGCGATGGAGGCCACGCTGGCGCGGCCGCTGGCCGAGCGGCTCGACGGTCCGGACGCGGAACTGCGCGCCCACCTGGTCGCCGCCCAGGTGGGCGGCCTGCTGGAGGCGCTGGTGATCCTGGAGGACCCGGCCGTCGTCGACGCGGATGCGGCGGCCGTCGCGCGCCTCTACGGGGCTGCAGTGTCAACACTGTTGACACCGCCGTCGGGCTGACCCACGATCGGCCCATGCCCAGCCGGTACGCCGACCTGTCCCGCGAGGAGCTCGCCGTCCTCGTCCCCGAGCTGCTGCTGATCGGCCAGCTCATCGACCGCTCCGGGATGGCCTGGTGCATCTCGGCGTTCGGCCGCGAGGAGATGGCCCAGATCGCCATCGAGGAGTGGGCCGGCTCCAGCCCGATCTACACGCGACGGATGCAGCGCGCGCTGGGCTACCAGGCGCCTCCGGGCGAGGGTGACATCGTCACGATCTTCAAGGGGCTCCAGCTCGACATCGGCGCCCCGCCGCAATTCATGGACTTCCGCTACGCCGTCCACGACCGCTGGCACGGCGAGTTCCACCTCGACCACTGCGGCGCCCTGATGGACGTGGAGCCGATGGGGCCCGACTACGTCCGCTCGATGTGCCACGACATCGAGGACCCCACCTTCGACGCGACCGCGGTCGCGACCAACCCGCGCGCCCAGGTCCGGCCGGTCCACCGGCCCCCACGGCTCCCGGCCGACCGGAACCCGCACTGCGCCTGGACCGTGGTGATCGACGAGTCGCACCCGCCGGTGTCGCCGCTCCCGGCCTACTACGTCGTCGAGACCACGCACGCGGCCACCGTCGACCTCGACCCGATCGACCCCGCCGACGACGGCCGCGCCGACTACTCCGGCCCGCTCCTCGCCGATCTCGACTTCGCGGCCTTCTCACGCTCGGCGCTGGTCCGGATCGCCGACGAGGTCTGCCTGCAGATGCACCTGCTGAACATCTCGTTCGTCCACGCGGTCGAGCAGCGCGCGACCGACACCGCCCAGCTGCGCGAGATCTGCCTCAAGCAGCTGGTCGGCATCGCGGGCGTCGCCGCCGAGCGGATCCATCGCGCGCTCGACCTCCCGGGCGGACCCGCGGGCGCGCTCCGGCTGCTCGCGCTGCACCCGCTGCTCAACCCGGCGGCGTACGTCGCGGCCTCCTTCAGCGACCTCACCCTCGAGGTCACCGACTCCCCGGCGTACGACGACGGCACCTGGATCGCCCTCTGCGGCCCCGACTCCCTCGCGCCGCTGCAGGCGGTCGTCCGCGCGGTCGACCCGCGCCTCGACGTCGAGGTCAGCGGCTCCGCGCGCGACTGGTCGCTGCGGGTGGTCGAGCGCGACGAGCCCGCTCCGGAGCCGGGCGAGGTGGCCGTGGTCCGGTTCAGCACCGGCGCGGCCTTCGAGTTCGAGCCGCGGATGAGCCTGCCGATCACGCCGGTCTGAGGCGTCCGGGCCTCAGGTTGTAGGTGAGGACGTCGCTCTCCTCGGCGAGCCTGTCGAAGAGCGAGCGGGCAGGACTGTCCGGCCCGGTCGTCCACCGAACCGTGGACCAACCCCGGGCCTGGGCCGTGGACGCCAGGTGCTGCAGGAGGGCGCGTGCGCCTCCGCGGCCGCGCGCAGTCGGTGCGACGAAGAGGTCGTCCAGGTAGCAGCCGTGGGACCCGTCGAGGGGTCGCTCGAAGCTCCGGTAGTGGGCGAGGCCGGCCGGCGCCGCCGCCCGCCCGCGTCGCAGGAGCACGCACTCGGTCTGGGCCGCGGGGCTCGCGATCCAGGACCAGACCCGGTCGAGGTGGGCGACGGACAGGTCCTGGCCCGCGACCGCGCCGTACGCCCGGTAGAGGGTCGTCCATTCGTCGCGGTCCTCGGGACGTGCCGCCCTGACCGACCACGGCTCCGTCGTACTGGTCATGGGTCCATCCTGCTCACGGCACGCCATGGGCGCGCTGCACGTCGACGTCCGTCGCACGACGACGTCTGGTCGGGCGGATGCTGCCGGGTCAGCGGTAGGGGCTGCGCGACAGGTGCTGGTCCTCGCGGAGCTCGCCCCGTCGCGCGGCCAGCACCGTGCCGAGAGGCTGGTCGGGCCACTTCCGCCAGACCTTGCGCCGGCGTCCGACGAGCCGTTGCTCGGCACGGACGGCGAGGTCCAGGTCGAGAGCGCCTCGCGCACCCTCCAGCGCGACGGAGTCGGCGCGGCGGTTGGCGCGGTTGACCCTGCGCTGGGCGCGCGGCACGTTCTTGCGCGACGCCTTGTCGTTCTCGCCGTAGGTGTTGCGCCGGTCGCGCGCCAGCGAGAGTCGCTTCTTCTCCTGCGGGTCCTTGATCCTGCTCACCCGGGCAACGCTAGGACTCGACGTAGTCGCGCGTCGTGTCATTTTCAGGCGCCGCGCGGCCCTGCATAGGTCCCGCGGCCGGTCGGCAGCGGCAGGTCCAGCGTGGTCCGGATGCCCGGGGCGGCAGCGCGGACGTCGGGGATGGCGTTCACGATCCGGCCGCAGGCGGCGACGATCGCGGCGTGGTTGTGGTCGCCGTGCTCGCTGCTGGGGACCACGTCGACGACGTACGACGGCTCGCCGACGATCTCGACCCGGTAGGAGCCGCCGCCCGCGGCGGGCCGGGCCCAGTCGGGGCGGAGGTCGTCACGGGTGCGGGTGACGTGCTCGACGACGATCGCGGGGTGGCCGTCGACCAGGCCGGAGATGGAGAAGTGCAGGGCCGCGATGGTGCCGGCCTCGATCCGGCCGGCCGCGATGTCGTAGGACTCGGGCGCCGGCTCGGCCTCCCAGAACTCGACGATCTCGTCGACCTCGATGCCGAGCCCGGTGGCCAGCATCCGGATCGCCGTGCCCCAGGCCATGGCCAGCACGCCGGGCAGGAACAGCAGCGGGGTCTCGTCCAGCGGCTTGCCGAAGCCCATCAGGTCGAACATCACCTCGGCGCCGTCGTACGTCGCGTAGTCGGCGAGCTCGTAGCAGCGGACCTGCTCGACGCGCTGGCAGGTGCTGGCCAGGGCCAGGGGGACCAGGTCGCTGGCGAAACCCGGGTCGACGCCGGTGATGTAGACGCTCGCGCCGCCGGCCTGCGCCGCGGCCTCGACCTTGGCGATCACCTTCTCGGGCATCGTGCCCCAGGGGTACTGCAGCGTCCCGGGCGCCGAGCCGACCACGTCGATGCCCGCCTCCAGCAGCCGCCGTACGTCGTTGGTCGCCTCGACCGGGCGGGTGTCGCCCATCGCGCAGTAGACGACGCATTCAGGCCGGGCCGCGATCAGCTCGTCGAGGCTCCCGACGGCCGTGATGCCGGTGACCGTGTCGACCCCGGCCAGGTCGCCCGCGTCCCGGCCGACCTTCTCGGCGGTGGACGTCGAGACGGCCACCAGCTCGAACCGCTCGTCGGCGATGAGCTGGCGCAGCGTGAGCCGGCCGGCGTTGCCGGTGCTGACCTGGGCGACGCGGATCGTCATGCGGAGTCTCGTTTCTAGAACCGGTTCTAGTTGCGCTGCTATCTTGCCGCACATGGGTCGTGTGGAGGGCAAGGTCGTCCTGATCAGTGGCGGCGCGCGCAACATCGGGGGCGCGAGCGCCCGGATGCTGGTGGCGGAGGGGGCGAGGGTCGTCATCGGCGACCTGCTCGACGAGGAGGGCGCTGCGCTCGCCGAGAAGCTGGGGGAGAGCGCCCGCTACGTCCACCTCGACGTCACGAGTGACGACGACTGGCGTGCGGCGGTCGCGTTCACGGTCGCCGAGTTCGGGCGCCTCGACGGCCTCTTCAACAACGCCGGCATCTTCAACGGCGGGCAGCTGCAGCGTTACAAGCGCGACCTCTGGCAGCAGATGCTCGACGTCAACCTCACCGGCGCCTTCCTCGGCATCCGGGCCGCGACCGAGGCGCTGATCGCCGCCGGCGGCGGCTCGATCATCAACACCTCCTCGATCGAGGGGCTCCGGGGCACCGGCTGGGCGCACGGGTACGTCGCCTCGAAGTGGGGCCTCACCGGGCTGACCAAGTCGGTGGCCACCGAGCTCGCCCCGCACGGGATCCGGGCCAACTCCCTGCACCCGGGCCGGATCAGCACCCCCGCGACCGACCAGATGCCCGAGGGCCTGATCCCGATCCCGCTGGGCCGGGCCGGTCGACCGGAGGAGGTCGCGTCGTTCGTGGTCTTCCTGATCAGCGACGAGTCGTCGTTCTCGACCGGCTCCGAGTACGTCGTCGACGGCGGCACCGTGATGCACATCCCGACCAACGTCTGAGAGGTCCGGGCCCCGGGTGCTGCGACCCGGCACCTGCGACGGAGGTCCCGGCCGCCCCACGCTGCCTAGCGTGCTCGGGTGCTCACCTCACTCTCCCGCCCTGTCCTCACGACCCTCGTGGCCGTCGCCCTCGCTGTCGGCGCCTGTGGGTCGACGGACCCCACCTCGTCCAGCGGCGTCCGGGCCCGGTCGGCCACCGGTCTCCCGGCCACCGATCTCCCCGCCGCCGAGCCTCCCGTCGACCTGGCCATCGTCGACGCCGACCGGCTCGACCCCGACCTGCTCGCCGCCGTCCAGGCCGCGGCGCGCGACGCGCGGGCCGACGGCATCACCGTCCAGGTCACCAGCGGCTGGCGCAGCCGCGAGCACCAGCAGCGCCTGTACGACGAGGCCGTGACCCGCTACGGCAGTGAGGAGGAGGCGCGCCGGTACGTCGCCACCCCCGACGCCTCGGCCCACGTCACCGGCGACGCCGTCGACATCGGTCCGACGGACGCCGCGGACTGGATGGGGCGGCACGGGTCCGCCCACGGCCTGTGCCAGACCTTCGCGAACGAGATGTGGCACTTCGAGCTGGCCACCACGCCCGGCGGCGAGTGCCCCGAGCAGCTTCCCGACGGGAGCAGCCGTCCCTAGGAGTGGGTCGTGCTGGCAGGCTGGAGGGGTGGACGACTACCGCTGGGCGACGCACGCCGACCCCGACTTCCTGGTGCTGCAGCTCCCTCCAGTCCCGGTCGTGCACGAGTCGGTCGCCCACGACGCCATGAAGGCGCTCTTCGCCCAGCGCGGCTTCCGGCCGGTGGACGAGGCCGACCGGCTCGACCTGCGGGCCGCCAACGGCTGCGCCCTCACCCGGACCGGCCTCACCGACCTGGAGCTGCTGGTCGCGATCGGCGAGCAGGTGGGCGCCAGTCGGATCCCGCTGACCGACCTCGACCCGGCCTGGCTCGACCGCGCGGTCGCACTCGGCCACGCCGCCGTCCTCGTCGCGGACGCCTCGATCGCCGACGACGGCTCCACCTCGCGGGAGCTGCTGCGGCGCGACGTCGAGGCCGGGGGAGTCCGGGCCGCGCTGGTGCCGGTCGCGGGGACCTAAAGACGCCGCTTGGTCACAAACGGCAGCTAAGAGTCGTCTCAGTTGACGTTTGTGACCAATCAGCACGCCCCGGGCGCCCCGGCCTCAGGTCCCGGTGAACTGCGGCGCCCGCTTCTCGGCGAACGCCCGCGGCCCCTCCTTGGCGTCGTTCGAGGCGAAGACGGCCATGCCGACCTTCGCGTCGTCCGCCCAGCAGTCCTCCTCGTGCTTGCCCTCGGAGTCGCGGACCGTCCTCAAGATGGCCTGGACGGCCAGCGGGCCGTTGGCGCAGATCAGGTCGGCGATCTCGTGCGCCTTGGCCAGCGCCTCGCCGTCGGGGACGACGTGGCCGATCAGGCCGATCTCCTTGGCCTCCGGCGCCTTGATGGCCCGGCCGGTCAGAAGCAGGTCGAGGGCGATCGTGTACGGGATCTGCCGCGGGAGGCGGACCGCCGAGCCGCCCATCGGGTAGAGCGACCAGCGTGCCTCCGCCACCCCGAAGCGGGCCGACTCGCCGGCGATCCGGATGTCGGTGCCCTGCAGGATCTCGGTGCCGCCGGCGATGGCCGGGCCCTCGACCGCGGCGATGAGCGGCTTGGTCAGTCGGAACCCCTTGAGCAGGCCCTTGATGACCGACGGGTCGAAGCCCGCCTTGAAGCTGTCGTCGGGCGAGCGCTTGGTGGCGGCCTTGAGGTCCATGCCGGCGCAGAAGTAGCCACCGGCCCCGGTGAGGATCACCACCCGCACCGAGTCGTCGGTGTTGGCCCGGTCCCAGGCCTCCTCCATGATCGCCATCATCTCGCCGGAGAGGGCGTTGCGGGTCTCGGGACGGTTCATGGTGACGACGAGCTTGTGCCCGTCCTGCTCCACCAGGCAGTGAGGTTCAGGCTGGGGTTCGGTCATGCCGGGCGATGCTAGCCAAGAACGAGAACGTGTTCTAGTCTCGCCGCGTGGCTCTGAACATCGCTGATCTCTTCGAACACGCCGTCGACGCCGCCCCTGAGAACCCCGCGGTGAAGGTGGGGGAGCGGACGGTCACGTTCGCCGACCTGGAGCGTGACTCCAACCGGCTGGCGCACTTCCTGCAGGCCCGTGGGGTGCGGCCCGGGCAGCACGTCGGGATCTACGCCAAGAACAGCATCGAGCACGTCGTGGCGCTGCTGGCGGTGCTGAAGATCCGCGCCGTCGGCATCAACGTGAACTACCGCTACGTCGAGGGCGAGCTCGACTACCTCTTCGACAACTCCGACATGGTCGCGCTGATCCACGAGCGCCCGTACGCCCCGCTCGTCGCCGCCTGCTATCCCAAGCACGCGAAGCTCGACACCGTCGTGGTGATGCCCGACGCGATCGAGCCCGACGACGCCAGCGACGTCTCGTCGTACGACGGGGTCCTGTGGGAGGACGCGCTCGCCGGGCAGAGCGAGGCCCGCGACTTCGGCGAGCGCAGCCCCGACGACCTGCACATCATCTACACCGGCGGCACCACCGGCTTCCCCAAGGGCGTGATGTGGCGCCACGAGGACTTCTGGCGCACCCTCGGCGGCGGCATCGACTTCTACTCCGGCGAGCCGCTGGAGGAGTTCGACCAGTCGAAGCAGGCCACCGACCCGCGGATGGTCACCTTCCCGCTCAGCCCGCTGATGCACGGCGGGGCCCAGGCCGGCCTGCTCATGCACCTGTTCGCCGGCCACCTGACGATCATGGAGCCGAAGTTCGACGCGCAGCGCACCTGGGAGATCATCGACCGGGAGAAGATCCAGCTGATCTTCATGACCGGCGACGCGATGGCCCGCCCGCTGATCGAGGAGTTCGAGCGGAAGGCCGCCACCGGCTCGCCGTACGACGGCTCGAGTCTGTTCGCCATCTCCAGCAGCGCCGCGATCTTCAGCCCGCAGGTCAAGCAGCGCTGGATCGCCGCGTTCCCGAACGCCGTCTTCACCGACTCCGTCGGCGCGTCCGAGACCGGCTTCCAGGGCATGGGCATGCAGGACAAGGAGCAGATCAGCGGCGACGGCCCGGTCGTCGGGCTGGGCCCCAGCAGCGTGGTCATCGACGACGACAACCGGGTCCTCGACCTGGCGGCCAACGTCGGCAAGGTCGGCCGGCTCGGCCGCGGCGGCTCGGTGCCGGTCGGCTACTACAAGGACCCCGAGAAGTCGGCGAAGACGTTCCTGGTGATCGACGGCGAGCGCTACTCCGTCCCCGGCGACAACGCGCGGATCGAGGAGGGCAACCGGGTGACGCTCCTCGGTCGCGGCTCCAACTGCGTCAACACCGGTGGCGAGAAGGTCTACCCCGAGGAGGTGGAGATGGCGATCAAGGGCCACCCCGCCGTGTACGACGTCCTCGTGGTCGGCATCCCCGACGAGAAGTACGGCCAGGCGGTGGCCGCCGTGGTCGAGCTGCGCGAGGGCGCGACGCTCGACCTGGAGGAGCTGCGCACCTTCCTGCGCGCCCACCTCTCGGGCTACAAGCTGCCGCGCAGCCTCACCTTCGTCGACCAGATCCCGCGCAATGCCACCGGCAAGGCGCAGTACCCCCGCGCCAAGGAGCTGGTCCTCGGCGCCCAGACCGCTGGAGCGACCCCCTGATGCGCACGCCCCTCTGCGACGAGTTCGGCATCGAGTACCCGATCTTCGCGTTCACCCCGTCCGAGCACGTCGCCGCGGCGGTGTCACGCGCCGGTGGGCTGGGCGTGCTCGGCTGCGTGCGGTTCAACGAGACCGACGAGCTCGAGCGGACCCTGTCCTGGCTCGACGAGAACACCGACGGCAAGCCGTACGGCGTCGACATCGTGATGCCGATGAAGGTGCCCGAGGAGGTCAAGGGCCTCGATGTGTCGTCGATGATCCCGGACGAGCACAAGCAGTTCGTCGACCAGACGCTGCTCAAGCTCGGCGTCCCGCCGCTTCCGGAGGGCGAGGGTCGCGAGGGCGTGCTGGGCTGGCTGCACTCGGTCGCCCGCTCCCACCTCGACGTCGCGCTCCAGCACCGGCCGGTGCTGATCGCCAACGCGCTCGGCTCGCCGCCGGTCGACGTGATCGAGAAGTGCCACGAGCACGGCGTGAAGGTCGCGGCACTGGCCGGCGCGGCCAAGCACGCGCTCTCCCACGTCCGCAACGGCGTCGACATCATCGTGGCCCAGGGCTACGAGGCCGGTGGTCACACCGGCGAGGTCGCCTCGATGGTGCTGCAGCCCGACATCGTCGACGCGGTCGGTCCCGACGTACCCGTCCTGGGAGCCGGTGGGATCGGCTCGGGTCGCCAGATCGCCGCCTCGCTGGCCCTCGGGTCGCAGGGCGTGTGGACCGGCTCGATCTGGCTCGGGACGGCGGAGTACCGCGAGCTCTCGGCCAACCACTCCGCGTGGGAGACCGCGTTCACCCGGGCCACCTCGTCCGACACCGTCCGCACCCGGATCTACACCGGGAAGCCGGCCCGGCTGCTCAAGACCAAGTGGGTCGAGGCATGGGCCGAGGAGGGCGCCCCGGCGCCGCTGCCCATGCCGCTGCAGAACCTGCTGGTCGCCGAGGCCCACAACCGGATCGTCGCGGCCAACGACCCCGACGTCATCTCGATGCCGATCGGTCAGATCGTCGGTCGGATGAACGAGGTCAAGCCGGTCGCGCAGGTGATGGCCGAGCTGGTCGCCGAGTTCGAGGACACGGTCGCGCGCCTGAACAAGGTCTGACGCGGCGCACGTCACCCGACGCGCCGGGGCGGCGTACGACGTCCGGCGCTTGTTGAGAGTGATAATCAGCCGCGTGATGACGACCGCGGATCCACCGACCGACACCCGACGACGGGCGATCGGCCAGCCGGAGGTCGTGGGGGTGCTGCTGCTGGCCGCCCTGCTCGCGCAGGGGCGGCTGGCCGACACGCTCGACAACGAGGCGCTCGGCACCTGGTGCACGATCTTCGTGGCGGTCGTGGTGCAGTCGACGCCGTTCCTCCTCGGGGGCGTCCTCCTCTCCGCGGCCATCTCGGTGCTGCTGTCCGAGCGGGTGCTCCAGCGGATCGTGCCGCGCAACCCGGTGCTCGCCGTACCCGTGGCCGGGCTGGCCGGGATCGGGCTGCCCGGGTGCGAGTGCGCCGCCGTACCGGTCGCGGGGAGCCTGATCCGGCGCGGGCTGGCGCCGGCGGTCGCCCTCACCTTCCTGCTGGCCGCACCGGCCGTGAACCCGGCGGTCCTGGTCTCCACCGCCGTCGCCTTCCCGGGGCAGCCCGAGATGGTGCTGGCCCGCTTCGGCGCGTCGCTGCTGACCGCCGTCGCGGTCGGCTGGTGGTGCCTGAGTCGCGGTGACCGGCTGCCGCTGCGGCGCCGTCCGGACCCGCCGCACCTGCACGGACCGGGCCGGTTCGTCGCCACGGTCCGGCACGACTTCCTGCACGCCTCGGGGTTCCTGGTGCTCGGCGCGATGATCGCTGCGGCGGTCAACACCTTCGTCCCGCGCTCGGTGGTCGACACGGTCGCCGGCCAGGCGGTCGTCGGCGTGCTCACCCTCGCCGCGCTGGCCTTCGTGGTCGCACTGTGCTCGGAGTCCGACGCCTTCGTGGCGGCGAGCCTGACGGCGTTCTCGGACACCGCCAAGCTGGTCTTCCTGGTGGTCGGGCCGGCGATGGACGTGAAGCTCGCCGCGATGGAGGCCGGTCAGTTCGGCAGCGCCTTCGCCGTCCGGTTCGTGCCGGTCGTGATCGGCACGGCCGTGCTCTCCGCCTCGCTCGTCGGGTGGTGGCTGCTGTGAGGACGACGACCCAGGGCCTGGTGCTCGCGTTCCTCGGGGCGGTGCTGGTGCGCCTGGCCTGGGAGGGGGCCTACCTCCGCTTCGTGACCGAGTGGATGCGCTGGCCGCTCCTGGTCAGCGGCGTGCTGCTGGTGCTGCTCGCCGTACGCCCGCTGCTCTCGGCCGGTCAGGCCGACCAGGACCACGCGGACGGAGTGCCGGCGGTGACCTGGCTGCTGCTGCTGCCCGCGCTGGTGGTCTTCGTGGTCAGCCCGCCCGCGCTCGGTGCGTACCTGGCCGAGCGGCGGGCCGGCGAGGCGCCGCCGGCCTCGCCCGTGGCGAGCTTCGCGCCGCTTCCGGAGGGCGGCACGCCGGTCCTCGAGGTCGAGGAGCTGCTCTGGCGGGCGCTGGACGACGACGGGGCCACGCTCGCCGGGCGCAGCGTCGAGGTGCGCGGCTTCGTCAGCCACGGCCCCGACGGCGTCTGGTACGTCACCCGGATGGTCATCGGCTGCTGCGCCGCCGACGCGGCCGTGGTGCGGGTCCAGGTCGACGGTGCCGACCGTCCGGAGCGCGACCGCTGGGTCGCCGTCACCGGCACCTGGCAGGACGGCACGGGCGTGCGGGCGGGGGAGCAGGCGGTCCTCGCCGCCGAGTCCGTACGACGGATTCGGACGCCGGCGGTCACCTACGGCTGAGCCGGGGCGCAGTCCGCGCAGGTGCCGAACAGCTCCAGGGTGTGCCGAACGTCGGTGAAGCCGTGCTCGCTCGAGACCTGGGTCGCCCAGCGCTCGACGGCCGGCCCCTCGACCTCGACGGTCCGCCCGCACTGGCGGCAGACCAGGTGGTGGTGGTGGTGGTGGGCGCTGCAGAGCCGGTAGACGGCCTCGCCCGCATCCGTCTTCACCTGGTCCAGCTCGCCCGCGTCGACCATCGCCTGCAGGGCGCGGTAGACCGTGGCCAGGCCGACCGCGTCGCCCTGGCCACGGAGGGCGCCGTGCAGGTCCTGCGCGCTGCGGAACCCGTCGGACTGCTCGAGGACGGCCAGCAGCGCCCGGCGCTGCCGGGTCGATCGCTGGCGGGGGGCGGTCACCACCGCGGGCCGCGCTGGGTCGGTCGGAGCATCCGCCCAACCTACAAGGCTCGCGGGCCCGACGGCGGTGACCCGCCTCACCAGCTCGACTTCCTGATGCCGGGGAGCTCGCCGCGGTGGGCGAGGTCGCGGAACCGGATCCGCGAGGTGCCGGTCTTGCGCAGGTAGCCGCGCGGACGACCGTCCACCTGGTCGCGGTTGCGCAGCCGCACGGGCGAGCCGTCGCGGGGGAGCCGGGACAGGGCGCGGACGGCCACCGCCTGCTCGGTCGAGCCGGGCGGCGCCGTCCGGATCGTGGCCTTGAGCGCGGCCCGGCGCTCGACGTACCGGGCGACGACCCGCTCGCGCCGTCGCTGGGCGGCGATCTTGCTCTGCTTGGCCATCAGCGCTCCTCGCGGAACGCGACGTGGCGACGGACCCGGGGGTCGTACTTGCGCAGCTCCAGCCGGTCGGGGTCGTTGCGCCGGTTCTTCTTGGTGACGTAGGTGAAGCCGGTGCCGGCGGTGGAGCGCAGCTTCACGATCGGGCGTACGTCGCTCCCGCGGCGGGCCATCAGATCCGCCCGTCGCGGCGCAGGATCTCGGCGGCGACCGCCTCGATGCCGCGGGCGTCGATCACCTTGATGCCGCGAGCGCTGACCCGCAGCGTGATCGTGCGGCCCAGGCTCGGCACCCAGTAGCGCTTGCGCTGGACGTTGACGTCGAAGCGGCGGTTGGTGCGGCGGTGGGAGTGCGAGACGCGGTGGCCGAACCCCGGCACCCGTCCCGTCACCTGGCAGGTACGTGACATCGTTGCTCCTCTGGGTCATACTGAGAACGATTCTCATTCTAACCACATTCACAGGAGGACGCATGAAGGACGGCATCCACCCGGCGTACGGCCCGGTGGTGTTCCGCGACCGCTCGACCGGGAGCCTGCTGCTGACCAGGTCCACTCTGGCCGGCCGAGGCGTCGGCGGGGAGACCGTCGAGGTCGACGGGACGCCGTACCCGGTCGTCGACGTCGACGTCTCGAGCGACAGCCACCCGTTCTGGACCGGCCGGGGGCGGGTCATGGACACCGAGGGGCGCGTCGAGAAGTTCCGTCGGCGCTACGGGGCGGGCTCGTGAGGACCCCGGTCGTGCTCCTGACCGGCGTGGACCGCGACGCGATGGCGGCGACCATGGTCGGGCTGCAGTTCGACCTGCCGGCCGCGGTCGCCGTACGGCACCACATCGACGTCGAGCGCGGGGTGCTGGAGCGGGTGGTCAGCGACGTGACGGGCGTCGTCGAGCGCGTCGACCACGAGCTGGAGCACGCGTGCGTGACGTGCGCGATCCGCGAGGACGTCGTCCCCACGCTGGAGCGGCTGGCCCGCTCGGGGCGGTGGTCGACGATCGTCGCCCACCTGCCGGTCGGGGCCGAGGCGGCCCAGGTTTGCCAGGTGCTCTCGTGGGACACCCGCCTGGCCCGGCACCTGCGGGTGTCCGGGGTGGTCGTCGCCGTCGACGGCCAGCGCGTGGTCGACGACCTGGTCGGTGACGACCTGCTCGCCGAGCGGGGCGATCACAGTGCGGTCGACGACCGGCGCGGAGTGGCCGAGGTGAACGGCGCGATGGTCGAGTACGCCGACGTCGTCGTCACCCGCGGCGAGCCCGACCCGACCGGCGAGGCCCTGTTGCGGGCGCTGGCCCGCCCGGACGCCGACGTCGTCGCCGGGGTCGAGCACCTCGAGGCCGCGGGCCTGACCCGCGACCGCCACCAGCACGGCCGCAGTCGCGCGTGGGTCGACCCGATCCGCCGGGACCCGCTCCCGCCGCTCGCGTCCGGCCGGGTCTGGCGGGTCGACCTCACCTCGCCCCAGCCGTTCCATCCCGAGCGCCTCCTGGAGGACCTGGAGAGCCTCGGCGGTGGGCGGCACCGCTCGCGCGGCAGCTTCTGGCTCCCGACCCGTCCCGACCAGGTGCTGGTCTGGGACGGCGCCGGCGGCCAGCTGAGCATCGGCGCCGGCGGGCCGTGGCGCGACCGCGAGCCACGCACCCGGATCGTGCTGACCGGCGTCGGGGCGGAGCCGGCCCACCTGCGCGACGCCTTCGCGGCGATGCTGCTCGGTCCCGACGAAGCGGCGGCCGGCGGTGGCTGGCGGGTCGCCGAGGACGGGTTCGAGCCTTGGCTCGGCCCGGTGCGGAGGGCGGCCTGATGGCGGTCCCCAAGCGTCGCACGTCGCGCAGCAACACGCGGCACCGCCGCGCGCAGTGGAAGGCGGCCGGACCCGACCTGGTCACCGTCGACCACGCGGGCGAGCGCCACCGGGTGCCCCGACGCCTGGTCGCCGCGGTGCACCGCGGGCTCGTCGACCCCGCCACCGGACGGCTCCGGAAGGAGGGACGATGAAGGTACGCAACTCGCTGCGCTCGCTGAAGAACCAGCCGGGCTCGCAGGTCGTGCGCCGCCGCGGCCGCGTCTACGTGATCAACAAGCAGAACCCGCGACTCAAGGCCCGACAGGGCTGACGCCGACCCGTCGATCACGATCCGACACGCCGCAGAATCTGGTCATCCAATGACGGGTCGGCGGGGCTAGACGGATGCCGGCTCCGCCACGGCGTACGACGTGCCGCGCGCTTCACGGACCCAGAGCACGCCGTCGCCGGCGGTGGGGCCCTGGGCGGCGAGCTCGCGCTTGATCACCTTGTTGGTGGCCGTGCTCGGCAGGTCGGGTGCGACCCGGACGTAGCGCGGCCAGGCCTTGGGGGAGAGGTCGGCCTGCTCGGCCAGGAACGTCTCGAGGGCGGCCGGGGTGAGGGTCGCGGTGTCGCGCAGCACGAGCGCGGCCATCACCTGGTCGCCGACCTGCTCGTCCGGGACGGCGTACACCGCGACCCGGCTGATGACCTCGAGGCGCATCAGGATCCGCTCGATCGGCGCCGCGGCGAGGTTCTCGCCGTCGACGCGCATCCAGTCGGCGGTCCGGCCGGCGAGGTAGACCCAGCCGTCGGCGTCGCGATAGGCGAGGTCGCCCGACCAGTACATGCCGTGCCGCATCCGCTCCTCGTTGGCGGAGGCGTCGTTGTAGTAGCCCTGGAAGTAGCCGGCGCCCTGCGTGTTGACCAGCTCGCCGACCGCGTCGTCGGCGTTGAGCAGCGCGCCGTGCTCGTCGAACACCGCGCGCGGGCACTCCTCGACGGTCTCGGAGTTGTAAACCGCCACGCCCTCGTAGGGCTGGCCGATCGAGCCGGACGGCGTACCCGGCTCGCGGGTCACGATGATCGCGCTCTCGGTGGAGCCGAAGCCGTCCCACACGGTGCAGCCGAAGCGCCGGCCGAACTCCTCGATGTCGCGCTCGCTGGCCTCGTTGCCGAAGGCGACCCGCAGCGGGTTGTCGGCGTCGTCGGGGTGCTCGGGGGTGGCGAGGACGTAGGCGAGCGGCTTGCCGACGTAGTTGAGGTACGTCGCCCCGTAGCGCCGCACGTCGTCGAGCAGGCCGGTCGCGCTGAACCGGGCCGGAGCCATCGGCGCCCCGCTGCAGGCCGCCACCGTCCAGCCGGCCAGCAGCGCGTTGGAGTGGAAGAGCGGCATGGAGAGGTAGACCAGGTCGTCGCGGGTGATCGCGAACTTGTCGACCAGGGTCAGGCCGGCGAACAGCACCATCAGGTGTGCGACCTGGACGGCCTTGGGCTCCCCGCTGGTGCCCGAGGTGAAGATCATCATGAAGGTGTCCATCGCCTCGACCTCGCGCAGCGGCACGAGCGGGGCGGCGCCGGCCACGAGGGCGTCGTACGACGGGGAGTCGGCCTCGACCACCTGGACGCCGGGCAGGTCGAGGTCGGCGATCAGCGGCAGGTGCTCGGCGTCGACGAGCAGCACCTGGCACTCGGCCCGCAGCACGTCGGCGGCCAGCGCCGGGCCGCGACGGGTGTCGTTGATGCCGACGAGGACGTAGCCGCCCAGCGCGGCCGCGGCCATCGAGCGCAGCATCGCCGGGGTGTTGCCGAGCAGCGCGCCGACGTGGACCGGACGCGCGTGGTCGACCGTGGCGAGCAGGGCGGACGCCTCGGACGAGGCCTCGGCGAGGTGCTCGCGCCAGGTCCAGCTGCGGTCGTCGTACCGGACGGCGGGACCGTCGTCCTCGAGCAGTCCCCGAAGCAGCTGCTGCACGTTCTCGGCCACGATTCCCCCATCTCCGACGAGTTGACGCGTGTCAAAATATGGCGACGGTCACACGTGGTCAAGCAGGTCCCGGTAGGCGGAGCCGCGCTGGTCGCGCGCCCAGTCGAAGCCGCCGGGAAGGCCCGCGAGCTCCCGCTTCAGCACCTTGTTGGTGGCCGTGCGCGGCAGCGTGTCGACCACCCGGACGAACCGGGGCCAGGCCTTCGGGGACAGGTCGGCCTGACCCGCCAGGTGTGCCTCGAGGTCCGCCGGCGACAGGTCGCCGCGCAGCACCAGGGCCGCCGCGACCTGGTCGCCCACGGCCTCGTCCGGGACGGCGTACACCGCGGCCTCGGCGACCGCCGGGTGGCGCAGCAGCACCCGCTCGACCGGGGCGGCCGCGAGGTTCTCGCCGTCGACGCGCAGCCAGTCGGCCGTGCGGCCGGCGAAGTAGACGAACCCGTCGGCGTCCCGGTAGGCCAGGTCGCCCGACCAGTACATGCCGCCGCGCATCCGCTCGGCCTCGGCGTCCGGGTCGCGGTAGTAGCCGGCGAACGCCCCGCTGCCGGTCGTGTTGACCAGCTCGCCGGTCGCCTCGTCCGCGTTCAGCAATTCGCCCGAGGGGCCGAACACGGCGTCGGCGGTCTCGGACATGGTCTCGGGGTCGAGGACCGCCACGCCCTCGAGCGGGCGGCCCAGGGCCCCGGGCGGCATGTCGGGCACCCGCTGGACGATGACGGCGTTCTCGGTCGACGAGTAGGAGTCGACCACGGTGCACCCGAACCGCTTCCCGAACGCGTCGATGTCGCGCTCGTTGGCCTCGTTGCCGAACACCAGGCGCAGTGGGTTCTCGGCGTCGTCCGGCTGCTCGGGGGTGGAGAGGACGTAGGTGAGCGGCTTGCCGACGTAGTTGGCGTACGTCGCGCCGTACCTGCGGACGTCGGGGAGGAAGCCGGACGCGCTGAACCGGGGGGCGAGCGCCATCGCCGCGCCGGCCGCGAGCGCCACCGCCCATCCGGCCATGATCGCGTTCGAGTGGAACAGCGGCATCGCCAGGTAGGCGACGTCCTCGCCGGTCAGACCGAACCGGCCGGCGAGCAGCTCGCCCGGTCCGGCCACCTTGGCGTGCGTGACCCGGACGGCCTTGGGGTTGCCGGAGGTGCCGCTGGTGAAGATCAGCATGAACAGGTCGTCCGCCCCGACCTCGACGTCCGGCACCGGGGCGTCGGCGTGGGTCTCCAGAAGTCCGGCCCACTCCGCCCCGTCCAGCCGTACGACGGGGACGCCGACGTCGACGCCGTCGAGCAGCCCGGCGTGTGCGGCGTCGGTGAGCACGACCTGGGTGTCGGAGCGCCGGACGTCCTCGACCAGCGCCGCGCCGCGCCGGGTGGTGTTCAGCCCGACCACGACCTGGCCGCCGAGGGCCGCGCCGCCGAGGACCAGCGAGAACTCCGGCACGTTGTCGAGCAGCAGCCCGACGTGCGGCGGGGCGCCGGCCGGCAGCAGCGCGTCGAGCACGGCCGCCCGGACCGCCGCGGCCCGGACCACGTCGGCCCAGGTCGACGAGTCGTCGCCCGCGAGCAGCCCGGCCGAGCCGTCCTCGGCGCGCGCCAGCAGCAGGTCGCGGACGGTCACGCGGGCTCGGCGGCGAGCGTCTTCCCGACCAGCAGGGCCTGCTCGGTGGCGCCGCCGTACAGGAACTCGAAGCGCTTGGCGCCGGTGAAGTAGCGGTGCACGGGCCCGTCCAGGTCGATGCCGACCCCGCCGTGGACGTGCACGGTCGTGTGCGCGACCCGGTGACCGGCGTCCGCCGCCCAGAGCTTGGCCATCGCGACGTCGGTGTCGGCCGGGAGGCCCTGGTCGAGCAGCCAGGCCGCGCGCCACAGCATCAGCCGCTGGCCGAGGGTGTCGATGTAGCCGTCGGCGAGGCGCTGGCTCACCGCCTGGAAGGTGGCGATCGGCCGGCCGAACTGCTCGCGCGTCTTCGCGTACGACGCCGTCAGCTTCAGGGCGCCCTCGGTGAGCCCGAGCTGCTCGGCCGAGGCGGCCAGCACCAGCAGGTTGCGCAGCCGACGGTCGACGCTGCCGTCGGCCGGGCCGACCAGCCGCTCCGGGCCGAGGAGGGCGCCGTCGAGGTCGAGGCGGGCCACCGCCTCGCCGTCGGAGAAGGTCTGAGGGACCACGGTGACGCCCTCGTCGCCGGGCGTGACGAGGAAGACGCCCACCCCGGCCGGGGTCTCGGCCGGGACCAGGAAGAGGTCGGCGTACGCGCCGGCCGGCACCACCGCCTTGCTCCCGGTCACCCGGTACGACGCCCCGTCGGCCGCCGCGAGGGTCGTCGGTCGCGCCGGGGCGAAGGCCCGCTCCTCCGAGACCGCCGCCGTCAGGACCTGGCGGCCCGAGGCCGCCGCGGGCAGCCACTCCCGCCGCTGCTCGTCGCTGCCGTGCTCGGCCAACAGCAGCGCGGCCGGGCCGTGAGCGGCCAGCGGCACCGGCGCGACGGTGCGACCGACCTCGACCAGCACCCGGGCCAGCTCGATCAGGCCGAGCCCGGCGCCGTCGTACTCCTCGGGGACGGCGAGGCCCAGCAGTCCCGCGCTGCCGAGCTCGGCCCACAGCTCGCGGTCGAAGCGGCTGCCGGCCTTCTCGACCTCGCGCATCCGCTCGTTGGTGGCTCGGTCGCCCAGGATCTTGGCGGCCAGCTCGGCCGCGTCGTCCTGCTCGGGGGTGAAGGAGAAGTCCATGCTCAGTCCTAGATCGCTTGCGGTGGACGGGTGTGAGGCGGGCTTTCGGTGGTCGAGTGCCCGTCGTGAGGAACGAGCGACGGGTGTCTCGAGACCCGAGACCTCAGCGCTTCGCTGCCGGCAGGCCGAGGCCCACGTAGCCGATGATGTCGCGCTGGATCTCGTTGGTGCCGCCGCCGAAGGTCATCACCAGCGACGAGCGGTACATCCGCTCCAGGCGGCCCGCGAGCAGGGCTCCGTCGGAGGTGCCGGTCAGGCCCGCGTTCGGGCCGACGACCTCCATCAGCGACCGGTAGACCTCGGTGGCCAGCTCGGAGCCGTAGATCTTGGTCGCCGACGCCTCGGCGGGGGAGAGGTCGACGCCGTGGTCGGCGTCGGAGGCCAGCTTCCAGTTCAGCTGGGTCAGCATCTCGACCCGGGCGTGCGCCCGGCCGAGGGCGATCTGCACCCACTCGGAGTCGATCACCCGCTGCCCGTCGGGGTTCTTGGTCTCCTGCGCCCAGGCCCGCACCAGCTTCAGCGACTGGGTCAGCGGGGCGGACGACGTGAGCGCGACCCGCTCGTGGTTGAGCTGGTTGGTCATCAGCGACCAGCCGCCGTTGAGCTCGCCCACCAGGTTGCCGACCGGCACCCGGACGTCCTCGTAGTAGGTCGCGCTGGTCCCGACGCCGGCGACGGTGTGCACCGGCGTGTACGACACGCCCGGGGCGTCGGCCGGCACCAGGATCATCGACAGGCCCTTGTGCCGCGGCAGGTCGGGGTCGGTGCGGCAGGCCAGCCAGATCCAGTCGGCGTACTGGATGAGCGAGGTCCACATCTTCTGGCCGTTGATCACGAACTCGTCGCCCTCGCGGACCGCCTTGGTCTTCAGCGAGGCCAGGTCGGTGCCGGAGCCCGGCTCGGAGTAGCCGATCGAGAAGTGCAGGTCGCCGGCGAGGATCTTCGGGAGGAAGAGCTCCTTCTGCTCATCCGTGCCGTAGCGCATGATCGTCGGCCCGACCGTGTTCAGCGTCAGGTAGGGGATCGGGACGCCGTGGTCCGCGGCGACGTCGGTGAAGATCAGCTGCTCGACCATCGAGCGCGCCTGTCCGCCGTACTCCTCGGGCCAGCCGATGCCGAGCCAGCCGTCGGTGCCGAGCTGGCGGATCACCCCCTTGTAGACGCCGGCCTCGCCGAACTCGCCGGTCGCGGACGCGAGACCGGCGCGCACCTCCGGGGTCACCAGGGCGGTGAAGTACTCGTGCAGCTCCTCGCGGAGGGCGAGGTGCTCGGGGTCCAGAGCGAGGTGCATGCGGTCTCCCGGCCAGAAGGTGTGACAGTCGATGATGCGGGGGTGCGCTGGCACCGCCGCCGCAAAAACTATAACCTGTTCTCGTTTTGGTCCACAGGCACGAGCGACCCCGACCGGGCCGGACTCAGGAGGCACGCATGAGCGACACCAGGTTCCTCGACCAGGGCACCCCGCCCGCGCGGTTCGCGCGCGGCTGGCACTGCCTGGGCCTCGCCGAGACCTTCCGCGACGGCAAGCCGCACGCGGTCCACGCGTTCGGCACCAAGCTGGTCGTCTGGGCGGACTCGCAGGGCGAGATCCAGGTGCTCGACGGCTACTGCCGCCACATGGGCGGCGACCTGACCCAGGGCGAGGTGAAGGGCGATCAGGTCGCCTGCCCCTTCCACGACTGGCGCTGGGGCGGCGACGGCAAGTGCAAGCAGATCCCCTACGCCCGCCGCGTCCCGCTGCGCGCCCGCACCCAGCGCTACCCGGTCGCGATCCGCAACGACCAGGTGCTGGTCTGGCACGACGTCGAGGGCTCCGCGCCCGACCACGACATCCTGCCGCCGCAGCTGCCCGGCCTCGCCGAGGGCGAGTACACCGACTGGGTCTGGGAGTCCGAGCACATCGAGGGCTCGCACTGCCGCGAGCTGATCGACAACGTCGTCGACATGGCGCACTTCTACTACGTGCACTTCGCGTTCCCGACGAGCTTCCGCAACGTCTTCGAGGGCCACGTCGCGACCCAGTTCATGGAGTCCAAGGGCCGCCCCGACAAGACCGGCGGGTACGGCGACGCCGAGCTGTTCCTGAAGTCGGAGGCCACCTACTACGGGCCGTCGTACATGATCAACTGGCTCGACACCGACTACAAGGGCTTCAACACCGAGGTCGTGCTCTTCAACTGCCACGTCCCCACCGGCCCCGACTCGTTCCTGCTGCAGTACGGCATCGTGGTCAAGAAGCCGCAGGGCATGGACGACAAGACCGCCAACTTCATCGCTCAGAAGTACGCCGAGATGTTCGGCAGCGGCTTCCTCCAGGACGTGCACATCTGGAAGAACAAGGTGCCGGTCCAGAACCCGCTCCTGTGCGAGGAGGACGGCCCCGTCTACCAGCTGCGCCGCTGGTACGAGCAGTTCTACGTCGACGTGGACGACATCGCACCCGAGATGACCGACCGGTTCGAGTTCGAGGTCGACACCACGAAGGCCAACGAGTTCTGGCAGGACGAGGTCGCCGAGAACCTCCGGAAGAAGGCCGAGGAGGACGGCGACCCGCACGGCCCGGACGGCGACGGCGCGGACGCCGGCAGCCCCCAGGTCATGACGGGTACCTGAGCGCCCATGGCCTCCTTCGTCCCGACCGACGCCGACACCCTCGAGGACCAGCGCCTCTACACCCAGGCCCGGCTGACCGAGGTCGCCTGCCTGGACTGCCTGGCCCGGGTCGGCGTGAAGAAGAACAGCGAGCACCACACGTCCGTCCAGTGGAACGCCGAGGCCCGGGCGCACTGTCCCGACCTCGCCCGGCGCTCCGGTGGTCGCGACGTGCACCCCGCCTGCCCGCGGATGCTGGCCAGCATCGAGGCTGCCGCACGAGACGGTCAGATCCCCATCGGAGCCGAGGACGGTTACTGAGCTGATGTCCGACGAGTCCTTCGAGCTGAAGGTCGTGGACGTGGTCGAGGAGACCGCCGACGCGCACTCCATCTCCTTCGAGGTCCCCGCCGGCGCCGAGGAGCGCTTCGCCTACAAGCCGGGCCAGTTCCTGACCCTCGCCGTCCCGTCCGACCGGACCGGGGTGGCTGCGCGCTGCTACTCGCTGTCCAGCAGCCCGGTCGGCGGCGGAGCGCTGACGGTCACGGTGAAGCGGACCGCGGACGGCTACGCCTCCAACTGGATCTGCGACCACCTGCGCGAGGGTGACAGCATCCGGGTGCTGCCGCCGAGCGGCATCTTCACCCCCGCCTCCCTCAGCGCCGACCTCCTGCTCTTCGCGGGCGGGTCCGGCGTCACGCCGATCGTCTCGATCACCCGCACCGCCCTCCAGCAGGGCACCGGGCGGATCGTGCTGTTCTACGCCAACCGCGACGAGAGCTCGGTGATCTTCGCGCGCGAGCTGACCGAGCTGGCCGCCGAGCACCCCGACCGGCTGCTGGTCGTGCACTGGCTGGAGTCGGTCCAGGGGCTGCCCAGCCAGGAGCAGGTCCGGGCCTTCGCGAGCGCCTACCCGTCGTACGACGCCTTCGTCTGCGGTCCTGCGCCCTTCATGAAGCTCACCGTCGCCGCCCTGAAGGACCTGGAGTTCCCACGTGAGCGCCGGCACCAGGAGAAGTTCATCTCGCTGGGCGGCAATCCCTTCGGGGATCTGCACGACCAGGAGGTCGCCGAGCACGAGATCGAGGCCGCCGAGAGCGACTCCGACGACACCGGAGTCGACCTGGACGCCGACCCCGCGGCGGACCGGCCCCAGGGGCCGGTCCGGCTGGAGGTCGAGCTGGACGGGGAGCACCACGCCTTCGACGACTGGGCGCCCGGCACCAAGCTGCTCGACCACCTCGAGTCGAAAGGCGTCAAGGCGCCGTACTCCTGCCGCGAGGGGGAGTGCTCGGCCTGCGCGATCCGGCTCCTCGAGGGCGACGTGAAGATGCTGCACAACGACGTCCTCGACGAGGAGGACCTGGCCGACGGGATCCGGCTGGGCTGCCAGGCGGTCCCGGTGACGGACACCGTGAAGGTCACCTACAACTGAGTCCGTTGCTGCCGATAGGGGTGGCGAGCCGGGAACAGTGGTCTCCACGTCCCGGCAACAACCGATCCGGTCGTCTGGACCAGTACCACCCGCGAAATCCACAGTTTGGTAACAGCACTCCTACAGGCCGGTGCGGTCTAGTCCACAAAACAATTTCAGACGGTTTCCCTAACCCCGAGGTTTTCGGTCCCGTTGACTGGGTCAGAACCTGCCCACGAAGTACGGACGGCTCCCCCCACAGGCCGGCACCCGCCGGCCACGGTCGTCCGTGTTTTGGAAGGAGGGGGTCATGGTCATTTTTCTTCTCGTCGCCGCCGCCGCTGTTCTGGCGGTGCCGCTCGTCACCGGTCTGCCCGGATCGTCCCCTCGCGGACGTGAGCGCGACCGTCGCCTGCGCTACGTCGCCCGGCACCCCGAGCAGGTGAACACCGGTGACATCAGCCGGATGCTCTCCCGTGAGCTCGACCGCTCGGACGTCGACCTGATCATCGACCGGGCCGAGGCGCTCGGCGTGAAGCCGTGGACGATGCTCAGCTGGATCCAGCGCTTCGACGTGCACACCCTGGCCGTCGTCATCGCGGCCGAGCTGAGCCATGAGGAGCTGCTGCTCCACCTCGGCAACGGCACGCTGCCCGACCTCTGCGAGCTGGAGGTGTTCGCCGCGATCAACGGGCTGCCCGCCGCTCAGTCGAAGGCCGCTCGCCGCCCCGCCTCCCGCCCCGCGCTGTCGCGGCCCGCGGCGGTCGCCGTACGCACCGCGACGCCGGGCGTCACGGCCGAGGCCGGCCCGATCACCTCGAAGATGCCCCCCATCTTCGAGCCGGGCTCCTGGCCCTACGACCAGTTCTCCGACCTGCCGACCTGGCCGGAGGCCCCCGGGGACCCGGGCGAGCTCGCCGCCTGAGCCACCCAGAACCTCCCGGGCGTCCACGGCCCCCGACAGCACCCGTTGTCGGGGGCCGTGGTCGTCCTGCGGGCCGAGTCAGCAGAAGTTGCGGGTCGAGTCAGCAGAAGTTGCGGGCCGAGTCGGCAGAAGTTGCGGGCCGAGTCGGCAGAAGTTTGCGGTCGAGTCGGCACTACCGGTGCGGGCGTCGCGGGCGGATGGGTTCGCGGGAACAGATGGGTCTCGACACGCGCCTTCTGACTTCGCAAGCTCAGTCAGAGCGCTCGCTCGACCACCATCAGCGAGTCCGCTGGCGCGTCCTCGCTCGACCACCAACGTGAAGTCCGCTTCGCGTCCTTCACCGCTACCATCCGCGGGTGCGCCACTCTCCGAGGTTGGGGCGCTCGTCGCCGAGGGTCGAGTCGTTGCCGTGACCGGGGTAGAACCAGGTCTCGTCCGGCAGCCGCTGGAAGATCTTGGTCTCGACCTCGTCGATGAGCTGGGCGAACGCGGCCTCGTCGCCGAAGGTGTTGCCGACTCCGCCCGGGAAGAGCGAGTCGCCGGTGAACAGGTGCGGGTGGCCCTGCGGGTCGTCGTACAGGAGCACGATCGAGCCGGGCGTGTGGCCGGCGACCGCGATCACCTCGAGAGTGGCGTCGCCGACGGACACGGTGTCGCCCTGGACGGCGCGGCGCGTCACGGGGACGCCGGTCTGCGAGGTGATGGCGTCGGCGTCCGGCTCGCCCGCCACGACGTCGGCACCGGTGGCCTTCACGACCTCGGCGAGCGCGCGGTGGTGGTCCCAGTGCTGGTGGGTGGTGATCACGGTCGTCAGGCCGGACTCGCCGACCAGCGGGAGCAGGGTGTCGGGCTCGGCGGCGGCGTCGACGAGCACCTGCTCGCCGGAGCGGGTGCACCGCAGCAGGTAGCAGTTGTTCGACATCTGCTCGTCGACGGCGACCTTGGTGATGGTCAGCGCGGCCAGCTCACGGGTGTCGGGTGCGCCTCCGGGCGTCACCTCTCCGGTGTAGGTCACCATGCTCCAATCCGGGGCAGCGTGCCGCCCTCGCTCCTCAGTCCGGCGCCGTCCCCCCGCCCCGTGAGCCACCAGCCCAGGGTCGCGGCGGGTCCGGTCACCGCCGGCCCACCGTCCCCGATCGTCCACGACCGGTCAAGATCGGACGCGACCGCGACGAGGTCCATCCCCTCGTCCCGGCGGCCCGCCACCGACTCGAGCAGCAGCACCGCGAAGGCGTCCGGCCAGTCGGCCCAGGAGTACGACGAGTCGAGGTCCGCGTGGTGGATCTCCACCTCCCGCAGGCGCATGTCGAGCGCGGCGGCCGCCGCGAAGGACCGGCCGCCGGGTGTCCGCTCGATCCGGGTGGGCCACGCGTCGTCCGGCACCGAGGTGGCGGCGTCGGCGAACCGGGTGATCGAGCCGAGGAGCCGATCGCGCAGTGTGGCGGGACCCGCCGAGGCGAGGGTGTCGATGTCGGAGTCACGCGCCTCGTCGGAGACGTACATCGGCACCCGCTCGCCCGCCGCCAGCCCGCCGAGCGCGCCGGCGAGCCCCTCGGCGTTCAGCGCGAGGTGGGCGACGACGTGGGCGCGGGACCATCCGGGCAGGCCGCTGGGCGCGCGCAGGCCGGTGTCGTCGAGGGCGTCGACCGTGCGGACCAGCCGGTGCGAGGCCGGGGCGAGGAGATCGAGGGCGCGGGGATCGGGAGTGGGTACCGGCACCCCGTCATCCTCCCCCGCGCGGGGGAGGGTCGCCAGTGCCCGCGCCGGGTTGTCGGTGGCCCGTGAGATCGTGCACAGCACGGTGCCCGGAGTTGTCGCACCCCGTACGATGGCGAACGCCTGTTCGAACAAGTGAGGACCGTTTTCGTGGCCGACCAGCTGATCATCCGGGGCGCCCGGGAGCACAACCTCAAGGACGTCTCGCTCGACCTCCCGCGCGACTCCCTGATCGTGTTCACCGGGCTCTCGGGCTCCGGCAAGTCCTCCCTGGCCTTCGACACGATCTTCGCCGAGGGGCAGCGCCGCTACGTCGAGTCGCTGTCGGCCTACGCGCGCCAGTTCCTCGGCCAGATGGACAAGCCCGACGTCGACTTCATCGAGGGACTCTCGCCCGCGGTATCGATCGACCAGAAGTCCACGTCGAAGAACCCGCGCTCGACGGTCGGCACGATCACCGAGGTCTACGACTACCTCCGGCTGCTCTACGCCCGGGCCGGACGGCCGCACTGCCCGGTCTGCCACGCGCCCATCGAGCGCCAGACGCCCCAGCAGATCGTCGACCGGGTGCTCGGCCTGGAGGAGGGACGGCGGTTCCAGATCCTCGCGCCGGTCATCCGCGGCCGCAAGGGCGAGTACGTCGAGCTCTTCCGCCAGCTGCAGACGCAGGGGTTCTCCCGCGCCCGGGTGAACGGCGAGACCCACACGCTGGACGATCCGCCGAAGCTGGACAAGCAGAAGAAGCACACGATCGAGGTTGTGGTCGACCGCCTGGCGGTCAAGGAGTCCTCGAAGCGGCGGCTGACCGACTCCGTGGAGACGGCGCTCGGTCTCGCCGGCGGGCTGGTGCTCTTCGACTTCGTCGACCTCGACGAGTCCGACCCGGGCCGCGAGCTGAAGTTCAGCGAGAAGATGGCCTGCCCCAACGACCACCCGATCGACACCGACGACCTCGAGCCGCGCTCCTTCTCCTTCAACTCGCCGTTCGGCGCGTGCCCGGCCTGCCACGGTCTCGGCACCCGGATGGAGGTCGACCCCGAGCTGGTCGTGCCCGACCCGGAGGCGACCCTCGGTGAGGGCGCCATCCAGCCGTGGAGCCACGCGACGGTGGCCGACTACTTCCTCCGCCTGCTGGCGGCCCTGGGCGACGAGCTCGGCTTCGACCTCAACACCTCCTGGAACGCGCTGTCGGCCAAGTCCCGCAAGGCGATCATCGAGGGCCACCCGACCAAGGTCCACGTCGTCACCCGCAACCGCTACGGGCGCGAGCGGGCCTACTACGCCGAGTTCGAGGGCGTGCGGTCCTACATCGAGCGTCGGCACCGCGAGGCCGAGTCCGACACGAGCCGCGAGCGGCTCGAGGGGTTCATGCGCGAGGTCCCCTGCCCGACCTGCGGCGGCAGCCGGCTCAAGCCGGTCTCGATGGCGGTGACCCTCGGCGGCAAGAGCATCGCCGAGGTGTGCGCGCTCTCGCTCGACCAGTCGTCGGCGTTCCTCGGCTCGCTCGAGCTCTCACCCCGGGAGAAGCAGATCGCCGAGGTGGTGCTGCGCGAGATCCAGCAGCGCCTCCAGTTCCTGCTCGACGTCGGGCTCGACTACCTCTCGCTCGACCGGGCCTCCGGCTCGCTGTCCGGTGGCGAGGCCCAGCGGATCCGGCTGGCGACCCAGATCGGTGCCGGCCTGGTCGGCGTCCTCTACGTCCTCGACGAGCCCTCGATCGGCCTGCACCAGCGCGACAACCAGAAGCTGATCGAGACCCTGGTCCGGCTCAAGGACCTCGGCAACACCCTGATCGTCGTCGAGCACGACGAGGACACGATCAAGGTCGCCGACTGGGCCGTCGACGTCGGCCCGGGGGCGGGGGAGCACGGGGGCCAGGTGGTGCACAGCGGTCCGGTCGCCGATCTGCTGACCCACCCCGACTCGATCACCGGCCAGTACCTCTCCGGGCGTCGCGAGATCGCCGTACCCCCGGTGCGGCGGCCGCGGACGACCGGGCGCGAGCTGACCGTGGTCGGGGCGCGTGAGAACAACCTGAAGAACATCGACGTCACGTTCCCGCTCGGTCTGTTCGTCGCGGTCACCGGCGTCTCCGGCTCCGGCAAGTCGACACTGGTCAACGACATCCTCTACACCTCGCTGGCCAAGCAGCTCTACAACGCCCGCACGATCCCGGGCCGGCACACCCGGATCACCGGGCTGGAGCACGTCGACAAGGTCATCCACGTCGACCAGTCGCCGATCGGCCGGACCCCGCGCTCCAACCCGGCGACCTACACAGGGGTCTTCGACCGGGTCCGCAAGCTCTTCGCGGACACCCCGGAGGCCAAGATGCGCGGCTACCTCCAGGGCCGGTTCTCGTTCAACGTCAAGGGCGGCCGGTGCGAGGCCTGCCAGGGCGACGGCACCATCAAGATCGAGATGAACTTCCTGCCGGACGTCTACGTCCCGTGCGAGGTCTGCCACGGTGCGCGCTACAACCGCGAGACCCTCGAGGTGCACTACAAGGGCAAGACCATCGCCGAGGTGCTGGACATGCCGATCGAGGAGGCGGTCGACTTCTTCGCCGCCGTCCCGGTGATCTCGCGCTACCTCACCACGCTGGTCGAGGTCGGCCTCGGCTACGTCCGGCTCGGCCAGCCCGCCACCACCTTGTCGGGCGGCGAGGCACAGCGGGTCAAGCTGGCCACCGAGCTGCAGCGCCGCTCGACCGGTCGCACCCTCTACGTGCTCGACGAGCCGACCACCGGGTTGCACTTCGAGGACATCCGCAAGCTGCTCGGTGTCCTGGGTCGGCTGGTCGACCAGGGCAATACGGTCCTGGTGATCGAGCACAACCTCGACGTCATCAAGACCGCCGACTGGCTGGTCGACATGGGTCCCGAGGGTGGGTCGGGCGGCGGCACGCTGGTCGCGCAGGGCACCCCCGAGGACGTCGTCGCGGTCCCGGACAGCTACACCGGTCAGTTCCTGGCCCCGGTGCTGTCCGGCAAGGAGGCCAAGCAGCCGGCCCGCAAGCTGCCGGCTGCGTCCGCGCCAGAGCCGCGGGGCCGGACCGCGGCCTCGGCCTCCAAGCGGGGCGAGCGTGTGGAGCGGTCCCGGGGCCGGGGAGCGAGTCGGTCCTCCTGATGATGAGGACATTCTCATCGAGTCCACAGGTTGCAGCCGTTGTACTCACGACCGCCGTCGGTAGTGTCATCTTCAACGACTTCCCGCCGAGAGGACCCCGATCGTGACCACGGAGAGCCGCACCACCCGGATCCCGTCCAGCCCCGCCCCTGAGCAGGAATCCGCCGTCGAATCGCGGGCCTGCGCCTGCCTGAGCCGGAGGCGTGCGCTCGCCGGCGCGGTGACGCTCGGGGTCGGCGTTCCGTTCCTCGCCGCCTGCGGCTCGGACGAGGCCAGCAGCGGCACCGGCGCGTCCAGCACCCCCTCGTCCGCGGGCTCGTCGGGCGCCGCATCCTCGCCGGCGGCACCGGCCACATCCGAGGGTGCCGCCGCGGGCCTCACGACCACGGCCGACATCCCCGTCGGCGGCGGCACCATCTTCGCCGACGAGGGTGTCGTGATCACCCAGCCCACCGAGGGCGAGTTCAAGGGCTTCTCCAACATCTGCACCCACCAGGGCTGCCCGGTGACCGGGGTCGAGGACGGCTCGATCGTCTGCACCTGTCACAACAGCACGTTCTCGATCGAGGACGGCTCGGTGCAGGGCGGGCCGGCGTCGTCAGCGCTCGACGAGGTCGCCCTGACGGTCGAGGGCGACTCCATCAGCCTCGCCTGAGGCGATCGACGCCAGCCACCACCGGTCGCGGGTCGACGCGCGGCGGTCCAGCCGCGCGTCGATCAGCTGCCGCGCCTCGTCGTACCGGTCGGCGCGCAGCAGGGCGGCGATCCGCGCCTCCTCGACGATCTCGCGCTGGGCGTCGGACCCGCCCAGGCGGCGGGCCGCGACCGCCAGGGCGGCCAGCTCGTCGGCGGCTGCCCCCGCCCGGCCGTCGACCAGGCGGCGCAGGGCTCGGGCGAGCGGCGCGACCACCTCGCGGTGCGTGGGGTTCGGGTGGGCCTGGGCGTAGGTCGCCAGTCGGTCCAGGCCCGGGCCGTCCTCGAGCGCGAGCAGCACCACGGCGGCGTGCATCGCCAGGAACGGCGTCGCGGGCCGCTCCAGCACCCCGCGACCCGCGACCGCCGCAACCTCCTCGAGACCGGGCACGTCCTCGGCGCCCGGCGTGATCGCCCAGCGGAAGAGCAGGGACCCGGTGTCGACCAGGGCGCGGCAGCCCAGGCCTAGTTCGGGACGCAGCTGCGTGTCGTGGCGTCGTCGTACGGCGTCGAGGTCGCCCAGCGAGAGCTCGTGCAGCGCCGCGTGCCACGAGAAGTGGCTCAGGCTCTCGGTACGCCGGCCGGACCCGGTCACCCAGGAGTCCATCCAGGCCAGCCCGACACGGTGGTCACCGGTCTCGTAGTGGGCGTGCGCCCGGGCGTGGGCCGAGTGGCCCGCGGCCGGCTCGACGGCGAGCGAGCGGCAGGACAGGTCCATCGCCTCGTCGAAGCGGCGCTGCTCCTGACGCACGAAGGCGAGCAGGCCGGTGAACCACCAGTCGTCGCCGTAAGCCGGGATGGCCCGCTCGACGAGGTCCCAGGCCTCCTCGGGCACCTCGGTCGCGCCCGCGAAGGCGATCGTCGGGACGGCGGCGGACAGCAGCAGGGCGTCGCGCTGGTGGGTGCGCAGGTGCTGCAGCAGCGGGCGCGAGTCGCCTCGCACGTGGGCGGCGACCGCGTGCACGTGGCTGCGCTCGCGCTCGGTCGCGCGGTTGGCGTGCAGCTCGGCGTCGCGCAGCCGGGCGTCGAGGTCGACGTTCAGGCACATCTCGTGGCCGAGCAGGGCCAGCGTGGCATGCCCGACCGCGAAGGTCGGGTCGAGGGCGACGGCGGTCGCGACGGCCTCGGCGCCGCCGCCTCGCAGTCGCAGCAGGTCGCCCAGCCCGCGGTCGTACGCCGCGGCAGCCTCGCGGCTGGTGGTGAGGGCGTACCCGTAGGAGTCGCGACACGGCATGAAAGAAGAGTAAGGCACTGGAGTAAAGCGGTGTGGCGGACGCGCGGGAAGTGGCCGAGGCTGGACTGTCCCCGGTGGACCGTAGGGTTGAGTCGTGCCTCCCGCCCGTCCTCGCCGCACCTCCCGAGGACCCCTGTCCTACCGTCCCGAGCCGGGCTCGATCCCGACCCAGCCGGGGGTCTACCGGTTCCGTGACCCGCGGGGTCGGGTGATCTACGTCGGCAAGGCCAAGAACCTCCGGGCGCGGCTGTCGTCGTACTTCCAGGACATCGGCAACCTTCACCAGCGCACCGCGACGATGGTGACCACCGCGGCGAGCGTGGAGTGGACGGTCGTCAACACCGAGGTCGAGGCGCTCCAGCTGGAGTACTCCTGGATCAAGGAGTACGCCCCCCGCTTCAACGTGAAGTACCGCGACGACAAGTCCTACCCGTGGCTGGCGGTGACCGTCGGCGAGGAGTTCCCGCGGGTGATGGTCGGGCGCGGCGCCAAGCGCAAGGGCACCCGCTACTTCGGCCCCTACAGCCACGCCTGGGCGATCCGCGAGACCGTCGACATCCTGCTGCGCGTGTTCCCGATGCGCTCGTGCAGCAACGGCGTCTTCAAGCGCTCCAGCCAGATCGGGCGACCCTGCCTCCTCGGCTACATCGACAAGTGCTCGGCGCCGTGCGTCGGCAACGTCAGCGCCGAGCAGCACCGCGAGATCGTCGAGGACTTCTGCGAGTTCATGGCCGGCCGCACCCGTCCATTCACGCGCCGCATCGAGCAGGAGATGTACGCCGCGTCCGACGCCCTCGACTTCGAGAAGGCGGCGCGGCTGCGCGACGACCTGGGGGCGATGGAGCGGGCCCTGGAGAAGCAGGCGGTGGTGCTGGGCGACGGCGCGGACGCCGACGTGATCGCCCTCGCCGAGGATCCGCTCGAGGTGGCGGTGCAGATCTTCTACGTCCGCGGTGGCCGGATCCGCGGTCAGCGCGGCTGGGTGGCCGATCGGGTCGACGAGGGCGGCACCGACAAGCTGGTCGAGGACTTCCTCCTCCAGCTCTACGCCGGCGACCCGGAGTCGATCCCGCGCGAGATCCTGGTGCCCGCGATGCCGCCGGACCCGGCCACGTTCGAGCAGCTGCTCGGCGACCTGCGCGGGGCCAAGGTCGAGATCCGGGTGCCGCAGCGCGGCGACAAGAAGACGCTCCAGGAGACCGTCGCCCGCAACGCCGGCCAGGCGCTGGTGCTCCACAAGACCAAGCGGGCCAGCGACCTGACCACCCGCAACCGCGCGCTCGAGGAGATCCAGGAGGCCCTGGAGCTCGACGAGGTGCCGTTGCGGATCGAGTGCTACGACATCTCGAACCTGCAGGGCACCGAGGTGGTGGCCTCGATGGTGGTCTTCGAGGACGGCCTGGCCCGCAAGGGGGAGTACCGCCGGTTCGTGATCAAGGGCGTCGACGGGCAGAACGACGTCGCGTCGATGCACGAGGTGATCACCCGTCGGTTCAGGCGGCTGCTGGACGAGCAGGCCCGATCCGAGGTGAAGCCGGGGGACGAGACGTCCGGTCCGATGCTCGTCGACCCCGAGACGGGCCGCCCGCGCAAGTTCGCCTACGCGCCGGGCCTGGTGGTCGTCGACGGCGGACCGCCCCAGGTCGCGGCCGCCCAGCGCGCGCTCGACGAGCTCGGCATCGACGACATCGCGGTCTGCGGGCTGGCCAAGCGGCTCGAGGAGGTGTGGCTCCCGGGCCAGGAGGACCCGGTGATCCTGGCCCGTTCCTCGGAGGGGCTCTACCTCCTCCAGCGGCTGCGTGACGAGGCCCACCGGTTCGCCATCACCCACCACCGGTCGCGGCGGTCGAAGACGATGGTCGACAGCCTGCTCGACGACATCCCGGGTCTGGGCGAGGTCCGTCGCAAGACGCTGCTGAAGCACTTCGGGTCGTTGAAGAAGCTGCGGGCCGCGAGCGTCGAGGAGATCGCCCAGGTGCCCGGCATCGGCACCCGGACGGCGACCGCGATCAAGGACTCCGTCGCGGCCGCCGCCGAGACCCGCAAGACTGTCTCCGTGAACACCGCGACCGGCGAGATCGACGAGGGCTGAGCCATGGACCACTCCGCCACTTCCCCAGCGCCGACGGGTGAGCTGGTCGTCGTCACCGGCATGACGGGCGCCGGACGCAGCACGGCCGCCAAGGAGCTGGAGGACCTCGGCTTCTTCGTCATCGACAACCTGCCGCCGAGCCTGCTCAGCGACGTGGTGCGCCTGGTCGACGAGAGCCGCGGCGCGCGCCAGCCGATCGCCGTCGTGGTCGACGTCCGGTCGGGGTCGTTCTTCGACTCCCTCCAGGCCAACCTGGCCCACGAGTCCAGCGGGCGGCACGCCACCCTGGTCTTCCTCGACGCCACCGACGAGGTGCTGGTCCGGCGTCAGGAGGCCGCCCGACGTCCGCACCCGCTGCAGGGCAGCGGGCGGCTGCTCGACGGGCTCGAGCGCGAGCGGGTGGCCCTGGCCGACCTGCGCGCCAACGCCGACCTGGTCATCGACACGAGCGCGCTCAACGTCCACCAGCTCACCGACCGGATCTCGGAGGCGTTCGGCACGCCCGACACGACCCGCCTGCGGGTCACGGTGCTGAGCTTCGGGTTCAAGTACGGCATCCCGGTCGACGCCGACTTCATCGCCGACATGCGGTTCCTGCCCAACCCCCACTGGATCCCCGAGCTGCGCCCCGGCACCGGTCAGGACACCGAGGTCGCCGACTACGTGCGCAGCCGGCCGGGGGCCGAGGAGTTCCTCGACGGCTATGTGCCGGTGCTGACCGGGGTGGCCGCCGGCTACCTCCGCGAGGGCAAGCGGTTCATGCGGGTCGCCATCGGCTGCACGGGCGGCAAGCACCGCAGCGTCGCGATGACCGAGGAGATCGCGCGCCGCCTCTCGGAGCAGGGCTTCGTCGCCCGGGCCGTGCACCGCGACCTGGGCAAGGAATGACCGGGCCCCGTGCCCAGTCGGTCGTCGCCTTCGGGGGCGGGCACGGCCTGCACGCCTCGCTCCGGGCCCTGCGTCGCCTGGTCGACGACCTGACCGTCGACGAGCTCACGGCGGTCGTGACCGTCGCCGACAACGGCGGCTCGTCCGGCCGGTTGCGTGGCCAGTTCGGGGTGCTCCCTCCCGGCGACCTCCGGATGGCCCTCGCCGCCCTCTGCGGCGACGACGAGTGGGGCACGACCTGGTCCAACGTCCTTCAGCACCGCTTCGCGGGCGACGGCGACATGAACGGCCACGTCGTCGGCAACCTGCTGATCGTCGGGCTCTGGGAGCTCCTGGGTGACCACGTGGATGCGCTCGACCGGGTCGGACGGCTCCTCGGTGCGACCGGACGGGTGCTCCCGATGGCGCTGACCCCCATGGACATCACGGCCGACGTCCGGGGCCTGGTCCCCGGCGACCCCGACGCGTTGACCCTGGTCCGCGGCCAGGTGGAGGTGGCGACGACCGACGGGGTGATCGTGGAGATCGCCCTCGACCCGCCCGACCCCGAGCCCTGTCCCGAGGCCGTGGCGGCGGTGGAGGAGGCCGACTGGGTGGTGCTCGGCCCCGGCTCGTGGTTCACCTCGGTGATCCCGCACCTCAAGGTGCCGGCGATGCGCGACGCCCTCGTGGGCTCCGACGCCCGGGTCGTCGTCGTGCTCAACCTGGAGGAGCAGGCAGGGGAGACCCCCGGCTTCGGCCCCGCCGACCACCTCGCGGTGCTCGCCGAGCACGCCCCCGACCTGCAGGTCCACACCGTGCTCGCCGACCGCGGCAGCGTCGGCGACGACCTCGCCGAGCTCCAGCAGCTGGTGACGGCCAGCGGTGCCACGCTGGTCGTCGACGACGTCGCCGAGCACGTCGGCTCCGCGCGGCACGACCCGGCTCTGCTGGCGGCGGCGTACGCCCGGATCCTCGAGCGGCGCTGGGGCTGAGATCCGGCTCACGGGCCGGTGCCCCTGACCTCGGACGGTGATTGACGGCCGTGGCAGGATCGGCCGCATGGCGATGACGGCACAGGTGAAGGCGGAACTCGCCAGCACCCAGACCACCAAGACGTGCTGCCGCAAGGCCGAGGTGGCCTCGTTGCTGCGGTTCGCCGGCGGCCTGCACATCGTGAGCGGGCGGATCGTGGTCGAGGCGGAGCTCGACACGGGCGCCGCGGCGCGGCGGCTGCGCACCGACATCCTCGAGGTCTACGGCCACCAGGCCGACGTCGTGGTGGTCCAGGGCAACGGCCTGCGCAAGGGCAGCCGGTACCTCGTTCGGATCGCCCGCGACGGTGAGGCCCTGGCCCGTCAGACCGGACTGCTGGACCCTCGTGGTCGCCCGGTGCGGGGGCTGCCGCCGGCCGTCGTCTCCGGGGGCGGCTGCGACGCCGTCGCCGCCTGGCGCGGCGCCTTCCTGGCCCACGGCTCGCTGACCGAGCCCGGCCGGTCGTCCTCGCTGGAGGTCACCTGCCCCGGCCCCGAGGCCGCGCTGGCCCTCGTCGGAGTGGCCCGCCGGCTCGGCATCCAGGCCAAGGCCCGCGAGGTCCGCGGCGTCGACCGGGTCGTGATCCGCGACGGCGACGCCATCGGTCAGCTGCTGACCCGCCTCGGCGCCCACGAGTCGCTGATGGCCTGGGAGGAGCGGCGGATGCGGCGCGAGGTCCGCGCGACGGCCAACCGGTTGGCCAACTTCGACGACGCCAACCTGCGCCGCTCGGCCCGCGCTGCGGTCGCCGCGGGCGCCCGCGTCGAGCGGGCGATCGAGATCCTCGGCGAGGACATCCCCGACCACCTCCAGCTCGCGGGCTCCCTGCGGCTGGAGCACAAGCAGGCCTCGCTCGAGGAGCTCGGCCAACTGCACGACCCGGTGCTCACCAAGGACGCGATCGCGGGCCGGATCCGGCGGCTGCTGGCCATGGCCGACAAGCGCGCCGAGGAGCTCGGCATCCCCGACACCGAGGCCTCGCTGACCCCGGACATGCTGGTTGAAGAGGCATGACGTCCTGATCTCGCCAGGACGTTCGTCGGTTACCCGCACGTAGGCCGGTCCGGCCCTCGGGTGGGCCGCCCGGGGCATATAGGGTCGGTGTGACAGCCAGAAGCCCGCGTCCTGAGGAGCAAGCGCAGTGACCGTTCGTGTAGGTATCAACGGGTTCGGCCGGATCGGCCGCAACTTCTTCCGCGCCGTGCGTGCGTCCGGTCTCGACATCGAGATCGTCGGCGTGAACGACCTGACCGACAACGCGGTCCTGGCCCACCTGCTGAAGTACGACTCGATCCTGGGCCGCCTGGACGCCGACGTGTCCGCGACCGACGACGCGATCGTCGTCGGCGGCAAGGAGATCAAGGCGTTCGCCGAGCGGAACCCGGCCGACCTCAAGTGGGGCGACCTGGGCGTCGACGTCGTCGTCGAGTCCACCGGCTTCTTCACCGACGCCACCAAGGCCGCCGCCCACGTGCAGGCCGGCGCCAAGAAGGTCATCATCTCGGCGCCCGCCTCCAACGAGGACATCACCGTGGTGATGGGCGTCAACCACACGCAGTACGACGCCGCGAAGCACACCGTGATCTCCAACGCGTCGTGCACCACGAACTGCCTGGGCCCGATGGCCAAGGCGCTCAACGACGGCCTCGGCATCAACAAGGGCCTGATGACCACGATCCACGCCTACACCGCGGACCAGAACCTCCAGGACAACATCCACAAGGACCTGCGCCGCGCCCGTGCCGCCGCCCTCAACGTGGTGCCGACCTCGACGGGTGCCGCCAAGGCGATCGGCCTGGTCCTCCCGGAGCTGAAGGGCAAGCTAGACGGCTACGCCCTGCGCGTCCCGGTCCCGACCGGCTCGGCCACGGACCTCACCTTCGAGGCGGCTCGCGAGACCACGGTCGAGGAGGTCAACGAGATCGTCAAGGCGGCGGCTGACGGCCGGTTCCTGAAGTACTCCACCGACCCGATCGTGTCCTCGGACATCGTCACCGACCCGGCGTCGTGCATCTTCGACGCGCCGCTGACCAAGGTCATCGGCAACCAGGTCAAGGTCGTCGGCTGGTACGACAACGAGTGGGGCTACTCCAACCGCCTCGCCGACCTGATCGACTACATCGGCGAGACCCTCTGACCGTGAGTGACTTCGCTGGTCTCGGGGACGTCGCGGGCAAGCGCGTCCTCGTCCGATCCGACCTGAACGTGCCGCTCGACGGCACGACGATCACCGACGACGGCCGGATCCGGGCCAGCGTCCCGACCATCCGCGCGCTGGCCGAGGCCGGCGCGCGGGTGGTCGTCACCGCCCACCTCGGCCGCCCGAAGGGTGCGCCCGAGGACCGCTACTCCCTCCGCCCGGTCGCCGCTCGTCTCGGCGAGCTGCTCGGCCAGGAGGTCGCGTTCGCGACCGACACGGTCGGCGACTCCGCGCGCTCGACCGTCGAGACCCTGGCCGACGGTCAGGTCACGGTGCTCGAGAACGTCCGCTTCAACGCGGGCGAGACGAGCAAGGACGACGCGGAGCGAGGGGCGTTCGCCGACCAGCTGGCGACGCTGGCCGACGCGTTCGTCTCCGACGGCTTCGGGGTCGTGCACCGCAAGCAGGCGTCGGTGTACGACGTCGCGCAGCGGCTCCCGCACGCCATGGGCGGCCTGGTCGCCACCGAGCTCGACGTCATGAAGCGGCTGACCGAGTCGCCGGAGCGCCCGTACGTCGTCGTCCTGGGCGGCTCGAAGGTCTCCGACAAGCTCGGCGTGATCGACAACCTGCTCGGTAAGGCCGACCGCCTGCTGATCGGCGGCGGCATGGTCTTCACGTTCCTCAAGGCCCAGGGCCACGAGGTCGGCAAGAGCCTCCTCGAGGAGGATCAGCTCGACACCTGCCGGGCCTACCTGGCCCGGGCCGAGGAGTCCGGCGTGCAGATCGTGTTGCCGACCGACATCGTGGTCGACACCGCGTTCCCGGCCGGTGACCGGACCCCCGAGCCGCAGGTCGTGGCGGCCACCGAGATCCCGGCCGACGCCCTGGGCCTCGACATCGGCCCCGAGTCCGGTGCCGCCTTCGCGGCGGCCCTGGCCGACGCCCGCACGGTCTTCTGGAACGGGCCGATGGGCGTCTTCGAGGTCGAGGCGTTCGCCGAGGGGACCCGCGCGGTCGCCGAGGCCCTGACCAAGGTCGACGGCCTCTCGGTCGTCGGCGGCGGCGACTCCGCCGCGGCCGTGCGCACCCTCGGCTTCGACGAGGCCGCGTTCGGACACATCTCCACCGGCGGTGGCGCCTCGCTCGAGTACCTCGAGGGCAAGGAGCTCCCCGGCATCAAGGTCCTGGAGGACTGACACCCATGCCCAAGGCTGCCGCCCGCGTCCCGATCATGGCGGGCAACTGGAAGATGAACCTCAACCACCAGGAAGCGGTGGTGCTGGTCCAGAAGCTGGCCTGGACGCTGTCCGACAAGCGTCACGACCACGCCAAGGTCGAGGTCGTCGTCGTCCCGCCGTTCACCGACCTGCGCTCGGTCCAGACCCTCGTGGACGGCGACCGGCTCGCGGTCAAGTACGCCGCTCAGGACGTCTCCGTGCACGACTCCGGCGCCTACACCGGCGAGATCTCGGCCGGCATGCTGGCCAAGCTCGGCTGCTCGTACGTCGTGGTCGGGCACAGCGAGCGCCGTGAGTACCACGGGGAGACCGACGAGGTCGTCAACGCGAAGGCGCGCAAGGCCCTGGACGCCGGGATCACCCCGATCGTCTGCGTCGGCGAGGGCCTGGAGGTCCGCCAGGCGGGGGAGCACGTCGCCCACTGCCTGACCCAGGTCACCGGCTCGCTGGCCGGCTTCACCGCCGAGGAGGTCGCCGGGCTGGTGGTCGCCTACGAGCCCGTCTGGGCGATCGGCACCGGCGAGGTCGCCACCCCGGAGGACGCCCAGGAGGTCTGCGCGGCCATCCGGGTGGGCATCCGCGAGCAGCACGGCGACGCCGCGGCCGACGCCGTCCGCATCCAGTACGGCGGCTCCGTGAAGGCGGGCAACGTCGCCGGGATCATGGCCAAGGACGACGTCGACGGCTGCCTGGTCGGCGGCGCGAGCCTGCAGGTCGACGAGTTCAGTGGGATCTGCCGCTTCTACGACATGCCGGTCCTGTGATCCGCGCAGACGTGCCGTAGGATTTCGCCCCGTGACTACCGTCTTCACTGTCGTGCTCATGATCACGAGCGGCCTGATGATCCTCATGGTGCTCCTGCACAAGGGTCGCGGAGGTGGCCTCTCCGACATGTTCGGCGGCGGCGTCTCCAGCTCCCTGGGCGGCTCCTCTGTCGCCGAGCGGAACCTCGACCGGCTCACGGTCGGGATCGGCGTCATCTGGTTCGCCACCGTGATCGCGCTCGGCCTGCTGCTCGCTTACCCCTGATCAGTTCCCCCTCGGGATCCCCTCGAAGAGACAGGACACCGTCGTAGTGGCTGGTGGAGGAAACGCCATTCGTGGAAGTCGGGTCGGTGCCGGCCCGATGGGCGAGGCGGAGCGTGGCGAGGCTGCCCCGCGGCAGGCCGTGTCGTACTTCTGCTCGCGCGGCCACAGTGCCGTGGTGACGTTCGCCGTCGAGGCGGTCGTCCCGGACTCGTGGGACTGTCCCAAGTGCGGCCTGCCGGCCGGGCGTGACTCGGAGAACGCGCCGCCGGCGACGAAGATCGAGCCCTACAAGACGCACCTGGCCTACGTGAAGGAGCGTCGCTCCGACCAGGAGGCCCAGGACATCCTGGACGAGGCGCTCCAGCTGCTGCGTTCGCGCCGCAAGTCCGGCGACCTGATCTTTTGACGAGGACGCGCCAGCGGACTCGTCGTTGGTGGTCGAGCGAGCGGCGCGACTGAGGCACGAAGTCGCGACCCGCGTGTCGAGACCTGATCCTGTTCCCGCGAGCAGTTCCTCAGCTCCGCAGCTCGTCCACGAACTCGCCGACCTCGGCCCGCAGCAGCTCGGCCAGCTCGGCCAGGCCCTGCATCGGACCGGCGTCCACCCCCGCGGCCGTGCTCTGGCTGCCGTCGACGGCGACCCAGACGGCGTCGACCATCGGGGACATCTCACGGACCGTGGTCTCCACGGTGCCCATCGCCGCGGTGCTGGCGACCGCGGCCTCCTGCATGGCCTGCACCTGCTCGGTGATCCGCTCGGTCGAGCGGGCGGTGGAGTCGGCGAGCGACTTCACCTCGGTGGCCACGACCGCGAAGCCACGGCCGGTCTCGCCGGCGCGGGCCGCCTCGATGGTGGCGTTGAGGGCCAGCAGCCGGGTCTGGGCGGCGATCGAGGAGATCACCTGGACGACGTCCTGGATCTCGGTGGACGCCGCCTCCAGACCGCGCACGGTCGTGCCGGCCTCGTCGGACTGGGTGACCGCGTGGCGGGCCGAGTCGGAGAGTCCCGCGGCGGTGGCGCTCAGCTCGGTCGCGGCGGCGGCCAGCTGCTCGGCGACCTGGGCGACGGTCTGCTCCAGCCGGTCGGCGAGCTCGAGGCGTCGGGCGGTCGCGGCGTCCAGGCGTTCTTGGGTCGCCGCCATCTCGGCCGTCGCGGCGTTGATGGTGACGGCGCCGGCGCGGAAGACACCGCGGGTGCCGGCCGCCAGGAACCGTCGGTAGAAGCGGCCGGCGCTGGCCGCCTCCAGCGAGGCGGCGGACTCGCGCACGTAGGCGTCGGTGCGGTCGAGCAGCCGGTTGAGCGCGGTGCGCAGCTCCAGCAGGTCCGGATGCCCGTCCGTGCCGGGTACGGCGGCCGCCCGCACCTCCAGGTCACCGTCGGCCGCGGCGCGGCAGGTGCGCAGCCACTCGGAGACGGCCGCGGCGTGCACGGCGGCGGCGTCGGGACCGCTCGCGCGGCGGCGCTTCATGCCGCGCACCGCGAGGTCAGGCTCCACACCAGCTCGTCGTACGACGTGCCGAGCTCTGCGAGGTGGGACTCCAGCAGGGCCAGACCTGCGGCCGCGGCCTCGGGGGCCTTCGTGAAGCGACGCTCCTCGAGCAGCATCCGCTGGTAGACCGGCTGCACGGCTCGGATCGCCTGCGGGTCGGGGAGCCGACGGTTGGAGTGGTAGCCCACCACCCGGCCCGCGGCATCGAGACTGGGGGTGACGTGCGCGAGCACCCAGTAGTGAGCGCCGTCGCCGGCCAGGTTCACGACGTAGGCGAAGATCTCCCGGCCCTCGGCGAGGGTCTGCCAGAGGAGCCGGAAGACGCCGCGGGGCATCTCGGGGTGGCGGATCATGTTGTGCGGACTGCCGAGCATCTCGCTCTCGGGGTAGGCCGAGACGCGGCAGAAGACGTCGTTGGCGTAGGTGATCCGGCCCTGGAGGTCGGTCTTGGTCACGATGACCTCGTCGGCCCCGAAGGTGCGCTCGACGCCGGTCGGGCGGAGGGTGGTCGGCATGCCGGGACCATCGGTGGCGTCCGTCACGCGTTGAGGTGAAGCCGCCGGATCGGGACTTCTCGGGACCAAAGTCCCGAGAACTTGTCATCCGCGTGCCAACTCCCGGCGTCGTCCTCGCCGGTCGGGTGTGCGAGCGGTGCCGACGGGTCATCGTCGGTACCGGTGAGTTCGCCCGGGACGAGGGAGCCGTGCATGGGCAGTGAGGGGACCGACGTGCTGGGACGGCTGCGCGAGGGGGTGCACGGGATCGCCTGGCGCACGCCGCGGCGCCTGGTCGCGGACCAGCCGGTGGTCCTGGTCGGCGTGATCGAGCGGGTCGCGGCCGGGCCGGACCGCGTGACGGCCGCCTGGCACGGTCCGGTGCGGCACCGCACGGTGCTGGTGCGCGTGAGCGTCCTGCAGGTGCTCAAGGACGGCGAGGGAGTCGTGCACGGACCCGCGGTCGACGTGTCGCTGCCCCGGGGGACCGAGGCACTGCGACTCGACGGGACACCGCTCCGAGAGGATCCGCACCCCACGCTCGCCGAGGTCCGCACGGCCCTGCCCGCGGGTCTGCGGGTGCTGGTCGCCTCGCGCCCCGAGCGCCGCCACGGTACGACGGACGCCGCCGTCCTGCTCGACGGCCGGCACCCCCAGAAGCTGGTTGTCGACCGGGGTGGCTGCGAGCTTCCGGAGTGGCCCGGCCGGAGGTTCGCCGACCTCCTGACCGACGTCCGCCGGGGGCTCAGATGACGAGGTCCCAGGGATCGCACGCTCCGCGGTGCTCATCACGCACGCTGGCGGCGTTGTCGTCGGTCGCCATGACTCCGTCATGTCTCCCTCCTCCGCCTTGCCAGCGCACGCGCTGAGCACCGCTCGCATGCACGCCCCTCGGCCCTCGTCATCTCAGCGGACGCGGGTGAGGGTGAGCGCGGCCAGCGCCGTGGTCATCGGCACCGCGGCGACCAGGCCGAGGGTCGCGACCGCGCTGCGCACGATCTCCTGCGCGATGACCTGGTTGGTGACGACGCCGCCGAGCGAGTCGTTGCTGGCGACGATGAGGATCACCAGCGGCAGCGAGGAGCCGGCGTAGGCCAGGACGATGGTGTTGACCACCGACGCGACGTGGGCCCGGCCGACGCGGCTGCCGGCGCGGTAGAGCTGCCGGAAGCCGTACGACGGATCCGCCTGCTTGACCTCGGCGACGGTGGCGGCCTGGGTGATGGTGACGTCGTCGAGCACGCCGAGCGAGCCGATCACGATCCCGGCCAGCAGCAGGCCCGCGGTGTCGACGCCGTAGGTGTCACCGACGGAGGCGGAGAGGTCGTCGGTGACGCCGGTGAGGTGCAGCGCGGCGACGGCGCCGTAGCCGAGCAGCCCGGTCAGCGCCAGGCTGCCGAGCGTGCCGACCAGCGCGACCGTCGTCGAGAGCGTGAGGCCGTGGGTGAGGTACAGGACGACCAGGGCGATCAGGGCGGAGCCGACGACGGCCACGAGCAGCGGTGACTCGCCGGCCAGGATCGCGGGGACGACGAAGGCGAGGAGCACCCCGAAGGTCACGGCGAGCCCCCCGAGTGCGAGCAGGCCGCGCCAGCGGCCGAACGCGACCACCGCCAGCGCGAACGCGATCGCCAGGACCCACATCTGGCTGCCGCGCCGGTGATCGACGATCGTGTACGACGCCCCGTCCGGCCCCGGGGTCGCGATCAGCACCACCTGGTCGCCCTCGGCGACCCGAGGCGCGCCCGCGCCGTTGGGCAGCGGTACGTCGCGCTCCCGGGTCTGGCCGTCCTCGGTCAGCTCGACGGTCGCGGTGCCGCAGCCGTTGACGTCGTCGCTGAGCTCCTCGGTGCAGGGCTGCCGGTCCAGGCCGGTCACGAGGCCCGCGAACTCCTCGGCGGCCGAGTCGGCGCGGTCAGGTCCGTCCGAGGGCCACAGCCACACGACCGCGGCGAGGGTGACGACCGCCAGGGGCAGGACGACGGCGAGGCTCAGGCGGCGCATCCACCGCGAGTCGGTCGTCGCGTGCCGCGGGTGGTGCGCCCCCATCCGTGTCAGAGCAGGGACGCGGAGGCCCGGTCGAGGAACCAGATGGTCTCCTCCTGGCCGGTCACGCCGGCCGCCGGGACGTCGTGCGGGTCGACCGGCGCGTCGGCGGTGCCGGCGTGGGCGCGGGCGACCGCCTCGGCCTTGCCCTCGCCGCTGACCAGGAACCACACCGACGCCGAGCGGTTGAGCGCGTCGAAGGTCAGCGTGACCCGCTCGGGCGGCGGCTTGGGGGAGCCGGTGACCCCGACCGCCACCTGACCGGTGACGTCGAGCGCCGGGTGACCGGGGAAGAGCGACGCGACGTGGCCGTCGGGGCCCATGCCGAGCATCAGCACCTCGAACTGGCCGGCCCCGTGCTCGCGCAGCTCGGCGGCGTACGACGCGGCGGCGGCGTCGACGTCCGGCGCGTCGGCGGTCGACGGCATCTCGTGCACGTGCTCGGCCGGGACGCCCAGCGCGTCGAGGAACGCTGCACGGGCGTCGACGGCGTTGCGGTCGGCGGAGTCCGGGGCGACGAACCGCTCGTCACCCCACCAGACCACGACCCGGGTCCAGTCGACCTCGGAGCCGGGGGACAGGCGGGCGATCTCGCGGTGGATCGCCTCCGCGATGCTGCCGCCGGTCAGCCCGACGTGGGGGACCCGTCCGGCGTCCTGGGCGTCGGCCAGCCGGGACAGCAGCTCGCCGGCCACCGCGGTGGCCAGGTCGGCGGCGTCCGGGTGGACCTCGATGCGGGGGGAGACGGTCACGACGAGGCCTTCTTCCGGGTGGGCGCGGTCTGCTGGTCCTGCTGGGCCAGGTAGCGGGCGGTGGCGGCGTACACGTCGTCCTCGTCGAGGCGGCGCAGCTCCTCGGCGAGCAGCTGGGGCAGGTCACGCCGCTTCAGGGCGATCGGGCGGTCCGGCCGACCGGGGGTCGCGAAGGTCGCGTTCTTGCCGTCGGCGCGCGAGATCCGGATCGGTCCCGCGGCGGTCTCCAGCACCACCTCGGTGATGCCGGGGCCCGCGGTGGTGCTCCGCTCGACGGGGATCCGGAGCCGGTGGGCCAGCCAGGCGACCAGCAGGTCGGCGGACGGGCTCACCTTCTCGCCCGCCACCGAGGCGCCGGTGACCTTCAGCGGGTGCTGGTCGAGGGCCGCGGCGAGCAGGGCGCGCCACGGGGTGATCCGGGTCCAGGCCAGGTCGGTGTTGCCGCGCGTGTAGCGGGCGCACTGCACGTGGATGGCCTTGGTGCGGGCCTTGGTCGCCCCGGCGGCGTCGGTGATCCGGCGCTGCGCGAGCCGGCCGAGCGGGTCGGCGGCGGGGTCCTCGGGCGGGTCGGTCGGCCACCACGCGGCGACCGGCGAGTCCGGCAGCAGCAGCGGCAGTACGACGGACTCCGGGTGCTTGACCACCTCGCCCTTCAGCCGGATCAGCGCGGTCTCGCCGGTCCAGCCCGAGCCGGTGCCGACCTGGGCGTTCACGACGCCCGCTCCGCGCGCGTCGCCGAGGATCACGCCGAGCACCCGGGCGGGGTGCTCGTGGGCGGCCTCGCGGGCGACCCGCATGGCGTCCTCGGCGTCGTCCTCGTCGACCACGATGACCAGGGTCATCACCATGCCCATCGCGGGGCTGCCGGCCCGGGTCCGGGCGCGCAGGAACTCCGCCGCGATCTTGGAGGAGTTGGTGTCCAGCAGCTCGATCATCAGGGCCTCCGCCAGGTCCGGCCGTCGCGGGCCAGCATCTTGTCCGCCGACTCGGGTCCCCAGCCGCCGGAGGCGTACGGCTCCGGCGTCCCCTTCTTGGCCCACGCCTCGAGGATCGGGTCGAGGATCTTCCAGGACAGCTCGACCTCCTCGCTGCGCGGGAACAGCGGCGGGTCGCCCAGCAGCACGTCGAGGATGAGCCGCTCGTAGGCCTCCGGCGACGACTCGGTGAAGGTGCCGCCGTAGACGAAGTCCATGTTGACGTCGCGGATCTCCATCTGGGTGCCGGGCACCTTGGAGCCGAACCGGACGGTCATGCCCTCGTCGGGCTGGACCCGGATCACCAGGGCGTTCTGGGTCAGCTCCTCGGTCGAGTTCTCGCTGAACGGCTGGTGCGGGGCGCGTTTGAAGACGACCGCGACCTCGGTGACCCGACGGCCGAGGCGCTTGCCGGTGCGGAGGTAGAACGGCACGCCGGCCCAGCGGCGGGTGGCGACGTGCAGGGTGACGGCGGCGTACGTCTCCGTGGTGGAGTCGGCGGCGACGCCGTCCTCGTCGTGGAAGCCGCCCACCTTCTGCCCCCCGGCCCAGCCGGCGGCGTACTGCCCGCGGGCGGTGGTGAGGTCCAGGCGGCGGGGGAGCGTCACCGACGAGAGCACCTTCTGCTTCTCGATCCGCAGGCTCTCGGCGTCGAAGGACGTCGGCTCCTCCATGGCGACCAGGGCCATCAGCTGCAGCAGGTGGTTCTGGATCACGTCGCGAGCGGCGCCGATGCCGTCGTAGTAGCCGGCGCGGCCGCCGATCCCGACGTCCTCGGCCATGGTGATCTGCACGTGGTCGACGTAGTTGGCGTTCCAGAGCGGCTCGAACATCTCGTTGGCGAACCGGATGGCCAGGATGTTCTGGACCGTCTCCTTGCCGAGGTAGTGGTCGATCCGGAAGACCGAGTCCTCGGAGAAGACCCCGGCCAGCACCCGGTCGAGCTCCTGGGCGGAGGCCAGGTCGTGACCGAACGGCTTCTCGATGACCACCCGCCGCCAGGACCCGTCGGAGGCCCGGGCCAAGCCGTGCTCGTCGAGCTGGCCGACGACCTGCCCGAAGGCGCCCGGCGGGATCGCGAGGTAGAAGGCGTGGTTGCCCTCGGTGCCGCGCAGCTCGTCGAGCTCCTCGATGGTCCGGCGCAGCTGGGCGAAGGCCTGGTCGTCGTCGAAGGCGCCCGGCACGAAGCGGATGCCCTCGGCGAGCTGGCGCCAGACCTCTTCGCGGAACTCGGTGCGCGCGTGCTCCTTCACCGAGTCGTGGACGATCTGGGCGAAGTCCTGGTCGGCCCAGTCACGGCGGGCGAACCCGACCAGGCTGAACCCGGGGGGAAGCAGCCCCCGGTTGGCCAGGTCGTAGATGGCCGGCATGACCTTCTTGCGCGACAGGTCGCCGGTCACCCCGAAGAGGACCAGACCGCACGGCCCGGCGATCCGGGGCAGGCGGCGGTCGGCGGGGTCGCGCAGCGGATTGACGTAAGGCGGAGGCGTCATCGGCGCCGGTGCTCCTGGTAGTAGGCGATCAGGGCGCGCGTGGACGCGTCCTGCTCGGCGAGGGCGTCGGCGTCGCCGGCGATCGCCGGCCCGACCTGCTGGGCCAGCTGCTTGCCGAGCTCGACGCCCCACTGGTCGAAGCTGTCGATGCCCCAGACCACGCCTTGCACGAAGGTGAGGTGCTCGTAGAGCGCGATCAGCTGACCGAGGACCGACGGGGTCAGCTCGGGGGCGATGATCGAGGTCGTCGGCCGGTTGCCCTCGAACACCCGGGCCGGTACGACGGCCTCCGCGGTGCCCTCGGCCCGGACCTCGTCGGCGGTCTTGCCGAAGGCCAGGGCCCGGGTCTGGGCCAGGAAGTTGGCGAGGAACAGCTCGTGCACGTCGGTGTCGCCGTCCTGCAGGGGGTACGACGGGTTCGCGAACGCGATGAAGTCGGCCGGGATCAGCCGGGTGCCCTGGTGGATCAGCTGGTAGAACGCGTGCTGGCCGTTGGTGCCGGGCTCGCCCCAGAACACCTCGCCGGTGTCGGCGGTGACCGGGGTGCCGTCCCAGCGCACGCCCTTGCCGTTCGACTCCATGGTCAGCTGCTGGAGGTAGGCCGGGAACCGGTGCAGCAGCTGGGCGTACGGGAGCACCGCGTGGGTCTGGGCGCCGAGGAAGTTGGTGTACCAGACGTTGAGCAGCCCCATCAGGGCCGGCACGTTGTGCGCGGTCTCGGTGGTGCGGAAGTGCTCGTCCATCGCGTGGAAGCCGGCCAGCAGCTCGGTGAACCGGTCCGGGCCGATCGCCACCACGAGCGAGGTGCCGATCGCGGAATCCATCGAGTAGCGGCCGCCGACCCAGTCCCAGAAGCCGAACGCGTTGGCGGGGTCGATCCCGAAGTCGGCGACCTTGTCGAGCGCGGTCGAGACCGCGACGAAGTGCCGTCGTACGGCGTCCGCCTCGTCCTGACCGGTCAGGCCCTCGAGCAGCCAGGCCTTGGCCAGCCGCGCGTTGGTCAGCGTCTCCAGGGTGCCGAAGGTCTTGCTCGAGACGATGAACAGGGTCGTGGCCGGGTCCAGCCCGGACAGCGTCGTGGCCGCGTCGGTCGGGTCGATGTTGCTGATGAACCGGCACTCCAGCCCGTCCTGGCGGTAGGCCGCCAGTGCCTCGTAGGCCATCACCGGGCCGAGGTCCGAGCCGCCGATCCCGATGTTGACGACCGTGCGGATCCGCTCGCCGGTGACGCCGGTCCAGGCGCCGCTGCGGACCTGCTCGGCGAACGCGTAGACCCGCTCGAGCACCTCGTGCACGTCGGCGACCACGTCCTGCCCGTCGACCACGAGGGTCGCGTCGGGCAGCAGCCGCAGGGCGGTGTGCAGGACGGCGCGGTCCTCGGTGACGTTGATGTGCTCACCGCGGAACATCGCCTCCCGTCGCTCGGCCAGGCCGACCTCGTCGGCCAGGTCCAGCAGGGCGGCGAGGACATCGGCGTCGAGCAGTGCCTTCGAGAGGTCGACGACCAGGTCGCCCGCCCCGAAGGTGAGCCGCTCGACCCGACCCGCGTCCTGGGCGAACCAGGAGCGCAGGTCGGGCTCGTAGGCCTCAGCCAGCTCGGTGAGGCGGCCCCAGGCGGCCGTCGAGGTCGGGTCCACCGGGGCGTCTCTCACGAGCGGGCCTTCTCCATCTGCCCCTCGACGGTCTCCACGAGCTCGGTCCAGGACTTCTTGAACTTGTCGACGCCCTCCTGCTCGACCGTCCACAGGACGTTCTCGAAGTCGATGCCGACGGCGGTCAGCTCGTCGAGGACCTGGCGGGCCTCGTCGGCCTTGCCGGTGACCTGGTCGCCGTGCACCTCGCCGTGGTCGGCGAACGCCTCGAGGGTCTTCTCCGGCATCGTGTTGACGGTGTCGGCCACGACCAGGTCGGTGACGTAGAGGGTGTCGGAGTAGTCGGGGTTCTTGACCCCGGTCGACGCCCACAGTGGGCGCTGCGGGTTCGCGCCGGCCTCGGCGAGGACGGCCCAGCGGTCGCTGGCCAGGACCTCGGTGAAGGCGGCGTACGCGACGCGGGCGTTGGCGACGGCGCCCTTGCCCTTCAGCGCCTTCGCCTCGTCGGTGCCGATCTTGTCGAGGCGGGCGTCGACCTCGGTGTCGATGCGGCTGATGAAGAACGAGGCGACCGAGCGGATGCCGCTGAGGTCGAGGCCGGCGTCGCGGGCCTGCTCCAGGCCCGTGAGGTAGGCGTCCATGACCTCGCGGTAGCGCTGCTCGCCGAAGATCAGGGTGACGTTGACGCTGATGCCCTGGGCGACGACCGCGGTGATGGCCGGCAGGCCCTCCTTGGTCGCCGGGATCTTGATCAGCGCGTTCGACCGATCGACGGCCTTCCAGAGGGCCTGCGCCGAGGCGATGGTCTTCTCGGTGTCGTTGGCCAGGTCGGGCTCGACCTCGATCGAGACCCGGCCGTCATCGGCGGTGCGCTCGGCGACCGGCGCGAGCACGTCGCACGCGTTGCGGACGTCCTCGGTGGTGAGCTCGAAGATCACCTTGTCGACGGGCTCGCCGGCCGCGACGAGCTTGCGGACCTGCTCGTCGTAGCGCTCGCCGTTGGCGATCGCGCCGGCGAAGATGGTCGGGTTGGTGGTCACCCCCACGACCGACTTCTCCTTGACCAGGTCGGCCAGGTTGCCGGACTCGATGCGCTCGCGGGACAGGTCGTCGAGCCAGATCGACACGCCGGCGTTGGCCAGCGCTTCCAAGCGGTCACTCATGGGTTCCTCCTGAGGTGGGTGCTGGTGGGGTGCGGCGGGTCGGACGCCGGATCAGACGGTGGCGACCCGGATGCTGTCGCGGGCGGCGTCGGCCACGGCCTGCGCGGTGACGCCGTACTCGGTGTAGATGCGGGCGTAGTCGGCCGACGCGCCGTACTGGTCGATCGAGACGATCCGGCCGTGGTCGCCGACGTACTCGCGCCAGCCCTGCTTGACGCCGGCCTCGACGGCGACGCGCGCCTTGATGGTCGGCGGGATGACGGTCTCGCGGTAGGCGACCGACTGCTCCTCGAACCACTCCTGGCAGGGCATCGACACCACACGCGCCGAGATGCCGTCGGCGGCCAGGAGCTCGCGCGCCTCGACGGCGAGCTGGACCTCGGAGCCGGTGCCGATCAGGACGACGTCGGGGTCGCCGCTCTCGGCGTCGACCAGGACGTAGCCGCCCTTGGCGACGTCGTCGGTGGTGGCGAAGCCGTCGGTGCCGCGCGGGAAGACCGGCACGTTCTGGCGGGTCAGGACCAGCGCGGACGGCCGGTCGACGTGGTGCAGGACGGCGAGCCACGCGGCGGCCGTCTCGTTCGCGTCGGCCGGGCGGATCACGTCGAGGCCCGGCATCGCCCGCAGCGCGGCCAGGTGCTCGATCGGCTGGTGGGTCGGGCCGTCCTCGCCGAGGCCGATGGAGTCGTGGGTCCAGACGTAGGTCACGGCCAGCTTGCTGAGGGCCGCGACGCGGACCGAGCCGCGCATGTAGTCGGAGAAGGTGAGGAAGGTGCCGCCGAAGACGCGGGTCAGCTTGTCGGCCGCGATGCCGTTCATGATCGCGCCCATGCCGTGCTCACGGATGCCGAAGTGGAGCACGCGGCCCTGGTAGGGGTCGGTCGACCACTCGCCGACCTCGGCCACGGCCGGGCCGACCGACGGGGCGCTGGTGATCGTGGTGTTGTTGGAGCCGGCCAGGTCGGCCGAGCCGCCCCACAGCTCGGGCAGGGCGCCGGCCAGCGCGTTGATGACCTTGCCGGAGGCCGCCCGGGTGGCCACGCCCTTGGCGTCGGCCTCGAAGGTCGGCAGCAGGTCGGCGAGGCCCTCGGGCAGCTCGCGGCTCTTCAGCCGGTGGAGCAGCTGCTCACCCTCGGGGTTGGCCTTCGCCCAGGCGGCGTACTTCTCGTCCCACTCCCGGCCCCAGTCGGAGCCGCGGGTACGCAGCGCGCGGGTGTGCTCGATGACCTCGGGCGGGACCTGGAAGCGCTGCTCCGGATCCCAGCCCAGGATCTCCTTGGTGGCCGCGACCTCGGCGTCGCCGAGCGCGGAGCCGTGGGCCTTCTCGGTGCCCTGGGCGTTCGGGGCGGGCCAGGCGATGATCGTGTCGAGCACGATGAGCGACGGCTTGTCGGTCACCTCGGCCGCGGCGCGGACGGCGTCGTACAGCGCGGGGACGTCCTCGACGTACTTCTTGCCGCCGTTGGTCCAGTCGACGGTCTGGACGTGCCAGCCGTAGGCCTCGTAGCGCGCGGCGACGTCCTCGGTGAAGGCGATGTCGGTGTCGCCCTCGATCGAGATCTTGTTGCGGTCGTAGATGACCGTGAGGTTGCCGAGCTGCTGGGTGCCGGCGATCGAGCTCGCCTCGCCGCTCACGCCCTCCTGCAGGTCGCCGTCGGAGCAGAGCGCGTAGACCTGGTGGTCGAAGAGGCTCTCGCCCGGCGCGGCCTTCGGGTCGAGCAGACCGTGCACCCGGCGGGCCGACAGGGCCATGCCGACGGCGTTGGCCACGCCCTGGCCCAGCGGGCCGGTGGTCACCTCGACGCCGGCGGTGTGGCCGAGCTCGGGGTGGCCGGGGGTCTTCGAGCCCCAGGTGCGCAGCGCCTTGATGTCCTCGATCTCGAGGCCGAAGCCACCGAGGTAGAGCTGCGTGTAGAGCGTGATGCTCGAGTGACCGCACGACAGCACGAAGCGGTCGCGGGCGATCCAGGTCGGGTCGGCCGGGTCGTGGCGCATGACCTTCTGGAAGAGCAGGTACGCCGCAGGCGCCAGGCTCATGGCCGTCCCGGGGTGGCCGTTGCCGACCTGCTGCACGGCATCCATCGCCAGCACCCGCGCGGTGTCCACGGCCTTCTCGTCGAGCTCGGTCCAGTCCAGTCCAGCAGCAGTGCTCACGGGGTTCCTCTCCGGGGTGATCAGGCACCTCCGAGCCTACTCACGCCGCGCGATAGACTCACACCCGCTCCACGCTCCCGAGATCTGCTGAGGACACCTGTGACGTACGTCGGCCAGTCGGCCTCTGCAGCCCAGCAGAGCGACCCGGGGGAGCCCGGAGCCCGCGCGTCCCTCCGCGACGTCGTGATGGCGTACGTCGGCCTCACCAAGCCGCGGGTCATCGAGCTGCTGCTCCTGACGACCGTGCCGGTGATGTTCTACGCGGCCCGTGGGGTCCCCGACCTCGACGCCGTCGTGTGGACCGTGCTCGGCGGCACGTTCTCCGCCGGCTCCGCCTCGGTCTTCAACTGCGTCTACGACCGCGACATCGACGAGCAGATGCGTCGTACCCGTCGGCGGGCGCTGCCGCGGCACATCGTGTCGCCCCGGGCGGCCCTGGTCTTCGGGTTCGTGCTCGGCATCCTCTCGACCGTGGTGCTGTACTTCGGCGTCAACGCGCTGTCGGCCGTGCTGTCGGTGACCGCGATCGCGTTCTACGTCTTCGGCTACACGATGCTGCTGAAGCGGCGCACCACCCAGAACATCGTCTGGGGCGGCATCGCCGGCTGCTTCCCGACCCTGATCGGCTGGACCGCCGTCACCGGGTCGCTGTCCTGGACGCCGGTCGTGCTCTTCATGGTGGTCTTCTTCTGGACGCCGCCGCACACCTGGGCGCTGGCCCTGCGCTACCGCGAGGACTACGCGAACGTCGACGTCCCGATGCTGCCGGTCGTGAAGCCCGCCCGCGAGGTCGGCCGGCAGATCGTCCTCTACAGCTGGGTGATGGTGGCGACCTCGCTGCTGCTGTGGCCGGTCGCGAGCACCGGGCCGGTGTACCCGGTCGCAGCCGCGGTCCTGGGCGCGGTCTTCCTGGTCGAGGCGCACCGGATGTGGCAGCGGACCAAGGGCACCGAGGACCTCTCGGTGATCCAGCCGATGCGGCTGTTCCACCACTCGAACCTCTACCTCACGCTGCTCTTCGTCGCGGTCGCGCTGGATCCCCTGCTCACCCGCTGAGCCTGCTGGACACCCCCGGGCGCATTTCGCGGTACAAATGTTCACTGAAGTGAGCCGTCGCACGTCGAATCGTGTGTAAAGGCCACCCAGGTCGGGCAGGGGTCTAGTGGCGCCGGTCGCAACCCGGTCGGCGCGACCGGGGGGTCAAGACCGTGGCACCCCCATGGCGACCTTGGGGGGTCTTGGACCAGATGCAGCCGCACGCGCACCGACCACGAACGGACCGACCGGACGACCCGCGCATCAGCGTGGTGGTCCCCGCTCTCAACGAGGCCCGCAATCTCACCCGGGTGCTGCCCGAGCTGCCTGAGGTGCACCAGGTCGTCCTCGTCGACGGCGGCTCGGTCGACGGCACCGTCGCTGCCGGCCGGGAGGCGATGCCCGAGATCGAGGTGGTGACCCAGGTCCGCCGCGGCAAGGGCAACGCCCTGGCGGCCGGCTTCGCCCGGGTGACGGGCGACGTCGTCGTGATGTTCGACGCCGACGGCAGCGCCGACCCCGCGGAGATCCCGCGCTTCGTCGATGCCCTGCGGGCCGGCGCCGACTTCGCCAAGGGCAGTCGCTTCTGCGCCGGCGGTGGCAGCGCCGACATCACGCCGGTCCGGCGGGCCGGCAACCAGTTCCTCAACGCCGTGACCAACCGGGCGTTCGGCACCGCCTTCAGCGACCTCTGCTACGGCTACAACGCCTTCTGGGCCGACCAGCTGCCGGTGCTCGACCTGCCCGACCCGGACGTCCCGGGGCCGGCCAGCGGCAAGATGCTGTGGGGCGACGGCTTCGAGATCGAGACCGTGATCAACTGCCGCTTCGCGGCGGCCCGGGTCGCGATCACCGAGGTGCCCAGCGTCGAGCGGCTCCGGATCTTCGGCGAGAGCAACCTGCACGCGGTCTCCGACGGGCTGCGGGTGCTGCGCACGGTCCGCACCGAGCACCGCCGGTCCCGCGCCCGCGCCGTACCGCCTCCGGTCGGCGCCGCTGCGCGCCGCCACGTCTCCATCGCGTCATGACCGGCGCGACCCGCGTCGCGATGGTCACCGCCCGCAGCCAGCCCGAGATCGGCGGCATCGAGGCGCACGTCGCCGAGGTGGCTCGACGCCTGGCCGAGGCCGGCGTCGACGTCGAGGTGCTGACCACCGACCGCAGCGGCACGCTGCCCCGCGCCGAGCGCGTCGAGGGGTACGTCGTCCGTCGCTTCCGGGCCTACCCGCGCACCCGCGACTGGTACCTCAGCCCCGGTCTCTTCCTCGCCGTCCTGCGCACCCGGGCCGACCTGGTGCACGTCCAGGGCATCCACACCCTGGTGCCGCCGCTGGCCATGCTGGCCGCGGTGCTGCGGCGTACGCCGTTCGTGCTCACCTTCCACAGCGGCGGGTCGTCCTCGACCTTCCGCTCCCGGGCGCGCGGCACCCAGTTCCGGCTGCTCGCGCCGCTGCTGCGCCGGGCTCGCGCGCTGGTCGGTGTCTCCGACTTCGAGGTCGCCCGCTTCCAGGAGGTCGTCGGTCCCGAGCCGCGGGTCCGGCTGGTCCGCAACGGCGGCGCCCTGCCCCCGGTGCACGAGATCGTCGAGCCGGAGCCCGACCTGGTGGTCAGCGCCGGACGCCTGGAGCGCTACAAGGGGCACCACCGGGTGATCGAGGCGCTGCCGCACCTGCTGGAGACCCGTCCCGGGGCCCGGGTCGAGATCCTCGGCAGCGGCCCCTACGAGGCCGAGCTGCTGGCCCTGGCCGCGCGGCTGGGGGTCGCCGACCGGGTCAGCGTGCGGCTGGTGCCGCCCGTCGACCGGGTCGCGATGGCCGACGCGCTGGCCCACGCCGGCGTGGTGGCGCTGCTCAGCGACTACGAGGCGCACCCGGTGGCCGTCATGGAGGCGCTGGTCGCCGGTCGGCCCGTCGTGGTCAGTCGGACCTCCGGCCTGACCGAGCTCGCCGACCGGGGCTGGGCCGTGGGCCTGGATCCCGCGGCCGGCCCCGCAGCCGTGGCGGCGGCGCTGGACGCCCAGCTGACCGCCCCGGTCGTCCCCGGACCGGCCGAGCTGCCGACCTGGGAGGGCTGCGCCACCGCGCTGGCCGATCTCTACTCCGAGGTGCTGCCGGCCGGCGCGGGCCCCATCCCCGTGAGGGCTGCATGACGCTGACCCTGGAGCGGCCGGCGCCCCCGCCTGCCGCGCCGTCCCGCGTGCGCCGGCCGGTCGCCCTGGCGACCCTGGCGGGCTCGGCCGCGCTGCTGCTGCAGGCGGTCGGCTACGCGCTGGGCTGGGCCGGCTCGACCGGCCCCGCCCTGCTCGCCTGGTACGGCGGCCTCGTCCTGCTGGTGGCTGTCTTCGCGCCGGTGCTCACCGGCCGCGGGCTGAGCGGCACCCAGCGGATGGCCGGGTCGCTCGCGCTGACCCTGCTGCTGCACGCGTCGTACCTGCTCTCGAACCCGGTGCTGGCCACCCGCTTCGACGAGTCGTTGCACGTCACCACCCTGCTCGGCCTGACCGGAGGCGACGGCTGGTTCGCGTCGAACCCGATGCTGCCGGTGAGCCCGCACTACCCGGGCCTGGAGCTGGCCACGGCGGCGGTGGCCTGGCTGACCGGGCTCCCGCTGATGGTCTGCCAGGTCGCTGTGGTGCTGCTCGCCCGCGCCGCCTTCGTGGTGGCGCTCTTCGCGCTGGCCAGCCGGGTCGGCGGCTCGACCCGGGTCGGCTCCACGGTCGTGCTGCTCTACGCCGCGACCTCGCAGTTCTACTTCTTCAACGCCCAGTACAGCTACCAGACGGTCGCGGTCGCGCTGCTCGTCGCCGCGGCCGCCTTCCTGCTCCGCGCGTACGACGACCCCGCTCGCTGGCCCTGGCTGCCGCTGGTCGCCGCCCAGGCGTGCCTGGCCGCGCTGACCGTCACGCATCACCTGACCTCCTGGCTGGCCCTCCTCGGTCTCGCCGCACTGGCCCTGCTGCACCTGGTCGGCCGCGAGCGGCGTCGAGCCCGGCTAGCGGGGACGACGGTCGCGCTGGCGGCCCTGGTCACCGCTGGCTGGACCGCGCTGGTCGTGCCGCTGCTGGCGTCGTACCTCGGGCCGGTCTTCGAGACCGCGGGGGTGGAGGTCCGCGCGCTCCTTGAGCTCGACACGGGCCGCCAGCTGCTCGCCGACGGTGGCGGCGACCCGGCTCCGGTCTGGCAGGTCGGTGTGATGGCCGCGGCGATCCTGCTGTGGTGCCTGCTGCTCGTGCCGGCCGCCTGGGCCGGCCTCCGGGGACAGACGCTGTCGGGCCGGCCGGTGCGGCTGCTGCCGCTCGGGCTGGCGGTCGTCTACCCGGCGCTGCCGCTCGCGCGCTTCTCGCCGACGGCCTCCGAGGTCGCGGACCGGGCCTCCACCTTCGTCGGCCTCGGACTGGCCCTGGTCGTCGGGATCTGGGTCGCGTCGCGGTCCGGCCAGCTGCGGGGGCTGGTCACGGCGGGTGCGGTGGTGCTGGTGCTCGGCGGCACGATCCTCGGCAGCGGCCCGGACTGGCAGCGGGTCCCCGGCCCGTACGTCGCCGGCGCCGAGCAGCGCTCGGTCGACTCCGAGGCGGTCGCCGTGGGGGAGTGGGCCGGCACCTACCTGCCCGCGGGCTCGCGGATCGCCTCGGACACGACGCTGGACCGGGTGCTGCCCAACTTCGCCCCGGTGCTGCCCGTGACGGGCGCCGACGGGTCGGTCAACACCACGCCGGTCTTCGCGGCCCGCTGGCTGACCGACGCCGAGCTCGGCCTGCTCCGGGAGGGCGAGGTCGATTTCGTCGTGGTCGACACCCGACTCGCCGGCCAGACCGTGCGCTCCGGCTCGTTCTTCGAGGCCGGCTCGTCGTTCGGCCCGGGCGCCGTCACCGTCGACCCGGTCAGCATCACCAAGTTCGCGATCACCCCCGGCTTCGACCTGGTGCTCGACGGCCCGATCCGGGTGTACGACGTCCGCTCGCTGCGCGGCGAGCCCCAGACCTGGGCCGACCGCGAGCCGCCCGGGCTGCCCGGGTCCTGGAACCCGGCCCAGGCCGGCGCGGCGGCCGTCCTGCTGCTGGTCGGCCTGCTGCTGGTCGTCCGCCGGCGCGTCGACCTGGCCTGCCTGCTGCTCGCCCTGCCCGCCCTGATGCTCGTCGGCGCCGCCGGCGTGCAGCTGGGGATGCCCCCGGTCGCGGGGTCGCTGGTCCTGCTCGCCGGGGTGCTCGTGCTGGCCGGGCTGCCGGCCCGCCCGCGGGTCCCGCGGGTGCCCTGGCCGGTCGTGGTCGCGGCCGTGGTGCTGCTCGCCGCGACCGGCGTGGCGACCCGCGCCGCGTGGGAGCACCAGCTGCCCGACCAGCCGCTCCCGCCGCCCGTCACCGGGACGCTCTCGTGAGGGCCCGGACCGACAGCGGGATCCTGGCCCCGTTCCGCTCGCTGTTGGGCGCCCAGGTGATCGGCACCGCCCTCGGCCTGCTCTTCTGGGTCATGGTGGCCCGGCTGGTCCCGGGCCACGAGGTCGGCGTCGCCGCGGCGGCGATCAGCACCCAGACCCTGCTCGGCACGGCCACGGCCCTCGGGCTCGGCACCCTGCTGATCGCCGAGCTCCCGCGGCACGTGCCGGGACGCCAGCGCCAGCTGGTGCTGCGGGCGCTGGCCGCGGTCGCGGTCGCCGGCACGCTCGTCGGGGGTCTGGTGGCCGTCCTCGGTCAGGGGGGAGCGTTGGGCGACAACCTGCGTGCGGCCGTGGACGGCATCGGTGCCCCGGTGCTCGTCGCGGGCGTCGTGGCCGCCGGCTGGGCCGTCGTCCTCGACGAGGCCGTCCTCGGCCTGCGCCGCTCCCGCGTCCAGGTCGTCCGCAACACGGTCGCGGCCGGCCTCCGGTTCCCGCTGGCCGCCGCGCTGCTGCTCGGCGGCGTCCGCGACGCGACCGTGCTGATGGTCTGCTGGGTGCTGCCCCTGCTGGTCTCGATCGGCGGCGCGCTCCTCGCCCTCCGGCTGCCCCGAGCCGCCGGCGGACCGGCGCTCGGCGCCGACGTCACGTCGTACGGCCGGGCCGCGCTGCGGCACCACGGCCTCAACCTCTCCCTCGCCGCGGGCCCGCAGCTGATGCCGGTCGTCGCGGCGCTCACCCTGTCGTCGGTCGGCAACGCCGAGTTCGCGATCGCCTGGCTGGTGGCCACCTTCGTCTTCCTGCCGCCGTACCTGCTCGCGGTCGCGCTCTTCGCGCACGGCTCGCGGGTCACTCCCGAGGAGCTCCGCGCCAGCATGTCCACCACCCTGCCCGCCTCGCTGGGGCTCAGTCTGCTGCTCTGCCTGGGAGCCTGGGTGCTCGGCCGACCGGCCCTGCACGTCTTCGGAGACGGGTACGCCGAGGAGTCCTGGATCCTGCTCGCGCTGCTCGTGCCGGCCGGGCTGTGGATGGTCGTCAAGGACCACCTGGTCGCGCTGTGGCGGGTCGAGCGCCGGTTCGCGCTGGCCACCCGGCTGGCCGGTGGCGCGGTCGTGCTCGAGGTGACCGGCGCGGCCGTCGGCGGCGTGGTCGGCGGCGGTCCCGGGCTGGCCGCGGGCTGGCTGGCCGCGATCGCCCTCGAGGCGCTGCTCGCCGTACCTCTCGTGCGCGGAGCGCTCGGCGGACTGCCCTGGCAGCTGCCGGCGCTGCCCGGTCGGGCTCGTGCGCACTCCGAGCGGGGCGCCGCGAGCTGGGCCTTCGCGTCCGCCGCCGTGGTCCTGGTCGTGGCGGTGGCCTTCGGCGTCGTCGCGGCCCGCGGCGGGTCCTCCGGATCGCAGGCCGAGCCGGTCCCGGACGCCGTCGCCTGCCCGCCGACGTCGACCCGCCCGGGTCCGCTGGTCGACCTCGGCGTGCAGGCGGCCACCGGCGACCCGGCCCGCCCGCTGCTGTCGCAGGCCGAGGTGGAGCAGCTGGTGGCGCGGGCCGTGGACGCCGGCGCGTCGGTCGTGTCGACCGGGGTGTCCTGGCAGATGGCTCGCCCCACGCGGGCCGGGGGCTACGACTGGTCCGGTCTCGACCGGGTCGTCGACGCCGCCCGGGCGCGCGGCCTCACGGTGCGGGTGCAGCTCTCCGGTCTCCCGGAGTGGGCCCGGACGGGGCCGCTCGACCTGGTCGGGCCGACCGGCTGGCGTCCGCCCCTGTCGACGGTCGAGCTCGCCCGCTGGTCCCGGTTCGTGACGGACGTCGTGGACCACCTCGACGGGCGCGCGGCGTTCCTCGAGGCGTGGACCGAGCCCAACAGCGCCGACTTCTGGGCCACCGGTCCGGACCCGGCGGCCTTCGCCCGCCTGCTGACCACGACGTACGACGCGGTGCGCGCGGCCGACCCGGGCGTCCTGGTCGTCAGCGGCGGCCTGGCGGGCAACGACCTCGGCTTCCTGACCCGGACCTACGAGGCACTCGGCAGCGAGCGACCGTTCGACCTGCTCGGGCTGCACCCCTACACCGACGGCGCGGCCCCGCTGGAGCGGGCTGCGGCCTCGCGGTTCCGCGGCACCTTCGGGACGGTCGACGAGAGCCTGCTCGGCTACCGCGACGTGCACGCGCTGATGGTCGAGCACGGCGACGGGGACGTCCCGATCTACGTCGGCGAGCTCGGCTGGTCGACCACCGCGTGGAGCGAGGCGGCCGGCGTCCCCGACGCCACCCGCGCGGAGTACCTGGGCGAGGCGCTCGGGGCGGTCACCTGCACGCCGTACGTCGAGGTGCTGTCGTGGTACTACCTGCACCCGACGCCCTGGAATCCCGCGTCCTGGACGCTGCTCGACGAGGACCTGCGACCCTCGGAGACCTACCGCGCGCTGCAACAGTGGAGTCGCGCCGTGAAGGACGTGTCCTGATGCTACGTTTCGACCTCCGGACGAATGGGGCGTCCGTTCGAGGTTCCACGACCGGGGAGACACGACGTGCCACGCAGTACGCTGCGCAGCGACGCGGCCGAGTGCCGCTGCGGGCACCCACGCTCGGCCCACCGCCACCTGCGCCGGGGCAGCGACTGCGCGCTGTGCCCCGGCACCTGCCGGCGGTTCCGGCTGCGGCTGGGTTCCCTCCTTGGACGGCCGGCCGATGACGGGGACGACGCGCCGACCTGACGTGACCGCCGTGGTGTGCGCCTACACCGCGGCGCGCTGGACCGACCTGGTCGCGGCGCTGGACGGGCTCGCGACTCAGACCGTGGCCCCGAGCCAGGTGCTGGTCGTCGTCGACCACGAGGACGACCTGCTGGCCCGTGTGCGGGAGGCCTTCCCCGACGTCGAGGCGGTCCCGAGCACCCGGCTGCGCGGTCTCTCCGGGGCCCGCAACACCGCGGTCGGGCTCGCCCGCGGTGAGGTCGTGGCCTTCCTGGACGACGACGCCGTGCCGCGTCCCGACTGGCTGGAGCGGATGCTCGAGCCGTACGACGACCCCGACGTCCTGGCGGTCGGTGGGGCCGCTCGGCCGGTCTGGCCCGACGGCGCCCGCCCCGGCCAGCTGGCCACCGAGTTGGACTGGGTCGTCGGCTGCACCTACCGCGGCCTGCCCGAGGAACGTGCCGACGTCCGCAACCTGATGGGCTGCAGCATGTCCTTCCGTCGTACGGCGCTCGAGGAGCTCGGCGGCTTCGCGGAGGGCGCGGGCCGGATCGGGGCGCTGCCGCTGGGCTGCGAGGAGACCGAGCTCTGCATCCGGCTGCGCCAGCGCCACCCGCACGCCCGGGTGGTCCTGGAGCCGGCCTCGGTCGTCGACCACCGGGTCACCGCCGACCGCACGACCTGGCGCTACCTGCGCACGCGCTCCTACGCGGAGGGCCTCTCGAAGGCCGCGATGGCCGCCGTGGTCGGCAGCACCGACGCGACCGCGGTCGAGCGCGGCTACGTCACCCGGGTGCTCCCCGGCGGGGTTCGGCGCGAGCTGGCCCGCGCCGCTCGGGGTGACCGCGATGGCTGGCAGGGCGCCGCGGGGATCGTCACCGCCCTGGCCGCGACCACCGCGGGCTACGCCCGGGGCCGGCTGGGACCGCGCGCCCGGCTGGTCCGGCGGGCGGAGGAGGCGAGGACCGCATGAGTGACCTGCCCGTGCTGATGTACCACGCCGTCGGGACCCCGATGCCGGGCCGGCTCGCCGACCTGAGCGTGCCGACCGGCCTGCTCGCCGAGCAGCTGTCCGCCCTGTCGGAGGCCGGCTACGCGCTGCTCGGGCTGTCCGACGCGCTCGCCGCCCACGCGGCGGGGCGCACGGCGGTGGCCCTCACCTTCGACGACGGGTACGTCGACTTCGCCGAGCAGGCGATCGCCGTACTGGCGGCCGCGCGGGCGAGCGCGACCCTCTACGTGCCGACCCGGGACCTGGGCGGGACCGCCTCCTGGCTCTCCGACGGCGCGTCCGGCCTGCCGCTGCTCGGCCCGGACGATCTCGCCGACGTGGCCGCCGGCGGGATCGAGGTGGGCAGCCACGGCGCCGTCCACGTCCCGATGGACGTGCTGCCTCCTTCGGACGCGGCCGACCACCTCCGCGAGAGCCGGGCGGTCCTCGAGGACGTCGTCCAGCGGCGCGTCGACGCGTTCTGCTACCCCCACGGCTACCACGCCCGCCGGCTGCGCCGGCAGGTCGCGGCCGCCGGCTACGCCCACGCCTGCGCGATCGGCCACCGGCTGCACGCCCCCGACGAGGACCCGTACGCCGTCTCGCGGCTGCACGTGCGCCCCGACCACGACCCGGCCACGCTGCTGGACCTGGTGGCAGGTGGCCCCCGCGGCCTCCTGCCGCTGGCCAAGCGCGCGGCGACACCGGCCTGGCGGCTCGCCCGCCGTACGGCCCTGGGGACCACGGGGACGACATGGACCTGACCGACTTCACCGGCTCGTCGATCGGCGTGCTCGTCTGCACCCACCAGGCGGAGCGGCTCGACCAGCTGCTGAGTGCCGTCGCGTCCGTGCGCGGCCAGACCTGGCCGCCCGACGAGCTGCTGGTCGTCGTGGACGGCGACGAGGCGCTCGCCGACGTCGTCCGGACCGCGCTGCCCGACGAGAAGGTGCTCTGCCTCGGCCGCAACCAGGGCGTCTCGGTGGCCCGGACCCGGGGCGCGGAGGCGCTCAGCACCGACCTCGTCGTCTTCCTGGACGACGACGCCGTCGCCGAGCCGGACTGGCTCGCGGTGCTGCTGCGCCCGATGGCGGACCCGCAGGTGCTCGGGTCGAGCGGGCGGTCCCTGGCCGACTTCGCCGGGCCGCGACCGGGCTGGCTGGCCGACGAGTTCCTCTGGGTGGTCGGCTGCAGCTACCGGGGGATGCCGACCGAGCCGGCGCGGGTGCGCAACTTCTTCGGGGGCTGCGCACTCGTCCGACGCGCGGTCTTCCTGGAGGTGGGGGGCTTCGACGCCACGGTCGGCCACCACGGCAACGAAATCGGGGGCGGCGAGGAGGCGGACTTCTGCCTGCGCGCCACCGCCGCGACCGGAGGAGTCTTCGCCTTCGAGCCCGAGGCAAGGATCCACCACCGGGTGCCCGTCGACCGGCTCACCTGGGGCTACTTCGCCGCCCGCTGCTACGGCGAGGGCCGGATGAAGGCCCGGATGGCGCGTCAGCAGGAGGCGTCGGGCGCGCTCGGCCCCGAGACCGCCTTCGCACGCCGGATGCCGGCCGCCGTGCTGACCGCGCTGCTGCGCGGGCGTCCACGCCGGGCCGCGGGCCTGGTGCTGGGCTGCGTCGCCGTGCTCGCCGGGCTGCTGCGCGGAGCCCGCGGGTGAGGATCCTGCTGCTGGCCCAGCTCTACCCGCCGGTGATCGGCGGCGAGGAGCGGCACGTCCGCAACCTGGCGGTGGCGCTCGCGGAGCGCGGCCACGACGTGCACGTGGCCACGCTCGACGCAGACTTGGCGCCGCTGCGCGACCCGGGCGTGACCGTGCACCTGCTCGACCACGTCGGCCGCCGGGCGCCCCGGCTCTACCCGACCGCTGACCGCCCGCTCGCCGTACCCGTCCCGGACCCGTGGACCACCCGCGACCTGGCCCGGTTGGTGAAGCGGCTCGAGCCGGACGTGGTGCACGCCCACAACTGGATCGTCGCGTCGTACGCCGTGCTGCCGGCCGCGCGGCGGCTCCCGCTGGTGCTCTCGCTACACGACTACAGCCACGTCTGCGCCACCAAGCGGTTCATGTTCGAGGGCGAGGTCTGCTCCGGCCCGGGGCTGCGCAAGTGCCTCTCGTGCGCCTCCGACCACTACGGGCGCGGGCGCGGGCAGCTGGTCGCCACCGCCGTGGCCGCCGAGCTGCCGCTGCGCAAACGGGTCGTCGACGTCTTCACCCCCGTCAGCCGGTACGTCGGCGAGGCGAACCGGCTTGACGAGCAGGGGGTGCGCTGGGAGGTGGTCCCCAACTTCGTCCCGGACGCGCTGACCGCGCTGCCGGAGCCGGTGCGCGACGACGCGCTCCCGCGGGCGCCGTACCTCTTCTTCGCGGGGGACCTGAGCGAGCAGAAGGGGGTGCGGACGCTGCTCGAGGCCTGGCGGCGGCTGCCCGAGGGGCGCCCGGAGCTGGTGCTCGTGGGCCGCCCGGCGGATCCGCTGGGCGAGCTGCCGGAGGGCGTGCACGTGCACCACCACTGGGAGCACGCACGGGTGCTGTCGGGCTTCCGGCACGCGGTCGCCGCGGTGCTGCCGAGCGAGTGGCCCGATCCGTGCCCGACCACGGTCCTGGAGGCGATGGCCGTGGGGGCCCCGCTCGTCACCACCGGGCGCGGCGGCATCGCGGACATGGTCGTGCCGGGCGAGTCCGCGCTCGTCGTACCGCCGGGGGAGGTGGCGGCGCTGGCGTCGTCGCTGACGACGCTCATCGCGGATCCCGCACGGGCCCGTGGTCTCGCCGATCGCGGGCAGGTCGAGGTGAAGCGGTTCCTGCAGAGCAGCGTCGCGGCCCGGCTGGAGGGGATCTACGCGTCGCTGGTCTGACGCGCCGCGGTCGTCGCGTCCCGGCCGGCGGCCCAGGCCAGCAGTCGCCCGGTGTGCTCCTGCACGGGCTCGTGGGCCCGCACCGCCAGCCACACCCGCGCGAACCCGGCGGCCAGCAGCGAGGCGCCCAGCAGGTGCAGGGCGACCAGCAGCTCGGGCAGGTCGAGGAGGTACTGCGTCCACCCGACGACGCCCTGGGCCAGCTCGAGGGCGAGCAGGGCGCCGACGACGACGGTCAGCCACCGGTCGGCGCGGCGCACCGCGACGACCAGCAGGGCCACGGTCAGGCTCACCAGGACGTAGACCGATGCGGCGTGCACGTGGGAGATCACCCGGGGCGTCAGTCCGTTGCGGACCGCCTCGAGGTCTCCGGCGTGCGGCCCGGCGCCGGTGACCATGGTGCCGAGGTAGAGCACCACGGCGCCGACGACGAGCACCGCGGTCGCCAGGGCGCGGGGCAGCGGCGGCGCGTCGGGACGCGCCGGGCTGCGCAGGTGGTCGAGGAGGGCCAGGCACACCATGACCATCAGCAGCGAGGCCACCAGGTGCAGCGAGACCACCCACGGGTTCAGGTCGGTGAGCACGGTGATCCCGCCGATGACCGCCTGCAGCGGCACCCCGAGGAGCACGACGGTGCTGAGCCGCGTGGAACGCCGGTCCCGCGTGCCCCGGGCGGCGAGCACGCAGAGGACGGCGACCACCACCAGCACGAAGGTGAGCATCCGGTTGCCGAACTCGATCACCCCGTGGATGCCCATGCTCGGGTGGGTCACGAACGACTCGTCGGTGCACCGCGGCCAGGTCGGGCAGCCCAGCCCCGACCCGGTCAGGCGTACGGCGGCGCCGGTGACCACCAGCAGCATGTTGGCCAGCAGGTTGGCGACGGCGACCGGCCACAGCCAGGGGGCGAGCCGCGCGGCCACCGGGCGCAGGAACCTCGTCACTCCCACGTGAAGGTCCTCGCGGTCAGGACGGCGCCGACCACGGCCCAGCCGGCCAGCACGGCCAGGCCCATCGGGTCGAGGGCGCCGTCGAGGAGGGCGGCGCGCATCGAGTCGCCGAGCGCGCCGGAGGGCAGCCAGCGGACGACGTCGCCGAACGCGCCGTACGCCGTCGACGGCAGGACGACGGCCCCGCCGGCCATCAGGAGCAGGTAGACCAGGTTGGCGGCCGCCAGCGTCGCCTCCGCACGGAGCGCGCCGGCCAGCAGGAGGCCGAGGGACGCGAACGCGGCGGTGCCGGCCACGACGGTCAGCAGCACCCCGAGCACGGAGACGTCCGGGTCCCAGCCCAGGCCGAGCGCGACGGCGGTGATGACCACGCCCTGGAGCAGCTCGACCAGCAGCAGCGCGCCGATCTTGCCGAGGAGCAGACCGGTGCGGGGGAGTGGCGAGCTGCCGAGCCGCTTGATGACGCCGTACCGGCGCTCGAAGCCGGTGGCGATCGCCAGCGACGTGAACGCGGTCGACATCACGGCGAGCGCGAGCACGCCCGGGGCGAACTCGTCGATCGGTCGCCCGGAGAGCTCCAGGTCGATCCGGTCCGCACCCTGAACCGCGCCCACCAGCACGATCACCGGGATCACGATGGCGAGCAGCAGCTGCTCGCCGTTGCGCAGCATCAGCCGGGCCTCCATGGACGCCTGGGCGAGCACCATCCGGTGCAGCGGCGCGGCGCCGGGACGCGGGGTGAAGGTGCCGCTCACGTGGCGAGCTCCCGTCCGGTCAGCTGGAGGAAGACGTCCTCGAGGTTGCGCACGCCCAGGGTCAGCGACTCCGGGAGCACCTGGTTCTCGTCGCACCAGCGCGACACCTTGGCCAGCGTCGAGGCGTCGGCCGGCCCGGTGACGAGCAGGCTGACGTCGTCGAGCTGGGTCACCACGATCGCCTCGCCGAGGGCGGCGCGGAGCGACTCCGGCGAGCCCGGCGGGAACGGCCGGGTGACGACCAGCCGGATGGTGGCGGTGCTGCCGCCGCGGGTCAGCTCCAGCGGCGACCCCGACGCGATCAGCCGGCCCCGGTCGATGATGTGAATGTGGTCGGCGAGCCGCTCGGCCTCGTCCATGTAGTGGGTCGTGAGCACGACGCTGACGCCGTCGCCGCGCAGCTCCTCCAGCAGCTCCCAGGTCGTCCGGCGCAGCTGCGGGTCCATGCCGGCCGTCGGCTCGTCCACGAACACGACCTCGGGCCGCCCGACGAGCGCCATCGCCAGCCCGACCCGCTGCTGCTGACCCCCCGACAGCCGCCGGTACGGCGTCCGCCCGCAGTCGGCCAGGCCCAGCCGGTCGGACAGCATCTCGACGTCGAGCGGGTGGGCGTGCAGCTTGGCCACGTGGCGGAGCATCTCCATCGCCCGCACCCCGCTCCAGGCCCCGCCACCCTGCAACATCACGCCGATCCGGGGGAGCAGGTCGCGTCGGTCCTTGACGGGGTCGAGCCCGAGCACCTGGACCGTGCCGCGCTGCGGCCTCCGGTAGCCCTCGCAGGTCTCGAGGGTGGTGGTCTTGCCGGCGCCGTTCGGCCCGAGGACGGCGGTGATGCTGCCGCGCCCGACGGTCAGGGAGAGCTCGTCGACGGCCACCTTGTCGCCGTACCGCATCACCAGGCCGTCGACGACGACGGCAGGAGCGGTGTCGGACACGGGCCAAGTGTAGGAAGTCACTCCCGCGCGGACCCTCCGGGGCCGTCCGACGGGGCCCGCGTCGCGAGACCTGCCTCACGCGGCTAGCGTTCCGCCCGTGAACGTCTGGGTCCTGGGGCTGGTGCTGGCCCTCACCGCGGCCGCCGCCGTGTGGACGGTCGTGATGATCGTTCGCGACCAGAGCCCGCCGAGCGACCCCTACTTCGCGCTGCTCGGCGTCCTCGCGCTGGTGCTGCTCGGTCAGGTCGTCGGCGGCCTGGTCGCGCTCGGCGCGACCGAGCGCGACGTCGACGGCATCACCTTCGTCGCCTACCTGTTCACCGCGCTGCTGGTGCTCCCCGTCGGCGCCGGACTGGCGCTGGTCGAGCGGACCCGCTGGGGGACCGGGGTGCTGCTGGTCGCCCTGATCACCGTCGCCGCCTGCGAGGCGCGCCTGCAGTCGATCTGGACCGCCGGTGGCTAGCCGGGAGCAGGCCCCCCGGCCGTCGATCGACGAGCTGTCGTCCGGCCCGGGCCGGATCCTGGTCGCGGTGTACGGCGTGTTCGCGGTCGCCGCGACCGGCCGCTCGCTGGTCCAGCTCGGCGTCGACGCCGAGAAGGCGCCGCTGGCGTACTCGCTCTCGCTCCTCGCCGCGGTCGTCTACCTCGCCGCGACCACCTGCCTGCTGCTCGGTGGTCGTCGCGCCTGGTCCGCGGCGGTGGCGGCCTGCTCCGTCGAGGCCGTCGGCGTCCTGGTCGTCGGCACGCTGAGCTACCTCGCGACCGACCTGTTCCCCGACAAGACGGTGTGGTCGCACTTCGGCCAGGGCTACGGCTTCCTGCCCCTGCTGCTGCCGTTCGCCGGCCTGGCCTGGCTGAGACACACGTCACCGTCCCGCCTGGGGTAAGGGTTGCCTTGCTTGAAGCGGGCAAAACAATAACGGCACACTGGTGTTGTGGAATTCGACGGGACGCACGACGAGCCGACGCGCGAGCGCGTCGCGCGGTCGATCCTCGTCAACGGACCGTCCACCGCCGCGGCCCTCGCGGAGCGGCTCGACCTGACCGCCGCGGCGGTCCGCCGGCACCTCGACCAACTGGTCGCCGAGGGGGCCGTCGAGGCCCGGGACCCGCGCAGCGACGCCACCCGCGGCCGCGGCCGGCCCGCCAAGACGTTCGCGCTCACCGAGGCGGGACGCGACAACTTCGACCAGCAGTACGACGACCTCGCGGCCCAGGCGCTCCGGTTCCTGGCCGAGACCGGCGGCGAGGGCGCCGTACGGGAATTCTCGAAGCGCCGCGTTGCGTTCATCGAGGAGAGGTTCGCGGGCGTCAGCCAGGCCGACCCGTCGCTGTCCCCGGCCCAGGTGCTGGCCCAGGTCTTCACCGAGCAGGGGTACGCCGCGTCGGTGAAGCAGCTGCCCTTGGTCAACAAGCAGAGCGTGGGGGACCAGCTCTGCCAGCAGCACTGCCCAGTCGCGCACGTCGCCCACGAGTTCCCCCAGCTGTGCGAGGCCGAGACCGAGGCGATCAGCCGCGTGCTCGGCCGCCACGTCCAGCGCCTGGCCACCATCGCCCACGGTGACGGGGTGTGCACGACCTGCATCCCCACCGTTCCGACGACCACCGAGAAGAAGGAGCAGGTCACCACATGACCTCGATCGAAGAACTCAACCCGGAGCTGCAGGGCATCGGTCGCTACGAGTTCGGCTGGGCCGACAGTGACGACGCCGGCGCCACGGCGAAGCGTGGGCTCAACGAGGACGTGGTCCGCGACATCTCGGGCAAGAAGAGCGAGCCCCAGTGGATGCTCGACCTGCGTCTGAAGGGCCTGAAGCTCTTCGACCGGAAGCCCATGCCCACCTGGGGCTCGGACCTCGGCGGCATCGACTTCGACAACATCAAGTACTTCGTGCGCTCGTCGGAGAAGCAGGCCGCGACCTGGGACGACCTGCCCGAGGACATCAAGAACACCTACGACAAGCTCGGCATCCCGGAGGCGGAGAAGCAGCGACTCGTCTCGGGCGTCGCCGCGCAGTACGAGTCGGAGGTCGTCTACCACTCGATCCGCGAGGACCTCGAGGAGCAGGGCGTCATCTTCGTCGACACCGACACGGCGCTGCGCGAGCACGAGGAGATCTTCAAGGAGTACTTCGGCACCGTCATCCCGGTCGGTGACAACAAGTTCTCCGCGCTCAACACCTCGGTGTGGTCCGGCGGCTCGTTCATCTACGTGCCGAAGGGCGTGCACGTCGACATCCCGCTGCAGGCCTACTTCCGGATCAACACCGAGAACATGGGCCAGTTCGAGCGGACCCTCATCATCGCCGACGAGGACTCGTACGTGCACTACGTCGAGGGCTGCACGGCGCCGATCTACAGCTCCGACTCGCTGCACTCCGCGGTCGTCGAGATCATCGTGAAGAAGGGCGCCCGCGTCCGCTACACGACGATCCAGAACTGGTCGAACAACGTCTACAACCTCGTCACCAAGCGCGCCACCTGCGAGGCCGGCGCGACCATGGAGTGGGTCGACGGCAACATCGGCTCCAAGGTGACGATGAAGTACCCCGCCATCTACCTGATGGGCGAGCACGCCAAGGGCGAGACGCTCTCCATCGCGTTCGCGGGCGAGGGCCAGCACCAGGACGCCGGCGCCAAGATGGTGCACGCCGCGCCGCACACCTCCAGCTCGATCCTGAGCAAGTCGGTGGCGCGCGGTGGCGGGCGGACGTCGTACCGGGGCCTGATCCAGGTCAACGAGGGCGCCCACGGCTCGAAGTCCAACGTGCTGTGCGACGCGCTGCTGGTCGACCAGATCAGCCGCAGCGACACCTACCCGTACGTCGACATCCGCGAGGACGACGTGTCCATGGGCCACGAGGCGAGCGTCTCGAAGGTCTCCGACGACCAGCTCTTCTACCTGATGTCGCGCGGCATGGAGCAGGACGAGGCGATGGCGATGATCGTCCGCGGCTTCGTGGAGCCGATCGCCAAGGAGCTCCCGATGGAGTACGCCCTCGAGCTCAACCGGCTCATCGAGCTCCAGATGGAAGGGGCGGTGGGCTGAGCCAGCCCCGCCCCGTCCCGCATCCCCGATCGAGAAAGAACGCGTAGTGACTGTGACTGATGCTGCCCGCGAGAGCGTGGAGTCGGCCCTCGAGCAGGCGCCGGTGGTGAGCCACCTCAACCCACCGCCGTCGTACCTCCTCGGTGACCACCCGATCCCGACCGGCCGCGAGGAGATCTGGCGGTTCACCCCGCTCAAGCGGCTGCGCGGGATCCTCGAGGGCGAGGCCTCGGCCGACCACCTGACCTGGGAGACGTCGCTGCCCGAGGGCGTGACGCTCACCGAGATCAGCGCCGAGCAGGCCCTCGAGATCGGGGAGCTGGCGCCCAACGACCGGCCGTCCGCGCTGGCCGCGGCCAACGCCGGGGCGGCGCTGCTGCTCGACGTGCCCGGCGACACCGAGCTCACCGAGCCGGTGGTCGTCCGCCTGCACGGCGAGTCGGTCGACCACCTGGTCTGGGGTCGGCTCATCGTCCGCGCGGGCCGCTTCTCCAAGGCGACCGTGGTGATCGCCCACACCGGCTCCGCCCGCTACTCCGCCATCACCAGCGTGCTGGTCGGCGACGGTGCCGACCTCAACGTGCTGACCCTGCAGGACTGGGACGACGACGCGGTCCATCTCGGCCGCGACGCGATCCGGGTCGGCCGGGACGCGCACGTGCGCCACACGTCGGTCTCCTTCGGCGGCGACCTGGTGCGCATGCACGCCAACGTCGAGTACGCCGGCCCCGGCGGCGAGGCCGAGCTGCTCGGCCTCTATTTCGCCGACGACGGTCAGCACCTCGAGCACCGGCTGTTCGCCGACCACACCGCTCCCAAGACCAAGAGCAACGTCGTCTACAAGGGCGCGCTCCAGGGCCAGGGTGCGCACACCGTGTGGATCGGCAACGTGCTGATCCGCAAGGTGGCCGAGGGCATCGAGACCTACGAGGAGAACCGCAACCTGGTCCTCTCCGACGGCTGTCAGGCCGACTCGGTCCCGAACCTGGAGATCGAGACCGGCGAGATCGAGGGCGCGGGCCACGCGTCCGCGACGGCCCGGTTCGACGACGAGCAGCTGTTCTACCTCCGCTCGCGCGGCGTCTCCGAGAAGGAGGCCCGCCGCCTGGTCGTGCACGGCTTCTTCAACGACCTGATCCGCAAGATCGGCATCCCCGACATCGAAGAGAAGCTCCTCGAGACCGTCGAGGCCGAGCTCGCGAAGAACGTCCTGAAGGGCCTCTGAGCGATGTCGTACGAGCGCGCCTGCGCCCTCGCCGACGTCCCCCTCGACGAGGGCCTGGCCGTCGACGTCGGCCGCTACACGCTCGCCATCGCCCGCGACGGCGACGAGGTGTACGCGCTGCAGGACCTCTGCTCGCACGCCGCCGTCGCGCTGTCCGAGGGCGAGGTGTCCGACTGCCAGATCGAGTGCTGGCTGCACGGCTCCCGCTTCGACCTCCGCACCGGCAAGCCCACCGGCCTCCCGGCCACCGAACCCGTCGCGACCTTCCCCGTGGAGATCCGCGAGGACGTCGTCTACGTCGACGTCACCACCACCCTGAACGGAGTCACCCCCTCATGAGCACTCTTGAGATCAAGGACCTGCAGGTCTCGGTCAGCACCGACGACGGCCCCAAGGAGATCCTCAAGGGCGTCACGCTGACGATCGACGACGGCGAGACGCACGCGATCATGGGCCCCAACGGGTCCGGCAAGTCGACGCTCGCCTACTCGATCGCCGGCCACCCGAAGTACGACATCACCGGCGGCTCGGTGACCCTCGACGGCGAGGACGTCCTCGCGATGTCCGTCGACGAGCGGGCCCGCGCCGGGCTGTTCCTGGCCATGCAGTACCCCGTCGAGGTGCCGGGCGTCTCGGTATCCAACTTCCTCCGCACGGCCAAGACCGCCATCGACGGCGAGGCCCCCAAGCTCCGCACCTGGGTCAAGGACGTCAACGCCGCCCTGGAGCAGCTCAACCTGGACCCGACCTTCGGCACCCGCTCGGTCAACGAGGGCTTCTCGGGTGGCGAGAAGAAGCGCCACGAGATCGCCCAGCTCGAGCTGCTGGACCCGAAGGTCGCGATCCTCGACGAGACCGACTCGGGCCTCGACATCGACGCGCTGAAGGTCGTCTCCGAGGGGGTCAACCGGTTCCGGGCCAAGGACGGCAAGGGCGTCCTGCTGATCACCCACTACACCCGGATCCTGCGCTACATCCAGCCCGACCGGGTCCACGTGTTCGTCGACGGCAAGGTCGCCGAGTCCGGTGGTCCCGAGCTGGCCGAGGAGCTCGAGGCGAACGGGTACGAGCGCTTCCTGACGGCGAGCGTCTGAGCCATGACCCAGACCCAGCTGGCCGGCCTCCTCCCCGAGCTGGAGGTGATCCGCGCCGACTTCCCCATCCTGTCCCGGACCGTCGCGGGCGGGCTGCCGCTGGTCTACCTCGACAGCGCCAACTCGTCGCAGAAGCCGCAGGTCGTCATCGACACGATGGTCGACCACCTCGAGCGGCACAACGCGAACGTCGCGCGGGCGATGCACACGCTCGGCGCGGAGGCGACCGAGGCCTTCGAGGGTGCCCGTGACCAGGTCGCGGCCTTCCTCAACGCGCCCTCGCGCAACGAGGTGATCTTCACCAAGAACGCCACCGAGGCGCTGAACCTGCTGGCGCGCACGATCGAGCTCGGTCCCGGCGACAACGTCGTGATCACCGAGATGGAGCACCACTCCAACATCGTGTCGTGGCAGCTGGCCTGCGAGCGCTCCGGCGCGGAGCTGCGCTGGTTCGGGCTGACCGACGACGGCCACCTCGACCTGTCGAACGCCGACGCGCTCGTCGACGAGCACACCAAGGTGGTGGCCTTCACCTGGGTCTCCAACATGCTCGGCACGATCAACCCGGTGACCGACCTGGTCGCGCGGGCGAAGGCGGTCGGCGCCTACTCCGTCGTCGACGCCTCCCAGGCGGCCCCGCAGCTGCCCGTCGACGTGGCGGCGACCGGCTGCGACTTCCTGGTCTTCACCGGCCACAAGACGGTCGGCCCGACCGGCATCGGCGTGCTCTGGGGACGCGAGGAGCTGCTCAACGAGCTCCCGCCGTTCCACGGGGGCGGCGAGATGATCGAGACCGTGACGATGGCCCGCTCGACCTACGCCCGGGCCCCCCACCGCTTCGAGGCCGGCACGCCGCCGATCGTCGAGGCGGTCGGGCTCGGTGCCGCGGTCGACTACCTCGGCCACGTCGGCCTGGGCGCGATCCACGCCCACGAGCAGGCGATCACGGCGTACGCGCTCGAGGGCCTCGCGACGGTCCCGGGGCTGAAGGTCCTCGGACCGCTCGACGCGGCCGAGCGCGGCGGGGCGATCTCCTTCGAGCTCGACGGGGTGCACCCGCACGACGTGGCGCAGGTGCTGGACTCGCGCGGCATCGCCGTCCGCGCCGGGCACCACTGCGCCAAGCCGGCGCACGCCCGCTTCGGCGTGCAGAGCTCGACGCGGATGTCGTCGTACCTCTACACGACACCGGCGGAGATCGACGCGCTGGTCGAGGGCCTGGAATACACCCGCTCCTACTTCAAGTTGGGCTGATGCGATGACCCAGGAGCTCGACGCGCTGTACCAGGAGATCATCCTGGACCATTACAAGAACCCGCACCACCGGGGACTGCGCGACCCCTACGAGGCCGAGGTGCACCACGTGAACCCGACCTGTGGTGACGAGGTGACGCTGCGCGTGCACGTCGCCGACGGAACCGTCGCCGACGTGTCGTACGACGCCGTCGGTTGCTCGATCTCTCAGGCCTCGGCGTCGGTGCTCACCGACCTGGTGATCGGCAAGCCGGTCGCCGAGGCGATGGCCATCCACGAGTCGTTCCTGACCCTGATGCAGGGCAAGGGCACCGTGGAGCCGGACGAGGACGTGCTCGAGGACGGCATCGCCTTCGCCGGCGTCGCGAAGTTCCCGGCCCGCGTGAAGTGCGCACTACTGTCGTGGATGGCCTGGAAGGACGCCACGGCCCGATCCCTGGAGGACTCTGCACATGGCTGACACCGGATCCATCGACCACAGTGACCTCCCGGAGGTCCCCGAGGCGACCGGCGGGGGAGTCTCCACCGTCTCCGTCGACGACGTCACCGAGGCGATGAAGGACGTCGTCGACCCCGAGCTCGGCATCAACGTCGTCGACCTGGGCCTGGTCTACGGCCTGCACCTCGACGAGGGCAGCAACCTGGTGATCGACATGACGCTGACCTCGGCGGCCTGCCCGTTGACCGACGTCATCCAGGACCAGACCAACTCCGCCCTGGAGGGCCTGGTCAACGACGTCGCCATCAACTGGGTCTGGATGCCGCCGTGGGGTCCCGACAAGATCACCGACGACGGTCGCGAGCAGCTCCGCGCCCTCGGCTTCAATGTCTGAGGTGCTGCGGTGAACGAAGTGAACCGCAGCAACCCGAAGAGGTCGAGCAAGCCCCGCGACTGAGCCTGCGAAGTCGCGGTGGGTGTGTCGAGACCGGGCTCCTGTTTCCGCGAGGAGACCGAACGAGGGCCGAGTCAGCACCAGTGGTGCTGACTCGGCCCTCGTCTTCTGCTGACTCGGCGCCGCCCTAGGGTGGTCCCCGTGCCCCCCGTCCTCGTCCCAGCCGCCCGGTTCGAGCGGTGGGTCCTGAACTTCCAGGGCCGGCACGGCGCGACCGGACTCACGCTCGCCGGCGGCGCGCTGGCCGGAGCGGCCTCCGACGGCTCGACGTTCCAGGCGCGCCTCCCCTTCGCCGAGGGGTACGACGGCCTGCCGGACGCCGAGGCCTTCGCCGCGGCGGCCGTGGCGCCGGACGACTGGGGCGTGCTCCTGGTGCGCAAGGGCGGCTTCGCCGTGGCCCGGCTGGCCGGCGACCGGACCGGCGAGTCCAAGGTCGGTCAGCGGCACGTCCAGGGCCGCACCAAAGCGGGCGGGCAGAGCCAGCAGCGCTTCGCCCGCCGCCGGGACAACCAGGCGCGGCAGGCCTACGAGGCGGCCGCCGAGCACGCGGCGCGGATCCTCGCCGGGTTGCGTGGCCCACTGATCACCGGGGGAGACCGACCGGCCGTGGAGGAGGTGCTCGGCGACCCACGATTGCGCTCGCTCGAGGTGGTCGGGCCGTGGCTCGCCGTACCCGATCCGCGCCGCGCGGTGCTGGAGCAGGCGGTCGCGGACGCGTGCTCGGTCCAGGTCGAGGTCGTCAACGCCGACGCCGGATCGGCCTGACCTCCCCGTCCCCGGGGTCTCTTTCTGCCACGATGACGGCATGTGGCAGCCCGAGCCCGGCTGGCACCCGCTCCCGGGTGGCACCGGTACGTCCACCGTCGGCGTCTGGCGCACGGTGGTCGGCGACCGTCCCGTGGTCGTCAAGCGTCTCTCCGCACCCGCCGAGCACGACCCGGCGGAGCTGAGCGACCCACGACACTTCGCCTACTGGCGCCGGGGCGCCGACGTCGTCACCGCCTGCCTGGTCGACCGTACGCCGGGTCTCCGCGGCCCCGTCTCGGCGGTCGAGGAGGACTCCGAGGGCATCACCCTGACCCAGGAGTGGGTCGAGGACGCGGCGGTGACCGGGCTCTTCGCGGCGCACGGGCTCGGCCGCTTCGCGGGTGTCGAGCTCGGCGGGATCCGCTGGCTGGCGCAGGACCAGCTGCGCGACCGGATGCGCCGGGTCGAGCGCCACGGCGGCTGGCGCACGCTGGCCCGGACCACGGTGGCCGACGTCGCCGAGCATCTGTGGGGCAAGCGGTACGCGCTGCTCGACGAGCTCGACGCACTGCCCCAGGTCGCGCAGCACGGCGACCCGGTGCCGGCCAACCTGCCCGGCCGGCACGGCGACGACGTCGTCGCGATCGACTGGTCGATGCTCGGGCGCGGCCCGGTCGGCGCCGACCTCGGCTACTTCATGCTGATGGCGCGCGAGGAGTTCGAGCCGCTGCTCGACGCCTACCTGATGGGGCTCCCCGACGGAGCCGCCGCCCGGGAGGACGCCGCCCAGGGCGCGCGGGTCACCGCGGTCCTCACCGCCTTCAACCGCGCCGAATGGGCGCTGGCCCGGGTCGCCGGCGGCGAGGGAGCGCTGGCCGGCAAGTACCGTCACCCGGCCGTCGCCCCGCACCTGCGGGCGCTCCAGCGGCAGTTCCCCCAGATCGAGACGCTGTTGTAGCCGCTAGGACGACGCCAGGTCGAGCCAGAAGACCGAGCCCTCAGCGGGCGTCGACTCCACGCCCATCAGCCCGCCGTCGCGCTCCGCGAGCGAGCGCGAGAGCGACAGCCCCAACCCGGTACCGCGGACCTCCGCGCCGGCGAAGCGCACGAACGGGTCGAACACCTGGCGCTGCTGCTCGGGGGTGAGGCCCGGACCGTCGTCGCGGACGCCGATCCGCACCCGCGGGCGGCCGAACTCGTCGATCGCCCGGCTCGCCGTGACGTGCACGCTGCCGCCGGGGGAGTTGTAGGCGATGGCGTTGCCGAGCAGGTTGGTCAGGATCTGGCGGAGCGCGGACGGCGTGGTGCGGACCAGGACGCCCGGTGCCACGTCGGTGCTGACCGTGATCGCGCCGGCGCGCGCGGGCGCAGCCAGCCAGTGCCCGACGTCGGCGAGCGCTTCGGCGACATCGACCCACTGGGTCTCGGTCCCGCCCCCGAGCTCCTGCCCGGTGCCGAGCAGCTCCTCGACGACGGCGTGCAGCTGCTCGGCCGCGCGCAGCACGACGCCGGCGTCGCGGGCGACGTCGGCGGCGAACCCGGAGCCATCGGTCTCGACCCGCTCGCGGGCGTCCTCGCCGAGGAGCTCGGCGGTGCCGAGGATCGCGGCGATCGGGGTCCGGAGCTCGTGGCCGAGCGCGGCGAAGAAGTGCTCCTTGCTGCGGTGGGCGTCGTCACCGCGCCGGATCGCGTCGATGAGCGCGAGCTGGGCCAGCTCCTCGGCCATCCGGGAGGCGACGGCCGCGCTGAGCAGGCGTACGTCGGACAGGTGCGACTCCGGCCAGGGACCGGCCTCCTCGCGGGCCATCGCCACGCTCCCGTAGAGCACGCCGTGGTGGGAGATCGACTGGCTCACGACCGCGCGGACCCCGCAGCCGGTCAGCTCGCGCCGGTCCTGGGCCGCTTCCTCGGGCAGGCGCTCGACGTCGACGACGGCGATCACGCTGGAGCGGGCGCGCGGCGAGAGCCAGGGCATGGTGAGCGCCTGCTCGGGGCCACCGCCCTCCTGGGGCGCGACGGAGCAGTGGGCCCCGGGCCGGCGCCACTCGCGCAGCCAGGCGCGCTCGCCGAGCGGGATCCACTGCTCGGTGTCCGCGGGGCGCAGCAGGACCAGCGTGGTCGCGACCAGGTCGACGCCGTCGAGGCCGGAGAGCAGGCCGCCGACCTGCTCGATGGCGGCCGTCATGGTGCCGTGTCCGGCCAGGATCTCCGTCGCCAGGGCGAGCGCCTCGGGGGAGGCCGCCATCTGCGTCGGGATCGACTGCATCGCGTCGCTCTCCACAGGCGACAGCCTAGTGTCGCGCGTCGGAAGTTGTGGCCCGGTTGGCGTGCTCGGAGCGGGTGGCGCGCCAGGCGTACGACGTGCCGTCACGCCGGGCCGTCCGGCTGCCGTCGGCAACGCGGCGCGGGGCGCGCGACGCACGCCGCTAGGAGCCCGGGGGATGCGCGTGCGCCGAGACCACCACGGCGGACGGTCGCGGGGAGAGCCCGCGGTCGGTGTCGACCTGCAGCGGCGCGGTGGCTTCGAGGTCGGTCGTCGTCGCCCAGGAGGTCAGCAGGGTCAGCTGGGCCAGGCCGAGACTGCGTCCCGGACAGGCGTGGGGACCGGCGCCGAAGGCCAGCCACGCACCGGGACGGACGTCGGACCCGGTCCAGCGATCCGGGTCCAGCCGGTCCAGTGAGGACCGGCCCCGGTCTGGACCGGGGACCAGTCGGGGGAGGCGTCCGAGCGCGACCGGGCTGACGACCACCGGCGTGTACGGCGGCAGCCGGGTGCCGTCGACCTCCACCTCGGAGGCGGTGATCCGGGCGAGCAGCCAGGTGGGCGGGTAGAGCCGGAGCACCTCCCACACGAAGGGCAGCACCAGCCCCGGTTCGGCGCGGAGCCGGTCCTGGAGATCGGGGTCGGCGGCCAGCAGGGTGAGGCACCACGAGCCGGCCGCGATCGGCACCTGGACGCCGGCGGCCAGGGCGGTCGCGACGGCTGCGGGCCCCGGGACGCCGGCCGCGCGCAGGCCGGCGAGCAGGGCGCGCCAGGACCGCTGCTCGGTCCGCCGCACGCGGCTCCAGCGGCCGGGCGGGCGCTGGGCCGAGATCACCGGACCGAGGGCGTCGACCCAGGCGACCACCAGGTCGGCGATGCCGTCGCGGCGTACGGGATCGAGGTCGGGCAGCAGGGCGGCCGTCGTCGACCGTCCCACCGGCTCGCGCAGGAGCACCAGGGTGTCGACCTCGGTCGACTCGGGCCCGAGACCGGCAGCGGCCCGGGCCAGCTCACGGGCGAAGACCTCGCGCCCCAGGGCGACCGCGTCGGCCGGCAGGGGAGTCGTGTCCTTGGGCACCGATCGGCCGTGGCGGCGGACGGCCCGACGGCTGACGTCGAAGGGCAGCACGAAGCGATCGGGGTCGGTGAGGACCGTGCGCGCACCGTCGAAGGAGGGGACCAGGACCGGGCCGCCGGGAGCCAGGCGCACGGGCTCGGACGTTCCGGCCGCACGTACGACGGCGCCGAGGACCCCGTCGGGGTCCTCGGCGCCGTGTGGTCCAGCGGTCGTGCTCAGATGCCCGGCTTGCGCCAGGTGTAGATGGCGCGCAGGCTGCGGCCGGCCTGGGCGATCGCACGGCGCTGGCGGAAGTTCTTGATCATGTCGTGTCCCTTTCGTACTGCTCCCACATCGAAGTCCCCACTTCGTGGGTCAATCTACCCGGTCGGTCCCGGGTCATGCGCCCGAAATCCGGACGGCTCAGGCGGGCCCGTAGATCGCCTTGATCACGTCGGCGATCTCCTGGCTGCGGAAGGGCTTCGGGAGCACGTGGGTGACCCCGAGCTCGTTGAGCACCGGGCGCTCGGCGTGGGCCGAGGCGCTGATGACGACGATCGAGAGACCGTCTGAGCGGTCGGGGTGCGAGCGCAGCCAGCGGACGACGTCCTGGCCGGACAGCTTGGGCATCGAGAGGTCGAGGAAGAGCAGGTCGAAGCGCCGGGCCGCGAGGGCGTCGACCGCCTGCTGGCCGTCCTCGGCCTCCTCGATCTCGCTGTACCCGAGCTTCTGCAGCATCCGGACGGCGAGCATGCGGACGGGTTCGAAGTCGTCGGCGACCAGCACCCGGAGCGGTCCCGGCGTGCCCTCACCTCCGGCCCCGGCGGGGCGGGGTGTGTCGGGTCGCTGGCCGGAAGTCATGGGTAGACGCTATCGCCCCTCGGGACCTGTCTTAATCAGGTCTCACCCGTTCGGGGCGTCGAAGGTGTCGCAGCCCTGCACCGTGCCCCCGTCCCAGCCGGTGCGGAACCACGTCGCCCGGGCCTTCGCGGAGCCGTGCGTCCAGGTCTCCTCGGTCACCTGGCCCTGCGTCCGTTCCTGGATCCGGTCATCGCCGATGGCGGACGCCGCAGCCAGGGCCAGGTCGATGTCCTCCTCCGTCAGGTCGGTGATCAGCACCAGTCCGTCCCGGTCCTCGGTGCTGGTGGCGTAGCGGGCCCACAGGCCGGCGTAGCAGTCCGCCTGCAGCTCCAGCCGTACGGCGTCGCTCTGGGCACCCTGCTGGGTCCGCACCCGTCCCATCGTGCCGAGCAGGTGCTGGATGTGGTGGCCGTACTCGTGGGCGAGCACGTAGGACTCCACGAAACCACCGTCCGGCCCGCCCAGCTGCCGCTCCAGGACCTCGTCGAAGAAGGAGGTGTCGAGGTAGATCCGCTCGTCGCCCGGGCAGTAGAACGGTCCGACCGCGGACGATGCGGCGCCGCAGCCGGTCTGGACGTTCCCGGTGAAGGTCACCAGCCGGTCGACCGGCCGGAAGTCCGCACCCAGCTCGCCGGACCAGTAGTCGTCGAGGGAGTTCGCCACTCCGACCCGGAAGCAGTCGGCGCTCTCGTTGGCGTCGGCCCCGGTCTCGCAGCCGGCGTACCGCTCGCTGCCGTCGACGGCGTCGTCGGTGCCGCCGCCCCCTCCGAGGACCTGGATCGCGACGTAGACGAGGACCAGGACGAGCACGCCGCCGATGCCGCCGCCGACGGGGAGGCCGCCCGGGATGCCCGCCCGCGAGCCGCCGCCACCGCGACCTGCGTCACTCACCCGGCCCGTGTCCAGCCTGGCCTTGGGGTTGAACCGCATCTCGCCGCCTCCTCGGATTCGCTGGTCGACCCGTACCCAGACCTAGGATGGGTGTCCTCATGATCACCGCCTCCCAGCTGGAAGTCCGCGCCGGCGCGCGTCTCCTCATGGAGAACGTCAGCTTCCGGGTGGCCGCCGGCGACAAGGTCGGCCTCGTCGGTCGCAACGGCGCCGGCAAGACCACCCTGACCAAGATCCTCGCCGGAGAGGCGCTGCCCGCCAGCGGCAAGGTGACCAGCTCGGGCGACGTCGGCTACCTGCCGCAGGACCCGCGCATCGGCGACCCCGAGGTCATCGCGCGCGACCGGATCCTCTCGGCCCGCGGGCTCGACGACGTCGTACGACGACTGCGGCAGGCCGAGCTCGACATGGGCAGTGACGACCCGGCGAAGCGCGACAAGGCGATGCGCCGCTACGCGCGGGCCGACGACGAGATGCACGCCGGCGGTGGCTACGCCGCCGAGTCGGAGGCCGCCACGATCGCGGCCAGCCTCGGCATCGAGGACCGGATCCTCTCCCAGCCGCTGAAGACGCTCTCGGGCGGCCAGCGGCGCCGCGTGGAGCTGGCCCGCATCCTCTTCTCGGGCGCCGAGATCCTGATCCTCGACGAGCCGACCAACCACCTCGACGCCGACTCGATCGTCTGGCTGCGCGACTTCCTGAAGGCCCACAAGGGTGGGTTCATCGTCATCAGCCACGACAACGCGCTGCTCGAGGAGACCGTCAACAAGGTCATGCACCTCGACGCCAACCGCTGCGTCATGGACGTCTACAACATGGGCTGGAAGCACTACCTCACCCAGCGCGAGACCGACGAGAAGCGTCGCAAGCGCGAGCGGGCCAACACGGAGAGCAAGGCGAAGACGCTCACCGACCAGGCCAACAAGATGCGCGCCAAGGCGTCCAAGGCCGTGGCGGCCCAGTCGATGCTGAAGCGCGCCGAGAAGATGATGGCCGGGCTCGAGGGCGAGCGCGCCGCCGACAAGGTGGCCCGGATCAAGTTCCCCGCCCCCGCGGCGTGCGGCAAGACGCCGCTCACCGGCGAGGAGCTGTCCAAGTCGTACGGCTCGCTCGAGGTGTTCACCGACGTCGACCTGGCGATCGACAAGGGCTCCCGCGTGGTCATCCTCGGCCTCAACGGCGCGGGCAAGACCACGATGCTGCGGATCCTGGCCGGAGTCGACCAGGCCGACACCGGACGCGTGGTGCCCGGGCACGGCCTGAAGATCGGCTACTACGCCCAGGAGCACGAGACCCTCGACACCGACCGCACGGTCCTGCAGAACATGCAGGGCGCGGCGCCACAGCTCACCGACACCGAGGCCCGCAGCGTGCTGGGCTCGTTCCTGTTCTCCGGCGACGACGCCAACAAGTCGGCCGCGGTCCTCTCCGGCGGCGAGAAGACCCGGTTGGCTCTGGCCTCGCTGGTGGTCTCGAGCGCCAACGTGCTGCTGCTCGACGAGCCCACCAACAACCTCGACCCCGCCTCCCGCGAGGAGGTGCTGGCCGCGATCCGCACCTACGAGGGCGCGATCATCCTGGTCACCCACGACGAGGGCGCCGTACGCGCACTGGAGCCCGACCGGGTGCTGCTGCTCCCGGACGGCGACGAGGACCTCTGGAACGAGGACTACGCCGACCTGGTGTCGCTGGCCTGAGCCGCACCGGCTCCTGACATGCCGACGTGGCCGCCCCGGGCGAACCCGGAGCGGCCACGCCGTACGGACTACCTCTTGACGGTGAGCCTGACGGCCTTCGCCCTGACCGCCGCGTAGGTGGTGCTGCCGAGGTAGGTGACCTGGACGGTCCACTTCCCCTTGGCCAGCTTCGGCAGCTTCACCGTCGCCGTGCCGCGCGTGCCGAGCCGGGCGTTCACGGTCTTGGTCGTCCGGCCGCTCTTCAGCACCAGCTTGACCTTGCCGCCGGCCTTGGCGAGGCCGGCGGCGGTGCCGACGGTCACGGTCGCGGAGCCGGCCCTGGAGGACCGGAGGGTGCCCGTGACCTTGAAGGTCGGCGCCTTGGTCGTGCCCTTGGTGACCGTGAAGCTGCCGGCCCCGGTGGAGGCCAGGTAGTTCGCGTCGCCGACGTACTCGACCTTCAGCACGTGCTTCTTGACCGTCGCGGTCTTCGGCAGCGCGATCGTGGCCCGGCCGCCGGCGAGGGTCGCCGTACCGAGCACGGAGGCGCCCTCCAGGACCCGCACGGTCCCGGTCGGCACGATGCCGGCGGTGCCGGGCACCGTGACGGCGACCGAGCCCGCCTTGCCGTAGGCCTGGTTCGTCGCCGTCGATGCGGGCGACGCCGTGCCCTTGGCCACCGCGAGGGAGTAGGCCGTCGAGGCCGAGGCGAGGTACGACGCGTTGCCCGCGTAGCTCGCGGTGAGCGCGTACGCCCCGGCGGGGGTCGAGGCCGGCACCGTGAACTGGGCGACGCCGGAGGCGAGCTGGGCCGTGCGGTTGCCGCCCGGCAGGCCGGACAGCGTCACCGGACCGGTCGCGCCGGGCACGGTCGCGGTGACGGTGCCGCCGGCACCGAGCGCCAGCGACGCCGGGCCGGCCACGGTGGTGGTCGTGGCCGCCTTGGCGACACTCAGCGACCGCGGGGCCGACTCCGAGGAGCCGAACTGGCTGTCGCCGAGGTACTGGGCGTGCACCTGGTAGGCGCCCACCGGCAGTCCGGCCGGCAGGGTGAAGGACGCCGTACCGCTGGAGATGGTGGCGTCGATCGCGTCCGGCAGGCCGAGCAGCCGGACGGTCCCGGTCGCTCCGGTGGTCACCGTGGCGGTGTAGGTGCCGCCGGCGCCGTACGTCGTCGACTCCGGGCCGGTGAGGGTGGTGGTCGACGGGTTGGCGACCACCTGGAACGCCTGGGTGGCGCTCTCGCTGGCCGCGTTGTCGTCGTTGCCGGCGTAGACCGCCTTGACCTGGTAGGTGCCGGAGGGCACCGTGCCGGGGACCGTCAGCGTGGCCGAGCCGGCGTTGATGGTCCCGGTGATGGCGGCACCCGGCAGGCCCGTGAGGGTCACCGACCCGGTCGCCGTCGCGGGCGTCAGGGTCGCCGTGAACTGCGTCGACTGACCGGCCGCGGCCGAGGCCGCGCCCGCCAGCGTCGTCGTGGTGGGCGCCACCGCGAACGACACCTGCTGGGTCGAGGGCTGGATCAGCTCGCCGCGGCCGAGGTACTGCACCGAGTAGGACTGCGGACCCGGCGTGTTCTGCGCCGGCAGGGTGAACGACGTCGTACCGGCGCGGGTGACCCGCTTGCGCTCGATCTCGGTGGTGCCGTTCAGGAGACGCACCCAGCCGCGGGGCTTGGCGATCAGGGTGCCCGGCGTGGCGGAGCCGGTCCCCTGAGAGGAGGAGTACGGCGCGTAGCCCGCGGCGTCGAGCGACACCTGCAGCGTCGGCGTCGCGCCCTTGTCGACCGAGGGGCCGATGCCTGCGACGGTGGTCGTGCTCGGCAGGTCCGTGGTGAAGCCGCGGAAGACCTGCTCGATGTCGTCGATGGCCTCCTTGGCGAAGGCCCGCTGGTTGGCCAGCCCGTTGTTGGCCTGGCCCGCGGTGACGTTGATGCTGCCCCGGCCGGTGTGGTCGGTCGACGGGAGCTCGCGGTTCTTGACGAACCACCACTCGGTCATGTGCTCGGTGTTGCCGCCGTCGTCGTTCTGGCGCAGCGCCTGGTCGACCACCGGCGCCGGGGCGCCGGCCGCGTCCTTGTGGTCCTTGTTGTAGGTCAGGAAGTGACCGACCTGGATCCGGACCGCGTTCTCGACCGGCTTCGTGACGTCGCCGTCGGGGTGGTAGTAGTTCGGGCTCTGCCCGACCTGGTCGACCTTGCCGTACTGCGCGATCGCGTTGGACAGGTAGGTGTTGATCGTCTGGCCGTAGAGGTGGCTCGGGTAGAGCAGGCGGGTCGCGTCACCGGTGCCGGTGGTGATGGTGGTCCCCGAGCTCCGGCTGTGGTCGTAGTTGGTGCCGCCGTTGGACGTCGAGAACAGGGAGTAGTCGAAGTTGTAGACCTTCTTCACCCCGTTCTCCTGGGCCAGCCGGTTCACCTCCTTGATGATCGCCCGGGTGTTGTGGCACCAGGTGCCGCCGAAGAGGAACGGGATGTCGCCCGGCTTCTTCAGCAGCGCGATCCACTCGGGGTAGGTGATCGGCTGGATCCGCCACCCGTCGACGTTGTCGGCGTCGGTGATGATCTCGGTGCCGCCGTACCGACCGGGCTCCGCGCCCTCGTTGTAGCCGGCGGCGTGGCGCCGGTTGCCCTCGTCCTTCCAGTAGGTGAAGGCCGAGTTCACGGCGTACTGGCCGGCGGGGACGTCGTCGAGCACGCCGCGGACCTGGTCACGGAACGCCGTCACCTCGGCCGGGGTGTCCAGGTCGGCCGCGGTCTTGCGGTCGGCGAGCGAGGACACGATGTGGTCGGCCGTCGGCGTCCCACCGACGTCGACGGTGCGGTCCTTGTTGTGGACGAAGAGGTACGGCGCGTCGACCACGCCCGCCTCGTTGCGCACGAACTGCGGGGTGGTGTCCTGGTTGAGGTAGCTGGTCGAGAGGGCGGCGGTGTTGGCACCCGTGCCTTCCGCCTTCCAGTACGCCAGGCCGTTGCCGCCGACGACCGACTCGAGGTCGGCCCAGTTCCAGAGGTTCCACTTGCCGCCGTCGATCTTCGGCGTGAAGTTGTAGATCTTCGAGATGCCGAGGTCCTTGGCCACGTCGTTGATGTGGCCGATGGTCGCCTGGGTGTTGGCGTCCGCCGGGTCGCCGATCAGGAAGGCGAAGTTGCCGGGCTTGTCCCTGAGGATGTACTTGAATCGCTCGAGGGTGACGGTCTCGAAGACGCTGTTCGCACCCAGGTCGGTGTAGGCGTCGTCGAAGTAGTCGAAGTCGATGCCGTGGGTCGCGGCCGGGGCGGCCGCGTGGGCGGCGCTCAGGGCGCCGAGCGGGGAGAGCGGCGCGAGGGCCACCGCTGCGGCGACCGCGGCGGCCTTCACAGCGGTACGGCCCCGGCGGGTTCTACGGATGGCGTTCACAGGCGTTCTTCACTTTCTGCTGCCACACTGGGCAGGCCGAGTGCCTTTCAGGAGTCGTCTCGGTGGGCTGGATTGCCGGGCGCGTGCGAAGGGTCGGGCAATCCAGCCACTCGTCGTCGCGCGCGTGCCTCAGACCACCTCCGCGCTGCGGCCCGCGACGGCGGGGACGGTCGGTGCGAGCTGGGCGCCACGAGCGTGCTGCGAGCGGCGCCGGCGACGCGCGCGCAGCGGGTGCCATGCGAGGGCGAGGACGCCGAGCGCGGCCAGCGCGCCGAGGATGGCCACGCCGGTGTTCGGCGGCACGCTCGCGGCCGGGACGGTGGCCACGTCCTCGGCAGCCTCGGTCTCGGCGTCCGTGTCGGCCTCGGTGGTGGCGGCGACGAGCTGGACCGGGGTGCTGGTGACCTCGGCGCCGTCGTACAGGACGACGAGGTGGTGCTCGCCCGGCTCGATGTCGACGGGCACCGTCACCGTGGTGGAGAACCCGCCGTCGGCGTCGGTCGCGACGGTGGCCAGCTGGACCGGCGTCGAGTGCAGCTCGAGGACCAGCTCGGGCACGCTGGCGGCGTAGCCGGTCCCGGTGACCGTGACCTCGGCGCCCGGCTGGAGCTCGCCGTCCACGGTGACCTCACCCTTGACCTGGTCGATGGGGGCGCCCACGGTCGCGATGTCGGACGGCGGCGACGACGGCGACTCGCCGGCCGTGTTCACGGCTCGGACGGCCGCGCGGTAGTTGCCGTCGGCGAGCCCGGTGAACGTGTGCGAGGTGGTGGCGGCGTCGGTCACGACGGCCTCGGCCACGTTGCTGAAGCGCAGGCTGTAGCCGGTCACGCCCTCGAGCTCCGCGTCGGCCGAGGCCGTCCAGGTGACGGTGACGCTGTCGCCGTCCACCGCGACGGTCGGGGCGGCCGGCGCGGTGGGCGCACCCGCCGCGACCTCCTCGTTCTCGTCGATGCCGAGGTCGTCGGTGGTCGAGGGCGTCGTCGCGCCCGCGGTCGGGGTCGCCGTGGCGCCGCTGGCCGGCTTCGTCGGGCTGGCCGACGGCTTGGTGGTCGATCCCTTGGTCGGCTTCTTGGTGGGGCTGGCCGAGGGCTTGGTCGTCGGCTTCGTCGTCGGACCGGACGATGGTGATGGTGAGGTCGTCGGCTCCGAGCCGTAGTAGACGATGTAGTCCTTGTACTCGTCCTTCGGCTGCCAGATGCCGTTCTTGTTCGGGAAGCGGATCCAGGCCTTGCCGTTCGTCTCCCCGGTCTCGCAGCCGATGATGGGGGAGCAGACGACGATCTCGGGGTGCGAGAGCGCGGCCCCGTTGTCGTCCTGCAGGCAGAGCTGGTCGTCGCCGCCGTCGATCCAGTCCAGACCCGCCGCGTCGGCACGGAAGGTCATGCCCTGGACGGTCAGCAGCAGGATGGGGATCAGGAGCAAGGGCGCCAGCCACCAGGGGCGGCGGCGCACGAGCTCGGCGATCTGGGCGGTCATCGGGCCTCCACGGGGTTCTTGAGGTTGGGTCGGTCGTTGATGTCGCAGGCACCGAGCAGGCCTGGCGGGAACGAGGGGGTGTCGAGCAGCGCCGCCGTCGTCAGCGGCGGTTCGGGCACGGGCGTCGGCGGTGGCTCCGGGGCGGTCGCGGTGGCGGCGCCGGGCCGATCGTCGTCGTCGAGGTCGGGGGCCGCGAACACCGCGTCGTCGAGGCGTCCCTCGCGCCGGGCCACGAGCGTCGCCGCGACCGCGGCCGCCGTGACGTTGTTCAGGGTCCGGGCCATGTCGACGATGGCGCTGATCGGGAGCGTGAGGATGATGACCTCGAGCGGCAGCCCGGCGGCCGCGAACACCGTCGTCGCCGTCACGGTGGCCGTGCCGGGCACGCCGGCCGTGCCGAGCGAGACGACGAGGGCCAGGAAGACCAGGACGGCGTAGTCGGCCAGGCCGTACGACAGCCCGAGCCCGTTGACCGCGTAGACGGCCAGCAGGACCGGCCAGACACCGGCGCAGCCGGGCATCCCGATCGTGGTCCCGAGCGGCGCGGTGAAGCCCGCGATGTCGGCCGGCACCCCGACCCGGCGGGTCAGCAGCCCGGTGGTGACCGGCAGCGTGCCGGCGCTGCTCTGGGTGGTGAACGCGGTCAGCTGGGCCGGGAAGATCTTGCGGAAGAACACGAACGGGTTCACGTCGGCCCAGACCCGCAGCACCACGGCGTTCACGACGTAGGCGTGCGCGAAGCAGGCGAGGTAGCCGACCACCAGCAGGGCCAGCAGCGGCTTCAGGGCGTCCGCCGTCAGCGACGTCGTGGCGGCGGCGCCCGCGGTCAGGGCGAGCACGGCGTACGGCGTCAGCTTGATGATGAAGCCGACGACCTTGAACACCAGCTCGCGGGAGCCGTCGATGACCCCCTTGATGGGTGCCATGGACTCCGGCTTGCTCTCGGCGATCATGGAGTAGGCGACCGCCACCGCGACCGAGACCATGATGATCGGGATGATCTTGTCCTCGGCGATGTCGGAGACGATGTTGGAGGGGAAGAAGCCCAGGAACACCTCCGCGAAGGACTCCTTGAACTCGTCGAGCGTGCCGGTCGGGACTCCCTGCGTTGCGAGGTCCGCGCCGTTGCCGACGCCGAGCTGCAGCGAGAGGCCGAGGGTGAGCAGGATGGCGATCAGGTTCAGGGCGAGCAGCCAGAACACCGACGAGCCGCCGATCCGCTTGAGCTGTGACGTCGAGCCGAGCGAGGTGATGCTCGACAGGATCGAGACGATCACCAGCGGCGCGACGATCGTCATCAGCAGCTTGACGTAGACCTGTCCCAGCGGCTCGACGTAGTCGAGGTGGTCGCGGAACACGTAGCCCACGCCGACCCCGAGGAACAGGCCGATGAACGTGAGCACGCTGAAGTTGAGGTGTCGACGCGACAGTGCGGCTATACCGGCGAACAGGCCGAGTGTCACGGCCAGTGCGGCCAGGGCCCAGGTATCCACGCTTGTTCTTCCTCCATCGGTGCGGGGCGATCGTTCTGCGAATCCGGGGCCACACTGACCAGGAGTTCTTAAGTCGATCAACTTTGTGGAGTTTTATCACGGAATGTGGGGCCGTTGCGGCCATCCGGTCGAAACGAGATGGCAACGCGCAGGCAATCGCCGGGCCGGATTCCGCGCCACGCCTGGGCTGGCGGGCCGTCGACTTCTAAGGAGTGCTCTCGGGGGCGGACTAGACCGGCCGCGTGTCGCCGGCGTTCCGGCCGTGGTCGCCGACGCGCTGAGGGGTCGCTCAGGGCAGGAGGAGGGCGGCGTCGCCGAACTCGTGCCAGAGGTAGCCGCCGGCCACCGCGGCGTCGTACGACGTCTGGGTGAGATCGGCTCCCGCGACCGCCTCCACCAGCAGCAGGTGCGAGGCGGCCGGGTCGTGCCAGCCGGTGACCAGGCCGGTGACGACCCGGGGCGGGTCCGCCGGGGTGACGACCCGCTCGGTCCAGCCGCGGGCGGCGGCCAGCCGCCCGCGGCCGTCCACGGCCGACTCGAGAGCACGGGTGACGGTGGTTCCGACCGCCACCACCCGACCGCCGCCGGCGCGCGCCGCCTCGACGAGCCGGGCCGTCGCGGCGCTCACCTCGAACCGTTCCGGCTGCGGGGCCTCGCCCGCCTCCTGCGACGAGACGCCGGTGTGCAGCGTGATCGGCGTGACCGCGATGCCTCGGGAGACCAGCTCGGTCACCAGGGCGGGGGTGAACGGGCGTCCGGCCGAGGGCATCTCGGCGCTGCCGGGCTCGGTGGCGAAGACGGTCTGGTAGGCCGCGAGCGGGTAGGCCCGGTCGAGGTAGCCGTAGGAGATCGGCCGGCCGTGGCGGGACGCGTGGCAGGCCAGGTCGCCCTCGACGCTCGCGCGCCAGAGCCGGTCGCCCCGGCCGGTCGGCGACGACCCGTCCCGGGGGTACGGCGCCCGCAGGCGCAGGCGCACCGGTCCCGCTCGCAGCTCCTCGCCCGGCGCGGCGTCCAGGACGGCGCGGGCGGCGTCCGGCGCGCTGCGGACCTCGACCACCCAGTCGCCGTCGTCGAGGGGCGTCGCGAGGTGCACGACGACCGGCCCGTGGCGCGAGGAGACCGCGTCCAGCTGCCCGGCGACGGTCGCGGAGTTGTTGACCACCACGACGTCCCCGGGGCTCAGGTGCCGCGCCAGCTCGCGGAAGCGGGTGTGCCGCACGCCGTCCGGTCCGGCGACCAGCAGACGAGTGGCGTCGCGGGTCAGGCCGCGCTCCTCGGCCGGGGCGGGGGCGAACGCGGCCGGCGCGAAGGTGGTGGACGGGTGCTCCTCCAGCATCCGCATCAGGCCACCGCCAGCCGATCGGCCAGCCGGTAGCGGCCCGCGGGAGGCCGGTCCCGGACCAGGCCCACCAGAGCGGGTACGACGGTCTCGGGCAGCGGCCGGTCCGAGATGTCCTCGCCCGGGAAGGCCGCCTGGTGCATCTCGGTGCGCAGGTCGCCGGGGTCGACGGCGTACGCCGCGAGGCCCTCCTCGGCGGCCAGGGTCAGGGTCAGGTGCTCGAGCGCGGCCTTGCTCGCGGCGTACGGGCCCCAGGTCTCGTAGTGCTCGACCGCGGCGTCGGACGACACCGAGACCAGCGCGCCGCCGCTCGTGGTCAGGGCGGGGAGCAGGAGCCGGGTCAGGGCGTGCGGGGCTGCGGTGTTGACCTCCCACACGGCGCGCAGGTGCGCGTCGTCGACGTCGCGGAGCGGCCGCAGCGGGAGCGGTCCGAGGGTGCTCGCGTTGTGGACCAGCAGGTCGAGTCGGCCGAGCCGCTCGACCTCACGGGCCAGAGCGTGGCGGTGGTCCTCGTCGGCGACGTCGCCGACGAGGGCGTGCACGCCGGGCCGGCCGGCGGCGCGGAGCCGGTCGACGCGGCGTCCGTCGGTGAGCACCGTCCAGCCGGTGTCGGCGAGGGTGTGCGTGAGGGCGCGGCCGAGCCCGGCCGATCCTCCGGTCACGAGGGCGACGGGCATCCCGTCCTCCTTCGGTCGTGGGTCCCGCCGGATCTCGGCGGGTCCGCACCAGTCTTGAACTTGAAGTTAAGTTGAGGGCAAGAGACGCCAACGGGTGGCTGTCGGCGACCCGGCCTACGCTGACGCCATGACTCCCGACGCCCTCGCCGCCGCCGGTCTCCTCGTCGACCGGACGGGACCGGTCGTGACCGTGACGCTCGACCGACCCGATGTGCGCAACGCCCAGACGCCGGCCACGTGGCGTGCGCTGGCCGCGGTGGGGGAGTCGCTCGACGACGAGGTGCGGGTCGTGGTGCTGCGCGGTTCGGGCCAGAGCTTCTCCGCCGGTCTCGACCGCTCGATGCTCGACCCGACGGCGGGCGGCGACGGGGTCGAGACCGTGGCCGGGTTGCTAGCGCTGTCCGACGAGGAGATGTCCGCGACGATCGACGACTACCAGCGCGGTTTCACCTGGCTGCGCGACCCGCGGTTCGTGTCGGTGGCCGCGGTCCAGGGCCACGCGATCGGGGCCGGCTTCCAGCTCGCCCTCAGCTGCGATCTGCGGATCGCGGCCGACGACGCCCGGTTCTGCATGAAGGAGTCCGCGCTGGGCCTGGTCCCGGACCTCACGGGCACGAAGCCGCTGGTCGAGTCCGTGGGCTACGCCCGGGCGCTGGAGATCTGCGCGACGGCCCGGACGGTCGAGGCCGACGAGGCCCTGCGGATCGGTCTGGTGGCGTCCGTCGTACCAGCCGGGCAGCTGGACGCCGCGGTCGCCGAGCTGGTCGGTGCGCTGACCGCGCCGATGGCGGGCGCCGTCCGGGAGACCACGGCCCTGCTGCAGGGGGCGGCCGACCGGTCGCTGGACGACCAGCGACGGCTCGAGCGCGAGGCGCAGGTGCGTCGCTTCCGCGACGTGGCCCGCGCGCTCGCGGGGGACTGACGGGAGGAGGCACCGTGTCGGGGATGTACGGCGCCGGGACGGCCTGGCGCAACCTGCGGGCCGACCGCAGCGTGGTCGACAACCGGATCGAGGCGCGCACCGTGCGCCGCGTGGTCGGGTTCGCGCGCCCCCACCGGGGCCTGATCGCGGTCTTCCTGCTGCTCACGGTCATCGACGCCTCGACCGTGGTGGTCACCCCGCTCCTCGTGCAGCGGGTCGTCGACGACGGCATCCTGGCCGGCAACAGCGGCCTGGTCACGACCCTGGCCCTGGCGATGGCGGGCTTCGCCCTCTTCAGCGCCGTGCTGAGCGTGCTCAGCGGGTGGCTGTCCTCGCGGATCGGCGAAGGGTTGATCTTCGACCTCCGCACCCGCGTCTTCGCCCACGTCCAGCGCCAGTCGCTGGCCTTCTTCACCCGCACCCAGACCGGCGCCCTCGTCTCCCGGCTCAACAACGACGTGATCGGAGCCCAGCGGGCCTTCACCAGCACGCTGTCCAGCACCGTCTCCAACTCCATCGCCGTGGTCGTCGTCGGCATCACCATGCTGGCTCTCAGCTGGCAGGTGACCCTGCTCTGCCTCGCGATGTTCCCGCTGCTCTTCCTGGTGTCGCGGTTCGTCAGCGGCCGGCTGGCCGGCCTGACCCGCCAGCAGATGGACGGCAACGCCGACCTCGGCACGGTGATGACCGAGCGCTTCAACGTCGGTGGCGCCATGCTGCTCAAGCTCTTCGGCCGGCGCCGCGAGGAGGACGAGCTGTTCGCGGTCAAGGCGGCCCGGGTCCGCGACCTCGGGATCCGGATCTCCCTCATCACCCGGCTGTTCGGTGCGTCGATGATGGCGGTGCCCGCGCTCGCCGCCGCGCTCGTCTACGGCGTCGGCGGGCACCTGGCCATCAGCGGCACGCTCACGGTCGGGACCCTGCTCGCTCTCGCGACGCTGCTGCTGCGCCTGCTGGGTCCGCTCCAGGGGCTGTCCAACGTCCGGATCGACGTGATGACGGCGCTGGTGAGCTTCGAGCGGGTCTTCGAGGTGCTCGACCTGCCGTCGCTGATCCAGGAACGGCACGGCGCGACCCGGCTCCCGGCCACCGCGTCGCGGCTCGAGCTCGAGCACGTCGACTTCACCTACCCACGCGCCGACGACGTCTCGCTCGCCTCCCTGGAGGGGATCGCCCGGGTGGAGTCCCGGGAGCACACCCAGGTCCTCCACGACGTCACCTTCGTGGCCGACTCCGGCCAGATGGTGGCGCTGGTCGGTCCCTCGGGCGCCGGCAAGACCACCGTCACCCACCTCGTGGCGCGGCTCTACGACCCCACGGCCGGGACGGTGCGCGTCGACGGCCACGACGTGCGCGACGTGAGCCTGCAGTCCCTCGAGGACGTGGTCGGCTACGTCACCCAGGACGCGCACATGTTCCACGACACCATCCGCGGCAACCTGCTCTACGCCCGGCCCGGCGCCACCGACGACGAGGTCTGGGCGGCCTTGGAGGCGGCCCAGATCGCCGGCCTGGTCCGTGCCCTGCCCGACGGGCTGGGCACCGTGGTCGGGGACCGCGGCTACCGGCTCTCGGGAGGCGAGCGCCAACGACTGGCGATCGCCCGGTTGCTGCTGAAGTCGCCGTCGATCGTGATCCTCGACGAGGCCACCGCCCACCTCGACAGCGAGTCCGAGGCCTCGGTCCAGCGCGCGCTCGACGCCGCCCTCGCGGGCCGGACGTCACTGGTCATCGCCCACCGCCTCTCCACCGTCCGCAACGCCGACCTGATCCTGGTCCTGGAGGACGGCCGGATCGTCCAGTCCGGCACCCACCTGGAGCTGCTGGCCCAGGGCGGTCTCTACGCCGACCTCTACCGGACCCAGTTCGTGGAGGACGACGGGGCCCCGCCCGACGCGGTCGAGGCCGTCTGGGGGACCGTCTGATGGACCTGGGCCTGACGGACCGGGTCTTCGTCGTCACCGGAGGGGCCCGCGGGCTCGGCCGCGCCACAGCCGACGTGCTGGTGGCCGAGGGCGCCCGGGTGGTGCTCTCGGGCCGGTCGGCGGTCTCCCTCGACCGGGCGGTGGCCGACCTCGGTCCCGCGGCCGTCGCCGTCGTGGCCGACAACGCCGACCCGGCCACGCCGGACCGTCTGGTGGCCGCCGCCCAGGGGGCCTGGGGTCGCCTGGACGGAGCGTTGATCAGTGTGGGCGGTCCGCCGCCAGGTGCCGTCAGCGAAGTCACGGACGAGCAGTGGACGACCGCGTTCGAGTCGGTCTTCCTGGGCGCGGTCCGGCTGGGTCGGGTGCTGGCCGCCGGGCTGGGCGAGAGTGGGTCGCTGGCCTTCGTGCTCTCCACGAGCGTCCGCGCGCCGCTGGCCGACCTGGCCATCTCCAACGGGCTGCGCCCGGGGCTGGCCATGGTCGCCAAGACGCTGGCCGACGAGGTGGGCCCGCGGGGCGTCCGCGTCAACGGACTGCTGCCGGGACGGGTCGCCACCGAGCGGGTGGCCGAGCTGGACGCGGCGGCGGACGACCCGGCCGCTGCCCGCGAGTCGGCGCTGGCCCGGATCCCGCTGCGTCGTCAGGGCGAGCCGGAGGAGTTCGGCCGGGCGGCCGCGTTCCTGCTCTCGCCGGCGGCCTCGTACGTCTCCGGGGCGATGCTCCCGGTCGACGGCGGGTCACTGCGGGGGATCTGACCGCGGCGGCGCGCCTCCTCGGCCGCGACCGCCTGCTTGTAGCGCTCGCGCCGGGCGCGGCGGGCGTCCCGGTCGGGACGACCGGGCTTCCCGGACCCTCGGTCGCGACGCGCCGACGGGCCGCCGCGCCACTCGTCGTACGCGAACCAGCCGAATCCGCCGATCGCGAGGACGCCGAAGAACCACCACTGCAGGCCGTAGAAGAAGTGCGGCCCGTTGTCGAGCTCCGGAAGCTCGACGGCGACCAGTGGCTCGGCGGCCGGCGGGTCCTCCGAGCGGAGCTCGACCCAGCCGCCGTACACCTCGCGGTCGAGCGCCGCGCCGATCGCGTGGCTGTCGACCGCGCGGGTGGAGCCGTCGTTGACCCGGGTGCTGTCGCCGGAGCCGTCGGCGCGGACGTAGCCGGTGACCGTGACCTCGCCCGCCGGGGGCTCGGGCACGGTGCCGATGTCGCCGCCCTGGTTGATGGTGGGCATCCAGCCCCGGTTGACCAGCAGGGCCGTGCCGTCGTCGGTGACGAGCGGGACGACGACGTCCACGCCGCTCTCCTCGGTGCGCGGGCTGGCGCTGTAGCGGACCACCACCGTGTCGGCGGGGGCGTAGGTGCCGGTGGCGGTCACGACCCGCCACTCGTCCCCGTCGTCCACCTCGCGACCGGGCGCCAGCACGTCGCCGACCGCCGCCGGGTCCCGCGCCTCGTTGGCCCGGACCACGGCGTTGTCGGCCTTCCGGTCCTCCAGACGGTGGAACTGCCACTCGCCGAGCCACCAGGTGGCGTAGGCGACGACGGCGATCGCCGCGGCGAAGAGCAGCCAGCGGCGGCTCAGCAGGAACCCGAACGACCGCACGCCACGAGGTTAGTCGCCCCCACCCGACCTACACTTCAGGGGTGCCGACCCCCACTGCTCGCGAGCTCTCCGACCGATACGGCCGGGTCGCGCGCGACCTGAGGGTCTCGCTCACCGACAAGTGCAACCTGCGCTGCTCCTACTGCATGCCGGAGGAGGGCCTTGACTGGCTCGAGAACGAGCGGGTGCTGACCGACGACGAGGTGGTCCGCCTGGTGCGCGTCGGCGTCGAGCTGCTGGGCGTGCAGGAGGTGCGGTTCACCGGCGGGGAGCCGCTGGTGCGCCGGGGGGTCGTCGACATCGTCCGCCGCAGCCGGGAGATCTCGCCCGACGTCGAGCTGTCGATGACCACGAACGCCCTCGGCCTGGCCCGGACGGCTCCGGCGCTGAAGGCGGCCGGCCTCGACCGGGTCAACGTCAGCCTCGACACGGTGCGCCGCGATACCTTCCACGAGATCACCCGGCGCGACCGGCTCGACGACGTGGTCGCCGGCCTCGAGGCGGCGTACGACGCGGGCCTGGGTCCGGTCAAGGTCAACGCCGTCCTGCTGCGCGGAGTGAACGACGACCAGGCGCCCGAGCTGCTCGGCTGGGCGGTCGAGCGCGGCTACGAGCTGCGGTTCATCGAGCAGATGCCGCTCGACGCCCAGCACGGCTGGACCCGCGACGACATGATCACCGCCGACGAGATCCTGGCCTCGCTGCAGGCGGCGTACGACCTGACGCCGGCGGTCGAGCCCCGGGGGAGCGCCCCCGCCGAGCTGTGGCTGGTCGACGGCGGTCCGGCGACCGTCGGCGTGATCGCCTCGGTCACGCGGCCCTTCTGCGGCGACTGCGACCGGGTCCGGCTCACCGCCGACGGCCAGGTGCGCAACTGCCTGTTCGCCCGCGAGGAGTCCGACCTGCGCGCCGCGATGCGCAGCGGGGCCACCGACGAGGAGCTCGCCGACCGCTGGGTGGTCGCGATGCGCGGCAAGCGGGCCGGTCACGGCATCGACGACCCCACGTTCCTACAGCCCGATCGGCCGATGTCCGCGATCGGCGGCTGACCTCAGACGGGCCGGCCCGGATCCTCGCGCTCGGGATCGTGCGGCTCGACGTCCTTCAGGAATCCGCGCGAGCCCAGGAAGTCGGACAGCGTCGGCCGGTGCTCGTCGCAGGCCAGCCAGATCTTGCGCCGCTCCGGGGTGTGCAGGCGCGGGTTGTTCCACAGCAGGTCCCACGCGGGCGCCGTCGTGCAGCCCTTCGAGGAGCAGGTGGGCGCCTCGGGACCGAGCGCGGTCACCGGCGACCCGCCGTACGGGACGTGGTGCCGGAAGGCCACGGGGGGAGCTCTCCGGCACCACGCGCCGGCGATTCTCCCATGCCGGGGGAGGTATTCACAGGCGCTCCCGGCCGTCGTCGATTGGCTTCGCCGTGGAGGCGTCGAGCTCGCGCCGGTAGGCGGTGTCGGCGAGGTCGAAGGCGTCCGAGCGCATGCTCACCGCATTGGCCATCACCACGGCGATGTACGGCAGGATCAGGGCTCCGAAGATGAGGATCGGCCACAGCCACCCGACGCCGGCGAGCGCCGCGATGATGGCGCCGACGAAGCAGAGCGACCGCAGGCTCATCGAGAGCAGGTAGCGGCGCTGCCGGATCGCGATGTCGGCGTTGCGGTCCGAGGCGGCCGTGGTGATCCGGACCGCCTGGGGAGAGCGGTTCCGGTCCCTGGCCATGCCTTCAGCGTACGTCGGGCGGACGACCGACCGGAGCCCCCTCCCGGGTGGCCTACGATCGGCCTCCCACGACCGTTCGGAGGATCCATGTCCAACCGCACCTACCGCGTGACCGAGATCGTCGGCACCTCGCCCGAGGGCATCGACGAGGCGATCCGGAACGGCGTCTCGCGGGCGGGCCAGACCCTGCGTCACCTCGACTGGTTCGAGGTCCTCCAGGTGCGCGGCCAGATCAAGGACGGCGCGGTCGAGCACTTCCAGGTGAGCATGAAGGTCGGCTTCCGCCTCGAAGACGACTGATCCGCGGCCTCAGCCTGAGCTTGCGAAGGCTGAGAGGCTGCCGCGAGGTCGAGTAGCCGCGCGACCGAGGAACGAGGTCGCGACCGGCGTAGCGAGACCTGGACGGAGGGTCTCGATACGCTCGCTGGCGCTCGCTACTCGACCGACGAGGCAGCTGACGCGACCACGGCCCCGGTTCGGCGTACTGGTTGGTAGTCGATAGCGTCGCTGCCGTGAGCGACACAGACGAGTCCACTGGTCGGTCGGTCCTCGTGACCGGCGGCAACCGCGGCATCGGCCGGGCGATCGCCGAGGCGTTCGTCGCCAACGGCGACCGGGTCGCCGTGACCACCCGCAGCGGCGGTGCGCCCGAGGGGACGCTCGACGTCCGCTGCGACATCACCGACCCCGAGGCGGTCGAGGCCGCGTTCGCGACCGTCGAGGCCGCGCACGGTCCGGTCGAGGTGCTGGTGGCCAACGCCGGCGTCACGCACGACACGCTGCTGCTCCGGATGTCCGAGGACGACTGGTCCTCGGTGATCGACACCAACCTCACCGGCTCCTTCCGGCTCGCCAAGCGGGCCTCGAAGGGCATGTTGCGGCTGCGCCGCGGCCGCATCGTCTTCATCTCCTCGGTGGTCGGCCTGCTCGGCTCGGCGGGGCAGGTCAACTACGCGGCCTCCAAGGCCGGCCTGGTCGGGATGGCGCGCTCGATCGCGCGGGAGCTGGGCTCTCGGTCGATCACGGCGAACGTCGTGGCGCCCGGCTTCGTGGAGACCGACATGACCGGCGTGCTCACCGACGAGCAGAAGGCCGCGATCAAGGCGCAGGTCCCGCTGGGGCGGTACGCCGCGCCGGAGGAGATCGCGTCGACCGTGCTGTGGCTGACCGGCGACGGCGCGAGCTACGTCACCGGGGCCGTCATCCCGGTCGACGGTGGACTAGGGATGGGGCACTGACATGAGCGGAATCCTGGACGGCAAGACGATCCTCGTCGCAGGCGTGACGATGGACAGCTCGATCGGCTTCGCCACCGCCAAGGTGGCGCAGGAGCAGGGTGCCACCGTGCTCATCTCCAACTTCGGCCGGGCGCTGAGCATCACCCGCCGGATCGCCAAGCGGCTCCCCGCCGAGCCGCCGGTGCTCGAGCTGGACGTGACCGACCCGGAGCACCTCGCGGGGCTGGTCGACCAGGTGCGCGAGCACCTCGGTCCGGACGCCCGCCTCGACGGCGTGGTCCACTCGATCGCCTACGGCAACCCCGAGACGCTGCTGGGCGGCAAGTTCCTGGAGGGTCCGTGGGAGGACGTCGCCCAGGCCGTGCAGGTCTCGGCGTACTCGCTGAAGTCGCTCGCCATGGCGGCCAAGCCGCTGATGGGCCGGGGCGGCTCCGTGGTGGGGTTGACCTTCGACGCCACGGTGGCGTGGCCGGCGTACGACTGGATGGGCGTGGCGAAGGCCGGCCTGGAGTCCACGTCGCGCTACCTCGCCCGTGACCTGGGCCCCGACGGCATCCGCTGCAACCTGGTCTCCGCCGGTCCGCTGAAGACGCTGGCCGCGAAGGCGATCCCGGGCTTCTCCGACCTCGAGGCGATGTGGGAGACCCGCGCCCCGCTCGGCTGGGACAACGCCGACCACACGCCCACGGCCAAGGCGGTCTGCGCGCTGCTGTCGGACTTCTTCCCGGCGACGTCGGGCGAGATCGTCCACGTCGACGGCGGCTTCCACGCGATGGGGGCCTAGCCCTCCCGTCTGGGTAACGTCCCGGGCGTGACCTCACTCGTCGAGCTCCGCGTCCTCGAAGGGCCGAACCTCTACTTCCCGCGCGCCGCGGTCAAGCTGACCCTCGACATCAGCGGCCTGGCCGCGGCGTCGGAGGAGACGGCCGGCCGGTTCGCGCGGCGGATCGGGCTGGCGAACGCCCGACCGGGCGCACCGGAGACCGGCTTCCGGCAGCGCTTCGCGCTGCGGGCGGTCGGCCACCTGGTCCGGGCCGTCGCCGACGAGGCCGGTACGACGGGCCTCGGGGTCCGGGTCCGCCCGACCAGCGACCGGCACCGGGTGGTCGTCGCCTACCCGTGGAAGCACCGTGGTCGCGCGGAGGCGATGGGCCGGGCGGTGGCCGACGTGCTGGACGCCGTACCGTCCGCGGACGTGGAGGCCGCCGTCGGCGAGGCCGCGGCGCTGGTGGCGGGGGCCGAGCCCGGCGACGAGCCGCGCACGATCAAGCCGGCCATCCCGGTGGTGGCCGTGACCGGCACCAACGGCAAGACGACCACGTCGCGGATGGTCGCCCACATCGGTCGGGCCGACGGCCGCGTCGTGGGCTGGTCGAACACCGACGGCATCTACATCGACGGCGAGATGGTGGAGGCCGGTGACTACTCCGGTCCGAGCGGGGCCGGTCGGATCCTGGCTCACGAGCAGGTCGAGCTCGCGGTGACCGAGACCGCCCGCGGCGGGATCCTGCTGAAGGGCATCGGACTCACCCGCAACGACGTCTCGGTCGTCACCAACGTCACCGCCGACCACCTCGGGCTGCAGGGCATCGACACCGTCGACCAGCTGGCCGAGGTGAAGGCGGTCGTCCCGCGGATCACCCGCCGCAAGGGCTGGTCCGTGCTGAACGGCGACGACCCGCGGGTCTTCGCCATGCGCCACGTGATCAAGGCCCGGCCGTGGGTGTTCACCCGCGACGTCGAGTCGCCCGCGATCCGGGAGGTGCTGGGCGAGGGCGGCCGCGCGACCACGGTGATCGACGGCTGGGTGAGCGTGCTGACCCCGGACGCCGACCCCGACCCGCTGGTCGAGCTGGTCGACGTGCCCATGACCCTCGCCGGGCTGTCCCGCTTCAACGTCGAGAACACCCTCGCGGCCGCGTCGGCGGCCCTGGCGATCGGCATCGACCGCTCGGTGGTCGTCGAGGGCCTGCGCTCGTTCCTGCCCGACGCCGAGCACAACCCGGGCCGGATGAACTTCTTCACCGTCGGCGAGGTCTCCGTCGTCGTCGATCTGGCCCACAACGAGGCCGGTCTCGAGGCGCTGCTGGAGATCATGAACGGCGTACGACGTCCCGACGCCCGCCTGCTCCTCGGCCTCGGCGTGGTCGGCGACCGCACCGACGAGCTGATCGAGAAGCTCGGCGAGATCGCGGCCCGCGACAGCGACGTGATCGCCATCGGTCACAAGGAGAAGTACCTGCGTGGCCGGACCACCGAGGAGCTGGAGACCCTGATGCGCGCCGGCGCCGAGCGGGTCGGCGTCACGGGCGTGCCGGCGTACCCGACCGAGGTCGCCGTGCTCTCCGCCCTCGTGGGCCAGGCGCTCCCCGGCGACGTCGTCGGGCTGATGTGCCACGCCGAGCGCCAGGAGGTCTACGACTGGCTGGCCGAGCACGGCGGTACGCCGGACTCCTCCGCCGACCTCGCGGACAAGGTCAGGGTCAGCTCGGCCTGAGCCTGCGAAGGACGAGCGTCGGCGAGGAGGTTGAGGAGGGTCGACGAGGGCGGAGCGGAGCGACGCGCTCGTGAGCCGTCTCGAAACCCCGAGCCGGGTCGGTCTGAGCCGGTGGTCCTAGTTACCCGGTTCCCCGGGTAAGTAGGAAACCCGGACGTTCCCGGGCGAAACTTCACCCAGGAACGTCCGGGAAAGGCCGGGAGGTCCCGGGCGGTCAGCGGCGGTGCGGCGTGTAGGCGTACCAGCCATACCCGCCCGACGCCGGGACGGAGGAGTCGTCGACCTCGCCGGCCCGCGGCGTGAGGGTCAGCCGCCACCCGTGCTCGTCGCGGTCGTGCTCGGCCCAGAGGTCCTCGTGCGAGCCGCGGCCCCAGTCGCCCGCTCCGCCGCTGCTGACGCACAGCTCCCAGTTGTCGCCGGTCCGGCAGAAGAACTCAAGGTTGATGTCGGCGCCGTCGCCGTTCGCGTCGACGACCGCCGCGGCTTGGTCGCCGAGGGTGCCGACGGCGCGGACGACGGCGTACCGGCCGTCCCAGCCGCCCGTGTCGATCACCGTCCGCTCGTCCAGGTCGCTCACCGGGCCAGCCTGGCAGCGCGGGGTGAGGCCCGGCGACCGGTTTAGGGGTACTCGACCTCGCGCGGCGCGCTGGCGACGTCCACGTCGCCCTCGACCAGGAGGGCGACCAGGCCGGACTCGGAGCGGGTCTCGTGGAGCTCGTTGGGCTCCCAGACGGCCGCCTGGCCGGGAGCGAGTACGACGGCGTCGCCGCTGGACCCGGAGACGGTCGCGTCCCCGGACAGGACGACCAGCAGCTGGCGACCGGCGGCGGGATGACGCCCGACCACGCCGCCGGGCCTGAGGCGGACGGTCACCAGGTGGGCCTCGGCGGTGATCCCGAACGCGGTGACGTCGAAGCCGCGGCTGCCGTGCGCGTCGACGGGACGGCCGGGACGGTCGCCGAGGGTCAGCACCCTCACTCGTCGCCCACCGAGCCCGCCACCAGGTCGGGGTCGGCGCCCGGGGCCTCGGAGGAGACACCGGCGCCGGCCTGGGCCTGGGAGGACCAGGTCTCCAACTCGCTCATCACGGCGGCGTGCTTGTCGACGCAGACCACGACCAGGTCGCCGCGGTTGGCGCGCGACATGGCGTGCCGGACGGCCTCGATCTCGTCGAGCACCTCCTCGACCTGCTTGCAGCGCGCGCCCTCGGCGATCGCCGTACGGACGCCCTCGAGGACTAGGCCCGCGACCTCGCCGCGCTCGCGGCCGCGCAGGGACAGGTCCTCGCGGACGATGACCACGTCGAAGTGCTGGGCGGCGATGTGGCCGAGCTCGCGCATGTCCTCGTCGCGCCGGTCGCCGGCGGTGGCGATGATGCCGATCCGCGACGGCCGGGCCAGGTCGTGCGAGGAGGCCATCGAGTCGCCCACGCGGTCGACGAAGTCGCCCAGCATCCTCATGCCGGGTGCGTTGTGGCAGTAGTCGACGATGACGTTGACGCCGTTGACGTCGACCTCGTTGAGCCGGCCGGGGGAGAGGTAGTAGTTGGTCGAGAACGAGCGGAGGCCCTGGCGAATGTCGTGGAGCGGGGCGCCGGCCGCGAACGCCGCGGCTGCGGCACCGAGGGCGTTCTGGACGTTCATCCGGGCCCGGCCGCCGAAGGTCGCCGGCAGCAGGTGGGTCCAGGCCAGCTGCATCTCCCGGGGGCCGTGCTTGACCACGATCATCTCGCCGCGCTCGGAGGGATTGAGGACGAGCGCCTTGCCGCCGCGGCGGCAGTGGGCGTCGATCATCTCGCGGACCTCCGAGCCGGGCTCCTCCATCGAGAACCAGACGACCTGGCCGGAGCAGCGCCGGCGCATCTCGCGCACCAGCGGGTCGTCGGCGTTGAGCACGGCGTGCCCGTCGCGGGGGACAGCCTCGACCAGCACGGCCTTGACATCGGCCAGCTGCTCGACGGTGTCGATGCCGCGCAGGCCGAGGTGGTCGGGCTGCACGTTGAGCACCACGGCCACGTCGTTGCGCTCGTAGCCGAGGCCCTCGCGCAGGATGCCGCCGCGGGCGACCTCGAAGACCGCGAAGTCGACCCGCGGGTTCTGCAGCACCATCCGGGCCGAGCGCGGACCGGAGGCGTCCGAGCGGATCACCAGGCGCTCGTCGATGACGACGCCGTCGGTCGAGGTCATGCCGACCTTTCGGCCCATGCCCTTGAAGATGTGGCTGATCATCCGCGAGGTGGTCGTCTTGCCGTTGGTGCCGGTCACGGCCACGATCGGGATCCGCGACGTCGCACCCGGCGGGAACAGCATGTCGACGACCGGCTTGGCGATGAACTGCGGCTCGCCGATGGTCGGGTGGGTGTGCATCCGGAAGCCCGGGGCCGCGTTGACCTCGCAGATCGCGCCGCCGGTCTCGCGCACCGGCTCGGTGATGTCGGGGCAGATGAAGTCGATGCCCGCGATGTCGAGCCCGACCATCCGGGCCGCCTCCTCGGCGATCTCGACGTTCTCGGGGTGCGCCTCGAAGGTGCGGTCGATCGAGATGCCGCCGGTCGACATGTTGCCGGTGAGGGCGAGCCGGACGTGCGCCCCCTCCGGCGGTACGTCGGTCATCGCGTAGCCCTGCTCGCGCACCAGCAGGACGGCCGCGTCGTCGACCTTGATCCGGGTCAGCACCTTCTCGTGCCCGACGCCGCGGCGCGGGTCGGCGTTCGCGGTGTCGACCAGCTGCTCGACGGTCGAGGTGCCGTCGCCGGTGACCGACGCGGGCACCCGCTCGGCGATCGCGGCCACCTTGCCGTCGATGATGAGGCAGCGGTAGTCCTTGCCGACGATCTGCTGCTCGACCAGGATCGCGCCGCGCCGCGACTGGGCCTGGGCGAGCTCGAAGGCCGCGCGCACGTCGTCGGCGTTCTCGTTGTCGAGGATGACCCCGCGCCCGTGGTTGCCGTCGAGCGGCTTGAGCACGACGGGGTATCCGATCCGCTCCGCCGCCCGCACCGCCGCCTCGACGGTGCGCATCGTCTCCTGCTTGGGCACCGGCAGGCCGGCCGCGCTCAGCAGCGACGTCGTCAGGTCCTTGTCGGAGGCGATGTCGACGGCGATCGCGCTGGTCGCGGAGGTCATCGTGGCCCGGATCCGCTTCGCGTGCACGCCCTGGCCGAGCTGGACCAGCGAGTACTGGTTGAGCCGCAGCCACGGGATGTCCCGCGACACCGCCTCGTCGAGGATCGCTTGCGTCGACGGCCCGAACGCGGTGCGCTGGGCGCGGGTGATGAACGACTCCAGCTCGGCGTCCCAGTCGAACTCGGGGTCGGCCTCGACCAGGTGGTTCACGAGCCGTACGGCGAGCCGGGCCGCGGCCAGGCCGACCTGCTCGTCGACGTACCCGAAGACCACGTTGTAATGGCCCGGACGACCCTTGACGCCGCGGGTCTTGCCCCGTCGTACGTCGTGGCCGACGACCTGCTGGAGCGCCAGCGCGGAGTGCTCCGCGACGTGGCCGAGCCAGGTGCCTTCGTGCAGCCGCTCGACGAAGCCGCCGCGCTTGCCGCGGGAGCAGGAGTGCTCGCGCAGGCCGGGGAGCATCTCGAGGATGTTGTCGGTGAAGCCGGGCAGCGTGTTCGTGGGGTAGCGCTCCAGGACGCCGAGGTCGACGACCAGGTGGATGGCCTTGTCGTAGGACCACACGTTGGCGCCGCGGTAGACCCGCGTCTCCTCGATGCTGAGGTCGGGGGTGGGGCGTTCGGTCACGTGGAAGCTCCGTCCTGCCGAGATGACGGCGGGTTCTTCTTGGTCTGGCGGGCCTTGCGTCGCTTGAGGGTCGTGGGGGAGACGTCGCCGGCCGCGATGTCGCGGGCCAGCCGGCGGAGGTCCTGGCCGGCCTCGGCGAGCTCGGCGACGTCCTCGGCCGCCACCTCCGCGACGTGGGGCAGCAGCTCGCGCGCGGTGAGGTCGAAGGCCGAGCCCTCCGGCAGCACGTGCAGGACGACGCCGCTGGCCAGCAGCGGCGCCGAGCGCTTGGCCTCGTAGGCGTTGGTGGTGATCCGGGCCGGGTCGAACACCGTCACGGCGCCCCGGCCGCGCACCCGCAGCACCTCGCGGTCGGTGCCGTCCTCGAGAACCTCGTGCTCGACGATCGCGGCGGTGTCCTCGTCGACGCCGATCCCGAGCAGCTGGGGTGACTGGGCCACGATCATCAGCAGCCGTCCGTACCGCTCGCGCTGGGCGAAGTGCTGGTCGACCACGCTGGAGCGCAGCAGTCCGAGGCCGGCCGCGACTTGGGTCATCCGTTGCTTGGGCGTCGACCCGCCCACGCCGAAGGCGACCATGTGGCTGGACTGGATGCTGGCCCCCGCGGAGGTGCCGGCGACGACCACGCCGCGCTCGTGGGCGTCGACGATCGCGTCGCCGAGCGGGGTGCCGCAGATGATCGCCGAGAGCTTCAGCTGGTTGCCGCCGGTCATGAAGATGCCGGTCGCGTCGGCCAGCGACTTCACCAGCACGGGGTCGTGGGCGTCGTCGCGCGACTCGGGCCGGATCGCGACCACCTCGGCGGCCCCCTCGCGGCGGAACAGGGCGTCGTAGACCTCGACGACCTCGGCGCCCAGCGACGAGGCAGTCGGGATGACCGCGATGCGTGCGTCGGGACCGCCGCTCGCGGCCACGAACTCCCGAAGGATCGTGCGCTTGCGCAGCTTGTCCTCGGCGCCGCCGATGATCATGAGGGGTCCCCGGGCCATGACAGTCACCCTAGGGGGTGCCAGACTTTCACCCCGTGAGCGAGCAGAAGCGGACCCTCGTCGTGATGCGCCACGCGAAGGCCGAGCAGGACGGCACGACCGACTTCGACCGGCGGCTGGCCGAGCGCGGCGAGCGCGACGCGCGGGCCGCGGGCGCCTGGCTGGCCGCGCAGGGCGTGGAGCCCGACGCCGCCCTGGTCTCGGCGTCGGTGCGCACCCACCAGACGTGGGAGGCCGTGGCCGAGGGTGCGGGCTGGGACGCCGACGTGGCGTCGTACGACGAAGCGCTCTACGCGGCCGGTCCGGAGAGCGCGCTCGACCTGGTGCGCGGCGTCGACGACGACGTCCGGACCCTAATCGTGGTCGGGCACAACCCGACGGTGGCCTACCTGGCCCAGCTGCTCGACGACGGCGAGGGCGACGAGGACGCGAGCGCGGAGATGGTCGTCGGCTACCCCACGAGCGCGACCACCGTCCTCGAGGTCGAGGGCGACTGGGAGGACCTCGACGAGGCGGGCGCCCGGGTGGTGGCCTTCCACGTCGGTCGTGGGTGAGCTGACCTACCCGGAGGTCGGCGCCACGCTCGCCGGCCCCTTGCCCGCGGGCTACCACCACCTCTCGGTGGAGCGCCGCATCGGCCCGCGGACGTCGTACGACGACGCGGTGACGCACGTGCTCGGCTGGGGACTCCAGCGCGGTGCGGGTCTCTGCGTCGACCCGTTGCTCGCTCCGGCCACGGTCGGCCTGCGCACCGTCCTGGGACTCGGGCCGCTGCGCGCTCCCGTGGAGGTGGTCGGCGTGCTGGACGAGCCGGACCGGGGCGGGTTCGCCTACGGCACCCTGCCCGGCCACCCCGAGTGCGGCGAGGAGCTGTTCTCGGTCGAACGGCGCCCGGACGGCACCTGGATCGTGATCCGAGCCTTCTCTCGGCCGGGGCGGTGGTTCACGCGCCTGGCGGGACCTGTCGGACGGCTGACGCAGCGCGCGATCACCCGCCGTTACCTGGGATCCCTGGGTCCTCCCGGTTAATTGCTAAGACCAAGTACTAGGAACCCGTTGACGGATTGTCAGGCAATCTGATTGGTTTCAGCCACCCCCCGGACACCTCGCCGCCACCTGCTCCTCATCTCCGCCCCGACCGCCCTCGACGGGCGGTCCTGGGTGGGCGCGAGCGTCCCCTCACGAAGGAGTGGCATGTCTGTTCACCCCCCGAGGCGCCGCTGGTCGGCGCGAGGACTGGCTCTGCTGGGACCCGTGGCGCTGGTCGTCACGACCCTCGCCGGGGCTGATCTGCCCGGCGTCGGCGCGGAGCCCGGATCGCCGCCCGTCGTGCTGCAGCGCGAGCCCGGCGAGGAGCCGATGGTCGTCGACGTCCTCCTCGACGACACGGCTGAGATGGACCGGCTCGTCGCCACCGGCGTCGACCTGGATCACGGTGTCGAGCGCACCCCCGATGGGTTGAAGGTGCGCGCCGTCGTCACCGACAGCGAGATCGCCACTCTCAAGAAGGCCGGCTACGAGTTCGGTGAGGTCCTCTACACCGCCGACGACTCGGCTGCCGCCCTCGCCGGGCGCGAGGCCACGATCGCGGCGGACTCCGCCGCGAACCGGGCCGTCGCGCGGGGGGCGAAGACCGGCCTCCGGGCGCTCCCGGGTTCGACCCCGGCGGACTCCTCGGACGTCCGGATCATCCGCGCCGACTACTACACCAGCTTCGGGGTCGGGGTGCTGTCCGTCGAGGCGAAGCTGCTTCCGGCGAGCACCACGAGCCCCCCGCTCACGGTGCAGCGCGACAGCGGGCCCGGGACGCCGATGGGCTCGGGCGGCACGCAGACCGTCTCGCGCTTCGTCGATGCCGGCGTGTACCTCTACCACCTCGGCGCGACCAACGTGAACGTCGACGTCCGCGGGGAGTCCGTCCGTCCCGACCGGATCCAGATCACCAGCCCGAGCGGTGACGTGGCGATCGCGAAGGTCAACGACTGGCTGCCCACCGGGACCGAGGACGACCCGTTCAAGGGGGCGGGCTACCAGGAGGACTTCATCTCGAAGTACCTGGTCCCGACCGAGCTCTACCAGCGCGTCGAGCAGCTGGCCGCGACGTACCCCGACCTCGCCGAGGTGGTCACCCTCCCGAACGCCTCGCAGGGCTACCGGCGCAAGGCTCAGGCGATGCTGGAGCCGACCAACCGCCTGACGGCGACGATCAGCGGACAGGACGTCGACCTGCCGTATGCCGCCGCGACCAGCGGGGCCTGGGCGACGCTGGCGCCCACCGCGGGCACCACCCCGTCGGCGGTCGCCGTACGACGGGTGAGCGCCGCGGCGAACCCTGCCTGGCCCGCAGCGACGCCGGCCATGGGGTGCGGCACCCTGAGCGGGCTGACCGGCGCGATCGCGGTCATCGACCGGGGCGAGTGCAGCCTCGCGGACAAGGTGCTGAACGCGCAGAATGCCGGCGCCGTCGCCGTGGCGCTCGTCAACGCCACCACCGGCCTGGCGTCCGCGCCGAGCGGCAGTGCCACGCCGACCGGCGGCTCGACGGCGGTCACGCTGCCGACCGTCGGCATCTCCTTGATGGACGCGACCCGGATCCGCAACGGCGGCAGCACGGTGACCGGTCGTCTGGTGCCGGCCGCGGTCGTCCCGAACAGCTCGCGGATCGGCGTCGAGTCGCTGGCCTGGGGCCACGAGGGCGGCAACGACGTCACCGTCCAGGTCGTCGACCCCGCCGCGCCCGACGCGCCGCTGAGCGTCAGCGTCACCGGAACGGCCATCACCGTGAGTGCCGCGACCGACGGCGCCGGGGCGATCGTCAGCACCGCCACCCAGGTGATCGCCGCGCTGCTCGCGGAGCCCGCTGCCGCGGCCCTGGTCGACGCCTACCCCTACCGGACCGAGACCGGCAGCGGCGTCGTTCGCGCGACCCCGGTGGTCCGCCTCAGCGACAACCTCAACGCTCCGGCCTGGGTCTCGCGGGACCCGCACCCGGTCTACGCGCTGAAGATCGGCAAGACCCGGAACGGATCCAAGCCGGGCGTCCTGGCCTACGCCCAGGAGCACGCCCGCGAGTGGGTGCCCCCGCTGGTGACGCTCGAGGCGGCGGAGCGGCTGCTGCGCAACTACGCGACGCACGCGCCGACCCGCGAGCTGGTCGACAACCTGGAGATCTGGATCGCGCCGTCGATCAACCCCGACGGTGGCCACTACTCGTTCTTCGACTTCGCCTCGCAGCGCCGCAACATGACCCGGCACTGCGTGAAGGGCGGGGTGTACGACGCGACCGGCCGCAACAGCTGGGGCGTCGACCTGAACCGCAACTTCACCGAGTACAGCGCGCACGACGGCTACTCGGGCGCGTCGGCGACCAACTGCACCAGCGACACCTACGCCGGCCCGACCGAGCTCTCGGAGCCGGAGGCTCGCAACGTCGACTGGATGATGGCGCGGCCCAACATGCGCTACTCGATGAACATGCACTCGTCGGGTGACTACTTCATGTGGGCGCCGGGCTCCTACAAGGACGCGGGTCGAGAGACGGCACCGCGCCCGAGCGTCGGCGAGGAGGCCTACTTCTGGCAGGCCTCGAACCGGATCCTCACCGCCATCAAGCGTGAGCGGGGCATGACGGTCACCCCGGCCCGGACCGGGCCGATCATCGACGTGCTCTACTCCGCGGCCGGCAACTCCGGCGACCTCGCCTGGTACAAGTACGGGCTCTACGGCTGGAACTTCGAGGTCGGCCGCACCTTCCAGCCGCCGTTCGAGTCGCTCACGCCCACCGGGCCCGGGGCGCACCAGGAGGCGATGGAGTACGCCAACGGCCTCGTCGAGCTGCTCCGCGTCGCCCGGGACCACGACGTCGACGTGACGGCCCCGAAGACGGCGCTGGAGTTCGTGGAGACGTCCGACCCCGAGCAGGTCGAGTTCGTGTTCACCTCCGACGAGGCGGTCGAGATCTTCTACACGCTCGACGGCACCGTCCCCACCACGAGCACCGCGACCGAGTGGAAGTCGGCCGGCGACCGCGAGGGTGGTGAGCGGGTCCGGGTCCCCAAGGGCACGCGGGTCCTCTGGTACGCGGTCGACGCGGCCGGCAACGTCGAGGCGGGCTACGACCCGACCAGGACGGACGGGCGCGGCTATCGCAAGTGGATCGCCGACCCCGCCTGGGAGCCCGAGGCGGCGACGCCGGAGGTCAGGCTCACGGTCTCGCCGACCAGCCTGCAGCAGGGCCGTACGGCGACCGCCACGGTGGCGGTGACCGCCGAGAACGACTTTGACCTGGCGCCCTCGGGCACCGTCACGGTCCGCGCCGGCGGCGTCGCGGTCGGGGAGATCGTCCTGGGTGCCGACGGCACCGGCCGCGGGACGGTCGGCCCGTTCACCACGGCCGGCTCGATCCCGGTCACGGCGTCGTACGCCGGTGACGACCTGACCGCGGCGGGCACGTCGGCCGCCGTACCGGTCCGGGTCGTCGCCGCACCCGTGGCCAAGGTCGCTTCCCAGACCCGGGTCCTGAAGGTTCGCCCGAAGGCGGTCACCCGGACCACCCGGCCCCGGCTGACGGTCGAAGTCACCGCGTCGCGGCCGGTCACCGGTCCGGTCGTGGTCCGGTCCGGCGGCAAGGTCGTCGGGCGCGGGACGGTCACGGCGAACGGACGCCTGGTCGTGCGCCTGGCGAAGCTGGGACGGCCCGGGCGCAAGGTGCTCGCGGTCCGCTACCTCGGCAACGCGCAGGTGAAGGCGTCGGCGACGCGGGTGGTGGTGCGCGTCCGGCGCTGAGCGGGCGCTCGCACGATCGGCGGGCCGGTGGCACCTCGGGGTGTCGCCGGCCCGCAGCCCGTCGTCAGACCGGCGGCGCCGGGGTCACGAAGCCGGCCTCGGCGTCGGCGGCCTCGATCTCCTCGCGGGAGATGCCGAGCAGGTAGAGGATCGCGTCGAGGTAGGGCACGTTGACCGAGGTGTCGGCGGCGTCGCGGACCAGGGGCTTGGCGTTGTAGGCGATGCCGAGGCCGGCCGCGTTGAGCATGTCGAGGTCGTTGGCGCCGTCGCCGATGGCGATCGTGGCGGCCTCGGAGACCCCCACCTCGGCGGCGAACTCGCGCAGCGCCTGCGCCTTGGCGGCCCGGTCGACGACCGCGCCGACGATGTCGCCGGTGAGGTGGCCGTCCACGATCTCCAGCTCGTTGGCCCGGGCGAAGTGGATCCCGAGGTCGGCGGCGAGCCGGTCGGTGATGTGGGTGAAGCCGCCCGAGACGATCGCGAACCGGTAGCCCAGCCGTCGCAGGGTCCGGACCATCGTGCGCGCGCCCGGGGCGAGCAGGATGGCGTCGTACACCTCGTCGAGGGCGGAGGCCGGTACGCCGGCCAGCAGCCGGACCCGCTCGCGCAGCGACTGCTCGAAGTCGAGCTCGCCGCGCATCGCCCGCTCGGTGATCGCGGCGACCTCCGCCTCGCAGCCGGCGTGGGCGGCGATCATCTCGATCACCTCGCCCTGGATGAGCGTGGAGTCGACGTCCATGACGATCAGCCGCATGCCGCGCCGCAGCAGGTTGGCCGGCTGCACCGCCACGTCGATGTTCTGGCGGGCGGCCTCGACCGCGAGCACGGCACGCAGCGCGTCGGGCTCGGCACCCGAGACGTGCAGGTCGATGGCGGTGACGGGGTAGCGCGCCATCCGCTCGATCCGGTCGATGTTGGCGCCGGCGTCGGCGATGCGACCGGCGATGGCCGACATCGCGGTCGCCTTGAGGGGGCTGCCGATCACCGTGACGTGGGAGCGGCCCTCGGGGCGGGGCCGGTTGTCGCCGGTGCCGCGGTCGACGTCGACGCTCATCCCGAGCTCGTCGGCGACCTGCTCGACAGCGGTGCGCAGCCGCTTCCAGTCGCGGGGCGCGGTGACCAGGACACCCAGGACGAGGCGTCGGCGGAGCACGATCTGCTCGACGTCGACGACCTCGACGCCGGCCCGCGCGAGGGTGGCGAACACGGCCGAGGTGACGCCGGGCCGGTCCTTCCCGGTCAGCGTGATGAGGAGGGTCTCGGGCTTCGCGTCGGTGGCCATCGTGGGCCGAGGCTATCGCTGCTGGAGTCCTGTCGGTGGTCTGGGCCAGGGTGGTGGACATGGATGCTGACCTCGACGCCCGGCCCGATCCCCACGAGACCCTGACCCGGTTCGCCGACGCGATCGCCACCCGGGACTGGGACGGGCTGGCCGCCCTGCTGGCCGCCGACTTCGCTGCCCGGCTGGTGCACACGGGGGAGACCTTCGACCGGGACGGCTTCGTCGCGTTCAACCGCGACTACCCGGGACCGTGGACCTTCGCCCTCGAGGACGTCGTCGCCTCCGGCTCGACCGGAGTCCTCCGGGCCCGGGTGTCCGCCGAGCCCGTGACCTACTACGTCGCCTCCTTCGCGACCCTCGACGAGTCCGGCTCGATCGTCGACCTGACCGAGGTCTGGACCGACGCGGTCGCCACCGACGGCGGCCGGCCACACCCGCACCACGGCCTGGACTACGTCGAGATCGGCGTCGCCGACCTCGCGTCGGCCCAGACGTTCTACGCAGCCGCCTTCGGGTGGGAGTTCAACGCCTACGGCCCCGCCTACGCCGGCATCCGGGCTCCGTCGGGCCGTGGCGAGGTCGGCGGCCTCACCCCGGGTCGCCCCGCCGCGCCCGGCGGGCCGCTGGTGCTGCTGTTCTCCGACGATCTCGACGCCAGCGTCGCGGCGGTCAGCGCTGCCGGCGGCACGGTCACCGAGGGTCCCTACGACTTCCCCGGCGGCCGCCGGTTCCACTTCACCGACCCGAGCGGCACCGAGCTGGGGGTGTGGTCGACGAGCTAGTGACCTGGCGCGAGCGCGAGCAGGTCCGCGTACCGATAGCCGGGCCATCCGTGGATCGCGCGGCACCACTCCTCGGGGACTGCGTTCGCTCCCCAGCGCGCACCCAGCAATCCGCCCGCGATCGCGGCCACCGTGTCGGTGTCGTCCCCGATCCGGATCGCGCCGTGCAGCCCGCGTTCGAGCTGACCTGGCGTCTCCGGAGTGTGGGCGATGGCAGCGGCTGCTGCCTGCAGGGCGGTCACGGTGAACCCGTTCGGAGTGAACTCCTGGCCCGGGACGTCCTCGGACCGCCGCTCCGGGCTGAGCGCGTCGGCGAGCCAGTCCGCCCATTGCTCGGACCGCGAGGTCAGGAGGTCGAGCCTCGCGGTCAGGTCGATTCGGCCATCCACGACCGCCACCCGCACCGCCTCGCTCCACAGGACGCACGAGTCGCCGGCCAGCGGATCGGCGTGGGTCAGACTCGCCACCCGTCGGGCAGCGTCGGCGAGCGCCACTCGGTCGTCGAGGTGGGCGAGCGCCACGGGGGCGGTCCGCATCAGCGCGCCGTTTCCGGCTGAGCGGGGATGGTCGAGGGCGTCGATCGTCGCTTCCTGGGCGGGCACCCGACCCGGCCCGTCCTCGCCGGCCTCCAGTCGGGAGGACGCCGCTCCGAGCACCCTCGACGTCTGGATCCCGATGTCCGGCGGTGAGGACCTGTACCAGCGGACGAAGCCCTGGGCGATCACGTCCAGCGCTGCCGGAGTGGCGACCGAACCCGTCGCTCGCACGGCCTCGGCGATGACGATCGCCATCGAGGTGTCGTCACTCCACTCTCCGGGCGCGAAGTCGCCGAGCCCGCCGCCCAGCATCGCGGCATCCTGACCTGCTCCGGGAGGCGTGGCGAACTCGTAGTGCACGCCGAGTGCGTCGCCGACCGCGCTGCCGATGAGTGCGCCGGCGGCGCGGTCGGCCTGCGTGGGCGTCAGCTGCGGAAGTGTCGGCACGCGGTCATCCTCGCGCAGCGCGCAGCCGTCGTACGACGTCCTGCCCTAGGCCGGCGGCCAGCCTTCCGGCGAGCAGGCGGCGACGAGCGCGCGCCGGCCGGCGCGGGCGAGCGGCTGGAGCGCCTCCCGCCGGGCCGCGATCTCGTACGACGACACCGCGCCGCCGTCGTCCTCCAGCGCGAGGTCGACGATCTCGGCGGCCTGCAGCCCGCGGGCGGCCAGCTCGACGCAGCGCGCCGGGACGCCGTCGGGCGCGCTCAGCGGCTCGCGGTGCCGCAGGTTCATCAGCCGGTCGGCCACCTCGGGACGCCAGCGGGCGACGTCGAGGTCGGCCAGGGTCTGCGCCGTCTCGATCAGCGCGGCCCGCAGACCCCGGTCGGCCTCGCCGACGTCCGGCATCTGGCGCCGCTCCGCACGGTGGGCCACCCAGGTCACGGCAGCGCCCACGCGTACCGGCACCAGACCCACTCCGGCGTCGACGGCCACGACCGCCTCACCGGCGTCGAGCGCCGCGTCGTTGAACGTCCGGGGCCCGCCCAGGCCGACCGGGTCGCCCTCCACCGGGAACGCGGCGCCGATCCCGGTCGCGCCCTCGGCCCGGAGCCGGCCCAGCCCGGTCAGCAGGCCCTCGGCGGCGTCGCCGCCCCCGAGGCCGAGGCCCGAGAGGGAGGCGACGACGTGGGTGGCGTCGTCGTCCACGACCGCGTCGACGAGCAGGTCCGCCACGACGTACCCGCGCAGCCAGGAGGTGCCCCACCACGCGAGACGGGCGGCGGGCGGCAGCGGTGAAGTCACGGCCGAGGACACTACGCCGGGCCGTGGAGCCGTCTGGATAGGGTTGCCTCATGAGCGCCGTGCTGGACTTCGCCGACGTCACCGTGCGGCGCGGGCAGTCGACCCTCCTCGACCGCGTGAGCTGGACCGTCGAGGAGGACGAGCGGTGGGTGATCCTCGGCCCGAACGGTGCCGGGAAGACCACGCTGCTCCAGGTCGCCTCCGCGCAGATGCACCCCACCGAAGGCGTCGCGGGGATCCTCGAGGAAGTCCTCGGCACGGTCGACGTCTTCGAGCTCAAGCCGCGGATCGGGCTCACCAGCGCCGCGCTCGCCGAGCGGATCCCGCGCTCCGAGCGGGTCCACGACGTGGTCGTCTCGGCGTCGTACGGCGTGGTCGGCCGCTGGCGCGAGGAGTACGACGACCTCGACCACGACCGGGCCACCAGCCTGCTCCGCGAGCTCGGCGCCACGCACCTCGTTGACCGGACCTTCGGCACGCTGAGCGAGGGGGAGCGCAAGCGGGTCCAGATCGCCCGAGCGCTGATGGCCGACCCCGAGCTGCTGCTTCTCGACGAGCCCGCCGCGGGCCTCGACCTGGGCGGGCGCGAGGACCTGGTGGCGACGCTGTCCGTGCTCGCCTACGACCCCGACTCGCCCGCGACCGTGCTGGTCTCCCACCACGTCGAGGAGATCCCGCCGGGCTTCTCCCACGCCCTGCTGCTGCGGGAGGGCCGGGTGATGGCCGCCGGCCTGCTCGACGACGTGCTGACCGAGGCCAACCTGTCCGCCACGTTCGGCATGCCGCTGGTCCTCAGCCACGAGGACGGCCGCTGGGCGGCCCGACGGCGCACCCGGCGCCGGTAGGGTCCGGTCATGGACTGGCTGAGCGACAACCACTGGGCGGGCTGGCTGAGCGCCGCGGTCGCGCTCGGCGTGATCGAGGTGTTCAGCCTCGACCTGATCTTCGCGATGCTGGCCTTCGGGGCCGTGGTCGGCCTGGTCTCCTCCGCGCTCGGAGCGGCGTTCCTCGTCTCGTTCCTGCTGGCCCTCGGCACCGCCGGCGCGACCCTCTTCCTGCTCCGGCCGCCGCTCATCAAGCGGCTGCACGGCGGACCCGACCTGACCATGAGCCACGGTCGGCTGGTCGGCAGCCAGGGCGTCGCGGTCTCCCGGATCACCGGCGTCGAGGTCGGCCAGGTCCGGCTCGCCGGCGAGCTCTGGTCGGCCGCGCCGTACGACGACACGCTGGCCATCGAGCCCGGCGAGGCCGTCGAGGTGCTGGAGATCCGCGGCGCCACGGCGTACGTCCACCCCGTCCCCCGCCTCGACCCCTAGCGCTCGACCCCACAGCTCTACACACCAAGCTCTCGGAAAGGAGCCCTCGTGGATGGCGTCATCGTCCTCGTCCTGCTGGGCCTGATCTTCCTGTTCATCGTCACGGTGATGGCCAAGACCGTGCGGATCGTGCCCCAGGCGCGCGCCGGCATCGTGGAGCGGTTCGGCAAGTACAAGCAGACCCTGCCGGCCGGCCTCAACATCGTGGTGCCGTTCATCGACAAGGTCCGCTACCTGATCGACCTGCGCGAGCAGGTGGTGAGCTTCCCGCCCTCGTCGGTGATCACCGAGGACAACCTGACCGTCGAGATCGACACGGTCATCTACTTCCAGGTCATCGACCCGGTGGCGGCGACCTACGAGATCGCCAACTACATCCAGGCCGTCGAGCAGATCACCATGACCACGCTGCGCAACATCGTCGGCGGCATGGATCTGGAGCAGACCCTGACCAGCCGCGAGACGATCAACTCCGGGCTGCGCGGGGTGCTCGACGAGGCCACCGGCAAGTGGGGCATCCGAGTCGGTCGGGTCGAGATCAAGAGCATCGACCCGCCGCCGTCCATCAAGGACACGATGGAGAAGCAGATGCGCGCCGACCGCGACAAGCGCGCCGCGATCCTGACCGCCGAGGGCCAGCGACAGTCGGCGATCCTGACCGCCCAGGGCCAGAAGGAGTCGGCGATCCTGTCGGCGCAGGGTGACCGGGAGTCGCAGATCCTGCGAGCCCAGGCCGACCGTGAGGCTGCGATCCTGCGGGCCCAGGGCGAGGGCCAGGCCATCCAGACGGTGTTCCAGGCGATCCACGACGGTCGCCCCGACCAGTCGCTGCTGGCCTACCAGTACCTCCAGATGATGCCGAAGATCGCCGAGGGCGACGCCAACAAGGTGTGGATCGTCCCGAGCGAGATCGGCAAGGCGCTCGAGGGCCTGGGCTCGACGATGAACAGCCTGCAGGGGATCCCGCAGGAGGTGGACGGCCCGGTCAAGCGGGTCGACATGGGCCCGACCCAGCCGCAGGTGGCCGAGGCGCGCGGCGAGGATGCCGAGGTCTCGAAGGCCAATGCCGCGGTCGAGGCCGCGATCGCCGAGGCGCAGTCCGCGGCCAACCCGCGCAAGCCCGCCGAGCCGGAGCAGGTCGGCAGCACCGATCCCTCGATCGATCCCGGTGAGGTACCGCCGGCGCCCGCCCCCTAGGTGCCGCCCCTCCTCGAGGCGCTCGCGATCCTGCTCGCGGGTGTGGCCGCGGGCGGGATCAACGCGGTGGTGGGGTCGGGAACGCTGATCACGTTCCCGACCCTGCTCGCGTTCGGCGTCCCGCCGGTCGTCGCCAACGTCTCCAACAACATCGGCCTGGCACCGGGCTCGGTGTCCGGCGCGATCGGCTACCGCCGCGAGCTCGTCGGTCAGCGCGCCCGCGTGCTGCGGCTGGTCAGCGGGTCGTTCCTGGGCGGCCTGCTCGGCGCCGTACTCCTGATCGTGCTGCCCGAGGGCGCGTTCGAGACGATCGTGCCGGTGCTGATCGGGCTCGGCATCGTGCTGGTCGTCGTCCAGCCGCGGCTGTCGCGCCGGGTCGCGGCCCGTCGGGAGGCGGCCGGTGCGCCCGCCTCACGCCCGGACCCCTGGTGGGTCTGGCCGACGACCGCCCTCGCCGGCGTGTACGGCGGCTACTTCGGCGCCGCCCAGGGCGTGATCCTGATGGGCATCCTCGGAATCGGCATCGACGAGTCGCTGCAGCGGCTGAACGCGGTGAAGAACGTGCTCGCCGCAGTGGTCAACGGGGTCGCCGGAGTGCTGTTCGTCTTCGTCGCCGATGTTGACTGGTGGCTGGTCCTGCTCATCGGGACCGGAGCCGTCGTCGGCGCGCAGCTCGGCGCCTCGGTGGGCCGGCGACTGCCGCCGACGGTGCTGCGCGCGGTCATCGTGGTGGTCGGGCTGGCGGCCCTGGTGTCGTTCGCGGTCTGACCCGGTGGTGCTGGTTGGTCACATTCAGCAACTAAGACGGCTCTCAGTTGACGTTTGTGACCAAGCGGCGTCTTTAGGGGCCCGCCGGTCAGGCGACGGCCTTGACCTTCTTCTTGGTCCGCAGCCCCAGGAAGCCCGCGAGCACCGCGCCGATCGCGACGCCGATGAACGGCCCGGCGGCCTTGGGCTGGACCGTGCCGTCCTGGATGCCGAGGTAGCCGGTGCCGGCGTCGGCGGCGTCGACGAGGGTGCCGAGGAGGACCAGGTTGCGGCGGGTGCCGCCGCGGGCGAACAGGGTCGCGGCGCCGAGCGCCACCTCGCGCGAGCCGAAGAGCCGGGTCACGTAGGGGAGCTGCGGGTTGCCGGTGGTGTCGAGGTTGAGCAGCCGACCGCCGAGGCGGGGGTCGGCCAGCGCGACGGCGCCGACGACGATGCGGCCCAGGGAGAGTCCGGTCACAGGATTCATGCCCCGGACCCTAGCGGGCCGGCGCTCAGCCGACGCGGACCCGGGGACCGTAGGGACCGTCGATACTCGTCGAGGGGGTGGCGCCCCGAGGCTCCCAGCGGTCCGAGCGCAGGGTCTCGTTCTCGTCGCCACCGAAGGCGTACGACGACACGCCTGCCCGCACCCATCGCGGGTCGCGCAGACATCGACGCGAGACGACGACCACGACCCGGTCGCGGGCGTGGTCGATGCGCCCACGCAGCCCGCGGCAGCTCGCGTCAGGACCGGCGATGGCGAAGGTCCCGCACGGATTGTCCTCCGTCGGTTCGACGTCGATCGCGTCGTAGTCCGGCAACGTCATCAGGGCGACGCGTGTCGCCGAGCTGCCGGCGAACCGGGAGACCTCGATCTCGACGTCGCGCCTCTGGGTCCGCAGGTAGACGGTGGTCGAGCGGGCATCGCGTGGGGCGACGTCGCGGAACCGAACCGTCACCCGGACCTGACTGCGGGAGTGCCGGACGCCCACCCGGGTGATGTCCTGGGTCCGATCCGCCGGGTCCACCCGATCGGTCCAGGTGCCGCACGGCTCGGGCTCGGAGGCGTAGGTGGTGACCACGACGTCGCGCGAGGCGTCTCGGTCCGACCACGTCGCGCCGAGGGCGGGGAGGGGCAGCAGGGTCGGCGCGCTGAGGACGCCCACCAACAGGAGAAGACGACGGAGCACCGAACGATTCTCCGGGTCCGGGCGGGACGGCGCAGGCCTTCGCCGAAACACGTGACACTCTCGTCACATGGACCTGTACGACGTCATGCGCACCACGCCGGCCGTCCGCGAGTTCACCGGCGACCCGCTGCCCGACGAGGTGCTTCACCGGATCCTCGACCAGGCCCGGTTCGCGCCGAGCGGCGGGAACCGGCAGGGGACGCGGGTGGTCGTCGTGCGCGACTACGCCACGCGGGAGCGGCTGGCCGAGCTCAACGAGCCGGCGGTCCGCCGCTACGTCGCGCAGGCGAAGGCCGGCCAGAGCCCGTGGAACCCGCTGGAGGAGCCGACGCCCAGCGCCGCGGAGATCGCGGCGACCGACGTGCCGGCGGCGTTCACCGAGCCGCTGCGCACCGCCGGTGCCGTGCTCGTGTTCCTGGTCGATCTCGGCGTCGTCGCGGCCACGGACCAGGACCTCGACCGGGTCGGCCTCGTCGCCGGTGGCTCGGTCTACCCCCTGGTCTGGAACGTGCTGCTCGCCGCCCGCGCCGAGGGGTACGGCGGCACCATCACCACCATGGCGGTCGCCGAGGAGCCGGCCGTGCTGGCGCTGCTCGGAGCGCCGGACCGCTACGCGCTCGCCGCCGTCGTCCCGCTCGGACGGCCGGTGAAGCAGCTGACCCGGCTGAAGCGGCAGGAGGTCGCCGACTTCGTCACGCTCGAGACGTTCGACGGCGAGCCGCTCACCTAGATGACCAAGTCCCAGGGCTCGCACGCTCCGCGGGACTTGGTCATCTAGTCGACGTAGGCGCAGTGCCAGCGCGCGATCTCGTCGTACGCCTGCGCGCGGGGGCCGGGGAGGGAGAGGACGACGTCGTGGCGGGCGCCCTCGATGGCGGCGTAGGTGACGTGCGGGCCGACGGCGGTGGACCAGCGCCGGATCTGCTTCACGTCGAGGACGATGTCGAAGCCGTGCACCTCCGGACCCATCTCGACGGGGCTGGCGGAGGCGCCGGAGGAGAGCACCAGCACCGGGCAGGGTACGGCGAGCCCGCGCTGCAGCCGGGCGTGCCCGATCCGGATCGCCCGCAGCCAGCCGGTGGTGACCGCGAACGACTCCAGCGGCTTCCAGGTCAGGTCGAAGTCCCATTCGCCGTCGTGATCGCGGTGCAGGCTGCGGCCGTAGAGGCCGCTGACCTTGCGCGGGATCTCGCGCAGCGGCTGGCGCGCCCCGAGCTGCTTGACCACGGCGGTGCCGACGGTGCGCATCAGCAGCCCGGCCTGGAAATCGAGCCAGGGCGAGTTGAGGACCATCCCGGCGAGCCCGTCGGGCCGGCGGGCGTCGGCCCACAGCGACACGGTCAGTCCGCCGGTCGAGTGCGCGGAGATCACGACGTGATCGTGCCCGTCCCGGCCGGTGACGACCTCCCACGCCGCGTCGAGGTCCTCGGTGTACTCGTCGAGGTCGGCGACGTACGTCGGGGTCTGGTGCGGCCGGATCGAGCGGCCGTACTTGCGCAGGTCGAGGGCGTAGAAGTCGTAACCGCGCAACGTCCACCACTCGGCGTACGCGGTGTGGAAGAAGTAGTCGGCGAAGCCGTGCACGTGCAGCACGGCCCGCCCGGTCGGGGCGTCGGCGGGACGGTGCACCAGGGTGGCGACCACCTCGCCCTCGTCGTCGGGCGCGAGCGCGAGGGTCTCGACGACGTAGGGCTCGCCGAGGATGTCGGTCTCGGTCATGCGCGCAGTCTGGCAGCCCGCCGGTCCCGGACCTCGAGCGCCAGGTCGGGGTGGTTGGTGGTGACCAGCCAGGCGCGGCCCGGCTTGAGCCAGTAGTGCAGCGACTTCTCGGTATCGATCGTCCACACCAGCAGCGGCAGGCCGCGGCGGCGGGCGAAGCGGGCGACGCCGTAGCGGGCGAGGGTGTGGTTGGCGACCATCACGTTGGCGAGCGACGCGCGGTAGCGCAGCCGCGGGAAGAGCTCCGACAGCCGGATGCGCACGGCGGCCCGCAGCGGGAGGCCGCGCACGCGCCGACCGAGCGAGAGGCCGGCCAGCACCGGCAGCCCCTCGGCGTCGGACCACTCGCGGACGGCCCGCACGGACCGGTCGTCGAGCGTGGTGACCACGATGTTCTCGGCACCCATCACCTCGACGGCCCGGGCGACCGCGGCGATCTCGTGGGCGCCGCCGGGGGAGGAGAACTTCAGGTCGATGTGCGCCCGGGCCCGGCCGGCGAGGATCTGCAGCACCTCGTCGTAGCGCAGCACGTGGGGCCGGGTCGCCTGGAACTGCGCCAGCGTCGACTCGCGCACCCAGCGCTTGCGCCCGTCGACCTGGATCCAGTCGTCGTGGTGGAGCAGCAGCTCGCCGTCGCTGCTGCGGTGCACGTCGAACTCGACGTAGTCGACGCCGAGGCCGAGCGCCCGGTCGAGCGCCTCGCGGGTGTTCTCCAGATCCTTGTCGCCGCCGGCGCCGCACCGGTGGGCGCTGAGCAGGACCGGGTCGCGCGGCCTCACTGCACGTCCCGCCCGAACGCGTACGACGCCGCCTCCCGGACCAGGCCGGCGAGCAGCCCGACGTCGGCAGCGGTCTCGGGGTGCCACTGGACGGCCACGCGGAACCGGGCCTGGGGATCCTCCATGGCCTCCAGCGTGCCATCAGCGGCGTGCGCGGCCGGCACGTACCCCGGGTGTGTCCGCACCGACTGGTGATGGTGGCAGCTGACGACCAGCTCGGAGCCGACCAGTCCGGCGACCCGGGTGCCCGCCACCGTCGCGACGGTGATGTCACCGAAGACGTCTCCGCCGGGACTGTGCCGCTCGTCGCCGACCAGGTCGGGCGTGTGCTGGTCGAGCTGCCCGCCGGCGTGCACGGCCATCAGCTGCATCCCGCGGCAGACGCCCAGGACGGGCAGGCCGCGGAGCTCGGCGGCGTCGAGGAGCGCCAGCTCCCACGCGTCGCGATCGGCCCGCCAGGCGGCGGTCCGGGGGTGCGGGGGCGCGTCGTAGCGTCCCGGGTCGACGTCGGCCCCGCCGCTGATCACCAGCCCGTCGAGCCGGACCACGACCGCCTCGGCCGAGGCCGGCCCCTGTGGCGGCAGCAGCACCGGGACGCCGCCGGTGGCCTCCACCGCCTCGGCGTACTGCGTCGGCAGCAGGTCGGCGCGCTGCCGCCAGACCCCCCAGGCCGCGTCCTCGCGGTAGGTGGACAGGCCGATGACCGGGACCGACATCAGAGGGGGGTGACGTAGGCCCCGGAGATGCCGCCGTCGACCAGGAACGTGCTGGCGGTCATGAACGAGGAGTCGTCGGAGGCGAGGAAGAGGACGGCGGCCGCCATCTCCGACGGCTCGCCGAAGCGACCCATCGGGACGTGCACCAGGCGGCGGGCGGCCCGCTCGGCGTCCTTGGCGAACAGCTCCTGCAGCAGGGGCGTGTTTACCGGGCCCGGGCAGAGCGCGTTGACCCGCACGCCCTGCCGCGCGAACTGCACGCCGAGCTCGCGGGTCATCGACAGCACCCCGCCCTTGGACGCGGAGTAGGAGATCTGGGACGTCGCCGCCCCCATCACCGCGACGAAGGACGCGGTGTTGATGATCGACCCCCGGCCCTGCTCGAGCATGTGGGGGAGGGCGGCCTTGCAGCACAGGTAGACCGAGGTCAGGTTGACCTCCTGCACCTTGCGCCACGCGTCCAGGTCGGTGTCGAGGATCGAGTCGTCCTCGGGCGGGCTGATGCCGGCGTTGTTGAACGCGATGTCGACCGAGCCGTAGGTGTCCTTCGCGGTCTGGAAGAGCGCGTCGACCTGGTCCTTGTCGGTGACGTCGACGTGGACGTAGGTCGCGAACTCGGGCCCGCCGAGCTGACCGACGATCTCGTGCCCGCGCTGGTCGTCGATGTCGCCGATGACGACCTTGGCGCCCTCTTCGACGAAGCGTTCGACGGTCGCCAGGCCGATGCCCGAGCAGCCGCCGGTGATGACCGCGACCCGGTCCTGGATCCTGCCTGCCATTTCTCTCCGTTCGGTGGTCGAGTAGCCCCGTGAGGTACGAGCGGGGCGTCTCAGGTTTTCGGTGGTCGAGTAGCCCCGTGAGGAACGAGCGGGGCGTCTCGGGTTTTCGGTGGTCGAGTAGCCCCGTGAGGAACGAGCGGGGCGTCTCGGGTTTTCGGTGGTCGAGTAGCCCCGTGAGGAACGAGCGGGGCGTATCGAGACCTAGTGACTGATGAAGACGTTCTTCTCCTCGGTGAACGACATCGGCGCGTCGGGTCCGAGCTCCCGGCCGAGACCGGACTGCTTGTAGCCGCCGAACGGCGTCCAGTAGCGCACCGCGGAGTGGCTGTTGACCGAGAGGTTGCCGGCCTCGACGGCGCGGGCCACGCGCAGCCCGCGGCCGAGGTCGTCGGTGAAGATCGAGCCGGACAGACCGTAGTCGCTCGCGTTCGCGAGCTCGACGGCGTGCCCCTCGTCGTCGAAGGGCATCACCGCGACCACGGGCCCGAAGACCTCCTCGCGCCAGATCCGGGCGCCGGGGTCGTCGACGGTCACGACGCTCGGCGGCACCCAGAAGCCGTCGCCGCCCGGGGTGGTCCCGGCGAACGCGACCTCGGCCTCGTCGAGGTAGGAGCGGACCCGGGCCTGCTGGCCGGCCGAGATCAGCGGTCCCATCTCCGCGCCCTCGTCGGTCTCCGGCACTGCTACCCGGAACCCCTCGACCGCGGGCTGCAGGTGGGTCAGGAACTCGTCGTACGCCGAGCGCTCGACGAGGATCCGCGAGCGGGCGCAGCAGTCCTGGCCCGCGTTGTCGAAGACGGCGTACGGCGCGGTCGCGGCGGCCGTGGCCAGGTCGGTGTCGGCGAACACGATGTTGGCCGACTTCCCGCCCAGCTCGAGGGTCACCCGCTTCACCTGCTCGGCGCAGCCCGCCATGATCCGCTTGCCGACCGCGGTGGACCCCGTGAAGGTGACCTTGCGGACCAGCGGGTGCGTCACGAAGCGCTCCCCGACGACCGGGCCGGCTCCCGGCAGCACGGTCAGCACGTGCTCGGGCAGGCCGGCCTCGAGGGCCAGCTCGCCCAGCCGGATCGCGGTGAGCGGCGTCAGCTCGGCGGGCTTCAGGACGACGGTGTTGCCGGCGGCGAGGGCGGGCGCGAAGCCCCAGGCCGCGACCGGCATCGGGAAGTTCCAGGGCACGATGATGCCGACGACGCCCAGCGGCTCGTGGAAGGTCACGTCGGTGCCGCCCGGCACCGGGATCTGCCGGCCGAACATCCGCTCCGGCGCCCCGGCGTAGTAGTTCAGGCAGTCGCGGACGTTGCCGGCCTCCCAGCGGGCGTTGCCCCAGGTGTGGCCGGCGTTGCGGACCTCCAGGCCGGCCAGCTCCTCGACGTGGGCGTCGACGACGGCGGCGAAGGAGCGCAGCAGCCGGGCGCGCTCGCCGGGTGCGACGGCGCGCCAGGACGCGAACGCCTCGTGGGCGGCTGCGATGGCGGCGTCGGCCTCCCCGAGCGAGGCCAGCGGGACGTCCTGGATCGGGACGGCGGTGGCCGGGTTGACGAGGGTGAACAGGTCGGACATGCCCGAGCTCACAGCCTTTCGAAGCCGCGACGCAGCTCCCAGTCGGTGACGGCGGCCTGGTACGCGGCGATCTCCACGTCGGCCATGTTGGTGTAGTGGTCGACCACGGCGTCGCCCAGGGCGGCCCGGGCCACCGCGGAGGTCGTGAACGCCTCCCGGGCCGCGGACAGGGTGGCGGGCACCTTCGGCCGGCCCGAGGTGTAGGCGTTGCCGACCAGCTCGGGCTCCAGCTCCAGGCCCTGCTCGATGCCGTGCAGCCCGCCCGCGAGCATCGCGGCCAGCGCGAGGTAGGGGTTGGCGTCGGCCCCGGGCACCCGGTTCTCCATCCGCGCGCCCGCGCCGTGCCCGACCAGGCGTACGGCGCAGGTGCGGTTGTCGAGGCCCCAGGCGATCGTGGTCGGCGCGAACGAGCCGTCGGCGAAGCGCTTGTAGGAGTTCACGTTCGGCGCGAAGAGCAGCGTGAAGTCGGCGACGGTGGCGAGCACGCCGGCGACGAACCGGTCGTAGAGCGGCGTCCGCTCGCCGTCCTTCCAGAACACCAGCTCGCCGTCGGTGCCGCGCAGCGAGAGGTGGATGTGGCAGGAGCTGCCCTCGCGCTCGTCGTACTTGGCCATGAAGGTGATCGCCTTGCCCTGCTGGGCGGCGATCTCCTTGGCGGCGTTCTTGTAGACGACGTGGTTGTCGGCGGTGGTGAGCGCGTCGGCGTAGAGGAAGCCGATCTCGTGCTGGCCGAAGTTGCACTCGCCCTTGGCGCCTTCGACGTCGAGGCCGGCGTCGTACATGTGGTTGCGGATAGAGCGCAGCAGCGGCTCGACTCGGGTGGTGCCGAGGATCGAGTAGTCGACGTTGTACTGGTTGACCGGCGTCAGGCCGCGGTAGCCCGCGTCGTGGGCGGCCTCGTACGTCGTGTCGAAAGCGATGAACTCGAGCTCCGTGCCGGCCAGCGCGGTCCAGCCCTGCTCGGCGCAGCGGTCCAGCTGGGTCTGCAGGATGGTGCGGGGCGACTGCGGGACCGGGGAGCCGTCGGTGAGGGCCAGGTCGCACTGCACGAGCGCGGTGCGGGGCAGGTGGGTCAGCAGGCGGACCGTGCGCTCGTCGAGGACGAACTCCATATCGCCGTACCCCTGCTCCCAGGACGAGATGGCGTAGCCGTCGACGGTGTTCATGTCGACGTCGACGGCGAGCAGGTAGTTGCAGCCCTCGGTGCCGTGGCCCACGACGTGGTCGACGAAGTAGCGGCCATGCAGGCGCTTGCCCTGGAGCCGCCCCTGCATGTCGGTGAAGGCGACGATCACGGTGTCGATCTCGCCCGCCCCGATCCGGGCGACCAGGTCGTTCATGCTCAGGTGTCGCTCGTTGCGCAGGGTCATGCGGTGCTCCTCATCGGTGCTCCTCATCGGGTCAGCCCACCAGACCACGCAGGAGCGCGGCCGTGTCGTCGCAGTGTTCCTCCATGGCCGCTCGGGCGCGCTCGGGGCGCCCCGCGAGGATCGCGCGTACGACGGCCGCGTGCTGCCGGTCGGAGTGCGCGATGTTCGTCTCCAGCACCGGGATGGCCAGCAGCATCTCGTGCAGCGCCGACTGCACCGACGTCACCGCCTCGACCATGCGGGGTGAGGCGCTGAGCGTGGCGATGGTCAGGTGGAACCGCGAGTCGGCCTGCCGGTGGTCGGCGGGCCGGCGGGCGGTGGTGACGTCGTCCAGCGCGAGCTGGAGCTGGGCACGGGCCGGCTCGGACAGCGGCAGGCTCGCGGCGAGCGCGGCCGCCCCGGGCTCGATGACGCGGCGGAAGTCGAGCGAGTCGAGCCAGTCCGCGCGCCGCTCCGGCGACACCCGGGCGGCCGCGCGGGCCGACGGTGACCGTGGCTTGAGCGTGACCACGGTGCCGCCCCCGCGGCCCCGGGTGGTCTCGACCAGTCCGGCCTGCCGCAGGGCCGCCATCGCCTCCCGCAGGGTGGCCCGGGAGACCTGCAGGCGCGCCGCCAGCTCGCGCTCGGGAGGGAGGACCGAACCGAGCGGGTAGACGCCGAGCCGCATCGCGGTGGCCAGCTGCTCCACGCACGCCTCGAAGGCGTGGTGGCCGCGCACCGGCCGCAGGACCGCCTCGGGCAGCCCGGCTGCGGGGTCGGCGGTCATGCGGTTCATCCTCTGGTCGGCGGGGGTGGTGCGTCAATCGTCCCCACAGAGTAAAGGTCTGGGTTCATACCAATTTTACGGGAGAGTGTTTACACCCGGATTCCGACGGGTCTAGGTTCCGGTTCACGAATGCACGAGCAGCCCGGAAGGTGTGTCGCATGACCGCAGAGACCCCGCCGCTGAACGAGGACGAAGCCCACCTCGCCCGGCTCGGCTACAAGCAGGAGCTGAACCGGACCTGGTCCGGCTTCTCGAACTTCGCGATCTCGTTCTCCATCATCTCGATCCTCGCCGGCTGCTTCACGACGTTCGGCCAGGGGTGGAGCAACGGCGGACCGGTCGCGATCACGTGGGGCTGGCCGATCATCTCGATCTTCATCCTCATCATCGGCTTCACCATGTCGGAGCTGGTCTCGGCGTACCCCACCTCGGGTGGCATCTACTGGTGGGCGGCGAAGCTCGGCGGCCCGGCGGCCGGGTTCTTCACCGGGTGGCTGAACCTGATCGGCCTGATCGCCGTCACCGCATCCGTCGCGTACGGCGCGGCCACCTTCCTCGACATCACGCTGAGCACCATCAGCACCGGCTGGGCCGAGGACTACAGCCTGTCCCGGGTCTTCGTGCTCTTCGTGCTGATCATGCTGCTCGCGGTGCTGCTCAACGCGTTCGGGGCGCACCTGCTGGCGCTCATCAACAACATCTCGGTGTGGTGGCACGTCGCCGGCGCCGCGGTGGTGATCCTGGTGCTGGTCATCGTGCCGGACCACCACCAGGACATCTCGTTCGTCATCAGCGAGCGGATCAACAACTCCGGCTACGACGCCGGGTCCAACAGCGGTGGCGTCTACTGGTTCCTGGTGCTGCCGCTCGGCTTCTTGCTCACGCAGTACACGATCACCGGCTTCGATGCCTCGGCCCACCTGTCCGAGGAGACCTCGGCGGCGTCCTCGGCCGCGGCCAAGGGCATCTGGCGCTCGATCTTCTACTCCGCCATCGGTGGCTGGATCCTGCTGCTGTCGTTCCTCTTCGCGGTGCAGGACCCCGACGGCGTGACTGCCGGCATCAACTCCGGCCTGAACGGCGCGGACGTGATCTTCGGCCAGGCGCTGAGCGACGGCTGGCACATCCTGATCCTGGTGATCTCCACGGCCGGACAGCTCTTCTGCGCGACCGCCTGCCTGACCAGCGCCTCGCGGATGTCCTTCGCGTTCAGCCGCGACGGTGCCATCCCCGGGTCCTCGCTGTGGTCGAAGGTCGCGCGCAACAAGATCCCGGTCAACGCCGTCCTCCTGTGCGCCGTGGTCGGTGTCCTGATCACCCTCCCGGCCCTGATCGAGGTCAACATCGGGACGCCCGAAGAGCCGCTGATCGTCCCGACCGCGTTCTACGCCGTGGTGTCGGTGGCGGTGATCGGCCTCTACCTCGCCTTCGCCATCCCGATCTTCCTGCGCTGGAAGATCGGCGACGCCTTCGAGGCCGGGTCCTGGACCAACGGCTCGAAGTACAAGTGGATGAACCTGGTCGCGACCGCCGAGATCGTCATCATCTCGATCTACTTCATCCTGCCCCTCTACCCGGCGGGTGTGCCGTGGGACGACGCCTTCACGTGGAAGTTCGTGAACTACGCCCCGATCCTCACCTTCGGAGCGCTGCTGCTGCTCACGATCTGGTGGAACGTGTCGGCGAAGAAGTGGTTCACCGGGCCCAAGCACACCATCGACACCGCCGTCATCGAGGCCTTCGACGACTGACCCAATCGTGACGGGGACGACCGGTGACGTCGGCCTGGACCGCCTCGCCTGCCTGGCGGGGCGGTCCTGGGTCGGGTCCGACCTGCCCGGCGGGCTGACCAACCGCAACGTCCGGGTCACCACCACCGACGGTGGACCGCCGCTGGACCTGGTGGTGCGCTGCTCCCAGGGCGACCCGGGACTGCTCGGCATCGACCGCGACGCCGAGCACGCGAACACGGTGGCCGCCGCGGCGGCCGGGGTGGGGGCGCCGGTCGTCGAGTACCGGCCCGATCTCGGGATGCTGGTGATCAGCTTCCTGGAGGGACGCACCCTCGAGGACGCGGACTTCGCGGACCCGGGGGTCCTGCAGCGGGCGGCGGACGCCTGCCGACGGCTGCACGCCGGGCCCGCCTTCACGGGCCGGTTCGACATGTTCGAGCGGCAGGCGTCGTACCGCTCGACGGTGCGCGAGCATGGCTTCCGGCTCCCCGCGTCGTACGACGACCACGCGGCCGCGTGGGACGACGTACGACGGGCGCTGGCCGCCGCGCCGCGTCCGGGGGTGCCCTGCAACAACGACCTGCTGGCAGCGAACTACGTGGACGACGGGGAGAACGTGCGGCTGATCGACTACGAGTACTCGGGCACCAACGACGCCTGCTTCGAGCTCGGCAACACCAGCACCGAGTGCGACTTCACGCCGGAGCAGGTGGAGGCCTGGACGGTGGCCTACTTCGGCGACCCGACGCCCGCCGACCTCGCCCGGGTGCAGGTCCAGGCGCTGTGCAGCGAGTACGGCTGGGCGCTGTGGGGCTTCATCCAGGCGACCGCGAGCCCGGTCGACTTCGACTTCTTCGGCTGGGGCCTGGAACGGTACGAGAAGGCGGTCGCGCGGTTCCGCTCGCCGGGGCTGCCCCGCCTGCTCGAGACGGTGGCCACCAGTGGCTGACCTCCCGTCGCGCGCCCGGGTCGTGATCGTGGGCGGGGGCGTGATCGGCACGTCGGTCGCCTACCACCTGACCCGGCTGGGCTGGACCGACGTGCTGCTGCTGGAGCAGGGCCGACTCTCGGGCGGGACGACCTGGCACGCGGCCGGCCTGGTCGGCCCGCTGCGGGCCTCCGAGAGCGGCACCCGCCTGGTTCAGTACTCCGCCGAGCTCTACGACTCCCTGGAGGCCGAGACCGGGCTGGCCACCGGCTACCGCAACGTCGGGGGCGTCATCGTCGCGCGCACCGAGGACCGGATGGTGCAGCTTCGCCGTACGGCGGCCAACGCGGCGGCCTACGACCTGCCCTGCGAGCTGGTGAGCCCGGAGCGGGCGCAGGAGCTGTGGGCGCCGATGCGGGTCGACGACCTGCTGGGCGCGCTGTGGCTGCCGGGCGACGGCAAGGTCAACCCGACCGACCTGACCCAGTCGCTCGCGAAGGGAGCCCGGCAGCGCGGCGCGCGGATCGTCGAGAAGGTCCGGGTCACCGGCTTCGACGTGACCGAGACCCCGGCCGGGCGACGCGTCACCGCGGTGCGGACCGACCGGGGCGACGTCGAGGCCGAGGTGGTCGTCAACTGCGCCGGTCAGTGGGCCAAGGCGCTCGGTGACCTGGTCGGCGTGACCGTCCCGCTGCACTCCGCCGAGCACTTCTACGTGGTCACCGAGGCGATCGAGGGCGCCCATCCGGACCTGCCGATCATGCGCGACCCGGACGGCTGGACCTACTTCAAGGAGGAGGTCGGCGGCCTGGTCGTGGGCGGCTTCGAGCCCGAGGCCAAGCCCTGGCGCTCGCCCGACGACCTGCCGTACCCGTTCGAGTTCCAGCTCCTGGCGGAGGACTGGGACCACTTCTCGGTCCTGATGGACGAGGCGCTGCTGCGGATCCCGGCGCTCGAGCACACCGGCATCCGCAAGTTCTACAACGGGCCCGAGTCGTTCACGCCCGACAACCAGTTCCTGCTCGGCGAGGCGCCCGAGCTGGACGGCTTCTTCGTCGGGGCCGGGTTCAACTCGGTCGGCATCGCCTCGGCGGGCGGGGCCGGCCGAGCGCTGGCCGAGTGGATCGTGGCGGGGGAGCCGCAGGACGACCTGGTCGGCGTCGACGTACGACGCTTCGCGCCGTTCCACGGTGACAAGGCCTGGCTGCGCTCGCGGGTCGCCGAGGTGCTGGGCCTGCACTACGCGATCCCGTGGCCGCACCGCGAGCTCGAGTCGGGCCGTCCGCAGCGGGTCTCGCCGCTGCACGAGCGACTGGCCGCGAAGGGCGCGGTGTTCGGCACCCGGATGGGCTGGGAGCGGCCGCTCGTCCTCGGCCCCGCCGAGCTCGACCACACCTGGGGCCGGCCGGACTGGCTGGCCGCCTCGGCCGCCGAGCAGCGGGCCTGCCGGGAGGCGGTCGCGATCTTCGACCAGACCTCGTTCTCCAAGTACGTCGTCGCCGGCCCGCAGGCCCTCGCTGCGCTGCAGTGGCTGTGCGCGGCCGACGTCGACGTCGCGGTCGGCGGCTGCGTCTACACGCCGTTCCTCAACGTCCGCGGCGGCTACGAGGCCGACCTCACCGTGACCAGGACCGGCCCGGAGGAGTTCCTGCTGGTCTCCAGCTCGGCGACCACGATCCGCGACCTCGACTGGATCCGGCGGCAGAGCACGGCGGCCGGCGTCGGCGTCCGGGGCACCGACGTCACCGAGGCGTACGCCGTGCTCGGGGTGATGGGCCCGCGCTCGCGCGAGCTGCTCGAGAGCCTGACCCCCGCCGACCTGTCGGAGGAGGGCTTCCCGTTCGCCACCAGCCGCGAGGTCCGGCTCGCGGGCTCGACCGTCCGCGCGACCCGGATGACCTACGTCGGCGAGCTGGGCTGGGAGCTGATGGTCCCGGTCGCCGAGGCGGCCGACGTGTACGACGCGATCGCGGCGGCCGGAGCGTCGTACGGGCTGGTCGACGGGGGCTACTCGGCGATCGAGTCGCTGCGCCTGGAGAAGGGCTACCGCGCCTTCGGGCGCGAGCTGACCCCGGTGCTCACGCCGGTCGAGGCCGGCCTGGTCTTCGCCACCGCGCTGGCCGGCGACAAGCCGTTCCTCGGGCGGGCGGCGCTGGAGGCGCATCGAGCCGAACTGGCCCGCGGGGGAGCCCGGCGCCGGGTGGTGTCGATCGCGCTGGCCGACCCGGAGCCGATGCTGTGGGGCGGCGAGCTGCTGCTGCGCGACGGCGCGCCGGTCGGGCAGGTGACCAGTGCGGCCTGGGGCGAGACCGTGGGTGCCTGCGTGGGCCTCGCGCTGCTGCGCCACGACGGCCCGGTCACGGCCGACGAGCTGGCGGCCGGGGGCTACCAGGTGGATGTCGGGGGCGACCGGCACGACGTCCGGGTCACCCTGCGGGCGCCGCTGGCGGGCTGACGGATCGACGTCGCCTACCGTTCTCCCTACCGAGCGAGCGAGGGGGTGCGGGGTGGACGGACCTGACAACTCCGCTCTGTGGCGGCTGACGCTCGAGTACTCCCCGGTCGGGATGGCCCTGGTCGACCTCGACGGCAGCCTGCTCCTGGTCAACCGGGCGCTGTCCGAGATGCTCGGGTACGACGTCGAGTCGCTCACCCAGCGCGACTTCCAGCAGCTGACCCACCCCGAGGACCTGGGCGCCGACCTCGAGCTGTTCGGACTCGCCCTCGAGGGCGAGATCGACGACTACCGGGTGCGCAAGCGCTACCTGCACGCCGACGGCCACGTCGTGTGGGGAGACCTGTCCGTCGCCGTCGTCCGCGACCCCGACGGCGAGCCGCTCTACTTCATCTCGCAGATCCTCGACGTGAGCGAGCAGCAGGAGTTCGAGCAGCGGCTGCAGGCCGCCAACGCGGCCCTGGAGAAGGAGCGCAACGCGCTCGAGGCGATCTTCGAGACGGTCACCGTGGGCCTGCTGCTGATCGACGCCGAGGGCCGCTACGAGCGGATGAACCGGCGGCACGAGGAGACCATGCGGCTGCCGTTCCCCGACGGCCACGACGGAGCGGCCGGCCAGCTCGGTCACGTCTATCACCTCGACGGGCAGACGCTGATGACCCGCGACGAGATGCCGTCGTACCGCGCGGCCCAAGGGGAGGAGTTCGACGGCTACACCTACTGGGTGGGCTCGGACCCGCTGACCCGGGCGGCGTTCTCGACCTCGGCCCGGCAGGTGCGGGGGCCGAGTGGCGAGCGGCTGGGGGCGGCCCTGGCCTACCAGGAGATCACCGAGCTGATGCGGGCGATTCAGGTCCAGGACGAGTTCGTGTCGTCGGTGTCCCACGAGCTCCGCACCCCGCTGACCTCGGTCCTCGGCCACCTCGAGATGCTGGCCGACGAGGAGCACCCACCGGGCGTGGAGGCGCAGCTGCGGGTCGTGCAGCGCAACGCCAGCCGGCTGGCAGCGCTGGTCACCGACCTCCTGCTGGTGGCCCAGGTCGGCGAGCACGGTCTGCGCCTGCAGGCCCGGTCCGTCGACCTGAGCGCGGTCGTGCGCGAGTGCGTCCTGGCGGCCCGGCCGGACGCCGACAAGGCCCAGGTCGATCTCGCGGTCCTGCTGCCCGACCGACTGGTCACGGTCGTCGACGAGCAGCGGATCCGCCAGGTGCTCGACAACCTGGTCTCGAACGCCGTGAAGTACAGCCCCGAGGGCGGCTCGGCCACGATCACTCTGCGCGACCTCGGCGAGACCGTCGAGCTGTCCGTCACCGACACCGGCATCGGCATCGCGCCCGACGACGTCGAGCGGGTCTTCACCCGGTTCTTCCGCGGCGGCCACGCCCTCGACCAGCACATCCCGGGCACCGGTCTCGGGCTGAACATCGTCAGCTCGATCGTGGCCGCCCACGGCGGGACGGTGTCGCTGGACAGCGAGGTCGGTGTCGGCAGCACCTTCCGGGTGACCTTGCCGCACCGCCCCGCTGCCGGTGATTGAGGAGGGACGAAGTCCCGTCTCGAGACCCGTCTTGCCGAGCGACGGCCCGGGTTGACGCCGTGGCGGGGCTCGGTGGGTTTCGAGACGGTCGCTGCGTGACCTCCTCAACCGCCGGGGGGCGGTGGTTGAGGAGGGACGAAGTCCCGTCTCGAAACCCCGGACGACGGCAAGCCGGCCTCAGCCGGCGTGCGTGTCGGACTCCCGGAAGGCGCCCTCGGCGTCCTCCTTCGCGACGTCGTCCTGACCCCCCGGCCCACCGAGGTCGGCGTCGGCGCGGACCAGCTCCTCGATCCGCTTCGCGCAGTCCGCGTCGACGCGGCGCCAGTAGTCGAAGGCCCGCTCGAGGACCTCGCCCTCGACCCCGCCGAGCAGGTGGCCGGCGACGGTCTTCACGAACAGCTCGCGCTGCTCGTCGCCCCACACCTCGCGGACCAGGGCGCCGGCCTGGGAGAAGTCGTCGTCGTCCGCACGCAGGGTGTAGGCCTGCCGGACCATGGCGCCGTCGGTCTCCCAGCCGTCCTCGACCTCACCCACCTGGTCGGCGTAGCCGCGGCCGAAGGAGTTGGGGGCGTAGACCGGGTCGTCGGCCCGGTGCTCGTAGGCCATCGGGCCGTCCTGCGTGTAGGTGTTCACCGCACTGCGGGGGCGGTTGACCGGGAGCTGAAGGTAGTTCGGCCCGATCCGGTAGCGGTGGGTGTCGGAGTAGGCGAAGGCCCGGCCGAGGAGCATCTTGTCGGGCGAGAACCCGATCCCCGGGACCAGGGCCGACGGCTCGAAGGCGGCCTGCTCGATCTGGGCGAAGAAGTTCTCGGGGTTGCGGTTCAGGGTCATCGTGCCGACCTTGACCAGCGGGTAGTCGGCGTGCGGCCAGACCTTGGTCAGGTCGAACGGGTTGATCCGGTAGGTCCGGGCGTCGGCGTACGGCATCAGCTGGACCGAGAGCGTCCACGAGGGGAACTCCTCGCGGGCGATCGCCTCGTAGAGGTCACGGCGGTGGAAGTCGGCGTCCTCACCCGCGATCTTGGTGGCCTGCTCGTCGGTCAGGGACTCGACGCCCTGGTCGCTGTGGAAGTGGTACTTGACCCAGTGCTTCTCGCCGGCGGCGTTGATCCACAGGTAGGTGTGGGAGCCGTAGCCGTTCATGTGCCGGTAGGTCCGCGGGATGCCGCGGTCGCCCATCAGGTAGGTGACCTGGTGGGCCGACTCCGGGTTGAGGCTCCAGAAGTCCCACTGCATGTTGTTGTCGCGCAGCCCCGACCCGCCGCGACGCTTCTGGGAGCGAATGAAGTGGGGGAACTTCATCGTGTCGCGGACGAAGAAGACCGGGGTGTTGTTGCCGACCAGGTCGTAGTTGCCCTCGTCGGTGTAGAACTTCAGCGCGAAGCCGCGCGGGTCGCGCCAGGTGTCGGGGGAGCCCTGCTCGCCGGCGACGGTCGAGAACCGCGCCAGCATCTCGGTCGAGGCACCGGGCTGGAACAGCGCGGCCTTCGTGTACGCCGACACGTCCTCGGTCGTCTCGAAGACCCCGAAGGCCCCCGAGCCCTTGGCGTGCACGTTGCGCTCCGGGACCCGCTCGCGGTTGAAGTGGGCCATCTGGTTGACGAAGTGGACGTCGTGGAGGAGCAGCGGGCCGTCCGGGCCGAGGGTCAGCGAGTTCCGGTCGCTGGGCGCCGGCGCCCCGTTGTCGGTCGTGGAGCCGAGGGCAGCCTCGGACGTCGGCGCGGTCGCGACGGCGGAGCCGTCGGTGGGCTGGGGTACGTCGGTCATGGTCGCCTCCTGGTCGCGGTTCTGCGGGGTCTCCGACCGTTACCCGGCGTACCGAACGGCACACGGGGACTGGAGTCGCTCCAGTGAACGGCGGAGCACGCCGTCGATCCGTGACGTCGGTGGCCAACGGAATAGTCTGCTCGCGTGCGAGGCCAGCGGGGGACGTTCACGGACCGGGTCTCGAGGTACGCCCAGGAGCGGGTCCTCGGCTGGCGCTCGGGCTCCCAGCAGAGCCAGCTCCTGGTGCTCGCCGCGCTGCTGGTCGGCGTGGCGGTCTCGTTCGTCGTCTCGGTGACCGACTACGAGATCATGCCGCTCACCACGTACTTCGTCTGGCTCCTGCTCGGGATGGTGCTGCTGCGCTTCCGGCCACTGGTGGTGCTGACGCTCACGGCGAGCGCGGCGGCGGTCGCCGCTCTGCTGGTCAGCGAGATGTCGCTCAACGGTGCCCGGGTCTCGGCCCTCGTCTCGCTGGCCGTCTCGGTGGCGATCATCCTGTTCCAGTCGAGTCGGCAGCGCTCCGGTCTCCCGGCCGCGCTCGGAGAGGCGATGCTCGCCGACCTCCGCGACCTCCAGCAGGCCCAGGCGACGGTGCCCGAGCTGCCCGCCGGCTGGCTCTCGCAGTCGGCGATGCGCACGGCTCACGGCGTCGGGTACGCCGGCGACTTCCTGGTCGCCGAGCTCTCTCCTGACGGTCGTCGCCTCGAGATGGTGCTGGTCGACGTGATCGGCAGCGGGGTGAAGGCGAGCCCGCGGGCGCTGCAGTTCGCCGGTGCCCTGGGCGGCCTGATCGGTGCGCTGCCGCCGCGCGAGCTGCTCGCCGCCGCCAACGACTTCCTGCTGCGCCAGAACTCCGACGAGACCTTCGCCACCGCGGTGCACGTCCTCGTGGACCTGCCGACGGGCGAGTACGGCATCTTCAGCGCCGGTCACCCGCCCGCGTTGCGTTGGGACGCCGGAGACCGCGAGTGGTCGGTCGACAACGCTCGCGGCACCGCTCTCGGCATCGCACCCGACCCGGAGCTGCACCTCAGCGCCGGGCTGCTCGGCCCGGGCGACGCGCTCCTCTTCTACACCGACGGCGTGGTGGAGTCGCGGCACGCCGACCTCGACACCGGGATCGACTGGCTGCGCGGGGTCGCGCGCAAGGCGATGGCGGGCGGTCTCGACGGGGCGGCCCGGCGCATCGTCCGCCAGGTCGACCGCGGCGACGACGACCGGGCCGTGCTGGTCCTCGGCCGGACCCTCGCTACCGACGCCTGAGCGATCGGCAGGCCTCGACGGGGATCAGGCCGCTGCTAGACCGACGAGCAGCGCGGCGAGCGCGGCCGGTCGGCTGAGGGGTGCGCAGTGGCCGGCGGGTAGCTCGTCGGGGTCGGTGATCCCCAGGCGGTCGGCGGCGACCCGGCGCTGGAGGTTGGGCGCCAGGAACCGGTCGTGGGCGGTGACGACGTATCGGGTCCGCTCGGGCGGCCACGGAGGGCCGGGCCACGGCTCGGTGCCGAGACGCTCGCTCGTCGGGCGCTCGCGGGCCATCGCCTCGGCGGCGAGGGCGGGGTCGACGTCGTGGTAGTAGGTGGCCGCCGGTCCGTCGTCCGTGACCGCCGTCCACCCGACGTGGTCGAACCAGTCCGCGGCACTCTCGCCCGGCTGCGGCACCAGGCCGGCCAGGTGGACGACCAGGCGGGCGTCGAGGCGCCCGGCCGCCAGGGGAGCAGCGAACCCGCCCGCCGAGTGACCGACGACCACGACGTCCTCCGCACCGCCCGCGGCGTGGGCAGCCGCGGTCGCCACGTCGGCCCAGGTCGCGTCCGCCCGGTCGGTCGGGAGATCCGGCGCGACCGCGTCGTGCCCGAGATCCTGGAGCTCCCGCTGAACCAGGTGCCAGGCCCAGCCGCTGTCGCCGGAGCCGTGGAGCAGCACGAAGGTGGTCATGGCGTGCTGACCCGGCCCGGGGGTCGGAGTCATCGGTGGTCGGTCAGGCCGAGACCCGCAGGCGTCGTACCTCGGCGGTGACCTCGGCGGTGATCGCGGCCGGGACGTCGGCCGGGGCCGCCGGCAGCGTGATCCGGAACGTCGACCCAGCGCCGCCCGGGCCGTCGAGGACGGCGATCGTCCCGCCGTGGCGGGCGACGATGGTGCGGCAGATGCTCAGACCGAGGCCGGTGCCGGAGAACTCGGCGCGTTGAGCGTGAGCACGGTGGAACTTGTCGAAGATCGCCTCGCGCTGGTCGGCCGGCACCCCGATGCCGTTGTCGGAGATGTCGACCACGACATGGCCGTCCTCGGCGTGTCCGGCGACCACGATGCGCGGGACCACGCCCGGCTCGACGTACTTGACGGCGTTGCCGACGAGGTTGTGCAGGAGCTGGCGGACCATGGCGGGATCGGCGAGCACCGCCGGCACGTGGGCGGCGACGACCTCGTCGGCGATGCCGTGCAGCGCGGCGGCGTCGCGGACCAGCGGGAGCAGGTCGAGCACCTCGGGCTCGATCTGCTGGCCCTCGCTGCGGGCGTCGGCGAGCAGGTCGTCGATGAGCGCGCCCATCCGGACCGAGGCCTCGAGCGCCCGGCCCAGGGCCAGCTGGAGCTCCGGCGGGTCGACCGGGTCGTCGCCGGCGAGGTCGCGACCGATGTCGAGCCAGCCGCGGAGCGCGGTCAGTGGATTGCGCAAGTCGTGGGCGACGACGCTTGCGAAGTCGGCGAGCTGGTCGCGGCGCTCGCGCTCCTCGCTCACGTCGCGGAGCAGGAGGACCGCGCCGGGGCCCTCGCCGTACGGCGCGATGTTGGCCAGCCCGGTCGCCGTGGCCGACAGGAACCGGGCGGTGTGGTCGGCGTTGACGACGACGAGGTCGTGGGCTCCGACGGACTCGTCCGCACCGGCGCTCAGCAGCGGGTGGTGGCGGGCGTCGAGGCGGTGCCCGTCGAGGTCGAGCAGGTCCAGGTCCTGGACGCGGCTCACCGGACCCGTCCGGGAGCGGGACATCAGGGCGCGGGCGGCGTCGTTCGCCGTCGCGATGCTGCCGTCGGCGGAGACCACCACGAGCCCCTCGGCCGTCGATTCGGCGACCGCTCGCCACAGCTCGGCGCGGGCCGTCGAGACGTTCTCGGTCCACCGCAGCCGGGCCAGCGCGACCTCGCGCTCCTGCCGGATGGTGGCCAGCGAGAGCGCGACCACGACGACGGCGGCGACGAAGAGCTGGGTCAGCGCGGCCTCGACCTCGAGGTTGCCGACCGCCGTGAACGGGCCGGAGTCGTGCAGGGTGAGGGTGACCGCCACGGTGCCACAGCCGATGGAGTGGGCGACGGCGACGACAGGGGAGAACCGCAGGCCCACCCAGGCGCTCAGGCCGAGCAGCGGGAAGGCGATCGGCATGCCGTGCTGGAGGAACGCGCTCAGGTAGCCGGCCAGCGACAGCACGACCAGCATCGCGAGCTCGGGCACCCGACTCCAGGTCCGCACGCTCGCTGCGGGCGTCAGCTCCGGGCCGAATCGCAGCCGGTGCGCGACCAGGTGGACCAGGCAGGTGACCGCCAGGATGCCGGTGAGGTTGCGACCCCACCACAGCAGCGAGCTCTGCCAGCCGGCCAGGTCGGTGAACAGCGCCAGCCCGAGCGAGCCTGCGCTCGTCCCCACCAGGGAGCCGGCGAGTGCCGCGGTCAGCAAGGCGCTCAGACCGACCGTCGTCGAGAACGTCGTGCGACCGCCGACGCCCCACAGCTCCGGCGTACGACGGCGCAGGACGTGGGCCGCCACGGCCGCCTGCCCGACGTTGGCGACGACGGCGATCAGCGCCAGCTCGAGCGTCGCCCCGGTGAGCCGGTTCACCGCGAGGGTCGCCAGCGCGAGGAGGGCGACGTCCAGCACCCACTCCTGCTGCTTCCGGGGGCGCAGGAACCACAGCACCGCGATCCCCGCCGCCGGCCAGACCAGGCTCAGCGCCTGCCCGTCGATGATCGTCGCCCGTCCCGCGAACGCCATCGCGACGTACGCCGCGAGGAACCCGCAACGGGTCGCCCACGCGGGCAGGCGGGCGTGCGCTGGCATCCGTGGTCCTCTCCGGCGCGCTCGGACGCCTGCCTCACCTTCGGCCTCGCGGCGCTGGACCTGAGCGGCGGTCTAGCGACGTCGTCGCCCACCGCTGGTCGAGGCCGCGCCACCGGTGGGGTCGCCGGTGGTCGAGCCGGTCGCGCAGCGACGACGAGACCCGGTGCCTCCCGGCGCGAGGGTCGCCGTCCGACCGGGGCCCAGGTCAGAGCCCGCCCGAGGACGTGAAGCCCCAGTCGGCACCCATCGGGAACCCGCCGTACGTCGCCAGGTGCACCTGCTCCAGCACCAGCAGCGTCGGTAGCTCCCGGCGACGCCGCGCGCGGGCCAGCAGCGCCTGGAGCGCCGCGAGCCGAGTCGGATCCGTGGGCGGGCCCGCCGTGAGCAGGTCCACCGCAGCGGCATCCGCCGCCGGGTCGACGCCGGTGACGAGGCCTGCGTGCCCGGTCGACCGGGTGGCCAGGACGTGCCGTGCTGCGCGGACCTCGTCACCGAACCACCGCCGCGGCGAGGACGGCGTCACCTCGGTGAGACGGAGCTGGCGCCGGGGCGTCGCCTTCTGCGCCCGCCTCCGCACGGCGTACGCCGCCTCCGCGACGGCCCGGAGTCGCCGCTCGTCGTCGACCGCGGCCAGCGCCTCGAGGATCGGGAAGCCGGGGTCGCGTCGGGCGCGGCCGAGACGCCGCTCGAGGTAGGTCCAAGTAGCGGGATAGTCCATGGCCTGGGAGTGCTGGAGACAGGACCCGAGGGCGGACAGTCGGTGGGAGCGCGGCAGCGACTCGTCCCGCACCCGCGCGCCGTGGATCCGGTAGCCCATGCTGGAAGGGTAGGGCGCCGGGAGTGCTCAGCGCCCGGCGTACAGGTCCCGGATAACGTCCTCGATGTCGGGTTCCTGGATCGACAGGTCGGCCACGTCGTACGACGACGCGACGGCCGCGACGATCGGCGCGGCGCTCGCGTCGGACGGGAAGGAGAGCCACTGGCGTGGGCCTCGACCCGTCGGCGTAGCTATAGATCACGCCGAAGACCGAGTTCGTGAAGATGCCGGCCATGGTCGCGGCGTGGTAGGTGCTGTAGCGGCGGAACGCCCGGGAGGCGATCGCGGCGTACAGGGTCACTGGCCCGAGGCTAGTGCTGGAGGACCTCGGGGGCGACGGAATACTGACGTGCCGACCACGGTTCACTCGATAGTTCGAGATTCAACCACTAGGGTTGGCATCCGGACCCCAGCAGCGGAGGCAGTCATGCAGATCGGCATCTTCAGCGTCGGCGACGTGACGCCCGACCCCACCACGGGCCGGACGCCCAGCGAGCACGAGCGGATCAAGGCCACGGTCGAGATCGCCAAGCACGCCGAAGAGGTGGGTCTGGACGTCTTCGCCACGGGCGAGCACCACAACCCGCCGTTCATCTCGTCGAATCCGACGGCGACCCTGGCCTACATCGGCGCCAAGACCGAGCGGATCATCCTCTCGACGGCGACCACCCTGATCACCACCACCGACCCGGTGCTGATCGCGGAGGACTACGCCAAGATCCAGCACCTCACCGACGGTCGCGTCGACCTGATGATGGGCCGCGGCAACACCGGCCCGGTCTACCCGTGGTTCGGCAAGGACATCCGTCAGGGCCTGAACCTGGCGATCGAGAACTACGCCCTGCTGCGACGCCTCTGGAGCGAGGACGTCGTCAACTGGGAGGGCAAGTTCCGTACGCCGCTCCAGGGCTACACGAGCACCCCGCGCCCGCTCGACGGCGTCGCGCCGTTCGTGTGGCACGGGTCGATCCGCAGCCCCGAGATCGCCGAGCAGGCGGCCTACTACGGCGACGGGTTCTTCCACAACCACATCTTCTGGCCGGCCGGCCACACCAAGCAGATGGTCGACCTCTACCGGCGCCGGTTCGAGCACTACGGCCACGGGACGGCGGAGCAGGCGATCGTCGGCCTCGGCGGGCAGTTCTTCATGCGCAAGGACAGCCAGGCCGCGGTCAGGGAGTTCCGGCCCTACTTCGACAACGCCCCGGTCTACGGTCACGGCCCGTCGCTGGAGGACTTCACCGAGGCCACCCCGCTGACCGTCGGCTCGCCGCAGCAGGTGCTGGAGCGAACCCTCTCCTTCCGCGAGTACGTCGGCGACTACCAGCGCCAGCTGTTCCTCGTCGACCACGCGGGCCTGCCGCTGAAGACCGTGCTGGAGCAGCTCGACCTGCTCGGCGAGATCCTGCCCGAGATGCGCAAGGGCTTCGCCGAGGGCCGCAGCCCGAACGCCCCCGAGGCGCCCACCCACGCGTCGCTGGTCGCCAAGGCCGGCGGCCCGCACGACACGACCGTGCACGCGGTCGACGACGTCACCGGACACCGGGCCGAGGAGCTTGCCGAAGAGGTGTCCGCATGACGACGCGGATCGTGGTCGTCTCGGCCGGCCTCAGCAACCCGTCCTCGACGCGGCTGCTGGCCGACCGGCTGGCCGCCGCGACGACCGAGGCGCTCGAGGAGGTCGAGCTCACCCAGGTCGAGCTGCGCGACCTGGCCCACGAGCTCACCGACCACCTGCTGACCGGCTTCCCGGCCCCGGCCCTCGCGGCCGCCATCGCGGCGGTCCGCGAGGCCGACGGGCTGGTCGTGGTCACGCCAGTGTTCTCGGCGTCGTACTCCGGGCTGTTCAAGACGTTCTTCGACGTCCTGGAGGCCGGCACGCTCGACGGCAAGCCGGTGCTGGTCGCCGCGACGGCCGGCACGGCGCGGCATTCGTTGGTGCTCGACCACGCCCTGCGGCCGCTGTTCGCCTACCTGCGGGCGATCGTGGTGCCGACGGGCGTCTTCGCGGCCACCGACGACTTCGGCGACACCGGTCTGCAGCAGCGGATCGAGCAGGCCGCGGGCGAGCTCGCCGCGCTGGCCGGCAAGGTGCAGAGCACCGGCGCGGCCCGGGCCCGCCGTACGGTCGAGGACGAGTTCTCGGAGCCGACCCCGTTCGAGCAGCTCCTGAGGAACGCCTCCGGCCGCTGACCTGTGGAGAGACTCGCCGGGTCGGCGCACATGTGCGCCGACTCGGCGGAGTCATCCACAGGCGGGGATCAGTGGGCGTAGGTGCCGTGGAGGATGGCGCGGCCGGCCGTCTTGAAGGCCAGGTTGAAGGAGACGACCGCGGGGCTCGCGGACGCGTCGACGCCGAGGGTCTCCTCGGTGACGGCGTGCACGACGAAGAAGTAGCGGTGCACCTGGTCGCCGGGCGGGGGAGCGGCGCCCATGAACGCCTGCGTCCCGCCGTCGTTGCGGACCGTGAAGGCGCCGCCCGGCAACGGGGCGCCCTCGGCGCCGGCACCCGCCGGGAGCGACGTGACGTCGGCCGGCAGGTCGACCAGGACCCAGTGCCAGAAGCCGCTCGGGGTCGGTGCGTCCGGGTCGAAGCAGGTGACGGTGAAGCTCTTGGTGCCCTCCGGCGCACCGGACCAGGACAGCTGCGGCGAGGTGTCGCCGGCGGCGTTGATCTGGTCGTCCTTCAGCGGCTGACCGTCGGTGACGTCGTCACTGGTCACCGTGAACGACGGTACGGCGGGCAGCAGGTCGTAGGGGTTCGGGGTGACGGGGCGGTCCAGGGAGGTCATCGGTCTCCTATCGCAGTCGAGGGTCTCGTCCGAACGTAGTCCGGCCACCGAACCCGTGCCCAGGGTCCGGGAGGGCCACACGGGATGATGGGCCGGTGGACGACTTCCCGACGTACCCCTCCGGGCTCCGACTCGCCGACCGACGCGTCGTCGTGGTCGGAGGCGGGCACGTGGCCCAGCGGCGGGTGCCGCAGCTGATCGCCGTCGGTGCCGACGTGCACCTCGTCTCGCCGGAGGTGACGCCAGCCATCGAGGGGCTGGTGGGCTCGGGCGAGGTGACCTGGCACGAGCGGGGCTTCGAGGACGCCGACCTCGACGAGACCTGGTACTGCATCGCCGCCACGGACGACACCGCCGTCAACGAGCAGGTGAGCGCGGCGGCCGAGGCGCGCCGGGTGTTCTGCGTGCGCGCCGACGACGGGACCAAGGCCACCGCCTGGACGCCGGCCACCGGCCGCCACGACGGGGTCACTGTCGCCGTCCTGTGCAACCGCGAGCCCCAGCGCTCGGCCCGGATCCGCGACGAGATCCTCGAGGAGATGCGTGAGGGCACCATCGCCGCGCCCAAGCAGCGCGAGCGTACGGCGGGCGTCGTCCTGGTCGGCGGCGGCCCGGGCGACCCGGAGCTGATCAGCATCGCCGGACGCAAGGCGCTGATGGACGCCGACGTCGTGGTGGCCGACCGGCTCGCGCCGCGCGAGCTGCTCGGCGACCTCGGTCCGGACGTCGAGCTGGTCGACGTCGCCAAGCTCCCGCGCGGGCGCAGCGCCATGCAGGAGGAGATCAACCGGGTGATCGTCGAGCGCGCCCTCGCCGGCAAGCGGGTGGTCCGGTTCAAGGGCGGCGACAACTTCGTCTTCGGCCGCGGCTACGAGGAGATCCTGGCCTGCCGCGAGGCGGGCGTGCCGGTGACCGTAATCCCGGGACTCACCAGCCCGGTCGCCGTCCCCGCCGCCGCCGGGATCCCGGTGACCCACCGCGGGGTCGCCCACGAGTTCACCGTCATCTCGGGGCACATCCCGCCCGGGCACGCCGACTCGCTGACCAACTGGCCGGCCGTCGCCCAGCTGGGCGGGACCCTGGTGCTGATGATGGCGGTCGAGAACGCCCCCCGGATCGCCGAGGCGCTGCTCGCCGGCGGCCGGTCCGCCGACACCCCGGTGGGCGTGGTCTGCGACGGCACCATGCCGGGGGAGCGGACGGTCCTCGCGACGCTGGAGACCCTCGAGGCCCGGCTCGCCGAGGAGCAGGTGAAGCCGCCCGCGATCATCGTGGTCGGCGACGTGGTGGCGGTGGCCCACCCCGCGGCTTTCCGTGGTCGAGTAGCCGGTGAGGGACGAACCGGCGCGCCTTCTTCCGGTGGTCGAGTAGCCGGTGAGGGACGAACCGGCGTATCGAGACCCTGATGGCGACCGTCGTCGAGATCTCCGACCCCGCCGACCCGCGGCTGGCCGACTACCGCGACCTGCGCGACGTCGAGTTGCGCAAGCACCTCGAGGCCGAGCACGGGCTCTTCCTCGCCGAGGGCGAGAAGGTCGTACGACGGGCCGTCGAGGGCGGATTCACCCCACGGTCGTTCCTGATGGCCCCCCGCTGGCTCGACGGCCTGGCCGACGTCCTCGCCACCACCGACGCCCCCTGCTACGTGCTGTCCGAGGCACTGGCCGAGGAGGTCACCGGCTTCCACGTGCACCGGGGCGCACTCGCGTCGCTGGAGCGCCGTGCGCTGCCGAGCGTGGCCGAGGTGCTCGCCGATGCCCGGTCGGTCCTGGTCCTCGAGGAGCTCATCGACCACACCAACGTCGGCGCCGTCTTCCGCAGCGGCGCGGCCCTCGGCTTCGACGCCGTGCTGCTGGCCCCGCGCTGCGCCGACCCGTTCTACCGCCGCGCGATCAAGGTCGCCATGGGCGCCGTGTTCACCATGCCCTGGACCCGCCTCCCCGACTGGTACGACGCCCTGCCGGACCTCTCCGCCGCCGGCTTCACGACCGTCGCGCTCACCCTCGCCGAGGACGCCGTCCCGATCGACGAAGCGGTCGCCGGGCTCGACAAGGTCGCCCTCGTCCTGGGCTCGGAGGGCCACGGGCTCTCGCCGCGCTGGGAGCGGTCCGCGGACCGGCGGGCGATCATCCCGATGCGCCAGGGCATCGACTCGCTCAACGTGGCCGCCGCGAGTGCCGTGGCCTGCTACGTCACGGCCCGCCGCTGACGCGTTCGACGCTTTCCCTGCGGCTCCGGGTCCGGGTGGCCGATGCTCTGCGTGGGTGCCGGCTACGAGGGGGACACGGATGAGGCGCGCAGGAACGGCTCTGGTGGCCGCGGTGCTCGGGCTGTCGGCCCTCGCGCCGCTCGCGGCCGCGGACGCGGCTCCCTCGACGAGGGTCGAGCGGACAGCGGACCCGACCCTGACCCTGGACGCCGACCTGGTCGAGCTGCCCCGCCCGGTCAAGGGCCGTACGGCGCTGCGCCTCCTCGACGACCAGGTGGACGAGGCCGCCGAGCTGAACGGCGTCTCGACCGCGCAGCTGCGCGACGTCCTGCGCACCGACGACACGGCCTGGCTGACCACCGGGGGACTGCTGCACTTCAAGGAGCCGGTGGTCGCCGAGCGGGCGGCACGGCCCACCCCGGCGCAGGCGGCGTCGTACCCGCTGGCGCAGACCTTCGCGCTGCACAGCAAGCCCGGCTCGCAGCACACGATCTTCATCGACGTGGACGGGGCGACGGTCAGCGGGACCGAGTGGCACGCGCAGTACCCCGCGACCCCGACGACCCATCCGGCCTGGGATCCGGCCGGTGACGGTCCGGCCTTCTCCGACCCCGAGCTCGCGATCGTGCAGGAGCTCTGGGCCCGGGTCGCCGAGGACTTCGCGCCGTTCGACGTCGACGTCACCACCCAGGACCCCGGCGCCGCCGCCATCCTGCGGTCCTCGGCGGCGGACCCGGTCTACGGCGCGCACGCGCTCGTTTCGCCCAGCAACGCGTTCGTCACGATCTGCGACTCGAAGTGCGGCGGTGTCGCCTTCCTCGACGTCTTCGACACGGCCTACGGGCCGGGCGGGAACGGCTACGGCTACCTCCAGCCGGCCTGGGTCTTCCCGCAGGGGACCGGCAACGACCCGAAGAGCGTCGCCGAGGCCCTCGCCCACGAGGTCGGCCACCAGCTCGGCCTCGCCCACGACGGCAACGCCACGGAGGGCTACGACGCCGGGCACGGGTCCTGGGCGCCGATCATGGGCCTCGGCTACTACCGGCCGATCAGCCAGTGGAGCAAGGGCGACTACGCCTCCGCCAACAACCAGGAGGACGACGTCGCGGTCATCGGCGGGATCCTCGGCCTGCGGACCGACGAGGCCCCGTCGACCACCTCCGGCGCTCCGACCGTCCCGGGCGGCACGTCGTACGTCTCTAGCCGGACCGACGTCGACACCTACCGCCTCGGGACCTGCACGGGCTCGGCGACGGTCACGGCCGCGCCACTCCTCGCCGGGGGAGCCGACCTGGACATCGGGCTGACCTTGGTGGACGGCTCCGGGACCGTGGTGGCCTCGGCCGACCCGCCCTCGGCGACGGTGGACGCCCGAACGGCCTCGGGCCTGGACGCGACGATCACCGCCAGTGTGCCGCCCGGCGAGTACTTCGTGTCGGTCGACGGGGTGGGGCGCGGCACCTGGACCGACGGGTACGACGATTACGGGTCGCTGGGGGCCTACACCGTGGACCTGGTCGGCGGGTGCGACGGTGGCGTCGCCGCCGGTGCACCCGGGGCGCCCGGTGGTCCGACCGCGACGGCGGAGACGACCACCACGGTGACGCTCGGCTGGACCGCTCCCGCGGACCCCGGCAGCTCCGCGATCACCGGTTACCGGCTGACCCGGTCCGGGAGCGACCAGGTCGTCGACCTCGGACCCGGTACGACGTCGTACACCTGGAGCGGACTGAGCAGCGGAACGTCGTACCTCTTCACGGTGTTGGCGGTGAACGCCAGCGGACCCGGGGTGGGCGCCGCGATCTCGGCGAGCACCCGCTCGGCGCGTCCCTCGGTTCCGCAGGCGGTGACGGCGCGATGGAGCCGCGCCACCGAAGGGGTGCAGTGGCGGTGGACCGCGCCGGCGTCCGACGGCGGGCTGCCCCTGACCGCCTACGACCTGTACGTCGACCGCACCGAGGTGGGATCGGTGCCCGCGGCCACGACCGGCGTGAACCTCACCGGCCTCGAGCCGGGCAGCTACACCCTGGGCGTGGCCGCCCGGAACTCCGAGGGCTCGGGCCCGGCCGCCGAGACGACCGTCGTGGTCCCCGGCCCCCCGGCCAACGACGCCTTCGCCGCGCGGACCGTCCTGGCCGCGCCCTCGGGCTCGGTGACCGGCGACAACACAGCGGCCACCGCGGAGGCCGGGGAGCCGTCCCCGCCGGCCGCCTTCGCGGGAGCCGGGGCGGCCTCGGTCTGGTTCTCGTGGACCGCCGCAGCGACGGGACCGGTGACCCTGAGCACCTCGTCCGCGATCGCCGACCGCGACACCACCCTGGCGGTCTACGCCGGCAGTACGCTGCCGGGGCTGGACCTGGTCGCGGGCAACGACGACGTCGGCGCGGCCGACCACCTGTCCCGGGTCTCCTTCGGTGCCACGTCGGGCACGACCTACGCGATCGCGGTCGACGGCTATCCCGGGATCCCCGCCGGCACGGGTCCGTTCACCCTCGCCTGGTCCGGTCCGACCCCGCCGGCCGAGACGACCACCGTGGTCAGCTCCACGGTGACGGGCCGCACGGTCACCCTGACCGCCCAGGTCACCGCGGCGCCCGACCCGCCCGCCGGCGCGGTCGTCTTCCGCGCGGGGTCGGCCGACCTCGGCAGTGTGCCGGTCAGCGTGGGGTCGGCGTCGTACGTCGTGACGGGCGTGGGTGCTGGACCGCGGACCTTCACCGCGGCCTTCGTCCCGTCCGACGCCGCGGCGTACGTCGGCTCCACCGGCTCGACCACGGTCGAGCTGCCGGCGGTGCCCACGACGACCGCGCTGAGCGTCGAGCGCAGCGCACGGGCGGTGACGCTCGTGGCGACGACCACCTCGGAGCTCGGGGTCCCCACGGGCCGCGCCCGGTTCTGGGACGGCGGGGTGATGCTCGGCGAGCGTCCCGTCAGCGGCGGCGCGGCGACCCTCGTGGTCCAGGGTGTCACCACCGGTGCGCACACGTACGAGGTCGAGTTCCACCCCGCCGACCCGCAGGACTACGCGTCCTCGGTCTCCGCGACGTACCCGCTGTCGGTCAGCGCGAGCCCGACGACCACGACCCTCACGGCCGTCGACGTCGAGGGCTCCCAGGTGACCTGGTCGGCCGCGGTGACCAGCGCGGACGGCGTCCCGGCGGGCACCGTGGACCTGTACGCCGGTCCCACCTCCGGTCCGCCGGTGAGCTCGGTCGGGCTGCACGACGGAGCGACCCTGGCCGGCTTCACGCTGCCACCGGGCAGCTACGACCTGATCGCCGTCTACCGACCGCTCGACGACACCTGGGCGCCCTCGGAGTCGGCCCCGACGACCCGGACCGTCGACCAGCCCCCGGTGGAACCGGTCGCGACGACGACGGCACTCGGGGTGTCGGTCGCCGGCCGGACGGTGACCCTGACCGGCACCGTCGGAAGCGGGTCCGGCACCCCGGCGGGGTCGGTGCAGTTCCTCGACGGCGCGACCGTGCTCCAGGTCGTCCCCCTGGTCGGTGGCGCGGCGTCGACGTCGCGGGTCGTCGGGGCGGGCGACCACGCGTTCCGGGCGGAGTACCTCCCGGCCGACCCGGCCGTCCACGCGGGCTCGTCCTCGGCGGTCCAGACCCGCAGGGTGCTGCCGACGTCGACGAGCAGCGCGCTGGCGCCCTCGGTCCGCGCCACGACGGTCACCCTCACGTCGAGCGTGTCCGCCGTCGGTGGGGAGGAGCCGGCCGGCGTGGTCCGGTTCGAGGAGGCGGGCGGACACGTGGGCACGGCCTCCGTCGTGTCTGGCCGCGCGGTGCTCGTGCTGAGCGGTGCCGCGCCCGGGTCCCACACCTACCGAGCCACCTTCGTCCCTTCCGGCCCGGACCAGGCCGGCTCGACGTCCGCGGCCCGCACGGTCACGGTCGTGGCCCCGCCGGTCGCGTCGCGCACGACGCTCACCGCACCGAGGACCGCCAGGGCCGGGGCCCGGCCGACGGTCACGGTCCGGGTCCTCCGCGGCACGGCGCCCGCCACCGGATCGGTGGTCCTGCGCTACGGCGCGAAGCGGGCGACCCTGCCGCTGCGCGGCGGCAGGGCGACGTTCAGGCTCCCGAAGGCCAAGGCGGGGACCCTCCGGCTGACCGCGACGTACGGCGGCTCCACGACCACCACGGCCTCGAGCGCGACGACCTCGATCACGGTGAAGAAGGCCAAGCGGACGAGGTGAGCGGCGCTCAGACCTCGAGCTCGTAGATCGTCTCGAGCCCGTCCTCCTCGTCCCACTGCTCGCCGACCTCGACGAACGGGTACTGCCGGGCCAGGGCGAGCGACGGCTCGTTCTCGGGCGAGATCGTGAGCCGCAGGACGGTCACGGCCGGCTCGGTGCGGGCCCGGTCGATCAGCAGCTCCAGGACGGCCCGGGCGTAGCCGCGCCGCCGGTACGCCGGGTCGACGCCGTACCCGGCCTCGACCATCCCGCGCTCGTCGGGGGCGGCGTGGAAGCCGCCCGCGCCGACCGTGAGCCCGGCCTGCTCGTCCCGGACGACGCCGGTCACCCACGGCAGGTCCTCGGGCGACTCCACCGCCTGACGCGCCCGCATCCGCCAGGTCGCGACGCGATCCTCCGACGCCAGCCAGGCGGTCAGGGGCACCGGAGCGAGGGCGTCGGCGGTGGCCAGGTCGCCGTCGGCGAGGGCCTGGAGGACGTCGGGGGAGAGCTGGACGATCCGGACCGACGGCACGCTCACGTGGGCCATTCGGGAGGGAACTCCTCGGCGGCCTTGTCGTGGATCTTCTGGAGCTTCTTGCGCTGCTTGGTCGGGACCCGGTCGCCGAAGACCGTGCCGACGGTGTGGTCGGTCTCGTGCTGGAGGCAGCGCGCCAGCAGGCCGTCGCCGGCGAACGTCACCGGCGCGCCGTCGAGGCCGGTGCCGGTGACGCTGGCGTGGTCGGGCCGGGCGCAGTCGACGAACGCGCCGGGGAACGACAGGCAGCCCTCCTCGGCGACGTCGAGCTGCCGGTCCTTGCCCTCGGGCAGCGTGAGCTCGGGGTTGCAGACCACCCCGACCGTGCGCTCACCCGACGCATCGGGGCAGTCGAAGACGAACACCGCGCGGTCGACCCCGATCTGGCAGGCCGCCAGCCCGACGCCGTCCGCGGCGTACATCGTCGCGACCATGTCGGCCACCAGCGAGCGCAGCTCGTCGTCGTACGACGTGACGAGCTCCTGGGGCCGGTGCATCACCGGCGTGCCCCAGCGGGTCATCGGGCGCACGGTGCCCCCGGTGGGGAGGGGGCCGTACGGCGCGTTCTCGGGGGGCTCGGGGTGCTCGGACACGGCGAGAACCCTAGAGGACCGACCGCTCGCCCTGTGACCCGATCCACGGGGAGTGCCTGTAGCCCGATGTGTAACTCGGAGTTACAGTTTCGGCATGTCCCTCCTTCAGAGCCTCCGACCCGGCGGGAAGCACGGGGTGTCCTCCCAGGAGACCCGCGACCCCATCGGGTACGCCGTCGCCGCGCTGAGTCGCCTCGCCCAGAGCGACCTCCTCGACCGGATCGGCCTGCGCAAGCAGGCCGAGCAGGCGGTGTTCACCACCACGCGCAGCGGGTTCAAGACCGTCTCGGCGGCCGGCCGTACCTTCGCTCGGGCCGGAAGGTCGGGGGCCCTGGGCGTCCGACCCACCGACGCTCCCCGCACCGGGGTCTTCGACCTGACCCCCACCGAGGACGAGCAGATGCTCGTCGACGTCGTCACCGAGCTCGCCGACGAGGTGGTCCGGCCCGCGGCCGCCGAGGCGGACGAGGCCTGCGCCGCCCCCGAGGCCGTCCTGAAGGCGGGCCTGGAGATCGGGCTCCCGATCCTCGGCGTTCCCGAGGCCCTCGGCGGCATCGCCGAGGAGCGGTCCGCGGTGGCCGGGACGCTGGTCGCGGAGGCGCTGGCGAAGGGCGATCTCGGCCTGGCCGTCGCGTCGCTCGCCCCGGGCGCCGTCGCGACCGCGCTCGGGCTCTGGGGGACGGAGGAGCAGCAGCAGACCTACCTGCCGGCGTTCACCGAGGGCGAGGTCCCAGCCGCCGCGCTGGCGCTCTCCGAGCCGACCGTCCTGTACGACGTCCTCAGCCCGGCGACCACCGCCGTCCGGTCGTCCGAGGGCCTGGTGCTGAACGGCGTGAAGTCGGCCGTCGCCCGGGGTGCCGAGGCCGAGCTCTTCGTGGTCGGCGCCTCGCTCGACGGTCGCCCCGTGCTGGTCCTGGTGGAGTCGAGCACCCCGGGTCTGGAGGTCGTGGCCGACCCCGGCATGGGCGTCCGGGCCGCCGGCATGACCCGGCTGGTGCTCACTGACGTGACCGTCCCGGCGACCCACCTGCTGGGCGCGGACGACGGGTCGACGTACACCGAGTGCGTGCGGCTCTCCCGGCTCGCCTGGTGCGCGCTCGCCGTCGGCACCGGGCAGGCCGTGCTCGACTACGTGACGCCCTACGTCAAGGAGCGCCAGGCGTTCGGTGAGCCCGTCGCCCACCGCCAGTCGGTCGCGTTCATGGTCGCCAACATCGCGATCGAGCTGCAGGCCATGCGCCTGCTCACATACAAGGCGGCCGCCCGCGCCGCCGCCGGCAAGGACGTCGCGCGCGAGGTCGCCCTGGCCCGCAGGCTGTGCGCCGACAAGGGCATGCAGATCGGCCTCGACGGCGTCCAGCTGCTGGGCGGCCACGGTTTCGTCAAGGAGCACCCGGTGGAGCGGTGGTACCGCGACCTCCGGGCCGTCGGAGTCATGGAAGGTGTGGTGTTGGTCTGATGGCGATCAATCTGGACGACCCGAAGAAGTTCCGGCAGCTGACCGGGCAGGCCCACCAGGTCGCGATGAACATGCTGCGGCCGATCTCGCGCAAGTACGACCAGGCCGAGCACGAGTATCCGCAGGAGCTCGACATGCTCGCCGCGATGATCGACGGGCTCTCCGAGTCCGGGGCGAGCGAGGGCGCGGGCGCGGCCGGCGTACGACGTGACGCCGACGCGTCGGCCGACACCGGCGTCAAGAACGGCACCAACCTGGCCTCGGTGATGTCCATCGCCGAGATGTGCTGGGGCGACGTCGGGCTGCTGCTGTCGATGCCCCGCCAGGGCCTGGGCAACTCGGCCATCGCCTCGGTGGCGAACGACGAGCAGCAGGAGCGGTTCGCCGGTGTGTGGGCCGGGATGGCCATCACCGAGCCCGGGACCGGCTCGGACTCGGCCAACATCTCGACGACCGCCGTCCTCGACGGCGACGAGTACGTCCTCAACGGCGAGAAGATCTACGTCACCTCGGGCGACCGGGCCGACCACATCGTCGTGTGGGCGACCCTCGACCGGTCACTCGGCCGGGCGGCGATCAAGTCGTTCGTGGTCCCGAAGGGCACGCCCGGGATGCGGGTCGACCGACTCGAGCACAAGCTCGGCATCAAGGCGTCCGACACCGCGACCATCATCTTCGAGGACTGCCGGGTGCCGAAGGAGAACCTCCTCGGCTCGGCCGAGGTCGACCCGAAGCAGGGCTTCGCGGGGGCGATGGCGACCTTCGACAACACCCGGCCGCTGGTGGCCTCGATGGCGGTCGGCTGCGCGAAGGCGGCGCTCGACCTGACCCGCGACCTGCTGGAGCAGGCGGGGGTGGTCGTCGACTACGACCGCCCGGCGATCACCCAGTCCGCGGCCGCCGCCAAGTTCCTCCAGATGGAGGCCGACTGGGAGGGCGCCCGGCTGCTGATGCTGCAGGCGGCCTGGATGGCCGACAACCGACAGCCCAACTCGCTGGAGGCCTCGATGGCCAAGGCCAAGGCCGGACGGGTCGGCTCCGACATCACGCTGTCCTGCGTCGAGCTGTGCGGCTCGGTCGGCTACACGGAGGGCGAGCTCCTCGAGAAGTGGGCCCGCGACTCCAAGATCCTCGACATCTTCGAGGGGACCCAGCAGATCCAGCAGCTCATCGTGGCCCGGCGGGTCCTGGGCCTGTCGAGCGCCGAGCTGAAGTAGACCGTCGGCCGACGCACTCGTGCCCCTGATCGAGCGCCTGGGCGCCCGGTCAGGGGCACGAGTGTCGAGAGGTCCGATCAGTCCTGACTGCGGCGCGGAGGCAGCTTCGCGCCGGGGGCGGAGGGACGAGCGGTCTTCTTCTCAGCCGGTTTCGGAGCGGGCGGGAGGGGCGCGATGTTGCGTGCCACCGTGGCCGGGTTCGGCCCGGTCCGGGTGGGCTCGGTCGTGACCCGTCCGGGCTCCGCACCCGGCTCCGCACCGGGCTCCGCACCGGGTGCCGGCATTGTCGCCGGCAGGTCGGTGCGGAGGGGCTGCGGCTCCCGCTGCAGCCGGGCCCGCACCTTGGTGGCCGTCGCGGACACCACCGGGGTGGCGACGCGGACCGTGGCCCGGGCCACATCGGACGCCACCTCGGTCGTGACGATCCTGAGGCGGTTGAGCCGGGCGGTGACGCTCATCGGACTCCCTCCGTCGGGGGTGGTTTCCCCGGATTCAAGCACGGAGGTGGAGGGGACACGCCCGGGTCGGCGTCGCCCTCAGCCCTTGTCGAGGTCGGACGCCTTCGCGGACGTGGCCGCCTCGGTGGCGACCGCCTTGGCGGTGCCGGCGTCGAGCAGCGGCTCGCTGGACGGGGGAGCGGGCGGGAGGTCCGGCTCCGAGCTGGCCCCGGCGGCGACCTGGGCCGCGGTCAGCGGAGCTGCCTTCTTGGCGGGGGCCTTCTTCGCGGGCGCCTTCTTGGCTGGGGCCTTCTTGGCGGGGGCCTTCTTGGCCGCCGTCTTCTTGGCGGGCGCGATGTCGGCAGGGGTCACGTCGACGCCCGCGGGATCGGCGGCGGCGTCGATGCTCGTGGCCGCCTTCTTGGGCGCCGACGCCTTCTTGGCGGGCGGCGTCGCCTTCGTGGCGACGGGAGCCGGCTTCTTGGCGGCGGGTGCGGCCTTCTTGGCGGGCGGCGTCGCCTTCGTGGCGGCGGGAGCCGGCTTCTTGGCGGCGGGGACGGCCTTCTTGGCGGCGGGGACGGCCTTCGTGGCGACAGGAGCCGCCTTCTTGGTCGCGGTCTTCTTCGCGGGTGCCTTGACCGCCTTCTTCACGGGCGTCACCGGGTCACCGTGCGGCTGGGCCTCGGGCGAGGGGACGGGCGCGGTCTCGACCCGCGTCGGTGCGGTGGACCGCGCGCCCCGACCGGTGACGGCGCCCACGCGCTCGACGGCGGCCTTCGTCGCCTGACCGGCCACCAGCTTGCCGAGCTCGACGGTGCCGCGGACCTGGCCGACCGCCTGACCGACCACCTTCTGGCCAGTGCCGATCGGGTCCTTCACGGTCTCGACGGCGGTCTCGACGGCGGCATCGACGAGCTTGCCGAGCGGGTTCTTGGGCACGGTGGTTCCTTCCGTTGACGGACGGTCCCCGGTCCGATACCCCGTCCCGACGACCGCCACGCCGGCCCCGGCTGAGGCCTACGACACGCTGCGGAACGGGTCGTGGTCGGCCAGCAGCTTGTCGACGCGGGCCTGGTCGAGACGGGAGACGACGTACTGGCTCTCCTGGGCGTCGCGGATGCACTTGGCCAGCGTGAACGACGACGTCGTCAGGAAGATCGTGGTCATGCCGAGGAAGGCCCGGGTCCACGAGTCGACGGGCAGGTAGAGGATCGCGAACAGCATCGCGCCGAGCGCGACGGCGAAGGAGATCCCGGCCTGGGCGAAGAAGGCGGTGGTGTTGGTGGACTGCTTCGGAGTGCTCATGCGACCAGCCTGTCGCTCGCGCGGACCGGGCGGCTCCGCCGACGTACCCGACCGCCCCTGAGTACGACGGCTCAGATCCGGGCACCGACCCGGCCATGACCGACCGTGCCGACGACCGCACCGACCTGATCGTGTCGACCCTCGACGACGCGTTCGCGCCGCTGATGGCAGCCGACCCCGTGGCGTTCCGCGGCAAGTACCGCACGATGGCCGCCGATCCGCACGCGTTCTACCGGGGCAGTGCCTGCCTGTTCTATGCGGACGTGACCGCCGAGCAGGACCCGTACGCCGACGAGCGCAGCGGCCGGATCTGGGTGCACGGCGACCTGCACGTCGAGAACTTCGGCACCTACCTCAACTCCGACGGCCGGCTGGTCTTCGACGTCAACGACTTCGACGAGGCCTACCTGGGCCGCTTCACCTGGGACCTGCAGCGCTTCGCCGCCTCGCTCGCGCTGGTCGGCTGGCAGAAGGCGCTGCCCGAGGACGACGTACGACGGCTGATCGGCCGCTACGTGCGCGCCTATCTCGCCCAGGTGGACGCGTACGTCGACACCGACGACGACGCGCACGGCTTCGAGCTGCACCTCGACAACACCGAGGGCCCGATCCACGACGCGCTGGTCGTCGCCCGCGAACGACGCCGCGCGGACCTCCTGGACACGGTGACGCTGCGCGTGGACGGGACCCGGCTCTTCCGCGAGGGCACCCACGAGCGCCGACTCCCGAAGCGCGAGCGGGCCTCGGTCGAGAAGGCCTACGCCCGCTACCTGGAGACGATCCCCGAGGACAAGCGATCCGACCGTGCGCTCTTCTACGACCTGCGCGACGCCGTCGGCAAGAGCGGCTTCGGCATCGGCTCGGCGGGGCTGCCGGCGTACAACCTGCTCATCGAGGGGGTCAGCCAGGCGCTCGACAACGACGTCGTGCTGTCGATGAAGCAGGCCAACGTGCCGGCGGTCAGCCGGTTCGTCGACTCCGCGGAGGTGGACCGCTACTTCGAGAACGAGGGCCACCGCACGGTGGTCAGCCAGCGGGCCCTGCAGGTGCACACCGACCCCCTGCTCGGCTGGACCGAGCTCGACGGGACCGGGTACGTCGTCAGCGAGGTCTCGCCGTACGAGGAGGACCTGGACTGGTCCGGCCTCACCGAGCCCGATGACATCGCCGGCGTGGTCGACCTGCTCGGCCGGGCCACCGCCAAGATCCACTGCGCCTCCGACGAGGACAGCGACCAGGACCTCGTCGACTTCCAGGTCGAGGAGGCGATCGCCGCCTCGCTCGACGGCCGGCGCCGCGAGTTCACGGGCTGGATCACCGACTTCGGCGTCGAGTACGCCGAGCGGGTCCGCGCCGACCACGCGCTCTTCGTCGACGCGTTCCGCTCCGGCCGGATCGCGGTCAGCTCGACCTAGACCGGCGTCGCGCCTGCCGACGGCACGGCCCGTAGGTGGGCGGGCGGCGTGAACCCCTCGAGCACGAACGTCGCGTCGATGGCCCGCATCGCGGCCTCGACCCGCTCGTCGGGGACGAGCGCGACGCTGGAGCCGCCGAAGCCGCCACCGGTCATCCGGGCCGCGACGGCGCCGGCCTCGACGGCGACGGCCACCGCGGCGTCGAGCTCGGGGGTGGAGATCTCGAAGTCGTCGCGCATCGAGGCGTGCGAGGCCAGGAACAGCGTCCCGACGGTGTCCCAGTCGGAGCGGCCCAGTGCGTCGACGACGGCGGTGACGCGCTCGATCTCGGTCACGACGTGCCGCGCCCGGCGCCGGATCCGTTCGTCCTCGAGCGTCTCGACCGCGGTGAGCGCCGCCTCCCGCAGCGTCGGGACACCGAGCAGCCGCGCGGCCTCCTCGCAGTCGGCTCGGCGCGAGCCGTAGCCGCCGTCCGTCAGCTCGTGGCTGACCCGGGTGTCGGTGACCAGCAGGGTGTGCCCGGAGAGCTCGAGCGGGACCTGCGTGGTCTCGTCGCTCGCGAAGTCGATGAGCAGCGCATGGTCGGGCTCGGCCAGCAGCGCGACGTACTGGTCCATGCCGCCGGTCGGCGCGCCCGCCACCTCGGTCTCCGCCCGGATGCAGGCCGCCGCCAGCAGTCGGCGCTCGACGTCGGGGGCCACCGCGACCGCGACCGCGCACTCGAGAGCGGCGGAGCTCGACAGCCCCGCCCCGAGCGGGACGGTGCCGTCGACGAGCAGGTCGCCGCCGGCCAGGTCGATCCCCGCCTCCCGGAGCGCCCACACCACCCCGGCGGCGTACGACGCCCAGCCGTCGACCGTGTCCGGGCCGATCTCGTCGACCCGTCCCTCCCAGACCGTCTCCTGCTGGCGGCTGGCCACCCGGAGGACGCCGTCGGTGCGCGGCGCCCAGGCCGCGTAGGTCGCATGGGGGAGGGCCACGGGCAGCACCAGGCCGGCGTTGTAGTCGGTGTGCTCGCCGATCAGGTTGACCCGACCGGGTGCGCGACCGACAGCCGTGGCCGGGGCGGCGTACCGCTCCTGGAACGCGGCGCGGACCGTGGCGGCGAGCTGACCGGGGTCACCCGGCTCGACGTAGGACATGCGGCCCAACCTGCCAGACTCGACGCCATGAGCACGTCACCGGGGGACGCACCGGGGGAGGACCTGGTCGAGCTGGCGCACCAGGTGCTCGACCTCGCGCGGCACGGCCACGCCGAGCGGCTGGCGGCGTACGTCGACGCGGGCGTCCCGGTCGACCTGACCGACGCGGCCGGCAACACGCTGCTGATGCTCGGCGCCTACCACGGGCACGCTGCCGTGGTGGCGGGTCTGGTCGAGCGCGGCGCGGACGTCGACCGCCTCAACGACCGCGGCCAGTCGCCGTTGGCCGGCGCGGTGTTCAAGGGCGAGGACGACGTGGTCGCGGTGCTGGTGGCCGCGGGCGCCGACCCGGACCACGGGACGCCCAGCGCCCGAGCCGCCGCGGAGATGTTCGGTCGGGCACTGTGAGGGCGTAGATTTCCCGCACGTGCGTTTCCTCGACGGTGCGGTTCCCCCGTACGACCTGACCTACGACGACGTCTACATGGTGCCCCGCCACTCCGCGGTGGCCAGCCGGTACGACGTCGACCTCGCCACCAGCGACGGCACGGGCGCGACCCTGCCGATCGTGGTGGCCAACATGACCGCCATCGCCGGCAAGCGGATGGCCGAGACGGTCGCCCGCCGCGGCGGCCTGGTGGTGATCCCGCAGGACATCCCGATCCCGGTGGTCGCCGACGTGGTGCGCTGGGTCAAGCAGCGGCACCTGGTCTTCGACACCACGATCGAGCTGGCGCCCGAGGCGACCGTGGGGGAGGCGCTCGCGCTGATCCCGAAGCGGTCGCACCGGGCCGCGGTCGTGGTCGAGGACGGCCGGCCGGTCGGCATCGTGACCGCCGCCGACTGCGCGGAGGTGGACCGGTTCGCCCAGGTCCAGCAGGTGATGACGCCACCCCGCGTCGTCGTACCGGCTGACACGGACGCGCGCACCGTCTTCGACGCCATCGACACCGCCCGGGCCGGGCTCGCGGTCGGAGTCGATGCCGACGGGCGCCTGGTCGGCGTCCTGACCCGCACCGGTGCGCTGCGAGCCACCCTCTACACACCCGCGGTCGACGCCTCCGGCGGTCTCCGGATCGCGGCCGCGGTCGGGGTGAACGGCGACGTCGCCGACAAGGCCGCCCGGCTGCTCGAGGCGGGCGTGGACGTGCTGGTCGCCGACACCGCGCACGGACACCAGGACCGGATGATCGACGCGCTGCGCGCGATCCGGTCCGTGGCTCCGGCGGTCCCGGTCGTCGCCGGCAACGTCGTGTCCGCCGAGGGCACCCGTGCCCTAATCGAGGCGGGTGCCGACATCGTGAAGGTCGGTGTCGGCCCGGGCGCCATGTGCACCACCCGGATGATGACGGGCGTCGGTCGCCCGCAGTTCTCGGCCGTCCGCGAGTGCGCCGCCGAGGCCCGCTCGCTCGGCAGGCACGTGTGGGCCGATGGGGGAGTCCGGCACCCGCGCGACGTGGCGCTGGCCCTGGCCGCGGGCGCGTCCAGTGTCATGGTCGGCTCCTGGTTCGCCGGCACCCACGAGTCGCCGGGCGACCTGCTCGAGGACTCCGACGGCCGGGCCTACAAGGTCTCCTTCGGCATGGCCTCGGCCCGCGCGGTCGCGAACCGGACGTCGGCGGAGTCGTCGTACGACCGGGCGCGCAAGGCGCTCTACGAGGAGGGCATCTCCTCGTCGCGGATGTACCTCGACCCGCAGCGGCCCGGGGTCGAGGACCTCATCGACGCGATCTGCTCCGGCGTACGCAGTGCCTGCACGTACGCCGGAGCAGCGACGCTCGAGGACTTCCACGAGCGGGCGCTGGTCGGCCTCCAGTCGGCCGCCGGATTCAGCGAGGGGCGTCCGCTCTCGACGTCGTGGTAGCCGCCGGGTCCTGCTCGGTGGAGATCACGAAGTCGTCACCGTGCTCGGTCACGCCGGCGATCACGGCCTGCTCGACGGCGTCGACGGCGTACTGACGCCGCACGACGACCGGGTCGGTCCGCAGGTCCATGACCAGCGAGACGCACAGCCCGATCACGACGAGCACGAACGGCACGGCTGCCACGATGGTCATGCTCTGCAGCCCGGAGAGCGCGTCCTCGCCGCCCGCGAGCAGCATCACGGCGGCGACGGCGCCGGTGGCCACGCCCCAGAAGATGACCGTGGCCCGACGGGGCTCGGTCGAACCGTGCTCGGACAGGGTGCCCATCACGATCGACGCCGCGTCGGCGCCCGAGACGAAGAAGATGCCGACGAGCACCATGACGACGATGCTGGCCAGGGTCGCGACGGGGTAGGCCTCGAGGGTCGTGAACAGCTGAGACTCCTCGCCGCCCGCCCCGGCGATGTCGGTGCCGAGCTGCTGCAGCTTGATCGCGGCGCCGCCGAAGATGCAGAACCAGACCAGGCTCACCAGACTCGGGACGAGCAGCACGCCCGTGACGAACTGGCGGATGGTCCGGCCGCGCGAGATGCGTGCGATGAACATGCCGACGAACGGCGTCCACGACATCCACCAGGCCCAGTAGAAGACGGTCCAGCCCTGGAGCCACTCGTTGGTGTCCTGGCCCTCGGCGCCGGTGCGGGCGGCCATCATCGGCAGGTCGCCGATGAAGCTGCCGACCGAGGTCGGGATGAGGTTGAGGATGAAGACGGTCGGGCCGACGATGAAGACGAAGAGAGCGAGCGCGACGGCGAGCACCATGTTGATGTTCGACAGCCACTGGATGCCCTTGGCCACCCCGGAGACGGCCGAGGCGACGAACGCGACCGTCAGGATCGCGATGATGCCGACCAGGAAGCCGTTGCCGACGTCGCCGAGGCTCGTGGTGATCTGCAGGCCGCTGCGGATCTGCAGCGCGCCGAGGCCCAGCGACGCGGCCGAGCCGAAGAGCGTCGCGAAGATGGCGAGCATGTCGATGACCTTGCCGCCGGGGCCGTGCGCGTGCTTGCCGAGCAGCGGCTCGAAGGCGGCCGAGATCAGCTGCAGCCGGCCCTTGCGGTAGACGCCGTACGCGATGGCCAGGCCGACGACGGCGTAGATGGCCCACGGGTGCAGGGTCCAGTGGAAGAGCGTGGTGGCCATCGCGTGCTGGACGGCTTCGGCGTTGTCCGCGCCGCCGGTGCCGGGCGGGGGCGCGGTGAAGTGGCTGATCGGCTCGCTGACGCCGTAGAACATCAGCCCGATGCCCATGCCGGCGCTGAACATCATCGCGATCCACGAGACGGTGCGGAACTCCGGCTCCTCGCCGTCGCGGCCGAGCGTGATGGCGCCGTACCTGCTGAGCGCGATCCAGATCACGAAGACCACGAGCGCGCTCGCGGTGAGGACGAACAGCCAGCCGGTGTTGCGCATGGTCCAGGTCAGCGACTGGTCGGAGACCTTCCCGAGCGAGTCCGTCCCGAGGAAGCCCCAGAGCAGGAAGGCCAGCGAGACGCCGGCGGTGACGCCGAAGACCAGGCGGTCCAGCCCGGGCCGACCTCCGTCGGGGCCGTACGACGACTGCTCGACGTCGAGCACCGGGTGCTGGTCGTGCTGGGGCACCGGGCTGCCGACGGAGCCCGTGGTGTGTTGGTCAGAGGCAGGGCGTTGGAACGTGGTCACCGGATGATGGTGTCCACGCTGCGACGGCCTCACACCTCCGGGTGAGGCTCCTCACCGGCGAGGACGACGTCAGCCCTGCCGGTCGAGGTAGGTGACCACCCGGTTGAAGAGCCGCGCGCTGGCCGACGGGTCGAGCGGCCGCGACGACGGCTCGGCCAGCTGGCGCACGAGCAGCTCGGCGCCGGGCGCGCCGACCGCGAGGCTGGTCGCCGCGCACACCCGGCTGGCGTTCCGCACGGCCCGCGGGTCGACGGTCCAGATCGCCTCGAACTCCCGGTCCTGGTCACCGATGCCGGCCTGACCGGGCAGCTCCCAGGCGGTGAGCAGCGCCGGAAGGCCGTGGGCGTCGCAGACCACGAACCACTCGCGCCGCAGCGGCGACTCCGCCGTGAGCCGCACGCGTACGGCGCGCTCGCCCGGCAGCGGTCCGTCGAAGTCGGCCATCACCAGGGTCGCCCGGGCCGTGGTCGCCAGGTCCTCCCAGCGGTCGCGCACCGGCTCGTAGAAGCGCCGCTTCTGGAACCCGCCGAAGAGCACCGGCTGGTCGGCGCGGGCGCAGAACTCGTCCTCGATGGCTCGGGAGAGGGCGGAGACGGTCGCCTTGCGCAGCCGGTGCACCTCGAGGTGCGGGCTGCGGCGCCGCACCTCGGCGAAGACCGACGGAGCGCTGCGCCCGTCGGGCTGCTGGGCCTCGGCGATCGCGGTCTCGAGCCGGGTGCCCGCCTCCCGCTGGCGCAGCACGGTGAGCACGGCCTCGACGACGGATGCGTCGTAGCGGCGGTGCCCGCTCGGGAGCCGGTGCGGGACGGGGAACCCGTGCCGCTGCTCCCAGGTGCGCAGGGTCGCGACCGAGACGCCGGTCATCCTGCTGATCTCGCCGATGCTGAGTCCACCGTTGGGTGGTGCACCGCCGCCGATGGTGGGCGCGTCAGCGCGCACCTCTTCCCGAGAATCCCCCATGAAACGAATCACATCATGACCGAACGGATGATTCATACCCGCGGGGGTTCGGCTATAGGGCCTCAGGTTCGCGAGCTGCGCTCGGACCGGCCGCGGACGATCCCGATGAAGGTCTGGACCCGCGGGTCCTCGTCGTCGACCCGCCAGGCCAGTCCGACCTTGGTGGTCGGCAGATCGGTGACCGGCCGATGCACGACGTCCTTGCGGTGGTGGAGGCGGGCGACGGCCATCGGCAGCAGGACCACGCCGGTGCCGGACGCCACGACCTCGATCGCGTCACGCACCGACATCGGCGGCCAGTCGAGCTGCTCCGCCGCGGGCACCCAGCCCGAGTCGTGGGGGAGCACCAGCTGCTCGTCGGCCAGGTCGGCGAGCGTGACCTCGTCCACCACCGACACGAGGTGCTCGCGACCGACCACGGCGACGGCGATCTCGTCGTACAACGGGATCAGGTGGAGACCCTCGCGGTCGACGGGCAGCCGGACCAGGCACATGTCGAGCGTGCGATCACGCAGCCCCGCCTCCTGCTCGGCCTGCTCCACGGGCACCAGCTCCAGCGGGATCCGGGAGCGGTCGCGCCAGGTGCGCGCCCACTTGTCCGGGGTCGCCCCGGTGACGAAGCCGACGCGGAAGGGGGGTGCAGACACTCCTGGAGCGTAGTGCCTGGCGTTGCGACCGCACGGGCCGCGGGCACCGATCGGCGCGTCCACTGGCGGTCGGGACAGACCAAGGGCCGCGGTCCCGAGGGGACCGCGGCCCGGCCGGCAGTCCCAGGCGCACTGGGGGGGTGTGTTCCCGAGACCACTGGTGCGATGGTGCCCGATCCGCTCCCGGGTATTCGCCCCTCGCCGAGAAAATTCTCTGCGGCATCAAGCCAAGGGCGTCTTGACGTCTCGGCGGCGCCCTCGCAGGGCCGACGGCACGGCCCACGGTCGGCCGTTGACCAGCGCCAGCAACGCGTCCACCGCGGGCCAGCGCAGCTTGCCGCCGGAGAAGATGGCGACCGACCTGAGGGGCAGCTCCTCCAGGGAGCGCTCCAGCATCAGCCGCAGGGTCTCGTCGTCGCCGGCCGCCTGGTTCAGGGGCGCGGCGGCGATCAGGGCCCGGCGCAGCAGTCGCCCCACCCGGGTCGTGGCGAGCTCGCCGACGGTCGACTCCCGGGTGAACGGCCGGAGCGCTCGCGGCACCGGCACCGGTCGACCCAGCCGGCGCGCGAAGGCGGCGTCGGTCGTCGCGACGGGCGGGGTGTCGGCGAGCTCTGGCGCGGAGTCGACGCCACCCGTGACCTGGACGGTGAGTGTCGCGACCACCTCGGCGCTCGAGCGGGCCACCTCGACGTCGTACCGGCCGGACGGGGTGGCCCAGTCCCCGCGCTCGACGTCGTAGAACGCGAACGCCCGCGCGGGCACCTCGAGCTCGACCCGTCGGCTCTCGCCCGGCACGAGACGGACCCGGGCGTACGCCGTGAGCTCGCGCCGGGGGCGCAGCACCACGCCGGTCCGGTCGTGAAGGTAGACCTGCACGACGTCGGACGCCGCACGGTCCGTTCGGTTGGTGACGGTGACGGTCACCGACAAGGTCTCGCCGGCCGTGAGCACGTCGCGGTCGACGGTGGCCGCGGACCAGTCGGGCCGGACGTACCCGAGGCCGTGACCGAAGGGGTACGCCGGCGCGACGTCCGCCGTCGTGTGGTGCCGGTAGCCAACGAAGAGGCCCTCGCGGTGCTCGACCTGGTGGGGATGGCCGGGGAACCAGGGATCCGACGCGACGTCGGCGAGGGCCGCGGGCCACGACTCCGCCAGCCGCCCCGCGGGCTCGACGTCGCCGTACAGGACGTCGGCCAGGGCGGCGCCGGTCGCCTGTCCGCCCAGGTGCCCGGTGAGCACGGCGGCCACCCGGTCGTGCCAGGGCAGCCGGACCGGTCCGCCGGCCGACAGGACCACCACGGTCCGCGGGTTGGCGGCGCTGACCTGCTCGACGAGGGCGTCGTGCTCGGGCGGCAGGTCGAGGCCCGGCCGGTCGAAGCCCTCGCTCTCGTGGGTCGGCGGCAGGCCGACCAGCACGACGGCGACGTCGGCCGTCGCGGGGTCGTCCACGAGGGTGACCCCGCGCGCGGTCAGCGCCTCGCGGGCGGTGGTCAGCCGGGTGGGGGTCACCAGGGAGCTGCCGCTGCCCTGGTAGCGCGGACGGGCGGCGAAGTCGCCGAGCAGCGCCACGCTCAGTCCGGGCGCCAACGGCAGCAGCCCGTCGTTCTCCAGGACGACCGTCGCCTCGGCCGCCACCCGCCGGGCCAGGGCGTCGTGGGCGGCGATCGGCAGCTCCGGCCGCTCCCCGGTCGGGCAGCGGGCGAGGAGGTCCAGGACCCGCTGCGCCGAGGTCTCGACGGCCGCGGCCGGGAGGACACCCGACTCGACCGCCTCGCACACGTCTCGGTCGAACAGGCCACGGCTGGTCGGCATCTCCAGGTCCATGCCGGCCGCGATGCCGCGGGTCCGGTCGCTCACCGCGCCCCAGTCGCTCATCACGAGCCCGTCGAAGCCCCACTCCTCGCGCAGGATCGTGGTGAGCAGCTGGTGGTGCTCGGTCGCGTGCTCCCCGTTCACCGAGTTGTACGACGCCATCACGGTCCAGGGGCGACTCACGCGCACCGCGTGCTCGAAGCCGGCCAGGTACAGCTCGCGCAGTGTGCGCTCGTCGACGATGGCGTCGACCACGAACCGGTGCGACTCCTGGTTGTTGACCGCGAAGTGCTTCAGGCACGCCCCGACGCCTCGGGACTGGATCCCCTCGACCATGGCGGTCGCCAGGTGGCCAGTGAGCAGCGGGTCCTCCGAGAAGTACTCGAAGTTCCGGCCGCCCAGGGGGTGCCGCTTGATGTTGAGCCCGGGACCCAGGACCACGTCGACGCCGAGGGCACGCGCCTCCAGCCCGATCGCGGCGCCGACCTCGCGAGCGCGGGCGTCGTCCCACGTGCACGCCAGGGTGGCGGCGGGCGGGAAGCAGGTGGCCGGGACGCTGTCGCCGAAGCCGAGGTGGTCGCCGCCCTCGGGCTGCACCCGCAGACCGTGGGGACCGTCACTGAGCATCGCGGGCCCTGCTCCGTCGACCTTCTCGGTGCGCCACTCGTCGTGACCGGACAGCAGGCGCACCTGCTCACGCAGCGAAAGATCGGACGCGCGCACGCTCGGGATCATGAGCCGCACCCTAGATCCCTTTACACTCCCGCTGTGATGAGCTGGAGATCTCGGTCCTCGACGATGCTGGTGACCGTGCTGGGTGTGACGGTGCTGTCCGTCGTCCCCGCCGCGAGCACCGCGACCGCTGTGGCCCCGGTCGCGGCCGTGGCGGCCTCGGCCGCCGCGCCGGCCGCGGCGCCTGCGGCTGCTCCCGCCGCCGCCCCGGCGGTGGCGAAGGCGAAGGCGAAGGCGAAGAAGAAGCCCAAGCGTCGCTGGAAGCCGCCGCGCGGCGCGGTCTTCAACAACCCCAAGGGCTCGCCGAAGGCCCGGGTCGCGATCGTGGCCCGCATCCGCGACGCCATCAAGCACACCCGGCGCGGCGAGACGATCCGCTTCGCGAGCTACTCGATGGACCGGGCCGACGTCGCCGACCTGCTCATCAGGGCGCACAAGCGCGGCGTCAACGTCCAGATGGTCTTCAACGACAACACCACGAGCAAGACGCAGGCCCGCCTGCAGAAGGCACTGGGCAAGAACCGCAAGAAGCCCAGCTTCCTCATCTACTGCAAGGGCTCGTGCCGCAACGGGCCCGGCGGCAATCTGCACACGAAGGTCTACTCGTTCAGCCGCAGCGGCGCCTCCAAGCACGTGATCATCACGTCCTCGGCCAACCTGACCTACGGCGCTGCCTTCGCTCAGTGGAACGACGGCTACACGATCCGCAACGACCGCCGCCTGTTCCGCACCTGGGTGCGGGTCTTCCGCCAGCTGATCCGCGACCGGAAGACGACCCCGCGCTACATCGGCTACAGCTCCCCGACCACCTCCGTCTCCTTCCAGCGGGAGCTGGCGCGTTCCCAGGGCGGCACGGTGGAGGTGAGGAAGGCCAAGACGACCAGCGGCGACCCGGTCATCCAGCGGCTCTCCAAGATCGGCTGCGCAGCCCCTCGCGGCTACGGCATCAACGGCCGCACCGTCGTCAAGATCATCGTCTACGCCTGGTACGGCGAGCGCGGCGACACCATCGCCCGCAAGGTGGCCGACCTGAAGCGGCAGGGTTGCGACGTACGCGTGATCGGGAGCGTGCTGGGTGCCTCGAGCCAGGGCATCCTGCAGCGCGCGGGCATCCCGGTCAGGGCCGCTGACTGGGACTTCGGCGACAAGCCCTCCACGGGCAACGAGGACGAGATCGTCTACGGCCCGCGCTGCTACTCCCACTACAAGTTCTTCACCGTCAGCGGTGCCTACGACGGCAAGGCGCTGCGCGCGGTGTGGACCGGGTCCGAGAACTGGTCGCGCATCTCGTTCGGCAACGACGAGCTCACGCTGCGCCTCAACGGCAAGCCGGTCTACTCGCGCTACACCGCGCGCTTCGACTCGATGTGGAAGGACCCCAACGCGACCCACACGGCCGGGATCGAGCCCACCCGGCGGCCCTGCGCCCGCAGCTGACCGGGACCCGGCTCCCGACGCCACGAAGGGGCGCCACCGCGTGAGCGGTGGCGCCCCTTCGTCGTACCCGGAGCCCGTCGAGAGAGCCCGGAAATGAAGAAAGGCCCCGTGGAGCCGGGGCCTTCCAGTGTCCGAGGGGGGACTTGAACCCCCACGCCCGATAAAGGGCACTAGCACCTCAAGCTAGCGCGTCTGCCAATTCCGCCACCCGGACGAGTGCGGGTGAAAACCTAGCAAAGGGTGGGCCGAAACGCCGCATCGGGGTGGCACCGGCGGGGTGACATGCTGGGGCCATGTCGAACACCCCCGCGAACGACGTTCCCGAGGCCGCGCCGGACCCCGCCGGTGAGGTGGTCGAGCTCTGCCGCGAGCTGATCCGCATCGACACCTCCAACTACGGCGACCAGGACGGTCCGGGGGAGCGCAAGGCCGCCGAGTACGTCGCCACGCTGCTCGACGAGGTCGGCATCGAGTCGCGGCTCTACGAGCCCGAGCCCGGTCGTACGTCGGTCGTCGCGCGCTGGGGCGGGACGAGCGGGGACGGGCTCCTGCTGCACGGACACCTCGACGTCGTCCCGGCCGCGGCCGAGGACTGGCAGGTCGACCCGTTCAGCGGCGAGATCCAGGACGGGTACGTCTGGGGTCGCGGCGCCGTCGACATGAAGGACTTCGACGCGATGCTGCTGTCCGTCGTACGGGCCCGGCAGCGGGCCGGGCGGGTGCCCGAGCGGCCGGTCGTGCTCTGCTTCACCGCAGACGAGGAGGCGGGCGGCCACAAGGGCGCCCAGGTGCTGGTCGACGAGCACCCCGACGAGTTCGAGGGGGTGACCGAGGCGGTCGGCGAGGTCGGCGGGTTCAGCACCACCGTCCGCGGCCGCCGGATGTACCTCGTCGAGGCCGCCGAGAAGGGCATGGCCTGGATGCGGCTCACCGCCCGGGGCCGAGCCGGCCATGGATCGATGCTCAACACCGACAACGCCGTCTCCCGGCTGACCGCTGCGGTCGCCCGGATCGGCGCCTACCAGTGGCCGGTCCGGCTGACGCCCACGATGGAGGTGCTCCTCGCGTCGGTCGGCGAGCTGGCCGGGGTGGAGGCCACCCCCGAGAACGCCCCCGCCCTCATCGAGGAGTTCGGGGGCGCGGCACGGATGCTCGGCGCCGTCATCAGCAACACCACCAACCCGACGATGCTCAGCGCCGGCTACAAGGTCAACGTCATCCCGACCGAGGCCACCGCCCACGTGGACGGCCGGTTCCTGCCGGGCTTCGAGGACGAGTTCTTCGCGACCCTGGCCGAGCTGGTCGGCGAGGGGATCGAGATCGAGCACCTGTCCCACCAGCAGCCCTGGGAGACGCCGTACGACGGCGACCTGGTCGGCGCCATGCACCGCTCGATCCTGGCCGAGGACCCCGAGGCGATCATCGCGCCGTACCTCATGAGCGGCGGCACCGACGCCAAGCACTTCCGCAGGCTGGGCATGCGCTCCTACGGCTTCGCGCCGCTGAAGCTCCCGGCCGAGCTCGACTTCACCGCGCTCTTCCACGGCGTCGACGAGCGGGTGCCCGTCGATGCGCTCGAGTTCGGTGCGCGCGTGTTCGACCGGTTCCTCGACGACGTCTGAGGGGCACGGACGCGGGCTGGTGGGGTTCGCCGTTTGTGACCAAACGGCACCATGTGAGCGCTCACATGGCGCCGTTTGGTCACAAACAGCGAACTCAGGCGGTGCGGACGGCGCGGATGATCTTCCGCCGCAGGATCACCCGTCGTACGCCGTCGGCGCCGATCCGGACCCGGTCGAGCTCCCACCCGCCGTGCTCGGCGCGCTCGACCAGCAGCTTCGTGACCACGCCGCGGGGGAACTCCCGCGAGAACGTGACCTTGTCGAACTCCCACTCCACGCCCCGACCGGGCGCCTGACGGTGTGCACGTGACATGCCTACCCCCTCCACAAGATCCCGCTAGGCGAGATCCGGACCACTGACGTCGTCGAGCGCGTCGACGATCTCGGCCGGCAGGGTCAGGTCCTCGACGCTGAGGGCTCCCTGCAACTGGGCGGCGGTGCGCGCGCCCACGATCGGTGCGGTGACGCCGGGCCGGTCGCGCACCCAGACCAGGGCGACCTCCAGGGGGGTCCAGCCCAGGCCCTCGGCCGCGCGTGCGACGGCCTCCACGATGCCTGCGGACCGGTCGGTGAGGTAGGTGCCGACGAACGAGGCGAAGTGGCGCGAGGCGGCGCGCGAGTCCGACGGGGTGCCGGAGCGGTACTTGCCGGTCAGCACACCCCGGCCCAGCGGGGACCACGGCAGCACGCCGAGGCCGAGCGCGGCGCAGGCGGGCAGCACCTCGTGCTCGACGTGCCGGCTGAGCAGCGAGTACTCCACCTGCGTCGAGGCCAGCACCGCCCGGCCCGGGACGGCGCGCTGCCAGGTGGCGGCCTGGGCCGTCTGCCACCCGGAGTAGTTGGAGATCCCGACGTACGACGCCCGCCCGGACGTGACCGCGAGGTCGAGAGCGGTCAGCGTCTCCTCGAGCGGTACGTCGTCGGACCAGATGTGCACCTGCCACAGGTCGACGTGCTCGACGCCGAGCCGGCGCAGCGAGGCATCGAGGGTCCGCAGCAGGTGGCCGCGCGAGACGTCGTACGCCCGGCCGCCGCCGCGGGTGCCGCTGATGCCGGCCTTGGTGGCCAGGACGACGTCGTCGCGGCCGACCACGTCGCCGAGGAGGCTGCCGATCAGCTCCTCGGACGCGCCGTTGCCGTAACCGGCCGCGGTGTCCAGGAGGGTGCCGCCCGCCTCGGTGAAGGCGACCAGCTGGTCGCGGGCCTCGTGCTCGTCCGTGTCACGTCCCCACGTCATCGTCCCGAGACCGAGACGGGACACCCGGAGCCCTGTGGCGCCCAACGACCTGTGCTGCATGGCGACAAGGTAGTAGGCAACACCACACCCTCAGTCGACGGCTCGCCCACCGAACGCCGGTCGGCGTCCGTAGGATCGCCTCCCGTGTGGGACTTCTTCGAGGCCGTCGTGCTCGGCACCATCCAGGGCCTGACCGAGTTCCTGCCGATCTCCAGCAGCGCGCACCTCCGGATCTTCCCGGAGATGTTCGGCTGGGGTGACCCGGGCGCGGCGTTCACCGCCGTCATCCAGATCGGGACCGAGCTGGCGGTGCTCATCTACTTCCGCGAGGACATCTGGCGGATCGGGTCGACCTGGCTCAAGAGCCTGGTGAGGCCGGAGTACCGCGGGCACCTCGACGCCCGGATGGGCTGGTTCATCATCATCGGCTCGCTGCCGATCGTGCTGCTCGGCGTCGCGCTGAAGGACGTGATCGAGCAGGACTTCCGCAGCCTGTGGATCATCGGGACGACGCTGATCGTGCTCGGGGTGATCCTCGGCATCGCCGACCGGGTCAGCCGGAGCAACAAGCAGATCAAGCAGATCACGCTCCGCGACGCCGTCCTCATGGGCGTGGCGCAGGCCTGCGCGCTCGTCCCCGGGGTCTCGCGCTCGGGCGCCACGATCTCGATGGGCCGGTTCCTCGGCTACGAGCGGGAGGCCGCCACCCGCTACGCGTTCCTGCTGGCCATCCCGGCCGTCGTCGGCGCCGGCCTCTTCGAGCTCAAGGAGATCCCGCACGGCGACAACACCTACGGCTGGGGCCCGACCATCGTCGCCACGGTCATCTCGTTCGTCGTCGGGTACGCCGCGATCGCCTGGCTGCTGCGCTACGTCTCCACGAAGTCGTACACGCCGTTCGTGCTCTACCGCGTCGCCCTCGGCGCGCTGGTCCTGGTGCTGGTCGCGACCGGAGTCCTGAACGCCTGATCGCACTCAGGTCCGGGTGGCGCCGGCCGATGCCCCGGGCATGACCTCCTCTCGGCCTGCCCTGACCGGCGCCGCGCGCCTCGGCGTGCGCGGCAAGATCCTCTGCGTCGGCGCCGTCGGTGTCGTCGCGGCGCTGCTGGTCGGCGTCATCGGCATCCAGAACGCCCGCTCCTCGGAGAGCCACGCCCGCGACGTCCAGGAGCTGCAGGGCCTGGTGGCCGCGGTCAAGGAGGTCAACTTCTACAACGCCGACGTCACCGGCTGGCAGCTCGGCTACGCGTGGGACGTCCGCCGGCTCTCGCCGTCGGTGGCGATCGACCCGAAGTCGGCGAACCGGGCCGGCTTCCTCACCAGCGTGGCCGGCCTCCGGGAGCAGCTGGACGCGATGCCGACCGAGGTGATGAGCGCGGGGGAGCGGGAGCAGTTCGACCGGATCAGCGCGCTCTGGGACCAGTTCTTCGCGGCCGACGACCAGGTCGTCGAGGCCTACCGTGTCGGCACCGCCGCCGCCGTGGACCGCGGCGACCAGCTGATCCTCGACCAGGTCTACGCCATCTACGGCGAGATCGTGGAGCTCACCGGGACCATGGTGACCAGCGTCCTCGAGCGGACCGACGCCCTCACCGAGGAGTCGGTGGACGCCGCCGGCGCCGCCCAGCGGCTGGTCTTCCTCGTGCTGGCGCTCGGCGCGCTGATCGTCGCGGCGTTCGCCCTCTTCTCCGCGGGCCGGATCGTCCGCGGTCTCGACGTCGTACGACGGGCTCTGCACGCCTTCGCGGCCGGGGACCTGACCGCCCGGGCCGAGGTGCGGACCCGGGACGAGGTGGGCGAGATGGCCGCGTCGTACGAGGAGGCGCGGGTCGCCGTCGCGGCGATCGTCGGCAAGGTCGCGGGCTCCGCGGACGCCGTCGCCGGCGCGTCGGAGGAGCTGTCGGCCTCGTCGCACCAGATCGCCGCGGGTGCGGAGGAGACGTCCGTCCAGGCCGGTGTGGTGTCCGGTGCCGCGGACGAGGTGTCGCGCAACGTCGGGACCGTCGCCGCCGGTGCGGAGGAGATGGGCGCCTCGATCCGCGAGATCGCCCACTCCGCCAACGAGGCCGCCCGGGTCGCGGCCGAGGCCGTCACCACCGTGGAGGTCACCAACGAGACCGTCGCCAAGCTCGGCACGTCCAGCCAGGAGATCGGCGCGGTCGTCAAGACGATCACCTCGATCGCGGAGCAGACCAACCTGCTGGCCCTGAACGCGACCATCGAGGCCGCTCGCGCCGGTGAGGCCGGCAAGGGCTTCGCGGTCGTGGCCAACGAGGTCAAGGAGCTGGCCCAGGAGACCGCCCGGGCGACCGAGGACATCGCCAAGCGGGTGGAGGCGATCCAGGCCGACACCTCCGGTGCCGTCGTGGCGATCGGTGAGATCGCCGAGATCATCACCAGCATCAACGACTACCAGAACACCATCGCCGCGGCGGTCGAGGAGCAGACCGCCACGACCAACGAGATGTCCCGCAACGTCGCCGAGGCCTCCACCGGCTCCGGGGAGATCGCGACCAACATCTCGGGTGTCGCGACCGCGGCCGAGGGCACGACGCAGGCGGTCAACCAGACGCTGACCGCGATCGCCGAGCTGGCCTCGATGGCCGCCGAGCTGCGCGCCGACGTCGCCAGCTTCACGCTGGACGCCTGACCTAGAGCCAGCCGGACCGCTTGAACAGCACCCACAGCCCGCCCGCCACCGCGCCCATGAGCAGCAGGGCGAAGGGGTAGCCGAGGGTCCAACCGAGCTCGGGCATGTGCTCGAAGTTCATGCCGTAGATCCCGGCGATCAGGGTGGGGACGACGACCAGCGCGGCGCCGGCCGAGATCTTGCGCATGTCGTCGTTCTGCTGGACCGAGATCTGGGCCAGGTGCGCCTCGAAGGCCGACGAGAGCAGGGTCTCCAGGCTGTCGCCGACCTCGTTGGCCTGGGTGAGGTGGTCGAGGACGTCGCGGAAGAAGGGCCGGGCCTCCGCGGGTACGGCGGGCACCTCGCCGCTGGAGAGCCGGCGCATCGGCTCGCGCAGCGGCTGCACGGCCCGTCGTACCTCGGCGAGCTCGCGCTTGAGGGTGTAGATCCGGGCGGAGTCCTTGGTGCGCTCGGGCGAGAAGACGGAGGTCTCGACCTCGTCGACGTCGATCTCGAGCTCGCGGACGACGTCGAGGTAGCCGTCCACCACGGTGTCGCAGACGGCGTACATGACCGAGCCGGGGCCGTGCGTGAGCAGCTCGGGCTGGGCCTCGAGCTGGCTACGGGCGCTGCGGAGCTGGGAGCCGCGGCCGTGCCGGACGGTCACGACGAAGTCGCGGCCGAGGAAGATGTTGATCTCGCCGGTCTCGACGGCGTCGTCCTCGTCGACGTACCAAAGCGTCTTGAGGACCAGGAACAGACTGTCGGCGTACTTCTCGAGCTTGGGGCGCTGGTGGGCCTGGACGGCGTCCTCGACGGCGAGCGGGTGCAGCCCGAAGGCCTCCGCGACCTCGCTGAGCTCGTGCTCGCTGGGCCGGTAGAGGCCCAGCCAGACGAAGTCGCCGGGGCTCTCGACACCGGCGCGGAGCTTGTCGAACTCGTGGGGAGCGCAGTCGAGGTCGACACGGGTGCCGCCCCGGTAGAGGGCGCTGTCGACGATCACGGGGCCACGCTAGCGCCGGGACGGTCCGGCTACAGTCCGCGACATGGCAACGGTCATCCTGGTCCGGCACGGTCGGACCACCGCGAACGCCTCGGGAGTGCTCGCCGGGCGCACCGCCGGTGTGAAGCTCGACGAGACCGGGCGGGGGCAGGCGGCGCGGACGGGGGAGCGGCTCGCCGTCGTCCCCCTCACCGCCGTGGTCACCAGCCCGCTGGAGCGCTGCCGTCAGACCGCACGCGCGCTGCTGGAGCAGCAGACGGGCGAGCCGGCGACCCTGGTCGAGCGCGGGATCACCGAGTGCGACTACGGCGAGTGGCAGGGCCGCCCGCTGCGCGAGCTGGCCAAGGAGAAGCTCTGGAGCGTCGTGCAGGCCCAGCCGTCGGCCGCGACGTTCCCCGGCGGCGAGTCGATGACCACCATGCAGGCCCGGTCGGTCGCCGCCGTACGACGCCTCGACGCCGCGTTCGAGGCCGAGCACGGGCCGGGCGCGGTGTGGGTGGCGGTCAGCCACGGCGACATCATCAAGTCGGTGCTGGCCGACGCGCTCGGGATGCACCTCGATCTGTTCCAGCGGATCAACGTTGACCCCGCGTCGGTCTCGATCGTCCGCTACACCGAGTCGCGGCCCTACGTGCTGGCCACCAACACCCACGCGGGTGACCTGGGCTGGCTGGTGCCGCCCAAGCCGACCCGCAAGGGCCGCGGCCGTCGTACCACCGACGCCGCCGTGGGCGGCGGGGCCGGTCCTGTTCCCGCCTCTGGGGCGACGTCCTAGGGTGAGTGGCATGCCCCTCGTCCACGGCTTCGACCCGCCGGAGCGCTTCGTCACCGGCACGGTCGGCCCGCCCGGGTCCCGCACCTTCTTCCTGCAGGCCCGCAGCGGCGCCCGGCTCGTCAGCGTGTCGCTGGAGAAGCAGCAGGTCGCCGCCCTGGCCGAGCGCGTCGACGAGCTCCTCGACGACGTGCTGTCGAGCGAGGACCACGAGTCGGTGATCCCGGCCGTCGCGCCGCTCGGCCTCGACGACACCGCGCCCCTCGAGCAGCCGATCGAGGAGGAGTTCCGCGCCGGCACCATGACGCTGTCCTGGGACCCCGCCGACGAGCGCGTCGTGATCGAGGTGTTCCCGTTCAGCGAGGCGGCCGTGGTCAGCCCCGACCAGCTCGACGAGGACATCATCGAGCCGGACCCGGAGGAGGTCCTCGTCGTCCGGCTCCCGCCGGGGGCGGCGCGGGCCTTCGTCAAGCGCAGCGAGCAGGTGCTCGAGGCGGGTCGCCCCAGCTGCCCGTTCTGCGGCAACCCGATCGATCCTGACGGGCACCTCTGCGTGCGCGCCAACGGCTTCCGCAGACGGGACCCGTGAGGGACGCGAGCCCGGACCTGCTCGAGGGGGAGCTGGTCCTCGGCGGGCGGATCATGCCCGCCTCGAACGCCACCTTCCTCGGGTCCATCGGCGAGACGCAGGTCGTCTACAAGCCGGTGGCGGGGGAGCGGCCCCTGTGGGACTTCCCCGACGGCGACCTGGCCGGTCGCGAGCGGGCGGCGTACCTCGTCTCCGAGGAGCTCGGCTGGGACGTCGTCCCGCAGACCTGGCTGCGCGACGGCCCGCACGGACCGGGGATGGTCCAGTGCTGGCAGGAGGTCGACGCCGCCCAGGAGGCCGTGACGCTCGTGCCCGAGGGGCAGGTGCCGGACGGGTGGCGGCACGTCTTCGACGGCATCGACGGGCGCGACCTGCCCGTCTCGCTCGTGCACGAGGACTCGGCCCCGTTGCGCCGGATGGCCGTCTTCGACGTCGTGGTCAACAACGCCGACCGCAAGGGCGGGCACGTGCTGGAGATGGCCGGGGGACACCGCTACGGCGTCGACCACGGCATCGCGTTCCACGCCGAGCACAAGCTGCGGACGGTGCTGTGGGGCTGGCTGGGGGAGCCGCTGAGCGACGACGAGGTCGAGGCGGTGCGGGCCCTCGGGGTCGCGGCCCGCGGGCCGCTCGGCGACGCGCTCGCCCCGCTGCTGACCGACCGCGAGATCGACGCGTTCGGGCGGCGCTGCCGCCGGCTCGCCGACCACGGCGTGATGCCCGTCCCCCGGGGCGAGTACCCCGCGGTCCCGTGGCCGCCGTTCTGACCGGCCTCCTCTAGAGTTCACGTCATGCGTGCCTGGCCCTCCCCGGAGATCCCGACCCTGCCGGTGGCGGGTCCGCCCGTGTCTCTCCACGACACGGCCTCGGGAGGGCGGGTCACGACCCGCCCCGACGGGGTCGCGCGGCTCTACGTCTGCGGCATCACGCCGTACGACGCCACCCACCTGGGCCACGCCGCGACGTACCTCGCCTTCGACCTGCTCAACCGGGCCTGGCGCCACGCCGGCCACGACGTCACCTACGTCCAGAACGTCACCGACGTCGACGACCCGCTGCTGGAGCGGGCCACCAAGGTCAAGGTCGACTGGGTCGAGCTGGCCGAGCGCGAGACCGAGCTCTTCCGCCAGGACATGACGGCGCTGCGCGTGCTGCCGCCGGCGCACTACGTCGGCGCAGTCGAGTCGATCCCGCTCGCGGTGGAGCTGATCGAGCGGCTGCAGGCCGCCGGAGCCGTCTACCGCGTCGAGAACGACCTCTACATGTCGGTGACCGCCGACCCCGCGTTCGGCGCCGAGTCCGGCCTGGACCGCGAGGAGATGCTCCGGATCTTCCCCGAGCGCGGCGGCGACCCGGACACCCCCGGAAAGAAGGACCCGCTCGACTGCGTGCTGTGGCGCGGCGAGCGCGAGGGCGAGCCGTCGTGGCCCAGCCCGTTCGGACCCGGACGACCCGGCTGGCACATCGAGTGCGCGGCCATCGCGATGCACCACCTCGGCGGCGCGTTCGACGTCCAGGGCGGCGGCAGCGACCTGGTCTTCCCGCACCACGAGATGTGCGCCGGCCACGCGCAGGTCGCCGTACCCGGGACGCCGTTCGCGCAGGTCTACGCGCACGCCGGCATGGTCGCGTACGACGGCGAGAAGATGTCCAAGTCGCGCGGCAACCTGGTCTTCGTCTCGGCGCTGCGCAACAGCGACGTCGACCCGATGGCCATCCGCCTCGCGCTGCTGCGCCACCACTACCGCTCCGACTGGGAGTGGACCGACGCCGAGCTCTGGGACGCCGTCGACGCGCTCGCCGACTGGCGCCGCGCGCTGGCCCTCGGCGCCGGTGCCCCGGCAGCGCCCGTGGTCGCCGAGGTGCTCGCCGCCGTCGCCGACGACCTCGACGCCCCGCGCGCCGTCGCCGCGATCGAGGGCTGGGTCCGCGCCACCCTCGGCACCGACGGACTCGCCGACACCACCGACCCCGACGCGGCGCTCGCCGTGCACGCCGTGCTCGACGCGGCGCTCGGCCTCGCGCTCTGACCGTGCCCACACCTCCTCCGGAGCTCGGCGAGCTGGCGCTCGAACGGGTCCGGGAGCGCATCTCGGCGTACGTCTACGGCAACATCCTGGTCCTGGCCGCGTTGGCCACGACCACCCCGCACAGCGTCGAGGACGGCCACGCCGCGCTCGTGGTCATCGCCACGACGGCGACCACCTTCCTCGCCCACGTGCTCGCGCACCTGGTCGCCCACCAGATCGGCGCGGACCACTCCGCGGGCGGTGCCGCCCCGGACCGGAGCTCGCTGCGCGACGCCCTGCCGATCGCCTCGTCCGGCTCGGTGCCGGCCCTGATCCTGCTCGTGGCCTGGCTCGGTCACCTGCCCCCGACCGGCGCGGTCCTCGTCTCCGCCGGCGTCGTCGTCGTCCGCCTCGCCGGCCTCGGCATGGTCACCAGCCGGTTCTCCGGACGCCGCAGTCGGCTCTCCGACCTCTGGATGGGGCTCGTGCTGGCGGTGCTCAGCGGGGTCGTGGTGGTGCTGAAGGTGTGGCTGACGCACTGAGGCGGCAGTCAGCGGACCCGACCGACTCAGCCCTCGTCCTGCCGCCGCTTCAGGTAGCGCTCGAACTCCCGCGCGATCGCCTCGCCGGACGCCTCGGGCAGGTCCGTGGTGTCGCGGGTCTCCTCGAGCGAGCGGACGTAGTCGGCGACGTCGGCGTCGTCCTCGGCGAGCTCGTCGACGCCGCGCTCCCAGGCGCGGGCGTCCTCCGGCAGGTCACCGAGCGGGATGCTCACCTCGAGAAGGTCCTCGAGCTGGCCGATCAGCGCCAGCGTCGCCTTGGGGCACGGCGGCTGGGCCACGTAGTGGGGCACCGCGGCCCAGTACGACACCGCGGGGATGTCGAGGCGGACACAAGCGTCCTGGAAGACCCCGACGATGCCGGTCGGCCCCTCGTACGTCGACTGCTCGAGCTTCAGCCGGTCGACCAGCTCCACCTCGGTGGCGGTGCCGGTCACCGGGATCGGGCGGGTGTGCGGGGTGTCGGCGAGCAGCGCCCCGAGGGTGATGACCAGCTCGCCGCCGAGCTCGTCGCACGCGGCCAGCAGCTCGGCGCAGAACTGCCGCCAGCGCATGTTGGGTTCGATGCCGCGCAGCAGGATGACGTCGCGGTCCAGGTCCGGGGGAGAGGCGATCGCAATCTGGGTGCTCGGCCAGGTGAGGCGGCGGTGGCCGTTCTCGTCGGTGCCGACGACCGGTCGGTTCACCTGGAAGTCGTAGAAATCCTCGGGATCGATGGCACCGACGACGCGGGCGTTCCAGACCTCCATCAGGTGGTCCACCACGGAGGACGCGACGTCGGCCGCGTCGTTCCAGCCCTCGAAGGCGGCGATCACCACGGGATCGATCAGGTCCGGGGCATCTTCGATCTCGATCACCGCACCAGCCTAGTCAGCCGCGGGGATTTCCACGGGTCGTCCGCCAAGTGTCACGATCTGGGAATGCTGTCCAGCCTGCGGACGCTGATTCCTAGGCTGGACGACGGCCGGCGCCCCGCCCGGCCCCGAGAGGAGCACCGTTGAGCGAGTTCGAGCCGCAGCTGCGTCCCGACTGCACCGAGGCGCTGGGCTCAGCCCTGCGCGAGCGGATCATGATCCTCGACGGCGCGATGGGGACGGCGATCCAGCGCGACCGGCCCGACGAGGCCGGCTACCGGGGCGAGCGGTTCGCCGACTGGCCCAGCGACCTCCAGGGCAACAACGACCTGTTGACCCTGACCCAGCCCGACATCATCGGCGGCATCCACCGCGAGTACCTCGAGGCCGGCGCCGACATCATCGAGACCAACACGTTCAACGCGAACGCGGTCTCCCTCGCCGACTACGGCATGGCCGAGCTCGCCTACGAGCTCAACCACGCTGCCGCCCGCCTGGCCCGCGAGACCGCCGACGCGGTCGCCACTCCCGACCGGCCCCGGTACGTCGCGGGCGCCCTGGGCCCGACCACGCGGACCGCGTCGATCTCGCCCGACGTCAACGACCCGGGCGCGCGCAACGTCTCCTACGACCAGCTCGTCGCGGCGTACCTCGAGGCCTCGCGGGGCCTCGTCGACGGCGGCGCCGACCTGATCATGATCGAGACGATCTTCGACACCCTCAACGCGAAGGCGGCCATCTTCGCCGTCGAGACGCTGTTCGAGGAGTACGGCCGCCGCTGGCCGGTGATCATCTCCGGCACCATCACCGACGCCTCCGGACGCACCCTGTCCGGCCAGGTCACGGAGGCGTTCTGGAGCTCCGTGCGTCACGTCGCCCCGCTCGCGGTCGGCCTGAACTGCGCGCTCGGCGCTAAGGAGATGCGCCCCTACATCGCCGAGATGGCGCGGATCGCCGACTCGTTCGTGTCCTGCTACCCGAACGCCGGCCTCCCCAACGCCTTCGGCGAGTACGACGAGTCCCCGGACGAGACCGCCGCGGTCGTGAGCGAGTTCGCGGACGCCGGGTTCGTGAACATCGTCGGCGGGTGCTGCGGCACCACCCCCGACCACATCGCGGCGATCGCCCGGTCCGTCGAGGGCAAGACCCGCCGTACGCCGGCCGAGGTGGCGCCCGCCATGCGGCTCTCCGGCCTCGAGCCGTTCACGATCGACGACGGCAGCCTGTTCGTGAACGTCGGCGAGCGGACCAACATCACGGGCTCCGCGAAGTTCCGCAACCTGATCAAGGCCGGCGACTACGACACCGGCCTCTCGATCGCCGCCCAGCAGGTCGAGAACGGCGCGCAGGTCATCGACGTCAACATGGACGAGGGCATGATCGACGGCGTCGCGGCCATGGACCGCTTCACCAAGCTCATCGCCAGTGAGCCGGACATCAGCCGGGTTCCGCTGATGATCGACTCCTCCAAGTGGGAGGTCATCGAGGCCGGGCTGAAGAACGTCCAGGGCAAGGCCATCGTGAACTCGATCTCTATGAAGGAGGGTGAGGACAAGTTCCGCGAGCAGGCGGCCCTGGTGCGCAAGTACGGCGCCGCCGCGGTCGTGATGGCCTTCGACGAGGACGGCCAGGCCGACAACCTGGAGCGTCGCAAGACGATCTGCGAGCGCGCCTACCGGATCCTGGTCGACGAGGTCGGCTTCCCTGCCGAGGACATCATCTTCGACCCGAACGTCTTCGCCGTCGCGACCGGCATCGAGGAGCACGCGTCGTACGGCCTGGACTTCATCGAGGCGACCCGCTGGATCAAGCAGAACCTGCCCGGCGCCAAGGTCAGCGGCGGCATCTCGAACGTCAGCTTCTCGTTCCGGGGCAACAACCCGGTGCGCGAGGCGATCCACGCCGTGTTCCTGTTCCACGCGATCGAGGCCGGCCTCGACATGGGCATCGTCAACGCCGGTGCGCTGGTGCCCTACACCGAGGTCGAGCCGGAGCTCCGGGACCGGATCGAGGACGTGATCCTCAACCGGCGTCCCGACGCGGCCGAGCGGCTGCTGGAGATCGCCGAGGCCCACAACAAGCAGGGCGAGGTCGTCGAGGCCGCGGCCGAGGAGTGGCGCTCCCTGCCGGTGGGCGAGCGGATCACGCACGCCCTGGTGAAGGGCATCGACGCACACGTCGAGGCCGACACCGAGGAGCTGCGCCAGGAGATCGCCGAGCGCGGCGGTCGCCCGATCGAGGTGATCGAGGGCCCCCTGATGTCCGGGATGGACGTCGTCGGCGACCTCTTCGGGGCCGGCAAGATGTTCCTGCCCCAGGTCGTGAAGTCGGCCCGGGTCATGAAGAAGGCCGTCGCCTACCTGATCCCGTACATCGAGCAGGAGAAGCTCGACAACCCCGCCCTGGCCACGGCCAAGGAGACCAACGGGACCATCGTGATGGCGACCGTGAAGGGCGACGTCCACGACATCGGCAAGAACATCGTCGGCGTGGTCCTGCAGTGCAACAACTACGAGGTCATCGACCTCGGCGTGATGGTGCCGGCCCAGAAGATCCTCGACACCGCCCAGGAGGTCGGCGCCGACATCATCGGCCTGTCCGGCCTGATCACCCCGTCGCTCGACGAGATGGTCACGATGGCGACCGAGATGCAGCGTCTCGGGCTCGAGATCCCGCTGCTGATCGGCGGCGCGACGACCTCGCGCGCCCACACGGCCGTCAAGGTCGACCCCAAGTACGACGGCCCCGTGGTCTGGGTCAAGGACGCCTCGCGCTCCGTGCCGACCGCCGCAGCGCTGCTCCACGAGACCCGGCGGGTCAAGCTGCTCGCCGACCTCAAGGACGACTACGACTCGCTGCGCACCCGGCACGCCGCCAAGAGCGACCGACCGCAGCTGTCGTACGCCGACGCCGTCGCCAACGCGACGCCGATCGACTGGTCGTCGTACACCCCGGTCGCGCCCCGCGAGCCCGGCGTCCACGTCCTCGCGGACTACGACATCGCCGAGCTGCGCGAGTACATCGACTGGCAGCCGTTCTTCAACGCGTGGGAGATGAAGGGGAAGTTCCCCGACATCCTCAACAGCCCGACGTCGGGTGAGACCGCCCGCAAGCTGTACGACGACGCCCAGGCCATGCTGGACCGGATCGTCGACGAGAAGTGGCTGACGGCTCGCGGGGTGTTCGGCTTCTTCCCGGCCGCTGCCGACGGCGACGACACGATCGTCTACACCAGCGACGACCGCACTGACGAGCTCACCCGGCTGCACCACCTGCGCCAGCAGGGCAAGCACCGCGAGGGCATCCCCAACCGCTCGCTCGGCGACTACGTCGCGCCCGCCTCGACCGGGCTGGCCGACCACGTCGGCGCGTTCGCGGTCACGGCCGGCATCGGTCTGCCCGAGCGGGTCCAGGCGTTCAAGGACGACCTCGACGACTACAACGCGATCCTGATCGAGTCCCTCGCGGACCGGCTCGCCGAAGCGTTCGCCGAGCGCCTGCACCAGCGGGTCCGCACCGAGTTCTGGGGTCACGTCTCCGACGAGCAGCTGTCCAACGCGGACCTGATCGCTGAGAGGTACTCCGGCATCCGCCCCGCCCCCGGCTACCCCGCCTGCCCGGACCACACCGAGAAGCAGACCCTGTGGGAGCTGCTCGACGTGTCGACCACGACCGGCATCGAGCTCACCGAGTCGATGGCCATGTGGCCCGGCGCCTCGGTCAGTGGCTGGTACTTCGGCCACCCCGACTCCCAGTACTTCGTCGTCGGCCGGCTCGCCCGCGACCAGGTCGCGTCGTACGCCGAGCGCAAGGGCTGGTCGCTCGCCGAGGCCGAGAAGTGGCTCTCGCCGAACCTGGGCTACGACCCCGATGACTGAGCCGACGCCCGACGCCGCCGGGGCCGGGGAACGCCGTTTGGTCACAAACGGCAATCCCGACCGGCCCGGTTCTGCTGATTGGTCACAAACAGCAGAACCGGAGAACCTTCCGGCCGCGGTCCTCTGGGACATGGACGGCACCCTCGTCGACACCGAGCCGTACTGGATCGAGACCGAGTACGCCCTGGCGGCGGAGTACGGCGGTACCTGGTCCGAGGCACACGCGATGAACCTGGTGGGCAGCGACCTGCTGGAGTCCGGCCGCTACATCCGCGAGCACATGCCGCTGCCCCTGGAGCCGGAGGAGATCGTCGAGCGACTGCTCGACGGCGTGGTGGCGCGGGTGAGCGACGAGGTGCCGTGGCGCCCGGGCGCGCGCGAACTGCTGCTGACCCTGGGCGAGGCGGGCGTGCGCTGCGCGCTCGTGACGATGTCCTACGAGCGATTCGTGGCGCCGATCCTGGCCCAGCTGCCGCCCGAGACGTTCCGCGTGATCGTCACCGGCGACCAGGTCGAGTTCGGCAAGCCGCACCCCGAGCCCTACCTCACGGCCGCGGCGGCCCTCGGCGTACGTCCCGAGGACTGCGTCGCGATCGAGGACTCCAACACCGGCGCCAAGTCGGCCGAGGCGGCCGGCTGCACCGTCCTGGTTGTCGAGAACCACGTTCCGGTGCTCGACGGGCCGCGGCGGGTCTTCCGCGACTCGCTGGTGGGGCTAGCGGCTGCCGACCTGGGCCGGCTCCGGCTGCCCTGAGCGCCGCCCGACCAGCGTCGCGCCCACCGCGACGAGACCGGCCAGGAGCGCCACGACTCCGAGGGCCAGGGGTACGACGAACAGGTGGACCGGTCCCGGGAGCAGCGGCCGCTGCTCCACGTGCAGGGCACCTTCGTACGACGTCCGCTCGCACCGGACGCTCACCCGCCCGGGACTGGTGAAGGCCGTCTCGGCGACGTACGGCATGGATCCACCGGGGCGCTCCCACCCGTCCACGGGCCGCAGAGCGAGGTCGGCTCCCGATGCCGCATCCCGTACGCCGCAGTCCGGGCTGGCGTTCCCGGCCCACTCCCAGACCAGGACGGTCGCGCCGCGGGGGAGTTCGACCTCGTGCTCCCGACCGTCGAAGGCGACGGTCGAGCCGTCGGCCCAGTCGTCGTACCCGCCGATGGTGGTCAGGACGACGAGCAGCGCAGCGAGGACCGCTGCGACGAGGGACAGCACGAGCGTGCCGAACGAGTACCTGCGGAGCCGACGCACCCACGGATCGTCTCAGAGAGCCAGGCTGCGCGCGGTGTCCTCGATCGTGTCGGCGACCGGTCGCGGGTCGAAGCCCAGCACGGCGCGGGCCCGCGTGGTGTCCATGTCCGGGAGCACGGGGTCGGGGCCTTCGGCCTCCCGTGTCGGTACGGCGCTCGCCGCGTCCCCGAGCCGTGCCCGCAGCACGTGGGCGATCCCCAGCATCGTGATCGGCCCCGCCGTCAGCAGGAACCGCTGTCCGACGGCATCGGGTGCCGTCAGGGCCTGCACGTGGGCGGCGGCGACGTCGCGGACGTCGACGATGCCGAACCCGACCCTCGGTGCCTCGCGAAGCCGCCCGGCCAGCATCGCCTGCACGATCCCGGCCGACGTCCCGATGTCCGCGCCGAGGACGGGGCCGAAGATCCCGGTGGGGTTCAGCACGACGAGCGCCGGGCCGCCCTCGTCGACCAGGTCCCACGCGGCGCGCTCGGCGATGGCCTTGGACCGGACGTAGGGCTCCAGGTCCGGGGTCGGGTCGGTCCAGTCGGCCTCGGAGTAGCGGTGTCCGGCCCGTACCGGGTAGCCGATCGCCGCGAAGGACGACGTCAGCACCACCCGCTCGACGGCGGCCGAGCGGGCCGCCCGCAGGACGCGCAGCACACCGTCGCGGGCCGGCCCGATGACCTCGTCGGGATCGTGCGGCTGTACGGCGGGGAAGGGCGAGGCCACGTGCTGGACGAACCGGCATCCCGCCACCGCTGCGGTCCAGCCCTCGTCGCGGGTCAGATCGGCCTCGACCACCTCGACGCGAGGGTCGAGGCCGGTGGCCCGGGCGGCGCTGCGGACGGTCACGCGGACGTCGTACCCCTCCTGCAGGAGGGCCGCTGTCACGTGGCGTCCGAGGTAGCCGTTCCCGCCGGTGACCAGGATCAGGGCGCTCACAGCCGGTCCGCCAGGTCGACCAGCTGCTCCACGGCGCGGGCCTCGGCGGCGGCGTCTCCGGTCTCCCGTGCCGACCAGAGCGCCACCTTCTGCTGCAGGTAGGACCGGCGTACCTCCAGTGCGGCGATCTCCTCGGTCACCCGGTCGACGTGCTGCGCGAAGAGCGCCCGCTGGTCGGCGGCCGCCGCGTCGCCACGGGCCATATGCTCCCGGTAGCGGCGCATGTCCTCGATCCCCATGCCGGTCGCCCGCAGGCAGGCCAGCGCCTCCGCGGCCTGGACGGTGGCGTCGTCGTACTGCCGGTGGCCGCTGGTGGAGCCGCGCGGGACCGCGTCGAGCAGGCCGACCTCCTCGTAGTAGCGCAACGTCGGCACCGAGAGCCCGGTACGACGGGCCGTCTGCTGGATCGTGAGGATCTCGCTCATGGCGACCAGTCTGCGGAACCTCCAGCGCCTGAGGTCAAGGCGCCGGGATCCGGGGAAGGGTGGGCCCATGAGCACCTACGAGTCGGTCCCGAGCACCCCGCCGCAGCCCGCCTGCCCGGCCTGCGGGGCCGAGACGTTCCACCCCGGGTTCGTCGAGGACGCCGGTCAGGCGTCGCAGGGCTACGCCCGCTGGATCCCGGGTCCGCTGGAGCGCGGCATCTTCGGTGGCGCACGAGTGATGGGCAAGCAGCGGTTCATGATCGAGGCGGACCGCTGCGAGCGGTGCGGCTACCTGATGCTCTTCGCCCGCACTCAGGTCTGAGCCTGCTCCTCCGGGCGTGGGAGCGGCGGGGGCGTGCCCCCGAACTCGGGGCAGATCGCCTGGTGGGCGCACCACCCGCACAGCCGGCTGCGGTGCGGCAGCCACTCGCCGGTCTCCTGGGCGGTGCGGATGGCCCGCCAGATCGCCTCGACCTTGCGCTCGGTCGCGAGGAGGTCCTGCTCGTCGGGGACGTAGCGGATGATCTCGCCGTCACCGAGGTAGAGCAGCTGCAGCATCGCGGGCACCACCCCGCGGGTGCGCCACACGACGAGCGCGTAGAACCGCATCTGGAACAGCGCCTTGGCCTCGAAGCCCGGCCCCGGGGCCCGACCCGTCTTGTAGTCGACCAGGCGGACGGCGCCGTCGGGCGCGACGTCGATCCGGTCGACGAACCCGCGCAGCAACAGCTTCGAGTCGAGCACGCTCTCGACGTAGACCTCGCGCTCCGCCGGCTCGAGCCGCTGGGGGTCCTCCAGGGTGAAGTAGCGCTCCAGGACGGTCCGGCACGACGTCAGCCAACTCGTCACGTCGGCGCCCTCGTCGCCGAACATCGAGGCGATGTCTGGCTCGGCCTCGACGATCCGCTCCCAGGTCGGCACCAGCATCTCGCCGGCCGCCTCCGGCGTACGGCGCTCCGCAGGCAGGTCGAAGAGGTCCTCGAGGACCTGGTGGACGAGGGTGCCGCGGACGGCGTCGACCGAGTACGGCTCGGGCAGCCGGTCGACCGTGCGGAAGCGGTAGAGCAGCGGGCAGGTGAGGAAGTCCCCGGCCCGGCTGGGCGAGAGCGCGCCCAGGACGTCGACGCCGTCCACTGGCGTCGAGACCCGCTCGGCCGGGGACTCCTGCTCCACGCTCATCTGCGGAACCCTAGGCGACACCATGGACAGTCCCGGGCCGCCGGTCGGATAGCCTCATCAGGTGTCGGACCAGCAGCCGCGCCCGCCCGGGACGTTCAAGATCGGGACCATCGCCGGCAGCGACGTCCTGGTCACCTCGTCCTGGTTCCTGGTCGCCGGGCTGATCGCCTTCATCATGGCGCCGCGGGTCGAGCAGGTCTCCCCGGGCCTGGGCGCCGGCAAGTACGTCGCCGGCTTCGCCTTCGCGGTGATCCTCTACCTCTCGGTCCTGCTGCACGAGGCCTCGCACGCCGTGGTCGCCCGCCGGCTGGGCTTCCCGGTCACCTCCATCACGCTGCACTTCCTCGGCGGCATGACCGCCGTCGAGGGGGAGTCGCGGGCCCCGCGCCAGGAGTTCTGGATCGCGGTGGTGGGCCCGCTGACCTCGCTCGCCGTCGGCGGCGCCGCTTTCCTCGCCCTCTTCACCGAGCCGGAGGGCCTCATCCTCCTCGGCCTGCAGGGCCTCGCCGGTGCCAACCTCCTGGTGGGCGTGCTCAACCTGGTGCCCGGCCTGCCCCTCGACGGCGGTCGGGTCCTCAAGGCGGTCGTCTGGGGCGCCACCGGCGACCAGCACCGCGGCACGCTCGTCGCGGGTTGGGGCGGCCGGGTCACTGCCGTCGCGGCCCTGGCCTACCCCCTGCTGCAGGAGCCGCTGTTCGGCGTCGCTCCCGACCTCCTCGACTTCGCTCTCGCCCTGATCGTCGCCATGTTCCTGTGGTCCGGCGCCACCGCGGCGATCACCAGCGCCAAGGTCCGCCGCCGCCTTCCGGCGCTGGTGGCCCGCGACCTCGCCCGCCGTACTCTCGCCGTACCGGCCGACCTCCCGCTCGCCGAGGCCGTACGGCGCGCGCAGGATGCCCAGGCCGGCGGGATCGTGACGGTCACCGCCACCGGGGAGGCCGTCGGCCTGGTCAACGAGGCCGCCCTGCTCGCCACGCCCGAGGACCGGCGGCCGTGGATCCCCGTGTCGTCGGTCGCCAGGACCCTGGACCCCGGCCTGCGCCTGCCCGTCGGGATCGGCGGCGAGGCACTGGTGACGGCCATCAACCGGACCCCCGCCGCCGAGTACCTCCTGGTCGAGGACGACGGCAGCGTGTACGGCGTCCTCGCGACCTCCGACGTCGATCGGGCGTTCCGCGAGGCGGCGCACTAGTCTTCTCCGTCGTGTCCGAGCCTGCTGATCCCGACGTTTCCCCCGACGCCTGGTCGGGCGTCCACCGCGGCCCCCTCCGGGTCGGTGAGTGGGTGCGCCTGGTCGACCAGAAGGGACGGCGCCACAACTTCGAGCTCGTCCCGGGCAAGCGGTTCTTCTCGAACCGCGGCCACCTCGAGCACGACGACATCATCGGCCGCGAGGAGGGCTTCACCCTGGTCTCGTCGGCCGGCGGCGAGTACCTCATCTTCCGGCCGCTACTGTCCGAGTTCGTGGTCTCGATGCCTCGTGGCGCGGCCGTGGTCTACCCCAAGGACGCGGCCCAGATCGTGGCGATGGCCGACATCTTCCCCGGCGCCCACGTGGTCGAGGCCGGCGTCGGGTCCGGTGCGCTGACCTGCTCGCTGCTGCGCGCGGTCGGCCCGTTCGGTCGCGTGTCGTCGTACGAGCGTCGCGAGGAGTTCGCCGACGTCGCCCGCAAGAACGTCACCCAGTTCTTCGGCGGCGACCACCCGGCCTGGGACCTCACCCTCGGCGACCTGGCCGAGGCGCTGCCCGCCTCGGGGGAGCGGGTCGACCGGATCATCCTCGACATGCTCGCCCCCTGGGAATGCCTCGACGCCGCCGCCGACGCGCTGCGCCCCGGGGGCATCGTGTGCGCCTACGTCGCCACCACGACCCAGCTCTCGCGCTTCGTCGAGACCGTGCGCCTGCACGGAGGATTCACCGAACCCCAGCCGTGGGAGTCGCTCGTGCGCGACTGGCACGTCGAGGGGCTCGCAGTCCGGCCCGGGCACAAGATGATCGGCCACACCGCCTTCCTCGTCACCGCCCGCCGGATGGCGCCCGGCCAGCGACCGCCGCTGAAGAAGCGGCGGCCGGCCCCTGGTGCCTACGGTCCCGACTACACCGGCCCGAAGCCGCCCGGTGTGCCCGAGGACGAGCCGACCGCCGAGGGCTGAGGCCGCCTCTGGTCCGGTCCTGCTGTTTGTGACCAATCAGCATTCCCGGGTCCGTCGGTCGTGCCGATTGTGACCAATCAGCACGACCGGCCGATCCGAGCCGGTGCCAAATCGTGACCTACACCGCGGACAGTCCCCTTCCGTTGTCCCCGCCCGCAGGTAGGGTCGCAGGACACAGGAGGTGCGCTGACATGACTGCAGACGGCCCGTTCGGGACAGAGTCCAACTCCGGTGGCGCGAGCGCTGAGGAGCTCCTCAACCAGGTGCGGTTCCTGGAGGCCGAGGTAGGCGATCTTCGCCGTCGGCTCTCCGACGGCCCCGGCGGATCACGCGGCCTCGAGCTCCGCCTGGCGGACGCGCAACGGTCCCTCGCGGCGGTGACGAGCCAGAACGAACGCCTCGCCCAGACACTGCGCGAGGCCCGCGACCAGATCATGAAGCTGAAGGAGGAGGTCGACCGCCTGGCGCAGCCGCCGGCGGGCTTCGGCACCTTCCTGCAGCGCAACGAGGACGACTCGGTCGACGTGTTCACCGGGGGGCGCAAGCTCCGGGTCAACGTCAGCCCCAGCGTCGAGCTCGACACCCTGCGCCGGGGGCAGGAGGTGATGCTCAACGAGGCGCTCAACGTCGTCGCCGCCCTCGACTACGAGGAGGTCGGCGAGGTGGTGATGTTCAAGGAGCTGCTCGCCGACGGCGAGCGTGCCCTGGTCATCGCGAACGCCGACGAGGAGCGCGTCGTACGCCTCGCGGAGCCGCTGCGCACCGATACCATCCGGGCGGGCGACTCGCTGCTGCTCGACTCGCGGGCCGGCTACGTCTACGAGAAGGTGCCGAAGTCGGAGGTCGAGGAGCTGGTCCTCGAGGAGGTTCCCGACATCGCCTACGAGTCGATCGGCGGTCTGCGCGGCCAGATCGAGCAGATCCAGGACGCGGTCGAGCTTCCCTACCTGCACCCCGAGCTGTTCAAGGAGCACGAGCTGAAGCCGCCGAAGGGCGTTCTGCTCTACGGTCCTCCCGGCTGCGGCAAGACCCTGATCGCCAAGGCCGTCGCGAACAGCCTGGCCAAGAAGGTCGCGGCCAAGACCGGCCAGGAGGGGAAGTCGTACTTCCTCAATATCAAGGGCCCCGAGCTGCTCAACAAGTACGTCGGCGAGACCGAGCGGCACATCCGTCTGGTCTTCCAGCGGGCGCGTGAGAAGGCGAGCAGCGGCACCCCCGTGATCGTGTTCTTCGACGAGATGGACTCCCTGTTCCGCACGCGCGGCTCCGGGGTCTCCTCGGACGTCGAGAACACCATCGTCCCCCAGCTGCTCAGCGAGATCGACGGCGTCGAGCTGCTGGAGAACGTGCTGGTCATCGGCGCTTCCAACCGTGAGGACATGATCGATCCCGCGATCCTGCGGCCCGGCCGCCTCGACGTGAAGATCAAAATCGAGCGCCCCGACGCGGAGTCGGCACGCGACATCTTCAGCAAGTACCTCACGACCTCGCTGCCGCTTCACACCGACGACCTCGCCGAGTTCGGTCACGACCGAGACGCCACAGTCGCGGGGATGATCCGCGCCACGGTCGAGCGGATGTACACCGAGACCGAGGAGAACCGCTTCCTCGAGGTCACCTACGCCAACGGTGACAAGGAGGTCCTCTACTTCAAGGACTTCAACTCCGGCGCGATGATCCAGAACATCGTCGACCGGGCCAAGAAGATGGCCATCAAGGACTTCCTCGACCACGACCAGCGCGGCCTGAGGGTCGCCCACCTGCTGCAGGCGTGCGTCGACGAGTTCAAGGAGAACGAGGACCTCCCGAACACCACCAACCCGGACGACTGGGCCCGCATCTCCGGCAAGAAGGGCGAGCGGATCGTGTTCATCCGCACGCTCATCACCGGCAAGCAGGGCACCGAGCCGGGCCGGTCGATCGACACGGTCGCCAACACGGGTCAGTACCTCTAGCCCGACGACCGACCCGACGTCGTACGACGGAGCCCACCACCGATCAGGTGGCGGGCTCCGTCACGTCCGCGACCGTGGCGTCCAGCACCGCGAGCAGCTCAGCGGCATCGACGTTGAGCCCGACCCCGTGCGCGCCGGCGCCGATCGAGACCGGGCCGGCGATCGAGGCGTCGGCGATGACCGGCAGCGCCGCCCGGCTTCCCAGCGGCGTGATCGTCCCGCGCACGTAGCCGGTCACCTCGTGCGCCGCCTCCGCGCTGGGCATCGACAGGCGGTTGACGCCCAGCAGGGCCCGCAGCTTGGGCCAGGCGATCTCGCGGTCCCCGGGGACCAGGACGAACCGGTGGTCGCCGTCGGCCACCCGCACGACCATGGTCTTCAGGAGCTGGTGCGGAGAGATCCCGCGAGCCGCGGCTGCCTCCTCCAGGGACCGGACCGCGCCGTGTGCGGTGACCTCGTAGGTCAATCCGAGCGCGTCCGCCGCGGTGGTGGCCGGTGCTGATTGTGACCAATCGGCATTCACGGGGCGGCCGACCGTGACGTTTGTGACCAATCAGCATTCACGTAGTCAGCCTAGGCGAGGCGAACCGCCGCCGGATCCGGAATCCGAGCACGACCAGGCCGAGCCCGACCAGCACCCCACCGCCGATCCGGAACCACCACACGGACGCCGACTGCCGATCCTGGCTGGCGAGCCACTCGTCGGTGTTGTTGTGGACGTCGCCGGGCCGCGAGGCGTCGTAGAGGAGGGCAAGGGTGTCAGGGACGGCGTCCTCGTCGCACTGGTCGTACTCGCGGTGCGTGTAGTCCTCGCCGGCGACCCGGTAGGCGTAGACACCGCACACCACGGTGTACGTCGACCGGTTCCGTCGGCCCCCGCGGGTCCGCTCCCGCTCGAAGGTGTCGACCAGCGCTCCGGTGGTCTCGACGCCGCCAGAGTCCCGCAGAGCGCGCACCTCGGCGGCTTGCTCGTCGTACCCGATCGACGCCGTGAGCTCCGATGCTCCCAGCAGCAGCGCGCCCAGGACCATCAGCTTCAGCCACATGGCGGCGGTCCTACCCGCGGGACCCCTCGGCCAACCTGTCGCGGGCACGTAGTCTCACCATCATGAGTGTGCGCCGCGTCATGGGGACGGAGGTCGAGTACGGCATCACCGTGCAGGGCCAGCCGCTGGCGAACCCGATGGTGGCCTCGTCGCAGGTCGTGAACGCCTACGCGTCCGCGACCGTCCGGGCCCGCCGCGCCCGGTGGGACTTCGAGGAGGAGTCGCCGCTGCGCGACGCCCGCGGTTTCGACATGGCCCGGCAGGTCGCCGATCCGAGCCAGCTCACCGACGAGGACCTCGGCCTGGCCAACGTCATCCTCACCAACGGCGCCCGCCTGTACGTCGACCACGCGCACCCGGAGTACTCCACGCCCGAGGTGACCACGCCCCTCGACATCGTCCGATGGGACAAGGCGGGGGAGCAGGTCATGCTCGACGCCCAGCGCCGGGCCGCCCAGCTGCCCGGGGGCGCGCCGATCCTGATGTACAAGAACAACACCGACAACAAGGGCGCGTCCTACGGCTCCCACGAGAACTACCTGATGCGCCGCTCGACGCCGTTCGCCGAGATCGTCAGGCACCTGACGCCCTTCTTCGTCTCCCGCCAGGTCGTGACGGGGTCGGGCCGGGTCGGCATCGGTCAGGACGGCCGTGCGCACGGGTTCCAGCTCAGTCAGCGGGCCGACTACTTCGAGGTCGAGGTCGGTCTGGAGACGACGCTCAAGCGCCCGATCATCAACACTCGCGACGAGCCGCACGCGGACCCCGAGAAGTACCGCCGGCTGCACGTCATCATCGGCGACGCCAACCTCGCCGAGGTGTCGACGTACCTGAAGGTCGGCACCACCTCCCTCGTGCTCGCAATGATCGAGGACCGGTTCATCTCGGTCGACCTGTCCGTCGACGGTCCGGTCTCGGCGCTGCGGGCGGTCTCGCACGACCCGACCCTGCGCGAGACCGTGACGCTCCAGGACGGTCGGAAGCTGACCGCCGTCCAGCTGCAGCTCGAATACCTCGACCTGGCCAAGAAGTACGTCGAGGACCGGTACGGCGCCGACGCCGACGCGCAGACCGTCGACGTCCTGACCCGCTGGGAGTCGGTCCTGGACAGGTTGGAGCGCGACCCGATGTCGCTGGCCCGCGAGCTGGACTGGGTCGCGAAGCTGAACCTGCTCCAGCAGTACCGCGACCGCGACGGGCTCGACTGGGACGACGCGAAGCTGCAGATGATCGACGTTCAGTACTCCGACATCCGCCCCGAGAAGGGCCTCTACAACAAGCTCGTGGCCAGCGGCCGGATCGAGCGACTTCTCGACGATGCCTCCGTCACCGCGGCGATGCACGACCCGCCCACCGACACCCGGGCGTACTTCCGCGGCCGGTGCCTGGAGAAGTACGCCGAGCACGTCGCCGCCGCTTCGTGGGACTCGGTGATCTTCGACCTGCCCGGTCGCGAGTCCCTGCAGCGGGTGCCCACCATCGACCCGCTGCGCGGCAGCAAGGCGCACGTCGGCGAGCTCCTCGACCGCAGTGAGACGGCCGAGGAGTTGTTCACCGCTCTCACCCGCTGAGTGGATAGGGTCGAGTCATGGCACAGGAGCAGAAGCAACCGCGCAAGAACTCCGAGACCGAGGAGGTCGTGGAGACGGCCCCCGAGACCGACGTGGCCGAGCGCAAGGAGGCGCTCGACAACGACGTCGACGACCTGCTCGACGAGATCGACGACGTCCTCGAGACCAACGCCGAGGACTTCGTGAAGTCGTTCATCCAGAAGGGCGGCCAGTGACGGATCCGCGCCTGCCCGCCGCCTACCTGCGGCCGGGCGTCTCGTCCTTCGCCGACTTCGTCTCCGACCAGGCCCCCGACCTGCTCCCGGGCCGGCGCGCGGTGCCGCAGGGCAACGCCGGCGACCTCGCCCCGCACGGCACGACCATCGTCGCGGCGACCTTCGCGGGCGGCGTCGTACTCGCCGGGGACCGGCGGGCCACGATGGGCAACATCATCGCCCAGCGCGACATCGAGAAGGTGTTCCCGGCCGACGAGTTCTCCGCCGTCGGCATCGCCGGCACCGCCGGTCTGGCGATCGAGATGGTCCGCCTGTTCCAGACCGAGCTCGAACACTACGAGAAGATCGAGGGCACCACGCTCTCCTTCGACGGCAAGGCCAACCGGCTCGCCGCGCTGATCCGCGGCAATCTCGGGATGGCCATGCAGGGGCTGGCCGTCGTCCCCCTGTTCGTCGGTTACGACCTGAAGGCTGGTCACGGGCGGATCTTCAGCTACGACGTGACCGGCGGGCGCTACGAGGAATACGGCTTCCACTCCGTCGGCTCCGGTTCGCTGTTCGCACGCGGTGCGCTGAAGAAGCTCTACCGCGAGGACCTCTCCGAGGCTGACTGTGTGATGACGGTCGTCCAGGCCCTGTACGACGCCGCCGACGACGACTCCGCCACCGGAGGGCCCGACGTGGCCCGACGGATCTTCCCGGTGGTGCAGGTCATCACCGCCGAGGGTGGCCACCGACTTCCCGACGCCGAGGTCGCGGACGTCGCCGACCGGATGATCGCGGCGCGGATGTCCGCACCCAACGGCCCGCGGGCCGAGCTCCCCGGTGTCTCGACAAGCTCGACAACCGAAAGGCCCTAGTCCGGATGAGCATGCCGTTCTACGTCTCGCCCGAGCAGCTGATGAAGGACCGGGCCGACTTCGCCCGCAAGGGCATCGCGCGCGGTCGTTCGGTCGTTGCCGTCCAGTACGCCGACGGCATCCTGTTCGCCTCCGAGAACCCGTCGCAGGCGCTGCACAAGGTCTCCGAGATCTACGACCGGATCGCCTTCGCCGCGGTCGGCCGCTACAACGAGTTCGAGAACCTGCGGATCGCCGGCGTACGCCTCGCCGACATGCGCGGCTACGCCTACGACCGCCGCGACGTCACCGGCCGCGGGCTCGCCAACGCCTACGCCCAGACGCTCGGCACGATCTTCTCCAGCGGCGGTGAGAAGCCCTACGAGGTCGAGATCTTCGTCGGCGAAATCGGTGACGCCCCGGAGGAGGACCAGATCTTCCGCCTGACGTACGACGGCCAGGTCGCCGACGTGCACCAGTACGCCGTGATGGGCGGCGCCGCGGACTCCGTGTCGGCCTACCTGAAGGAGCGGTACGCCGCCGGCGCCTCCTTGGAGGGTGCCCTGCGGCTCGCCGTCGGCGCGCTCGGCCACACCGACGCCGAGGACCGGGTGATCCCTGTCCGCGACCTCGAGGTCGCCGTGCTCGACCGGACCCGCACCCGGCCTCGCAAGTTCCTGCGCCTGATGCCCAGCCGCCTGGAGACCCTCCTCGGCGGTCGGGGACCCGAGGTCGCCTCGCCCCCCGCTCCGGGCGACACCGACCCCGGCGCCGCCTCCTCGGGCGTCCGCGTCGACAACCCCGCCGACCCCACCGACCAGACCAGCGGTCACATCGCACCGCTGGAGGACCCCGTCACGGGTGAGCCGCCTGTCGCTCCGCCGGACGCCGGCTCGGACGGTGGGCGCCCGCTCTGAGCGGGTGAGCCGCCGATGCTGATTGGTCACAATCGTCAACACCTTGTGAGCACGAGGTGATGATTGTGACCAATCAGCGCATCGGCCAGCAGCGCGGCTGGCCACAAAGGTTCCACAAGCAAGCGTCCGGCACACATCTCCACAGGCGAGCTCGAGTGCGCTGCCACGATGTCGGAGTCGTTGCGGACGCTGGCTCACATGTCAGAGGCCACCAAGGCGTTCGAACCCCGCGACGGCGAGACGCCGATCCGCGGGAACGTGCGTGCCCGCGGCCACGACCGGGTCTCGCACGGCCTGTTCCTGCCTGACTCGGAGGACGACGACCCGGTCCACCGTTGGCACCGGGAGCTGCATGCCTGGCTGCAGGTCCTGCCGGAGTCTGCCGTCTTCACACACCTGACGGCGGTCAGGCTGTACGGATGGGATCAACCAAAGCTGCCGGAGCAGATTCCTGTCTGGGTTGCGGTCAACGTCCATGATCGACGGCCACGACGCGAGGGCCTGATCTGCTCGCGACTCACCCGCGAACCTGGCAAAAACGTGCGGCAAGGCTTCCCAGTGGAGGACCCGGAGGAGGTCCTACTCCGGGTCGCACGCGACCTGGGCGTGCTCGATCTGGTCATCCTGATCGACTCGGCCCTCCGGAAGGACGACGTCGATCTCAGGCGACTCGCGGTCATCCTGAAGTCCGGGCGTCCCGGGGTGCGGGTCCTCGCAGCCGCCTACGAGCTGTCGCACGCCAAGCGCGAATCCGCAATGGAGAGTGTTCTCGGGGTCTTCCACGCGGCCATGGACATCCCGGTCGAACCACAAGTCGAACTCTTCGACGACAGCGGGAACTTGATAGGACGCGGTGACTTCCTCGTCACGGGGACCAATTACGTCCATGAGTACGACGGGGGAGTGCACCGCGATAAGAAGGAGCACCGCAAGGATCTGCGCCGAGAGCGCGGGTGGAGCGACACGCCGTACCGACGCAAGGGATTCAGCCTGGATGACCTGCTCAACCACCCCGTAGTCGTGATGCACGAGATGGACCGTGCTCTCGGCCGGCACCACGTCGAGTCCCGTATCAGGCGCTGGCGCACCCTCGTGCGAGAGTCGCTGTACGACGAGGTGGGCCGCAGACGGATCGTCAATCGATGGCGTCGCGCGATGGGCGTTGTCCAGTGGGTCTGACCTGAAGATCAAGCGAGTCTGCCCGCGGTGCTGATTGTGACCAATCAGCACCGATCAAGCGCACTCGGCAACCCGAGACGGTTTCGCCGCCCGAACCGACCACCTGCGCCGTAGTGTGCACTTATGGACCGTCGGATCTTCGGGATCGAGAACGAGTACGGCGTCACGTGCACGTTCAAGGGCCAGCGCCGCCTGAGTCCTGACGAGGTCGCCCGGTATCTCTTCCGCAAGGTGGTCAGCTGGGGGCGCAGCAGCAACGTGTTCCTACGCAACGGCGCGCGGCTCTACCTCGACGTCGGCAGCCACCCCGAGTACGCGACGCCTGAGTGCGACGACATCACTGAGCTCGTCACCCACGACAAGGCGGGTGAGCGGGTTCTGGAGGGGCTCCTGCTTGACGCCGAGCAACGTCTGCACGACGAGGGCATCGCGGGTGAGATCTACCTGTTCAAGAACAACACCGACTCGGCCGGCAACTCGTACGGGTGCCACGAGAACTATCTGGTTGGACGGGCCGGCGAGTTCAGCCGCCTCGCTGACATCCTGATCCCGTTCCTCGTGACCCGTCAGATCATCGTGGGCGCCGGCAAGATCACGCAGACCCCGCGTGGTGCGTCGTACTCGGTCTCTCAGCGCGCCGAGCACATCTGGGAGGGCGTCAGCAGCGCGACCACGCGCAGCCGGCCGATCATCAACACCCGCGACGAGCCGCATGCGGACGCAGAGAAGTACCGCCGTCTGCACGTCATCGTCGGCGACTCGAACATGAGTGAGACGACGACGATGCTGAAGGTCGCGAGCTGCGACCTGGTCCTGCGGATGATCGAGGAGGGCGTGGTCATGCGCGACCTCACGATGGAGAACCCGATCCGGGCGATCCGCGAGATCTCGCACGACGTGACGGGTCGCCGCAAGGTGCGCCTCGCCAACGGTCGCGAGGCGAGCACGCTCGACATCCAGCAGGAGTACCTCTCGAAGGCACGCGACTTCGTCGACCGCCGCGGAATCAGCACTCCCACCATCGAGGCGGCACTGGATCTCTGGGAGCGCGGGCTGAAGGCCGTCGAGTCCGATGATCTCGGGCTGGTGGACACCGAGATCGACTGGGTCATCAAGTGGAAGCTGATCGAGGCGTACCGGGCGAAGCATGGATTGCCTCTCGGACATGCCCGGATCGCGCAGCTCGACCTCGCCTACCACGACATCCACCGAGGCCGGGGCCTCTACTACCTGCTCGAGAAGCGCGGCCGGGTCGCCCGCGTGACCACCGACCTCAAGATCTTCGAGGCCAAGTCGGTGCCCCCCCAGACCACCCGCGCGCGCCTTCGCGGTGAGTTCATCCGCAAGGCCCAGGAACGCCGCCGTGACTTCACCGTCGACTGGGTCCACCTGAAGCTTAACGACCAGGCTCAGCGCACCGTGCTCTGCAAGGACCCGTTCCGAGCCCATGACGAGCGGGTCCAGCGGCTCATCGATGGGATGTGAGTCAGTCCGCGCCGTTTGTGACCAATCAGCGTCGCAAAGGTCGTCGACTTTGCCGTTTGTGACCAATCAGCACCGACCGGTGACCACCTGGGGATGCACTGAGCAACTTCTCAGGCAGGCCCGTTAAGGTTTGGCGCGCAACGTCACGCTCACGCCCGAAGGTTGGACTCGTGCTCTCTCGCCTGCATCGGCCACTGGCCGCCCTGCTCCCCGTGCTCTTCCTCGGTCTTGCCGCTTGCGGCAGCGACGACGGAGTGCGCCCCACCGACATCGAGGGCCCCTCGGGCTTCGACGCGGTCGAGATCTCGGGAGAGCAGGGTGTGGTGCCCGAGGTGACCTGGAAGGGTCAGATGGAGGCCGACAAGCTGGAGGTCGAGACCCTCGTCAAGGGGGAGGGTGAGCCGGTTGCCGAGGGCGACTCGGTGTCGACGAACCTGTGGGTCGGCAACGGCTTCAGCAAGGCTGAGGTCTACACGACGTACGGCGACGAGGGCGGCGGCGCGCAGGAGATCACGGTCGCGAAGGACCAGGTGGCGCCGATCTTCCTGAAGGCGCTCGAGGGCCAGACCAAGGGCTCGCGGGTCGCGGTGGTCGGTTCGGCCGAGAAGGCGTTCGGGCCGGAGGGCCAGGTCGCGCTCGGCATTGGAGACGGTGACACGGTCCTGCTGATCGCCGACCTGATGCCCGACCCGGAGCCGGTGAAGCCGAAGCGGGTCAAGCAGTCGGAGCTGCCGTCGGTCGTGGAGAAGGATGGCAAGGTCACCCGCCTGCGGTTCGGTGACCTGAAGAAGCCGGCCGCCGACGGCGAGCTGCTCCGTGCGATCGTCAAGCAGGGTGACGGCGCGGTCGTCACCGAGGACATGACGGTCACGGCCAACTACCTCGGCCAGGTCTACGGCGCCAAGAAGCCCTTCGATGAGAGCTACTCGAAGGAGCCGGTGCCGTTCTCCCTGCAGCAGGTCGTCAAGGGGTGGACCTACGGCCTGTCGGGTCTGAAGGTCGGGACCCGGGTGCTGCTGCAGATCCCGCCGGACCTCGGGTACGGCGCGCAGGAGCAGGAGAACATCCCGGCGAACAGCACCCTCTACTTCGTCGTCGACATCATCTCGGCCGAGTGACCTCCTTCCCGTGACGGTCCGCAAGAGCGAGCGCCTGCTCAACCTGCTGATCATGTTGCTCGTCCAGCGGCACTTCGTGGCCAAGGACCGCATCCGCTCGATCCTCTACCCGGGCTCCTCGGACGAGGCCTTCGAGAAGATGTTCGAGCGCGACAAGGAGGAGCTGCGCAGCCTGGGCGTCCCGATCGAGGTGGGCCACATGGACGCCTACTTCGACGACGAGCCGGGCTACCGGATCAGCGCGGACCAGTTCGCCCTCCCGGCGATCGACCTCCTGGCCGACGAGGCGGCCGTGATCGGGCTGGCCACACGGGTCTGGCAGCACGCGAAGCTTGCGGAGGCCACGACCGAGGCGGTCCGCAAGCTCACTGCTCTCGGGGTCGATGTCGACACCAGCGCGCTCGACATCGTCGAACCGCGGCTGAGCGCCGACGAGCCGTCCTTCGACGTGTTCTGGGAGGCGACCCAGGAGCGCGTACCCGTCGACTTCGAGTACGCCCGCCCCGGCCAGGAGACCGGTACCACCCGCCACCTCCAACCGTGGGGCGTCGCCCGGTACGCCGGCCGCTGGTACGTCGTCGGCTTCGACACCGACCGCGGCGCCGAGCGGGTCTTCCGTCTCTCGCGGGTCCAGGGGGATGCTCGCCGCGCAGGCGAGCCCGGCTCGTACGACGTTCCGCCCGGCACCGACGTCCGTGAGGTCGCCCGACGGCTGGCGCCCGCGCCCACGATCGAGCGAGCGACCCTTCTGGTGCGCACCGGGGCGGGGCTGACCCTGCGGCGCGGCGCGGACAGCGTCGAGGCGGGGGTCCCGGGGCCGGACGAGCGCACCGGCTGGGACCGGGTCGTGGTGACCCGCAGCCGGCTGGGCCTCGCCGACGAGGTTCTGGGGTACGGCGCCGACGTCTACGTCGAGGGCCCTCCCGAGCTGCGCGAGACCGTGGTGTCCCGGCTGCGGAGCGCGCTCGAGCGGGTCGCCTCGTGAGCGCGTCCCAGGGAGCGAAGGACCAGGTCGGCCGGCTGCTGACCCTGGTGCCCTACCTCAACGCCCGGGGCGCCGTACCCCTGCAGGATGCGGCACGCGACCTCGGTGTCACTCCCCGCCAGCTCCTGTCGGACCTGAAGGTGCTGCTGATGTGCGGGCTGCCGGGCGGCTACCCCGATGACCTGATCGACGTCGACCTCGACGCACTCCAGGACCCTGACGGCGACGGCGTCATCCGGGTGTCGAACGCCGACTACCTCGCCCGCCCGTTGCGCCTCACGCCGACGGAGGCGACTGCGGTGATCGTGGCGCTCCGGGCCCTCCGCAACGGCTCGGGCCCCGAGACCCGGGAGGTCGTGGACCGGGCCCTGGCCAAGCTGGAGACCGCTGCAGCCGAGGGCAGCGAGGCACCCCGCATCGATCCCGGCGCGGAGGTCGACGCCGACCTCGCCCTGCTCGCCACGCGGCTGCAGGACGCCGCCGATCGGCAGCGGCAGGTGCTGCTCACCTACTACGTGCCGTCTCGCGACGAGGAGTCCGAGCGCCGGGTCGATCCGCGCGGTTTGGTCACAAACAGCGGATTCACCTACCTCGACGCCTGGTGCCACAGCGCCGAGGCACCTCGGCTGTTCCGGCTCGACCGGATCCACCGGGCGGAGGTGCTGGAGGAGCCGATCCGCACCGAGCCGGAGGCTCCGCGGGACCTGGCGGACGGCCTGTTCGCCAGGTCCGACGAGACCACCCGGGTGACCCTGCTGCTCGATCCGCCCGCCCGCTGGGTGGTCGAGTACTACCCGGTCGAGGACGCCCGCCCGCGGGACGACGGGACCACCGAGGTCGACCTGCTCGTGGCCGATCGACGTTGGCTCGATCGGCTGCTGCTCAGGTTGGCCCCGCACGCGTCGATCGTCCGACCGGACGACCTGACCGGCTCGTTCACATCCGCGGCACAGGCCACGCTGCGGCTCTACTCATGACCCGGAGTACGCTGGTCATGACTCCGAATCGTCTGTGAGGACATCATGATCTCCCCCTTCGTCGCAGGTCTCGGCACGACCGAGCTGTTGATCATCCTGGCCGTCCTGGTCCTCCTGTTCGGCGCCAGCAAGCTCCCGGAGCTTGCTCGGGGCAGCGGGCGGGCGCTGCGTATCTTCAAGGCCGAGACCAAGGGCCTGATGGACGACGACGATGACGACGTCTCCCCGGCCAAGAAGACGCCTGAGCAGCGTCAGATCGAGGCCCAGCAGGTCGACCTCGACACCGAGGTCGAGCGGCAGCGCCGCGGCGACACCACGACCTGAGACGGTCCGTGGCGTCCTCACTCCCGTTCGCTGGCATCCTCGGGCTCTTCAGCGCCAAGCCTCAGCACCCTGTCGGTGACGACGGCCGGATGGCCCTCTCCGACCATCTCCGAGAGCTGCGGGCGCGGCTGCTGCGGTGCACCCTGGTCCTGGTCGTCACCTTCGTCGTCGCGCTCTTCTTCTACGAGGAGCTGCTGGAGCTCATCAAGCGTCCGTACGTCGACGCCGTCGAGCAGCTCGGAGGCAAGGTGCCGAGCGAGCTCGTGCTCAGCGGGGTCACGTCGGCCCTGCTGCTGCAGCTGAAGCTTTGCGGCGTCGCGGCGATCGTGGTGTCGAGCCCCTACTGGCTGATGCAGATCTGGGGCTTCATCGTGCCCGGTCTCCACCAGCACGAGAAGCGGTGGACCCGGCTGTTCGCCGCGGTGGCCGGCCCGCTGTTCTTCACCGGGGTCGCGCTCGGCTACTACGTGCTCCCCAAGGGCATCGAGGTGCTGATCGGGTTCACCCCGGTCGATGTGACGAACCTGGTCGACTTCGGGGAGTTCTTCTCCTTCATCACGCGCATGCTCCTCGTCTTCGGCATCGCGATGGAGATCCCGCTCTTCGTCATCATGCTCAACCTGGCCGGGGTGGTCTCCGGCAAGGCGATCGGGCGGTACCGGCCTTGGATCATCATCGGCACCTTCGTCTTCGCGGCCGTCGCGACGCCCTCGACCGACCCGTTCTCGATGCTCATGCTCGCGATCCCGATGCTGGTGCTCTTCGTCATCGCCGAGATCGTCGCCCGACTGGTCGACCGGGCCCGCGGTCGGGGCCGGGAGACTACGGACCAGTGGGACGACGACGAGGTCTCGCCGATCTGATGACACCCGACCTGGCCGACGTCGACCCGTTCGACCTGCCCGAGTGGCTGGGCGTGGGCGACGTGACCTGGTCGGCCGAGTCGGGGGTGCGCAGCGGGCACGACGTACGGGGTGTGCTGACGACCGGGGGCGCCGAGCTGCCGTGCGACCTGCTCGCGGTCGATGACGCGTGGCCCGAGCCGGTCGCGGACGCCGGCACCCGGGTCCGGGCCCACCAGGCCTGGCACCGGGGCCAGGTGCACCTCGTCAGCCACGGTGGCCGGCTCACGTTGGCCGTCCCGGGCTCCGGGTTCAGCGCCGACCTGGTGCTGGACGCGCTGAGCCGGCTGGCCAAGGCGGTCGGGGCCTCGCCCGACCACTACACCGCGCTGCTGCGCATCGGCACCGAGCGTCGTCGCTGAGCGACGCGCCCGGGCCACTACCCTCCGGGTGTGCCCCGCGAGATCGCCCTCCTGACCAACCCCACCGCCGGCAAGGGCAAGGGGGCCAGGGCCCGCGTCGCCGCACTGACCCGCCTGCGTGAGGCCGGGGTCGTCGTCCGCGACCTGGTGGGCCGGGACGCGGACGAGGCACTCGACCTGGCCCGGGCCACCGTCGCCGACGGCGTCGAGGCGCTGGTGGTCGTCGGCGGGGACGGCATGGCGCACCTGGGTGTCCAGGCCGTCGCCACCACGGGTACGGCGCTCGGGGTGATCCCGGCCGGCACCGGCAACGACGTCGCGCGCTACTTCGACCTGCCGCGCAAGGACCCGGTCGCCGCCGCCGGCCGGGTCGTCGCGGGTCGCACCCGAACGGTCGACCTGGCCCGCAGCGGGTCGTCGTACTACGCGACGGTGCTGTGCGCCGGCTTCGACGCCGTCGTCAACGAGCGGGCCAACCGGATGACCTGGCCCCGGGGTCAGATGCGCTACAACCTGGCCACGGTCGCCGAGCTGCGCACCTTCGAGCCACTGCCGTACACCCTCGAGCTGGACGGCGTCGCGCTCCGCACCGAGGCGATGCTCGTGGCCGTCGGGAACGGGCCGTCGTTCGGCGGCGGGCTCCGGATCACCGAGGGCGCGAAGCTCGACGACGGGCTGCTCGATGTGGTCATCATCAAGCCGATGAGCAAGCCCGCGCTGATCCGGACCTACCCCAAGCTCTTCAACGGCACCCACACCACCCACCCAGCGTACGAGCACCACCTCGCGCGCACCGTCACCATCGCCGCCCCCGGCATCGTGACCTACGCCGACGGCGAGCGGTTCGGTCCGCTGCCGCTCACGGTGGAGTGCGTGCCCGGAGCCCTCACGGTGCTCGCGTAGGTTGGAGGACATGAGCACCGACGAGCTGTCCCCGTCGGAGCGGTACGCCTCGTACCGCGAGAACCGCGGCCACCCGGTCCTGAAGGACTTCCAGGCGCTGCACGAGTTCCCGCTCGACGACTTCCAGCTCCGCGCCTGCCGGGAGATCGAGGACGGTCGCGGCGTGCTGGTCGCCGCACCGACCGGGTCCGGCAAGACCATCGTCGGCGAGTTCGCCATCCACCTCGCGCTGCAGGGCGGGCGCAAGGCCTTCTACACGACCCCGATCAAGGCGCTCTCGAACCAGAAGTACCAGGACCTCGTCGCCCGCTACGGCGCCGACCAGGTCGGCCTGCTGACCGGCGACAACACCGTGAACGGCGAGGCGCCGATCGTGGTGATGACGACCGAGGTGCTGCGCAACATGCTGTACGCCGGGTCGCGGACCCTGGTCGGTCTCGGCTTCGTGATCATGGACGAGGTCCACTACCTCGCCGACCGTTCGCGCGGGGCGGTGTGGGAGGAGGTGATCATCCACCTCCCCGAGTCGGTCACCCTGGTCTCGCTCTCGGCGACGGTCTCGAACGCGGAGGAGTTCGGCGAGTGGCTGGCCACCGTGCGCGGCGAGACCGCCACGATCCTGGAGGAGCGGCGTCCGGTGCCGCTCTACCAGCACGTCATGGTCGGCAGGCGGCTCCTCGACCTCTTCGCGGACTCCGACGTCGACGCCGCCGCGGGCTTCGTCAAGGAGGGCGCTCCGGTCAACAACGAGCTGATGAAGGTGGCCCGCGACGACTGGGCCGCCAGCAAGCTCAAGGACCGCCGCTCCCCACGTGGGGCGAAGGGCCGCGGCGGACCACGGCAGGTCGGCAACGGACGGCGGGTCTGGATCCCCAGTCGCGCCGACGTCGTCGAACGGCTCGACCGTGAGGGGCTGCTCCCGGCGATCGTGTTCATCTTCAGCCGGGTCGGCTGCGACGCGGCGGTGACCCAGGCCCTGAACGCCGGCATCCGGCTGACCAGCGCCGAGGAACGGGACACGATCTTCGCCTACGTCGAAGCCGCGTGCCGTCACCTGCCCGAGGAGGATCTCCACGTCCTCGGGTACCACGACTTCCTCGACGGTCTGACCCGAGGCGTCGCCGCCCACCACGCCGGAATGCTGCCGGCGTTCAAGCAGTGCGTCGAGGAGATGTTCCTGCGTGGGCTCTGCAAGGTGGTCTTCGCGACCGAGACGCTCGCGCTCGGCATCAACATGCCGGCCCGCACCGTGGTCATCGAGAAGCTGTCCAAGTGGAACGGCGAGACGCACGCCGACATCACGCCGGGGGAGTACACCCAGCTGACCGGTCGCGCCGGTCGCCGCGGACTCGACACCGAGGGCCACGGCGTCGTCCTCTGGCAGCCGGGGATGAACCCGCGCGAGGTGGCGGGCCTCGCCTCCACGCGCACCTACCCGCTGAGGTCGTCGTTCCGGCCGTCGTACAACATGGCCGTGAACCTGGTGAACCAGTTCGGCCGGGACACGTCGCGACAGCTGCTCGAGCAGTCCTTCGCCCAGTTCCAGGCCGATAAGGCCGTCGTCGGGCTGGCCCGCCAGGTCCGCAAGGCCGAGGAAGCGCTCGACGGCTACCGCGAGTCGGCGTCCTGCCACCTCGGCGACTTCATGGAGTACGCCGGCCTCCGCCGCCGGATCTCCGACGTCGAGAAGGACGCCAACCGCGCCCGGAAGTCCGACCGCCGCGACGAGGCCATCGCGTCGCTGAAGAACCTCCGACCCGGCGACGTGATCCAGGTGCCGACCGGCAAGTTCGCCGGGTATGCCGTCGTGATCGACCCCGGCTGGTCCGAGGAGGGCCCGCGGCCGTACGTCGTGACCGCTGACCGGCAGGCCCGCCGGCTGGCGATGATCGACTTCCCGACCCCGGTCGTGGCGCTGACCCGGCTGAAGATCCCGAAGAGCTTCAACGGACGCAATCCACAGATGCGTCGCGACCTCGCCTCTGCCCTGCGCTCCCGCACGCACGACCTGGCACCGCCGCCGCCGGGCCGCCGTACCCCGGACGCGCGCTCGACGCTGGCCCGCTCGGGCGCCGACGAGGAGGTGGCCCGGCTGCGCGCGGAGCTGAAGGCGCACCCGTGCCACGCCTGCCCGGACCGGGAGGACCACGCCCGCTGGGCCGAGCGCTGGTTCAAGCTCGACCGCGACACCCAGACCCTGAAGCGCCGCGTCGAGTCGCGCACCAACACCGTCGCCCGGCAGTTCGACCGGGTGTGCGACGTGTTGACGGCGCTGGACTACCTCGACGGCGACGAGATCACCCCGCGCGGCCGGCACCTGATGCGGCTCTACTCCGAGCTCGACCTGGTCGCCGCCGAGTGCCTGCGCCTCCGGCTGTGGGAGGGCCTGGACGCCTCGGAGCTGGCCGCGGTCCTCTCGGTCCTGGTCTTCGAGGCCCGTCGCCCCGACGACGCCTCCTCACCCCGGGTGCCGGGCGGTCCGGTCAAGGACACGATCGCCGAGATGGTGCGCCTCTGGGGCGACCTCGACCGGCTCGAGAAGGACCACAAGCTCGACTACCTGCGCCAGCCCGACCTGGGCTTCGCCTGGCTCGCCTACCGCTGGGCCGAGGGCGACGAGCTCGACGACCTGCTCGGCGCCAGCGAGCTGGCCGCCGGCGACTTCGTGCGCTGGATGAAGCAGCTGCTGGACCTCGCCGGCCAGGTCGCCGACGCCGCTGGTGACGGGCCGGTCCGCGCAACCGCGCGGGAGGTCGTACGGCGGCTGCGGCGGGGTGTGGTCGCGTACTCCGGGCTCGCTGAGGACTGAGAGGGCTCCTCAGCGATGCTGATTGTGACCAATCAGCATCACCGGGCGAATCGGCTCCGCCGTTTGTGACCAATCAGCACGATCAATCGACCGCGGCCGCGATCGCGTCCCGCACCCCGGCGGACCCACCGACCAGGTCCCACTGCCGCCCGACGGAGGCCGGCTCGTCGAGGACGGCGGCGAGCACGGCGGCCACGTCGGCGCGGGTGACGTCGCCGGGCTCGAGGTCGGGGCCTAGGGCGACCTGGCCGGTGGCGGGGTCGTCGGTGAGGCGGCCCGGGCGGAGGATGGTCCAGGCGAGGCCGCTGTCACGGAGGGCGGCGTCGGCGTCGCGCTTGGCCTCGACGTAGGCGCGCCAGACGTCGCCGGTGTCGTCGGGGAGGGGACGGTCGACGCCGATGGCGGAGACCTGGACGAACCGGTCGATGCCGGCGAGCCGGGCGCCCTCGATCGATTTCAGCGATCCCTCGAGGTCGACGGTGCGCTTGCGCTCGACGTTCCCGTCGGCTCCACCACCCGCCGCGAAGACGACGGCGCCGCACCCCTCGAAGGCGGCGGCGAAGGCCGCTGCGTCGGCCCGCTCGATGTCGAGCAGGCGGACTTCGGCGCCCCGCTTCTCGAGCTCGTCGCGGTACTCCTCCTTACGCACCAGCGCCACCGGCGTGTGCTCGGTACGGCGCAACTCCACCAGGAGGTGCTTGGCCACCTGTCCGTGGCCTCCGACGATCGCGATCTTGTCCATGTCCTCCACCGTAGGACGGGACCGGTGATCAGCCCGAGAGCACCGCGGTCAGGCGCTCGGCGGGCGACTCCAGCCCCCACCGCTCGGCGAGCTCGCGCACGAGGGCGGGGTCGCGGGGCACCGACGGCAGGGCTAGCTCGGAGCGGTCGAGCGGGAGCTCGCGGGCCACCGCCACGACCTGCGGGGCGACCGCGAGGTAGTCGGCGGCGGCTTTGATCTTGCTCCGCGGCCCGGGGGCGAGGTCGGACGCCGGGTCCTCGGCGGCGGCGACGATGCCGGCCATGTCGCCGAAGCGCTGCAGCAGGGTGGCGGCCGTCTTCTCGCCGACCCCCTTGACCCCGGGCAGGCCGTCCGAGGCGTCCCCCCGGAGGGTGGCGAAGTCGGCGTACTGGCGGGCGTCGATGCCGTACTTGTCGACCACCCACTGGTTGGTGACCCGCTCGTGGTTGCCCACGCCGCGGGCGATGTAGAGGACGCGGACGTCGGCGTCGTCGTCGACGAGCTGGAACAGGTCACGGTCGCCGGTCACGATGTCGACGGGCTGCCCGGCCCCGGTGGCCAGGGTGCCGATCACGTCGTCGGCCTCGTAGCCGTCGTGGCCGATCACGGTGATGCCGTACGCCGCCAGCACCTCGCGGATGATCGGGACCTGGACCTGGAGGTCGTCCTCGACCACCTCGACGTCGGGGGCCGTCTCGACCTCCTCGACCACCCGGTGCCCCTTGTACGACGGGACCAGGTCGACGCGCCACTGCGGACGCCAGTCGTTGTCCCAGCAGCAGACCAGGTCGGTCGGCTCGTACTGGTCGACCAGCCGGGTGATGAAGTCCATCAGCCCCCGGACGGCGTTGACCGGCGTGCCGTCGGGCCCGCTGATCGAGGGGACCCCGAAGTAGGCCCGGAAGTACATCGAGGCGGTGTCGAGGAGCATCAGGCGGCCTGTCTGCGGGCTGGTCACCCGGGAATCCTGCCACGAGTCGTGGATTAGCCTGTCGGCCGTGAACTTGTCCGAGGTGGAAGCCACCGACCGCAAGATCCTCGACCTCCTCGCCGCCGACGGCCGGATGTCCTTCACCGACCTCGGCAAGGCCACCGGCCTGTCGACCTCGGCGGTGCACCAGCGCGTCAAGCGGCTGGAGCAGCGTGGGCTGATCCTGGGCTACGGCGCCACGATCAACCACGAGGAGGTCGGCATGCCGCTGACCGCCTTCATCTCGATCCGCCCGATCGACCCCTCCCAGCCCGACGACTCACCCGAGCGGTTGCGCGACATCCCCGAGCTCGAGTCGTGCTGGTCGGTCGCGGGGGAGGAGTCGTACGTCCTGAAGGTCCGGGTCGCCACGCCGCGCCACCTCGAGGAGCTGCTCGCCCGGATCCGGGCCGCCGCCAACGTGTCGACCCGCACCACCATCGTGTTGTCGACCTTCTACGAGAACCGGCCGGTCACGTCCTGACGGCCGTCACCGTCAGGTCGGCGTAGTAGACCCGTCCACCATTGTTGGCCAGACCGGTCGAGCAGCGCAGCGCGACGTCGTACGTCCCGGGCGTGGCCGCCTCGCTCGCCGTCTGCGCCCACGTCTTGTTCTCGTACTGACCGAAGCTGTCGTGGGAGGGGAAGGTGATGCTGCGGGCCGTGCCGCCCACCGGTCGCAGGTCGACCTGACAGTTGAACGACCGGCCGGACACGTTGCCATTGTGCAGATAGGCGTCCGCGGCGACGATGAGGCGAGCGGGCTCGGTGAGGCGGAGCCGACCCGAGCGCTGACCCGGTCCGGAGCTCAGGGTGGTGACGTCACCCAGGCTGCCGTCAGCGGGCAGCGAGACCGGGCTGTAGGCAGTGTCGCGGCCGTAGCGGTAGTTCGACCATGCCACGGCGAGGACGCCGTCGTCCCCGGTCGCTCCGCGCGGCCCGGCCGGCACCTGGCCGCGGGCGAAGTCCTTGCGCTTCAGCGAGTGGTCCTTCACGTCCTTGCCGGTGAGGGAACCGTTCTTGATGTCGGCGCCGGTGATGCTGCGCGCCGCGTCGGCGACCACGGGGTTGGTCACCAGCAGGAACGAGAGGGCGAGGGTGAGGGCGGCGGGGGCGAGATAGCGGCGCACGGAGACTCCCAGGGTCGGTGGTCTCGCCAGACTGGATCACCGCCCCCGGGCGCGACATGACCCGAACGGGCCATGTCGTCAGGTCACCAGGCCTGCAGCGCCGCCGTACGACGGGACGCCTCGGCGGCCTCGGCGGCCTTGAGCGCGGACTCGTCGAGCCGTCCGTGCTCCTCCCACCACGCGCGGCCGGCGGCCGGGAGGGTGTGGATCGGGTCGTAGTACTCGTAGGTACGCGACAGTGCCTCGGGGTCGGCGGCCTCGATCGACGTGCGGTAGTTCTTGGTCCAGTACGAGATGCCGCGCTCGGTGTCGTACGACGCGAGCTGGTGCACCCACCTCTTGCCGACGAAGGGCACGTCGCAGACGATGCGCGGCGTCGCGAAGCCCGGCAGGTAGCCCATGATGTGGTGCTGCAGCCGCTGCGCGTCGGCGACCGAGACCCGCCAGTGCTCCGAGTAGGGGATCAGGTCGCACATGTAGAAGTAGTAGGGCATGATCCGGGCGCCGTCGAGGAGCCGGAAGCACAGGTCGAGCAGCGCGTGCGGGTCGGCGTTCACCCCGTTGAGCAGCACCCCCTGGTTGCGCACGTCACGCAGTCCGGCGTCGAGCATCGCGGCCGATGCCTTCGCCACGATCGGCGTGATCGACTGGGCGTGGTTGGCGTGGGTGTGCATGGCCAGCGAGACGCCCCGGGAGTTGGCCAGGCCGGCGACCCGGGACACGCCCTCGACGACGTCCGGCTGCAGCCAGTGCTGGGGGAGGCCGATCAGCGCCTTGGTCGCGAGCCGGATGTCGCGGATGTTCTCGATCTCCAGCAGGGAGGTCAGGAACGCCTCGAGGCGGGGCCACGGCATGTTGGCCACGTCGCCGCCGGAGACCACGACGTCGCGCACCGACGGCGTACGGCGCAGGTAGTCGAGCATGTCGCCGATCCGGTCGTTCGGCTTGCCGGCGAACTTCAGCTTGTCGATCACCGGCGTCGAGTTGCCGACCAGGTCCATCCGGGTGCAGTGGCCGCAGTACTGCGGGCAGGTCGGCAGCAGCTCGGCGAGCACCTTGGTGGGGTAGCGGTGGGTGAGACCCTCGGTCGCCCACATGTCGTGCTCGTGCAGCGAGTCGCGGGTGGCGTGCGGGTGCGAGGGCCAGTCGGTGCGGCGGTCGCTGAACACCGGGATCATGTAGTGCCGGACCGGGTCCGCGTAGAACGCCTCGGTCATCGAGCCGGGCCCGGCGGGCTCGAACGACGGCACCATCGTGTTGAGCATCTGCGGCGGCACCAGCATCGACATCGTGGCGCGCTCGGTCTGGTCGCGCTCGAGGTCGGCGAAGAACCGCTCGTCGAGCAGGTCGCCGGTCAGCTCGCGCAGCTGCTTGACGTTCTTCACGCAGTGCGCCCGCTGCCACTGCACCGAGTCCCACTCGGCCGCGGTGACGTCCCGCCAGCCCGGGAAGCGGGTCCAGTCCGGCTCGACGAGCTCCACCCGGCGGTACGGGTAGGGCTGCCCGGTCTCGTCCTCCACGAGGGACGCGATCGACGTCTCGATGCTCATGCCGCCCAGGGTGACACAAATCTTGCGCCGAGACGAACGCAACGCCGCAGGATCTCCTGTCAGAGACCGCTCGCGCGCAGCGTCCGCCGTACGGCGGGGGAGTCTGCGGGCAGGCCGTACCGCCGCTCGTAGACGCCCTCCACCAGCGCCCGAAGCTCGACCTCGGGGAGGTCGGGCCGCAGCGGCTGGTCCATCAGCCGCAGAGCGGGTGCGTGGCCGTCGTCGTGCGGCGGGAGGTACTCGCGCACGGGCAGCAGCCGGCCGCCGAGCCGCTCGTAGAAGGCGATCCGTCTGCGGTGCTCGTCGACCGCGTGGTCGGGGAGGCCGGGCTCGTCGGGGTCCTCGACGTCCCAGACCAGCCGGGTGCGGCCCTCCGCGGCGAGCAGCCCGGTCAGGTCGGCCCACATCGACGAGCCGATGCCGCGGCCGCGCCGGCCGACGGCGTAGTAGCGCAGGAACGTCCACCCGGTCGGGCCGAGGTCGCGGACCAGCGCGAAGCCGCTGGGCCCGTCGTGCTCGACCCGCACCAGCAGCCGGTCGGCCAGCAGGTCGGCGAACGGGACGGTCAGCTCCTCGGGGAACGCCGACTCGTAGATCGCGCGGACGGCCTCGAGCTCGGCGTCGGGCAGGGTCGCGGCGGAGACCAGGCCGGGGAGAGCGCTCATCCGTGCACCACCTCTCCGCCCAGCACCGTGCCGAGCACCTCGATCTCGCGGATGGTCGTGGGGTCGACCGTCGCCGGGTCGTCGGAGAGGACCACCAGGTCGGCGCGCTTGCCGAGCGCCACGGTGCCCCGGTCATGCTCCTGGTGCGAGGCGTACGCCGAGCCCCGGGTGTACGCCGTCAGCGCCTCGAGCCCGGTGATCGCCTCCTGGGGCCCGCAGGCGGCCCCTGAGTCGGTCCGCCGGTTCACCATGTCGTGGAGGCCGAGCAGCGGCGCCCCGTCGACCACCGGCCGGTCCGAGCTGCCGGGTGGGGTGATGCCGGCGTCGAGCAGCGACCGGTAGCGGTAGGCCCAGCCGGCGCGGTCAGGACCGAGCGCCCGGAGCATCCCGTCGCCGATCTCGCCCACGAAGCGGCCCTGGGGGACCGGGACGACGCCCAGCGCCGCCGCGCGGAGCACCTGGTCGGGTCGCGAGACGCCGAAGTGCTCCACCCGGTGCCGGACGTCGGGTCGCGGCCAACGGCGCTGCGCCTCGTCGTACGCGTCGAGGACGAGGTCGATCGCGGCGTCGCCGATCGCGTGGGCGGCGACCCGCCAGCCGGAGCGGTGCGCGTCGAGAATGGTCCGGGTCAGCGCGGCCGCGTCGTCCTGGAGGTAGCCGCGGGACCCGGGGGTGTCGGCGAAGTCCTCGGTCAGCGCACACGTGTGACCGATCAGCGAGCCGTCGGAGAAGACCTTCACCGGCCCGATCCGCAGCCGGTCGTCGCCGAGGCCGGTGCGGATCCCGAGGTCGAGGCCGCGCACGATCCCGTCGTCCTCGTGGGCGCTCAACGTGCGCAGCGCGTCAGCGGCCACCATGAGCTCGACACGCACCGGGAGTCGGCCGGTGTCGCGGGCCTGCTGGTAGGCCGCCACCTCGACCGGGCTCTTGCCGATCCAGCCGCCCCCGATCCCGGCCTCGACCACGCTGGTGATCCCCTGGGCGAGGTAGGCCCGTCCCGCGCACTCGATGGCGTCCACGAGGGTGGCCACGGGGTAGGGGAGGACCAGCCGCGACAGCAGGCCCTGGGCCTGCTCCTGGAGCAACCCCGTGGGGCGCCCCTCGCCGTCCACGACGACCAGCCCGCCGGGCACGTCGACGGGGGCGTCGGCCAGGCCAAGCTCGGTCAGCACCGCGCTGTTGACGGTGCACATGTGCCCGGAGGTGTGCTTGAGCCAGACCGGGAGGCCCCCGGCGGCCCGGTCGAGGGCCTCCCGGCTCGGATGCGCTCCGAGCTTGTTCTCGTCGTAGCCGGCCCCGACCACCCACGCGCCCGGCGCGGTGGTGGCCGCCCGGGCCGCGACGGCGTCGTACAGGGCCTCGAGGGAGGGGACGCGCAGGTCGACCTCGGCCAGGGACAGGCCGTACCACGCCATGTGGTTGTGGGCGTCGTGGAAGCCCGGCGCGACCACCGCGCCGTCCAGGTCGATCACCCGTCGGGCGGGCACGTCCTCGAGCGCCACGACGCGGCCGTTCAGGACGGCCACGGCGCCGGCCACGTCGGCCCGCCCCGCGCCCTCGAGCGTGCGCACCCGCGCGTTCGTGAGCAGCAGGTCGGCCTGGAGGCTCACAGCTTGGCCTTCTCCACGCGGTGCGACGCGGTCAGCGGGAGGTCGTCGCGGAACTCCCAGAACCGGGGCACCTTGAAGCCGGCGAGCCGGTCGCGGCACCACGCGTCGAGCTCGTCGGACGACGAGCCGGGCGCCACGACGTACGCCTTGACCTCCTCGCCACGGATCTCGTCGGGTACGCCGACGACCGCGGCCAGCCGCACCGACGGGTGGGTCAGCAGCACGTCCTCGACCTCGCGGGCGGCGATGTTCTCGCCGCTGCGCCGGATCATGTCCTTGAGCCGCCCGGTGAGGTAGACGCGACCCGCGTCGTCGAGCCGGGCCAGGTCACCGGTCGGGAACCAGCCGTCCTCGCGGAAGGGCGACTCGTGACCGAGGTAGCCCAGCATCATGCCCGGTCCACGCAGCCACAGCTCGCCGTCGACCAGCCGCACCTCACGGTGCGCTGCCGGCCGGCCCAGGCAGCCGGACCCGACCAGCACGTCGTGGTCGTCGGACCCGACCCGGATGTCGGCGCCGGTCTCGGTCATCCCGAAGGCCTCGAACCACGGCACGCCCCACCGGTCCTCGAGCTCGGCGTGCAGCGCCGTGGGGATCGCCGAGCACTGGACGGCGCGCACGCGGTGCACCCGGTCCAGCGGGTCCGGCGGCATCCGCAGCAGCAGGGTCGGCATCGCGGCCAGGCAGTAGAAGTAGGTGACCTCGTGCTCGCGCACCTTGGCCCAGAACGTCGACGGGTGGAACCCGTCGAGCGCGACCAGCTGGGCGCCGGCGACGAGCGCCGTGACGACGTTCCACTGCGGGTCGACGTAGTGGAACGGCTGGGCGGTCAGCATCACGTCCTCGGCGGACACGTGCGGGAACTCCGCGACCATCGACCCGGCGAGGGTCGTCCAGTAGCGATGGGTGAGCAGGCAGCCCTTCGGACGCCCGGTCGTGCCCGACGTGTACTGCACGTTGACGACCGCGTCGGGGTCGACCGGCCCCTGCTCCCAGGTGCCGTCGGCGACCAGCTCCTCGACCCGTACGACGTCCGGCAGGTCGCCGACCGCCTCGAGCACCCGGGCGTGCTCCGCCGTCGTCACCACCAGCCGGGCACCGGAGTCACGCAGCACGTGCTCGGTGTCGACCGGGCCGTAGCGCACGTTCAGCGGCACCATCGCGGCCCCGAGCCGCATCAGCGCGAACCAGACCAGCGGCATCTCCGCTCGGTTGCCGAGCAGCACCGCCACCCGGTCGCCCGGGCCGATCCCGCGCTCCCGCAGCGCCTCGGCGTACGACGCGGAGCGCGCCCCGACGTCGGCGTACGTGAGTCGCTCGGCCGGCCCGTCGCCGAGGTCGAAGGTCCAGGCGACCCGGTCGGCGCGGTAGCGCGCCGCCGCTTCCAGGACGGAGACGAGGTCCTTCTCAGCCACGACCGAAGGCCTCCCGGGGCGCGTCGCCCTCCCCGGAGAGCGACGTCAGCAGCGCGTGGTCGACCTCCCGGCCGAGTGCCTCCTCGAAGCTCGCGTCGAGCCCCTCGTCGAGCACCCGCTTCGCCAGGGAGACCGAGAGCGCCGGGCGTGCGGCCACCCGGTGCGCGATCTCGAGGGCGGCCGTCTCGTGCTCTCCGGGCGGTACGACGCGCGCGACCATCCCGATCTCGCCCGCCCGCGCGCCGGTGATCCGCTCGCCGAGCAGCATCAGCTCCTTCGCGCGGGCCCACCCGACCAGGGCCGGCAGCAGTCGGGAGATCCCCCCGGTGACGCTGAGCCCGACCTCGACCTCGGGGAACCCGAACTGGGCGTCCGCGGTCGCGACGACCACGTCGCAGGCCAGCGCGAACTCGCAGCCGGCCCCGAGCGCGTGACCGTGCACGGCCGCGACGACCGGGCCGGGGAACGAGCGGATCAGCCGCGTGACGTCCTGGATGGCCTCGAGGCGGGCCCGCGTCTCCAGCGGAGACTCGACCGGCTCGGGCTCCTTCAGGTCGTGTCCGGCGCAGAACGACCGGCCGCGGCCGGCGAGCACCACGGCGCGGGCCCCCTCCGCGGCGGCCCGGCGCAGCCCCGCGGCCAGGCCGTCGGTCAGGGCGGGCACCACCGCGTTCAGCCGCTCGGGCCGGTCCAGGTGGATCAGGGCCACCTCGCCGTCGCGGGTGTAGTCGACCGCCACGGGCCGCTCCTTCCGGGTCAGAGCCGCCGGCAGCCAGGTGCGCCGCGCGGCACGCAGACGGTACGCCGCGCGCGGTCGGGTGCGACAGCGGGCCCGCCTCGGCTAGCAGCCTTTACACGCGATCGCGAGCAAGGATGCGCGACACGCCGAGGTGGTCTGGAGAATCGGCGAAATTCTGGTGAACATCACACGGCGCTGACCTGCGAGGACGTGCGTTCGTGCAGGTCAGGGCCATGTTGACAGGCCGCCCCGCGAGACGCGACTGTGTGCCGTCCGCTCATGCAGATCGTGGCCTGGCGGACCGACGTCCGAGTGGCCGTGTCGGAGGGTGGGGTGCCAATCACCCGTCCGACGCTGTTCGCGGAGGTCGGTCCGCTCCGCGAGGGCGGACACGGAAGGACCCCGCACCCCCTAGACAACAACCCGGGCTCGGCAGCCGGTCATTCTCAGGTTGGTCCGAAGGGTTTCGGGGTCCTTCCGGAGCTCTGCAACCGTGGCTCGACTACGTTGTCGCCTGTGCTGAAGCGGATCCTGCTGGCCCTCGTCGCCGGAGTGGTCCTCTCCCTGGCCTTCGAACCGGTCGCCGCCCCGATCGTGCTGCCGTTCGCGGTCGCCGGCTTCTTCCTCTCCGTGCGCGGCCTCCGGGCCCGCCAGGGCTGGTGGGTCGGCCTGGTCTTCGGCGTCTCCTTCTACTACGTGCACATCTGGTGGATGCACGTGGTGGCCCTGCCTGCGTGGCTCGCCCTGGCCGGCATCGAGGCCTTCTTCTACGGCGTCCTGGGCGCGGTCGTCGCCGTCCTCGGCGCTCGGCGCTGGTGGCCGCTGTGGGTCACCGCAGCCTGGGTCGCCGTCGAGGTGCTGCGCAGCGGCTGGCCCTTCAGTGGGATGCCCTGGGGCCGGCTGGCGTTCGCCACCGTCGACACCCCGGTCGCCGCCTCGCTCCCGTACGTCGGCATGGTCGGCGTCACCGCGCTGCTGGCCCTGGCCGGGGCGCTGCTGGCCTGGTTGGTGGTCGCCCAGGGTCGTGAGCGCCGGTTCGCGCTGGGCGCGGTCGCGGCGCTCGTCGCGGTGCTGGCGGTGCCCGCGCTGGCGTCGTACACCCCGGACGAGGTGGGCTCCACGACGGTCGCCGTCGTGCAGGGTGACGTGCCGGGGCCCGGCAACGACATCCTCTACGACCCCGACGGCGTCACCGAGAACCACGTCCGCGCCACCGTGGACCTCGCGGACGACGTACGGGCCGGCGACGTGCCGGCGCCCGACTTCGTGGTCTGGCCCGAGAACTCGACCGCCTCGGACCCCTTCAACCGGCAGGTGATCGGCGACGGGATCCGCGAGGCCGTCGCCGCGGTCGACGTCCCGGTGCTGGTCGGGGCGATCGTCGACGGCGACCCCGGCCACGTGCTCAACCAGGGCATCGTGTGGGACCCGGTCACGGGCGCAGGGGAGCGGTACACGAAGCAGAACCCGGTGCCCTGGGGCGAGTACATCCCCTTCCGGAAGTACCTCGACTACAACATCGGCGACCTGTCCAGCATCGGCCGCGACATGCTCCGCGGGACCCGCGAGGAGCCGCTCACGGTCGCCGGCGTGCGGATCGCCGACGCCATCTGCTTCGACGTCGCCTACGACGGCGGCATCCAGGCCCAGCTGGCCCGCGGGGCCGAGCTGATGGTGGTGCAGACGAGCAACGCCTCCTTCATGGGCAGCGACCAGATCGACCAGCAGTTCGCGATCACCCGGCTCCGCGCGATCGAGACCGGCCGGTGGCTGACGGTGGCCTCGACCAACGGGCTCAGCGGGATCGTCGCCCCCGACGGGACCGTGGTAGCGACGGCCGACCCGCGCACCACAGCGGTGCTCGTCGAGGAGGTCGGGCTGGTCGACGACGTACCGCCCGGGATCCGGGTCGGCCCCTGGGTGGCGCGACTGTGCATCGCCGCGACACTGGCCGGTCTCGTCCTCGCCATGCTCACGTATCGTCGAAGGCGGACACTTCCGCGACCCGTTGAACCCGGTCCGGACGGACCCCGGCTGCAGGAGACGAAGCAGGAATGAGGCTTCCCGCGTGAGCACCACACCCCACTCCGAGCTGGGACGTGTCGTGGTCGTGGTCCCGACGTACGACGAGGCGGCCAACCTGGCCTGGATCGTCGACCGGCTGCGCCGCGCGCAGCCCGAGGTCGACGTCCTCGTCGTCGACGACGACTCCCCGGACGGGACCGGCCGGATCGCCGACGGGCTCGCCGCGGCCGATGATCACGTCAAGGTCCTGCACCGCACCGCCAAGGGCGGGCTCGGGGCGGCGTACCGGCACGGCTTCGCCCACGCCCTCGCCGAGGGGTACGACGTCATCGGCGAGATGGACGCCGACGGCTCCCACCAGCCCGAGCAGCTGGGCCTGCTGCTCGACGCTCTGGCCGACGCCGACCTGGTGATCGGCTCGCGGTACGTGCCCGGGGGCTCGGTGGTCAACTGGCCGCGCTCCCGGGAGCTGCTCTCGCGTGGCGGCAACCTCTACGTGCGGCTGCTGCTCGGCATCCGGGTCCGCGACGCCACCGCCGGGTTCCGGCTGTTCCGGCGCGGCACCCTGGAGAAGATCGACCTCGACTCGGTGCGCTCGACCGGCTACGTCTTCCAGACCGACATGGTCGCGCGGACCCTGAACGCCGGGCTGACGGTGCGCGAGGTGCCGATCGAGTTCGTCGAGCGCGAGCGCGGCGACTCGAAGATGAGCGGCGCGGTGGCCACCGAGTCGCTGAAGCGGATCACCTGGTGGGGCCTGCGCGAGCGCCGCGACCAGGTACGACGGGCCTGGCGGGACCGGTCCTGGAGGAGTCGCTCGTGAGCCCACGCCGCCGCAGCACCCGCTGGGTGCTCTTCGTCCTCTTCGTGGTCGTCCCCCTGGCCGAGATCTACGTCCTGATCCAGGTCGGACAGGTCATCGGGCCCTGGTGGACGATCCTGCTGCTGGTGCTGGACAGCATCTTCGGCACCTGGCTGATCCGCCGCGAGGGCGGGCGCGCGTTCGCAGCGCTGCGCAGTGCCCTCGAGAGCGGCCGGATGCCGGCGCGCGAGCTCGCCGACGGCGGTCTCATCCTGGTCGGCGGCACGCTCATGCTGAGCCCGGGATTCGTCACCGATGCCTTCGGCATCCTGCTCATCCTGCCGTTCACCCGGCCGGCGTTCCGCGGCCTGCTGACCCGCGTGGTCACGGCCCGACTCGTCGCCGCGCCCCGGAACGCACGTCGCCCCGGACCTGGACCCGATGGGTCCGTGGTCCGGGGCGAGGTCGTCGACGACTCCTGAGCGCCCGCGAGGGCTGGCTCAGGCGGTCGCCTTGCGCTTCTTCGCGTTGGCCCGGTGCAGGTGTGCCGGCCCGATCTCGCCGCCGCGCAGCAGCTCCAGGCGCTCCTTGAGGATGTCCTCGAGCTCCTTCTCGGAACGGCGCTCCAGCAGCATGTCCCAGTGGGTGCGAGCCGGCTTCTCGTTCTTCGCCTCCGGCTGGATGCCCGAGGTGCTGAGGCTCTCAGCACCGCAGCGCGGGCACTCCCAAATGGCCGGGACGTCGGCCTCGACCGACATGGTGATCTCGAACTCGTGCCCCTGCGGGCACCGGTAACCGACCTGCTGACGAGCCGCGAACTCGATCCCGCGCTCGTCCTCGAAGCTCTGGCCTCCGAGTCGGGCACCGCGCAATGTGCGCTCCGCCATGAGGCACCTCCGTTTTCTGTCCCCCGTGGACGACTGACCGAGAGGACCTGGATGGTGCCCCTCAGAAGTCTTCAACGGTACTGAGCGGTCCGAGATTCCAACAATCGGCGATTCTCGGCTTCCTCTCAGGTACCCGGCCGGACGCCCGGCCAACCGAGGCGTCTAGACGACCGCAGGGACCTCGTTGCCGGCCTCGCGGATGCCGCGCGCGGTGTCGACGCGGTAGAGGAAGAAGAAGCCGATGACGAACAGGGCGATCAGCGCCAGCAGGGCCGGCCGGTAGGAATCGGTCCACTGGTGGACGAGGCCGAAGATGAGGGTGCCGACCCAGCTCGTCCCGCGTTCGCAGGCCTGATAGAGCGAGAAGTACTCCGCCTCGCGCCCGCGGGGGATGAGCTGGCTGAAGAACGAGCGGCTGAGCGCCTGGGTGCCGCCGAGGACCAGGCCGATGCCTGCGGCCAGGGCCAGGAAGAGGGCGAAGTTGTCGGCGGGGGTGAAGTAGCCGAGGACCACCACGACGATCCAGATGACGAGGCCGCCGAGGATCGTGGCATGCGCCCCGCGCTTCTGCGCGATCCGCCCGAACAGCAGAGCCCCCGCGATGCCGACGAACTGGACGACGAGGAACGCCGAGAGGACCGTGCTCGCCTCGAAGCCGAGCTGCTTCTCGCCGTACACGGACGCGGCGTAGATCACCGTCTGGATGCCGTCGTTGTAGAAGAGGTAGCCGATCAGGAAGGTCAGCGTGACGGGGTAGCCGCGCAGGTCCTTCAGCGTGTGCCAGAGCTGCCCGAACGACTGACGGACGAGGCTGCCGTCCTCGGGGACGAGGTTGGTGGCCGGACGGTTGCGGACTCCGCGGAACGGGATGATCGTGAAGGCCGCCCACCAGATGCCGGCACTGAGCAGGCTGATCCGGACGGCGAGCGCGGTGTCGTCGACGACCGACAGCAGACCGAAGTTGAGGGCCAGCAGGATGCCGCCGCCCAGGTAGCCCATGGCCCAGCCGCGCGACGAGACGCGGTCACGCTCGTGCGGCTCGGCGATGTCGCACAGGATCGCGTCGTACACGACGAGGCTGGAGCCGAGGCAGAGCGTCGCCGCGACGAGCAGGGCGGCGCCGAGCTGCCAGTTGCTGCCGGTGACGAAGAACATGCACATCGCGAAGAGGCTGCCGGCCCAGGCGAACCGGGCCATCAGCGTCGTCTTCTGCGAGGAGCGGTCGGCGATCGCCCCGACGACCGGGAGCACCACGGCCGAGATCAGGGTGCTGACCGTGACGATGTAGAAGACCAGGGAGCCGGGGGAGACGTCGAGCCCGAGGATCGACAGGTCGTCGGTGCACTTCAGCCCCTTGTCCTCGTCGGTGACGAAGCCGCAGGCGGCCTTCTCCGCGACCGAGGTGAGGTACGGCGCGAACAGCACCGCGGCGATCGTGGTGACGTAGGCGCTGTTGGCCCAGTCGTACCAGTACCAGGCGCGCTGCTCGCGCGCCCGCTCGGTGGTCGGCCCGCTCGGGTCGGTGGTCGTCATCGCGTCATCCCCTCCACTGTCCGCGCTCGGTGAGCACGGCCTTGAGCACGTCGGTGCGGTCGGTGAACAGCCCGTCGACCCCGAGGTCGAGCAGCTCCCTCATCTCGGCCGGGTCGTCCACGGTCCACACGTGGACGTGCTTGCCGGCGGCGTGCGCCCGACGGACCAGGCCCCGGGTCGTGATGACCGCGCGGCGCCGGCGGCGGGGGATCTGCAGCGCCGCGACGCGGCCGCGGGTGAGCAGGTCCGCGAGCCGGCCGGACGGCAGCAGCCGGAACGCGACGACCTCGAGCGGGTGGGCCGAGGTCGGCACGCGGCCGCCGGTGAGGCGGCGGAACAGCTGCAGCCGGCGCGGCGAGAACGAGCCGACCAGCACCCGGTCCCACGCCTCGCGCGCGGCGATGAACTCCGCCAGCGCCGGGACGGCGCCCTCCGACTTGAGATCGATGTTGAAGCGGGCCGTGGGGAACTCGTCGAAGAGCCGGGCCAGGGTCGGGACCTCCTCACGCCCGGCGACGTGCGCGCCGCGCACCTCGGCGTACGTGAGCGCGGCGATGGCGCCCTGTCGGTCGGTCACCCGGTCGAGCACCGCGTCGTGGAAGGCGAGCAGCACCCCGTCACGAGTCACGTGGACGTCGGTCTCGAGGTACTCGTACCCCAGGGACGCCGCGTGCTTGAACGCGGCGAGGGTGTTCTCGAGCCCCTCGATCTCGGGGTGGTAAGCCCCGCCCCGGTGGGCGAGGGCCAGGGCGCTCCCCGGCCGGTCGAGAACGGCGTCGAGGTAGCCGAACCCGGTGCGCGGCGTGGTCACGCGAGCAGTATCCACGTCCGCGGCCTCCGGGGGGCCGTTTGCGGTCCGGTCGGCGTCGGCGCGCCTCACGGCGAGCATTCAGGAGCCGCACAGGGATCGGGTCTACCGTCGGGGCATGACGATGAGCTGCCCCCAGTGCGGCACCGGAATGGTGGAGACCCCCGCCGGCGCCGCGTCCGTCCAGCAGTGCCCGGAGGGGCACGGCGTGTTCCTCCCGCAGGCCGCGCTCGGCGCGTTGGTGGAGGCCGAGACCGACTGGCACCGGTACGCCGGCCAACACACCGCCCCGATGCCCCGGATCACTCCGGACATGGAGGCGGCCCCACCGCCCACGCGACTTCCCGCCCGGGCCTGGGTGGAGACGCTGTTCTGAGCGCGCCGCGCCTGAGCCCGCTCAGGCGCGGATGGACGCACCAGGTCGAGTAGCGGGAGCATGCCACTCGTTGGTCGAGTAGCGAGCGCCACCCCTCGTTGGTCGAGTAGCGAGCGCCAGCGAGCGTATCGAGACCCCGGATCACGGTCTCGATACGCCCGTCGCGGCTTCGTTCCTCAGCCGCGGGGCTACTCGACCTGGCGCGCGACTCGTCGTCCCCCCGAGCAAGCTCGGGGGGACGACGCGCGCTCAGATGTCGCGGAAGGGCTCGATCTGGGCGCCGAGCAGGTTGAGCCGCTCGGCGAGGTCTTCGTAACCGCGGTGGATGACGTAGGTGCCGCGCAGCACCGAGGTCCCCTTCGAGGCCAGCATGGCCAGCAGGATCACCACGGCCGGGCGCAGCGCCGGCGGGCAGACCAGCTCGGTGCCGGTGAACGACGTCGGACCCTCGATCATCACCCGGTGCGGGTCGAGCAGCTTGACCTGTCCGCCGAGCTTGTTGAGGTCGGTGAGGTAGATGGCCCGGTTCTCGTAGACCCAGTCGTGCAGCAGGGTCTGGCCCTCGGCGACCGCGGCGATGACCGCGAAGAACGGCAGGTTGTCGATGTTGAGGCCCGGGAACGGCATCGGGTGGATCTTGTCGAGCGGCGCGTGCAGCTGGGACGGCTTCGTGGTGAGGTCGACCAGGCGGGTGTGGCCGTTCTCGGCGACGTACTCGTCGGAGCGGTGGTACTGGAAGCCCATCTCCTCCAGCAGCGCGAGCTCGATCTCGAGGAACTCGATCGGGACCCGGCGGATGGTGATCTCGGACTTGGTCACGATCGCGGCCGCGAGCAGCGACATCGCCTCGATCGGGTCCTCGCTGGGCGCGTAGTCGACGTCGACGTCGATCTGCTCGACCCCGGTGACGGTGAGGGTGGTGGTGCCGATGCCGTCGACCGTGACGCCGAGGCGCTGCAGGTAGAAGCACAGGTCCTGGACCATGTAGTTGGACGAGGCGTTGCGGATGACGGTCGTGCCGGGGTGCAGCGCGGCGGCCATCAGGGCGTTCTCGGTGACGGTGTCGCCACGCTCGGTCAGCACGATCGGTCGGCCCGGCTCGATGGCCCGGTTGACCTGCGCGTGGTACATCCCGTCGGTCGCCTTGACCTCCAGCCCGAACGGTCGCAGCGCCGCCATGTGCGGCTCGACCGTGCGGGTGCCCAGGTTGCAGCCGCCGGCGTACGGGAGCTCGAAGGTGTCGGCGCGGTGGAGCAGCGGGCCGAGGAACATGATCACCGAGCGCGTACGACGGGCCGCGGCCTCGTCGATGTGGTCCAGGTCGAGGTCACGTGGCGGGATGATCTCGAGGTCGTTGTCGGCGTTCAGCCACTTGGTCTGCACGCCCAGGCTGCCGAGCACCTCCAGCAACCGGTTGACCTCCTCGATGCGGGCCACCTTGCGCAGCGTGGTCCGCCCCCGGTTGAGCAGCGAGGCGCAGAGCAGCGCGACGCCGGCGTTCTTGGAGGTCTTCACGTCGATGGTGCCGGAGAGCGTCGTCGGGCCGGTCACCCGCAGGTGGGTCGGGCCGGCGCCCAGGGCGACGATCTCGGAGTCGAGTGCGGCGCCGATGCGCGCCAGCATCTCCAGGGAGAGATTCTGGTGGCCCTTCTCGATCCGGTTGATGGCGCTCTGGCTGGTGGCGAGCAGCTCGGCGAGCTGCTGCTGCGTCAGCCCCCGGTGCTTGCGAGCGTCGCGGATGAGGTTCCCGATGCGGCCCTTGTATCCCTCGGTCATGTCGACCACGGTAACTCACATGTGAGATAACGCAACAATGTGCGTGACCCGGGCGCGCCGCGGGCGGAAAGGGCGCTGCGGAGGGGGAGTGGGAAGCTCCTGCAAGGATGCCACCATGCGAGCCACCACCCTGCACGCCCCCGGGGACATCCGCGTGTCGGAGGTCCCCGACCCCACCATCGAGGCGCCCACCGACGCGATCGTCCGCGTCACCGCCGGCTGCATCTGCGGCTCGGACCTGTGGCCCTACCGAGGCGAGAACGACATCACGCCCGGCCACACGATCGGCCACGAGTGCGTCGGCATCGTCGAGGAGGTCGGTGCCGACGTCACGTCGTTCCGTCCCGGCGACTTCGTCGTCGTGCCGTTCGACCACTGCGACAACACCTGCGCCCACTGCCGGGCCGGGATCCAGAGCGCCTGCGTCAATCTCGGGATGACCACCAGCGGTCAGGCCGAGTACGCCCGGGTCACCCAGGCCGAGGGCAGCCTCGTGAAGACCGACGGCGTACCCGATGCGGCCCTGGTCCCGTCTCTGCTCGCGCTGTCCGACGTGATGCCGACCGGGTGGCACGCCGCGGTCGCGGCCGGCGTACGACGGGGCGGCACCGCCGTGGTCGTCGGCGACGGGGCCGTCGGACTCTGCGGGGTGCTCGCGGCGTCCACGATGGGTGCCGAGAAGGTGATCGTCATGTCCCGCCACGCGCCCCGCCAGGAGCTGGCCCGGGCCTTCGGCGCCACTCACGTGGTCGCCGAGCGCGGCCGCGAGGGCGGCGCGATCGTCAAGGAGATCACCGGGGGAGTCGGGGCCGACTCCGTCCTGGAGTGCGTCGGCACCGACGCCTCGATGAAGACCGCGTTCGCGGTGGCCCGCCCCGGGTCGACTGTCGGGTTCGTCGGCGTCCCGCACGGCGTGGAGCTGCCCGTGCGCACGATGTTCGCCAAGAACGTCGGCCTCGCGGGCGGCATGGCGCCGGTCCGGCGCTACCTGCCCGAGCTGCTGGAGCTCGTCCTCAACGGCCGGATCGACCCCGGGAAGGTGTTCGACCTGACGCTGCCGCTGGCCGAGGTCGCCGAGGGCTACCGGGCGATGGATGAACGACGGGCGATCAAGGTACTGATCGAGCCGTGACCTCCCCTCTGCGGCTCGGCCCGCTGCTGCGCCACGTCGACGACACGTCCGCCACCGTCTGGGTCGAGACCGAGGCAGCGGCCACGGTCGTGGTCACTGCCGGCGACCGGGCCGGCACCGCGCCGACGTTCTCGGCGCACGGCCACCACTACGCCCTGGTCGAGGTCGAGGGCCTCGAGCCGGGCAGTCACACGCCGTACTCCGTCGCGGTCGACGGCGAACGTGTGTGGCCGCCCGCCGACGGCGAGTACGGCGACTCCGTGATCGCCACGCTGCGCCCCGGCAAGCCGCTGCGGATGGCCTTCGGCTCCTGCCGGGTCAGCGTCTCCCACGACGAGAAGGGGCACGCCGCGCACGGCGTCGACGCCCTGCGGGCCTACGCGCTGCACATGGCAGGCCTGACCGGCGACGGGGATGCCGACGGCTGGCCCGACCTGGTGCTCTTCCTCGGTGACCAGGTGTACGCCGACGACACCAGCGACGAGATGAAGGCGTTCATCGAGCAGCGCCGCGATCCCGAGCAGTCGCCCTGGCACGAGCTTAAGGACTACGAGGAGTACGCCCACCTCTACCGGCTCGCGTGGAGCGACCCGGCGAACCGGTGGCTGCTCTCGACGCTGCCGAGCGCGATGATCTTCGACGACCACGACATCCGCGACGACTGGAACACCAGCCTCAGCTGGCGTCGCGAGATGGAGGCCACCGACTGGTGGCACGAGCGGGTCGTGTCCGGGCTGGCGTCGTACTGGGTCTACCAGCACATCGGCAACCTCAGCCCCGCCGAGCGGGCGGAGGACCCGCTGTGGCAGCGGATCCGGACCTACGAGGGGCCGGGGGAGCTGGACATCACCGACGAGCTCGACCGGCTGGCCGACGACGCCGACCAGCGTCCGGACAGCTACCGATGGAGCTTCTCGCGCGACTTCGACACCCAGGCCCGGCTGGTGGTCGTCGACTCCCGGGCCGCGCGGGTGCTGCAGCCCGACCGGCGTTCGATCCTCGACGAGCCGGAGATGGACTGGCTCGACGCGCAGTTGCGCGGCGATGTCGACCACCTGCTCGTCGGCACGTCTTTGCCGTTCCTGCTGGCGCCGGCGATCCACCACGTCGAGTCGCTGAGCGAGGCCGTCGCCACCGGTCGCTTCGGCGCGTTCCTCAAGCCGCTCGGCGAGAAGGTGCGCCAAGGCGCCGACCTGGAGCACTGGGCGGCGTTCCAGGACGGGTTCGCCCGCGTCGGCCGGATGGTCCTCGACGTCGGCGCGGGTCGCCGTGGGCGGGCGCCGCAGACGGTGACCTTCCTGTCCGGCGATGTCCACCACAGCTACGTCGCCGAGGCCTGGCCGGACCCCGCGGAGGGCGTCGTCCTCCGGACCCGGATCGTGCAGGCAGTCTGCTCGCCGATCCGCAACCCGCTGCCGGGATTCATGAAGGTGGCCACCTCGATCGCCGGCAAGGGCCGCGCACGACCCACGGGGCGGCTCACGGGAGGGCGGATGCCGCGCTCGCCGCTGCGCTGGCGGGTCACCAAGGGTCCCTGGTACGACAACAACCTCGCAGTCCTGGAGGTGCTGCCCGACGGCCTGCGGATGCGCTGGTGGTGCGGCGAGGTCCCCGAGGACGGCGACGTACGACGTCCGCGGCTGCGGAAGGTCGCCGACGTGTCGGGGATCGGCTAGCGGTTCAGGCAGCTCGGTGCTGCTGCCCCGGTGCTGCCACCGGCTCGCAACTGCACGCGTCGCCGCACGCGAGGAACGTGTGCATCCCGTGGCCGCAGCGCGGGCAGGGACGGTCGTGCGACAGGTGCTCGTCGTTGGACTGGACGGTGTCCCACATGGCTCTTCCTCCCCCTCGTGTGCGCTCCGTTCGGCTCTCACCCGAACGTACGGACGCCACGGGCTGAACCTGCGCGGAACGGACCAGAAACATCGGGGTGGGCCATCAGGTTGGCCCGGGTGACCGTGGTCGTCATGACCCCGACGGGCCATCCGACGACCACCCGTGTGGGCGCTGGCCGAGCGGGTACCAGGACCTCATGACCGACTCGAACGCACATTCGACCAATGCTGAGAACACCGATGCCACCGAGCCCACCGCCGAAGTGATCGGCGCCGGCGCCGGCAACACCACCGAGAAGGACCCCGAGGACTGGGTCACGGGGGAGGAGCCGATGACCGGCGCCCAGCGGAGCTACCTCGACACGCTGGCCCGCGAGGCCGGCGAAACGCTGCCGGCCGACCTCACGAAGGCCCAGGCCTCCGAGCACATCGACCGGCTGCAGGCCGCGACGGGTCGCGGCCAGGAGTCCTAGGACTCGCGGCGGCCGGCCGCGACGAGCAGCGCGCCGAGCAGGATCAGGACGCCGCCGCCGAGCTCGGTGACGAAGATGCTGGTGGTGTCGTCGTACACGAGCGCGAAGAGGATGAGCAGGGCACCGCCCAGGCCGATGACGCCGATCGCCGGGGTCGGCGACATCCGGGTCCGCAGCGCGAAGGTCGCGAGGACCACCGCGGTGGCCACCATGCCACCGCGGTATCCGGCCCACATCCCGTCGGCGTCGTGGCCGTAGATGAACCAGGTCGAGAAGACGACGAGGAGGGCGGCGCTGAGGGTGAGCAGCCAGCCGAAGGGAGCGAGCACGGGGACCGGCTCGTAGGCCGCAGCGGCCGGGGCGGTCACGTCGGAGGTCTTGGCAGGAGTCGTCATGGTGCGGCCCATCCTATTCGCACCGGGTAGAACACGCTGCGGGTGTCGCCACGAGTCGGCCATCGGCCGGTCCCACCGTCGGCGCTTCCTCCTAGGTCCTCGCACCGCGAGGCGGCGGAGTCCCGCCGGCCTCGCGCCACCGCCGTACCGCCTCCGACACCTCGCCCCGGCGCGTGCGAGTGAGATCGCGAGCCCGGTACGGCGACGGCTCGCCCACCAGCGGATTGCTGGCGGCCGGAGCACTGAAGTGGATCTCGTGACTGAGGGTGTCGAGATAGTCCCGACCCGCCTGCTCCCAACGGGCGCGTTCATCGCCGTTCAGCTCGATCAACACTGAGTAGCCGAAGGCGCCGTGGTTGCAGTTCACGTCGAGCAGCAGGGCGTCGCCGTCACGCAGCAGGTACCAGGCCGCCGGGGCGTGGTCGAGGACTTCCATCACGGACCCATCAGAGCATCTGTCACTAAGGCTCGGCGGTGAGCACCCCACCGAAACCTCGCGGCAGACGGTGGACGGCTCACCGCCCTCCGACGACGGCGAATCTCTCCACCCGCGGCGGCACCGCTGAGCGAACGGCACTCGTGGACGGCGCACGGCGCCGGCTCCCGTGGTGGGTGCCGGCGCCGTGCGCGCTGGTGATTCGATCTGGGCCGGGTTGGGCTCAGATCGGGTTACTCGCGTAGGGGACACTGGGGTCGGAGAAGGCCCCGGCGTCGGTGACAGCGCGCAGGCGCACCGAGGAGCCGTAGTTCCAGCCGCAGCTCATGCTGGGGCAGTCGAACATGGCCTGATTGCCGTTGATGACCGAGGCCGACGGCAGCCAGGGGCCACCCGCCACGGACATCTGGTAGCCGGTCACGGTGGCGCCATTGGTGCTGCCGGCGGTGAAGCTGACCGCTACCTGCTGGCCCGCTCCGTAGTAGCCATAGTTAGTGATCGTCGGGGCGTTCGGGACCACGACGGTGATCGTGACGCTGTCCGACTGCGTGGCAGCGGAGTGGCCAACCTGGTTCACGGCACGGACCTGGTAGCTGCGCGTCCCGGCAGGCTGGTTGGTCAGCGTGATGGTCGTGGCCGGCGCGTAGCTGGTCCAGGTGAGGCCGTCGGGGGATACCTCGTAGGCGGTGATCGCGTTGCCGCCGTCAAAGGTGGGAGCGGCGACGGACAGGGTGACCGTGGTGCCGTCGGCGCTGGCGCTGACCTCGGGCGGCGCGCCGGGAATGACCGCGGGCTTGAGGGTGCGGGTCTTGCTCATGGCGCCGTTGCCCTTGGCGTTGACCGCGCGGATGGTGACCTTGTACGTCGTGCCAGGCGTGAGGTCGGACAGGCTGAAGCTGAACGCGCCGTCCTGCTCGGGGTCGGCCGTGTAGAGGAAGGTCGACCAGGTCAGGCCGCCGTCGTAGGTGATCTCGTAGCCGGTGATCGGCGATCCGCCGTCGGTGCCTTCGTCGAGCTCGGGGCTGGTGAAGGTGAGTACCGGGTCGGTGTCGTAGACGTCGACCGGCTGGTCCAGCCAGGGGGCGTCGGGGACGGTGGCCACCAGGACCTCGGTCGCGGTGGTCGCCGGACCGTAGCCGCGGCCGTTGAGGGCGCGGACGGCGACCTGGTAGGTGGTGCCGTTGGTGCGGTCACCACTGGTGATCGTCCAGGGACCGGCGCCGATGGTCGGAGCCGGGGCCCAGGACAGGCCGCCGTCGTAGGTGATCTCGTAGCCGTAGATCGGGGTGCCACCGGTCCGGGTGGGCGCATCGAACGTCGTGATGATGGCGTGGTCGTCGCCGGTGACCGTCAGGCCGGTGGGCGCGGAGGGCAGTCCGATGACGGTCGCCGAGAGGGTGTTGGACGGCGCGCCGGCGCCGATGCGGTTGACGGCGCGCACGCGCAGGTCGACGGTCGACTCGTCCGGGACACCGGTGAGGTAGCCGTAGATCAGGTTCTCGCAGTCGTTGCACGGCTCCCGCAGCAGCGTGGCACGTCGCGAGGGCGCGGAGTTGACGGAGGACCAGGCGCCGCCGGTCGAGACCTGGTAGCCGGTGATGGGTGCTCCGCCGTCGGTGGTCGGCGCCTTGAAGGAGTAGTGAACGACGCCTTCGTAGGCCGTCATGTCGACCAGGGTGGGTGCGCCGGGGACCTTCGCGTCGGGCTTGCTCGGGCCGACAGGAGGGGTGGGCTTGGTGGGTCGGGTGCTGGTCATCTGGATGACCACGCGGCGGTTCGCGTCACGCTGTGCCGGCTTGCCGCCGACGATCGCGGGGCGGGTGGAGCCGTAGCTGACGGCGGTGGTGGCCAGCCCGGGGTTGAGGTCGGCGATCGTGGCGCACACACGCTTCGCGCGGGCCTTGGACAGGGTGCGGCTGTCGGCGTTGGTGCTGCCGTAGTCGGCGTATCCCTCGCACCGGATCGACGCGGCATTGGTGAGCGAGCCGGCGGCGCGGCGAAGCTGTGCGCGGGCCTGGGAGGTGAGGACGGCGGAGCCGCCGTCGAAGAGGCCTTGGCCGTCGAGGGTGAGCGCCTGGCCGCGGACCAGCTGGTGGCCCAGGGCCCAGCGCATCGGAACCGCGAGGGCACCGGCGCGAGTGCGGTAGACCGCACGGGTCTCGCGGAGACGCCCGGAGTACTTCTCGGGGCGGCTCGGGACCGCGAGCTGCGCGCGGCGCTGCTTCGGGGTGCGGGGGTCGACGAACCAGGACGAGTCCCGGTCCGTGCGGGTGGTGACCGAGCTCAGCACAGCGCCGGGCGCGGCCGACAGGGAGTGGCTGGAGGTGGCGCTCGTGGCGCTCGCGGTGGCCGTGGCTGCGCCGGAGAGCATGACCACGACACCGGCGCCGGCCGCGATCGCGGCGCGCCACTGGAGGTTGAGGGACGACATGCAAGACCAATCGGTGGGTAGCGGAACCCGAGACCAACCGTCGTCGACGGCTTCGAACGTCATCGGCCACATCGGTCTGCGATTAAGCAGAGCGACAGAAAAGCCCCTTCTCGTGGACGCCCGGTGATTAGTCGCCGATAACTGACATTATGTCAAGTAATCAAGAGGACGCTTCGGGCGAGGCCCTACCCCAGCAGAACGAGGCGGTCGGCGTCCTCGGGCAGAACGGCGCGAGCGAGCCGGCGATCGAAGGTGACCAGGACGGCGTCGTGGCGCACCGCGAGGTTGAGCAGGTGCCAGTCGGTGACCTGCTGGTGGCCGACGAGCCCGGTCGCGTCGACGCCCAGGTCGGCCAGGCTCGTGTCGTCCAGGAGGAAGACGGCGCGGGTGTCGGAGCGGATCCCGGCCAGCACGCCCAGGGCCTGCTCCGCCGTGACCGACTGCCCGGTGACCCGCGGGTTCAGCAACAGCCGCACCAGTGCGCTCTCGGTGACCGGCGTGGTGGCGAAGTGCTCGGTCTCCCCCAGCCACCGGTGCGCCTCGGTGTGGAACACGTGCGCCGGGTTGGTCAGCGCGACCAGGACGTTGACGTCCGGGATCGCTAGGCGGGAGCTACTCGACATCGAGCGCGTCGTCGACCAGCTTCGTCGTGATCACATGACCCTCGACGGAGGGCAGCATCGGAAATCCGCCCGCGGTCGACCGCGCCGCGACCCGTTCGGCCTCGTAGCCGATCAGCGCGAGCCGTGACACCGCCTCACCCAGCGAAATTCCCTCGCGCCGCGCCCGACTGCGGGCGGCGGCCAGCACCCGGTCGTCGATGCTGAGAGTCGTACGCACCCCTCGATCGTAGCAGACGCGGCATCACGCATCACGCATCACGTGCGCGAACGGCGATCAGCGCGGCCTCCAGGTCGGCCCGCGTCGGGATCCAGCCGCGCGCCAGCTCATCGCGCAGCAGGTCCACGAGGGCGAGCCGGTCCGCTGCTGGCAGGCCGAGCACGAAGGCCCTCGTCGCACTGCCGGTGAGGTCGGATCGCGCAGGTCTCGTGGTCTCCACAGGGAAGAGACGCACGCGCCACGGTTCCCTTACGCGCGGGGCCCGCATCCGCGTGGACGTCCCGCTCCCCCGCCGGCTCACCGTCGGTGCGCCGGGTACTCGAAGCGTGCGGTCGTCGTACGACGCACGACCCGGATGTGCGTGCGTAGAGGAACGCGCCGACGCGGCGAGGGTCCGGATCGGAGGGTCGCATTGACCACCTCGTGCAACGTCACCAGGGCCGTGACGAGAGACCGAACCGTGTCCTCGCCGATGCCCAGGTCGTGGGCGATCGCGGCGACCGGCCGCGACCGGAGGAAGGACGACGTCACGACCGCCCGCGACAGCTCGGGCAGGTCGAGGATCGCGGCCTCCAGGATCCGCAGGCGTCCGGAGACCTCGGGCGACGGTGGCACGGCGGGCAGCGAGCGGAGCAGGTCGCGGAGCGCCGGGCCGATGGTGGCGGCCGCGTGCGCCCCGAAGGCGATGCCGGGGCGCGGGCAGAAGGTGCCCGCGGCGGTCGCGAGGGCGGCCTCAGCGGTGGCGTGGAGCGCGTGCCGGTCGACGTGCGACGGCACCCGGGCGAGCACACGTCGCACCTGGGCGGCCGCGAGGTCCTGGTGCTGGGCGACGAGCTGGTCCTGGTCCGTCATGAGGACCATGGAAGTCGAGCAGCCTCAGCATCGACCCGGGGCCGGGCCAAGAATTCCTCAACAACTCCCCCGCGGACCTTGAGGTTCCACTGAGGGCCGGTGCGGGCGCTGGGTCAGCCGGCGAGGGCGGTGGAGCGCAGGGTGGTGGTACGACGTACCGAGACCTGACGGGCCGCGACCGCGGCGACGTAGGCGTCACGACGACGGGCCACGACACCACCCGGACGCGCGTGCGGGGTCAGGAGCTCGGGGTCCAGCGCCGCGTTCAGCGCGTCCTTCAGCAGCACCAGCGCCTCGGCCCGCATCTGCGAGATCCGCGACTCGGTCACCTCCAGCTCAGCAGCCAGCTCGGCCATCGGCCGCTCCTCCAGGAAGTAGCCCTCGACCACCGCACGCAGCCGCTCGGGCAACTCCACGATCGCGGCCTGCAGGTACTCCAGACGCTCCGCCATCTCGATGCTGGCCTCGGGACCCGCCTCGTTCGAACGAACCAGGTCAGCCAGCGCGAACCCCTC
>NZ_FMZM01000014.1 GCF_900101465.1 Nocardioides lianchengensis
CCTGGTTGATGAACAGGTCGCGGCAGTCGGGGTTGGTGTCGGCGTCGTAGGTGACGACCTTGATGTCGGCGTCACGCGCCTCACCGATCGCGTCACACAGCGCGTCGGGGTCGTTGGCCGAGATCACCAGCGCGTCGCGGCCCTGCTGGGTCGCGGTGTTGATGTAGGTGACCTGACCGTCCGGGGAACCCTCGGCCGGGCCGACCTCCTCATAGCTGCCGCCGAACTCCTCGACCGCCTTCTTGCCACCCGCGTTCGAGGTGTCGAAGTAGGCGTTGCCCAGGTTCTTCGGGATGAACGTCACCGTGGTGCCGTCGCCCCCGCCGCTGCCTCCGTCGCCGTTGGCGCTCGACGAGTCGTCGCCACCGCAAGCGGTCAGAGCCAGGCTGGCGACCAGCGTGACAGCCGCGAGGCTGGCAAGTCGTCGGTTCTGGAACTTCATGTTTCTTACCTTTCGATTCCGTCCGGCATCGTTGCCGGATATCAGCTCAGCGACCGCTTGCCGGCGCTGTCCGAGGTGCGGCCCGAGGAGCGCGCCCCCTTGCTCGCGGCGGCCAGACGGCGCACACCGGCGAGAAGACTGGTGGACATCACGGAGAGCACGAGAAGCACTCCGATGACGATGTTGATGATGTTGATGGTCTCGCCGCTCAGGAGCATCGCCCGCTGGATGACGCCGATGAGCAGCACGCCGGCGATGACGCCGTGCAGGGCGCCCTTGCCGCCGAAGATCGACACGCCGCCGAGGAGCACCGCGGCGATGACCTGGAGCTCCAGGCCGACCGAGTTCTCGGCCCGGGCCACGCCGGTGACGAGGGTGGTGTAGATGCCGACGAAGCCGGCCACCGCACCGGAGAGGACGAAGAGGATCGCCTTGGTGCGGGCCACGTCGACGCCGGTGAAGTGCGCGGCCTCGTCGTTCAGGCCGATCTCGAAGACGCCCCGGCCGAACGGCGAGAAGTGCAGCAGCAGCACGAACACGATGGCCAGCACCACGAACGGGATGAGGATCATCGGGTACGGCTGGTCCTCGATGATCCGCTCCTTGGCCAGGTCGGTCCACTTCTCGGAGAAGTCGGTGCGCGACTCGGTGCCGAGCAGACCGGCGGCGATGCCGCGGAAGAGGGCCAGGGTGCCGATCGTGACCGCGATCGACGGCAACCCGACGTACGCGATCAGGAAGCCGTTGAACGCACCGCACACCGCGCCGATCACGATGGCCAGCAGGGCCGCCACGGTCATCGACAGGCCCGCGTCGGAGTGCAGCATGCCGAACGCGACGCTGGTCAGACCGACCGTGCTGGCGACCGACAGGTCGATCTCGCCGGTGATGATGATGGCCGTCATCGGCAGGGCCAGCAGCAGGATGCTCGCGGAGTCGCGGAACAGGTAGTACATGGTCTGCGGGCCGTCGAAGTAGTCGACCTGCGAGCGCGAGTAGACGATCGCCGCGATCAGCAGGGCGATCACCGCGAACTCGCGGCTGAAGACCACGCGCTGCCAGAAGGGCCGGGAGTACGCCGCGTAGGTGCGCGTCTTCCGGGCGGACGTCTCGGGGTGGTCGGTCAGGGTGCTCATCGGACGACCTCCTCGGTGTCGGACGGGTCGGTGGTGCCGGTCTCGTGGCCGGGCTCGTGGTCGGCCGGGGTCCCGGGGACGATGGGAGCCAGCGCAGGCCCGCCCCCCGACCCGGTCGAGGGCGTGTCGGGGCCGTGCTCTCTGGCGGCGATCAGCGCCCGCTCCTGGCGGCTGACCAGGACCCGGTCGAGGACGATCGCGCCGACGATCAGGACACCGACGACGGCCTGCTGCCAGAAGTCGGAGATGCCGAGCACGGGCAGGGCCCGGTTGATCGTGACCAGCAGGAAGGCGCCCAGGGCCGCGCCCCAGACGGTGCCGCTGCCACCGAAGATCGCCACGCCGCCGATGACGGCGGCCGCGACGGCCTCCAGCTCGATGCCCTGGCCGACGCTGGAGCTGACGGTGCCGAAGCGCGCGGCGGAGACGACGCCGGCCAGACCGGCGAGGGCGCCGGAGAGCACGAACGCCGCGAGGATCCGCCGGGTCACCTTCAGGCCGTAGAGCTCGGCCGCGTCGGGGTCGGAGCCGATGGCGTAGAGCTCCCGGCCGCCGCGGGCGGTGCGCAGGTAGTAGCCGACGATGACCAGCACGACGACCGCGACGATGGTCAGGATCGGGATGCCGAGGATCGACTCGGTGCCGAGGTCCTTGAAGGCGGCGGGCATGTCGCTGGCGTTGATCCGGTCGCTGCCGGCCCAGGTGAGGAAGGCGCCGCGGTAGATGTACATCGTGCCGAGGGTGATCACCAGCGCCGGCACCCGCCCGAAGGCGACGAGGATGCCGTTGACCAGGCCGAGCACCGCGCCCATCAGCACGCCGGCGAGCACGACCGCGATGATCGGCAGGCTGGTGTCGACGAAGAGCCGACCGGTGAGGTACGCCGTGAGGCCCAGCGTCGAGCCGACCGAGAGGTCGACGTTGCGGGTCACGATCACGCAGGTCTGGCCGACAGCGAGCAGGATCAGCATCGACGGCGTCAGCAGCAGGTCGCGCCAGCCGGTCGCGCCGAAGAGGAACGAGTCGCTCTTGATCGTCGTGACGGCGATCAGGAGCACGAGCACGATGGCGACGGCGAGCTCGCGGGAGCGCAGCAGCGTCTTGAGCGTGCGGGCCACGGGCGATTCCGCGCTGGGCCGGAGGGTGGTGTCGCTCATGCCGGGACCTCCGAACCGGTGTGGGTGACGGCGTTGGTGGCGGCGAACATGACGTTCTCGGGCGTCGCGTCCTCGCGGGCGATCTCGGCGGTGATCCGCCCCTCGCAGACGACGAGGACGCGGTCGGCCATGCCGAGCACCTCGGGCAGCTCGGAGGAGATCATCAGGATCGCCAGGCCCTGGCCGGCCAGGTCGGACAGCAGGCGGTGGACCTCGGACTTGGTGCCGACGTCGATGCCGCGGGTGGGCTCGTCGATGATCAGCAGCTTCGGCTCGGTGGCCAGCCACTTGGCGATGACGACCTTCTGCTGGTTGCCACCGCTCATGGTGGTGGCGTGCATGTCGAGGGCGTTGGTCTTGACCTCGAGGCGACCGGCCCACGGAGCGGCGGCGCGGTTCTCCGCCCGGCCCGTGAGCAGACCCGCGGTCGTCAGGCCCCGGCGGATCACGCCGGCGACGTTGCGGGCCACGGAGGCCTCGGTGACCAGGCCCTGCTTGCGACGGTCCTCCGGGACGAAGGCCATGCCGGCCTTGATGGCGGCGCGAGGGTTGCTCGCGGGAACCTTCTTGCCGAGCAGCTCGACGCTGCCCTCGTCGTACTTGTCCACGCCGAAGACGGCGCGGGCGATCTCGGAGCGACCGGCGCCGACCAGGCCCGCGAGACCGACGATCTCGCCGGCCCGGACCTGGAAGGAGACGTCACGGAACACGCCGACCGACGAGAGGCCCTGGACGTCGAGGACGACGTCGCCGACCTCGGCCACGGTCTTCGGGAAGAGGTCGGCGACCTCGCGGCCGACCATCTCGGCGACCAGCGCGTCGACGGTGGTGTCGGCGATCTTCTTGGTGGAGACGTAGGAGCCGTCGCGCATCACCGTAACGGTGTCGCAGAGCTCGAAGACCTCCTCGAAGCGGTGCGAGATGAAGACCAGGCCGCGACCCTCGTCGCGCAGGCTGCGCGCGACCGCGAAGAGACGCTCGACCTCGACGCCGGACAGTGCGGCGGTCGGCTCGTCCATGATCAGCAGCGCGGCGTCGAGCGAGATGGCCTTGGCGATCTCGATGATCTGCTGGTCGGCGATCGACAGGCCCCGCGCCGGGCGCCGCGGGTCGATGTAGACGCCCAGGCGGGCGAAGAGCGCCTCGGCCTCGGTGTACATCGCGGCGTAGTCGATGCGACGACCACGACCGAGGGGCTGGCGGCCCATGAAGATGTTCTCGGTGACCGAGAGGTCCGGGAAGAGCGTCGGCTCCTGGTAGATGACCGCGATGCCCGCGCCCTTCGACTCGGCGGTCGACGTGAAGTCGACGTCCGCGCCCTGGAACCGGAAGGTCCCACCGTCGCGGCGGTGCACGCCGGCGACGATCTTGATGAGCGTGGACTTGCCAGCGCCGTTCTCCCCGATCAGCGCGTGGATGGACCCCGCGTCGACCGAAAGGCTGGCAGACCGCAGCGCAGTCACCGCGCCGAAGGACTTGGACACGTCCCCCAGCTCGAGGACCGGACCGGCCTGGTGAGCCTGAGTCATTCCTGACTCCCCTGTCTGATTGAAAGGTTTCACTTCAACTCCGGAGACCGTAGGTGACTGCAGTCACAAGCGTCAAGCGCTCGCGCAGAAATCTTCCGGAAATCTGGTTTGGCGACGCGCAGGGGGTGGCAGGTCTATTCTTCGCGCAACGTTTCAAGACGGTTCCTCAGGAGGTCCCATGGTGACGCGCGAAGGCCGCGCCGCGTCCGTCAAGGACGTCGCCGCAGCAGCCGGCGTCTCGCTCGGGACCGTGTCCAACGTCCTGAACCGACCCGACCGGGTCAGCGCCTCGACCCGCACCCGGGTCCAGGAGGCGATGGCCGAGCTCGGCTTCGTCCGCAACGAGTCGGCCCGCCAGTTGCGCGCCGGCACCAGCCGCACGCTCGCCTACGTCATGCTCGATGCCTCCAACCCGTTCTTCACCGACGTCGCCCAGGGCATCGAGAGCGCGGCCGAGGCCGCCGACCTCTCGCTCGTCCTCTGCAACAGCGGCAACGGGGCGCCCCGCGAGGAGGCGCACCTGGCGTTGCTCCAGCAGCAGCGCGTCCAGGGCGTCCTGGTCACGCCGGTGAACCCCGAGTCCCCCGTCCTCGAGGAGGTACGACGCCGCGGCACCCCGCTCGTCATCGTCGACCGCACCCGCGACGACCGGTCCTTCTGCTCCGTGGCCGTCGACGACCGCCTCGGCGGCCGGCTGGCCGTCGAGCACCTCGTCGACCGCGGCCACACCAAGGTCGCGTTCATCGGCGGCCCGATCCACCTCGGCCAGGTCCGCGACCGTCTCGAGGGCGCCCGTCAGGCCTGGGCCGCGGCCGGCCTGCCCGAGGACGACCTGGTCGTGCTGGCCACCGAGGCCCTCGACGTCCAGGAGGGCCGCAACGCGGGACAGCGGCTCTCCGGCCTGCCGACGACCCGTCGCCCCACCGCCGCCTTCTGCGCCAACGACCTGCTCGCCCTCGGCCTGCTCCAGCAGGCCATCGGCTCCGGCACCCGGGTCCCCGAGCAGCTGGCCATCGTCGGCTACGACGACATCGTCTTCGCGTCCGCGGCCGCCGTACCCCTCACGTCCGTGCGGCAGCCCCGCCAGGAGCTCGGCCGCACCGCCGCCGAGCTCGTCCTCGACGAGGCGACCAACGACGCCCACCAGCACCAGCAGGTGCTGTTTACACCCGAGCTGGTCGCCCGGGCCTCGACGCTCGACGGGTGATCTAGACCGATCTAGACCGATCTGATCAGACGGCGGGAGCGGGGCCGGTCGCGCAGTGCAGCAGGCCCTCCTTGCGGGCGACCCGCACGGCGAGGGCGATGGTGGCGGCCACCGCGAGGACGTTCACGGTCTGCAGGGAGGCGTCGCGGACCAGCACGAAGGTCTGCACGTCGAGGGCCAGCAGCATCCACAGGGTGGCGCCGGCCTTGGCCAGGCAGAGCATCGCCCACAGCAGGGTGAGCCGCCAGAACAGCCTCTGGATCCCCGGGCGCAGGTGCAGCTCGTGGTCCATCGGGTAGAAGTCGCCGGCCAGCCGGGCCACCAGCGGCCGGGCGGTGGCCAGCGAGAGCAGGAACGCCGCCGCGACGACGCCGTCGCTGATGATCGGCTGCAGGAAGTACAGGAAGGTGCTGTCGGCGAGCAGCGCGACCACCGTCCGGCCGGTCAGCACGATCGCCGTGAGGATCAGCAGCCCGGAGGTACGACGGCCCGTCACCGCCCGCCACGCGATCGCGCCGTACGACCAGGCGAGCGCGGCGAGGATCGCCGGCCACACACCGGCCAGGACGGTGACCGAGCAGAACAGGCCGGCCGGCACCAGGCAGGCGATCAGCAGGCTCAGCGAGACCCGCTTGACGATGGTCAGCAGGCCGGGGCGTTCGGGCTCGACGAGCGGCTCCGGGGCGACCGGTGCCGTGGTGGTTCCGAGAGAGCTCATGTGGTCCTGCCTGGCCCTACGGGCCGGTCGGGTACTGCTGCACGGTACCCACATCGGCAGCGATCGCCGATTCCTGTGCGGAACCGGTCACCAGCCGGGACGGCGGGACCGCTCGTGCTGGGCGGCCAGCCGGACGGGGGCGTTGGGGGCGCCGTACCCCTCGTAGCCGCCGCGGCGCTGCACCACCTCGAAGAACACCCCGCCGACGGTCTCGGTGTAGAAGTGCGTGAACTCCCCCGCGCCGTCGCGGTCGTGCAGGATCCCGAGCCCGGCGTACTCCTCGAGGGTCGCGTCCGGCAGGTCGAAGCGGGCCTGCAGGTCGTCGTAGTAGCTCGCCGGGACGGGCAGCGGGCGCAGCCCCCGCTCGCGGGCCCGGCGGGCCACGGCGAGCACGTCGTCGGTGGTGAAGGCGACGTGCTGCGGGAAGCCGTCGGGGTGGTCGAAGGCGAGCGGGGCCACGTTGAGCGCCAGGCGTACGGCGTGGTCGGCGCTGCAGACGATCTGGCTGCGGACCAGGCCGGTCGGCGCGGCGACGTCCTGGCCCGCGCCGGCGTCGAGGGCCAGCACGCTGCTGTAGAACAGCACGGCCTCGTCGAAGCGCTGCCAGGGCTGGGCGAGGTTGACGTGGTCGACGCCCGTCAGCAGCGGGGCGTCGGCCGGCGGCTCGCCGTCCTCGAACTCGCGGACCCACGCGGCGTCGCCGTCGGCCGGACCGGCCAGGAAGACCTCGGTGCCGTCGGGCGCCCGGAAGGCAGCCAGGTCCAGCTCCCCGGCGAGGGTACGGCGGAACACCGGCGGCGCCTGGAGCAGCCGCGCCCGGGCCGCCGCGGCCGCCGGGTCGGCGACCTCGAAGCCGACCGCCGCGAGGGTCGGCGACCAGTCGCGGGCCTGCTGCTCGTTGCAGATCACCCGCGCCCGGCCCTGGGTCCACAACCGCACCGGCTTGCTGCGGTGCCGGCCGCGGAAGTCGAAGCCGAGCTGGCGCAGCAGCACGTCGACCGCGCCGGCGTCCTCGGCCTTCACCTCGACGAAGTCCACGTCGGTCGGCGGCGCGGCGTCGGGCAGCCGGGTGGGGCCGTCGGCGCGGACCGGCGGGTCGGGGAGCCGGGCGACCTGGTCCTCCAACCAGGTCAGCGACCGGCGCGCCTGGCGGGCCGTGCGCAGCACCTCGGTCTGCCGGAAGGTGTCGTTGAAGACCTCCAGGGACAGCGGCCCGTCGTACCCCGCCCGGAGGACGTGGCCGAGGAAGGCCGGCAGGTCGAAGGCCCCCTCGCCGGGGAAGAGCCGGTGGTGGCGGCTCCAGGACAGGACGTCCATGGTCAGCGCGGGGGCGTCGGCGAGCTGCAGGAAGAAGATCTTCTCGCCGGGGATCTCCTCGATCCCGGCCGGGTCGTGGCCGCGCGAGAGGATGTGGAAGCTGTCCAGGCAGGTCCCGACCGCCGGGTGGTCGGCGAGCTCGACGATCCGCCAGGCGCGGCGGTAGTCGTCGACGTACCGGCCCCAGGCCAGCGCCTCGAAGGCCAGCCGTACGCCGTGCTCCGCGGCCGCCTCGCCCAGCCTCCGCAGCTGGCTCGCGGAGACCTCGTCGTCGTCGATCGTCGCCGTCCCGACGTTGCTGCAGACCAGCATGGTGTCGACGCCGAGCCGCTGCATCAGCCGGAACTTCGCCCGCGCCCGGCGCAGCACGTCGGCGAACTCCTCCTCGGTGACGCCCTCGGCGTCGCGGAAGGGCTGGTAGAGGTCGAGGGTGAGGCCGAGGCGGCGGGCGAGCGCTGCGACCTCCTCGGGGCCGGCGGCCGAGGCGACCAGGTCGGGCTCGAAGACCTCCACGCCGTCGAAGCCGGCCTCGGCCGCGGCGTGCAGCTTGTCGGTCAGGGTGCCGCTGAGGCAGACCGTGGCGATCGAGGTGCGCAGGCTCATCGACCGACGGTAGGAACCGTGCCGACCTGGTGGCAAGGGGTTGCCAAACGGTTGCCAACGGCGTTGGCTGGCGTCCGTGAGCGGCCCCACCATCTACGACGTCGCCCGGGAGGCCGGGGTCGCGACCTCGACGGTCTCCCGCGCCTTCTCCAATCCCAACCGCGTGGGAGCCACGACCCGCGAGCGGGTGTTCGCCGTCGCGGCCGAGTTGGGCTACCGGCCCAACCCGCACGCGCGGGCCCTGCTCTCGGGCCGGCACCACACCGTCGCGATGGTGGTCTCCGACATCACCAACCCGCACTACTTCGAGCTGATCCGCGGCGCCGAGCAGCGGGCCAAGGCCTCCGAGTACACCCTGGTGCTGGTCAACGTGGAGGAGTCACCCCGCGTCGAGTGGGACCAGGTCCAGCGGCTGGTCCCCGCCGTCGACGGGTTCGTGCTCGCCGCCAGCCGACTGCCCGACGAGAACCTCCGGCAGGTCGCCGGTCAGCGCCCCGTCGTGTTGATCAGCCGGGAGCTGCCCGACCTGGCCAGTGTGGTCCTCGACCACGTCGAGGGCTGCCGACGCGTCGTGGAGCACCTGGCCTCGCTCGGCCACCGCGACCTGGTCTACCTCGCCGGGCCGCGCAACTCGTGGATGGCGGCGACGCGCTGGTCCGCCTTGCAGGCCGCGACCGAGGAGAACGGCCTGACCGCCCGCCGGATCGGTCCCTTCACCCCGAAGGTGGCCCAGGGGCCGGCCGCCGCCGACGGGGCGCTGAACGCCGGGGCGACGGCGGTGGTGGCCCACAACGACCTGCTGGCGATCGGCGTCCTGCAGCGACTCGCCCAGCGCGGCGTCCGCGTGCCGGAGGACGTCAGCGTGGTCGGCTTCGACAACATCTTCGCCGCGGACCTGTGCACCCCCGGGCTGACCACCCTCGGCGGCGTGCACGCCGACGTCGGCCGGGTGGCGATGGAGCTGCTGCTCGACGCGGCCGCCCCCGCGGGCCGACCGGAGGAGCAGCCGCGGGTGGTGCTGCCGACCGAGCTGGTCCTCCGGGGCTCGACCGGACCGGTCCGGGCGCCGTAGCGCCGCGGCGCGGTCAGCCGGCGAAGGCGGCCCGGCCCTGGGTGGCCGAGGTGCCGAGGTCGCTCCCCACGAGCGGTGCGCCGGCCTCCACCGCCGCGACCCACGCGTCCGTGGAGGCCACGGCCGCGAGGTTGGACTGCAGCAGGACCATCAGCGCCTCGTGCAGCTGCTCGGCCGAGACCTTGCCGGCCTCGTTGGCGAGGTGGATGGCCCCGGTGGCGTCCGACAGGACCTCGGCCGCCAGTCCGAGCTCCTCGGCCGAGGCCGCGGTCGCGAGGTCGCAGTTGTTGGTCATGAAGCCGACGATCGTGATCGTGTCGACGTCCCGCTCGGCGAGCCAGGCGGCCACGTCGGTGCCGGCGAAGACGCTCGAGCGGTCCTTGCTCACCCGCTTCCAGGACGGCTGCAGGCGACGCTCGACGTCGGGGTGCAGCGCCCAGCTCGACGAGCCGACGGCGAAGACCGGCGCACCCTCGGGGAGCTCGTGCTGGACCACGACCACCGGCAGCCCCTGCTGCTCGGCGACGTCGAGCGCCCGGACGACGTTGGCCACGGCGGTCGCACGCGGCGGGTGCTGGATCTGCAGGACGCCGTCGTCGTACTCCTGCTGGACGTCGACGACGATCAGGGCGCGGCGGGGTGCGGCGGTCATGGGGCTCCTTGGGTCGGGTTCGTGGGCTCTCGTCCCATCGTGCGCGTCCCGGGGCGACTAGGGTGAGTGGCACGAACGACCACCTTCGATGAGATCGGGCCAACATTGCGCGTCGCCGTCCTGGCCTTCGAGGGCATCACGATGTTCCACCTCGCCGCGCCACTGCTCGTCTTCGGCGAGGTGGCTCGGCTCGGCCTGGACACCGGCTGGGCGACGTCGATCTGGACCGCCGACAGCCGCGGCGTCCGGACGGCGGAGGGCGTGTCGATCACCGACGTCGCCGGGCCCGAGGTCGTCGCGGACGCGGACCTGCTCGTGCTCCCCTCCTGGCCCTCCGACCTGCCCGCCCCCGACGACGAGCTGCTCCACCTGGTGCGCGACGCTCACGACCGCGGGACCCGCGTCGCCGGCCTGTGCCTCGGGGCCTTCCCCGTGGCCGACAGCGGGATCCTCGACGGGCGCAGCGCGGTGACGCACTGGGCCGCGACCGAGCTGCTCGCCCGGCGCCGGCCCGAGGTCGACGTCCAGGCGGCCGCGCTGTACGTCGACCACGGCGACGTGCTCACCTCGGCCGGCACTGCGTCCGCGATCGACGCCTGCCTCCACCTGCTGCGGTCGCGCGTCGGCTCGGCCACGGCCGCGACGGTGGCCCGGCACCTGGTGGTCGCGCCGCACCGCGACGGCGACCAGGCCCAGTACGTCGCCCGCCCGCTGCCCGAGCCGGGCGACGTCGGCCGCCTCGGCCCGACCCTCGACTGGGCGCTGGCCCACCTCGACGAGCCGATGACCGTCGACGACCTCGCGGCCCGGGCCCGGATGAGCCGGCGCCACTTCACCCGCCGCTTCGCGGAGACGACCGGCACCACCCCCGCCCGCTGGGTGCTGGCCCGGCGCCTGGACGAGTCCCGCCGGCTCCTCGAGACGACCGGCTGGTCGGTCGACCGGATCGCGCGCAGCTGCGGGTTCGGCAGCGCGGTGACCTTCCGCCAGAACTTCGCGGCCGCCTACGCGACCACGCCGACGTCGTACCGGCAGCGGTTCACGCCGAGCTGAGTGGCACGACGGCTGCGGGGCATGCTGGCGGCGTGCGGATCGTCGTGGTGGGTGCCGGGATCAGCGGACTGAGCAGCGCGCTGCTGCTGCTCCGGGACGGCCACCAGGTGGTCGTGGTGAGCGCCGAGCCGCCCGAGCGGACCGTCTCCTGGGTGGCGGCCGCCGTGTGGTTCCCGACCGCCGCGGGACCGGCCGACGCGGTGGCCCGCTGGGGCGCGGCGACGTACGACGTCCTCGCGGGCGAGGCGGCCGCGGGCGTGCCGGGCGTGGTGATGCGCGAGTCGCTGGTCCTGCTCCGGGAGCCGCCGGCGCCGGACGCCCCGCTGCCGGACTGGGCGGACGCGGTCGGCGAGGTGCGCCCGGCCCGGCCCGACGAGCTGCCGCCGGGCTACCCGGCGGGGCTGCGGTTCGTCGTACCGCTGGTGGAGATGCCGGCCTACCTGCCGCACCTGGAGGCCGAGGTCGCGCGGGCGGGCGGCACCCGCGTCGCGCGCCGGCTCGAGCGCCTGGACGACGTCCTCGACCTCGCCCCCGACCTGGTCGTCAACGCCGCCGGGCTCGGCGCGGGCGCGCTGGCCGGCGACGACACGATGTTCCCGGTCCGGGGCCAGATCGTGCGGGTGCCCAACCCCGGGCTCGACCTGTCGGTCCGCGACGAGCACCACCCGGGCGGCCGGGCCTACGTCCACCCGCGCACGACCGACTGCATCCTCGGCGGCACGCTCGAGGTCGGCCGCTGGGACACCCGCCCCGACCCGCCGGAGACCGCCGCGATCCTGGCCCGGTGCGTCGAGATCGCGCCCGCCCTGGCCGGCGCGCCGGTGCTGGAGACCCTCGTCGGCCTCCGCCCGGGGCGGCCCGAGATCTGTCTCGAGCGGGACGAGACGCTGCTGCCCGTGCCCGTCGTGCACGACTACGGCCACGGCGGCTCCGGCGTCACCGTCGGGTGGGGCTGCGCGCAGGAGGTCGCGGCGCTCGTGCGGGAGGTCGCGACCTTCGCTACTCGTCCGTGACGACGTACGGCGAGCGCCCGGCCACCGTCGTCACCACGATCCCCGAGGTGACCATCGCCAGCACCACGCCGGCGAGCACCACCAGCTGGAACTGCGCCGCCTCGGCCGGGCTCGCGCCGCCGAAGATGGCCCCGACGAACGCCCCGGGGAGGGTGACCAGCCCGGTCGACCGGGTCTGGTCGAGGTTGGGCAGCACCGCCTCGCGGACCGCGACCCGGCCCAGCTCGCGGTGCGCGACCGCGGGGGTCGCGCCCAGGGCCAGCCAGCCCTCGACCTCGTCGCGCCGCAGCCGCGCCGACTCGGCGAACCGACGCCCGCCGAGGGTCGCGGCCGACATCGCGGAGCCGATGACGATGCCGGCGGTCGCGACGACGTACCGCACGTCGAGGTCGACCAGCCGCAGCACCAGGATCAGCCCGAGCGACGTGGTGGCGCCGGCGAGCACTCCGAGCAGGGCCGCGAGCCGGCCCCGCCACAGCCCGCGCAGCCGGCTGCCGGAGGTCCATGTGGCGGTGGTGAGCATCAGCGCGACGAACCCGACCACCAGGCCGGGCACGTCGAGGACGGCGCGCAGCAGCAGTGCGACGACGCTCAGCTGGACGGCCGCGCGCAGCAGCGCCCGGGCCGGCAGCCAGCCCAGTCCCAGCCCGGCGCGCAGCCCCAGGGCCACCGTCACCCCGGTCATCACCACGAGCCCGGCGGCGAACCCGAGGTGCGCCACCAGGTCGTCCGCCAGGTCGTCCACGGGTCCATCCTGGCCGGTCCGGCCGCGGGGCGGTCAGGGAGCGGTCAGGGAGCGGAGGTGGTGGTCTCCGTGGCGGGGTCCGGGACGGCCGGCTGCTGGGCCGGGGTGGCCGGCGTGGCCGGCGCCTGGGTGGGCGTCTGCTCCGGGGCGGGCGCCTCCTGCTCCGGCTCGTCGGTCGGCTGCTCCGCCGGCGCCTCGGACTCGGTCGGCTGCTCGGTGGGCTCGTCCGCGGCGGTCTCGTCCGGGGTCTCGGCGGGCGGCTGCGCGGGGTCGGCGGCGGGCGGCGCCGAGACCAGCGCCTCGACGCGGACCGGCTCGGACGTGGCCGGCTCCAGCCCGTCGACGCCGTCGAGGCGGACCACCAGCGCACCCCCGACCTCGGGCGGGACGGCCAGCTCGTAGTGCCCGTCGGCGTCGACCCGGGCCGTGGCCAGGGCACCCCCGCCGTCGGCGTACCGCAGCGTGACGGAGGCGCCGTCGATCGCCGGGGTGACCCGGCCGACGACGAGCCGCTCGGCCGTCGCCCGCGCGGTCAGCGTCGGGGTCACGGCCACGGTGAACGGGGCCGACGCGCTGCCCTCGGCGAGCGGGCGGTCGACGAACCGGAAGCGGTACGACGTGGTGCGCTCGGGCATCACCACGACCTGCGGGTCCGTGGCGTCGGCCGGGACGACCACCGGGTCGGTCGGCCGCGGGCCGTCGGGGTTGCGGTAGACGGTCTCCCAGGGGCCCGACCCGACGCGCTGCTCGAGGAGCAGGGTGCTGCCGGGGACCCGGGCGCCGCTCTGGTCGCGGAGGGCGCCGGTCAGCCGCGCGGGCCCGCCGGGGGCGACGTCCGTCGTCCCGCTGATCGTGGTGGTGGTGGCCAGGCCCTCGAGGTCGTAGACCCGGGTCGCCCCGGCCGTGCCGACCTTGAGGGTGTCGATCGAGAAGGCGTTGCCGTCGCTGCCGAAGCCCAGGGAGTAGAACCCGGCTCCGTCGCCGCCGTGGCCCCGCACGAAGCTGGGCACGTTGATCACGGCGGCCGGGCCGGCGGCCAGCTGGGCACCGGTCGCGAGGTCGCGCTTCGACCATGCGAAGCGCAGGCCCAGGGCCGAGACACGCTGCCAGGCCCCGGCGCCCACGGCGACCTCGGCGCGACCGACCCAGACGCGGGTCGTGCCGGCGTCGGCGGGCGCCTGGTAGCCGGCGTACACGACACCGCGGGTGCCGGCGGCCGCGTGTACCTGCAGCTCCGCGGTGGTCGTCTGGAGCATCGAGGGCCGCATGAAGAGCGCACCGACCGAATTGTTGCCGCCGGCGAGGTCGAAGCCGAGGCTGCGGGCGCCGGACGGCGGGACCACGGCGTTGCCGATGATCGGCCGGACCGTCTCGGGGGTGGTGCCCTTCAGGGTGGCGTAGCCGGTGAACGACAGCTGGGCGGTCAGCGGGTCGGGGAAGGCCGTGCCCCGCACGACGACCGTGGTCGTGGCGGCGGCGGCCTCGGCCGAGTCGGACCCCGAGAAGGGGATGGCAACAAGGCTCGCGGCGAGCACGCTCGCCACTGCACCTACGACCCGGAAACGCACTGGGCCATTCTGCCCTCCCGTTCCCACTCGGTCTGCCACTTGGGCAAAGTCAACCCGAACAGTAGGCAAACGATCGGGCCCGTTCATCGGCGCTGGCCGCGGAAGAAGGTGTCCAGGAGCACGGCGGAATCCTCGGCCAGCACCCCGGCGAGCACCTCCGGGCGGTGGTTCAGGCGGCGGTCGCGGACGACGTCCCAGAGGCTCCCGACCGCGCCGGCCTTGGCGTCGTACGCCCCGAAGACGACGCGGTCGACGCGGGCCAGGACGGCGGCGCCGGCGCACATGGTGCACGGCTCGAGGGTCACCACGAGGGTGCAGCCGTCGAGGCGCCACTCGCCGCGGGCCCGGGCCGCCGCCCGCAGCGCGACCACCTCGGCGTGCCCGGTGGGGTCGGCCTCGGCCTCGCGGACGTTGCGCCCGATGCCGAGCACGGACCCGTCGGGGCCGACGACGACGGCGCCGATGGGGACGTCGTCGGTCGCGAGCGCCGCGCGCGCCTCGGCGAGCGCGGCGAGCATCGGGTCGCGCCAGGTCTGGTGCGGGAGGTCGTGCGGCACCGGGTCAGGTTAGGCGTTGGTCAGGCCGACGACGTCGTCGAAGAGCTCGCCGAAGCCGATCCGGCGCGCGATGTCGGAGAGCATCTCGTCGGGGTAGAGGTCGAAGTCCTCGAGCAGCACGCCGAGGTCGACGGGGTGCATCCCCAGGTCGGCGAGGAGCTCCAGGTCGCCGGCCGGCACCTGCTCGTCGTCCTCGTCCGGCTGCGGCAGCCCGAGGAAGTCGACCGCCGAGGCGGCCAGCTCCCACTCGTCGGCCGCGGTCACGTCGGAGAGCAGCACCCGGGTGAACGGTCCGGCCACCCGGACCACGAGGAAGAAGTCCTCGTCCATCGCGATCATCGCGACCGCACCGAAGTCGCCCGGGAGCCGGCGCAGCGCCTCGCCCAGGGTCTCGACGTCCACGAGGTGGTGGCGGGTGAGCTCCTGGACGGTCCACGCCCCGTCCTCGCGGAAGGCGGCCAGCGCGAAGTCCACGTCGTCGAACTGGTCGGACATGGTCACGCCTCCGGTTCCGCACCGCATTCACGGGCGTTCTCAGCGTGACAGACCTCCGCGGCGCCGCCAACCCCTTGGCGGGCGCCGTCACTGCCTGTTCGTCTAGGGTTCCGCGCATGCGCACCCACGTCGTGGACCACCCGCTCGTCGCCCACAAGCTGACCACGCTGCGTGACGAGCGCACCGACTCCCCGACCTTCCGCAGCCTCACCGACGAGCTGGTGACCCTGCTCGCCTACGAGGCCACCCGCGACGTGCGGGTCGAGCCGGTCGACATCGTCACCCCGGTCTCGCCCACGACCGGCATCAGGCTGGCCACCCCCAAGCCGCTGGTGGTGCCGATCCTGCGCGCCGGCCTCGGCATGCTCGACGGCATGATGCGGCTGCTGCCCACGGCCGAGGTCGGCTTCCTCGGCATGGTCCGCAACGAGGAGACCCTGGAGGCGTCGACGTACGCCGAGCGCCTGCCCGAGGACCTCTCCGGCCGCCAGTGCTACGTCCTCGACCCGATGCTCGCCACCGGCGGCACGCTCGCCGCGGCGATCCGGTTCCTCACCGACCGCGGCGCCGACCACATCACCGCGATCTGCCTGCTGGCCGCCCCCGAGGGCTGCGCCCGCCTGGAGCAGGAGCTCGAGGGCCTCGACGTCCCCGTCACCGTGGTGACCGCGGCGATGGACGAGAAGCTCAACGAGAAGGGCTACATCGTCCCCGGCCTCGGCGACGCCGGCGACCGCCTCTACGGCCTCGCGCACTGAGCTGAGCGGCCGTCGACCCCCGAGCTTGCTCGGGGGTCGACGAGTCAGCCGCCAGGTCGAGTAGCCCCGCGACCGAGGAACGAGGTCGCGACGGGCGTATCGAGACCGTGACCGAGGGTCTCGATACGCTCGCTGGCGCTCGCGAGAGAGACCAACGAACCCCGGGCAGGGTCTCGATACGCTCGCTGGCGCTCGCGAGAGAGACCAACGAGGGGCCCGACCCCACCCGCTCGACCGACGAACAGCGACTAGTGCGGGAAGATCGGGACGGTGCCGGTGACGATCAGCACCATCAGTACGACGAACAGCAGGCCGAGGGCGCCGTACGCCCACTCCTTGCTGCGCCGGTCCTCGTCGGACTCGGGGGCGTCGTAGCGGTGCCCGTCGGGGCGGGCGAGCCGCTCGTCGTCGTCAGCCATGCCCGCTCAACGAGCGGACGGCCAGGAGGTCACAGGCTCTTGACCGCGCTCAGCACCTTGGCCAGCGAGTCCTTGGCGTCGCCGAAGAGCAGGGTGGTGCGGGGGTCGAAGAGGAGCTCGTTCTCGATGCCGGCGAACCCCGGTCGCATCGACCGCTTCAGGAACACCACCTGGCGGGCCTCGTCGACGTCGAGGATCGGCATGCCGTAGATCGGCGCCCCCGGCGTCGTCTTGGCCGCCGGATTCACGACGTCGTTGGCGCCGACGACCAGGACGACGTCGGTCTGCTTGAACTCGCCGTTGATGTCGTCCATCTCGACCAGCTGGTCGTAGGGCACCTGGGCCTCGGCGAGCAGCACGTTCATGTGGCCGGGCATCCGGCCGGCCACGGGGTGGATGGCGTAGTCGACCCGCGCTCCGCGCGCCAGGAGTACGTCGACCAGCTCGCGCAGCGTGTGCTGGGCCTGGGCGACCGCGAGGCCGTAGCCGGGGACGATGATGACGCGCTCGGCGTACCCGAGCAGGATCGCGACGTCCTCGGGCCCGGCGCTGCGGACCGGCCGGTCGGAGGCCTCGCCGGCGCCGAGCGTGGACCCGCCGCGCAGCGCGCCGAAGAGGATGTTGGCGACCGAGCGGCCCATCGCCCGCGCCATCAGCAGGGTGAGGAAGGTGCCGGAGGCCCCGACCAGGGTGCCGGCCACCAGGAGCACGACGTTGCCGAGGACGTAGCCGCCCGCGGCGACGGTCAGGCCGGTGAAGGCGTTGAGCAGCGAGATGACGATGGGGACGTCGGCGCCGCCGACCGGCAGCACGAGGAGCACGCCCAGCACCAGGCCGACGGCCGCCAGCACCACCCCGGTCGACACCGCCGGCTCGCGCACCACCAGCACGGTCAGCACGACCGTCGCGAGCAGCCCGGCCACGAAGGCCACCGGCAGCCCGGGCGGTACGACGGGCCGCGAGGTCATCAGCTCCTGCAGCTTGGCGAAGGTGACCACCGACCCGGCGAAGGACACCGACCCGACGACGATCGTGAACGCGGTCGCGACCACGTCGAAGTCCGTCGTGAAGCTGCCCATGTGCTCGAGCTCGAGCAGCGCGACCAGGGCCGCCGCCCCACCGCCGACACCGTTGAACAGCGCGACCAGCTGGGGCATCTGGGTCATCTGGACGCGCTGCGCCCCCAGCACGCCGACCAGCGAGCCCACCGCGATCGCGGCCAGGATCAGCGGCAGGTGGTCGAGGTCGAGGTAGAAGAACGGGGTCGCGACGGCGACCACGGCCGCGCCCGCCCCGACGAGGTTGCCGACCCGGGCGGTGCGCGGGCCGGAGAGGCCCTTCAGCGCGAGGATGAAGCCGACCGCGCAGCCGAGGTAGACGAGCTGGGCCCAGGTGGGGATCACGGGCGCTCCCGCTTGCGGGTGAACATGGTCAGCATCCGGTCGGTCACCACGAAGCCGCCCACCATGTTGATCGCGGCCAGCACGATGGCGACCAGGCCGACCACGAGGGCGACGCTGCTGTCGGTGGTGCCCGTGACGATGACCGCGCCGAGCAGGATCACGCCGTGGATCGCGTTGGCGCCCGACATCAGCGGGGTGTGCAGCGTCGAGGACACCTTGGCGATCACCTCGATGCCCACGAAGACGCTCAGCACGAAGATGGTCAGCCAGACCACGGGGTCGCTCATCAGGCTCCCTCCACCAGCAGCCGGGTCGCCTCGTGCTCGATCCGGCCCTCGCGCGTGACGCAGCAGCCGGCCAGGATCTCGTCGCCGAGATCGGGCGCGAGAGCGCCATCGACCGTCATCAGGGTGACCAGCGCGACGACGTTCTGGGCGTAGAGCCGCGAGGCCGGTCCGGGCATCTGCGCGGCGACGTTGCGGCCGCCCCAGACCTGGGCGTTGCCGATCCGTACCACCTCGCCCGCTACCACGCCCTCCACGTTGCCGCCGCTGTCGGCGGCCAGGTCGACGACGACCGAGCCGGGCCGCATCGCCTCGACCATCGCCGCACTCACCAGCACCGGCGCGGTCCGCCCCGGGACGGCGGCGGTGGTGATCAGCGCGTCCGCGGCCGCGACGTACGGCGCGAGCAGCTGCCTCTGGCGGGTCGCACGCTCCTCGGTCATCTCGCGCGCGTAGCCGCCCGCGCCCTCCAGCGCGGGCAGGTCGAGCTCGATGGCCTGCGCGCCCATCGAGCGGATCTCCTCGGCGGCGGCCGGGCGGACGTCGTACGCCCTGACGACGGCGCCCAGCCGGCGGGCGGTGGCGATCGCCTGCAGGCCGGCCACCCCCGCGCCGAGGACGACGACCTCCGCGGGCGGGACGGTTCCGGCGGCGGTCATGTTGAGGGGGAAGAACCGGCGCAGCATCCCGGCCGCGACGACGGCGCAGCGGTAGCCCGCGACCAGCGCCTGCGACGACAGCGCGTCCATGCCCTGGGCGCGCGAGATGCGCGGGACGAGCTCCATCGAGAACGCGGTCGCGCCGACGTCGCGCAGGTCGGCGACCAGGCCGGGGTCCTGGGCCGCGGGCAGGAACGAGACCGTCGTGGCGCCGTCGCGCAGCCGTCGTACCTGCTCGGCGGTGAGGGGCTGGACGGCGAGGACCAGGTCGGCGCCCGCGAGGGCGTCCGGGTCGATGCCGGCGCCGGCGTCGACGTACTCGTCGTCGCTGATCAGGGCGCGCCGGCCCGCGCCGGGCTCGACGTCGACGTCGTACCCCAGCGCCGTGAGCCTGCCGACCAGCTCGGGCACCAGCGCGACGCGCGCCTCACCCTCACGGGTCTCCCGGACGACCGCGATCCTCATCGCGACGAACCTAGACCACGGCGGGGCCCGGAAGCGGGACCTCGGCCACCACCTCGTAGCGCGGCCGGCCCCGCGGCCCCTCCCCGAGGTACGACGCCAGCAGCGTCAGGGTGTCCACGGTCCACGCGGGCCCCTCGTAGGAGTCGAGCAGCCGGACCCAGTCGGTGACCCCGGCCGGGTGGCCGAGCCGGGCCACGGTGACGTGCGGGCGGAACCGCTGCCCGTCGACCGCGACCCCGGCCCGGCTGGCGGCGGCGCGGGCACCGGCGGCCAGCCGGTCCAGCTCCTCGCGCGCGTCGTCCTGGAGGTCGAGGCCGGCCCAGAGCACCCGTGCGTCGGCCGCGTGCGGGAACGCCCCACCCCCGGCGACCCGCGCCCCGAAGGCGGTACGGCGCTCCGCGGCCCGCTCCAGCCGCTCGACCAGGTCGTCGAGCGCCCGGTCCGGCACGGCCGCGTAGAACGCGACCGTCAGGTGCAGCTGATCGGCCGGGGCCCAGCGGAACGGGGCGGCGGCCCGTCGTACCTCCAGGAAGGCGTCGAGGTGCTCGACGACCTCGGGCGGCGGGACGACCGCCGCGAACATCCTCGTTCCGGTCATGCCTTCTGGCCGGTGAGGGCGAGCGAGCCGCCGAGGCCGATCATCATCAGACCGCCGCCGGCCTGCATCCGCGCGAGCCGGCGGGGCGAGCCGCCGAGCCAGCCGCGGGCGGTGCCGGCGACGATCGCCCAGAGCCCGTCGCTGAGCAGCGCGACCGCCATGAAGACCAGGCCGAGGACGACGACCTGCGCCGCGACGGCACCCGCCGCGGGCTCGGCGAACTGCGGCAGCACCGCGGCCAGGAACACCACGGCCTTGGGGTTGCTGACCCCGACCACGAAGCCCTCGCGGACGATCCGCCAGGCGCTGCGCGGGCGCTCGTCGACGGCGTCGCCGGCCCCGTGGTGGCGGTGCCGGAAGGCCTGGACGCCGAGGTAGACGAGGTAGACGGCCCCGGCCAGCTTCAGCGCGGTGAAGACCACGACCGAGCGCTGGACGACCGCGCCGACGCCCAGGGCGACGGCGACGACGAGCGGGAGCAGGCCGAGGGTGTTGCCGACGACGCTGAGCAGACCGGCGCGGCGGCCGAGCGCGAGCGAGCGGCCGATGACGAACAGGACGCTGGGCCCGGGCACCGCGGTCAGCACGACGGACGCGACCACGAAGGCGAGCAGGTGACTGGTGGGAACCACCGGAGGATCGTAGGTCCGCCGGGCCCTCAGGGGCCTCTGAGTTTCCCTGCGTAGGCTGGCCGGGTGACCGTGGCGCCCTGGGACGACGAGTTCCGCCGGTTCCTGCTGGAGCACAAGTTCGGCATGGACGAGGTGGTCACCAAGCTGAACATCCTGCGCGACGAGTTCACCCACCTCCACGACTACAACCCGATCGAGCACGTGTCGTCGCGGCTGAAGTCACCGGAGAGCCTGGTCGAGAAGATCGCCCGCAAGGGCATCGACCTCGAGGGGCCGACGGCGTACGACGCGGTCCGCCAGAAGGTCACCGACATCGCCGGGGTCCGGGTGACCTGCAGCTTCGTCTCGGACGTCTACCAGGTCTTCGACCTGCTCACCGCCCAGCGCGACGTGCGCACCGTCGAGGTGCGCGACTACATCGTGGAGCCGAAGCCCAACGGCTACCGCAGCCTGCACGTGCTGGTCGAGGTCCCGGTGTTCCTCTCCGGCGGGGTGGTGCCGGTGGTGGTCGAGGTCCAGCTGCGCACCGTCGCGATGGACTTCTGGGCGAGCCTGGAGCACAAGATCTACTACAAGTACCGCCGCGAGGTCCCCGGCGAGCTGCTCGCCGGCCTGCGCGACGCCGCCGACACGGCGTACAACCTCGACACCACGATGGAGCGCCTGCACCAGGAGGTCCGCGGCCTCGACGCGCTCCCCACCACCGTCATCGACAAGCTGCGCGCCTCCGGCAACGCCCCCGCCGAGGAGCTGGTCGACGCGCTGCGCCGGCTGGGCGCTCAGACGCCCGAGCCGCCGGTCGCGGGCTGAGGCACCCGGGGGCGCCCTGCGGGGGCGAACGTGTGACCACGCCGCCGCCAGAGCTCCTGGCGTCGTCCGTTTGCCCCCAGGGGCTGCCCCTCAGCCCGAGAACCCCGCGTTGAGCACGCCGTACCCGAGGCTCAGCACCCCGGTGGCGGCCGCGGCGGTGGCCAGCAGCAGGCCGCCGGCGGCGACCGACCGCAGCCGGGCGGCCACCACGAGCACCAGCACGGTGCCGGCGACCAGGCACAGCGTCCAGTAGACCGGGCTGGTCGAGTCGGCGACGACGGTCAGCCCGTAGATCCCGTCGGAGACCAGCACCCCCGCGAGCGCCCCGGCACCCAGGACGGCAGGCAGTACCCGCCGGCCGACGATCGCCGCCGCGGCGGCCCCCACGAAGGGACCGGCGATCACGCCGACGACACCCCACAGGGTCGGGTCGTAGGTCAGGCCGCGGACCGCGGAGCCCAGCTGGTAGCCGAGGACCAGGCTCACGAACGACGCCACCCCGAGCACCGAGCCCACCGCGATCGACGGGCGGGCGGCCGCGACCAGCAGCACCGTGAGCAGGGTCCAGCCCGATGGCGAGTTCGCGAACGACGCGAGCGCGTCCGGGAGCACCCCCTGCGCCCACGAGGTGAGCGCGCCGAGGGCGAGGCTGGCGACGACGACCAGGAGCGAGGAGCGGATCACCCGACCATCGTCGGCGCTGGGGTACGACGACCGCAGGGATCCGGCCACGCCCGGTACCAGCGGCCCGCAGATCGGCACCCAGGGACTAGACGTGCGTCCCGAGCAGCGACCCGATCCCGTAGGTGACCGCCATGGCGAAGGCCCCGCCCACGACGTTGCGGACCACGGCCCGGCCCGACGGCCCGTAGCCGAACCTCGCGCTGGCCCAGCCGGTCAGCGCCAGCGCGACCAGGACCGAGGCGACGGTGACCCAGACCCGCGCGTCGGCGACGACCAGGGTGATGGTCAGCAGCGGCAGCAGCGCGCCGATCGTGAACGAGATGGTCGACGCCAGCGCCGCGTTCCAGGGGCTGGAGATGTCGTCCGGGTCGATCCCGAGCTCGACCTCCGCGTGCGCGCCGAGGGCGTCGTGGTCGGTCAGCTGGCGCGCGACCTGGAGCGCGAGGTCCTCGGTGAGGCCGCGGTCGACGTACAGCGCGGCCAGCTCCTCCAGCTCGTCGACCGGGTCCTCGATCAGCTCGCGGCGCTCCTTGTCGAGCAGCGCCAGCTCGGAGTCGCGCTGGGTGCTGACCGAGACGTACTCGCCCGCGCCCATGCTCAGCGCGCCCGCTGCCAGGCCGGCCACTCCCGCGACCAGGATGGTGCCGCGGTCGGTCGTCGCACCGGCCACGCCCATCACGATGCCGGCGGTCGAGACGATCCCGTCGTTGGCGCCGAGCACCCCGGCGCGCAGCCAGTTCAGCCGGTTGTTGATGCCGCCGTCGTGCGGCTCGTCGTCGTGGTGCTGGGCGTGCAGCTCCGGCGGCACCTCGGTGGTCATGACCGCATCGTGGCGGCCCGCCGTACCGCTCGCAACGAAGGGGAGCCCAACCTCACAGGCCGAGGTCGCGGCCGATGAGCTCCTTCATGATCTCGTTGGACCCGGCCCAGATCTTCGAGACCCGGGCGTCGCGCCAGGCGCGGGCGACGCGGTACTCGTTCATGAAGCCGTAGCCACCGTGCAGCTGGACGCAGTGGTCGAGCACGTCGTTCTGGACCTGCGAGCTCCACCACTTGGCCTTGGCGGCGTCGACGGGGGTGAGCTCGCCTGCGGCGTGCAGCACGACGCACTTGTCGATGAACGACTCGGCGACCTCGATCGCGGTCACCTGCTCGGCGAGCAGGAACTTGTTGTGCTGGAAGTTGCCGATGGACTGGCCGAACGCCTTGCGGTCCTTGGCGTACTGGACCGTCTCCTCGAGGATCTGCTTGGCGTGCGCGACGTTGCTGATCGCGCAGCCGAGCCGCTCCTGCGGGAGCTTCTGCATCATGTGGATGAAGCCGCCGTCGAGCTCGCCGACGATCTCGGCGTCCGTGACGCGGAGGTTCTCGAAGAAGAGCTCGGCGGTGTCGGACTCGTCCTGGCCGACCTTGTCGAGCTTGCGGCCGCGGCTGAAGCCGGGCAGCGTCGTGTCGACGGCGAAGAGAGTGATGCCGCGGGCTTTCTTCTCCGGCGAGGTGCGCGCGGCGACGATGACCAGGTCGGCGGAGTAGCCGTTGGTGATGAAGGTCTTGGAGCCGTTGATGACCCAGCCGTCGCCGTCGCGGACCGCGGTGGTCTTCAGCGCGGCCAGGTCGGAGCCGCCGGAGGGCTCGGTCATGCCGATCGCGAGCAGGATCTCGCCGGACACGACGCCCGGCAGCCAGCGCTGCTTCTGCTCGTCGGTGCCGAGCTCGACGAGGTACGGCGCGGTGATGTCGGCGTGGATGCCCGCGCAGGACGCCAGCGCGGCGTTGACCTTCGAGAGCTCCTCGAAGAGCACGGCGTTGAACCGGTAGTCCCCGGCCTCCGAGCCGCCGTAGATCTCGGGCACCTCGAGGCCCAGGAAGCCCTGCTTGCCGGCCTCCAGCCAGAACTCGCGCGGGATGGCCTTCTCGGCGGCGTACGTCTCGACGTACGGCGTCACCGACCGGTCCAGGAACTCCTTGACCGAGCCGCGGAACGCCTCGTGGTCCTCGTCGTAGATGTCACGCTTCATGCCGTGGATCCTACTGGCTGGTAACTACTCGGGTGGTGTGGTCTCGACCACTCCTCGCAGAGAGACCAACGTCGCTCCCGCGGAGCGAGTCCGGCGCGCACCCCACGGGTACACCTGACCTGTGAGCGACACGAGCACCACCTTCGAGACCTGGCCCGGCGAGGCCTACCCCCTGGGCGCGACGTACGACGGCGCCGGCACCAACTTCGCCCTGTTCAGCGAGGTCGCGGAGAAGGTCGAGCTCTGCCTGTTCGACGCCGACGACGTCGAGACCCGCATCGAGCTGACCGAGGTCGACGCCTACGTGTGGCACTGCTACCTCCCGCAGGTGCAGCCCGGCCAGCGCTATGGCTACCGCGTGCACGGCCCCTGGGACCCCGAGCAGGGGCTGCGCTGCAACCCCAACAAGCTGCTGCTCGACCCCTACGCCAAGGCGACGACCGGCGAGATCGACTGGGACCCGAGCCTGTTCTCCTACCACTTCGGCGACGAGGACTCCCGCAACGACGACGACTCCGCGCCGCACATGACCCACGGCGTGGTCATCAACCCGTTCTTCGACTGGGAGGGCGACCGCCGCCCGCAGATCCCCTACAACGACTCGGTGATCTACGAGGCGCACGTCAAGGGCCTCACCCAGCTGCACCCCGAGATCCCCGAGGACATCCGAGGCACGTACGCCGGCCTCGCGCACCCGGCCGTGACCGCCCACCTGACCAAGCTGGGCGTCACCGCGATCGAGCTGATGCCGGTGCACCAGTTCGTCCAGGACAGCACGCTGGCCGAGAAGGGCCTGCGCAACTACTGGGGCTACAACACGCTCGGCTTCTTCGCCCCGCACGAGGACTACAGCACCACCGCCCGCGCCGGCCAGGCCCTCGGCCAGCAGGTGCAGGAGTTCAAGTCGATGGTCAAGGCGATGCACGCCGCCGGCATCGAGGTCATCCTCGACGTGGTCTACAACCACACCGCCGAGGGCAACCACCTCGGGCCGACGCTCAGCTTCAAGGGCATCGACAACCAGGCCTACTACCGCCTCGTCGAGGACGACCAGCGGTACTACATGGACTACACGGGCACCGGCAACACCCTCAACGTCCGCCACCCGCACTCGCTGCAGCTGATCATGGACTCGCTGCGCTACTGGGTCACCGAGATGCACGTCGACGGCTTCCGCTTCGACCTGGCCTCCGCGCTCGCGCGCGAGTTCTACGACGTCGACCGGTTGGCGACCTTCTTCGAGCTCGTGCAGCAGGACCCGGTGGTGTCGCAGGTCAAGCTGATCGCCGAGCCCTGGGACGTCGGCCCCGGCGGCTACCAGGTCGGCGGGTTCCCGCCGCAGTGGACGGAGTGGAACGGCAAGTACCGCGACACCGTGCGCGACTTCTGGCGCGGCGAGCCCTCGCTGGGCGAGTTCGCGTCCCGCCTGTCCGGCTCCTCGGACCTCTACGAGCGCTCGGGGCGCCGGCCGTTCGCGAGCATCAACTTCGTGACCGCCCACGACGGCTTCACGATGCGCGACCTGGTGTCGTACGACGAGAAGCACAACGAGGCCAACGGCGAGGACAACAACGACGGCGAGAGCCACAACCGGTCCTGGAACCACGGCGTCGAGGGACCGACCGACGACCCCGAGATCCAGGCCTTCCGGGCCCGCGAGCAGCGCAACCTGATCGCCACCCTGCTGCTCAGCCAGGGCGTCCCGATGATCCTGCACGGCGACGAGCTCGGCCGCACCCAGCAGGGCAACAACAACACCTACGCGCAGGACTCGGAGATCAGCTGGGTGCACTGGGAGGACGCCGACCAGCCGCTGGTCGAGTTCACCGCCGCGGTCGCCCGACTGCGGGCCCAGCACCCGACCTTCCGCCGCAAGCGGTTCTTCACCGGCGAGGAGGTCCGCGGGAGCTACGGCGAGCGGATCGACGACATCGTCTGGCTGCACCTCGAGGGCCGGCCGATGGAGGACGGCGACTGGGACAGCGGCGCCCAGGCGATCGGCATGTACCTCAACGGCAACGGCATCGCCGGCAAGGACGCCCGCGGGCAGACGATCACCGACGAGCACTTCCTGCTCTACTTCAACGCCGACGGCGACGCCGAGGTGACGCTGCCGCCGCTGGAGTACGCCGAGGCCTGGGACGTCGTCATCGACACCGGCGGCTCGGCCGACGCCGACGGCACCTGCGCGGCCGGCTCCACGCTGCCGCTCGGGACGCGGAGCCTCGTCGTACTCCGGGAGCACCGCGAGCCCGAGGTCGAGCCCGACCTCTCGGTCGCCGCCTCGGTCGCCGCCCAGTCCCGGCGGGGCTGAGCGTGCGCGCACCGACCAGCACGTACCGCCTCCAGATCACCGCCGAGCTCGATCTGTTCAAGGCGGCGGATCTGCTTCCGTACCTCCACGACCTCGGCGCCGACTGGGTCTACCTCTCCCCCATCCTCGAGGCCGAGCCCGGCAGCACCCACGGGTACGACGTCATCCGCCACGACCGGGTCGACCCGGCGCGCGGCGGCAAGGAGGGGCTGGCGGCGCTCTCCGCGGAGGCGCGGCGGCTCGGGATGGGCGTGCTGGTCGACATCGTGCCCAACCACGTCGGCGTCGCGACGCCGTCCGAGGACCCCTGGTGGTGGGACGTGCTGAAGCACGGCCGTGACTCCGCGCACGCCGCCGCGTTCGACATCGACTGGGACGCGAGCCACCAGAAGCTGCAGATCCCGGTGGTCGGCGACGACGACGAGGCCGCGATCGAGGTGGACCTCGGGGCCGAGGAGATCCGCTACCACGACAACTACTTCCCGCTCGCGCCCGGCACGACCACGCTGGAGGAGCAGCACTACGAGCTGGTCAACTGGCGCGAGGCCGACGACGGGCTGAACTACCGGCGCTTCTTCGCGGTCAACACGCTGGCCGCCGTCCGCGTGGAGGAGCCGGGGGTGTTCGAGGACACCCACGTCGAGATCCGACGCTGGTTCGACGAGGGCCTGGTCGACGGGCTCCGGGTGGACCACCCCGACGGCCTGCGCGACCCGGGCGGCTACCTGCGCGACCTGGCCGAGCTCACCGGCGACGCCTACGTCCTGGTCGAGAAGATCCTCGAGCCCGGCGAGCAGCTGCTCACGTCCTGGGCCACTACCGGCACCACCGGGTACGACGCCCTCGCGCACATCGACCGGGTCCTCACCGACCCGGCGGGGCAGGCTCCGCTCGACGCGCTCGAGGCGCGGCTGCGCGGCGGTCCCGTCGACTGGGCCGAGATGATCCACGACACCAAGCGGGCGGTCGCGGACGGGATCCTCAACAGCGAGGTCCGCCGGATCGTGCGCGACCTGCGGCGGCACCTGCCCGTCGTACCCGCCTTCCGGGCGGAGGACGCCGTGGCCGAGCTGCTGGCCTGCTTCCCGGTCTACCGGTCCTACCTGCCCGAGGGCCGCGCGCACCTCGAGGAGGCGTTCGCCGAGGCCCGCCGCCGGCGGCCCGACCTGACGCTGACCTTCGGGCGGATCGAGCCCTGGATGTTCGACGCCGACCTGGCCGCCTCCAAGCGATTCCAGCAGACCAGCGGCATGGTGATGGCCAAGGGCGTCGAGGACTGCGCCTTCTACCGCTACTCCCGGCTCACCTCGCTCAACGAGGTCGGCGGCGACCCGTCGGTGTTCGCGCTGTCGGTCCCCGACTTCCACCGCGAGCTGGCCGAGCGGCAGCGGGACTGGCCACTGGCCATGACCACGCTGTCCACGCACGACACCAAGCGCGGCGAGGACGTGCGCGCCCGGATCACCGCCCTGGCCGAGCTGCCGGCGGCCTGGGAGGCGGCGCTCGAATCGCTGCTGTCGCTGGCCCCGCTGCCCGACCCCGGCTTCGCCTCGCTGCTGTGGCAGGCCGTGCTCGGCGCCTGGCCGGCGTCGCGCGAGCGCCTCCACGGCTACGCCGAGAAGGCGATGCGCGAGGCCGGCGACCGGACCACCTGGACCGAGCCCGACGCGTCGTACGAGGACGCGGTGCACGCCGCGGTCGACGCCGCCTTCGACTCCGCCGCCGTGCGCGGCGTGCTCGACGGGCTGCTCGAGCAGGTCGTGGCGCCGGGCTGGTCCAACGCGCTGGCGGCCAAGCTGCTCGCGCTGACGATGCCGGGCGTGCCCGACGTCTACCAGGGCAGCGAGCTGTGGGAGCAGAGCCTGGTCGACCCCGACAACCGGCGGCCGGTCGACTTCGAGGGGCGCGCCACCCTGCTCGCCTCCGGCTCCTGGTCCGCACCCCGGCCCGTCCTCGACGACGGCGCGTCGGCCAAGCTCCACCTCACCGCGATCGCCCTGCGGCTGCGGCGCGACCGGCCCGAGCTGTTCACGTCGTACGACGCCGTGCCGGCGGCCGGGCCCGCGCAGGACCACGTCGTCGCGTTCGACCGCGGCGGCGCGCTGACCGTCGCCACCCGGCTGCCCGTCGGGCTGACCGCGCGCGGCGGCTGGGACGACACCGCCCTGGAGCTGCCGCCGGGCCGCTGGACCGACGCGCTCGGGTCGTGGTCCGGCTCCGGGACCGCCCCGCTCGCCGACGTGCTCGCCGACCTGCCCGTCGCCCTGCTCGTGAAGGAGTCCTGACATGACCCGCCCGTCCCGCGGTCCGTACGACGTCTGGGCACCCCGCCCGGAGCGTCTCCGGCTGTCAGTGGGTGCTGACATCGTCGAGATGCAGCGCGGGGACGATGACTGGTGGACCCCCGCGGGACCCGTTCCCGATCCACGCTCGGAGGTGGACTACGGCTACCTGATCGACGACTCGGACTCGCCCCGACCCGACCCGCGGTCGCGGCGCCAGCCGGCGGGCGTCCACCAGCGCTCGCGAACCCACGACCCCGCGGCCTTCGACTGGACGGACTCGGCCTGGACCGGGCGCCAGCTCGCGGGGGCGGTCGTCTACGAGCTCCACGTCGGGACCTTCACGCCCGAGGGCACCTTCGACGCGGCGCTCGACCGGCTCGACCACCTCCGCCAGATCGGCGTCGACCTCGTCGAGGTGATGCCGGTCAACGCCTTCAACGGCACCCACAACTGGGGCTACGACGGCGTGCTCTGGTCGGCCGTGCACGAGGGGTACGGCGGCCCGGCCGGCTACCAGCGCTTCGTCGACGGCTGCCACGCCGCCGGGCTGGGCGTGATCCAGGACGTGGTCTACAACCACCTCGGTCCGTCCGGGAACTACCTGCCGCTCTTCGGGCCCTACCTGAAGTCGGGCCGGAACACCTGGGGCGACCTGGTCAACCTCGACGGGGAGGGCTCGGCGGAGGTGCGGCGCTACATCCTCGACAACGTCCGGATGTGGTTCACCGACTTCCACGTCGACGGGCTGCGGCTGGACGCCGTGCACGCGCTGCACGACGAGTCGGAGGTGCACCTGCTGGAGGAGATGGCCGTCGAGGTGGCCGCGCTCTCCGCGCACCAGCGCCGACCGCTCACCCTGATCGCCGAGTCCGACCTCAACGACGCCAAGCTGGTCACGCCGCGCGAGGCCGGCGGCTACGGCCTGGACGCCCAGTGGAGCGACGACTTCCACCACGCGGTCCACGTCGCGCTGACCCGCGAGACCGACGGCTACTACGCCGACTTCGAGCCCCTCGGGGCGCTGGCCAAGGTCTGCGAGCGGGGGTTCTTCCACGACGGGACCTACTCGTCCTTCCGCGGTCGCGACCACGGCGTCCCGATCGACACCGCGGCGATGCCGAGCTGGCGGCTGGTGGTCTGCTCCCAGAACCACGACCAGGTCGGCAACCGCGCGGTGGGCGACCGGATCACCGAGCACCTGGACGCCGACCAGCTGGCCTGCGCGGCCCTGCTGACGATGGCGGGCCCGTTCACGCCGATGCTCTTCCAGGGCGAGGAGTGGGCGGCGTCCACGCCGTTCCTGTTCTTCACCTCGCACCCGGAGCCGGAGCTCGGGAAGGCCACGGCGGAGGGCCGGATCGCGGAGTTCGAGCAGATGGGCTGGGACCCCGACGTCGTCCCCGACCCGCAGGACCCCGCCAGCTTCGAGCGGTCCAGGCTCGACTGGGACGAGCAGACCGGTGGGCAGCACGCCCGCCTGCTGGACGTCTACCGGCGCCTGGCCGCGCTCCGGCGCGAGCACGCCGAGCTGACCGACCCGGCGTTCGGCCGCACGCGGTGCGAGGTCGACGAGGAGCGCCGTACGTTCGTGATGCACCGGGGCGACCTGGCGGTCGTCGTGAACTTCGGCGACGCACCGGCGACCCTCGTGCTGCCCCACACCCGGCTGCTGTTCGAGACCGAGGCCGGGGCCGACCTGGGAGACGGGACGCTCACGCTGCCGCCGCACGCCGGGGCCCTGCTGGCGCCCTGACCCGACCGGGTCAGGCGCCGCGGGCGTCGTACGCGTCGCGCGCGGAGCGCACGTCGTCCATGTGGGCCTCGGCCCACACCTTGACCTGGCGCACCACGACCTGCAGCGAGGCGCCGAGCGGCGTCAGGTCGTAGTCGACGGTCACCGGGACGGTCGGGGTGACCGTGCGGGTGACCAGGCCGTCGCGCTCGAGGGCGCGCAGGGTCTGGGTGAGCATCTTCTGGCTCACGCCGGCCAGGCGGCGGGCGAGTTGGGAGTAGCGCATCGTGCCCTCGTCGGCGAGCGCGGCGAGCACCAGCGCGACCCACTTGTCGGAGAGCCGGTCGAGCAGTTGGCGGCTCGGGCACTCGGCGAGGAACGAGTCGTAGGCGAGCTTGGCCTGCTCGCGCTGCTGGGCCGCGGTCATGGTCGGCACGGGGCCTCCTGGGGAACGGGACGGGTAGTTACGCACTCTGAGGTGCCTACTTCCCGATGGAGAGTGACTGATCCAGTCTGGAGCCGTCCGATCCGATCCGCAAGAGGAGCACCCCCATGAGCACCACGACCACCACCTTCCGCGCCGCCGTCGTCCGCACCCCGGCCGGCCCCGACTCCATCGAGCTCGTCGACCTGCCGCTCCGCGAGCCGGGCGCCGGCGAGGTCCGGGTCCGGGTCGCCGCGGCGCCGGTCAACCCCGTCGACCTGGGCACGGCCGGCGGCTTCTTCCACCAGCTCGGGCTGATCGACCAGCCCGAGCACACCGGACTCGGCTGGGACTTCGCCGGCACCGTCGACGCCGCGGGCGCCGGGGTCGACCTGCCGGTCGGCACCCGGGTCGCCGGGCTGGTCGGCGGCCTGGACCGCGACTTCGGGACGTACGCCGAGCAGCTGGTCGTGCCGGCCGCCGACGTCGCCGTCGTCCCGGACGACCTCGCCCTGGTGGCGGCCGCGACGCTGGCCCTGACCGCCCTGACCGCCGCCCAGCTCGTCGACCTGCTCGGCGACGGGGCGGGCCGCTCGCTGCTGGTCACCGGAGCGGCGGGGCCGGTCGGGGCGGCCGTCGTACCCCTGGCGGCCGAGCGAGGCTGGCGGGTGACCGGCCTCGCCCGGGCCGGCGACGAGGAGTTCGTCCGCGGCCTGGGGGCCGACTTCGCCACCACGACCACCACCGGCTGGGACGCCGTGGCGGACGGCGCGGTGCTGCAGGCCGACGGCGTGGCCCTGGTGCGCGACGGCGGCCTGTTCGTCGGCGTCCGGCCCGCGATGCTGCCCGCGTCCGAGCGCGACGTCGTGGTCACCGCCGTCGAGGTGGTGCCGGACGGCGCCCGCACCGCCGACCTCCTCGCCCGCGCGGCTGCGGGTGGGCTGCCCGTCCGGGTCGCCGGCGAGCTGCCGCTGGCCGAGGCGGCCGAGGCGCACCGGCTGGTGGCCGAGGGCGGCGTGCGCGGGCGCTACGTGCTGCGCCCGTGAACGACGGCGAGTGTCAGCCGCCGAGCTCGTCGAGGTCGACCGTGTCCTCCGCGGGCGGCGCCTCGGCGGGCACCTCGGCGTCGAAGTCGGAGAAGGTGATCGCCCCGGGCTCGTCGCCGGACGTGACCTCGACCTTCACCAGGTAGTGGTCGCCGTCGACCTGGACGTAGCCCACCGAGGTCCCGTCGTCGCCGGTGCTCGTCACCGCGATCGCCTCCGAGCCCTCGACGTCGGACACGTCGCCCTTCTCGTAGGTGCTGTCGTCCTCCCCGCTGACGAGCTCGTCGAGCAGGGAGTCGAGCTGGCAGAACTCGCCGAAGCCGGCGTCGTCGCCCGACATGACGACCCAGCGGCCCGCGACCAGGTCGATGATCGTCTGGGCCTGCTCGCCCGCCTGGGCCTGCCAGAACTCGTCGCTCGGCTTGAACCAGGCCTTGCCGTCGGCGCCGACCAGCTCGGCCGACGCGCCGCCGAGGCTGATGGTGCCGGCACACTCGCCGGCCGTGCTGACCGCCAGGTCGAGGGCGATCTCCTGCCCGTCGCTGGTGATGGCGCCGCTGACCCGGACCGACTCGAGGCCGGCCATGGCGTCCTTGGCCGTCTGGGCGATCTCCTCGCCGGACTGGTCGGTGAAGTCGTTGCCGCCCTCACCGCCGCCGGTGCTGCCGCTGCTGGTGCTCTCGCGCGAGGGGTCGGCCGCGCTGTCGTCGCCGGGGTCGCCGTCGCTGCAGCCGGCGAGCAGGGTGACGGTGGTGAGCGCGGCGGCAGCCAGGGTCAGGGTCTTCATCGGGTCTCCTCCTCAGGGGGCTCGATCAGATCACACGGCTCGACTCCTCCGCGACGCGCATTCCTGCCGGCGCCTCCTCGCCCTCGCGGAAGCCGTACCGCCCCCACCAGCGGCGCAGCGGACCGGGCCCTTGACGGGCTACCCCAGGAGCGAGTCGACCCACTCCGGGACGAGCTCCGACGCGGGCCCGTGCCGCGCCTCGTCGAAGAAGTCGGTGCCGTCGGAGGGGAGCAGGTTGAGCTCCAGCGTCCGGGCGCCGTACGACGCCGCGGCCTGCACGAAGCCGGCTGCCGGGTAGACCGCCCCCGACGTCCCGATCGACACGAACAGGTCGCAGGTCTCGAGGGCGGCGAAGATCCGGTCCATCTCGTAGGGGATCTCGCCGAACCAGACCACGTCCGGGCGCAGCTCGGTCACGCCGCAGCGCGGGCAGGGCGGCAGGTCGGCGAGGTCGCCGCTCCACGGCGAGCGCCGCTGACAGCCGCGGCAGAGTGCCGAGAGCAGCTCGCCGTGCATGTGCAGCACCCGCTGCGAGCCACCGCGCTCGTGCAGGTCGTCGATGTTCTGGGTGACGACGAGCAGGTCGTCGCCGAGCGTCTCCTCCAGCCGGGCCAGGGCGCGGTGGGCGGGGTTCGGCTCGACCCCGGTCAGCGCCGCGCGGCGCGCGTCGTAGAACGCGTGCACCACCGACGGCTGCCACTCGAAGGCCTCCGGGGTCGCGACGTCCTCGACCCGGTGGCCCTCCCAGAGCCCGTCGGCGTCGCGGAACGTCGGCACTCCGCTCTCGGCGGAGATCCCGGCACCGGTGAGGACGACGACCTTCATGGGGCCATCATGACGGCCGGGTCAGAGGCCGCACCTCGTCGCGGTCGTCCAGGCACTGCTGCCGTAGTCCGAGTAGGCCTGCACGCGGTAGTCGTACCGCACGCCCGAGGTGACCGCGTACCACGGCGTCTTGGTGCCGACCGCTCCGAGGCTCGTCCAGGCGGTCGCACCGACCTGCCGCTGCTGGACCCGCCAGAAGACCCCGCCCTGCGGATCAGTGATGTTCAGGGTGCACTTGTTCGCCGCCGTGCGGGCGACGCTGAGCCCGGTGGGTGCGTTGATCGGCATCGTCACGGTCTTCGTGGTCCACGCGCTGTTGCGCCCTTCCCAGGTCGACGCCCGGATCCGGAACTCGTACGTCCGGGCCGGCGTCAGCAGCCCACCGGTCCACGTGTTGCTGGCCGGCGCGAACAGCGGCCACTCGGTGCCCCAGGCGTCACCGGACGCCCGGAACTGGAAGCCGTAGCTCCAGTCGGAGCTCGGAGCCGTCTGCGACCAGCCGAAGGTCAGTGCCGTGTTCCCCTGCCCGGGGGTCGCGGTCACGCCGGTCGGGGCCGGGACCGCGGCCGTGCCGGGGGCGCACCACCCGGGCAGCTCCGCCGCAGTCAGCCACTTGGCCGCCGGCTGCGCCCCGTTGGGTGCCTGGTAGCTGCCGCCGGGGGTCGTCGGCAGGGTGACGGCCTTGAAACGGGGACGGTAGACGGTCGCGTCGATGTAGTTGTGCGCACCGCAGGAGCTGTCCTCGAGCTGCGAGTTGACGCTGTAGCCGATGATCACCTGGTTGCCACCGGTGCTCAGGTGGGGGATCAGGCGGGGCGTGTAGGCCCAGACGCTCCAGTCGGCGGTGGTCTCGGGCATCTTGAACAGCGTCGACTTGTCGGCGGCGGTGAAGCCCCACGGGGTGTCGGCGTAGTAGCTGATCACGTTGCCCCCCAGACCGCCGTAGGTGTCCTGACCGACCAGCACCCAGCGTCCACCCTGGTAGGTGACGCTCATGGCCTCGCTGGCGACCGTGCCCGTATCGATCGCGTCCGCCTGGTCGGTGCTCCAGCCGGAACCGTTCCAGTACTCCCAGAGGCCGGCGAAGTCGCCTTGGGGGACACGCGCGATCTTGAGGTCCTTCCCGCTCGAGCTGACGTCGGCACCGTAGACGTAGGTGTAGGAGCCGTGGTCGGCCAGCGCCATCCCCCACAGGGTGCAGTGTCCGGCCACCCCCTGCGCCGAGCAGCTACGGACGTCGGCAGGCAGCTGGGCGGTGAGGTCGCCGTACGTGCCCGGCGAGGCCACCGAGCCGGTCGGGATGGTCCGCAGCTCGACGCCGACCGCGGAGCCCCAGCCCCCGTCGGCCACCATCCGCATGTAGAACTTCTGGACGGTGCCGCCCTGGAGTCGCTGGTCCCCGCCCCACAGCCAGCCGGAGCCGGTGTTCATCAGGGTCGCGCCCCCCGAGCCCGAGACGGTCTGGCCCATCGTCCCGTTGGCGTTCTGGATCACGATGCCGTTGCGGGGCATCGACGCCTGGAAGGGACCGCGGGTGAGGTCGGACTTCACCGTGCCGTACCAGTAGTCGTTGAAGAACCAGAGCACCCGCCCGTCGGGCAGCTCGATCGCCTCCAGCCCGTCTCCACCTGTCCAGCGGTCGACCGAGGTGCTGTTGCCGTAGCTGGTGAACTTGTTGGTGATCTCGGTCGCGAGTGCCGGCGTGCCGGGCGCGTTCGCGTCAGGACCGGCGTCCGCCGTGTCCACGAGCACGAGCTGGCCGGCCAGCGCCACCACGAGCGTCGCCGCGCCCACCGTCATCGAGCGGAAACGTCCGGTCCTCATGTGACCCTCCTCACAGGTGAGCGACACCCTAGAGGGCATCGCCGACAACGAGCGAGGAAATCGGTCAAACGCCGTCCGCAGATCTGCCGTGGAGCGTCACGACGTACCCGCCGCCGTCGTAGGCGTCGCCCTCCCAGGTCGCGAGCCGATCGCCCACCCCCAGTCCCGCCGCCGCGAACGCCGCGTCGACGTCGGCCAGCGGGGTGACCGGGCAGTCGCCCGGCAGGTGGGCGGCGTCCAGCCCGAAGCCGCAGACGACCCGACCTCCGGGCGCGGTGTGCGCAGCCAGGCGCTCCGCGACCGCAGCCAGGGTGCCGGGCTCTAGCAGCGGCACGATGTTGCCGGCCAGCAGCACCAGGTCGAAGGTCTCCCCCAGGTCGAGCGTCGCGAGGTCGGCCTCGCGCCAGTCCAGCCCGGGCGCCTCGGCCCGCGCGACGGCCAGCATCGAGGCGTCCACGTCGACCCCGACGACGTCGTACCCCAGCTCGGTGAGGCGTACGGCGATCCGCCCCGTCCCGCACCCCGCGTCCAGGACCCGCGCCGGCGGGTCGACCAGCTGGGTCACCAGCGCCGCCTCGCCGTGCACGTCCTGCCCGCGCTCGGCCAGCCGGCGGAAGCGGGCGGCGTACGTCGTCGCGTAGTCGGCGCCCGCCTGGGCCTGGGCGATGCGCTGCCAGAGGGTGCTCACCTGGCAATCTTGCCGCCATGGACCTCGGACTGGACGGCGCCCGGGCGCTGGTGACGGGCGGCAGCCGCGGGATCGGCCTGGCCGTCGGGCGGGCGCTGGCCGCGGAGGGCGCGCGGGTCGCGCTCCTCGGACGTGACGCGTCGGCGCTGTCGGCGGCGGCCGACGCCGTCGGCCCCGGGACGGTCGTCGTGCGCGCCGACACCACCGACGACGCGGCCGTCCGTACGGCGGTCGACGCCGCGGCCGCCGCGCTCGGTGGGCTCGACGTGGTCGTCAACGCGGCCGCGCCCCGTGCGTCGCAGCCAGCCGCGCCGGGGCTCGCCGGCCTGGACGACGACGACTTCCTGCAGCAGGTCGACACCAAGGCCCTCGGCTACGCGCGCGTCGTGCGCGCGGCGGCGCCGTACCTCCTCGACGGCGGTGGGCGGGTCGTCAACATCAGCGGCATGAACGCCCGCGCGACCGGCAACCTCACGGGCTCGGTCCGCAACATCGCGGTCGTCGCGATCACCAAGAACCTCGCCGACGAGCTCGGCCCGCAGGGCGTCACCGTCACCTGCGTCCACCCCGGCCTCACCGTCACCGAGCGGGTCGCCGGCGACCCCGCCTACCTGGAGCAGGCCGCCCGGAACGGCCTCGGCCGCCCGGTCACCGCCGACGACGTCGCGGCCGCGGTCACGTTCCTGGCCTCGCCGTACGGCGCGGTCGCCAACGGCGCGGTCATCCCGCTCGACGGCGGCCGGCCGGGGCCGATCTGGGCCTGAGGCCCACCCCGTCACACCAGCGTGGTCAGCACCCCACCGTCGGCACGCACAGCAGCGCCGTTGGTGGCCGACGAGAGCGGGCTGGCCAGGTAGACCGCGAGGCTGGCGATCTCGTCCGGGTCGAGGAACCGCTGCAGGAGCGACGTCTGGTTGCCGGCGGCGATGGCGCCCTTCAGGTCCTCGGCCGACATCCCCTGCGCCGCGGCGATCTGCTCCACCGTCCGCGCCACCCCGTCGGAGTACGTCGGGCCGCCGAGGATCGTGTTCACCGTGACCTCGGTCCCGCGGGTCAGCTTGGCCAGGCCGTTGCCCAGGGCCAGCTGCGCGGCCTTGGTCACCCCGTAGTGCGTCATGTCGCCGGGGACGTTCACCCCCGACTCGCTGGAGACGAAGACGATCCGCCCCCACCCGCGGTCCAGCATGCCGGGCAGCAGGTGCCGCGAGAGCCGGACGCCGCTCATCAGGTTGACCTCCAGGTAGCGCTGCCAGGTCTCGTCGGGGAGGTCCGCGAACGGCGCGACCTCGAACAGCCCGACGTTGTTGACCAGGACGTCGACGTCGCCCAGTTCGGCTAACAGCCGTCGTACCTGGTCGGGGTCGGCGAAGTCGGCCGCCACCCCCGTCACCTGCGCGCCGGGGACCTCGCCCTCCAGTCGAGCGACCGCCTCGCGGACCCCGGGCTCCGCACGCCCGTTCACGACGACCGCCGCGCCCTCCCGGAGGAGCGCCCGTGCGATCGCGAAGCCGATCCCCTGCGTCGACCCGCTCACGAAGGCGCGCCTGCGTGCCAGTCCCATGTCCATCTCGTCCGTCCTCACTCACGTCATTGACTTGCTCAGGAAAGTCAAACGTAGACAGGATGACTTTCCTGAGCAAGTCACGAGGACCTAGAGTGGCGCTATGCAACCCCTCCCGGACCCCGTCGAGCTCCGCGGCGACGACCTCGCGACCTGGGCCGCCCTGGCCACCGTCCTCGAGTGGCTGCCGAGCGCGCTCGACACTCAGCTCCAGCGCGACGCCCAGCTCTCCCACTTCGAGTACGGCATCCTCTACGCGCTCCGTGAGGCGCCCGACCACACCCTGCGGATGAGCGTGCTCGCCGGCTATGCCAACAGCACCCTCTCGCGACTGTCCCGGGCGGCGACCCGCCTCGAGTCCAAGGACTGGGTACGCCGAACGCCCGACCCGGCCGACGGGCGCTACACGCTCGCGGTCCTCACCGACCTGGGCCGCCGGAAGGTCGACGAGGCGACCCCCGGACACGTGCGGGAGGTCCACCACCTGGTGCTGGACCGGCTGACCGCACCCCAGAGGCGGCAGCTGCGCGAGATCAGCCGGCGGATCCTGGGCGGCATCCGCGACGACGAGGGGTGGGCTCCTCAGGCCTGAGCGGAGTGGCCCTACGGGTGCACCTCAGCCGGGCAGCACGTCGCGCCACGAGTGCCGTGGGGTGAAGCCGACCAGCTCGCGGGCCCGGTCGATGGCGTAGAAGGTCTCGTCGTCGCCCAGCTCGCGGCGCACCTCGACACCGTCGTAGAAGCGTTCCCGCAGCTCGCGCGTCGTCGCCGCCACCGACAGGTCGGGATTGGCGACGTTGAAGACCTGGTAGCCGAGCCCGTCGGTCGCCAGGCAGCGGTGCACCATCTCGCCCAGGTCGCGGGCGTCGATGTAGGCGAAGAGGTTGCGCCGGCGCAGCGCCGGGTCGGCCAGGAAGGCCGGGAACAGCTCGGCGTACTCGTGCGGCTCGATGACGTTGTTGATCCGCAGGCCGTAGGCGTCCGCGCCGGTGCGGGCCTGGAACGAGCGCGCCGTCGTCTCGCCCGCCACCTTGGACATCGCGTAGGCGTCCTCGGGGATCGTCGGGTGGTCCTCGTCGACGGGCAGGTAGAGCGGCCGCCGCTCCCCCTGCGCGAAGCAGACGCCGTAGACCGTCTCCGACGAGGCGAAGACGATCTTGCGCACACCGAGCCGGGTCGCGGCCTCGAGGACGTGGTAGGTGCTCAGCACGTTCGCGGCGTACGTCGCCGCGTCCGGCCGCAGCCCGATCCGCGGGACCGCGGCGAAGTGCACGACCGCGTCGTACGACGGCCGCTCGGGGCGGTCCAGCTCGTCGAGGCTCGCCAGTCCCGCGAGCGCGGAGTAGGTCTCGCCCGCGTCGGTGAGGTCGACCCGGAGGTCGTCGACCCCCGGGTGCCCGAGCGGGACGAGGTCGGCGTTGGTGACCCGGTGACCCTGGTCGGCGAGGTAGGGGGCCACGATCCGGCCGGCCTTGCCGCTGCCGCCGGTGAAGAAGATGCGCATCACCTCCCGTACCCAGGGGCACGGGTCCGGCTCAGCCGGTGGTCGGCCGGTCGCGGACGTCGCTGGGCCGGGTACGAAGTCGCGCGGCGATGCGGGCCAACGCGGCCTGATCGACCTCGTCGAGCGGGTCGATGACGAGGCGTCGTACGGCGTCGACGTGAACTGGCGCCGCCGCCACGACGAGGCGGCGCCCCTCCTCCGTGAGCGACACGAGGGTGTAGCGACCATCGGTCTCGTCCGGCCGGCGCGAGGCCCAGCCCCGCTGCTCGAACCGCTTGACGACGTTGGAGAGCCGCGACAGCGAGCCGTTGGTCATGAACGCGAGCTCGCTCATCCGCAGCTCGCGGTCCGGAGCCTCCGAGATGCCGCTGAGCACCATGTAGTCGAAGAGCGTCAGCCCGGCCTCGCGCTGCAGCGGCGCCTCCAGCGGGCCGGGCATCAGCAGCATCAGCGAGACCAGGCCGGTCCACGCCTCCTTCTCCGGCTCCGTCAGCCATCGGAAATCGTCCGCCGCACCCTCGTCCGCCATGCCTCCACCGTAACGGTGGGTCGCTTCACGCATGAAGTCACGTGATAGATTCAGTTCAACCTTGAAGTCAATACCGGAGGAACTCCCGTGCCCATCGCGTTCGCCAACCCCGTCGGCCTCCCCGAGGTCCCCCTCTACCGCCAGGTCGCCGTCGCCACCGGCAGCCGGACCGTCTTCGTCGCCGGCCAGGTCTCGTGGGACGCCGACGGCCGCCTGGTCGGCGAGGGAGACCTCGCTGCGCAGATCGTCCAGTGCTACCGCAACGTGGCCACGGCCCTGGCCGAGGTCGGCGCCACCTTCGCCGACGTCGCCGATCTGACGATGTTCGTCGCCGGCTGGACCCCCGACCAGATGCCGCTGGTCGTCGACGGCATGGCCCGCGCTGCGGACGCCCTCGGCTCGGTCCCGGTCGCCCCGGCGTCGCTGATCGGCGTCGCCGCGCTCGACGTACCCGAGCACCTGGTGGAGCTGAAGGTCACGGCCGTCCTGGCGTGAGTCGGACTCAGTAGTACCAGGGGAACGGCGACCAGTCGGGATCCCGCTTCTCGAGGAACTGGTCCCGCCCCTCGGCGGCCTCGTCGGTCATGTAGGCGAGCCGGGTGGTCTCGCCGGCGAAGATCTGCTGGCCGACCAGGCCGTCGTCGATGGCGTTGAAGGAGTACTTCAGCATCCGCTGCGCGGTCGGCGACTTCCCGTTGATCAGCCGGCCCCACTCCAGGGCGGCCGCCTCCAGCTCCGCGTGCGGGACGGCCCGGTTGACCGTGCCCATCCGGACGCCGTCCTCGGCGGAGTACTCCTGGCCGAGGAAGAAGATCTCGCGGGCGATCTTCTGGCCCACCTGGCGGGCGAGGTACGCCGAGCCGAAGCCGCCGTCGAACGAGCCGACGTCGGCGTCGGTCTGCTTGAAGCGGGCCTCCTCGGTGCTGGCCAGGGTCAGGTCGCAGACGACGTGCAGGCTGTGCCCGCCGCCGGCCGCCCACCCCGGGACGACGCAGATGACGACCTTGGGCATGAAGCGGATCAGCCGCTGCACCTCCAGGATGTGCAGCCGCCCCAGCTTGGCCTTGTCCACGGTGGCCGCGGTCTCGCCCTCGGCGTACTGGTAGCCGGCGCGGCCGCGGATCCGCTGGTCGCCGCCGGTGCAGAAGGCCCACTTGCCGTTCTTGGCGCTCGGGCCGTTGCCGGTGAGGATCACGCAGCCGACGTCGCTGGAGGTGCGGGCGTGCTCGAGCACCCACAGCAGCTCGTCGACGGTGTGCGGGCGGAACGCGTTGAGCACGTCCGGCCGGTCGAAGGCCACCCGGACGGTGCCGTGCTCCTTCGCCCGGTGGTAGGTCAGGTCGGTCAGGTCCTCGAAGCCGGGCACCACGTCCCAGGCGTCGGCGTCGAAGATCTCCGACACCCCGTCGATCGCACTCATGGGTCGGAGGCTATCCCTGGGAATGTCCGGGGCCTCCAGGGGCATTGGACAGTCATGGCACTTGAAGGCGAGTACGAGCCCAGCCCCGAGCAGTGGGTCCGCGACCAGGTCGAGGAGTTCGAGTCCTCGAACGGCCAGCGCGGCAACATCCTGCGTGGCAACCCGGAGTGGCCCATCGTGGTGATCACGTCCCGCGGCGCCAAGTCCGGCAAGCTCCGCAAGAACCCGGTGATGCGCGTCGAGAAGGACGGCAAGTACGTCGCCATCGCCTCGCTCGGCGGCGCCCCGAAGAACCCGACCTGGTACTACAACTTCGTCGCGAACCCCGAGGTCGACCTCCAGGACGGCGCGGAGAAGCACACCTACGTCGCGCGCCGCCTCGAGGGCGACGAGCGGACCGAGTGGTGGGACTACGCCGTCGCCACCTGGGCGACGTACGGCGAGTACCAGCAGAAGACAGACCGCGAGATCCCCGTCTTCCTCCTCGAGCGCGTCTGATCGCCGAGTCAGCACCACTGGTGCTGACTCGGCCCGCGGTTTCTGCTGACTCGGCGGGAGGGGGGTCAGCCGGCGCGGACGATGGACATCGCGAGGGCGACCAGGTGGCCCAGGCGGGCCAGCTCGGAGTCGAGGAACTCCGGGCCGCCGCGGCGGCCGATGATGACCACCTCGTGGTGGTTGAGCCGGGCGCCGCAGTGGACGTTGTCGTCGTCGGTCTCGAGGCGCGCGGCCCGGCCCATCGACACCCAGGTCAGGTCGGAGGGCGCGGCCTCGGTCGCGTAGACGACGCCGGCCTTCTCGCTGACCCGCGCGGCCCAGTCGGCGCGGAAGGTGATCGGCAGCAGGTCGATCAGACGGTCCAGCGCCTCGGCCGGGTTGGCGGTGAGCTCCTCGACCGCCTCCAGGTCGAGGAACAGGTTGCCGCCGGCGGCGTACCGGCTGATCCAGACCACCCGGACGCCGTCGATGGCGTTGCACGCGGAGACGATCGAGTCAGGCATCGAACCGGGCGCCATCTCGAGGAGTACGTCGTCGACGGCCGTCCCGTCGTGCCGCTTCTCGACGATCTCGATCGCCTCGATGTCGCCGCCGGCCTCACCGATCCTGCTCGCCAGACGACCCAGCGACCCGGGGACGTCAGGCAGCTCGACGCGCAGCAGAAATGGCACGGCACGACCCTAACCGGCGCAGATTGCGGCGCCGTTTCCGTGTGTCAGGGTGCGGACCCGGTCTCGCGCAGCCGCTGCTGGAGGCCCGTCGCGCGCAGCGCCCGGGTGGCGACGGCCGCCCGCACGGCCGCCTCGGAGCCGACCACCCGGACGTGCTGCTGGGCCCGGGTGACCGCGGTGTAGAACAGCTCACGGGTCAGCAGCCGCGAGTCGGCCTCGGGGAGCAGCACCGTCACCCGCTCGACCTGGCTGCCCTGGCTCTTGTGGATCGTCATCGCGTGCATGGTCTCGACGGCGTCGAGCCGGCCGGGGGCGAACTCCTTCAACCGCCCCGACCCGGCCACGAAGGCCCGGCGCCGGTCGCCCTGCTGCACCACCACGCCGGTCTCGCCGTTGTAGACGTCGAGCGCATAGTCGTTGCTGGTCACCAGCAGCGGGCGGCCGACGTACGACGGGCCGTGGACGTCGACGTCGACCTCCTCGGCCAGCCAGCGCTCGACCCGCTGGTTCCAGCGGCGTACGCCGTAGGGACCCTCGCGGTGCGCGCACAGCAGCCGGTAGCGGTCGAGCTCCTCGATCGCCAGGGCCGGCTGCTCGGCGACCGCCGCCGCCCAGACCGCGCGGGCGGCCCGGAGCGAGTCGGGCCGCAGCGCCGCCTCGACCTCGGCCTCCTCGGAGGTGTCGACCCAGGAGACCTCGTCGGAGGGGGTCCGCAGCACCTCGACGACCGTGTCGGCGTCGCCCGCCCGCAGCGCCACGGACAGGGCGAGGATGTCGTCGGTGGAGCGGAAGTTCCGGGTCAGCGCGGCGACCGGGGAGTCCGGGCGGCCGTCGTAGCCCGCGACCAGGTCGCCCAGCACCGCGCCGGCGCCGACCGAGGTCAGCTGCTGGGGGTCGCCCAGCAGGACCAGCACGCTCTCGGGCCGCAACGCCTCGAGCAGCCGGCCCATCATCGTGAGCTCCACCATCGAGGACTCGTCGACCACGACGACGTCGTACTTGAGGCGGTTGCCGCGGTCGTGGCGGAAGCGGGTGGCGTTGTCGGGGCGCCAGCCGAGCAGCCGGTGCAGGGTCTGACCCTGGAGCCGCCCCACCAGGGCGGCGACCTCGGGCCAGGTCTCGCCCACCTCGGCGACCTCGGCGGCGACCGCCTCCTGGAGCCGGGTGGCGGCCTTGCCGGTGGGCGCGGCCAGGGCGATCGAGAGCCGGCCCTCGCGGCGCTGCGTCGAGCCGGTGGCCTGGTCGGCGAGCAGGGCGAGCAGCCGGGCCACGGTGGTGGTCTTCCCGGTGCCGGGCCCGCCGGTCAGGATCGTCGTACGACGGCGTACGGCGGCCGCGACCGCAGCCTCCTGCTCGGGGCTGAACCGGCCGCCACGGACCCGGGCCAGCGCCGCGTCGAGCCGGGCCTCGTCGATCCCCGGCGCGGCCTGGGCCAGCCGGGCCTCCAGGTCGGCGTGCACCTGGGTCTCGAGCCGGTGGTAGCGGTCGAGGTAGAGCAGCCCGAGCTCCCAGCGGACCGCCCCGGCGGCCACCAGCGGCGACGCCGCGACGGCCGCGGCCCACGCCTCGGCCTCGGGCCAGGCGAGCTCCGGCGCGATGGCGGGCACCGCCGCGAGGTCGAGGCCCACCGACCCGCGGCGCACGGCGCGGACCGCGAGGGCCACCGCCAGCCGGACCCGCTCGTCCTCCTCCTCGCCCAGGGCCGCGACCCGGGTGGCGACGTGGACGTCGGCGGCGCTGAGCAGTCCGGCGGCGTTGAACTCGGCGAGCAGCCCGGTGGCCGAGGCGGCCAGCCGCCAGTCGTGCTCGCCGACCGGCTCGAAGGTCTCGGTCACGACGCACCTCCGTCGAGCAGGTCGGACAGCTCCTCGACCAGCGCGACCGGCGGCCGCCAGGCGAACACGCCGCACGGCGCGCCGTCGACCAGCGGGGTGTCCGGCCCGCACATGCCGCGCAGGTAGAGGTAGAGCACCCCGCCGAGGTGCACCTCCGGGTCGTAGCCGGGCTGGCGCCAGCGCAGGAACCGGTGCAGCACCGCGGCGTACAGGAGCGCCTGGAGCGGGTAGTCGGAGTGGCCCATCGCCGCGTCGAGCGCGTCGGGCCGGTAGGCCGCGGCGGTCAGCGGCTCGTCGAACGGGCCGAGCCAGTTGGTCTTGTAGTCGACGACGAGGTAGCGCGGGCCCTGCTCGGTGCGCAGCCGCAGCACCACGTCGACCGAGCCGGTGAGGTAGCCGCGCAGGGTCTGCTCGCCGAGCGGACCCTCGAGCGCGGTGGCGTAGGAGCGCACCGGGTCACCCGCCGGCAGGTGCCGCTCCAGCAGCGGAGCGATCTGGCCGAGCAGCCCGTCGCCGAGCGGCAGCTCGAAGTCCATCTCGCGGAGCCGGTCGGCCAGCGGGACCTCACGCAGCGTCGTCGGCGCCAGCGGACCGAGCGGGCTGTCGCAGACCGCGACCAGCGCCTCGACCAGCTCGTCGGTGTCGAGCTCGACCGGCCACCACCCGAGCTGCTCCTCGACGTGGCCGCGGAGCTCGGCGCGGAGGTCGGGCGCGTCGGGGTCGGTGTGCTCGAGCACCGCGTGCACCAGCGAGCCGAAGGTCGCGCCGAGCGGCAGCCCGGCCATCGGCGAGACCAGGTCCCCGGGCACCGCGGGGGCCTCGACGAGGATCGTGTCGAGCTCGTCCTCGTCGTCCTTGGCGCTCACCTCGGGCTCGCTGGTCACCGCCCCCGCGGGGCCGGGCGCGACCTGCACCTTGCTCAACGAGGAGTACGACGACCTCCGCCACTCGGTATCGACCTCGCGGGTGAACGACCGGGCCGCCAGCGCGGGCACCTCCGGCCGGGGTGGCTCCGCGCCCGGGTCGGCGTGCGCCGCCGGCTCGGGGGCCGGGCCGCCGCGGTCGCGCCACTCGGCGAACAGCGCCACCACGGCGTCGTCGTCGGGCACGGCGGGCGAGGCGGGCACCTCCGCCTCGTCGGGGTCGCGCATCAGCATCCGGTGCAGCGGCGAGGCGACGGCGTTCTTGGTCGGCGCCCACCAGCAGACGACCTGGGACTTGGCGCGGGTGATCGCGACGTAGAGCAGCCGCAGCCACTCGCCGGCCTCCTCGTCGGCCCAGCGCCGGCAGTGGTCGGCCCAGTGGGCGCCGCCGCCCCCGACGTCGAGGCAGCGGGTGCCCTCGTCGTCGTGGAAGAGCGGCCGACTCGGCTTGGGGACGAACCGGTCGCCGAGGGCGGGCAGGTAGACGACGGGGTACTCCAGGCCCTTGCTCGCGTGGATCGTCACCAGCTGGACGGCGGCCGCGTCGGAGTCGAGCCGGCGGGTGCGCTCGACGCCGCGGCCGGCGCGGCCCTCGGTGACCTGCTCGCGCAGCCAGGTCAGCAGCGAGACCAGGCCGTGCCGCTCGGTCAGGGTCACCTCGTGCAGGGCCTCGCCGATGTGGCGGAGGTCGGTGAGCCGGCGGTCGCCGCCGACCTCGGCCAGCACGCGCGCGGGCAGGCCGGCGACGTTGGCCGCCTCGAGCACCGCGGCCACGCCCCGGGTCGTGAACAGCTCGACCCAGCCGCGCAGCAGGTCGGCCACCTCGTCGGTCAGGTCGTCGCCGCGTTCGTCGAGCTCGACGGCGCTGCGGCCGACGAAGCAGGTCAGCGCGGCCGAGCGCACACGGGTGCTGCGGTGCGGCTGCTCGAGGGCCTCCAGCAGGGTCAGCCACTCGGTCGCGGCCGGCGTCGCGAACACGCTGCCGCCACCCGCGATGACCGCGGGCACCCCGACCTCCAGCAGCGCCTCGCGCACCGCGGCCAGGTCGGCGTGGCGGTAGCTGATCACCGCGACGTCGCGCGGGCGCAGCTCGTGGCCCTCGAAGGTCGCCCCGGACGCCAGCAGCCGTCGTACGTCGAGGGCCAGGTCGCGGGCGACGTGGGGCCGGACCAGCCCGACCGGGAGGGTCGCGCCGCCGCGGCGCCCGAGGTCCTCGCGCCGGACCACCCGCACCCGGAACGGCGCCGGCACCGGTGCACCGACCAGCCGGCTGCCGCTGTGGTGGGCCTCGACGTCGCGCACGACGATGCGGTCGTCGCCGAGCGCGGCACCGGCGAGCAGCCGCTGGAAGCCCTCGAGGAGCGGCTGGTCGCTGCGCCAGTTGACGGCCAGGGTCTGCTGGCGCGCGGCGGTCGCCGCCGCCCGGAGGTACGTCGTCACGTCGCCGCCGCGGAAGGCGTAGATGGCCTGCTTCGGGTCGCCGATCAGCACCATCGTCGCGTGCCCGTTGAAGGCCCGGTCGAGGACCTGCCACTGCACCGGGTCGGTGTCCTGGAACTCGTCGACCAGCACGATCCGCCAGCGGGCGCGCATCCGCTGGGCGGCGGCGCCGTCCTCGTCGGCGAGCGCGGCGGCAAGCTGGCTGAGCAGGTCGTCGTAGGAGAGCACGCCGAGCCGGCGCTTGCGCCGGTCGAGTTCGGTGCGGACCGCCTGCGCGAAGCGCACCCGCCGCCCGACCGACGTCGACGGGTCTTCGTCGGCGGGCTCGAGCCGGGCCTGGGGGTCGCCGACCGCGGCCCGCGCGATCGCCAGCGCCTCATCGTGACTGAAGGCCGGACCCCCGCTGTCGAAGGCGAACGCGCGGAGGTAGAGGTCGTCGACGATCTCGGTCACCAGGTCGTCGAGGTCCTCGACCAGCCGCGCGCGGGAGTCGGTGTCGCCGGCCACCCCGAGCGAGTCGAGGACCAGCGAGCAGAACTGGTGGGTGGTGGCGATCGTCGCGGCGTCGAAGCCGGCCAGCGCCTCGGTGACCCGGCGGTGCGCGCGGCGGCGCCGCTCGGGATCCCAGCCGCGCAGGAGCACGACCAGGTCGGACTCGTCGGCGACGGCGTCGAGCGGGTCGTCGCCGAGCACCCGCTCGGCCTCGACGAGCTGGGCCCGGACCCGCTCGCGCAGCTCCTGGCTGGCGGCCCGCCCGAAGGTGACGACCAGCATCTCCTCGAGCCGGGCCTCGCCCTCAGCGACGTAGCGGGTGACGAGAGCACCGATCGTCCAGGTCTTGCCGGTGCCGGCACTGGCCTCCAGCAGGACGGTGCCCTCGGGCAGCGGGTCGGTGATGTCGAAGGGGGTGATCGCAGGACCGCTCACAGGGGACCCACCTTCTCGGCTCCGGTGAGCAGCGGCTCCCACACCCGCCAGGCGTGCTCGCCCAGGCCGGCGTCGAGCAGCAGCTCGACCGGCGCCCCGACGCCGTAGACCCGCTGGTGGAAGGCGTCGGCGTCCTCGCCGGCGATGCCGAAGGCGTGGTGGGGGTCGGTCTCCCAGGCCCGGCGGGCGGCCTCGACCGGCGGGGTGTCCTGGCCCATCAGCTCGCGGACCCGGGCCTCGGCCCAGGCCGAGGCAGTCGCCACCGGGATCGGCAGCGGCTCCCGCAGGCCGCGGTCGCGGAGCTCGACCAGGTCGCGCAGCCAGGCGACGGCGCGGTGGTCGAGCGGTCCGGACAGGGCGCGCTTGGGGCCGGCGCGCTCGCGACCGATGGCGTGGGCGGTCCAGTGCTGGTCGGGGTACGTCGCGCTCAGCGCCAGCAGGTCGACCCACGCGGTCAGCCGCTGCCGGGCCTTGAGCCGGGAGTAGCCGAGGGAGACGACGCGGGTGCCGTAGACGCCGGCCACGGTGCCGGTGAGCCGGCGACCGTCGCCCAGGTCGACGTCGACGTCGACTGAGCGCCGCTCCCCCTCGCGCACCTGCGCCGAGCGTGCCCAGAGCCGCTGGCACTCCTCGACGACCTCGGTGAGCGCGGCCGTGCCGAGGCCCCCCGGGGGGAGGGTGCCGCGCAGCTGCTCGGCGGTCATCACGGCGGCGGCGTCCTGGCCGGCGAGCAGCTCGGACAGGAGGTGGTCGCCGACCTTCCACTTGTCGAGGCTGTCGAGGGTCACCGGGATCGCGTCGGCCAGGTCGTCGGGCTCGAACGGCGCGGCGACGTCGAGCCGCTCGCGCAGGAAGGCCCGGACGGGGTGGCCGAGGAAGGCCCGCAGCTCCTGGAGCGACACGTCGTCGCGCGGCCGCTCGGGCAGCGGCGCGGAGATCAGCGGCGGCGGCTCGTGGCGCACGCTCCAGGCCGACCGGGCCCCGGCGAGGGCGGCGGTGTCGAAGCTGAACGGGCGCGGCCGCTCGAAGTTGCGGGCGTCGTAGGGCTGGAGGGGGTGGCGGGTCAGGACCTGCTCGCGCACCGGCGCGGCGGTGGTCCGGTCGGCGGCGTCGAGGATCTCCCCCAGGGGTACGGCGGGGGGCCGCCGCGCCCCCGACTGCTCGTCGGCCCCGGTGTAGGTGATCACCAGCGCCTCGGTCGCGGCCATCACCGCGTCGAGCAGCAGCTGGCGGTCCTCGCTGCGCGCGTCGCGCTCGCCGGTCAGCGGCCGCCGGCCGAGGACGTCGTCGCCGTCGACCGCGCCCGCGCGCGGGAAGACGCCGTCGTCGAGGCCGACCAGGCAGACCACGCGGTGGGGCACCGAGCGCATCGGGACCATGGTGCAGACGGTGAGGGTGCCGGTGCGGAAGTTGGCCCGGGTCGGCCGACCGGCCAGCCGGGACTGGAGCAGCGCGCGCACGTCGGGCAGCCGCAGCTCCAGCTCGGCCTCGTGGGAGGACGCGGCGGCCCGGGCCAGCTCGCGCTCGAACTGCGGCAGCTGCCAGGCGTCGTCGGTGCTCACGTCGGTCAGCGAGCGGACGCCGACGCTCAGGCCGCCGGTCCAGTCGGCGACCGTGCGCGCGCCCGCCAGGGTCGTCAGGCACGCGTCGACCCGGTCGACGAGCTCGGCCAGGCGACCGGCGAGGTCGATCTCGTTGCTGCCGACGTCGTCGAGCGGCAGCCCGCGGCCGAGGTGGCGGTGGTCGTCGCCGCTCATCGCGACCCCGAGCAGGATCCGGTCGAGCCCGGTGCGCCAGGTGTTGTGGGGGAAGCCGTCCATCCGGAACGCCGCCCGCGAGCGGGCGTCCAGCCCCCACCGCACCCCGGCTCGCGCGACCCAGCGGCCGACCCGGTCGAGCTCGTCGTCGGTGAACCCGAAGCGCTGCCGCACGGGCTCCCGGGCGGCCAGGTCGAGGACGTCGGCGGCGGTGACCCGGCCCCCGGACAGCTCGAGCAGCGCGTCGGCGACCGCGAGCAGCGGGTTGGTGCTGGTCAGCGCCCGGTCGGCGAGCTTGACCCGCAGCTCGTGGGCGGGGTGCCCCTCGTGGGTCGCGAGCCCGAAGCCGGCCGAGATCAGCGGCGCGTAGGTCTCGATGTCGGGGCACATCACGAGGATGTCGCGGGGCTCGAGGCTCGGGTCGTCCTGGAGCATCCCGACCAGCACCTCGCGCAGCACGTCGACCTGGCGCGCGGCCCCGTGACAGGCGTGCACCTGGAGGCTGCGGTCGGCGGCGTCGTGGACCCGAGCGGCCCGCTCCGCCGGCGTCGGCGCGTGGTTGGCGCGCAGGTCGGCCTGGAGCCGACCGAGCAGGGTGTCGGTCGCGGGCTCGGGCGCGGGCACCAGCGCGGCACCGACGCCGTCGAGAGTGCGGCGCAGCTCGCGCGCGTCGCGGCCGAGCGAGGCGAGCAGCGGGTGGCCGACCCGCTCGGCCGAGTCGTCCTCGTCGCGCGGCACCACCCCGCCGAGGCCGCCCAGGTCGTCCCAGAGCGCGGGCGAGGGCTGCGGGAGGAAGAGGTGGACGTCGCGGTGCTCGCCCAGGGCGGCGAGCAGCTCGACCTCGGTGACCGGGATCCGGGTGTGGCCGAAGAGGGTCAGCCGGCCCGGCAGCGGGAGGTCGGCGGCCCCGGCGCGCAGCCGTTGCACCGTGTCGGCCTGGCGTACGTCGGGCGCCGGCTCGCCGACCTGCTCGATCAGCCGGCGCCACAGCTCGGGCTGCCAGCGCAGGTCGGCCGGCAGCTCGTCCTCGCCGGCCCCCTCCCGCCAGGCGGTGACGAGCGCGGGCCGCTGCCCGGCGTACGACGCGAACAGGCCGGCCAGCCGCAGGGCCACGGAGTAGCGGCGGGTGCGCCGCAGGTCGCCGTCGGGTCCGTCGAGCCCGTGGCCGAGGTGGGCGGCGAGGGTGGCGAAGACCGGGTCGTCGAGGCTCGCGTCGATGGTCGCGAGCAGCGGCCAGACCAGCCGCTCGGGGTCCCACGGGTCGTCGCGCTCGCGCCCGAGCAGCAGGCTGACCAGGCTCCGCGGGGTCAGGAAGCGGACCCCGGCGCACACCCCGTCGCCACCGCGCGGGCCGGCCCCCAGCCGGTGGGACAGCCGCTGCGAGAGCCAGCGCTCGACCCCTTTGGCCGGGACGACCACCACCTCCTCGGCGAACGGGTCGGCGAGCGGTGTCGCGAGCAGCTCCCCGAGGGCATCGGCCAGCACGTCGGTGCGTGCGGCGCGGTGCAGGTGGAGGGTCACGGGCGGCAGCATCGCACGCGGCTCCGACAGGGCCGTGTCGGGTATGACCCCTCCCACAAGCCATCCGGACGGGGCGCGGCAGGCCGATCAGGGGAACATGAGTCTCCGCCCTCGCCTGATGCTCCGACTGCTGGTCGGTCTGGTCGCGTCGGTCAGCGCGGGCGGGTGGACGACCACGGCGAGCGCTCCGTCGGCCGGCCCCGACCTCGACGTCCGGGTCGATCGGATCCACCAGGTGGACCGGGTCGCCGCCCGGGTCGACCGGATCTCCCGTCAGCACCGGTGCTCCCCCGGCGGACTGCCGGCGGACGAGGTCCCGGTCGAGGCGATCGTGATCCGGGAGGGCGCGACCGGTCCGCGGGGCGTGCGACTGGTCTCGTTCGAGGTCGGCTGGTCGACGCACCTGGGGGAGCGGCCGGGCACCCTGCTGGCGGTCTGCGCCGGGTGAGGCCCGGGCGCCGACTGGTGCCCTATCGCACCGCCGACCGGGGCAGCACGTACGCGTCCCAGGCGTCGCGGTAGGACCGGCGGCAGAAGCCGTGGTGCCCGATCCGGGGTACGCCGAGGTCCGCGGGCGCGAGCCGCGTCGCCTCGACCGTCGTGCCGGCGTACAGCGCCTCGGGGGACTGCATGCTCCGCTCGACGAGGTCATCGAGGAGCTGGCCGAGCTGCTCGACTCGGCCACCCCGGCAGGAGCCTGAGCGCGCGGCTCAGTCGCGCAGCTGCTTGAACTCCTCGTCGGCCTCGTCGATCTCGCGCTCGAGCTCGGCGACGGCCTCGGGCTTGCCGTGGAACTTGCGGTAGCTCCAGCCGAGAAGCACGAAGGCGAACAGGCCGGAGGCGATCTGGGTGATGCCGGTGGCCACGCCGCCCGGCAGCCACCAGCTGTCGCGGAAGGACCACCAGTCGGGGACCTCGGGGCTCCAGATCCAGATCACGCCGCAGACCAGCAGCCCGACGGCGACGAGGGAGGAGAAGACGATCCGGACCCAGGTCTCGACGCTCTCCGCGGCCCCCTTGAGTGCCCGGTACTTAATCGGGTCGAGGCGCTTCTCGGCCCATTCGTACTGCTGGGAGAGCACCGCGACGCCGGCGAAGATCAGCAGCAGCCCCGGCCCCGGGAGCACGAGGGCGGCGATGCCGACCAGCACCAGCGCCCAGCCACCGACCTCGATCGCGACCCTGCGAGCTGCCCCCTTCATGCAGTGAGCCTCCCAGACGACCTCAAACGCCGCATCGGGGATCTCCCCGGCCCGCCACGCGCTCGCCCCTGACCCGCCACCACGCGTAGCCGACCAGGGCGAGCGCCACGGCCCCCGACAGGAGCTGCCCGACGCCGCTCCACACGCCGCCGGGCAGCCAGGTCCAGGCGGGAAGCACCCACCAGTCCGGCCGCGGCGGCGCCCACAGCCAGAGCACCCCCGAGGCCCCGAGCAGCGCCGTGACGAGGACGGTCCAGAAGGTCCGCCAGGGCGTCCGTACGCCGACCCGCGCGCCCGCCCAGGCGCGCACCTTGACCTGGTCGACCCGCCGCTCCGCCCACGCGTAGTGCTCCGCCAGGATCGCCAGACCCGCGGCCAGGAGCAGCAGCCCCGGGCCGGGCAGCGGGAAGAGGATCACGCCGCCGATCGTGAGGACCCAGCCGAGCCCCTGCATCGCCGTACGCCGCACCTCGGCGACGGTGGCACGGCTCAGTGACCGGCAGGTGAACCGAACTGCGCGACGTAGGCGCGGCCCTCGTCCGAGAGGTTCCCGTGCGCCTCGGCGACCGCGGCCCAGCGCATCGACATCCTCATGAACCGCAGCGGGTTGTAGACGTCCTCCTCGCGGCTGAACATCCCGTCGCCGGCGTAGGTCATGATCGTCAGGTTCGACTCCTCGTGCACCGAGCCGTCGCCGGGGTCCGGCATCAGGTTGCGCACCTCGCAGATCAGCCGCGACGTGGACTCGTCGACCACCAACCAGGCCAGCGGGAACCCGGTCATCACCCCGCCCGGGAACGACGTCATGGTCCGCGTCGACCAGGCCCGGATCTCCTCCCGCCCGCGGAAGGTGCCGAAGGCGTGCTCGACGTACGTCGCATCCTCGGTGAACAGGTCCGCGAACCCGTGCCAGTCCCCCGACGACGCGAAGCCCTCGACGTGCCCGTGGAAGACGGCGTACGCCTCCTCGATCTCCACTGCGCTGAACCCGCTCACCGGCCCATCACAGCAGGAGTACGGCGCCCCGCTACCGGGCCGCCCCGGTGACCAGGACCTCGTGCCGGTCGCCTCGTTGGTGGCCTCAGGCGGCCGGCGCGGCGCAGGTCGTCGCGTAGCCCGGCGTCCCCGCCCGGTCGTACGACGGCAGCACGTCGGCCCGCACCAGCGCGTCGACCACGTGGCGGGCGACGACGAGCTCGCCGAGCGCGTTCGGGTGGATGCCGTCGAAGGAGTGCACGACGGGGTCCCAGGCGGGGCAGGGCCCGCTGACGACCCGCGCCACCTCCACCCGGCGGTCGCTGCGGGCGATCTCGCGCAGCAGCTCGTCGTACCGCGTCCGGCGGACGTTGCGCCGGGACGAGCCGGGACGGGCGGCGAAGGTGACCTCGTTGAGCACCACCCGCACGTCCGGGTCGACCGCCCACACGCGGTCGAGGTAGGCCCGGGCCCGCGCGGCGGTCCGGGCCGGGGAGGCGACCTTGACGTCGTTGAAGCCGAGGCCGAGCACGATCACGTCGGGTCGGAGGTGCCGGACGAGCGCCCGGACCCGGGGCAGGTGGTCGGCGTACGTCGTCCCGCCCTTGGCGGCGTGCCACGGCTGGAAGCCGTGGTCGGTCAGCGCGTAGCCGTCACCCCCGCGCCGCCCGGTGGTGGTCCCGACGAACCGCGCCCGCACCCCGGCGTCCTGGAACTGGCGCCAGACCCAGTAGCGGTACGACGTGTCGCCGCTGCGGCCCGCGGTGATCGAGTCGCCGACGAACAGGACCCGGACCGGCGGGGTCGGCGTGAGCTCGGGCCCGACCGGGATCCGCTCGTTCCAGGGCTGGGCCTCGGCGCTGACCGGCACGGCGAGCCCGACGAGCAGGAGCAGCAGGACGACGACGCGTGCCCTCATCACCAGCTCCTCCCGTTCCGACATCGTGCGGAACGAGATCCTCACCCGAGGACCGGCCGGCGCGCCAGGAAACGGCGCAACCGGCCGGTGCCGATCAGGTCACACTCGCTCGGGCTCCTGCTCCTCGACCGGCTCGTCGGCGGCCCGCTTCGACGCGATGAGCGAGGTCGTCACCGTGACGGCGAGGATGCCGACGATCACGCCCAGCGAGGCCAGCGTCGGGATCTCCGGCACCGACGACCAGGTCATGTGCGCCCAGTGCAGCGCCAGCTTCACGCCGATGAAGCCGAGGATCGCGGCCAGGCCGTAGGACAGGTGGACCAGCTTGGCCAGCGCCCCCTGCAGCACGAAGTAGAGCGCGCGCAGACCGAGCAGGGCGAAGGCGTTGGTGGCGAAGACGAGATAGGGGTCGCCGGTGATGCCGTAGACGGCCGGCACCGAGTCGATCGCGAAGACCAGGTCGGTCGCGAAGACGGCCACGACCACGAGCGCGAGCGGGGTGAGGGCACGCTTGCCGTTCTGGATGACGGTCATCCGCGGGCCGTCGTACTCCTCGGTGACGGGCATGAACTTGCGCATCAGCTTGACCGAGCGCATCGACGAGACGTCCTTCTCGTCGTGGTCGTGCCCGGAGATCGCGTCCTTGAGCAGCTTCACGCCGGTGGCCAGCAGGATCAGGCCGAAGACCAGGAACACCCAGTCGAACGCCGACAGCGCCGCCGCGCCGAGCGCGATGAAGATGCCGCGCAGCACCAGCGCGCCGACGATGCCGTAGAGCAGCACCCGCTGCTGGAGCGCCGCCGGTACGGCGAAGGCCGCGAGCAGCAGCATGAACACGAACAGGTTGTCCACGCTCAGCGTCTTCTCGACCAGGTAGCCGGTGTAGTACTCGACCCCCCGGTCGCTGCCGTGCTGGGCCCAGATGTAGCCGCCGAAGGCGAGCGGCAGGGCGACGTAGAACGCCGACCACGCGAGCGCCTCCTTCATCGAGACCTCGTGCGGCTTGCGGGTCGCGATGAAGTCGACGACGAGCAGGACGACGACGAGGCCGATGGTGACCGCCCACAGGGTGGGCGTTCCGATGGTGTCGAGCATGGGTCTCCTCAAGCATCAGTGAGCTTGAGGTCTCCCCCACCCGTTTCCGAGGACGGGCGCCGCCCGGGTCGCTCGCGGGAGCGACGTACTGACCGGGCGGATCTTGGTGGGGTACTCCCCTCAGCACCAGAGTAGTTGCCAGTTCAACCTGGGTCGAAACGGCGGCGATCTGGCAGCATGCGCGCGTGGCCACCGTCCTGCTCGTGATCGCGGTGTCGGTCGAGGGTGCGGCGACCATCACCCTGCTGGTGCTCTGGCTGGTCGGACGGCGCCGTCAGCAGCTGCTGCGCGAGGAGGTCGCCCGGCTGCGGACCCCGTCCGAGAAGCCGCCGCGCCGGCTGGTGCCGACCGGCCGCGAGGTCGTGAAGGGCGTCTGGGAGACCGCGGCCCTGGTCCGCGAGAAGGGCCTCGGCGGCGCGCTGCGCAGCTCGATCGACGACCTCGCCGGCTGGGCGCAGGTGGAGCGCCCCGACCTGGTCCGGCTGGCCGGGCCGAGTGGCAGCCTGTCGATCCTCTTCTCCGACATCGAGGGCTCGACGGCCCTCAACGAGCAGCTCGGCGACCAGCAGTGGGTGCGGCTGCTGGCCCGCCACGACCGCACGGTGCGCGCCCGGGTCGAGAAGTACGACGGCCACGTGGTCAAGACCCAGGGCGACGGCTTCATGGTGGCCTTCCCCGACCCCGAGCGGGCGACCCGCTGCGCGGTCAGCGTCCAGCGCGCCTTCGACCGCGGTCACCGCGGCGGCAAGCCCGACCTCCGGGTCCGGATCGGCATCCACCACGGCGACGTCGTCCACCGCGACAACGACATCTTCGGCCGGCACGTCGCCCAGGCCGCCCGGGTCGCGGCCCAGGCCGCGGGCGCCGAGATCCTGGTCAGCGACACCGTCGTCGAGGCGCTCCGCGAGTACGACGACCTGGTGCTCGAGGAGCCCCGGACGGTGGAGCTGAAGGGGCTCAGCGGCGAGCACCTCGTGACGCCGGTCTTCTGGGGCGACCGCGGCGAGCCCGCCTGATCTCCGACCCTGTGGAGAGCCCCGCCGAGTCGGCGCACATGTGCGCCGACTCGGCGGAGTCATCCACAAGCGGTCAGGAGCGGCCCTCGCGCAGGGCGGCGACGAGCTCGTCGTGCCGCTCCTGGGACTCGACGACCTGGCGGAGCAGCCACAGGCGCATCAGCTGCGACAGTGCGCCGGCGACGTAGAGGCCGACGCCGAGCACGGCGAGGGCGAGGAAGGCGGTCGCGAGGATCTGGGCGGAGACGCTGTCGCGGGTGTCCTCGTAGCCGAGCGAGAGCTGGTAGGCGACGAAGGCGCCCACGACGCCGACGATCATCGCCACCAGGCCGCCGGCCCTGACGGCCCCGTCGCGGGAGCCGCTGCCGGTCTTGAGCTTCTTCTCGGCGACGGCGGTCGTGAAGGTCTCGCTGCGCTTGCCGGGTCGGGCGCTCACGGTGGACTCCTGATCAGCGGTGGTGGTCATGGGTCGTCATCCCCCCAGGTAGGTGGTGGACAGGTCGGCGTCGATCTCGGCCGGGGTGCCGACGGCGGCGATCCGACCGTGGAGCATCACGGCGGCCAGGTCGGCGATCGGCAGGACCGTCCGCGCGAACTGCTCGGCCACGAGCACGGAGATCCCCTCCTCCACCAGCTGGGCGACCGTGTCGTACATCTGGCTGACGATCATGGGCGCCAGGCCCATCGACAGCTCGTCGAGGAGCAGCACCGCGGGATCGGTGGCCAGGGCGCGCGAGAGCGCGAGCATCTGCTGCTCGCCGCCCGACATCGAGCCGGCGAGCTGGTTGCGGCGGTCCTGCAGGATCGGGAAGCGGAAGTAGGCCCGCTCCTCGATCTGCTCGCGGGAGGCGCCGGTGCCGGTCGCGAGCCAGAGGTTCTCGCGGACCGTGAGGTTCGCGAACACGCCGCGGCCCTCGGGGATCAGGCAGACGCCCATCCCGGCGGCGGTCTCGGCGCTGATCCCGTTGACCTTCTGGCCGGCGTAGCGCAGCTCCCCGCCGGCCATCGGCAGCAGCCCCGCCGCGACCTTGACGGTCGTGGTCTTGCCGCCGCCGTTCGGACCCAGGAGCGCGACGACCTGGCCGGGGTGGACGGTGAGGTCGACCCCGTGCAGGACCTGGATCGGCCCGTACGCCGCCCGTACGCCGACCAGCTCGAGCACCGGCGGGATCGGCTCCGGCTCCACGGGCCCGGTCGCGCGGTCGGTCACGACGGACGTCATGCGAGCACCTCCCCGCCGATGTAGGCCGCGACGACCTCGGGCGAGGCCTGGACCTCGGCCGGGGTGCCGGAGGCGATCAGCCGGCCCTGGTCGAGGACGTGGATGGTGCTGCAGAGCTTCATGACCAGCGGCAGGTCGTGCTCGACCAGGCAGATGCCGAGCCCGGTCGCGGCCAGGCCGGCGAGCATCTCGGCGAACTCGTCGGTCTCGTGCTCGGTCTGCCCCGAGGCGGGCTCGTCGAGGAGCAGCAGCCGGGGCTTGGTCATCAGCGCCCGGGCCACCTCGACCACGCGCGCCCGGCCGGTCGGGATGTCCGAGACCTCCCGGTCGGCGATCGGGGTCAGCCCGGTCAGCTCGAGGAGCCGGTCGGTCTCGGCCTCGACGTCGATCGAGCCGCCGCGGAAGCGCCGGCCCGCGTTCACGATGTCGCCCGCCACCCGCACGTTGTCGCGGACGCTGAGGGTCAGGAACAGCTCGAGCCGCTGGAAGGTCCGGGCGATCCCGAGCGCCGCGCGCTTGGCGACCGGCCGGCCGGTGATGTCGGTGCCGTCGAGCAGCACCCGGCCCGAGGTCGGCCGCTGCATCCCGGTGACGGTGTTGAAGAGCGTCGTCTTGCCGGCACCGTTCGGGCCGATCAGCCCGGTCACGCAGCCGGGCGCGACGCTCAGGCTGACGTCGTCGACGGCCGTGTTGCCGCCGAAGCGCACGGTGATGCCGCGGGTCTCCAGGAGCGGTGCGCCTCCGGATGGCTCAGACACGGGTCGCCTCCAGGTCGGACGGAGTCTCGTCGAGGGCGGGCAGGGCCCGGGCCGGCAGGCCCAGGTAGGTGTCGAGGTCGTAGCGCTCCTCGGGGTCCAGCGGACCGTCGAGCGCCCGCAGCTCCGGCGGTACGACGGCCGCGCGGGAGCGGTGCTCGGCGAGCTCGGACTCGGTCAGCACCCGCTCCGGCATCCAGATCCGGCCGAGCACCGGCAACAGCACGACCACACAGAAGATCCCGATCGCGAAGCTCCAGTCGCCGATCACCTCGACCCAGTTCAACCCCAGCAGCACCAGGCCCGCCGCGACGCCGACGTACAGCACCGGGCGGGCGTTGCGCAGCGGCCGGTAGGACTCGCAGATGTCGTTGACGATGCCGCTGGGGTTGCGGTTGACGCCGATGCCGGTCAGCGCGATGGCGATCGCGAAGACGTGGCTCAGCGAGCCGAACAGGCCGGCGTACATGTCGCTGCCGGCCTCGAGGTTGCCGAACGTGCCGTTGATCAGCGAGAAGCCCATGCCGACCATGAACCCGCCGAAGAGCGCCCCGCTGACGTAGCTGACCCCGCCGACCACGGTGAGCATCACCAGGGCCAGGCTGGCGACGATGAGGAAGTTGTCGGGCGCCACCGAGCCGACCGCGGAGGCCATCAGGATGCAGCCCAGGCCGGCGATCGCGGCGGAGAGCATGAAGACGCTGAGCTTGAGCCGGACCAGCGACTGGCCGAGCATCGCGGCCGCGGCCGGGCTGTCCTTCATCGCGGCCAGGCGCCGGCCGTAGCCGCTGTTGCGCAGCGCCACCAGGGCGACCCCGAGCACGGCGAACAGGACGGCGAGGGCCATCAGGAAGGTCGCCTCGTCGTCGAGGTCGAGCGGGCCGGCGTCGAGGTGCGGCATCGCGATGACCGCCGCCGGGAAGATCGTGTTCTCCCCCCAGATCGGCCAGTCCCGTGGGGTGACCTCACTGAGCACCAGCGTCGAGACCAGGCCGCCGAAGGCCATCGTGGCCAGCGCGAGGTAGAGGCCGCGCAGGCGCAGCGCGGGCAGCGCGACCAGCCCGCCCACCAGGGCGGCGGCGACGGTGCCGATGAGCAGGCCCTTCCAGGCCAGCGTGGCGTCGAGACCGGTGCCGGAGACGCCGGTGTGGTAGGCCACGATCACCGCGATCGCCCCGAAGCTCAGCGGGACCAGGTTGATCTCGCCGGCGTACCCGGTCAGCGGGACCAGGGACAGCGCGATGATCGAGAACGCGAGCGCGGCGGTCCAGGGCCCGAGCATCAGCGGGTTCGCGATCTTGGTGATCACGAACATGATGGCCACGAAGGCCACCGCCCAGCCGGCGGCGAACCGCACCGACGGCACCCGGGTCCGTTCCCGGGTGCGCTGCTGGGCGCCGCGGAGCCGGTCCTGGGGCAGCACCAGCAGCACCAGGAAGAGCACAATCATCGGCAGCGCGGTCTTGACGTTGCCGATCCAGTCCCAGTCGGTCGGCGCGTAGCCCAGCAGGTACGTCGAGGCGAGGCCCAGGAACAGCGCGCCCACGAAGGTGCGCGGGATGCTCCGCAGCCGGCCGAACATGGCGGCCGCGAAGGTGTCGATCACCAGCAGCGTCAGGGTGTTGGCCTCCAGCGAGCCGCCCGCGACGGGGGTGACCAGCACGCCCGCGAGGGCCGCCAGCGACGCGCCGACCGCCCAGGACGCCATCGCGACCCGGTCGGGGTTGTAGCCGTTGAGGCGCAGCAGGTCGGGGTCGTCGACGACCGCGCGCATGGTGACGCCGACCCGGCTGCGGGTGAACAGCAGCCGCAGGCCGATCGCGAGCGCCGCGGCCGCGACCAGGCAGAGCAGCTCGTGGTAGCGGATCCGCACCCCGAGCAGCTCGAACGACGTCGAGTTGCCCCACAGCATCGCCACGCTGCGGGCCTCGGTCGGGTTCCAGATCCACTGCGACAGCGAGACCATGCCGAGCAGCACGGCCACGGTCACGACGACCTTGGTCACCTCGGCGACGTCGCGAAGGCCGTGCATCAGCGTCTTGTGGAGCAGCACGCCGGTGAGCGGCCCGAAGACCAGCACCACCAGCACGAACGCGACCGGCACGGGCAGGCCCCAGCCCACGCTCAGCTGCCAGTACAGGAACGCCGACAGCATCGCCTGCGCGCCGTGCGCGAAGTTGAACACGCCGGACGTGGTGTAGGTGAGCACCAGTCCGGAGGCGGCGATCGCGTAGACCGCGCCCATCACCAGTCCGACCAGCGTGTAGGTCAGGAACAGGTCCACGACGTCCCTCCCCAGGAACTGCGGTGGTGGTGCGGGGCCCGGCCGCGTTCGCGACCGGGCCCCGCACCGTCGTACGACGGTCTCAGCTCGACGGCGTCAGCACGTCGTCGGTGAGGTACTTCGTGGCGATCCGGTCGTCGGTGAGCTCGATGCCGCCGAGCTCGGCCTCGGTGCCGGGACGCGCCTTGTCGACGCAGAAGTACTCGCCCTTGGCCTCCGGGACGATCTGCTCGTAGGTCTTGCCCTTGACCTCGGTGAGGATCCCGCAGATCGGCGTGCGGTTGTCACCGGGGTTGCTCTCCGCGTGCAGCCCGCCGCCGGTCCACGACGTGACCTTCGACAGACCGTCGACCATGCACTGACGGGTCAGGTCCGAACCGCAGTCCTTGGCGACCTGCGCCCAGAGCAGGAACGACGAGGCCGTCTGCATGCCGAGCAGCGCCTTGACGCCGCCGAACTCGTCCATGATCGAGAGGTAGTCGGCGACCGCCGGCACCTCGTCGGCGTTCTCGAACGGCTGGAACTGCATGCCGACCTTCACGCCCTCGGTCAGGTCGCCGACGTTGGCGTCGCTGACGGCCTCGTTGTACCAGGTCGCCTCGGTGGCGAAGGTCAGGTCGAGACCCTCGACCTTCGCGGCCTCCAGGAAGGAGTACAGCGGCGGCGACGGCGGCGTGAAGCTGAACAGCGCGGTCACCCCGCACTCCTTGTACTTCTGCACGATCGCGCGGTAGTTGTCGCCGCCCGCCGACTTCAGGCTGACACCGCAGTCGTCGGCGTCGGCGCCGACCGCCTCGAAGTTGCCGAAGTAGCGCAGCAGGCCCTGAGCCACGGCCGGCGAGTCGCTGTTGACCATGCCGGTCTTGGCGAACTCCGGGTAGTTGTCCATCAGGATCTGCTGGGTCGACGGGTTGAACTCGTCGACCGGACCCGGGACCGCCTGGTAGTGCATCGGCCCCATCGAGGCGGCCGGCGAGATGGTGAAGCCGGAGACCGTCGGCATCTTGCACTTGATGCGGTCGGGCTCGGCGTTCTCGTCGAGGCCGAAGCCCTGGCCGACGAGCATGAAGTCCTGGCTGCACGACTCCTTCATCACCTGCGCGGTGTTGAAGATGGCCGCGTCGTAGCGGTTGCCCACGATCTCGCGGCCGTTGATGCCGCCGAGGCCGTTGCACCACTGGATGAACGCGTCCATGGCGTCGCCCATCTCCTGGTTGAGGCCCGGCGTGGCCGAGAACCCCTTGTCGTCGCCGTACCCGATCGTGATCGAGTCGTCGGTGACGCCCTGTTCGGTGGCGCCCGATGCGTCACCCTCCCCGCACGGCGACTCCAGGTCGCCGAACGTGTCGGTCGGCAGCTCCGCCTTGGGCGCGGCGCTGCTGTCGTCCCCGCCCGGGTCTGCGCTGTCGCGGTCCGACGAGCAGGCCGGCACGAGCAGCAGGATGCTGGCGGCCGCGGCTCCCGCCCGGACCAGTCGCTGATGACGCATCAAAGTCTCCCCTCCCTAAAGAAACCTCGGTGTAGAACGCGGCACATCAAACCCTCATTGAGGGCACTATGGGAATAGTCATTGAGGTGCCGATGTGAAGATCGCACACGGGAGGTCCCACCCGCACGGGTTTGCGTGATCACGATCACACAACGACCATCCGGACAATGGTGGGCGTGATCCCGGAGACCGGGACGCGGGAGTGGCAAAGCCTGGGGGAGGGCCGATGGACGAGAGCACGACAGGAGCAGGCGGTGCGGTGCTCAGCGCCAAGGGCACGCGCCTGAACCGGCGCGGCCTGCAGACGCGGCGGCACCTGCTGCGCGTCGCGCTGCACTGCCTGGCCGAGGGCGGCCCCGAGTCGGTGAGCGCCAACCTGGTCGCGCGCCAGGCCGGCGTCACCTGGGGAACGGTGCAGCACCAGTTCGGCGACGTCGACGGGCTGTGGGCCGCGGTCTTCGAGTACGTCGCCGTCGAGGGCGGTCCGCTGTTCGCCGACCTCCCAGAGCAGGTCGATCTCGCGGAGCGGGTCGAGGCGGTGGTCGATCTTCTCTGGAACGCCCTCGAGCTGCCGGTCTCCCGGGCGATCTACCAGCTGCGCACCGCACTCCCGCAAGACCGGACCGAGCTTGAGACGGCCTTCCCGCGGACCGCGAAGGCGATCGCCGCGTGGGACCTGCACTGGGCCGGCGCGATCGAGCACGCCTTCGCCGGCCTCGACGTCGACCGGGACCGGCTGGCCCGGGTCCGGGCCATGCTGCCGGCCGCGATGCGGGGACTGCGCGTCGAGCAGGCGATGAGCACCTACGTCGACATCGACGCCGCCCGCCTCGGCCTGCGCGAGGCGATCACGGTCTATCTGGCCTCAGACGGCTGAGCGTCGGCCCCGGGTCGCGCCCCACAGGCCCACGCCGATCCCGACCACCGCACCCCCGAGCCCGATCAGCTGCTGGGAGCGCGACATCTCGTCGTGCACGCTGATCCCGCCCAGCAGGTCGGCGGCGTCGGCCCCGCCGGAGGCGAGGAACCAGCCGCCGGTGTCCCGGCCGCGCACCGCGGCGGTGACCAGGAGGCCGCCGATCAGCGCGTCGCGGTAGCCCATCGAGCGCAGCAGCAGCCGGGTCGTGGGATCCGGCTCGGAGTGGTCGCCCCACCAGCGGTTGGCCCGCTCGGGGGCCACCAGGAACGAGACGCCGGAGGCCAGCCGGATGCCGCCCGCGAGGAGCGCGGCCCGATCGAGGGTCATGCCGCCGGACTGTAGGACGAGCGGTGCGCCGCGGCCAGGGAGGAGGCCACGGCGCACCATCGACCCGCAAGGGTCACGACGAGCCTAGGAGGCGCACCGGCGTACCGACGGGTAGGTGACCCGGCCCACAGGGACCGGTACGGTCCGGTCCCGTGAGCGCGCCCGACCCGCTGGCCGACCGGCAGGAGATCCGCGACCGGCTGGCGTCGTACTGCCACGGGGTGGACCGGCTCGACCTCGACCTGGTCCGCTCGGTCTACGCCCGCGACGGCGTCGACCACCACACCGGGTTCAGCGGGACGGCCGACGAGTACGTCGCCTGGCTGGCCCGGGGCCTGCCGCGGCTGGACGGGACGATGCACATCCTGGGGACCCACCTCTGCGAGCTGTACGGCGACGTCGCGCTCAGCGAGACCAACGGGACCGCCGTGCACTGGGGCTCGCCCCCGGACGAGCCGGCGCTGAACTTCACCACCGGCTTCCGGTACGTCGACCGCTGGGTGCGCGAGGACGGCTCGTGGCGGATCGCGGAGCGGTTCGCGGTGCGCGAGTGGACCCGCTCGGACGCCGGCCGCCGCCGCTCGGCGGAGGCCGGTGGACCGACCGGTCACCGGGACCGCCGCGACCCCTGGTACGTCCAGCGGGCGGCGGTCCTCGGCGATCTCGGCCTCGCAGAGGACTAGCGGCCGCAGCCTTCGCTCTCGTCGGCGAAGGTGTCGCCGGCGCGGAACGGATTGCCCGGCAGGGCGTCGTTGAGCGAGCGCGCGCCGGCCCTGGTCAGCTCCAGATCGGAGCCGCGGCTCCCGCCGCGACGGTCGAGGCCGCGGTCGCGTTCGGTGCGCAGCACGGTCGCACGGTCGCCGCCGTTGACCTTGGCGCTGATGGTGCCCCTCGTCAGGTTGACCCGCAGCCCGGTCCAGCGCGCGTCGGCGCCGTCCCCGATCACCCCGATGCCGCCGGCGACCCGAACCACCTTGCGGTAGCCGTCACCGCCATGCCGGGCGCGGCTCCGGCCCTGATCCTTCCCGCGGTCGCGCAGCGGGAACGACAGCGTGACGTCGCCGTCGTCCACGTCCTTGTCGGCCGCGCCGAGCGCGCGGATCCGGTAGCTGCCGGCGGTGAGCCGGTCGGTCGTGCGGTCGGTGAGCTCGAGGCTGACCGAGCCGTCGCGGTCGCCGTGATGTCCACCGCCGCCGGCGACGGCGCTGGGAGCCAGGCCGCCCGCGCCGAGCGTGAGGGCCGAGACGGCCAGGCCGACGACGGCGAGGCGGACGGTTCGCGTGTTCCCGAGAGTGTGCATGGTGCGGGTTCCTCCAGGTGGTCGGTTGCCCCTTCCCGCCGCTCCCGGTGGCCAGGCCGACCCCGGCTCAAACCCGCGGCCGGCGTGCCAGACTCGCCCCATGGCCGAGGACGACCTGCTGCGCGCGCTGGGCGCGGAGCTGCTCCGGATCGGACGGCTGCGCGCGGCGTCGTACCCCGGGTCGCGCCTCGACAACTCCGCCTTCCGGATCCTGTGGCTGCTCGTCGAGCGCGGTCCGGCCACCCAGCGCGAGCTCTCGGAGGACCTCCAGCTGGAGCGTTCGACGGTGACCCGGCAGGTCGCGGCCGCGCTCGAGCGCGGCCTCCTCGAGCGGTACGACGACCCAGGCCGCAGCGGTCGGGTCCTGCGCCCGACGGCCGCGGGCGAGGAGGCCTACCGCCACGACGGGCAGCTCCGCGCCGACCGGCTCTCCGCGGCCCTGGACGCGCTCGGCCCGGAGCGCTCGACCCAGATGGTCGAGGCACTCCGAGAGTTCAACGACGCCCTTGATCGGAGCGGCGCCTAGCCGTGGCCTTCGCGATGCTGGCGGGCGTCGCCCCGATCCCGGCCAGCAGCTACCAAGTCACCTCCGGTACAGCCTCGACCACTACGGCGACCGACAAGTCGACCGCGACCTGCACACGACCGTGCTGTCCCTGATCCGCTACGACATCGGCCACTCGCGACCAGGTTGCCCGACGCACCACCGAGGGCAAAGACGACCCGAGAGATCAAGCGCTCCGCCCAGCGCTACATCGCCCGAAACCTTCACCAACGACTCGACAGTCGGTCGGTCGGCTTGACGATCCACAGGAGCGTCGCGGTCTTCGACGTGGGCTTTCGCCATCCCGCTACGCAAAGCACTTGTCTATCCGAAGTCCTACGCGATCTGAGCGACCGGTCCATCTCCGCGAGTGACCACGACGACGTGGTCGCGGAATCCCTTGGGACGGGGAGCGGGCATGGCACACCCCTCCAGCGGCGACACACGTCGCCGTGAGGCACATCAAGGGGATAACCCAACGTTCGACAGCCCCCGACGAACCCCGGGCCCTCCGCCCTTACCTGGGCACCACCGCCACCTGCCGGAGAGCCACGACCTCATCCGAAGCTCCGCGCACACGCTCCGGCCGACCTAGAGTGTCCACATCTCGGAGGGATTCGAAGGCCATGGGACCTACGCACGACACATCTGCACCCCAACCGCATGCGCCCGAATCACAGCATGCTCAACCCGCCGCCCAAGGCCCGTCGAGCCCGGTCCCACTCTCCCGAGGATCGGCCGACGGTGACACCAAACGGGCGACCTCCGCAGTCGGCAAGCCAACACCGCCGCAGCCGCGAGCCCACCCGGCGACCACCGCGACCCCCCTGGCAAATCTGGTCCGACGCACGCGCTGGAACTTTAATGGCGGCAATTGGGTCGTGGGCGATGGCGGCTCCCGGGACACAGACACACATCCCTTGCCAGCTACATTTGCGGCCGCACGAGGGATTGTGCCGGAAGAAGGCGATTGGTACGAGCGGAACACCGGGGCCTACCACGCGCGCCAAGCGGACCTTCGCGACCGCCTCATTAGTGCACGCGAGAGAACACAACGCCGCCGCGACGTAGGTCTTGTCACGAACAGAACCGAGCAGTTCTCTGGCGAGGACATGACAGTACGCACGGATCCGACCTCCAAAAAGAAGAAGGCTCAGAAAAGGAAACGAAGCGTCCCTCGACCAACGGGCATCGGCCCACTTCCAGTTGAGACGCCATGGGGAGGCATGAACTTCTGGTCAAGCCCCCACGTTCCAAAACAGGGATTTGCCCGTTTCCCAAAACGAGAAGGAGACCCCGAACCCAGGCCCAAGAAAGCTAGAGGGGCGAAGGCGCCCAAAAAGGCGCCGAGCAATCCAGAAACTACCTACAACGAACTTTCCAAACATTTGGACAAGCTTCCGAAGGACCAGCGGAAAGACGTCGCCCGGAGGATGCTCGAGTATATGCGTGCGACCGGACCGGTCGCGCCTGCGCCGGCGCTCGGCGACAATCTCGCTCAGAAGTCGGCCGCTGCAACGTCGTCCCTGCTGACAGTTGCCGAACCGCATGCCGAAAGGAACGACTTCGGCGGGAAGCCCGAACGCGCCGCCTTGCGGGCAATCCAAGCAATAGGTGACTTCAGAACTGTTCTGAACAACAAGAACGGATACTATCCACCATCCTGGTCGACTAAAGGTGGCGCCAAGCACGCAGGGACATCCGCCTTCGCCAAGATGGTTAGACACGAACTCGATTTCCCACGAGAAACGCTCAAGATGCTGGAGGACTACATGTCAGATTCCAGCGATGAGGAGCCGGACGAAGATGAGGAGTACGCGGTAGACCACACGGAGCACGAGGACGAACACAAAAGCGACGTACTTCCGAAGGACGAGGACGAGGACGAGCCGCCCGGTGCCGGGTTCGGGGGCTTTGCTCCGGCACCGATCTCCGTCTAGTGCGGCGCGATGCCTCAGATCACCGGGCAGCCGGACCTCGTCAGACCCGGATGCCCCGCCTCAAGACGACAACCTCATGAAGAACCACCCCTAGGTGCGGGTCCCGGCGTGCTCGACCGCCACCGGTACGACGTCCGTGACGGAGCCCCGACCGCGCGAGATGGTGCCCGCGATGATCACGCCGAGGAAGGCCGCGGCCGCACCGACGAGGAAGCAGAGCTGGAACGCGCGCTCGGTGGGGAGTCCGCCGACGGCGGAGCTGGTGAGCAGGGCGGCCATCACCGCGGAGGCGAGGGTGGTGCCGACCGAGCGCATCAGGGCGTTCAGGCCGACCGCGGCGCCGGCCTCGGAGGCAGGGACGTTGTCCATGATCAGGGTGGGCATCGCGGCGTACCCGATGCCGACGCCGGCGGAGGTCACGCACGAGGCGAGGAGCAGCTGCCAGGCGGCGTCCATCAGCCCGAAGGCGACGAGGTAGCCGGCGCCGAGGACGGCCGCGCCGATCATCAGGGTGCGCTGGGCGCCGAGGCGGCCCATCAGCTTGCTGGAGATCGGGGCGAAGACCATCATCATCAGCCCGGCCGGCGCCATCCACAGGCCCGCGTGGAGGATCGACTGGCCGAGGCCGTAGCCGGTGGCCTCGGGCAGCTGCAGCAGCTGGGGTACGACGACCGACTGGGCCATCATCCCGAAGCCGATCGCGACCGCGGCGATGTTGGTCATCAGCACCGGCAGCTGCGCGGTGGTGCGCAGGTCGACCAGCGGGTCGGGCTGGCGCAGCTCGAACCAGCCCCAGGCGGCGAGCACGGCCAGGCCGCCGACGATGCAGCCGAGGGTCTGCGCCGAGCCCCAGCCCCAGGCGTTGGCCTTCGAGACGCCGATCAGGAAGGTGACCAGGCCGGCCGCGAGCAGGGCGGCGCCGGGCAGGTCGATGCGCGCGGGGCGGGCGTCGTGGACGTGCGGGATCAGGACGACGACGGCGACCAGGATCACCGCGGCCAGGCCGGTGGCGACCCAGAACATCGCGTGCCAGTCGTGCGCGTCGGCGATCCAGGCCGACAGCGGCAGGCCGATCGCACCGCCCACGCCGAGGGTCGCGCTCATCGACGCGATGGCGGTGGAGGTCAGGTGGGGCGGGGTGATCTCGCGCAGCAGGGAGATGCCGACCGGGATGAAGCCCATGGCCAGGCCCTGCAGCGCCCGGCCGACGAGCATCGGCGCCAGCGAGCCGGCCAGCGCGCAGACCGCCGAGCCCACGACCAGGATCGCGGCACTGACGGCGAGCACCCGCTGCTTGCCGAGCAGGTCGGCCAGCCGGCCGGCGATCGGCATCGCGACCGCCGCGGCCAGCAGGGTGATGGTGATGACCCAGGCCGTGTTGTCGGCGGTGCTGTCGAGGAGGGTCGGCAGCTCGCTCTGGATCGGGATCACCATCGTCTGGGTCAGCGCAGCACTGAGACCGCCGAGGCACAGGACGACGACGGAGACGATCGGGTTAGCCGGCACGGGAGCAGAGGGAGACGCCACCCGTCATGTGTAACATGCACATACTTGCCCGGGTCAACGACCTGTGCCCGACGCCACACCGCGCAGCAGGGGTACGTCGAGCCGGTCCGCGAGCTCGTCGTACGACAGGCCGTGGGTCTCACGGACGACGACGCCGTCGGGCCCGAGGTCGAAGGTGGCGACGTCGGTGTAGACCCGGTCGACGCAGCCCACGCCCGTCAGCGGGTAGCTGCACTCCCCCACCAGCTTGGGCGTCCCGTCCTTGGCGAACAGGGTCATCATCACGAACACGCTCCGCGCCCCGATGGCCAGGTCCATCGCCCCGCCGACCGCCGGGATCGCGTCCGGCGCCCCGGTGTGCCAGTTGGCGATGTCGCCGCCGGCCGAGACCTGGAAGGCGCCGAGCACGCAGACGTCGAGGTGGCCGCCGCGCATCATCGCGAACGAGTCCGCCGAGTGGAAGTACGACGACCCCGGCAGCTCGGTGACCGGCTGCTTGCCGGCGTTGGTGAGGTCGGGGTCGGCCTCGCCGTCGGCGGGGGCCGGGCCCATGTCGAGCATGCCGTTCTCGGTGTGCAGCACGACTCCGGAGCCGGCGGGAAGGTGGTCGGCGACGAGGGTCGGCTGGCCGATGCCGAGGTTGACGTAGGCGCCCCGCGGGATGTCGCGGGCCACCAGGGCGGCCATCTCGTGCTTGGACAGGCTCATACGGCCACCACCCGGTCGACGTAGATGCTCGGGGTCACGACGGCCTCGGGGTCGAGCTCGCCGACCTCGACGAGCTCGGCGACCTGGACGACCGTGGTACGGGCGGCGGTCGCCATCACCGGGCCGAAGTTGCGGGCGGTCTTGCGGTAGACCAGGTTGCCCTGGCGGTCGGCCCGGTGGGCGCCGACCAGGGCCACGTCGCCCCGGATCGGCAGTTCGAGGACGTAGGTGCGTCCGTCGATCTCGCGGGTCTCCTTGCCCTCGGCCAGCGGGGTGCCGACGCCGGTGGGGCTGAAGAAGGCGCCGATGCCGGCACCGGCGGCGCGCATCCGCTCGGCCAGGTTTCCCTGGGGCACCAGCTCCAGCTCGATGCGGCCCGCGCGGTAGAGGCCGTCGAAGACCCAGGAGTCGGACTGGCGCGGGAACGAGCAGACCATCTTGCGGACCCGGCCCTTCGCCAGCAGCGCGGCCAGGCCGGTGTCGCCGTTCCCGGCGTTGTTGGAGACCACGGTCAGGTCGCTCGCGCCCTGCTCGATGAGGGCGTCGACCAGCGCGACCGGCATGCCGGCCATGCCGAAGCCGCCGATCAGCACGGTCGCGCCGTCCTGGACGACGTCGACCGCCTCGGCGGCGGTGTCGCAGATCGTCGCGGTCACGAGACGTTCTCCAGCACCACGGCCAGGCCCTGACCGACGCCGATGCAGATGGCGGCGACGCCGTACCGCTCGCCGCTCTGGGCGAGGCGCTTCGCCAGGGTGCCGAGGACCCGGGCGCCGGAGGCGCCGAGCGGGTGGCCGATGGCGATGGCGCCGCCTTGGGCGTTGACGATGTCGGGGTCGGCCTTCCAGGCGTCCAGGCAGGCGAGGGACTGGACGGCGAAGGCCTCGTTGAGCTCGATCGCGGCGACGTCGTCCCAGCCGATGCCGGCGCGGGCGAGGGCCTTCTCGGCGGCCTCGACCGGGGCCAGGCCGAACTCCTGCGGCGCCAGGGCGTGGGTGCCGCGGCCGGCGATCCGGGCGATCGGGTCGACGCCCAGGCCGGCGTCCGCGGAGCCGAGGACGAGCGCCGAGGCGCCGTCGTTGAGGGGCGAGGCGTTGCCGGGGGTGATCGTGCCGTCGGCCCGGAACGACGGCTTCAGCCCGGCCAGCTTCTCGGGGGTCGAGCCGGCGCGGATGCCCTCGTCGCGGGTCAGCTCGCCGACGGGGACCACGAGGTCGTCGTAGAAGCCGGCCTCCCAGGCGGCGTCGGCCAGCTGGTGGGAGCGGGCGGCGAACGCGTCCTGGCGCGCGCGGGAGATCGCGAACCGGTCGGCCAGCTGCTCGTTGGCCTCGCCGAGGGAGACGGTCCACTCGGCGGGCATCCGCTCGTTGACCAGCCGCCAGCCCAGGGTCGTCGAGACGGCGGTGACGTTGCCGGCCGGGAAGGCCCGCGACGGCTTGGGCAGCACCCAGGGCGCCCGGGTCATCGACTCGACGCCCCCGACCACGACGACGTCCGCGTCACCGGACTCCACGGTCCGGGAGCCGATCATCGCGGCGTCGAGCGAGGAGCCGCAGAGCCGGTTGACCGTGGTCGCGGGCACGCTCACCGGGAGCCCGGCGAGCAGCACGGCCATCCGGCCGACGTCGCGGTTGTCCTCGCCGGCCTGGTTGGCGCAGCCCCAGACCACATCGCCGATCCGAGCCGGGTCGAGGCCCGGCACCTTCTCGAGGACACCGGTCAGCGCGGTCGCAGCCAGGTCGTCGGGCCGGACGTCGGCGAGCGCGCCGCCGAAGCGGCCGAACGGCGTCCGCGCGCTGGCGTAGAGGTAGGAGGAGGTCACTCCTCGACGGTAGGCAGGGCGGATCGATCACGTCCAATACTCTTTGAGCGGCGATTGATAACTCACGACCTATGATGCGGTCGTGGAGATCCGGCACCTGCGCGCCTTCGTCGTGCTCGCCGAGGAGCGGCACTTCGGCCGGGCCGCCGCCCGCCTGCACGTCGCCCAGCCCGCGCTCTCCCAGCAGCTGCGCCGCCTCGAGGACGAGCTCGGCGTCACCCTGCTGGACCGGTCGACCCGCCGGGTCGACCTCACCGAGGCCGGGCGGCTGCTCCGGGACCGGGCGCTGCGGCTGATCGCCGACGTCGACCGGACCACCGGCGACCTGGCGGCGCTGGCCACCGGGCTGGCCGGGACCGTGCGGCTGGGCTTCGTCGGGACCGCGACGTACGACGTGCTGCCGCCGGTGGCGCGCCGGGTCCGGGCCGAGCTGCCCGACGTACGTCTCGAGCTGCACGGGGAGCTGCTCGGTCCCGCGCTGCTCGACGCGCTGGTCGCCGGCGAGCTCGACCTGGCCGTGCTGCGGCCCGGGTCGTCGACGCCCGACGGGGTCGTGGTCCGCGAGCTGCGCCGCGAGCCGCTGGTGGCGGTGCTGCCCGCGCACCATCCGCTCGCCGACGCCCCCGCGGTGTCGGTCGCCGACCTGGCGAGCGAGCCGCTGGTCACCCATCCCTCGGGCCACCGGTCGTCGATGCAGCCGCGGGTCCTGGAGGTCTACCGGCAGGCCGGGCTGGAGCCCGAGCTGGTCGAGGTCGGTGAGACCGGGACCCTGGTGGTCTTCGTCGCCGCGGGACTCGGGGTGGGGCTGGTGCCCGCGTCGGTCCGGGCGCTGCGGCTGGACGGCGTCGCCTACGTCCCGCTCGCCGGCGAGCCGGAGCTGGTGCCGCTCGCGCTCGCGCACCGGTCCTCGCCCGGGGTCGCGGTCGCGCGGGTGGCCGCGCTGGTGGCGGAGGTCGCGGGCGGCCACCCGGCGGGGTGAGGGTGCCGCGACGGACGCTCGGATACCGGTCGGGTTCCTGACCGAACAGCGAACCGAGGGAGAACCCGTGCCCAGCGTCGAGCGCACCATCGAGGTCGACCAGCCCATCGCCAAGGTCTGGGACTACGTCTCGGACTTCCGCAGCACCGAGGAGTGGGACCCGCCCACCGTCTCCACCGTGCGTACGTCGGGGGACGGCGGCGTCGGGACGACGTACGTGAACACGTCGGCGTTCCTCGGCCACGAGACGCAGGTGGAGTACCGCGTCACCGAGTTCGTCCCGCAGTCGCGCCTGCAGCTGGCCGGCGACGCCGGGAAGTCGCTCGACCTGCTGGACACCATCACCGTCGAGTCGACGGCGACCGGGACCCGGCTGACCTACCACGCCGAGTTCACCACCAGCGGCGCGGCGAAGCTCACCGAGCCGCTGCTGCCGCCCGCGCTGAAGATCCTCGGCGACCGCGTCGCCGAGAGCCTGCGCGACCACCTCACCCGGCTCTGAGCCGGACCACCGACCCCGAGGAGTGACCATGACCGACGACCGCACCAAGCTGATCGAGCTGATGGAAGAGCTCCCCATCGGCATGCTCACCACCACCGGCGCCGACGGCAGCCTGCGCAGCGTGCCGATGGCCCGCCAGGAGGTCGAGCCCTCCGCCGAGCTGTGGTTCATCACGGCTCGCGACACCAAGCACGTCGCGGACATCGCCGCGCGGCCGCACGTCGCGCTCACCTTCTCCAGCCGCAGCTCGTGGGTGGCGGTCGAGGGTCGCGCGGAGGTCGTGGACGACACCGCCAAGCTGCGCGACCTGTGGACCACCTTCGCCGAGGCCTGGCTCCCCGGGGGCCCCGAGGACCCGAACGCCGTACTCCTGCGCGTCGACGTGACCGGCGGCGAGTACTGGGACACCCCCGGCGGCAAGGTCACCAGCGTGCTCAGCCTGCTGAAGACCAAGCTGACCGGCGACACGTACGACGCCGACCACGGGTCGACCAGCCTGTAGGCCTCCCGGGATGGGACCATCGCGGCATGTCCCACGGTGACTACAAGGACTTCTTCCGCGCGGCCTGCGACGGCGACCTCGAGCTCGTCCGCTTCCACCTGGCCCGGGGCGTCGACGTCGACTTCATCCATCCCGAGGTGATGTCGACCGCCCTGGTCGCCACGATCGAGGCGGGACGCTCCGACGTCGCCCTCGCGCTCCTGGAACACGGCGCCGACCCCGCCCTGGTCTCCCCGCTGGAGGGGTGCGGTCCGCTCGCCGCCGCCGAGGCGGCCGGGTTGGGCGAGATCGTCGCGTGGCTGCGCTCGCGGCTGCCGGCCGCGTCCGGCTCCTGACGCTCCGGGGCCGATGAGTCCCGCGGCGGTGGCGGGTCGGTACGTCGTACCTGCCCTGCGATCGACCCGGGAGACGCCTTGAAGCTGCTGCTCACGTCCGGGGGCGTCACGAACGCCAGCATCCACGCGGCACTGGTCGGGATGCTGGGCAAGCCGATCAGCGAGTCCGACGCCCTCTGCATCCCCACGGCGATGTACGGCCACCCCCGGGTCGGTCCGGGCGACCGGGCCTGGCAGTTCATCAGCGGGGAGTCCGAGAACCCGATGGTCGGCCTGGGCTGGCGGTCGATGGGCGTCCTCGAGCTCACGGCGCTGCCCAGCATCGACGAGTCGCACTGGGTCCCGCGGGTCAGGGAGGCGGACGCCCTGCTGGTCGCGGGCGGCGACGTGCTCTACCTCTGCCACTGGATGCGGGAGTCCGGCCTCGCCGACCTCCTCCCGTCGCTGACCGAGACGGTGTGGGTGGGGCTGAGCGCCGGGAGCATGGTGCTGACCCCCGAGGTCGGGGACGACTTCATCCAGTGGCGGCCGCCGTACGACGACGACCGCACGCTGGGCCTCGTCGACTTCTCAATCTGCCCGCACCTCGCGCCGGACGGCCAGCCGGGCAACACGCTCGCCGAGGCAGAGCAGTGGGCGGCCGGGATCGCGGGGCCGGCGTACGCCATGGACGATCAGAGTGCGATCGCCGTGGTCGACGGGCACGTCGAGGTGGTGTCCGAGGGGCAGTGGACGCAGCTGAAAGGCTGACGAGCGGACACGGATCGCGACCGTGGCGAGCGCCTGCGCGGATGATGTGGGCATGACCTCGCTCTCGCTGATCGGCTATTGGCGCTCCGAGGGAGACTTGACCTCCGCCTTCCCGGATCCGCGCGACTGGGTCGACCCCAGTTGGGATCAGGACGAGCGGGACGCGACGTCGTACTACTTCGCCGCCGGCACGCTCTTCCGCACGTTCATGGGCTACTCACCGTGCAGGATCTGCGGCGTCGACAACGGAGTCGTCGAGTACACGGATGGGACCTACGTTTGGCCAGAGGGACTCGCCCACTACATCGACGAGCACGCGGTGCGGCTTCCGGACGTGCTGGTCGCCCACGCCCGTGAGCGACTGAACGCCGTGGAGGACCGTGAAGCCGCGCCCGACTGGTGGCTCACCGCGACCGCGAAGACGTGATCACCGGCATCTAGTCGTCGTTCGTGAGTACGGCGGCCGTGGCACCCGCGCTCTCGAGCCGGTCGCGGACACGGTCGGCGCTCGCGGCGCTCAGGCGGCGGACGACGATGACGGGCGCGGACTCGACCGCGTTCTTGGCGTCCACCAGCCCCGCGCCGGTGACCTCCCGAAGCCCCTTGATCGCCTAGATGGGGCGCGCGCCGGAGCTCAGCAGCTCGACGCTGCACGGCCCCGGCTCGGTGAACTGCTGCGGCACGGTCCGGGCCGGGGGCTCTCCGGTGCGGACGTAGAACCACCACGTCACGGGGTTGGTCATCATGCTGAGCACGAAGACCACCACGCCCAGCAGGCCCACGACGCCCAGATCCGAGTCCCCCACGCCGATGAGGGTGAGACCGAGGATGCCGCCGAGGATCCGTGGGAGCGCTCGAAGGAGCGCTCCCCCGACAGAGTTCACCGACCCGGACACGGGCCGGAGTCTGTCACCACCGACTCGACGCGGTCCTTGTAGCGTCGGGTCCGTGCCCGACCGTCTCTCCACGCTCGAGGTCGTCGTCGAGCGATCGACCCCGAACTACCCGACGGTCCGCCTGCACGTCGACGGCGTCGACGTTCTGGACCCGGAATACCAGGAGAACGGCAACGACCCGGTCGACATCCTGGACACCGGCGCGCTGGTCCCGCAGGCCGAGCCGCGCCGCATCGCGTTCTACGGGTGCGGCTGCGGGACCTTCGGGTGCTTCGTCGTCGCGGGTCTGATCACCGAGAGCGCGGGTCGCGTGAGCTGGACCGACTTCCGCACCATCACCGGCGCCTACCACTCCGCGCTGCCCGACCCGAGGGACGGCCCGGACCCCGCTCGCAGCGTCAACACGATGCACGAGGGCCCGGACGACCGCCTCGATCTTCCGGACGTGCACTTCGACGCCGCGCAGTACGGCGCGGCCGTCGGCGCCGCGATGAGGGACCGCAGCTGGGAGTCACGGGCTCGCGCGGTCGCCCGCCTCGTTCGCGAGCAGCTGCCTGACCGCAACCTCGGGGCGGCGCAGCACGGCGACGTCATCCACCTCCACCGCCAGTACGACGGCGAGAAGTGGCCCGACCAGGTCGCCCTCGCCGTACCTTCGGGCTCCACGGTGGCGGTCGCGGACCGCCTTGTGACGTTGCTGGAGGAGGGTCGGGACCCTCGCCAGATCGTTCGCCGCCGGCTCTGGCGCTGACTGGAGCGTCTTAGAAGTAGTTCTCCGGCAGCGTCGCCAGCCACCAGACGAACAGGCTGACGACGAGGAGGAGCGCGCCCGCTGTCCACAACGCACCCCTGACCCACCGCGGCATCGAACCCTTAGCCGCACGCGGCGAGTCCGGGAGGAAGAAGGCCCAGGCGAGGTCCGGCATCTCGCCGGCCGCGAACGTCACGTCGCGGTCGGGGGTGCGAACCGTCCAAACATCGACGGAGTGACGCTGCACCGGTTGGGCGGGATGGGCGACCACGATCCGCCTGTCCAGGGGAACCCAGTCCTGGCCCCAGGGATCGATGCCGAGCAGGTCGAACTCCTCGCCCTCCCAACACAGGCCGACCGAGCTCCACCCGGGAGTCACAGGCGGCGAGGCGGACATACCGCGACGGTAGCGGCCCCGAGCCCTGGCTGACGCACATCGCCGACGATCCGGACCGACGTACCGGGAACCGCCCCGTCACTCAGGGACGTACGGCGCTGACGACGGGCCGCAACAGGGGACGCAGCACCAGGCCGGCGAGCAGCGCCCAGAACGCGGCGCCGACGCTGAGGATCGTGACCCCCGAGGCGGCGATCACGAAGCACACCACGGCCGCCTCGCGGTCGTCGTCGTCGGCGAGCGCACCGGCCAGGGAGGCAGCCAGGGTGCCGAGCAGCGCCAGCCCGGCCGCCGCCTGCATGACGTCTCCGGGAGCGGCGGCCACCAGGGCGGTGAGGGCACCGCACGCCAGGGCCAGGACCAGGTAGGTCGCCGACGCGGACACCGCCGCCACCCAGCGACGACCGCGGTCCGGCCCGGCCATCGGCCCGGCGGTCATCGCCGCGGTGATCGCCGCCAGGTTGATCGCATGGCCACCGAAGGGCGCCCCGACCAGCGTGCCGATGCCGGTGACGCTCATCGTCTCGCGCCACGGGACCTGGTAGCCGAAGCTCGACGTCACGGCCACGCCCGGCACGTTCTGCGAGGCCATCGTGACGACATAGAGCGGTACGGCGATGCTGACGACGGCGGCGACCGACCAGTGCGGCGTCGTCCAGGTGAGCGTGGGGATCAGGTCGCCAGGATCAACCGACGAGCCGGCGGAGATGATCACCACGACCAACGCGACCGCGAGCGCCACCGGCACCGCCCACCGCCGCGAGATCCGGTGCATGACCAGCCAGGCGAGCACCACCGGCCCGACGTACGCCGGGGAGTCCGCGAGGCCGGTGACCGGCTGGAGGCAGATCGGGAGCAGTACGCCGGCGAGCATCGCGCGGGCGAGCGAGGTCGGGATCCGGGCGATCAGGTCGCCGAGCGCCGGCACCAGACCGGTGAGGACGATCAGCAGTCCGGCGACGACGAACGCGCCGACCGCCGCCGGCCACCCGCCCGTGACCACCCCGGTCGACAGCAGCAGCGCCGCGCCCGGCGTCGACCACGCGAGGGTGATCGGCGTGCGGTGCCGCAGCGTCAGCCAGAGCATGCCGAGCGCCTGGGTCAGGAACAACGTCAGCAGGCCCGACGCCGCCTGGGTGGAGCTGGCGCCCACGGCGGTCAGCCCGGCGAGCACCACGACGAAGGAGCTGCTGGATCCGACGACCGCAGCGACGATCCCGGCGACGACCGGGGTGCCCTCGTGCGGTGACGCCGAGACCTGGCTCATGACAGACTCCGTTCTGTAAACAGAACGAAGGCTAGTGGGAGGGCGCCATGACGAGCCAACCGGGGATCGCCGTCGGCGCCCGGATCCGCGCCCTCCGCACCGAGCGCGGCTTGTCGCTCTCCGCACTCGCAGCGGCGGCGGGGATCGGGAAGGGCTCCCTCTCCGAGCTGGAGACCGGCCGCCGCAACCCCACCCTCGACACCCTCTACGCGCTCACCGGGCCGCTCGGCGTCCCGCTCGCGTCGCTGGTCGACTTCCGCGAAGGGTCGGTGGTCGCGGACGACGGCTTTGAGACCGTCCTCCTGCACACCGAGCGAACCGCGGCGGCTACCTCCGAGGTCTGGCTGTTGCGGGTCGACGCGGGTGTCACGCGCACCTCGGACGCGCACGCGCCTGGCGTCGTCGAGCAACTGATGGTCCTGACCGGGTCGTGCCGCGTGGACTACGGCGACGAGTCGGTCGAGATTACTGTCGGCGGTCACGCCGCGTGGCCAGCCGACGTCCACCATCGCTACACGGCGGTCGGGACTGACCTGAAGGCAATTAACGTCATCGTCACGCCCACCTAAGGACTTCCTTGGCCGTCCTGCCACGGAATGAAGTCCTCGGGTCGCCGCAGCAACGCTCCGCCCGCTCTGGCCTACGCCGAGGTCGCACCCTCCTACGCATAGACGCATCTGGATTCCCTCAGGGCGGCCGCGTCGGACCTGCGAAAACGACACCCCAAACGCGACGGCGCCCTTAGTGTGACCCTCATCCAATTGTTGAGGGGGAGTGGGCATGGACAGCGTGCGGGCCCTGGCCGCCAGGATCAATCCTGCTCAGACCGTCCTCCTGCTCGGGGCAGGAGCCAGCGTGCCCTCGGGCGCCCCTACTGGCGCGGAGTTCGCCGCATACCTCGCTCGTCGGCTGAGTCCGCAGCCACAAGGAAGCGATCTGTCGGAAATTGCGACAATCTTCGAACACCGCACGTCGCGGCGAGAACTGGTTGAGGCCATCCAAGAAAGACTGCGGAACCTCGAGCCCACCGGCGGCCTCCTCCTACTTCCCGAATTCGAATGGCGTTCTATCTACTCGACCAATTACGACCTACTTCTCGAAAAGGCGTATCGCAAGAGTGACCGCTCCCTCGCGGTCGTGAGATCAAACTACGACTGGCAGAAGGGCCTCGGCGGGACCGTCCTGTACAAAATTCACGGTTGCATGACCCAAGATATCGGACTCGGGAACAAGCACCGCATGGTTATCACAGACCGTGACTACGACCAAGTAAAGGATTACCACCAACTTCTTTTCACGTCTCTCGCCGCAGAGATGCTGACGTGCGACACTTTGGTCATTGGACAGTCGCTCGCCGATGCGCATCTGAAAGAACTGGCAAAGAAGGCTGCGACTTTAAACCAGTCGGCAGGAACACCGGGGCGCGTTTACCTATTAGTGTACGAGTCAGATCCCGATCGTGCGGTCCTTTTCGAGCAGTACGGAATCGACGTGACGTCGGGTTCACTGGAGACGCTCTTACACGCAATATCGGAGGTCCATGTACCCGCATCGAAGAAGTCAGAGGAGGACGAGGCCGCAGATCGGGATGCGCGCGAACTACCACTAGCACTACGAGCGTGCACGGTCGATTGCTCACATTCTGCCGGCCTGCGACCAGATGCGCGAACTCTGTTCAACGGTGGTGCCGCGTCCTACGGAGACATCGCCACCGGATTCACAATCGAGCGAGCTATTGAGAATCGACTCCTAGATTCGCAGCAGAACGCACGAATGCTGGCCACAGTACTTACTGGCTCTGCCGGGGTCGGCAAGACGACACTAGCGCGGAGATTGATGTCCAATCGATTGCGCCAAGATTTTATCTGCTGGGAGCATGTCAATACCTTTCAGCTCAACGTTGAGGCATGGATGAAGGTGGAGGAGCGGCTTCGCGCGAGTCAGCGCCAAGCATTCTTGCTCGTCGATGACGCGACCGAGCAGTTGGTTGCCATCAACCGGCTCGCGGATGCACTGGGCAAGCTCGAGCGACCGCACCTTCGTCTCGTACTAACCGCGAATAGCGCTCAGTGGCAATCGAGGCGGAAGAGTCCCGTGCTTCTTCAGCGATCGCATGTTGAAACGATGTCCAGCCTCACCCCATTGGATATCGATCGATTTGTGAATCTAGTTGAGCAGCAACAACCGATCCGAGAACTTGTCGAGGAGTCCTTCCTAGCCTTCACTCACGCTCAACGCATTCGCCATTTGCGGGATCGCTGCAACGCTGACATGTACGTATGCCTCAAGAATATCTTTGGTTTCGAAGAACTTGACGACATATTGCTGGCAGAGTACAAAGACCTACCTGAGGACCCTCAGGATATTTACCGCTACGTGTGCGCAATTCAGGCGATGGGCGGGAAGGTTCATCGCCAGTTGATCGTGCGCTTGCTCGGTATTGACGCAGGTCAACTGATGGCTCACCTGAAACAACTCGAAGGGATAGTCCAGGAGCACGACATTAGTGTTTCGCGAGGAATCTACGGATGGTCCACACGGCACGACGTGATCGCTACTGTGATCGCGACATACAAGTTCGGAGATCCCGACGAACAGGGAGAGCTCCTCGAAAACCTAATTCATGGGCTCAATCCATCCGTATGGATTGAGATGGAAACTGCGAATGCCCTCGCGACGAGCGAGATGGGCATCGACCGTCTCCCGAGCCACGAAGAACAGATTCGATTGCTCACTGAACTTGTCCGTGTTGTTCCTAGCGAGCGCACACCTCACCGTCGCCTGATCAGAAAGTACTTGAACGCCGAGGACACGATCGGCGCAAAGCAAGCCATCGAGGCTTCACTACGCGATCTCGGACAGGACGACATCGTCGATCGCTATCGCGTCCGGTTGATTGTGCTTAGAGCCGAGAAATCAACTGGCTTGATGCTTGGGGACAGAGTCTCACTCCTCTTTGAGGCGAGGTCGCAAGCTTCCAAGCTTCTCCTAAGACGCCCGGACGATCGCCACAACTACCGTCTACTGTGCGAGGTTGGCCTTAGTTTGATGCGCCTCAATGGCAACACGATGGTGCTATCGGAAGGCATCGACGCCTTCCGAAAGGCGGAGTCCGAGATTCCCGACCCAGAGTTCACCAATGACCGGAAACACTATGAACAACTCCTCCGTACCGCAGGACTTGGTTGAGCGAGTTGGGGGAGCTCGACTTTAGTTGGCGATTGCAACGGAAACATGGCAGCCATAGGGTTCGGCAGGGCGCCCACCTCCCGGGTCCGAAGGCGCCCGTAAGGGGCACCGCTCGGGCCGATCATGGGTCTTGCTGGACGAACTCCCTACGAGTCGGGTCTATGCCGCCAGCAGGTCCGAGTCCTCCAGCCTTCGCACCGGGTGCACTTGATACGCCGCTCCGCCGCCTATCTGCGGAGTCGGATCCGACTTGTCCTGGCTTTGCGGACGCCAGTCCCCGCCTAGAAACCTCAGGGGGTTCGAAGGGTCAGGCGATCCCGCCATTGGCCCGCACGACCTGCCCATTGACCCAGTGCCCGGCGGCCGACGCCAGGAAGCCAACCACCTCAGCAACCTCCTCCGGCGTACCGATCCGCTCCAGCGGCGCGAGCTTCGCGAGCCGGTCGAGGGTGGCGTCGTCCTTGCCGTCCAGGAAGAGGTCGGTGGCGGTGGGGCCGGGGGCGACGGCGTTGACGGTGACGTCGCGGCCGCGGAGCTCGCGGGCGAGGACGAGGGTGAGGCCCTCGACGGCGGACTTGGAGGCGATGTAGGCGCCGTACGTCGGGTGGCGGAGCTCGACCTGGGAGGTGGAGAAGGTGACGAGGGCGCCGCCGGGGCGGAGGCGGCGGGCGGCCTGCTGGGCGACGACGACGGTGCCGCGGATGTTGGTGCGGTGCATCGCGTCGAGCTCGTCGAGGTCCAGGTCGGCGATCGGGGACAGGTGCATCCGGCCGGCCGCGTGGACGACGACGTCGACGCCGCCGTACTGCTCCTCGGTGGTGTCGAAGAGGGCGGCGACGGCGTGCTCGTCGGCGACGTCGGCCCGTACGGCGGTCGCGCGGCCGCCGGCCGCCTCGATGTCGCCGACGGTCGCCTCGGCGGCCGCGGTGTTGCCGGCGTAGGCGAGGACCACGGGGTGGCCGGTGGCGGCGAGGTGGAGGGCGACGGCGCGGCCGATGCCGCGGGAGCCGCCGGTGACGATGGCTACTCGGTTCGTGTTCATGGCTCCACCGTCCTCGCCGCGGCGGGGCGGAACCAGAGTGTGCTCACCGGGGGGACGCCACCCCCTCCCTCAGCGCACCGGCCCGGAGGACACTGGGGGCGTGGACCTCAGCGAGCTCGGCGCCTTCGTGAAGTCGCGGCGCGACCGGATCCGGCCCGCGGACGTCGGGCTGCCGACCGGGCCCCGGCGCCGGGTCCCGGGGCTGCGGCGTGACGAGGTGGCGGTGCTGGCGGGCGCGTCGGTCGAGTACTACATCGAGATCGAGCGCGGCTCCGGCGTCCAACCCTCCGAGCAGATGCTCGCCGCGCTGGCCCGGGCGCTGAGGCTGTCCCGCGACGAGCGCGACCACCTCTACCACCTGGCCGGGCGGGCGTTGCCGGCCGACGGCGGGGCCGCGGCCCACGTCCACCCCGGGCTGCTGGACCTCCTCGACCGCCTGGCCGGTACGCCGGCGCAGGTGATCACCGACCTGCACGTGACGCTCGTCCAGAACCCGCTCGCCGCCGCTCTGGTCGGCTCCGAGAGCCACCTGCGCGGGCCGGAGGCCAGCTTCGTGTGGCGCTGGTTCACCGACCCGGCGTCGCGGGGCCTCTATCCGACCGACGACCACGACCGGCACGCGGCGTCGTTCGTGGCCGACCTGCGCGCGGCCGTCGCCCGGCGCGGGCCGCGCGACGAGGAGGCGACGACGCTGGTCGACGGGCTGCTCGCCCGGTCCGAGGAGTTCCGCACCCTGTGGGAGCAGCACGACGTCGCCGTACGACGGGCCGAGCGCAAGCGGCTCGTGCACCCCGAGCTCGGCGTGGTCGAGGTGAACTGCCTGACCCTGCTCAGCGACGACGGCCGCCAGCGGCTGCTGTGGTTCACGCCGGTCCCGGGCACCGCCTCGGTCGAGCAGCTGGAGCTGCTCCGCGTGCTCGGCACCCAGGACCTCGTCCCGGAGCGCTGAGCGGGCTCAGGCCAGCCGCTGGGCCAGGTTGGCGAGCACCCCGTCGTGGATGCGGGCGAGGCCCTTGGGGGCGAAGGTCCGCTCGAAGAAGCCGCCGATGCCGCCGGCGCCGTCCCAGGTGGTCGTGACGACCACGCGGCTGCCGTTGCCGGCGGGGCTGACGACGTAGCGGGTCACGAGGGAGGAGTTGCGGTCGGTCTCGATCACGCTGGTGGCGTCGGTCGTCACGTCGGCGACGACGTGGCGGACCCGCTTCTCGGTCGCGTGCAGCTGCCAGGTGACGACCGTGCCGTCGCCGACGCCGCCGCTCTGCACCGCGTAGTCGGTGTAACGGTCGGTGAGGATGGCCGGCCGGGTGTCGACGTAGTCGGCCAGCGCGACCAGCGCGGCCTCGGGCGTGACGGGCAGGGTCGCCTCGGTGGTGGCGGTGACCTGGGACATCGTGGCTGGCTCCTCGAGCAGGGGAAGGACGGAGGCCCATTCTCGCGCGGGCCCCGCGCGGGCGGTCAGCCGGCGTGGTGGACCCGGGCCAGCTCGGCGTACCCGTCGGCGTTGAAGCGGATGCCGGCCCGCTCCTCCTCGGTCGTCGTACGACGCACCTTCGCGGGCAGCCCGGCGACCAGCGAGCCGGGCGGGACGACCGTCCCCTCCAGGACGACGGCCCCGGCCGCGACCAGCGACCCGGTCCCGATGACGGCGCCGTTCATGACCACGGCGCCCATGCCGACCAGGACGTCGTCCTCGACCGTGCAGCCGTGCAGCACCGCGCGGTGCCCGACGCTGACGCCGGCCCCGATGGTCAGCGGGAAGCCGGGGTCGGCGTGCAGGACGCAGCCGTCCTGGATGTTGCTCCGCTCCCCCACGGTGATCGCGTCGCCGTCGGCGCGTACGACGGACGCGTACCAGACCGACGCGCCCGCCCCGATCGTCGTGGCGCCGACCAGGGTCGCGTCGTCGGCGATCCAGGCGGTGGGGTCGACCTCCGGGAGCCGGCCGGCCCAGGCCACCCGCCGCGCACTCACGACTCGCTCCGCGAGGCCAGCCAGGCCAGGACCGACGGTCCGTCGGCCCCCAGGCTCGGTGGGGCGGCGTGGTCGGTGCGGGCGTGGCTGTCGAAGCGCACCGGCGGTCCGGGCAGCTGCAGCGCCCCGAGGGCCGGGTGCTCGACGTCGAGCAGCAGCCCCTGCGAGCGGACCTGCGGCGAGGTGTAGACCTCGTCGAGGGTGCGGATCGCGCCGGACGGGACACCGGCCTCGTCGAGCGCGGCCAGCAGGTCGTCGCGGGTGCGGTCGGCGAAGGCCGCCTCGAGCAGTGCGATCAGCTCGTCGCGGTGCTCGACCCGCGAGCCGTTCGTGGCGAAGCGCGGTTCGTCGGCGTCGACGCCCGCCACCGCCGCCGTACGACGCCAGAGCGAGTCGTTGGCCGCGGCGATCTGGAGCATGCCGTCGGAGCAGGCGAAGGCGCCGTACGGCGCGATGGACGGGTGGTGGTTGCCCTGAGCCCGCGGGACCTGGCCGGCCACGGTGTAGCGGGTGCCCTGGTAGGCGTGCACCCCGACCAGCGACGACAGCAGCGAGGTCCGTACGACGTCGCCGCGCCCGGTCGTGTGCCGCGCGTGCAGCGCGGCGAGGATCCCGTAGACCGCGTGCAGGCCGGCGAGCAGGTCGCCGATGGGCACGCCGACCTTGGTGGGCTCGTCCGGTCCGGGCCCGGTCAGGCTCATCAGCCCGGCCTCGCCCTGGGCGATCTGGTCGTAGCCGGGACGGCCGCCCTCCGGCCCGTCGTGGCCGAAGCCGCTGATCGAGCAGACCACCAGCCGCGGGTTGCGCGCGTGCAGGGCCTCGACGGTCAGGCCCATCCGGTCGAGGACGCCGGGCCGGAAGTTCTCGACCAGCACGTCGGCCGCGTCGACCAGCTGCCAGAGCACGTCGAGATCGGCCTCGGCCTTGAGGTCGAGGACCACCGACTCCTTGTTGCGGTTGGCCGAGAGGAAGTAGGTGCTCACCCGGTGCTCGTCCTCGCCCACCCAGGGCGGGCCCCAGGCGCGGCTGTCGTCGCCCGCGGCGCGCTCGACCTTGATCACCCGCGCGCCGAGGTCGCCGAGGATCATCGTGGCGTGCGGCCCGGCCAGGGCCTGGGTCAGGTCGAGGACGACGATGCCGTCGAGGGGGCCGTCCAGAGGTGCTGTCACTGTCCGCTCCAGGTGGGGGTGGTCTTGGTGGTGAAGGCGGCCGCGCCGGCCGCGAAGTCCGCCGAGCCGTAGACCTGGGCGATCACGTCGTCGGCGTCGACCGTGCCGGCCGCCGCGTGCAAGCGTCGCAGGATCTCCTTGCCGGCCGCCATGGTGAGCGGCGCGTGGCCGAGGATCCGCTCCACGACGGACGCGGTCTCGGCGGTGACGTCCTCGGCGATCCGGCTCACGAACCCGGCCTCGCGGGCCTGCTCGGCGTCGAGGAGCCGCGCGGTCAGGATCATGTCGATGGTCCGCGCGTGCCCGAAGTGCCGCATGGTCAGCGCATAGCTGGCGGCGGAGAGCGTGTTGCCGAGGGTGCGGGCGATCGGGTAGCCGAACCGCGACCCGGGGTGCGCGACCCGGACGTCGGCGGCGGCCGCGATGGCCAGGCCCCCGCCGATGCAGAACCCGTCGATCGCGGCCACCACCGGCACCCGTACGGCGAGCAGCCGCCCGATGGTCGCGTCGATCTCCTCCTCGTAGGCCACGCCCCGCGGGCCGTCGAAGCCCGCGAACTGGCGGATGTCGGTGCCGGCCACGAACGCGGCGCCGCCGGCCCCCCGCAGCACCACCACGCGGACGGCGTCGTCCGCGTCGGCCCGCTCGCAGGCCTCGACCAGGCCCTCGTACATGCCGAAGGTCATCGCGTTGCGCGCCTCCGGCCGATTGAAGGTGACCCGCAGGACGGGGCCGTCCAGCTCGATCAGCAGCTCGCTCATCGGGCCTCCTCCAGCTCGGCCAGGACGGCGTCGGTGCTGTCGCCCAGCAGCGGACCGGCCCCGTCCCGGCGCACCGGCGTACGCGAGAAGCGCATCGGCGAGCCGATCTGCCGGACCGGGCCGAGGGTCGGGTGCTCGGCGTCCCAGAAGAAGTCGCGGGCGGCCAGAGCCGGGTCGGCGAAGACCTGGTCGTAGGTCTGGATCGGCGCGCACGGGACGCCGGCCTCGTCCAGGATCTCGACGACCCGGTCGGTCGGGAGCGTCGCGGTCACCGCCTCGATCGCGGTGACCAGCGCGTCGCGGTGGGTCATCCGACCGGCGTTGTCGGCGAAGCGGGGGTCCTCCGGCAGCGCGTCCAGGCCGAGGGCCGCGCAGAACCGGAGCCACAGGCCCGGGGTGTTGGCCCCGACTGTGACGTGGCCGTCGGCGGTGACGACCGCCTGGTACGGCGCCTGGCTCTGGTGGGCCGAGCCCTGCGGGCCGGGCACGGTGCCGTCGCCGAAGTAGCGCCCGGCCTCCCACACCCCGAGCGAGACGCCGGACTCGTAGAGGGAGACGTCGAGGTGCTGGCCCCGGCCCGAGCGGTCCCGCTCGCGGAGCGCGGCGGTGACCCCGAGGGCGACGTACATGGCGCACATCAGGTCGCAGATCGGCACGCCCACCTTGGCCGGGCCGGCGTCCGGGAAGCCGGTCACGCTCATCAGCCCGGAGCGGGCCTGGGCCATGATGTCGAGCCCGGGCCGGTCGGCCAGCGGGCCGTCCTGGCCCCAGCCGGAGGCCGACGCGTAGACCAGGCGCGGGTTCTCGGGCGCCAGGTCGGCGTACCCCAGGCCCATCCGGCGCATCGCGCCCGGGCGGAGGTTCTCCACCAGCACGTCGGCCCGTCGTACGAGGGCGCGGAACGCGTCGCGCCCGGCCTCGGACTTCAGGTCCAGCTCGACCGACTCCTTGTTGCGGTTGAGCCGGACGAACGACGAGCTCTCGCCCCCGACGAACGGCGCGTTGCCGCGCACGAAGTCACCGGTCCCCGGCGTCTCGACCTTCACCACCCGGGCGCCGAGGTCGGCGAGCTGGGTGGCGGCGTACGGCGCCGCGATGAAGGAGCCGACCTCGACGACGAGGACGTCGGCGAGCGGTCCGGGGGTCTGGGCGTTCATGATCCTCCTGAGTTGGTACTCGGTATACCGTACGCAAACTACGTGCTGACCGTCACCCGCTAAGGTTCGGCCCATGGAGCCCACCGCGGACCGGCGTCTCGTCGCCCCGCCGAGCATGGCCCAGCTGGCGTCCGACGCGATCCGGGCGATGATCCTGGGCGGGGAGCTGGCGCCCGGCGACCGGCTGGTCGAGGCCCGGCTCACCGAGCAGCTGGGCGTCTCCCGCCCGCCGATCCGCGAGGCGCTGAAGGACCTGCACCACGAGGGCCTGGTCGTCTCGCACCCGCGGCGCGGGATGGTCGTGCGCGAGCTGACCCGGCACGACGTCTACGAGCTGGTCACGCTGCGCGACGACCTCGAGGCGATGGCGCTGCGGCTGGCCCTGCCGCTGGCCGACCCGGACCGGCTGGAGCCGGTGCGGTCCGCGCTGGCCGACTTCGAGCGGGCCGGCGAGCAGGGCGACGGGGGCGCGACCCTGGTCGAGCTGGGCCTGCGCTTCCACCAGGCCGTGGTCGCGCTGGCCCACCACGAGCGGCTGCTCGCGACGTACCGGAGCCTGCAGCTGCAGATGGAGCTGTGCATGAGCCTCAATGTCGCCAGCCGCACCCAGGAGTCGCCGGCCGGCAACGCCGCCCGGCACCGGGTGCTGGTCGACGTGCTGGAGGCCGGCGACCTCGACGCCGCGCTCGAGGCGTTCGCCAGCCACGGCCACCGCAGCTTCCTGCCCGCCGTCGAGCAGCTCGGCGGCGGCTCGCCCGAGTCGGACGCGTGGCTCGCCCGCCTCCAGGATCTCGACCACTAGAGCACCAGGCTCATCAGCAGCACCACGCCGAGGCCGACGACGGAGGCCACGGAGGTCGACGTACCGACGGTCTTGACCGCGCCGCTCGTGGTCATCCCCAGCAGGTTCTTGGCCATCCAGAAGAAGTTGCTGTGCACGGTCATCAGGAAGAGCGCGCCCGCGGCGGCGGCCAGCGCGATGAGCATCGGGTCGATGCCCGAGCTCTCCGCCACCGGCGCCAGGATGCCGGCCGCGGTGATCGCGGCGACGCTGACCGAGCCGATGGCCACGTGCAGCACGACGGCGATCAGCCAGGCCAGCAGGATCGGCGGGCCGGAGCTGGAGGCGAAGAAGTCGCCGAGCACGTCGCCGAGGCCGGTCGCGCGGACCAGGCCGGCGAGCGCGCCGCCGAGGCCGGTCAGCACCAGCACCTCGCCGAGCGAGGAGAAGCTGGTGCCGAGCGCCCGGCCGACGCCGTCCTGGCCGCGGTAGAAGCGGACCAGCATGATCGCGCTGAACGAGCCGATGAGCAGGGCGATCGTGGGCGCCGCCAGGAAGGCGAGCACGGCGTTCTCGACGTCGAAGACGTCGGTGATCGAGCCGGCGGCGACCAGGACCAGCGAGACGATGACCGGGGAGACGGCGAACAGCAGCGGCACCCGGCGGCCCTCCTGGACCTGCTCGGTCGCCACGGCGGCCGCGCCCGCACCGGTCCCGTCGAGGCCGTCGAGCGCGTCGAAGGTCGCGCGGTCCTCGTCGGTCTCGGGCTTCCAGAACGGCGTCCGCTCGATCAGCACCGTCATGATGAAGACGGTGACCAGGATGGTCACCGCGCCGGCGATGCCGCCGAAGATCAGGTAGCGCCACAGCGGGATGTCGATGACGCCGGCCAGGGCCAGCGAGCCGACGCTCGGCACCATCATCGTCAGGCCGACCAGGATGCCGGCGACCAGGGCCGAGGCCACCCGCGGGATGCCGTTCGGGCCGGAGGTGCGGGCCAGGCCGCGCGCGACCGGGGCGGTGACGACCAGCATCACGTCGGCGAAGATCGCCTGCAGGGCGGTCCCCGCGGTCACCCCGAGGGCGTACGGCGACTTCCGCGGCCCGAAGATGCGCATCAGCCCGCGCACGATCCGGTCGATCGCGCCGAGCTCGTGCATCGCCGTACCGAGCGTGACGCCGAAGGCGATGAGCAGGCCGATCTCGGCCAGGATCTCGCCGAAGCCCGTCGTCAGGGTGCTCAGGGTGTCGTCGAGGCCGAGCCCGCTGGCGATGCCGAGGTAGAGCACGCCGGCCAGCAGCGAGTACACCGGGTGGATCTTCAGCACCACGATCAGCGCGATGATGCCGACGATCGTGATCGCGGTGTGCAGGAGGAGCAGGTTGTCGTGGGTCATGGAGGGTGCTGCCGCCGTTCTGTCCCGATGGGATGGGTGTGATGCGGGCAACACCATAAGGTATTCGGTATACCGACGTACAGCCTTCCGTATGACTCAGGTCACCGGCGCCGTCACCGGCGCGCTGCGCCCCCGTCCTGGTGGTCGAGGAACGTGCCGAACCCGCTGCGGTGGAAGACCAGCGGGCTCCCGACCGCGCCCTCGTGCTCGACGGCGTGCAGCTCCAGCAGGACCAGGACGTGGTCGCCGGCCTCGACCTCGCGGTAGACCGTGCAGTCGAAGCGGGCCAGACCCTCGTCGAGGGTGACCGCGCCGTCCGGGCTGACGGTGTAGGCGAGGTCGTCGAAGCGCCGGTCGACCGGCCCGGCCAGCGCGCGGCAGACCGAGGCGTGGTGCTCGGCGAGCACGGTCACGCCCAGGTGCGACGACCGGCGCAGGTCGGGCCAGGTCTTGGAGGTGTTGGCGAGGTTCACCGACACCAGCGGCGGGTCCAGGCTCACCGAGGTGAACGAGCTGGCGGCGAGGCCGACGGGCCGGCCGTCGACCTCGGCCGCGAGCGCGACGACGCCGCTGGGGAAGATCCCGAAGGCCTCGCGCAGGGCGCTGGGGTCGAGGTCCTGGTTGGTCGTGAGGCTCATGCGGCTCCGTTCAGGAGGGCGGCCACGACGGGCGCCGTGGCGGCGAGCCAGTCGGCGTACGCCGCGGGGTCGTCGTGCCGGGCGTCGACGACGTAGAGGCCCCGGCCGGGGACGGTGCCGCCGATCTCGGTGAGCACCGGCCGCAGCAGCAGCTCCGGCGCGAGCGCGTGGGCCGGGCTCCCGCCCAGCATCAGGGGTACGGAGACGCCGGACAGACCCGTCCCGCCGGCGAACCGGTCGAGGAACAGCTTGAGCAGCCCGGTGTAGGCGCCCTTGTACGTCGGGCTGGCCACGACCACGAGATCGGCCGCTCCCACCTGCCTCACCAGGTCGGCGACGGTCGGGTCGGACCAGTCCAGGATCGCCGGCCCGAGGGTGGCCAGGTCGACGACCAGGTCGGGCTCGGCGCCGCTGAGCTCGCGGGCGACGTGGGTGGCGGCCGCGAGCGTGCGGCTCTGCGGCTTGGGGTTGCCGACCACCACGGCGGTCGTGGTCATCGGCCGGCCGCCGCGGGGACCAGCACGGGAGGCAGGTCACTGCCGAGCTTCAGCGACTCCAGGAAGAGCACGACGGTGGCCGCGACCGAGCGGTGCGAGGCGTCGTTGAGCACGTCGTGGCGGCCGCCCTGGACCAGCCAGACCCGCGCCTGCGGCGCGTCGACGTACGGCGCCACCGCGTCGTCCGCGGGCGTGATCCGGTCGGTCGAGCCGTGCACCACCAGCACCGGCTTGTCGGGCGCGGTCAGCTCGAGCGCGTCCCAGGGCAGCGGCCGGGTCAGCGCGCCGCGCTCGAAGTCGGGGTCGGCGTCGAGGACCGAGCGGTGCACCGGACACGCCGTACGGGCGTCGACCTCGTCCTCCCAGGTCGCGCCGCCGGTCGAGCCGGGCAGCGCCAGGCCGGCGACCACGGCCGCGTCGGCGTCCACCTCGCCGACCAGGGTCGCGGCCAGGGTGGCGCCGGAGTCGGTGCCGACGAGCACCTTCGGCGACGGCAGCGACTCGTCGGCGATCAGCTTCTCGACCTGCGTGCGGGTGCCCTCGAGGTCGTCGAGGTCGACGGGCACCAGGCGGACCCGGTAGGCGTCGGCCGACAGCCGCTTGCCGAAGCGCTGGTACGACGCATCGGTCTCGCCGCGGCCGGGCAGCACGATCAGGGTGCCGCGCGGCGTCGCGCCGGTCGGCTCGTCCCAGGTGGTGACAGTCATCTTCAGGCTCCTGTGTCGTGGTGGTCGGCCCAGCGCGAGGTGAACCAGTGCACCGCGCCGGTGTCGGGGTCGTAGCCGCGGCGCGGCAGGGTGCCGATGTCGGCGCCGTACACGTGGATGCCGACCACCGGCCGGTCACCCCCGCAGCGGACCTGGTGGACGTCGTCGTCGGTGGTGCAGCAGACGGTGACCTGGCCGGCGGTCCACTCGTCGGTCCCCTCCCGCACCAGGGGTACGTCGGGCTCCGCCGGCTTCTCGTAGCGGGTCTCGACCTCGACCCCGCTGTGGATGCCGACGACGCCCCAGGTCTCGTGGCCGTGCACGGGCGTGCCCTGGCCGACGTCCCAGACCGCGCTGGCGATCGAGAAGCCGCCGTCGGCGGCGACGTGCAGCGGATACATCACGTAGCGCACCGGGTCGGGCCGGGTCACCTCCTCCGGCAGCTCCAGGCCGGCGGCCAGGGCGGCCTCCAGCTCGTCGCGGATCCGGGCGGTCAGGGTCCGCTCGTCGAGGCCCTCGGCGACGAGGCCCGCGACGGTGTCGGCGAAGGTCGCGATCCCGGGGACGGTCTGGGTGCTCATGCGGGCTCCTTCGTGAGGGTGCGATCGGCGTAGGCGGCGATCCGCCTCCGGAGACCGGGGGCGGCGACCGAGCGGGCCAGCGCGGCCAGCTCGGCGTCGGCGTCGTGGGGAGGGCGGGTCGGGGACGGTCCGGCCAGGACCGCGGGCAGGTCGGCGGGGACGCCGGTGACGAGCCGGTCGCCCAGCGCGGCCCGTCGTACGACGCCGAGGGCGACGCCGAAGGCCGAGCCCGGGAAGCTCAGCGTGACCGCCGGGTCGACCAGCCGGTGGTCGCAGGCCAGCACCAGGTCGGCGCCCGCCCCGACCGCGGCGCCCTCGGCCACCGCGACCGTCGGGTACGGCGCGGCCAGCAGCCGCTCCAGCAGCAGCCCGACGCGCAGGAAGCGCAGCGCCAGCGACGCGTCGGTCTCCGCCCCGAGCCCGCCCAGGTCGAAGCCGGCGGCGAAGTGCCGGGCGTTGCCGCGCAGCACCAGCGCCCTCGGGCGGGCGGCCTCGGCCTCGTCGAGGACGGCGTGCAGCGCCTCGACCAGCTCGGCCGAGAGCGCGTTGGCCCGCTCGGGGCGGTCCAGGGTCGCCGTCCACACCTCGCCGCGGTCGAGTCGCACGCTCACGCGGGCACCCACTCGGCGTGCACCTCGGGATGGCCGCCCAACGCGGGGGCGCCACGGTCGAGCCGCGGCCCGAGCCCGGAGATCCGGACCGGGTAGACCACGGTCGACACCTCCCCGGCGACCGGCACCTCGACCCGGCCCACGAGGCCGGTGGCCTCGACGTGCGGGTCGGCGAGCACCTCGCCGAAGGTGTTGACCGGGCCGCTGGGCACCCCGCGGGCGCGCAGCTCGGTGAGCCAGTGGTCGCGCTTCTCCTCGGCGAACCGCTCCTGCAGCAGCCCGGCCAGCTCGCGCTGGTGGGCCACCCGGTCGGCCTGGGTGACGAACCGCGGGTCGGTCACGAGCTCGGGCCGCCCGACCACGTCGGCCACGGCCGCCCAGAGCCGGTCGTTGCCGGCGGCGACGGTGAAGTCGCCGTCCGCCGCCGAGAACCCCTGGTACGGCGCGTTGCGCGGGTGCGCGGTCCCGAGCCGGCCGGGCTCGCGGCCGGAGCCCCAGTACTCGCTGGTCTGCAGCGCGGAGACCCCGAGCAGGCAGTCGAGCATGGGGACGTCGAGGCGCACCGAGGTGCCGGACCCGCGGACCTGCGGCAGCATCGCCGCGATCGTGTAGGCGGCGTAGAGACCCGCGGTGAAGTCGCCCACCGGCACGCCGGCCTTGACCGGTCCGCCGTCGGGCTCGCCGGTCACGCTCATCAGCCCGGACATGCCCTGGACGACCACGTCGTAGGCGCCGTCGTTGACGTAGGGGCTGGTCAGCCCGTAGCCCGAGATCGACGCGTAGACCAGGCCGCGGTGACCGGCCGCGACCTCGTCGTACCCGAGGCCGAGGCGGTCGAGCACACCCGGGCGGTAGTTCTCGACCACCACGTCCGCGGCCGCGACCAGCGCTTGCACGGAGGCCAGCTGGTCGGGGTCCTTCAGGTCCGCGACCACGCTGCGCTTGTTGCGGTTGACCGAGGCGAAGTTGTGGCTGAACGAGCCCCCCGAGCCGTCGTGGGCGAACGGCGGCCAGGCCCGCATCTGGTCGCCCGTGGGCGGCTCGACCTTGACCACGTCGGCGCCCAGGTCGGCCAGGAGCATCCCGGCGAACGGCCCGGCCGCGACGTGAGCCAGCTCGACGACCCGGACGCCGGCGAGGGGGAGCTCAGGAGGCACGCGCGGTCGTGGCCCGGTGGGCCAGCTCCTGGCGGACCAGCGGCAGCAGGTCGCGGCCGTAGTCGATCGCGTCCTGGAGCGGGTCGTAGCCGCGGATCAGGATGGTGTTCACGCCGATCTCGACGTAGTCGACCAGCGCGGCCGCGACCGTCTCGGGCGAGCCGACCAGGGCGGTGGAGTTGCCGCCGCCGCCGACCGCCTTGGACGTGGGCGTCCACAGGCAGCGGTCGTGCAGGTCGCCCTGCTCGGCCACGGCCAGCAGCCGCTGCGAGCCGGCGTTCTCGGGGCCCTTGCCCGGCGGGTGCAGCTGGCCGACCCGCTCCTTGAAGTGCGCGCCGACGACGCCGTTGATGGTGTCGAGGATGCCGTGCGCGCGCTCCCACGCCTCGGCGTCGGTGCGGCCCAGGATCGGGCGCAGCGACACCGACACCCGCGGGCGGCGGGTCCGGCCGGCCTTCGCGGCCTCGGCCTCGATGGTGGCGATCTGCTCGGAGGTCCCGGCGAGCGGCTCGCCCCAGAGCATGTAGGTGTCCGCGTGCTTCGCGCCGACGGCGTACGCCGGGACCGAGCTGCCGCCGAAGAACAGCTCGAGGTGGCGGCCGTCGTACGGCATCACCTGGGGGGTGAAGCCCTCGAACCGGTAGTAGGTGCCGTCGAAGTCGCGCGGGCCGGGGGTGTCCCAGGCGCCCCGGAGGATCTGGAGGTACTCGTCGGTGCGGGCGTAGCGCTCGTCGTGGGGGACGTAGTCGCCCTCGCGGCGCTGCTCGACGTTGCTGCTGCCGGTGACGATGTTGAGCGCCACCCGCCCCTTGCTGAAGTGGTCGAGGGTGGTGAAGGTCCGCGACGCCAGCGTCGGGTGCACGACGCCGGGCCGGTGGGCGACCAGCAGGCCGAGCCGCTCGGTGTGGGCGGCGGCGTACGCCGCGACCTGGGTGCCCTCCGACCAGCCCGAGCCGTAGCCGATCAGGACCCGGTCGAAGCCGCCCTCCTCGTGGGCCTGCGCGAACCGCGCGGTGTAGTCGGCGTCGATGACCGGGCCGCTCGCGGGCCGGATCTCGGAGCCGTCGGCGGTGCCGATCATGCCGAGGATCTCGACATCGTCGTACTGCGTGGTCATATCAGCTTCTCTCTTCGTGGAGGAGTGGAAACGGTGGTTGAGGAGGTCGCCCTGCGACCGTCTCGAAACCCGGTGAGCCGGGAGTCGGCGGCGATCAGAGCCCTGGGTCGGGTGCGGGGGTTTCGAGACAGGACTTCGTCCTTCCTCAACCACCGTCGGTGGTGTCGTCGGAGGTGAGCTGCTCGCGCCAGCGGCCGGCGACGTGGCAGGCCGCCTCACGCTCGCCGTCGAGCGGCACCGGGTCGGGCTGCTCGGTGCACGCGTCGTGCGCGAACCGGCAGCGGGGGGCGAAGACGCAGACGCCGTGGGCCGGCCACTCGCGGCCGCCCGGCTCGGGGCGCAGCTGCTCGGGGCGGAGCCGGTCGACCCGTACGACGCTCGGCGCCGAGGCGGTCAGCAGGCCCGTGTAGGGGTGCGCGGGCCGGCCGAGGACGGCCTGCACCGGACCCTGCTCGACCACCCGGCTGCGGTAGAAGACCGCGACCCGGTCGGCGATGCCGGCCAGCGAGCTCAGGTCGTGGGCGATGATCACGACCGCGAGGCCGAGCTCGGTGCGGAGCCGGTCGAGCAGGTTCAGCACCAGGTTGCGGTTGGAGACGTCGAGGGCCGAGACCGGCTCGTCGCAGAACAGCAGCTGCGGCCGGGTCGAGATGGCCCGGGCCAGCGAGACCCGCTGGCGCTGGCCGCCGGAGAGCTCGCGCGGCCGGCGGCCGGTCACGCTCTCCGGGTCGAGCCCGACCAGGCGCAGCGACTCGGCCACCCGGTCGGCCCGCTCGCGGCGCGGCAGCGTGCCGGCGACGTCGAGCGGCTCGCGCACGATGTCGCCGATGGTCAGGTCGGGGTCCAGGGAGCGCAGCGGGTCCTGGAAGACCAGCTGCACCTGCCCGGACCGGCGGAAGTCGCGCAGCGCGCGGCCGCGCAGCCCGCCCATGTCCTGGCCGGCGAACTCGATCCGCCCCGCGGCGGGCCGGACCAGGCCGACCGTGGCCCGGGCCAGCGTGGTCTTGCCGGAGCCGGTCTCGCCGACGATGCCGACGATCTCGCCGGGCCGGACCTCGAGGCTGGCGTCGGTCAGGGCCGCGCCGGTGCCGAGGTTGACCCCCTTGCGCGGCGGCGCGTAGGACACCGACAGGCCCGTGACCCGCAGCAGCGGCGGCACCGGCGGGGTCGACTCCACAGTGGCGGACACCTCCTGGGTCGCGGTCATGCGGACACCTCCTCGAGAGCGGACTCGGTCAGGACCTCGCCGAGCCGGGCGCAGCGCGCGGACCGGCCCTCGGTCTCCAGGTCGACCAGCGGGACCGGGCCGGCCACGCACGCGGCGGCGGCGTACCGGCAGCGCGGGGCGAAGCGGCAGCCCGGCATCCGCTCGCCCGCGGCGGGCGGCTGGCCGGGGATCACGTCGAGGGTCCGGCGCTCCCAGTTGCCGATGGTCGCGACGTCCATCAGCGCGCGGGTGTAGGGGTGCTGCGGGTCGCCCAGCACCTCCGCGGTCGGACCGCTCTCGACCACCTGGCCGCCGTACATCACGAGGATCCGCTCGCAGGTCTCGGCGACGACGGCGAGGTCGTGGGTGACCAGCAGCAGCGAGAGCCCGTGGGTCTCCCGCAGCCGGCGCAGCAGCTCGAGGATCTCGGCCTGGATCACCACGTCGAGCGCGGTGGTCGCCTCGTCGGCGATCAGCAGCTCCGGCTCGCAGGAGACCGAGATGGCGATCAGGACCCGCTGGAGCATGCCGCCCGAGAGCTCGTGCGGGTACTGGTGGAAGACCGACTCCGGCTCGTGCAGGCCGACCTCGGTGAAGAGCTCCACCGACCGCCGGTGCGCGGCAGCACGGGACAGGCCGGCCTTGACCCGCAGCTGCTCGGCGAGCTGGTGGCCCACGGTCAGCGAGGGGTTGAGGTAGGAGGCGGGGTCCTGGAAGACCGCGCCGAGGCGGACCCCACGGACCTGGTCCCAGGTCGACCGGCGCGCGCCGGTCAGCTCGACGGCGTCCGCGCCGTCGCCCAGGACGATCCGGCCGTGGTCGATCTCGCCGGTGGTGGGCAGCAGGCCGAGGACGGCGCGGCAGGTCAGCGTCTTGCCGCTGCCGGACTCGCCGACCAGGCCGACGGCCTCGCCACGGCCGATCTGGAACGAGACGTCCTGGACGGCGACCAGGTGGTCGCCGACCGAGACCTGGAGGTCGCGGACGTCGAGGACGCGCTCAGGAGACAACGGCACCGGACCGCTCCTTCCGGGAGGTCGCAGGGGTACGGCGGCGCCGGCGCGCGGAGGTGCCCGCCCCGGTCGCGTCGCGGATGGCGTCGGCGAGCAGGTTGAGGGACCCGACGGTCGCCATCATCAGCAGGCCGGGGAAGACCGGCGCCCAGGTCTGCTGGGTGAGGTAGCCGAGGTCGGAGGCGAGCATCCCGCCCCAGGTCGGCGCGGGCGGCGTGACGCCGAGGCCCAGGAAGGACAGCGACGCGACCACGAGCAGCGCGGCGCCGGCGGCCTGGGCGGAGGTGACGGCCACGTTGGGGAGCACCTTGGTCCAGATGTGGGTGCGCAGCGTCCACCACTGCGAGGCGCCCATCAGCTCGGCGGCCTCGACGTACTGCTGGGTGCGCAGGCCGAGGGCGACCGCGCGGGTGACCCGGAAGAAGATCGGGCTGATCAGCACCCCGATCGCGAACATCGCCTGCTGCAGCCCGTTGCCGAGCGTGCCGGCGACGGCGATGGCGAAGACGGTGAAGGGGAGGATGACCAGGGTGTCGCTGATCCGCAGGGCCAGCCACTCCAGCCGGGGGCCCACCCAGGCCGAGGCCAGGCCGGTCGGGACGCCGAGGACGGCGCCGATGACGACCGCCTCCGCGGCGCCGATCACCGACAGCCGGGTGCCGGCCATCAGTCGGCTCAGCACGTCGCGGCCGAGGTAGTCGGTGCCGAGCAGGTGGTCGCCGCTGGGGCCCTCGAGCACCCGGTCGGTGTACTGCTTGAGTGGGTCGTGGGGGGCCAGGGCCGAGCCGAAGACCGCGAGGAAGGCGACCCCGGCCAGCACGACCAGGGCGAACCTGGCGGTCGGGATGGCCCAGAGACGGCGCAGGGTGCTCATCGGGCCGCCCTCCTCGCGCTGCCCTGCCGGGCCAGCGGGTCGAGCGCCTTCTGCAGCACGTTGATGACGAGGCTGGCCGCGACCACGATCACGGCGGTCACCAGCAGCGTCCCGAGCACGACGGGTACGTCGCCCTTCTCCGCGGACTGGAGCGCGAGCTGGGCGATGCCGGGCAGGCCGAAGAGCTTCTCGGTCATCACGGCGCCGCCGATGATCAGCGGGATGGCCAGGCCGATGACCGCCAGCGTCGGACCGGCGGCGTTGCGCAGGACGTGGCCGAAGAGGACCCGGGAGCGGCCGAAGCCGCGCATCTGCGCCCCGACCGCGTAGTTCTCCCGCAGCGAGCCGACCAGCGAGGTCCGCAGCTGGCGGGCGATGGAGGCGGCGACGTCGAGGCTCAGCGCGAGCCCGGGCAGGATCGCGAACCGCAGCCACTCGAGCGGGTCGACCGTGATCGGCACGTAGCCGCCGGCGGGCAGGGCCTGGAGCTTGACCGCGAAGACCACGATCAGCGCCATGCCGATGACGAACGGCGGCAGGGTGCCGAGCAGCGAGCAGACCAGGGTCACGGCCCGGTCGAAGATCCCACCGTTGCTCAGCGCGGCGCCGATGCCGGCGCCGCCGCCGATGAGGATGGCCAGCACCAGGGCCAGCGCGGCGATCGACAGGTCGACCGGCAGCGCCTGCCGGATGCTGTCGGAGACCGGGATCGTGGTGAACCAGGACCGGCCGAGGTCGCCGCCGAGCGCGTTGCCGACCCAGGAGAAGTACTGCACGACGAGCGGCCGGTCCAGGCCGAACTCGGCGTTCAGCCGGTCGATGTCGGCCTGGGTCGCGGTCTCGCCGAGCGCGGCGGCGGCCGGGTTGCTGTCGCTCAGCGCGCCGAGCGCGAAGGTGATCACCGAGGCCAGGAACAGCACGGTCACGGTCACGAGGGCCGTGCTCGCCAGCGAGCGCAGGAACGGGAGCGCCCGGCGCGCGCGGGAGTCCGCGCGCACCGCGCCGTCGCCCGGGACCGGCACGCCGGGTGCCGGCTCGGTCGCCGGCGCGGTCACGGTCAGGCTCACGACACGGTCACGCCCTCGAAGCGGCGCAGGCTCGGCGACGCCGGCAGCTCGGAGACGCCCTTGCGGATCACGATCGTCGGCATCAGCTGCAGGAAGGTGTTCGGGAAGGTCGTCACGGCGATCCTGGTCGCCTCCTGCAGCAGCCCGGCGTACTCGGGGCTGTCGGTGGGGGTCTGCTTGACCTTCTCCAGCTGCGCCTCCAGCTTCGGGTCGGTCTGCCGCGCCGGGTTCATCAGGCCCTCGGCGCCGAACAGCACCTGGAAGGCCTGCACGGGCGACTCGCGGCCCGCGAAGCCGTCGTACGTCAGGGCCTTGGAGTGCTCGAGGTAGACGAGCTGGGTGTGCTGGGTCTGCGGGATCGTCTCGATGGTCGCGTCGATGCCGACGTCCTTCAGCTGCGCCTGGATCAGCTCGACCGCCGGGGCGGACTGGCCGGAGCTGGTGAAGACCGCCTTGACCGGCGAGGTGTGACCGGCGTCGGCGAGCAGCTGCTTGGCCTTCTCGGGGTCGTAGGCGTAGACGTCGGCCAGCTCCTCGTTGTAGCCCACGTAGCCGGGCGGGAACGGCTGGTAGTTGACGTCGCCGACGCCGAAGCCGACGACCTCCTTCAGCTTCTCGCGGTCGATGGCGAACTTCATCGCCTCGACGACCGCCGGGTCGTCGAACGGCGCCATCGAGGCGTTCACGTCGAGCACGCTGACGAACATCGAGTCGATGACCTGGACGTCGAGCCCGGCGGCCTCGGCCGCCTCGACCTGGGCGCCGCTGATCCGGGCCAGGTTGAACTGTCCCGACTGCACGCCGGCGACCACGGTCGCCGGGTCCTGCTGCGGGTAGAGCTCGAGCGCCTTGATGGTGATCTCGTCGGCGGCGAAGAAGTTCGGGTTCCTCTTCAGGCTCGCGTGGTCGTTCTGGACGTACGACGTCACCGCGAACGGTCCCGAGCCCGCGGGCTGGGTGGCGAGCGCGTCGACGTCCTTCTCGAACGCGGCCGGGTTCACGACCATGCCGGTCTTCCCGGCGAAGAGCAGCGGGTACTGGTAGTCGACCTCGGTCAGCTCGATCACCACGTCGAGCTCGCCGGAGGCGGCGACCGACTTGATGGACTTCATCTGCGGCGCGATCAGCGACCCGTCCTGGCTGCGCCCGCGCTCGATCGACTTGGCGACCGCCGCGGCGTTCAGCGGGGTGCCGTCGCTGAACTTCAGGCCGGAGCGGAGCGTGAAGGTCACGGTGGTGCCGGCGGCGTCGTACGCCCAGGACTCGGCGAGCCACGGGACGGCGTTGCCCTGCTCGTCGAGCGCGGTGATCGGGTCGTAGGCGAGGGCCAGCATCTGCACGTCGGAGCCGGCCGAGGAGGTCACCGGGTCCCAGGTGGTCGGCAGCTGCCAGGCCCAGGTCAGGGTGTTCGTGCCGGAGCCGCCGCTGCTGCCGGACGAGCCGCCCCCGCAGGCTTCGAGGCTGAGGACCAGGCCCGCGGCGAGGCTGAGGCCGAGGAAGCCCCGGCGGGACTGGGTGGCGGCGAGGGGCGTGCGGGTGCGCGTCATGGTGCGGCGTCGGCCTTTCGATCGGGTGGAGGAGGACGGGGCTGTCAGGCGGGGTTCGCCGCGCGGGCGGCGGTGTGCCGGTTGACAGGCACGGGCAGCCCGAGATGCCCGCGCAGGTGGGTGGAGTCGTAGTCGGTGCGGAAGACGCCGCGCTCCTGCAGGATCGGGACGACCTCGTCGACGATCCGGCGGAAGTTGGCGGGGTGGTCGAGGCCGATGTTGAAGCCGTCGCAGGCGCGGGCCTCGAACCACTCGACGAGCTTGTCGGCGACGGTCGCGGCCGAGCCGACGAACTCGCTCTTGCGGAAGCCGCGGGTGGCCTCGACGGCCTGCCTCAGCGTCCAGCCGTGGTCCTCGGCGCGCTGGGTGATCGCCTTGGCCTGGGTGTAGAACGACCGCTCGCCGTGCACCAGGGCCTCGGCCGGGAACGGCGCGTCCAGGTCGTACTGGGTGAAGTCGTGCCAGCCGAAGGGCCGGCCGAACTCGCGCAGCGCCGCCCCGAAGGTGTGGTCGCGGTCGTTGTTCGCGGCCTCGATCTCGCGGGCCTCCTCGTCGGTGTCCCCGACGACGACCTTGATCCCCGGCATCACCACGAGGTGGTCCGGGTTCCGCCCGAACCTGTCGCGGGCGCGGGTCTTGATGTCGTCGTAGAACGACTGGCCGCTCGGGATGTCGGGGGCGAAGGTGAAGATGCCCTCCCCCACGCTGGCGCCCAGGTCGCGGCCCTGGTCGGAGTCGCCGGCCTGGAAGATCACCGGGCCGCCCTGGGCGGAGCGCTCCAGGTTCAGCGGCCCGCGGACCTTGAAGTAGGTGCCCTCGTGGTTGAGCACGTGCTGCTTGTCGGGGTCGAGGAAGCGGCCGGTGGCGCGGTCGCGCGGGAAGGCGTCGTCCTCGTAGGAGTCCCACAGGGCGCGCGCGAGCTCGACGTACTCGCTCGCGCGGCCGTAGCGGGTGTCGTAGTCGTAGTGCTCGTCGAGGCCGTAGTTGCCGGCGGTGCCGGCGTCGCCGGTGGTGACGACGTTCCAGCCCGCCCGGCCTCGGCTGATCAGGTCGAGCGAGCCGAGCCGGCGGGCCAGGTTGAAGGGGCTGTTGAAGCTCGTCGTGGCCGTGCCGACCAGGCCGATCCGGCTGGTCTGCGTGGCCAGCGCGCTCAGCAGCGTCAGCGGCTCCAGCCGGTTGAGGTAGTGGGGCGGCGAGAACGGGGTGATGAACTGGCTGTCGACGATGAAGACCAGGTCGAACCGCCCGCGCTCGGCCAGCTGGGCCATCTCGACGAACCAGTCGATGTTGACGCTCGCGTCGCCCGGGATCTCGGGGTCGAGCCAGAGCGTGTGGCCGCCCGGGCCCCCGGTGCCGTACGGCACGGCGCCCAGGTGGATCTGCCTCGTCGCGGTCATGTGCACCCTTCCTGACCTCGAATGAACTTTCTCTATCAATCTAGTCGGGTTTGAGCAGGCACTCCAACGCCGGTTCGTGATGCGATCCATCACCGGGCGTGATCAATAACCGTAGTAACCTGATGGACATGGATCGCTCGCTCGACATCGGACCGCTGCGCAGCCTCGTCGCGGTCGCCGACTGCGGCGGCTTCCAGCGGGCCGCCGAGCGGCTGCACCTCAGCCAGGCCGGCGTCAGCCAGCACGTACGACGCCTCGAGGCCGCAGTCGGTCGGCCGCTGGTCGAGCGGCACGGCCGCGGCTCACGGTTCACCGCCGACGGGGAGCGGCTCCTCGACCGCGCCCGGCAGATCCTGGAGCTGCACGACGAGACGCTGCGCGGGTTCGTCCTGGGCGCCCAGCAGGACGTGCTGATCGGCTCGACCGAGCACGCCGCCGCGCACCTGCTCCCGACCCTCTCGGCCGCTCTCGAGCGGGCCAGCGACTACCGCTTCCGCTACCGGATCGACCGCGGCACCCAGCTCCGCGAGGGCCTGGCCGCCGGCCAGGTCGACCTGGCCCTGCTGCTCAACGTGGTCGACGACCCCCGCGCGGTCCACGTCGGCGAGCTCGAGCTGACCTGGTACGCCGCCCCCGGCTGGCGGGTCCCGACCGCGCCCGACCCGGTCCCCGTGGTCGCCTTCTCCAGCCCCTGCGAGCTGAGGAAGCGGGCCCTCGGGACGCTGGCCGAGCACGGCGTACCGGCCGAGATCGGCGCCGAGGCGACCCAGCTGGCCGGCGTCCAGGCCGCTGTCGGCGCCGGGCTGGGCGTGGCGCTGATGGCCACCATGGGCGAGACCCCCGCCGGGCTGGTCCCCTGCGACGCGCTGCCCGTGGCCGAGCCGCTCGCCCTCTACGTCTGCCCGCGCGCCGACCTGGCCGACGAGGTCGTGCAGGTCGCCGTCGACACGATCCGGCTGCTGCTCAGCGGCCCGCGGCTGGCGCTCGCCCAGTAGCCGCCGGGCACCGCGTCAGCCGGTGACGCAGTGGTGCCAGAAGAACTGGCCACTGGCGTTCGAGACCGAGAATCCCAGTCGGTCGAAGGCGATCGGCGTGAAGGGGTTGGCCCCGGTGTAGTCGGACGTGAACTCGTACTGGTTCGCGCTGCCGTCGGCCCAGCCGTACTCGTCGTGCGCGGCGATCCACGTCAGCTCCAGGGTGGTCGGCAGTCGCCCGTCGCGCCGGTTGCAGTCGTCGATGGCCGCCTGGAAGCTCGACGGACCGGATGCGGCCCGGCGCACGCAGCCGCCGAAGACGCGCTCCTCGCCGGCCGCACAGGCGGTGGCCAGCCGGGATCGGGGCACCGAGCCGGCGGCCAGGTCGGCGCCGGACAGCGTCCCGTCCCGTACGTCGGCGCCGGTGACGCTCCCGTCCCGGAGGTCCGCCCCGGTCACCGAGCGGTCGCGCAGGTCGCGGCCGGTGACCGTGCCGTTGCGGATGTCCTGGCTGCGGATGGTGTTGTCCGCGATCTGGCGCGAGGTGATCAGGCCGGCGGCGTACCCCGTGCCGCTGGTGGCGACGACGAGGGCGAGGACGGCGACGACGAAGGAGGGCGAGAGACGGGGGCGCATCTCGGCACCCTAGGAAGCCGGTCCGGGAGCCCGATATGGCCCGGACGGGTCATGCGCGTCAGGCCCGCTTGGTGGCCAGGAAGTCCGCGATCCGGCCGATCGCCTCCTCCAGCACCTTCGCGTCCGGCAACGTGACCAGGCGGAAGTGGTCGGGGCGCGGCCAGTTGAAGCCGGTCCCGTGCGTCACCAGCAGCTTCTTGGCCCGCAGCAGCTCGATCACGAACGACTCGTCGTCCTCGATCGGGTAGACCTCCGGATCGAGGCGCGGGAAGCAGTAGAGCGCGCCGCGCGGCTCGACACTGCTGACGCCGGGGATCTCGTTGAGCAGCCGGCTGGCGAGCTTGCTCTGCTCGTAGAACCGCCCGCCGGGGACGATCAGCTCCTCGACGGACTGGTAGCCGCCGAGCGCGGTCTGGATGGCGTGCTGCGCCGGCACGTTCGCGCACATGCGCATGTTGGCCATCAGCACCAGGCCCTCGAGGAAGTCGGCGGCGACCTCGCGTGGACCCGAGATCATCAGCCAGCCGGCGCGGTAGCCGCAGACGCGGTAGGCCTTGGACAGGCCGCTGAAGGTCAGGCACAGCACGTCGGCCCCGCCGTACGTCGCCGCATGGTGGTGGACCGCGTCGTCGAACAGGATCTTCTCGTAGATCTCGTCCGCGAAGACCACCAGTTGGTGGCGCCGGGCGATGTCGACCAGGCCGCGGACGACGTCCTCGCTGTAGACCGCACCGGTCGGGTTGTTCGGGTTGATGATCACCAGGCCCTGGGTGTGCTCGGTGATCCGCGACTCGACGTCGGCGAGGTCGGGGTTCCAGCCGTTGGTCTCGTCGCATTCGTAGTGCACGGCCGTGCCGCCGGCCAGGGTGACCGCGGCCGTCCACAGCGGGTAGTCCGGCGCCGGCACCAGGATCTCGTTGCCCGGGTCGACGAACGCCTGCAGCGCCATCGTGATCAGCTCGGAGACGCCGTTGCCGATGAAGACGTCCTCGACCGTCACGTCCTTCAGGCCGTGGCCCTGGTAGTAGTGGGCGACCGCGGTCCGGGCCGAGTAGATGCCCTGCCCGTCGCTGTAGCCCTGGGCGTCCGGCAGATGGTGCACCATGTCGGCGACGATCGCGTCCGGCGCCGCGAAACCGAACGGCGCGGTGTTGCCGATGTTGAGCTTCAGGATCCGGTGGCCCTCGGCCTCCAGGCGCTGGGCCTCCACCAGGATCGGTCCCCGGACGTCGTAGCGGACGTTCTGCAGCCTGCGGCTCTGCCGGATCTCACGCACGTCGTCATCCTCCCAGCCCGGGGGCCGGGGATCGGCGCTACCCCAGGCCGAGGAAGGCCGCGACGGTGCCGGCCACGGGGATGACCCAGAGCAGGGCGGTGGCGAAGAGGTCGCCGTCCACCCGAGGTCGCTGGTCGCCGTTCGCTCGCTGCGGGTGGTGCTCGAGGGCCGAGGTGGTCATGACGCCTTCCGTCGCTGTCGTGGTGCCGTCGGAGGGCTCGGTATCCGCACGGCCGACGATCCACGCGCCGCGGCTCCCGAACCACCCGTGCGGGCGAGGCGGGGTCGCACCATCACGACCCGGGGTGCGCCCTCCGGTAGAGCTCGTAGACGAACCGGGGCAGCCCGCCCTTGGGGGCCACCTGGATGCCCTGCTGCAGCGCCCAGGCCCGGACCAGCCTGGTGTCGGTGCCGGCCCGCGCCTCGTCGTACGGCGTCGGGGCTGACGCTCGCTCCATCCTGACCTCCTCGGTGACGAGAGGGAGGGCCCCACCGACGGCGGTGGGGCCCTCCCGGGTGTTCCGTGCTCGCCGGGTCAGCGGCGCTTGACGACCTTGACGGTCACGGTCGTGCTGCTGGCGGCGACGTTGCCGTTGCCGGCGTACCGGACGGTCAGCTTGCGGGTGCCCCTGCTCAGCCGGGGCAGCCGCAGGGTGACCTTGCCCGCCTTGACCGTGCCGGCGGCCAGGGTCTTCCCACCCCGCAGGACCACGACCCGACCGGTGGCGGCGACCCCCGGGACGGTCACGGCGACCGTCACCCGGGGACGGGTCCCGGCCTTCGGCCGCTTCGGCGCGACCTTGGCCTTCACCGAGGAGCGAGCCTTCGCGATCGCGACGGTCGTGGAGGACGACGACGCGGCGTGGGCGTCGTCACCGCTGTAGGCGACGGTCAGGGCGTGGCTGCCCGCGCCCAGCGCCGTGCCCGGGACGGTGATCCGGGCCCGGCCGCCGGCGACGGCCGCCGTACCGAGGACCCGGTCGCCCTCCCTGAGGGTCACGGTGCCGGTGGGCGTCGTGCCGCTCACCGTGGCGACCACGGTCGTGGCCCGGCCGTAGGTGCCGCGTACGGCGGGCGCGGACACGGTCGTCGCGGCTGGGGCGACGTACTGCTTCTCCACGAACGGCACCAACCTGGCCTGCTGCGGACCGTGGGCCAGGTACTTGATGTCGTTCTTCCAGAAGCCGCGGTTGTTCTTCGCCTCCCGGACGATCCCGCGATCGATCTGAACGTTGGCCAGCGCCGAGGAGTACTCGATGACGATGTCGTTCTTGCCGTCGACGAGGTAGTCGCTCACGTCGGCGACCGGCTTGATCCAGCTGACGCCACCGGTGTACTCGTCGGCGCCCACGAGCGGGACCTGGGTGCCGGTGCCGTCGTCGATGGTGGGCTTGCCGACCCCGCCGACGTCCTTCTTGACCTTCGTCGGGTTGGTCGAGACGTGACCGCCGACCTTGGTGCCGTTGATCCACACCTCCATCGACTCCTCCAGCGTCGGGCCGAAGTCGAGGTAGGCGCCCGACGCGGTGTCGGCGTCCCAGTCGAAGCTGGCCTCGTAGTGACCCGTGCCGGAGACCGCCTTGCCGACCTGCGGGATCTGGTCCCACGTCTTCAGGGTGCTCAGCTCCACGTCGATGTCGGTCTTCACCGTGGAGGTCTTGCGGTTCGTCGTGGTGAGCCCGTCGATGGTCTCGGTGCGGGTGAGGTCACCCGCCGTGGCGTTCGGACGCCACGAGGAGACGGTCAGGTCCCAGTCGGTGATGTCGCGGGCCGCGGGAACGGTGACGGCGTCGGTGTAGGTCCTGCCGTCGCTGAGCCGGGTGGTGACGTCGCCGCTCTCGGTGGCTCGTACGGCGACGCCGCCGCCGACCGCACGGGCCGAGTCGGCGTTGGTCGAGACGATGTGCAGCTGCTCGGTGTCGACCTTCTCGAAGGCCAGCAGGTCGATGTCGTTCTGGTCGACGTCGACCGGGACCACGGTCCGGCCGTCCTCCCAGCGGTAGTCGGCCAGCTCGGTGACCTCACCGGTCCAGGCGTCGATCCGGTAGGGCACGAACTGCCCGTCGACCTCGACGTCGGTCTTGATGTTCTTCCCGAACTTCAGGTTCCGGATCTCCGGGCGGTGGCTGTACTGGTGGTACTCGTCGTCGCCGTAGTTGTAGAGGTAGACGAAGCGGTTGCCGTCCGCGTCCTCGCGGGTCTGGTTGAGCAGCTGCAGGTTCGGCTCCTCGTAGCCCGTGTACGGCTCGACCCCGAGCTCCTGCAGCTTCTCCAGGACGTTGTCGTCGTACCCGCCGGGGACGGCCTTCTCGATGTCGATGTCGTCGTAGATCGTCGCCACCCGGACGGTGTCGAGCGTCTTCAGCTCGTCGACGACCTTCTTCAGCGCGCCGTCCTTGCCGTCGTTGTACGGCGTCCGCGAGGCGGCGTCCTCGAGGATGACGACCTTCAGACCCTTCTTGCCCCAGCTGAGGAGCCGCTTGGCGCCCTCGAGGTCGAGCCAGTCCTGGTAGAGCACGACCGCCTGGTAGCCGGCCTTCTCGATCGTCTTGGTCTCCTCGTCGAACGAGACGTCGTCGTCGAAGAGGAACCGCGGGCTGAAGTAGTCGTAGGTGTAGCCGTTGTCCTGCAGCTCGGTGGACCGGTAGTAGATGCCCTGGTGTGCCAGCTGCCAGTTCATCTGGCTGATGTCGCTGCCGACCCCGTTGCGGAACTGCGAGCCGTGCACCCACTTCTGGCTGATGAAGCCGACGTCGGTCCGGCTCCGCCCGGTCTGCATCAGCTGCTGGACGCGGCCCAGGTGCGCGTTGAACTCGTCGTAGTCGCGGGAGCCCGGGTTGCGCGAGCCGAGGTTGTGGAACGTCGAGGCGCCGAAGCGTCCCGCCGTGTAGCCCGGCCACTGGAAGTTCCCGTAGCCGTAGCCGGCGCCCCAGATGTGCCAGATCATCCGCTGGAAGCCGGCGGCGTACGTCGAGTAGGCGTCGCGCAGGTGCAGCTGGCGCGTCGCGTTGTACGACGGCACGCCGGCACTGGACTCGGACGAGAGGACTTTGTTCTCGAGCTTCGAGCCGCCGGTCCACTGCCGGAAGACGTCGACCTGGTTGTACTGGTTGAGGTTCTCGGCCTCGGGATAGTCCACGTCCATGATCGGCTCGGACATCTCGATCTCCTTGCCGTAGGAGATCTGTGCGCGGGTCTCGATGCCCACCGAGTTCAGCCACTTCTTCAGCGGCTGGAGCATCCGCTCGCGGTAGAGCTGCGTCTGCACGTCCAGGAAGTCGTTCACGATGCCCTGGCGGCGCTGCTCCGCGTCGGCGAGACGGTAGGTGCCCTGGGTGGCGACCGAGTTGTACGGCAGGTCGAAGGTGGACACCACGCCGTTGATGAGGAAGAGGTACGGCCGGACGTCGTAGCCCTTGCGCTTCTGGAACTCCGTCGCCATGTCCTCGGACCAGAAGGTGAAGCCGGACCCGTGCTCGATCTCGAGCGAGTCCATGAACAGCTGGACGTCGCCCTTCGCGATCTTCTCGCGCAGCGCCGGGTCGGCCAGGTAGTGCTCCTCCCAGAAGGCCTTCAGCGCGTCGACGCCCCGGGTGTCGAAGTAGTTGGTCGTGTAGCTCGGCACCGCGGCCGGGCTGGAGGTCTCGTAGGTGCCCTGCGTCCAGGTCGCGAAGACGCGGTAGGTGCCGTCGGCGGGCGCCGTCCAGCTCAGCCCCTGCGTCCAGACGTCCGCTCCCTGCGTCGCCGTGAGGTTGACGTAGCTGTCGGGATCGACGGTGTTGCCCTCGGTGACGCGGTAGGCGTAGGCGTTGACGAACTTCGCGCCGTCACGTCGACCGCTCACCGCGGGTGCCGGCAGGGCCGTCAGGGAAGCCCCCGGGGCCACGGTGGCGGTGCCCTGGATCAGGCCCTGCATGGCGGACTGGCTGGCCGGGTCGAGACCCGGCACGTTGGACGTGGCCCAGTTGGTGCCCGAGGTCAGGTAGACCGCCATGCCCAGGTCGAGCATCTTGTTCATGACGAGGTTCCACTTGTGGGTCCACATCGCGGAGCCGTAGGCGTAGTCGGCGTCCGGCGCGTTGTCGGTCTGCATGCACAGCTCGACCCCGCGGAAGCCGGCGTCGTACAGCGCCTGGATCTCCTCCAGGAGCGTCTCGTCGGTGTGCGCGGCCTCGCCGAGCCACCAGCGGACGTCGCTGCTGTAGACCCGGTCCGGGTCGACGTACTGGCTTTCGAGGTGCTGGGCGAACGCCGAGCTCTCGGTGCTGGCGGCCGTCCGGATCCCGCTGGCCGCCGACGACGCGAACGCCGTGGCCGGAGCGGGCGGGGCCGCGGTGGCCCCTCCCGGGCTCCCGAGGGTGAGGGCCGAGAGGCCCAACGACAGGGTCAGCGCCGCCGCGCCCGTCGCTCGTGTCCTGCTGCGCATGCTTCGTGCTCGCTCTCTACTGAGGTGAAACGTTCGGGCCTTCAGGGCGTCGTGCGCGATCAAATCCGACCTGGACTGCGCAGACATGATTTGAACGTTTCAGAGGTGCGGCCAGCGTGACGGCCATCACCCCACCTCGGCAATGCCGCCCGCGACAGAGTCCGGGCGCTCCGCTGTCGCCGACGACAGAGTCGGCGGCGAACGCCTTGGCCCCGGGTCGCGGACGAGTAGGGTCGGACCTCCCTCACGTGCCGGACCTGACCTGGGAGGCTCTCCGCGCCCATGGCAGTCAGCTCCGCCGCCACCTCCGACGCTCGACCGACCTGGCGTCCTCACCTCGTCGACACGGCGCGCGCGCTGGCGGTCCTGGCGACGACCTTGGTCGGCCGCAGCGCCGACGACACGCTGCGCCTGGCACTTCCGTCCACCTGGATCCAGTGCCTGGTCTTCGTGACAGCGGCTTTCGTGCTGGTGGCTCGACGGCTCCCTCTCGTCGCGCTCGGCGCCACCGCCGTCCTCGACGCACTGCCGTTCTGGCTGGACATCGGGGGAGCCGGCTACCACCTGGCCCTGATGATCGCGGTGTACGTCGTGGTCGCCCACGAACCGTCGCGCCAGGCCCGTCGCGCGTTCGGCCTGGTCCTGGTCCTCCAGGTCGTCCTGATGGCCTGGGACATGGGCTGGCGCTGGAACTCGATGTTCGTCGTCCTGGCCGCGCTCTCCGTCACCTTCCCGGCCGCCCTCGGGCTGGCGGCACGATCGCGCAGCGAGGCCACCGAGGCGCTCCGCCAGCGGGCCGTGGCCGCCGAGCGCTCCCGGGACGCCGACGCCCGCCAGCTCCTGGCCGAGGACCGGCTCCGGACTGCGCGCGACCTGCACGACTCGGTCGCGCACCAGATCGCCGTCATGAACCTCAACGCCGGGGTGGCCTCGCGGTCCCTGCGCGAGCGTCCCGACGACGCGGAGCTCGCGCTCGTCACGGTCCGCGAGGCCGGCCGGGCCGTGATCTCGTCCATTTCCGACCTGCTCACCAGCCTGCGCGAGGCGTCGTGGCACGACGTCGTACCCCGGCACGACCTGGCCGACCTCCGAGTGCTCGTTGACGAGTTCGGGACCCTGCTGCCCGGCCTCTCCGTCTCGTACGACGACGCGGCGCCCGACCCCACGCAGGCGGTGGATCCTGTCCTCTACGCCGTCGTCCGCGAGGCGCTGACCAACGCCTACAAGCACGGCCGGCACGAGGCGGCGGTCGACGTCCGGGTCCGCCTCGGCCGCCGGTCGTCCTGCGTCCGGGTGACCAATGCGTCCCTCGATCGGAGCCCGACCATCACCGAGGGGTTCGGCCTGCGCGGGATGCGCGAGCGGGTCGTCGAGGCGGGCGGCAGGCTGTCCGCGACCACCGACGGCGACCACTTCACCCTCGAGGCCGAGGTGCCCGGGAGCGGGGAGGGACCGTGATCGAGATCCTCGTCGTCGACGACCAGGGGCTGATCAGGAACGCCGTGCGCGACCTGGTCGCCCAGGAGGCCGACCTGCGACTGGTCGGGTCCGCCGAGAACGGCATCGAGGCGGTGCGGATGACGCGGGACCTACGACCCGACGTCGTGGTGATGGACGTCCGGATGCCGCTGCTCGACGGCATCGAGGCGACCCGGATGATCACGCACGACCCGGAGCTGGGCGACGTACGGGTGCTGATCCTCACGACCTTCGACGACGACCCCGACTACGTGGTCCGCGGGGTGCAGAGCGGCGCGTCCGGGTTCGTCGGCAAGAGCGCCGAGCCGGACGTGCTGGTGGCGGCGATCCGGACCGTCCACCAGGGCGACGGGCTGCTGTCCCCGCGCGCGACCCGGCACCTGCTCGACCGGCACGCGGGCGCCCCGGTCTCCGGCGAGGTGCACCCCGACCTGGCCCGGCTCACCGAGCGCGAGCTCGACGTCCTGCGCCACGTGGCGGAGGGTCGGACGAACCAACAGATCGCCGACCGGCTCGGCATCACCGTGCTCACCGTCAAGACCCACATCAACCGCACGATGGCCAAGGTCGGGCGGCACGACCGGTCGCAGCTCGTGGTGCTGGCCTACGAGACCGGGCTGGTCATCCCGCACTACCGGTGAGCTCGTCGAGCACCGCCGGCGCCAGGTCGACGACGGTCAGCGCGGCCCAGGTCTCCAGGCGCGACTCCTGCAGGCGCCGTCCACGCAGGCGCTCGAACCGCTCGACCCGGTAGGCCACCGTCGTCGGGGCCATCCCCAGCTCCTGGGCGACCGCTTGGCGGCTCCCGCCCGAGCGGAGGAACAGCAGCAGGGTCTGGCGGAGCTCGACCGACCGGGCGTCCCGGCCCAGGACGCCCGTGAGCTCGCGGGATACCAGGTCCCGGGTGGCGGCTGGATCGGCCAGTAGGGCGGACACCAGCAGCACGTCCGCGTGCAGCGCCGGCCCCGGCCGCTGGGCGACGGCGGCGACGCTGGCGGCCCGCCGCGCCTCGGCGTACCCCTGCGCGACACCGGGGGCTCCGGGATGCGGGTCGCCGAGGGCCACCGTCAGTCCGTCGGGTACGACGACCGCGCGCAACCGGTCCAGCTCGGGGCCCGTGACCGGCTGGGCCCGCGACCACCACAGCAGCGTCTCGGGGGTCCGGGCGGCCGTCACGAGGGTGCAGCCGGGCAGCAGCGCGGACACCTCCCGGGCGAACCGGACGACGCGCGGATCGTCGGTGCCGGTCGACCCGGCGACCGTCGCGACCAGGTGGTGCCCGCCGAGCCGGACGCCGACCAGCTCCTCGTCCTCGCCGATCGACTCCCCGTCCACCAGCCGCCCGACCGCCTCCCGGCGCCGCGCCGCCCGCTCGTCGGACCAGGTGCCCGCGTCGTCGTACGCCGCCAGCAGGACGCGGGTCGCCCGCTCGGAGTAGCGCGCCAGGCGCAGCAGGTCGTCCCACGCACTCCGGTCCGGGGCCTCGGCCAGGTCGTCGCCGCGGGCCGTCGCGACCACGGCCTCCTGCACGAGGCGGTGCAGCCGCCAGACCGCCTCGACGAGGACGGTCGACGACACGCCCTCCCGGGCCAGCAGCCGGGCGTCGTCCAGCGCCGCCTCCGCGACCCGCAGCTCCGCGACGCCCCGCCCCTCGTGCAGCTGCAGCAGGAGGGAGAGCAGCTCGGTCTCGATCCCCCGCGACCCGGTCCGGCCGCCCCCGCTCCGCCGCAGCTCCGCGTGCAGCCCGGCGCCCGACTCGGCCGCCCAGGCCACCGGCCCCGGCCCGAGGACGGCGAGCGCGCGCGCGAGCACGTCCGGCGCTGCCGAGGAGCGTGCGACCTGGTTGCTCCGCGGCCGGAGCCGGGTCGTCCAGGGCTCCCGGACGAGGGCCATCTGCTGGGCCACCACCGGCTAGTGCCTGGGTTCGGAGGGGCCGTTGTGACGCATGCCACCAGTACACCCGGAGCCGGCCCGCGCCGCGTCAACCCAGGACGGGAAGCTGGCGTACTGCGACCGCAGTACGCCGTGGACGACGACTTGCCCCTCACACTGACGTCAGGTCCTAGCGTCGCCACGACGGGCCGGAACCGGCCCGTCGTCCCGAGAGAACCCACGCCAGGAAGCCAGGACCCATGAACGTCACCGACCAGATCGCCCTCGTCACCGGAGCCAACCGCGGCATCGGCCGCCAGTTCGTGCTCGAGCTCCTCGAGCGCGGCGCGAGCAGGGTCTACGCCACCGCCCGCCGCCCCGAGACCCTCGACTTCGACGACGCCCGCGTCGTCCCGCTGCGGCTCGACCTGCTCGACCACGACTCGGTGGTCGCCGCCGCGGCCGAGGCGAACGACGTCACGCTGCTCGTCAACAACGCCGGCATCTCGACCGGCGCCGGCCTGGTCACGGGAGACCTGGCCGACATCCGCCGCGAGATGGACACCCACTTCTGGGGGACCCTCGACATGGTCCGCACGTTCAGCCCGGTGCTGGCCGCGAACGGGGGCGGCGCGATCGTGAACGTCCTGTCCGCGCTCTCGTGGTTCGCCGCTCCCGGCTCCGGCGCCTACGCCGCCGCCAAGGCCGCCGCGTGGAACCTGACGAACGGCGTACGCCTCGAGCTCGCGGGGCAGGGCACCCTCGTCCAGGGCGTCCACCTCGGCGCCGCCGACACCGACATGATGGCCGGGTACGACGGCCCGAAGATCGACTCGCGCGACGTGCCGCGCCGCGCGCTCGACGGCCTGGCCGCCGGCGCGATCGAGGTCGTCGTGGACGACTGGAGCGCGATGGTGAAGGCGTCGCTCGCCGGCGACCCCGCGCCGTTCTACGCGCAGATCACCCAGCTGCTCGGCGCGAGCTGAGCGAGGCTCAGCCCAGCTCGTCGATCATCGGCTGCAGCAGGGCCGACATGGTGTCGGCGGCGCCGGTCCCGTCCTGGGCGACGATCGCGTCCACCAGGTCCTGGTGCAGCTGGGCCAGGTGGTCGGTCTCGGACGCGACGTCGTCGACCAGCACCTCCTCGAAGACCGACAGCAGGCCGGCGTACACCTCGACGAGCAGGGTGTTGTGGGTGGCTCGGACGACGGCCAGGTGGAGGGCCGAGTCGGCCTGCACCCGGGCCGCCTCGTCCCCCGAGACCCAGGCCTCCTGCCGCGCCCGGACGAGCTCGAGCAGCGTGGTCACGTCGGCCTCGTCGCGCCGCCCGGCGGCGATCCGCGCCGCGGCGGCGTCGAGGACGAGCCGGAGCTCCAGGCCCTCCCGCCGGGGGATGCTGGCGGCGCGCCGGCTCATCGAGGCGCTGACGTCCGAGGTCGAGACCACGAAGGTGCCCCGCCCCTGCTCGCGCCGCAGCAGGCCGGCCTGGACCAACGAGCCGATCGCCTCGCGCACCGTGTTGCGGCCCGCTCCCGACCAGGCGACGAGCTCGGCCTCGACGGGGATCTTGCTGCCGACCGGCCAGGCGCCGTCGGTGATCTGCGCCCGGAAGAGGTCGGTGACCCGCGAGCCGAGCGCCGACCGTTCGAGGTGGCCGCCGGCGGCCGGGTCGGGCGAGGTCACCCGCCGGACTCTAGCGATCCCCGGCTGGCGAACCACCCGGACACCGCCGTGATCACGAGGGTGGCGAGCAGGAGGAGGTACGCCGCGTCCCAGCCGCCGGTGAGCTGGTTCAGCGCGCCGAGGGTCAGCGGCCCGAGGCAGCCCACGCCGTACCCGACGCCCTGGACGAGCCCGGAGAGCCGGCCGGCGCGCCGCGCGTCCTGGGCCGTCGAGGCGATCAGGACCAGGCAGAGAGGGAAGGTGCTGACCCCGAGCCCGAAGGCGAGGGCCCAGACCACCGCGCCGGCCGCGGGCGCGGCGAGCATGCCCAGGTAGCCGACCGCCATCAGCACCGTGCAGGCCAGCGCGATCGGGAAGGTGCTGCGCAGCCGGGCGGCCAGCGCCGGTACGGCGAAGGCCCCGACCAGGCCGAGGCCCGCGAACCACGACAGCATCAGCGCGCCGGTCGTCGCGCTCGTGCCCGCGTCGCGCAGCATCGTCGGGAACCAGGTGACCAGCGTGTAGGTGTGCAGCGTGGTCATCGACATCAGGCCGATCAGCCCCAGGACGACCGGCGTCCGCCACCAGCCCGGCTCCGCCGCGACGGGCTCGGCGGCGGTCCGCTCGACGGCGCGCGTGCGGACGGCGACGACGACCCACAGCGCGGCGCCGGCCCCGGTCAGCACCGCCCAGGCGCCGGCCGCCGTACGCCAGCCGAGCGCGTGCGCCAGGGGCAGGGACATCAGCGGCGCGACCAGCTGCCCGACCTGCAGCAGCACCAGGTAGAGCAGGCTGATCGAGCGGACCCGGTCGGGGAAGTGCTCCCGGACGATCGGGATCAGGATGACGTTCGAGGCGCCGACCCCGAGGAACGCGACGGCGCTGGCGACGAGCAGGGCGGCCGGGGACCAGGCGACCGCCCGCAGCACGATCCCGGCGGTCGTCGCGAGCAGCGCGACCGCCGCGGTCCGCTCCAGCCCCAGCCGTCGTACGACGCCCGGCGCCGCGAAGGCGGCAGCCGCGAAGCACCCGGTCACGATCGACCCGATCGCCCCGGCCACGACCGGCCCGAAGTCGAGCGTCCTGCCCGCCGCGTCGGTGAGGACGGCGAAGCCGGTCACCGCCGTCCTCAGGTTGAGGGCCGTCAGGACCAGGGCGACGAGGACCGCCCCGCGGACCGACGAAGCGGCGACCAACGGGCGGGTCTGCGTAATAGTCACCAGCAGAGGTAATCATGGGATGATGGGATGAATCCAGTCCTGGCGGTGGCCCTCGCTCGTCGAGGTCCTTATGAGGGCGCGGCTACCGAGCCGCCGCCTCGGCGAGGACCTCGCAGAGCGGATCGAGCACGGTCGAGATCCCCAGCGCGCCACCGATGGCGAACGCGCTCCCGAAGTCGCCGGCGGGGGTGTCGGCCGTGACGGCCCTCGCGTCGGGCAGGTAGGCGACGCGCCCCTCGGCCACCGCGGGGATGGACCGGTAGAGAGGGAGGTCGAGCAGGTCGGGCGCCACCCGACCGTCCACTCCCACGGCCGCGAGGAGGAGGACGTCCGCGTCGAGTCGGGTGAGGAGCTCGTCGGGTACGACGACGGACTCGCCGTTGCGCCCGGCCGTCGGCAGCGAGCCCGCCGGGCGGAAGCCGAGCTCGAGGAGCAGGCCCATCCGCCGGTCGCCCGGGAGCCAGGCCGTCACCTGCCCGCCGGAGAAGAATCCCGCGTTGATGGTGCGTTGCGAGAACTCCGGATGGCGCCGCCGTTGCGCGAGGAGATCGCCCTCGACCCGACGCCGTACGGCCTGCGCCACGGTGGCCCGTCCGGTGGCCGCCCCGATGATCCGGAGCTGGTCGCGCCAGCTCACGGCGCGGGGGTGGACGGTCCCGGGCGGCGCCGCGACCGTGGGGGCGAGCTTCGAGAGCAGGCGGTACTCGGTCTCGCTGGTCTCGGAGTTCACGTAGAGGATGAGGTCCGGCCGGAGCCGGGCGATCTCCTCCAGGGCGAGCCGGCGGCCGTCGAGGACCTCGGGTTCGGGGAGACCCGCGAGCGCGTTGCGGGCCCAGGGCCGCAGTCGGGGGTGGCCGAACATGTCCGCGCCTGCCACGACCGGCGCCCGCAACGCGATCGCCGTCTCGAGGTCGCCGGCCCCGAGGGCGACGATCCGCTCCGGACGCGACGGGACGGCGGTCCGACCGAAGCGGTGCTCGACCACGGTCGAGGACCGAGGATCGGTCCGCGGTGGCGTCCGTGCGCGGCCGCTGTCGGACCCGCAGGCCAGCGGCGTCACGCCGCCCAGGAGCGTCGCCCCCAGCAACGCGCGGCGCGACCAGGTGCTCGCGTGCTGCCGCCGTTCCACGGACCCCGTCCCCCCGGTTCTCGATGCTCGCGTGCCGGACGTCACAGTGTCTCCCGCCACTCCTCCCGCCCGGCCTGGAGGCCGATCACCCCACGGCTCCGAGACGGGCGCCCTGGTCTCCGTCACGTCGCTCCGGCGACCGCGGTGGCCTCGTCCCGCGCGATCTCGGCCTCGTAGAGCGCGTACACGTAGCGCGGCAGGCCTCCCGTGGGCGCCAGCTCCATCCCGCGGGACCGGGCCCAGGTCCGGACGGTCGCCGCGTCGTGCCGCCGCGACAGTCGCTGGTAGGGAGTCGGACCCGACTCGGGATGGGGTCGCGCGCCGATGGTTCGGTCTGGGTTCACGTTCCTCTCCCTCGCAGGTCAGACCGGGACGCGAAGGAGGGTTCGACCGGGACGGTCGAACCCTCCTCACGTGTTGCTCACCTCGTCGATCGGCGGTTCCGCGGACCCGCCTCCCTCAGTGGTGGTGCCTCAGCGACGCGTCACCCTGAAGGTCAGCAGCTTGCTGCCGCCGGAGATGTTGGCGTTGCCCTTATAGCGCACCTGGTACTTCCGGCTTCCGGCCTTCTGCTTCGGCAGGCGGAGGTTGACCTTGCCCGCCGCGTTGAGGGTGCCGGTCGCCACGGTCCTGCCCGCACGGCGGATCAGCACCTTCCCGCCGGGCCTCACCCCGGCGACGGTGACGACCACCTTGACCGTGGGGCGCGTGCCGGCCTTCGGCCTCTTCGGCGCGAGCGACGCCTTCACGCTCGACCTGGCCTTGGCGATCCTCGCCGTGGTCGTCACCGAGGACGCGGCGTTCGCCCCGTCACCGCTGTAGGCCACCGTCAACGCGTGCGTCCCCGCACCCAGCGCGGTCCCGGCCAGCGTGATCCGGGCCGTGCCGTTGCCGAGCGTCCCCGTCCCGAGGACCCGAGCGCCCTGCGAGACGGTCACGGTGCCGGAGGGAGCAGTCCCGGTCACCGTGGCGGTCACCGTGGTGGCCTTGCCATAGGTCCCCGCCACCGGCGTGGCGCTCACCGAGCTCGCCGTCGCCTCGACGTACTCCACGTCCACGAACGGCACGATCTTCGCCTGCTGCGGACCGTTGGAGAGGTACTTCTGGTCGTTGTGCCACCACAGGACGCCGTTGCGTCCGACCTTCGGGGTCTGCACCGGGACGATGCCGCGGTCCAGCTGGACGTTGGCCAGCGCCGAGGAGTACTCGATGACGATGTCGTTCTTGCCGTCGACGAGGTAGTCGCTCACGTCGGCGATCGGCTTGGTCCAGCTGATGCCGCCGGTGTGGAGGTCGGAGCCGACGAGCGGGACCTGGTTGCCGCGACCGTCGTCGATGGTCGGCTTGCCGACCCCGCCGACGTCCTTCCTGACCTTCGTCGGGTTGGTGCTGACCTCGCCACCGACCTTCTTGCCGTTGATCCACACCACCATCGACTCCTCCAGCTTGTCGCCGAAGTCGAGGTAGGCACCGCTCGCGGAGTCGGCGTCCCAGTCGAAGCTGGCCTCGTAGTGCCCCTTGCCGGACACCCCCTTGCCGACCGCCGGGATCTGGTCCCAGGTCGTCAGCGTGTCCAGCTCGACGTCGATGTCGGTCTTGACCGTCGAGGTCTTGCGGTTGGTGGTGGTCAGGCCGTCGATCGTCTCCGTGCGAGTCAGGTCACCCGCGGTGGCACCCGGCCGCCAGGACTCGACCGTCAGGTCCCAGTCCTCGATGTCGTACGCCGCCGGGACGCTGACGTCCTGCGCGATCCTCTCGCCGTTGCTGAGCTCGGCGTTCACCGTGCCGCTGTCGGTGGTGCGGACCACGACGCCGTGATGGACCGCGTAGGCGGAGTCGGCGTTGCTCGAGAGGACGTGCAGCCGCTCCCCGTCGACCTTCTCGAAGGCCAGCAGGGCGATGTTGTCGTAGTCGAGGTCGATCGGGACGATGGTCTTGCCGTTCTCCCAGCGGTAGTCGGCCCGCTCGGTGGTCTCACCCGTCCAGGCGTCGATCGTGTAGGGGACGAACAGGCCGTTCTGCACGATGTCGGTCTTGATGTTCTGCCCGTGGGTCGCGGCCCGGACGCTCGGCTTGTGGCTCTTGTCGAGGTAGTCGGCCGGGTCGTAGTTGTAGACGTAGAGGTACTGGTTGCCCTCGGCGTCCTCCCGGGTCTGCGTGAGCAGCTGCAGGTTCGGCTCGGAGTAGCCGCTGTAGGGCTCGACCCCGAGCTCCTGCAGCTTCTCCAGGACGTTGTCGTCGTAGCCGCCGGCGGCGGAGCTGAAGTAGTCGATGTCGTCGTAGACGGTCGCCTGACGCACGGTGGGGAGCGACTTCAGCTCGTCGGTGACCTTCTTCAGGGCCCCGTCCTTGCCGTCGTTGAACGGAGTGCGCGACGCGGCGTCCTCGAGGATGACGACCTTCAGACCCTTCTTGGCCCAGCTCAGGACGCGCTTGGCGGCCTCGATGTCGAGCCAGCTCTGGTAGAGGACGATGGCCTTGTAGCCGGCCTTCTCGATCGTCTTCGTCCTCTCGTCGAAGTGGACGTCGTCGTCGAAGAGGAACTTCGGGCTGAAGTAGTCGTAGGTGTAGCCGTTGTCCTGCAGCTCCGTGGACCGGTAGTAGACGCCCTGGTGGGCGTACTGCCAGTTCATGTTGCCGTTGTCGGACCCGACGCCGGCGTTGAACGCGACGCCGTGGACCCACTTCTGGTTGATGAAGCCCACGTCGGTCCGGCTCTTGCCGGTCTGCACCAGCTGCTGCACGCGGCCGAGGTGGGCGTTGAACTCGTCGTAGTCGGAGTAGCCGGGGTTGCGGGTGCCGAGCTGGCGGAAGCCGGTCGAGTTGTGGCCCGGCCACTGGTAGCTGCCGTAGCTGTAGCCCGAGCCCCACACGTGCCAGACCATCCGCTGGAAGCCGGCGGCGTAGGCGGAGTAGGCGTCGTGGACGTCCATCTGCCGGGTGCCGTTGTAGGCCGGCAGCTGGGCGCCGGTCTCCGAGGAGAGGACCTTGTTCTCCAGCTTCGCGCCACCGGTCCAGAGCCGGAAGATGTCGACGTTGTTGTACTGGTTGAAGTTCTCGGCCTCCGGGTAGTCCACGTCCATCGCCGGCTCCGACATCTCCAGCGGCCGGCCGTACGAGATCTGCGCCCGGGTCTCGATGCCCACGCCGTTCAGCCAGGTCTTGAGCGGCTGGAGCAGGCGCTCGCGGTAGAGCTGGGTCAGCACGTCCTGGTAGTCGTTGATGATGCCCTGGCGGCGCTGCTCCTGGCCGTTCAGCTTGTAGGTGCCGGTGTTGCGGACCTCGTGGTACGGCGTGAAGGGCGTCGCGGCAACCCCGCTGATGAGGAAGAGGTACGGCGTGATGTCGTAGCCCTTGCGCTTCTGGAACTCCGCCACCATGTCCTCGGACCACCAGGTGAAGCCGGTGCCGGTGTTGATCTCGAGGGAGTCCATGAACAGCTGGACGTCACCCTTCGCGATCTTCTCGCGCAGCGCCGGGTCGGCCAGGTAGTGCTCCTCCCAGTAGGCCTTCAGGGCCTCCACGCCGCGCTTGTCGAAGTAGTTGGTGGCGTAGGCCGGCTGCGCGGACGGGCTCGAGGAGTGGAACGTGCCCTGGGTCCACATGCCGAAGACGCGGTAGGTGCCGTCGTTGGGCGCGGTCCAGCTCAGGTTCTGGGTCCAGGCGTCGGCGCCCTGGGTGATGGAGGGCTTGAGGTTGACGTAGCTCGACGGGTCGACGGTGTCGCCCTCGGTGACCTTGTAGGCGTAGGCGGTCACGAACCTCGCGCCGGCCTTCCGGTTGGCGACGGTCGGTGCAGGCAGGGTGGTCAGGGTCTGGCCGGCCTCGACCGTGCCGGTGCCCAGGGTGAGGTTCTGCATGGCCTGCTGGCTGGTGGGGTCCAGTCCGGGCACGTTGGACGTGGCCCAGTTGGTGCCGGAGGTCAGGTAGACCGCCATCCCCAGGTCGAGCAGCTTGTTCATCATCAGGTTCCACTTGTGCGTCCACATCGGCGAGCCGTAGGCGTAGTCCGCGTCCGGGGCGCCGGCGTCGCTCTGCATGCACAGCTCGACCCCGCGATAGCCGGCGTCGTACAGCGCCTGGACCTCCTCGAGCAGCGACTCGTCGGTGTTGGCGGCCTCACCCAGCCACCAGCGGACGTCGGTGCTGTAGACCCGGTCCGGGTCGACGTACTTGCTCTCGAGCTGCTGGGCGAACTCCGAGCTCTGCGGCTGCTGCGCCGCCTTCGCGAGCGCCGTCGTGGCCACGGGCCCGGCCTTCGCGGTCGCCGTCGCGACCGGCCCCGCGGCCCGCGACTCCTGCGCCATCGCCGACAGCGGCGCGAGCGCGGTCACGGTCATCGCCGAGGACAACGCGAAGGCCAGCACCCCCCTCGACACGCTCTTCCGCGGACTGATCGTTCTGACCATCTCTTCGCATCCTTCACTCGGTGATCCGTGCCCCCCGCGTCGCGCGCACTGCGTGAAACGTTTCAGGCTGACAACGTCACCACTCTGCTTTTTCACGTGTGACGGGCGCAACACCTCTCGGTGACTTGGGTCATCGAAGTGCCGATCCGCACTATCGGTCGATCACATAACCTCAGGTGACACGAGGGCTCGGCGACCGAGGACGTCGCGGACGGATCGGCGGCCTCCCCGGCACTCGCGGCCGTTGATACGTTCCGACGTCGTCCGCGACTACTCCAGGAGGTGCCGTGTCCGAGAGCCACCGTCTGCGACGCCTGGACCTCAACCTGCTGCGCTCCCTCGACAGCCTGCTGCGGGAACGCAACGTCTCGCGCGCCGCCGCCGCCATCAACGTCAGCCAGCCGGTGATGAGCGCCGCGCTCGCCCGACTGCGCCGACACTTCGACGACGAGCTGCTCGTGCGGCGCGACAACCGCTACGAGCTCACGTTCCTGGCCCAGCAGCTCCGGCCGGTCCTCACCGAGGCCCTCGAGGCTGTGGACCGCGTCGCGGGCGGGCACACCGCCTTCGATCCCGACTCCGAGTTCCAGATCTCGGTGATCTGCGGTGAGGTCGTGGCGGCGATCGCCCTCCCGGCCATCCGCCGTCGGATGGTCGAGGGCGCACCCAACAGCACCCTGCGCGTCACCGAGCCGAGCCGGATGCGCAGCACCGAGATCGAGAGCTCCCTGACCAGCGAGATGGACGGGGTCTTCCTCCCGCACGGGTGGATCCGCCACCTGGAGAGCATCGACGTCCTGGACGACCAGTGGGTCTTCGCCGTCGCGCAGGACGATCCCGCGGCCGCCCTGACGATGGACGACCTCGGCTCGCGACCGTGGCTGGTCGCGCAGGTGGGCGACGGCGAGTACGCGCGCGGGATGCAGCAGGTGCTCGCCGCCGGCGTACGGCCTCGTATCGACGTCACGGTGACCGGCTCGATGAGCATGCCGTTCTTCCTGCGCGGCACCGACCGGGTGGCCGTGATGGGGCGACGGCTGGTGGCCGAGATGGGGGACCTGTTCGGCGTGCGGGAGGTGCCGGGGCCGATGGAGCTGGAGCACATCCGGACCGCCTTCTGGTGGCACCCCAGCCGCCGCGACGACCCCACCCACCGCTGGTTCCGGGACCTGGTGGCCGGCAGTCGCCTCAGCACCTAGCCCGGGTCGCCCCGGGTCGGGCGGTGGGCGCTATCGCGCGACCGGGACCAGCTCAATGCCGCCCAACGAGGCGTCCAGGTCCTGCCGCCCCAGCACGGCGCTGCGGACGATGTAGCCCTGGCAGAAGGTGAGCATGGCCAGCGCCGTGGACGCGGCGGCGCCGGGGTCGCGGCCCTGCGCGTCCAGCCAGCGCCCGGCGGCACTGGCGAACGCCGCCTCGATGTCCGTCATCCGGCGGCGGACGATCGCCCCGATCGCCGGGTCGGAGGCCGCCTCCCCCCAGAGCTGCACCAGGGTCGCGAAGGGCACCTCGTCGGCCTCGAGGCCGGCCAGCCACCAGCGCACGACCTCGGACGGCGAGCGCACCGGACCGTCGTCGGACGCCGTCAACAGGTCGAGACGCGCGCCGATCACCTCGGTCGCGACCAGCTCGATCAGCTCGTCCTTGCGGGCGAAGTGGGAGTACACCGAGCCGGCCGACAGCCCGGCCTCCTCGATGATGTCGGCCATCGTCAGGTCGTTCAGCGCACGACGACGCAGCACCCGCAGGGTCGCGGCGACGATCTCGTCCCGACGCGCCTGGCGATACGCGTCACTCACTCGCGGCATGCGCCGGAGCCTAACCTGGTCTACAGTCTAAACAGAATACTGATTCTGTTTAGGAGCACTGCCATGAGCACCACCACCCGCCGTACCCGTCCGGCCGTCGCCGCCGTCCTCGGCCTGGTCGCCGGACTCGTCGTCGCGCTCGTCGTCCTGGCCTTCCTGTGGCCCGTCGCCACCTCAGAGCCGCACGACCTCCCGGTCGGCGTGGTCGGCGGCCAGCTCCCCGCGAGCGCCGACCTGCCGGTCGACCCCACGTCGTACGACAGCCGCGCCGACGCGGTCCGGGCGATCCAGGAGCGCGAGGTGTACGGCGCCCTCGTGCTCGACCCGGCCGCGCCCGAGGTGCTGGTCGCCGGGGCCGGCCAGGCCCCCGCGACCGCGGTCGTCCAGGGCCTCGGCGCCCAAATGGGCGCCGCCCAGGGCGTCACCCCGACCGTCACCGACGTGGTGCCGCTGTCCGAGGACGACCCCGCGGGCGCGGGGCTGAGCGCCATGGGCTTCCCCCTCGTCCTCGGCGGCATCGTCGGCGGCGTCCTCGTCTCCCTGCTCGTCGCCGGCGTGACCCGCCGCCTCCTGGCCCTCGGCGTGTACGCCGCCGCCGCCGGCCTCCTGGCCGCCGTGGTCACCGGCCCGCTGCTCGGCATCGCCGCGGGCGGGTTCTGGACCAGCGCCCTGGTCCTCGCCGTCGCGATGCTCGGCACCGCCTCGACCGTGGTCGGCCTCAACGCCCTCCTCGGCGCCCCCGGCATCGGGGTCGGGGCCGTGCTGACGATGCTCGTCGCCAACCCGATCTCGGGCGGGACCACGCCGTACCAGTTCATCACCGGGCCGTGGGGCGAGATCGGCCAGTACTTCGTGCCCGGCGCCGCCCAGAGCCTGTTCCGCGAGGTCAGCTACTTCCCCGACGCCTCGACCCTGCACGAGTGGGTCGTCCTGGTCGCCTGGGTCCTCGGCGGCGTGCTGCTCTCCGTCACCGGGCACTTCCGCAGCTCGACGCCGGTGGACCTCCCCGACGACGAGCTCGAGGCCGCGTAAGGATCGAGCGCCGAGCCCGTCTCCTCTGTGCCCGGCTCCGTGTCCCCGTCATGGAGTCCACGAGGCCCGCGGAGTCAGACCCGCGGTCCCGGTCGGGTGCCGGGCAGGGCGTCGCACCACCGACGCCCTGCCCGGCCCGTCTCACCGCCCGTCTCACCGCTCGCGCGGCTCGCTGCGGAGCAGGTGACCGAAGGCCACCAGCCGGTCGTCGGTGTGGAACAGCTCGGCGCAGGTGGTGAGCGTGATCAGCCGAGCCCCCGGGGTGGTGACGGGCCCGGGGCCGTCGCCGTCCGGGTTGGCCGGTCGCCGGTCCAGCACCCAGCTCTCGGTGAACGGCACCGACAGCGCGTCGCCCGCGGTGTCCAGGACGTAGGTGTGGACCGCATCGCGGGTCTCGACCACCACCTCGTCGCCGACCTCGAGGTCCGGCAGGTCGCGGAACGGCTCGCCGTGCGTGACCCGGTGCCCCGCCAGCGTCAGGTTCCCGCGGCCGCCCGGGCGCGCGCTGTCGTCGTAGCGGCCCAGGCCGCGGGCGAGCACGTCGTCGGACGTCCCGTCCAGCAGCGGTACGGCGAAGTCCGCCCCGAACCGGGGGATGCGGACGACCGCGGACGCCCGGGCGTCGCCCACCCGGACGTCGTCGTACCCGCCGGCCCAGGCCTCGGCGAGGTCGTCGCGGATCTGCGCGTGCTCACGCTGCGCGACCCAGGTGGTCCCCCACAGCTGCCAGCCGTACCAGCCGAGGACGGCCAGGCCGAGGAGCAGCAGCGCCGTGCCCGCGACGAGGCGGGCACGGCGCTGCCGGGGCTCAGCCGCGACGGGCCCGCCGTCCGGTCAGCAGCAGCACGCCGCCGGCGGCCAGGAGCACCCCGAGGAGGGCGAGCCAGAGGCTCGGTCCACCCAGGTCGGGCAGCGTGCCGGCCGTGTTGCCCCCGACGCCCGGGTCGTCGTCCTCGCCCTGGTTGCCCTCGACCTCCGGGAAGGTGTTGACGACCGTCACCTTGGCGCTCGGGTCGACCACGACGGTGCCGTCGTCCCGGCCGGGCCCGCTGTCCTCGAAGGTCACCCGGACGTCGCCGTCGACGTCCGTCTCGGTGACGGTGCACGCGGCCCCGAGCGGGACGACGATCTTCCGGCGCTCGCCGGCCCGCAGCTCGAACGCGGCGTCGGCCGCGCTCAGCGTCACCGGACCGAGGTCCGTGGTGCAGGCGAGCGCGAACGAGTACGGCCCCGCCGGTCCGCCGACGACGCGCTTGGCGACGACCAGCTCGCCGGCGTCGAAGGTGTTGACGACCTTCAGGTGGGTGCCGGCCGCCGTAACGAACGCCGGGCTCGCCGGCCCCGCGAACTCCACCGTCGAGGCGGTGGCCCCGCCGGCGTCGGTCTCGGTCGCCCAGCACTCGGCGCCGACCGGCAGGTCCGGCACGGTGACCGGGGTCCCCGCGGTCACCGTGAAGGGCTGCGCGGTCAGCAACGGCGTCGTGGTGGCGCCCTGCTGCAGCACGCAGGTGACCGCCACGTCGTACTCGCGGCCGGCGGCGTACGACGCCGCGGCGCCGTTCACGACCTTGTCGAGCATCAGGGCCGAGAGGTCGAAGGTGTTCACGACCTCCAGCTCCAGCGCCTGGAGGTCGTCGGGCGTGCCGTCGACGACGACCAGCGCGTCGTCGTACGAGCCGGCGTTGACGGTGTGTCCGGTCGCCCCGCCGGTGTCGCTCTCCGTGGCCCAGCAGCGGGTGTCGAGCGGCAGCAGCACCGGGTCCCCGCCCGCGTCGGTGAGCGCCACGCGCTCACCCCCGCGGAGAGCCACCGGCTGGGAGAACACCACGTTCGCCGGGTCGTCCAGCGCGCACGTGACGTCGACGGTGAACACCGCGTCCGTCGCGTACGACGCCGTTGCGCCGGCCCCGGCGAGCTCCTTGGCGACGGCGACCGTGCCGGCGGAGAACTCGTTGGTGAACGTCGCCCGGACCGTGTTGTCGTCGGCGTTGTCGACCAGGGTCACCGTGACCGGCGCCGGGGTCGCGTCGGCGCCGCCGTCGTCGGTCTCCGTGACCGTGCAGACCGCGCCCACGGGGAGCAGCAGCGGCACGTCCTCGACCACCTCCGTGGAGCCGGCCGGCCAGGGCACCGCGACGGAGACCGGGCCGAGGGTGGCGCCCTCGAAGGTGCAACGGACGTCGTACTCGAACGGGCCCTCGGGGAGGGAGCCGCCGGCGCCGGTGACCCGCTTGAGGATCTCCAGGTGGGCCTGCTCGAAGGTGTTGACCACCTCGAGCGTCAGCGGCGCCGTCGCGCCCGGGACGACCAGCACCCCCGCGGCCGGCGTGACCGACGAGGACGTGGCGCCGCCGGCGTCGAGCTCGGTCGCCGTGCAGGTCGAGCCGACCGGCGCGTCGAGCGTCTCGCTGTCGTCGCCGACGAGGTCGACGGTGACCGGGAAGCCGGCCGCCGTCACGCCGTCCATCGCGCAGAGCACCTCGACCGGGTACGTCGTAGCCGCGCCCAGCTCGGCGGCGCCGCCCTCGACCGCCTTGCTCACCACGATCTCGGCCAGCGGGTAGCTGTTGGTCACGGTGACCGTGGCGGCCGGGGCCGGGTCGGGGCCCAGCTGCGGGTCGATCGTGACGATCGCCGGGTCGTCCTCGGGGTGGCTGGTGACGCCGCCGTGGGCGTCGGCCTCCCACACCCGGCACTCCGCGCCACCCGGTAGCCCGGTGACGGTGTCGTCCTTGCCGGGCCGGAGCGTGAGGGTGCCCTCGGCGACCGTCTGGACCGGGTTGCCGACCGGGTCGATCGTGCAGGAGTAGTCGATCTCGAACTCCCGCGTCGCGACCGGCAGGTCACCGGGGTTGGTCCCCAGCTCCTTCTCGACGCGCAGGGCGCCGTACGCCGTGGCCACGCCGACCTGGATCGGCTCGGTGGGCGGCAGCACCCGGGTGCTGCCGTTGGAGCGCCGGGTGGTCTCGGCGTGACCGAAGGAGTTCCAGGCGATCGTCGGGTCGGCGACCCGGGCGACCTCCAGGGGCGTGTCCATCGAGAACACGATGCTCACGCCCTCGCCGGGCGCCAGCGGGGTGTCCCACTGCACGCGCAGCTGGGCGGCGACCGCGGCCGCGCCGTACGGGTCGGCCCAGGTGCCGGCGCCGCACGCCGAGGTCATCGAGAGGTCCGCCGTGCAGACCCCGGCCTCGCTGTGGGCGTAGGTGGTGGTGAGCGTCCCGCTGCCGATCAGCTCCGGGGCCGAGGCCAGCGTCGGCCGGTTGGCCCACTGGGTGCCGCGGTCGGTGCCGCTGAGGACGACGCCCTTGTCGCCCTGGACCGGGAACCGGTCGATGACCCGCATCGCGGTGGCCGGCTCGGTGCCGGAGTTCACCATCCGCATCAGGTAGTCGTAGCGGTCACCCGGGTTCACCAACGCCACGCACGGGTACGCCGTGTAGGTCCGGCCCGCCTCGGTGCGCACCGGGCAGGCGGCGTCGCCGACCGGGACCTGCTCGCCGTGGCGGTTGTCCCACCAGCCGAGCGCGTCGGTGCCGGCGACCCACTTGCGGGCCTCGAAGGCGGCCCCGGCCTTGGTCGTGACCGCGGCCGTGTCGGTGCACCAGGTGCCGGTCCCGACGGACCCGTCGGTCGAGGTGCCGCTGCCGGGCGCGCAGGCCAGGCCGTCGGCCGGCGACGAGGCGCCCATCAGGTTGGTGCTGACCTGGCCCTCGGTGACCCCGGGCGACAGCCGCACCTGGATCTCGATCGTGAAGGTCGCGCCCGGACGCATCACCCAGTCGCCGAAGGACCAGCGCAGGCCGGAGACCCGGCCGGCGTCCGTCGTCGTGGTGAACGTCGGGGTCGGCAGCGCCTCGGTGCCGGCCGGCACCTGCACGCCGACGATCCGGTAGCCGACGCCGCTCGCGAACGACTCGTCGAAGGTCAGGCCGGCCGGCAGCAGGTCGCGGACGACGAGGCCCGGCAGGTCCGCCGTACCGGAGTTGGTGACGATCAGCTGGAACGGCGCGTTCTCGCCCGGGGCGATGGCGCTGTTCGGCGTCTTCTCGACGTCCAGCTGGGGCTCGCCCTCGACCAGGTCCAGGGAGGCGTCGACCGGGTCGACCGGAGCCAGGACGCCCGCAGTCTGCAGCCGGGTCTCGAAGCCCGCGGAGGCGGTGTTCTCCAGCTCCGCCGGCGGCGTGGCCTCCGGGTCCGAGCGCCGGGCGGCGCGCGGGTGCACGTCGAGGACGACGGCGCCGGTGCACGCGGTCGGGGTCGGCGTGCCCTCGCAGGGCAGCAGCGCGTAATCGCCGCTGCTGTTCGTGAAGGTGACGCGGACACCGGTGACGTCGCCGGCCGCGACCCCCGCCGGGAGGGGGTACGACGCGCCGCTGGCCACGGGCGTGCCCGTCGCCCAGCCGGCGCCGGTGCGGGCGTCGACCTGGACCCGGTTCGCGCCGAGCGGGAAGGTCACGGACCGGACCCGGCCGAGGTCGACGGCGTCGAAGAACGCGGCGTCCGCGTCGGTGATCTGCAGCCGCTTGGCGCTGACGTTGCCGGTGTTGGCCACGGTCAGCCGCACCTGCGCGGTCTGCTCCGGGACCCCGGGGATCGGCGCCGGGAGCTGTCCCGGCGCGATCGACTTGTTCAGGACCGCGCCGCTGGAGGCGGGGGCCGTGGTCATCTCGGCCGAGCAGGCCGGGTCGCCCGTGTAGCCGACCGCCCCCACGACGAAGCAGTTGCGGAAGGCGATGCCGTCGGCGACGCCGGTGCGCCGCTCGGTCACCAGGTCGAGGAAGACCCGCTTGGTCGGGGCCAGCTCGCCGTCGACCAGGGCACGGATGCCGGTGGCGCGGGTCAGCAGCGCGGCGTTGCCGGCCGCGTAGGCCACCCAGGCGTCGGCGACCGGGTCGAAGACCTCCAGGTCGACGTCCGGGGTGCCGGTGTCCTTGCGGACCTGGGCCGAGACCAGCTGCAGGACCGCGAACGGGTTGTCGGCCGTCCGGGGCGTGCCGTCCGCCTCGACCGGCGGGTCGGACACGACCGGGTCGACCAGGGGCACGTTGCCGTTGTTGGTCACGGTCAACGAGAACGCGATCGGCTGGCCCGGCGGGACCGACGTCTGGCCGACGGTCTTCACCCCGGAGCCGCCGTACCGTCGGGCCTCGACGCTGAGCGTCGCGCAGGCGTTGCCTGAGGTGGTGCCGGTGCTGTCGGAGACGTCGGCCTGGGCCCGGTAGGCGGCGCAGTTGCCGACGCCCGGGGACGACCCGCTCGCCAGGTCGGCGGCGGTGACGCCGGCGTTCAGCGTCCCGTGCAGGTCGAGGTACGACGTGGCGCCGATCGCGATCGACGGCTGCCCGTCCCCGTCGACACCGGTGTAGAGCACCTCGATGCCGGTCGGGCGGGTGCCGGCCCGGGCGACGTCGACGACGCCGGTGGCGGTCAGGTCCTGCTCGAGGTCGGTGCTGCCGTCGGCGTACGTCACGACCACGTGGGCCGTCGTCGCGCCGGACGGGAAGCGGAGCCGGATCCGGGTGACGTCGAGCTTCTCGAACTCGGAGGCCGGCGCGCCGGCGTCGGGCTCGGTGATCCGGACGTGGCGCAGCGGGAAGGCCGAGTCGTTGCGGATCGCCACGGCCGCGGAGACCGGGGACGACTCGCCCACCACGGCGTACTCGCCGTTCTCGCGGGTGAAGTCGCCGTCGGTGTCGGCGACGTAGGTCTTGGTGGCGTGCACGAGCACCGTGTCGGGCAGCACGTCGAAGGTGTCGCAGACCGACGCGCCGCTGGTCAGGGTGGCGTCGGGCTCCGTGGCGCCCGGCACCGCGCAGTTGCTGACGGTCAGCTTCGTGGTCGGCGCCAGCTCGTCGCCGGAGGAGCGCAGCGTCTCGCGCAGCCGGAGGCCCAGGCGGACGGTGCCGCCGGTGGCGTCGTACGGGAGGGCCTCGTCGGTGGCGTCGAAGAACTCCACGCGGACGCCGGTGACGTCGCCCGCGGCCACGCCGGCGGGCAGGGCGAGCGGGCCGGTGGCCGAGACCGTCGGACCGGCCTCCCAGGCCGAGGGCGAGGCGCAGTCGGAGCCGGCGCTCGTGCAGACCAGCAGCCGCGCCCGGTCCGCACCGGCCGGGAAGGTGACCAGCTCGACCGCGGTCAGGTCGAAGTGCTCGTACGTCGCCGGCGTGGCGTCGGTGACCCGCAGCCGTTCGACGGTGACCGAGCTGGACGAGGCGTTGCGGACCCCGAGGGTCACGGTCGTCGCCTCGTTGCTGCCGGCGACCGCGGACCCGTCGGTCCAGGTCTTCGTGGCGACCGGGCGGACGTCACGGGGCACCGCGACCTCGACGACGGCCGTGCTGGTCGCCTCGTCCGCGTTCTCCGCCACGGTGGTCGCGGTGTTGCTGATCTCCGTGCCGTCCGGGAGCGGCGTGGCGGCGGGCAGCCGCATGCCGATCTCGAAGACCCGGGTGGCGCCGTCGTTGAGGCCGGTCTCGCCGACCGGCTCCTGGAGCGGCTCGACGAAGGTGACGGTCAGGGTGCGGGTCGCCGCGACGTACTCGACGAGGCGGGTGTCGGTCGAGGACGGCAGCGAGGTGACGTCCAGGCCGGCGGGCAGCACGTCGGTGACCGTCTGGCCGATGCAGCCGACCGTCAGGCCGGAGCAGCGCGCCGTCAGGACGTAGGTGAACTGGCCGCCCGGAACCAGCGGGTCCCCGTCGAGGCTGGTCTCCTTGGAGATGCCGACGACCGACTGGGCGGCCGCCGCGAACGCCACGGCCGGAGGGGGGCCGACCGTCGGACCCGGGCCCTCGACCCGCTCCTCGTCCGGCTCCTCGTCCGGCTCCTCGTCCGGCTTCGTGGCCGGCGTCTCCTGCGTCGCGTCAGGCTGCTCGACGTCGGGCTCGACGGCCGGCGCCGTCGTTCCGGTGTCCCCCGGGCCCGGCGTCGCGGTCTCCCCCGGCTCGAACGCCGCCGCACCGCCGGCCGTCCCCATGACGACCACGGCGACCAGCGCCGCCATGGTCCTTCTCCAGCTGCTGCTACCCACGAAAATCCACGTCCCCACACCTCGATCGCGTGCGCCCGAGCGGTCGCACCGAGAGAGGTGACGGCGCAGGAGAGGGGTCCTTACGCCACCCCGTCGAATGGTCTAGACGACCTCCCGCTCCGCGGGTGGCCGGTGCCGGGACCGGGCGGCGAATCAGGTGAAACCGCGGGTGAATTCGGCCCGTTCGCACGCCGGTGAGCGGCCCCTGTGCGTCCCGCCGGGGAGGCTGGACGTCATCGGGTCCGACGGCCCGATGTCCATCGACGATCGTGGGGACGAGCGATGACCGGGGTGTCTGTGGTGACGGCCGTGCACCTGCTCGCGGCCGTGGTGGCCGTGGTCGCCACCGCCGTCCTGCTGCTGCTGCCCCCGCGGGTGCGCGCCCTGCTCCCCCACCTCGGCTGGGCCGGCGTCGGCACCGTGGTGTGGACCCTGTGCGTGGCCTCGGTCAAGCACGAGGGCATCCACCCCTGGCACCAGGCGCCCTGGTTCCCGGCGATCGCCTTCACGACGGGTGCCGTGCTGATGTGGGCCGGCTGGTTCGCCGAGCACGACTGGCGACCAGGACGCGCACTCACCGCCACCTGGCTGGCCGCGCCTGCGCTCATCCTGGCCGTCCGCCTGGTCGGCGGCACCGACGTACGGTTCGTGCTCTTCGTCGTCAACACCGTCTACTGCTTCACGCTGCTGCTGGCCATCGCCGTCCGGGTCGCGCGACGCGCCAACGACCGGGAGCGCGGGCCGCGCTGGCTGGCGCGGTTCATCCTGGTGGCCGCCGTCGTCACCCTCATCGCCGAGGCCTTCCGCCTCAACGTCACCGACCTCTTCATGACCGTGACCCTCGTCGTCATCGTCGCCACCGCCGTCCGGGCCGGCGACGACCTGCACGCCCGGCCGGAGGCGGGCACGCTGATCGACGACCTCGGCGCCCTCGTCCTGCTCTTCGACGCCCAGCAGCGGCTGGTCGAGGTCAACGCCCCCACGCGGCTCTTCTACGCGATGCGGGGCGCCGTGCCGCCGGAGCCGGGGACCCACGCCGGCGAGCTCCTCGGCGCCGACCTCGGCGAGCTCGACACCGTGACCGTCTCGCTGGTGGTCGGGAGCGACCACGTCCGGCTGAGCGGCTACGTCCAGCGGCTGCCGTCCGACGGCGCGCCTCCCGGTGGCTGGGTCTGCCTCCTGCGGCGCTCCACCCCGGTCGGGTCGGACGCCGCGCCCGGCTGGACCCGGCGGGCGCTGATGGGCCGGGTCCCGTCCCACGACCCGGCGACCGGCCTGCTCTCCCCGCGCGCCTTCCAGCAGGCGCTGGCCGAGGCCGCGCAGCACCCCGACGCCCAGGAGGCCACCGCGGTCGCCCTCCTCGTCGACGCGGGAGACCCCGCTCGACTCGCCGACACCGCCACCGCCCTGGCGTCCTGGGAGCCCCGGCCCGAGGCGGTCGCGACCGGGCGGTACGACCAGTCGTCGGTCGCACTCGTCGTCAAGGACGTCGCGGAGCCGGCCGTGCAGGCGTGGCTGGACGAGACCGGGCTCGGCGATCGCCACCTGGTCGCCACCCGGACCGGCTCCGTCGCCGAGGTGGCCGAGCTGCTGGAGGCGGCCGCCTCCGACCTCAGTCGCCGCGCGCGGCCCTAGGGTCCAGCTCCCGGAGCGCCCCGAGCACGCCGTCGGGGTGGACCAGCCGGTGCAGCGTCGCCGCCACCCGGGTCCCCACAGGGGCCAGGTCGAGGACCCACGACCGGACCTGCTCGGCGCGCTCGACCTCGCCCTGGACCAGGGCGACGACCCGACCCGCGACCGCACCCGACCGGGGGACCAGGGCCACGTGCTCGCCCGCCCGCCCGAGCCGGCTCGCAAGCAGGTCCGCGGCGGCGCGCAGGACGTCCTCGGGCGGCAGCAGCGCCGGTCGCGATGCGGCGTCCTCCGTCTCCACCAGGACGGCCCAGTCGGGCGGCTCGGCACCCGGCCGCGAGGACGCGTCCCAGAGCCGGTCCTCGAGCTCGTCCCAGCCGAGCACGAGGACGTCGGAGTGCCGGTCGAGGTCCCGGTGCGCGCTCGACCAGGCGACGGCGCAGGCGCGCAGCACCTCCGGCGGGAGGTCGGCGGACGGGTCGAGGTCGAGGACCAGCCGGACGTCGGCGTAGACCGAGCCGAGGGTGAGCCCGTCCACCGCCGCCTGCCGGGTCATCTCGGTGACGTCCTCCAGGAGGCCCTCCACGGGATCGGTCACGTCCTCACCCCGCGTCGCGGAACAGGGCCCGCATCGGCTGCGCGTCGGTCGGCCCCTGGAGCACCTCGACCGTCGGCGGCGTCGTACGGCCCAGCTCGGCGCAGCGCGCCCGCAGACGGTCGGTGCGGGGCCCGGCGTCGTCACGGTCGACGGCGGCCAGCACCCGGGCCGCGCCCGCCTGCTCGGCGACCGCTGCGCCCGGGAAGATCCGCCGGATCTCCGTGACCACCCGGCCGAGCTCGGACGGGTCCGGCCGGCCCGCCCAGGAGACGACGAGCAGCCGGACGTCGGCCGCGGCTCCGCCCTGCAGCCGCCGCTCCACCTCGGCGAGCGACTCCCCGGGCTGCGGCGCCACGCCTCCGACGGTGTCCAGGAACGCATCGGCCCACGCGATCGACGACGTCTCGATCATCCGGCTGGACGCGCCGATCCCGAGCACGGAGCACAGCCGGTCGAGGTCGGCGAGCAGGTCCTCCACCCCCCGGCCGGTCCGGGCGTACTCCCGGGCGAGCGCCCGGAGCGCGGCCTCGTCGACCGGGCCGTCGGGCCCGGCGGGCCACAGCAGCGGAAGGTGCACCCGCAGGTCCGAGGGCGCCTCGCCCGGTCGGCGGGCCGGGGTCCGCGACGGGTCGCGACGTCTCCAGCTCACCACCGCGTCCGCCCTCCGTCGACCTGGACCGCCCTCGTCGACCCGACGTCTCCCGAGCCGATCCGGACGTCGACAGCCGGTAGCCTACTGCCGTGTTCTCGATGCTCCGCCCCTCCGCTCGACGCGGCACGCGGAGCCCGGACGCGGGGCCGACGGACCCGATGACGTCGGTCGCGGAGCGCGACCGGGCGCTGCTCGCGGCGGCCCGGGCCGGCGATCCCGGCGCGGTCGAGGAGCTCTACCGCCTGCACCTCTCCGTGGCCCGCGGCATCGCCCACGGTCTGTGCCGCCCCGACGACGTCGACGACGTCGTGGCCGAGGCGTTCACCCGCGTCCTGGACCAGATCCAGCAGGGGCGCGGGCCCCGCGTCTCGTTCCGGGCCTACCTGATCACCGCCGTCCGCAGCTGCGCGGCCGACCTCGCCCGCCGCGACGCACGCCTGATCTGGACCGACGACGTCGAGGCCGAGCTCGAGCCCGCCGACCGCACCCCGGGGGACTCCCTCCCCGACAGCCCGGTCCGCCAGGAGTCCCGGCTGCTGGCCGCCGCGATCGACGACCTGCCGGCCCGCTGGCAGCTGGTCCTGTGGTGGACCACCGTCGAGCAGCGCTCCCTCCGCGAGGTCGGCACCCGGCTCGGCATCAGCGCCAACGCCGCGGCCGCCCTCGCCTTCCGGGCCCGTGAGGGCCTGCGCGACGCCTACTTCCGTCTCCACGTCCCCGCGACCGGCGACGACGCATGCACCGCGTGTCGTGCCGCCCTGGTGGCGGCGGCCCGCTCCCGGGACGCCACCCCCGCCCACACGGCGCCCCACCTGAGCACCTGCGGTCCGTGCCGCGACGTGGCCGCCGAGCTCGGCGTCATCCGCACCGCGCTCACCGCCGTCACGGCGACCCTCGGCTAGAGGCCACCCGACCGGGGTCCTCAGCGACCCACTCCACCGGCCTCGTCCCCCTCCCCTGCTGACCGGTCCACGTCGGCGAGGAAGGGCAGGAGCGCGGCTGCCAGCTCGCGCGGGGACTCGAGCGCGACGTGGTGACCCACGCCCTCGAGCAGGACCGAGGTGACGGGTCCCTCGACGACCTGCTCGAACGTCGTGGCCGTGAAGGAACCCCCGGACCCGCCGACCGCCAGGGCGGGAACCGTGAGAGGCCTCCCGGCAGCCAGCGCGCGAAGTTCGGCGCCCTCGCTGAGGATCGAGCGGTAGAGGCCGATCGCGCCCCGCCAGCCGCCGGCACGGGCGTACCCGCGGGCGAACTCCTCGACATCGGCGTCGGTGACCGAGCCCACGACAGCCGTCATCGACGGGAACGCCCACCGCCCGAGCAGGTCCCGCTCACGTCCGGCGAAGAGCATCTCGGCGATGCCCGGGGCGGCGATCGCTCCCAGGTGCCACGAGCCGCCGTGGGTGACGTCCGCGAATCCCTCGAGCCCGAAGCCGGCGAGGCCCATCTCGACCGCGGTCAGGCTGGCGACCACCTCGGGATGCGAGGACGCCAGGCGGTAGAGGGTCCCGCCGGCGACGTCCTGGCCGACGAGGTGGACCGGACCGACGTCGAGACGCCGGACCAGCCGGTAGAGGTCGTCGGCGGCCACGGCACTGCTGTGGTCCTCCGCCGCGACGGAGGAGTCGCCGAACCCGCGCAGGTCGACGGCGAAGACCCGGTGCCGACCGGCGAGGAGCGGGATGAGCTCGTGGAAGGCCCACCAGGACTCGGGGAACCCGTGGACGAGCAGGACCGGCGACCCGTGGGTGCCGGCGGAGACGTAGTGCAGCGACGCGTCGCCGACCTCGGCCAGGTGGTGCGTCACCTCGGGGATCGAGGCTCCGCGCGCGTTCTGGGTGGACATGACACTCCTCAGATAGACAACTAGGTTGTCTGATCGTCGCATTGGACAACTTGGTTGTCAATCGCCGAGCGAGCTCCTACAGTGAGACCCATGGACTCATCTCCGGGGGCGAGGCTGGCCACGCTCCTGCTGGGCGCCTTCGACGCGATGGTGGCGCAGGTCGTCGCCGACCTGGAGGAGCGCGGACACCCCGGCGTCACCGCCACGCTCGAGTTCGCGCTGGCCGCGATCGCCGACGGCGCCCAGGACGCCTCGGCCCTGGGTCGCAGGCTCGGCGTCTCCAAGCAGGCGGCCGCCAAGACCATCGCGACGCTGGAGCAGCTGGGGTACGTGCACCGGGAGTCGGACCCGAAGGACGCTCGCCGGAAGGTGTTGGCCGTGACGTCCCGCGGCCGCGACATGACCGCCATCGGGGCGGCCAGGTTCGACGAGCTGCGTCGACGCTGGAGTGACGCGGTCGGCCCGGAACGGGTCGCGCAGGTCGAGGCCGCCCTGGCCGTCCTCGCGGACGGCGAGCGCCCCTAGACCCGTTCCGCCGACGCCGAGCGGGGACAGCCCTCGGACAGCTACCTAGCCGTCGGCGTCGACCAGCTCGTGGAACGCCTCGACCGCGTCGTGGAGGAACTTCAGGACGACGGCGCGCTCGTCCTCGCCGAGACTCGCGTCGAGACGGGTGAGCGGGTCCAGCATCGGGGCCAGCTGGTGGTCCACCTCCGCGTGACCACTGGCGGTCAGGTGCACCTCCATCCGACGACGATCACTCGGGTGCGGGCGGCGCTCGACGTGCCCGCGCCCCTCCAGCCGGTCGACGACGCCGGTCGCCGCCCCGGTCGTCAGGTGCAGGAGCCGGGCCAGGTCGCCCGGCGAGGACGGGGTGTCACTCAGGTGCTCGATCGCCCGGAGCTCGGCCTCGGTGAGACCGGTACGGCGGAGGACGGCTCGTCGTACCTCGAACGCGGCGGCCACCAGCTCACGGAGCGCCTCCGTGGTCGGCGGGTTGATTCCTGGCTCGCTCACTGACAAAGTGTCTCACTGACTAAGAAACTTGCCCACTGGCTTACTCAGTGGGTCTCTCTTCTGACGGGATACATCGTGACCAATGCTGCTCCTACCGTAGGCCCGCCGCCGGAGGTGCGCGCGGACGCCGAGCCTCCGCACTGGGTGAGCCGGGTGCTCACCCGGCGCGTCGCGCCCGCCCTGGCGCTGCTGCCCCTCGTGGTCGCGATCCTGGTGATCGGACTGGTGGGCGACGGTGAGCGGACGGCGCGACCGACGGACACGCTCCCGTCCGGATCGGGAAGCGCCGGCGCCGCCGCGCTGATCGCCGACCTCCCGGAGAGCGACGGCGCCGCGGTCGTGCTCTTCGAGGCGGAGACCGGGACGCTGCCGGAGTCCACGGTCCAGGATCTCGGGGTCCTGGCGGAACGGCTGGGCGCGACGTCGAGCGACGACCGGTCCGTGCGGGTCGCCGAGGACGGTACGGCGGCACTCGCCGTCGTCCCGATCCGCTCGACCGACGAGCTGGGCCAGATCTCTGAGGTCAAGGCCCTCCGGTCGGAGCTCGCCGAGTCGACCCCGACCGGCGTGACCGCCGCCGTCACCGGCCCCGCTGCCGTGGCCACCGACATCGACGCCGTCTTCGACGACGCCAACACCCGGTTGCTCGGGGCGACCGCCCTCGTGGTGGCCCTGTTGCTGGTCATCACCTACCGCAGCCCGGTGCTGTGGATCGTGCCGCTGGCCGTCATCGGTGTCGCCGACCGGCTCGCTGCCGTCGTCGGGACCCAGGTCATGGCCGGGCTCGGGGTGGCCTTCGACGACGCCACCACCGCCATCCTGTCCATCCTGGTCTTCGGCGCCGGCACGGACTACGCCCTCCTGCTGATCTCGCGCTACCGCAGCGAGCTGGCGCGCCACGAGTCCCGGTACGACGCCATGGCCGTCGCGCTCCGTCGTACGGCGGAGGCCGTGCTGACCAGCGCCGCCACCGTCGTCCTGGGCGTCCTCACCCTGGCCCTCTCCCTGACGCCCAGCACCCGGGCCCTGGGCGTCGCGTCCGCCATCGGCATCGCCGTCGCCTCGATCTTCGTGCTGGTCGTTCTCCCGGCGGCCCTCGTCTGCTTCGGTCGGCCGATCTTCTGGCCCCGGGTCCCCCACCACGCCCCGGACCGCCCCGCGGAGGACGGCGGACCGGCGGACCGTTCGGTGTGGGCGCGCGTGAGCCGTCTCGTCTCCCGACGCCCGCGGGCCGTCGTGGCCGGCAGCCTGGCGCTCGTCGCCGTGGCGTCCACCGGCCTCTTCGGGATCAGCCTGGGCCTCGACGCGAGCGAGGCCTTCAAGACCAAGCCGGAGGCGATCGTCGGAGCGGAGCGGCTGGCGCGGTCCTTCCCGGCCGGCACCTCCGAGCCCGTCCAGGTGGTGACGGAGGCCGACCCGGACGCTGTCCTCCGGGCCGTCGGCGAGACGGAGGGGGTCGAGTCCACGACGGTGAGCCAGCAGGCCGACGGGGTCAGCCTGGTCGAGGCCGTCCTGGCGTCCGCGCCCGGCTCGGACGCCGCCAAGGACACCGTCGAGACGCTGCGCGAGAACCTCGACCCCTACCCGGAGACCTTCGTCGGCGGCACCGAGGCCGAGGCCGTCGACAGGGCCGACGCCACCAGGCGGGACCTGCTCCTGATCGTCCCGCTCCTGGTCCTCCTGGTCACCCTCGTGCTGGGCGGCCTGCTCCGGTCGATCCTGGCTCCGGTGATCCTGGTGGCCACCGTGGTGGCGACGTACGCCGCCGCGCTGGGCGCGTCGTGGTGGATCTTCGTCGGCGTGCTCGGGTACGACGGCCTCGAGACGAACGTCCCGCTCATCGCCTTCGTGTTCCTGGTCGCGCTCGGCATCGACTACAACATCTTCCTCGTCACCCGGGCGCTCGAGGAGACACCGTCCCGCGGGACGCGCGAGGGGATGCTGCACGCACTCCGGGCCACCGGCGGCGTCATCACCAGCGCCGGGATCCTGCTGGCGGCCGTCTTCACGGTCCTGGGCCTGCTGCCCGCCGTCGGCCTGGCCGAGATCGGCGTCGTCATCTGCGTCGGCGTCCTGCTCGACACCCTCGTCATCCGCACCGTGCTCGTCCCCGCCGTCGCCGTACTCCTCGGGGACCGCTTCTGGTGGCCCCGACAGATCGAGAGGACCTCATGACCGTTCCGCCCCGCATCCTCGTCACCGGCGCCGGCGTCGCCGGCCCGGCCGTCGCCTACTGGCTCGACCGCGCCGGCTTCGACGTCACCGTGCTCGAGTCTGCCCCCCGCCTGCGCGAGGGCGGCCAGAACGTCGACGTCCGCGCCACCGGGCGGGAGGTGCTCCGCCTGATGGGCCTCGAGGACGCCGTCCGCGCACGCAACACCGGCGAGGTCGGCACCCGGTTCCTCGACGAGAACGGCGTCGTCGTGTCGGAGTTCCCGGTCGACCGCCACGACGGACGCGACGGCCCGACCGCGGAGCTGGAGATCCTCCGAGGCGCGCTGTCGCGGATCCTGGTCGATGCCTGCCCCGAGACCGTCACCTGGCGCTTCGGCGCGCGCGTGACCTCGCTGACGGAGCGCGACGACGGAGTCGAGGTGACCCTGTCGAGCGGCGCCACCGACACCTACGACCTCGTCGTGGTGGCGGAGGGGGTCGGCTCGCTGACGCGCGAGCTGGTCTTCGGTGACGAGGCCGACCAGCGGGAGCTGGGCATGTACGTCACCTACGGGACGATCGCCCGCACCGAGACGGACGACGACTGGTGGAACGTGCTCGTCGTCCCGGACTCGCGCCAGGCGTCCCTGCGCCCCGACGACGTGGGGACGGTCCGGGCGATGCTGAACTTCCTCACCGACGACCCCGTGCTGGACGGACTCGACGACGAGCAGCTGCGTGGTGCGCTGCGCGAGCGTTTCGAGGACGTCGGGTGGGAGGTCCCCCGCATCCTCGACGGCCTGGCGAACGCCGACGACCTGTACGTCGACCACCTGCGCCAGGTCGTCGCGCCCGCCTGGCACCGCGGCCGGGTCTGCCTCCTCGGTGACGCCGCCTGGTGCGTGACCCCGATCGGCGGGGGCGGCACCTCGCTGGCGCTGACCGGCGCCTACGTCCTCGCCGCCTTCCTCTCCCAGGCTCCGGCCGGTGGCCACCTGGCCGCCTTCCAGCAGTACGACGACTGGATGCGCCCCCTGGTCGAGGACGCCCAGGATCTCCCGCCCGGCGTGCCCCGCCTCGCGGCCCCGAGCTCCGCCGCCGGCGTCCGCGTCCTGCGCTGGGTCACCAAGGTCGCCGCACTGCCCGCTGTCCGGACCGTCGCCCAGCGGCTCACGTCCGGTCCCGAGTCGCGGCGGGAGCTCCCCCGGCTCGACCTCGGCGACGACCGCTGACCCCGGAGGCGCGCTGGCTGGCAGCCCCGGGAGCCCACACCCCGCTCACTCGACCGGTTCTCTCCGAGTGAGCGGGGCGGCCCGATCGCGCCGACCTGGAGAGCGGGTGGCCTCAGGTCCACGCACCTTCGCGCGTCACCCAACGCGGGTGTCGAGCATGCCGCCACCCGGTGAGCGGTGTCGGTGAAGATGACGCCCGGGTACCCAGCCGGGGGCGAAGCTCACCGCCGGCCCGCGCCGTCCTCGTCGAGCGCGGCCCGGGGGGAGGACCGCCCGCGGGACGTTCGGGGAACGACGAAGCCCCAGGTCAGCGAGGCTGACCTGGGGCTTCCGTGTCCTGCGCGCCTGTAGGGATTCGAACCCCAAACCTTCTGATCCGTAGTCAGATGCTCTATCCGTTGAGCTACAGGCGCATCCGTCCGGCTGACCGAACGACTGGTCGAGGATAGCGGAACGGCCGTTTGTACCCGAAATCGGTGTCGTGCGCAGGTGGTGTGACCCGGCCCACGAACCCTTGATCGATCCAATATGCGCGGCCAAAACGCGGGGGTACCGTCGCCACATCCTGGGGCGAGACGGGTGCGGAAGCCTCGTCTCCAACTCCGGGGGACGACACAAAAGTCGCCGACAACGAAGCCGGGCGATCCACACAGCTCCACGACACACCGTCGACACGCTCGACGGCCGGGGCGCCGAGGCAGCAGCCGAAGGCATCCCGCGATGCGCGAGAGGGAACAGCCACGCAATGACCGCCGAGACGCAGGCACCGACCACCCACCGAGGCATCCTCGACTTCGTCGACGAGTTCGCCGCGCTCATGCAGCCGGACAGCATCCACTGGTGCACCGGATCCGACGAGGAGTGGACGGAGCTGACCGACGCGCTGGTGTCGACCGGCACCTTCACCCGGCTCAACCCGGCGATCAAGCCGAACTCGTTCTACGCCGCGTCCGACCCGATCGACGTCGCCCGCGTCGAGGACCGGACCTACATCTGCTCGGTCGACAAGCGCGACGCCGGACCCACCAACAACTGGATGGACCCGGGCGAGATGAAGACCCTCATGACGAAGCTCTACGCGGGCTCCATGAAGGGCCGCACGATGTACGTCATCCCGTTCGTGATGGGTCACCTCGAGGCCGAGCACCCGATGTTCGGCATCGAGATCACCGACTCGGCGTACGTCACCGCCTCGATGCGCGTCATGGCCCGGATGGGCAGCCACGTCCTGCGCCGGATGGAGGAGCTCGACGCGAGCTTCGTCCAGGCCGTGCACTCGGTCGGCCACCCGCTCGCCGACGGCCAGGCCGACGTCGCCTGGCCGTGCAACGACACCAAGTACATCGTGCAGTTCCCCGAGGAGCGGACCATCTGGTCCTACGGCTCCGGGTACGGCGGCAACGCGCTGCTCGGCAAGAAGTGCTACGCCCTGCGGATCGCCAGCGCGATGGCCCGCGACGAGGGCTGGCTGGCCGAGCACATGCTGATCCTGAAGCTCACCAGCCCGGCCGGCGTGGTCAAGTACATCGCCGCGGCGTTCCCGAGCGCCTGCGGCAAGACCAACCTCGCCATGCTCGAGCCGACCATCCCGGGCTGGAAGGTCGAGACCCTCGGCGACGACATCGCCTGGATGCGCGTCGGGGAGGACGGCCGGCTGTGGGCGGTCAACCCCGAGTACGGCCTGTTCGGCGTCGCGCCCGGCACCAACAACCACACCAACCCCAACGCGATGCGCACCATCGACAAGGGCAACTCGGTGTTCACCAACGTCGCGCTCACCGAGGACGGCGACATCTGGTGGGAGGGCCTCGAGAACCCGCCCGCCAAGGCCACCTCGTGGATGGGCGAGCCGTGGACGCCCGAGTCCGAGGAGCTCTCCAGCCACGCGAACAGCCGCTACTGCACGCCCATCAAGCAGTGCGACATCCTCGCCGACGAGTACGACGACCCGCGCGGCGTCCCGATCGACGCGATCCTCTTCGGCGGCCGCCGCAAGACGACCGTGCCGCTGGTCTTCGAGGCCCGCGACTGGACGCACGGCACCTTCCTGGGCGCCACCCTGTCCAGCGAGACGACGGCCGCCGCGGTCGGCGCGGTCGGCGTGGTGCGCCGCGACCCGATGGCGATGCTGCCGTTCATCGGCTACAACGCCGGCGACTACTTCAACCACTGGATCACGGTCGGCAAGGACAACGACGCCGCGAAGCTGCCGCGCATCTTCTACGTCAACTGGTTCCGCCGCGACGACGAGGGCGGCTTCCTGTGGCCCGGCTTCGGCGAGAACAGCCGGGTCCTGAAGTGGGTCGTCGAGCGGATCGACGGCCAGGCCGCCGCGGTCGAGACCCCGATCGGTCACGTGCCGGCGCCGGGCTCGCTCGACACCGAGGGCCTCGACATGACCGAGGAGGCGCTCACCGCCGCCCTGGCCGTCGACCCCGAGGAGTGGAAGGCCGAGCTCCCGCAGATCCAGGAGTGGTTCGAGAAGTTCGGCGAGGACCTGCCGGCCGTGCTCTGGACCGAGCTCGACGGCCTCCGGGCCCGGCTCGGCGGCTGAGGCACGCCACCTCACGAGGGCCCCACCCGTCACGGGTGGGGCCCTCGTGCGTTGTGCGAGCATGACTGCCGTGTCGACCCCGGGACCCGAGACCTACGGTCCGGACCGGCGCGCGCTCTTCGAGTCCGAGGCCACCGCCCTGTACGACGAGGTGCTGGCCGCCGGGGGCCTCCCCGCGAGTGACGAGCGGATCGCCGAGGGCGGCGAGCGGCACCGGCCGTTCGCGCTGCTCGCCGAGCTGGGCCTGCTCCGCCGCGACGACGCGACCGACACCTGGGTCGCCGAGGACCCGAGCACCATCCAGTCCCGGGTCGTCTCGCCGCTGGGCCAGGAGGGTGCCCGCCTGCTCGACGAGTCCTCCCAGTGGGCCCGGGCCTTCGCCGGGCTCAGCACCAGCTGGCGGCGCTCCCCGCAGTCGGCGGGCCAGGGCCCGTTCACCTACCTGCACGGCGAGGCCATCGACCCGTTCCTCGCCGGCCTGGTCGCCGAGGCGGAGGACGAGCTGCTGACCGCGCAGCCCCAGGCCGGTCGCGACGCCCCGTCGCTCGCGATCGCCACCGAGCGCGACACGGCCATGCTCGAACGCGGCACCCGGCTGCGGACGCTCTACCAGCACAGCGCCCGGCGCAGCTCGATCACCCACCAGTACGTCGCGGCCGTCACCGCCCGCGGCGCCGAGGTGCGCACGCTCGACGAGTTCTTCAACCGGATGATCGTGGTCGACCGGCGGGTGGCGGTGATCCCGGCGGCCGACGACCTGCGGACGGCGATCGCCGTGCGGGAGCCGTCGGTGGTGGCCTACCTGGTCGACATCTTCGAGCGCACCTGGGAGCGCGGGCGACCGTTCGCGAACCGGGAGTCGTCGATGATGAAGGACATCGCAGCCGAGCAGCGCGCGATGACGATCCGGATGCTGATCGAGGGCCACTCGGACCCGGTCAGCGCGAAGCGGCTGGGCGTGAGCCCGCGCACGTACGCCGGCTACGTGGCCGACCTCAAGGAGGAGTACGACGCCGAGACCCGCTTCCAGCTCGGGTACACGATGGGCACCCGCGGGGTGTCGGGCAACGAGACCCCGGGCGTCAGCGGCGGCTAGCGGCCGGCCGTGCGGCAGAAGCCGCCGCAGCCCCAGCTGGTGGCCTGGGCGGGCGCGGGGACCGCGACCACGCCGAGGCCGATGATCGTGACGGTGACGGCGAGAGCTGCCTTGCGAGCGAGGTTCATGGGTTGCCCTTCCGGGGGGTCCGAGATCTCCACTATCCGTGGGGCCGCGCCCCGCTGGCAACACCTCCCCCTGCCCAGGGACGCGCAAACCGGGACCGAGTGGGAGGCGTCGGCAAAGTCGTTTAGGGTTGCCTTACCTAATCCTGATCGGAGCATCTCCATGCGTTCCACGCGCTTCCTGGCGGCCGCCACCGCGACCGCCCTCGCCCTGACCCTCGGTGCCTGCGGCAGCGACGACGACTCCGAGGCCAGCGACGCCGGCGGGTCCGAGGGCGGCTCCTCCTCCGCCGCGGCCTTCCCCGTGACCATCGAGCACGTTTACGGCGAGACCACGATCGAGGAGAAGCCCGAGCGCGTGGCCACCGTCGCCTGGGCCAACCACGAGGTCCCGCTCGCCCTGGGCGTCGTCCCGGTCGGCATGAGCAAGGCGACCTGGGGCGACGACGACAACGACGGCGTCCTGCCGTGGGTCGAGGAGAAGCTCGAGGAGCTGGACGCCGAGACGCCGGTGCTCTTCGACGAGACCGAGGGCATCGACTTCGAGGCCGTGGCCGACACGCAGCCCGACGTGATCCTGGCGTCGTACTCCGGCATCACCCAGGAGGAGTACGACACCCTCAGCAAGATCGCGCCCGTCGTGGCCTACCCCGACGTCGCCTGGTCCACCTCGGTCGAGGACATGACCCTGATGAACAGCAAGGCGCTCGGCCTGGAGACCGAGGGCGAGGAGCTCGTCGCCGACCTGCAGGCCCGCGTCAGCGAGTCCTTCGCCGCCCACCCGGGGCTGGCCGACAAGAGCGCGATGTTCGCCTACATCGACCCGAAGGACCTGAGCACGGTCGGCTTCTACACGACCCACGACACCCGGCCCGGCTTCCTGGCCGCGTCCGGCATGGTGACCCCGGCGGTCGTCGAGGAGGCCTCGTCCGAGAGCGACGAGTTCTACGTCACCCGCAGCGCCGAGAACCCCGAGGACTTCGCGGACGTCGACGTCTTCATCACGTACGGCGACCCGGCCGGCGGCGACATCGTGAAGATGATCCAGGCGGACCCGCTGCTCTCGAAGATCCCGGCCGTCAAGGCCGGCGCGATCGCGATCTTCGAGGACTCGACCCCGCTGGCGGCCTCGGCCAACCCGTCGCCCCTCTCGATCATGTGGGGCATCGACGAGTACTTCGACGTCATCGAGGCGGCGGCCGAGAAGGCGTGAGCGACACCCTCACCTCCGCGTCGCCGTCGACCGTGGCCCCCGGGGCCCGGTCGGCGGCGACGCGCACGCTCTGGGTCCTGGCCACCGTGGTGGCACTCGGGCTCGCGGTCGTCGCCTCGGTCGCGTTCGGCGCCCGGGTGGTCGGCTGGGACGACGTCCTCAGCGGGCTCGGCGGCGCGACGGACACCGTCGGCGAGGCGGCCGTCAACCGGCGCCTCCCCCGCACCCTGCTGGCCATCCTGGTCGGCGCGGCCCTGGGCATCGCCGGGGCGGTCATGCAGGGCGTCACCCGCAACCCGCTCGCCGACCCCGGGATCCTGGGCGTCACGACCGGCGCCTCCCTGGCCGTCGTGACCGGCATCGTGTTCTTCGAGCTGTCCTCGCCCCGGTCGTTCATCTGGGTCGCCATCGCCGGGGCGGCGCTCTCGGCGGCCTTCGTCTACTCCATCGGCTCCCTGGGCCGCGGCGGCGCGACCCCGCTCAAGCTGGCCCTGGCCGGCGCGGCGACATCCGCCGCGTTCAGCTCGCTGGTCAGCGCGATCCTGCTGCCGCGGGTCGACGTCATGAACACGTTCCGGTTCTGGCAGATCGGCGGCGTCGGAGGGGCGACGTACTCGCGGATGTGGCAGGTGCTGCCGTTCCTCGCCATCGGGGCGCTGCTGTGCCTCGCGACGGCCCGGGGGCTGAACTCGCTCGCCCTCGGTGACGACGTCGCCGCCGGCCTGGGCCAGAAGGTCGGGCTGACCCGGCTGCTCGCGGCCGTCGGCGCGGTCACCCTCTGCGGCGCCGCCACGGCCGTCGCCGGGCCGATCGCCTTCGTCGGCCTCGTCGTCCCGCACCTGTGCCGGCTGGTGATCGGCATCGACCACCGCTGGCTGCTCCCGCTGTCGGCGCTGATGGGCGCCGCGCTGCTGACCGCGGCCGACGTCGTCGGCCGCGTCGTGGCCCGGCCCGAGGAGATCGACGTCGGCATCGTCACCGCCTTCCTCGGCGCCCCCGTCTTCATCTACATCGTCCGCCGGCAGAAGGTGCGTGCCCTGTGACCGCGCTCGTGGAGACGCCTGTCCGGTCCGCCGGCGACGTCGTGGCCCGCGGCCGTCGCCGCCGCGCCGTACGGCGGGCCGCGGTGATCGCCGTGATGCTCGCCCTCGTCGTCGTCCTGTACGTCGTCAGCCTGGTCTACGGCAACACCGTCTACAGCCTCGGCGAGGTCTGGGACGTGATCCGCGGCGAGACCGTGCCCGGCGCCTCCTTCACGGTCGGCGAGCTCCGACTCCCCCGGGCCACGCTCGCCGTCCTCGCGGGCGCCGCGTTCGGCGTCGGAGGGGTGACCTTCCAGACGATGCTGCGCAACCCGCTGGCCTCCCCCGACTTCATCGGCATCAGCTCCGGGGCGAGCGCGGCCGCCGTCTTCGCGATCATCACGCTCGAGATGACCGGCACGGCCGTCTCGCTGATGGCCATCACCGCGGCGCTCGCGACCGCCCTGGTGATCTACGTCCTGGCCTTCCGCGACGGCGTCGCCGGCACCCGGCTGATCCTCATCGGCATCGCCGTCGCCGCCATGCTCGACAGCGTCGTCAGCTACCTCATGCTCCGCGCCGCCGTCTGGGACCTGCAGACCGTGATGCGCTGGCTCACCGGCAGCCTCAACAACGCCAGCTGGGACCAGGTGCGGCCGCTGGCCCTCGCCCTGGTCGTGGCCGGGCCCGTGCTCCTCGCGCAGGCCCGCGGGCTGACGCTGATGCAGCAGGGCGACGACTCCGCGTCCGCGCTCGGCATCCGCGTCGAGCGCACCCGGCTGGTCGCCATCGTCGCCGCGGTCACCCTGATCGCGTTCGCCACAGCCGCCGCGGGCCCGATCGCCTTCGTGGCGTTCCTGTCGGGCCCAATCGCGGCGCGCATCATCGGCGGCGGGACGTCGCTGATGATCCCGGCGGCGCTGGTCGGCTCGCTGCTGGTGCTGACCGGCGACCTGCTCGGGCAGTTCGCCTTCGAGAACCGCTACCCCGTCGGCGTGATCACCGGCGTCCTCGGGGCGCCGTACCTCGTCTACCTGCTCATCCGCACGAACCGTTCCGGAGGCTCGCTGTGACCGACGCCCACTCGCTCCTCGTCGAGCGCATCACCCTGGGGTACGGCGACCGCACCGTCATCGACGACCTCGACCTGGCCGTGCCGCCGGGGCGGATCACCGCCATCGTCGGCGCCAACGCCTGCGGCAAGTCCACCCTGCTGCGCGCCATGTCGCGGCTGCTGGCCCCGAAGGGCGGCCAGGTGCTGCTCGACGGCAAGGCGCTGCACAAGCTGCCGACCAAGGAGGTCGCCCGCACCCTCGGGCTGCTCCCGCAGACGCCGGTCGCGCCCGAGGGCATCGTCGTCGGCGACCTGGTCTCCCGCGGCCGCAACCCGCACCAGCGGGTGATGAGCCGGTGGACCGCCGAGGACACCGCCGCGGTCACCGAGGCGCTGACAATGACCGACACCCTGTCGCTCACCGACCGGTCGGTGGACGAGCTGTCCGGCGGCCAGCGGCAGCGGGTCTGGATCGCGATGGCGCTCGCCCAGCAGACCGACGTACTCCTGCTGGACGAGCCGACGACCTTCCTCGACGTGAGCCACCAGGTCGACGTGCTCGACCTGCTCACCGACCTCAACCGCAGCCGCGGCACCACGATCGTGATGGTGCTGCACGACCTCAACCTCGCGGCCCGGTACGCCGACCACCTCGTCGCGGTCCGCAGCGGCAGGCTCTACGCCGCCGGCGACCCCACCGAGGTGCTCACCGCCCAGACCGTGCAGGACGTCTTCGGCATGACCTCGCGCGTCGTCCCCGACCCGGTCTCGGGCAAGCCGCTGGTGCTGCCCATCGGGCGGCACCACGCGGTCGAGGGCGTCGAGGTCTGAGGTCCCGGCCGGGCGGTGAGCTGCCCACCGTCTCGGCGCCCGAACCGGTGGATGTCTCACCGCCGTACCGGCGCGCCGCGCCGACGCGCCCGCGCGGCGGTGAGCCCTCCCCCGTTCGCGGGGTCGGTTCGGTGGACTGCGCACCGCCCTGCGCGGACCCGGCACGAGAAGACCCCCGGTGAGCGATGCTCACCGGGGGTCTTCCACGTCCATCTGGCGGAGGCGGAGGGATTTGAACCCTCGATGGGGTTGTAGCCCCAAACCCGCTTAGCAGGCGGGCGCCATAGACCGGACTAGGCGACGCCTCCTCGACAGCGCCGACAGGCTACTAGGCCGGTGCGGTCCAGCACGAATCTGGGGTGGGCCCGGTGTCGATGCCGGCTCTCAGAGCGGGCGCAGACCCTGGCCGCGCTGGAGATGGCGCTGCAGCTCGCGGACGAACTGCTCCCGGTCGATGGCGAGCGCCTGGACGGGGAGGGTCGTCGTACGGCCGTCCTGGAGGCGCAGGACGACGCAGGGGATGCCGCGGGGGCTGGCGGTGGTCGCGTCGGCCACCTCGGTCCAGCGGGCCGCGGTGACGCCCGCGCCACGGACCAGGCCGACCCGGTAGCCGTCGCGGTCGCAGCGCAGGACGTAGGAGCGCGAGCGGAGCCGCCAGCCGAGCACGAAGACGGCGGCCACGCTGACCACGAGCAGCCCGACCAGGACGTCGGCCGGGAGGTCGAGGACGGCGACCAGCGCGGTCGCGACGAACATCAGGATCGCCGTGAGGACCAGCGCGAGCCCCACGAACCGGGCCGCGAAGGCCGGGTTCAGCCGGTAGTCCACCGGGGTGGCGTCGGTCGGCGAGAGCGGGGCGGCGTCGGACACGCCTCCTATTGAACGACGGCCGCCGCGGGGGCCGCCAATCCGCCCGTCGGTAGGCTTGTCCTCGTCCGTGAGCCGCGTCACACTCGAGACCCAGTCATCGCCGGGAGGCACCATGGCCACCAGCCCCACCCCCCTCGCCGGGGGGATGACCACCCGGCTCACGCTCGCGCTCCAGGGCCTCGACCAGGCGCTCGACGCGCCCCGCCAGCAGGGTGTCCCCCTCGGCAACTGGAGGTGGGTGGTCCGGCAGCGGATGGCCGCCCTGCGCGACGCCCTGGCCGACGAGTCCGTCGGCACCGACGACGGCTGGCTGGCCGCCCGCGGCGGTACGGCGTTCCGCGAGCGCAACGTGATCCTGGGCCGGCTCAACCGGCTCGGCAGCGTGGTCCTGGAGACCGAGGCCGTCGAGGACGTCCGGATCGAGCTGAAGCGCCTGGTCGGCGACGTCCACCACCACGTGCAGCGGCTCAACGACCTCGCCTACGACGACGTGGAGCTGGAGCTCGGCGGGTCGGAGTGAGGACCGCCTAGAATCCTCCGCGTGGCGTCTCTCGGGGCGTCGCGAGGAGGGGTGCCGGAGCGGCCGATCGGAACCGCCTTGAAAGCGGTCGTAGGGAGACCTACCGCGGGTTCGAATCCCGCCCCCTCTGCTTCAGCGGCCCCGCCCTGAGCCCGCGAAGGGCGGGAGCCTGCCGCGAGGTCGAGTAGCCGCGCGACCGACGAAGGAGGTCGCGACCGGCGTATCGAGACTCTGCGGCCCCGTCCTGAG
>NZ_FMZM01000019.1:0-32278 GCF_900101465.1 Nocardioides lianchengensis
GGCGGGGACCAGCTCATCGACCTCGGCGGCGACGGCACCCCCTACGTCCAAGACCTCTGCCTCGGCGAGCTCGCCATCGCCCGCCACACCCACCTCCTCTCCACCCGCGCAGTGATGGCCGACGCCCTCGACCTGCGCCACCGCCTCCCCCAAACGTGGGCCATCGTCCAGACCCTCGCCTGCGAGGCGTGGGTCGCGTGCCGGGTCGCGTCCATGACCCGCAAGCTGTCGTTCGACCAGGTCGCGCTGGTGGACGAGGCCGTAGCCCGGGCGATCGGCGGGTGTGCGCCCGGGCGGGTGTTCCGCATCGTCGAGGCCAAGATCATCGAAACCGACACCGCCGCCCACACCGCCCGCATCGAAGAACAACGCCGCACCCGCACCGTCGTGCTGTCCCCGACCGACGACACCGGGCTGCGGATGCTGTTCGCCCGCCTCGAAGCCGGCGACGCCGCCTGGGTCGACGCGACCGTCGACCGGGTCGCCGACCTCCTCCACGATGACGCCGACCTACGTCAGGCTCATCACCCCGACCTGCCCGAGGACGTCACCAAGGCCGAGCTCCGCGCCATCGCGCTGGGCTGGCTGGCCCGACCCCACGACCTCGCCGCACTCCTCCAGTTCCTCGACCAGCAGGACGACGAACAGGCCAGCAAGACGCGGAAGCCGTCAGCGGTGCTGCACGTCCACCTCCACCAGGCCGCCCTCGACACCGGCGTCGGCGTCGCCCGAGTCGAGGAGCTGGGGCCGCTGGTCCTGGACCAGGTCCGACTCCTCCTCGCCCACGCGAACGTGACGCTGCGACCCGTGCTGGATCTGTCGGAGACCATCGCCGTCGACCGGCACGAGCACCCCACCATCGTCCGGGAGCGGACCGCGATCCTGATCCCAGCCGACGCGTTCCCGCACTCCACGTCCGTCACGAGGCGGGTCGATCTGGATCACCCGACGCCCTACCTTGACCCCGACACCGGTGGACCACCCGGACAGACCGGTGACCACGCCGCCGCACCCCTCACCCGACGACACCACCGAGCCAAGACCCACGCCGGCTACACCGTCGAACAAACAGGCCGGACCACCTTCGAATGGACGTCACCGCACGGACTGAAGCGCCGCGTCGACCCCACCGGCACCCACCCGAGCTAGCCGACCGACACCGCGCGGGCGGGGTAGGTCGAGCCGGGTCGCTGATCCAGGTGATGGTGACCGCCACAGATGACCAGCGGCCCCGGCGCCGCGGCCGGCGACCTGGGGTCCCGTTCCAGCACCGGGTCGTCGTCGACGCCACCGGACGCAGCCACCAGCACGACCACCGTCCCACCCACCGTCAGCGCCAGTAGTCCGATCCCGGCCATGGTTCGACCTGCCGATCGACTCAACCCCCTCCGACGTGTGGGGCCCGCGCCGTTGCGGGACGGCCCAGACCAGCGGGGCGCGCCCACCCGTCGGCGAGGATGGCCGGATGACCGATCTCCCCACCGTCGCCCTGCTCGGCACCGGCGCCATGGGCGCGGGCATGGCCCGCAACCTCGCCGCCGCCGGGATCGACCTCCGGGTCTGGAACCGCACGCCCGAGCGGGCCGCGCCACTCGCCGACGTCGCGACCGTCGCAGCCACACCTGCGGAGGCGGTCGCGGGTGCCGACGTCCTCCTGACGATGCTGTACGACGCCGACAGCGTCCTCGAGGTCGTCTCCGGCCTGGGCGACGCGATCGCGCCCGGCACGACGTGGCTGCAGCAGAGCACGATCGGGGTCGCGGGCACCAACCAAGCGATCGCGCTGGCCGAGGAGCTCGGCCTGGTCCTCGTCGACGCCCCGGTGCTGGGCACCCGCAAGCCCGCCGAGGACGGCACCCTCACGGTCCTGGCGTCAGGTCCCGACGAGGTCGCCGACCACGTCGCTCCGCTCCTCGACGCGATCGGCTCGCGCACCCTGTGGCTCGGCCCCGCCGGCGCCGGCACCCGACTGAAGCTCGCGGCGAACGCCTGGGTCCTCACGGTCGTCGAGGGCCTCGCCGAGTCGCTGGCGCTGACCCGCGACCTCGGACTCGACCCGGCCCTGTTCCTCGACGCGGTGCAGGGCAGCGCGGTCGACGCGCCGTACCTCCGGCTGAAGGGGGAGGCGATGCTCAGCGGTGCGCTCGACCCGTCCTTCGCGCTCAGCGGGGCGGTCAAGGACGCCGACCTGATCCTGGCCGCCGCCCGGGCCGCGGGCACCGAGCTCGCGGTGCTGCCCGGGGTCCGCGAGCACCTCGCCCGCGGGGTCGAGGCCGGGCACGGCGACCGCGACATGGCGGCGACGTACCTGGCTCACTGAGCCCACCCGCGCACGAACTCCAGGAACCGTGCCGCCGCCGGGGCGAGGTCGCGGTCCGCCCGCCAGGTCAGCCCGACCGTACGCCGGGCCGCGGCGGCCGCGACCGGCACGCCGACCGTGCCCGAGGCGCCGGCGAACTGCTCGGGCACGACCGCCACCCCGAGCCCCGCGGCCACCAGTCCCTCGATGGTGGCCAGGTCCGCGCTCTCGAACGAGACCCGCGGGGTCACCCCGGCCGCGTCGAGCAGCCCGTCGACCAGCGCCCGGTGCCCGAAGCCGGTGGGCGTCGTCACCAGCTCCTCGTCGGCGAGCTCCGCCAGCCGCACCCGGCGCCGCGAGCGCAGCCGGTGCCCCGGGGGTACGACGAGGACCAGCCGCTCCTCCTGCAGCGGCAGCCAGGCGTACGACGGGCCCGGCCGCGGCGAGATGATCGCGACCTCGGAGAGGCCGGCGTCCAGGTCGCGCAGCATCTCGTGCGCCGGCTCCTGGCGCAGCTCGACGCGCACCGCCGGTGCCACGGCATGGAAGTCCCCGAGCACCCGCGGCACCAGGGACGTCGCCATCGAGTCCAGGAAAGCCAGTCGGACCGTCCCCGTGTCCGGGTCCAGCCGCGCCCGCAGCTCGGCGCGGAGCCGGGCGTGCCGGACGGTCAGGTCACGGGCGGCTGCGACGACCAGTGCTCCGTCGGGGTTGACCCGGACGCCGTCCGGCACCCGCTCCAGCAGCCGCGCGCCCAACTCGCCCTCGACCCGGGCGAGCGCGCGGGACAGGGTCGGCTGCGGAACGCCGAGCACGGCGGCGGCCTCGGTCACGTGCTCGTGCTCGGCGACCACCAGCAGCCACTCCAGGTCCCGGATCATCATGCGCTGATCGTATCGAGATCCAGCGAGTGACACATTGGACGCATCACGCGCATCCGAGCAGGATGGAGCGAGTGACCGCCGTACTCGACCAGCCCACCGGCTACCTCAGCGGCAGCGCCGAGCACCGCCGGGTGTCGATCGCGCTGTTCGCGGCGGGCGTGACCACGTTCGCCCTGCTCTACAGCACCCAGGCCCTGCTCCCCGAGCTCGCCCGGTCCTTCGACGTCAGCGCCGCGCAGAGCACGCTCTCGCTCTCGCTCACCACGGCCGGGCTGGGCGTCGCCCTGCTGGTCGCCGGCACCCTCTCCGAGGTCGTCGGCCGGACTCCGCTCATCCACACGGCGGTGTTCGCCGCCGGCGTGGTGGCCGTGCTCTGCGCGCTCGCGCCGACCTGGCACACCCTGCTCGCGCTCCGGCTGGTCGAGGGCATCACCCTCGCCGGGCTGCCGGCCGTCGCGACGGCGTACCTGCGTGAGGAGCTGCACCCCTCGCTCCACGCCCGCGCCGCCGGGCTGTACGTCGGCGGCACCGCGCTGGGCGGCATGGTCGGCCGGCTGCTGCCGGGGGCGGTCGCGGAGGTCGCTGGCTGGCGGTGGGCGCTGGCCGCCGTGGCCGCGCTGGCGCTCGGCTGCGCGGTCGTGGTCCGGGTGCTGCTGCCGCCGTCGCGGCACTTCCGGGCGGTCGCGCCCGGTCAGGGCCGGCTGCTGGCGATGACCCGGCGCGCGCTGACCGATCCGGGCCTGCTGGCGCTCTACGGCATCGGCGGCTGTGCGATGGGCGCCTTCATCGCCGTCTCGAACGCCCTCGGCTTCCGGCTCGCCGGGGCGCCCTTCGACCTCGGCCTGGGCGCGGCCAGCCTGGTCTTCCTCGTCTACCCGATCGGCAGCCTCAGCGCCGCCCTCGCCGGCCGGCTGGCGGAGCGGTTCGGGCGCCGGGCCGTCGTCCCGGCCGGCTGCGCGGTCGGCCTCGCGGGCGTGCTGCTGACGCTGCCCGACCGGCTGCCGGCCGTGGTCGCCGGACTGGCCCTGCTGACCGCGGGGTTCTTCGTGATCCACGGGGTCGCGAGCGGCTGGGTCCCCGCCCGGGCGCACGCCGGCGGCGTCGGGGCGGGGCAGGCGGCCTCGCTCTACCTGTTCGCCTACTACCTCGGCTCGTCGGTCTTCGGCGGCCTGGCCGGCCACGTCTGGTCGGCCGGCGGCTGGTCCGGCGTCGCCGCGATGTCGGGCGGGCTCCTGGTGGCGACCGGGTTGCTCGCGCAGGTGCTCCGTCGTACGCCGGTCCTCACACCGACGAGCGAGGCCGCGCCCGGACCAGCGCGGCCGTGAGCGACTCGAGGGTGACCGGCTTGCTGACGTAGTCGTCCATGCCGGCCTCGATGAACCGCTCCCGGTCCCCGGTGAGCGCGTTCGCGGTCAGCGCGATCACGTGCGGTCGACGCTCACCCTGCGAGTCGCGGATCCGTCGTACGGCGCTCACGCCGTCCATGACCGGCATCTCGACGTCCATCAGCACCACGTCGAAGTCGACCCGCTCGACCAGGTCCACCGCGTCCCGCCCGTTGCCGACGACCGAGGGCACGATCCCCAGGCGCGCCAGCATCCCGACCACGACCTTGCGGTTGACCGCGTCGTCCTCGGCGACCAGCACCGAGAGCTGGCACGAGTCGTCGGGCTCGGCCGCCACGAGTGCGGCCGGATCGGACTCCGGCGCGCCGATCGCCCGGTGAGCGGTGCGCACCGACACCCGGGTGCCGCGTCCCAGCTCGGACTCCAGCTCGATGGTGCCGCCCATCGCCTCGACGAGACCGCGGCTGATCGCCAGGCCCAGGCCGGTACCGCCGTACTCGCGGGTCGTCGACGCGTCGCCGCGCACGAACGACTGGAACAGGTCGGGGATCCGCCATCCCGGGATGCCGATGCCGGTGTCGGTGACCGTGGTGAGCAGCTCGCAGACGGGCCGGCCGTCGGCGTCCTCGCTCCGTCGTACGACGGTGGTCTCGACCGAGACCGAGCCGCTCTCGGTGAACTTCAGCGCGTTGCCGACCAGGTTCACCAGCACCTGTCGCAGCCGGACCTCGTCGCCGCGCAGCGCGGCCGGCACGTCGGGCGCGAGGTGCAGCCGCAGCGCGACGCCCTTGACCTCGGCCTCGGGGCCGAACATCGCGACCGTCTCGCCCAGCACGCCGGCCATGGAGAACGGCTCCTCGGCGTGCTCGAGACGTCCGGACTCCAGCGACGAGTAGACGAGCACGTCGTTGATCAGGGCCAGCAGGTGGCTCCCGCTGCGGTGCGCGGTCTCGACGTAGTCGCGCTGCTCCCCGTCGAGGTCCGTGAGTAGCAGCAGGTCGGTGAGCCCGAGGACCGCGTTGAGCGGGGTGCGGATCTCGTGGCTCATGGTGGCCAGGAACGAGGCTTTCTGGCGGGCCGTCTCCTCGGCCGCCCGCCGGGCCTCGACGAGGAGCAGTTCGGCCTCGTGACGCTCGGTAATGTCGGTCTGGACGGCGAAGAAGCCCTCCAGCTCCCCGTCCGCGCCGAGCAGCGGCGAGACGTCGGTCGTCACCCAGCGCTGCTCGCCGTCGTGGGTGTAGATCGCGATCTCGACCCGGACCGGCTCGCGGTTCTCCATCGCCCCGAGGAGACGGCGCACGGTCGGCCGGTCGGTCGCGGGACCGAGCAGGAACTCCCCCGGGCGCCGGTCGCGCACCTCCTCCAGGCGCCACCCGGTCGACCGGGTGAAGGCCTCGTTGACCCAGGTGATCCGGCCCGTCGGGTCGGAGGCGATCAGCGGGCTGTCGGTCGCCTCCACGACCCGCGAGTAGAACGCCAGGTCGTCGTTGAGGGACCGCAGCTCCCGTACGGCGTCGCTGCGGCGCCGGTCGGCCCGCAGGAAGAGCACTGCGCCGGTCGCGCTGCTCGCGAGCGCGGCGGCCAGCAGCACCCCGAGCATCAGCAGCAGCCGGCGCAGGTCGCCGCTCAGGTCGGTCGCCGTCTCGTTGGTCGTGGCCACCTGCTCCCGCCGGTTGGTCTCGCCGAGGGAGGCCAGCACGTTGTACGACCGCTCGAGCCCCTGGATCCGCTCCTCGATCTGCGCCCGGGTACGCGCGCTGTCCCGCCTGTCCAGCAGCAGCCCGTTCAGGGCGGGCAGCACCTCCTCGCGCCACGCCGCCTCGTTGCGCCGGGCGGTCGCCATCAGGCTGTCGGCCCCGAGCGTCACCTGCTGGTAGGACAGCGCGCTCTCCTGGGTGCGCTGGCTGACGAACCCGGCCTGCAGCCGCACCTCGTCGTCGGGGGCGTCGATGTCGAGCAGGTGCTGCAGCCGGAGCAGCTCACGCTGGGTCTGCCCGAGGGTGCGCACGTTGGAGAGCACCAGCCCCTCGGTCCGGACCACCTCGTCCTGCAGGCTCCGCGACGTGGTGGCCAGGTCGGAGGCCACGACGCAGCTGAGCGCCAACAGCACGAGCCCGAGACCTCCGACGAGGATCCCGGGCCAGCGGACGTGTCGTGACGGACGGCTCACGGGGCGCCCCGCTCGGCGGCGGGGAGCCGCACGGTGACGACCGCTCCGCCGTCGGCGCCCGGGCGCAGCTCGACCGTGCCGCCCCAGCGCCGCGCGATCGTGGTCGCGGCGGACAACCCCAGCCCGGCCCCCTGGGCCTGGAGCGCGCGGGCGTTGGACCCGCGGTAGAACGGCTGGCCGACGGCGTGCTCCTCGTGCTCGGGCACCCCGACGCCGGTGTCGGCGACCACGACCGTGACCCGCGACGAGCGGCGCTCCACGGTGACCGTGACCCGGTCGTCCGGCCCGGAGAACTTCACCGCGTTGCTCAGCACCCGGTCCAGAAGCTCGCGCAGGTCCTCGGCGGGCACCACCACCAGCGGTACGCCGGGGCCTGCCTCGTGCACGTCGACCCGGGCGGCCGCCGTACCCAGGGAGGCGACGCAGGTCCGGGCCACCGCGGCGGCGTCGGCCGGCCCGATCCGGGCGGTGTCGACCCGCGACTGCGGGGTCGCGACGTCGCCGAGGGTGGTCACGTTGGCGCTGAGCTCCAGCAGCCGGGCCAGGTTGGGCTCCATCCGGGCCACCAGCCGACCGACCGGGACGGGCAGCTCCTCGGCCAGGTCGGCCAGCATCTCCACGCCCGCGCTCAGGGCGGCCAGCGGGGTCCGCAGCTCGTGGTTGAGGACGGTCAGCAGCTCGCTGCGCAGCTCGTCGTACCGGGCCCGGGCCTCCTGCGCCGGGGTCCGCTGGTGGCCGTGGGTCGCCTCGAGGGCCGACCCCAGCTCGGCGGCGGCCTGCCGGAGGACGACGTGGTCCGCGCGCGTCCACGCGCGCGGGGCGACGGTGAAGACCATCAGGGCGTGCCGCTCGCCGCCGACGAAGAACGGGGCTCCGCCGAGGGCGCCCCGGATCCGCACGGAGCCGAGGGGGCCGGCCGCGGGCAGGGTCGGGTTGCCGAGCCAGACGCCGCCGTTCTCGCCGGCGCTGCGGCTCAGCGACTCGGCGAACGCGCCGGGCGGCTGCACCCAGCAGTCGTCGACCTGGAGCAGGTGTGCGCTCAGCTCGGTCGCGGTCGCCACGATCTCCGCGTGCGTGATCAACGGCGTGCCCGCGACCCCGTCCGGACCGAGGACGGTACGCAGCAGCGCCCGGGCAGCCTCCTCCCCCGGTGGGGCTCCCGCGCGCACGTCCATGACCGGAGGTTCGGCAGGTTCGGGACCGATGTGAGGGCTGTGACGCGGACGACCTGCCGCAGCTTCCTCGGGATGCCCTAGGCTGCGTCCGCGGGCACGAGGAAGCCGGTGGGAATCCGGCACAGTCGCGCTACTGTGACACCGCCTCCGAGCGATCGGACGGGCGGTGGAGTCAGACCCGAAGGTCCGCTTCCACCCCATCGAACAGGGACGCAGCTATCCCTGAGGAGGCAACATGTCGCAGTCGACCGCCGTGCCCGGCGCCGAGGTCCAGGTCCCGACCATCCCCGTCCGCGAGATCGCCCCGTGGGCGCTCTTCTTCGGGCTGCTCGGGCTTCTCACGCTCTTCTTCATCAGCGCCGACCAGGGCGCCATCTCCATCCCGTCGGGCAACGCGATCCACGAGTGGGTCCACGACGGGCGTCACCTCCTCGGCTACCCCTGCCACTGAGCGGGGCCACGTCGTGACTGCGCGCAACTTCCTGGTCCGCGGCCTGCTGATCGGCCTGTTGGCGGGCTTCGCCTCCTTCCTCGTCGCCCACCAGGTCGGCGAGCCCCACGTCGAGCGGGCCATCGCCCTCGAGGAGGCCAACGCGGCCGCCGCGGACGAGCCGACCCATGCCGACGAGCATGCCGACGAGGGCACGTCCGTCTCGCGGCCGAACCAGCGCACCTGGGGCCTGCTCACCGGGACCCTCGCCGTCGGCCTCGCGGTCGGCGGCCTGGTCGCCCTGGTCGCGGCCGGCACGGTCGGTCGCCTGGGTCGTCTCTCCCCCGGGCAGTCCACCGCGGTGGTCAGCCTGGTCGGCTTCGTCGCCGTGGCCCTGGTGCCGTTCCTGAAGTACCCCGCCACGCCACCGGCCGTCGGCAGCGGTGACACCATCGGCGACCGGACGAGCTGGTTCTTCGGCTTCGTGCTGATCTCGGTCGCGGTCGCCGCCCTCGCCTCGCTGCTCGCGGTGCGGCTCGCCGCCGACGTCAGCACGTACGTCGGGGTCGTGTCGGGCGCGGGTCTCTACCTGGTCGTGATGGTCGCCGCCGGGCTGCTGATGCCGACGGTCAACGAGGTGGGCGACTTCCCGGCCGACGAGCTCTGGTTCTTCCGCCGCGCCTCGCTGCTCACCCTGGTGGCCCTGTGGGGCGTGATCGGGGTCGGCCTCACGGGTCTGGTGGCTCGGCTGCACGGCCAGACGTCCGCGGTCCGGGCGCGGCGCGAGCTGGCCGCCAGCCTGTGACGTCCCCGGCCGCGATCCGTCGGCCCTCGCCCGTCGTCCGGGCCGAGGCGACGCGACGCCTGGAGTCCCTCGCCACCCCGGCGGGGGCGCTCGGACGGCTCGGTGACCTGGCGGTCTGGCTGGCCGCGGCGCAGGGCGTCGTCCCGCCCCGCGAGCTCGACGACGTCCGGCTGGTCATCTTCGCGGGCGACCACGGCGTCGCGTCGTACGGCGTCTCGGCGTACCCGCCGGCCATCACGCCCGCCATGGTCCGCACCTTCGTCGCGGGTCGGGCCGGCGTGAACGCGCTGGCCCGCGCCCACGGCGTGCACGTGCGCGTCCTCGACCTCGGCGTCGACGACGACCTGGCCGGGGTGCCGGAGTCCGTCGGCGAACGCAAGGTACGGCGAGGCTCGGGGGCGATCCACCGCACCGACGCCCTCACCGCCGAGGAGACCCGGCGCGCGCTCGCCGCCGGGGCCGAGGTGGCGGCCGAGGAGATCGCCGCCGGCGGCCAGCTGCTGCTGAGCGGCGACATGGGCATCGGCAACACCACCCCGGCCGCGGCGCTGGTCGCGGCCGGCCTGGGCCTGCCCGCCGACGAGGTGGTGGGCCGCGGGACCGGGGTCGACGACGCCGGGCTGGCGCGCAAGACCGAGGTCCTCGACGCCGCGCTGCGCCGGGCGGGCGACCGCGCCGACGACCCGGTCGAGACCCTGACCGCGCTCGGCAGCGCCGACCTGGCCGCGACGACGGGCTACCTGCTGGAGGCCGCGCGCCGCGGCGTGCCCGTGCTGCTCGATGGGCTGATGTCGGTCGCCTGCGCGTTGACGGCGGACCGGATCGACCCGGGCGCGGCGGCTTGGTTCGCCGCCGGCCACCGCTCGACCGAGCCGGCCCAGTCCCTGGCGCTGGACAAGCTCGGCCTGGAGCCGGTGCTCGACCTGGGGCTGCGGCTCGGCGAGGGCTCCGGGGCCGTCGCCGCGGTCCCGGTGCTGCGCTCGGCCGTGGCCCTGCTGCGCGACGTGGCGCTGCTGTCCGAGCTGTGAGCGACGCCTGGCGGCTCGCCGTCGGGACGCTCACGGCGCTGCCGGTGCGGTCCCCCGGCCGGGTCGACCCGACCGTCGCCGGGCGGGCGATGCTGCTGGCCCCGCTGGCCGTCCTCCCGCTGGGCGCGCTGGTCACCGCGGTGCTGCTGCTCGGCGACCTGGCCGGCCTGCCGCCGCTCGCCGTGGCCTTCGTGGCGGTCGGCGCCCTCGCGGCCGGCAGCCGAGCGCTGCACTGGGACGGCCTGTCCGACGTGGCCGACGGCCTGACCGCGTCGTACGACGCCGCGCGCTCGCTCGCGGTCATGAAGTCGGGCACGTCCGGCCCGGCCGGGGTCGTCGCGACCGTCGTCGTGCTCGGGATCCAGGTCGCCGCGCTGGCCGCGCTCGGCACCTCGACCCGGGGCGCGCTGCTGGCCGGGCTGCTGGTCTGCCTGTCCCGCTGCGCCCTCTGGATCGCCTGCTGCTCGCGCGTGCCCGCGGCCCGGACCGACGGGCTCGGCCTGGTCTACACGCGGACGGTGCCACTACCGCTCGCCGTGCTCGGCGGGCTGCTGCTGTCGGTCGCCGGCGGGGTGGCGGTGGTGCTGCTGGTCCGTCGTACCGTCGCGCGCTTCGGGGGCGTCACCGGCGACGTGCTGGGCGCATCGATCGAGGTCGCGCTCGCCGTCACCCTGCTGGGGTGGTCGTGGGTCTAGCGCGCCGGGCCACCCGAGGACCGCTACAGCCTCAGCACCCGGCCCGCCACGACCAGGTGCACCTCGTCGCAGGCGGCGCCGAACTCCTGGTTGACCGTGCCGAGCAGGTCGCGGAAGAGCCGACCCGAACGGTGCTCCGGCACCACACCCAGGCCGACCTCGTTGGTCACCAGCACCACGTCGTCACCCAGCGCGGCGACCGCCTCCGCCGTGCGGGCGCCGACGTACGACGTGACCGCGGGCGCGGGCGCCTCCCAGAGCCCGGCGTCGTCGACCAGCCGGGTCAGCCAGGTGCCGAGGCAGTCGACCAGCACCGGACCGTCCGTCCGCAGCGCGGCCGCGAGGTCACCGGTCTCGAGCGTGGTCCAGGACCCCGGTCGCCGGGCCCTGTGGGCCTCGATCCGCGCCTGCCAGTCGACGTCGTCGCGCACCGGCCCGGGCGCGACGTAGGTCACCGGACCGTCCAGCAGCGACTCGGCGTGCCGCGACTTGCCCGACCGCACGCCGCCCGTCACGAGGATCTTCATCGATGAGCTCTCCCTCGGCCGTGGGTCTGGTGATCGGCTACGCCGCCGACAGTCTGCTCGGCGACCCGCGCCGCTGGCACCCGGTGGCCGGCTTCGGCCGGCTGGCCGGCGCCCTCGAGCGCCGGGTGTACGACGACCGCCGGGCGTCCGGCGTGCTGCACGTGGCCGTGCTGGTGGGCGGCGCCGCGCTGCTCGGCCGGTGCGCCGGCCGGGGTCCGCTGGTGACCGCGGTCGCGACCTGGGCCGTGCTCGGCGGCCGGTCGCTCGACCGCGAGGCCGCGGCCGTGCAGGCGCTGCTGGAGGCCGGCGACCTGCCCGGTGCCCGGCAGCGACTGACCCACCTCGTCGGCCGGGACACCGCGACCCTCGACGAGAGCGGCGTGGCCCGCGCGGTGATCGAGTCGCTGGCCGAGAACACCTCCGACGCGGTCGTCGCCCCGCTGGTCTGGGGCGCGGTGGCCGGGCCGGCCGGGCTGCTGGCCCACCGGGCCTCGAACACCCTGGACGCGATGGTCGGGCACCGCTCGCCCCGCTACGAGCGGTTCGGCTGGGCCGCTGCCCGCCTCGACGACCTGCTCAACCTGCCGGGCTCGCGCCTGACCGCGGCGCTCGCGGTGCTGATCGCGGACGACCGGCCCGCCGCGGCCCGCGCCTGGCGCGAGGACGCCGGCGCCCACCCCAGCCCGAACGCCGGACCGGTCGAGGCGGCCTTCGCCGGAGCGCTGGGAGTCCGGCTCGGCGGGACGACGGTCTACGCCGGCCGCATCGAGGAGCGGCCGGTGCTGCACGGCGCGGGGCGCGAGGTGGCCGTCCACGACGTCACCCGCGCCCGTCGGCTGGCCCGGCGGGTCGACCTGGGCGCGCTCGTCGTGGCTGCAGCCACGACAACGCTCCGGCGACGTCGCTGACCGTCTCCACCCCGGGGGGCGGAGCCGGCCGGCGCACGACGACGACCGGGATCCCGAGCTCGTCCGCCGCGTCCAGCTTGGGCCGGGTGTGGTCGCCGCCGGAGTCCTTGGTGACCAGGACGTCGACCCGGTGCTCCGCCATCAGCCGCCGCTCGCCGGCGAGCTCGTAGGGCCCGCGGCTCCGCAGCAGCGTCCACGCCGGAGGCAGCTCGAGCTCCGGCTCGTCGACCACCCGGGTGAGCACCGCACGCTCACCGAGGGCCGGGACGAACCGGTGCAGCTCGGTCCGCCCCACGGTCAGGAACGGCCGCTCCCCGAGCGCCGCCGTCGCGGCCGCCGCCTCCTCGTGGGTGTCGACCAGCGTCCAGCCGGCGCGCGGCGCCCAGCCGGGCCGCGCCAGCCGCAGCAGCGGTACGTCGACCTGCGCCGCGCTGGCCGAGATCCGGGCCGCGAAGGGATGGGTCGCGTCCACGACGGCGTCGTACGACGAGGCGTGCGCGCGCAGCGCCTCGGGTCCCCCGAACCCGCCGACCCGCACCGCGCCCACCGGCAGCCGCGGCCGCGCGACCCGGCCCGCGAGCGACGAGACCACCTCGTCGCCGGCCTCCACCAGCGCGGCGGCGAGCGCGCGGGCCTCGGCCGTGCCGCCCAGGATCAGCACCCTCACCGGACGGCCAGCCCCAGCAGCGCGTCCACGTCGAGGTGCTCCTCGACCAGGTCGCCGAGCAGGTCCAGGCGGCGCTCGCGGGCGGCCGGGAACGACGCGCGGGAGGTCACCCCGAGGGCGGCGGCGAGGAAGGCCGCGCGCTGCGCGTCGTCCTCCAGCGAGCCGTGCACCATGGTGCCGGCCGCTGGCCCGTCGGTGAGCGTGCCGGTGACCCGCCCGTGGTGGATCTCGTAGCCGCCCGCGGGGTGCAGGCGCAGCACCTTCTCCGGCCCGAACTCGGTGGCCAGGTCGAGCAGCCCCAGCCCCGCGACGGTGGTGGGCGGCCCCTCGACTCCGTGCGGGTCGGCGACGGTCCGCCCGAGCATCTGGCAGCCACCGCAGATCCCCAGCACCGGCCGCCCGGCCGCGGCGTGCGCGAGCACCGCCTGGTCGAGGCCGCGCGAGCGCAGCCAGGCCAGGTCCGCGATGGTGGCGCGGGTGCCCGGCAGCACCACCAGGTCGGCGTCGCGCAGGTCCCGCGGGGCGCTCGCGAAGACCACGTCCAGGTCCGGCTCCAGGCCGAGAGCGTCGACGTCGGTGAAGTTGCTGATCCGCGGGAAGCGGACGACAGCCACCCGCCGGGTGCCGGAGGTTCCCGACCGCCGCCCCTCCAGGTCGAGCGCGTCCTCGCTGTCCAGCCACAGGTCGGGGTGCCACGGCAGCACGCCGTACGACGGCCGCCCGGTGCGCGCCTCGAGCTCGTCGAGGCCCGGACGCAGCAGGTCGAGGTCGCCGCGGAACTTGTTGACCACCCAGCCCGCCACCAGCGCCGCGTCGTCCTCGTCGAGCAGCGCCAGGGTGCCGACAAACGCCGCGAACACCCCGCCCCGGTCGATGTCGCCGACCACCACGGTCGGCAGGCCCGCGTGCCGGGCCAGGCCCATGTTCACGTAGTCGCCCCGGCGCAGGTTGATCTCGGCCGGGCTGCCCGCGCCCTCCGCGACCACGACGTCGTAGCGCGCGGCGAGGTCGTCGTACGCCGCGTGCGCGGCCCGCGCGAGGTGGGCGCGCCCGGTCTCCCAGTCGGCCGAGGAGACCGTGCCGGCGGGCTGCCCCATCACCACGACGTGGCTGCGCCGGTCGCTGCCCGGCTTCAGCAGCACCGGGTTCATCGCCGCCTCCGGCTCGGCCCGCGCCGCCAGCGCCTGGACCCACTGCGCGCGCCCGATCTCGGCGCCGTTCGCGGTCACCATCGAGTTGTTCGACATGTTCTGCGCCTTGTACGGCGCCACCCGCACCCCGCGGCGCACGAACGCCCGGCACAGGCCGGTCGTCACGATGCTCTTGCCCGCGTCCGAGGTCGTGCCGGCGACGAGGATCCCGCTCACGCGGCCGGCCCCCGCAGCAGGCACACGTCCATCACCCAGCCGTCCACGGCGCGCGCGGCGTCCCGGGCCGCCACCAACGAGGACCGCACCGAGCCGACCCGGCCGGCCACCAGCCGCTCCCCCGGCGCGCCCAGGTTGGCGCCCCACCAGATCGACCAGTCGTCGAGCCCGTCGAGGTGGTCGACGCCGGAGGTCAGCATCACGACGCAGTTGCGCTGGCCCGCGGCCACGTCGTCGGCCAGCCGTCGGGCGGTCGTGACGTGCACCGGCTGACCGACCTCGTGCAGGACGATGCCGTGCCGCGCGGCCAGCAGCGACGGGGCACCGATCCCCGGGACCACCTCGACCGGCAGGCCGAGGGCGGCGGTCAGCCGCAGCGTCGAGTCGTAGAGCGACGGGTCGCCCCACACGAGGATCGCCGGGTCCCCCGCGCGCGACGCCACGACGTCGCGCAGCGCGGCCACCCGCGCGGCGTGCCAGTCGTGCACGGCACCGGCGTAGTCGGCCGGGTCCCGGTCCCGCTCCGGGTCGCGGACCACGACGAACGGCAGGTCGCCGTACGCCCGGCAGACCGCGGCCCGGACGTCGACCAGCGGGTCCTCGTCGGACTTGCGGAACGCCACGACGTACGACGACGCGGCGAGCGCGGCGGCCGCCTCGGGGGTGACGTGCTGCGGCCCCATCCCGAAGCCGACCACCCGCAGGGTGCGCGTCACCGGTCCTCCAGGTCGCCCTCGAGGTCGAGGTAGACCTGCTGCATCGCGGCCAGCACGTCCGGGTCCGGGGACTCCCACAGGCCGCGGTCGGCGGCCTCGTGCAGCTTCTCGACGATGCCGCGCAGCGCCCAGGGGTTCGACTTCTTCATGAACTCCTGATTGGTCTCGTCGAGGACGTACTCCTTCGCGAGCGTGTCGTACATCCAGTCGTGCACGACGCCGGTCGTGGCGTCGAAGCCGAAGAGGTAGTCGACGGTCGCGGCCAGCTCGAAGGCGCCCTTGTAGCCGTGCCGCTGCATCGCGCCGATCCAGCGCGGGTTGACCACCCGGGCGCGGAAGACCCGGTTGGTCTCCTCCTGCAGCGTCCGGGTCCGCACGGCGTCCGGCGTGGTCGAGTCGCCGACGTACGCCTCCGGCGCGGAGCCGGTCAGCGCGCGCACGGTCGCGACCATGCCGCCGTGGTACTGGAAGTAGTCGTCGCTGTCGGCGATGTCGTGCTCGCGGGTGTCGATGTTCTTCGCCGCCACCTTGATCCGGCGGTACGACGTCCGCATGTCCTCGGCCGCCGCGACACCGTCCAGGTCGCGGCCGTAGGCGAACCCGCCCCAGGCCGTGTAGACCTCGGCCAGGTCGTCGTCCGAGCGCCAGCTGCCGGACTCGATCAGCTGCAGGATGCCGGCGCCGTACGAGCCGGGCTTGGAGCCGAAGATCCGGGTCGTGGCGCGCCGCAGGTCGCCGTGCTCGGCCAGGTCGGCCTGGGCGTGCTTGCGCACGAAGTTCATCTCCAGCGGCTCTTCGAGCCCCGCGACCAGCTGCACCGCGTCGTCGAGCATGGCCACGACGTGCGGGAACGCGTCGCGGAAGAACCCGCTGATCCGCACCGTGACGTCGATCCGCGGCCGCCCCAGCTCCTCGAGGGGGACGACGTGCAGGTCGCTGACCCGCCGCGACGCCTCGTCCCACTCCGGGCGGACGCCCAGCAGCGCCAGCACCTCGGCGACGTCGTCACCCGAGGTGCGCATCGCGCTGGTGCCCCAGACGCTCAACCCGACCGAGTCGGGGTAGGAGCCGGTGTCGTCGAGGTAGCGCTGGAGCAGCGAGTCGGCCATCGCCACCCCGGTCTGCCAGGCCAGCCGGCTCGGGACCGCACGCGGGTCGACGGTGTAGAAGTTGCGGCCGGTCGGCAGCACGTTCACCAGCCCGCGCAGCGGGCTCCCGCTCGGGCCGGCCGCGATGAAGCCGCCGTCGAGCGCGTGCAGGACGGCGTCCAGCTCGTCGGTGGTGCGGGCCAGCCGGGGCACCACCTGCGTCGCCGCGAAGGCCAGCACCCGCTGGACCTCCGGGTCGTCGTGGAGCCCGGCGGCCGCGTCGACGGACCAGGCGGCGTCCTCCATGCCCTGCACCAGCGCGCGGGCCTGGCGCTCGATCTCGTCGACCGCGCCCACGGCCTCGGCGTTCTCCTTGAGGCCGAGCGCCGCCCGCAGCCCGGGTACGGCGGCGGACTCGCCGCCCCACACCTGGGACGCGCGCAGGATGGCCAGCACCAGGTTGACCCGGGCCTCGCCGTCCGGCGCCTGGCCGAGCACGTGCAGGCCGTCGCGGATCTGGGCGTCCTTGATCTCGCAGAGCCAGCCGTCGACGTGCAGCAGGAAGTCGTCGAACTCGGCGTCCTCGGGGCGCTCGTCGAGCCCGAGGTCGCGGTGCATCTCGGCGGCGTGCATCAGCTGCCAGATCTCGCCGCGGACCGCCGGCAGCTTGGCCGGGTCCATGGCGGCGATGTTGGCGTGCTCGTCGAGGAGCTGCTCGAGCCGCGCGATGTCGCCGTACGACTCGGCCCGGGCCATCGGCGGGATCAGGTGGTCGACGATGGTCGCGTGGGCGCGGCGCTTGGCCTGCGCGCCCTCGCCCGGGTCGTTGACCAGGAACGGGTAGATCAGCGGCAGGTTGCCGATCGCCTGGTCGGTGGCGCACTCCGCCGAGAGCGCGGCGTTCTTGCCGGGCAGCCACTCCATCGAGCCGTGCTTGCCCAGGTGGACCACCGCGTGGGCCCCGAAGGCGTGCTCCACCCAGCGGTACGCCGCCAGGTAGTGGTGGCTCGGCGCCAGGTCGGGGTCGTGGTAGATCGCGACCGGGTTCTCGCCGAAGCCGCGCGGCGGCTGGATCAGCAGCACGACGTTGCCGGCCTGGATGGTCGCGAGCACGATCTCGCCGGCGTCGTTGACGAACAGCGTGCCCGGGGACTCGCCCCAGGCCTCGACCATGTCGCCCTTCAGCGCGGCGGGCAGGTCGGCGGTCCAGGCGTCGTAGTCGGCCTTGGTGATCCGCACGTGGGCGTCGGTGAGCTGGGCGCTGGTCAGCCACTCCTCGTCCTGGCCGCCCGCGTCGATGAGCGCGTGGATCAGGGTGTCGCCGGCCTCGGTGTCGTCCTCCAGCTCCAGCCCGGGGATGGCCCCGACCGGACCCAGGTCGTAGCCCGCGTCGCGCATCCGGCGCAGCAGCCGGATCGTCGACACCGGGGTGTCCAGGCCGACGGCGTTGCCGACCCGCGAGTGCTTCGTCGGGTAGGCGCTCAGCATCAGCGCGACCTTGCGCTCGGCCGGCGGGACGTGGCGGAGGCGGGCGTGGTTGACCGCGATCCCGGCCACCCGCGCGCAGCGCTCGGCGTCGGCGACGTAGCGCGGCAGCCCGTCCTCGTCGACCTCCTTGAACGAGAACGGCGCGGTGATGATCCGGCCGTCGAACTCCGGGATCGCCACCTGGGTGGCCGAGTCGAGCGGCGTGACGCCGTCGTCGGAGGCCTCCCACTCGGCGCGGCTGCTGGTCAGGCACAGACCCTGGAGGACCGGGATGTCGAGGGCGGCGATCCGCTCCACGTCCCAGGCCTCGTCGTCGCCGCCCGCGCTCGCCGTGGCGGGCTTCGAGCCGCCGGCGGCCAGCACGGTCACCACCAGGGCGTCCAGGGTGCGGAACGCGTCGTACAGCTCGTCGGGCGCGGAGCGCAGCGAGCCGGCGAAGATCGGGACGCCGACGGCCTGCCCGGTCGCGTCGACCGCGTCGGCCAGCGCCTGCACGAAGGCGGTGTTCCCGCTCGCCTCGTGGGCGCGGTAGTAGAGGATCCCCACCCGTGGGGTCTCGATACGCTCGCTGGCGCTCGCTACTCGACCAACGACGTTCGTCGGTACTGGACCAACGACGTTCGTCGGTCGAGTAGCCCCCGAGGAACGAGGGGGCGGATCGCTCGTCGGTCGAGTAGCCCCCGAGGAACGAGGGGGGGCCTCGCTCGTCGGTCGAGTAGCCCCCGAGGAACGAGGGGGGGCCTCGCTCGTCGGTCGAGTAGCCCCCGAGGAACGAGGGGGCGTATCGAGACCCCTCTCGCCGTACCCCCACTCCGGCAGCGCCGCCGGCGGCTCGAACCCCTCGCCGGTGAGCAGCACGGTGTCGGAGAGGAACGCGTGCAGCTGGGCCAGGTTGGCCGGGCCGCCCTCGGCGAGGTAGCGGTGTGCCTCGGCCGCGGTGCCGATCGGGACGCTGGACAGCTCCATCAGCTCGGCGCTCGGCTGCTGCTCGCCGCCGAGGACCACCATCGGCATGCCCGTCTGGGCGACCCGCCGGAAGCCGCTGCAGAGGTCCTGCGGCGAGCCGAGGATCCGGCCGACGACCAGGTCGCAGCCCTCGATCACCTCGGCCATCGACTGGTGCCCGGGTCGGGCCGGGTTGGCCCAGACGTAGTCGGCACCGCTGGCGCGGGCGGAGAGCAGGTCGGTGTCGGACGTCGACAGCAGCGCGATGCGCACGGTGGCCTCCTCGGGGTTCTCGCCCCGGCGTAGATGGCGGAGTCCCGTGGCCAGTGTCTGGCTTCGGCCCGTGCCCGGGCCTCACAGTGGCGGAACCGCCCCGGGATCTCACCGGGTTCCTGCGCCACGAGACGTGTGGTGCGAAGCCTAGTCGAGCCCGAGGTCGCCCCGGGTCAGCGGCTGCCCACCGGGCAGCCCGACGTCGACCCGGTCGCCGATCGTGACCGTGCCGTCGACGCTGACGTCGATCGGGGCGTAGCCGGTCTGCAGGCCGGACTCGCCGTCGACGTACTGCAGCTGCAGGCTGACCGTCTTCAGCGGCACCGAGAACGGCGTCGAGAACCGGTTGAACGTCGGCGCCTCCAGCACGCCGCCGGAGGTGCCGAGCTGGCTGACCACGGTCCAGGTGACCTCGTGGTCGGTGTCGCCCTCCTCGCCGGTGTTCCAGACGACCCAGGGGCCGGCGACGTCGTGGAGGTGACCGAAGTCGACGAGCCCGGGCGGTACGTCGTCGATGCCGTCGTCCCACGGGACGGTCTCGTGGCCGATCGTGTCCGCCAGCTCGCTGGTGCCGGTGATGCCGAGGTAGCCCGAGACGGCCCGCGGCTGGTGCAGCAGCGCGATCACGGCCGGGCTGTCGTCGAGGCCGTCGACGAGCTCGCGCAGCTCGACGCCGAGGTCGCGCTCCTCCAGGCCGGACTCGTTGGTCACCAGGCCGCCGAAGAGCGCCTTGAACGCCGGGTCGGCGGCGCCCGCGATGGTCAGCCCGTCGACGTCGACGGTCTCCAGGTCCGGCACCTGCACGTCGTGGTCGCGCAGCTGCTCGACGGTGGTGTCGGAGTCGTGGTCGCCCTTGACCGCCACCGTCGGGATGTCCGGGCTGGCGCCGGCCTCGCCCTTGACGAAGCCCTTCTCGGCCACGGTGCCGTTGGAGCTGATGTCGCCGGAGATGGTGCGGACCATGAGCGCGTCCTCGCCGAGTACCTCGGCGAGCCTCGGGTACATCGCCTTCCGCGCCCGGGTGCCGACCAGGCTGCCCTGGGGGTCGGCCTCGGCGACCACGACCTTCTCCCCCTCGCGCGGCGTCAGGTCGGCCGCGTGGAGCGGGAGCTCGGTGTCGAAGGACGCGGCGACGGCGTCGGTGTACGCCCGTGCGTTCTCCTCGATCCGGGTCTGGTTCTTCTCGATGAACGGCTGCACCTGCTGGGCGACCTCGACGGTCTGCGGGCTGCTGAACGAGACGCCGTCGACCCCCGGCATCGGGTAGGTCTCCGCCTCGTCGTCGCGTGCGGACCAGGCGTGGAAGGCCTGCAGCGCCACCACGGTCGAGATCCCGAGCCCGGTCGCCAGGACGCCCGCCGTGAGCCCGGCGCGCCAGCGCCAGGAGCCGCGCCGACGCGGGTACGGCGGCGCTCCCCCGCGGAACGCCGCGGTCAGCAGGCCGCCCACCACGACGCCGATCGCCAGCTCCAGGCGGAGCAGCCCGTCGACGACCTGGTCGCGCAGCTCCGCGCCGTACACCTCGGCGACGGCGGCGGGATCGTCGACGAACGCGGCGTTGACCCTCAGGAACGCCGGCGAGACGTACGACGACAGCGTGCCGCCGGCTTCCGGCGGGCCGGTCGAGCGGATGTCGGCCCCGAAGCCGCCGGCGCCGGTGCGCTCCCAGTAGATCTTCCCGAGGACGCCGGTGTCGACGGTCGAGCGCCCGTCGTGGGCGAGCGAGACCTCGACCGGGAACGCGCCCAGGCTGTCCTCGAAGGAGGCGTGCTGGAGCGCCCAGACCACCGACACGGGCAGGGCGACGAGCGCCGCCGCCAGGCCGTAGGCGAGCCACGCGACCAGGACCTGGGCGACGCGGCGGGCGAGGGAGCTCATCGGCTCAAGCCTACGGGGCGGGCACACTGGGCCGGTGATGAGTGCGAGCTGGGCGAGCTGCGCGCGCGGCCACGTGCACTGGGGCCGGCGCGGCGCGGCCGGCCTGCTGCTCGCCGACCGGGGCCGGGTGCTGCTCCAGCTGCGCGCCCGCTGGGCCCACCAGGGCGGCACCTGGTCGATCCCCGGAGGCGCCCGCGAGGCGGGCGAGTCGTACGCCGACGCCGCCCTGCGCGAGGCCGAGGAGGAGCTCGGCGTCGACGCGGACGCCGTCGACGTCCGGGGCTCGTACGTCGCCACCTGCGGAGGCTGGACCTACGAGACCGTGCTCGCCGTCCCGCTCACCGGCCTCGCGCTCGCCGACCGCTCCGAGAGCGACGGCCACCGCTGGGTCCCCGCCGCCGACGTCGCCGACCTGCCCCTCCACCCCGCCTTCCGCGCCGCCTGGGACGACCCCGCCGGCGCCCTCCGCGCCTTCGTCACCCCCGGTGGTTGAGCAGGTCGCGCTAGCGACCGTGTCGAAACCCCCGCACCCGAACGCCTAGACTGACCCCCACGGCTCCGGCGGAGCCGCCGGACGAGGGAGCCGTACCCGGACTGCGACAAGACGGCCGCGAAGGAGCCCCTCGTGCCCTGGATCGTCCTCATCGCCTCCGGCGTCCTCGAAGCCGTCTGGGCGACCGCCCTCGGCCGTTCCGCCGGCCTCACCCGCCTCGGCCCGACCGTGGTCTTCGCGGTCACCGTCGTGGCCAGCATGGTCGGCCTCGCCTACGCCATGCGCACCCTCCCGACCGGCACGGCGTACGCCGTCTGGGTCGGCGTCGGCGCGTCGCTGACCGTCGTCTACGCGATGCTCACCGGTGACGAGCCGGTCAGCGTCGTGAAGGTGCTGCTGATCCTCGGGCTGGTGTCCTGCATCGTGGGCCTCAAGCTGGCCCACTGACCTGCCCGGTGGTTGAGCAGCGAAGGACGAAGTCCTGAGCGTGTCGAAACCCCCGCACCCGACCGCCGACGGCAGGCCCGCTCACGTCCCGCAGAACGTCCGGAACCCCGCGGCGAACGCGTCGCTGCCCGGCTCGGCGTGGCGCTCCAGCCCCGGCCGCTCGTCGTACGGCGCGGTGACGGCGTCGAGCAGCTCGGTCAGCGGATCAAGGTCGCCCGCGGTCGCCGCATCGAGGGCCTCCTCGACCAGGTGGTTGCGCGGGACGTAGACCGGGTTGACCCGGTCCATCGCGTCCGCGTCCGGGCCGAGCGCGCGCCAGCGCTCGGTCCAGGCGTCGAACGCGGCCAGGTCGAGGACCCGAGCGCGCGCCGGCTCGGCGTCGCCGCGCGCGGCTGCTCCGAGCGCACGGAAGAACGACGTGTGGTCGACCCGGCCCTCCTTCATCAGGGCCAGCAGGTCGTCGGCGAGCGGGCGGGCAAGCTCGTCGTCGACCTCCGCGGGCAGGCCGAGCTTGGCGCGGAGGCCGGCGTACCACTGGTCGGTGTAGCGGAGCCGGAAGCCGCGCAGCGACTCCAGGGCCAGCTCGACGGCCTGCTCCTGGTCGTCGTGGAGCAGCGGCAGCAGCGCCTCGGCAAGCCGGGCGAGGTTCCACTCGGCGACCACGGGCTGGTTGCCGAAGGCGTAGCGGCCCTGCTCGTCGATCGAGCTGAAGACCGTCGTCGGGTCGTAGGCGTCGAGGAACGCGCACGGGCCGTAGTCGATGGTCTCGCCGGAGATCGTCATGTTGTCGGTGTTCATGACGCCGTGCACGAAGCCGACCAGCATCCAGCGCGCGACCAGGTCGGCCTGGGCGGCGACGACCGCCTCGTAGAAGGCCCGGTACGGCGCCTCCGCGTCCGCCGCCTCGGGGTGGTGCCGGGCGATCGCGTGGTCGGCCAGGCGCCGCGTGAGGTCGACGTCCCCGCTGGCAGCGGCGTACTGGAAGCTGCCGACGCGCAGGTGGCTGCTCGCAACCCGGGCCAGCACGGCACCGGGCAGGACGGTCTCGCGGCGGACCGGCCGGCCGGTCGCCACCACCGCCAGCGAGCGGGTGGTCGGGATCCCGAGCGCGTGCATGGCCTCGCTGATCACGTACTCGCGGAGCATCGGCCCGACGGCCGCGAGGCCGTCACCGCCGCGGGCCAGCGGCGTCCGGCCGGAGCCCTTCAGGTGCAGGTCCCGGTGTCCGCCCTCGGCATCGGTGAGCTCGCCCAGGAGCAGCGCGCGCCCGTCGCCCAGCCGCGGGCTGAACCCGCCGAACTGGTGGCCGGCGTACACCTGGGCGACCGGGGTCGCTCCCTCGGGCGGCGTCGTGCCGGTGAGCAGGCCGAGGTCCGCGCGCAGCGCGTCGGCGTCGAGCCCCAGCTCGGATGCGAGCGACTCGTTGAGCACCAGCAGCCGCGGCTCGGGCGCCTCCTCGGCCTGCCAGGGCAGCGCGAGCTCGGGGAGCGCGTCGGCGAAACGATGACCGAGCACGAGGGTCGAGACGGGGGTGACGCTCATGCCCCGAGCCTACGGTCGCCCCGCTACTCGACGACCAGCTCCACCTTCCGGGTCGCCAGGTCGGCGACGGTCAGGCGGGCCCGGACGTCGGTGCCGAGCGGCAGGTCCCGCTCGGAACGGACCGGCGCCTCGACCGCCGGATCCTCCAGCGTCACCGTGCCCCGCTTCGGGTCGTCGTCGCGCACGTCGACCACGACGCCGGCGAACTCCTCGCCGACCCGCGACGAGAGCAGACCCGCCTCGACCAGGTCGAGGACGCCGTTCTCGTACTGCCGCGCGCGCCGGGCCGAGTCCTGCAGCGTCTTGGGCAGCCCGGGCAGCGCCTCCAGCACCCAGGCGGGTACGTCGGTGTCGGCGCAGAGCGCCACGCAGACCTCGCCGGCGTACCGGTCGCCGAGGCGGCGCAGCGGGGCGGTCACGTGGGCGTACTCGGAGGCCAGCGCCGCGTGCCGCGGGTCCGCGGGCACCTCGCCGTCGAAGCCGACGTACCCGGCGCCGCGGAGCAGCCGGGTGCAGGCGACCAGCATCGCCGCGTGCTTGGGCTGCGTCGGGTCCAGGGTGCGGACGAAGTCGGGGTAGAGCATCTCCGCGGGCCACTCGATGCCCAGCGCCCGGGCCTCGCGGTGCAGCCGCTTCACGTCCCGCGGGTCCGCCGGCGGCAGGGTCCGCAGCAGCCCGACCCGCGCGTAGACCATCAGCGACGCTGCGGCGAAGCCGGTGAGCAGCGAGATCTGGGCGTTCCACTGCTCGACGGGCAGCAGGCTGCGGAACTCCAGCGACCAGGCGCCGTCCTCGGAGACCGTGACCTCCTGCTCGGGCAGCGGCAGCGAGACGCCGCCGCGGGCCGCCTCTCGGGCCAGCCGCAGCTCGCCGACCTCCTTCAGCACGACCAGGCTCTCGGAGGCCTCGCCGCTGTCGATCGCGCGCTGCGCGTCGTCGTAGGTGAGCTGGGCGGTGGAGCACACCCGCGCCCGCTCGACCGTCACGTCGGTGCGCTCGCCCTCGGCGGTCAGCCGGATCGTCCACAGCAGCGCCGGGCGGACCTGGTCGGGCAGCAGCGAGCCCGCGTCCTCAGAGATCACCTTCGGGTGCAGCGGGACCTTCATGTCGGCGCCGTAGAGCGTCTCGCCGCGCTTGTTGGCCTCGACGTCGACCGGTCCCCCAGGCTCGACGAACGCGGCGACGTCGGCGATCGCGTAGTGCACGACGTACCCGTCGCCGTCGCGCTCCAGGTGCAGCGCCTGGTCGAGGTCGCGCGCACCCTCGGGGTCGATCGTCACGAACGGCAGGTCGGTGCGGTCGAGCTCGGGCAGCCGCGGGTTCGCCGCCGCCCGCGCCGCGGCCTCCTCCACCTCGGGCGGGAAGGCGGGCGTCACGCCCAGCTCCTCCTGCAGGCGTACGACGCCCTCGCGCAGCGGCGCCGGGGCGCCGTCCGCGCTCGACGACCGGACCCGGACCACGCGGTTGCTCGGCATGACGGCAACATACCCACCGTGCTGATCGTGCTACCGCCCAGTGAGGGCAAGACCGAGCCGCGTCGCGGCAAGCCGCTCGACCTGGCGACGCTGTCCTTCCCGTCGCTGACCCCCACCCGGGAGCGGATCATCGCCGCGCTGGTCGACCTCTGCACCGGCGACGTCCCCACGGCGGCGCGGGTGCTGGAGGTCGGCGCCACCCAGCACGACCTGGTCGCGCTCAACGCCCGCCTCGAGTCCGCCCCGACCGCACGGGCCGACCAGGTCTACGCCGGCGTCGTGTACGACGCCCTCGACGTCGCCACCCTCTCGACCGCGGCCCGCCGACGCGCGACGTCCCGGCTCGCGGTCACCTCCTCCGTCTTCGGCCTGGTCCGGCCCGGGGACCGGATCCCGTCGTACCGGCTCTCGGGCGGGACGTCCCTCCCCGGCCTCGGCCCGGTCGCCGGCGCCTGGCGCGCGACCCTCGGCCCGGCCTTCGAGGAGGCCGTCGGCGACGGCCTGCTCGTCGACCTCCGGTCGGGGATGTACGCCGCCTTCTGGCGCCCGACCTCGCCCCGCGTCGCCACGGTCCGCGTGCTGCACGAGGTCGACGGCGTCCGCAAGGTGGTCAGCCACTTCAACAAGGCCACCAAGGGCCGCATCGTCCGCGCCCTCCTGGAGGACGGCGCCAACCCCCGCACCCCCGCCCGCCTCGCCGAGGCCCTCCGCGACCTCGGCTGGACCGTCGAGCTCGACGGCTCCCAGCTCGACGTCATCGTCACCGCCCTCTGACCCCTGCGGTGGTCGAGCGCCCGTCGAGACCCCCGCAGCCAGCAAGCAACCTCCGGTAGCTCGGCCCTGCCGACGGTCACTGTCGCCGGTGATCGCCGCCGGTGGTCGGCGCCGGTGGTCGGCGCCGGTGGTCGAGCAGTGAAGGACGAAGTCCTGAACGCCCGTCGAGACCCCCGCACCCAGCAAGCAACCTCCGGTAGGTCGACCCCCGCCGCCGGTGGTCGAGCAGTGAAGGACGAAGTCCTGAACGCCCGTCGAGACCCCCGCACCCAGCAGGCGACCTCTCGGTAGGTAGCTCCCTGCCGTGACGTCTGCTCGGTGCACCAGGCCGGTTCAAAGACATTTACAGAGACAAGGGGGCTCACCGTCCGCGGTGATCAAGGGCCATCACCAGGCTGCTTCTAGCTCTCGGTTCCTATGGGTCGACCGTTCGAACTCGGCTGTGAACAACCCTCGCATTCGATAGCCTGTTCGAGTAGAATGGGCGCATGGCTCGGGACCTCGACGACTGCGACACCGCACCCGCGGTGTTGTCGTACGTGCGCTCCGAACGACGAGACGAGATGCGCGCGGCCGCGAACCAGCTCGCGGCCGCGGTCACCTGGGCCGGGATGCACTCCACCGACTCCCTGCAGGACGCCGCAGCCGTGTGGATCCCCGGTTGTGAGGACGAGATGGCCATCGCCGGTCCTGGGGCACCGTTGATCGCGGAGTTCTCGGTCCTGGAGTTCTCCGCCGCACTGGGCCTGTCGTCGGACTCCGGTCGGATCTACCTCGGCCACGCCGTCGAACTCGCCCACCGACTCCCCAGGGTCTACGAACGCGTCCAGTCCCTCGACCTGCCGGTCTGGAAAGCCCGACGCATCGCCGCCGAGACCATCGACCTGCCTGAGGACGGCGCGGAGTTCGTCGACCTTCACGTCGCCGCGACCGCGCACAAGATCTCGATCGCCCAACTCGACCGGACCATCGAAGAAGCCCGGGTCCGCTTCGACCCCGACGAAGCAGCCGCCCGCGCCCGTGACGCGGCTGAGGTGCGGCACTTCGACATCGAAGTCCAGCAGGTCTCCTACGACGGCCACGTCGAAGTCCGCGGCACCCTCGACCTCGTCGACGCACTCGACCTCGAGGACGCCATCGCTCGGGGTGCGACCCACCTCGCCACCATCGCCGACGACCTCTCCCTCGACGCACGGCGCTCCATCGCCGTCGGTGACCTCGCCCGACGCCAACTCACCCTCGACCTGAACGCCGAACCCGACCCCGACCCCGACCGCAAACGCCCCCGCCAGGTCGTGGTGCACGTGCACCTCGCCGACGCCGCCATCGCCCGCGTCGAGAACACCCGCACCCTGATCTCGGTCGAGCAGGTCAAGAGCTGGTGCCAGGACGGCGACAGTCAGGTCGTGATCAAGCCGGTCATCGACCTGGCCGGTCACGTCCACGTGGATGCCTACGAGGTCCCCGACCGGTTGAAGGAACGCCAAGCCCTGCTCCAACACTCCTGCGTGTTCCCATGGTGCCGACGCCGCGCCCGGTCCTGCGACCACGACCACAGCGACCCAGCATCGACCGGCGGGCCGACGTGCGACTGCAACATCTCCCCGCTGTGCCGACGACATCACCGCGCGAAAACGCACACCAGGTGGCGCTACGACAAGGTCGACGACACCACCTTCATCTGGCGCAGCCCGAACGGACTGACGTTCGTCCGCGACCACACCGGCACCACCCCGCAGCCCTGACCGAGAACCTCGGCAGGGCCACGGGCGCGCACTCATCAGCGAGTGCGGTTCGCAGCTGTGACCAGGCGACAGCCAGCCACCGCCATCATCAGCGGGCCTGGCCCCTCGCCGAGCTCGAGCAGCAGCTCGTCGTCCGTTCAGTCCGGATGGGTGAACGAGACGGGCTTGCCGGTGGATCGGGCGTATGCGATCTCCCTGCTCGTGGACTCGCCGATGTACCCGCCCGGATTCACGACCAGGACCCGGTCGGCCAGGTCGATCTTGCGCAGGTGCAGGGCGCCGAGCTCGGCCTTCTGCTCGTCGGTGATCGGCTCGGCGGCGTGCGGGAAGACTCCCGGGGCCACGACGATGGCGCCGGCGAGGGTCAGCTCCCGGTTCGCCACGCTGATCTCGTCCGCGAACCGGGCTGAGCCGCAGAGGCACACGATCTCCGGGCGAACGACCACACTCACACCTCCCCGTCCCGTACGGCGGCCAGCTGGTCGACGATCTCCCCCACGACCGTCGCCAGCTCCCACCGCGAGGAGAGCGGCTGGGCGCGGTAGATCTGCTCGAAGGTGATTGCCTGGAAGACCGCGTTGGCGACCCGGGTCCGGCCCCAGAGGGCGTCCAGGTCGACCTCCGGGTACGACGCCCGCCACGGCTCGGCGTACGCCTGCCAGACCTCGTCGCGGGCGGCGTCGGGGTCGTCCGCGTTCTCCGCGGCGCTGTCGGCCAGGTGCCGGACGTCGAGGAACGGGTGGGTCAGGCAGGTGTCGGTCCAGTCGAAGAGCACCGGTCGGTCGTCGACCCGGGTGACGTTGCCCAGGTGCAGGTCCCCGTGGGCGAGGGTGTCGGGCAGGGGCGAGTCCCAGAGCGCGCGCAGCGTGGCGGCGAGCCACGGTTCCAGCGCGGCCGCCCGGTCGCGCTGCTCGGCGGACAGCACGTCCACGCTCTCGTGCAGGACCGTCCGGAGCTTCGCCAGCGTGGCCTCGAGCCCCCGGTCCGGGGCACCCGCGGCCAGCAGGACGTCGCGGGCCGGGAGCGAGTCCAGCTGGAGTCGGGCCAGGCGCCGCGCCACCTCGACGGCGTACGACGCCGGTGCGCCGTCGTCGGCGCCCGGAAGCGACTCCATCAGCATCCAGGCCCGCTCGGGGTCGACGGCGAGCACGACCGGGGTCGCGTCGGGGGCCAGTGCGCGCACCGCCGCGGTCAGAGCGGGCTCGGCCCGGAAGCCGTCGCAGGTCGCCTTGAAGAACAGCTCACCGCCGCCCGCGACCGGGAAGCGCAGCACCGCCGACAGGCTCCAGAGCTTGACCGGCTCCGGCGGGCCGAGCGGCGCGGGCGCGTGCGACGACACCCAGGCCACGACCGGGTCGACCCAGCCGCGGACGAACCAGGCGGCCCGGCCGTCGTCGCGGTAGCCCGAGCGCCACTGCTCGACCGACTCCAGCAGCGCCGGCACGCCGACCGATCCGAGCGGGACCCACGAGGCACCCGGCAGCGAGGAGGACGCGCCCACGAGGACGTTGGTGATCGTCCCGTCCTCCGCGCGCCAGGGCGGACCACCGACGAAGGCCTCGGGTGATCCCACGGCGGCCGCCAGGTCGTGGAACGACGGCCAGCGGTCCGGGTGGCGCGGGAGCGTCCCGTCGACCACCAGCACGCGCGAGGTCGTGGGATCGACGAGCGCGACCTGGTGGCGACGGACGAGCACCCGGGAGCCCTACCAGCGACCCGCGTCCACGAACGCGTCGTTCCCCGGGGGCAGCGCGTTGTAGAGCCGCAGCGAGCTCTTGCCGTCGGGGTAGAACGCCACCACCGTCACCGACGCCGGCGACAGCTCCATCGAGAAGACCGACGAGAGCGGCGCGCCCACGGCTCGCGCGACCAGCGTCTTGATCGGCGTCACGTGGCTGACCACGACCACCGTCCTGCCGGCGTACGACGCCAGCACCCGCTCCAGCCCGGCCAGGACCCGCTCCTCGACGGTCCGGAACGACTCCCCACCGGTCGGGGCGACGTCCAGCGAGCCCAGCCAGGCGTCCATCTCGGCCCGGTGCCGCTCGGCGACCTCGCCGAAGGTGAGCCCGTCCCAGTGGCCGAACTCCATCTCGGCGAAGCCGTGCTCCTCCACGACCGGGCGGCCGAGCACGTCGCCGACGATCGCCGCGGACTCCGCCGTACGACGCACGGGCGAGGCCACCACGGCCCCGACGCGCTCCGCGATCGGCGCCAGCCAATCGGCGGTGGCCCGCACCTGGGCACGGCCCTCGTCGCTGAGCCCCGGGTTGGAGCTGGCGAGCCCGCCGGAGAACCGCTTGTCGACGGTGTGGGCGGTGACGCCGTGCCGGACCAGCACCAAGGTGGTGGGCGCGCCGGTCGAGGCCGACCAGCCGCGCGACGGCTTCTCGACCTCCTCGACGGCGGAGTCGGAGTCGCCGGGCACCCGCACCCCGCTCGCGACGCCGTCGAGCGCGTCGTTCACGAGCCGGTCGGCGTCGGCGTTCCGCTCCCGCGGGATCCACGTGTACGACGTCCCGGACGGCGCCAGCCCGGCCGCCTCGGCGGCCAGCGGCTTCATGCTCGGGTGCTTGATCTTCCAGTTGCCCGACATCTGCTCGACGACCAGCTTGGAGTCCATCCGGACCTCGACGGTCGCCCCCGGGGCGAACTCCTGCGCGAGCCGCAGGCCGGCGATCAGGCCGGAGTACTCCGCCACGTTGTTGGTCGCGACGCCGAGCGTGCTGCCGTCCTCCGCGAGCACCGTCCCGGTCGCCGCGTCCCGCAGGACCGCGCCGTACGCCGCCGGCCCCGGGTTGCCCCGGGAGCCGCCGTCCGCCTCGACGATGACCGAGGCGGGCATCGAGCGCGGGGGGCTCACAGCCCGGACTCGGCCGTCCGCACCAGGATCCGCGAGCACTCCTCGCACCGGACGACCGTGTCGGCCGGGGTCGACTTGATGACCGCGAGCTCGGCGTTGTCGATGCCGAGTTGGCAGCCGGTGCAGCGCCGCTGCCGCAGCTCGGCCGCGCCGACGCCGTTCTTCTGGGCGCGCAGCTTGTCGTAGAGCGCCAGCAGGTCGGTCGGCAGGCCCTCGACCGACGGGCCGCGCTGGGCCTCGACGTCGACCAGCTGGGCGTCGATGGCGCTCGCCTTCTCGTCGCGGGTCGCGGTGAGCGCAGCCAGCTTCTCGTCGGCGTCGGCGACCTGGGCGACCACGCCGTCGAGGTCGCGCTGGGCGTCCTCGAGACGGGCCATCACCTCGAGCTCCTCGTCCTCCAGCGTCGAGATCCGCCGTTCCAGCGACTCCAGCTCGTGGGTCATCCGCTCCAGGTCCTTGGGGTTGCTGATCAGCCCCTGGTCCATCCGGTCGCGGTCCCGCTTGCGCCGGGTCTTGACCTGCTCGACGTCGGCGTCGACCTTCTCCTGCTCGGCCGTGAGGTCGTCGACGACGATCCGCGCGTCGCGGGCCCGGTTGTCGAGGTCGGTCCGGGAGGTGCGCAGCGCGTTGATCTCGGCGGTCTCGGGGATCGTCGCCCGCTGGTGGCGCAGCTGGTCGGCGCGGGCGTCCAGGGCCTGGACGTCGAGCAGCTTGAGCTGGGCGGTGGGGTCGGCTTTCAGCGGAGGCTCCTGGGTCGGGTCATGAGCGGAAGGTCCACGGATCGGTCACGGTGGTGCTGACCCGGGTCTCCACCGTATCGCCCAGCACGGCCCGCAGCCGCGCCTCCACCACCGGCAGCCAGGTCCACTCCGCCGCCCAGTGCGCGACGTCGACCAGCGCGGGACCGTCCTGCTCGACGAACTCGGAGGCCGGATGGTGCCGCAGGTCGCTCGTCACGTACACGTCCGCATCGCCGCGCCGCACCGTGTCGAGCAGGAAGTCACCCGCTCCCCCGCACAACGCGACCCGTCGTACGACGCGCTCCGGGTCGCCCGCCACCCGTACCCCGTGGGCGGTCTCGGGCAGCGCCCGGGCGACGGTCGCGGCGAACTCGCGCAGCGTCTGGGCGGGCACCGTCCCGACCCGTCCGGTCCCGGTCGCGGCGAGCCCGGCGTCGGCGAGCTCGACCAGGTCCCAGGCCGGCTCCTCGTAGGGGTGCGCGGCGAGGAGCGCCCGCACGACCGTCGTACGGAGCGAGCGCGGGAGCACCACCTCGACCCGCTCCTCGTCGACGACCTCCAGGTCGCCGACCTCGCCGATGGCCGGCGTCGCCCCGGCGAGCGGCCGGAACCGGCCCTGTCCCGGAGCGCTGAACGACGCCTCCGCGTAGTCGCCGACCCGACCCGCCCCGGCCTCCGCGAGCGCGGCACGCACCGCCGCCGCGGACGGCACCGGCACGTACGTCGTCAGCTTGTCGCGAGGCTCCGCCGGCGCCGGGAGGATCGGCGCCTGGTCGGTCAGGCCGAGCGCGGTGGCCATCGCCTCGGACACGCCGCCGACGGCCTGGTCAGCGTTCGTGTGCGCGGTCAGCAGCGCGCAGCCGGCACGGGTCAGGGTGCTCAGCGTGCGCCCCTTCGGCGTCGTCGCGGCCACCCCGTGCACGCCCTTCAGGAACAGCGGGTGGTGCACGACCAGCAGGTCGGCGCCCCACGCCGCGGCCTCGCGGGCGACGTCGTACGTCGGGTCGACGGCGAGCATCACCTTCGCGACCGGGTCGGCCGGATCACCCGCCACCAGCCCGACGGCGTCCCAGGAGTCCGCGGTGGCGGGCGGGTACCAGCCGTGCAGCAGGTCGACGATCTCACCGAGCGAGGGCATGCCCGGAGGCTATCGAGCCGCTCCCTACAGTCGGGGCATGCCCGTCGTGAAGATCAACGCCATCTCCGTCCCGCCCCAGGCCCACGAGGAGCTCGAGAAGCGCTTCGCCGCCCGCGCCCACAGCGTCGACGGCTCCCCCGGCTTCCTCGGCTTCCAGCTGCTCCGCCCGACCGCGGGCGAGGAGCGCTACTTCGTCGTCACCCAGTGGGAGGACGAGGAGTCCTTCGCCGCCTGGCGCGACGGCAGCGCCCGCGCCGCCCACGCCACCCCGGAGGGCGAGGAGCCGCGCAAGCCCGTCTCCCACGGGGCCGACCTGCTGGAGTTCGAGGTAGTCCTGGACGTCCGCCCCTCGGTGGTCGAGTAGCCCCGAGG
>NZ_FMZM01000019.1:32288-65573 GCF_900101465.1 Nocardioides lianchengensis
ACGAGGGGCGCGCTTTCGATGGTCGAGTAGCCCCGAGGCACGAGGGGCGCGCTTTCGATGGTCGAGTAGCCCCGAGGCACGAGGGGCGTATCGAGACCTAGTTGACCTGTCGCTCCCGCCCCTCCCAGTACGGCGCCCGCAGCTTGAACTTCTGCAGCTTCCCGGTCGCCGTCCGGGCGAGCTCGTCGCGGATCTCGACCGAGGTCGGGGCCTTGTAGCCGGCGGCGCGCTCCTTGCACCAGGCGATCAGCTCGGCCTCGGTGGCGCTCTCCCCGTCAGCCAGGACGACGAGCGCCTTGATGGTCTCGCCCCACTTGTCGCTGGGCACGCCGATGACGGCGACCTCGGCGACGGCGGGGTGGCTGAACAGGACGTCCTCGACCTCGATCGACGAGACGTTCTCGCCGCCCGTGATGATGACGTCCTTCTTGCGGTCGCTGATCGTGAGGTAGCCGTCGTTGCCGATCGTGCCGCCGTCGCCGGTGTGGAACCAGCCGTCCCGCAGCGCGGTCGCCGACTCCTCGGGCTGCTCCCAGTAGCCCTCCAGCACGACGTTGGACCGGGCCAGCACCTCCCCGGCGTTCTCCTCGTCCTCCGAGATCGCCAGGTGTACGCCGAGCGCGGGCGCGCCGGCCCGTACCAGCCGGCCGGCCCGCTCCTCGGCGGACAGGTCGTCCCACTCGGCCCGGGTGCGGTTGACCGTGAGCAGCGGCGAGGTCTCGGTCAGGCCGTAGATCTGGATGAACTCCCAGCCCAGCTCCTCCTCGACCCGCGCGACCGTCTTCGTGGGCGGCGGAGCGCCGGCCATGATGATCCGCACCCGGTCGCGGCCGGGGATCTCGCCCTCCCACGACTGCGCCGCCTCCAGCACCGCGGCCGCCACTGCCGGCGCCGCGCACATGACGGTCACGCCGTGGTCGCGCACCCGGCGCAGGATCTCGGCGCCGTCGATCTTGCGGATCACCACCTGCTTCACGCCCAGGCCGGTCATGGCGAAGGGCATCCCCCAGCCGTTGGCGTGGAACATCGGCAGGGTGTGCAGGTAGACGTCGCGGTCGGTGACCCCGGCGTGCAGGCCGAAGGTGACGGCGTTGACCCAGATGTTGCGGTGCGTGATCTGCACGCCCTTGGGCCGCGCGGTCGTACCGGAGGTGTAGTTGATGCAGGCGGTGGCGTTCTCGTCCGGCTCCCAGCCGCGCGGCTCGATCCCCTCCTCGGCGTAGATCAGCGAGTCGTCGCCGATCACGAACCGGTGCTCGGCCGTCACGTCGGCCAGCGACTCGTCGAGCTCGGGGTCGACCAGCAGCACCCGCGCACCGGAGTGCTCGACGATGTAGCGGACCTCGTCCGGGCGGAGCCGGAAGTTCACCGGCACCAGCACCCGACCCGAGCCGGAGACGCCGAAGAACGACGTCAGCAGCCGGCTGCTGTTGTGGCTGACCACCGCCACCCGCTCGCCGACGTCGATCCCGAGCTCGTCCAGCCGGGCCGCCTGGCGGCGGGCCAGGGCCCCGATCTCGGCGTAGGTCAGCTCGCCCTGCGAGGGGGCCGGCTGATCCGGCTCGTCCACGGCGCCCACGCGCTCGCCGTAGACCTGCACGGCGCGGTCGATGAAGTCGGACACGCTGAACGGGACGATCACGGTGGTGCCTCCTGGACGGGCGGGCAGTGACGCACGCCACTCTAGGCACGACCGGGTTGCGACGGGGTTGCCCCATGAGAGTCCTCTCATGACGCTCTCACTCGTGCCCCACGATCAGGCAGGATCGTCTCTGTCATGAGCCCGGTCTGGAAGGTCCTCCTCGCCCTCGGCCTCGTCCTGCCCGTCGGGGCGTTCGTCGTCGGGTCGCTCGCGTCGTCGTCCGCCGACGAGCCCGCCCCGCGCGATCCGATCGTGATCACCGAGCCGAGTCCCACCCCCGACCCGACCACCAGCGGACCGACGCCCAGCACCTCGCCGACTCCGACCCGGTCGCCGAGCCCGACCCGCACGCGCGGCAGCGACGACGTCGAGGTGGTCGTCCCCGAGCCCGGCGAGGTCCGCGACAACTCCGGGCACGGCAACGCCGACGACCGCGGCGACGACCGGGACGACGACCACCGCGGACCCGGCGGTGGTGACGACGATGACGACGACGATGACGACGACCGCGGCGACGGGGACGACGACGACTGAGCCCGCGCCCGCGACCCGGGACGCCCGACCGCTGCGGTCGGGCGTCTCGGTCCGCGTGCGCATCACGGCGACGGTCGCGGCCCTCGTCCTGGTCGCGCTGGGAGCGGCCGGCACGATCGTCTACGTCATCGAGTCCCAGCGGCTGGAGCGGCAGACCGCGGAGGCGGTCGACCAGGAGCTGGACGAGTTCGGTGTCCTCACGGACGAGGGGATCGACCCCGGCACCGGCGAGCCCTTCGAGAGCCTGCAGGCCCTGCAGCGGCTCTTCATGCAGCGCAACGTGCCCGACGACGACGAGCTGCTGCTCGGCTTCAACGAGAGCCGCATGCTGGTCTTCCCGGACGACCCCCTCGCCGAGGACGCGGCGTTCCTCGCCGAGGTACGACCCCTCGTGTCCACCGGCGGGAGCCGTCGCCTCGACACCCCGCAGGGAGAGGTCCTGGTCACGTCCCAGCCGATCACCCAGGGCGACGACACCGGCGCCCTGATGGTGGTCGTCTACCTCGCCGAGGACCGGGCCGAGCTGCACGACACGATGCGCACCTACGCAACCGTGGCCGGTCTGTCGCTGCTCCTGGTCACGGCGGCCGCCTTCTGGCAGTCCGGCCGGCTGCTGGCGCCGCTGCGCACGCTCCGCGAGACCGCGGAGGAGATCGGCGAGACCGACCTGTCCCGCCGGATCCCAACCTCCGGCAACGACGACATCACCGCGCTCACCCACACGGTCAACGGCATGCTCGACCGGCTCGAGCACGCCTTCACCGGCCAGCGGCAGTTCCTCGACGACGCCGGGCACGAGCTGAAGACCCCGCTGACGGTGCTCCGCGGCCACCTCGAGCTGCTCGACACCGGCAGCCCCGCCGAGGTCGAGGAGACCAGGGCCCTGCTGCTCGACGAGGTGGACCGGATGTCGCGCCTGGTCGGCGACCTGATCCTGCTGGCCAAGAGCGACCGGCCCGACTTCGTGACCCTCGCCGACGTCGAGCTGGCGCCCCTGACCGAGGACACCTTCGCCAAGGCCCGCGCGCTCGGCGACCGCGACTGGCAGCTCGACGCCGCCGCCGACGCCACCGTCCAGGCCGACGCGCAGCGGATCGCCCAGGCCCTGCTCCAGCTCGCCGACAACGCCGTCAAGCACACCGCCCCCGGCGACACCGTCGCGCTCGGCTCGTCGTACGACGACGGCGTGGCGCGGCTCTGGGTGCGCGACACAGGCTCGGGCGTACCGGCCGCCGACCGCACGAAGATCTTCGAGCGCTTCGGACGCTCCGCCGTACCCGACGGGGACGAGGGGTTCGGCCTCGGCCTGTCCATCGTCAGGGCGATCGTCGACGCCCACGACGGCACCGTCACGGTCGAGGACGCCGACCCGCCCGGCGCCCGGTTCGTGATCGCCCTCCCGGCCCGGCCGGCCTCCGGCACCACCACCCTGACCTTCCGCCCCCTGCAGGACCGACCGACCCCCGAGGAGAACCTGTGGCCCGCATCCTGATCGTCGAGGACGAGGCGAGGATCGCCTCCTTCGTGGCGAAGGGCCTGCGCGCGGAGGGCCACCTGGCCACGATCGCCGGCGACGGCCCGACCGGCCTCGACCACGCCCTGAGCGGCGACTTCGACCTGATGGTCCTCGACATCGGGCTGCCCGGGATGGACGGCTTCGAGCTGCTCGACCAGCTGCGCTCCCAGGGCTCGCGGATGCCGGTCATCGTGCTGACCGCCCGGGACTCGGTGACCGACACGGTCTCCGCACTGGAGGGCGGCGCCGACGACTACATGCCCAAGCCGTTCCGCTTCGCCGAGCTGATCGCCCGGATCCGGCTCCGGCTGCGGCAGTCGCAGCCGGGCGACGGCGGCGCGGCGGCCCGCGACGAGGTCCTGGAGGCGGCCGGCGTACGCCTCGACGTGCGCACCCGGCGGGCCACCGTCGGCGACAAGCAGGTCGACCTGTCGGCCCGGGAGTTCACGCTGGCGGAGATCTTCATGCTCAACGCCGGCCGGGTCCTCTCGCGCGAGCAGCTCCTCGACCACGTGTGGGGCTTCGACTTCGACCCCGGCTCCAACGTCGTCGACGTCTACGTCGGCTACCTGCGCCGCAAGTTCGGCGCCGACTCCATCGCGACCGTCCGCGGCATGGGCTACCGCTTCAACACCTGACCCCCTCGTCGAGCCGGGCGAGCCGCGCGGCCCTGGGACGATCGGTCCCATGACGACGCCGACCTTCGCCCTCACCCGCCTGCACCACGTCCAGCTCGCGATCCCGGCGGGCGGGGAGCAGGCCTGCCGGGCCTTCTGGGGCGGGGTGCTCGGCATGGACGAGCTCGAGAAGCCGCCGGTCCTGGCCGCCCGTGGCGGCTGCTGGTTCCGGGGTGGCGGACTCGAGGTGCACCTGGGGATCGAGGCGGACTTCGTGCCGGCCCGCAAGGCGCACCCGGGGATCCTGGCGACCGACCTGCGCGGACTGGCGCGGACGCTCACCGCCGCGGGGATCGAGGTCACCTGGGACGGGGAGTTCCCCGGGCACGACCGCTTCTACGCGGCCGACCCGTTCGGCAACCGGCTGGAGTTCCTGGAGCCCCGGGACGACCTCGGCTGATCCGGCATCAGCGGACCTTGAAGCCGGCGAGGCGGGCCCGGGGCTGGCGGGCCAGGACGGGCTCCAGGGCCTCGGCGACCTCGTGCGGGAGCGGCCGGTTCTCGGGCCGCTTCTCCAGGCCGGCGTACAGGATCTTGACGACCTCGTCCGGCACCCGGTCGGGCAGCTCGTACGGCGCGTCGACCAGCTGCGGGTAGCGGACCCGGACGTCGTCGGCGTCCAGGTCGCCGTCGTCGAAAGCGCGGTAGCCGGCGACCGCCTCGAAGAGCGTGGCGCACAGGCCCCAGACGTCGCTGGCGTGGCCGGGCTCGCCCGTCGTCGGCGGGTCGCACTGCTCCGGCGACAGGTAGCGGTCGGTCCCGATCGGCACCCGCAGCGCGGCGGCGTCCTCGAGCCGCCGGGCGACCGACAGGTCGATCAGCCGGGCCGGGGCGCCCATGATGACGTTGCTCGGCTTGATGTCGAGGTGCGTCCAGCCGAGGTGGCGCAGGTAGTGCAGCGCGCTGGCCAGCTCGATCGCGAGCGGCACGTACTGCTGCTCCTGCAGCGGCCCGTAGCGCCGGACCAGCGACGACAGCCGGGGGCCGTCGATCTGCTCCAGGACGACGTGCGGGCGCTCGCCGTCGAGCCGGTGCCGCAGCCCTCGGACGACGACCGGGTGGTTGACCGTGGCCAGCGCCTCCACCTCGCGGCGCAGGCCGCGCAGGCTGGAGTCGTCCGCGACCAGGCTCGGCCGGACGACCTTCACCACCACGGGGGCGTAGGTGATGTCGTCGAAGGCCAGGTAGGCCTCGTACGACGATCCGCCCCCGAGCAGCTTCACGGCCGTCAGGTCGTCGGTGATCGGGTCACCCTCGGCGAACTGCCAGGTGTCCGGCGCGGTGTCGGTGCTGCCCATCGGTCGACCTCCCGGTCCGTCGTCGCTCAGCGGCGGGTGTCGTTGCGGGACCGGTCGTTGGTCTGGTTCGCGCTGCGGTCGCGCGTGCGGGTGCCGCCGTCGCGGGTCCAGTCGCGGGTCTTGTCGCTGCGGCTGAGGTCGCGGTCGCGGCTGACCTTGGTAAATCGGCTGTTGGTGTGGTCGCGCGTGGAGCGGCTGTTGCCGGTGTTCGTGTCGCCGCCGCGGGTGCGGGTCCGGGTGTTCCCGTTGGTCCGCGTGTTCGTGTCGTCGTTGCGGCCGAACGTGTCGTCGTCATCGTCGTCGTCGACGGCCACCACGACGTCCGGGCTGTCGTCCTTGCGCTGGAACGCGGCGTCGTCGTCGGCGGCGGAGACCGGGGTCGAGAAGGCGATGAGCCCCGTGGTGACGGCGCCCGCGATGGCGAGCGTGCTGATGGAGACGAGCTTCTTCATGAGATGTCCTCTCGTCGGGGCCTGTGCCCGAGCTGTGTGCTTGACGAGAGGAACTCTGCTCACCCGGGGTGAGGGGTCCGTGAGCCGATCATGAGAGGGCTCTCACCCGAGGCTCAGCGCCGCCAGGCGGCCAGCCGCCGGCCGGACGGCTCCTCGGCGACCTGCGGCGACTCGGTCTGGGCCCAGACCCGGCGCCAGGCGGCGACCTGCGGCCCGGACGGGTCGGGGGTCGTGCCGGCCGACGCGCGCTGGCGGGACTCCCACCAGGTGGTCGCGTCCTCGTCGAGCAGCCGGGCGACCGCGTCCTTGATCCGGGGCGCGAAGTCGCGCACCGACTCCCCCTCGGCGGGCCGCAGTGGCTCGCCGAACCGGATCGTCAGCTGGCGCCGACCGGGGTTGGGCCAGCCGGCGCCCCGGGGCATCGCGGCGAAGGTCCCGCGGTGCGCGACCGGGATCACCGGGACGTCGTACTCGTGGGCGAGGAAGGCCGCGCCCATCCGGAACTTGCCCATCCAGCCGTCCTGCGAGCGGGTGCCCTCGGGGAAGATGACCAGGCTCCAACCATCGGCGAGCACCTCGCCGGGCGTGGTGGCCATCGCGCCGCCGCGGCGGTCGATCGGGAAGGTGTTGAACAGCAGCGAGGAGCCGACCGCACGCCACCAGGTGTCGAAGAAGTAGTCGGCCGCCGCCGCCACCGCCGTACGACGGCGCCACTCGTCGGGCAGCGACAGCAGGATCAGCGGCGTGTCCAGGTGGGAGGCGTGGTTGGCCGCGAAGATGACCGGGCCGTCGATCCGGTCGAGCACGTCGAGCCCCTCGACCCGGGTGCGGACCTGGGAGCGGAACAGCGGCTCCAGACCGCCCTTCTGCGCCACCTCGCGCGCCGCGATCGCCGGCCGCTTGCGCGACCAGTCGGACGGGAAGACCGTCGACCGGGCGGGCAGGACGTACTCCTCCGCCGAGCGCGGCACCATCGAGCGCCGGCCCCAGCGCCAGCCCCGCGAGACCGTGCGGACGTCGTCGACGGTCCCCTTGAGGAAGCCGCTCATCGCACGTCCGCGAGCAGGTGCGGCGGGTTGTGCAGGTAGGTGATCGACGGCGACGAGCCGACGGTCCCCGAGGCCATCTCCAGCGCGTCCTGCAGCGTCGTCGCCGCGCGGAAGCCGAGCCGCGAGGCGACCTTGCGGTCGGCCCCCACCCAGATGACCTCGTCGACGTGGTCCATCGCGTGCGCCGCCCAGTACCACATGTAGAACGGGTGCACTCCGTGGTAGGCGTGCGAGGTGCGGTAGAGGTGGCGGTACCACTCGTCCTCGGCGAACTGCTTCTCGTACTTCGCGCTGATGACCGCCGGGTCGGTCGACTCGGCGAGCACCTCCTCGTAGAAGTCGACGTACGACGGGTGGTGCAGCTGGTTGAAGCCCTCGTTGAGCGGGTGGTAGAGGATCACCGCGCCGCCCTTCCGCACGACCGGCTGGTGGCGGTAGGAGTTGAAGTAGTAGCCCAGGCCCATGCAGGTGGCGAGGATCGGGTTCATCGAGCTGTTGACGTTGTAGGGGCCGAGGTAGGGCACCCCGAGCACCAGCACGTCGGACTGCCCCTGCACCTCGACCAGCTGCTGGCGGTGCACCCGCTCCAGGGTCTGCTCGTGCACGGCCTCGACCTCGCCGGCACTGATCCCCGTCAGGCCGTACGGCGCCCGCAGGTCGTGGAACAGCTTGTGCCGCAGCTTCTGCGGCGCGACCGACAGCCCGCGCTTCATCGCCAGCATCGAGGCCTGGTCGCGCACCGACCACTCCCACTCGCGCTTCATGAGGAAGTCGTAGGGCTTGCCGAAGACGTTGTTGTCGAGCGTCGTTTCGATCTGGAACACCTTGACGGTGTCCTTGATGATCCGCCCGATGCGCCACGCGGAGTGGTGCATGGCCGACTTCTTGTGGTCCATGAAGGACCGCGAGTGGACCATGGTCTGCGGGTTGTGGTGGTGGCGCAGCGACTTGTACGACGCCAGGCCGATGCCGACCGACTTGTGCCCGCCGTCCATCGCGACCAGGTTGACGTTGACGTAGACGAGCAGGTCGGACTCGGCGGCCCGCTTGCTGATCTCGATGTCCTCGCCCTGCTCGGTGGTGCCGAGGTGGGCGAGGTTGTCGCGGTCCTCGGCGTCGAAGTTGTAGAGCTGGCCCTGCGGGAAGAACGACCGGAAGACCCGCTCCCCCACGATGTGCTTCAGCTCGCCGGCCGTCATCCGCCGGTGCAGGGCGTTGGCGGCGACGATCTCGACGTCGTCGACCCCGGCCTCGGCGGCCAGGGTGAGTACGTGCTCGATGATCCGCCCGCGGATGTCGGGGCTCTTCATCGACGGCAGCGGCAGCGACAGGTCGTCGAAGGCGATGGTCAGCCGCATCCCGGAGAACAGCAGCGACGGCAGCGGCTCGGCGTCCACGGGGTGCAGCAGCGCCTCGCGGATCGCCTCGTCGACGTCGGGGACGGTCGGCAGCGACTCGGGCGGGTAGACCACCCGGGTCCCGAGCGGGAAGCTCTCCAGCCGGAAGCCGAGGCCCTCGTGGACGACCAGCGGGGGTGTCCGGTCGTCGACCTCGAGAACGAAACCGGGCCTGCTCATTGGGTGCTCCTCGGGTCGAACGCCACCTTGACCGTCCCCAGACGGCCGGTGGAGTGGGCATGGTCGAGCGCCTCGCGCCAGCGGTGCAGCGGATAGCTGGCGACGGACTTGGACAGCTGGGTGACGGCGTCGTGGGCGACCAGCTCGGTCGCCTTCGCGAACGCGTCGTCGGCGTGGGCCGAGGCGTAGGTGCCGACGATCTCGAGCTCGCGGAACCAAGCCGCGGAGAGGTCGGCGGGGGCGGGCATGCCGGACAGGACCACCCGGCCGCCGGCGCGGGTGGCCTGCAGCGCGGTCTCCAGCGACTGCTTGCTCCCCACGGCGTCGACGGCGACGTCGACCCCGCCGAGGAGGTACGGCGACGAGAACTCGGGCTTCAGCTGGAAGGCCCCCGTCGAGCGGCGCACCCGGCGCAGCACCTCGCGCGGGGCGACCACCTCGGTGGCGCCCAGGGCCAGGGCCAGCTCGCGCTGGTGGCCGTGCTTGGCGACCACGATGATCTCGCCGGCGCCGGTGAGCTCGCGCAGCGCGAAGGTCGCGAACAGCCCGACCGATCCGGCCCCGCTGACCAGCACCCGGTCCCCCGGGCGTACGCCGGCGCGCAGCGCGGTGTGCACGGCGCAGGCCATCGGCTCGATCAGGATCGCCTGCTCGTCGGAGTAGCCCTCGGGGACGACGTGCAGCTGGCTGCGGTGCGCGGTCAGCTGCTGCCCCCAGCCGCCGCCGGTGTCGTGGCAGAAGCCGGTCTGCAGCCCGGCCGAGACGTCGCCGACGGTGATCCGCGAACAGCGGTTGGTCGCCCCGGCCGCGCACCCGTCGCAGGGCTCGACCCCGCGGGCGGCGCAGGTCAGGACCGGGTCGACGACCACGCGGGTCCCGGCGGGGAGGTCCTCGCAGTCCTCGAGCAGCTCGGCGACCACCTCGTGACCGGGCACGAACGGCAGCGACACCAGCGCGGAGAAGTAGAGCGACGTCTGGCCCGACAGCATGCCGAGGTCGGAGCCGCAGATGCCGGACAGCCGGGTCTTCAGCCGCGCCCAGCCCGGCCGGTCGACCACCGGGGCGTCGATCGTGACCAGGCGCAGCGGGGCGGCGTACCCGGAGAGGATCCCGGGCAGCCTGCTGCCGACGGCCTTGCCCGCGACCGTGCGCGGCAGCGAGCGGAACATCTCGAGCGCGAGCATCATCACAGGCCCCCGGCCGGGTCGAGGGAGCGTACCGACGAGCCGGAGCTCTTCCAGTCGACGATCTTCCAGTGGTGCTTGCGCGCGTGACGGAACAGCGTCACGTCGGGTCGTACAGCGACCGGGTTGCCCACCGCCGCCAGCAGCGGCAGGTCGGAGTGGGAGTCGGCGTAGGCGAAGGACGCGGCCATGTCGATGCCGTGCTCGGCGGCGTACGACGCCATCCAGGCCGCCCGCGACTCGCCCACCAGCGGCGACGACGAGAGGTAGCCCGTGCAGATCCCGCGCTCGTCGACGGCCAGCTCCGCTGCCTCGATGTGGTCGAAGAGGGTCCGCAGCGGCCGGGTCAGCGGCCGGATCGCCCCCGTGATCAGCACGGTCCGGTGCCCGGCTCTCCGGTGCTCCCGGATCCGGCGGACCGCGGCCGGTGAGAGCCGGGACAGCACGTGGTCGGTGAGGTGGTCGTCGGCGATCTGGTCGAGGTCGGCGCGACGCGCGCCCTCGTAGTCGCGGTAGACGGTGCGCAGGAACGCGCTCCGCTCCCGGCGCTCGGCCTGCACCAGCGCCGGCACCTTCCCGACGACCCGGCCCAGCTCGGCCAGCCGCTCGGCACCGGACAGCTCGCGCAACCGCACCCACAGGTAGGTCTCGATGACGTTGGACGAGAGCAGCGTCCCGTCCATGTCGAAGAACGCGGCGACCGCCGGCTTCTCAGGCGAGAGTGGCCTGAGGCCCGGCGTGGCGGCCTTGCGCCGCGCGGCCCGGACCTCGTCGAGCCGCCGGATCGGCGCGGTCACCGCCGGACAGTGGATGTCTTGGAGGTAGACCTTCCAGTCGACCACCGAGGTGTCGAAGGCGAACCGCGCCTGGTCGGCCTCCGACAGCGAGCGGAAGAGCGCCAGCGTGTTGCCGTCGTGGAAGCGCAGCTCGGCCTGGGTGTACTCGGCGTAGATGTCGAGGTAGCGGCGCAGGAACTCCAGCCGCCGGCGCTGCTGCTCCAGGCGGCGGGCCAGGTCGCGCGCCCGGTCGCTGCGCGGCGCGTGGGAGATCAGGAAGTCGGCGACCTGGTAGGCCCGCTCCCCCGAGGACAGCACCCGCTCGACGGCGTGCGCACCGGGGAAGCGCCACTCGGGCAGCCGGGTGGCCCCGCGGTCACCGGCCTGGAAGGGGTGCCGGTCGAAGTAGGCCCGAACGTTCTCGTAGAGCTGGTGGAAGGTCAGCGGCTGACGGTCGCCCGACGACACGTGGAAGTACGCCGCCCGCCCGACCTGGGGCGGGTGCGCGAGCACGGCCACGATCGCCGCGACCACGTGGTCGACCGGCACGATGTCGACGATCGTGTCGGCGGCGGCCGGGAACTCGGGCAGCTCGCCGCGTCCGTAGGCCAGGATCAGCGGCTCGGCCATCTTGAAGCCCTCGATCCAGCCCGGGTGGGGCGTCGTGAGGGCGGACTCGATGATGCTTGGCCGCACGATCGAGGCGCGGTGGGTGCGCGCGTGCTCCTCGACCACCCGCTCGCCGAGCGCCTTGGTGAAGGTGTAGCAGTCGGTCCAGCCCAGGCTGCGGGCGCGCTCCGCGCCGGCCGCCACCAGCTCGTTCTTGACCCATTCCTTGCGCGCGGCCTCGGTCGCGGCAGCGGCGGTCAGCGCGCCGGCCCGGCTGTGCGCCTTCTCGGCCTTCTTGCGCTCCGCCGTCAGCACCTCGGCGCTGCGGGAGCGGTCCTCGATGGCGCGGCGCTGGCTCAGGCCCCAGGCCAGCTCGGCCTCGAGGTCGACCTCGAGGTCCACCGGGCCCTCGGGGATGCTGCCCCGGCGGCGGCCGGCGACGTACGCCGTCGAGATGTGGACGTAGTGCAGGTCAGGGCCGGCGTCGCGAACCCGGGCGAGGAGCTCGCGGGTGCCGACCACGTTGGTGCGGAAGCCCTCGTCGACCGGTGGGTCGAAGGAGACGTCACCCGCACAGTGCACGACGGCGTCGAGCCCGGCCGGCAGTTCCGGGGTGTCGGCCAGGTCGCCCTCGAGGACGCCGATGCGCGCCGCCATCAGCGCCTCGATGCCCCCTGAGGCCTCGACGACCTCCGCGAAGATCGGCTTCTTCAGCAACGCGGCGATGCGGGCGGTGCCCCGCGTCGAGCCCTTGGGCCGCACCAGGAGCGTCACCCGGACCCCGGGGACCTCGCTCAGCATCCGGTGCAGCAGCGCCTCGCCGACGAACCCGGTCACCCCGGTCACCAGGACGTGCTGGCCGTCGAGCCGTTCCGCTACCGAAATGTCCGATCCCTCAGCCACCCGCGAGATTCTGCCCTACGCCGGGGACAGGTGCTTCAGGGCCTCGCGGCGCGAGAGACCCGACAGCCGATCACCCAGCCGGGCCACCTCGGCCCGGACCCAGTCGGGATCGGCGCGGGCGTGGTCGCGCAGCGCCCACCCGATCGCCTTGCGCAGCCAGAACGTGCGGTCGTCGACGTTGGCCTCGATCGCCAGCCGCAGGAGGGCGACGTCGACGTCGCCCTTGGCGCCGACCTGGCACATCACCGAGGTACGGCGCAGCCACAGCTCGTCGTCGGTGGCCCACGCCACGAGGACCGGGCGGACGACGTCCGGGTCCGCCCGCAGCGCCTCGCCGACCAGGTGCACGGCGAGCTCGTCCACGTGGTCCCACCACGCGCCGGTGACGATCAGGTGCCGGGCCAGCGGCAGCGCCTCGCCGTCGCGCCAGGGCTTCGCTGCCGGGTGCTGCACGAGCGCGGTGGCGGCGTACCGCTCCTCGCGGAAGGCGGCGTGGTCCCACAGCTCGCGCACCGTGGCCTCCCAGTCCGCCCGTGACCCGGGCGGGTGCTCGGCCAGCAGCGGCCGCAGCAGCTTCCACAGCGCGGGCAGGGTCACGCCCCGGTAGGGCATCACCGACTTCATGTAGGCCTGCTGCCCGACCGCCCGCTCGGGATCCGCCGCCTCGGCCAGCGCGTGCCGGACCCCCTCGACGAGGGCGAGATCGGCCGGCACGGACGTGAAGATAGCGGGCCCCGGGGGCAGGTCCCCCGTGAGAGCTGCCACCGCGGCCCGCTGGTGGTGCTTCGAAGCCATCGCGGGACCGGATGGGAGGTGGTCTCGACCACCTGGTGTCGCCGTTCGCTCGACGACCTCGCCGCGACGTAAAGTTGACTTACTTACTCGACTTTGAGCCGTCAGATCCACGCCAGATCCAGATCCAAGGAGGCGGGCCGTGCCCGACCCGACGTTCCGCGCCCCGCTGCTGCCCCTCGTGGGCGCCGACACCCTCGTGCCCGTCCTTGACGGTCGCCGGATGCGGCAGGCGAACTTCGACGCGGCGGCCAGCGCGCCGGCGCTGCGCGAGGTCGCGGACCGGGTCACCGAGGCCCTCCCCTGGTACGCCAGCGTGCACCGCGGCGCCGGCTACCTCTCCCAGGTCTCGACGGCGCTCTACGAGTCGGCCCGCGAGCGCATCGGCGCGTACGTCGAGGCCCGGCCCGACGACATCGTGGTCATCACCCGCAACACCACCGACGCCACCAACCTCCTCGCGACGGTGACGCCCGGCCCGACCCTCGCGCTGGACCTCGAGCACCACGCCGCGCTGCTGCCGTGGCGCCTCGGCGCGGGCAGCACCGTGCTCACGCCCGCCCCGACGGTCGCCGGCACCCTGGACCTGCTCGACGCCGAGCTCGCGCGCACGCCGTACGCCCTGCTCGTGGTCACCGGCGCCTCCAACGTGACCGGCGAGGCGCTGCCGGTCGACCGGGTGGTCGAGCTCGCCCACCGGCACGGCGCCCGGGTGCTGGTCGACGGCGCCCAGCTGCTCGCCCACCGGCGGCTGTCGCTGGCCGGGAGCGGCGTCGACTACGTCGCCCTGTCGGGCCACAAGCTTTACGCGCCGTTCGGCGCCGGCGCGCTGGTCGGCCGCCGCGACTGGCTCGACGAGGGCCGCCCGCACCTCGCCGGTGGCGGCGCGGTCACCGCGGTCGGCACCGACTCGGTGTCGTGGGCGAGCGCGCCCGCGCGGCACGAGGGCGGCACCCCGAACCTCCTCGGCGCCGTCGCGCTGGCCACGGCCTGCGACGTGCTGGCCGGGGCCGAGCACGCCCTCGACGAGCACGAGCGGGCGCTGCGCGGACGGCTGCTCGCGGGGCTGCGCACCATCCACGGCCTGGAGGTCGTGCGGCTGTGGCCCGAGGCCGGGGAGCCGGTCGGCGTGGTCACCTTCACCGTGCCCGAGGACCCGACCCTGGTCGCCTCGGTGCTGGCCGCCGAGCACGCGGTCGCGCTGCGCGCCGGACGCTTCTGCGCCCACCCGCTCTTCGAGCGGCTCGGCCTCCCGGCCGGCGCCCTCCGCGTGGCCGTCGGCGCCGGCACCAGCAGCGACGACGTCGACCGGCTCGTCGGGGCACTGCGGCAGGTGCTGAGCGAGGGCCCGCGCGGCCGCTACCGCGAGGACGGCGACCGGGCCCTGCTCGACGACCCGCGCCCGCTGCCCGAACTCGCCGGGCTCACCAGCCTCGACGGCTCGACCACGCCGTGCACCGACGTCGACGAGCCGGTGCCGGTCTGAGGCCGGGTGTGCCGGGTGGTGGGCGCAGAGGGGATCGAACCCCCGACCGCCTCGTTGTAAGCGAGGAGCTCTACCGCTGAGCTATACGCCCCGAGCGCGCCACAGACTAGACGAGCCGGAGACGGGCCGCGAAAAGGCCCGGAAATGAGTCGAACCGCTGGCGTCTCGGGTCACCAGCGGTTCAACGAGGACAACGTTAGCGGGCTCCCGCGAACGGGCGGGACGGGTCCGGGTGATTTCCCGGGCCGGTCCAGACCACTTTCCCGCGGGGCTCAGCCCACGGCGTCGCGCAGCTGGCGCAGGTGCTCGTCGAGGTCGCGTCCCTCGGGCATCGCGTTGTGCACCGACCAGCGCAGGTTGCCCTCCCGGTCGACGACGTACGACGACCTCCGCGCCGACCCGGAGCGCTCGTCGAAGACCTCGTAGGCCCGGGCGACGTCGCCGTGCGGCCAGAAGTCGGAGAGCAGCGGGAAGTTCAGCCCGTCGGAGTCCGCGAAGGCCCGCAGCGCGAACATCGGGTCGCAGGAGACCGCCAGCACCTCGGTGTCGAAGGTGAGGAACTCGGCCAGCCGGTCGCGTACCCCCGCCATCTCGCCGGTGCAGACCCCCGAGAACGCGTAGGGGTAGAAGAGGATCGCCACCGCCTTCGTGCCGCGGTACGACGACAGCGTGACGTCCTGGCCGAACTGGTCGCGCAGCGTGAAGTCGGGGGCCGGGCCGCCGAGCTGGAGGCCGGTCACGCGCCCTCCTCCTTGCCCAGCTCACGCTTGAGCACCTTGCCGGTGGCGTTGCGGGGCAGCTCGTCGAGCAGCACGATCTCGCGCGGCACCTTGTAGCGCGCGAGGTTCTCACGCACCCAGTCGCGCAGGTCGTCGGCGGAGACGTCGGTGCCGTCCTTCAGCACGACGTAGGCCTGCAGCCGCTTGCCGTACTCGTCGTCGTCCACTCCGACCGCGGCCACCTCGACGACCGCCGGATGGCGCGCCAGGCAGTCCTCGACCTCCTTGGGGAAGACGTTCTCGCCGCCGGAGACGATCATCTCGTCGTCGCGGCCCTCGACGTAGAGCCGACCGTCGTCGCCGAAGCGGCCGACGTCGCCGGTCGACATCAGCCCGTCGACCATGTCCTTGTGGCCGCCGCCGGTGTAGCCCTCGAAGAGCAGGTTGTTGCCGACGAAGATCCGGCCGGCCTCGCCGTGCGGCAGCTCGTGGCCGTCGTCGTCGAGGATCTTCACGACCGTCGCCCACGGCGGCTTCCCCGCCGAGGACGGCGCCTCGCGCAGGTCGACCGGCGTGGCGATCGAGGCGTAGGCCACCTCGGTCGAGCCGTAGATGTTGTAGAGGTTGTCGCCGAAGTGGTCCATCCAGTCGACGGCCAGGTCGCCGGGCAGCGCGGAGCCGGAGGCGGCCACCACCTTCAGCCGGGGCAGGTCGTAGCGGCCCAGCACGTCCTCGGACAGCCCCAGGATCCGCTGCAGCATCACCGGGATGACCACCAGCGAGTCGCAGTCCTCCTCGGCGGTGAGCCGGAGTGCCTCCTCCGGCTCGAACCTGCGCTTCAGCACCACGGTCGACCCGAGCAGCATCGCGAGCGCGAGGTGGGCGAAGCCCCAGGTGTGGAACAGCGGCGCCGCGATGTGGGTGCGCCAGCCGTAGCGCAGCGGCATCCGGGACAGCAGTGAGATCGCCGCGTCGATGCCGGCCTCGTTGCGGGGTGCGCCCTTGGGCGTGCCGGTGGTGCCGGAGGTCAGGATGACGATCCGCCCGTGCCGTCCGGGCGGGTCCAGGTCGTCGCCGGCTCCGGACGCGATCAGCCCGTCGAGGGTGAGCACGTCGTCGGCCAGGTCGGTCGAGTCGGTCCAGGCCAGCACCCGGGTGCCGGCCTCGGCGTCGGCCAGCAGGCCGGTGAACTCCTCGTCGTGGACGACGACGGTCGGCTGCTCGCGCTCCAGGACGTCGACCAGCTGAGGGCCCGCGAAGGCGGTGTTGAGGTAGAGCACGTCCGCGCCGAGCTTGGCCGCCGCCACCGTCGCCTCGACGAAGCCTCGGTGGTTGCGGCACATCAGGGCGATGCCGTCGCCCTCGCCGACGCCGCGGGTGTGCAGCGCCCGGGCCAGTGCGTTGGAGCGCCGGTGCAGCTCGCCGTACGTCAACGAGCCGCGCTCGTCGAGGATCCCGACCCGGACGGGCTCGCGCAGCGCCAGCGACGCGAAGCCGCCCGCAGGACCGGTCCCCCACGCCCGCACCGTGCCGAGCAGTCGGGCCAGCACCGCCGGTGAGTAGGGCCGGACGATCCCGGACCCGAGCAGCACCCGAGCACCGATCCCGGCCTCGCGGGCGCGGTCCATCACCTTCTGCAGCACAGGCACCTTCTTATCCGACGTGAGGGAGCGGTACGACGGAGCGGGGTATCAGGCCGGCGTCTTCGGCGCGACCAGCCGGGTCGCGGCCCAGTCCTTGCTCACCGCCGCGGTGGTGGTCTGCGAGAGGCCCGCGATCGGGGCCGCCTCGGCGATGTCGGAGGCGTCGACGGCGTTGGGCCGCCCCACCTTCGGGGTCAGCAGCCAGATCGCTCCCCCGCCGACCAGGTCGGTCAGGGAGTCGACGAGCCCGTCGACGAGGTCGCCGTCCTCCTTGCGCCACCAGAGCAGCACGGCGTCCACGACGTTGCCGTAGTCACCGTCCACCATGTCGCCGTCGATGGCGTCCTCGATCGCGACGCGCAAGGCGTCGTCGGTGTCGTCGTCCCAGCCGAGCTCCTGGATGACCATGCCGGCCTTGAAGCCGAGCCGGTCGGGAGCTCCAGCAGCCCCTGTCTGGGTGGACCCGCCACCCGCGGTCGCGCTCAACTGACATCCTCCAGACGATTTCGGTGCGGTCGCCGGGTCTCCGACGACCGGTACAGCCCGTGACGTGGGGAGTAGTCCAGCGGAGTCCGGGGCGGGGCGCAACCTCTGTCCACAGGCGCGACGCCGGTCGACGTACCACTTCGGACGTGCATGAGGTCGCCGTCACGTGGGCCGTGGGACTACTCGCGGGTAGATTTCCCGGCCATCCCACGCGTGACACGATGGGGTCCGTGACCGAAGAATCACCCACTCCTTCAGGCACGCGCGGCGGCACCACCCCTGCTGTGATCCACGAGGGACTGCCGACCCAGCTGCCCGACATCGACCCCGACGAGACCCACGACTGGCTCGACTCGTTCGACGCCCTGGTCGACGAGCGCGGACGCGAGCGAGCTCGCTACGTCATGCTCCGGCTGCTGGAGCGTGCTCGAGAGATGAACGTCGGCGTCCCCGCGCTGCGGAGCACCGACTACATCAACACGATCCCGCCCGAGCGGGAGCCGTGGTTCCCGGGCGACGAGGAGATCGAGCGGCGCATCCGCGCGTTCATCCGCTGGAACGCCGCCGTGATGGTGTCCAGCGCGAACCGCAAGGGCCTGGAGGTCGGCGGCCACATCGCCACCTACCAGTCCTCCGCGAGCCTCTACGAGGTCGGGTTCAACCACTTCTTCCAGGGCAAGGACGCGCCCGGCGGCGGCGACCAGATCTACATCCAGGGCCACGCCTCCCCCGGTGTCTACTCCCGCGCCTTCCTCGAGGGCCGGCTCACCGAGGAGCAGCTCTACCGGTTCCGCCAGGAGGTCCAGCACGGACCCGGCGCCGGGTTGCCGTCGTACCCCCACCCGCGCCTGATGTCGGACTTCTGGGAGTTCCCCACGGTCTCGATGGGCCTGACCGGCATCAACTCGATCTACCAGGCGCGGTTCAACCGCTACCTCGCCAACCGCGGCATCAAGGACACCAGCCAGCAGCACGTCTGGGCCTTCCTCGGCGACGGCGAGATGGCCGAGCCCGAGTCGCTGGGCGCGATCCGCATCGCCGCCCGCGAGGAGCTCGACAACCTCACCTGGGTCATCAACTGCAACCTGCAGCAGCTCGACGGACCGGTCACCGGCAACGGCAAGATCATCCAGGAGCTCGAGGCCAACTTCCGCGGTGCCGGCTGGAACGTCATCAAGGTCGTCTGGGGCCGCGAGTGGGACCAGCTGCTGGCCCAGGACGTCGACGGCGTGCTGGTCAACAAGATGAACAGCACCCCCGACGGCGCCTTCCAGACCTACTCGGTCGAGGACGGCGCCTACGTCCGCGACAGCTTCTTCGGCGGTGACCCGCGACTGCGCAAGATGGTCGAGCACATGAGCGACCAGCAGATCCAGAAGCTGCCCCGCGGTGGTCACGACTACCGCAAGGTCTACGCCGCGTTCGACGCCGCGAAGAAGCACGTCGGCCAGCCGACCGTGATCCTCGCCAAGACGATCAAGGGCTGGACGATCGACGCGCTGGAGGGCAAGAACGCCACCCACCAGATGAAGAAGCTGACCCCGGACGACCTGAAGAAGTTCCGGGACCGGCTCTACCTCCCGATCTCCGACCGCGACCTCGAGCGCTCCTACGAGGAGACCGGCGCCGCGCCGTTCTTCCACCCGGGCCAGAACTCGCCGGAGATCGAGTACATGCTCGAGCGTCGCCAGCAGCTCGGCGGCTCGGTGCCGAAGCGGGTGCTGCGGGCCAAGCCGCTCACGCTGCCGGGCGACAAGACGTACGCCGACCTGAAGAAGGGCGGCGGCAAGAACAACGTCGCCACCACGATGGCCGTCGTACGCCTGCTGAAGGACTGGATGCGCGACCCCGAGATCGGCAAGCGCCTGGTCCCGATCGCGCCGGACGAGTACCGCACCTTCGGCATGGACGCGATGTTCCCGAGCGCGAAGGTCTACAACCCGGCCGGCCAGCAGTACGAGTCCGTCGACCGCAATATGTTGCTCTCCTACAAGGAGTCGACCTCCGGCCAGATGCTGCACGAGGGCATCTCCGAGGCCGGCGCGATGGCCTCGGCGACCGCCGCGGGGTCGTCGTACTCCACGCACGGCGAGCCGATGATCCCGTTCTACATCTTCTACTCGATGTTCGGGTTCCAGCGCACGGGCGACTCGATCTGGGCGATGGCCGACCAGCTGGCGCGCGGCTTCCTGATCGGCGCGACCGCCGGCCGGACCACGCTCACCGGTGAGGGCCTGCAGCACGCCGACGGCCACTCGCCGCTGCTCGCGTCGACCAACCCGGCGGTCGTGCACTACGACCCGGCGCACGCGTTCGAGATCAGCCACATCATGCGCGACGGCCTCGAGCGGATGTACGGCGAGAACGCCGAGGACGTCATCTACTACCTCACGGTCTACAACGAGCCGACCCCGCAGCCGGCCGAGCCGGAGGGCGTCGACGTCGAGGGGATCCTGAAGGGCATCCACCAGATGTCGAAGGCCGAGGGCGAGGGCCCGCGGGTGACCCTGCTCGGCTCGGGCGTCGGGTTCCCGTGGGTCACCGAGGCCGCGCGGATCCTCCGCGAGGAGTGGGGCGTGCAGGCCGACACCTGGTCGGTCACCTCGTGGAACGAGCTGGCCCGCGACGCCGTCGCGGCCGAGGAGTGGAACCTGCTCCACCCGGGCGAGGCGCCGCGGTCGTCGTACGTCAGCGAGAAGCTGGCGGGCGTCCAGGGCCCGGTCGTCGCGGTGTCGGACTACATGCGGGCCGTCCCGCTGCAGATCGCCCGCTGGGTGCCGGCCGACTACCGCGTGCTCGGCGCGGACGGCTTCGGCTTCGCCGACACCCGCCCCGCGGCGCGCCGCTACTTCCACATCGACGCCCAGTCGGTGGTCGTGCAGGCCCTCCAGGCCCTCGCCGACCAGGGGGAGATCGACCGCTCGCAGGTCGAGAAGGCGTTCGCGACGTACCGGATCGACGACCCGACCGCCACCGCCGGCGTCAAGCAGGAGGGCGGGGACGCCTAGTCCCACCCCCCTCACCGCCGAGTCGGCGTGAGTTCAGTGCCGAGTCGGCACGAACTCGCGCCGACTCGGCGTTTCAGGCGGTGTCGATGTCGGGGACGGGGGCCAGCGGGCCGATCGGGCCGACCTGGCCGTCCTTCAGCAGCCGCCGCCAGCGCGCCCGGGAGTACGTCGCCGGCTGCGTGGACCGGATGAAGTCGTGCACGATCTTCACGAACCGCTCCGGGTGGTCCTTGTGCGGGAAGTGCCCGGCGTTCGGAATCACCTCGACCCGGGCCTTGGGCGCGAGCGCGGCCGCGTTGCTGGCGTGCCGGACCGGGATGACGGCGTCGTCGCGGCCCCAGACCACGGCCATCGGCATCGCCTCGGTGAGGTAGGCGCGGTCGGCCATCGTGACGATCTGGCCGCGCCAGTCGACCACGGCGCGCACGACGTGCCGGATGGCGTGGCGGGCGTTCGGGTCCTTGAAGGAGTCGTAGATGTGGGCGACCTCGCCGAGGTCGCGGGCCGGCTTCAGGCCGGACGCGGCCAACGCGTGCAGGCCGAGTACGCCGGCGTGCCGGATGCCGGGCAGCGTGAGGAGGCCCATCAGCTGGTGGAAGCCGGGGGTCGTGATCGCCCGGATCCCGGGCGAGACCTCGGGGCCGAGCCCGCCGGAGGCGACCAGCAGCATCCGCTCGGTGCGCTCCGGGAACTGGTAGGCGAACTGCATCGCGACGCCGCCCCCGAAGCTGTGGCCGACCACGGTGACCTTGTCGATCCCCAGCATCGTCAGCAGATCGCGCATCCCGTTGGCGTAGCCGCCGAGCGAGTAGTCGGCCCGCGGCTTCGCGGAGCGCCCGTGACCCAGCAGGTCCGGGGCGATGACGGTGTAGCGGCGCGCGAGCGCGTCGATGACCGGGTCCCAGGTCGTGTGGTCGCAGCCGAGTCCGTGCAGCAGCAGGAGCGCCGGCCCCTCTCCGACCCTCACGAACGCACGCCGGTGGCCGTGGATGGTCAGGTACTGCACCTCGTGACGCTGGTCGGACACCGCGTCCTCCTCGCTGGGCGGATAGGTGACGGATTCAACCAGAGGGTCGGCCGTCGGTCAGGAGAGTGGTCGACAATGACTCGTTTTCCCTTGTTCCACGGGGGAAACGGCCCGATCGGACCAGGTCAACCACCTGCCGTCGAACCCGGTCGGGGCACGCGCCGCAGGCGGTCGGCGGGGGACGGCTAGCCTCGGTCCGTGGCCCACCGTCCCACCGCAGTACCCCGCTCGCGCAACGCCGATGCGTTGCAGCGCTCCGCGGGCGCCCTCAGCACGGCCGCGATGGCCCGGATGGAGAGCGACAACCCCTGGTTCGCCGAGCTCAGCGCGCAGGAGCGCTCCTGGGTGGGCAGCATCGTCCAGGCCGGTATCCGGGGCTTCGTGGACTGGTACCGCGAGGACACCGACCGGGTCCCCGGAGCCGACGGGACCGCGCTCGCGGCCTCGATCTTCGGCGCGGCGCCGCGTGCCCTGGCCGGCGTGATCACCCTGCAGCAGACCGTCGACCTGATCCGGCTCTCGATCGAGGTGGTCGAGAGCAACATCGACGCGCTCCTCGACGCCGAGGACGCCCCCGACCTGCACGCGGCGGTACTGCGCTACGCCCGCGAGGTCGCGTTCGCGACCGCCGAGGTCTACGCCCGCGCCGCGGAGGTTCGCGGCGCCTGGGACGCCCGGTTGGAGGCCCTGGTGGTCGACGCCGTGCTCCGGGCCGAGACCGACGAGTCGCTGCTCTCCCGGGCCAGCGCGCTCGGCTGGTCCGCCGGCGGCGACGTCGCCGTGGTGCTCGGCACCGCCCCGGCCCGCCGTACCGAGACCGACCTCTTCGACGAGGTACGACGCCACGCGCGCGGATCGGGCATGGACGCGCTCTGCGCGGTCCAGGGCGACCGCCTGGTGGTGCTCCTGGGCGGCGTTGCCGACCCGCGGACCGCCGCCGAGGTGGTGGCTCCCCTCTTCGCCTCCGGGCCGGTCGTCGTCGGCCCCGCGGTGAGCGATCTCGGCACGGCCCACGTCTCCGCCCGGGCCGCCGCCTCCGCCCAGCGGTCCGCCTCGGGCTGGCCGGAGGCGCCCCGGCCGGTGCTGAGCGAGGAGCTGCTCCCTGAGCGGGTGCTCGCGGGGGACGGCCACGCCCGCCGGCACCTGGTCGACGAGGTCTACCTCCCCCTGGTGCGGGCGCGCGGAACGCTGATCGAGACGCTGGCGGCGTACTTCCAGACCGGCTCGTCGATCGAGGCGACGGCCCGGGTGCTGTTCGTGCACCCCAACACCGTGCGCTACCGGCTGAAGCAGGCCGCGGAGCTCACCGGCTACAGCCCGACCCAGTCGCGTGACGCGTTCACCCTGGAGATCGCGCTGGTCCTCGGGCGTCAGTCCGGCCGGACCGGAGATTTGTAGGGTCTCCACAAAGTCTAGGGGCGGACTTTCGTGCGCGCCGGAGGCGAACCGGGAGCCCGGGGCACGGCAGAGTGGGGTCCGTGCTCGTCATCGTCGCTCCCGGGCAGGGCGCTCAGACGCCCGGCTTCCTGACCCCTTGGCTGGAGGACTCGACCTTCGCGTCGCGGTTCGCCTGGCTCTCCACCGTGGCCGGCCTCGACCTGGCCCACTACGGCACCGAGGCCGACGCGGAGACGATCCGCGAGACCCAGATCGCGCAGCCGCTGCTCGTCGCCACCGGTCTGGTCGCGGCCCTGGAGCTGTTCCCGCACCCGTCCGACGCCTTCAGCCAGATCGGCGCGGTGGCCGGCCACAGCGTCGGCGAGCTGGCCGCGGCGGCAGGTGCCCGGACCATCACCGCCGAGCAGGCGATGGTGCTCGTCCGTGAGCGAGGCAAGGCGATGGCCGACGCCGCGGCGGTCACGCCGACCGGCATGACCGCCGTCCTGGGCGGCGACCGCGACGAGGTGCTCGCCAAGATCGCCGCGCACGGCCTGACGCCGGCCAACGACAACGGCCCCGGCCAGATCGTCGCCGCCGGCACCCTCGAGCAGCTCGATGCGTTCAAGGCCGACCCGCCCGCCAAGGCGCGGCTGGTCCCGCTGAGCGTCGCCGGCGCGTTCCACACCGAGCACATGGCCCCGGCGGTCGGCCACCTGGCCACGCTGGCCAAGTCGGTCTCGGTGCACGACCCCCGGACCCCCGTCATCTCCAACCGGGACGGCCAGGTGGTCCACGACGGTCGCGAGGTCCTCAAGCGCATCGTCGGCCAGATCGCCAACCCGGTCCGCTGGGACCTGTGCCTGGAGACCATGTCCGACCTCGGCGTGACCGGCATCCTCGAGATGCCCCCGGCCGGCACCCTCACCGGCATCGCCAAGCGCGCGCTGAAGGGCGTCGAGACCTTCGCGCTGAAGACCCCCGACCAGCTCGACGACGCCCGGGCCTTCTGCGCCAAGCACGGCGAGGCCTCGTCGATCGACACCACGCCGACCTGGCGGATGGTCGTCTCCCCCGCCAAGGGCACCTTCCACATCGCCGGTGAGGCCGCCGACCTCGACGTGCTCCCGGCCGGCGCCGCGATCGGCGACGTGGCCAGCCTGCGCGACCGGATCAGCGTCACCGCCGCCCACGGCGGCCAGGTGGTCGAGTGGCTGGTCGAGGACGGCGACCTGGTCTCCCCCGGCCAGCCGCTGCTCCGTCTGCACCCGGAGGGCGCGGCCTGATGGCGGCCCTGAACCCGAGCCGCGGCGCCGAGCACACCGCGATCCTCGGCGTCGGTGCCTACCGACCCGCCCGAGTGGTCCCGAACGCCGAGATCGTCGAGGCCATCGACTCCAGCGACGAGTGGATCCAGCAGCGCTCGGGCATCAAGACCCGGCGCATCGCCGGGCCCGACGAGACCGTGCAGATGATGTCCGTCGCGGCCTCGCGCGAGGCGCTCGAGAAGGCCGGCATCGACGCCCGCCAGATCGACTGCGTCGTCGTCGCCACGGTGAGCCACCTGCTGCAGACGCCGGCGATCGCCACGGCCATCGCCCATGAGCTCGGCACCGACCAGGCGGCCGCCTTCGACATCTCGGCCGCGTGCGCCGGCTTCTGCCACGGCGTGAGCATGGCCAGCGACATGGTCCGCGCCGGCTCGGCCGGCTACGTCCTGGTCATCGGCGTCGAGCGGCTCTCCGACATCACCGACACCACCGACCGCGGGACGGCCTTCATCTTCGCCGACGGCGCAGGCGCCGTCGTGATCGGCCCGAGCGGGACGCCGGGGATCGGCCCGGTCGTGTGGGGCTCCGACGGTGAGCAGTTCGACCTGATCCGGCAGCGCGAGGACTGGCGCGACGTCGTCGCCTCCGAGTCCCCCCAGATCCCCCACCTGACCATGCAGGGCAACCCGGTCTTCCGCTGGGCGTCGTTCGCCATGGCCAAGATCGGCCAGCAGGCCCTCGACCGCGCCGGCATCACCGCCGACGAGCTGGACTGCTTCGTCCCCCACCAGGCCAACATGCGCATCGTCGACGCGCTCGCCCGGTCGATGAAGCTGCCGCCGTCGGTGAAGATCGCCCGTGACATCGCCGACATGGGCAACACCTCCGCGGCCTCCATCCCGCTCGCCCTCGAGCGGATGATCCGCGAGGGCGACGCGAAGTCCGGCGAGACCGCGCTGCTCATCGCCTTCGGCGCCGGCCTGGCGTACGCCGCCCAGGTCGTCGTCGTTCCCTGATCCGCACCACCAGCTCCACCCCAACCACCCGAGAGGAACACCGCCAGATGGCCACCACCGAAGAGATCCGCGCCGACCTCGCCGAGATCGTCAACGAGGTCGCCGGCATCGACGCCGACGACGTCCAGCTCGACAAGTCCTTCGTCGACGACCTCGACGTCGACTCGCTCTCCATGGTCGAGGTCGTCGTGGCCGCCGAGGAGAAGTTCGGCGTCTCGATCCCCGACGACGAGGTCAAGAACCTCAAGACCGTCGGCGACGCCGTGGCCTTCATCGAGCGCGCCCAGGCCTGACGCTCACCCCCGTCGAAGGAGTCGAACAGCAGATGAGTCGTACCCGTGTCGTGATCACCGGTCTGGGCACCACCAGCCCCCTCGGCGGCGACGTGGCCAGCACCTGGGAGGGCCTCGTCAACGGCCGCTCGGGCGTCCGCCACCTCACCGACGACTGGGCCGAGGAGATGCCGGTCAAGATCGCGGCCCGGGTCGCGGTCGAGCCGACCGAGGTCCTGGAGCGGGTCAAGGCCCGCCGCCTGGACCGCTCGTCGCAGTTCGCCATGGTCGCCGCGATGGAGGCCTGGCGGGATGCGGGCCTCGAGAACGCCGTCCAGGACGGTGGCCTCGACGGCGACCGTGTGGGCGTGGCGATGGCCTCGGGCATCGGCGGCGTCAACACGCTGCTCGACAACTACGACACCCTGAAGGCGAAGGGTCCGCGGCGGGTCTCCCCGCTCGCGGTCCCCATGCTGATGCCCAACGCGCCCGCCGCGAACATCAGCCTGTACGTCGGAGCGCGGGCCGCGGTCAACACCCCGGTCTCGGCCTGCGCCTCCGGCAACGAGGGCATCGCCCTCGCCCTCGACCAGATCCGCCTCGGCCGCGCCGACGTGGTCGTGGCCGGCGGCACCGAGGCGGCGATCCACCCGCTGCCGATGGCCGCCTTCGCCAACATGATGGCGCTGTCCAAGAACGCCGGCGACCCGACCACCGTGTCCCGTCCCTGGGACACCGCCCGTGACGGCTTCGTGCTCGGCGAGGGCGCCGGCGTCCTGGTGCTCGAGTCGCTCGAGCACGCCCAGGCCCGCGGTGCCCGCATCTACGCCGAGGTCCTCGGCGCCGGCATCACCGCCGACTCCCACGACATCGCGCAGCCGGACCCCGGCGGCCGCGGCGGCTCCCGCGCGATCCTGCGGGCGTTCGCCGAGTCGGAGATCGGGCCGGAGTCGGTCTTCCACGTCAACGCCCACGCGACCTCGACCCCTCAGGGCGACATCGCGGAGGGCCTGATGCTGCACGCCACCCTCGGCAGCCACGTCTCCCAGGTCGTGGTGACCAGCACCAAGTCGATGACCGGACACCTGCTCGGCGGTGCCGGCGCGCTGGAGTCGATCGCGACCGTGCTCGCGATCCAGAACCGCGTGGTGCCGCCGACGATCAACCTCGACAACCTCGACCCGCAGGTCGACCTCGACATCGCGACCAAGCCGCGCGACCTGCCCCAGGGCGACATCGCGGCCCTCAACAACTCCTTCGGCTTCGGCGGCGCCAACGTCGCCGTCCTCTACGGAAGTGTCTGATGACCGTCGCTCCTGAGAAGCCCAACACGGACCGCAAGCCGGCCAAGCTCCCCCGCGAGCAGGACCCGCGCAACCCGGTGCACCGCCTGACCGCGTTCTTCGACGAGGGCACCCTCGAGCTGATCTCCCCCGACGACGACTCCGGCATGCTCGCCGCCGTCGGCGAGGTGCACGGCACCCGCGTAGTCGCCTTCTGCTCCGACGCGACCGTGATGGGCGGCGCGATGGGCCACAGCGGCTGCCAGGTCGTGATGGACGCCTACCACCGGGCGATGACCGACGGCGCGCCGATCATCGGTCTCTGGCACTCCGGCGGGGCCCGGCTCGCCGAGGGCGTGCTGTCCCTGCACGCGGTCGGCCGAATCTTCCAGGTGATGACCCAGGCCTCCGGCAAGATCCCGCAGATCTCCGTCGTCCTCGGCCCGGCGGCGGGCGGCGCGGCGTACGGTCCCGCCCTCACCGACGTCGTCATCCTCGGCCCCGAGGGACGGATCTTCGTGACCGGGCCCGACGTGGTCCGGTCGGTGACCGGCGAGGACGTCGACATGCTGCGGCTCGGCGGGCCCGAGCCGCACGGCCGGCGCTCCGGCGTCGTGCACATCCTCACCGACTCCGAGCAGGAGGCCCTCGACCGCGCCCGCGGCGTCGCCTCGCTGCTCGGGTCCCAGGGCAGCCTGCGCGTCGACGCGGTCGAGGACCGCGACCTCGAGGCGCTGCTGCCCGAGTCCAAGAAGCGTGCGTACGACGTCCACCCGCTCGTCGAGGCCGTCCTCGACGAGGGCACGGTCCAGGAGCTGCACGCCCGCTGGGCGCCCAACATCGTCACCGCGCTGGGCCGCTTCGGCGGCCGCACGGTCGGCGTGGTCGCGAACAACCCGCTGCGCCTCGGCGGCTGCCTCGACTCGCTGTCGGCCGAGAAGGCCTCCCGCTTCGTGCGCATGTGCGACGCGTTCGGCGTCCCGCTGATCGTCCTCGTCGACGTCCCGGGCTACCTGCCCGGCGTCGGCCAGGAGTGGGACGGCGTCGTACGACGCGGCGCGAAGCTCCTGCACGCGTTCGGCGAGTGCGTCGTCCCCCGGGTCACCCTCGTCACCCGCAAGACGTACGGCGGCGCCTACATCGCCATGAACTCGCGCTCGCTCGGCGCCACCAAGGTGTTCGCCTGGCCGGGCGCCGAGGTCGCCGTCATGGGTGCGGTCGCAGCCGTGCGCATCCTGCACCGCCGCAAGCTCGCCGACGTGGCACCCGACATCCGCCCGCAGGTCGAGGCCGAGCTGGCCGCCGAGCACGAGCGGATCGCGGGCGGGGTCGACAAGGCCGTCGAGATCGGCGTCGTCGACGAGGTGGTCTCCCCGACCGCCACCCGCTCGGCCATCGCACGCGCGATCGACGACGCGGTCCAGGCAGTCGGCGTGCGGCACGGCGCCCACGGCAACATCCCGCTCTGACGGGCGGCGCCGGGCCGTAACCCGGAGGCTGCTTGTTACGTTGGGCATGACGACCGTCACACCCGACCTTGGAGATGACGATGCTCCGCCAGACGATGCTCGGATCGATCGCCGCGGTGCTGCTGGCCCCGGCTGCGCTGGTGGCCGGGGCGACTCCTGCCTCGGCCACCGCCGACCACCACGAGTGGGGTCGGCTCGGCGCGGCGGACCGCGTCCTGCGCAGCGGATGCCGGGTCTACCGCTACCGCTACCGGATCCAGCCGCCGGCCGGCGACTGGGGCCTGGAGACGTTCCTCATCGGCCCGGGCGGCAAGAAGCTGGGCTCAGGAGCCCACCTCAGCGGCTACAACCCGACCGTCGGCACCGGCACGTTCACCATCTGCAAGAACACCACCCGCCCCGGCCGCTTCGTGATCCGCGGCAAGCTGAGCGTGCAGAACGGTCCCGACGACTACGTCGAGGGATGGATCAAGCCGGTGGCCTTCAAGCTCCGCCGGCGCTGAGGGCCGGGGATCCCTCAGACCACCTGGTGCAGCCAGCGCACGGGCGCACCCTCGCCGGCGTGCCGGAAGGTCTCCAGCTCGTCGTCCCACGGCTTGCCGAGCAGCTTGTCGATCTCGACGAGCAACGTCGTGTCGCCCAGTGCGGCCTTGACGACGGCCGCCTTCAGCCGGTCCTCCGGGATCATGATGTCGCCGTGCAGGCCGGTCACGGCGTGGAAGACCCCGAGCTCGGGCGTGAACGAGTAGCGCGCGCCCTCGGTGCCGGAGGTCGGCTCCTCGGTGATCTCGAACCGGAGCTGGTTCCAGCCCCGGAGCCCGGAGGCGATGGCCGCCGCGGAGCCGGCGTCGCCGGACCACGACAGCTCGGCGCGATAGCTGCCCGACTGCGCCGGCTGGGGAGTCCAGTCCAGGCTCACGGGCACGCCAAGGACACCACCGACGGCCCACTCGATGTGCGGGCACAGTGCGGACGGCGCAGAGTGGACGTAGAAGACGCCCCTCGTCGCGGTACGGGTGGCAGTGCGTGCGGTCACCGTGACCTCCTTCAATCTCCGGCGCGAGCTACGCCTTCCCCAGCGGTCTCGTCATGGAGCGTTGTCGGATGTCGCGAATGACACCTATGTGGTTGTCGAACCTATTGTGACGCATGAGGCGCCTGAGCACCAGCAGAACCCGCGGTACGACGCGGCCCCAGCTCCAAGAGGGTCTCGATGACCTCCCGGGCGATTCCGAGCCCACCCAGGTGACTCTCCCCGTCGATCGTGGACAAGGTGGCGTCGGGGAGCCGGTCGACGAGGTGCGCCCCGTGCCGGAAGGGCACGATGTGGTCGTCATCGCCGTGCCACCACCGCACCGGTACGACGACCTCGGCCGCGGTGAACCCCCAGTCGCGGGTGAACAGCAGCAGGTCGTTCAGCGGCGCCGAGGTCTGGAACCGGCTCCCGTTCAGCAGGTCGTCGAGGAACATCGCCTTGAACTCCGGGCGGGAGAGCAGGGACTTGTCCCCCGGCGGCTGGACCGCGGCATACGCGTCGAGCGCCAGGCCGGCCAACGGGCGGGCCACCCGGATGCTCCCGGTCAGGGCGACTCCGAGCGGGACCCGCGTGAGCTGGATCAGCGGCGCGAGGCGGACGGCCAGCTGGATCGGACCGCCCGCGGCCGCGTCAGGCCCGCGAGTGGGCACCACCCCGCCCAGCACGCCGATGCCGTGGACGCGGTCGGGGAACGCGACCCCCGCCGCCAAGGCGTACGGCGCACCTCCGGACAGCCCGACCATCCGGAACGTGTCGACCGCGAGGGTCTCCAGCATGATCTCGAGGTCACCCGTCCAGTCCAGGACCCTGTCGTAGAGGTGCGGCGTGGACGAGCCGATCCCCGGCCGATCGATGCCGATGATGCGCAACCCGTGCTGCTCGGCCATAGCCCGCGCCTCGAGCGGGATCTGGCGACGCGCACCGGGAGTGCCGTGCATCCAGACGATGGCCGGGCCCCGGGCATGGCCGTACTCGGCGAAGCTGAGGCGCCGGTCGCCCCGGACGGCCACCGACCCCTCCAGGGCGGGACGCCGTACGTCGCTCATCGCAGCCGCACCGCAGCAGCGTCGACCACGTTCGCCACGTCGACGAGCGCGCCGAGCAGCTGGCCGTCACCGACCACCAGCGGGCCCTCCACGACGTCGAGCACGATGCAGGTGATGTTGTCGCGCCCCCCGGCCACCAGGGCCGACTGGGTCAGCACCGCCGCGGCCGACAGCGGATCGGACAGCTGCAGGACCTGACTGATCCGCGCCTCGTCGACCAGGTCGGTGAGCCCGTCGCTGCAGAGCAGGAGCCGGTCCCCAGGACGCGTCGGCACCGGCACCAGGTCGAGGCCAGGGCCCTCCGGGTCGCCGTCCACCGAGCGGAGCACCACGTTGCGCCAGGGGTGCCGTGCGGCGGCCTCGCGCGTGATCTGGCCGGTGTCGACCAGGTGCTGCACGTAGGTGTGGTCCGTCGACAGCTGGCGCAGCGCGCCGTCACGCCAGCGATAGGCCCGACTGTCACCGACGTGGCCGAGCACCACCCGGCTGCCGTCGCAGACCAGCACGGTCAGGGTGGTCGCCATGCCCAGCCGGTCCAGGTCCCGCTGCACGCCGTACCTGACGGCCGCGCGGGCCGCGTCCGCCGCCTCGGTCAGCACCAGCTCGGGCGGCTCGAGGAAGTGGGCGAGCGCGGTCGCGGAGACGGCGTACGCCGCCGTCGCGGAGGCGACCTCACCGGCGGCCGCGCCACCCACGCCGTCGGCCACGAGCGCGACGTACGGACCGACGAAGCCGGCGTCCTCGTTGTGCGGACGCACCCGCCCCACGTCGCTGACCCCGGCACCCGAGAACCGCAGCATCACACCTCCCTGACGACTCCGGCAGTAGACCGCGCCGCCCGGCGACGGTCAAGACCGTCCCAGCGTGGTTACCCTCACGGCATGGAACCCGGAGGACCCCTCGAGGTAGCCCGCCGACCCCGCGCGAGGCTGGCGGTCTGGACGGTCGTCGTCGCGGTGGTGGTCGGGCTGGTCTTCTGGTTCGTGACCAGCCCACCCGCGCTCGCGACCACCGACGACACCGTGGTCACCTCAGCCCCCGTGGGGCAGGACGTCTACTTGTCGGTCGCACCCGGCGAGTCCGACCGGACGCTCCGACTGTCGGGGGTCCAGGTGCACGTCACCGCGGAGGCGCCGGTCGAGGTGGAGCCGCTGCTCTGCGTGGGCGGCTCGCCACGGGTGACGACCGACCCGGGGGCGTTCTGCGACGAGCTGGTGCCGCCGGACGACCACTCCTTCGGCGCCGGGGACACCATCGTGCTCCGGGTCCGGGGCGAGTACGCCGGTGAGGTCAGCGTCGACCGGGTGCGCCTGGGCTTCCGGGAGGGCCTCCGCTGGGGCACCCGGGCTTCGGGTGCCCCCGCGAACGTGACCGTCCTCAGCCGCTGAGGCCGGGGGTCACTCCGCCGGTCGTCGCTTCTCCAGCGCCTCGGCCCGCTCCGCCGCGTCGGTGAGCTGGTCGCTGTCGATCGCGTAGGTGCGGTGGAACCAGGCCAGGGCGTCGGTCTCGCGCCCGGCCGCCTCGAGCGTGTCCGCGTAGGCGTAGCGCAGGCGCACGACCCAGGCGGCCCGGTTCTTGGACTGCAACGGCGCAAGCTCCAGCGTCCGGAGGGCGGCGTCGAGCTGACCCATGTCGCGCCGGGCGCCGGCCTCGACGATGGTCATCTCGGCCTTGGCCTCGGCGCTGAAGTTCGGGACCGACGGGCTCTTGGCCAGCTTCAGCGCCTGGTCGGGATTGCCGAGCGCACGGTGGCAGTCGGCCATGATCGGCAGGTACGCCGTCGCGCCGTTCATCCGCTTCGCCGCACGCAGCTCGGAGAGCGCCTCGGCGTAGTGGCCGGCGGCGTAAGCGGCCTCGCCGGCCGCCTCCCGCACGACGGCGAGCCGCGGTGCACGGGCCCGCGCGGCCAGCGTGTGCTGGTAGGCGGTCTCCGGGTCCTCGTCGATCAGCTCGCCGGCGGCGGCGAGGTGACGGGCGACGCGCTGGGCCAGCTTCTCCGGGAGCCCCTTGAACTGCGACGAGATCGAGCGGTCGAGCTCCTGCCCCGTGATGTGAGCGGGCAGCTCCGGCCCGTCGTAGCGGGCCTGCTCCTCGGAGCGGTCGGCCTGCTTGTCCGCGGGCCGCTTCCAGTCGTTCTTGCGTCCCGGACGGTCGCCACCGCCACCACGGGCGGGACGGCTGTCGCCGGCGCGGGCGGGCCGCTTGTCCCCGCGGGCACCGCGCTCACCGTCGGGGCTCCACTTCTGCGAGCGCTCGGAGGAGCGTTCGGACGACCGCCCCTGGCCTCCGCCGCGGCTCCCACCGCCCGCTGCCGGCTTCCCGGGCTTGCCACCACTCGGCTTCCCACCGCTGGGCCGACCCCCCGTCGGGCGGCCGCCGCTCGGGCGGCCGCTCCCTGCGCGGTTGGCGTCTCCTGAAGGTCGCTGGTTGCGGCGCTGCTCGGCCACGGCGTCCTGCTCCTGGTCCTGCCCATGTGGGCGGTCGCTGTCGGGGAAATGCACGTAGGGGCCACCGGTGACGGTGGCCCCTACGGAGTGTATGTCCGGCGGCGTCCTACTCTCCCACAGCCTCTCGGCTGCAGTACCATCGGCGCTGAAAGGCTTAACTTCCGGGTTCGGGATGGGACCGGGTGTTTCCCTTTCGCTATGGCCGCCGTAACTCTAGCGGATCGCCTCGTACCGGAATCTTCACGGTCGAGACGTCCAAGCCATTATTCATATGTTGATTGCTCACCTAGGTGAACTGGTTCGTGGACGCGAGCTGAACTGTGCGCTTGTTGGCTTGGCTGAGTGATTGTAAGACAAGCCCTCGGCCTATTAGTACCGGTCGGCTAGGCATTACTGCTGTACACCTCCGGCCTATCAACCCAGTGTTCTGCTGGGGGCCTTACCCCGTCAAGCGGGTGGGAAACCTCATCTTGAAACATGCTTCCCGCTTAGATGCATTCAGCGGTTATCACTTCCGAACGTAGCTAACCAGCCGTGCCCCTGGCGGGACAACTGGCACACCAGAGGTTCGTCCATCCCGGTCCTCTCGTACTAGGGACAGCCTTTCTCAAGTTTCCTGCGCGCGCGGCGGATAGGGACCGAACTGTCTCACGACGTTCTAAACCCAGCTCGCGTGCCGCTTTAATGGGC
>NZ_FMZM01000001.1 GCF_900101465.1 Nocardioides lianchengensis
TGGACGAGGAGCGGCAGCGGGTCTACGTGTCGAACCGGGACCACCGGTTGAACCCGCCGGGTGAGGAGACCGTCCCGGTCGCCGTCACCGTCAGCGAGCGGATCCTCGAGGGCGGCAACCCGGACCCCGAGCCGGAGCCCGAGCCCGAGCCGGAGCCCGAGGTGCCGGCGGGGACGGCGTACACGCCGAGGTCGCTCACCGCGATCCCGGACGCCTCGGACACGGCGACCGACGACCGCCCGGTCGGCTCGGTGGTCGAGCAGTCGACCGGCCACGTCTACGTCGCCAACGAGCAGCGGCCGGCCCGGATCCGGGTGATCGACCCGGTGGCCGACACGACGCTGCGCACCATCACGGTGCCGAACGCGGCCGAGGAGGGCGTGCGCGACGTGGCGCTCGACGAGGCCAAGGACGAGCTGTACGTCGCCTACGCCAACAAGTGGGTGGTCCTCGACCAGGCGTCGGGTGAGGTCAAGCGGGGTCCGTTCGACTTCGACGCGAACGTGCGGGGCATCGACGTCGACCTGGCGCGGGGCCGGGTGCTCGGGGCGACCCGCGGCACCGGGTTCCTCGTGGCCGACGCGACGACCGGCGCCCAGGTGCAGAAGGTCGAGCTCCCGGGCGCGGCCTGGACCTCGCACGGCGTCGCCTACGACGCGGTCCACGACCGGGTCTACCTCTCCAACGAGAACGCGGCCGGCACGGTCGGGCTCCGGGTGCTGGACGGGTCGACGTACGCCCTGCTCAGCGAGGTCGCGACGGCGGCCCCGAGCTGGCGCTCCGTCGCGGTCGACCCGGTCGCCGGCCGGGTCTACCTGGGCCACGCGGCGACGACCTTCGACGCCTCCGGGGTGACGGTGCTCAGCACGACCGACCTCTCGCAGGTCGCGCGGCTGTCGGCGCACGCCTTCGGCAACAAGGTGTACGGCGTCTCGGTCGACACCCGGCACGGGCGGGTCTACGTCTCGGCGCGGGACCGCTACCCGACCGGGCTGGTCCAGCTGCAGCGCGGCGCCTGAGCCACCCACGACGCCGGCCCCCGGGGAATCCTCCCGGGGGCCGGCGTCGCTGTCGCTCGGGTCAGCTGAGTGGTGCGGTCAGCTCGATGTTGATGTCATCGGGGTCCTGGAAGGACAGGATCGCCATGCCGGCGTCACTGAGGTCGGTCACCTCGCCGTGCTCGATGTCGGCGTCGGTGAGGGCGGCGGCCGCGCTGATCAGGTCGGCGCGTGATCCGACCGCGAAGCTCACGTGGTCGAGGCCCGTGGTCGCCGACTCGAACGACGTGCTCCCGACCGGCCGCAGGCCGAAGAGCGTGCCCTGCGGGGTCTGGTAGACGACGCCGCCGTAGAACTGCTCGGCCGACTCGCGGACGCCGGGCTCGTCGACGTGCGGCGAGGCGTCGACCGCGGTCGGCCAGCCGAAGACCCGGTCGTAGAAGGCCTTCGAGCGGGCGATGTCGGTGACGGTGAGGCGGACGTGGGCGAAGCCGGAGCTGTCGATGAGAGCCATGGCCTCCGGTACCCGGTCAGTCCAGCGGCGAGACCCGGATCAGGTTGCCGTCCGGGTCGGCCACCACGAAGGTCCGCCCGAAGACGTCGTCGTACGGCGCCTCGACCTCGGTCGCGCCCTGCGCGGTCCAGGCGGTGAACAGCTCGTCCACCGCCGCCGCCGACCCCGGCACCATCAGGCCGACCTCGGAGGTGCGGACGACCTCCGGGGCGACCCGGTCGGCCCGGCCGCTCCAGAGCGCGAAGAGCACGCCGGGCGCGACCTCGAAGGGCACGTACCGCGGGGTCGTCAGCTGCGGCTCCATGGCGAACAGGTCGCGGTAGAACGCGGTGGATCGCTCGACGTCGGTGACGTAGAGCAGGAACAGGTTCGGTGCGGTCATGGCTCCACGGTGTCGGCGATTGCGGTCAGATCCCGACCGTTGTCCGACTTCTGACCTGAACGTGTGTCAGGTTCGACTCCTGCGGCCTACATTCCCCTCATGTCGCTGCACTCCGTCGAGCCCGCCCCGCGCCGCCGGGTCCCGACCCAGGCCCGCAGTCGCCGCCGGGTCGAGGGCGTCCTCGACGCTGCGGCCGCGGTCGTCCTCGAGCACGGCGTCGCCGCGCTGACGACCCGCGAGATCGCCCGGGTCTCGGGCATGCCGGTCGCCTCGCTCTACCAGTACTTCGCCGACAAGGAGGAGGTGCTGCTCGCGCTCGTGGAGCGCGACATGGCCGAGATGGACGAGCAGGTCCTCGCCGACCTCGCCGCCCTCCCCGAGGAGGACCGGACGATCGCCGGGATCGTGGGCGCGACCATGGCCGCCTTCGTGAAGGTCTACGACCGCCGCCCCGCCTTCGTCGAGGTCTACCTGCGCGGGCGTACCAACGCCGCCGTGGCGCAGTTCGGTCGCGACCACAACGCGCGCGTGGCGCGCACCCTGCGGGAGTACGCCGCCGACCTCGGCCTGGTCCGCCCCAGCCTCACCGACCCGCTGGTCGAGCTGGCGGTGGAGGTCGGCGACCGGGTCTTCCAGCTCGCCTACGAGCGGCGCTCCGGGGGCGACCGCGCGCTGGTCGCCGAGGGCGTCGCGATGGTCACGGCCTACCTCGAGCGGTACGCCGCATGACCGACCAGTTCCGCGCCGCCGTCGCCTCCGCTGCCCGCCGCCTGGCCGCGGAGGGACTGCTGATCGGCACCGCCGGCAACGTCTCCCTGCGCTCCGGTGACCGGGTCGCGGTCACCTCCTCCGGCCTGGACCTCGCCGAGTGCCGGCTCGAGGACGTCACCGTCGTGTCGCTCACGGGCCGGGTCCTCGCCGGCCGGCTCCAGCCGACCTCCGAGCTGGGCCTGCACCTCGGCGTCTACGCCGACACCGACGCGAGCGCGGTCGTGCACACGCACGCGCCGTACGCGACGGCGCTGGCGTGCGTCCTCGACGAGCTGCCGGTCGTCCACTACCAGCAGCTGCTGCTGGGCGGGTCGGTCCGCGTCGCGCCGTACGCCACCTTCGGGACGCCGGAGCTGGCCGCCCACGTGCGGGACGCGCTGGCCGGCCGCCAGGCCGCGCTGATGGCCAGCCACGGCTCGGTGACCGTCGGGACGACGCTGGAGCAGGCGGTCGACCACGCGCTGCTGCTCGAGTGGTTGGCGGCGCTCTACCACCGGGCCAGTGCGCTCGGCCCGGTCCGCGTCCTGTCCGAGGAGGACCAGGTCGCCGTCATCACGGCCGCGCTCGCGCGCGGCTACGGAACCCCGCAGGAGAACCCATGAAGATCGCCGCCGTCGGCGTGCACGTCCTCGACACCCACGTCATCGGGATCGATTCCATCCCCGCCGGCTCGGACGGCCAGCTGGTCGAGCAGATCCGGTTCTCGCCGGCCGGCACCGCCGGCGGCACGGCCGTCGTGCTCGCGCGGCTGGGCGCCGAGGTGGCGTCGTACGGCGCCGTCGGGACCGACCCGATCGCCTCGGTGCTGCTCGACCTGCTGGCCGCGGAGGGCGTCTCCGTGGCCGGGCTGGTCCGCAAGGACGACCACCAGACCTCGTCGTCGGTGATCCCGGTCCGGCCGAACGGCGACCGGCCGGCCTGGCACTGCATCGGCGCCAACGGCGCCTTCACCCTCGACGACCTGCCGGCCGACGCGCTCGAGGGCGTCACCCACCTGCACCTCGGCGGGCCGGAGTTCCTCGGCGGTCCGGCGGCCGGCGAGCTGCTCGCCCGGGCCCGCTCGCTCGGCATCGTGACGTCGCTGGACGTCCTGGCGCCCGGGGATCCCGACATGCTCGCCTGGATCAGGGACGCGCTGCCGCACACCGACTACCTGCTGCCCAACGACGAGCAGGTGCTCGGCTTCACCGGCGCCTCGTCGCTGGTCGACGGCGCGCGGGCGCTGGTGGAGGCCGGAGCCGGCTGCGTGGCCGCGACTGCCGGTGCCCGCGGGGCCGTCGTCGTCACCGCCGACTCGGTCGTCGAGGTCCCGGCGTACGACGTCCCGGTCGTCGACACCACCGGCTGCGGCGACGCCTTCTCCGCCGGCTTCCTGCGCGGCCTGGCCCTCGGCCGCGACCTGCGCGGCGCCGCCGAGCTCGGCTGCGCCACCGCCGGCCAGGTGGCGGCCGGCCTCGGCACCGACGCCGGGTCCTACTCGCTCGACTCGGTGCTGGCCGTCGTGGCGGCCGGGGTGACGCGCCAGCTGTCGTGACAGCGAGGTCGGCCCGCGGCTCAGACCGGCGCGGGCTCGGCCGGCGGCGGGGTGTCGGGGATCGGGGTGGGGTCGCCGCTGGGGACGACCTCGGGCTCGGGCAGCGGCTCGGTCGGGATGGTGGTCATGGATGACCGGTACCCGCCGCCCCCGCTGTCACGCGGTGTCCACCGCTCACCTGCGGTGCTGCGGCGCAGCGGTGGACACCGCGTTACAGCGGCGTCGGTCCGCCCGCGGCGCCGCGCACCGGGCGCGACAGGCGGTCGAGGAACGCGACCAGCAGGGCCTCGCGCATGGCCGGGCTGGCCAGGTCGAGCATCGCGTTCACCTCGGCCATCCGACCCGGCAGCTCCAGCGAGCCGGAGTCGGACTCGCCGACCAGGCCGGAGGCGGCGAGCAGGCCGTCGAAGTCGTCGTCGGAGAGCGTGGCCGGGTCGAGGGCGGCGATGAAGGCGGCGACGCCCGGGTCGACCGCCACCGGTCCCGCGGCGACCGCGGCGGCGACCGACTCCCCGAGGGCGGTCAGGAACTCGTCGACCGAGGCGAGGGTGGCGGCGCTGACCGAGAGGTGCACGGTGGCCCGGTGGCCGTCGTACGACATCTGCGGCTGGACGTACCAGCCGCGCGCCGCCATCTCGTCGCAGATCGTGAAGGGGTCGCACGAGTCGTCGGTGGCCAGGGCGACCAGCGTCGAGTCAGGCGGTACGACGACCCGCAGCGGCGCGGCGATCCCGGCGACGATCCGGTCGACCGCCTCGAAGACGTCGCGCGAGAGCCGTAGGTAGCCCTCGTCGCCCAGCGTCTCCAGCACCGCCCAGGCGCCGGCGAGCGGGCCGCCGGACTTCGTCGACTGCATCGTCGAGTTCAGCATCGTGTAGCCCGGCCAGGACGCGGACGCGAAGAACTGCGGCCGCCGGTGCGCGGGCGTGCGGTGCAGCAGCACCGAGGTGCCCTTGGGGGCGTAGCCGTACTTGTGCAGGTCGACCGAGATCGACGTGACGCCCTCGACCGCGAAGGTCCACGGCGGGACCGGCCGGCCGAGGCGGGCGGCGTACGGCAGCACCCAGCCGCCGATGCACGCGTCGACGTGGCAGCGGATCCCGCGCGCGGCGGCATCAGTGGCGATCGCCTCGACCGGGTCCACGACCCCGTGCGCGTACGACGGCGCGCTGACCACGACCAGCACGGTCGAGTCGTCGGTCGCCGCGGCCATCGCGGCCGGATCGGCGCGGAAGTCGGCGCTGACCGGGACCTGGCGGATCTCGACACCGAAGTAGTGGGCGGCCTTGTGGAACGCGGCGTGCACGGTGGTCGGCACCACGATGGTGGGCGTCGTGACATCCAGCCGGCTGTCGCGCGCGGACTGCACCGCGAGCAGCACCGACTCGGTGCCGCCGGACGTGATCGTGCCGACGGCCGAGGGCGGCGCGTCGAGCAGGTCGGCGGCGAAGCCGACCACGTCGTTCTCCATCTGCAGCAGGCTCGGGAACGCGGTCGGGTCGAGGCCGTTGGAGCCGGCGTACGCCGCCACCGCCTCGCGGCCGACCCGGTCGACCTCGGCGAGCCCGGAGTCGTAGACGTAGGCGAGGGTGCGGCCGCCGTGGACCGGCAGGTCGGCGGACTGCAGCTTGCGCAGGCGGGCGAGGACGTCGGACATCAGGCGGACACCTCCGAGGCGTCGAGGGAGTAGCGGCTCAGCCACCACAGGCTGAGGAGGATCAGGATCGCGGGCAGGAGAGCGAAGCCGAGCACGATCGCGGTGACCGCGGAGTCCGGCTGGACGGCGTCCGCCCCCGAGCGATAGCCGCCGAGCTGCAGCACCAGCGCGAAGACCGCGGGGCCGAGGGCCAGCCCGAAGGTCTCGCCGGCGGTCCACACCCCGGTGTAGACGCCGATCCGGTGCGAGCCGGTACGACGGGCGTCCACCGCCGCCGCGTCCGGCATCATCGCCATCGGGAAGACCTGACAGCCGGCGTACCCGACGCCCATCAGCACGACCGCGCCGACCAGCACGCCGAACGGCGCCGTGTCGGCCAGCGCGGCGACCAGGGCGCCGACCGCGAGGAAGAGCGAGGAGGCGACGTACCCGCGCTTCTTGCCGATCCGCTGGCCCACGGCCGACCAGATCGGGGTCAGCAGCAGCGCCGGACCCACGAAGCCGGCGAACAGCACCGTGACGGCGCCCGTGCTGTCGAGCACGTCCTCGGCGAGGTAGTCGACCCCGGCGAGCACGCAGCCGACCGCCAGCGCCTGGACGACGAAGGTGACCAGCAGCAGCCGGAAGTCCCGCGCGCCGGCCACGATCCGCAGCTGGTCGCGCAGCGTCCCGGCGCCGGGCTGGACGGTGCCGAGCGGCGCGGCCCGGGTGCCGCGGTAGGCCGACAGCACGCCCACCAGGATGATCACCGCCATCGCGACGCCCATCAGCCGGTAGCCGTCCCGCCCGCCGACCTCGTCGCGGATGATCGGCGCGGTGGCGCCCGCGAGCAGGATCGTGAAGGCCAGGATCGCCACCCGCCAGGTCATCAGCCGGGTGCGCTCGTCGTACGACGGGGTCATCTCGGCGGGCATCGAGACGTAGGGCACCTGGAAGAACGCGTACGCCGACGCGCAGGCCAGGAACATCACCAGCACCCAGGCGGCCTCCAGTCCGGTGGCCATGTCGGGCGCGGCGAACAGGAGCGCGAAGCAGACCGCGAGCGCGATGCCGGCCCGCAGCAGCCACGGGCGGCGCGGCCCGCGCGGGTCGACGGTGCGGTCGCTGATCCGGCCGGCGACCGGGTTGAGGACCACGTCCCACGCCTTCGGCAGGAACACGATGAAGCCGGCGGCGATCGCGGCGATGCCGACCTCGTCGGTGAGATACGGCAGCAGCATCAGGCCCGGGACGGTGCCGAAGGCGCCCGTCGCGACGGAGCCCGAGCCGTAGCCGATCCGGACGCTGCGGGGCAGGACGTGGTCGGTCACCTGCGGGAGGCTAGCGGCAGTCTCCCCGGTGAACCGGGGAAACCGCCGCCCGTCGAGACGTCAGATCCCGCAGTTCGGCGCGCTCCAGCTCCGCCCGCCCCGCAGGTCGACGTGCACGTGGTCGTCGTGGTCGGGGTAGCCCGGGCCGAAGATGCCGCCGTACCCGACGTGCGTGGCCTGCTGGGCGACCGGGCAGAACCCGCCGCTCACGGCCGCGAAGTCGAGGGCGTTGCCGTAGGTGTGCTGGCCGGTGCCGCTGCCGCCGACCTGCCGGTCGCAGGCCTGGGAGCGGAAGCCGCTGTTGACGGTGAGTGGCACGTTGCCGAGCCGCTGGCGCAGCGCCTCGGCCTTCCACATCGAGCGCTTCAGGTTCTCCTGCACCTGGGCCGCCGACACCGAGCCGCCGGAGTAGCCGCCCTGGCCGCAGCCGCCGCTGACCTCGGCCCAGTCGAAGTGGGCGGTCGAGCAGTCGGCGTCCTGGAGCTCGTAGATCTTCGCGTACGTCGCGGCCCCGGCCACGCCGTCGGCACCCAGGCCGTAGGCGGCCTGGAAGTTGCGCACCGCCTGCTCGGTCTGCGGGCCGAAGGAGCCGTCGACCCCCATGTTGACGCCGGAGCCGGCCCAGCCGGCCACCCGGGCCTGGAGCTCGGTGACGTCGGCGCCGGTCGCGCCGGAGGACAGGTTGCGGGACCAGGAGTAGCACTCGTCGGCGTGCGCGGCCGGTGGGTTCGCGGCGACCACCACGAGGCTGGTGACGACCAGCGCGAGGGCGGCGAGAGCGCGGCGGAGCAGGGACATGGTCGGACCTTCCGAGAGGGGTCAGAACCCGTTCGACCCTGCCACGGATCGCCGACACCCGACACCGGAAGGATCCGTCGGCGCGGGATCAGCGCGACAGCGCCCGCGACCCGCCCGACCCGTAGCGGCGGGTCGGGTTGGCCCCGATCGCCTCCTTGCTCGCGGCCTTCTTGCGCGGCGCGGCCTTCTTCGCCGGCGCCTTCTTCCTCGCGGCCGCCCGCTTCCGCGGCGGCACGACGGCCGCCCCGGACCACTCGTCGACCCACTCGTCGAGCACCGCCCAGGTGCTGGTGCGGGCCGCGCGGCCGGTGAGCATGCCGAGGTGGCCGCCCGGGACGATCTCGAACCGGGGCTCCCGCGACCCCGAGAGGTGCGGCAGCACCGCGCGCACCGCCGCGACCGGGGCGATCCCGTCGGTGGCGCCCGCGAGGACCAGCACCGGCGCCGTGATCGCCGACAGCGAGATCGTCCGCCCTCCGAGCTCCATCGAGCCGCCGACGAGCGCGTTGCCCTTGATGAACCGGTGGTAGAGCTGCCCGAACGAGCGGCCGGGATACGCCGACATCTGGTCGGTGAACCGGTCGACCGCCTCGAGCTGGGCGAGGAAGTCGGCGTCGTCGAGGTGGGTCGCGACGGCCAGCGGCTTGGTGACCAGCTTCTGGAACGACGACAGCTGGAAGGCCCACCGCACCAGCGGGACCGGCGCGGCCCCGACGGCCCGGTAGGTCCGGGTGACCAGCCCGCGGCCGCCGGTCAGCTCCAGCAGCGGCCGGAGCGGGGCGACCAGGGGGACCAGCGAGACGTCGGTCGGGGACCCGACGGCGCTCAGCGAGGCGATCGGCAGGTCCGGCCGGTCGGCCGCGGCGAGCAGCGCGAAGATCCCGCCCAGGCTCCAGCCCACCACGTGCACCGGGCGGCCCCCCGCGTGGGCGGACGCCTCCTCGATCGCGCGGGGCAGCACCTCGTCGACCCAGTGCTCCATGCCGAGGTTGCGGTCGCGGAACGCGACGCCGCCGTACTCGACGAGGTAGGTGGGGCGGCCCTGCTCGACGAGGTGCTCGACCAGGGAGCAGCCGCGCCGCAGGTCGAAGCAGATCGCCGGCGCGGCCAGCGGGGTGACCAGCAGCACCGGGTCGCCCTGCGGGCGGGCGGTGGCGGAGGGGCGGTAGTGGTAGACCTGCCGCTGCGGGCCCTCGTCGACCAGGGTCCGGGCCATCGGCCGCAGGTCGGCGAGACCGCCGTAGAAGAGCTGGTGGGCGACGTTGCTCGCGGCCGAGACGACCTGGTCGGGCTTGGGGATCAGGTCCATGGTCCGACGCTACTCCTGGTAGCTGCGGCCCATCACGGTCCCGCCGCCGTCGACCGGCTGGTAGCCGTAGCGCTCGTAGAGCCCGGGCGAGGAGGTGGTCACCAGCAGGGCGCGCTTGATGTGCCGACCGACCAGCTCCTGGTCGATGGCGTCCATGATCGCGGTGCCGACGCCCTGGCCGCGGCGCTCGGCGACGACGTACACGTCGCAGAGCCAGGCGAAGGTGGCCCGGTCGGTCACCAGCCGCGCGAAGCCGACCAGCTCACCGTCGTCGTACGCCCCGAAGCACAGGGAGTTGGCGATCGAGGTCTCGACGACCTCCCGTGGCCGGCCCAGGGACCAGTAGGCGTCGGTCGAGAGCCAGTGGTGGACGGTGTCGACGTCGAGGCGCGTCGCGTCGGTGGAGATCTCGAGCATCAGGACCGCTTCGCGGGGCGCACGGCCTTGCCGTGCGAGGACGGTACGTCGGACAGCTCGCTCATGAAGCTGTCGGCCCAGGCCGCGACGTCGTTCTGGGTGACGGTCTTGCGCATCGCCTTCATCCGCCGGGTGATCTCGCGCTCGTCGGCCTGGTAGGCCTCGAGCATGGCCGACTTCATGCCGTTGATGTCGTAGGGGTTCACCAGCCAGGCCTGCCGCAGCTCGTCGGCGGCGCCCGCGAACTCGGAGAGCACCAGGGCGCCCTCGTTGTCGTACTTGCAGGCGACGTACTCCTTGGCGACCAGGTTCATCCCGTCGCGGTACGGCGTCACCGCGAGGATGTCGGCCATCCGGTAGAGCGCGGCCATCTCCTCGCGCGGGTACGACGAGTGCAGGTAGCTGATGGCCGGCCGGCCGATCCGTCCGAGGTCGCCGTTGATCCGGCCGACCAGGCGGTCGATGTCGTCGCGCAGGATGCGGTACTGCTCGACCTGCTCGCGCGAGGGCACGGCCACCTGGACGAAGACCGCGTCCTCGACGTCGAGGTGGCCGTCGGCGATCAGCTCGCTGAACGCGCGCAGTCGGGCGTAGATGCCCTTGGTGTAGTCGAGCCGGTCGATGCCGAGGAATACCTTGCGCGGGTTGCCGAGCGCCTCGCGGATCTCGGTGGCGCGCTTCCCGACGGACTCGGAGCGGGCCAGCTCCTCGAAGCCGGCGGCGTCGATGGAGATCGGGAAGGCGGCGGCCTGCACGGTGCGGCCGTCGGGCAGGTAGACCAGGTCGCGGTGGGTCTTGTGGCCGACCCGCTGGCGGACCAGGCGGACGAAGTTCTGCGCGGCGCCGGGGAGCTGGAACCCGACCAGGTCGGCGCCGAGCAGGCCCTCGAGCAGCTGGCGGCGCCACGGCAGCTGCTGGAACAGCTCGGCCGGCGGGAACGGGATGTGGAGGTAGAAGCCGATCCGGAGGTCGGGGCGGAGCTCGCGGAGCATCTGCGGCACCAGCTGCAGCTGGTAGTCGTGCACCCACACCGTCGCGCCCTCGGCGGCCAGCTCGGCGGCCTTCTCGGCGAAGCGGTGGTTGACCGCGACGTAGGAGTCCCACCACTCCCGGTGGAACTCCGGCTTGGCGACCAGGTCGTGGTAGAGCGGCCAGAGGGTGCCGTTGCTGAATCCCTCGTAGAAGCCCTGGATGTCCTCCTGCGTCATCGTCATCGGGACCAGGCTCATGCCGTCGTGCTCGAACGGCTGGAGGTCGGTCTCGGTGCCGCCGGGCCAGCCGATCCAGACCCCGTCGTTGGCGCGCATCACCGGCTCGATCGCGGTCACCAGGCCACCGGGGGAGACCCGCCAGCCGGGCGTCCCGTCGGCCTGCGCGACCCGGTCGACCGGCAGTCGGTTGGCGACGATCACCAGGTTGTTGGACACGCGGTCACCCTAGTCACTCGGTAGTCGTGGCACGGCCGGAGGTGGTGCTGGCACCACCTCCGGGTGGTGGGCGTGGGCCCCTGTACCCACCCCCGGATCTCCCTAGCGTGGACGTCATGAGCAACCCCCTCACCCGCCTCCTCCGCGAGTCCGCCTACGTCCTGTCCGCGTTCGTGCTCGGCGTCGTGGGCTTCGTGCTCGCGGTGGTCGGGCTCGCGCTGGGTGTCGGCCTGCTGTTCACCGTCGTCGGCGTGTTCGTGCTGGCCGCGACGCTCTACGTCGCCCGCGGCCTGGCGCAGCTGGAGCGGGTCCGGATGGTGCGGCTGCTCGACGCCGACGTCCCGCGGGCGTCGTACCGCTCGGCGGGGCCGGGCGACGGCTGGCTGCGTCGTACGGCGACGCCGCTGCGCGACCCGCAGCCCTGGCTCGACGTGCTCTGGTCGCTGCTGTCCTTCGTGACCGGGACGGTCGTCTTCGTGGTCACCGTGACCTGGTGGGCCAGCGCCGGGATGGGCCTGACCTACTGGCTCTGGCAGCGCTGGCTGCCCGACGGCGACGACCAGGGGCTGGCCGAGCTGATCGGGCTGGGGGACAGTCGGCAGGCGGAGAGCCTGCTGATGCTGGCGATCGGGCTGGCCACGGTCGTGACCCTGCCGTTCGTGGTCCGCGGGTGCGCGGCCGTGCACGCCGGGCTGGCCTCCGCACTGCTCAGCACCCGGGCCCGGGTGGCGGCCCCGGCCCCGCAGACGGCTCAGGCGTCGGCGGCGTAGCGGATCCCGACCTGCTCGCGCAGGCCGTCGAGCTGCCGCATCAGGGTCAGCGTCTGGGCGTGCGGGACGAAGGGGCTCTCCAGCAGACCCTGGCGCAGGCAGTCGCCGACATGGGCGATCTCGTTGCCGTAGCCCTTCCCGATCACCGGCTCCAGCCCCTCGATCCGCTGGGGGTGGGCCGGACCCTGGGCGCTGTGCTCGGTGAACGTGGCGTAGCGCGGGTGGTGGAAGCCGAACGGCACCTCGACCCGGCCCCGGTCGGTCGCGATCGCCGCGGAGCGCGAGGACCACGAGGTCATGGAAGCGGTGAGCGCGGCGACCGCGCCGCCGGGGTAGCGGCCGGCGATCGCCACGTCGAGGTCGATGCCGGTCGCGGTCAGGTCGGCCTGGGCCGTGAGCTGCTCGGCCTCCCCGAGCATCAGGTGGGCGAAGGTCAGCGGGTAGATGCCCATGTCGAGCAGGGCGCCGCCACCGAGGGCGGGGTCGAACATCCGGTCCTCCGGCGGCGCGTCGACCCGGAAGCCGAGCTCGGCCCGCAGCGAGCGCGGGGAGCCGAAGTCTCCGGCCCGCACCCGCTCGGCCAGGGCCCGGATGACGGGGTGGCAGGCCATCCACATCGCCTCCATCGCGAACCGGCCGTGCTCGCGGGCCAGGGCGAAGAGCTCCTCGGCGTCGGCCGTGGTCAGGGTCAGCGGCTTCTCGCACAGCACGTGCTTGCCGGCCTCGAAGGCCAGCCGGGCGTTGTCGAGGTGCAGCGCGTGCGGCGTGGCGATGTAGACGACGTCGACCGCCGGATCCGCGACCAGCTCCTCGTAGGAGCCGTGGGCGGTCGCCGTACCTCGGGTGTGCTCCTCGGAGAAGGCGCGGGCGGCGTCGATGCGGCGTGAGCCGACGGCGGCGATCTCGGCGTCGGGCACCAGGGCCAGGTCGCGGGCGAAGGAGCGGGCGATCTTGCCGGTGGCCAGGATGCCCCAGCGAATCGTGTCGGCCATGGCTGGAGACTAGCGATCAGGGGACTCGCCGCGGTGCGAATGACATCAATGTGGTTCGCCGCGTACAGTGCTGCGTGGACACCCCCACCCGACCGCTCCCAGGAGACATCGCATGGATGCCGCGAACGCCCTCCACGGCCCCGACGAGGCCGAGGTCGAGCCGACCCTGAGCGAGCGCGACCGCGACATCCTCGAGTTCGAGCGGCAGTGGTGGAAGTACGCCGGCGCCAAGGAGACCGCGGTCCGGGAGAAGTTCGACATGAGCTCCACCCGCTACTACCAGGTCCTCAACGCCCTCATCGACCGTCCCGAGGCCCTCGAGGCCGACCCGCTGCTGGTCCGCCGGCTGCGTCGGCTCCGCGCGGCCCGGCAGCGCCAGCGCTCGGCGCGCCGCCTCGGGTTCGAGGTCTGAGGCCCGACATGCGCCAGCGCGGGCTGCTCTTCCCCTCTCCCGTGGTGATGCTCAGCATCATCGCCGTCGCCATGGCGGCGATCGCCTTCGTCGCCACCCGCGGCGGTGAGCCGACCGAGCGTGAGATCACGCCGGTCGCCGAGCCGTCCTCCAGCGCCGCGCCCAGCCCGACGGCCTCGGCCCCGACGACCTCCGCGCCCGCCAAGCCGCGCAAGCCCGCGGTGAAGCGCGGCGACGTCTACGTCGAGGTCTACAACAACTCCGGCATCAGCGGGCTCGCCGGCCGGGTCGCCGACCGCGCGACCACCGTGGGCTGGTCGGTCGTGGGCTCGGACAACTGGTACGGCACCATCCCGACCTCCACGGTCTACTTCCCGAAGCGCCTGGAGCGGGCCGCCAAGCTGCTGGCCCGCGACCTCGGGGTGAAGCGCACCCAGCCCGCCGTCAGCGGGATGCGCGAGGACCGGCTGACCCTGGTCCTCACCGGCGAGCTGGATTAGGCCACCCGCTCGTCACCGGGTCTTCGTCTCGGGAGTGACCCACGTCGTACGACGTCGCCCCGGTCCGTGACAGGCTGAGGCTCATGGAGTTCACCTCGTCGGTCGGGGAGCAGCGCTGGGCCGCCCTCGTCCGGGCGGCGGCCGAGACCGTCGTCGGGCTGGACTTCGACGGCACCCTGTCGCCGATCGTCGACGACCCCGCCGCCGCGCACATCCACCCCGATGCCAGCGAGGTGCTGGTCGACCTCGCGGCGCAGGTCGCCGCGGTCGCCGTGGTCACCGGGCGCCCGGCCCGCCAGGCGCTCGACCTCGGCGGTCTCGAGGAGGTCGGCGACGCGATCGAGAGGTCCGGCAAGGAGCTCTACCTCTTCGGCCAGTACGGCAACGAGCGGTGGAGCTCGACCCACCGCCGGATCATCTCGCCGCGCCCGCCCGTCGGGCTGGCGGCGTTCCTGCGCGACCTGCCCCGGGCGCTGCGCACCGCCGAGGCGTCCGACGCGTTCGTCGAGGACAAGGGCCTGGCCCACGCCGTGCACACCCGCCGGCTGCCCGACCGCGACGCGGCCTACGACCGGCTGCTCCCGCTGCTGCGCGAGCTGGCCGGCCGCAACGGCCTGGTGCTCGAACCCGGCCGCAACGTCATCGAGGTCCGCGCCCCCGGCATGGACAAGGGCCAGGCGGTCCGCACCCTGGCCGACGAGGTGGGCGCCGGCGGCTTCCTCTTCGCCGGTGACGACCTGGGCGACCTCGAGGCCTTCGACGCGGTGGCCAAGATGGCCAAGGACGGCATGCCCACCCTGCTCGTCTGCTCCGCCTCCGACGAGCAGTCCGCGCTCGTCGAGCACTCCGACGTCGTCGTCCACGGCCCCGAGGGCGTGCTCGACCTGCTGCGGCAGCTGACCGCGGACGCGCGGGACCTGCGGGCCTGACGTCGTACGGCGGGTCCGCCGGGTGCATCGGCCAACCCGGCGGCGGCGTCCTCCTCAGGGAGAACTGGACGTTCCCGGGCAACGCGATGCCCGGGAACGTCAGGGAAAGGCCGGGAGGTCCGAACCAGGGTGGTTCGTGGTGCTGGTGGGACGTGCCGGGGGTCAGCCGTGGCGTCGCCTCGGTCCTAGTTCCCCGGTTCACCGGGGAACTAGGACGTTCCCGGCCTTTCCCGACACCCCCTGTTCGCCCACGGTGAACGGAGGCACTCTCCGGAACAGGAGAGGCCTCTCGGTAGTTGAGCCGGTACTACTCAACTTCGCCGAAAGTGAGGGACGCATGTCTGTCACGCGTCTTCCCGTCCTGTTCGTCACCGACCTGGTCGTGCTGCCCGGCATGGTCGTCCCCATCGAGCTCGACGAGGCCGCTCGGGCCGCGATCGACGCCGCCCAGAGCAGCGGCGACGAGCGGGTGCTCGTCGCGCCCCGGCTCGAGGACCGCTACGCGTCGTACGGCGTGGTCGCGACCATCGAGCGGGTCGGCCGCTTCTCCGGTGGCGCCCCCGCCGCGGTCCTCAAGGCCGAGCAGCGCGCCGAGATCGGCAGCGGGGTGACCGGCCCCGGTGCCGCCCTGTGGGTCGAGGTCGAGCCCGTCGACGAGGTCGTCTCCGAGCGGGCCCACGAGCTCGCCGAGGAGTACAAGCGGCTGGTCGTCGCGGTCCTGCAGCGCCGGGAGGCCTGGCAGGTCATCGACCAGGTGCACGGCATGACCGACCCGGCGCAGATCGCGGACGCGGCCGGCTACGCGCCGTACCTCTCCATCGAGCGCAAGCGCGAGCTCCTGGAGCAGCCCGACGTCGAGCGGCGGCTGGAGACCCTGATCGAGTGGACCCGCGAGCACCTGGCCGAGTCCGAGCTGACCGACAAGATCGGCAACGACGTCCGCGAGGGCATGGAGAAGACGCAGCGCGAGTACCTGCTGCGCCAGCAGCTCGCCGCCATCCGCAAGGAGCTCGGCGAGGGCGAGCCCGAGGGGTCCGAGGACTACCGGGCCCGGGTCGAGGCCGCCGACGTCCCGGAGGCCGTGCGCACCTCGCTGCTCAAGGAGGTCGACAAGCTCGAGCGCTCCAGCGAGCAGAGCCCCGAGACCGGGTGGATCCGCACCTGGCTCGACACCGTCCTGGACCTGCCCTGGCACGTCACCACCGAGGACTCGACCGACGTGGTCGCGGCCCGCGCGGTCCTCGACGCCGACCACCACGGGCTGGAGGAGGTCAAGGACCGGATCGTCGAGTACCTGGCCGTCCGCTCCCGGCGCGCCGAGCGCGGCCTGCAGGTCGTGGGCGGCCGCGGCTCCGGCGCGGTGATCCTGCTCGCCGGCCCTCCCGGAGTCGGCAAGACCTCGCTCGGCGAGTCCGTGGCCCGGGCCCTGGGCCGGAAGTTCGTCCGCGTCGCCCTCGGCGGCGTGCGCGACGAGGCCGAGGTCCGCGGCCACCGCCGGACGTACGTCGGCGCGCTGCCCGGACGCATCGTGCGGGCGATCAAGGAGGCCGGCTCGATGAACCCGGTCGTGCTGCTCGACGAGGTCGACAAGGTCGGCGCGGACTACCGCGGCGACCCGGCCGCGGCGCTGCTGGAGGTGCTGGACCCGGCGCAGAACCACACCTTCCGCGACCACTACCTCGAGCTCGACCTGGACCTGTCCGACGTGCTGTTCATCGCCACGGCCAACGTGGTCGAGCAGATCCCCAGCGCGCTGCTGGACCGGATGGAGCTGGTCACCCTCGACGGCTATACCGAGGACGACAAGGTCGCCATCGCCCGTGACTTCCTGCTGCCCCGGCAGCTGGAGCGGGCGGCGGTGACGCCCGAGGAGTTCACCATCACCGACGCGGCGCTGCGCGAGCTGGCGGCGAACTACACCCGCGAGGCCGGCGTACGGCAGATGGAGCGGCTGCTGGCCAAGGCGCTGCGGAAGGCGGCGACCAAGCTGGCCACGGGCGCCGAGCGTCTCGACGTGGACGAGCCGGACCTCAAGGAGCTGATCGGGCGGCCGCGGTTCACGCCGGAGGCGCACGAGCGGACCTCGGTCCCGGGTGTCGCGACCGGCCTGGCCGTGACGGGCCTGGGTGGCGACGTCCTGTTCATCGAGGCGAGCGCCAGCGACGGCAAGTCCGGCCTCACCCTGACCGGCCAGCTCGGCGACGTGATGAAGGAGTCCGCCCAGATCGCGCTCTCCTTCGTGCGGGCCCACGCCGACGTGCTCGGCGTCGACCCGGCGTTCTTCGAGAAGGCGATCCACGTGCACGTGCCCGCGGGCGCCACGCCCAAGGACGGCCCGTCCGCGGGCATCACCATGGTCACCGCGCTCACCTCCCTCGCGACCGGCCGGCCGGTGCGCTCCGAGGTCGGCATGACCGGTGAGGTCACGCTCAACGGCCGGGTGCTCCCGATCGGCGGGCTGAAGCAGAAGCTGCTCGCCGCCCAGCGGGCCGGCCTCACCGAGGTGTTCGTGCCGCTGCGCAACGAGCCGGACCTCGACGACGTCCCCGCGGACGTCCTGGAGTCGGTCACCGTGCACGTGGTGGGTGACGTGCTGGACGTCGTCCGGGGGGCGCTGACCCCGGCTGGGACCGCCGGCGCGGAGGCCCACGCGGCGGCCTGAGGACGGGAGCCGACGACGGCGGCCGGCGGACGGACGATGTGCTTGGATGACGCCGTGCGGAACGTGGCGGTCATCCCGGCGCGGGGTGGCAGCCAGCGCATCCCGCGCAAGAACATCCGACCGTTCGCCGGCCGTCCCGTCCTCGCCTACGCCGTCGACGCGGCCCTCGATTCGCAGCTCTTCGACGACGTCGTGGTGACCACCGACGACGAGGAGATCGCGGCCGTCGCTCGATCGCTGGGCGCCCGGACCCCGTTCCTGCGACCGGGGGAGATCGCCGACGCCGTCACCCCGATGGTCGACGTGGTCCTGCACGCGGTCGACGAGCTGGAGCGGGCCGGCTCGTCGTACGACCACGTGTGCACCCTCTTCGCGACCGCCCCGTTCATCCGCGCGGCCGACCTGGTGGCCGGTCTCGAGGTGCTCGCCCAGGGGCACCCGGGAGCGGTGTCCGTCACGGAGTTCGACTTCCCGGTCCACCGCGCGTTCGGCCTGGCCGAGGACGGTGCGCTGCGGGTGCTGTGGCCGGAGCACGCGGGCACGCGGTCGCAGGACCTGCCGGAGGCGCTGCACGACGCCGGCCAGTTCTACTGGACGCCGGTGCCGGTGCTGCGGGCCACCCGGAGCCTCTGGCCGGCCGGCATGAGACCGGTGCGCCTGCCTCGCCACCGCGTGCAGGACATCGACACCCCGGCGGACTGGACCCGGGCCGAGCTCATGTACGCCGCGCTCGTGGCCGGCGGCGAGCAGCCGTGAGCCCGGACAGCCCCCACGGCCCCCACGGCCCCCACGGGCTCCGGCTGCGACCGGCGCGCTTCGACGACGCGGACCGGCTGCTGGCCTGGCGCAACGAGCGGTCCACGCGCGCCGCCTCCCTGACCCAGGACGTCATCGAACCCGCTGCCCACCGCTCCTGGCTCGAGCGGCGCCTCGCCGACGAGACCTGTCGGCTGCTCATCGTGGAGCTCGACGGGACCCCGGTCGGCCAGGTGCGGCTCGACCGCTCCGGCGGGGACGCGGAGGTGTCGATCGGGCTCGCCGAGCACGTGCGCGGACGCGGGGTCGGGGCCGAGGCGCTCCGGCTCGTCCGCGGCGCCCTCCCGTGGCCCGAGGTGATCCGCCTCCTCGCGCATGTGCGCGAGGAGAACGCGGCCTCGCTGCGGCTCTTCGCCGGCCTCGGGTACGACGAGCTGGGCCGCGACGACGGGGTCGTCGCGCTCGCTCGCCCGGTCTGAGCGAGCCTGCCCGAGGCGGGCGCGTGGGGGTGCGCCATGCTGTACGCGGCGTACTCGATCGGAAGGGCGGATCATGTTCACACTGGGTCACCGGACGGCCGGGGAGCCGCACCCGCCGCTCCTGGTCGCGGAGATCGGCGCCAACCACGACGGCGACGTCGTCAAGGCCGAGACCATGGTCCGGGCGCTGGCCGAGCAGGGCGCCGAGGCGATCAAGTTCCAGCTCTACACGGCGGCCGAGCTCGTCGCCGACCACGACCGCGACGTGACCTGGGGACCGGCCGGACGGCAGCGGACCGAGCGGATCGGGCCGATGTTCGACCGGCTGTCGCTCCCGCGCGAGGCGGTCCGCGACCTGATGGCGCTCGGCGAGGAGCTGGGCATGGTCTCGTTCGCCACGCCGTTCAGCGAGGACGGCGTCGACTACCTGGAGAGCGTCGGGGTGCCCGGCTACAAGGTGGCCGCCTCCGACGTCGGCCACCTGCCGTTCCTGCGGCACCTCGCCCGGACCGGCAAGCCGGTGATCCTGTCGCTGGGCAAGTGCACCCTGAGCGAGGCGGACGAGGCTGTCGAGACCCTCCTCGGCGAGGGCGTCGCGAGCCTGAGCCTGCTCCACTGCGTCGCCGAGTACCCCGCGCCGATCGACGAGATGAACCTGCGCGCGATCCCGCTGCTGCAGCAGATGTACCCCGAGGCCGTCATCGGGCTCTCCGACCACAGCCTCGGGTCGACGGCCGCGATCGCGGCGGTCGCCCTCGGTGCCGGCATCGTCGAGAAGCACGTGACCCCCTCCCAGGACGACGACGGCCCGGACCACTGGTTCAGCCTGCCGATCGCGGAGGTCGGGGCGCTGACCCGGGCCCTGGCCGACGCGCACCTCGCGCTCGGGGAGCCCGGCTCGGCGCGCAAGCACGTCGTGGGCGGCGAGGTCGCCGAGCGTCGTACGGCGATCCGCTCCCTCATCCTCGCGCGCGCCATGAGCGCGGGGGAGCGGGTGACGGCCGAGGACGTGAAGATCGTGCGGCCCGGCACGGGCCTGGCGCCGCGCTACCTCGACGCCGTCGTCGGGATGGCGCTCAGCGAGGACCTGCCCGCGAACACCCCCCTGACGTGGGACTCGTTCAAGTGACCCGGGACTCGAGGAGCCCGAGCAGCCGGTCGGCCGCCCGGCCCCGGCCCCGGCCGTCCACCAGGGCCCAGCCCGCCTGACGCAGTCGGTGCTGCTGGGCGTCGTCGCCGAGCACGCCGCGCAAGGCGGTGACGGCCTCGTCGGTGTCCCGGCGCAGGGCCGAGAGACGGCCGATGCCGACCGCCAGGCCGGTGCTGGTCGCCAGCCGGTAGCCCTCCTCCTGGTTGTCGACCACCGAGACCAGCGCGCAGGCGCAGCCCAGGCAGGCCAGCTCGACCAGGGACGTCCCGGACGCACTCACGACCAGGTCGGCGCGGACGGCGAGTGCCATCAGGGACGGGGGCGGACCGGTCACGGTGAGCCGCTGTCCGCTGGTCCACGGCGCCTCGGCGACCGCGTCGCGCAGCTCGCGCCGCGGTGCGACGACGGTGACGTCCATCGCCACCCCGGTCCGCGCCAGCGCCGTCGCCACCACCGGCCCGGCCCCGTAGGCGTCGGTGCCGCCGAAGTAGGCGAGCACCTGGGGGCGCGACGCTCGCCGTACCGCGAGCGGGGCGGGGGGTCGCAGGCGCAGCACCTCGTCGCGGACGAGGGCGTAGCGCGGGCCGGTCAGCACCGGCAGCCCCGGGGGGTAGTCCGCGGGCGTGACCCCCAGGTTCTGGTCGAGGTAGAGGTCGGCCACCAGGTCCCGCGCGTCGCGGTCGACCACGGCCAGGACCGGTCGGCCTCCGGCCCCCAGTCGCGCGCTGAGCGCGGGGGTGGCGACGTACGAGTCGAGCACCGTCGCGTGCGCCCCGAGTGCCTCCAGCACCGGGAGCGCGTCCGTCACGGGACCCGCGGCCGGGTGGACGCCGAAGCCGCGCGCGGCCACCTGGTCGGCCGCCCACGGGACGCTCTCGAAGTCGGCGACGACCTCGCACCGGACACCGCGGGCGGCGAGCTCCTCGGCGAGCGCCACGCAGCGCATGACGTGGCCGGTGCCGCGGACGGGGCCGAGGTCGCACAGGAACGCCACGGTCGTCATCGTCGGGGCGCCGGGGTCCCAGGGCGTGGCACGGGCCTAGGATAGGCGCTCGTGTCCGTCCTCCAGCGCGCCAGCCTCCTGATCACGGGCGGCACCGGGTCCTTCGGCAAGACCTTCACCCGATACGCGCTCGACCACCTCGACCCGGCCCGTCTGGTCATCTACTCCCGCGACGAGCTGAAGCAGTACGAGATGCGTCAGCAGTTCGGCGACGACCCGCGGTTGCGCTGGTTCCTCGGCGACGTCCGCGACGAGCGCCGCCTCGCCCGGGCCATGCACGGCGTCGACCACGTGGTTCACGCCGCCGCCCTCAAGCAGGTGGACACGGCGGAGTACAACCCGTTCGAGTTCGTGAAGACCAATGTGCTCGGCAGCCAGAACGTGATCGAGGCGGCGATCGACACCGGGGTCCAGAAGGTCGTGGCGCTCTCGACCGACAAGGCCTCGAGCCCGATCAACCTCTACGGCGCGACGAAGCTGACCGCGGACAAACTGTTCATCTCCGGGAACCACTACGCCGCCGGCTACGACACGAGGTTCGCCGTCGTGCGGTACGGCAACGTCATGGGGAGCCGGGGTTCGGTCATCCCCTACTTCCGGCGGCTGGCCGCCGAGGGGCGGTCGCTGCCCATCACCGACCTGCGGTGCACCCGCTTCTTCATCACCCTCGAGCAGGCGGTGCGGATGGTGGTCGACACCTTCGACCTCATGCAGGGCGGCGAGCTGCTCGTGCCCCGCATCCCCTCGATGAAGGTGACGGACCTGGCGCAGGCGATCGCGCCCGGTGCGGAGATGCACGACGTCGGGCTGCGCCCGGGGGAGAAGCTCCACGAGGAGATGATCAGTCCCGAGGAGGGCCGCCGCGCCCTGGTCCTCGAGGACGGTCGCTACTACGTCATCCAGCCGGACCTCGCGACCTGGGGCTACCGGGCCCCGTCGGGGACGACGCCCGTCGGTCCGGGGTTCGCCTACCGCTCCGACACCAACGACGAGTGGTACACCCGCGACCAGATCGCCGCGATCCTCGCCTGACGCGGGCGCGGACGAGAGGAGGAGCAGCGTGCTTCCGTACGGTCGGCAGTCCATCTCCGACGCCGACATCGACGCGGTCGTCGCCGCTCTCCGGGGCGACTGGCTGACCACGGGTCCGCTCGTGGCCGAGCTCGAGCAGCGGATCGGGGAGCTGGCGGGCGGGCACCGCGCCGTCTCCTGCACCTCGGGTACGGCGGCGCTGCACATGGCGTACGCCGCCGCCGGGGTGGGGCCCGGCGACGAGGTGGTGTGCACCCCGATGACGTTCGTCGCGTCGGCCTCGGGCGCCAGCCTGCTCGGTGCCTCCGTGGTCTTCGCCGACATCGATCCCGAGACCGGCCTGATCGACCCCGACGCCGTCGCCGCCGCCGTGGGCGAGCGCACCAAGGTCGTGACCGCCGTCGACTACGCGGGTCAGCCCGCCGACTACGGCCGGCTCCAGCCGCTCGCCAACGAGGTCGGGGCCCTCACCCTCGCCGACGCCGCCCACTCGATCGGGGCCACGCTGGACGGCCGGCCGGTCGGCGACCTCGCCGACATGACGACCTTCTCGTTCTTCCCGACCAAGAACCTGACGACCGGCGAGGGGGGCGCGGCCGTGTTCCGGGACCCGGCCCTCGCCCAGCGCGCCCACGAGTTCCACTTCATCGGGCTGGTCCGCGACCCGGCCCGCTTCCGGATGACCGACGAGGGGCCGTGGCACCAGGAGGTGCACGAGCTGGGCGTGAACTACCGGCTCACCGACGTCGCGTCCGCCCTCGGGCTGTCGCAGCTGAACCGGCTCGAGGCGTTCAAGCGGCGCCGCGCGGAGATCGTGGCGCGGTACGACGAGCGGCTCGCCGACGTACCCGGCCTCGCGCTGCCCGGGCGCCGCCCGGGGGCGGACCCGGTGTGGCACCTCTACCCGGTCCGGGTCCTGGAGGGCCGCCGGCGCGAGGTCTACGACCGGATGCGGGCGGCGGGCATCGGCGTCCAGGTCAACTACATCCCCGTCTACTGGCACCCGGTCTACGCGGACCTGGGTCACCGTCGGGGCGCGTGCCCGAACGCCGAGGCCTTCTACGCGCAGGAGCTCTCGCTCCCGCTGTTCCCGGACCTCACCGACGACGACGTCGACCGCGTCGTCGACGCCCTCCGCGCCGCGCTGCGCTGAGCGGTCTCAGTCCCGCCCACCCCGCCGCCGGGCCGCGCGCCGGGCACGCCGCCAGCGGCGCCGGAGCCGGTTGCGCTGCCGGGTGAGGCGCCGGCGCAGCTCGCGAAGCCGGGACGGCCGGCGGGTCAGTCGGACGAGCAGGGCGGCGACCCGCTCGGTGGACCGTCCGTCGATCCCACCGTGGTGGTAGTGCGACAGCCGGAGCTCGGTGCGGGCCGCCAGCTCCGAGCGGACCGCCGGGTCCACGAGGATGGCCCGCAGCTCGGCGGCCAGCTCGTCGGGCTCCGCCTCGACGACCCCGCTCTCGCCGTCGAAGGCGGGCGGGATCGGGCGCAGCGCCACGCCGACGAGGTTGACGGCGGGCGTGCCGGCCAGCATCGCCTCCACCAGCAGGTTGGAGTCGACGGCGACCAGGACGTCCGAGCCGGCGACCCACGGCTCCGGGTCGTCGGTGGCGTAGGCGAACCGCTGGTCGGTCGGCCCGTGCTCGGACACCAGGCGGTGGAGCAGGTCCCGGCCGGCGGCGACGTTGTTGGGCCGGTCCTTGACGACCGCGTTCACTCGCACGCCCGAGCGCTCCAGCTCCACGCAGGCCGCGACGAAGGCGCTGAGGGTCCGGGCGTGCGCCGCGCCGGTCTCCTGCGCCGTCAGGTGGGCCGACCAGGTGGTGCCGAACACGACGATCGGCGCGTCGGGGTCGAGGTCGTGCTCGGCGAGCAGGTCCCGGCGGAGCCGCTCGCGCTCGTGACGCAGCGACGCGTAGACGTCCCAGGACGGGTTGCCGGTGACCTCGATCCGCTCGCGGGCGATCCCGAGGTCGAGATAGCCCTCGGCGCCGCGCTCGCCGTAGACGACGAGGGTGTCGGCCAGCAGATGGGCGTGGACGGTGTAGGGGTCGACCAGGGCGATCGCGTGGGCCAGGTGCACCGTCGGGATGCCGTGAGCACCGGCCCAGGCGGTCGCGACCTTCGAGCGCTGCACGATGTCCTCGCTGGTCGCGAACAGCACGACGTCGTAGGCCTCGTCGACGCGGGCGAGCGCGTCGAGCACCTCGACGGCGATCGGGACGTCGACGGCCAGCCGGGTCCGGAGGTGGCCGGCGACCTGGGCGGCGGACTCCGCGTCGAGGTCGTCGGGTGCCCAGGAGGCGGTCCGCAGGTGTCGTCGGAGCGCTCGCTGCAGGGGTGCCGACCGTGCCGTCGTCCGACGACGCGGCGGGTGGAGGCTCTCGACGGTGACCAGCTCGCACCCGTGCGCAGCAGCGATGCGGCGCAGGTGGTCGGTGACGAGGGCGGCCGGGGTGACGACGACGTCCACGCGCACCCGGGCGAGGTAGCTGTCGAGGACGTGCTGCTGTTTGTCCCAGAGGTAGCTCAGGAGAGCGGTGGGCCTCATGCCGGACCGCCGTCGAAGACGCGGTAGTGCTGCTCGAGGAGCTGCCGGGCCAGCGGGTAGTCGGAGGCCAGCGTGACGTCGGCGCCGTGCCGCATCCGGCGTGCGCACCCCGTCGACCAGGCGCCCAGGATCCGGGTGACCTGGTCGTCCACCGCGTGCGCCGCCTGCCAGGCGTCGTACTCCTCGGCGCGCTGCGGGGGCAGGACGGACGCGATCTCGAGCGACGCCAGCCGCTGCGCGAGCTGAGCGACGACCGCGAAGCAGAGGTAGCGGGTCCGGCTCGTCGTCAGCAGCGGGTCGAGGTCGGCCGGGCCGGGGTCGTCGGGTACGTCGGGCGCGGGCGTTCCGACCGGGTCCAGGATCACGAGGCGGCGCGGCGCAGTCGCGTCGGGGAGGGCCGCGCCGAGCACGCCGTCGAGGGTGACGGCGAGGTCGAGGAGCCGCGGGTCGTACGGCAGCCACGACAGCACGCGCCGCCAGCGGTGGGTCCGGTCGAGCGGGGCCAGCACGGAGTCCCCACCCCCCAGCAGCACGCCGTACGGCACTGCGCGCGAGAGCGCCAACCCGGCCCCGGCCGCGTGCGCCTCGAGGTCACCGGGGACGTCGTCACCCGCGAGCAGCAGGAGGACCCGGCGACCAGGAGCGTCGTGCGTGCGTACGGCGGCGCGCCAGTCGTCGCCGGTGTCACCCCTGACCAGGGTCGTCCCGCCCTGCGGGGAGCGGTGGCGCCGGGTCAGGTGCTCGACGATCGTCTCGGCGAGCAGGGCGAGCGGCTCCGGTCGCGCCGGCGGGGCCGAGGGGACTGGCGGCACGAGCATCCTTCCGTCGCGTCCCACCGAGCGGCGGGCAGCGCGATTATGCCTGGCGCGGGCCCCGACCCGACGACCGCCGTTGGGTCGGGGCGGGCCCACCCCTCATGTCCCACATCCCGGAACCGATGTGCACATGGTGAGACGGGCGCCGTACAGTCTGTCTCAGCTCATCAAGAGGGACTGAGGGAACGGCCCAGTGAAGTCCCGGCAACCGCCACGAGCCTCCGCCTCCCGGACTTCGGGATCGGACGTGGAGACGGTGCCAATTCCGCCCGGACCGCGACGGTCGCGCCGGGGAAGATGAGGAGGAGGACTCATGAGCGCTGTTGTCACCGAGAAGAAGACCCTGCGTGAGGGTGCGTTCGGCAACGCCACCGCCCTCTCCTGCCGCGAGTGCGGGCACCAGGTCGAGCTCGGCCCGTTCTACGCGTGTCCGGAGTGCTTCGGACCCCTCGAGATCGCCTACGACTTCCCGCAGGTGACGCGCGAGGAGATCGAGGCCGGCCCCCGCAACATCTGGCGCTACAAGGCGCTGCTCCCCGTGCCGGACGACATCGAGCAGAGCCCCAACATGGAGCCCGGCTTCACCCGGCTGCTGAAGGCCCACAACCTGGGTGCCACGCTCGGCATCGACAACCTGTGGGTCAAGGACGACAGCACCAACCCGACCAACTCCTTCAAGGACCGTGTCGTCGCCTGCGCCCTGAGCGCGGCCCGCGAGCTCGACGCGAAGGTCTTCGCCTGTCCCTCGACCGGCAACCTGGCCAACGCGGTCGCCGCGGCCGGTGCCCGGGCCGGGATCAAGACCGTGGTCTTCATCCCCAGCAACCTGGAGAAGCCCAAGCAGGTCAACTCGGCGGTCTACACCGAGAACCTGGTCGCGGTCGACGGCAACTACGACGACGTCAACAAGCTCGCCTCGGAGATCGCGGGCGAAGAGGACGGGTGGGCGTTCGTCAACGTCAACGTCCGTCCCTACTACGCCGAGGGCTCCAAGACCCTGGGCTACGAGATCGCCGAGCAGCTCGGCTGGCGGCTGCCCGACCAGATCGTGATCCCGGTCGCGTCCGGCTCCCAGCTGACCAAGGTGCACAAGGCCTTCCAGGAGCTGATCAAGCTCGGCCTGGTCGAGGACAAGCCCTACAAGGTGTACGGCGCCCAGGCCACCGGCTGCTCGCCCGTCTCGGTCGCCTACAAGGCCGGCGTCGACGCGATCCGTCCGGTCAAGCCGGACACCATCGCCAAGAGCCTGGCCATCGGCAACCCGGCCGACGGGATCTACGTCCTCGACATCTGCCGCGAGACCGGCGGAGCCGTCGAGGACATCAGCGACGACGAGGTCCGCGAGGCGATCGTACTGCTGGCCCGCACCGAGGGCATCTTCACCGAGACCGCCGGCGGCACCACCGTGGGCGTGCTGAAGAAGCTCGTCGAGTCCGGTCAGCTGGACACCTCGCTGGAGACCGTCGTCATCAACACCGGGCACGGGCTCAAGACGCTCGACGCGGTCGCCGACTCGGTCGGCCCGATCGCGACCATCGCGCCGTCGTACGCCGCCTTCGTGGCGACCGGCCTGGCCTGAGTCTCGATACACCTCGCGTTCCTCGCGAGGCACTCGACCACCGACACCGACGAGGAGAGAAGAACCGTGAGCGTCTCCGTCCGCATCCCGACCATCCTGCGCACCTACACCGGCGGCGAGTCCGAGGTCACCGCCTCGGGCGCGAGCCTGGGCGAGGTGATCGCGGACCTCGACGCGTCGTACGCCGGGATCAAGGGGCGGATCCTCGACGACTCGGGCGAGCTGCGGCGCTTCGTGAACGTCTACGTCGGCAACGAGGACGTGCGCTTCCTCGACAACCTGGCCACCCCGACCCCGGACGGCACCCAGATCTCGGTCATCCCGGCGGTGGCGGGCGGCTGAGCGGGTCCGGCCGGGGGACGCTCGTCCTCAGCACGCTCGACCTCAGCAGCATCGTCGCCAGGAGCAGGAACTCCGGGTCCTGCAGCGCCGACCCGAAGAGCTCGTTGATCCGCTTCCAGCGGTAGCGCACCGTCTGGGGATGTACGCCCAGGCGGTGGGCGAGCGCGGGGGCGCTCGCGCGCGTCTCGAGCCAGGCGAGGAAGGTCTCCGACAGGATGTCGCGCGCGTGGGGCGTGGCGTCCAGCAGGGGCTGGAGCAGCTCGTCGCGGAGGGGCGCGCGCAGCACCGGGTCGGCGTGCAGCCAGACCTGGGTGCGGTGGTCGCGGCACCACAGGACCGGCGCCGGCGCGATCACGCCCTGGTCGACCAGGCCCAGGACCCGCGTGCACCAGGCGTGGGCCGCTCCCACCTCCTCGGCGGGCACCGGCCAGGCGACCACCACGCGGACGTCGGGCGCGGCCGAGCGGAGCCGACCGACCACCTGGTCGGCGAGCGCGGCGTCGCACACGAGGACCGCCGGGCTGGAGGTCGTGCGGGCCAGGACCTGGTCGGGAACCCCGTCGAGGCGGAGGGTGCCGTGGAAGGTGGCGGCGAGGACCACCACGCTCGCGGGGACCGGCCACTCGGCCCGCGCCGCCTCGGCGTCGAGCCGAGGTCGGTCGGCGCCGCCCAGGAGGGCGTCCAGCAGCCGGGCCCGGGCCCGGCCGACGTCGCGGTCGAGGGCGTGCTCGGCCATCGCGTGGCCGTGGACGACCTGCTCGTCGACGTGGATGAGCAGGTCGAACAGCGCGTCACCGAGGAGGCCGAGGTCGTTGGCGGTGAGCGTGTGCTCGGAGGCGAACTCCCGCACCGTCGACCAGGCCTCGTGGGCGGCGATGCGGAGCGCGGCCCGCACCGGACCGAGTCCGTGGCCCTCGACGGCCTCGCCGTACCCGACCTGCCGGAAGAGCTGGTAGACCGGCACCGGTGAGCGGGCCCGGCCGCGGGCGAGCTCGAGGAAGTGGTGCGTCGCGACGGTCGCGGCGCCTGCGAGTCGTCGGTGCCGCCGGTCGGTGCGCGGGCCCGCGAGGTCGGGGACGTCGGTGCGGACGCGGTCGGCGACCAGCTCGGTCAGGGCCGGTGCTCGACGGCCGAGCTCGACGACCAGGTCGGGCGGGAGCAGTGGGCGGCCGCCGTACGTCGCCTCGTGGGTGAGCACCCCGGTCAGCCGTCCACCGTGCCGAGCCGGCGGACCAGGTGGCTGGCGAGGTGTCGGGCGGACTCCAGGGTGAGCAGCAGGCGCGGGCCGGTGCGGTCGATCGCCTCGACCGCGACCCAGGTGACGGACTCGCCGACGTGGCGACCGCGGCGGACCACCAGCTCGACCGCTTCGAGCGAGGACGTGATCGGCACGGTGTCGGCCGTCCCGCCGACGACGGGGTAGATCCCCGGCTCGTCCTGGTGATAGCGGTCCTCGACGTGGTCGCCCTCGTGGTGCTCGCGGACGCACCACGGCGGACAGTGCTCGGCCAGCCACGAGGGGACGGGTCGCTCGGGTCTGGTCATCTGCCCCACCTCCGGTGCCGTGGCCTCCTGGTGGGTCCGACCGTAGGGGTGACCGCCGACGACGCGGCGTCGGCGGGGGGCGCCGTCCACAGGTCCGACCTTGAGCATGACTTTACCATACCCGTATGGGCATCCGGTCGGAAGGGATGCGGGATGCTGGGCCGTGTGGCAGCAGACGGTACGACGACCCCGACGTGGGAGGAGTTCGCCCGCGAGCTCGGCCAGAACCTCGCGCGCGCTCGCGCGGCGAAGGGGATCAGTCAGGAGCGGGTGGCCCACCTGGCGGGGCTGACGTCCTTCACCTACCAGAAGTACGAGAAGGGCGAGTCGCGCCCGGGGACGCCGATGAACCCGACCCTCACCTCGCTGGTGGCGCTCAGCCAGGTGCTGGAGGTCGCGATCGTGGACCTGCTGCCGCCGGTGCTGCCGGCGCTGGGCTCGGAGTGACGCTCGAGGCGGTCAGCGCACCCAGCGGGGGATGACCACCAGCGCGCCGATCGGCTCGGTCGAGCCGTACTCGGTGTCGATCACCAGGGTCCCGCGACGGGGCGCGGCCGGGCGGGCGTCCCACCCGAGACCGTGCGCGCCCGTGCCCCCTGAGGTGTAGACGTCCCGGGAGCCGATGGTCCGGATGTGCGGCCAGCCGCGTCCGTCGTACCGATCGGTGTAGACCACGCCGTAGCGCGCACCCCGGGGGACGCCACGCAGCCGGAGGGTGCCGCCCTCGCCGAGGACCGTGGCCCGTCGGTCGGGGTAGGCGGTGTCGCGCTCGACGTGCATCGGGCCGGTACGACGGACCCGCGCGTCGTCGCGCCCGCGGACGACGCAGTCGGGCCGCGACCAGGCGCTCGTGAGGCCGAAGGAGTGCTGGCGGATCCGCAGGCAGGGCACGCGGCCCCCGCCGATGCGCAGCCGGAGGCGTTCGGCCGTCAGTCCGGTCCACCGCGTGCGCCAGGCCGGCGCCCGGGCGGCCAGCATGCTCGCGCGACGGATCTGCACGTCGTACGTGCGGTTCTCGGGGACGTCGGGCCAGCCGTTGTCGGGTGAGCCGGCCATGATCCAGAACCGGACGTGGGACCGCGCGGTCACGGTGAACTCGATCAGGTCGTCGTGGTGCGCCCCGATGTAGACCCCCCACTCGAGCGCACGTCGTTCGGCGTCGGGCGGACGGGCGACCGCGCCGGGCACGGGGAGGGCGAGGATCACGGCGGTCAGCGCCAGGAAGAGACGACGCACAGGGACTCCTCGGGCAGATGGGCAGGAGGAGCCGCACGCTCTCACAGCTCGCCGCGCCGCGTCCGCAGATGCGTGGATTCCGCCTCGTTGGCGCAGAGGGCGAGCGCGGCGTCGTAGGCGAGCCTGGCCTCCTCGACCCGACCGGACCGCGCCAGCAGCTCGGCCCGTACGGCGGGCAGCCGGTGGCCGCGCAGGGCGACGCCGTCGAGCGCGGCCAGCCCGGCGGCGGGGCCGGAGCGCTCGGCGACCGCGACCGCCCGGTTGAGCCGGACCACGGGGGAGTCGGCGAGGGCGAGCAGCTCGTCGTACCGGTCGACGATGCGGTCCCAGGCGGTCGCCTCGGCGGAGACGGCGACGGCGTGCTCGGCGGCGACCAGCGCCTGGAGGAGGTACGGCGCGGGCCGCGCGTCCACGAGCGGGCGCAGCAGGTCGAGCGCCTCGAGGATCTCGTGGTGGTGCCAGCGGGAGCGGTCCTGGTCGGGCAGCAGCACCAGCCGGCCGTCCTCGACCCGGGCGTCGCGGCGGGCGTGCTGGAGGAGCATCAGGGCGAGCAGCGCGTCGAGCTCCGGCCAGGGGCCGTCCGGCAGGACGGAGCGGAGCACGCGCACCAGCCGGACCGCCTCGGCGGCGACGTCGGTGCGGAGCACGTCGGCGCCGGAGCCCGGGGCGTACCCCGCGGTGAAGGCGAGGTAGGCGACGTCCGCGACCACGTCGACCCGCGCGGCCAGCTCCGCCGGCGGGGGTACGACGAACCGTGCGTCCGCCAGTCGCTTCCGCGCCCGGGTCAGGCGCGCCGCCATGGTCGCGGTCGGCACCAGGAACAGCCGGGCGACGTCCTCGGTGGCGACGCCGAGCACCAGCCGCAGCGTGAGCGCCGCGGCCGCCTCGCGCGACAGCCTGGGGTGCGCGCAGAGCAGCACCAGCCGCAGCCGCTCGTCCACGACCACCTCTCCGGCGTCCGCCATCACCCGCCCCGCTCCCTCCTGCACCGCGGCGTCGACCTCGAGCAGCGGGAGCCTCCGGGCGGCCACCGCCTCGGCCCGGAGCCGGTCGAGCACCCGCCGTCGGGCCGCGGTCAGCAGCCAGGCGGCGGGGTTGTCCGGAGGCGTGGTCCACGTGCGGGCGGCCGCCTCGAACGCGTCGGCGAGCCCGTCCTCGGCCAGGTCGAGACGTCGGTACTGCGCGACGAGCAGGGCCAGCAGCCGGCCCCACTCGTCGCGCAGGAGCGTCTCGAGCGGGCTCAGACCTCGACCCCCAGCGTCGGCAGGACGACGACGTCGTGCTCGTGCGGCAGCAGCCGGGCCACCTCGTCGGCGCCCGCCAGGTCGGGCAGGTCGACGACGTAGAAGCCGCCCAGCTGCTCGACCGCCTCGGCGAACGGCCCGTCGGTCACCCGCCCCGGCGGCGGCAGCGCGTCGCCCACGACCAGCGTCCCGCGGGCCCGGACGGCGTCGGCGAACGCGTGGTAGTCGGCGATCATCCGCTCGCGGGTCGCCTCGCCCGCACCCTCCCACAGCTCGTGGTGGCCGACGCCGCCGAGCAGCACCAGGAAGCGCATCGCTCAGCCGTCCGACGCGGGCCGGACCTCGACCAGGTACGACGCGGGCAGCAGCCGGGCGGTCTCGACGGCCGTCGCCAGGTCGGGCAGGTCGACGACGAAGAAGCCCCCGAGCTGCTCGACGGACTCGGCGTACGGGCCCTCGGTCACGACCCGGTCCGGGCCGGGCCGGATGGTCCGGGCCTCGGCGACCGGGGCGAGGCCCTCGCCGCCGACCACCGACCCGCCGCGCTCGACGACGGCCGCCTCGAAGGCGCCGAACGCCTCGAACACCGCGCCCTGCTCGTCCTCGCCGAGCGCCGACCACCGCGCGAAGTGGTCGGCCTCGGCCATCAGCACCACGAACCTCATGCCGGGTCCCCGCCGTGGTCGACGGCCGCGCGCACCTCGACGCCCTCGTCGACCGAGGCCAGCACGCCGCAGATCTCCAGCAGGTCGTCGAGGTCGTCGCTCTCGACGATGTAGAAGCCGCTCAGCTGCTCGACGGCCTCGGCGTACGGGCCGTCGGTCACGGCGTGCCCGCCCTCGGGGGTACGTCGGACCACCTTCGCGGTCCGCGAGTGGGTGAGCTCGGAGCCTCCGGTCACGCGGTGGCCGCGCTCGGCCAGCAGTCGGGAGAACTCCTCGTGGCGGGCGTAGGTGGCCACCCTCTCCTCGGCGGTGGCGGCCTCCCAGCGGCTCTCGTCACCGGGCAGCAGTACGACGTACTCCGTCATGGGTCGATCCTCTCTCACGGGTGATGTGTCACGGTGGTGACGGCCCAGGTCGACCCGAATCGACACCTCCCGGCAGGAATCCGTTCAGGTGACCGTGATTGGACCTCCCCATGAGCACTCCCCGCGCCGCCCGGGCCGCCGGCACCGCCCTCGGGGCGGCCGGACTCCTCGGCGTCGGCTTCGTCGTCGGCTCCCGTCAGCTGCTCCGTGCCCAGGCCGCCAAGGCGCGCGCGATCATCGGGAAGCCGCTCGGCGAGCACGCGATCGACGCCGACCGCACCTGGAAGAAGAGGTACGGCGACCCTGTCGACCTGCTGCTCGTGGGCGACTCGATCGCGGCCGGGCTCGGGGCGGAGAGGCCCAAGGAGACCCTCGGCGGGCGGATCGCCCGGGCGCTCGCGACCTCCACGCAGCGTGCGGTCCGGCTGCGCACGGTGGCCGTGGTCGGGGCCGAGACCTCGGCGCTCGCGGGGCAGCTCGACCGGCTGCCGCCGTCGTACGTGGCGGACGTGGCGGTGATCGTGGTCGGCGGGAACGACGTCACCCACCGGGTCCCGCTCGCCGACTCGGTGCGCGACCTGGAGGCCGCGATCGTCCGGCTGCGCGAGCGGGGGACCGCCGTGGTGGTCGGGACCTGCCCCGACCTCGGCATGCTCCGGCCGGTGCCGCAGCCGCTGCGCTCCCTCGGGTCCCGGGCCTCCAAGCAGCTCGCCCACGCCCAGCGTCTGGCGGCGGTGCGCTCCGGCGCCCACGTCGTGTCCCTGTCCCACGTGGTCGGCCCGTTCTTCATCACGAATCCCGAGGAGATGTTCAGCCTCGACCGGTTCCACCCCAGCGCGCTGGGCTACAAGCGGACCGCGAAGGCGATGCTCCCGTCGGTGCTGGCCGCGCTCGGCGTGCACGACCGGGTGCCGTTCGGCCACAGCCTGCCGCACTTGTAGCGTTCGCTACATGAGCGACGTCCTGCTGACCACCTTCGCGGCGATGCCCGACGGCGAGCCCGGCCACGAGGCCCTGGACATCGAGCTGGCCCGGCGCGGGATCGACGCCCGGTGGGTCCGCTGGGACGACGCCGAGGTCGACTGGGCGGCGGCGTCGGTGGTCGCGGTCCGCTCGACGTGGGACTACGAGTGGCGGCTCGAGGAGTTCCTGGCCTGGGCCGAGACCGTCGAGGCGGCCGGTCCGGTGCTGCTCAACGGCGCCGCCCTCTTCCGCTGGAACACCGACAAGCGCTACCTCGTCGAGCTCGCCGGGCGCGGCGTCCCGATCGTGCCGAGCGCACTGGTCGACGACCGGGCCGGCGTGGCCGCCGCCGTCGCCGAGCACGGGCGCGCCGTGGTGAAGCCGCGCGTCGGGGCCGGCGGCCGCGGCCTGATCGTGGTCGACGACGCCGACGCCTGGACCCCCGAGGCCGAGCACGGCCCCTGGCTGGCCCAGCCGGTCGTCGAGTCCGTGCACACCGACGGCGAGATCTCCGTCTTCGTCCTCGACGGTCGGGCCACCAGCCAGGTCCGCAAGGTGGCGGCCGCCGGCGAGGTGCGCGTCCACGAGCAGTACGGCGGCGCGTCGTACCTCGCCGAGCTGGAGCCGGAGCCGGCCGAGCTCGCGGTGACCACGGTCCGTGCGGTCGAGGAGCTCCTCGGCTCCTCGCTCGCCTACGCCCGCGTCGACCTGATGCGGTACGACGGCCGCCTCGTGGTCAGCGAGGTCGAGGCCACCGAGCCCGGGCTCTACCTCGACGTGATCCCCGGCAACGCCGTGGCCTTCGCGGACGCGGTGCAGGCCCGGCTGTGAGGCACGATCTTCTTGCACTCGCAGGGGGCGAGTGCTAAACATTGGGTTGGCACTCTTACCATGAGAGTGACAAACCGGATCGGTGCCAGTTGAGGTCCGAGCGCCGGCGAGAAAGGGTTCGCCGGTCACGCAGGACCGTCCGTCGCGGGCAACCCACCGAACCGGATCCACAACTCTAAGCGTGAGGAATCGCAGGAGTTATGCCCAAGCTGATTGCTTTCAACGAGGAGGCCCGGCGCGGCCTCGAGCGTGGCATGAACACGCTCGCCGACGCCGTCAAGGTCACCCTCGGTCCCAAGGGCCGCAACGTCGTCCTGGAGAAGAAGTGGGGCGCCCCCACGATCACCAACGACGGTGTGAGCATCGCCAAGGAGATCGAGCTCGAGGACCCCTACGAGAAGATCGGTGCCGAGCTCGTCAAGGAGGTCGCCAAGAAGACGGACGACGTCGCTGGCGACGGCACCACCACCGCCACCGTGCTCGCCCAGGCGATGGTCCGCGAGGGCCTGCGCAACGTGGCCGCCGGTGCGAACCCGATGGGTCTCAAGCGCGGCATCGAGGCCGCCGTCGCCGCCGTGTCCGAGCAGCTGCTCGGCATGGCCAAGGACGTCGAGACGCGCGAGCAGATCGCCGCCACCGCCACCATCTCCGCCGGTGGCGACACCACCGTCGGTGACGCCATCGCCGAGGCGATGGACAAGGTCGGCAAGGAGGGCGTCATCACGGTCGAGGAGTCGAACACGTTCGGCATCGACCTGGAGCTCACCGAGGGCATGCGGTTCGACAAGGGCTACATCTCGGCCTACTTCGTCACCGACCCCGAGCGCATGGAGACGGTCCTGGAGGACCCCTACATCCTCGTGGCGAACTCGAAGGTCTCGAACGTCAAGGACCTGCTGCCGCTCCTCGAGAAGGTCATGCAGTCCGGCAAGCCGCTGCTGATCATCGCCGAGGACGTCGACGGCGAGGCCCTCTCGACCCTGGTGGTCAACAAGATTCGTGGCACCTTCAAGTCCGTCGCCGTCAAGGCTCCGGGCTTCGGTGACCGCCGCAAGGCCATGCTGCAGGACATCGCGATCCTGACCGGCGGCCAGGTCATCTCCGAGGAGGTCGGCCTCAAGCTCGAGACCACCGGCATCGAGCTGCTCGGCCAGGCCCGCAAGGTCGTCATCACCAAGGACGAGACCACCATCGTCGAGGGTGCCGGCGACGCGGCCCAGATCGAGGGCCGGGTCAACCAGATCCGCGCCGAGATCGAGAAGTCGGACTCCGACTACGACCGCGAGAAGCTCCAGGAGCGCCTCGCCAAGCTGGCCGGCGGCGTGGCCGTCATCAAGGTCGGCGCGGCCACCGAGGTCGAGCTCAAGGAGCGCAAGCACCGCATCGAGGACGCCGTTCGCAACGCGAAGGCGGCCGTCGAGGAGGGCATCGTCGCCGGCGGCGGCGTCGCCCTGGTGCAGGCTGCCGCCACCGCGTTCGACAAGCTGGACCTGGTGGGCGACGAGGCCACCGGTGCCAACATCGTCCGCGTGGCCACCTCGGCCCCGCTGAAGCAGATCGCCATCAACGCCGGCCTCGAGGGCGGCGTCGTGGCGGAGAAGGTCGCGAACCTCACCGCGGGTCACGGCCTCAACGCCGCCAACGGCGAGTACGTCGACATGATCGCCGAGGGCATCATCGACCCGGCGAAGGTCACCCGCTCGGCGCTGCAGAACGCCGCGTCGATCGCCGCGCTGTTCCTCACCACCGAGGCCGTCGTGGCCGACAAGCCGGAGAAGGCGGCGCCCATGGGCGGCGACCCGACCGGCGGCATGGGCGGCATGGACTTCTGATCGACAGCTGCCCGCGACGAAGTCGCGGGCAGCGTGGTCGATCAGGTCGAGTAGCGTCGGCACGACCGGAGCGAAGCGACGGACGTGCGACGCGTATCGAGACCGGGATCCAGGTTCCGCAAGGACACCGCACCACGCACCACAGCACCAGCAGGAAGGCCCCGATCCCCACGAGGGACCGGGGCCTTCCCGCATTTGAGAGGCTGGCCCCCGGGGTACCCGGACCGGGCCGGACCACCAGCGAGAGGAACGACGTGGACGACGAGGTGCGCCGGGCCGAGTTCGAGGAGCTCGCCCGGGGGCTGGTCGAGCCGCTGCGGCGGTTCCTGCTGCGTCGTACCGATCCGGCGACCGCCGACGACGTGCTGGCCGACACCCTCCTGGTCTGCTGGCGCCGGGCCGACCAGATCCCGGCCGAGGCCCTGCCGTGGGCGTACGGCGTGGCCCGCAACTGCCTGGCGAACGCCGAGCGCGGCGAGCGGCGCCAGCGCCGGCTGGCGGCGAAGGTCGCCAGCGCCGGGGTGCCCGACGTCGTGCCGGACCCGGCCGAGGGGTCGGGCGACGAGGCCGTGACCGCGGCGCTCGCGGCGCTGCGCCCGCCCGACGCGGAGCTCCTGCGCCTGTGGGCCTGGGAGCAGCTGGGGCCCGGCGAGATCGCCACCGTCCTCGGCATCACCCCCAACGCCGCCAGCATCCGGTTGCACCGGGCCCGGCAGAAATTGGCCGACGAGCTGCGAAAGGTCGACGGGCGTGTCGGACATGAGGAGTCGAGAGAGGGGAGAAGGCCATGACCGACACGCACGACTTCGACCGTGACGACGAGCTGCGCGCGCGCCTGCGCGCCGCGGACCCGGCTGCCTCCCTCGGCCCGGCCGACCCCGAGCGGGTCGCCCGACTCCTGGAGGACACCATGAGCCACGACACCGAGACGCAGGTCCCCGAGCGCCGCACGGGCACCCGCGGACGCAACCCGCTCACCTGGCTGGTCGCCGCCGCGGCGGTGCTGGTCATCGGGGGCGTCGGAGTCTTCACGCTGACCGGCTCGCCCGACGACGACTCGGCGCCGCCGGTCGCCGAGAACGGCACCGGCAGCAGCGATGGCCCCGAGCCGGTGGTCATCAGCCTCCGCGCGCCCACCGGGGCGAGCGGGCGGTGCATGGTCCCCAACGCCGAGGTGCTCGCCCAGCAGCAGGTCGCCTTCGCTGGCACGGTCGACGAGATCAGCGACGGCACCGTGGTGCTGACGCCCACCACGACGTACGCCGGTGACGAGGCCGACCGGGTCGAGGTGGTGCAGCCGTCGGAGGAGATGACCCAGCTGATCGGCGCGGTCGACTTCCAGGTGGGCGAGACCTACCTGGTCTCGGCCACCGACGGCCAGGTCACGGTCTGCGGCTTTAGCGGCCCGGCGACGCCGGAGCTCGAGCAGCTCTACACGGACGCCTTCGGCGGGTGAGCACGCCCGCCGTCCACGGCCTGCTGCTGGCCGCGGGGGCCGGGACCCGGATGGGCCGGCCCAAGGCGCTGGTCGTGGACACCTCCGACGACGGAGCGGGTGAGGCCTGGCTCGCCCGCTCCGTCGACGTGCTGCACGCCGGCGGCTGCGCCGAGGTGACCGTGGTCCTGGGGGCCGTGGTCGACGAGGCCGTGGCCCTGCTCGACGGGCGCGGCGCCGATGTCGTCGTCGCCCACGACTGGGCCGAGGGCATGTCCTCCTCGCTCCGCGCGGGGCTGACCTCGCTGAGCGGGTCGGCCGACGCGGCCCTGGTGCACCTGGTCGACCTGCCCGACGTCACGGCCGACGTGGTCGCCCGGGTGCTCGCGTCCGCCACCGGGCCGACCACCCTCGCGCGGGCGTCGTACGACGGAGTCCCGGGCCACCCGGTGCTCCTCGGTCGTGACCACTGGGCCCCGGTCGTCGCGACGGCGACCGGCGACCACGGTGCGCGCGACCACCTCCGCGCCCACGACGTGACCCTGGTGGAGTGCGGCGACCTGGCGACCGGCCGGGACGTCGACTACGCCTGAGGGCGGCGGATCCGCACCGGGCCCCGGGCCGTCGTTACGTCGACCACCCGGCCTCGTTGGGTGACCTCGACCCGTCCGGACGCCGCCAGCCGGGCGGCGGCGTCGCGCACCGGCTGCATGAGCGGGCGCCAGTCGTCGGGGTCCACGTCGCGGGCGACGTCGCTCGGGCAGATCGACGCGTCGGCGGCGCGGGCGTCGAGCAGGGCCAGGATCCGCTGCTCCAGTTCGGTCACGTCAGTAGCCTTTCCCCATGGAGGGTGAGCTGCACACTGCGGCCGACGTCGCGGCGCGCCTGGCGGCGACCGGCTACCTCTGCGACGACGACCTGGCGACCGTGGCCTTCCTGGCCCTGCGGATGGAGCGGCCGCTGCTGCTCGAGGGCGAGCCCGGCACCGGCAAGACCGCCCTCGCTGAGGCGCTGGCCGAGAGCCTGGGCCTGCCGCTGGTGCGGCTCCAGTGCTACGAGGGCATCGACGCCAGCCAGGCGCTCTACGACTGGGACTTCCCGCGCCAGATCCTGCACCTGCGTGCGCTGGAGGCGGCCGGTGGAGCGGACGTCGAGGAGGCCGAGAAGAGCCTGTACGACGAGCGCTTCCTGCTCGCCCGCCCCGTGCTGGCCGCGCTGCAGCAGGCGCCCGCGGTGCTGCTGGTCGACGAGGTCGACCGGGCCGACGACGAGTTCGAGGCGTTCCTGCTGGAGGTGCTCGCCACCTACCAGGTGACCATCCCCGAGCTCGGGACCGTCCGCGCCGCGACCCCGCCGTACGTCGTGCTGACGAGCAACCGCACGCGCGAGCTGCACGACGCGCTGAAGCGGCGCTGCCTCTATCACTGGATCGACCACCCGGACCTGGAGCGCGAGGTCCAGATCGTGCGGTCCCGCGCGCCCGAGGTGTCGGCGGCCCTGGCCGCGCAGGTGGTCGGCGTCGTCCAGCGGCTGCGGGACGGCGGTGAGCTGGTGAAGCCGCCCGGGGTCGCTGAGACCCTCGACTGGGCCCGGGCCCTGCACCACCTCGGCACGGTCGAGCTCGACCTCGCGACGGCCGCGCGGACGCTCGGGGCGCTGGTGAAGTACCGCGAGGACGCCGACCGGGTCCGCGGCGCGCTGGAGCGGATGCTGGCATGAGCGCTCCCGGCACGAGCCACGAGGCCGACGAGGTGCTGCTCGGCTTCGCCCGGGCGCTGCGGGCGGCGGGCGTGCCGGTGACCCCCGACCGCTCGCGCGGCTTCCTGGAGGCGGTCGCGCTGGTCGGGATCGACGACCGGCGGGCGACGTACGCCGCCGGCCGGGCGACGCTGTGCAGCGGCCCTGACGACCTCGAGCGGTACGACGCCGTCTTCGCCGCCTGGTTCGGTGCGCGCGACGGACTCCCGCGACCGCGTCCGCCGCAGCCGGTCACCCCCGTGGCGACCGACCTGCCGGAGACCGACGGCGACGGGACGGGCGGACCCGGTGAGGACGCCGAGGTCGTCCGGGCGCGGGCCAGCGAGGTGGAGGTGCTGCGGCACCGCGACGTGGCCACCCTGTCGCCGGCCGAGCGGCAGCGCCTGACAGCGCTGTTCTCGTCGCTGCGGCCCCGGGTGCCGTTCCGTCGTACGCCGCGGCACCGGCCGTGGCACCGCGGCGACGTGGACGCCTCCCGCACCCTGCGCGCCAGCCTGCGGCGGATGGGCGAGCCGGCCGAGATCGCTCGACGCCGCCGCGGCCGCAAGCCGCGCCGGGTGGTGCTGCTGGTCGACGTGTCCGGCTCGATGAGCGGGTACGCCGACGCGCTGCTCCGGCTCGCGCACCGCTTCACCCAGGCCGCGCCCGCGTCGGTCGAGACGTTCACGCTCGGCACCCGGCTCACCCACGTCACCCGCGCCCTGCGGCTGCGCGACCCCGAGCGCGCGCTGGTCGCCGCCGGCCGGACGGTCCCGGACTGGTCCGGCGGCACCCGGCTCGGCGAGACGCTGCGCTCGTTCCTCGACCGCTGGGGCCAGCGGGGGACCGCCCGCGGTGCGGTGGTCGTCGTGTTCAGCGACGGCTGGGAGCGGGGCGACACCACCGAGCTGACCGCCCAGGTGGCCCGGCTGCACCGGGTCGCGCACCGGGTCGTGTGGGTCAACCCGCACCGCGGCAAGGCCGGCTACGAGCCGGTCCAGCGGGGCATCCTCGCCGTGCTGCCGCACGTCGACGACTTCGTCGCGGGTCACTCGCTCGCCACCTACGCCGAGCTGGTGGAGGTGGTCGCCCGTGCGTGACGTGCTGCCCGAGCTGCTGGCCTGGTGGGAGGCCGGCGAGACCGTCGGGGTGGCGACCGTGGTCGCGACCTTCCGGTCCGCCCCGCGCCCGCCCGGCGCCTCGATGCTGGTCGGCCCCGACGGGACCGCGGTCGGATCGGTGTCCGGCGGCTGCGTCGAGGGCGCGGTCTACGAGCTCTCCGGGTCGGTCGTCGAGGAGGGCGTCCCCGTCCTCGAGCGGTACGGCGTCTCCGACGACGACGCGTTCGCGGTCGGGCTCACCTGCGGCGGGATCCTCGACGTCTACGTCGAGCAGGTCTCGCGCGCGACCTTCCCCGAGCTCGGCGAGATCGCGGCCGACGTCGCCGCCGGCCGTCCGGTGGCGCTCGCCACGGTCGTCGAGCACCCCGACCCGGCCTGGCTCGGGCGGCGGCTCGTCGTACGGCCGGAGACGGAGGGGGTCGGCAGCCTCGGCTCGCCGCGGGCCGACGCGGCCGTCGCCGACGATGCGCTCGGACTGCTGGCGGCGGGCACGAACGCCACGCTGACCTACGGCCCCGACGGCGAGCGGCGCGGGGAGGGGATGCGGGTGTTCGTCTGGGCGTTCGCGCCCCAGCCGCGGATGCTGGTCTTCGGCGCGATCGACTTCGCGGCGGCGGTGGCCCGGGTCGGCAGCTTCCTCGGCTACCGGGTCACGGTCTGCGACGCGCGGCCGGTCTTCGCCACGGCGAGCCGGTTCCCCGACGCCGACGAGGTGGTCGTCGACTGGCCGCACCGCTACCTCGCCGCGCAGGCCGAAGCCGGTGCGATCGACCCGCGGACCGTCGTCACCGTGCTGACCCACGACCCGAAGTTCGACGTACCGCTCCTCGAGGTGGCGCTCCGGCTGCCCGAGATCGCCTACGTCGGGGCGATGGGCTCCCGTCGTACGCACGAGGACCGGACGGCTCGGCTGAAGGAGGCCGGTCTCACCGACGACGAGCTGGCCCGGCTGTCCAGCCCGATCGGGCTCGACCTCGGCGCCCGCACGCCCGAGGAGACGGCGGTCAGCATCGCCGCCGAGATCATCGCCGGCCGCTGGGGCGGCTCCGGCGAGCCGCTCGCGCACACCCAGGGACGGATCCACCGGGAAGGACCTCTCGCATGAGACGTACGGCGGCCGCCGCCCTGCTCCTGCTCGCCCCCCTGGTGGCCTGCAGCGACGACGACTCCTCGGACGCCCCGGACGCGGCGCCGTCCGCGTCCACGCCCCCGACGCAGCAGCCGAGCGCGACCTCCGCGCCCACCCCCACGGAGCCCGCCGAGCCCGCCGAGCCTGCCGACACCCTTCCGCCGGTGACCGACCGGACCTCGCTGCCGCAGCTGATGCGCGAGGAGTTCCGGGGCAGCCGGATCCGGTTCACCGAGCTGGAGGGCGAGACGGCGTCGTACACGCGGCACCGGGTGGTCTACCGCAGCGGCGACGTGCGGGTCAGCGGGGTGCTGCTCCGGCCGAAGGGCGAAGGGCCGTTCCCGGGGATCGTGCTCAACCACGGCTACATCGACCCCGACGTCTACGTCACCGGCCAGGGCCTGGCCCGCGAGCAGGACTGGCTGGCCAACGCGGGCTTCGTCGTCCTGCACACCGACTACCGCGGCCACGCTGGCTCGGACCCGGCGACCGCGCTGGACCGGGAGAGCCGGATCGGCTACACCCGCGACGCCCTGAACGCCGTCGCGTCGCTCAAGCGCGAGCCCTACGTCGACGCCGACAAGATGGCCATGCTCGGCCGGTCGATGGGCGGCGGGATCACGCTCAACGCGCTGGTCGCCCAGCCCGGCATCGTCGACGCGGCCGTGGTCTACGCCAGCGTGAGCTCGCGCTACCTCGACAACCTGCGCCACTTCACGGCGGTCAGCCGGCCCGACGCGGTCGACGCGGTCTACGAGCGGTTCGGCACGCCGCAGGAGGCGCCCGAGGTCTACCGCGGCCTCTCCTCGCGCACCTACTTCGACCGGATCACCGAGCCGGTGCTGATGCACCACGGCACCGACGACGAGCAGTGCCCGTTCCCCTGGGCGCGGACCACCCAGCGGCTGCTCACCGAGGCCGGCGTCGAGAGCCGGCTCGAGGTGTACGACGGCGAGCGGCACGCGTTCGTCCCGGAGTGGCAGGCCTCCATCGAGGAGACGGTGCGCTTCCTGAAGCGCCGGCTCGACGTGTAGACGACGGGTGACGCCCATCACCCTCCCGGCTACAGTGCGAGCACCGACCCGGGGGAGACGCGATGGACGCTCGCGAGCTGCGCACGAGGCGGCACCACGCCGTCGAGGCCTGGAGCACGTTCGTCGAGCACGGCGACGACGCCGAGCCGCTCGTCCGGCCGGAGATCCTGAGCAGCTGGGCCCGGTCCGAGGCGACCGTCTCGCCCGACGTCACCGAGGCGCCGCTGGCCGACGAGTCCGAGACCGCCTCGATCTGGCGGGGCTCGCCGCTGCAGGTGGCGGTCGAGAGCGTCGAGTCCGAGCTGCGCCGTACCGCCGAGGACGGTGACCTGGTCGTCGCCGTGACCGATCCGCAGACCCGGATCCTGTGGACGTACGGCGGCCGCGTGATGCGGCGCAAGGCCGAGACGGTGAACTTCGTCGCCGGCGGCCGCTGGGACGACGGGTCGGTCGGCACCAACGCCCTCGACCTGGCCACCCGGCTCGATGCCCCGGCGATGGTCTTCAGCGCCGAGCACTACGCCTCGATCGTGCACAACTGGGTCTGCTGGGCGGCCCCGGTCCACGACCCGGTGACGGGGGTCGAGCTCGGCGTCCTCGACCTGTCGACCACCTGGGACCGCACCCACCCGATCGGGCTCGCCACCGCACGGGTGATGGCCCGGCTGATCGAGTCGGCCCTGCCCCGCTCCACCGCCGGGACGGCCGGTGCCGACGACACCCACGATCCGGGCCTGGTGATGACGCTCCTCGGCACGGCCGAGACCCGCCTCGACGGCCAGCGGCTGCTGCTCAACCGGCGCCAGACGGAGATCCTGGCCCTGCTCGCCATGCACCCCGAGGGGCTCTCGCTGGAGCAGCTGCACGCCCTCGTGTACGGCGACCAGCCGGTCACCTTCTCCACGCTCAAGGCCGAGGTCTCGCACCTGCGCTCCGCGCTCGGCGGCCAGCTCTCCTCCCGGCCCTACCGACTGCTGATGCCGGTCGCGACCGACGTCGACCACGTGCTCGGGCTGCTGCGCCGCGGGCACGTCGCGGCCGCGGTCGAGGCGTACGGCGGCGACCTGCTCCCCGGCACCGACAGTCCCGCGCTCGGCGAGCTCGCCGAGTACGTCGCCGTCGCCCTGCGCGAGGCGCTGCTCGCCGACCCGCAGCCCGACGCCGTGGTCCGCTACAGCGAGCTCGCGCCGTACGACGTCGAGGTGCTGGAGGTCTGCCTCCGCTCGCTCAGCGGGGGAGTGGGCGGGCGCGCGCACCCCGCCGTACCCCTGCTGAAGGGGCGGCTCGCGGTCGCGCGGCGCTGACCGCGCCGTCCCCGGTGGTGGTTGAGGAGGTCGTGCCACGACCGTCTCGAAACCTCCGCAGGCCGACGACGGCGCCAGGCTGCGGTGGTTTCGAGACAGGACTTCGTCCTTCCTCGACCACCGGTGGAGCTCAACCAACGGCTGGCCAACCACGGCTCCCTAGCGTGACCTGCACCACACACGCAAGGGAGTCCTCATGACCCGGATCAGCCTCACCGTCGACGGCGCGAAGGTCGCCGACGACGTCGAACCCCGGATGCTGCTGGTGCAGTACCTCCGTGAGCGGCTCGGCAAGACCGGCACCGTGATCGGCTGCGACACCAGCAACTGCGGCGCGTGCACGGTGCACCTCGACGGCACCAGCGTGAAGTCGTGCAACGTGCTGGCCGTCCAGGCCGACGGGTCGGAGGTGACGACCATCGAGGGACTGGCGGCGACGACGGGCAACGGCGAGCTGCACCCCGTGCAGGAGGCGTTCCGCGAGTGCCACGGCCTGCAGTGCGGCTTCTGCACGCCCGGGATGATCATGCAGAGCGTCGACCTGCTGAAGGAGAACCCGCACCCCTCCGAGGAGGAGATCCGGCTCGGGCTCGAGGGCAACCTGTGCCGCTGCACGGGCTATCACAACATCGTGCGAGCGGTGCAGCACGCGGCAGGGGCCGAGGCATGACCGCCGTCCAGGACGCGCCCGAGGTCGCCAAGGAGATCGGCCGTGACCGGCGCCGCAAGGAGGACCAGCGGCTGATCACCGGCCGGACCCGCTGGACCGACAACATCACCCTGCCGGGGATGCTGCACCTGGCCATGGTGCGCAGCCCGTTCGCCCACGCGACCATCACCAGCATCGACACGAGCGCCGCGAAGGCTGCGACCAACGTCGTCGACGTCGTCACCGGGGAGGACCTGGGCGAGGCGCAGGGCGTGCTCATCAACGCCTGGCCGATCACCCCCGACCAGAAGGCGCCGACGCACCTGCCGGTGGCGACCGGCCGGGTCGCGTTCGCCGGGGAGATCGTCGCGGTCGTCGTCGCCCGCACCGCCGCCGAGGCGCGCGACGCGGCCGAGCTCGTCGACGTCGAGTACGACGTGCTCCCGGCCGCCCTCGACCTGCGGGAGTCGGCGGAGGACACCGTCCTGGCCCACCCCGACCTCGGCACCAACAAGTCGGCGCTGTGGGTCTTCGACTCGAACGAGGCCGGGACGGGCGGCGACGTGGAGGCCGCGATCGCGGAGGCCCGCGCCGACGGCATCGTCCTGGAGCGGGAGTACCGTCAGCAGCGGCTGATCCCCGCCTTCATGGAGCCGCGCTCGACGGTGGTCGACCCGACCGGCGAGCAGCTGACGGTCTGGTCGGCGACCCAGATCCCGCACATCCTCCGCTTCGCGCTGGCCGCGACAACCGGCATCCCGGAGTCCAAGCTGCGGGTGATCGCACCCGACGTCGGCGGGGGCTTCGGCGGCAAGCTGCAGACCACCCCCGAGGAGTGGATCACCGTCGCGGTGGCCCGCCGGGTGGGCCGTCCGGTGAAGTACACCGAGACCCGCAGCGAGTCGCTGATGGCCGCCCACCACGGCCGCGACCAGTGGCAGAGGCTGACCCTGGCGGCCGACAGGGAGGGCAACGTCAAGGCCCTCAAGGTCGACCTGCTGGCCGATCTCGGCGCCTACGTGTCGCTCGTCGGCGGCGGCGTCCCGGTGCTCGGCGCCTTCATGTTCAACGCGATCTACAAGTTCCCCGCCTACCGCTTCGCCGTCCAGACCGTGCTCACCAACAAGACCTGGACCGACGCCTACCGCGGCGCCGGCCGCCCGGAGGCGACGTTCGCCATCGAGCGGCTGATGGACGAGCTGGCCGCCGAGCTGGGCGTGGACCCGCTCGAGGTCCGGGAACGGAACTGGATCAAGCACGAGGAGTTCCCGTTCACCACGGTCGCCGGCCTGGAGTACGACTCCGGCAACTACGAGGCGGCCACCGCCCGGGCCAAGGAGATGTTCGGGTACGACGAGCTGCGCGCCGAGCAGCGGCGCCGCCGCGACTCCGGCGACCCGGTCCAGCTCGGCATCGGCGTCTCGACGTTCACCGAGATGTGCGGCCTCGCGCCGTCGCGGGTGCTCGGCTCGCTCGACTACGGCGCGGGCGGCTGGGAGCACGCGAGCGTGCGGATGCTGGCCACCGGCACGGTCGAGGTGGTCACCGGCGCGAGCGCGCACGGGCAGGGACACGAGACGGCGTTCAGCCAGATCGTCGCCGACCGGCTCGGCGTCCCGTTCGAGGACGTCGAGGTGCTGCACGGCGACACCCAGGTCGCCCACAAGGGGCTGGACACCTACGGCTCCCGGTCGCTGGTCGTGGGCGGCGAGGCGCTGGTCAAGGCCACCGACAAGGTCGTCGAGAAGGCGAAGGTGGTCGCCGCCCACCTGCTCGAGGCGTCGGCCGACGACCTGGAGTTCGGCGGTGGCCGGTTCACGGTCCGCGGCACCGACCAGGGCATGGCGATCCAGGAGATCGCCTCCGCGGTGTTCGCCGCCCACGACCTGCCGGACGGGATGGAGCCGTCGCTCGACAGCGACGCGACGTACGACCCGGTGAACTTCAACTACCCGCACGGCACCCACCTGTGCGCGATGGAGGTCGACACCGAGACCGGCGCGCTGACGATGCGGAAGTACGTCTGCGTCGACGACATCGGCAACGTCATCAACCCGCTGATCGTGGCCGGTCAGGTGCACGGCGGGCTGGTGCAGGGCATCGCCCAGGCGCTCTGGGAGGAGGCCGTGTACGACGAGTCCGGCACCCTGGTCAGCGGCTCGTTCGTCGACTACCTGCTGCCGACCGCGGCCGACACGATCAGCTTCGAGGTCGACCACACGACGACCCCGTCGCTGACCAACACGCTCGGCACCAAGGGGGTCGGCGAGGCCGGCACGATCGCCTCGACCCCGGCCGTGGTCAACGCGGTCGTCGACGCGCTGCGACCGCTCGGGGTCACCGACGTCCAGATGCCCTGCACGCCCGAGCGGGTGTGGAAGGCGATCAACGGCGACGGCGCCTCGGGCGGCCCCGCCACGGAGGCCGCGGCGATGCCGCACTTCGATCCCGCCGAACCCGGCGCCGACAGCACGGAAGGAGACGCCCGATGATCCCCGCCGCATTCGACTACGTCGCGCCCACCTCGGTCGAGGACGCGCTCGCCGCCCTGGCCCAGCACGGTGACGACGCCAAGATCATCGCGGGCGGTCAGAGCCTGCTGCCGGTGCTCCGGATGCGCCTCAACGCGCCCGAGATGGTCATCGACCTCGGTCGGATCGAGTCGCTGCGCGGGGTGCGCGACGACGGCGACGCGATCGTGGTCGGCGCGATGACCCCGCACTCCGTCGTCGGCTCGGACCCGCTGGTGGCCCAGCACGCCGCGCTGGTGGCCAAGGCCGTCGAGCACCTGGCCGACGCCCAGGTGCGGCACCGCGGGACCTTCGGCGGCGCGCTCGCGCACGCCGACCCCGCCGGGGATCTCGGAGCGCCCGCGCTCGCGCTCGGGGCCGAGTTCGTGGTGGCCGGCCCGGGGGGCAGCCGGACCGTGGCCGCCGACGACTTCTTCGTCGATCTCTTCGAGACGGCGATCGGCGAGGACGAGATCCTCACCGAGGTGCGGCTGCCCAAGCGGACCGGCTGGGGCGCGCACTACGAGAAGTTCGTGCGGGTCGCCCACCAGTGGCCGATCGTGGCGGTCGCGGCGACCGTGCGGGTCGAGGGAGGCGTGATCGCGGAGGCCCGGATCGGGCTCACCAACATGGGCTCGACGCCGCTGCGGGCGCGGGCGGTCGAGGAGGCGCTGGCGGGACAGCCGGCGACCGAGGACGCCGTACGGGCCGCTGCCGAGCACGCGACCGAGGGCACGAACCCGCCCTCGGACCTCAACGGGGACGCCGACTACCGGCGGCACCTCGCGCGGGTCCTCACCCGGCGGGCGATCCTGGCGGCCGCGTCCTGATGGACCTCCAGCACCGCTTCACCGTCCCCACCTCGGTCGACGAGACCTGGGCGCACTTCAACGACATCGCCTCGGTCGCCGAGTGCTTCCCGGGCGCCACGGTCACCTCGGTCGAGCCCGACACCTTCGCCGGCTCGGTGAAGGTCAAGCTCGGCCCCATCGCGCTCGTCTACTCCGGCTCCGGCCGGTTCGTCGAGAAGGACGAGGCGGCGCACCGGTTCGTCGTGGAGGCGAACGGCAAGGACAAGCGCGGCAACGGCACGGCGGGCGCGACGGTCACGCTGTCGATGGCGCCCGGACCGGCCGGCACCGACGTCGAGGTGCTCACCGACCTCGCCATCACCGGCAAACCGGCCCAGTTCGGGCGCGGCGTGATGCAGGACGTCTCGGACAAGCTGCTCGGCCAGTTCGTGACCTGTCTCGAGCAGCGGCTCTCGAGCACGCCAGACCCGGGGGTCGGCGGTGAGTCCGCCACCGAACCGGCCCCCGGTCCGGTGGCCAGCTCACCGCCGCCCCCGAGCAGCGGTGAGCCCGCCACCGGCTCCGCGGTCGGATCGGTGGACAGGTCACCGCCGCCGCGGGCCCACGCCGCGGACTCGGTCGACCTGGGAGCGGCCGTCGTACCGGTGCTGCTGAGGACGTACGGCGGCCCGCTGGCGGCCGGTCTGTTCGGATTGCTGGTCGGCTGGCTGATCGGACGCCGGGGGCGCTGAGCCCCGGCGGGCGGGGTCAGCGCTTGAGATCGCGCCGTACGCGCCGTCGTACCTGCAGCATCCGCAGGGAGCCCGCGATGATCGCGAGCAGCATCCCGGCCGCGGTGGCGACCAGCAGCGAGGCGGCCAGCGGGGCGGTGCCCTCCCAGCCGAAGTAGGAGACCTGCACCGACTGGGTGTTCTGCACGATGAAGACGACCAGCAGGATCAGCACCACGGCGGCGACGACCAGGGCGGCCCAGGTGCCGCTGGTCCTCGAGCCGCGCAGCGGGTCGGCCCGGGGGGCCTCGGTCACGGGGGCGCTGCCGGTGTCGCCGGTGACCGGGTCGGTGGTGTCGCTCATGACCCCCGGTGCCCGTCGGCGCGCGCCGTCACACGCTCAGACGACGACGACCACCAGGGCCACGACCACCGCGAGCACCAGCAGGAGCAGCAGCGCCCAGACCAGCGGCCGCGGCCGGTCGGGCGCGGAGCCGTCGGTGTGGTGGACACGGCTGTCCTGGGAGACCACGAAGCCCATCGTCGGCTCGCTGGCCGCGCCGGGATAGGCGTCCTCGCCGCGCACGTGCTCGTGCGGGGCGGGCGGGATGTCGACCGGGTCGGTCCGGGGGTCCTGGCGCTCGGGCATGGCGTCGCTCCTTCGTCTCCGAGATGGACGGAGTTGCTGTCCGGTGCCCATCACACCCCCTGCCGAGACCGCCGTCACCCGGCTTTCCGGGCGGGCGGCTCCCGGCGGGTGGTCAGCCCCCCGCGGCGGAGAGCCGGTCGAACTCCTCGTCGGTCAGCTCGATGCCGGCGGCGGCGGTGTTGGACTCCAGGTGGTCGACGCTGGACGTGCCGGGGATCGGCAGCACCACCGGAGAGCGGCGCAGCAGCCAGGCCAGGGCCAGCTGCGAGGGCGTCGCGTCGTGCTCGCGCGCGGCGTCGGCCAGCGGGCCGTCCTCCTTCGACAGCGCCCCGGTCGCGAGCGGGAACCACGGGATGAAGCCGATGCCCTCGGCGTCGCAGTGGTCCAGCAGCTCCTCGGCCGAGCGGTCGGCCAGGTTGTAGAGGTTCTGCACCGACACGATCGGCGCGACCTGCTGGGCCGCCTTCAGCTGGTCGACGTCGACCTCCGAGAGCCCGATGTGCCGGATCTTGCCCTCGTCACGGAGCTTCGCGAGCTCGCCGACCTGGTCCTCGAGGGGGACGGCGCCGTCGATGCGGTGCAGCTGGAACAGGTCGATCCGCTCCAGCCCGAGCCGGCGCAGGGACAGCTCGCACTGCTGGCGCAGGTACGCCGGGTTGCCGACCGGGGTCCACACGCCGGGGCCCTGGCGGGTCAGCCCGGCCTTGGTGGCGATCACGACGTCGTCGGCGTACGGGTGCAGGGCCTCCTTCAGCAGCTGCTCGGCGGTCTCGGGGCCGTAGGAGTCGGCGGTGTCGAAAAAGGTGATCCCGATCTCGACCGCGCGCCGCAGCACCCGGATCGCCTCGTCGTGGTCCTTCGGCGGACCCCAGACCCCCTCGCCGGGGAGCTGCATCGTGCCGTAGCCGAGGCGGACGACGGGGAGGTCGCCGCCCAGCTGGAAGGTGCCGCTGGCTGCTGCCAGGTTGTCGCTCGTGGTGGTCATTCAGATCTCCTGTTCGCTGCGGTCGCCGGCCCAGAGGGTGTGGAAGGTCCCCTCGCGGTCGACGCGTCGGTAGGTGTGCGCCCCGAAGTCGTCCCGGAGCGCCTGGATCAGGGCGGCGGGCAGCCGCTCGCGGCGGAGCCCGTCGAAGTAGGACAGTGAGCTGCCGAAGGCCGGGACCGGGACGCCGCCCCGGGCCGCCGTGGCGACCACCTCGCGCCAGGCGTCCACGCCGCCCTTGACCGCGTCGGCGAAGTACGCCGTGGTCAGCAGGGTGGTGAGGTCGGGCTCCTCGGCGTACGCGTCCTTGATCCGGTCGAGGAACTGCGCCCGGATGATGCAGCCGCCGCGCCAGATCGTGGCGACGGAGCCGAGGTCGACGTCCCAGCCGTGCTCCTCGGCGCCGGCCGCGATCTGGTCGAAGCCCTGGGCGTAGGCGACCACCTTGGAGGCGTAGAGCGCGGCCCGGACCTGGTCGACGAAGACGTCGCGGTCCACCGACACCCGCTGCTCGTCGGGGTCGGTGGTGAACACCTCGCGGGCGGCGGCCCGCTGCTCGGTGTGGCCCGACAGGCTGCGGGCGAAGGTGGCCTCGGCGATGCCCGTGACCGGGACGCCGAGGTCGAGCGCCGCCTGCACGGTCCAGCGGCCGGTGCCCTTCTGCTCGGCCTCGTCGAGGACGACGTCGACGAACGGCTGACCGCCCTCGCCGTCGGTGTGGCGCAGCACGTCGGCGGTCATCTCGATGAGGAACGACTCCAGGTCGCCGCCGTTCCACTCCTCGAAGACGTCGGCGATCTCGGCCGGGCTGAGCCCGGCGATGCTGCGCAGCAGGTCGTAGGCCTCCGCGATCAGCTGCATGTCGGCGTACTCGATGCCGTTGTGGACCATCTTCACGAAGTGGCCCGCCGCGTCGGGGCCGACGTGGGCCGCGCACGGCGTCCCGTCGACCTGCGCGGCGATCGACTCGACGATCGGGCCGAGCCGCTCGTAGGCGTGCTCGGAGCCCCCGACCATGATCGAGGGGCCGTGGAGCGCGCCCTCCTCGCCGCCCGAGACGCCCATCCCGACGAAGTGCAGGCCCTTCTCGGACAGCGCCTGCTCGCGGCGGACCGTGTCGGCGAAGTGGGCGTTGCCGCCGTCGACCACGATGTCGCCCTCGTCGAGCAGCGGCACCAGCTCGTCGATCACCGCGTCGGTCGGCTCGCCGGCCTTGACCATGATGATGATCGCGCGCGGCGTCTCGATGCTCTTCACGAAGTCCTCGAGCGACTCGCTGGCCACGAACGTGCCCTCGTCGCCGAACTCGTCGACGAGCGCCTCGGTCTTGGTGAAGGTGCGGTTGTGGACCGCCGTGACGTGCCCGTGCCGGGCGATGTTGCGGGCCAGGTTGCGGCCCATCACGGCCAGCCCGGTCACCCCGATCGTTGCCTGCTGCTCTGCCATGTCTCCAGCCAACTACGCCAGGCCAAACCCCGGCTCTCGCTGGTCTCTCTCGCGAGCGCCAGCGAGCGTATCGAGACCCTCGGTCACGGTCTCGATACGCCGGTCGCGACCTCCTTCGTCGGTCGCGCGGCTACTCGACCTGGGGCGTGCCTCTTCGCCCTCGCAGGCTCGGGCGAAGCGCCCTCAGAACACGTTGAGGGGGCGGAACTGGACGGAGATCCGAGGTCCGGCGGACGAGACCTTGGGGACGGCGTGCTCCCAGGTGCGCTGGCAGGAGCCGCCCATCACGACCAGGTCGCCGTGGCCCATCTCGACCACGACCGCCTCGGCCCCGCCGGCCCGCGGGCGCAGGTGCAGCTTGCGGGGGTCGCCGACGGAGACGATCGCGACCATCGTGTCCTGGGTCTTCCCGCGGCCGATCGTGTCGCCGTGCCAGGCGACGGAGTCGCGACCGTCGCGGTAGTAGCAGCAGCCGGCGGTGCGGAAGGGTTCGCCCAGCTCGGGCCGGTAGTGGTCGCTGAGCGCGTCGCGCGCCTCCTCGAGCACGGGGTGGGGGAGTGGCTCGCCGAGCATGTAGGTGTGCAGCAGTCGCGGCACGTCGACGACCCGGTCGTACATCTGCCGCCGCTCGGCCCGCCACGGGACGTCGGCGACCAGCCGGGCGAAGACGTCGTCGGCGTCCGGCAGCCAGCTGCGTCGTACGTCGACCCAGGCGCCGCGGGTCAGTCCCATCCGCTCGATCCCCGAGAAGTCGCGCACCCCGGCGGGGGCCGCCTGGAACAGCGAGCTCTGGAAGTCCATGCGCGCATCCTAGTCGAACAGGCGTTCGAGCAAAATGTCGGAGAAGTCTGGGAGCATCCCTCCATGACCGAGATCGCCTGCCAGGTGCGCGGGCTCACCAAGACCTACGGCACGGGCCAGGCCGTGGTACGCGCCCTCGACGACGTCACCCTCGACCTCCTCGCGGGCGAGTTCACCGCGGTGATGGGGCCGAGCGGCTCCGGCAAGTCGACGCTCATGCACTGCCTGGCCGCGCTCGACACCGCCACCAGCGGCCAGGTCCTGGTCGGCGAGCAGGACCTCACCACGCTCGACGACAAGGCGCTGACCCGGCTGCGTCGCGACGAGATCGGGTTCGTCTTCCAGTCGTTCAACCTGGTCCCGACGCTCAGCGCCGAGGAGAACATCCTGCTGCCGCTGGCCATCGCCGGCCGCAAGCCCGACCGCGAGTGGTACGACGCGGTCGTCGACACGGTCGGCATCGGTGACCGGCTGCGCCACAAGCCGAGCGAGCTGTCCGGCGGCCAGCAGCAGCGCGTCGCCGTCGCCCGGGCGCTGGTCAGCCGGCCGCGGATCGTCTTCGCCGACGAGCCCACCGGCAACCTCGACTCGCGCTCCGGCGCCGAGGTGCTCGACCTGCTGCGCCGCAGCGCCGACCAGGGCCAGACGATCGTGATGGTGACGCACGACCCGGTGGCGGCGTCGTACACCGACCGGGTGGTCTTCCTGGCCGACGGCCAGGTCGTCAGCGAGCTGCGCGAGCCCACGCGCGAGCAGGTCCTCGAGGTCATGGCCGGGATGGCGGGCTGATGCTGCGCGCCGCGCTGAAGAGCCTGCTCGGGCGCAAGGTGCGCCTGCTGATGAGCACGTTCGCGATCGTGCTCGGGGTCGCGTTCGTCGCCGGCACCCTGGTCTTCTCCGACACGCTCAACCGCAGCTTCACCGCGCTGTTCGCCTCGACGGTCGGCGACGTCGTCGTCCGGCCCGAGGGCGCGGTCAACCCGATGGGCGACCTGTCGACGCTGACTGTGCCCGCGGAGGTCGCGGCCGACCTCGAGCGGGTGGACGGCGCCGCGCGGGTCGACGGCAACGTCAACGCGACGAACGTCGTCGTCCTCGACGAGGACGACAAGGTGGTCGGCGGCTTCGGCCCGCCGTCGCTCGGCTCGAACTGGACCGGGGCCCCCGCGGGCCACGGCCTGGAGGGCCTGGTCATGACCGAGGGGCGGGTGCCCGACGGTCCCGAGGAGGTGGCGCTCGACGCCGGGACGGCGGAGAAGGCCGGGTACGTCGTCGGCGACACCGTCACCCTCAACACCGCCGGCGCCACCGCGACCCTGGAGCCGACCCTGGTCGGCATCGCCGACTTCCGCGAGGGCGGCTCGCTCAACGGGGCGACGCTCACGATCTTCGACACCGCGACCGCCCAGGAGCTCTTCCTGGACGGTGCCGACGCCTACTCCGACCTCTGGGTGACCGCCGAGGACGGCGTCTCCCAGGAGGAGCTGCGCGACCGGGTGGAGGCCGAGCTGCCCGACGGGCTCGAGGCGGTCACCGGTGACGACGCGGCCGACGAGGCGGCCTCCGACCTGCTCGAGGCGATCTCGTTCCTCACCACCTTCCTGCTCATCTTCGCCGGCATCGCGCTCGTGGTCGGCGCCTTCCTGATCGTCAACACCTTCTCCATCCTGGTGGCCCAGCGCAGCCGCGAGCTCGCGCTGCTCCGGGCCCTCGGGGCGTCCAAGCGGCAGGTCCTCGGCTCGGTCCAGCTGGAGGCGCTGGTGCTCGGCCTGCTCGGCGCGACCCTCGGCCTCGGGCTGGGCGTGCTGCTGGCGATCGGGCTGCGGGCCGTCTTCGCCCAGGTCGGGCTGGACCTGTCGGGGCAGTCGCTGATCTTCGCGCCGCGCACCGTCCTCGCCGCCTACGCCATCGGCGTCCTGGTCACCATGGCGGCGGCGCTGCTGCCCGCGCTGCGCACCACCCGGATCGCGCCGGTGCAGGCGCTGCGCGACGACGTCGTGCTGCCCGAGTCCTCGATCCAGCGCCGGCTCCAGGTCGGCGTGGTGCTGGTGCTGGCCGGGCTGGTCTCGCTCTTCGCGGGCCTGGGCGACGTCGTCGAGGTGCCGCACGGCGGCTGGTTCGTCGGCGCCGGGGTGCTGGCGATCCTGCTCGGCGTCGCGGCCGCCAGCCCGGTGATCAGCCGGCCGTTCCTCGTGCTGGCCCGGGTCACCTTCGCGCGCCTGTTCGGCACCGTCGGCAACCTCGCCGGCCAGAACTCGCTGCGCAACCCCCGTCGTACGACGGCCACGGCCTCGGCGCTGATGATCGGGCTCACCCTGGCCTGCACGATGGCCATCGTCGGCGACTCCGCCAAGGCCTCGGTCGACAAGTCCATCGAGGACAACTTCGTCGGCGACTACGTCGTCAGCAACGTCGTGGCGGGCTCGTTCTCGCCCGAGGTCGCGGAGCGGATGCGGGCGGTCGACGGCGTGGTCCAGGTGGTGCGGCAGCGCTACACCGGCGGCACCATCGACGGCGAGCCGCAGGGCGTGGTCGGCATCGACGCCGACGGCGCGGAGTTCCTCGAGCTCACCGCCGCGGCCGGTGACGTCACCGCGCTGCGCGAGGGCACGGTCCTGCTCCAGGAGACCTACGCCGACGACGAGGATCTCCAGGTGGGCGACGACCTGGAGATCGAGATGCCGGCCGGCGACCAGCGCTGGGAGGTCGTCGGGATCTACGAGGACAACCCGGTGCTGTTCTTCCCGATCGTCACCACCGTCGACACGCTGCTCGCGACCGGGGCGCAGGACAAGGACAACGCGCTGATCATCGACGTCGACCCGGCCTCGCCGGGCGTCGGCGACCGGCTGGAGGAGGCGATCGCCGACCTGCCGATCGTCACCGTCAAGGACCAGGCCGAGTTCGCCGAGGAGCAGCGCGCCCCGATCGACCAGTTCGTGCTGCTGATCTTCGCCCTGCTCGCGCTGGCGCTGGTGATCGCCGTGCTCGGCATCGTCAACACCCTCGCGCTGTCGGTCATCGAGCGCACCCGCGAGGTCGGGCTGCTGCGGGCCATCGGGCTCTCCCGGCGCCAGCTGCGGTGGATGATCACGCTGGAGTCGGTCGTGATCGCGGTGCTCGGCGCGGTGCTCGGGGTGCTGCTCGGCACCTTCTTCGGCATCGTGCTGATGTACGCCCTGCGCGACGAGGGCCTCGAGGTGATCAGCGTGCCGACCGGCCAGCTCGCGGTCTTCCTCGCCCTGTCGGTGCTGATCGGGGTGCTCGCGGCGGTGCTGCCCGCCCGCCGGGCGGCCCGCCTCGACGTGCTGCGGGCCATCGCCACGGAGTGAGGCCGCCGGATTGGACTTCGTCAGCCCGAATCGGTCAAGATCCCGGATTTCCCGGACGGAAGGTGTCTAGTCCATCTACCCTCGGGGATGTGGAGGAAGTACTGGTTCCGGACGGACGATCGCTCAAGCACGTACAGGTGCGCGAGTACGTCCGTTCCCTGGTGACCGGCAGCGCCCCCGGATCGCCCGCGCCGTCCGAGCGCGAGCTCGTGCACCGCTTCGGCGTCGCCCGGATGACGGTGCGCCAGGCCATGGACGCGCTGGTCGTCGAGGGGCTCCTCGAGCGGATCCCCGGACGCGGCACCTTCGTCGCGCGGCCCCGTCGTACCGCCAGCCGGATCACCAGCTACTCCGAGGAGATGGCGCGCCGCGGCATGCTCGCCGAGTCGCAGACCCTGCTGGCCCGCCGCGAGCAGGCGGGCCCTGGCGTCGCCCGCGCGCTGAGCCTGACCGAGGGGGACGCGGTCATCCACTGGCGCCGGCTGCGCCGCGCCGACGGGGTCCCGATGTGCATCGAGGACGCCTACCTCAACGAGGTCCTGCTGCCGGGCTTCCTGCAGAGCGGCATGCCCACCAGCCTGTACGACGCCCTGGAGTCGCGCGGCCTGCGCCCCTCCTGGGCCGAGGACTCGATCAACGCCGACCGCGGCAACGCCGAGGAGTGCGGCCTGCTCGAGGTGGAGCCGGGCTCCCCGGTGCTGCGCCACTCCCGCCGGGCCATCGCCGGCGACAAGGTCGTCGAGGTCTCGCGCACCGTCTACCGCGCGGACCGGTTCACCCTCTGGGTGCAGCTCGGCCAGGACGGCTAGCAGGCCGCTACAGCTTCCCCAGCGCCGCGACCGGCTCGCCGGTCTCCTCGCAGACCCACACCGGGTCGGGGCCGCCCAGGTCGGGCTGGATGTAGAGCGTGTGCACGGGACCGTCCTCGCAGATCGAGCACAGCGGCCAGCGGCCGGCCGCCTCGAACAGCGCGTCCTGGACGTCCTGGGCGACCAGCCCGGCGACGTACACCGCACCCTCGGGCCACTGCTCGGCCCACCACTTCCGGGCCGAGACGGCGTCCTCGAGCGCGCTGACCGCGGCCGCCGTCGCCTGACCGCGGGCCGAGAGGTCCGCGAGCACCCGAGCCCGCGCGTCGTACAGCAGCGCGTTGTCCACAGCCCCATTGTGCTCGCGTTTCAAAGGCCGGCCCGTCCGGGCACGCGTCGGGCACCGGTCACGACGGGTGACCGCGGTCTCGGGAGGTACGACGATGGGCGCGACCGATGCACCGGCAGAGGTGTTCGTGGAGGCGTGGGACGACCTACGGCGGCTGCCGCAGGTGATGGACGAGGCGGCCGAGCAGGCGGAGCGGATCGTCGGGCACGCGACGACCTGGGTCGCCAACCGGGCCGGGTTCGAGCCGAGCCCGGTCTGCCTGCTCCGGCCGCTCGCCGAGGCGATGGACCTGGTCGCCTGGGCGTTCCGGCGGACCGGTGAGGAGTTCGCCGAGCAGTGGGCCGAGGTGCGGGCGGGCGTGGTGGCGGCCGAGCGCGAGCTGGCCGGCTCCGACGGGCGGGCCGCGGACTCGAGCGTGGCGCTCGGGCGGGACCTGCGGGGGGTGGCCTGAATGCCGGTCCCGACCCTGATGAGCATCCGGCTCGAGGAGCCCGACCGCGGCGGGAAGCAGCTCGACCACGACGCGACCTTCACGGCCTGGGACGAGGCCTTCACGACCATGCGCGACGTGGTCAACCACGGCATCGACGCCGTCAACCACGCCGGTGCCGGGCTGCCGCGGCTGCCCGAGGGCAGCCTGGAGGAGCTGCTGATCCTGCCGCTGACCGGCGACTACGCGACGATCGGCCAGAACGCCGCGGCGTGCATCGACGTGCGCGAGGCGCTGCACGACTGGGCCGACAACCTGGCGCGGCTCTCGGTCGGGGTCGAGCCGGGCTGGGGCGGGGCCGCGGCGTCGGCGTACCTGCTCCGGGTCAACGCCCTGGGCCTGGCCGCCCGCGGGCTGGGCGAGACGGTGCGGATCGGGGCGATCGCCTTCGAGGAGATCGCCCGGTTCTCCGAGCGGATCGGCATCGAGGTCGAGCGGCTGGTCGTCGAGCTGGGTCGGACCCTGGTCCGCCTGGCCCGCCGGATCCTGTCGAAGGTCTCCGGCCCGGCCGGCTGGGGCGCCTTCGCGGCCGAGCTGCTGCTGAAGGGCCTGGACGCGATCACCGACATCATCGACGATGTCAAGCGGGTGCTGGAGCTGATCGAGACGCTCCGCGACCTCCACGGGACGGTCGTCGACTGGGTCCACCAGCAGCAGGACCGCCTCGAGCTGTTCCGCGGGCTGCCCTCGCTGGTGCGCTCGTGACCGCCCTGGAGGCGGCCCTGGCCCGCGCCGCCGCGGTCTCCGAGCGCGCGACGGCCGTCACCCGGACCCAGCCCGTCGACCCGGCGGTCCGGGCGGCCCTCGACGAGGTCAGCGGGGCGTCGGCGTCGGCGGCCGAGCAGTCGGTCGGCGAGCGGGTCCGCTGCGGCCCGCTCGAGTGGGACGACGTCTGGCGGGACCCGCACGCGCTCGGCCCGGCGGCCGTCCGGCTGGTCCAGCGGGCCCTCGTCGTGGTGGCGCAGGACATCGGTCGCGCCGCGGGCTGAGCGAGGAGTACGACGGCGGTCGTCCGGCTCGAGTTGGCCCGGCGTTCACGCCGGGTTCTCCGGTGGCGATGACAGTGCACGAGCCTGTTGTGGACGCCGCCGACTCGGGTCCGGCCGAAATCGTGGAGGACTCACCTCGTGCCATCGCGTCACCGCTCTGCCCTCATCACCTCCCTCCTGGCCGGCTCCGTCGGCCTGGTCCCGCTCCTGGTCGCGCTGGCGCCCCCGGCGTCCGCCGCGGCCGCCGACGTCAAGATCAACGAGATCGTGTCGAACGGTCCGGCTCCCGACTCGATCGAGCTGACCAACATCGGCGCGGCACCGGTCGACCTCTCCGGCTGGATCCTGAAGGACGACAAGGACGCGAGCTCGCAGCCGATCCCCGCCGGTACGACGCTCCCCGCGGGCGGCTTCCTGTCCTTCCCCACCACCTTCGGGCTCGGCAACGGCGACGCCGCGCGGGTGTTCCTGCCGGACGGCACCACGCTGGTCGACGGACACACGTTCCCGAGCCACTCGAACCCGTCCTGGTCGCGCTGCCCGGACGGCACCGGTGCGTTCGTGCAGGCGCAGGCCGCCAGCCTCGGCGCGGCCAACGCCTGCACGGTGCCTGACACGGCGGTGCGGATCAACGAGGTCGAGTCGAGCGGTGGGAGCCCGGGTGACTGGGTGGAGCTGCTCAACACCGGGACGGGTGCGGTGGATGCGTCGGGGTGGGTCTTCCGGGACGCCGACGACACGCACGCGTACGTGATCCCGGCGGGGACGTCGATCCCGGCGGGCGGCTACTTCCTGCTGGAGGAGGCTGCGTTCGGGTTCGGGCTGGGCCAGCCGGACTCGGCGCGGTTGCTCGCGGAGGACGGCACCACGGTGATCGACTCCTACGCGTGGACGACGCACGCGACGACGTCGTACGGGCGGTGCCCGAACGGGACCGGGAACCTGACGACGACCACGGCGCCCACCAAGGGCGCGGTCAACACCTGCCCGACCCCGGCCGGTGCGGACGCCCTCGAGATCAACGAGGTCAAGACCAACCCGAACCCCGACTTCGTCGAGGTCCGCAACGTCAGCGACGCGCTGGTCGACGTGGCCGACTTCTGGGTGGCCGACTCGGCCGCGAGCCCGGTCCGGATCACCTCCGAGTCCACCCCACTCCAACCCGGCGAGCTCTTCGCCTTCAACCCCGACGAGATCGTCGGCGGCTTCGGCCTCGGGGCCGCCGACAGCGTGACGATCCTGCTGTCCGACAAGACCACGGTCGTCGACACCTACGCGTGGACCACCCACCGGCTGCCGTCGTACGGGCGCTGTCCCGACGGCCCCGGGCTGGTCGAGAACCCCGTCGCCAGCCCCGGCGCCGAGAACGTCTGCCAGCCGGTGCGGATCAACGAGGTCGAGTCCAGCGGCGGGCAGCCGGGGGACTGGGTCGAGCTGGTCAACGTGAGCGCCGGGCCGGTCGACGTGTCCGGCTGGGTGCTGAAGGACGCCGACGACACCCACTCCTACGCCATCCCGGCCGCGACCACGATCGCCGTCGGTGGCTACCTGGTCCTCGACGAGGCCGCGTTCGGCTTCGGTCTCGGCCAGCCCGACGCAGCGCGCCTCTTCCGCGCCGACGGCACCACGCTGGTGGACTCCTACGCCTGGACGACGCACGCGACGACGTCGTACGGCCGGTGTGCCGACGGGGCCGGTGCCTTCGTGACCACCGAGGCGGTCACCAAGGGCGCCGCCAACCTCTGCCCGCCGCCGTTCTTCGGAGTCGACACCGAGCCGTGGCCGGGCAGCCAGACGGTCACGACGTCGGACCCGCAGAACGCCTTCGTCTCCGACGTCAGCACCGGTGACGTCAGCGGTCTGGCCTTCAGCCCGACCGAGCCCGGCGTGCTGTGGGCGATCAAGAACAAGAACCGGCTCTTCAAGCTGACCAAGGTCGGCGGCCTGTGGACCCCCCTCACCACCGACGGCTGGGCAACCGGCAAGGCGCTGACCTTCGCCGACGGCTCGGGCGAGCCCGACACCGAGGGCGTGACGGTCGGACCGGACGGCGCGATCTACGCGACCACCGAGCGCGACAACACCGCCAGCAGCGTCCCGCTCAACCAGGTGCTCCGCTTCGACCCGACGCAGCCGGGTCCGCTGCGCGCCACCGCGACGTGGAACCTGAACGCCGACTTCCCCGAGCTGGCCGGCATCGCCGGGGGCTCCAACCTCGGGTTCGAGGGCCTCACCTGGGTGCCCGACAGCTACCTGGTCGCCGGCGGGTTCGTCGACGAGAGCACCGGCGCGGCCTACCGGCCGTCGTCGTACGCCGGTCACGGGGACGGGTTGTTCGTGATGGCCCTGGAGAACGACGGCGCCCTCTACGCCTACGCCCTCGGCAACGGCCTGCAGCACCGGGTCGCCAAGGTCGCGAGCGGGTTCCCGCATGTCATGGACGTCTCGTTCGACCCCGAGCGCCAGCAGCTGTGGGCCGTCTGCGACGACACCTGCCAGGGGCAGGTCTCTCACCTGAGGATCGGGGCGAACGGGAAGCTCGGCGTGGTCGGGGGCTACGAGCGCCCGACCGGCATGCCGAACCTCAACAACGAGGGCTTCGCGCTCGCCCCGCAGTCCACCTGCGTCGACGGGGCGAAGGAGGTCGTCTGGTCCGACGACGCCGGCACCGGCGGGCACTCGCTCCGCTCCGCGACCCTGCCGTGCACCGGGCTGATCGACAGCACCACCGCACCGCAGGTCTCGGGCACGGCCCGCTCCGGCGAGACCCTGACCGCGACGGCCGGCACCTGGTCGGTCGACGGAGTCGCCCTCGCCCACCAGTGGCGTCGCGGGGAGATCCCGATCGAGGGCGCGACCGGCCCGTCGTACGTCGTCACCGGCGCCGACAAGGGCGCGGCGCTGAACGTGGTCGTCACCGCCTCGAAGACCGGGTACGCCGACGAGACCGCCGCCTCGGCGCCGGTCACGGTCGAGGACCTGCCGCTGCTGGTCACGGCACCGGCCGTCTCCGGGTCGGGCCGGGTCGGCGACGAGCTCGCCGTCTCGACCGGCGGCTGGGACGAGACCGGCCTGACCTTCGCCTACCAGTGGCTGCGCTCCGGCGCGCCGATCGCCGGGGCGACCTCGGCGTCGTACACGCCGACGGCGGCCGACCTGGCCGCCGGCGCGGTCTCGGCCCGCGTCACCGCGACCCGCCCGGCGGGCGGGGCGTCCGGCGCCCCGGCGACGACCGAGCCGGCCTCCGTGGTCGCCGGCGACGCCGCGACCGCGACGGCGGCGCCGCGGGTCTCCGGGACCCCGGTGACCGGGCAGCGCCTGGTCGCCACCAGCGGCAGCTGGTCGGTCCCGGGCCTGGCCTTCGGCTACCAGTGGCTGCGCGACGGGGCCCCGATCGCCGGCGCCACGGCTTCGTCGTACCGGCTGGTCGGAGCGGACCAGGGCCGGCGCGTCGCCGTCCGGGTGACGGCGGCCCGCGCCGGCCACGCCAGCGGTACGGCGACCAGCGCGGCCGTCCGGGCGACCGGCCCGGCGGTGTCGAGGACCCGGCTGAGCGTCGCCCGGAAGGTCACGGCCGGCAAGCGGGCCGCGGTCACGGTGCGGGTCACCGGTGCCTGGGACCCGACCGGCACGGTCACCGTGCTGCTCGACCCGCGGAAGGGCCGGACCGTCACCAAGACGGTGCGGCTGCGCGACGGCGTCGTCCGGTTCAGCACCGCGCGGCTGGTCGCCGGCACCTACCAGGTGCGCGCGGTCTACGCCGGCGACGCGCTGCACCGCGGCTCGGCGACCGCGACTCGCGTCGTGGTGAAGGCCAAGCGGGGGCGCTGACCTCTACGCTCACGCCATGGGCGAGCTGCTCCTCGAGGTGACGGCGCTCCACGAGCGTGACGTCCCGGGCGCGCACGAGGGCGGGGCCGACCGGCTCCACCTCGTCGCGCTCGGGACCGGTCCCGACGGCTACGCCTCCTCGCCGGAGCCGGCGCTGGTCTCGGCGGTGTGCCGGGCCAGCGACGTCCCCGTCTTCGTGCTGCTGCGGCTCAACGACTCGTGGACCACGACCGGCGGCGAGCTCACCCGGCTGCTCGGCCTGGCCGGTGACTACCTCGGCGCCGGTGCGGCCGGCCTGTCGTGGGGCTTCCTCGACAGCGAGCTGGAGGTCGACGTCGAGGTCTGCCGCCACCTCGCCACCGGCCTGCCGGGGGTGCCGTGGACCTTCCACCGGGCGTTCGACCACACCCTCGACCCCCGCCGCTCCTGGCGCCGGGTCCTCGACCTGCCCGGTCTGGCCGGGGTGCGCTCGGCCGGCTCGCCGCGCGGCATGGCCGTCGGCGGCGACGACCTGCTCGCCACCGCGGAGTCCGACCCGGCGATCGCCCGGATGATGATGGCCGGCGGAGGCCTGCTCGCCGAGCAGGTGCCGTGGCTGGTCCGGGCCGGGGTGCGCCAGTTCCACCTGGGCGTCCAGGCGCGGCCCGGCGCGTCGTACAAGTCCTACGTCGACGCGGGCCACGTCCGCTCCTGGCGCCGGCTCCTCGACGACACGCGGCAGCGCCGGTGATCCTCATCGACCCGCCCCTGGTCCCCTCCCGGGGCCGGATGTGGTCCCACCTGGCCAGCGACACGTCGTACGACGAGCTGCACGCCTTCGCCCGCACCCTCGGCATCCCCGAGCGCGGCTTCGACCGCGACCACTACGACGTCCCGTCCGAGTGGTACGACGACGTCCTGGCCGCGGGCGCCGTCGCCGTGACCTCCCGCGAGCTGGTCGCCCGCCTGGTCGCCGCTGGCCTGCGCCGCCGCAAGCCCCGCCGCCCGACCTGACCCCCCGGCTCTCCGGCCGAGTCAGCACCAGTAGTGCTGACTCGGCCCGCAACTTCTGCTGACTCGACGACGCGGGCGGGTCAGGTGGGCCAGAGGCGGCGGGCCCGGCGGGTCAGGTCGGCGCGGAGGGTGGTCAGGTCGGCGTCGACGAGGTGGCCGTCGGTGACGATCGGGGCGCCGCCGACGTAGACGTGGCGGGCCGAGCGCTCGGGGCCGAGGACCAGGGCGGCGACGGGGTCGAGCACGTCGGCGACGTCGTCGCCGGGCCACACGACGACGTCGGCCTTGAGGCCGGGCTCCAGGAGGCCGATGTCGTGGCGGCCCAGGCAGCGGGCGCCGCCGACGGTGCCGAGCGCGAGGGCGTCGATGGGCAGGAACGCGGTCGGGTCGAGGTCGCGCTGGCGGGCCAGGAAGAGGGCCATCCGCAGCTCGGGCTGCAGGGTGCCGATCTCGTTGGAGGCGACGCCGTCGACACCCAGGCCGACCGGGGCGCCGGCCGCGACCAGGTCGCGGACCCGGGCGATGCCGGCCCCGAGTCGGCTGTTGCTGGACGGGCAGTGCGCGACGCCGGTGCCGGCGTCGCCGAGGCGGACCACCTCACGGTCGGAGAAGTGGATGCCGTGGGCGACCCAGACGTCGTGGTCGATCCAGCCCAGGTCGTCGAGGAGCTCCAGCGGACGGCGTCCGAAGCGGGCGACGGAGTCGCGCTCCTCGTCGAGGGTCTCGGCGAGGTGGGTGTGCAGCCGGATCCCGAGCCGGCGCGCGAGCGTCGCGGACTCGCGCATCAGCTCCGGGGTGACGCTGAACGGGCTGCACGGCGCGGCGGTCACGAAGATGGTCTCGCCGTCGTGGAGCCGTGCGTGCACGGCCTCGGTGGACGCGAGGATCGCGTCGAGGTCCTCGACGACCGAGTCCGGCGGCAGCCCGCCGCGGCTCTCGCCCAGGTCCATCGAGCCCCGGGCGATGTGGGTGCGGACCCCGATCGACCGGGCGGCCGCGGCGATCGCGTCGAAGACCGAGTCGTCGCCGCCCGGGACCAGGTAGTGGTGGTCGGCGGCCGTCGTACAGCCGGAGAGCGCGAGCTCGGCGAGCGCGACCCGGGCCGCGGCCTCGACATCCTCGGGGGTCAGCCGCGCCCACACCGGGTAGAGCGTCTGCAGCCAACCGAAGAGCGTGCTGTCGACGGCCCAGCCGCGGGTCAGCCACTGGTAGAAGTGGTGGTGGGTGTTGACCAGCCCGGGCGTCAGCAGGTCGCCGTCGCACCGGACGACCACGTCGCCCTCCTCCGCCGGGACCGACCCGACGGCGGTGATCAGGCCGTCCTCGAACGCCACGTCGCCCGGCCACCGGGCGCCGCGCAGGACGGTGCGGGTCACGCCTGCAGCCCGTCCAGCTCGCGCTCCAGGTTGGCCCGGGCCGCCGCCTCCCACTGCTCGCGCGCGTAGGCGGTGTGGAAGAGGTGCTCCTTGTCGGCCAGCCCGCCCAGCACCTGGGCCCGACCCGCGCGGAAGACCTCGTCGTCGAGATGGGCGTACTCCCGCCGCACCGACGAGGTGTACGACGCGTAGCGCTCGGCCGGGGCCGCCAGGATCGCCAGGTCGGCGTCGGAGAGCGCGCAGCCGTTGGCGTCGTCGTCGTCGGGGTGGTGGGTCTCGGTCAGTCGGACCAGCCGCGCGACCTCCTCGACCACCTCGGGCGCGACCAGCCCGGGCAGCGCGTCCTCGGCCCAGGTCGCCGAGCGCTCCTCAGCGTCGCGCTCGCCGTCGTAGACCGCGTCGTGGAACCACGCCGCGAGCAGCACCGCGCGGACGTCGTACGACGTGCCGGCGGCAGCCAGCTCGTCGAGCCGGTCCAGGACCTCGGTGAGGTGGAGCGTGTCGTGGTAGCCGCGCGTCTCGTCGGCGTAGGCCGCGATCAGCTCGTCCCGCAGGCCGGGGGAGTCGGGCAGGGGCCATCTGTCACTCAGGTCCACCCGCACATTCAACCAAGACGGACTAGGGTCACGTGCACGAGAACCTGTTACAGAAATGAGAACGACGATGGCAGCGAGCAACGAACGCATCCGCGAGGTGGTCGAGGCGTACGTCGACCGCGTCGGCAACGGCACGTCCGCCGAGGTCGTCGCCCTGTACGCCGAGGGCGCGACGGTCGAGGACCCGGTCGGCGCCGACGTGCTCACGACCCGCGAGCAGATCGCGACGTTCTACGGCAACCTCGACGGCCTGGAGCAGGAGACGAGCCTGGTCGAGGCCCGCATCGGTGGCGGCCAGGCGGCGTTCCTGTTCCGGATCAGCACCAAGGTCGGCGACCAGACCTTCACCATGGCCCCGATCGACGTCATGACCTTCGACGACGACGGGCTGATCACCTCGATGAAGGCCTACTGGAACGCCGACACCGACATGACGGTGACCTGACCCGACGGGTCAGACGCGGGTCGCCGGCAGGCTGAGCGCGGCGGAGGAGCCGAACTCGGCCGCGGCGGAGCGCAGCCGGGGGGCGGGGCGCGGCCGGTCGTTGGCCGGCAGCGCCAGGTCGCCGAGGTCGCGCCAGGCGCCGTCGTGGACGCTCAGGCCGGTGAGGTGCAGGCGCAGGTGGTCGTGGCTCGCGGGCGCCGGGCGGACCACGAGCTGGAGCCCGTGCGTGGTCGCGAGCGCCTCGAAGGCGAAGTAGCCGCTGGCCTCGGTGCGGGTGCGGCCCACCAGGCGGCCGTCGGCGTCGAGCAACCGGACCCGGGCGCCCGCGAGGGTGGCGGTCGGGTCGGCGCCGTCCACGACCCGGCCCTGCAGCACGCCGGCCGGGGCCGGGGCCTCGACGACGCGGCGGGCGGGGGAGGTGCGCGTGTCGCGGGTGAGTCGTACGTCGAGCTCGGAGACGTAGCCGGCCCGCACGACGACCGCGGAGGTGCTGGTGGTGAAGCGGGTGGGGTCCGACTCGGCGCGCTCGTCCTCGACCTCGACGAAGTAGCGGCCGGCCGGGAGCCGGAGCGACCAGGAGCCGGCGTACGACCGCTTGCGGCCGAGGCAGCGGCCGTCGACGGCGTACCACCGGATCTGGACGACGCAGGGTCCGGGGGCGTGGATGCGGCCCTGGATGCGGCCCCGCTCGGTCGTGGTGCTGGTCGTGCTCATGGCTTTCTCCCCATGGATGGTGCGGACGGGCGCCGATCGCCGTCGATGGCACGAACCTAGGGAGCGAGGATCAAGACCGTGTGTCGGTTTTCGTCAGGTCTGGTTCAAGAAAGCCGCAAGGGAGCCCGACTGCTCAGGCGGGCAGGCAGGTCTCGGACTGCGGCGGGGACACGGTGGAGCGGGGGAGAGCCACGGGGCCGAGGTTGCTCGCCTGTCCGGTGCGGACCGCGATCCCGCGCCGCTCGGCGCGCGTGAAGATGCAGTAGTTGTTGCGGGTGCTCATGTAGCCGCCACGGTCGGCCTGCGGCAGGGCCACGACGGTGAGCCCTGACTGGGTGCTCAGCTGGCCGCCGAAGCGGAAGCCGCCGGTGCGGTTCGCCACCACGCTGCCGAGCTGCTGGCCGGACTTGGAGAACAGCAGCACCTGCGCGCCGGCGAGCCCGAAGCCTTGATCCGCGGCGTCGACGACCCGTCCGGTGACCGACGCGCCGCGCTTGGTCCAGGTGAACCGGCTGGCCAGGTCGGCGCGGCCCGGGCGCACGTTCGCGCCGGCGATGGGGCCGGTGCGGGCGAGCCAGTCGCCGTTGCCGGGCGCGACGAGGGTGTAGCGGCCGGGGTAGAGGCCGCGGAAGGTGACCTTGCCGCCGCGGGCGGTGGCGGTCCACCACTGGCCGGTCTTCTTGCTGACCGCGGTCACGGCGAACTTCCCGGTCGCCCGGGAGCCGTCGCCGCGGAACAGGTCGACCAGCAGGCTGCCGCCCTTCTTGCGCAGCCGGATGCCGACGTTCTTGGCCCGCCCCTGCTTCAGCCGGCCGACGTAGGTGCTCTTGTCGACGTAGGTGCCGCGGCGGTCGTAGGTGAAGACGGAGTACTTGCCGGTCGGGAGGCCGCCGATGGCGAACTGGCCCTTGTCGTTGGCCTTGGTCTCGTAGGACTGCTCGTAGGTGTTGGCGGCCACGACGCGGGCGCCCTTCCCGACCACGCCACCGGTGCGGACCGTGCCGGTGATCGCGGCGCCGGGTCGCATCCGGACGTCCTTCTGGACGCTCCGGTTGCGGATCGTCACGGTGACGTCGGCGGGTGCGTACTTCGTGACGTCGTACGACGGCCGCTGGTCGACGAACTGCAGGTGGTAGGTGCCGGGGGCCAGGCTCAGCGTGTAGATGTCGCCGCTGACCCGCTTCTCACCCAGGTAGGTCCAGTCCCGCGTGAACCACTTCAGCCGCAGCCTCGGCAGCTTGCCGGGCGTCAGCACCTGGCCCCGGACCTCGAACGTGCGGGCGGCCGACGCGGCGTCCGCCGGGGCGGTCGCGGCGACGGACAGCAGCAGCGAGGCGAACAGGCCGACGAGCACGGCCAGGACGGTCGTGGTGCGGCGGGCGGTGGTGGTCCCCATGGCGAGAGCTCCGAGCAGACAGGCGGACGGGTCGGACTCCATCGTAGGTCGGCAGCCGGGGCCCGCCCTCAAGGAAGGTGCAGGGTTCCCTCAAGATCCGACGGCGACCTCGGGAGGGCGCATCGCCCACCGGATCGTGCCGGTCGCGGCGGTGCCGAGGACCCGGACGACGGTGCGCTCGGAGACCGGCAGCCACGGCAGTCGCAGCGGCGGCCGGGTCCAGGCTGGCATCAGGCCGACGGCGGCCGCGGACAGGACGGCGTACGGCGGCCGCGCGGCGAGCGGCAGCGGCGGGTGCACCAGGACGTGGCGGACCGCCTCCCGCGCCTCCGGCGTCCCGCCCAGCTCGGGACGGTACGACGCCAGCACGTCGCGCAGCTCGGCCTCGGTGGTCGGCGGCTCGAGCACCCCGAGCCGGCGGGCGACCTCGCCGGCCTGGGCGACGTACTCGTCGCGCTCGGCGCCCTGCAGCGGCGCGGCGCCGTAGACGGTGTGCGCGCGCAGGAAGCTGTCGATCTCGGCGACGTGCACCCACTGCAGCAGGTGCGGGTCCGAGGCGGCGTACGGCGTGCCGTCCGGCATGGTGCCGGTGACCCGCCGGTGGATGGCCCGCACGATCGCGATGGTGCGCTCGGCGTCCTCGACGTGGCCGAAGGTGGTGGTGGCCAGGAAGGTGCTGGTGCGGTGCAGCCGGCCCCACATGTCGCCGCGGTAGCCCGAGTGCTCCGCCACGCCCCGCATCGCCGCCGGGTGCAGGGTCTGCAGGAGCAGGGCCCGGAGACCGCCGACGAACATCGACGCGTCGCCGTGCACCCGGGTGATCGGGCTGCCCGGTTCGTAGAGCCGCGGCCCGGGTCGGCCGTGGATGCGGTCGCGCTCGCGGGCGCCGTCCGGCCCGGCGACCCGCTCGAAGAGCGCGGCGCCGAGCCGGGTGCGGAGATCGGTCATGTCCCCGACGGTAGTCCGGGGTTCGCGACCCTCAGTCGCCCTTGACGTTGACGATCTGCCGCAGCACGTGGCGGACCTCGACGAGGTCCGCCGCGTCGGCCATCACCCGGTCGATGTCCTTGTAAGCCGCTGGGATCTCGTCGATGAACGCGTCGGTGTCCCGGTACTCGATCCCGACCATCGCCTCCTGGAGCTGCTCCCGGGTGAAGGTCCGCCGCGCCCTCGACCGGGAGTACTCCCGCCCCGCCCCGTGCGGGGCCGAGTTCAGCGAGGGCGCGAACCCCTTGCCGGTCACGACGTACGACGCGGTGCCCATCGACCCGGGGATCAGCCCGGGCCGCCCGGCCTCGGCGTTGATCGCGCCCTTCCGGGAGAGCCACACGTCCCGGCCGACGTGGTGCTCCTGCTCGGTGTAGTTGTGGTGGCAGTTGATCTCCTCCTGCCGCTCCACCGGGCCGCCGGTCCACTCCTCGACCTGCCGCACCAGCCGGTCCATCATCTCCTCGCGGTTGAGCAGCGCGTAGTGCTGCGCCCACCGCATCTGGCGGATGTAGGCCCAGAACTCGTCGGTGCCCTCGGCGAGGTAGGCGAGGTCCTGGTCGGGCAGCGGGATCCACCACTTCGCGCAGAGGTCGCGGGCGACCTGGATGTGCTTCTGGGCGATCTTGTTGCCGACGCCCCGGGAGCCCGAGTGCAGGAACAGCCACACCCGGTCGAGCTCGTCGACCGTCACCTCGATGAAGTGATTGCCCGACCCCAGCGTGCCCAGCTGCAGCTCCCAGCGCCCGGCGTACGACGCGGGGTCGAAGCCGGCCTGCTCGGCCCGTCGGGTCAGCTCCTCCAGCCGCACCCGCGTGTGGTCGCGGCTGATCGTCCGGTTGCTGACGCCGGCCGAGAGCGGGATGGCCCGCTCGACGGCCTCGCGCAGGCTGCGCCGCTCGGCGGGCAGCTCGTCGCGGGTGAGCTGGGTGCGCACGGCGATCATGCCGCAACCGATGTCGACGCCGACGGCGGCCGGCATGATCGCGCCGAGCGTGGGGATGACCGAGCCGACGGTCGCCCCCCGTCCCAGGTGGGCGTCGGGCATCAGCGCCAGGTGCGGGTGGATGAACGGCATCGTCGACGCCGTCACCGCCTGCTGGCGCGTGCCCTCCTCGAGGATCGAAGCCCAGCTGATGAGCTTCTTGGTGATCTGCTCCATGGTCCTTTCCTTGCTGGCAGTCGTCGGCCGGACGGCCGACGACTGCCGAAGGTAGGTGCCCGGAAACGCCTTGCTCGACGGGTTTTGCCTGTGCTGGTCAGCCGGCGTGGATCGGCGGACCCACCTTGAGGGGGCCGTCGCCCAGGACCGCTTGCCGCCGGCCCGATCGCAGAGCCTCGTCGGCGGTGAAGACCGTCGAGGACGTGTCCTCGTCGGCGAGGTTGCTGCGCAGCACTCCTCCACCGCCCCGGACCCACGCGGGCCGGCCCAGGCACGCGCGGGGCACTCGGACCCGGATCCGGTCCCGCGCGTTGTCGAAGCGCACCCGCTTGCGCTCGCAGGCGACCTCCGCGCCCGAGGTCTTGGCGGTCAGCGAGAGCATCCTGCCGAGCGGGCTCCGCATCGCCTGCAGGTCGTACTCCTCGTCGGGGGTCACCAGGCGCACCGGCGCGAGGGTGTAGCCGCCGCGGAGGTCGCGGACCTTGATGGTGACGATCACCGCGCCCTGCGTGTGGTCGACCCGCAGGCGGGTGACGTCGGTGGAGGTGTTCGTGGAGTCGCGCCGCACGCTGGCCTGCTCCTCGTCGTCGGGCAGGACGAACCGCAGCACGTCGCCGCGGGAGTCGTGGTGCGTCCAGGTCTCGGCTGCCGCGGAACCGGCCGTGACGACCGGCGCGGCGAGGACGACCAGCGCACTCACGAGTACGGCGGCGCGCCTCACCCGACCCGGACCTTCTTGCCGACCTTCAGCCGGGCGTCGCTGGAGGCGGCCTCCTCGCTGCCCGTGCGAAGTGCCTCGTCGGCGGTGATGCTGGAGTCGTCGCTCAGGAGGTTGCCGCGGACGAGGCCGGCGCCGGCGCGAACCCAGCGCGGATCTCCGAGGCAGGCCCGCGGGACCGTGATCCGGATCAGGTCGCGGACGGTGTCGAGCCGGAGCTTCTTGCCGCGGCACGGCACATCGGTCCCGTTGGCGGCGGACACGCCGAACATGCGCAGGTCGGCGGACCGGAAGGCGAGGACGTCGTACGCGCCGCGCGGGGTCACGAGGCGCGCGCTGACCATGGTGTCGCCGTGGCGCAGGTCGCGCACCCGCAGCACCAAGGCGACCTTGCGCGCCGTGTGGTTGACGGTGAAGCGGGTGATGTCGGTGGCGGTGTCCTCGGGAGCGGGCTCGACCGTCTCCTTCTCGCTGCCGGCGGACTGGCTGATGGCGAGGACGTCGCCGCGGGCGTCCTGCTGGGTCCAGGTGGCCGCGTGGGCCTGTCCGGTCACGGCGAGCGGGGCCGAGGCCAGGGTCATGGCGGCGAGGAGAACGGTGACGCGGGAGCGTCGAGGGGTGTGGGACACGAGAGTCCTTCCGAAGGTCGCGAACACAAGCGGGGAAGAGGAAGCCGGTCGCTCAGCCAGCTCGGACCTTCCTGCCGACCTTGGGCGAGGCGAAGCGCAGGACGGAGCGCTTGTTGCCCGTGCGCAGCGCGTCGTCGACCGTGATCGCCGCGTCGTCCTCGACCGCCATCAGGCTGCCCCGGATGAACGCCGCGCCGGCCCGCACCCACGTCGGGTCGCCGAGGCACGTCCGCGGGATGGTGACCGTGATCGTGTTGCGGCGGATGTCGAAGGACTGCCGCTTGCCCCGGCAGGAGACGGCGGAGTCCTCACGGCCGGAGACCTCGGAGAGCGTGAACATGCGCATGTCGCTGCTGCGCATGATCAGCACGCTGTACTTGGCGTGCGGGGTCACCACACGGCCCACCAGTGCGTTGTCGCCGCGCTGCAGGTCTCGCAGGTGCACTGAGACGACGACCTTGCGTGCCCGGTGCTTGACGGTGAACCGGGTGATGTCCGTGGCGTCATCGGCGACGACGCCGACGGAGGCATCCGCGTCGCTGTCGCCTGACGCGATCCGGACGACGTCACCCTGGGCGTCGCGGTGGGTCCACGTGGCCCCGTGCGCCGAGCCGGCGGTGGCGACCGGCGCGGCGAGCAGGGTCAGGGCGGCGGCGAGCAGGGCGACGCGGGTGCGCCGGCGGGGGAGGGTCACGGGGGTCCTTCCGGGGTGGGGTCGAACCCCGAAGGTTAAGGACCGGCGGCGCTCCCCGCTGGCGATTCACCGAACGTTCGGTGGATCGAGACGCGAATCTCAGCCGGCGACGACCGCGGCCGCGACGACCGCGACGACGAACGCGAGGATGACGACCAGGGTGACGACCAGACCGACCACGCCCGGCCGCGGCTGCTTCTCGTGGCCGATCCGGCCGCGGGTGAATTGGTGCAGCGGGGCGGCGTAGAAGACCGGGACGGTCTGGCCGGGCGCCACGTCGATGTCGAGGGTCGCCTGGCCGTACTCGCGCAGCCACTGGCAGCTGATGTCGACCCGGATCCGGCCGGGGTGGACCAGGATCGGGTTCTGGCCGTACGACGCCGGCACCGGGTAGCCGTTCATCCGTACCTTCGGCGCGATCATGTTGCTGGTCATCACGCTGCCCTGCAGCGTCAGGGCGACCCACCCGGCCGGGGCCTGGGCCGGCGGCGGGGGCGGCGGCGAGGGGGGCGGACCGGGCGGCGGGGGAGGCAGGCTCACGCGGGCAAGTCTTCCGCATCGACGATCCGGTAGGCGTACCCCTGCTCGGCCAGGAACCGCTGCCGGTTCTGGGCGAAGTCGGCGTCGACGGTGTCGCGGGAGACGACGGTGTAGAAGCGGGCCACCTTGCCGTCGTGTCCGGGGCGGAGCAGCCGGCCGAGCCGCTGCGCCTCCTCCTGCCGGGACCCGAACGACCCGGAGACCTGGATGGCCACCTCGGCGTCGGGCAGGTCGATGGAGAAGTTGGCGACCTTGGAGACCACCAGCAGCCGCTCCTCGCCGGAGCGGAACGCCTCGAAGAGCCGCTGGCGCTCCTTCACGCTGGTGTCGCCCTTGATGACCGGGGCGTCGAGCGCGGCGGCGAGCTCGTCGAGCTGCTCGAGGTACTGCCCGATCACCAGCGTCGGCTGGTTCGCGTGCTGCGCGACCAGGTCCTGGACGACCCGGGTCTTCTCGGCGGTGCAGGAGGCGATCCGGTAGCGCTCCTCCGGCTCGGAGGTCGCGTAGACGATCCGCTCGTCGTTCGGCAGCGTCACCCGCACCTCGACGCAGTCGGCCGGCGCGATCCAGCCCTGCGACTCGATGTCCTTCCAGGGGGCGTCGTACCGCTTGGGGCCGATCAGGGAGAACACGTCGCCCTCGCGGCCGTCCTCGCGCACCAGCGTCGCGGTCAGGCCGATCCGCCGGCGCGCCTGCAGGTCGGCGGTCATCCGGAAGATCGGCGCCGGGAGGAGGTGCACCTCGTCGTACACGATGAGGCCCCAGTCGCGGGCGTCGAGCAGCTCGAGGTGCGGGTAGGCGCCCTTCCGCTTCAGCGTCAGGACCTGGTACGTCGCGATCGTGACCGGGCGGATCTCCTTGACGGCGCCGGAGTACTCGCCGATCTCGTCCTCGGTCAGCGAGGTGCGCTTGACCAGCTCGTCCTTCCACTGCCGCGCGCTGACCGTGTTGGTCACGAGGATCAGCGTCGTGGCCTGCGCGTGCGCCATCGCGGCCGCGCCGACGATGGTCTTGCCGGCCCCGCACGGGAGTACGACGACGCCCGAGCCGCCGTGCCAGAACGAGTCGGCCGCGTCGCGCTGGTAGTCGCGCAGCGTCCAGCCGTCCTGGGCCAGGTCGATGGGGTGCGCCTCGCCGTCGACGTACCCGGCGAAGTCCTCGGCCGGCCAGCCCAGCTTCAGCAGCGCCTGCTTCAGGTTGCCGCGCTCGGAGGCGTGCACGACCACGGTGTCGTCGTCGATGCGGGCGCCGAGCATGCCCTGCACCTTCTTGGCCCGCAGCACCTCCTCCAGCACCGGCCGGTCGGTGCTGGCCAGGGTCAGCCCGTGCACCGGGTGCTTCTCCAGCCGCAGCCGCCCGTAGCGGGCCATCGTCTCGGCGACGTCGACGAGCAGCGCGTGCGGCACGGCGTACCGGCTGTACTCGAGCAGCGTGTCGACCACCTGCTCGGCATCGTGGCCGGCGGCGCGCGCGTTCCAGAGGCCGAGCGGCGTCAGTCGGTAGGTGTGGATGTGCTCGGGGGAGCGCTCCAGCTCCGCGAACGGCGCGATCGCCTTGCGGCAGTCCTGCGCGCGCTCGTGGTCGATCTCGAGGAGAAGGGTCTTGTCGGACTGGACGATCAGGGGTCCGTCGTTCACCGGACAAGTCTACGGAGGCCCCCCGACGCCCGACGCTGGTTGAGGTGCGAGGGACGAAAGTCCCGAGCCTCGAAACCCGGTGAGACGCGTGACGCCTCAACCAGCGACGGCCCGCTGCCGCGCCCGGTACGCCGCGACGTTGGCGCGCGAGGAGCACCGCTCGGAGCAGTAGCGGCGCGAGGCGTTGGGGGAGGTGTCGACGTAGACGTTCGTGCACGGGGCGGCGTCGCAGGCGCCGAGGCGGGACGGACCGAGGTCGCACACCAGGGTGGCCAGGCCGAGCAGGGACTCGCCGACGAGCAGTTCGGCCACCGAGGCGCTGCGGGCGGCGGCGTGCAGGTGCAGGTGCCCCTCGTCCGGCGCGTGGCCGGTGATCTGCGGGGTGAGCGGGTGCCGGACGAGCAGCTCGTTGATCCCGTCGACGACGCCCGCCGCGTCCTCGGCGGCGGCCGCCTCGAAGATCGGCCGCAGCTCGCGCTGGAACTTCCGCAGCAGCATGCAGTCACGGTCGCTGGCCTGCGCGTGCAGCCACGCGCGCTCACCCAGGTGCGCCACGAGCGCGTCGACGCCGTCGATCTCCGCGTTCAGCAACGCGGCCGACTGCTCGGCGTACCGGATGACGTCCACGACGTCGAAGTCTAGGAAGACCCGGCAACCGGTTTCACGACCGAGATCCGGTGCACCGCGAAGGACCGTACGTCGTCCGAGCGGTGGTCGTGGGCGGTGAGCTGGCCGCCCTCCACGGAGATCGGGTCGACGATCCGCTCGGTCGCCGTGCCGTGGTTGTCGACGTAGCCGATCAGCACCGTCGAGCGGCTCTCCACGGCCTCGCGCAGCGCGGCCAGCGAGCCGCTCGGGGTGAGCGATCCGGCCGACGACGGACGCGCCAGGGCGGCCCGGTCACCGGACCTGATGGCGGTCACGACCGCCGCGACCACGGCCGTCGAGCGGGCCGCCGCCGCGCCCGCCCCGCGCCGATGCTCGCGCGGGGTGCGGGCGCGCAGCAGGTCGGGACGGGTGACGCGCACGGTGCCGTCCGGGGCCTCGACGACCGGCGCCGCCCCGAGCTCGCGCAGCCGCGGCAGCAGGACGTCGATCGGGGTGCTGCTGATCAGCACCGTGGGCGCCAGCCGCCGCAGCCCCAGCGACCCGGCCTTGGGGTGGTGCAGCAGCTCGGTCAGCGCGGTCTCGTCGTCGGCCCGCAGGAACGCCTCGGCGTGCCCGACCCGGATCGTGCCGAAGGTGCGGGAGGTGTCGTCGACGAGGTAGGTGAGCGGCTGCGGCACCGGGGTCCGCGACACCGAGGCGAGGAAGGCGTGCAGCTCGGCGGCGGTCCACCCGGTGTCGAGGGCGCGGCGTACCGACCCCGGCGTGAAGCGGTACGTCGTGGCGCCGCCGCGCGACTCGACGTCGGCGACCAGCGCGAGCGTGCGGGCCAGCCCGGACTCCAGCGGGCCGGGCGCGACCGCGGTCAGGTCGGCCTGCAGCAGCACGTGGTCGACCGGCTCGGGCAGCAGCCCGGCGAGCTCGGGGACCGGGTCCTCGCCCGCCACCAGCGCCCGGCCGTACGACGCCAGCGCGCCCAGCCCCGCCACGCCCAGGACCGACGCCTCGGTGACCGCCCAGACCAGCTGGTCGGCGCGGGTGCGCGGTCGCCGCGGCCGGCGCCACGCGACCAGGGCGACCAGCGACGGGGTGCCGGTGCCGGTCGCCAGGACCGACCCCGCGGGCAGGTCCACGAGCGCCTCCAGCGCCATCCGCCGGCTCTCGACCTGGTGGATGCCGGTCAGCTCCGGGGCCAGCGCGTTCCACGGCTTGCCGGCCGTGTCGCGCTGCCCGACCAGCCCCGGCATCCGCGGCGACGACAGCCAGGCCCGGACCAGGGTCGCCCACCGCTCGGCCGGCGGCTGGGCCGACCAGGCGTCGTACGCGTCGGTCGGGACCCAGACCGGGTTGCCGTCCGGGTCGGCGGCGGTCGCGACCAGCCCGGCGGCGTACGCGGTCTCGACGATCAGCGCCGCGGCGGGCTCGTCGACCTGCAGGTGCACCGACGTCGCCTTCAGGTCCCGCACGCCGAGCCCACCGCTGCGCAGCGCGCCGGGCGGGTGGGTGCCCCAGTGGTCGAGCAGCAGCTCCACCCGTCGTACGGCGTCGAAGGCGGCTCCCGCCGCCGCCCGGTCGACCACGGTCGCCGACCGCTCGGAGGTCACCAATCCGGGGACTACGTCGACCGGCTCGGTCGTGGTCCGGCCGCCGCGCAGCACCAGGCCGACCTCGCCCGGCAGCACGACGACCCCGCCGGAGCGGGGGACCAGCAGGCCCCGCGAGAGCAGCTCCTCCGCGGGCGTCTCGGCGTCCTCGGGCGTGACGTGGTGGCGGGAGGTGCCGGTGGTGGCCTCGCCGCCGTGGGCCGCGACGTGATCGAGGAGGGCGCGGGCCGGGTCGGAGAGCTGGCCGATGCGCCGGTCCACCTCGGCCGCGGGCAGCGGATCGGGCGAGACCTTCTGCAGGCCGCTCGACCCCGGTCCGCCGGTCAGGCTCTCCGGCACGCCGGAGAGCGGACGCAGCCCGGAGGTGCTCCGCCACACCAGGGCGAGCGCCTCCAGCCGGGCCAGCGCGGTCGCGACCGTGGCCGGCTCCGCGTGCACCACCGCGGGCAGCGCCTCCGGCGTGGTTTGGCCGAGGACGACGAGGGCATCTAGGACGCAGAGCTCGACCCGGGTCAGCTGGTCGAGCGCACGGAGCAACGAGGATCGGACGGCGGCCCTGGACGCCAGCTGACCGGAGTCGTGAGGGGCAGGGGTGGCGAGATCCGGACGGTCGGACAGCAGCCGGGCGAGTCGTTCGTCCGGCCAGGCGCGCAGCTGGTCGGCGAGCGAGCGGTACCCCGCGTCGGGGTCCTCGGCGGGCGCAGGGTGTCCGGACATCATTCCCACGCTACCGACCCCGCGGGCGCGCGCGTGAGGAGCGTCGAGCTCCGGTACGGCGGCGCGACCGACGTCGGCCGGGTCCGCGAGGTCAACGAGGACTCCTTCCTGGCCCGGCCGCCGGTCTTCGTCGTCGCCGACGGCATGGGCGGCCACGACGGCGGCGACGTCGCCAGCGCGATCGTGGTCGAGGAGTTCGGCCGGCTCGCCGAGGCCGGCTACGACCCCGCCCGTGGTCCCGAGACGGTCGCGGCCACGCTGGTCGTCTGCCAGCAGCGGATCGAGGCGTACGCCGCCCGGCAGCAGGCCGCCGGGCACCCGTCCTACCAGGCCGGTACGACGGCGGTCGTCGCGCTCCTCGTCGAGGTGGACGGCGAGTCCCGCTGGCTGCTGGCCAACCTCGGCGACTCGCGGGCCTACCGCTTCGACGGCGGCCTGCTCGAGCAGGTCAGCGTCGACCACAGCCTCGTGCAGGAGCTGGTCGACGCCGGCACCATCACCGCCGCCGACGCCTCCCTCCACCCCGAGCGCCACATCGTCACCCGGGCCCTGGGCGCCTCGGAGCACCCGGAGGCCGACTACTTCCTCCTCCCGTTCGCCGGCACCGCCCGGCTGGTGCTCTGCTCCGACGGGGTCAACGGGATGCTCGACGACGAGCAGATCGGCGCCGTCCTGGCCGGGGCCGGCGACCCGCGGGCCGCCGCCGCCGACCTGGTCGCCGCCGCCGTCGCGGCGGGGGGACGGGACAACGCGACGGCCGTCGTCGTCGATGTGGTGGGATGGGATCACGAGCAACCCGACTCCGAGCGTCAGCCGGTGAGTCTCGAGGAGAAGCTGGGAGCCCTGCCATGACCGTCGCGCCGACGGGTCTCCGGTCCTACCGACCCGGTGACTGGTACGCCGTCCTCGGTGGCCCGGACAGCGGTCACATCGCCGTCCTGGTCCCGCCGTCCGAGCGGTCCCGCGTGGCCGCGCTCTGGGAGCTCGTCGACGGCGGTGCCGGCGCCGACGAGGTGCTCGACGCGCTGATCGCGGGCGGGCTGCGCTCGCTGCCGGGGTTCGTGCTGGTCGCCGACGTGGGCGACCGGGTGCGGGTCGTCCTGCGCGGCCCGGCCCGGGCCGGCATCGACACCTTCGACGGGCCTGTCGCGCTCGACGGCGCCGACGCCACCACGTGGGTGGAGCGGGTGCTCCCCGGGGTGCGGTCCGTCCGGATCGACGTCGCCGACCACGCCGAGGGCGCCGACCGCCCCATCGACGACGGGCTCGTGCGGGTCGGCCGGCTCGACCGGCCGCCGTACGTCGAGGCCGCGGACGACCCCGCGCCCGTCCCCGTGCCCACGCCCACGCCCGAGCGGGTGGAGCCGCCGGTGCTGGAGCCGGTGGCCGCGCTCGTCGAGGAGCCGGTCGACGAGGAGCCCGTCCAGGAGGAGGCCGCCGTCGAGGAGGTCGTCGAGGAGGCGTCCTTCGCGGACGAGCTCGGCGACGAGCTGTCCGACGAGCCGACCGAGGCGATCGACCTCAGCGAGCTGCCCGACCTGCCGCCCCCGCCGCCGGCCCCGCCCGTCCCCCCGCTGCCTCCGCTGGCCGTGGTGCCGCCGATCCCGACCGTGCCGCCCCCGCCGCCCGTGCCGGGCGGGTGGGACCCGGCCGACCACGACGGCACCACGCGCACCCCCGGCCCGGGCACCGGTGACGACTTCGAGCGCGCCCAGCCCGGCATCCCCGGTCAGCCGCAGGCCCCGGCCGTCACCGCCCGACCGGTGGCCCGGCTCAGCTTCTCCGGCGGCGAGCTGGTCGACGTCGACCGGGTCGTCCTGGTCGGCCGGGCCCCCGAGGCCCGGCGGTTCACCGCGACCGACCAGCCCCGGCTGGTGACGGTCTCGAGCCCGCACCAGGAGATCTCCTCGACCCATCTGGAGATCCGCCCCGGCTCCGGCGCCGACCACGGGAGCGCGGTCGTCACCGACCTGGGCTCGACCAACGGCACCGTGCTGGTCCAGCCGGGGCTGCCGCCGGAGGTGCTCCAGCCGGGGGTGGCGGTCCAGCTGCTGCCGGGTGCCGTGGTCGACCTCGGCGACGGCGTGACCATCCGCGTCTCGAACCCCTGAGCACCCACCGGCAGCCGATGACCGACCACCCGACCCCCGACGCGGCCGACGCGGCCTTCCCGGCCGCCGAGCTGGACCGACGCTTCTACGCGTTCACCCTCGACCGGCTGCTGGGCTGGACCGTGATCGCGGCCGGCGTGGCCGGCGCGGTGATGCTGCTCCTCGAACCCGGCCACACCATCGGCGGGATCGCCGTGATCGTCGGGGTGGTGCTGGTCGTCGGCCTGGTCCACGCGGTGCTGCTCGGCCTGCGGGGCACCTCGCCCGGCAAGGCCGCCGTCGGTCTCCGAGTGGTCGACGTCGAGACCGGCGCGCCGATCGGGGTGGGCCGCGCGCTGCTGCGCACCGTCGTCCTCGGGGTGGGGACCCTGCCGACGTTCGGCTTCGGGGTCGCCGCGCTGGCCTGGACCGCGGTGATGGACCCGGGCGGTCGGCGCCGCGGCTGGCACGACCGCCGGGCCCGCTCGGTCGTGGTCGACGTGCGCCCGCTGCCCGCGGCCGAGATCGCCGAGGAGCCCGCGCCGCGGGCCATCGTCAACCTCACCGCCATGCGGCTGGTCCCGCCGCCGCCGGAGCCCGAGCGTCCCGAACCACCCGCGCGTCCCGCCCCGCGGCCCCCGGTGGCCGCCCCGTCGACCCCGGCTCCGCCGACCCCCGCTCCGCCAGCTCCGCCGACCCCGGCACGTCCCGCACCGCCCGCCCCCACCCTGCCGACGCCGGCCCCGAACCCGGTCGCTCCGCCTGTCCCGCCCGTCCCCGAGCCCGCCCCGGAGCCCGCGCGGGAGATCGCCCCGGAGCCCGTGCCGGAGCCGGTCGAGGTGTCGGCCCTGGAGGCCCGGACCGCCCCGACCCGCACCCGCCGGCGGCAGCTCGGCTACCCGCTGGTCGGTACGCCGCCGACCGGCCCGCCGCCCGCCGTACCGCCTGCGGCGCCGGCGTCCCCCGCGCCGGCGGCACCGCCCACCCCGAGCGCGCCCCCGCCGCAGCCCCGGTGGCGGGTCGCGTTCGACACCGGCGAGGCGTTCGAGGTGAGCGGATTGACCCTGGTCGGCCGTCGCCCCGAGGGTCGGCCGGGGGAGCCGGTCCACCGCCTGGTGCCGCTGGCCTCGGAGGACCAGTCGCTGTCCAAGACCCACGCCCAGTTCCAGGTGGTCCCCGACGGGGCCCTCGTCGTGATGGATCGCGGGTCGACGAACGGCTCGGTGCTGATCCGCCGCGGCGTCCCGCGCCACCTCTCCGGCAACAAGCCGGCGACCCTGCTGGCGGGCGACCAGGTCCGCTTCGGCGACCGCACCATGACCGTCGCCCGCGACGACTGACCGGGCCGCTGGTGCCGGGTCGCAGGACCGGCTACCCGGACTCCCCGCTGCCGAGCTAGAACTTGTTCTAGATTGCCGACCATGACCTTCGAGTTCGAGCGCACCGTCACCACCTCCGCCTCACCCGCCGCCGTCTGGGCGCTCTGGAAGGACCCGGGCAGCTGGCCGTCCTGGGACCCGCCGGTGCAGAGCGTCGCCCTGGAGGGTCACTTCGCCGAGGGGGCCGCGGGCACCATCGTGCTGGCCGGACCGATCGAGGCGCCGTTCGTGCTCGAGATCGTCGAGCCCGGCACCCGGTTCCTCGACCGGCTCACCATCGGCGACCTGGTGATCCGGATCGACCACGTGGTCACCCCCGCCGGCGACGGGTCGGAGATCACGGTCCGCACCACCGTGGAGGGTCCCGGCGCCGACGACATCGGGCCCATCGTCACGAACGACACCCCGGTCGCGATGGCCCGGCTGGTCGAGCTCGCCGAGAGCTCGGCCTGACCTGTCGTACCCGGTCCGTCCCGTTCGTGGAGAGGATGAACCCATCCACGAGAGGAACCCCTGATGCGCGAGATCGTCACCACCCACTTCGTCTCCCTCGACGGCGTCGCCGAGGCGCCCGGCGGCGAGGAGGGCTACCGCCACACCGGCTGGACCACCGACATCGAGGCCGACCCCACCCAGTACGACGTCAAGGGCCGCGAGCAGGAGGAGGCCGGCGCGATGCTGATGGGCGGGCGCAGCTACGACGCGTTCTCGCCCGTCTGGCCGTCGCTGGACTTCTTCGCCCGCTGGAACTCGCTGCCCAAGTACGTCGTCTCCTCGACCGTCACCGACCCGCAGTGGCACGACACGACCGTGATCTCGTTCGCGGACGTCGCCGGCCTGAAGGAGGGCGACGGCGGCCCGATCTACGTGCAGGGCAGCATGCAGCTCACCCAGGGCCTGCTGAAGGCGGGCCTGGTCGACGAGGTGCGGCTGATGGTCTTCCCGGTCGTCCTCGGCAGCGGCCGCGGGCCGTTCCCCACCGACGCCGAGGACAAGGTCCGGCTCACGCTGGTCGACTCCACGACGTACTCGAACGGTGTGCAGTACCAGGTCTTCCGTCCGCGGCGATGAGCGCCTAGCGTCCCCGGATGGAGTCGTACGCGAAGGGCGAGAGCACCCCCGGTCTGCTGGACGAGACCATCGGCGACAACCTGGCCCGCACCGTCGCCCGGCACCCCGAGCGGGAGGCGCTGGTCGAGGTCGCGAGCGGGCGTCGGTGGACCTGGGCCGAGCTCGACCGCGACGTCGACGCCGTCGCGCGCGGGCTGGTGGCGGCGGGGCTGGAGGTCGGCGACCGGGTCGGGGTCTGGGCGCCAAACTGCGCCGAGTGGACCCTGGTCCAGTACGGCGCCGCCCGCGCCGGGGTCGTGCTGGTCAACGTGAACCCGGCGTACCGCACCCACGAGCTGGCCTTCGCCGTCAACCAGTCGGGGCTGCGGCTGCTGGTCGCCGCCGAGCGGTTCAAGACCTCCGACTACCGGCGGATGGTCGACGACGTGCGCGCGGAGTGCCCGGGGCTGGAGCGGGCCGTGTTCCTCGGCACCGCCGACTGGGACGAGCTGCTCGCGGGCGGTGCCGGCCTGCCGGAGGCGGTGCTCGGAGAGCGGGCGGCCCGACTCGCACCGGACGACCCGATCAACATCCAGTACACCTCCGGCACCACCGGTCGGCCCAAGGGTGCGACGCTCAGCCACCGCAACATCCTCAACAACGGCTTCCTCACCACCGAGCTGATCCGGCTCGGGCCCGAGGACCGGCTCTGCATCCCGGTGCCCTTCTACCACTGCTTCGGGATGGTGATGGGCAACCTCGGCTGCACCTCCCACGGCACCACGATGGTCATCCCGGCGCCCCGCTTCGACCCGGCAGCGACGCTCCGTGCGATCCAGGACGAGCGCTGCACCGGCGTGTACGGCGTGCCGACGATGTTCATCGCGATGCAGCACGACCCGGGCTTCGCGTCGTACGACCTGACGTCGCTGCGGACCGGGATCATGGCCGGCTCGATCTGCCCGGTGGAGGTGATGAGGCACTGCATCGAGGACATGCACATGCACGAGGTGTCGATCGCCTACGGGATGACCGAGACGGCGCCGGTCAGCTGCCAGACCCGGGCGGACGACGACCTGGACCGTCGGACCGCCACGATCGGCCGGGTGCACCCGCACGTCGAGGTCAAGGTGGTCGACCCGACGACGGGGGAGACGGTCCCACGCGGGACGCCCGGCGAGCTGTGCACGCGCGGCTACAGCGTGATGCTGGGCTACTGGGACGACCCGGAGAAGACGCGCGAGGCCGTCGACGCCGACGGCTGGATGCACACCGGGGACCTGGCCGAGATGCGCGAGGACGGCTACTGCGTGATCGTCGGCCGGATCAAGGACATGGTCATCCGCGGCGGCGAGAACATCTACCCGCGCGAGATCGAGGAGTTCCTCTACGGCCACCCGGACGTCGAGGACGTCCAGGTCGTCGGCGTCCCCGACGAGCGGTACGGCGAGGAGCTCTGCGCCTGGGTGCGCATGCGTGCGGGTGCGGCGCCCCTCGACGCCGCCGCGGTGCGCGCCTACTGCGACGGCCGGCTCGCGCACTACAAGGTCCCGCGCTACGTCCTGGTCGTCGAAGAGTTCCCCCTGACCGTCACCGGCAAGGTGCGCAAGGTCCAGATGCGCGAGGAGTCCGCCGAGAAGCTCGGCCTCTGACCCACCCGGACCCGCCCCGGTGTGCGTGGATAGGGGTGTGGAGGACTTCGAGGCCTGGGTGCAGGCGCGCGCCGGCTCGCTGGCGCGGACGGCGTACCTCCTCACCGGCGACGTCCACCTCGCCGAGGACCTCGTCCAGGACACCCTCGCCCGGGTGGCCGACCACTGGCGGCGGGTCAGCCGCCGCGGCAGCCCGGACGCCTACGCGCGCCAGGTGATGCACCACCTCGCCGTCGACCGCTGGCGCCGTCGCCGGGTCCGCCCGCCGGAGGCGCTCGGTGCGGCGCCGCCCGAGCTGACCGGTCACGGGTACGACGTCGAGCGTCGGGTCGTGCTGCGCGACGCGCTGCTCCGGCTCACCCCGCGCCAGCGCGCGACGGTGTCGCTGCGCTTCTACGAGGACCTCACCGAGGTCGAGACCGCCGCCGTCCTCGGCTGCTCGGTGAGCACCGTGAAGTCGACCACCCGGGACGCGCTGCGCCGCCTGCGCGAGCACGCCCCCGACCTGCTGGAGGCCTGGTGAGCAACCGGTGAGCGAGTTGCGCGAACGCCTCGACGACCTGCTCGACGCGACCCCGTCGTACGTCGTCGCGGACGCGGGCGCCGCCTGGCGCGCCGGTGCCCGGCGGCGACGTCGTCGCCAGGTGGGGGCCGGCGTGCTGGTGGTGGTGCTGGTGCTGCTCGCCGGCCTGGGACTCGGCGCCCTGCCCCGGCCCGGCACCGTGGACCCGGCCGAGCATCGGGGTGGCGGCGTCGACGGCTACCCGACCCGGATCGCGGATCCCTGGCGGATCAGCGACCTGCCGGATGCCCCGGGTCCGTTGGCGGGTTTCGTGGTGGCGTCGGAGAGAGGGCGCCTCGGGGTCACGCCCGGCGGGCGGCTGCTCCGGATCCCGGAGGGAGACACCAGCGACACCTTCCCCCCGATCCTCAGCGACGACGGCCGCCACCTCGCCTACCTCGTGGACGTGCGGACGTACGTGCTCCACGACCTCGTCGCCGGCACCAGGACGGTCGTCCCGGGCCTCGGCGACAACTCCGGTCGCTCGGACGAGCCCTACCTGACCTACGGCCAGACGCCCGGGTTCTGGTCGCCGGACGGCGAGCGCCTGCTGCTCATGGGCTCCCGGCGCGGCCGAGGCGCGACCGGCAGCTTCCTCCTCGTAGACGCGGACGGGACGCTGTCGGTGCTGCCCGACCTCCCCAGCCCGAGCGGCTCGCCGGTGGGCTGGCTCTCGGCGGACCGGCTGGGTTGGCTGGTGGAGGGTAACGCCCCGGGCGCCGTGGAACTGCTCGTCACGGACGACCGGGCGCGCGAGGTCGACCGGGTGAACCTCGAGGCGCGGAGGCTGGAGTCCGGATCTCTCAACCAGTGGTCCGGTTCGGTGTCACCCGACGGCCGCAGCCTCTTGCTCGTGGTCGGCGGACCGGGAGCGGAGACGGATGTCGTGCTCGACACCCGCACAGGGACACAGATGTGGTCCGGCCGGATCGGGTCGCTCTGGGACTGCCCGACCAGCTGGTACGACGGCCTGCCGGTCGACGTCGCGTCCGGCGGCCTCGTGGACCGCTCCGGCCGCACGTTCGTCGTGACCGACCCGGCGCTGGCAGTCGGCTGCGTCGGCATGGCCGGCGACGCACTCGCCGGGGAGCCGCATCGGGGACTCGGCGGCCTGGTCTTCGGCACCCGCACCGGGTGGCTCTCGTGGCACTGGCGCGAGGCCGGACTGGGCGTGGTCGGCGGGCTGCTGGCCCTGGCCGGGCTCCTCGTCGTACGACGCCGCCGGGTCAGCGGGTCAGCAGCACCGGGATCCGCGTGACCGTGCCGTCACCGCTGGTCCAGGTGACGTAGCCGTCGTCGAAGGGACGCGGGTCGGGGCCGGTGACCCGCAGCGTCCAGGTCGCGGACTCGCCGGGCTTCAGGCGGACGGCGGCCGGGGTGAGGGTGACGCCGTGGCGGCGGAACCCGGAGGTGGAGGAGGAGAAGTACCGGGTCCGGCGCCCCTGGTTGGTGATCGTGCGGCGCACGACGTCCTGGCCCGCGTGCAGGACGGCCGACGGGGTGTTGAGCCGGACCCGGCGACCGTCGAGCCAACGGCGGTAGTCGGCGGGATCGATCTCGTAGGCGAGGCCGGGCCGCAGCGCCGCGTCCGCGCGGAGCCGGCCCGCGCCGGAGTCGAGGACCGAGCCGCCGGCGGTGGTCGACGCGGTCGTGACCAGGGCCGACCGGACGGCCGAGACCGACCAGTCGGGGTGCCGGGCGACCAGCAGGGCGGCCGCACCGGCGACCTGGGCGCTGGCGACCGAGGTGCCGGAGGCGAGGTCCCAGCGCGAGGAGCGCACCCGCGCCGGTACGGCGCCGAGCCGGCCGGTCGCCGGCGCGACCAGGTCGGGCTTGAGGACGGTGGCGGTGGGGTCGCCCGAGCCGGACCAGTCGAGCACGCGGCTCGCGGCGCGGCTCGGACCGAGGGGGCGCAGGCTCAGCTCGCCGGCGGGGTGCCGCGCGGCCCAGCGTCGTACGACGCGGCCCGCACGGGCGTCGAGGTGCACGGTGGGGACGCTGTGCAGGTCGGCGTTGCGCGAGGCGGGACCGGTGTTGACCAGGACCATCCCGACCCCGTCGGCCCGCCGGACGGCCGCGGACTTGTCGACCCGGCCGACCCGGCCGCGCTCGCACAGCACGACCCGGCCGGCGACGCGGCCGGCGTCGAGGCTGCCGGGCTCGCAGGCCCGGGCCGCGGCGCGGGTGCTCCCGGCGGCCGGGACGTCGGCCCCGACGACCAGGCGGGCCGGGCCCACCGAGCGGGCCGAGAGCATCGCGCCGCGCAGGCGCGGGCCGTCGCCGAGCACGACGCGGCCGGTGCGCTCCACGCCCGTGCTGCCGCCGACGGTGGTGACCCAGGGGGAGGGGTGGGCGGCGTACCGGCTGCCGCCCTGGTTGCCGGCGGCGGCGACCACGACGACGCCGGACTCGGTCGCGCCGAGCAGCGCACGCTCGACGGTGTCGACCTGCGCGGGCCCGCCGACCGAGAGGTTGAGGACGTCGACGCCGTCGGCCGTGGCCCGGTCGATCGCGGTCACCAGGTCGGCGGTCGCGCAGCCGTCGTCGCGCGGCTCGGGCGCGGTCCAGCAGGCCTTGTAGACGGCGAGCCGGGCGTCGGGAGCCTCGCCCGAGTAGCGGCCCAGCGTGCCGGCGTCGGTGCGCACCCGGACCCCGGCGTCACCGGCCGCGATCGAGGCGACGAGGGTGCCGTGCCCGTCGTCGTCGCGGGCCGAGAGCTGCTCGGAGCTGCGGGTCCGGTCGGCGCCGAAGCCGTCGACGAACCAGCGCGCCCCCATCACCTTCGCGGTGCAGGACGACGCGGACCAGCCCTCCCCGGTCTGGCACGGCCCGGTGAACCCCTCGGGGTCGTCGGCCAGGCCGGGAGTGCTGGCGAAGAGCGGGTGGTCGGCGTCGAGGCCGGTGTCGACCACCCCGATCACCACGCCGGCGCCCCCGCGGGCCCGGCCGGCGCCGACCGGTGCGGCGCTCGATGCGGGCGCCACGGTCCCCGCCAGCGGGCGGACCTCGTTGCGCTCGACCGACACCACCCGGCCGTCGGCCTGCAGGTCCTGGGCCTGGTCGTCGGTGAGCTCGACGGCGACCCCGTTGAGGGCGGTCGTCCAGCGGTAGACCGGCCGCGGGGCCGCGACCGACACCAGGACGGCGTCCTGCTGGACGGTCATCCGGAAGCGGTCGAGCGCGGTGGACAGCCCGGCGGACCGGCCGGCGGCGCCGGGTGTGTCGAGGGTGACCAGGAAGAGATCGGTGGCAGGCTCGACCGTGGCGGTCCGAGCCTCGGCGGGCGCGAGCGGCGTCACCAGCAGGGCCGCGGCGAGCGCGCCGAGCAGCGTCGTACGACGACGACTCCCCATCTCGACCTCCCACCCGTCTCTCGAGTGAACACCCGTCCCAGAAACGCCCAGGGTGACAGGGGAGGGGGCACCCTGCCAAACGTGTCCCCACCGCGGGCTAGCCTGACCGCATGTCCGACCGCCCCGCCCCAGCCCCTCTGGCGGTCGGGTTCGACCTCGACATGACGCTCATCGACACCGCGCCGGGGTTCGGCGACGTGCTCCGCGCGCTCGGGTCCGAGCTGGGGGTCGACTTCCCGGTCGAGGAGATGACGGCCCGGCTCGGGCCGCCCCTCGACCTGCTGCTGCAGCCCTACCTCCCCGAGGACGCGATCGCCGCCGCCGGCGACCGCTTCCGGGCGCTCTACCCCGACCACGCGATCACCTCGGTCCCCGCGCTGGCGGGCGCCCACGACGCCATCGCCGCTGTACGACGCCACCGCGGGCGGGTGCTCGTCGTGACCGGCAAGTTCCCCGACAACGCCCGGCTCCACCTCGACCACGTCGGCTTCGACGTGGACCTCCTGGAGGGCTGGGTGTGGGGCGTCGGCAAGGCCGACGTGCTGGTCCGAGAGGGCGCGTCGATCTATGTCGGCGACCACGTCCACGACGTCGAGGGCGCGCTCGCGGCCGGGGCGCTCAGCGTGTCCGTGCTGACCGGCGGCTGCACCCGTGAGGAGCTGCTCGCCGCCGGCACCCACGTGGTGCTCGACTCGCTGCTGGAGTTCCCGGCCTGGCTGGACGAGCACCTGCTGACCACCCGGATGGCGGCGCTCGAGGCCGACCTCCGCGAGCGTGGCTCGGTGCTGGTCGCCTACAGCGGCGGCGCCGACAGCGCCCTGCTGCTGGCCGCCGCCGTCCGCGCGCTCGGTCCCGAGCGGGTCGCGGCCGCGACCGGCTACTCCCACTCCCTGCCCCAGGCCGAGCGCGACCCCGCCCGGGACTTCGCGGAGTCGCTGGGGGTGCGGGTGCTCACCCCCGAGACCCACGAGATGGACCGCGAGGGCTACCGCGCCAACGGGCCGGACCGCTGCTTCTTCTGCAAGGCCGAGCTACTCGACGTGCTGGTCCCGCTCGCCGCCGACCTCGGGCTCGCCCACGTCGCCACCGGCACCAACGCCGACGACGCGGTCGCCGGCTTCCGTCCCGGCATCCGGGCGGCGGCCGAGCGCGGCGCGATCGCCCCGCTGCGCGACGCCGGGCTGACCAAGGCCCAGGTCCGCGAGGCCTCGCGGCGCTGGGGGCTGCCGACCTGGGACAAGCCCGCAGCCGCCTGCCTCTCGTCGCGGGTCGCGTACGGCGTCGAGGTCACCCCCTTCCGGCTGGGGCGCGTCGAACGGGCCGAGAGCGGGGTCCGGGCCGCGCTGGCCGGCGTACCGCTCGCGAACCTGCGGGTCCGCGACCTGGGCGAGCGCGTCTCGGTCGAGCTCGACGCGGCCCTGCTGCCGCTGGCCCCGGGCCTGGAGGAGGCGGTGCTCGCAGCGGTCCGCGACGCCGGCTTCGGGGCCGCCGAGGTGGACGCTCGCGGATTTCGTTCGGGATCGATGAACGAGTCGCTCTAGACTCCGACTCCGCATCCCTGCGGAACTCGCGTAACTCGATGGAAGAGGTCAGACCCGTGCCCACTGGCAAGGTGAAGTGGTTCGACGCCGACAAGGGCTTCGGCTTCCTGTCGCAGGACGGCGGCGAGGACGTCTACGTCCGCACCGAGGCGCTGCCCGAGGGCACCACCAACCTCAAGGCCGGCACCCGCGTCGAGTTCGGCATCGCCCAGGGCCGACGCGGCGAGCAGGCCCTGCAGGTCCGCGTCGTCGACGCCCCGGCCTCGGTGTCCAAGGCCCAGTCCCAGGCCCGGCGGCGCAAGCCCGAGGAGATGGCCCCGATCGTCGAGGACCTGATCCGGCTGCTCGACAACGTCGGCGAGGCCTACCGCCACGGTCGTCACCCCGACGCCAAGGCGGCCAAGCCCACCGCCAAGCTGCTCCGCGCGCTCGCCGACGAGCTGGAGATCTGAGCCCTACGCCGGCGTACGACGGGCCGGGCGCTGCTGCACCCGGTTGACCAGGACGAACACCGTCCAGGCCGCCAGGACCGTGAACGCGACCGACAGGCCGAGCCGGGCCGGCTCCAGCGGCATCGCGATGCCGACGAAGCCGCCGACCACCCAGGCCAGCTGCAGCGTCGTGTCGCTGCGGGCGAAGGCGCTGGCCTGCACCCGCTCGGGGATGTCGCGCTGGATGGTCGAGTCGAGGCAGAACTTGGCCAGCGTCTGGGCCATGCCGGCGACCAGCCCGAGCAGGGCCAGGAACAGCACGCCGTAGAACAGCGCCGCCAGCAGCGCGGCCGCCGCGTCGAGGAGCAGCACCAGCACCACGGTGACCGACGGGTTGATCTTCTTCAGCATCGCCGCCAGCGCCACGCCGACCGCGTTGCCGGCGCCGGCGCCGCCCACCACGACGCCGATGAGCAGCTCGGCCGACAGCGAGCTCTCGGGCGGGTTCTCGCGCAGCAGGAACGCCATGAACATCAGCAGGAAGCCCGACAGGAACCGCGGTCCGCAGTTCGCGCGCAGCGCGAACGCGACGGCCGGGGGGATCCGGGTGCGGGGACGCCGGCCCGGGCGGCCGTCGTCGGTCTCGTCGCGGAAGGCCAGCGCGCCCTCGCCGGCCGACGAGTCGACCGCCTCGGGCAGCCGGATCGCGCAGACGGTCGCGACCGCGAACAGCAGGAAGGCGTAGCGCAGCGACCACTCGGGACCGGCCAGCGAGGCCAGGCCGGCGAGCGGCGCCGAGACCGAGACGCCGACCAGGCCGGAGACCGACACCCGGCCGTTGGCCTTGACCAGGGTGAAGCCCTCCGGGAGCAGCCGGGGCACGGCGGCCGCCCGCGTCACGCCGTACGCCTTGGAGGAGACCAGGACACCGAGCGCGGCCGCGAAGAGCCAGGGCGAGGTGCCCCCGCTGATGCCGCCGGCCAGCGCCCAGCACAGGAACGCGCGGACCGCCTGGGTCGCCCCGATCGCCCAGCGCCGGCCGTGGCTGAACTTGTCGAGGAACGGCCCGATGAGCGGAGCGACGATCGCGAACGGCAGCATCGTCAGGCCCAGGAACAGCGCCACCTGGCCGCGGGCCTCGCCCGACGGCACCTGGAAGAACAGGCTTCCGGCCAGCGAGATCGCGACCGCGGCGTCGCCGGCGGTGTTGAAGAAGTGCAGGTAGATCAGCCGGTTCAGTCCCGACTGCTCCGCTCCCTGGGCGCCCGCGGCCCGGCGCGCGTTGCGCCCGACGGCCCGCCCGACCTTGCCGGTCACCCGGCCCGTCGCGGCCATGCCGCGCGCGGTCACCTTGGCCCCGGTGCCGATCCCGCGGCCCACCGAGCGGGCCCGGTCGGCGCGGGTCGGGCCGGTGTCGGTGCGGGTGCCCGTGCCGTCGGCGTGCGGGTCGCGCCACCGCTGGTCCTCCGACGTCATGCGCACATCCTGCCTTGAGGTGCCGCCCCGACCTGACAGCGCCGCGGCCGATGGGTCATGATGCCGCCGTGACGACGATGCTGCGCGCCAAGCCCGACTCCGCCGCCGTGGCGGCGGTCGACCTGGCCCGGGACACCCTCCTGCAGGAGGCGGAGCCGACCGACGTCGGCGACCACCTCGGCCACGTCGTCGAGGGGGAGCGGGTCGTCACCCACCTGTTCGCCTGCACCCGCCCCGGGTACGTCGGCTGGCGCTGGTCGGTGACCGTCGCCCGCGCGCCGCGGCAGAAGCTGATCACCGTCGACGAGGTCGTGCTGATCCCGGGCGACGAGGCGATCGTCGCGCCCGAGTGGGTGCCCTACCGCGAGCGCATCAAGCCCGGCGACATGACCCCCGGCGACCTGCTCCCGGTCGACGACGACGACCCGCGGCTGGTCCCGACGTACTCCTTCGGCGACGACCCGCTCGACGCCGACGAGAAGGCCCAGATCCGCCAGGTCGCGCAGGACCTCTACCTCGGCCGGGCCCGCACCCTGTCGGTCGAGGGCCGCGACCTCGCCGCCCAGCGCTGGTACGACGGCGACGGCGGCCCGTCCGCTCCGATCGCCCAGTCGGCCCCCGACCACTGCCACGGTTGCGGCTTCCTGGTCCGCATCGCCGGACCGCTGTCCGAGCTCTTCGGTGTCTGTGCCAACGGCGACGCCAACGACGACGGCCGCATCGTGTCGTTCGACCACGGCTGCGGTGCCCACTCCGAGGTGCGGCTGGCCAAGAAGCACGAGCCGCAGCCGCTGCCCGACCACGTGGTCGACACGGTCAGCCTCGACGAGCTCGAGCGCTTCTAGCCCTCGGTGACAGGCGGGTCGGTTGCTTCCGCGGCCTCGACCCGGGTCCGCCGGCGGCGCCGGCAGTACTCGTAGCCGAAGAGCCCCAGCCCGAAGCCGGCCAGGCAGGTCCACAGCCACCAGGTGCGCCCCTCGGCCTCCAGCTCGCCGTAGAACGGCAGCAGGGCCACGAACGCGACCGCCCAGACGATCGACCCGACCAGCACCGTGCGCACGCCGTCGACGTCCAGCGGCTCGACGTCGGCGACGAGGTAGGTGCGGTTGCCGATCTCGTGCTGCGTCGGCTGCTCGTCGCTGAACTCCACGGGGGCAGGCTAGCCCGGCCGGCGCGCGGCCTGGAATGCTGGTGCGTCGTGACCTTGGCACTCGAGCGCTACTTCAAGATCGGCCAGCGTGGCTCCACCGTCGGGCAGGAGGTGCGCGGCGGCCTCGTCACCTTCCTGACGATGTCGTACATCATCGTGCTCAACCCGCTGATCCTCGGCTTCGTCCAGGACAGCGAGGGCAACTACCTGGCCGGTGGCGCCGCGCCGAACCTCCCCGCGATCGCGGCCGGCACCGCCCTGGTCGCCGGTGTCCTGACGATCCTGATGGGCGCGGTGGCCAACTTCCCGCTCGCCCTGGCCACCGGTCTCGGCCTGAACGCCTTCGTCGCCGTGCAGATCGCCACCCGCTCGACCTGGGCCGACGCGATGGGCCTGGTGGTGCTCGAGGGCATCGCGATCCTGGTCCTGGTGCTGACCGGCTTCCGGACCGCGGTCTTCCACGCCGTCCCGACGCAGCTGAAGGTCGCGATCTCGGTCGGCATCGGCCTGTTCATCGCGCTGATCGGCTTCGTCGACGCCGGCTTCGTCACCCGGATCCCCGACGCCGCGCAGACCACGGTGCCCGTCCAGCTCGGCCAGACCGGGCAGCTCAGCGGCTGGCCGGTCCTGGTCTTCGCCGTCGGCCTCCTGCTCCTCGTCGCCCTGTGGGTACGGCGTGTCCGCGGCGCGATCCTGATCGCCATCGCGGTGACCACCGTCCTGGCCCTGGTGCTGGACGGCGTCCTCGACCTCGGGGCCCGGTCCGCCGACAACCCCGGCGGCTGGGCGCTGAGCGTGCCCCACCTCGACGGCTTCGTCGACGTCCCGGACTTCGGCACCCTGGGCGAGGTCTCGCTCTTCGGCGCGTTCGGCTCGATCGGCGTGATCGCCGCGCTGCTGCTGGTCTTCTCGCTGCTGCTCGCCGACTTCTTCGACACCATGGGCACGATGACGGCCATCGGTGCCGAGGCCGGTCTGAACGACGAGGACGGCATCCCGCCGAACCCCGAGCGGATCCTGGTCGTCGACTCGGTCGCCGCCATCGCCGGCGGTCTCGGGGGCGTCTCGTCCAACACGTCGTACATCGAGTCGGCCTCGGGCGTCGGCGAGGGTGCGCGCACCGGCCTGGCCTCGGTGGTCACCGGCCTGCTCTTCCTGCTGGCGACCTTCTTCACCCCGATCGTGCGGGCCATCCCCTCCGAGGCGGCCGTCCCGGCCCTGGTCCTGGTCGGGTTCCTGATGATGCAGCAGGTCACCGACATCGCCTGGTCCGACGTCGAGATCGCGATCCCGGCCTTCCTGACCATCGTGCTGATGCCCTTCACCTACTCGATCTCGGTCGGCATCGGCGGCGGCTTCCTGGCCTTCCTGCTCATCAAGCTCGTCGTCGGCAAGGCCCGCGAGATCCACCCCCTGATGGCGGTCGTCGGCGGACTCTTCGTCGTCTACTTCGCCATCGACCCGATCACCTCCTGGCTGACCTGATCGACGCGCCCTCCGCGGAGGGCGCGTGCCCAGCCGGAATAGTTAGCAAGAGTAATGAGTTATGCTAACGACATGCCCAGGGTCCAGAAGGTCGCCCGCACCGACGCCGGTCTCGCCTCCGAGCTCCGGCTGTCGGTCATGCGCCTGCGTCGTCGCCTCGCCAACGAGGTCGACCCGGCCAACGAGCTGAGCATGAACGCGATGGCCGTGCTGGGCGCCCTCTACCGCCACGGCGAGCTGACGGTCGGCGAGCTCGCCGCCCGCGAGCGCGTGAAGGCGCCGAGCATGACCCGCACGGTCAACTGCCTCGAGGAGGGCGGCCACGTCGTACGACGCCCGCACGAGACCGACGGCCGCCAGGTGCTGGTCGCGATCTCGGAGTCCGGCCGCGCCACCCTGCTCGCCGACCGCCGCCGCCGCGACGAGTGGCTCGCCCGCCGGCTGCGGGACCTGACCCCCGACGAGCGCGACGTCCTCCGCCGCGCCGCTCCCATCCTCGAACGCCTCGCCCAGGAGGACTGACACCCGCTTTGAGTCCCACGTTCCGCTCGCTCCACAACGCCAACTACCGCCGCTACGCCGCCGGCGCCGTGGTGTCGAACACCGGCACCTGGATGCAGCGCGTCGCGCAGGACTGGCTGGTCCTCCAGCTCGCCGTCAACGGCGGCACCGCGGTCGGCATCACGACCGGCCTCCAGTTCCTCCCGGCCCTGCTCCTCTCGCCGCTGGCGGGCGTGGTCGCCGACCGGGTCCCGAAGCGCCAGCTGCTCCAGGTCACCCAGGTGATGATGGCCGTCCCCGCCTTCGTGCTGGGCGTGCTCGCCGTCACCGGCGTCGCGGAGGTGTGGCACGTCTACGTGCTGGCCCTGGTCTTCGGCATCGGCACCGCCTTCGACGCCCCGGCACGCCAGTCGTTCGTGAGCGAGATCGTCTCGCCCGAGGACCTCACCAACGCGGTGGGCCTCAACTCGGCGTCCTTCAACGCCGCCCGGATCGTCGGACCTGCGGTCGCCGGCGTGCTGATCGCCGCCCTCGGTGGGGGCGCCCAGGCCACCGGGTGGGTGATCGTCCTCAACGCGGTCAGCTACCTCGCCCCGATCCTGGCGCTGCGCGGCATGGACGCGTCCCGCCTGGCCCAGGTCGAGCCGTCGCGGCGATCGCGCGGCATGATCCGCGAGGGGCTGCGCTACGTCCGCAGCCGCCACGACCTGGTGCTGGTCCTGGTGATCGTCTTCGTCGTCGGCACCTTCGGCCTCAACTTCCAGATGACCTCGGCCCTGATGGCCACCCAGGTCTTCGACAAGGGCGCGACCGAGTACGGCCTGCTCGGCACCTTCATGGCGGTCGGCTCGCTGACCGGTGCGCTCCTGGCCGCCCGGCGCCCGGTGGTCCGGCTGCGCCTGGTCGTCGGCGCCGCGCTCGCCTTCGGTGCCGTCGAGGTGGTCGCCGGCGTGCTCCCGTCGTACGTCGCCTTCGCGGTCTGGATGCCGCTGCTGGGCCTGTCGGCGCTGACCATGATCACCGCCGCCAACACCCTGATGCAGGTCTCGACGGCGCCCGCGCTGCGCGGACGGGTGATGGCGCTCTACCTGATGATCTTCATGGGCGGTACGCCGCTCGGCGCGCCGGTGGTGGGCTGGGTGGGGGAGACCTTCGGGGCCCGCTGGACCCTGGTCGGGGGTGGCCTGATCACCCTGCTCGGTGTCGGTGTCGCCACGATCGTCTACCTGGTCCAGGAACAGCGCCGTCAGCGCGTTTTGACCCCTGTCGGGGCGCCCGGTAGCCTCTTTCCTCGTGTCTGGGACGACCAGGCCGTTGCGCGTGCTCGGAAGTAGATCGCGGGACAGGACCGCGGCACCAGGCGCGACACGCCCGACCTCGGGGGTGAGCAACACCGGTTGGTTCGCACCACCCGGACACGCAGCAGTTCGATCGTGCGCGGCACCGTGCCCCGCACTGAGAGTCACCAAGAAAGGGAACCGCCAGGTGCCCACGATTAACCAGCTGGTCCGCAAGGGCCGCCAGGACAAGGTGTCGAAGAACAAGACGCCTGCCCTCAAGGGTTCGCCCCAGCGGCGCGGTGTCTGCACCCGCGTCTACACCACCACCCCGAAGAAGCCGAACTCCGCCCTCCGCAAGGTCGCCCGTGTGCGCCTGAGCAGCGGCGTCGAGGTCACGGCCTACATCCCGGGTGTCGGTCACAACCTCCAGGAGCACTCCATCGTGCTCGTCCGCGGCGGCCGGGTGAAGGACCTCCCCGGTGTCCGCTACAAGATCATCCGCGGCACGCTCGACACCCAGGGCGTGAAGAACCGCAAGCAGGCCCGCAGCCGTTACGGCGCGAAGAAGGAGAAGAGCTGATATGCCGCGCAAGGGTCCCGCTCCCAAGCGGCCGATCGACGTCGACCCGGTCTACGGGTCGCAGCTGGTCTCCCAGCTCGTGTCCAAGGTCCTCCAGGACGGCAAGAAGCAGGTCGCTCAGCGCATCGTCTACACCGCGCTCGAGGGCTGCCGCGAGAAGACCGGCACCGACCCCGTCGTCACGCTGAAGCGTGCGATGGACAACGTGAAGCCGGCCATCGAGGTCAAGTCCCGCCGCGTCGGCGGCGCGACGTACCAGGTCCCGATCGAGGTCAAGGGCACGCGCGGCACCACGCTCGCGCTGCGCTGGCTCGTCGGCTACGCGGCCGACCGTCGCGAGAAGACCATGCACGAGCGGCTGATGAACGAGATCCTCGACGCTTCCAACGGCCTCGGTGCCGCGGTGAAGAAGCGTGAGGACACCCACAAGATGGCCGAGTCCAACAAGGCCTTCGCGCACTACCGCTGGTGATCTCGGCGGGGGTTGGGTACCAGCCCCCGCTCGCACCGCACCTTCCTACTTTCTAAGGAACGCACAGACAGTGGCTGTCGACATCACCACGGACCTCAACAAGGTCCGCAACATCGGCATCATGGCGCACATCGACGCCGGCAAGACCACCACCACCGAGCGCATCCTCTTCTACACCGGCATCACCTACAAGATCGGTGAGGTCCACGAGGGCGCGGCCACGATGGACTGGATGGAGCAGGAGCAGGAGCGCGGCATCACGATCACGTCCGCCGCGACGACCTGCTGGTGGAAGAACCACCAGATCAACATCATCGACACCCCGGGCCACGTGGACTTCACGGCCGAGGTCGAGCGCTCGCTGCGCGTCCTCGACGGTGCCGTCGCGGTGTTCGACGGCGTCGCCGGTGTCGAGCCGCAGACGATGACCGTGTGGCGGCAGGCCAACAAGTACTCCGTGCCCCGGATGTGCTTCGTCAACAAGCTGGACCGCACCGGCGCGGACTTCTTCCGCTGCGTCGACATGATGGTCGAGCGCCTCAACTCCAACCCGCTCGTCCTCCAGCTGCCGATCGGCGCCGAGGGCGACTTCCTCGGTGTCATCGACCTGGTCGGCATGCGTGCCCTGACCTGGCGCGGCGAGACGAAGATGGGTGAGGACTACGAGGTCGAGGAGATCCCCGCGGAGCTGGCCGAGCAGGCCGCCGAGTACCGCGAGAAGTTCCTCGAGACGCTGTCCGAGGCCGACGACGACATCATGGAGAAGTACCTCGAGGGCGAGGACTTCACCGTCGAGGAGCTCGAGGCCGCGATCCGTCGCGCCACCCTGGCCGACAAGGTCAACCCGGTCCTCTGCGGCACCGCGTTCAAGAACAAGGGCGTCCAGCCCCTGCTCGACGCGGTCGTCAAGTACCTCCCGTCCCCCCTCGACATCGAGGGCATCGTCGGCCACTCGGTCAAGGACGAGAACGAGGAGATCATCCGCAAGCCCTCCGACGACGAGCCGTTCTCGGGTCTGGCCTACAAGATCGCCTCCGACCCGCACCTCGGCAAGCTGATCTACGTGCGCGTCTACTCCGGCAAGCTGGAGGCGGGCTCGACCGTGGTCAACTCGGTCAACGGCCGCAAGGAGCGGATCGGCAAGGTCTACCAGATGCACGCCAACAAGCGTGAGGAGATCGCGTCGGTCGGCGCCGGCCAGATCGTGGCCGTGATGGGTCTGAAGGACACCAAGACCGGTCACACCCTGAGCGACCCGCAGCACCAGGTCATCCTCGAGTCGATGACGTTCCCGGCCCCGGTGATCGAGGTCGCGATCGAGCCCAAGACGAAGAGCGACCAGGAGAAGCTGGGCACCGCGATCCAGCGGCTCTCCGACGAGGACCCGACCTTCACGGTCAAGTCCGACGAGGAGACCGGCCAGACGATCATCGCCGGCATGGGCGAGCTCCACCTGGAGATCCTCGTCGACCGGATGAAGCGCGAGTTCCGCGTCGAGGCGACCGTCGGCAAGCCGCAGGTGGCCTACCGCGAGACCGTCCGCAAGGAGGTCACCGGCCACAGCTACACCCACAAGAAGCAGACCGGTGGCTCGGGTCAGTTCGCGAAGGTCGTCGTCTCCCTCGGGCCGAACATCGACCCCGAGACCGGCACCGGCGCGGGCTACGAGTTCGTCAACAGCGTCTCCGGTGGCCGCGTGCCCCGCGAGTACATCCCGTCGGTGGACCAGGGCGGCCAGGACGCCATGGAGTTCGGCGTGCTCGCCGGCTACCCGATGGTCGACGTGAAGTTCACGCTCGAGGACGGCGCCTACCACGACGTCGACTCGTCCGAGCTCGCGTTCAAGATCGCCGGCAACCAGGCCTTCAAGGAGGCCGCCCGCATGGCCAAGCCGGTCCTGCTGGAGCCGATGTTCGCGGTCGAGGTGACGACGCCCGACTCGTTCCTCGGCACCGTCATCGGCGACATCAACAGCCGTCGCGGTCAGATCCGCGCGCAGGAGGAGCGGCACGGCGACATCGTCGTCAACGCCCTCGTGCCGCTGTCCGAGATGTTCGGGTACGTTGGCGACCTGAGGTCCAAGACCTCCGGCCAGGCCTCGTACTCGATGGAGTTCGACTCGTACGCCGAGGTTCCCACGAACATCGCCGACGAGATCATCAAGAAGGTCCGTGGCGAGTAGCCCACCCGGGCCTACTCAGCACGACCTCTGCACCACCCCGTCAGTACGAGTCAGCAACACACCAACCAGGAGGAGCCCCCAGTGGCTAAGGCGAAGTTCGAGCGGACCAAGCCGCACGTCAACATCGGCACCATCGGTCACATCGACCACGGTAAGACGACGCTCACCGCGGCGATCACCAAGGTGCTGCACGACAAGCACCCGGACCTCAACGCCGCGTCGGCGTTCGAGGACATCGACAAGGCTCCCGAGGAGCGTCAGCGCGGCATCACGATCTCGATCGCGCACGTCGAGTACCAGACCGAGGCGCGCCACTACGCGCACGTCGACTGCCCGGGTCACGCCGACTACATCAAGAACATGATCACCGGTGCGGCGCAGATGGACGGCGCGATCCTGGTCGTGGCGGCCACGGACGGCCCGATGCCCCAGACGCGTGAGCACGTGCTGCTCGCCCGCCAGGTCGGCGTCCCCGCCCTGGTCGTCGCGCTCAACAAGTGCGACATGGTCGACGACGAGGAGCTCATCGAGCTCGTCGAGATGGAGGTGCGCGAGCTCCTCTCCGAGTACGAGTTCCCGGGCGACGACATCCCGGTCGTGCGCGTGGCGGCCTTCCCGGCGCTGCAGGGCGACGCCAAGTGGGGCGACTCGATCGTCGAGCTCATGAACGCGGTCGACGAGGCCATCCCGACCCCCGAGCGTGAGACGGACAAGCCGTTCCTCATGCCCGTCGAGGACGTCTTCACGATCACCGGTCGTGGCACCGTCATCACCGGTCGCATCGAGCGCGGCATCGTCAAGGTCAACGAGGAGGTCGAGATCATCGGCATCCGCGAGAAGGCCCAGAAGTCGACCGTCACCGGTGTCGAGATGTTCCGCAAGCTGCTCGACGAGGGCCAGGCGGGCGAGAACGTCGGTCTGCTCCTCCGTGGCACCAAGCGCGAGGACATCGAGCGCGGCATGGTCGTCATCAAGCCGGGCACCACGACCCCGCACACCAACTTCGACGCGTCGGTCTACATCCTGTCGAAGGAGGAGGGCGGCCGTCACACGCCGTTCTTCAACAACTACCGTCCGCAGTTCTACTTCCGGACCACGGACGTCACGGGCGTCGTCACGCTGCCCGAGGGCACCGAGATGGTCATGCCCGGTGACAACACCGAGATGGCCGTCGAGCTGATCCAGCCCATCGCCATGGACGAGGGCCTGCGGTTCGCGATCCGTGAGGGTGGCCGCACCGTCGGCGCCGGCCGGGTCACCAAGATCACCAAGTGATCTAGTCCCACCAGCTTCACCAGGACGGCCCCGGACCTCGGTCCGGGGCCGTCCTGCATTTCACTGGCCGAGCAGGGCGGCGACGGCCTCGGCGTACACCTGCGTGTGCCGGTCGACGTCGGCCGTCGTGTGGTGCGGGCTGAAGAGCGCCATGTTGTGGAACGGCGTCAGCAGCACGCCGCGGTTGAGGCACCACAGGTGCAGGAACGCCTCGAGCTCCTCGTCGACCGCTGCCGCAGCGGCCGCGCCGTCGCGGGGCGGCGGGCAGAACCAGTACTCCGCGCGGCAGCCGAGCCGCTGCACGTGCCAGGGCAGCCCGTGCTCGGCGATCACCCCGGCGACGCCCTCGGTGAACCGCTCCGCCAGGGGTACGGCGACCGCGAAGTCCTCCTCGCGCAGACAGGTCGACAGCGTCGCCCGGACCGCGGCCAGCGCGAGCGCGTTGGCGGTCAGGGTGCCGCCGACCCCGGCGACGTCGATCTCGTGGCCGAGCATCGGGCCGGACAGCCGCCCGGCGACCTCGGCGCTCATGCCGTACGCCGCAGCCGGGACCCCGCCCGCGATCGCCTTGCCGACCACGACCAGGTCGGGATCCAGGCCCCAGGCGGCCGTGCAGCCGCCCGGCCCGGCGCACATCGTGTGCGTCTCGTCGACGATCAGCAGCACCCCGTGCCGCCGGGTGACCTCGCGCACGCCCGCCAGGTAGCCCTCCTCGGGGAGCACGATGCCGATGTTGGTGAGCGCGGGCTCCATCAGCAGGCAGGCGACGTCACCCTCGGCGAGGCGGCGCTCGAGGGCGTCGAGGTCGTTGAACGGCACGACCGCCGTGGTCACCGCGACGTCGACCTGTGGCCCGAGGGCGCCCGGGCGGGGGACCACCCGGTCGCCGTCCAGCACGGCCAGGGTCTCATCCACGGTGCCGTGGTAGCACCAGTCGAACACCGCGACCCGCGGACGGCCGGTGAGGTAGCGGGCGAAGCGGAGCACGAAGCGGTTGGCGTCGGTGGCCGACATGGCCAGCTGCCAGGTCGGGAGGCCGAACCGCCGGGCCAGCTCCTCGCCGACCCAGACCGCGTCGGCCGACGGCAGCATGGTGGTGATGCCGGTGCGGGCCCGCTCGGCGATCACCTCGGCCACCTGGGGGAGCGCGTGGCCGGTCATCGCGCCGGTGTCGCCGAGGCAGAGGTCGACGTACTCGACGCCGTCGACGTCGACGAGGCGGGCGCCGGAGGCCGACTCCACGAAGACCGGGAACGCCCCGGGCCAGCGGGTCATCCACGGCATCGGCACGCCCGCGAGCAGCGGTCCGCGGGCCTGCTCGGCCAGGGTGGCGGATCGGGGGTGGAGCTCGACGAAGCGGCGCTCCTCCTCGGCGTGCAGGGACTGGAGGCGGGCTCTGGCGATCATGGTCTGAACGTAGCGATCAGGGAGGATGGGCGCATGCACGAGCACGGCGTCCGACCCGCACGACCCCACCATCGGCTGACCGAGGACGGTCGCCGGATGCGGGAGGTGCTGAGCTACTCACGGCGCGGGGCGCGGTTCACCCCCAACCAGGCCGCGGCCTGGGCCGCGCACCAGGAGAAGTGGGTCATCCCGGACGAGGCCGTCGACCGGCCCGACTTCGCGTGGGCGTCGTGGTTCGGCCGCGAGGCGCCGCTGATCGTGGAGATCGGGTCGGGTGTCGGCGAGGCGACGGCCGTCCTCGCGGCGGCGCGCCCGTCGTACGACGTCCTCGCGCTCGAGGTGTGGCGGCCGGGTGTCGCCGACACGCTCTGGCGGGCGGCCGAGGCGGGGGCGGAGAACCTCCGGCTGTGCAGCGTCGACGCGGCGTGGACCCTCCAGCACCTGCTGGGCGAGGCGAGCATCAGCGAGCTGTGGACGTTCTTCCCGGACCCGTGGCACAAGAAGAAGCACCGCAAGCGCCGGCTGGTCGACGCCGACTTCGCCCGCCTGGTCTCGACCCGGCTGGTGCCGGGCGGGACCTGGCGGCTGGCCACCGACTGGGCCGACTACGCCGACCAGATGCGCGAGGTCCTCGACGCCGAGCCGGCTCTCGAAGGCGGCGTCGTCGAGCGCTGGTCCGAGCGGCCGGTCACCAAGTTCGAGCGCAAGGGCCTCGAGGTCGGCCGCGACATCACCGACCTGCGCTACGTCAGGCGCTGACTCACCGCCCGGCCACCAGCTCGTCCAGGTCGGTCCGCAGGTCGTCGTCGACCGAGCCGTCCAGGTGCTCCAGCAGCGCGCTCAGGAGCAGGGCCACGGCGACGGCGCCGGGGTCGGCAACGCCGAGCGCCCGGTCGCCGAGGTAGCTGGCCCGGCCGCGCCTGGCCACCAGCCGCGCAGTCTCACGGGCACCCGCGACCGCTGCGGCGACCGCCTCGCGGTCGAGGCGCTGGCCCGCGACCGCCGGAGCCAGGGCGTCGAGCAGCGTGCGGTCGCCCGGGACGGCGCCGCCGACCCGGGTCACCGCCTCCTGGCCCTCGCGGAGCCCGGTGACGAGGGCCGCGGACGGGTCGTCGGCTCCCTCGACCGCCGCGGCGACCGCCTGGAACACCAGGCCGAAGAGCGGACCGCTGGAGCCGCCGACGTCGTCCAGGAACGCGCCCGCCACCGCGGCCAGGTCAGCGGCGAGGTCGGCCTCCGGGCCCGGAGCCCGTCGTACGGCGGCCTGGAGGCCGTTGTCCAGGTTGGTGCCGATGTCGCCGTCGCCCGCGCGCTGGTCGAGGGCGTTGAGCCCGGGGCGACGGGCCTCGAACGTGGCGGCCAGCCCGGCCAGCCAGGGCGAGGGCTCCCCACCGGTGGCCGGCGCGGGGTCCTCGGCGGCGGCGGTGACGCCGGTCCCGAGCTCGCGGGGGCTCGGCAGCGCGACCGTGTCGTGCGGGGCCCACCAGTGCGCCAGCCAGGACTCCTCGGCGGCGGTGAGGGTGATCGAGAAGCCGCGCATGTCGAGCGCGGAGACGTAGGTGCCGGTCTCGACGCTGCGCAGCCGGCGACCCGCGGCGTCGAGCGCGCGGGCGGCCTCGGTCGCCACGTGGGCCAGCTCGAGGTTGCCGGTGCCCCCGAGCCCGTTGACCAGCAGCAGGTAGCCGTCCTCGGAGGCCGGCAGCGCGGCGAGCAGGTCGCCGACCATCCGGTCGACCAGCCTGCCCAGGTCCGGCTGGTCGATGCTCTCGGCGGCGGTCTCGCCGTGGATGCCGACGCCGTACTCGAGGGCGCCGGGGGCGACGTCGAAGGCGGGCTCACCGGTCTCGGGGGAGGTCTGCGCGCCGTGGGCGACCGCGAGGGTCCGCGAGCGGTCGACGACGCGGCGGCCGAGGGTGACGAGGTCGTCGAACGTCGCGCCGGTGTCGGCGGCGGCGCCCAGCACCTTCTCGACGACGACGGTCGCGCCGGTGCCGCGCCGCCCGACCTCATGGCCCTCGGAGCCGAGGTCGTCGTCGACCAGCACCTCGGCCACCCGGTGGCCCTCGGCGCGCAGCCGCTCGGCGGCGATGGCGAAGTTGATCCGGTCGCCGGTGTAGTTCTTCACGACGTGGATCACGCCGCCGGGCCGGGCCACCCGCGCGCTGGCGGCGTACACCTGGCGGTTGTGCGGCGAGGTGAAGACCTCGCCGGGAGCGGCGGCGTCGAGGCCGCCCGCGCCGACGAAGCCGGCGTGCATCGGCTCGTGACCCGCGCCGCCGCCGCTGACCAGCGCCACCTGTCGCTCGGGTGCGGGCCGGAGCGCCCAGACGTACGACGGGGCGGGGCTGGTGCCGACCGTGTGGCCGGAGGCGAGCGCCACCCCCTCCAGCGCGTGGGCGGAGGGGGAGACGCCGTCGGTCAGGAAGCTGCGGGCCATGTCGGACCTTCCGTCGGGAACAGGAGCAGGGTGGGGGCGGGACGCTCAGCTCCACCCTGTCCGCCGGGTCCAAGTCGACCCGGTCACCGTGGGGTGACGTCAAGGGTTATCCCCCTGGTGGCCCCCTGCGGGCCGGGGGAGGGTCGGTGGCAGCGGTCGACGACACCGCTCGCTGTCCGTTTCTCGGGACGGTGCCGACGAGGAGCCCGACCGGCTCCACTGGAGGTCAAAGCAGGATGTTGAAGCGAACAGCTCTCGGAGCGGCAGCCCTCGCCGTCACCACGCTGGCCTCGGCGGGGCTCGCCACGGGCAGCGCCAGCGCTGCGACCGGGACCGCCCCGGCGGCCGCCAAGGACGGGTCCGCGGCCCCGCTGATGCAGGCGGAGTCCGGGGCCATCAAGGGCCACTACGTCGTGATGCTGAAGGAGGGCAGCTCGCTGAAGGAGCTGCGGGCGTCGAAGAAGGAGGCCCGCGGCGAGGGTGCGCAGATCTCCGACACCTTCCGCAGCCTCAAGGGGTACGCCGCCGAGCTGAGCGCCGACGAGCTCGCCGCGGTCCGCCAGGACCCCGACGTCGCCTTCGTCCAGCAGGACGCCCAGGTCACGATCAACGAGGTCCAGGACGACGCGACCTGGGGTCTCGACCGGATCGACCAGGCGGCGCTGCCGCTCTCCGGCACCTACGAGTACACCGCCACCGGCGCGGGCGTCACGGCGTACGTCATCGACACCGGCATCAACAGCTCCCACAGCGAGTACGCCGACCGCCTCGGCGAGGGGTACGACGCCGTCGGCGACGGCAACGGCACCGAGGACTGCAACGGCCACGGCTCGCACGTCGCCGGCACCGTCGGCGGCACGACGTACGGGGTCGCCAAGGACGTCACCCTGGTGCCCGTCCGGGTGCTCGACTGCGCGGGCAGCGGCTCGTTCGCGGGCGTCGTGGACGGCATGGACTGGGTGGCCGGCCAGGGCGGACCGGCGGTCGCCAACATGAGCCTCGGCGGTCCGGCCGACGCCGCGATCGACGAGGCCGTCGAGCGGCTCACCTCGGCCGGCGTGACCACCGTCGTCGCCGCGGGCAACGAGACCTCCGACGCCTGCGGCAGCTCGCCGGCAGCGGCTCCCTCGGCGATCACCGTCGCGGCCTCCAACAGCAGCGACGAGCTCGCCTACTTCTCCAACTTCGGCTCGTGCGTCGACATCATCGCCCCCGGCGAGGACATCACCTCCGCCTGGATCGGTGGCTCCACCGCGACGGACACGATCTCCGGCACGTCGATGGCCTCCCCGCACGTCGCGGGTGCCGCAGCGCTCTACCTGGAGTCCAACCCCGGTGCCAGCCCGGCGGACGTCTCGGCCGGCCTGACCGGCGCGGCGACCCCGGACGCGATCGCCGACCCCGCCGGTTCGCCCAACCTGCTCCTGTTCACCGGCTTCTGACCCACCCCGCCTGTGGATGAGCTCGCCGAGTCGGCGCACATGTGCGCCGACTCGGCGGACTTGTCCACAGGCGGCGTTCTACGCTGACGCGCGTGACCGCGTCCCTGGAGAAGAGCGTCGGGGCGCGGCGGCTCCACCGGGCCTGGCCGGTCGCGATCATCACGATGGCCGCACTGATCGCGGCCGCCGGCTTCCGCTCGTCGACCGGAGCGCTGCTCGAGCCGCTCGAGGAGGACTTCGGCTGGTCACGGGCCACCACCAGCGGCGCGGTCAGCCTCAACCTGATCGTCTACGGCCTGACCGCCCCGTTCGCGGCCGCGCTCATGGAGCGCTTCGGCGTACGACGGGTGGTCGCCGCCTCGCTGACCCTCGTCGCGGCCGGCTCGGGTCTCACCCTGGTGATGACCGAGGCCTGGCAGCTGTGGCTGCTGTGGGGGTTCGCGGTCGGGGTCGGGACCGGCTCGCTGGCCCTGGTCTTCGGCGCGATCGTCGCCAACCGCTGGTTCGTCCGGCACCGCGGCCTCGTGGTCGGTGTGTTCTCGGCGGCCAGCTCGACCGGTCAGCTGGTGTTCCTGCCGGCCATCGCGCACCTGGCCGACGGGCCGGGCTGGCGCTGGGCCGCGGGCCTGGTGACGGCGTTCGCGCTGGCCCTGGTGCCGTTCGTCCTGTGGCTGATGCGGGACCAGCCGGCCGACGTCGGCGCCACGCCGTACGGCGCTCCGGCGGACTGGACGCCCCCGCCGCCCGTCACCGCCTCGCGCGGCGCGGCCGCCGCCGCGCTGACCACCCTGCGCGGCGTGTCCCGTTCGCGGACGTTCTGGATCCTGTTCGCGACGTTCTGGATCTGCGGGTGGTCGACCAACGGCCTGATCGGCACCCACTTCATCCCGGCCGCCCACGACCACGGCATGGCCCAGACGACGAGCGCGAGCCTGCTCGCCCTGGTCGGCGTCTTCGACATCGTCGGGACCATCGCCAGCGGCTGGCTCACCGACCGGGTCGACCCGCGCAAGCTGCTCTTCGCCTACTACGGCCTGCGCGGTCTCTCCCTGCTGTGGGTCCACCTGCTGCTCGGCCCGCAGGTGCACCCGAGCCTGTTCCTGTTCGTCGTGTTCTACGGCCTCGACTGGGTGGCGACGGTGCCCCCGACGGTGGCTCTGTGCCGCCAGCACTTCGGCATCGAGAGGGCCGGGGTGGTGTTCGGCTGGGTCTTCGCCAGCCACATGGTCGGCGCCGGCGTCGCCGCGAGCTTCGCCGGGTGGGTCCGGCAGGCCAACGGCGACTACTTCGCCGCCTGGATCACCGCCGGCGTGCTCTGCCTGCTGGCCGCCGGCCTGTGCCTGTTCATCCCGGAGCGCCCCGACGAGAGGGCTCTCAACCTTTCGGCGCCCTGAGGTGTCTTCTCCGGGTGTGACGTTCGAGGAGTTCATGGCCGCGCGCTGGGCGCCGCTGTTCCGTACGGCGTACCTGCTCACCGGTGACCGGCACCAGGCCGAGGACCTGCTGCAGGACGCCCTGGCCCGCACCTGCGTGCGCTGGTCGTCGATCCGCGACACGCGCGCGGCCGACGGCTACGTCCGCCAGGCGATGGTCCGGCAGATGACCCGGCAGTGGCCCAAGCGGCGTCGCGAGGTGCCGACCGACGAGCTGCCGGAGTCGTCGTACGCCGGCGGCCTCGACGTGCGTGCCGAGCACCTCGACCTGTGGGCGGAGGTACGCCGGCTGCCGCCGCGGATGCGGGCCACCCTGGTGCTCCGCTACGTCGAGGACCTCACCGTCGAGGCGACGGCCCAGGAGCTCGGCTGCTCCGTCGGCTCGGTCAAGAGCCAGACCCACCACGCCCTCCAGCGGCTGCGCGCCGCCCTGCCCGATGCCCGGACCCTGATCGAGGAGCTGTCATGAACCAGGTCCGCACCACCCTCAGCGCCGTCCGCGACGCCGTCGACGTCCCCGCCCCCGACCGGGTCGCCCTCCAGGCCCGGGTCCGCGCCGCGCGTCGCCGTCGTACGACGGGCCGCACCGCGGTCGCGCTCGTGGCGGCGGTCGCGGTGACCGCGGCAGCGGCGGGCGTCGGCCGGCTCCTTCCCGAGGCGGACCGGGCCCCGGTGGCCAGCGGGTCCCCGCTGGAGGTCGACGACCCGAGTCGGGTCGTCGGCTTCGTGGTGCAGGGCCGCCTGGTCGTCGGCGGGCCGGCCGGCTTCACCGTGACGGGCATCCCGGCGCGCAACGTGCTGGGTGTCCTCGGGGGACGGGTGCTGCTCTCGGACGGGGCGGGGGACCTGGTGGCCGTGCCGGTCGATCAGGACGGGGTGCCCGGGAAGGCCGAGAGGCTGGGCACGGGTCTCCGGGACTACCTGGACCCGGCGGGCGGTCGGATCATCACCCAGCAGGAGGACGACACCTACCGGGCGTGGTCGCCCGAGACCCGGACCTGGACCGACCTGGACGTCGACCCCGCCGACGGCGGCAGCGCCGCAGCCTTCGACGGTGACCACCGGGTCGACTCGGGACCTGACGGCTACCTCCTCACCGGCACCGGCGGCCCGGTCCGGTCGCTGCCGACCGGGGGAGGCATCATCGATGAGGACCTGGTGGCCGGAGTGCTGGCGTTGGAGACGTCGCACGGCGCTCGCTTCTTCGACGCGAGCACGGGCGAGCTCCTGTCCCGGATCCGCGGCGCGGGCTACAGCGGCCGGCTCGCTCCGGACGGCACGAGCTACGCCCGCACCGCGCCGGACGGGGTGACACTGGTCGACCCACGCGACGGACGTCTCTCGCCGGTGGCGACGGAGGTCGACGGCTCCGCGACAGGCATCGCGTGGACCGGACCCGACACGTTCGTCGTCGCCGCACGCGGCGACCAGACCGCCACCGGCACCGGCACCGGCACCCTCCAGGAGTGCGACGCGGTCGAGCGGACCTGCCGGCTGCTCTACCAGGACCCGTCCGGGACGCTGAAGCTGACGTCCTGAGGCTAGACCTCGAAGCCCTGGAAGTCCGCGGGCACGTAGTCGCGGTGCTCGACCAGCACCATCCAGTTGCCGGAGTTGTCCCGCATCAGGGCCTCGACACCGTACGGCCGCTCGGTCGGCTCCTGCAGGAACACGACGCCCTTGGCGGACAGCTCCTCGTAGGTCTTCCGGCAGTCGTCGACGGCCAGCCCCAGGCCCGGCAGCCCGCCCTCGGCCTGGGCCCGTCGCATGGCCGCGACCAGGTCGTCCGACAGTGGTGCCGACGGCGTCGTCAGGTGCACCTGGAGCTCCGGCTGGTTCGGGTGCACGACGGTGCACCAGCGGAAGTCCTCGCCGAACATGAGGTCCTCCCTCGCCGTGAAGCCGAGGACGTCGGTGTAGAAGGCGAGCGCGTCGTCGATGTCGGTGACGAAGACGCTGACCAGGGAGATGTTGGTGATCATGCGGCCAGGCTAGGGACGTCGTACGGCGGGTTGCTTCTCCCAGGTTGCGACAACCACAGCCACCCCACAGCCGGGGTACGGCGCCCGCACCGCCCGGGCTCGCAGGATCGACAACATGACCTCGCGACTCGCCCCCGTCCTGACCTTCGTCGGCGTCCTGGCCGCCGGCGTGCTCCCCGCCGGCCTGCTCGGCGTCGACACCAGCCTGCGCGTCGCAGGCGCGGCCGCCCTGCTGGCCGTGGCCCTGGCCGCGGCCGGTGTCGCGGCGGCCTCGCTCGTCCTGCGCCGGCGGCTCGGCGAGCTGCGGCACCTGCCCGACCTGGGCCGCCACTTCGTCACCCGCCACGAAGGGGCCCGGGTCACCGGCATCAGCCACGACGAGGGCGGCGTCACGCTGCTCGTCGCGAGCGAGGAGGTGCAGACGATGGTGCTCGACGAGTCCGGGACGCCCGACCACGTCAGCGGCGGCGGTCCCGGCACCTCCCGCTGGCGGATCCCGGGGACCGCCCGCCTCAGCGACGCCCAGGCCGGATCGGTCGAGGCGCTGCTGACCGAGGCGACCCCGGTCCGGGTCGTCTCATCCGGCGTGGTCGGGCTGGCCGGACCGGTCGCCACCGGCTGGCGGCTGGAGGCCCGCAACGGGCTGGTCCTCTCCAGCGGGCTCTGACCCGCGACGTTCGGCCAGCCCCCACATGAAGACGTAGCAGCCGGGCACCCGCGGGACGCCGGACTCGGCGTACCGTCGCTGGAACGCGCTGGGTGTCTCGCCGACCAGCTGCCGGAACCGGCTGCTGAACGAGCCGAGGCTGGAGAACCCCACCGCGTGGCAGACCTCGGTCACCGTCAGGTTGGTCGTGCGGAGCAGGTCCTGGGCGCGCTCGATGCGCCGTTCGGAGAGGTACGCCGCCGGGCTGCGCCCGTAGGTCGCGGTGAACAGTCGCTGGAAGTGGTACTTGCTGATGCCGGCCACGGCGGCCAGCGCCGGCAGGTCCAGCGGCTCCGCGAAGTTCCGGTCGGCGTGGTCCCGGGCGCGGCGCAGGTGGACGAGCGTGTCGTCGGGGGCCCGCCGGCTCATCGGCGCCGGGTCAGCCGCCGCCGGAGCTCGGCCTCACGGGCCAGGCGGGCGGCGTCCCGCTCGCGGCGAGCCGCGATGACCGCCGCCAGGAACGCCTCGGGCGGGGTGCCCGGCGGCGGCGCGGGTGCGACGTGCACGGACACCCGCCCGGCGAGGTCCAGCCCGATCCGCTGCCGGGAGGCCGGGTCGAGGGAGGGGAGGCGGGAGAGGTACTGGCGCACCGCCAGCGCCAGCCCGGTCGGCAACGCGGTCAGGTCGGCGGTCCGGGCCCAGCCGGCCAGCGGCGGCGGCATCTGCGGGGGCGGGGCGAGCCGCAGCCGGACCCGCTCGCGCACGACGTACGTCCCGGCGGCGTAGTCGCCCAGCCGCTTCCCGCGGGGGCTGATCAGGGCGCAGATGAACGCGGGCGCGCCGGTGAAGGCCCAGATCTCGACCACGGCGATCAGCGAGCGGACGAAGGCGTGCTGGGCGCTGATCGGACCGGCGTCGTCGCGGACGGTCCGCAGCCCCATCGCGAGCTTGCCGACCGAGCGGCCCTGCGTGAGGGTCTCGATCGCCGTCGGGTAGACCAGGAACACGGTGATCAGGGTGCCGATGATCGCGATGTGGAAGATCGCGCCGTCGGCCTGCAGGGCGGCGACGACGAAGACCAGCAGCACCACGAACAGCAGCACGATGGTGAGGCAGACGTCGATCAGCGACGACACCATCCGTACCCCGAGCCCGGCCGGCGGCAGGTCGAGCGCCACGGCCTCGCCGGTGACGAGGTCGTCGCTGGTGAGGGTGGCGAACTCCGGGGCTGACATCGGGTCGAAGTCTATGGGCGCGCGCGCCACTAGGGTGATCGCGTGGATCTCGACGCCTACGTGCTCGCGCACGCCCACGAGTGGCAGCGCCTGGAGGACCTGGTTCGTCGTCGGCGGCTGAGCGGTGCCGAGAGCGATGAGCTGGTCGAGCTCTACCAGCGGGTGGCGACGCACCTCTCCGTGCTGCGCACCTCCGCACCCGACGGGGCGACGATCGCCTACCTCTCCTCCCTCCTGGCCAAGGCCCGATATCGCACCGTCGGTGCCCGGGTCGGCTCCTGGCGCGGCGTCGCCCGGTTCTTCACCGACCGCTTCCCGGCCGCGCTCTACCGGCTGCGCTGGTGGTGGCTGGGCTGCCTGGTCGCCAACGCGGTCGTGATCGCGGTGATGATGATCTGGCTGGTCCAGCACCCCGCGGTCGAGCAGAGCCTGCTGTCGCCGGCCGAGGTCGACCAGCTCGTCAACGAGGACTTCGAGGGCTACTACAGCGAGTACGCCGCCGGGAACTTCGCCGCCCAGGTCTGGATCAACAACGCCTGGGTCGCCGCGCTCTGCGTGGCCCTGGGGATCCTGGGGTTCCCGGTCGTCTACCTGCTGTTCCAGAACATCGCCAACCTCGCGATCATCGGCTCGATCATGCACCGCCACGACCACGGGCAGCACTTCTGGGGACTGCTGCTCCCGCACGGACTGCTGGAGCTGACCGCGGTCTTCGTCGCCGGCGGCGTCGGCCTGCGCCTGTTCTGGTCCTGGGTCGAGCCGCGTGGCCTGACCCGCACCCAGTCGATCGCCCGCGAGGGCCGCACCGCCGGCACCGTCGCGCTCGGGCTCGTCGCCGTGCTGCTCGTCAGCGGGATCATCGAGGGTTTCGTGACGCCGTCCGGCCTGCCCACCTGGGCCCGGCTCGCGATCGGCGTCCTCGCCGAGGTTCTCTTCTTCGCCTACGTCTTCGTCCTCGGCCGCCAGGCGGTCCTCCGCGGCAGCACCGGCGACGTCGACGCCGCGCTGCTGGAGGACCGGGTGGCCATGCAGGAGTAGGACGCTCTCAGAGCAGTCCGCGCGCCTTCAACGACAGGTAGTGGTCGGCCAGCGCCGGCGGTAGCCGCTCGGCGTCGGCGTCGATCACCTCGACGCCGAGGGCGCCGAGCAGGTCGGCGGTGGCTCGCCTCCGGCGCAGCGCCTGCTCGGCCGCGGCGGCGCCGTACACGTCGTCGACAGAGGTACGGCGCCCGGCCAGCTCCTCCAACGCCGGATCGCGCACGGAGGCGACGACGACCCGGTGGTGGCGGGTCAGCGTGGGCAGGACCGGCAGCAGACCCTCCTCGACGGCCGCGGGCTCCAGCGGGGTCAGCAGCACCAGCAGCGCGCGCTGGCGGCCGAGGGCGGTGACCGCGCCGGCGAGCGCGCCCCAGTCGGCCTCGACGATCACCGGCTCAAGGTCGGCCATCACGTCCTGGAGCCGGGCCGCGACGTCTCGTGAGCCGGCCGAGCGAAGCCGGGCCCGGACGCGCCGGTCGCCGGCGACGAAGTCGACCCGGTCACCGGCGCGGGCCGCGAGGGCGGCGAGGAGCAGGGTCGCGTCCATCGCCGAGTCGAGACGGGGGACGTCCGCGACCCGGCCGGCCGAGGTCCGCGACGTGTCGAGCACGAGCACCACCCGGCGATCCCGCTCGGGCTGCCAGGTCCGGACCACGACGTTGCGGTTGCGGGCCGACGCGCGCCAGTCGATCGAGCGGACGTCGTCGCCGCGGACGTACTCCCGCAGCGAGTCGAACTCCGTCCCCTGCCCGCGCACCCGCACGGCCGCGCGCCCGTCGAGCTCCCGCAATCGGGCGAGCCGCGAGGGCAGGTGCCGGCGGGACGGGAAGGCCGGCAGGGACCGCACGTGCCCCGGCGCGTCGAGGGTCGCCTGCCGCGCGGCGAGCCGCAGCGGACCGTGCGCGCGGACGGTCACCCCGAGGGCCCGCAGGTCACCGCGCCGGCGGGGGAGGAGCGGGGTGCGCAGCACGGTCGCCTCACCGGGCCCGAGCGAGACCCGGTGCCGGTTCGCGCTCGCGCCGGCGGTCGGCTGCCAGGCGTCCCGGACGAGCGCCCGGACCCGGCGCGTGCCGTCGTTGGCCAGCCGTACCTGCGACTCGGCGGGCTCGCCGATCCGGACCGCTCCGACCGGCCGCCGCTCGACCTGCAGCCGGACCGGCCTCGGCGCGAGCAGCACGTCGGCCACCACGACCAGCGCGACCGCAGCCAGCCAGAGCCACACCGTGCTGGCGGCAGGCCGCAGCACCACCGGGACCAGGCCCAGCAGCAGGAGCAGCGGCACGCGGCCGGAGATCGCCACGGCTAGCGGGGGACCGGGACGGAGCCCAGGGCCGAGGCCAGCACCTGCGCGACGTCGACCCCCTCGAGCTCGGCCTCGGGCCGCAGCGCGAGGCGGTGCACGAGGGTGGCGTGGGCGAGCGCCTTCACGTCGTCGGGGGTGACGAAGTCGCGGCCGGTCAGCCAGGCCCAGGCCCGCGACGCTCGGAGCAGCGCGGTGGCGCCGCGCGGGCTCACGCCGAGGCTGAGTGACGGCGACTCGCGGGTGGCGCGGGCGATGTCGACGATGTAGCCGGCGACCTCCGGCGAGACCTGCACCCGTCGTACGGCGGCCTGCCCGGCGGCGATGTCGTCCGGCCCGGCGACCGCCGTGACCCCCGCGGCGGCCACGTCGCGCGGGTCGAACCCGTCCGCGTGCCGGCGCAGGATCTCCAGCTCGTCGGCCCGCGGCGGGATCGGCAGCACGACCTTCAGCAGGAACCGGTCCAGCTGGGCCTCGGGGAGCGGGTAGGTGCCCTCGTACTCGACCGGGTTCTGGGTCGCGGCCACCAGGAACGGCCGGGGGAGAGGGTGCGAGACGCCGTCGACCGACACCTGCCCCTCCTCCATCGCCTCCAGCAGCGCCGACTGGGTCTTCGGCGGGGTCCGGTTGATCTCGTCGGCCAGGAGCAGGTTGGTGAACACCGGGCCCTCGCGGAAGCTGAGCTCGCCCGCGTGGGAGTCGATCACCATCGAGCCTGTGATGTCGCCCGGCATCAGGTCCGGGGTGAACTGCACCCGCCGGGTCCCGACGTCGAGCGCGCCGGCGAGGGTCCGCACCAGCAGCGTCTTGGCCGTGCCGGGCACCCCCTCCATCAGCACGTGGCCACCGCACAGCAGCGCGACCAGCAGCCCGGAGACGGCGGCGTCCTGGCCGACCACCGCCTTGGCCACCTCGGCCCGGACAGCGACCAGCCGGTCGCGCGCGCCGGCGTCGGCGAAGGGGTTCTCGGTCATCCTCGTCGTACCTCTTCCTCGAGTGCGGCCAGCTCGGTGGCCAGGGCGATCAGGTCCTTGTCGTGGCCCGGCGCAGCAGCGTCCGGGCCGAGGAGGGCGTGCACGTCGGGCTCCGCCCGCCCCGTGCGTACGGCGACCGCGCGCACCAGGTCCGCGGGCGCGGTGCCGGTCCCCAGGGCGAGCCGCTCGGCCAGCCGGGTCCGGGCGCCGGCCCGCAGCGCGGCCGCGGCGTGGCCCCGGTCGCCGCTGCGCCGGTAGAGCCGACCCTGGCTGCGGGTGGTCTCGGCCGCGGTCACCACGACCGGCAGCGGCTCGACCGCCAGCCGGCCCAGCCGTCGGCCCCGCCAGAGCATCAGCGAGCCGACGACCAGGGTCAGCAGGAGCAGACCGGGCCCGATCCAGCGGGGTACGAGGCTGGCGGCGCTGACCCCGTCGGAGCCGGTGAGGTCGGCCAGGTCGGGGACGTACCAGACCAGGCGCTCCTCCTGGCCGAGCAGGCGGAGCGCGAGCGCCGCGTTGTCGGCACGCAGCACCTGGTCGTTGGTCAGGGCCTCGTCGGCGCCGAGGAGCACGAGGTTGCCCGGACCGTCGACCAGGACCGCGCCCTCGTCGTCGGCGAAGCAGCCCGGACCGGGGTAGGCGAGCGCCTGGTCGACGGCGATCTCGAGGTCGCCGACCAGCGGGTCCGAGCAGTCGGCAGCCCGCCCGTCGCCCAGCGCCACCGACGACGGCGCGCCGACCCCGAGTGCTCCGGCTGCTCCCGGCGCGGCGCCGACGACGACGACCTGCGCGGCCGGTGCCCCGTGGTCGAGCAGCTGCTCGACGGTCGAGTCGCCGAGCAGGTCGGGTCGGGTGACGAGCACTGTCGTGGCCTCGTCCACCGTCGCCGCCTCGAGGGCGTCGGCGCCACGGGCCACGTCGACGTCGACCCCCTCGTCCGCCAGCACCCGGGCCACCGCCCGGGCACCGTCGGGTGCCGGATTGTCGGGATCGAGCGGATCGGTCGTGCTGGCCGGACCGCCGAGCACGACCGCAGCGACGACGCCGAGCAGCAGCACGACCGCGACCAGCAGGCTCGACCGGTGCCGACGGCCGGTGGCGACGAGGGTGCTCACCGGACCCCCTCGAGCGCGTCGTCGAGGGCGAGGACACCGGCGGCCTGCTCGCGGGTGGCGCGGCGGTCGCCGTACCTGACCTGGTCGAAGATGCCGGCACCGGCGATCACCCGCTCCCGCAGGTCCGGGCGGTCGGACGCCAGGGCCGCCGCGACCTCGTGGGCGGTCGCGCCGGGTCGGTCGTCGAGCCGGCCCTGCTCGACCTGGCCGACGGTCAGGGCGCGGAAGCCCTCGACCACCGCGTCCTCGTACCGCTCCTCGGCCATGGCGGCCCGGGCCCGGGCCCGCAGCTCCGCCGACGAGACGGCCTCGTCGCCGAGCACCGCGCCGGCCCGTTCCGCCCGCGGCGCGGACCGGACCCGCGACACCAGCAGACCGAGGCCGACCAGGAGCAGCACCGCGACCAGGAGCGCCGCGGCGGTGCTGAGCGGGGGAGCCCCACTCGCCGCATCGACGGTGTCGTCGAACCACCGCCCGACCGCGTCGAGGATCTGCTGCAGCACGTTCCGGTCGTGGTACTCCGGGCGGACCAGCTCCTCCCGGAGCCGCGCACGGGCGTCGTCGGGCGAGGGGACGAGCGGAGGGTCGGACAGCGGCATCCGGAGCAGCGGGCTCACCGCTCGACGATCCCCGCCATGCCGAGCAGCTCGACGTCGAACGCCTCCTTGCGCATCCGGAGGTCGACGTACTGCAGCGTCGCCACCGCGGCCGTGAACGGGGTGACGAAGGCCGAGGCCACGATCGTGCTCAGCCCCGTCGTGGCCTCGACGGCCAGCACGCCCGCCGAGCCGTCGACGAACGCGGCCGCCACCTCGCCGAGGATGAGGAAGGGCACCGCGAGCATCGACGCGGCCACGCCCGTCACGACGATGGTGAGCAGGGCGATCCCGAAGGTGCGCCAGAACGCGCGACGGGTCAGGCCGTGGCCGCGCCGGATCGCACCGAGCACGCCCACGTCCTCCAGCATCAGCGCGGGCACGGGCAGGTAGTAGACCCGGATCCAGAACCACCACATCAGGCCCACGAAGAGCGGACCGCCGACCAGCCCGTAGAGGACGCGTGCGGCCAGGCCGTCGACGAGCAGCCACGACGCGGCGTAGGCCCCGACGAGCAGCACGGTCAGCAGACCCAGGAGCAGGGTCAGCCCGACCAGGCGCCAGCGCCGTCCCTGCGTGGCGGCCCAGGCCTGGCCGATCGTCATCCTTCGCCCGGTCGCGGCCGCCAGCACCACGTGCGCCACCGTGCCGGACACCACCAGCGTCCCGAGGGACTGCAGGAGCATCGGCAGGACCGTGGTGGAGAGGAACTGCGCCGTCCCTCCGTAGGTGTCGGTGAGCGAGTCCCCGCTCGACCCGGAGAACGCGGTGGACCGGGTGAACGTCGCCCCGAGGGCGAGCAGGGCCGCCACGGTCAGCAGCGTGAGCACCGTGCTCACCACGGTGACCAGCACCGCGACCCCGGCCGTGGCCTTCGGGTTGTAGCGAATGATCTTGAAGGCGCCGTCATACACGTCGCCGAGCCCGAGCGGGCGCAGCGGGATCGCGCCCGGCTTGTGGGCGGCCCCGAGCATGCTCGCCGCGGGCGGCCAGGGACCGGACGGCGGGGCGGGGTACGGCGGCGGCCACCCGGCCGGGGGCTGCTGCTGCCACCCAGGCGGTGCCTGCGGTGCCTGCGGGGGCGGCTGCTGCCAGCCCGGCGGCGGTGGTGGCTGCGAGCCCGGGGGCGGGTAGCTCTCGTGGCCCGACATCTGAACTCCCGTTTCCGCTCCGGTCTCCGGCGCGCCCATCCTGTCAGGCGGGCGCGCCGCCCGCGTCAGCGCTTCGACAGGTGGTCCGGCAGCACGCACGCCTCGTCGAGACCCAGCACCCGGTTGAGCCGCCCGAAGGCGATCCAGGAACCGAGGCACATCGACAGCTCGACGATCTCGCGGTCGGAGTAGGCCGCCTTCATCCGGGTCCAGAAGCCGTCGTCCAGGCCGTGGTGGTCGAGCGCGTACCGCTCGGCGTACTCCGCGGCGAGCCGGGCGCGCTCGTCGAGGGCCGGGCTGGTGCGCCAGGCGGTGACGGCCTCGTCGAAGCCGTCCTCGACCTTCACGCCGTCGCGCTCGGTGCGCCAGTCCTGGCAGAACAGGCAGCCGTTGATCTGGGCGGTGCGCAGCCGGGCGGCCTCGAACGTGCGCAGCTCGATGGTGCCGTGCTCGTAGACGGCCTGGGAGAACGTCGCCGCGGCGGGGCCGATGCCGGGGACCATCTGGCCCCAGACGTACATGAGGGGGTCCTTGCCCTCGGGGATGTCGACGATCATGAGGTCACCTTCCGATGGATGCAGGGGTCGTGCGGCCGAGGCGGCCGGTGGGTGGAGCGAGCGGTACGTCGAGCCCGTCGTACAGGCCGGGCTCGGCGGTGAGCAGCCACGGGATGGCGTTCACCAGCCGGTTGGCGGCGGTCGCGTTGCCGCCGGCGGCGCGGTTGCCGATGCCGTCGACGAACTCGTCGGTGGCCTCGAGGCTGACCTCGATGCGCGGCCGACCCTCGATCACCACCTTGTGCGCGCCGTCGCCGCCGTCGGGCGGGACGGGCCAGTCGGGGGCGACGCCGGGGGTGATCCGGGTGACGTGCTCGACGACGATGAGCGGCTCGCCGCCGACGACCCCCTGCACCTCGAAGCGCAGCGCGCCCTGGCTCCCGGCGACGAAGGTGCCCATCTGGTTGGTGACGTCGGCGTCGAGGGCCCGGCGGTCGAGCGTCTCGCGGATCTCGTCGAGCTCGACGCCGAGTGCCCGCGCGATCATCCGCACCTGGCCGCCCCAGACCATCGTCGGCACCCCGGCGGCGACCATCGGCGGCTCGTAGTCCATCGGCTCGCCCATCCCGACCAGGAAGCGCACCGCGTCGGGGGCGTCGTACGTCGCGTAGTCGAAGATCTCCTGGCAGCGGACCTGGTCGATGGTCCCGGCGAGGGAGCTGACGAGCACCGGCAGCAGGTCGTTGCCCCAGCCGGGATCGACCCCGCTGACGAAGAGGGCCGAACGTCCCGCGCGGGCCGCGGCCAGCAGCGGCTCCCGCATCGCGGCAGGGGCGTTGCGCTGGTCGTAGAGCGCGTAGACGGCCGGGGTCACCACGACCGCGCCGGCGGCCAGGGCGCGGGCCACGTCGGCGAGCGCCTCGTCGGGTCGGACGTCGCCCGACGCCATGTAGGCCACGGCGCCCCCACCCCCGAGAGCGGCGAGCGCGGTGTCGACGTCCGCAGTGGCCGGTACGCCGAGGGGCCGGTCGAGGCCCGCGAGCTCACCCGCATCGCGGCCGACCTTGTCGGGATTGGCCACCAGCGCGCCGACGAGCTCGAGGCCCGGGTGGGCGGCCACGGCCCGGATCGACGCGCGGCCCATGTTCCCCGTGCCCCAGACGACGACGGGTACGCTCTGACCAGCGGATCCCGCGTCGGAATAGAACGTGTTCTCGTTCTGCATGGTCGGACAGTAGCCGACACCGACGGCCCCGGTCAGGGGCACGAGCCGCCGAATTTGGCGCTGCTGGGGATGTCTGCCAAGATAGTCCGGTTGCTCCGGTGGGTCACCGGGGTGCGGCACATCTTGACTACTGAATCGCGTCTCCCTCTCCAACTTGGAGATCCTCGGTGGTCTGGTGTGCGTCCGCACCGGCTCTGCAGTGATGCAGAGGGGAGACCCGATCATCTCGACACACCGTCGAGGGCCACACACAACCAAGCTCAGGATCCCGGTCCTGTGTTGCGCCTCAGGGCCGCGACACGCCCGACCGCGGGGGTCGGAGCAGGGTGGCGAGCAGCAGGGCAGGACCTACTCAGCCGGAGGACGTCCTGGACAAGCACGCGGCAGCTGAGAAGTAAGGACGAGAGAGACCTATGGCGGGACAGAAGATCCGCATCAGGCTCAAGGCCTATGACCACGAGGTGATCGACACCTCGGCGCGCAAGATCGTGGACACGGTCACCCGCACGGGTGCCAAGGTCGCCGGCCCGGTGCCGCTGCCGACCGAGAAGAACGTGTACTGCGTCATCCGCTCGCCCCACAAGTACAAGGACTCCCGCGAGCACTTCGAGATGCGCACCCACAAGCGCCTCATCGACATCATCGACCCCACGCCGAAGACGGTCGACTCGCTGATGCGGCTCGACCTGCCTGCCGGCGTCGACATCGAGATCAAGCTCTGAGGTCTGAGGACATGACTTTCGAACGCAACGCGAAGGGGCTGCTGGGCACCAAGCTCGGCATGACCCAGCTGTGGGACGAGAACAACCGCGTCGTCCCCGTGACCGTGATCGCCGCCGGCACCAACGTCGTGACGCAGGTGCGCACGCCCGAGGTCGACGGCTACAACGCCGTCCAGATCGGCTTCGGCGAGATCGAGGCCCGCAAGGTCACCAAGCCCGAGACCGGCCACTTCGAGAAGGCCGGCGTCACGCCGCGCCGCCACGTGGTCGAGATCCGGACGACCGCCGCGACCGAGTACACCGTGGGCCAGGAGCTGCCCGTCGACACCTTCGCCGCCGGCGAGGAGATCGACGTGACCGGCACCAGCAAGGGCAAGGGCTTCGCCGGCGTCATGAAGCGCCACGGCTTCGCCGGTGTCTCGGCCTCGCACGGTGCTCACCGCAACCACCGCAAGCCCGGCTCGATCGGCGCCTGCGCGACCCCCGGTCGCGTGTTCAAGGGTGTCCGGATGGCCGGCCGGATGGGCAACGACACCGTCACCACGCAGAACATCACCGTGCACGCCGTCGACGTCGAGCGTGGCCTGATCCTCCTCAAGGGCGCCGTTCCCGGCCCCAAGGGTGGGCTCGTGGTCCTGCGCTCGGCCGCCAAGAAGACTCAGGAGGCCTGAGCATGGCTACCAAGAGCACCGCGAAGACCGTCAAGGTCGAGCTGCCCGCCGAGATCTTCGACGTGGCCGTCAACGTGCCGCTGATCCACCAGGTCGTCGTGGCCCAGCAGGCTGCCGCTCGTCAGGGCACGCACTCCACCAAGCGTCGCGGCGAGGTCCGCGGTGGTGGCCGCAAGCCCTACAAGCAGAAGGGCACCGGCCGCGCCCGCCAGGGCTCGACCCGCGCGCCGCAGTTCGCCGGTGGTGGCGTCGTCCACGGCCCCAAGCCGCGTGACTACGACCAGCGCACCCCCAAGAAGATGAAGGCCGCCGCCCTGCGCGGTGCCCTCTCCGACCGGGCCCGCAACGAGCGCATCCACGTCGTCGACGCCCTGGTCTCCGGCGACGCGCCGTCGACCAAGGCCGCGCTGGCCGCGCTCGCCGGCCTGGCCGACCGCGTCAACTTCCTGGTCGTGCTGGAGCGCACCGACACCGTCACCTGGCTCTCCCTGCGCAACGCGCAGGAGGTCCACCTGGTGGCCGTCGACCAGCTCAACACCTACGACGTGCTCGCGGCTGACGACATCGTCTTCAGCAAGGGCGCCTACGACGCGTTCGTGAGCGGTACCGCCAAGGAGGTCTCCAAGTGAGCACCCTGCACAAGGACCACCGCGACATCCTGATCGCGCCGGTCGTGTCCGAGAAGAGCTACAGCCTCCTCGACGCCAACAAGTACACCTTCATCGTGCGTCCCGACGCCAACAAGACCGAGATCAAGATCGCGGTCGAGAAGGTCTTCGGCGTCAAGGTCACCTCGGTGAACACGATCAACCGCGTCGGCAAGACGCGCCGTACCCGCAACGGGCTCGGCAAGCGCAAGGACACCAAGCGCGCGATCGTCTCGCTCGCCGAGGGCCACCGCATCGACATCTTCGGAGGTCCGGTCTCCTGACCGGGCTCTGAGATCACGAGGACTGAGATATGGCTATCCGCAAGTACAAGCCGACCACCCCGGGCCGTCGTGGCTCCTCGGTGGCCGACTTCGTCGAGATCACCCGGACCACGCCGGAGAAGTCGCTGACGCGTCCGCTGCCCAAGAAGGGCGGCCGCAACAACCAGGGCCGGATCACCACCCGGCACCAGGGCGGCGGTCACAAGCGTGCCTACCGCATCATCGACTTCCGTCGCTACGACAAGGACGGCGTGCCGGCCAAGGTCGCGCACATCGAGTACGACCCGAACCGCACCGCGCGCATCGCGCTCCTGCACTACGCCGACGGCGAGAAGCGCTACATCGTCGCGCCGAAGGGCCTGGAGCAGGGCACGCCGGTCGAGTCGGGCCCGAACGCCGACATCAAGCCGGGCAACAACCTGCCGCTGCGCAACATCCCCGTCGGTTCGACCATCCACTGCGTGGAGCTGCGGCCGGGCGGCGGTGCCAAGATGGCCCGCTCCGCCGGCAACAGCGCCCAGCTGGTCGCCCGTGAGGGCAGCCGCGCCACGCTGCGTCTGCCCTCGGGCGAGATGCGCTTCGTCGACGTGCGCTGCCGCGCCACGATCGGCGAGGTCGGCAACGCCGAGCAGTCGAACATCAACTGGGGCAAGGCCGGCCGGATGCGTTGGAAGGGCAAGCGCCCGACCGTCCGCGGTGTCGTCATGAACCCGGTCGACCACCCGCACGGTGGTGGCGAGGGCAAGACCTCCGGTGGCCGTCACCCGGTCTCCCCGTGGGGCAAGCCCGAGGGCCGCACGCGCAAGCGCAAGGCCTCCGACTCCCAGATCATCCGTCGCCGCAAGTCCGGCAAGGGTAGGAAGTAACTGAGATGCCTCGCAGCCTGAAGAAGGGCCCCTTCATCGACGACCACCTTCAGAAGAAGGTGGACGCGGAGAACGCCAAGGGTTCCCACAACGTCATCAAGACGTGGTCGCGCCGCTCCATGATCATCCCCGACATGATCGGCCACACCATCGCCGTGCACGACGGCCGCAAGCACGTCCCGGTGTTCGTGACCGACTCGATGGTCGGCCACAAGCTGGGCGAGTTCGCCCCGACCCGCACCTACCGCGGGCACGTGAAGGAAGACCGGAAGGGACGTCGCCGATGAGCACGACCGAGCGTCAGCGCACCAGCGCCCGCCGCGAGACGCTGCTCGGCGACCAGCCGGGAGCCTTCGCGACCGCCCGCTTCGCGCGGATCACCCCGATGAAGGCCCGTCGCGTCGTCGACCTGGTCCGCGGCCTGCCCGTGGACGAGGCCCTCTCGCTCCTGCAGTTCGCGCCGCAGGCCGCCTCCGAGACCGTCTACAAGGTCCTTGAGAGCGCCGTCGCCAACGCGACGACGACCGAGGGCCTCGACGCCGGTGACCTCGTGGTCGCCGGTGCCCAGGTCGACGAGGGTCCGACGATGAAGCGCTGGCGCCCCCGGGCCCAGGGCCGCGCGACCCGCATCAACAAGCGCACCAGCCACATCACGCTGGTCGTGCAGCCGGCCGCCGTGGTCGCCGAGAAGAAGGGACGGAAGGCCTGATATGGGACAGAAGATCAACCCGAACGGGTTCCGCCTCGGCATCTCCACCGACCACAAGTCGCGGTGGTACGCCGACAAGCTCTACAAGTCGTACGTCGGCGAGGACGTCGCCATCCGCAAGCTGCTCAGCAAGGGCATGGAGCGGGCCGGCATCGCGAAGGTCGAGATCGAGCGCACCCGTGACCGGGTCCGCGTCGACATCCACACCGCGCGTCCGGGCATCGTCATCGGTCGCCGTGGCGCCGAGGCCGACCGCATCCGCGGCGAGCTCGAGAAGCTCACCGGCAAGCAGGTCCAGCTGAACATCCTCGAGGTCAAGAACCCCGAGATCGACGCGCAGCTGGTCGCCCAGGGTGTCGCCGAGCAGCTCGCCGGTCGCGTGCAGTTCCGTCGCGCGATGCGCAAGGCGATGCAGACCTCGATGCGCTCCGGTGCCAAGGGCATCCGGATCCAGTGCTCCGGCCGGCTCAACGGCGCCGAGATGTCGCGCACCGAGTTCTACCGCGAGGGCCGCGTGCCGCTGCACACCCTGCGGGCCGACATCGACTACGGCTTCTACGAGGCCAAGACCACCTTCGGCCGCATCGGCGTGAAGGTCTGGATCTACAAGGGCGAGGTCGCCGGCACCCGTGCCGAGCGCCAGGCCCAGGCCGCTGCCCGCGCCGGTGTCCCCGGTCGCGGTGGCCGCGACGGTGCTCGCGGCGGTGCTCGCGGCGCCGACCGTCCGACCCGTGGCTCGCGTGGCGACCGTCCGACCCGTTCGGACCGTGGCGACGCCGCTCCCGCTGCCGACGCTCCGGCCGAGGCCGCGGCTCCCGCCGCTGAAGCCCCGAAGGAGGCCTGACCATGTTGATGCCCCGTCGTGTCAAGCACCGCAAGCAGCACCACCCCAAGCGGACCGGTGCGGCCAAGGGTGGCACGAAGCTCGCCTTCGGCGACTTCGGCATCCAGGCGGTCGAGGGCCACTACGTGACCAACCGCCAGATCGAGTCGGCGCGTATCGCGATGACCCGTCACATCAAGCGTGGCGGCAAGGTGTGGATCAACATCTACCCCGACCGCCCGCTGACCAAGAAGCCCGCCGAGACCCGGATGGGTTCCGGCAAGGGCTCGCCCGAGTGGTGGGTCGCGAACGTCAAGCCCGGCCGTGTCATGTTCGAACTCTCCGGTGTGGACGAGCTCACCGCCCGCGAGGCCATGCGCCGCGCGATGCACAAGCTCCCCATGAAGTGCCGGTTCATCACCCGTGAGGCAGGTGAATTCTGATGGCGACGACTGCTCACGAGCTCGACGAGATGAACGACATCGACCTCGAGGCCAAGCTGCGCGAGGCCAAGGAGGAGCTCTTCAACCTCCGCTTCCAGGCGGCCACCGGCCAGCTGGAGAGCCACGGCCGGCTCCGCACGGTCAAGAAGGACATCGCCCGGATCTACACCGTGGTGCGTGAGCGCGAGCTCGGCATCCGGACCGCCCCGGGCTCGAACGACGAGGATGGTGCCGCATGAGCGAGCAGACCCCGACCACCGAGCGCAACGCGCGCAAGGTCCGCGAGGGCCTGGTCGTCAGCGACAAGATGGACAAGACCGTCGTCGTGTCCGTCGAGGACCGCGTGAAGCACGCCCTGTACGGCAAGGTCCTGCGCCGCACGAGCAAGCTCAAGGCGCACGACGAGGCCAACGAGTGCGGCATCGGCGACCGGGTCCTCCTCATGGAGACCCGCCCGCTGTCCGCCACCAAGCGCTGGCGCGTCGTCCAGGTCATCGAGAAGGCCAAGTGATCCGGAGGGCCCAGCCCTCCACCCAACACCGTTCGGCCAGGCTCGTCTCCCGTGAGGGGACGAGAACCGGCTCGACAAGGAGAGAACAGTGATTCAGCAGGAGTCGCGACTCAAGGTCGCCGACAACACCGGTGCGAAGGAGATCCTTTGCATCCGTGTTCTCGGTGGCTCGGGTCGGCGCTACGCCGGTATCGGTGACGTCATCGTCGCCACCGTCAAGGACGCGATCCCCGGTGGCAACGTCAAGAAGGGTGACGTCGTCAAGGCCGTCATCGTGCGCACCGTCAAGGAGCGCCGTCGTGCCGACGGTTCGTACATCCGCTTCGACGAGAACGCCGCCGTCATCCTCAAGAACGACGGCGAGCCGCGCGGCACGCGCATCTTCGGCCCCGTCGGCCGCGAGCTGCGCGAGAAGAAGTTCATGAAGATCATCTCGCTGGCGCCGGAGGTGCTGTGATGACCAAGTCGCTGAACATCAAGAAGGGCGACACCGTCAAGGTGATCGCCGGCAAGGACAAGGGCGCCGAGGGCAAGGTCATCCAGGTGCTCCGCGAGGAGCAGCGGGTGATCGTCGAGGGCGTCAACCGCGTCAAGCGGCACACCAAGGTCGTCAACCAGGGCGGTCGCGCCGGCACCACCGGCGGCATCATCACCGCCGAGGCGCCGATCCACGTCTCCAACGTCATGCTCGTCGAGGGCGACGGCGTGACCCGGATCGGCTTCCGCCGTGACGAGGTCACCAAGCGGCGCCCGGACGGCTCGACGTACTCCGCGACGCGCAGCGTCCGCATCTCGCGCAAGACCGGCAAGGAAATCTGATGACCGAGACCCAGACCACCGCGTCCGCGGCCGTCACGCCGCGTCTCAAGACCCGCTACCGCGAGGAGATCCTCCCCGCGCTGAAGTCCGAGTTCGAGATCCCGAACGTCATGCAGGTCCCCGGCCTGGTGAAGATCGTGGTGAACATGGGCGTCGGCGAGGCGGCTCGCGACTCCAAGCTGATCGAGGGTGCGGTCAAGGACCTCACCGCGATCACCGGCCAGAAGCCGCTGGTGACCAAGGCCCGCAAGTCCATCGCGCAGTTCAAGCTCCGCGAGGGCATGCCGATCGGTGCGCACACCACGCTGCGCGGCGACCGGATGTGGGAGTTCCTGGACCGCCTGCTGTCGCTGGCGCTGCCCCGGATCCGCGACTTCCGCGGCCTCAACCCCGGCCAGTTCGACGGTCGTGGCAACTACACCTTCGGTCTGACCGAGCAGGTCATGTTCCACGAGATCGACCAGGACCGGATCGACCGGTCGCGCGGCATGGACATCACCATCGTGACCACGGCCACCAACGACGACCAGGGCCGCGCGCTGCTCAAGCAGCTCGGCTTCCCGTTCAAGGAGAACTGACATGGCGAAGACCGCTCTGAAGGTCAAGGCCGCTAAGAAGCCGAAGTTCGCGGTCCGCGGCTACACCCGCTGCCAGCGCTGCGGCCGGCCCAAGGCCGTCTACCGGAAGTTCGGCCTGTGCCGGATCTGCCTGCGCGAGATGGCGCACCGCGGCGAGCTGCCCGGCGTCACCAAGTCCTCCTGGTGAGTTCCAGGACCCACGACCGCTGAAGGTCGCCCGTCCCTGCGACGAGCGAAACCACAGAAGAGAGAGAACGACCTTCCATGACGATGACTGACCCGATCGCAGACATGCTCACTCGTCTGCGCAACGCCAACCAGGCGTACCACGACGCGGTTTCCATGCCGTACAGCAAGCTCAAGCAGGGTGTCGCCGACATCCTGAAGCAGGAGGGTTACATCACGTCGTACGACGTGGCGGAGCCCGCCGAGGGCGAGGTCGGCAAGACGCTGACCATCACCCTGAAGTACGGCCGCAACCGCGAGCGCTCCATCGCCGGCGTTCGCCGCATCAGCAAGCCGGGCCTGCGGGTCTACGCCAAGCACACGGGTCTCCCGAAGGTGCTCGGCGGTCTGGGGGTCGCGATCATCTCGACCAGCCAGGGCCTGCTGACCGACCGCCAGGCGAACCAGAAGGGCGTGGGTGGGGAAGTCCTCGCCTACGTCTGGTGACGACGAGAACTGCGAAGGAGTAACAACAGCATGTCGCGCATTGGCAAGCTCCCCGTCGCGGTGCCCTCGGGCGTCGACGTGGCGATCGAGGGCCAGCTGGTGACGGTCAAGGGGCCCAAGGGCACCCTGTCCCACACCGTGGCCTCCCCGATCACCGTCGAGAAGTCCGATGGCGTCCTCGACGTCAAGCGTCCCGACGAGGAGCGCATCAGCAAGTCGCTCCACGGCCTGACCCGCACGCTGGTCAACAACATGGTCGTGGGGGTGACGGACGGTTACGAGAAGAAGCTCGAGATCGTCGGCGTCGGTTACCGCGTCCTGTCCAAGGGCCCCACCCAGCTGGAGTTCCAGCTCGGGTACTCCCACCCGATCATCTTCGACGCGCCGGAGGGCATCACCTTCGCCGTCGAGAGCCCCACCAAGCTCGGTGTGCTCGGCATCGACAAGCAGCTCGTCGGCGAGGTGGCCGCCAAGATCCGCAAGCTGCGCAAGCCGGAGCCCTACAAGGGCAAGGGCGTCCGTTACTCCGGCGAGCACATCCGCCGCAAGGTCGGAAAGGCTGGTAAGTGACATGGCGATCTCGCTGAAGAACAACAAGCACACCGCGTCGCGCGTGCGCTCGCGCCTGCGCCGTCAGGTGCGGGGCCGCAAGAAGGTCGCCGGCACTCCCGAGCGTCCGCGCCTGGTCGTGACCCGCAGCGCCAAGCACATCACCGTCCAGGTCGTCGACGACCTGGTCGGCAAGACGCTGGCCTACGCCTCCACCATGGAGGCCGACCTGCGCTCGACCGACGGCGACAAGACCGCCAAGGCCAAGCGCGTGGGCGAGCTCGTCGCCGAGCGCGCCAAGGCTGCCGGGATCGACGGCGTGGTCTTCGACCGTGCCGGCAACAAGTACCACGGTCGCGTCGCGGCCCTGGCGGACGGCGCCCGCTCGGGCGGCCTGACCTTCTGATCGCAAGAGCCAGAAAGAGAAGAGGAAAAGTCTCATGAGCGGAGCCCAGCGCGGACAGCGCGGTGGCGGGCGCCAGGGGGGTCGCGACGACCGTCGCGGCGGCCAGGCTGCTGACAAGACCGCCTACATCGAGCGCGTCGTTGCGATCAACCGTGTCGCCAAGGTCGTGAAGGGTGGTCGTCGCTTCAGCTTCACCGCCCTCGTGGTCGTCGGTGACGGTGAAGGTCTGGTCGGCGTCGGCTACGGCAAGGCCAAGGAAGTTCCCGCGGCGATCGCCAAGGGTGTCGAGGAGGCGAAGAAGGCTTTCTTCCGCGTCCCCCGCATCCAGGGCACCATCCCGCACCCGGTCCAGGGTGAGAAGGCCGCCGGCGTGGTCATGCTGCGCCCGGCCGCTCCCGGTACCGGCGTCATCGCCGGTGGCCCGGTGCGTGCGGTGCTGGAGTGCGCCGGCATCCACGACATCCTGAGCAAGTCGCTCGGGTCGTCGAACCAGATCAACATCGTGCACGCGACCGTCGAGGCGCTGCGCATGCTGGAGCAGCCGGAGCAGGTCGCGGCTCGTCGTGGCCTGCCCGTCGAGTCCGTCGCCCCGGCCGCGCTGCTGAAGGCGCGCGCCGAGGTCGTCGCCCCTGCGGGGGGTGTCTCCTGATGGCTCAGCTGAAGGTGCGTCAGGACCGCGGTCTCGTGGGCCTGAAGCGGAACCAGCGCGAGACCCTGCGCACGCTCGGTCTCAAGCGCATCGGCGACGTCGTCGTCAAGGAGGACCGGCCGGAGATCCGCGGCATGGTCAACACCGTCCGTCACCTGGTGACGGTCGAGGAGGTGGAGTGACATGACGCTCAAGCTGCACCACCTGCGCCCCGCGCCCGGTGCCAAGACCGCGAAGACCCGTGTGGGTCGCGGTGAGGGCTCCAAGGGCAAGACGTCGGGTCGCGGTACCAAGGGCACCAAGGCCCGCTACCAGGTTCCGGTCGCCTTCGAGGGTGGCCAGATGCCGATCCACATGCGGCTCCCCAAGCTGAAGGGGTTCAAGAACCCGTTCAAGGTGGAGTTCCAGGTCGTCAACCTCGACCGGATCAGCTCGCTGTTCCCCGACGGTGGCGCAGTCACCGTCGAGGAGCTCGTGGCTCGGGGTGCGGTCCGCAAGGGCCAGCCCGTCAAGGTTCTCGGCCAGGGCGACCTGACCGTGAAGGTCGACGTCAGCGTCCAGGCGGTCTCCGCCTCGGCGAAGGAGAAGATCGAGGCCGCGGGCGGAACCACCACCCTCGTCTGATTCGTTGTGCTGACGGGCGCGGCGTGGCTGCACTTTCGCAGCCGTGCCGCGCCCGTTGCTGTTCCCGGCCCGTCATTCCGACGTCGCCACCGCGGCGGCCCGGTACCCCTGTTAGGCTTCCCGGGGTTTCTGGGCGCTGTCTGCGGACACCCTGATTTTCTGCACAGGAGAAAGAGGATCGTCTCGTGCTAGGCGCATTCGCCAACGCTTTCCGGACGCCGGACCTGCGGCGCAAGCTGCTGTTCGTCCTGCTGATCATCGTGATCTTCCGGGCCGGTTCGCAGATCCCCGCTCCAGGCGTGCACGTCGCGAACGTCGACACGTGCCTCAACCAGCTGGAGGACTCGAGCCTCTACAGCCTGATCAACCTGTTCTCAGGTGGAGCACTGCTCCAGCTGACGATCTTCGCGCTCGGCATCATGCCGTACATCACCGCCAGCATCATCCTGCAGCTGCTCGTCGTGGTCATCCCGCGGCTCGAAGCGCTGAAGAAGGAGGGCCAGGCGGGCCAGACGAAGATCACGCAGTACACCCGATACCTGACGTTGGGCCTCGCGCTGCTCCAGGCGACCGGCATCGTCGCCCTGGCGCGCTCCGGCAACCTGCTGCAGAACTGCAACCAGCCGCTGCTGCACGACGACGGCACCGCGACCTTCCTGGTCCTCGTGGTCACGATGACCGCCGGCACGGCCGTGATCATGTGGCTCGGTGAGCTGATCACCGACCGCGGCGTCGGCAACGGCATGTCGATCCTGATCTTCACGCAGGTCGTCGCCACCTTCCCGACCGCCCTGTGGGCGGTCCAGAAGTCCCAGGGCTGGTGGACCTTCGGGGTCGTCATGGCCATCGGTCTGGTGATCGTCGCGGCGGTCATCTTCATCGAGCAGGCCCAGCGCCGGATCCCGGTGCAGTACGCGCGCCGGATGGTCGGCCGCAAGATGTTCGGCGGCAGCTCGACGTACATCCCGCTCAAGGTGAACCAGGCCGGCATCATCCCGGTCATCTTCGCCTCGTCGCTGCTCTACCTGCCGGCCATGGCGGTGCAGTTCAACAACACCAGCAGCTCGAAGTGGGTCGGCTGGCTCAACGACTACTTCGTCGACGGCTCGCACCCGCTCTACATGGCGGTCTTCTTCCTGCTCATCATCTTCTTCACCTACTTCTACGTGTCGATCACCTTCAACCCGCAAGAGGTGGCCGACAACATGAAGAAGTACGGCGGCTTCATCCCCGGGATCCGGGCGGGCAAGCCGACCGAGGACTACCTGTCCTACGTCCTGTCCCGCATCACCCTGCCGGGCGCGCTCTACCTCGGGCTCATCTCGCTGATCCCGTTGATCGCGCTGGTTCTCATCGATGCGAACCAGAACTTCCCCTTCGGTGGCACCTCGATCCTGATCATGGTGGGCGTCGCGCTGGACACGGTGAAGCAGATCGAGAGCCAGCTCCAGCAGCGCAACTACGAAGGATTCCTCCGCTAAATGCGACTGATCATCATGGGCCCGCCGGGAGCGGGAAAGGGCACGCAGGCGAAGTTCATCGCCGAGCACTTCGGGATCCCGGCGGTGTCGACGGGCGACATCTTCCGGGCCAACGTCTCGCAGGGCACGCCGCTGGGCCTGGAGGCCAAGCGGTTCATGGACGCGGGGGAGTACGTCCCCGACGAGGTCACCAACCTCATGGTCCGCAACCGGATCGACGAGGAGGACGCCGTACCCGGCTTCCTGCTCGATGGCTATCCCCGCACCCTCGCGCAGGTCGAGGAGCTCGACGGGATGATCAAGTTCACCGGGCACGCGCTGGACGCGGTCGTGGTGCTCACGGTCGACCAGGACGAGATCGTCAGCCGGCTGCTGCAGCGGGCCCAGGTCGAGGGTCGCACCGACGACACCGAGGACGTCATCCGTCGTCGCCAGGAGCTGTACGCCGAGCAGACCGAGCCGCTGATCGAGGTCTACCGCGAGCGCGGGCTGCTGCAGGAGATCGACGGCATGGGCGAGGTCGACGACGTCACCAAGCGCATCTTCGAGGCACTGGACGTCCTCCCGGAGAGCTGAGCGGAGACGCGCCAGCGGCTCCGCTGATGGTGGTCGAGCAAGACGCGCGACTGAGGAACGAAGTCGCGACCGCCGTGTCGAGACCGGATGACTGACGGAGAACAGGTATGGGATTTCTCGACCGCGGTCTGGAGATCAAGACGCCGGACCAGGTGCTCCTGATGCGGCAGGCCGGCCTCGTGGTCGGCCGGACGCTGGAGCTGTTGCGCGCCGCCGTACGGCCGGGGATCAGCACGGCCGAGCTCGACGCGATCGCGGAGGACAACATCCGGTCCTCCGGGGCCACGCCGTCGTTCCTGGGCTACCACGGGTTCCCCGCGTCGATCTGCGCCTCGGTCAACGACGAGGTCGTGCACGGCATCCCCGGGTCCCGGGTCCTGGCGGCCGGGGACGTCATCTCGATCGACTGCGGCGCGATCGTCGACGGCTGGCACGGCGACGCGGCCCTGACCGTCGCGGTCGGTGAGGTGCCCGAGGAGGTCACCGAGCTGATGGCGGTCACCGAGGCCGCCATGTGGCACGGGATCGGCGCCGCCCGCGTGGGCGGTCGGGTCACCGACATCTCGCACGCGGTCGAGAAGCACGTCCGGGGTGCCGGTTCCTACGGCATCCTCGAGGACTACGTCGGCCACGGGATCGGCTCGGCGATGCACCTGCCGCCGAACGTGCCGAACGTCGGCAAGCCGGGCCGCGGCCCGCGCCTGGTCCAGGGTCTGGCCCTGGCCGTGGAGCCGATGGTCACCCTGGGGGGCAAACGGACCGACGTCCTCGACGACGACTGGACGGTCGTCACGACGGACGGCAGCTGGGCCGCGCACTTCGAGAACACGTTCGTGCTGACCGACGCCGGCACCTGGGTGCTGACCGCGCTCGACGGTGGCGAGCAGGCGCTCGCCACTCTCGGCGTCCCATTCGGGCCGCTGGGCGACTGACGCTCGCTCAGGCGCTGGCGCGGTCCTGCTCGCGGGCGTTGTCCGCGGCCAGCCGCGAGGCGTCCTCCAGGGCGCCGGCGGCCTCGCGCAGCGCGCGCACGTGGTCGGCCTGCCACTGGGCGTCGAAGCGCTCCCGGTCGCGCCCGACCCAGTCGGTCGCCGCGAGTCGGGTGCTCAGCCTGGTCTCCAAGGCCCGGATCCGGTCGGCCACGGTCGCCATCTGCACGGCGAGCTCGTGGACCACCTCGGTGTTCATGCCGATCACGCGAAGACCCCCTCCTGCTCCTCCACGGCCTCGCGGGCCAGATCGCGCAGCCGCTCGGCCAGCTCCTCGACCCGCCGAGGGTGGGCCGAGACGGACGCCGTCGCGGGATCGGCGAGCACCGACCAGCTGCCCTTCGAGCCGGTCCAGACGCCGGTGAGCACCGGCCGGTGGCTGCGAGCGGGCGAGCCGACCGGACCCGCCTCCACCTTGACGACGTCGGCCCGCAGGTGCGCCTCGCCCAGGCGTACGGCGAGCTCCGGCGGGGCCTCCGCATCGACCTCGGCGTCGAGGTGGACCGGTTCTCCCGTGCCGTCGGCCGCTCCGGGCGCGATCGCCGCGGCCACCAGCAGCTCGGGGAGATCGGCGGCCCGGGCCAGGGCGAAGCGGTGCAGCCCGTCGGGTCCGACCTCCTCCAGCAGCACCACCTCGTGCACGACGTGGGCGTACCAGAAGTCCTGGCGACCGGTCGCGGTGCGCGCCACCGCGACGACCGTGCGCGCCGCCTCGCGCAGGGTGACGGTCGACCTGACGTCCTCGCGCACCAGCACCTCGCCCGCGGCCCGGTCGGCCGCGGACGGGTCCGGGGTGTCGACGAGACCGCGGGAGACCAGTCCGCGGAACGCCGTACGGCGGACCGCGTCGAGGGCCGCGTCCGGCACCGTGTCGAGGTAGGGGGTCACCACGACGCCGGGCCCGCTCGTGAGGACGCTGAGCTCCTCGTCGGTGAGCACCTCGAGGGTGCGGACGTCGACGTCCGTGACGGTCATGAACCTGCTCCTGCCGGTAGGCGCGTGGGGGCGAGCTGTCGACGGGCCCAGTCGAGGGCTCCGTCGACCTGGGCCCGGGCCCAGCCGTCGGGCGCCCAGGTCCCGTGGGCCAGGCGGGAGAGGAACCCGCCGATCTGCTGGCGGTTGTCCCAAGCGGAGTTGCCGAGGCTCCACACGGAGTAGGCGACGGCCCCCACGCCGGCGGCGGTCAGGACGACGGGCGCCGAGACCAGGCCGACGGCGCCGGCGATGAGCACCCCGGCGCTCGCCGCGCCGATCGCGCCGAACCCGCGGGCTCCCCACTCGCGCCAGCCGCTGTAGCCGTGCCCGGTGATCGCGTCCTTCAACCCGCTGTAGACCGTGACCGGGAGCAGGAACCGCCCGAGGCCGCCGGTCAGCTTCCCGTTGAGGGCGGCCATCGCGTCCCGGACCGCCTCGAACCGGCTCAGCGCCGCGAACCCGGTGGCGGGCAGCTGCAGCGCGCGGACGAAGGCGGCGAGCAGCGCCCCCTTCTCCAGGACGCCCTTCGTGTCCCACAGGGCCTTGCCGAGCGGGAAGGCGTCCGCCACGAAGTCGAGCACGGCCCAGCCCCAGCCGGCGTGCCGGGTCTCGCCGCTCGCCCGGTCCTGCTCGACGGCGTTCGCCTCGAGCAGGTCGCCGGCCGTCTCCAGCGCGGACGAGACGCCGGCCAGCTGCATCGAGGCGAAGCCCGCCCACTCGTCCTTGCACCGGGCCGCGTCCGCGCCCTGCCACTCGTGGGCGGCGTCGAGCCCGCGGGCCAGCTGGGCGGTCAGGTCACGGAGCTCGTCGGCCCCGGCGCGGAGGTCCGTGGCGAGCGCGCGGAGCTCGTCGGTGTCGGCGCCCACCAGTCCGGTCATGTCTGGAGGGTAGGGACGGGGTACCGGACATGTCAGTCGGAGACTTCCGGGTCGTGGCCCACGGGACGAGCCGTGGCGCGGAGCGGTCGACGACCGTGCGAGGATGAGCGCCGCAGGAGGGGAGTATTCCTTCGTCACGACATCGTCAGCACGTCCGGCACGAACGCCGGTCCGGGGTCGTGGGCCGCGCGCGTCGTGGCGGAAGAGACCTCAGGCGCCAACCGCCGTCCCCTGACCTGGAGGAACACCTGTGGACGTATCCGCCCTCGAATGGGGCATCACGATCGCCGTCACGGTGGCCGTGCTGCTCTTCGACGTCGTCATCATCGCCCGCGACCCGCACGAGCCCTCGCTGCGCGAGTGCGCGATCGCGCTGAGCGTGTACGTCGGCGCCGCGGTCGCCTTCGGGGTGTGGGTGCTGCTCTTCCACGGCCACGACTACGGCATCGAGTTCTACGCCGGCTGGCTGACCGAGTACAGCCTCTCGATCGACAACCTGTTCGTCTTCATCATCCTGATGGCCGCGCTGAAGGTCCCGCGCGAGTACCAGCAGGAGGCGCTGATGGTGGGCATCATCCTGGCGCTGATCTTCCGCGGCATCTTCATCGCGCTGGGCTACCAGCTGATCAACAACTTCAGCTGGGTCTTCTACATCTTCGGCGCGTTCCTGGTCTACACGGCCGTCAGCCTGGTGAAGTCGTACCGCAGCCACGACGAGGAGCACCCGGAGGAGAACCGGATCGTCCGGTTCGCGCAGTCCCACCTCAACGTGGGGGAGCGCTTCGAGGGCCTCAAGCTCTGGTACCACGAGAACGGCGTCCGGGTGATCTCGCCGATGCTGATCGTGATCATCGCGCTCGGCACCACCGACCTGCTCTTCGCGCTCGACTCGATCCCGGCGATCTTCGGCATCACCCAGGAGCCCTACCTCGTCTTCACCGCGAACGTGTTCGCGCTCATGGGCCTGCGGCAGCTGTACTTCCTGCTCGGTGGTCTGCTCGAGCGCCTGGTCTACCTGTCCCTGGGCCTGGCCTTCATCCTGGCGTTCATCGGCGTCAAGCTGGTCCTGCACGCGATGCACGAGAACGAGCTGGGCTTCCTCAACGGCGGCGAGCACTTCGACGTCCCGGACATCTCGTCGCTGCTCAGCCTGGGCGTCATCATCGTGACCCTCGTGCTCACGACCGTGGCCAGCCTGATCAAGGACAAGAAGGACCGCGAGGACGACCCCGCGGCCGTGTGATCACGGAATAGCCGTGGACCGGAGGGGGTTGGGTCGTCGATGAGCGACCTCCCGACCCTCTCCGTCCTGGACCTGGTGCCGGTCCGCAGCGACCAGGACACCGCCGACGCCATCGCGGCCACCCTCGCGCTGGCCCGGGTGGCCGACGACCTGGGCTACCGGCGCTACTGGCTGGCCGAGCACCACAACATGCCGGCCGTCGCCGCGACCAACCCGCCCGTGCTGATCGGGATGGTCGCCGGCGCCACCCGGCGACTGCGGGTGGGCTCGGGCGGCGTGATGCTGCCCAACCACGCCCCCCTCGTCGTCGCCGAGCAGTTCGCGCTCCTCGAGGCCGCCTACCCCGGACGGATCGACCTCGGCATCGGCCGCGCCCCCGGCACCGACCCGGTGACCGGCTGGGCGCTGCGGCACGGCGCCGGCGGGGTCACCGACGAGGCGGTCAGCCGCTTCCCCGAGTACGTCGAGAACGTGCTCGCCATGATGGAGCCGGACGGTGTCGGCCTGGCCGTCCAGGGCCGCACCCACGTGCTGCGAGCCACGCCCGCGGCCCGCTCGGTGCCACAGATCTGGCTGCTCGGCTCCTCCGACTACTCGGCGCTGCTCGCCGCGGAGAAGGGGATGCCGTACGTCTTCGCCCACCACTTCTCGGGCAATGGGACCGGCGAGGCCCTGGCGCTCTACCGCTCGCGCTTCCGGCCCTCACCCGAGCTGGCCGCGCCGCGCACCTTCCTGACCGTCAACGCATCGGTCGCCGCGGACGCGGCCGAGGCCCGTCGTCGCGCCCTGCCCCAGCTGCAGATGATGCTGGCGCTGCGCAGCGGGCAGCCGCTCGGCCCGCAGGTCAGCGTCGAGGAGGCCGAGCAGGCCGAGCTCAGCGACGCGCAGTGGGCGAGCATCGACGCGATGGCCGAGCGGTGGGTGATCGGAACCCCCGCGGAGGCCCGCACCCGCATCGCGGACCTCGCCGCGTCGTACGACGTCGACGAGGTGATGGTCAACTCGGTGGCCGGTGCCGCCGCCGGCACCGAGCCCGGCACCAGCCCCGCACGCGAGGAGACCCTGCGCCTCCTGGTGGGCTGAGCCGCAGCAATTAGTGATTCTCGTCAGGTTTTGACTAAACTGGCGTGTCGGCCCAACGTGGGTCTGCCCTGTGGTGCCTCGCGGCTGCCCGGAACACCAGTGAACAGCTCGGAAGAGCCGTCCGCTGCGTGCCTGGGAAGAGAACCAGGGGGCGGCTGCACGAGGTCCACCGCCCGTCCGCGGGTGGAGGTTCCCGGGCCAGCCGTGACCGGTCCGTGCCGGTCCCGGTGCAGCAAACGGTAGACATCCAAGCGACAGATTGTGGAGGACATGCCGAAGAAAGAAGGCGTGATCGAGCTCGAGGGCACCATTACGGAAGCCCTGCCTAATGCCATGTTCCGCGTCGAGCTGAGCAACGGCCACAAGGTTCTCGCCCACATCAGCGGCAAGATGCGCCAGCACTACATCCGGATCCTCCCCGAGGACCGCGTGGTGGTGGAGCTCTCGCCGTACGACCTCACCCGAGGTCGGATCGTATACCGCTACAAGTAGCAGCAGCCGAGAAATCGAGAGGACCTCCTCGTGAAGGTCAACCCCAGCGTCAAGCCCATCTGTGACAAGTGCAAGGTGATCCGTCGCCACGGCCGCGTCATGGTGATCTGCGAGAACCCGCGCCACAAGCAGCGCCAGGGTTAGGTCGCTCGCGACCAAGGTCGAGTAGCCCGTGAGGAACGAGCGGGCGTATTGAGACCCAGCAGAACCGCACCACCACAACTGCACACACCTCAACGTGATCGCTTAGTCGGTCCCTGGCGACAGGGCCGGCGAACCACCTCCGGAGCAGCGGCCGGAGCCCGGCGGAGCCGGGACGCGACACGAACGAAACCGTTGTGAACCAGAGAAGGAACGCCACATGGCACGCCTCGTCGGTGTTGACCTCCCGCGCGACAAGCGCATCGAGATCGCACTCACCTACATCTACGGCATCGGCCGTACCCGCGCCCAGCAGCTGCTGGAGGCCACCGGGGTCAGCCCCGACCTCCGCGTCCACCAGCTGGGTGACGAGGAGCTGGTCAAGCTCCGTGACGAGATCGAAGCCAACTTCAAGATCGAGGGTGACCTCCGTCGCGAGGTCCAGGCTGACATCCGCCGCAAGATCGAGATCGGCAGCTACCAGGGTCGCCGCCACCGCATGGGCCTCCCGGTCCGCGGTCAGCGCACCAAGACCAACGCGCGCACCCGCAAGGGTCCGAAGCGCACGGTTGCCGGCAAGAAGAAGGCGAAGTGATCTGCGCGTCCTCGCGCTGATCCTCGTTCACAGAGCTCTTTCAGACCAGAACCTCAGGAGATAACTGCATGCCTCCCAAGAGCCGCACTGCGGCCGGCGCCAAGAAGGTGCGTCGCAAGGAGAAGAAGAACGTCGCTCAGGGCGAAGCCCACATCAAGAGCACGTTCAACAACACGATCGTCACGATCACCGACCCGACCGGTGCGGTGATCTCGTGGGCCTCGGCCGGCACCGTCGGCTTCAAGGGCTCGCGCAAGTCCACCCCGTTCGCCGCGCAGATGGCCGCCGAGGCTGCTGGTCGCCGGGCGATGGAGCACGGCATGAAGAAGATCGACGTCTTCGTCAAGGGCCCGGGCTCGGGCCGCGAGACGGCGATCCGGTCCCTGGGTGCGATCGGCCTCGAGGTCGGCACCATCCAGGACGTCACGCCCACGCCCCACAACGGTTGCCGCCCGCCCAAGCGCCGGCGCGTCTGACCGCCCGAACGGAATAGGAGACTTACGTAATGGCCCGTTACACCGGCCCCATGACCCGCAAGTCGCGCCGTCTCGGCGTCGACCTCGTCGGTGGGGACGCCGCGTTCGAGCGCCGTCCCTACGCCCCCGGCCAGCACGGCCGTGCGCGCATCAAGGAGAGCGAGTACCGCTCGCAGCTGCAGGAGAAGCAGAAGGCCCGCTTCACCTACGGCGTCCTGGAGCGTCAGTTCCACAACTACTACGTCGAGGCTTCGCGGCGCGCCGGCAAGACCGGTGACAACCTGCTGCAGCTCCTCGAGTGCCGCCTCGACAACGTGGTCTACCGCGCCGGCTTCGCCCGGACGCGTCGCCACGCCCGCCAGCTGGTGACCCACGGTCACTTCCTGGTCAACGGCAAGAAGGTCGACATCCCGTCCTTCCAGGTGACCGCGCACGACATCATCGACGTGCGTGAGAAGTCGCTCGAGACGACCCCGTTCATCGTGGCTCGCGAGACCCACGGCGAGCGCGTCGTCCCGGCGTGGCTGGAGGCGCTGCCGAACCGGATGCGCGTCCTCGTGCACCAGCTCCCCACCCGGGCCCAGATCGACCTCCCGGTCCAGGAGCAGCTCATCGTCGAGTACTACTCGAAGAAGTAACCACACGGGGGCTCCGCCCCCGTGGCCCCCGCTGTCGGCTCCGCCCCCAGACCCCCGGGTCTCGGGTCGGAGCCTTCGGCACCATCCTTCCGTCACGCCAGCATGTTCGGGCCCGTCAAATAGCGGGTGGGCCCGGAAAGGAAAGAATCAGTGCTCATCGCACAGCGCCCCACCCTGTCGGAAGAGACCGTCGACGAGTTCCGCTCGCGGTTCGTGATCGAGCCCCTGGAGCCCGGCTTCGGCTACACCCTCGGCAACTCGCTGCGTCGTACCCTCCTGTCGTCGATCCCCGGTGCCTCGGTCACGAGCATCAAGGTCGACGGCGTCCTCCACGAGTTCTCGACCATCGAGGGGGTCAAGGAGGACATCACCGAGGTCATCCTCAACCTGAAGGGCCTCGTCGTCTCCTCGGAGCACGACGAGCCCGTCACGATGTACCTGCGCAAGTCCGGCGCCGGTGACGTCACCGGCGCCGACATCACGCCGCCCGCCGGCGTGGAGGTGCACAACCCGGAGCTGAAGCTCGCCACCCTGTCCGACAAGGGCAAGCTGGAGATGGAGCTCGTCGTCGAGCGTGGCCGCGGCTACGTCTCGGCCGTCCAGAACAAGGGCGCCGACAACGAGATCGGCCGGATGCCGGTCGACTCGATCTACAGCCCCGTGCTGAAGGTGACCTACAAGGTCGAGGCGACCCGTGTCGAGCAGCGCACCGACTTCGACAAGCTGGTCATCGACGTCGAGACCAAGCCGTCGATCCGTCCCCGCGACGCGATCGCCTCGGCCGGCAAGACCCTGGTCGAGCTGTTCGGCCTGGCGCGCGAGCTGAACGTCGAGGCCGAGGGCATCGACATCGGCCCGTCGCCCGTCGACGAGCAGCTCGCTGCCGACCTCGCCCTCCCGGTCGAGGACCTGCAGCTGACCGTCCGCTCCTACAACTGCCTCAAGCGCGAGGGCATCCACACCGTGGGTGAGCTCATCAGCCGCTCGGAGCAGGACCTGCTCGACATCCGCAACTTCGGCGCGAAGTCGATCGACGAGGTCAAGGCCAAGCTGGTCGAGATGGGCCTGTCCCTCAAGGACAGCGCGCCCGGCTTCGACCCGCACGCTGCTCTCGCGGCGTACGGCGATGACGACGACGACGCCTTCGTCGAGGACGAGCAGTACTGATCGCACGGGCCTCGCCCGTACTAGCCCGACTGGGGCTCCGCCCCAGACCCCGACGGTGGTGACGGCCGAAACCGTCACCACCGCCGGGCGGGTACCTCACTGAAACATCTATCCGAGTACCTCGTACGGCTCGGGAGAAGAGAGAACACCATGCCGAAGCCCACCAAGGGTCCCCGCCTCGGCGGCAGCCCGTCGCACCAGCGCCTGATCCTGGCGAACCTGGCCACCCAGCTCTTCGAGCACGGCCGGATCACCACGACCGAGGCGAAGGCGCGTGCGCTGCGTCCGCACGCGGAGAAGCTGATCACCAAGGCCAAGAAGGGCGACCTGCACAACCGTCGCGAGGTCCTCAAGACCATCCGTGACAAGGGTGTCGTGCACACGCTCTTCACCGAGATCGCGCCGACCTTCTCGGAGCGCCCCGGTGGCTACACCCGCATCACCAAGGTCGGTCCCCGCAAGGGCGACAACGCCCCCATGGCGGTCATCGAGCTGGTGACCGAGGCCTACGCCCCGTCGGCCCCGAAGACGAAGGCCGCTCCGGCCGCCGCTGCCCCGGTCGAGGAGGCTCCTGCCGAGGAGACCGTCGCCGAGGACGCGCCGACCGCGCAGACCGAGGAGGCGTCGCCCGAGGAGAGCGTCGTCGCCGAGGAGACCCCCGTCGAGGAGGCCCCCGAGGCCGACGCGACCGAGGGCGAGTCCGAGGACGAGTCCAAGGCCTGATCGCACCCAGCAGCACCGGACCGGCCCGCCATCCCCTTGGGGTGGCGGGCCGGTCCGCGTCTCAGGCCAGTTGCGCCAGCAGGTCGGCGGCGTCGAGGGAGCGCGGCGCGGCCCCAGCCCGGGCGTGCTCGTGGGCCGTGCGCTGCAGCAGCTCGTTGACCGGCGTCGGGACGCCGTGCAAGCGGCCGAGCAGCACGATCTCGCCGGCCAGGTGGTCGACCTCCGTGACGCGCGCGCCGCGCGAGACGCTCTGCCACGTCGAGCCGCCGAGGTCCGCCGGCAGGTCGGTGCGCGGTCGCAGCACGTCGCCGCGGCGCTCGACGTCCTCCTCGGCGCTGACCAGGGGCACCCCCGCCACGCGGAGCACCAGCTCGCCCTCCGCCCGGGCCCGCTCCCGGAGGTCGTCGGCCGACTCGCCCCGGGCACAGGTCGCGTCGACGGCATTGCCGACGTTCATCAGCAGCTTGCGGTGCTTCCAGGCCATGATCTGGGCCCGCGGCACCGACTCGAACCCCGCCGCGCGCAGGTCGGCCGCGACCGCCTCGCAGGTGTCGTCCACCCCGTGCGGGATCCGGCCGATGTCGAGGATCCCCGGGACCGGCCAGCACTTCTGGATGACCTCACCCGGCTCAAGGTGGGTCGAGGGCAGCATCACGCACAGCGAGTACGTCGCCGCGAACCGGCGCAGGATCGCCACCTCGTTCGCGACGCCGTTCTGGGCGGAGACCACGACCGTGGTGGGCGGCGCGTGCGCGGCCAGGTCGTCGAGCGCGGCCGCGGTCTGGTGACCCTTCACAGCCAGCAGCACCACCGCGGGTTCGGACCAGTCGACCTCCGCGGCCGACCCGACGGCCGGTGCCCGGACGACCTGGCGGCCGTCGCCGCGGTCGAGGACCAGCCCGCCGGAGCGGATCCGGTCGAGGTGCGGCCCGCGGGCGACGAGGGTGAGGGGCAGGTCGGCCAGGTGCAGGTTGGCGCCGATCACCCCGCCGACGGCACCGGTGCCGTAGACGACGTAGCGCGCGCTCACGGCTGGGAGGGGCGGTTGCGGAGCATCGAGGCGGTGCTCAGCACGCCCACGCCGACCATCAGCAGCACCCCGCCGCCGATGGCCAGCGGGGTCGAGTCCTGGGCCAGACCCGCGATCAGGACGACGAGGCCGATGACGACGTCGGAGACCGCCACCCAGCTCACGGTGGTCTGGGGGGCACGGCGTTCCGAGGTGTCCGGCATGGCTCGATCATGCCACCGCGGCTACCAGGCGTCGTCGAGCAGACGGATCGCCTCGGGCCGGGTGAGGCCGAGGCGCCGCGCGACGCCGGCGTACTCCCGGGCGGCGCGGAGCGCGGCGTCGTCGGTGGTGGCCGCGGTGGTCGCGACGAAGGTCCCGCGGCGGCCCTCGGTGACCAGCACCCCGTCGACCTCGAGCTCCCGGTAGGCTCGGGCGACGGTGCCGTTGGCGACGCCGAGGTCGGCGGCCAGGGCGCGCACGGTCGGCAGCTTGGTGCCGGCCGGGAGGTCGCCGGAGGCGACGCGGGCGGCGAGCTGGGTGCGCAGCTGCTCGAACGGGGGCGTCGCACTGCCGGGGTCCAGCGGGTTCACCTGCACCCTCCTCACCCTAGGGTGAGGAGCATGGAGCCGGACGTGCTGGTGGTGGGGGAGTCGCTCGTCGACGTCGTACGACGGGCCGACGGGTCGGTGGTCGAGCACGCGGGCGGGAGCGCGGCCAACGTGGCCGTCGCGCTGGCCCGTCTCGGGCGGCCGGTCCGGTTCGCGACGGCGATCGCCGACGACCGGTACGGCGGCATCGTGGCCGCCCACATCGGTCGCGACGGCGTACGACTGGCCTCGGACCCCGAGGTGATCGAGCGGACCGCGACCGCGCAGGCCACGCTGGCCGAGGACGGGTCGGCGAGCTATGAGTTCGACCTGGCGTGGCGGCTCGGCGAGGTGCCGGACGAGCCGCGGCCGCTGGCGGTGCACGCCTGCTCGATCGGGGCGGTGCTGGCGCCCGGTGCCACCCAGGTGGTCGAGCTGCTGGACCGGATGCGCCCCCACGCGCTCGTGACGTACGACGTCAACGCCCGCCCCGCGATCACCGGCACCGGATCGGAGTGGCGGGCGGCCGTCGAGGCGGTCGTCGCCCGGGCCGACCTGGTCAAGGCCAGCGACGAGGACCTGCTCGCCCTGCATCCGGGCGCCGACCCGGTCTCGGCCGCGCGGCGGCTGCTCGACCTGGGGCCGGTGGCGGTCGTGATCACCCGGGGCGCCGACGGGTCGACCTGGGTGGCGGCCGACGGGGTCGTGGACGTGCCGGCGCAGACCGCCGTCGTCGTGGACACGATCGGGGCCGGGGACACCTTCGGTGCGGCGCTGATCGACGGGTTGTGGGCCCGCGGGCTGCTCGGTCCGGAGGGCCGGGTCGCCCTCGCGGACCTCCGCGACCTCGACCGCGCCGCGCTGCTGCAGCACGCGGCCCGGGCCGCCGCCCTGGTGGTGGCCCGCCCCGGCGCGGACCCGCCGTACCGGAACGAGCTGGGGTAGCCGGTGGGGTAGTCCGTCACGCGAGGGTTGGTTACTGACGGGTAGGCAACCCTCCTGTGTCGGACTACCCCACCGTCCGCGCCTTCTCAGTCCTCCGGCGGGGCGAGGAACTTGTGGACGAGGGAGACCACGCTGGCGCCCTCGCCGCTGGCGGCGGCGACGCGCTTCATCGAGCCGGAGCGGACGTCGCCGGCGGCGAACACCCCGGGGACGGTGGTGGCCAGGTCGGCCGGGGGGACGCCGTCGACCCAGTGGTCGCGCGGGACGTCGCGGCCGGTGAGGACGAAGCCGTTCTCGTCGAGGGAGACCTGGGGCGGGACCCAGGTGCAGGTGGGCTCGGCGCCCAGGAGCAGGAACAGGCCGTACGCGTCGCGTCTCGTGCGCTCGCCGGTGCGGGTGTCCTCCAGGCACAGCCACTGCAGGTGGGCGTCGCCGCCGCCGTCGACGACGCGGGTGCAGGTCTGGACGCTGATGCGGGGGTTGTACTCGATCTCGCCGACGAGGTACTGCGACATGGTCTCCTCGAGCGAGGGACGCCGGACCAGGATGGTGACCGAGCGCGCGAAGCGCGAGAGGTGGACGGCGGCCTGGCCGGCGGAGTTGCCGCCACCGACCACGAAGACGTCCTGGTCCTCCATCTCGCGGGCGGCGGTCATGGCGGCGCCGTAGAAGACGCCGTTGCCGACCAGCTGCTCCAGCGGCTCGACCCGGAGCTTGCGGTAGGCCACGCCGCTGGCGATCACCACTGCGCGGGCCCGGATGTCGCCGCCCTCGGTGCACAGCCGGTGGGGTGCGCCGTCGCGGCCGGGGACCAGCTCGTCGACCGACCAGCCGGTGACGAACTGGGTGCCGAAGCGCAGCGCCTGGTTGCGCGCGCGCTGGGCCAGCCGCATGCCCGAGATGCCGCGTGGGAAGCCGAGGTAGTTGCGGATCATCGAGCTGGTGCCGGCCTGGCCGCCGAGCGCCTCGGACTCCAGCACCACGCAGGAGAGGCCCTCCGAGGTCGCGTAGACGGCGGCCGCGAGGCCCGCGGGCCCACCGCCGACCACGGCCACGTCGACCGTGCCGTCGACGACCTCGAGGTCGCTGGGGGCGCCGTACATGCTCATGGCGACCTTGCGGACCGTCGCAGCCTCGATGAGCGGGCGGTTCGAGGCCCAGACGACGGGGTACGTCGGGTCCTCGGGGATCCCGAGGTCCAGCCGGTGCTCGGCCAGCTCGTCGGGGTGGTAGACCCGGACCGGCATGCCGATCCGGTCGTAGAAGTCGTGGATGGCCAGCGTCTCGGGGCCCGGCACGGGTGTGACGATCTTGGCCGAGACCACCTCGGGGTCGGCGATGGTCGAGCCCCAGTCGCTGAGCAGGTCGGTGACTGCGTTGTGGAACTCCTCGTCCCGGGTCCCGCGGGGCATCAGCAGGTAGGCGTCGTACTTGCCCTTGGCCATGCCGGCACGCAGGCCGGGAGCGTCGGCGATGAACCGGTCCCAGTGGGCGGCGATGATCCGGCGCGCGTTCGGGACCCGGGCCCGCCAGCGGTGGAAGCCCTCCAGCACGTGACAGTCGGGCAGCACCGAGTCGGAGACGAACAGGGCGACCGTGCCGCCGGCCTCGACGACGGCCTCGGCCTCGGCGTCGGCCTCGGCGCACGAGCGGGTGCAGCGGACGTCGTACTCGTGCTCGTAGCGGCGGAACGAGCCGCGGAGGTCGTCGAGGTGGTGCTCCGACACGAGCACGATGGAGGGGGAGACGGGCACGCTCCCAGCCTAGTGAGGCATACGGAAGGATGGGAGGGTGCGGATCCGGATCGACCTCGCCTACGACGGCACGGACTTCCGTGGCTGGGCGACGCAGCCCGGGCTGCGGACGGTGCAGGAGACGCTGGGGTCGGCGCTCGCGACCGTGCTGCGCGTCGACCGGGTCGACCTGGTCTGCGCCGGGCGGACCGACGCCGGCGTCCACGCGCGGGGGCAGGTCGTGCACGTCGACCTCGCCGAGGAGCCGGACCTCGACCGGCTGGTCCGCCGGCTCAACGGCGTCCTCCCGCCCGACGTCCGGGTACGACGGGCCGCGGTCGCCGCGGACGGCTTCGACGCCCGGTTCTCGGCCCTGTGGCGGCGCTACGCCTACCGCATCGCCGACCGATCCGACCTGCTCGACCCGCTGACCCGCTCCCACGTGCTGGCCTGGCCGCGCCCGCTCGACGAGGAGCTGATGAACCAGGCGTCGGCGACGCTGGTCGGCCAGCAGGACTTCGCGTCGTTCTGCAAGCAGCGGGAGGGCGCGACCACGATCCGCACCCTGCTCGACCTGACCTGGACGCGCACCCACGGCGGACTGCTGGTCGGGACCGTGCGCGCCGACGCTTTCTGCCACAGCATGGTGCGCGCGCTGGTCGGCTGCCTGGTGGCGGTCGGCGAGGGGCGCAAGCCTGTGGAGTGGGCGGCGGAGATGCTGCACGCGCAGCGGCGCGACCCGGCGGTCGCGGTGCTGCACGCGCACGGGCTGACCCTGGAGGAGGTGGCCTATCCCGTGGACGACGAGCTGGCCGCCCGCAACCAGCTGACGAGGGCCAAGAGGACATGAGCGACGAGCACTACTTCAGCGCCGACCCGACGGTCGCCTTCAAGCGCGCGCCGGTGAGCGCGCCGGTCTGGGGGCACGACCTGGAGTTGGCGAGCGGGTCCGGCGTGTTCGCCCAGGGCCGGGTCGACATCGGGACGGCGGTGCTGTTCCGCGAGACCGAGCCGCCGGCACCCGGGCGGGTCCTCGACCTCGGCTGCGGGTACGGCGTCATCGGCCTGGCCGTCGCGGTCGCGGTCCCCGGGTCGGTGGTGACTGCGGTCGACGTCAACGAGCGGGCGGTGCTGCTGGCCAACGAGAACGCGGCCGCGCTCGGGATCGCCGACCGCTACACCGCGGTTACCCCGGACGGCGTCGCCGCGGACGCGTCGTACGACGAGATCTGGTCGAACCCGCCGATCCGGATCGGCAAGGACGCGCTGCACGAGCTGCTGCTGACCTGGCTGCCCCGGCTCGCGCCCGGCGGGCGGGCGGTGATGGTGGTCGGCAAGAACCTCGGCGCCGACTCGCTGCAGCGCTGGCTCGGCGAGCAGGGGTTCCCGACCACCCGGCTGGCCAGTGCGAAGGGCTTCCGGGTGCTCGAGACGCGGCGGGGCTGACGTCGTTCAGCAGCACGCAGGTTCGCCGGCGACGGTCTCGGCGTCGGCGAGCTTGGTGTAGACCTCCCACCGCTCGCCGTCGGGCGCGCCCTCGACCCAGAACTTGTCCTGCTTCGCGTAGCAGCAGGTGACGTCGCGCTCCTCGGTCGAGGCGAGCCCGGCCGCCCCCAGGCGGGTGAGCTCGGCGTCGACGGTGTCGACGTCGGCGACCTCGACGCCCAGGTGGTTGAGGCTGCCGCCGGCGCCGGGGTTCTCGACGAGGACGAGCTTCAGCGGCGGCTCGGCCACGGCGAAGTTGGCGTAGCCGGGCTTGCGCTTGGCCGGCTCCACGCCGAGCAGGCGGCGGTAGAAGTCGACCGACGCCTCGAGGTCGTCGACGTTGAGGGCGAGCTGGATGCGGGACACGGGAGCCTCCGGGAGGTAGAGATAGACGGATGTCGATATTTGACCCTTGACATCGATCTCTGTCAATATCGATGCATGTCGAAGTCTGCGCTCGAGATGACGCCGGTCGATGCGGTCGCCTGCTGCTCGCCGATCGTCCGCGACCCCCTGGGGGCGGACGACGCAGCCCGGATCGCGCCGCTGCTGAAGGCACTGGCCGACCCGGTGCGACTGCGGCTGCTGTCCCTGGTCGGCTCGCACACGGACGGCGAGGCCTGCGTCTGCGATCTGGGCGACGCCTTCGACCTCTCGCAGCCGACCATCAGCCACCACCTCAAGGTCCTGCACGACGTCGGTCTCCTCGACCGCGAGAAGCGGGGGGTCTGGGTCTACTACCGGGTGCGGCCGCAGGTGCTGGCCGACCTGGCGGCGCTGCTGGGCGGGGTCGGTCGGTGACGCTGCTGCGTCGTAGCGTCGCCGAGCTCGTGGGTACGGCGTTCCTGGTGGCCGCCGTCGTCGGCTCCGGGATCGCCGCCACCCGGCTCTCGCCGGGCGAGCCCGGCCTGCAGCTGCTGGAGAACAGCCTCGCCACCGGCGCGGTCCTGGTGGCGCTCGTCCTGGCCCTGCAGCCCGTCTCCGCCTCGTTCAACCCGGTGGTGACCCTGGTCGAGCGGCTGCTCGGCCGGATCGGCTCGCGGACCGCTTTCACACTGGTGGCCGCGCAGGTGGCCGGCGGTGCGCTGGGCGCGGTGCTGGCCAACCTGATGTTCGACCTCGCGCCGGTGAGCATCGCCAGCACCGAGCGCGACGGTGCGCACCTGCTGCTCGCCGAGGCGGTGGCGACGGTGGGCCTGGTGCTGGTGGTGGTCGGGAGCCTTCGGGCCGGCCGGGTGGAGGTGGTCGCGCTCGCGGTCGGTGGCTACATCGCCGCGGCGTACTGGTTCACGAGCTCGACGAGCTTCGCCAACCCCGCGGTGACCGTGGCCCGCATGCTCTCCGACACCTTCGCCGGCATCGCGCCCGGCTCCGTCCCGGCGTTCGTCGCCGTCCAGTTGATCGCCGGGGCGGCCGCTGCCGCCCTCGTCGCGTTCCTCGCCCTCGACCGGGAGGTCACCGCATGAAGCCCACCGTGCTCTTCGTCTGCGTCCACAACGCGGGGCGCTCGCAGATGGCCGCTGGCTACCTGCGGCACCTGGCCGGCGACCGGGTCGAGGTGCTCTCGGCGGGCTCGCAGCCCGCCGACACCGTCAACCCGGCGGCGGTGGCCGCGATGGCCGAGGAGGGGATCGATCTCGCCACCGCCCGGCCGCGGGTGCTCACGGACGACGCGGTCCGGGTCGCCGACGTCGTGGTGACGATGGGCTGCGGCGACGCGTGCCCGTTCTTCCCCGGCACGCGCTACGAGGACTGGGTGCTCGAGGACCCGGCCGGTCAGGGCCTCGAGGCGGTGCGGCCGATCCGCGACGAGATCCGCGGCCGGGTCGAGGCGCTGCTCGTCTCGCTGGGGGTCACGGGGTGAGTGCCTGCGCCAGCAGCGGGACCGCCTCCGGCGGCACGCCGTACGACGCGGGCGCGGCGCGGTGCCAGAGCAGGAGCAGCAGGTCCTCCGCCGGGGCGGCGACCTCGACCGGGTCGCCCTCGCCCAGGTCGAGCGAGCGTCCGAGGTCGGTCGCGGTCAGTCTCAGGGTGCGGGGGAGCGGGTCGGTGCGGCCGAGCCGGACCTGGCGCGGGTAGAAGACGGTCGCGACCTCGTCGACGCCGTCCCACGCGAGCCCGGGCTCGAACGCGAGCCGGCGGCCCTGGGAGGCCAGGGCGTCCCACGTGTGCATCTCGACCTCGTGCACCTGCCGACGCTGCCAGAACTCCGCGACCTGCGGCTCGGGGCCGAACGTCCAGGCCGGGGCGTCGGCGGGCCGCTCGGCGAGCACCTCGACCAGGTGGGCGGCCTGGGCGCGGTACCAGTCCGCGACCCCGGTCGCCGGCGCCGGACCCTCGGGGCCATCGGGCGTGCCGTGCACGACCGCGTGCGCGGCCCACTGGTGCACGCCGCCGACGTGCTCGGCCAGGTCGGCGAGCGTCCAGCCCGGGCAGGCCGGCACCGGGGCGGCGAGGTCGCCGTCGTCGAGCACGGTCGCGAACCGCTCGGTCGCGGTCCGCAGCAGGGCCAGCCGGTCCACGTTCACACCCGTCCGTCGAGGAACATCCGCAGACGCGTGAGCGTCCGGTCCCCATCCTCGGGCACGTGCCCGTTGACCGCGCGCACCGCCCACCCCAGCCGCAGGGCGGGTACGACGGCCGCGGCCAGGTCGACGCCCGGCAGCCGCTCGGCCCACGGCGCCAGGTAGGCGTCGCGGAACGGCGTCGTGTCGACCGAGTCCTCCACGTCGTCGACACCCCACGCGATCACGCCCTCGAGCGCCACCGACAGCACGCAGAACGGCTGGGAGACGCACGCGTCGCCCCAGTCCATCACCAGCTGCCGGTCACCCTGCACGAACACCTGCGCGTCGTGCAGGTCGTCGTGCTGGACCGTGTCGGGGACGCCGTACGACGCGAGCTCGGCGCACAGCTCCTCGACGTACCCCTGGGCCCGGCGGAAGCGCGGCTCCGCGTCGATCTCGTCCATCAGCCGGGCGTAGCCCGCGGGGACGCCGGCCAGCCGGTGGTCGGGCACGCCCAGCGCGAGCAGGTCCTCGACGTCGTCCTCGACCGCGAGCTGGATCCGGGCGACGGCGTCGAGGGCGTCGTACCAGCGATCCAGGCTCCGCTCGCGGGGGACGACCTCGCGCAGGGTCTCGCCGGCGTCGGACATCAGCATCCAGCCGCGGTCGACGTCGACGGCCAGCAGCGGCGGCACCCGCTCGGGCACCCGGGAGGCCAGCAGCCCGACCAGCGCGGCCTCGTGGCGGAGCTGGTCGTCGTTGGCCTTGAAGAAGACGGCGCCGGCGTCGGTCGGGACCCGCAGCACGGTCGACCACGGTGCGACGTGCGGCTGCTCGACCTCGCCGGTGCGGGTCAGGCCGAGGCCGGTCAGCCGCTGCTCGATCCACCCGTGCGCGGCCGCCCGCCACGCCTCGTCGGTCCACCGCTCCTCGCCCACGGGGCGATTCTCCGCGCCCGACGGGCTCCGGCGCGCGCCAGTTTCCCCGCGCCGAGTGGTCAGCCGACGGCGCTGAGGCTGGCCACGACCTGCTCGGCGACCCGGGTCGCGAGGTCGGCGTCGCGCGCGGACACGGTGATCGAGACGACGTCGGAGCCGCTCTGGACGGCGATCGCCCGGCCCTGGACCTCCCGGCCCTGCAACGGCAGGACGTACTCGACCAGCACCGCCTCGCCGGCCCCGGTCTGCGCGGTGCTGAACTGCGGGTCGTCGGCGCCCAGGTTGGCGTACTGCTCGGCGAGCTGGGACTGCAGCTCCGGGGTGGTCGGCAGCGGCCCGGGGTAGTGCAGGACGTTGAGGTTGTCGATGAACCCGTCGACCGAGCCGGCGCCGCTCAGCACGATCACGTCGGCCTGCCCCATCATCTGCAGCAGCTGGTCGCCGCTGATGCCGAGCCGGTCGGTGAGCTCACCACCGGCGGGGTCGTCCTCGATGGCGCCGCCGTCCTTGTCGCCGGTGAACTCGTCGGGATCGACGACCTCCCAGTCCGCGGGCACCTCGAAGGCCACCTGGTCGGTCTCGACCGGCTGGGCGTCGCCGGAGACGGGCTCGTCGGTCGGCTCCTCGCTCGACTCGTCCGTGGGCTCGTCGGACGGCTCGGACGGCTCGGAGGGGGCGGCGCTGCTCGAGTCCGCGGCCGACGGGTCGTCGCCCGGGTCCCCGTCCGAGCAGCCGGCGAGCGGCAGCGTGAGGACCAGCAGGGCGGCGGGGAGGCTCCGAGTCAGACGCACGCGTTGAGCCTAGAGGACCCTCTCAGCCGTGCAGCAGGCCCCGGAAGAGCCGACAGGTCTCCTCGACCGCGGCCTGAGCGGCCTTCGAGTGGCGACCCATGTCGACGAAGCCGTGGATCAGCCCGTCGAACGACGCCAGCTCGACCGGGACGCCGGCCCCGCGGAGCGCCTCGGCGTACGCCGTCCCCTCGTCGCGGAGCGGGTCGAACTGCGCCACGGCCACCACGGCCGGGGCCAGCCCGTCGAGGCGGCCGTGCAGCGGGGAGAGCCGCGGGTCGGCGAGCGTGTCCGGGGCGGCGTCGCCGACGTACTGGGCGGCGAACCAGAGCATCGTGGCCTGGTCGAGGAAGTAGCCCTCGGCGTTCTCGGTGCGCGACGGGAAGTCGGCGGTGAAGTCGGTGCCGGGGTAGACGAGCAGCTGGGCGGCCAGGGGCGTCCCTTCGTCGCGCAGCGTCTGCGCCACCACCGCGGCCAGGTTGCCGCCCGCGCTGTCGCCGGCCACGCCGAGCCGGTCGGTCCCACCGAGCTCGTCGAGGTGGGCGGCCGCCCAGCGGGTGGCGGCGAGGGCGTCGTCGACCGCGGCCGGGAAGGGGTGCTCCGGCGCGAGCCGGTAGTCGACCGAGACCACGACGCAGTCGCACAGCGCGGCGATGCTGCGGGCCATCACGTCGTGGGTGTCCAGGTCGCCGATCACCCAGCCGCCGCCGTGCAGCAGCACCACGGTCGGCAGCGGACCCTCCGCCGGCCGGTAGACCCGGGCCGGCCGGTCGCCGGCCCCGCCGGGCACGGTCGTGTCGACCACCGACGCCACGTCGGGGACCGAGGCCGGGTCGCGCAGGTCGACGGCCAGGGTGCGGAAGCCCTGCCGGGCCTGGGCGGGGGTGCCCTCGCTCATCGGTGGGGTGCCGGCCGCGGCCAGGAAGGCCAGCAGCCCGGCGATCTCGGGGTCGAGGCGGGGGTCGAGCTCGGTCATGTCTCTCCCTGTTCCGGACGTGGTCAGACGAACGCGCTGATGCCGGTCTCGGCGCGGCCGATGAGCAGCTTCTGGATCTGGCTGGTGCCCTCGTAGAGGGTCATCACCCGTGCGTCGCGGAGGTACTTCTGGGCGGGGTACTCGTCGACGTACCCGGCCCCGCCGTGCACCTGGATGGCGTTGTTGGCCGCGCGTACGGCGGCCTCGGACGCGAACAGCTTCGCCTTGGACGCGGCCACGCCGAACGGCAGCCCGCGGTCGATCAGGTCGGCGCACCGCCAGACGAGCAGCCGGGCCGCGTCGGCGTCCAGGGAGATGTCGGCGATCATGTCCTGCACCAGCTGGAAGCCGGCGATCGGGCGGCCGAACTGGGTGCGGCTCGTGGCGTACTCGACCGTCGTCTCCAGGCAGCCCTGGACGATGCCCACGCACCCGGCGGCGACGGAGACCCGACCCTTGTCGAGGGTGGTCATGGCGATCCGGAAGCCCTGGCCCTCCTCGCCGAGCAGCGCGTCGGCCGGGACCCGGACGTCGGCGAGGAAGAGCTCGGCCGTGGCCTGTCCGCGCAGCCCGAGCTTGCCGGTGATCTCGCGGGCCTCGAAGCCGGGGGAGTCGGTCGGGACCAGGAACGCGCTGACGCCCTTCGGGCCGGGTCCGCCGGTACGGGCGAAGACCAGGGCGACGTGGGCCCAGGTGCCGTTGGTGATGAACAGCTTCTGGCCGCTGATCAGCCAGTCGTCGCCGTCGCGGCGGGCCTGGGAGGTCAGGTTGCCGGCGTCGGAGCCGGTGTCGGGCTCGGTGAGCCCGAAGCAGCCGAGGATCGTCCCGTCGGCGATCCCGGGCAGCCAGCGCTGCTTCTGCTCCTCGGTCCCGAAGCCGAGGACCGACTTGCCGACGAGGCCGTTGGAGACCGACACGATCCCGCGCAGGGCGGAGTCGGCGCGGCCGAGCTCCTCCATCCCCAGCACGTAGGTCAGGTAGTCGCCGCCGAGGCCGCCGTACTCCTCGGGGATGGTGAGGCCGAAGAAGCCGATCTCGGCGAGCTTCGGGACGATGTCGAGATCGACCTGCTCGTCGCGGTCCCAGCGGGTGCGGTGGGGCACCGCCTCGCGGTCGAGGAAGTCACGGGCCAGCGCCCGGAACGCCTCCTGCTCGTGGCTGAGTCCGAGGTCCATGCGGGCCATCCTGCACCCCGGGCGGTGGCGACGGCGGCTAGACCGCCCGGCGGCGCTCCCACGCGTTCGCGGCGACCAGCACCAGGAAGGCCAGCAGGCCGCCCGCGAGCACGTCGATGACGTAGTGCTCGGCGAAGTAGACGAGGGCCGTGGACATGGCCAGCGGGTAGAGCAGCAGCGCGAAGCGCCATGGGGTGCGCAGCCGCTGGACGGCGTACATCGCGACGAGGAAGGAGATGCCGGCGTGCAGCGACGGCATCGCCGCGACCGGGTTGCCGACACCGTGCAGGATCAGGTCGATCCGCTCCAGGCCGATGTCGGACCATCCGCGGCTGGTGATCCGGGTGACGTCGCCCATGTAGCCCTGCTCGGAGGCCATCCACGGCGGGGCCATCGGGTAGACGATGTAGATGACCAGTGCGCCGAAGTTGATGCCGACGTAGCGCCTCATCCACATCATCCAGTCGCGCCGGTTGCGCACCCACAGCACCGCGGCGATGGTCAGCCCGGTCAGGAAGTGCGTGGCGTAGACGGTGGTGAAGAACAGGTCGTACCACCGGGCCTCGGTGGTCTTCAGGCACGGGTCTCCGCACCACGCGTCCTGGAGCCGCTCGGTCGGGGTGATCCCGCCGCCGAGCCACTCGTCGAAGCGGATCGGCATCGTGATGTGCACGGGCAGCCCGAGCTCGTCGGTGAGGCCGCGGCTGTAGAAGTAGATGACCAGGCCGACGACCGGCAGCCACCAGTCGCGCAGGAAGTACAGGTGGTAGCGCGGCTCCGCCTCGATGTTCCACGCGATCGTCCCGAGCCACAGCCACAGGAAGACCTGCAGGGTGTCGTTGGGGATGCCGAGCAGGTCGATCCAGATGCCGAGGAGGACGGCGTAGCCGACCATCGCGGCGATCCGCGCCTTCCGGCGGGTGCCGCGGGCCGGGACGGGGCGGCCCTCCTCGGCGAGGACGTCGTTCGGCTCCTCGGCCTGCTGCACCATGCGGAGGAGTCTAAGAGTTCGCCCTACGTTCCCGGTCAGGCGGTGGCGAGCGGGTCGAGTCCGGGGTGCTCCTCCACCCGCGCGGCGAGCACGGACAGCTGGTGCTGACCGTCGCCGAGCAGGTGGTCGAGGGCCGAGAGTCGGGCGGCGTAGCTGCCCACGGAGTACTCGGCCGTCATCGCGATCCCGCCGTGCAGTTGGATCGCCTCCTGGCCGACGTGGCGGGCGGCCCGGCTGACCTGGAGGGCCGCGCGGGCGGCGGCGTCGGCCGCGCGGGCCGGGTCGCCGGTGCCGAGCACCATCGTCGCCCACTGGACGAGGCTCGAGGCGAGCTCCAGCGAGACGTACATGTCGGCCGCCCGGAAGGTCAGGGCCTGGAAGGTGTTGAGCGTGACCCCGAACTGCTTCCTGCTCGTGAGGTACGACGTGGTGGTGGCCAGCGCGACCTCCATCGCGCCGAGCGCCTCGTGACCGGCCATGATCCGGCCGATGTCCTGGATGGTGGCGATGGTCGCCTCGAGGTCCTGGCCCGGGGTGCCGAGCGGGGTCGCGGCGGTCGCGTCGAAGGCGATCCGCGCCGCGCGGCCCCCGTCGTACGTGGGGTAGGCGGTGCGCTCGAGACCCGTCGGGTCGACCAGGAACAGGCCGGTGCCGCCGTCCGGCAGCGCGGCGCTGACGACGAGCACGTCGGCGCGGGCGCCGTGGGGGACCGGCTCCTTGACGCCGCTCAGGGTCCAGGCGTCGCCGTCCTGCGCGGCGGTCACGGCGGTGGCGGTGGGCGCCCAGCGGCTGCCCTCCTCGTCGTGGGCGAAGGCCAGCACGCTCTCGCCGGCCGACAGGGCGCCCAGCACCTCCTGGCGCTGCTCGGGGGTGCCGGCCGCGGAGACCAGCCCACCGGCCAGCACCACGCTGGTGAGGTAGGGCTCCGGCGCGAGCACCCGGCCCAGTTCGTGGGCGACGATCCCGATCTCGACCGGTCCGGCACCGACGCCGCCGTCGTCCTCGGCGAAGGGCAGCCCGAGCAGGCCCATCTCGGCCAGCTGGCCCCAGACCTTCTCGCTGAAGCCGGGGTCCTCCGCGACCGCCTTCCGGCGCTCCTCGTAGTCGCCGTACGCCTTCTTCAGCAGGCCGCGGGTGGCGTCGCGCAGGGCTTCCTGCTCGTCGTCGTAGGTGAAGTCCATGTCAGAGTCCCAGGATGGTCTTGGCGATGATCTGGCGCTGGATCTCGTTGGACCCGCCGTAGATCGACGCCTTGCGGAGGTTGAGGTACGTCGGAGCCGCGTGCCGGGCCCACTCGGGCACGCCGCTGTCGCCGCCGGACGCGAGGCCGGCCGGGCCGGCCAGGTCGAGCACCAGCTCGCTGACGGCCTGCTGGATCTCGGTGCCCTTCAGCTTCAGCAGGGAGCTGGCGGGGTGCGGCTCGCCGCCCTCGGAGTGCGCGACCACGCGCAGCGCGGTCAGCTCCAGGGCGAGCAGCTCGTTCTCGAGCTCGACGAACCGGGCCCGGGTGAACGGGTCCTCCAGCTGGCGCCCGGCCAGCTGCTTGGCCTGGGCCAGCACCCGCTTGGTCGTCCCGATCGGCGCGACGCCGACCCGCTCGTTGCCGAGCAGGAACTTGGCGATCGTCCAGCCGCCGTTGAGCTCGCCGACCAGCAGGTCGGCGGGGACCCGGACGTCGGTGAACCAGACCTCGTTGACCTCGAAGCCGCCGTCGATCAGCTCGATCGGGCGGACCTCGACGCCGGGCAGGGTCATGTCGATCAGCAGCATCGAGATGCCGGCCTGCTTCTTCACCTCCGGGTCGGTGCGGACCAGGGTGAAGATCCAGTCGCCGTACTGGCCGAGCGTGGTCCACGTCTTCTGGCCGTTGACCACGAAGTCGTCGCCGTCGCGGACCGCGGTCGTGCGCAGGCTGGCCAGGTCGGAGCCGGCGTCGGGCTCGGAGAACCCCTGGCTCCACCAGATGTCGAGGTTGGCCGTCGGCGGCAGGAACCGGTCCTTGATCTCCTTCGACGCGAAGTGCGCGAGGACCGGACCGATCATGTTGGCGTTGAACGCCAGCGGCAGCGGGACGCCGGCCGCCTGCATCTCGTCGTTCCACAGGTGCCGCTGGAGGTCGGACCAGCCGCGGCCGCCGTACTCCTCGGGCCAGTGGGGTACGGCGAGCCCGGCCGCGTTGAGCACCTGCTGGCTCTCGACGATCTGGTCCTTGGTCAGCTCACGCCCGGCGATGACCGCGTCGCGGATCTCCTGCGGGAACTTCGTCGTGAAGAACTCGCGCATCTCCTCGCGGAACGCCTGGTCCTCCGGTGACAGCTCCAGCTGCATGCTTCTCCCCTCCCCTGGGTGTCGCGCCCATCATGCCGTGACAGTGCAACTGTCACGATGTGCGCGCCGCACGAATCCGGTGATCCGGGAAGCAGGACAACGCCCCACGACGTAAAGAAGATGCCCGCAACCCCCCGATGACGGACAATTCCTCGACGTGGGTCACGTCGATGTCGCAGGAGTCCGCTACGAGCTGCCCGACGGGCGGGTGCTGCTCGACGAGGTCTCGTTCCGGGTCGGCGAGGGGGCCAAGGTCGCGCTGGTCGGCGCCAACGGGGCGGGCAAGACGACGCTGCTGCGCATCATCACCGGTGACCTGCAGCCGCACGCCGGTGCGGTGACCCGCAGCGGCGGTCTGGGCGTCATGCGCCAGCACGTCGCGGTCGGCAGCACCACGGTGGCCGACCTGCTGCTGAGCGTCTCCCCGCCGCGGGTGCGCGAGGCCGCCGCCGAGGTCGACCGACTCGAGCTGGCGCTGATGGACAGCGACGACGAGAAGACCCAGATGGCCTACGCCACCGCGCTGGGGGAGTACGCCGACGCCGGCGGCTACGACGTCGAGGTCACCTGGGACGTCTGCACCATCGCCGCGCTGGCGCTGCCCTACGACCGGGCCAAGTACCGCGAGCTGACGACGCTGTCGGGCGGCGAGCAGAAGCGGCTGGTGCTGGAGTTCCTGCTCCGCGGTCCCGACCAGGTGCTACTGCTCGACGAGCCGGACAACTACCTTGACGTACCGGGGAAGATCTGGCTGGAGCAGCGGGTCCGCGAGTCCGACAAGACGATCCTGATGATCAGTCACGACCGGGAGCTGCTGAACAACACCGCGACCCGTGTGGTGACGGTCGAGCTGGGCGCCGCGGGCAACACCGTGTGGACCCATCCGGGCGGGTTCGCGTCGTACCACGAGGCCCGCCAGGACCGGTTCGCCCGCTTCGAGGAGATGCGCAAGCGCTGGGACGAGGAGCACGCGAAGATCAAGGCGCTGGTGCTCCGGCTGAAGATCAAGTCCGAGTACAACGACGGGATGTCGAGCCAGTACCGCGCCGCGCAGACCCGGCTCCGCAAGTTCGAGGAGGCCGGGCCGCCGATGGAGCAGCCGCGCGAGCAGCAGGTGTCGATGCGCCTCAAGGGCGGCCGCACCGGCAAGCGCGCGGTCGTCTGCGAGGACCTCGGGCTGACCGGGCTGATGGAGCCCTTCGACCTCGAGGTCTGGTACGGCGAGCGCGTGGCCGTGCTCGGCTCGAACGGATCGGGCAAGTCCCACTTCCTGCGGCTGCTCGCGGCCGGCGGCAGCGACCCCGACGTCGAGCACCGGCCCGTCGGTGACGCCGAGATCCGCCCGGTCCCGCACACCGGCAAGGCCAAGCTCGGCGCGCGCGTGCGTCCGGGCTGGTTCGTCCAGACCCACGAGCACCCCGAGCTGATCGGCCGGACGCTGCTGGAGGTGCTGCACCGCGGCGACGGACACCCCGACGGCCGGCAGGGCATGGGCCGCGAGCAGGCCGCGCGGGTGCTGGACCGCTACGAGCTGGCGCACGCCGGCGAGCAGCCGTTCGAGTCGCTCAGCGGCGGTCAGCAGGCGCGCTTCCAGATCCTGCTGCTGGAGCTCTCCGGCGCGACCCTGCTGCTCCTCGACGAGCCCACCGACAACCTCGACGTGCAGTCCGCCGAGGCGCTGGAGGAGGGCCTGGCCGCGTTCGAGGGCACCGTGCTGGCGGTGACCCACGACCGCTGGTTCGCCCGCGGCTTCGACCGGTTCCTCGTGTACGGCGCCGACGGCGCGGTCTACGAGTCGGACGGGCCCGTGTGGGACGAGGGCCGGGTGCAGCGCGCGCGATGATCGAGATCCGCGAGCTCGACCCCGACGACGCCCCGGCGGTGCAGGCCTGGCACCACGTGTACGCCGTCGCCCAGGCGCACGGGATGGGCGAGCACGCCGTCGTCTGGCAGCTGGAGGAGGTGCGGGTCCTCCTGCGCGAGCGCACCAGCCGCGCCTGGCACGCCGGCTGGAGCGGGGTGGTGGACGGCGAGGTCGTGGCCACCGGCTGGATGCGGGTCCCGCTGCTCGACAACCTCGACCGGGCGGAGCTCAGCGTCCACGTGCTGCCCGCCCACCGGCGCCGCGGCCACGGCTCGGCGATGGTCGCCCATCTCGAGCAGGTCGCCCGCGAGCACGGCCGCACGATCCTCGGCGGCGAGGCCGCCTTTGCCTACGACGCCGGCGCCGACGGCGCGGGCGCGCCCGGGCCGGACTTCGCGCGGACCGCCGGCTACGCGCTCGCCCTGGGCGACGTGCAGCGGGAGCTCGCGCTGCCGGTGGCCGACGGGCTGCTCGACCGGCTGGCCGCGGAGGCGGCGCCGCACCACGCGTCGTACACGCTCCGGTCCTGGGTGGGCCCGGTGCCCGACGAGCTGCTGCAGGGCTGGGCCGACCTCACGTCGACCCTGATGACCGAGGCCCCGACCGGCGAGCTCGACGTGGAGCCCGAGGCGGCCAGTGCCACAGCGGTGCGCGAGGGCGAGGCCGTGGTCGCCCAGCAGGGGCGCACCAAGATCAACACCGTCGCGCTCACGGCCGACGGCGAGGTGGTCGCCTACACCGACCTGGCCGTCACCGTGCACGAGTCCGACCGCGCCTACCAGTGGGGCACCCTGGTGCGCGCCGACCACCGCGGCCACCGGCTGGGGCTCGCGCTGAAGGTGGCGAACCTGCGGCTGCTGCAGGAGAGCCACCCCGGCCTGGCGAAGGTCGTCACCTACAACGCCGAGGTCAACGACCACATGATCGGCGTCAACGACCGGCTCGGCTTCGTGCCGGTCGCCCGGCTGGCGGAGTTCCAGAAGCGGCTCTGAGACCTGCTCCCGGACGGTCCCGAAATGCCACGGACCCCGCCACCGGCGTACCGGTGACGGGGTCCGATCTCTCCCCCCGGAGAGCCCGACGTCAGGACCGCGAGGTCGAGCCGTCGGAGTCCAGCTTCAGCTCGGCGGTCTTCTCGGACCCGTCGCGCTGGAAGGTGATGGTGACGGTGTCGCCGGGCCGGTAGGACCGGATGGTGGCGATCAGGTCGTCGGAGCTGGAGACCAGCTGGTCGTCCACCTTGGTGATGACGTCGCCGCCTTCGAGGCCGGCCTTGCCGGCTGCGGAGCCGTCACCGATCTCCTGGATCTCGGCGCCCTCGACGGTGGCCTCCGACTGCTGCTGCGGGAGCCCGCCGCCCTGACCCTGCTCGGCGCCGACGTTCGAGACCGTGATGCCCAGCCGGGCGTGGGTCGGGGTCTCGCCGTCGATGATCTGCTCGACGATCGGCATCGCGTCGTCGATCGGGATGGCGAAGCCCAGGCCGATCGAGCCGCTCTCCTGGCTGGACGACGAGGCGGTGGACTGGATCGAGGAGTTGATCCCGACCACGTGGCCGTTCATGTCGACCAGGGCGCCACCGCTGTTGCCGGGGTTGATCGCGGCGTCGGTCTGGATGGCGGGGTACGCCGTGGTGTTGCCGTTGCCGTCGGAGCCCACGTCCACCGGTCGGTTGAGCGCGCTGACGATGCCGCTGGTGACGGTCGCGTCGAGGCCGAACGGCGAGCCGATGGCCACGACGCCCTCGCCCACGGCGAGCTCGTCGGAGGACCCCAGGGTGGCCGGCGTGAGGCCGTCGACGTCCTGGGCCTGGATCACCGCGAGGTCGGTCAGCGCGTCGGTGCCGACCACCTCGGCGTCGGCCTTGGTCCCGTCGTTGAACGAGACCGAGATCTTGCCGCCCTCGCCGGCGAGCGACGCGACGTGGTTGTTGGTGAGGATCTGACCGTCGGAGCTCAGGATGATGCCCGAGCCGGACCCGGCGCCGTCGGAGCCGCTGACGTTGATCTTGACGACCGAGGGCAGCACCGAGGAGGCGACCGACTCGACCGAGCCGTCGGCGGCCGGGCCGTCCGGGGTGTCGACGACCTGCGAGGTGGTGCGGCCCGACGGGGACGCCGTCCCGCTCGCGGGCTCGTCGTCGAAGGCCGACCAGGCGGCCGCGCCCCCGACACCGGCGGCGCCACCCACGACGAGCGCGGCGGCGACGACGGCGGCCGCGAAGCCCTTGCGGCCGCGCTGGGGCGGCTGCTGCACCAGGACCTCGGTCTGCGCCGGGCCCGAGGTCGCGCCGGGGGGCGGGAAGGACGGGGGCGGCGGCGGGGGACCGAACACGGGGTGGTTCGCGGTGTCGGTCGCGGGGTCCTGCGGGGTGCCGGGGTAGACCGGCTGGGTGTCGTCGTGGTGGCGGTCGTTCATACCCATGACTGTGACCAGGAAGCCTGTGATGATGCTGAGACCGGGCTGGAAGACCGCGAAGAAGCGCCCTTGCCCCCGCCTGTGATGTGGGTCACCATCGGCGCATGAACGCCACTGCCGCCCCCGAGGCCGTCGACGCCGCCACCCACACCCCCTTCGGCGCCGCGCCGGTCGCCCGCTTCGTCGACGACCGCGTGGCCCACTGGGCCGCGACCCGCCCCGACGCCGAGTGCCTCACCTACCTCGGCCGCACCTGGACCTGGCGCGAGTGGGACGACCGCGTACGACGGGCCGCGGGCGGGCTGCAGGCGCTCGGGATCGGCCGCGGCGACGTGGTCGCGTTCCTCGACAAGAACCACCCCGCCTGCGTTGAGATCAGCCTCGGCGCCGGGTCGCTCGGCGCGGCCAACGCGATCATCAACTGGCGTCTCGCCGGCGACGAGATCGACTACGCGGTCAACGACAGCGGGGCCCGGGTCCTGGTGGTCGGCACCGAGCTGGTGCCCGCGATCGAGAGGATCCGGGACCGGCTCACGCAGGTCGAGACGATCATCGAGGTGACCCCCGACGGCGCCGAGGGCGACGCCTACGAGGCCTTCCTCGCGGCGGCGACCCCGGTCGGGCGGTCGGCCGACGTCGAGCCCGACGACGTGTGCCTGGTGATGTACTCCTCCGGCACCACCGGGCGGCCCAAGGGCGTGATGCTCACCCACACCAACATGGTCGAGCACACCGTCTGCTCCCACGAGGGCCTCACCCTGGACGCCGACGACAAGATGATGGTGGCGATGCCGCTGTTCCACGTCGGCGGCTCGTCGTACGTCCTGCTCGGCATGCACGACGGTGTCGCGAGCGTGATGACCCGCGAGCCCGACGGGGCCTCGCTGGCCGGGGCCATCCTGAACGGTGCCAACCGCACCTTCCTGGTGCCGGCCGTGCTCGCGCAGGTCCTGCAGGCCGGGCCGGACGCCGTCCGGCTCTTCGGGGCCCTGAAGACCTACACGTACGGCGCCTCGCCCATGCCGCTCCCGCTGCTGCGCGCCGCGATGGAGGCCTGGCCCGACACCGACTTCGTGCAGGTCTACGGTCTCACCGAGGTGGCCGGCGTCGCCACCCACCTGATGCCCGAGGACCACCGCGACCCCGACCACCCCGAGCGGCTGGTCTCCGCCGGCCGGCCGATCCCGGGGGTCGAGGTCCGGATCGTCGACCCCGGCACCCTGGAGGACCTGCCGGTCGGCGAGCACGGCGAGATCTGGCTGCGCTCGAAGCAGGTCATGAAGGGGTTCCTGGGCAAGCCCGAGGAGACCGCGCAGGTGCTGGTCGACGGCGGCTGGTTCCGCACCGGCGACATGGGCAAGGTCGACGACGGCGGCTACGTCTTCGTCGAGGACCGGCTCAAGGACATGATCATCAGCGGCGGCGAGAACATCTACAGCCCCGAGATCGAGCGGGTGCTCGCCGAGCACCCGGCGGTCATGGAGGTGGCGATCATCGGCGTCCCCGACGACCGCTGGGGCGAGTCGGTGAAGGCCGTGGTCGCGCTCAAGCCCGACACCTCCGCCACCGAGGACGAGCTGATCGCGTGGTGCCGCGAGCATCTCGCCCACTACAAGTGCCCCAAGTCGGTCGACGTCCTCGACCTGCTGCCCCGCAACCCCACCGGCAAGATCCTCAAGCGCGAGCTGCGGGCGCCGTACTGGGAGGGGCGCGAACGCTCCGTGAACTGACCGGTCCACGGGGCACCACCAGTCCGCCCACAGGCCGGTAACGGCTCCTCCACAGCCCTTCCGTGCGCGCTCGCGGCCCTGCCAGGGTCACGGTGACGACGAGAACTGGGGGGGTTGTGTCGTGGGAGGGATCGCACGCGTCCGCGTCGCCGCACTGGCGGCGCTGGCACTCGCGCTGGCCGGACTGACGGTGACCGTGACCGGGGTGCCGGCCTCGGCCGGGACGGCCTGCGTGGACACGGTCCACCCGCTTGGCCAGGCCACCGGCTGGACCGAGTTCGTCGAGGGCGACGGCCACCGCACCTCGGAGTCGGAGGGCTCGGTCGCCTACGGCGGCAACCTCCCGACCGGCATGACGGTCGGGTCCGACCTGACCGTGGCCAAGACCGTCCCGACCCTGGTCGTCGCGGGCAGCCACGGCGAGTGGTTCAACCTCAACAAGGGCAGCGCGTACGTCGTCCCGAAGTCGGGCGTCAACCACAACAGCGGCGGCAGCTACCTCAGCGCCAACCCGATCGACTTCGCCACCGCCTTCGCCCAGCTGCGCGCGGCCTCCACCCAGTGGGGCGCCGCCGCGGCCACCGGCACGCTCGTCGAGCAGAGCGACGTCGTCAACCGGATCATCGTGCTGCGCGGCTCCGACCCGAAGCTCAACGTCTTCACGCTCACCCAGGCCGAGCTGACCGCCGCGAAGACCATCGCGTACGACGTCCCGACCGGTGCCGCGGTGCTCGTCAACGTCCGTGGCGCCTCCGTCAGCATCACCAGCAAGATGACCCTCACGCCGGGCGGCGCGCAGCCGACCACGGCGGGGGTCCGGGCCCGCGGGCCGTTCATCTGGAACTTCCCGGAGGCCACCAGCCTCCGCTTCGACGTGGGCTCCGACTTCGGAGGTCACGTGATCGCGCCCCGTGCGGACGTCACCGTGCAGCTCGGCGTCCTCGTCGGGCAGGTCGTGGCGAAGTCGTTCCGCTCGCCCAACGAGACCCACGTCGCCTTCCTGCCCGCCACCGTCTGCCTGCCCGGGACGACGTCCACGCCCACCGAGCCGGAGGCGCCCGAGCAGCGCTCCGACGTCTCCGTCGCCAAGACCGTGTCGACCGCCAGCCCGCGCGGCGGCGACCAGGTCACCTACACGCTGACCGCCCGCAACCTCGGCGCCGCCGCCGCGACGGGGGTCGTCGTCCGCGACGTGCTGCCCGCCGGCGTCACGCTCGAGTCCCTGCCGAGCGGCTGCACGATCGCCGCCCGCACCGTCACCTGCGCCGCGGGCACCCTCGCCCCGGGAGCGTCGCGGTCGTACGGCGTCGCCGTGACCGCGGACCCCGTCGCCGGAGCGGGCGCTCCGGACGACCGCTGGGCGCTGCACGAGCTCACCCCGACCAAGCACGAGTGGCAGGTCGACCTGGAGCCGGGGGAGACGAGGACGGTGTCGGTCGGCTGCCCGAGGGCCGGCGCGATCCTCAGTGACGGCCAGCTCCGCGTCGACCACGTCGACCAGGGCACCGGCGCCCTCACCGACGTCCGGGTGCTGCGTCAGGAGTCCACCGGCCTCGGCACCTGGAAGGCGGTCGTGCGCAACGACGCCACCGGCCGCGCCCAGGCCAAGGCGTTCGTCGTCTGCCTGCCGCCGACGACCGAGGTCACCCAGGGCCACCGTCACGCGCTGGACGCGGACACCAACCCCGTGACGGCGTCGTACTCCTGGGCCGCGGGGCGGCGCACCGCCACCCTGTCCTGCCCGACCGGCACCGTCCCGATCGTCCCGGGCTACACGACCACCGGCGACGCTCCGCGCTGGTCGGGGTCCGAGCCCGTGGGCGCGACCGGCTGGCGGTTCGTCTTCGACCTCGACGACGCGACCACCGTCGTCCCGTCGATGCGCTGCCTGCGGCGCGAGGTGTCCGCGGCCGACGGCCACAGGCACGACCTGGTGCTGCAGCACGTCGCCCGGACCGTCACCGTCCCGCCGGGCGCCGTCGTCGAGGAGCAGGTCATCTGCTCCGACCTGGCCAAGGGCATCACCGCGACCTGGTCGCTGCCCGCCGGCGTCGTCCACCTCGGTAACGACCCGCGGCTGAAGGCCCGCGCCTTCCGGCTGCTCAACACCACGGGCAGCGCCCAGCAGGTGCTCCTCGATCTGGAGTGCCTCGGCGACCGGCCGGGTCCGGAGGTCCGCGGCCACGACCTCCCGGTGGTCGTCGACAACACCGCCACGGTCACCTCGACCTCCGAGGACGCCAATCCGGCCAACAACAGCGCCTCGGTCTCGATGAGCGTCCAGCCCGGCGCCGTCACTGCCACCGCCCTGGCCGCCGCCGGGGCGACCGCCAAGGTCGCCGTCGTCCGCGTCGTCTCGTCCATGCCGGGCACCGGGACGGTCGTCCTGCGCTCCGGCCGCACGGTCCTCGCCCAGGGCAAGACCGCGCTGCGCGCCGGCACGGTCACGGTCGTGACGGTGAAGCTGACCAAGAAGGGTCGCAAGGCCTTCCGCAAGCGCCGTACCGCCCGGGTGGTCGACGTCGTGGTCACCCCCGCCCGCGGCGCCCGCGACGTACGACGGGTCGTGCTGCGGCGGAGCTGATCGCCCGCCCTGCCCCGGCCCGAGCCCACGAACAGCGCAAATGCGCCGGTTACGGGTGAGTAGGTCGGCTACCGGCCCGTAACCAGCGCAATTGCGCCGATCGTGGGCGGCCGGCGGGCGACCCTTCGGGCGACCCGGGGCGGCTCAGACCGGCAGGCCGCGGGCGGTCAGTGCGGCGCGGAGCGCGACGGCGTCGGTGAAGAGGAAGCCGTGCATGCCGAGCGCGGTCGCGGCGGCGACGTTGTCGGCCCGGTCGTCGACGAAGACCAGGTTGCCGAGCGGCAGGCTGGCGCGCTCGCCGACGATGGCGAAGACCCGCGGGTCGGGCTTGGCGACGCCCTCGGTGCCGGAGACGACGATGCCGTCGAGCAGGGCCAGGAAGTCGAACATCGCCGGCGCGTGCGGCCAGAGCTCGTCGGACCAGTTGGTCAGCCCCCACTGGGGGACGCCCGCCGCGTGCAGGGCGCGTACGACGTCGACCGTGCCCGCCACCTCGCCGACCAGCGAGAGCGGGAAGTGCTCGCGGTAGGCCCGCGCGTGCGCGGCCCAGTGCGGGTGGGTCCGGGCGACCGAGGCCTCCGCGTCGGCCCAGCGGCCACCGGCGTCCTGGACGTGGTTGTAGGCCAGGAAGTCGAAGTCGTCGGCGGCCAGGAAGCGCGCCGCCTCCGCCGCGCCGACGCCGGCCGCGATCGCCGCGGCCGGCTGCCAGTCGATCAGGACGTTGCCCAGATCCCAGACGACCCCCGACGGTGTCCCGTCGGGGGTCGTGGTGGTGGTCTGCTTGCTCAAGCCGGTGTGGTCTCGGTACGCGGGTCGCGGCTTCGTTCCTCAGCCGCGCCGCTACTCGACCTGGCCCGTGCCGCGTCGGAGCGCTGGGGCCTCGCTGCGCTCAGCGCCAGCGCTCCGACGCGGGCGCAAACGTCAGCTGGCGGTCACCCGTGTAGATCTGCTTCGGGCGCGCGATCTTCTGCTCCTTGTCCTGCACCAGCTCGTGCCACTGGGCGAGCCACCCCGGCGTACGGCCGATGGCGAAGAGCACCGTGAACATCTCCGGCGGGAACTGGAAGGCCTCGTAGATGAGGCCGGAGTAGAAGTCGACGTTGGGGTAGAGCTTGCGCTTGACGAAGTACTCGTCCTCCAGCGCGATCTTCTCGAGCTCCAGGGCGATGTCGAGCAGCGGGTTGGTGCCGGTGACCTCGAAGACGTCCTCGGCGGACTTCTTGATGATCTTGGCGCGCGGGTCGTAGTTCTTGTAGACCCGGTGGCCGAAGCCCATCAGCTTCTCGTTGCCGTTCTTCACCCCGTCGATGAAGGACGGGATGTTCTCCTTCGAGCCGATCCGCCGCAGCATCCGCAGGACCGCCTCGTTGGCCCCGCCGTGCAGCGGCCCGAAGAGGGCGCCGACGCCGGCCGCGACCGCGGAGTAGGGGTCGACCTGGGAGGAGCCGACCGAGCGGACGGCGTTGGTCGAGCAGTTCTGCTCGTGGTCGGCGTGCAGGATGAACAGCACGTCGAGGGCCTTGACCAGCCGCTCGTCGGGCTCGTACTTCTGCTCGCTCATCTTGAACAGCATCGAGAGGAAGTTCGCGGTGTAGCCGAGGTCGTTGTCGGGGTAGACGAACGGCTTGCCCTGCGCGTGCCGGAAGGACCAGGCACCCAGGGTCGGCATCTTCGCGATCATCCGGACCATCTGCATGTGCCGGTTGTCGGCGTCGGAGATGTTGCGCGCGTCGGGGTAGAACGTGGAGAGGGCCCCCACCGACGCCATCAGCATCCCCATCGGGTGCGCGTCGTAGCGGAAGCCCTCCATGAACGACTTCACGTTCTCGTGCACGAACGTGTGGTAGGTGATCTCGTGCACCCACGCGTCGTACTCGGCCTTGGACGGGAGTGTGCCGTTGATCAGCAGGTAGGCGACCTCGAGGAAGTTGGACTTCTCGGCCAACTGCTCGATCGGGTACCCGCGGTACTCCAGGATGCCCTTCTCGCCGTCGATGTAGGTGACGGCGGAGCGACAGGAGGCGGTGTTGACGAAGCCGGGGTCGTAGACCGCGAGGCCCGGGGTCTCCTCGGTGGCCTTGATCTTCCCGAGGTCGGCAGCGCGGATGGTGCCGTCGACGATCGGTACGTCGTACTCCTGTCCGGTGCGGTTGTCACGGACGGTGAGGGAATCAGTCACCCTCGCAACTTATCCGTTGCCGGTAAAGCACCGACACCCGGTGTCCGCGTCACGGTCCCCTCGACGTTTTGACCGGCGCCTCGCGGGGCCCGTATCTTGAGTGGTCGCGCCCCTGCCGCTCTCTCTTCGAGGGCAGATCCGGACGAGTTCGAGCCGGGCAGTGTTCGTCAGAAGGCGCGTCTTCACCCACCCGGTCGGCAGACCGCCCGGGTCCCAACGAACGAGAAGGCTAGACCTGTGCCTACGTACAGCCCGAAGCCCGGGGACATCACCCGCCAGTGGCACGTCATCGACGCCACGGACATCGTCCTCGGCAAGCTCGCCGTCACCTCGGCGAACCTCCTGCGTGGCAAGCACAAGGCGATCTTCGCTCCCCACGTCGACACCGGTGACTTCGTCATCGTGATCAACGCGGAGAAGGTGGCCCTGTCCGGCACCAAGAAGACGACGAAGATGGCCTACCGCCACTCCGGCTACCCGGGCGGCCTCTCGGCCACCCCGATCGGTGAGCTGCTGGAGAAGGACGCCCGCAAGGCGATCGAGAAGGCCGTCTGGGGCATGCTCCCCAAGAACAAGCTCGGTCGGCAGATGCTGAAGAAGCTGAAGGTCTACTCCGGCCCGACGCACCCGCACGCGGCGCAGCAGGCCGTTCCCTTCGAGATCACCCAGATCTCCCAGTAATCGCACCCGCCGAACCGAGATCTGAAGAGGATTTGACAGTGGCTGACACTGAGACCAACGAGGTCGAGGAGACCTTCCAGGCCGACGAGCAGGGCGTTGCCTACAGCTCCGAGAGCGCCCCGTCCGCCGACGCCCCGCTGCGTCCCGCGACCATCGCTCCGGCGGGGGCCACCGGCCGCCGCAAGGAGGCCGTCGCCCGCGTCCGCATCGTCCCCGGCACCGGCCAGTGGCGCGTGAACGGCCGGACGCTGGAGTCGTACTTCCCGAACAAGCTGCACCAGCAGGTCGTCAACGAGCCCTTCGCCGAGCTGCAGCTCGACGGGCGCTTCGACGTCATCGCCCGCATCCACGGCGGTGGCATCACCGGCCAGGCCGGCGCGCTGCGCCTCGGCGTGGCCCGCTGCCTGAACGCGATCGACGTCGAGGCCAACCGCCCGGCGCTGAAGAAGGCCGGGCTGCTCACGCGTGACGCCCGCGTCATCGAGCGCAAGAAGGCCGGCCTCAAGAAGGCCCGCAAGGCTCCGCAGTTCAGCAAGCGCTGACGTCTCCTTCGTGGGACGTCTGTTCGGCACGGACGGGGTCCGGGGTCTGGCGAACGGTCGACTGACCGCTTCGCTGGCCCTGGACCTCTCCGTGGCCGCCGCCCGGGTGCTGGTCGACCGGGGCGAGTACGCCGGCAAGCGGCCGCTCGCCGTGGTCGGCCGGGACACCCGGATCTCGGGGCAGTTCCTCGAGCACGCCGTGGTGGCCGGTCTGGCCTCCGCCGGCGTCGACGTGCTGCGCGTCCGGGTGGTCCCGACGCCGGGCGTCGCCTACCTGACCGACTCCCTGGGCGCCGACCTGGGCGTGGTCATCAGTGCCTCGCACAACCCGATGCCCGACAACGGCATCAAGTTCCTGGCCCGCGGGGGCGTCAAGCTCGACGACGCGATCGAGCAGGCCATCGAGGAGCGGATGGGCCAGCCGTGGGAGCCGCCCACTGGCGGTGACGTCGGCCGCGTCACGCCGTACGCCACGCCGATCCAGGAGTACGTCGCCCACCTCGTCGCGACGACCAAGCCGCTCAGCGGCCTGAAGGTCGTCCTCGACTGCGCCCACGGGGCCGCGTCCGAGGCCGGACCGCTCGCGCTGGCCGAGGCCGGCGCGACGGTGATCGCGATCAACGCCGAGCCCGACGGGCTCAACATCAACGACGGCTGCGGCTCGACGCACCTGGAGCCGCTGCGCGCGGCCGTGCTGGAGCACGGCGCGGACGCCGGCTTCGCCCTCGACGGGGACGCCGACCGGTGCCTGGCGGTCGACCACCGCGGCGAGGTCGTGGACGGCGACCAGATCCTGGCCATCCTGGCCCTCGGCCTGCGCGACGCCGGTCGGCTGGCCGACGACACGGTCGTGGTGACCGTGATGAGCAACCTCGGGTTCCTCCGGGCGATGGAGGAGCACGGCGTCCGCGTCCGCCAGACCGCCGTCGGTGACCGCTACGTGCTCGAGGACATGAACGCGGGCGGCTACCTCCTCGGCGGCGAGCAGTCCGGCCACGTGATCCAGCGCGAGTTCGCGACCACCGGCGACGGCCTCCTCACCGCGCTGCACGTCCTGGAGCGGATGGTCGTGACGGGGGAGTCGCTGGCCTCGCTGGCCGGCGTGATGACCCGGTTCCCGCAGGTCCTGCTGAACGTCCCCGGGGTCGACCGCACCCGCACCGACGACCCGGTCCTCCTCGAGGCGGTCGCCGCCGAGGAGGCCGCCCTGGGGAGCAGCAGCCGGGTGCTGCTGCGGGCCTCCGGCACCGAGCCGCTGGTCCGGGTGATGGTCGAGGCCGAGACCCAGGACGGCGCCCAGGGCGTCGCCGAGCGGCTGGCCGCGGTCGTCCGCGAGCGGCTCGCCCTCGGCTGAGGTCGACTCGGCCTCTCACTAGGGTTGGGCCCATGACTGGGCCGACGCTGACCCTGGAGGGCGTGACCAAGCAGTTCGGACGGGTCCGCGCCGTCGACGACCTGTCCTTCACCGTGCGCCCCGGCGTGGTGACCGGCTTCCTCGGACCCAACGGGTCCGGCAAGACCACCACGCTGCGGATGCTGCTGGGCCTGGCCGAGCCGACCTCCGGCCGCGGCCTCGTGGGCGACCGCCCGTACGCCGAGCACCCGCAGCCGGCCCGGCTCGTCGGGTCGTCGCTGGACCCGGGGTTCCACCCCGGACGGACCGGCCTGGCGCACCTGGAGACCTACGCGCCCCAGGTCGGGGTCGGGCGGGCGCGCTGCCGCGAGGTGCTGGAGCTGGTCGGGATGGGCGACTTCGGCGACCGGCGCGTGGGCGCGTACTCGATGGGCATGAAGCAACGGCTGGGCCTGGCGACGGCGTTGCTCGCCGACCCGCCGGCGGTGGTCCTCGACGAGCCCGCCAACGGCCTCGACCCCGAAGGCATCGTCTGGCTCCGCGGGCTGCTCCGCCGCTTCGCCGAGGAGGGCCGGACCGTGCTGGTCTCCAGCCACGTCCTCACCGAGGTCCAGCACACCGTCGACGAGGTCGTGGTCATCGCCCGCGGCCGGCTCGTGCACGCCTCCTCGCTCGCCGAGCTGGCCGCCTCCGCGGAGTCGGGCACCCTCGTGGTCGCTGCCGACCCCGCCGGGCTGGCCCGGCTCGTCGCCGACCGGGGCTGGACCGCCGAACCGGAGGGAGCCGGCCTCCTGGTGCGCGGAATCCCCGCCGCGGAGGCGGGCGCGGCCTGCTTCGCCGCCGGCCTGGAGCTGCACCAGCTCGCCACGCGCACCGAGGACCTCGAGGCGGCCTTCCTGCGGCTCACGGCGGTGCCGGAGGTGGCGGCATGAGGAACGCCCTGCTCGCCGAGCACCGCAAGCTGGTCTCGACCCGGCTCTGGTGGGTGCTGCTGATCGGCATGGCCGGCTACCTCGCGTTCATCGGCGCGGTGATGGCCTTCACCTTCACCGTCACCGCCGACGGGGCCGAGGCCCCGCTCACCGGCGTCGACGCCGCGACCGCGACGTACTCGCTGGTGAACGCGATCGGCTACGTCTTCCCGCTCGTGGTGGGCAGCCTCTCGGTGACCTCCGAGTTCCGGCACCGCACGATCACCCAGACGCTGCTGGTCGAGCCGCGACGCACGGTCGTGGTGGTGGCCAAGCTGCTCGCGACGGTGCCCGTCGGCTTGGCCCTCGGGCTGGTCGGCGTCCTCGCCCTGGTTGCGACCAGCGCGCCGCTGCTGTCCTGGCGCGGCGACGGCGCGTTCCTCACCGACCCCGAGGTGATCGCGGTCCTGGTGCTCGGCGTCGTGACGACCGCCGTGTGGGCGGTCGTGGGCGCGGCCCTCGGGACCCTGCTCACCAACCAGGTCGCCGTGGTCGTCGTGATCCTCGCCTTCACCCAGCTGGTCGAGCCGATCGCCCGCACCGCCCTGGGTGCGTTCGACGCCGTCGCCGGCGTCTCGGCGTACCTGCCCGGAGCGGCGGCCGACGCGCTCATCGGCGCCAGCCTGTTCGGCGAGATCGCGGGGGTCGACCTGCTGCCGCGGTGGGCCGGCGCGCTGGTGCTCCTCGGGTACGGCGCGGTCTTCGCGCTGCTCGGTCGGCTCACGACCTTCCGGCGGGACATCGGATGAGCGGCGTCGAGCTCCGGGAGGTCGACCTGGCCGACGACGTGGCCCTGCGTGCGTGGTGGGAGGTCGGCGCGGCGGTCACCGCCCACGACCGCCCGTACGACGCCTGGCCGTCCTGGGACGTCGGGTCCGCGTCGATGCGGGCGGTCCGCAGCGACCTGGCCCGCTCCCGCCTGCTGGCCGTCGTGGACGGCGAGGTGGTCGGGCACGGCCTGGTCGTGTGGTGGCGGCTGGAGAACCGGCACCTCGCCGAGATCGAGGTCCGGGTGCGACCCGGGCACCGGCGGCGCGGCGTCGGCCGCGCACTGCTGGCCGAGCTGGAGCGCCGGGCGGCCGCGGAGGGACGGACGACGTACGTCGGGACCACCCACGCGCCGGTCGACGGGGAGAGCCCGGGGTCGCTCTTCGCCGCCGCGCACGGCTACCCGGTCGCCAGCGCCGAGGAGTCCAAGCTGCTCGACCTGGCGGTCGCACCGGACCGCTGGCCGCCCCTGGCGGTCGACGTCGCCGCGCACCTCGACGGCTACCGCGTGGCGGCCTTCGAGGACCGGGTCCCGCCGGAGTGGGTCGACGACTTCTGCGGCCTGCTGTCGCGCTTCATGTCGATGGTCCCGAGCGGCGACCTCGACCTCGAGGACGCGGCCTGGACCCCGGAGCGGCTGCACGAGCACGAGGAGCGGATGGCCGCCTCGGCCCGCGCCTGGCTGGTCGCGGTCGGGGTGGCGCCGGACGGACGGCTGGCCGGGTTCCACGAGCTCGGGGTCGGTCGGGCGGACCCCCGGCTGGCCACCGTCGGCGGCACGCTGGTGCTGCCCGAGCACCGCGGTCACCGGCTCGGGCTCGGCATGAAGCTGGCGACCCACCGGCGGCTGCAGGAGCTGTTCCCGGCCTGTCCGGTCGTCGTCACCACGAACGCCGGGGTCAACGCGCCGATGAACGCGGTCAACGAGGCGCTCGGCTACCGGGTCGTCGAGCGCTGCCTCGACGTGCAGAGACGCTCCGCTACAGCTTCCTGAGCCGCACGTAGCGGACCGAGTGGTCGCGGTCCTTGCGCAGCACCAGCGTGGCGCGGGCGCGGGTCGGCAGGATGTTCTGGACCAGGTTGGGTCCGTTGATCGTGTCCCAGATGCGCTGCGCCTCGGCGACGGCCTCGTCGGGCGTGAGGGCGGCGTACTTGGCGAAGTAGGAGCCCGGGTCGCGGAACGCGGTCTCGCGCAGGCGCAGGAAGCGGGAGACGTACCAGTCGCGGATCTTGTCGCGGCCGGCGTCGACGTACACGCTGAAGTCGAAGAAGTCGCTGACCGCCAGGCCGGTGCGGCCGTCGTCGCGCACCCGCGCCGGCTGCAGGACGTTGAGGCCCTCGACGATCACGATGTCGGGCCGCTTGATGACGACCTTCTGGTCGGGCACGACGTCGTAGACGAGGTGGGAGTACGTCGGCGCCTCGACCTCGTCCTTGCCGGACTTGATGTCGACCACGAAGCGCAGCAGCGCGCGGCGGTCGTAGGACTCGGGGAAGCCCTTGCGCTGCAGGATCCCGCGGCGCTCGAGCTCGGCGTTGGGGTAGAGGAAGCCGTCGGTCGTCACCAGCGCGACGTTCGGGTGCTCGGGCCAGTGGGCGAGCATCTGCTGCAGCACGCGGGCCGTCGTCGACTTGCCGACCGCCACCGAGCCGGCCAGCCCGATCACGAACGGCGTGCGCGGCGGGGTGCGTTGGTGGAGGAAGGCCTCCTGGGCGCGGTGCAGCTGGCCGGCGGCGCCGACGTACAGGCTGAGGAGACGGCTGAGGGGGAGGTAGACCTCCTGGACCTCGTCGAGGTCGAGGGACTCCCCGAGGCCGCGGAGGCTCTGGACCTCCTCGACGCTGAGCGGGTTCTCGGTCTCCGCCGCGAGCGCCGCCCAGGCCGACCGGTCGAGGTTGGCGTACGGGGAGGACTCGTGGGCACCGTCGTGGTGACCGCCGGAAGACATGGGCGCGATTGTTGCAGCAAGGTTGCCGCCGCCGGGTGTGGCGTCCGCCTCACTGCCCGGCGGGCGCTCCCGGGCGGGGCGGGGACGCCGCCCTAGAGTGGGGCCCATGTGCGGCATCGTGGGCTACGTCGGGGAACAGCAGGCCCAGAGCGTGGTCATCGAGGGACTGCGGCGCCTGGAGTACCGCGGCTACGACTCCGCCGGGATCGCGCTGGTCGACGGCGACGCGCTCGCGGTCGACAAGCGGGCGGGCAAGCTCGCCAACCTCGAGAAGGCGATCGTCGACGCGCCGCTCCCGCCCTCGACCACCGGCATCGGGCACACCCGCTGGGCCACCCACGGCGCGCCCAACGACGCCAACGCGCACCCGCACCTCGGCCACGCCGGCCGGGTCGGGCTGGTCCACAACGGGATCATCGAGAACTTCGCCGACCTGCGGGCCCGGCTCGAGGCCGACGGGCACGACCTGCTCTCCGAGACCGACACCGAGGTCGCCGCCCACCTGCTGGAGCTGCAGGTCGCCACCGGCGTCGACCTGACCACCGCGATGCAGCGGGTCTGCCAGCAGCTCGAGGGCGCCTTCACCCTGGTCGCCGTCGACGCGCTCGACCCCTCCCGGGTGGTCGCGGCGCGGCGCAACAGCCCGCTGGTCGTCGGCCTGGGCGAGGGCGAGAACTTCCTCGGCTCCGACGTCGCCGCGTTCATCGAGCACACCCGCGAGGCGCTGGAGCTGGGCCAGGACCAGGTCGTCACGATCACCCGCTCCGGCGTGTCCGTGACCGGCTTCGACGGGACGCCCGCCGAGGGCAAGCGCTACCACGTCGACTGGGACCTGTCGGCCGCCGAGAAGGACGGCCACGACTGGTTCATGCGCAAGGAGATCTTCGAGCAGCCCCGCGCGGTCGCCGACTCGCTCCTCGGCCGGCACACCCGCGGCGGGCAGCTGCAGCTCGACGAGATGCGGCTCTCCGACCAGGAGCTGCGCGACATCGACAAGATCATCATCATCGCGGCCGGCACGTCGTTCTACGCCGGCATGGTCGCGAAGTACGCCATCGAGCACTGGTGCCGGGTGCCGGTCGAGGTCGAGCTCTCCTCGGAGTTCCGCTACCGCGACCCGATCCTCGACTACTCGACCCTGGTCGTCGCGATCAGCCAGTCCGGCGAGACCGCCGACACCCTGCAGGCCATCCGGCACGCCCGGCTGCAGCGCTCCAAGGTGCTGGCGATCTGCAACACCAACGGCTCGACCATCCCCCGCGAGTCCGACGCGGTCATCTACACCCACGCCGGCCCGGAGATCGGCGTCGCCTCGACCAAGGGGTTCCTGACCCAGCTGGTCGCCTGCTACCTGCTCGCGCTCTACCTCGCCCAGGTCAAGGGCACGCGGTACGGCGACGAGATCGCGCTGGTCATGGAGCAGCTCGAGGCGATGCCGGCCCACATCTCCTCGGTGCTCGACGCGGCGCCCGAGATCTACGACCTGGCCCGGGAGCACGTCGGCACCCGGTCGGTCCTCTACCTCGGCCGGCATGCCGGCTACCCGGTCGCCCTGGAGGGGGCGCTGAAGCTCAAGGAGCTCGCCTACCTGCACGCCGAGGGATTCGCCGCGGGCGAGCTGAAGCACGGCCCGATCGCGCTGGTCGAGGAGGGGCTGCCGGTGCTGTGCGTCGTCCCGCCCCGCGGGCGCGACCAGCTGCACGACAAGATGATCAGCGGCATCCAGGAGGTGCGGGCCCGCGGCGCCTACACGATCTGCCTGGCCGAGGAGGGCGACGAGGCGATCACGCCGTACGCCGACCACGTCATCCGGCTGCCCCGGGTCCCGGTGCTGCTCCAGCCGCTGGTCGCCGTCGTACCCCTGCAGCTGTTCGCGTGCGAGCTGGCCACCGCGATGGGCCACGACGTCGACCAGCCGCGCAACCTCGCGAAGTCGGTCACGGTCGAGTGATCGTCGGGGTCGGCATCGACGTCTGCGACATCGAGCGCTTCGGCGCGTCCCTGGCGCGGACCCCCGGCCTGCGCGACCGGCTGTTCACCCCCGCCGAGGCCGGCCGCCCGCTCGCCTCCCTCGCCGCCCGGTTCGCCGCCAAGGAGGCCTTGGCCAAGGCGCTGGGCGCCCCCGTCGGCCTGGCCTGGCACGACGCCGAGGTGGTCAACGAGTCCTCGGGCCGGCCGCTGCTGGAGATGCGCGGCTCGGTCCTCGCCCGGGCCACCGAGCTGGGCGTCGTCTCCGTGCACGTCTCGCTCTCCCACGACGCCGGCATCGCCTCGGCAGTGGTGGTCCTGGAGGGCTGAGCCCGCGAGTCGTGCCCCGGGCCGGGCGCCCGGACGCGCGCCGAGGGACACGGCTCGAAGTCGTCCCTCCCGGACTCGCTGCCGAAACGGTTCGGTAATCCCCTCTCCTTACGGTCACGTCGGTCTCGGGATCGACCAGGGGAGGAACAGCGTGAAGAAACTCAGGAGGTCGCGGGCGTCGTTCGCCGCAGCGGCTCTCGGCACGGCCGTGCTGACGGTGGGCGCCACCGGTCCGGCCAGCTCGCAGGAGGCGGCGCCCGCCGCCACGGGCGACGGGATCTACCTCGCCCCGTACTACACGAAGGGCGACCTCACCGGGGACCAGCAGATCGACGGCGACGACCTCGACCTGCTCGTCGCCGCGCTCGGCACGAAGAAGGGCGACGCCGGCTGGGCGGCCGTCTCCGCGGCCGACTACGACGGTGACGACGAGATCGAGCTGACCGACGTCGCCGACCTCTCGCAGCGGATGCTGTACGACGACGGCGCGTTCGACCTGGTCGAGGCCTCGGCGCTCGACATGCAGAAGGCCATGAACGCGGGCGTCACCAGCTCGGTGAAGCTGACCCAGGCCTACCTCGACCGGATCGCGGCGTACGACGCGAAGACGTTCGAGGCGACCGGTACCCGGGCCCTGAACTCGATCGTCACGACCGGCGGGCCGAAGGCCCTCGCCGCGGCCGCGGCGAGCGACGCGGCCCGGGCGGCCAACGGCGGCCCGTCGAGCATGCTCGACGGCATCCCGGTTCTGCTGAAGGACAACTACGACACCGTGGACATGCCGACCAGCGCCGGCACGGGTGGCTGGAAGAACAACCAGACCGTCGACGACGCGTTCATGGTGAAGGGCCTACGCGACGCGGGCGCCGTCATCCTGGGCAAGGCGTCCCTCGACGAGTTCGCGCTCGGCTTCACCTCGGAGTTCAGCACGAACAGCGACCCCGGCAAGTCGCTGCTGATCTCCAGCCCCTACGTGATGACCAGGACCGCCGGTGGCTCGAGCGGCGGCACCGGCGCCTCGATCGCGGCCAACCTCGGCGCGATCGGCTTCGGCACCGACACCGGCGGCTCGATCCGGATCCCGTCGTCCTACAACCAGCTGGTCGGCATCCGGCCCACGGTCGGCCTGTCCAGCCGGGACGGCATCGTCCCGCTCGCGCTGAGTCAGGACACCGGCGGCCCGATCACGCGCTCGGTCGCGGACGCGGCGGTCGCGCTCGACGCGGTCACCGGCGTCGACCCGAACGACCCGATCACCAGCGAGCAGACGGGCAAGGTGCCGGCGTCGTACACGGCGGCGCTCGACCCGGACGCCCTCCGGGGCAAGCGGATCGGCTACCTGACCAGCATGCTCGGCTCCAACGCGACGACCGTGCGCCTGTTCAACCAGGCGGTCGCGGACCTGACCGCCCAGGGCGCCACCGTGGTGCCGATCTCGACGACCCCGGCCGCCGTGACCGCCACCCTCAACGAGGGCAGCGGCAGCACCAACGAGTTCAAGCGCGACCTGAACATCTACATCCAGCAGCACCTCGACCCGACGGTCACCCAGCGCAGCATCGCGGACCTGCTGGCGGGCGGTCAGATGGTCCCGGGCCGGTCCGGCACCTACTCGGGGCGCAACAACCTCACCCAGACGCAGTACGAGACCTGGATGGGCACCCACCTCAAGGCCATCGCCGACGGCGAGGTCGCGGTGAACGCCCTCCTGGCGGAGCAGAACGTGTCGGCGCTGATCTACCCGAGCGGCAACCCGTACGGCACGCAGAGCACCAACATGCGGCTCAGCCCGAACACCGGCATGCCGGCGGTGTCGGTCCCGATGGGCCAGGCGGCCGCCGGGGACGGGACCAGCCCGATCCTGGGCGCCGGCGTCAACCTCGAGCTGCTCGGCCCGAGCTACTCCGAGGAGATGCTGCTCGGCTACGCCTACGACTACGAGCAGGCCACCCACCACCGCACCACCCCGGCGCTCTTCCCAGCCCTCGAGGAGGACTGATGAGCGAGATCGAGAAGAGGACGCAGATGAGCAAGCGCCGGCAGCAGATCGGCGGGGTGGCCGCCCTGGCCCTCGGACTCGGGGCCCTGGCCTGGATCCCGAACGCCGTGGCCGGTCCGGACGACACCGTGATCACCGAGGCCGCGGCGCTCGACGGCTACGGCATCGAGGTGTCGGCCGACGAGGTCGTCGTGGGTGACACCGTGACCGTGACGGTCACGGCCACCGACGTGAGCGACCTCTACGCCTACGACCTGAAGCTCGCGTACGACGCCGACGTGCTCGACTACGTCGACGACAGTGCGCGCACCGACCTCACCGGCTCGACGTACGGGCTGGAGTCGGCGGGGGCGGTCGAGGTGGTGCACACCAAGCTCGGCACCTCCCCGGCCGCGACCGGGCCGGTGACCCTGGCCGAGGTCACCTTCACGGCGGTCGGCGTCGGCCCGGCGGCGGTCTCGGCGCCGTCGTTGGAGACGGTCACCACGGCTCGGGCTTCGACCACGACGACCGGCATCGGCGTGGTCCCGGTCGAGGCGCTCGCCAAGGCGGCCCCGGTCGCCACGACGGCGCCGAAGGTCTCCGGCACGGTCCGGGTCGGACGGACACTCGCCGTCTCGGGCGGCAGCTGGGACGTCCCCGGGGTGTCGCTGACCTACCAGTGGCGTCGCGCGGGTCGGCCCGTCGCAGGGGCCACGGGCCGGTCCTACGTCCTCCGCCCGGCCGACGCCGGCACGTTGGTCGACGTGGTCGTCTCGGCGGCGAAGAAGGACCACGTGACCGGCTCGGCCACGGCCGCCGCCGGCACCGTCGCCCGGGCCACCACGTCCACCACGGTGACGGCGCCGCGCACGGTCAAGAAGAGCAAGCGCCCGACGGTGCGGATCGCCGTGGCGGCCTCCGGGATCACCCCGGCCGGCACGGTGAAGGTGACCTACGGCGGCAAGGTGGTCAAGGCCGCCGCCCCGCTGAAGAACGGCAAGGTCACCGTCACGCTGCCCCGCAAGAAGGCCGGCAGCTACCGGCTGAAGGTCGTCTACCGGCCGGCCGTCGGCTTCACGGCCAGCAGCAAGACGGTCACGGTCCGCGTCCGTCGCTGACCCGACCGCTCCACGCCGCGCCCGGCCGACCCTGCGCTCAGTAGGGTCGGCCGGGTGAGGCACGCACACACCGTCGAGCAGGTACGCCGGGCCGAGTCGGCGCTGATGGCCCGGCTGCCCGAGGGCACGCTGATGCAGCGGGCGGCGCACGGGCTGGCGCACGCGGTCCTCGACCTGCTGGGATCGTCGTACGGGCGGCGGGTGCTGCTGCTCGTCGGCTCGGGCGACAACGGCGGCGACGCCCTGTACGCCGGCGCGGTCCTCGCCCGGCGCGGCTGCGCGGTCGAGGCCTGGCTGCTGTCCGAGCACGCGCACACGGGCGGGCTCGCGGCTCTGCACGCGGCCGGCGGCCGGGTCGTGACCGATGCCCCGGCCCGCCCCGACGTCGTCGTGGACGGCGTGGTGGGGATCGGCGGCCGACCGGGCCTGCGGCCCGACGCGGCGGCCGCCTTCGCCCGGGTCGCCGGCGTGCCGCTGGTCGCCGTCGACACGCCCAGCGGCGTGGACGTCGACACCGGCGAGCTCCCCGACGCCCACGTCGTCGCCGACCTCACCGTCACCTTCGGCACCCACAAGATCGCCCACCTCGTCGACCCGGCCGCGGCGGCCTGCGGCGCGGTGCACCTGGTCGACCTCGGTCTGGAGCTGCCGCACGCGCACGTCGAGGCCCTCCAGCCCGCCGACGTGGCCCACCTGCTGCCGCGGCCCACGAGCGACGCGCAGAAGTACACCCGTGGCGTCGTCGGCGTCCGGGCCGGCTCGACGCAGTACCCGGGCGCCGCGCTGCTGAGCGTGGCCGGCGCGGCGAGCGGCCTGGCCGGCATGGTCCGGTACGTCGGCGAGCCCGCCGTCGCCGACCGGGTGCGGACCGCCCACCCGGAGGTCGTCGGCGCCGGCCGGGTCCAGGCCTGGGTGGTCGGCTCGGGCGGGGGCGAGCACGCCGGGGCCGAGCTCCGGGCCGCGCTGGCCGACGGCGTCCCGACCGTCGTCGACGCCGACGCGCTCCACCACGTCGACCACACCCTCCCGCAGCACACCGTGCTCACGCCGCACGCCGGCGAGCTCGCGCGGATGCTCGGCGTCGAGCGGGCCGAGGTCGAGGCCGCCCCGCTGGCGCACGCGCGGCACGCGGTGGCGTCGTACGGCTGCGTGGTGCTGCTGAAGGGGCGCCGGACCCTGGTGGCGGCGCCCGACGGGCGGGTGCGGGTCACCGAGACCGGGGTCCCGTGGCTGGCCACCGCCGGCGCGGGCGACGTGCTGGGCGGGCTGATCGGCGCCCTGCTCGCCGCCGGGCTCCCGTCGTACGACGCGGCCTCGGTGGGGTCCTGGCTGCACGGCGCGGCCGCGGCCCTGGCGTCGCGCGGCGGCCCGGTCGTCGCGGGTGAGGTGGCGCACGCGATCCCGGACGCGGTCCGCAACCTCCCACGCGTCTGAGGGAGGATAGAGGTCATGCTGCCCGCCGCCCGCGCCGAGATCGTCGTCGACCTCGCGGCGATCCGGCACAACGTCCGGGTGCTGCGCGAGGTGGCCGGCGTCCCGGTGATGACGGTCGTGAAGGCCGACGGCTACGGCCACGGGATGGTCCCGGTCGCGCGCGCCGCCCGCGAGGCGGGCGCCGAGTGGCTCGGTGTCGCGACCCTCGACGAGGCGCTGGAGCTGCGTGCCTCCGGCGACACCGGCCGGATCCTGTGCTGGCTCTACGTCCCCGGCGAGGAGTACGACGCCGGCGTCGCCGCCGGTCTCGACCTGACCGCCTACACCCCGGCCGAGCTCGACGAGATCGAGGAGTCGGTGGGCGACACCGGCCGCACCGCCCTGGTCCAGTTGAAGATCGACACCGGCCTGTCCCGCGGCGGTGCGTCGCCCGCGTCCTGGCCGGCGCTGGTCGAGCGCGCCCGGGAGGGCGAGCGGGCCGGGCACTGGAAGGTCACCGGCATCTGGTCCCACTTCTCCTCCAGCGACGAGCCGGACGACCCGGCCAACGACGCGCAGGAGGCGTCGTTCCGGTGGGCGCTGACGGTCGCGGAGGCGGCCGGGCTGCGGCCCGAGGTGCGCCACCTCGCCAACTCCGCGGCCACCCTGCTGCGGCCCAGCTCGCGCTTCGACCTGGTCCGGTGCGGCATCGCGTCGTACGGCCTGGACCCGGCGCCGGGGGAGACCTCCGGGGTCGACCTGTGGCCGGCCATGACCGCCCGGGCCTCGCTGGCCCTGGTCAAGGACGTCGAGCCGGGCGACGCGGTCTCCTACGGCCGCACCTGGATCGCCGAGACGCCGACGACGATCGGCCTGGTGCCCGTCGGGTACGGCGACGGCGTCCCGCGCCGCTCCGGCAACCACGCCGAGGTGCTGGTCGGCGACCGGCGCCGGCCGGTGCGCGGTCGGGTCTGCATGGACCAACTGCTGGTCGACCTCGAGGGCGAGGAGCACCGGCCCGGCGAGGACGTCGAGCTGTTCGGCGACGGTCACGACGGCGGCCCGACCGCGCAGGACTGGGCCGAGGCCAGCGACACGATCAGCTACGAGATCGTCACCCGGATCGGCAGCGGCCGGATGCCGCGTCGGTACGTCGACAGCGAGACCGATCCGGGGGCGCCCGCGTGAGCGTCACCCGCAAGATCCTCGGCGCCGCGGCCGGGGCCGCCGGTCTCGCCGCGGCCGGCACCGCGGTCGGCGTCACCCGCCGGCGCCGCTCGATCGCCCGCCGGGACCCCGACGGCACCGAGTTCGGCAGCCTGCGCGGCACGCCCACCACGGTCGTCGCGTCCGACGGCGTCCCGCTGCACGTCGAGGTCGACGAGGCCGACTCGGAGCTGACCGTGGTGTTCTGCCACGGCTACGCGCTCAACCTGGACTGCTGGCACTTCCAGCGCGCGGCCTGCCGGCGCGCCGGGCTGCGGGCGGTCCTCTACGACCAGCGCTCCCACGGCCGCTCGGGCCGCTCCGACCGTGGCAACGCCACCATCGAGCAGCTCGGCACCGACCTGGCCCAGCTGCTCGACGAGGTGGTGCCGGACGGGCCCGTCGTCCTCGTCGGGCACTCGATGGGCGGCATGACGGTCGTGGCGCTGGCCGAGGAGCGCCCGGAGCTGTTCGGCGACCGGGTCGTCGGTGTCGGGCTGGTCGCGACCACCGCGGGCGGCCTCGACCCGAGCCGGCTGCTCCTGCCGTTCATCCCGTCGCGGCTCGGCAGCGGGCTCACCGACGGCGCCGTCCGCACCCTGGCCCGCAGCCACCGCACCGTCGACGGGCTGCGCCGGCTGGGCCGCTCGGTCGCCACGGTCGCCACCGACGTCTTCGCCTTCGGCGGACCGGTGCCGCCGGCGTACGTCGACTTCGTCGACGACATGCTCTCCGCCACGCCGTTCGAGGTGGTGGCCGAGTTCTTCCCGAGCTTCCGAGGCCTGGACAAGTTCGACGCGGTCGAGGTGATGGGCAAAGTGCCGACGACGATCGTCTGCGGCACCGACGACCGGCTCACCTCGATCGGGCACAGCCGCAAGCTGCACGAGCGGATCGCGGGCTCGCGCCTGCTGGAGGTCGAGGGGGCCGGGCACATGGTGATGATCGAGTCGCACGACCAGGTCGACGCGGCCCTGGAGCAGCTGTACGCCGAGGCAGGAGCCGGACGATGAGCACGACCCGGATCGTCCCGTCGGTGCACCGCGTCGGGCCGGAGGCCGCCGCCGAGGTGCTGGGTGTGGTCCGCGAGGCGTTCGCGGCCCGCCCGCCGCTCGACCCGCCCGCCGACGCGCTGACCGAGACCGAGGAGAGCCTGGCCGCGCTGCTCGGCAAGCACGGCGGCCTGGTGGCCCGGCTGGGCGAGGTGAGCGTCGGCGCCCTGGTCCTCGACCCGATCGGCGGGACGATGTACCTGCGCCGGTTCGGTGTGCTTCCGAGCGCTCAGGGCCACGGCGTCGCGGGCCGGCTGATCGATGCGGCGGTCTACGCCTCGTCCGGCTTCGACGACCTGACCGTGGTCGCCCGCGAGGAGCTGCCCCGCACCGTGCGCTTCTGGCAGCGCCAGGGCTTCCGGGAGGTACGCCGCCACTCGCCCAACGTCGAGCTGCGCCGGCCGCTGAACACCTTCGTCTTCGACGCGCCCGACGCGGAGGCCATGCGCGAGATCGGCGAGACCCTCGCCGCCCAGCTGGCGGCGGGCGACCTGCTGGTCCTCAGCGGCGAGCTCGGCGCCGGCAAGACCACCTTCACGCAGGGCATCGGGACCGGGCTGCAGGTGCGCGGCGACGTCACCTCGCCGACCTTCGTCATCGCCCGGGTCCACCCGTCCCTGGTCGACGGCCCGGCCCTCGTGCACGTCGACGCCTACCGGCTCGGCGGCATCGAGGAGCTCGACGACCTCGACCTCGACACCTCCCTCGACGAGGCCGTGACCGTCGTCGAGTGGGGGGAGGGCGTGGCCGAGGGGCTGGCCGAGTCGCGGCTCGAGGTCCGGATCATCCGGGCGCTCGCCGACGACGACCCCGACCTCGACGACCCGTCCGAGCTCGACCCGCGCCGGGTCCTGATGACGCCGGTCGGCCCGCGCTGGTACGAGCTCGACGTCCCCTCCAGCCACCGGCCGCCGCTGGCCGAGAAGCTCAACGAGAACCTGCTGCTCGACTTCCGTCGCTGCCCCGAGGCCGAGCTCGACCACCTCGACCCCGAGATCCCGCTGGTGCTGTCGCTGACGGTCGCCGAGCACCGCGACGGCTCGCAGGTCCGGGCCCTGATGGTCCGCAACCACTGGAGCCGCGAGTGGGAGCTGTCGGGCAAGGAGGTCGACGACGACCTCGGCGAGACCCCCCGCCGGGCCGCGACGACGGCGTACCTCACCGAGACCGGCGCCGAGGCCCCCGAGCTCGACTTCGTCGGGGTCGCCACCGTGCAGCTGGGCCACGAGCGCCGCATCGAGTACGCCGCCATCTACCGCTGCGTCATCGACCACCCCTCCGACGCGGCCCCGGCCGGCGACGTGAAGCAGATGGTCTGGTGGGACCTCGAGTCCGACCTGCCCGGTCTCTCGCCGATCGACGCCCATCTGGCCCGGCTCGCGCTGGGCCTCTCGTAGGTCTCTCGTAGGCTCGCGCCCGTGCTGCTCGCCTTCGACACCGCCACGCCCCTGGTCGCCGTCGCCCTCCACGACGGCGAGGACGTGGTCGTCGAGCTGACCTCCGAGCGGCCGATGAAGCACGGTGAGCAGCTCGCGCCGCTGATCGCGTCCGCCCTGGAGCAGGCCGGCCTGGTCCGCCAGGACCTGACGGCGATCGCGGTCGGCGTCGGCCCCGGCCCGTTCACCGGCCTGCGGGTCGGCCTGGTCACCGCCCGCACGCTCGGCTTCGTCCTCGAGGTCCCCGTGTACGGCGTCTGCTCGCTCGACGTCCTCGCGGTCGAGGCGGCGTCCGCCTTGGGGACCGACTTCGTCGTGGCCACCGACGCGCGGCGCAAGGAGGTCTACCTCGCGTCGTACGACGCCACGGGCGCGCGCCTGGACGGCCCGGTCGTGTCGAAGCCCGCGGACGTCGCGTCCGACCTGCCGGTGGTGGGGGAGGGCGGGTCGCTCTACCCCGACGCGTTCCCGCACGCCACCGGCCCGCAGCGTCCCAGCGCCGGCTGGCTGGCCCGTACGGTCGCCGAGGAGCTGGCCGAGATCGTCGACCCGGAGCCGCTCTACCTGCGCCGGCCGGACGCCGAGCTGCCGCGGCCGCCGAAGAAGGTCTCATGATCCGCGCGGCGACCCTCGCCGACGTCGAGGAGGTCGCTGCGCTCGAGGCCGAGAACCTCGGCGCCGACGCCTGGTCGCCGCACCTGGTCGGCGAGGGCATCGCCGGCAACCTGCCGACCGTGTTCTACCTGGTCGCCGAGGTCGACGGGGCCCTGGTCGGGCACGCCGTCGTGAGCGCGGTCGCCGACATCGCCGAGCTGCAGCGCATCGCCGTCACCCCCGCGGCCCGCCGTACCGGGCTGGCGACGGCGCTGCTGGACGAGGGCGGCCGCCTGGCCCGCGCGTCCGGCGCGGACCGGCTGCTGCTGGAGGTCCGCGAGGACAACGCCGGCGCGCTGCGCTTCTACGCCGATCGCGGCTTCGTCGAGATCGACCGCCGGCCGCGCTACTACGCCGACGGCACGACCGCGATCGTGCTGCGGCTGCCGCTGGTCAGCGGCTGCGGGTAGGACCCGCGAGTTCCGGCCGGGCGCCCCGGTCGGGCACGATGGTCGGGTGAGCGACGAGCCCCTGGTCCTCGGCATCGAGACGTCCTGCGACGAGACGGGTGTCGGCATCGTGCGCGGCCGCACCCTGCTGGCCGACGCGGTCGCGAGCAGCGTCGAGGAGCACGCGCGCTTCGGCGGCGTGGTCCCCGAGGTGGCCAGCCGTGCCCACCTGGAGGCGATGGTCCCGACCATCGAGCGCGCCTGCGAGACCGCGGGCATCCGGCTGCGCGACGTCGACGCGATCGCCGTGACCAGCGGACCCGGCCTCGCCGGCGCGCTGCTGGTCGGCGTCGCCGCGGCCAAGGCGCTGGCGCTCGGGCTGGGCAAGCCGATCTACGGCGTCAACCACCTCGCCTCGCACGTCGCGGTCGACCAGCTCGAGCACGGCCCGCTGCCCGAGCCGTGCCTGGCCATGCTGGTCAGCGGTGGCCACTCCAGCCTGCTCCGGGTCGAGGACGTCACCAGCGGCGTCCAGCCGATGGGGGCCACCATCGACGACGCCGCCGGCGAGGCGTTCGACAAGGTCGCCCGGCTGCTCGGCCTGCCGTTCCCGGGCGGTCCCCACATCGACCGGGTCGCCCGCGAGGGCAGCAGCGTGTACGTCGACTTCCCGCGCGGTCTGTCCTCCCGCCGCGACCTGGAGCGGCACCGCTTCGACTTCTCATTCTCGGGGCTCAAGACGGCCGTCGCGCGCTGGGTCGAGGCGCGCGAGCGGTCCGGCGAGCCGGTGCCGGTCGCCGACGTGGCGGCGTCGTTCCAGGAGGCGGTCTGCGACGTGCTCGTCCGCAAGGCGCTGGACGCCGCCACCTCCGAGGGCATCGAGGACCTGCTCATCGGCGGCGGCGTCGCCGCCAACTCGCGACTCCGGGCGGTCGCCGAGGAGCGGGCGTCGAAGCTGGGCATCCGGGTCCGGGTCCCGCGCCCCGGCCTGTGCACCGACAACGGCGCGATGGTCGCCGCCCTCGGCGCCGAGATGGTCGCCCGCGGCCGGACGCCGTCCCCGCTCGACCTGCCCGCCGACTCCAGCCTGCCGGTGACCGAGGTTCTGGCCGGCTAGGTCGGAAACTGACGGGCGGGGCCACCCGGAGCGTGCGTCCCGTCGAGCCGGCCCGTCAGTTTTCTGGCCTCGCGACCGCCGGGCCGGGAGGTCAGCCCTCCGCGGTCTCCGGCTCCGGCTTCTTCTCGTCGCCGTGACCCGGCCACCAGGCGGCGTGCCCGATCAGCGCGGTGATGGCCGGGGTGAAGAACATCGACATCACGAAGGCCGCGACGAAGATGCCGAAGGCGATCGAGAAGCCCATCGTCACCAGCAGCGAGTTGCCGGCCAGCATGAGGGACGCGAACGTGCCCGCCAGGATCACGCCCGCGGCGGCGATCGTCGGCCCCGCGTGGTGCACCGCCTCGGCCGCGGCGTCGCGCGAGCTCTTGCCCTCCCGTGACTCCTCGCGGAGCCGCGCGATCATCAGGATGTTGTAGTCGGTGCCGAGGGCGACCACGAACAGGTAGATGTAGATCGGCAGCAGGAAGATCAGCCCGCTCTCGCCGGCGGCGTGCTGGAAGACCAGCACCGCGGCGCCGAGCGTCGCGCCGAAGCCGAGCCCGACCGAGGCCATGAGGTAGAGCGGCGCGACCAGGGAGCGCAGGAGCAGGGCCAGGATGATCATGATGATGACGGCGGCCACCGGGAAGACCACGGCGTAGTCGCGGTTCATCGCCGCCTGGAAGTCGACGAACACCGAGGTGAGCCCGCCGACGTACGCCTCGCTGCCCTCGGGGGCGGCCGCGTCGGCCGCCGGTCGGAGCCCGTCCTTGACGTCGCCGAGCGCCGCGTCCGAGGACGGGTCCTCCTTCAGCGTCACGATGAAGAGCGCCGTCGTGCCGTCCTCGGACGGCACCGCGTCCGGGGAGACCGCGGCCACGCCCGGGGCCTTCGCCAGGGCGGCCGAGAAGGCGGCGAAGTCGGCCGGATCGAGCCCGTCGTCGGCGTGCAGGACGATCGGCGTCGGCTGGGTCGCGCCGGCCGAGAAGCCACCGTCCTCCAGCGTCTCGGTCGCCTGTGCCGACTCGACGGTCGACGACGAGCCGGCCGAGCCCAGGTCGAAGGTCGGGTTGAAGCCCAGTGCGAACACGGCGAGTACGGCGAGGGCGCCGCCCGAGGCGAGCGCGAAACGGACCGGGTGCTTGCCCAGCGACGTGCCGATCGACCCGAACCGGGTGCCGGTGGCCGGCTGCTTCCAGTTCTTCGAGGGCCAGAACAGGGCGCGGCCGAGCACGGTCACCACGGCCGGGACCAGGGTGAGGGACGCGACGAGGGTGACGGCGACCGCGATGGCCAGGGACGGCCCGATGGACCGGAAGATGCCCAGGCTGGAGAGGGCGAGCGTCATGAAGGCCACGAAGACCGCGGCACCGGCCGAGGCGATCGCCTCACCGGCGCGCTCCAGCGCCTGGGCGACCGCCGAGCGGTGCTCCTCGCCCGCCCGCATCCGCTCGCGGTAGCGGAACAGGAAGAACAGGATGTAGTCGGTGCCGATGCCGTAGAGGACGACGATCAGGATGACGCTCGTCGAGTCGTCCTTCTGGAGGTCGAAGACCTTGGCCGCGACGTCGATGAGGCCGTTGGCGATGACCGAGATGCCGCCGACCAGGAAGATCGGCATGATCGCGATGATCACGCTGCGGAAGATGATGCCGAGCAGCACGACGATCAGCACGATCGTGGCCACGCCGACGATCAGCTCCGCGTTGCTGCCGGACTCGGCCTGGTCGTAGGTCTGGGGCAGGGACCCGGTCGTCTGCGCCCGCAGGTCGGTCCCGTCGGTGGCCTCGGCCAGGCCGTCGCGCAGGTCCTCGACCTGGTTGTACTCGTCGGGGTCCTGGCCGGTCACGTCCGGGTCGAGGGCCAGGTTGGCGATCGCGACCTGCTGCGTCGGCGACACCTGCAGCTCCCCGGCGGCGGTGAAGACCTCGGGCAGGTCCAGGCCGCTGACGATCTTGCCGGCCTTGGTCTGGTCGTCGGCCGTGAGCGGCTCGCCGTCGGTCCGGTCGAACACGATCGTGGCGCCGGAGTCCTGCTGCTGCGGGAACGCGTCGCTGATCAGGTTGGTGGCCTTGATCGACTCGTAGGAGTCGGGCAGGAAGTCGGCCTGGTCGGTGGTCGACTCGACCTTCGGGGCGAAGGCGACGACCAGGACCGCGAAGACGAGCCACGCGGCGATGACGTACCAGGGACGACGGGACGCGAGGCGACCGAGAGCACCGAACATGACCCTCAACCTAGCGACGCCGTACCCCGGGGTGCATGCGACTTAGGTAGCGATGTTCGGGGTCATTCGGAGAAGGCGAACTCGAGGGCCTCCTCGGGGTTCCCGCCGGGGACCGGACCGGCGAGGACCTCGCTGGAGCCGTCCGAGATCCCGTGCCGGGTGAGCTCCCAGCCGGCGCCGTCGAGGCCGGCGGTGCTGACGAGGAGATGGTCGGCGTCGGCCCACGCTGCCCCGGTCACGACGGCCCCGTCCCGGGGCTCGTACCGCAGGACCGTCGACCCCAGACCGAGGTCCAGGACCGTCACTCCGTCGTACACGCCGCCGTCGCCCTCCAATGCGAGCAGATGCTGGCCGTCGGGGGAGAAGCGCAGGCCGGTCGTCTCGCAGGTCCGGGCCTCGAGGGCCCCGGCGGCTACGTCGTACAGGCCGGAGCAGCCGTACTGGGGGTCGCTTTCGTCGGGGTACCGGACCGACCAGAGCGTGCCATCCGGGCTGACGTCCTCCACGCGGAGCGGCTCCGGGAGAGCCAGCGGCTCGGCGCCGTCCAGCGTGATGTCGTACTGCGTAGTGCTCCCGTCGCCGGCCAGTACTCGGCACCCGCCGGCGGCGCAGTCGGAGCCGAGCACCGCGTCGACCATCCCTACGGCCTCGCCCGCCATCGGGATCCCGGGGAAGGCCACCGGATCGGTGACGCCGGACTCGAGGACCTGCACGCGTAAGTCGTCACCGACCCAGGCGGCCGCGCGCCCGTCACCCGTGGTCAGGTCGTTCAGGGCCGTGCGGTAGCGGGTGATGCCCGGTACCCGGTCGTCGACGACGAGGACGGTCCGGCCCGTGGTCGCGACGACCCGGCCGTCGTCCAGCACCGCAAACTCGGTCACGTCGGGGCCGAACGGCACCGGTCGGACCGACCCGTCCGGCGCCGTGAGGTCGCCGCTGGAGTCGAGCACCGATGCGCCGCCGCGGAGTGGGGTGGGAGCCGGCTCCGGCGCCGGGTCGACCCCCCGGTCGTCGCCGCCCACGAGAACAGCGGTGGGGACGACGACGGCGAGCACGGCAGCCGCCACCCCCACCGCGGCCGCGCGGCGTCGGCGTCGGAGGCCCCGGGCCCGGCCCTGGACGTCGCCGAGGGTGAAGGGCGCGTCGTACAAGGCGCCGGCCTGCTGGTCGAGGGAGCGGACGAGCCGCTCCTCGAGGGTCTGGTCGTTCATCGCTCCTCCTCCCGGGGGTCGAGTGCGGCGGGGGTGCGCTCACGCAGGGTGGCGAGCGCCCGGCTGGCCTGGGACTTCACGGTCCCGACGGTGATCCCGAGGACCTCGGCGGTCTCGGCCTCGGTCAGCTGCTCGTAGTAGCGCAGCACCACCACGGCGCGCGCCTTGCGGGGCAGCGTCTGCACGACCTGCCAGAGCGCGTCGCCGGTGCCCTCGTCGTACGCGTCGACGTGCGGGGCGCCCTCGGGCACGACCTCGGTCGCGTGCTCGCGGCGCTTCCAGCCTCGCCGCCACACGGAGTTGTTCTCGTTGACCAGGATCCGCCGTACGTAGCCGTCGACGGCGCCGCGGTCGCGCACCTTGTCCCAGCTCAGGTAGAGCTTGGCCAGCGCGGTCTGCAGGACGTCCTCGGCCTGGTGCCGGTCGCCCGTGAGCAGGTACGCCGTCCGCAGCAGCGCCGGCTGCCGCGCGGCGAGGTACGCCGTGAACTCCGCGTCCCGGGCCTCCGAGCGGCTCATGCCCCCAGTGTCGGGGCCCGCTCTCTCGGTGGTCTGCATCTGCCTCTCCCGTCCGTGTCGAGAGGAGGACGCGATCGCCGCGGAAAGGGTTGCAGTCAGCCGAGAAGGACGTACCGCGGCCGGTTCGGGTCGTAAGACGCCGGCGAGGTCGCCCGTTCGACCGACCCGTCGCTCCCGAGCCGGATCACCGCCGTGCGTCCGTGCCGGACCACCACCGCGAGCACGTGTCGCTCGTCCTCCCAGCCGAGCTGCAGCACCTGGCGGAACGGCAGCCGGAGCGACGCCACCACCGACCCGTCGTCCGCGTCCAGGATCCGGAGCCCGGACGAGGGCCGGGCCAGCACCCGGGTTCCGCGCGGGCTGAACGACTCCAGCGAACCGTGGCCGTAGCGCCACAGGAGCTCCCCGTCGAGGGTCACCACCCGGCCCCGGTCGCCCCGCCAGCCGATCAGGCGTCCGTGCGCGGCGTCGACGTCGGCCACTCCGTCGATCCCGGGGACCCGCTCGGGCGTGTGGACGAAGTCGGTGATCCACGCGCCACCGGGACGGGGCTGGTTGTAGACGACGCGCGACCCGAGCAGGCCGACGACCGAGGCGAGCCCGGTGACGGGCTGGGAGTCCCGGCCCGAGCCGTCGGGACGGGCCCGGACGATGTCGGCGTGGACGACCTCGGCCGTCTCCGGGCAGAGGAACTCGGTCCAGGCCGCCCATCGACCGGTGCCGACCGGCGTGCCGCTCGAGCACCACTCGTCGGTGACCCGCCCGTCACGCAGAGCGGCGAGTCCGACGGTGCCCTCGAACCAGCGCGTGTCGGAGACCAGGAACCCGCCGTCGTACGGCACCGCGCCCGAGACGCCGTGCCGCGCCCCCAGCGTCGTACGGCGGCCGCGGGCGTCGACGTAGGCGCCGTGGTCGACGTACGCGACCCGCGGGGGCGGCCCGGCCGGCAGATCGGCGAGCGCTGACCGCGGTGGTGCCGTCGTCGCAGAGCCCGGCGCGGTGGGGGCGGTCGACGTCGGCGGGAGAGCGGCTGGGTCCGCCGTCCCGGCGCACCCCGTGGACAGCACGGCAGCGAGCAGCAGGGTGGTGGTTCTCATGCTCGTTCCACGTCTCGCCCTCCCCAGCGGTTGTCACGGGAACTTGTTCGGCGCCGGCCCGAACCGTCGGGCCCGGTCCTCGTCGTAGGGCGCGGTGTCGGTCGCCCGCTCGAACGTCCCGTCGAGCGTGCTGCGAAGCATCGCCTCGGTCCGGTCCTGGCTGACGGCGATCAGCAGGTGCTCGTCGTCCTCCCAGGCCAGCTGCCAGACCTGGACGCCCGCGGGCAGCGCGATCTCGTGCAGCGGCTCACCGGTCCCGCTGTCGAGCGCCGCCAGGACGGTGGGTACGGCTCCGGCCCTCGCCGCGACGACCATCGAGCCGTCGGGGCTGAACGCCAGGGGGCTCCAGCCCGGCGCGCTCCACATGACCATCCCGGTGCTCCCGTCGACCACGGCGCCGGTCGGCACCATCTGCTCGGGCGTCGGCTCCCCGGCCAGGCGACCCGCGACGAGACCGAGCCGCTCGTCGACGTCGACGGCGGTGCCCAGCACATCGAGGTGCGTGGGGGAGTCGCCCGGGGTGACGATCGCCGGTGGTCCCTCGTTGAGCGAGTTGACGACCACCCCGTCGCCCAGGAAGCCGACCGGTCCGGCGTCCACGATCGGCAGCGGTGCGGTCCGCTCGCCACCGTCGCCGCCGGTCGGACCCACGTGGAGGATCGGGTCCGAGCGGTCGCAGCCGCTGGTCGTGTACGCCGTGCGCAGGCCGTCGTCGCTCACCGCGAACCCGCCGCCGGCGTAGCAGCGGCGCGACACCTCGCGCAGCCGCCCGTCGAGCAGCGTGATGCGCCTGTCACCGAAGGAGGTGACCAGGAAGCCCCCGTCGTACGGCGTCGCCCGGGTGACCTGGTCGAGGGGCAGGGTGGTGCGGGTGCCGTCGGCGGCGACGTAGTCGCTGCCGTCCAGCCACGCGACGCCCGGCAGGTCGCCGAGCGGGACGTCCCCGAGCCGGACGTCCGGCGTCGGCGGCGTCGGGTCGGGGGCGCTGTCGGGCCGGTTCCCGGCGGTCAGGACGAATGGCGTCGCCAGCACGGCGACGACGACCGCGGCCACCGCTGCCGTCGTGGCCCGGCGACGGCGCCGGATCCGCCGGGCGGTCGAGACGACGTCGGCCAGCGGGGTGCGCGGGTGGTCGGTGTGGTCGACCCGGGCGCGCAGCGCGTCGCCGAGCAGGTCCTCGGTGCTCATGCCAGCTCCTCGGGGAGGTGGGTCCGCAGCGAGGCGAGGGCCCGGCTCGCCTGCGACTTGACGGTGCCCACGGAGATGCCGAGCACGTCCGCGGTCTCGGCCTCGGTCAGCTGCTCGTAGTAGCGCAGCACGATCACGGCCCGCTGCCGCGGCGGCAGGGTGGCCACGAACCGCCAGACCGCCTCGCGGCGGCCGTCGTACTCCTCGGCGGCGGAGCCGCTGTCCGGGATCTCCTCGGTCAGGACCTCGCGCCGGCGCCACGGTCGGCGCCACGCGGAGCGGTGCTCGTTGACGAGGATCCGGCGTGCGTAGGCGTCGACGTTGTCGCGGTCGGCCAGTCGGTCCCAGGCCAGGTAGAGCTTGGCGAGCGAGGTCTGGACGAGGTCCTGCGCGGTGTGCACGTCGCCGGTCAGCAGGTGCGCGAGCCGCTGCAGGGTGGGCTCGCGGGCGACCAGCCAGGACTCGAAGTCCGTCACTGATCCGCTCCTCGTCCCCGTCTGCTGCACACCCCCTACACGAGGACGGCCCGCATACGGTTGCATGAGTCCGTCAGGTTCCGAGGAGAGGGAGCAGCATGCAGCAGGTCAAGGCCGTCGTCGCGAAGGCCAAGGGGGCACCCGTCGAGGTGGTCACCATCAACGTTCCCGACCCGGGCCCGGGCGAGGCGGTCGTGCAGGTCCAGGCCTGCGGGGTCTGCCACACCGACCTCCACTACCGCGAGGGCGGGATCAACGACGAGTTCCCGTTCCTGCTCGGCCACGAGGCCGCGGGGATCGTCGAGGCGGTCGGCGCGGACGTGACCGGCGTGGCCCCGGGCGACTTCGTGATCCTCAACTGGCGCGCGGTCTGCGGCGAGTGCCGCGCCTGCAAGCGCGGCGACCTGCAGTACTGCTTCAACACCCACAACGCGACCCAGAAGATGACCCTCGAGGACGGGACCGAGCTCTCCCCGGCCCTCGGCATCGGCGCGTTCGCCGAGAAGACCCTGGTCGCCGCCGGGCAGTGCACCAAGGTCGACCCGTCGGCCCGCCCGGCCGCGGTCGGCCTGCTCGGCTGCGGCGTGATGGCCGGCATCGGCGCGGCCATCAACACGGGCGCCGTCACGCGGGGCAAGAGCGTCGCGGTCATCGGCTGCGGCGGCGTCGGCGTGGCCGCGATCGCCGGCTCCGCGCTGGCCGGCGCGAGCCCGATCATCGCCGTCGACATCGACCCCAAGAAGCTCGAGAAGGCGAAGGAGATGGGCGCGACGCACACGGTCGACTCGTCCCAGGTCGACCCGGTCGAGGAGATCAAGCGGATCGCCGCCGAGACGTACGACGGCGCCGACGGCGCCGACGTGGTCATCGAGGCCGTCGGGCGCCCGGAGACCTGGAAGCAGGCGTTCTACGCCCGCGACCTGGCCGGCACCGTGGTCCTGGTCGGCGTCCCGACCCCGGACATGAAGGTCCCCGACCTGCCCCTGATCGACGTGTTCGGCCGCGGCGGAGCCCTGAAGTCCAGCTGGTACGGCGACTGCCTGCCGACCCGCGACTTCCCGATGCTGGTCGACCTCTACCAGCAGGGCCGGCTCGACCTGGACGCGTTCGTGACCGAGGAGATCGGCATCGACGACATCGAGGCCGCCTTCGACAAGATGCACCACGGCGACGTGCTGCGATCGGTCGTCATCCTGTGACCGCCCGGGTGGACCACGCGGTGGTCAGCGGGACCTTCAGCCTCGACGGCGAGACCTTCGACGTCGACAACAACATCTGGGTCGTCGGCGACGACGCGGAGTGCGTGGTCATCGACGCCCCCCACGACGTGGACGCGATCATGGCCGTGGTCGGCGACCGCGCCGTACGCGCGATCCTGCTGACCCACGCCCACGACGACCACTCGCGGAAGGCGCCGGAGCTGCGCGAGCGGATCGTCGCGCCGATCATGCTGCACCCCGATGACAAGCCGCTGTGGGAGCTCACGCACCCCGACCACCTCTGGGACGTCGACCTCGGCGACGGCTTCGAGATCATGGTCGGCGGCACCCTGCTCCGGGCGCTGCACACCCCCGGCCACGCCCCGGGCGCGGTCTGCTTCCACGCCCCCTCGCTGGGTGCCGTGTTCACCGGAGACACGCTCTTCCAGGGCGGGCCGGGCGCCACCGGGCGCAGCTTCAGCGACCGCCCGACCATCGAGGCCTCGATCCGCGCGAAGCTCTTCGCGCTCCCGGACGAGACGGTCGTGCACACCGGCCACGGCGACGACACCACCATCGGTGCCGAGAAGGCCGCGCTCGGCGCCTGACGCCAGACGTCCCGGGCCGGCAGGACCTCCGGCCCGGGACCCGGTCACCTTCGCCTCTGCCGACACGCCGACGGCCGACGACAACCTGGACTCATCAGCACGGGACACCAGGTCCCGGGCAGGAGATCCAGGAGGGTCACCATGCGCGCCGCATTCGACAGACTCATCTCGTGGACGGGGGTGCTCCTGGCAGCGGTGCTGCTGATCGCGGGCGGCCTCCTCACCTGGGCCAACACCTTCATCGGGGACCAGGTCGAGCAGCAGTTCTCGGCCCAGGACATCGTGATGCCCGAGGGCGACGCGCTGACCTCCCTGCCCGACGCCGACCGTGAGGCCCTCGAGGAGTACGCCGGCAGCCCGCTCGACACCGGTGCCGAGGCCAAGGCCTTCGCGGATCACTACATCCAGGCCCACATGAACGCGCAGGGTGCCGCCCTCAACGACGGTGAGGCCGTCACCTACGAGGAGGCCAGCGCCAAGGGCCGCGAGCTGTCGGCCGCCGTCGCCGACAACCCGGCCGCCACCCAGGCGCAGATCGACGAGGCGGACGCCTGGATGGGCCTGCGCGAGTCGCTCTTCATGGGCAACACCCTCCGTGGTCTCCTCCTCTACGGCTACGCGTTCGCCACCATCGGCACCATCGCCGGGATCGCGGCGATCGTCTCCTTCGTCGGCGCGGGCTTCCTGCTCCTGCTCGGCGCGGTCGGGCTGGTCCACGCCCGCCGGACCGCCACCCGGACGGCAGGCGCGCCCGTCCCGCAGATGGCCTGAGCCCCAGGTCGTCGTACCGGCCCTGCTGGGTCGGCCCTCAGAAGGGTCGGACCAGCAGGGCCGTTCCCTGTCCGGCGACCCGGGTCAGCACGATCGTGGCCTCGTCGTCACCGCGCAGGTCGAGCCGCTTGCGCAGCTGCTCGGGGACGACGTCCACACCCCGCTTCTTGATCGTCAGCCGCCCGATGCCGCGCTCGCGCAGGGCGGCCCGCAGCTGCTTCTCGCGGTAGGGCAGCTCGGTCAGCACCTCGTAGCCGCGGGCGAACGGGGTCGCGAACGACTGCTCCGAGGTCACGTAGGCGATGTGCTCGTCGACCAGCCCGCCGCCCACCCCGGACGCGACCGCGGTGACCAGCCCGGCCCGGATGACCGCGCCGTCGGGCTCGTAGAGGTACCGCCCGACCGGGACCACGCCGACCGCGCCGGGCCCCGGGTCGTCCTCGTCGGTGATGGTGGCCAGGCCGCCGTCGCCGATCACCGTCGCCCGGCGCGCGGTCGTGGCCAGGCTGCCGGACCAGAGCGCGGCCTCCTTGACCTCACCGTGGTCGCTGACCCACTCCGCCTCGACGCCAGCGGGCACCAGCCCGTGCGGGATGCCCGGCGCGACCTTCACGCAGGAGTCCCGGCGCAGCAGCCGCTCGACGAAGGGCCACGGCGGCGTCCAGTCGTCCACGTCGAACGACCGTCCCCGTCCGGTACGGCGGGCCGGGTCCGCGAACGCCACGTCGAACGGCGCCGGGTCGACCGTGGTCGCGTCGGCGACCATCACCGCGCCGGGCAGGCCGAGCGCCTCCAGGTTGGCGCGGGCGACCTCCACCCGGACCGGGTCCAGGTCGACGCCGGCGCAGGTGATGCCGGCCCGGGCCGCGGCCATCAGGTCGCCCCCGATCCCGCAGCCCAGGTCGACCAGCGTCGTCGTACGGAACGCCTCGAGACGCGCGGCGCGGTGCTCGGCCACCGGCACCCGGGTCGCCTGCTCGAGGCCGTCGGGGGTGAAGTAGAGCCGCGGTGCCAGGTCGCCGAACTTGGGGACCGCGCGCAGCCGCAGCGTGGCCTGGGTCAGCGCGGCCGCCACCTGCTCGGCGGAGGCGTCGCGGCGCAGGGCGGACTGGGCGCGCAGGGGGTCGTCGCCGGCGACCTCGGTGGCCCGGGCCAGCAGCTGCTGGCCGGGCTCGGTGAGCAGCCAGCGGAAGGCGTCGAGGTCCACGTGGTGATCCTGTCAGGCCCGGTTTCAGGGAGCGCGGTCGGCGGAACCTTCTCGTCGTGCCCCGACGCCTCCTCGCCCCGCTCGCCGTGGTGCCCCTCCTGCTCGGGGGATGCAGCCTGGGAGACGACGCGACCGGCGACCAGGACGACCGGCCGGTGGTCGCCGTGGGCGACGTCATCGAGGGCCGGGCGGTGCTGCCCGAGGTGACTCGGGGCATCGAGGTGCGGCTCCCGTCGGGCCCGGCGTACTTCGAGGTCGACGACGACCTGCGGGCCGTGCCGGACGACGAGGTGCCGGGGGAGTTCGAGGACGTGCCCGCCGCCGACGACGCCCGCGTCCTCCGGCTGGCCTGGGGACGCGAGTTCCTCGGGTACGGCTCGGACGTCATGCGCCTGATGACCGGGTCCGACGTCGGGGACGAGGGCCTCGACGTGACGCTCGCCCTGGTCGCCGACGGCCGACGCACCGAGGTGCCCGATGTGGGGCAGCTCAACGGCGTCGGTGACCCCGACCGCGTCTACGTCGGGGTGCCCCGCGATGCCGACGACCTCGCGCTGGAGGTGACCTACGACGGCGTCACCCAGACCGTCGACCTCGCGACCCGTGCGGTCGACCCCGGCCGGGCGGCCGGCCTGTACGACGTCCCGCTGGCGGCCGACCGCTCGCTCGGCGACGGCGGGGGCTCCTGTCCCGTCTCCGAGCGCACCCGCGGGCTCGAGCCGCTGTTCGCGTGCGGCGTCCTGGACTCGTGGGAGGTGCCGTACGTCGACGGCCTGGGCTGGGCGGGCACCGGCCAGGTCTGGTTCGTCGCCGACGCCTCGAGCGACCTGCTCGCGCTGCGGTGGATCGGCGACGACGACCTGACCGACTACCGCACCCGCCTGCGGACGTGGGAGGTGCTCGCCGACGGGGTGCGCCCCGTCTCGACGTTGCCGCGGCGCCTCGGCAACCAGCAGGACGACAAGCGGGTCGTCTTCGCGGTCGAGCCTCGGGAGCGCCACCGGGTCTCCTTCCGGGCGACCTACGTGGGCCGGCCCACCGGCACCCTGCTCCCCGGTGCGCCCGCGCGCCCGACGGTGACCCTGGAGCGCTCCGTGCGCGTGCCCGAACCCGGTGCCGACGACTGAGCAGGGGCGGCCCTGGCACTCCGTGGGGCAGAGTGCTAGTTTCGGAGCTGGCACTCTCCCCGTGAGTGTGCCAGCGCTTGTGAGGCCGGTTCGACCCCCGCGACGGCGTACCGGAACCGCAGGCACCAGACGTGTTTCACCCGCCATCCGAAGTTCGAAAGTGGAGGTCGACATCGTGTCGGTCAACATCAAGCCCCTCGAGGACCGCATCGTCGTCAAGACGCTCGAGGCCGAGCAGACCACGGCTTCCGGCCTGGTCATCCCGGACACCGCCAAGGAGAAGCCCCAGGAGGGCGAGGTCATCTCGATCGGCCCCGGCCGCATCGACGACAACGGCAACCGGGTCCCGCTCGACGTCGCCGTGGGCGACAAGGTCATCTACAGCAAGTACGGCGGCACCGAGGTCAAGTACGCCGGCGAGGAGTACCTCATCCTCTCCGCGCGCGACGTCCTCGCCGTCGTTTCCTGATTTCACTCCGGGTCGTGTGGCTCAGCGTGCGCTCCGGCGCCCGTTGAGCCGCACGACCCGAACTCGTTAGAGGAGAGCAATGCCCAAGATCCTGGAGTTCGACGAGAACGCCCGCCGCGCGCTCGAGCGCGGCGTGGACAAGCTCGCCAACGCCGTCAAGGTGACGCTCGGCCCCAAGGGCCGCTACGTCGTCCTCGACAAGAAGTGGGGCGCCCCGACCATCACGAACGACGGCGTGACCGTCGCCCGCGAGATCGAGCTGGACGACCCGTTCGAGAACCTCGGCGCGCAGCTGACCAAGGAGGTGGCCACCAAGACGAACGACGTCGCCGGTGACGGCACCACCACGGCCACCGTGCTCGCCCAGGCGATGGTCCACGAGGGTCTGCGCGCGGTCGCCGCCGGCGCCAACCCGATGGGCCTCAAGCGGGGCATGGACGCCGCGGCCGCCGCCGTCGGCGACGCCCTGCGCGCGGCCGCCCGCGACGTGGACTCCAAGGAGGACATGGCCTCGGTCGCCACGATCTCCAGCCGCGACGCCCACATCGGCGAGCTGCTCGCCGAGGCCTTCGACAAGGTCGGCAAGGACGGCGTGATCACCGTCGAGGAGTCCAACACCATGGGCACCGAGCTGGAGTTCACCGAGGGGATGCAGTTCGACAAGGGCTACATCTCGGCCTACTTCGTGACCGACCAGGAGCGCATGGAGGCCGTCCTCGACGACCCCTACATCCTCCTTCACCAGGGGAAGATCTCCTCGATCCAGGAGCTGCTGCCCCTGCTCGAGAAGGTCATCCAGGCCGGCAAGCCGCTGTTCATCCTCGCCGAGGACGTCGACGGCGAGGCGCTGTCGACGCTGGTCGTCAACAAGATCCGCGGCACGTTCAACGCCGTCGCGGTGAAGGCCCCGGCCTTCGGCGACCGCCGCAAGGCGATGATGCAGGACATCGCCACCCTCACCGGTGGCCAGGTCATCGCCCCCGAGGTCGGGCTCAAGCTCGACCAGGTCGGCCTCGACGTGCTGGGCACCGCCCGCCGCGTCGTGATCACCAAGGACGACACCACGATCATCGAGGGCGCGGGTGACTCGGCCGAGGTCGAGGGCCGCGTCAACCAGATCAAGGCCGAGATCGAGAACACCGACTCCGACTGGGACCGCGAGAAGCTCCAGGAGCGCCTCGCGAAGCTGGCCGGCGGCGTGTGCGTGATCAAGGTCGGTGCCGCCACCGAGGTGGAGCTGAAGGAGAAGAAGCACCGCATCGAGGACGCCGTCTCCGCGACGCGCGCCGCGATCGAGGAGGGCATCGTCCCCGGCGGCGGCTCCGCGATCATCCACGCGGTGTCGGTGCTCGAGGGCGACCTCGGCCTCACCGGTGACGAGGCGACCGGCGTCCGCGTGGTCCGCAAGGCGGCCGACGAGCCGCTGCGCTGGATCGCCGAGAACGGTGGTGAGAACGGCTACGTCGTGACCACCAAGGTCCGCGAGCTCGGCGTCGGCAACGGCTACAACGCCGCCACCGGCGAGTACGGCGACCTGGTCGCCCAGGGCGTCCTCGACCCGGTCAAGGTGACCCGCTCCGCGCTGGTCAACGCGACCTCGATCGCGGCCATGCTGCTGACGACCGAGACGCTGATCGTCGAGAAGCCCGAGGAGGAGGACGAGTCCGCAGCCGCTGCCGGCGGCCACGGGCACGGCCACGGTCACTGACCCCTCCGCACCACCCGCACCACGCCGAGTCGGCGTGAGTTTGCTGCCGAGTCGGCGCGAACTCGCGCCGACTCGGCGATTTCGGGGTCAGTCCCTCAGCGCGGCGAGGTGCTGGGTGGCGCCCTTGCCGCCGTTCACCGGTGTGCTCCAGAAGAACTGGTTCGGTTCGCCGGTCGAGCCGCCGACGCTCCAGGAGGACAGCGTGTCGCTCAGCCGCAGGAAACGGTCGGTCCGCAGGTCGTAGACGTAGGTGCCCGCGTCACCGTCGTCGGTGTGGACCGTCAGGTTGACCACGTCGCTTCCGCGGGGCAGCCAGCCCACGGCGTCGCTGTCCTGGATCGTGACCACCTGGTCGCCGTCGGTGCTGAGGATCTGCACCCGGTCGTCACGCTCGCCCTCGGCGTAGGTGCCGCAGTACTGGCTCATCACGATCCGGTCGCCGACGGCCCCGAGGTTCAGCAGGTTGCATCGCTCGCCCGTGTCGGGGTCGAAGTCGGTGACCTCGTCCGACGCGAGGTCGCGCACGTGCACGCGTCCGGCGTCGCCGTTGCTGGAGTCGGTCCACACCATCGCGGTCTCGGTGAAGGCCACGTCGCCGACCACCAGCTGCTCGTCCCGCACATCGGTGGGGTCGGTGAGCGAGACCGACCAGAGCCGGTAGGTGTCGCCCTCGGCGTCGGCGTCCTCGGCGTCGCCGTCGGGGCCTGTCGGCCACCCGCCCTCCGGGATCGCACCGCGGGTGTCGGGGGTGGTCACGTAGAGGCGTCCGTCCGGCCCGACGTCTCCCAGGGCGTGCTCCACCCGGGGCAGGTCCCGCCAGCTCGTGGTGCTCCACATCCGGGCGTCCCGGTCGAAGACGTACGCGAGCAGGTCGGCCTCCATGCCGTCGTCGGAGATGTCGGACTCGTCCAGCCCGAGCAGCACGAGTCGGTCCCGGCCGAGCTGGGCCGGCCAGACCTGGGCCTGCCCGATGCCCGGGTCGGGCAGCCAGTCCTTCTCACCGGTCGCCGGGTCCATCAGGGCGTAGGTCGTCGTCCGCCCGTTGGCCTCGCGTGGGCCGTCCTGGAAGAGCACCAGGCCGTCGTCGGTGACACCGTCGAGGTACTGCCCGTTGTCGGCGTCCAGGTCCTCGTTCGTGTACGACGTCAGCTCGTCGTAGTCGCGTCCGGCCACGGCCGCCTCGGCATCGGCCAGCCGGAGCACGGGCGCGTCCGGGCGCGGCGGGTTGCCGGCGACCGGCCCGTCGGTCCCGGTCCCCGGGCCGCCCCAGGTCAGCGCGCCGGCCGTCACGACGGCCGCGGTGGCCAGGGCGACCGCGCCGACCGCCCCGCGGCGGCGCCGTACCCGCCGGCGGGCGGTGGTGACCACCGCCGCGACGTCGACGTCGTCCGGGGGCGCGTCGTCCGCGCTGTCCCGCATCAGGTCCACCAGGTCGTTCACCATCACTGCCTCCCCATCACGTCGAAGACGAGCTCGTCGCGCGACGAGCTCTCGAAAGCCGACCGCAGCGACGTCAGCGCCCGCGAGGTCTGGCTCTTGACCGTCCCCTCGCTGCAGCCGAGCGTGGCCGCGGTCTCGCGGACGTCGAGCTCCTCGAAGTACCGCAGGACGACACAGGCCCGCTGGCGCGGCGGCAGGCCCGCCAGCGCTGCCATCAGGGCGGCCCGGTCGGTCACCGCCGCGGCCACGTCCTCGGTCGACGGCCGGTCCAGGTCGGGGTCGGCCGGGAGCTCCCGGCTCGACCGCCGCCGCGACTCGTCGATGACCACGCTGGCCACCGCGCGCCGGGCGTAGGCGAGCTCTCCGCCCTGCTTCTGCAGCTTCGGCCAGCGCACGTAGACCCGGACCAGCGCCTCCTGCACGTGGTCGCGGGCCCGGTCCCAGTCGCCGCCCAGCAGGTACGCCGTACGCCGCAGCCGGGTCCGCGAGGCCAGGGCGAACTCGGTGAAGGCCTGCTCGTCCGTCCGGTTCACCCGCGTCCCTCTCGTCGTCCCATGCCGAGAAGAACGGGGTCAGGGCCGGATCGGTTGCATGACGGTCTCCCCACAGTTCGGCGCCACCGGTCCGCGCTCGAGTCCCCGCAGGAGGTAGACCGGGCGGCCGTCGCAGCCGGTGCCGTGGACGTCGTAGCGCTCCTCGACGAGGCGGCGCAGGCGCGCACCGCCGTCCTCACTCCAGGTCGTGAAGCCGACCCACTCGACCAGCCAGGTGGGGGCGTCGGGGCCGGCGACGAGGGTGTCGAGGTCGTCGAGGTCGGGGTCGAGGGTGCGCATCGGCAGGCTCCACAGGTGCTCGTACGGCGACCGCAGCCCGCTGGCCAGCTGCAGGTCGGCCCGGCCGCCGAAGACCACGAGCGTGTCGCCGGGCTCGGCCGCGGCCTCGATGGCGACGCCGGTGTCGTGCTCGTGGAACTCCTGCAGCCCGGCGGCGTTGAGCACGGACCAGCCGACCAGGCAGACCAGCGCCGAGACGGCCGCCCCGAGCACGACGGCCCGCATCCGGCGCCCGCCGGGGTCGGACCGGGTGACCAGCAGGGCCGCGGCCAGCGCGGCGCCGGGGACCAGCGGGAAGAGGTAGTCGCGCCAGAAGCTGCCGCCGTAGACCAGGGCGAGGGTGTCGGTGACCAGCAGCGCGGCGGTCGCGGCGGTCAGGGCCCGGTCGGCCGACCACAGCTCGCGCACGTGCCACACGAAGCCGCCCACCACGATCAGCAGCCCGGACACCAGGGCGGCCACGATCAGGACGCCGGCGCGCAGCACCGGGGCGTCGGGCGAGCCGGCCGCGATCGCGGACGCGGCGTCGGAGCGAAAGCCGACCAGGTCGTACCAGAGCACGTCGAGGTGCACGCCGGCCGAGAGCGCCCAGGCGATCGTCGCCACCGTCGTCGCGGACGCGCCGACCAGGCCGGCGGCCGCGAGCCGGGCCACCTCGCCCGGGCGCAGCACCCGGGTGAGCCCCGACGCGAGCAGCAGCACCGCGGCGAAGACCAGCCCGCCGACCAGGTTCTGCTTGATGTGCGGCGCGGTGCCGGCGGCCAGGCCGGCCAGCAGGGCCAGCCACGCCGAGCGCCGTCGTACGGCGAGCAGCGTGAGCGCGCACGCCGCCATCACGAACGGCAGCCCCAGCAGCTCGCCCTTCACCGCGACCGCGTCGATGACCGTGGTGGAGGTGATGGTGGCGACGCAGACCGCCGTCCAGCGGGCCGACCGCTCGTCGGCCACGAGCCGCGCGGTCCAGGCCGCCAGCACGACGAGGAGCGCACAGGCGAGCGCGCCCAGGACCCGGATGAACAGCGGACCGCCGAGGTCGTCGGAGCCGCGGAAGATCGCGATCAGCAGCGGCGGGCGGTCGACGAAGAACGGTCCGTAGAGGTGCTCCGGCGACGGGTCCCAGGCGCGGGCCACGAGGGTGAAGCCGGCTTCGTCGGCCCGGATCGGCCGGGTCAGCCCGGGCAGCCGCAGCAGGAACGCGGCGACGGCGGAGATCGCGATCGTGTGCCGGGCGTCGACCCAGCCGATGAGCCGGCCCATGCCGGACACCTTCTCAGACACCCCTCGATCTGATTTGTTGCACGCAGGTAACAGGGTCGACGCGGGTGCGCAACGTCGTGCGAGGAGGGTGGGGAGCATGCTGTGGAGAGTTCGTACGACGCTGCCCGACCGTCCCGGAGCACTCGCCGTCCTCGCCCAGCACTGCGGGGCGGCCGGGGTGAACATCCTGGGGTTGCAGATCTTCCCCGACATCGAGAACGTCACCGACGAGCTGGTGCTCCGGACCCCCGACGGGTGGGGGACCACCGAGATCGCCGGGCTGATCGAGGGCTCCGGCGCCGTCTTCGTGAACGCGGCCCCCTGCACCGAGGCCGCGCTCTCCGACCAGCCGACCCGCTACGTGCAGGCCGCCCGGACGATCCTGGCCCAGCCGGCGTCCTTCCCCGAGGTCATCGCCCAGCTCTTCGACGCCGAGGCCGACCCGGCGACCGGCGCCGGGATCGCCCAGGACGTCATGGAGATGACGGTCGGCGACGTCCAGGTGCAGGTGCGTCGGCAGGCGCCCTTCACGCCGACCGAGCACGCCCGCGGCGCGGCGATGGCCGACCTGGTCAGCGACGTCCTGCAGCGCAGCAAGGAGTCGGCCGCGATCGGCTCCAACACCACGGGTCGCCGTCTCGGCGGCGGGCAGACGCCCGACTACGTCAACGAGGGCGACTCGGTCTCCGCGATCATGGGGGACGTCGTGGTCGGCCTCGCGACCGTCCAGCCGGCACTGGCCGACGACCCCGAGGTGCGCCCGGTGATCCTGCGGGTCGACCCGACCTGGCAGCGCCGCGGCATCGGCACCCGGCTGCTCGTCGACGCCTCCCGGCTCGCGCACCGGATGGGGGCTGCCGAAATCATCCTGACCACCCGCTCCGACAACCAGGCCGTTCTGCCCATGGTCCTGGCCGCCGGCATGCGCGGCCGGATCCGGATGGCCGCCGACGTGCTCACCGTCCGGGTCCCCGTCCGCGACCTGAAGCCCCTGGGCTAGGCGCAGCCGAGGTCCTGCACGGTCGCGGGCCAGAGCTCCGCGTCGTCACGGGCGCCGACGTAGGCCCGGGACCGGTCGGCCGCGAGCCACAGGTGGTCGCCGTCCCGCTCGAAGCCGGTGTCGACCGCATCGGCCGGCACGGTCACGTGCGCGGCGTACTTCTCCGTGAAGTAGTCGGCCCACAGGTCTCGCTGCGGCTCGCGGACGTAGGTCCGCCCACCGAGGTAGAGGAAGACCATCGACTCCCAGCCGCAGTGCTCGGGTCCGACCCAGGCCTCCAGCCCGGACTTCGGCACCGGCCGCCCGTCGGCGTCGGTCCAGACCTGCAGCCCGATCTCCTCGGCGTACGCCGGCAGCTCGACCGGGTCGCACTGCGCCCACGACTCGACGTACCAGCCGTCGCCGCCGGCGCCCTCGGTCCCCTCTCCGTCGTGCACGACCAGCGCCTGCTTCGGCGTCCCGTCGTCGGCCTCGACGACGTAGAGCACCCGGTCGTCGGTCTCCGCCGCGACCCGGAGGTCGTCGGGGTCGAGCCCGTACGGCCCGTGCTCGCCCCACTCGAGCGCCTGCTCCGCGCTGTCCGCGGTCGCACCCTCGCCGTAGACCTCGGCGTCCTCGAACCCGCCGGTTCCCCAGGTGTCGCAGTCCACGACGTCGCCCGCTGCCCCGGCCTCCGGGTGGGTCGCCTCGGCACGGGTCACGAACAGCGGGCCGTCGTACGTCCTGGCCGCCTGCTCACGTCCGTCCTCGCACCCGGCGAGCAGGGGCACCAGGAGGGCGAGGGCGAGGAGTCGACGCATGCCCGTACGACGCGCCGGCGCGGCGGCGAGTTCCTCAGCCCAGCGCCCGGTCCAGGTTCAGCGCGGCGCTGATCAGGCCGAGGTGCGTGAACGCCTGGGGGAAGTTGCCCAGCTGCTCGCCGGTGAGGCCGACCTGCTCGCCGTACAGGCCGAGGTGGTTGGCGTAGGTGAACATCTTCTCCAGCGCCAGCCGGGCGTCGTCGAGGCGACCGAGCCGGGTGAGCGCCTCGACGTACCAGAACGAGCAGAGCGAGAAGGTGCCCTCGGTGCCGTCGAGGCCGTCGGTGGCGTGGCCGAGGTCGTAGCGGAAGACCAGGCTGTCGGAGACCAGCCGCTCCTCGACCACCTGCAGCGTCGAGACGAAGCGTGGGTCGTTCGGCGCCACGAACTTCACCATCGGCATCAGCAGCACGCCGGCGTCCACGGTGTCCGCGCCCTCGTGCTGCATGAACGCGCCCACGGAGTCGTCCCAGCTGTGCTCCATGATCCGTGCGTAGATCGCGTCGCGGACCTCGGCCCAGCGGGCCAGCTCGCCGGGCAGCCCGCGCTGGCGGGCGGTGCGCATCATCCGCTCGATGGCCACCCAGCACATCAGCCGCGAGGTGGTGTGGGCCCGCGGGTCGTCGCGGATCTCCCACATGCCGGCGTCCTCGCGCTCCCAGTTGTCCAGCACCCACTCCAGCAGCCGGGTGAGGTCGGCCCAGGCGTCGTGGCTGATGCCGGGGCCGTACTTGTTGAACAGGTAGACCGAGTCGATGAGCTCGCCGTAGATGTCGAGCTGGAGCTGGTCGACCGCCCCGTTGCCGACCCGGACGGGGAGGGAGTCGGCGTACCCGCGCAGGTGGTCGAGCTCGGTCTCGTGCGGCAGGTTGCCGTCGATGTCGTAGAGCACCCGCAGCGGCCCGAGGTCGTCGTCGGTCGTCTCCGGGGAGCCGATCCGCTCGGACAGCCACTCGATGAACGCGCCCGCCTCGTCGGTGAAGCCGAGCCGCAGCAGGGCGTAGAGGCTGAAGGCGGCGTCGCGGATCCAGACGTAGCGGTAGTCCCAGTTGCGCCCGCCGCCCACCTCCTCGGGCAGGCTCGTGGTCGGCGCGGCGATGATCGCGCCGCTCGGCTCGTGGGTGAGCAGCTTCAGGGTGATGGCCGAGCGGTCGACCATCTCGCGCCAGCGGCCGGCGTACGTCGACTGCGCCAGCCAGTCCCGCCAGAACCGGGCGGTCTGGTCGAAGAGGCGGTCGGTGTCGGCGCAGTCGTCGGGGCGCAGGTCCTCGTCCTCGCCGAGCACGTGCAGCACGAAGAGCGCCTCGTCGCCGGTGTCGAGCGCGACCTCGGCGCTGACCGTCCCGTCTGTGGTGTCGAGGTCGACCGTCGACGTCAGCCCCAGCCGTACGCCGGCGCCCGTGACCAGCACGCCGCCCTCGACCGGCTCGGTCGTCGGGTCGCAGCGGCCGTAGTCGGGCCGCGCCGCCAGCTCCATCCGGATCCGGGCGTGCCCGCGGACCGCCACCACCCGGCGGGTGATCCGCTGCCGGTGGTCGGGGTCGTGCGAGCGCAGCACCGGCATGAAGTCGTGGACCTCGGTGACGCCCTCCTCGGTGAGGAAGCGGGTCACCAGGATGGCCGAGTCGGGCAGGTAGAACTGCGTCGTCCGGGCCGCGCCGCCGACCGGACCGAGCCGCCAGGACCCGCCGCGCTCGGGGTCGAGCAGCGAGCCGAAGACGCTGGGGGAGTCGAAGCGCCCCGCGCAGAACCAGTCGATCGTCGCGTCCGCCCCCACCAGCGCGCAGGTGCGCAGGTCCCCGATCAGGCCGTGGTCCGCGATCGGCAGGTAGCCCTCAGCCACCGAGCCGCCAGCCACCCGCCGGGAGGTCGAGCGCGGCCTGCGGCCCCCACGACCCCTGCTCGTAGGGATGCACGGCGGGCCGCGCGTCCAGGACCGGCTGGCAGACCTGCCAGAGCCGGTCCACCTCGTCGGCGCGGGTGAAGAAGGTCTGGTCGCCGCGCAGCACGTCGAGCAGCAGCCGCTCGTAGGCCTCCAGCGGCTCGGCCGGGTCCTCGTCGCCGAGGTCCAAGTGGAAGGTCGCCTCGGTCAGCCGCATGTCGGGCCCGGGCTTCTTGGCCCGAACGTCGATGCTGATGACGGCGTCGTCGGTCAGCTCCAGCACCAGCTCGTTGCGACCGGGATCGCCGGCGAGCAGGGGCGACTCCGGCGTCCGGAAGCGCAGCGTGATGGTCCGCCGGCCCTCGGCCAGCGCCTTGCCCGTGCGCAGGTAGAACGGCACGTCCTGCCAGCGGTCGTTGTCGACGAAGGCCTCCAGCGCGACGAACGTCTCGACGTCCGACTCGTCCTCGACGTCGTCCTCGTCGCGGTAGCCGTCGTACTGGCCGAAGACCACGCGGTCCGGGTCGAACGGGCGCAGGTCGGCGAAGAGCGCCGCCTTCGCGTCGCGCACGGCGCGCTCGTCGAGGCTGCCGGGGTCCTCCAGGGCGACGAAGCCGAGCAGCTGGGAGAGGTGGGTCGAGACCATGTCGCGCAGCGCCCCGGTCGACTCGTAGAACGCGGCGCGGCCCTCCAGTCCGAGGTCCTCCGGTACGTCGATCTGCACGCTGGCCACGCTGCGCCGGTCCCAGGCCGGCTCGAACAGCCCGTTGGCGAAGCGCAGCGCCAGGATGTTCTGGACCGCCTCCTTGCCGAGGAAGTGGTCGATCCGGAACACCTGCTCCTCGTCGACGACGTCCTTCAGCGCCGCGTCCAGCGACCGCGACGACTCGAGGTCGAGACCGAACGGCTTCTCGACGACCAGCCGGGCCCGCTCCACGATCCCCTCGCGGCCGAGCATGGCGACCATGTCCTCCATCGCCGAGGGCGGCACGGACAGGTAGACGAGCCGTCGTACGTCGTCGCCCATGCCGTCCTCGGCCTTCGTGACGGCTGCGGCCAGGTCGGCCCCGTCGTCGGCGTTGGACGTTTGGAAGGAGACCCGGGCGACCAGGTCGTCGAGGACCTGCTCGTCGTACTCCTCGACGGAGTCGGTCAGGCCGTCGCGGACCTGCTGGCGGAACTCGTCGTCGGTGCCGGGGGAGTGCCGGCCGCTGCCGATGACGGCGTACTGCTCGGGGAGCCGGCCGGCGGCGGCCAGGGCGTAGAGGCCCGGGAAGAGCTTGCGCTTCGCGAGGTCGCCGGTGGCGCCGAAGAGGACCAGGACGTGGGGTGGGAGCTGGGCATCGGGGGTGGTGTCGTCGGGCACCTCCGCCCGGTGCCCGGACGTGCCCGGCGGCACACGGTCCGCGGCGCCCGGACGGGTGAGGCGCCGGTAGGCTGGGGGCGTGGAGCTCCCCGACAAGTTCGCCGCCCTCGGTCTCACCTACGACGACGTCCTCCTGCTGCCGGGTCACTCCGACCTGGCGCCGGCCGACATCGACACGACCTCGCGGCTGACCCGCGGGATCTCGCTGAAGGTGCCGCTCGTCAGCGCGGCCATGGACACCGTGACCGAGTCGCGGATGGCCATCGCGATGGCTCGCCAGGGCGGGCTCGGCGTGCTCCACCGCAACCTGTCGATCGAGGACCAGGCCTACCAGGTCGACCTCGTCAAGCGGACCCAGACCGGGATCATCTCCAACCCGGTCACCATCGGCCCGGACGCGACGCTGGAGGAGCTCGACCGGATCTGCGGCGAGTACCGCGTCTCCGGCCTCCCGGTCGTCGATCTCGACAACCGGCTGATCGGCATCATCACCAACCGCGACCTGCGCTTCACCCCGGTCGCGGAGTGGGCGACCACCAAGGTCGACGAGGTGATGACCCAGATGCCGCTGATCACCGGCCCGGCCGACATCAGCCGCGAGGACGCCACCGTCCTGCTGCGCAAGCACAAGCGCGAGCGGCTGCCCCTGATCGACGGCGAGGGCCGGCTGGCCGGCCTGATCACCGTCAAGGACTTCGTCAAGGGCGAGCAGTTCCCGAACGCGTCGTACGACGACCAGGGCCGCCTGCTGGTCGGCGCGGCCATCGGCTACTTCGGCGACGCCTGGCAGCGCGCCACCACCCTGATCGATGCCGGCGTCGACGTCCTCGTCGCCGACACCGCCCACGGCAACGTGCGGCTGCTGCTCGACATGGTCCAGCGACTCAAGAGCGACCCGGCCACGAAGCACGTCCAGGTCATCGGCGGCAACGTCGCCACCCGCGAGGGCGCCCAGGCGTTCGTCGACGCGGGCGCCGACGCGGTCAAGGTCGGCGTCGGCCCGGGCTCGATCTGCACCACCCGGGTCGTCACCGGCGTCGGCGTCCCGCAGGTCACCGCGGTCTACGAGGCGTCGCTGGCCTGCAAGCCCGCCGGCGTACCCGTGATCGCCGACGGCGGCATGAAGCACTCCGGCGAGATCGCCAAGGCGCTGGTCGCCGGCGCCGACACCGTGATGCTCGGCTCGCTGCTCGCGGGCTGCGAGGAGTCGCCGGGCGAGCTGGTCTTCGTCAACGGCAAGCAGTTCAAGTCCTACCGCGGCATGGGCTCGCTGGGCGCGATGTCGAGCCGCGGCAAGAAGTCCTACTCCAAGGACCGCTACTTCCAGGCCGAGGTCACCAGCGACGACAAGATCGTCCCCGAGGGCATCGAGGGCCAGGTCGCCTTCCGCGGCCCGCTGGCCGCCGTCGCCCACCAGCTCATCGGCGGTCTCAACCAGTCGATGTTCTACGTCGGCGCGGCGACCGTCCCGGAGCTGCAGGAGAAGGGCCGGTTCGTCCGGATCACCTCCGCCTCGCTCCAGGAGAGCCACCCCCACGACGTCCAGATGACGGTCGAGGCCCCCAACTACACCGGCCGCTGACCCCACGCTGACCCGTCACTGAATGCCTCATTTTCGCGGCGTGTCGGGCAGCGATCGACGGGTCGATCCCGAGCCACCGTCGCGGGAGCGCGGATCGACCCGTCACTTCCGGACCGACACGCCGCGAGAAGCGGTCACTCAGTGACGGGTCGGCGGGGCTAGAGGTACATCCCGGACGTCGCCGCCTGCTTCGGCGGGGGCGGGACGGGCGGGAGGTCGGCGGGGAGCAGACCGCGCACCTGCTCGGGCGTGGGCGAGGGGAGCGCGGTGATCCGGAGCGCCTGGCGGGCGACCGCCTCCTCGAAGACGTTGCGGACGAAGCGGCCGTTGCCGAAGCCGACCGGGCGCGGCGACGGCACCAGGCGGCGCAGCCCGTCGAGCACCTCGGGGCCGTAGGCGTAGCCCGCCCTCCCGGCGACCAGCTCGAAGATCGCGACCAGCTCGTCGACGGCGTAGTCGGCGAAGCCGATGGTGGTCGGGAAGCGCGAGGCCAGGCCGGTGTTGGAGGTCAGGAAGCGGCGCATCTCGACCGGGTAGCCCGCCACGATGACCACCACGTCGTCGCGGCGGTCCTCCATCAGCTTCAGCAGCGTGGCGATCGCCTCGTGCCCGAAGTCGCGGGCCGAGTCGGGCGGGACCAGGGAGTAGGCCTCGTCGACGAAGAGCACTCCGCCGACCGCACGCTCGAAGGCGGCGGTGGTGCGCGGGGCGGTGTGGCCGATGTACTGCCCGACCAGGTCGGCGCGGGCCACCTCGACGAGGTGGCCGTTCTCGAGCACGCCGAGCTGGGCGTAGATCCGGGCCAGCAGCCGGGCGACCGTGGTCTTCGCGGTGCCGGGGTTGCCGAGGAAGACCATGTGGCGAGCCCGCTCGGAGGGCGGCATGCCGGCGTCGACGCGCAGCTTCTCGGCCTGGACCTCGGCCACCAGCCGTCGTACCTGCTCCTTGACCGCGCCGAGGCCGATCAGCTCGTCCAGCTCGCCCAGCGGGTCGCCGATCTCCACCTGACGCTCGTTCGGGTCGCCGAGCACCACGTCGGGGTCGTCGCCGGTCGCGACCAGCGGGGTGCCGCCGACCGGGGCCAGATGGTCGAGCCGGCTGACGAGCGGGTTGTCCGGCCGACTCGGCGGGCGGAACACGTTGGCCAGGTCCTCGACGTACCCGGAGCGGTCCGGCGCCCCGGACGAGCGCTTCCAGTCCGGCAGGCCGACGACGAGGTGGCCGACCTGCGAGGCCGTCACCAGCCAGAGCCGTACGGCGTCCAGGTGGCCGCCGACCATCGCGCGGGCCAGCCAGCCCCGGGTGTCGCCCAGCCAGTCGTCGCGGTCGAAGCCGGGGCGCAGCCGCTCGAACTCGGTGTGGACCAGCCCGTAGCGCGTCGCGCCGACCGCCGCCACCAGCGCGGACGGCAGCTCGTCGACGCCGCCGTGCAGCGCGAGGGCCGCGACCAGCTCGTCGACGCCCTGGGTGCGGCTGGTCCGGGCCGCGAGGTGGGCGTGCGCGGCGTCGAGCCCGTCCAGCGACCAGGCCAGGTGGGCCGGCCAGCCGCGCGCCTCGGGCAGCAGCTGGGCCTCCTCGTCGGTGAGGACGGAGGTACGCCAGGCGTTCTCGACCTCGGCCCAGGTGCCGGTCGCGTGCACCGCCCGCAGCGCGGGGTCCTCCAGGACCCGGTTCAGCAGGGTGGTCAGCAGTCGGGCGCGCGGCTGGAAGGGGGGCACCGGCTCCAGGACCGCGATCCCCTCCAGGCTCAGCTCGAGCGAGGCGATCCGCGCCTCCGCGCCGGAGCTGAAGGCCGAGCGGAAGGTGTCGAGGAACCACAGGTGCTCGGTGTTGCGGTACATCGTGACCTCGCGGTCCACGACCTCGTATTCGGCCGTGAACCACGGCTCGATGATCCGGCCCGACAGGGACGTGCCGACGCCGGTCCACACCGGGATCGCGCCCGGCAGGTAGGTCAGCAGCCGCCACATCAGCGGCACGACGTACGACGTGGTCGGGAGGAAGCTGCCGCCCATCTTCTTCTCGCCGAACCCGCGCGGGTCCTCGGCCAGCTCGCGCACCCGCTGCTGGACCTGCTGGGTCCAGCCCTCCGGGATCGGCCACGGGTCGGCGTACCCGACCGCGTCCAGGACGGGTCGACCGGAGAGCAGGGGCGCGAGGTGCGGCGGGAGGACCAGCATGGTGGGCTCATCCTAGGAAGCGACCCCATGGGAGACTCGCCCCGTGACCGACATCGAGATCGGCCGGGCCAAGCGGGCCCGCCGCGCGTACTCCTTCGACGACATCGCGATCGTGCCCTCCCGGCGCACCCGCGACCCCGAGGAGGTCAGCACGGCCTGGCAGATCGACGCCTACCGCTTCGAGCTGCCCGTCCTGGCCGCACCCATGGACTCGGTGATGTCCCCGGCCACCGCCATCGCGCTCGGTCGGTACGGCGGGCTGGGGGTGCTCAACCTCGAGGGGCTGTGGACGCGCTACGAGGACCCGACCGACCTGCTCGAGGAGGTCGCGGGCCTGCGTGGGACCGACGGCACCCGGCGCCTGCAGGAGATCTACACCGAGCCGGTCCGGGCCGAGCTGATCACCGAGCGGCTGCGCGAGATCCGCGAGGCCGGCGTGACGGTGGCCGGGTCGCTGTCGCCGCAGCGCACCAAGGAGTTCGCGAAGGCGGTCGTCGACGCGGGCGTCGACATGTTCGTCATCCGCGGGACGACGGTCAGCGCCGAGCACGTCTCGTCGCAGTCGGAGCCGCTGAACCTCAAGGAGTTCATCTACGAGCTCGACGTGCCCGTGGTGGTCGGCGGCTGCGCCACCCACCAGGCCGCGCTGCACCTGATGCGCACCGGCGCGGCCGGCGTACTCGTCGGTTTCGGCGGCGGGGCCGCCCACACGACCCGGACCGTCCTGGGCGTCGCGGTGCCGATGGCCTCCGCGGTGGCCGACGTCGCCGCCGCCCGCCGCGACTACCTCGACGAGTCGGGTGGCCGCTACGTCCACGTCATCGCCGACGGCTCGATCGGCAAGTCCGGCGACCTGGCGAAGGCGATCGCCTGCGGGGCCGACGCCGTGATGGTCGGCTCGCCCTTCGCCCGGGCCAGCGACGCCCCGGGCCGCGGCTTCCACTGGGGCACCGAGGCGCACCACGCCGAGCTGCCGCGCGGCCAGCGCGTCGAGTTCGAGACGGTCGGCACCTTCGAGGAGATCCTGTTCGGTCCCTCGCGCGTTGCCGACGGCACCATGAACCTGATCGGCGCGCTGAAGCGGTCGATGGCCACTACCGGCTACACCGACCTGAAGGAGTTCCAGCGGGTCGAGGTCGTCGTGGAGTAAATCTCCGCTCGGGGGTGTCTTCACCTTCCCGGGGCGAGGGCCTACGTTCCAGGCTCCAGGGTCATCGGGGATCCTGCCGATCGTGGGGTCCCTGAGGACCGTCGTTCTCGGGAAAGAAGCACCCCATGACACACCCCTCCCGCCGTCGGCGGCTGATCGCGCCGCTGGCCGGCGCGCTCGGTCTCGCGCTGGCCGCGCTCGCGGTCCCGGCGTCCACCCTCGCGGCTGATCCCTCCCCAGGATCCGCGGCCGCCCCCGACCTGACCCCGGGTCAGCGCACCGCCCTCGAGGCCGGCTTCCAGGTCGCGCCCAAGACGCTCGCGGCCCGGCAGGCCAAGGCGGCCGGCGCCGTCGTACCCAACCCGTTCCTGGCGGAGGTCCCCGACCTCACGAAGGTCGACTACGCCGGGTGGAAGCAGCGCCTCGCGACGGCCGGCGCGACCCGGCAGTCGTCGGCCTCGCTCCGGAGCGCGCGGCAGCAGGCGGCCACCGCGACCCCGGCCGCCCAGGCCGCCGTGGTCTGGGACGAGCAGGAGCCCGACGGCACGGGCGGCTCCAACGACACGCTCGAGACCGCCGAGCGGATCACCACGTTCGGCACCGGCGCGAAGAAGAACAACGTCGTGCGGATCCTGGGCGAGCGCGCCGACCTGTTCACCGGCACCCCGGCCGCCCTCGCGCCGGTGGCCGAGGACAACGGCGCCATCCCGCTGGCCGGCGACACCGGCCTGGAGGGGGAGGCCGCGGTGACCACGACCGGCACCCTCGGCGACGGGCCGCACGGCTCGGAGGGTGACGGCTCCGGCGACTTCGACTTCTACGCCGTCGACGTCGCCGCGGGGCTGAGCATCGTGGCCGACACCTCGGCGACCACCACCGACACCGTCCTCGCCCTGTACGACGGGGCCGGCGAGCTGGTCGCCGCCGACGACGACGGCGGCGCCGGCTACGCCAGCCTGCTGAGCTTCACGCCCGAGACGGCCGGCACCTACTACCTGATGGTCGGCGGCTTCAACTTCTTCGGCCCGCTCCCGAACGACCCGTTCGACTCCGGCTCCGGCAACGGCGTCGGCGAGGAGGGCGACTACGGCCTGTCGATCGCCGCGACCACCGTCGACTCCGACAAGTACGCCGTGCGGCTGAAGCCGGGCGACGTCGTCGGTGCGGTCGCCGAGAAGGCCGCGTCGGGTCTCACCGTGCACCGCCCCGACGGCTCGGTCGCCGTCGGCTCCGAGCTGCTCGACGCCTCCGCGCTCTACGCCCCGGAGTCCCCGCTGCCCGGTGGCGGCAACACCACGCTGGCCTACGTCGCCGAGGAGGCCGGCTGGTACGTCCTCGACGTCGGCGCGACCCTCGGCGACTACCAGGTCCGCCTCGAGGCCTACCGGCCCGGTGCCGAGACCGACCCGAAGCAGAAGCAGACCGTCTACCTCGACTTCGAGGGCGGGCGGGTCAACACCGGCCTGTGGGGCGGGCCCGGCGTCCGCGAGCTCTCGCCGTTCTCCGCCTTCCTCGGCAAGTGGGGCCTGACCCGGGCTCGCGAGGACGCGATGATCACCAAGATCACGCGAGAGGTCCGTGACAACCTCCGCGACGAGGTCGCCGAGGGCGGCCTCAACCCGAACCTCCAGGTCCGGGTCGTGAACTCCCGCAACCACCCGGAGGTGGCCGGGAAGGAGAACGTGTCGCGGGTCGTCGTCGGCGGCACCATCGCCGAGTCGGGCATCAGCACCATCGGCATCGCCCAGTACATCGACCCCGGCAACTACGGCCACGAGGACACCGCGCTGGTCCTGCTCGACGTGCTCAGCGACCCGGCCGGCGACGACGCGTCGCTGAACACCTACCTGACGAGCGCCAGCGACCGCGAGGCGTTCGTCGCGCAGGCCGTCGGCAACGTGACCGCCCACGAGGTCGGCCACATGGTGGGCAGCTACCACACCGACAACCTGTCCGAGACCGTCAACATCATGGACTCGGGCGGCGCCGGCTTCGACAACCTCTTCGGCGTCGGGCCCGACGGGATCGGCGGCACCGCCGACGACCTCGACGTGCACTTCACCGAGGACACCTACACCCCGGCGGAGGGCTTCACCGGCCTGGAGGACACGCTCAACGTGACCGCCTGGGCCTACCCCTCCCCCTGATCCACCCCCGGGCACGGGAGGATCGGCGCATGGACGTCGATCCTCCCGTGCTCCGCGTCGCGGCCGGCCAGGCCGCCGCGGTCGCCGGCGACCTGGCCGCCAACGTGACCACCGCCGCCCGGCTCACCGAGCTCGCCGGGAGCCAGGACGTCCGTCTGCTCGTCCTCCCCGAGGCCTTCCTCACCGGGTACGACGCCGCCGTGTTCGCGGGCCCGCTCCCCACGGCCGCGGACCTGGCCGGCCCGGTCCTCGGCCCGCTCCGCGCCGCCGCGGCCGCGACCGGCACCACGGTCGTCGCGAGCGCGGCCCTGGAGCGCGGAGGTCGTCGTACGCTCTCGTCGGTGGTGGTGCGGCCCGACGGCGGGACGGATGCGCCGTACGACAAGCAGCATCTCGACGGGGCCGAGAACGACCACTTCGCGCCCGGCGACCACGGCGCCTCGATCACCGTCGACGGCCATGAGCTGGGCCTCTCGATCTGCTACGACGGCTGCTTCCCCGAGCACGCGCGCGCGGCGGCGGACGACGGGGCGGTCGGCTACCTCAGCTCGATGGCCTACTTCCCGGGCGGCGCCCACCGCCGCGACCTCTACTACGCCGCCCGCGCCCTCGAGAACGGCTTCTACGTCGTCGTCGCCGGTCTGACCGGCAGCTGCGGCGCGTCGTCCTTCATCGGCGGCTCGGCCGTCTACGACCCCGAGGGCCGCCCGCTCGCGCGCCTGGCCGAGGAGGAGGGCCTGGCGGTCGCGGACCTCGACCCGGCCCTGGTCACGGCCACCCGCGCCCGCCACCGCATGCACCACGACCACCGCCCCACCCTCGGCCCCCGCCTCCGCCGATAGTCCCTGACCATCTGCGGGTCGGCGACCAGCAGGACGTCAGGGACTATCGGGGCCGAGGAGGCCGCCGAGCAGCAGGGCCGACAGCGACTCGACCCAGTCGTCGCCGAGGACGCCGTCGGGACGGTTGAGCAGGGCCAGCAGGGTCGCGCCGCCGACGGTCTCGATGAGGACGTCGGGGTCGACGTCGGGGCGGGCCTCGCCGGACTCGACGGCGCGGACCAGGCGCTCGTGCATCGACCCCCAGGTGCCGGCCCGGAAGCGGGCGAGCACGGCGGCGTTGAGGACCGGGTCGCCGACCACCTCGGCGAGCAGGCCGGGCAGGGCGGCGCGGGCCACCGGCCGGGCGAACACGTCGCGGCAGGCGGCCACCATCGCGCGGACGTCGTCGGCGAGCGGTCCGTCGTCGGGCGCGGGACCCGGCGCGAGGTCGGGGAAGGCGGCCTCGTGCACCAGGTAGGCCTTCCCGGGCCAGCGTCGGTAGACGGCGGGCTTGGTGGTGCCGGCCCGCTCGGCGATCGCGCCGACGGTCAGGTCGGCGTACCCGACCTCGACGACGAGCTCCTCGGCCGCGCGCAGCACGGCCTGGTCGATGCGCGGGTCGCGCGGTCGACCGGGGGCGGCGGACTGAACCGGTGAGGCCATAACGAGACGCAGCGTAACGGAACCCGTTGACAACTAGAACACGTTCCAACAATGCTGACTGCCTCATGACCTACGTCACACCCCGGGAGGAACCGTGACCCAGGCACCGCCGCCCGCCGACATGAAGCTGCAGGTCTCCAGCCGCGACGCCAGCACCGTCCCGGGCCTGCTGGCCGACTGGCTGGCCACCCTGCTGCCCGCCGGTGCCGACCCCGTCGTCGTCCTGCACAGCGGGATCGATGCCAACGGGATGTCGTCGGAGACCCTGCTCTTCGACGCCACCTGGAGCGAGGGGGGCGAGCAGCAGGTCGGCCGCTACGTCGCCCGGGTCGCCCCGTCGGCCTCGGACTTCCCCGTCTTCCCCAGCTACGACCTCCAGCACCAGTACGACGCGATGCGGGTCGTCGGCGAGCTGTCTGACGTGCCGGTCCCCGCCGTGAGCAAGATGGAGCCGACCGGCTCGGTCCTCGGCACCCCGTTCTTCCTCATGGAGCGGATCGAGGGCGTCGTGCCGCAGGACGTGCTGCCCTACACCTTCGGCGACAACTGGCTCTTCGACGCCACTCCCGAGGAGCAGCGTCGTCTGCAGGACACCAGCGCGCAGACGCTCGCGGCGCTCCACGCGATCCCGGACGTGGCGAGCACCTTCGCGTTCCTCGACCCCGAGCAGCCGGGCGCGACGTTGCTGGAGCGACACCTGGCCCGGGCGCGGGCCTGGTACGAGTTCGCCGTACCGGACATCGGTCGCTCGGCCACCGCCGAGCGGGCCCTGGCCTGGCTCGAGGCGAACCTCCCCGAGGAGGGCGACACCGTGCTCTGCTGGGGCGACGCCCGGATCGGCAACGTGATGTACCAGGACTTCGCCCCGGTCGCGGTCCTGGACTGGGAGATGGCCGCCATCGGTCCGCGCGAGCTGGACGTGTCCTGGATGCTCTTCGCCCACTGGGTGTTTCAGTCGATCACCGACATGCTCGAGATGCCGGGCATGCCCGACTTCATGCGCGAGGAGGACGTCGTCGCGGCCTACGAGGCGGCCGCGGGCACGACCCTGGGCGATCTCGGCTGGTACCACGTCTTCAACGCCCTGCAGTGGTGCGTGATCTTCATGCGCACCACCGCCCGCTCGGTGCACTTCGGCGAGATGGAGAAGCCCGAGGACATCGAGACCGCCATGCACCACAAGCCGCTGATGGAGCGGATCATGAACCAGGTAGGGGCCTAAGCGATGGCAATCACCGAGCTCGACGAGTACCCGATCCACCAGGCGCCGCTGCCGATCGCCTGGCCGGCGTCCAGCGACCGCAACTTCTACGACCGCAACTACTTCAACTGCCACGACCGCAGCGGCGACATCATGGTGATCACCGGGCTCGGCTACTACCCGAACCTCGGCACCAAGGACGCCTACCTGCTCGTCGCGCGCGACGGGAAGCAGACCGCCCTGCACTTCTCCGACCTCTGCGACGGGGACCGGCTGCACCAGCAGGTCGGCGGCTACCGCGTCGAGGTGGAGGAGCCGCTCCAGCGGATCCGGATCCAGGTCGACGAGACCGAGGGCATCGCGGCCGACCTGACCTGGCAGGGCCTCTTCCCGGTGATCCAGGAGGAGCACCACATCCTGCGCTCGGGCGCCCGGACCACCCTGGACGCGCAGCGGTTCGCCCAGCTCGGCAGCTGGTCCGGCCACCTCGAGATCGACGGAGAGCGGATCGAGGTCACCCCGGACCGCTGGATCGGCAGCCGCGACCGCTCCTGGGGCATCCGGCCGGTCGGGGAGGCCGAGCCTCCGGGCGCGCCGAGCGACCCGCCGTTCGAGGGCATGTGGTGGCTCTACGTGCCGCTGGCCTTCGACGACTTCGCGGTCGTCCTGATCCTGCAGGAGGACCCGAACGGCTACCGCACCCTCAACGACTGCCACCGGGTCTGGCCCGACGGTCGCGTCGAGCAGCTCGGCTGGCCGCGGGTGGAGGTCCACTACACGGCCGGGACCCGGACCCCGACCGGCGCGACGATCCGGTGCACGAACGGCGCGGGCGACCCGATCGAGCTCGAGGTCTCCTCGCTGCTGGCGACGCCGCTCCACGTCGGGGGCGGGTACGGCGGCGACCCGGACTGGACCCACGGCGTGTGGAAGGGCGAGAAGTTCGTCGAGCGCGTCACCTACGACATGGCCGACGAGGCGGTGACGGGCCGCTTCATGTTCGGCTGCGTCGACCACGTCGGCCAGGGCCTGCTCACCGAGGGCGGCCGCACCGTCGAGGGCTGGGGCCTCTTCGAGCACTTCTGCATCGGCCGCCACGACCCCAGTGGCTTCGTCGACTACTTCACCCTCGCCCCCTGACCCCGACCGACGGTGGTTGAGGAGGGACGACGTCCCGTCTCAACCACCGCATCCTCCAGGAGACCTTGCTATGAGCCTCGACCGCGACTCCTTCTTCATCGACGGCGGCTGGGCCGCGCCCGCCACCTCGGCGACCCTCCAGGTCGTCTCGCCCCACTCCGAGCAGGTCGTGGCGACCGTGCCGGAGGGCAGCAACGCCGACGTCGACGCCGCGGTGGCCTCGGCCCGCCGGGCCTTCGACGAGGGACCGTGGCCGCGGATGAGCCCGGAGGAGCGGATCGAGGTGATCCAGGCCTTCTCGATGCTGTACGCCGGCAAGCTGACCGAGATGGCGGGCCTGATCACGACCGAGATGGGCTCCCCGACCTCGTTCGCGAACCTGGCGCAGTCGCCGGCGCCGTGGATGCAGATCGAGTCGTTCCTGACCATCGCCCGCGCCTTCGCGTGGGAGGAGACCCGGCCGGGGGCGCTGGGGGCCGACGTCATCGTGCGGCGTGAGCCGGTCGGTGTGGTCGCGGCCATCCCGCCGTGGAACGTCCCGCAGTTCACCACCATCTCGAAGGTCGTCCCGGCGCTGCTCGCCGGCAACACCGTGGTGGTGAAGCCGGCGCCCGAGACCCCGCTGGACGCCTACCTGATGGCCGAGCTGCTCGCGGAGGCCGGCGTACCCGCCGGGGTCGTGAACATCGTGGCCGCCGGCCGCGAGGTGGGGGAGCACCTGGTCGCCCACCCGGGAGTCGACAAGGTCGCCTTCACCGGCTCGACGGCGGCCGGCCGCAAGATCGCCGCGGTGTGCGGCGAGCAGCTCAAGCGCGTGTCGCTGGAGCTCGGCGGCAAGTCGGCGGCGATCGTCCTCGACGACGCCGACCTGGCCGCGACCATGGAGGGGCTGAAGTTCGTGGCCCTGATGAACTCGGGGCAGGCCTGCGTCGCCCAGACCCGGATCCTGGCGTCGCGGAAGAACTACGGCGCCGTGGTCGACGCGCTCGCCGAGACCGTCTCCGGGATGGCCGTCGGCGACCCGGAGGACCCGGCGACCGAGATCGGCCCGATGGTCGCGCAGCGCCAGCAGGAGCGGGTGGAGAAGTACATCGCCCTCGGTCAGGAGGAGGGCGCCCGCCTCGTCGTCGGCGGCAACGGCATGCCCGACGGCCTCTCCTCGGGCTGGTACGTCCGGCCCACCGTCTTCGCCGACGTCGACAACCGGATGCGGATCGCCCAGGAGGAGATCTTCGGACCCGTCCTCTCGGTCATCCCGTACGACGACGTCGACGACGCCGTCCGGATCGCCAACGAGTCCGACTACGGCCTGGCCGGCACGGTGTGGACCGCCGACCAGTCCGCCGGCCTCGACGTGGCCCGCCGGGTCCGCGCCGGCACGTACGGCGTCAACACCTACACGATGGACTTCGCCGCCCCGTTCGGCGGCTTCAAGGCCTCCGGCATCGGTCGGGAGTTCGGTCCCGAGGGCCTCGCGCAGTACACCGAGCTGAAGGCGATCTACCCCAGCGCGCCGGCCATGTGACCCCCGACGCTGGTTGAGGTGCGAGGCGCGCTAGCGCCGAGCCTCGAAACCCGATGAGTTGAGAAGCCCCCTCGGACGAGGCCGACTCTCGGCAAGACGGGTTTCGAGGCTCGCTCCGCTCGCACCTCAACCACCGGAGCGCGGCGTTGACAGCGACCCCGCTCTTGTAAATCCGGACACATTCCTACTGGGAGGTAGTTCCGGAGACGCGGGTCACATACCCTCGGAATCATGAGTGCCTCGAACCCCAGCCCGTCCGGCGGTCCGCTCGTCGAGGGACCGCGCGACCCCGAGCACGACCCGGCGGCGTCGTACGCCCTCGAGCCGGAGTACGTCGAGGCGCTGACCGCCCGGCTGCTCGCGACGTCCGGGCGCACGGTCGAGGTGCGCTCGCCGCTGAACGGCGCGCCCCTGGCCCACATCCCGCAGTCGACGGACGCCGACGTCGACGAGGCGTTCGCACGGGCCCGGCGCGCGCAGGCGGCCTGGGCGCGCACCAGCATCGAGGCCCGGTCGGCCGCCCTGCTGCGCCTGCACGACCTGGTGCTCGACCGCCAGGACGAGATCATCGACCTGATCGTGTGGGAGTCGGGCAAGGCCCGCAAGCACGCCTTCGACGAGCCGCTCCACATCGGGCTGACCGCGCGCTACTACGCCCGCACCGCCCACCAGCACCTCGACACCCAGCGCAAGCTGGGCGTCGTCCCGGGCCTGACGCGCGTCGAGGTCAACCGGGTCCCCAAGGGCGTCGTCGGCATCATCTCGCCCTGGAACTACCCCTTCACGATGGCGCTGTGCGACGGCCTCCCGGCCCTGCTCGCCGGCAACGCCGTGGTCGCCAAGCCGGACGCCCAGACCATGCTCTCGGCCCTGCTCGCGGCCGAGCTGCTCGAGGAGGCCGGCTTCCCGCGCGACCTGTGGCAGGTCGTCGCCGGCCCCGGCGCGGAGACCGGTCCTGCCGTGATCGCCCGTTCCGACTACGTCTGCTTCACCGGGTCGACCGCCACCGGTCGCACCGTCGCCCAGGCCTGCGCCGAGCGGCTGATCGGCTGCTCGCTCGAGCTCGGCGGCAAGAACCCGCTGCTCGTGCTGCGCGACGCCGACCTCGAGAAGGCGGCCGAGGGCGCCGTACGCGCGTCGTTCTCGAACGCGGGCCAGCTCTGCGTGTCGATGGAGCGGGTGTTCGTGGCCGACCAGGTCTACGACCGGTTCGTCGAGCGGTTCGTGGCCCGCACCGAGGCGATGACCCTCGGGGCCACGCTCGACTGGGGCAACGACATGGGCTCGCTGATCTCCCAGGCCCAGCTCGACACGGTCGTCGCCCACGTGGAGGACGCGGTGGCGAAGGGCGCCCGAGTGCTGACCGGTGGCCGCGCCCGGCCCGACCTCGGCCCCTACTTCTTCGAGCCGACCGTCCTGGAGGGCGTCACGCCCGACATGACCTGCTTCGGCAAGGAGACCTTCGGTCCGGTCGTCTCGCTCTACCGCTTCCACGACGAGGCGGACGCCGTCGCCCGCGCCAACGAGGGTGAGTACGGCCTGAACGCGTCGATCTACAGCCAGGACGGCGCCCGCGCCCGGGCGATCGCGCCGCGGATCAAGTGCGGCACGGTCAACATCAACGAGGCCTTCGGGGCCACCTTCGCGAGCATCGACTCCCCGATGGGCGGCATGCGGCAGTCCGGCATGGGTCGCCGCCAGGGCAGCGAGGGCATCCACCGCTACACCGAGTCGCAGTCGGTGGCGACCCAGCGCCTGATCCGGTTCGCGCCGATGCTCGGCATGTCCGACGCGGCGTACGCGAAGGTGATGACCGCCAACCTGCGGCTGATGAAGAAGCTGGGGCGAGCCTGATGACCGGCAAGCACGAGGACTTCGACTTCGACGTCCTGGTCGTCGGCTCCGGCTTCGGCGGCTCGGTCACCGCGCTGCGCCTGACCGAGAAGGGCTACCGGGTCGGCGTGATCGAGGCCGGCGCCCGCTTCGAGGACGCCGACCTGCCCGACACCTCGTTCGACGTGAAGAAGTACCTCTTCCGTCCCGAGGTCGGCTGCTACGGCATCCAGCGCATCGACGCGCTCCGCGACTGCCTGATCGTCTCCGGCGCGGGCGTCGGCGGCGGGTCGCTGGTCTACGCCAACACGCTCTACGAGCCGCTGCCGGCGTTCTACGAGGACCCGCAGTGGGGCCACATCACCGACTGGCGCTCCGAGCTCGCGCCCTACTACGACCAGGCCAAGCGGATGCTCGGCGTCGTCGAGAACCCGCTGCGCACCCCGTCCGACGAGGTGATGGAGAAGGTCGCCTCCGAGATGGGCGTGGCCGACACCTTCCACCCGACCCCGGTCGGCGTCTTCTTCGGCGGTCCCGGTCAGGAGCAGGGCGAGCGGGTCGCCGACCCGTTCTTCGGCGGCGCCGGCCCCGAGCGCACCACCTGCATCGGCTGCGGCGAGTGCATGACCGGCTGCCGCCACAACGCCAAGAACACCCTGGTCAAGAACTACCTCTACCTCGCCGAACAGCACGGCGCGGCGGTGCTGCCGCTGACCACGGTGACCCGGGTCAGCCCCCGCGACGGCGGCGGGTACGACGTCCAGGTCAAGTTCACCAAGGCCAAGCGACCGAGCCGCGGCGCCCGCCGTACCCTCACGGCCGAGCAGGTCGTCTTCTCGGCGTCGGCGCTGGGCACCCAGCGGCTGCTGCACCGGATGAAGGACGAGGGGCACCTGCCCGGCGTCTCGGAGCGGATCGGCTACCTCGCGCGGACCAACTCGGAGTCCATCGGCGGGGCGATCGCCTACGACGGCGACGTCGACTACAGCCAGGGCGTCGCGATCACCTCCAGCTTCCACCCCGACCCCGACACCCACGTCGAGCCGGTGCGGTACGGCAAGGGCAGCAACCTGATGTCGCTGCTGCAGTCGGTGCTGACCGACGGCGACGGCGACGAGCCGCGCTGGCGCACCTGGGCGCGCGAGATGTGGCGGCAACGTCGCGATGTCCCCAACCTCTACGACATGAAGCACTGGTCGGAGCGGACGGTCATCGCGCTGGTCATGCAGAGCCTCGACAACTCGATCACGACCTACACCAAGCGGATCCCGTTCACGCGCAAGCGCTACCTCACCTCCAAGCAGGGTCACGGCGTGCCGAACCCGACCTGGATCCCGGCCGGCAACGAGGCGATCCGGGCGATGGCGCGGATCATGAACGGCTTCCCCGGCAGCGCCGTGGGCGACGCGTTCAACATGCCGCTGACCGCCCACTTCCTGGGCGGCTGCGCGATCGGCGACTCGCCCGAGACCGGCGTGGTCGACCCCTACCAGCGGCTCTACGGCCACCCCGGCCTGCACGTCGTGGACGGCTCCGCGGTCACCGCCAACCTGGGCGTGAACCCGTCGCTGACGATCACCGCTCAGGCCGAGCGGGCGATGGCGTTCTGGCCCAACAAGGGCGAGCGCGACCAGCGTCCCGGCCTCGGGGAGAGCTACGTCCGCCTCGAGCCGGTCGCCCCGGCGGCGCCCGTCGTACCCGCTGACGCGCCGGGGGCGCTGCGGCTGCCCATCGTCGGAGTCAGCTGACGGCACGCTGGTCCAGACCTCGGCGGAACTCGTACGGCGCCCGCCGTAACCCGCCCGCCGAGGGGTCGTTGGAGCAGCAGAAGACCCGGACCACTTGCTCCCTCCCATCACCGGGTCGACGTGTCCAGGCGCTGTCCAACAGGTGCGTGGACGGATCAGGGCCCGGCCACCCTCCCTCCCCGGCCGGGCCCTGATGCACGTCCGGGGGCGTCTCCCGACTGGGGGGAGGGGCCCGCGCGCCGATAGGCTCAGCCCATGACGCAGCAGCCCGACCACGACCTGGTCCTGGTCGTCGACTTCGGCGCCCAGTACGCCCAGCTGATCGCCCGCCGGGTCCGCGAGGCGCGGGTCTACTCCGAGATCGTGCCGCACACGCTCCCGGTCGAGGAGATCCTCGCGCGCAAGCCGAAGGCGATCATCCTGTCGGGCGGTCCGTCCTCGGTGTACGCCGAGGGTGCGCCCGGGATCGACACCGCCATCTTCACGTCCGGGACCCCCGTCTTCGGCATGTGCTACGGCTTCCAGCTGATGGCCAGCGGCCTCGGCGGCGAGGTCGCGCACACCGGGGCGCGCGAGTACGGCCGCACCGACGTGGTCGTCGGCGAGCCCGGCACCCTGCTGGCCGACATCCCCGCCGAGCACCGGGTCTGGATGTCGCACGGCGACTCCGTCACGGCGGCTCCCGAGGGCTTCACCGTGCTCGCCTCGACCGCGTCCACGCCGGTCGCGGCGTTCGAGAACGTCGACAGCGGCCTGGCCGGCGTGCAGTGGCACCCCGAGGTGCTGCACTCCGAGCACGGCCAGGCCGTCCTCGAGCACTTCCTCCACGACATCGCCGGCTGCCGGCAGACCTGGACGATGCTCAACATCGTCGAGGAGCAGGTCGAGCGGATCCGCGAGCAGGTCGGCGACGGCCGGGCGATCTGCGCGCTCTCCGGCGGCGTCGACTCCGCCGTGGCCGCGGCGATCGTGCAGCGCGCCATCGGCGACCGGCTCACCTGCGTGTACGTCGACCACGGGATGATGCGCCTCGGCGAGACCGAGCAGGTCCGCCGGGACTTCGAGGAGGTCTTCGACGCCCTCGACGTCGTGGACGCCGCCGACCAGTTCATCGACGCGCTCGCCGGAGTGAGCGAGCCGGAGCAGAAGCGCAAGATCATCGGGCGCGAGTTCATCCGCACCTTCGAGGCCGCCCAGGTCCGGGTGTTCGGCGACGCCGACGAGGGGGAGACGGCGTACCTCGTCCAGGGCACCCTCTACCCCGACGTGGTCGAGTCCGGCGGCGGCGCCGGCACCTCCAACATCAAGTCCCACCACAACGTCGGCGGGCTGCCCGACGACCTCAAGTTCGAGCTGATCGAGCCGCTGCGCACCCTGTTCAAGGACGAGGTCCGCGCGGTCGGCGAGCAGCTCGGACTGCCGTCGACCATGGTCTGGCGCCAGCCGTTCCCCGGCCCCGGCCTGGGCATCCGCATCATCGGCGAGGTCACCCGCGAGCGGCTCGACCTGCTCCGCGAGGCCGACGCGATCGCCCGCGAGGAGCTCACCCGCGCCGGCCTCGACCGCGACATCTGGCAGATGCCGGTCGTGCTGCTGGCCGACGTACGCTCCGTCGGGGTGCAGGGCGACGGCCGCACCTACGGCCACCCGGTCGTGATCCGCCCGGTCACCTCCGAGGACGCGATGACCGCCGACTGGGCCCGGCTCCCGTACGACGTCATCGAGCGCATCTCCACCCGCATCACCAACGAGGTCGCCGAGGTCAACCGGGTCACCCTCGACGTCACCTCGAAGCCTCCCGGCACCATCGAGTGGGAGTAGCCGGGGGGCCGGTCAGCCGGGCTGTAACGCGATGTTCGCCGCACTAGGTACGCGCTGCAGCGCGTCCCCAGTGCGGCGAACATCGCGTTACAGCTGCGCGGCGTCCGGATAGCGGACGAATCAGCCCGTGGCTGCCCGGAGCGGCTCGATGACGTCGGCGGCGAAGCGGGCCATGCCCTCGACCTTCTGGTCGACGTTCGCGTCCAGGCCGAAGTAGTAGGCCCACGGCATGGTCATGCAGTCGGTGACGCCGCCGGCGCGGGCGCGCTCGAAGTGCTCGGGCAGGAACGCGTCGGTGAGGGCGACGATGACCGAGAAGTCGCCGGTCGCGCCCTTCTCCTCGCGCACCTCGGCGAGCCGGGTGGCCCAGCCGATGGCCTCGTCGGTCTTGTACATGTCGCCGATCCAGCCGTCGTGCCGGGCGGCCCGGGCGAAGGCGATCTCGGAGAGGCCACCGACGTAGACCGGGGGCTGCTCGGTCGGGGTCGGCTCCATCACCAGCCGCGGGGCGTCGTAGAAGTCGCCGTGGAACTCGGTCCAGCCGGGCTCCCAGAGCTCCTTGACCAGGGCGAGGCCCTCGTCGGTGCGCTTGCCGCGGGTGCGGAAGTTCTCCTCGAGCAGCGCGAACTCCTCCTCGCACCAGCCGATGCCCACCCCCAGCGCGACCCGGTTGCCGGACAGTACGGCGGCGGTGCCGACCGACTTCGCGACCTGGAACGGGTTGCGCATCGCCGGCACGTAGACCGAGGTGAAGAACCTCAGTCGGGTGGTGACGGCGGCGAGCGCGCCGACCAGGACCCAGGGGTCGGGCCACTCCGCGGAGAAGTCCCACCGGCGGGCCCCGTCCGGCGTATAGGGGTACGGCGTGCTCAGCGTCTCCAGGTCGACCACGTGGTCGGGGATCGCCAGGGCGTGGTAGCCCAGCTCGTCGGCCGCCCGGGCGATGGGCGTCAGCTGGTCGGTCGGCAGGAACGCCGTACTGATGGAGAAGCGCACGGAGTCAGACTAGAACCTGTTCTCGTTTCGTGCGCGGCGGACGGGACTTAGGGTGGGCCGATGATGCGCGCGCTGCACCACCTCGACCTATGGGTGAGTGACCCGGACCTGGCTGCGGAGGAGTGGGGCTGGCTGCTCGGGGAGCTGGGCTGGGAGGCCGACGAGGCGGTCCGCTCGTGGGCGCACCCGGACGGCACCTACGTCTTCCTGGAGCGCTCGCCCGACCAGGCCGACGAGCCGCACGACCGGCTGCGGCCGGGGGTCAACCACCTCGCGCTGCACGTCGGCGACCGCCGCACCCTCGACCGGCTGAGGGCCGAGTCGAGCGCGCACGGCTGGCACGAGATGTTCGCCGACCGCTACCCGCACGCCGGGGGCGACCGACACACGGCGCTCTACCTGGAGAACGACGAGGGGTTCGAGGTCGAGGTCGTGCTGGCCGACGAGCCCGAGGACTGAGAGATGACGATCGCCCGCCCGACGGGGTCGGACGGGCGATCGAGGAACGGGCGCTACTTGAAGATGCTGTAGCCGCCCGGGCCGACGGCGAAGCCGACGATGATCAGCACGATGCCCCAGAGGGTTTCGCCCTTGAAGAGCTGGAAGATGCCCGCGATCACCAGGATGACGGCGATGATCCAGAGGATGAAGCCCATGAGTGTTGCTCCTGTCGTAGAGGTCTAGCGGTAGTCGTCGTCGGAGGAGGGATCCTCGACGATGTGGACGGCGGCCTCCTCGGCCGACGCCGCGGCGCCGTCGATGCCGACGTCCTCGCCGACCAGGTCGGACTCGGTGTCGGTGCCGAAGCCCTGGTCGGGGTCGACCAGGCGGCCGGCACGGCGATCGCCGACCTCGCCGTCGCGAAGGTCCTCGGTGACCTTCTCGTCGTACGGGTCGGGCTCCGGCTCCTCCTGGTCGAGGCGCTGGTCGATGGTCTCGCGGTGCTCCTCCTCCCAGGGCGTGTTGCCGTAGCCCTGGCCGGCGGAGTACCTCTCGGGCGGGCTGTACCCGCGGTCGGCCTCGTCCGCGACGTCCTGGTCGAGGAGCTGGTCCTCGGCGACCGGCTGGTCCTCGTCGTCGACGCTGTAGTCGCCGTACGTCTCCTGGTCGGCCGGATCCGGGGTGCTGTCGCCCTGGGTCATGGTCCCTCCTCGTCTGTCGTGTCCGTCCGGTCGAGTACCCGGCCGTCATGAGCGTCATGCCCGCTCCTTGACTTTAGTTCGAGTCTCGTACTTAATTGCAGGTGTGACCCTCGTCCTAGGCGTCGACTCCTCGACGCAGTCGACCAAGGCCCTGCTCGTCGATGCCGACGACGGCACCGTCGTCGACAGCCGTACGGCGCCGCACCCCGCCGGCACCGAGGTCGACCCGCGCGCCTGGCTGACCGCCTTCGACACCGCCACCGCCGGCCTGCTGGAGCGGGCCGACGCGGTCGCGGTGGGTGGCCAGCAGCACGGCATGGTCGCCCTCGACGAGGCCGGCGAGCCGGTCCGCGACGCCCTGCTCTGGAACGACACCCGCAGCGCCGGCGCCGCCCGCGACCTGATCGGGGAGATGGGCGGCCCGCAGGCCTGCGCCGACGCGATCGGCAGCGTCATGGTCGCCTCGTTCACCGCCAGCAAGCTGCGCTGGCTGCGCGACCACGAGCCCGAGAACGCGGCCCGGGTCGCCGAGGTGCTGCTGCCCCACGACTACGTCTCGCGCCACCTCTCGGCGCCGGGCACCCCGGCCTTCACCGACCGCGGCGACGCGTCCGGCACCGGCTACTTCGCCACCGCGGCTGGGGAGTGGCGTCCCGACCTGCTCGAGCTCGCGCTCGGCCGCGTCGTCGGCCTGCCGACCGTGGTCGCCCCCGACGCCGTCGCCGCGCACACCGCCGGCGGCGCGCCGGTCGCGGCCGGCTCCGGTGACAACGCCGCGGCCGCCCTCGGCATGGGCCTCGAGGCGGGCGACGTCCTGGTCTCCATCGGCACCTCCGGGGTCGCGTCCACGATCAGCGCCGTCCCGGTCGCCGACGGCAGCGGGGCGATCACCGGCTTCGCCGACGCCGCCGGCGGCTTCCTGCCGATGGCCACCACCATCAACGCTGCCCAGATCCTCGACCTGCAGGCCCGCTGGCTCGGCGTCGACCACGACGAGCTGGCCGCGCTCGCGCTCGCCGCGCCGGCCGGGTCGAACGGGCTCACCCTGCTGCCCTACTACGGCGGCGAGCGCACCCCGAACCGGCCCGACGCCACCGGCACCTGGGTCGGGCTCACCCCGCGCACCACCCGCGAGGACCTCGCCCGCGCCGCCGTCGAGGCGCTGCTCTGCTCGCTGGCCGACGCCGTCGATCTCGTCGTCGGGGCGACCGGCCAGGAGCCGCGGCGGATCCTGATGGTCGGCGGGGCGACGCGCAGCGCCGCCGTACGCGCGCTGGCGCCGGCGGTCCTCGGCCGTCCGGTCGTCCTCCCGCCCGCCGGGGAGTACGTCGCCCGCGGCGCCGCCCGCCAGGCCGCCTGGGCGCTGACCGGTCGGCTGCCCGACTGGGAGCTGGCCGCCACCGAGACCCTCACCGCAGACCCCACCCCCGTCGTACGCACGGCCTACGCGGCCGTGCGCGACGCCTGACCGGCTCAACGAAGAGAGGCACCACCATGACCATCGAGATCCCCACGCCGCAGCCCGAGGACAAGTTCTCCTTCGGTCTCTGGACCGTCGGCTGGCAGGGCGTCGACCCGTTCGGCGGCGCGACCCGCCCGCCGATGGACACCGTCCACGCGCTGGAGAAGCTCGCCGAGCTGGGCGCGTACGGCGTGAACTTCCACGACGACGACGTGATCCCCTTCGGCAGCGACGACGCCACCCGCGACGCGATCATCGAGCGGTTCAAGAAGGGCCTGGCCGACACCGGTCTCGCGGTCACGACCGCGACCACCAACCTGTTCAGCCACCCGGTCTTCAAGGCCGGCGGCTTCACCAACAACGACCGCGACATCCGCCGCTTCGCGCTGCGCAAGGTGATGCGCAACGTCGACCTCGCCGCCGAGCTCGGCGCCAAGGTGTACGTCGCCTGGGGCGGCCGCGAGGGCGCGGAGTACGGCGCCTCGCAGGACACCGCGGTCGCGCTGGACCGGATGAAGGAGGCCTTCGACCTCCTGGGCGAGTACGTCACCGAGAAGGGCTACGACCTCCGCTTCGCCATCGAGCCGAAGCCGAACGAGCCCCGCGGCGACATCCTGCTCCCGACGATCGGTCACGCGCTCGCGTTCATCAACGAGCTGGAGCGGCCCGAGCTGGTCGGCGTCAACCCGGAGATCGGGCACGAGGAGATGGCCGGCATGAACGCCGCGGCGGGCTACGCCCAGGCGCTGTGGGCCGGCAAGCTCTACCACATCGACCTCAACGGCCAGAACGGCCCGAAGTACGACCAGGACCTGCGCTTCGGCGCCGGCAACGTCCGCGGCGCGTTCTGGGTGGTCGACACCCTCCTCGCCGGCGGGTACGACGGCCCGGTCCACTTCGACTACAAGCCGGCGCGCATCGAGGACGAGGCCGGCGTGTGGGTCTCGGCCGCGGCCAACATGCGCAACTACCTCATCCTGCGCGAGAAGGTGAAGGCCTTCCGCGCCGACCCCGAGGTCCAGGCCGCGCTGGCGGCCGCCAAGCTCCCCGAGCTGGCGCAGACCACGCTCGGTGAGGGCGAGGGGTGGCAGCAGCTGCTCGACTGGCCGCTGCCGGACCCCGAGCTCCTGGCCCAGCAGGGCGCCGCGGTCGAGCACCTCGACCAGCTCGCCCTCGAGCACCTCTACGGTGTCCGCTGACCGACCGGCCAGCACGGAGCGCCTGAGGCGGCAGAACGCCGCGCTGGTGCTCCGCAGCCTGCGCCAGCTCGGACCCGCGACCCGGGCCGAGCTGGCGCAGCGCACCGCCCTCGCCAAGGCCACGGTCGGCGTGATCGTCGCCGGCCTGGAGGAGGCCGGGGCGGTCACCGAGTCCTCCGCCGAGAGCGAGGTCCGCAGCGGCGCCCGGGGTCGGCCCGGGCGCCCGGTGGCGCTGCGCGGCGAGCCCTGGGTCGGCCTGGGCCTGGAGCTCAACGTCGACTACGTCGCCGCGGTCGTGCTCGACCTCGCCGGGCAGGTGCGGCTCACCGAGACCCGCCCGGTCGCCCTCGACGGGGGCGTCGACGAGGCGGCCCTGACCGGGCTGGCCCGTGACGTCACCGCCCGCTGCCGGGCCGCCGGGCAGGTCCTGGTCGGCGCGACGGTCGCCGTACCCGCGCTGGTGCGGGGCGACGACCGCACCGTCGCCTGGGCGCCGAACCTGGGCGTCGAGGGCCCGGGCCTGGCCGACGGGGTCGAGGCCCTGGTCGGCGCGCCGGTCCGGGTGCTGAACGACGCCAACTGCGCGGCGTACGCCGAGTCGCACCACGGCGCGGCGGTCGGCGCCGAGCACGCCCTCTACCTCACCGGCACCGTCGGCATCGGCGCCGGCATCGTCGACCGCGGCGAGCTGGTCCGCGGTGCAGCGGGGTTTGCCGGGGAGGTCGGCCACATGCCGATCGGCGACTCCTCGGCCCGCTGCGGCTGCGGGCGGCAGGGCTGCTGGGAGGCCTCGATCGGCCTGCACGCGGTGCTCGCGGCGGTCGGCATGCCGGAGCTGGACACCCCGCTGGAGACGGCCGCCGCGGTCGCGGAGCGGGCGGCGCTCGACCCCGGCGTACGGGCGGTGCTGACCCGGGTGGGGGAGGACGTCGGTCTCGGCCTGGCGATGCTGGCCGGCGTGCTGGATCCGGAGGTGGTCGTCCTCGGCGGCTACTTCGTGCCGCTCGGCGAGCTGGTCCTGGCCCCCGCCCGGGCCACCCTCGACCGGCGACTCGCGTCGGCGGCCCAGGTGCGGCCAGAGCTGCGGCTCAGCACGCTCGGCATCCAGGCGGCCGCGCTGGGCGCGGCCGAGCAGGCCTTCGCGGACGTGTTCGCCGGCGATCTCGACCTGACGGCGCGCGAGGCCTCAGCCGGCGAGGCGTGAGCGCACGTCGACCAGGGCGTTGCCGAGTGCGGCGACCGGGTCGACGAAGAGCGGCTCGAAGGCGATCTCGGCCGCCCCGAGGAGCACCGAGTCCTCGCCCAGGCCCGGCAGCGCGAGGGTGACCGACTCCAGGGGAGCGGGCAGCGCGCGGTCGGCGAGACCGGCGTTGACCTCGGCGCCCACCAGCATGAAGAGCGAGCGGAAGTAGCCGCCGAGGACCACCAGGCGCGGGTTGAAGGCGTTGACGATGCTGGCCAGGCCGTGGCCGAGCGCCGTACCGGTGGCGCGCAGCTCGCGGGTCGGCTTGTCGAAGCCGCCGAGGACCTCGCCGAGCTGGGCGACCTTGTCGGCGGGGCAGTGGATCGCCTCGGCGATCGCGTGCGCGCCGACCTCGGTCTCCCAGCAGCCGAGGTTGCCGCAGTGGCAGGGACGGCCCTGCGGGTTGAAGCGCAGGTGGCCGAGCTCGCCGGCGTACCCGCCCGCGCCCTGGAGACGGTGGCCGCCGGTGATCACGCCGGCACCGACGCCGACGTTGCCGGAGACGTAGATGAGGTCGTCGATCCCGACGCCGGCGCCGCGCTGGTGCTCGGCGAGGGCGCCGAGGTCGGCGTCGTTGGCGATCGACACGGGGATGTCCAGGCCGAGCGCCGCCAGCACGATGCTGCCGAAGGAGACGTCGTGCCACTCCAGGTTCGGGGCCAGCCGGATCAGCCCGTCGCTGCGCCGGACCAGACCCGGGACGCTGACGCCGATCCCGACGAGGGGAGCGGCGGCCGGCGCGCCCTCGACGACGCCCCGGATCAGGGCGGCGACCGAGGCGCCGACCTGCCAGGCCTCGCCCCCGCCCCCGTCGATGGGGGCCTCGGTGCGCTGCTGGACGACGCCGCCCAGCCCGACCCGGGCCACCGCCGCGCGATCGACCCCGAGGTCGACCGCGATGACGTACGGGCCGTTGTCGGCCAGGGCGACCCCCGCGGAGGGTCGCCCGGCGCCCTGGCGCGCGCCGACCGGCAGCGCGCGCTCGGTGACGCCGAGCGACTCCAGCTCCGCGACCAGCCCGGCGATGGTGCTGCGGTTCAGCCCCATCATGCTGGTCAGCTCGGCGCGGGAGATGTGTCCCGCCCGGTGCACGTGGCGCAGGAGGGTCCCGAGGTTGTGGCGGCGCACGGCCTCCTGGTTGGTGCCGAGGCCCGCCCGTTGGCGGCTCATGGTGATCGGTCCGGTCTCGCCCTAGACGCCCGCTGCGGAGCGACGGCGGCGCGAGATCGCGTCGACGCTCGCGGCGAGCAGCAGCACGCCGCCGGTCACCACGAAGTTGATGTACGCCGCCTGGTTGAGCAGACCCAGACCGTTCGGGATGGTCGCGATGACCAGGCCGCCGATGACCGCGTCCATGGCCCGGCCGCGACCACCGAAGAGGCTGGTGCCGCCGATGACGGCCGCCGCGACGGCGTACAGGAGCACGTTGCCGCCGCCGGAGCCCGGCGAGACCTTGCCGGTGTACGACGCGGACAGCAGGCCGCTGATCGCCGCCATGCCGGTGCAGATCATGAAGGCGCTGATCTTGATCCGGGTCACGTTGATGCCGGCGCGGCGCGCGGCCTCGGCGTTGCCGCCGACGGCGTACAGGTGTCGGCCGAAGCGGGTCCGGGTCAGCACGAAGGTCCAGAACAGCAGCAGCGCGATGACGACCGGCAGCACCCGCGGGATCCCGGAGATCTCGAACAGGTTCGGGTTCGGGGCGCGGTTGGCGCTGAGCAGCGCCGTCAGGCCCAGGACGATCGCGGCGAGGACGACGATCTGGATGACGACCAGGGCCAGCGGCTGGTGGACCAGGCCACGCGCCGAGCGCGACCGGTAGCGCCACAGCGACAGGGCGGCGAACCCGACGACGATGAGGCCGGCTGCGATCCAGCCGGCGGTCACGGGGATGTTCTTGATCGACAGGCCACGCAGCACCGAGTCGTCGAACCGGAGCGAGCCGCCCGAGCCGATGAGCTTCAGCGGCACCGCCTGGAGCGCGAGGAAGAACGCCAGGGTGACCACGAAGGACGGGATGCCCAGGAACGAGACCAGTGAGCCGATCACGAACCCGATCACGGCACCGGCGGCGATGCCGGCGATCGTGGCCGCCCACCACGGCCAGTCGTAGTCGATCATCACCAGGGCGATGATCGTCGCCGAGGCGCCGCCAGCGACGCCGGCCGAGAGGTCGATCTCGCCGAGCAGCAGGACGAAGACGATGCCCATGGCCAGCACGATGATCGAGCTGGCCTGGATGACCAGGTTCGCCATGTTGTAGGTGGTGAGGAACCGGTCGTGCAGCGTCGTGAAGACGCCGAAGAGCACGACCAGGCCGAGGATGGCCGGGAGCGAGCCCATGTCACCGCCGCGGAGGCGGTTGAGGTAGTCACGCGCGGCGTCGCCGATGGTGGCGGCCTGGCGGTTGTCGTTGGCGAAGTCGCTGTCGGCGGTCTTCGCGGGGATGTCGGATCCGACGGTCATGATGAGGTCTCCGGTCCTTCTCAGACGGTCGCGGTCGCGGGGTTCTCGGCGATGCCGAGCTCCCCGGAGCGTCCGGTCGTGATGAGCTCGACGATCTGGGTCTGGTTGACGTCTTCCTTGAAGACGTCGGCCGCGACCCGGCCGAGGTAGAGAGCAGTGATGCGGTCGGCGACCTCGAGCACGTCGGTCATGTTGTGCGAGATCAGCACCACGCCCAGTCCGCGGTCGGCGAGGCGGCGCACCAGGTCGAGGACCTGGCGGGTCTGGGCCACACCGAGGGCGGCGGTCGGCTCGTCCAGCAGCACGACCTTCGAGTTCCACAGCACGGCCTTGGCGATGGCGACGGTCTGGCGCTGGCCGCCGGAGAGGCTGGCCACGCTCTGGCGCACCGACTTCACGGTGCGGACCGACAGGGAGGCGAGGGTCTCTCGCGCCTTCTCCTCCATCGCGTTGTCGTCGAGCACGATGCCCGAGCGCAGCTCGCGGCCGAGGAACATGTTCTCGACGATGTCGAGGTTGTCGCACAGCGCGAGGTCCTGGTAGACGACCTCGACGCCGAGGTCCGCGACGTCGCGCGGACCGTGGACGTTGACCTGCTCACCGTCGAACAGGTAGTCGCCCGTGTCCCGGCCGTAGATGCCGGCGATGATCTTGACCAGGGTGGACTTGCCGGCGCCGTTGTCGCCGACGAGGGCGGTCACCTGGCCCGGGTAGACGGCGAAATCGACGTCGTGCAGGACGTGCACCACACCGAAGCTCTTGTTGACCCCGCGCAGCTCGAGCAGCGGTTGTGTCATGAGGTCCCACTCTCCTCAGTAATTGTTGTTCGGAAGAACGAAAGGCGCCCGGGCCGAGGGTACGAGCCAGGCGCCTCTCGTGGAAGGAGGCAGGCCGCCGACCGATCCGGTCGGCGGCCTGCCCGGCGGGGATCAGGAGATCCCGGCCTCCGTGCAGAGAGCGGCGAAGTCGCCGGTGCAGACGTCGGCGGCCTTCTGGCCACCGTCGTCGATGACGTCCTTCACGTTGTCCTTGGTGATGGACTGCGGCTCCAGCAGGATCGAGGGGACCTCGCTGTCGTCCGAGGAGTCGACCGTGGTGCCGGTGACGTCGGCCTCCTCGCCCTTGGCCAGGGCGATGGCGACCTCGGCCAGCGCGCCGGCCTCCTGCGTGGCGGACTTGTAGACCGTCATGCACTGCGTGCCGGCGAGGACGTTCTGCAGACCCTCGACCGTGGCGTCCTGACCCGTGACCGGGACCTTGCCGGCCTGGCCGTTGCCCTCGAGGATGCCGATGGCGGCGCCACCGAGACCGTCGTTGGCGGCGAGGACGCCGTCGACCTTGCCGTCAGCAGCGGTGTAGAGCTGCTGGAAGATCGTGGCCGCCTGCTCGTTGTCCCAGTCCGGGACGGCCTGCTCGCCGACGACCGTGTAGTTGGTCTTGGCGTCGAGGACGCTGTGGGCGCCCTCCGCGAACAGGGTCGCGTTGTTGTCCGTGGGCGACCCGTTCAGGTAGACGATGTTCGCGTCCTTGTCGCCCAGGCAGTCGGCCAGGCCCTGGCCCTGCAGCTCGCCGACGACGGTGTTGTCGAACGAGACGTAGTACTCGGCCGTGCCGCCCAGGGTCAGGCGGTCGTAGTCGATGGTGGCCACGCCGGCCGCCTTGGCCTTCTCCTGGATCGCCGCGCCCGACTCGGAGTCGAGGTTGACGATGGCCAGGACGGTGACGCCGTCGCCGATCATGGTGTCGGCGATCTGGGTCATCCGCTCGGCGTCGCCGCCGGCGTTCTGGATGTCGGCCTCGACGCCGGCCGCCTTGAAGGCCGCCTCGAGGGCCGGCCGGTCCGCGCTCTCCCAGCGGACCGACGACTCCGTGTCGGGCAGGATGACGCCGACCTTGCCGACCTCAGACCCACCCTCGTTGCCCGAGCCGCCACCGCTGCCGGACGACGAGTCGTCCCCACATGCGGTGAGGGACATCGCCACGCCGAGCATCCCGACGATGGCCAAGCTGTGCTTTCGCTTCACGCGAACCGCCTCCTTGCGATTTTCGACCGCGCCCGCCCGTCCGTCCGTCGGAGGTTCGCCGCGCGTTTGTTGTGCGCCACAACATATGAGGTGACTGCAGTCACGTCTACCTGTGACGAGCGACGTTTCCGATCTGTTACCAAGCGGTCCGTACGACCCTTGACGAACGACGCGCGACCACGCTCAGGACGGGTCGATCCGGAGACGCTGGCGGGGGAGGCCCTGCGGGGCCTCGGTCCGCAGCCACCGGACCAGCGCCTCGCGGACGTGGCAGCGCAGGTCGAACAGGGTCGGGGCGTCGACGGCGGTGAGCAGCACCCGGACCCGGACGTAGCCGCCGACCGCGTCGACGACCTGGAAGTGCGCGACCCGGCCGTCCCAGAGGTCGGCCGTCGCCATGATCCGGTCGAGCTCGAGCCGCAGGGCGTCGGTGTCGACGTCCCAGTCCAGGTCCAGCTCGACCGCGCCCAGCAGCTCGGAGTTGCGCCGGGTCCAGTTCTGGAACGGCGTCGTCGTGAAGTAGGTGCACGGCAGGATCAGCCGCCGGTCGTCCCAGAGCCGTACGACGACGTAGCTCAGCGTGATCTCCTCGATCCAGCCCCACTCCTCCTCGACGATCACGACGTCGTCGATCTTGATCGCGTCGTTGAACGCGAGCTGGAGGCCGGCGAAGACGTTGGCCAGCGTCGACTGGGCGGCCAGCGCCGCGACCACGGAGATCAGGCCGGCCGAGGCCAGCACGCTCGCGCCGACCGCCCGGACGCCGGGGAAGCTGAGCAGGATCGCCCCCACCGCCATCACGACGACCGCGGCGACTGTGAGCCGCCGGATGATCAGCACCTGGGTGCGGACCCGGCGGGCCACCCGGTTGTCGCGGGTGTCGGTGCGCGCCCGGCCCATCCCGAGGTCCTCGACGAACAGCAGCGCGGCCGCGAGCAGCCAGGCGCCGGCCGAGATCGCCAGGACGCGGCAGCCCAGGCCGGCGGCGTCCCACCAGAGGTCCCCGCCGTCGTGCGGACGGACTCCTGCGACCCAGCCGTTCACCGCCAGGATCAGCACGAGCGCCCGGAACGGCAGCTTCGCCGTACGCACCAGCTCGTCGGCGGGCGGCCACCGTCGTACCAGCACCTTGGCGAGCAGGTGCACCACCAGGATCAGGACGAGTGCGCCGCCCAGCGCGGAGCCGGCGGCGACCAGGGCGTTCACGGGAGAGACAGCCATGTGGCCACCGGTCCCCGTGTCACCGCCCGCCGATGCGCCCCGTCCCGGTGCGGTCGGTCACTCCACAGGCCCTCAGCGGAGGGAGTACGTCGTGGTGCGCTCGCGGACGGGTCGGTCGATGCCGCTGCCGATCTCGATCAGCTCGGCGACGGTCTTGGCCGAGCCGTGCTCGGAGCCGGCCATCCGGGAGATGGTCTCCTCCATCAGGGTGCCGCCGAGGTCGTTGGCGCCGGCGTTCAGCATGGCGCGGGTGCCGTCGACGCCGAGCTTGACCCAGGAGGTCTGGATGTTGCGGATCCGGCCGTGCAGCAGGATCCGGGCCATCGCGTGCACCGCGAGGTTGTCGCGCAGGGTGGGGCCGGGGCGGGCCACGCCGGCGAGGTAGATCGGCGCGCTGGTGTGGACGAACGGCAGCGGCACGAACTCGGTGAACCCACCGGTCTCGTCCTGGATCCGGGACAGGACCCGGAGGTGGCCGACCCAGTGCTTCGGGTTGTCGACGTGGCCGTACATCATCGTGCTGGTCGTGGGGACGCCCACCCGGTGGGCGGTGGAGACGATCTCGATCCAGGTGCGGGTCGGCAGCTTGCCCTTGGTGAGCACCCAGCGGACCTCGTCGTCGAGGATCTCGGCGGCGGTGCCGGGCAGTGAGCCGAGGCCGGCCTCGCGAGCCTTGATGAGGAAGTCCTCGATGGACAGCCCGGTGCGGGCGGTGCCGTTGACGACCTCCATCGGCGAGAAGGCGTGCACGTGCATCTCGGGGACGCGCTGCTTCACCGCCGCGACCAGGTCGAAGTACGCCGTCGAGGGCAGCTCGGGATCGATGCCGCCCTGCATGCAGACCTCGGTCGCGCCGAGCTCCCAGGCCTCCTGTGCCCGGTCGGCGACGTCGTCGTACGACAGGGAGTAGGCGTCGGCGTCGGTGCGCCGCTGGGCGAAGGCGCAGAAGCGGCAGCCGACGTAGCAGACGTTGGTGAAGTTGATGTTCCGGTTCACCACGTAGGTCACGTCGTCGCCCACGGTCTCCCGGCGCAGCGCGTCGGCCAGCTTCACGACCTGCTCGAGGAGCGGGCCCTCGGCGGTCATCAGGGTCAGCGCGTGCTCGTCGGAGAGGTTGCCGGGGTCGGCCTCGGCGGCGGCCATCGCCTCGCGGCCCTCGGCGTGCAGCACGGCGGGAGCGCCGGTCGCGGACGCGGCGTCCTTGACCGAGTCCCAGTCGCCGTACACGTCGGTGAAGTCGGAGCGCCGGTCGTCGGTGCGGCCCTCGGTGTCGACGGCGGCGAACAGGTCGGTGCGTCCGACGCTCGCGAAGCCGCCGTCGGGCTCCTGCCACGGCAGCCCCGTCGGGCGTACGCCGGGCCGCGCCAGTCCGTCGTCGGTCGCGAGCGCGGCGACGTGGGCCGAGATGCGCGGGTCGAGCCACGGCTCGCCCTGGCGGACGTACTCGGGGTGCACGGTGAGCCGGGCCTGCAGGTCGAAGCCGCACTCCGCCGTGATCGAGCGCAGCCGCTCCAGCGAGGGCCAGGGCCGCTCGGGGTTCACGTGGTCGGGGGTCAGCGGCGAGACGCCGCCCCAGTCGTCGACGCCGGCGTCGAGCAGCGCGCGGCACTCGGCCAGGTCGACCAGGTTGGGTGGTGCCTGCATCCGGGCCTTGGGGCCGAGGACGAGGCGGGTGACGGCCAGCGCGGCGCGGTACTCGTCGAGGTCGAGGTCGTCGGTGTGCCGCATGGCGGTGTCGGGCTTGGCCCGGAAGTTCTGGACGATCACCTCCTGCACGGCGCCGTACGCCCTCGAGGTCGCGCGGAGCGCGAAGATCGTCTCGGCCCGCTCCTCGAGCGTCTCGCCGATGCCGACCAGGATCCCGGTGGTGAACGGGATGGAGAGCCGACCGGCGTCCTCCAGCACCCGCAGGCGTACGGCGGGGTCCTTGTCGGGCGAGCCGAAGTGGGCCAGCCCCTTGGTCTCGAACAGCCGCGCCGAGGTGGTCTCCAGCATCATCCCCATCGAGGGGGAGACGGGCTTGAGACGGTTCATCTCCTCCCACGACATGACGCCGGGGTTGAGGTGCGGCAGCAGGCCGGTCTCCTCCAGGACCCGGATCGCCATCGCCCGGACGTAGGCCAGCGTCGAGTCGTAGCCGCGCTCGTCGAGCCACTCGCGGGCCTCGGGCCAGCGGTCCTCGGGGCGGTCGCCCAGGGTGAACAGCGCCTCGAGGCAGCCCAGGACCGCCCCCTGCGAGGCGATCTCGAGGATCTCGTCGGGGGAGAGGTAGGGCTCGCGGCCCTCGCGCCGCGCGTGGCCCGGCGTCTCCACGAAGGTGCAGTAGTGGCACTTGTCGCGGCACAGCTTGGTGACCGGGATGAACACCTTCGGCGAGTACGTCACCACCCCCGGCCGTCCGGCCGCGACCAGGCCCGCGTCGCGCACCTTGGCGGCCGCCGCGGTCAGTCGCTCCAGGTCGGGTCCGGTGGCGGCGAGCAGCGCCGCCGCCTCCGGTACGTCGAGGGCCGCCCCTCGCTCGGCCCGCGCCAGGGCTCGTCGTACCTGCTGGGGAGTGGGCCGGTCCGTCACCTCGTCAGGCTAGCCTCGCCGCCCTGGTCCGTGGGTGAGGGACCGGTCACTGGGCCCCGGTCGAGCGACGAGGGCCACCAGATCCGTCCCCCGAGATCGAGGTTGAGCGCGGTCACCAGCACCGAGCGCACGATCATCGTGTCGAGCAGGACGCCGAGGGCGACCGCGACGCCGAGCTCGGCCAGGAAGACCAGCGGGATCGTGCCGAGCACCAGGAAGGTCGCGGCGAGCACCAGGCCGGCTGACGTGATGACCCCACCGGTCGAGCCGAGCGCGATCAGCGACCCCTGGCGGGTGCCGTGGACCGCCGCCTCCTCCCGGACCCGGGTCATCAGGAAGATGTTGTAGTCGATGCCCAGGGCGACCAGGAACACGAAGGTGAACAGCGGGAACGACGGGTCGGAGCCGGCGAAGCCGAAGACGTACTCGAACAGCAGCGCGGAGATCCCGAGCGCCGCCCCGAACGACAGCACCACCGTCAGCATCAGCAGGAGCGGAGCCAGCAGCGCCCGCAGCAGCAGGACCAAGATCAGGAAGACCACCACGAGCACGATCGGGATGATCACCACGTTGTCGCGGTTGGAGGCCACCTTGGTGTCGAGGTAGAAGGCGGAGCCGCCACCCACCAGGGCATCGGCGCCGTCGACCCCGTGCACCGCGTCCCGGGTGGCCTCGACGATGTCGAAGGCGGCGGTCGAGGAGATGTCGGCGTCGATCGTGGCCTCGACGTACACCCGGGTGTCGGAGACCGGCTTCGGCTCGAGCGGCGTGCCGAGTCCGTCGACGGTGCCGAGGGCCTCGCTGACGGCGCCCGCTGCCTCGGTGTTGGTGACGACCTGCACGGTGTTGGAGTTGTCGACCATGCCGTGCTCGACCAGCACCTTCTGGCCCTTGATGGAGTCGAACTCCTTCGTGTACGTGTCCTCCGTCGACAGGCCGGACGCGTCGAGGCGGAAGAGCCCGAGGCAGGCGATGGCCAGCAGGCCGGCCGTGACGACCCAGACCCGGCGGGGGCGACGGTCGATCCGCTGGCCGACCCGGGACCAGAAGCCGGTCGTGTTCGGCTCGTCCGAGCCGAAGGTGGGGCGTTTGGGCCAGAACACCCAGCGGCCGACGATGACCAGCAGGGCCGGCAGCAGGGTGACCATCACCAGGAACGTGATCGCGACCCCGACCGCGAGCACCGGGCCGAGACCGGCGGTCGAGTTGAGGTCGGCGAAGACCAGGCAGAGCAGGCCGACCACGACGGTGGCGGCGCTCGCCAGGATCGCGGGTGCCGCACGGTGCAGGGCGAAGGCCATCGCCTCGTGCCGGTCCTCGTGCCGGCGCAGCTCCTCGCGGTAGCGCGCGACGAGCAGCAGCGCGTAGTCGGTGCCGGCGCCGATGACCAGGATCCCGAGGATGGACTGGCTCTGGCCGTTGACGGTCAGGTCGGCGTACTTGGCGAGCAGGTAGACCACCCCGCCGGACACCGTGTAGGCGAAGACGGCGCTGATGATGGGCAGCAGCCAGAGGATCGGGCTGCGGTAGGTGAAGAGCAGGATCACGATCACGACCAGCAGGGTGATCAGGATCAGGTTGGTGTCGATGCCCTCGAAGGACTCGGCCGCGTCGGCCGCCTGGCCCCCGAAGCCCGCGAGATGGACCGTGACCCCGTCGATCTCCGCGATGTCCCGGATCTCGTCGGCCGCGTCGGGGATGTCGTTCCAGCCGTTGGCGCCGAAGTTGAAGGTCAGCGAGGTCACGGCGACCGCACCGTCCTCGGAGTAGCCGCCGAACCCGGCGGCCGCAGCGGCCTCGGCCGACAGCACCTCGCCGGTGACGCCGTCGATCTCGCCGAGCTCGACCGCCTGCTCGGTGATCGCCGCGCGGTCGTCGTCGGTGAGGCCGCCCTCCCGGTTGTAGACCACCAGCGTCGGGATGTCGTTGGGGTCGATCGTCGCCGAGAGCTCGTCGGCGACCTTGGTCGACTCGGCGCTCTCGGGCAGCCACGAGGACGCCTCGTTGTTCTGGACGTCGATCAGCTTCGAGCTCAGTGAGCCCATGGCCGCGAACATGGCGATCCAGAAGACCACGACGATCCACTTGGTGACCGGGCTCGTGAGTCGGCCGGCGATCTGACGGTGCATGGGGGGACTCCAGCAGGGAGGGGGAATCGAGGACATCGGGGATGTCCCTGATCCGACCACCCGCGCGGGTGAGTCTCATCGGCATTTTGCCGACTGGTCCAGACCGGTCAGCCGTGCTGCAGGCGGCGGCCGGTGATCTCGTCGACGTGCACCACCACGACCGTGTGCCGAGAACCGGCCGCCCACGGCTCCGGCAGCGGTACGGCGCCGTCGCGGCCCCCGTCGTACCGGACCTCGGCGCGGCCGCGGGCGACCACGCTCCACCCGGTCCGGCTCGCGGGGTCGATCGCGTCGGCCTCGAAGGCGACCCGCTCGGCGTCGACCTTCTGCGCGAGGGCGGCGTACGCCGCGGTCCGGAAGCGGACCGTCTGGGCATCGACGACGTGGTTGACCGGGACCACCGCCGGGCCGGCCGACGTCGTCCACGCGACCCGCCCGACCGGCACCGAGGCCAGCAGCTCCCAGCACTCCGCCGGGTCCAGTTCCACCGCGTGCGCCTGCTCGTCCGTCATGGGTCCAGCGTCCGGCCGCGGGCCCGGGGCCGACAGGTGCGGAGGTCCCACGGACGCGGGACCTTCGGCCGCCGAACTCACGCCGACTCGGCGATGGGGGGTCAGGCGGGCTGGTGGCTGCGGGTGCGACGGGCCCGGCCACGACGCAGAGTCGCGGGCAGGGTCAGCACCACGCCGACCACGATGCCGACCAGGGCGCCCGCGGTGTTGGCGAGCAGGTCGCGCTCGTCCGGCACCCGCCCGGGGATGGAGCGCTGGGCGGTCTCGATGGCGGAGGTCATCGCGAAGGCGAGGCCGGCGGCGACCCACCAGAAGCGGGTGCCGACCAGGAGCAGCAGGAACAGCCCCACCGGGACGAAGAGGGCCACGTTGGCGAGGAACTCGGCGCGGTCGTAGGTCAGCCAGGTGAGCTCGTCGTACCGCTGCAGGCGGGCGAGGACCCGCAGCACCAGGTCGCTCGACGTCGGCGCGGAGGAGGCCGGCGTCAGGGTCAGCCAGGCCACGAACCCGAGGTAGGCGAGCGTGGAGAGGCTGAGGAGCGGGTGGCGGTGCAGCATCCCCTCAGTCTGCCGAGGTGCTGGTGGCGGTGCTGGTGGCGGTGCTGGTGTCGCGAGCGGCGCGCCGGTTCTCCCAGACCTGGCAGCCGACCAGCACGAGCAGGGCGACCAGCGCGCCGGCGATCGCGTCGATGACGTAGTGCTCGCCGGAGTAGACGAGGCTCGCCGACATGGCGACCGGGTAGGCGAGCAGGAGCCAGCGGGCGGGGTGGCGCAGCCGCTGGATCGCGTAGAAGACCAGCAGGAACGAGAAGCCGGCGTGCAGCGACGGCATCGCCGCGACCTTGTTGGGCAGGCCGCCGAAGAAGATCGACTGCCGGTGCAGGCCGATCTCGGACCAGCCGCGTCCGGTGATCCGGACGACCGTGCCGATGAACCCGTCGCGCCCGGCCATCCACGGCGGTGCCATCGGGTAGAGGAAGTAGATCGTCAGGCCGGCGAAGTTCATCGCGACGAAGCGGCGGATCCAGCGCACGTACTCGTCGCGGTTGCGGACCCAGAGCACCCCGGCGAGGCCCAGCGAGGCCAGGAAGTGGGAGGCGTAGACGCTCGTGACGACCGTGTCGTACCAGCGCGGCGGGTCGGTGACGATGCACGGGTCGCCGCACCACGCGGCCTGCAGCTGCTCGGTCGGGGTGGTGCCGCCGCCGAGCCACTCGTCGAAGCGGATCGGCGCGGTGACGTGGACCGGGATGAAGGTCTGGTCGGCGAATCCGCGCAGCAGCGAGTAGGCGACCAGCAGCACCATCGGCAGCCACCAGTCGCGCCACCAGGCCCGCGCCGTGTCGACCGGCGCGGCCGCGTGCCACGCGACCGTCCCGATGAAGATCCACAGGCACACGCCGAGGGTGTCGCTCGGGATGCCGATCGTCAGGCTCCACACGAGCAGGGCCAGGGCGTACGCCGTCATGGCGAGGCGCCGGGTCGCCCCGCGCGTGGGCGGTACGACGACCTGGGCGGGCGCGGACGTCACGGGGTGTGGTCCTTCCGGTGGTAGACGGTGAAGCGGCCGGGGCTGCCGACCAGCTCGTAGTGGGTCTCGACCTGCTCCTGGGCCGTGCCGGCGTCGACGCCCCAGGTGCCGATCGTGCGGCCCGCGAGGACCAGCCACGTCGGCCGCCGGGGGCCGGCGAGCAGCTCCGAGAGCCGCTCGAGGTCGGGGTCGCGGACCCGGACCGGCAGGCTCCAGAGGTCAGGGTAGGGGCTGCGCAGCCCGGACTCCTGCAGGATGTTCGCCGCGCCGAACGCGACCATGCCGGTGTCGCCCGGCCGGACCTTGTCGCTGAGGTAGTCGATGACCGGCTCCTCGGGCCGCTCGACCGGGTGCACCGCCACGACCAGGATCGCGACGACCGAGGAGAGCGCGGTGACGGCGTACGCCGTGGACAGCAGGCGGGTGCGCGGGGGCCGGCGCTGCGCGGCGGCGGCCGCGACCAGCACGATGCCGGGCACCAGCCCGGTCAGGTAGTGCAGCCAGTAGCTGCCGCCGAGATAGGCGGCCAGCAGGTCCCAGCCCAGCACGACCAGGGCGGCCCAGCGCAGGTCGCCGGGGCCGTCGACGGTGCGGAGCGGCCGCCGGGCGGTCAGGGCGAGCGCGGCGACGAGCAGCGGCGCCCCGCTGGCCACCAGGGCGCCGATCATGCCGAGCAGCCGGCGGGTGGTGGTCTCGGTGGCGGAGGAGACGATCTTGGCCGCGGCCTCGCCGCGGAAGGAGACGACCGCGTCCCACAGCGCGCCCGGGTCGGTGCCGCGGAGGGCGGCCAGCCAGACCGCCAGCGCGACGGCGGCGAGCGCGCCGGTCGCAGCGCCGGCCAGGGTGCGCGTCACCATCGCCGACTCGTCCCGCCGCGGCCGCCACTGGAGCACCACCAGGGCGGCCAGGAGGACGAAGACGTCGACCAGGTTCTGCTTGACCATCGCCCCGCAGGCTCCGGCGACGCCGGCCAGGAGCGCCCAGCCGAACCCGCTCCGCCAGCCGGTCGCTGTCCGCGAGCGCAGCAGGGCCGCCGTACCGCCGAGCAGGAACGGCAGCCCCAGCAGCTCGCCGTTGACCGCGCCGCCGCCGAAGAGCGGGGTCGCGACCAGCGCGGCCGCGGCGCCGGCCGTGAGCAGCGGCGCTCCGCGCGAGGAGGGTACGGCGAGCCGCCCGATCAGACCCGCCAGCGCGACCGAGGCGACCACGGCCAGCACGCCGAGCACCCGCAGGGCGACCGCGCCGCCCAGGGCGTCGGCGAGCGCGAACAGGGCCACCAGCACCGGCGGCCGGTCGACCCAGTAGTCGCCGTAGAGCGAGCTGCCGGGGGCCCACTGGCCGGCCACGATGAGCATGCCGCCCTCGTCGGGGCTCAGCGTGCGGCCGGCGAACGGCACCCAGCCCAGGCAGGCCAGCAGGGCGAGGCCGACGACGTACAGCCACGGGGACCGGAGGGTCCAGGGGCTGGTGACGCGGCGGTGCACGGATTCCCCTCACAGGCGGTTGACAGGCGACAACTCTAGGGTGAGGAGTTCTCTCAGGTCGCGCCAGATACCTGGGTCGGTGTCTCAGTCGACGTTGGTCGGCTGGTGGATCGCGTGCCGCACCCGGTCGCAGAGGGCGACGTACTCGGGCAGGGCGCGGATCTCGTCGGCCGGCACCCGGGCCCCGTGCTCGCCGAAGACAGCGGGCTCGTCGAACACGATCCGGCCCGGGCGCGGGCTCATCACCAGGACCCGCGAGCCGAGGAAGACCGCCTCGTCGACGCTGTGGGTGATGAACAGGATGGTCCGACCGGTGGCCCGCCAGATCTCCAGCAGCTCCTCCTGCAGCCGCTCCCGGGTGAGCGCGTCCAGTGCCCCGAACGGCTCGTCCATCAGCACGATGCCGGGCTCGTTCGCCAGCACCCGGGCGATCTGGCAGCGCTGCTGCATGCCGCCGGAGAGCTCGTACGGCCGGTGCTGCGCGAAGTCCTGCAGGCCCACCAGGCGCAGGTAGCGGTCGGCCAGCTCGGCCCGCTCCGCCTTCGCCACGCCCCGCAGCCGCGGTCCGAGCTCGACGTTGCCGCGCACGGTCAGCCAGGGGAAGAGGGTGGGCTGCTGGAAGACGACCCCGCGCTCCTCGGCGGGGCCGCGGACCGGCTCGCCCCCGACCGTGACCGAGCCGGTCGCGGGCGGGAGGAAGCCGGCGACCAGCCGCAGCAGGGTGGTCTTGCCGCACCCCGAGGGCCCGGCGAGCGTGACCAGCTCGCCGGGCTCCAGGGTGAGGTCGATCCGGTCGAGCGCGGGCACGGGCGTGCCACCGACGTCGAAGTGGTGCTCGACGCCCTCGAACGCGATGGCCCGCCCGTGGCTCATTCGGCGGCCCGGGTGGCGGGGCCGGCGTCGACGTGCTCGGCGTACTGCGCGGCGTCGCCGACGGCCTCGATCTCGCCCTGCTCGAGCAGGAACTGGGCGGTGGTGAGCAGGTCGTCGGCGAACTTGCCGCCGAGGAAGTCCGGTCCGGCCTGCTCGGCCGCCCCGTGGAACTCCAGCCCGGCGAACTGCGCCTCGGCCGCGGCCGGGTCGATGCCCAGCACCACGGCGACCGACTCCGCGGCCTCGGCCGGGGAGTCCTGGATCAGCTGGACGGCCCAGTCCTGCGCCTTCGCCCAGGTGGTGAGGAAGTCCTCGTTCTCAGCGGCGAAGGCGCGGTCAACCGTCCCGACGTCGAAGGTGGGACGGCCCGCGGCGGCGGTGTCGGAGCTGGAGATCAGCCGGGTGCCGCCCTCCTCGAGGAGCTGGCTCTGCACCGGGTCCCAGACCCAGGCGGCGTCGATCTCGTCGCCGAGCCAGGCCGCCGGCATCTTGTCGGGGTCGAGGTTGATGACCGTGACGTCCTTCGCCGGGTCCAGCCCGGCGTCGGCCAGGGCCTGGAGCAGCGAGTAGTGCGCGGTGCTGCTGAACGGGGTGGCGATGGTGCCGCCCTTCAGGCCGGCGAGGTCGGTGACCGCGGCGTCCTTGACGATCAGGGACTCGGCGTCGCCGATCACGTCGTGGATCCAGATCGTCGCGATGTCGACGTCGCGCACCACGGGCTCGGAGGAGGACCGGGCCGCCGGTGCCGAGCCCATCAGGCCGAGGTCGACCTCGCCCGCGCCGTAGTAGGTGATGACGTCGCCGCCGGAGGCCGCCTGTACCCAGGTGATCTTCGCGTTCGGGAGGCAGGCCTCGAGGACGCCGCGGTCCTTGACGACCGCGTCGCCGTTCGGGATGGCCTGCCAGGCGATCCGGGCGGTCGTGGTGACCGACTCGTCCGGGGTCCAGGGGCAGTCGGTCTCGGCCGCCTTGCTCTCGGCGTCGGAGGCCTTCCGCTCGTCGGCCGACTCGACGCAGCCGCTGAGGGTCAGCGCGAGTGCGGCGGTCGCGAGCATGGCCGCGCCGGTGGTCCTTCGGGTCATGTGGGTTCTCCTTCGTACGCCGTGGCGGCGTGGTTCACGCCTTGCCCCGCCAGGGGACAAGGACCTTCTCCAGGAACTTCAGGCCGAGATCGAGGGCGATCGCCGCGAGGCCGATCACGAGGATGCAGGCGACGACGAGGTCGGAGTTCAGCTTCTGGCCCGACAGATAGGCCAGCGCGCCGATGCCGGGGATCCCGTTGGCGATCTCGGCCGCCACGACGGTGGTCCACGCGAAGCCCACGGCGACCCGGACGCCGGTGAGGATCTCGGGCAGGGTCGCCGGGATCATCACCGCCGTCAGCGTCTGGCGGCGCGACGCCCCGAGCGAGAGCACCGCGTTGACCATGTCCTCGCGCACGCCACGCACGCCGGAGATCGTGGCCATCGCGATCGGCGGGAAGGCGGCCAGGAAGAGCAGCCAGACCTTCGAGGTGTCGCCGATCCCGAACCAGACGATGAGCAGGCCGATGTAGGCGAGCGGCGGGAGCGCGCGCAGGAAGCTCAGGTAGGGCTCCAGGACGACGCCGAGCCAGGTGGTGGCCATGACCAGGCCGACGGGGATCCCGACCACGACGGCCGCCCCGACGCCAAGGCCGATCCGCTGCAGGCTGGCGAGCAGGTGCTCCCACAGGTAGTAGTTCTGCTCGCCGCGGACGATCCGGTCGGACCCCGGGCTCAGCGGGTGGTCGGTGTTGGCCCGGACGAACGCGTCCCAGACGTCGCCGGGCGGCGGCAGGAACAGCGGTCGCACCAGCCCCAGCCGGGTGACCAGCCACCACAGGGCGACCAGGGCCACCAGGGTCCCGACGTGCAGCGGGATCCGGCGCAGGCGCTGCCGTCGTACGGCGCGGGCGCGCACGGTCGTGGGGGAGGCCATGCGGCCGATCAAATCATAGTGATCTGATCGTCTTTATCGGCGAGGTGTATTTCGAGACGATCGGTCTAGTCCCGCTCGCGACCGCGGCCGCCCCTCGCGAGGGGCGGCCGCGGTCGCGAGCGGGTCGAGACTCCTCAGATCCCCAGGCTCCGCCCGATGATCTCCTTCTGGATCTCGGTCGTGCCCCCGTAGATCGTCTGGATCCGGCTGTCGACGTACGCCTGGGCGATGGGGTACTCGTTCATGTAGCCGTAGCCCCCGTGCAGCTGCACGCCCTGGTCGGCGAACTTCTTCTGCAGCTCGGTGGTCCAGTACTTCGCCATCGAGGCCAGCGCGGTGTCGACCTTGCCCTCGTTCAGCTTCATCACGCAGTCGTTGACGAACAGTCGCGCGATGTGGGCCTCGGTGGCCATCTCGGCCAGCAGGAACCGGTTGTGCTGGAACTTGCCGATCGGCTTGCCGAACGCCTCGCGCTCCTTCGCGTAGGCGAGGCAGAGGTCGAGGATGTGCTCGATCGCGGCGATGGCGATGGCGGCGATCGAGACCCGCTCCTGGGGCAGGTTGACCATCAGTGAGATGAAGCCGGAGCCCTCCTCGCCGAGCAGGTTCTCCTTCGGGACGACGACGTTGTCGAAGAACAGCTCGGAGGTGTCCTGGGCCTTCAGCCCCATCTTGTCGAGGTTGCGCCCGCGCTCGAAGCCCTCCATGCCGCGCTCGACGACCAGGAGGCTGATGCCCTGGTGGCCGGCGTCGGGGTTGGTGCGCGCGACCACGATGACGACGTCGGAGAGGATGCCGTTGCTGATGAACGTCTTGGAGCCGTTCAGGACGTAGTGGTCGCCCTTGTCGACGGCCGTGGTCTTGATGCCCTGGAGGTCCGAGCCGGCGCCCGGCTCGGTCATCGCGATGGCCGAGATCAGCTCGCCGCTGACCAGGCCCGGGAGCCAGCGCTGCTTCTGCTCCTCGGTCCCCAGCTGGCTGATGTAGGGGACGATGATGTCGGTGTGGACGGGGAAGCCCAGTCCGCTGGCGCCGACGCGCGAGATCTCCTCGGCGACGACCATGTTGTAGCGGAAGTCCTGGATCCCCGGGCCGCCGTACTCCTCCTCGACGTCGAAGCAGAGCAGCCCCTGCTCGCCGGCCTTGGTCCAGACGGCGCGGTCGACCTGGCCGTCCTTCGCCCACTGCTCGTGGTGAGGCACGACCTCGCGCTCGAGGAAGGCGCGGACGGTGCCGCGGAAGTCCTCGTGCTCCTGCTCGTAGACGGACGGGCGCTCGGGCATGGGGGTCTCCTTCGGTGCGGACGTGACGGTCTTACTGTGACAGCCATACTGTCACGGTTCAACCGTTAGGGTTCGTTTCGTGACCACCTCGCCGACCGGGCTGCTGACCGTCGACGAGCTGGCCGCCGCGGCCGGCATGACCGTGCGCACGACGCGCTACTACGCCTCGCTCGGCCTGCTGCCGCCGCCCGAGCGGCGCGGTCGGATCGCCTACTACGGTCCGCTGCACGAGGCCTACCTCGAGCTGGTCCGGGCGCTGCAGGACCACGGCTTCACCCTCCAGGCCGTCGAGCGGTACGTCGCGTCGCTGCCCGCGGGCGCCACGGTGGAGGATCTCGCGCTGCAGCGCGCGATGCTGACGTCCTGGACGTCCGAGCCGCCGCGCGAGGTCACCCGGGCCGGCCTGGAGGAGGAGGCGGGCCGCCGCCTGTCCGCCACTGACCTCGACCTGCTGGTCCGCCTCGGTGCCCTGGAGCGTCAGGGCCGCGGCTATCGCGCGCTGCCCAACCTGCGGATCGGGCTGGACCTGCTCGAGCTCGACATCGCGCCCGAGGGCGTGGCCGCCGCGGGGGAGGCGATCGCCCGCCACATGGACGCGCTCGCCGAGGAGCTCACCCAGATCCTCCGGGCGGAGGTGCTCGCGCCGTACCGCGAGGGGCACACGCCGGAGGAGGCCGCCCGGCTGGAGCAGACCCTGCCGCGGCTGCGGCAGCTGACGCTGGAGGCGCTCGTCGCCCGGTTCCAGGGCGCCGCCAACGCGGTCATCACGAGGTCGCTGGCTCGATGACCGACGTCGGGATCTCGATCCCGATCCGCTCCGCCAGGGGTACGGCGAGCTCGGCGGCGTAGACGGTCGAGATGTGGTGCTTGTCGCGCATGGTGATGACGTCGCCGACGACGGCGGGGCAGCGGTCGTCGGCGCAGAACCAGTCGTCGATCGGGACGAAGCGCGCGGAGGTGCCGCGGGTCGCCTCCCGCATCGCCTCCGTCATCATCAGGCTGCGCTCGGCGGGCCGCTCGAGGCAGTCGTCGAGCGTGGCGCCGCGGGCGCCGAGGCAGCTGCCGGCCAGGGTCTGGCGCCGGGGCACGTCGCCGAGCACGACGACCTCGCCGGCGAGGGGGGTGAGCTCGTCGATCGTCTCGCGGTAGCTCTCGAGCACCGTGTCCCGGGCGGTGAGGTCGTCGGTGCGGACCTCGCCGTCGATCGAGAATCCCGGGGGCGCCGACCCGGACAGCACGACCAGGTCGGGGCGGAGGTCGGCGACCTGCTCGCGAGCCCAGTCAGCGAAGTCGGCGCACTGCTCCCAGTCACCGCTGAGGTCGCGGGCGGCGACGTCCCGCAGGCTCGGGTTGCAGCCCGACTTGACCAGGTAGTAGGTCGTGAAGCCCATCTCCTCGAAGGCCGGGATCCAGTGCCGTCCGTGGGAGTCGCCCAGCACGACCAGGGTCCGGTCGGCGTCGGGGTCCCCGCGCTGGCACCGCTCGAACGGGGTCCCGTAGAACTCGCAGCCCCCGAGGTCGGCGCGGTCGGCGTCGAGGTCGAGCAGCCCCGGACGCAGGACCGAGGGGATGTCGGTCCCGTCCTGGGCGGCCACCACCGAGGCCTGGACGAGAGCCACCGCCGGCTCCTCGGAGACGGGCTCGTCGCCGGGACCCTCGTCGAGGTCGGCGGAGGTGATGGCGGGCTGGAGCGTCCCGGAGGGCGCCTCGGCCCAGCGGACCGCCCAGGTGCTGCCCCCGACGACCAGGATGACGGAGAGCGGGTAGAGCACGAGCGCGCGCGGCAGGCGCAGCACCGGTCGGCGGAACGGCTGCTCGACCAGGCGCCAGCTGGCCAGCGCGACGAGCACGCTGAGCCCGAGCATGGCCAGGGTCTCGCCCAGGCGCAGGTCGCGTCCCGCGTGCTGGGTCGCGATGACCAGCACCGGCCAGTGCCACAGGTAGAGGGAGTACGACGCGTCGCCCACGAACCGCAGCGGACGGCAGCCCAGGGCGCGCTGGACCAGGGCCGGTCGCCCGGTCGCCTCCGCGCCCGCGACCAGGACCGCGCCGGTGCCGAGCACCGGGAGCAGGGCGAGCACGCCCGGGTACGGGTCGGACTCGGTGACGGTGAAGCAGGCGATGACGATGAGGGCCAGACCTGCGCCGGCGAGCAGGTTGCGGGCCCGGTCGGTGAGCAGGTACGCGAAGCGCGGGGCGGCCAGTGCCAGCAGGGCGCCGACCCCGAACTCCCAGGCCCGCGTGAAGGTCGAGAAGTACGCCGTGTCGGGGCTGGCGGTCGAGGCGTGCGTCGACCAGAGCAGGCTGACCGAGGTCATCACCGCGATGCTCAGCCCGATCGCGTGCCTGGTCGTGCCCCGGTCGCCACCCCAGCGACGTCGTACGACGAGGACGCAGGCGAGCAGCAGCAGGGGCAGGACGACGTAGAACTGCTCCTCGACCGCGAGGGACCAGTAGTGCTGGAGCGGGGACGGTGGCTGGTCCTGGGCGAAGTAGTCGGTCTCCTGCGTGGCGAACCGGACGTTGGCGGCGAAGAGGCTCGCCCAGATCCCGTCGGTGGCGGTGTCCCGCACCTCGACGACCCCCAGCCACAGCCAGGTGGCGAGCAGGGTGCCGAGGGTCGCGACGGTGGCGGCCGGCAGGATCCGGCGGGCCCGGCGGGCGTAGAACGAGGTGAGCGACACGGTGCCCGTGCGGTCGATCTCGCGCAGCAGCAGGAACGTGATCAGGAAGCCGGACAGGACGAAGAAGACGTCCAGGGTGACGAACCCGCCGGGGTAGGGGCTGAGTCCGGCGTGGAAGACCATGATGGCCAGCACGGCGAGCGCGCGCATGCCCTGGATGTCGTCGCGGAAGCCGGGCCGGCCGGTGGCCGGCGTCCGCGTCAGGCGGTGCCGACCGGGGCGTTCGGTCGGGACGCGGACGCGTCCGTCCGGTCGCTGGGGCACGGGGTGGGTCCTTCCGGCGCGGCCAAGATCGTCGGGGACCCTACCCACTCAGACTGAGAGGACTCCTCACCAGGCCATGACCTCGGTCTCAGTCCTCGATGACGTCCAGACCCTGCTCGCGCAGCCGCGCGAGGTTGTCGAGCATCCCCGCGAGCACCTCGGGCGGGTGTCCCTCCCAGTCCTCGACCTCGCCGACCACCCGCAGCGCGGACCGGGTGCGGTAGGAGCGGGTGGGGTTGCCGGGGAACTTCTTGTCCGTGACGTTCGGGTCGTCCTCGAATGGACCCTGCGGCTCCACGACGTAGACGTGACCGCGCTCGTCGAGCCCGGCGAGCGCGGTGGCCAGCTCGGCTCCCCAGACCGCGGTCTCGACGATCGAGGTGAAGTAGACGTGGTTCATCACCCGGTCGGCCTGAAAGTTCGACCCGAAGCCCGCGACCAGGTCGTCGCCGACCGCGAGCGTCGCCCTGGTCCCGTGGAAGAACGGCCCGGGGTCGTCGGGCGGGTTCAGGAGACCAGCTCCTTGACCTCCGCGATGGTGGCGGCGGGGTCGGCGGTGGCCGGCACGATCGACAGGTTGGTCACCCCGGCCTCGCGGAACGCGGCGATGCGCTCGGCGACGTACGACCTCGGGCCGACCAGGTTGCCGGCCTCGAGCCACTCGAGCGGCACCTTGGCCTCGGCGTCCCGCTTGTTCCCGCCGAGGTAGAGGTCCTGGATCTCCTGCGCCTCCTTCTCGTAGCCGTACTGGCAGGCCAGGTCGAAGTAGAAGTTCTTGCCGCGCGCGCCCATGCCGCCCACGTAGAGGGCGTAGAGCGGACGGGCGAAGTCGAGCATCGCCTTGGTCTCCGGACCCTCGCCGATCGCCACCATGGCGTTGGCGCTGATCTCGAGCGGGCCGAGGTCGGCGGAGCGCTTGGCGGTGCCGCGGGCCAGCGCCTCGCCCCACACGTCGGCGGCCTTGCCGGGGTGGAAGAGGTGCGGGAGCCAGCCGTCGGCGATCTCGGCGGTCATCTCGACGTTCTTGTCGCCCAGGGCGGCCACCCAGATCGGGACGTCGGCGCGCTCGGGCCGGGTCAGCAGCTTCAGCGGCTTGCCGAGGCCGAGACCCTGGTCGCTCGGGAGCGGGAGGGTGAAGTTGCGGCCCTCGTGCACCAGCGTCTCGCGGCGCAGGCCGGCGCGCAGGATCTCGATGACCTCGCGGGTGCGACCGAGCGGGCGCTCGTAGGGCATCCCGTGGAAGCCCTCGATGACCTGCGGCCCGGAGGCGCCGAGACCGATCACGGCGCGGCCGCCGGAGACGTTGTCGAGGCCGGCGGCGGTCTGCAGCAGTGCGCCCGGCGTCCGCGAAAAGACGTTGAGGATGCCGGCGGCGATCTCGACCGTCTCGGTCTTCGCAGCGAGGTAGCCCATCAGCGTGGGGGAGTCGAAGCCGTACGCCTCGGCCACCCAGACCATGTCGAGGCCGGCCTTCTCCCAGGTGGCGATCTGGTCGGCGGACTCGCGGGGGTTGCCGGCGTACATCAGAGCGGTCGAGAGCTTCATGGCGTTGCCTTCGTGGTCGGTGTGACATTCATCGTGACAGCGTTGCTGTCACGTTAACAGTGCCATGATCCGAGGGGGTCGGACGACCCCGAGACGAGTGGAGGAGAACACGTTGACGACGTACCGCATCGCCGTGATCGGTGGCACCGGACCGCAGGGCAAGGGGCTGGGCTACCGGTTCGCCAAGCACGGGCATGAGGTCATCCTGGGCTCACGGGCCGCCGAGAAGGCCGAGCCGGTGGCGGCCGAGGTGACCGAGCGACTGGCGGGCGTGTCCGGCGCGGGCACCGTCACCGGTCTGGCCAACGCCGACGCGGTCGCGGCAGCCGACGTCGTCCTCCTCGCGGTGCCGTACGACGGCCACGACGAGCTGGTCGCCACGCTGCCGCTGGCCGGCAAGACGGTGATCTCCTGCGTGAACCCACTGGCCTTCGACAAGCGCGGCGCCCACGGCCGGGTCGTCGACGGCGGCGAGGGGTCGGCGGCCGAGTCGGCCCAGCGGATCGCGCCCGAGGCGACCGTGGTGGGCGCCTTCCACAACGTCTCCGCGGTGCTGCTGTGGGGCGACGAGGACTACCTCGACGAGGACGTCCTCGTCGTCGGCGACGTGGTCGAGGCCAAGCAGGTCGCGATGGAGCTGGCCGCGTCGGTCACGAGCCGGGTCGGCATCGACGCCGGCAAGCTGCGCCTGGCCCGCCAGTTGGAGCCGTTCACCGCGGTGCTGATCTCGATCAACCGCAAGTACAAGGTGCACTCCGGCATCCGGGTCTCCGGGCTGGGGCACGCGGCGACCGAGTGACCCTCACGCGACGGTCAGGCCCAGCCCCTCGATGACCTCGGCGCCCGGCAGCTCGCCGACCAGTCGGCCGGGGACCAGCAGCTTGCTGCGTCGTACGCCGGAGCCGAGCACCGCGACGTCGACGTCGAGGACCCGGCTGTCGACCAGCACCCGCCAGGCCGGGGGCAGGCCGACCGGCGTGATGCCGCCGTACTCCATCGAGGACTCCTCGACCGCGCGGTCCATCGACAGGAACGAGCACTTGCGAACGTCGAGGGTGCGCTTGACCAGGGCGTTCACGTCGGCGCGGGTGTCGGCCCGGACCACGCAGGCGGCGACCCGCTCCTCGCCGTCGCGCTTGCCGGAGACGACGACGCAGTTGGCGCCGGTGTCGAGCGGGAGGTCGTAGGCCGCGCTCATCGCCGCGGTGTCGGCGAGGTCCGGGTCGATCGCCACCACGGCGATCTCGCCGGCGTACGGCCAGGTCGCGAGCGCGGCGACCACGGTCGGGCCGAGCAGGTCGGGGTGGTCGAGCACGGGCAGCGGGTCCAGCCCGCCGAGCGTGGGGAGGGTCATGGGCCCATCATGTGGCATTCACCTGACGGCCACGCGCGGGCCGTCGCTGGGACGTGATGGCATGCGATCCATGACGTGTGAGCGTCCTGACCACCGGTCCTCCCAGCCGGCTGCGCACCGCCAGCCTCGTCGTGACCCCCGCGGTGGTCGCCCACCGGGGGGCCAGCGGCTACCGCCCCGAGCACACCCTCGACGCCTACCGGACGGCGATCCGGCTGGGCGCCGACGCCATCGAGCTCGACGTGGTCCCGACCGCGGACGGCGTGCTCCTGGCCCGTCACGAGAACGAGCTCAGCCTGACCACCGACGTGGCCGCCCACCCGGAGCTCGCCGACCGGCGCACCACCAAGGTGGTCGACGGCGAGACGATGACCGGCTGGTTCGCCGAGGACCTGACCCTGGCCGAGGTGAAGACGCTCGCCGCCCGCGAGCGGCGCCCCGGGCTGCGCCCCGGCAACACCGTCCACGACGGCCGCGAGGGCGTGCCGACGCTCAACGAGGTGCTGGCCATGGTCGGCGCCGAGTCGGTACGACGGGGCCGCGCGGTCGGCGTCCTGGTCGAGCTGAAGTCCCCGCCGTACTTCGACGCGCTCGGGCTGTCCCTGGACGAGCCGCTCCTGGCCGACCTGCGCCGGCACGGCCTCGACCACGCCCGCTCGCGGGTGACCCTGATGTCCTTCGACGGGGCGGTGCTGCGCCGCCTGGCCCGCCGCACGCTGGTGCCGCTGGTGCAGCTGCTCGACGTCGGCGACCCGGTCGACGGCCCCGCGCTGGACGCGATCGAGGAGTACGCCGACGCGATCGGCGTGCACCAGGACCTGGTCCTGCCCCGCACCGCCGACGGCGCCCTGGACGAGCCGACCCGGCTGGTCCGCGACGCGCACCGGCGCTGGCTCGACGTCTACGTCTGGACGCTGCGCGCGGAGAACCACTACCTGCCGACCGAGCACCGCGTCGGCGACGACCCGGCCGGGCTCGGCGACCTGCGCGGGCTGGCCGACGCGTTCCTGGACGCGGGCGTCGACGGGCTGATCACCGACCACCCCGACCTGGCGATCCGTGCGGTGGTCGCCGCCGCCTAGTCGGTGCCCGTTCACCCCGTACACACCGAGCGCGGCTGGGATCGGTGCATGACCTCTCGGACCGTCTCCCTCCTCGCGGGGCTCGCCCTCGCCTCCACCGCCCTCCTCGTCGGCCCCACGGCGCCGGCGTCCGCCACCGGCCACTCCACCGGCCACTCCACTGGCCACTCCGCTGGCCACCGCGGCCTCGACCAGCTCGACGAGCCGCTCGTCGTCGGCCACCGGGGTGCCTCCGGCTACCGGCCCGAGCACACGCTGGCGTCGTACCGGCTGGCGATCCGGCAGGGCGCCGACTACGTCGAGCCCGACCTCGTCCCGACCAAGGACGGCGTCCTGGTGGCCCGTCACGAGAACGAGATCGGGACGACGACCGACGTCGCCGACCACCCCGAGTTCGCGGACCGGCGGACCACCAAGGTCGTGGACGGCGTCCCGCTCACGGGCTGGTTCACCGAGGACTTCACCCTGGCCGAGCTGAAGACGCTCCGTGCGATCGAGCGGCTCCCGCAGGTCCGCCCCGACAACACGGCGTACGACGGCCGCTTCGAGGTCCCGACCTTCGACGAGGTGCTGGACCTGGTGGTCGAGCACCACCGCCGGACCGGCGAGTGGGTCGGGGTGGCGCCGGAGACCAAGCACCCGTCGTACTTCGACTCGATCGGGCTCTCGCTGGAGGAGCCGATGCTGCGCAGCCTGCGCCAGCACGGCCTGGCCTCGAAGCGGTCGAAGGTGCTGCTGCAGTCCTTCGAGGTCGGCAACCTGCAGGAGCTCGACCGGGTCACCGACCTGCCGCTGGAGCAGCTCGTCGACTCGCGCGGCGGGCCGGCCGACCGGCCGGGGACGACGTACGCCTCGATGCTGAGCCGGCGCGGGCTGCGCGACATCGCGCGGTACGCCGACTGGGTCGGCCCGCAGAAGGACTGGGTGCTGCCGCGCGACCCGGCCACCGGGGCGACCGGTCGGCCGAGCGCCGTGGTCCGCGACGCGCACGCGGCGGGGCTGCGGGTGCTGGTCTTCACCGTCCGCGCCGAGAACCAGTTCCTGGCCACCAACTTCCGGCGCGGCACCGACCCGAACGCCTACGGCCGGGTCGGCGCCGAGATCCGGGCCCTGCTCGACGCCGGGGTGGACGGCCTGTTCGCCGACCACCCCGACCTCGCCGTCACGGCCCGGGACGCCTGGGTGGACTGATCCTCAGCTGAACGGCCGGGTGTCGTCGATCGCGTCGTCGGCCGGGTCGTCGGCCGGGTCCGCCTCCTCGGCGGTCTCGGCCGGCGGCACCCAGCCGACCTGGCGCTGGGTGTGGCGCCGTCCGCTGAGGACCGAGGCCACCAGGCCGGCCGCGCCGGCCAGCACCCACGGGACGGGCAGCAGCCAGCGGATGGCGTCGTCGTCGATGACGTCGCTCTGCACGACGGCCCACACGGCGACCAGGCCGAGGAAGGCCATGCCCATCACGAGGTGGCCCACGTTGACGGGGTGGCGTCCGCTGTCCAGGGGAGTGCTCATCGGGTCCTCACCTCGATCTCGCCGACGTTGATCTCGGCGTCGATGGACAGCTCGGGGTGGTCCCCGAGCCCGGGGTCGTACGACGCGCTGGCGCTGCTGTCGATGCCGCCGCGGTCGTTGCCGAACAGCATGATGTTGCCGGGGCCGTGCGCGGCCGCCTGCACCTCGACGGCGAGGTCGTCCGGCACGATCACCTCGATCCGGCCCACGCTGACGTCGAGCTCGAGGGTGCGGCCGTCCAGCGCGTCGAGGTCGGTGATCCCGGTCAGGTCCACCACCATCTCGCCGGCACCGAGCCGGTAGTCGTCCTGCAGGCCGGCCGCCGTGAGTGGACGCTCCGTCACGCCCTCGGCGTCCCACCGGTCGGCGGCGGTCGAGGCGACCACGCCGATCGCGGCGACCAGGCCGAGCGCGATCAGGCCGCCGGCTCGCCCGTAGACCGACCCGACGAGCAGCATCACCGCGACCAGGCCGAGGGCCAGGGCGGGGTACGCCGAGTCGGCGACCGGCGCACCGGCGAGGTCGGCGGTGCCGAGCAGTCCCTCCGCGAGGGCGATCAGGGCCAGGGTGAACCAGAAGAGCCGCGGCCCGCGCTTGCGGGGGTTCCGCGGCGGCGGCACGTAGACCGGCGGGGCGGCGTAGGTCGGCGGCCCGGCGTAAGTCGGCGGGGCGGCGTAGGTCGGCGGGGCGGCGTACGGCGGCGGTGCGGCGTACGGCGGCGCGCCGGGGGCGTACGACGGCGCCGGCGGTCCGGCGTACGTCGGGGTGGGCTTCTTCGTGCGGGTCAGCACCACGAGCGCGATCGCGCCGATCACGACCACCGGCCACGGGAAGCCGATGAAGCCCCACGAGTCGCCGACCAGGGCGGCCGCGGCGACGATGCCGACGACGACCAGCGCGACCGTGCGGGTGCGCTCGTCGAGCCTGACGACCGGCTCGGAGCCGTCGTCCTCGGGGACCAGCAGCCAGCAGGCGCCGTAGATCATCAGCCCGGCGCCGCCGAAGAAGACCAGGACCACGAGCACGACCCGCAGCAGCAGCGGGTCCACGTCGAGGTGGCGGCCCAGGCCGCCCGCGACGCCGGCGATCTTGCGGTCGGTGGTGGAGCGGCGGAGGCGGCCGAGGTCGCGGACCTCGTCCCGGGTGGTGCGTGGCCCCTCCTGGGGGCCGGGACCCGTCGGTGCCTCGGGTGGTGTCGTCGTCATGTCACCACCATCGTCGTCGAGCGGCCCGCGGACCATCGGGGTCGACCCTGATCCTCCCCGAGGCGGGCCGGGGTTCTCTCGGGGTCGATCCTCATGGTCCGGCATCGTGCCCGATGAGACGATGGAGGGGCGATGAGCATGACGACGAACCCGCCGTACGAGCCCCGGAAGGCCTACCGCGACTCCCACGACTCCGTCCTCGGTGGCGTCGCGTCCGGACTGGCCCGGCACCTCGCCGTCCCGGTGCTGTGGGTGCGGGCCGGGTTCCTGCTCACCTCGCTCCTGGGCGGGCTCGGCGTGATGGTGTACGCCGGGCTGTGGCTGATGCTGCCGAGCGACACCCGGTTCGAGGAGGGTCCGCCCGGCCTGGCCAGCGCGACCCGCGGCGGTCGGCGGCCCGGTCGGCTGCGGCGGCTCGGCGACGTCGGGCCGGCGATCGCGCTCGCCGCGCTGGGTCTCGGCGGCGTGCTCGCGCTGCAGGCGCTGGTGGGGCGGGGGGCGGCGTTCTGGCCGGCGTTCTTCGGCCTGGTGGGCCTGGCGCTGCTCTGGCGGCAGGCCGACGAGGCGCAGCGCGAGCGCTGGAACGACCAGAGCGGGCGGATCGACCCGGTCCGGATCGTCTTCGGCAGCGGCGGCTGGGCGTCGTACGCCCGGGTGGCCGCGGGGGCGCTGCTCGTGGTCTCGGCGGTCTTCATCGTCGGCTTCGAGGGGGCCTCGGCGAGTGACGCCCGGGCCGGGCTCATCGCGGGTGGCCTGGTGCTGATCGGCCTGGCGATCGTGATCGGCCCCTGGGTCTTCGGCCTGGCCTCCGATCTCAGCGCCGAGCGCGAGGAGCGGGTGCGCTCCCAGGAGCGCGCCGACGTCGCCGCCCACCTGCACGACTCGGTCCTCCAGACCCTCGCGCTGATCCAGAAGAGCTCCGGCGACGCCGCCACGGTCGCCCGGCTGGCCCGGGCCCAGGAGCGCGACCTGCGCTCCTGGCTCTACGCCGGGGAGTCGGCCGACGAGTCCTCCGCGGCGAGCGCGCTGCGCGGCGCGGCGGCCGAGGTCGAGGACGCCCACGGCGTCTCGGTCGACGTGGTCGCCGTCGGCGACTGCCCGCTGACCGACGACCTGCGCCCCGTGGTCCAGGCGGCCCGCGAGGCCGTCACCAACGCCGCCAAGCACGCCGGGACCGGCCGGGTCGACGTGTACGCCGAGATCACCCCGGCCGCCGTCGACGTCTTCGTCCGCGACCGCGGGGTCGGCTTCGACCCCGAGGCGGTGGCCGACGACCGGTACGGCGTCCGCAACAGCATCGTGGACCGGATGCGCCGCCACGGCGGCACCGCCGAGATCCGCACCGGTCCCGGCGAGGGCACCGAGGTGCGCCTGCACCTGTCCCGCACCACCACCCAGGAGGCATCTCATGACTAGCCCCGTGCGGGTCGTCGTCGTCGACGACCACGCCATGTTCCGCCGCGGCGTCATCGCCGAGCTCGAGGCCGCGGGCGCGGGGGAGGTCGAGGTGCTCGCGCAGGCCGCCGACGTCGACGAGGCCGTGACCGCGGTCGCCGCGCACCGGCCGGACGTCGTACTCCTGGACGTGCATCTGCCCGGTGGGGGCGGCGTCGAGGTGATGCGGCGCGGCCAGTCGCCGGAGACCCGGTACCTCGCGCTGAGCGTCTCCGACGCGGCCGAGGACGTCATCGGCACCATCCGCGGGGGAGCACGCGGCTACGTCACCAAGACCATCACCGGGCCCGAGCTGGTCTCCGCGATCCGCCGGGTCGCCGACGGCGACGCCGTGTTCTCGCCGCGGCTGGCCGGGTTCGTGCTCGACGCCTTCGCCGGCTCCATCGAGGTGGCCGCGGTCGACGAGGACCTCGACCGACTGACCGAGCGCGAGCGGGAGGTGATGCGGCTGATCGCCCGCGGCTACGCCTACAAGGAGGTCGCCAAGGAGCTGTTCATCTCCATCAAGACCGTCGAGACCCACATGTCGAGCGTGCTGCGCAAGCTGCAGCTCTCCTCGCGCCACGAGCTGAGCCGCTGGGCCTCGGACCGCCGTCTGCTCTGACCGGCGGGTTTGCCGTACGGCGCGCTGCGGTACCGGGGCCCGGTGACGCCGCTCACCCGACCGGCGCGGTTCTCGGGAGCCAACCTTGACCTCAGCACGTCGCCCGATCCTGCTCCTGGCCGGGGCGCTCGCCGCGGTCCTGACCATCTCGCTGCTCAGCCCGTCCGGGTCCGCCTCCGCCTCCGCCAGCGAGCGGCGTGGCGGAGAGACCGTCTCCCGGTCCTACTCGAGCTACCGGTACGTCGACGTGCCGCAGTTCGGCTTCTGCCTCGGCGTCTATGCCACGGCGCGCCTCCAGGCCACCTACAAGCGGCGGCCCATCTCCCAGGGCGTCGTCTCGGAGCTGCGCGACCCCAAGATCATCGACCCGAGCCTGCAGGTGACCGTCAAGCGCTCCTGCGACGACGACGCGAAGTACCGCAAGAAGCACCGCGCGAACAAGATCTCGTACAGCAACTACTACTACGGCTACAAGTGCTCCTTCGACCCGTCGTTCTCCGCCGGGGCACCCTGGACCGTCGGTGTGGGGATCACCCCCGACTGCGGCAGCGAGAAGGTCGCCAAGGTCGGCGAGGTCAACGGCCGGGCCCGGCGCGCCTACCGGTTCGTGCTGGACACGGAGGGCTACGCCTTCGGGTGGGACGGCTCGGACTCCGTGGTGGAGCCGGGGTCGGTGAAGCTCTGCACCAGCCTGTCGGGCTACTTCCGGATGAAGGACAGTCAGGGAGCAGAGCGGCAGACGGTGGCCAAGAAGGTCTCCTTCCCCGACCTCTGCCTGACGAAGTAGCTCGCCGTTTCGTCCCCGAGGGCGAGGGGTACTCGCCGAGGATCGCGATCCAGGAGGCCCGATGACGGCGACCGCTGAGACCACCGAGCAGCTCGAGGAGACCGAGCTCAACCGGACCATCACCGGCCGGCTGCTCTTCTTCTACGTCCTCGGCGACGTGCTCGGGTCGGGTGTCTACGTGCTCATTGGCGCCGTCGCCGCGGCGGTGGGCGGCGCGTTCTGGCTCGCGTTCCTGCTCGGCATCTCCGTCGCCACGCTCACCGGACTCGCCTACGCGGAGCTGGTGACGAAGTACCCCCGCGCCGCCGGTGCCTCGCTCTACGTCAACCGGGCGTTCCGCCGTCCGGGACTGACGTTCCTCGTCACCGTCGCGATGCTCTCCTCCAGCTTCGCCGCCGCGGGCTCCCTGGCGGCCGGCTTCTCGGACTACTTCGCCGAGGTGTGGTCGCTGCCGCCGGCGCTCCTGGTGTCCCTCGCGTTCGTGGTGATGCTGTCGGTGATCAACTTCGTCGGCATCACGGAGTCGGTCGTGGCCAACGTGGTGATGACCGTCGTCGAGGTCCTCGGCCTGGCGATCGTGATCGCGATCGGCCTGGTCCATGTGCTGAGCGGCGACGCCGACTTCGGTGTGCTGACCGAGTTCGAGACCGGGGACCAGAACGCCGTGCTCGCCCTGGTGGCCGGTGTCGCCACCGGGTTCTTCGCGATGACCGGGTTCGAGAACGCTGCCAACGTCGCCGAGGAGTGCACCGCGCCCCGCCGTACCTTCCCGAAGGCGCTGATCGGCGGCATGGTCGGAGCCGGCCTCATCTACGTCCTCGTCGCCGTCTCGGCCGCCTTGACGGTGCCCATCGACACCCTCGCCACCTCCCCGGCCTCCCTGATGGAGGTCGTCGAGACCGGGATCATCCCGCTGCCGATGGGCGTGTTCACTGTCGTCTTCGCGCTGATCGCGATGACCGCGATCACCAACACGACGCTCGTGGCCGTGGTGACCCAGTCGCGGATTCTCTACGGCATGGCCCAGGAGGACGTCGTCCCGAACGTCTTCGCCCGGATCCACGGTTCGCGTCGCAGCCCCTGGGTCGGCCTGGTCTTCTCGGCCGTCGTCGTCGGCGCGCTCCTGGTCGTCGGCACCGTCCTCCCGAAGGCGGGCGTCGAGGTCGACCTCGTACGCCGGCTCGCCGCGGTCACCGTCGTCCTGCTGCTCTTCGTCTACGCCATGGTCATCGTGTCCGCGCTGAAGCTGCGGGGGCAGGACGAGTCTGGGGAGACCTACCGGGCTTCGACCGCGCTGCTCCTGCTCGGCCTGGTCGGCAACGCGGGCCTGCTCGTGTACGTCGTCTGGGACGACCCGGCCACGCTCATCTGGTCGGCCGGTCTTATCGCCGTCGGCGGGGTGCTGTTCGTGCTCGAGCACCTCTTCGGCTCGACCGACCGGACGGCCGAGGTGGGTGGGGGCGGTCCGACCGCCTCCCGGTGACGCGGCGCCCGCCGCCCCCGACCGTCCCCGGCGGAACGTAGGCTGAGCGCAGCATGAGCACCCCCTCCCTTCCTGGTTTCGAGCACCTCACGTCCGCGCCGCCGCCCGAGCCGCGCACGACCCGCAGCGGCCCCAGTCGCGAGGAGCTGCTCGAGGGGCTGAACGACCCTCAACGCGCCGCCGTGGTCCACGAGGGGGCGCCGCTGCTGGTGGTCGCGGGGGCGGGGTCGGGGAAGACCCGGGTGCTGACGCGGCGGATCGCCTGGCTGATCCAGGAGCGCAAGGCGCACCCGGGGTCGATCCTGGCGATCACCTTCACCAACAAGGCCGCGGCCGAGATGAAGGAGCGGGTCGAGGACCTGGTCGGCAAGCGCGCGCGGATCATGTGGGTCAGCACCTTCCACTCCGCGTGCGTCCGGATCCTGCGCAAGGAGATCGACCGTTTCGGGTTCAAGTCCAGCTTCTCGATCTACGACGCCGCCGACCAGAAGCGGCTGATGACGCTGGTGCTCAAGGACCTGGACCTCGACCCGAAGCAGTACCAGCCGGGACCTGTCCTGCACTGGGTGTCGAACCACAAGAACGAGCTGCGCGACGCCGAGGAGGCGGCCAAGGACGCCCGCAACAAGCTCGAGGAGCAGTACGCCGCGGCGTACTCGCTCTACCAACGGCGGCTGACCGAGGCCAACGCGCTCGACTTCGACGACCTGATCATGCTGACCGTCCACCTCTTCCAGTCGTTCCCCGACGTGCGCGAGGTCTACCGGAGGCGGTTCCGGCACGTCCTGGTCGACGAGTACCAGGACACCAACCACGCCCAGTACGCCCTCATCCACCAGCTCTGCGCCGAGCAGATGGAGGAGGTCCCGGAGCACAGCGGGGGCGAGCGGGTCGAGCCGGCGGAGCTGATGGTGGTCGGCGACGCCGACCAGTCGATCTACGCGTTCCGCGGGGCCAACATCCGCAACATCCTCGACTTCGAGCAGGACTTCCCGAACGCGACCTCGATTCTGCTGGAGCAGAACTACCGCTCCACGCAGACCATCCTCACCGCCGCCAACTCCGTCATCGGCCACAACAAGGGCCGCAAGGAGAAGCGCCTGTGGTCCGAGGCCGGCGACGGCGAGCGGATCGTCGGGTACGTCGCCGACGACGAGCACGACGAGGCCCGCTTCGTGTCGGATGAGATCGACCAGCTGACCGACGCCGGCACCAAGGCGTCCGACGTCGCGATCTTCTACCGCACCAACGCCCAGTCCCGGGTGTTCGAGGAGATCTTCATCCGCACCGGCCAGCCCTACAAGGTGGTCGGCGGGGTCCGGTTCTACGAGCGGCGCGAGGTCCGCGACGCCCTGGCCTACCTGCGGATGCTGGCCAACCCCGACGACCAGGTCTCGCTGCGGCGAATCCTCAACACCCCCAAGCGCGGCATCGGCGACCGGGCGGTCGCGTGCGTGACGGTGCTGGCCGAGCGCGACCGGCTGACCTTCTGGGAGGCACTGCGCCGGGCCGACCAGGCTCCGGGCCTGGCGACCCGCTCGCTCACCAACATCCGCGGCTTCGTCGGCCTGGTCGAGGAGCTGCAGTCGATGGTCGAGGCGGGGGAGCGAGCCGACGTGGTCCTCGAGACCGTGCTGGCCCGGTCCGGCTATCTCACCGAGCTGGAGGAGTCCGACGACCCCCAGGACGCGACCCGGCTGGAGAACCTCGCCGAGCTGGTGGCCGTGGCCCGCGAGTTCAGCGACGACCCGGTCGCCGGCCCGTCGGCCGACCCCGCCGACGTCGACGCCGGCACGGTCGCGCCCGGCCTCACCGACTTCCTGGAGCGGGTCGCGCTGGTCGCCGACACCGACCAGATCCCCGAGACCGACGCCGGGGTGGTCACCCTGATGACGCTCCACACCGCCAAGGGCCTGGAGTTCCCGGTCGTCTTCCTGACCGGCCTCGAGGACGGCGTCTTCCCGCACGCCCGCTCGCTGGGCGACCAGCCCGAGCTCGAGGAGGAACGACGCCTCGCGTACGTCGGCGTCACTCGGGCCCGCGAGCGCCTCTACATCTCCCGGGCCGTGGTCCGCTCCGCCTGGGGCGCGCCGTCCCACAACCCGGCCTCGCGGTTCCTCGACGAGCTGCCGGTCGACCTGGTCGACTGGCGCCGGACCGAGGCCGCCCAGACCCGCTGGGGCCGGCCCGACCTGGCCAGCGGCTCCCCGGCCCGGATGGGGGAGCCCACCGCCGCCGGACGCCGCAACTTCTCCTCGGCCGCCGCCCGCGCCGACGCAGCGCGGAAGGCCAAGCCGGCCCGCGAGGTCCCGTCCCTGGAGCCGGGAGACCGGGTCCAGCACGACACCTTCGGCCTCGGCACGGTGGTCGCGGTCGAGGGGGCAGCCGACAAGGCGGTCGCGTCGATCGACTTCGGGACCGAGGGCGTCAAGCGGTTGCTGCTGCGGTACGCCCCGGTGGAGAAGCTGTAGAGCGAGCGAAGCGAGTTCCATCAGCTTGATGGGTGGTCGAGCGAGCCGCGCGACTGAGGGACGAAGTCGCGACCGGCGTGTCGGTCAGGGACGCGCCAGCGGCGCTGACGTTGGTGGTCGAGCGAGCCGCGCGACTGAGGGACGAAGTCGCGACCGGCGTGTCGAGACCCTGATCCAGCTCTCGCGGTCACGGTCGTGACAGGTCGACCCGGTGACGACCAGCGAGCGGGAGAACCTGATACCGAAACCTCGGGGGGTCTCGATACGCCCGACTCGTTCCTCGCCGGGCTACTCGACCAGCGAGGTACGCGAGACCGGATGGGTCTCGATTCGCGGCTTCGCAGGCTCAGCCGCGGACGCTACTCGACCACCGATGTGACTCTCTGATCTGCTCCGCAGATCAGGGAGTCACCCCGTTGACGACCATCGCGGAGTACGGGTCGACCGGGTCGCCCGCGCCGGGGCGGACCTCGAGGTGGAGGTGGGGGCCGGTGACGTTGCCGGTCGAGCCGACGGTGCCGAGGTGCTCGCCCGCACGGACGACGTCGCCGACGTTGACGTCGATCGTCGTCTGGTGGCAGTACCAGAGCTCGGTGCCGTCCTCGAGGGTCACGACGGTCTTGTTGCCGTAGGCGCCGTCGTAGCCGGTCTCGGTCACCGTGCCGTTGGCGACGGCGTTGATCGGGGTGCCGGTCGGCGCCGCGAAGTCGAGGCCGGTGTGGTAGCTCGACCAGAGGCCGTACTCACCGAAGCGGGCCGTGAGGCGGTAGCCGCTGAGCGGCAGCACCCACTTGTTCTCCTCAAGGACCGCAGCGAACTTGCCGGCCTCCTTGGCGAGGCTCTGCAGCGCGCCCGTGTGGGCCTCGTACTGCTTCTCGACGGCCGCCTGGAGCTCCTGGTCGGCCGCGTCTGCGAGTGCGTCGCGTCGGTTGTCGCGGCTGACGACCTGGCGGCGCTTGTCCTTCATCAGGTTGACGGTGGAGCCGGCGCTGGCGCCGCTGAGGGCGCTGGCCTGGCTCAGGCGGGGCGGCTCGCCGACCCCGGCACCCGGGCCGCCTGCGAGGACGGCGCCGCCGGCCGAGACGGCCAGGGCGGCGATGCCGACGAGGACCGGCACCGACGGCAGCCCGCGGAACAGGGGGCCGCGGTTGCCGACGTGCTTGACGGCCTTGCGCTTGCCCGGGGCGGTCACGAGCGGCAGCGAGGCGGTGGTGTCGCTGTGGAGGGGGGTCGTCACGTCCGAGCGGACGTACGACGGCGTCGGCTCCGGCTCGGCGAAGAGGGCGGGCTCCGCGGCGACGACCGGCTCGACGAAGAGGGCCCGCTCGGGCACGACCGGCATGGCCGGCGGCGTCTCGGGTACTACAGGGCGAGCGACGCGACGCCCGACGTACGTCGACGGAGTCTCCTGGGTCTCCGAGGGTCCACGACGTGAGCCGCGGTATTCCGCTCGGTGGTTACCCATGGATCAAGTCGCTCCGGAGGTCTCGTTCGCGAGGTCGTGCAGAGGTGTGACAAGCGCCCCAGACTGTAACGGATGGCGTCGGCAGGCCGAAACCGGGCGCTGTCCGATTGTGCACGTTTCACTGCCCGGTCGTGATCGATTCGGGGATATTCGCAGGTCAGCCCGCCCGGACGTGGGCGCGTGTCAGGCTGACCACATGGCGCGCATCGTCCTGGGGGGACCGGGTCCCGGTCCCGAGGCGCTTGCCCGGGTCCTGCGCGACGCCGGGCACGAGGTCGTCCTGGCCGGCGGGTACGACGAGGCGGGCCTCGCCGCCGTCGTGCTGCAGGAGGACGCCGACCTCGTCGTGACGCTCGGCGGCCCGCTCGACGAGCTGCTGGTGGCTCTCGCTGACCGGGACGTCGCCGACGTGCCGGTCGTTGTCGCCGACCCGGCGGACCTCGCCGGGACGCTGCGCCGGGTGGCGGCGTACGACGGCTGACGACGGGATACCCAGCCCGCGTATGTCCTCCGTCACGTCGGCCCCCCGGCCCTTATCGGGGGCGACGTGACAGGGCTATCGTCCCGTGGGATACGTCCCGTGGGATACCCGCGACTAGAGACTGGTGGATCAGTGGACCTGATGGAGTACCAGGCGAAGGAGCTCTTCGCCAAGCATGGTGTGGCAACGACTCTGGGTGTCGTCGTCGAGACCGCCGAGGCCGCCAAGGCCGCTGCCGAGCAGATCGGCGGCGTGACCGTCATCAAGGCGCAGGTCAAGGCCGGCGGCCGCGGCAAGGCCGGCGGCGTGAAGCTCGCCAAGACCCCCGACGAGGCCTTCGAGCACGCGACGAACATCCTCGCCCTCGAGATCAAGGACCTGCCGGTCAACCGCGTGCTCGTCACGCCCGCGACCCCGCCGGAGGAGGAGTACTACTTCTCGTTCCTGCTCGACCGCGCGAACCGCCAGTACCTCTGCATCGCCAGCGTCGAGGGCGGTGTCGAGATCGAGGAGGTCGCGAAGACCAACCCCGACGCCGTCAAGCAGATCCCGATCGACCCGGGTGCCGGTGTCGACGAGGCCAAGGCACGCGAGATCGCGACCGAGGCCGCGTTCCCCGAGGCCGTCTTCGAGCAGGCCGTGGCGATGATCCAGTCGCTCTACACGGTCTTCGTCGAGGAGGACGCCACGCTGGTCGAGGTCAACCCGCTCGCGCGGCTGGCCGGCGACAAGCTGGAGGCCCTCGACGGCAAGGTCTCGCTCGACGAGAACGCGTCCGAGGTGCGGCACCCCGAGCACGAGGCGTTCGAGATCAAGGACGAGACGGACCCGCTCGAGGCCAAGGCCAAGGACAAGGGGCTCAACTACGTCAAGCTCGACGGCCAGGTCGGCATCATCGGCAACGGCGCGGGCCTGGTCATGTCGACCCTCGACGTCGTCGCGTACGCCGGCGAGGCGCACGGTGGGGTCAAGCCCGCCAACTTCCTCGACATCGGTGGCGGCGCGAACGCCCAGGTGATGGCCGACGGCCTCGACGTGATCCTGAACGACGCGCAGGTCAAGAGCGTGTTCGTGAACGTCTTCGGCGGCATCACCGCCTGCGACGAGGTCGCGAACGGCATCAAGGGCGCCCTGGAGATCCTGGGCGCCGAGGCGACCAAGCCGCTCGTCGTACGCCTGGACGGGAACAACGTGGAGGAGGGCCGTCGGATCCTCGACGAGCTCAACCACCCGCTGGTCACCCAGGTCGACACGATGGACGGCGCGGCCGACAAGGCCGCCGAGCTGGCGAACGCCTGAGATAGAGAGCAGAGAACAGTGAGCATCTACCTCAACAAGGACTCCAAGATCATCGTCCAGGGCATCACGGGCGGCATGGGCTCCAAGCACACCACCCTGATGATCCAGTCCGGCAGCAACATCGTCGGCGGTGTCAACGCCCGCAAGGCCGGCACCACGGTCGAGCTCGCCGGGACCACGCAGCCGGTGTTCGGCACCGTGGCCGAGGCGATCAAGGAGACCGGCGCCGACGTGTCGGTCGTCTTCGTGCCGCCGGCGTTCACCAAGGACGCCTGCATCGAGGCCATCGACGCCGGCATCGGCCTGCTCGTGGTCATCACCGAGGGCGTGCCGGTGCAGGACACGGCCGAGGTCTGGTCCTACCTGCAGGGCAAGTCCACCCGGATGATCGGCCCGAACTGCCCCGGCATCATCACGCCGGGCGAGTCGCTGGCCGGCATCACGCCGCACACCATCGCGGGCACCGGCCCGGTCGGTCTCGTGTCGAAGTCCGGCACGCTGACCTACCAGATGATGTACGAGCTGCGGGACTTCGGCTTCTCGACCGCCATCGGCATCGGCGGCGACCCGATCGTCGGGACCACCCACATCGACGCTCTCGCGGCGTTCGAGGCGGACCCCGACACCAAGGCGATCGTGATGATCGGCGAGATCGGCGGCGACGCAGAGGAGCGGGCGGCGGCCTACATCAAGGACAACGTCACCAAGCCGGTCGTCGGCTATGTCGCGGGCTTCACCGCCCCCGAGGGCAAGACGATGGGCCACGCCGGGGCGATCGTGTCGGGCTCCTCCGGCACCGCGCAGGCGAAGAAGGAGGCCCTCGAGGCCGTCGGCGTGAAGGTCGGCAAGACGCCGTCCGAGACCGCCGCGCTGATGCGGGAGATCCTGCAGAGCCTCTGATCCATCAGCCGCAACACCGTGCGCCCCGAGCCTTCCGAGGCTCGGGGCGCACGTGTCTCGAGCCGGATCAGCGGCTGTTCTCCGCCTCCGAGAACACCTGCATCGCGTCGACCAGGTCGGCGACCCGCTCCTGCTCGATCGAGACCTGGGCGTCGTAGGGCACGGTGCCCAGGTCGGAGGTCAGCAGGACGGCGTTCCCGGTGCGAGCCACGACGAAGTAGTCGATCTCCTGCGCGAAGTCGTCGCCCGCTGCGACGTAGTCGGAGGAGAGGATGAACGCCTCGTCGGCGGGGAGGACAGAGTCGAGCAGCTGGTGGCTGATCGTGATGTCTCCTGCACCGGGCTGGGAGCCGCAGGACCTCACGGCATCGCGCAGCCGCTCGACGGCCTCGGCGGCGGTGGCGGCGTCGGGGTAGAGCGCCAGGGTGCGGTTGAGCTCGGGTTCGTCGGTGTTGGGAGCCCCGCGGCGGGTGGCGCCGGTGACATCGACTGTCTGCAGGTCCGCATCGAAGGCGGTCTGGTCGCACAGCGTCAGCTGGGCGACACCCGGCTCCTCCGAGGTCTCGGCGCCGTCCGCCAGGCCCGCGGTGAGGGGGAGGTCGGCCGGAATCTCCTGCCGCCACGAGACCTGGGGTGCCTCGGTCGTCTGCGTGGCGACCGGCGGGCTGGGATCGTCGGTGCCCTGCTGGGTGATGATCGCGACCGGGGTCGCGATCACGACGAGCGCGGCGGCGACACCCCCGACCGCGGCCAGGGCGTTGTTGCGCCGGCGCATCCGGTCGCCGCGGCGGCGTACCTCGGAGGCGGGCAGGGGGTTCACGGTGGGTCCTTCGGTCCTGAAGCTCGAGAAGAGCTCGTCGTTGAGGTCAGGCATGACTGGCTCCCTCCTGGAGGCCTCCGTCGTTGAAGCGGTCGTCGGAGAGCAGCGCGGCGAGCGCGGCCCGGCCGCGGCTGAGCCGGGCCTTGATGGTGCCTTCGGGGACGCCGACCTCGCGGGCGACGTCGTGGACGGACATGTCGGCGATGTGGTGCAGCACCAGTGCCTGACGCTGCGCCTCCGGCAGCTGCTTGAGGGCCGTCACCAGGGCGACGTGACTCTCGCTCGGCGCCGGCGCCTGGGTGACGGCGCCAAGGGCGCGGTCCTCGGGCCGCCGGGCCCGGACGGTACGACGCCAGCGGCTCACCGCCAGGCGGTACGCCGTCGTCCGCACCCAGGCCTCCGGGTGGTCCGCTCGGTCGAGCTTGCGGCGGTGTGCCCAGGCGCGCACGAACGCCTCCTGCACGCACTCCTGCGCCTCGTCGCGGTTCCCGATCATGGCGTAGAGCTGGCCGACGATGCGGGTGAACGACGCGGTGTAGAAGGCGTCGAACTCGCGTTCGTCCATCTCCTCGTTCCCGTCTGCTGGGGGTTTCTCCGTGGTGCTTGTCGGAGTGGATACGCCCCACCGGGCAGCACGGTTGCATACGACGTGCCCGTCTAGACGTCACCCCGCGTCGGTAGGTTGGCCGGGTGCGGACCGACGAGGTGCTGACCCTGCTCCAGGACGCGGCGGCCGAGGTGATCGAGCCGCGGTTCCGGGCGCTGGCCGACGACCAGGTCGACGAGAAGGGCCCGGGCGACCTCGTCACCGTCGCCGACCGCGAGGCGGAGGTGCTGATCACCGCGGCGCTGACCGACGCCTACCCGGACGCGCTGGTGCTGGGGGAGGAGGCCGCCGCGTCCGACCCGGGGCTGCTGGAGCGCTTCCAGGCGGCCGAGCACGCGTTCACGGTCGACCCCGTCGACGGCACGCGCAACTTCGTGCACGGCTCGCCCGACCACGCCGTGATGGCCGCCGAGCTGCGGGGTGGGGTCGTCGTACGGAGCTGGATCTGGCAGCCGCAGCACCGCGTCGCCTACGTCGCCGAGCGGGGCGCCGGCGCCTGGCGCGACGGCGTACGGCTCGAGCGGCCGCCGCTGGGCGAGGACCTGCGCGGCATCACCTCGAGACGCAGCTGGCTCGGCCGCGCGCTCGGCACCCTGCGCAAGCTGGAGACCACCTGGGTCTGCTGCGGCGTGGACTACCCGAAGCTGGTCGAGGGCGACGCCGACTACGTGCTCTACCGCGGGACCAAGCCCTGGGACCACGCGCCCGGCTCGCTGCTGCTCACCGAGGCCGGCGGCTTCGTCGGCACCTTCTCCGGCGAGCCGTACGACGCCCGCGCGCCCCTGCCGTCCGGCCTGGTCGCGGCCGCGGACCGGCCGACCTACGACCTGGTCCAGGGACTGCTGGGCGCGCTGCCCGGCCTCTGACGCAGCGCCTGGGCAGCGTCTGACGCAGGGGCGTCCGTCAGCTGCCAGGGCGGGGCAGCCGGCTCAGCCGGGTCAGGGCGCGCTCGGCCAGGGCGACGAAGTCGTCGTCGCTCATCCGCACGTCCGCGGTGGGCACGAAGCTGATCTGGGCGACCGAGGTGCCGGTGCGCAGGATGGCCATCCGGAACTCCACCGACTGGTCGTCGGAGACCTCGGTGGTGATCCGCCAGACGGTGAGGTCCTCGCCGTCCTCGCGGCGGTCGGTGATCCGGCTGACGTCGGTGCCGAGGTCCTCCTCCGGGCAGGTCCGCATCGCCTCGCGGACGTCCTCGACGAAGGCCCGCGCCCGCTGGGGACCCAGCGCGCCCACGGTCTGGGTGAGCCCGAACTCCGCGGGCAGCCGCGCCTCCGGGACCAGGAACGTGCGGGTGAGATTGCTCGACCAGCCCCGGCCGCGGAACTCCGCGCCGTCGCACCGGGTCGCGGCCAGGTTGGTGCGGGCCAGACGGGGCTCGGTGCCGGCCCAGGTACGGCGCCGGACGTCGCTCAGCGGCGGCAGGTCGACGACGTCGAGCATCGCGGGCACCACCCCGACCGGCAGCGGGTCCATCGGCTCCAACCGCGGCGCGACGCCGCAGCCGCCGGCGTCGGGGAGCGTGCACAGGTCGCCCACGGCGGCGCTGAGCAGCTTGGCGGCCGGGCGGGCGCGGGCCTCGTCGTCGGAGGCGACCGTGGTGAAGGTCGTGGTCGTCAGCTGCCCGGTGCGGGCGACCGCGGCGACGTAGGTGGCCTCGCCGGCCCCCCAGCGGCGCAGCGTCAGCAGCACCGCCTCGTCGCCGACCCCGGTCACCCGCTGCGTGGTCAGCAGCTGGGTGCGCGGGTCGGAGCAGCCGGCGAACCAGCGCAGGGTGGTGCGGAAAGCCCGGTGGGCGGCCCGCTCGGAGGCGGAGGCCTCGGCCAGCTGGACGGTGGTGCGCGCGGGCTCGCGGCGCTGCGGGGCGGCCGCGAAGTCGCGGACCAGGGCGACCGAGCTGCGGGCGTCGGCGTACCGCTCGCGCTGGCAGGGGAGCACCAGCCCGTCGCCCGCGCTGTTGTCGTGGGTCGTCCCGACCGCCCAGGGTCGGCCGGGGACGCTCGCGTCGACCTGGGCGGCGGTGAGCAGGGCGTCCTCGGAGAGCGCCGGGGGCGGCGGGGGCTCGGGCTGCGGGTCCGGCTCGTCGGACGACGAGACCAGGCCACGGTCGAGGGTCGGCCGGACGCCGCCGCCGTCGGTGACGGCCGTGCCGGTCAGGACCAGGGCGGCGACGGCGGCGACGACCCCCACCGTCGTGTGGGTACGCCGGCGCGTTGCCCCGGCCCGCCGCAGGATCGAGGCCCGGGGCAGCCGGACCTCCCCGACGGCCTCGGCGAGCGGGGCGAAGAGCGTGCGGGCCACCGGGGTGCCGAGGTCGAGGTGGATGGCCAGCTGGGAGGTGGCGGTCTGCAGCTCGCGCTCGGCGTCCTCGCGGGTCAGCCCGACCTCGCGGGCGAAGTCGGCGAGGGTCCCGCTGGCGAGCACGGTGAGCAGCAGGATCTTGCGCTGGTCGACGCTCAGCTTGCCCAGTGCGTCGAGGGTGGCCCGGACCTCGGGGGACAGGCCCTTCTCGCGGTGCCAGAGGCGTGCGGTGTGCCGGCGCTGCGCGTGGGCCCAGGCGATCGGGCGGATCCAGGCCTCCGGGTCACCGTGGCGGGTGGCCTTGCGCCAGTGGTGCCACGCGACGACGAACGCGTCGCGGACGGCGGCCCGGGCGGCCGAGAGGTCGCCCGTGAGCGCGTAGGTCTGCAGCAGCAGCCTGGTCCGGGCGTCCTGGTAGCACGCGTCGAACTCGTCGGGGTCCCTCATGGCCCGACCACGGTACGCGACGGCGTGGCAACGCCGTCGCCCCGGACGCTCCGGTCATGATGGATCGACCATGACCTCCGTGCTCCCTCACCGGCCCGACGCGACCCGTGCCCGGGACGACCTGCGGCACCGTCGCCCGCTCGTCCTGCTGGCGACGCTCGGTGGCGCGACCGCCGCGGCCGCGACCCTGGTCGTCTGCCTGGGGGCCGGGGTGGCGGGCTGGTTCCTCACCGATGCCGGTGCCCACGGGGAGCCGCGCGACGCGCTGCGGGTCGGTGCCCTGGGCTGGCTGATGGGTCACGGCTCGGGCGTGCACGTGCAGGGCACGCCGGTGACCGCCGTACCCCTGGCGCTGACGCTGGTGGTGGCGTGGACGATCTGGCGGGTCGCGACCCGGGTCGGCGACGCCGTGTCCGGCCACGGACCCGACGCCGACGCCATCGCCGACGGCGAGCGCGACTGGACGGTGCCGGCGGCGACCGGGCTGTTCGCCCTCGGGTACGCCGTCGTGGTGGTCGGCACCCACGCGGTCGCCGCCACCCCCGCGACCGACCCCTCGCTGGTCCGCCCGCTGCTGTGGACGGTCCTGCTGTGCGGCCTCGTGGGCGGGTCTGCGGTCGCCGTCGGCTCGGGGCGCGCGGCGATCTGGGCCTCGTTCCTCCCGGTCGCGCTGCGCGAGGCCGCCGCCACCTGCCGCCGGATCCTGCTCGGCTGGGCACTGGTCGCCGGCCTCGTGCTGCTCGCCGCGCTGATCGTCGACCTCGACACCGCCGTGAACGTGATGTCGCAGCTCCACACCGACGCGGGCGACGCGACCCTCTTCACCCTGCTCAGCGCCACCGTGGTGCCCAACGCGGTGATCTTCTCCGGCTCCTACCTGCTCGGGCCGGGCTTCGCCGTCGGCGTCGGCACGCTGGTCTCGCCGTCGGCCGTCGCGCTCGGCCCGCTGCCGATGTTCCCGCTGCTGGCCGCGCTGCCCGACGCCGGGACACCGCCGGTCTGGACGGCGTACCTGATGCTCCTGCCGCCGCTGGTCGCGCTGGTCGCGACCATGCGCTCGCAGCGGCTGGCCCCGACGACCCGCTGGGACGAGGGCATCATCCGCGGGCTGGCCGGTGGCGTCCTGGCCGGCCTGATCTTCGGCGTCCTCGCGGCGCTCGCCGGTGGCGCCGTCGGGCCGGGTCGGATGGCCGAGGTCGGGCCGCTCGTGCTCGACACCACCGTGTACGCCGTGACCGCGTTCGGCCTCGGCGGCCTGCTCGGCGGGGTGCTCGCGACCGCGCTGCAGCGACGCCGCGCCCGCCGCGACGCCATGCCCTAGAGTGCCGCCCGTGCCAGACGAACCCGCCGCCATCGTCGTCCTCGTGTCGGGGTCCGGCACCAACCTCCAGGCCCTGATCGAGGCCTGCCGGGACCCCGCGTACGGCGCCCGCGTCGTCGCCGTCGGCGCCGACCGCGACGGGATCGAGGCGCTGGCCCGGGCCGAGCGCGCCGGGATCCCGACGTTCGTGCTGAAGGTCGCCGACTTCGGGACCCGCGAGGAGTGGGACGCGGCGATGGCCGGCGCCGTCGCGGCGTGGGACCCCGACCTCATCGTCTCCGCGGGCTTCATGAAGCTCGCGGGTCCGACCTTCCTCGCCCTCTACGGCGGCAAGTACGTCAACAGCCACCCGGCGCTGCTCCCGGCGTTCCCGGGCATGCACGGCGCCGAGGACGCGCTGTCGTACGGCGTGAAGATCACCGGCGCGACCCTCTTCGTCGTCGACCCGGGCGTCGACACCGGGCCGATCATCGCGCAGACCGCCGTCCCGGTGGAGGACTACGACACCGTCGAGACCCTGCACGAGCGGATCAAGGTCGCCGAGCGGACGATGCTCGTGGAGACCCTCGGCCGGATGGCCCGCGAGGGGTTCACGGTCGAGGGACGCCGGGTCCGCTACGGCCGGTAGACTGCTCTCCACACGACTGGCGCAGGTGGGTGACCACCAGGGAGTGAACGCGGGAGCATCGACCGCCTGGGTGCCCCGACCGCCCCAGCCCCACCCCTCAGGAGCGTTCCGTGTCTGAAGCCCGTGTCCCGATCAAGCGCGCGCTGGTCTCCGTCTACGACAAGTCCGGTCTCGAGGACCTCGTCCGCGGCCTGCACGAGGCCGGCGTCGCGCTGGTCTCGACCGGCGGCTCGGCCGCCCTCATCGAGGGCCTCGGCCTGCCGGTCACCAAGGTCGAGGACCTGACCGGCTTCCCCGAGTGCCTCGACGGCCGCGTGAAGACCCTGCACCCGCGCGTGCACGCCGGCATCCTGGCCGACCGTCGCCTCGACTCCCACGTCGCCCAGCTGGCCGACCTCGGTGTCGAGCCGTTCGACCTGGTCGTGTCCAACCTCTACCCGTTCACCCAGACCGTCGCCTCGGGCGCGGGCCCGGACGAGTGCGTCGAGCAGATCGACATCGGTGGCCCCTCGATGGTCCGGGCGGCCGCCAAGAACCACCCCTCGGTCGCCATCGTGACCTCCCCGGAGCGCTACGCCGACGTGCTGGCCGCGGTCGCCGACGGCGGCTTCACCCTGGCCCAGCGCCAGACCCTGGCCGCGGAGGCGTTCGTGCACACCGCGTCGTACGACGTCGCCGTGGCGTCGTGGATGGGCAACGTGCTGACCGACTCCTCCGCGGGCACCGGATTCCCGGCCTGGGCCGGCGCGACCTGGGAGAAGAAGGCGGTGCTGCGCTACGGCGAGAACCCGCACCAGCCCGCCGCGCTCTACGTCTCCGCGCAGGGCGGTGGCCTGGCCGCCGCCGAGCAGCTGCACGGCAAGGAGATGTCCTACAACAACTACGTCGACACCGACGCGGCCCGCCGCGCCGCCAACGACTTCGCCGAGCCGGCGGTGGCGATCATCAAGCACGCCAACCCGTGCGGCATCGCGGTCGGCGCCGACGTCGCCGAGGCCCACCGGCGCGCGCACGCCTGCGACCCGGTCTCCGCCTTCGGCGGCGTGATCGCGGTCAACCGGCCGGTCTCGGTCGAGCTGGCCCAGCAGGTCTCCGAGGTCTTCACCGAGGTGATCGTCGCGCCGTCGTACGACGAGGGCGCGGTCGAGGTGCTCCAGGGCAAGAAGAACATCCGCATCCTCGTGGCCCCCGCGGACGGGGGCGCGGCGGTCGAGACCCGCCCGATCAGCGGCGGCCTGCTCATGCAGCACGTGGACCACGTCGACGCCGAGGGCGACGACCCGGCGACCTGGACGCTGGCCACCGGCGAGGCGGCCTCGCCGGAGGTCCTCGCCGACCTGGCCTTCGCCTGGAAGGCCTGCCGCGCGGTGAAGTCCAACGCGATCCTGCTCGCCAAGGACGGCGCCTCGGTCGGCGTCGGCATGGGCCAGGTCAACCGGGTCGACTCCTGCAAGCTCGCCGTCCAGCGGGCGGGGGAGCGCGCGGTCGGCTCGGTCGCCGCCTCCGATGCCTTCTTCCCCTTCGAGGACGGCCCGCAGATCCTCATCGACGCCGGCGTCGCCGCGATCGTGCAGCCCGGCGGCTCGGTCCGCGACGAGCTGACGATCGAGGCCGCCAAGGCGGCGGGCGTGACCATGTACTTCACCGGCACCCGCCACTTCGCGCACTAGGCACGGCGGAGCCGGGCCGCGAGTGCGCGGGTCGAGCGAGCGCTCCGACTGAGGGACGAAGTCGGAACGCGCGTGTCGAGACATCAGTAAGACGAGAAGCAGCAGCAACCCTGACAGGATTGAACGCGATGACTGCACAGAAGCTCGACGGCAGCGCCACGCTGAAGACCATCAAGCTCGAGCTCGCCGAGCGCGTGGCCCGGCTCCAGGAGCAGGGGATCGTCCCGGGCCTCGGGACCGTGCTGGTCGGCGACGACCCGGGCTCGCACTGGTACGTCGGCGCCAAGCACAAGGACTGCGCCGAGATCGGGATCGAGTCGATCCGGGTCGACCTGCCCGCGACCGCCACCCAGGCCGAGGTCGAGGCCGAGATCGACCGGCTCAACGCCGATCCGTCGTGCACGGGCTTCCTCATCCAGCAGCCGACCGGGCTGGACGAGTTCGCGCTGCTCTCGCGCGTCGACCCCGACAAGGACGTCGACGGCCTGCACCCGGTCAGCCTCGGCCGCCTGGTGCTGGGCGAGACCGGCTCGCTGCCCTGCACCCCGATCGGCTGCATCGAGCTGCTGCGCCGCCACGGCGTCGAGCTCAACGGGGCCGAGGTGGTCGTGGTCGGTCGCGGCCTGACCGTCGGCCGGCCGATGGGCCTGCTGCTCACCCGCCGCAGCGAGAACTCCACCGTCACGCTGTGCCACACCGGCACCCGCGACCTGGCTGCCCACACCCGCCAGGCGGACGTGGTGGTGGCCGCGGCCGGCGTACCCGGGATCATCACCGCCGACATGGTGAAGCCCGGTGCGGCCGTCCTCGACGTGGGCGTCTCGCGCGTCGACGGCAAGATCGCCGGCGACGTCGACCCCGGCGTCTGGGACGTCGCGGGCTGGGTGTCCCCGAACCCGGGCGGGGTGGGTCCGATGACCCGCGCCATGCTGCTGTCCAACATCGTGTCGATGGCCGAGCAGTCGGCCGCGGCGTCCGCCTGAGATCGAGCCCGCGTGAGCGACCCCGGCGTACCGCCGTCCGAGCAGCCGGAGGAGACCCCTGTCCCGACGCCGGACGAGGTCGCCGCGGAGCTCGCCGCGGCCGAGGCGGGGGACGGGGTCGGACCCGACGAGTCGGGGGAGCCCGACGACACCCGCCGCTACCCCTCGACGATCGGCGGGGCGTTCTACCTGCTCGTGCTGCTCGCGACCGGCGTCGGCCTCGGCATCGTCTGGTCCGGCAACTGGCGGCTCGGGGTGCAGTGGATGGCGGGGGCGCTCATCGTGGCTGCGGCGGTGCGCCTGGTGCTGCCCCGCCGCGACGCCGGCATGCTCGCCGTCCGCCACCGGCTCTTCGACTGCGTCCTGCTCGGCGGCGTGGGCGTCGCGCTGATCTTCCTGGCCCAGACGATCCCGGACCAGCCGGGGTTCTGAGGGGGCCGGTGAGTTTTATCGGCTAGCCGATAAAACTCACGCCTGGACGACAAAGCTTCGTCGTCCAGGCGTGAGGTCCGTCGGCCAGCCGATGAAACTCTCACCGGCCGGTCGCGGGCGGCTAGATCAGGCCGAGCTCGGTGACCGCGGCGCGCTCCTCGGCGAGCTCGTCGGTCGACGCCGCGATCCGGCCGCGGGAGAACTCGTCGATCTCGAGGCCCTCGACGATCGACCAGTCGCCGCCGGAGGTGGTGACCGGGAACGAGGAGATCAGGCCCTCGGGTACGCCGTACTCGCCCTGCGAGCGGACGGCCATCGAGACCCAGTCGCCCTCGGCGGAGCCGAAGAGCCAGTCGCGCGCGGCGTCGATGGTGGCGGACGCGGCGGAGGCGGCCGAGGAGGAGCCGCGGGCGTCGATGATGGCGGCACCGCGCTTGGCGACGGTGGGGATGAAGGTGCTCTCGAGCCACTCCTGGTCGCCCACGACCTCGGCGGCGTTGCGGCCGGCGACCTCGGCGTGGAAGAGGTCGGGGTACTGGGTGGCCGAGTGGTTGCCCCAGATGGTCATCTTCGTGATGTCGGTGACGGGTGCCCCGGTCTTGGCCGCGAGCTGGGAGATCGCCCGGTTGTGGTCGAGGCGGGTGAGCGCCGAGAACCGCTCCTGCGGGATGTCGGGGGCGTTCGACATCGCGATCAGGGCGTTGGTGTTGGCGGGGTTGCCGGTGACGCCGATGCGTACGTCGGACGCCGCCACCTTGTTGAGAGCCTTGCCCTGGGCGGTGAAGATCGCGCCGTTGGCCGAGAGCAGGTCGCTCCGCTCCATGCCGGGGCCGCGGGGGCGGGCGCCGACGAGGAGGGCGAGGTTGACGCCGTCAAAGATCTTCTCGGCGTCGTCGCCGATCTCGACGCCGGCGAGGTTCGGGAACGCGCAGTCGTCGAGCTCCATCACGACCCCCTCGAGCGCCTTCAGCGCCGGCGTGATCTCCAGCAGGCGCAGCTCGATCGGCCGGTCGCCCGCCAGGGCGCCGCTCGCGAGGCGGAAGAGGAGGCTGTAGCCGATCTGGCCGGCGGCGCCGGTGACGGCGACCTTCAGGGGGGCAGTGCTCACGGGGACTCCTAGTCGGTTCTGGTCCGATGACGTATCCGTCTCGGACGCTAGCAGCGGGGGGAGGCCCGCGGCCGGGTGGCTCGGGGCGTGAGAGATGCTTCCCCCATGCAGCGACGAGTACGCCGGGCCGCGGTGACCGTGGCGGCGGCGGTCCTCCTGACCGGCTGCGCCTCCGACCCCGAGGCCAGCCCGCCGGCCGGGGTCGACGAGCTGACCATCCCCACCCCGTCGCCGGACCCCGACGACTTCGTCGACCGGATCGACAACCCGTGGCTGGCGCTCGGCCCGGGGGAGAGCACCACGCTGACCGGTCCGACCGGCGACCTGGTGCTGGCGGTCGGCGACGAGACGACCACCGTCGGGGGCGTCGCGGTCACCACGATGACGCTCGGCGACACGTCGTACCTGCTGGCGCAGGACGACGACGGCAACGTGTGGCGCTTCCTGGAGGAAGGGGAGGCCGGGCTGTTCATGGCGGCCACCCCGCGGTACGGCGACGGCTACCGCACGGCGTACGACGAGGGCGTCGTCGAGGAGCGGGCCGAGGTGACCGAGCTGGAGGGCGACACCCTCGAGATCGCGACCATCGACCCGGCCCGACCCGGCGAGCACACCGTGGCGACCTACGAGAACGGCACCGGCCTCGTACGGATCGAGACCGGTGCCGGAGTCTTCGAGCGGTAGCTCAGACCTGCGGGGGGCGGATCTGGGTGTGGCCCTCGTCGGTGTCCGGCGGGGCCGGCTGACCCGGGGTCACCGGACCGGTCGGTGCAGCCGGAGCCGCGGGCGCGGCCGGGGGCGCCGGCGGAGCGGCACCGGGCTGCGGGGCCGGGATCCACTGCTGGGCGTAGGGGTCCCACTGCCAGCCGTCCTGGATGATCGGCTCGCCGCTCCAGACCTGCTGGTTCCACTGCTGCTGGTACTGGTCCGAGGCGCCGTAGCCGGGCACGGCCGCCGCGGCGGTGCGCTCGGGGAAGCGGAAGCCCGAGCCGGGGACGGGCTCGCCGGCGTGGCCGAACACGGCCGGGTAGGCCAGACCGGCGATGACCGCGCCGAGCAGCGGCGCGACGATGAAGAGCCAGACCTGCTGGATGGCGTCGGTGCCGGCGAAGAGGGCCGGGCCGATGGAGCGGGCCGGGTTGACCGAGGTGCCGGTGGCGGGGATGGCGACCAGGTGGATCGCGGTCAGCGTGAAGCCGATGACCAGCGGCGCGAGGGCGGGGTGCTCGTTGCGGGCGTCGGTGACGGCCAGGATCACGAAGACGAAGATCGCGGTCAGCAGGAGCTCCAGGATCAGTGCGGCCCACAGCGAGTAGCCGGACCCGTCGTCACCGAAGGAGTTCTGGCCGAGGCCGAAGCGGTCGACGTCGTAGACCTCGAAGCCCTGGAGCAGGCCGAGCAGCGCGCCGCCGGCGGCGATCGCACCCGCGAGCTGGGCCCCGACGTAGATCGGGACCTCCCGCCAGGCGATCCGGCCGCCGATGGCGGCGGCCACGCTGACGGCCGGGTTGAAGTGGCCGCCGGAGATCCGGCCGACGGCGTAGGCCATCACCAGCACGGCCAGGCCGAAGGTCAGGGCGATGGCGAGGATGTCGAAGGTCTCGCGCATCCCGGCGTAGACCACGGAGCCGCAGCCGAAGAACACGAGCACGAACGTGCCGAGGACCTCGGCGACGATCTTCTGGAGGGTGGTGGGCGCGGGTGGCGCCTCGACGACGGCTTCAGTCATGGGGGTGGCTCCTGGAGGCGTATCCCGGCGGGTCCGGGCGTGAGAACTGTAGTCATCCCTCCCCACATTGCGTGCGGCCTACTCACGTTGCCGACGACCTCCTCGGGTGCGAGGGTGAAGGGGTCGGAGCCGTCAGGTATCTTGACGTCGAGAAACTTCCTCCACCAGCTCAGGAGTCGCTGCGCCATGGCCACGATCATCTACACCCACACCGACGAGGCGCCGCTGCTGGCGACGTACTCCTTCCTGCCGATCATCCAGGCGTACGCCGCGCAGGCCGGCGTCGAGGTGGAGACCCGCGACATCTCGGTCGCGGCGCGGATCCTGGCCCAGTTCGGGCTGGCCGACGACGCGCTGGGCGAGCTGGGCGAGCTGGCCACCAAGCCCGAGGCCAACATCATCAAGCTGCCCAACGTCTCCGCCTCCGTCCCGCAGCTGAAGGCCGCGATCAAGGAGCTGCAGGGGAAGGGCTACGACCTGCCCGACTACCCCGAGAACCCGCAGAGCGACGAGGACAAGGCCACCGCGGCCAAGTACGACAAGGTCAAGGGCTCCGCGGTCAACCCGGTGCTGCGCGAAGGCAACTCCGACCGCCGCGCGCCGCTCTCGGTGAAGAACTACGCGAAGGCCCACCCGCACCGCATGGGTGCCTGGACCGCCGACTCCAAGACCAACGTCGCCACCATGGGCGAGCACGACTTCCGGTCCAACGAGAAGTCCGTGGTCATCCCCGCCGACGACACCCTGACCATCAAGCTGGTCGCCGCCGACGGCACCGAGACCGAGCTCAAGACCGGCATCAAGGTCCTCGCGGGCGAGGTCGTCGACGGCACCTACATGGACGTCGCCGCGCTGCGCCGCTTCCTGAGCGAGCAGGTCGCGCGGGCCAAGGCCGAGGGCGTGCTGTTCTCCGCCCACCTGAAGGCCACGATGATGAAGGTCTCCGACCCGATCATCTTCGGCCACGTCGTGCAGGCGTTCTTCCCGACCCTCTTCGAGCAGTACGGCGAGCAGCTGAAGGCCGCCGGCATCTCCCCGAACGACGGCCTGGGCGGCCTGCTCAGCGCGGTCGAAGGCCTTCCCGAGGGCGAGGCCATCAAGGCGGCCGTCCAGCAGGGGCTGGCCGACGGCCCGGCGCTGGCCATGGTCGACTCCGACAAGGGCATCACCAACCTGCACGTGCCGAGCGACGTCATCATCGACGCCTCGATGCCGGCGATGATCCGCACCTCCGGCCACATGTGGGGCCCGGACGGCGAGGAGGCCGACACGCTCGCGGTGATCCCGGACTCGTCGTACGCCGGGGTCTACCAGACCGTCATCGACGACTGCCGCGCCCACGGCGCCTTCGACCCGGCCACCATGGGCTCGGTGCCCAACGTCGGCCTGATGGCCAAGGCGGCCGAGGAGTACGGCTCGCACGACAAGACCTTCGAGATCCCGGCCGCCGGCACGGTCCAGGTCGTCAACGCGGCCGGCGAGGTGCTGATCAGCCACGATGTGCAGCCGGGCGACATCTGGCGCGCCTGCCAGACCAAGGACGCCCCGATCCGCGACTGGGTCAAGCTGGCCGTCACCCGTGCCCGTGCCACCGGCTCGCCGGCCGTCTTCTGGCTCGACGAGACCCGCGCCCACGACGCCAACCTGATCGAGCTCGTGAAGAAGTACCTGCCCGAGCACGACACCGACGGCCTGACCATCGAGATCCTGGCCCCGGCCGAGGCGACGGCGTACTCGCTGGAGCGGATCCGCAAGGGCGAGGACACCATCTCGGTGACCGGCAACGTGCTGCGCGACTACAACACCGACCTGTTCCCGATCCTCGAGCTCGGCACCTCGGCGAAGATGCTCTCCGTCGTCCCGCTGATGAACGGCGGCGGCCTGTTCGAGACCGGCGCCGGCGGCTCCGCGCCCAAGCACGTGCAGCAGCTCGTCAAGGAGAACTACCTGCGCTGGGACAGCCTGGGCGAGTTCTTCGCGCTCGCCGCGTCGTTCGAGCACCTCGCGGGCTACGACAGCAACCCGCGCGCGCAGGTGCTGGCCGACACCCTCGACAAGGCCACCGGCACGTTCCTCGAGAACGACAAGTCGCCGACGCGTCGCGTGGGCGGCATCGACAATCGCGGCTCGCACTTCTACCTGGCCCTCTACTGGGCCCAGGAGCTGGCGCAGCAGACCGACGACGCGGCGCTGGCCGAGATCTTCACCCCCTTCGCGGAGGCGCTGACCTCCCAGGAGGAGAAGATCGTCGGCGAGCTCAACGGCGTGCAGGGCAGCCCGGCCGACATCGGGGGCTACTACCAGCCCGACGACGCCAAGGCGGACGCCGTGATGCGCCCGTCGGCGACCCTCAACGAGGCGCTGGCGACGCTCGCCCGATGACCGACCAGCAGGCCGAGCAGCCGGGCCAGCCCCTGGGGCCGGACCCGACGTACGGACGACGGGCCCTCTCGACGAGGGGGTACGTCGCCGCCGTCGTGATCCCGGTCCTGATCGCCGCCGGGCTGTTCGGGCTGGTGGTCTGGAACTACGACGACGCCGACATCCAGGGCACCACGGCGCCGCTGCTGGCGTCGTCGTGGCAGCCGGGGCAGCCGGCCGGCACGGAGCCGGTGATCGGGGTGCTGGCGGCGGACGACGACGACTGCGCGGTGCTGGTCACCGACGACGGCGAGGTCGCCGTGGCCTGGCCCGCCGGGTTCTCCGCGCGGCTGAGCCCGGGCGGCACGCTCACGGTCTACGACCCCGACGGCAAGCCCGCCGCCCGCGCCGACCAGGAGGTCCGGGCGACCGGCAGCCTGGTCGACGTGGCCGGCTCGCCCTTCGCGGGCAAGCCGTGCGCACCGGCCGGCGGCCAGGTCCTGGCCATCGAGTCCGCCGTCCAGGTGGTGGCCGGCTGAGGTGCCGAGCTCCCAGGACGTCCTCCACGCCCCGCTGCGCGATCAGCTCGAGGTGTTCGTCGACGAGCACCGGGCCGGGCTGGTCGCCTGCCTCGACGGGCTGAGCGAGGAGGAGGCGCGCCGCTCGCTGGTGCCGTCGCGGACCACCCTGCTGGGGCTGGTCAAGCACGCGGTGTTCGTCGAGCGGGTCTGGTTCGAGGAGGCCTTCACCGGCCGGTCGCGGGCCGAGCTGGGACTGCCGGAGCACCCGGACGACTCCTTCGTGCTGGCGCCCGAGGACACGATCGCGTCGGTGCGGGCGGCGTACGACGAGGCCTGTGCGGCGTCCCGGCGCGCGGCGGCGGGGCTGGGACCCGACGACGTCGTCAGCGGCAACAGGCGGGGGCCGTTGCCGCTCCGATGGATCTACCTCCACCTGCTGCGCGAGCTGGCCCAGCACGGCGGACACGCCGACATCCTGCGCGAGCAGGTGCTCGCCTCCCGGCCTTGAGACGCCCTGTCACCCTCGGTGGCGTGACCCGTCTCGCGCCGCTCGCCCTGCTCGCCGTCCTCACCCTCGCCGCCTGCTCGGACGCCGAGGACGCCGTCCGCGACGCCGCCTCCGACGCCGCGTCGGACGCGGCCTGCGCGGTCGCCGGCGGCGTCGTCGACGACGCGCGCAGCCGGGTCGACGGCATCGCCCGCGACCTGGCCTCGGGCACCGCCTCCGAGCGCGCCTCCGCCCGCCGTGAGCTCACCGCCCTCCGGGACAGCCTCGCCGCCGCCGAGCGTGGGCTCGGCGGCGAGACCCGCGAGCGGCTGGAGCAGGCGCGGAGCGCCGTCGACGACCTGCTCGACCAGGCGAGCGCCGCCGCCGACGGCACCCAGGTCGACGACGAGGCCGTCGCGTCCGCTCAGGAGGAGTACGACGAGGCCGCCCGCGGGCTGACCGACGTCTGCTGAGGCGTCCGCCGGGCCCCGGCCACCGCTCGGCGCGTGGGCGACCCGGTCAGACGTGGCAGTGGTCTCGAGCACCGGGTCCGTATGACGTCGGCCACGGGCCAGGCGAAAACCTGTCGAGGATGGTCGGTGGTGCGTCGTACCGTCGTCCCTTGATGAGCAGCGCCACCCTCGGGGACACCACCACCGCCACGACCACCCTCCTCCCGACGACGGAGGACCCGCGCCGCCGCGTCGACTGGCGCCGGCTGCGCAACGGCGTGGCGATCGCGGCGCTGGTCGCCTCGATGATCTCCGCGATCGGTCAGGCCCTCGGCACCGTGGTGGCCGGCCGGCTGGCCGACGACCCGACCGGGCGGCTGGTCGGGCTGCTCGCGATCTGCGTGGTCGGCTCCGCCGTGCTCGACACGATCGGCCGCACCGCCTGGGCGGGGGTGTCGGACCGGGCCGAGGGCCAGCTCCGCGCCGACCTGCTCGAGGCCGCGCTGCACCAGCCGCTGGCGCTGCTGTCCGAGCAGGCCGTCGGCGAGGTGCTCGACCGCGTCGACGACGACACCCACGAGGTCGGCGCGCTCGTGCGTCGGCAGGTCTGGGACGCGCTGCGCACCGTCTTCACCACGGTGCCGATGTGGATCGTCGCCGGGGTGACCTGGTGGCCAGCCTGGTTCCTCTTCCCGGTGGTCGGGGTGGTCACCTTCGTGATCGTCCGGCCGCTGCTCGGCGAGATCGCGCGCCGCAAGGTCGTCGAGGAGATGGCCTGGACCGACCACGCGGCTGCGATGGAGGAGGGCGTCACCGGCCGCGACGACCTGCGCACCAGCCTCGGCCAGGCCCACGTCGTACGACGGCTCGCGGGGCTGTCGGCCCGCGTGCACGAGCTGTTCGGCCAGGTGCTGGCCGTCGAGACCCGGCTCGCGCGGCGCGCCGGCCTGCTGCTGCACGGCCTGCTCGCGGGGGTGGGCGTGGTCGGGGTCGCGCTGGCCGCGGGCGGCGATCTGTCCGTGCCGCGCCTGGTGACGCTGTTCCTGGTCACGACGATGTTCGTCGGCCAGATCGACCAGGTTGCCCGCCACCTGCCCGACCTCCAGGCGGGGGTCGGGGCGCTGATCCGGCTGCGCCAGATGCTGGGCGCGGAGCCGGAGCCGATCGGCGGCCGGCCGCTGCCCGACGGCAGCCTCGAGGTGGAGCTGCGCGGGCTGCACTTCTCCTACGCCGAGGGCACCTTCGCGCTGCGCGACGTCGACCTGCGGGTCCCGGCGGGTCAGACGATCGCCCTCGTCGGCCGCACCGGGTCCGGCAAGTCCACCCTCGCCTCGCTGCTGTCGCGCGCGGTCGACCCGGAGCCGGGCAGCGTCCTGCTGGGCGGGGTCGACGTCCTCGAGCTCGACCTGCAGCGGCTGCGCGCCTCGGTCGGCGTGGTCACCCAGCGCACCGAGATCCTCGCCGGCACGCTCGCCGAGAACGTCGCCCTCTTCGCCGACCTGCCCCGGCCGCGGATCGAGGCGGCGGTCGCCGAGCTGGGCCTCGCCGACTGGGTCGCGGGCCTGCCCGACGGCCTCGACACCCGGCTCGGACCCGGTGGCACCACCCTCTCGGCGGGCGAGGAGCAGTTGGTCGCCTTCGCCCGGCTGCTCGTCCGCGACGTCCGGGTCGTGGTCCTCGACGAGGCGACCGCGCGGATGGACCCGCTCACCGAGGCGCGCGTCGTACGAGCGTCCGAGCGGCTGCTCGCGGGCCGCACCGGCGTCCTGGTGGCCCACCGGCTCTCGACGGTGGCCCGGGCCGACCTGGTCGCCGTGCTGGAGCTCGGCCGGGTCGTCCAGCAGGGTCCGCGCGCGCTGCTCGCCACCCGCCCCGGCCACTTCCGCGACCTGCTCGACGCAGGCGGCTCCGAGCAGGCCGAGGAGCCGGAGGACGAGCCCGCCACCGCCGTCGGCGGCGTACGACGCTCCGGCGCGCCGCCGGACCTCCCGGTGGTGCCCGACGGGCCGAGCCTGACCCGCGGCATCACCCATGCCCTGCTGGTCGAGCCGCGGTGGGGCGTCGCCGGCGCCGTGCTCTTCCTGGTGGCGGCCGTCGTCGGCGCCTACGGCGCGGTCACCGGGCTGGTCTGGGGCCACATCGTCGAGGACCTGCAGGCGGGTGGCCAGCCGGTGCTGCTGACCCTCGGGCTGGTCGTGTCGCTGCTCGCGGCGCCGCTGCTGCTGGCGAGCGCGTTCGTCCGCTACCCGCGCTGGTGGATCGAGGTGATGCTCCGTGTGCGGATGGGCGTCCTCGCCGGCCAGACCGAGCAGCACCGGCTGACCCGCACCCCGCCCGGCGAGGTGGTCGCCCGCGCGATGGACGCCGACCGGTTCGCCCGCTACGCCGACCGCTGGGTCGACTTCGTCAACGGCCTGGCCATCGTGGTCGTGACCGCGATCCTGGGCGGCAGCCTGCTGGCCGGCGGCGTGCTGCTGGCCGTGATGGTGGCCTCGGCCCTGGCCTCGTCGGTCGGCCGGCCGATCGCGGGCCGCTCGGCGACCGCCTCCTCCGCGGCCCGGGCCCGGTTCGGTCGCTCGCTGGTCTCCGCGCTGGAGTCCGCGCGCACGGTCAAGCTGGCTGCCGCCACCCCTGACGTCCACGCCCACCTGCGCCGGGTCGACGGTGGCCGGGTGGACGCCGCCGTGCGCGAGCACCGCGTCCAGGCGGTCCTCGACGGCGTCCCGGTCGTCATGGTCCAGGCCGGCGTGGTCGCCGCCTGGGCGGTCTTCTTCTCGGGCGGCTGGGGGTTGGCGACCGCGCTGCTGGTCGCCAACGCCGTCAACGGCTTCGACTGGTTCGGCCGGGTCGCGGGCGCGGTCATCACCGAGGCGCCCGGCACCCGCTCCTGGCAGCAGGCGACCAGTCGGCTCGCCGGCGGGGTCGACCTGATGGACCTCCCGCCGGGGGTCGACCTCGTGACCGGTGCCGCCCCGGCTCCGGCCACCGCTGAGCGGGTGCCCCTGCGCGAGCTGGAGCTGCGGGGAGTCGAGGCGGTCCACGACGACGGGGTCCGCGGCGTGGTCGGGGTCGACCTGACCCTCCAGGCCGGCGAGCTGGTGCTGCTGCTGGGCCAGGTCGGTTCCGGCAAGTCCAGCCTGCTGGCCGCCCTGGCCGGCCTGGTCGAGCACACCGGGTCGATCCGCTGGAACGGCGCCGAGGTGGTCGACGCCCAGACCTTCCTGCGGCCGGGGCAGGTCGCCCACATCGCCCAGGTGCCGCGGGTGCTCTCCGGCACCTTCGCCGACAACGTCCGGCTCGGCCACGAGCGGCCGTTCGACGGCGCGGTCGCCGACGCCCGGCTGGCCGCCGACGTCGCCGACGCCGGCGGGCCCGACGCCCTGGTCGGCCACCGCGGGGTCCGGCTCTCCGGCGGTCAGGTCCAGCGGCTCGCGCTGGCCCGCGCCCTGGCCGCCGAGACCGAGCTGCTGCTCGCCGACGACGTCTCGAGCGCCCTCGACGCCGCCACCGAGATCGAGCTGTGGCGGGCCCTGCGCGAGCGCGGCACGACCGTCCTCGGCGCGACGTCGAAGCAGGCGGCCCTGGCCCAGGCCGACCGGGTCGTGGTCCTGGTCGACGGCACCGTCGCCGGCGTCGGGCCGTGGGCCGAGCTGGCGCCGACCTGGGGGCACCTGGCGGGGTAACCCGGCACCTCGGGCCACGGGTCCGGTACCTCCGGCCGAGGTGAGCGACCCGGCCGGCGACCTAGCGTCGTGGTGTGCCGTTCACGCTCGTCCACCCCGCCGCCGTCCTCCCGCTCGTGCGCACCCCGCTGGTGCCGTCCGCGCTCTTCCTCGGCTCGGTGGCACCGGACCTGCCCTACTTCGTCTCGCTGCGGTGGATCGGTGGCGACTACAACCTGACGCTGACCCACTCGGCGTCCTCGCTGCTGTGGCTGGACCCGGCGATCGCACTGGTGCTCCTGGCCGTGTTCCACGGCGTGCTCCGGCGGCCGCTCGTCGCGCTGCTGCCACCTGCCGTGGCGGGCCGATTGTCGCCGTACGGACTCGTCTGGCGCAGCCCGCGGGCCGCCGCCCTCATCGTGGTGTCGCTGGCGGTCGGGGCGGCGACCCACCTGCTGTGGGACGCGGCGGCCGATGCGGCCGGCTACGGCTGGTCGACCCGCCTCAACCTGCTCAGCGACGTGCTGGGCGCGCTCGTCCTGCTGGGCTGGGCCGTGCACTGGTGGCGCACCACCACCCCGCGCCCGCTGCCCGACGGGCGCCTCCTGGCGCCCCGCACGCGCACGGCAGCCCTGGGCGCACTGCTCGCGCTGCCGCTGGCCTGGGGCGTCGTCCGGGTGGCCCAGGTCGCCGGGCAGGTCTGCGACGACCTGCACGAGTACGGCGGCTTCAGCCGCTCCGCCCTCGCCGACCACCTGGCCCGCGAGCTGGTGGTCCAGGGCGGAGCCGCCCTCGCCGTGGTCGTCGTCTGGTACGCCGCGGTCTGGCACGTCGTCCGGCTGGTCCGGAACGCCGTCGCGGTCAACGGCGGCCGGGCCCTCGGCTAGGGTGGGGGCAAGACTGCAAGTGCCAGGCCGTGTGCCGTGCTCCACGGCACCCCGCGAGTCCGGCGCCAGCAGCAACTTGAGGCGGCAGCGAGATGAACTCGCGACAGCGCACGACTCAGCAGCCAGCACCCCACCGGGCGTTCCGGTGATCTCGTTCGTGTGGTCCCCGGGCGAGCGGCTCCCCGCGGGCACCGGCGGCTCGGAGAACTACACCGTCGGCCAGGTCCGGGAGCTGAACCGTCGAGGCATCGCCGCGCGCGTCGTCAGCATCGGGCTCGGTGCCGCGGACGGTCGCGAGGAGTTCGCCGACGTCCCGTTCCTCGCGCTGCCCCGCCTCGAGGACGTCACCGGGCTGGACGGCACGGCGGTCTTCGTCAGCGAGGCGCCGCTCGTTCCGACCCGCGGCCCGGCGTACCAGATCCTGCACGTGCCGCCGCCGCTGCGGGGACCGCGCCGGGCCGAGGTGGCGGCCGCCACCCGCGACCGGACCCTGATCGCCACGAGCCGCTACGCCGCAGGCCTGTGGGCGCAGTTCCTCGACGTGGACGTCGACACCGTGCACGTCGTCCACCCGTTTGCGGAGCCCGTCTTCGCGGTGGTGCCGCGTCCCGCGCCCGAGCCTGGTCGACAACGCGTGCTCTACGCGGGTCGGCTGAGCCCGGAGAAGGGGATCTACACCTTCCTCTCGATGCTGCACAGCGAGCTGGTCGACCAGGACCCTTCCCTGCACTTCACCGTCACGACGGCGGGCGCCGACAAGCCGCAGGGCCGCATCATCGAGGCGATGCTCCGGACCCATCCCCGCGTCGACCTGGTGCCCGCCCGGACCACCCCGGCCGGCGTCGCGGCGCTGATGGCGGCGCACGACGTGGTGGCGATGCCCTCGAACGGGCAGTACTGGCACGAGACCTTCGGGATCGTCTCGATCGAGGCGCAGCACGCCGGAGCCCGGGTCGTGGCCTCGGACGACGGCGGTCTCCCGGAGACCCAGTGCGGCGGGCTGCGCCTGGTCGAGGCCGACCACGCCGAGGCGCTGGCGCTCGGGATCGTCGAGTCCTTGTCGCTGCCCCCAGTCTCGGGAGCGGAACGGGCGCTGGCCGCCGAGAGGTACACGGTGGCCCAGTCGGTCGACACGCTGCTGGACGTGCTCAGGTCGCCGTCGACGACCACGCCGTACCGCGTCGTCCAGGAGCTGGAGGAGATGGTCAACCTGCCGTCGGCCGCACCGCCGACGAGGTGGCCGGTCCCCGCGACCACCCGCGCCGCCTGTGGAGCGGGAGGGGTGGCATCGTGACCTCCGAGAGCGCCCACAACGACGCCGACCTCAGCTATGTCCGGGACGCGCTGAGGGCCCTCCGGGACGCGGGTCTCGCCAGTGATGCCGTGGTCGCCGGAGCCCGCGACCCGCGGCTGCGCGCCTCCGCCCGTCGTACGCGCGTGGCGCAGCGGGACGACGTGCGCGCCCTGACCTCCCTGATGCGCGAGTGGGGCCGCACGGTCGTGGTCACCCGGCCGGTCGCCGCGGCATCGGCCGGGACGTCGGCGGCGGACGTGCCGGTGAGCGATCGGGGCCTCGTCGCGCTCCTCGTCGCCCAGGCCGAGGCGTCGATCCGCAGTGCGCGGATCGAGATGGTGGCGGGATTCGGGACCGTCAGTCGCGCTCACGCGGAGGGGACCATCCGGGCCGGCTCCCGCGAGCTGGCCGTTCTCCGCCGTCTGGAACCCGAGGGCTAGCCTCGACGACCGTGGAGACCCTGACCGTCCCGACGTCCGACGGCTTCGGGATCGCCGTCCAGCTCGCCGGTCCCGACGACGGACCACCGCTGCTCCTGCTGGCCGGGCAGGCCAACAACCACCACTGGTGGGACCACGTGCGCGGCGGCTTCGAGGACCGCTGGCGCACGATCAGCCTCGACCAGCGCGGCACCGGCGACAGCCGCGGGCCCGTGACGGAGTGGTCGACGCGGCTCTTCGCCGCGGACGCGGCCGCGGTCGTCGAGCATCTGGTGGGCGGGCCGGTCCCGGTCTACGGCACGTCGATGGGCGGTCGGGTCGCCCAGGTGCTGGCGGGGGAGCACCCGGAGCTGGTCGATCGGCTGGTGCTGGCCTGCACCTCGCCTGGCGGCGCGCACGCCCACGAGCGCGACGCCGCCGTACGACGGGAGCTGGCCCACCCCGACCCGGCCCACCGCCGGGCGGTGCTGCGCGACCTCTTCTACACCGACGCGTGGCCGCACCGGCCCGAGGACAGCGTGCTGTTCGGCGACCGGGCGATGAGCGCCGACGAGACCCGGGCCCACCTGCGGGCCAGCGCCCGGCACGACGCCTGGGACCTGCTGCCGCGGATCACTGCGCCGACCCTGGTGCTGCACGGCACCGACGACCGGATGGTGCCGACCGCCAACGCGCCGCTGCTCGCCGAGCGGATCCCGGGAGCGCTGCTGCACCTGCACGAGGGCGGCCGACACGGGTTCTTCGAGGAGTCCGCGACCGACATCACGCCGCTGGTCCGGGAGTTCCTGGAATAGGTGCCCGCGGGGGCCAGGTTGGAGGATGAGTCCGCCCGACTCCGAGCCGAAAGCGATCATGACGACGACCGCGCCCGCCACCAGCACCGACTCGACCCCGGAGCTCGGTGGCCGAAGGTTCGTGCTCGCCGTGCTCGCGCTCGCCGTCGGCGGCTTCGCGATCGGCACCACCGAGTTCGTGACCATGGGGCTGCTCCCGCAGATCGCCGAGGGCATCGGCGTCTCGGAGCCGAAGGCCGGCCACGTGATCTCGGCGTACGCGCTCGGGGTCGTCGTCGGTGTGCCGATCCTGTCCTTCTTCGCCGCGCGACTGCCGCGACGCGGCCTGCTGGTCGGCCTGATGGGCGCGTACGGCGCGTTCAACCTGCTCAGCGCGGCCGCCAGCGGCTACGGCCTGCTCACCCTGGCCCGCTTCCTCGACGGGCTGCCGCACGGCGCCTACTTCGGCGTCGCCAGCCTGGTCGCCGCCAGCCTCGCCGAGCCGCGGCATCGCGGCCGCGCGGTGGCCAGCGTGATGCTCGGTCTCTCCTTCGCCAACGTGGTCGGCGTCCCGGCCGCGACCTGGGTCGGCCAGGCCATGGGCTGGCGCGCGGCGTACGTGATGACCTCGGTCATCGCGCTGCTGACGATGGTCCTGGTGCTGCTGTTCGTGCCGTCGGTGCCGGGCGACAAGGAGGCCACCGGTCGCCAGGAGGCGCGTGACTTCTTCAGCCGCAAGCAGGTCTGGCTGACCATGGCCGCCGGTGCGATCGGGTTCGGCGGGCTGTTCGCCGTCTACTCCTACATCGCCACCACGGTCACCGACGTCGCCGGCCTCAGCGAGGGCGCGGTCCCGTTCTTCCTGCTGGCCTTCGGACTCGGCATGGTCGGCGGCACCTGGCTCGCGGGCGAGCTCGCGGCCTGGTCGGTCTTCCGGTCGCTGCTGTGGTCAGGCGTCGGCTCGGTTGTGATCATGCTGGTCTTCTGGGCGGTCGCGCCGTACGGCTGGTGGCTGCTGCCGGTGGTCTTCTCGATCACCGCCATCGGCTCGATCCTGGTCACCAACCTGCAGCTGCGGCTGATGGACGTCGCCGGCGATGCGGTCACCCTCGGCGCGGCGATGAACCACGCGGCCCTGAACACCGCCAACGCGCTCGGTGCCTGGCTGGGCGGCCTGGTGATCGCGGCCGGCTACGGCTACCGCTCGCCCGCCCTCGTCGGTGCGGCCCTGTCGGTCCTCGGCATCGGCATCCTCCTCTGGTCGGCGGCCAGCCACCGCCGCGACCACGCCTGACCGCGACCCGTCACTCGATGTCGCCTTTTCGCGGCGTGTCGATCCGAGATCGACGGGTCGCTGAGCGGCGTACGGCGTCCGCTGGTCGAACCGTCACCGGCTGACCGACACGCCGCAGAAACAGGTCATCCAGTGACGGGTCGGCGGGAGGGCCACTCGTCGGCGAGGACGTCGTAGAGCGCGAGGTCGGCGCGGCCGTCGCGGACTCGGGCGCCGAGCCGCTCGACGCCGTACTGCTGGAAGCCGTTGGCCTCGATGACGTGGCGCGACGCGGTGTTGCCGACGGCGGCGAAGCAGGTGACCCGGGGGACGCCGAGGGTGGCGATGACGTGGTCGGTCACGGCGGCCAGCGCCCGGGTGGTGACGCCGCGGCCGCGGGCGTCGGGGTGGGCCCAGTAGCCGATCTCGCATCCCACACCCGGCCGGTGGTCGAACCAGCCGACGCTGCCGAGGATCCGGTCGTCGCCCGGCTCGGTGACCGCCCAGGTCTCGCCCCGGGCGTCGGCCAGCATCGCCGTGCGCGACTCGACGTACGCCTCGGCGTCCGCCCGCGTGTACGGCGACGCCAGCTGGCCGAGCCAGCGCTGGGTGCGCTCGTCGCTGCACGCCTCCTGGATCCGCGGGGCGTCGGCGGCGACGATCGGCCGCAGGCGTACGCCGTACGCCTCGACCACCGGGCAGGCCAGCCACGTCGTCCGCGGCTCGCGCGGCTCCCCGCGGTGCAGGGTGCCGATCCAGACGTCGCGCAGCTCACCGCGCTGCGGAGCCCACTGCCGCAGGGTCCCGTCGCAGGAGAAGCCGAGCCGCCACGCGACCCGACGCGAGGCCCAGTTGCCGGTGTGCGCCATCCAGAGCACCGTCTCGAGCCGCTGCTCGGCGAAGCCCCACTCGAGCAGCAGCCGGAGCGCCCGCTCGACCACGCCGGTCCCGCGCACGGCGGGGTGCGAGCCGTAGGCGATCTCCGCCCGGGCGCTGCCCTGGTCACGCAGCGAGACGGTGCCGGCGTACCGGCCGTCGTACTCGATCGCGAAGCCCCACTCCGAGCCGTCGGCCCAGCCCCGCGGCATGACCTCGCCGACGAACGTCGCGGCGTCGGTCATGTCGTAGGGCACCGGCACCGTCGTCCAGCGCTGCGAGAGCGGGTCCTGGGACTGCTCCCACGAGCCCTCGGCGTCCGCGGGCCGGTGCGCGCGGAGGGTGACGTCGCCGTCGGTGAGGCTGGGAGCGATGCGGGGCTCGGGCATGCGGACACCCTCACCGAGGAGGCGGGCGACCGCCAACCGGATAAGCGGCTACTGCGGCGCGAGGTACCGCTGGCCCTCGGTGGTCCGGCGCACGATCGCCACCCACCGGACCAGCGCGACCACCAGCGCGACCGTCGCGATCGTCTCGAGCACCGGCAGCGCCGTGGCGACGCCCTCGCTCATGACACCGTCGGTGCTGGTCATCCGGCCGGTTCCCTGGGACAGGATCTGGTAGGTCAGCCAGCCCGTCCACCACCAGCCCAGGCGCACCGGTGGCCGGCCCGACGGGTCGGCCACCTGCACGTCGCGCACCACCTGGAACGGGAACCACAGCGAGACGATCGGCACCCACCAGCAGAGCCAGACCCAGAAGCGGCTGCGCGCGTGGTGCCGGTGCGGGGCGAACGTGTCGATGTTGCTCCGGCAGCGGGAGAGCCACAGGCAGGTGACGACGTAGCAGGCGATCATGCTCGGGAACAGCAGGATGGTGAGGCCGTCGTACACCGTGAAGACGTCCCAGGCCGGGACGCCGTCGGCCGCCGCCTGGCGGTAGCTCTCGGCGGCCGGCCACGACGCGATCGTGATCACCACCTGCACGAAGGTCAGCACGGAGGCCACGACGATCGCGCCGACGGCCAGGTCGCTCGGGACCCGCAGCTGCGGGGCGCCGTACGGCCAGGCGGACTGGGGCGGGAAGGGCCCGGACGGCTGCGCCGGGTACGGCTCGCCGTACGGCGTCGGCGGCTGGTAGGGGTTGCTCACGGGAGGCTCCGGCGGTCGTGCAGGGACGGGGGAGGCGCCAGCGTAGGGGCCGTTCGCGCCCCGGGTGGCGGGATCGGGGAGAATGCCTGCCATGTCCACCACCACCCAGCCGGACGTCGCCGTGCCCACGCAGGCGTCGGGCGGTGCCCGGCCGCGCGTGCTCTCCGGCATCCAGCCCACGGCCGACTCGTTCCACTTCGGCAACTACCTCGGCGCGCTGCGCCAGTGGGTGGACCTGCAGCGCGACCACGAGCCGTTCTTCTTCATCGCCGACCTGCACGCGATCACCGTCGAGCAGGACCCGAAGGTGCTCCGCGAGCGGACCCTGCGCGCGGCCGCCCAGCTGCTGGCCATGGGCATCGACCCCGCCCGCTCATCGATCTTCATCCAGTCGCAGGTGCCGGCCCACCCGCAGCTGTCCTGGGTGCTGCAGTGCCTCACCGGCTTCGGCGAGGCCCGTCGGATGACCCAGTTCAAGGACAAGTCGGCCAAGGGCGGGGAGGGGGCCGCGAGCGTCGGCCTGTTCACCTACCCGATCCTGCAGGCGGCCGACATCCTGCTCTACCGGCCGCACTACGTCCCGGTCGGCGAGGACCAGCGCCAGCACCTCGAGCTCACCCGCGACGTCGCGCAGCGGTTCAACCACCGCTACAAGAAGACCTTCCGGCTGCCCGAGCCGTACATCCTCAAGGCCACGGCCAAGATCGCCGACCTGCAGGAGCCCACGGCCAAGATGTCGAAGTCGGCGTCCTCGCCGGCCGGCATCATCGAGATGCTCGACGACCCCAAGGTCAGCGCCAAGAAGATCCGCTCCGCGGTGACCGACTCCGAGGCCGAGGTCCGCTTCGACCCCGAGGCCAAGCCGGGCGTCTCCAACCTGCTGACGATCTTCTCCGCGCTCACCGGCACCGGCGTCCACGACCTCGCCGAGGAGTACGCCGGGAAGGGGTACGGCGACCTGAAGAAGGACCTCGCCGACGCGGTCGTGACCTTCGTGACGCCGTTCCGCGAGAAGACCCTGGAGCTGCTCGACGACCAGGCCCACCTGACCGCCGTGCTGAAACAGGGCGCCGAGCGTGCGGGCGAGGTCGCCGAGGCGACGCTGCGCGACGTCTACCAGCGGGTCGGGTTCGTCGCCCCGGCTCAGTAGGGTCGAGGCATGCCGACCATCGGTGTGGCCGTGGCGATCCCCGAGCCCTGGGCCACCGAGCTCCAGGACTACCGCACGGCCGTGGGCGACCTCACGGCCACGATGATCCCCACCCACATCACCCTGGTGCCGCCGACCGAGCTCAGCGACGACGAGCTGCGCGCCGTCGAGGGACACCTGCAGGAGGTCGCGGACGACTTCGCCGGCTTCGCCGTGCACCTGCGCGGCACCGGCACCTTCCGGCCGGTCTCGCCGGTGGTCTTCGTGACCCTGGTGGAGGGGATCTCGCAGTGCGAGCAGCTGGCCTCCGCCGTACGACGGGGGCCGCTCGACGTACCCCTGGACTTCCCGTACCACCCGCACGTCACCGTCGCCCACCACCTCGACGACGACCGCCTCGACCGGGCCTTCCGCGAGCTCGCGGACTTCGAGTGCGAGTTCGCGGTGGGTGACTTCCACCTCTACGTGCATGACGAGGCGCTCGGCTGGCAACCCACCAGTGAGTTCACCCTGACCGAGCCAGACCCCCCTGCCACGAGGCGGTAGCCCCCATGCCGGCGATCACGGACCGCATCACTGCGAAGGTCGCCGACGTACGTCGTCGGCGTCCGGCCGTCGACCACGCGGTGCTCATGCAGGAGCACTACGGCTCGGTGAAGGCCGCCCAGCAGGCGGGTGCGGTCACCTACTTCGCGTTCCTGTCCTTCTTCCCCCTGCTGGCCCTGGCGGTCTTCGTGCTGGGCCGGCTCTCCAGCCTGTACGACGGTCCCGACCCCGACCTGGCCAACACCATCAACTCGGTCGTGCCCGGCATCGTCGGCAACGGCGAGGGCCAGATCTCGCTGGAGGACATCCGCACCTTCTCGGGCTGGACGGCCGTGGTCGGCGTCCTCGGCGTCCTGTACTCGGGCCTGGGCTGGATCTCCGCCCTGCGCGACGCCCTGCTGGTGGCCTTCGAGACGCCCGACAAGGAGCAGCCCGGGTTCGTGGCCGGCAAGCTGCGCGACCTGATCGCGCTCGTGGTCCTCGGCAGCGTGCTCCTGGTCGCGGTCGCGGTCACCGGCTTCGTGTCCCGCTTCTCGGGTGACGTGCTGAGCTGGATCGGGCTGAGCACCGAGCTGGGCTGGCTGGTGTGGGCGCTCAGCATCGCCCTGGGCCTGGGCGCCAACGCGGTGCTGTTCTTCCTGATGTTCCGGCTGCTGGCCGAGCCGCACGTGCCCCGCGGGTCGCTGTGGTCGGGCGCGCTGCTGGGCGGTGTCGTCTTCGAGCTCCTCAAGCAGCTGTCCGGCGTCCTGCTCGCCACCACGAAGGGCAACCCGGCCTTCCAGGCCTTCGGGATCGCGCTCGTCCTGGTGGTGTGGATGAACTACACCTCGCGGGTGATCCTGTACGCCGCCGCCTGGGCCTACACGACGCCGGAGGCGCGTGAGGCCCGCTGGGTCGCGCCCCCCGAGCCGGTGCAGGGCCCCCGGATGCCGTCGCTCGACGAGGTGGAGAATGAGGACGACGGCCGGCCGACCGGCCGGGCGGCGTTCGCCGCCGGCGCCGTCGCGGGGGCCGCGGCCGCCGCCGTGGTCCACAAGGTCAGGGAGAACGATTCGTGAAGCTCGAACGCCGGCACGCCTGGCTGCTCGTCGGGGTGGCGGTGTGGAACTTCGTCACCTACGCCACCTTCACCCGCAACCTCTGGAACGCCCACTCCTCGGGCGAGGACCGACCCACCGGCTACTGGGTCGCCCACACCGTGCTGATCGTCGTCAACGTGATCATCGGGGTCGTCCTCGGCCGCCTGGGCCTCAAAGCCCTCCGCAAGCCCCGCTGACCCCCGGGTCAGCAGAAAGGGCCGAGTCAGCACTACTAGTGCTGACTCGGCCCTCGCTTTCTGCTGACTGGGCGCCCGAGGTGGGGCTAGCGGCCCTGCTTCATGGCGGTGCGCAGGTCCTTGTTGAGCTGGGAGATCACGTCGAGCGGGATCTCCTTGGGGCAGGCGGCGGTGCACTCGCCGATGTTGGTGCAGCCGCCGAAGCCCTCGGCGTCGTGCTGGGCGACCATGTCGACCACGCGGGTGTAGCGCTCCGGCTGGCCCTGCGGGAGCTCGCCGAGGTGGGTGATCTTGGCACCCATGAACAGCGAGGCGGAGCCGTTGGGGCAGGCCGCCACGCAGGCGCCGCAGCCGATGCAGGTCGCGACGTTGAACGCCCGCATCGCCTTGTCGCGGGGCGCGGGGACCGAGTTGGCCTCGGGGGCCGAGCCGGTGTTCGCGGAGATGTAGCCGCCCGACTGGATGATCCGGTCGAAGGCCGAGCGGTCGGTGACCAGGTCCTTCAGGACCGGGAACGCGTCGGCACGCCACGGCTCGACGGTGATCGTGTCGCCGTCCTTGAACGACCGCATGTGCAGCTGGCAGGTCGTGGTGACCTCGGGGCCGTGGGCCTGGCCGTTGATCATCAAGCTGCAGGTGCCGCAGATGCCCTCGCGACAGTCGGAGTCGAAGGCCACCGGGTCCTCGCCGGCCGCGTTCAGCTGCTCGTTGAGGACGTCGAGCATCTCCAGGAAGCTCATGTCCTCGGAGATGCCGGCCAGCTGGTAGGTGTGCAGGGCACCGTGGGTGACGGCGTCGGGCTGTCGCCAGATGTTGAGAGTCAGGTCCATTACTTGTAGCTCCGCTGCTTCATCTCGATGGCGGTGTAGATCAGGTCTTCCTTGTGCAGCACCGGGTCGCCGCCCTCGCCGCCCCACTCCCAGGCCGCGACGTACGCGAACTCCTCGTCGTGGCGCAGCGCCTCGCCGTCCTCGGTCTGCGACTCCGCGCGGAAGTGGCCACCGCAGGACTCGCGCCGGTTCAGCGCGTCGATGCACATCAGCTCGCCGAGCTCGATGAAGTCGGCGACGCGGCCGGCCTTCTCCAGGCTCTGGTTGAGGCTGTCGGCCGTGCCGAGCACCTTCAGGTCGGACCAGAAGGCCGCCTTCAGCTCGCGGATCATGTCGATGGCCTTGCGCAGGCCGTCCTCGGAGCGCTCCATGCCGCAGTACTCCCACATGATGTGGCCGAGCTCCTTGTGGAAGGAGTCGGCGCTGCGGGTGCCGTTGATGGAGAGGAACTTGGTGACCCGCTCCTCGACCTGCGTGCGGGCCTCGACGACGGCCGGGTGGTCCTCGGTGATCTTCTCGAACGGGCCGTCGGCGAGGTAGTCGCGGATGGTGTTCGGGAGCACGAAGTAGCCGTCGGCCAGACCCTGCATCAGCGCCGAGGCGCCGAGGCGGTTGGCGCCGTGGTCGGAGAAGTTGGCCTCGCCGGTCACGAACAGGCCGGGGATGCTCGACTGCAGGTGGTAGTCGACCCACAGGCCGCCCATGACGTAGTGCACCGCGGGGTAGATCCGCATCGGCGTCTCGTACGGGTTCTCGCCGGTGATCCGGGCGTACATGTCGAAGAGGTTGTCGTACTTCTCCCGGATGCCGTCCTCGCCCAGGCGGGCGATCGCGTCGGTGAAGTCGAGGTAGACGCCGCGGCGGAAGTCGCCGACCATCGGGCCGACGCCGCGGCCCTCGTCGCAGACGTTCTTGGCCTGGCGGGACGCGATGTCGCGGGGGACCAAGTTGCCGAACGACGGGTAGATCCGCTCCAGGTAGTAGTCGCGGTCCTCCTCGGGGATGTCCCGCGGGTCCTTGTCGCAGTCCTCCTTGTTCTTCGGCACCCAGATGCGGCCGTCGTTGCGCAGCGACTCCGACATCAGCGTCAGCTTCGACTGGTGGTCGCCGGATACGGGGATGCAGGTCGGGTGGATCTGCGTGTAGCAGGGGTTGGCCATGTAGGCGCCCTTGCGGTGCGCGCGCCACGCAGCGGTGACGTTGGACCCCATCGCGTTGGTGGAGAGGAAGAAGACGTTGCCGTAGCCGCCGGTGGCGAGGACGACGACGTCCGCGAGGTGGGTCTCGATCTCGCCGGTGACCAGGTCGCGGGCGATGATCCCGCGGGCCTTGCCGTCGACCACGATGACCTCGAGCATCTCGTGGCGGGTGTACTCGGTGACCGTGCCGGCCGCGACCTGGCGCTCCATGGCCTGGTAGGCGCCGATCAGCAGCTGCTGACCCGTCTGGCCGCGGGCGTAGAACGTGCGGGAGACCTGCACACCGCCGAAGGAGCGGTTGTCGAGGAGGCCGCCGTACTCACGGGCGAAGGGGACGCCCTGCGCCACGCACTGGTCGATGATGTCGGCGCTGACCTCGGCCAGCCGGTAGACGTTCGACTCCCGCGAGCGGTAGTCGCCGCCCTTGACGGTGTCGTAGAAGAGACGGAACGTCGAGTCGCCGTCCTCCTTGTAGTTCTTGGCCGCGTTGATGCCGCCCTGGGCGGCGATCGAGTGGGCCCGGCGCGGGGAGTCCTGGTAGCAGAAGGACTTCACGTTGTAGCCGGCCTCGCCCATCGTGGCGGCGGCCGCGCCGCCGGCGAGGCCGGTGCCGACGATGATCACGTCGAGCTTGCGACGGTTGGCCGGGTTGACCAGGCGGTTGTCGAACTTGCGCTGGGTCCAGCGCTGCCCGATCGGGCCGGTCGGCGCGACGGGGTCGACGAGCGGCTCGCCGGGCGTGTAGTAGCCGCGGGCGTCGTCGGAGATCTGCGTCGGCGCCGAGTTGAGCGGCGTGGTGTGCGACGGATCGGTGGCTGCCATGAGTGCGATCGCTTCCGTTTCCTAGGAGATGACGCCGAAGAGCGTGAAGATCGGGACCAGCGAGAAGCCGCCGGCGACGACCACGGCGAGGATCCAGCCGGCCTCGCGAGCCCGGGCCCGGGACTTCGCGGTGTTGGTGAAGCCGAGCGTCTGGATGGCGCTGAACATGCCGTGGTGCAGGTGCATGGCCAGGGCGAGCATGGCGACGAGGTAGATCACCGTCATCCACCACACGTCGAAGGAGTCGACGAGCAGGCGGTACGGGTTGTCGCTGCCGGTGTCGCCGGTGCTGACGTCGACCTTGACGATCGTGAAGTGGAGCAGGTGCCACACGATGAAGAGCAGCAGCGTCAGGCCGCCCCAGCGCATCGTCCGCGACGACAGCGACGACCGGATGTTCTTCTTGACGGCGTACTTCTGGGTGCGGGCCTTGCTGGCGCGGCGCCACAGCGCGACGGCCGAGGCCACGTGCACGACCAGGGCGAGCAGCAGCACGACGCGGAAGATCCAGAGGGCACCGGCGTGCGGGAGGATCGGCTCGCCGATCTCGCGGATGTGGTGCGCGTACTCGTTGAAGGCCTCCTCACCCGAGAAGGCCTTCAGGTTGCCGTACATGTGCGCCAGCACGTAGCCGATGAAGATCAGTCCGCTGACGGCCATGGCCAGCTTCAGGGCGATCGTGGAGCGGGTCGAGCGCGCTCCCTTGACGAGTGTCGGGGTTGCCACGAGTGACCACGCTACCGCCCAGCGTGCGCGCGGGGACGGGCAGGCGGTGTGACAAACACCGCTACTGAACCCGCTCAGGCGCAGAACTTAGGCAAGCCTAACCATGCTTGGGGCGCCCTGCCAACCCGGGTCAGCCCAGTGCGCTCGCCAGCTCCCGCCGCGAGCTGATCCCGAGCTTGGTGTAGACCCGGCCCAGGTGATTCTCGACGGTCTTGGGCGAGACGAACAGCTCGTGGGCGATGTCGCGGTTGCTGTGCCCGACGACGGCGAGGCCGGCGACCCGGCGCTCGCTCGCGGTCAGTGAGTCGGGGCCCGGGGCGACGAAGCGGCGCGGCCGGTCGCCGAGCGCCTCCAGCGCGGCGGCGCAGCGCTGGCGCACCCACGGCGAGCCGCAGGCGGCGGCCAGCTCGGTGGCCGGGCCGAGCAGCTCGCGCGACTCGGTACGACGACCCAGCGCCCGCCAGGTCTCGGCGAGGTCGACCATCGCCTTGACGTGCTCCAGCCGGTCGGCCGCGCCCTCGAGGACGGCGACCGCCTCCGCGAGCAGTCCCGCCCGCGCGGCCGCGTCCTCCTCGAAGCGGGCCGCGACGCGGATCGCGGCGCCCACGTCCGTGGGACTGCCCCAGCGACGGGCGAGCGCGGCCTGCTCGGCCAGCCGGGCCCGGGCGCTCGCCGCGTCGCCGAGGCGCCAGTGGGCGATCGCGGCGGGCAGCCGCCAGGCCAGTGCGGCCGGATCGACGTCGGCGTCGGCGGCCTCGCGGCGCAGCCGGTCGAGCTGCTGGAGAGCGGCGTGCGGGTCGCCGGAGGCGAGACTGACCCGGGCCCGCAGCTCGTGCAGCCAGATCGCCGGCATCACGCGCAACCCGCCGGTGTGGTCGTCGTACGACGTGAGCAGGGCGCGGACCGCCGCGAGGTCGCGGCGCTCGAGGGCGGCGTACCCGCCGAGGTTGGCCGCGGTGGCCCGCAGCGAGACCACCTCGGGCGACGGCGGCTCGTGCTCGACGGCGGCCAGGATCGCGTCGGCCTCGGCCTCGGTGGCTCGGACGTCGCCGGAGCGCCAGGCCGCGAGACAGGCCGCGTTGGCGACCATCGCGAAGTCGACGGGCGAGCCGCCGCGGACCACCCGCAGCCGCGCGCGGTCGATCTCGGCGCGGGCCTCGGGCAGGGCATCGGCGGAGATGAACGACATCATCGCCAGCACCCAGCCGACCAGGCCGTCGCCGCGGGCGGCGTCGTCGAAGAGCGCCCCGTGGCGGAGCGCCCGACGGGCGAACTCGGCCGTCGCCAGGTGCGGGTCGTTGCGGTAGCGGCCGCGCTGGGCGAGCAGCGCGAGCAGGGTCCGCTCCTCGGGGGTGTCGCCCGCGAGGTCGGTGAACCCGGCCAGGTGCCGGTCGGCGACCCGTCGCTGGGCGGGGACGAAGGACCGGGTGACGCCGAGCCGGGCCTCGAGCACCAGCCGGGCCGGCTCCTCCTCGACCGGCGGCCAGTCGGCGAGCGCGCGCTCCAGCTCCTCGGTCGCGGCCGCCGGGCCGTCGGCGTCGAGGGTGCCGCGGCTCGCGGTGGCCAGCAGGTCGGCACGCTCGCGGGGATCGGTGACCGTCGTGGCGGCGGCGAGCAGGTGGTCGCGCGCGGCCGCGGCGTCGCCCGCCAGCAGCAGCGCCCGGCCGAGCCGCTCGCGCAGCACCGGGTCGCCGGGTCGCTCGTCGAGCGCGCGCTCCAGGCAGGCGGTCGCCGTACGGGTGTCTCCGACGGCGAGGGAGCCGGCGGCCGCTCGGGCCAGCAGGTCCGGCCCGTCGGGAAGGGTGCCGGCCGGCGCGGCGAGCAGATGCGTGGCCAGCTGGGCCGGCGGGGCCTGGCGCGCGTGCAGCTCGACCGCGGCCCGGGCGTGCATGGCCGCCGCGGTGAGCGGCCCGAGCGCGGCGACCGTCGCCTCGCGGATCACGGGGTGGACGAAGACCAGGCCCTCGGCGCCCTCGACGACCACGTTGTCGCGGACCAGCGTGGCCACCGCCTGCGGCAGCGCCTCGTCGGGTACGGCGGCCACCCGGCCCGCCAGCCAGGGACTCGCGCCGGTGCCGAGCACCGCGGCCGCCCCGGCGACCGCGAGCGCCTCTTCGCTGAGCCGGCTGAGCATCGCGCGCGAGACGGTGCTGGGCCCGAGGCCGGCCACGACCGCGGCGGCCGCCGGGTCGGTGACGTCGTGTCCGCCGCTGACCAGCTCGTCGAGCAGCGCGCCGGTCAGGAACGGGTTGCCCCCGCACGCCGCGTGCATCGCCGCGACCACGGGCGGGCACGGCGAGACGCCGGCGGGGGTGCTGAAGGCCGCCACCGCGGCCGGCGTCAGGGGTCCGGGCAGCAGCCGCTCGGCCTGGCGCGACACGGTCAGCTCGGTGAGCGGGCCGGTGCCGCCCGACGGCGGGCGGGTCGCGACCACCAGGGCGATGGGCAGGTCGGCCACCCGGCGGGACAGGTAGCTGAGGAAGCGCAGCGACGGCTGGTCGGACCACTGCGCGTCGTCCACGGTGATGAGGAGTGGGCGGGTGGCGGACAGGTCGACGGCCACCCACCACAGGGCGTGCAGGGTGCGGGCCACCTCCGCGTCGGTGGCGCCCGGCCCGTCGGGTGCGACGTCGAGGGCGCGCAGCGCGGCGCCGGCCGGGCCGGCCAGGATCGCGTCGCGGACCTCGCCGGAGTAGCGGGAGACCGAGCGCTCCACCATCTGGCGTACGACGCCCCACGCGACCGTGGTCTCGGCCTCGTCGCCGGTCGCCTGCAGCCGCCCGAACCTGCGCGCCCGGGCCAGCTCGCGCGCCTCGCGCACCAGCCGGGTCTTGCCGATCCCGGCCTCGCCCTCGATCACCACCACCTGACCGGACCCGGTGGCGGCGGACGCCAGCGCCGCGGCGAGCCGGTCGAGCTCGCTCTCACGCTCGAGGATGTCCGCGGCGGAGCTCATCGCGCCCCGGCCCTCGCGTCGTCCCGCACGCGCGAAGCATAGGGCGCGACTACCGGGTCGTGGGGCGAATCTCCCGGCTGCTGAAGACGCCGTAGTGCCGCTCCACCAGCTCGTCGACGGCCTGCCGCCAGTCCCGGGTGGCCAGCTCGCGGGCCCGCGCACCGAGCAGCGCGCGCTGGCGGTCGGCGGTCACCGCCCGGACCGCGCGGACCAGGCCGTGCGGGTCCTCGGGGTCGTAGAGCAGCCCGGTCTCCAGCGGACGTACGACGTCGCGCGCGCCGCCGGCCCCCGGGGCCACCACGGGGACGCCGCTCGCCGCGGCCTCGCGCAGCGCGTGGCAGCAGGTCTCCTCGGTGCCGGGGTGGACCAGCACGTCGAGGGTCGCCAGCGCCACGGTGAGATCGCCCGTCTCCAGCGCGCCGGTCAGCTTGGCCTGCGGCATCCGCGACCGGAGCCAGTCGCGCTGCGGCCCGGCGCCGATGACGACCGGCCGGATCCCGGCGACCGCGTTCAGCTCCGGCAGCCGTCGTACGCCGTGGCGGCGGTGGAGGCTGCCGACGTACCCGACGGTGACGAGGGGGCCCTGCTTCGAGCGGGCCCGCGACCAGGAGCCGTGCAGCCAGGCGTCGCGCAGCGCGGGCGTGAACGCGTCGGTGTCGACGCCGGGCTCCCAGAGCGCCGCCTCGACGCCGAGCGCGGCGACCCGGTCGACCATCCAGGGGGCGGTGACGAGGACCCGCCCGGCGCGGTCGGCGACCTTGGCCCGCCAGTAGTCGGCGGTCAGGTCGGGGACCGGCGCCTGCTGGACGACGACGCTGGGGATGCCCAGGCGGGCGGCGTGCTTGAGCGCCTTGCGGCCGACGGTGCCGGGGCTGGTCACGTGCACGACGTCCGGGCGGTACGACGCCAGCGCGTCCCGTACCTGCCCGCCGGGCTTGTCGAGCGGCCGCAGGCGGACCACCTCGCTGTGCCGGTAGCAGGACAGTCCCGGACCGGGCGCGATGATCCGCACCTCGTGGCCGGTGTCGATGAGCCGGTCGGCGACCGCCTTCACCGTCGTCGTGGCGCCGTCCACGGCCGGGTAGAACGTCTCGGTGACGAGCGCGATCCTCATGGGCCCACCCTCGCCCCGCCGTCCGTCGGCCCGGTGGCGTGCGGGTGGACGTCGCGTGAATCCGCCCGGCGTGCCCGCGTCGGCCGGGCACCCCCGAGAAGTAACCTGACTCGACTTGTGCTGATTGATCGAGTGACCTTCGAATGACGGGGTGGGACGGGTGAGAGGGTGGCCCGCACGGACGCCGCGGACGCCTCGCGCGCTGCTGGCGACGCTGGCCGTGGGGGCGCTGGCGGTGACGGGGATCGGGTCGGACGCGGCCTCCACGCCGACGCCTGCGGTCGAGCGGCCCGACGGCCGGACCAACATCCTGCTGATCACGGCCGACGACCTCGCGGTCCGCGACCTGGTCTTCATGCCGAAGACGCTCGAGCTCCTGCAGGAGGGCGGGGTCGCGTTCGGTGACGCCCTCGCGCCGACGCCGATCTGCGTGCCGGCGCGGGCGTCGCTGCTGACCGGTCAGTACGCCCACAACCACGGTGCCGTGACCATCACCGGGCACGGGGGTGGCTACGCCAGCTTCGACGACACCAACACCGTGCCCGTCGCCCTGCAGAAGGTCGGCTACGACACCCTGTTCGCGGGCAAGTACATCAACGGCTACGGCAAGGTGAACCCGCTGACCGGAGCCGACACCGAGCACGACCTCCCACCGGGCTGGACCGACTGGCGCGCGACGATCGACCCGTCGACGTACCGCTTCGACCGGCGGCGGATGAACATCAACGGCGAGGTCCGGCGGGTGCCCGGCTACGCCACCGAGGTGATGACCGAGCAGACCCAGGACATGATCACCGGCGACCGGGACGGGAGGCCGTGGTTCGCCTGGGTCAACTACGTCGCTCCGCACGTCGGCGGCCCGGAGGGCCCGGGCGACCCGCGGACCATCCACCCGAAGGACACCCGCGCCGCGTTCAAGACGACGGTCCCGGCCGACGAGGACCGCGGCTACTACCAGCGGGTCAGCATCCCGAACCTGCCGTACTCGTTCCCCGACGACACCGACGATCTGGCGAAGGCCAACAAGCCGTCCCACCGGCGGTTCACCAAGCTGGAGAAGCGGGCCCTGCGCACCGTCTACCAGCGGCGGATCGAGGCCGCCCGCGGCATCGACCGCGGGGTCGCGGCGCTCGTCGACACGCTGGAGGAGACGGGCCAGCTCGACCGGACGCTCGTCGTCTTCACCTCCGACAACGGATTCACGGTCGACGCCCACAACCTCAACGGCAAGCTCTACCCCTGGGACGACTCGCTGCGCATCCCGGTCCTGATGCGTGGTCCCGGGCTCCCGCAGGGCCACGAGGTGAGGACGGCGGTCACCAACCCCGACCTCGCCGCCACCCTCCTCGGGGTCGCCGGGGCCGAGGTGAACCATCCCCTGGACGGCGTCGACATCCTGCCGTGGGTCAACGCCCTGGACCAGGTCCGCGCGATCCCGATCGAGGGCTGGCCGGGCGGCGACGGCAGCCGTCGGCTCTACATGGGGGTGCGGCTGGGCGCCTGGACCTACGTCCGCTTCCGCGGCGGTGAGGAGGAGCTCTACGACCGGGCCACCGACGAGTACGAGATGCGCAACCTCGCTCACGACCCGGCGTCGAAGCCGGTGCTGCTGGCGCTGAAGCGGCTCGCGGTGCGCTACCGGGACTGCATGGGAGCGCAGTGCCCGCAGGAGTTCTACCCGGCCGCCTGGGCCGCCGACCCGACGAGGTTCCCGGGATGAGCGTCGACGCCCGCTGGCGTGGCTTCACCTACGACCCCCGCCTTCCCGAGCACGCCCGGCTGCGCAGCTCCGACGCCGACCGCGACCTGGTCCGCGCCCTGCTCCGCGAGGCGTACGCCGAGGGCCGGCTGACCGAGTCCGACCTGGAGTCGAGGTCGGCCGACCTGACGCCGGAGCTCACCCTCGGCGGGCTGCTGGAGCTGGTCTCCGACCTGCTCCCGACCGGCCGACCCGAGCCCGACCCGCTGGCCGCCGGGGGCATGGACCCCCGGGTCGCCCGGGCGATGGCCATGGCCGGTTTTCGAGGCCAGCTGATGAAGGACCTGGCCGTGTTCCTCGGTCCCGGCGCGGCCTGCGTGCTGGTCTGGTGGCTCGACGGCCGCGGGCTGTTCTGGCCGGTCTGGATCCTCGTCTACACCGGCATCCCGCTGCTGCTCACCCTGGTCCGGGCGCGCACGCGGATCGCGCTGCGTGAGCGAGAGCTGATGGCTGGTCCGCCACCGCGCTAACCCCGACCGAGGGTCTGCGCCGGTGGGTCGCCGCGGCGGATCGCGTCGGCCACCTCGTGGATCCGCACGCCGCTGGCCTGCCAGTCGCCGGTCTCCTGCTCCCAGAAGGGGCGGAAGCCGCGTCGTACCTCCACCGTCCAATGGCGGCCCAGCAGCACCCGGCCGAGGATCGCGAACGGCAGGACCAGCAGGAGCAGCAGCAGCTCCAGCCCGGCGACCAGGACGAGCAGGAGGAAGGGGAGCAGCAGGACCAGGAGGACGAGGCCGATGACCAGGCTGACCGGGTCGTCGCCGAGCGAGGTGCCGCCGGGGAGGTCCGGCAACGCGTCGAGGCTGCCCTTCAGCCGGCGTCGCCACGGCACCCATCGCCGGGTCACCCGCCAGGTCTGGCCCTGCGGGTCGCGCACCTTCACGCGGCGCAGGCTATCGGTCGAAAAGGTCACACTTCGTGGCCCCGGTCACGCGACGCTCCTAAGGTGCCGACCATGACCGAGGTGGAAGGTGGGCTGCCCGAGCCCGAGGAGCTGGAGCCCGAGCAGGGCTCGCTCGACCTGGCGGCGCCCGAGGACCGGCACACCCGTGAGGAGTGGGAGGCGGCCACCGCCGCGGTGCTCCGCAAGTCCCGACGGATCGGTGACGACGACCCGGACGCGGTCGTCTGGGACAAGCTGACCCGGACGACCCTCGACGGCATCGCCGTCACCCCGCTCGGCACCCCCGACCTGCTCGACGGCCTGGTCACCAGCGGCCGGCCGACCCGCGTCGGCGCCTGGGACGTCCGGGCCCACCTCGGGGGCGGTGACGCCAAGTCGGCCAACGAGGCCGCGCTGATCGACCTCGACGGTGGCGTGACCTCCCTGTGGGTCGGCACCGACGGCACCGATCTCGCGGCGCTCCTCGAGGGCGTGCTGCTCGACCTCGCGCCGGTCGTCCTCGACGCGCCGGCCGACCCGCTCGCCGCCGCCCGCGCCTTCCTCGAGTACGTCGGCGACCGCGAGCTCGCGACCGGCACCAACCTCGGGGTGGACGCGACGGCCGCCGACGAGGTCCTCGTCGCTGCGGCCGGCCTGGCCCGCGACGCGGGCGTCCTCGGGTTCGTCGTCGACGCGACCGCCGTCCACGACCGCGGCGCCTCCGACGTCCAGGAGCTGGCCCACGCGCTGGCGGTGGCCGCCCGGCTGCTGCGGGTCCTCGAGGGCGCCGGGATCCCGGTCACCGAGACCGCGTCGCTGGTGGAGTTCCGCTACGCCGCGACCGACGAGCAGTTCCCGACGATCGCCAAGCTGCGCGCCGCCCGTCGGCTCTGGGCCCGGGTCCTCGAGCTGAGCGGCGGCGAGGGCGGGCAGCGTCAGCACGCCGTCACCAGCCGGCCGATGATGACCCGCTACGACCCCTACGTGAACATGCTCCGCACCACGGTCGCCGCCTTCGCGGCCGGCGTCGGGGGAGCGGACGCGGTGACGGTGCTGCCGTTCGACAGCCCGCTCGGTCGCCCGGAGGGCTTCGGCCGCCGGATCGCCCGCAACACCTCGCACCTGCTGGTCGACGAGTCCCACGTGGCCAAGGTCGCCGACCCCGCCGGCGGCTCGTACGCCGTCGAGAAGCTCACCGACGACCTGGCCGTCGCCGCGTGGGAGCTCTTCGGGCGGCTCGAGGACGGGGCCGACCTGGACGCCGAGATCGCCGCCACCGTCGAGCGCCGCGAGGCCGAGGTCGCGAAGCGCAGGCGCCCGCTCACCGGGCTCTCGGAGTTCCCGAACCTGGCCGAGACGCTGCCGCAGCGCGCGGCCGACGACGCCTGGACCGACGTCCGTCCGTACGGCGCCAGCTACGAGGCGATGCGCGACACCCCGCCGGACGCCCACGTCTTCCTCGCGACGCTCGGCCCGATCGCCCAGCACACCGCGCGGGCCACCTTCGCGACCAACCTCCTCGCCGCGGGCGGGGTCGCGGTCGACGTCGCCGGGCCGACGAAGGACGCCGACGAGCTGGTCGCGGCCTACGCCGGTCAGCGGGTGGTCTGCCTCGCCGGACCCGACGGCGCCTACGCCGCGTTGGGACCGGCCGCCGCCGAGGCGCTCCGGGCCGCCGGGGCGTCGTACGTCATCGTCGCGGGCAAGCCGATCGACGGCACCGACGACTCCTGCGCGATGGGCGTCGACGCCCTCGCCTTCCTCACCCGAGTCCGGGAGCAGCTGGCATGAGCATTCCGAAGTCCTTCAGCGGCCTCGACCTGGCCGGCGCGATCGCGCCGACCGGGGAGGTGTCCGGCGAGCCGTGGACGTCCCCCGAGGGCATCCCGATCAAGCCGTCGTACGACGCCGCGGACCTGGCCGGTCTCGACGCGCTCGACACCTGGCCCGGGCTCAGCCCGTTCCTGCGGGGGCCGTACCCGACGATGTACACGACCCAGCCCTGGACCGTCCGGCAGTACGCCGGGTTCTCCACCGCGGAGGAGTCGAACGCCTTCTACCGCCGCAACCTGGCGGCCGGCCAGAAGGGCCTGTCGGTCGCGTTCGACCTGGCGACCCACCGCGGCTACGACTCCGACCACCCGCGGGTGCGCGGCGACGTCGGCATGGCGGGCGTGGCCATCGACTCGATCTACGACGCCCGGACGCTCTTCGACGGCATCCCGCTCGACGAGATGTCGGTGTCGATGACCATGAACGGCGCGGTGCTGCCGGTGCTCGCGCTCTACATCGCGGCGGCCGAGGAGCAGGGGGTGAAGCCGGAGCAGCTCGCGGGGACGATCCAGAACGACATCCTCAAGGAGTTCATGGTCCGCAACACCTACATCTACCCGCCGGCGCCGTCGATGCGGATCATCTCCGACATCTTCAGCTTCACCTCGGCGCGGATGCCGCGGTTCAACTCGATCTCGATCTCCGGCTACCACATCCAGGAGGCCGGGGCGACGGCCGACCTGGAGCTCGCCTACACCCTGGCCGACGGCGTCGAGTACATCCGCGCGGGCCTCGAGACCGGCATGACGATCGACCAGTTCGCGCCGCGGCTCAGCTTCTTCTGGGCGATCGGCATGAACTTCTACATGGAGATCGCCAAGATGCGCGCGGCCCGGGCGCTGTGGAGTCGGCTGGTGCGCCAGTTCGAGCCGCAGAACCCCAAGTCGCTCAGCCTGCGCACGCACAGCCAGACCTCCGGCTGGTCGCTCACCGCCCAGGACGTCTTCAACAACGTCGGCCGCACCTGCATCGAGGCGATGGCCTCGACCCAGGGCCACACCCAGTCGCTGCACACCAACGCGCTCGACGAGGCGATCGCGCTCCCGACCGACTTCTCCGCCCGGATCGCCCGCAACACCCAGCTCCTGCTGCAGCAGGAGAGCGGGACGACCGGGACCATCGACCCGTGGGCCGGCAGCTACTACGTCGAGCGGCTCACCCACGACCTCGCCGAGAAGGCCTGGGCCCACATCCAGGAGGCCGAGCAGGCCGGCGGCATGGCCCAGGCCATCGAGCAGGGCATCCCCAAGATGCGCATCGAGGAGGCGGCCGCGCGCACCCAGGCGCGGATCGACTCGGGCGCCCAGAAGGTCATCGGCGTCAACACCTTCCGGCTGGCGGCCGAGGACAAGCTCGACGTGCTGCGCGTCGACAACGACGACGTCTACCGCCAGCAGATCGCCAAGCTGGACCGGCTGCGGGCCGAGCGCGACGACGACGACGTACGACGGGCGCTGGAGGCGCTGACCAACAGCGCCGAGCGGGGCGCGTCGAAGGGCTCGCTCGACGGCAACCTGCTCGCGCTGGCCGTGGACGCGGCCCGCGTCAAGGCCACCGTCGGCGAGATCTCGGACGCGCTGGAGAAGGTCTACGGCCGGCACCAGGCCGTGATCCGTACGATCAGCGGCGTGTACCGCGACACCGCCGGCGAGGGCGACGGCACCCTGGTGCAGCAGGTGCTGGACGCCACCGAGCAGTTCGAGGAGGCCGAGGGCCGCCGACCCCGCATCCTGGTCGCCAAGATGGGCCAGGACGGCCACGACCGCGGCCAGAAGGTCGTCGTCTCCGCGTTCGCCGACCTCGGCTTCGACGTCGACGTGGGGCCGCTGTTCTCGACGCCGGAGGAGGTCGCCCAGCAGGCGGTCGACGCCGACGTGCACATCGTCGGCGTCAGCTCGCTCGCGGCCGGCCACCTCGCGCTGCTGCCGGCGCTGAAGGAGGCGCTCGCCGAGCAGGGCCGTCCCGACATCATGATCGTGATCGGCGGCGTCATCCCGCCCGACGACGTCCCCACCCTGCGCGAGATGGGGGCCGCCGCGGTGTTCCTGCCCGGCACCGTCATCGCGGAGTCGGCCCTCGACCTGCTGGCCGCGCTGCGCGAGGAGCTCGAGCACTGATCGCGGGCTCGTTCACCTGATCGACAGACGTCGTACGTCTCCCCTCGGGGCGGTCGTCCCCCGGAGGTCCCCTCCGGTTAACCGACCCTCCTTAACTTCCATGGCGGTTCTCGGCCACATCCCCCTGCCAAGGAAGCGACTGCATGCCCCTCTCGTACCGGCGTGTCCCACGCGCGCCACGTCTCGTGTCCACCGCCCTCGCCGCCGCCCTCGCGGTGGCCGGCCTCGCCGCGACGTCGCCGGCCGCCACGGCGGCCGCCGTCGACCCGGCGACCGACTTCACCGAGCTCGTCAACCCGTTCATGGCCACCCAGGGCGACCACGGGCAGAACCTGCCGGGCGCCCAGGTGCCCCACGGCCTGGCCAAGCCCAACCCGATGACCGCGCCCGGACGCACCCACTCGGGCTACGACTACGCGCAGGGCAACATCCGGGGCTTCACGCTCACGAACCTCGACGGCGTCGGCGGCTCGGGGGCCGGCGGCGACCTGCTCGTCGTCCCGACCTACAACAGCTACTCCGCGCGGCCCGCGACCAGCAGCTACGCGCTGCCGTTCTCGCACGACGACGAGACCGCGGAGCCCGGCTACTACCAGGTCGGCCTGCAGTCCCCGCGCGGCACCATCGACGCGGAGCTGACCGCCACCGTCCGCAGCGGCCTGGAGAGGTTCACCTTCCCGCGGGCCGGCCGGGCCTCGCTCGTGCTGGACCTCCAGAACAACTTCACCGGCCGGCTCGGGTCCGAGCTCGCCGTGACGACCCTCGAGGACGGCCGGGCCGAGCTGTCCGGCAGCGTCACCGGCACCTTCAACGGATACAACTACAAGCTCTACTACACCGCGGTCACCAGCGCGCCCGTCGCCAGCGTGCAGACCTGGGGCGAGGGAGCCGCGTTCGGGCCCACGAAGCGCCGTACCGGTGTCGACGCCGGCGCCGTGATGACCTTCGACGTGGACGCCGGCGAGGCCGTGCAGCTCACCACCACCCTGTCGCCGATCAGCGTCGCCCAGGCCCGCCGGGACCAGGCCGCCGAGCTGGCCGGCAAGTCGTTCGCCGACGTCCGCGAGGACGCGCACGACGTGTGGCAGGAGACCCTGGGCAAGGTCGCGGTCACCTCCGACGCCACCAGCGATCCCGACGGCGACCTGGCCGCGATCTTCTACACGAGCCTCTACCGGATGCTGGCGACGCCGACCAACGCGACCAGCACCGACGACACCTACCGCGGCGTCGACGGAGCGGTGCACCGCGCCGACGGCTACACGCACTACGACGGGTGGGGCACCTGGGACGACTTCCGGAAGTTCCCGGTGCTCGCCACCATGTACCCGGACGTGTACGGCGACCTCGTGCAGTCGCTCGTCGACCTCTACGCCGACGCGGCCACCGTGGGCAACGCGACGCTGAGCAGCCGGATGATGGCCGTCCCGACCGTCCGCTTCGAGCGCTCCGCGATCGTCATCGCCGACGCGATCTCCAAGGGTGTGCACCTGGAGCGGCTCGCGAAGGCCTTCCCGGCCGTGGTCGCCAACTCCACCACCTACAACGCGACCAACCGCGCCCTCGGCTACCTCGCCGACGACCCGGGCACCACCGTCGCCGCGTCGTACGACGACTACGCGCTCTCGGTCATCGCGACCGAGCTCGGCCTGAGCGCCGACGCCGCGTCGTACGCCGCCCGCGCCGCCAACTACAAGAACGTCCTGAAGCCGGCCGCGTGGAAGGCCTCCGACGGCACCGACGTCGCCGTGCTGTCCTCGCGCAACGCCAGCCGTGAGTGGGCCTCGGACGACCTGGAGCAGTTCCAGGCCGCGCGCCTCTACCAGGGCACGCTCTGGCAGTTCCACTGGTACCCCTCGCAGGACATGGCCGGCCTGATCACCGCCATGGGCGGCACCGCCGCCGCGCGGTCGGCGCTCAGCCACTACTTCGGCGAGCAGGCGCCCGACGACGGCACCAGGATGCTGAAGTCGAACGCCAACGAGGTCGACCTGCAGACGCCGTACCTCTTCAACTACCTGGGCCAGCCGGCCAAGACCCAGAAGTGGGTGCGCGACCTCTACACCAAGGAGACCTGGCAGCAGTACATCGCCACCGGCGGCACGGACGGCAACACGCCCCCGTCGAGCAACGGCAAGCTGACCCCTCCGATCAGGACCAAGGTCTTCAAGAACGAGCCGCAGGGCTTCCTGCCGACCATGGACGACGACACCGGTGCCATGTCGGCGACGTTCGTCGCGGCGGCGCTCGGCCTCTACCCGGTCACCGCCGGCTCCTCGCAGTACCAGGTCGGCTCGCCGTTCTTCCCGCGCGTCGACATCTCCCACGCCGACGGCACGTCGTTCAGCATCACGGCCGACCAGGTATCCCCGGACAACTACTACATCCAGGGCGCCGAGCTCAACGGCCGGACCCACGGCGACACCTGGGTCGACTACGCCGACATCGTCGGCGACGGCTCGTTCGAGCTGACGATGGGCGCCGCCGCCTCGACGTGGGGCACCAGCAGCCGCCCGGCGTTCTCGATGAGCACCGCCGGGACGGGGGCGCCGGCGACGGCGAGCATCACCTCGGACCGGGCGGCGCTGACCGCGGACGCGGACGGCAAGGTCGACGGAACCATCACGATGTCCCTGCAGGGCGCGGCCTTCGCCGGCGCCACCGGCACCGACCTCGCCGCGGCCGGACTCGTCCGGGTCGTGGGGCTGCCGGCCGGCGTCACCGCGACGGTCACCAGGTCCAGCGCCACCACGCTGGCCGTCCGGGTCACCGGCACCCTGGTGCGGCTGGCCCGGTCGCGGTTCGCCGTACGACTGACCGACGGGGCGCTCACCGGAGTCCCGGCGGCAGCGGTCACCGGCAGGGGCCTCTCCACGCGGGACCCCTTCGCCCTCCGGGTCACCGACCACTGGCGTGCTCAGCTGCAGGAGACCTACGCCGAGGCGCGCCTGGTCGTCGCGGGCAACTACGAGGGCTCGACGTACGCCGCCCTCGCGACCGCGCGCGACTCCGCCCGCACGGTCCTCGCCCGCACGGAGGCGACCGACGACGAGCTCGACGCGGCCGACGCGGCGCTCACCGCGGCTCTCGACGGGCTGGTCCTGAGCCAGGGCGGATTCCGCCGGCTCGAGGCTGAGAAGCAGGACGAGTGGTCGGGCGGCTTGCTCGGCAACGAGACCACCGGCATCGGTGGCGTCCGTCCCGGCTCGTGGATCGCGTTCAACGGGGTCACCTTCGGCGAGGGCCAGGTCCCGGACCAGCTCCAGGTGCGGTACGCCGGCGCCTCGGCCGACGGCTACGCCAACGCCGCCGTCGAGGTGCGCCTCGGATCGCCCACGGGTCACCTGGTGGCGACGGTGCCGACCCCGCCGACCGCCTCCACCTTCGGCACCTACGTCACCGCCACCGCGGACCTGACCGACGTCGAGGCCCTGCTCGCCGCGAGCCCGGCGAAGGTCTACTTCGTCTTCACCGGCTCCAACCCCACCGCCGGTGACACCGCGCTGCACTGGGTCGGCAACTTCGACTTCATGCAGTTCGCCGACTCCGGCGCCGTCGAGGAGGAGCCGGTCGACAACAACGTCGTCCTGACCCCCGAGGGCCGGACCGGGTGGGGTGGCGACGGCGTCAGCGTCGGCAGCAACACCATGAAGACCGAGACGGCCTCCGCCGGCGCGGGTGGGTTCACCGCCATCGCCAACACCCACCACGGTGACTGGGTGCGCTGGGCCGGCGTGGCCTTCCCCGACGCCCCGACCAAGCTGTCGATGCGCTACATCAACAACTCCAACCGGGTCGCTCCGGACGCCAACCTCGACGTCTATCTGGACTCGATGACCGGCACCCCGCTGGTCAACGTGCCGCTGCCGGCCACCGGCTCGGACTGGAACTCCAGCGGCGTCGCCGAGGTGAACCTGCCGGCCGGCCTCACCGGCACGCACGACGTCTTCATCGTCCTGCGCGGCACCTACACCGAGGCCCGGCCCTACATCGGCAACCTCGGCGGCCTCACCTTCGACGTCCCGGACGCCCCGTCCGGCGACGGCCTGGTCGTCGAGTTCGAGAACCGGAGCCGGTGGGCCGGCACCGAGCTGAAGACCGAGAGCTTCAGCTGGAACGACGGCACCTCCGGCGTCAACGTCGGGGGCACCCGCGACGGCGACGTCCTGGAGTACGACGACCTGCGGTTCGCCAAGACGGCCACCTCGGTCTCGGTCCACTACGTCAACAACTCCAGCCGGGTCGGCAACAACTCCCGGATCGAGCTCTACCTCGGCTCGCGCACGGGCGCCCCGCTGGTGACCGTCCCGCTCCCGGTGACCGGCGCCAACTGGTCGTCCGCCGGGACCACCACCGTGTCGCTTCCGACCGCGGTCAGCGGCACGCACGACGTCATCGCGGTGCTCCGCACGGACGTCCCCGACGCGAACCACCCGTTCGTGTCGAACCTCGACTCGCTCACGTTCAACTACGGCGTGGACACGTCGGCCCTGCGCGCGCTCCATGAGGCGCACCGGCCCGAGCTGACCAACGGCGCGCGCTACGTCGGCGTGGACTTCGCGGCCTTCATCCGGGCGATGGAGTCGGCGTCGGAGGTGCTGGTCGACGAGACGGCGATCGCCTCCGAGGTCAAGGCCGCCCTGCGGGACCTGCGGCTCGCCGTGGGCCAGCTGGCGCCCCGGGTCCGGCGGTCGCTGATGGTGGGCGTCGCCGACGTCCAGGCCATGGACCTGACCCGGTACTCGCCGGCGACGGTCGGCGTCCTCCGCTCGGCGCTGGCCGATTCCACGGCCCTGCTGGCGGCCGGCACCGCCACCGACGAGCAGTACGCCGGCCAGGGCGCCACCCTGCAGGCCGCGGTCGACGGCCTGGAGCTGCGGGCCTCGGCGGCGCCCGACGTCCCGCAGGCGGTGTCCGCGACGGTCTCGCTGCGCAACGTCACCGTGTCGTGGGCCGCCCCGGCGTACGACGGCAACTCGCCGCTCACCGGCTACACCGTGCAGCTGGAGGGTGGGGAGCCGGTCTCGGTGGACGCCGCGACGACGTCGTACACCTTCACCGGGCTGGACCGCGGCAGGTCGTACCGGGCGAGCGTCAAGGCGGTCAACGCCCTCGGCGCCTCGCCGGCCAGCGGCTACAGCGCCTACGTCCCGATCGCCAGCGTCCGGCCCACGGCACCCGCCCGACCCGGCGTCTCGGTGACCGGTCGGGCGGTCACGGTCAGCTGGGACGCGCCGGACGACGGCGGCTCGACCATCACCGGCTACACGGTGCGGCTGAGCAACGGCGCCGAGGCCCAGGTGGCCGGGGGCACGAGCAGCCACACGTTCCCGGGCCTGGCGGCCGGGGACTACACGGCCACGGTCGCGGCGACCAACGTGAACGGCACGTCGAACGTCTCGACGCCGTCCGCGCGGGCCACCGTCCTCGCCGCGCCGACCGTCATCCGGGCCACGGCCACGGCCCCGGCCTGGTCGCAGGTCCAGGTGCGGTGGACGGCGACCGGCCCGCAGCGGTTCGTCCTCCAGGTGTCGCTGAGTCGTGCCGGACGCGTCGTCGCGAGTCGTCAGGTGTGGTCCGACACCACCGGCGTGACCTTCGCCGGTCTGGCGGCGGGCACGTCGTACCAGGTCCGGGTGGGGGTGGTCGGCGGCACCGCGGCGGCCACCACCACGGTCCGGACGCCGGCCCGGCCGCGGGTGAAGGCCGCGACGGTGACGATCACGGGCCAGGCGAAGGTCCGCCGTACCCTCGCGGTCAACCTGCGTCGCACCTCCTGGAGTGCGGGCACCCGGTTCACCTACCAGTGGCGGGTCGACGGGAAGGTCGTGAGCACCGCGGCCCGACTGCGGCTGAAGCCGGCCTTCGCGGGCAAGCGGGTCACCGTCCGGGTCACCGGCACTCGCGGTGACTGGACGGCCACCACCGTGACGAGCAAGGCGGTCCGGGTCCGCCGCTGACCCGTCCGTCCCGCTGCACCCGGCGCCCCGGTCCTCCTGGACCGGGGCGCCGTTCGCGTCCGGCGGTACTGTGCCCGACGTGCCCGCCGTCACCGTGCCCGATCTGCTCGAGGGAGTCGCCGCCGGCCACCGGGCTGCGGTCTCGCGGGCGATCACCCTCGTCGAGTCCGCGAACCCGGCCCACCGCGAGCGGGCCCGCGAGCTGCTGACCGCCCTGCCCGTCCCGGAGACCTCGGCCGTCCGGGTCGGGATCTCGGGCGTGCCCGGCGTCGGCAAGTCGACCTTCATCGAGGCGCTCGGCAGCCGGCTCACGGCCGCCGGCCACCGCGTCGGCGTGCTGGCCGTCGACCCGTCCAGCGTGCGCACCGGCGGCTCCGTCCTCGGCGACAAGACCCGGATGCCGCGGCTCTCGGTCGACCCCGGCGCCTTCATCCGGCCCTCGCCCAGCGCCGGCACGCTCGGCGGGGTGGCGCGGGCGACGGTGCAGGCCATGTCGGTCCTCGAAGCGGCGTCGTACGACGTGGTGCTGGTCGAGACGGTCGGCGTCGGTCAGTCCGAGGTGACCGTGGCGGGCATGGTCGACACCTTCCTGTTCCTCACCCTGGCCCGCACCGGCGACCAGCTGCAGGGCATCAAGAAGGGGATCCTCGAGATCGCCGACGTGATCGCGGTGAACAAGGCCGACGGGGACCGCGAGCAGGAGGCCCGCGGCGCGGCCCGCGAACTGGCCGGCGCGCTGCGCCTGGTCCGCGGCCACGGCGAGTGGGCGCCGCCGGTCGTCACCTGCTCCGGGCTGACCGACGTCGGCGTCGACGACCTGTGGGAGCGGGTGCAGGCCCACCGCGACCACCTCGGCGTCGACGGCCTCGCCCACAAGCGGGCCGGGCAGCAGCTCGACTTCACCTGGGCCCTGGTCCGTGACGAGCTCGACCAGCGGCTGCGGCACTCGCCGGGCGTGCGCGCGGTCCGGGACCGGATCCGGGCCGAGGTGCTCGCGGGGGACCTGCCCGCCCCGGTCGCGGCCGACCGCCTGCTGGCGGCGTACGACGCCGTCGAGTGACGCCAGATGGCTGCCCGGAGCCGTCCGAGCGAGCCATCCGGCGTCACTCGACGACGACCGGCGGGCTAACCTCCTGGGGATGCCCGCGGACGACTCCCTCCCCTCGCTCGTCGCCGGCGTCGTGGACAAGCACGACGCCGAGCTGGTCGGGCTGCGCCGTGACCTGCACGCCCACCCCGAGCTCTCGTGGGACGAGGTGCGCACGACCCGGCTGATCGCCCGACGCCTCGAGGACACCGGCTGGCGGCTGACCCCCTTGCCGCGCACCGGTGTTGTCGCCGAGCTCGGCTCCGGCGGCCGGGTGGTGGCCCTGCGGGCCGACATCGACGCGCTGCCCGTCCAGGACGCGACCGACGACCCGTGGCGCAGCACCGTCGCGGGCGTCGCGCACGCCTGCGGGCACGACGTCCACACGACGGCGCTGGTCGGTGCGGCGCTCGCGCTGGCCGAGGCCCACGACCGCGGCCGGCTCGCGGGCCGGGTGCGGCTGTTCTTCCAGCCCGCCGAGGAGGTCATGCCCGGCGGCGCCGTCCACCTGATGGGGCTGGGCGTCCTCGACGACGTCGATCGGATCTTCGCCCTGCACTGCGACCCGGGTGTCGACGTGGGCCAGGTCGGGCTGCGCCTCGGCCCGCTGACCAGCGCCGCCGACCGCGTCGAGGTCCGCCTCGAGGGTCGGGGCGGGCACACCTCCCGGCCGCACCTCACCGGCGACCTCACCTTCGCGCTGGCCAAGGTCACGACCGAGCTGCCGGCCGTCCTCTCGCGGCGGATGGACCCCCGGGCCGGCGTCAGCGTCGTCTGGGGCGTCGTCAGCGCCGGGGCCGCCCCCAACGTGATCCCCGACCAGGGCCTGCTGGCCGGCACGGTGCGGATCCTCGACGCCATCGCCTGGGCGGACTGCGAGAAGCTGGTCCGCGAGGTCGTCCACGAGATCGTCCGTCCGTACGGCGTGACCGCGCACGTCGACTACCAGCGCGGGGTCCCGCCGGTGGTCAACGAGCCGGTCTCCAACCGGATCCTGGCCCAGACCGTCCGCGACGTCCTGGGGGACGACGGGCACGTGGTCGCGCCGCAGAGCCTCGGCGGCGAGGACTTCGGGTGGTACCTCGACCAGGTCCCGGGCGCCATGATGCGCCTGGGCACCCGCACCCCGGGCGGCCCGACGTACGACCTCCACCAGGGTGACCTGCGCATCGACGAGCGCGCGATCGGGATCGGGGCCCGGCTGATGGCCGGGGCGGCCGCCCGGGCGCTCACCGAGCCGCCCGCCTGAGGCGGGCGGCCCGGTCTAGGCCTTGCGGTAGGGCACGCCGTCGGCGGCCGGTGCCCGGGAGTGCCCGACCAGCCCGGCCACCGCGAAGATCGTCACGACGTACGGCAGCATCAGCATGAACTGGCTCGGCACCGGCGAGCCGATCACCGAGAGCACGCTCTGCAGGTTGGACGCGAACCCGAACAGCAGCGCGGCCAGGGTCGCGCGGATCGGGTCCCACTTGCCGAAGATGACCGCGGCCAGCGCGATGTAGCCCGCTCCACCCGTCATCTCGCGGTTGAACTGGGACACCGACACGAGGGTGTAGGTGGCCCCTCCGGCGCCGGCGATCAGGCCGGCGAGCAGCACGGTGCGGTAGCGGGTGAGGTTGACCTTGATGCCGACGGTGTCGGCGGCCTTCGGGTGCTCGCCCACGGCCCGCACGCGCAGACCCCAGCGGGTCCGGTAGAGGGCCCAGGTGACGATCGCGACCGCGGCGTACATGAGGTAGACGAGGATCGTCTGGCGGAACAGGATCGGGCCGATGACCGGGATCTCGCCCAGCAGCGGGATGGGCATCCGCTCGAACCGCGGCGGGCTGTTCAGGTCGGCGGCGTTCGGGGCGAGCACCTGGCTGAACATGAAGCTGGTGAGGCCGATGACCAGCACGTTGAGCACCACGCCCACGATCACCTGGTCGACGTAGTAGGTGATGGCGAAGACGCCCAGCACCAGCGCGACCAGCGCGCCGGCCAGCATCGCGGCGAGCAGGCCGGCCCAGGGCGACCCGGTGATCGAGCCGACCAGGGCGGCACCGAAGGCTCCGAAGAGCAGCTGCCCGTCGATGGCGATGTTGACGACGCCGGCGCGCTCGCCCAGCACGCCGCCGAGGGCGCCGAAGACGAGCGGGACGGCCAGGGCCAGCGCCCCGGCGAGCAGGCCGATGACGGGCACGGTCTCGCCGGCCGCGGCCCAGCTCAGGAACGCGGTCATCGCGGCCACGCCGAAGAGGGCCACCAGCCACAGCGGGGTACGACGCCCCGCGCGGGCGGACCAGGCCGCGAAGGCCGCGGCCAGGACCATCAGCACGACCATCACCCAGGTGGTGGCGTCGGCGGGCACGGTGATCTCGGGGAGCTTGACCAGGTCGGTGTCCGTGGCCAGCCGGAACGTGGTGTCCTCGTGGCGGGGCTTGAACAGGACGAGGGCGGCGATCAGCACCGCGAAGACGCCGAACAGCACCGGAGTCTTGCCCAGGCCCGGCGGCGGGGCCGTGGGCTCGAGCGCGGTGACGGGCGGCTCGTCGGGACGGACGATCGGGTCGGTGCTCACGCCGTGGCCTCCTTCGCGGGCAGTCGGAAGATCGCCCGCACCAGCGGGGGAGCGGCGATGAACAAGACGATGAGGGACTGGACGATCAGCACGATGTCGACCGGGATGTTCTCCGAGGCCTGCATCGCGAAGCCGCCGGCTTTGAAGGCGCCGAAGAGGAGTCCGGCCGCGAGGATGCCGAGCGGCCGGGACCGGCCCAGCAGAGCGACCGTGATCGCGTCGAAACCGATGCCGGCGTCCAGGTCGGTGGCGACGCCGCTGGTGACCGTCCCGAGGGCCTGGTTGACGCCGGCGAGGCCGACGAGGGCGCCCGCGATCAGCATCACTACGGTGTAGGTCCGGCCGACGTCGATGCCCGAGGCCCGGGCCGCGTCCGGGTTCTCGCCGACCGCACGGAAGCGGAAGCCGGCCGCGGAGCGGTTCAGCAGCCACCACACGAAGGCCACCGCGAGCAGGGCCAGCACGAAACCGAGGTGCAGGTTGAACTTGTCGCCGAGGATCTTCGGGAGGACCACGGAGTCGGGCATCGGCTCGGACTTCGGGTTGATCGTCCCGGGGGCCTGCAGGATCTCCTTGCGGGTGAGCGCGAAGAAGACGAGGTAGTAGCCGACGTAGTTGAGCATGATCGTCACGATCACCTCGTGGGCGCCGGTGCGGGCCTTCAGCAGGCCCGCGATGCCGGCCCACAGAGCGCCGGCCAGCATGCCGGCCGCGATCGCGAGCGGCAGGTGGACGATCGCGGGCAGGTCGGCGTTGACGCCGACCCAGCCGGCGGCCGCGCCGGCGAGCAGCATCTGACCGCGGCCACCGATGTTGAACAGCCCGGCGCGGAAGGCGAGGCCGACGCCCAGGCCGGCAGTGATCAGCGGCGCCGAGAACTTCAGGGTCTCGGTGAGAGGCCGGATCTGCTGCTCGAAGGTGTCGACCCGGTTGTTCCAGATCGAGCCGCGCACCAGGGCGGAGTAGGCGCCGGTGATGGCCTCCTGGACGGCCTGGAAGAAGTCGCCGGGACGGGCGCCGATGTAGCTGGCCGTCTCGCGGACCTGGTCGTCGGTGAACAGGATCATCACCGACCCGACGATCACGGCGAGCAGGACGGAGAAGAACGCGACCGAGACCTGCCCGGCGGCGACCTCGCGCAGCGCCAGGTGCCAGCGGCTGGGCTCCGGCTTCTGCTCGGCGGGGGGCCGCTCCTCGGCGGTCTCCTGGACGGGGGGCTGCTCGGAGCTCACGCGACGCTCCCTTCCGGACGCTCGCCGGCCATCATCAGGCCGAGGACGTCACGCGGGGTGGTGGACGGGACGATGCCGACGATGCGGCCGCGGTAGAGCACCATGATCCTGTCGGAGAGGGCGGCGATCTCGTCGAGCTCGGTCGACACCAGGAGCACGGGGACGCCGGTGTCGCGGGCGGCGACGATCTGCTTGTGGATGAACTCGATGGAGCCGACGTCGACGCCGCGGGTCGGCTGGGCGGCGACGAGCAGCCGCAGGTCGCGGGAGAGCTCCCGGGCGACGACCACCTTCTGCTGGTTGCCGCCGGACAGCTGACCGGCGAGGGTCTCGATGCCGGGCGCGCGGACGTCGTACTCGACGAGCTTCTCGTGGGCGAAGGACGCGAGGTCCTTCAGCCGCAGCGAGCCGCCGCTCACGAACGGCTTGCCGTAGGTGCGGTTCAGCATCAGGTTCTCGGCGATCGTCATTCCCGAGACCAGCCCGTCGACCTGGCGGTCCTCAGGGATGAACCCGACCCCGGCGTCGAGGACCTTGCGGACCGAGCGACCGACCAGCTCGACGCCGCCGAGCGCGATCGAGCCCGAGACGTGGCTCTGGAGGCCGAGGATCGCCTCGGTCAGCTCGGTCTGGCCGTTGCCCTGGACCCCGGCCACCCCGACGATCTCGCCGGCGTCGATCGTGAAGCTGATGCCGTCCACGGTGACGTGGCCCTCGGCGTCGGTGACCTTCAGATCGCTGACGACCAGGGTCGCGGGGCCGGGCTGCGCAGGCTCCTTGTGGACCGTGAGCTCGACCGGACGACCGACCATCAGGGCGGCGAGCTCTGCGTTGCTGGCGGCCGGGTCGGCCTCGCCCACGACTGTGCCGCGCCGGATCACGGTGATCCGGTCGGCCACCTCGCGCACCTCGCGGAGCTTGTGGGTGATGAAGACGATCGAGGTGCCGGACTCCTTGAGCTGGCGCATGATCGTCATCAGCTCGTCGGTCTCCTGCGGGGTCAGCACCGCGGTCGGCTCGTCGAAGACGAGGACGCGGGCGTCGCGGGAGAGGGCCTTGATGATCTCGACGCGCTGCTGCACGCCCACGGGGAGGTTCTCGACGAGTGCGTCGGGATCGACGTCGAAGCCGAACCGGTCGGAGATCTCCCGCACGCGGGCGCGGGCGGAGTCGAGGTCGAGGGTGCCGAGGAACCCGGTGGCCTCGTTGCCGAGCATGACGTTCTCGGCGACCGAGAAGACGGGGATCAGCATGAAGTGCTGGTGGACCATGCCGATGCCGGCCGCGATGGCGTCGCCGGGACCGGAGAAGTGCTGAGCCTCGCCGTCGAGGAGGATCTCGCCCTCGTCGGCCTGGTAGAGGCCGTAGAGGACGTTCATCAACGTCGACTTGCCGGCGCCGTTCTCCCCGAGGAGGCAATGGATCTCGCCGGGCTCGACGGTGAGCGAGATCCGGTCGTTGGCGACCAGGGTGCCGAAGCGCTTGGTGATGCCGCGCAGGGCGAGTGTCATGCGAGGTCCCTAGGAGATGGGCGACGTGGCCGGGTGATCGGGAGGTGCGCGCCTCAGGCTAGCGACACCAAAGGGGGGCCGGCAGGTGCCGACCCCCCTCTGGTGCTCAGCCGGGGCTGTTCCTACGAGTGGTGCAGGGTCACTGGTTGAGGTACGAGGTGACCGGGATCGAGCCGTCGATGATGCCGGCCTTCACCTGCTCGAGCTCGTCCGCCAGGGTGTCGGAGATCTTGTCCTCGAAGTTGTGGAACGGCGCGATGCCCACGCCGTCGTTCTCGAGCGTGCCGACGTAGGCCTCGGGGTCGAACTCGTCGTTGCCGGCGGCCACGATCGCCTCGTAGGTCGAGACCTTCATGTTCTTCAGGATCGACGTGAGCACGACGTCCTGCGTCTTCGGGTCGGTCTCGAAGAAGTCGGCGTCGACGCCCATCAGGGCGACGTCCTTGCCGGAGTCGGCGATCGCGGTCAGGGCGCCCTGGTAGATCGGGCCGCCGACCGGGAGGATCACGTCGGCGTCCTGGTCGATGATGCCCTTGGCCGTGGTGGTCGCGGTCTCGTTGGCCTCGAAGCCACCCGTGAACAGGCCCTTCTCGCCGCCCTCGAAGCCGACGACCTTGACGTCCTTGCCCTTCTCGGCCGCGTAGTACTCCGCGCCCTGCTTGAAGCCGTCCATGAAGATCGTGACGGTCGGGAACGGCTGGCCGCCGTAGGTGCCGACGACGCCGGTCTTGGTGTAGTCGGCCGCGGCGTAGCCCGCGAGGAACGCGGCCTGGGCCGTGTCGTAGAGGAGCGGCTTGATGTTCTCCGCGTCCTTGGTGCCGTCGAAGTCGTTGTCGGCCGCGTCGTCGATGAGGATGTACTCGACGTCGGGGTTGGCCTTGGCGGACTCGACGGTCGCGGCGGAGAGGGCGAAGCCGACCGTCACGATGGCGTCGCAACCCTCGGCCACGAGGCTCTCGAGGTTGGGGGCGTAGTCGTTCTCGCTGTTCGACTCGACCTCCTTGTGCTCCGACCCGAGCTCCTCGGCGGCCTGGAGGACCCCTTCATAGCTGAGCTGGTTGAACGACTTGTCGTCGAAGCCGCCGGCATCGGAGACGATGCACGGGAGGAAGTCGGTCTTCGCCGCGTCGTTGCTGCCCGAGGAGCCCGACTCGTCCGGCGCGTCACCACACGCCACCAGGGCGCTCGACGCGGCCAGGACGGCGATCCCGCCGACGATGGCCTTCCGCATCTTCTTCACTTCTGCCTCCAGATCCAGCCCCACACCACCGGGGGCGCACGGGGAGGCACGCTAGCGGCTGTCGGCCGCAGTTGCTCCTGCTTGAGGGCGTAGTGACGAAAGGTTTATCGACTTGGGATGAAACGGGGGGTGTGGGACTGTGCCGGATTGCCGTCGACGCCCCCGTGGTCCACCCTGGGGCCGCGGATCGGCCGCGGACGAGAGGAGCAGACACATGAGCGAGCCGTCGGGCGGGTGGGAGGCGCTGCGCCAGCTCGCCGTCGAGGTCGCGGGTCACGCGTACGCGCCGTACAGCCGGTACGCCGTGGGCGCGGCCGCGCAGGTCGACGACGGCCGGACCGTCGTGGGCTGCAACGTCGAGAACGCGGCGTACGGCGTGACGCTGTGCGCGGAGTGCGGCCTGGTCTCCTCGCTGGTCGCCGGGGGCGGCGGGCGGCTGACCCACTTCGTCTGCGTGAACGGCGTCGGTGACGTGATCATGCCGTGCGGCCGTTGCCGTCAGCTGCTCTGGGAGCACGGCGGTGCGGACCTGCTCGTCCAGACCCCGGAGGGTGTCCTCGGCATGGACCACGTGCTGCCGCAGGCGTTCGGTCCCGATGACCTGACGCGCGGGACCCTCCCGCTAGCCTGACGCGGTGACTCTCCACGACGCGGTCGAGGTCATCCTCGCCAAGCGGGACGGCGCAACGCTGTCCGACAGCCAGATCGACTGGGTGATCGACGCCTACACCCGGGGCGAGGTCGCCGACGAGCAGATGTCGGCGCTGGCCATGGCCATCCTCCTCAACGGCATGGACCGGGCCGAGATCGCCCGCTGGACCGGCGCCATGATCGCGTCGGGGGAGCGGATGGACTTCGGGTCCCTGTCGCGGCCGACCGCCGACAAGCACTCCACCGGTGGAGTGGGCGACAAGATCACCCTGCCCCTGGCGCCGCTGGTCGCGGCCTGCGGGGTCGCCGTACCCCAGCTGTCGGGTCGGGGCCTCGGCCACACCGGCGGCACCCTCGACAAGCTCGAGGCGATCCCCGGCTGGCGGGCGGCGCTGTCGAACGACGAGATGCTCGCCCAGCTGGAGTCGGTCGGTGCGGTCATCTGCGCGGCCGGCGACGGCCTGGCGCCCGCCGACAAGAAGCTCTACGCCCTGCGCGACGTCACCGGCACCGTCGAGGCGATCCCGCTCATCGCGTCCTCGATCATGTCGAAGAAGATCGCGGAGGGCACCGGCGCGCTCGTGCTCGACGTGAAGGTCGGCACCGGCGCGTTCATGAAGGACCTCGACAAGGCCCGCGAGCTGGCCGAGACGATGGTGGCGCTCGGCACCGACGCCGGCGTCCGCACGGTCGCGCTGCTCACCGACATGTCGACGCCGCTCGGCCTGACCGCCGGCAACGCGATCGAGGTCGCCGAGTCGGTCGAGGTGCTCGCCGGCGGCGGCCCCGCCGACGTGGTCGAGCTGACCCTGGCCCTGGCCCGCGAGATGCTCGCCGGCGCGGGCGTCACCGACGTCGACCCGGCCGACGTGCTGGCCTCCGGTCGCGCGATGGACGCGTGGCGCGCCATGATCTCCGCCCAGGGCGGTGACCCGTCCGCGAAGCTCCCGGTCGCCCGCGAGTCGCACGTGGTCGCGGCGCCGTCCACCGGCGTGCTGACCCGGCTCGACGCGATGGCCGTCGGCCTGGCCGCCTGGCGCCTCGGCGCCGGCCGCGCCCGCAAGGAGGACCCGGTGCAGGCCGGGGCCGGCGTCGTCTGGCACGCCCGCCCCGGCGACCAGGTCACCGAGGGTCAGCCGCTGCTCACCCTGCTCACCGACGAGCCCGCCCGCTTCGACCGGGCCCTCGCCTCACTCGAGGGCGGGTACGACGTCGCGCCCGCGGGCACGCCGTACACGCCGACGCCGCTGGTCCTCGACCGCATCGGCTGACCCGAACCCCCGAGTCGGCGAGGAGGGGTCAGTCCCGCCCGGCCATGGCCATCGCCCAGCTGCCGACCGGGAGGCAGAAGCGGTCGGTCACCGGGGCCATCGTGGCGTCCTGCGCGCGGTTGCCCTTGGGGGTGGAGATGTCGAGGTAGACCCGGAGCTTGAAGCAGGCCTGCAGGCTCCGGTCGCCCGGGGCGTCGTGCCAGTACTCGAACTTCTTCCAGGTCGCTGCCGTGCCGGTGCTCGACACGTCGAACTTGTGGTAGGCGCGGTCGGGCTCGAGGGTGCGGGTGCGGGACACCCGGTCCTGGTCGCCCTCGCAGGTGGGAGCCACGCCTGCGCTGATCTGCCACGGGTAGCCGATCGCCACCGAGGGGTTCCACGAGCAGAGCCGGATCGTGAAGTTCGCGGCGCTGACCCGGCTCTGCGCGACCACCTGGGAGGCCTTGCGGCGGGGAGCGCCCGTCTTGCAGTTCTTGTAGAACTTGACCTGGAGGACGGGCTTCTTCATCTTCGGGTCCTTGAAGCCCCAGATCTTCTGGTTCTTGTCGACCGCGACCCGCACCGTCCAGCTGGCCCGGTAGGTCCAGCGTGCGCACATCTTGACCCGCGGCAGGTAGCGCTGGCCCCCGTCGAGCTGCCCCTTGGACTTCGTCCGCCAGAACACGTTCGGGTCCTTGCCCCTGGCCGAGGCCTGCTCGGACGACGGCTCGGGCTGAGCGGTCGAGGCCGGGGGTGCGGCGAGCGGGACGGAGAGAAGGACGGTGGCGAGGACGGTCCCAGCGATGCGGGGCAGGTGCATGAGGGCCTCCCGAGAGGTGCGTGTCGAGTGGTGGGTGACTACCCGCCAGCCGATCGGCCAAACGATGGTCCGCCCGGGACCCGGAGAGCTCAGTCCTCCAGGAGGAGGACGACGGTCTCGGCGACGCAGGCGGGCTTGGCCTCGCCCTCGATCTCGACGGTGTAGCGGATGATCAGCTGCTTGCCGGCGGGCAGGTCGGTGACCTCGCCGAACGCGGCGTGGCCGCGGACCCGCTTGCCGACCAGCAGCGGGTTCGGGAAGCGGACCTTGTTGACGCCGTAGTTGAGCTTGGCGCCGGGGGTGTCGAGGCTGAAGATCTGGCCGCCGAGCCAGGGGACCAGCGACAGCGTGAGGTAGCCGTGGGCGATGGTGGCGCCGAACGGTCCGGCCTTCGCCTTCTCGACGTCGACGTGGATCCACTGGTGGTCGCCGGTGGCGTCGGCGAAGGTGTTGACGCGCTCCTGGTCGATGGTGACCCAGTCGGTGCTGCCGAGGTCCTGGCCGGCGGCCGCGGCGACGTCGTCGAAGCTGGTGAACACGCGCAAGGCAGGCTCCTGTCGAGTGAACTCGGGGCTGGTTCTGTGGTGGGATGGCGCCATGAGCAGCGCCGCCGCCGAACCTACCGGTCTCACGCGTGACACCGTCCTGCGAGCGCCGAAGGTGCTGCTGCACGACCACCTCGACGGCGGGCTGCGACCGCAGACGATCATCGACCTGGCCGCCGACTGCGGCCACGAGCTGCCGGCGACCGAGGCCGTCGCGCTCGGCACCTGGTTCGCCGAGTCGGCCGACTCGGGCTCGCTGGAACGCTACCTGGAGACCTTCGACCACACGGTCGCCGTCATGCAGTCCGGGCCGGCGATCACCCGGGTGGCCCGCGAGTGCGTCGAGGACCTGGCCGCCGACGGCGTCGTGTACGCCGAGGTCCGCTACGCGCCCGAGCAGCACGTCGAGGGTGGACTGACCCTCGACGAGGTGGTCGCGGCCGTGCAGGAGGGCTTCGACGCCGGGGTCGCGTCCGCGGGCGGGCGGATCGTCGTACGCCAGCTGCTGACGGCCATGCGCCACCAGGCCCGCTCGATGGAGATCGCCGAGCTGGCGATCGCCTGGCGCGACCGCGGCGTCGCGGGCTTCGACATCGCGGGCGCCGAGGCCGGCTACCCGCCCACCCGCCACCTCGACGCGTTCGAGTACCTCCAGCGCGAGAACTCCCACTTCACCATCCACGCCGGCGAGGCGTTCGGGCTGCCGTCGATCTGGCAGGCGATCCAGTGGTGCGGCGCCGACCGGCTCGGCCACGGCGTCCGCATCATCGACGACATCACCGTGCACGACGACGGGTCGGTGGAGCTGGGCCGGCTGGCGGCGTACGTCCGCGACCAGCGGATCCCGCTGGAGATGTGCCCGGCCTCCAACGTGCAGACCGGCGCGGCCACCTCGATCGCCCAGCACCCGATCGGGCTGCTGAAGAAGCTCCGCTTCCGGGTCACCGTCAACACCGACAACCGGCTGATGAGCCAGACGTCGATGACCGCCGAGCTGTGGGACCTCGTCCAGGCCTTCGGGTACGGCGTCCGCGACCTCGAGTGGTTCACGGTCAACGCGATGAAGTCGGCGTTCCTGCCGTTCGACGAGCGGCTCGACCTGATCGAGCGGGTCATCAAGCCGGCGTACGCCGAGCTCGCGGCCGAGCGGTCCGCGGGTCGGGACTGACCCGTGACCGTCCACGCGGGACCCTCGGTCGTCCTGCTGGTCGGTGCGCTCGCGCTGCTCGCCGGTGCGGCCGCGGCGGCGGCCCGCGGGCTGCGGGAGCGCCGTACGGCGGTGCAGGTGGCCGGGCGCGCGGTGACCGCGCGGGCGGAGGTGCTGGAGCTCTCGGCGAAGGACGTCAGCGTCGGGGGCGACCCGACGACGCTCTACTACCCGACGGTCCGGTTCACGCCGGAGGGCGGCGAGCCGGTCGAGGCCGAGTGCCTCACCGGGGTCGAGCCGCCCCCGCCGCACGCGGGCGACCCGGTCGAGGTCCGCTACGACCCGGAGCACCCGACCCACGTCGAGCTGGCCGACGTCGACCCGCAGGCCTCCGCCGGGCGGAGCTCGTTCGTCGTGGCCCGGCTGCTGGTCACGGTCGCGCTGGCGCTACCGGTCGCGTGGCTGCTGCTGGCGCTGCTCGTCTGGGAGTGAGCGGGCCAGGTCGCGGCTGGCGGCGTACGCCTCCTCGTTGGTGACCGGCACGCAGCCGAGCGCGACCGCGTGTCCCACGACGCCGCGCTGGGCGCGCATCAGGGCGAGGCCGCGGCGTACCAGCACGAGCGGCGGCTTGCGGTGCTCGCGCAGGTCGCGGGTGAGCCGGCGCCAGAAGGTGAGCAGCGGATGCCGCCGCACGCAGTACGCCGCCGCGAGGATCCCGGCCTCGCGCGCGTGCGGGACGATCTCCTGCGCGAAGATCCCCTCGGCCACGAACAGCGGGCCGCCCGCGAGGTCGAGCGTCCGCGACCCGCAGCGACCGCTCTGGGAGATGTCGTAGATCGGGACCTCGGCGCGGCCGGTGCGGCACAGCTCGTCGAGCGCCGCCATGGCGTCGTCGAGCAGCCAGGACGCGGGGTCGTCCCAGTCGACGAGCCCGGCGTTCGCGCCCTCGGCGATCAGGGGGAGCGTGGGGTCGCCGACGTCCTTGTAGAAGTCGTCGAGCCGGAGCACCGGCAGCCCGATCCGCTCGGCGAGGCGGGACTTGCCGGTGCCGGACGGACCGGCCAGGACGATCACCCGCGCGTGCACCGGGTCATTCTGCCCGAGCCCTGGGCCGGGGGCGTCATCGGCTGATCGGCTGCAGCCGGCGCGGCAGCCCGACGGGGGTGCCCTCGTGGACCAGCCCACGGGGGAGCGGCTCCGCCCCGAGGCACGCCGGGGTCCGCAGCGCCGGCGGGTCCAGCACCCAGGCCGGGTCGGGTCCGTCGGTCACGGGCAGGGTGAGCTGCCAGGAGACCGTGCCGGTCGCCGCAGCGGTGAGCCGCACCGTGGCGGGCCGGCCGCCGACGACCAGGCGCAGGGTGGCGTCGGCGGGCGCCTGGGCCCCGCACGAGACCCAGGTCGTCTCCCAGCCACCGGCGGTCAGGTCGCCCACCACGACGGCGAGGGCCGTGCGGGCGTCCGCGGCAGGCTGCGTGAGCGACCCCTCGGCCGCGGGTGCGGAGCGTCGCCGGTCGCCCGTGGCGGGCTCGCCGACGGACAGCTCCGCGCCGGTGGAGCGGAACCAGGCGTCGTCGGCGATCCTCGCGCGCAGGGCCTCGTCACCGGGGTCGGTCCCCTCCCACCGGGGCGGGTCCTGGTCGGTCCCGTCCGCGTCGATCGGGGACCCGTCGTACGGCACGTCGGGCAGGGGTACGGCGCCGCCGCCGCCGAGGCAGCTGTCGGCCGGCCGGACCGGGGAGCCGAGGTCCGGCCAGGAGCCGTCGGCGTGGTGGGGGACGGCGACCTCGACCCGCACCTCGGCCGACCCGGTCACGGTGACGCCGGCCGCGGCGGTGGTGTCGAGGTCCTCGGTGCCGCGCGTGAGCACCAGGCGCACCTCGTCCGGCGCGCACTCCGCACCGGTCAGCGACCAGCCGGCGGCCACCGCGGCGTCGACCTCGAGCCGAGCGGCCCGGACCGCGTCGACACCGTCGTACGACGTCTCGCGGGAGCCGGCCTCCCGCGAGACCAGCCCGTTGCTGCCGTAGCCGGCCTCGGGCAGCTCCGGTCGGGGCGCGGCCCACGGGTCGGCCCACACCCGCTCGGCCCGCGCGACGTCCGTGGCGTCGGCGTAGTGATCACCCGGCTGACCGGAGCAACCGGTCGCCAACAGCAGGAGGACGACCAGGGTCGTCGCCCACCGCATCACACGCCGATCGGGTGCCAGACGGTCTTGGTCTCGAGGAACGCCGTCATCGCGTCGAGGCCCGGGTCGGCGGACCAGTCGGGCTCGGCCGCGGGCGCCCGGCGTACGCGCTTGAGGTTGTCGGCCGCGGCCACCTCGAGGTCGGTCGCGAGCTGCGTCTCGCCGGCGATGCCGGTCAGGTCGATCGCGTTCACGTCCTGGTGGGAGGCCAGCCAGGGCGCGACCGTGGCGGCCGCGCCGGTGAGGATGTTGACCACGCCGCCGGGCACGTCGGAGGTGGCCAGCACCTCGGCGAAGGTCACCGCCGGCAGCGGCCGGGCGTACGACGACACCACGACCGCGGTGTTCCCGCTGACGACGACCGGGGCCACCGCGCTCACCAGGCCCAGCAGCGACGACCCCTGGGGGGCCAGCACGGCGACGACACCGGTCGGCTCGGGGGTGGAGAGGTTAAAGAACGGGCCGGCGACCGGGTTGGCGTTGCCGACGACCTGGGTGAGCTTGTCGGCCCAGCCGGCGTACCAGACCAGCCGGTCGACGGCGGCGTCGACGACCTTGTCGGCGTCCTTGGTCCGCAGGCCCTCCGACTGCTCGACGGCGCGGACGAACTGCGGGCGGCGGTCCTCCATCACCTCGGCGACGCGGTAGAGGATCTGGGCGCGGTTGTAGGCCGTGCGCGCGGACCAGCCGCCGAAGGCCTTGCGGGCGGCCACGACGGCGTCGCGGGCGTCCTTGCGCGAGGCGAGCGAGGCGTTGGCCACGAAGGTTCCCTTGCTGTCGGTCACCTCGTAGGAGTAGCCGGACTCCGAGCGCGGGAAGGCGCCGCCGATGTAGAGCTTGTACGTCTTGCGGACGTCGATGCGGTCGCTCACTTGAGATACGCCTCCAGACCGTGCTTGCCGCCCTCGCGGCCGTAGCCCGATTCCTTGTAGCCGCCGAACGGCGACGTCGGGTCGAACTTGTTGAACGTGTTGGCCCAGACCACGCCGGCCCGCAGCGCGTTGGCCATGTGGAGGATCAGCGAGCCCTTGTCGGTCCACACCCCAGCGGAGAGGCCGTACGGCGTGTTGTTGGCCTTCTCGACCGCCTCGCTGGGGGTCCGGAAGGTCAGCACCGACAGCACCGGGCCGAATATCTCCTCGCGGGCGATCCGGTGGGCCTGCGAGACGCCGGTGAACAGCGTCGGCGGGAACCAGAAGCCGGTCGACGGCAGGTCGCAGGCGGGCGACCAGCGGCCGGCCCCCTCCCCAGTTCCCACCTCGGCCTCGCCGATGTCGCTGAGCTCGCGGATCCGGGCGAGCTGCTCGGCGGAGTTGATCGCGCCGATGTCGGTGTTCTTGTCGAGCGGGTCGCCCACGCGCAGCGTGCTCATCCGGCGCTTGAGCTTGGCCAGCAGCTCGTCGGCCACCGACTCCTGGACCAGCAGCCGGGAGCCGGCGCAGCAGACGTGGCCCTGGTTGAAGAAGATGCCGTTGACGATGCCCTCGACGGCCTGGTCGAGCGGGGCGTCGTCGAACACGATGTTGGCGGCCTTGCCGCCGAGCTCCAGGGTGACCTTCTTGTCGGTGCCGGCGACCGAGCGGGCGATGGCCTTGCCGACGTCGGTGGAGCCGGTGAAGGCGACCTTGTCGACGCCCGGGTGGGAGACCAGCGCCTGGCCGGTCGCGCCGGCGCCGGTGACGATGTTGACCACGCCCGCCGGGAGGTCGGCCTGCTGGCAGATCTCGGCGAACAGCAGCGCGGTCAGCGGAGTGGTCTCGGCGGGCTTCAGCACGACCGTGTTGCCGCAGGCCAGCGCCGGGGCGATCTTCCAGGCCAGCATCAGCAGCGGGAAGTTCCACGGGATGACCTGGCCGGCGACGCCCAGCGGGGTGGTGCCGTGGCCGGCGTACTCGAGCTTGTCGGCCCAGCCGGCGTAGTAGAAGAAGTGGGCCGCGACGGTCGGGACGTCGACGTCGCGCGCCTCCCTGATCGGCTTGCCGTTGTCGATCGACTCCAGGACGGCGAGCTCGCGGCCGCGCTCCTGGATGATCCGGGCGATCCGGTAGAGGTACTTGGCGCGCTCGCGGCCCGGCATCGGGCCCCAGACCTTGTCATAGGCCTTGCGGGCCGCCTTCACCGCGGCGTCGACGTCGGCGTCGGTGGCCTCCGCGACCTCGGCGAGGACCTCCTCGGTGGCCGGGTTGATCGTCTTGAACGACGTGCCGCCGCCGTCGACGAACTCGCCGCCGACGAACAGGCCGTACGACGCCTTGATGTCGACGATCGCGCGGGACTCGGGGGCGGGAGCGTAGGCGAACACGTCACCTGCGGGAGTGGTGGTCATGGCGATCAGTCCAGGGTCACGTAGTCGGGGCCGGAGTAGCGGCCGGTGCGCATCTTCGACCGCTGCATCAGCAGGTCGTTGAGCAGGGTGGAGGCGCCGAAGCGGAACCAGTCGGGGTCCAGCCAGTCGGCGCCGCAGACCTCGTTGACCATCACGAGGTACTTGATCGCGTCCTTGGTGGTGCGGATGCCGCCGGCCGGCTTCACGCCGACCTGCTGGCCGGTGGCCTCGCGGAAGTCGCGGACCGCCTCCAGCATCACCAGGGTGACCGGCAGGGTCGCGGCCGGCTGCACCTTGCCGGTGGAGGTCTTGATGAAGTGACCGCCGGCCAGCATGGCGAGCCAGCTGGCGCGCCGGACGTTGTCGTAGGTCTGGAGCTCGCCGGTCTCGAAGATGACCTTCAGGTGGGCGTCGCCACAGGCCTCCTTGACCGCCACGATCTCCTCGAAGACCTGGAGGTAGCGCCCGGAGAGGAAGGCGCCCCGGTCGATGACCATGTCGATCTCGTCGGCGCCGGCCGCGACCGCGTCACGGGTGTCGGCCAGCTTGATGGCCAGCGACGCGCGGCCGCTCGGGAACGCCGTCGCGACCGCGGCGACGTGGACGCCGCTGTCGCCGAGGGTCTCGCGCGCCGTGGCCACCATGTCGGGGTAGACGCAGACCGCGGCGGTCGGCGGGCACGACGGGTCGGTCGGGTCGGGGCGGATCGCCTTGCTGGCGAGCGCGCGGACCTTGCCGGCGGTGTCGGCGCCCTCGAGGGTGGTCAGGTCGACCATCCGGATCGCGAGGTCGAGGGCGAACTCCTTCGCCGTCGTCTTGATCGACCGGGTGCCGAGGGCGGCGGCGCGGGCGTCCGCGCCGACCTGGTCGACTCCGGGGAGGCCGTGGAGGAAGCGTCGGAGGCTCGCGTCCGACCGGGCTACGTCTGCGAGGTCGGCGCCGCCCGCGACGGTGGGGGAGGCTGTCACCGGTCCAGCATAGGGTTGGCCGCCGACAGGACCGCAAACCCAGGGAGTGCCGGTGACGCAGGGGCAGGACGGGGCCGTGGAGCGGTTCCGACCCACGAGCGGCCAGGTCGTCGGCTGGATCGGACTCGTCCTCGCGGCGGGCGCGGTGCTGCTGGGGATTGTGTCCGGGGCGCCGTCGGTCGCCGCGGGCGCGCTGGCGCTCGGCGTGCTCGACTGGGCCGCGATGCTCAAGCCCCGCGTCCTGGTCGAGGGGCGCTGGCTGGTGCTGCGCAACATGTTCGAGACCGTCCGGGTGCCGCTGGCGGCGATCGAGGAGCTGGCGATCCGGCAGGTGCTGGCCGTCCGCGCCGGCGAGCGGCGCTACGTCTCGCCCGCGCTCGGCCGGTCCTTCCGCCAGGTGATGAGGAGCAACCGACAGGCGCCCGAGCCGCAGCCGACCGGGGCCTCCGCGCCGTCGTACCCCGACTTCGTGGAGCAGCGGCTGCGTCACCTGACCGAGGAGGCGCGCACGCTCGAGGGCGTGGGCCGCTACTCCGACGAGCAGGTCGCGCTGGCCGCCGAGGTCCGCCGCGAGCCGGCCTGGCTCGAGATCGGCCTGTTCGCGGCGGCCGTCGTCGCGTTCGTCGTGACGCTGGTCGTCTAGTGCGGCACTAGATCCCGGCCGCAGCCTGGATGTCGCCGCGCACCGCGTCGAGGCGACCGGCGGCGGCGATCCGGGCGGCGTCCACGCCGTCCTCGGGGTTCACCGGCACGACCACCTCGAGGTAGCACTTCAGCTTGGGCTCCGTCCCGCTCGGGCGTACGACGACCCGCGCGCCCTCGGCCAGCACGTAGCGCAGCCCGTCGGTCGGCGGCAGGTCGGCGCTGCCGAGCGACAGGTCGTCGACCCGCTCGACCGCGAGACCGCCCAGCGTCGCGGGCGGGGCGGCGCGCAGCCGCTCCATGGCCGCGCCGATCTCGGCGAGGTCGGTGACCCGGACCGAGAGCTGGTCGGTGGCGTGCAGGCCGTGCGCGAGTGCGAGGTCGTCGAGCACGTCGACGAGGGTGCGGCCCTCGGCCTTCGCGGCGGCGGCCAGATCGCAGAGCAGCAGCAACGCGGAGACGCCGTCCTTGTCGCGCACGTGCTCGGGGTCGACGCAGTAGCCGAGCGCCTCCTCGTAGCCGTAGGCCAGGCCCTCGACCCGGCCGATCCACTTGAAGCCGGTCAGCGTCTCGACGTAGGGACGGCCGGCGGCGCGGGCCATGGTGCCGAGCAGGCTGGAGGAGACGATCGTGGTGGCGAAGGTGCCCTCCGTGCCGGCCTCGAGCAGCGCGTGGGCCAGCAGCGCGCCGACCTCGTCGCCCCGGAGCATCCGCCAGCCGTGCGGGCCGGGCACCGCCGCGGCGCAGCGGTCGGCGTCGGGGTCGTTGGCGACGACCAGGTCGGCGCCGTGCTTCTCGGCGAGGGCCATGGCCAGGTCCATCGCCCCCGGCTCCTCGGGGTTGGGGAACGCGACCGTCGGGAACGCCGGGTCGGGGTGCTCCTGCTCGGCGACGACGCGCGGCGCGGAGAAGCCCGCGGTCTCCAGGACCTGGACGACGGAGGTGCCGCCCACGCCGTGCAGCGGCGTGTAGACGATGTCCAGGTCGCGCGGGCCGTCACCGGCGAGGCCGGCGACGGTGTCGTAGTAGGTGTCGACGATGGTCTCGTCGAGCACCTTCCCGCCGGTCCCGCGCGGCACGTCGGCCAGCGGGCCGACCGCCGCGATCCGCTCGGCGATGCCCGAGTCGGCCGGCGGCACGATCTGGCTGCCGTCGCCGAGGTAGACCTTGTAGCCGTTGTCCTGCGGCGGGTTGTGGCTGGCGGTGACCATCACGCCGGCCGCGCAGCCGAGCTCGCGGATCGCGAAGGCCAGCAGCGGCGTCGGCAGCGGGCGCGGCATCAGCAGCGCGGGGATCCCGGCGCCGGTCATCACCTCCGCGGTGTCGCGGGCGAAGACGTCGGAGTTGTGGCGGGCGTCGTACCCGATGACGACGGGGCCGCGGGCGCCGGTGTCCTTCAGGTACGCCGCCAGGCCGGCCGCCGCGCGGGTCACGACGACGCGATTCATCCGGTTCGGCCCGGCGCCGAGCGCCCCGCGGAGGCCGGCCGTCCCGAACTCCAGGGTGCCGTCGAAGCGGTCCGCCAGGTCGGCGTCGTCGCCTCCGGCCTCGACGGCGGCGAGGACCTGCTCCAGCTCGGCGCGGGTCTGCTCGTCGGGGTCCTCCGCGATCCAGGCGCGGGCGGACGCGAGCAGGTCGTCGGGGGTGACGGCGGTGGTCATGGGGGCACGATACGAGGGTGTCCGCCCTGCCACCGCCTCGAGACACCGACCGGCCGCTCGGCCACCTGGTGCGCGAGCTCGCCGGCCACCTGGGCGAGCCGGGCGCGGTCGCGGTCTGCGTCGACCTGCTGGGCGGCGCGGACCCGTCGTCGTACCTCGGGGAGGTGGTCTACCTCAGCGGGCTCCGGGTCGGTCCGGGCGAGCGCGACGCCTTCTGGTTCCGGGCCTGGGGAGCGCGCGGCCTGCTGCACGTGTGGACCGACGACGCCGTCCCGGCGGTGCTGGCCGGGCTCGGCGACCCGGACCCGGGGGTGCGGCAGGCGGCGGGTCGAGCGCTCGACCGGCTGGGCGAACGGCTGGACCTCGGGTGAGGGCGTCGTACGCCTTCGCGGACGCGTGGCACCTCGACGCGGCGCCGGAGGCGGTGCGGGACGTGCTGGTCGACCTGGAGCGCTATCCGGAGTGGTGGCCCCAGGTCCGCGCGGTCGCGTCGCTCGGCCCGGACGAGGCCTGGGTGGTCTGCCGCTCGACGCTGCCCTACACGCTCGACCTGGTGCTGCGCGCGGTCAGCCGCGAGCTGCCGGTCCTCGAGGTGGCGGTCGCCGGCGACCTGCGCGGGACGGTCCGCTTCCGCCTCGCCCGCCGTACGTCGGGACGCTGCTGCGTCTCGAGCAGGAGGTCAGCGTGTCCGGGCTGCTCGGGGCCCGGTCCCCGATGGTCCGTCCGGTGCTGACGTGGAACCACGACCGGGTGATGCGCGGCTGCGTGGTGGGCCTACGGCGCCGGCTCGGGCCGTCACGCCCAGCACGATGAGCAGCTGGGCCAGGACGTAGGTCGTCATCACCGCCGCGCTCCCGGCCGCCTCCGGGACGTTCCACGGGCCGAAGGCACCGAGCGCGATCAGGCCGTCGGACACCGCGAACACCGCGCCGCCCGCCCACACGAGCGGGTGCACCCCGGTGGCCAGCAGAGCCATCGCGAGCAGGCAGCCGCCGTACCCGACGACGGCGGGCGCGAGCACGCCCGCGTTCGGCAGGGTCAGCGCGAGCAGCGCAGCCACGGGCAGCAGGTACGCCGCCAGCCACCCGCGGCGGCGCGCCAGCAGGCTGCGGCCCGCGTCGGGCCGGAACGCCACCACGTAGACCACCTGCGCGACCAGGAACAGCCCCACCATGGCCAGGAACGCGGGGTCACCGTCCAGGAACCGCGGCACGGTGTCGCCGAGCCAGGAGAAGCCGAGGGCGAGCAGGGTGAGGCGGACGAGACGGTCGGTGGCCCCGGTCAGGGCCAGGGAGACCGCCAGCAGGGGCATCAGGGCGACCTGGGTCGCGGTGGCCGCGGTCGTCTCCTCCGCGAGCTGGCACGCGACGTGGACCACGGCGACGGCGCCGTACGCCGTGAGGGCCGCTGCTGCTCGCCGTTGCATGGCACCGCACCGTAGTGCCCGCGTGCGCCGAGTCGGCGTGAATCGAGGTCCCCCGCTGCGCTCCTCCCCTCGATTCACGCCGACTCGGCGGTTTCGACGCTCCGGTCGCTGCGCGACCTACGCGTCGATGCTCGACATGTCTCCGTAGCGCTCGCCCACGACGGCGTCGCGCGGGACGGCGTCGGTGAGGCGTTGGAGGTCGTCGGCGGAGAGCTCGACATCGGCGGCGCCGGCGTTCTCCTCCAGGTACCTCACGCGCTTGGTGCCGGGGATCGGCGCGACGTCCTCGCCCTGGGCGAGCACCCACGCGAGGGCGAGCTGGCCGGGCGTGCAGCCCTTCTCCTCGGCGATCGCGCGGACGGCGTCCACCAGGCGCAGGTTGGCCTGCAGCCCCTCGCCGTTGAGGCGGGGGAAGTACGCCGAGCGCCGCGAGTCGCCCTCCTCGAGGGTCGACTCGGACGTGATGGCGCCGGTCAGGATGCCGCGGCCGAGCGGCGAGTAGGGGACCAGGCCGATGCCGAGCTCGCGGAGCGTCGGCAGGATCTCGTCCTCGAGGTCGCGGGTGAACAGCGAGTACTCCGTCTGCAGCGCGGTGATCGGGTGCACGGCGTGGGCCCGACGGATGGTCGCCGCGGACGCCTCGGAGAGCCCGAGGTGGCGGACCTTGCCGGCGGTCACGAGCTCGGCCATCGCGCCGACGGTCTCCTCGATCGGGACCTTCGGGTCGACGCGGTGCTGGTAGTAGAGGTCGACGTGGTCGACCCCGAGCCGCTGCAGCGAGGCGTCGCAGGCCGAGCGGACGTACGCCGGGCTGCTGTCGTAGGCCCGCTCGCGGCCCGGCCCGGCGACGATCCCGAACTTGGTGGCCAGCTGGACCTCGTCGCGACGGCCGGCGATGGCCCGCCCGACCAGCCGCTCGTTGGTGTGCGGTCCGTACATGTCGGAGGTGTCGAGGAAGGTCACCCCGAGGTCGAGGGCCCGGCGGATGGTGGCCAGGCCGCCCTCCTCGTCGGGCGTGCCGTAGAAGGCCGACATGCCCATGCAGCCGAGCCCGAGGGCGGAGACGGTGAGGGGCGAGGTGGTTCCGAGGGTGCGCTGGTCGATGCTCATGGCTCCACTCAAACGCTTGGAGCGCGCTCCAGGTCAAGCCCGCGCCGCGCGAGGCCGTCCTCGTAGATGCCGATCTTCATGTCGATGGCGCCGAGGTGGCGCTGGACCTCGGCCAGGTCGCGCAGGACCTGCTGGCGGTGGGTGCGCAGCAGCTCCAGCCGCTCGGCCTCGTTCCCCTCGCCGGCCCGCACCAGGTCGGCGTACCGCCGGACGTCGCGGATCGGCATCCCGGTGGACCGCAGGCGGGTGATCATCTCGATCCAGCGCAGCGCGGCGTCGTCGTACTGCCGGTGCCCGGAGGGCGAGCGGCCCACGGCGCGCACCATCAGCCCGTCGCGCTCGTAGTAGCGCAGCGTGTCGGGCGTCAGGCCGGTCTGCTCGGCCGCCTCGGCGATGGTCAGGCTCATCCGGCCAGTGTCGCGCCTGGAGTGCGCTCCAGGTCAAGCGCTACCGCGGCCGGTCGAACGCCGGCCGGTCGTACGTCGAGGTCGCGAACGGTCCGCCGACGTGGGCGTTGTCCCAGTCGTCCTCGGGGGAGGGTGCGACGAAGGGGGCGAAGTCCTCGGCGTCGTCCTGCGGCTCGTAGCCGAGGGCGCGGCCGGGCTCCAGGTCCCACCAGCCGCGGCTGTTGGCGGAGACGCCGTAGAGGACGGCGAAGCCGGGGGCGGTCGCGGTGAGCGCCGCCTCGACCATCAGGACGCAGTCCTCGGGGGAGAGCCAGGTGGAGAGCTGGCGGACGGTCTCGGGACGGGGACCGAACGAGCCGATCCGGCAGGCGATCGCGTCCAGGCCGTGGCGGTCGGCGTACAGGCTGAGCAGGGCCTCGGCCGCGACCTTCCCGACGCCGTAGAACGTGTCGGGGCGCGGTCGGGCGTCGACGGTCAGCAGCTCACGCCGGGGCGTGCGGCCGACGGCGTGGTTGGAGGAGGCGAGGACCAGGCGTCGTACGTCGTGCTCGACCATCGCGTCCAGGATCGCCGCCGTGGTGAGCACGTGCGACGCGAGCGCGTCGGGCAGCGAGCTCTCGTCGGGGTGCCCGGCCAGGTGGACGACGGCGTCGGGGTGCTCCTCGGCGAAGACCGCCGCGACCGCCTCCGGGTCGCGGCAGTCGAGCGTGTGGAACCGGGTCTCGTTGCCGTCGGGCTCGGGGACCCGGTCGAGCGAGACGACCTCGTGCCCGCGGGCGGCGAGGGCGACGGTGACGACCCGGCCGATGCTGCCGGCGGCGCCCGTGACGAGCACCCTCATGGGAGGGGGACGCTCAGGTCAGCGGCGGTATCCATCGATGCTCTGTCCCAACTCGGTGAAGACGGCCTGGTTCAGCCGGAACGCTACCTTCACCTCGTCGACCACCCGCAGCTTGTCCTCGGCCGACAGCACCAGACCGTCGAGCCGGGCGCGGTAGGCGTCCTTGTAGGGCTTGGGCTTGGGGATCTCGGCGAAGTCGTAGAACGCGATGCCGACGCCGCCGAGCTCGTAGGTGCGGTCGAGGATCCGGCCGATGGCCTGACCGCCCGACAGGTCGCCGAGGTAGCGGGTGTAGTGGTGCGCGACCAGGGCCGGACCCCAGGCCGCGACCGACTCCAGTCGCTCGCGGTACGCCGTGGTCGCGGCCGAGTCGGTGGTGCGGGGGCCGCCGGGCGACCAGTGGTCGAGGTCGGCGTCGATGGCGGCCAGGCGCTCGAGGGCGGTGTCGTGGACGGCGGCGACGGCCGGGTCGTCGAGGCGCGAGCGGATCGCGGTCTCGAGGGCGTCGTACACGCCGCGGTAGCGGAGGAGGTAGTCGGCGTACGCCTGCTCGACGAGCTTGCCGCCCATCAGCTCGGTCATGAACGACGAGTGCTCGGCGGCCTCGTGCTCGGCCATCGAGCCCTCGCGCATGGCGGTGGAGAGCGAGTCGTCGACGGAGGTGTGGTCGAGCACGGTCATGGAGCGGCCTTTCGGGCGGGCGGGAGCGCCGAGACTTACGGACACATTGTCGACAAGATCTTGACCACTTGTCAACAAGATGCTGTAGGTAAGGCTTGCCTAACTAGTGTACGACGCCCGCCCGGCATCCGTCAGCAGTGCGCGCACGATGAACCGCTCCACCTGCTCGGGAGGCACGTGCCGCGGCGCGAGGCAGGCGTGCACGAGCGACATCGCGCTCGTCGGGTCGGGCACCTCGAAGGCCCCGGCGGCCACTCCGGCGGCCAGCAGCTCCCGCAGCACGTCCTCGACCGCCACCACGTGCTCGCGGATCGCCTGCACCGACTCGCGGGAGAGCATCCCGACCAGCTGCATCCCGAGCCCCATGTGGAACTGCTGACCGGCGGCCAGCTGGTGACGCACGTAGACCCGGAGTCGCTCGACCGGGTCGTCGGCCGTGTCGAGCGCGGTGCGGAGCTCGGCGAGGTAGCGCTCGGTCTCGTGGGTCGCGAACGCGACGACCACCGCCTCCTTGTCGGGGAAGTGGTGGTAGATCGTGGTCCGGCCCAGCTCGGCGCGCTCGGCGATCTGGGCCATCGTGATGGCGTCGAAGCTCCGCTCGCTCATCAGGGTCGCGAAGGCGTCGTAGACCCGCCGACGCACCCGGTCCCGGTGCTCCGCGACGGTCTCGGCGTTGATCTTCGGCACCTGCGCACTCTAGTGCGGAACGCACGCGGCGCCCCTTCCCACGAAGGGGAGGGACGCCGCGTGGTGGTGCGGACGGGTCAGGAGACCCGGAGGACCACCGTCTTGGTGGAGGCCTTCACGTTCGCCGTGCCGGCGTAGGTGAGGACCACGCGGTAGCGACCCTTGGCCAGCTTCGGCAGGGTGGCCGTGGCGACGCCCCGGGCGTTCAGCCGGGCCGACACGGTGCGGACCGCCTTGCCCTTCGCGTTGCGCACGACCAGCTTCACCTTGCCCGTGGCCGAGCCGGCCGGGGTGGTGGTGATGGTGGCCCGGACCTTGCCGGCCCGCGTGCGGGTCGGCTTCTTGGTCACCTGGAGCTTGGCCCGGCTGGTCGCCTTCGCGACCGTGGCGCTGCCGGTCGCCGTGGCGGCCGCGACGTTGCCGTTCCCGGCGTACGACGCGGTCAGCGCGTGCCGTCCGGCCGCTAGCTCACCCAGCGAGAAGGTGGCCCGGCCGGACTGCAGGTCGGCCCTGCCGACCACGCGGCCGGCCCGCGAGAGCGTGACCGCGCCGGTGGCGCCGGTGCCCGCGACGGTCACGACCGCGGTGGACACCTGGCCGTAGGTGCGCGCGGGCACGGAGAGGGTCACGGTGGCCGTGCCTGGGGCGACGACCAGGGTCGTCCTGCCGGTGCCCTCGGTGGTGTTGGCGTCGCCCGTGTAGGTGGCGGTCAGCTCGTGGTCCCCGGCCCCGAGCGCGGTGCCGAGGTCGAAGGTGGCCTTGCCGTCCTCCAGGACCGCGGTGCCGAGCTCGGTCGTGCCCTCGGCGAGGGTGACCGAACCGGTGTTGTCGCCGTCACCGGTGACCTCGACCGTGGCCGTCGCGACCGCGCCGAACGACACCGAGGGCGCCGTGACGGTGACGGTGGGGGTGGCCTGGGTGAAGGTGACGGGGGTGTAGGTCTCGTAGGCCGCGACGGTGCCGCCGCTGCCGCCGTAGGTGTAGATGCCGTAGTTGACCAGGGTTGCGGCGGTGGCGACGGCGTCGATGGCCGCCTTGTCGACGGTGAGGGTGGCGGTGAAGCTGCCGTCGGGCTTGAGCTCGACGGCGCCGCCGTCGGGGCCGCCGATGGTGGCCATGTCCTCGGCGAGGACGGCCCACTTCTGTGAGCTGTTGACCCGGGTGGCGGTGGCGGCTCCGGCCGACGGCTTCCAGTTCTCGGCGAACTTGCCGAACACGACGTAGGAGCCGGAGGGCTTGCCGGCCAGGGGCGGGCGGGTGCCGGTCGCGGCGGCCGGGTTGAACCCGGTGCCGGTGACGGTCACCGTCTGCGCGCCGTTCGGCACGAACGTCGAGCGGGAGAGGGTCACCGACGGCGCGGCGACGATCAGCGAGCCGGTGCCGGTGGCGGTCAGGAAGTTGGCGTCCCCGGCGTACGACGCGGACAGGGGGTAGCTGCCGACCGGGCGGCTGGCGCCGAGGTCGAAGGTCGCCTTGCCGGTGCTGTCGACCGCCTGGGTGCCGACCACGGTGTCGCCCTGGGACAGGGTGACGTTGCCGGTGGCGGCCACGCCGGTCGTGCTCGACACGGTGACCGTGGCCGCGGCCGGGAGGCCCTGGGCGACCGACGGCGCCGAGACGGCGACGGTCGGGGTGGCCTGGGCGAAGGTGACCGGGGTGTAGGTCTCGAAGGCCGGGGCGCTCGCGCCGCTGCCGCCGTAGGTGTAGATGCCGTAGTTGACCAGCTGGCTGGCCGTGGCGGTGGCGTCGAGCGCCGGCTTGTTCACCGTCAGGGTGGTCGTGAACGTGCCGTCAGACTTGAGCTCGACCGCGCCGCTGTTGGCGCCACCGATGGTCGCCATGTCAGCCGCGGCGACCGCCCACTTCTGCGAGCCGACGGCCCGGTTGGCCGACGGGGCGGTCGCGGTCCCGAGGGACGGCTTCCAGACCTCGGCGAACTTGCCGAAGACGACGTACGTGCCGGCCGGGCGGCCGGACAGCGGCGGCCGGGTGCCCGTGGACAGCGACGGCGTGAAGCCGCTACCGGTCACGGTCACCTCCTGGGCGCCGCTCGGGAGCAGCGTGGTCTTGCTGACCTGGACCGAGGCCTTGTACTCGCTGAAGCCCACGCTCAGCGGGTTCGCGACCTTGCGCGGGTCGGCGCTGCCACCGGTGGAGTACCAGTAGGGGCCCTGGCCGAGGACCTGCTGGAAGTCCACGAAGGCCTGCGGGAAGGAGCCCCAGTTCGCGCCCGAGGTGACCTGGGGACTGCTGCTCGCGGGTGCGGTGTAGGGGACCTCGCGGTACGCCGGGGTCGCGGTCAGGCCGGTCGCGGTCACGTCGACGCCGCTGAGCGTGGCGAGGGCGACCGTCGCCTCGGGGACCGCCTCCCACTTCGTGGGGTCGTCCATCGACGTCGCGTAGCCGCCGAGCGTCGCGGTGACGGTGCCCGCACCGCCGGTGAGGGTGAGCTTCGGGTCGGACAGGGTGAAGTAGGTCATGCCCGAGTAGAAGAGGACGGTCGCGTCCCCGTCCCAGGTGATCGTGGCGTTGTCGGTGGCGGGGTCGAGGGTGCCGACGCCGTTCTTCACGACCAGACGGGTCTCCGCGAGGATCGTCTGCGACGCGCCAGAGGTGGTCTGGCCGGCGCTGTTGGTGCGGGTGCCCTGGAAGGTGGTGGGGCCGTAGCTCCCGTCGGCCGCCTTGTCCTCGATGGTGACGTTGCCGTCGGCGTTCTTCCACCCGGCGGCGGTGCCGTTGTTCCAGGTCGCGCCGTTGTCGGCGGACTTCAGGGTCGCGCCACCGGCGCCGGGGTTGCCGATCTTGCCGGCCGACATCAGGTTCCAGGTGCCGGGGGCGAAGGCGCCCGCGTTGACCTCGTTGTTGAGGTCCCAGGTGAAGGTGGCGTTGGTGACCTGGGCCGGCGCGGCCGAGGCGGCGGGTGCTCCCGCGACGCCCAGGGCGACCAGGCCGGAGGCGGCGACGGCGGTCGAGAGGAGACCCGCCAGTCCGCGCCTCGCTCGGCTACGCACAGGGGTGCCCCCTGCGGCATTGGTGGTCATGACTGTCCTTTCACACGACTGCTGAGGGTGCTGACGGTGGAAATGGCGGCTGCTCCGAGCAGCAGCAGCGAGCCGGTCCACCACTCCCATGGGTGGCCGGAGCTGGTCGCCCGGGCAGCCGCAGGGGCCGTCTGGGCGGTGACCACCGGGATCGCGGGGAGCCGGGGGTCGAAGGTCGGGGGCGCCGCGGCGACGGCCGCGGCGGCGGGTGGCGCGGCGGCGGCCGGCTGCACGGGCAGCGCGGGACCGGCCGGCTGCGCCGGGGTGGTCGGGGTGGGCGTGCTGGTCGGCGGCGTCGGCGCGACCGACTGGGTCGGGTCGTCGTCGGGGTCGTCGGCACTCCCGGTCGGCGTCGGCTTGACCGGGGGCTTGACGGGCTCGGAGGCGGAGTAGCTGACCGTCAGCGGGAGCGCCACCTTGTGGGCGTCCGCGCTACCGCCGGAGGAGTACCAGTACGCCGCGGAGCCCAGCCGCTGCATGGCCGCGAGGAAGGACGCCGGGAAGGCTCCCCAGTCGTCGCCGGAACGGACCTGGGACACCCCGTCGCCCGGGGCGTTGTAGGCGACGCCGCGGTAGGCCGGCGTGATCGAGAAGCCGCCCTCGCCGGGGAGCACGAGACCGGCGGTGGGCAGGTCGGCCAGCACGACCTGCTGGCCGGCGACCTTGACCCATTTGGTCATGTCGTCCATGTCGGTGGCGTAGCCGCTGACGGTGCCGAGCAGCTGGGCCCTGTCCTTCGTGATCGACAGGACGGGGTCGGCGACGTAGAAGAACGTCATGCCGGAGTAGTAGAGGACGGTGAACGAGCCCTTCCACCGCACCGTGGCGGTCCCCGCGACGGGGTCGACCTCGCCGGTGCCGCCGTCGATGACGACCTGGTGATCGGAGAACGTCCTGCCGCTGGTGGTCAGCCGGTTGCCGGCCGCGTCGGTCGACGTGCCGGCGTACGTCGCGGCGGTGTAGCTGCCGTCGGACCGCCGCTTCTCGAGGCGGACCTTCCCCGACCTCGCCGACCAGCCGGCGCGCTTGCCGTTGTTCCACGTCGCGCCGCCGTCGGCGCTGCGGAGGGTCTTGCCGCCCTCGCCGGGGTTGGCGAGCTCGCCGGCCGAGAGGAAGTTGAATGTGCCGGGCGCGAAGGCGGCGTTGTTGCTCTCGTTGTTGATGCCCCAGCGCAGCTGGGCGTCGTCGACGGCGACGGGGCCGTCAGGCGTCGTGCTCGGGGAGGCGGTGACCGTGGTCGTCACCGTGGCGGTCGCGGTGGGCCCGTCGCTCGGCGTCGGCTCGCCGGTGGTCGGAGTCCCGGTGGGCGACCCGGTCGAGGTCGGGTCGGCAGCGCTGGCCGGCGCCGATCCGACGCCCGCGGAGCCGAGCAGCACGGCCGAGGGAAGGGCCAGGGCGGCCAGCAGTGCCGCGGCCAGCGCGGGGCGCAGCCGGCGGCTCACGGGGTCGCTCCCGCGACCGGGGTGGTGGCTCGTGGGCCGGGTCGGCGGCGGCGCAGCCGGACCAGGGCCACGGCGAGGGCGACCAGGAAGACGAGGACGGCCAGGCCGAGGAACACCCGCGCGGCGACCTCGGAGTCGTCGTCCTCGGTGGCGGCCGCGACGGGCTCGGCCGCGCCGGCCTGCACGGGGAACATCTCGGTGGGCTGCGCGCCGGACGCGGCGCCGACCAGCCGGAGCTCGTGGGTGCCGGTGCCGAGATCGAGCGGCAGCTGCATCAGGCCGGCGACCTCGCCGGACGCCCCGGCGACCATCGGCCCGAGAGCCACCACGCCGTCGTCGAGGATCGCCAGGACCTGCTCGCCGGGCGTGAAGCCCTGACCGGTGAAGGCCAGCGCGCGACCGGCCACGGCGGTCGCCCGGTCGGCGGTCACCGCGGGGGCCCCGGCGGCCCGCCGGGTCGGGGCGGTCGTCGGGTCGGCGGCGGTGGTCGGGACCGCCGTGGTCGGGCTGCCGGCCGTGGGCTGGGCGGTGGGCCGGGCCGTGGGGGAGGCGGACTCGGTGGGCGCGGCGCCGCCGTACACGTCGCCGAAGCGGACGGGGGTGAAGGTCTCGTTGGCGGGGTTCTTCACGCCGTGGGCGCCGATGGTGATCACGCCGCAGGTGACCTCGCGGCAGTCGACCTCGGAGGCGTTGCCGTCGCGGTCGACGCTGGTGAACACGGGGCCGGGCACGGTGAGCTCGAGGCTGAACCCGCCGCGGGCGCTGAGGACGGCGTTCGCCTCGGCCGCGGTGGAGCTGCCGGGGAAGGCGACGAACTTCAGGTAGCCCTGGTTCTCGGCGGCGTTCTCGGCGTCGGGGATGTAGCGGTAGTCCTCGCCGGTGAGCCCGCCCTTCGATGGCTTCCACGAGCCGCTCCGCGGATCCTCGACCCACCCGAACATCAGGTAGACGCCACCGAAGCCGCCCTTGACCACCTGGAAGCCGGAGCCGGTGATCGTCAGCTTGGTCTGGTACGTCGAGTCCGCGTTCGCGCCACCGCGGTCGTTCTCCACGGTGATCCGGGACGCGGCCTCGGCGGGTGCAGGGGCGAGAGCCAGGGTCAGGGCGCCGGCCGTCAGGGCGGCGGCGAGCAGCGTGGCGAGCAGGCTGCGGGGTCGGCGGGTCATGCGTCCTCCTCGCGGATGTGGTCGCGGGTGTTCTCGCGGGTCGCCCGGCGGTCGGCCAGCACCAGCAGGTCGCCGGTGGCGGGGTGCGGGACGACCTCGATCGGGTAGTCGTAGACGCTGCTCAGCAGCGGGCCGGTGAGCACGTCGGCGGGTGCGCCCTCGCCGGCGACCCGGCCGCGCTCGAGCAGCACCAGTCGGTCGGACCAGGCCGCGGCCAGGCTCAGATCGTGGAGTACGACGACCACCGCGGCGCCGGCGTCCGCCTCGCGCCGGGCCCGCTGCAGCACGGTTTCCTGGTGGCCGATGTCGAGGGCCGCGGTCGGCTCGTCGAGCATCAGCACGCCGGTGCGCTGGGCCAGGATCCGGGCGAACGACGTCCGGCCCTTCTCGCCACCCGAGAGGATCCCGAAGGACCGGTCGGCCAGGGCGGTGGTGTCGGTGGCGGCCATCGACTCGGCCACGATCGCGTCGTCCTGGTCCTCCTCCGGGCGGCCCCGCCACGGCGAGCGGCCCATCCGGACCACCTCCGCGACCGGGAACGGGAAGGAGATCCGGTGCTCCTGGGTGAGGACGGCCCGCTCGCGGGCCAGGTCGCGCAGCCGCCAGTCGGCCAGCGGTCGGCGGAGCACCTCGACCTTGCCGGCGGTCGGGTCGAGGTCGCCCGCGAGGACCGCGAGGAGGGTCGACTTGCCGGCGCCGTTGGGCCCGGCGAGCGCCACGACCTCGCCGTGACGCACGTCGATGTCGACGCCGTCGAGGACCGGGTTCGAGCCGTAGCGGACGGTGATGCCGCGGCCGACGAGGGCGGGGGAGGTCATGCCCAGCCCCCCGCCGTACGACGGGTCCGGCGCAGCAGCCAGAAGAAGAACGGCCCGCCGACCAGCGAGGTCAGCATGCCGATCGGCAGGTCGGCGTACTCGACGAGGGTGCGGGCGCCGAGGTCGGCGACGACCAGGACCAGCGCCCCGGCCAGCATCGAGGCGGGCAGCAGGACGCGGTGGCCGGGGCCGGTCACCATCCGGATCAGGTGGGGGACCACCAGCCCGACGAAGGCGACGATGCCGCAGAAGCTGACGGCGGCGGCGGTGAGCAGCGCGACGACGACGATGAGCATGACCCGGAACCGCTCGACGTTGACGCCGAGGTGGCGGGCCGGGCGCTCGCCCAGCGCGAGCAGGTCGAGGTTGCGGGCGCAGAGCAGCGAGATCACGATGCCGACCGCGGCGAGCGGGGCGACGACGCCGACGTACTGCCAGCGGCTGCCGTTGAGGCTGCCGAGCTGCCAGAAGACGATCTGCTCGCGGGCCTGGGTGTCGCCGAGGAACATCAGCAGCGCGAGCAGCGCTCCGGCGACGGCGTTGACCGCGATGCCGGTGAGGACCAGGGTGACGACCTCGGTGCGGCCGTCGGCGCGGGCGAGGACGTAGACGGTCAGGGTGGTGACCAGGCCGCCGACGAACGCGCAGACGGCGAGGGTCCAGTCGCCGGCGAAGGTCAGGCTGAAGACGATGGCGCACGCGGCGGCGACCGCCGCGCCGGAGGACACCCCGACGACGCTCGGCTCGGCCAGCGGGTTGCCGAAGATGCCCTGCATGAGGGCGCCCGCGACGGCCAGCGCGGCACCGACCACGATCGCCATGGCGACCCGCGGGAACCGCACCGACCAGAGCGTCGCGTCGCCGCGCGGGTGGGTGGGCATCGGGCCCCAGTCGAGCCCGAAGTGGTGGAAGAACGAGCCGGCCACCTGGGCCAGCGGGATCTGCAGCTGGCCGGAGCCGGCCGCGGCCAGCGACGCGACGACGAGCGCGACGCCCAGGGAGACGAACAGGACGGTGGCCCGTCCGACCCGGGCCCGCGGCGGGCGGGGGACCGCGGTCGCGGTTCCCGCCTGCGGGGGCGCGGAGACCGTCACAGGGCGTCCGGGGCGTAGAACGCGACGGCCAGGGCGTTGAGCACGTTGGAGGTGCGCGGGCCGAAGCTGAGGATCTGGTCGTCGTTCATCGCGATGACCCGCTCGTTCTCGCCCGCTGGGGTCTCGGCCAGGGCCGGGAACCGCTCCAGCAGCCCGTCGACGCCGCCGACGGAGTCCAGGCCCTTGCTCATCATCAGGATCGCGTCGGGCTGGGCGGAGATCAGGCCCTCGTCGTTGACCGGACGCATGCCCTTCCAGCCGATCTCCTTCGACACGTCGTACGCCCCGACGGCCTCGATGAGGGAGTCGGCGCCGGAGTCCTCGCCGAACATGTAGTAGACGCCGGCCTGGCCGCGGGCGTAGAGGAAGATCGTGCGGAGCTTGCCGGTGACGTTCTGGGGCGCGACCTTCGCGATCTCCGCCGAGGTGGCGGCGGCGTCGGCCGCGATCCGGGCGCCGAGCTCCTTGCCCTGGGCCGGGACGCCGAGGGCGTCGGCCACCTCCTGGGTCAGCGACTCGAGGTTGTCGAGGCTGCGGTGGGCGTCGGTGACGATGACGGGTACGCCGGCGTCGCGCAGCTGCAGGATGACGTCCCACGGACCGAGCGAGGTGTCGGTCAGCACCACCGTCGGGTCGAGCGCCAGGATCGCCTCGGCGTTGAGCTCGTGGCCGTTCTGGGTGACCAGCGGGCGGTCGGCGATCTCGGGGAAGGACGACGAGACGTCGCGGCCGACCACGTTGTCGCCGAGGCCCAGCTCGTAGACGGTGTGCGCCAGGGTGCCGTAGATGTCGAGCGCCAGGATCCGGCTGACGTCGGTGACCTCGACCTTCGTGCCCTGGGCGTCGGTGACCGTCGTGGGCAGCGCGGGCTCCGGAGCGTCGTCGACCGGGTCGATCGCGGGGGCGCCGAGGTCGATGTCGACGACCCCCTTCCACGACCGCGGGTCGGCGACCGGGTCGACGTCGGCGAGCTGCGGGACGGCGGTGGTGGCGTCGTCCCCCTGCTCGCCGTCGCCGTCCGCGGACAGCACCGGACCGCAGGCCGACAGGACGAGGCAAGCAAGGACGAGACCGACGACCGGACGACCGGTCGCGCGACGGGGGCGACGCATGTGCACGAGCTCCTGACCTGGCGACGCCCATCGTCGCCCGGAGCAGCATACGCCCTCTTAATTAGGTATGCCTTACCTACCCCAGGTTTGCCTAACCTGGCCTGGACCGGTTCAGGCCGGAGCGGTGACCATCGCGGTGACCATCGAGATCAGGTTGCGGATGAAGTCCTCGGTCGACAGCTGGGTCCGCCCGGGGCCCTCGCGGTCGCCGGCCCGGGCCCGGTCGGCGATCGAGCGCAGCAGGAACGTGGTCGCCAGCGCCATCCGCTCGTCGCGGATCTGCTCCGACATCTCCGGCAGCCGCTGGTGGAGCAGCTCGTAGACCTCGTAGCCGCCGGACCGGCCGAGCGCCTCCTGGACGGCGGTCTCGGCGCCACCGGCCTCCTCGTCGACCAGCTGCGCGACGATCTGGAGGAAGCAGCGGCCCCGCCACCCGGTCTCAGCGAGCTCGACCGACGGTCGTACGACGGCCTCGAAGACACTGGCCAGGTCGTCGTCGGGCGTGCCCTGCGCGACGGCGAGGAGCTCGCGCTCGCGGGGGCCGAGGAACTCGGCCTCGCGCTCGAGCACGGCGACGAGCATCCCCTCGCGGGAGCCGAAGTGATAGTGCACCGCACCGCGGTTGCGCTGACCGGCCTGCCTCGTGATCTCGAGGAGCGAGGCGTTGTGGACGCCGTGCTCGGCGAACGCGCGTGTCGCCGCGTCGATGAGGAGCTGCCGAGTGTCGCTGGCCGTCATCTGGTTCCCCTTTGTCAGATCCCCGGGACGACCCGGCTCAGCAGGTCGCCCATGCGCGATGCCGCCGCCCGTCCCGCCTCGAGGACCTCGGTGTGGTCCAGGGGCGCATCGCTGATGCCGGCGGCCAGGTTGGTGACCAGGCTGATGCCCAGCACCTCCATGCCCGCCTCGCGTGCAGCGATCGCCTCCAGGGTCGTGCTCATCCCGACCAGGTGTCCACCGATGATCCCGGCCATCCGAACCTCGGCCGGGGTCTCGTAGTGCGGCCCGGGGAACTGCACGTAGACGCCCTCGTCGAGGGAGGGGTCGACCTCGCGGCACAGGGTGCGCAGGCGCGGGGAGTAGAGGTCGGTGAGATCGACGAAGCGGGCCCCCACGATGGGCGAGCGGCCGGTCAGGTTGATGTGGTCGCTGATCAGCACCGGGGTGCCGGGCGTCCAGCTCTCCTTCAGTCCGCCGCAGCCGTTGGTCAGCACGATGCTGCGGCAGCCGGCCGCGGCCGCCGTACGCACGCCGTGGACGACCGCCTCGACGCCCTTGCCCTCGTAGTAGTGGGTGCGGCTCAGGAAGACCAGCAGCTGCTTGTCGCCCGCCGTGATCGACCGGATCTTGCCCGAGTGGCCCGCCACCGCCGCCGCCGAGAACCCCGGCAGGTCGGTCGTGTCGATCTCGGCCGTCGCCGTCCCGAGGGCGTCGACCGCCGGCAGCCAGCCCGACCCCAGGACCAGCGCCACGTCGTGGCTGGGCACCCCCGTGAGCTCCGCCAGGGTCGCGGCGGCCTCCTCGGCCAGGGCATAGGGATCAGGCGTGTCCGTCACGCGCCGGACTCTAGTCCTGTCGGGCCCTGGAAGCGCGTCAAGGCGGTCAGGACGCGGCGTGGCGTGGGGGGTGTCCTACTTACCCGGATCCCCGGGTAAGTAGGACGTTCCCGGCCGATGCATTCCCCGGCAACGTCCGGGAAAGGCCGGGAAGCTCGGGCGCGATCGCCGCGCCGAGCACGAACAGCGGGCCACGAGTCGCGCACAGGACGGCCTGCGGAACCACCTTTCCACAGGCCGTACGGCGGGCCGCGTCGCCCCCCGGCGCCGCGGGCAGAGCGGTCGCATGATGATCCCCAAGCGTGACCCCGACGACCCGCGGAACGGTCCGGTGATCCTCCGCCAGCAGCTGCTCAAGGCCGGATGGAACGACCGGGCCATCCGCCGCCGGATCCACAGCGGCCAGTGGACCCGGATTCGCAACGGCGCCTTCATCCCCACCGAGCAGTGGAAGCAGCTCGACGACGCCGGCCGGCACGGACTGCGGGCGCGCGCGGTCCAGCAGCAGGCCAAGACGGAGGTGGTCCTCTCGCACGTCTCCGGCTTGCCGGAGTACGACGCACCCACCTGGGGCCTCGACCTGTCCGAGGTGCACGTGACGCGGCCGGACGGCAAGGCCGGTCGGCACGAGGCCGGCGTGCAGCAGCACTGCGGGACGGTCGAGAAGGAGGACGTCGTCACCCGCAACGGTGTCCAGGTCATGACGGCGACCCGCCTCGTGCTCGAGGTGACGACGTTCGGGGACGCGGAGGCCAGTCTGGTGGTGGCCAACCACCTGCTCCATGTCGAGGCGACGACCCCCGAGATGCTGAGAGCGCGCTACGAGTCGATGACCCAGTGGCCGAAGACCCTCATCACCGACCTGGTCCTGCGCCTGGCCGACCCGCGGATCGAGACGCCCGGGGAGAGTCGGACCTTCTATCTGATCTTCCGGCAGGGTCTTCCCCGTCCCCAGCCTCAGTACGTCGTCACCGACGCCGCGGGCGACTTCGTGGCCCGCGTCGACTTCGCGTGGCCCGAGCTCGGCGTCTGGCTGGAGTTCGACGGCCAGGTGAAGTACGAGAAGCTGCTGAAGCCGGGCCAGCGGGCCAGCGACGTCGTCCTGCAGGAGAAGGAGCGCGAGAAGGCCATCCGCCGCGCCACGGGCTGGCGTTGCATCCGCATCACCTGGGCCGACCTGGCCCACCCCGAGCTCACCGCGGCTCGCATCCGGGCCGAGCTGTTCCCGGACGAGGTCGCCGCCTGAGCGGAGGGCTTCCCGGCCTTTCCCTGACGTTCCTGGGGGAAGGTTCGGCCGGGAACGTCCTACTTACCCTGATCGCCGGGTAACTAGGACGACCGCCCCCTACAGCCCCGTCGACCGACAAGGCCGCCGACGAAGCGCGGCGACATAGTCGTCCGGCGCATCCGCGGCCTCGGCGGCGTCGGCCAGCACGCCGAGGTGGAGGGCGGAGGGCAGGCCGCCCTCGTAGGCGTCGAGCACGTAGGTCCAGGCGACGACCTCGCCGGTCATCGTGGCGACCCGGACCTTGGTCTTGCGGTAGAGGCCGGAGTCGGCGGACTCCCAGCCGTCGAGGAGCGTCTCGTCCTCGCGGGTGACGTCGTACACGCCGACGAAGACCTGTTCGAAGGGGTCCTGGACGATTGTGGGGAGGGCGCCGTCCCAGCCGTGCTCCTCGCCGCCGAAGGTCAGCCGCCAGCCCTCCAGCCAGCCCGTCGTCTGCAGCGGGGAGTGCGGGCAGCGCTCGCCCATCCGAGCGGGGTCCAGGTTGGTCCCGTAGGCGGCGTAGAGCGTCACGGGGGAGAGGCTACTGGCGCTGTCACGTCCAGGAGCCTCCCGACTGGGGGTGACCTGCGCGACAGCACTACTCTGGAGGCCGTGACCACCCACTTCGATGTCCTCGTCCTCGGTGCCGGTCCCGGCGGTTACGTCGCCGCGATCCGCGCCTCCCAGCTCGGCAAGACCGTCGCGGTTGTCGAGGACAAGTACTGGGGAGGTGTCTGCCTCAACGTCGGCTGCATCCCCTCCAAGGCGCTCCTGAAGAACGCCGAGCTCGCGCACACGCTCACCCACGAGAAGGCCAAGTACGGCATCGAGGGCGACGCGACGATGTCCTTCGGCCCGACCCACGCGCGCTCCCGCCAGGTGAGCGCCGGGATCGTCAAGGGCGTCCACTTCCTGATGAAGAAGAACAAGGTCACCGAGATCGACGGGTGGGGCACGCTCACCGGTCCGAAGGGGATCGACGTCAAGGACAAGGACGGCGGCACGACGTCGTACACCTTCGACGACCTGATCATCGCCACCGGCGCCCAGGTCCGGATGCTGCCGGGCATGAAGAAGAGCGCCAACGTGGTGACCTACGAGGAGCAGATCCTCGACGAGAACCTCCCCGGCTCGCTCATCATCGGCGGCTCGGGCGCGATCGGCGTCGAGTTCGCCTACGTCATGGCGAACTTCGGGGTCGACGTGACCATCGTCGAGTTCCTCGACCGGATGGTGCCGACCGAGGACGCCGCCGTGTCCAAGGAGCTGCTGAAGCACTACAAGAAGCTCGGCGTGAAGGTCCTCCTCTCGACCAAGGTCGAGAACGTCGAGGACACCGGCTCGGGGGTCCGGGTCACCGTCAGCAAGGACGGCAAGGAGGAGGTCCTCGAGGCTGACAAGATGCTCGCCGCCTTCGGCTTCGCCCCGCGCGTGGAGGGCTACGGCCTCGACGCGGCCGGCGTCCAGCTGACCGAGCGCGGCGCGATCGCCATCGACGACTTCGGCCGCACCAACGTCGACGGCGTCTACGCCATCGGCGACGTCACCGGCAAGCTGATGCTGGCCCACGTCGCCGAGGCGATGGGCATCGTCGCCGCCGAGACCCTCGCCGGCGCCGAGACCATGCCGGTCGAGTACGACTTCGTCCCGCGCGCGACGTACTGCCAGCCGCAGATCGCGTCCTTCGGCTACACCGAGGCCCAGGCCGAGGAGAAGGGGTACGACGTCAAGACGGCCACCTTCCCCTTCTCGGCCAACGGCAAGGCGCAGGGTTTGGGCGAGGCCGTCGGCTTCGTCAAGATCGTCGCCGACGCCGAGCACAACGAGATCGTCGGCGCCCACCTGATCGGCCCCGACGTGACCGAGCTGCTGCCGGTCCTGACGCTGGCCCAGAAGTGGGACCTGACGGCCGACGAGGTCGCCCGCAACGTCTTCGCCCACCCGACGCTCGGCGAGTCCGTGAAGGAAGCCATCCATGGCATCGCCGGCCACATGATCAACCTTTAGAGGCCAGCCGGCACCGAGCGCAGCGAGGTGCCGGCGTCGGCCGAGAAGGTCGAGTGCCGCCGCGACTGAGGAACGAAGTCGCGACGCGGTGTATCGAGACCCCCATACCGGAGAGAGACGATTCGGATGTCTGACAAGGTCGTGATCATCGGCGGCGGCCCCGGCGGCTACGAGGCCGCCCACGTGGCCGCCCAGCTCGGGGCCGAGGTGACCATCGTCGACTCCGACGGGGTCGGCGGCTCGGCCGTGCTCACCGACTGCGTGCCCAGCAAGACGCTGATCGCCACCGCCGAGGTGATGAGCGAGCTCGCCGGTTCCGCGGAGCTCGGGGTCAGCTTCCTCGACAACGAGGGCGACGCGGCGCACTCGATCAAGGTCGACCTGGCCCGGGTGAACGCCCGGGTCAAGCAGCTCGCGGCCGACCAGTCCTCCGACATCGCGCGCCGGCTGGAGCGCGACGGCGTACGCCTGGTCAGCGGCCGGGGCCGGCTCGACGGCACCGGCCGGGTCGTGGCGACGCTCGCCGACGGCGGCGAGGAGACGATCGAGGCGGACGCCGTCCTGGTCGCCACCGGTGCCGCGCCGCGCACCCTGCCGACGGCGCAGCCGGACGGCGAGCGGATCCTCACCTGGGAGCAGGTCTACGACCTGACCGAGGTGCCGACGTCGATGATCGTGGTCGGCTCGGGCGTCACCGGCGCCGAGTTCGCCAGCGCCTACATGAATCTCGGCATCCCCGTCACCCTCGTCTCCAGCCGCGACCGGGTGCTGCCCGGCGAGGACGCCGACGCGGCCGGGGTGCTCGAGGAGGTCCTGAAGCGGCGCGGCATGAACGTGCTGTCGAAGTCGCGGATGGAGTCGGTCACCCGCTCCGGCGGCACCGTGACGGTGACCCTGACCGACGGTCGCACCGTCGAGGGCTCCCACTGCATCCTCGCGCTCGGGTCGGTGCCCAACACCGCCGACATGGGCCTGGAGGAGGCGGGGGTGATCCTGAAGGACGGCGGCTTCGTCAACGTCGACCGCGTCTCGCGTACGTCGGCGCGCGGCGTCTACTCCGCCGGCGACTGCACGGGCGTCCTGATGCTCGCCTCGGTCGCCGCCATGCAGGGCCGGATCGCCATGTGGCACTTCCTCGGCGACACCGTGCACCCGCTGGACCTGAAGAAGGTCTCCTCCAACGTCTTCACCGCCCCCGAGATCGCCACCGTCGGCTGGTCGCAGCAGGCCGTCGACTCCGGCGAGATGCAGGCCGAGGTGGTCATGCTGCCGCTGTCGGGCAACCCGCGCGCCAAGATGCAGGGCGTTCGCGACGGCTTCGTGAAGCTCTTCTGCCGACCCGGCACCGGCATCGTCGTCGGTGGGGTGGTCGTCGGCCCGCGGGCGAGCGAGCTGATCCACCCGCTCTCGCTGGCGGTCGCCGAGTCGCTCACCGCCGACCAGCTGGCGCAGGCGTTCACGGTCTACCCGTCGATGAGCGGCTCGGTCGCCGAGGCGGCCCGCCGCCTGCACCGCTTCTGACCCTCCGCCGACCCGTCACTGGATGCCACTTTCCTGCGGCGTGTCGGTCGCAGATCGACGGCTCGCTGCGGCGTACCCGTGGACGGGGGCGTGATCGACCCGTCGATCGCTGACCGACACGCCGCAGAATCCCGACATTGAGTGACGGGTCGGCGTCAGAGGCGGGACTCCACGACGGCGACGGCGGCGTCCAGGCCGCCGGCTCTGTGCATGTCGGCGGCGAGCGCCCGCGAACGCGTCCGTACGGCGGGCGCCGTGATCGTGTCGAGCGCGGTGCGCAGCTCCTCGACGGTGACCGCCTCGCTGTCGATCCGGACGGCGACGCCGGCGGCCACCAGCCGGTCGGCGTTCTCGAACTGGTCGGCGTCCTGGGGTGCCGCGATCATCGGCGTGCCGGTGACCAGCCCCTCGCTCGACCCGCCCATGCCGGCGTGGGTCAGGAACGCGTCGGCGCGGCCCAGGACCTCCAGCTGGGGGACCCACGGGTGGGTCTCGACGTTGGCGGGGAGCGGGCCGAGGTCGGCGGGACCGACGGTCGAGCCGATCTGCAGCACGACGTGCCAGCCGGGGCGGTCGCCGTACGCCTGGACGCAGCGGCGGTAGAGGTCGGGCCGGTCGGTGAACGCCGAGCCGAGCGAGACCAGCAGCAGCTGGACGTCGTCGCCCGGCGGCGTCCAGGCGCCACTGGGTACGGCGGGCCGCACGAGCGGGCCGACGAAGGTGTGGACCTCGCGGTCGACCCGGTCGAGGTGCGGCTGCATCAGCGGCGAGATCAGCACGACGGACCGGTCCGGGCGGCCCAGGTAGGACAGCGGGTCGGTCGTGACGCCCTGGGCCGCGAACCAGGCGCGCTCGCGCTCGCGCAGCGCCCGGCCGCGCGGGTCGGCCTCGATGCCGGAGAGGAAGTCCGCCATGTCGTCCTCGTAGCCGTCCCAGCCGACGTACGCCGGCGAGAGCTGCAGCGCCGGGACGCCCCACTCGTCGGCCAGGATCCGCGCGGTGATCCCGGCGATGTCGTAGAGGAACAGGTCGGGCCGGTCGTGCTCGTAGTGGGCGCGGACCTGCGGCAGCATCGATTCGTACTCGGCCTGGAAGCGGGTCAGGTGGTCGACGACGTCGCCCTCCCAGGCGTCGAGGGTGGAGGAGTAGGGCCGCAGCTCGGCGCCGGTCGCCTCGATCGCCGCGCACAGCCGAGGACCGTGGGCGTGGGCCGGGTCGCTCACGTAGGTCACTCGGTGCCCGCGTGCGACCAGCCCGCGGACCAGCTCCAGGCTCGGATGCACGTGGCCGGGATAGGGGATCGACACCATCGCGACGTGGGCCATCGCAGCTCCTTCCGAAGTGAAACGAAACGGATCGTTTCGCATGGCCGACGCTAGCATCCGGTGCGTGCCGTCCGCCACCCGTCGCTCCGAGCAGTCACGCCGCGCCGCGCTCGACGCCGCCCTGGCGCTGGTCACCGAGCTGCCCTACCCGCGGATCACCGTCGACGCGATCGCGGCCCGCGCGGGGGTCAGCAAGGCGACGATCTACCGCTGGTGGTCGGCCAAGGGCGCGCTGGTCGTCGAGGCGCTCGCCCAGCAGAGCGCGGACCGGCCGGAGGAGCACCTGGTGCTGCCCGACACCGGCGACCTCGAGGCCGACCTGGCGGGGGTGCTACGGGCGATCGTCGACGAGATGGCCGACCCGTCGTACGACGCCCTGATGCGCGCGCTGTCCATCGAGAGCCTGCAGGACCCGGCCCTGCGCGACCAGGTGCGCGAGCAGATCTTCGGCGTCCAGCTCGAGTACGTCGAGCGCCGGTTCGCCGCCGCCCGCGCGGCCGGCCAGCTGCGCGACGACGTCGGCACGCTGGAGGCCTTCGAGCTCTTCGTGGCGCCGGTCTTCCATCGTTGGCAGGGCGCGACCGGCCCGCTCACCCACGCCTACGCCGACGGTGTCGCCGCCCGCGCGGTGCGGGCGCTCAGGCCCGGTTAGAACCCCTGTCCGGAGCCGCCGATGTTGTCCATCTGCGCCTGGAAGTGGACGAAGCGCTGGTTGGACGAGGCGGCGTGGCCGCTGTCGTGGACCTGCGAGACCGCCGACCCGGCCCGCCACCAGGGCACCAGCTGCCCGCCGACCATCACCATCCGCAGCTGCGGGAGGTGGCCGTCCGCCAGCCGCTGCCGGTCGGCCCGGCAGACCGGCACCGGCCGCTCCACGCCGCCCGGCGGCGTCCACGGCACCTCGGCCACCGCGGGTCCGTGCTGGGCGTTGAAGAAGCACGGGCCGTGCCGCTCCGGCAGCGGTACGCCGTCGCGACGAGCCAGCACGCGGGCCACGGCGTACCGGCCGTCGTCGAGGATCGTGTCCACGGCGTCGAAGTCGGCCTCGCCCTCGGCCTGGGCCAGCCGGGCCTTGGCGCGCTCGTAGTCGTCGAGCGCGGTCTGGTAGTCGCGGCGCAGGTCCTCGTCGAGCTCGGTGGTGAGAGTCTCGACGTGCAGGTCGCCGAGCTGCTCGCCGAAGACGGTGACGTCCTCGCGCAGCATCCGACGCCGCACCCGCACCGCCTCGGCGGCGAGCAGGCGGCGTCCACGTCGGTCGGATCCGGGCCAGCGCATGCGGCACCCTACGACGGCAGCGGGGTCAGCGGCGCAGGAGTCGTACGACGAGCCCGATCGGCATCAGCGTCAGCAGCCCGGCGATCGTGCCGAGCAGGAACCCGGTCAGGTCCGCGACGGGCGCGACCAGGACGCTGCCCCACAGATCACCGTCGTCGGGGGCGCCGGTGAGCGGGGCGAGAGCCACGCCGACCAGGCTCACGACCAGGGCCAGCGGCATCCAGACGAACCAGGGGATGCCGGACGACGGGCGCGCGTCGTCCGGCTGCGCGGTCAGCCGGACGCCGCCCTGGCGCTGGGCGAGGAGCAGCCACGCGACGGCGTACCCGAGGCCGAGGAGCGCGCCGGCGGCGAGGTGGCCGACCATCCACTGACCGAAGGTCAGCCAGGCGTCCGAGGACTCGTCGTCGACCCGCCCGGTGAGCAGCAGCTGGGCGAGGAACAGGGCGGCGAGGTAGGTCCAGACCTGGACGCGCAGCAGCCGCGAGGCGGCGCGGGGACTGTCGAGGTAGGCGCCGACGGCGCCGGCCGGGATGTACACCGGCTCAGCCCAGGCCCGCGAGGATCCGCTGCATCCGCGCCACCTCGGCCGCCTGCCCGGCGACCACGTCGGCGGCGATCTCGGCGACCCGCTGGTCGCTGCCGCCGGCCAGCACGTCCTCGGCCATGGCGATCGCGCCCTCGTGGTGGCGGACCATCCCCGCCAGGAAGAGCCGGTCGAAGGCGGCCCCGTCGGCGTCGGCCAGCGCGGCCATCTCGTCGTCGCTCAGCAGCCCGACCATGGGGTTGTGCCCGTGATCGCCGTGGTCGTAGTCGTGCGGGTCCTCCTCCGGCGACGGTACGTCGATGCCGCGCTCGGACAGCCAGCCCGCCATCAGCCAGATCTCCGGCCCCTGGGCCGCGTCGATCCGGTCCGCGACCGCGCGGACCTGCCGGTCCGCGGCCCGGGTCGCGGCCAGCTCGGCCATGTCCAGCGCCTGGCCGTGGTGCGGGATCATCATCTGCAGGTAGGACACGTCGTCGTGGTTCCACTCCGAGCCCGCGACCCCCTCGTCGGGGGCGAGCGTCTGCGTCGGGTCCCCGGGTCCGCCGGGCTGGACCTGGTCGACATCCGCGGACGGGAGGTCCTCCGCGGAGGGCCGGGGCGACGGGGCGGTGCCGTGGGTGTGACCGGCCTGACCGGGCAGCTCGGCGTGGCCGACCGGGGGAGTCGTGGTCGCGTCCGAGCAGCCCGCGACGGCGCCGTACCCCGCGAGGAGCAGGGCGGCGAGAAGCGGGCGGACGGCGTGCACGCACCCAGCACATCACGGAATCCGTCGTACCCTGCTCCTCTCACCACTCGCGCTCTCGGAAGGCTCGCGCCGTGACGACCTCGTCCCGCACCCGTGTGTCCCTCGGCCTGCTGGCCGCCGCCCTGGCCCTCGCGCTGGGCTTCGGACTGCTGTCCGGTCCCGGTGCGTCGGGGGAGGGCGCGAGCGGTGCCGCCCGGCCCTGCACCAAGGCCGAGCTGGCCGAGCTGCGCGCCGCCGGCGACAACTTCGTCGGCCGCTGCCTGCTCCCCGGGCGGGACTGGACGGGCCTCGAGCGCGTCGAGGCCGCCGCCGACCAGGGCGAGGTCGACCGCTCGGCCAACGTCCGGCAGATCGCCCGGGTGCCGCTGAAGGGCGCGTTCGCCGCGGAGGACGCCTTCGGCACCGACCTGGCGTTCCAGGGCCGCTACGCCTTCGGTGGCAACTACCAGGGCTTCGCCGTGTACGACGTCCGCCGGCCGTCCAAGCCGCGCCGGGTCGCGCAGGTGGTCTGCCCCGGCGGTCAGAACGACGTGTCGGTGCACCGCAACCTGCTGGTGCTCAGCGTCGACTCCAGCCGCAGCGACGACTCCTGCCGCAGCGAGGCCCAGTCCGCGTCGATCAAGTCGTCGTGGGAGGGGATCCGGGTATTCGACATCTCGAACCCGCGCAAGCCGCGCTACGTCGCCGCGGTCGAGACCGACTGCGGCTCGCACACCCACACGCTGGCGCCCGCCAAGAACGGCAAGTCGGTCTTCGTCTACGTGTCGTCCTACGGCCCGGCCTCGGACCTGCCCGACTGCAAGCCGCCGCACGACCGGATCAGCGTGGTCAAGGTCCCGGTGCGGAAGCCGGAGCGGGCCCGCGTCGTCGCGAAGCCGAAGCTCTTCCCCGACGGCGGCAACCCGGGCAGCGGCGTCCCGCTCCTGGGGGTCAGCGAGACCAGCGGCTGCCACGACATCACGGCGTACCCGGCCAAGGACCTGGCCGCTGGCGCCTGCATGGGCGACGGGATCCTGCTCGACATCAAGCAGCGCGCGCGGCCGCGGGTGATCCACCGGGTCACCGACGACGCCAACTTCGCGTTCTGGCACTCGGCGACCTTCAACAACCGCGGCACCAAGGTGGTCTTCACCGACGAGCTCGGCGGCGGCTCGCTGCCGACCTGCAACCCGCTGACCGGGCCGACCCGCGGTGCCGACGGGATCTACGACATCGTCAACCGCAAGCTGGTCTTCCGCAGCTACTTCAAGATCCCGCGCACCCAGGGCGCGACCGAGAACTGCGTGGCCCACAACGGCTCGCTGATCCCGGTGAAGGGCCGCGACGTGATGGTCCAGGCCTGGTACCAGGGCGGCTTCTCCGTCTTCGACTTCACCGACTCGACCAAGCCGACCGAGATCGCGCACTTCGACCGCGGGGCGATCTCCGAGACCGAGATGACGCTCGGCGGCGCGTGGTCGACGTACTGGTACAACGGGCGGATCTACTCGAACGACATCACCCGCGGGCTCGAGGTCTTCCGGCTCGACGACCCGCGGACGCGCAGCGCGCTGAAGGTCAGGATGCGCGGGCTGAACGCGCAGTCGCAGGCGCGCTACCGGGGCTGATCCGGACGGTCCTCGACGGTCGGGCGAACTACAGATCTGTAGTTCGCCCGACCGCGTTGCGGGTCGCGTGGGACGCGTGATGCCATGGGTTTTCACATCTGTCACGGAGGCACCAAGCGTGCTCTCCCGCCCCATCTCTCGCGGAGAACTCACCCCCACATGCGCCTGCGCCCGACCGTCCTCCCGGCCCTCGCGGCGTCCCTCCTGGGGGCCTCGCTGCTCGCTCCGACGCCGGCTCACGCCACCGACCGCTGGGCCGTGCCCGCCGACGCCACGGTGACGATCACCGGCCACGGCTACGGCCACGGCCACGGCATGTCGCAGTACGGCGCGCAGGGCGCCGCCAAGCGTGGCCTCTCCCACGACCGGATCCTGGCCTTCTACTACCCGGGCCTGAAGCCGGGCCGCGTCGGCGGCCGGGTCAGCGTGCAGATCTCCGCCGACACCACCGACGACCTGCTGGTCCGCGCCCGCTCGGGTCTCACGGTCAAGGACCTCCGCGCCAAGAGGAGCTGGACGCTGCCGGCCAACGGCGCCCGCTACTGGCGCGTCGCGACCTCGCGGGCCGGGGTCACCCGGGTCGCCTACAAGACCACCCGCTGGGTCCGCTGGCGCACGCTCCGCGGGGACGGCGAGATCGCCGCCGGCGGCCGCCCGGTCACCCTGGTCACCCCGTCCGGCGACCGCCCCTACCGCGGCCGGCTGCGGCACGCCTCGGTGGCCGGCGGCGGCCACGAGACGGTCAACATCGTGTCGCTCGAGAGCTACCTGCGGGGCGTCGTACCTCTGGAGATGCCGGCGACCTGGAGCCCGGCCGCCGTCCGCGCCCAGGCGGTTGCCGCCCGCACCTACGCCGCCTACGAGCGCGCCCACCCCCGCTCGCGGCACGCCCAGATCTGCGACACCACGTCCTGCCAGGTGTACGGCGGGTACGCCGCCGAGCACCCCGCCTCCAACGCGGCCATCGCCGCGACCCGCGGCCAGGCGCTGCTCGACGCGGGCAAGCCCGCCTTCACCCAGTTCTCCTCCAGCAGCGGCGGCTGGACCTCCGCCGGCTCGGTGCCCTACCTGACCGCCGTCGAGGACCCGTACGACGGCTGGTCCGGCAACCCGGTCCACGCCTGGAACGTCCGCTTCCCCGCCGACCGCCTCCAGAAGGCCTGGCCGCGGATCGGCACGCTGCAGGCCATCCGGGTCACCGCGCGCGACGGCAACGGCGACTGGGGTGGGCGGGTCCGGTCGCTGACCCTCGGCGGGAGTGCCGGGTCGGTCACGGTCAGCGGCGACACGTTCCGCAGCGTGTTGGGGCTGCGGTCGACGTACCTGACGTTCAAGGTGTCCTGACGGCGGTCGGGTCCGCGCGGGGCCCGAAAAACTGACGCGCCGCGCGCTCGGCGCGCCGGGCGGGGAAGCACCCAAGGCGTCGGTTTTTCCGTGCCGATCGCCTGCGCCGGTGCGACCAGGCGGAGAGGATGGGCGCTCGCCCACCCCAGGTTCGGAGAATGATGCGCCCCCACCGGCTCGTGCTGTCCCTCTCGACGCTGCTCGCGTCGCTCGCCCTCGTCTCCACGACGACCCCCGCAGCCCAGGCCGAGGTCTGGTCGCACCGCGACGCGTCCGGCGACGTGGTGCGGGTGGTCCAGGGCGCGGGGAACAGCTCCGAGCCGGCGGCACCGGAGGACCGGAACGCCGACGTACGGCGGGTGGACATCGCCCACACGTCGCGGACGGTCCGCGTGGCCGTCCGGGTCCGCGACATGACGCGTGATGGCCAGTTCGGCCGCCTCCACCTGAGGATGCCCGGCGGCGTCGAGGTCATGGCCGAGGTTGCCCGCGAGGGGCGGGACACCACGTTCCTCCTGATTCCCTTGGGCGAGGACGAGTGGGCGGGCTGTGCAGATGCCTCGGGCCGGTTCCGCCCGAAGAGGAACCTGATGGTCGTCCGGATCGCCCGCTCCTGCCTCGGTGACCCGCGGTGGGTCCGCGCCAGCGTGGCCTACGGGACGTTCGAGGGCAGCTGGGCGAGGTCGCGCGTGTTCCACGTCGACGACGGGCTGCGCGATCGCGGCTACTCGGTGGCTCGCCTGCCGGGCTGGAGCCCGCGGGTCGCGGTCGGCTGACGCTGCCCGGCTCGATCGGCAGGTAGCGCTCAGACCGTCGGTCGCGGTGGGTCACTCCTCGGTGGTCCGCAGGGCCGCCCGCGCGGCGATGCCGGCGAAGACCACGAGGATCGCCAGTACGCCGGCCAGCGCCGCGATCGCGACCCCCGGCGCGGCCATCGGATACGCGACGCACTCGTAGTCGTCTGTGCACTCGATGGCCTTCCGCTGCACCGCCATCGTCACGCCCGCGATCGCCGCCACGCCGGCCAGGAGCAACCCGAGCCAGGTGGCCCACCAGACCAGGTCGACGTTCCGCTCGGCCTGCTCGGCCGGGGTGCGCTGGACGGACGGCGCCACGCCGGCCATCCAGTCGTCCTCGCGGCCCTCGCTCGTCATGGGGCGCACCGTAGTCGAGATCCGGGCCAGGGGAGACCGGTTCCGGCCGGTCGGGCCGTGCGCGATCGGGGCTGCGCCGTCGTCCGGAAAAGGTGACGGGCCACGTCGTCTGGCCGGCCTTGTATTCACGCACCACGCGTCACTTTCTCCAGCTCAACCGTTGGCCCGCGCGGTCGATCTCCCTTGACGATCGAGATCCTCACCTAAGGTGCTTCGCCATGAGTCGTGTCGAGCGGTGGGAGTCTCGAGCCGAGGTTCCCCTGCTGTTGCTGGCGGTCGCCTTCCTGGTGGCCTACGCCTGGCCCATCCTCGATCCGAGGATCGATCGCGAGGTGGCCTCCTTCCTCGGTCTCCTGTCGTGGACGACCTGGTTGGCCTTCGCCGTCGACTTGCTTGCTCGTCTCGCCCTCGCTGAGCAGCGCGGTCGATACGCGATGCGGCACTGGTACGACCTGGTCCTCATGTTGGTCCCGATGCTGCGACCTCTCCGGCTGCTCCGCTTGCTCGCTTTTGCCCGAGTGCTGAACCGTTCGGCCGTCGGCAACCTGGCCGGACGAGTCACGATCTACGTCTCTGGAGGCGCGGTCGCCGCTGTGGGGCTCGGAGCGCTGGCCGTCTTGGACGCGGAGCGCGGCGCCGACGGCGCGAACATCCTGTCCGCGGGAGATGCCTTGTGGTGGGCGGCGACCACAGTGACGACCGTTGGCTACGGCGACTACTACCCGGTGACGAACACGGGGCGGTTCGCTGCACTGGGACTGATGTTGGTCGGGATCGCTCTGGTGACGTCTCTAACTGCAGCGATTGCCACGTGGATGCTCGCCAGCATCCGGGCCCAGGACCAGGAACTACGATAGTTCGGCGCTCCTGACGCTCGTGAGCCTCGCAACGAGACCGAGGCAGATGAGACTTGCCTGCTGGTGGCCACGGTCCCTTCGTCAGGCGGGGAGTGCGCCCACTGGTGAGCCCGAGCGCCGCGATTGGGTGACTCGCCGCAAGCGCGTCATGCCACGCGCGAAGTAGCTACGTGCCCCGGCGACACGGCACCCAACCGCTCATAAGGAGGTATCTCAGCCCCCTTGTGACGCCCACCACTCCATGACAGGATCGCTCCCTGAAACCTTTCAATCTCGGAGGAGCTCTCGGTGCTTCAACCCCCATCGCAGGCGGCGACCCCGCCTCACCACTCCCATCCCGCCCGCCGGATCGCGGCGTCGTCGGTGGCCCTGGCCCTCGGCGTGACGCTGTGCGCAGCGGCGACGGCGACCCCCGCGCACGCCGCGGACGGGACCGCGCCGTCGGCGCCGACCCGGCTCACCGTCGAGGACCAGGCGCACCCGCTCGAGGTCGACGGGACACCCCGCTTCGGGTGGCTGCCGCAGGACGTCGACGGCAACGAGGTGCAGACGGCGTACGAGATCGAGGTCCGCGGCGACGACGACCAGGTCGTCTGGGACTCCGGCAAGGTCGACTCCGGCCAGCAGGCCTACGTCGACTACGACGGCGCCGACCTGGACCCCGGTACGGCGTACGACTGGACGGTCCGCACCTGGGACCGCGGCGGCCAGGTCTCGCCCTGGGCGCCGGAGGCGACGTTCGAGAGCGGCCTCGAGGACGGTGACTGGGGCGGCGCGCAGTGGATCCGCCGCCAGCCCGGCTCCCTCACCGGTGCGCTGCAGGTGCAGGACGGGCAGGGGCGCCACACCGGCGCGGGCATCACGGTCGCCAAGGCCGGCCGCGACTGGACCGACTACACCCTCGACGTCGACATCACCCCGCGCCGCAACAGCGCCGGCATCGTGCTGCGCGCCCCCGACGCCGCCAACGGCTACATGGTCGCGCTGGTGCCCGGCACCGGCGTACGCCACCACCTGCTGCAGGGCGGCACGCTGCCCAACACCTCCGGCGCCCGGGTGACCTTCCCGGCCACGGTCGCCGTCGACGCGACGTACCACCTGACCGTCCGGGTCGTCGGCGACACGATCACCTACCTCCTCGACGGCACGGAGCTCGGCCAGGTCACCCGGACCAACTGGGCCACCGGCACCGTCGGCTTCCGTACGGCGAGCGGCGAGACCGCCGACTACGACAACCTGGTCGTCACCGGTCCCGACGACGAGACGCTGTTCTCCGAGGACTTCTCCGGCGACCTCGCGAAGTGGGAGCGCAGCGCGGGGCAGGAGCCCGACGAGTTCACCTTCGCGCGCAAGCAGGTGACCCTGCCCGCCGGCACGATCACCCGGGCGCGGAGCTGGTTCGCCGCCGACGACACCTACGAGCTGTGGGTCAACGGCACCCGCGCCGACCGCGGCAGCAACCTCGGCTACCAGGGCAGCGCCACGCTGCAGGCCGAGCAGTACTACCAGACCGCCGACCTCACCGGCCTGCTCCGCCCGGGCCGCCAGACGGTCTTCGGCGTCGTCTCCCGCTGGTCGGGCAGCGGCCAGGGCCGCGCCGCCGGTACGCCGGGCCTGCTGGGCCGCGTCGTCGTCGAGTACGCCGACGGCTCCGAGTACGTCGTGACCACCGACGGCACCTGGCGCACCCGCCCGGGTGACTTCGTCGGGGTCGGCACCCGCAACGGCGAGGGCCTCTACATCACCCACCAGGACGCGCGGCTCACCGTGGCCGCCGGCGCCTGGAAGCGCCCCGGGTACGACGACTCGACGTGGGGCGCGCCGATCGTGATCGGGGAGCACCCGGTCGCGAACACGTTCAACCACCTCTCGGGCCGCCAGACCCGAGTCACCGAGACCGTCGTACGGCCGGAGCGGATCCTGATCGCCCAGGACGGCACCCCGGTCGCCGACTTCGGCAAGGTCATCCCGGCCCGCCCGGCGGTGCACTTCGAGGACGGCCTGGCCGGACGCACGATCCCGGTCCGCGCCAGCTTCCTGCTGGAGGAGAACGGCCGGGTCTCGACGTCGGGCGTCGCGACGCAGGGCACCGACATGCGCTTCCTCTACACCCAGGTCGACGGCGAGCAGGACTTCCAGGCCTTCGACCACCTCGCCTACCGCTACCTGGAGATCCCGGGGGCGGACGAGGACATCACCGTCGACGACGTCAGCGCCACCGTGCTGCACACCCGGCTCCCGGGCGAGGCGGCGACGTTCGAGAGCGACGACCCCACCCTGAACGCGGTGTGGGACCTGATGGACCGCTCGCTGGTCTACTCGGTCCAGGACACCTTCGTCGACACCCCGACGCGTGAGCAGGGCCAGTTCCTCCTCGACACGGCGAACATCTCCTACGGCCTGATGGCGACCCAGAACGAGCGGGTCGCGACCCGGGTCGCGATGCGGGAGTTCCTGGCCAGCCAGGAGCGCTACTGGAGCGGCGCCGAGGTCGACAAGGGCCGCTACAACGCCGTCTACCCGAACGGCGACGGCAAGCGCGACATCCCGGACTTCACCGCGCTGGTGCCCGACTGGGTCTGGCGCTACTACCAGGAGACCGGCGACCGTGACCTGCTCGCCGAGGCGTACCCCGCCATGGCCGAGACGGCCGGCTACGTCCGCCGCCACGTCGCGACCACCGGCGCGACGCAGGGCCTGGTCACCGAGCTCACCGGCGGCTCGGGCCAGTACCTCTACGGCATCGTCGACTGGCCGGCCTCCGGTCGCTTCGACTACGACATGACCGCCACCGCCCGGACGACGGTCAACGCCCTCGGCGTCAACGTGCTCCGCACCGCCGCCCTGATGGCGAAGGAGCTCGGCGAGCCCGGGGCCGAGGCGTACGACGCCGACGCGGACGCGATCGCCGAGCGGATGAACGCGGTGCTCCGCCAGCCCGACGGCAGCTACCACGACGGCATCCGCGCCGACGGTACGCCGAGCCCGCACGCCGGGCAGCACGCGACGTCGTACGCCATTGCGTTCGGCATCGCGCCCGAGGCCGACCGGCCGGGGCTGGCCAAGCAGATCGGCGCGATGGGCATGAAGCAGGGCCCGATGACGTCGCACTGGCTGCTGAAGGCCCTCGGTGACGGGGGAGCGGAGCGCGAGCTGCGCGGCCTGCTCACCAACGCCGACGACCTCGGCTGGGCCAAGACCCTGAAGGACGGCGGCACGTTCACGCCCGAGGCGTGGGTCGCCGAGGGCTCGGCCAACAGCCTGTCGCACGGCTGGGGCTCCCAGGCGATCGTCGACATCCAGCAGGACGTGCTCGGCGTGGACCTGACCAGAGCCGGCGCCAGCGACGTTGCCCTCCGCATCCCCGACACCGGCCTCACCCACGCCGCGGGCACCCGCCCCACCCAGCGCGGCCCGGTCAGCACCGACTGGACCCGCCGGGGCAGCGACGTCACCCTCACCGCCGGCCTCCCGGTCAACGTCGAGGGCGTCGTCTCCCTCCCGGCCGTCGCAGGCCGGACGTACGCCGTCCGCGGCCCGAAGGGCGCCACGGCGACGCCGCTGGAGACCGTCGACGGCCAGCAGCGCTGGGCCGTCGGGTCGGGCACGTGGACGTTCACCAACGTCCGCGCCACCCCGCCCACCCCGCCGAACCCGCCTTCGACCGGCCGGGTCTCCTCCGCGACCAAGCTGACGGCGGAGCGTCGGAAGAACCGGGTCCTGCTGGTCGCGCGCGTCCGTGCTGAGGACGGGGCGCGGGTCAAGGGCGGGAAGGTCGTCTTCCGCTCCGGTGAGGGACGTCTCGGCGCCGGCACGGTCAATGCTCAGGGGCGCGCTGGGATCTGGGTGCCGCGTCAGGTGCGACCCGGACGGATCGCCGTGCGTGCGCTCTTCAAGGGGACGAAGGGGGTCAAGCCCTCCCGCTCGGCGCGGGTGATTGTGCGGGTACGCCGCTGAGGCGTATCTGGTGAAAGCGGCCGGTCCGGGTGCCCGTGGGGGTGCCGGGGCCGGCCGCACCGTCGCTTCTTCCTCGCCTATGCAGTAGCCGACGCGCTTCTCGTCGGGGCAGGTGCCAGCTCGTCGCGATCACTGTGCAGTCATCGAGGACGAACGCGCCGCGCTCACTACCGGAACGCTCAGCGATATCTGCGGTGCAAGTGGGCACCCTCAACAGCCAGACCGCTGGACGCCATCAGCCCTGAGCGCCCTCTCGCAGCCTCCGAGCGTGGTGGCGCTGAGACTGAGTCCGACTTTGCTCGCTCTCTAACGCAGCCAGCTCTTCGACGAGGTAGTTCACCGGGACGCCTTGGTGGAGCCAGGCCAGTGCGAGGCCCGGCCAGCAATCCGTCGTGCAGGTCAATGCGAATCGCACCAGTTCAACCGGATCGTAAGCACGACCGGCATCCTGATCGAAGCGCCGCTCCAGATCAGACAGATATGGCGTCTGAATCCCCCCGGCGAGTCCGGAGACTTTCTAGTCTGAGACTCCAGCGATTGCTGGGGTCTGGTGGTGAGCGTAGTGAGCGGCCTCTGCCTCGACCGGGGTGAGGTCGTCGCAGTACTCGAACGGTCGACGGTGGTTGAACCAGTCGACCCACTCGGCGGTGGCGATATCGAGGTCGTCGAGCCCCTTCCACGGCCTCCTCGGCTTGATCAGCTCGGTCTTGTAGAGCCCGATCACGGATTCAGCGAGGGCGTTGTCGTGCGAGGAGCCGACCGCGCCGGTCGAGGGCTTGATCCCGGCGGCGTCAAGGTGCTCGGAGTAGGCCACGGACAGGTACTGCACGCAGTGGTCGTGGTGCGCGATCAGACCAGCCAGGTCCTTGTTGCCGCGGGCCTCACGGCTACGGGTCCAGATGGCCTGCTCGACGGCGTCGACGACGAACTGGCTGGTCATCCTGGTCATCGTGGTCGCGACCGACCAGCCCAGGATCCGCCGGGCGTAGGCGTCGATGACGAACGCGGTGTAACACCAACCCGACCACGTCGAGACGTACGTGAAGTCCGCAACCCACAACCGGTCCGGCGCCAAGGGCCGGAAGTTGCGGTCAACCAGGTCGAGCGGCTTGGCCGCCTTCGGGTCGCTGATCGTGGTCCGCTTGATCGTGCCCCGCACGGCACCGGCCAGCCCGAGCTCGCTCATCAGCCGTTCCACGGTGCACCGCGCGATCGGCGGCGCCCCGGCCGGCCGTTCTCGGTTCAGGGCGAGCCAGACCTTCCGGGCGCCATAGACGCCGTCGTTCGACGCGTGGACTGCGGCGATCTTCGCTTCAGCTCCTCGTCGCGCTGCTCACGGGCGGTGGGCTTGCGGCCGCGGTGTTCGTAGTAGGTCGCGGGGGCAATCTTCGCGCCCAGCTCGGTGAGCTGGGCGCAGATCGACTCGACACCCCATCGCAGACCCGGCCCGTCGGCATCGTCGTGGCGGACACCGACGTGCTCGTCGATGTAGGCCACGATCAGCGCTGTTGGTGGTGGGGCCGGTCGAGTTCGGCCGCGAAGAAAACCGAGGCGCTCTTCAAGATCGCGTTGGCCCGCTTCAGCTCGGCGTTCTCTCGCTCCAATCGCTTCAGTTCCGCGGACCTTTCGGTGGTGACCCCGGGCCGCCGACCGGCGTCGATTTCGGCCTGGCGGCACCACTTCCGGATCGTCTCCGGCGTCCCGAATCCCAGCAGCGTGGCCACCTGCGTCATCGCGGCCCAGTCCGACTCATAGTCGGGCCAGAGCTCAACGACCATCCGGACCGCCCGCTCACGCAGCTCGACCGGGTACCTCTTCGATGTACTCCCTGACATGACTCCATCCTTCCCAAGCAACGGAGTCTCCGGACTCGCCGGCGGGATTCACCGCGCACTACGCAGCAGAGCGCCGGAAGGACCCGAAGGTGCGCGTGGCCGCGAGGGAGGCTCCAAGCGCTCCCACGTGAAGCAGAGGGAGGGCGCGAGACACGACGCCTGACCGAACCTCCGTCCGGGCCCCAGCCAAGAAGGCTGGGGCCCTCTCCGTTTCTGGGGACGCCGTCGCAGGGCGGGTGGTAGACAGACCCCGTGCCGCATTCCTTGCAAGAGACTCCCGACCTCGCAGACCTCCTCCTCGATGAGTTGGAGGTCCCTGCCGAGACGGCCGAGGGCCTGGACCTGGTCGCGGAGGTGGAGCGCCTGCTCGGTCTGCCTCGCGGCAAGGCGGAATTCCTGGTGACCGAGTCCGAGCGGCTGTACGTCGAGCGCATGCGCGAGCGCTTCTCGGACATTAGGGTCGCCGAGAGGCTCAAGCGGACGAACCCGTTCCTCCTTCGCATCCGGGGCGCAAGGACCGTCGAGGACTGGGCGACGCTCCAGGTTCAGAGCGCCCTGTACTCCTCCGAGGAGGAGGCGACCGGGCACCTGCTGGAGGCGATCGCCAAGATCTGCTTCCCGGGCGGGCGCGAGCCCACGTACACCGACGATTTCGACCTGGAGACGCCGGGTGGTGGGCCCGACGATATTGACGGCTACCAGATCAAGATGAGCTGGGACTGCATGCCGATGAGCTCGCGGAAGAACCTCTCCAACACCATTAGGCAGCTCGAGCGCGTCTACTCCGACCAGGGCAAGACGTTCACCGGCTATTTCGCGCCTTGCTACGGCAAGGCGACGACCACCAGCCCCGCCGGCCAGGCGTACGTCTCGATGGCTAGCCGCGAGTTCTGGCAGCGCGTCGGGGGCGGTGACGACGGGTTCGACGTCAAGGTCGGGGAGGTCTGTGCGCTGCTCTGCTCGGAGTTCCGAGCCGAGGTGCTGGAGACCCTCGTGCCGCAGCTCGTTAAGAGCCTGGTGAGGGCCGCGACGCCGCTCATCGGTGACCGCGACGGCAACCTCGATTACAGCCGGCTGTTCCGGCGCATTAACAAGTAGCTCACTCAGCCCGCGGCGGCCAGGTTCTGTTCGCCGTCCAGCTCCTCGCGCACGTGGGCGCCGACGGCGGCCGCGAGACCGACCGGCACCGCGTTGCCGACGAGCCGGTACTGGTCCGCCCGTGAGCCTACGAACTCCCAGTCGTCCGGGAAGGTCTGGACGCGGGCGCACTCCCTGACGGTGAGCGGCCGGGCCTCTGTGGGGTGGCACAGTGAGGTGCTGGCGTTCTGCGGCTCGGTCAGGATCGTCGGAGAGGGGCGCGTGCGGGACAGTCTGCGCCAGTACCCAGAGCGGCCGCCCTTCGCGTAGAAGGCGCGACCCATTGATTCGCGCTGCGCCTCCTCGGGCAGGTCGCGCCAGTTCCCGCCCTCGGGGACCATCTTCAGGTACTTGAGCTTGCGCTCACTAAAGACTGCGCAGGGGGAATCGTCCTCGGTGAGCCCATCGAGCGCGTCCCCGAGGGTTCGCCACGGCTCGGAGAAGAGGCCGGCCTCCTTGGCGTGCGTCGGCTCGGGGAACGACACCGGGGTGCCGTCCCGGTAGCCCAGAACGAAGACGCGCTGTCTGGTCTGCGGAACGCCGAAGTCGGCCGAGTTGAACTCGCGGAAGTCGACGGTATAACCCAGCGCCTTGAACGCGGCCATGAGCGACCGGAACAGAGAGCCGTGGAGGTCATCGATCTTCACGCCGTTGTTGTTATAGGGGAGCTCGCGCCAGCGCTCGGACGCAGATAGGAGGCCCTTGACGTTCTCCATCAGGAAGGCGCGCGGTCTGAGCTCGTCGACGAGCCGCACAAACTCGAATACCAGCGGGCCTCGGTCGGCGTCGTCCAGTCCGCGCCGCCGGCCGGCCGTGCTGAAGCTCTGGCAGGGCGGTCCCCCCGCGAGGAGGTCCACCTCGCCGGCGGCCAGACCCGACTCGCGGCAGATGTCGTCGGCGGCCAGTTCCGCGACGTCCCCCGCGAAGAATGGTAGGCCCGGCCGGTTCTTGCGGGCCGTCTTGACCGCTGCCGGCATGTTGTCGGCCGCGAACCGGAGGTCGAAGCCGGCGCTCTCGAGGCCGAGGTCGAGGCCCATCGCTCCGGAGAACACGGATACGCACTGTAACGCCACTCTCATCTACTCCTTCAGGCTTGCGACTTGTTCGACCCGGAACATGCCGTTCCTGAGGTTAGCCGGGGCCGCCGACGCTCCGGGGTACGCCGCCGGGTGCGCCGCCTGTGCTTCGGTCGCGAGCGGACGATCGCGGGCCGTGGCGCCGTCGAGTACTTCCGGGCCATCAGAACGAGGGCGGGAGTCAACGCAGCGCTCCCGTTCACGTCCTTCGCCCGGCCTATGCGGCCGTGCCGTTGCGCTTCGCGAGCCAGGCCTTGCCCTTGTTGCTGATCGCGCGGGTGTCCGGGCCTGTCTTTTCGACGTAGCCCCGGCTCGTCACCGACCCCGGGTTCCCCATGCCGGCCTTCTTCGACGCGACGCGGACCTGCGCCAGGGTGAGCGTCCCGCCCGCGTCAACGAACGCCTGGAGGTACTTGACCCGCTTCGCCTCGTACGCCGGTAGCTCCGGCGGGACTGTGGACGACGTAGCGGTGTCCGCAGGGGCCGCCTGCCCTGGCCCCGGTTCGATGACGTCGGCGAGCTCGAGTGCCGCCCGTCCGATTATGCGGAGCACCTCCGCGTACACCTCTTTCTCCATGCGATCATCTCCTTGGCATTGAATGGCAAGAGCCTACACGGGTCATCAAGAGCCATGGTGAGCCTCCGCCAGCCTCCATCTGCCGTCGCTCCCGAGCGCTAGTCGTCGTAGTTTTCGTGTCCAGTAGACCGCCTGCCACGCGACGAGCGCCGCAAGGACCGCACCGAGCGCCTCGGGCGCGGCCATCCCGTCATCAATGACGGGGACGAGGTAGCCCAGCCCCGCGACCGCCGCCGCGATCCACGCTTTCGTCGTCCTCCGTATGAACGTCATCCCTCGTCCTCCTCGTGCGCTGACAGTTCTCGAGGAGGTCTGCGGCGTCAAGGTCGAGGCTGCCCTCGCCGACCCGCTCCGCGCAGTCGAAGCGAAGTTGGTCGCTGACGCGAAGGGCGGGTTCGAGGGTTGGCGGGGGAGCATCGGCCAGGTCTACCCCGGCGATGCCGAGTTCGACGCCTCGATCTACAGGTCGGGACTATTCGCATGACGCGGAGCGGCTCCCTTTTCGAGTTCGAGTTCTTCGGAGAGTTCGAGGGGGATCTGACCGCTGAGCTCCAGCGAGACGACGTCAACGGCCAACTGCAGGGCACGACTGGTGCGGCTTTCCTGTCCGGCACGTTCGGGCTCGACCTCGACTGGGACTCAACGGACGATACGGACCTGCGGCTGGTGGATGTCGACGTCTACCTAGGCACCAGTCACTTCTGGATCGACTGAAGAGCCCGTCATGACGTGCCGGCGATCGTCGGAAACCCGGTCGCCCACACGATCGCCACCCTCGACCTGTCGAGGTAGCGCCCGCCCTTGCCGCGCCGGATCCGGAGGACCCCGCCCTCCAGCGGCCGGCGAGGACCGTGCGCCGCTCCAGGTCGTCCCCGGCATCGTCCCAGGCCTCCCGGACCAGTCAGGCCGGCGAAGGTCCAGGCGTAGGCGTCCGCTGAGGCCGGGGGTGCTTTCCTGAGGTCCGCGCGCGCCCTCTTGAGCGCGGCCAGGCGCCCGACCAGCAATTCCTCCAGCTGGGGCCGCGACACCGTCTGGTGGCACGACGGGCACGACAGCGACGCGCGGCCCGAGGTGGTGCCCCGGGTCATCGTGCGCTCGCAACCGTCGCACACGGCCAAGCCCGCGAGGAGCGGCGTCGTCACCGCGGACGGCCGGGGCTTGCGCCTCGGGTCGGTCATGTCGTCGAGCAGGGCGAGGAACTGACGCCGCTCGGCTGGCGTCACCACCGCCAGCGCCTCTTCGAGGCGGGGCAGCCCGTCGGGGCCGCGCACGACGTCGTCGCCACGCCGGGTCATGCCTGCGAGAAGCGGCGACCGGAGCATCCTCTCGACGGTCCGGTAGTTCCAGCCCGCCCTCGACCGGCTGCCCTGCGAGGCCGTCGGCAGCGGCGCGCCCTCGGACTCCAGCCAGCGGAGCGCTGAGTAGACCGACCCGCCGCCGAGCACCAGGCGCGCGGCGCCTTCGACGAACGGCGAGGCCGCGGGATCCCGCGCCAGGTACCAGCCCGGCTGGCCCTCCCTCCGCTCGGTGACCCAGCCGAAGGGGACGGTGCCGCCCGACCAGCGGCCGGCGTCGGCGAGATAGGCCTTCGCGGCGGACACCTGGGCCGAGATTGACGACGCCTCCAGCTCGGCGAAGGCGGCGAGGATCGTGGCCACCACGCGCCCGATTGAGGTGGTCATGTCGATGCTCTCCTCGACCGACACGACGGCAGCGGGGGAGGCACGGCCCTGGAGCGCCTCGTCGGCGTGGAGGAAGTCGATCGTCTTGCGCGCGAGGCGGTCGAGCTTCCAGATCACCACCGCGTCGTACGGCTCGGCCGACGCCAGGAGCGACCGCCAGCCCGGCCCGTCCTTGGGGCCGGTTGGCCGACGCAGAGACGCCGTCGTCGACGGCCTCGAGCGCCACCGACCACCCGCGGGCGTCCGCGTACCTGCGGCCGGCCTCCAACTGGCGGGCGATGGAGACCGACTCCTCCTTGGAGACGGACAGGCGTGCGTAGATGGCGACTCGCTTGCTCACCCGCTCAATGTGCCGTGTATCTGCTTGCCTGCACCCAAGCCGAGAAGACGACCTTGCTCCTCGGCATCGCCGGGCAGCACCGTCCTGGGCGCGAGATCGCAGTCTTCGTTAGCCCGTGGTGGGCGAGGTGACGCAAGGAGCAGCAGTGCCCTGGCAAGACGCAACGACGCCCCGATCATAGGATCGGGGCGTCGAGTCGATGACTGAGAGTTAGCCGAGGACGAGCACCAGATCCCCACCATCAACCGCCTGCGTCCCAGACAACGCCACCCGCTCCACAACACCCTCAACGGGCGCGGTGATCGCAGCCTCCATCTTCATCGCCTCGATCGTGGCCACCGTGTCACCGGCAGCGACCTTGTCGCCCTCGGCGACCACGATGGTGACGACCCCCTGGAACGGCGCAGCGACATGCCCGGGCTTGGACGTGTCGGCCTTCTCGGCGGCGGCGACCTCGGCGGCGATGTTGGTGTCGCGGACGCTGACGGGGCGCATCTGGCCGTTGAGGAGGGTCATGACGGTGCGGAAGCCGCGCTCGTCGGGCTCGCTGATCGACTGGAGGCCGAGGAGGAGGGTCTTGCCCTCGTCGAGCTCGACCTCGTGCTCGTCGCCGCGGCGCAGTCCGTAGAGGTAGTCGACGGTCGGGAGGACGGAGACGTCGCCGTACGCCGAGCGGGCCTCGAGGAACGACTTCGTGGGGCCGGGGAAGAGCAGCTGGTTGAGGGTACGGCGGCGCGTGTCGGACGAGCCCGCCAGGCCCTCAGCCGCCTCGGGGGCGAGCTCCTCGGCGGGGGCCGTCCACATGCGGCCCTCGAGCGCCTTCGAGCGGAACGGCTCGGGCCAGCCGCCGGGCGGGTCGCCGAGCTCGCCGTTGAGGAAGCCGATGACGGAGTCGGGGATGTCGTAGGCCTGGGGGTTCTCGGCGAACTCGGCCGGATCGGCGCCGGCGGCGACCAGCGAGAGGGCCAGGTCGCCGATGACCTTGGACGACGGGGTGACCTTCGGGACGTTGCCGAGGATGTCGTTCGCGGCGGCGTACATGTCCTCGATCTGCTCGAACTTCTCCCCGAGGCCGAGGGCGATCGCCTGCTGGCGCAGGTTGGAGAGCTGGCCGCCGGGGATCTCGTGGCGGTAGACGCGGCCGGTGGGGGAGGCCAGGCCGGACTCGAACGGCGCGTAGACGCGGCGTACGGCCTCCCAGTAGGGCTCCAGGCCGTTCACCGCGGAGAGCGAGAGGCCGGTCTCGCGGTCGCCGTGGTCGGTCGCCGAGACGAGCGCCGACAGCGGCGGCTGGGACGTCGTACCGGCCATGGAGGCGGTGGCGGCGTCGACGGCGTCGACGCCGGCCTCGATGGCGGCGGTGAGGGTGGCCAGCTGGCCGCCGGTGGTGTCGTGGGTGTGCAGGTGCACCGGCAGGTCGAACTCGGAGCGCAGCGCGGTGACCAGGGTGCGGGCGGCGGGCGCGCGGAGCAGGCCGGCCATGTCCTTGATGCACAGCACGTGGGCGCCGGCCTCGACGATCCGCTCGGCCAGCTTCAGGTAGTAGTCGAGCGTGTAGAGCTTCTCGCCCGGGTCGGACAGGTCGCCGGTGTAGCAGAGCGCGACCTCGGCCAGCGTGGTGTTCGTGGCGCGCACCGCCTCGATCGCCGGGCGCATCTGCTCGACGTCGTTGAGGGCGTCGAAGATCCGGAACACGTCGAGCCCGGTGGCCGCGGCCTCCTCGACGAAGGCGTCGGTGACCTTCGTCGGGTACGGCGTGTAGCCCACCGTGTTGCGCCCGCGCAGCAGCATCTGCAGCTGGATGTTGGGCACCGCCTGGCGCAGCGCGGCCAGCCGCTCCCACGGGTCCTCGGAGAGGAAGCGCAGCGCGACGTCGTACGTCGCCCCGCCCCAGGCCTCCAGCGACCACAGCTGCGGCAGCGTGCGCGCGACGTACGGCGCCACCGCGACCAGGTCCTTGGTGCGGACCCGGGTGGCCAGCAGCGACTGGTGGGCGTCGCGGAAGGTCGTGTCGGTGACCGCGACGTCCTTCTGCGCGCGCAGCCGGCGGGCGAACTCCTCCGGACCGAGCTCCAGCAGCAGCTGGCGGGTGCCGTCGGGCGCGGGGACGTCGAGCGAGACGGCGGGCAGCTTCGAGGTCGGGTCGATGCTGACCGGCGCCGGGCCGTGCGGCTGGTTGACCGTGACCTCGGCGAGGTAGGTCAGCAGCTTGCTGCCGCGGTCGCCCGAGCCGCGCGCCTGGAGCAGCTGCGGGTGGGTCTCGATGAACGCGGTCGTCACGTTCCCGGACGCGAAGTCGGGGTCGTCGAGCACGGCCTGCAGGAACGGGATGTTGGTGGAGACGCCGCGGATCCGGAACTCGGCCACCGCGCGGCGGGCCTTCTCGACGGCCTTGTCGAACGTGCGGCCGCGACAGGTCAGCTTGGCCAGCATCGAGTCGAAGTGGGCCGAGACCTCGGCGCCGGTGTAGACCGTGCCGCCGTCGAGGCGGACCCCGCCGCCGCCGGGGGAGCGGTACGTCGTGATCACGCCGGTGTCGGGGCGGAAGTTGTTGGCCGGGTCCTCGGTGGTGATCCGGCACTGCAGCGCGGCGCCGCGCAGCACGATGCCGTCCTGCGAGAGGCCCAGGTCGTCGAGGGTCTCGCCGGCGGCGATCCGCAGCTGCGACTGCACGAGGTCGACGTCGGTGACCTCCTCGGTCACCGTGTGCTCGACCTGGATGCGGGGGTTCATCTCGATGAAGACGTAGCTGCCGGCCGGGTCGAGCAGGAACTCGACGGTGCCCGCGTTGCGGTAGCCGATCTCGCGCGCGAACCGTACGGCGTCCGCGCAGATGCGGTCGCGCAGCTCCGGGTCGAGGTTGGGCGCGGGGGCGATCTCGACGACCTTCTGGTGCCGCCGCTGGACCGAGCAGTCGCGCTCGTAGAGGTGGATCACGTTGCCGGCGCCGTCGGCCAGGATCTGCACCTCGATGTGGCGCGGGTCGACGACGGCCTGCTCGACGAAGACGGTCGGGTCGCCGAAGGCGGCCTCGCCCTCGCGCATGCAGGTCTCGATGGCCTCGCGCAGCGCCTTCGGCTCGTCCACGCGGCGCATGCCGCGCCCGCCGCCGCCGGCCACCGCCTTCACGAAGAGCGGGTAGGGGATGTCGCTGCCCTCGATCGCCGCGACCAGCGCGTCGACGTCGGTGCCCGGCTCGACCGACTTCAGGGTCGGGACCCCGGCCGCCTTGGCCGCGGCGATCGCGCGGGCCTTGTTGCCGGTCAGCTCCAGCACCTCGGCGCTCGGGCCGACGAAGGTGATGCCGGCGTTGGCGCACGCCTCGGCCAGACCGGGGTTCTCCGACAGGAAGCCGTAGCCCGGGTAGACCGCGTCCGCGCCCGCCCGTACGGCGGTCGCCACGATCGACTCGGCGTCGAGGTAGTTGCGCACCGGGTGGCCGCGCTCGCCGATCTCGTAGGCCTCGTCGGCCTTCAGCCGGTGCTCGGACCAGCGGTCCTCGTAGGGGAAGACCGCCACCGTCCGCGCGCCCAGCTCGTACGCCGCCCGGAACGCCCGGACCGCGATCTCGCCACGGTTCGCCACCAGCACCTTGGAGAACATGGGCGTCACGCTATCCGGACGTACGGGGTTACCGCCCGGTCGTGAGGTCCGTCTCACGTGCCGTGCAGCCGGGGGCTGGTGCGGGGTGGGGCGGTGAGCTGTCCACCGTCTCCGCGCGAGGTTCGGTGAACAGCTCACCGCCGCCCCGGCGCGCCCGCGCGAAACGCCGTACGGGCGGTGGCGGATCCACCATGCGACGGGCCGATTCGGTGGACAGCTCACCGCCGCCCCGGGGGACCGGAGCCCTCAGTCGGCGAACGACCCGACCAGCCCGGGGATCGCCTCGTCGGCGAGCCGCACGGCGACCGGCAGGGGTACGTCGGGCAGCGTGACCGCCTGGCGCCCGCCGGCGGTCGTGGCCACCAGGGTGGTCAGGCCGGCGCGGCGCTGGAACCAGGTGTCGCGGAAGGTCCAGCCGATGACGTGGTCGGTGCCGAGCACCTCGCGGCGCCGGGTCAGGCTGCCGGAGCGGGCGACCAGGCGGCCGTCGCTCAGCGCGTGGCCGAGGGAGCGGGCGCGGTCGGCCGCCAGCAGCATCGCGACCGGCAGTGCCAGCAGCGGCGGGACCAGGACCCAGGCCGGAGCCGCGTCGGCGACGACCCCGACCACCGCGAGGAGCAGGACGACCAGCACCGGACCGAGCGCGCGGGTCCAGCGCCGTCGTACGGCGAGGGGACCGTGGGGGACCAGCGGCCCGGTGAGCGGGGCGGCGGACCCCAGCACGCGGGCGGCGACCCCCGCGACGACGTCGTACGGCGCGGGCGGGACCAGGGCCGAGCTGCCCCGCTCGCTGCGGTCGACGCCGGTGACGATCGCGCCGAGCCGGGCGCCGCCGGCGAGCCGCAGGCCGATCGGCTCGCCGAGCGAGACGCCGGCGACCCGGACGTCGTCGAGGGTGGTCTCGCGGGTGGTGAACAGCCCGCGCGAGAGGTGCCAGGAGCGCTGGCTGTGGCGGAGGGTGAGGTCCCAGTTGCTGACCAGGTAGCTGCCGACCGCGAGCAACGACATGGCCACCAGGACGATGACCGCCACGACCGGGACGGCGATCCAGACCGAGGCCCGCGCGGCCCCGTCGGCGAGGTCGTCGAGGTCGACCAGCCGGGGACCGCCGACGGTGTTCCAGCCCTGGGCCGCGAGACCGACGATGCCGCCGCCGAGCACCAGGCCGGTGCTGGTGAGCGGGGCGAAGCGCGCCCAGCGCGGGTCGAGGCGAAGGGTGTCGACGACGGGCGCCGGGTCGTCCGCGGCAGCGGCCGGCGCCTCGCGCAGCAGCTCCGCTCGCAGCCGCCGGGCGACCTCGACCGGCAGCCCGTCCAGGTCGAGCGCGCCGTCGTCGTCGCCGGTCCCGGAGCCGATTCGCACCGTGGTCAGCCCGAGCAGCCGGTGGGTCAGCGGCGAGGTGAGGTCGACGGTGCGGACCCGGTCGACCGGCGTCGAGAGGACGTGCCGGCTCAGCAGCCCGCGCCGCAGCTCGACCCGGCCCTGGTCGATGCGGAAGCTGGTGGTCAGGTAGCGCAGCAGGCCGAGCGCGATCGGGACCAGCACGGGCAGGTAGTGCCAGGCCGCGCCGCCGGACGCCGTACCGGCGAGGAAGAGGGCGACCAGGGCCGGCAGGAACTTCACCACCTCGCGGATCGGGTGGACCAGCAGCATCCGGCGGTCCAGACGCTGCCAGTCGCTCACGTCGCGTCCCCCTCGACGGCGTCCGCCTTCAGGGTCAGCTCGTCGACCAGCTGCCGGGCCCGGACGGCGTCGAGGCCGGCGATCTCCAGGGCCCCGGCCGCCGAGGCGGTGGTGACGGTGACGGTCGCCAGCCCGAGCAGCCGGGCCAGCGCCCCCTCGGCGTGGTCGACGGTCTGGATCCGCGACATCGGCGCGATCCGCCGCTCGCGCGCCCACCACCCGGTCTGCGTGTAGACGGCCGTGTCGGTGACCTCCCAGCGGTGCACGAGGTAGCGCCACTGCGGCACCACCACGACGTACGACGCCAGCGCGACGCCGAGCAGCACCCACGCCCACCAGGGCAGGTCCAGCGGCGACACCCACTCGACGACCACCAGCGCGCCGGCCGCGACCACCACCTGCGCCAGGGCCCCGCCCGCCCACAGCCAGCGGGCCCGCGCGCTCACCTGCTGCGCGGGCTCACGGAGGTTCACGGCACGACCCTACGGGTCGCCCGGAGGCCGGCGGAGCCGGTTCAGCGGAGCCGGTGCAGCGCGCCCACCAGGTCGCCGCCGAGGGCGCCGTACGCCGTGGACGCCCAGGGCTCGACGCCGGAGTCGACGTAGAGCACCGCCTTGCCGCCGCGGTCGACCCGGAGCGCGTCGGGAGCACGCCCGGCCTTGAGGTCGGCCCGGCAGGCCGGGCAGAGCGGTACGTCGCCCGTGTGGCCGTCCTGCACCAGGCGGGTGCGCTTGCGGGTCGGGGGACCGTGCAGCGGGTTGAGGTAGCAGCCGGCGACGGGACGGTAGGGCTTCCCGGCCGTGGCCGCGTCCAGGGCCGCACGGCCGCGGCGGACCAGGACCACCGCACCGACCGCGTCGAGCACGCCGAGGTCGCTGCCGCCGGTGTCGAGCACCCGGGCCGCGGCGTCGTAGTGGTCGAGCGCGGCCTGCCAGGCCTGGCTGTCGTCACCGGGGTCGAGGTCGTGGGTGCGGATCGCGTCGCCGAGGACCAGCAGGCCGGAGCGGGCCTCCTGCTCCAGCCGGTCGGCCTGCGCCTCGCGGACCTGTGCCACCACCGAGCTCGGGAGCGCGAAGGCCCGCGGGCGGCGCCGGCGGCGCAGGGCGCCCACGACCGCGGCCACCACCACCAGCCCCAGCGCGACGCCCACGAGCGTGCCCCCCACCGGGTCGTCGCCCCGGCCGTCGCCCGACGACGGGGTGGAGGTGCTGGACCTGGAGGCCACCTCGTCCTCGTAGGCCTGGGGAAGGGCGTCGTCGGTGAGCAGCTCCGCCGCCTCGACCAGGTAGGCGCCGAGGTCGTCGACCCGCCCGTCGTCGTCGGTGTGCCGGGCACGGGCGACGGCGAGCGCCTACCAGGGGTCGACCTCGGTGCCCCACGCGCGGTCGGTCAGGTTGAGGCGGTCGAGGCCGCCGTAGAACTGTGGCGCGAGGTAGAGCCCGTCGCCGTCGTACCGGTCGTGCAGTTGGGTCAGCAGCTCGGCCGGCTCGCCCGCGAAGTCGTCGAGGTCGGGCTGCACGACGACGTACGTCGGGGTCGGCACCTCGGCGACCGCCGACTCCAGGTCGGCCAGCTCCTCGGCCGACACCTCGGCCGCGGCCTCGGGGGCCACCCAGACCCCGGTCTCCTCCAGGGAGGCCCAGATCTGGGCCAGCAGGTCCTCGCTCACGTCCATCCCCCCACCATCCGGAACCGGCGGCCGAGCGCGAGCCGCACCAGGCCGATCACGAGGAGCAGGACCGGAATGGCCACCCCGCCGTAGAGCAGGCCGGCGGCGATCGCGCCCCCGGTCCCACCCCAGTAGGACCAGTCGCTCGCCGGCCCCTCGCTCGACGCTGCGACCGCGGTGACGATCTCGCTCAGCCGCCGCTCCGGGTCGCCGTTGAAGTCGGAGGGGATGTCGCCCTCCAGCGGGCCCTCCAGGTTGTCGTCCACGACGCCGTCGCCGGGACCGGTGTAGAGGACGAAGACGCCCTCGTCGTCGGCCACCCGCTGGAGCTGGCCGACCGCGTCCCAGATGCCGCGGTAGCCGGCGTCGGTGCTGTCCTCCCAGACGGCGACCCGGACCGGGACCTCGGAGCCGGCGGCCAGCTCCTCGAGCCGGGCCGCGGCGTCCGGGGGGAGCAGGTCGTGGGCGTCGGCGGCGACGTAGACGTGGTCGCCGGCCGCGAACGCGTCGGCCGCCCGCTGGACCCGGTCGCCGATCACGGTCGGCTCCGGCGTGCGGACGTCGACGAGGAGGGCGTGCGCGCCGAGTCCGGCGGCGGCGGCCAGGGCGGCCAGCAGCAGCGCGAGGACCAGGTCGCGGACCCGCCCGGTCACCGCTGACGCTCCGCGACCAGGCGCCACAGGTCGGGGTCGAGCGAGCCGAGGCCGGTCGCGGCCCAGATCGAGTCGGCGCGCCAGTAGGGCCGCTTGCCGTCGTCGGTGGTCAGCGAGGCCGGCGGTACGTCGGCCGCGACCGCCTCCGCGCACGCGCCGCAGGCCGGCAGCGAGACGTCGGAGACGACCACCCGCCGCTGGGTCGGCCCGTGCCGCGGGTCGAAGTAGCAGCGCACCGGGAGCTCGTCGCCCCGCAGCCGGCCCGCGCCCTGCTCGGCCAGCACCAGCGCGGCCACCACCTCGATCCTCGATTCGGAGTCGACCAGGTCCTCGGCCGCCTCCAGGCTGCCGTGCACCTCGTCGGTCACCGGTTGCAGGCTGCCGTCGACCTCGCGGCGCAGCGCGGCCAGCAGCTTGCGGGCCTGCTTGCGCGTGGTGTCGATCCGGGGCTGGGGCGGGGTCCGCGGCCGCGGGAGCGGGCCGTCCGGGCGGGCCCGTCGGGTCCGGGGCTCGGAGGTGGCCCCGCCCGCCCAGGCCGTGCGGGCCCGCAGCAGCCGCCAGCCGACGACGAGCGCCACCAGGGCGAAGGCGACGGCGAAGACCAGCGGCGTCTCCGGCTCGCCGCGGGCGTCGTCGAGCTCGTACGACATCGGCTCGTCGCCGTACGCCGCGACCCACGGGCCGCTGTCCATCAGGTCGTCGACCTCGCCCGGAGTGAGGGAAAGGTCGTCGTCGGCCGCCACGCTCAGCAGCACCGCCGCCTCGCCGGCCGCGGGGACGAACTCGCCCTCCGGCAGGTCGTCGCGGGCCGCCTGCACCGCGTCGTACCGGCCGAGGCTGATGCTCGTCGCGTCCAGCGGCACGTCGTATGTCGCGACCGCGGTGAGCGTGTCCTGGGTGGCGACGACGTAGAGGCCCGGCTCGCCGAGCTCCTGGTGGATCAGCCGGAGCAGGGTGTCGCCCGCGTCGTCGGCGCTGGACGGGAGGTCGGCGTCGGGCGTCTGGACGAGGGCGACGTACGCCGGCACGCCCTGGTCGGCCAGGTCCTCGACCAGCCCGCTCAGCGCGTCGTGGACCTCGTCGGTGCGACCGTTGCCGAGCAGTTCGTGGACCAGGACCGGGTCGTCACGCAGCGCCGCCGCGATCGACTCGACGGTGTCGGCGTCTGTCACGCCTGCGTCCTACCCGACAGATGCCGGGTCCACACCGCTGAGTCAGCAGCAAGGACGGCCGAGTCAGCACCAGTAGTGCTGACTCGGCCCGCAACTGGTGCTGACTCGGCGGGGAGGGAGGTCAGTCCTGGCTCAGACGCGGGGTCATTTGATCTCACAGATGACGGCGCCGTTGGTGACCGTGGCGCCCACCTCGGCCTGCAGCCCGGTGACCGTGCCGGCCTTGTGGGCCTTGAGCGGCTGCTCCATCTTCATGGCCTCCATGACGACGATGACGTCGCCCTCGGCGACCTCCTGGCCCTCCTCGACCGCGATCTTCACGATCGTGCCCTGCATCGGGCTGGTGACCGCGTCGCCGGAGGCGGCGGCCGCCTTGCCCCCGGACTTCCGCTTCGCCTTCTTGGGACCGGCAGCGGGGCCGGCCGCGAGGCCGCCCAGCCCGGCGGGGATGACGACCTCGAGACGCTTGCCGCCGACCTCGACGACGACCGTCTGCCGCTCGCCGGCCTCCTCCGCCTCGGCCGCGTCGCCGGAGAACGGCTCGATCCGGTTGTCGAAGTCGGTCTCGATCCACTGCGTGTAGACGGTGAACTCGCCCTCGCCGGACGGCGTCGAGGCGCCGACGTACGCCGGGTCGGTGACGACCGCGCGGTGGAACGGGATGACCGTGGGCATGCCGTCGACGACGAACTCGTCGAGCGCGCGGCGGCTGCGCTCCAGCGCCTGGGTGCGGTCGCGGCCGGTGACGATGAGCTTGGCGATGAGGGAGTCGAACGAGCCGGGGATGGTCTCGCCGTTCTCGTAGCCGCCGTCGAGGCGGACGCCCGGGCCGCTGGGCGGGCTCCAGGCGGACAGGGTGCCGGGGGCGGGCATGAAGTTGCGGCCGCCGTCCTCGGCGTTGATGCGGAACTCGATCGAGTGGCCGCGGATCTCCGGGTCGTCGTACCCGAGCTCCTCGCCGGCGGCGATCCGGAACATCTCCCGGACCAGGTCGATGCCGGTCACCTCCTCGGAGACGCAGTGCTCGACCTGGAGGCGGGTGTTGACCTCGAGGAAGGAGATGGTGCCGTCCTGGGCGACCAGGAACTCGCAGGTGCCGGCGCCGTAGTAGCCGGCCTCCTTCAGGATCCGCTTGGAGGACTCGTAGAGCTCGGTCAGCTGCGCGTCGGTGAGGAACGGCGCGGGGGCCTCCTCGACCAGCTTCTGGTTGCGGCGCTGCAGCGAGCAGTCGCGGGTGGAGACCACGACGACGTTGCCGTGCTGGTCGGCGAGGCACTGGGTCTCGACGTGGCGCGGCTTGTCGAGGAACTTCTCGACCAGGCACTCGCCGCGGCCGAAGGCGGTGACCGCCTCGCGGACGGCCGACTCGTAGGCGTCGGGGATCTCCTCGAGCGTGCGGGCGACCTTCAGGCCGCGGCCGCCGCCGCCGAAGACGGCCTTGATCGCGACGGGGAGCCCGTTGGCCTTCGCGAACTCGACGACCTCGTCGGCGTCCTTGACCGGGTCCTTGGTGCCGGGGGCCAGCGGGGCGTTCGCCTTGTCGGCGATGTGCTTGGCCTTGGCCTTGTCGCCCAGCGCCTCGATGGCCGCGGGCGGCGGGCCGATCCAGGTCAGCCCGGCGTCGAGGACGGCCTGGGCGAAGTCGGCGTTCTCGGCGAGGAAGCCGTAGCCGGGGTGCACCGAGTCGGCGCCCGTCCTCTCGGCGACGGCGATGATCTTGGCGATGTCGAGGTAGGACTCCGCGGGCGTCGCGCCGCCCAGCGAGTGGGCCTCGTCGGCCAGCCGCACGAAGAGCGCGTCGCGGTCGGGCTCGGCGTACACGGCGACGGAGCCGATGCCGGCGTCCTTGCAGGCCCGGATCACGCGGACCGCGATCTCGCCGCGGTTGGCGATGAGGACCTTCTGCAGAGGCTTGGTTCCCGGCACGGTGACACTCCTGGTTCGAGTACGGCACTTCGAGTCGCGGGCAGGCTACTCCGCCCGACAGCGGAGGCTAGCCCGGTCTGGGGAGTGGCCGCCGTCACGGATCTCACACATCGCGACCCGGAACCTGTGCACGGGCCTGGGCGAATTCCTCAGACCGGGGCGCCGCGGGCCGAAGTACCCCGGGCACGGTGAGGCGGAATGTGCCCGCTCCGGCGTGCGCGCGATCCCTCCCCGCGTTTCCGGAGACCCCTGAGGAGTACCACCCTGATGCCCGCTTCCGCTTCGTCCGACGCCGACCGCCCGTTCTCCGAGGAGTCCGGGCTGGTCACCGCCCTCGACCGCTCGCTCGCCGTGATCGAGCTGGCCATCGACGGCACCGTGATCACCGCCAACCAGAACTTCCTCGACATCGTGGGCTACACGCTGCGCGAGATCCAGGGCCAGCACCACCGCCTGCTCTGCCCCGGCGACTACGCCGAGAGCAGCGAGTACGCCGACTTCTGGGACCGCCTCCGGGCCGGGCACTTCGAGGCGGGTGAGTTCCTGCGGGTCGCCAAGGGTGGCCGCGAGGTGTGGCTGCAGGCGACGTACAACCCGATCCTCGACGAGGACGGGGTGACCACGAAGGTCGTGAAGTTCGCCCAGGACATCACCGAGGCCAAGCGCCAGAACGCCGACTTCCTCGGCAAGGTCGACGCCATCGAGCGCGCCCAGGCCGTCATCGAGTTCGACCTCGAGGGCACGATCCTCAACGCCAACCGCAACTTCCTCGACGTCGTCGGCTACGCGCTGCCCGACATCCAGGGCAAGCACCACCGGATGTTCGTCGACGCCGAGCTCGCCGCCAGTCAGGAGTACGCCGAGTTCTGGGAGCGGCTCGGCGCCGGCCAGTTCGAGGCCGGCGAGTACAGGCGGCTCGGCAAGGGCGGCCGCGAGGTGTGGCTGCAGGCGACGTACAACCCGATCCTGGACGCCAAGGGCGCCCCCATGAAGGTGGTCAAGTTCGCCACCGACGTGACCGCCTCCAAGCTCGCCAACGCCGAGATCCGGGCCCGCGTCAACGCGGTCGACCGGGCCCAGGCCGTCATCGAGTTCGACCTCGACGGCCTGGTCCTCGACGCCAACGAGAACTTCCTGCGCACCATCGGCTACTCGCTGCGCGAGATCGTCGGCCAGCACCACAGCACCTTCTGCGACGCCGAGTACACCCGCTCCACCGAGTACCGCGACTTCTGGCTGCGGCTCGGCAAGGGCGAGGTCATCGCCGGCCGGTTCCACCGCAAGGGCAAGTACGACCGCGACGTCTACATCCAGGCCACCTACAACCCGGTGCTGGACCTGTCCGGCAAGCCGGTCAAGGTCATCAAGTACGCCTACGACGTCACCGCGGAGGTCGAGCGCGAGCACCGCATCGACAGCGGCACCCAGGAGATGACCTCCTCGGTCCGCGACCTCGCGACCTCGATCGTCGAGATCGCCTCCGAGTCGCGCACGGCGACCGAGCTGGCGGCCGAGACGCACGGCAACGCCGAGCAGGGCGTCGAGGCGCTGCGCGCGTCCATCGAGGCCATCTCGCTCATCCAGAAGTCGTCGACGTCGATCAGCGACATCGTGAAGGTGATCGGCGAGATCGCCAGCCAGACCAACCTGCTCGCGTTCAACGCCTCGATCGAGGCCGCCCGGGCCGGCGAGCACGGCGTCGGGTTCTCGATCGTCGCCGGCGAGGTCCGCAAGCTCGCCGAGCGCTCCTTCGAGGCCGCCCAGCAGATCGGCCGGCTCATCGACGAGTCGGCGGACCGGGTCAACCAGGGCTCCGAGGTCTCCAAGCGGGCCGAGGCCGCCTTCGAGCGGATCGTCACCAGCGTGTCGCGCACCAACGAGGCGATCCGCACCATCTCCGCGTCGACCCGGGTCCAGCAGGAGGCCTCGGAGCACGTCAACAGCCTCATCGACCAGCTCTCGTCGGCCACGGCGAACGCCGCGCCGGTCATCCGGTGACCGACGGTGCCTGACCTGGTGTCTGACACGGTCTCGGACGCAGCGTCCGACGCGGACGTCTACGGGCTGCTCCGGCTCGGCGGGATCGACGTCGCGCTGCCGCTCTCGGCGCTGCGCGAGGTCGTGCCGCGGCCGGCGACCCTGACCGACCTGCCGGTCGTCGCGCCCGGCCTGGTCGGGGCGATGGGGCTGCGCTCCCTGGTGCTGCCGGTGGTCGACCTCCGACCGCTCCTCGAGCGTCCCGACGACGTGCTGCCCGACCAGGTGGTCGTGGTCGTCGCGTACGGCGGGCGCGTGGTCGGCCTGGTCGCCGACGAGGTGCGCGGGGTGACCCGGGTGCCGCACGACGACCGGCTGCCCCTGAGCGCCGCGGACGGCCGGCTGCTCGTGACCCACGCCTTCCAGCACGAGGACGGCGCCACGCCGATCAGCATCCTCGACGCCGAGGTGCTGCTCAGCCTGCCCGGCGTCCCGACCGTGGCCGAGCAGGTCGCGTCGGAGCCGGTCGTCGACACCGTGGCGGCCACGGGCCTCGCTGGGAGTCGCAGCATCACCCTCGTCCGCTGCGGCCCGCAGGTGCTGGCCCTCGAGGTGGGCGACATCCACACCACGATCCCGTTGGCCGGGGTCGATCCGTCGCTGCTGACCGGCGGCGCCTGCGTCGGCCAGACCGTCTACTCCGGCCGCGAGGTCGCGGTCGTCGACCCGCTCACCCTGCTCGGCCTCCCGCCTCTGCCGGAGGAGGACCTGGGCGCGGGTGTCGTCCTCGAGATCGGCCGCGGGCTGGTCGTGCTGGCCGTCTCCGAGCTCGTCGAGCTGCGCGGCACCGGTGCCGGGATCCTCCCCGTCCCGGCGTACGGCGCGCTGCGGCCCGAGCTGCTGCTCGGCATGGTCGAGCTCGACGAGGCGGCCTGCCTGGTCCTCGATGGTGCCGCGCTCCGCTCCGACGCGCAGCTGCTGTCGCTCGCCGCCGTGAACACCGACGTGCACCCGGCGGCGGGTGCGGTCGGGACCGGGCCCGCGGTCGCGGGCGAGGTCGCATCGGGGCGCGGACCGTCGTACGTCACCTTCACGGCGGGGATCTCCCTCGCCTCGCCGCTGACGCAGGTGAGCGAGATCCTGCCGTTCCCGCAGGCGCTGACCCCGACGGCGGCCGACCAGGTGCTGGGCCTGACCGTGCACCGCGGTCGCGTCGTCCCGGTGGTCTGCCTGTCCACCCTGCTCGGCCACCCGCCGCTGTCGCGGGCCGCGTCGTCGTGCCTGCTCCTCGTCGAGGTCGACGACGAGCCGCTCGCGTTCGCCGTCGATGCCCTCGGTGGCATCGAGCCGCTGACCTGGACCGACCCGGCCTCGACCGAGCGCCCCCTGCTGGTCGACGTCGCCCGCGCGGCCCACGACGCCCCGCTGGTGCAGGTGGCCGGCTCCGACAAGCTGGTCCCCGATCTCGACCTCCCGGCCATCGCCCGGTCGGTCCGGGGATCCACCCAGGAGGGTGAGATGTTGAGGGAAACCTCGTCAGGATCGCCCGAACTGCTCAGCGGTTCCGATCGGGAGCCGATGGTCGCGGCATGACTTCCCCCCTCGACTGCTCGGAGTCGAGCGCGGCTGCGCAGGGAAAGCTGCGCAGCCACGCCTACCAGGCGCCGACCTCCGACGACGTGCGTGCCGCCCTGCGCACCGACACCACCATCGACACCGAGCGGCTGTGGGCCCGGGTCTGCGCCGAGGCGGGCGTGTCCGCCGTCGAGCCGCTCTCCCCGCTCCAGCTGGACCGGGTCATCGCCCTGCTCTCCCTGGAGGAGGGGCGCGTCGGCCTGATCGGGCGCGCGATGGGGGTCCGGGTCTCGGTCTACCGCGAGCTCGGGCTACGCGGCGCCGACGCCCCCGCCCCGCGCTTCGACTGGGCCCGGGTCGCCATGAACACCCTGCTCCGCGGGCGGGTGTCGCTGGAGGCGCGGATCCAGGAGCTGGTCTCCCTCGACCCGTTCGCCCCGGAGGTGCGCCCGCACCTCGACCAGGCGGCCAGCCGCGTCGCGCGGCGCCTCGGCAGCGTCATGGGAGGGATCACGATCGTCCTCGACGACGCGCAGTGCGTCGTCGGCAGCAGCGGCAGCTCCGGCACCTGGATGGACGACGCCGGCGGCGCGCCGATCGAGTGGTCGTTCTGCTCGGTCCCCGTGCGCACCCGCGAGCCCTACGCCGTCAACGACCTCGGCGCGGACGTCATGCACCGGATCAACCCGACCGTCCTCCACGACGGCGTGCGGGCGTACGCCGGCGCCCCGCTGATCACCTCGGCCGGCGAGGTGCTCGGCGCCTGCTGCGTGCTCGACGTCCGCCCGCGCAACTTCACCGACGAGGACGTCGCCGTGCTCGTCGAGGAGGCCGCGAACGTGGTGGCCGAGCTGGAGCGGCGCCGGGCCGAGAAGGAAGCCCGCTCAGCCGCGATCGGTGGTTGAGGAGGTTGCGCAGCAACCGCCCCTCGGTGGTTGAGGAGGTTGCGCAGCAACCGTCTCGAAACCCGGTGACCCGCTAGTCGGGCCCGTCCGAGCCGCTACCCCGCGGCCGGCACCGTGGGGGAGTCTCCGGCGTACCAGCGCTCGGTCTGGCGCCGGAAGGCCCGCTCCCCGCGCGCGGCGACCACGTCGCGGCCGCCGGGCAGCCGCCCGACCAGCTGACTCCAGAACAGGTTGGCCGCGACCCGGCCCACGCCGTACCAGGGCGGGCGCCGGGGGAGGCCGAGGTCGCGCATCGCGGCCGGGCCCAGCAGCCAGGTGCCGGCGGACAGCGCCCGCTCGCGCTCCCAGATCCGCCGGGCCCGCGGCACCGGCGCCTGGTCGGCCATGTGCACGAGGGAGTGGGCGAGCGCGCGGCTGCTCGCGTTCGGCGCCGGGTCGTGGGACAGGAAGTGGTAGAGCAGTCGCCGGCCCTGCCGCTCGGTCCGCGGGAGCCACTCCTCGTCGACGCCCATCAGCCACCCGACGTACGACCACAGGTGCATCACCGCCGCGGCGTCGGCGCGCGAGACCCGGACGCCGAGCAGCCGCAGGTGCAGCAGGAAGCTCGTCGAGAAGACCCCGAGCGTCGACGCCTGGTCGTACTGGTTGATCGGGACGCCGTGCCAGGCGGTGTCCCAGGTCGGGTCCTGGGCGAGGTGCTGGTTCACGAACGCGTGCATGACCCGCACGTGCAGGGCCAGCCGGTGGCCCTCGGCGCCGGGCTCCAGCCCGCCGGGCGCCGTCACGGCCCGCCACCAGGTGGTGGTCTCGCCGATCCGCCGCAGCGCCTCGTCACCGGTCAGCCGGCCGGTCCGTACCAGCGGCTCTACGGCCGCCGAGGTGCGGTAGCCGCCGAGCAGCGATCCGTAGGCGAGCACCAGGCCGGCGTCCGCGCCGTACGTGCGGCAGGCGCGCGCCCCTCGTGCCAGGAGGTCGTCGTCCACCCAGGCGGGCCGGCGACGGGCCAGCTCGAGCAGGTCGCGCAGCGGCCCGGGGGAGTCGGTGTGGCCGGTGACGAGCGCCGCGTGCACCTCGCGCATGGTCAGGCTGCGCTCCTCGCGCACCGCCCGTACGACGGCCGCGGCCGGTTCGTCGCAACGCAGCAGCCCGGCCCGCAGGGCTGCGACCTCGGCGGGGGTCGGCGCGGCGCCGGGTCCGGCGGTCAGCCGGAGCGGTCGGGCCGCGCGCTCCGACCAGGGCTTGGCGGAGCCGAACCGGGCGGGGGTCTGGGTCATGCGGCCGACGATAAGGTGAGCAAATGCTCAGGTTCTACTCGCGTTCCGGGGCGTCCCGGTGAGGGGCGCCCGTCGTACCCCGTCGCAGGCGCGGTCGCACGAGATGGTCGAGCGGGTCCTCGCGGCCGCCGCCCGGGTCCTCGAGGAGCGCGGGTACGCCGGCCTCAGCACCAACCGGGTCGCCGCGGCGGCCGGCGTCAGTGTGGGCTCGCTCTACCGCTACTTCCACGACAAGGACGACCTGGTCGAGGAGCTGCGCCGCCGCAGCGCCGACGACGTGATGGCCGACCTCTCGCAGGGCATGGCCGACGCGGTCACGATGCCGACCCGCGACGCGATCCGGCACGTGCTGGCGGTGCTGGTGGCCGCGCTGCAGCGGCACCGGGCCGTCACCCGTGCCCTGCTCCACGAGGTGCCGCTGGGCGCGCACGGCAACGTGCTGCCGGAGGTCGAGCGACAGCTGGCGCACTTCACCCGGATGTTCGTCGCGAGCCACGCGCCCGACCTGGACCGGGTCGAGGCGGAGGCTCGCATCCACCTGGCGATGGGCATCGCGCTCACCACCTGCCTGCGGATCGCGCTCGACCCGCCGGCCGGCGTCTCGGAGGACCGGCTGGTCGACCTGACGGCCGAGCTCCTCACGCTCGGGCTGACCGTTGGTTAACAAACGCTAACCTCGCGGGCTAGCATGCCGGGATGACGACCTTCGAGCTGTCCCGCGAGCACGAGGAGTTCCGCCGCAGCGTGCGCGACTTCGCCGAGGCCGAGATCGCGCCGTACGCCGCCCAGTGGGACCGTGACCACCACTTCCCGGTCGACGTCGTGCGCCAGATGGGCAAGCTCGGGCTCTTCGGGCTCACCGCCCCCGAGGAGTACGGCGGCGCCGGCGAGGACGGTGACTTCACCAGCCTGTGCGTGGCGATCGAGGAGATCGGCCGGGTCGACCAGTCGATGGGCATCACCCTCGAGGCGGCGGTCGGGCTCGGCATCACCCCGCTGCTGGAGTACGGCACCGAGGAGCAGCGGGCGACCTGGCTGCCCGACCTCGTCGCGGGCGAGCGGCTCGCCGGCTTCGGGCTCACCGAGCCGGGGGCGGGGTCCGACGCCGGCGCGACCCGCACGAAGGCGGTGCTCGCCGACGGGGAGTGGGTCGTCGACGGGGCCAAGCAGTTCATCACCAACTCGGGCTCCGACATCACCTCGCTCGTGACCGTCACGGCCCGCACCGGCGAGCGCGAGGACGGCCGCGCCGAGATCAGCGCGATCATCGTGCCCGCGGGGACGCCCGGCTTCACCGCGGGCCCGCCGTACGACAAGCTCGGCTGGCACGCCTCCGACACCCACCCGCTGTCCTTCGAGGGCGTGCGCGTGCCCGAGGCCAACCTGCTCGGGGAGCGGGGCCGGGGCTACGCCCAGTTCCTGGCCACCCTCGACGACGGGCGGGTCGCGATCGCCGCGCTGGCCGTCGGCTGCCTCCAGGCCTGCCTCGACCTGACCCTGCAGTACGCCGGCGAGCGGCAGACCTTCGGCGGCCCGATCGGTCGCAAGCAGGGCGTGGCCTTCCAGGTCGCCGACCTGCAGGTGATGCTCGAGACGAGCCGGCTGCTCACCTACAAGGCGGCCGCGATGAAGGACGCGGGGGCACCCGTGAAGCAGTTCAAGCAGGCGGCCGCGATCGCCAAGCTGCACGCCACCGAGGCGGCGGTCAGCGGCACCCGGATCGCCACCCAGGTCTTCGGCGGCTACGGCTTCATGGAGGAGTACGCCGTCGCCCGCTTCTACCGCGACGCCAAGGTCCTGGAGATCGGGGAGGGCACCTCCGAGGTGCAGCGGATGCTGATCGCGCGCGGCCTCGGCCTGCCCGTCGAGTGAGCACGGGCCGCTGCGGGCACTGAGGGCCATGCCCCGTGACCGCGTGCTCGCCCTCATCCAGGCCGGAGGGGCCGGCGGCCGGATGGACGTGCTGACCCGGGAGCGAGCCAAGCCGGCGCTGCCGCTCGCCGGCGTCTTCCAGCTGGTCGACGTCCCGCTCTCGAACCTCGCCCACAGCGGCGTCACCGACGTCTGGCTCTCCCTGCAGTTCCAGGGCTCGACGCTCGAGGAGCAGGTCGCCAACGGCCGGCCCTGGGACCTGGACCGCAACCGCGGCGGGCTGCGGTTGCTGATGCCGCAGCAGGGCTCCGGGAGCCTCGACGAGGACGGGTTCGCGCAGGGCAACGCCGACGAGCTGTACCGGATCCGCGACCAGATCGCGGCCGCGGCGCCGGACGTCCTGCTCGTGATGAGCGCCGACCACGTCTACCGCCTCGACTACAACGACGTGGTGGCGACGCACCTCGCCGCGGGCGCCGAGTGCACGGTCGTGACCACCCGGACCCCGGAGGGCGACGACCCCGCCGACCACGCCGTCGTCCAGGTGGACGACGACGGCCGGGTGACCGGCTTCGCCTACAAGCCGGACGAGCCGGACGGCGACCTGATCGCCGCCGAGGTGATGGCCTACGACCCGCGGGTGCTGGTCGAGGTGCTCGACGCGCTGCACGTCGAGCTGTCGGCGGACAGTCCCGCGGGCGACACCGGGCTCGGCGACTTCGGCGACCACCTGCTGCCGCGGCTGCTGGAGCGCGGCCGCGTGGTCGCCCATCGGTACGACGGCTACTGGCGCGACGTCGGCCAGCCGCACCTCTACCTGCGGGCGCACCGTGAGCTGCTGCTCGACGACCACGGCGTGCTGGGCGTGCCCGGCTGGCCGATCCTGACCCGGCAGCCCCAGCGCAGCCCGGCCCGGGTCCTCGGCGGCGCGGTCGTCGACGACGCGATGGTCTGCCCCGGCGCCACCGTCGGCGGGACGGTACGACGCAGCGTGCTCGGCCCCGGCGTGGTCGTGGAGGAGGGTGCGACCGTGCTGGACTCCGTGGTCGCCGCCGACACCGTCGTGGGGGCGGGCGCGACGGTGGCCTGGGCGATCGTCGACACCGGCTGCGTGATCGAGGTGGACGCGGTCGTGGGCGACCCCGCCGTACCCGCGCTGGACGACCCGGACGCGGTGACGATCCTGGGACGCGACTCGACGGTCGGCGCCGGCGTACGCCTGGCGGCCGGGAGCCGGCTCGAACCGGGCAGCACCGTGTGAGCGGGGTCACCTCGGGTTAACGGGGCGAAGACCCGACTCGGAGGTGTCCCTGTGGTCCCGTCCTTCCTCGCCCGTGAGCGGACCGTCGCCGGTCCCGGCTACAGCCGGTGGCTGATCCCGCCCGCCGCGCTGGCCGTCCACCTGTGCATCGGCCAGGTGTACGCCACCAGCGTCTACAAGACCGCCCTGGTGAAGCACTTCGACAGCACCCTGACCGCGGTCGGCGTCGTCTTCTCGATCGCCATCGTGATGCTCGGTCTCTCGGCGGCGGTCGCCGGCACCTGGGTGGACCGCAACGGGCCGCGCGCGGCGATGTTCGTCTCCGCGTGCTTCTGGGTGACCGGCTTCCTGGTCGCGGCCCTCGGCATCGCCTCCGAGCAGCTCTGGCTGGTCTACCTCGGGTACGGCGTGATCGGCGGCATCGGGCTCGGCATCGGCTACATCTCGCCGGTCTCGACGCTGATCAAGTGGTTCCCCGACCGGCCCGGCCTCGCGACCGGCATGGCGATCATGGGCTTCGGCGGCGGCGCCCTGATCGCCAGCCCGCTGAGCGGCCGGCTGCTCTCGCTCTACGACGACGCCTACGACTCGACCGACCCGACCTCGGTCGCCGACGGTCACGCCGTGATGCTGCTCTTCCTGACCCTGGGCGCGGTCTACCTGGTCTTCATGATGTTCGGCGCGTTCACCGTGCGGGTGCCGGCCGACGACTGGAAGCCGGACGGCTGGGAGCCCTCGCAGGTGGCGCAGAAGGACCTGGTCACCACGGCCAGCGTGACCGCGAACAACGCGATCCGCACGCCCCAGTTCTGGCTGCTGTGGGTCGTGCTGTTCTGCAACGTCACCGCCGGCATCGGCATCCTCGAGCAGGCCGCCCCGATGATCCAGGACTTCTTCCGTGAGGACGGCACGTCGAGCGTGAGCGCCGCCGCGGCCGGCGGCTTCGTGGGGCTGCTGTCGATCGCCAACATGGCCGGCCGGTTCGTGTGGTCCTCGACCTCCGACGTGGTCGGCCGCAAGCCGATCTACGTCCTCTACCTCGGCGCCGGGCTGGTCGCCTACGTCCTCCTGGCGACTCTCGGGGCGAGCTCGACGGTGCTGTTCGTGCTCTTCGCGGCGATCATCCTGTCCTTCTACGGCGGCGGGTTCGCCACCGTCCCGGCGTACCTGCGCGACCTGTTCGGCACCCTCCAGGTGGGCGCCATCCACGGTCGGCTGCTGACCGCCTGGTCGGCGGCGGGCGTGGCCGGACCGCTCATCGTTAACCAGATCCTCGACACCCAGGGCACGCCCGGGGAGCTCACCGCCGACGCCTACCGGCCGGCCCTGTTCGTCATGGTCGGGCTGCTCGCGGTGGGCTCGGTCGCCAACCTGCTGGTCCGACCGGTGAGCGAGCGGTTCCACGAACCGTCGGCCGATCGGGACCTCGAGAGGAGCGCGTCATGACCGCCCGCATCGTCGTCGCCTGGGCCCTGGTGGGGGTCCCGCTCGTGTACGGCGTGGTCGAGACCCTGCGGAAGGCCGCCACGCTGTTCACCGGCTGAGCACGGCTCTCAGGACCGCGACGGTTAGCATTTGCCCGTGTCCAGCCGGTGGCAGCGCCTCCTCGCCGAAGCGGGCCGGTTCCTCGCCGTCGGCGGACTGGCCACGCTGGTGGCGCTGTTCCTGTTCAACGTGCTGGTCCACGGGCTCTTCCCGGGCGTCCCCGCGTTGCTGGGCGACCAGCCCATCCCGGCGTACGTCCTGGCCAACAGCGTGGGCATGGTCGTCAGCTACCACGGCAGTCGCACCTACGCGTTCCGCGACCGGCCGTCGACGCACGCCGACGGCGGCCTGACCGCCTTCGTGCTCATCAACGTGGTCACGATGCTGCTCCCGATCGCCTGCCTGACGATCAGCCGCGACGTGCTCGGTCTCGACGACCCGGTCTCCGACAACATCGCGGCCAACGTGATCGGCCTTGTGCTCGGTTTGGCCGCACGGTTCTACCTCTTCCGGACCTTCGTCTTCCGCCGGCCGATCAACCTCAACGACCTCTACCTGCCGGACGCGCTGCCGGACGGCCACGAGCCGCCGGTCGACGGCGAGGGTCGGGTGCTGCCTGGCGGGCCGGTCAGCGAGCCGACGCCCACAGACTCGTCCAGGGGTGTCCCAGCTCCGCCGTCAGCTCCCTGAGCAGCGGCAGGCTGACCCCGACCACGTTGTGGTGGTCGCCCTCGATCCCCGTGACGAACGCCCCGGCGAGGCCGTCGATCGTGAAGGCTCCGGCCACCCACAACGGCTCGCCGGTGGCGACGTACGCCTCGATCTCGGCGTCGGTGACGTCGGCGAAGTGGACGGTGGTCGACGCGGTCGCCGCGGCGGTCCGTCCGGTCGCGGTGTCGGTGAGGCAGTGACCGGTGCGCAGCACCCCGCTGCGGCCCCGCATCGCCCGCCATCGCCGGGTCGCCTCGGCGGCGTCGGCCGGCTTGCCCAGTGCCTCGCCGTCCAGCTCCAGCACCGAGTCGCAGCCCAGCACCAGCGCCCCGGCCGGGACGTCGTCGCGTCCCACGACAGCGTCGCACTTGAGCCGGGCCAGCCCGAGCGCGAGCTCGCCTGGCGCCAGTCCCACCAGCTGCGACTCGTCCACCCCGGACACGATCACCACCGGCTCGACCCCGGCCGAGCGGAGCGTGGCGAGACGGGCGGGGGAGGCCGAGGCCAGCACGAGCGTGGTCACGGGCCGAGGGTACGGCGGGTGTTGGCCCCTCAAGTCAGGAACTCGAGAGCGTCGCCGAAGGCGCAGGCCGCGAGGGCGGCGATCTGCGGGTCCTCGTCGACGTGCTCGGGGGCGCGCATCGCGAGCATGACGTTGATGAGCATGCCGTGGGCGACGAAGTCGCGGACCTCGTCGTCGCTCCAGCCCGTACGACGGACCGTCTCGAAGATCCGGGCCATGCAGGCGCGGGCGGAGCGGGCGATCTCCTCGTGCCCGCCACCGGAGAAGCCGTGCATCATCACCTGGAGCAGGTCCCGGTCGGCGAGCAGCGCGGTGTAGGCGAGGCCGAGCTGCTCGCGCGCGTCCTCGGCGGTCGGGTCGAAGGTGGGGTCGTCGACGACCTCGGCGAAGGCGTCGCGGATGCGGAGGGTCGAGCGCTCGAAGACCTCCAGGAACAGCTCCAGCTTGGTGCCGAAGATGCGGACGACGTACGGCTGCGAGACGCCGGCCTCGCGGGCCACCTTGTCGGTGCTGGTGCCGGCGTACCCGCCCTGCGCGAACGCCCGGGTCGCCGCCTGCAGGACGAGCTCGCGGCGGTCGTCGGCGCTCATCCGGGTGTTCATGGTTGACAGATTATCACTCGATTACTTAGCGTCGTCGGCGTAAGTAATCATTCAATGCCTTCCAAGGGTGAGGAGCCCACGATGACCTCCACCGTCACCGCCCCCGACCGCGGGGCCGACCGGCCGGTCGCCCCCGCCCGCCGCCGGGTCCCCGTCTGGGTCGCCGTCGTCGCGGCCTCGCTGCCGATGTTCATGGCCACCCTCGACAACCTGGTGATGACGACCGCGCTGCCCGTCGTCCGCGCCGACCTGGACGCGAGCGTGAGCCAGCTGTCGTGGTTCCTGAACGCCTACACGCTCACCTTCGCGACGTTCATGCTCCCGGCCGCGACCCTCGGCGACCGGCTCGGCCGGCGCCGGGTGATGCTCGCCGGCATCGCCGTCTTCACGCTCGCCTCGGTGGCCAGCGCGCTCAGCACCAGCAGCGAGGCGCTGATCGCCGCCCGCGCGGTCCAGGGCCTCGGCGCCGCGGCGATCATGCCCCTGTCCCTGACCCTGCTCGCCTCGGCGGTGCCGCCCGCGATGCGCGCGGTCGCGATCGGCATCTGGGGCGGCGTGTCCGGCCTCGGGGTCGCGCTCGGCCCGGTCGTCGGGGGAGCGGTGGTCGAGGGCGTCAGCTGGCAGGCCATCTTCTGGCTGAACGTGCCGGTCGCGGTGGTCGCCGTACCCCTGCTGCTGATGGCGGTCCCGGAGTCGCGCGGCGCCTGGCAGCGCCTCGACCCGGTCGGCACGCTGCTGCTCGGCGGCGCGGTCCTGCTCGGCATCTGGGGGATCGTCCACGGCAACGAGGACGGCTGGTCCGACCCGGCCGTGCTCGGCCCGCTGGTCGTCGCGGCGCTGCTCGTGCCGTCGTACGTCGTCTGGGCCCGCGGGCGGGCGCACGCCGTGCTGCCGCTGCGACTGTTCGAGAGCCGTGGGTTCTCGGTGGCCAACGCCATCGGCCTGACCTTCACGATCGGCATGTTCGGCGCGGTCTTCCTGCTCTCGCAGTACCTCCAGGTCGTCGAGGGCTACAGCCCGCTCGAGGCCGGCCTGCGGACCCTGCCCTGGACCGCGGCGCCGATGGTCGTCGCCCCCATCGCCGGCGCGATCTCGGCCCGGACCGGCCTGCGCTCGCTGCTGGTCACCGGCCTGGCGCTGCAGACGGCCTCGCTGGTCTGGTTCGCCTGGCTGACCGAGAACGGCCAGCCCTACGCCGACTTCGTCGTCCCGCTCGCCATGGCCGGGATCGGCATGGGCCTGACCTTCGCGCCGAGCGCCACCGCGGTCCTCGAGGGCCTGCCCGACGGCGACTTCGCGATCGCCAGCTCGGCCAACTCCACGATCCGCGAGTTCGGCGTCGCGCTCGGCGTCGCGCTGCTCACCGCGGTCTTCCTCGGGTACGGCGGCGAGATCTCCCCGACGGGGTACGACGGCGCCGTCGGTCCGGCCCTGCTCACCGGTGCGGGAGCGGTCGCGGTCGCGCTGGTGGCCGCCCTGTTCGCCCCCGGGCGGACGCGGGCCTGACGGACGGTCTGGTCCACCCCGGCATGATGGAGGGGTGGACCGGACCGACCGCCGACCCTCCCGACTGCCCCGACTCCTCGCCGGGGCAGTCGTGCTCGTGCTCGTCGCCGGGGTCGCCCTGGTCACCGCCGCCCGCTCCCAGCACTGGGGACCCTTCGCGTTGGACCCGCAGCTCGACAACCCGTTCCTGGACCGGCCGCAGTACGTCGAGGCGGGCAGCAGCACCGACGAGGCCGCCCGCCAGGCGGCCGCCGACGGCGACGGGAACGCCGCCATCTACGAACGGCTCGCGAAGGTCCCGCAGGGCATCTGGCTGACCCCGGAGGACTTCCCGCGCGGCCAGGTCGGCGACCACGTGGCCGAGATCGTGAAGAAGGCCGACGACGAGGGCGACCTGCCGGTCTTCGTCGTCTACGGCATCCCCGACCGCGACTGCACCGGTGGCTTCTCTGCCGGTGGCCTGAGCAACGAGGACTACGGCCCGTGGGTCGACGAGATCGCGAGGGCCGCGGGTGGGGGAGACGCGGCGGTCGTCGTCCTGGAGCCCGACGCGCTCGCCTCGGCGATCGACTGCGACAACCGGTCCGAGCGGGTCGACCTGATCGCGGCGGCGGTCGACAGCCTCCGCGAGGCCGGCGTCACGACGTACGTCGACGGCGGCCACTCCTCGTGGATCCGCGCTGGGGACCTGGCGCCGCTGCTGAAGGAGGTCGGCGTCGACACCGTCCGCGGGTTCGCGACCAACGTCTCCAACTTCCAGACCGACGCCGACGAGCGCGCGTTCGCCGACGAGCTCGTCGAGCTGCTGGGCGGTGACGTCCACTACGTCATCGACCGGGGTCGCAACGGCAACGGAGCCTCCGACGAGTGGTGCAACCCGTCCGGCCGGGCCTTCGGCGACCAGCCCGGGTACGTCGACGACAGCACCCGGCTGGACGCCTACCTGTGGGTGAAGCCGCCCGGCGAGAGCGACGGCGAGTGCAACGGCGGTCCGGCCGCCGGTGGGTTCTGGGCGCAGCGGGTGCAGGAGCTGGCGGCCGCGTCGGGCTGGTGAGGCTGACCACACGGGCGCACGACGTGACCCGCGTTGTTAGGCTCCAGCCATGGAAGCGGGCAACGAGTGGACCGCGGTAATCATCGAGGACGATCCGGACGTCCGTGACCTGATCGACATCGTGCTCACGCAGTCCGGGTTCAAGACGGTCGTTGCCGAGAACGGGCACCTGGGCGTGGAGGCGGTGCGGGCGAACAACCCGCTCATCACCACCCTCGACGTCAACATGCCCGGCATGGACGGGTTCGCGGTCGCCAAGCGGCTGCGCGAGTTCAGCAACACCTACCTGATCATGATCACCGCCCTCGGCGACGAGATCGACGTCGTCCAGGGCTTCGAGGCGGGGGCCGACGACTACCTCGTCAAGCCGTTCCGCCCGCGCGAGCTCCGAGCCCGCGCCGACTCCATGCTGCGCCGGCCGCGCTCGCGCGAGGACGTCCCGCACGGCGCCGCCGACGCGCCCGCACCGCCGCCCCCGCCGCCGGCCCCCACCCCCGAGCCGGAGCCCGAGGAGGAGTCCTGGGCCGCCGCGGCCGCCCGCGCGCTCTCCTCCGGGTCCGGCGGGACCTACTCCGGCGCCGGCAAGCGTCGGGCTGCCGAGCCCGAGGCCCCGGCCGCCGCACCGCCCGCCCCCGCTGCGCCGCCCCCGGCCTACCAGCCGCCCGCGCCCCCGCAGCCGGCGTACGAGCCGCCGCCCGCGACCCAGCCCCCGGCCCCGCACCCGCCGGCCCAGCAGCCCCCGCAGCAGCCGGTCTATGAGCCGCCGCCCCCGGCGTACCAGCCGCCGCCGCAGCAGCCGGTCTACGAGCCGCCGCCGGCCCAGCCGGCGTACCAGCCGGCGCCGGCGCAGCCCGCCTACCAGCCGCCGCCGACCCAGCCGGTCCAGCCGGTCCAGCCGGCCGCGCCCGCCTACCAGGCCCCGGCGCCCGCCCAGCCGGCCGCGTCCGGGGGAGGGTGGCTGCGCTTCAACGGCCTCGCGGTCAACCCGGAGACCCGGATCGCGACCGTCAACGGCGCCGCCGTCGACCTGTCCCGCCCCGAGTTCGACCTGCTCGCCTCGCTGATGGAGACCGGTCGCCGCGTGCGCAGCAAGGCCGACCTCGTGCTGACCATGCGCGGCCAGCAGTACGTCACGTCGTACTTCGTCAACGAGGCCGACAAGCGATCGGTCGAGGTCCACGTCGCCAACATCCGCCGCAAGCTCGGCGACGACGGCGCCACCGCCCGCTTCGTCGAGACCGTCAAGGGCGTCGGCTTCCGGATGGCTGAGACGCACTGATCGCCGCGGGGCCGCCCGGGTCCGCCCGGGCCGCCCGGGCTGTAACGCGATGTTCGCCGCACTCCGTACGCGCTGCAGCGCGTACCTAGTGCGGCGAACATCGCGTTACAGCAGCGGCGCGGGCCACCAGGCGTCCACAACCCGCCGCGAGGCGCCGGTCGTCCACAGGGCGCGGACGACCGCTCCACCGGCGGCCGAAGCCGTTCGAGGGTGGCGGCATGCACCCGCGGATCGCTGCCGCCTTCCGGACGGCCCCCCACCTCGTCACCCGCTCGCTCGCGCTGGCCTGCCTGATGACGCCTCGGCAGGTCGACGACCTGGTCCGTCGGGGCGAGTGGGTCGCGGTGCGCCGGGGCGTGTACGCCGAGCGGACGCACGTGCAGTCGCTGGCCCATCGCGCCGACCGGCAGCGCCTGTACGACGACGCTGCCGCGCTCGCGACCTCGATCGTCCACGTGCGCAGCCACGAGAGCGCGGCCGTCGTGTGGGGGATGGCCGTGCTGCTCGACAGCACGCCGACCACCCACCTCACGGTGCCGCTCCCGTCCAGCGGCACCCACATGCCCCAGCGCAGCCGTCACCGAGCAGGCGCCAAGCACCACCTCGCGCCGTACGACGACCGCGACCAGCCGGCGACGGTGGACGGCGTTCGCGTCCTGGGACGCGCCCGGACCGCGGCCGACATCGCCCGCGAGCACGGACTGGTCCCGGGCGTCGTGGCGGCCGATGCCGCGCTGCGGGACGGAGTGACTCCGGCCGAGCTGGCCGCCGTACCCGAGCGGATGGTGTGCTGGCCGCACGTGAGCACGGTCCGACAGGCCGTCGATCTTGCGGATCCGGGGTCCGAGTCGTCAGGTGAGACGTTGTCGAGGCTGCTGGCCGAGCAGCTCGGGCGCGGCCGACCGCAGACCCAGTTCGGGCTCTCGCGCGACGGTCGGACAGCGTTCGTCGACCTCCGGCTGGGACGGCACCTCATCGAGTTCGACGGGAGGCTGAAGTACCACCGCGGCCTATCCGACGGCCTCCTCCCGGAGGACGTGGTGTGGGAGGAGAAGAAGCGGCAGGACTGGCTCGGCGGCTTCGGGACCGGGATGAGCAGGCTGACCTGGTCGGACGTGTGCAGCGACCTGGCGCCGTACGTCGTCCAGCGTCGCCGCCGTCCCGCGGCCTGAGGCCGACCGGGGCCAGCTGTAACGCGATGTTCGCCGCACTCCGTACGCGCTGCAGCGCGTACCTAGTGCGGCGAACATCGCGTTACATCAGCGCCCGACGCCCGCTCGGATCAGCCCGCGTTGACCGGGATGTCCGCGACCGCGGTCTCCTTGTCGGAGGCGAAGATGGCGATCGGCACCTTCTGCTCGATGGTGGTCTTGGTGAACTCCTTCGAGCCGGCGCTCGTCTCGTAGAAGACCGTGGCGCGGAAGGTGAGCTCGACGCCGCGGGTGTCGAGCGACATCTCGCGGATCTTCTGGTTGCGCAGCTCGAAGGCGCCCTTGGGCGAGGTGATGAGCATGCCGTACTTGGTCGAGACGGGCTCGGGGTCGAAGGTGATCTTCTTGGCCGCCGACTTCAGCTCGTAGGGACGCTCGGTGCCCTCGGAGCCGTCCTTGAGGATGGTCCGCGAGGTCACCCGGACCTGGTCGAGGTAGACCTTCCGCTTGGTCTTGAACGGGTCGCGGAGCTCGCGGTCGAGGTCGTAGGCGCTGAAGGTGAACGAGAAGAACTTGTTGCCGCGCGGGTACCACTCGTTCGTCCGGGGCGTGGCCTTCGTCGGGTAGATGTTGAAGACGAAGTCGATGCCGTTGACGTCCACGTGCGACTGGTAGGTGCCGTCGCGGGTGAACTGGGAGTCGAAGATCGCCTCGGTCGCCGAGGCGGACGGCGACTCGGCGGGCACGGGGTCGTCACCGCCGCCGGTGAGGTCGCTGATGGCCGAGCAGCTCGTGAGCAGGACCGAGAGGGCGACGGCAGCGACGGCGACCAGCGTACGGCGGGCGCGGTGCATGGGGGGTCTCCTGTGCGAGTGGGGGGTGAGGGGGCGGGCGGGGAGGGTCAGGCCTTGTAGCCGCGGTAGCGCTTGCTGGCCTTGATGATCATCCAGGCAGTCTGCAGCACGGTGATCACGCCGAGGACCGGCCAGCAGGCGGCCAGGACGTCGGACTTGGCGCCGATGGGCAGCTGGAACCAGATGACCATGAACACCAGGAAGAAGAACGTCGCGATGATGAAGGGGTACATCCACGCGATGCCCTTGCCGCGCTCGGCCTTGGCCTGGGCGGCCCAGTTGTCGGTCTGCTGGTTGCTGAAGAACTTGGTCCAGGCACGGGCGAAGTGGCCCATCCGGATCACCATGTAGAGCTCCGCCGGGAAGACCAGCAGCACGAACAGGTAGTCGCGCCGGTTGGCGAACTCCATCGAGTGCGCGACCCGGAAGTTCAGCCACACCGCGCACAGTGGCGGGATCACCCACCACGGCGAGAACACGAACGCGCTGATCGACAGCGAGCAGGCGAGCAGCACCACGAACGCGAAGCGGGTGATGATGTTCTGCACCATCGACATGTGCTCGAACCAGCGCAGCCGCAGGTTGGGGTGGAACGGCTGGCCCTTGGTGTCACCGCGCTGGCCGGGCCACATCAGGTCGATCGCGCCGAAGTTCCACTTGACCTGCTGGGCGTCCAGCGAGCGCATGGTGTCCATGCCGCCGACGTGGGCGCGGGCCCGGGCGGAGATCTTGGTGAGGTAGCCGGCGCTCTTGATCTGCAGCGAGAGCAGGGAGTCCTCGACCTCGGAGTCGCTGACCCACGGGGTGCGCTGGTGGCTGTCGCGCATCACGTCGCGCAGCGCCTGGGTGGAGAAGATGGAGAACTGCCCGCCGAGGACCGCCATGTTGCGGCCCTTCAGCAGGTTCTGCATGTTGAAGGCGGAGAACTGGGCGCGCTGGCCGGCGATGAGGAACTTGGGGACGATCCCGTCCACCGCGCTGTCGTCGATCGAGTAGACCGCCGAGATGCCGCCGATCCGGTCGTCGCTGGCGATCTCGTCGACCAGGTGCTGGATCGCGTCCGGCTCCGGCGTGGTGTCGCCGTCGACGCCGAGCAGGAAGTCCATGTGCTCGACCAGCGAGTAGCCGTAGTTGAGCGCGCCGACCTTCTTGTCGGGGTTCTTGCCGATGTCGTGGACGTAGATGACGGTGCTCTGCTCGCCCGTCGGGGTCATCCGGGTGTGCGGGCCGGCGTAGTGGCTCGCGATCTCGACCGAGTCGTCGCTGGTGTTGTTGATGACCAGGTGCACGACGTCCGGGAGCCGGGTCTGCTGCAGCAGCGAGTCGAGCACGCCGGCGATCGTCTCGGCCTCGTTGTACGCCGGGATGATGCAGCCGACCGTGGGCCGCAGCGTCGGGAGCTCGTCGACGGCGTCGAGGAACTCGTCGGCGTACGCCGCCAGGTTCGGGTCCTGGGTGCGGACGTAGGGCTGCTCGACATCCGAGGGGGCGGAGGCCTGGTACCCGTCGGGCCCGCCGTGCTGAGCGTTCATGGGTCAATCCTGACGGCTGACCATCAAGAAGTGACAGGCGTTGTCTGAAGTTCTCCTCAAGACGCCCTTGAGGATGAGCCCGGTGGTCAGCCCGGGAGCCCGCTGGAGCGCCAGCCGCCCCGCCCGTGCGGGAGGGTACGGCGCACCTGCCGCTCCGGGCTCGCCCAGGCGCGGACCGGACGGCGCGGCGCCGGCGCCGCGCCCCCGAGCGACGAGAGGACCGCGACGATCGCGGCCACCTCCTCGGGGGTGGCGTCGGCGTTGACGACCCGGAGCAGCGGGGCCTTCTCGTCCTGGCCCATCAGAGCGGGATGTTCCCGTGCTTCTTCGCGGGCAGGGTCTCGCGCTTGGTCTTCAGCAGCCGCAGCGCGCGGACGACCTCGACCCGGGTCTCGTGGGGCGTGATCACCGCGTCGACGTAGCCGCGCTCGGCCGCGATGTAGGGGTTGGCCAGTGTGGTCTCGTACTCGTCGATCAGCTCGGCCCGCTTCGCCTCGACGTCGCCGCCCTCGTCGGCGACCGCCTTCAGGGTCTTGCGGTGCACGATGTTGGCCGCGCCCTGGGCGCCCATGACCGCGATCTGGGCGGTGGGCCAGGCCAGGTTGATGTCGGCGCCGAGGTGCTTGGACCCCATCACGTCGTACGCGCCGCCGTAGGCCTTGCGGGTGATGATCGTGACCAGCGGGACGGTGGCCTCGGCGTACGCGTAGATCAGCTTGGCGCCGCGGCGGATGATGCCGTTCCACTCCTGGTCGGTGCCGGGCAGGAAGCCGGGGACGTCGACGAACGTCAGGACCGGGATGTTGAAGGCGTCGCAGAAGCGGACGAACCGGGCGGCCTTCTCGGAGGCGTCGATGTCGAGGGTGCCGGCGAACTGCATCGGCTGGTTGGCCACCACGCCGACCGGGTGGCCCTCGACCCGGCCGAAGCCGACCACCAGGTTGGGCGCGAACAGCTCCTGGACCTCCAGGAAGTCCTCGTCGTCGACGACCACGGTGATGACGTCGCGGATGTCGTAGGGCTGGTTCGGGCTGTCCGGGATGATCGTGTCGAGGGTCCGGTCCAGGTCCGAGAAGTCCGTGTCCGCGACCTCGTCGTACGACGGCAGCTCGTCGAGGTTGTTCTGCGGCAGGTAGGACAGCAGCGCCTTGACGTACTCGAGCGCGTCGGCCTCGTCGGAGGCCATGTAGTGGGCGTTGCCGGACTTGGTGTTGTGGGTCCGCGCGCCGCCGAGGTCCTCCATCGAGACGTCCTCGCCGGTGACGGTCTTGATGACGTCGGGACCGGTGATGAACATCGCCGAGGTCTGGTCGACCATGATCGTGAAGTCGGTGACCGCGGGGGAGTAGACGTGCCCGCCGGCGCAGTTGCCCATGATCAGGCTGATCTGCGGGATGACGCCCGAGGCGTGCACGTTGCGGCGGAAGATCTCGCCGTACAGGCCGAGCGAGACGACGCCCTCCTGGATGCGGGCGCCGGCGCCCTCGTTGATGCCGATGATCGGGCAGCCGGTCTTGATGGCCAGGTCCATGACCTTGGTGATCTTCTCGCCGTAGACCTCACCCAGCGAGCCGCCGAAGACGGTGAAGTCCTGGGAGAACACGCAGACCTGGCGGCCGTCGATCGTGCCGTAGCCGGTGATCACGCCGTCGCCGTACGGGCGGTTCTTCTCGAGGCCGAACGCCACCGACCGGTGCCGGGCCAGCTCGTCGAGCTCGACGAAGGAGCCCTCGTCGAAGAGCATCTCGATCCGCTCGCGGGCGGTCTGGCGGCCCTTGGCGTGCTGCTTCTCGACCGCGGCCGCGGAGCCGGCGTGCACCGCCTCGTCGAGACGGCGGTCGAGGTCGGCCAGCTTGCCGGCCGTCGTGTGGAGGTCGAGGTCCTTCGGGACGTCGGTGCCTTCGCCTGGCTGTGCGCTCACTGGTGGTGTCTCCTCGCTGGCGTCCGTGCAGGGCCGTGGGTCAATGTAGTGCCCGTGAGCCCTGACCCGACGTGGCACATGTCACGCGACCGACCGTCCCTCGACCGCGCGCTGCTCGGCGCCCTCGCCCCCGACCGGGTGCCGGGGGTCAGCGTGGAGGTCGTCGACGAGCTGACGTCGACCAACGCCGAGGTGGTGGCCCGGGCCCGGGCCGGGGCGCCGGAGGGGCTGGTCGTCGTGGCCGAGCACCAGACCGCGGCCCGCGGCCGCCTGGACCGGGTGTGGGAGACGCCGCCGCGCTCCGCCCTGCTCTTCTCGGTGCTGCTGCGCCCGACCGCGCCCACCCGGTCGTGGCCCTGGCTGCCGCTGCTGACCGGGTACGCCGTGGACAAGGCCCTCAAGGCCCGGGGGTACGACGCCGGCGTGAAGTGGCCCAACGACGTGCTGATCGGCGAGAGGAAGGTCGCCGGCATCCTCGTCGAGCGGGTCGAGACCCCGGACGGGCCGGCGGCCGTGGTCGGGGTGGGCCTCAACGTGCTCCTCGACGCCGACGAGCTGCCGGTGCCGACCGCCACGTCCCTGGTCCTGGAGGGGGAGGAGACCCCCGACCGCAGCGACCTGCTGGTCGACCTGCTCAGCACGTTCCGCGAGGCGTACGACGCCTGGCAGGCCGGCGGCGACCTCGGCGGGATGCGGCTGCTGGAGTCCTACTCCGCGGCCTGCGTGACGCTCGGGCGCGACGTGCGGGTGGAGTTGCCGGGCGGCGACGCCCTGGTCGGCCGGGCCGCCTCGATCGATCCCGGCGGCCGGCTGGTCGTGGACGGGCCCGACGGGGAGACGCCCGTCGGTGCGGGCGACGTCGTCCACGTACGACCTGTCGCTTGAGCGTCGTGTCATCCGGTCATTGGTGACATGATCCGTCCGTGCCCATCTCACCGAAGCTGCTCAACGAGGGCGAGAACGTCGTCGTCAGCACGCGCACGCACCCCAAGGCCTTGCTGCTGCCGATCCTCGCGCTCGTGCTCTTCCTGGCGCTCGGGGTCGCGATCATGGTGCTCATCGACCAGGAGGTCGTGACCCTCATCGGGTGGATCGTCGCCGGGCTCGGCATCCTGCGCTACACGGTGTGGCCGTTCCTGGACTGGCTGACGTCGTACTACACGTTCACCGACCGGCGGCTGATCACCCGCACCGGCGTCCTCACCCGGCGCGGACACGACATCCCGCTCTCCCGGGTCAGCGACATCGAGATCGAGCTGCACATCATCGACCGCCTGCTCGGCTGCGGCACCCTGGTCATCAGCGACGCGAGCACCCACGGCCGGGTGGTCCTCCCGGACATCCCGCACGCCGAGGAGACCAAGCGGAAGGTGCACCTGCTGCTCCACGGCCAGGCCACGGAGGCCTCCTCGCGCGATGAAGGAATCTGACTCCGGCCCCGACGGCGTCGAGGGCCTCGAGCGCGCGATCCTGGGCGAGGAGCCCGTCTTCAACGCCGCCGAGGTGGCGGCCGAGACCGGCATCACCGTCGACCAGGCCCGCCGCCTGTGGCGGGCGCTGGGCTTCCCCGAGCACGGGGCGGCGACGGCCTTCAACAAGGCCGACACCGACGCCGTCCGGATCGTCAGCGGCCTGGTCGAGAGCGGCCTGATCGACTTCGACCTCGCGGTGACCCTGACCCGCGCGGTCGGTCAGACGATGGCCCGGCTCGCGGACTGGGAGACCACCGCGCTGCTGCACCGCGTCGAGGAGATGTCGACCGAGGAGGACGACGGCGGCCACAGCGGCCGGGTCACGTCGGCGATGCGGATGCTGGAGGAGTTCTCGGCGCCGTTCGAGAAGCTGCTGGTCTACGTGTGGCGCCGGCACCTCGCTGCCTCCGTCGCCCGGATCGAGGCGCTCGGCGCCAACGAGGAGGACCTGCACACCACCCAGCTCAGCGTCGGGTTCGCCGACATCGTCAGCTTCACCGCGCTGTCGAACCAGATCGGCGAGGACCGGATCGGCGACCTCGTCGAGCTCTTCGAGTCGCGGTGCTCCGACGTCGTCGCCGCCCAGCGCGGCCGGGTGATCAAGAGCATCGGCGACTCGGTGCTCTTCGTGAACGACGACCCGATCCGGGCCTACGACACCGCCGAGGGGATCATCAACGTCATCGGCCGCGACCCGCGGATGCCCGACGTCCGCCTGGGGCTGGCGACCGGCTCCGTGGTGATGCGTCTCGGCGACGTGTTCGGCCCCCCGGTCAACATGGCCGCACGGCTCACCGCCGTCGCGCGCCGCAACCGGATCATCATCGACGCGCGCACCGCCGAGCTGCTGCCGGACGACGAGTTCGAGACCCGCCGGCTGCCGGCCCGCCCGGTCCGCGGGTTCGGCCTGGTGGAGCCGCTCGCCGTACGGCGTCACTGAGAGGCCTCCTTCCTCGCCCCACCGGGTGGGAGAAGTGGCACGAAGAGGACAGTGTCATTTTGTCCCATCCGGTCTCACCGGGCCCCTGATGCTCCTACCTTGGTGCCGTGCTGGAGGTGCAGGACATCAGGATCGACCCCGCGACCCGCCGGGCCTGGAAGGGCGCCGACGAGGTCGCGCTGTCGCGCAAGGAGTTCGACCTGCTGCACGCCCTCGTCGCCCGGGCCGGGGAGATCGTCACCCGCGACGAGCTGATGCGCGACGTGTGGCACACGACGTTCTGGACGTCCTCGAAGACCATCGACGTCCACCTGGGGTGGGTGCGCCGCAAGCTCGGCGACGACAGCCGGCACCCGCACCTGATCACCACCATCCGCGGCAAGGGCCTGCGGTTCGAGACGGAAGCCCCCGCCACTAGAGTCTGAGGGTGCCCGACCACGCTCCCACCCTCGCCGTCATCGGCGGCGGCCAGCTGGCCCGGATGATGGCGCAGCCGGCGATCGCGCTGGGTCTGCCGCTCCGCCTCCTCGCCGAGGCCGAGGGCGTCTCCGCCGCCCAGGTCATCCCCGACCAGCAGGTCGGTGACTACCGCGACCTGGCCACCCTGCGCGCGGTCACCGCCGGCTGCGCCGTGGTCACCTTCGACCACGAGCACGTCCCGACCGACCACCTGCACGCCCTCGAGGCCGACGGGATCGCCGTCCGGCCCGGGCCCGCCGCGCTGGTCCACGCCCAGGACAAGGGCGTGATGCGCGAGCGGCTGGCCGAGCTGGGCGTGCCCTGCCCACGCAACGCGATCGTCGCGTCGGTGGCCGACGTCGAGGAGTTCGGCCTGCCGTGCGTCGTCAAGACCACCCGCGGCGGGTACGACGGCAAGGGCGTCTGGGTCGTCCGGTCCGCCGACGAGGCCGCCGAGCCGCTCCGGATCGCCGCGGAGGCCGGCGTACGCCTGCTGGCCGAGGAGCTGGTCGACTTCCGCCGCGAGCTCTCCGCGTTGGTCGCGCGATCGCCCAGCGGGCAGGCGGCGGCGTACCCGGTCGTGCAGAGCACGCAGCGCGACGGCATCTGCCACGAGGTCGTCGCCCCCGCGCCCGACCTCGACCCGGAGCTGGCCGGGCAGGCCCAGGAGATCGCGCTGCGGGTCGCCGGCGCGCTCGACGTCACCGGCATCCTCGCGGTCGAGCTGTTCGAGACCGCCGACGGCCGGATCCTCGTCAACGAGCTCGCGATGCGCCCCCACAACACCGGCCACTGGAGCCAGGACGGCGCGGTCACCTCGCAGTTCGAGAACCACCTCCGCGCCGTCCTCGACCTGCCGCTCGGCTCGCCGGCGCCGCGGGCGCGGTGGACGGTGATGGTGAACATCCTGGGCGGCGACCACCCCGAGGTCGGCCGTCTGTACGACGGGTTCCCGCACGCGATGGCCCGGGATCCGCACCTGCGGGTGCACCTCTACGGCAAGGACCTGCGGCCGGGCCGCAAGGTCGGCCACGTGAACGCCTACGGCGACGACCTCGACGGCTGCCTGGAGCGGGCGCGGCACGCCGCCGCCTGGTTCCGCGGCGACCTCGGCAACGAAAGCGAATGAGATGAGCACTGCTGCACCCCGGGTCGGCATCGTGATGGGCTCCGACTCCGACTGGCCGGTGATGAAGCTGGCCGCCGAGGCGCTGGGCGAGTTCGACGTCGCCCACGAGGCCGACGTCGTCTCCGCGCACCGGATGCCGGAGGAGATGCTGGCCTACGGCAAGGAGGCCGCCGGTCGCGGGCTGTCGGTGATCATCGCCGGCGCCGGGGGAGCGGCCCACCTGCCCGGGATGCTCGCCGCGGTCACGCCGCTGCCGGTGATCGGGGTGCCGGTGCCGCTGAAGTATCTCGACGGGATGGACTCGCTGCTGTCCATCGTGCAGATGCCCGCCGGCGTCCCGGTCGCGACCGTCGCCGTCGGCGGCGCGCGCAACGCCGGCCTGCTGGCCGTGCGGATCCTGGCCGCCACCGACCCGGCGCTGCAGCAGCGGATGGTCGACTTCCAGGCCTCGTTGAAGCAGCAGGCGCAGGAGAGGGGCGCGGCCGTGCGCAACGACGTCGCGCCGCGCCGCCTGGGCTTCTGACGCCAATGGCCCGGACGGCTCGGCTCGTCGGGCTCGACGTCGCGCGCTGCGTGGCGCTGCTGGGCATGGCCGCCACGCACGTCCTCGACGAGCGCGGCGCCGACGGCGGGCTGACCTTCGGGCAGTGGCTGGCCGGCGGGCGGGCCTCCGCGCTGTTCGCGGTGCTGGCCGGGGTGACGCTCGCCCTGACCACCGGCGGCCGGACGCCGGTCGTCGGCCGCGAGCGGGCCGCGCGGACGGCGGGGATCGTCGTACGGGCGGTGCTGGTGGCGGTGCTGGGGATGGGGCTCGCCCTGGTCGACTCCGGGCTGGCGGTGATCCTGACCTACTACGGCGTGCTGTTCTGCGTCGGCGCGCTGTTCGTGGGGCTGCGGACCCGGACCCTGCTGCTGCTCGCCGCGGCCTGGGTCGTGGTGGTGCCGGTCCTCTCGCGTGCCGTGCGCCCGCACCTGCCCGAGCGCGGCTACGACAGCCCGGCCTTCGAGCAGCTCGCGCACCCGGGGCACCTGGTGTCGGAGCTGCTGCTGACCGGCTACTACCCGGTGCTGCCGTGGCTGGCCTACCTCCTCGTCGGGATGGCGCTGGGGCGCGCCGACCTCGGCTCGACCCGGGTGGCTGCCTGGGCGGCCGGGAGCGGCCTGGTGCTGGCCGTCGTCGCGACCCAGGTCTCGCACCTGCTCACCGACCGCTGGCCGGCGACCGACGGGCTGCCGGAGCTGGTCGAGACGGGCATGTTCGGCAACGTGCCCGCCGACGGCCCCTGGTCCTGGCTCCTCGTGGTCGCCCCGCACAGCTCGACGCCGTTCGACCTGGCGCAGACCATCGGGTCCTCGCTGTTCGTGATCGGCGTGGCGCTGCTCGTCGTGGAGCGGCTGCCGGCCCTGCCGCACGAGGCGGTGCGGGTGCTCTTCGGGGCCGGCACCATGACGCTGACCCTCTACAGCCTGCACGTGCTCATGCGCACCGAGCGGGTCTGGCCGAGCGAGGAGCCCTCGTCGTACGTCTGGCACGTGCTGGTGCTGCTCGGCATCGGTGCGGTGTACGCCGCCCTGCGCCGCCGCGGTCCGCTCGAGCGCGTCGTGAGTCTCGCCTCGACGGCCGCCGCCGATCGCCTCCGCCGCTGACCCGTCACTGGATGTCCGGTTCCTGCGGCGTGTCGGGCGCGGATCGACGGGTCAGCGCCGGCGCCACTCGATCGCGGGGCAGGTGTCCATGACCATCGGCACTCCGGCCGCGGTCGTCCGGTCGAACGCCTCCTCGTCGATGACGCCGAGCTGCAGCCAGACCCCCTTGGCCCCGATCGCCACCGCCTGGTCGGCGAACTCGCCGGCCGCCTCGGAGCGGCGGAACACGTCGACCACGTCGACCGGGAACGGGATCTCGGCCAGGCTCGCGTAGCCCTGCTCGCCCAGCACCGTCGGCGCGTCCGGGTGGACGGGGACGATCCGCTTGCCACGGTCCTGGAGCAGCTGGGCGATGCCGTACGCCGTGCGGGTCGGGTCGCCGGAGAGGCCGACCACGGCCCAGGTCTCGCAGTCGTCGAGCATGAAGCGGACGGCCTCGGGGTCCTGCCAGTCGGTCATGGCTCCATCGAAGCACCGGGGGCAAGGACCCGTCGCAGCTGCGGCAGGACGGCGTCGAGGTCCCGGTCGGTCCGGAGTACGACGATGCCCGCGGTCGGGTCGCCCGACGCGGGTGCGAAGAGGCCCAGCACCTCGGTCATCGCGGCGTCGAAGTCGGCCTCGGGCGTCTCGGTCCGGCCACGCAGCCACTGGCGCAGCACGTGATTGTGACCGGTGACGACCGCGTCGGCGAGGAGCTCGGCCCGCAGGTCGGCCCGCGCGCCCTCGCCGTACCCCTCGCGGAACCAGGGGCGGACGAAGCCGAGGAAGACCCGCTGGTACTGCCGCTGACCGGCGATCTCGCGCGCCCGCAGCGCGGGCACCCGGCGGGTCAGCCGGTAGCGGGTGCGCGCCAGGTCGCCCTCGGCGAGGTAGTGCAGGAGCACCAGGCGGGCCGCCTCGGCGACGGCGGCCGGCTCGGAGCCGGGGCGGGCGGCGTCGAGGCGGGCCTGCACGGAGGCGAGGAGACCGTCGTGGTCGGGGAAGACCACCTCCTCCTTGCTGCCGAAGGCGCGGAAGAACGTCGTCCGTCCGGTGCCGGCGCGCGCGGCGATGTCGTCGACCGTCGTCTCGTCGAAGCCGCGCTCGTCGAACAGCTCGAACGCGGCCTGCGAGAGCCGTTCGCGCACCGTCATGAGACCTCCTCCGTCGGGACCGATGGTACTGAGTACCATGATTGCGGTATCAAGTGGCCGAGGTGAGGAGCAGATCATGGTGGAGCGCGTCGGGGTCGTGGGCTGCGGCCTGATGGGAGCGGGCATCGCGGAGGTGTCCGCCCGGGCGGGGCTCGACGTCGTCGTGGTCGAGTCCAGCGAGGCCGCGGCGAGCGCCGGACGCACCCGGCTGGAGAAGTCCCTGGCCCGCGCCGAGGCCAAGGGCAAGATCGCGAACGGCGAGAGCGCGGCCGACGTCCTGGCCCGGATCCGGGTCGCGACCTCGCTCGGCGAGCTCGTGGACCGCGACCTCGTGGTCGAGGCGATCGTGGAGGACGAGGCCGCCAAGGTCGAGCTCTTCAAGAAGCTGGACCGGATCGTCGCCGCGCCGGACGCCATCCTGGCCTCCAACACCTCCTCCATCCCGATCATGAAGCTGGGCGTGGTCACCACCCGCCCGCAGCAGGTCATGGGCATCCACTTCTTCAACCCGGTGCCGGTGCTGCAGCTGGTCGAGCTGGTCCCCAGCCTGCTCACCGGCGCCGACACCACCGAGCGCGCCCGCTCCTTCGTCGAGGGCACCCTCGGCAAGCAGGCGATCGACTGCCAGGACCGTGCGGGCTTCGTGGTCAACGCGCTGCTGGTGCCGTTCATCCTCTCGGCGATCCGGATGTACGAGTCCGGCTTCGCCTCCGCCGAGGACATCGACCGCGGCCTGGTGCTCGGTGCCGCGCACCCCCAGGGCCCGCTCGCGCTCGCCGACCTGATCGGTCTCGACACCACCAAGGCCGTCGCCGAGTCGCTCTACGAGGAGTTCAAGGAGCCGCTGTACGCCGCCCCGCCGCTCCTCAACCGGATGGTCGACGCCGGCCTGCTGGGCCGCAAGACCGGCCGCGGCTTCTACACCTACTGATCGAGGACCCACCCAGATGAGCAACGACTTCCCCCTCTACGGCCTCTCCGAGGAGCACCAGGCGATCCGCGAGGCCGTGCGCGCGGTCGCCGAGGCCAAGATCGCGCCGTACGCCGCCGACGTCGACGAGCAGGCCCGCTTCCCGCAGGAGGCCGCCGACGCGCTGGTCGCCGTCGACTTCCACGCCCCCCACGTCCCCGAGGAGTACGGCGGCGCCGGAGCCGACGCGCTCGCGACCTGCCTGGTGATCGAGGAGGTGGCCCGCGTCGACGTGTCCGCCTCGCTGATCCCGGCGGTCAACAAGCTCGGCTCGCTGCCGGTGATGATCGGCGGGTCCCCGGAGCTGAAGCAGAAGTACCTCACCAAGCTCGCCGCCGGCGAGGGGCTCTTCTCGTACTGCCTCTCCGAGCCCGACGCCGGCTCGGATGCCGCGTCCATGAAGACCCGTGCCGTCCGCGACGGCGACGACTGGGTCCTCAACGGCACCAAGCGCTGGATCACCAACGCCGGCGTCTCGGACTACTACACCGTCCTGGCCGTCACGGACCCGGACGCCCGGACCAAGGGCATCAGCGCGTTCGTCGTCGAGAAGTCCGACGAGGGCGTCTCGTTCGGCGCCCCGGAGAAGAAGCTCGGCATCAAGGGCTCGCCGACCCGCGAGGTCTACCTCGACCAGGTCCGCATCCCCGGCGACCGGATCATCGGCGAGGAGGGCAAGGGCTTCGCCTACGCCATGCAGACCCTCGACCACACCCGCGTCACCATCGCCGCCCAGGCGGTCGGCGTCGCCCAGGGCGCGCTCGACTACGCCCTCGACTACGCGAAGGAGCGCCAGCAGTTCGGGAAGCCGATCAGCGACTTCCAGGGCCTGCAGTTCCTGCTCGCCGACATGGGGATGAAGGTCGAGGCGGCCCGTCAGATGACGTACGCCGCCGCCGGCCGCTCCGAGCGTGGCGACCAGGACCTGACCTTCTTCGGTGCCGCTGCCAAGTGCTTCGCCTCCGACGTCGCCATGGAGGTCGCCACCAACGCGGTCCAGGTGCTCGGCGGCTACGGCTTCACCCGCGACTACCCGGTCGAGCGGATGATGCGCGACGCCAAGATCACCCAGATCTACGAGGGCACCAACCAGGTGCAGCGGATCGTGATGGCCCGGCAGCTGCTGGCGGGGGTCCAGAGCGAGCTCTGAGGTGGCGGCGCGTCGTACACCGACGGACACAAGTCCGCCCGGCAGCCTCGGCGCTGAGCGTGGAGCGAGGCAATCGGGCGGACTTGTGTCCGTCCGGGTACGACGCCGCCCGGGTCGACGCGCCGGGTCGGTTTGGGTGGGTCCTCTACGGTCGATGACCGTGTGCCGAGGCCGTCGGCCGGGCATACGCGCGCCGAGCAGGTGCGCAGCCGCGCTCGCAGCGCGGGACCGATACCCGGACCGGTTCCGGGTTCCCCCACCACGAGGTTCTCACTCTTGCGATTCCGTACTGCCCCCCTTTCCCGCACCGTCGCCCTCGCCGCGGCTGCCGCCACCGCGGCGTCGCTGAGCGTCGGCCCGTCGTACGCCGCCGAACCGGCCGCCCCGCGTGCCGCCCAGCAGGTCCAGGTGAAGGACGGCCTGCAGGCCCGCCGGACGGTCGCGAGCACCGCCACCCGACCGGTCGGGGTGCTGCGCGCCGCCGGGGTCAAGGTGACGCCGCACGATCGGGTGCGCCTGATCCGCGACGGCCGGGTCGTGCGCGGCAAGGCCAAGCTCCCCGTCCGCAGCGGCGACGTCGTCCGGGTCATCCGGGTCTCGCGCGAGGTCGGCACCCGCCGGGTGAGCATCGACAAGGGCCGCGTCGTCCGGACCAGCAGCGAGCTCAAGCCGGGCAAGCGCCGCGTCGTGTCCCGCGGGCGGGACGGGATCGGCAAGGTCCGCGTGGTCCGCTGGTCCCGCAACGGCCGCCCGGTCGACACCGAGGTGGTGGCGCGCCGGGTCCTGAAGGCGCCGGCCCCGCGCCGCGTCGTCGTCGGCGCCCGCTTCGGCACCGTGCCCGGCACCGGGCACCTGAACTGGCGGGCCCTCGCGGACTGCGAGTCCTCGGGCAACCCGCGGGCGGTGAGCCCCGCGGGCTACGCCGGCCTCTACCAGTTCGATCGCGGCACCTGGCACAGCGTCGGGGGGAGCGGCACGGCCGACCAGGCCTCCTCCGCCGAGCAGACCCACCGCGCCCAGCTGCTCTACCGCGAGCGTGGCCGGTCGCCGTGGCCGAACTGCGGCCGCCTGCTCTGACGGCAGGCCCCTCACTCCGGCGCGACGACCCTTCGCATCACGCAGTTGCCGAGTCCCTTGGGTCGGTCGTAGGTGAAGCCGACCCGCTCGTACATCGTGCGGGTGCCGTTGTATAGGAACGACGAGGACGTCTTCCTCCCGGCGGCCCTCTTCTCGGCCAGGTCGTGCGGGTAGCCCTCGACGAGCCCGCCCCCGGCGGCCGCGATCAGCTCGACGGCGCCGCGCAGCGCGGCCTCGGCCAGGCCCTGCTTGCGGCGCTGGCGGTCGACCTGGATGCAGGTGATCCGGTAGTCGGCGGGCGGGCCGACGTGGGTGGCGTCGTACTCCTTGCGGTGGTGCAGGCGCGGCAGCTCCTCCGGAGGGCCGTACGTCGCCCATGCGACCGCCAGCCCGTCCTGCACCACGAGGGCGGCGTGCGCCTCGCCGGCTCGGACGAGCCGTTCCTTGGCCTCGCGCCCGGTCAGGTCCGGGTCGAGCTCGCGTCCGGCGCAGTCGGGGTGGAACCAGGTGCACCAGCAGCGGCTGAACAGGCTGCCGCCCTGCCGCTCGTTCAGGTCGGCGAAGAGCGGCCAGGTGTCCGGGCCGAGGGCCACGATGCGGGTGCCGTCCACCCCGCTACGGTAAGCCCGTGCGAGCCTTCCGAGACGCGGTCGAGACCCGGGACTTCGGCGCCATCGAGGCGCTCCTCTGCGACGACGTGGTGTTCGTCAGCCCGGTGGCGTTCACGTCGTACGCCGGCAAGGCGATGACGCTGGCCATCCTGCGCACGGTCGTCGACGTGTTCGAGGGGTTCCGCTACGTCCGCGAGATCGGGGGCGAGGGCGTCGACCACGCCCTGGTCTTCGAGGCGACGGTCGACGGCAAGCAGCTGACCGGCTGCGACTTCCTGCGCCTGGACGACGACGGCCGGATCGCCGAGCTGATGGTCATGGTGCGGCCGTTGAGCGCCGCCGTGGCGCTGGGGGAGCAGATGGGGGCGCGGTTCGACCTGGTGCGGGAGCGCGCGGCGTCGTACGACGCGGGGTGAGCACCCGAGGAATGACGACGGCCCCGCACCGAGGGTGCGGGGCCGTGCGGGTGGACGGAGGTCAGCGGTGCGCGTGCTGCTTGCGGCCCATCAGGCCCTCGACGACGCCGACGAGCAGGACCGCGGCGACGATCGCGACGATCGCTCCCACGATGTTGAGCTCCCAGATGTCACCGGTGCCGAGCGCGGAGGCGACGACACCGCCGATCAGCGAGCCGAGGACGCCGAGGAGCAGGGTGCCGAGCCAGCCGAGGGACTGCCGACCCGGCTTGATGAGGCGCGCGAGCGCGCCGACGACGAGACCGAAGACGAGAAAACCGATGATGCCCATAGCGGTTCGGTACCCGCCCGGCCCGTCTCGACCTCGGCCGCGTCAGGAGACGGTCGTCACGCGATGGTGCCGGTGTCGATGACGAACCGGTAGCGGACATCCGAGGCCAGCACCCGCTCGTAGGCCTCGTTGACCTGGTCGGCGGCGATCACCTCGACCTCGGCGCCGAGCCCGTGCTCGGCGCAGAAGTCGAGCATCTCCTGGGTCAGCGCGATGCCGCCGATCATCGAGCCGGCGAACGACCGGCGACCGCTGATCAGCGACATCGCGTGCACCGGCAGCGGCTCAGCCGGGGCGCCGACGTTGACCAGGGTGCCGTCGACCGCGAGGAGGCGGAGGTAGGCGTTGACGTCGATGCTCGCGCTGACCGTGTTGACGATCAGGTCGAAGCGGCCGGCGAGCTGGTCGAAGGTGGCCGGGTCGGAGGTGGCGAAGTAGTCGTCCGCCCCCAGCCGCAGCCCGTCCTCCTGCTTCTTCAGCGACTGCGACAGCACGGTGACCTCGGCGCCGAGGGCGTGGGCGATCTTGACGGCCATGTGGCCCAGTCCGCCCAGGCCGACGACGGCCACCTTCGTGCCGGGCCCGGCCTTCCAGTGCCGCAGCGGGGCGTACGTCGTGATGCCCGCGCAGAGCAGCGGCGCGGCGGCGGCCGGATCCAGGCCGTCCGGGACGGACAGGACGTAGTCGGCGTCGACCACGACGTGGGTCGAGTAGCCGCCCTGGGTGGTGGTGCCGTCGCGGTCGGTGGCGGCGTAGGTGCCGACCATGCCGTCGAGGCAGTACTGCTCGTCGCCGTTGGTGCAGTTCACGCACTCGCCGCAGGAGTTGACCATGCAGCCGACGCCGACCCGGTCGCCGACGGCGTGCCGGGTGACGGCGGAGCCGACCTCGGCGACGACGCCGACGATCTCGTGCCCGGGTACGACGGGGAACGGCTGCGGGCCCCAGTCGCCGTTGACGGTGTGGATGTCGGAGTGGCAGATGCCGGCGTACCGGATCTCGATGAGGACGTCGTTCGCGCCGACCTCGCGGCGCTCGATGGTGGTGGGGGCCAGGGGCTGGCCGGCGGCGGGGGCCGCGTAGGCGTGGACGCGCATCAGGGTTCCTTCGGGGTGGTGGTGGCAGGCGGCAGCGGCCTGCGGACCGCGAGGGTCCGCCGGCAGGTCGCCCGGGGATCAGGTGGTGGTCAGGGGGTCCGGGTGTCCCGGAGCTCGTCGGCGAGGGCGCGGGCCTCGGCGGAGATCAGCTCCGCGCGGGCGACGTCGCCGGCCTCGACGGCGTGCCAGTAGTCGATCTTGATCGCGACGTACCGCTGGCGCAGCGCGACCTGCTGCGCCTCGTGGGCCAGTCGGCGCTGCTGCTCCTCCAGCAGCTCGACCTGCTCGGCCGCCGCGGCGGGACCGATGCTGCCGTTGGCGACGTACTGGCGCATGTCGCCGACCGACATGCCGGTGGCGGCCAGGCAGGCGATCCACATCAGCTGGTCGAGGTCGGCCTCGTCGTACACGCGGTGCCGGCTGCTCGCGCCGCGGCTGATCGGCGCGATCACGCCGATCTGCTCGTAGTAGCGCAGCGTGCTGGCCGGCAGCCCGGTCAGGGCCGCGGCCTCCTTGATCGTGTAGCCGCGCTCGGTCGTCGATGAGGTCACGTCATCGACGCTAAGAACTTCGAGCGCTCGAAGTCAAAGGTCTCCTGGGTCACACGGTCAGCGGAGCCCGGCGACGATCTCGTCGAGCGCCGAGGCCAGGTCGACCTGCGGGGTCCAGCCCCAGGCGTGCGCACGGTCGGCGACGATCCGGCCGGTCCACGCGGGCCGGTCGTCCCAGTCCATCGTGACCCCCAGGGCACCGGCCACGGCCTCGTAGTAGTCGCGGGCGGTGGCCGGTCCGGCGGCCACGTTGACCGCGGTGCACGCGCCCTCGACCGGGCCGGTGCTGCCGTCGGGCGACGGCGCGACCCGGCCCGCCGCGACGTCGGCCGCGAAGGCGGCCAGGTCGTCGACGTGGACCCACGCGAAGCTCTGCTCGGGTACGGCGTGCCGCGCGCCCTCGTCGTCGCGCAGGGCGGCCGGGCGCAGCGTGTTCCAGACCGAGCTCTCGCCGGCTCCGAGGATCGCCGGCGGCCGCAGCAGCACCCGCGTCGGCCCGTCGACCGCGGCCAGGGCGGCGTCGGTGTCCCGCTTGGTCACGGGGTAGTCGCCGGCGTCGTCACCCACCAGGGCGGCGTCCTCGGCGACGTCGCCGACGCCGGGGGAGCGGTCGTAGACGGCCCCGGTGGAGACGTGGACCAGGCGTGCGACCCCGGCGTCCGCGGCGGCTCGCGCGAAGGTCGTCGTGCCCTCGACGCCGATCCGACGCTGGGTCGCCAGGTCGCTGCCCATCGGGTGCACCGTGGTGACCGCGGCGTCCGCGCCGGCGACGACCTCGGCCGCGAAGCCCGGGTCGGTGAACTCGCCGACCCGCTCCTCGACCCCGGGCAGCGCGGGCGCCGTCCCGGCCCGTCGTACGACGGCGCGGACGCGGGCGCCGCGCGCGGCCAGGGCCACGCAGACCCGGGCCCCGACCAGGCCGTTCGCTCCGGTGACGACGACGACCGGGGTCCTGCTCTCCTGGCTCATGCGGCCAGCCTGGCACGGTCGTGGTGGGCTCCCACGACTCGTCGAGCGGGCACAGGGACCTCACCGGGAGCGCACAGGAAGCGCGACCAGCCTCCTCCCATGAAGACGCGAAGGTCCCTCACCGCACTGTCCGCCTGGGCGCTCGTCGGCGCCCTCACCCTCGCCGGCTGCGGCAGCACGGAGGAGTCCACCGGTTCCTCCTCCGCCGCCGGCTCGTCGAGCTCCACGGGCGCGGCCACGACCATCTCCGACGCGGCCGCCTCGGCCGCGACCACCGCCGACGCGACGACGACCGCCGGGACGATCTCCGACACCGCGGCCGCCGCCGCGGCCTTCCTGGCCACGCTGTCCGACGAGCAGCGGGAAGCCGTGGTCAACGACTACGACGACGAGACCCGGACGACCTCGTGGTCGAACTTCCCCGTCACCTTCGTGCAGCGAGCCGGACTCAACCTGGCCGATCTGACCGAGGAGCAGCAGGCGGCGGCGATGGAGGTCCTGGAGGCGCTGCTCAGCGACGAGGGCTACGCGACGGTGACGGCCATCATCGGCGGCGACGAGTACCTCGCCGAGAACAGCAGCTCGACCGAGGACTCCCTGGGGCAGTACTACCTCGCCCTCTTCGGCGACCCCTCGACGGCGGACGCCTGGGAGGTGCAGTTCGGCGGCCACCACCTCGGCATCAACGCCACCATGGACGGGACGGCCGACACCCTCACCTTCGCCCCGACCCACCTGGGGGTCCAGCCGGCCGTCTACACGAACGAGGACGGCGAGGAGGTCCAGCCGTTCGACGGCATCTACACCGACGCCTTCGCGTTCTTCGACAGCCTGACCGCGGAGCAGCAGGCAACGCTGACCTCGGGCGAGGTCACCACGTGCGCGCCCGGGGACACGTGCGACTTCGCCACCGGCTCCGGGCTCACCGGCGCGGACCTGAGCGACGAGCAGCGACAGCTGCTGCTGGAGCTCGTCGCGAACTGGGCCGGCCTGGCCGACGAGCAGACCACCGACACCACGCTGGCCGAGATCGAGGCCACCCTCGACGACACGGTGATCGCCTGGTCCGGGGAGACCACCTACGACATGTCCACCGGCGACGGGATCAACTTCTCGATCTCCGGTCCGGACGTCTACGTCGCCTTCCAGGCCCAGCAGGGGTCCGCCGGCGCGGACGTCGAGGGGGTCACCACCTCCGGGTGGGGCCACGTCCACACGATCTACCGCGACCCGTCCAACGACTACGCCGGCAGCCTCACGCAGCAGGCGGCCGCGGGGATGGGCGGTGGCGCCGGGGGTCCCGGTGGCGGGGGTGCGCCGCCCGCCGACGCCGGGCAGTAGCGGCGCCGCGCGGCGCCCGCCGTACGGTTCTGCCGTGGACCTGCCTGGCGTGGACGACGTGGAGCGGGCCGCGACCCGCCTGGAGGAGGTGTCGGAGCCGACCCCGCTGCAGCGCAGCGCGCGGCTGTCGGCGCTGACGGGCCTCGAGGTCTGGCTCAAGCGCGAGGACCTCAACGAGGTGCGCTCCTACAAGGGGCGCGGCGCGTACACGCTCATCGCCTCCCTCTCCGACGAGGAGCGGGCGCGCGGGGTCACCTGCGCGAGCGCCGGCAACCACGCTCAGGGGGTGGCCTTCGCCTGTGCGCGCACCGGTGTCCGGGCCCGGATCTTCCTGCCCCGCACGACGCCGCGGCAGAAGCGGCAGCGGATCGCCGCGCTCGGCGGCGACTGGGTCGACGTGGTCATCGGCGGCGACACGTACGACGACGCCGCGCTCGCCAGCGCGACCTGGGCCGCTGAATCCGGCGCCACCCCGGTCCCGGCGTTCGACGACCCCCGGACCATCGCCGGCCAGGGCACCGTCGCGACCGAGGTGCTCGACCAGCTCGGCACCGCCCCGGACGCCGTGGTGGTGCCCGTCGGCGGCGGCGGGCTGCTCGCGGGGATGCTCGTCGTGCTGGCCGAGCGCGCGTCTGCGGCGCGCGTGCTCGGCGCCGAGCCGGCGGGGGCCGCGTCGATGGCGGCCGCGGTCGTGGCGGGCGGGCCGGTCGAGCTGGAGAGCGTCGACTCGTTCGTCGACGGCGCCGCCGTACGACGCATCGGCGAGCACCCCTACGAGGCCGTCCGTCGGCACGGACCGGACCTCACGACCGTCCCCGAGGGGATGGTCTGCGTGGAGATGCTCGACCTCTACCAGTCCGACGGGATCATCGCCGAGCCCGCCGGCGCCCTCGCGACGGCGGCCCTGCGCCAGGGCCTCGACCTGCCGCCCGGCTCGACCGTGGTCTGCGTGCTCTCCGGCGGCAACAACGACGTGAGTCGGTACGCCGAGGTGTGGGAGCGGGCCCTCGTGCACGAGGGCCTCAAGCACTACTTCCTGGTCGAGTTCCCGCAGGAGCCCGGCGCCCTGCGGCGCTTCCTCGACGAGGTGCTCGGACCCGACGACGACATCGTGCTCTTCGAGTACGTCAAGCGTTCCAACCGCGAGACCGGGCCCGCCCTGGTCGGGGTCGAGCTGCAGGACCGTGCCGACTACCGTCCGCTGCTCGACCGGATGGACGCCTCGCCGCTGCGGGTCGAGCCGGTCTCGCCCGACAGCCCCCTCTTCCGCTTCGTGCAGTAGGGGTGGACGGCCTCCCTCAGGTCGCGATGTCCGGGTACGGCAGGCCGAGGTGGGCGAGCTGGGCGGCGTAGTCGAGCTGCATGCCCAGCGGCTCGTCGAAGTCGCGCTCGAACATGGCGATCCACAGCGTCAGGGTGAGGAAGGGGTGGGCGCCCAGCCCGAACAGCGTGACGTGGTCGTGGGTGGCGAGGGCGGTGCGCTCCTCGTCGGTGAACGCGAGCCACGTGGTCTTCTCCGCGGTGATGCAGTTGAGGATCCGGTTGGCCTCCTCCGCCTCCCACCACGAGACGGTGCCGGCCGGGTCCTCGCGGTAGCGCTCGGTGAGCTCGGTGTCGCGGTCGACGGTGTAGAGGAACTTGTTGACGAGGTACTTGCTCATCTCGGGGTCCCCTCGGAATCGTGGAGCGACAGCGGAGCGATGGCGTGGGGTGAGCTCACAGCAGTGCCCCCTTCGAGGCCAGCGGCGGTCCGACGAGCAGGTCCGGCTCGGGATACCAGGCGAAGTAGGCCTCCATGGTGTGGAAGAGGTCGAGGTTGTCGGCGTAGTCGGCCTTCGTGTGGCCCGCGATGCCCATCATCAGCATGAAGTCCATGAAGCCGTGGGTGGCGTTGCCGGGCGCGTGCAGGCTGTCGAGGGTCACGCTGGACAGGCAGCCGTCGATGTCGCCGTCGGCGATCCAGCGCACGGCCCTCGCGTCGAACTCCGGGTCGGGACCGTGCGGGCCGAACTGGCGCGGGCCGCCGAGCTCGAGCGAGAGGTGGCCGGTGCCGATCACGGCGACGCGCAGATGGCTGGGCCAGGCGTCGATGATCTCGCGGATGGTCCTGCCCAGCTGCACGAAGCGCTCGGGTCGGGGGAGGGGCGGCGCGAAGATGTTCGTGTAGATCGGCACGATCGGCAGGTCGTTCTGCGGGCGGACCGTGAAGATCGGGCAGGTGATCGAGTGGTCGACCCGCAGCTCGTTGGAGAAGGCCAGGTCGAAGCCCTTGTCGATGCCCTCGCGCAGCATGTACGCCGACAGTTCCTCGTCGCCCTTGAAGAGGAGCTTGGGGAGGCCGAACTCCCGCATCTCGTTCTCCCAGTTGCCGTCGTAGAACGGCGCCTTCCCGATCAGGAACTGCGGCATGTTGTCGAGCCACAGCTGGTGGAAGTGGTCGGAGCCGACCATGACGAGCACGTCGGGCCGGGCCCGGGTGAGGGTCTCGCGGTAGGCCTCGACCTTGCGCACCCACTCGGCCGCGAACGGCGGCGCCTCCTCGGGGGGCAGCTGGCTGGTCCGGTAGAAGAACGGGTGGTGGGTCGTGGCGAGGATCGCCACCAGCTTCGCCATCAGGCAGTCCTCTCGATCGACGTGGAGTACGTCGTACGTCTGTCCGCATCCCGGCGAACCTGCCGGGAAGTCTGTCGTCTGAGCGTCCGCTGTGCGACCATCGCGCCATGGCCGGCCGTGGAACAGGACCCGACTTCGTCGAGGCGCTCGCCCGCGGGCTGGACGTGCTCACCTGCTTCGACGCCCACCGGCGCGAGCTGACGCTGGCCGAGATCGCGACCGCGACGGGCCTGGCCCGGCCCACGGCGCGCCGGCTGCTGCTGACGCTCGAGGAGCTCGGCTACGTCCGCACCGGCGACGGTCGCTTCGCGCTGACGCCGCGGGTGCTGCGCCTCGGGGCTGCGTACGCCGCCTCGCTCGGCCTCTGGGAGATGGCCCGCCCCCACCTGGAGACGCTGGTCGCCCGCACCGGCGAGTCGTCGTCGATGACCCAGCTCGACGGCTCGGACATCGTCTACGTCGCCCGGGTGGCCGTGCCGAAGATCATCGCGCTGCGCGTCGACATCGGCACCCGCTTCCCGGCCGTCCCCACGTCGCAGGGCAAGGTGCTGCTCGCGGCGCTCGACGACGACGCGCGCGGTGCCGTCCTCGCCGAGCCGACCCGGTCCGGCCTCCCGGCCCCGGAGTACGACGCCGCGGCGCTGGCCGAGGAGCTCCGCACCGTCCGGGCCCGCGGCTGGGCGCTGGCCGACGAGGAGCTCGCCCGCGGCATCCGCTCGGTCGCCGTCCCGGTGCGCGACGGCGACGGCGTGGTCCGCGCCGCCATGAACGTCACCGTGCACGCGGCCGAGACCAGCGTGGAGACGCTGACCGGCGACTACCTCCCGATGCTGCTGCACGCGGCCAGCGAGGTCGCCGCCGACTGGTCGCTGTGGCAGGGCCGACCGCAGGTCGGCTGAACGACGGGCCACGGCTCAGCGGGTGTGGGTCGAGGCGTCGGCGTACTCCGTGTAGGTGTACGGGTTGTCGAGCACCTTGGACTCGGGGATGTCGGGGCTCATGCCGCCCGCCCAGTCGGCCTCGCCGAGCTGGTCCTGCAGGTAGGACACGGTCTCCTCGATCGCCCGCCGGGCCTTCGTGAGGTCGGCACCGACGAGCCGGTGCTCGTGCTTGACGACCCGGCCGTCGACCAGGACGGTGTGGACGTCGCCGCGCTGCGCCTGCAGGACCACGTGACCGTAGGGGTTGAGGATCGGGAACATCACCGGCGACGCGTCGTTCTTGATGAGCACGACGTCGGCCTTCTTGCCCGGCTCGAGGCTGCCGATCTTCGCGTCGAGGCCGAGCGCCCTGGCGCCGCCGCGGGTGGCCCACTCGACGACGTCGGCGGAGCGTACGGCGAGGTGCGTGACGGTCTCGTTGTCGGCGTGGGCCTCGTGGTGCTCGCGGGTGCGGTCGGCGTTGAGGGTGCCGCGCATGGCCGAGAAGATGTCGGCGCTCATCCACACGCTGGTGTCCATCGACAGCGAGATCGGGATGCCGTGGCGGCGCAGTGACCAGCTCGAGGGGTAGCCCTGCCCGCAGCTCGCCTCGCTCTCGGCGGCCACCGAGGCGGAGCCGCCGGTCGCCGCGATCCGCTGGTAGGAGTCGTCGCTCAGCGTCGCCGCGTGGACGTAGACCGTCTCGGGGGTCATGAAGCCGTGCTCGTGCATCAGCCGGATGCCGTCGTCGTTGGTCGCGCCCCAGACGCCGGCGTGCGTCGTCACCGGGACGCCGAGGTCTCGGGCCACCTCGAAGGCCGCCTTCTCGGGGAACGCCGGGTCGCCGGTGACGTCGAAGGCCAGCTGGAAGCCGAGCCGGTCGGAGCGGGTCATGCGGCGCTGGACGAAGTCGCGGAACTCCGGCGTCGCCGTCCACTCCCACGGGCCGGCCTGGATGTTGCCGTAGGCGAACACGAAGCGGCCCGGCACCTCCTCGAGGGCGTCGACCGCGGCGTCGGCGTGGTCGACGGTGTGCAGGTTGTGCGACCAGTCGACGGTGGTGGTGACCCCGGCCTCGAGGGCCTCGAGGCCACTGAGCAGGTTGCCGGCGTAGATGTCCTGGGGGCGGAACTTGCGCCCGTGCTCGAGGTAGTTCCAGACGAAGTACTGCGTGAGGGTCCAGTCCGCGCCGTACCCCCGCACGGCGGTCTGCCACATGTGGCGGTGGGTGTCGACCATGCCCGGCATCACGATGCCGCCGGTCGCGTCGATCTCGGCGGTGCCCTCGGGGGCCGCGAGGGCCGGTCCGACCGCCTCGATGCGGTCGCCCACGACCAGCACGTCGGCGTCGGTGAGCACCGTGCGCCGCTCGTCCATGGTCAGCACGGTGCCTCCGCGGAAGACGTACGCGGGCGCTGCGGTCAGGTCGGGCGTGGGCATCTCGGCGTACCTCCGGACGGCGTGACGGACATCTGTCCGTTTTCGTGTCAGCGTGCTGTAACGCCGGTCACGTGTCAAGGGTCGGATCAGACCGCTTGACACCTGACGCGAGCGCCGGAGACAGTGGCGGACACATGTCCGCAATAGAGTGGGAGATCGCTGTGAACGCCGACGAGGTGACCGCCGGACCGCTGTCGGGGGTGCTGGTCGCCGACTTCTCCCGGGTGCTCGCCGGCCCCTACGCCACGATGCTCCTCGCCGACCTGGGGGCCGAGGTCGTCAAGGTCGAGGGCCCCGCCGGCGACGACACCCGGCACTGGGTCCCGCCGCGGCGCGGCGACACCGGCACCTACTACCTGGCGATCAACCGCAACAAGCGCTCGATCGTGCTCGACCTCAAGGACCCCGACGACCTCGCCGTCGCCCACGAGCTGTCCGCCCGGGCCGACGTCTTCATCCACAACTTCAAGCCCGGCGGCATGGATCGCTTCGAGCTCGGCTACGACCACGTCGCGGCGCGCAACCCGCGGAGCGTCTACTGCTCGATCAGCGGGTTCGGCGCGACCGGCGGCGCCCACCTGCCCGGCTACGACCTGCTGGTCCAGGCCATGTCGGGCCTGATGAGCCTCACCGGCGACCCGGAGGGGTCGCCGTACCGCGCGGGGATCTCGGTCTTCGACGTGATGACCGGCCTCCATTCCGTCATCGGCATCCTGGCCGCGCTGCGGCATCGCGACGAGACCGGCGCCGGCCAGCACGTCGAGACCAACCTGCTCTCCACCGCGATGTCCTCGCTGGTCAACCAGACCTCGGCGTACGTCGCCGGCGGCGTGGTCCCGCAGCGGATGGGCAACGCCCACCTGAGCCTCTTCCCCTACGAGCCGCTGGCCACCGGCGACGGCGATCTGGTCATCGCCGCGGGCAACGACGGGCAGTACCGCCGTCTGGTGCAGGCGATGGGCCTGCCCGAGCTGGCCGACGACCCGCGCTTCGCGACGGTGGGCGACCGCAACGACCGGCGCGAGGAGCTGCGTCCGCTGCTGCTCGAGCGGCTCGCCACGCGCACGGCCCAGGAGTGGTTCGAGGAGCTGAGCGCCGCCGGCATCCCGTGCGGGCCGATCAACGACGTCCGCGGCGGCGTCGAGCTGGCCGCGTCGCTGGGGCTCGATCCCGTCGTGACGATCGGCGACGTGCCGACCGTGCGCAACCCCATCCGGCTCAGCGCCTCGCCCGCCCGCTACGACCTGCCCCCGCCCGCCCTCGACGAGCACGGCGCCGAGGTCCGCGCCTGGCTCGGCTTCCCCCAGGAGACCGCATGAGTACCCCGTCCTTCCCCACCTCGCTGGGCACGTCCGAGGGCACCACGATCACGCTCCTCGGCCAGGACCTCGCCACCGACCTGATGGGCCAGGTGTCGTTCGGCGAGCTCGCCTACTGGCTCATCACGCTGGAGCGTCCGACCCCGCAGCAGGCGCGGCTCTTCGAGGCGGTGCTGCTCGGCCTGGCCGACCACGGCTTCACGCCGACTGCGATCGCGGCCCGGCTGACCTACCTGAGTGCGCCCGACTCGATCCAGGGCGCGCTCGCGGCCGGCCTGCTCGGTGGCGGCTCGCGATTCCTCGGCGTCACCGAGGACACCGGCCGGTTCCTCGCCGACGTGCTCGCCGGTCTCGACCGGACGCCCACCGACGACGCGGGCTGGGACGAGGTCGCGGAGGCCGCCGTACGCGCGCAGCGGGAGGCGGGGCGCTTCGTGCCGGGCCTCGGCCACCCGGTCCACAAGGACGGCGACCCGCGCACCCCGCGGTTGATCCAGATCGCCCATGAGGAGGATCTGTACGGCGCCCACCTCGCCCTCTTCGAGGCGATCGGCCGCACCCACGAGCGGGTTCTCGGCAAGCGGCTGCCGCTCAACGGCGCCGGCGTCAGTGGCGCCGCGCTCGCCGATCTCGGCATCCGCCAGGAGCTGCTGCGTGGCACGGTGCTGCTCGCCCGCTGCGCCGGGCTGCTCGGGCACATCGCCGAGGAGATCCGCCGTCCGGTGGCCAACGACGTCTACATGAGCGTCGACCGCAACGCGGTCTACGTCGACCCCTCGCAGGAGTCGTGATGCGGGCCGCCCACGTCCACACGTGCGGTGAACCGCCCCGGCCGGTCGAGGCGGCCGAGCCTGTCGCGGGCGAGGGCCAGGCGCTGGTCGCGGTGACCGCCGTGCCGATCACGCCGCTGGACCTGCTGTGCGCCGGCGGGACGTCGTACTTCGGGGAGCCGGCGACGCCGTACGTCCCGGGCGTGCAGGGGGTCGGCGTCGTCCGGACGTCCGCCCGGCTGGCCGCGGGCACGCGGGTCTGGTTCCCGACCTCCGCCGGGATGGCGCCCGGTGACGGCGGGATGGCCGAGCTGGCCGTCGTCGCCGACGGCGACCTGGTGCCGGTGAGTGGCGCGGTGCCCGACGAGCAGCTCGCGGCCCTCGGGCTGTCGGCCATCGCCGCCTGGACCGCGCTCCTGCTCCGCGGCGGCCTGCAGCCGGGGGAGCGGGTGCTGGTGCTCGGCTCCAGCGGCGTCGTCGGCACCGTCGCGCTGCAGGCCGCCCGGCTGCAGGGCGCCTCCGCGGTCTACGGCGCCGCCGTGGAACCGGCCGCGCGGGCGCGTGCCCTCGAGCTCGGCGCCGACGGCTTCGTCCAGCTGGAGCGGGACGACGACGTGGAGGGGCTCGCGGCTCGCCTGCGAGAGGTCGTCGGTGAGGTCGACGTCGTCCTCGACCCGCTCTGCGGCGTCCCCGCCTCGGCGGCCGCGCTCTGTCTCGCGCCCCGCGGTCGGCTCGTGAACCTCGGCTCCAGCGCCGGCGCGACCGCGACCTTCTCCTCCGCGCACCTGCGCAGCGGGTCGCGCGAGGTCCGCGGCTACACCAACAACGACCTGACCGCCGAGCAGCGCCGCGCGGCCCTGGCCGCCCTCGAGGAGCACGCGGAGGCGGGGCGGATCGTCGTCCCGCACGAGGTCTTCGCGCTCGCCGACGTCGCCGAGGCCTGGACCCGGCAGGCGCGGGGCGAGGTCCGGGGGCGGGCCGTCGTCCGTCTGGGCTGAACGCGGCGTAACGATCGCGCGGGGTCGCGGCAGGTAGGGGGCGGACCGGTACGGTCGAGCGACCCAGAAGGCAGACCCGCATGAAGCCCACCCCCGAGGACCTACGCCTCGACGTGACGTCGACCGACCCGCCGGACGACCTGGTGCACCGGCTGGCCGCGCTCGCGCGGGAGAGCACGCCGACGGCGAGCGTCCGCGGTCGCCGCACCGCGGCGGTGGTGGCGGGCCTGGTCGGGGCGGTCGGGCTCTCGGTCGGTGGTGCCTGGGCCACCGGTGCCGTCACGATCCCCGGGCTCCCGCAGCCACGGCAGGGGACGCCCTCCGTCCCCGTGACGCCGACCCCTCAGCCCACGCCCGCGAGGCCCTCGCCCACGGCGGTCGTCCCGTCCTCCGGCCTCGACGCTCCGGAGACGTCCGCCCCGCTCCCGGGCCCGCTCTCGGACCCCACGTCCGGCCCAGGAGGTACGACGGGCTCCGACCCGCGTCCGTCGCCGCTGCCGTCGCAGGCGGCGGACCCGACCACGACGCCCGCAGACCCGTCGCCGACGGCGCAGTCGACGAAGAAGCCACACCCGACGAAGAAGCCGCACCCGACCAGGAAGCCGCGTCCGTCCCAGGCGGCCACGCCCGCGCAGCCGACCAAGCCGACGAAGCCGACGAAGCCGACGAAGCCGACCAAACCGTCGGCGACCTCGACGGATGCGGACGTGGATGGCTGAGCGCGACGACGACCTCGTCGCGCGGGCGAAGACCGGCGACCCCGAGGCCTGGCGGGAGCTGCACCGGGCGCACGCAGGTCGGCTGGTGGCCTGGCTGTCGGCCCGGCCCAGCGGGGACAGCATGGTGGCGCCCGAGGACGTGGCGAGCGACGCCTGGCTGGTCGCGGCGACGAAGGTCGCCGACTTCACGGGGTCGGCCGACGACTTCGCGGGCTGGCTCTTCGGCATCGCCCGCAAGATCAGCGGGGGCACGAAGCGGCGCTCGGACCGCCGTCGTACCGATCCGGCCGAGGTCGAGGACCACCTGCCGGCGGTCCCCGACCCCACCCTGTCCCTGGAGGAGCGGGACTGGGTCCGCCACGCGATCGCGTCGCTGCCCCCGAGAGAGCGCGACGTGATCGGTCTCGTGGACGGACTCGGCTTCGACAACCACGGCGCCGCGACGGCGCTGGGGATCAGCGCCGTCGCGGTCCGGGTCGCCCGGCACCGCGGCCTGCGCCGGCTACGCAGCCGGCTGGTCGAGGTGCCGTAGCGATCACCGTCGGCCCCGAGGGAGGTGGGGGCCGACGGGGCGAGGCGTCAGCTCGTGGGGACGGGCTGCTGCGCCTCACATCTGTCGAGCCGCGCCTCGGCCTTGGCCAGGCGCTGCTGCTGGGCCTTCTTCGCGGCGCGGGCGTCGCCGCGGTCCTCCTTGGCCTCGCGGAGCTCGGCCCGGGCGGCCCGCCGCTCGCGCGCGGTGTCGGCGGCGCGGACCTCGTGACGCGCCTTCGCGACCTTGTCCTGCTGTCGCTCGAACACCGCGGTGACCCGCGCGAGAGCGGCGGTGGCCTTGTCGACCTGCTTCTGCTGCTGGGCGCAGGGGGCCTTCTGGACGGCGGTCGCCGGGGCCGTGGTCAACGTGCCGAGCGAGCCGAGGGTCAGCGTCACGCCGGCAACGACGCCGGCGACCCGAGTGGAGACGTGCATGGGTGCTCCTGGTGGTGAGTGGTCCCGCGAGCGGGCGTTCACCCGGGACCTGCCGCGCGCGCCCCGCCGCGTTACACACGAGTTAATGATATAAAGTCTGCTGAATTAGTTGCCTTAAGACGTGAGGGAGACCGTGTCCGCCATCGACCTGCACCAGCACCTGTGGCCCGAGCCGCTGCTGGAGCTGCTGCGCCGCCGCACGCGGGCGCCGTACCTGCGGGGCTGGACGCTGCACACCGAGGGCGAGGCGCCGTACGACGTCCGCCCGGCCGACCACGACGTCGAGCGCCGGATCGACCTCGACCGGGCCGCCGGAACCGGCCTGGCCTGCGTGAGCCTCTCCGCCCCGCTGGGGCTGGAGTCGCTGCCGCGCGAGGAGGCCGGTGCGGCGCTCGACGCCTGGCACGCGGGCGCGGCGGCGCTGCCCGGACACTTCGCGGCGTGGGCGTCGGTGCCGACGCAGCAGCCCGACCTGGACGCGTTGGCCGCCCTGCTCGCCGGACCGTTCGTCGGCGTCCAGCTGGCCGCGACCCAGGTCGCCACGCCCGCCGGTTGGGGCGCGGTCGGCGACGTGCTCGCGGTCGCCGAGGCGGCCGGCAAGCCGGTCTTCGTGCACCCCGGGCCGACCGCGGTCGACGAGGCCCCGGCCTGGTGGGCGCCGGTGGTCGGCTACGTCGCGCAGCTGCAGGCCGCGTGGTGGGGCTGGCACGCCGCCGGCGTCCGGGCGCAGCACCCGGCGCTGCGGGTGATCTTCGCCGCCGGCGCCGGTCTGGCCCCGCTCCAGCACGAGCGACTGGCCGCCCGGGGCGGCGACGCCGGGGTCGTCGACCGCGACGTCTTCGTCGAGACCTCGTCGTACGGCGCCCAGGGGGTCGACGCCCTCATCCGGGTGCTGGGCATCGACGTGGTCGCCCTCGGCAGCGACCGCCCGTACGCCGACCCGCTGCCCGCCCTCTTCGGCGAAGCCGCGACCCGGGCCATCCGGACCGACAACCCGCTCCGCGTGCTGGGCGCGCGGAGCATCGATGCACGAGTGGAGGCAGTGGCATGACCGCGACCCTGGACGAGATCCGCACCGACATCCCCGCCCGGGCGGCGACGCCCCTGGCGGGCGACCTCTCCCTGGAGACCCTGCCGGGCCGAGACCTGGACCAGGACGAGCTGCGCTCGCTGGCGTCGTACCTCGCCCTCCACCCGGAGCAGTGGCGCCACCACCTGGCCTTCGACGCCGACAACCGGGTCTACGTCTCGCTCCACCGCGACGCCCACGTCGACGTCTGGCTGCTCTGCTGGACCCCCGAGAACGACACCGGCTTCCACGACCACGACGTGTCCTCCGGCGCCGTCGCCGTCGTCGAGGGCTCGCTCCTCGAGCACAACCTCGCGGTCGGCATCGAGACCATCGAGACCCTGGTCGGGGCCGGCCAGGTCTTCAGCTTCGGTCCCGACCACATCCACCGACTCACCGGCGCCGTGCACGGGGCGGTGTCGGTGCATGCCTACAGCCCGCCGCTGTGGCGGATGGGCCAGTACGCCGTCGGCTCCGACGGCCGGCTCCGCCGCCAGTCGGTGTCGTACGCCGAGGAGCTGCGGCCGATCGATTGACGGGGACGCGCCAGCGGACCCGTCCTGCTCGCGCAGGGAGATTCACTCACACGCTCGGAGACCGAGGGGGCCTGGCAGACCCTCCCTCGCTCAGGGGGCCGTGCCTAGCGTGGAGGACATGACCGTTCCCACCATCACCCTGAACAACGGCGTCGAGATGCCGGCCCTCGGCTTCGGCGTCTTCCAGACCCCGCCCGACGAGACCACCGCCGCGGTCGAGACCGCGCTGGAGGTCGGCTACCGGCACGTCGACACCGCCGCGGCGTACGGCAACGAGCGCGGCGTCGGGGAGGCGCTGCGGCGCTCCGGCCTGGCCCGCGACGAGGTCTTCGTCGAGACCAAGGTCTGGATCAGCGACTACGGGTACGACGAGACGCTGCACGCGTTCGAGAAGAGCGCCGGCAAGCTCGGCCTCGAGCAGCTCGACCTGCTGATCCTGCACCAGGCCCTGCCCGGCGAGTTCGACCTCACCGTGGACGCCTACCGCGCGCTGGAGACCCTGGTCACCGACGGCCGGGTCCGCGCGATCGGCGTCAGCAACTTCATGCCCGACCACCTCGCGCAGCTGCTGGAGCGCACCGACATCGTCCCGGCGATCAACCAGATCGAGGTGCACCCCTACTTCCGCCAGTCCGCCGTCCTGGAGGCCGACGAGGCCCACGGGATCGTGTCGCAGGCCTGGGCGCCGATCGGCGGCATCACCTTCTACCGCGACAGCGGCCACCGCAGCACGCTCGAGGACCCGGTGATCGGCGACATCGCCGCCGCGCACGGGCGTACGCCGGCGCAGGTGATGCTGCGCTGGCACCTCCAGCAGGGCCGCCAGGTCATCCCCAAGTCGGTCACCCCGTCGCGGATCGCCGAGAACTTCGACGTGTTCGGCTTCGAGCTGAGCGGCGACCAGTTGGCCGCGATCGACGCGCTCGACACCGGTAGGCGCGGCGGCCCCGAGCCGGAGGACATCACCCGCGAGGCCTGGGGTCGCGAGATCCCGGAGGCCTGAGGCCGTCTCTCGACGCGTCAACCCCGGGCGGCGATGGCCAGGAGGTCGCGGACCGGGCCGGCGGGCGGCGTCGTACCCCCGACCCAGATGGCGGTGAAGCGGCGGCGCAGGTCGAGGCCCGTCGTGGGTACGGCGACCAGCTGGCCGGAGTCGAGGTCGCGCTCGACGGCGCGGCGGCTGAGGAACGCGGGCGGACTCCCGGCACGGACGCTGCCGACGACGGCCGCATTGGTGGTCAGCTCGGCCTCGGGCGGCGCGAGCGTGACCCCGGCGCGGGCCAGGGCGTCCTCGACCACGCCGCGGGTGCCGGAGCCGCGCTCGCGGCTGGTCAGCGCCCGGCCCGCGACGGCCGCCGGGTCGAGCGGGCGCCGGCGCCGGGCCCAGGGATCGTCGGGCGCGGCGACCAGGACCAGCTCGTCGTCGCCGACCTTGCGGGAGGCGAGCCCAGCCAGGTCGCCGGGCCCCTCGACGAAGCCGAGCCCGGCCTCGCCGGAGCGGACCGCCCCCAGTACCGCCTCGGAGTTGGTCGCCTGCAGGCTCACGGTCACCGAGCGCTGCTGCCGCAGCCGGACCAGCCAGCGGGGGAGGAGGTACTCGGCGGTGGTCATGCTCGCGAAGACCCGCAGCTCCTCGGTGTGCTCGCGGCGCAGCGTCCGCAGGGCGACCTCCACCTCGTCGGCCTGCTCGAGCAGTCGGGTGCTCCACTCGACCAGCAGCCGGCCGGACGGGGTCAGGCTCGAGCCGCTCGTCGCCCGCTGGACCAGCACCAGGCCGGTCTGGGCCTCCATCGCCCGCAGTCGCTCGGAGGCGGACTGCTGCGAGATGCCCGCGACCCGGCCCGCCGCCCCGATGCTGCCGTGCCGCGCGACGTCGGCCAGCAGGCGCAGGGACGGCAGATCGGGGAGCACGTGACGAGGATAACGCGCTCACAGGAGGATCCTGTGGGCTCACAGTGACGGCGGTCCTACCGGTCCTCGACGACGCCCGTCACGCTGGACGCATGAGGAACATTCGCGTTGCCGTGGTCGGTGCCGGACCGGCCGGCATCTACGCCGCCGACATCCTGACCAAGGAGCACCCCGAGGCCAGCGTCGACGTCATCGAGCGGCTGCCCGCGCCGTACGGCCTGGTCCGGTACGGCGTCGCGCCCGACCACCCGCGCATCAAGGAGATCGTCAAGGCGCTGCGCCGGGTGCTCTCGCGCGACAACATCCGGTTCCTCGGCAACGTCGAGTACGGCACCGACCTCAAGCTCGACGACCTCGAGCGGTTCTATGACGCCGTCATCTTCTCCACGGGTGCGATGGCCGACCGCCAGCTCGACATCCCCGGCGTCGACCTGCCCGGCAGCCACGGCGCCTCGTCGTTCGTGAGCTGGTACGCCGGCCACCCCGACGCGCCGTCGGAGTGGCCGCTGGAGGCCCGCTCGGTCGCCGTGATCGGGGCCGGCAACGTCGCCCTCGACGTCGCGCGGATGCTGGCCAAGCCGGCCGACGAGCAGCTGACGACCGAGATCGCCGACAACGTCTACCAGGGCCTGAAGCTGAACCAGGCCACCGACGTGCACGTCTTCGCCCGCCGCGGGCCGGCGCAGATCAAGTTCACGCCGATGGAGCTGCGCGAGCTCTCCCACTCCCCGAACGTGGACGTGATCGTGCACCCGGAGGGCTTCGAGATCGACGAGGCCTCGCAGACCGCGATCTCGTCGAACAAGGGCACCCGCCTGGTCGTCGACACGCTGCTGAAGTACGTCGAGGCCGAGCCCACCGGTGCCCCGCACCGCATCCACATCCACCTCTGCCAGGCGCCGGTCGAGATCTACGGCGACGGCCGGGTCGAGGGCCTGCGCACCGAGATCACCGAGCTGGTCGGCGACGGCACCGCCCGCGGCACCGGCGAGTACGTCGACACCCCCGTCCAGGCGGTCTACCGCGCGGTCGGCTACTTCTCCAGCCAGCTCGCGGACCTGCCGTTCGACCACGTCAACGGCGTGCTGCCGCACGAGGCCGGGCGGGTCCTGGACCTCGACGGCGAGCACCTGCCGGGCACCTACGTGACCGGGTGGGTCAAGCGCGGGCCGGTCGGCCTGATCGGGCACACCAAGTCCGACGCCGCCGAGACCGTCGCCAGCCTGCTGGCCGACCTCGACACGCTCCGCACCGCGGAGACCACCGACCCGGCCGCCATCCTGGAACACCTCGCCGAGCGCGGCGTGGAGGTCATCGGCTGGGACGGCTGGGAGCGGCTCGACGCCCACGAGGTCGCCCTGGGCGAGGCCGCCGGTCGCGAGCGGATCAAGGTCGTGCCCCGCGACGAGATGCTGCGGGCCGCGCGCGGCTGAGGCAGACTGGGCCGGCGCCCCGCTCGACGGGCGCCGGGAGGCGCGATGGACACCGAGCAGGAGCTCCGGCTGGCTGCCGACGACCACGCCCGTGGGCTGCAGCAGGCGATCGGGGCCCGGGTCGTCGTCCTTTCCGTCTTCGCCGGGGAGGGCCGGCACTTCTTCGTCGGCTCCGCCGGGCTGCCTCCGCGCCTGCAGGGCCAGTGGGAGATCCCCGAGATGGAGATGCTCTGCCAGCACCTCGAGACCTCCGGCGGTCAGCTCATCGTCGACGACGTCCGGACCGAGAGCGACTTCGCCTCGCACCCGCTCCTGGCCGAGCTCGACGTGCACGCCTACGCGGGCTGGCACGTGCCCGACCGGGACGGGCGCCCGATCGGCATCCTCGCCGCCACGGCGGACCGGCCGCGGGTCTGGTCCTCGGCCGACCTGACGACCCTGATGGAGCGGGCGCACGCGTGCGGACCGGCCCTGGCGGCCGCTCTCGCGTCCGGGGTGGTCCGCTCGGACCGTGCCGGCTGACGCCGGCGGGCGACCAGGCTCCGGATTCTGCTGACTGGGACGGGCACCATCAGTCACACTCGTCCTCGGTGCTCTTCCGGGTGGGAGCGCCCGATGAGGGGACAGCGTGGACACGACCAGCGAGAACGACGCCTTCGAGGCCGGCGACGGATACACCCGGCGCTTGCGCGAAGCCCTGGGATCGCGGCTCTCGCTGCTCTCGGTCTTCGTCGGTGACCGGCAGATCCTGCTCGGTGCCGACGGCCTGCCGGAGCAGCTCCAGGGCGTCCGGGAGATCCCGTTGGTCGCGGGCTTCTGCAAGCACGTCAAGGACACCGGCGCCCAGCTGATCGTCGACGACGTGCGCGACGAGACCGGGATCGCCACCCACCCGCTCGTCGTCGAGCTCGGCATCGAGGCCTACGCGGGCTGGCACGTCACCGACGAGTCAGGCCGTCCGGTCGCGGTGCTCTGCGCCATGGACGACCACCCGCGCGCCTGGAGCTCCGGCGAGCTGCTGACCCTGATGGAGCTGGCGCACGACTGCGGTTCGATCGTGCGTGGCTTCGCGGCCCGGGCCGAGCGCGGCTCGGCGGTCTGAGGAGGCCGGCATGGTCGGACGCGGGCGCGCGATCGCCGTACTGCTCTTCTCCGTGGTGCTGCTCGCCGGCACGGCCGTCGCCGGGATGTCGCTCTTCCAGCAGGAGCGGGCCGAGGGCGAGAGCCTGGCCCGCATCACCTGGAGCGAGTACGACGTCGTCCGCCGCGGCGTCGTCGTGCACGCGACCCTCTCGGCCTGCCAGACGATCTCCGACGTCGACCTCGTCGAGACGGCGGACCGGGTCGAGGTGACCCTGGTCCTCACCGGCGAGGACACGTGCGCCGGCGAGCCCGTCGAGGTCGAGAAGGGCGTCCGGCTGGGGCGACGGCTGCGCGACCGCACGGTCTACGACGGCGGCTGCCTGGCCGACGGCGGCACCGACGAGCGGTGCCGCGCCGCCCGGCGCACGACGGCCGAGGGCTGACCCGCCGCGTCACCGCTGCGGCACCCGCGCCCCGACCGCCCCCAGGTCGACCACGGCGTCGGCGAGGTCGACCCCGACGTGGTCGTGGCTGATCCAGACGACGGCTCGCTCGCCGCGCGGGTCGAGCACCTCGTGGGCGAGCTCCACGGCGGTGGCGTGGTCGAGGTGGGCGGTGGGCTCGTCGAGGACCAGGATCGGCTGCTCGGCGAGCAGCGAACGGGCGACGGCGATCCGGGCCCGCTCGCCACCCGAGACCTGGGCGTGGCCGTCGCCGAGCCAGGTGTGCAGCCCGTCGGGGAGGTCGTCCAGCCAGGTGCCGAGGCGGGCCCGCCGCAGGGCGGCCTCGACGTCTGCGTCGCTCGCGTCGGGCCGGGCCAGGCGGACGTTCTCGACCAGGGTCGAGGCGAAGACGTGCGGGTCGTCGTCGACCAGACCCACGACCCGTCGTACGTCGTCGGGGTCCAGGCGGGTGGTCGCGACCCCGCCGAGCCGAACGTCGCCCGCGACCGGGTCGAGGAAGCGCAGCAGCAGGGCGGCCAGCGTCGACTTGCCCGATCCCGACGGCCCCACGACCACGACCCGCTCGCCGCGGTCGACGCCGAGCGAGAGGTCGCGCAGCGCGATCCGGTCCGGCGTCCAGCCCGCGGTGACGCGGTCGAGGACCAGGTCGTGCCGGGCCGGCGGCGGGTCGCCGACGGTGGCCCGGACGGCCGGGCGGGTGCGTTCGAGGGCGTGGAGACGGGCGGCGGCGGCCCGGGTGCGGACCGACAGCGCGCCGGCGTCGGCGAACGTGGTCAGGATGTCGGCCAGCGCGAGCGGCACCAGGGCCAGCAGCGCGAGGACCGGGCCCGAGACCTGACCGGTGGCGACCGCGGCGACGGCGGCGACGCCGATGCCGCAGACCACGAGGACGACGGCCCGCGCCGCGCCCGACCAGGCGACCGCCCGGGCGGCGGTCCGGCCGAGCCGGTCGCTCAGCTCCGCGACCCGCGACACGGCGGTCGCCTCGGCCTGCCACATGACCAGCTCGGGGGCGACCTGCGCGGTCTCGACGGCCGCCTCCGAGAGGTCGGCCCGCAGGCCGACCGCGGCGCGCTCGGCCGTGCCGGCGCCGAGCCGGGCCAGGCCGAAGGCCAGCCCGCCCCCGACGAGGCCGACCGCGGCCACGACCGCACCCGCGGCCGGCAGCAGGGCGGTCGAGACGACCGTCGCGCCGGCCACGACCACTGCGCCCGCCATCAGCGGGAGCCGGACCCGGAGCGCGTCGTCCACCACGCCGTCCACGTCGTCGACGACCGAGGCGAGCAGGTCGCCCCGCCGGCGCCCGAGCCGGCCGGGGACGAGCGGCACCAGGGCGTCGTACACCTCGACCCGGCGGCGGGCCAGCAGTCGGAGGGCGAGGTCGTGGGAGCGGAGCCGCTCGACGTAGCGGAGCACCGGGCGGGCCAGTCCGAAGGTGCGGACGCCGACGATGGCCACCATCAGGGTCAGCACCGGCGGGTGCGTGGACGCCTGGACGATCAGCCACCCGGCGGTCGCGGTGAGCGCGACACCCGACAGCGAGGCCAGCGCGCCGAGGACGGTGCTGCCGAGCAGGCCCCCGCGCGGCGGTCGGTCGGCGGCGGGCTCGGGGGAGCGGTGCGCAGTCCACCGTTCCGGTACGACGACCGGTGGGTGGCTCACCGCCGCGCGGGGTGTCGGCGCCGACAGCTCGATCACGTGGTCGGCCAGCGCGACCAGCGCGGGCCGGTGCGCCACGACCACGACCGCGCTGGTGCGGCCGAGCTCGACGACGGTGTCGGCGATGACCTGCTCGGTCAGCGCGTCCAGGTGGGCGGTCGGCTCGTCCAGGAAGACCCACGGACGCCGGGCCAGCACCACCCGGGCCAGGGCCAGCCGGGCCCGCTCGCCGGCCGACAGCGAGACGCCGTCCTCGCCGAGCGGCTGCCGGAGCGCCCAGGGCAGCGCCCGGACCCGCTCCTCGAGGGCGACCGCGCGCAGGGCGGCCCAGAGGTCGGCGTCGGTGGCCTCGGGTCGGGCCAGGCGCAGGTTGTCGGCCACGGTGCCGGCGACGAACACCGGCCGCTGCGAGACCCACGCGACCTGCGAGCGCCAGGCCTCGCCGGCGACGGGGACGCCGTCGACCAGCACCTGGCCGTCGGTGGGCGGGACCAGGCCGACCAGCGCGGCGAGCAGGGTCGACTTGCCGCAGCCCGACGGGCCGGTGACGACGGTGACGCCGCGCGCCGGGACGACGACGTCGACGCCGTCGAGGGCCGGCACGGTGCGGCCGGGGTGCCGGACGGTGAGGCCGGTCGCGACCAGCGCGGTGCCGGCCGCGGCCGGCGTCCCGATGCTCTCGGCCGGGGTGCCGGCCAGCAGCTCGTCGACCTGCTCGAAGGTCGCCACACCCTCGGCCGCGGCGTGGAACTCCGCCCCGACCCGGCGCAGCGGCCAGTACGCCTCAGGCGCGAGCAGCAGCACGAGCAGGGCCGTGTGCAGGTCGAGCCCGCCCCCGGCGAGCCGGGTGCCGACGACGACGGCCACCAGCGCGACCGACAGGGTCGCGACCAGCTCGAGCACGGCCGAGGAGGCGAAGGCGACGCGCAGGGTGGCCATGCTGGCCCGGCGGTAGCGGTCGGTGACCCGGCCGATGGTCGCGGACTGGGCCCGGGCCCGGCGGTGGGCGACCAGCGTCGGCAGACCTCGTACGACGTCGAGGAAGTGGCCCGACAACGACGCCATCGCCCGCCACTGCTCCTCGGCCCGGTCCCGGGTCGCGAGGCCCACCAGCGCGCCGAAGACCGGCACCAGCGGCAGGGTCAGCAGGACGACCAGCCCGCTCAGCGGGTCCAGCCAGGCGATCACGCCGAGGGTCAGCAGCGGGAGCGCGCCGGCGAGCACGACGGCGGGCAGGTAGCGGGTGAGATACGGCTCCGCGGCCGCCACGCCACGGGTCAGCAGCACGGCGTCGGCCGAGCGGACCTCGCGGCGGCGGAGCACCGCGGCGACGACCTGGCGGCGCAGGTGGGTCCCGACGATCGCCGTCGACCGGGCGGCGAGCAGGTCGCCGACCCAGCCGGTCAGCGCGCGGGCGGCGAACACGGCGGCCACCGTGACGGCCCAGGTCGCGAGCTCCTCGCGCCGTACGGCGGCGACCAGCAGCCCCGTGACCGCCCACGCCTGGACGATGACGAGCACCGCCCCGAGCCCGCCCGCCACCAGCATCCCGGTCAGTGGCCGGGCGGCCGGGGCGAGCTGGCGACGCAGCCGCGGATCTGTGGGTCTCATCGGGGACCGGCCGCCAGCACCGTCTCCGGGATGTGGTGCACGGCGATCCGCTTGCGGAAGACCCAGTAGGTCCAGGCCTGGTAGGCCAGCACCAGCGGGGTGAAGATCGCCGCCACCACGGTCATGATCTTCAGCGTGTACGCCGTCGCCGCGGCGTTGGTCGTCGTCAGCGACGTGCCGCCCGCCAGCGTCGAGGGCATGACGTCCGGGAAGAGCGCCAGGAACAGCCCGGCCACGCCGACCGCGATCGCCACGAAGGTGCCGAGGAAGGCCCAGCCCTCGCGGCCCGCCGCCGCGGCGGCGATCCCGCCGACCAGGGCCAGCGCCGCGACCAGGAAGGCCAGCGCCGAGGCGGCGTCGCCGGTCTTCAGCTGGGTCCACCCGAGGAAGGCGACGGCCACCACGGCGGCCACGACGCCGAGCTTCACCGCGAGCGTGCGGGCGGCGTACCGGATCGAGCCGTCGGTCTTCAGGGCGATGAACATGGCGCCGTGGGTGAGGAACAGCAGCAGCGTCATCGCCCCGCCGAGCAGGGCGTAGGGCGTGAGCAGGTTGAAGAAGCCGCCGGTGTACTCCAGGTCGGCGTCGATCGGCACGCCCCGCAGGATGTTGGCGAAGGCCACGCCCCACAGCAGCGCCGGCACCAGGGACCCGAAGAACAGCACGGCGTCCCAGCGCCTCTTCCACTGCGCGTCCTCGCGCTTGTGGCGGTACTCGAAGGCGAGCCCGCGCACGATCAGCGCGACCAGGATCAGCAGCAGGGGCAGGTAGAAGCCGCTGAACAGGGTGGCGTACCACTCCGGGAAGGCGGCGAACGTCGCGCCGCCGGCGACCAGCAGCCAGACCTCGTTGCCGTCCCAGACCGGGCCGATGGTGTTGATCAGGACCCGCCGCTCGCGGTCGGTGCGGCCGAGCACGGGGAGCAGCATGCCGACCCCGAAGTCGAAGCCCTCGAGGGCGAAGTAGCCCATCCACAGGATCGCGATGAGCGCGAACCAGACGGTGGTGAGTTCCATGTCGTGTCAGTCCTTCTCAGTACGCGAACGCGAGGGGCTGGTCGTCGTCCGCGTCGGTGCGGACCTTGGGCAGGTCGTCGACGCCGGTGATCGGCTCGACGCCCGTGGTGATGGCGGTCAGCAGGAGCCGCACCTCGATCACCGCGAGCACGCCGTACAGGAGCGTGAGGGTGATCAGGGAGATGAGCATCTCGGTGGCGCTGACCCCGGGCGAGACGGCCGAGGCGGTGGTCATCAGCCCGAAGACGGCCCACGGCTGACGGCCCATCTCGGTGAAGATCCAGCCCGCCGAGTTGGCCAGCAGCGGCATGAAGGGGAGCAGCAGGACCGCGGTGTAGAGCAGCCGGCCGCCGGGGATCCGGCCGCGCCGGGTCGCCCACAGCAGCCACAGCGCCACCGCCATCGCGGCGAAGCCGAGACCCATCATGAAGCGGAAGCTCCAGTAGGTGACGGGCACGTACGGCGTGTAGTCGCCGGCCGAGTAGTACGCCGCGCCCGGGTCCTCGCCGTACGTCTCCTGGTACTGCTCGCGCAGCTCGTTGATGCCCTTCACCTCGCCGTCGAAGTCGCCGGTGGCGAGGAAGGAGAGCAGGTTCGGCACGGTCAGCGAGAACTTCTCGGTCTTCCCGTCCGGGGTGCCGATCGTGAAGACCGAGAACGGCGCGGGCTGCTCGGTCTCGTAGAGCGCCTCGGCGGCCGCCATCTTCATCGGCTGGACCTCGGTCATCACCTTGCCCTGGAAGTCACCCACGACGACCACCCCGAGGCCGGTGACCAGCACGAAGGCGGCACCGCCGCGGACCGCCTTGCGCCACATCCCGGCGTCCTCCGACGCGGGGTCGCTCTGGCGGCGGAGGTGCCAGAAGGCGATGCCGACCACGAAGGCGGCCGCCGTCATGTACGCCGCCAGCACGACGTGCGGGAACGTCACCAGCTGGACCTTGTTGAACATCACCGCCGCGAAGTCGTTCATCTCCGCGCGCCCGGTGTCGGGGTTGAAGGCGAAGCCGACCGGGTGCTGCATCCAGGAGTTCGCGGCCAGGATGAACCAGGCCGAGAACAGCGTGCCGAGGTGCACCAGCCACATGCACCCGGCGTGCAGTCGCCCGGGGAGCCGGTCCCAGCCGAAGATCCACAGGCCGAGGAAGGTCGACTCGAGGAAGAAGGCCAGCAGGCCCTCGATGGCGAGCGGGGCGCCGAAGACGTCCCCGACGAAGCGCGAGTAGTCGCTCCAGTTCATCCCGAACTGGAACTCCTGGACGATGCCGGTGACCACGCCGATGGCGAAGTTGATGAGGAAGAGCTTCCCGAAGAAGCGCGTCAGGCGGAGGTACGCCGTGTCGCGGGACCGCAGCCAGCGGGTCTCGTAGTACGCCACCATCGCCGAGAGACCGATGCTGATCGGGACGAACATGAAGTGGTAGACGGTGGTGATGCCGAACTGCCACCGGGCGATGTCGAGCGGGTCCACGAGCTCTCCTGAGCGGTCGGTCCTGTTGGTACGACCACGCTAGGAAGCACGGCAGGGCCGGGGGATCGGGCGGACGGCCCCGGCCTCGGGGACCAACGTCCCGACCCGTCCGGGACCCGTGCCGGGTCTCGATACGCTCGCTGGCGCTCGCGAGAGAGACCAACGACGGGGTGGTTGAGTGAGCGGCGGGTCTCGATACGCTCGCTGGCGCTCGCGAGAGAGACCAACGATGGGTGGTCGAGTGGGCGGTCAGTCTCGCTGGTCGAGTAGCCGCCGAGGAACGAGGCGGCGTATCGAGACCCGGTGAGCCGGGAGTCGGCCTCAGCCCGGCAGGGAGGTGCTCTCGGCCGGAGCCCCACCGAGCAGCACCTCGGCGAGCGGGCGGCGCGGGGTCGCGGGGAGGTCGCTGCGGCTGATCTCCTGCCAGCCCAGCCGCAGCAGCAGCTGGGGGACGACCAGCCCGCCGAGGACGTCGTGGTGCAGGACCCGCCGGGTCTCCTCGACCTCGACCACCCGGCTGAGCGGCACGACCGAGAGTCCGTCGTGGGCGGCGCGCAGCCACAGCTCGCTCAGCGCCTCGCCGGCGGCGAGCCAGGCCGCCGGACCGTCGTCGACGGTGCAGACCGCGACCACGGCGTCGGAGGCGGCCAGCGCGTGGGACCGCGGGCGCTCGCTCCAGCGGCGCTCCTCGGCGGCGTACCGCTCGTCGGTCTCCTGCAGCGCGGTGGCCCGGTCGACGAGCACGCCGCTGCGCACCCGTTCGGCGACGCCGGTGAGCGGGACGGCCTGGACGCCGTGGCCGCCGACGCCGCGGGTGAGGGCCTGCAGGTGCTCCTCCTCGACCGGCCAGGACGTGAAGCGTCGCCGGTCGGTACGACGGGCGAGCAGGACGTGCAGCTCGCCGCTGACGGTCGGCTCGCGCTCCGAGCGGACCAGGTCGATCGTCGCCAGCAGGTCGGGCTGGTCGGGATCGGGGTGGCGGGTGACGATCGGGTCGTAGCCCAGCGACGTGGCGGCCACCCGTGCGTGGTGCAGCGCGGCTCCGCAGCTCAGCACCAGGTTCCGTCCGCTCGGGTCGGCCACCTCCAGCTGTCGTGAGCGGTCGGCCCACAGCCCGACCCGGTCGGCGTCGGTCCGCTCCTCGATCCGCCAGGCCCAGGGTTGGGTGTTGTGCACGCTGGGGGCCCGGCAGGCGAGCTCCACCACACGCGCGGCGGAGGGGCGGGAGGACGGCATGGGCTCAACGGTGCGGCAGCGGGGACCGCCGGACCAGGGACCAAGGTCCCCCGTGACCGGGTCAGGGGCCCGTCGACCTCCCGGGTCCGGCTCGGTAGGTTCGGGGCATGACGACGAGCGAGCCCATCAAGGTCTTCCTCCTCGACGACCACGAGCTGGTCCGCCGCGGCATCCGCGAGCTCCTGGAGAGCGAGGGCGACATCGTCGTCGTCGGCGAGTCCGGGCTGGCCGAGGAGGCCGCCCGGCGGATCCCCGCGCTGCGGCCGCACGTGGCGATCCTCGACGGGCGGCTGCCCGACGGGTCCGGCATCGACGTCTGCCGCGAGATCCGCTCGCGCGACCCCGAGATCAAGGCGCTGATCCTCACGTCGTACGACGACGACGACGCGCTGTTCTCCGCGATCATGGCCGGCGCCGCGGGCTACGTGCTCAAGCAGGTGCGCGGCACCGACTTCGTCGACACCGTACGACGGGTCGCCGCCGGCCAGTCGATGCTCGACCCGGCCGTCACCCAGCAGGTCCTCGACCGGCTCCGCGAGGGGCCGAAGACCGACCCGGCGCTCGACCAGCTGACCGCCCAGGAGCTGAAGATCCTGGAGCAGATCGGTCAGGGGCGGACCAACCGCCAGATCGCCGAGGCGATGTTCCTCGCCGAGAAGACCATCAAGAACTACGTCTCCTCGCTGCTCGCCAAGCTCGGCCTGGAGAGTCGCACCCAGGCCGCGATCTTCGCGACCAAGCACCTCGACCAGTGACCCGCCCGACGACCGGGGACCGGTGACCGAGCAGGTGCCGGACACCGCCCGCTGGAAGCTCCTCCTCGAAGCCGTCGTCGGCATCGGGGCCGACCTGTCGCTCGACGGGGTGCTGGCCCGGATCGTCCGCGTCGGCAGCGAGCTCGTCGGCGCCCGGTACGCCGCGCTGGGGGTCCTCGGCGCCGGGCCCGGGAAGCGGCTGCGCACCTTCGTCCACCACGGCATGGGCGACGACGCGGTCCTGCGGATCGGCGACCTGCCGACCGGCCACGGTCTGCTCGGGCTGATCATCGACCGCCCCGAGCCGCTGCGGCTGCACGACATCGCCGAGCACCCGGCGTCGTACGGCTTCCCGCCGGGACATCCGCCGATGAGCTCGTTCCTGGGCGTTCCGGTGCGGATCCGCGACCAGGTCTTCGGCAACCTCTACCTCACCGAGAAGGCCGGCGGCGGCGACTTCACCCAGGCCGACGAGGACATCGTGGTCGCACTCGCGGCCGCCGCGGGCGTGGCGATCGAGAACGCCCGCCTCTACGAGGAGGCGGCCCGGCGCGAGCGGTGGCTCTCGGCCACGGCCGAGATCACCCGGCTGCTGTCCGGCACCACCCTCGGTTCGGACGCGCTGCAGGCGGTCGCCGACCGGGCCCGCGAGGTCGCGGCGGCCGACGTCGCCTGGATCCTCGCCGGCGACGCGGACACGGAGATGGCGCTCGAGGCGGTGTCCGGCCACCGCGTCGACGCGGCGCTGCTGGAGGTGCTGGCGCGCCAGGACGCCCTCGCCGCGGAGGTCGCCCGCACCGGCGTCCCCACCTCCCTGCCCGCCCTCGAGGCGGACCGGCTCGGCCCGGCGGTCGTCGTACCCCTGCGCAACGCGGCGGGGATCGAGGGCGTGCTGGCCATCGCGTGGGAGCCGGCGAACGTCGACGCCTTCCACGCGGTCGACGCGGCGCTCCCGGCGGCCTTCGCCGAGCAGGCCGCGCTGGCGCTGCAGGTCGCCCGGCACCGGGAGGACCAGCAGAAGCTGGCCGTCCTGGAGGACCGCGACCGGATCGGCCGCGACCTGCACGACCTGGTCATCCAGCGACTCTTCGCGATCGGGCTGGGCCTGCAGGGCGCCGGGCGCCGGGTGGACCAGCCGGAGGTGGCCGCCAAGCTCGACACCGCCGTCGACGACCTGGACGCCACGATCCGCGACATCCGCCGCTCGATCTTCGCGCTCAGCTCCGCCGACGAGTCGACCGACCTGCAGTCCGAGATGACCCGGATCGTCGACCGGGCCGCCGCGAACCTCGAGCAGCGTCCGACGCTGACCTTCCGCGGGCCGGTCCGCACCCGGATCACCCCGCGCGTCGCCCCGCACCTGCTGGCCGTGCTGGGGGAGGCGCTCTCGAACGCTGTCCGGCACGCCGGTCCCGCCACGGTCAGCGTCAGCCTCACGGTCGGCGACGAGATCGAGCTGGTGGTCCGCGACGACGGCGTCGGGATGGCCGGTGAGGTCGCCGAGAGCGGGCTGCGCAACATGCGCGACCGGGCCGAGCGGCTGGGCGGCACCTGCCGGATCGAGTCCGTCCCCGGCTCCGGCACCGCCGTGGTCTGGGCGGTCCCGACGGGCTGACGACGACCGGCTGACTACTGTCGGCGGCATGGGTCAGCGCATCGAGATCACCACCGCCGACGGCACGGCCGAGGCCTACCTCACCGAGCCGGGCGCCGGGCCCGGCGTGCTGCTCTTCGTCGACGCGATCGGGCTGCGCACGCAGATCGAGGCGATGGCCGACCGCATCGCGTCGTGGGGGTACGTCGTCCTCGCCCCGCACGTCTTCTACCGCGAGGGGTCGGCGGCCGAGCTGGCCCCGGCCGGCGACCTGCGCGACGCCGGGGCGCGGGAGGCCTTCTTCGCCGGCGGCGTGATGGACCGGGTTGGCCGGCTGACCCCGGACCTCTCGAACCCCGACACCGAGGCGTACGTCGACGCCCTGCTCCGGCACGCGACCGCGCCGATCGGCGTGACCGGCTACTGCATGGGCGCCCGCCTGGCCCTGCGTGCCGCCGGCCTGCGCCCCGACGTCGTCCGCGCGGTCGGCGGCTTCCACGGCGGCCGCCTCGTGACCGACGCCCCGGACAGCCCCCATCTCTCGGCGGCCGGCGCCCGGGCCGAGCTCGTCTTCGGCCACGCCGACCAGGACGCCTCGATGCCACCGGAGCAGGTCGCCGCCCTGGCGGCCGCGCTCGACGAGGCCGGGCTCGTGCACGCCGAGGCGATCTACCCCGGCGCCCCGCACGGCTTCACGATGGCCGACACCTCGTCGTACGACGAGGCCGGTGCGGAGCGGCACTTCACCGAGCTCCGTGGCCTCCTGGACCGCACCCTCGGACAGGTGGTCCAGACCGGCGCATAGCCGATACGGGCCGGGGTACGAACGACTCGGGCCGGGACCGCCCAATACCCCCCACTTCGGCGGTCCCGGCCCCTCATCGTCTCCGGACCCGCTCACCCCCTCCGGCTCGTTTCCGGGCCCGCGGGAGCGGTTACCGGATCGGCATGACGACTCCGAGCAAGCTGAAGTACACGGTTCCCGGCATGAGCGACACCGACGCCGAGCGCGTCGTGACCCTGCTCCAGAGCCGGCTCAACGCCTCGAACGACCTCCACCTCACGCTCAAGCACGTGCACTGGAACGTCGTCGGCCCCCACTTCATCTCCGTCCACGAGATGCTCGACCCCCAGGTCGACGCCGTACGCGGGTTCGCCGACGACCTCGCCGAGCGGATCGCCACCCTCGGCGGCTCGCCGGTCGGGACGCCGGGCAAGCTGGTCGAGGCGCGCACTTGGGAGGAGTACAGCCTCGGGCGGGCCACCACCCAGGAGCACCTCGGGGCCCTCGACCTGGTCTACCAGGGCGTGATCTCCGACTACCGCGACGGCATCAAGGAGCTCGACGAGCTCGACCTGGTCACCCAGGACATGTTCATCGCCCAGACCGAGCAGCTGGAGCTCTTCCATTGGTTCATCCGGGCGCACCTGGAGGACAAGGGCGGCAACCTCTCGACCACGGGTGCCAGCTCCGAGAAGGACGCCGCCGCGGCGGCGGGCGAGGGCTGACCCTCACCTCACGATCGACCGGCCCGCGCGGCCTGGTCGAGCGCCTCGTCCAGGTGCTCGGTCAGGTCGCGCGGGTCGTCGTACGTCGCGGCGGCGCCGGCCTCCAGCAGCTCGGCCGCCCCGAAGCCGCCGCTGCGCAGCGCCAGGGTCGGGACGGCCCGCTCGTTCGCCGCGGCCACGTCCCAGACCGAGTCGCCGATCATCACCGCCCGGCCGCCGCCCACCCGTTCGAGCGCCACGTCGAGCAGTTCCGGGTGTGGCTTGGTTTCCGACGCGTCGTCGGCCGTCGTCCACGCGTCGGTGCGGGACCGGGCGTCCAGCAGCTCCAGCGCGTGGTCGGCGTGCCGGGGGATGCTCGAGCTGGCCAGCACCACTTTCAGGCCGGCGCCGCGCAGCGCGTCGAGCAGGCCCCGCGCCCCGCCGAACAGCCGCGTCTCCTCGATGATCGCGTCGTACTCCTTCTCCCACCGGTCGCGCACCTCGTCGCCGACCTGGGCCTCGGCCTCGTCGCCGGCCACCGCGCCCACGAGCTTGTCGCCGCCCATCCCGAGGTGTCGGTGGATCCGCCACAGGGCGACGCTGCGCCCGACGTGGGCGAAGGCCCGCGACCAGGCCAGCGCGTGGTGGTAGTTGGAGTCCAGGAGGGTGCCGTCGATGTCGACGACCGCGGTCTCGAAGGGGGTGCTCATGCCGTCCGTTACCCGGGTACCGGGCGTCGTACGAGAGAGGAGCGGACCCATGCCGCAGCAGGGCTGGAGCAAGAAGCGCGAGCGTCAGTACGACCACATCAAGGAGGGCCTCGAGGACCAGGGGCGCAGCGAGGAGCAGGCGGAGGAGATCGCCGCCCGCACGGTCAACAAGGAGCGGGCGCGCGCTGGGGAGGCGAAGGAGAGCAGCCGCACCTCCACCGAGGACCTGTCGTCGTCGCGCCGCGGCGGGCTCCGGTCGCACCGCGGCGCGGGTGGTCGCACCAAGGAGCAGCTGTACGCCGAGGCCCGCAAGAAGAACGTCAAGGGCCGCTCGTCGATGACCAAGGCCGAGCTGGAGCGGGCCGTCGATCGCTGATCCCGCGGCGCTCCGGGTGCGGTTGTCGAGCGGTCGCGGACCGTGGGACGATTCTCGCGCGAGGTCCGTTCTCAGGACCGATCACGGGGCGCATCAACGGGGGAAGGTGTGTCGTCGTGGGCTCGGACCGGTACGCCCGGGAGGCGGTGGGGCTCTCCGACGCCCGTCGTCGGGCCGAGACCGCCCGGCTCCTGTCCCGGGCCCACGCCTCGAGCGGTGAGGACCGCGCCCGCTACGAGAACGACGTCGTCCGCCTCAACCTCGGGGTCGCCGCCGACGTCGCGCGGCGCTACCACGGACGCGGCATCGCCGCCGACGACATCGACCAGGTCGCCTGCCTCGGGATGGTCAAGGCCGTGCGCGCCTTCGACCCGACCCGCGGAGACGACTTCCTGAGCTTCGCGGTCCCCACGCTGCGTGGCGAGATCCGCCGCTACTTCCGCGACGCCGGCTGGACGGTCCGGCCGCCCCGCCCGGTGCAGGAGACCCAGGAGCGGATCGCCGGGGCCGAGGCCGTGCTCTCCCAGCGCCTGGGTCGCACGCCCCGGCCGTCCGAGATCGCCGTCCACCTCGACGTACCGCTGGTGCTGGTCCTCGACTCGCTGCACGCCACCGGCTGCTTCGCCCCGGTCTCGCTCGACGCCCCGCACCCGTACGACGACGAGGGCCGCGGCCCCGCCGACCTGCTCGGCGAGCTCGACCCCGCCTTCGCCTCAGCCGAGGCCCGGCTCGCGTTGCAGCCGCTGATCCGCGACCTCTCCGAGCGCGAGCGCACCATCATCGAGATGCGCTACTTCGACAACCGCACCCAGGCCGAGATCGGCGCCGAGGTCGGGGTCAGCCAGGAGCAGGTCTCCCGCCTGATCGCCGGCATCCTCTCCCGCCTCCGCGAGCGCCTCGCCGTCGCCTGACGCCGACCCGTCACTCAATGACCGCTTCTTGCGGTGTGTCGCTCAGCGATCGACGGGTCGCTGAGCGGAGTACGACGTCCGCTGGGCGACCCGTCGATCGCGGACGGACACACCGACGAAAGACGACATCGAGTGACGGATCAGCGGGGTGGGTCAGTGGATCCGGGGGAGGTCGGCGGCGCGGCCGGTGAAGGACGCGGGCCGCTTCTCCAGGAACGCGGCCACGCCCTCCTTGCCGTCGCCGATCGAGGTGTAGTACATCGCCAGCGAGTCGGACAGGTGCGCCTCGAGCGGGTCGGCGGCGGCGCCGTTGCGGTAGAGCAGCTGCTTGGCCAGGCCGAGGGCGACGGGGGAGCGGCCGACGACGAACGAGCGGGCCAGGTCGAGGGCCGCGGGGAGCAGATCGTCGGGCTCGTGGAGCGAGCGGACCAGCCGGCCGGCGTGCGCCTGCTCGGCGGTCAGGATGTCGGCGGAGTAAACCCACTCCAGGGCCTGCTGGATGCCGACGATGCGCGGCAGGAACCACGACGAGCAGGCCTCGGGCACGATGCCGAGCCGCCCGAACACGAACCCGATCCGGGCCTTGGTCGAGGCCAGCCGGATGTCCATGGCCAGGGTCATGGTGGCGCCGATCCCGACCGCCGGACCGTTGATCGCGGCGATCACCGGCTTCGGCAGCGCGTGGATCGCCAGCGTCACCTTGCCGCCGGTGTCGCGCACGCCCTCGTCGTACGGCGCCGCATCGTACGACGCCCGGAACTCCTCGGGGGTGGGTCGCAGCGACTCGTCGAGCCCGAACACGTTGCCCTCGGCCGACAGGTCCATCCCCGCGCAGAAGGCCCGGCCGGCGCCGGTGACCACGACCGCGCGCACGTCGTCGGAGCGGGCGTCGGTGAGGAACACCTGCTCCAGCTCGCGGGCCATCGTCAGGTCGAAGGCGTTGAGGCTGTCGGGCCGGTCGAGCGTGAGGGTGGCGACGCCGTCGTCGTCCACCGCGAAGGACAGGGTCTCGTACGACGTCATCCGGTCACCGACTTGGGCAGGCCGGTCGGGGTGCACAGACCCTTGTCCATGTCGCCCACCTCGTCCTTGCGCATCGCCGCGAACATCTGCTCCGAGCGCTCCTCGTCCCAGTGCACGGCGAGGTCGGCGATCGGGACCGTGCAGGTCAGCCCCTTGTCACCGTTGACCCGGGTCATGGCCAGCGCCCACATGCCGGCGCGGACCGGACCGGTGCCCTCGCCGAAGCCGAAGAAGCCGGGGACGGCGTTGTTGAGCTGCCAGTAGCGGACCGGGTTGACGAAGGTCCACGGCGAGAGCACCTTCTTGCCGACCGCCGAGACCACCTCGCGCTGGTGCTTGACCCGGGTGATGTCGCCGTACTGCGGGTCGCTGTGGCGCGAGCGTGCGTAGCCCAGCGCGGTGACGCCGTCGGCCTCCTGGCAGCCCTTCTTGATGTTCAGGTTGGCCAGCTTGTCCTTCATCCGCCGCTCGGGACAGATCTCGATGCCGCCGACGGCGTCGACGACGCCGGCGAGGCCGCCCATGCCGATCTCGACGTAGTGGTCGACGCGGATGCCGGTGGTCGCCTCGATGGTGCGGGTCAGCAGTCGCGGCCCGCCGTACGCGTAGGCGGCGTTGATCTTGGAGGTGCCGCGGCCGGGGATGTCGACGATGGAGTCGCGGGGGATCGACATCAGCAGGTTGGGGCCGGAGCCGGTGTGCAGCAGCATGATCGTGTCGGTGCGCTGGCCCTCGGCGCCGCCGGTGCCGAGCTCCTTGCGCTCCTCCTCGGTGAGGTCGCCGCGCGAGTCGCTGCCGACGAGCAGGTACGTCGTCCCCGGCTGGTCGTCGGGTCGGCTGCCGCCGCGCGGCTCCCACTCGATCTTGTCGACGCTGGTCCAGGCGTAGATCGGCACGGCGACCAGGAAGACCACCCAGGCGAGGAAGAGCAGGAAGACGTAGCGCAGCCGGAACCGCGGCCGGCGCAGGCCACGACTGCCTCCGCCACCCTCGCGCGGGGGCGGGGTCGGGCCGGGGGTCGGGCGCGGCGTCGTCGGCGGGGGTGGCTCGGAGCCCGCCGGTCCCCCCGGCTGGACCCGCATCACGCGGGTCTCGTCGGGCCGGGCGTCGCGCGACTGGCGCGGGACGGGACGGGTCGGGTCGGGGGTGCTGCCGGACGAGCCCTGGCCGTAGAGCCAGCCGAACTCCGGGGTCTCGTCCCCGGAGCCGTCGTTCCGGGGACGGTCTGCCATGGCGCTGACGCTACCGTGCGGTCATGAGCTCGGAGCCGTACGGCAGGCCACCCTCCTTCGCCCGCGTGTCGCTCGCCGTGATCACCTCCGGGCGCGAGGCGAACCTGCTCGGCAACATCCACGGCGGCGAGATCGTGAAGCTGGCCGACTCCACCGCGGGTGCCGTCGCGCAGCGGCACAGCGGGGGACCGGCGGTCACCGCGGCGCTCGACGAGATGGCCTTCCTGGCCCCGGTCCACGTCGGCGACATCGTGCACACCTTCGCCCAGGTCAACTGGGCCGGTCGCTCGTCGATGGAGGTGGGCGTCCGGGTCGAGGCCCAGCCGTGGAACGACCCGTCCACGGCGCTGCTGCACGTCGCGTCGGCGTACTTCGTCTTCGTGGCCATCGACGCCGACGGGCGGGCGCGCGACGTCCCGCCGCTGCTCCCCGAGACCCCCGACGAGGTACGACGGATGCGCGAGGCCGAGATCCGTCGCGCCCACCGGCTGGCCAAGCGCCAGGAGATCGAGTCCGGGCGAGCGGGTACCTGAGCCGCGTGACGAACTGGCGGCACGTGCGGACCGAACGGCTCTGGCTCGACGTGGCGACGGTGGCGGACGTCCCCGACCTGCACGAGATCCACGCGGACCCCCAGTCCTGGGAGCACTTCCCGGCGGGGCGGCACGCGGACCGGCTGATGTCGGAGCAGATGGTCGTCAACGGCGACCGGCAGTGGGCGACGAACGGCCTGGGCTACTGGTCGGTGCGCGACGCCGACGGCGGGCACGTGGTGGGCCGGGGCGGCTGCGCCGTACCGGACGGGTCGCCGTGGTGGAACCTCTACTACCGCTTCGGGGCGTCGGTGCACCGGCGCGGCTACGCCACCGAGATGGCGCAGGCGGCGATCGAGGCCGCCCACGATATCGGCCCCGAGCGGGCCGTGCTGGCCTACCTCCTCGAGCACAACGAAGCCTCCCGTCGTACGGCGGAGCGCCTCGGGCTGAGGCTGGTCTGGCGCGGTCACGACGTCGGCAACCCGGACCGCGATGCGATCCGCCTGGTGTACGTCGACCGCGAGCCCGACACCGACCTGATGGACGCGATCTCGCGTCATTGCGAGCCGCCCGGCGCGTCGTGACGCGATGTGACCGGTGTGGCTGGTGATACTGACGGGGCAGCACTGACCTTCCCCTTCAGTACTCACCAGCAGTACGCAGCACAGAGAGGCATCTCGATGCCTACCCCACCCGTTTCTTCCCCCGGGTCGGACCACGACGGAGCCGCGCGCGGCCCGGCGCGTGTCTCGGTCGCCGAGCGCGCCGCCCGCGTGCGGTTCCGCCGCGCCCTGTCCCTGATGGCGATGACCCTCGTCGCGCCCGGCTCGGCCCAGCTCGCGGCGGGCAACCGGAAGGTCGGTCGGATCGCCATCGGCATCTGGCTGGCCCTCCTGGTGACCGGCCTGATCACCGCGGTCGCGCTGCTGATCCATCCCACCAGCGCGGTCTCGCTGGCGACCAAGCCGAGCCTGCTGCTCCTGCTGCGCCTCGGCCTGATGGTCGGCGCCGTGGGGTGGGCCTACCTCTTCGTCGACGCCTGGCGGATCGGCCAGCCGCTGACCCTCGGCCTCGGCCACCGCCGCGCCGTGGTCGGCGTCAACGGCCTGCTGTGCTTCACCGTCGCCGGCGTGATGCTCTTCGGCGCCCACGTGGTCGCCGTTCAGCGCGACTTCATCCTGGCCACCTTCAGCGACGGCGCCGCGAGCGACGCCAGTCACGGCCGCTACAACGTGCTGCTGCTCGGCGGAGACTCCGGCGACGACCGCTGGGGCCTGCGCCCAGACTCGATGACCGTCGCCTCGATCGACGCCGAGACCGGCAAGACCGTGCTGATCGGCCTGCCGCGCAACATGGCGAACTTCCCGTTCAAGAAGGGGAGCGTCATGCACGAGCAGTTCCCCGACGGCTTCGACTGCGACGGCTGCTACCTCAACGGCGTCTCCACCTGGGCCGGCGACAACACCGAGCTCTTCCCGGACTCCGACAACCCGGGCGTCGACGCGACGATCATGGCCATCGAGGGCATCACCGGGCTGGACATCAGCTACTGGGCGATGGTCAACCTGCGCGGCTTCAAGGACCTGGTCGACGCCGTCGGCGGCGTGAAGCTCAACGTCCGCTCGCCGATCCCGGTCGGCGGCCTCGGCAGCGACGTCACCGGCTACATCGAGCCCGGCAACCGCAAGCTGAACGGCCACGAGACCCTCTGGTACGCCCGGGCCCGCGAGGGCTCCGACGACTACTCGCGGATGGCGCGCCAGAAGTGCGTGATGAACGCGATGCTCGGACAGGTCAGCCCGCAGGTCGCCGTACGCAACTTCGAGAAGATCGCGAAGGCCTCCTCGGCGATGATCTCGACCGACCTGCCGGCCTCCGAGATCGACACCTTCGCCTCGCTGGCGCTGAAGGCCAAGAGCCAGAAGATGGCCACGCTGTCGCTGGTCCCGCCCCTGGTCAACACCGCCCACCCGGAGATCAAGAAGATCCGGGCCAAGGTGCGCCAGGCGATCGACCGCTCCGAGGGCGACGCCCCGAAGAAGAAGCCGACCGAGACGGCAAAGGCCGACGTCCCGGCGAAGAACGCCGACGCCCCGACCACCGTGACCGGTGGCTCGGTCGGCTCCCTGAAGCAGGGCTACGCCGCCAACCAGGCCGAGGACCTCGCCTCCGCCTGCTGACCCGCCCCGTCGGTGGTTGAGGTGCGAGCGAAGCGAGCCTCGAAACCCGTCTTGCCGTCAGACGGCCTGGATCGAGGTCGGGGGTGTCGCACCTCAACCAGCGTGGGTCGGCGTCGGAGCAATGGCATTTCCTTCTGCTGACGGCACCCCGCCGGTGGTTGAGGTGCGAGCGAAGCGAGCCTCGAAACCCGTCTTGCCGTCAGACGGCCTCGATCGAGGTCGGGGGTGTCGCACCTCAACCAGCGTGCGTCGGCGTCGTGGCAATGCCGTTGCGCTCTCTGGGAGAATGGGGGCATGGCGAAGGAGCAGGGGCAGAAGATGGTCGCGCAGAACAAGAAGGCGCGACACGAGTACGCCATCGAGGACACCTTCGAGGCCGGGCTGGTGCTCCAGGGCACCGAGGTGAAGTCGCTGCGGATGGGTCGGGCGTCGCTCGTCGACGGGTTCGTCGACATCGACCACGGCGAGGCCTGGCTGCACGCCGTGCACATCCCGGAGTACTCCCAGGGCACCTGGACCAACCACGCCGCTCGCCGCAAGCGCAAGCTGCTGCTCAACCGGGTCGAGATCGACAAGATCGAGCGCCGGGTCAACGAGAAGGGGCTCACCGTCGTCCCGCTGTCGCTCTACTTCAAGGACGGCCGGGCCAAGGTCGAGATCGCGCTCGCCAAGGGCAAGAAGTCGTGGGACAAGCGCCAGTCGATCGCCGAGCGCACGGCCAACCGCGAGAAGGAGCAGGCCCTGGGTCGGCACCTGAAGGGCATGCGTGACTGACGTCCCCGCGGTCCGCTCGTTCTGGGAGGGCCTCGGGCTGCCCGGCCTGTTCGACGTGCACGTGCACTTCCTGCCGCCGAACATCCAGAGGGCCGTGTACGCCGTCTTCGACGCGGCCGGTCCCAAGATCGGCCGCGACTGGCCGATCCGCTACCGCCAGTCGCACGCGGAGCGGGTCGAGCTGCTGCGCGAGTTCGGCGTACGACGGTTCCCGACGCTGCCCTACGCGCACAAGCCGGGCGTCGCGTCGTACCTCAACGGGTGGGCGCGCGACTTCTCCCGCGACGTGCCGGAGTCGCTGTGGTCGGCGACCTTCTACCCCGAGCCCGAGGCGGCGTCGTACGTCGGCGACCTGGTCGCGGACGGCGTCGACGTCTTCAAGGTGCACCTGCAGGTGGGGGAGTTCCACCTCGACGACCCGCTGCTGGACGAGGTCTGGGGCACGCTCGAGGACAGCGGGACGCCGATCGTGGTGCACGCGGGGTCCGGCCCGGTCGCCAACGACTTCACCGGACCGGCGTCGACCGCCCGGCTGCTCGGCCGGTTCCCGCGGCTGACCCTGGTGATGGCCCACATGGGTGCCCCCGAGTGCGCGGAGTTCCTGGCCCTCGCCGAGACCCACGAGCGGGTCCACCTCGACACCACGATGGTGTTCACCGACTTCTTCCCGCCGTACCCCGCCGAGCTGGTGCCGCGGCTGCTCGACCTCCAGGACCGGGTGCTGCTCGGCAGCGACTTCCCGACCATCCCCTACCCCTACGCGCACCAGCTGGAGGGCCTGGCCCGCCTCGACCTCGGCGACGACTGGCTGCGCGCCGTCTGCTGGGAGAACGGAACCCGGCTGTTTGCCTGAGAGGGGCGGGTGGAACGGTTCTCCCGTGCCCGCGACCCGCCGACCCCTGTCCCGCGCGCTGGGCGTGCTGGTCGCCCTGGTCCTGCTGCTGACCGCGTGCACCGGGGACGACGGGGACGGCGACCCGGGGGAGCGCCCCGACGCGGCGCCGAGCGGCCCGACCACGGCGCAGTACGACGAGGCGCAGACCCTCTTCCACGACCTCGCCGGCGTGCTCGACGAGACCAACACGAGGGCCGTGGCCTACCAGGCGCGGGTCCGCACCGCCTGGGAGAACGACCCTGACGGGTTCCGGAAGCGGCCGAAGGTCGTCCGAGCCGTCAAGCAGCAGGCCGCGGTCGCTGCCCGGCGCGACGCCGCGCTCGCCGCGCTGGCCGAGCAGCCGGCGGTCGTCGGCGACGAGGAGCTCGGTACGGCGTACCGCGCGTTCGTCGAGGGGTACGCCGCCGTCTCCGCCTACCAGGACGGCTTCAACGGCTCCTACCCCGTGTTCCTCGCCGCCGGCGACGCCTGCCAGAGCCTGGTGGGGGTCCAGCCGCCCGCGGGGGCGTCGTACTCCGAGACGGGCGCCGCCTGGCTGGAGGCGCACGAGGAGGCGGCCGCCCCCTGCCTGCGGCTGAGCGCGAAGCTGAAGTCCTCGACCAACACCGACGTGGCCCGGCTGCCGCGGCTCTACCGCCGCCTCGTGGCCGACCGCAACGCCGCCATCGAGCGGCTCCGCGACGGTGACACCGACCTGGCGGGCGCGATGAAGGCCCTGGGCCGCGTCGATCGTGCCTTCACCCGTGACTACGCGCGGGCCACCCGGTTCGACGCGCGGATCGCGACGCTGGTCCCGGACGACCTCTACCAGGCCGTCGACGTGGTCTTCGGGGAACGGGTCGGCGGGAGCGGGTCGTCATGATGAGGACCGTCTTCCTGCTCGTGGCGGTGCTGGTGCCGCTCGTGACGGCCGCGGTGGTCGTCCTCGTCGTCGTGCTGGTCGCCACCCGCTCCCGTGCGCGACCGGCGCCGCCCCTCGTGGCCCCCGGTCCGGGCGGCGCCCCCGTGCTGGCCCCCAGCACCTGGCAGGCCGAGCTCGTGGGCGACGGCGTCCTGGGGAGCGTGGGCAGCCCGCTCGCGTCGACGTACGGCGTGCTGGTGCTCGACGGCGGCCGCCTCTCGTTCACCCGGACGGGACAGGCCGAGCCGGACTGGGTCGTCGACTGCCGCGAGGTCGGGGTGCGCCGCCAGGGGATCGGACCGTTCACGGTGGCCGCCGTACGCCTCTTCGGACCGATGGGGGAGGTCCCGCTCAACGTCAGTCAGGAGCACATCAACCGCTTCTCGACGAACTCGCTGAAGGACTTCCGTCAGAGCGGGTACGCCGACCAGCTGGTCGCGGCGCTGCACGCCCACGGGGCCCGGCCGGTCTGAGCGCGCCCTCGCGGGAATCCGGCGTGCCCCGGCGTCGTTGACCCCGTAGACTGCACGATGCGGCTCGCGCCGTGTGCAGGACAACTCAAGAGGGGCTGATCGGTTTCGACTTGGGACGTTAGTTCCAGGGGAAGCGGGTCGAGAAGCCAGCGTCATCTCGTAAACGTTCGCTGGAAACCTATAACTGCCAACACCAATCGCAGTTCCTTCGCTCTCGCTGCCTGAGCAGTGATCGAAGCGTCAGTCCGGGCACCCGTCTCCGTCCCGGATCCTGGCGTCATCTAGGAGACTTGCCGGCCACTCCCTGTCAGGAGGGGTGACCGGGACTTTTTCCTGACTGGGCCTGTCGGCGACGTGTCTGTGCGAGCGCCGGGGCCGAGAAAAGCGACATCACCGACTGCACCCGGAGAAGACCTGGATCGACGCTCGAGGACCGGGGTTCGATTCCCCGCAGCTCCACCACCATGATCGGTCCCGATGGGTCGCCCCATCGAGAGCCAGCCCTCTTGGACGAGAGCCGTTCCGACCTCGGTCGGAGCGGCTCTCGGTCACTCTGCGCCCTCGCACGGCCGGTCCTGCCTCAGCCCGAGCGCTCGTCGCGGACCTCGAGGGTCAACGGCGGAGGCGCCCCTGCTCTGAGTGCCCGGGCGGACACCGAGGACGCCGTCACCAGGTCCGGGTCCGGCAGGAAGTGGACGGCGGTACCGGTCGTCGCGTCGGGCTCGATCGGGACCAGGGCCGTTGTCGGGAGCCCGTGCTCGTACCGCTGCGTCCAGGAGCCGTCGTGACGGCGGTTGGTGTGGACCAGCCAGGAGCTGAGGGCGGCCACCACGGACATGCCGCGTCGGGGATGTCCGTCCGCGAGCATCGGAGGGTCAGGGACGTCGAAGAAGCGGAGGTCCGGGGTGGCCATGACGGGCTTCCGCACCGGCGCCCCGTCCGCGTCGTGACGGGTGTCGGTGCCGCGGCCGTCATCGACCACCGACACCGATCCGTCGGCGTGCAGCGTGACGAGGCAGTGGCCGGAGCCGGTGTCGAGTGCCTCGTCGGCGGGGTACGAGATCACCTCGAGGACGAGGTGGAGGACCCCGTTCGGGGCGTACAGCGCGGCCTGGTCACGGATCCGGGCGAGGTGGGCGCGGTCCACCGTCGCCGCCCAGTCGTGGGTCGTGTTCTGCCACATCGAGTCGTGCTCACCTCCCGGCGGGTCCGTCGCCGGCGCGTTCAGCCGACCAGCGCCGCGCGGGCCACGTCACGGCCCGGAGCCCGGCGCAGGTCCTCGCCGATCGCCCGCGCCACGTCTGCGGGAGTGCCGTCGAGGACGGCTCGTACGGCGACACCGAGGTCCGTGGCCGTGACCGTGTTGGGGTCGAGCGCCGCCCCCAGGCCAGCCGCCTCGATCGCCGCCGCTCCCGCGAACTGGTCGGTGGAGAACGGCAGCACGACCATCGGGACCCCCGCGGTGAGGGCCTCGGTCACGCTGTTGTTGCCGCCGTGGGTGACCAGCACCGCCGCCCGCTGCAGCAGGGCGACCTGAGGCAGGTAGGTGCGCAGCAGCCAGTCCGCGGGGACGTCCGGCAGTCCGGTGGCCGAGCCGGTCGCCACGGCGACCCGAAGCCCGAGGGGGCGCAGGGCCTCCAGCACCGTCGCCAGCACGTCGCCGCGCGCCGAGAGGAAGCTGCCGAAGCTGACGTAGACCACCGGGCGGTCGTCGGCCTCCAGCCAGCGGCGGACGTCGTCGTCCGCCGGCTCGGCCCGTACGGCGGAGCCGAGGAACGCGTGCGGTGGCAGCAGCGCCGTACGGGCCGGGTCGTGCAGGGATGCCGGGTAGTTGAGCAGCAGCAGGTCACCGTGCTCGGCGAACGCGTCCGCCGAGGGCGTGGCGTCGGGATCCAGGACGCGCAGGGCGGCGTTCCACTCGGCGGTGAAGCTGTCCCGGATGTCGAGGCAGAGCCGGTGCAGATCGACCAGCTCGGACTCCGGAGGGGTGAAGGCGGACGGCCAGGCGGGCGGGTAGCCGTACACCTCGTCCCCGACCGGCAGCGCCGTCGGGTGGCCGAGCACGACATCGGCGTACGGGATGCCGGCGACGTCGAGAGCGAGCCGGGCGCTGAACGCCAGGTGGTCGACGATGACCTGATCGGGCCGGACTCGATCGATGACGTCCAGGACGGCCCGCGCCCGGTCCACCGGCTCCCACAGCAGGTCGGTACGCCGGGCCTCGGCCTGGTAGCGCAACGTCGGCACCATGCCGTGTCGGGTGGCGGCGAAGAAGCCCCGCAGCGCGTCGTCCTCGCCGGGCGGCTGCTCCTCGGCCCGGATGACCCCGGGATTGGATCCTCGCCCCAGCGCCAGGTCGGCGCGCTCGAAGCCGAACTCGGCCACGATGCCCGCGGTCGCCGGGCCGGTGGCCACCACGACGGACTCGCCGGCGTCCTGCCAGGCTGTCGCGAGGGTCGCCAGGGGCAGCAGGTGCGAGGCGTAGTCGGGACTGATCACCAGCACGCTCATGCGGGGAACCGTGTCACGAGCGACCGGCCGTCCGAGCGGCGCCTGCGTAGATCGTGCTCAACCGGGCGGCCATGGTCTGCACCGTGAAGTCGGCGCGGACCCGTTCCGTGGCCCGGTCGATCCGGTCCTCCTGGCCGGGTGCGGCAGCGAGGTCGAAGGCGGTCCGGATCGCGCGGGCGACCTCGTCCGGACGGCGGGTGTCGACGAGGACGCCGGTCACCCCGTCCTCGAGGTAGGTGGCGGGTCCGCCGGCGGCCGGGCCGACCACCACCAGCCCCGAGGCCAGGGCCTCGACCAGCGCGAGCCCGAACTCCTCCTTCAGGCTGCTGCACACGTACACCCCGGCGGCGCCGTTCCCGCCCGCCCGGCCGGCCCGGGCAGCCGCCAACCAGACCGCGACCACGTCGTTGGGTCGATGCCCCGGCATCAGCAGACCTGCCGCGGCCCCCGGGGAATGCCCCAGCACCTCGGCGATCAGGTCGAGCTGCTCGCGTTCGTCCGGGGAGGGATCGTCGAGGTCTCCGCCGACGATCAGCAGGTTGCTCCGCTCGACCAGCTCGGCATCTCCGGCCCACGCCTCGACCAGGGTCGCCATCCCCTTGACCCGGTGCAGGCGCCCCACGCTGACCACCAGCGGCAGCCCCCTGCGGTGCGCGGGCAGCGTGGCGACGAGCGCGTCGAGCTCGGCCAGCGCTCGACCGGGTACGCCGGGCCGCTCCAGCTCGGCCGCGGCCGCGGCGCTGACCCTCAGGTCGACGCCCTCCGGAACGACGGTGAACCGGTGGGGCTCGTCCGCCACGTCGAGACCGAGCAGCTCGCGCATGTCGTGCTGCAGCTGGGGTCGGGGGAAGAGCACGAGGTGGGCCGCGTCCTGGGTCAGTCGCTGCACGAGGCGCGCGCGGAACCAGTAGTGCTCCCGTGCGTCCTCGGTCCCGAAGTTGCCCCGGTGCAGGTCTCCGGTCATGTCCAGGGCCTGGATGACGGCATGCGGGTCGGGCGCGAGCGTGAACACGACCGGGATGCCCAGCTCCCGGGCCACCTCGGCCGCGGCCAGGCTGCCCACCTCGGCCATCCGCAGGTGCAGCACGTCGACGTGGTGCGTCCGCAGCAGGCGACGGATCCCGCGCTCGGCCGCGACCCGCGACGGCCAGGCCTGAGCGGCGGAGGCGGCCTCGGTGAGCAGGGGCACCGGGGTGAGCAGGTGCCCCTCGCCGGGGGTCAGCGCGTCCAGGGCGGCCTGGGCGGTGCCGCGGGAGAGGGTCAGGACCCGGCCGATTCCGGGCTCGGTCGCGAGGGCGTCACCCAGGCGCACCAGCAGGGTGGCGACGCCCCCGTTGTCCCCGGCGCCCGCACGGCTGAGGTCGCGGTCGATGTCGGCGTGCAGGAAGAGCTGGGCGACGGTCAGGCCCGGGGCCGCGCCGACACGCTCGACGGCGCCGATGCCCAGATCGGTCGCGGCGAGACGGGCGACGGTCCCCAGGTCGCCGGTGGCCGTGCTGAGCTCACGGACCGCCGCCACCGTGGCGGCGTCCGCCGGGCGGTCGCCGAGGGCGGCGACGGCGGTCAGCCGCACGCTCAGGTGCTCGCCGGGGTCGACGGCCAGCGCGTGCAGCGCGCGTCCGGCGATCGGGCCGGGCACCAGGCCGAGGGTCTCGACCAACCTGCTCCGGACGTCCGGCCCGGCCGGCCCGGCCAGAGCACCCTCGACGGCGAGCGCGACCTGCTCCGGCGCGGACGCGGCCCACCGGGCGAGCGTGCGCTGGGCGAGGACGGCGGAGAAGCCACCGCCCACCACCACCCCGACCAGGCGGCCGATCGCGTCGAGGCGAGGCAGCCGGGCCTTCAGCGCCCAGCTCGCGTGCTCGCGCAGGAACGGCCGCGGGTGGGAGAGCAGTTCCGTCAGCACGGCGTCGGCCCCGTCGTCGAAGACCCGGGCCAGGGCGTGGACGGCCGCCACCGCGGTCAGCTCGTCCCGCTCGTGGATCACCGCGGCGAGCAGCCGCACGGACTCCGGTCCGCCCTCGCCGCCGGCGGCGGTCGCGAGACGGTCACCGCTGCGCAGCACGTCGACCACGAACGGTGCCTGCTGGACCTCGTCGAGGGCGCGCCGAAGAGAAAGGGCCACATCTCGCATTCGAGGACGGTGCCCGATCGGATGCCGGGGACCGACTGGTCTGGACCAGTCGGCCCGGTCCGTCGGCTCACGCGGACCGGGACACCTCCGGTCCCGTCCGACGAGATCGAGGGGCGGGGGCGTCGGTCCTACGGACCGACCCCGCCGGTCAGTGCCTCGTGCCGCGCGACCTCGGCCGTCCGCTCGGCCTCGGTCCGAGGCGGCGCTCCCTCGTGCCAGCGCTCCTTCGTCTGCAGCGCCCAGAACGCCGCGACGTGGGCGATCATCCAGAGCTCGATCCAGAAGACCGCGTGATCGAGGTACCACGAGGGGCCGGCGTCGCAGGCCTTGGCGAGGAACAGCAGCCCGGCGACGAGCAGCATCGCGCCGGCCTGTCCGACGTACGTCCTGGCCCACGGCCGGCTGGCGGTCGGCGACAGCGCCGGATCGCCCAGGCATGCGTTGAGGATCCGGAGGCGGACCCGGTGGAACGGTCCGCGACCGTCGGGACCCCGCCGGGTGCGGCCGCAGTGCCGCGTGATCCCGACCCACAGGATGCCGAGCGTGATCAGCACGAACATGACGACGGCGGACGTGAAGTGGACGTGCTCGTAGAACCAGCTCGCGCCCCCGGGGGTGCGATCGCGCACGTAGAACTGCCAGGTCCCCAGCAGCCAGAGGACGGAGGCCAGACCGAGGGGCAGCCAGTAGGTGAGCGGGCTCGCGGCGACGAGTGACCCCGCCTGCTCGCGGCCGGACCGTCGGGCACGCCGGCGGGACAGGAGACCCGCGATCGCGAGGACCAGGAGGAACAGCCCGACCACGGCCAGATAGGTCCGCATGTTGTTGGTGATCGCGGCGTTGGTGGCCGCCCGCGCGGCGGCGCTCGCCTCGGCCGCCTGCTGGTCGCTCAGGGGATGCTGCGCGGGCGGGTCGGTGACGCACAGCAGGTCGTTCTTGGCGGGGATGAACGCGACGACGGGTGCCAGGAGACCCGCCAGGTTGAACAGTGTGTCCTCGATGGCCGTCTTGCCCCATAGCGCGACGAGCACCAGTCCGATGGCGCACAACGAGCCGACGAAGACCGTCCGCGCCGGGGAGTAGTAGTAGGCGCTGATCGAGCCCTTGAGGCACCAGTCCGTGCGCTGCGACTCCAGCAGGAGCGAGAGCAGCAGCATCACGATGACGCCGACCACCGACAGGCGCAGGAAGCGGTAGGTCCGGAGGGCGACGGCGGGGACCGGACGCTCCGGCAGGTCGTCGGCGGTCGGTGCGGCGTCGCTCATGTCGGTCGGGGGCATCGCGGCACTCTCCTCGCCCGGCCATCCGGGAGTCGGTCCGAGCGGTGCCAGTCGTCCCTGGCGCCGGCGGATGACCGGAGTGTCGCGCGTGCGGAGGGATCGAGGCCCAGAAGTCGGCGAACGACCTCCGTCTTGGGTATCGCGGACCGGGTGCGCTCAGGCCGGCTCGACCGTCGGGTACCCCGGCTCCCAGCGGTACGTCGACGGCGCGTCGGGGGAGTCGTGCCGGTAGACCGGTCGGCCGCGGATGCACAGTCCCCAGAAGATCGTGCGCCCGCAGACCAGGCAGCCCAGGAACGTGACGATCGTGTACTTGGTGTCCGCGACGAGCAGGTCGACCATCTCCTCGAGTGGTACGTCGGCCGCCAGGACCCGCATCCGCCCGTCCGCGACGCGGCCCTCCAGGTTCGCCTGCGTCGCGGCGAGGTCGAGGTGGCCGTCCGGCGCGCCGACCGCGACGGTCTCGCAGCAGGGACAGGGGGACGTGGCGGCCATCGCCTCGGATCCTAGGCTCGTCGGCATGCAGTTCGTCGTGCTCGCCGACAGCGACTGGGGCGCGCCGACCGCCGAGGAGGAGGCGGCCGGCTGGCGGTGGACCTACCGGGTCGACGTCGCCTTCGCGGGTCGGGACAGTCGCGTCGCGGTGTCACAGACGGCTCCGAAGGAGAACCACGCGGCGGTGCTGGGTCTCGCCGAGGCGCTGTCGCCGTCGTGGGCGGAGCACCGCACCCGGGCCGGGGCGGACTGGCTGGGCCCCTGGCTCGAACGGTTGACGACGACGCGCGGCTGGCGGGCGCGAGGCGTCGAGCGCGGGCTGGTCGCCGAGTTCGAGCGCCGCCACGGGCGGCGGCCCACGTCGTACGACTGGGACGTCTGAGGCTTGAGCGCGACGACGGCCGCCCCCGAGAGGGGGCGGCCGTCGTCAGGTGGTCGGCTCAGATCTTACGACCGCCACGGACCCGTCCGAGGATGAACAGGACGAGCGCAACGATCGCGAGGATGATCAGGATGGTCCACAGCATGGGGGTGACTCCTTGCAGTCGATGACTCGGACGCGTCCGGATGGTGCGACGGGAGTCGCCCGGATGTCCGCTGTCGACCCCGGTGCCCGACTGCTCACTCCCTGAAACGCCTGCGTCAGGCGGAGTGCCGCGCGGCCAGGTCCGCACCCGACTTGCTCGCCTGCTCCTCGGCGGTCGAGCGCATCTCGGCGGCCAGGTCGGCGAACGCGTCGAGGGCGGGGTTGACGCCGACCAGGGTCAGCTCGCGCTCGATGAGGGTGAGGTCGGCGCCCCAGACCTCCTCGATCACGCGGCGCAGGTAGTCGACGCTGTGGTCCCAGCCCTCCTTCGGGGTGCCGGGGCCGTAGGCGCCGCCGCGGGTGACGATGAGCGTGACCGGCTTGCCGGCGAGCAGCTCGGTGCCGTGCGGGGCGCCGGCGATGGCCAGGTCGATCCAGGTCTTCACGTGCTGGGAGACGCCCCAGTTGTAGAGCGGCAGCGCGAGTACGGCGGCCTCCGCCGACCCGAGCTCGTTCGCGACCTCGTGGGCCAGCGCGACGGCGGCGCGCTGGGCGTCGGTGCGGTCGGCCTCGGGGGTGAAGTTCCCGCCGATCGCGGTCGCCCAGGCGTCGGACGGGAGCGGCTCGGAGCCGAGGTGGCGGGTGACGACGGGGACGTCGGGGCGAGCGGCGACGAAGTGCTCGAGGACCTGGTCGGCGAGCGCGCTGCTCGCGGAACGGTCTCCCTGGATGCTGGCGTCGACACGGAGCAGGGTCATGGCGGGGTCTCCTGGAGGCTGTGACTTGAATGTTCAATACGAAGGTAGACCAGGTCGAGTTGAATGTTCAAGTCGCCCGGTAGGATCGCCCTGTGACATCACCCACCGAGGCCGCCGAGGACGTCGCCTGGCTGAGCGACGCCCAGCTCGTGGAGTGGAAGTCCCTCATGGCCCTGCTGATGACCCTGCCGCCGGCGATCGACGCCCAGCTGAAGCGGGAGTCCGGGCTCAACACGTTCGAGTACCACGTACTGGTCGCTCTGTCGGAGTCGCCGGAGCGGTGGCTGCCGATGAGCGACCTCGCGGTGGTCGCCCAGGGGTCGCTCTCGCGGCTCTCGCACGCCGTCGGTCGCCTGGAGCAGGCCGGCTGGGTGACGCGACGCGCCTGCCCGGGCGCCGGCCGCCGGGTCAAGGCCCACCTGACCGAGGCGGGGATGGCCAAGCTGGAGGACGCCGCACCCGGTCACGTCCGCGAGGTGCAGCGCCTCGTCGTCGGGCGACTCACGCCCGAGCAGCTCGCCGCCCTCGGTGAGGCGGCCCGGGTGATCGTCGACGCGACCGAGCCGCGCTGCACCGAGCACCTCTAGCCCGCGAGTACCTCGCGGAGTCGGTCGGCGAACGCCTCGACGTGCGGCTCGCGGTCGGAGAAGCCGTCGTGTCCGCCCGGGAAGACCACCGCCTCCCGACCCAGCAGCTCGGCCAGCGCCTCGCTGGTCCGGCCCGTGATGTAGCCCGCGGACTCCTCGCCCACGGCCACCACGAGGCGGGTGGGCGCGGCAGAGAGTGCCGCGACGTCGGGACGGTACGCCGTGATCGCGTCCGAGACGCCCGACATCAGCGGGTCGGTGCGGGTGCCGTCGTCGCCGTCCGGCAGACCGAACGCGACCGGGTCGGGGACCGGCTGGGCGTCGTACTCGTCGGTGAACGGGCCGCTCCACGAGGTGAGCCCGATGAACGCGGCCAGCCCGTGTCCCCAGCCGCGCTGGTGGTAGACCGCGTGCGCCGCAGCCTCGGCGGCGAACGCCCGCTCCGCGTCCGGGAGTACGGCGAGCAGCGGCGGCTCGTGCGCGACCAGCACGGTCACGTCGCGGGGGTGGGCCGCGACGAGCGCGAGCGCGCTGACCGCGCCGCCGCTGCTGGCCAGCATCTCGACCGGGCCGGCGCCGAGGGCCGCGATGACCGCGTGCTGGTCCTCGGCGTTCTGCTCGGCGGTGTTGACCAGGCTGCCGTCGGTCCGGACGCTGCGACCGAGACCGCGGGGGTCGTAGGTCACCACCGTCCGGTCGGGGAGCAGTGGGACCAGGCTGTCGAAGCCGCTCGCGTCCATGGGGGCGCCGACGCAGAACAACGGCGGTCGCCCGTCGGTCGTGGGCAGCGGCCCGTGGACGTCGTAGGCGAGGGTGCCCGCGGGTGTCTCGAGGTGGTGGGTGGTCGTCGTCATGGTCTGGTCGACCTCGTCAGCAGGCCGGAGTCATCGGTGCGCAGGCGTCTCGCCTCGGCGGGGGAGCGGAGTGGGCCGAGGACGCTCGGGGCACTATGACTGCCATGCATCTCGGGCGTCACCTGTTCCTGGTCCTCCTCTCCCTCGCGGTCGCGCTCGGCGTCCTGGCGGCCCCTGCGTCCGCGGCCACGCCGACCACGCTGACCGTTGCGGCGCCAGCCGCCGCGGCCGACGCGAGCACGGTCGTCGGAGTGGACCTGCGCACCTCCGCCGGCCAGCCGGTCGTCGGAGCGCCGGTCGTCCTGGAGCGTCAGGTGAAGGGGGCCTGGCAGCAGCTCGGCACGCTCACCACCGACGGGGCCGGGCACGCCCAGGTCTCGGCCCGGGTCAGCCGGACGGCGGCCGACAACGTCTTCCGGGCGTCGTACGCCGGCGACCCGACGTACGACGCCGCCACGGGCGTCGGTGCCGCGGCGATCGCGCGGCGTGCGACCCGGGTGACCCTCGCCGGCCCGAAGCGGGTGGAGGACGGTCGCACCGTGACGGTGCGGACCCGGTGGCTGGCCACGGACGGCACCCCGGTCGCCGCGGGTCGGGTCACCCTGCTCCGCCGGGCGCCGGGCACGAAGAGGTGGCGCCGGGTCACCACGCTGACCACCGACGCCCAGGGCCGGGCGACCTACCGCTCGCGCCCGCGCGTCGACACCGCCTGGCTGGCCAAGGCCGCGACCAACGACTGGGTGAAGGGCGACACGAGCGCCAAGCTCCGGGTCGACAACCGTCCGCCCGGCCAGCGGGTCCGGCTGCCGAAGGGTGCCCCGCGTCCGCGCGTGAAGCTGCCCCGTCAGGCCCGGGCCGTCGGCCGGGGCGCCAATGTCTCGATCACCCCGATCTCCGACCGCGTCTGGGCGAGCATGACCGGCCGCTCGTGGCACGCCGGCTGCCCCGTCGGTCGCGGGGGGCTGCGCCTGGTCAAGGTCAACTACTGGGGCTTCGACGGCTACCGCTACCGCGGTGAGCTGGTCGCCGCGACCAGCGCGGCCGACAACATGGCCGGCGCGCTCGCGGAGATGTACCGCCGCGGGCTGCAGATCCGCTCGATGTACCGCGTCGACCGGTTCGGCTGGTCGGGCAAGCTGCAGGGCGCCGACGACTACAAGTCGATGGCCGCCGGCAACACCTCGGCCTTCAACTGCCGCTGGGTGGTGGGTCGGCCGGGCGTGCGCTCGCCGCACACCTACGGCCGCGCGCTGGACGTCAACACCTGGGAGAACCCCTTCCGCTCCGCGAAGGGCGTGGTCCCGAATGGATGGTGGGCCGGCCGGTCGCATCCCCGCGTCGCCTGGCGCTCGCGCAACCACGTCGTCGTCACGATCATGGCGAAGCACGGCCTGCGCTGGACCTACGGCACCAGCGACAGCCAGCACTTCGACGTCGTCGGCTCGTCCCGGGTGGCCGCGCGCGCGAACCTCAGCCCCCGGGCCCTGCACCCGCAGTGCGGCGGTTTCGTCTGCGAGTAGAGGGGGATCGTGGGGCCTATGCGTCGCACCCTCCTCGTCCTGACCACCTCGCTCGCCCTGACCGTCCCGGTCCTCGGCGTCGCCCCGACCTCGGCCGCGTCGTACGACGGGGCGCCGGCGGTGGAGGCGCGCGCGGACGCCGAGGCGGTGACCGGCCGGGTCACCGACGCGGCCGGGAAGCCGATCGAGGGCGTCAGCGTCTACTTCCGCACCGAGCCGGGTCGGTCCGTGCAGACCGACGCCGACGGCCGCTACGACTCACGGGACGACGAGTTCCTCGACCTGCAGCCCGGCCCCGTCCTGATCGACTTCGACAAGTGGGGCGACACCCTCGACGACCCGGTCTACTGGTCGCAGCAGGTCCAGGTGACCGTGGTCGCCGGGCAGGCGGTCCAGCGCAACGCGACGCTCGCGGTCCGGCCCAGCGCGGTGTTCACCGTCCGCGACGCGGCGGGTCGCCGAGTCGTCAACGCGCCGCTGACCATCCAGGTGCGCGACGTCGATTTCAACGGCGGGCAGTGGGGGCCGATCCAGTCGGGGCCGCACACCACCGACTCGACCGGGCGCTACCGGTTCACCGCCGGCTTCGACGAGGTCCGCTTCCAGGTGGGGCTGCCCGCCGGCCACCGGGGTGCGGAGGTCCCCGAGTGGTGGGAGAACGCCTACTCGTTCGCCACCGCGCGGTCGCTGACCTTCCCCAGCGGCGTCGCCCTGCGCCGGGACCTGTCGGTGCAGCTCGGTCCGGCGCCCCGGAAGGCGTTGAGCCCGTCGCGGCCCGTCGTCCGGGGCAAGGCCCGCGTGGGCCGCACGCTCCGCGCACGTCCCGGGACCTGGCGCCCGGCGCCGGTCCGGCTGACCTACACCTGGTTCCGCGGCGCGAAGCGGATCCCGGGCGCCACCAAGGCCACCTACCGCGTGATCCGCAAGGACGTCGGCAAGAGGATCAGCGTCCGGGTCACCGGCCGCAAGGCGGGGTACACGAGCGCGTCGCGGACCAGCGCGAAGACGATCAAGGTACGACGGCGCTAGCGTCGCCGTCGTGAGCGAGGCGAGATCCTGCGTCTTCTGCGCGATCGTGGCGGGGGAGACCGAGGCCGACCGGGTCCTTGAGACCGAGGACCTGGTCGCCTTCCTCGACCAGCGGCCGGTCTTCAAGGGCCACGTCCTGCTCGTCCCGCGCGAGCACGTCGTGACGCTGCCCGACCTCCCGGCGCGTCTGCGCGACGGCTTCCTGGCCGCCGCTCAGCGCCTCGCGACCGCCGTCGTGGACGGGCTCGGCGCGCAGGGCAGCTTCGTGGCGATGAACAACACCGTCAGCCAGTCGGTCCCGCACCTGCACCTGCACGTCGTCCCGCGCACCAAGGGCGACGGGCTCCGCGGCTTCTTCTGGCCGCGGACGTCGTACGTCGATCTCGCCGAGCGGGGGGAGTACGCCGCGCGCCTGCGAGCCGTCCTAGAGTGACGGTCGTTACCGGCCAGTCACCGCCAGAGGAGCTCACACCATGGGTCGTTTCGACGGACGCGTCGCAGTCATCACCGGAGCCGCGCGCGGCATCGGCTTCGGGACCGCCCAGCGGTTCTCCGAGGAGGGCGCGGCGGTGGCGATCGTCGACCTCGACGAGTCGGCGGCGGCCGAGGCCGCGGGGAAGCTGCCCGGCACGGCCGTCGGCATCGGCGCCGACGTGAGCGACAAGGCCTCCGTCGACGCCGCGATCGCGCGGGTCGTCGAGGAGCTCGGCGGGATCCACGTGCTGGTCAACAACGCCGGCGTCACCCGCGACAACCTGCTGTTCAAGATGACCGAGGTCGACTGGGACCTGGTGATGGGCGTGCACCTCAAGGGCGCGTTCCTGATGACCCAGGCCGCTCAGAAGCACTTTGTCGAGCAGCGCTACGGCAAGGTCGTCAACACCTCCAGCACCTCCGCGCTCGGCAACCGCGGCCAGGCCAACTACTCCGCGGCCAAGATGGGCCTGCAGGGCTTCACCCGCACCCTCGGCATCGAGCTCGGCCCGTTCGGCATCAACGTCAACGCCGTCGCGCCGGGCTTCATCGCCACCGAGATGACCGACGCCACGGCCGCCCGGCTGAAGATGGACGTCGACGAGTTCCGCCGGCTCAATGCCGAGAACAACCCCGTCAAGCGCGTCGGCGAGCCCGCCGACATCGCCGCCGCGGTCACCTTCCTGGCCAGCGACGAAGCGTCGTACATCACCGGCCAGACGCTGTACGTCGACGGCGGCGCCACGCTGGGCTAGCCCGGACGGGACTCGCGTGTCGACGCTCTCCGGGCGTCCGTCCCTGGCGCGCCTCCCCGCTCGCGGCCCGGTCGCGCCGCACACTCGAAGTCGACCGCGTCTGTACACCTTCCCCCTCGAACGAAACGGAGCTCCCTCGTGCGCCGTGCCCGCGTGCTCGCCTCGACCGTCGTCGCCGCCAGCCTCGTCCTCTCCGCGTGCGGGGGCGACGACAAGAAGTCCGACGACGAGAAGGGCCCCGGCGCCCAGGAGATCGCGGGCGGCTCCGTGCTCGACGCGACCTGGCCGCTGACCGGCCTCCCGGTGAAGGGCGAGCAGAGCGCCGCGCAGGAGCACCCGGTCATCGTGGCCAAGATCGACAACACCGCGTCGAGCTCGCCGCAGCAGGGCCTGGGCAGCGCCGACCTGGTCGTCGAGGAGCTCGTCGAGGGCGGGGTCACCCGGCTCGCGGTGATGTTCTACTCGAAGATCCCCGGCGAGGTCGGTCCGGTCCGCTCGATGCGGGCCAGCGACATCGGCATCGTGAAGCCCACCGGCGCCACCGTCGTCACCAGCGGTGCGGCCGGCGTGACCATCGGCCGGATCAACAAGGCCGGCATCAAGTTCATCCAGGAGGGCGGCCCGGGCTTCTCGCGCAACAGCTCGCGCAGCGCGCCGTACAACCTCTTCGCGAACCTGAAGCAGACCGTCAAGGCGACCGAGGTCGACGAGGCGGCCCGCCCCGACGACTACCTCCCCTGGGGCGAGGCGGCCGACCTGCCGCAGGGCCAGCCGGCGAAGACCCTGGCCGCGTCGTTCGGCAGCCACACGACCAACTGGACCTACGACGGCAAGAAGTACGTCAACGAGAACACCTTCGCCGCCGAGGGCGACGAGTTCCCGGCGGACACGGTGCTGGTGCTCCGGGTCAAGGTCGGCGACGCCGGCTACACCGACCCGGCCGGCAACCCGGTGCCCGAGACCAAGTTCGAGGGCCGGGGCCAGGCGCTGCTCTTCCACGCCGGCCGCCTGGTGCGCGGCACCTGGACCAAGAAGGGCGTGGGCGACACCGTCTCCCTGGCCACCAAGGCCGGCGAGCTCACCGTCCCCGCCGGCAAGACCTGGATCGAGCTGGTCCCGGTCGACGCCGCCAACGGCGACGTCACCGTCGGGCAGTAGGTCTCGATACGCCCGCTCGTTCCTCGCGGGCTACTCGACCACCGAAGGCCCGCGCCGTCTGCGTTCCTCGCGGGCTACTCGACCACCGAAGGCCCGCGCCGGGCTCGTTGGTCTCTCTCGCGAGCGCCAGCGAGCGTATCGAGACCCCGACTAGCTGGACTCGGAGCGGCCCGAGGGGAGCTCGACGCCGGCGTCGGCGAGGGCCTGGAAGCCCTGCAGGATGAAGGTGATCGCGGTCTCGACGCGCTCGGCGGCGGCGATCGGGTCCTCCGCGCTGGAGACCGTCTCGCCGGCCGAGGACATCGCGCCGAAGAAGATCCGCGAGAACGTCTGCAGCATGTCCTCGTCGAGCTCCCAGGTGCCGGCGGAGATGACGGAGCGGACGATCTCGAGGACGTTGGCGAACGTCGAGCGCTCCTCCTGCTCCCGGTAGCGCTCGTAGCCGAGGACCGACGGGCCCTCCTGGATCACCACCCGGCGGTAGCGCGGCTCCTGGACGACGGTCAGGAACGCCCGCAGGCCGGCCAGGGCCTTCTCCCACGGGTCCTTCTTGCCGCGCAGCGCCTTCTGGATGGCCCTCGACGCGTCGGTCTCGACCCGCTCGAAGACCGCCTCGAAGAGGGCCTGCTTGCCGCTGAAGTGGTGGTATAGCGCGCCCTTGGTCACCCGGGCGCCGGCGACGATCGCGTCCAGCGAGGTGGCGGCGTAGCCGTGCTCGGTGAACAGGCTCTCGGCCACGTCGACCAGCGCCCGCTTGGTGGAGGCGGAGTACTGCTGCCGGCGGCTCGCGCCGGGCACCGAGACGCCGGGGACCTTCGGCACCAGCTTGGAGACGGTCGACTTCGGCATTCCGACAGCATAGAACCGACCGTCGGTACGGCGTGTTCGGCATCACGCGAACGGGGTTTGCGTACCGTCGGTATGCCTCCGTACTCTGGGTACGTACTCACGGTATGTGAGCCACCTCCCGAGGAGCCGACCATGACCTGGAAGTCCCTTCCGAACCGCGGTGAGACCCTGCGCGCCGTGACCGCCGAGGCCGACCGCCGCCTCGACGGCGTCCTGCCCACCGACGTCGAGGGGGTGTCCGACACCTTCCCCGACGACCTGGCCCTGCTCGGTGCGCTCCAGCTGCGCTGGCACGCGCGCCTCTCCGGCCGGATCGAGCGCGAGCTGCTGCTCCACCAGCCGATGGACCTGGAGGCGGCGGTGGTCGCCGCGTGGCGAGCGGCCGCGGCCGACCTGCCCGGCACCCGCGCGATCATCGACCGGCACCGCGACCACCCGACCGACGAGGCGATGGCCGCCGCCGTCGCCAAGGCGACGGCCAAGGAGCACGCCATGCTCGCGGTCGCCGCCGGCCTGGCCGGCCCGCAGGACGCGGCCGCCGCGCGGATCGGTGCCCGCCTCGAGTCCGATGCGCGGGCGACGTACGTCGTGCCGCAGCGGGTGCGTGCGCCCCGGCGACGCGCGACCTTCCTCGACCGCCTGCGCTCGGTCCTCGCCGCCTGATCCCGGTGCCGCTCTTCCGCGGCGGTGCGAGGATGGGTCCATGACCGAGCTGGGCGCGGGGATGCTGCTCGTGGCGACACCCGCCCTGGTGGACCCCAACTTCGCCGCCACCGTGGTGCTGATCCTCGACGCCGACGAGGAGGGCGCGCTCGGCGTCGTCCTCAACCGGCCGTCGCCGGTGCCGGTCTCCGAGGTGCTGATGCCCTGGGACGAGGTGGCGAGCGAGCCCGAGGTGCTCTTCCTCGGTGGCCCGGTCGGCACCGACGGCGCCCTCGCCCTCGCCCTGCTGCGTGCGGACGAGTCGCCGGTCGGCTTCCGGAGCATCGTGGGTCGCCTCGGCCTGCTCGACCTGGACACGCCGGTCGAGCTGCTCGGGGCCGGTGTCGAGCAGCTCCGGATCTTCGCCGGGTACGCCGGTTGGGGTGCCGGCCAGCTCGAGGGCGAGATCGACGAGGGCAGTTGGTACGTCGTCGCCGCCGAGGCCCCCGACGTGTTCCGCTACGACCCCGTCGACCTCTGGCGCGACGTGCTCCGCCGCCAGCCCGGCGACCTGGCCATGCACTCCACCCGGCCGAGCGACCCCGACCTCAACTGAGGGGCGAGAGGCCCCGGGTTGGCAGGGTCAGGATCTCGGCGCCGTCCTCGGTGATGGCGATGGTGTGCTCGCTGTGCGCGGTCCGGCAGCCGGTCGCGCTGCGCAGCGTCCAGCCGTCTGGATCGGTGACCAGCTGGTCGGTGTCGGTCATCACCCAGGGCTCCAGGGCCAGCAGTAGGCCCGGGCGGAGCCGGAATCCGCGTCCGGGGCGGCCGGTGTTGGCGACGTGCGGGTCCTGGTGCATGGTCGAGCCGATGCCATGCCCGCCGTACTCGGTGTTGACGGCGTAGCCGGCCTCGGCGAGGACCGTGCCGATGGCGTGGGAGAGGTCGCCGACGCGGGCCCCGGGACCGGCGGCGGCGATGCCGGCGGCCAGGGCGCGCTCGGTCGTCCGGATGAGCCGCAGGCTCTCGTCGGCCCGGGCGGTGCCGACCACGAAGCTGATCGCGGCGTCGGCGGCGACCCCGTCGAGGACGACCGCGAGGTCGAGGGTGAGCAGGTCGCCGTCGGCGAGGGTGCGGTCGTGGGGTCGTCCGTGCAGGACGGCGTCGTTCACGGCGGTGCAGACGTGGTGGCCGAAGGGTCCGCGCCCGAAGGAGGGGGCGTAGTCGACGTAGCAGGACTGGGCGCCCGCCTCGTCGATCAGCCGCGCGGCCCACCGGTCGAGGTCGAGCAGGTTCGTGCCGACCGTCGCCTGGGCCCGGAGGTCCTGCAGGACGTCGGCGACGAGGGTGCCGGTCGCGCGGGCGCGCTGCACCTTCGCGGGGCTCAGGATCTCGATCACGGGGTCGCCTCTCGCGTGTGTCCAATAACTATCCCGGCCATGTTATCCCAGTACAGATATCCCGGTACTACTATCGGATCCATGGTCCGCCTGCCCCTCACTCCCGCCGAGGTCGAGCGCGGACGCCGCCTCGGCGCCCTCCTGCGCCGCGCCCGCGGGGACCGGTCGATGCTGCAGACCGCGCTCGCCGCGCGGATCTCCCCGGAGACGCTGCGCAAGATCGAGTCGGGTCGGGTCGCCACCCCGGCCTTCACCACCGTCGCGGCCGTCGCCGCGGTGCTCGACGTGTCGCTCGACACGCTGTGGGCCGAGGTCGACCGGAACGACGCGCAGGACGCTGCCGCGACCGGGTAGCGCTGGGACGCGGGGTCGGTTCCACGGCCCCGACTGCCGTACCCTGGGGCCGTGAGCACCATCGGATTCGGGACCGGCACCGCCGTCGACGAGCGGGTCCGCGAGGACCGCCGTACCGTCCCCACGGACGACGGCGACCACGAGCGGTTCTCGCACTACGTCGACAAGGACAAGCTCACCGAGGCGATGGTCATGGGCACGCCCGTGGTCGCGCTGTGCGGCAAGGTCTGGGTGCCCAGCCGCGCCCCGGAGAAGTACCCCGTCTGCCCGGACTGCAAGGAAGTCTGGGAGTCGATGAACGGCGACGACGGCTCGGGTCCCGCCGAGTGACCGGGCGTCACGAGGACGCCGACGCCCCCCTGCCCACCGCGCTGACCCCGGCCTGGCCGGAGCGTGCGGCGTGGGGCACGGCCGGTTCGCTGCGCGCCTGGCAGGCAGCGGCGATGAAGAAGTACTTCGACGAGCAGCCGCGCGACTTCCTCGCGGTCGCGACGCCGGGCGCCGGCAAGACGACGTTCGCGCTCTCGGTCGCGGCCGAGCTGCTCGGGCGCCGGATCGTCGACCGGCTGATCATCGTCGCGCCCACCGAGCACCTGAAGACCCAGTGGGCCGAGGCGGCCGCCCGCGCCGGCATCCCGATCGACCCGACGTACTCCGCCGGCAAGGGCAAGACCTCGGCCGACTACGTCGGCGTCGCCGTGACCTACGCCGGCGTCGCGGTGAACCCGCTCGCGATGCGGATCCGCGCCGAGCGGTTCAAGACCCTGGTCATCCTCGACGAGGTCCACCACGCCGGCGACGCGCTCTCGTGGGGCGAGGGCGTCCGCGAGGCCTTCGAGCCTGCCACCCGCCGGCTGTGCCTGACCGGCACCCCGTTCCGCTCCGACATCAACCCGATCCCCTTCGTCACCTACGTGCCGGGGCCCGACGGGATCCCGCGCTCGGACGCCGACTACTCCTACGGGTACGCCGACGCGCTGGCCGACCACGTGGTCCGGCCGGTGCTGTTCATGGCCTACTCGGGCGACATGAGCTGGCGCACCCGCGCCGGCGACGAGATCGTCGCCCGGCTCGGCGAGCCCCTGACCAAGGACCTCACCAACCAGGCGCTGCGCACCGCGCTGGACCCCAAGGGCTCCTGGATCCCGTCGGTCCTGGCCGCCGCGGACAGCCGGCTCACCGAGGTGCGCCGCCACGTCCCGGACGCGGGCGGCCTGGTCATCGCCACCGACCAGGAGTCGGCCCGGGCGTACGCCGGCACGCTGAAGCAGATCACCGGTGAGTCGGCCACCATCGTGCTGTCCGACGAGAAGCTGGCCTCGAAGCGGATCGCCGAGTTCAGCGGCAACGACAAGCGGTGGATGGTCGCGGTCCGGATGGTGTCGGAGGGCGTCGACGTACCCCGTCTGGCGGTGGGGGTCTATGCGACGACGACCTCGACGCCGCTGTTCTTCGCCCAGGCCGTCGGTCGCTTCGTGCGCTCGCGCTCGCGCGGCGAGACCGCGTCGGTCTTCCTGCCGAGCGTGCCGGGCCTGCTCGGGTTCGCCTCGGAGATGGAGGTCCAGCGCGACCACGTGCTCGGCAAGAAGGTGCGCGACGAGGACGACATCTTCGCGGCCGAGGACCGGCTCCTGGAGCAGGCCAACCAGGGGGAGTCGGCCTCCGACGAGCTGAACCAGTCCTTCGAGGCGCTCGGGTCCGAGGCGCGCTTCGACCGGGTCCTCTTCGACGGCGGCGAGTTCGGCCACGCGGGCGAGGTGCACGTCGGCTCCGAGGAGGAGATGGACTTCCTCGGCATCCCCGGCCTGCTCGAGCCCGACCAGATGCGCCAGGTCCTCCAGCAGCGGCAGACCGACCGGGCCAAGAAGCAGAAGACCGCGATGTCGGCCCGTGCGGACGCCGCCAGGGAGGCGGTGGACGAGGTCGCCGAGGTGGCCACCCATGAGCAGTTGGCGGTGCTGCGCCGCGAGCTGAACGGGCTGGTCGCCGCGTGGTACCACCGCACCGGCACGCCGCACGGGATGACCCACGCCCGGCTGCGCAAGGAGTGCGGCGGCCCCGCGGCGGCGGTCGCCAACGCCCAGCAGCTCGCCACCCGGATCGACCGGGTCCGCGAGTGGGCGATCAAGAAGACCTCCTAGGCCCGGCTCTCACCTGTCGAGATGCCCCTGGGGGTGTCACGGTCGCGGATACCGACGGTATGTCAGACTCGTGCGCATGCCCGCCGAGACCTCTCAGACCCTCGACCGCGGGCTGCGCGTCCTCTCGGTGCTGGCCGGGTCGCCCGGCGGCTTGACGGTCACCGAGCTGGCGGCGCGGCTCGAGGTCAACCGCACGGTCGTCTACCGACTGGTCAGCACGCTCGAGCAGCACGCCCTGGTCCGCAAGGACGCCCGGGGTCGGCTGCACGTCGGGCTCGGCGTCCTGCATCTCGCCTCGGCGGTCCAGCCGGCCCTGCGCGACGTCGCCGTACCCGTGCTGCGCCGGCTGGCCGAGGAGGTCGGTTGCACGGCCCACCTCACCGTCGCCGACGGGGAGGAGGCGCTCGCGCTCGCGGTCGTCGAGCCCTCGTGGACCGACTTCCACGTCAGCTACCGCGTCGGTGCGCGGCACCCGCTCGTGCAGGGTGCGGCGGGCAAGGCGATCCTGGCCGGTCGCGAGGGGAGCGTCGTCAGCACGGAGGAGCGCGAGGCGGGCTTCGTCGTGACGACCGGCGAGCTCCAGCCCGGCGCCCGCGGGATCGCGGCACCGGTCCGCGGCATGGACGGCTTCGAAGCCAGCGTCGGGGTGGTGACCCTGGGCGATCTCGACGCCGCGACGGTGGGAGCTCACGTGCTCTCCGCCGCGGCCGCGCTCAGCGACCAGCTGGCCTCGTCGGCCTGACCAGCGGCAGCGTGCGGTAGCCCACCTGGGTGGCCAGCGCGATCACCGTCGAGGAGCGGGTGATCGCCGCGTCCGAGAGGACCAGATCGATCACCCGCTGCAGGTCGGTGTTGCTGCGGGCCACGACGCGCACCCACAGGTCGCCGGCCCCGGTGATGGTGTGCGCCTCCAGTACCTCGGGGATCCGCGCCAGGTGGGCGCCGACGGCGTCGTGGCCGCCTCCGCCGGCGGTGTCCTGGCGGATCTCCAGGGTCAGGAACGCCGTCACCGGGTAGCCCAGGGCCGCGGGGGAGAGGTCCGGCCCCCAGCCGGTGACCACGCCGGTCGCCGCGAGCCGGTCGAGGCGGGCCTGGACGGTCCCACGGGCCACGCCGAGCCGCCGGGACGCCTCGAGCACGCCGACCCGCGGCTCGGCGGCGAACAGCTCGACCAGCCGAGCATCCAGATCGTCCACCGGTCGACCTCCTAGGTCGTCACAGACTGGACAGATTGCCCAGCCGGTCGTCGTACTGTTGCACAGGGTGCGTGACGGCGGCCACGCTGCGCCCATGACGCTGACACCGGACGAGATCAGGGCCGACCTCACCCACGACCAGCTGCGCCAGCTGGTCGGCCTCGTGGAGTACGACGCCGCGGGCGACGTCTTCCCGGTGACCGGCTGGGACGCGATCGTCTTCGTGGTCGGCAACGCCACCCAGGCCGCGCACTACTACCAGTCGGCCTGGGGCATGGAGCTGGTCGCGTACGCCGGCCCCGAGACCGGCCAGCGCGACCACAAGTCGTTCGTGCTCAAGTCGGGCTCGATCACCTTCGTCCTCAACGGGGCGGTCGACCCCGACAGCGCGCTGGCCGACCACCACCGCCGGCACGGCGACGGCGTCGTGGACATCGCCCTCGAGGTGCCCGACGTCGACCGTTGCATCGCGCACGCCCGCTCCGTCGGCGCCCGCGTGGTCCGCGAGCCCGAGGACGTGACCGACGAGCACGGGACCGTCCGCGTGGCCGCGATCGCGACGTACGGCGAGACCGTGCACACCCTCGTCGACCGGAGTCGGTACGACGGCCCGTACCTGCCCGGTTACGAGCCCCGCAGCGGGGGCTGGGTCGCGCGCGATGGCCAGCCGCGCCGGATCTTCCAGGCGCTCGACCACGTCGTCGGCAACGTCGAGCTCGGCCACATGGACGAGTGGGTCGACTTCTACAACCGGGTGATGGGCTTCGTGAACATGGCCGAGTTCGTCGGCGACGACATCGCCACCGACTACTCCGCGCTGATGAGCAAGGTGGTCGCGAACGGCAACCACCGGGTGAAGTTCCCGCTGAACGAGCCGGCGGTCGCCAAGAAGCGCTCGCAGATCGACGAGTACCTCGAGTTCTACCGCGGTGCCGGCGCCCAGCACCTCGCCGTCGCCACCGGCGACATCCTGGCCTCGGTCGACGCGCTGCGCGCCAACGGCGTGGAGTTCCTCAACACCCCGGACTCCTACTACGAGGACCCCGAGCTCCGCGCCCGGATCGGGGAGGTCCGGGCGCCGATCGAGGAGCTGCAGAAGCGGGGGATCCTGGTCGACCGCGACGAGGACGGCTACCTGCTGCAGATCTTCACGAAGCCGCTGGGCGACCGGCCCACGGTGTTCTTCGAGCTGATCGAGCGGCACGGGTCGCTCGGCTTCGGCAAGGGCAACTTCAAGGCGCTCTTCGAGGCCATCGAGCGGGAGCAGGACAAGCGCGGGAACCTCTGAGCCGGGTGCTCAGCCCGTGACGAACCGGGCGTCGACGCTGGCCGAGACCGCGATGTCCTCGGGCGTGAACGACAGGCCGTCGGGCTCGGCCGCCTTCGCGGCGCGCGAGTAGGCGATCCCGGTCGCGCCGCTCTGGGCGCTGCTGTGGTCGCCGAGCATCCCGGGGTCGGCGAGGGCCACGCAGCGGACCGGACCGAGGTCGAGGGCGTCGGCGTACTCCTGGGCCTTGCGGCGGGCGTCCTCGACGGCCCGGGCCCGCACGGACTGCACGGCGCCCCGCTTGGTCTGCTCGGTCAGCGCCCACTCGAGGCCGTCGATGCCCACCCCCGGGTACGTCGCCGCCGCCTCGACCCAGCGCGCGAGCTCCTCGAAGTCGCGGAACTTCGCCCGGGTGGTGGTCTGCGCGTGGTGGACGAGCGGCTTCTGCTCGCCCTTGTCGTTGAACGGCCGGCGAGACCAGACCCGCAGCCGGTCGGTCGCGAGCCAGGTGACCGGACCGGCCTCGGGGTGGTGCCGCAGCCGGAGGCCGGCGACGAGCTTGTTGGTGCCGTCGGTCGTGCGGGCGACGACGGCGGCCCGCTCGGGGCCCTCGAAGCCGACCGAGACGGTCACCGTCGCCCGCTCGGCCGGGTGGAACGCGTCGTGGCTGCCCTGGACGGTGATCACGGTCTCCGACATGCGGCCAGTCTGTCAGGACCGGTCAGGCCAGGTCGCCGACCAGCTCGGCGTCGGCCTCGGCGGGGGAGTGCGGGGCCGGCGCGCCGTGCAGGGCCCGGTCGATGGTGCGCGAGCCGGTCGCGACGATCACGACGCCGACGGCGACCGCGGCCGCGCCGAACCAGAACGGCGCGTGCACGTCGACGTGCTCGGCGAGCTTCAGCGCCACGAACGGGCCGAGGGCGCCGCCGGTGAACCGCACGAAGGAGTACGCCGCGGACGCGACCGGTCGCTCGACCGGGGCTGCGCCCATGACGGCCTCGGTGACCAGGGTGTTGGTCACCCCGAGGAAGGCCCCGGCCACCACGATGCCGACCGCGACGGCCGCCTGGTGCTCGGCGAGCACGGCCATCGCCGCGAGGTCCAGCGCGAAGAGCGCCAGGACGGCGGTCAGCGACGGCAGGGTCCCGAAGCGGCGCTGCAGCACCGGGGCCACCGCGACCGAGAAGACGGCCAGCAGGATGCCCCAGCCGAAGAACGTCCAGCCGATCTGCATGATGTCGAAGTCGGGCAGCGCGAACGGCCCGGCGGCCATCAGCGTGAAGAAGCCCAGGTTGTAGAAGATGGCGACCAGCGCCAGGAGCAGCAGCGCCCGGTGCTTCAGCGCCCGGAACGGATCGGCCAACGACGTACGGCGTCCGCTCGGCGGGGTGCTCGGCAGGAAGAACGCGGTCGCGAGCAGGGCCAGCGTCATCAGCACGGACACGCCGAAGAACGGGGCCCGCCAGGAGTGCTCGCCGAGCAGGCCGCCGACCAGCGGGCCGGACGCGATGCCGAGGCCGAGGGCGGCCTCGAACAGGATGATCGCCTGGGCGACCGACCCGCTCGACGCGCTGACGATGGTGGCCAGCGCGGTCGCGACGAAGAGCGCGTTGCCCAGACCCCAGCCGGCGCGGAAGCCGATCACGGCGCCGACGCTGCCCGAGGCGCCGGCCAGGCCGGCGAAGACGATGATCAGGACCAGACCCGCGAGCATCGTCCGCTTCGGGCCGATCCGGCTCGACACGACGCCGGTGACGAGCATGGCGATGCCCATCACGGCCATGTAGCTGGTGAACAGCAGCGACACCTGGCTCGGCGTCGCCTCCAGCTGGGCGGCGATCTCCTTCAGGATGGGGTCGACCAGCCCGATGCCCATGAAGGCGATGACGCAGGCGAAGGCGACCGCCCAGACGGCGCGGGGCTGCTTGAGGAGTGGGGCGCTCACAGGTGTCCTCTCTCGGGGGTGGGGTCGAGGACGCTGCGCAGCACGGCGACCGCCGTGGCGAGGTCCTCGGGGGAGTGTCGGTCGAGCGCGTCGAGCCGAGCGGCCACTGCCTCGCCGTTGCGGCGGCGGACCCGGGCCAGCTCGGTGCGACCGGCGTCGGTGAGTCCGACCAGGCTGCTGCGCGCGTCGTCGGGGTGCGGCTGCTTGTCGACGAGGTCGCGCGCCAGCAGGTCGCGCACCGCGGCGGTCGTCGTCGGCTGCGAGGTCCGGTCGGCCGCGGCGAGCGCGGTCACCGTGCTCGGACCCAGCTCGTCGAGGATCGACAGCAGTCGCAGGCCGGCCGGCAGCTCCGCGCTCCGCCGTACGGCGCGGACCAGGCGGGCCGCGTAGGTCACCAGGTCGCTGGCCAGATCGATGTCGGTGCTCACGCCCACCAGGTTACATAGGAAGCCTATGTAAATCCAAGCAGGAGCTTCCCGGCCTTTCCAGGACATTCCTGGGGGATGCGTTGCCCGGGAACGTCCTACTTCCCCGGTGATCCGGGAAAGTAGGACACCACGCTCAGAACGGCGGCCGCCCCACCCCGGCGACCCGCAATCGCCCCCACGGATCGACGTCGGAGAGCCGCCCGTCGGCGCTGCCGTGGGGCGTGGTGACGGTGACGTCGGCGCCAGAAGAGAGGTCGACCGGCGCGAGTCGGCCGCACCAGTGGAACCGCCCGTCGATGGGCTCGAAGTAACCGCGCAGGACGGCGGTGGTCTCGACCGTGCGGTCGCCGGCGACCAGGGTGACGGCGCCGTCGTACTCGTCGTGCTCGTGCTGGGGTGAGTCGGGCATCACGACCTCCGGGTGATCGGGGAGACGGAGTCCGGGACCAGGCCCGGTGCGTCGAGGGCGGACAGCGGGACGCCCAGCTCGGCGGCGGTGCCCTCGAGGGCGTGGAAGACGAAGGCGGTGAGGTAGCGCCCGACGGCGGTGCGGGTCATCGTCTGGCGCGACAACCACCACTCGCCGGTGGCCAGGCCGAGGCCGACCAGGCCCTCGGCCCAGGGCTCCGCGCCGGCGGCGTCGACGCCGAGCTCGCGCAGGGTGTCACCCAGGACTCGGGCGAAGGTGGCGGCGATCCGGGCCTTGCCGTCGGCGAGCGGGTCGCCGTGTCCGGTGCGGTGGCGGACCAGCAGCAGGAACACGTTGGGGTGCTCCTCGATCGCGCCGAGGTAGGCGTCGACGCCGCGCTCGACCCGGTCGCGCACCGACGCCTCGGTGAGGATCGCGGCCAGCAGTCGGTCCATCACCTCGTCGGCGCCCCACTGGCCGACGGCCGCGTAGAGCTCGTCCTTGTCGGCGAAGTAGCGGTAGAGGACCGGCTTGCTGACCCCGGCCTCGGCCGCGATCGACGCGACGCCGACGTCGGGTCCGTGCGCGTCGATCGCGCGGACGGCGGCGTCGACCAGCTCGGCTCGCCGTACCTCCCGGTGGGCGTCCCAGCGCGACGAGCGGCCGTCGGGGGCCTTGCCTTCACGTGCCATGTGGGTCAGTCTAGCCATAGCCGTTACCGCCAGTAACAGTTAAGAGCGGTAACACCGACCCCAGGGAGTCCCATGGCCACCGTCGACGCCGTCCCCGACCGGCTGCTCAAGTCCAGCGCCCGCCAGTCCTACGACCCCGAGGTCGACCTGGACTGGGACGCGCCGCTGGTCGACGGGCTCTGGTTCATGCAGCCCGAGCGGGTCTCGCTCTACGGCACCCCGATGTGGGACGCGATGAGCGAGGAGCAGCGCATCGAGCTCTCCCGCCACGAGGTCGGCAGCATCTCCAGCGTCGGGCTGTGGTTCGAGCTGATCCTGATGCAGATGATGGTCCGCGACCTGTACGACGCCGACCCGACCAGCAGCCGGATGCACTACGCGCTGACCGAGGTGGCCGACGAGTGCCGGCACTCGACGATGTTCGGCAAGGCGATCGACAAGGTGGGCGTGCCGGCCTACGGGCCGGCGCCGCGGATCCATCGGCTCGGTCGGCTGATGAAGACCGTCGGGGTGGGCGTGTCGGCGTACGCCTCGATCCTGGTGGCCGAGGAGATCCTGGACCGCTGGCAGCGCGAGCTGATGAGGGATGAGCGGGTGCAGCCGCTGGTGCGGATGGTCTCGCGCATCCACGTGCTGGAGGAGGCGCGGCACATGACCTTCGCCCGCGACGAGGTCGAGCAGATGCTGCCCCGGCTCAACCGGGTCCAGCTGGCCTGGCACCAGGCGATGCTCGCTCAGACGGCGTTCATGGTGGCCCGCGCCCTGGTCAACCCGCAGGTGTACGACGCCGTCGGGCTGGATCCGCGCGCCGCCCGTCGTACCGCCCTGGCCAACCCGCACTACCAGGACACGATGGCCTGGATGGGCGAGAAGGTGACCGGCTACCTCGACGACCTGGGTCTGGTCCCGGGGCACCAGCGCGGCCTGTGGCGCCGGTCCCTGCTGGTGCGCTGATCGGGACGCACGACGGGCCGGCACCCCGAGGTGCCGGCCCGTCGTGAGGGGAGTCGGTCAGCGCAGGCGGACCTGGAAGGCCAGCCGCGTGGCCGGCGACCAGCCCGCGGAGTTCTGCGCGGTCACGGTCACCACGTGGCGGCCGTTGCGCAGCTTCGCGCGCGCCACGGCGAGCGAGCGCTGGTTGGCGCGGACCGTGCGGTTGACCAGCACCTTGTTGCCGCGCTTGACCACGATCCGGTAGGCCCGGACCGGCGCACCGCCGGTGACCCGGGGGGCCGACCAGCGGATGGTACGGCGGGCCGCGGTGCGGCTCCCGGAGACCTTGATCGCGCCGACCCGGCCCGGTGCCTTGGTCGCGGGGACCGTCGGGGTCGGGTTCGGGGTCGGGTTGGGGGTCGGGTTCGGCGTGGGCTCCGTGGTCGGGTCGGTCGGCTCCGGGACGATCGGCGCACCGCTGGCGTCGGTGGTGCGGACCGTCTTGGTGCCGTCGGCCTTCTTGGTGATGACGACGCCGTCGTGGAACTTGCCGTCGGCGGTGCGGGCCTCGTAGCGGATCTTGTCGCCGTCGACGTCGATCAGCTGGTAGAGCTGGTTGAACTCGGAGGCCTTCTCGAGCTGGGCGCCGTTGCCGGTCCAGTTCTCGCCGGCGTTGAGCTCGTACATCTTCTGGCCGGAGACCGAGACGACGTACACGGTGCCGTGGTGGACGCCCGAGACGCCGGACGAGGCGTTCGTCATGTTGCCGCGACCGTAGGTGTGGTCGTGGCCCTGGAGGACCAGGTCGACCCCGTGCTTCTCGAAGATCGGGTTCCAGAGGTTGCGGACCACCTGGTTGTCGCGGGTGCTCGTCATGGCGAAGACCGGGTGGTGGAACGTGACGACGCTCCACTTGCCCGGGTTCTCCTCCAGGGCGGCGTCGAGGAACGCGGCCTGCGCCTGCATGGCCGCGGTGTCGCCGCTGGGGTTGGAGTTCAGGGCCACGAAGCGCACGCCCTGGTAGTCGGTGTAGTACGCCGTCTCCGGGTGGGCCGCGTCGAGGGCCGTGGGGCCGTTCTTCGGGAACTCGAACTGCTTGTCCCAGTACTTCGCCAGCGCGCCGCTCTGGTACTCGTGGTTGCCGGGCACCGCGATGCTGTTCACGCCGCCGTTGATCCAGCCGGCGGCGTCGAACCACTCGCCCCACTCGTTGTCGCGGTTCGCGACGTCGACCAGGTCACCGGCGTGCACGATCAGATCGGCCTGCGGGCGGTCGGAGAAGGCGCGCCGGAAGACGCGCGAGACGTGCTCGTGGACGTAGTTCTGCGCGTCGCCGTAGTAGATGAACGAGAACGGGTCGGCCTTGTCGGAGGCCGTCTCGAACTCGTACCAGGCACTCCAGTTGACGCCGTCGCCGACGCGGTAGAGGTACTCGGTGTCGGGCGCGAGGTCCGCGAAGGTGACGCTGTGGAACTTCACCGGGAAGCCGAGGTCGGCCTGGATGGCCTCGACGGCGGGCGCGTTGATGGTCAGCGCCGCGCTCTCGAAGTCGGGGCCGGGGGCCATCGGGGCGATCTGGGCCTGGGCCGTCGAGACCTCGCTGCTGGTGCGCCAGGTGACGGACTGCGACGTGGCGGGGGTCGCCGTGGGCGTCAGGATGACGCGGTCGGGCAGAGCCGACGGAGCGTGCCGCTCGGCGTCGGGGTAGAGCACGGGGCCGTCGCTGGTCGCCTGGGTGGCGAGGCCGACGCTGAGGGCGCCGACGCCCACGACGGCGGCGGTGACCTGGGCCGCGAGCCGCTTGCCGGGCTGCGGTCGAGGGAGCTTCATGAAGGGGGTTTCCTTCCCGATCGAGAGGGGGGTTGATCCGTGTCAACCTGTCGAGACGGGCTGAATGGTCGGGGCCGTCCGGCCACCAGCAGGTAAAGAGATTCCGAACTTCGGGCGCTGGATCGAGCCGCCCCAGGTGTTCACCTCGACGTCGCCCGACGGTCGCCCATGGCTCGCATGACACGGCCCTCGGGCCCGTGTCATGCGGGGGTGCTCGACTCTCGAACCCGTCGCCCACTCGGCGCCGTCCTGCTCTCCGCCCAGTTCCTGGCCCTCGCGGCGGGAGGCCCGCTGCTGGCGACGCCCCCGGCCGCGGCCCACCCGTTCGGTCCGCCGTTGACCGCGCACCTGGTGCCCGACGACCGGCGTCCCACGCTGCTCTGGCACGGTGCCGAGGACGACTGGGTGGCCCTCGGCGAGGCGCTCGGCGTCTTCGCCGAGCCGGACGCCGAGCGGACCGGTGCCGAGCTGCTCACCGACTCCTCGGACGTGCGGGGCTACCTGGCCGAGAGCGTGCGGCTGCGCCAGGGCGACGCGGACTGCCGGAGCATCGCGGATCCGGGCGCCGACGTCGTCGAGAACGGCATGACCATCACCTTCGACTGTCCGCTGCCGCCGTCGGAGGACGAGCAGGTCGAGCTCACCCTGGAGCCGATGATCGACCTCAACCCGGCGTACCGCACGGTTCTGACCGTCGAGGGCTCGGACACCAAGACCCTGTTCACGGGCGACGAGCCGACGCAGGCCGTCTCCGTCGCGGGGGGCGGTGTCGCGACGGCGGCGGTCGCACTCGGGGGCGGGACGCTCGTGGTCGCGGCCGGCGCCGGGTGGTTCCTGCTGCGCCGGAGGAGGTCCTGATGGACGGCGCCAGCGGAGTCGAGGGCACCTTGGTCCGGATGTTCGACTCGGGCGGCTACCAGTTGCTCGCCGCGCTGCTGGCCCTCGGTGTGGGCGCGCTGCACGCCGTGGCGCCCGGGCACGGGAAGAGCATCACCGCGGCCTACCTGGTGGGCGCGCGCGGCACCTACCGCGACGCCGCGGGGCTGGGCCTCGTGGTGGCCGCGATGCACAGCTTCTCCGCGGTGATCCTGGCCTCGGCCTGGGTGGCCGTCGACGGCTTCGCCGGGCTGGGCGCCGAGAACGTCACCGGCGTGCTGCAGCTGGTGGCCGGCCTGGTGGTCGTCGGCGTCGGCGTCGGTCTGGTCCGTCGTCGGCGCAGCGGGGACGGGCACGGCCACGGGCACGGGCACGGCCACGGCCACGGGCACGGGCACGGCCACGGCCACGGGCACGGGCACGGCCACGGCCACGAGCTCGGGCAGGTGAGCGTCCTCGAGGCCGTCGAGCAGGAGGGAAGCCCGTCGCCGTGGAGCCGCCGGGGGATGCTCGCGCTGGGCCTCTCCGGCGGCCTGGTGCCGTCGCCGACGGTCTTCCTGATCCTGGTCACCGGCCTGCTGACCGGCCGGACGGCGTTCGCGGTCGTCCTGGTGCTGCTGTTCGGGATCGGGATGGCCGTCACCCTGACCCTGGTCGGGGCGGTGACCATCCGCGGCGTCCAGCTGGCGGGTCGGGTGTCCCGGACCTCGGTCGCCCTGGAGCGTGCCCACGCCGTGCTGCCGGTGGTGGCGGCGTGGACGGTCCTCGCGCTGGGGGGCGTGTACGTCGTCCTCGCGGTCCTGGCCCTGCGCTGATCGCGCTGCCATGATCCGGTCATGGCGACGTGGATCGGGTTCCTGCGGGCGATCAACCTGGGGGCGAAGCGCAAGTTCGCGAAGGGCGACATCGCGGCCGCGGTCGAGGGCGCCGGCTTCACCGACGTCGAGACCTACATCAACACCGGCAACGTCCGGTTCGCCACCACGATGCGCTCGCGGGCGCGGATCGAGGCAGCGCTGGAGCAGGCGTTCCGGGAACGCGCCGGCTTCGAGGTGCCGACGATCTGCTTCACCCAGGCCGAGCTGCGCGAGGTCGCGGCGCAGGCGGAGTCCTTCGGGCATGACGGCAGGCACTACGTGTCACTGCTGAAGGAGCCGCCGTCCGCGGCCGCCGTACGGGCGCTGGAGGAGGCGAGCTCGGCCGAGGAGATGGCCAAGGTCGGTGGCCGGGCCGTGCACCTGCTGCTCGGGGAGAACTACCACGAGGCGCGGCTGACCAATGCGGTCGTGGAGAAGCGGCTCGGGGTCGCCACCAACCGCAACCTGAACGTCATCCGGACGCTGGCGCAGAAGTGGTGCTGACCCGGGGCAGGGTGCGCACCGACCGCGAGAACAGCGTCGCCAGCGCGATCACCAGGTAGACGATCCCGGCCACGAGCAGCACTCGGCGGATGCCGAGCGCCTCGGCGAGCGGGCCGAAGGCCAGCTGGCCGATCGGGATCGCCACGAACGAGCCGAGCATGTCGTAGGAGTAGACGCGCGAGAGCATGTCGATCGGCACGTGCTCCTGCATCGCGAGGTTCCAGCCGAGTCCGAACAGCTCGATGCCCATCCCGGCCAGCACCGCCACCAGCATCACCGGGACGGTGTGCGGGTAGGCGCCGAGCACGGCGATCGGCAGCCCGAAGACGGCGACGCCGAGCATCCCCCACAGCAGCGGGCGCTGCAGGGTGAACCGCATCATCAGCAGGGTCATCACGAACAGGCCGACCGCCTCGGCCGACATGATCAGACCCCAACCGTGCTCGCCGATCTCCGAGTCCTTGGCCAGCACCGGCCCCAGCGTGTTCAGCCCGCCCGCGTGGATGGCGTTGAGGAAGCCGAAGGACAGCACCACGACCCACAGCCAGGTGGTGCTGCGGAAGTAGGTCCAGCCCTCGCGCAGCTCGACCAGCACGGACGTCGGCTCGGCCGCGGCCGCCCGGGGCGGGATCCTGATCGGCAGGAGCAGGGCCGCCGAGGCGGCCCAGGTAGCGGCGTCGACCGCGAGCGCCCAGCCGGGACCGGCGGTCACGACCAGGGTGGCCGCGACGCTCGGCCCGAGGATGGCCAGCGCGTTGCGCGACATCGACGCCAGCACGTTGGCAGGCTGCAGCTGCTCGCGCGGCACCAGCTGGGGCAGCAGCCCGGCGAGGGCGGGCAGGCTGGCCGCCGAGACGGTGCCGTTGAAGGCCGACAGGACGACGAAGTGCCACAGCTCCGCGTGCCCGCTCAGCAGGAGTACGGCGAGCGCGCCCTGGCTCAGCGCCGACAGCACGTTGGAGCCCTGGATGACCAGCGTGCGGCCGAGCCGGTCGGCGATCACGCCCCCGGCCAGCACGAAGACCACCATCGGGATGCTGTGCGCCGCCAGCACCAGGCCCAGGTCGCCGGGGGAGTCGCTGATCTCGAGCACCGCGAAGGCGAGCGCGACCGGCGCCATCGTCGTCCCGCACAGGTTCACCAGGCGGGAGAGGAAGTACCACCGGAAGTTGTGCTCGCGCAGCGGCGCCAGCGCCCTCACGTCGCGTCCCACGCGGTCGCCTCCCCGAAGTCCCGGGGAGTCTAGGGGGCGAGCTCCGGAGCAGCGGGCGCTCCCTGGGGGCGAACAGGTTGTGGGGGCGGCCCTCCGGGGGGATCGACGTCCCGTTCGCCCCCGGGGAGTGCCCCTCGGCTAGCGTCCCCGGAAGGTCGGCCGGCGACGCTCCATGAACGCGGCGACGCCCTCGGCGACGTCGGCGGTGCGGAACAGCAGCTCCTGCCCGGCCTGCTCCCGGTCGAGGGCGGCCTCCAGGCCGGCCAGGGTGGCGGCGTTCACGGCGCGCTTGGTGGCGGCGTAGGACAGCGGGGGACCGGCGGCGAGCCGGCCGGCGACCCGGTCGACGAGGGCGTCGAAGCCGTCGTCGGGGGCGAGGTGGGAGACCAGCCCGGCGTCGTACGCCTCGGCGGCGCTGAGCGGCTCGGCCAGCAGGGCCATCCGCATCGCGCGGGCCCGGCCCACCGCGGCGGCCACGGTCGCCGACGACCCGCCGTCGGGCATCAGCCCGACTCGGGTGAAGGCCAGCAGGAACGACGCGGACGGACCGGCGACCTGGAGGTCGGCGGCCAGGGCGAGCGAGCAGCCGATGCCCGCGGCCACGCCGTCGACCGCCGCCAGCACCGGCTTGTCGCAGGCCACGACGGCCCGGACCATCCGGTTGGCGGTCGGCATGGTGTCGGCGTCGAAGCCCCCGCCGCCGGAGATGTCGGCCCCCGCCGAGAACGCCGGTCCGGCGCCGCTCAGCACGACCACGCGCACGTCGTCGCGGTGGTGGGCCGCCTCCAGCTCCGAGGCGAAGCCCAGGGCCATCTCGGTCGAGAAGGCGTTGAACACCTCCGGCCGGTTCAGGCGCATCCGCAGGACTCCGTCGGCGAGCTCGACCTCGAGGTCAGGCAACGCCGGCCCCGGCGTCGATCATCTCGGTCATCGCGGCCTCGCTGGTCGCGGGCGCGACGCCGGCGCACAGACCCGGCAGCAGCCGGACGGCGAACCCCTCGCGCACCGCGTCCAGGACGGTCGCCCGCACGCAGTGGTCGGTCGCGATGCCGCACACGTCCACGTCGCTGATGCCGTGGGTCCGCAGCCAGTCGGCCAGGGGTACGCCGTCCGTCGTACGGCCCTCGAAGCCGGAGTACGCCGCCGCGTGCTCGCCCTTGAGGAACACCGCGTCGAACGGCTGCGGGTCGAGGTTGGGGTGGAACGCCTCGCCGTCGGTGCCGACCCGGCAGTGCACCGGCCAGGAGTCGACGAAGTCGGGCTCCGTCGACCAGTGGTCGCCCGGGTCGACGTGGTGGTCCTTGGTCGCGACGACGTGCGTGTAGTCGGGAGCGCCCGGCAGCCCCGCCTTCCACTCGTGGACCAGCCGGTTCACGTCGTGGGCGACCTGGGCCCCGCCCGCGACGGGCAGCGACCCGCCCTCGCAGAAGTCGTTCTGGACGTCGACGACGATCAACGCACGCGTCATGGCTCGAGACTAGGGGGTTCGACGCTCGCGGGTTCGACGCTCGGCGTGCTGGCCGCCGTGACCTGCTCGTCGAGGTAGCGCAGCACCACCGCAGCGACGGCCGCGGCCGGGACGGCCAGGAACGCGCCGACGATGCCGAACAGCGTGCCCCCGAGGGTCACCGAGAGCAGCACCACCACGGGGTGCAGCTGCATGCTCTTGGACTGCAGCCACGGGGAGAGCACGTTGCCCTCGATCTGCTGGACGGCCAGCACGATGCCGAGCACGATCAGCGCCCCAGTCGGCCCCTCGGAGACCAGGGCGACCAGGACCGCGACGCCGCCGGCGACGAAGGCGCCGACGATCGGGATGAAGCCACCGATGAACGTCAGGATCGCAAGCGGTACGGCGAGCGGCACGCCCACGATCAGCAGGCCGGCGCCGATGAGCACCGCGTCGATGAGGCTGACCAGCGCCTGGGTCCGGATGTAGCCGCCGAGGGTGCCCCACGACCGGCCCAGCACCGCCTCGAGGTGGCCGCCGGCCCGCTCACCGGCGAGCCGGGAGGTCCAGGGCAGGAACTTCCGGCCGTCCTTCAGGAAGAGGAAGGTCAGCACCAGGGTGACCACGGTGGTGACCACGGCGTTGGTGGCCGCCCCGACGCCGGTGAGCACCCCGCCCGCGATCTGGTCGCCGCTGCTGGAGATCCGATCCTGGAGCGCCTGGATCCCCGCGTCGACCTGGTCACGCGTCACGAAGTCGCTCGACTGCACCCAGTCCTGCAGCTTCTGGAGCCCGGCGGTGGCGTCGTCCACGATGTCGCCGGCCTGCCCGGCCACCAGCGGCGCGAGCGCGAACCCCAGCGCGATCAACGCGGCCAGCGACCCGACCAGCACCGTGGCCGCCGCGAGCGCGGGGGGCAGGCGCAGGCGCGACTCCAGCGCGCGGGCCGGCGGCTCGAGCACGGTGGTGACGATCAGCGCGAACAGCACCGGCAGCAGGATCGACCAGACCTCGCGGACCACCAGGCCGACGAGGACGGCACCGACGAAGACCAGGATCCATCGGCCGCTCCACGTGCTGACCGTGACGAGACCGCGGGAGAGGACCTCCCCGCGGGTCGGGGTCGCGAGGTCGACCGGCCGGTGCTGGGGACTGTCCATCGGGCCAGCCTGTCAGTCACCTGTCTGGATGAGCGACCTCAAGCGAAGAGAGTCGGGATGACCGGGTCGCCCTTGGACATCTGCTGGGCGGCGACGGGCAGCTCGGCGCGGGAGAGGAGATGGCGCTTGCGGGCCTTCTCGAGGGACTCGCGACCGACCACCTCGCCGTCGCGGACCAGCGGCACCAGCAGCGCGCGGTCGTCGCCGTCGTCCTCGGGCGGGGCGCCGATCCCGACGACCTCGGCCTCCGCCACGCCCTCGGGCGTACGACGCCGCAGCGCCCACTTGCGCCCGCCGATGGAGGTCTTGTCGACGCTCTTCTTGGCGACCGGCACCAGCGAGCCGTCGGCCCCCTCGCGGGCGACCAGCTTGTAGACGAACCCGCAGGTCGGGTGCCCGCTGCCGGTGACCAGCTGGGTGCCGACGCCGTACCCGTCGACGGGGGCGGCGGCGAGCGCGGCGATGGCGTGCTCGTCGAGGTCGCTTGTCACCACGATCCGGGTGCCGGTCGCGCCCAGGGCGTCGAGCTCGGCGCGCACCTCGTGGGCGAGCACGGCCAGGTCACCGGAGTCCAGCCGGACCGCGCCCAGCTCCGGGCCCGCGACCTCGACGCCGAGGCGAACCGCCTCGCGGATGTCGTAGGTGTCGACGAGCAGCGTGGTGCCGCGGCCCAGCGACGAGACCTGCGCGCGGAACGCGTCGGCCTCGGTGTCGTGGAGCAGGGTGAAGCTGTGCGCGCTGGTGCCGGCGGTGGGGACGCCGTACCGCTGCCGGGCGGCGAGGTTGGACGACGTCGCGAAGCCGGCGACGTACGCCGCCCGCGCCGCCGCGACCGCCGCCTCCTCGTGGGTACGACGCGAGCCCATCTCGATGCAGGGCCGCTCCCCGGCGGCGGCGGTCATCCGCGAGGCGGCCGAGGCGATCGCGCTGTCGTGGTTGTAGATCGACAGCAGCAGGGTCTCCAGCAGCACCGCCTCGGCGAAGCTCGCCTCGACGACCAGCAGCGGGGAGTGCGGCAGGTAGACCTCGCCCTCGGGGTAGCCCCACACGTCGCCCGAGAACCGGTACGACGCGAGCCACTCGCGGGTGGGCGCGTCGACGACGTCGGTCAGCACCTCCAGCACCTCCGCGTCGAAGCGGAACGCCTCGATCGCGTCGAGCGCACGTCCGACGCCCGCGACCACGCCGTACCGCCGGCCCTCGGGGAGCCGGCGCGGAAAGAGCTCGAAGACCGAGCGGCGGTGGGCGGTCCCCGAGCCGAGCGCGGCCTGGAGCATCGTCAGCTCGTAGTGGTCGGTGAGGAGGGCGGTGCTGGCGGTCGACACGTGCCCAGTGTGCCAACATGGTGGCGTGTCCTCTGCCCCCGTCGAGGTCGAGCCGACCCTCACCCCGGACGAGATCACCCTCCGTGCCAACCCGTGGGTGACGATCGTGTGGAACGACCCGGTCAACCTGATGTCCTACGTCAGCTACGTCTTCCAGAAGTACTTCGGCTACGACAAGAAGAAGGCCGAGAAGCTGATGATGGAGGTCCACGAGGACGGCAAGTCCGTGGTCAGCACCGGCTCGCGCGAGGAGATGGAGCGCGACGTGCAGGCCATGCACGAGTACGGCCTCTGGGCCACGATGGAGAAGCAGGAGTGACGCACCCGTGAGCGGATTCCACCGCCACCTGCGCAGCCAGCGGATCATCGCGACGTTCTCGGGTCTCGAGGCCGACCTGCTGCGCACGCTGGCCTCGCAGCTGGTCGAGCTGCTGCGCAACGAGGCGGCGGTGCCGAACGACGACCGCGACCCGTTCGAGGCGCTGATGGACTTCTCCGGCCCGACCACCGAGCCGGAGGACCCGGTGCTCGCGCGGCTGTTCCCGACGGCGTACCCCCACGACGAGGAGGCCGCCTCGGAGTTCCGGCGCTTCACCGAGGGCGGGCTGCGCGACGGCAAGGCGGCCGCGGCGGTGGCGATCATCGACGGGCTCGAGGAGGCCGGCCTGCCGCCGGAGCTCAGCGAGGACGGGCTGGTGATCGACGTCGAGCTGGAGGAGGCGGAGGCCGAGGCCTGGATGCGCTCCTTCACCGACCTGCGGCTCGCGCTGGCCACCCGCCTGGAGATCGAGGAGGGCGACGAGGAGTTCTGGTACTCGCTGCCCGACGACGACCCCCGCGCCCAGATCCACGACATCTACGAGTGGGTCGGCCTGCTGCAGGAGACCCTGGTCCAGGCCCTGATGGGCGACTGAGCCGACCCGTCACTCAATGCCCTGATTCTCCGGCGTGTCCGGCAGCGACTGACGGCTCGATCAGCGGTACGACGCCGTCCGCTCAGCGAACCGTCGATCCGCGCCCGACACGCCGTGAAGGGCGGGCAGCAAGTGACGGGTCGGCGGGGTGGTGCGGCGGGTGGTGGGGGTCCCTAGGGTGGGCGCATGCCGATCCCGCCGTTCGTCGTCGAGCTCCGCAAGCTGGTCGGCACCCACGAGCTCTGGCTCCCCGCGGTGACCGCCGTCGTCGTGCACGAGGACCGGGTGCTGCTGACGCTCCGTGCCGACAACGGCCAGTGGGCGCCGATCACCGGCATCGTCGACCCGGGGGAGGAGCCCGGCGTCGCCGCCCGGCGCGAGGCGCTGGAGGAGACCGGCGTCGAGATCTCCGTCGACCGGCTCGCCTCGGTGAGCGCCAGCCCGCAGATCACCCACGCGAACGGCGACCTCGGCGTCTACCTCGACGTCACCTTCGCCTGCTCGTGGCTCTCCGGCGAGCCGCATGCCGCGGACGACGAGAACACCGAGGTGCGCTGGTGGCCGGTCGACGACCTGCCGCCGATGAGCGAGTTCCTGAGCGCTCGGATCGAGGCGGCGCTCTCGGGCGAGGTCACGCCTCGCTTCGCCGTCTGAGACCGGTGCCCGTCGGGTCGTGCACTGCGCCTAGTCTGGAGCGGTGCTGACCCTCGACCAGGCGACCTACGACGCCATCGTCGCGCACGCCAAGCGGGACCACCCCGACGAGGCGTGCGGCATCGTCGCCGGCCCCGAGGGCAGCGACCGTCCCGAGCGGTACGTCGAGATGGTCAACGCGGCCGGCAGCCCGACGTTCTACGAGTTCGACTCCACGGACCTGTTCCAGCTCTACAAGGAGATGGACGCGAACGGCGAGGAGCCGGTGGTCGTCTACCACTCCCACACCGCGACCGAGGCCTACCCGAGCCGCACGGACATCGGCTTGGCGAGCGAGCCGAACGCCCACTACGTGCTGGTCAGCACGCGGGAGCACGGGAATAACGAGGGTCCCGTGGAGTTCAGGTCCTACAGAATCGTCGACGGCGAGGTGACCGAGGAAGAGGTCACCGTCGTCCCCGAGCTCAGCGCCCGCTGAGCAGAGCTACCAAGGAGCACCAGACATGGCCATCGAGGTCCGGATCCCCACCATCCTGCGCACCTACACCGGCGGCGAGAAGGCGGTCACCGCGGACGGGGCCAGCCTCAGCGCCCTGATCGACGACCTCGAGGCCGGCCACCCCGGCATCAAGGACCGCCTCATCGACAACGGGGACCTGCGCCGGTTCGTCAACGTCTACATCAACGACGAGGACGTGCGCTTCATCGGTGGCCTCGAGGCGACGCTGAAGGACGGCGACCAGGTCGTCGTCCTGCCGGCCGTCGCCGGCGGCGCGGTCTGAGCTGATCGCGTGAGCGCCGAGCGTCGTACCTTCGTCCTCGTCGACGGCGAGAACATCGACGCGACGCTCGGCAACTCCCTGCTCGGCCGGCGACCCACGCCGGACGAGCGGCCCCGCTGGGAGCGGGTGACGCAGTTCGCCGTCCAGGCGCTGCAGCAGCCCGTCACCGGGCTCTTCTTCCTCAACGCCTCCCACGGCAACCTCCCGCACTCGTTCGTGCAGGCCCTGCTGGCGATGGACTACCGGCCGATCCCGCTGGCCGGCTCGGCCGACGAGAAGGTCGTCGACGTCGGCATCCAGCGCACCCTGGAGGCGCTGGTCGACCACGACGACGCCGACGTGCTGCTGGCCAGCCACGACGCCGACTTCGTCAAGCAGGTCGCCGGGCTGATCGACGGCCACCGCCGGGTCGGCCTGATCGGCCTGCGCGAGTACATGAGCACCCAGCTCACCGCCCTCGGCATCCCGATGTACGACCTCGAGGACGACGTCAACGCCTTCACCCACCCGCTTCCGCGGGTCCGGATCATCCCGCTCGCCGAGTTCGACCCGGAGCGGTTCCTGCGGTGACGGTTGCCTCTCGGGTGCGGGGGTCTCGACGGGCGCTCAGGCGCTGCGCGCCTTCCCTGCTCGACCACCGGTAGCCCGCCCACCGACGAATGGCATCCTGATACCCATGCGCTTCGACAACCTGCTCGCCTCCGTCGGCGGCACGCCGCTGGTCGGGCTGCCGAGGCTCAGCCCGAGCCCCGACGTACGCCTGTGGGCGAAGCTGGAGGACCGCAACCCGACCGGCTCGATCAAGGACCGCCCGGCCCTGAAGATGATCGAGGAGGCCGAGAAGGACGGCACCCTGCGGCCGGGGTGCACGATCCTGGAGCCGACGTCGGGCAACACCGGCATCTCGCTGGCCATGGCGGCCAAGCTGAAGGGCTACCGGATCGTCTGCGTGATGCCGGAGAACACCTCCGAGGAGCGTCGCCAGCTGCTGCGGATGTGGGGCGCGGAGATCATCTCCTCGCCCGCCGCGGGCGGGTCCAACGAGGCCGTCCGGGTCGCCAAGCGGGTCGCCGAGGAGCACCCCGACTGGGTGATGCTCTACCAGTACGGCAACGCCGCCAACGCCCTCGCCCACGAGGAGGGCACCGGCCCCGAGCTGCTCGCCGACCTCCCCTCGATCACCCACTTCGTCGCCGGCCTCGGCACCACCGGCACCCTGATGGGCGTGTCCCGGTTCTTCCGCGCGGCCAAGCCGGAGGTGCGCATCGTCGCCGCCGAGCCGCGGTACGGCGAGCTGGTCTACGGCCTGCGCAACCTCGACGAGGGCTTCGTCCCCGAGCTGTACGACGCCGACCTGATCGACGCCCGCTTCTCGGTCGGTCCCCGCGACGCCGTACGACGGGTGCGCGAGCTGCTCGAGCTCGAGGGCATCTTCGCCGGGGTGTCGACCGGCGCGATCCTGCACGCCGCCCTGGGCCAGGCCGCCAAGGCCGTGAAGGCCGGCGAGAGCGCCGACATCGCCTTCGTGGTCTGCGACGGCGGTTGGAAGTACCTCTCCACCGGCGCCTACGAGGGCACCGTCGACGAGGCCGAGGACCGGCTCGAAGGGCAGCTGTGGGCCTGAGGGTCCTGCTGCTCGCCGTCGTCCTCGCCGTGGCGGGGGCGGTCCTCCCCGCCACGCCCGCAGCGGCCGTCCCGGTCGCCACCGCGCCGCCCGTGGTCACCGGCGACCCGACGTACGACGAGGTCCTGGTCGCCGGGGTCGGTTCGTGGACGCCGACGCCGACGGCGTACGCCTATCAGTGGCGGCGCGACGGGGCGCCGATCGCCGGCGCGACCGAGCGCCGCTACCGGCTCGGCCTGGACGATCTCGGCACGCGGGTCGCCGTCACGGTCACGGCGACCGACGCCTCGGGCAGTGCGGCCGCCACCTCGGCCGCGACGTCGCCCGTGGCCCGGGCGACGATCCGCCATCGCACGCGGCCCGCCGTCGTCGGGACCCTCCGCTTCGGCCGCACCGTCCGCGCCGACATCGGCCGCTGGTCGGTCCGCCCGACGCGGGTGCGCTACCAGTGGCTGCGCGACGGTCGCCCGATCAAGGGCGAGACCCGGCGGCGGCACGCCGTCTCCCCGCGCGACGTCGGCCACCGGCTGCGGGTCCGCGTCACCGTCCGGGCGCCCGGGCACGACTGGGCGACGGCGACCTCCCGCGCGCGCGGTCGGGTCGCCCACCGGGTCGACGTACGCCGGACGGTGACCTACGACGTCGAGACCCGGGGCCGGATCACCGCGAGCCTGCGGACGTTCCGCCGCCTGGTCCAGCAGACGTACGACGACCCCCGCGGCTGGCGGGGTGCCGGCGTCCGGTTCCGGCGCGTCCAGGACGGCGGCCGCTTCACCGTGGTGCTCGCCGAGGCGAGCCGCGTGCCCGCCTTCTCGTCGGTCTGCAGCGTCCAGTGGAGCTGCCGCGTCGGCCGCTACGTCGTCATCAACCAGACCCGGTGGCAGCACGCCTCGCCGGCCTGGAACGACGCCCGCGGGTCGTTGCGCGACTACCGCCACATGGTCGTCAACCACGAGACCGGGCACTGGCTCGGCTTCGGCCACGCGGGCTGCCCCGGTCGCGGCCGGCCGGCGCCGGTGATGATGCAGCAGTCCAAGGGGCTCGGCGGCTGCCGCTTCAACCCGTTCCCGACCGGCTCCGAGCTGGCCCGGGCCCGCTGACGTCGTGCGTGCGGTGGTCCAGCGGGTGCGCAGCGCCCGCGTGCTCGTGGCCGGCGAGGTGGTCGGGGCGATCGAGGAGCCCGGGCTGCTGGTCTACGTCGGCGTGACCCACGACGACGGGCCCGCCCAGGTGGCCTGGCTGGCCCGCAAGACCTGGGAGCTGCGGATCCTCCGCGACGAGCGGTCCGCCTCCGACGAGGGCGCCCCGGTGCTGGCGGTCAGCCAGTTCACGCTCTACGCCGACGCCCGCAAGGGCCGACGGCCCACCTGGCAGCGGGCCGCCCCGCGCCCCGTCAGCGAGCCCCTGTACGACGCCTTCTGCGCCGAGCTGGCGCGCCTCGGCGCCCGGGTCGAGCGCGGCGTCTTCGGCGCCGACATGCAGGTGGAGTCGGTCAACGACGGTCCGGTCACGCTGGTGCTGGAGTCGCCTCCGGCCTGAGGGACCCGACCGCCAGCGGGAAGCGCGCCGTCACCGTGGTGCCGACCCGGGCCTCGCTGTGCATCGTCACGGTGCCGCGGTGCGCCTCGACGATCCGCCTCACGAGGCCGAGCCCGAGGCCGAGGCCCTGGACGGCACCGACCCGGGCGGCGTCGCCGCGCTGGAACCGGTCGAACGCGCGGTCCAGGTCGGCCGGCGCCATGCCGATGCCGGTGTCGGAGACGACGAGGGCCGCGGTCCGTCCGTCCTGGACGACCCGCAGCCGGACGTCGCCGCCGGGCGGGGTGAACTTGGCGGCGTTGGACAGCAGCGCGTCGACCACGCGGGCCACCTGGTGGGGATCGACCGCGGCCGGCACGTCGTCGTCGAAGGAGCAGTGGAGGCGGACGCCGAGGTCCGCGCAGCGTCGCTGCCAGCGACCGGCCAGCGAGGCGACGAGGTCGCCGAGGTCGACCTCCTCCTCGCGGAGCTCGGGTCGGGAGTCGGCGGTGCTCAGGAGCTGGGCGACCCGCTCGCTCAGCTCCTCGGAGTTGCGCCGGATCGCGGCCATCGAGCGACGCAGCAGGGCGTCCTCGGGCGGGATCAGGGACTCGGCGACGTCGACGTACCCGACGATCGAGGTGAGCGGGGTGCGCAGCTCGTGGGTGACGGTGCCCAGGAACTGCTCCTGGCTGCGGCGGGCCCGGAACGACGTCGTCAGGTCGTGGCAGACGACGACGGTGCCGAGGACGGAGCCGTCCTGGTCATGCATCCGCCGGGCGTTCCACCCGACGGGGGTGAGGTCGTGCGGCGGTCCGAGCCACTCCAGGGTGTCCGGCACGTGCTCCTCGCTCGTCGCGCGACCGAGGACCTGCCGGTCGGGAGGCACCGGAGCGACGCCGTCCTGCTGCCACACCCGACGGCCCGGGAGATCGGGTCGCGCCAGGTCGTAGCCCCCGTTCTCACTGATCGCGCGGGCCAGCTCGTTGGCCGCCAGCAGCCGGCCGGCGGCGTCGTACACGATCACGCCGGAGCCGACCCCCTGCAGGACCGCCCGGCCGATCAGCTCGCGCCGGCGCGCGGCGCGCAGCTCGTCGTCCAGCCGGTGCCGGCGGTGGCGGAGCTCGGTGGCGGCCCGGTGCCCGAAGAACGCCAGGCCCGCGGTCTGCAGCTGCTGGAGGAGGAACCGGCCGACGTTCGCGGCGGTGCTCAGGGCCTCGGTCGAGGCCAGCACCGGCAGGGTGAAGACGACGAGGCCGCCCAGGCCGGCCACGACGATCCCGGCGCGACCGTGCGCGACCCCGAGCCACAGGGCGGGGACGACGACCAGGACGGCGAGGCCGGCCATCGTCGGCATCAGCTCGGCACGCAGCAGCGCGACCGCCAGCACGTCGAGGACGGGCACCAGTGCCGACCAGCCATCGGGAGCGCGGAACCGGTGCAGACCCTCCAGCAGCACCGTGGCCAGGACGACGAGCACCCAGCCCGCCCAGAAGGTCGGCGCGGTCCGCGCGGCGGGCACCCCCACGACGACGCAGGTGGCGACGACGACGGAGCTGACGGCGAAGAACCGCTGGGCGGACAGGCGGATCCGCACGGACTCCGGTTGCTGCTGCGTGAGCGCCATCGAGCTGGCCTTCCCGAGGAGGACTTCCGGTCCTGACCCTAGGACGTCCAGGCTCCGGGGATCAACGGGTGCGGATCACCGCACCACGAGGTCGTGGCCGTCGTCGAACTCGCTGCCGGGCACGGCCGGCAGGCCGAGCAGGCCGGTCACCACGTTGGCCAGGTCGCCGTTGCGGACCGGCTGGCGGGCCGCGCCGTACGACGGCCGCCCGGTCCCGGGGTTCTGGCGCTGCGGGTTCATCGCGTAGAGGTCGCCGTGCGTCACGCCGCGTCCCCAGACCACGAAGGGGACCCGATAGTTGGCCAACCGCGTGCGGTCCGAGTGGTTCGCCCCGCGGCCGCCGTGGTCGGCGGTGAGCACGAGGCTGAGGTCCTCGGCGAGCTCGGGCCGGGCGTCGACCGTGCGCAGCAGGCGGCCGAGGATCCGGTCGGTGCGGGCGACCGCGTCGAGGTAGCGCCGGCCCATGAACCCGGAGGCGTGGCCGGCGACGTCGGGCAGGGCCAGGTGCAGGAAGACCAGCTCGCGGTCGCCGCGGACCAGCTCGGCCCGCGCGGCCCGGAGCAGCTTCACCGGGTCGGCGTCGATCGTGGTCCGGTCGACGGCCGCCGGCCAGGACCGGTCGAAGAGGCTGAACTTGGTCTTGCCGGCCAGCACGGCCGACTCGCCGCCGGCTCGGGCGACGACGGTGAACACCGAGGAGACCCGCTCGCCGGCCGCGCCGTGGACGGTGCGCCCTCGCAGGTCGTCGTTCCAGGTCACGCCGTGGCCACCCGTACGCCGGTCGATGCGCCGGCCCGTGACCATCGAGGTGTGGTTCGGCAGGGTGATCGTCAGCTCCCGCGACGAGCGAGCGTTGAGGGTGCCCGCCCCCTCGGCGAGCAGCCGATGCAGCGCCGGGGTGCGCTCGGGCCCGAGCCGGCGCAGCGCCGCGGGGTTCAGGCCGTCGACGGACACGGCCAGGACCCGGGCGCCGGACGCCACCCGTGCGGCGGCGGCCGGGGCCGGGCCGGCGTCGGCGCGGTCCGGGGCGGCGGTGGCGGGGCCGGGGACCGCCGCCCCGCCCGTGAGGGCGAGGGCGGCGGTCAGGACGAGTGCGGCGGGCGATCGCATCGGCCCACCGTACGCGGGCGGGTCCCGGTCAGGAGCCGATGCCGCGCAGCGCGTCCGCGAGCGGCGTGGTGGGTCGGCCGATCAGCCGGGACAGGTCGCCGCTGCGGTCCTCGAGCGCCCCGGCCGCGATGCCGCGGTCGGAGTCGGCGAGCACCTGGGCGAAGCCCGCGGGCACACCGGCCGAGGTGAGGATCCCGGCGTACTCGTCGACCGGCAGGTCGGTGTAGCCGATCTCCTGGCCGGTCGCGGAGCCCAGCGCGGCGGCGTACTCGGCCATCGTGAAGGCCTCGTCGCCGGCGAGCTCGTAGACCGCGCCGGCGTGCTCTCCGCCGGCCAGTACGGCGGCCGCCGCGGCCGCGAAGTCGGCGCGCGCGGCGGCGCTGACCCGACCGTCGCCGGCCGACCCGACGACCTGGCCGGTGGCCAGCGCGGGAGCGGTGTTCTCGGTGTAGTTCTCCAGGTACCAGCCGTTGCGCAGGAAGGTGAACGGCACGCCGCTGGCCTTGATCAGGTCCTCGGTCTCGCGGTGGTCGGCGGCCAGCAGCAGGTCGCTGGTGTCGGCCCGCAGGATGCTGGTGTAGCCGAGCAGGCCCACGCCGGCGCGCGCCGCCGCGTCCACCACGTTGCGGTGGTCGTCGACCCGGGAGCCGACGGCGTTGGAGGAGACCAGGACGGCACGGTCGACGCCGGCGAAGGCCGCGTCGAGCGAGTCGGGGTCGGTGTAGTCGGCCCGGCGGGTCTGCACCCCGAGGTCGGCCAGGTCGGCGATCTTGTCGAGGTCGCGGGCGGTGGCCACGATCTCGCCGGCGGGGACGCCGCGCTCGAGGAGCGCGAGGACGGTGAGGCGGCCGAGGTGGCCGGAGGTGCCGGTGACGAGGACGGTCATGGTGCGTGCCTTTCGGTGGGATCAGGTGCGAACACCCGGCCCAACGGACGGCGCCGTCGGATACTTCCGAAAAGTTAGTACCCACTTTGAAGTGCGGTACTATCTCTCGGGTGAGCATCGCGTCCGCGTTCCCCGACCAGGCCTTCACCCAGGGCTGCCCGACCCGCGTCGTCCTCGACCACGTGATGAGCAAGTGGTCGCCGCTGGTGCTGGCCGCGCTCTCGGATGGCGAGCCGCTGCGCTGGAGCGAGCTGCGCCGCCGGGCCGAGGGGGTCAGCGAGAAGATGCTCGCCCAGACCCTGCGGATGCTCGAGCAGGACGGGCTGGTGCTGCGGCACGCGCGGCCCGTCGTACCCCCGCACGTGGAGTACTCGCTCACGCCGCTCGGCCAGGGGCTGGTCGAGCGGCTCGTCCCGCTGATGACCTGGATCGCCGAGCACGCCGACCAGATCCTCGAGTGACGACCGGCACGCGTGACCTAGATCGCGACGTCGTGCGCGCACACCGGCGTTCGCCTAACGTTGCTCCGTGCGCCTCACCGTCGTCGGCTGCTCCGGCTCCTATCCCGGACCGGACTCGCCCGCGAGCTGCTACCTGCTGGAGGCCGAGCACGACGGGCGCACCTGGCGGATCCTGCTCGACCTCGGCAGCGGCGCCCTCGGCGCGCTGCACCGGTACGCCGACCCGCTCTCGATCGACGCGGTGCTGCTGAGCCACCTGCACGCCGACCACTGCCTCGACCTGGCGGGCTACTACGTGCTGCGCAAGTACCACCCGTCCGGCCCGCAGCCGCGGATCCCGGTCTGGGGCCCGGTCGGCACGGCGGACCGGATGGCCCGCGCCTACGACCTTCCGCTCGACCCCGGCATGCACGAGGAGTTCGACTTCCGCGAGTGGGACGGCCCGATCGAGATCGGCCCGTTCTCGGTGCAGCCGGTCGCGGTCGACCACCCGGTGCCGGCGTACGCGCTGCGGGTCGCCGTCGACGGCGTCGTCGTCGGCTACAGCGGCGACACCGGCCCGTGCGCGGGTCTCGACCTGGTCGCGTCCGGCGCCGACCTGATGCTCGCCGAGGCGTCCTTCCGCGAGGGCGACGACAACCCGCCGAACCTGCACCTCACCGGGGTCGACGCGGGCGACCTCGCCGCCCGCGAGGGCGTGCGCCGGCTGGTGCTGACCCACGTCCCGCCGTGGCACGACCCGCAGGTCGCGCTGGACGAGGCGCGGGGGCGCTACGACGGCCCGGCCGAGCTGGCCCGCGCGGGCGCGTCGTACGAGCTGCACGCCGCCCCGCAGGCCTGAGGGCCGCCGTAGTTAGGTTAGCCTCACCCGTCGTGCCTGGAGAGACCGTCGTGCCCCGCTCCACGGCCGCGCTCTACCGCCGGACGGTCCGCCGCCACCGCGGGCTGGTGAGCCGCAGCATCCTGCTGCTGTGCACCTGGCAGATCTGCGAGGCGCTGGTCCCGGTGATCATCGGCCTGGTCGTCGACGACGCCGTGGCGACCGGGGACGGGAGCCACCTGCTGTGGTGGTTCGCCGGGCTGGCCGGGCTGTTCCTGGTGCTGTCCTCGGGCTACCGCTACGGGTCGCGGGCCGGGTTCGCGACGGTGCAGCACGAGAGCCACCTGCTGCGCGGCGAGGTCGTGCGACGGGTCCTCGACCCGCGCGGCACGACCCGCAAGCGACTGCCGGGGGAGACCCTCTCGGTGGCGACCTCCGACGCCGAGCTGGCCGCCGAGGTGGTCCGGATGGCCGGCTTCGCGTGCGCGGCCGTCGGCTCGATCGCCGTCGCGGCGGTCTACCTGCTCCGCGTCGACCTGCTGCTCGGGCTCGTCGTGCTGCTGGGCGTGCCGCTGGTGCTGGGGGCCGTGCAGCTGCTGGCGCCCCGGCTGTCGCGGCACGCCGGGGAGCAGCAGAGCCGGATCGCCCGGGCCAGCGGCCTGGCCGCCGACCTGGTCGCGGGCCTGCGCGTGTTGAAGGGGGTCGGCGGCGAGGCCGCGGCCGCCCGGACCTACGACGAGGCCAGCGACCGCGCGGTCGGCGCGGGCATCCTGGCCGCCCGCTCGACCGGGCTGATGTCCGGGACGACGACCGCGCTCAGCGGCGTCTTCCTGGCCGCGGTGGCGCTGCTCGCCGGGCACCGCGCGCTCGACGGCGACATCACCATCGGCCAGTTCATCGCCGTGGTCGGCCTCGCGCAGTTCCTGGCCGAGCCGCTCAGCACCCTCGGCGAGGTCGCGGCCCACACCGCCACCTGCTGGGCCTCCGGGCGCCGGGTGGTCGAGGTGCTCGCCGAGCCGTACGCCGTCGCCGACACCGGCGCCTCCTCGGTGCCCGCCGGCGCGCTGGACGTGCCCGGGCTGCTGCGGGCCTCGCCCGGCGAGCTGGTCGGCGTCCTGCTGGAGGACCCCGCGGTCGGGGACCGGCTGCTCGACGAGCTGGCCGGGGTGCTGCCGGCGCCCGGGGTGCGGGTCGGCGAGGTCGAGCTCGACGAGGTCGGGCTCGACGCCCGGCGCGCCCACGTGCTGGTGGTCCGCCACCATGTCGACGTCTTCGAGGGCACCCTGCGCTCCAACGTGCTGACCCACGGCGAGCCGGACTGGCCCACGGTGCTGACCGCGTCCGCGCTCGACGACGTCGTCGACCTCGACCCCGACGGCCTGGACCGCGCCGTCGCCGCCGGTGGCACCTCGCTGTCCGGCGGCCAGCGTCAACGGCTGGCCCTGGCCCGCGCGCTCGCCGCCCGGCCGCCGGTGCTGGTCCTGCAGGACCCGACCACCGCCGTCGACGCGGTGACCGAGCACGACATCGCCCACGGGCTGCGCGCCGCGCTGCCGGCCGAGGGCATCGCCGTGGTGCTGACCAGCAGCCCCGCGCTGCTCGCCGCCGCCGACCGGGTCGTGCACGTCGCCGCCGACGGGACGACGGTCACCGGCACGCACGCCGGACTGCTGGCCGACGACGCGGCGTACCGGACGGCGGTGCTGCGGTGAGCCGCGACCTGCTCCCCGTCGCCACCGCCCGCGAGTCCGCGGGCCACCTGCTGCGACTGATGCTGCGCCGCCCGGTCGTGCTCGGCGCGGCCGTCGCCGCGTTCCTGGCCGCCTCGGCGACCGGCCTGCTCGCGCCGTACGTCCTCGGCCGGCTGGTCGACCGACTCCTGGACGGTGGGCCCGGCGTCGACGACGCGTTGACCTCGGCCTTCTGGCTGATCGCGGGCGCGGCCGTGCTCGGCGGGCTGCTCGCCGCCGGCTCCGCCGACCTGCTCGCCCGCGCCGTCGAGCCGGCGCTGGCCACGCTGCGTCAGCAGGTGCTCGCCCGGGCGCTGACCCTCGACGCGGCCCGGGTCGAGGCCTCCGGCTCGGGCGACCTGCTCTCCCGCGTCGGTGACGACGCCCGGGTCGTCGCGCGCGCCGTGAGCCAGTTCGTGCCGATGGTCCTGGCCTCGCTGACCACCATCGTGCTGACGGCCGGCGGCCTCTTCACCCTGGACTGGCGGCTCGGGCTGGCCGGGCTGGTCACCCTGCCGTTCTACGTCCACGCCCTGCGCTGGTACCTCCCGCGCTCCGCGCCCTACTACGCCCGGGAGCGGGTCGCCACCGGCGAGCGCGCCCAGGCCCTGGTGAGCGCGCTGCGGGGGCTGCCGACGCTGCGCTCGTTCCGGATCGAGGAGCCGGCCGCGGCCGAGGTCGACGCGCGGTCGGCGGACACCGTGCGGATCTCGCTCGACGTCTTCCACCTCTACGGTCGCTTCGGCGGTCGCACCAACCGCACCGAGTGCGTCGGGCTGATCGCGATCCTCGGGGTCGGCTTCCTCGGCGTGGACAGCGGTGCGGTCAGCGTCGGCGAGGTGACCACCGCCGCGCTCTTCTTCCACCGGCTGTTCAACCCGATCGGCGTGCTCCTGTTCCTCTTCGACGACCTGCAGGTCACCGCGGCGTCCCTGACCCGGTTGGTGGGGGTGGCCGCCCTCCCCGCGCCGTCGTACGACGTGCCGGCGGAGCCGGCCGGCGGCACGCTGGCGCTGCGGGGGATCGGCCACCGCTACCTGCCCGACCGCCCGATGCTCGACGGGGTCGACCTGGTGGTCGAGCCCGGCCGGCGGGTGGCCCTGGTGGGCGCCAGCGGCGCCGGCAAGACCACCCTGGCCGCGGTCGCCGCCGGGGTGCTGCCGCCGACGAGCGGCTCGGTGCGCCTGGGCTCGGTCGACCTGGGCACCCTCGACCCGGCGCTGCTGCGGCGGCAGGTCGGGCTGGTCAGCCAGGAGGTGCACGTCTTCGCCGGCACCCTGCGCGACAACCTGCGCCTGGCCGCCGTCGACGACCCCTCCGACGAGGATCTGCACGAGGCCCTGGTCGCCGTGGCCGCTGCGGGCTGGGTCGCGGCGCTGCCCGAGGGCCTCGACACCCTGGTCGGCGAGGACGGCCGCACCCTGACCCCCGCCCAGGCCCAGCAGCTGGCCCTGGCCCGGGTCCTCCTGGTCGATCCGGCGGTCGTCGTCCTCGACGAGGCCACCGCCGAGGCCGGCTCGCTCGGCGCCCGCGAGCTCGACACCGCCGCCGATGCCGTCACCCGCGGTCGCGCCGCCCTCGTCGTCGCCCACCGGCTCAGCCAGGCCCAGCGCTCGGACCTGGTCCTGGTCCTCGACCACGGCCGGGTCGTCGAGTCCGGCTCGCACGACGAGCTGGTCGCCGCCGGGGGGCGGTACGCCGAGCTGTGGGCGGCGTGGGAGAGCCCGACGGGCTAGGCGGCACCCGACGCCGAGATCCAGCCCGGGACGTTGAGCAGGAGCCAGGCGGGCCCGGGACCGGTGGACAGCCGGCGGTCGCGGAAGGCGTCGTACCAGCCGCCGGGCGGGCGCAGGGTGAGACCCGTGCGCGACGGGGCGGGTGCGGCGACCGGCTCGTCGTGGGACGCGACGATCTCGGCGCCGGTCGACACGAAGCCGGCGACGGTCGCGACGAGGGGGAAGCAGCCGTGCTGCGCGATCCCGTGGTCGACCCAGAACCGGGCCGCCAGCGACATCGGCCAGCCGTCTTCGAGGTCCGCGGGCGGGCCCGGGCGGCGCGCGACGAACACTCCGTGGGGGCAGGCCTCGCGCAGCTGCGACCACGCGATCGTGCTCCGTTCCGCCAGGCGCTCGACGGACTCCTCGTCGTAGAGGTGGGCGGCGGTGATCCGCTGCGGCTCCCCGGCCAGGCCCGCCGCGAGGACACGGCGAGCGGACCGCTCGGTGAGACCGGCCGCTTGGAGGCGACGGGTCGCGGCTCGCCCGGACATCAGCATGGCGCCACGGTAGGGCCGCACGCCGGTGGCGTCTGGCCCTCGGCCCCGCCCTGTGGAGAGGGGCCTCGCGAGTAGTACGGGGAGGGGCACACGTGTGCCCCTCCCCGTACTACTCACGAGGTGCCCTGATCCGGTGTCAGACCAGCCCGGCGTCGTGCACGCAGATCGCGATCTGGACCCGGTTGGTGACCATCAGCTTGTCGAAGAGCCGGGATACGTGCGCCTTCACCGTCGGCACCGACAGGTGCAGCTCGCCGGCGATCTCGGCGTTGCTGAGCCCCCGGCCGACCGCGAGGGCGACGTCGCGCTCGCGGTCGGTGAGCAGCGCGAGCCGACCCTCGGCCGCGGCGACCCGGCCGCTGTCGGGACCGCTGCGCAGCCGCTCGATGAGGGTGCGGGTGACCGAGGGGGAGAGCATCGGGTCGCCCGCGGCGACCGCGCGGATCGCGTCGAGGATCTGGCCCGGCGGGGTGTCCTTGAGCAGGAAGCCGTCCGCGCCGGCACCCAGCGCCTCGACCACGTGGTCGTCGGCGTCGAAGGTCGTCAGCACGATCACGTGCGGAGGCTGGGGTTGGAGCTGGGGGATCCGGTGCAGCTCTCGGGTCGCCGTCAGTCCGTCGAGGACGGGCATCCGGATGTCCATCAGCACCACGTCGGGGCGCAGCGACCCCGCCAGGGCCAGGCCCTCACGGCCGTTAGCCGCCTCGCCGACCACCTCGACGTCGGGCTGACCACCGAGCATCAGGCCGAGCGCGGACCGGACGAGCGGGTCGTCGTCGACGACCAGGACACGGATGCTCACGACGCCCACGGTATCCACGCGTGCAGGACGAACGTCGACCCGTCGCGGCCGTGCGAGAGGTGGCCGCCGCGCAGCTCGGCCCGCTCGGCCAGCCCGACCAGCCCGAGCCCGGACCCCGGCGTACGGGTCGGGCCGAAGCCGACCGGGTTGCGGAGCATGATGTCGACGCCGTCGTCGGGCGAGCCGCTCACCTGGATGGTGAGCAGCGCTCCGGGCGCGTGCTTGCCGGCGTTGGTGATGCCCTCCTGGACGATCCGGTAGAGGGTCCGCCCGACCGAGTCGGGGACCTCCTCGGTGCAGGCGATTAGGTCGTCGTACTCGATCCGGGCGCCGGTCGCCCGGGCCGCCTCGACCAGCTCCGCGAGGTCGGCGTACGTCGGCTGCGGGGTGTGCAGGAGTTCGCCGGTCTCGCGGTCGCGGAGCACCCCGAGCACGCCGCGCAGGTCGGTCAGCGCCTCGTTGGCCGTCTGCTGGATGACGCCGGCGCTGGCGCGCATCTCCGCGGGGCCGAGGTCCTCGCGGAAGGCCAGGGCGCCGGCGTGCATCGAGATCTGCGAGATCCGGTGGGCCAGCACGTCGTGCATCTCGCGGGCGATCCGGGCCCGCTCGCTGTCCCGGGCGTGCGTGGAGCGCAGCTCCTGCTCGGCCTCCGCGCGCTCGGCGCGGTTGCGCAGGGTCCAGATCAGCTCACGGCGCGAGCCGAGGTACATGCCCCAGGCGGTGACGGCGGCGATGAAGACCAGGTTCGTCGACGCCGTGAGCCACCACGGTTCGCTGCCCTCCGGAGGGTTGATGACCGCGAACACCTGCGCGGACGCGAACGAGGCGACCGCGAGCGGGATGATGTGCCGCCAGACCCGTCGGGTCGACAGCGACACCAGCGCGAGCGAGGCGGGTCCGGCGGCGATGGCGGAGAAGGTGCCGAGCAGGTTGGTCCCGAAGGCGACGGCGACGGGCCAGCGGCGCCGGAAGAACACCAGCACGTACGACGCGATCCCCAGGGCCACGTCGACGGCCCAGAGCGCCTCGGACTGGTCGTCCAGGACCGTGGCCCAGATGAGGGCACTGATGGCCAGCATCGCGACCAGCCGCCAGGTGTGTCCCCACGCCGACAGCGGCGGCTGGTACTCCTCAGGGGTCGGCCGGTCCACCGGCTCAGGCTAGGCCCCGGGCACTCGCGGACGCAGTCGCCCGCGGTCGTCTTACGCCCCCTCCCTAGGTAGGGGGTCGGGATGGCCGCGCGTCCGATGCGTGCGGCGTCCGGACTCGGGCAGGGTGGGGTCATGATCAACGTCGAAGGACTCACCCGGACGTACGGCGCGTTCACCGCCGTCGACGACGTGAGCTTCGTCTGCCAGCCCGGACGGGTCACCGGATTCCTCGGTCCCAACGGTGCCGGCAAGACGACCACCATGCGCGTCATGGTGGGGCTCACGCCCCCGACCCGAGGTCGCGTCACCATCGGTGGCCACCTCTACTCAGACATCCCCAACCCCGGACGCCACGTCGGCGTCCTGCTCGACGCCTCGGCCCAGCACGCCGGCCGCACCGGCCGCGAGATCCTCACCATCGGCGCCCAGACGATGGGCCTGCCGGCGTCGCGCGTCGACGAGATGCTCGCCCTGGTCTCGCTGTCCGACAACGAGGCCAAGCGCCGGCTGCGCAACTACTCGCTCGGCATGAAGCAGCGCCTCGGCATCGCCCACGCCCTGCTCGGCGACCCGTCGGTGCTCATCCTCGACGAGCCCGCCAACGGCCTCGACCCGGCCGGCATCCGCTGGATGCGCGGCCTGCTGAAGGGGTACGCCGACCGCGGCGGCACGGTGCTGCTCTCCAGCCACCTGCTGCACGAGGTCGAAATCATCGCCGACGAGATGATCCTCATCGGCCGCGGCAAGATCGTGGCTCAGGGCAACAAGCAGCAGCTGCTCGCCGGCAGCACCACCACCTCCACCCTGGTCACCTCGCTGACCAACGACCAGCTGGCCCAGGCCCTGCAGGCCAAGGGCTTCGCGGTGACGCCGGCGGGCGAGGGTCTCAAGGTCGAGGTCGCGCCGGTCGAGGTCGGCCGGGTCGCCGCCGAGCAGCAGATCGTCCTCACCGACCTCCGCTCGGGCGACGGCGGCCTGGAGGACCTGTTCCTCCAGCTGACCTCCGACACCCAGCGCGAGACGCTTCCGGAAGGAGCCCCGGCATGAGCACCACCACCGCGCCCGGCTACATCGACCTCGCCGGCACCGAGAAGGTGCCGCTCAGCCGGCTGGTCAAGGTCGAGGTCCGCAAGGCGCTCGACACCCGTGCCGGCTTCTGGTTCGCCGTCTCGATCGTCGCCCTGGTGCTCGCGGTCGAGGTCATCTTCGCGTTCGCCGCCTCCGACCAGGACCGCACCTTCGAGAACCACCTCGGCATCGCGGGCGCCGTGCTCGGCTACTTCCTGCCGATCCTCATCATCATGCTGGTCACCAGCGAGGCCAGCCAGCGCAACGGGCTGGTGACCTTCACGCTGGAGCCGCGGCGCCCGCGGGTGGTGCTGGCCAAGTTCCTCGCGGGCCTGGTGCTCGCGGTCGCCGTGATGGTGCTGTCGGCCGTGATGGCCGCGGTCGGCATGCTGATCGGACGTGGCGACGAGTGGGGCGTCGACGGCAACCTCGTCTTCAACGGCTTCATCCTCTCCGCCGTGGTGTCGGTGCTGATCGGGTTCGCCATCGCCACCCTGTTGATGAACACCCCGGCCGCGATCGTCGGCTACTTCGCCTACACGCTCATCCTCCCGACCGCGGTCGGGATCCTCTCCGCCCTCAGCGACTGGTTCAACGACCTGGCGCCGTGGATCGAGTTCAACACCGCGCAGACGCCGCTGTTCCAGGGCGACTACACGCCGACCGGCGAGGAGTGGGCGCAGATCGCGACCAGTGGCTTCATCTGGCTGGTCGTCCCGCTGGTGTTCGGCATCCGCCGGCTGCTGCGGATCGAGTTCAAGTAACCCTTCACCGAGGGTTGTCCGACACGACACCTCGTGGCGGCAGGCACGCTCCGTGCCTGCCGCCACGCTGGCGTCATGTACCTGCGGGTGGCCTCCCTCGGTGACAGCTCGACCTTCGGCATCGGTGACCCGGTGCCGCACGCCGTGTCCCCGACCGGCTGGCGCGGGTGGGCCCGGCTGCTCGCGGACGCCCTCGGCACGTCGTACGACGTCTCCTTCTGCAACCTGGCCGTCTCGGGAGCCACGGCGGCGACCGTGCGGACCGGACAGCTCGAGGAGGCGGTCGCGCACCGCCCCGACGTCGCGTCCCTGGTCGTGGGCATCAACGACACGATGCGCTCGACCTGGGACACCCGGCGGGTCCGCGAGGACCTGATGACCTGCGCCGAGGCGCTGCAGTCGACCGGTGCGCTGCTGCTGACCGCGCGCTTCCACGACCATGGCGCCGCGATCGGGTTGCCGGGCGTGTTGCGCCGGCCGATGCTGGCCCGGATCGAGCGGGTCAACGCGGTCTACGACGAGGTGCACGCGACGTACGGCGGGCTCCGGGTCGACCTGGCCGCGCAGCCGGGGATCTTCCGGCGCGAGTCCTGGTCGGTGGACCGGCTGCATCCCTCGGAGCGCGGCCACCGGGCGCTGGCCGGCGCCTTCGCATCGCTCCTGCAGCGCGAGGGCCTGGACTTCGCGTCGCCCTCGCCGGAGCCGTCCGGCGGCTTCGAGCCGAGCTGGCGCCGGGACCTGGCCTGGATGGCCGCCGAGGGCGTGCCCTGGATGGGGCGCCGGGCGCGCGACCTCGCTCCGTGGGCGGTCCGGCTGGCCTGGACCGAGGGCGTGCGAGGGCGTGTCCCCGCCGGCCACTAGCCTGCTGGTCATGACACGCGCCGACGGTCGTAGCGACGACGAGCTCCGCCAGATCACGATCACCCGCAACTGGCTCGACCACGCCGCCGGCTCGGTGCTGGTCGAGTTCGGCCGCACCCGCGTCCTGTGCGCCGCGTCCGCCTCGGAGGGCGTGCCGCGCTGGCGCAAGGGCTCGGGCCTGGGCTGGGTGACGGCGGAGTACGCCATGCTCCCTGCGTCCACCAACACCCGCTCCGACCGCGAGTCGGTCAAGGGTCGGATCGGCGGCCGCACCCACGAGATCAGCCGGCTGATCGGCCGCTCGCTGCGCGCGGTCGTCGACTACCAGGCGCTCGGCGAGAACACCATCCAGCTCGACTGCGACGTCCTCCAGGCCGACGGCGGCACCCGCACCGCCGCGATCACCGGCGCGTACGTCGCCCTCGCCGACGCCGTCGCCCACCTCCGCTCGACCGGCGCGCTCAAGGGCGAGCCGCTGACCGGCTCGGTCGCCGCCGTCAGCGTCGGCATCATCGACGGCGTCCCGCGCCTCGACCTCCCCTACGAGGAGGACGTGCGCGCCGAGACCGACATGAACATCGTGATGACCGGCGACGGCAAGTTCATCGAGGTGCAGGGCACCGCCGAGGGCGCGGCCTTCGACCGGGCCGAGCTCGACGCGCTGCTCGCGCTCGGCGAGAAGGGCTGCGCCGACCTCACCCGCCTCCAGCAGAACGCGCTGGGCGTCTCGGTGGTCGAGTAGTGAGCGCCAGCGAACGTCGGGCTCTGTCGGTGGTCGAGTAGTGAGCGCCAGCGAACGTCGGGCTCTGTCGGTGGTCGAGTAGTGAGCGCCAGCGAACGTATCGAGACCCGGATCCACCTCGCCTCCCGCAACGCCAAGAAGCTCGCCGAGATGGAGCGCATCCTCGCCACGCACCTGCCCGGCGCGAGCGTCGTCGGCCTCGACGACGTCCCGGCGTACGACGAGCCGGTCGAGGACGAGCCGACCTTCGAGGGCAACGCGCTGCTGAAGGCCCGCGCGGGCTTCGCGGCCACCGGACTGCCGTCGGTCGCCGACGACAGCGGCCTGTGCGTCGACGCGCTCAACGGCATGCCCGGCGTGCTCTCCGCCCGCTGGTCCGGCCCGCCCAAGAGCGACGAGCGCAACAACCGGCTGCTGCTCGACCAGCTCGCCGACGTGCCCGACGAGCGCCGTACGGCGTACTTCACCTGCGCGGTCGCGTTCGTGCACGCCGGCGGCGAGCTGGTCGTGCACGGCCGGATGGACGGCACCGTGGTCCGCGAGGTGCGGGGGAGCGGCGGGTTCGGCTACGACGTGCTGTTCGTGGCCGACGACCACCCGGGCCTCACGACCGCGGAGCTGTCCCGCGAGGACAAGGACGCCATCTCCCACCGGGGCAAGGCGCTCAGGGAACTGGCACCTCTGCTGGCCCGGCAGCTCGGATCCGCCGGCTGATCAGCGTCCCCCAGACGGCGGCGAGCACGAACATGAAGACCGAGTAGACCGCCGCCGGCACCGAGATCTCGGTGTTGTCCAGCACCTCGACCGCGACGTAGATCGCCAGCGTGCCGTTGTGCACGCCGATCTCCATCGACGAGGCGATGGCCTGCTCCTCGCGGATGCCGAACGCGCGCGGGACGACGTACCCGATCACCAGGCTGGCGGCGCAGAACAGGCCGGCGGCCAGGCCGACGTCGGCGAGGTAGTCGCCGACGTTCTCACGCTGGTCGAGCAGGATGCCGAGGACCAACACGGCCAGGATGACCGCGGACCCGGTGCGCACCGGGCGGTCCATCCGCTCGGCGAAGGCCGCCTTCCGGGCGCGGACCAGCATGCCAAGGCCCACCGGCACCAGCACCACGGCGAAGACCTCGACCACCTTGCCGAACTGCAGGTCGACGGTCTCGCCCTGGTCGTAGTGGGCGATGGCCAGGTTGGTGATGATCGGCAGGGACACGATGGCGATCACCGAGTTGATCGCGGTGAGCGTGACGTTGAGCGCGACGTCGCCGCGGAAGAGGTGGCTGTAGAGGTTGGCGCTGGTCCCGCCCGGGGAGGCGGCGAGCAGCATCATGCCGATGGCCAGCAGCGGGGGCAGGTCGAGCAGCTTGACCAGCCCGAAGCAGAGCGCCGGCAGCAGCAGCAGCTGGCAGCCCAGCGCGACGGCCACCGCGCGCGGGTGCCGCCCGACGCGCCGGAAGTCGTCGGGGGTGAGCGAGAGCCCGAGTCCGAACATGATGATCGCGAGCGCCAGGGGCAGCCCGACCGTGGTGAGCGCGGAGTCCATGGCGGGACGGTAGTGGATCGGACGTGACGGGCGTCACCACTTCCCGTGGACCGCTACGTTCACGGGGTGAACCGACACTTCCTGGTCCGTCGTACCTTCGCGCGGGTGGCGCTGCGCCTCACGGGCTGGAAGACGGTCGGCACCGTCCCGAGCAAGGGCATCCTCGTCGGCGCCCCGCACACCTCGAACTGGGACTGGGTGCTCACGATGCTCCTGGCCTGGGACAACAGCGTGCAGATCCGGCTGTTGGTCAAGGACTCCTTCTTCAAGGGGCCGGTCGGCCCCTTCATGCGGGCCACCGGCGCCGTCGAGCTGGATCGGACGAATCCCGGCGCGACGATCCGCGCCCTGCTCGCCGACTCCGAGACCGACGAGACCTTCCTGCTCGGCATCGCCGCGGAGGGCACGCGCAGCAAGGGCGAGTACTGGAAGTCCGGCTTCTACCGGATCTCCCAGCAGACCGGCATCCCGGTCACCCTGGCCTTCCTCGACGCGCCCTCGAAGACCGTCGGGTGGGGCCCGACCTTCGACCTGACCGGCGACGTGCGCGCCGACATGGACACCATCCGCGCGTTCTACGCCGACAAGACCGGCATCAAGCCGGAGGGTACGACGCTCCCGCGGCTCCGCGAGGAGGACCGCGCGAGCGACTGAGTGCGCCCGGAGAGACTCGAACTCTCACTGGCCAGGACCTAAACCTGGTGCCTCTACCCATTGGGCTACGGGCGCCTGAGACGCGTGAAGTCTAGGGTCGACGCCCCGGCTCTTGGTGCGCCGCCCACCGGGGTCTACGGTCGGAGCGTGTCAACGGCGACGCAGGTGGACAAGTCCGAGCTCCTCGAGAAGGCGACCGCGCTGGCGCGGTCCGGGACGGGGTCGGGAGGCCCACCCCACGACCGGGTGGGGGAGCTGCTGCGGGCCTACTACCGGCACGTCGCGCCCGAGGACCTCGTCGACCGCACCGACGTCGACGTGTACGGCGCCTTCGCCTCCCACCACCGGCTCGCGGGCCAGCGGCCGCAGGGCACCGCGCAGGTGCGGGTGCTCACCCCGACCCTGGGGGAGGAGGGCTGGTCGGCCGGCGGCCACTCGGTGGTCGAGGTCGTCGTCGACGACATGCCCTTCCTCGTCGACTCGCTGACCATGGAGCTCTCCCGGCAGCTGCGCGACGTGCACGTGGTCGTGCACCCGCACTTCGACGTCGAGCGCGACATCACCGGCGAGCTGCAGGCGGTGCACGTGATCGACGACGGCTCGCTCGAGCCGCACGAGGGCACGATCCGCGAGTCCTGGATGCACGTCGAGATCGGCCGGGTGCCCGAGGGCGAGGACCTCGACGCGATGGTCGAGCACGTCCACCAGGTGCTGCGCGACGTCCGGGAGGCGACCGAGGACTGGCCGCGCACCCGGGCCCGGATGCTGGAGATCGTCGAGGAGCTCGGCGACGCCGCGCCCGCCGGCGTCGGTGCCGAGGAGGTCCGGCAGGCGCGCGAGCTGCTGACCTGGCTGACCGAGGAGCACTACACGTTCCTGGGCTACCGCGAGTACGAGCTCACCGCCGACGACCACCTGCAGGGCGTGCCCGGCACCGGGCTCGGCATCCTGCGTGACGACCCCGACCTCTCCCAGAGCACCCAGCTGCCCGAGAAGGTGCGCGACAAGGCCCGCGAGCCGAGCCTGCTGGTGCTGGCCAAGGCCAACTCGCGGGCGACCGTGCACCGCCCGGCGTACCTCGACTACGTCGGCGTGAAGACCTTCGACGCCGACGGGAACGTGATCGGCGAGCGCCGCTTCCTCGGCCTGCTCTCGAGCACCGCGTACGCCGAGTCGCTGACCCGGATCCCGCTGCTGCGCGAGCGCGCGGCCGACGTGCTGAAGCGCAGCGGCTTCGACCCGCGCAGCTACGCCGGCCGGGCGCTGATGGACACCCTCGAGACCTACCCCCGCGACGAGCTGTTCCACACGAGCGTCGAGGAGCTCGCCCCGATGGCCGAGGCGGCCATGCACGCCCGCGAGCGCCGCGCCGTGCGCGCGATCATCCGGCGCGACACCTACGGCCGCTACGTCTCGGTGCTGGTCTACCTCCCGCGCGACCGCTACAACACGGGGGTCCGGGAGAAGTTCTCGCAGATCCTCCAGGACCGACTCGGCGCCGAGTCGGTGGAGTTCACCGTCCGCATCAACGAGTCCACGACCGCCCGGGTGCACTTCGTCGCCCACCTGCCGCACGGCGCCCAGATGCCCGAGGTCGACACCGCCGACCTCGAGCGGCGGCTGACCGAGGCGTCCCGCTCCTGGCGCGACGACTTCCTCGGCGCCGTCATCGCCGAGTACGGCGAGGAGGCCGGCTCGGCCCTCGGTCGCCGCTACGTCGACGCGTGGCCCGAGGCCTACAAGGAGGACTTCGCCCCGCGTACGGCGTCGGTCGACCTGGGCCGCCTTGAAGGCATCCGGGGCGACGAGGGCATCGACCTGTCGCTCTACCAGCCGCTGGACGCGGGGCGCGGCGAGGCGCGGCTGAAGGTCTACCGGGTCGGCGAGCCGCTGTCGCTGTCGGCCGTGCTGCCGATGCTGTCGTCGATGGGCGTCGAGGTCGTCGACGAGCGCCCGTACGACCTGGCCGGCGACCCGGGTGGGCGCCGCTCCTTCGTCTACGAGTTCGGCCTGCGCTCGGACCGACAGCTGCCCGAGGAGGCGCGCGGGCTGTTCCAGGACGCCCTGCACGCGGTGTGGGACGGCTTCAACGAGACCGACGGCTTCAACGCGCTGGTGCTGGGCGCCGGGCTGACCTGGCGCCAGGCGACGGTGCTGCGCGCCTACGCCAAGTACATGCGCCAGGGTGGCTCGCCGTTCGCCCTGGACTCGATCCAGGACGCGTTGGCGGCCAACGTCGACATCACCCGGCTGCTGGCGCGGCTCTTCGAGGCCCGCTTCGACCCGGCGGCGGGCGACGATCGGGACGCGGCGCAGGAGGACCTGGTCCGCCGGATCGGCGCCGCCCTCGACGACGTGGCCAGCCTCGACCACGACCGCATCCTGCGCTCCTACCTCGTGCACGTGCGGGCCACGCTGCGGACCAACTACTTCCAGCGGGTCTCCACGGACGGGGCGAGCCGGCCGAAGTCGTACATCTCCTTCAAGCTGGAGCCGTCCCAGATCCCCGACCTGCCGCACCCGCGGCCGAAGTTCGAGATCTTCGTCTACAGCCCCCGCGTCGAGGGCGTGCACCTGCGCTTCGGCTCGGTCGCCCGCGGCGGACTGCGCTGGTCGGACCGGCGCGACGACTTCCGCACCGAGGTGCTCGGCCTGGTCAAGGCCCAGATGGTGAAGAACACCGTGATCGTGCCGGTCGGCGCGAAGGGCGGCTTCTACGCCAAGAACCTCCCGGATCCCTCGGTCGACCGCGACGCCTGGCTGGCCGAGGGCGTGGCCTGCTACCGCACGTTCATCTCCGGCCTGCTCGACCTCACCGACAACCTGGTCGAGGGCGAGACGGTGCCGCCGACCGACGTCGTACGCCACGACGGGGACGACTCCTACCTCGTGGTGGCCGCCGACAAGGGCACCGCGACGTTCTCCGACATCGCCAACGGGGTGGCCCAGGACTACGGCTTCTGGCTCGGTGACGCGTTCGCCAGCGGCGGCTCGGTCGGCTACGACCACAAGGCGATGGGCATCACCGCCCGCGGCGCCTGGGTCTCGGTGCAGCGGCACTTCCGCGAGCGCGGCATCGACTGCCAGGCCGAGGACTTCACCGCGGTCGGCATCGGCGACATGTCCGGCGACGTCTTCGGCAACGGGCTGCTGTGCAGCGAGCACACCCGGCTGGTAGCGGCCTTCGACCACCGCGACATCTTCCTCGACCCGACGCCCGACGCGGCCACGTCGTACGCCGAGCGCCGGCGGCTCTTCGAGCTGCCCCGGTCGAGCTGGCAGGACTACGACCAGGCCCTGATCTCCGAGGGCGGCGGGGTCTTCCCGCGCTCGGCGAAGAAGGTCGCGCTGACGGCGCAGGTCCGCGAGGCGCTGGGGATCGAGGGCGACGTGGAGTCGCTGACCCCGGCCGAGCTGATGCGGGCGATCCTGAAGGCCCCGGTCGACCTGCTCTGGAACGGTGGCATCGGCACCTACGTCAAGGGCGCCGACGAGACCCACGCCGACGCCGGCGACAAGGCCAACGACCCGATCCGCGTCGACGGCGGCGAGCTGCGGGCGGCCTGCGTCGGCGAGGGCGGCAACCTCGGTCTGACCCAGGCCGGCCGGATCGAGTACGCCCGCCAGGGGTGCGGCGGGGCGGGTGGCCGGATCAACACCGACTTCATCGACAACTCCGCCGGCGTCGACACCTCCGACCACGAGGTCAACCTGAAGGTCCTGCTCGACCGGGTGGTCCGCGACGGCGACCTGACCACCAAGCAGCGCAATGCGCTGCTGGCGGAGATGACCGACGAGGTGGCCGGCCTGGTGCTGGCCGACAACTACGAGCAGAACCTGGCGCTCGCCAACGCCCTCGACCACGCGCCGTCGCTGCTGCACGTGCACGAGGAGTTCATGAAGCGCCTCGAGCACGACGGGATCCTCGACCGCGAGGTCGAGGGCCTGCCCCCCAGCCGCGAGGTACGACGCCGCCTCGACCGCGGCGAGGGCCTGACCGCGCCCGAGCTGGCCGTGCTGCTGGCCTGGACCAAGATCGTGCTCGCCGACCAGCTGCTGGCCTCCGACCTGCCCGACGACCCGTACCTCGACCTGGACCTGAAGGGCTACTTCCCGGGGCCCGTCCGCGACGGCTTCCCGGCGCAGGTCGAGGCCCACCCGCTGCGCCGCGAGATCATCGTGACCCAGGTCGTCAACGACCTGGTGAACGGGGCCGGCATGACCTTCTGGCCGCGGCTCTCCGGCGAGACCGGCGCCGACGGGGCCGAGCTGACGCGCGCCAACTTCGTGGCCCGCGAGATCTTCGGCTCGCTGCCGCTGCGTCAGGAGGTGGCGTCGTACGACAACCGGCTCGACGCGGCCGTGCAGACCCGGATGCGGTTGGAGATGCGCACGCTGGTCGAGCGGGCCTCGCGCTGGCTGGTCACCAACCGACGGCCGCCGCTGGACAGCCAGGCCACCGTCGACCAGTTCGCCGGGCTCGTGCAGACGGTGATGACCGAGCTGCCCGAGCTGATGACCGGGCGGGAGCTGGACGCCTACCTCGCCCGGCGCGATCGGCTGGTCGAGCAGCAGGTGCCCGAGGACCTGGCGAGCCGGGTCGCGGTGCTGCCCCCGTCGTACATGCTGCTCGGGGTGGTCGAGAACGCCCAGCGCGAGGACCTCGACCCGCGCGACGTCGCCCGGGTGCACTTCGCGCTGGGGGAGCGGCTCGGGTTGCCGGCCCTGGTGCAGCGGATCCTGGCCCTGCCGCGCGAGGACCGGTGGCAGACCATGGCCCGCGCGGCGCTCCGCGACGACCTGCACGGCGTGCACTCGCAGCTCACGCTCCAGGTGCTCCGGGCGACGCCCGGCGACGAGGCCGCGCCGTCGCGGATCGCGACCTGGGAGGACGGCGACGCGGTCACGGTGGCCCGGGCGACGGGCACGCTCGAGGAGATCTGCGCGGACGACCAGGCCGACCTGGCCCGGATGTCGGTCGGACTCCGGGTCGTGCGCGGGCTGCTCTCGACCTGAGACGCCTCGACCCCCGGACCGCGCGTGCGGTCCGGGGGTCGACGGGCTCGGGAGGGAGCAGTCAGCTCGGGTCGACGCAGACGACGTACGCCGTCAGGTCCTGCGGGTCGAGACCGCTGTGCTTGCCGTCGACCCGCCAGCCGTCGGCGAAGCCCGGCTCCGGGTCGGCGAACAGGAGCGAGTCGCCGCGGATCACCTTCTGCGGGAGGCTGGCCTCGATGCTGGTCGTGGTCGTGGCGGCGTCCGCGAACGCGCCGCCGCCGCCGACCGCGACCTTGCCCGCGGAGCAGGCGACGAACACGGCGCCCTCGCCGTCGGACTCCAGCTCGACGGTCTCGGTGACGACCTCGTAGCCGGCCACGTTCGGAGCGTTCAGCTTGGCCTTCACGCCGGCCCCGAGGTCGCCCTCGGCGACCGTGCCGTCCTGGACGTCCTTGCCGCTCAGGCTGCCGTCCTTGACGTCCGCGCCGGTGAGGCCCTGGTCCTTCACGTCGGCGCCGGTCAGGCTGCGGTCCTTGACGTCCTTGCCCGTGAGGCTGCGGTCCTTGACGTCCTTGCCGGTCAGGCTGCCGTTCTTGACGTCCTTGCCGGTGATCAGGGCGGCCGCGGTCGCGGATCCAGCCATCGCGACCACCAGGAGCACGGCGGCGGCCAGGACGGCCAGTGGGCCGAGGGAGCGGGTCTTCTTCGAGGTGGTGCTGCGGGACATGGTGGGTTCCTCCGGGGTGGTGGGCTTCGGTGGTCCCACCCTCGGCCGGAGGACGTCCCCCGGGCATGAGGGGTGATCCCTCATTCCTGGGGGTGGGGGTCGCCGGCGGCGATAGTCCCCGACGTTCTGCACGCGCGAGCGGTGCAGAGCGTCAGGGACTTTTCGGCGCTCGGCTCCCGACGCTCAGCCGGTCGGCACGGCGCAGCCACTACATTGCGGCCATGACCGACCCCGCGCGCCCCCTCGTCAGGACGGTCGCCGAGACCGTGGCCGCCACGACCGCCGGGACGCTCACCGCCCGGGCTGCCGTCGACGAGTCGCTGGCCCGGATCGCCCGCCTCGACGCCGACCTGAACGCGATGTCGGTGGTGCTGGCCGAGCGGGCGCGCGCCGACGCGGACGCGCTGGACGCGGCGCGGACGGCGGGCGAGCCGGCCGGGCCGTTGCACGGCGTACCCCTCGTCATCAAGGAGGAGGTCGACGTCGAGGGGGCGGTGACGACCTTCGGCGGCGACGCCAACTCGACGCCCGCGGCCGCCGACGCCGAGCTGGTACGACGGCTGCGGGCCGCCGGCGCGGTCGTGGTCGGCAAGACGACGATGCCGGAGTTCGGGGCGTTCCCCTACACGGAGTCGGTGAGCCGCGGCTACACGCGCAATCCGTGGGACCGCAGCCGCACCCCCGGCGGCTCCAGCGGCGGTACGGCGGTCGCGGTCGCCACCGGGATGGTCCCGGCCGGGATCGGCGGCGACGGCGGCGGGTCGATCCGGATCCCGAGCGCGTGCTGCGGGCTCTTCGGCCTCAAGCCCCAGCGCGGCCGGGTGACGACCGCCCCGCACCCGCACCTGTGGTGGGCGCTCGGCACCGCCGGGCCGCTGACGCGCACGGTCTTCGACAGCGCGCTCGTCTACGACGCGATCCGCGGCAACGTGCCCGGCGACCTCTACACCGCGGGGGAGACCGGCAGCTTCGTCGAGGCGGCCCGCCGCGAGCCCGGCCGGCTGCGGATCGGCTGGTCGACGAAGGCCGTCTCGCTCGGCGTCAGGCCCGACCCCGTCCACGTGCGGGCCGTCCGGGACACCGCCCGGCTGCTCACCGACCTGGGCCACGACGTGCGCGAGGTGGACCCGCGCTACCCCGACCCGACCACCGCGTTCATCCCGCAGTTCTTCGCCGGCATCCGCACCGAGGCCGACGGGATGGAGCACTTCGCGCGGCTGGAGCGCCGTACCCGGCAGTCGTACCGGCTCGGCTCGTGGGTCACCCCGCGGGTGCGCGACTGGGCGCTGCGCCAGACCGAGAAGGTGTCCGCGAAGGCCGACCGGGTCTTCCAGGACGCCGACGTGCTGCTCACGCCCGCCATCGCCCACCGGCCGCCGCCGGTCGGGATCCTCGACGGCCGTGGCACCGTCCGGTCCAGCCTGGCCTCGATGCCCGCGATCGCCTACGCCGCGCTCTGGAACGTCGCCGGCAACCCCGCCGCCAGCCTCCCGTGCGGCCTGGCCGACGACGGGCTGCCGGTGGCCGTCCAGCTGGTCGGCCCGACCGACGGCGAGCCGGTGCTGCTGAGCCTGGCGGCCCAGGTCGAGGCGGCGCGGCCCTGGCCGCTCGTGGCTCCTGAGTAGGGTCGCCTGCGTGGCAGCGATCGAGGTCGTCGACCTCTCCATGACGTACGGCGACCTGCGGGCCGTCGACGCCGTCAGCCTGGAGGTCGCCGAGGGCGAGTTCGTCGGCATCCTCGGCCCCAACGGCGCCGGCAAGACCACCCTGCTGGAGATGGTCGAGGGGCTGCGCGAGCCCGACTCGGGCAGGGCGACGGTGCTGGGGATGCCGGTCTGGCCGCGCAACGCGGGCCTGCTGCCGCGGATCGGCGTCCAGCTGCAGGCGTCCGCCTTCTTCGAGCGGCTGACCGCGCGCGAGCAGCTGCACACCTTCGCGGCCCTGTACGCCGTACCCGTGCGCGAGGCGGACGACTGGCTCGAGCGGGTGGGGCTGGTGGAGAAGGCCGACACCCGGGTCGAGGACCTCTCCGGCGGGCAGGCGCAGCGGCTGTCGATCGCCTGCGCGCTGGTGCACGACCCGGAGCTGGTGTTCCTCGACGAGCCGACGGCCGCACTCGACCCGCAGGCCCGCCGCAACCTCTGGGACCTGCTGTCCGGCCTGAACGACTCCGGCCGCACCGTGGTGCTGACGACGCACTACATGGACGAGGCCGAGGTGCTCTGCGACCGGGTGGCGATCATGGACGCCGGCGCGATCCTGCGCTTCGACACCCCGGACGCGCTGATCCGCGGCCTGGACGCCCCGACCCGGATCCTGCTCGCCGACGGCGAGGTGCTCACGACCCGCGACCCGGCCCAGGAGATCGCCCGGCTCGCCGACGAGCACCGCCTCGACGGGATCCGGGTGCAGACCGGCACGCTCGAGGACGTCTTCCTCGACCTGACCGGGCGGGAGTACCGCGCATGAGGTCACCCCGCACGAGAGGCCCGTTCCTCGCCCTGTCCCTGGCGATCGTCAAGGGCTTCGTGCGCGACAAGGCGTCGGTCTTCTTCGCGCTGATCTTCCCGCTGATGTTCCTGGTCCTCTTCGGCGGGCTCTTCGGGGACCAGACCCAGTCGAAGGTCGAGCTGGTCCAGGTCGGTCAGGTCGCCCTCCTCGACGAGATGTCCGACGGTGCCCGCGGCGCGTTCGACGAGACCTTCGACGTCGAGGAGTCCGACGACCTGGCGGCCGCGCTCGAGAAGGTCCGCAAGGGCGACGCGGACGTGGCGATCGAGATGCGGGGCGACACGATCGTCGCCCACTACACGCAGACCGACCAGGTGAAGGCCGCGGTCACCCAGGGCGCCCTACAGGCGTTCGTCGACGGCACCAACGTCGCGCTGTCCGGACAGCCGCCGCGGTTCTCGCTCGAGACGGAGCGGGTCGAGGACGACTCGCTGTCCACCATCCAGTTCGTGACCCCCGGCCTGCTCGGCTGGGCGGTGGCGATGAGCGCGGCCTTCGGGGCCGCGGCCACCCTGCAGGGCTGGCGGCAGTCCAAGCTGCTGCGCCGGCTGCAGCTCGCCCCGGTCTCGACCCGCACCGTCGTCGGCGCCCGGGTCACCGTCACCCTGCTGATCGCGCTGGTGCAGACGGCCATCTTCATCGGCCTCGGCGCGGCCGCGTTCGGCCTCACCCTGACCGGCTCGTGGTGGATGTCGGTCCCGCTGCTCGTCGTCGGCACCCTCTGCTTCATGGCCCTCGGGCTGCTGGCCGGCGCGATCACCACCACGACGGAGGGCGCGGTCAACGCGGCCAACTTCATGGTGCTCCCGATGGCCTTCCTGAGCGGCTCGTTCTTCCCCCTCGACGCCGCCCCGCAGTGGCTGCAGACCTTCTCGCAGGTGCTGCCGCTCCGGCACCTCAACGAGGGGATGCTCGACGTCATGGTGCGCGGCGAGGGCCCCTCCGCGGCCCTGTGGCCGATCGCCGTGCTGGCCGGCTTCGCCCTCGTCGTGACCCTCGTCGCGGCGCGGCTGTTCCGGTGGGAGACCACCTGACGATGGGACTGCTCTGGGTCACCCCGCAGGCACGGGTACGGCGGATCCTCGGTCGCCCGAGCCCGCTCGCCGGCCGGACCGTCCTGGTCACCGGCGCCAGCTCCGGCATCGGCGAGGCGACCGCGCTGGCCGTCGCCCGGCGCGGCGCCCGGGTGCTGCTGGTCGCCCGGCGCGCCGATCAGCTGGAGCGGGTGCGGTCCGCGATCGAGGCGGCGGGCGGGCGGGCGTCGTCGTACGCCTGCGACCTGACCGACGGCGCCGCCGTCGACGCGCTGGTGGCGCAGGTCGGCCCGGTCGACTACCTCGTCAACAACGCCGGCCGCTCCATCCGCCGCTCGCTGCACCTGTCCTACGACCGCTTCCACGACGTCGAGCGCACGACCGCGATCAACTTCCTCGCCCCGGTCCGGCTGACCCTGGGCCTGCTGCCGGCGATGCGGGCGCAGGGCTTCGGGCACGTGGTCAACGTCGTGACCTGGGGCGTGCAGCTGAAGGCACCGAAGTTCTCCGCCTACATCGCCTCTAAGACCGCCCTCGACACCTGGAGCCGGATCGCCGGCCGCGAGACGTACTCCGACGGCGTCACCTTCACCAACCTCCGCTTCGCGCTGGTGCGGACCGCGATGACCGCGCCCACCGAGGCGTACGCCGGCCGCGGGGCCACCGCCGAGCAGGCCGCGGACCGCGTCGTACGGGCTCTGGAGGACCGGCCGATCACCGTCGACACCCTGGCCGGGCGGGTCGGCGAGGTGCTCAACCTGGTCGCGCCGCGGGCCAGCGACGCGCTGTTCTCGCGCTTCGACCGCCGCTTCCCGGACTCGCGGGCGGCCAGCCAGCCGACCCGGCCCGACGCCGCACCGGGCTCGCCGACGCCGCTGCGCTGAGGGGCCGCCACGGGGGCCCTCTCGGCCCTTCCCGGACGTTCCCGGGGGATGCTTCGCCCAGGAACGTCCTAGTTACCCGGGGATCCGGGTAACTAGGACACCGCCCCGCCTCAGCCCAGCATCGCCACCGCAGCGACCACCCCGGCGACTACGATGAGCGACCGCAGCAGCAGCGGCGGCAGGTGCCGGCTGATCCGGGCGCCGGCGTACCCGCCGATGACCGAGCCGACGGCGAGGAGGGCCACGATCGCCCAGTCGACGTCGGCGACGACGGCGAAGATGAGCGCCGCGACGATCTTGCCCGCGAGGATCGCCAGCGTCTTCAGGGCGTTGACGATGCGCAGCTCGAGGTCGGTGCCGAACCCGAGGACGGCGACCATCATCACGCCCGCGCCGGCGCCGAAGTAGCCGCCGTAGATCCCGACCAGGGTCGCGAAGAAGGTCGTGACGGGGGACAGTCGCGTGCGTGGCTCGGCGTCCTCCTGCCCGCGGCGGAGCACCTTGCTGATCGTGGGCTGGGCGCCGACGAGCAGGCAGGTGAACAGGATCAGGTAGGGGACGACCGACTCGAAGACCCCGGCCGGGAGGGCCAGCAGGAGGACCGCCCCGAGCACCGACCCGACCAGCCCCGTCACGAGGATCACCGTGGTCACCCCGGGGTGCTCGCGCAGCTCGCTGCGGAAGCCGAACGAGCCGCTGAGCCCGGCGGGGGTCAGGCCGATCGTGTTGGACACGTTCGCCGTGACCGGCGGTACGCCGAGGGTGATCAGCACCGGGAAGCTGGCCAGGGACGCGACCCCGACCGAGGAGGTCAGGGCGCCGCCCAGCAGACCGGCGGCGAGGACGGCGAGCTGCTCCAGGCCGCTCACGGGGCCTCGCGCAGCACGGCCACGTCGCTGACCATCTCGACGTGCGCGTGCATCGCGGCCGCGGCGGCCGACGGGTCCTGCGCGCGGATCGCGTCGGCGATGGCGCGGTGGCCCGCGAGCGAGTTCTGCGGCCGGCCGGGCTGGGAGAGCGACTCGATCCGGGTCTCCTTCACCAGGTCGCTGATCTCGCCCATCAACCGGGCCAGCAGCAGGGAGTGGGCGGCGGCCGTGACGGCGCCGTGGAAGCGCTCGTCGCCTTCGACCCCCCGGCCGCCGGCCTCGATGTCGGCCGCCATGGCCTCGAGGGCGTCGTCGATGCGCGCCAGGTCCTCGTCGGTACGACGGACCGCGGCCAGGCTCGCGATCTTCGTCTCCAGGGCGTCGCGGGTCTCGATCACCTCGGGCAGCCGGTCGGCGTGCGCGCGGATCGCCTCGACGATCCGGTGCTGGCCCGGCGAGGCCTCGGTGAGCACGGTGCCGTCGCCGTGCCGGACCACGACCACGCCGATCACCTCCAGCGCGACGAGCGCCTGGCTGAGGGTGGCCCGGCTGACGCCGAGCCGGGTCGCGAGCTCGCGCTCCGGTGGCAGCTTGTCGCCGGGCCGCAGCCCGCTGGCCTCGACCCAGGCGGTGATCTGGCCGGCGACCTGCTCGTAGAGGCGGGTACGGGGCAGACGGGGGAGCTCGGACATGGCGGCATGTTATTGACAGATTGGCCCATTGGGCTATTGGCTAGGCCACTGATCCACTACGGACCGACGTACAGGAGCCGACGTGACCGGACCGCTGGACGACGTGCTCGTCGTCGACCTCTCCCGCGCTCTCGCGGGCCCGCACGCGACGATGATGCTGGGCGACCTCGGCGCCCGCGTGATCAAGGTCGAGGCGCCCGGCTCGGGCGACGACACCCGCAGCTGGGGGCCGCCGTTCGTGGGACCCGACGACGACCGGCAGTCGACGTACTTCCTCTCGGCCAACCGCAACAAGGAGTCGGTCGCGCTCGACCTGAAGGACGAGCACGACCGCGACCTGCTGCTCCGGCTGGTCGACCGGGCCGACGTCCTGGTCGAGAACTTCCGCACCGGCGTCCTGGAGCGGCTCGGCCTCGGCATCGCCGACCTGCAGGCGCGCAACCCCCGCCTGGTCGTCCTCTCCATCACCGGCTTCGGCCACGACGGTCCCGAGGGCGGCCGCGCGGGCTACGACCAGATCGCCCAGGGCGAGGCCGGCCTGATGTCCCTGACCGGCTCCGGCCCGGACGACCCGCAGCGGGTCGGCACCCCGATCGCCGACCTCCTCTCCGGCATGTACGGCGCGTACGGCGTCCTCGCCGCCCTGCACGAGCGCGAGCGCAGCGGCGTCGGGACGGTGGTCCGCACCAGCCTGCTCGCCGCGGTCGTCGGCGTGCACGCGTTCCAGGGCACGCGCTGGACGGTCGCCGGCGAAGTCGGTCGCGCGCAGGGAAACCACCACCCGTCGATCGCGCCGTACGGGCTGTTCCGCTGCCGCGACGGCTCGGTGCAGATCGCGCTGGGCAGCGAGGGGCTGTGGCGGAAGTTCTGCGCGGGCTTCGGGCTGGACCCGGCCGCGGAGGGGCTCGCGACCAACCCCGAGCGGGTGGCGGTCCGCGAGCGGGTGATCGAGGTCGTCGAGGCGGCCTTCGCCGACTGGGACGCCGAGCCGCTGCTGGCCCGGCTGGCCGAGATCGGCATCCCCGCCGGCAAGGTCCGCACCCTCGACGAGGTCTACGGCTGGGACCAGGTCGCCAGCCAGGGCCTGCTGCTCGACGTCGACCACCCGACGCTCGGCAGCGTCACCCTGCCGGGCCCGCCGCTGCGGTTCTTCGGCGCCGACGGCGACGAGGTCACCCGGCGCGAGCACGGGACGCCCCCGCTGCTCGACCAGCACGGCGGCTCGGTGCGCGCGTGGCTGGAGCAGGAGGGGTGAGTCCGCAGCGGCGCTGGGGTGCGCAGGACCTCCTGGACCTGGTCCTGGACGAGGGCTCGTTCGAGTCCTGGGACGAGCCGGTGTCGACCGAGCACCACCCCCCGGCGTACCGCGAGGCGCTGGCCGCGGCGGCCGAGAAGGCCGGCACGGACGAGTCGGTGCTGACCGGCCGCGGACGGGTGCGGGGGCGGCCGGTGGCGGTGGTGGCCAACGAGTTCCGGTTCCTCGCGGGCTCGATCGGGGTCGCGTCGGCGCGCCGGATCGCGGCCGCCGTACGGCGGGCGACGGCGGAGGGCCTGCCGGTCCTCGCCACGACCGCGTCGGGCGGGACCCGGATGCAGGAGGGCACGGTCGCCTTCGTGGAGATGGTCGAGATCTCGCGGGCGCTGATGGACCACCGCGCGGCCGGACTGCCCTACCTCGTGCACCTGCGCCACCCCACGACCGGCGGGGTCTACGCCTCCTGGGGCTCGCTGGGCCACGTGACCGTGGCGGAGCCGGAGGCGCTGGTGGGCTTCTTGGGCCCGAAGGTGTTCGAGGCGCTGAACGGGCGACCGTTCCCGCCGCGGGTGCAGACCGCGGAGAACCTGGCCGCGAAGGGCGTCATCGACGGCGTCGTGACGGCCGAGGAGATCCCGGCCCTGGTCGACGGCGCCCTGGCGGTGCTGGTCGACCCGCCGTCCGCGCCCACCCTGGAGCGACGGGCCGCGCGGGAGCCGAGGGACCTGCCGGCCTGGGACTCGATCGCGCACACCCGGTCGAAGGACCGGGCCGGCGTGCGCGAGCTGCTGAGGTACGGCGCCGAGGGCACCCTGCGGCTGCGCGGCACCGACGAGGGCGAGCGCGACTCCACGGTCGTGGTGGCGCTGACCCGCATCGACGGGCAGCCCTGCGTCCTGGTCGGCCAGGACCGCAGCCGGCAGGCACCCGGGCACGAGATGGGCCCGGCCGCGCTGCGCGAGGCCCGGCGCGGGATGCGCCTGGCCGACGAGCTCGGGCTGCCGCTGGTGACGGTCATCGACACCCCGGGCGCCGAGCTGTCGCAGCGGGCCGAGGAGGGTGCGATCGCCGGCGAGATCGCCCGGTGCATCGCGACCATGACGACCCTGCGGGTCCCCAGCGTGTCGGTCATCCTGGGCCAGGGATGCGGAGGAGGGGCGCTCGCGCTGCTGCCCGCGGCCACGGTGGTCGCGGCCGAGCACGGCTGGCTCTCGCCGCTGCCGCCCGAGGGCGCGTCGGTGATCGTGCACGGCGACACCGGGCACGCGGCCGAGATGGCGGCCGCCCAGCAGGTGCGCGCCCGCGACCTGCTCGCGGCCGGCACGGTGCACCACGTCGTACCCGAGGTCGACGGCGAGCCCGCGGCCGACCTGGCCCGGGCCGTGGCCGCCGAGATCGGCCACCAGCTCCGCTCCGCCCGATAGTCGCTGACCTTCTGCAGGCCGCCTGCCTGCGGAAGGTCAGCGACTATCGGGGTGCTCGCCGCGCCACCGCAGGTAGACCACGGTCAGCACGGCCACGAGCATCGGCCCCAGGGCCAGGACGAGGACGGCGAACCCCTCCGCGCCGTGGAGGGCGCCCAGGTGCAGCACGGTCATCTCAGACCCCCACCGGCGTACGGCGCTCCGCGGCGACGCCGGGCTCGGGGGCCCGGGCGTAGCGGCTCACGCCCCAGCCGAGGCCGAGCACGAGGACCAGGCTGCAGGCCAGCACGACCAGCCCGGCGACGGACCACAGCCAGCCCGGGACGTCGTCCTTCAGCTCGCGCTGCAGGATCAGCTTCTCCTCGCCGAAGGCGCGGACCTCCCCGTCGGCGACCGGTACGGCGGGCTCGTCGAGGGCCGAGTCCTCCGGCAGATAGATCGGCATCGCGCGCAGCGAGCGGCCGTCGTGGACGCGGACCATGGTCTTCCAGGTGCCGTCGACGGGGATCGGCTCCGTGGTCCGCCACAGGGTCGGCGAGACCTCCTCCAGCGGCTGCACGTGCAGCCCGGCGGAGTCGCGGCCGCCCTGCCAGGCGGTGACGGTCAGCCACGCCTCGGCGCCGTCGACCGGCGGCTCGTTGAACCGGAACTCCGCCTGGATCTCGCGGCCGTCCGGACCCTGCTCGTCCGCGACGACGGTGGTCGAGGCCTCGAGGCCGCTGGGCGCCATCGCGAGCACGCCGTTGGTCACGATCGCCGCCAGCACGACGAGGGCACCGCCGAAGACCAGCCGCGGCCGCCGTACGACGACGGGCAGCTCGCGCCGCAGTCCGAGCACGAGCAGTCCGGCGAGCAGTCCGGCGGCGACGCCGCCCAGGGTCGCGAGCAGCACGCCCTCCAGCAGGATGTCGGGCGTCCAGGCGAGGGTGAACGCGACCTGGGTCCAGGCGTACTCGGCGGCGAAGCCGACCGTCCCGATGAGTGCCCCGGAGACCGCCCCGACGCGCAGCGGCCGGTCGGCCCAGCGGGCGGCGACCGCCTCGACGATCAGCGCCTCGGCCAGGTAGAGCGGCACCGATGCCCACAGCTCCCCGAGCACCGGCCCGACGACGACGCTCACGCCGCCCCGTACCACGAGGTAGAACACGACGGCCGCGACCGCGGCCCCGCGGCCGACCCAGAGCCGGGCCACGACCAGGCTGAAGGTCGCGGCGGTCGCGATCATCAGCGGCTGCATGACCAGGCGGAACTGCTCGACGCCGAAGTCATACTCCGCCTGGAAGACGCTCATGCCGATCAGCAGCCCGCCGGCCAGGCAGCACCCCAGGACGTACGACGCCCGCACGGACACCCGGTCGGTCCGCCGGCCGGCCGCGCGGCCCTCCTCGAGCAGCACCGCCATCGCGACCAGGGACAGCCCGGCGCCGCCGATGAGCATCAGGTGGGTCGGTCCCCAGAGGGTGACGTCCTGGCCGAAGATCCGGTGCCAGACGTCGTCGAGCGGGAAGCCGAGCAGCGCGTAGCTGCCGGCGCCGGTCAGCAGCACGCCGCCGGCGGGGGCTCGCCAGCCCGGGGCCAGCTGGACGCCGGAGGGTCCCACCTGATCCTCGCGGGGGAGCGCGCAGGCGAGCACGCCCGCGGCGGAGATGCCGAACAGCCCGAACAGGATCGGGTAGTGCGCCGGGTTGGCCAGCGGCCCCTCGTCGCGCCCGACGCCGATGTGCAGGGAGATGTCCCAATACATCCCGAACAGCGCGGTGATCAGCGAGACCATCGCGACCATCAGCGGCAGGCTGGCCCAGCTCGCGACGCCGCCGAACAGGGGAGCGCCGTCCATCCGCCGCAGCAGCCGGTCCAGGGCCTTCAGCCGGCCGGTGCGGTGGGCCAACACGACGGCCAGGAGGGCGACGGTGAGGACCAGCGCGAGCCCGGAGGCGATGGCGACCTGGTCGAGGGAGGCCGCCCCGGCGGGACGGTCCTCCACGACGGCGGGCAGGCTCCAAATTGATTGCATCGCTTTATGTAACATCGAAAGATGTAACATTGTCCAGAGATAGAGTGAAGGTGTGACCGAGGAGTTCGTCGTCGAGGAGCTCTCCCGCCGCACGAGCGTCTCCGTCCGGTCGCTGCGCTCCTACCAGTCCCGCCGGCTGCTGCCGCCGCCCGAGGTGCGCGGCCGCACCGGCTACTACGGCCCCGAGCACGTCGCCCGGGTCCGGCTGATCCAGGACCTGCGCGCCGCCGGGCTCAAGCTCGACGGCATCGCCCGGATGCTCGACGACGACGTCCAGGCCGACGAGCAGCTGCTCGCGTTCACCCAGCAGGCCCGCGGCATGTTCGCGGGCGGACCGCCCGCGGTGACCACCATCGAGGCCCTGGTCGAGCGGTTCCGCATCCAGGAGGACGAGGCGCTCGCGGTGCTCGAGGCCGCCGTACGCCTCGGGCTGCTGCGGGAGACGCCGGACGGCGAGATCGAGGAGCTGGCGCCACGGCTGCTCGCGGCGGGGGAGGCGGCGATGGCGTCGCTCGGCCTGACCGCGACCGAGGCCCTCGACCTGCTGGCCCGGCTGCGCCGGCACGCCGACGGGGTTGCCCGGATCTATGTCGAGCTATTCGTCGAGCGGATCTGGGAGCCGTTCGTCGCGTCCGGACGCCCGCCCGAGCGGTGGACCGACGTCCAGCGCTCTCTCGACGCGCTGCGCGAGCTGGCGACCAGCGCCCTCGACGCGACCTTCGACCTCGCCATGGCCCACCGCGTCGAGGAGACGCTGGGCCGGGTGCTCGCCGAGGGCTCCTAGGAGGCGGCCTCGGTCCCGGCGGACCAGCGCTCGAGCTCGCGCTCGTCGAAGTGGTGGTGCCACGGGCCCCCGGATGCGTGCCACGCCTCGTGATGGGTGTCGAACGCATGAGGGACGAGCGACCAGCATCGCTCGCAGTAAGACGTGTCCTCACCCATGCGGGTGACGGTACGACGACCGACGGGTGTCGCGCAGGCGAACCCGCGAGTAATCACAACCCCTCGGATTGAACATGTTCAAAAATGGACTAGCATCGTCGTCATGCGCATCGTGATCCCCGGAGGCACAGGTCAGGTCGGCGGCATCCTGAGGCGGTGGTACGCCGCGGCCGGCCACGACGTGGTCGTGCTCAGCCGGCGACCCGAGGAGCTCGAGCCGGGCGTCCGGCACCGGGTCTGGGACGGCCGGACCGTCGGCGACTGGGCGGAGGAGCTCGACGGCGCCGACGCGGTGGTCAACCTCGCCGGGCGCTCGGTCAGCTGCCGCTACACCGAGGAGCACCTGCGCCAGATGATGGACTCCCGGGTCGACTCGACCTGCGCGGTCGGCCGGGCGCTGGAGCAGGTCGCGCGGCCGCCGGCGGTCTGGCTGCAGATGAGCACCGCCACGATCTACGCGGACCGGCGCGACGCCCCGAACGACGAGCACACCGGTGTGATCGGCGGCGGGGAGCAGGGCGTCCCGGCGTACTGGGAGCGGAGCGTGCGGATCGCCCGGCGGTGGGAGGAGGCCCAGCAGGAGGCGACGCTGCCCGGCACCCGCCGGGTCGCGCTGCGCACCGCGATGGTGATGAGCCCGGACCGCGGCGGGGTCTTCGACTACCTGCTCTGGATGGCCCGGCTCGGGCTGGGCGGGCCGGTGGCCGGCGGTGGGCAGTACGTGTCGTGGATCCACGCTGACGACTTCTGCCGCGCGGTCGACCTGCTGATCACGCGGACCGACCTCGAGGGGCCGGTCAACCTCGCCGCCCCCGAGCCGCTGCCGCAGCGCGAACTGATGCGCGACCTGCGCCGCGCCTGGGGCCGTCGGCCCGGGCTGCCGGCCACCCGGGCGATGGCCGAGCTCGGCGCCCTGGTCCTGCGCACCGACACCGAGCTACTGCTCAAGAGCCGCCGGGTGGTGCCGACCCGGCTGCTCGAGGCCGGGTTCGCCTTCGACCACCCGACCTGGCCGGAGGCGGCCGCCGACCTGGTGGCGGAGCGGCGCGCCGTACACCGACGGACACAAGTCGGTCTGGGAGCGACCCGCTGAGCGCGCGGAGGCCGACCGGACCGGACTTGTGTCCGTCCGGGTACGACGACCTCAGCTCGCCTTCTTGGCCGCGGCCTTCTTCGTCGTGCTCTTCTTGGCCGCGGCCTTCTTGGCCGGCGCCTTCTTCGCGGCGGTCTTCTTCGCCGGGGCCTTCTTGGCGGCGGCCTTCCTCGCCGGCTTCTCGTCGGACGAGGACGACTCCCCGCGCGCGGTCTTGGCCGCGTCGACCGAGCGCTGCAGGGCGGCGAGCAGGTCGACGACCTCGCCGGAGGACTTGGTGGAGGTGGGGGTGCGCTTGACCTCGCCGCCCTCGACCTTGGCCTTGACGAGGGACTCGACGGCGCCGGCGTAGTCGTCCTCGAACTCGGCCGGGTCGAAGTCTCCGGCCAGCGTCTCGACGAGCATGGTCGCCATCTTGACCTCGGCGGGCTTGACCTCGCCGGTCTCGACGGAGAAGTCGGGCGTGCGGATCTCGTCGGGCCACATCATCGTCTGCAGCACGATCACGTCGTCCTTGACCCGCAGCACCGCGATCGAGGTGCGGTTGCGGATCGCGACGGTCACCACGGCCATCCGGTCGGCGTCGAGGAGCGCCTGGCGCAGCAGGGCGTACGGCTTGGCGCCGGTCTTCTCGGGCTCGAGGTAGTAGCTCTTCTCGAAGAGCATCGGGTCGATCTGGTCGCTCGGGACGAACTTCTCGACCGCGATCTCGCGCGACGAGGCCGACGGCAGCTCGGCCAGGTCGTCGTCGCTGAGGATGACCATCTCGCCGTCCTCGGTCTCGTAGCCCTTGGCGATGTCGGCGTACGGCACCTCCTCGCCGTCGATCGAGCAGATCCGCTGGTACTTGATCCGCCCGCCGTCCTTCGCGTGCACCTGCCGGAACGACACGTCGTGGGACTCGGTCGCCGCATAGAGCTTCACGGGCACGCTGACCAGCCCGAAGGAGACCGCGCCCTTCCAGATCGCACGCATAGTGGTCAGTATGACCGGCGCGAGCGGCTCCACTCATCGAACGCCTGCCGAGAGGTTCGCGTCGGCGTGTAGCCGAAGACCGTCTTGAGTCGGTCGTTCGCGAGCACCGGGCGGTAGCGCAGGAACATCGTCTGCTCCGGTCCGTACGGCGTCAGCCCCAGCCGCTTGCCGACCGCGAGCGCGACCCGCAGCAGCCGCTCGGGCAGCACCAGGGTCGGCTTGCCGAGCAGCGCGGCGATCTCCGGCACCGTCAGGGCGCCGTCGCCGGCGACGTTGAAGACGCCGGTCACCGAGCCGGTCACCGCCTGCTGGATGACCGCGACCACGTCGGTGTCCCAGACGAAGACGAACGGCGAGTCCGAGCCGCGGATCTGCAGCAGCCGGGGTCGTTCGAAGAGCGCGGTGATCTGGTTGTCGACGGACTCGCCGAGGATGGTGCCGATGCGCAGGATCACCTGCTCCAGCGAGGCGTGCCTCTCGGCGAACGACGCAAGCATCTCCTCCACCAGCCGCTTGTGGTGGCTGTAGGCGAACTCCTCGTTGCCGCGGACCGGCTGGTCCTCGGTGATCCAGGCGGGGTTGTCCGGGTGGTAGCCGTACGCCGCGCCGCTGGACGACACCACCACCCGTCGTACGCCGTGCTCGACGCAGGCGTCGAGGACGTGGCGGGTGCCGTCGACGTCGACGGCGTACTCGAGGGCACGGGTCGAGTCGGGACCGGGCGTGACGATCGAGGCGAGGTGGACGACGACCTCCGGGCGCACGTTGCCGACGACCGCCGACACCTGCGACGCCGAGGTCACGTCCATGACCACGGCCGGCGGCCGCAGGTCGGCGCTCACGACCTCGTGCCCGGCGGCGATCAGCCCGCGGACGACCGAGGAGCCGAGGAAGCCGCTGCCCCCGGTGACCAGCACCCTCATGCGGCCACCGCCGGGGCCGTCACGGCGGAGCCGCGCACCCGCCGCCAGGTGATGGCCACGGCCAGGCCGGCGATGATGTCCCAGATGCCCCACCAGGCCGCGACCAGGGCCATGCCGCCGAGGCCGTCGAAGTAGCTGAACACCAGCAGCAGGCCGAGGCCGGCGTTGCGGATCCCGACCTCGAACGTCATCGCGCGGACGCTCGCGTCGGGCAGTCGGGTGGCCCGGCCGATCCCGTAGCCGAGCAGGAGCGACAGCGCGTCGTGGAGGAAGACGGCCAGCAGCACGATGCCGATGTAGTCGACGAAGATGTCCCAGTTGCGGGCCACGCCGACGACGATGATCGCGGCGAGGCCGACGTACGAGATCGGCCCGACGACGCGGTGGGCGACCGAGGCCACCCGCGGCCAGAGCCGGGCGATGGTGATGCCGGCGGCGAACGGGACGCCGATGACCAGGGCGATCTCGAGGAGCATGTCGACCGCGCTGAGGTCGATGTCCTCCAGCAGCTTCTTGCCGCTGGGGTGCAGGCCGCCCCAGAACGCCATGTTCAGGGGCATCAGGAAGATCGCCAGCACGTTGCTGACCGCGGTCATCGACACCGACAGCGCCACGTCGCCGCCGGAGCGGTGGGTCAGGATGTTGGAGACGTTCCCCGGCGGGCAGCAGGCGACCAGGATCAGCCCGAGCGCCACCGACCCGCGCAGGTCGAGGACCAGGGTGAGCACGAAGGTGATCGCCGGGAGCAGCAGGAACTGCGCCACCACGCCGATCGCGATCGCCCCCGGCCGGCGCAGGGCGGCCGCGAAGGACTCCAGCTTGGTGTCCAGCGCGATCCCGAACAGGATCAGCCCGATCACGATCTTCAGCGTCGTCAGCGACGACTCCTCGAAGGCGATCCTGACGTTGTCGACGTCCATCAGCGGGTCAGCTCCTCGATCTCGGCGCGGACCGCGGAGCGGTAGGCGTCCTTGTTGACGTAGTAGGACATCCGCTCGATCCCGAGGTAGCGGTAGCCGCCGGACAGGTCCGGCCGCGGCCCGGCGACCCGGGCGTCGAAGGCGGCCGCGGCGGCGGGGGCGTCGCGGCGCGCGCGGAGGTACGACGCAACCAGCTCGGCCTGCTCGTACCGCCCCTGCCAGCCGATCCCCGACGCCTCGATCATGCCGAGCACGAAGAGGTCGCGGTGGGCGGGGCTGAAGATGTTGAGGTAGAGGTCCGGCGCCGACCCGCGGCCGGCCCAGCGCAGCAGCGCGGGGTCCACGAACGGGTAGTGCAGGTGGTAGCCGGTCGCCAGCACCACCACGTCGTACGGCGACCGCGAGCCGTCGCGGAACGCGACCCCGTCGCCGTCCAGCCGCTCCACGTCGGCCCGCACGGTGATGTCGCCGTGACCGAGGTGGTGGAGCACCAGCGAGTTCACGATCGGGTGCGACTCGTAGAGCCGGTGGTCCGGCTCGGGGAACCCGAAGCGGGTCGGGTCGCCGGTGAACATCCGCAGCACTCGCGAGTCGATCGCCTGCTTGACCCGCGGTGGCAGCGGCTTCTTGCGCTGGTTGAGGGTGTCGGCGGGCTTGCCGAAGAGGTACTTCGGCACGAAGTGGTAGCCGCGGCGCACCGACAGGTCGACCGAGGCGGCGTGGTGCACGGCGTCGACGGCGATGTCGCAGCCGGAGTTGCCGGCCCCGACGATCAGCACCCGCTTGCCGGCGAAGAGGGTCGCGGACTTGTAGGCGCTGGTGTGCAGCAGCTCGCCGTCGAAGGAGCCGGCGAAGGTCGGGACGTTCGGCTCGCTGAGGGTGCCGTTGGCGACCAGCACGCCCGCGTGCCGGGTGTCGTGGGTGCCGGCGGCGGACCGTGCGGTCACCGTGAAGCCGCCCTCGGGGTGCGGCACGACCGCCGTCACCTCGGAGCCGAACTCGAACCCCGGCGTGAGGTCGTACGCCGTCGCGAAGTCGCGGAAGTAGCCGAGCAGCTCGCGGTGCGAGGGGTAGTCGGCGACGTCGTCGCGCATCGGGAACTCGGTGAACTGCGTGGTGGTTCGCGACGAGATCAGGTGGGCCGAGTCGTAGACCGTGCTGCGCGGCGCGCTCGCGTCCCAGAGTCCGCCCACTCCCGCCCCGAGCTCGTAGCCCTCCCAGGGCAGCCCGGCCCGTTGCAGGTTGCGCGCGGCGGCGAGGCCGGACGGCCCGGCCCCGATGACGGCGTACGTCAGCTCATTGTCGACCGGCCCGCTGGTGTTCACGGTCCGCATGATGTCGCCCCACGGCCCCGCTGACCACCCCTTCTGTCCCGGTGGTTGAGGAGGTTGTGCAGCGACCGTCTCGAAACTGGTGGGCCATGCGTCGGCCTCGGTCGGGGTGGGCGGGTTGGCTGCGGGGGTTTCGGGACGGGACCTCCTCCCTCCTCAACCTCCGGTGGTGGGTGGCGTCGGTGGTTGAGGAGGTTGCGCAGCAACCGTCTCGAAACCCCCGCACCCGACAGACGACCGTGCCCCCGACCACGCGAGCGGCGGGCATGATGGCGGCATGCGCCCCATGCTGGCCACCCCCGGCCGCCACGTGCCGACGGGGGAGGAGTGGACGCACGAGGTGAAGTGGGACGGCGTCCGGGCCCTCACCGAGGTGCGCGACGGGGTGCTGCGGATGACCAGCCGCAACGAGAACGCCATCACGATCGCCTGGCCCGATCTCGCGACCAGCCCGTTCGGTGAGCGGGACCTGGTGGTCGACGGGGAGATCATCGCGCTCAACGAGCGCGGGCTCCCGGACTTCAGGACCCTGCAGGACCGGATGCACGTGCGGAAGGCGACCACCGCCGCACGCCTGGCCGAGGCGGTGCCGGCGACGTACATGGTCTTCGACCTGCTGCGCCTCGACGGCGCGGACCTCACCGGCCTGCCGCTGGAGGAGCGCCGCGAGCGGCTGACCGGCCTCGGGATGAGCGGCTGGCAGGTGCCAGCGTCGTACGACGACGGCGCGATGCTCTTCGACGCGACCCTGGCCCAGGACCTGGAGGGGATCGTCAGCAAGCGCCGCGGGTCGCGCTACCGGCCCGGCGAGCGGACCCCGCACTGGCAGAAGCTGGCCCACCGGCACCGCCTGTCGTACGTCGTCGGGGGCTGGCGGCCGCAGGAGGGCACCACCGACCGGCTGGCGGCGCTGCTCGTGGGGGAGCCGACCGCCGACGGGCTGCTCTACCGTGGCCGGGTGGGCAGCGGGATCGGGCCGAGGCAGGGCCGGGCGCTGGCGGAGCTGGTCGCCGGCCTCGGCCGCTCCGCGAGCCCGTTCGCCGACGAGGTGCCCGCGGTCGACGCCCGCGGCACGTTCTGGCTGGCCCCCGAGCTGGTCGTGGACATCGACACCCACGGTCGTGGGTACTCCCGGCTGCGGCAGCCGTCCTTCCAGGGCGTCCGCAGCGACCTGACCCCGGAGGACCTGCTCGGATGAGAAGAGCCGCGATCGTGCTCCTGCTGCTGGCCGCGCTGCTGCCGGCCGCCCCCGCGGCGGCGACCGCGTCCGCCGAGGCGGCGCCGTCGTACCGCGCCCGGACGGTGACGCTCGACGGCGTCGGCGTGCGGCTGCGGAGGAACACCCGCCAGGTCGTCACCGTCAACCACACCTCCGGCCACCGCGCGCGGGTGGTGCTGTGGATGCTGCGGAAGGGCCGGTGGGTGGCCGGTCTGCGGACCACCGACGGTCGGATCGGGTACGGCGGCCTGGTCGCCGGCACGAAGCGCAGGCAGGGCACCGGCACCACCCCGACCGGCACCTACGACCTCCGCTCGGCCTTCGGCACCCACCGGCGGACGAGCGCCTGGGACCTGCCCTACCGGAGGATCCGGAAGGGCGACTTCTGGGTGCAGGACAACGCGTCGGACTTCTACAACCGCTACCGCAACCAGCGCCAGGGCGGCTTCCGGTGGTGGCTGCCGAGCAGCCACGACGACGCGTCCGAGCGGCTGACCGACTACGGCCGGCAGTACGAGTACTCGATCGTCCTCGACTACAACTGGAGCCAGGTACGACGCCGCGGGTCCGGGATCTTCCTGCACGTCAACGGCCGGGGGGCGACCGCCGGCTGCGTCAGCGCCCCGCGGTCGATGCTGCGCAAGCTGATGAACCGGCTCGACCCCGACCGGGACCCGGTCATCGCGATCGGCCGCTGAGGCCCGTGGCCGGCACCGAGCTGCACGTCGACGTCGACGGGCGCACGCTCAAGATCAGCAACCTCGACAAGGTGCTCTACCCGCGCACCGGCACCACCAAGGGCGAGGTGCTGCACTACTACGCGCAGATCGCCCCCACCCTGCTGCCGCACCTCGCCGACCGGGCCGTGACCCGGATCCGCTGGCCGCACGGCGTCCAGGACGGCAGCTTCTTCGAGAAGAACGCCCCCTCGGGCACGCCGTCGTGGGTGCGGACCGTGAAGGTCCCGAGCACCGGCAGCCGCTCGGGCAAGGGCGACACCGAGCTCGTGTTCCCGATCGTCGACGACCTGGCCACGCTGACCTGGCTGGTCAACCTGGCCGCCCTGGAGCTGCACGTCCACCAGTGGACGGTCGGCCGCAACGGTCGGCCCCGCCACGCGGACCGGCTGGTGATCGACCTCGACCCGGGGGAGCCGGCCGGGTTGCACGAGTGCTGCCAGGTCGCGCTGCTGGTCCGCGACCGGCTCGCCGAGCGCGATCTCGACTGCCGACCGGTCCTCAGCGGCAGCAAGGGCCTCCACCTGTACGCCGACCTGCCGAAGCGGCTGCCCTCCGACGAGTCGACGGCCCTGGCCAAGGAGGTGGCCGAGGAGCTGCAGCGGGCGCACCCGAGCCAGGTCACCGCCACCATGACGAAGGCCAAGCGGGGCGGCAAGGTCTTCCTCGACTGGTCGCAGAACGCCGGCTCCAAGACCACGATCTCGCCGTACTCGCTGCGCGGTCGCGAGCGGCCGTACGTCGCCGCCCCGGTCTCCTGGGACGAGGTCGCGGAGGGGGCCGAGGACCCGCTCGGGCTGGAGCAGCTGACCTTCCCCGAGGTCCTCGAACGGGTCGAGGAGCACGGCGACCTGTTCGCCTGAGGTTCGGCCCGCGACCTCGCCTCCCGATGCTGTTACCGAACCGTGGAGACGTCGTGGGAGCAGCGTGCACGGTCCGTGAAGCGCACGTCCGTAGCGTTCTTCTCGTGAACATTCCGCTGCCGCGCAAGGTGATCCTGCCTCTCGCCACCCTCGTGGGTGCGGGCGCTCTGGCGGTTGCGACCGGCGTGCTCAGCAGCGACGCGAGCGCCGCCTCCGACGGGGTCCGGCTCACCGCGGACCAGTCCGGCGGCGCGGCCCTGGTCGTCACGGCCCTCGAGCCCGGCGACTCGGCCACCCGGACGGTCACCATCGAGAACACCACGGGTGCTCCCGGGCGCCTGACGTTCACCGAGCAGGGCGGTCCGGCGACCTTCGCGGACGGCGAGCTGCAGGTGCACATCGAGCGCGACGGCCAGGAGCTGTACGACGGCGTCTTCGGCGCGATGGGCGACTACACGCAGGACATGGGCTTCCTCGAGGCCGGCCAGAGCGCGACCTTCGCGTTCACCGTCTCGCTGCCCGACGACGCTCCGTTCGTGCCCGCGGGCACCCAGACGGCGGAGGCGTCGTACGCCTGGCTCACCGAGAGCCAGTAGCCACACACAAGCTGGCCGGTCCGCCCCGGGGGGAGCGCGGAACGGCTGATCGGGGGACGACGGTCCGTCCGGCGGGTCTGGGGGGACTGCCGGGCGGGCCGACGTCTCCCGATGCTCCACCTCATCGACCACCACCACACACGCGCAAGGGACCCGAGTTGGAGATCGCGCCGGTCCCGCGCCCTCGCCCGCTGTCGGCGGTCGGACGGCTGGTGGTCGTGGCGGCGTTCCTGGCGCCGCTCACGCTGCTCACCCTGCTGCCGGTGATGCTCGGCCTGGACCGGTACGTCGTCACCAGCGACGCCATGGGCGGCTCGATGGGCCGCGGCGCGCTGGTCTACGCGCACCCCGTCCCGGTCGGCGATCTGGCCGTCGGCGACGTCATCACCTTCACCCCGCCGCGCTCGGCGCCCGGTGCGCGCGTGACCCGGCGGGTGGTCGCGCTGGACGCGGCCGAGGCCCGCACCCAGGGCGACGCGCGGCCGATGCCGGACCCGTGGACGGTGCCGCTGGACCAGCCCGTGCAGTCCAAGGTCGTGCTGGCCGTGCCGTGGGTCGGATACCCGTTCACCGGGCCCGTCGCGCGCACGACCTGGGCTGTCGCCGGGCTCGGCGCCGGGGCGGTCCTCGCGGTCGGGGCCCGGCGCTCGGCGCTCGCTCGTCGACGGCCGGGAGCCCTGTCCCCGACGGGCGTGTCGCGGGTCATCACCTGAACGCGTAGCCAGACCTCTATGCTGCACGCATGGCTCCCAGAGTGCTCGTCGTGGAGGACGAGGAGGACATCGCGTTCCCCCTGGTTCGCACCCTGGAGCGGGAGGGTTACACCGTCGTTTGGGTCGACTCCGGGCAGAAGGCCCTCGACGACCTCGAGAAGGCGCCCGCCGACGTCGTGATCCTCGACCTGGGCCTGCCCGACATGGACGGTCTCGAGGTCTGCAAGCGCGCCCGCGAGGCCGGGTTCGGCGGCGCGATCATGATCGTGACCGCACGGGCCGGCGAGCTCGACCGGGTCGTCGGGCTCGACTACGGCGCCGACGACTACCTCTCCAAGCCGTTCGGCCTGGCCGAGCTGCAGGCGCGGGTGCGGGCGCTGCTGCGTCGTACCTCGTCGGGCGGCGGGTTCGGCCAGGACGACGTCCCCGAGGGCGGGCTGCGCATCGACGTCGCCGCCCGCCGGGTCTACGCCGGTGACGACGAGGTGCCGCTGACGGGCAAGGAGTTCGACGTCCTCAGCATCCTCGCCTCCAACCGCGACAAGGTGGTCTCCCGCGGTCGGCTGATGGCGGACGTCTGGGACGAGAACTGGTACGGCTCGACCAAGACGCTGGACGTGACCATCGGTCGCCTCCGGCAGAAGCTCGAGAGCGTCGGGGTGTCCGAGAAGGTCGTAGCCGTTCGGGGCGTGGGATTCCGCCTCGAGGGCGCGCCCGATGCGTGAGCGGCTCACCGCCTCCTTCATCCTCCTCGCCGTCGCGCTGCTGGCCGTCGCAGCGCTGATCCGCAGCTACACCCTCGGCCACGAGATCCGTGAGCACGAAGGCACCCGCCTCCAGCACGAGGCGGTGCTCGTCGGCCGCCTGGTGGAGACCCGGCTGGAGTCCGGCGGCGTCGTCGACGCGGCCTTCCTGCAGCCGCTCGCCGACGTCGACGCCCGGCTGCGCTGGGAGCCGGCGGCGGGCGGGAACGTCGAGGTCCGCGGTCCGTCGTACGACGACGGCGAGGACCTGCACGCCAGCGTCCCGGCGGCCGGCGGTCGGGTCACCGTCGCCCAGGACGACGGCCTGGTCCGGGACCTGCTGGTCGGCGACCCGTGGGCCCTGGTCGTGCTGCTGGGGCTCACCCTGGCCGGCGCCGCCGCCGCGGGGCTGCTGGTCGCCCGCCGCCTCTCGGCGCCGTTCCGACGGCTCGCCGAGGCGGCCGGCGCGCTCGGCCGGGGTCGCTTCGACCTCGACCTGCCGGAGACCCGGATCCCCGAGGCCGTCGCCATCGCGCGCTCGCTCAGCACCAGTGCCGACCAGCTGCGCGAGCGGCTGCGGCGCGACCAGGAGTTCGCCGCGCACACCTCGCACGCCCTGCGCTCCCCACTGACCGGCCTGCGCCTGGAGCTGGAGGAGGTGCTGCTGCGCGACGACCTCCCCGACGACGTCCGCGCGACCGTCGGGCACGCCCTCGCGGGGATCACCCACGTCGACGAGGTCGCCGGCGAGCTCGTCGCCCTGCAGCGCGGGAGCCTGGTCGAGGGCGCCCAGGTGCCGCTGCGCGACCTGGCCACCCAGGTGGCCCAGCGCTGGGCCGACGAGCTGGGCCTGGTCGACCGCGAGATCACCGCGGCGGTCGAGGGCGAGCTGGACCAGCGCTACACGCCCGGGCCGGTGGAGCACCTGCTCGACCTGGTCCTGGTCGCGGTGCTGCGCACGAGCAGCGGCGCCGTACGGCTGGTCCTGGAGGGGGACGTCGACGGCCACCTGCGGATCTCGGTCACGACCGAGCAGTCGTCGGCCGGCCGGGCCGCCGACGACCCCTTCGAGGCGGCCCGCTCGGGGTGCGCCGCGCTCGGCGGGCGCTGGGTGGGCTCCGAGCCGCGCGACGGTCTGGAGATCCTGCTGCCGCGGCGTTGAAAGATCTTTAGGATCCGCGGGTGAGCATCGACCGACCATCCGTGGAGCGGGCCTCTCCGCCGACCGCCGACGGGTGGACCTCGCTCGCCCGAGGGATCCGGGTCGCCCTCGTCGGCTGCTGGCTCGCCTTCGCCGTGCTCGTCGCCGTGGTGGGCGCGCGGCCCAGCACGTTCGGTGACCTGGAGTCCGCGGTCGTTGCGGGTCACGTCGACGAGGTCCAGGTCGACGGCGGCCTGGAGACGGAGGGCGAGGGCTTCGCGACGGTCCGCGTCACCTGGCGCGAGGGCCTGTTCGCCCGCACCACCGAGGTGCTGCAGGCGCGGCCGCTGGCGGCAGCGCGCCGCGACGACGTGGTTCCCGGGTTCACCGCCGTGCTGGACAGCACGGTCGGTGAGCGCCTGCGTGAGCTCGCCCCGGGCATCAAGGTGCACGAGGCCGACGAGTCGACCACGAACGGCCCGGCCGGCTGGACGCTGCCGGGCTGGAGCACCTGGCCGTCGGTGCTCCTCGTGGTCCTGACGGCGTTGTGGGTGCTGGCGTCGCCGCCGCCGTGGCACGCGACCCGATGGGCATGGATCTGGTTGGCGAGCTCCGGCCCGCTGGGGCTGGCGGCGTACCTGCTCCTCTCGGGTCCGCTCCCCGGGCTGGGACGGCGCCTCGCCGCCCCGCAGTGGCTCAGCGGTGGCTGGGCCTTCCTGCTGGCCATCGGCCTCCGGGCGCTCCTCGGCTGGTAGCCGCTCAGCGCACCAGCGCCCCGACCGCCCGCGCGACGGCGTCGGCGAACGCCGCGCGGGGGAGCGCGGTCGGCGAGACCTGCGCGTCGTCGAAGAGGGCCTGCGCGGCGCCGAGGGCGAAGAGGATCCGCCAGGCGGCCTCGGCGTCCGGCCCGGTCGCGGCGAAGCGGTCGCGCAGCCAGCCGGTCACGGTCGCCGCGAGCAGGTGGCTGCTGCGCACGTTGCGGTCGTCGAAGGCGGCCTGGCCCTGGGCCTCGACCAGGTAGGCGCGCATCGCGCCGCGGTGGGTCGCGAAGATGTCGAGCGCCGCCGTCGCGAGCAGCCGCAGGGCGCGGTCGTCGTCCGGCTCGGCGTCGGCGCGCGCGAAGGCGGCGGCCGTGGCCGCCTCGATCCGGCCCAGCGCGAGGCCCTGGGCGGCGAGCAGCAGCCCGGTCCGGTCGCCGAAGCGGTGGTAGAGCGAGCCGTTGGACGCCCCGGCCGCCTTCGCGACCGCGGCGACCGTCACGGCCGCGAGCCCGCCGTCGGCGAGCAGGTCGAGCGTGGCCGCGAGCATCCGGTCGGCCGAGGACTCGCTACGGGACTGGACGGGGGTGCGCACGCCTCGACCCTAGCCATAGTGGAGCGCGTGCTCTAGTTTGGGGCGGCATGAGGCGCGATCACTGGAAGCGCGTGAACGACGCGCTGGACCCCGAGACGACGTACGTCGAGATCTACCGCAACGTCGTGGCTCACGAGTTCCCGTGGGACATGAACCAGGCGCTCAGCTTCGCGCTGTTCCGCACCTACGCCGTGCCGGGCATCGGCCGGCTCCTCGACGCGACCGGTGAGTTCACCACCAACGTCCAGCGGCGCTACGACGACACCGCGCTGCTCCTCGAGCCGCCCAGCCGCTACGGGTTCGACCATCCCGAGGCGAAGGCCGCGATCCGGCGGATCAACCAGATGCACCGCGCCTACGACATCCCCGACCACGAGTTCCGCTACGTGCTGTCGACGTTCGTCGTCGTTCCCAAGCGCTGGCTCGACGACTACGGCAAGCGGCCGCTCACGCCGGTCGAGGAGCGCGCCTCGGTCAACTACTACCGCAGGCTCGGCCAGCACATGAACATCCCGGACATCCCGGAGACCTACGCCGACTTCGCCGAGCTGATGGACACCTACGAGGCCGAGCACTTCGCCTACGACGCCGGCAGCCGCCGGGTCGCCGACGCCACCCTCGCGCTGATGCAGACGTTCTACGCCAAGCCGGTCCAGCGCCCCGCCGGCCTCTTCGCCCGCGCCCTCATGGACGACCCGCTCCGCGAGGCCTTCCGGTACGACGCCCCGCCGCCGCTCGTCCAGCGCGCCAGCCACGCCGCCCTGCGCGCCCGCGGCCGCCTGCTGCGCGCGTTCCCCGCGCGGAAGGAGCCGAAGCTGATCGAGGACATCTCCTGGATCCGCAGCTACCCCGACGGCCACCGCGTCGAGAACCTCGGCACCTTCCCCACCCCCGGCGCAGCCGGCTGCCCCGTCCGCCACTGACCCCCCGTCCCCGCCGAGTCAGCAGAAGTTGCGGGCCGAGTCAGCACCACTGGTGCTGACTCGGCCTCCGCACGGGGGACCTGCCCGGAAGGTCGGGACACCGGGCCCTGGTGGCCGGGTCGGCGGGCGGCCGAGCATCCCGGGGTGAGATCGACCTTCCTGCCTGCCCTGCTCGCTGCCGGTGCCCTCGGCGCCGGCCTGCTGACCACCGTCCCCGGCGCCAGCCCGGCCGCGACCGGGGTCGCTGCGGCACCGACCGCGGCACCGACCGTGGCGACGACCGCCCCGGCCGCGAAGGCGGTGACCGGCCTGGTGGCGGGCGAGCCGACGGCGGTGTCGGGGAAGGCCCGCCACCGCGGGACGGTGGTGCTGCAGCGGCAGGCCGGGAAGCGGTGGGTCCAGGTCGCGCAGCGGCGCACCGACCGCAGCAGGCGCTACGTCTTCCGCTTCGGCGCCCCGGCCGCGACCACGACGTACCGCGTGGTGGCGGCGAAGAAGGTCCGCAAGAAGCGCTGGGTCTCGAAGCCGCGCGTCGTCCGGGTGACCCCGCAGCGCGGCACGGTGACGGTGCCGGCGGCCACGCAGGCGCGCACCCGGCTGCCGGCGACCGTCGCGTTCACCCCCGCTCGTCCGGGCCGACCCGTCCAGCTGCAGGCGCGGGTCGGTTCCGGCGCCTGGCGCACCGTCGCGACCGCACGGCAGGACGCGCGCGGCGGTGCGGTGGTCGTGGTCGAGCCGGCCGCGACCACGTCGTACCGCGCCGTCACGACCGGGTGGCACGGCGCCGTCGCGGCCACGTCGGTGACCCGCGCGATCACCGTCCGGGCCCCGCGCACGGAGCCGTGGGTGACCGGCTACTACGCCGGCTGGTTCTGGAACAGCTGGTACGACCCCGAGGACGTCGACCTGACCGCGATGACCCACCTGGTCTTCGGCCGGGTCGCGCCCGGCGGCGGCGGGCTGGGCGGCGAGCCCGGCGACGTCGAGCTCGGCGCGGTCAGCGCCCAGGAGGGCCCGCTGTCCTGGGCGCCGTACGACGGTCGCTCGGTGGAGGACTACCTGGTCGACGAGGCCCACGCGGCCGGCACCGAGGCGCTGCTGATGCTCGGCGGCGACGGCCTGGACGGGCGCGGGTTCGTGCTGTCGACGGCGGACGCCGTCCGCCCGCGGTTCGTGGAGAACGTCGTGGACTACCTGGTCGCCCACGACTACGACGGCGTCGACCTCGACTGGGAGAACTGCTTCGGCGGGTCGGAGGACGAGTGCGGCGAGGACATCACGGCGGCCGAGTCGCACCGCCGGCTGTTCGCGCTGATCCTGGAGATCCGCGCCGAGATGGCCACCCGCCCGCGCTACGCGACCGACCCCGGGCTGATCACCTTCCCCGGCTACGCGCAGGCCACCAAGTGGCTGGAGCCCGGCGACCGGGTCGAGCAGTGGCGGGCCGACACGGCGCTGCTGGTCGACCAGTACAACCTGATGAGCTACGGCATCGGCACCACCTGGTTCGGTGCCGGCTGGGACTCGTGGTTCTCCGGCGCGCTGGACGGCGAGGACCGCGCCGGTCACCCCTACAGCATCGACAGCAGCATCGACGCCTACGTCGCGACCGGCGTTCCGCGCGAGCGGATCGGCATGGGCATCGGCTTCTACGGCGTCTACTACGGCCCCACGATCACCGGCCCACGGCAGGACCTCGGCGGCAACGACGTCTACGAGATCCAGGACGCGGCCCTGGCCTGGTCCCGGCTGGAGGAGATGGGCTACCTCTCCCACGGCGAGCTGCAGTGGGACGAGGAGGCGTCCTCGACGTACCGCACCTACGACGAGGAGTACGGCGAGGCCGGGTTCGTCCCCGAGAGCGACCCGAACCGCAACCCGGCGGGCTTCCTCTCCTACGAGGACGAGCGGTCGATCGCCGCCAAGGGCGCGTACACCCGCGAGACCGGCCTCGGCGGCACCATCATCTGGGTCCTCAACTACGGCGCCCGCCCGAACGGCGACAACCCGCTCCTCGACCAGGTCAAGGAGTCATTCCTGCAGCGGTGAGTCCGCGGTGTCCGCGTCGGTGAACGCCCGCCCGCCCCCGACGGTGTCGCTGACCTGCGCCCCGTCGAGGACCCGGTACGGCGCGCTGCCGCTGGTCGCCCGGACCCGCAGCGCCGCCACGGGGACGGCGCTGCGGGCGGCGACCAGCAGCAGGTTGCCGGGCCGTCGGCCGCGCAGGGTCGCCGGCTCGGCGCTGAGCATCAGCGCGGGCAGCTCGCCGCGCACCGCGGCGACGACCCGCCGGGTCCACGCGAACGGCGCCCGGTCGGCGAGGTTGAGCAGCAGCAGCCCGTCACCCGCGAGCACCCGGGCGTACGACGACGCGCACTCCGCCGTCACCAGCGTCCCGGGCACCCGCCCGGCCGCGAACGCGTCGACCACGACCAGGTCGACCGAGCCGTCGCGGACCGCGTCGAGCCCGGTCCGCCCGTCGACGGCCCGGACCTTGATCCCGCTCTGCCGGGGGAGCGGCAGCTCGCGGCGGACCAGCTCGGTGACGTCGGCGGCCGGCTCGAGGACGACCTGCGGGGACCGCGGGCGGGTGTGGGCGACGTAGCGCGGGAGGGTCAGCGCGGCCCCGCCGACGTGCAGGACCCGCACCGGGTCCCCGGGTGGTCCCCACGCGTCGATCACGTCGCCGATGCGTCGTACGTAGTCGAAGGCGAGCAGACCGGGGTCGTCGAGGTCGACGTACGACTGGTCCCGGTCGTCCATCCGCAGCACGAAGCCGCGACCGTCGGGGCGGATCTCGGCGGGCACGAGGCCCATCCTCCGACACCTCCGCCAGAATGGCCCCATGACGAACCGCGCCGTGGAGACCTGGCTGACCGACATGGACGGGGTCCTGGTCCACGAGGAGGACCCGATCCCCGGTGCGACCGAATTCGTGGAAGCGCTGAAGGCCTCCGGCCGCCAGTTCATGGTGCTCACGAACAACTCGATCTTCACCCCGCGCGACCTGCGCGCCCGGCTGCTCGGCAGCGGCATCGACGTCCCGGAGAGCGCGATCTGGACCTCGGCGCTCGCGACGGCCCAGTTCCTCGCCGACCAGCGGCCACAGGGCACGGCGTACGTCGTCGGCGAGGCCGGGCTGACGACCGCCCTGCACGACATCGGCTACGTGATGACCGACCGCGACCCCGACTACGTCGTGCTGGGGGAGACCCGCACCTACTCGTTCGAGGCGATCACCCGCGCGATCCGGCTGATCGACGCCGGGGCGCGGTTCATCGCGACCAACCCGGACCCGAGTGGCCCGAGTCAGCAGGGCAAGCTGCCGGCGACCGGCTCGGTGGCGGCGCTGATCAGCACGGCGACCGGGCGGACGCCGTACTACATCGGCAAGCCGAACCCGCTGATGATGCGCAGCGCGCTGAACCGGCTGAACGCCCACTCCGAGACCACGGTGATGATCGGCGACCGGATGGACACCGACATCATCAGCGGCCTGGAGGCCGGGCTGCGCACCTTCCTGGTGACGACCGGCTCGACCCTGCCGAGCCAGGTCGAGACCTTCCCCTACCGGCCGACCCGGGTCTTCGACTCCGTCGCGGACCTCGTCCAGCTCGTGCAGGACGGCGCCTGACCGGCTGGCGTGTCCTTTCCTGAAACGTTTCGGAAAGATCGCGTCATCTCCGTTAACACGCCTGACCCAGCAGGTTGATCAGTCCTCCTTAGCGTCTGTCCGATGGCCGAATTCCGGTCGTCGGAACAGAACAGGAGAAGTCGTGAGGGTTCCTACCTCCACGCGCTGGCGCACGCTGGCACTGGCTCCGCTCTTGGCGGCACTGGTGCTTCCCGGGACAGCATCGACCCACGCAGCAGCTGCAGCACCGATCCAGGCGGCGGCCCCGGCCGCGGCCGACGAGCTCGTCCTCCCCGACCCGATGGACCGCGGCGACCTCACGCCGAAGACGATCCAGGAGGTCAAGCTGGGCACCGCCGCCCTGCAGGAGCCCAACTCCAACGGAGATGCCCCGGTCACCGGCACCGTCTCCGCGCCCGAGAACCTCGAGATCCGCGGCGCGCTCTACTACCCCGACTTCACCCAGCGCACTACGCCCTCCCCGTTGATCGTGCTCGTGCACGGCAACCACGGCTCGTGCGACGGCAACACCATTCCGGCGACCGCCGGCTGCACCGTCTTCAAGCGCAACGAGGCCGGCTACGCCTACCTCGGTGAGAACCTCGCGACGTGGGGCTACACCGTCTTCTCGGTGTCCCAGGACCAGCTGATGCAGCGACAGGACAACCCGAAGGGCAAGGGCATGCACCAGCGCCGCCTGCTCATCGCGGCGGCCCTCGACGCGCTCAGCGCGGCCAACGCCGGCACCCTGGCCGACGGCCCGAGCGTCACCCCGGGGATCAGCGCCACCCTCGGCGGCCACCTCGACATGACCCGGATCGGCCTGATGGGCCACTCCCGCGGCGGCGACGCGGTCACCAGCTTCATGGACTACAACCGGATCCGCACCGACGGACCCCGCTACCCCCTGCGCGGCGTCATCTCGCTGGCGCCGGTGGACTACGAGCGGAAGGCGCCGTACGGCACGCCGTACATGTCGATCCTGCCGTTCTGTGACGGTGACGTCTCGAACCTGCAGGGTGCGCGCTTCTACGAGCGCAGCCAGTACATCGACGGCACCGACCCGTTCCCGCGCATCCAGTCCTCGCAGCTGGGCGCGATCCACAACTGGTACAACACCGTCTGGTACGCCGACGGCGGCGCGGACGGTCAGGGCAACAACGACGCGGCCTGCGGCAACTCGGCGCCGTTCGCCACGAACAACGTGCACCCGAACAACATCCGCCTCAGCGGCGCGGCCGACCCGACGAACCCGGCGCTGAACTACGCGATCGACAACTCCGACACCTACAACCCGCTGGTCAACACCAAGATCTCCGGTGACCCGGCGCGGATGGGCGACCAGGAGAAGATCGGCCTCGCGACGATGGCCGCCTTCTTCCGCCGCTACGTCGGTGGCGAGGGTGCCTTCGAGCCCTACATGACCGGTGAGCTCTCCGACACCGAGTCGCACCTGCAGATCCCGGCCTCGGCCTGCCCGACCAGCACCTCGGGCACCCGGATCGGCTGCGAGGAGTACGTCTCCACCAGCTACTTCCCGGCCGCGGACCAGCGGGTCGACCTGATCCGTCCGGAGGTCCAGAACCCGCTCGGGCTGAACGCCCTCGGCGGCACCCTCAGCGGCTCCGGCTTCGCCAACCCGTACGTCGCCGGCGGCGGCGTGACCCCGCTGCCGAAGAAGACCACGGGCGGCTACGACTGGTGCAACCCGGAGCCGGACGACTTCGCCCCGGCCCAGCTCGGCAAGGGCACCCTGCCCACCGCCGCCAAGGCCTGCCCGCTCCCGGCGGCCAACGCTCTCGGTGGCCAGAGCAACGGCATGCGCGAGAACGCGCCGGTCAACCACTCCTACGGTCGCCAGCTGGCGCTCGCCTGGGAGACCGGCACGACCGCCGAGCTCACCGCCGACATCCCGGCGGCCTCGCAGGACCTGAGCGGCCTGAAGGCGCTGACCATGGGCGCGGACGTCAACTTCTTCGACACCCGCAACCCCGGCGCCGACAACCGCGGGGACAACACGCGCGTCACGACCGGCGAGGGCTGCACCACCGCCCTCCCGTGCTGGACGAACGAGAAGCCCACGTCGTACGACCCGACGTCGACGACGCAGGACTTCCTCATCGTCCTGAAGGACACCGCCGGCAAGGAGGCGACCGTCCACGCGGGCGACGAGCGCTGGGGCAACGCCCTGCACATGTCCACCGGCACCAACACGCCGAACACGCACATCGTGCTCGACCAGATCCGCGTCCCGCTGAGCGAGTTCGCCGCCCAGGGCGTCGACCTCACCAAGCTGGACTCGGTGCAGCTGCGCTTCGGCGCCGAGGGCACCCCGGCCTCGGGCTCGATCCAGGTCGCGGACGTCCGCTTCCAGGAGGGCGTCGACGCGCCGCTCGTCCTGTCCGACGGCACGGCCATCGACCAGGGTGCCGGCTCCGGCGCCCCGGCCACGGGTCCCGACCCGGCGGCCGTGATGGCGGCGTACGACAACACCGCCGGCAACGTGAAGCTGAAGGACAACGTCGCCGACGAGTTCTCGAACACCTCCTGGGTGGTCGACGACGACAAGGCGCAGTGCCCGACGGCGAACTTCACCTCGATCCAGCAGGCGGTCGACTTCGCGTCCCCGTGGGACACGATCGTGGTCTGCGAGGGTGTCTACGAGGAGTCCTCGACGCCGATCTCGGGCCCGGGCAACCCGGTCTCGACGTCGTCGACCAACGGCCTGACGATCACCAAGCCCCTAAAGATCAAGGGCGCGGGGGCCGACAAGGTCACCATCAAGCCGGACCAGTCGCTGGAGACGCTGGCGGGCCTCAAGCCCTACCTGCGCGACGGCGGCGGCAACGTCATCACCGTGTCGCGGCAGTCGCTCGGCTCGACCGACACCAACGAGATGTTCGTGGACATCTCGGGCGTGACGGTCACCGCCGGTGACACCTTCGCCGAGGCGGGCATCGCCTTCTTCGGTGCGGCCGGCCGGGTCTCGCAGAGCGTGGTCGGCCCGATGAAGGTCGCGACCACGGCCGACGAGCTGGCGGCGAACCCGCACGGCTGGGGCATCGTGAAGACCGGCGTCATCCAGGGTGCCGGCACCGGCACGGTCGAGTCCGAGGTCACCGTCGCCGACAGCGTCGTCACCGGCTACCAGAGCGGCGGCATCCTGATCGACGGCGCCAAGGGCGTCGACGGCGGTCCGAACAACATCGTCCGGACCGGCATCGAGAACCACGGCTACGTGACCGGCACGGTCGTCAAGGGCAAGGCGTCCAGCCTCTTCCCGCAGACCGGCATCAAGTACACGAGCGGCGCCGACGGCTTCGTGCGGACCAGCCGGATCACCGGCAACTACTTCCGCCCGGACCCGTCCAAGTCGTACGGCATCCTGCTGACCGACGCCCGCACGGAGACGGCGGGGGCCCTCACCGGCTCCGGCAACGTCGTGACCGGCAACGGCTTCGCGGTCTACAACGCCAACGCCGACAACACCGCGGTGCGCACCGGTGGTGCGTTCACCATCTCGGCCAGCTACTTCGGCCCGGCCGCGCCGGTCGCCGGCGGGCCGGCCGACCCGGACACCGGGGCGGAGGCGATCTCGGGCTCGAGCTCGGTGGTCACCACCGGCCGGGTGTCCACGGCCCCGGGCACGGTCCCGACGTCGTACGGCGTGGTCGCGGACGCGGCCCCGACGGCGACGCTCGTCGACCCGCTCGGTGGCGCGGAGGTGGACCTGGGCGAGATCGTGGCCCCGCTGGTCCGGGCCTCCGACGACTTCGCGGTGGCCTCGGCCACGCTGCTGGTCGACGGGGAGCCGGTCGCGACGTCCGACAAGGCGCCGTACCTCTTCAGCTGGACGGCGACGAAGGCCTACGCCGGCAAGGACGTCACGCTCACGACGGTCGTCACCGACTCGTCGGGCAACGAGACGACCTCGGCGCCGCTGACCTTCTCGGTCTCGGACGAGCCGGTCGTCGAGCCGCCGACCCCGCCGACGCCGCCGACCACGCCGGTCAAGCCGACGGTCAAGGTCACCGCGGTGAAGCGTGAGCCGAACAAGGGCACCGTGGTGCTGACCGTCCAGGTCAACACCGCCGGCACGGTGCGCCTGGCCGGTGGCCGGGTCGTCTCGACCAGCGCGACGGCGACCAAGGCGGGCACGGTCAAGATCCGCGTGGCCGCCAAGGGCAAGTTCCGCAAGATCCTGGTCCGCAAGGGGCGCATCACGGCCCCGGTCCGGATCACCGTCACCGCGAAGGGCGGCACCGCCGTCACGAAGCGGACGGTGACGCTCCGCAAGAAGCGGTAAGCGCCGCACGAGGCACGACGGAAGGGTCCCCGGCAGTTCTGCCGGGGACCCTTCCCGTCTCCCGTCCCGATGGTTGAATGTGCCGACCGGCGTGGGTCGGGGGAGGGCGGGTGTCCGCGTGGCAGGTCGACGGACGTACTCCGCGCGATCCGTCGTCCGTCTCGTCACCGCCCTCGTCGTGCTCCTCAGCACCGTCGTCGGCGTCCTCCTGGTCGTGACCCTGGTCCAGGTCTCGCGGGCCCAGGCCGAGCTCGAGGAGGAGCTGAACCCGGCCCGGGTGGCGCTCGCGAAGGTGCTGGCCGGGTACGTCGACCAGGAGACCGCCCAGCGCGGCTACATCCTCACCGGCGACGACGACTTCCTCGCCCCCTACCTCGACGCGCCCAAGGAGATCGCCCGCAGCCTGAAGCTGCTGCGCGAGCAGGTCGCCGACGACGCCGAGCTGGAGGCTGCGGTCGAGGCGATGGTGACCGCCCACGCCGCGTGGCAGCGGACCGCCGCCGAGCCGGAGCTCGCGGCGGCGATGGCCGGCGACCGGCGCGAGGCGGCCCGGCTGGTCGCCAGCGGGAACGGCAAGGACCTCTTCGACCGGGTCCGGCAGCAGCAGGCGACGGCCGACGCCGAGGTCGCGGTCGCCCAGGAGGAGGCGACCCGGCGCGCCGACCGGCTGCTCGACCGGCTGAGCGTGCTGCTCGTCGTCACCGTGCTGTCCCTGCTGGCCACGACGCTGCTGGGCGCGGTCGGGTTCTCCCGCGCGGTGCTGGGCCCGCTGGCCGAGCTCGGTCGGCGCAGCCGCGAGGTCGCGCGGGGCGGCCTGGACCGCGCGGTCACGACCGCGGGCCCGCGCGAGGTGGCCACCCTGGCCGCCGACGTCGACACCATGCGGGTCCACCTGCTCGACGAGATCGACGAGACCCGCCGCGCCGGTGAGGCGCTGGCGCTGGCGGAGCCGGCGGTCGGCGCGCTGCAGCGCGCGCTCGACGCCCCTGCCGGCGCCCGGCCCGGTCTCGACGTGTCGGGCCGCATCGACTCCGCCGAGGGCGTGCTGGCCGGTGACTTCCTCGACCTGGTCGACCTCGACGGCGGCCGGCTGGCGGTCGTCCTGGGCGACGTCTCCGGGCACGGCCCGGAGGCGGCCGTGGTCGGGCTGGTCCTGAAGGCGGCGCTGCACGGTGTCATCGGCCGGGTCCCGCCCGAGGAGCTGCTGCCCGCGGTCCGCGGGACCCTCGCCGACCGCTTCGAGTCCTTCGCGACCATCGCCGCCGTCATCGTCGACCCGCGCGCCGGCACCCTGTCGTGGGTCAACGCCGGGCATCCCCCTCCGCTGCTGGTCCCGTCGGTCGGGCTGACCCGCCCCCTCGACCCCACCGGCCCGCTGCTGAGCCCGGTCCTCGACGAGGCCACCTGGACGGTCGGCACGGTCCAGTTCTTCCCCGGCGACGCCCTGGTCCTGTTCTCCGACGGCGCGGTCGAGGCCCGCGACGCCCGGGGGCAGGAGCTCGGCACCCGCGGCGTCGATCGCGCGGTCCGGGCCGCGGCCGGCCAGCCCGCGGAGGTCGTCGTACGGCAGGTGCGGGCGGCGGTGCGCGACCACGCCCCGACCGTCCGCGACGACGTCACCGTGCTCGTCGTACGACGGGTCACCTCCAGCTGATCGACCGCGGTGTCGGTGCCGGCCGCGCTGGGTAGGTTCGGCCCGTGCCACGCGGACGGATCAGGCTCGGGACCGGTGCGGTCGCTCTCGTCGGTGCGACGGTCCTCGGCCTCGCTGGATGCGGAGCCGACGACTCGAGCGGACCCCGCGATCCCGAGACGCCGGCGTCGGCTGAGAGCCCGACCGACGCCGCTACGGAGGTGGGGCCCCCGTGCGACGTGGTCACCGCTGAGGACCTGGCGACCTGGACCGGCGTCCCCCGCCGGGTCGCCGGCCCGGACGAGACCTCCGGCGAGGTCGAGTGCCGGACGATCGGCGACCCGGACGACGGGCACCTCGTCCGCTGGACCTTCGAGCCGTCCAGCGGCGACCACGAGGAGGACGTCGCCGGCGCGACGACCAGTGCCGCCGAGCGGCAGGACGTCGAGGTCCCCGGTGGCGGGCCGGCCGTGGTGCTCACCGACGAGTCGCTGAAGGCGGTCACCGTCCTGTCCTGGACCGCGTCGGACGAGCTGCTCAGCGTGGAGGTCCTCGACTCCGGGACCGGAGCCCAGGACCTCACGACCGACCACCTGGCCGAGGTCGCCACCCGGATCACGGCGGCCTACGCCGCATCCGGTTCCGACGCAGGCCGCTAGCCCGCCCGGTCAGGACGTTCTTTACGTTCTCCACAGATTGACCGCGTACCCCCTGGGGTAGACCGCTGTCACCTACCTTCATGGCAGGACTCCGTTCTCGGTTGTCAAGGAGCCGTCATGGCGATGACCCACGCCACCTCGCACGCCCACGGAGTGGTGGTCGACCAGCTCGACCAGCACGTCCGGGAGCTGGTGCGCCGCGAGGGCGTCGACCCCCAGCGCGATGCCGCCGTCGTACGACGCATCGCCGAGACGGTCGTGCGCGACCACGACGAGCGCAGCCTGCGGTCATCCAGGAGAACCTTCCTCCTCGATGACCCATCTCAGAAGAGCCGATCGAGTAGCGCGTTCAGAGCGAATCCGAGGACGAGTGCGACAGGGCCGACTGTGAAGGTGACCTTCCAGTCACGTCGGTTGTCTGCGCGTCTGAGGTCGACCTCGCGCCGGGATACCCGTTCCACCTTGTGCGAGTGCAACAACCAATTGCCCCACCCGCCCATCGGAGGCTGGGGTCGCTCGCGCCAAAGGGTCCGAGCCGCCAGCACGATCAGACCTGACCCCGCGACGGCCAGCCCCAAGTGGGGCGGGTCGATCGTCAAGTACCAGACCCAGGCTCCAACCATTACGGCAGCTGCCAAGACCGGCCACAGGCTCAGCAGATGCCGGAACCAGCGGGACTGCAACGTCCTTCGGGGCGGGCAGGCGTTCAGAAGCTCAGCCACGCGGCGCGCCGCTTCCTGGCCGGTGTCTCCCGAGAAGTTGATGCGGCACAGCGTGAGCTGCACGAGTATCGAGGGCGTTCCCATCATGGTCGTCGGGGACTCGTACTGAATCTCGAGCCGAGACAGGTCGAGGGGACTCGCATCGTCGAGATCGGCTGGCTCGATGACGCGGAACCTAGACCCGTCAGAGCCGTCGACACCAGCAGTGAGCCGAAGCGATGGGTCAACCTGCAAACAGACTGCATAGATCTCGCGAACGGTGTCCAGGTCAACGACCGCGGGAGTCGTCACAATCGAGAAGACGTCTGCGTCGAGGATGACCCCGCGCCGACGGAACGGCGTCGCTTCTAGCACCGGGGCACGCTAGCGGAATGAAGCCGACTCGGCCTGCAGCCTGTGATCCACGTGCTCGGCCACCGAGGCGGTCTTCGCCTCAGGCGGCAACACCAGCACGCCAGAGCGGCGAAGCGCCCCGCTCTCCAACTGGAAGGCGGGGCGCTTTCGGCGTTTCTGGAAACCAGACCAACTACTTGGCCTTCTTGGCGCGCCGGCGACGGCGCTGTACGGCGGGAGCCTCCTCGCGGACGGCCTTGGCGGCGTCAGCCCAGATGTCTCGGACAGCAGCGGGCGAGGCCAAGTCCTTGACCTCCCGAACTCGCGGGTTCCTGAGTGCGATCTTGGTCATCGTGCTACCTCCGTCGTCCTGAATCGCCATGTTAGCCAGATGCTTGCACCGACCGCCGACACTCCACGTCACTTCGTGTCGGCGATGGCGAACGCGATCGCGAGGAGGTCGGCCACCACGCAGACGATCTGCATGTCGGTGTCGACTAGATCAAGCGCGTTGGGTGCATCCACGGTGACCATGCCGTAACCGGTGGAACCGGAGTTGATCGCAGCTGAGATGTAGGTCTCGTACCCGTTGCCCGTGCCCTTGTAGGCGTCCGACGACGCCTGGCTGATGTCCGGCTCGAAGTGGCTCTTCCCTTCCTCGACCATCTCGCAGGCCAGCCGACCGCGCTCTGTGGTCTTGACGAAGGGGTTCGGCGTGTTTCCTCGCCCGTGGTAGGCGAGCTTGGACATGCCTGCGCTGTCCAACTGGTAGACCACTGCTCGCACGCGATCCACGTCTTTCAGCAGGAGCGTCAGGGCGCTGACCGCCTGCTGGGCGACCGCTTCAAGCGCACGTTCACGCTCCTTGGGCGTCTTGCTCGGAAGGTCCGCGATCAGCTCGGCCATCGGCTGCAGCGCGTCCTTCATGGCGATCCGGAGCCGCTGTGCTTCCAGTGCAGCCGTGTCGAAGGCAGCGCGGGTGCCGACCTCGCGCAGAACCTGGATTAGACCGCCGAGAAGAGCAACGAGAGCGCCGACGATGACCCAGGCCCAGTCTGATCTGCTGTTTAGGTCCTGGCCGACAGTGACGAGCAACGTGCCAACGACGGCAAGCACGACCGTCGCCGTGGGCGCCAGCCATCTCGAGTCGGCGATCCGTACGACGACTGCGCTCCAGACGCCGGGACTAGGTGAGGCGTTTGACACGCGCCGCACCCTAGCGCTCTGTTCGCCCGTATCGGGGCGCCCTCGTCGTACCCGACTCCGGAGATGATCGAATGTTTGTTCGGCTATGCTGTTGTGGTGATCATGCGTGCGACGGCCAGGCCCATCGACGACCCGAACGAGCCTGGCACGGTCTACGACATCGAACGTCCCGACTACGACGCTTGCATGGCGGTCGTCCGGACCGAAGTCCCCACCGGCCACCGACTCCTCAGCATCCAGGTCGACCGGGACTGATCATGCCTCGGCATCACCTGAACCAGGACCGCATCACCGTGGCGCGCCTCGACGGCACTGCCACCCGTCACGTGCACGCGAAGTCCCCGGTCGATGTCGCCGTGGCCGAGCTGGTCGAGATCGCCACCGACCGGGTCAAGGGACGTGCGCCGGTCCTGCGCGTCGACCTGCTCTCGGAGACCGCCGGCGCGATGCTCGGCGCCTGGCAGGCCGACCCGGTCAAGGCCTGGGCTGGTGAGGCGGCCTCGCGACTTCTCGTCGCTGCGGGCGGTACAGATGAAGAGGTCGGCAGAGCAGCAGCGGCTGAGGTCGTCCGACGGATGAGCAGGTCTCAGCACTAGCCCGTGTGGTCGTCGCCAACCTGGGCATGATCGCGCCGTGAGCGACGACTCTGACTGGCTGACGTGGCCGCAGGCGGCCGAGCTCGTCGGCTGTCCGGTCACGACGATCGAGACCTACGTCCGCGGCGGTCGCCTCGTCCGCCGGTCCGGTCAGGGGCGCCACGACGGCAGTCTGCAGCGCAAGTCCGTCGAGGAGTTCGCCGTCTGGTGGCGCGAGAAGACGGAGGGGCTGGAGCGGCGCCGCCAGGGGCGCGAAAAGCGCCGGATCCGTCCACCTGAATCCGAGGGGTGGATCCAAGCGACCGAGGCGGCCGAGAGGCTTGGGTGCGCGCACTCGGATCACGTCGTCTACCTGGCACGCCAGGGACGGTTTGAGGCGCGCAAGGTCGGCGTTCGCTGGTGGGTCCGCGAGAACGAAGTCCAGGCTTACGCGGCCGAGCGGGACCAGTGGGTGTCCTGGCTGAAGGCCGCCGAGATCGTCGGCTGCTCGCACGAGACCATCAGGCGGGCCGTCGCGGCCGGCAAGATCGAGAGGCGCGACGTGCACCGCACGCGGGCGTCGCTGTCATTGGAGTCGGTTCTTGGGTTCAAGGGCCAGTTCGGCTCCCGGCGTAAGTAGGTGGTCGTTGTGCGCCGAACTCCGGGAACTGGCGGTCCGGGGTCCTATGCTCGCCGTCATGCCATCAGGGCGGGTACGCATCGCGCAGCCGCCCGGGTCTAGGTCCTGCGGTGGGGGTGGATCCTCCGAGTGGATCTACGCTCGGGGGGATAGTGGTGCTGCACCGTTCATCAATGACCTGGAGTTCTTGAAGGGGCGGTTCCCCTCCGATCAGTCGCGGGCGGTCTTCCTGGAGACGATGCGGGAGAGGATGCGTCTTGCTGCCGGCGCCGCTCTGCCCTGGGACCTCGTGGTCCTGATGCAAGTGGCCCCGGACGTCCTCGAACTGAAGTTGCCGGACTGGCACTACTCAGGCGGCATGATGCACACCAGGCTCTACTTCACAGAGCCGCACGACCTTCCGGGCCACCTTGTCGCGCTCAGGCTCAGGACGAAGCGTCCGGGGCCGATAGGGCTTGAAGAGCAGGACGTCGCGGCGCGCGAGGCTAGCGATCTACTGCTCGAATTTCGAGAAAGAAGCTTCGCCTAAGGATGCGCCGGGTACCTTGTGCGTCATGACGTTGGAGTCATACCCTGCGGGTGTGAGTGACAAGAGGGAGTGACATGAATCTCGACGAACTCCTTGGGATTGAGCAGACCGACTCGAACACGCGGCGCGCTCGCGCGCTGGTCGAGGCCGATCGTCGGTTGCTTGACGAGCTGGTTGAGCGCCGCAAAGAACTTGGGCTGACTCAGACCGAGGTCGCCCGCCGCATGGACATCTCGCAGAGTGCCGTCGCGCGCATTGAGTCCGGCGCCCGCGACCTGCATCAGTCGACAGTCCGTCGCTACGCGATGGCGGTCGACGCGATGCTTGAGCATCGCGTGATCGCAGATGACCCCGCGCGCGAGCGGTCCGCGCGAATCATCGGCGAGCTAAACGATCAGATGCAGAAGTCGCTGCACGGTCGGTGGGACGACGTCGTCGTCGGCCGCTCGGTTGGCGGCTCATGGTCAGCCACGAAGCGGCCGGCGCGAACCTAGTTCATGGCGGATCACTTCACTGAGGCGTCTTGGTATCCCGAGTTCAAGCCGGGATGGCCGGACATCCTTCCGCTTGGCCTGATCGTTGGTCGTCTTCAGATCCAGCAGCGCGATGCAGCCCCGGATGTTGACCCGTCCGAGGATGAGACCGAGCTTGACTGGGTCATGCATGCAGCGATCACGAGTGAGTCCCCACGACTGGCATTCCTGGGTGAACTCACCCTCCGAAACGCGCTCGCCTTCGCGGGGATCGTCGTCATACTGCCGATCGTCCTCCGTGAGGAGCCTGAGACGGTTGACGACGAGTACACGGACGACCTGCTGAGGCAGTATGGGGAGTGGGCTTCCTCGTTCATGTACGACTACGCGGCGAGCAACCTCCGTGCGGGTCTGGCAGGCAACGGCTTGATCGTCGAGGTTCCCTTCGGCACTCCGCAGGTATCGCTGCACACGTCTGACGTAGACGACGACGTGACGGACTGAAGTACTTCGGCAGCGGGAAGTTCTTGTTCGTAGGTTCGCCGGCAGGTAGCTGCAGGTTCGCCCGCGCCTGACCCAGCCGCACTTCTTGTCGGCTCTGACTCTTTGTGCTCACCAGGCATCGGGGTCCACGGTCGTCAGAGACCCACTAGTAGCCGTAGGGATCAGCCAAGACCTGCTGATACCAGACCGACCCCGAGATCAGCGCGATCACGATGCACCCGAGACCTGGGCCCACCCGATCCTTCGCGATCAACACGATCCCGATTATGCCCCCGATGATCGGGATAAGGATGCTCGTCACGATCCCAGCGGCGATTAGCCCGCTGCGGTCCGCCTCGGTGGTGGCCACTGGCGGTTGGTTCGTCGCTGGAGCGATGTGATCCGTCCAACGCTTGCCGTCCCAGTAGCGCTGCGTGTCGACCATCGAGGGGTGGGGATACCACCCCGCCGGAGGCCCTGAAGTGGTGTCGGCCATGCGGGGGAGTCTGCTCGTGGACTCGTCTCGCGTCATGGGTTTCCAGAAACTTGGCTGCGTCCAGTTGTTGGAGACTGGCCCGCCCAGGGGCCGATGTCGCCGATCAGCGCGAACGGAGTGAGTCGCGGAAGGTCATGCGCGTCGTGCTGTTCGTGCCCAGGACTGTTTGCTCCATCGGGAAGGCCAAGCCCTTGGCGTCGGCGCCAATCGCGCCCTGAATCCACGAGCGGCAATGAAGGTGCCACCACACCTTAAAAGCCGACGTGATGTAGATGTCCAACCTAGCCATGCTCGCGTTGAAGTCGTCCTGGTCGGACGCGCCCAGGGCAGCTAGCAGTTCACTATCGCCAAGGACCAAGTCGCACTCGAGCTCTTCCCACTGCTCCTGAGCAGACGGTTCGCGCTGTGGTTTTCCAGCCAGCTGGTCGAGCCGCGAGAAGCGTCCTGCTCGCCCCCACCGGTCGCAGGCGCGTGGGATGGCCGCGACCTCTTCACTGCCATCAACTTGGGCACGCAGTCCCTGCAAGAACCCCGGCGCTGCAGTCCGCACTTCGCCCCTCACGTAGGCCTCCCGAACCTCTGAGTCCAGTGTCAGGATCGCGTGGCGGTAGCGCTTCGCGCCGAAGTTGTTCGGCCAGGGCTCACCCTCGTCCAACGCAACGAGACCCCGGGCGAGCTTCAGCATCTTCTCCGCTGCGATGGACCAGAGCGTAAGGACTGCTGCGTGACGCTCTGGCGCTCGACGCTGGGTGCCAAGCACGTGAAGGCCGGACGCTGCGAGGTACGCTGCTTCGTCAGCCTCTTGCAGCAGAACCATCGACTGGGCGACGGTCAGTCCCTTGAACGGCACATCCGAGACGTTACGGCCAGTGCCCGGCCGACGTCGCCGTTTCTCGACCACATCAGGTGGGGGATCAGCCCAGGCGCCACCGTCGTTGCCGTCGACGTGCGTCCAGCGGTGGGGCCTCGTCCACGAGCCGAACCAGGTTCTCGAAGTAGGCCTGCCATCGACTCGGGTCGCTCGATCCAGACCGTGCCTGTCGCTCAGCTTCCACGAGGGGCTGCATCTGCTTCCACACGCTCTGCGCAGCGGATCCTAGGTATCCAGACACGGGAGCGACGTCGATATGGCCGTGGGTAACCAGGACACCGAGGTTGTCGTAGTACCAGGCGAGGTCTCGGACGAGACCACGTTCGTGCTCGGGGAGCCCGGCGAGACCCTGCCCTATGTCGTGACCGTGCAACTTCTCGAACACGAACGTTCGTGCTTCGGCCAGGCGAGGAGACCGGTGCTCAGCGAAGAGTTCGACGAGCACCGGCAGGTCGTTCGCCTGTCTCGCGGTGCGTAGCTGAAGGACAGTTGCGCCCGCGGCGAACACGAAGGCTGCGATGGAGATGATGAGTGAGGCCAGCGCCATGAACCGACCCTCTCGCAGCGACGGGCTCTGCACGTGTGCTTTCGATCAGGTCGTCCGTGCGGCGGCTTCATACGCGCAGGACTATGCGTGAACTATTTGATGCCCTCCGCACCCTCGCCGACGCTGTTGAGCACCTTAACCTCCCGAGACCTGCCCAGCGGCCCGAGGTGGGGTCGCCTGACCCGGCCGCACGCCGTCTGCTGGGCTACAAGGCAGCTGCCGCCTACCTAGGCGTCGGTACAGCTCGGATCAACGAGTGGGCCAATCAGAGCGAGATCTGCCGGATCCGGGTCGGCGAGGCTACGCTCGCGAACTTCCGGGACCTGCCAGCCCGAGTATCAGTGATTTCTTGGAGCCGCTCACGCCGGACGGCTTGCACTGCCTCCGCATGGCGGACCGGTTCCTGAGCAACAACGCGACCGAGGTCGTCATCGAGCCCGGCGACCAGAATCGACTCATCAAGAAGATCCGCGAAGCGATCGATGAGGTCTCTTCTAGTCCGGCCCTCGACACGAAGACTCGATGGGATCTGATTCGTCGTCTGCGTGCGGTGGAGGACGCTGTTCTCTCGGTGCGCCTGCGGGGGTCAGACGAGGTGGAGGCCGCGACGGACTCACTCGTCTCCATGATCCTGCGAGGGCTGACCTAGGCATCGACCGGCTCACAAGTCGACCGACCGGAAAGGTCGTTGGCGCGCTGGTGCTAACTATCGGGGTCGGACTCGGCATCGACAGTGAGTACCTCAGCCTGCCGGGCTTTAAGGAGATCCCGGCCATCGAGGCGCCCGCTACTCCGGACCCGGAACCGGACGTTGAAGTCAACGTCACAGTTCACGACGACCGGGATGCCGCCGTGGTAGATGGTGAGATCGTCGAGGACGATCCCCACTGAGTAGACCCCGAGCCATGGGATTCTGCAACGTGATTCACTGCCGCCCGTGAGCGACACGTCCCCGGTCCCGGTCGAGTCACCCCGGCACAGCCCACCCATCACCCGCTCCGCTCGTGGGGCCTGCGCGCTGGTCGGGATGGGTGGCTTTGCGGCTGGGACGCTCGCCACCTTCAAGACCGACAACGAGATCGGCACGAGTGCGCTCCTCTTGATTGGCGGCATCTCCAGCCTGATCGCGCTCCTGGGCCGGGTGCCCCGCATCAAGGTCGGCGAGAACGAGATCGACCCGAGCGAGATCTACCAAGCCGGTTTTGCGACCGGGGTCGGCACGGCGGTCGACGCTGCTGCGGACGTCGCCGTTGACGCAGTCGCGAAGCACAAGAGTGCCGAGGAGGTCGGTCGAGCGGTGCGATCCGCTGGCCGCTTCTTCATGCCATTGTCGGCGGCGTTGCCGAATCCGCATCGCGAGTTCAATTGGCTCCTCAGACTCCCCAACGGGGAGAACGAACTTGCGGTCCGCTCGGCACGCCGCAACGTAGGGCCAGACAGCGAAGACGGATGGCACTACTTCACACTCCCCGACTTCGAACATGTCGCGTCGCAGGTGGGCGACTACGGCGACATCGTCTGGGAAGAGGACTTCAAGCGGCGGTGGAACGCCACGCACCCGGAAAGCCTCGTGGAGTAATAGTGCTCTGACCATCCTGCCTGGACGCAGGCGGGCAAGACGACCATGCTGAACTGCCTGGCGGCGGCGATCCCCGGTGGCGAGCGGGTGGTGAGCGCCGAGGAGGTCTTCGAGCTGCGCCTCCCGCAACCCGAATGCAGTGAAGCTCTAAGCCCTCAATGACTGTGGCGACATGACCGCGCAGTCAGCGGTTGAGCCCAAGGTGCGTCGCGCCCCGCGATGGAGCCGACTCAGGAATGTCGCGCCAGGCCGCGCACGTGGCTCCTCAGAACGGCAAGCCGTCGTCGGGATGGTCCAGATCCAGGAACGCCTGCTCGATAATGTCATCAATCCTGAGCGCACTTCGGCGAGCCGCGTCGTGAAGTCGCTGAAGAGTCAGGTACTCCGGAGTGGGTTCAATCCACGGTGCGTTCTCGTCGGGACCGGGCCACCTTGAGAAGCGCTCAACGACTGTTCCTCGGTCGTTCAGCACCCGAAACTCATAGTGCTTATCCATCGGGTAATAGTCGATGGCGAGCGAGGTTCTCGAACCGGCGTAAAGAAACAGATCTGGATCGTCCGTCTCCTTCCAGTTCATGGTGCCAGCGAGAGTGCGGTCCGCCGCCTTGGCTGCGAGCTCCACAAGTCTATGGTCGATATTAGGGCTTTCCATTATTGCCAGCCTCCGTTCCTTCGGTCTGAACCTGCGTCACGTTCTTTCCTGTCAACTGGGTCATTCCGTCGCAGGCGTTAGCTATCGCTTTTCGGGCTTCTCTGCAGCACTCTAGGACGGGCTTCGATTGTGCTAACAGTTCGTCAGTGGCTACGGACGACAATAGGACCGATTCTTGTAAAGACTTCAGAACGGCCCGCGGCTCGGGTGTTTCTTTTAGTAGAAGCCCGCGAACATGTCCTGCCTGGAATCTCCAACGATCAAGCGCTGCCTTTGCTTCGGAGTGGGACTTCCGAACAATGGCGTCGTCCAATTCTTGGGAGACCCGCTGAAGTCCTGGCAGAAGAACCAGTTGCATGTTCGCTCGCACTTGCGTTTGTGTGCGCTCGACCGCGGATGACGCAGCTCTTGCCGCTGTCTCTGCTTTGTCGGCCGACTCTTTCGCGGCTCGCGCCTGAAGAAAGGTAAAGATGAGCCCAACTACGCCGAGCGCGGAACCAATGACACCCACCCAGTCCTGCCACGGAATCTCATGCCACGCAGCGGCGGGTGCCTCTGCGGCCATGATTCCGAACACAGGCGCAGTATGCCCGAAGGCTAACGAGCGCGCAGCGCAAGCGGCATGTCGATGGCGCAGCACCTCTCAACCGCAACTCCGACCGTGGGCCGCTAGGACCCTTCGATGACGATCCGTCCGACTGCGCCGCTCGCTTGGTGTACTCGTCATCGTCCTGGACCTCGACACGGACCGCGATGGTGCCCGTCATGCCAGGACTGCAGGCGTCAACCCAGCGGGTACGTGACGATCCCGCCAGCAACTCAGGGCGCGGATTTGCCGGAGTAGGCGCTCACGTCGTTGTCGACGTAGACCTCGACTCGGTCGCAGCCCAGGGACCGCGCCAGGGTGCGGCAGTCCTCTTCCTACCTGGCGACTCCCAGCCCGCCACCTTCGCGGTCCTGGCTGATCCGGACGTACAGCGCTGCGCTCATGCGTCCAACTTAAAGCTTCAGTGAAGTCAGCACACCCCGCCTGGGTGCCCATGCAGACCCGGCAGGCCGGGCTGGAGGGCACTGGCGAGATCCCGCTCCGCGACCTGGTCAAGGAGAGCCTGCGGATGCGGCCCAGCCGCATCGTCGTGGGGGAGGTGCGGGCCGAGGAGTGCCTCGACCTGCTGTTGGCACTCAACTCCGGGCTGCCCGGCAGGTGCACGATCCACGCGAACAGCGCTTAGCCCGCTGACCTGCACTTACGCAGGCGATCATCGACGTTGAGTGCTCTCAGCGTAACTCTCGGAGCCCGGCGCGGCGTCAGATTGGCCCTTACAGTGGGTCGCATGAGCATGAAGCCCACGTACACCACGGTCCACGTTCAACTCGACGCCGACTCGATCGACGATGCCCTCCACGCGACGAAGGTTGCTCGCAATCTTGGGCTGCAAGTGACCCTCTCCGACGGCATTGAGGGGACGGAGCCGAAACTGATCGTCAACCACGAGGTCTCGTCGGAGAACGCGCAGGAGATCTTCGACGCCATCAAGTCGGTCCAGAAATTCCTCGCTGACGTTTCCAACGTGCACGTCTAGCGAAGTGTGACCTTCTAGCGAAGTGTGACCTCGGTGCGCCTAAGCCACAGGCCGGTCCCGGTCGCTCATCCTGAGGCATGCCGAAGAAGTCAGGGAAGCGCCGAGAGCCTCGTCGAGAGCGGACGCGGTCTCGACCGACCCTGAGCGAAGCACCGTTGAGAGTCTCGATCGCCACTACCCCCAACACGGGCGGCGATGGCATCGACGACGCGTTGGCCGATGACGTGGAACTCGCCAAGGCGGCCGTGCTCTACGCCGACGAGGTCGAACTCATCGGCCTAACGGCCTCGATGCTGCGCCCGTTTAGCGAGTTGCAGGGCTTGTCGTTCCTAGAGTTGATGCTCGACATGGACGATGACGCGTTTGCGTACATTCGCGACCGCTCGGGGAGCAGCGCGATGCCGGACGGGTGGCGAGATCAGATTCAAAAGTTCCTGTCGGCAGATCCACAGAAGATCGAGCGCTATGCCCCGGCCGCGGCGAGCGAACTTCGGAAAATCAAGGCGAAGTTCGAGGAAGAGGCTGAGGGTTACAGGGCGCAGTTCGACGAGGTCCTGGGCGCCGCCGGTTTCGCCGAACTGCAACCAGCGATCAACCAGGGGATCGTCAGGTTGGCTGATCTTCAGACCAGCCCATCCTCCCTCTTTCGAGCACGGGAGGACCGTCGACCCGAGACGGACCAGCAAGTGAACGCATGGCTGTCCCTCCTGCGGAACCGTCTCGATGACCCCAACGTTCGCCTGTTGTTCGACCAGCAAAGTGCAGACCTTATTCAATCGATGATCAACGAGGGACACATCGAGGCGAGCGCAAACAATCTACGGTTGGCCGCCTCCGCGGCGTTGGGGACTGGATTCGTTGCGCGGCTTCCTGCCTTCGAGCGTGCGCCGATGGATGAGTTGTTGGACTTGCGAAGGGATCTTCGAGTCCCACTCCAGATCTACCGCGGCGCTATGTCGCGATTCTCGCGGGATATGCCACGAGTGATCGGGCGGGATCTGGAGTTTGAGGTGCAACACCTGTGGGAGTCCGAGGTGAACCCAGCAGTCATCCGCCTCGAAGAAGAACTCGCGCAGCACGGCCTAGTGAGAGAGTTGTTCAGGTCCGTGCGAGCCGCGAACATCTTCGACTTCGCTACCTGGACGGGAATGACCGCTGCAACAGTGGGCAGCACTGCCGACCTTGGAGCCGTGCTGACGGGCGTCGTGGCGGCAGGGTCGGGCGGGATGAGGGTGGGGACGGACATGCTGCTCGACGCAGCGCGGCAACGCGGCGACGCTGAACGCGATGCCACCCGGTCCGAGTTCTACTTCCTGTATCAAGCCAACCGGCGCCTGCAACGCTGACCGCATGGGAGTGTCGCGCACGACGGTCGGAGGTCGGCCGACCGTGGTGGTGACGGTGCGGGCGACGGTGCCGGCGCTGGGGATCGGCGGACCTGGGGTGGCGCTTTAGGTGAGCGGACACGCGGTGGAGGAGGAGCCGTGAGGCGCGACGAGGCCGGCAGCGCGGTCATCGAGCTGGTGTGGGTGGGCATCCTGCTGCTGGTGCCACTGCTGTGGATCGTCCTGTCGGTCTTCGAGGTCCAGTCCGGGGCGTACGGCGTCACCTCGGCCGCCCGGGCCTACGCCCTCGCGCCGGACGACGCGGCGGGCGAGGAGGCCGCCCGGGCCGCGGCCCGGCAGGCGCTGGCCGACCAGGGGCTGCCCGACGACGCGCCGCTGGCGGTCGAGGTGACCTGCACGCCGTACCCGCGTGACTGCCACAGCGGGACGTCGGTGATCACGGTGCGGATCGCGTCGAGCGTGGACCTGCTGGTGCCCGACGTGCTGGGCGGCGGGCGCCCGTCGTTCGCCCTGGACGCGACGCACGCGGTGCCGATCGGGCAGTACCAGGAGGTCGGCCGTGACCCGGCGCCGTGACGAGTCGGGCCAGGTCACGCTGCTGGTGATCGGGTTCGCGATGGTCATCGCGATGGCGGTCGTCGTCGTGGTCGACGCCTCCGCGGCCTACCTGCAGCGCTCCGGCCTCGACACCCTCGCCGACGGGGCTGCGTTACGCGACGCCGACCTGGGCGCGACGGGCGAGGACGTCTACACCGGCGGGGTGCCGGGCGACCGGCTCGCCCTGACCGACGCCGAGGCCCAGCGGGCGGTCGAGGAGTACCTCCGCTCGCTCGACGCCTACGCCAGCTATCCCGGCCTGGTGGCGCGCGCCGTCGTCGTCGGGGGCGACACCGTGCGCGTCGAGCTCACCGCGCCGCTGGACCTGCGGCTGTCGATCCCCGGCTCGCCCGGAGCCGGGTCGGTGCGGGCGACCGGTTCCGCGGTCTCGTCACTGGACGCGGGCTGATGAGGGCGGGCGGCACGGTGCTCGCGTGCGGGATCCTCGTCGGCGGGCTGCTCGGCTGCGGCCGGGACCAACAGTCGGAGGCGCTGTACGCCGTGGGCTCCGACCACGCGCTCTGCACCCCCTCGGAGGACACAGCCGCGCACACCGAGGGGTTCGACACCTTCGCCAACCGCGGCCCGGGGCCGGTGACGGTGGACCGGGTCGAGTGGCCGACCACGGGCGACGTCGCCGTCGACTCGGTGCGGGTCTTCCAGCGCACCGAGGACGACGACTTCGCGACCGTCGGACTCTGGGCCGGCCTGCCCGGGACGGCGCTGACGGGGTCCCCCCGGCGCGCCTGGGAACGGGCCGTGCCCGCCGAGGGCGCCGAGCTGGGCGAGGCCGACCCCGACGAGGGCTACCTGGTCTTCGTCGTGGGGCTGACCGGGACCGACGGCACCGGTGGCCCGCTGACCGTCCACTTCACCGACGCCGACGGCCGCCGCGGCCGGGCGACGTCCCTCGTCGAGCTGACCGTCGCGGAGCGCTGCGGTCAGGAGTAGGAGCGGGACGATCAGAGGGCCGGCAGCGGCCAGGGGGTCGTCCTCGCCATGGCGATCGCCCGGCTGCGGACGAACGGGTCGGCCTGGTTGTAGAGCCAGGGGCGGCCGAACCAGACGAAGCCGTCGACGTACGTCGCCGCGGCCTTCCGGACGTCGGCGGGGAGGCCGTACTCGGCGCTGGCGGGACGGGCGGTAGGCGGGATGCCGAGGGTCACGCAGCGCTTCATGGTGATCCGCGTGCAGACCCGGGCGTTGTCGTTGATCGTCGAGCCCTTGGCCGGGATCACCTGGGACCACGACATCGGGCGGCCGCTCTTGGCGGTCTCGACGATGAAGTGCTTGGTGCCGAAGCCGTCGCGGCGCAGGATCTCGGCGATCCGCACCCCGTGCCGGATGTTCTCGACCGGGCCGTTGTAGTGGGTCGAGTCGAGGGCGAAGCCGCGGGCGTACTTCACGCCGGTCGCCTTCAGCAGCTGCGCGCAGGTCTCCGGGTTGCCGCCGCGGCCGTTCTGGCACCAGTCGGCCGCGCCGGCGTCGAGGTAGACGTTGGTGCGGGGGAGGGCGGAGAGGAGCTGGGTGGCCCAGGTCATCAGCCGGGCCTTCGCCGCCTTGTCGGGCGAGCACCACAGGAACGGCATGTCGGGCTGCATCACGACGGCCATCGGGGTCGAGCCGATGCCGACGGCGAGCTCGCGCATCCAGCGCTTGTAGCTGCGCTTCTCGGCCGCGGTCGAGCGCCGCTGGCAGGCCTCGCCCTCCCACGGCTTCATCCGGAAGACGGCGATCTGGACGAGCTTGTCCGGGTCGCCCTCCTGGGACGAGGCGATCCACTTCGTGACCTGGTCGCGGATCGAGGTGTCCGGCACCCAGGCGCCGTACCACTTGGTCTTGGGGCGCAGGGCGATCTTGCCGAGGAGCTCCCGGGCCGTGCCGGTGGACCGCTGGTACGACGCGCTGACGTGCTCCTGCGGGCCGTCGTACACGCCCCAGAGCCGGCCGGCGAGCGGGTTCGTCGGGTTCTCCGCGTGCGCCTGCTGCGCCTGCTGCCACACCTCCGGGGCCGCCACCCGAGCCTTCTGGAGGGTCTTCGGGGCGGGCGGGGAGACGCTGCTCGCGCTCGACGTCGGGCCGGCCACGAGGGCGGCGACGACGGTCGCGAGAGCGAGGAGTCCGGCGGTACGACGGCTGCGGCGGGTCATGCGGGCCTTCCGAGTTGAGGATCGAGTCGACATCGGCACGTCGCCCGCTCGCCTGAGGACAACGAGGAAATTGAAACGTGCACAAGTGGGTCGTGTGCACGGAATGCGGGAAAGTGCTTGACCTCACGTCCGCTTGAAGTTCTTGACTAGGCCTCATGACCGCCCAGATCACCGCCCTCCTCGAGGACGTCGCCGCGGGGATCACCGCGCGCGATCCCGACCGCTGCGTCGCCCGCTTCGCCCCCGATGCGCGCTCGGTGATCGCCAACGGAGCGCGCGCGGTGGGACGCGAGGCGATCCGGGCCGCCCACGTCGCGGCCTTCGCGGCGGGCGGACCGCCGCGGTCGGCGCGCTTCGTCGTCCTCGACCTGCACCTGCCGCGCCCCGACCTGGCGATCGTGACGACCGGGGCGTTCGCCGCCGGGCCGGAAGATGAGGTCGACCTCGACCACCCGCCGACCGTCGTCACCTGGACCCTCGTCCGGGAGGACGACGGCTGGTGGGTCGCGGCGCGTCAGTTCACGCCGGTCCGCTGACCGACCGAGCCCGATCGGGCGCGCCCTCGTCGTACGGGAGGATGATGGGGCCGACGTGGGGTACCGACCAGGTCCGCACGAGCCGTCCACCGCCGTCCGTCGTACCCGGGAGCGAGACCATGAACCGAGTCCTGGCCACCGCGCTGGCCGTGCTCCTGCTGGCGGTCGTCGTGCCGTCGACCGCACCGGCCTCCGCCGCGACGGCGGAGCAGCGCTACTCGAACGCCGCGTTCTCCTCCACCAACGCCCAGCGCGAGCAGCGTGACCGGGCGGAGCTGCGGAAGAACAGGTGCCTGACCCGGTTCGCGGTCAAGCAGGCGAAGCGGATGGCGCGGCAGCGCGAGATCTTCCACCAGGACCTCGGGCCGATCCTGCGCCGGTGCGGACTGAGCATGGTCGGCGAGAACGTCGCCGTCGGCTACACGACCGGCCGCTCCGTCGTCCGCGAGGGCTGGATGAAGTCCGAGGGGCACCGCGCCAACATCCTCCAGCCGCGCTACCGGCTGATGGGGATCGGCGCGCGCAAGGCCGGCGGCAGCTGGTACGTCGCGCAGGTCTTCGGCCGCAAGTAGGCGCGGCCACCCACCCGGCCGTAACCTTGCTCCTTGTGGCAGGCCGAGATTACGACGTAGAGGTCAAGCAGCTCCAGGCGACCATGGGCACCATCGGTCAGGTCATGGACCTGGACGCGATGCAGCGCGACATCGCCGACCTCAGCGACCAGGTCGCCGCCCCCGACCTCTGGGACGACGTCGACCGTGCCACCCGCATCACCGGCCAGCTCTCCACACTCCAGGGCACGCTCGACCGCTTCAACGAGCTCCTCGGCCGCATCGAGGACGTCGGCATCATGGCCGAGCTCGCGACCGAGGAGGGCGACGCCGACTCGCTCGCCGAGGCCGAGCGCGAGCTCGAGCGGGTCAAGAAGGCCGTCGAGTCGCTCGAGGTCCGCACCCTGCTCAACGGCGAGTACGACGCCCGCGAGGCGCTGGTCTCCATCCGCGCCGGCGCCGGTGGCGTCGACGCCGCCGACTTCGCCGAGATGCTGATGCGGATGTACGTCCGCTGGGCCGAGCAGCACGACTACAAGGTCGAGGTCTACGAGACGTCGTACGCCGAGGAGGCCGGGCTGAAGTCGGCCACCTTCGCCGTGCACGCGCCGTACACCTACGGCACCCTCTCGGTCGAGGCCGGCACTCACCGCCTGGTGCGGATCAGCCCCTTCGACAACCAGGGTCGCCGCCAGACGTCGTTCGCCGCCGTCGAGGTGGTGCCGGTGCTGGAGCAGACCGACGAGATCGACGTGCCCGACGAGGAGATCCGCGTCGACGTCTACCGCTCCGGCGGTCCCGGCGGCCAGTCGGTCAACACCACCGACTCCGCCGTACGCCTCACGCACATCCCGACCGGCACGGTCGTGTCCTGCCAGAACGAGAAGAGCCAGCTGCAGAACAAGGCCAGCGCCATGGTCGTGCTGAAGGCCAAGCTGCTCGCACTGAAGAAGGCCGAGGAGAAGGCGCACCTCGACTCGATGCGCGGCGACGTCCAGGCGTCGTGGGGCGACCAGATGCGCAACTACGTGCTGAACCCCTACCAGATCGTCAAGGACCTCCGCACCGGCTACGAGGAGGGCAACCCCTCCTCGGTCTTCGACGGTGACCTCGACGGGTTCCTCGAGGCCGGCATCCGCTGGCGACGTGGCGCCGAGAAGGCCGCCGAGAACTGAACGCCTCCGCGCCGGTAGGGTCCCGACCTGTGTCGCGCATCCTGCTCCGGGCCGGGAAGAGCCCGTTCCAGGTCCTCAGCCCGGAACGCAGCCTGGCCGTCGGTGGCGGCACCGGCGTGTTCGGGGCCAACGCCGGGAACCTGCTGTTCTCCTCCGCGGTCCACCGGACGGTGAGCGTGCCCGGGGCCGAGGTCGTCACGGACGGGTTCGTGCTCCAGAGCACCAAGAACCCCCGGCGGCTGGCGGCGTACGTCGACGAGCGCTTCGACCAGCTGGTCCTGCCGTTCGCCAACGCGTTCCGCCCGTCGTTCGCCCGCTACCTCGACACCTACTCCGAGCTCATCGAGCACCTCCACATCCCGGTCGTGGTCGTGGGGGTCGGGGCCCAGATGGGCTTCAACGCCCGGAGACCTGACGCGGGGCCGGAGCTCGACGCCTCGGTGACCCGGTTCGTGCGGGCCGTGCTCGACCGCTCGGCGTCGATCGGCGTACGCGGGGAGCGCACCGCCGGCTACCTCGAGCAGCTCGGCTTCCCGGCTCCGCTCGTCGACGTGATCGGCTGCCCGTCGCTGTTCACGAGCGTCGACGGATTCACCGTCGAGCCGCGTGCGTTGGACGCGAGCAGCCGCATCGACCTCACCTACACCGGCGGCATGCGCTCGCTCGTCGACCGCAGCGTCGTCGAGTACCCGCGCCTGGAGTTCGTGGCGCAGGAGCACCACCGGCTGCGCCTGCTGCTCCGCGGTGAGGACCTCGACACCTACGACGGCCACGGCCCGCTCGGCACCGGCCACCCCCTCTACCGCGAGGACCGGATCCGCTTCTTCGTCGATGCCCGCACCTGGGTCGACCACCTCCGCGACTTCTCGTTCGCGTTCGGCACCCGGATCCACGGAGCGATCGCCGCGATCCTCGCCCGCGTCCCGGCCGTCGTGATGTCGTACGACTCGCGCACCCTCGAGCTGGCGCAGTATCACGGGATCCCGTACCGCGAGTTCACGGGCATGCCGTCCGGCGAGGACCTCTCGGTCCGCGAGCTCGCCGAAGGCGCGGACTACACCGAGTTCGCCGCCCGCTTCCCCGGCCTGGCCGCGCACTACCGCGCCTTCCTGGAGACCAACGGGGTCGAGCACATCTGGGCCCCCGGCGCCGCCAACCCCGCGTACGACGCCCGCCTCGCAGCCCTCGACCTCCCCGGCCCGGTGCGCGTCGTGAAGCCGCGGCGCTTCCGCCGGCCGAAACCGCTCGAGCCGATCAAGCGGACGTCGGTGTCCGAGCTGTCGGCCCTGCGCCGCGCGGAGTCCTCCCCGCGCTGACCTCCGCCTCGCCCCGGGGCTCCGGTGGTCCCCGCCGGTGGTCGAGCAGTGAAGGACGTAGTCCTGAGCGCCCGTCGAGACCCCCGCAGCCCTGCCGCTGACCTTGTTCGAGTCGGCCTCTGCCGCGCCGTCTGCGCTTGGCACCAGGCCGGTTCAAAGACATTTACAGAGACAAGGGGGCTCACCGTCCGCGGTGATCAAGGGCCATCACCAGGCTGCTTCTAGCTTTCGGTCACCTCGGGTCGACCGCTCGAACAAGGCAGTGAACAACCCTCGCATTCGACAATGTGTTCGAGTATCATAGGGGTATGGTCACTCGGGACCTCGACGACTGCGACACCGCCACTGCGGTGCTCGCCTTCGTGCGCGCCCGACGCTCTGTCCAGTTGCAGGCTGAGGCCGACCAGCTCGCTGCCGCGGTCACCTGGGCCGGGATGCACTCCACCGACTCCCTGCACGATGCGGCAGCGGTGTGGATCCCGGGGTGTGAGGACGAGATGGCCATCGCCGGCCCCGGCGCACCGTTGATCGCCGAGTTCAGTGTGCTGGAGTTCTCCGCCGCCCTGGGCCTGTCGTCGGACTCCGGTCGGATCTACCTCGGCCACGCCGTCGAGCTCGCCCACCGCCTCCCCAGGGTCTACGAACGCGTCCAGTCGTTGGACCTGCCGGTGTGGAAGGCCCGCCGGATCGCCGCCGAGACCATCGACCTCCCACTCGACGGCGCCGAGTTCGTCGACCTTCACGTCGCCGCGACCGCGCACAAGATCTCCATCGCCCAGCTCGACCGCACCATCGAAGAAGCCCGGACCCGCTTCGACCCCGAAGCAGCAGCCCAGCGGGCACGTGACGCGGCTGAGGTGCGGCACTTCGACATCGAGACCCAGCAGGTCTCCTACGACGGTCACGTCGAGGTCCGCGGCACCCTGGACCTGGTCGACGCACTCGACCTCGAAGACGCGGTCGCCCGGGGTGCGACCCACCTCGGCACCATCGCCGACGGCCTGTCGCTCGACGCCCGCCGCTCCATCGCGGTCGGTGACCTGGCCCGACGTCAGCTCACCCTCGACCTGAACGCCGAACCCGACCCGGACCGCAAGCGGCCCCGTCAGGTCGTCGTGCACGTGCACCTCGCCGACGCAGCGATCGCCCGCGTCGAGAACACCCGCACCCTGATCTCGGTCGAGCAAGTGCGGTCCTGGTGTCAGAGCGGAGACAGCCAGGTCGTCATCAAGCCGGTCATCGACCTCACCGATCACGTCCACGTCGACGCCTACGAGGTCCCCGACAGGCTGAAGGAACGCCAGGCGCTGCTCCAGCACTCGTGTGTCTTCCCGTGGTGCCGCAGGCGGGCGAGGTCGTGCGACCACGACCACAGCGACCCAGCATCCAGTGGCGGGCCGACGTGTGACTGCAACATCGCCCCACTGTGCCGACGACATCACCGCGCCAAGACCCACACCAGGTGGCGCTACGACAAGGTCGACGACACGACGTTCGTCTGGCGATCACCCAACGGTCTGATCTTCCGACGCGACCACACCGGCACCACCACCCCGCAGCCCTGACGGCCACAGCCCGAGGGGCTACGGGCGCGCTCGTCGTCGATCCGGTCGGACGATCATGATCAGTACGGCGCTGCCAGCGGCTCCGAGGAGCGCGCCGGTCGCGTTGAGAAGCACGTCGTCGACGTCCGCGGCCCGACCGAGGAAGTACTGCGCCACCTCGAGGGACACGGAGAGCGCGAGTCCCGCCAGGCCGCCGAGCGCGAGGCCGGTCCGCGCACCGGTGGTCCGGGCTTGGAGGGCCAGCGCGGCGACAGACCAGACGAGAGGAATGAACAGGGCGATGTTGCCCAGGACGTTCACCAGGCCAAGGGTCTGGTTGACGTTGCCGAGCTCGAGTCGGATGCCCGCGCCCGGGCGGAGGCTGGTCGTCCGCTCGTCGCTGGTCGCTCCGCCCGTGAGGGTGACGACGAGGATCGCGCCCACGGTGACGGTGGCCAGGACCGCGGCGGCCCGGGCCGCGCCCCTGCCGGAGAAGGTCGAGACGGCGACGAGAAGGGCGAGGCCGACCACACCGACCAGCACGGCCGGGATCGGCGCGAGCGGGAGGTGGCGCCACACCTCGTCGTCGAGCACGCGCCACGTGTGCCCGTCGTGCCGGGGGTCGTGGACCGGGACGGAGCGTGTCGGGCCGGGGTACCGGCCCGCCCCGGGGACATCCGGGTCGGGTCGTGGCCCTGGTCGTCTGGTCGACCGCGACCTACGGGGGCCTGACGCGCGCGACGCCGAGCGGCTCCAGGAGCTGCTCGGCGTCGCGGGCGGGGGAGTCGGTCAGTGCTTCAGCTTGACCACCGTGGAGCGGCCCCCGACGACCAGGCGGGCCCGGCCGAGCTTGCCGAGCGCCTTCTTGCCGGCCTTGGTCTTGACCAGGCGGACCGTGCTCTTGCCGGCCTTGATCCGGTAGCTCGCCTTGGCCAGGACGGTGCCCTTGGCGATCTTGCGACCGCCGACCTTGACCGTCTTGACCGCGACCAGCGTGGCCGTGCCGACACAGGTGGTGCCGGTGGCGCAGGCGACCGTCGTGCGAACCGCCTTCGCGGCGACCAGGGCCGCAACGGAGACGGGGCTGGCGACAGCGACGACCGGGGAGGTCGTGACCGGCGCGGTCGGCGTCTTCGGACCCGTGGGGGCCGAGGTGTCGACGTCGATCCGGGCCGAGCTCGCGTTGTCGGCCGTGCTCGCCTCCGGGCTGGTGGTGCTCGCGGTCGCGGTGTTCACGACCACCGTGTTCGCGCCGGCGCCGGTCTGGTTCCGCAGCGACAGGCACTGCAGGAACAGGTCGGCCTGGAGCGGCTCGGAGGTCGGGTTGAGGAATTTGAACACGCGGACCACCGGGCGCGGGTCGTTGCCGAGGGAGACCAGGCCGGCCTCGGCGTCGTACCCCGCGACGACGCCCTTGGCGTCGGACGCGCAGGACACGGTCACCTCGACGGTCTGGCCCGGCTGGACCGTGACGCTCTGGCGGACCTGCTGGAAGCCCAGCGGGTGGGTGTGACCGGCGGCCTGGCTGGTGGTGCGGCTCAGGCAGCGCATCGAGAAGTCACCGCTGGTGGCGGCGCCCTCGACGGTCCAGGTCCAGCCGGTGTCACCCTTCGCGGTGCTGGTGAGCACCCGGGCGACGCCGTCCAGCAGGTAGCCGGGCTGGATCGGGACCTGGCCGGCGGCGCAAGACAGGTCGACCGTGGTGCGGCCGCTGATCTCCTGCGTGGCGGTCACCGGGTCGGAGATCACCAGCGCGTGCTGGTGGCCCTGGACGGTCTCGCTGGTGTCGCTGACGCAGACCTCGAACGCCTTGCCCTGCGCTCGGCCGGCGGACTGGTTGGTCATGGTGACCTGCCAGGTGCCGGCGGCGGTGGCGCGGGACTCGGTGATGCGGACGTCGGCCAGCGAACCGGTGCCCTGGTCGACGTGGTCGATGCGGCCGGAGCCGTCGGTGACCACGTAGCCCGGGGCGCACGAGACCTGGACGGTGCGGGTCTGGCCGGCCTCGAGGTCGACGTGGACCTCCTGCTTCTGCACGTCCAGCAGGTGCTGGTGCGCCGGACCGGTCGGCAGCGCGTCGACGGTGGCCGTGACGGTGACCGCACGGCTGGCGCCGCCGGCCAGGGTGCCGAGCTCGCAGGTGACGGTGGCGCCGGCGACGGTGCAGGGAGCCTGCGCCGAGACCAGCGTGACACCGGCGGGGAGCGTGTCGCGGAGCACGACGTTCTCGGCGTTGCCGACGCCCTTGTTGGTCGCCTTCAGCGTGTAGGTGACGGTGTCGCCGACCCGCGGGGCGGCCTTATCGACCGTCTTGGTCATCACCAGGTCGGCCTGCGCGCGGACGACCGGGGTGCTGGTCGAGTCGCTGCCGGTCACCGTGGTGCCGTCGGGGCCGTTGCCCCGCGCGGTCGCCGTGTTCTTCACGACCCCCGCGTCCAGCTCGGCGTCGGTGACGGTCCAGGTGAGCGGGCCGCACGCGGTCTTCTCGCCGACCTCGAGGGAGCTGCTGGCGCAGGTCGCCGGCCCGATCTTCGGGTCCGCGACGGTCACGCCGTGCAGCGGCACGGTGCCGGTGTTGGTGACGGTGAACGAGTACTCGATCGTGTCACCCGCGTCCGGGCCGTTGCCGTTCAGGTCGCGCAGCGCGCCCGCCTTCTTCTGCAGGCTCAGCGCGGCCCGGCCGACCACCGGGGTGGCGACGGTGTCGCTGTCGGTGACCTTGGTGCCGGCGGGGGTGGTGCCGGTCGTCGTGGCCGTGTTGACCACGGCACCGGAAGTGACGTCGTCCTGGGTGATCGCGTAGGTCACCGGGGTGCACTCCACGGACTCGCCCGGAGCCAGCGCGCCGGTCGGGCAGGTGACCGGACCGGCCTTCGGGTCCGCGACCGTGACCGGGTTGAGCGTCACGGTGCCGACGTTGGTCACCGTGAAGGAGTAGGTGATCGTGTCGCCGGCGTCGGTGCCGTTGCCGTCGAGGTCCTTGACGGCCGAGGCCGACTTGACCAGGTCGATCGCCGGGGCGGTCGCGACCGGGGTCGTGACGGTGCTCGGCGAGGTGACCTTGACGCCCGGGGTCGCGGTGCCCGCCGGCGTCGTACCGGTGGCGGTCGCGGTGTTGTCGACCTTGCCGTTGTTCACGTCGCCCTGGGTGAGCGTGTACGACGCGGGGTCGCAGCTGATGCTCGCGCCGGGAGCCAGCTCACCGGCCGGGCAGGTGACCGCGCCGACCTTCGGGTCCGCGACCGTCACCGGGTTCAGCGGCAGGTTGCCGGTGTTGGTGACCTTGAACGAGTAGGCGATCGTGTCGCCGGCGTCCGGGCCGTTGCCGTCGAGGTCCTGGACCGCCGAGGCGGACTTCACCAGGGTCAGCTCCGGGCGGGCCGGCACGGCGGTGGACGTGGAGTCCTTCGCCGTCAGCTTGCTGCCGCTCGGGGCGGTGCCGGTCGCGGTGGCGGTGTTGTCGACCTTGCCGGCGTTCACCTCGGCCTGGGTGATCGTGTACGCCTTCGAGGTGCAGGTGGCCGAGGCACCGGGGGCCAGCGGGCCGCCGGGGCAGGTGACCGTCCCGACCTTGTCGTCGCTCACGCCGACCGAGGTCAGGGTGACGTTGCCGAGGTTGGTGACCTTGAAGGAGTAGGTGATCGTGTCACCGGCGTCGGCTCCGTTGCCGGTCTTGTCGACGATCGCCGAGGCGGACTTGTCGAGGTCGAGGGCGGGAGCGGCCGGGAGCACGGTGGAAGTGGAGTCGGCGCCGGTGACCTTGGCGCCGGTCGGGGTGGTGCCCGTGGCGGTGGCCGTGTTGTCGACCTTGCCGGCGTCGACGTCGGCCTGGGTCAGCGTGTAGCTCTTCGAGGAGCAGGAGAGCGAGGCGCCGGGGACCAGGGCGGTCGTCGGGCAGGTGACCGTGCCGACCTTGGCGTCGGTGACGGTGACCGGCTGCAGCGTCAGGTTGCCCGTGTTGGCGACCTTGAACGAGTAGGTGACGGTGTCGCCCACGTCGATGCCGTTGCCGTCGCTGTCGGCGACGCTGCCGGCCGTCTTGTCGAGCTCGATCGCGGCGGTGGCCGTGAGGAGCGTGGTGGTGGTGTCGGCGTCGGTGACCTTGGCGCCGCTCGGGGCGGTGCCGGTCGCGGTGGCGGTGTTGTCGACCTTGCCGGCGTCGACGTCGGCCTGGGTCAGCGTGTAGGCCTTCTGCGTGCAGGAGACGTTGGCGCCGGGCAGGAGGGCGGTGGCCGGGCAGGTGATGGCGCCGACCTTGGCGTCGGCGACGGTGACCGGCTGCAGGGTCGTGCTGCCGGTGTTCGTCACCTTGAAGGAGTAGGTGATCGTGTCACCGGCGTCGATCCCGTTGCCGTCGGTGTCGGAGACGGCCGAGGCGGACTTGTCGAGCGCGATCGCCGGGACCGAGGTGATCACGGTCGAGGTCGAGTCGGGGTCGGTGACCTTGGTGCCGTTCGGGGCGGTGCCGGTCGCGGTGGCGGTGTTGTCGACCTTGCCGGCGTCCACGTCGGCCTGGGTCAGCGTGTAGGTCTTCGGCGTGCAGCTGACCGAGGCGCCCGGGGCGACCGCGGTGGTCGGGCAGGTGACCGCGCCGACCTTGGCGTCCGCGACGGTGACCGGCTGCAGGGTGACGTTGCCGGTGTTGGTGACCTTGAACGAGTAGGTGATCGTGTCACCCGCGTCCACGCCGTTGCCGGTCCTGTCGGTGATCGTCGATGCGGTCTTGGTCAGGTCCACGGCCGGGAGCATCGCGACGGTCGTGGTGACCGAGGACGGGGCGGTGACCTTGGCGCCGCTCGGGGCGGTGCCGGTGGCGGTCGCGGTGTTGTCGACCTTCCCGGCGTCCCGGTCTGCCTGGGTCAGCGTGTAGGTCTTCGGCGAGCACGAGATCGAGGCGCCGGGGGCGACCGCGGTCGTGGGGCAGGTGACCGTGCCGACCTTGGTGTCCGTGACGGTGACCGGCTGCAGGGTGACGTTGCCGGTGTTGGTGGCCGTGAAGGTGTAGGTGATCGTGCTGCCCGAGAGCGCGCCGCCCTTGACCAGCGAGATCGCCGGGTTGGCGGTCACCGCGGTGGTGACGGAGTCGGTCGCGGTGACGACGGTGCCGGTCGGGCCGGTGCCGGTCGCGGTGGCCGTGTTGTCGACCTTGCCCGCGTCCACGTCGGCCTGGGTCAGCGTGTAGGTCTTCGACGTGCAGGTGCGCGAGGCGCCGGCGGCCAGGGTGCCGGTGGGGCAGGTGATGGTGCCGAGCTTCGGGTCCGAGACGCCGACCGACGACAGCGTCACGACGCCCGTGTTGGTCACCTTGAAGCCGTAGGTGATGGTGTCGCCCACGTCCGGGCCGTTGCCGTCCAGGTCGGCGATCGCCGAGCCGGTCTTGGTCAGGGTGATCCCGGGCTTCAGCGGCACGTTGGTGAAGGTGCAGACCACGTTGGTGCCGGTGGTGCTGGGCATCGTGAAGGTGCCGGTGCTGCCGGAGCCGGAGGCCACGGTGCTGCCGTCGGAGGCCTTCACGCAGGACCAGGTCGACGTGTAGTCGTTGAGGTTCGTCGTCGACGTCCCCGTCTGGGTGATCGTGTACGACGAGCCGGGCAGCACGACGACCGGCCCGGCGACCTCGGCGGAGTCGTCCTGCAGGCCCGAGTCGGTGCCCGTGGTGGTGCCGGTGTTGCCGGTGGTCACGCCGCTGCCGGTCACGGACACGTTGAACTGGTCGTCGCCGTCGTAGCGGCCCGAGGGCAGGGAGACCTGGGCCTGGGCGGTGCTCGGCACGGCGCAGGAGGCGAAGTCGACGAAGCTCGCCGAGGTGGTCGTCGAGGAGAGGATCGCGCCGGTGGTCGGGTTGACGCGACCGACGTACTTGCTGCCCGCGCCGATGACCAGCGCGCCGGTGCCGTCGAAGGCCATCGAGGTGTACTGGCCAGCGCCGGCCGGGGTGTCGGCGAGCTTGGTGACCGTCAGCGCGGCGGAGCCGGCCGTGGTCGGGATGGTGCCGTTCACGCGGGCCAGGGCGCCGGCGGCGCTGGCGTCGGCGTTGCTGACGACGTACATGTTGCCGAGGGCGTCGAAGGCGATGTCGCCGTTGCTCGACAGGCCCGTGCCCGAGATGGTGCCGACCTGGCCGAGCGCGGTGCTGGTCGAGATGTTGAACGCGAACAGCTTCCAGGACGAGCCGCTCGAGGCGTAGTAGTAGATGCCGCTCTGCGGGTTGATCGCACCGGCGATCACGCTGCCGGCGCTGCTGTTGGCCGGGGCCGCCCAGCTCTGGCGACCGTGGTTGGTGGCGTCGAAGCGCAGCACGGTGTTCTCGGTGCGGTCGAAGCCGTAGATGTACCGGCCGCCGCCGTTGGGGAGCGCCAGCGCGTTGGCGGTGTGCGTCCCGCTCGCGAGCAGCTCGCCGTTCTCGGTCGCGGCACCGGTCGACGAGTTCAGCTTGTAGATCGTCCACGGGTCGGCGCCGTTGAGGGCGTAGATGGTGTTGCCGGTGCACTCGTAGGCCGGCACCGAGGCCGACGCGGGCGCGGAACCCAGCAGGGTGAGCCCGGCGACGCCGAGCAGGAAGGACAGGAAGACGGTCAGGGACCGGCGTACGCCGTCCCTCGTCGAGAACCTCAGAACACGCATGGACGAGCCGGCCCCCCAGCCGGGGCTCCCGCAGCCGGGAGCGCTCAGACGACATGACAGAACCGACGTCGGAGCCCCCCGGAATGGGGTGGCCGATCGCCGGAACTGGCGGAAACGCTACCTGCGGGTACGGCGTCGTCCGGGCCGTTCGACCGGCCTGGGCACGAACTGTGGGCGGTCCGTGGAGAACTTGTGGATGGCCTGTTCGGGCCACCTCACACTCGCGGCGACTCTTGTTCCTCAGCCCGTACGACGGTGCTCCCGCGGCTCGCCCAGCGACGGTGGTGCGTAGCCCCGGTCGGCCTCGTCGAGGGTCGTCCCGGGCGACACCCCCTACCGCGCCGCGGCACGGGAGGGACCAGATCGCGGCGCACCGCGCGCGAAGATCGAGTACGGCCTCTGCTCGGTCACCGGCCGCTCGCGGTGCCGGAGTGGCGGTGGGTCAGCGGGCGCGGACGGCCCGGGACGGGGTACTGAGCGGGCCCCAGCCGGCCCGGTTGCGGGCCTGGACGGCGAACCGGTAGCGGCCGGCGCGCAGCCGCAGCTCGGCGGTACGACGACCGGCCCCGAGCACGGCCGAGGTCTTGCTCCGGATCGCCCGGCCGCGGGCGTCCAGCCGCAGGGCGACCACGCGGTAGCCCGTGACCGACGCGCCGCCGATGGTCGCCGGCGCGGTCCAGTGCACGCCCGCGGTGATCCGACCGCCGCGCCGGCCCGCGTAGGAGGCGCGGACCCGCGCGGGGCCCGGCGCCGTCACGGTGGCCTGGGCGGGCTTCGGGGGCGCGGTGGGCATCGGGGCGGCCCCGACGAAGCCGGAGCAGGAGCCCGAGGGCTCCAGGGAGTAGGCCCCGAGGCTGCCGTAGTCGTCGTACCCCCGGGCCCAGGTGCCGTTGCCGACGCCGTCGACCTCGACGAAGAGCGCCCCGGCGGCGGCCGCGACGGAGACGGTGGCGTCGGTGCCCGTGGTGACGTCCCACGACGGCGTGCCGGTCCCGGAGGTGGGGTTGGCCGTGGCCACGGCGGCACCGGTGGCGTCGAGCAGCCGGAGCCGGAGGTCCAGGTTGGGGCTGTTCGGGGCGTTGCGCCCGACGACCGAGACCGCACCCGTGCAGGTGCCGAGGCCGTAGACGTCGACGTCCGTGCGGTGCGAGATGTACGCCGTACCGCCGGGCAGCGTGGCCGCGGTGGCGACGGTGGACCCGGCCTCGTCGGCCCGCACGGGCAGCCCGTTGCGGGTGATGACCGCGACGTCGTCCTCGCGGTTGTTCGCCTTCGCGTAGGAGCCCTGGCTCCACTGGGTCACGGCCTTCGGGTAGCCGCCGCCGCCCATGATGGGGGCCCACATGCCGTGCCCGGAGTAGTACTCGGCCTTGTCGGTGCCGTCGTGGTGCAGGCCCAGCGTGTGACCGGCCTCGTGCGAGGCGGTCTCGGCGATGCCCTTGGCGAAGGTCGGGAAGTTGGCGGCGAAGACCCAGGCGGGCTGCAGTCGGTCATGGGTGGTGCCGATCGCGTCGAAGCCGTCGAGGTACGCGACGCCGGCGCAGGCTTGAGTCGCCTTCGAGCCGCAGATCGCGTGGTGGGCCTGGGTCCCGGTGGTGATCAGCACCCGGGTGCCGAAGACGGAGTCGCCGGCGCCGGACCGGGCGATCGCGGCAGCACCCGGGTCCTGGGTCGTCACGTCGACGTCGAAGGGCGCGTAGTCCTCGGCGACCCGCTGCCACACGTCCTGCACGATCGCGCGCTCCTCGGAGCTGAAGGCACTGGAGCGGTCGATGCTCCAGCCCGGCTGCTTGGCGTCGACGTCGTACTGTCGGACCCAGTCGCTGCCGGCGACGGAGCCGCCGTCGAAGTCGAGGAAGATCGTGCGCGCGGAGCCGGGCTTGCTGTGCAGCCGGAACGTCTGGTCCAGGGCGTACGGCGTGCTGGCGCCGGCCGTCGGTGCGAGGGTGGGCACGAGGTCCGGGAGCACGTCGCGGTAGAACACCCGCCCCTCGGTGTCGACCCACGCCGTCGAGTCGTCGAGCAGCAGCTCGCGCAGCTCGTCCGGGCCCTGGCCGTTGAGCCGGGCCGCGTCGTCGAGGTCCTCGCCCAGCGCCCGCACGGCGGCGACGCCGTTCACGGCCCGGTCGAGCGAGACCGTGCCGTCATCGGCGCCGGCGACCCCCGCGGCGAGCGGGATGGTGGCGGCGGTCAGGGTCAGGACCAGGCACCCCAGCAGGGACGCGCGGTGTGACGGCATGCAGAAGCTCCTCGAGGACGACCGGTGCCCTCCCCATCGGCGCACCGTCCACCAGGATGAGGGGACCTGCCCCCGTCTCGCCGGTGAATGCGGCGAGAGTGGCCACGCTCACCCCGCGGTGGAGTCGGTGCTGCCGGCGATCGCGACCGTGGCGCACCACCGGTCCGCCCGCTCGATCAGCTCCTCTCGCGGCGTCGTGGCCGGGGCGCTGAGCGCGCACGAGAGCCACGCGTCACCGAACAGGCCGCGGTAGGACACCTCCCGCCCCCCGTCCACCGGGCAGACGACCGCCACCGAGGGCACGCCGTACGACGCCGCGCCGGGCAGCCGGCTGCAGCCCTCGCCGCGCAGCGCCGCCCGGACCAGCCGGGCCGCGCGGTCGGCGGTCACGGGCGGTGCGAAGACCCAGCCGCGGGCCCGGCCACCGTCGGCCGCGGTCCAGGTGCAGCCGAACTCGTGGGCCACGTCGGTGAGGTCCCCGGCGAGGAGGACCTGCTCGCCGTTGTCGTACGACGCGGTGTCCGCCGGCTCAGCGCCGAGCGCCTCGACGACCCGGGCGGGGGCGACGCCGGCGCAGAATCCGGCCCGGCTCGCGGCGAGCGTGGTGGTGTCCAGGTCGGCCAGGGTCACGCTCGGTGCGACCTCCGGCACGGCGGCGTCGCGCTCCGCCGGGCCGACCAGGGCCACCCCGGCGCCGACGCTCGCCGCCGTCGCCACGACGGCAGCGAGGAGGGAACGGACGAGCGTGGGCACGCCCACACAGTAGAGACTTGTCGTTCAGGGTCCCCGCGGTCCTCAGGTTGCTCGCGTACCGTCCTGTGGGTGATTCGCTTCGAGAAGGTCACCAAGTCGTACCCCGGCACGGGCAGCCCGGCGCTCGACCAGGTGTCGGTGGACATCGAGAAGGGCGAGTTCGTCTTCCTCGTGGGGACCTCGGGCTCCGGCAAGTCCACCGCCCTGCGGCTGGTCCTGCGCGAGGCCCGGCCGACGACCGGCCGGGTCTACGTCGCGGGCAAGGAGATCAACCGGCTCGCCAGCTGGAAGGTGCCGCGGCTGCGGCGCCAGATCGGCACCGTCTTCCAGGACTTCCGGCTGCTGCAGAACAAGACGGTCAGCGAGAACGTCGCCTTCGCCCTGCAGGTGATCGGCCGCTCGCGCACCGACATCCGCAACCTCGTCCCCGAGACCCTGGAGATGGTCGGACTCGACGGCAAGGGCGACCGGATGCCCGACGAGCTCTCCGGCGGTGAGCAGCAGCGGGTCGCCATCGCCCGCGCGTTCGTGAACCGGCCGATGATCCTGATCGCCGACGAGCCGACCGGCAATCTCGACCCGACCACCTCGGTCGGGATCATGAAGCTGCTCGACCGGATCAACCGCACCGGCACGACCGTGGTGATGGCCACCCACGACCACGGCATCGTCGACCAGATGCGCAAGCGCGTCGTCGAGCTCGACCACGGCCGGGTGGTCCGCGACCAGGCCCAGGGCGTGTACGGCTTCCAGCACTGAGCCTGATCCCAGCACCGCCGTCCCGCGCCCGCCGTACCCCTCGCTACCCAGGAGTCCACCCCACCTCATGCAGCTGCGCTACGTCTTCACCGAGCTCGGACAGGGGCTGCGTCGCAACCTGTCCATGCACGTCGCCGTCGTCCTGACCCTGTTCGTCTCCCTGACCCTGGTCGGTGCCGGCGTGCTGCTGCGCGACCAGGCCGGGCTGGTCGAGGAGAAGTTCGGCAACGAGTTCGAGATCGCCGTGACGCTGTGCCGCGACAACGACCGGAGCAACCCGGCCTGCGCCGCCGAGGCCGACCAGGCCCAGATCGACGCGATCCAGGAGGTTGTCGACGCCAGCCCCGAGGTCGAGAGCTCGCGCTTCGAGACCAAGGAGGAGGGCTTCGAGAAGCTGAAGAAGTTCTATGACGCCGACTACCTCGAGGGTCCGAACGCCGCGATCACGGCCGACGACATGCCGCAGCAGATCTGGGTCACCCTGAAGGACCCGCAGCGCTACGAGGGCATCGTCAGCTCGGTGCAGGGCCTGGACGGGGTCGCGGCGATCAACGACCAGCGCGAGGCCGCCGAGCCGATGTTCGAGACCATCAACACGCTTCGCGACGGCTCGCTCTTGGTCGCGCTGATCCTGGTCGTCGCCGCGCTGCTGCTCGTCGCCAACACGATCCGCCTGGCCGCCTTCGCGCGGCGCAAGGAGATCGGCATCATGCGTCTGGTGGGCGCCTCCACCATCTACATCACGCTGCCCTTCCTCCTGGAGGCGCTGGTGATCGCCGCGATCAGTGTGGTCCTGGCCGGGGGAGCGCTCGCGGCCCTGATCCAGTTCGGCATCCAGGGACGACTCGCGGACTCGCTGGAGTTCATCCCGTGGATCACCTGGTCGGACTCGGTGACCGCCGCGATCGTGGTCGGCGTGACCGGGCCGCTGCTCACGCTGCTCCCGACACTCCTGCTGACGCGCAAATACATCAAAGTCTGATCCGCGCGGGTTACCGTCGCTGCGCCCTCTTCCCCGACCTGAAGGCAGACCCGGTGCGCTACTTCCCCAGCGCCTCGCGCCCCCGCCTGTCCGCGGCCGTCTTGGCCTGCGCACTCGCCATCGGCGCGATGGCCGTCCCTCTGGCCCAGGCCGCCGACGACGACCTGAAGGGCAAGCAGGACAAGGTCGAGCAGCAGATCGAGCACGCCCACGACGACCTCGAGCACTCCAGCAAGGAGGTCCGGCGGGCCACCGCCCGGCTGGAGGCCGCCCAGGCCAAGCTGGACGCCGCCGAGGACGCGTACGCCGTCGCCCGCGCCAAGCTGACCGCGGCCCAGGCCCGCGACACCGAGCTGCGGACCAAGCTCGCCGCCGCCGAGCAGCGGCTGACCGAGGCCCGCGCCGACCTGACCGCGGGGGAGCAGGCGGTCAAGGACCAGCGCGCCCGGTTCGTCGATCGCGTGACCGGCCTCTACGTCAAGGGCGACCCGCGGCTGCTGGGGCTGTCCTCCATCCTGGCGGCGAACGATCCCAACGACCTGCTGCGCCGTGTCCAGGCCAACGACACCGTCATCGCCAAGGAGGACGCGGCGTACGACGAGCTGCGCAGCATCGAGGTGCTGCTCCGGGTGCGGGAGACCCAGGTCGAGGACGCCCAGCAGGCTGTTGCCGAGCAGCAGGCCGCCGCCGCCGCGCACGTCGAGACCATGGAGACCCTCACCGCGGGGGCCGCCACGGCCAAGGAGCAGGTCGCCGGGCTGTTCGCCGACGCCCGGGCCGCCCGCCGTGAGGCCGGGGCCGCCCAGGAGCGTGACCGCCTGGTGCTGCGCCAGCTGAAGAAGCGCGAGGCCAGGATCAAGCAGCAGATCCTCGCGGCCGCCCGCCGGGCCGCCCGCCGCGGCGGCGGCTACACCGGGGAGAGCGACGGCTTCCTCAGCTCGCCGGTCAAGGGCGCGCGGGTGACCTCGCCGTTCGGCTACCGCGAGCACCCGATCTACCACTACTGGGGCCTGCACGACGGCACCGACTTCGGCGCCGGCTGCGGCACCCCCCTGCGCGCGGTCGCCGACGGCACCGTGATGCAGGCGTACTGGTCCTCGGTCTACGGCAACCGCCTCTACGTCAACGTCGGCCGGGCCAACGGCAAGTTCCTGACCGCCGTCTACAACCACGCCACCCGCTACACCGTCGGCCCCGGCGAGCGCGTCCGCCGCGGCGAGGTCATCGGGTACGTCGGCTCCACCGGCTGGTCCACCGGCTGCCACCTGCACTTCACGGTGCTGGCCAACGGCGACCCGGTGAATCCCATGGACTGGATCTAGCCCACCGCCCGTCCCGGTGGTTGAGGAGGTTGCGCAGCAACCGTCTCGAAACCGGGTGGGCCGTAGTTCGGGCCTGGATCGGGGTGGGCTGCGGGGGTTTCGGGACGGGACTTCGTCCCTCCTCAACCTCCGGTGGTGGGCGTGCTCGGTGGTTGAGGAGGTTGCGCAGCAACCGTCTCGAAACCCCGACCGTTCCGGTGTCGCCAGGCCCGTGAAGCCAGCGCTGGCAGGTCGTCCAAGCGTCCTTCGATGAGGGCAAGACGTTTGGCCCGGCCCCAGCCCTGCACGCGCTTCTCGTACGCGAAAGCACCGTCGATCCGGGCGAACTCCGCCGCCCACAGCAGCCGCACCGGCCGTCGACCTGGGCGGCGGGTGTAGGCCGCCCCCTCGCCGTTCTGGTGCTCGGCGAGGCGACGGTCGAGGTCGACCGTGCTGCCGACGTAGAACGATCGGTCCGCGCATTCCACCAGGTAGGTCCAAGGCATGGACCGAGGATGTCGCTCTTACGAGCCTGTTGCTCGGACTGCCGGCCGACCTGTGGAGAGCGGGGGTTTCGAGACGGGACTTCGTCCCTCCTCAACCTCCGGTGGTGGGCGTGCTCGGTGGTTGAGGAGGTTGCGCAGCAACCGTCTCGAAACCGGGTGGGCCGTAGGTCGGGCCTGGGTGGGGGTGGGTGCGCGGGTTGCGGGGGTGTCGGGACGGGACTTCGTCCCTCCTCAACCACCGGTGCCGACCGGCGCAGGACGTGGGGCGGTCTCTAGGGTGGTCGGCGTGACCGAGCCGAGCAGCGAGACGCGACGTGTCGTGGCGGTGGTGGTCACGTTCAACCGGCTGACCCTCCTGGAGGGGCTGCTGGAGCGGCTGACGGGGATCGACGGGCTGGCCGAGGTGCTGGTCGTCGACAACGCCTCGACCGACGGCACCGGCGCCTGGCTCGCGTCGTACGACGACCCGCGCGTGCAGGCCCGCACGCTCCCCGAGAACCGCGGCGGAGCCGGCGGCTTCCACCACGGCCTGGCCTGGGCGGTGGAGCGCGGGGCGGACCTGGCCTGGCTGATGGACGACGACGGGCTCCCCGACGAGGACTGCCTGGCCACCCTCCTGCGTGAGACCGACCTGGACTTCTGGGGCCCGGTCGTCGTCGACCAGGACGATCCCGAGCGGCTGGTCTTCCCGATCCGGCTGCCCGGGTCGACGAGCGTCGCGCACCGGGTGCCGGACGTGGAGCGGGCGGCTCGCGGCGGCCGGCTCGACGGCATCGTCATCCCGTTCAACGGCGTCCTGGTGACCCGCGAGCTGGTCGAGCGGATCGGCCTCCCGCGCGAGGAGTTCTTCATCTGGGGCGACGACCACGAGTACCGCCTGCGCGCCGAGGCCGCCCACGCGCGGATCGCCACGGTCCCCGCGGCGCGGGTCCGGCACCCGAGCGTGGGGGAGCTCGGCACGCCGATGGCGTTCGGGCGGACGACGTACAACCACAGCCCGAGCGACCTCAAGCACTACTGCATGGCCCGCAACAACCTGGTCAACCTGCGCACCTACCGCGGCTGGCCGCACGCGCTGGCGTTCGTCGCCAAGACGCTGTGGTTCTACACCTTCACCCGCCCCAGCCCGGCCCGGATCGCCCTCAGCGCCCAAGGCATGTACGCCGGCCTCCGCGGTGACTTCACCGGCCACGGGAAGTACCTGCGATGACCGCCGAGACCGTCGCCGTCGTCGTGGTGACCTACAACCGCGCGGAGCTGCTGGAGGGGATGCTGGCCGGCCTGGCCGCCCTCGAGCGGCTCCCCGACGGGATCGTGGTCATCGACAACGCCAGCACCGACCGCACCGCGGAGGTGCTGGCGGCGGCCACCAACCCGGGCCTGGTCGTGCTCCGCACCGACGAGAACCTCGGCGGGGCGGGCGGCTTCCACCTCGGCGTCCAGATCGCCTTCGAGAAGGGCTTCGACCGGCTCTGGCTGATGGACGACGACGTCGTCCCGGCCCCCGACTGCCTGGGCGTGCTGATGGCGACCGACGAGCCCTGCCTCGCGGCGGTCCGCGAGGACCGCCGCGGCCGCCTGGTCGAGAAGGCCGCGCTCCGCTTCGACCTGCGCAACCCGCTGGCGATCAAGCCCAAGACCGCCATGGTCGAGACGACGTACGGCGAGCGTGGCCGGATGCCGGCCCGCGTCGAGCTGGAGAACGTCGCCTTCGAGGGCTTCCTGGTCCGCCGCGAGGTGATCGAGCGGGTCGGACTGCCGGACCCGTCGTACTTCATCTTCTACGACGACGTGGACCTGGCGATCCGCGCGCGCCGGGCCGGCTACCGGATCTGGGGCATCCGCGACGCGGTCCTGGTGCGCCAGCTCGACTTCGACCAGCAGCACGACCTGGCGGGCTGGAAGGGGTTCTACATGTACCGCAACCTGTTCGTCGTGCACTTCCGGTACGGCGAGAACCTGCTCGTCCGGCTCAAGCCGTGGCTGGTCGTGGCGATGGTCGTGCTGCTGAGCCCGGTCCGCGGCGGACGGGGCGAGGCGGTCAACGTGATCCGGGCCATTCGCTCGGCGCGGGGAATGCGGGCGCTCCCGCCGTCGTCCGTAGACTGACGGATCGTGTCCACCGCTCTCACCGCCCCGTCCGACCTCCCCGACCTGGTCGTCGTCGGCTCCGGCTTCTTCGGCCTGACCGTCGCCGAGCGCTGCGCGACCGAGCTCGACCTGAAGGTCCTGGTCCTGGAGCGGCGCCACCACCTCGGGGGCAACGCCTACAGCGAGATCGACGCCGAGACCGGCATCGAGGTGCACAAGTACGGCACGCACCTGTTCCACACGTCGAACACGAAGGTGTGGGAGTACGTCAACCGCTTCACGGCCTTCACCGGCTACCAGCACCGGGTCTTCGCCAAGTACCAGGGGCAGGTCTACTCCTTCCCGATGAACCTGGGCCTGATCAACCAGTTCTTCGGCAAGGCGCACACCCCCGACGAGGCCCGGGCGCTGATCGCCGAGCAGGCCAGCGAGATCGCCACCCAGGACGCGACGAACCTGGAGGAGAAGGCGATCAGTCTGATCGGGCGGCCGCTCTACGAGGCGTTCGTGAAGGGCTACACCGCCAAGCAGTGGCAGACCGACCCCACCGAGCTGAGCCCCGACATCATCACGCGGCTCCCGGTCCGCTACACCTTCGACAACCGCTACTTCAACGACACCTACGAGGGCCTCCCGGTCGACGGCTACACCGCGTGGCTGACCCGGATGGCCGACCACCCGAACATCGAGGTCCGCCTCGAGACCGACTTCTTCGACGTGGCCGACGACTACAAGGGCCGGGTGCCGATCGTCTACACCGGCCCGGTCGACGAGTACTTCGGCAACTCCGAGGGCCGCCTGTCGTGGCGCACCATCGACCTGGAGGCCGAGACCCTCGACGTCGACGACTTCCAGGGCACCGGCGTGGTCAACGCCAACGACCCGGACCTGCCCTACACCCGGACGCTGGAGTTCAAGCACCTCCACCCCGAGCGCACCCACCTGCCCGGCAAGACGATCGTGGTGCACGAGTACAGCCGCTTCGCCGAGGAGGGCGACGAGCCGTACTACCCGATCAACACCGCCGAGGACCGGGCCACGCTGCTGAAGTACCGCGAGCTGGCCAAGCGCGAGCCGCTGGTGCTGTTCGGTGGTCGTCTGGGGACGTACAAGTACCTTGACATGCACATGGCGATCGGCTCGGCGCTCTCCATGTTCGAGAACAAGCTCAGGCCGCACTTCGCGGAGGGTGCCCCCCTGACGAGCGGAGGAGTCGACGAGTGAGTCCCGGACGAGTCACCGACACCACAGCACCGACGACCGTGCGGCGGGTGCTGCAGCGGCAGATCATGCCCGCGGACCGCGACCTCGACGTGCTGCCGCTGTACGTCGACCCGGACCCCGCCGTCCTCGACGCCGACAAGTACAACGTCGGCGGCAACAAGGGCGCGAAGGAGGTCAACAAGGCCACCCTGCGCCAGCAGGTCAGCTCCGGGACGACGATCGACCCCGACCAGATCGTCGACCGCTTCGCCGTCCGCGTCGAGCACGGCAACCGGCTCTCGTTCGGCAGCTACTTCAACGCGTTCCCGGCGTCGTACTGGCGGCGGTGGACGATCGTCGACGAGGTGCGGCTGAGCGTCGAGCTCGAAGGCCGTGGCTCGAGCGTCACCGTCTACAAGTCGATGGCCAACGGCCGCTCGCAGCGCGTCGCGTCCCAGCAGGTCGACGAGGGCGCTGCCGGCGGGACCTTCGTCTTCGACCTGTCGCTGCGGCCCTTCGTCGACGGTGGCTGGTACTGGTACGACGTCACGGCCGGTGACGAGGACGTCGTCGTCCGGGCGGTGTGGGACACCGAGGTGCCCGCCGACCGGGCCGAGCCCGGCTCGGTCACGGTGACCATCACGACGATGAACCGGCCGTCCTTCTGCGCCGACCTCGTGGGCCAGCTGGGCTCGGAGGAGGACGTGCTGGGTGTCCTGGACGCCGTGCTCGTCGTCGACCAGGGCACCGAGAAGGTGCGCGAACACGCCGACTTCCCCGCCGCGGAGAAGGCGCTCGACGGCCGGCTCCGGGTGATCGAGCAGGGCAACCTCGGTGGGTCCGGGGGCTACGCCCGCGGTCAGCTGGAGACGGTGCGGGCCGGCACCTCGACGTACGCCCTGATGATGGACGACGACGTCGTCTGCGAGCCGCAGAGCATCCTGCGCGCGGTGACCTTCGGCGACCTGGCGCGCCGGCCCACCATCGTCGGCGGCCACATGTTCAGCCTCTACTCGCGCTCGCGGCTGCACAGCTTCGGCGAGATCATCCAGACCTGGCGCTGGTGGTGGATGACCCCCGAGCACGTGCTGGCGGAGTGGGACTTCGGCGCCCGCAACCTCCGGTCGACCCGCTGGCTGCACCGCCGCGTGGACGTGGACTTCAACGGCTGGTTCATGTGCCTGATCCCGCGCCAGGTCCTGGACGAGATCGGCCTGTCCCTGCCGGTGTTCATCAAGTGGGACGACAGCGAGTTCGGCGTCCGCGCCAAGGCGGCCGGCTACCCGACGGTGACGTTCCCCGGCGCCGCGGTGTGGCACGTGCCGTGGACCGACAAGAACGACGCGCTGGACTGGCAGGCCTACTTCCACCAGCGCAACCGGATCATCGCGGCGCTGCTGCACTCGCCGTACAAGCACGGCGGCCGTCTGGTCCAGGAGAGCGTGAACCACACCATCGCTCACCTGGTGTCGATGCAGTACTCCACCGTCGAGCTGCGCCAGCTCGCGCTCGAGGACGTGCTGGCCGGTCCCGACAAGCTGCACGAGGTGCTCCCGCACCGGCTGGGCGACGTCAACACGTTCCGCAAGCAGTACGCCGATGCGCAGCTGCAGCCCGACCCCGACGCGTTCCCGCCGGTGCGCCGCAAGCCCACCAAGCGCGGGCACAGCGAGCTCGAGGTCCCGAGCAAGCTCTCCCAGCTGATCACGGCCGGCCTGATGCCGCTGCGCCAGCTGCGGAAGCCGCGGGCCCTGTCGCGGGAGTTCCCGGAGGCGGAGATCGCAGCGATGGACGCCAAGTGGTACCGCATCGCCCGCTACGACTCGGCGGTCGTCTCGATGCCCGACCAGACCTCGGCGGCGCTCTACACCCGCGACCCGGAGCTCTACCGTGACCTGCTGAAGCGGATCACCGACCTGCACGTCAAGCTCTACCGACGGTGGCCCGAGCTGGCCGCGGAGTACCGCGCGAAGCTGCCCGAGATCACCTCGCCCGAGGCCTGGGACCAGACCTTCGCCCCCTGGACGGGTGGCGACGGAGAGAAGGCAGGCGAACGATGACGACGTCCAGCGTCGCCGAGCGGCACGACCTCGAGCACGTCCCGCTCACCTCCCCGGCCAGCACCAGCGGCCTGCTGGAGGTCTTCCGCAAGCGCTACCTGCTGCGGCTGATGGTGCGCCGGGAGATCCAGGCCCGCTACGCCCGCTCGTTCTTCGGGCTGGCCTGGTCCTACATCAACCCGACGGTCCGGTTCTTCACGTTCTACTTCGTCTTCGGCATCGTGCTGGGCCGAGGCGGCAACCTGGAGAACTTCGCCATCCACCTGTTCGCCGGGATGGTGATGGTCCACTACTTCACCGAGACGGTGACGTCGGGGACCCGCTCGCTGCTGAGCAACAAGGGCGTCGTGCAGAAGATGGCCATGCCCCGCGAGCTGTTCCCGTTCGCGTCGATGCTGGTGTCGCTCTACCACACGCTCCCGCAGGTGCTGATCCTCAGCACGGCCTGCCTGGTCGCCGGCTGGCACCCGGACCTGGTCGGCTTCGCCGCCGCCGGTCTGGGCTTTTTGATCATGATGCTGTTCGGCACGTCGCTCGGGCTGATGTTCTCGGTCTTCAACGTGATCATGCGCGACTTCGGGCGGATCACCCAGACCTTCATCAACATGATCCCGTTCATGGTGCCGATGATGTACCCGTACTCCCTGATCGAGAGCAAGTTCGGTGGCGGCTGGGTGCACACGATCGTGATGGCCAACCCGGTCGCCGAGGCGGTGCTGCTGATGCAGCGCTGCTTCTGGTGGACGACGACCGAGGAGTCGTACGCGGAGTCCTTCCCCGACGACCTGTGGCAGCGGGGTGCCATCATGGCGGCTGTGGGCATCGTGCTGCTGTTCGTCGCCCAGCGGGTCTTCTCCCGGCTGGAGGGTCGGGTCCCGGAGCTGATCACGTGAGCGTGACCTCGATCGTCGTGGACGACGTCTCCAAGCAGTTCTCGCTGCAGTACCACCGCACCCTGAAGAAGATGATCATGGCGAAGATGCGTCGCCAGCAGATCAGCGACACCTTCATGGCCCTCGAGAACGTCTCGTTCGAGGTCCCCCAGGGGCAGTCGATCGGCCTGATGGGCCTCAACGGCTCCGGCAAGAGCACCCTGCTGAAGCTGATCAGCGGGGTGATGAAGCCCGACAGCGGCCAGGTGCTCACCCGCGGCCGGGTGTCCGGGCTGATCGCGACCGGCGCCGGGTTCCACCAGCAGCTCACCGGCCGCGAGAACATCTACATGAACGCCGCCATCCTCGGCATGAGCGAGGCGGAGACGAACGAGAAGTTCGACGACATCGCCGCGTTCGCGGACGTCGGTCGCTTCCTCGACACCCCGGTCGGCAACTACTCCTCGGGCATGTTCGCCCGGCTCGGCTTCTCGGTGGCCGTGCACGTCGACTGCGACATCTTCGTCGCCGACGAGGTGCTGGCGGTGGGGGACCGGCCCTTCAAGCGCAAGTGCATCGCGCGCATGCAGGAGATCCGCGAGAGCGGCATCACGATGTTCTACGTCTCTCACTCCGCCGGCTCGGTCCGCCGGATGTGCGACCGGGTGATCGTCCTCGAGAAGGGCCGCGTCGGGTACGACGGCCCGGTCGACCAGGGCATCCGCTACCTGCACTACGACGGCTCCGACGAGGGCGAGCCGGACGCCGAGGAGGCCCTCGACGAGGAGCTCGCCTCCGATATCTGAGCGCCTCGCGCCTGAGCTTGCTCAGGCGCGGATGAGGCGCCAGGTCGAGTAGCCCCGCGACCGACGAAGGAGGTCGCGACGGGCGTATCGAGACCAAGATCTCGCTCCCGCGAACACCTCACCGAACATCCACCGAAACGCCGGCTCACCGCGCATCAAGCGCGGCGGGCCGGCGTTTCGGCGTCTCCGCACCCCCTGCCGGCTTGACAAATCTCGAATCTCCCGGCGTGTCGACTGGAAATTACACGATTGTAGTTACTCAGTTTGCCTTCCTCGCGGCCTGTTACTCATGTGAAAGTTGCGTCACGTGTGAACTTCCCCGCGCACTAGAAGGACCCCCGCATGCCTGCTTCCAAGACCCGTTTCGTCACTGCGTGCCAGCAGTTGCTGGCGCTCGCTGTCGTCCTCGCCGTCCTCACCCCCGCCGCCAGCGTCGTCACGCTGGACGTGGTCCACACCGACCCCGGGACGTCCGCGTCGGCCGCCCCGGTGAGCGCGCTCGCGGCCTACACCGCGGAGTCGGCCCAGTCGTCGCTGGTGCCGACCGGTCCGGTGGAGGCCACGGTCGACGAGGTCCCGCTGACCGCGCCCGCCACGGCCGTCGTGGGTCGGGCCACCGGCCGCGCGGCGACGGCCACGCCGACGGCGCAGGCCCGTCGTACCGCTGCGCCCGCGGGCAAGACCACCCTGGTCAGCCTCCCGCAGGACGTCACCGGCTACGGCACGGTCGGCGTCACCTGGGCGCACGGCACCCAGATCGCCGAGGACGCCATCACCGTCCAGGCCCGGCTGCTCGACGACGGCGTCTGGTCGGAGTGGAAGCCGCTCGTCTACCACGACGAGCACGCCCCCGACCCCGACAGCCGCGAGGGCCGGCGGGCCCGGCCGGGCACCGACGAGCTGATCGTCGGCGACGTCGACCAGGTCCAGGTCCAGGTCACGTCGGCCGCCGCCACCCTTCCCGCCGACCTGAAGCTCGCGGTCGTCGACCCGGGCGTCGCGACGGGCCAGGAGCGGGAGAAGGCGGCCATCGACACCGGCACGCTGGACGAGCCGGCCACCGACCCGGCGACCGACCCGGAGGTCGACCCGGAGGCAGGTGCCGAGGACGGCATCAAGCTGCAGGCCGCGAAGTACACCCCGAGGCCGACCATCTACTCGCGGGCCCAGTGGGGTGCCGACGAGCGGCTGCGCGACAAGGGCTCGCTGCGCTACTACGAGGTGCACGCCGGCTTCGTGCACCACACGGTCAACGCCAACAACTACACCCGGGCGCAGGTGCCTGGCATCCTGCGCAGCATCTACGCGTACCACACCAAGTCCCGGGGCTGGAGCGACGTCGGCTACAACTACCTCGTCGACCGGTTCGGCCGGATCTGGGAGGGCCGCGCGGGCGGTGTCGACCGGCCCGTGGTCGGGGCGCACACCCTGGGCTACAACGACTACTCGTTCGCGATGTCGGCGATCGGCAACTACGACGTGACCCAGCCGAGCTCGGCGATGGTCCAGGCGTACGGCGCGCTCTTCGCCTGGAAGCTCTCCCTGCACGGGGTCTCGGCCGCCTCGACCCGCCAGGTCGTCGGCTCGAAGACCTTCCAGGCGATCAACGGGCACCGCGACGCGGGCTCGACCGCCTGCCCGGGCAAGTACCTCTACGCCCAGATCCCCAAGATCCGGGCGCTGGCGGCAGCGGCCCAGCAGGGGTGGAGCGGGCGTGAGCTCGAGTCCAACCTGGCCCGCACCGCCCAGCCGGACCTCGTCGTACGACGGGCCTCCGACAAGCAGATGGTCGTCTGGCCGATGCGGCTGAGCAAGGCCGGCAAGACGTCGATGGGCAAGCCCATCGCCACCGGGATCAACGTGTCGCGGGCCAACCTGCTCCTCAAGGGCGGCGACTGGAACCGCGACGGGTACGGCGACGTGATCATGCGGCGCAAGAACGGTGTCGTGGTGCTGTTCCTGGGCGACGGCCGAGGCAAGTTCCCCAAGAAGGTGCGGCTGGCCGGGAAGGCCTTCAAGGGCGTCACGCTGGTCACCGCGGTCGGGGACATGACCGGGGACGGCTTCCCGGACCTGATGGGTCAGTACCAGGGCAAGATGTGGATCTGGCCCGGACGCGGTGCCGCCGCGCTGGCCGCGCCGTACGTCGCCTACAAGGGCATCAGCGCCACCCAGCAGGTCGGCGCCGGTCGCTGGGATGCCGACGGCGCTCCCGACACCCTGATCCGCCGGGGGACGAAGCTCTACTCGATGGCGGGGAACGGGCCCGGCGGGCTGACGGCGGTGCGAGCCGTCGCGGGCGGCAACGTCAGGGCCTACGACTGGGTCGTCGGCATCTCGAACGTCACCCTGACCGGGCACACCGACGTCGTGGTGCGCGAGCCCGCGACCGGCCGGCTCTACCTGCTGAAGGGAGCCACGACCGGGGTCGCGGCCCGTCAGCTCATCGGGGCGGGGGCCAACGCCTACGACCTGGTGGGCTGACGCCCGCCCGGTCCACGATCAGTCCTGGTCGGCGGTGCGTGGGAAGCGTGCCGTGGCCCGCTCGGCGACGTACGTCGTCTCGAGCCGCTCCGGCACGGCGCGCGCGACCAGGACCAACGAGCCGCTCCTCGCGAGCGGCTCGGCGAAGGAGGCGATCCCCGGTGGGGAAGCCGGGTTCGCCTCCGACAGGAGGCGGCCGCCGTCGGTGAGGTGACTCCCGGCGGCGGCCGCCTCCCACAGCTCGGCCTGGGTGGTGGTGCCGTCGGCCCACGCGAGGGCGTCGTCCTCGCCGGTGGCCGGGTCCCAGGGGATGAACGAGTCCGGCTGCGACCAGACGTCGACGCCCACGTCGTGGACGCCCGCAGGAAGGGCCTCCGCGAACCGGACGCCCATCGGCCGCAGCGAGCAGGCCAGCACCGGCAGCTCGTCGGCGCGCGGGGCCCAGCGATCGAGCGTGTTTGGCCCGCAGACCACCGCGTCCGGGTCATCGGCGTCGGTCACGACCAGGCCCGCCGTCCAGGCGGCGCCTAAGAAGACCGGCCCGAGCCAGTGCGCCGGCAGGTCCACCCGCAGCCGGTCCCCGCGCTCGAGATCGTGCTCCTCCACGAGCAGCGACGCGGCCTTCGCGACCCAGTTCGCGTAGGTCGTCACCGACAGCTCGACCCGCTCGTCGGTGGCGTGGTCGTAGAAGGTCACCAGGGGGCGGCCGGGGTCGCGGCGGAGCAGGTCCGCGAGCAGGTGGGAGAAGGTGGTCACACCGGCCAGGCTAGGCGGGTCCTCACGGCGCCGTACCCCTAGGCTCCTCGCCATGACGAGCGCCAGCGACCCGGTGACCGCGATCGACGGCTTCTGGGCGGTGATCCCCGCCGGCGGAGCCGGCACCCGGCTGTGGCCGCTGTCCCGGTCGTCGTCGCCGAAGTTCCTGCGTGACCTCACGGGCAGCGGGCGCTCGCTGCTCCAGGAGACGTACGACCGGCTGGCGCCGCTGGTGGGTGACCGGTTCCTGGTCGTCACCGGCGCCGCGCACCGCGACGCGGTCGCAGACCAGCTGGACCGGCTGGAGGACGGCTCGATCCTCGCCGAGCCCTCGCCGCGCGACTCGATGGCGGCGATCGGCCTGGCCGCCGCGCTGCTGGAGCGCTCCGACCCCGACGCCGTGATGGGCTCGTTCGCCGCCGACCACGTGATCGCCGACCAGGCCGCCTTCGGCGCCGCAGTCGCCACCGCGACGGCGGCCGCGCGTGACGGCTGGCTGGTCACCCTCGGGATCGACCCCACCTTCCCGTCCTCGGCCTTCGGCTACATCCACCTCGGTGACGGCCTCGACGGCCACGACGGCACCTATCGGGTGGTCGAGTTCGTCGAGAAGCCCTCGACGGAGGTCGCCGAGAGCTACCTGGCGACCGGGCGCTACCGCTGGAACGCCGGCATGTTCGTGGTCCGCCCCACAGTCCTGCTCGACCTGCTCGCCGAGGGCGACCCGGCCTTCGCGGCCGAGCTGCGCGCCATCGCCGCCGACCCCTCGCAGCTCGACGAGGCCTGGCCGCGGCTTCCGAAGATCGCCCTCGACCACGCCGTCGCCGAGCCTGCGGCCGCGGCCGGCCGGGTCGTCACCGTCCCCGCCTCGTTCGGCTGGGACGACATCGGCGACTTCGACTCGCTCGCCACCCTGCTCGCCGACCCCTCGGTCGCCACCACCGTCCTCGGCGACGACGCCCTCGTCCACGCCCTCGACTCCACCGGCCTCGTCGTCCCACGCACCGGCCGGACCATCGCCGTGGTCGGCCTCGACGACGTCGTCGTCGTCGACACCGAGGACGCCGTACTCGTCACCACCCGGGCCCGGGCCCAGGAGGTCAAGCAGATCGTGGCCGCGCTGAAGGAGAGCGGGCGGGCCGACCTGACCTGAGGCGGGTCCCCTGCCCGGATGGGGTGCGGGCCGGGCTTGCTGTAACGCGATGTTCGCCGCACTAGGTACGCGCTGCAGCGCGTACCTAGTGCGGCGAACATCGCGTTACAGCTGCGCCGCCTATGGCCGCCGCCAACGGAACACGGCCCCGGTGGCAGCGCCACCGAGGCCGTGTACCGGACCGAGGAACGTCCTACTGGACGTTCGGCTCGGGGGAGTCGAGGTAGGGGTAGTCGAGGGTGAACTTCTCGAAGGCGGCACCCGAGACGTCACCGCAGTACTGCCAGACGCCGACCTGCTTGGTCGTGTCGGTCTCGCCGGCGCCGCCGACGGACCAGTGGGTGAAGGCGACGTGGGTGTCCTTCGGGAACTCGCCGCCGCTCTCCTTGTCGTCCTCGGCCGTGAACGGCGCGACGATGACCTTCTGGCGGAAGTTGCCGGTGCCCTGGTACTTCGCGGCGATCGCGCGCAGCTCGTCCATCGCGTCGCCGTCCTTCGCGATGGTGTCGTCGTACCAGATGATGTTGTAGCCGTGCTCGAGGTTGTGCACGAGCGACTCCAGCTCGGGCCGGTCCTCCTTGGTGTAGAACTTCCGCTCGAACGGGGCGGGCGAGCCGATCGCGTTCCAGTGGGAGCCGAAGGCCGGCGGGGAGTGGTCGTAGGTGACCTGCTGGGTCTCGGGGACGTGGTCGCCCGAGCCCTCCGCGCTGACCGTCGTGACCTTCTGGCAGGTGTCGGCGGCGGCGCCGATCTCGTCGAGGGCGACGTCGGAGTAGGCCCGCTCGTCCCACTTGTCCTTCAGGGGGCCGTAGGCGGCGGCGCCGATGATGAGCAGCGCGATCACCGCGCAGACACCGACGATGGCGAAGCCGCGGCGCTTCTCGGCGCCCTTCTGCTTCTTGCGAATCTCGTCGATGACCGCCTGACGGTCGGACTTGGCGGACTTCGGGGTCTTGGCCACGGCTGAGCATTCCTCGCGGTCGGGTGGGTACGGTGACGGCAGCCGCGTTCCCCGCGAAGGGCGCCCGGCGGTGTCCAGCGGCAGAGTCTACGGACTGAGCGGTCGGAGCCGTGCAACGGCCGAGTCCTGGTCCGCCAGGACCTCCCAGCCGTGGGCGAACGCGAGCGCGGCGACCTCCGGTCCGGCGGGTACGGCGATCCGCAGCTCGCCGTCCTGCGGACGGGACTCGGCGCCGGTCACGAGCAGCAGCGCGGCCGCCAGCTCGTCGGCGCTCGCGGGTGCCCCGAACGGGGCCCGGTCGGCCGGGTCGCCGGCCAGCGCGCGGATCACGGCCTCGCGGGCGCCGTACCCGAACAGGTCGCCGCCCTCGGGCCGGACCAGGGCGCGGGCGCCGGGCCCGTCCTCGCCCGCGGGCAGCACCAGGTCGGCGCGCCCGCGGACCAGCGCGAACGGGCGGCCGGCGAGCTTGCCCTGGGCGAGCTCGGCCGCGCCGGCGAGCTCGTCGGCGACGGCGGGTGCCGTGACGGCCAACGGGTTGCCGTGCGGGTCGGTGCGGCCGGCGTACTCCTCGGCGACCAGCAGACCGGCGGCGCCGACGGCGATGTCGGTCTGCCCCTCGCGCCAGGCCCGCCCGGCGGTGTCGGTGACGACGACGCCGACGGTGCGGCCGGTCCGCTCGTGGACGCCGGCCCGCAGCGCCCGGGCCGAGGCGTCGGGGTCGAGGGGGAGGAGCACGATCGAGCCGAGCTCGACGTTGGAGGCGTCGATGCCGGCCGCGGCCATGGTCAGGCCGTGGCGGGTGCGGACGATCGTGGTCGGTCCGCGCCGGGCCACGACCCGGACCGTCTCGCCGGCCAGCGCCTCGTCCCGGTCGCTGGTGCGGACCCGGCCCTCGGCCTTGCTCACGACCTTGCTGGTGACGACCAGGACGTCGCCGTCACGCGGATCGAGCGCGGCCAGCAGCAATGCGACCAGGTCGTCGCCTGCGCGCACCTCCGGTACGCCGTCGGGGGCCAGGACCTCCAGCCGGTTCACCGGCGGACCAGCTCCACCGCCGCGGCCGCCATCGCGGCGGTCGCGTCGTGGTCGGTCATCATCAGGGGTACGGCGGCCGCGGCCAGCCCGGCCTCGTGCAGCCGGTCCAGCTGGTCGGCGTCGCGCTCGTCGACCAGCCAGCCGTCGAGGACGCCGCCGGCGCTGCGTGCGCCGTAGTGGAGACCGACGGCGGCGGCGCTGACCTCGACGCCGATCGAGGTCAGCATCTGCTCGGCCATGCCGCGCACGTGGCTCGCGCCGACGATGGGGGAGAGGCCGACCACGGGCGCGCTCGTCGCGGCGACCGCCTCGCGGATGCCGGGGACGCCCAGGATGGTGCCGACGCTGACGACCGGGTTGGACGGCGGCAGCACGACCATGTCGGCCCCGGCGATCGCCTCGACGACCCCCGGGCCGGGCGTCGAGTCCTCCAGCCCGACGAACAGGACGGTCTCGGCCGGGACGGAGGCGCGCAGACGCACCCAGTACTCCTGGAAGTGGACGACCCGGCGGCCGCTGGGGGAGTCGGGGTCGGGGATCGCCACGTGGGTCTCGACGCGGTCGTCGGTCATCGGGAGGAGGCGGACGCCCGGCTGCCAGCGGCGGCAGAGCGCCTCGGTCACCTGCGAGAGCGGGTAGCCCGCCTCGAGCATCTGCGTGCGGACCAGGTGGGTCGCGACGTCGCGGTCGCCGAGGCCGAACCAGGTCGGCTCCACGCCGTACTCGGCGAGCTCGGTCTTGACGCTCCAGGTCTCCTCGCGGCGGCCCCAGCCGCGGTCGAGGTCGATGCCGTCGCCGAGGGTGTACATCACCGTGTCGAGGTCGGGGCAGACCTTCAGGCCGTGCACCCAGATGTCGTCGGCGGTGTTCGCGACCACGCTCACGCGCGCGTCGGGAGAGACACCGGGCAGGGCGCCGGAGGCGATGCCGTGGAGGAGCCCCTGCAGGAAGCGAGCGCCCCCCATGCCCCCGGACAGGACCGTGATGTTCTGCATGGGCCTACTCTCCCTCACCGCGCCGTCCCGTACGGCGCCGGGACCGCCGCCGGCCATACCAGATGCGCGCTTGACTTAGTGGGTACGACAGGCATGTAATTCCACCAGTGTGGTCGCTGGGTCGACGAAGATAGGGGCGAGGGCCGTGAGAGAACTTTTTCTCCTCGACGGAGACGCCGAGGAAGAGGCGGGGTGGCAGGAGCGCGCGCTGTGCGCTCAGACCGACCCCGAAGCGTTCTTCCCCGAAAAGGGAGGATCGACGAGGGAGGCCAAGAAGGTCTGTCTCACCTGTGATGTGCGCGACGAGTGCCTGGAGTCCGCACTGATGAACGACGAGCGGTTCGGCATCTGGGGCGGTCTCTCCGAGCGGGAGCGGCGCAAGCTGAAGAAGCGCGCAGTCTGAGTACCACCAGAGAGGGAGCCCCGGTCGATGTGACCGGGGCCTTCTCTCATTTTCGGCCCCCTTCGCGGACCCTCTAGGGTCGGGGACCGTGCCAGGTCCTCGTTCCGTCGCCGTGCTGCTGGTCAGCCACGACGGCGCGCGGTGGCTGCCCGCGGTCATCGACGGGATCCGCAGCCAGACCGCTCCGGTCGAGCGGGTGGTGGCGATCGACACCGGCAGCAAGGACGAGAGCCCGGGGCTGCTGGACCTCGCCTTCGACGACGTACGACGTGTCGGCGGCGCGACGTCCTACCCGGAGGCGGTCCGGCTGGGGCTGGACGCCCTCGGTCCCGACGGACCCGAGTGGGTCTGGCTGCTCCACGACGACAGCAACCCCGACCCGACCTGCCTCGAGGCGCTGCTGGCCGCCGCCGACGAGGACCCGGGTGCCGACCTGCTCGGGCCCAAGCTGCGCGAGTGGCCCTCGCTGCGCCGGCTCCTGGAGCTGGGCGTCACCATCTCGGCCACCGGTCGCCGCGAGACCGGTCTCGAGCGCGGCGAGTACGACCAGGGCCAGCACGACGAGGTCCGCACGGTGCTGGCGGTCAACACCGCCGGCCTGCTGGTGCGCCGGTCGGTGCTCGAGGGCCTGGGCGGGCTCGACCCGCAGCTGCCGATGTTCGGCAACGACCTCGACCTGGGCTGGCGCGCCGCGCAGGCCGGCCACCGCACGCTGATCGTCCCGCAGGCGGTGGTCTTCCACGCCGAGGCGGCCCACCGCGGGGTCCGTCGTACGCCGCTGACCGGACGGCACACGCACTACCAGGAGCGCCGGGCCGCGATCTGGACGCTGCTGGCCAACGCGCCCGGCCGGGCGCTGCCGTTCCAGGTGGTCCGACTGGCGCTCGGGACCGTGCTGCGCATGGTCGGGTTCCTGCTCGTCCGATCGGTCGGGCAGGCCCTCGACGAGCTCGCGGCCCTGGTGTCGGTCTACTCCCACCCCGGCGACCTCCGCGCCGCGCGTCGCGCGCGCCGCGCCGGCCGGGTCGCCGACCACGACCAGGTACGACGCCTCCTCGCCCCCTGGTGGCTGCCCTACCGCCACGGGCTGGACTTCCTCGGTGACCTGCTCGCCGCCGCGACCGACCAGGCGGCCGACGTCGCGGAGCGCCGGCGGGCCGCGCAGGCCGAGGCCGACCCGTCGTCGTTCGCCGCCCGGCGGGTGGCGGTCGACGACGAGGACGCGCTCGGCGAGGACACCGGGCTGGTGGCGCGCTTCTTCACGAACCCGGTCGCGCTGGCGCTGACCCTGTTCGTGGTGGTCGTCCTGGTCGCGGCCCGGGCGGTCCTCGGCGAGGTGTCCGGCGGTGGGCTGTCCCCGGCGCCGGACGCCGCCCGCGACTGGTGGGACCTGCACCTGACCACCTGGCAGCCGCTCGGCACCGGCACCGCCGTCCCGGCTCCCGGCTACGTCCTCCCGCTGGCACTGCTGGCGACCCTGCTGCTCGGCAGTCCTGCCTCGGCCGTCACCGCGCTGCTGGTCCTCGCCGTCCCGTTCGCGCTCTGGGGGGCCTGGCGGCTGCTCCGGGTCGTGGGCCGGCTGGTCTCGCCGCGCGGTGCGCCGCGCTGGCTGATCCTCTGGGGCGCGACGACGTACTCCCTGGTGCCGGTCACGAGCGGGGCCTGGGGCGACGGCCGCCTCGGCCTGGTCGTCGCGGCCGCGCTGCTGCCCTGGCTCGCGCACGCCGCCCTCGGGTTCGCCGACCCCGACGCCGACCGGCGCTGGCGGGCCGCCTGGCGCACCGGGCTGCTGCTGGCCCTGGTGACGTCCTTCGCGCCCGTGGCCTGGCTGCTGGCCGTGGTGGTCGGCCTCGTGGTGGTCGCGACCGCCACCGCGGTGGTCCGCTCGGCCGTCCGCGACCGCTCCGTGTGGGGGCCGCCGGCCACCGCCGTCGGGATCGTCCCCGTGCTCCTCGCCCCCTGGTGGCTGCCGGCCGTGCTGGAGCACGCCGCGGAGGGTCTGCTGCTCGACGCCGGCCGGCTGCCCGGCCTGACGGCGTCCGGCGTCGACCTGCTGGCCGGACGCTTCCACGAGCTGGGGGCCCCCGCCTGGGCCGGGCTGGTGCTCCCGGTCCTCGCGGCTCTGGCCGTGCTCCCACGGGCGACCCGGATCCCCGTCCTCGTCTGCTGGGTGGTCGCCCTGGTCGCCGCGGCCACCACCGCCGTGCTGTCCCTGGTCACCCTCGACCTGGCCGCGGTGTCGGTGCCCGCCGCCACCGGCCTCCCGCTGCTGGTCCTCCAGGGCGTCCTCGTCGTCGCGGCGACCCTCGGCGGGCAGGGTCTGGTGCTCGCCGCCCGCCGCGACGGCTGGCCGACCGTGCTCCGCGGGCTCACCGTCCTCCTCGCGGCCGGCGCCGCGGTGGTCCCGCTCGTGGGGCTCGGCTGGTTCGCCGCCGGCCACGACGAGCTGGCCGGCGACGCCGACGACGGGATCCCCGCCTACATGGTCCAGAGCTCGGAGACCGGCCCCGAGCACGGCATCCTCGTGGTCCGCGGCGACGTCGCCACCGGGCTCGACTACGTCGTACGACGCGACGACGGCGTGACGCTCGGCGAGGACGAGGTCCTGGCCCTCACGGCCGAGGACACCGAGCTGACGCGGGTGGTCCGGACCCTGGTCTCCCGCCCCACCGACGCCGAGGTGAGCGCGCTCGCCGACCGCGGGATCGAGTACGTCGTGCTGCCGAGCCCGGCCGACCCCGAGATCGCGGGCTCCCTGGACGCGACCGCTGGCCTGGTCCAGGCCAGCGCCGAGAACCGCAGCACCCGCGCCTGGCGCGTCGAGCAGCCGCTCGACCCCGACGCCGTCGACGGACCACGCTCCTGGCTGCGGGTCGTGCTGCTGGTCGTGCAGGGCCTCGCGGTCCTCGTGGTGCTGGTGCTCTGCGCGCCCACCACCGACCGGAGGAGGCAGCCGTGAGCGACGCTCCCGTCCCCGGTCGCCGCAGCCGCGTCCGTCCGGCCCGCCGCGGGCCCGACCTGACCGTGCTGCTCGCCGTGCTCCTGCCGGTGCTGGCGGTCGGGCTGCTGCTCGTCGCCGGCACCGACCCGATCGAGCGGGCCGACCGACCGCCCACCTCGACCGGGCTCACCAGCGCCACCCTCGGCTGCCCGGCAGGGCTGCCCGGGGCGGGTGACGTGCAGGTGCTGAGCGGGGGCGAGACCGGGGGCGAGGTGACGGTGGGCGACCAGCCGGTCGAGCTCGAGGCGGGGCGCGCCGCGCGCGTCGAGGCGCCGGATGCGACGGTCGTCCGGGGCACGGGCGACCTCGCTCCCGGCCTGGTCGCCGGTCGCAGCGGCACCGCCCCGCTGGCCGCGGCCGACTGCCCGCTCCCGAGCGCCCAGCAGTGGTTCACCGGCGTTGGCGCGGGGGCTCGGCACTCCTCGGTGGTCGAGCTCGTCAACCCCACCGCCGGCCCGGCCGTGGCCGACGTCGTCGTGCTCGGCAGCACCGGTGTCGTGGACGCCCCGACGCTGCGCGGCGTGCTCGTCCCCGGCGGCCAGACCCGGCGTCTGGACCTGGCCGCGGCGATCCCGCAGGAGGGCGAGCTCGCTCTCCAGGTGACCACGACCCGCGGTCGCCTCACCGTCTCGGTCGCCGACAGCGACGACCGGCTGGGTTCGGCCACGCCGACCACCGACTGGCTCGGCGGTCAGGCCGAGCCGCTGGCCACCAGCACCCTGCTGGGGCTGCCGGGAGGGGCCGGCCGCCGGACCCTGGTGCTGGCCAACCCCGGCGCCGACGAGCTGCGTGCGGAGCTGCGGTTCGTGACGGCCGACTCCGTTTTCGCGCCCCAGGGGCTGCAGGAGGTCCGGATCGCGCCCGGGTCCACCGCCCGGGTGGCGCTCTCCGCCGAGCTGGCGGCCGCCACGGCCGACGGCACGTACGGCGTCCAGGTCAGCGCGACCGGTCCGGTGACCGCCTCGCTGCGCAGCGTCGTACGGCGCGACATCTCGCACGCCGTGCCGGCCGTCCCGGTGCGCCGTCGTACCGTCGCGGTGCTGCCGGAGGGCCGCAAGCGGCTGCAGCTCGCCGACGCCTCGGCGGTCGGGGTGGTCGTCGTGGTCGCGCGCGACGCGGCCGGTCGCGAGGTGGCCAGCGAGACCCTCGACGTCACGCCCGGCGCCGGCGGCACCCTCGACCTGCCCGAGGAGGCCGTGCAGGTCGAGGTCGAGCCGCGGCGGGCCTCGGTCCTCGGCGCGGTGCTGGTCACCGGCCAGGGCGCCGCCGTGGTCCGGCTGCACGAGCTGACCACCGCCGGTCTGGTTCCGCAGGTCGCGCCGGGCCTGCCCTGAGGGCCACCGCTCAGGGGCGGGGCGCTCGCCAGGAGGGGTGTCCGACCTCGGCCTCGAACGCGGGACGCACCTCGACGGTGTCGTAGACGATGCGCAGCTCCTCGATCAACCCCTCGGCGTCGAGGGTGGCGACGTCCACCACCTCGAACGGTGCCGCGACCCCGGAGGGCAGGCGCCAGTCGAAGTGGAACCAGAAGCTCACCGTCGCCCGGCCGCTCGTGTCCGTCCCGCTCATCACCGACCGCAGGGTCAGGTTCGCCCGGCTGGTGTCCGCGAACAGCGCCGGGTAGAACTCCCGGGGCGGGAGCGGTCCGTACAGCGGCGAGTGGACGACGCCGTCCTCGACGAACAGGCCGACGACCAGGTCGACGTCCGCGGTCGCCAGCGCGCGCAGGTAGGTGGCGGCGAGGTCGTCCGGGGTGGCTCCCACTAGTCGTCGCCCTGGTATCGGGGGTCCACCTCGGAGGCGTCGATGCCGAGCAGCTCGGCGACCTGCTCGACCACCAGGGTCAGCACCAGCGCCTCCAGGTCGCCGCGGGTCTCGCAGCGGTGCTCGATCGGCCGGCGGAAGAGCACCAGACGGGTCGGGGCGCCCCCCGTGCCGCGCACCAGCGACGACAGCGGCACGGTCCCGGTGTCCCAGTCGTCGGGCACCTGCGGCGCGTCCTCGACGGCGTACTCGACCAGCCCGAGACGGTCCTGCCAGCGCCCGTCGACCTCGGTGACGATGCCGAGGACCAGGTCGTCGAAGCGCTCCCGCTTGGTGCGCAGGGCCGGGGTGCCGGGGTGCTCCGGCCGGACGCCAGGGCCGCGCATGCCCCGGCCGCGACGGTCCCGGGTACGGCGAGGTCTCTCCACGCCGCGAGCCTAATCGGGCGGGATCGGGGCGGGAGGTAGCGTCTGCCGCGTGAGCCCCACCCGTCGTTGTTCGCGCACCGCGTGCGGCCGTCCTGCGGTCAACACGCTGACGTACGTGTACGCCGACCAGACCGCCGTCCTCGGCCCCCTCGCGACGTACGCCGAGCCGCACGCCTACGACCTCTGCGACACCCACTCCGAGCGGCTCTCGGCCCCGCGCGGGTGGGAGGTCCTCCGGCTCGCGCCCGACACCTCCGCGCAGGGGCCGTCCAACGACGACCTGCTCGCCCTGGCCGACGCCGTCCGCGAGGCGGCCCGGCCGATCGCGCCGGTGCGTCCGCTCCCCACGGAGGAGACCGGCCGCGAGACCGGCCGCAAGGGACACCTCCGCGTCCTCTCGACCGACTGACCCGGCGGACCCGCCGAGCCCGCACCCGTGGTGCCGACTCGGAAGGCTGTCCGCCCCGCTAGGGTCAGCGCCATGGCCGACACCCTCGACCCCGCCAACGTCCACGCGATCTTCAAGGCCTACGACGTCCGGGGCACGGTCCCCGACCAGATCGACGAGGAGCTGGCCCGCGCGACCGGCCGCGCGTACGTCCAGGTCGTCGGCGCCACCACGGTCGTGGTGGGCCACGACATGCGGCCCAGCTCGCCCGGCATGGCCGGCGCGTTCGCCGAGGGCGCCACGGCCGCGGGGGCCGACGTGATCCTGATCGGGCTGGCCTCGACCGACCAGCTCTACTTCGCCTCCGGCCACCTCGGCCACCCGGGCGTGATGTTCACCGCCAGCCACAACCCGGCCCAGTACAACGGGATCAAGATGTGTCGCGCGCACGCCGTACCGATCGGGCTGGAGACGGGGCTGGCCGAGATCCGCGACCTGGTCGTGTCGCCCCAGCCGGTGTCCGGGCCGACCGGCGAGGTCTCGGAGCACGACGTCCTCGAGGCGTACGCCGCCCACCTGCTCACCCTGGCGCCGGTCGTGGGGCGGCCGCTGAAGGTCGTCGTCGACGCCGGCAACGGGATGGCCGGCCACACCGCCCCGGCGGTGTTCGAGCGGCTCGGGTCCGACCAGGTGGACGTGGTGCCGATGTACTTCGAGCTCGACGGCACCTTCCCCAACCACGAGGCCAACCCGATCGACGCCGAGAACCTCCGCGACCTGCAGGCGCGGGTGCTCGAGGAGGGGGCCGACGTCGGTCTCGCGTTCGACGGCGACGCCGACCGCTGCTTCCTCGTCGACGAGGAGGGCCGCGCGGTCTCGCCGTCCACCCTGACGGCGCTGATCGCGAGCCGCGAGCTGGCCAAGGAGCCGGGCGCCACGATCATCCACAACCTGATCACCTCACGGGCGGTCCCCGAGATCGTCACCGAGCTGGGTGGCACCCCGGTGCGCACCCGGGTCGGGCACTCGTTCATCAAGGCCACCATGGCCGAGACCGACGCGGTCTTCGGCGGCGAGCACAGCGGTCACTTCTACTTCCGCGACTTCTGGCGCGCCGACTCCGGGATGCTGGCCGCGCTGCACGCCCTGGCCGCGCTGGCCGAGACCGATCGGCCACTGTCGGCGCTGCTGGCGTCGTACGAGCGCTACCCGGTCAGCGGCGAGATCAACTCCGAGGTCGCCGACCAGGTCGGCGTGATGGCTGCCCTCGAGGAGGAGTACGGCGTACGCCCCGGGGTGACCACCGACCGCCTCGACGGGCTTACGGTGTCCCACGCGGACTGGACGTTCAACGTCCGGCCGTCCAACACCGAACCGCTGCTCCGGCTGAACGCCGAGGGGAAGGACGAGGCCACGATGGCATCCGTGCGCGACGAGGTCCTGACGAAGATCCGGGCCGCCCGATGAGCGCCGCGTCCCTCGACCCGGGGCTGCTGGCGATCATCGTCTGCCCGCAGTGCCGCGGCCAGCTGGCGCCCCAGGCCGACGAGCTCGTCTGTCAGGGCGAGTGCGGCCTGGCCTACCCGGTCCGCGACGGCATCCCGGTGCTGCTCGTCGACGAAGCCCGCACGCCGGCCTGAGCGCGGCGACGAGGATGGCGACCTGGTTCGACGAGTCCCGACTGGACGACGAGACGGCCCTCGGCGCGGCCGACCTCCGGCTGCGCACGCTGGCGGAGTCCGGCGCCCGGGTGCGCCGCGAGGTCGGCGCAGCCGCCGAGGCGATCGAGGAGGCCGTCTCGCGCAGCCTCTCCGAGGCCCGACCCCGCGCGGTGATCGCCGCCGGCCCCGACTCGCGCCTGCTGCGGGCGGTGCTCGAGCCGTGGTGCCCCGTGCCGTTCGTCGCCTGGCCCGGGCCCGCCCTGCCCGGCTGGGCCGGCAGCCTCGACCTGGTGGTCGTGCTGGCCCCGGAGGGTTCCGACAGCGGCACCGCCTCCGCCGTCGCGGAGGCCGTACGGCGGGGCTGCCAGGTGGTCGTCGCCTGCCCGCCGACCTCGCTGGTCGGCGAGCACGCCGCCGGCCGGTGGAGCACCATCCTGCCGACCGCGACGGCCGACCAGCTCGCCACCGCGGTGGCGATGCTGACCTTCCTCGACCGGGTCTCCCTCGGTCCGGCCGCCGACCCCGAGCAGGTGGCGACCGCGCTCGACGAGGTCGCGACCAGCTGCTCGCCGCACCGCGACATCGCGGTCAACCCGGCGAAGGTGCTGGCCATCGCCCTGGCCGACGCCAACCCCCTGGTCTGGGGTGGCTCGGTGCTGGCCGCCCGGGCCGCTCGCCGGGTGGCGGAGTCGATCCGCCGGGTGAGCGGCCGCACCGCCCTGGCCGGCGACGCCGAGCACCTGCTGCCGGTGCTCGAGGCGGCCCGCCCGCGCGACGTCTTCGACGACCCGTTCGCGGGGGAGGGCGGCGAGCTGCGCCCGACGCTGCTGGTGCTCGACGACGGCGCCGAGGACCCGGTGGTCCGCGAGCAGCGCGGACGCCTCCAGGCGACCGCGACGTCGCGGGGCGTCCGGGTCGAGACGGTGACGACCGAGGCCCCCAGCGAGGTCGCCCGCTACGCCTCGCTGCTGCTGACCGGCACCTACGCGAGCGAGTACCTCCGGCTGGGCCTCGTCGAGGACTGATCCACAGGTCCAGCGGGTACCACTGGACCCGTGCACGCGACGTCCCCAGCCCAGCCCGCGACCCGGACCCGGGACCCCTGGTTCGACAACGCCAAGATGGCCCTGGTCACCCTCGTGGTGGTCGGCCACGCGCTGACGCTGCTGCCGACGACGGCCTTCAACAACCACCTCTACGACTTCCTCTACGCCTGGCACGTGCCGGCGTTCGTCCTGGTCACCGGCTACCTCTCGCGCTCCTTCAGCTGGGAGCGCCGGCGGATGTGGCAGCTGGTGCGCACCGTCGTCGTGCCGTACGTCGTCTTCGAGTGCGCGATCGCGCTGTTCCGCATCCACGTGGGCGGCGAGCAGCTGCAGGACCTGTTCAAGGACCCGCACTGGCCGATGTGGTACCTCGCGGCGCTGTTCTTCTGGCGACTCGTGACCCCCGTCTTCAAGGCGATCCCGGGGGCGCTGCCGGTCGCGCTGGCGATCAGCCTGGTCGCCGGCCTGTACGCCGGTGACACCCTGGACCTGGCCCGCGTCCTGGGCCTGCTGCCCTTCTTCGTGATGGGCCTGTCGGCCACCCCCGAGCGGCTGGAGCGGCTGCGGGCGCCGGCGGTCCGGATCACCGGCGTGGTGGTGCTGGCCGCAATCTGGGTCCTGACGACCTGGACTGACCGCTGGGCGGCCACCGAGTGGCTCTACTACCGCGCCCGCTACGACGAGTTCGACGTCAGCGACCCCCGGGCGTTCGCCATCCGGGCGGGCGTGCTGCTCGTCGGCACCCTGGGGGCCTGGGCCTTCCTCGCCGTGGTCCCGCGGGTGGGTGGCTGGTTCACCCGGATGGGCGCCTGGACCCTGGTGGTCTACCTCTTCCACGGGTTCGCCGTGAAGGGCGCGTCGTACGCCGGCTACCCCGACTGGGCCGCCGACCACGGGACCTTCGCCCTGCTGGTCACCGTCGCCGCGTCGGTCGCCCTCTCCTTCCTGCTCGCCTGGGGCCCGCTGGCCTCGCGCCTCAACCACCTCGTCGACCCGCTCGGGTACGCCGAGCGGCGGGTGAAGGAGGCGCACGCCACCGTCAACGCGAAGGCCGAGACCGACGTCATCAGCGCGGCCGTCGAGGACGCCGCTACGCTTCGGGCCATGCCTGAGCCTGTTGACGCCACCTCCGACCGAGCCTCGCGGTGAGCGCGGGCCTTTTCGGGCTGCTCGACGACGTCGCCGCGATCGCCCGGCTCGCCGCGGCCTCGATCGACGACGTCGGCGCGGCCGCCGGCCGGGCGACGGCGAAGGCTGCGGGCGTGGTGGTCGACGACACCGCGGTGACCCCGCAGTACGTCCACGGCGTCACCGCCGACCGCGAGCTGCCGATGATCAAGCGGATCGCCATCGGCTCGATCCGCAACAAGCTGCTGATCATCCTGCCGGTGGCGATGCTGCTCAGCCAGTTCCTCCCCGGCCTGCTCACCCCGATCCTGATGGCCGGTGGCGCGTTCCTCTGCTACGAGGGCGCCCACAAGGTCTGGGGCAAGGTCCGCGGCCACGAGCACCACGCCGCCCCGGTGGCGGCGTCCGGCCCCGAGGCCGAGAAGACGATGGTGGCCGGGGCGGTCCGCACCGACCTGATCCTGTCGGCCGAGATCATGGTGATCGCCCTCAACGAGGTCGCCGACGAGTCGTTCTGGGCCCGTGCCGCGATCCTGGTGGTCGTCGCCCTCGTCATCACCGTCGTGGTCTACGGCGTGGTCGGGCTGCTGGTGAAGATCGACGACATCGGCCTGCACCTCGCCGAGCGCTCATCCGCGGCGTCCCAGCGGATCGGGCGCGGCATGGTGACGGCCATGCCCCACATCCTGAACGTGATCTCGGTCGTCGGCACGGCCGCGATGCTCTGGGTGGGCGGTCACATCGAGCTGGTCGGCCTCGACGACCTGGGCTTCCACGCGCCGTACGACTTCGTCCACCACCTCGAGGAGGAGGTCCGCCACGCCACGGGTGCCCTCGGTGGCGTGCTGGGCTGGCTGGTCAACACGGTCGCCTCGGCGATCCTGGGCCTGGCGGTCGGTCTCGCGGTCCTCGCCGTGGTCACCCTGCAGCCGTTCGGCAAGAAGGCGCACGCCCCGGCCCACTGACCGATCCGTGCTAGGAATCGGGTGACGAACCACCACCTGACACACGAGGAGGCAGCCGTGGAGCCGTTGGACGCCTGGCTCGACCGGCTCGCCGCTCCCGGGGCGGACCCCGGCGGCGGCGCGGCGGCGGCCGTCATGCTCGGCCTCGGCTCGGCGCTGGTGGGGAAGGTCGCGTCGTACCCGTCGCGCGACGGGGCCGACCTCGCGGGCGTCCGCGACGCCGCGGACGCGCTCCGGCGTCGCTCGCTGAAGCTGGTGGCCGCCGACGGGGCCGCCTCGGCCCGGCTGGTCGCCGCCTGGCGGAGCCGCTCCGACGACCTCGCCGCCGCGGCGGTCGCAGCCGCCGGCACCAGCGCCGACATCCTGGCCGTGGTGGAGGACGCCATCCCCCTGCTCGCGGAGCTGGCCCGGCTCGGCAGCGCGCCGCTCCTGGCCGACGTGGCGGCCGCCGCCGCGGCGTACGGCGCGGCGGCCCGGGTCGCCGTCCTCAACCTCGACGGCGACCTGCACCTCGCGGGCGCGCCCGACCGGGAGGACCTGGCCGGTCGGGGAGAGCGGCTGATCGCTCGCCTGGACGCAGCCACGAGGATTCCTCGTTGAGCGCACGGCCGTTCTAATCTCGGAGGACGCGAACCGCCGCTATACCACCCCAGGAGCACCGATGGACTACAAGGTCGCCGACCTCAGCCTGGCCGACTTCGGCCGCACCGAGATCCAGCTCGCCGAGCACGAGATGCCCGGCCTGATGGCGATGCGCGAGCGCTACGGGGCCGACAAGCCCCTCGCCGGCGCCCGGATCGCCGGCTCGCTGCACATGACGATCCAGACCGCCGTCCTCATCGAGACGCTGGTGGCGCTCGGCGCCGAGGTCCGCTGGGCCTCCTGCAACATCTTCTCCACCCAGGACCACGCCGCCGCGGCGATCGCCGTCGGCCCGAACGGCACCCCCGAGGACCCGCAGGGCGTCCCGGTCTTCGCCTGGAAGGGCGAGACGCTGGAGGAGTACTGGTGGTGCACCCAGCAGATCCTCGACTGGCCCGGCGACACGCTCCCGAACATGATCCTCGACGACGGTGGCGACGCGACCCTGCTCGTCCACCTCGGCGTCCAGGCCGAGAAGACCGGTCAGGCGCCCGACCCGGCGACGGCCACCAGCGGTGAGCAGCGGATCATCTTCGAGGTCCTCAACGAGGTGCTCGCGAAGAACACCGACCACTGGACCCCGATCGCCAACTCGATCAAGGGCGTCACCGAGGAGACCACCACCGGTGTCCTGCGCCTCTACGACATGATGCGCGACGGCACGCTGCTCTTCCCGGCGATCAACGTCAACGACTCGGTCACCAAGTCGAAGTTCGACAACAAGTACGGCTGCCGGCACTCGCTCATCGACGGCATCAACCGCGCCACCGACGTCCTCATCGGCGGCAAGGTCGCGGTCGTCTGCGGCTACGGCGACGTCGGCAAGGGCTGTGCGGAGTCGCTGCGCGGCCAGGGTGCCCGGGTCATCGTCACCGAGATCGACCCGATCTGTGCGCTGCAGGCGGCGATGGACGGCTACCAGGTCGACACCCTCGACAACGTCGTCGGCACCGCCGACATCATCATCACCGCGACCGGCAACAAGGACGTCGTGTCGGTCGAGCAGATGTCGAAGATGAAGCACAACGCGATCGTCGGCAACATCGGCCACTTCGACAACGAGATCGACATGGCCGGCCTCGAGGCCGAGGGCGTCGCCGTGCGCAAGAACGTCAAGCCGCAGGTCGACGTCTGGACCTTCCCGTCGGGCAACGCGATCATCATGCTGTCCGAGGGGCGCCTGATGAACCTCGGCAACGCGACCGGCCACCCGTCGTTCGTGATGTCGAACTCCTTCACCAACCAGGTCCTGGCGCAGATCGAGATCTTCACCAAGACCGAGGAGTACCCGACCGGCGTCTACGTGCTGCCCAAGCACCTCGACGAGGAGGTCGCCCGGCTCCACCTGGACGCCCTCGGCGTCAAGCTCACGACCCTCTCGGAGTCGCAGGCGTCGTACCTCGGCATCCCGGTCGAGGGCCCGTACAAGACGGAGCAGTACCGCTACTGAGTGCCTCCGAGGCTCGTGGTGGCAGGATTGATGCCATGAGCCAGCCCTCCGGCGGGGCTGCCGGACTGCCCCAGGGGCAGCCGAGCAGCCCGCCCAGCGACTACGCGACCAAGGGACGCGTCCTCGTCGTCGACGACGACGCGTCCCTCGCGGAGATGCTGACGATCGTCCTGCGTCAGGAGGGCTTCGACAGCCGCATGTGCGTGCGCGGCGACCAGGCCCTCGGCGAGTTCCGCGACTACCGCCCCGACCTGGTGCTGCTGGACCTGATGCTCCCGGGCAAGGACGGCATCGACGTCTGCAAGGAGATCCGCGCGGAGTCGGGGGTCCCGATCGTGATGCTCACCGCCAAGGGCGACACCGTCGATGTCGTCGTCGGCCTCGAGTCCGGGGCCGACGACTACGTCGTCAAGCCGTTCAAGCCCAAGGAGCTGGTCGCCCGGATCCGGGCCCGGGTCCGCCGCTACGAGACCACTCCGCAGGAGACCCTGACGATCGGCGACCTGGTCATCGACGTCGCGGGCCACGCGGTGGCGCGGGCGGGTGTCCCGATCAGCCTGACCCCCCTCGAGTTCGACCTCCTGGTCTGCCTGGCCCGCAAGCCGTGGCAGGTCTTCACCCGCGAGGTGCTGCTGGAGCAGGTCTGGGGCTACCGCCACGCCGCCGACACCCGGCTGGTCAACGTGCACGTGCAGCGACTGCGCTCCAAGGTCGAGCACGACCCCGAGAACCCCGAGATCGTCGTCACCGTCCGCGGCGTCGGCTACAAGGCGGGCAACCAGTGATGACGGCGGCCTAGGGGATGTCTCCCGAGTCCATGGCCTGCTGCGCGCCGTCCCTGGGGCACCTGGACGGCGTTGTCGTCGGTCGCCATGACTCCGTCATGTCTCCCTCCTCCGCCTTGCCAGGCACTCCCAGGGACGACGCTCGCGACGGCCAGGACTCAGGAGACATGCCCTAGTGTCCCGGCTCGCGCTCGGCATGCCGCCGGGCCTCCGGCGCGGGCTCACCTTCTGGCGTCGTTCGATCCAGGCGCGGGTGGTGGCCTCCACCCTCGTGCTGTCCGCGACGGTCGTGGGGGGCGTCGGCTGGTTCCTGCTCCAGCAGACCCGTGAGGGTCTCCTCGACCAGCGCGTGGACGCGGTCGTCGCCGAGGCCGACACCGAGCGTGCCGACGCCGAGACCCGCCTGGGCTCGGTGCCCGGCACGGACGTCGACGCCACGGCCCAGCAGGCCGAGCTGATCGACCCGATCATCCAGCGCGGCCTGACCCGGGGGTTCGCGGTCGTGCTGGCCGGCCCGATCGGCGAGAACACCGGCCGGATCGCCCAGCGCGGCACCCGCTCCTCGCCGGGCCTCGACACCGGCAGCGTGCCGACCAGCCTGGAGAGCCACTTCCAGGAGCCGGCGGCCACGGCCTGGACCTACACGACGATCCGGACCCTCGACTCCGCCGGGACGGAGCTGAGCGAGGAGCCCGGCATCGTGGTCGGCACCCAGGTGACGCTGGTCGCCGACGGCGGCACCTACACCCTGTACTTCCTGTTCCCGCTCGACGAGCAGCAGGAGACGCTCGCGCTGGTGACCCGGGCGCTGCTGACCGCGGCCGTGCTGCTCCTGGTCCTGGTCGCCGGCGTCACCTGGCTGGTCACCCGCCAGGTGGTCACCCCGATCCGGATGGCCCGCCGGGTGGCCGAGCGGCTCGCCGCGGGCCGGCTGCAGGAGCGGCTCCGGGTCACGGGCGAGGACGACCTGGCCCGACTCGCGACCTCGTTCAACCAGATGGCCAGCAACCTGCAGCGCCAGATCCGCCAGCTGGAGGAGCTCAGCCGGGTCCAGCACCGGTTCGTCTCCGACGTCTCCCACGAGCTCCGCACGCCCCTCACCACGGTGCGGATGGCCGGCGACGTCCTGTACGACGCCCGCGACGACTTCGACGCGGTCAGCTCACGCGCCGCCGAGCTGCTCCAGACCGAGCTGGACCGCTTCGAGACGCTGCTGGTCGACCTGCTCGAGATCAGCCGCTTCGACGCGGGCGCGGCCGTGCTGGACGCCGAGGACATCAACCTGGTCGACGTCGCGCACCGGGTGGTCGAGGCCACCCGCCCGCTGGCCGAGCAGCGGGACGTGGGGGTCGTCGTACGGGCTCCGGACCACCCGTGCCTGGCCGAGGCCGACGCCCGGCGGATCGAGCGCGTCGTCCGCAACCTGATCACCAACGCCATCGACCACGCCGAGACCGGTCGCGGCGAGGAGATCGTCGTGCAGGTGGCCGGGGACGACCACGCGGCGGCGATCACCGTCCGTGACTTCGGGATCGGCCTGGGCCCGGGGGAGTCCGCGCTGGTCTTCAACCGGTTCTGGCGCGCCGACCCGGCCCGCGCCCGCACCAGCGGCGGGACCGGCCTCGGGCTGTCCATCTCGCTGGAGGACTCCCACCTGCACGGGGGCTGGCTGCAGGCCTGGGGACGGCCGGGGGAGGGCGCCCAGTTCCGGCTCACCCTGCCGCGCCGGGTCAACGCCCCGCTGCGCCGCAGCCCGCTCCCGTTGGTCCCCGCCGACGCCAAGGAGCCCGTGACATGAGACGCCCCGCCACCGCGCTCCTGCTCGCGGCCGTGCTCGCCCTGGCCGCGACCGGGTGCGTGAGCCTGCCCGAGACCGGGCCGGTCGTCGAGACCGACGGCAGCCGGACCACGCCGGAGAGCACCGGGGTGAAGTACGACCCGCTCCCGCCGCTCCCGGACGCGTCGCGCTCCGAGATCGTCAAGGGCTTCCTGGACGCCATGACCGCGGTGCCCATCCAGACGACCTCCGCCGCCGAGTTCCTCACACCCGAGGCACGGGCGTCCTGGCGACCCGAGCGCGAGACCATCACGTACGGCGACCGCTCGCCGGCCATCGACGGCAGCGAGGTCGTCAGCGTCCGGATGCTCGACGGCGCCAACCGCTTCGACTCGCGGGGCGCCTGGCGCGGGTCGCTCGGCGGCTCCGACCTCGACCTGCGCTTCGGGCTGGAGCTGGAGCAGGGCGAGTGGCGCATCTCCGACGCCCCGGACGCCCTCGTGGTCCCCGAGTCGTGGTTCGAGTCGCGCTTCCGCCGGCTGTCGCTGTCCTTCTTCGACCCGAGCGCCCGGATCCTGGTGCCGGAGCCGGTCTTCGTCGCCAACGACGGCGCCCTGGCGACCCGGCTGGTCGAGGGGCTGCTGGACGGGCCCGGCGCCGACATGGGCACCAGCTCGCGCAGCTTCTTCCCGGCCGGCGCCCGGCTCGGCGACCTCTCGGTGCCGGTGTCCTCCGACGGGGTCGCGGACGTGTCCCTCAGCGACGTCGGGCAGCAGCCGCCCGAGAGCGAGCGGCTGATGGTCGTGCAGCTCGCCGCGACGCTGCGCCAGGTCGTCGGCATCCGGTCGGTGCGGGTGACGGTCGACGGCGAGCTGGTCCAGCCCCCCGGCAGCGACGAGGGACGGTTCCCGGTCGGCCTGGGGGAGGAGTTCGACCCCGCCGTACCCGGCGCGAGCGCGATCGTCTTCGGCGTCCGCGACGGACGCCTGGTCGCGGGGATCCCCGAGGCCCTCGACCCGGTCACCGGCCTCTTCGGGACCGGCGAGATCGCCCTGCGGTCCGCGGCCGTCAGCCTCGACGGCAGTACCGCCGCGGGCGTCACGACCAGCGGCTCCGTCGTGGTCGCCCCGGTCGGCGCCGGTGACGTCGAGCCCCGGGGGATCCTCGACCGCGGGGCCGACCTGCTCGAGCCGGCCTGGGACTTCACCGACCGGATCTGGCTGGTCGACCGCCGTGCCGACGGCGCCCGGGTCCGCTACTACGAGGACGGTCGCCTGCGCAGCCTGGACGTCCCCGGGATCACGGGAGAGACCGTCCGCTCGTTCCTGGTCTCCCGCGACGGCTCCCGCCTGGTCGCCGTCCTGGCCCGCCCCGAGGGCGACGAGCTCGTCGTCAGCCGGATCCGGCACCGGCCACGCGGAGACGTCCGCGGCGCCACGGAGGCCCAGGTGATCCTGGGCGCCGCGTCCGAGGCCCAGACCATCAAGGACATCGCCTGGCGCTCGCCGACCAGCCTCGCCGTGCTGACCGGCGTGGCTGGCGAGCTGTGGGAGGTGCGCTCGGTCGCGGTCGACGGCGCTCCCACGAGCCTCGAGAGCATCGCCAACCTCAACGGCCCGGTCCGCTCGCTGGTGGGTTCCCCCGTCGACGGGCAGAGTCTGCTGGTCCTGGCGCCCGACCTGGCCCTCGACCTCTCCGGCCCGGTGGCCCGCGAGATCGAGTTCGGCGAGGGCCAGCGCCCGCGCTCCCTCGAGTACGTCGGCTGACGCGTCCTCCACAGCCCGCTCGGCGCCGGTTGAGCCGGATCGTCCCGGCTGGTGCGCTGGAGGGGTGCTGGACGCCGTCACCGACCTGCTGCTCGGCGGCCGGTGCGTCGGCTGCGCGCGCCCCGGACGGCTGCTGTGCGGGGGCTGCGAGGCGGCGCTGCCGGCCGGTGCCGGACCCGCCTGGCCCGTCCCGGCCCCGCCCGGGCTGGCGCCGCCCTGGGCGGCCACGTCGTACGACGGGGTGACGCGGGCGATGGTGCTCGGCCTGAAGGAGCGCCGGCTGCTCGGCCTGGCCCGCCCGCTGACCGGTCTGCTCGTCCAGGCCGTGGCCGCCGCCGCCCCCGCGGGACCGGTCGTGCTGGTGCCGGTCCCGTCCCGGCCGGCCAGCGTGCGCGCCCGCGGCCACGACCCGACGTACACCCTGGCCGCGGGAGCGGCCGCCCGCCTCCGGCGGGAGGGGTACGACGTCCGCGCGACCCGGCTGCTCCGGACCCGGCCGGGCCTGCTCGACCAGGCCGGCCTGGACGCGGTCGCGCGGGCCCGCAACCTCGCGGGCTCGATGACCTGCCCGACGGCCGGCCTGCGCCGGCTCGCGGCGGCCGCGCCCCGCGTGCGGGTGGTGGTCTGCGACGACGTGCTGACGACGGGTGCGACCACCCGGGAGGCCCAGCGGGCGCTCGAGTCGGTGGGGCTGCAGGTGGCCGGGATCGCCGCCGTGGCGGCCACCCGGAGGCGGCGGGCCGAATCAGGGACCTCTGTCCCTTTAATCCCGGGCGCGAGGTGACTACCGTCTCTGCATGGAGTCCGTCCGGGTCCGTGGTTGCACCGCTGGTGCGCCTCTGGCGCGCGGGCGGCTAGCCGAAGCCAGTCGCAGGCGAAACGGTCCACGTAAGTCCGCCTCCGGGCGGACGATCACGGTGCGGCTTAGAGGTAAGTCCTGCCCCGTCCTTCCCGTCAGATGCGGGGACCGGCGGGAGAAGGCCAGTAGTGGCAGAGAAGCTGCGAACGTCTCAGCAGGCGATTGTGGGGTCGAAGACCAGGTCGGCCGGGCGGGCTCCATCTCATCCCTCACCGGAGCACGGGCCACTGCGCCCGCGCTCCGGCGCGCCCACAGGACGGCACGGATGAGCTGAGAAGGAAACCAACTGTTCAACGGGAGGTTCACATGGAAGTTGTGGTCACGGGGCGTCACTGCGAGATCACGGACCGGTTCCGCGATCATGCCGCGGAGAAGCTGACCCGGCTGGAGAAGCACGACCACCGGATCATGCGGGTGCATGTGGAGGTGGACTGTGAACCCAACCCGCGCCAGCACGACCGCTCGATCCACGTGGAGCTGACCGCCTTCTCGAAGGGCCCGGTCATCCGGGCCGAGGCGGCCGCCGACGACAAGATGGGGGCCCTCGACCTCGCGCTGGACAAGATGGCCGCCCAGATGCGCCGGGCGGCCGACCGGCGGCGCGTGCACCGGGGGCAGAAGACCCCGGTCTCGGTCGGCCAGGCCCTCGCCGACACCGATCCGGCTCCCATCGCCGAGACGGTCGAGGAGGAGCTGTCGAGCACCCAGGAACGTCAGGTCGGACCGATCGCGGTCACCGGCGACGGTCCGCTGGTCGTGCGCGAGAAGACCCACCCGGCCAGTCCGATGACCCTCGACCAGGCCCTCTACGAGATGGAGCTCGTGGGCCACGACTTCTACCTCTACGTCGACAAGGAGAGCGAGCGTCCGGCCGTCGTCTACCGACGCCGGGGCTACGACTACGGCGTCATCTCGCTCGATCTCGGGGAGGAATGACCCGCTCGGCACGGCTCTGATCTGGTCGGGGTGGCCCATCTGGGCCACCCCGACCAGCAGTTGTGTGACCCATCTGGACGCCAGACGGGGCCCGTCCGTGCCATGATCTGCGCGTGGCCGATACACATAGCGACGCCTCGGAGCCCATCCGGGTGCTCGTCGTCGACGACCAGGAGCTCTTCCGTCGCGGGCTGACGATGCTGCTGGCGGTGGAGACGGGCATCGAGGTGATCGGCGAGGCCGGGGACGGCATCGAGGGCACCAACCTCGCCACGACCGCTGCACCCGACGTCGTCCTGCTCGACATCCGGATGCCCAAGCGCTCCGGCATCGAGGCCTGCCTGGCCATCAAGGAGGCGGTCCCGTCGGCCAAGATCATCATGCTGACGGTCTCCGACGAGGAGGCCGACCTCTACGAGGCGGTCAAGAGCGGGGCCTCCGGCTACCTGCTGAAGGACTCCTCGATCGAGGAGGTCGCCCAGGCCGTCCGCGTCGTCGCCGACGGCCAGTCCCTGATCAGCCCATCGATGGCGGTCAAGCTGATCGACGAGTTCAAGCAGATGTCGCGCCCCGAGCGTGACCATGTCCCCGGTCTGCGGCTGACCGAGCGCGAGCTCGAGGTGCTCCGCCTGGTCGCCAAGGGCATGAACAACCGCGAGATCGCCCGCCAGCTGTTCATCTCCGAGAACACCGTCAAGAACCACGTGCGCAACATCCTGGAGAAGCTCCAGCTGCACTCCCGCATGGAGGCGGTCATGTACGCCGTCAAGGAGAAGCTGCTCGATCTCCCTTGACGAGAGGCGCCCGAGGAACGAGGGCGCCGCTCGTCACGAGAGATCACCGGTGGTCGAGCGAGCAGCACGGCTGAGCCTGCGAAGCCGTGACCCGCGTGTCGAGACCGCATCCTGACTCGCCCGCACATCACCACCGCCAGGCCCACGACCGGCGCAATTGCGCCGCTTGTGGGTCAGGCGGAGCCCTACCCGCCCGTCAGTAGCGCAATTGCGCCGTTCGCGGGGCGGGCGTCCCGGCCGCCACGGAACACCGCTGTCGGCGCCCCGCCGTACGCTCTCGCCCATGCCGCGAGACGTCCTCAGCCAGGCCCAGGCCCGCCGGGTCGCGCTGGCGGCGCAGGGCTTCCTCGACAAGCGCCACACCGTGCCCACGATGCGCACCTTCGCGCGCACGCTCACCCGCACCGGGGTGCTCCAGGTCGACTCGGTCAACGTCCTGCAGCGGGCGCACTACATGCCGCTCTACTCGCGGATGGGTCCCTACGACGTCGACCTGCTGCGTCGGGCCGCCGAGCAGCGGCCGCGTCGCCTGGTCGAGTACTGGGCGCACGTGCAGGCGTTCATGCCCGTCGAGCTGTGGCCCCATCTGCAGCACCGCAGGGAGCAGTACCGCGCCAGTCGCGGCAAGTGGTGGAACGAGGTGACCGACGAGACCGCGGCCGCCCTGCTGGCCGAGGTCGCCGCCCGCGGTCCGAGCACCGCCCGCGAGCTCGACGACGGCGCCCCGCGGAGCAAGGAGCACTGGGGGTGGAACTGGTCCGAGGCCCGCAAGGGCCTCGACTACCTCTTCATGGTCGGCGACCTGGCGGTCGCCCGGCGCAACACCCAGTTCGAGGTGGTCTACGACCTGCCCGAGCGGGTGCTCCCGGCCGAGGTGCTGGCGCAGCCGACCCCGACCCGGGCCGAGGCCACGCTCGAGCTGGTCCGCCGGGCCGCGGTCTCGCACGGGGTGGCCACCGCGCAGTGCCTGAAGGACTACTACCGGATGCACGTCGACGACGTCCGGCCGGCGATCGCCTCCCTGGTCGAGGCCGGCGAGCTCCTCCCGGTGACCATCGAGGGGTGGAAGCGGCCGGCGTACCTCCACCGCGACGCGCGGCTGCCGCGCCGGGTCGGCGCGCGAGCGCTGCTCAGCCCGTTCGACCCGGTGGTCTGGGAGCGTGAGCGCACCGAGCGCATCTTCGACTTCCACTACCGGATCGAGATCTACACCCCCGCCGAGAAGCGGGTGCACGGCTACTACGTCCTGCCCTTCCTGCTCGGGGACCGGATCGTCGCGCGGGTCGACCTGAAGGCCGACCGCCGGGCGGGCGTGCTCGTCGTCCAGGGCGCGTACGCCGAGCCGGGATCACCGCCCGAGTCGGCCGAGGAGCTCGCCTCCGAGCTGGGGGTCCTGGCCGGCTGGCTGGGGCTCGCCGAGGTCCGGGTCGAGCCCCGGGGAGACCTCGCCCCCGCGCTCGTGTCCGCCGTCGTGGCCGCCGGGCTCGGACGGTTGGCACACCCCCGATAGCATGGTCCGCGGCCCGACCCGGGGCCTGCTCGTCCTACCCAGGGAGACCCCTCTCGTGCCTGCCATCCTCGACAAGCTCCTCCGCATCGGCGAGGGCAAGATCCTCCGTCAGCTCGAGGCCGTCGCGAAGGCCGTCAACGCCATCGAGGACGACTTCGTCGCGATGAGCGACGAGGAGCTCCAGGGCATGACCGCCGAGTTCAAGCGGCGCCTGGAGGAGGGCGAGACCCTCGACGACCTGATGCCCGAGGCGTTCGCCACCGCGCGCGAGGCGGCCAAGCGGGTGCTCGGCATGCGCCCGTTCGACGTGCAGATCATGGGCGGCGCGGCGCTGCACCTCGGCAACATCGCCGAGATGAAGACCGGTGAGGGCAAGACCCTGGTCGCGGTGCTGCCGTCGTACCTCAACGCGCTCGCGGGCAAGGGCGTCCACGTCGTCACCGTCAACGACTACCTCGCCAAGTACCAGTCCGAGCAGATGGGCCGCGTCCACTCGTTCCTCGGCCTGACGACGGGCGTGATCCTGCCCGAGCTGCGCCCGGCGCAGCGGCGCGAGGCCTACAACTGCGACGTCACCTACGGCACCAACAACGAGCTCGGATTCGACTACCTGCGCGACAACATGGCCGGCTCCATCGAGGAGTGCGTCCAGCGCGGCCACGCCTTCGCCGTGGTCGACGAGGTCGACTCGATCCTCATCGACGAGGCCCGGACCCCGCTGATCATCAGCGGCCCGACCCAGGACGAGGTGAAGTGGTACGGCGAGTTCGCCAAGATCGTCGCCCGCCTCGAGAAGGACGTCGACTACGAGACCGACGAGAAGAAGCGGACCATCTCGGTCCTCGAGCCCGGCATCACCAAGGTCGAGGACCACCTCGGCATCGAGAACCTCTACGAGGCCGTCAACACCCCGCTGATCTCGTTCCTCAACAACTCCATCAAGGCCAAGGAGCTCTTCCGCCGCGACAAGGAGTACGTCGTCATGAACGGCGAGGTGCTCATCGTCGACGAGCACACCGGCCGGATGCTCTCGGGTCGCCGCTACAACGACGGTCTCCACCAGGCCATCGAGGCCAAGGAGGGCGTGCAGGTCCGCGAGGAGTACCAGACCCTCGCGACCGTGACCCTGCAGAACTACTTCCGGCTCTACGACAAGCTCTCCGGCATGACCGGCACGGCCATGACCGAGGCGTCGGAGTTCGACAAGATCTACCAGCTCGGCGTCGTCCCGATCCCGACCAACCGGCCGATGGCCCGCGTCGACCAGGCCGACTTGGTCTACCGGACCGAGGAGGCCAAGTACGAGGCGGTCGCCGACGACATCGCCGAGCGCAACGAGAAGGGCCAGCCGGTCCTGGTCGGCACGGTCTCGGTCGAGAAGTCCGAGTACCTCTCCGACCTGCTGAAGAAGCGCGGCATCCCGCACACCGTCCTCAACGCGAAGGTGCACGCGGCCGAGGCCAAGATCGTCGCCATGGCCGGCCACAAGGGTGCGGTCACGGTCGCGACCAACATGGCCGGTCGAGGCACGGACATCATGCTCGGTGGCTCGGTGGAGTTCCTCGCCGACGCCGAGCTGCGCAAGCAGGGCCTCGACCCCGTCGAGCACGCCGAGGAGTACGACGCCGCCTGGCCCGACATGCTCGAGCGGATCAAGGAGCAGGTCGCCAACGAGCACGACGAGGTCCGCGAGCTCGGCGGCCTCTACGTCGTCGGCACCGAGCGGCACGAGTCGCGCCGCATCGACAACCAGCTGCGCGGTCGTTCCGGCCGTCAGGGCGACCCGGGCGAGTCCCGGTTCTACCTGTCGCTGCAGGACGAGCTGATGCGCCTGTTCAAGTCCGACTGGGTCGACCGTGTCCTGACCATGCTGAAGATCCCGGACGACGTCCCGATCGAGAACAAGCGGGTCACCAGCGCGATCGCCAACGCGCAGGGCCAGGTCGAGTCGCAGAACTTCGAGTCCCGCAAGAACGTCCTGAAGTACGACGACGTCATGGACCGCCAGCGCAAGGTGATCTACGGCGAGCGGCGCGAGGTCCTCGAGGGGGCGGACCTCCAGGAGCAGATCGGCACCTTCATCGACGACGTCGTGACCGGCGTCGTCACCGGGCACACCCAGGGCTTCGCCGAGGAGTGGGACCTGGAGCAGCTGTGGACCGACCTGCGCCAGATCTGGGCGGTCTCGCTGACGCTGGAGGAGGTCCTCGAGGCCGCCGACGGCGAGGTCGCCCACGTCGACCGCGACGAGCTCATCGAGCAGCTGAAGGCCGACGCGCACGCGGCGTACGACGCCCGTGAGGCCGAGGTCGGCGCCGAGGTCATCCGCGAGCTGGAGCGTCGGGTCCTGCTCTCGGTGCTCGACCGCAAGTGGCGCGAGCACCTCTACGAGATGGACTACCTCCGCGAGGGCATCTACCTGCGGGCCTACTCCCAGCGCGACCCGCTCGTCGAGTACCAGCGCGAGGGCTTCGACATGTTCGCCGCCATGATGGACGGCATCAAGGAGGAGGCCGTCGGCTTCCTGTTCAACCTCGAGGTCTCCGTCGAGGAGGAGGTCGAGGACGACGAGGAGGAGGCCGAGGAGGTCTACGAGCCGCTGCTGCAGCCCGAGGGCACCGTCCCCCAGCGCGCCGTGCCCACGATCCGCGCCAAGGGCCTGGACCGGCCGAAGCAGCCGCAGAACCTCGCCTACTCCGCGCCCGACGAGGACGGTGAGGCCTCCGTGCGCGGCACCACCGCCACCAGCGCCGACGACGAGTACGCCGGCGTCGGCCGCAACGACAAGTGCCCCTGCGGCTCGGGCAAGAAGTTCAAGCAGTGCCACGGCGCTCCCGGCGGCCCCACCGGCCTCACCGCCCGCGCCTCGGGCTGATTCACGGTCGCGCCGAGTCGGCGTGAGTTCGGTGCCGAGTCGGCGCGAACTCGCGCCGACTCGGCATTTCCGGGGGTGCTCAGGCCCACTGGAGGGCGGTGCAGATCCAGCGCGGGGTGGCCTCGTGGCGGGTGCGCTTCAGCTCGAAGCGGGCGGCCAGGGCCCGCGAGCGCTCGCCGTACCGCACGTGCACGCTGACCTCGACGACGCCGCGGTCCACGAAGCAGCTGTGGATGCTGAGGACCTGGGGGCGGACGGGCTGGACCCGAGCGGTGGCGGGCTGGTGGCCCCCTGCGCGGGCAACGAGGAGCGCCCGGCGCTGCAGGTCGGCGTAGACCTCCCCGGTCGTCCAGCGCAGCAGCTGGGTCGCCGGCCGGTCACCGCCGACGATCTCGACGGCGGCCTGGGCGAACCGGTGGGCCCAGCGCTCGACCTCGCGGCGGCGCCGTACGTCGACCGGGGTGGGGTCGCCCGGCCCGGGAGCGGGCGTCGCAGCCACCCGGGGCGGCTGCTGGCGGGGCTGGAGGTCGAGCGCGAGCGTGCCCTGCACGCTGGCGACTGGGACCGGCACCCGGAGCTGGACGACATTGTCGGGACGGGACGTGCTCATGACGGCTCCTGCGGGGACGGGGGCAGCCGGAGTCGCTGCCCGGGGCGGATCAGGTCGGGATCCGGTCCGACGACGGACCGGTTGAGTCGGTAGAGCTCCCGCCAGCGCCGGTCGACCTGCGCCGGGGAGGCGGTCGGGCCCAGCTCGCGCTCCGCCAGGGCCCAGAGGGTGTCGCCGGGCCGGACGGTCCTCGCCGCCGGCAGCGGTACGACGACCGCGGGCGCCGGACCACCGAGCGCCCGGTCGGGGAGCGGCAGTCCGGCCAGCCCGGGGTCGGCCGCGGCCGGCCCGGCGAGCCCCGCGGCCAGGGACGCGCCGCAGGCGAGCAGCACCGCTCGTCGCCAGGACGCGGGCACTGCGCGGGTCAGGCCCACCCGACCCCGAGCGACTTCGAGCACGACGGTGGTCGTGACGAGCCAGGCCCACCCGGCGCAGGCCAGCAGGATCACCGAACCGGCGCGGACGAGTGCTGTCGCGAGGTCCGTGCCGGGTCCGCCCGCGAGGGCGACGGCGTCTGCGCGCAGCGCCACGCCGGCGAGCACCGCAGCAGCGGTGGTGGCGAGCCACACCAGGGTGCAGCGCAGCGGAGGTGCGCAGGCGGTGTTCATCCGAGAACCTTTGCGTTTGCTTCTGTTTGCTTCAGTCAAAGCGTTTTTACAGAAGTCGTCAACGGCTTGTCCCCAGGCGCTGTTCATGTGGCAGGGTCGGACCATGGCCTGGGAGGACGATCTCTTCGCGCTGCTCGACGACCTCGAGCAGCAGGCCGACGCGCTGTACGACGCGGAGCGGGCGCCGGAGCTGGCCGACCGGAGCCGGGCGGAGTACCAGCAGGTCACGCTGGCGAGCCGGCTGATGGCGTCGGTGGGGCGCGAGGTCGGGCTGGAGGTGGCCGGGGTCGGTGCCGTGGCCGGCGTCCTGGAGCGGGTCGCCGACGGGTGGTGCCTGGTGCGCGGGGCGGACCAGGACTGGGTGGTGACGATGACCGCGGTGCGCTCGGTCAGCGGCGCCTCGGACCGTGCCGTCCCCGAGGTGGCCTGGTCACCGCTGGCCCGGCTGGGCCGGGCGTCGGTGCTGCGCCGCCTGGCCGAGGCGGGAGAGCGGTGCGTGCTCCACGACACCGCCGGAGGCCGGGTCGACGGGATCCCGCGGCGAGTCGGGGCCGACTTCGTCGAGGTCGCGGTGGGTGAGGACGCCCGGGTGGTGCTGGTCGCGTTCGCGACCCTGGCGGCGGTGCAGAGCCGGGACTGACGAGTCAGTGTCGCCGATCGGGCCCCGACACGCCGGTCGCGACCTCGTGCCCTTCGATACGACGCTCGTACCTCACGTCACTCAGGGCATCGCCTCGGTCGCGCGGCTCGCTCGACCACCATCAGCGGGTCCGCTGGCGCGTCCCCTGGCCTCGACACGCCGGTCGCGACCTCGTGCCTCGGTCGCGCGGCTCGCTCGACCACCACCAGCGGGTCCGCTGGCGCGTACCCGCTAAGTCGCGTCGACGTCGTACGGGGGGACCTCGCCGTCGCCGAGCGGGCGCAGGCCGCGCCGCTTCGGGGCGCTCTCCTCCGCCTCGGCGTCCTCCATCGCCTCGACGATGTGCTTGCGCACGATCGCGCGCGGGTCGAGGTCGCGCAGCTCGAGGTCGGAGTACTCCGGGCCCAGCTCGTCACGGAGCTCGTCGCGGGCCTGGTTGGCGAAGCGGCGGGCGTGGCGCAGCATGGCGCCCGCCTGCTTGGCCAGCTCCGGCAGCCGGTCCGGGCCGAAGACGAGAACCGCCACGAACGCGATGACCGCGAACTCCGGCAGGCCGACCCCGAACACGGCTCAGAACTTACTGGTCGGCGTGAGGCCGAGCTGCAGGCCGGCCAGCCCGCGGCCACGACCGGACAGCGTGGCCGCGACACCGGACAGCTCGCGGGCGGCCGGGGCGGTCGGGTCGGACTCGACGATCGGCTTGCCGATGTCCCCGCCCTCGCGCAGCGACACGTCGAGCGGGATCCGGCCGAGCACCGGGACGTCGTACCCGAAGCGGGCCGAGAGGGTGGCCGCGACCCGGTCGCCACCGCCGGAGCCGAAGATCTCCAGCCGGTGGTCCTTGCCCTCCGGGGTGCAGTGCGGGCAGGGGAGGTAGCTCATGTTCTCGACGACGCCGACGACGCGCTGGTGCATCATCGAGGCCATCGTGCCGGCGCGCTCGGCGACCTCGGCGGCGGCCTCCTGCGGGGTGGTCACCACGACCACCTCGGCGCCGGGCAGGTGCTGGCCGAGCGAGATCGCGACGTCGCCGGTGCCGGGCGGCAGGTCGAGCAGCAACACGTCGAGGTCGCCCCAGTAGACGTCGGCGAGCATCTGGACCAGGGCCCGGTCGAGCATCGGGCCGCGCCAGGCGACGACCTGGTCGCGGCGCGGCTTCAGCATCCCGATCGAGATGACCGAGACGCCGGACGCGGTCGGCACCGGCATGATCAGATCGTCGACCTGGGTCGGACGCGAGTCGGCCACCCCGAGCATCGCGGGCACCGAGTGGCCGTAGATGTCGGCGTCGACGACGCCGACCTTCAGCCCCTCCTTCGCCAGTGAGAGGGCCAGGTTGACGGTCACCGAGGACTTGCCGACGCCGCCCTTGCCGCTGGCGATCGCGTAGACCTTCGTCAGCGACCCGGGCTGCGCGAAGGGGATCTCGCGCTGGGCCTTGCCGTCGCTGAGGATCTCCTTCAGGCCCGCCCGCTGCTCGGCGCTCATCACGCCCAGGGTGAGGTCGACGCCGCTGATGCCGTCGACGTTCGCCACGGCGGCCGTGACGTCACGGTTGATGGTGTCCTTGAGCGGGCAGCCGGCGACGGTCAGCAGCACCGTGAGGTGCACGAGGCCTGCGTCGTCGATCTCGACGGTGTCGACCATCCCCAGCTCGGTGATGGGCCGCTTGATCTCCGGGTCGTTGACCGTGGCGAGCGCGGCGTTGACCTGCTCGAGAAGGGCGGTGCTCATGATCCCCGAGTCTAGGTGCTGGGTCGTCCCGGCTCGTCTTCGGCGGCGTGAGACTCGGCACGCTCGTCGAGCTCGCTGAGCAGCGAGCGCAGCTCGGAGCGCAGGAAGTCGCGGGTCGCGACCTCGCCGACGGCCATCCGCAGCGACGCGACCTCGCGGGCCAGGAACTCCATGTCGGCGTGCGCCCGGGCGTCGGCCTGGCGGTCCTGCTCGGCGATCACCCGGTCGCGGGCCTCCTGGCGGTTCTGGGCCAGCAGGATCAGCGGAGCGGCGTACGACGCCTGCAGGCTGAGCATCAGGGTGAGGAAGATGAACGGGTAGTCGTCCCAGCGCGCCGCCTCGGGGGCGACGAGGTTCCACACCACCCAGATCACGACGAACCCGGTCATGTAGAGCAGGAACTTCGCCGTCCCCATGAAACGGGCGAACTGCTCGGCGAACACGCCGAAGGTGTCGGAGTCGTACGCCGGGCGCCGGACCAGGGGGCGGCGGCGCAGCTCGCGGGGCGCGTCCAGCCGGGTGCGCGGCGACCGGTCAGCCATGGCCGCCTCCCGGTCGTCCGGGGCGGGCCTGGCGGCCCTGGCGGCGCTCGGTCGAGCGGATGGCCTGGTCGCGCCAGCCCTCGGGCAGCATGTGGTCGAGCAGGTCGTCGACGCTGACCGCGCCGACCAGATGGCCGGCGTCGTCGACGACGGGCGCGGCGACCAGGTTGTAGGTCGCGAGGTGGGCCGCGACCTGGTCGATGGTCGCCTCGGGGCGCAGCGGGTCCATGGAGTCGTCGAGCGCGCCCGCGACCAGGGTCGAGGGCGGCTCGCGGAGCAGTCGCTGGATGTGGGCCACCCCGAGGAAGCGCCCGGTGGGAGTCTCCAGGGGTGGCCGGCAGACGTAGACCAGTGCGGCGAGGGCCGGCGTCAGCTCGGGGTTGCGGACGTGGGCGAGCGCGTCGGCGATGGTCGCGTCCGGGCCCAGGATGACCGGCTCGGGCGTCATCATGGCGCCCGCGGTGTTCTCGACGTACGACATCAGGCGCCGGACGTCCTCGGCCTCCTCGGGCTCCATCAGCTCGAGGAGCGCCTCGGCGGTCTCGGGGGAGAGCTCCGCGATCAGGTCGGCGGCGTCGTCGGGCGACATCTCCTCCAGAACGTCGGCCGCGCGCTCGGAGTCGAGGTGGCTGAGGATCTCGACCTGGTCCTCCTCGGGCAGCTCCTCGAGGACGTCGGCGAGCCGCTCGTCGTCGAGTGCCGCCACGACCGCCGTACGACGCTCGAGGGGGAGGTCGTGGATCATGTTGGCCGCGTCGGCGGGCCGCATCTCGTTGAGCGCGTGCACCAGGTGGGTGGCGCCCTGGGACTCCTCGCGGCGGCTCAGCCCCTCGACGTCGCGCCACTCCACGACATGGGTCTGCCCGCGGCGGCGCAGGCCCTTGGCCGGCTCCTGGACGGCCACCCGGCTGAGGACCCAGTCGCGGTTGCGGGCCTGCTCCATCGCGACGTCGTACACGACGCCGGAGACGCCGCTGGAGGAGATCGTCACGGTGCGGTCGAGCATCTGGCCGATCACCAGGGTCTCGGTCGAGCGCTGCTCGAAGCGACGCATGTTGAGCAGGCCCGTCGTGTAGACCTGGCCGGCGTCGATGTTGGTCACCCGGGTCATGGGGACGAAGATCCGTCGCCGACCGAAGACCTCGGCCACCAAGCCCAGCACCCGGGGCTGGCTGACCTCCGAGCGGATCGCCACGACGAGGTCGCGGACCTTGCCGACCTGGTCGCCCTGGGGGTCGAAGATGGGCAGGCCGACCAGGCGGGCGACGTAGACCCGCGCGGGTGTGGTGCTCATGACCCCGGCACGGGGCTTCCGGACGTCAGGGCCGGGTCGAACACGTCGAGGTCCTGCTTGGTGTTGAACCGGCTGCCCGGGACGACGGGCAGCCGGAGCAGGCTGGTCACCAGGTTCGCGATCGCGCCGGTGCGGATGGGCTGGGTGCCCGTGTAGCGACGCGGCGCGCTGGCGGAGTAGCGCGGGTTGAGCTTGTACAGGTCGGACTTGATGACGCCGGGCCCCTTGACCAGCAGCGGGACGACGTTGGTCGGCATCGTGGAGGGGCCGGTGCCGCTCGCCGTGATGATCACCGTGGTCGAGGACTTGGTGCTGGCCTGGGTCCCGATCGTCTTCATCAGGCGGTTCACCCGCGCGTCGGTGACCCGGAGCGCCGCGAGGTACTGCTTGCTCCGGGGGCCGTACTTCTCCGCGGCCCGCGCCGGGTCGTCGAGCTGGACGAAGGTCAGCGCCGGGGCCGACTTCGCGAGCTGCTTGCGTGCGGCCTGGACGACCTTGCCGTCGCGGTCGGTGACGAGGGAGCGGCCCACCTTGCGGCGGCCGTTGTTCTTGCCGTTGCGGTCGACGGCGCCGTTGCGCGAGTTGTAGGAGCGCGGGATCAGCGCGGACTTGGCGTCGCCGGAGTAGAAGGCCGTGCTCAGTCCGTAGTCGTGGACCACGTCGAACATGCTCGGGACGTAGCGACCGGCGAGGCTCCGGATGGTCGCGCTGCTCCGCGGCGTCGCGGCCACCCCGTGGCCCCGGTACTTCTTCCTGATGGCGCGGCCGGTGGCGATGCTGACGGTGTTGGGCAGCGACGTCACCCGCTCCTCGGCCGTGCGGGCGCGCAGGGTGGAGGCGCCCTTCGAGCGGATCCGGGCCAGGGTCGGGGTCTTGCGCTTGGTCACGACGTTGGAGCGCAGGCCCTCGACGTCGATGACGACGACCCGCTTCACCCCGGCCTTGGCCGCGGCGCTCGGCGGGATGCTCGCCACGGCCGAGACCAGGTCGTGGTCGCTGGACTTCTCGAGGCCCTGGCCCTGGATCCGGTAGCCGGACCAGAAGATGTCGGAGGTGCCCATCACCCAGTCGATGAGCACCGGCTTGGCCGGCGCGCACGCGCCGCCGGGCTTGTCGACGTGGGTGCCGCCGCTCGCCGACTCGAGTTCGGTGAGGTAGGTCATCGGGCAGTAGAACCGCTCACGGTCGTTCATGTCGCCGAGGAGGATGACCGGGATGTCCGGGTTGGCCTGGCGGAGGCTGTTGACCAGCCGGGCCTGGATGCGCTCGGCCTTGTCACGGTGCGCCTGCGCGTTGCCGCGCACGTCGGCGGCGTTGTGGGTGTTCATGACCCAGATCAGCTGGCCGGTGACGTTGTGGCGCAGCTGGATCAGCGGGCGGGCCTGCATCTCGCCGTGGAAGTACGGCGACTGGAAGGTGGTCTGGCTGACCAGGGTCCAGTCGGCGGTGCGCCAGGCGATCGCCTTGGACTGGGCGGTGCCCGGGGCGTCGAGCCCGGGCGCGATCGACCAGGTCTTGCTCATCAGGTCGGTGAAGGCCTTGTACTGGGGCGGCTCGAACTCCTGGAAGCCGACCAGGTCGACCCCCTCGGACTCGATGACCTGGGTGGCCATCCGCATCCGCTTCGGCCCCTGCTCCCAGCCGGGTCGGTCGCCGCCGGGCCGGGTGTGGCTGTGACCGAGTGCGTTGAACGTGGCGACCCGGAAGGTCGTGGCGGCGTTCTGACGAGCCGCGGCCGGGGCGACCGCCGAGGCCGCGACCGGCGCCGCTGCAGGGGCGCCGGCCGAGCTGCCGGAGGTGGTGGCGGCGAGGGTGCCGAGGCTCAGCGCCGCGGCCAGGAGGCCGACGAGCGTCGTACGGCGTCGCCGTCGCGGACCGAGGGTGCGGAGGCCCGAGGGCTCGGTGGGACGGCTCGACTGACGCATGAGGGGACTCCCGGGGAAGGTGACGACGGGATCATGGTAGGTGATTGCTGGGATTGGTGGGGTTGGTGTGACGACCCCCTGCCTGGCGGGAGCCGGTCAGGAACGGCGGCGCAGCCGGCCGAGGCGACCGCGCAGCGAGGACCCCTCGTCCGGCGGGGGGCCGATCGACGAGCCGCCGTCGAGGTCCTCCTCGCCCTGGGTGCCGGGCTCGGGCCGGACGTCGGTGTCGGGCAGGAACGGATAGTGGTCCTGGCCGCGCTGCGCCTCGAGGAGCGTGGCGAGCCGGGTGCGCTCGGACTCGGTCAGCAGGTCGGGGGCGTGGTCGCCCTCCAGCGGGTCGATCTCCTCGAGCAGGCCGAGGTCGCGCAGCAGGTCGACGGGGTCGGCCATGTGGCGCAGATAGATCTCCTCCACGAACCGGGACCGCTGCTCGGGCGGCAGGTCCTTCGTCAGCACGGCCTTGAGCGCGACGGCCAGCTGCAGCCGGGGCTCGCCGAAGTGCAGCCGCGGGCCCGAGCCGACCATGGCGGTCCACTTCCGGACGAACTCCTCGCCGGAGTAGGACTCGAGGTGCAGCATCCGGAGCCCCGGCCGGTGCACGAGCGGCAGCCGGGTGTCCGCCCGGTCGGTGGCCTTGTGGATGCCGAGGAAGGCGTCGGCGCCTGGCCGGACCCCGACCTTGCCGGCCGAGTGGCTGCGGAAGTAGTGGGAGTTCGCCGGCTCCGCGAGCACACCGAGCGTGTGCAGCAGCACCAGGTCGGGCTGGCGGAGCAGTCGCTTGAACAGGCGCGGCTCGCCCTCGGGGTGCAGCTGGCTGACCACCTCCAGCGGCTTCAGGCCGACCGCGGGACGGCGACGCGGCACCGCGGCCAGCACCTCGCGGTCGATCCGGACGATCTCGTCGGCGTCGATGTGGAAGACCCACTCGACCCGGTCGAGCTCCCGCAGGACGATGCGGGCGACGTTGGCGTTGAGTCGCTGGCGCTTGTTCAGCAGCGGGGGTCGCTCGCCGCCCCACCACGACTCGTCGGTGAGGACCACGGTCACCTCGGGCCGCGACTCCAGCCAGGCGCGCACCTCGTCCTCGGGGCCCGGTGCGTCGTCGAGGAAGACCACCAGGTGGTCGACGCCGCCCGCCAGGTTGCCCCGGACGAACCGCTGGACGTTGGCCAGACGGTCCTTGAGAGTGGTCACGGAGACGATCACGCCCGGAACTCTAGTGTCGCGCTCGGCCAACTAGCATGACGCCATGCCACCCCGGACGACGGCGCCCGTGACGGACCTCGCCGTCGACGACCGAGGCCTGCTGCTGACCGTCGGCGCCGACGTCCCGGTCAACGTGCTCTTCGACGACCAGCGGGTCTTCTCCTTCTGGCTCGAGCGCGACACCCAGCCCGAGGGGGAGCGGCGCCGCTACCCGTGGCCGCCGGCGTTGCACAGCTTCCTCGACGGAGCGGTCGACGTCGCGCTGGCCGATCCGGTCGACGGCGCCGTGTGGCTCTCGACCGCGGCGCGGTTGGGCAGCGGGGTGGGACCGGTGCGCGTGCAGGACGGCCACGGCAACCCGTTGGCGCTCGACAAGAGCCTCCGGCTGACCCGGCTCTTCGGCGACCGCGACCCCGAGCAGATGGTGCCGCTGCTGGACACCATCGAGGTCGTCCTCAGCGCGCTGGAGGCGGCCGGTGTCGAGCCGTTCGTGGCCTACGGCACGCTGCTCGGCGCGGTGCGCGACCAGGACTTCATCGGCCACGACTCCGATGCCGACCTCGGCTACGTCAGTCGCTTCGAGCACCCGGCGGACGTCGTGCGCGAGTCCTTCGCGCTCCAGCGCCGGCTGCGCGAGATGGGCTTCCCGGTGCACCGCTACAGCGGGCTGGGCCTGAAGGTGGTGGCACGCGAGGCCGACGGCTCGCCCCGTGGCCTCGACGTCTTCGGCGGCTTCGTCCACGACGACGTCCTCTACCTGATGGGGGAGGTCGGGCACCCGTTCCGGCGGGAGTGGCTCTACCCCCGCAGCACGGTCGTGCTGGCCGGCCGTGAGCTCCCGGCCCCGGCCGAGCCGGACCACCTCCTCGAGGCGATGTACGGACCGACCTGGCGCACGCCGGACCCGGCGTACAAGTTCACGACGCCGCGGAGCACGCAGCGCCGGCTCTCCGGCTGGTTCCGGGGCATGCGGGTGGGGATCGACGAGCGCTGGGCGCGGCGCCGCGCCGGTCTGGACTCCGCCGGGCGGATCACCCCCAGCGGGTTCGTCCGCTGGGTCCGCGAGCAGGAGCCCGAGGCTGCCACCTTCGTCGACGTCGGCTGCGGCGAGGGCACGGACACGAACTGGCTCAGCCGCGGTGGCGGTCGGGTCGTGGGCCTGGACTTCTTCGGTCCCGACCTCCGCAAGGGCGGTGGGCGCGCGGAGCGCAAGGGCCTCTCGACGGAGTTCGCGTGGGCCAACCTCAACGAGCTGCGCTCGGTGCTGGCGGTCGGCGCCTGGCTGGCCCGCGAGCCGGGCCCGCGCAGCGTCCTCGCCCACCACGTCGTCGACGCCGTCGACCGGACCGGGCTGACGAACCTGCTCCGGCTGGCCCGCACGGTCACCCGCGACTCGGGCCGGTGCTACCTGCAGTTCCAGACGGTGGCGACGCCGTACTCCCGCGACGCCGGCCTGGACCCGGTGCCGGCCGAGCGGGTCGCCGAGGCCGTCCGCGCCCGGGGTGGTCGCGTGGAGCAGTGCCTCGACCTCACCGAGGAGCAGGCGGGCGTCCCCGGGGCGGTCGCCGGCACCGACCCGACGTTGTGCAGGATGGTGGTCTCATGGAGTCGCTGAAGAACGTCCTCAACCGCCGCCACGCCTCGACGGAGGCGCTCGAGGCCCGGGTCCGGGTCCTCGAGCAGGAGGTGCAGGAGTGCCGGCAGCTGAACGTGCGCCTCGCCGAGCTGTGCGACGTGGTCACCGAGCTGCTCCTCCCGGTCGCCGACCGGGACGAGGCCACCGTGCGTGCCGTGCTCGAGAAGTACCGCGCCGACGTGGGCGACCCGCTCGCCCGCTGAGCCCCTCGCTCAGTCCTTCGGGCAGTACCAGACCACGCCGTCGCGGGAGATCCGCGGCTCGCAGCCGGGCCGCTCCTCGACGCCGGGCAGAGCGGCGGTCGCCGTGATGAGCGGGTGGTCGGTCAGCTTGCGGTCCTGGCTCGACCGGTCCGACTCGAACGACGAGAAGGTCAGGTCGCGGGTGCCGAAGATCCAGTCGACGTCCATCCGCTCGGGCACCACGCACGAGCCGCCCTCGTGGGCGGCGCCGTTGGGGGAGACCATCCCGCTCGCGGCGGCGAACGGGCAGGCGAACTCGCGGCGGTCGTTCATGTCGCCGGTCATGATCACCGGCGTCCCGTCGGCGCTGAGCTCACGGGCCAGGTCGGCCTCGATCTGGAGGGCGCGGGCGCGGTGCTGGCGGGCCTCGCCGGCGACGTTGGCCGGGTTGTGGAAGTTGCCGAACCAGACTCGGCGTCCCGACGTCCGGTGCTCCAGCAGCACGTAGGGCATCGGGATCATGTTGCCGTGGAAGTAGGGGACGTCCACCGTGCGCGTCTCCACGACCTGCCATTGGTCGTTGCGCCAGATGATCGAGTTGTCGGCGCGCCAGTTGCCGAGCTCGAGGCCCGGGAAGATGCCCCAGGCATCGCCGGTCAGGTCGCGCAGCTGGTGCACCTGGGGGTACTGGAACTCCTGGAGGCCGGCGACGGTGATCTCCTTCGCGGCCAGCATCTCCAGCTGAGCGGGCAGTCGCGACTCGGCCGAGCCGTAGCCCGGGCGCCGGTTCTTGCCGCGCGTGTGGCTGGCCCCGAGCACGTTGAACGAGGCCACGTTGAACGCCGCCCCCTCCCAGGCCTTGCCGGGGACGCGGGTCAGGCCGCGCTTGCCCATCGCCTGGTCGAGCTGCTCGATGGACGGGAACGACATCGCCGGAGCGGTGATCGCCGGCGCGGTCGGGCTGGCCGAGGTCGGGGGCGCTGACGGCGGGGGAGACGGAGCGGGCGACGGCGAGCCTGACCCGGACGCCGACGGCGACGGGCTCGACAGTGCCGGCGTGTACGGCGCCTCCGCCGCGGGCGACTCGTTCCCGGCGGGGGCGCTCGAGGGGGTGATCGCGTCGAGCGTCGAGGGGAAGAGCGTCACGACCAGCGCGGTGGACATCACGAGGACGGCGCCGACGGCCACCAGGGTCTCGACGAGGGACGGACGGCCGCGCGCGGAGCGCCGCGCGCCGCGGGCACGGGGCCATCTGGTCACGCGATCTCATCCTCCGGGGTGCAGCACGGCGAGCCATGATCGTAGCCGCCGGGCGGTCGTCGTACCGCTCGGGCGGGAGGCCGACGTACGTCACAGTGCGGGTGGACATTCGTCACAGTGCTGCTAAGTGACTCGTGGGTATTGTTCCCCGGGTCGTGCCCAGCCAGACATCGAGGAGCGCCCCATGGGTCGTTTGTGCCAGACCGAGGGACTGACCGAGGACCAGAACGAGATCCTCAAGGCGGTCCGGACGTTCGTCGAGGAGAAGATCCTCCCGGTGGCCACCGAGCTGGAGCACGCGGACGAGTACCCGCAGGAGATCGTCGACGGGCTCAAGGAGCTCGGGATCTTCGGGCTGATGATCCCCGAGGAGTACGACGGCCTCGGCGAGTCGTTGCTGACCTACGCGCTCTGCGTGGAGGAGATCGCCCGCGGCTGGATGAGCGTCTCGGGCGTCATCAACACCCACTTCATCGTCGCCTACATGCTGATGCGCCACGGCACCGAGGAGCAGAAGCAGAAGTACCTGCCGCGGATGGCCACCGGCGAGGTCCGCGGCTCCTTCTCGATGTCCGAGCCGGGTCTGGGCTCGGACGTGTCGGCCATCAAGACCAAGGCCGTCAAGGACGGGGACGACTACGTCATCGACGGCCAGAAGATGTGGCTGACCAACGGCGGCACGTCCAACCTGATCGCCGTGCTGGTGAAGACCGACGAGGGCAACGACAGCGTCTACAAGAACATGACGACGTTCCTGGTGGAGAAGGAGTCGGGCTTCGGCGAGACCGCGCCGGGCCTGACCATCCCGGGCAAGATCGACAAGATGGGCTACAAGGGCGTCGACACCACCGAGGCGGTCTTCGAGGGCCACCGCGTGGGTGCCGGGCAGGTCCTCGGTGGCGAGACCGGGAAGGGCTTCTATCAGATGATGGACGGTGTCGAGGTGGGTCGCGTCAACGTGGCGGCCCGCGCCTGCGGCATCGCCAACCGGGCCTTCGAGCTCGGCATCGCCTACTCCCAGCAGCGCGAGACCTTCGGCAAGCAGATCGCCGACCACCAGGCGATCCTGTTCCGGCTCGCGGAGATGGCGACCAAGGTCGAGGCCGCCCACGCGATGATGGTCAAGGCCGCTCGCCTCAAGGACAAGGGCGAGCGCAACGACGTCGAGGCGGGCATGGCCAAGATGCTGGCCGCGGAGTACTGCAACGAGGTGGTCCAGGACTCCTTCCGCATCCACGGCGGATACGGGTACTCCAAGGAGTACGAGATCGAGCGTCTCTACCGCGAGGCGGCGTTCATGCTCATCGGCGAGGGCACGTCCGACATCCAGAAGATGATCATCGGCCGCAGCCTGCTGAAGGACTACGCCCTGCGTTCATAGGTTCCCCTGAGAGGCTGCGGGCATGGTCGAACGCGTCTTCCTGCACATCGGGCAGCCCAAGACCGGGACGACCTACCTGCAGGGCATCCTGTGGGAGAACCGGGAGCGGCTGCGCGGCGAGGGCGTGGTGCTGCCGGGGCGCGGGCACCGCGAGCACCTGTGGGCGGCCCTGGACGTCCAGCAGCGCAAGCACCTGGAGCGCCGGGACCCGCGCGCCCCCGGCAGCTGGGAGCGGCTCTGCGCCGAGATGGACACCGAGAGTGGCACCGGCCTGGTGACCCACGAGTTCCTCTGCGGGGCGGGCGCCGGTCAGGTGCGCCGCGCCGTACGACGGCTCGCACCGGCCGAGGTGCACGTCGTCGTGACCGCCCGGCACACCGCCGGCATGCTGACGGCCGGGTGGCAGGAGATGGTCAAGAACGGCAGCCAGAAGCAGATCCGGGAGGTGGCCGAGGCGCAGAACCGCTCCGAGTTCGGCTGGCGGACCTGGGACCTGGCTGGCGTGCTGGAGCGCTGGAGCCGGGCGGTCCCGCCCGAGCGGGTCCACGTGCTGCCCGTGCCCGGACGCGGCGAGCCGCCGGATCGCCACTGGCGCAACTTCGCCGGCGTCCTGGGACTGACCGGGGACTACCCGCTTCCCGACCGCCCGGCGAACCCGTCCCTGGGCGCGGTCCAGGTCGAGCTGCTGCGCCGGGTCAACGCCCACCTCGGCGCGTTCCACACCGCCCTCGATCGGGGCGAGTGGATCCGAGGCTTCCTCGCCGAGCGCAACCTCGGCGCCCAGCAGGGGGAGCGGTTCGGCCTCGACGACGACCTGCTGGCGGACTGCCGTGCCCGCAGCCGGCGGGCGGTCGACCTGATCGTCGAGCGCGGCTTCCACGTCGTCGGCGACGTGGAGCAGCTGCTGGTGCCCGACGACCTGCCGCCCGGTCGGGCGCTGGCATCGGTCACCGACGGCGAGATGCTCGCGGTGGCCACGGAGCTGGTCGGGACCCTGATGGAGGACGTCCGGGACCTGTCCGACCGGCTCCGTCGGGACGGCGGGACCCCGGGCGGGGCGACGCGCTCCACCCTGCGCCGCGCCGTCGGCACGGTGCTGGGGCGCCGCGGCGAGGACCCGGCAAAGTAAAATCAGCGGCTCGCGCCGGGTAGGTTGCGGGGCGTGACGACGTCCTCCCCGAAGCCCGTCGCCCGCCTCGCGCTCGTGCTCGTGGCGATGGTCGCGCTGACGCTCGTCGCCCTGCCCGGGTCGGCTCTCGCGCAGGCCGCGGAGCGGAAGGCCTGGCGTCCCACGGCCGGGGTGAAGTTCAACGTCGCCCGCGTCGGCGGCGAGCGCCAGTTCCGGCTCGAGCAGCAGATCATCGCGGCCATCCGGCACGCCCGGCCGCGCTCGACCATCAAGATGGTGATGTTCTCCTACGACCGCATGCAGGTCACCGACGCGCTGCTCGAGGCGCGTCGTGAGCGCAAGGTCCACGTCCAGGTCATCGTCAACGGCCACGAGCTGCCCGCCGCCCAGCGCACGCTCAAGAAGGCGCTCGGCAGCAAGCGCGGCAAGCGGAGCTTCTTCTACCAGTGCGCGGCGAGCTGCCGGGGCCAGGGCGACGTCCAGCACAGCAAGTTCGTGCTGTTCTCGAAGACCGGTGCGGCCCGCGACGTCGTGATGCTCGGCTCGCTGAACATGAAACTCAACGGGGCCCTCAACCAGTACAACGACCTGCTGACCGTCACGAACCGGCCACGTCTCTACCGGACCCTCGACACGGTCTTCGACGAGATGCGGCGCGACCGCCCGGCGCGGACGTCGTACGTCGTGCGGGACGCCGGGCCGTACCGCCTCTTCGTGCTCCCGTTCCCGCGCCCGCCCAAGTCGACCCGCAAGACGAGGTGGACGCCGCGGCGCGACCCGATCTCGCGGCTGCTCGCCCCGGTCCGCTGCCGCGGGGCGCACACCGACTCCGGTCGCACGATCATCCGGGTCGACATGCACGCCTGGGACGGCGACCGCGGGGTGATGATCGCCCACCGGCTGCGCGACCTGTACGCCGCCGGCTGCGACGTGAGGGTCCTGGTCGGCTACGCCGGCGAGCGGGTCCGTGGCATCTTCGCCAACCCCACGAAGCGCGGGCGGATGCCGGCCCGCAGCACCGGCTTCGACACCGACGACGACGGCGAGATCGATCTCTACAGCCACACGAAGATCCTCACGATCGACGGGCACTACGACGGCGAGCGGGGTCGCAAGGTGGTCGTCACCGGGTCGAGCAACTTCCAGGACGGTGGCCAGTACGGCGACGAGCTGATCCTCCGGGTCTTCAGCAGCGCCCTCCACCGGCAGTACGACAACCACTGGGGCGTCATGTGGCGCACCCGCAGCCACGCCTTCGGGGAGAGCGCCTCCCTCCGCGAGTCCGGTCGCGGATCGACGCGGCCCGCCGAGGTCCTCGGCACCGACAGCCCGGAGTGGCGCGACGAGTGAGCCGCCGGGTGCCTTAACCCGTCGACGGCTGCCCACCGGCGTGCTTGGCTGGGGTGACCGATCGCACTCGACCCTCGGAGGACCCATGACGGACGCCCACGGAGCCAACGACGATCTCAAGGCGAAGATGCGGGAGGCCCTCGACCGGAAGAACACCCGGGAGAAGGGCGTGCACGAGGACGGCCCGCTGAAGGAGAAGGCGCACGGGCCCGAGGTCATCGACTCGGCCCCCAAGCTGCACCGCCGGAAGGCGGGCGGCGGCGGCAGCTGAGGCCGCCGGTGGTTGAGCAGGGAAGGCGCTCTGGCGCCTGACCGTGTCGAAACCCCCGCACCCGACGACGGCGGTCGGGTGCGGGGGTTTCGACACGGTCGCTGCGCGAACTGCTCAACCACCGCGGGGGCCGGGGCGGGCGGCGGTGGCGGCTGAGGGGTGGTGCGGTCGGACCGGGTGACATTACCCACAAGTAACACCAGGTGCGCGCGGACCGTCGTACCGGGCATAGTCGGGCCATGCAGTTCGGACGCAGCTACGAGGAGTTCGAGGTCGGCGCGACCTACCAGCACTGGCCCGGCAAGACGGTGACCGAGTACGACGACCACCTGTTCTGCCTGCTCACCATGAACCACCACCCGTTGCACCTCGACGCGAACTACGCGGAGGAGACGACCCAGTTCGGCAAGAACGTCGTGGTCGGCAACTACGTCTACTCGATCCTGCTCGGGATGAGCGTGGCCGACATCTCCGGCAAGGCGATCGCCAACCTGGAGGTCGAGTCGCTGCGGCATGTGGCGCCGACCTTCCACGGCGACACCCTGTACGGCGAGACGACGGTCCTCGACAAGACCGAGTCGAAGTCCAAGGACGACCGGGGCGTGGTCTACGTCGAGACCATCGGCTACAACCAGGACGGCAAGGTCGTGTGCATCTTCCGCCGCAAGGTGATGGTGCCGAAGCAGTCCTACCTCGACGCGCGCGGCGGCGAGCAGCCCGGGCGACCGGTGCCCCAGCCGGACAAGAACTGGAGCCCCCGCGACCCGAGCTAGCCCGGGGTCGCGATCAGCGGCGCCGGCTCAGCCGCGGACGGATGCCGCGACCCGCGGCGTGAAAGCCGCGGCGAGCGGGATGATGCCGAGCACCAGCACCATCGGGACGGCGAAGCCGACCCGCAGCGAGTCGGCCCCGACCAGCCCGGTCATCACCGAGCCGAGCAGCGCGCCGAGGTAGTTGAACTGGTTGAAGCGGGCGATCACGGCGTCGACCCGGGCCTGGCGCACGGCGGGGTCGAGGCCCTCGCCGCCCGCGATCCGCGCCGCGGCGGAGAAGCTCAGCGGCGCGACCACGGCGACACCGGCCCCGAGCAGCGAGAATCCCGCGACCGCCATCGGCCACGACGTGGAGAAGACCACGACGGCCAGAGCGGCGGCCCCGACCAGCGCGCCGACCCGGAGCACCGCGACGGCGCCGTACCGCCGCACGAGCGGGTCCCCGGCGATCCGGACGGCGCCGCTCGCGAGCAGGTAGCCGAGCGCGGAGAGTGAGACGTAGCGCTCGGGGGTGCTGAAGGTGTGGTCGAGGAAGAGAGGTCCCCAGGTCTGGACGGCCGTGTCGACCATGTAGAAGAGCACCATCGCGATGCCGACCAGGACGATCGGGCGCCACGGGACGGCGACCTGGGCGGCGAGCTCGGTCGGGCCGTGGTCGCGCGGCAGGAAGGCCGCGAAGGCGACGGACAGCGGGATGACGCCGAGCGCGGCGCCGGCCTCCAGGGGCAGGTCCGAGGTGGCCAGGGTCAGCAGCGCGCCGAGCACGCCGCCGAGGGTCCACGCGCCGTGGAAGGACGGCAGGATGGGCCGCTCGTAGCGGTGCTCGAGCGCGACCGCCTGCATGTTGGTGCTCGCGTCGACGACCCCCAGGGCCAGGCCGTACGCCGCGACGCCGGCGACGAACACCGCCGTGGTGGGCGCGAGGCAGATGACGGGGACGGCGACGCCCACGAGCAGCAGCCCGGCCCGCAGCAGCAGCGCGCTGTCGCGGCGCTTGGCGAGCGCCTCGGCGACCACCGAGCCGACGCCGGCCAGCAGGATCATCATCAGCAGGACCAGCGACAGGGCGACGTCGGAGAGGCCCCACTCGTCCTGCAGCTCGGGCAGCCGGGTGGTCAGGCTGAGGAGCACCAGGCCCTGGGCGAGGAACGCGGCGGCGACGGCCACACGGGACCGGGAGAGCGGCATGGGCGTCAACCTAGTCAGTTTCGGCACCGGGGCGGGCTCAGTTGGGAGACGATTCGGCCGTAGGAACACGGCAGGACCTCTTGAAGGAGCACACAGGGATGGCACGGACCGGGCAGCAGCTGCGTCGACGTACCGCGAAGGCGGTCCAGGAGCGCAAGAGCGCCGGCACCTCGCCGAAGAAGGGTGCGGCGACGCCGAAGTCGGACCTCGGAGACAAGCTCCGCTACTGGTTCGACAACTCGATGTCGCGGGGCACACCGGCGCTGGTCGCCTGGCTGAGCGTGGCGACGCTCGCGCTGATCGTGTTCTTCACCGTCGTGACCACCGTCTTCGGACTCCGCCCGGACGACGGCGGCGTGGACGACGGGTTCTTCCGCGAGCTGTTCCAGAGCCTGTTCCACGCCCTCGATCCCGGCACCATCGCCGGCGACGGCTACCTGTCGTGGAAGTTCCTGCTGCCGATGCTGGTGCTCACCATCGGCGGCCTGTTCATCGTCAGCGCGCTGATCGGCGTGATCGCGGCCGGCATCGACGAGAAGCTCGCCGACCTGCGCCGCGGGCGCTCGCTGGTCCTGGAGACCGACCACACGCTGATCCTGGGCTGGTCGGACTCGATCTTCACGATCGTGCGCGAGCTGACCCTGGCCAACGAGAGCCGCAAGAAGCCGGTGGTGGTGATCCTCGCCGACCGCGACAAGGTGGAGATGGAGGAGCAGCTGGCCGCCAAGGTGCCCGACCTGCGCGGGACCCGTCTCGTGTGCCGCAACGGCTCGCCCATGGACCTCGACGAGCTCGCGGTCGGCTCGCCGGCCAGCGCCCGCTCGGTCATCCTGCTCGCGCCCGACTCCGACGACCCGGACGCCGAGGTCATCAAGACCCTGCTCGCGCTCAACCACGGCGTGCCCGACCCCGACTCCGGCCCGCGGATCGTGGCCGAGATCCGTGACCCCGGCAACCTCGCCGCGGCCCGGCTGGTCGGCGCCCGTCGTACCGCCCTGCTGGACATCCGCGAGACGGTGGCCAAGCTGGTCGTGCAGACCTCCCGGCAGTCGGGGGCCGCGGCGGTCTACACCGAGCTCTTCGACTACGACGGCGACGAGATCTACTTCTTCGAGGACCACGGCCTCGGGGGCACGACGTACGGCGAGGCGCAGCAGTTCTTCGAGAACGCCTCGGTCATCGGCCTGGTCGGCGAGCACGGCACCAAGCTCAACCCGCCCGCCGACACCCTGGTCGGCCCGCAGACCCTGATCGTGGTCGCCGAGGACGACAGCGCGCTGTCCGCGACCGCCCGCGCGACCGCGCGCCCCGACCTCGACGCGCTCGGCGAGGAGACCGGCACCGACGCGCACGCGACCACCGCGGTGCTGATCGGCTGGAACGAGAGGGCGGCCATCGTGCTGCGCGAGCTCGACCACTACGCCGAGCCGGGCTCGAGCCTCACGGTCGTCACGTCGTACGGCGTCCCGGTGATCCCGGCGCTGGAGAACCTCGCGGTGAGCGTCGTCCAGGCGTCGACGACCGACCGCGCCGTGCTGGAGAGCCACCTGGTCGAGGGCCTCGACCAGGTCCTGGTGCTCTGCTACTCCGACGACCTCGACGTCCAGACCGCCGACGCGCGGACCCTGGTCACCCTGCTGCACGTGCGCGACATCGTGTCCCGCTTCGAGGAGCAGCCGCCGATCGTCAGCGAGATGCTCGACGACCGCAACCGGGTGCTGGCCCAGGTCGCCGACATCGACGACGTCGTGGTCAGCGGCGAGATCGTCAGCCTGATCGTCACCCAGCTCTCCGAGGACCAGCGTCTGGAGGGCGTCTTCGGCGAGCTGCTCGGCTCCGAGGGCAGCGAGATCTACCTGCGGCCCGCCGAGTGGTACGTCCGGGCCGGCCAGGAGGTCACCTGGGCGACGGTCGTCGCCGGCGCCGTACGACGGGGCGAGACCGCGATCGGCTTCAAGTCCGCGGCCCTGGCCGAGGGCGACGCCGACTTCGGCGTCGCCGTGAACCCGGCCAAGTCCGACCTGCTCGTCGTGGAGCCCGGCGACCGGGTGGTCGTGCTCGCGGAGGCCTGACCTCAGGTCCGACCTCAGTCCGGCCTCAGTCCGGCCTCAGGGCTGGCGGTCGCTGCCCTCCACCAGGAAGGTCGCGTACTCGCCGGAGTCCTCGTCGTCGGTCGGGATCACCGGGCTGACCGGGGTGCAGGCGAGGGTGCGCAGCTCGCAGGTCACGACCTGTCGTGCGCGGAGCACGTTGACGAGGTGGTTCTCGTCGATCTGCTCGGCGACGCCGTAGAACGTGTCGTCGTCGCTCCAGCCCGCCAGGGTGAAGTGGTCCCAGGGGGCGTCGATCCGGCGCCGGTCGCCGGACGCCTCGTCGTAGACGACCGCGGGGGTGGGCCACATCGAGACGTCGAAGATCGTGCTCCGGTCCGGCGACAGCAGGCCGACGCCGGACAGGGTCGAGCCGGACAGCTCGCGGTGCGCCCCCCGGCCCTCGATGCCGACGTGGTAGCCGAGGGGGAAGAGGGTCTCGGCGTACCCGTCGAAGACCTCGATGCCGTCCGCGTCGGTGGTCGTCGGCTCGCGCGAGCCGTCGGCGAGCCGGATGGTCGCGCCGTCGAAGAAGAGGAGCTCGTCGCTGACCCCCTGCAGGAGCGGCATGATCTCGCTGTAGAGGTCGGCCAGGTCGGCGCGGTCGTCCGGCTCCTCGTCGGGCGTGCGGTAGAGCTGCTCGCCGGTGCGGGTGTCGAACGCCGCCGCCTGGATGACGTGGGTGTCGTAGCGGTCGGTCGGTCCGCGCGACTGGTCGACGGTCGCGAACACCGAGTGGTCCGCCGACACGGCGAGGTTGCCCCAGCGCACGTCCTCGACCTCCTGGGTCGCCCCCTCCACGCTGGTGAACATCAGCGTTCCCTCGCTCATCCAGTACGCGCCGGTGGCGCCGAGGACGAACCGGTCCACCTCGGCTCCGAGCTCGACCGTCTGCTCGCCGACGTGCAACGTGCCGTCGTGGTACCAGGCCGGGGCGGTGACGTCCCACTCCGTCGCGCCGACCGGCAGCGTGAAGGGCTCGCCGTACGACGCGCTCCCGGTGGACTCGCCGCAGCCGGACAGGGCCAGGCAGGCGATGACTCCGACGACCACCCCACGTGTGCGCATCGCCCCATGCTCGCATCCGCGCCCGTGCACCCAGGGGTCCGGCATGCTGGCGGCATGACGAAGCCGGACCGTGACATCGAGCAGATCTACGCCACCGACGAGGTCGTCGCCAAGCTGCGGCGGCTGGCCGACGCGCTGGAGACGGGGGAGTCCTTCCGCATCCAGATCGCGGGGGAGCGCTTCCGCGTGCCGGCCCGCGCGACGTTCTCGATCGAGCACGAGCGCGGCGACGGCGAGGAGGAGGTGGAGTTCCAGCTCAAGTGGACCCACGACCAGGAGCCCGACGACGACGCCGAGGACACCCCGATCGTCTGACGCCCGCCGGCACCCCACCTGTGGAGAACCCCGCCGAGTCGGCGCACATGTGCGCCGACTCGGCGATTTCGTCCACAGGCGGGGAGACTCGGGCTCATGGCAGATGAGCTGTGGCTGGTGCGGCACGGGCAGACCGAGTGGAGCCGGGACGGGCGGCACACCTCCGTCACCGACCTGCCGCTGCTGCCGGAGGGCGAGGAGGTCGCGCGCGGGCTGCCCGCGAAGCTGGCCGGGGTCGACTTCGTGCAGGTGCTGACGAGCCCGCGGCAGCGCGCCCGTCGTACGGCGGAGCTGGCCGGGTACGCCGACGCGGAGGTCGACGAGGACCTGGTCGAGTGGGCGTACGGCGACTACGAGGGCGTCACCACCGTCGAGATCCGCAAGACCCGGCCGGGCTGGTCGGTCTGGACCGACCCCGTGCCGGGCGGCGAGTCCGCCGCACACGTCACGGAGCGCCTGGACCGCGTCGTGGCCCGGGCGCGGGCCGTCGACGGGGCCACGCTGGTCTTCGCCCACGGTCACTCCCTCCGGGCGCTCGCGGCCCGCTGGCTCGGCCTGCCGGTCAGCGAGGGACGGCTGCTCCGGCTCGACACCGCCACCGTGTCGGTCCTCGGCGAGGAGCGCGACAACCCCGTCGTGCTGCGCTGGAACTCTTGACCTGGGCGGGGTCGCGTCCCACGGTGTAGCCATGCCCGACCCCGGTTGCCCCCGCTGCCCCACCCCGGTCGCCGCGCTCGGGGCCGACGGTCTGGTCGCGTGCCCCGAGCACGGGGCGGTCGCCCCGCTGTGGCGACCCGACGAGCCGTCGTACGACGGGTTCGCCGAGCACCTGCGCCGGGCCGACCACTTCCCGACGTACCTGCCGTGGCCGCTGAGCCCGGGCTGGAGCGTCACCGACTTCGCCGCGGTCGGCGGACCGGAGCGGCCGCGGGCGACGATGACCTGCGTGTCCGGCACCAGCGAGCTGGACGGGCCCGTCGACGTCGTGGTGGTGGCCGAGGAGGCCGGCACCGGCGTCGGGGCACGGATCGCGGGCACCCACCACGACGACCCGGGCGCCGACATCGCCGAGGGGCCGCCGGCGGTGCAGGTGCGGATCGGCAGCCAGGCGGTCCGGCTCTGGCCGGTGTCGACCAGCCGCGGACCGGGGGAGTGGGACCGGTCGGTGGTGGCCGGCGAGGCGGCCGGGCGCTGGCTGTGGATCGTGCTGCGGCCGGCGTCGGCGATGCTGCTGCTGCGTGACGACTGGATCCTGCGCGACGTGTCGACGGTGGGTCCGCCGCTGGTGGAGCTCCCGTTCGGGGGCCCGCGGCCGCCCTGGTGAGGGCCTGGTGAGCGGGTTCACCCCCGTTCGGAATCGGCACGCGCCCGGATCGCTCACTAATCTGGGCCGGTGCGCATCGACCTCCACACCCACTCCCGGGCGAGCGATGGCACCCAGACCCCTCGCGAGCTCGTGCAGGCGGCCGCCGCGGCCGGGCTCGAGGTGCTGGCGATCACCGACCACGACACGGCCGAGGGCTGGGCGGAGGCGGCCGAGGCGGCGTCCGGGTCCGGCGTCGAGCTGGTGCGCGGCATGGAGATCAGCACCAAGCACGGGCACCGCGGCGTGCACCTGCTGGCCTACCTGCCGGACCCGTCGTACACCCCGCTCGTGACGGAGCTCGACGCCGTCCTCGACGGTCGGCGGGCCCGGGTCCCGATGATGCTGGAGCGGCTCCGGTCGCTGGGCGTGGAGATCACCGAGGACGACGTACGACGGGCCGGGCCCGGCACCGCCGCGACCGGTCGGCCGCACGTCGCCGACGCGCTGGTGACGCTCGGTGTGGTCGGCGACCGCACCGAGGCGTTCGACCGCTTCCTCGGCGCCGGCCGGCCCGCCAACGTCGACCGGTACGCCGCTCCGCTGCTCGACACGATCCGGCTGGTCGCGGCGGCCGGTGGGGTGAGCGTGGTCGCGCACCCGTGGGGCCGGAGCCTGCACCGGCTCTCCGAGGCCGACCTGGCCGGCTTCCAGGACGCCGGACTGTCCGGCCTCGAGGTCGACCACCAGGACCACGACCCCGCCGCCCGCGCGGAGCTGCGGGCGATCGCGGACAACCTCGGGCTGGTCGTCACCGGCTCCAGCGACCACCACGGCGCCGGCAAGCTCGACCACGAGCTCGGCGTGAACACCACCGCCCCCGAGGAGTACGCCCGGCTCCTCGACCTGGCCGCCGCCGCTGCGTCCGCCTCGGGCCGGGAGACCCCGCCGGTGGTCCGCTGATGGGCGTCCTCGACACCGTCCTGCTCGTCGAGGTCTTCGTGACCCTCTTCGTGATCATGGACCCGGTCGGCACCGTGCCGATCTTCCTGTCCCTGACCAGCGGCCGGTCCGCCGCGACGGCGCGCCGGGCGGCCTGGCAGGCGGTCGCGGTGTCGTTCTTCGTGATCACCTGCTTCGCCTTCTTCGGCCAGCAGATCCTGTCCTACCTGCATATCTCGCTGCCCGCCCTCCAGGCCGCCGGCGGGCTGCTGCTCCTGCTGGTCGCCCTCGAGCTGCTGACCGGCAAGGAGGACTCGATGGTCGCCTCGACCGGCGGCAACGTGGCCCTGGTGCCCCTCGGCACCCCGCTGCTGGCCGGCCCCGGCGCGATCGTCGCGACGATGCTGTTCGTCGAGCAGGTCGACGACTCCGCCACCTTCCTCGCGGTCGGGCTCGGGGTCATCGGCGTGCACGCCTGCCTGTGGGCGGCGATGCGGTTCTCGCTGCCCATCCTGCGGCTGATCCGCGAGAGCGGCGTCCTGCTCGTCACCCGGATCGCCGGTCTGCTGCTCTCGGCCATCGCGGTTCAGCTGGTGGCGGACGCCGTACGCGCCTTCATCGCCGGCGAGGGCTGAGCGGCGGCAGCGACCGAGGAACGAGGACGCTGCCGCGAGAGCGAAGGGTTGAGCGAGCGCCGGCCCGAGCCTGCGAGGGCCGGACCGCGTGTCGAAACCCATCCGGTGTTCGCGATCCCATGAAGCGGGGACGCGCCAGCGGACCCGCTGATGGTGGTCGAGGTCGCGACGGCGTGTCGAGACCGATCCTGGTCCCGCAAGCAGGATCAGCGACGCCCCAGCGCCTGGAACCGCTGCAGCAGCGAGTTCGGCACCAGCCGGGCGGCGGTGGTGATCACCTTGTACTGCGCGCCGGGGATCGAGTAGACCCGGCCCTTGTCGTAGTCGGCGAGGGCCCGCACGACCAGGTCGTCGGCGTCGAGCCAGAGGAAGTCGGGCGCCGAGCCCCGGCTGACGTCCATCCGCTCGTGGAACTCGGTCTTCGTGAAGCCCGGGCAGAGCGACATGACGGTGACTCCGTGCGGCCGGTACTCGTTCGCCGCCCACTCGCTGAAGCTGTTGACCCACGCCTTGGCCGCCGCGTAGGTGCCGCGGGGCAGGAAGGCGGCCACGCTGGAGACGTTGATGACGCCCCCGCGGCCGCGCTCGGCCATCGGCCCGAGGGCGGCGTGGCTGAGCCGGAGCACGGCGGTCACCAGCACGTCGAGCATCGCGGTCTCGGCGTCGGCGTCGTTGTCGAGGAACCGGTGCTTGAGGCCGAAGCCGGCGTTGTTGACCAGCAGCTCGACCGGCCGGGCGGGATCGCGCAGGCGGGCCTCGACGGTCGCGAGCGCGGCGCGGTCGGTCAGGTCGGCGGGGAGCACCTCCACCTCCACGCCGTACGACGCCCGCAGCTCGCCGGCCACCTCCTCCAGACGGGCGACGTCGCGGGCGACCAGGACCAGGTCGTGCCCGCGACGGGCCAGCTGGTCGGCGAAGGACCGGCCGATGCCTGCGGTGGGTCCGGTGACGAGGGCGGTGCCGGTGCGGGAGGACATGCGGTGAAGTCTGGCAGGGCCTCCCGGTCGTGCGCCTCCCCGTCGGGCATGATGGACCCGATGACGACGACACTCGCGGTCGCCAACCAGAAGGGCGGCGTCGCCAAGACCACCTCGGTGGCCTCGATCGGCGCTGCGCTCGCCGAGCTGGGCCACTCGGTGCTGCTCGTCGACCTCGATCCCCAGGCCTGCCTCACCTTCTCCCTCGGCGTCGATCCCGAGGACCTCGAGCTGTCGGTCCACCACGTCCTCACGAAGGGCGTCGAGCCGGGCGAGGTGATCCTCGAGACCGAGGACGGCGTCGACCTCCTCCCGGCCACCATCGAGCTGGCCCGCGCCGAGGCCGACCTGCTGACCCGGACCGGCCGCGAGCACGTCATCAAGACCGCGATCGAGGACCTCGACGTCGACTACGACTGGATCCTCCTCGACTGCCCGCCGTCGCTCGGCGTCCTCACCGTCGCGGCCCTGACCGCGGCCACCGGCGTCCTGGTGCCGCTGCAGTGCGAGACGCTCTCCCACCGCGGGGTCGGCCAGCTGCTCGACACCGTCCACGACGTACGGCGCTTCACGAACAAGAAGCTCGAGGTCTGGGGCGTCCTCCCCACCCTGTACGACGGCCGCACCACCCACGCGCGCACGGTCCTGGAGACCATCTCCGAGACGTACGACCTCGAGGTCGTCGAGCCGCCGATCCCGAAGACCATCAAGTTCGCCGAGGCGCCGGCCGCGGGTCGGTCGATCCTGGCCACCAGCCGCTCCAGCAAGGGCGCGGCCGCCTACCGCGAGGTGGCCGCCAATCTGGTCACCCGGTCGCAGCGGAAGCCGGCCCGGCCGGCCAAGCGGGCGAAGAAGAAGTGAGCCGTCACAAGGCGACCTCGGTCCGCCCCCGCTACGGCCGGATCTCGGTGCTCGGCGCCTCGCTGGCCGTGACCCTGGTCGCCGTGCTCGGCGGCACCGGCGCGCTGCCGGCGGCGCTCTCCGGCGCCGGGAGCCCGTCGGCGGCCATCGCCCGGGACGACCCGGCGCCGGCCGCCGCGGAGCCGACCCCGAGCGGCACCCCGGCGCCCTCGACCGAGACGCAGGCGGACACGCAGGCGGAGGTCGAGACGCAGGCCGAGCCCGAGGTCGATCCCGCCGCCGACACCACGCTCCCGGCCGACTCGGGCAGCGGACGCCGGATCGTGTTCAGCGAGAGCCGCCAGCGGGTGTGGCTGATCGAGGACGACGAGCAGGTCCGCCGTACCTATCTGGCGTCGGGGAGCCTCACCGACAACCTCGACCCCGGCACGTACGACGTCTACTCGCGCTCCGAGGACGCCGTCGGCATCGACGACTCCGGGACGATGAAGTACTTCGTGCGCTTCACCCGCGGCGACACCGGCGCGGCCATCGGGTTCCACGACATCCCGGTGGACGAGGGCAAGCGGGTCCAGACCCTGGCCCAGCTCGGCACCCCGCAGTCGCACGGCTGCATCCGCCAGAAGCGCTCCGACGCGATCGCCCTGTGGGACTTCGCCCCGCTCGGCACCACCGTCGTCGTCACCGCGTAGGCCCGAACGCGCCGGAGCCCCCGGCGTACCAGGTACGCCGGGGGCTCCGGGTCGATCGGTCGGGGACGCTCAGGCGTCGGCCGGGGCGGCGCTCGCCTGGCCCTCGCCGGAGCCGCCCTGCCCACCCGAGCCGCCGCGCCGACGGCGACGACGGTTGCGGCTGGCGCCGGCGGGACGCTCGCCGCCCTCGGCCGGGGCACCCTCGGCCGCGGGGGCCGAGCCCTCGGCGACGGTCTCGCCGCTGCGGGTGCGGGTGCGGCTGCGGTTGCTGCGGGCGCGCGCGGGGCGGTCGCCGTCGCGGCGGTCCCGGTCCTCACGCGGCTTGCGCTCGACGGGGGCCGGGTCGACGACGCGGCCCTTGGTGCCGGGGGCGATGCCCTGGTCGTGGAAGAGGTGCTCGGAGGTGGAGTAGGTCTCGACCGGCTCGTCGAACGGCAGGTCGAGGGCCTTGTTGATCATCTTCCAGCGGTGCAGGTCGGCCCAGTCGACGAAGGTGATCGCGATGCCGGAGGCCCCCGCGCGGCCGGTGCGGCCGATCCGGTGGACGTAGGTCTTGTCGTCCTCGGGGCAGGTGTAGTTGATGACGTGGGAGACGCCCCGGACGTCGATGCCGCGGGCGGCGACGTCGGTGGCGACCAGGACCTGGATCTTGTCCTCGCGGAACTTGGTCAGCGCCTTCTCGCGCGCCACCTGCGCCATGTCGCCGTGCAGCGGGCTGGCCTTGAAGCCGCGCTCGGTCAGGTCGTCGGCGACCCGCTGGGCCTGCCGCTTGGTGCGGGTGAAGACGATGATCTTCTCGACGTCCTCGGCCTGCAGGATCCGGCCGATGATCTCGGGCTTGTCGAGGTCATGGGCCTGGTAGATGAACTGCGCGGTCGCCGGCACCGTCGCGTTCTCGTACGACGACTCGGCGCGGATGTTCATCGGGTGCCGCATGTGCATGCGGGCCAGGGACACGATCGCCGACGGCATGGTGGCCGAGAAGAGCATGGTCTGGCGGGTCTCGGGCGTCATCCGCAGCAGCCGCTCGACGTCGGGCAGGAAGCCCAGGTCGAGCATCTCGTCGGCCTCGTCGAGGACCAGCGCGTGAACGTGGGACAGGTCGAGGGCCCGGCGGTTGGCCAGGTCGATCAGCCGACCGGGCGTGCCGACGACGATGTCGACGCCGGACTCGAGGGCCTCCAGCTGCGTGTCGTAGCCGACGCCGCCGTAGACGGTCAGGACCCGGAGACCGGTGTCCTTGCTGGCCACCGACATGTCGCTGGAGACCTGGAGCGCGAGCTCACGGGTCGGCGCGACGATGAGGGCCTGCGGCTTGCCCTGGGGCAGGTCGGCGTACGCCGGGTCGGTCGGCGAGACGCTGCGCTGCAGCACCGGGATGCCGAACGCGAGGGTCTTGCCGGTGCCGGTGCGGGCCTGCCCGATCAGGTCGGTGCCCATCAGCGCGACGGAGAGGGTCATCTCCTGGATGGCGAAGGGGGTGGTGATGCCGGCGCGCTCGAGCGCGTCGCAAATCTCGGGAAGCACCCCGAGCTCTCGGAACGTGGTCAGGATCTTGTCGCTTTCGTGAGTCAGCCGGGATCAACCGAATGATTGTCGGAAGCGGCGGACTCAGGAGCGGTCTGCCGCGCACATACCGGGCGGCTCGCCATCGGGGCGGGCGCGCCCTCTCGGCGCCCATTCTATCGGTAGGGTGCGCCCGTGGCCCCATCGACAGCGGACGAGACCCCTCTGGCGTTCCAGGACCCGGTCTACCGCGAGGCGGTCGTCGACCTGCTCGGCGTGATCGCCTACGGCGAGATCTCGGCGTTCGAGCGACTCGCCGAGGACGCCAAGCTCGCGCCCACCCTCGAGGACAAGGTGGCCATCGCGACGATGGCCAGCAAGGAGTTCTCGAAGGTGGCCTCGATCCACCAGCGGCTCACCGAGCTCGGGGCCGACCCGTTCGCGGCGATGCAGCCGTTCAGCGAGGCCATCGACCTCTTCCACGAGCACACCGCGCCCTCGGACTGGTACGAAGGACTCGTCAAGGCGTACGTCGGGGACGGCCTCGCCGACGACTTCTACCGCGAGATCGCGGCGTACCTCGACACCGGCACCCGCGACCTGGTCGTGGCCTCGATGGAGGACACCGGTCACGCGGCCTTCGCCGTCGAGAAGGTGCGGGCCGCCATCGCCGCCGACCACCGCCTCGGCGGCCGGCTGGCCCTGTGGGGGCGCCGGCTGATGGGGGAGGCGCTGATCCAGGCGCAGCGGGTCGCGGCCGACCGCGACGCGCTCTCGGCCCTGCTGGCCGGTGGCGTCGACCGCCCGGGCCTCGACCTGGCCGCGATCGGCCGGATGTTCACCCGGCTCACCGACCGGCACACCGAGCGGATGGCCGAACTCGGCCTCGCCAGCTGACCCGTCGATCCCAAACCGACACGCCGCGAGAAGCGGACATCCAGTGACGGGTCAGGGGCGCTGGCGGGCGGCGGCTGCGGCGGCGAGGGTGACCAGGCCGGCGGCGACGCCGACCTGCCAGACGTGGCGCCACCAGTCGAACCCGGGGGTCGTGGGCGACCAGATGCTGGTGTAGACGGCGTTGCCGATCAGCACCCCGCCGACCCCGCACAGCACGGTGACCCACAGGGGCACCTCGTCCCGACCGCGCGGAGCCAGCCACTTGCCGAGGATGCCGACGACCGCGCCGCCCACCAGGGCCCACAGCAGGTCGCTGACGATCATCGGTCGGGGTCGTTCCGGGCGGTCGGGTCGGGACGGGCTAGCTGCGGAAGCCGACCTGGCCGGCGACGCCGCCGCCGACCTCGACGTACGAGATGCCCGCGGCGGGGACGATGATCTTGCGGCCCTTGGTGTCGGTCAGGGCGAGGACGCCTCCGGCCGCCACGGCGTCCGCGAGCAGCTTCTCGACGTTCTCGGCCGTCTCGTCGGTGTCGACCACCAGCTCGCGCGGCGAGTGCTGCACGCCGATCTTGACCTCCACGTGGTGCTCCTTCAGGTAGTTGATGTTGGGCTTGCGTCAGTGCTCGTCGGTCTTGGGGTAGCCGCGGATCCCGCGCCAGGCCAGCCCGGCGACCAGGGCCGCGGCGTCGTTCTGGGCGATGCCGCCGGCCTCGGTGAGCCAGAACCGGGCCGAGACCTGGGCCATTCCCACGAGCGAGACGGCCAGCAGGCGCGAGGCCTCGTCGGGCAGGCCGGTGTCGTCGTGGATGACCTCGGCGATCAGGGTCGCGCACTCGGCGGTGACCCGGTCGACGTGGGAACGCACGGCGGGCTCGTTGGTCAGGTCGGACTCGAAGACCAGCCGGAACGCGCCGGTGTCCTGGGCGACGTACTCGTAGAAGACGTCGATCGTCGCGGCCACCCGCTGCTTGTTGTCCTGGGTGGACTCCAGCGCGCGGCGGCAGTTGTCGATGATCGCGTCGCAGGAGACGTCGAGCAGCGCGAGGTAGAGGTCGAGCTTGCCGGGGAAGTGCTGGTAGAGCACCGGCTTGGACACCCCGGCCCGCTCGGCGATGTCGTCCATCGCGGCGGCGTGGTAGCCCTGCGCGACGAAGACGCCGAGCGCCGACTCGAGCAGCTGGGCGCGCCGCTCGCGCCGCGGCATGCGGCCACCCCGGGGGCGGGCCCCCTCGACGTCGTACTGCCCTGCGCTCACTGTTGCTCCTCCAAGCGGTCAACCGTCCAGAACCCTACCCGTCCGTAGCCGCGGTCCGGATGACGGGACGCGGTACGACGGGGCGTGGCGTCGCGGGGAACATGGACGGGACGCGCGGTGTTGCCCGAGCGTTGACGACCTAGCAACGAGGAGAGAGTCGTGTCCTTCCCGCCCCTGGTGGAGCCCGCGGACGAGCTGACCATCGACGAGGTGCGTCGCTACAGCCGCCACCTGATCATCCCCGACGTCGGGATGAGCGGGCAGAAGCGCCTGAAGAACGCCAAGGTCCTCGTGATCGGCGCCGGCGGCCTCGGCAGCCCCGCGCTGCTCTACCTGGCCGCTGCCGGCGTGCACACGCTCGGCATCGCCGAGTTCGACGAGGTCGACGAGTCCAACCTGCAGCGCCAGATCATCCACGGGCAGTCCGACATCGGGAAGTCCAAGGCGCAGTCGGCCAAGGAGTCGATCGCCGAGACGAACCCCTACGTCGACGTGATCGTGCACGAGGTCCGCCTCGACAACGACAACGTCATGGAGATCTTCAAGGGCTACGACCTGATCGTCGACGGCACCGACAACTTCGCGACCCGCTACATGGTCAACGACGCGGCGTACTTCCTCGGGATCCCCTACGTCTGGGGCTCGATCTACCGCTTCGACGGCCAGGCCTCGGTCTTCGCCCCGACGATGGCGGACGACGCGCCCTGCTACCGCTGCCTCTACCCCGAGCCGCCGCCGCCGGGCATGGTCCCGAGCTGCGCCGAGGGTGGCGTGCTCGGCGTCCTGTGCGCCGCGATCGGCTCGATCCAGGTCAACGAGGCCATCAAGGTCCTCACCGGCATCGGCGACCCGGCCATCGGCAAGCTGGTCATCTACGACGCCCTCGAGCTGGAGTGGCGCAAGCTGAAGGTCCGCAAGGACCCCAACTGCGCGCTGTGCGGCGAGAACCCCACCGTCACCGGCCTGATCGACTACGACGCCTTCTGCGGCGCGATCTCCGACGAGGCGGCCGACGCCGCCGCGGGCTCGACGATCTCGGTCACGACGCTGGAGCACATGCTCAAGGAGCGTGAGGAGGGCACCCGCGACTTCGTCCTCGTCGACGTGCGCGAGCCCAACGAGTTCGAGATCAACCGGATCCCCGGGTCGGTGCTGATCCCGAAGGGCGACTTCCTCAACGGCTCCGCGCTGGAGAAGCTGCCGAGCGACAAGCAGGTCGTCATGCACTGCAAGTCGGGCGTCCGCTCCGCGGAGACGCTGGCGATCGTGAAGGGTGCCGGCTACGCCGACGCCGTGCACGTCGGCGGTGGCGTGGTGGCCTGGGTCAACCAGATCGACCCCTCGCAGCCGTCGTACTGACCCACCTGGAATGACCACCCGGGCCTGGCCCGGAATGACTACCCGTCCGTAACCCGGACGGGTAGTCGGCGTTACAGGGGTGTATCCGATCCGACCGGCGACGTCGCCGGCTGCCTGAGGAGGACCCCTTGCTGAAGCTCACCACCCGCCGGATCTCCGGTGCCGTCGCCGTGGCGGCCAGCGCCGTTCTCGGGACGGCGCTGGCCACCGCCACACCCGCCACCGCCGACGCCGCTGCGGCCTGGGCCCCGGCCGACTCGGCCACGATCACGCCCGGCGTGCAGATGTACACCGAGGGTGCCCAGTGCACCGGCAACTTCGTGTTCACCGACGGCGCGGGCGCGGTCTACGTCGGGTACGCCGCGCACTGCGCCGGCCTCGGTGAGGCCACCGACACCGACGGCTGCCAGGCCGCGTCGCTGCCGCTCGGCACCCGGGTCACCTTCAACGAGGGCGGCAGCCTGGTCAGCGAGGGCACCCAGCTCGGTGCCGGCACCCTGGCCTACTCCTCCTGGCTCACCGAGAAGCAGCTCGGCACCACCGACCCCAACACCTGCGCCTACAACGACTTCGCGCTGGTCAAGGTCGACGCCGCGGACGTCGCCAAGGTGAACCCGTCGATCCCGTTCTGGGGCGGCCCGACCGGCATCGACACCGACGGCACCGCCGCCGGCGACCGCGTCTACTCCTACGGCAACTCCAGCCTGCGCGGCGGGCTGACCGTGCTGTCCCCGAAGACCGGCATCAGCCTGGGCGACGCGGCGGCCGACGGCGGCTGGTCGCACCCGCTCTACACCGTGACCCCGGGCATCCCCGGTGACTCGGGCTCGGCGTTCGTGAGCGCCGACGGCAAGGCGATCGGCACCCTGTCGACCCTGGGTCTGGCCCCGCTGCCGCTGTCGAACAACATCGGCGACCTCGCCAAGGAGCTGGCCTTCGCCCAGCAGCACTCCGGCATCTCCGGGCTCCAGCTGGTCAACGGCACCGAGCCCTTCTCGCCGATCCTCTGACGGACCGCTCCCTCCGCGCACGCCCCCGGCCGTTACGGTCGGGGGCGTGCGTCATCCGGAGGAGTACGTCGAGGCGGTGCTGGCGATCGTGGAGCAGGTCCCGCGCGGGCGGGTCACGACGTACGGCGCCATCGCGGACGCGATCGGCCGCTTCGGTCCGCGCCGCGTCGGCAACGTGATGGCCACCCACGGCGGTGGGGTCCCGTGGTGGCGGGTGGTCCGCGCCGACGGCTCGCTGCCGCCCAGCCACTCCGACGAGGCCCGGCAGACCTACCTGGAGGAGGGCACCCCGCTGCGGCCCTCCGGCAGCGTCGACATCAAGGCCGCCTTCTGGCTGCCGCCGGAGGCCTGACCGTTCTCAGCGCAGGCGGCCGACGTACGTCCCGGCCCGGCGGAGCTCGACGACCCGCCGCTCCCAGGTCACGCCGACCACGGTGAGCAGCGCGCCGGCGGTGCCGATGAGGACCCACTGCGGGGTCTCGGCGAGGTACGGCGCCGCCTCCCGCAGGACGACCACGGAGCCGACGACCGCGCCGACCATCAGCGGCGCGCTCCAGCGCAGCCGGGCGCCGAGCAGCACCAGGGCCAGGCAGCCGGCCCCGAGCAGCACCGCCCGCGGGCCGATCGGGTCGGCCAGCACCCAGGCGAGCGTCGGGACGGTCGCCAGGCCCAGACCGGGCAGCAGCGCGGTGCTGGTGTCGGAGTCCGGGTGACGCAGCAGCCGGTGCAGGCCGACCGCGACCAGGGCGAGCGCGCTCGGGAGCGTGTAGGCCTCGGGGGCGACCACCCCGATCTCGGCGAGCCGAACCCAGGTGGCGGCGGCGAGCAGCAGACCGCCCGGCCAGGCCAGCAGCCGGCGGTCGCGGTGCAGCAGCGCACTGGTGGTGACCAGGCCGCCCGCGAGGGTCAGGTGGACCGCGAGCTCGGTGCTGGTGTGGATCCCGCCCGCCGCCGCCGCGAGCGCGGCGAGCAGGGCGGCGACCTCCACCTCCGGCCGCGGACGCGGGACGGCGAGCGCGGCGACCACGACCAGCACCAGCAGGGAGCGGTACGTCGGGTCGAGTCCCGCGACCTCGCCGCCGGCCCAGATGACGGTGGCGACCGCGGGCGGGAGGCCGGCCCCGCCGAGGACCCGGCTCGTGGCGTCGGCCCGGAGCGCGAGCAGGCCCGCGGCCGCGGCCAGCGAGACCGCGGCCCCGGTGGTGAGGGCCGCGCTGGGCAGCGCGACGAGCACGGCGGCCACGAGCAGTCCGAGGCCGACGGCGGCGGGTCCGGGCCCGCGCACCAGCAGGGCGATCAGGCCGAGGACGGCGAGGACCAGGACGACCAGCGCCAGCGGGACGGCGGTCAGGGCGACGGTCGCGAGCGCGAGCAGCGCCAGCGGCGCGGCGGCCCAGCGCAGCAGTCGCGGCCGTTCGGCGGCCGGCAGGCCGGCGAGACCGGCCGCGAGCAGCGCGACGGCGGCGGCCAGCAGGACGACGGGGTGCGGGTCGCCCACGGACGGCGCGAGCCGGACCTGGGCGTCCTGCGTGAACGGGGCGCCCAGCGTCGTCGCGCGGACCGCGGCCTCACCTGCCAGGGTCAGCACCGCGCTGGCCAGCGGCAGGGCCAGCAGCACGACAGACGGCAGCACCGGCTCGCGCCACCGGCGGGGGAGCACCACGGCCGCGGCGGACCAGCCGAGCGACGCCGCCGCGGCGGCGAGCAGCTGCACCGTCGCGGACTCGTCGACGGCGGGCAGCAGGAGCACGCCGGTCAGCACCGTCGCGGCGAGCGCGAGGCAGCCGAGCAGGAGGGGGCGGAGGGTCGGCAGGAACGCCACCGGCAGGGCCAGCAGGGCGGCGGCGGCCAGCAGCGTCACCGCGCCGCCGCCGAGCCACAGGCTGCGCAGGGAGGGGTGGTCGGCGGCGACCAGCAACCCGGTGACGAGCAGCGCGGTCCAGCACAGCGCGCCGCCGGCCAGCGCGACCCACGGCAGGGCGCGAGCCACGAGCAGCCGGCCGAGCCAGGCCAGGGCGGCGTACGAGAGCACGCCGGCCAGCAGGATCAGCCGGACCTGGTCGCCGTCGGCCGCCTGGGCCGCCACGACGGTGCCGAGCCCGGCCCCGACGGCCAGCTGCGGGGCGACGAGGCGCAGCGGGTGGGCCAGCAGGAGCAGACCGGCCACGGCCAGCGCGACGCCGTACGCCTCGGGCGGGACGCCGCCCGCGTGGGTGCCGAGCCAGCCGGCCCGGCCCGCGCCCGCGACGTCGAGCAGGACCAGGCCGAGCGCGACCACGCTCAGCGCCTCGGCGGCGACCCGCAGGCCGCGCCCGCCGAGCAGCAGCCCGGCCGCGCCGCTGCCCGCGGTCAGGCCGACCAGGACCGCCGTACGACCGCCGACGCCGAGCCAGGACCAGGCCACCGCCAAGAAGACCATCGCCGCGACCAGCAGGCACAGCGCGCCCAGGCCGAGCAGCACCGCCGGCACCGAGCTGACGCGCGGGCCGCGGGAGACCGGGGCCGCCACCGCCGGAGCGGGGTACGGCGCCGCCGCCACCGGCGCGGGCCGACGGAGCTGGGCGAGCAGCTGGTCGGCGTACCGCAGCGCGCTCTGCAGCTGGACCGCGGTCTGGCCGGTCAGGCGGAGGTCGCAGGCGGGGCAGGCATCCGCGTGGGCCGGAGGAGCCGGGAGCTCCGCCCCGCAGTCGGGGCACCGCGTGGGGTCGTAGAAGCGCATGCGTCCATCCAGCCGCAGCGCGCGGGCGCGGGGGAGCGGCGTCGTACTTCAGTCGCCCTGAGTACGCATGCTCATCCCGGGGACGCGGGCAGCCGGGTGTTGTTGCATCATCGAGCTCCGCCCAGTCCCACGCCCGTCGTCAGGATGTCGTGATGCTCCGCTCAGGTCGATCGAGCTCTGACCGTTCTTCGTCACGTGACTCCGACGCCATCGACAGCGCGCACCGCCCTGAGCCCCGCACCCGGGAGGGCGGCGACGACCCGGCCGTCGAGCCTCGGTCGTCGTCCGTGCTGAGCAGGGCCCTGGCCGCCGGGGTGTGCGCGGTGATCCTGGCGGGCTGGTCCGGCGTCAGGATCGACCGGGCCACGCAGGCGGTGGAGACACCGGAGGTCACCCCGGCGGCGGTGTCCCACCCGGCCGCCGAGAAACGCACGCAGAGTGTGCTCCGAGCGAGCGACTGGCGCTACGTGCCGGGCGTCTCGGCCCGGAACGGCAAGCTCCACGTCGCTCGCACCGGCCTCGCGACCCTCCGCACGTCTCCTGAGGACCAGAAGACGCGCCAGCCGACCTATCAGCCGAACCCGCCCGTGGCGTTGGCCGGTCCGCACGTCGTCCTGGCCCGGAGGAACGATGTCGGCATCACTGCTCGACTCCAGCGCATCCGCGGCGCCGCGACCGTCTCGTTCCTGAGCGGGCCGAACCGGCGCTTCGACGAGCGCGTCGAGCACCAGGCCGGCATCGACGTGTCCCTCACGAGGTCGGTGGCCACGCTGAGGATCTGGAACGGCGAGGATCGCCGGCCCCGTCGCCTGAGGATGAGGCTCGAAGGCCCGAGGAGGAGCCATGCGCAGATCACGGTGCGGCAGCTCGACCACCGACTGACGGTCGCGGTCGACGGCCAGAGGTTCCCGGTGCGACGCGAGGTGTTCGAGGACCAGGTCTGGTTCGGCCTGAGCGCGACGAAGAGGTTCGTCGTCAGCGCGTTGGACGTCTATCCGCTCGGGGGCACCAGGCTGCGGATCACCGACCGGGCGAGAGACCCGTTCGCCCGGGTGACGCCGAGCCGCACCGGCCTGGCTTCGCTGGCCGCCGCCCGTGGCCGCGGCGACAAGCAGATCGGGACGGCGGTGGACCTGGCGCAGCTGCTCGCCAACCCCGCGTACACGAGGTACGTCCTGCGCAACTTCAACGAGATCCAGACCGAGACGCTGGCCAAGTTCCAGGCGCTCCAACCCCGTCGGGGCAGGTTCCAGTTCGGTGAGCTCGACGCGCTCGTCGCGTTCGCCGAGCGGCATGACCTCGAGGTGCAGGGGCACGCCCTGATCTTCGGTGAGGCCTACCCCCGGTGGCTCCACCGGACCCTGAGAGGAGCCAGCAGGGACGAGGCCCTCGCGATCATGCGCGAGCACATCACCACGGTCGTGCGCCGCTACGACGGTCGACACGGTCATGGACTGATCAAGCGCTGGGACGTGGTGAACGAGCCCTTCGATCCCGATCACTGGGGTCGCCTCAACCAGGACACCATCTGGTACCGGGCGATCGGTGAGAGCTACATCGCGGAGGCGTTCAAGGCCGCCCGGGCCGCCCATCGCGACGGCGAGTTCGGCCTGAACGACTGGTCCATCGAGACGGATCGCGTCCGGCGCCAGGCGGTGATCGATCTGCTGAGGCGACTGCCGCGGGGCACCGTCGACTACGTCGGCCTGCAGGCTCACTTCGACGAGGACACCGTGGACGACGACGAGGTGATGGAGGCGATCCTCGGCGGGAGCCTCCCGGGGATCTTCCAGGAGTTCGCCGACCTCGGTGTCCAGGTGCGCGTCTCGGAGGCCTCGGTGGCGCAGAACGGCGATGCCCGGACCCAGGCCGCGGTCTACGCCACGTTGATCGGTGCCTGCCTGCGCTCCACGAGCTGCCTCGGCTTCAACATGTGGGGCGCGACCAGCAACGAGTGGTACTTCACGACGACGCCGGAGGGCGGAATCGGCGACGACGCGCCGACCCGGCAGCGGGGCAACGGTCGTATCGTCGAGCGCCCCGCGATGTCGGCCATGCGCCGGGCCGTCACTCGGTAGGGGCCGCGGTCGGCGGCGACGTACTCGACGGGGGTGGGTGCGGGTACTCGGGGCGCATGATCACCCTCTTCACGAACGTGTTCACCGCGATCGGGACCTGCGTGCTGGTCGGCCTCGTCGGCGGGATCGTCTACGGCTTCATGATCGACGACATCCCGACCAGCCTGGGCTTCGGCGTCGGGATCGGCGCCGCGGCCGGTGCGGTCTTCGGGATCGTCGCGGCGTTCAGGACGAAGACGTAGCCCGAGCCAGCTCGGCCAACCGGGCCAGCGCCTGCGGGAAGATCTCGGCCGGCGGCGTGACGAGCCCGGCGCCGACCTGGCCGGTGCCGGCGACCCGCCCGGCCATGCCGGTGTTGATCTGCGGCAGGATCCCGGTGCGGCAGACCCGGGTCACGTCGATGCCGGTCGGGGTGCCCTGGAAGTCGAGGACCGGGACCGACCAGCGCGGGTTCTCGCCGAGGGTGATCTCGTGCATCCGACGGGTGGTCGCCAGCGCGTCGGGCACGGTGCCGCCGACCAGCCGCACGATCGCGGGGGCGGTCGCCATGGCGAAGCCGCCGATGCCGGCGGTCTCGGTGATGGCCGAGTCGCCGATGTCGGGGTTGGCGTCGTCGGGCCCGTAGTCGCCGAGGTAGAGGCCGTCGGCCACCTGGGCCGGGCCGGTGAACCACTCGTCGCCGGTGCCGGCGACCTGGATGCCGAAGTCGGTGCCGTTGCGGGCCATGGCGACGACCATCGTCGAGCCCTCGATCCCGCGGGCGGCGTCGAGGGCCAGCTTGCAGGCGGGCATGGCCAGGTTGAGGAAGAAGTGGTCGTTGGCGCCGACGAAGCGCATCCCCTCGGCCACGTCGGCGACCTCCAGCCCGCTGCGGACCATGGCCGGCGCGAGGTCGCGCAGCAGCATCAGGGTGCCGGCGCGGTTGCGGTTGTGGGCCTCGTCGCCCATCTGCAGCATCTGGGTGAGGATGCCGGTCACGTCGACCGGCTCGCTCGCCCGGACGGCGGCCTGCAGCAGCGGACCGAGCACGTCGCCCATCCAGCGCAGCCGGGTCAGGACCTCGGGGGAGTAGGCGCCGTACCGGAGCACCTTGCCGAGGCCCTCGTTGAGCGAGCAGTGCGTACGACGGCCGGTGGCCGGGTCCTCCAGCACGAACATCCACATGCTCGGCGTCACCACGCCGGCCATCGGCCCGACGGTGGCCCGGTGGTGGCACGGCTCGAGGCTGACCGAGCTGCCCGCCTCGAAGAGCGCGACGGCGTCCTCGGGGTCCTCGACCAGCCCCTCGAGCGCGGCGCCGGCCATCAGCCCCCCGCGCAGCGGACCGGACGCGCGGGCCCAGTCGATCGGCGGACCGGCGTGCAGGAACTCGCCGCGCTGCAGGCCGAGCACCTCGCTCGCCGGGGCGACGTCGACCAGCCGGGCGGTCACGCCGAGCACCGCCTCGAGCGCCCGACGATTGGCGTCCTGGCGGCGGGGATCGGCGGCGACGGTGGCCAGGTCGGCCTCGGTGCCGGGCATCGGCGGCCGCCAGTCGACCCGCTCGACGTCGACGGCCTGCCCCGCCACGGCGTCGGCGAACAGGTCGGCCCCGACGTTGACGATCGTGGTCACAGGGGTCCTCCGACGAGCTCGAGCGCGCGCCGGGTGGCGCCGGCGTTGGACAGGTGGACCTCGGCCCCGGTGTCGGCGAGTGCCCGGACCTGGCGGTCCAGGCCCTGCGGGTCGCCCGTGGTGCCGACGACCGCGATCACGACCGGCTTCCCGAGGCCGGTGAGCGCCGGGGCGAGGAGTGTCGCGGGGTCGGGCTCGGCGCCGTGGCCGAGCACGACGTCGAGCAGGAGGACGCCCGTGGCCGGGTCGGCGGCCGCCCGCGCGAGGTGCTCCAGGCGCAGCGACGGGTCGATCATCGGGTGCGCGCGGCCGGCGGTGTACTCGTCGTCGCCGAAGTCGACGAACGTGTGGCCGGCGTCGGTGCCGGCGATCAGCCGGGCCTCGGAGGCGAGGGTGCCGCCGACGAACAGGCCCCGGATCACGCCGTCGGCCGGACCGGCCGCGCCGGTCACCGGCCAGGCGGGTACGGCGTGGCCGAGCCGCCGCAGCACCGCCTCGGCGGCCGCGGTCAGGTCGGGGCGGCCGGGACCGAGCAGCGCGTACTCGACCGGGGTGGCGAGAGTGGCGGCGTACTCCTCGATGTCGGCGGCGACGTCGTCGGCCGGGGGCTTGGAGACGAGCACGATCAGCTCCACCGCCGGGTCCCGGTCGAGGCGGCGCATCGCCTCCCGGGTGGCCAGGCCACGGACCTCGGAGGAGAGGTCGCGGCCGCCGACCCCGAGCGCGGAGGAGACCCCGACCCCCGCGTGGTCGAGGAGGGCGAGCAGCTGCTGGCAGCCGGTGCCGGAGGCGGCGACCAGGCCCACCGGGCCGGGACGGACGACGTTGGCGAAGCCGAGGCCCACGCCGTCGACGACCGCGGTGCCGCAGTCGGGTCCCATGACCAGCAGCCCGCGCTCGGCGGCGGACCGCTTGAGGGCGAGCTCGTGGTCGAGCGGGACGTTGTCGCTGAAGACCATGACGTCGCTGCCCGCGTCGAGGGCGTCCATGGCCTCGACCAGCGCGTGCCGGCCGGCGACCGAGACCAGGACCAGGCCACCGGGCTGCTCGCGCAGCGCGGTCGCGGTGGTGCGGTGGGGGGCGAGGTCGACGTCGCCGCCGGTGGTACGACGGCGGGTCTCGGCCAGCGCCTCGGCGACCGCGGCCAGGGCCCGCTCGAGGACCGTCTCGTCCTCGACCCGGACCGCGACCACCAGGTCGTTCGTCGTCGCCTCGGACGGGACGTCGAAGCCCATCTCGGCAAGGACCTCGAGGTTGAGCGCGGTGGCCATCGCGACCTGGGCGGCGAGCACGCCGTCGACCTGCTGGACGCTGCGGCTGACCTGGAGCAGAGCGACCGAGTCGGCGTAGGCGCCGGGGCGCAGCTCGACGTACGTGCTGCTCATGCGGCCGTCCCCGAGCGGCGGCCGAGGCCGGCGAGGGCGCGGCGGCCGCCGGTCAGCAGCCCCCGACCGGAGGTGTGGCCGATCGCCGCCAGGGCGGCGGCCCGGCCGCGCTCGGCGGGGGTGCCGACGACCTGCAGCCAGTCGCCGAACTCGGGCAGCACCTCGCCGTGCAGGGCGCAGTCGAGGAGGGTCGCGGAGAGCAGGGTGGTGCGGTAGGCCATCGCCCGCACGGCCGCGTCGACCTCCGGGGTCGGGACCCCGGCCGCGCGGTGCACGGCCAGCCAGCCGCAGAGCTGGTCGTCGCCGTACGGCGTGAGGCCGTCGCCGGCCCCGACCAGCGTGCGGACCTCGGCGGTGCCGAGCGGGGCGGGCCGATCGGCGTCGAGCGCGATCCGCGGGACGGTGACGCGGGCGAAGCGCCCCACGGCCAGGGGCCGGTCGTCGAGGTGGAGCACCCCGTCGCGGACCTCCGCCGAGCGGGCGGGCAGCTCGGCGAGCGCCCCGGTCGGGGTGCGCATCGCGCAGGGCACCAGGGCGGCGCGGGCGTCGACGACGCCGGTGCACCAGCCGTGCAGGTCGACGTAGACGGCGTGCGGGCCGCGGTGGAGCACCGGGACCGGGCCGTCGGGCGCGGCGCGGAGGCGCTCGTGGACACGTGGCGGGGCACTGACCGGAAGGGGCCTCACCCGGACGACGCTAGCGGGTCGCTCTAGGGTGGCCCCATGTGAGGATGTGCCAACGCGTCGAGCGGAAGGGTGCACATGTTGATAGGCAACGGAGACGGCGGCGCCGCCGAGGCGCTGGCCCGGGTCGACGCGCTCCACACGGGGCTGACCCAGATCGCCCTCGAGGGAGGCGACCTGCGCGGGATCGCCGCCGAGGTCGCGCGGGTCCTCGACGTCGGCATCCTGGTGACCTCGACCGACGGTCGCGAGCGTGCGGGCGCGCTGGTCGACGAGCAGCGGGCCCAGCTGGCCGCGCACGACCTGGTCGATCCCTCGGGGCGGGTCCGGGTGGAGCGGATCGGCGGCCACGGGGTCGTCGTCGGGGACGGCGAGGTGCGCACCCTGCGGGTCGCGGCGGCCGGCACCGACCTGGCCCGCCTGGTCTGCGTACGGCCGGGCGCCCCCATCTCCTCCGACGACGTGCACGCGCTCGAGCGGGCGGCTGCGATCGCCGCGCTGGTCATCACCCGCGAGCAGGCGGTGTCGGCGGTCGAGAACAAGTACCAGGGCGACTTCCTGCGCGATGTGTTCCTCCGGCGCGCGGGCGGCGAGGAGTACGTCGCCGAGCACGCCGACACCTTCGGCTGGGACCTGCGCCGGCCGGTCGTCGTGGTGGCGGCCGAGATCGACCCGCCCGGCCCGGACGACGCCCCGGTCGCGCGGGCGGTCCGGCGGCAGTGGCAGGAGCGGTTCGCGGCCGCGTGGCGCCAGGTCGGCCGAGGCGTCGACGCCGGCATCCCCTGCGTCGACTTCTCCTCCGAGGTGGTCAGCCTGCTCCCGGTCCCGACCGGCGCCGACGAGACGGTGGCCGGCGAGGCCGTCGTACGACGGATGGTGACGGGGGTCGCCGGTGACAAGGGCGGCGGCCGCCGGCCGTTCTCCGTCGGGGTCAGCCGGGTGGCCGCCGACCTGGAGGACCTGCCGGGCGCCTACGCCCAGGCCCGTCGGGCGGTCGAGGTCGGCCGCCGGGTGCACGGCGGCGGCTCGACGACGTTCTTCGACCAGCTGGGCCTGCACCGGCTGATCGCGCTGATCACCGACGACCGCGAGCTGCAGGCCTTCACCCGTGACGTGCTCGGCCCGCTGGCGACCTCCACGACGGAGGCCGCCGACCTGCGCGAGACCCTCCAGGTGCTGCTCGACACCAACTTCAACGTGGCCGAGGCCGCCCGGGTCCAGTTCTTCCACTACAACACGATGCGCTACCGGGTCGCGAAGCTGGAGCGGCTCCTCGGACCGCTGTCCTCCGACCCGCACCTGCGCCTCGACGTCGCCGTCGCCCTCCGCGTCCTCGAGATCGCCACCTGACCTAGGGCCCTCCTCGCCGAGTCAGCACCAGTGGTGGGCCGAGTCAGCACTAGTAGTGCTGACTCGGCCCACGATTGCTGCTGGCTCGGCGTTGCGGACGGGTTGCGGGGGCGTGTCGGCTGGCGACTTCTCACAACTGGTGCCAGGGGATCCGGTGTTCCTTCGGCACGAGTCGCCGTCGAGGGTGTGTCATGGGGCTCACTACGTTGTGGGTTCTCCGCGGCCGAGTGGCCGCCGGCGAGGGAGGGTGCGGCATGTCGTTGTTCTCGTGGGAGAAGGTCGATCCGGCTCCGGGGGTGGCCGTCGCGCCGCACCAGCGGTTGAGCTGGGGCAAGACGGTGGGCCTGGGCGCCCAGCACGTCGTGGCGATGTTCGGGGCGACGTTCGTCTTCCCGCTGGTCATGGGCCTCGATCCCAACCTGGCCATCCTCTTCTCCGGGCTCTGCACGGTGTTGTTCCTGCTGGTGTGCAGCAACCGGGTGCCGAGCTACCTCGGCACCAGCGCCTCCTTCGTCGGCGGCGTCTTCGCGATCCGGGCTCAGGGCGGCGACTCGAGCGACGTCACCGGAGCCATCCTGATCGCGGGCCTCGTCCTGCTCGCGGTGGGAGTGCTGGTCCACTTCGCAGGCGCGGCCCTGATCCACCGGGTGCTGCCGCCTGCCGTCACCGGCGCGGTGGTCATGCTCATCGGGTTCAACCTCGCGCCGGTGGTGGCCGACACCTACTGGCCCCAGGACCAGTGGGTCGCTCTTCTGACCGCGACCTTCATGGTGCTGGCCGCTGTGCTGCTCCCCGGATTCTGGTCGCGCATCGCGGTTCTGCTCGCCCTCGTCTTCGGCTACCTGCTGTCGTGGCTCTTCGACGGCGTCTTCGGGACCATCAACTCGCCCAACCAGGCCAACAACCTGACGGTCGAGGCCCACGACCGGGTCAATCTCGGCGCGGTCGGCGACGCGAGCTGGTTCGGCCTGCCGAGCGGCGTCCTGCGCGACGGCGTCGACGTCGTGCACGGCCCGAGCTTCTCGCTCACCTTCATCCTTCTCGTGCTGCCGGGCGTGATCGCCCTGATCGCGGAGAACACCGGACACGTCAAGGCCGTGGCCGAGATGACCGGTGACAACCTCGACCCCTACATGGGCCGGGCGCTCGGCGCCGACGGCGCCGCGACCGCGCTGGCCAGCCTGTTCGGCGGCAGCCCGACCACGACGTACGCCGAGAACATCGGCGTCATGAGCGCGACCAAGGTCTACTCGACGGCGGCGTACTACGCCGCGGCGGCCGTCGCGATCCTGCTCGGGCTGTGCCCGAAGTTCGGTGCGATCGTCAACGCGACCCCGGGTGGCGTCCTCGGCGGCATCACGGTCGTCCTCTACGGGATGATCGGCCTGGTGGGCGCCAAGATCTGGGTCGACAACCGCGTCGACTTCGCCAACCCGGTCAACCTCGTAGGCCTGGCCGCCGGCATCATCATCGGCGTCGGCGACGTCAGCCTGAAGATCACCGACGACTTCACCCTCACCGGCATCGCGCTCGGCACGATCGTGGTGATCGTCTTCTACCACCTGGTGGCCCGCAACAAGAGCACGACCTCGGGCGAGGTGACCCGCAACCTGTGAAGCCCGCCCCGTTCGCGTACCACCGCCCCTCGACCCTCGACGAGGCGCTCGCGACGCTGGCCGCCGACCCGCACGCCAAGGTGCTGGCCGGCGGTCAGAGCCTGGTGCCGCTGCTGTCGATGCGGCTGGCCCAGCCGAGCGCGCTGGTCGACATCAACGGGCTGGCCGAGCTCGACACGATCCTCGTCGACCAGAGCGTCGTCCGGATCGGGGCGCTGGCCCGGCACGCCGACGTCCTCGCCAACCCCGCCGTACGACGGGCGCAGCCGCTCGTCGCGCTCGCCCTGTCCCACGTCGCCCACGCGACGATCCGCAACCGCGGCACCACGGTCGGCTCGCTGGTGCACGCCGACGCGGCCGCGGAGATGCCGGTCGTGCTGACCCTGCTCGGCGGCTCGGTGCGGGTGGCGTCGGTCCGCGGGCAGCGCGACATCCCGGCGGCCGAGCTCTTCCTCGGCCCGCTGGAGTCGTCGCTGGCGCCCGACGAGATCGCGGTGTCGGCCGACTTCCCGGTGCTGCCCACGGGCGCGGGCGTGGCCTTCGAGGAAGTGGCACGGCGGCACGGCGACTACGCGCTGTGCGGGGTGGCCGCGGTCGCGGACGGCGACACCATCAGGGCGGGGTTCGTCTCGGTCAGCGACGTGCCGACCGTGGTCGACCTGACCGGCGTGCCGGCGGGCGAGCGCGGCGAGGCGGCGCTGGCGCAGCTGGAGCCGCAGGCCGACATCCACGCGACGGCGGCGTACCGCTCCCAGCTGGTGCGGGTGCTCACCGAGCGCGTGGTTGAGTCGGCAGTCCAGGACAGGGGGGTGGCATGAGCGAGGAGCTGCACGACGTACGCCTGACGGTGAACGGAGCGGCGCACGACCTGCGGGTCCCGGCCCGCCGCCTGCTGTCCGACGCGCTGCGCCACGACCTCGGCCTGACCGGCACCCACGTCGGGTGCGAGCACGGCGTCTGCGGGGCCTGCACGGTGCTGCTCGACGGTCAGCCGGTCCGGGCCTGCCTGCTGTTCGCGGTCTCCGTGCAGGGCCAGGAGGTCACCACGGTCGAGGGCCTCACGCGGCCCGACGGCAGTCTCAGCAACGTCCAGCAGGGGTTCGCGGAGTGCCACGGCCTGCAGTGCGGCTTCTGCACGCCGGGCTTCCTGACCACCATCACCGCCGGCCTGCGCGACAACCCGACGCCGACCCACGAGGAGTGCCGCGAGATGGTCGCCGGCAACCTCTGCCGGTGCACGGGCTACCAGAACATCGTGAAGGCCGTGGAGCGTGCGGCCGAGCTGGGTCTCGATACGCCCGCTGGTTCCTCGCGGGCTACTCGACCAACGGAAGCAGCACCGCCCGCGGGGGCTGCTCAAGCGACGAATGTCGCTGGTCGAGTAGCGAGCGCCAGCGATCCTCGGAGGTCGAGTAGCGAGCGCAGCGAGCGTATCGAGACCCGTATCGAGACCCCCGAGGACGGCTCATGACCACCAAGCTGATGGGCCAGGGCGTCCAGCGGGTCGAGGACCAGCGCTTCCTGCGCGGTCAGGGCCGCTACGTCGACGACGTCGCGGTCGACCCGGCCACCCTGCACGCGGCGGTGCTGCGCAGCCCGCACGCGCACGCCCGGATCGTCGACATCGACGTCGACGCGGTGCTCGACCTCGAGGGCGTGCACGCGGTCTGGACCCACGACGACCTGACCGGCCCGATGGCCGAGCCGCTCCCGCTGCTCATCCCGCACCCGACGCTGACGCACGGCCGCACCCAGTACGCCCTGGCCAAGGACGAGGTGAACTACGCCGGCGAGGCGGTCGCCTTCGTCGTCGCCGACGACCGCTACGTCGCCGAGGACGCCCTCGACGCCATCCGGGTCACGTACGACGTGCTGCCGCCGGTCGTCGGGATCGACGCGGCCCGCGCGGCCGACCAGCTGGTCCACGACGACGTCCCCGGCAACATCGGTGCCCGGATGGAGCAGAGCACCGGCGACGCGCAGGCGGCGATCGCGCAGGCGCCGCATCGGCTCGCCCTCGACCTGACCGTCGAGCGCAGCGCCTGTACGCCGATGGAGGGCCGCGGGACGGTCGCCCGCTGGGACCCCGACACGAACCGGATGCAGGTGTGGACCTCGACCCAGAGCTCCACCGGCGTGCGGGCCGTCGTGGCGGTCAAGCTCGGCCTCGACCTCGGTCAGGTCGACGTGATCACGCCCGACGTCGGCGGCGGCTTCGGGGTCAAGATCAACCACCCCTGGCCCGAGGAGCTGCTGGTCCCGCTGGCGGCCCGCGCTCTCGGCCGCACGGTGAAGTTCACCGAGGACCGTCGCGAGCACTTCATCTCCAGCGCCCACGAGCGCGGCCAGGTCCAGCACATCGAGGTCGGCTTCGACGACGACGGCCGGCTGCTGGGGCTGGACGTCGAGTTCTGGCACGACCACGGCGCCTACACGCCGTACGGCCTGATCGTCCCGATCATCACCTCGACCCAGCTGCTCGGGCCCTACAAGCCCGAGGTCTACCGGGTCGTCTTCGAGTCGCTCTACACCAACACGGTGATGGTCACGCCCTACCGCGGCGCCGGCCGGCCGCAGGGCTGCTTCGCGATGGAGCGCACCATGGACGCGATCGCGGCGTACCTCGGCAAGGACCGGGCCGAGGTCCGGGCCAGCAACTTCATCCAGCCCGACGAGTTCCCCTTCGACCAGGGGTTGATCTTCCAAGACGGCCGCGAGCTGGAGTACGACTCCGGCGACTACCCGGCCTCGCTGGAGAAGATCAAGGCTCTGGTCGGCTGGGACGAGTTCCCGGCGTTCCAGAAGGAGATGGCGGCCCTCGGGCGGAAGGTCGGCATCGGGCTGGCCTGCTACGTCGAGGGCACCGGCGTCGGCCCCTACGAGGGGGCCCACGTGCACATCGAGACGACCGGCAAGGTGAAGGTCGCGACCGGCCTGACCACCCAGGGCCAGGGCCACGCCACGGTCTTCGCCCAGCTGGTGGCCGACGAGCTGGGCGTGAAGTTCGAGGACGTCGAGGTCGTCACCGGCGACACCCGACGGATGCCGTACGCCGTCGGCACCTTCGCCTCGCGCGCCGCGGTGATGAGCGGCTCGGCCATCCACCTGGCCGCCAAGCGGGCCAAGGAGAAGGTGCTGAAGATCGCCGCCGACGCGCTCGAGGCGTCCGAGGACGACCTGCAGATCGTCGACGGGGTGGTCAGCGTGAAGGGATCGCCTGGCACCTCGCTCGACCTGGGCACGATCTCGGTGCTCTCCAACCCGCTGCGCTACGCCTTCGACGAGGCGTCCAAGGCGGCGACCCAGTTCTCGGTCGGCGACCCCGGCAAGCCGCCGGTGCCGGAGGACGAGGAGCCCGGCCTCGAGGGCCGCGACTTCTACAGCCCCGAGCGCGCCACCTTCGCCTCCGGCATGCACGCCGTCATCGTCGAGACCGACCCCGACACCGCCGAGATCAAGATCCTGAAGTACGCCGTCGTCCACGACTGCGGCCGGCTCATCAACCCGATGATCGTCGAGGGCCAGATCCACGGCGGCGTCGCCCAGGGCGTCGGAGGCGCGCTCTACGAGCGGATGGCGTACGACGAGGACGGCCAGCTGCAGAACGCCTCCTTCATGGACTTCCTGATGCCCTACGTCACCGAGATCCCCGACGGCATCGACATCGACCACCTCGAGACCCCCTCGCCCCTCAACCCGCTCGGCATCAAGGGCGCGGGCGAGGCCGGGGTGATCCCCTCGGCGGCGGTGTTCGCCGCCGCCATCGAGGACGCCGAGCGGATCCCGATCACCGCGATGCCGATCTCGCCGTCCGAGCTCTTCCACCTGCGACAGGAGCACCAGCCGTGAAGATCCAGGGCTCGAACGTCATCGACGCACCGGTCGACCAGGTCTGGGCCGCCCTCCTCGACCCGTCGGTCCTGGTCGCGACCATCCCGGGCTGCGAGCGGCTGGCCTCCACCGGCGAACACGCCTACGACATGACCGTCACCGCCGGGGTGGCCGCCATCAAGGGCACCTACGCCGGGAGCTGCGCGCTCTCCGACCTGGTCGAGCGCCAGTCGCTGACGATGACCCTCTCCGGCGCGGGCGCCCCCGGCACGGTCGACGCCCGGGTGGCCGTGTCGTTCACCGCGGTCGACGGCGGCACCCAGGTCTCGTACGACGCGGACGCCACCGTCGGCGGGCCCGTCGGCGGGGTCGGCCAGCGGATGCTGACCAGCGTCTCGAAGCGGATGGCGGCTGAGTTCTTCGGCAACGTCGGCCGGGCCATCACCGACCCGGCTCCCGCCGCCGCTGCGCCCGCCGCTGCTCCGGTCGCCGGTTCCGCCGCTGCTCCCGCGCCGACCGTGTTCACCGCGCCCGCGAAGGCGTCCTCGCCGGACGACTTCCTCCGCGGGGTGGCGGTCGGTGCCGGCCTGGTCGTGCTGGGCGTGGTCGTGGGCTCGCTGTTCGGGCGGCGGCGGTGAGCTGGCCACCGATCGGGCGTGGCGAACGGTGGCTGGCCCACCGCCGCCCGGCGGCCCGCCGTACCCGCGGTGAGCTGGCCACCGATCGGTCGGCTCGAACGGTGGACGGCTCGCCGCCGTCCCGGGACCGGCGCGGATGAGCACGATCACCCCCGACTCCACCGCGCGCGCTATGGCCGCCGCGGTGCGGGACCGCCGGATCAGCGCGCGCGAGCTCCTCGAGCTGCACCTGGAGCGGATCGCCGAGCGCAACCCCGAGCTGAACGCGGTCGTCAGCCTCGACGCCGACCGGGCGCGGGCGGGGGCCGACGCGGCCGACCGCTACCAGGCCGGCGGCGGTCGGCTCGGCGCGCTGCACGGGCTGCCGTACGCCCCCAAGGACACCCACGCCACGGCGGGCTGGCGGACGACGTACGGCTCACCGCTGCGCGCCGACCACGTCCCCGATACCGACGAGCTGATCGTCGAGCGGGCCCGCCGTGCGGGCGTCGTCGTCGTCGGCAAGACCAACGTGCCGGAGTTCGCGGCCGGCTCGCACACCTTCAACCCGGTCTTCGGCACCACCCGCAACCCGCACGACCCGAGCCGCAGCGCGGGCGGGTCGAGCGGGGGAGCGGCGTCAGCGCTCGCGTCCGGGATGGTGCCGCTCGCCGACGGCTCCGACATGGGCGGCTCGCTGCGCAACCCGGCGTCGTTCTGCGGCGTCGTCGGCCTGCGCCCGAGCCTGGGTCGGGTGCCCGAGTGGCCGCTCTACAACCAGTGGGAGACCACCTCGGTCGGCGGCCCGATGGCCCGCACCGTCGACGACCTGGCCCTGCTGCTCGGGGTGCTCGCCGGCCCCGATCCGCGGGTCCCGCACGCGCTCGGTGACCCGGGCCGGGTCTTCGCCGAGCCGCTGCCGACCGGCACCGGCGCGCTCGACGGGCTGCGCGTCGCACTCAGCGTCGACCTCGGTGGCGCCTTCGAGGTCGACCACCGGGTGGCGGCGGTCGTCGAGGCGGCCGGGACCACCTTCAGCCGGGCCGGGGCGCAGGTCGTCGGCGCCCACCCTGACCTCCGCGAGGCCGACGACACCTTCCGCACCCTGCGCGCCTGGCACCTGCAGGCCAAGCTCGGACCGCTGCTGGCCGAGCACCCCGACGGGATGAAGCAGAGCCTGGCCGACAACATCCGGCTCGGCGCGGACCTCACCGGCGCCGACGTCGCCCGCGCCTACACCCAGCGCACCACGCTCGCCGAGCGGATGCGCCTGTTCTTCACCGAGTACGACGTCCTCGCGCTGCCCGTCTCGCAGGTGCCGCCGTTCCCGGCCGACCAGGAGTACCCCGCCGAGATCAACGGCCGGCCGCAGGCGACGTACCTCGACTGGATGCGCTCGGCCTACCTGATCACCGTGACCGGCTGCCCGGCGATCGCCGTACCCGCCGGGCGGACGCCGGAGGGCCTGCCGGTCGGGGTCCAGCTGGTCGCCCCGCACGGGTCGGACCGGAGGCTGCTGGAGGTCGCGGCGGCGTTCGAGGCGGCCGCCCGGGAGTAGCACCGGGTACCGGCAGGTGTGACTGCCGACCTCGTGTACGTCGTCGCCGGAGGCAGCCTCCTCCTCGCGATCGTGCTCCCCGCGCTGCTGAGCCGGTGGGCCGTCTCGGCGCCGATGGTCCTGGTCGGCGTGGGGATGCTCCTGGGCCTGACGCCGCTGCCCGACGGCCTGCCGCTCGACCCGCAGGAGAACCGCGCGGCCATCGAGCACGTGACCGAGCTGGTCGTGATCGTGGCGCTGATGGGCGTCGGGCTGGCCCTGGACCGGCCGCTCGCCGTACGAGACCCCAGGACCTGGGGCGGCTGGGCCCCGACCTGGCGGCTGCTCGGCATCGCGATGCCGCTGACCATCGGCGCGATCGCGCTGCTCGGCTGGTGGGCCGGCCTGCCGGTGGCCGCGGCGGTGCTGCTCGGGGCGGTGCTGGCCCCGACCGACCCGGTGCTGGCCAGCGACGTGCAGGTCGCCGGGCCGCAGACCGGGCTGGAGGAGGAGGTCGACGAGCACGACGAGCTCCGGTTCACCCTCACCTCCGAGGCCGGGCTCAACGACGGGCTGGCCTTCCCGTTCGTCTACCTGGCGATCCTGCTCGCCACCGAGGGCACGCTGCACGCGTTCGGCCTGGAGTGGTTCGGCCTGTACGTCGTGCTGAAGGTCGTCGTCGGGGTCGCGGTCGGGATCGGCGTGGGCCGGCTGCTGTCGCTGGTCGCGTTCCGGTCGCGCAGCGCCTCGTTGCGGGTCGCCGAGCGGGGCGAGTCGCTGCTCGCCCTGGCGGCGCTGCTGGCGGCGTACGGCGTCGGGGAGGTCGCGCACGGCTACGGCTTCCTGTCCGTGGTCGCCTGCGCGATGACCTTCCGCTCCGCGGAGCGCTCGCACGACTACCACGCGGCGATGCACGAGGTGGCCGAGCGGCTGGAGCGGCTGCTCACCCTCTTCGTGCTGCTGGTGCTCGGCATCGCGCTGACCCGCGGGCTGCTGGACGCGCTCGACTGGCGCGGGGTGGCGATCGGGCTGGCGCTGCTGCTGGTGGTCCGGCCGGTGTCGGGGTTCGTCGCGCTGGCGGCGTTCGCCCGCCGCACCCACCAGACCGGAGGGCTGGATCGGGGCCAGCAGGCGGCCGCGGCGTTCTTCGGCGTGCGTGGGGTCGGCTCGATCTACTACCTGGCCTACGCCTCCGGTGAGGATCCCTCGCTCGGGCTGGACTGGCTGTGGTCCACGGTCGGGTTCACCATCGTGGCCTCGGTGCTGCTGCACGGGGTGCTGGCGGTGCCGGTACTCAAACGGGTCGGCAGCCTCGACCGCGGCTGACCGCGACCGGGGACCGGGAGAAGCGCTGCGTAGGGGAGGATGACTCCCGTGCCCGACCTCTTCGCCCGCGCCGGCTCGCTCCGGTCGGCGTACGACGCGGTCGACTGGGCCGCGACCCCGCTCGGCCCCGTCGACGACTGGTCGCCGGCGCTGCGCGCCGCGGTCGACCTGACGCTCAACACCGGCTTCCCGATCACCCTGCTCTGGGGCCCCGAGGCGGTGCTCGTCTACAACGAGGCCTACGTCGACGTGCTCGCCGAGAAGCACCCCTGGGCGCTCGGCCGACCGGCGCGCGAGGTCTTCGCGGAGGCCTGGGACTACGTCGGCGGCCTGCACCGGCAGGTGATGGGCGACGACGAGGCCGTCTACATCGAGAATGCGCTGGTGCCGCTGGTCCGCTACGGCTTCCTCGGGCAGGCCTACTACACGTTCGCCTACTCGCCGGTGCACGGCGCCGACGGTGCGGTCGAGGGCGTGATCGACATCGTCACCGAGACCACGGCCCAGGTGATCGTGGGCCGTCGGCTGCGGCTGCTGACCCGCCTCGGCGACGTCCTGGTCTCGGCCGACCGGGCCGAGGACGTCCTCCCGCACGCGCTGCAGGTCCTCGCCGAGGCCACCGACGACCTCGCGTGGGCCGAGGTCCGCGAGGCGCCCAGCGCGTTCCACAACCGCGACTACGTGCTCGAGGAGACAGCGGGGGACCGGGTGGCCTGGCTGCCGCTCGGGAGCGGGCTCGGGGCGCCCGGCAGCGCGCTCGTGATCGGTCTGCACCCCCTGCTGCCCGCCGACACCGACTACCTCGGCTTCCTCAGCCTGCTGGCCTCGACGATCGACCAGGCCATCGACCGGGTCCGCACCCGCGAGGCCGAGCGGTCCCTGTCGGAGGCGCTGCAGCGCAGCCTGCTCACCGCGCCCCCGGCCAGCGCGTGGGCCGACGTCGCGGTCCGCTACCAGCCGGCCGCCGAGGCGGCCCAGGTAGGCGGGGACTGGTACGACGCCTTCACGCTGCCCGACGGGACCCTCACGCTGGTGGTCGGCGACGTCGCCGGCCACGACGAGAGCGCGGCCGCGGCGATGGGCCAGCTGCGCAGCCTGGTGCGGGGGATCGCCTACACCGGGCTCGGCACCCCGGCCGCCGTCCTCAGCGCGCTCGACAGTGCGATGGCCGGTCTGGCCGTCGGGACGGTGGCCACCGCCCTGGTCGCCCAGGCCCGGCCTGCCGCCGACGGCGGGATCGCCCTCACCTGGGCCAGCGCCGGACATCCGCCGCCGGTCCTCAGCGACGTCGACGGCGCGGTGCTGGTCGAGCACGTGCCCGACCTGCTGCTCGGCCTCGATCCCGCCGCGGTGCGCACCGATCACGAGCTGGCGATCACGCCCGACGCGACCCTGCTGCTCTACACCGACGGCCTGGTCGAGCGGCGCGGGGTCCCGATCACCGACAGCCTGGAGTGGCTCCGCACGGTCGTCGGCGCCGCGGGCCGGAACGCCGACGAGCTCTGCGAGCACCTGCTCGACAGCGTGGGACGGGTGGCCGGCGACGACGTCGCGCTGCTGGTGCTGCGGGGACGCTGAGGTCAGGTCCGCGCGATCCGCAGGTCGCGGACCACCTCGTGCACCATCCGGATCGAGGCCGCGTCCAGCACGTTGCCGAACTCGACCACCCGCCGCCCGCGCAGCGACTCCGGGTGCTCCGGCAGCCCGCTCGGCACCACCACCACGTCGACGCCTCGCAGGTCGTCCGCGGTCGTGCCGACCAGGGTCCGGACGTGGGTCACGCCCGCCTGGGTCAGCGAGTCGCGCACGCTCGCCGTCTGCTCCTCGGTCTCGAACCACAGCCCGACGACCTGGTCCCGCGGGACCTGCGCGAGCTCCACCAGCGTCTGCACGTGCGGCGCCGCGTTGAGCGCGACCACGTCGGTCGACGGCCGACGCAGCAGCGCCCGGACCTCGGCCAGGTGGAAGAAGGTCGTGAGGACCAGGTCGGCCTCCACCTCCTCCGGCGCGAACCGGCCCAGCACCAGGGCCGTCACAGGGAGGTCGAGCTCCTGTCCGATCTCCTCGGCGAAGTACGACGACCGACCCGCGTTGCATTCGACGAACGCGATCCGGGGGTCGGTCCCCGCGGCCCGGACCGCCACCGCCAGGGCCAGCTCCTGGATCTCCGCCGGCGGCAGGCCGAGCCGCAGGCACTCGCGTGCGGCCGCCTCCAGCACCTCGCGGGCGCGATCGCGGGCGGCCGACGTCGCCCGGGCCTGCTGCGCACCGACGACGACCATCCCGCTGCGACCACGGGACTCGACCAGGCCGAGGTCGCGCAGCTCGCCGTACGCGTGGGCGACGGTGTGACGGTTGATGCCGAGGTTGTCGGCGAGCATCCGCGAGCCCGGCAGCCGTTCGCCGTCGCGCAGCTGACCGGTCTCGACCATGTGCCGCAGCTGCGCCACGATCTGCCGGTAGACCGGCAGCTCCGACTGCGCGCTGACCCGGATCGCGACCATGGCGACACGGTACGGCGCTGCGGCCCACCAGGTCGGCGGAACGGCTAGGCCACAACGACGGGCCGGTCGACGGAGTGCGCCGTACCGCTTGCCGTGGCCCGGATTGGCCTAGTTCGCTTGGTCGCATGACCGACGAGACCTTCTGGGCCGACGCCGAGCGGCACCTGGTGCGCTACCTCCCGGGCTTCACGCCGCGGATCATCGAGCGGGCCGCGGGCTCCCACGTCTACGACAGCGAGGGCCGGGCCATCCTGGACTTCACCTCGGGGCAGATGAGCGCGGTGCTCGGCCACGGGCACCCCGACGTCGTCCGGGCGGTGAGCGAGTCGGTGGCGACGCTCGACCACCTGTTCAGCGGGATGCTGTCGCGGCCGGTCGTGACCCTCGCCAAGCGGCTGGCCGCGACCCTGCCGGAGAGCCTGTCCAAGACGCTGCTGCTGACGACCGGGGCCGAGTCCAACGAGGCCGCGATCAAGATGGCCAAGCTGGCCACCGGTCGCTACGAGGTCGTCTCGTTCGACCGCTCGTGGCACGGGATGACCTCCGGCGCGGCCGCGGCGACGTTCTCCGCGGGGCGTCGCGGGTACGGCCCGGTGCTCCCCGGCAACCTGACCCTGCCGACGCCCAACGCCTACCGCTCGCCCTTCCGGCGGGCCGACGGGTCCCACGACTGGGAGGCCGAGCTGGACTACGGCTTCGCGATCGTCGACGCCCAGTCGACCGGCTCGCTCGCCGCCTGCCTGGTCGAGCCGATCCTCTCCTCGGGCGGCATCGTCGAGCTGCCACCCGGCTACCTCGCGCGGCTGAAGGAGAAGTGCGAGGAGCGGGGGATGCTGCTGATCCTGGACGAGGCGCAGACCGGGGTGGGCCGCACCGGACTGATGTACGCCTTCGAGCGCGACGGCGTGGTCCCCGACCTGCTGACCCTCTCCAAGACCCTGGGCGCCGGCCTGCCGGTCGCCGCCGTCGTGACGACCGCGGCGATCGAGGAGACCTGCGCGGAGCGCGGCTTCCTCTTCTACACGACCCATGTGTCGGACCCGCTGGCCGCCGTCGTGGCGAGCACGGTCCTCGACGTCGTCGAGCGCGACGGCCTGGTGGCCCGGGCTGCCGCACTGGGCGAGCAGCTCCGCGAGCGGCTGCTCGACCTCCAGGAGAGCGTCGGCGTGGTGGGCGACGTCCGCGGCCGGGGCCTGCTGCAGGGCATCGAGCTGGTCACCGACCGGGCCACCAAGGAGCCCGCGGACGCACTCGGGACCGCGGTCACCGCGGCCTGCCTCGAGCGCGGCCTGCACCTCAACATCGTCCAGCTGCCCGGCATGGGCGGGATCTTCCGGATCGCCCCGCCGCTCACCATCAGCGACGACGACCTGCACGCGGGGGTCGACATCCTGGCCGCGTCGATCCGCGAGGTCGTCGCACGGTAGGGATTCCCCCGTAGTCGCCGCCGCCCGGTCCTTGCTGGACTGGCGGCATGACCCACCTGCTCCGACCGGTCCTGGCCGTCCTGCTGCTCGCCGTCGCCCTCCTCGGGTCCGCCGGCCCGGCGCAGGCGGCGTCGTACCCGACGCTGTCGACGGGGGCCACCGGCGCCAACGTCACCAGCCTCCAGCACCTGCTGACCGCGCGGGGCTACGCGACGACCGCGGACGGCGACTACGGCAGCGGTACGGCGGCCGCGGTGACCGCGTTCCAGTCCGCGTCCGGGCTGGGCGCGGACGGCATCGCCGGGCCGGCGACCCTCGGGGCGCTGGTCGTGACCGTCCGGCAGGGCGACAGCGGGCCAGCCGTGCAGGCGCTGCAGGTGCAGCTGGGCAAGCACGGGGCGTCCGTCGCGACCGACGGCGACTTCGGGCCGGCCACCGACGCGGCGGTGCGCAGCTTCCAGTCCGGGGCGGGGCTCGGCGCCGACGGCGTGGTCGGGCCGGCCACCTGGCAGGAGCTGCTCGGGACCGGGGGAGGCGGGTCGGTGCCCGGGACGTCGTACGACTCGCTCTCGGACGAGCAGAAGGGCCACGCGCGGACCATCATCGGCGTCGGCAAGGGCGCGGGCGTGCCCGAGCAGGGCTGGGTGGTGGCGCTCGCCACCGCCATGCAGGAGTCCACGCTGGTCAACGTCGACTACGGCGACCGCGACTCGCTGGGGCTGTTCCAGCAGCGGACCAGCCAGGGCTGGGGCACCGAGGCGCAGATCCTCGACCCGGTGCTGTCCTCGCAGGCGTTCTACGGCGTCGCGGCGCACACCCCGAACCCGGGGCTGCTCGACATCGCCGGCTGGGAGTCGATGCCGGTCACCGAGGCGGCCCAGGCGGTGCAGCGCTCGGCGTACCCCGACGCCTACGCGAAGTGGGAGACCCTGGCCCGCGACATCGTGGCCCACGAGGCGGGGGCGCCTTCCATTCCCTGATACGCGGGAATCGGTGGACCGACCGGTAACCACCATGCTGGGCCGCATGGACGTCTACTCGGTGGTCCACACGGTCGTCGCCCCGCTGGCCAAGGCCGTGTGGCGACCGACCGTGATCGGCCTGGAGAACGTCCCCGCGACCGGGCCGGTGCTCCTGGCCAGCAACCACCTGAGCTTCGCCGACTCCCTGGTCATCCCGATCATCGTGCCGCGCAAGGTGGCCTTCCTGGCCAAGTCTGACTACTTCACCGGCACCGGCGTCCGCGGGGCGATCAGCCGCACCTGGTTCGAGGGGATCGGGATGCTCCCGGTCGACCGCGACGACCCGCGCGCGGCCCTCGGCAGCCTCGACATCGCGCTCGAGGTGCTCGGTCGTGGCGAGGCGTTCGGCCTCTACCCCGAGGGGACCCGCTCCCGCGACGGCCGGCTCTACCGCGGTCGCACCGGCGTCGCCCACCTCGCCCTCACCGCCGGCTGCCCGATCGTCCCGGTCGGGCTCACCGGCACCCCCCAGCTGCAGCCCATCGACGCTCGCCTCCCGCGGGTCGTGCCGGTCACCGTGGCCTTCGGCTCGCCCATCACCGTCGGCGAGCGCTTCGACGGCGTACCGCTCGGCAAGGCGCGGCGCCAGCTCACCGACGAGGTGATGACCGCCATCCAGGCCCTGTCCGGCCAGGAGGAGGCGGGCGTCTACAACGACCGCGCGCCGGACGCCTGACGGTTCCCCACGCTGGTTGAGGTGCGAGGCGCGCCAGCGCCGAGCCTCGAAACCTGGTGAGCCGAGAGCCGGCATCGATGGAGACCGTCAGTCGGTAGGACGGGTTTCGAGGCTCGCTTCGCTCGCACCTCAACCAGCGTCGGTGGACGGGCGTCACAGAATCTGCGCGGCCCCGTCGTCAGGGTGTGCCGATGGCCCCGACCGAGCGGGACCGGTTGGATCGAGGCATGCCAGCTGAGCGCCGGATCCGGATCGGGATCGACACGGGAGGCACGTTCACCGACGTGGTGGCCCTCGACGAGGAGACCGGGGAGCTGGTCACCACCAAGACCCCGTCGACACCGAGCAATCCCGCGGACGGGTTCCTGGCCGGGATCGCCAAGGTGCTCGACCTGCTCGGGGCCGGCGACGACAGCGTCAGCGCGGTCAGCCACGGCACCACCGTCGCGACCAACCAGCTGCTCGAGGGCAAGGTCGACCGGCTGGGGTTCATCACCAACACCGGCTACGAGGCGATGCTGGAGATCGCCCGGCAGTCGGTGCCGGACGGCTACGGCAACTCGTACTTCTGGGTGAAGCCCGACCGGATCGTCCCGCGCGACCTGGTCAAGGGCGTCGAGGGCCGGCTTGACCCGACCGGTGCCGAGGTGCGGCCCTTCGACGAGGCCGGCGCCCGCGAGACGGCCCGCTGGTTCCGGCGGCAGGGCGTCAACACGCTCGGCGTCTGCTTCCTGCACGCGTACGCCGACCCGCGCCACGAGCTGCGGATGCTGGAGATCCTGCGCGAGGAGCACCCCGACGCGGTGGTCAGCATCAGCAGCGAGGTGCTGCGCGAGTACCGCGAGTACGAGCGGGCGATGACCACCCTGGTCGACGCGGCCGTCAAGCCGCGGCTCTCGGCGTACGTGCGCAACATCAGCGAGCGTCTTCAGGAGTACGGCGCCCCGCCGTTCTACGTCATGAAGTCCAACGGCGGCGTGCTGAGCGCGGCCGAGGTCGTGCACCAGCCGATCACCACCGTGCTCAGCGGCCCGGCCGCCGGCGCACTGGGCGCGGCGCTGATCGCCCAGGTCGCCGGGTTCGACAAGGTGCTCACCAGCGACGGCGGCGGGACGTCGACCGACGTCAGCGTGGTCATCGACGGCGAGCCGACGCTCACGACCGAGGGCAGCGTCGGGGCCTTCCCCAGCAAGATCCCGATGATCGACGTCGTCACCGTCGGCGCGGGCGGCGGCTCGATCGCCTGGCTGAGCCCCGAGGGCACGCTCAAGGTCGGCCCGCAGTCGGCCGGCGCCGACCCCGGCCCGCTCTGCTACGGCAAGGGCGGCACCGAGGTCACCATCACCGACGCCCACGTCGTCCTCGGCCGTATCCCTCCCCACCTGCTCGGCGGCGAGATCCCGCTCGACGTGGAGGCGGCCCGGGCGGGCGTCGAGGCGCTCGCGGAGCAGCTCGGACTCACACCGGAGGCCGCTGCTGCCGGGGTCCTGGAGATCTCCGCCTGGAACCAGGCCAACGCGCTGCGCCAGGTGACGGTCAAGCGCGGCCTCGACGTCCGCGACTTCGCCCTGGTCACCTTCGGCGGCTCCGGCTCGCTCCTGCTCTGCCGGCTGATGGACGTGCTGGGCCTGCCGACCGTCCTGGTGCCGCCCAACCCCGGCAACGTCTCGGCGTTCGGGCTGCTCACGGTCGACGTCAAGAACGACTACGTGCAGACCCACGTGGCCCTCGCGGACGCGCTCGACCCCGCCGTCGTCGAGGGCGTGTACGACGACCTCACGGCCCGCGCCGCGACCGCGCTGAGCGGCGAGGGGTTCGCCCCCGAGCAGCACGTCTTCGCGCGCACCGCCGACCTGCGCTACTACGGCCAGGCCTTCGAGGTCCGGGTCCCGGTCGCCGCCGGTCCGCTCGACCCGGCGGCGGTCGCGGCGGAGTTCCACGCCGCCCACCGGGCGCTCTACGGCTACGACTTCGCCGCCGACCCGACCCAGCAGGTCGAGTGGGTCAACCTGCGGGTCTCCGGGATCGGGCCGATCACGCGGCCGGAGATCGCCCGGCACGGAGGTCTCGATACGCCCGCTCGTTCCTCGCGGGCTACTCGACCAGCGAGTGGGGCGAGGGGCGTCTGCTTCGACGCCGCCGACGGGTACGTCGACACCCCGATCCTCCAGCGCACCGACCTCCCGCCTGGCACCAGCGTCGCGGGCCCGGTGATCGTCGAGGAGTTCGGCTCGACCGTCCCGATCCACCCGGGCTTCGAGGCCCGCGTCGACGAGTACCTCAACCTGATCGTCACCAGGAGCAACGCATGAGCCGCCGCGCGCCCACCCAGTTCCCGTTCGGGTTCCTCACCGACGACCGGGGAGCGTCCGCCGACCCGGTGCTGGTCGAGATCGTCCAGGGCTCGCTCGCGAGTGTCGAGATGGAGGTCGAGACCGCCATCGCGCGCACCAGCCGCAGCCCGATGATCCGCGACGCCCACGACTTCCGGGCCGGCATCCACGACCGGCTGCTGCGCAAGCTGACCGGCCGGTCGTACTCCGCGCTCGTCCACCCGGTCGCCCGCGACTTCCCGATCGAGGAGATGCGGGAGGGCGACGTGTTCTTCCACAACGACGTCTACCGCTCCGAGGGCGGCATCGGGCACCTGCCCGACCTCTGCGTGACCGTGCCGGTCTTCAGCGGCGGGCAGGTGGTCGCGTTCGTCCAGGCCTTCGGCCACCACGACGACATCGGCGGCGCCGTACCCGGGTCGATGCCGAGCAACGCCACGAGCGTGTTCGAGGAGGGCCTGATGGTCCCGCCGATCAAGCTCTGGGACGCCGGCGTCCCCAACCGCGCGGCGCTGGCCATCATGACCCGCAACAGCCGGATGCCCGAGTCGCTGAGCGCCGACCTGGACGCCGAGTGCTCGGCGTGCCTGATGGGCGCGCGCCGGCTCGGCGAGCTCTTCGACCGGTACGGCGTCGCGACCGTCGAGTCGTGCTTCGACGCGATCATCGACCGGACCACCACGACGTACCGTCGCGAGATCCTCAGCCAGATCCCGGTCGGGTCCTGGACCTGGGAGGACTACGCCGAGCACGACGGCGTCGACGAGCCCCAGCTGCACACCCAGCGGATCACGCTGACCCGCACCCCCGCCGACGACCCGGAGGGCGAGCGCCTGGTGCTCGACTTCGACGGCACCGGCCCGCAGGCCAAGGGGCCGATCAACCACTGCGGCGACTACAGCGACGGCGTCTTCCTGAAGAAGTGGCTGGCGCCGATCCTGCGCAATCTCGCCGAGAGCCCGGAGCGGATGGCCGAGCTCGACGTCAACGAGGGCATCGTGCCGCTGATCGAGATGCGCTTCCCGGAGCCCGGCACCCTGCTCACGCCGGTGTTCCCGGCCCCGACCAATGCCCGCACGTTCGTGATCCTGCGGCTGCTCGGCGTGCTCGCCGGCGTGGTCGCCAAGGCGGTCGACGGGCGGATGCCGGCCGACCAGGAGACGATCCGCTACACCGGCGTGTACGGCGAGGACCTCGACGGCCGGCCCTACCTCATGCGCGAGGTGCTCGGCGGCGGATCCGGTGGCCGCTACTACGCCGACGGCGAGGACACCATCCACGTGGTGCCCGACAGCCGCAACCTGCCGACCGAGTTCACCGAGGCGCGCTTCCCGTTCCGGGTCGAGTCGCTCTCGCTCGCGGTCGACAGCGGGGGAGCGGGGCAGTTCCGCGGCGGCCTCGGCTACGAGAAGCACATCCGGATGCTCAAGGACGGCCACTTCATGTCCATCGCGGACCGGTCGATCCTGGCCTGCTGGGGCGTCAAGGGCGGACTGGCCGGGCAGCCGTTCCAGGTCGTCATCGACCCCGGCGGCCCCGAGGAGCGCGAGGTCGACGCCCTCGCCGACGCCGAGCCGATCCGGGCCGGCCAGGTGGTCCGGATCCGCACCACCGGCGGGGGCGGCTGGGGCGACCCGCTCGAGCGCGAGCCGGAGCTGGTGGTCCGCGACGTCATCTGGCGCAAGGTCTCGCCCGCGGCCGCGCTCTCGTCGTACGGCGTGGTGCTGACCGGCTCGGTCGACACCGACGACCTGTCGTACGACGCTCCCGCGACGGCCGCCGAGCGTGCGGGCCGTTCCTCGGCCGCCGCCGCGTTCTTCGACCGCGGCCCGGGCTACGCCCAGCTGGCGGGCGGCCCGTCGTACGCCGAGGTCGACGTGGTCTGAAACGTGACTAATCGTCGCTCTTAGCAGACTGGTGTTTCGCCTGTCCACCTCCATCCAGAGGGCGAGAAGTTCTGTGAAGGCTCTGTTACACAGAACCGAATTGAAGGATTGTCAGACATCCTGACAAGGACCGTGACCCCGGCCGTGCGGGCGGCCGGGTTCCGAACTCGCCACCACAGAAATGAGTCCACCAGTGAGGAAATCGCGCGCTCTGATCGGCGTGACCAGCCTGGCCCTCGCCGCGACGTCGGTGCTCGCCAGCAGCAGCATCGCGGCGGCCGACGAGACGGCTCCGACGGCCACCGTCGCGAGCGACCGCGGCACCAGCTCGTCGTCCTCGGCCGTGCCGCAGACGGCGCAGGCCAAGCTCTTCCGCGCGGCCGCCGAGACCCTGGTCGCCGGCGACCCGATCGAGATGCCGACGTCGTACCCCTACCAGCCGCGGCTGCCGCTCTACCGGGACAACCCGGACGACGCGGCCCACCGCGCCGAGCTGCTCGGCCACCCCGACCTGGCGCCCAGGCTCCAGGAGCTGATGGCCGCGAGCGACCGGGTGTCGGTGCAGGTCGTGGGGCAGTCGACCCAGGGCCGCGACCTCTACCTGGTGACCGTGACCGCCCCGGAGACCGAGGCCGAGACCGCGCGCCAGGCCGCGTGGAAGAGCACGATCAAGGACGAGCCGACGGCCGCGGCCGCGGACGCGACGCTGCTCTCCCAGTACAAGACCCCCGTGTGGATCAGCAACAACATCCACGGCAACGAGTGGGAGGGCACCGACGCGGCGATGAAGTACATCGAGTGGCTCGCCACCGCGCCGCTCAGCGAGGTCGGCAGCCTGCTGCGCAACAACCGCCTCTACTTCTCCCCGTCGCTGAACCCGGACGGCCGGACCAACGCCACGCGGGCCACCGCCCTTGGCCTGGACCCGAACCGCGACATGATCACCAACGCCACCCCGGAGACGAAGTCCTACATCCGGCAGGCGCAGGCCATCCAGCCGATCTACACCGCGGACTTCCACGGCTACACCGGCGTCCTCCAGATCGAGCCCTGTGGGCCGCCGCACGGCACGAACTACGAGTACGACCTGTCGATCCCGCACAACTACGCGCTCGCGCTGAAGGTCGAGCAGGACGTCGTGGCGGCGGCCATCCCCGGCAACCCGCTGACGAGTGCCGGCGGCATCGCGATCCCGTACCGCGACGACCCGAACGGCGGCTGGGACGACTACCCGCCGGTGTTCAGCGCGCAGTACGCCGCGTTCTACGGCGCCGCGACGTCGACCGTCGAGCTGCCGCTGGGCCGGACGGGTTCCTACATGACCCCCGCCCGCGCCGTGACCAACGTCGCGGTCGCCTACCAGACGATGGAGAGCATCGTCGAGTACATGAACAATCCGACCTCGGCGCGCGAGATGCTCGGCAACCAGATCGAGACCTTCCGTCGCGGTCTGTCGGGCGAGCCGAAGAAGCAGCTCACCGTCGCCGACGTCAACACCGTCCCCGGCCCCACCCAGTGGCGAGCGCTCTGGGACGAGGTCGACGACCAGGAGCCACTCGTCCTCCCGAACGCCTACGTCATCCCCCGGGGCGACGGTCAGCGCTCGGAGAGCGACGCCGCTGCGCTGGTCGAGCAGCTGCTGCTGCACGACATCGAGGTCGGCACGCTCGACGCTGCCGCCACGGTCGGCGGCAAGACCTACCCGGCCGGGTCGTACGTCGTCGACCTCGACCAGCCGCTGCGCGGCATGGCGAACTCGCTCCTCGACCTCGGCGACAACATCTCCGCCTCCACGATCCCGCAGCTGTACGCCGACGGTGCCTGGAGCTACTCGTACCTGTGGGGCGCCACGGTCGACAAGGTCGGAGTCGTCCAGGACGCGCCGATCGGGGCGACCACCCCGGTCTCCGCGGCGTCGTCGAACGCCGCGGTTCCGGCGGCCGCCGACTACGTCACCTTCGACCTGGCCGGTGTCGGCGACTTCGAGGCGCTCAACGCGCTGCTGGACGAGGGCGTCGCCGTGTCGATGCTGGCCGACGGCTCGGCCGTCGTGGACAAGGCCGCCTTCGCGGCGGTCGCGGCCGTGTCGGAGGAGTTCGACATCGCCTTCGAGCCCGCCACCGCTGCGGACCTCGATGCCCTCGACGACGCGACCACCAAGCCGCTGAAGGACCTCAAGATCGCCTTCGTCGGGTCGGCCGACGACCGCCTGGCCCTCGGCCAGCTCGGCTTCGACGACCTCGTCCAGGTCACCGCTGCCTCCATCAACGCCAACCCGGCCCTGCTCGCCGACGTCGACGTGCTGTGGATCGGCTCGACCTTCACGACGACCGGCGACAGCAACGCCCCGGTCCGTGGTGCGGTCCAGGCCCTCCTCGACCGTGGTGGTGCGCTCACCGGCCGTGCGGCCGCAGGCTTCAACGCCGCCCGGGACTTCGGACTGATGACCGGCACCGCCGTCACGGGCGCCGGCTCCAACACGGCCCTCGTCGAAGTCGACAACACCGCTGGCGGCGTGCTGGCGCCGTACGCGCAGGACACGTCGTACATCTACCCGGCGACCTGGTTCACCGGTCTGGGCGCGGGCGTCTCGGTCGAGCAGACCTACGGCCCGGGCAACCCGGTGCTGGCCGGTCTCTGGCGCTCGACGAACGCGACGTCGGGGGCCCTGCTGGCCACCCGTCCGGAGGTCGCCGCGACTCAGGCCTCGGTGGTCTCCTCGGTGACTCCCCGGACCAACCCGGCCGTCTCGGCGAAGTCGATCGTCTTCGGCACGTCGGTGTTCTTCCGGACCAACCCGAAGAGCCTGTTCAGCCAGGCCGCCCGCGGCATCTTCTGGGCCGCCCCGGCGGCCAGCGAGCGGCTGACCGCCCCGTCGGAGACCACGGTCACGGTCGCCCCGGTCGCCAAGGTGACCTACCCGGGCGTCGCGAAGGTCGAGGTCACCACCAGCACCGACGGCACCGTCGAGCTGGTCTCGGGCTCGAAGGTCCTCGCCAGCGGCACCACCACCGCCGGCAAGGCGACCCTCTCGGTCGCGGGCCTCAAGCCCGGCAGCACCTCGCTGGTCGCGCGCTTCACGCCGTCGGCCGCGGGCTTCGACCCGTCGGTGAGCGCCCCGGTGACGGTCTCCGTCGCCAAGGCGTCCTCGACGCTGAAGCTCTCGGCGAAGAAGGTCAAGGTCGCCAAGAAGGCCAAGCTCGGCAAGGCGAGGGTGACCATCACCTTCACCGTCCCGAACGTGCCTGGCAACGCCAAGATCGTGCTGACCGACAACGGCAAGGCCCTCGGCGTCGTCACCGTCGCCCCGGGCAAGGCCAAGACGATCACGGTCCGCCTCCGCAAGGGCTCGCACACCCTGCGGGCGACGTACACCGGCAGCAGCCTGGTCTCCGCCAGCTCCGCGTCGGCGAAGGTCAAGCTCAGCTGACCTGATCACCCACGGACGGCCGGCACCCTCGGGGTGCCGGCCGTCCGGCGTTGTCGGGCGCTACCGTCGTGGCATGCGACCGCCGCTCGCCGACGTGCTCGGCCTGGAACCGCACCCCGAGGGCGGCTGGTACCGCCAGACCTGGGCCTCCCCGGTCGAGGTGACGCTGCCCGACGGCCGGGTCCGTCCGACCGCGACGCTCATCCACTTCCTGCTGCCGGCCGGGGAGTCCTCGGCCTGGCACCGGGTCGCCTCCGACGAGATCTGGCTGGCCCACACCGGCGCGGTGACGCTCGAGCTGGGCGGCACCGACGTACGGCCGGGGGAGCCGACGGCGGAGGTCTGCGACGCCGCCCACCCTCAGGTCCTGGTCCCCGCGGGCGTCTGGCAGCGCACGGTCCCGTCCGCCGCCGACGCACTCGTCAGCTGCCTGGTGTCGCCCGGGTTCGACTTCGCCGACTTCGAGCTGGCGTCCGGGTAGTCCGTCACACGGGGGTTGGTTACCCGCGAGTAAGCAACCCCTGTGTGACGGACTACCCCAACTAAGGCTCGACCAGCCCCGCCCGGATCGCGTACCGCACCAGCTGGGTCCGGTCGCGCATGCCGAGGCGAGCCAGGATGTTGGCGCGGTGCCGCTCGACGGTCTTCACGCTGATGGTGAGCGCGGTCGCGATCTCCTTCGACGACAGGCCCTCGGCGATCAGCTTCAGCACCTCGTCCTCGCGCTCGGTCAGCACGGTCGTGGGGACGCGCTCGCCGCGGCGCAGCCGGTCGAGGTAGTCGCGCACCAGGGCACTCATCGCGCCCGGGTAGACGAACGCCTCGCCGCGCATGGCCGACCGGCAGGCGGCGACCAGGTCCTCGTCGGCCACCGACTTCAGCACGTAGCCGCTGGCCCCGACCTTCAGCGACTCGAAGAAGTACTGCTCGTTGTCGTGCATCGACAGCATCAGCACCCGCGGGGGCTCGCGGCGGCGGGCGATCTCGCGGGCCGCCTGCAGCCCGGTCATCCGCGGCATCGCGATGTCGAGCACGACCAGGTCCACCGGGACCTCCCGCAGCAGCGCGACGGCCTCCGCCCCGTCGCCGGCCTCGGCGACCACCTCGAGGTCGGGCTCCTGGTCCAGGATCAGTCGTACGCCGCGCCGCACCAGTCCGTGGTCGTCGGCCAGCAGGATCCGCGTCGGGCTCACGACGGGTCCACCGGGACGCTCAGCCGGACCCGGGTGCCCTGCCCCGGGGCGCTGTCGATCTCGAGCAACCCGCCCACCGAGCGGGCGCGCTCCCGCATGCCCCGCAGGCCGGCCCCGGCCGCGTCCGCGACCAGCCCGCGGCCGTCGTCCGCGACCCCGAGCACCACCCGGTCGCCGAGCCGCTGCAGGGTCAGCTCGACCCGCGTGGCCCGCGCGTGCCGCGCGGCGTTGGTGAGCGCCTCCTGGGCGACCCGGTAGACGACCAGCTCGGTCGCCGGCGGCAGCGCGGGCAGCCCGGGCGCGATCGAGCGGCGTACGGTCGCGCCGCCGTGCGCGGAGAACCCGGTCGCGAGGGCGGCCAGCGCGCTGTGCAGGCCGAGGTCGTCGAGCACGCCCGGGCGCAGCTCGCGCGCGACCCGTCGTACGTCGTCCAGGCCCGCGCGGGCGCTCTCCCGGACCAGCTCCAGCTCCTCGACCAGCTCGGCCGGTGCGCGGCGCTGCACCTGCTTGAGACCGAGGAGTACGACGGTCAGCTGCTGGCCGACCTCGTCGTGCAGCTCCCGGGCGATCCGGTGCCGCTCCTCCTCCTCCGCGGCCAGGGCCCGCGCGTCGCTGCCGCTGCGTTCCGCCTCCAGCCGGTCCAGCATCGCGTTGAAGCTGGCGACCAGTCGGGCGCCCGGCCCGCGGGTGCCCGTGGGCAGCCGCTGCCCGGGCTCCAGCAGGTCGACGGTCGCCATCTGCCGCACCACCCGGTCGATCGGCGCGAGGCTCGCGCGGAGCAGCAGCGCGTTGGTCACCAGCATCACGGCGAGCCCGAGGGTCAGCACGAGCGCCTCGGAGACCACCGTGCGCCGCGAGACGCTGACGGGCAGGAGCAGCAGGGCGAGGGTCCCGGCGAGGAAGACGGTGCCGTTGATCAGGCACACCCGCCAGTAGAGGGGGAGCGTCCAGGTGCGCACCCCGCCAGCCTCCCACGTGGCCGGGTCCGGCCGGACCCGGCGAGCCCGAGATGGGTGGTAGCCCCCATGGTCCGCGGCCGCTCGCTCGCGAACACTCGAGCGTGCCGGACGAGAGCGGTCGGGAGGCGATGTGGAGGAGCCAGCGGCGACGGTGGTCGTGGGCCTGCTGGTGCTGTCCCTCCTGGCCGCGCTCGCCGGCGCCAGCGTGAGATGGACCCCGCGGGAGCACCTGCTGGTGGTCAGCCGGCGCGGCGTCGTACGGCGCGTCGTGGGCGGTGGGCCGGCCTGGCGCTGGCCGCTGCTGGACACCGTCGAGGTCGTCGCGATGGATCCCGAGCCGGTCGCCATCAGCGTGCGCGCGACGACCCGCGACGGCCACGAGGTCCGGCTGCTGGCCGAGGCGGTGCTGCCCGTCGTACCGCCCCGCCCGGGGGAGCCGGCCGACGCCGTCGACCAGGCGCGCGAGCGGGCCGAGACCGGCCTGGCCGACGAGCTGGTGGCCGCCGTCGTGGCGTGCGACGTCGCCGACCTGGGCGACCTGGAGGTCGGCGGCCTGGCGGTCGTCGAGCTCGACGTGGTCCTGCGGTGACCACGGCCGAGCTCAACGTCGTCGTCCTGGTCGGTGCCGCGGTGCTGCTGGCCGCCGTGGCCGCCGTCCGTCTGGTCAGCCGGGCCGGGCTGCCGAGCCTGCTGATCTACCTGGCGATCGGGCTGGCCATCGGCGAGGGCGGCCTCGGGCTGCACTTCGAGGACGCCGACCTGACCCAGGTGCTCGGCACCGTGGCCCTCGCGGTCATCCTGGCCGAGGGCGGCTTCACCACCGACTGGAGCGTCGTCCGCCCGGTGGCGCCGCTGGCCGGGGTGCTGGCGACCGTCGGGGTCTTCATCAGCGTCGCCGTCACCACGGGCCTCGTGTACGTCGTCCTCGACGTCGACCTGCGCACCGCGATCGTGCTGGGGGCGGTCGCCTCCTCGACCGACGCGGCCGCGGTCTTCTCGGTGCTCCGGCAGCTGCCCGTCCGGGGCCGGCTGCGCGCCACCGTGGAGGCCGAGTCGGGCTTCAACGACCCGCCGGTCATCGTCCTGGTCACCGTGGTCACCTCGGACGCCTGGGAGAGCGCGGGGGCCCTCGGCATCGCCGGCCAGATCGGCTACCAGCTGCTGGTCGGGGTGCTCGTGGGCGTGGCGGTCGCGGTCGCCGGGACCTGGCTGCTGGCGCGCAGCGCGCTGCCGGCGTCCGGTCTCTACCCGCTGGCCACGCTGGCGATCGCCTTCCTGGCCTTCGCCCTGTCCGGCGTGGTCGGCGCCAGCCCGATCATGGCCGTCTACGTCGCCGCCCTCGTGCTCGGCAACGCCCGGCTCCCGCACCGCTCGACCACGGAGAGCTTCGCCGGCGGGCTCGCCGGACTGGCCCAGATCGGGCTGTTCATCCTGCTCGGGCTGCTGGCCAGCCCCGCGCGGCTGCTCGACGCGCTCCCGACCGCGCTCGTGGTGGGCGGAGCGCTGACCCTCGTCGCGCGGCCGCTGTCCGTGGTGTTGTGCGCGACGCCGTTCCGGGTGCCCTGGCGCGACCAGGTCTTCATCAGCTGGGCCGGCCTGCGCGGCGCCGTACCGATCGTGCTCGCCACCATCCCGATGAGCGTCGGCCTGCCCGGCGCGGAACGGATCTTCGACGTGGTCTTCCTGCTCGTCGTCCTGTTCACGCTGCTCCAGGGGCCGACGCTGCCCTGGGTCGCCCGCCGGACGGGCGCGGCCCGCCCGCACAACCCCCGCGACGTGGCCATCGACTCCGCCCCCCTCGACGACATCGACGCCGCGCTGCTGCAGTTCGCCGTCCCCGAGCGGTCCCGACTGGTCGGGGTCGAGATCGCCGAGCTGCGGCTGCCCGTCGGGGCGGCCGTCTCGCTGCTGGTCCGCGACGGCGAGATCTTCGCGCCGGCGCCGACGACCGTCCTGCGCGACGGCGACCACGTGCTCGTGGCCGCACCGCGCGAGCACGGCCCGGCCATCGAGGCGCGGCTGCGCGCGGTGAGCGACCACGGCCGGCTCGCCGGCTGGTACGCCGGGGTGGCGGGCCGGTGATCGCCGCCGCCGCGATCGGGGTCTTCCTGGTCGCCTACGCCTTCATCGCCACCGAGCGGATCGACCGGGTCGCGGCGGCCCTGGGCGGGGTCGCCGCGATGACCCTGCTCGGGCTGGTCGACGCCGACAGCGCCTTCTTCGACCACGACACCGGCGTGGACTGGAACGTCGTCTTCCTGCTCTTCGGGATGATGGTGATCGTCGGGGTGCTGAAGCAGACCGGCCTGTTCGAGTACCTCGCGCTCTGGGCGGCCCGGGCCTCGCGCGGGCGACCGGCCCGGCTGATGGCGCTGCTGATGGTCGTGACGGCGGCGGCGAGCGCGCTCCTCGACAACGTCACCACGGTGCTGCTGGTCGCCCCGGTGACGCTCTCGGTCTGCGCGCGCCTCGGGCTGCCGACGACGCCGTACCTCGTGACGCTGGTCTTCGCCTCCAACGTCGGCGGCACCGCGACCCTGATCGGGGACCCGCCCAACATCATCATCGCCAGCCGGGCCGGGCTGAGCTTCAACGACTTCCTGGTCCACACGCTCCCGGTGACGGTGGTGATCGTGGCCGTGCTGGTCGTGCTGTGCCGGTTCCTCTACCGGCGCGAGCTGCGCGTGGAGCCCACCGTGGCGACCCCGGAGGACTTGGATCCGGCGACCGCCATCCGCGACCCGCGGCGCCTCGCGGTCTGCCTGGTCGTGCTGGCGCTGGTGATGGTCGCCTTCGGGCTGCACACGGTGCTCCACCTCGACCCGTCGATCGTGGCGATGATGGGCGCCGGGGCGATGGTGCTGCTGACCCGGACCACCTCGGAGGAGTTCCTCGAGGAGGTCGAGTGGGGGACCCTGGTGTTCTTCATGGCCCTCTTCGTGCTGGTCGGCGGGCTGGTCCAGGTCGGCGTGATCGGCGCGATCGGGGAGGCGGCCGCCTCCGCGCTCGGCGACCGGCCGCTGCTGGCGTCCACGACCCTGCTCTTCGGGTCCGCGGTGGTGGGCGGCTTCGTCGACAACATCCCCTACACCGCGGCCACCGTGCCGATCGTGCAGGATCTGGTCGCCGCGTCCGGCGACACCTCGTCCGGCAACCCGCTGTGGTGGGCCTTCGCGCTCGGCGCCGACCTGGGCGGGAACACGACCGCGGTCGCGGCCGGGGCCAACGTCGTCGTCCTCGGGATCGCGCACAGCGCCGGGCGGCCGATCACCTTCTGGGAGTTCACCAAGAAGGGCCTGGTCGTGACCTTCGTGTCCCTGACCGTGGCCTGGCTCTACGTCTGGCTGCGCTACTTCGTGTTCTGATCGGCGCATGCGTCCCCTCACCCTGGTCACCGGCGGCACCCGCGGCATCGGACGGGCGGTCGCGCTCCGGCTCGCGGCCGACGGCCACGACCTGGTGCTCGGCTACCGCGACGACGCGGCCGCGGCGGACGCGTGCGCGTCGTCGGCGGCGCAGCTCGGCGCGTCGGTGGCCCTCGTCGCCGGCGACCTCACCGACCCGGTTGCCGTCGACGACCTGTTCGCCGCCGCGCCGCGTCCGTTGACCGGCGTCGTCAACAACGCCGGGGCGACGCTGCACCTCGGACCGCTCGCCGAGACCCCGGTCGACGTCGTACGACGCACCGTGGACCTCAACCTCACCGCGGCGCTGCTGGTGGCCCGGGCCGCCGTCCGCTCGCTCGGCCGCTCGTACGGCGGTGCCGGCGGCGTGCTCGTCAACATCAGCTCGGGCGCCGCCACGCTCGGCTCGCCGGGGGAGTACGTCCAGTACGCCGCCGCCAAGGCCGGCGTCGACGCGCTCACCGTCGGCCTCGCCCAGGAGGTCGCCGGCGACGGGGTCCGGGTGGTCGGCGTCGCGCCCGGCATCGTCCGCACCCGCATCCACGAGGACGCCGGCGAGGCCGGCCGGGTCGACCGGGTCGGGCCGCTCGTGCCGCTGGGCCGCGCGGGCGAGCCGGAGGAGGTGGCGTCGGTGGTCGCGTTCGCGCTGAGCGACGCGGCGTCGTACGTCACGGGGACGACGCTGCGGGTCGCCGGGGGTCGATGACGGCGATCGGGCCGTTCCGTTGGCAGATGTCGCCAATGTCCGCCGGTCGGGGGACGCCTAGGTTCGTCGCATGAGGGTCCTGCTCGCGCTCGGCGGCAACGCCATGACCAGCGCGGACGGCGGAGCCCGGCCGGAGGACCAGATCGCGGCGGCGTCGACCGCGGCCGCGGCGGTCGCCGATCTGGTCGGCCGCGGGGTCGACGTGGTGCTCACCCACGGCAACGGGCCCCAGGTCGGCAACCTGCTGGTCAAGAACGAGCTCGCCGCAGCCGTCGTACCCCCGGTGCCGCTGGACTGGTGCGGGGCCCAGACCCAGGCGACGCTCGGGTTCGTGCTGATGAACGCGCTCGACGCGGCCCTGCGCGAGCGCGGCGTGGACCGTCGTACGGCGACCGTGGTCACCCGCACCCTCGTGGCCTGGGACGACCCCGGGTTCACCCGGCCGACGAAGCCGATCGGCCGCTACCTGCCCGCCGCCGACGCCGCGCTGCTCGTCGAGCACGGCGAGACGTGGGAGGACCGCGGCGACCGCGGCTGGCGGCGGGTGGTCGCCTCGCCCGAGCCGCTCGAGATCGTCGACCTGGCCGCGGTCGAGGCCCTGGTGGCGGCCGGCTTCGTGACCGTCGCCAACGGCGGCGGCGGGATCCCGGTGGTGGTCGACGCGGACGGCCGGCTGCGCGGCGTCGAGGCGGTCATCGACAAGGACCTCGGCGCGGCCGTGCTCGCCCGCGACCTGCGCGCCGACGTGCTCGTCATCGCCACCGACGTGCCGAACGCCGTGGTCGGCTGGGGCACGCCCGACGCTCGCCCGCTCGGCCAGGTCAGCGTGGCCGAGCTCCGCGGGATCGCCGCGGAGGGCCACTTCGCCAGCGGCTCGATGGGCCCGAAGGTCGACGCGGCGTGCCGGTTCGTCGAGCGCGGCGGGTCCCGGGCCGTCATCACCAGCCTGCAGCACATCACCGATGCCCTCGACGGTGCCGCCGGCACCGTCGTACTCCCCTGAGGAAGGAACGCCCATGCCCAGCGCCATCGAGGTCCGCAAGGTCCCGATCCACTCCGTCGCCGACGCCAGCGAGCTCACCAAGCTCCTCGACGAGGGGGTCTTCGAGGCGAGCCGGGTGGTCGCGATCATCGGCAAGACCGAGGGCAACGGCGGCGTGAACGACTACACGCGGATCATCGCCGACCGGGCCTTCCGCGAGGCGCTGGTCGCCGGCGGCGCCGACGGCGAGGCCGTGAAGCAGGTCCCGATCGTGTGGTCCGGCGGCACCGACGGCGTGATCAGCCCGCACGCCACGATCTTCGCCACCGTCGACGCGGAGCCGACGGAGGAGTCCCGGCTGACCGTGGGCTTCGCGATGAGCGACGTGCTGCTGCCCGAGGACATCGGGCGCAGCGGGATGGTCACCAAGGTCGCCGATGCGGTGAAGGTCGCGATGGAGCGGGCCGGCATCACCGACACCGCCGACGTGCACTACGTCCAGACCAAGACCCCGCTGCTCACCCTCAGCACCATCGAGGACGCCAAGTCCCGCGGGAAGGACGTCTTCACCGAGGACACCCTCTACTCGATGGACGTCTCCAACGGCGGTACGGCGCTCGGCATCGCCGTCGCCCTCGGGGAGATCGAGATGCCGCGCGACGAGGACGTGCTGAAGGACCGCTCGCTCTACTCCTCCGTCGCCTCCTGCTCCTCGGGCGTCGAGCTCGACCGGGCCCAGGTCGTCGTGGTCGGCAACGCGACCGGCGTCGGCGGCCGCTACCGGATCGGCCACTCGGTGATGACCGACGCCCTCGACGCCGACGGGATCTGGGAGGCCATCCGCTCCGCCGGCCTGGACCTGCCCGAGCGGCCCCGCACCAGCGACCTCGACGGCAAGCTGGTGAACGTCTTCCTCAAGTGCGAGGCCTCGCAGGACGGCACCGTCCGCGGTCGCCGCAACGCGATGCTCGACGACTCCGACGTGCACTGGCACCGCCAGATCAAGGCGGCCGTCGGCGGCGTCACCGCTGCCGTCACCGGCGACCCGGCCGTCTTCGTGTCGGTCTCCGCCGCCCACCAGGGCCCCGATGGCGGCGGTCCGGTCGCCGCGATCGTCGACCTGGGCTGAGGGGGGTCGTCGGAGAGTTTCATCGGCTGGCCGACAAAGCTCCCGCCGGGACGACGAAGGTTCATCGTCCCGGCGTGAGTTTCATCGGCCAGCCGATGAACCTTTGCGCGAGTCCGCGAGCCGTCCCCACGCCGAGCAGCGTCAGGACCGCCAGCCCCACTCCATCTCGGTGACGGCGCGGTCGCGCGTGTCCTGGTCGGCGAGCAGCTCGACGGCATGCAGCGCGCAGTCGATCCCCGCCGAGACCCCGGCCGAGGTCAGGACGGCGTCGGAGGAGCGCACGTACCGCTCACCGCGCACCACCTCGGTGGTCGGAGAGATCGCGGCCAGCTCGTCGAACGCGTCGTGGTGGGTCGTCGCGGGCCGGTCCGCGAGGAGCCCGGCCGCGCCGAGCAGCAGTGCCCCGGTGCAGACCGACACCAGCAGGTCGACCTCGCCCGCCCGCTCCCGCAGCCAGGCCAGCAGCCGCTCGTCGGCCAGCAGTGGCCGGGTGCCCGCGCCCCCGGGCACCACGAGGACGTCGCAGGGCGGCGCGTCCTCGAGGGAGTACGTCGGCAGCACCGCGAACCCGCCGCGCCCGACCGCGGGCGCCGTGCTCAGCCCGACCGAGAAGACCTCGAACGGGTGGCCGGCTCCCAGCTCGCCGGCCACGTTGAACACCTCGTACGGGCCGGCGTAGTCGAGGACCTCCATGTCGTCGAACGCGAGGATGGCCACGGTCCTGGTCGTCATGTGCCCATCGTCGCGGGTGCTGCGTCGTCCTGTCGGCGGCGGGTGCTGTGATGGACACATGAGCCTCCCCCACGAAGCCGCTCGCTTCGCTCACGCCTCCGCGGGGACCCCGGCATGAGCGCCCCCACGACCGAGACGCCGGCCTTCCGGCTGCGCCGCGCGTCGGAGGTCCCGGCGGCGCCCATCCTCGACGAGCACCAGCAGCAGGTCGTCGACCACGCCGGCGGCCCGCTCCTGGTGCTGGCCGGCCCCGGCACGGGCAAGACCACCACCCTGGTCGAGGCCATCGTGGCGCGGGTCGAGGCCGGTGCCCGGCCCGACCAGGTGCTGGCGCTGACGTTCTCCCGCAAGGCCGCCGAGCAGCTGCGCGACCGGGTCACCGCCCGGCTGGGGCGCACCATGGCGACGCCGCTCAGCTCGACGTTCCACTCCTTCGCCTACGCGCTGGTGCGGCGCTTCGCGCCCGCCGAGCTGTACGCCGCCCCGCTGCGCCTGCTGTCCGCGCCCGAGCAGGACGTCGTGCTGCAGGAGCTGCTGACCGACCACCCCGAGTCGGTGCGCTGGCCGGCCGGCCTCCGCGCCGCCGTGGGCACCCGGGGATTCGCCAAGGAGGTCCACGCGGTGCTGGCGCGGGCCCGCGAGCGGGGCCTCGACCCCGACCAGCTGGTCGAGCTCGGGGAGCGTGAGAACGCCCCCGAGCTGGCCGCGGCCGGCTTCTTCCTGGGCCAGTACCTCGACGTCCTCGGCGACCAGAGCGCCGTCGACTACCCCGACCTGGTCGCGCGCGCGGTCATCGAGGCCAACCTCCACCGCGACCAGCTGCGGCGCGAGGTCACCCACGTCTTCGTCGACGAGTACCAGGACACCGACCCCAGCCAGGTCGCCCTGCTGCGGGCGCTGGCCGGCGACGGCCGTGACCTGACGGTCGTCGGTGACCCCGACCAGTCGATCTACGGTTTCCGCGGCGCCGACGTCCGCGGCATCCTCGACTTCCCGCGCCAGTTCCCGCAGGCCGACGGCTCGCCGGCCCGGGTCGTCGCCCTGGCGACGACCCGGCGGTTCGGCTCGCGACTGCTCCGGGCCTCGCGCTCGATCGCGGCCGGCATCGGCGTGACGGGCTCGATCCCGGCGTCGGCGTACGCCGCGTTCCGCGACCCGGCCCCGGTCGCCCACGAGCTCGGCCCCGGCACGGTCCAGGCGCTGACCTTCGACACCGCGCGGGCCGAGGTCGAGCACGTCGCCGACCTGCTCCGCCGGGCCCACCTCGAGGACGGCGTGGCCTGGTCGGACATGGCGGTGCTGGTGCGGTCCGGTCGGGCCGAGATCCCCGGTCTGCGTCGCTCGCTGGTCGCGGCCGGGGTTCCGGTGGAGGTCGCGAGCGACGAGACCCCGCTGGTCCGCGAGCCGGCCGTCGTCCCGCTGCTCGCCGCGCTGGCCGTGGTCGGCGACGCCGACGTCGACGACCCGGCCGCCCAGGACCACGTCGGCGCCGACCGGGCCGAGGCGCTGCTGACCTCGCCGCTCGGGTCGCTCGACGCGACCGACGTGCGCGCCCTGACCCGCGCGCTGCGCGAGCGCGACCCGGAGGCGGCCCCGCGCGACCTGGTACGCCGGGCCGTGCTGGAGCCGGGCCTGCTGGCCGACCTGCCCGGTGACGCGGCCACCCGGGCCCGGCGGCTCGCGGTCCTCGTCGCCCGCGCCCGGGCCGAGCTCGCGGGCGGGGCGACCGTCGAGGAGGTGCTCTGGACGCTCTGGGAGGGCTCCGACTGGGGGCGCCGGCTGCGCCACGCCACCCGCGGCGGTGGGCACGGCGCCCGGCTCGCCCACCGCGACCTCGACGCCATCTGCGCGCTGTTCGAGACCGCGGCCCGGGCCGAGGAGCAGCGCGGCCACACCAGCGTCCGGGCCTTCGTCGCGACGCTCAGCGCGCAGGAGATCCCGGCCGACACCCTGGCCGACCGCGGGGTCCGCGGTGACGCCGTACGCCTGCTCACCGCCCACCGGTCCAAGGGCCTGGAGTGGCGCCTGGTCGTCGTGGCCCGCGTGCAGGAGGGCTCCTGGCCCGACCTGCGGCGGCGCGACACCCTGCTCCAGGCCGACCGGATCAGCCGCGACGGCCTGCTGCCGCCGCTCACTCGCGGCGCGATCCTGGCCGAGGAGCGTCGGCTCTTCTACGTCGCCGCGACCCGGGCCCGTCAGCGGCTGGTCGTCACCGCCGTCGCCTCGGCCGACGACGAGGGCGAGCAGCCGTCGCGATTCCTCCACGAGCTCGGCCGCGACCCGGTCCACCTGGTCGGCCGGCCCCGTCGTCCGCTGTCGATGAGCGGGCTGGTCGCGGAGCTTCGTCGTACCCTCGCCGACCCCGAGCAGCCCGAGCCGCTGCGGGCGGCCGCGGCCCGGCGGCTGAGCCGACTGGCCGCGACCGACGTGCAGGGCCGTGCGGTGGCTGCGGCCGCCGACCCGGCCTCGTGGTGGGGGCTGCGGGCGCCGACCCGGGCGGCCCAGCCGGTGCGGCCCACCGACCGGCCGCTGACGATCTCGGCGAGCACCCTGGAGGGCCTGATCACCTGTCCGGCGCAGTGGTTCCTCACGCGGGAGGCCGGCGGCGCGGTCGTGAGCTCGGCCAGCCAGGGCTTCGGCAAGGTCGTGCACGCGGTGGCCGACCGGGTCGCGAAGGGCGAGATCGCCTCACCGGTCGACGTCGACGGCGACCTGATGCCGCTGGTCGACGAGGTCTGGGAGCGGCTGGAGTTCCGCACCCCCTGGTCGCGCGCCCGGGAGCGCGCCGCGGTCCGGGACGCCCTGGCCCGGTTCGTGGCCTGGCACGAGCGTCCCGGCGCCCGGCCGGTGCTGGCCACCGAGCCCCGGATGCAGGCCGAGGTCACCCTCCCCGACGGTCAACTGGTCCGCCTGCACGGCTACGCCGACCGGCTGGAGGTGGAGGAGGACGGCCGGGTGGTCGTCATCGACCTCAAGACCGGCAAGTACCCGCCCACCGGCCCCCAAGTCGAACGGCACAGCCAGCTCGGGCTCTACCAGCTGGCCGTCGAGCACGGCGCGGCCGACGCCTGGCTGCCCGAGGCGGACCGCCCGGGTCGGCCCGGGGGTGCCGAGCTGGTGCAGCTGCGCCACGGCGCCGACCTGCCGAAGGTCCAGCGGCAGGCGCCGCCCGTCGAGGGGCCGGGCTTCGTCGAGGACCAGCTGGTGGCGGCCGCGACCGTGCTGCGCGACGAGGACTTCGTCGCGCGACCGGGCGCCCACTGCGACCGCTGCACCTTCCACGCCCTGTGCCCCGACAAGACGGCGGGATCGGTGCTCTCGTGACCGCCACGCAGGCACCACCGGTGCACGACATCACCACCCCCGAGCAGCTCCGCGAGCTGATGGGGGCCGAGTGGGCCTTCAGCGACCAGCAGTTCGCCGCGATCACGGCGCCGCTGGAGCCGGTGGTCGTGATCGCCGGGGCCGGCTCCGGCAAGACCACGGTGATGGCGGCCCGGGTCGTCTGGCTGGTCGCCACCGGCCGGGTGCGCCCCCACGAGGTCCTGGGCCTGACCTTCACCACCAAGGCCACCGCCGAGCTCCAGAGCCGGATCCGCGAGAGCCTGCGCCAGGCCGGCCTGCTCCCGGAGCGCGGCGTACGTCTCGTCCAGCCAGGGTCGGCCGAGGACGAACCGGAGGAGCTCGAGGAGCCCACGGTCGCGACCTACCACGCCTACGCCTCGACCCTGCTCTCCGAGCACGGCCTGCGGATCGGGCACGAGCCCGACACCCGGCTGATCGCCGACGCCAGCCGCTACCAGCTCGCGGCGCGGGCCGTGCAGCGCTACACCTCGGCCGTCGACCAGCTCACCGACTCACCCAGCCACGTCGTCCAGTACCTCCTCGCCCTCGACGGCGAGATGAGCGAGCACCTCGTGACGCCCGACCAGGTGCGGGCCCACGACGCCGTCCAGCGCCCGCTGCTCGAGGCAGGGATCGCCACCGAGCACCGCAAGACCTACCGCGCGGTGAACGAGAAGGCGATCGCCGCCATCGACAAGCGGGGCGAGCTGCTGGGGCTGGTCGACGCCTACCGCCGGCTGAAGACCCACCACGGGCTGATGGACTTCTCCGACCAGATCGCCCTGGCGGCCCGGCTCGTCCAGGACTGCCCCGAGGTCGGCGAGCTCGAGCGCGGCAAGTTCAAGGTGGTGCTCCTCGACGAGTACCAGGACACCTCGGTCGCCCAGGCGCTGATGCTGAGCCGGCTGTTCAGCGGTCCCGACCCCGAGCAGGGGCTGGGCCACCCGGTGACGGCGGTCGGCGACCCCAACCAGGCCATCTACGGATGGCGGGGCGCCTCGGTGTCGAACATCCTGGAGTTCGGCCAGGACTTCCCGTCGTCCGTCGGGGCGACCCGCACCTACCCGCTCACCGTCAACCGGCGCTCGGACGAGCGGATCCTGGCCGCGGCCAACCACCTCGCCGAGGGCCTGTACGCCGACCGCCCCGAGCTGCGCCCGCTGGAGCCCAAGCCCGGGGCCGACCCGGGCGAGGTCCGTGCCGTCGTCCACGAGACCTGGGACGACGAGCTCGGGTGGTTGGCCGCCGAGGTGGTCGCGACCCACCGAGCCCTGGCCGCCCGCAGCGACGAGCCCACCTGGAAGGAGATCGGCGTCCTGGTGCGCGACAACGCCCACGCGGCCGCGGTCTTCGACGCGCTCTCCGCCCAGGAGGTCCCCGTCGAGATCGTCGGGCTCAAGGGCCTGCTGCGGCTCCCCGAGGTGGCGGAGGTGGTCGCCACCCTCACCCTCGTCCAGGACGTGACGGCCAACGCCGCCCTCCTGACGGTGCTCGCCGGCCCGCGCTGGGCGATCGGGCTGCGCGACCTCGCGTTGCTGGGGAGCCGCGCCCGTGAGCTCGCGGGCGGTGGACCGTCGGTGCGGGCCACGACGTTGAGCGACCTGCAGGCCGAGCTGGGAGCCGCGGTCGAGGGGGCCGACCCGACCGAGATCGCGGCGCTCTGCGACGCCCTCGATGACCCCGGCGACCTCGACTACTCACCCGAGGCCCGGGAACGGTTCGGGCTGCTCGCCGGCGAGCTGCGCCGCCTGCGCGGCTCGATCGGGGAGCCGCTGCTCGACCTGGTCCGCCGGATCGTCGACGTGACCGGCATCGACGTCGAGCTCGCGGCCTCGGTGAGCCCGGCCGCGGCGGCCCGGCGCGAGAACCTCGACCTGTTCGTCCAGGCGGTCGCCGAGTTCCAGGCCGTCGACGGACAGGTGACCCTCGCCGCCCTGCTCGCGTGGCTGGAGGCCGAGGACGAGTTCGGCCAGGGCCTCGACGTCGCCACGCCCTCGGAGGCCGACTCGGTCAAGCTGCTGACCGTCCACCGGGCCAAGGGTCTGGAGTGGGACGTCGTCTTCCTGGTCGGCGTCGTCGACCAGAAGTTCCCCACCAACCGCAGCCGGTCCAGCTGGCTCACGGTGCCCTTCGTGATGCCGACCGCGCTGCGGGGTGACGCCCGCGACCTGCCGGCGCTCACCGGTCACACGCCCGACGACCTGAAGGCGCTGAGCGCGCGGGCCAAGGAGCACGAGGCGCTCGAGGAGCTCCGGCTCGGCTACGTCGCCTGGACCCGCGCGCGCCACACCCACTGGGTGTCGGCGTACTGCTGGGCGCCGCAGCGCAAGGGCGCCCTCGGCCCGTCGCGCTACCTCCAGCTCACCCGTGAGGCGATGGAGACCTGGGGCGCCGTGCCCGACGCGTGGCGCGACAAGCCCGCCAAGGACGACCCGAACCCGTACGCCGAGGCCGCGACCGACCTGGCCTGGCCGATCTCCCACCACACCCGCGAGGTCGAGCGCCGGGTCGAGGCGGCGGCCCGGGTGCGCGCGGCCGACCCTGCCGCGGCTGACGACCTGGGGGACGTGCTCCTCCTCGACCGGGTGGCCCAGTGGGACACCGAGATCGACCGCCTTCTCGAGGAGGCTGCCCGCGACCGCTCCACGGTCGTCGAGGTCCCGTTGCCGTCGAGTCTCTCCGCGACCTCCCTGGCCCGGCTGCGTGACGATCCGGAGGCCTTCGCCCGCGACCTGGCCCGGCCGATGCCGCGGCGCCCGTCGTCGGCCGCGAGGTTCGGCACCCGCTTCCACGCCTGGGTGGAGAGTCGCTTCGGCCAGCAGCTGCTGCTCGACCCCGACGAGCTCCCGGGCCGCGCCGACACCGGGATCGCCGACGACGCGGAGCTCGCCGAGCTGGTCGCGAGCTTCGAGGCAGGGCCGTTCGCCGACCGGGTCCCGCACGCGGTCGAGCCCCCGTTCGCCCTGGTGCTGGCCGGCCAGGTCGTCCGAGGGCGCATCGACGCGGTCTACCGCGAGGGCGACGGCTACCTCCTGGTCGACTGGAAGACCGGGCGTCACCTGGAGCCGGAGCCGCTCCAGCTGGCCATCTACCGGGTGGCCTGGGCCGAGCTGCACGGCGTCCCGTTGGAGCAGGTCCGGGCGGCCTTCTTCCACGTCCGCACCGGCGAGCTGGTCGAGCCGCCGGACCTGCCCGGGCGCGCCGCGCTGGAGCGGTTGCTCACGACCGGTTGAATGGGCCCGCACACCTGACCCCAGCCGATCGGAGAATCGCCATGCTGAAGAAGCTCGTCCTCGTCATCGCCGTCGTCGCCCTCGGTGGCCTGGTGGCCAAGAAGGTCGGCGGCAAGTAGCTCAGGCTCCGCCCGGAGTCGGACGCAGGCCCGCGGTGTCGCCGATCCACTCGGCGACGCCGCGGGCCGCCGCACGTCCGGCCCGGTTCGCGCCGATGGTGCTGGCCGAGGGACCGTAGCCCACCAGCTGCACCCGGCGGTCCGCGACGGCCGTGGTGCCGTCCAGCTGGATGCCGCCCGCAGGCGAGCGCAGCCGCAGCGGGGCCAGGTGGCTGATGGCCGGCCGGAACCCGGTGGCCCACAGGATCACGTCGACGTGCTCGAACCGCCCGTCGGCCCAGCGCACCCCGTCCGGCTCCACGGACGCGAACATCGGCTGCCGGTCGTAGGCGCCGAGCCGCTCCGCCTCGCGCTCCTGCGGTCGCAGGGCCAGGCCGGTCACGCTCACGACGCTGGCCGGCGGCAGCCCCCGCCGTACCCGCTCCTCGACCAAGGCGACGGCGGCCCGGCCGGCCTCGGGGCTGAAGTCGTCGGTGCGCCACACGGGCGCGCGGCGGGTGACCCAGAGGGTGTCGGTGAGCGGTGCCAGCTCGCCGAGGAACTGCACCGCGGAGGCGCCGCCGCCGACGACCACGACGCGCCGGCCGCGGAAGTGCTCGGCGCCCGGGAAGTCGTGGGTGTGCAGCTGCTCGCCGACGAAGGTGTCCATGCCGGGGTAGCGCGGGACGAACGGCTGGGTCCAGGTGCCGGTCGCGTTCACCAGGGTGCGCGAGGTCCAGCTCCGCTCGCCGGCCCGGATGACGAGCAGGCCGTCGTCCTCGGTGACCCGGTCGACGCGCACCGGGCGGACGACGGGGAGCCCGTGCTCCCGCTCGTACGCCGCGAAGTACGCCGGTACGGCGACGTTGGCCCGCCCCGTGTCCTCCCCGGGCGGCTCCGCGTCCGGCAGCGCGGCCACCCCGTGCACGTCGTGCATGCTCAACGAGTCCCAGCGGTGCTGCCAGGCCCCGCCCGGGGCGGCGTCCGCGTCCAGGACCACGTGCTGCAGGCCCCGCCGCTGCAGGTGGTACGACGCCGACAGCCCGGCCTGGCCGGCGCCGATGACGAGCGAGTCGAGGACGTCGGGCAGATCGGACACGTCGGGAGAACGCGCCGGACCGCCTGTGCCTTCCGCCGGGGCGAGTGACATCCTCGACACGTGCGCTCCCGTGTCTCCTGGCCGCTGCTCCTGCTCGCGCTGATGTGCGCGATCCCCGCCGTCGTCGGCGGTCTCTGGGTCGCCGTCGGCGACGAGGACTACCAGGGGATCGGCTTCGCCTGCCTGGGCTTCTTCGGCGCCGGGGTCGTCGTGCTGGGCCGCAAGGCGTTCACGCAGGACTGAGGTCGGGGGAGAGGCCCGCGGTCAGCGCGATCTCGACCATCGCCCCGAACGTCTGCTCGCGCTCCTGCGCGGTCGTCTCCTCGCCGGTCACGAGGTGGTCGGAGACCGTGCAGACGGCCAGCGCCTTCCGGCCGTACGATGCCGCGATCGTGTAGAGCGCGCTGGCCTCCATCTCGACCGCCAGCACGCCGTGCTCGACGAGCCGCGCCGACAGCTCGGGCCGGGCCGGGTAGAACGAGTCGCTGCTGTAGATCAGCCCGACGTGCACGCCCGCGTCACCGGCGACGGTCAGCGCGGCGTCGTGGGCCGCGCGGAGCAGCCCGAAGTCGGCGACCGGGGCGTAGTCGAGGCCCTCGAAGCGGAGCCGGTTCATCGACGAGTCGGTGCAGGCGCCGGACGCGATCACGATGTCGCGTACGGCGACCCGCTCGGTCATCGCCCCGCAGGAGCCGACGCGGACGACCCGCTGCACGTCGTACTCCTTGAAGAGCTCGTGGGCGTAGATGGCCAGCGACGGCTGGCCCATCCCGGAGCCCTGCACGGAGACCCGCTGGCCGCGCCAGGTGCCGGTGAAGCCGTACATCCCGCGCACCTCGGTGTAGCACCGGGCGTCGTCGAGGAACGTGTCGGCGATCCAGCGGGCCCGCAGCGGGTCGCCGGGCATCAGGACGAGGGGGGCGATGTCGCCGGGGTGGGCGCCGAGGTGCGTGCTCATGACGCCCACCCTAGGAAGGGTCAGCCCGTGACGGCGACCAGCTCGTCCGGGACGACCGGCAGCGCGTGGGTGGCCGTCGTCCTCATCGTGGTCAGGTCGACGACGTGCAGCTCGCTGGTCGCGGGCTCGGTCACGTACGCCGTGTCGCCGGCGACGCGCAGCGTCGGCCGGGCCTCCTGCCACTCGATGGGCTCCTCCCAGGCGTCGACGACCGGCAGGGACGCGCTGACCCGGCCGCGCTCGGCGTCGACCACGTGCAGTGCCCCGTCGGTGCCGAGGACCAGCCCGTCGCCGTCGGGCGTGCGACCCAGGGACCGGAAGGTGTAGCTGGCGGGCAGGTCGACCAGCCGCAGCGTCGCGTCGCGGGTGTCGATCAGGGACACCCGTGTCGGCCGCTCGAGCTCGGCGTCGGGGTCGGACTTGTAGTCCCCGAGCACGTACGGCGACGTCTCGTGCCCGGCCTGGTTCCCGATCCGGCCGTACGCGTCCGGGCTCGCGACCTTGCGGATGTCCCGCCCCTCGACGACCAGCACGCCGTCCTCGCAGCCGAAGACGGCGACGTCGCCCGCGAACGCCTCCCCGTGCACGCCGGGGCACTCGTCGCTGGCCGCGAGCTCGGCCCCGGCCGCGGTGGTGACCCGGATCCCGGAGCGCGACTCCTCGTCGCCGACGGTGTGCGTCAGGTTGCCGTGGCCGTCCTGCACGGCGACCCCGTGGTGGGCCTCGGGCAGCTCCCAGGTGTCGAGCGCGGGCTCGCCGTCGGCGAGGTCCGCCAGGTCGTGCGGGTCGAAGGCGGTGATGGTGCCGGTGCCGTCGTCGAAGAGCGCGGTCCGGCCGTGGTGGGGGACCACGTGTCCAGGCTCCTCGGCCGCGACCACGAAGTCGGTCAGCGTCGGGTCGACGGTGAACGAGTGCCCGTGGTCGCCGTGCTCCTCGGTCCAGGCGCCGAGGTCGAGGGCGGTGAACCCGCCGGCCGCGCTGACCATCACGTGCCGCTCGTCGCCGGCGGGGCTGAGCCGCGGGTAGCCCTCGACCGGCTGGTCGAGCAGCACCTCGCCGTCCTCCGCGCGCACCACGAGCACGCCGCCGTCGTACGTCACGGCGACGCGCTCCTCGGGTCCCGCGGTCTCGACGGCGTCCGAGGAGGCCGAGGGGGCCGACGAGGGGGCGGTGGCGGGGGAGGAGGAGTCGTCCTCGGTCCCGCACGCGGTCAGCAGCAGGGCGGCCAGGGGCAGGGTGCTCAGCGCTCTCAACATGCGAACGATTCTCAACAAAAATGAGAACGATTGTCAAAAAGACTGGCTGCCTGTGGATGATCCCGCCGAGTCGGCGCACCTGTGCGCCGACTCGGCGGAGTTCTCCACAGGGGCTCGGCATAGCCTTCGGGACGTGACCCAGCCCCACCTCCGGATCGTCGAGAACCCCCACGACCGCATCGGCGTACGACGCAAGGACGAGGCCTGGCTCGAGGAGCGCTGGGCCGACCGGGCGACCCGGGTGCTCGTCGTCGCCGGGACCCGGGTGCAGCCGCGCGACGGGCGGCTCGACTGGGTCGCTCCGGACGAGGCGCCGGACGGCGTCCGGGTGCTGCTGGGGGAGCGTGACGGGCAGGCGTGGTTCGCCGTGGTCACGGACGCGGGCCTGGCCAAGGAGGGCGGGGACTGGTTCGGGGTCCGCGACCTGCTCGCCCCGCTGGCCGACGGGACGCTCGGCGACGGGGCCCTGCTCCTGCACGCGATCGGCCTGGCCGAATGGCTCTTCGTGACCCGCTTCTGCCCCCGCTGCGGCGGCGGGCTCGAGCCGCGGGCCGCCGGGCACGAGCTGAGGTGCACGCAGTGCGGCCGCACGCAGTTCCCTCGCACCGACCCCGCCGTGATCATGATCGTCGCCGCGGGTGAGCCCGGCGCCGAGGACGAGCGCTGCCTGCTCGGCCGCCAGGCGGTCTGGCCCGCGGGCCGGTTCTCGACGCTGGCGGGCTTCTGCGAGCCGGGCGAGACGCTGGAGGACGCCGTACGGCGCGAGGTCGCCGAGGAGACCGGGGTGCTCGTCGGCGACGTCGAGTACTTCGGCAACCAGCCGTGGCCGCTGCCCGCCAGCCTGATGCTGGGCTTCATCGGCCGGGCGACCTCCACCGAGATCGAGGTCGACCAGGACGAGATCGAGGAGGCGCGCTGGTTCACCCGGGCCGAGCTCCGCGCCGAGGCGGAGTCGGGTCGGGTGGTGCTGCCGCGCGGCGTCTCGATCAGCCGCTCACTCGTCGAGCACTGGTACGGCGGGCCGCTGCCCGGCCAGTGGTAGCGCTCAGGAGGCCAGCGAGGCCAGCTTCTCCTTGACCTGGATCAGGCTCGGGTTGGTCTGGGCGGTGCCGTCGGCGTAGACCAGGGTCGGCACCGTCTGGTTGCCGTTGTTGGCCGCCTCGACGATGGCCGCGGCCTCCGGGACCTGCTCGATGTCGACGATGTCGAAGGCGATGCCCTCGCGGTCGAGCTGGCTCTTGAGTCGGTGGCAGTAGCCGCACCAGGGGGTCGAGTACATCGTGAACGTGCTGGCCATTCGAACTGTCGCCTCCGGCGTCTAGGGTCTGGAGCTGCCATCAGATCCAACCACCGGTCCCCAGGAGATGTTCCCTCGATGCCCCCCGCGCCCGCCGAGCTCCTCGCCGCCCTCGACCCCGAGCAGCGCCGGGTCGCGGAGGCGCTGCGCGGTCCGGTGCGGGTCCTCGCGGGAGCCGGCACCGGCAAGACCCGGGCGATCACCCACCGCATCGCCCACGGCGTCGCGACCGGCGTCTACGCTCCGACCGAGGTCCTCGCGGTCACGTTCACGACCCGGGCGGCCGGCGAGATGCGCGGGCGGCTGCGCCAGCTCGGAGCCGGGGGAGTCCAGGCCCGGACCTTCCACTCCGCCGCGCTGCGCCAGCTGCGCTACTTCTGGCCGACGGTGCACGGCACCGAGCTGCCCCAGCTGATCGAGTCCAAGATCGGGCTGCTCGCCTCCGCCGCCCGGCGCCAGCGGATCTCCGCCGACCAGGCACTGCTGCGCGACCTCGCCTCGGAGATCGAGTGGTCCAAGGTCAGCAACGTCCACCCCGACGACTACGCCCGCGTGGCCGCGTCGCGGGGCCGCTCGGTGACCGGTCACGACCCCGAGACGGTCGGGCGGGTCTTCGGCAGCTACGAGGAGGTCAAGCGCACCCAGGGCCGGATGGACATGGAGGACGTCCTGCTCTTCACCGCCGGCCTGCTCGCCGACGACGAGCGGGTCGCGGCCCAGGTCCGCCGGCAGTACAAATGGTTCGTCGTCGACGAGTTCCAGGACGTCTCGCCGTTGCAGTCGGCCCTGCTCGACCTCTGGCTCGGCGGCCGCGACGAGCTCTGCGTCGTGGGTGATCCCGCCCAGACCATCTACTCCTTCGCCGGCGCCAACGCCGACTACCTCCGCGACTTCGGCAAGAAGTTCCCCGGGACGACCTCGGTCGAGCTGGTGCGCAACTACCGCTCGTCGCCCGAGGTGGTGGGGGCGGCCAACTCGCTGCTGGCCGGCTCGTCGAGCCAGGGGGTCAGGCTGCAGGCCCAGCGACCGTCGGGGCCGACGGTCAACTACACGCCGTACCCCGACGAGGTGGCCGAGGCCGAGTCGGTGGCCTCGCGGATCCGGACCCTGCGCGAGCAGGGCCGGCCGCTCAGCGAGGTCGCGGTGCTGTTCCGCATCAACGCCCAGTCCGAGTCGTTCGAGGAGGCCCTCGCCGCGCGCGGGATCCCCTACGTCGTGCGCGGGGCGGCGCGGTTCTTCGACCGTCCCGAGGTCCGCGAGGCGGTGACCCGGATCCGGGGAGCCGCCCGTTCCGGGCTCGGCGAGGCGACCGGCGACGAGCTGCTGGAGACGGTGCACGGCACCCTCGCCGGCATGGGGTGGACCTCCGAGGCCCCGACCACCCGCGGACAGACCCGCGACCGGTGGGAGTCCTGGCAGGCCCTGGTCTCCCAGGCGATCGAGTACGCCGGGGCAGGAGGCGACCTGGGCGGCTTCGTCGACGATCTCGACCGCCGCGCCTCCGAGCAGCACGCGCCAGTGGCCGACGGCGTCACCCTGGCGACCTTCCACGCCGCCAAGGGCCTCGAGTGGGACTCGGTGTTCCTGTGCGGGCTCCAGGACGGCACCCTCCCGATCACCTACGCCGACACCCCGGCCGCGGTCGAGGAGGAGCGCCGCCTGCTCTACGTCGGCATGACCCGTGCGCGGCTCGACCTCGGGCTCTCCTGGGCGCTCGCCCGCAACCCCGGCGGCCGGGCCGGCCGCAAGCCCTCGCGCTTCCTGGACCCGCTGCTGCCCGAGGACGCCACAGCCGACCGGGCCCGCCCGCGCAGTCGCAAGGTCGCGGGCTGCCGCGAGTGCGGCAAGCCGCTCGACACCGGGGCGGAGAAGAAGCGGGGGCGCTGCGACGACTGTCCGGCGTCGTACGACGAGGAGCTGTTCGAGCGACTCCGCGAGTGGCGCACGACCCGTGCCGGCGCGGAGAGCGTGCCCGCGTTCGTCATCTTCACCGACGCCACGCTGCAGCTGATCGCCGAGCACAAGCCCCGCACGCCCCAGGCACTGCAGCGCATCAGTGGTATAGGCCGCTCGAAGGTCGAGCGCTACGGCGAGGACGTCCTCGAGCTGGTCGTCTGAGCCTTGGATCCCGCGTGGTTGAGCGGGATCCGGACCGTGCTGGACCGCACGCCGGAAGGCCTCGCGAGGTTGCGTCGGAGCGGTTGAAAAAGAAATCCAGAAATAGTCATAAAATCGTTTGCTCCTTACCGAGCGCCCACGGTAACTTTCCCTCACCAAGCAAACCGCGCACCACGGTCCCGGCAAGACCGGCGCACGACACGCACCGAAGGAGGTGGCTCCCGATGGCCAGCAACAAGCTCATGACGACGGTCCAGACCCCGTCGCGCTTCGCCCTGCCCACCTGCGGCCACGCCTTCGACGCGTCCGTGCGGGGCACCGATCTCGGCTTTGCCGGCATCGGCACGTCCGTGGAGCGCGAGCGCACCGCCACCCCGATCAAGGGCGGCCTGGGTTTCGCCACGGCCTACGTCCCGGGGACCACTGCCTGGAGTCCACCGACCAGTTGAGACACACTGCGTCGTTCGCCTCCAGGCCGCGGATCCCACACCGGGATACGCGGCCTTTCTGTTTGTCCATCAGACGCACGCGATCAGATTCGAAGGAGGTGAAACATGACCATCAGTGTTCTCGACCGCACCGAAGCGGCCAGCCTGGGCCAGCTGCACGACGAGGCCGAGCGGGTCGACGAGGAGCTGCTTCCGTGCCGGGTGAAGAACCCGGAGCTGTGGTTCGCCGAGTCGCCGGCCGACGTGGAGTTCGCGAAGGCCCTCTGCCAGGAGTGCCCGGTCCGGTCCCTGTGCCTCGACGGCGCCCTCGAGCGGCGTGAGCCGTGGGGGGTCTGGGGCGGCCAGCTCTTCCTCCAGGGCGCGGTGATCCCGCGCAAGCGGCCCCGGGGCCGGCCCCGCAAGAACGAGACCGCCGCCTGAGCGGCGCCAGCACCATCCGCACCACCATCCACCCGACGTACCACCTCCGAGAAGGACCACCGAGATGAACCTCATGCACGAGAACCTGGCCCGCGCGCAGATGTCCGCGCGCCTGGGAGAGGCGCAGCAGCTGCGTCGCGGCTACCAGCTGGCCCGTGCGCACCGCATGACCCGCCGCGCGGAGATCGCCGCGTCGCAGGCTCGTACCGCCCTCGCCCGCGCGCTCTGAGCGCCTGACCACCGAAGGACCATCACCCGACATGTTCACCTACCTGAACCGGAGCACCGACATGAGTCTCATGAACGAAGACCTGGCCCGCGCACAAATGTCCGCGCGCCTGGGAGAGGCGCAGCACCTTCGGCGCGGCCACCAGATGGCTCGCGCGGCTCGCCTCACCCGCAAGGCGGAGCAGGCTGCGCAGCAGGCGCGGCTCGCCCTCGCCCGGGCGCTGTGACGCGACCACCCGACGCACCCTGATCGCGGGTGTCTGATGCAGGAGCCGGGCACGACCACCGAGGTCGTGCCCGGCTCCTGTCGTCTCCCGCCGAGTCAGCGCCGGCGGTGCTGACTCGGCGGACTACCGTGGCGGTATGCGGACCTGCGACTTCTGCGGCCGCCGGGAGAGCGAGGACGACGACCCGGCCACCGCGCTCACCTGGACCACGGCCGTCGAGCGCGGCCGGACCCGGACCTTCTGCCCGACCTGCTCCCGCGAGCACCTGCGGTCGATGGAGGGCAAGCTCGACAGCGAGTGGTGGTGAATCTCGATACACCCGCTCGTCCCTCACGGGCACTCGATCACCGAGCCCGCGACACCCGCTCGTCCCTCACGGGCACTCGATCACCGAGCCCGCGACACCCGCT
>NZ_FMZM01000015.1 GCF_900101465.1 Nocardioides lianchengensis
ACGTCGAGGATCCGCTTGCCGAGGCGGTGCAGGTCGGTGGGGTCGAAGTCCGCGGCGTACCCCACCAGCGCCACCTCGGCCCGGTCGACCACCTCAGCGTCGACGTCACCCGGCAGCGCGGCGAGGGCGTCGGCGATCACGTGGGCCTGATCGAGGTTCACCGCCCCCTCACGCACCGCGGCCGCGAGCACCGGCCGGTCGGCCAGCGCCAGCGCGAGCCGCAGCTCGCGCGCACAGTCCGCCCGCCGGCGTCGTACGGCGTGCGCGGTCCAGGCCCCGACGTCGCGTGCCCCGTGTTCCTCGGCCACGTCGCAGGCGTCCGCGGCGACTCGCAGCCGCAGCTCACTCACCCGCGCCTCCAGCAACGCGAGCTCGCGCAGCGCCGCGGCTTTGTCGGGGGTGGTCATGAAGGACGGGTTCACGTCGGCGACGGTCTTCAGCGCATGGTCGATCTCGCGGGCAGCGACCCTGATTGGGTGGCTGGGCTGATGGGGGTGGTCCATGTGAGCCTCCGAGAGCTCCACGAGCTGACCACACCAGTATGATCGAACAGGTATTCGAACTCAAGGGGGGCGAGAGAAAATGTTCGCGTGCCGCACCGGACTCGTCGAAGGCTCGGACCCGCCTGGGCGGGTCCCGTGTGAGCGGACGGTTCCCGAGGGTCGCTGTGACGACCGCATGTTCTGTCGTTCCGCCTCGCCGGAGGTCGCGCTCGTCTAGCGTGGGCGCGCTCATCCTCCTCTTGGATCGGAGACCCTGTGCGGGCCCACCACCTGCGGACGATTGTCGTCCGTGGCACCACGCTCACCACGGCGCTGCTCACGGCGCTGACCGGCTCGCTGCTCGTCGTGGTGCTGACTCCCGCGCCTGCGCACGCTGTCGTCCGGACGTCGACCGGAGTGGTCTGCACGATCGTGGGCACGCAGGGACGTGACGTCCTCCAGGGCACGCGCGGCCGCGACGTGATCTGCGGGCGCGGCGGTAACGACGTCATCGACGGACGGGGTGGGAACGACCTGCTCGACGGTGGTGCCGGCAACGACCGGCTGGCCGGGGCGGGCGGCGATGACGTCCTGGTCGGCGGCACGGGCCGCGACCGGCTCGACGGCGCCACGGGCAACGACCGGGCCCTCGGTGGTCCGGGTGACGACCGAATCGAAGGCGGCTCCGGGAACGACCGCCTCGACGGCGGTGGCGGAAGCGACGATGCCACGGGCGATCGAGGTGACGACGTGGTCGACGGCGCTGCCGGGAACGACGACCTGGCGGGCGGGGCCGGCGACGACCGCCTGACGGGCGGGCCCGGCGCCGACACCGGGGCCGGCGAGACTGGCGACGACGTGATCCTGGGCAACGTTGGCGACGACGAGCTCAGCGGCGGACTCGGTCAGGACGCCGTCGACGGCGGGGCAGGCTTCAACGTGTGTGACGTCCCGAGCGAGTCCAGCGACCGGCAGGTCAGGTGCGCCACCGACACTGCAAAGCCGGTGGTGCGCGCGATCTCCTTGTCTCGCACCACGGTCGACGTCAGCGCACAGGCCCAGACCATCCGCGTCCGGGCGCGCATCACCGACGACACCGGCGTCAAGCGGGTCGACATCGGTGGCGGGGCCAGCCTCGCGTCGGGGACGACTCGCGACGGCATCTGGGTCGGCACGATCCAAGTCCCCCGGTTCGTCAACCCCGGACCGCGCGACCTCGGCATCGGGGTGCTCGACCGGGTCGGCCGCACCGGCAGCGCCTACCGCTCGTCGGCCTACACGATCGTCAACACCGTCTACGACCGTCAGCGTCCGGTCCTGCAGTCGCTGCAGCTCAGCGCCGCCTCGGTCGACGTGCGCGCGGCGGCGCGATCGATCACCGCCACGGTGCGTGTCACCGACGACCTGGCTGGTCCGACCGACCTCTACGTCTGCCCCTCGCACGCCTGGCCCACGGGTACGCCGAGCTTCCGCCAGGACGGCGCGTGCACGCTGCTGAGCCAGGTGTCCGGATCGGCACGGAACTCGGTGTGGCGTGGCACCTTCGACATCCCGCGCGGTGCGCAGGGCGGCACGTGGAACGCCGCGGTCTGGATCGGCGACGCCGCCGGCAACTTCGACACCGACTACTGGCTCGGCCCGGATGAGCTGGCCGCTCAGGATGTCGTCGACGAGCCGCGCTACCGCGCCATCCCGGGCGGTGGGGGTGTCTTCCGGGTGGTCGGCTCGAACCCGGACACCCACGCGCCGGTGCTGACCTCGCTGAGGCTCTCGCCGTCACCCGTCGACACCTCGCGCGGTGCGGTCCAAGTCACGGCCGAGATCGCCGGCACCGACGTAGAAGGCATCACCGACGCCTTCCTGTACGTCGGCGGCACGCCGACCCAGTCCACCGGCATGCCGGGTCTCGAGGAGATCGACATCGCGCTGGTGCAGGGCTTCATCCGTGTCGGTGGCACGGCGAAGAACGGGACGTGGCGAGCCACCTTCGTCGTACCCGGAGGCACCCCCGACGGCCGCTACCGGATCCAGGTAGGGCTTCAGGACCGGGCCCACTTCGAGTCGTGGGTCTCGCCGGACCCTGACTGGGCGGGCGAGGCTCACCTCCTCGACGACACGCTGGCATCGACCGGCGCGTACTTCGTGGTGGCCAACTCGGAGTGAGGGGCGGGTGACGTGTCACCTAGTGCTGTTGACCGTCGTCGACGCGTGAGTCGACGAACGCCATCAGAGGCCGACGAGGCCGGAGGGGTGGAGTCGAGAGCCGTTCGGCACCGCGGCCCGCGCCGGTGAGCGGATGGTGGGCGCTCGGGGCCGCGATTGGCCTACTCGTGTGGAGCTTCTTGCTCGATGCCCGGTACGACTCCACGCAACGTCTAGCTGCCTACTGGGTTGCTCGGGCCCGGAGCCTGGGACGAGGTGCTGGTCCAGTCTCGCTCGCGATCTCGGCGGGTGCTCTGGCGGGCTACGCGGCTCTGGCGAGATCGGGGCACTGGCTGGCAGGTGAGCTCGAACATCCGCTCTGGACACTCATGATCACCCTGCCGGCGATGCTGGTGTACACCCCCTTCGTCGTCGCCACGGCGCCACTTAGCGCCAAGCCCTACTGGAGTTGGAGGAACGAGCTGAGCTCGGCCGGAGCAACCCCGATCGAAGAGCGGCGCATCGCCTGGTGGGCGGGACCGCCATCCCTTGGAGGGGCGGGCGCGATCTTCCTCTCGTTGATGTCGACTTTCGCGACCTGATTCCGCAGGCCATCGCCACCTTGGTCGAGCTCCCTCGACAGGTGCGTGTCTCAACGCCTGTAGGAACCGTCGTCGACGGCATGCTCGGGCGTCCAACCGTTCAGTACGCCCTCAGACGTGACCGAACGCCAGCATCAGCGAGCGCTCCGGGAAATGCACCGGCAGACGAGCTCAATCTGGGCGATGGGCCCCGGTCAGCACTTCTCGAGGGCGACGGGTCCGACCGCGCCCTCGCCGAGCGTCGCGTCCAGGACCTCCCGCCACGCGACCGGTCGGTCCGAGTGCGGGGCGGGGACCGTGATCGCGATCGACCCGGCTGAGGTGTCGGCGACGAGCTCGTCGCCCTCCCACCGGAGCGCCAGCAGGCTGTTGGCGTCCGCGTCGAGGCACCCGAGCTCGATGACCCGGCTCCGCAGGCCGCGGTCGTTCTGCCGGACCTGGAGGACGTAGGACTCCGACAGTCCCGTGGTCAGCACTCGCGTCGTGAGGCTGCCGTCGGGGCTGGTGACGACGACCGCGGGGTCGTCCCAGGTCGACGCCGAGAAGACCGAGACCAGGGCGAACAGTCCGGCGCAGCCCAGGGTGGCGGCGCCGATCCCGACGAGGACGACGACCGTGAGGGCCGTCCCACGCAGGAGCAGGCCGAGGCCGACGGTGGCCGCCGCGCCGGCCGCGAGGGTCAGGGCGGTGGGGTGGTCGAGCCGCTCCGCGTGGACGTAGCCCGCGGCGGCGCTGTACCACCCGATCGCGAGGACCACGACGAGCACGCCAGCCAGGCCCAGCAGCGCGAGCCCGAGGGGCGTGCGCGAGCGCTGCTCGGTCGCCGCGAGGGTGGTCGCCATCCGCCGAGGGTACGGCGGGAGCGGCGCCAGGATCAGTCGAACGGCAGTCCCGCCAGCGCGGCGACCACGTCGTCGGCCTCCGGCAGCCGTCGTACGGCGGCCAGCAGGTCGGCGCCGGGGACCGCGAGGCCGTCGAGCTTGGCCACCAGCGCGTCGTCGTCGAGCGGGAAGTGGGCGGTGTCGCCGATCGGGTCGGGCTGGGCGAGCGCGGCGCGGGAGCCGTCGGTCAGGACCACCTCGACCTCGCAGACCCGGCGGGCCGGCAGGTGGGCGTCGAGCTCGGGGAGCAGGGCCACGTCGACGCGGGGGCTGAACGCCTCGGCCGCCGCGAAGGCGGACGTGCCGGGCTCCATCGTGGCGGGGGTGACGGCGCCGCTGACCGCGGCCATGCTGACCGCGAACGGCAGCGAGAACATCGCCGCCAGCCGGTTCGACGGCGACCGGTCGAGCAGGGGCGCGGCGAGCGAGTGGATGCCGACCCGGATCGAGGCGACGTCGTCGCCCGACCAGCCGTCGGCGAGCCGCAGGGCGAGCACCAGGTCGATCGCCGCGTGGGTGAACGAGCACGCGGCGTGCTGCTTCAGGTAGCCCTCGGCGGCGAGCCACCGCTCCCCGAGGTCGGCCACCAGGAGCTCGGGGTCCAGCGAGCCGACCAGCGCGAGCGCGGCCGCCGCCCCACCCCGGTTCGTGACCAGGTCGGCCCGGGCGAGGTGGGCGGCCGACAGGCCCGCGAGGTTGGCCTGGCCCATCCACAGGTTCCGGGTCGGGTCGCCGGCCAGCACGGTGTCCCACGGCGCGACGGTCATCAGGCCGGTCGCGGCGTCCACGGCAGCCGCGACCTGGGCGGGGGTCGCGCCGAGCAGCGTGGCCGCGGCGTACGCCGCCCCCGTGGAGCCCCAGTGCCCGTGCGGGTGCCACGCCGGGTCCCGCCGTACGGCGCGGCCGAAGCGGGCCGCGACCTCGTAGCCGCCGGCGACCGCCGCCAGGAAGCGCCGCCCGTCGACCAGTGTCGGCGACTGCTGGGCCGCGGCCACGGCCGCGAAGACCACGTGCGCCGCCGGGTGGCCGGCGGCGTGCTTGTTGCCCTCGTCGAGCTCCTGCGAGCAGGCCGCCGCCGCACCGAGCAGGGCCGCCGTCTCGGGCGTCGTCCGCAGCGAGGTGCCCGGCAGCGGGTGCGGCCCGGGCGGCTGCGGCCAGGCGTCGAGCAGGCGCCGCAGCTCCGGGGTGCGCAGGCCGGCGGCGGTCACGCCCAGGAGGTCGGCGAGCACCACGGGCAGCCGGGACCGGACCGGGACGGGCAGGTCGTCGTACGGCGTCCAGACGCCCGCGACGAGGCCGTCGATCGCCCCGGCGGTGCGTTCCGACAAGCGGAACGCCATAGGTTCGCTCATGATCCCGAATGTACGCGGGGTTCCGAAGGACGCGCCAGAACGCTAGGGTGAGGGTCAGTTCGGACGTTTCTCCTAGCGAAACGGATTCTGTGTGTCTGACGCTCCAGCTCCCCTCGAGGGCCTCCGGGTCCTCGACGTCTCCACGATCCTCGCCGGCCCGCTGTGCTGCCAGATCCTCGGCGACTACGGCGCCGACGTGGTCAAGATCGAGCACCCGCGGGGCGGGGACAACATGCGTGGCCACGGCCGCAGCAAGGACGGCGTCCCGTTGTGGTGGAAGGAGATCGGCCGCAACAAGCGGACCGTCGCCCTCGACCTGAAGGCGCCCCGGGGCGGCGAGGTGTTCCGCCGGCTGGCCGCGACCGCGGACGTGGTCGTCGAGAACTTCCGCCCCGGCACCCTCGAGCGCTGGGGCATCGGCCCCGACGTGCTGATGGCCGAGAACCCCGGCCTCGTGGTCGCCCGGCTGACCGGCTTCGGCCAGACCGGCCCCTACTCCTCCCGGGCCGGCTTCGGCACCCTGGCCGAGGCGATGAGCGGGTTCGCCGCCGCCACCGGCGAGGCCGACGGCCCGCCGACCCTGCCGGCCTTCGGGCTGGCCGACAGCATCTGCGGGATCGCCGCCTCGTCCGCCGTCCTGATGGCGCTGCGCCACCGCGACGCCACGGGCCGCGGTCAGGTGGTCGACCTGAGCATCCTGGAGCCGCTGATGACCGCCGTCGGGCCGGGTCCGACGGTCTACCAGCAGCTCGGCGAGGTCGCCCAGCGGCACGGCAACCGCTCCACCAACAACGCCCCGCGCAACGCCTACCGGACCTCCGACGACAAGTGGGTCGCCATCTCCACGAGCGCCCAGCGGATCGCCGAGCGGGTGATGGAGCTGGTCGGTCACCCCGAGGTCATCGACGAGCCGTGGTTCGCCACCGGCGCCGGCCGGGCCGAGCACGTCGACCTGCTCGACGACCACGTCGGCAGCTGGATCGCCGCCCGCGACCGGGAGTCGGTGCTCACCGCCTTCACCGAGGCCGGCGCCGCCATCGCGCCCGTGTACGACGCCCGCGACCTCACCGAGGACCCGCACGTGCGGGAGACGCAGATGCTGGTCGAGGTCGACGACGTCGACCTCGGCCCGGTCCTGCAGCACAACGTGATGTGGCGGATGAGCGAGTCGCCGGGCCGGATCCGCTTCACCGGCCGCGACATCGGCCAGGACACCGACGAGGTGCTCAGCGAGCTCGGCTACGCGGCCGAGGACATCACCGCTCTCAAGGACGAGGAGGTCGTGCGATGAACGACGCACACCCGAAGGACGCCCTGCTCGAGGTCGTGCAGCGCGGGGTCGAGTCGATCGACCTCGGCCGCCAGCTGCGCACGGGCATGCCGCAGTCGCCCAACCACCCCCAGTTCTGGCACACCCTGCCGCGCCGCCACGGTGACATGGTCCGCGCGGACGGCAGCAGCGCCGCGAACGACATGATCACGACCGGCACCCACGTCGGCACCCACATCGACGCGCTCGCCCACGTCTCCTTCCAGGGGAAGATGCACGGCGGCGTCGACGCGGTGGCGGCCGGGGTCGGTGGCAAGTACGAGGAGCTCGGCGTGCACACGATCGAGCCGATGGTGCGCCGCGGCGTGCTGCTCGACGTCGCGGGCCACCTCGGCGTCGACTGCTGCGAGGGCGGCTACGAGATCACCGTCGCCGACCTGGAGGCGACCGCCGAGCGCGCGGGCGTCACCGTCGGCGCGGGCGACGTCGTGCTGATCCGCAGCGGGTGGGGCTCGCGCTTCGCCGAGGGGGCGCCGTACGTCGGGGGGCCGTCGGGCGTGCCGGGCGTCGGCGAGGCCGGGGCGACCTGGCTGGCCGAGCGGGGCGTGCACGCGGCCGGGGCCGACACCATCGCCTTCGAGCGGCTCGCGCCCGGCGGCGGGCACGCGCTGCTGCCGGCCCACCGGGTGCTGCTCGTGGAGCACGGCATCTACATCGTCGAGGCGCTCGACCTGGAGGGTCTCGCGGCCGCGGGCTGGGGCGAGTTCACGTTCGTGCTGGTGCCGCTGAACATCTTCGGCGCGACCGGCTCGCCGGTGCGGCCGCTGGCGCTGCGGGCCGCTCGGTGAGCGCCCCCACCCTGGCCCAGCAGCTGGGCGCCTTCGCCGAGCGCACGTCCTTCGCCGACCTCCCCGACGAGGTCGTCGACAGCGTCCGCAAGCGGGTCCTCGACACCCTCGGGATCGCCGTCGCGGCCGCCCCGCTCGAGACCAGCCGTGCGGCCCGTGCCTGGGCCCGCTCGCAGGGCGGCCGGCCGGTCGCGTCGGCGGTCGGCGTCCCCGAGCGGCTGCCGGCGGGCCTGGCGGCGTTCGTCAACGGGGTGCTGGCCCACTCCCTCGACTACGACGACACGCACCTCCCCTCGGTGCTGCACCCGAGCGCCACGATCGTCCCGGTCGCGCTGGCCGTGGCCGAGCGGGAGGGCGCGAGCGGCGCCGAGCTGGTGCGCGCGATCGCGCTCGGCCTGGAGACCTGCGTCCGCCTCGGCATGGCCGGGTACGACGAGGACGCCAAGAACTCCACCTTCTTCGAGCACGGCCAGCACGCCACCTCGATCTGCGGCGCGATGGGCGGTGCCGTCACCGCCGCCGTCCTGACGGGCGGTACGGCGGACGCCGTCGTCGACAGCCTCGGGGTCGCCGCCTCGATGGCCTCGGGGATCATCGAGGCCAACCGCACCGGCGGCACAGTGAAGCGGCTGCACTGCGGCTGGGCCGCGCATGCCGCGGTCTCGGCCGCCGAGCTGGTGGCCTTCGGGCTGACCGGGCCGCCGACGGTCCTGGAGGGCCGGTTCGGCTTCTACCAGGCCTGGCTGCACGGCGACTTCGACCCGGGCGCGGTCGTCGACGGGCTGGGGGAGACCTGGGCGGTGCCCGACATCTTCTTCAAGCCCTACCCGGCCAACCACTTCACCCACGCCGCGGTCGACGCGGCCGCCCGGCTGCGCGAGCAGGGCGTCACGCCCGACCGCGTCGAGCGGCTGACCCTCGGCGTACCCGCTCCCAACCTGCGCACGATCGGCGAGCCGATCGAGGTCAAGCGCACGCCCGAGACCGGCTACATGGCCCAGTTCAGCGGCCCGTACGCCGTCGCCGTGGGCCTGCTCGGCGGCGCCGGGCTCGGCGCGGGCGTCGAGGACTACACCGACGAGCTGGCCCGCGACCCCGATCGGCGGGCGCTGATGGCCAAGGTCGACGTGGTGCCCGACGAGCGGTGCACGGCGATCTTCCCGACCCAGTTCCCGGCCGTGCTGACCGCGCGGCTGACCGACGGCACCGAGCTGGTCGAGGAGGTGCTGACGACCCGCGGCGGGCCGCAGCGCCCGCTCTCGTTCGACGAGCTGAGCGCCAAGTTCCGCGCGAACGCCGGCCGCACGCTGGCCGCCGACCGGGTCGAGGGCCTCGCCCGGGCCTGCGCGGAGCTGGAGACCTGCCCCGACGTCACCGCGGTGCTCGCGCCGCTGACGACGGTGGACCCTGACGACATCAAGGAGAGGTGAGCCTCATGGCTGAGCACGACCTGATCATCACCAACGCACGCGTGGTCCGGCCCGGGCACGACGAGCCCGAGCGGCTCGACGTCGGCGTCAAGGACGGCGTCTTCACGGCGATCGGCGGCTCCCTCGACGCCGACGGCGCCGAGGTGCTCGACGCCGGCGGCAAGCTCCTCTTCCCGGGCGTCGTCGACGTCCACCAGCACTGGGGCATCTACAACGAGCTGGGCGAGGACGCCGAGTCCGAGAGCCGGGCCTCGGCGCAGGGCGGCGTGACCTCCGGGATCACCTACATCCGCACCGGGGCCTACTACCTCAACCGCACCGGCCCCTACCGCGAGATCTTCCCCGACATCCTCGCCGCGACCGACGGCCGCGCCTACGTCGACTACGCGTTCCACGTCGCGCCGATCCTCGAGGAGCACATCGACGAGATCCCGATGCTCATCGAGCAGGGCGTCCCGTCGTTCAAGATCTTCATGTTCTACGGCAGCCACGGCCTGCACGGCCGCTCGGCCGACCAGGGCTCGTTCCTGATGCTGCCCGAGGACCAGTCGTACGACATCGCGCACTTCGAGTTCGTCATGCGCGGCATCCAGAAGGCCCGCGAGGACGCCCGCTTCGCCGACGACCGCGATGCCATCTCGCTGTCCCTGCACTGCGAGACGGCCGAGATCATGCGCGCCTACACCAAGCTGGTGGAGAAGGACGGCACGCTGACCGGCCTGGAGGCCTACAGCGCCTCGCGGCCGCCGCACTCCGAGGGGCTGGCGATCACCATCGCGTCGTACCTCGCCCACGAGACCGAGCTGCCCAACATCAACCTGCTCCACCTCACGTCCCGCAAGGCGATCGAGGCGGCGATGATGATGCAGGCGACCTTCCCCCACATCGACTTCCGTCGCGAGGTCACCGTGGGCCACCTGGTCGCGGACTTCAACACCGCCAACCTCGGCGGCAAGGTCAACCCGCCGCTGCGCTCGCCGGAGGACGTCGACGCGCTGTGGGAGCACCTGCTCGCCGGCCACTTCTCCTGGGTCACCTCCGACCACGCCTGCTGCAAGGAGGAGACGAAGTTCGGCGACCCGAAGGACGACGTCTTCCTGGCCAAGTCCGGCTTCGGCGGCACCGAGTACCTGCTGCCCGGCCTGATCACCGAGGGCCGCCGTCGCGGCCTGTCGTACGGCGCCGTCGCCGAGCTCACCGCGCGCAACCCCGCCGAGCGGTTCGGCCTCACGCAGAAGGGCGACCTGGCCGTCGGCAAGGACGCCGACTTCTGCCTCGTCGACGACGACGTGAGCTACACGGTCCGCGCCGAGGACTCGCTCTCGACGCAGGAGTACACCCCCTTCGAGGGCTTCGAGCTGACCGCCCGGGTCACTGACACCTACCTCCGCGGCTCCGCCGTCCTGCGCGACGGCGCCGTCGTCGGCGACCCGCGCGGGGAGTTCGTCAAGCGCTCCGGCCGGGGCTGAACCGCAAGGTGGCGTCGGCCACGGCCCGGAGCTCGTCCGGACCGTGGCCGAGCCGGCTGCGGTGGATGAGGCCCTGGGACAGGGTCACGTAGTGCGCGCTGAGTCCCTCGACGTCGACCTGGTCGGCGCCACCCGCGAGGTCGCGTCGCAATCGCGCCGCGACGATCTCCTGCAGCTCGCGGGTCGTCGCGTCGATGACGGGCCGCAGCTCGGGCACCCGGTCCACCAGCGTCAGGCTGTTGAGCATCAGGCAGCCACGCCGCCCGGGCTGGCTGACGCAGTCGCAGATGATGAGTTCGAGGTAGGCCCGCAGGCTCGTGGCGACGTCCCCGGAGCTCCCCTGCATGGCCTCGCGCACCGTCTCGGTCAACCGCCGGCAGTAGCGGACCACGGCCTGCAGGTAGAGACCGTCCTTGGACCGGTAGGCGGCGTAGATGCTGCCGTTGCCGACCGTCGAGGCGAGGGCCACGTCGGCGATGGAGGTGTCGGCGTACCCGTGGGACCAGAAGAGCTCGATGGCCGCGTCCAGCAGTGCGGGCTCGTCGAACTGTCGGGGGCGCGGCACCTGCGGAGCGTATCGCCGTCATCCGAAGGCCGGGCTCCCGTCCGGTCCCGCGAGCGGAGCCCGGTGGACACCGCGCGGTTGGTGGAGCCATGATTCCACAATGGAGACGTCGCGTTCCCCGCGCCGGATCGGGGTGCTGGCGTTCGACGGGGTGATGCTGCTCGACCTCAGCGGTCCGGCCGAGGTCTTCGTGGCCGCGAACCGGCAGGTCCCCGGGGCCTACGAGATCTCGGTCCTGACCGTCGGCGGCGGAGCCTTCGAGACGTCCGTGGGCGCCCGGATGGAGGCGGTCGCCGTCGCGGGCTCCGGGACCTTCGACACCGTCGTCGTGGTCGGCAGCACCAGACCCGCCCTCCGCTTCGTAACGCCCGAGTTGGTGGCCGCGACCCGGGAACTCGCCGGACGCAGCCGGCGGATGGCCGCCATCTGCACGGGCGCGTTCGTGCTGGCCGAGGCGGGCCTGCTCGACGGCCGGGCCGCCACGACGCATTGGAAGTACACCCGGGACCTGGCTGCGCGCTATCCCGGCGTCTCGGTGCGGCACGACGCGATCTACGTCCGCGACGACCGCACCTACAGCTCCGGCGGGGCGTCCGCAGGCATCGACCTGGCGCTCGCGCTGGTCGAGGAGGACCACGGCATCGAGGTCGCGCAGGCCGTCGCCCGCGACCTGCTGGTCTACCTCCAGCGCGGTGGCGGCCAGTCGCAGTTCTCGTCGTCGGCAAGCGCGAAGGTCGTGGAGTCCCACGTCGTCCGCCGGGTCACCGACCATGTGCGGGCCGAGCCACAGGTGCCCCACAGCGTCCGGTCCATGGCCGCGTTCGCGCACGTCAGCGAGAGGCAGCTGACCCGGCTGTTCCGTGACGAGCTCGGCACCACGCCGGCCTCCTACGTGGCCGACCTGCGCTTCGGCATCGCCTGCGACTGGCTGCGGGCCGGGTCGTCCGTGGCGGCGGCGGCCGCCGCCGCGGGCTTCTCCAGCGGCGAGATGATGCGCCGCGTCTTCCTGACCCGGCTGGGCCGCTCGCCCCGAGCCTTCCGTGACGAGGCACGTCGAGACGCGGGCTCGTTCACCTCCGGTGACGCAAACCGTGGGAAACCTGTCGCACCAGGTGCAGGTGCGAGGACAGCCGCGGGATAGAGACTCGAACCGTCGCGCCCGCCGGGCGTGCGTCCGATCCTTCCTCGATCCTCCCGGGAGCCCCCCATGCCCACCCTGACCACCACCGACGGCGTCGAGATCTTCTACAAGGACTGGGGGACCGGCCAGCCGGTCGTCTTCAGCCACGGCTGGCCTCTCTCGTCCGACGACTGGGACGCCCAGCTGATGTTCTTCCTCAACCAGGGCTTCCGTGTGGTCGCCCACGACCGTCGCGGCCACGGCCGCTCGGAGCAGGTGGCCACGGGCCACGACATGGACCACTACGCCGACGACCTCGCCGCGGTCGTCGAGCACCTCGACCTGCGCGACGCCGTCCACGTGGGCCACTCCACCGGTGGCGGCGAGGTCGTGCACTACCTGGCCCGCCACGGCCAGGACCGGGCCGCCAAGGCGGTGCTGATCAGCGCCGTCCCGCCGATCATGGTCCAGACCGAGAGCAACCCCGGCGGCCTGCCGAAGGACTTCTTCGACGGCATCCAGGAGCAGGTCGCCACGCGGCGGGCCGCCTTCTTCCGCGACTTCGCCGAGGGCCCGTTCTACGGCTACAACCGACCCGGCGCCGAGCCGCACGAGGGCGTCATCGCCAACTGGTGGCGCCAGGGCATGCTCGGCGGTGCTAAGGCCCACTACGACGGGGTGGTCGCGTTCTCGCAGACCGACTTCACCGAGGACCTGAAGGCCGTCACCGTGCCGACCCTGGTGCTGCACGGCGAGGACGACCAGGTCGTGCCGATCGCCGACTCCGCCGAGCTGTCGGTGAAGCTCCTCCCGAACGGCACGCTGAAGACCTACCCGGGCTTCCCGCACGGGATGCCGACGACCAACGCCGACGTCATCAACGCCGACATCCTCGACTTCATCCGGGCCTGATCGCCCGCCTCGGCGGTCCCCGGGCGCCGGCCGGGGGACCGCCGAGGGTCGAACGGGTCGCGGTTTCGCCACCCCGCGGGAGGGCGCCGTACCATCGGGGGAGCACAGGGTTTCACGCGTCTTGGAGGTGGGTTCGGCGCGTCGTCCAGACGCACCCGAAAGGCCCCACCCCCGTGTCACCCCTCGCCTCCTACCGGCGGCTCTTCGAGCTCGCCGGGACGACGTACGTCGTCGTCGCCTTCCTCGCCCGGCTGCCGCTCGCCATGAGCCAGCTCGGCACCCTCCTGCTCGTCTCCGACGCCACCGGCAGCTACGGCCTCGGCGGCCTGGCCGCCGGCGCGCTCGCCGTCGCGAACGCGGCCGGCGCCCCGTTCGCGGGGGCCCTGGCCGACCGGATCGGCCAGCGGCACGTCGTCCTCGTGCAGTCACTGGCCGGCGCCGGCGCGCTGGTCGCCCTCGTTGCGCTCGTCCGCGGGGGAGCGGCCGACGCGGCCGTGGTCGCCACCGCCGCCCTCGCCGGTCTCGCCATGCCGCAGGTCGGTCCGCTGGCGCGGGTGCGCTGGCGCCCGATCACCGCCCCGACCGGGGTCCACCAGCGGCGCCTGGTCGACGTGGCCTTCTCCTACGAGGGGGCCGCGGACGAGGCGTCCTTCGCGATCGGCCCGGCCCTCGTCGGCGTCGGCGTCGCCGTGGTCTCGCCCGGCGGCGCGCTGCTGCTGGCGGCCGCGATGCTGGCGATCTTCGGCACGGCCTTCGCGCTGCATCGCAGCGCCCGCCGGGTCCGACGCGACGGCATCCCGCTGCCGACCGGTCGGCTGCTCACCCCGGTCCTGCTGGTCCTGGTCGTCGCGCAGCTGCTCATCGGCAGCCTCTTCGGCGCCACCCAGACCGGGACGACGGTGCTGGCCACCCAGGCCGGGGTGCCGGGCGCCGCCGGGCTGGTGCACGCCGTGCTCGGGGTCGGCAGCGCCGTCGCGGGCGTCGCGACCGCGTTCCTCCCCGAGCGGATCGGCCCGGAGCGCCGGATGCTCGGCGCCGCGGCCGCCCTGTCGGTGCTGTCGCTGCCCCTGCTGCTCGTGGACGGGCTCGCTGCCCTGGTCCCGGTCGTCCTGCTGCTCGGCTGCGCCGTGGCGCCCCTGATGATCGCCGTCTTCTCGCTGGCCGAGCGGGTGGTCGCCCCCGCCCGGGTCGCCACCGCGATGACGCTGCTGGCCAGCGCCACCGGCCTGGGGTACGCCGTCGGCTCGGGCACCGCCGGACGGCTCGCCGACGCGCACGGCCACACCGCGGCGTTCGCCGTGACCGTCACCGCGATGGTGCTGGAGCTGCTCCTGGTCCTGGCCGCGCAGCGGCGGCTGCGGACGGCGCTCGTCGAGGTGCGGGTGCCCGTCGCGGTGCGGGCGGCCTGAGGACGCGGCGGCCTCAGCCCTGCGAGATGCCGTTCTCCTCGGCCGTGCCCGCCTCGGCCCCCAGGCCGTCCTCGTCCGACTCGGCGTCGAGCCGGTCCTGCAGCGCCCCGATCTCCTCGCGCTCCGCGTCGAGGTCGGGGTCGCCCTGCGTGCTGGTCTTCCTCGGGTCGTCGCTCATGCCTTCCGGGTACCCGGTCACACCCACCCCCAAATGCAAATGAGAATCGTTCTCGTATAGAGTCCGCGGGCCGCATCACGGTGGTGCGGCTGGACCCCGAGGACCCTTCGTGCCCGTCTCCCGCACGCCGCAGCGCGGCGTACCCCTGCTCGTCGCCGTGCTCGCCGCCGCGACCCTGTCCGTCCCGCTCTCGGGAGCGCCGCCCGCGTCGGCCGCGGAGCCCGCGGAGCGCCCGGCCGCCCGCACTGTGCTCGCCGGGTCGCGCCTGGACCTCGCCGCGCTCGACACCGGCCGCCGGCGGGCGGTGCCGGACCGCGAGGTGGTCCGCCTCAGCGTGCTGCTCCCCTGGCGGGGCGAGGGCGCGGCGACGCCGCGGCAGGTACGGCGGGCCGCCCGCTGGCTGCGCGCCCAGCGGCTCGCGGTCACCGCCGTACGACGCGACCTCGGGGTCGTCGAGGTGCGGGGCCGGGTCGGCCGGGTCGAGCGCGCCCTGCGCACCCGCCTGGTCCGGGTCGAGACCGACGGCGTCGAGATCGTCGCGCCCGCCCGTGCCGTGTCGGTGCCGCGCGGGCTGCGGATCCAGGGCGTCGCCGGGCTGGTGCGCACCCCCGCGGTCCCGATGTCGATCACCGCGCCGGCCGTGACGACCGGGCCGCAGACCTCCGACGGCTGCGCGCGCTACTGGGGCGAGCGGGTCAGCGACCGCTGGCCCGCGCGGCCCGCCGTGACGACCCGCTCCAACCGGCTCTGCGGCTACTCGCCCACCGACCTGCGCGCCCTGCACCGGGTCCCGGCGGGCATCACCGGCGAGGGTGCCCGGGTCGGCATCGTCGGGACGTACGACGACCCCGCGGTCGCGCAGAACACCGACGACTACTTCACCGAGACCGGCGGCGCCCCCTTCCGCCCCGGGCAGTACGTCGTCCACCACACCGCCGAGGACGACACCGCCTGCGGGGACCGCGAAGGCTGGTCGGAGGAGCAGCACCTCGACGTCCAGGCCGTGCACGCGATGGCGCCGGACGCGAAGGTCGTCTACTGGGCCAGCCCGACCTGCTACTCCCACGACCTCTTCCAGACCCTGCTCGACGCCGTCGAGTCGGGTGAGGTCGACGTGATCTCGATGTCCCTCGGCTCCCGCGAGGAGCACGGCACCGACGCCGACCGGGCCCTGTTGCACCGCGCGGTCGTGCAGGCCTCGCTGCGGGGCGTGTCGGTCTTCGCGGCCGCCGGCAACGACGGCGACTACAGCGACGAGGGCGACCACGCGGGCGAGCTCGACGTGACCTCGCCGGCGTCCAGCCCGTGGGTCACCGCGGTCGGCGGGCTGTCGATGGGGATGCGGCGCGACGGCTCGTACGCCGCGATCGGCGGCTGGGCGTCCACGCCGTACTTCGCCCGCAACGGCGGGCTGATCCCACCCGGCTTCCACGCCGGCGGGGGCGGCGGCGCCTCCCACGTCCACGCCCGGCCGGGCTGGCAGCGGGGGCATGTCCCGGCGACCCTCACCGACGGCTCCGGCGCCGGGAGGCGGCTGCTGCCCGACGTCGCCGCGCTGGCCGACCCGCTGACCGGCTTCACGACCCGGATCCCCGGGCCGGACGGGCCGACGTACCGCGCCATCGGCGGGACCAGCCTGGCCACCCCGTCGGTCGCCACCCTGGTCGCGATGGCCAAGGCCCGCTCCGGCCGGCGGATCGGGCTGGCCACGCCGTGGCTCTACCGCCTGGCGGGTACGGCGGCGCTGCGCGACGTGACCCCGCCGAACGCCGGCCTCTGGTCGGCGACCGCGCTCGGCGGCGGACAGACCTGGCCCGAGACGGTCGTGACCGTCGACCGCCGCCCCCAGTCGCTCGTCTCGGGGCCCGGCTGGGACCCGCTCACCGGCGTCGGCCTGCCCGGCGGCGCCGCCTTCTTCGACCTGTTCGGCACCGCCCGGTGACCGGGCCCCACCCCTCCCGAGAGAGAACGACCATGACCTCCATCCGCACGGTGGCCGCGACGCTCGTCGCGCTGGCCACCACCGGGGCCGCGCTCGCCCTGCCCGCGACGCCGGCGTACGCCGCCGACCCCGTCCTGCACACCGCCGCCGGCCTGAGCGTCCGCGACATCGACGGCGGCACCCTGCAGTCCGCGACCGCCCCGGTCGGCTGGACGGCGGGCGCCGAGGTGGCCGGCGAGGTCGCGACCACCGCGACCCCAGCCGCCCTGCGCTCCGGCTACGTCATCACCACCACCGGGACCCGCACCGTCGCCGGCTCGACCGGTGCCCGCTCGACGGTCGCCGAGGCCCGGGTCGAGCTGCGCGGCCGGGTGCCGCTCACCCTGCGCGGCCTGACCGTCGGCTGCGCCCCGGGCGGGCGCTCCTTCGTCACTGTCGAGCAGCTGCTGGTCGGCGACGTCGACCGCACGGCCGCGGCCCAGGAAGCGGCGGGGACGACGATCCCGCTGCCCGCTACCGCCGGGGCGTACGACGACGACGCGACCGTCACGCTCGAGGCGGTCACGACCGTCGGCACCGTCCGCACGACGACCGGCCTGCGGATCCGCAACGGCGACAACTACGAGGTCCGCGACCTGGCGCTCGGCCAGGTGACCTGCACCGACCTCGCGCAGCCCACCCGCGAGCCGCACCGGGTCGCGGGCGTCCAGGTCGTCGGGGCGGACGGCGTACGCCTGGTCGAGCCGGCGCCCGTGATCACCGGACCCGGCGCCGCGACCGCGACGGCGGACGAGGTGCGCGCGCTCGGTGCCCGCAGCCGGGCCACCGGCGTCAGCGCCACGACGGCCGTCGACGGGTCGGTCGACGTCGAGGTCGACGCCTTCGCCCAGCTGCCGGCCGAGGACGCCCTCGCCGAGTACCGGCCCTCCGCGCTGCGGGTCAACCACCTGCACCTGCACGTCACCCCGGCCGGCGCGTCGACGGTGACCTTCGCCGACTCCGTCAACGCGCTCTTCGCCGACGGCCGCTGGCTGAACCACCAGGACGGCTACATCTACTCCAAGGTCGACGAGGACGGCGAGGTGCTGCTGGAGGTCCGCGTCAACGAGCGGATCGAGCACGCCGACGGCACCACCACCGTCAACGCGCTCCACTACGTCGACCACACCGGCAGCTGGCCCGAGGTGATCCTCGGCCAGGTCGTGGTCGGGGTCGACGACGGCCCGGGCACCGGCCCGGAGCCCGAGCCGCAGCCCGAGCAGCCGGTCGTCCCGGCCGGCACCTGGCACGGGTACGGCGTCCGCGCCACCGGCTCGGTCGAGCTCGGCGCCGCGCCGCTCGCGACGCTGAGGACCCCCGCCGGCGCCCTCGACACGCTCGCCGACGGCACCGGGCAGGTCGCCGCCACCGGCCTGCGGACCGCCGTCGCGACCACCGGCGCGAGCAGCACGGTCGGCCGCCTCGACCTGTTCCCCGGGACCGACGCCGCCGTACGCCTGACGGACCTGCGGACTGTCGTCACCGCCGCGGGCGCCGTCGTCAGCTCGGGCGGCGGCACCGTGCTGGGTCACCCGGTCGCGGCGGGCCGGATCACCCCCGGCACGTCGTACCGGCTGGCGGGGACGAGCACCACCGTCGTCCTCGGGGCCACGTCGACCGACGGGGCCGGCCTGCCGGTCGTGCACGGGCTGCTGCTCACCAGCCCCGACGAGCTCGCGACCACCGTCAGCGCGGCCTCGGTGACCGTCGGCCGGATCGCCGCCGCGGCGACCTCCGTCACCGCCACCGCGGCGCGGACGTCGTACGGCGCGGGCGCGGTGCTGCGCGTGCGGGTCGGCGGCGCCACGACCGGCACGGTCCGGGCCACCGAGAAGGGCCGGGTCCTGGCCAGCGGCACCGTCCGGGCCGGGGTGGCGACGGTCCGGCTCCCGCGCCGGCTCGGGGCCGGCACGCACCGGCTCGAGGTCGGCTTCACGCCGTCGGCCGGCGCTGCGCCGAGCCGCTCGACCGTCGTCGTGCGGGTCGCGAAGGCCCGCCCGCGGCTGGTGGTGTCGGGCTCGGGTCCCCGCCTGCGCGTGCGGGTCGCCGGCCTCCCGGTCCGCCCCGCCGGCCTGGTCCTGAGGACGAGCTCGGGCGGCCGGCCGGTCGTCACCCGGGTGGCGACCGGGACCACCCGCGTCGTCCTGCGCGGGCTCCCGCGCGGCACGCACCGGGTGCGGGTGCTGCTGCCCGCGACCGCGGACACCGCCCGGGCCGCGGCCGTCGTCCGGGTGCGGGTGCGCTGACCGCGCACCCGGGGCGCGGGGGAGGACCTCCCGCGCCCCGGGTCGCCGCGCCGGCTGCTGACCGACCCCTGACCGGGGGCACACAGGTTCCTGACATCGGCCCGCGAGCGTGTCGGCATGACACGGATGACGACCCTGATCCGCCGCAGCCTGGTGGCGGTGCTGGCCGCCGCCTCGCTCGCGGCCGCGCCGTACCCCGCCACCGGGGTGGGCGCCGACCGCGCGCCGACCTCGGTGCGGACCTTCGACTACGACCTCGGGGACCGCGCCCTGACGGTGCGGGGCTTCCACGGGTTCGACCGGAAGGGCAGGCTCACCCGGGAGCTGGCGCCCCTGGAGCTGACCGGTCGGGTCTACGCGCCCGCGGACGCCGCGGGGCGACGGCTCCCGCTCGTCGTGATCGCGCACGGGCTGTTCTGGACCTGCGCCGACGAGGCGAGCGGCGAGGTCGACGGCCAGTGGCCCTGTCGCGGCACCCGGACCGCCATCCGCAGCGACCGCGGGTACGACGCCCTCGGCCGTGACCTCGCCGCCCGCGGCATGGTCGTGGTCTCGGTGGGCGCCAACGGCGTCAACGCGGGCGAGCTGGGCGAGGTCGCCGACCGGGCCCGCGGGACGGTTGTGCTGCGCCACCTGAGGATGTGGCGCGACCTGGTCGAGCGGGGCACCGGCCCGCTCGTCGGCGCCTTCCGCTCCTCGGCGACCGGCCGGCCGGTGCGACCCGACCTGCGCGGGGCGGTCGACCTGCGGAACGTCGGCCTGCTGGGTCACTCCCGCGGCGGCCGCGGCGTGATGTGGGTCGCGGCCGCCGCGCACCGCCAGCGGCTGCCGGAGGGCGTGCGGATCCGGGCCGTCTTCGGTCTGGCCGCGGCCGGGCCGCCGTTCCTGGACCGGAACTTCCGTCGGCTGCAGGTCACCGACGTCCCGCTGATGACCTGGGCGGGCACCTGCGACGCCACCGGCCGCGACGAGTACAACCAGCTGGCCCAGCGCGCGGGCAACCGGGTCAACATCGGCATCACCGTGCACGGCGCCAACCACAACAACCTCAACACGCGCTGGGCGGCCGGCGGCGGCCCCGGCGGCGAGGACGACGCCGGCCACCCGGAGGGCCGGCCCGGTCGCTGCACCGACGGGTTCTCCGAGGAGACCTCGCGCACCCTCGGGCCGCGCGCCGAGCGCCGGGTCCAGCGGACCTACGCCGGGGCGTTCTTCGCCCGCTATCTCCAGCGCGACCGGTCGTACGACGCGGTGCTCGCCGGTCGCCGGCACCCGGTGCGGGACCTCACCCGGGTGGACGTACGGCGCTACCGGCCCGCCCGCTGAGCGTCACCGCGCCCGGGACAGGGTCTCCCGCGCGCCCCGCACCACGGCGGCGTCGACGAACCGCCCGCTCGCGTCGACCGTGCCCCCGCCGTCCGCCTCGTCGAAGCGCCGGACCAGGTCGCGGGCGGCGGCCACCTCCTCGGCGGAGGGGGTGAGCGCGTCGTGGATGACCGGCACCTGCCCGGGATGGATCGCGGTCCGCGAGCGGAAGCCGAGGTCCAGGGCGAGGCGGGTGGACTCGGCGAAGGCGTCCAGGTCCCGGAAGTCGGTGGAGGTGGGGGCGACCGGGGGCTCCAGACCGGCCGCGGCGCTGTGCACCACCACCAGGGTGCGGAGCTGGGCGACGACGGCGTCGGTGCGGGGAGTGCGCGCGACGCGGAGGTCGCCGAGGAGGTCGACCTCCCCGACGCCGAAGGCGGTCAGCCGCGGATGGGCGGCCATGGTGGGGAGGGCGACCAGCGCGGCGGCGCTCTCGACCAGCCCGACCAGGCGGAGGTCGGCCGGGGTGGTGGCGGCGACCCGGTCGAGCACCTCCGGCGTGCAGCCGGCGAGCAGCAGGCCGGCCAGTCGCGGGTGGTAGACGGCCGCCAGGTCGTCGTCGAGGGCGAGTGGCGAGATCCGGGCCCAGACCTCGGCCCCGGTCGCGGGCGACGACGGCAGCCACCGCCGTACGGCGTCGCGTGCGGCGGTCTTGCCCGCGGCCGGCACGGCGTCCTCCAGGTCCAGGACGATCGCGTCCGCCGGCCCCGCCGCGGCCTTGTCGAACAGGTCGGGACGGTCGGCGGGGACGTAGAGGAACGAGCGGGGCAGCACGGGTCTCCTTCGGTGGGCCTCGGGGGAGGGGTCAGTCGTCGGCGGGCGGCCGGAGCCGGTCGGTGATCTCGCGGGCCGCCTCGACCACCAGCCGGACCTGCTCCTGCTGCTGCTCGTCCGACTCGTCGCTGTAGCGGAAGATCGGCCCGGACGCGCTGACCGAGCCGAGGACGTTGCCGGCCGCGTCGAAGAACGCCGCCGCGATGGAGGCGGCACCGGTGCTCCGCTCGTTGAGCGAGATGCCGTAGCCCTCCTCGCGGATCCGGGCCAGCCCGGCGAGGTAGGGCTCGATCTCGAAGGTCGGACGCTCCTGCGCCAGCTGGCGTACCGCCTCGTCGATGAACGGCTGCGGCAGGTGGGCCAGGATCACCCGGCTGGACGCACCGGAGTGCAGCGGGAAGCGCGGGCCGATCTCGACCACCATCTTCACCTCCTGCGGGCTCTCGAACTGGTCGAGGTAGACCCGCTGGTCGCCGACCAGGATCGAGAGCGTGGTGGTCTCGCGGGTGCGGTCGCGCAGGCGCCGCAGCACGGGGGAGGCGACCGCCCGGACGTCGAGCTGGCTCCAGGCCCGGATGGCCAGGCCGGCCGCCGCCGGGCCCAGCACGTGCCCGGCGCCGCCGGGGTCCGGCCGGATCAGCGAGCGCGAGGCGAGCGAGCGCAGGATCCGGTGCACCACGGCCTTGCTGAGGTCCAGCTCGCGCGCGATCCGGGACACCCCGAGCGGCTCGTCGGAACGCCCGAGGAGCAGCAGCACGTCGGCCACCCGGTCGGCTGCCTCCGTACCGCCCGGCGTCTCTCGCTCGGTCATGCGTGGGTCCTTTCGGGAAACATGATCGTTACCTGCGTTTCGCTAGGAGAAACGCTAGTGGGAGAAGGTCGAGGCGTCCAGGCCCTGGAAATGCAGGGGTGACCCGTGCCATAGTGACGGGGATCGCGTGCAGCGCGACGCAAGGCTTGGTTGAACGGCTCGCTGAGCGAAACGCTAGGTGGCCCCGATGGTGTTCCTGTCAGAGGAACGATCCGGAGGTCGTCGGGCTCGGAAGGATGGTCCTGCACCATGAAGAAGCTCTCCCTCGCTGTGGTCGGTGTGCTCATCGTCCTGACCGCAGCGGCGTGCGGCGGCTACGAGCCCGCCGAGGACGAGGTCGTGATCGGCTCGGTGCACCCGCTCACGGGCGCCCTCGCCGGTCAGGGCGAGATGATGCACGAGGGCGCCCAGCTCGCGGTCGACGACCTCAACGAGGCCGGCGGCATCGAGTCGCTGGGTGGGGACAGCCTCGTGCTCCGCGCGGGTGACAGCAAGGGCACGGCCGACGCCGGGCAGATCGAGGCGCAGCGGCTGGTGAGCGAGGGCGCGGTCGCGCTGATCGGCACCTACCAGAGCGACGTCACCGCCAACGTGTCGGCGGTCGCCGAGCGCAACCGGGTGCCGCTGGTCATCGACGTGGCGGTCGACGACGTGATCCTCGAGCAGGGCTACGAGCACACCTTCCGCATCCAGCCCAACGCCTCCAGCATGGGCCGCGACGGCGCGATCGCCCTGGCCGAGCTCTCGAAGGCCAACGGCAAGCCGGTCCGGACGGTCTCCTACCTGCACATCGAGGGGGCCTTCGGCCAGAGCGTCCACGACGCCTTCGAGAAGGAGGCCGCCGACCAGGGCATCGACGTGGTGTCCGAGGTGACCTACCCGGCGACCAACTTCACCGACGCGACCACCCAGGTCCGCGAGGCCCTCGCCGCCGACCCGGACGTGGTCGTCGTGACCGGCTACTACCCCGACAGCCTGCTCATCGCCCAGGCGGTCCGCTCGCTCGGCGGCGACGTCGACGCGCTCTACGGCATCGCGAACGGCGGCTTCGACGACAGCGCCTTCCCGGCCGACTCGGGGCCCGCGGGCGCCGACGTGCTGAGCGCGAACTACCACTACGCCGCCACCGACGAGCGCGCCCAGGACATCCGCGCCCGCTTCGAGCAGAAGTACGGCCGGACCATGGAGACCTCGGCGATGCTCGCCTACCAGGCCGTCGTGGTCATCGCCCAGGGCCTGGAGGAGTCCGGCTCCAAGGACCCCGAGGAGCTGCGCGACGCGATCGCCGACCTGGAGATCGACGACCCGCTGCTGGAGTTCGGCGGACCGATCGCCTTCGACGAGGCGGGCGAGAACGAGAACGCCTCCGTGACGGTCATGCAGATCCGCGACGGGAAGGTCGAGCAGGTCTTCCCCGACGAGTTCAAGACCGCCGACATCGTCTACCCCGCCGGCCGCGCCGCCGGCGCGAAGGAGTGAGGACATGACGGACCCCACCAGCACGGCCACCGCGCCGGCCCCGGAGGCACCACCGGACCGGGGGACGCAGCGCCGTACCTCCGAGGTCGCGGTGCCGCTGGGCGTCATGGCGGCGGTCGTCGTCGCGCTCGTCCTCGTCTACGCCGTGGGCCAGCGCGCCACCGACCTGGTCACCCAGTCGATCGTCACCGGCCTGCTGCTCGGCGGCGTCTACGCGCTGGTCTCGGTCGGCCTGACCCTGATCTTCGGCGTCCTCGGCATCGTCAACTTCGCGCAGGGCGCGATGCTCACGATGGCGATGTTCCTGGTCTACGAGATGACGACCTCGGGCGGACTCCCCGTCTACGTCGCGACCCTCCTGGCCGTGCCGATCATGTTCCTGTTCGGCGTGGTCGTGCAGGCCGCGCTGCTCAACAAGCTCACCCTGGCCGGCAGCCACGAGGGCCCGCTGCTGGTCACCCTCGGCCTGAGCCTGCTGATCATCAACGTGCTGCTGATGATCTTCGGCGGCCGGCCGCTGCGGGTGCCCGGCTCGGTCGACGGGTCGGTCGAGGTGTTCGGCGCGGTGGCGTCGTACGAGCGGCTGATCGCCTTCGGCGGGGCCCTGCTCGTCGCGGTCGCGCTGCTGCTCCTGCTGCGTCGTACGTCGTTCGGCATGTCGATCCGCGCGGTCTCGGCGAACGCCGAGGGCGCCTCGCTGGTGGGCGTCGACGTTCGCCGGATCTACGCGCTGACCTTCGGCATCGGCGCGGCCTGCGTCGCGGTCGCCGGCGGCCTGATGGCGCCGTTCCTCAGCCTCACCCCGACCGTCGGCGAGCAGTTCACGATCCTGGCGTTCGTGATCGTCGTGCTCGGCGGCCTCGGCAGCGTCACCGGCGCCCTGCTGGGCGGCCTGGTGATCGGCCTGGTGCAGACCGTCGGCGCCCTCTACTTCCCGGGGACCGGCTCGCTGATCCTGGTCTTCGCCGTCTTCGTCCTGGTGCTGTTCTTCCGGCCCCAGGGGATCCTGGGGGCCCCGCAGTGACCACCCTGACCGAGCGACCCACCACGATCGCCGCGGACGACCCGCGGCTGAAGGACTCCAGCGCCACCCGCTCGTACGCCGTCCTCGGCGTGCTGGTCGCGGTGCTCGCCGTACTCCCGTTCCTGCTCGACGACCAGACCGAGACCGTCGCGGTCCGAACCCTGATCTTCGCGATCATGGCCGTCGGCTGGAACCTGATGAGCGGCTACGGCGGCATGTTCAGCTTCGGCCACGCCGCCTTCTTCGGCATCGGGGCCTACACCGACGCCTACCTCCTCGTGCAGCACGGCGTCTCGCCGTGGATCGCGATGGTCGTCGGGGCGCTGATCTCCGCGGCGGCCGGCACCCTGATCGCCTTCCTGTGCCTGCGCTACAAGCTGGCCGGCCCCTACTTCGCGCTCGCGACGTTCGCCTTCGCCCAGGTCTTCCTGCTGGCGGTGCAGAACATCGACGCGCTCAACCGCACCGAGGGCTTCAACGTCCCGATCCTCTCCGAGGACTCCTGGACGATGATGCAGTGGAAGGCGGGCAGCCCGCTCTACTTCTGGATCCCGCTGGGGATCCTGGCCCTCGGGCTGCTCGGCACCATCTGGTTCGTCCACTCCCGCACCGGCCAGTACGCCCAGGCCGTGCGCGACGACGAGACGGCCGCGGCCTCGCTGGGCATCAACGTGATGCGGGTGCGCCTGGTGACCGTCGCGGCCAGCTGCGCGCTGACCTCGGTGGCCGGCTCCTTCTACACCCAGTACTACTTCTTCGTCGGCCCGGAGCAGGGCTTCGGCTCGGCGGTCTCGGTCAACGCGATCGTGCCCGCCGTGATCGGTGGCATCGGCACCATCTGGGGCCCGCTCGTGGGCGCCCTGATCGTCGGCCCGCTCTCGGAGTGGATCGCCGACGTGCTGCGCGAGCCGCCCGGGTTCCTCTCGTTCCTCGAGGGGCTCAGCGGCCTCGACGTCGCGGTGTACGCCGCCCTGCTCATCCTCATCGTGCTGTTCATGCCGAAGGGCATCTACGGCACCCTGCGCGATCGGTTCCGCTCATGACGCTCCTGCAGGTCGACCAGCTCACCAAGTCGTTCTCCGGCCTGAGGGCCGTGAGCGACGTCGACGTGACCGTCACCGACGGCGAGTTCCTCGGGATCATCGGCCCGAACGGCGCCGGCAAGACGACGCTGTTCTCGCTGCTCGCCGGCCAGCTCCCGCCCACCAGCGGACGGGTGGTCTTCGACGGCCAGGACATCACCGGCTGGCCCGCCGACAAGGTGGCCGGCGCCGGGCTGGTGCGCACCTTCCAGCTGATGCGGCCCTTCGAGTCGATGAGCGTGCTGGAGAACGTCGCCGTGGCGGCCCACCACCGGCACCGGTCGCGGCGCGCCGCTCGCCGCCATGCGCTCGAGGTGATCGAGCGGGTGCGGCTGGCCGAGTACGTCCACGCACCCTCGGGCAGCCTGCCCACCGCCGGCCTGAAGCGGCTGGAGCTGGCCCGGGCCCTGGCCCTGGAGCCGCGCCTGCTGCTGCTCGACGAGGTGCTGGCCGGGCTGGTGCCCGCCGAGCGTGCGCCGATCATCGAGCTGCTGCGCGAGATCCACGCCGACGGGGTCACGGTGATGTTCGTCGAGCACATCATGGCCGCCGTGATGGCGCTCTCGGAGCGCCTGCTGGTGATGGCGGAGGGCCAGGAGCTCGCCCTGGGCGACCCGCAGGAGGTCATCCGTGACCCCCGGGTCGTCGAGGCCTACCTCGGGGAGGACTACGCATGATGCTCGAGCTCGACGACGTCCACGCCGGCTACCGGCGCCTGGAGATCCTGCACGGCCTCTCGCTGCACGTCGACCAGGGCGAGATCGTCTCCCTGATCGGCGCCAACGGCGCCGGCAAGACCACGACCCTGCGGGCGATCGCCGGCCTGGTCCCGACCTCGCGCGGGCACATCCGCCTCGACGGCCAGGACGTGCAGAACCGTGCGCCGCACAGGATCGTGCGGTCCGGGCTCGTGCACGTCGCCCAGGACCGGGCCCTCTTCGGCCACCTCCAGGTGGTCGAGAACCTCGAAATGGGGGCCTACACCCAGTCCCGCTCGACGGTCCGGTCGTCGCTGGAGGAGGTCTACGAGCTGTTCCCGATCCTCCAGGAGCGGCGCCTCCAGCGGGCCGACACCATGTCCGGCGGCCAGCAACAGATGCTGGCCATCGGCCGGGCTCTGATGGCGCGGCCGACCTGCCTGACCCTCGACGAGCCGTCGGTCGGCCTGGCCCCCAACCTGGTGGCCCAGGTCCTGGAGGCGATCAGCCGGATCCGCGACACCGGGGTGACCGTCCTCATCGTGGAGCAGAACGCCTCCCAGGCGCTCGCCATCTCCGACCGGGCCTACGTCATCGAGAGCGGCTCGATCGTGCTCGAGGGCAAGGCCTCCGACCTGGCCGACGACCCGCGGGTGCGCGAGGCGTACCTCGGGGTCTGAGGAGCTCGACCATGGAGTTCCTCGTCCACATCGAGATCGTCTGGCCGCCCGACGAGCCCGAGGAGCGGCGCGCCGAGATCTTCGAGCGCGAGCTCGCCCAGGGGCAGCGGCTGGCGGCCGAGGGCCGGCTGCGGCGGCTCTGGCGGGTCCCCGGGCGCTGGGCCAACTGGAGCCTGTACGACGTCGCCGACGCCACCGAGCTGCACGCCTGCCTGACCTCGCTGCCGCTGCACCCCTGGATGGACATCACCGTCCATCCGCTCGCGCAGCACCCGAACGACCCGCTCACGACCCGGGAGGACCCGTCCTGATGCGCCTGCTCGCCATCACCCCCATCGTCGTCGACGACGCCGAGCTGGCCCGCCGCCAGGCGCGCTACGACGAGCTCGCGCCGGACGGCGTCCGCGTCGACCTCGAGCACCTCGGCGAGGGTCCGCGGGCCCTCGAGACCGCGGCCGACGTGCGGGCGAGCGAGGCCGCCCTGCTGGAGCGCTACCGCGCGGCGGACCCCGCCGGCTGGGACGGCTACCTGCCCGACTGCGTGCTCGACCCGCTCAGCGGTGCCGATCACGACCTGCCCCGGCCGGTCTTCGGCATCGGCCGGCTGGCCGCCGGGTTCGTCGCCGGGCAGGGCGCCCGACTCGGGGCGGTCGCCCGCAACGCGGCCATCGCCGCCGAGCTCGATCGCCGGCTGGCGTCGTACGACGTCGCGACGGTGGCGCCGACCGCGGTGCTGGATCTGAGTGTCGAGGACATCGCCGACGACGCGACCTGGGCCGTCGCCGCGGCGCGGGCGGTCGAGGGGCTCGACTGCGACTACGTGCTGAACGCCTGCTCGGCCGTCGAGGTGGCCGAGCAGGCGACGGCGCCGTACCTGCTGGACCCGACGGCGGCCGCGCTGGCGCTGCTGGCCCACCGCGGCGCGGTGACGGGGGTGCGGGCATGAGCGCCGTCGAGGGACCCGACCTGGTGGTGGCCGGCGCGGGCGGCGGGCTGGTGGCCGCGCTGCGCGCGGCGTCGCTCGGCCTGAGCGTGCTGGTGGTGGAGCGCAACGAGCACTTCGCCCGCGGCAACAACACCGCGATGTCGACGGCGATGGTGCCCGGGGCCGGGACCCGCTGGCAGCGCGAGGCCGGCGTCGAGGACTCGCCCGAGCAGTTCCTCGCCGACGTGCGGGCCAAGACCCACGGCGAGGCGGACGAGCGCCTGGCGGCCGCGCTGGCCGGGGTCAGCGCCCGGTTGCTGGAGTGGCTGGCCGACGATGTCGGGCTCCCGCTGTCGCTGGTGACCGACTTCGGCTACCCCGGCCACTCCGCCTACCGCTGCCATACCGTCCCCGGGCGGGCCGGCCAGGCGATGCTGGCCGACGTCGTGCGCGCGGTGCGCTCCTCCGACCTCGTCGACCTGATGGTCCCGGCGCGGCTCACCGGCGTGGAGGAGGGCGACGACGGCGTGCTGCACGCGGTCGTCGACACCCCCAACGGCGAGGAGCGGATCCCCACCCGGGCGGTGCTGCTGGCGACCAACGGCTTCGGCGCCGACCGCGAGCTGGTGGCCGAGCACCTGCCCGAGATCGCGGGTGCGACCTACCACGGCAGCGAGGGCTCCACCGGGGACGCGCTGCGGATCGGCGAGCGGCTGGGCGCGGCGACGGCGTACCTCGACGCCTACCAGGGCCACGCCGCGCTCACCCCGGCGGCGACGCTGGCCGGCTGGGCCACGGTCATGCACGGCGCCGTCGTGGTCGACGTCGCCGGGCGGCGCTTCGGCGACGAGACCACCGGCTACTCCGAGTACGCCGCCGCGCTGCAGGCGGCCGAGGGCGGCCGTGGCTGGATCGTGCTCGACGAGCGGGTCCACGAGGCCTGCCTCTCCTTCACCGACTACCGCGACACCGTCGAGTCCGGGGTGACCCGGACGGCGGACGACGCCGCCGCCCTCGCGGCCGCGATCGAGGTCGACCCCGAGGTCCTCGCCGCGACCCTCGAGGCGGCCCGGGCGTCGGCCGCGGACGGGACCCCCGACGAGCACGGCCGGACCCGCTGGGAGGCCCCGCTCGAGGCGCCGTACCGCGCCGTCCCGGTCACGCCCGCGCTCTTCCACACCCAGGGCGGGCTGGTCGTCGACGAGCACGCGCGGGTGCTGCGCGCGGACGGCTCGGCGGTGCCCGGGCTCTACGCCTCGGGCGGCGCTGCCGCGGGGATCTCCGGGCACGGGGCGGCCGGCTACCTCGCCGGCAACGGGCTGCTGCCCGCCCTCGGGCTGGCGTTCCTCGCCGCCGAGCACCTGGCGGGCCACTAGCCCAGGTAGCGCACCTCGAGCGGGCTCTCGGCGACCGTCGGAGCCTGCATGCCGTCGACCAGGTCCAGACCACCGCCGGCGACGTGCACCCGGAACGCGCGGGCCTCGGGGCGCGACGAGACCGCCTCGACCAGCTCGCCGTCGCGGAACAGCAGCCCGCAGCCGTCCTCGGCGGCGTAGCCGTCCGGGAGCGCGCCGCTCCCGACCAGGTCGAGGTACGACGGCCGCCGCTCCTCCTCGCCGTCGTAGTGCGGGCAGGCACTGCCCGGGACCAGCCCGAGCCCGTCCGGCAGCGCCGCGAGCGGGCCGAAGGAGTCGGTCACCGAGCCCTCGAACCAGCAGTTCATCCCGGCGCTGATCCCGGCCAGCACCACGCCGTCCGCGACCGCCTCCCGCAGGACCTCGTCGACGCCGTGCAGCCGCCAGATCGCGAGCAGGTTGGCGGTGCTGCCGCCGCCGACGTACACGACGTCCTGCGCGAGCAGGTGCTCGCGGACCGAAAGACCCTCGAGCTCGTGGAGGTGGAAGAGGCGCAGCTGGCTAGTCTCGGCCCGCTCGGCGAACGCCTCCACGAAGCGGTCGCCGTACGACTCGGAGTCGCCGCTCGCCGTGGGCACGAAGCAGACCCGCGCCCGGCCGCCCGCGCCGCGACGTCGGGAGGCGAGGGAGAGCAGGAAGTCGTCGAGCAGTGGGTTGTCGGGCTCCATGGAGAAGCCGCCGCCCCCGAGGGCCAGGATGGTCATGACCCGATGTTGTCAGCCGGGTGTCAGGGTGGGGGCGTGCGCTCCCCGATCCCCGACTACCTGACCGAGGTCCTCGACGTGTGCGGAGGCGACGGGAGCGGCGAGCTCGCGGCGTACATCCCCGAGCTCGCCCAGGCCGACCCGGACCGGTTCGCGTTGGCGCTGGCGACCGTCGACGGGGCCACCTACGCGGTCGGGGACGCGGACGTCGCCTTCTCGATCCAGTCGATCTCGAAGCCGTTCGCCTACGCCCTCGCGCTGGCCGAGCACGGCCTCGACGCGGTCCTCGAGAAGGTCGGCGTCGAGCCCTCGGGCGACGCGTTCAACGAGCTGTCGCTGGAGATCGGCACCGGACGGCCGTTCAACCCGATGATCAACGCCGGCGCGCTGACGGTGCACGCGCTGATCGACGACGAGACCGTACGGCGCGGCTTCTCCGCGTTCGCCGGCCGGGACCTGGAGCTCGACGAGGAGGTCTTCACCTCCGAGCTCGAGACCGCCGACCGCAACCGCGCGATCGCGTTCATGCTCCGCAGCCACGGGATCGTCGAGAAGGACGCGCAGGAGGTGGTCGAGGGCTACACGCGCCAGTGCTCGCTGCTGGTCACCGTGCGCGACCTCGCCCTGATGGCGGCCACCCTCGCCAACGGGGGCGTGCACCCGGTCAGCGGCGAGCGCGTCGTCCCCCGCGAGGTGACCCGGCAGGTGATGGCGGTGATGGCCACCTGTGGGATGTACGACGCCGCCGGCGACTGGTTCACCAGCGTCGGGATCCCGGCGAAGAGCGGGGTGGCCGGCGGCCTGATCGGCGCGCTCCCGGGCCAGGCCGGGCTGGCGACCTTCTCGCCGCGGCTCGACAGGCACGGCAACTCGGTGCGCGGCGTCCAGGTCTTCGAGCGGCTCTCCCACGACATGGGCATGCACCTGATGGAGGTGCCGCCGCCCGCGCGCTCGCTGGTCCGCGGCCGCACCGAGCTGCCCGGCGGGAAGACCGGGCACGGATGGGCCTACGAGCTCCAGGGGTCGGTCAACTTCGTCGGCATGGAGCGGGTGCTGCGCTACCTGACCGAGGAGCCGCCGACCGAGGCGGCGGTCGTCCTCGACCTGACCCGCGTGCACGAGGTGCGCGACGTCGGCCGCCGGATGCTGCTGGAGGCCGTGCGTCGGCTCGTCCAGGACGGCCACGACGTCACGCTCGTCGATCCCGAGGACATGCTGGAGGCGTTCCCCGACGACCACGCCGACGGCGACCTCGACGCCGGCGACGGCATCGAGGTGCCGGTGGTGCGGCACCGCTGAGGTCTACTGCTCGACCCGCAGCCCCAGGCCCTCGACGAGGACGGCGGCCTGCGACGGGTCGACGACCGCGTCCCGGAGCAGGGCGACCCGTGCGTCGACGGAGACCAGGTTGGAGCCGCGCAGGTCGGCCCGGGTGAACGACGTCTCGTGGAGGGTGGCACCGAGCAGGTCGACGTCACGCAGGGTGCCGCCGTCGAAGCGGGCGCCGGTCAGGTCGGCCTCGCGGAGGCTGACGCTCGTGAACGTGCTCTTGCGGAGGTCCGCGGCCCGCAGGCCCACGAAGTCCCAGGTGCCGCCGTCGACCTGGAGCAGCCCGAACCGGCAGCGGTCGAACTCCGAGCCGGTGAGCTTGCAGCGCCGAAAGGTCGTCGAGAACAGCGCCGAGCGGGTGAAGGTGCAGCCGGTGAAGGCGGTGTCGGTCAGCACCGCCCCGTTGAGGTCGACGTCGTGGAAGGTGCAGCCCTCGAAGACCGCGCCCCGGCTGACCGCGCCGCCGAGGTCGACGTCGCGGAAGGACACTCCGCTGAACCGCTCCCCGGTCAGGTCGCGGCCACGCCAGTCCTCCCCGTCGTACTCGCTCTCCGTCACGCCGGTCACCCTAGGGTGCGGCACCCCCCGGCGTGCCGCGCGGAGCTACCGGCCGGCCGGTGAGCGTTCCACCGTCCGAGGCCGCCGACCGGTGGCCTGCTCACCGCCGTACGACGGGCGCGGGCGGCCCAGCCCCGGCCACCAGTTCCACTGCCCCAGGAGCGTCATCGCGGCCGGCAGCAGCAGGCCGCGCACGACCGTGACGTCGAGGAGGACGGCCACGGTCATGCCGATGCCGATCTCCTTGACCGCCACCAGCTCGCCGCTGGCGAAGCCGACGAACACGATGGCGATCGCGACGGCGGCCAGGGTCACGACCGGTCCGGACGACGTGATGCCGGCCAGCACGGCCCGGTCGTTGGCGGCCCGGCTGCCGGGGGCCGGCGCGTCGCGGCCGCGAGGTGGGTGCTGCCAGGCCTCGCGGATGCGGGCGACCAGGAACACGTGGTAGTCCATCGAGAGCCCGAACGCGAACATGAACAGCAGCAGCGGCGTCGTGATGTCGAGGGCGCCCCAGGAGCTGAAGCCGAGCAGCGAGGAGCCCCAACCCCACTGGAAGACGGCCACCGTGACGCCGAGGGTGGCGCCGAGCGAGAGCAGGTTGAGCACCAGCGTCTTCAGCGGGACGACGACCGACCCGGTCAGCGCGAGCAGCAGCAGGCCGGTGACCAGGGCGACGAGCAGGATCGCGAACGGCAGCCGGTCGGCCATCTCCCCCCGGGCGTCGACCAGCTGCGCGGCGGGCCCGCCGACCAGGACCGGGAGCCCGAGGTCGCGCGACCGGATCTCCTCGACGACCCCCTGCGCGGCCGGCCCCGCGACGGCGCCGGCGGGCTCGACGATGAGCTGGCTCGTCCCGTCGGCGAGCGGGTCCCAGATCGTGACGTCGCGGACGTCGTCGAGCCCACGCAGGGCCCGGGCCAGCTCGCCGACGCGCGGGTCCTCGGGCGGCGGATCCGCGAGCACGGTGACGAACGCCGTGCTGGTCTCGGTGTGGTCGCGCTCGATGGTCTCCTGCGCGAGCCGCGGCTCGCTGTCGGCGGGCAGCGACCGGGTGTCGGAGCTGCCGACCTCGAGGCTCAACAGCGGGGCGGCCAGCAGGAGCAGCAGCGCGGTCGCGCCGAGCAGGACCGGCCAGGGCCGGGCCTGGGCGAAGGCGGCCTGCCGGGCCAGCAGCGAGCGGCCCGCGGGCCGGGGCCGGCGGGTGCCCCGTCGTACGTCGGGCGCCGGGATCCGGCCGCCGGCGACCGCGACCAGGGCCGGGGTGAGGGTCAGGCCGGCGAGGGTCGCGACCGCGACCGCCACGACGCCGCCCACGGCCATGCCGGTCAGCACCGGGTCGCCCAGCACGAGCAGGCCGGCGAGCGCGGTGCCGACGGTGAGGCCGGAGACGAGCACGGTGCGCCCGGCCGTGGCGACCACCCGGCCGAGCACCTGCTCGGGGTCGCCGCGGGAGCCGGCGGCGGCGCGCTCCTCGCGGAAGCGCGCCACGACGAGGAGCCCGTAGTCGACGGAGAGGCCGAGGCCCAGCACGGTGACCACGTTGACGGCGTACTCGCTGACGGTGGTGACGGCCGCCAAGCCGGTCAGGGACAGCAGCGAGCCGGCCACGGCCGCGAGCGCGGTGGCCACCGGCAGCGAGCCGACCAGCCAGCCGCCGAGGGCGACCACCAGCACGACCAGCAGCAGCACCAGCGCGATGCCCTCGCCCTTGGCGGCGTCGCGCATCGCTTGGTCGGCGAAGGCCTTCTCGGCGTAGAGCTCGCCGCCGACGAGCACGGTGGGGAAGGGCAGGGTGCGCAGCCGCTCGGTGACCCGGTCGGCCACGTCGAGGGCGTCGTCGTCCTCGAGCGCGGGGTCGAGCTCGACCTCGACGACGGCGCCCTGGCCGTCGTCGGCCACCAGGTCGGCGGCGCCGCTCGTGTAGGGGTCGCGGAGCTCGGCGACGCCGGGCAGGTCGCGGAGCTCGTAGAGGATCCGGCTGGCCTCCCCGACCAGGGTCACCCCGAGCGCGTCGGCGCCGCTCAGCACGGCCACGACCGTCTCGCCCGACGGATCGACCCCGTCGAGCCGCTCCTCGACCAGGGTGGACTCGACGCCGGGCCGGTCGCCCGGCTCCTGGGCGTTCTCGAAGACCGCGCCGCCGAGGACGAGTCCGGCGACGACGAGGGCGGCCCACAGGGCCAGGACCGCCGTACGACGGCGATGGGTCCAGCGACCCAGCTGCTCCAGCACGCCGCGACTGTAGCGGTCTGGACGGCTTTTGCAACCAACTGGACAAAGTTATTCACATCCTGACGAAAGCGCCCTACAGTGACGCCGGTCACGCGTCCCCGGCACTCGCAGCCCGGGGCCCTTCTGGAGGTCACTGGTGTCGATGAGCAGTACGTCGCAACGTCCGTCCCGCCTGCGCAGACGAGGGCCACTGGCCGTCGTCCTCGCGGGCGCGCTCGCCCTGGGTGTCGCCACCGGGGTCACGGCCGCCTCCGCGGTCCCCGCCGGCGACGAGCCGGGGGTCACCATGCGGGCCTTCCAGCTCGGCCAGCCCATCTCGGACCTCTGCACGCTCAAGTCCGGTCAGACGCCGAACGTCGACCTGCTCAAGCCGACCATCGACTGGGACGCGCCCGACGACTTCGGCGGGCTGCAGGACAACTACCTGGTGCAGGTGCTCGCGAACCTGAGCATCGACACCGCTGGTACGTACCAGTTCCGGCTGACCAGCGACGACGGCTCCGACCTGTTCATCGGCGACCAGCTCGTCATCGACCACGACGGCCTGCACGGCCCGACCGCCAAGGACGGCAGCGTCACCCTGACCGCCGGCGTCCACCCGCTGCGCGTCAACTACTTCGAGGGCACCAACGGCGAGCGGCTGACCCTGCAGTGGCAGAAGCCGGGCCAGACCACCTTCTCCGTGGTCCCCACCTCGGTGCTCAGCACCGAGGCCGGCGTGACCCGGGTGACCGCCCCCGGCTTCAAGCAGTGCGAGGGCCAGTCCGACTCCGCCGGCGACGGCCTCCAGCTCGACGCGGTCAACCCGGCGTACGACCTGGTCGACCTGCGCCCGGCGGGCTTCGAGCCGCAGGTCTCCGGCCTGGAGTGGGACGGCGACGACCTGCTCGTCCTCACCTGGGGCGGCAACGGCAACGACCAGGGCAACGTCTCCCTCGGCGAGCTCTGGCGCCTGAAGGGCGTGAAGACCGCCACCAGCCCGGCCGGCGTCACCCGCACCAAGATCGCCGGCGCGCTGAAGGAGCCGATGGGCGTCAAGGTCGTCGACGGCGACGTCTACGTCTCCGAGAAGCACCAGCTCAGCAAGCTGGTCGACGCCGGCGACGACGGCGTCTTCGAGACCAAGGAGACGGTCGCGACCTGGCCGTTCGACGGCAACTTCCACGAGTTCGCGTTCGGGATGCTCTACGAGGGCGGCAAGTTCCACCTGAACCTGTCGGTCTCGATCAACCTCGGCGGCGCGACCACCGTCCCGCAGGGCTCCCACGACCGCGGCACCCACATCACGGTCGACAAGGAGACCGGCGAGATCGAGTACGTCGCCGGCGGCCTGCGCACCCCGCACGGCATGGGCCGAGGGCCCGACGGCGAGATCCTGGTGACCGACAACCAGGGCGGCTGGCTGCCGGCCTCCAAGCTGGTCGAGATCAAGCCCGGCCGCTTCTTCAACCACTTCACCACCGGCCCCGGCGGCACCAAGGGCCGCTTCGACGAGGAGCCGGTGACCAAGCCGATCCTGTGGATGCCGCAGAACGAGATCGCCAACTCCCCGAGCCAGCCGGTGCTGGTCGAGGAGGGCCCGTACGCCGGCCAGCTGCTGATCGGCGACGTCACGTACGGCGGTCTGCAGCGCGCCTACCTGGACAAGGTCGACGGCGAGTACCAGGGCGCGCTGTTCCGGATGAGCCAGGGCCTCGAGGCCGGCTCGAGCCGGGTGCTGCGCGACGAGGACGGCACGCTCTACGTCGGCGGCATCGGCGCCGGCGGCAACTGGGGCCAGACCGGCAAGCTCCGCTTCGGCCTGCAGAAGCTCGAGCTGAACGACACGGTCCCCTTCGACATGGAGTCGATGAAGGTCGTCGAGGGCGGCTTCGACGTCACGTACACCAAGCCGCTGTCCCCGGCGACGCTCGCCGGCCTGGCGAGCAAGTACCAGCTCGACCAGTGGCGCTACAAGGCCACCGCCCAGTACGGCGGCCCGAAGCTCGACGAGGAGACCCTCGAGGTCACCAGCGCCGTCGCCTCGCCGGACGGCCGCACCGTCCGGATCCAGGTCGACGGGATGAAGCCCGACCGGGTCGTGCACCTGCGCTCGCCGCGACCGTTCTCCGCCACCTCCGGCGAGACCCTGTGGAGCACCGAGGCCTGGTACACGCTCAACTCCTACCCGGGGTACGTCGAGCCGGAGCCGGAGCCCGCTCCCTTCGGGCTCTACGAGCTGGAGGACGGTGAGCTCACCGGCAGCGCCAACATCCAGAACGAGCACGCGGGCTTCAGCGGCAGCGGCTTCGTCGCGGGCATGGGCGACGTGGGCGCCGGCTCGACCGTCCAGGTCGTCGTCGACGAGGCGGGCACCTACGACCTCAAGCTCGGCTACGCCAACGGGCCCAACCCGTTCGAGGGCACCAAGAAGCTCAGCGTGTTCGTGAACGACCAGCGCACCCAGCTCTCCCTGCCGTCCACCGGCGGCTGGAAGACCTGGGGCAGCATCACGCGTCAGATCACCCTCCCGGCCGGACCGAGCACGATCCGGCTCGAGAAGGTGACCGGCGACGACGGGCACGTGAACCTCGACTACGTCCAGGTTCTCCGACCGACCTCCACGCGGTACGAGGCGGAGTCGGCGGCCCGCTCGGGCGGTGCCAACCTCCAGAACGAGCACGCCGGCTTCAGCGGCACGGGCTACGTCGGCGGTCTCGAGACGGGGGGTGCCTCGGTGAGCTTCACCGTGGACGCCGACGCGGCCGGGGACCACGACCTGACGCTCGGCTACGCCAACGGTCCGCACCCGGCCCCGAACCTGACCAAGAAGCTCGACCTCTCGGTCAACGGCGGCCCGGCGCGGTCGGTGTCGCTGGCCAACACCGGCGCGTGGAACGCATGGCGCGCCTCGGTCGAGAGGGTGGCCCTCCAGGAGGGCAGCAACACCGTCACCTACACCGTGCCGGCCGCCAACGGCCAGACCGACGGTCGCGTCAACGTCGACTACGTCGACGTCGCCGAGAGCGCCCCGGTCTGCGACCCGGAGGGGGTCTCGTCCGACGACGAGTTCGAGGGCGACGCGCTCGACACCTGCCGCTGGAGCACGGTCCTCAACCCCGCCCCCGGCGGGCTCGAGGTCCGCGACGGCGAGCTGCGGCTCTCCGCGCAGAGCGGCGACATCACGGGCGGGATCTTCAGCGCCCGCAACGTCGTCCTGCAGCCCGCGCCGTCCGACGGCACCTGGGCGGCGACCACCCAGCTGTCGCTCACCGGGACCAAGGAGTACCTGCAGGGCGGGCTGATCGCCCACACCAGCACGGACAACTGGGCCAAGGTCGTCGCCATGCGCACCCCGCAGAGCACCTGGGTCCTCGAGTTCGGGCGGCGCATCGACGGGCAGATGGTCTTCTCCAACAGCCCGGCGCTCCCCGGCGCTCCGAAGGACCTGCAGCTGCAGATGGTCTCGACCGGCACCACCATCCAGGCGAAGTACTCCCTCGACCAGGGAACGAGCTGGCAGTCCATGGGGGCGGGCTACCCGTCCACCGGGCTGGTCGACCCGAAGGTCGGCGTGGCGGCGTACAACGGCTCGGGCTCCCAGATCGGGCGCTTCGAGAAGTTCACGATCACCGAGCCGGTCGTCGAGCCCGACACCTGTGAGGCGACCACGGCCGACCCCGGCTACCGGATGCTGTACGACGGCACCGCGGCCAGCCTCGAGGACTGGAACATGGCCGGCCCCGGGTTCTTCACCCGCGAGGCGGACTGCACGCTCAAGACCCACGGCGGTCTGGGCCTGCTCTGGCACCAGGACGCGCTGGAGGGCGACTACTCCCTCCAGCTGGACTGGAAGCTCACGGCCGACCACAACGGCGGCGTGTTCGTCGGGTTCCCGAACCCGGGCACCGACCCGTGGGTCGCGGTCAACCAGGGCTACGAGATCCAGATCGACGCCACGGACGACGCCGACAGCACCACGGGCGCCGTCTACAACTTCCAGTCCGCGGACCTGCCGAAGCGGGACGCTGCGCTGAACCCGCAGGGTGCGTGGAACCACTACGAGATCCGGGTGGAGGGCAAGCGGATCCGCATCTACCTCAACGAGGTGCTGGTCAACGACTTCACCAGCGCCGACCCGGCCCGGCTGGACTGGCCGTCGTACGTGGGCCTGCAGAACCACGGCAACGGCGAGAACGTCCTCTACCGCGACGTGCAGGTCAAGGAGCTGGCCGACCCGGAGAACGTCGCCCCCACGGTGACGGTCACCCCGACGCCGGCGACGGTGGAGGTCGGTCGGACCACGAAGGTCGAGGTGGCGGTCGACTCGCCCGCCGAGGAGACGCCCACCGGCGAGGTCGTCCTGACCGTCGGCGGGACGGCGCTCCCCGCGGCCACCCTCGTCGACGGGAAGGCCAGCATCACGGTCGGGCCGTTCGACCGGACCGGACCGGTCGCGCTCTCCGCGTCGTACGACGGCGACGCCGCCCACGACCCGGGCGAGGGCAGCGGGTCGCTGACCGTCACGAAGAAGCCGGTGGTGACCCCGCCGCCCCCGCCGCCGGTCGTGAAGCCGAAGCTGGCGACGGTCGGCACCAAGGTCGACGCCGACAAGGCTCGTCGCAAGGCGGCGGTCACGCTGCGCTGCGTCCAGGGCGCCTGCCGGGGCACGGTCTCGCTCCGGCTGGCCAGCGGGAAGCAGCTCGGCACGGGCAAGGTCACCCTGAAGGCGGGGGCCCGCGGCAAGGTGCGGCTCAGCCTCACCAAGCTGGCCCGCAAGCAGCTGAAGGGCAAGGCCGCGGTCCGGGCCGTGCTCGTGGTCCGGTTTGCCGACGGCAGCACCCAGCGGCTGACCGTCCGGCTCACCCGCTGACCGGTCGCTGAGACACCGAACGGCCGCTCACCCTCTCGGGGGTGGGCGGCCGTTCGGCGCGGCATGACGGCAACGCTCCGCCCGTAGCCGATCTCGGTGGCGTCCTCCGTTGGTTGAGCAGCGAGGCCGCGCTAGCGGGTGAGCGTGTCGAAACCCCCGCAGCTGCCAGGTGACGCTGATCGAGGTCGTCTCCCGGGTGCGGCGCTGCGCGACCTGCTCGACCACCGGTGGCATGGCCGTCAGTCCGTCCGGCGCAGGCCGCGGTCCACGAAGTCGACCAGCCAGGCGAAGCTCTCGTCGACGTCGGTGTCCAGCTGGAACCCGCCGGCCGCCTCGAGGACGGCGAAGCCGTGGGTCAGGCTGCGGAGCAGCCGGAGCGCGTGGATGGTGTCGGTCGGGTCGACCGGGTAGCCCTCCAGCACGGCCGCGAGCGAGGTCAGGACGCGCTTCCCGGCCGCGTCCATCGGGTCGTCCGGGCCCTGGGGCTCGAGGCGGACCGTGGCGGCGTACCGCCCGGGGTGCTCGAGGACGTAGTGCCGGATCGTCCGGGCCGCCGCCTCCAGGGCGTCCCGGCCGGCGCGGCCCTGCAGGGCGTCGCGGAGGTCGTCCCCCACCTCGGTGAGGGCCAGGACGGCGATCCGGCGGACCAGGTCGGCCTGGCCGGCGACGTGCTTGTAGAGCGAGGGCGGCCGGACACCGAGGCGCTCGGCGAGCAGGCCCATGGTGACGTTCGGGAGCCCGACCTCGTCGGCGAGACCGGCCGCGGCGGAGACCACGACCGCCGGGTCGAGGCCGGCCCTAGGCACGGGCGTGCGCCTGCAGGAAGGGAAGGACCAGCGCGACCGTCTCGTCCGGGAACTGGGTGTGCGGATAGTGCCCCGCCCCGTCGATCATCTCGAGCGTGCCCAGCCCCGCGGGCATGGCCGCGACGACGGCCTCGCCCTCGGCGCGGGGGTCGGCCCAGTCGGGGTCGAGGGTGCCCTGGACGACGAGCGCGGGGCACACGATGTTGCCCAGCTGGGCGCCGGCGTCGGTCGGCGCCGTCCGGCCCATCTGCTGCAGCGCCTTCATCCGGCCGGGCTCGGCCAGCACGGTCGCGCTGCGGCGGAGCTGGTCGTCCCAGTCGGCCGGCTTGCGGCCCGGGAACGCGCCGTCGAGGTAGCGGTGCCACCAGGTCGTGCTGCCCAGCACGGTGGTCATCAGCAGGCGGGTCATCCCGGTGCGGAACGCCTTGGACCGCAGGTCGCCCAGGCCGATCGACTGCTTGCGGGTGAATGGGCCGAGCTCGACGATCCCGGCGACCAGCTCGGGGGACAGAGCGGCCGCGACGGTCACGGCGCCTCCGGAGATCGAGTGGCCGACCAGCACGGCCGGTCCGCCGAGGTGGCGGACCAGCGCCAGCAGGTCCCCGGCGAGGTCGGTGCGGGTGTACGACGACCAGCCGACGCTGGACTCGCCGCAGCCGCGGAGGTCGACCGCCGCCACCCGGTAGCCGGCGGCGACCAGCTGCGGCACCACGAAGCGGTACGACGCCCGGTCGTCGCCCATGCCGTGGGCCATCACGACCAGCGGCCCGCTGCCCGTGACGTCGTACGCGAGGGTGCCGCCGTCGACGGCGAGGTGCTCGGTCATGTCGCTCTCCTCATGGCTAATGTTGTTAGCCCAAAGCTAACGACGTTAGCCAGTCGGTGTCAACTCCGGGACGTGACGACGCCGCCCCCCGGTGGGCGGGGAGCGGCGTCGTCGTTCTGAGGGGTGCGCTCAGCGCACCCGGACCGACACCTTCCTCGCGGTCGCGCCGGTGAGGACGCGGGCCGCGGAGCCGGTGGGGTCGTAGGTGACGGCGAGCCGGTAGCTCCCCTTCCTCCGGGCGGGCAGCCGCACGGTCACGACGCCCCGATCGGCGCGGTCGAGGGTGACCCGCAGGACCTTGCCGGCGTAGCGCAGCGTGATCCGGCCGGTCGCCCGGTCGATCGCGCTACTGCTCACCCGGACCCGGACCTTCGGGCGGGTCCCCGGACGCACCCGCTTCGGCGTGACGCTGACTGCGACGGACGGGACCGCCTTGCGCACCACGGCCGTGGCGGCCGAGGTGGCCGTCCCGGCCAGGTAGCCGGCCTTGGTCGCGGTCACCCGCACCCGCAGCCGGTGCCCGACGTCCGCCGCCCCCAGCAGGTACGACGCCGAGGTCGCCCCCGGGACCACGCTGCCGTCCCGCAGCCAGCGGTACGACGCCGTCGTCCCCGCCACCGACCAGGTGCCTGCGGTCGCGACCAGCCGGCCACCGGCGACGGCGCTGCCGCGCACGGTCGGCGCCGAGGTCGAGGTGATCGCGTCCGGCTCGGCGACCGGCTCCACGCCGGCCACCTCGCCGAGCAGGTCGACCGCGTCCGCGGCCTTCCCCGACCAGAGCAGGTGCTCCGCGTCGGCGATCCCGCGCTGGGCCTGGGCCCCGGCGGTGCCGGCGACGACCGCCGCCTGGGCCACGTCCCGGGCCAGCGACCCCACGACCGCCGCCTGCGGCAGCACGGCGTCGTCCCGACCGCCGAGCTCGGCGGCCAGGTCGGTCAGCAGCGGCCAGGCGCGGTCTGCGTCGCCGATCGCCCCGGCCGTCCAGACCGGCGCGTCGAGCAGCGCCTGCGCCGCGCTCGCGGCGGTCCCGGTCAGCGACGCGCGCAGCGTCGTCAGCCGGGCCCGCGGACCGTCGGTGCGCAGGCCCCACCCGTAGGCGTAGGCCGGGTCGTACGACGCGTCGCCCACGTTGACCGGGACCTGGTCGGCCGAGGCCGGCCAGGTCATCGGCAGCTGGCCGGTGAACGGCTCGTCGCCGAGCAGGACGTCGGCCACGCCGGCGCCCTCGCTGCCCGGCAGGAACGACGCCACCACGGCGTCGGCCGAGGCCGCCGCACCGGTCAGCACCTGCGGCCGTCCGGAGACCACCACGACGGTGCACTCCATCGCGCCGCAGACGGTCTCGATCGCAGCCCGGTCGGCGTTCGACAGCGAGAGCGACTTGCCGTTGTTGCCGACGTCGCCCTGGCCCTCGGCGTACGGCGTCTCGCCGACCACGACCAGGCCCGCGTCGTACCCGGTCGTCGGCTCGGCGGCCGTCTTCGAGTAGGTGACGTCGAGGTCCGGCGCGGACTGCTGCAGGCCCTCGAGGATGGTCGTCCCGGTGGTCATGCCCTTCCCGGAGCCGCCCTGCCAGGAGATGCTCCAGCCGCCCATCTGGTTGCCCAGGTCGTCGGCGTTGGAGCCGGCGACGTAGAGCTTGCCGGTCCTGGCGAGCGGCAGCGCGCCGGTGTTGCGGAGCAGCACCTGCGACTCGGCCGCGGCCTTCCGGGCGATCGCCCGGTGCGCCTCGCCGCCGAACGCCTCGCGCTGCGAGGCGTCGGTGAACGGCTGCTCGAAGAGCCCGAGGTCGAACTTCTCGGTCAGGATCCGGCTGACGGCGTCGTCGACCCGGGCACCGGTGATGTCGCCGGCGTCGACCCCGGCGACCACGGCGTTGATGAAGGCCCCGAAGTTGTACGGCGCCATCGCCATGTCGAGACCGGAGTTGACCGACCGCTCCACCTTGTCGGCGTAGGTGCCGCCCGGCAGCTTGTCGATGCCCTCCCAGTCGCTGATGAGGAACCCGTCGTACCCGAGCTCGTCCTTGAGCAGGTCGGTGTTGAGCACGGTGTTCTCGTGCATCCGCACCACCGGGCCGCCGTCGACCGAGACGCCGGAGTACGACGGCATGATCGTGCCCGCGCCCGCCTCGATGGCCGGCTCGTACGGCGTGACGTACAGCTCGCGGAACTGCTCGAGCGAGGTCACGTTCGTGACGCCCTGGTCGATCGGGTAGCCGTTGCCGACCTTGGTCGGGTCGTACGACGTGCCGCCGTCACCGGCCCAGTGCTTGGCCGAGGCCAGCACCTCGTCGGCGGCGGTGATGTCGGTCGGGTCGTCGCCCTGGAGGCCGACGACGGCCGACCGGGAGAACGCCCGCACGAGCGCGGGGTCCTCGCCGAGCGACTCGTAGGTGCGGCCCCAGCGCTCGTCGCGGCTGACGCACAGGCAGGGCGAGAAGGCCCAGTTGACGCCGGTGGTGCGGGTCTCCGAGGCAGTGGCCCGGGCGATCCGCTCCACCAGGGCGGGGTCGCGGGTCGCGCCCAGCCCGATGTTGTGCGGGAAGATCGTCGCGTCCTTGACGTTGCTGTGCCCGTGCACGGCGTCCGCGCCGTACACCAGCGGCACCTGCAGGGGCGTCGAGAGGGCCTGGCGCTGGAAGCCGTCGATCATGGCGGCCCAGGCCTCGGGCGTGTTGGCCTTCGGGGTCGACCCGCCGCCGGACAGCACCGAGCCGAGGCCCAGCGCGGCGATCTGGTCGGGGCTGGTCAGCCCGAGCCGCTCGGCCTGGGCCATCTGGCCCGCCTTCTCCTGGATGCTCATCCGGCCCAGCAGGTCGGCGACGCGCTGCGGGGTGGGCAGCGCCGCGTCGAGGTAGGGCAGGTCGTGGGCGTTGAGGACGACCCGGGTCCGGGTCTCGGGCAGGGTCACCCCCGAGGCGGTGAGCTCGATCGGTACGTCGAGCGCCTCCGACCCGCCGGCGCGGGCCTGGGTCTCGACCTGCAGAGGCTGCGTCGCTCCGGACTCGGTGCCGACCGGGAAGGTCAGCGTGCCCGAGTCCGCGGTGTAGTCGGTCCCCGCGACGGCCGTGCCGCCGCCCGTGGCCCAGTCGACCTCGACGGCCTCGGTGGTCGGCTCGCCCGTGGTGGTCGTCAGTGCGACGTCGACGGTGGCGGTCTGGCCCGCGTCGACGAGGGTGACGTCCTGGGTCGGGGCGACCGACACGGTGCCGGCGGTGGCCGGCGTGCCGTAGAGCTCGACGTCGTCGAGGGCCCAGCGGACCGGCGTCGGCGTGCCGACGGCGAAGGTGACCGCGAAGCCCCAGGCGCTGGTCAGGTCCAGGGTGCCGTTCTTGGTCTCGGCGTTGCCGGGCTGGTAGGCGCTCGGGGTGAACGACGAGAACGGCAGCTCGACCAGCTTCCAGCGGCTGGTGGAGGAGCCCCAGTTGTCCTTGAACGTCGCGCGCCACAGCTCGGAGTGCTCGCCGTCGGGGCCGCCGTCCTTGACCTCGACGGGGATGTCGGCGCCCGCCGTGGGCGAGGCCGGGTTGCTGGCCTGCGAGGCGTACCACCAGAAGCGGATGCCGCGGAAGCTGCTCCAGTCCTGGGAGTCGACCAGGTTCTTGGAGAACCCGCCGTAGCTGCCGGTCGGGATCTCGTAGGTCCCGGACAGCACGTCGTTGTCGACGACGGCGCCGCGCTCCTGCGGCTCCTGGCCGATGGTGACGGTCGTGTCCTCGCTGCCCTTCCAGATGAAGTAGCCGACCGGGGCGTCGGTGGAGATCTGCACCGGCGTCTCGTAGTCGTCGACCAGGACCGCCCGCTCGTAGAGCGCGAAGTCGTCGAAGCGCCACGCGCCCTGGCCGAGCCCGGTCAGGGTGACGGCGAAGCCGGTCGAGGCGTTCGGCGTGAACCGGGCGTCGGAGGCGTGGTTGCCCTTCAGGCGGAGGTCGGTGAAGAGCACCTTCACCCGGCGCCAGCCGGTCGAGTCGTCGGTGACGTCCTGGTCGAACATCCGGCCGTCGCTCTTCAGCTCGTAGCTCAGCCGCTTGCCCGAGCCGGTGCCGAGGAACCAGAAGCTGAAGCCGTCGTACGCGCTCCAGTCCGTGGCGGGGGTGTCGTTCGTGAAGCCGAACCAGTCGCCGGCGGCCGGCGTACCGCCCACGGTGGCGACGAGCGCGTCGTTGCCGGCAGGGGACCCGGGGACGTCGCCGTCGGGGGCGGTGGTGAGGACGGGCTTCACCGCGTCCGTGATGCCCCAGGTGGTGAAGCCGGCGGGGACGCCGTCCTCGAAGTCGTGGACCACGTTCGCGCTGCCCGTCTCGGGCAGAGCGCCGGTCGGCGTGATGGTCACCGTCGTGGACGTGCGAGCACCGGGGTCGATGCCCGCGCTGGGCTCGCTGAGTGCGAGGTCGACGGTCCGCCGCGGCGCGAGTGCGCCCCGGCTGAAGGTCTCGACCTCGACCGCCTCCTCGGTGTCCCCGGGCGCGAACGTCACGACCTCGTCGACGGCCGTGTAGTCGGTGCCGGCGACGCCGGTCCCGCCGCCGGTGCGGACCCGGACGGTCTGCTCGGTCTCGGACGGGTTGGACAGGCGCACCGGGACGGTGGCGGGCTCTCCCGCCGCCACCGTCGTCGGGGCTCCGAGGCCGACCAGCGGGCGGGCGAAGGTGCCGCGCACCGCGAGGGTGTAGAGCGAGTAGCCGTAGTAGTGCAGCGTCGGGGCCTCCCAGGTGGCGGCAGCCCGCTTCTTCATGGCGATGCGCACGTACCGGGCGGTCGTGGGGGTGTCGAGGGTGATGACGTCGGCACCGCCGTCCCCGGTGGTCGTCGAGTACGCCGTGGTCCAGCTGGCCGGGTCCTCGGGGTCCTCGGTCGCGAGCTGGACGTCGTAGGCGACGGCGTACGACGCCTCCCAGGCCAGGTCGACCGAGGAGACCGTGGCCGCACGGCCCAGGTCGGAGGTCAGGTCGGCCAGGAAGACCGCGGCGCCGTCGTCCGGGCCGTTGCCGCTGGCCCAGCGGGTGGTGGGGTTGCCGTCGATGGCGTTGGCCGCCGGGAAGGTGCCGTCCCGGTCGTCCTGGGACGCGGAGGCGGTGGCCGTGCCCAGCTGGGCCAGGTCGGGATCGGCCGCGGAGGCCGGCGCGGAGGGCAGCGCTGCGACGAGCGCCGCGGTGGTGACGAGGGCGAGCGACGCCGCAGTCGCTCGCCGTCGGGTGTGGAGGTTCATGAGCAGTGATGTCTTCTTTCGCTCAACTGGCAGAGAACTGCGAACAGGTGACGAGCGTCACGCCCGGATTAGACCACCGCCGGATCAATTCGCACCACACCCCTCCGAGACCGGATGATCTGGCACATTTCTGCCTGTGAACGGAGAAAATAGGAGTCGCGGCGCGGGCCGGCGGCAGGTCCTGGCCGCGCTCGGTGACCACGGCCCGGCGAGCCGCGTCGACCTCGGCCGCCGTACGGGGCTCTCCTCGTCGGCCATCTCCGCGGTGAGCCAGGACCTGATCGCGGAGGGCCTGGTCCGCGAGCGGCCGGCCGCGGTCGCCGAGGGGCAGGAGCGGCGGGGTCGCGGCCGGCCGGCGTACCTGCTGAGCCTGGTCCCGCCCGCCGGGATCGTCGCCGGTGTCGACATCGGCAACACCCACGTCCGGGTGGCGGTGGCGGCCGTCGGGGCCGCGGTGCTGGCCGAGCGGGCCGCCACCCTGGGGGGCGCCGACCGACCGGAGGACACGATCCGGCGCGCGGCCGAGCTGACCCGGGAGGTGGTGACCGCGGCCGGCCGGCGTCTCGACGAGCTGCGGCTCGCGGTGGTCGGCGTGCCGGTGCCGCTCGAGGAGAGCTCGGGCCGCGTGGCGGACAACAACATCCTGCCGCTGTGGGTGGGCCGACGACCCGGCGCCGAGCTCGGCGAGCTCCTGGGCGTGCAGGTGGTCGTCGACAACGACGCCAACCTGGGGGCGCTCGGCGAGCAGCGGCACGGCGTGGACGCCGCCTCGCCGCAGGGGTCGCTCGTCTACCTGAAGCTGGCCACCGGGATCGGAGCAGGCCTGGTGCTCGACGGCCGGCTCTTCCGCGGCGCGGGCGGCACCGCCGGCGAGATCGGGCACGTCCAGGTCGATCCCTCCGGGGTGCTGTGCCGCTGCGGCTCGCGCGGCTGCCTGGAGACCGTCGTCTCGCTGCCCCGGCTGCTGGGCAGCCTGGCGCCCGTCACGCGCGACGACCTGGACGCCGACGGGCTCGGCGACCTGGTCCGCGACGGGCACCCCGGCGCCGTACGGGTCGTCGCCGACGCCGGACGCCGGATCGGCGAGGTGCTGGCCAGCCTGGTGACCGTGCTCAATCCGGGCGCCCTGGTGGTCGGTGGCCACGTCGGTCCGCTCAACGCCCTGCTCGCCGAGCACGTCCGGGCCGCGGTCGAGCACGGGGCGCAGCCCGCGGCCGCGGCGCGGGTCGTGGTGCGGGCGTCGGTCCTGGACGACCGGGCCGAGGTGCTGGGGGCGCTCGCCCACGCGAGCGACGTGCTGGTCGCGGAGCAGCGGGCCCGCGTCGCGCTCTGAGTCTCACGCGTCACCTCACCCGAACGGCTAGTTGAAGCCTGACCTGCGGGTTTGGCACCATCTGAGCGTGGACGCCGCACCGGTTCGCATCGCGATCGTCAGCCCGCAGCGGGTGGTGGTCGCCGGCCTGCGCTCGATCCTGGAGGACTGCGACCACCCCAGCGAGATCGTCCCCCTCGACTCCGACGGCCCGGATCCCGACGTCGTGCTCTACGACGTCCTGGGTCTGCTCGACGGTGACGGGACCGACCTGGAGATCGTGCTCGGGAAGACCGCCTCGGCGGTGCTCGCCGTGTCGCGCGAGCTCCGGCCGGACCTGGTGGCGCAGGCGCTGAAGCGGGGGGTCGACGGGTTCTTCCCGCTCGGCGCGGCCGAGCCCGAGATCTGCGAGGCGATCCTCTCGACCCAGACCGGGTGGCAGGACGGCGACACCGGCGAGAACCCCGTGGTCGGGTCGAGCGGCTCGGCGGCGTACGCCGAGCAGGTCGGCAGCAGCCAGGGACTCACCTCGCGCGAGCGCGAGATCCTGGCCCTGATCGCCCAGGGCTACTCCAACATCGAGATCGCCGGTGAGATCCACCTCGGCATCAACACCATCAAGACCCACATCCGCGGCGCCTACCGCAAGATCAACGCCAACAACCGCTCCGAGGCCGTGGCCTGGGCGATCCGGCACGGGCTGCCGTCGCAGTTCCGGTAGGGGGAGCGGTCCTGTCGGTGCCGCCCGGCACCATGCGGGCCATGACGACGTACGCCGACGAGGAGGCGCGGCTCGCGGCCTACGCCGGGCTGGCGGACCTCGCGGAATGGTCGCCCTGGGCCACGCTGGCCGAGGCCGTCCCCGAGGCTCCCCGGCGGCCGGGCGTCTACCTCCTCCTGGAGCGGAGCACGCGGGTCGTCCGGCACGTCGGTCACGCCGGCGAGCGGGCCGGCAGCGGGTCACCGCAGGGTCTGTACGGCCGGCTGCGCGCCACGATCGCCGGCCACGACCCGGTGACCGGCTTCGCCGAGGCCGCCCTCGATCGAGCCCTGGCCGACCCCGAGTGGGTGGGGGAGCGGCTCGCTGCCGGTCCGGCGCGGGCCCGCGTCTGGGCCGCGGCCGCCGTACGCCGGCTCGAGCTCGACGTCTCCTGGTCGGCCTGCCCCGACCGGGAGGAGGCCCGCTGGCTGGAGTCCCGCGTGGTCGAGCTGATCCGGCCGCACGGCCTCTGGGCGCGGTGACACGGGACTGTCGGTGGCGGCGCCTAGGGTTCAGGGCGTGAAGCAGCGATGAGCAAGATGGACGCCCTGCGGGCGATGCGTGAGGCGCGCTACGCCGAGATGACGGCCCGGGCGTCGGCCCCGGCCGCGTCGCGGCAGACGGCGGCCCGTCCCCCGGTCGCGCCACCGGCGGCGAAGAAGACGGCGACGCCGAAGAAGGCGGCCCCGGTCGAGTCGACCGAGACCACCGAGGCGCTCTGCGGCCACCGCAACATGAGCGGCCGCACCTGCACCCGCGAGCAGGGTCACGCGGCCAAGAGTCACCGCTACTCCTGAGCGGCCTCCGGGACCCACCGCTCGGTGAACTCCTCGGGCGTCAGCTCGGCCAGCTGACGCTCGAGCTCGCTGCGGAGGATCGCGGCGTCCTCCGCGTCGCCCGCGTCGACCCGCACCAGCACCTGCCCGTCGGCGCGGCGCCGGACCACCCACTCCCCGACCGAGGGGCCGTCGAGGGCTCCGACGGTCGCGATGCTGGCGAGTGCCCATACGGCGACCTGCACCCGCCGTAGGCCGATCCGCTCGTGCGGCTCGAGGGCGAGGTCGTAGACCTCGCCGGCCAGGGCGCTCACGAGCCCAGCGCGGCGGAGACCACCGACCGCGCCTCGTCCTGCACCTCGGCGAGGTGCTCGGGCCCGCGGAACGACTCGGCGTAGATCTTGTAGACGTCCTCGGTGCCGGACGGGCGGGCGGCGAACCAGGCCGAGGCGGTCGTGACCTTCAGTCCGCCGATCTTGGCGCCGTTGCCCGGCGCCTCGGTCAGCTTGGCGGTGATCTCCTCGCCGGCCAGCGAGGTGGCCGTGACGTCGGAGGGCGAGAGCGCGGCCAGGGCGGCCTTCTCGGCCCGGGACGCGGGCGCGTCGATGCGGGCGTACGCCGGCTCCCCGTGCTGGGCGACGAGTGCGGCGTAGCGGTCCGACGGCGACGACCCAGTGACAGCGAGGATCTCGGCGGCCAGCAGGCAGAGGATCAGCCCGTCCTTGTCTGTGGTCCACGCCGACCCGTCACGACGCAGGAACGACGCGCCTGCGGACTCCTCGCCGCCGAAGCCGAACGAGCCGTCGATCAGCCCGGGCACGAACCACTTGAACCCGACGGGCACCTCCACCATCGGCTTGCCGACGGCGGCGGCGACCCGGTCGATCATCGACGACGAGACCAGGGTCTTGCCGATCTGGGCGCCGGCCGGCCAGTCGGGGCGGGCACCGCCGAAGAGGTACTCGATCGCCACCGCCAGGAAGTGGTTCGGGTTCATCAGCCCGGCGCCGGGCGTGACGATGCCGTGCCGGTCGGCGTCGGCGTCGTTACCGGTGGCGATGTCGTACGACGCCTTCTGCGCGATGAGCGAGGCCATCGCGTTCGGCGACGAGCAGTCCATCCGGATCTTGCCGTCCCAGTCGAGCGTCATGAACCGCCAGGTCGGGTCGACCAGCGGGTTGACGACGGTCAGGTCGATGCCGTGCCGGTCGGCGATCTCGCCCCAGTAGTGCACCGACGCGCCGCCCATCGGGTCGGCGCCGATCCGCACCCCGGCCGCCTTGACCGCGGCCAGGTCGACCACGGCCGGCAGGTCGTCGACGTAGGTCCCCAAGAAGTCGTACGACGCCGCCGCGGCCCGCGCCCGCGTGAACGGCACCCGTCGTACCTCGGCGAGTCCACCCACGATCAGCTCGTTGGCCCGCTGCGCGATCACCGACGTCGCGTCGCTGTCGGCGGGTCCGCCGTGCGGCGGGTTGTACTTGAAGCCGCCGTCGGTCGGCGGGTTGTGCGAGGGGGTGACCACGATGCCGTCGGCGAGGCCGGAGCCGGAGGTCCGGCCGGCGTTGGCCCGCAGGATCGCGTGCGAGACCGCGGGCGTGGGCGTGTAGCCGTCGCGGGAGTCGACCAGCACCGTGACGTCGTTGGCGACCAGCACCTCGATCGCCGAGGCCCAGGCCGGCTCGGACAGGGCGTGGGTGTCGCGGCCGAGGAAGAGCGGGCCGTCGGTGCCCTGGGAGCGGCGGTAGTCGCAGATCGCCTGGGTGGTGGCCAGGATGTGCGCCTCGTTGAACGACGTCTTCAGCGACGTGCCGCGGTGCCCGCTGGTGCCGAAGGCGACCTGCTGGTCGACGTCCTCGGGATCGGGCACGCCCGTGTAGTACGCCGTGACGAGGTGGGGCACGTCGACGAGGTCGGCGGGCTCGGCGGGCTGTCCTGCGCGGGGGTCGGCCATGGCGACATCATGCCGGGCCGGGGAAGGGGTGGCCTCGACCGAAAGGCGACGACCGTCGATGGGCCGGCTGCCGAAGTCGGGGGGAAATGGCAGAGGCCATTGACCGACGGTCGCCGCAGTGTGCAATATATTGCATGCCCATCCCGGTGAACGAATCGTCGATCGAGCGTTCACTGCTGCGCGACGACGTCTTCCACCGGCTCCGCGACGCCATCGTCGACGGGTCCTTCGAGCCGGGCGAGCAGCTCCGCGACCTCGAGCTCGCCCAGTGGCTGGGCGTCAGCCGGACGCCCGTCCGCGAGGCCCTGCTCCGTCTCGCCGAGGTGGGCCTGGTCGTCGCCCGGCCGGGTCGCTCCACGGTCGTCGGCGACCTCGACGTGGCAGGCGTCCGCGACGCCCGCGAGGTGGTCGCGGGCATGCACGCCGTCGCCGTCCGGCAGGCCGTCGGCCGGCTGAGCGAGGCCGACCTCGACGAGATGCGCGCGGCCAACGCCCGCTTCGCGGCGGCGATCCGGGCCGGCGACCTGGAGGCCGCCCACCGGGCCGACCAGGAGCTGCACGGCGTCCCCCTCCGGGTCGCCGGCAACCGGGCGATCGCCGCGGTCCTGGAGCAGTACACCCCGGTCCTGCGGCGTGCCGAGAACCTCCGCTACGCCACCCGGGCGGGGCTGCGCTCGATCGAGGTCCACGACGCCCTCATCGAGCGCTGCGCCGCCGGCGACGCCCTGCAGGCCTCCGTCGTCACCTACGACACCTGGCACACCCTGACCGACGAACCCCGCTCCCGACCCGAAGGCTGATGCGACCCATGGCTCTCTCCGACTTCCCCCGCCACTCCCTGACCTTCGGGCCCAGCCCCGTGCACCCGCTCGACCGGCTCAGCACCCACCTCACTCCCGCCGGCGGTGGCCCGCGGATCTGGGCCAAGCGCGAGGACGTCAGCTCGGGCCTGGCCTACGGCGGCAACAAGGTGCGCAAGCTCGAGTACCTCGTCCCCGACGCGCTCGCGTCCGGCGCCGACACCCTGGTCTCGATCGGCGGCTACCAGTCCAACCACACCCGCCAGGTGGCCGCGGTCGCCGCCCATCTCGGGATGAAGGCCGTGCTCGTCCAGGAGAACTGGGTCGACTGGCCCGACGCCGTCAACGACCGGGTCGGCAACATCCTCCTGAGCCGGATCATGGGCGCCGAGGTGCGGCTCGACCCGGCCGGGTTCGGCATCGGCTTCAAGGACTCCTGGAAGCAGGCTCTCGCCGACGTCGAGGCCCGGGGCGGGACGCCGTACGCGATCCCGGCCGGGGCGTCCGACCACCGCCTCGGCGGCCTGGGCTTCGCCAACTGGGCCCACGAGGTCGCCCAGCAGGAGCAGGAGCTCGGCGTCTTCTTCGACACCGTCGTGGTCTGCTCGGTCACCGGCTCCACGCACGCCGGCATGATCGCCGGGTTCGCCGACCTCGAGGCGGCCGGCGGCCGGCCGCGCCGGGTGATCGGCATCGACGCCAGCGCCAAGCTGGAGGAGACCCGCGACCAGGTGGAGCGGATCGCCCGTCGTACGGCGGAGCTGATCGGCGTCGGGCGCGAGCTGCGCGACGACGAGATCACCGTGCTCGAGGGCTGGGCCGGCGACCTGTACGGCGTCCCCGTCGACTCGACGCTCGACGCGATCCGGCTGGTCGGCAGCCTGGAGGGCGTCATCCTCGACACGGTCTACGAGGGCAAGTCGATGGCCGGCCTGATCGACCTGGTGCGCGCCGGCGAGATCGGCTCCGGCTCGAACGTCCTCTACGCCCACCTCGGCGGGCAGCCGGCCCTCAACGCCTACAGCGCGCTGTTCCGCTGAGCCCGAGGTCCACGCCCGGGCGGCCCGTCGGTGGGAGGATGCCCGGCATGTCGCCGCGCCCGCCGTACGAGCCGCGTTGAGGTACCCGCGCACGCTCGCCCTGGTCGCGACGGCGGTGCTCTACCTGCTGCTCGGGCCGGTCGTGGTGCTCGTGGTGGCGCTCGCCCTGGCCGTCCCGCGCAGTCGGCGTCGGCTGCTGCCGTGGCTGCGCCCGACCCGCCGGGTGGTCGCCGCCTGGGCCGGGGCGGTGGCGCTGGTGGTGGCGGTGCCAGTGCTGGCGCCGGACGGCTGGTTCCCCATCCCGCCCGGCGGCGGGTCGCTGCTGACCCCGTCGTACGTCGGTCGCGCGGTGAGCGAGCGCCCGATCAGCATGACCCTGCCGCAGCATCCCGGCCTGGCCCCGAACGGCCGCAGCTCGATGCACAACGACGCCTGGGCCTCCGACGCGTACGCCGGCCCCGGCCCGACCGGTGACTCGCCGGAGGTCGACACCGCCTGGTACGGCCTCGAGGAGTGCGCCACGCTCGCCTTCGACGAGCACGAGCGGCTGGTCGCGCTGTGCGGCAACCGCACGGGGCCGGTGCTGCACGTCCTCGACCCCGACACCATGCGCCCGTTGGTCACCAAGGACCTGCCCGACCGTCGCGGCGGCTCGGGCAAGCGCCCGTGGGAGGACCTGTGCGGCGGGTCGTACTTCTACCTCGACGCCGAGGACCGCGCGGTGCTCGCGACCACCGATCGCCGGGTGCTGGTGGTGGCCACCGACGACGGCGCCGGCGACCCGGATCTGACCGTCGACGAGAGCTACGACCTCTCCGGCGTGGTCCCCGACGATGACTGCCTGATCGCGCTGATGCCCGACTGGGAGGGGCGGATCTGGTGGGTCACCGCCGACGGCCTGGTCGGCACCATCACCGACACCGGCGCGTCCGAGGAGCCCGTCGTCCGGACGCTCGACCTCGACGAGGAGGTGGCCAACTCGCTCGCCACCGGCGAGGACGGCGGGGTGTACGTCGTGACCGTCGAGGCGCTCTACAAGCTGGTCGCCGACGACCGCAAGCAGCTGCCGGTGGTGCGGTGGCGGACGCCGTACGACCGGGGGGACGAGCAGAAGCCCGGCCAGTTGAGCCGGGGCAGCGGCACCACCCCGACCCTGCTCCCCGACGGCCTGGTCGCCATCACCGACAACGCCGACGAGCGGATGCACGTCATCTTCCTGCGCACCGACGACGGCCAGGAGGTGTGCCGCGCGGCGGTCTTCGGGAAGGACGCGAGCGCCACCGACAACTCGCTGGTCTCGGTCGGCGACGGCGGCGTCGTGGTCGAGAACAACCACGGCTACCACGGCCCGTGGAGCACCCTGCTCGGCTTCGCCACCCAGCCCGGCTTCGCCCGGGTCGACGTCGCGCGGAAGGAGTGCCGCGTCGCCTGGACCTCCGAGGCGACCGGGCCCACCTCGGTCGCCAAGGTCTCGCTGCGGACCGGGCTGGTCTACGCCTACACCAAGCGACCGAGCCGCTGGGGCGTGAGCGCGTGGTACCTCACCGCCCTCGACGCCCGCACCGGCCGCACCGCCTTCGCCGTCCGCACCGGCCTCGGGTCGATGTTCAACAACCACTACGCCGCGGTCACGCTCGCGCCCGACGGATCGGCGTACGTCGCCACGCTCGCCGGGCTGGTGCGGGTGCGCGACCGGGTCGGAGAATGAGCGCGTGCACCGGATCTTCACGACGAGCGTCGCCTCGGTCTACCCGCACTACGTGACGAAGGTGGAGCGGAAGGGCCGCACGCAGGCCGAGCTCGACGAGGTGATCGGCTGGCTCACCGGCTTCGACGAGGCCGAGCTGCGCCGGCACCTCGACGAGGGCACGACGTTCCAGGACTTCTTCGCCGCCGCCGACCTGAACCCCGGCGTCACCCTGATCACCGGATCGGTCTGCGGCGTGAAGGTCCAGGAGGTCGAGGACCCACTGATGCGGCAGATCCGCTACCTCGACAAGCTGGTCGACGAGCTCGCCAAGGGCCGGCCGATGGTCAAGGTGCTGCGGGGCTAGGGGTTCTGCTTCAGGCCCTTGTTCACCCGGCGCCGCGCAACTCGCGGCAGAACCGGATGACTGCGGACCGCGAACCTGTCGATGTGAGGTCGCCTGATCTGCGAGGTTTGCCTCGTGATGGCTACGGTGTGGGTGTCGGTGTGGCAGATGGAATGCTGTGGTGCCCCCTTCTCCGTGGGTGACCGGGTCGTCTGGACCGTGAATCGAGCGATCGACGACGGCTGGTTGTCTGCCGCTCTCGGCCCTGAGATGGCCTCCCGAATCAGTCACTCCGAGGAACACCATGACGACGTACAGGACGATCTGCCTGAGGTCTCTGGTCGGGTATTGACCATCACCCGCGCATGGGGCGTTTTCGGTCCGCAGCGTCCGGGCGACCAGGTGCACGTACCAGTCCCGGGTTCGCATCGTTTCCTCGAGGTCAGCGAGTCCGGCGGGTTCGAGAGGCACGCCTTCTCAAATCTCACCTTCAACGGCTGGATCGTGGAACTCGACCGAGACGACTGACCCGCGCCATGGCCTCAGCGAGCGCGATGCGGCACATCCGGGCGCGTTGCCACGCGACCGGTCGTCGGTCACTTGAGGAGAGACCCCCTTGGCGATGTCTCCATCACCCAAGTCCGCGAGGTCGAGGCAGTGGAGGCCCACGAACCACGCTTCGTTCGTCACCGGCGCAGAGTTCACGGTGCGCAGCGTTTCTCCACGCGCTTGGGTCCAGCCGTCGGCACGACGGATCTGAGCGGTTCCCGGCGCTCCGATGCGTCAAGACGAGTCGCGGTCAGGCGAGTGTCCGCCTGCTCCCCAACACGGCGGCGATAGTCAAGAACCAACCCAGCAGTCCGACGGTGACGTAAGGCAACGCGTCGCTGACGCCGGACCAATAGGTCTCAGGCACGAACACCACAGCGCCGAAGAGGATCCCGAACGCGTCGAAGAGGCCCCATGCTGCAAACATGGAACCGGTCAGAGCGACTGCAATCAGAGCTGACCTCAGAGTCGCCGACCGACTCGGTCTTGCTGCACGCATGATGGTCTCCTGCCGGAAGACTCTCGCTGGAGAGTGCTCCGCGGTTGTGCCCCGCGCTCGCTCATCGGCGGTGAAGGCGAGCCCTAATCCTCCACGACAGCACGAACGAGTTCGATCGGCACGTAGGCCCGATCAGGGTCGCAGCCCTCGTCAGTCGCGGTACAAAGGTGGAGGGTGGAATCGGCGGACGCGTTCCGGTTGTCACCCATCACGAAGAGTCCGTCGTCCGAGACCGGCCCAGAGCTCCAAGCGCAGTTGCCGGTCATCGGCCCGGCGCAGTCGATCGCAGACATCTCGATGTAGCCCGATTCGTCCAGCGGCTCGCCGTTGACCGACAGGCGGCCAACTTCGTCGCAGCACACGATCGTGTCGCCTGGGAGGCCGATGACCCGCTTGACGAGGAGACCGTCGTCGCTGTCGGGTCCCAGCCATCCTCCCGGATCCTGGAACACGATGACGTCGCCCCGACGCGGCGCGTAGTCGTCGACCACGACTGCCTCGAAGTGCTCATCCGCCTGGATGAGGGGCTCCATTGACCGCGCAGGCATGAGGTACGACTTCGTCTCCGGTCCGCGGCCCAGTACGACGATCGCAACCACGGTGGTCAACGCGAGCACACCACCAAGCACTGCCAAGAGACTCAGCTTTCTTCGCACGCCTCATCATGCAGGGAGTGGCGAGTGTTGCACCCGCCTCTCGGCAGAATTGCGCACTCGCCGCATGAGTAGTCGTTCATTCGCGCGCCGAGGAAGGCCAGGCCGGCAGGTACGCGTCCGGATGAAGCACTGCGACGTTGTCAGCTGATGGGAACAGCCTGCCGGCGCGGGAGTCGCCCAGGACCACCTCGACGCGGCCCTGCTCGCCGCGGAACGTGATGTGTGGGCACCACATACTCCCGCGCTCCTCGTCCCACGGGAGGTAGTGCAGGTCGACCCCCGCGATGCGGCTTCCGATCAGCGCGCTCCAGCTGGCAGCACGCTCGCCGAGCGGCCAGATGGCCACGTCAGCATCTCGTCGGACACCGCTTCCAAGCATCGGGATGGGCTGCAGGCCGATGCCTTCGTGGTCCCTCGGGGGGTCCCAGGTGAGTGAGAACGTGGCACCGGACTCGGTGATCATCTCGAACCCGTAGTCGACAGCGTCGAACCCGTCGTAGAGCCATGGTGGGTCGTCCCACTCCGATTCGGCGTCGATGGTGCGCGGTCCGCCGTCGATCAGGTCGGGGTGCAGCTCATCGCGGCGGTAGTCGAGAGTGAAGTAGCGAATCTCCCGCAGGCGCTCTCCGACCAACTTGTCGGCGTCGAGGCGTCGGGCATCAGCCTCGGCACCCGAAGCAGCCCACGACCACGTGCGTGCATCACCCCGAGCCTCCATCACGGCATCCTTGCCGATCCCTCGCTTGGACGCTTCCGGTTTCGTCTCTGCCATGGAACAGCTCATCGCCTAGACCGCGCACTCGGCGGCAGAACCGGACGTTCGTCAGCGCGCAAGTTCTTGGAGGCGGGTCGAGCACTCGCCGCAGTCCCGCTCCCTGGTGCCCCGGAACGGATTTCGAACGATCGTGACCGCATCCTCGGGCAGGTACGTCCGCTCATCGGCATGAGCGCGCGTCCGGGGCGCGGCAGATCGGGTGAGCCGCCCTCAACGCGGCGTACCAGAGGCCACACGGAACACCGGCCAGCCGATCTCGGTGCGCCACGCGGCGCTGTCGTCGGTGTCCCGCGGACCGACGAGGTACCGCTCCCGCACGGGTCCCGCCACGGTCAGGGCGTTGGCGACGACCCAGGAGCCGAGCTGGCCGTAGGTCACGTCGGCGCCGTCGTGCTCGCCGTGGTGGGTGGTGACGGCGAGCTCGACGGCGGGCAGGCGGACCGGGCGGACGCGTCCGCGCTGGGGCGGCTCGGGGGAGGGTCGATAGAGCAGGAGGCGTCCGTGTCCGTGCTCGAAGAGGCTGTTGTCGTAGAGGCCGCCGGGTGGTCCAGCGTCGGTCGGCGGGCCGAGCGCTGCATCGAGCTCGGCCATCGCTCCGGCGAACCAGGTGCCGACGTCGTCAGCGCCGACCTCGTCCTCGACGGCGGCGACGGTCACCTCGGGTTCCGCGCGCAGCTCGACCTGCAGCGGCGCCGGCTCCGGCGCCAGCAACCGCCGCAACGAGCTGACCGCCACGCGGGTGCGCGCCAGCTCCGCCTCCAGACGCACGAGGTGCTCGGCGACCAGTGCTGCTCGCTGCTCGGGGTCGGCGGCACCCAGGATCCGTCGTACGTCGACGAGGGGGACGTCGAGCTCGCGCAGCCGGTGGATCACCTGCGCCGCGGGGATCTGGTCGGGCGAGTAGTAGCGGTAGCCGCTGGACGCATCCACCAGTTCGGGCTCGAGCAGACCTCCCTCGTGGTAGCGCCGCAGCGTGCGGATGCTGAGGTGCGTCAAGCGCGAGAACTCACCGATCGCCAACATGGGGTGAAGTCTGGACTCTCCCCCGGGGGGAGACACCAGTCCTTGACCCTCGCGCGGCCCGAGTGCCCAGGCTCGGACACATGGACACCAACACCCACCCCAACACCCCCCAGCTGCCCACCACGATCCGCACCTACCTGGACGCCCAGGAGTCGCGCGACGCCGACGCCGCTCTGGCCGTGCTGAGCCCCGGAGCCGTCATCTCCGACGTCGGAGAGTCCTTCAGCGGCGAGGACGACCTGCGTCGTTTCGTCACCGAGGCGGGGGCGGAGTTCACCGTCACCACCGAGGTCACCGGCGTACACCGCGACGGCGAGACCTGGGTGGTCGGCCACCACCTCGAGGGCGACTTCCCGGGCGGGACCGTGGACCTGGACTACCGGTTCGAGCTCGCCGGCGAGCGCATCGAGCGCGTCGACATCGTCGTCGCGCCGTGACCGCCGAGGAACCCGACGTCGCGCCGCAGCCACCGCCGCCGTTCGACCCGGAGCGCGCCCCCGGTGGTCGAGGTGCTTCGTCCCCGCCTGACACCCGTTCCGCACCGACATCACGCACGACGAGGAGGCACCCATGACGCACGAGAATCGCGACCGCCTCGACGGCCGCCGAGCACTGGTCACCGGAGGCTCGAAGGGCGCCGGCCGGGCCGTGGTCGAGCGGCTCCGCGAGATGGGCGCCGACGTCTGGACGTCCGCCCGGACCATGCCCACCGGGTACGACCGCCCCGACCGATTCATCGAGGCGGACACATCGACAGCCGGGGGCGCGGAGACCGTCGCCGCCCGCGTCGGCGAGGACGGAGCTCTGGACATCCTGGTCCACGTGGTCGGCGGCTCCTCGACACCGCCCGGCGGGTACGCCGTGATCACCGACGAGCAGTGGCTGGTCGAGCTGAACCTGAACCTCCTCGGGGCGGTGCGGCTCGACCGAGCGCTCCTCCCCGCGATGGTCGAGTCCGGGTCGGCGGTCGTCCTGCACGTCGGATCGATCCAGCGCGAGATGCCCCTCTACGAGGCGTCGCTGCCCTACGCGTCGGCGAAGGCCGCGCTGCGGACCTACAGCAAGGGTCTCGCGAACGAGCTGGCGCCCCGCGGCGTGCGGGTGAACACCATCAGCCCGGGAGGGATCCAGACGGAGGCCTACGAGAGCTTCGTGGACACCATCGCGAACGGTAGTGCCATGACGCGCGACGAGGCCCGGCAGAGCATCTTCGACGCCCTCGGCGGGGTTCCGTTGGGGAGGTTCGCCAGCACCGAGGAGATCGCCGACCTGGTCGGCTTCCTGGTCTCCGATCGTGCTTCGGCCATCGTGGGTGCCGAGTACGTGATCGACGGAGGGACCGTCCCGACCGTCTGAGGGTGGCACCCTCCCCACCTCACTGATCAGACCCGGTCGGACCCTTCCGGGACCAGCTCAGCACGAGAGTCGACACGGCTACGACCACCGCCACGACCACCGCCACGACCGCGGCCGCGGCGAAGGTGAGCCAGGCTGTGCGGGAGTGTCGGCGAGGCGACGCGTCCGGGGTGCCCGTGCCGTAAGTGGGGGCGGCTCGGGCGTCGCCGCTGGAGGTCCGCACTGCTCTGTCTCCGCTGATCGACGGACCGCATGCCCGCCCTCGTCAGCAGAGTCACGAAGACATGCGGTCAGAGCCCCTCGGAAGCGAAACCCTCGAGGGACCGGGCCCGTCGTCCAGTCACCTGCTCGACGGTGTCGGTGACCTCGGTGAAGCTGCCCCGACGTACCCGCTCGAAGGTCAGCACCGTCAGCTCGCGCTCGAAGCCCTGCAGCCCCTCGACCGCCTCGTCGATCGTGGTCTCCCGGTGGACCACCTCACGCCCGACGGCGTGCGAGAGCAGCTCGGCGGTGCGGGGGAGCGAGAGCGACTCGGGGCCGGTCAGCTCCAGGACCCGGCCGACGAGGTCGTCGTCGAGCAGCGCCCGCTCGGCGACGGCGGCGATGTCGCGGGCGTCGATCCAGGCCAGCTCGGCCCCGCCGCTCGGGAACGTGAGACTGCCCGCGCGGATCTCGTCGAGGTAGAACCGCGGGTCGGAGAACACCTGCAGGAACCAGCCGGGCCGCAGGATGGTCCAGTCGTGGCCGCTGCTGCGGACCACCTCCTCCGAGCGCACCGACCAGGCGATCTCGTCCGCGTTGCGCTCCGACAGCAGGACCACGCGGGTCCCCGGCGCCAGGTCGGCCAGCAGTCGGCCGATCAGCTCGGGCGCGTCCTCACGGTCCGGGCGTACGACGTACACCGCGTCGACGTCGGTCGTCGCCGCCGGCCAGCCGGCCGGGTCGTCCCACGAGAACGCGACCGGGGTGACGCCGTCGATCGTCACCGTGGTCGGGTCGCTGCTGCCGCCCCACACCTCGACCTCCGGTCGGGCGGCCAGCAGCTCGGCCAGTGGTACGCCGGTCTTGCCGCGGACGCCGGTCACCAGCACGCGGGTCATGTCTCCTCCAGGGGGCTCGGGGGCGGGTCGCTCCCAGCCAAGCAGGCGGGTCCCAGCGCGGGGCCGGCGTCCTACTTCCCCTGATCACCGGGAAAGTAGGACGTTCCCGGCCATCGCGTTGCCCGGGAACGTCCTACTTCCCCTGATCACCGGGTAACTAGGACTCCCCCCGGCTCAGCCCCGGTTCCGCGCCACGGCCGCGTGCACGAGCGCGGTGAACGCCGCCTCGTCGAGGGCGTCACCCTCGAACAGGTCGATCGCGCGGCGGGTGCCGGCGTCCAGGCTGGCGTTGAAGAGACCGGTCGGGTCGTCGAGCGACGCGCCCTGGGCGAAGGTCAGCTTGACCTTGTCCTTGTAGGTCTCGGCGGTGCAGATCAGGCCGTCGAGGGAGAAGGTCGGGACGCCGTCGGGGTTGGACGCCTTGCGCCACTTGGCCTCCTCGACCGTGGCCGGCTCGGCCGCCAGGATCAGGGTCCGCACCTGCTCGATCGCGTCGCTGCGCCAGTCGCTCATGCGGCGGACCCTACTCGCGTCGGCGGCTGGGGTGGATCCCCCAGAATGGGCGGATGACGAGCAGGATCGCGATCGTCGGTGGCCACGGGAAGACGGGGCGCGCGGTGGCGGCCGCGCTGGCCCGTCGCGACGTCGTCCCGGTGCCGCTCGGGAGGGCGGAATGGCCCGTCCTGGCCGACCACCTGGCCGTCTGCGCGGCGGCGTACGTCATCGCGCCCAACCTGCACCCCGACGAGCCGTCGTACGTCGCCGAGGCGCTCGCGGCGGTCGAGCAGGCGGACGTCGGGCGGGTGGCCTATCACTCGGTGGCGTCGCCGTACGTCCCCGCGATGCCGCACCATCTCGGCAAGGCCGTCTCCGAGGACCTGGTCCGGCGCTCGCGGCCGACCTGGACGATCCTCCAGCCCGGCGCCTACCTGCAGAACCTCGACCTCACCGCCGACCTCGAGATCCCGTACGACGTCGACGCGGTCTTCGGGTTCGCCGACCTGGCCGAGGTGGGGGAGGCCGCCGCGGTGGTGCTGACCGAGGACGGGCACGCGGGCGCGACGTACGAGCTGGCGACGCGGGTGGCGACGCCGGCGCAGCTCGCCGCCGAGGCCGGGTACGTCGCCCGCCGCGTCGAGCCGGGTGACGTGCACCCGTGGCTGCGGGCGATGTTCGCCTACTACGACGAGCACGGCCTGCCGGTCGGCACCGGACCCCTAGGGCTGCTCCTCGGTCGAGTCGGTCGAGTCGGAGGCCCGGCCTGATGCCTCGCCCCGCCGCTGCTCGCGCAGCTCGTCCTGCTTGCGCCGGCGCCGGATCTCGCCCCGCGCGATGACGACGGCCAGCACGATCGGCCAGACGTACTTGACCTTGTCGAGCAGCCATTCCACCCAGCCGGGCACGCTCACGTCGGGGAGGTCGGGCCAGGGGATCGACGGCAGGTCGGGCGTGGGGATCGATGGCAGGTCGGGGGTCGGGACGGACGGCAGGTTCCAGTCCGGCCAGGGGATCGAGACCGCGACGCGCGCCGCCAGCACCGCGAGCAGGATCGGCAGCACGACCTTCGCGACCCCGCCGACGGTGGCGATCAGCGCGTAGCGCGTGGGGTGCGCGCGGACCCGGTCCTCGTACGCCGCCGCCGGCGATCCCGGCTCGGGCACCAGGTCGACGCCGCCGACGCCGGCCAGCGACTTCAGGTCGCCGTCCTGGCCGGGGTCGAAGTACGTCGCCCGCCGCGGCTTCCCCATCCCGGAGAACCACACCCCGATCGAGCCGAGATCCGTGCGCTCCTCGTCGTCGGCCTTGACCCGGATCTTGTCCTCGGTGGACTTCTGCGTGCCGACGAGCTCACCGTCGACGTACCACTCGATCCGGCGGTTCACGCTGCCGTGCACCTCGACCAGGTGCGCGTGGCCGTCGACGACCAGCTCCCAGATCTGTCGCGGGTCGTCGGCCATGATCCCGACGCTAGGACCCGGACCGGGCCGCGCACATCGTTCGCGCGTCGCGCCGAACCCCGACTTTGGTCAGGGGTGCCCAGGCCCACCTGTCCACAGCTCAGGGGTAGCGGATCCCGGTGACGTCCTGGCTCAGCTCCCAGAGCCGGCGCTGGGCGACCTCGTCGTACGAGCGCCGGCTGCTGGTGACGACCTGCGGGACGCCGGCCATCTCGCCGAGCCCGGCGGGACCGCAGTACGTCGCACCCGGCAGGTCGGCCGTCGCGGCCATCAAGGTCGGCCAGGCGCCCGCGGCCGCGGACTGCGAGACGGCCCGGATGGCGGCGTCCAGGATCGAGGCCCGACCGCCGCGGGCCCGGCCGTACTGACCGTTCGCCGCCAGGTGCGTGCCGGCGAAGCCGGGGTGCGCGGCCAGCGCGCGGACCGGCAGCGACGCGTGCCGCAGGCGCCGGTCGAGCTCGTAGGTGAAGAGCAGGTTGGCCAGCTTGGTCTGCCCGTACGCCGGCCACTTCGAGTAGCGGCCCTCGACCCGCGGGTCGCCCAGTGGGGCGGAGCGCGCGTAGCGGTGGAACTGCGAGGACACCGTCACCACCGTCCCGGCGCCGCTCGCCAGCAGCTGCGGCAGCAGCAGCCCGGTGAGCAGGAACGGGCCGAAGTGGTTGGTCGCCAGCTGCAGCTCCAGGCCGTCCTCGGTCCGGGAGTACGGCGTCCCCATCACGCCCGCGTTGTTGACGAGCACGTCGATCGGGCCCAGCGCGCTCGCGGCGTCCGCGGCCCGTCGTACCGACTCCAGGGAGGCGAGGTCGACCTGCAGCCGCTCCAGCGCGGCGTCCGGCACCTCGGCCCGGATCGCGGCGTCGGTCTCCTCGACCTTGCTCGGGGTCCGACCGCTGAGCACCACGCGGGCGCCGCGGCGGGCCAGCTCCAGCGCGGTGTGGTGGCCGAGGCCGCCGACGCTGGTGCCGGTCACCACGACGGTGCGGCCGGTCTGGTCGGGGACGTCGGCCAGCGACCAGGCGGCATCGGACGTCACGGCATCGTCGCCAGCGCGTCGACGACCCGCTGACCCAGCTCGGCGTCGCCCTCGATCTCGACCGGCGCCGCTCGCCGGCCGCCCGCCAGGCAGATGAAGCTCTCCCGGTCCATCCGCAGCGTCGCGTCCGCGCCGTGCCGTACGACGGGCAGCGGCTCCCCGCGGCCGGTCCGCGTGACCGTCCAGGCGACCGGCTCGTGGCCCTCGATCTCCAGCACCACGACCGTCTCCGGCGCCGCGCCGACCTTCTTCACCAGCACGTAGCCGAGGCCCTCGGCGAGGTAGTCGGCCGTGTGCCGCGCGGCCGCCGAGTCGAGCCCGCCGGGCCGGCCGACCGCGCGCCGTACGTCCTGCTCGTGCATCCACACGTCGAGCGGCCGGTTGCGCAGCAGCGTCTCCCAGGTCCACGGCACGCCGCCGAAGATGACCGGCGGCCGGCCGAGCGGGTCGGTCGGCGGGTCGGCGCGCAGGGCGGCGTACCGCGCGTCGGCGGCGGTCCGGATCTCCGCGACGATCTCCGCCCCGGACCGGTCGCGCCGGTTGACCACCCCGATCTCGGTGTAGAGACCCATCAGCCCCGTGACGTGCGGCGGCTCGCCGACGTCGGCGGTCTCCTCGGGGGCGCCGGCCAGCCGGCTCTCGAGGTGGGCGGTGTGAGACGCGACCGCCCGGACGTCCCAGCCGGGCAGGTCGGTCGGCCGCGACCAATCCTCCTCGGGCAGGTCCTCCAGCAGGGCGACGAGGTCGTCGACCGCCTGCTTCCAGACCTCGACGTACGTCTCGAGCCGCTGCTGGTCGTCCATGCCCGCGACCCTAACGGCTGCTTGGTTCAGCCCAGCGCGAGTGAGACCGCGATGGCCAGCATGGTCACCCCGATCAGCACGTCCAGCACCTGCCAGGCCCGCGGTCGGGCGAGCAGCGGGGAGAGCAGTCGGGCGCCGAAGCCCAGCCCGGAGAACCACAGCAGGCTCGCCGCGCCGGCGCCGGCCGCGAACCCCCACCGCCCGTCGGAGCCGTGCGTGTTGGCGATCGAGCCGAGCAGCAGCACGGTGTCGAGGTAGACGTGCGGGTTGAGCCAGGTCAGGGCCGTGGCCCGCCCGACCGCCGAGCGCAGCGACGTACGACGGCCGCCGCCGGCCGTCAGCCCGGCCGCCTTCCGGGCCCCGAGCAGCGTGCGGACGCCGTACCAGGTGAGGAAGGCGACGCCGAGCCAGCGCACCACCTCCACCACCGCGGGCGCGCGCTCCACGACCGTGCCGATCCCGGCCACGCCGGCCACGATCAGCAGCAGGTCGGAGACCGCGCAGATCGCCACGACCGGGACGACGTGCTCGCGCGCGAGGCCCTGGCGCAGCACGAACGCGTTCTGGGCGCCGATGGCCACGATGAGGGAGAGGCCGGTCGCGAGGCCGGCGGCGGTGGAGTCGAGCACGGGGCGACGCTACGGTCGGATCGCCGGTGAAGGCCAGCGAAAGAATCTGCAGGACCATTAGCATCGCTTCATGCGTCCGCACCCCGACCAGCTCGCGGCCCTGGTCGCGATCGCCGACACCGGCACCTTCGACGCCGCGGCCCGCCGGCTGCACGTGACGCCCAGCGCCGTGAGCCAGCGGATCCGGGCGCTCGAGTCCGCGGCCGGGCGGGTGCTGGTCCGGCGCGGCACGCCCTGCCGACCGACCGGGGCCGGCGAGACCCTGCTGCGGCTGGCCCGCCAGACCGAGCTCCTGTACGACGAGGCGCGCGACGCGCTCGGGGAGGGCGGGCACCGCGTCGAGCTGCCGCTGGCGGTCAGCGCCGACTCGCTGGCCACCTGGTTCCGCGACGTCGTCGGCGAGGTCGCCGCCTGGGACGACAGCGTGCTGCGGCTGCACGTCGAGGACCAGGCCTGGTCGGCCGACCTGCTCCGCGGCGGCGACGTGCTGGCCGCGGTGACCAGCGACCCGGTCGCCGTCCAGGGCTGCGTCGTCGAGCGGCTCGGGTCGCTGCGCTACCGGCCCGCGGCCACCCCGGCCTTCGCGGAGCGCTGGCGCCGCGGTCGCAGCCACGACTGGGCCGCGATGCCGGTCGTCGTCTTCAACGAGAAGGACCGGCTCCAGCACGACGTGCTGGCGTCGTACGGCGTCGACGCCGCGGCGGTCGTGCACCGGGTCCCGACGAGTGCCGACTTCCACGAGGCGGTCCGCCTCGGGCTCGGCTGGGGGATGCTCCCCGAGCCGCAGCTGCTGCCGGACGTCGCGGCGGGCCGGCTCGTGACGCTGGGCGGTCGCGCGCGGCTCGACGTACCCCTGCACTGGCAGCGGTGGCGCCTCGACTCGCCTGCGCTGACCCGCCTCACCGACGCCGTACGACGGGCCGCCCGCGCGCACCTGCGCGCGTGAGCCGGTCCGGCCGCGGCGGATCCGGCCCGGCGGTGAGCTGTCCACCGAACGCCGATCGAGATCGGTGGCTGGTCCACCGCCGCCCGGGCGAGTCCGCGCGGCACGCCGGGTCCGCGGTGAGTGGCCCACCGTTCCGGCCCGGAGAACGGTGGATAGCTCACCGCCACCCCGGACCGCCCGCCGCCCGCCGCCCGCAAACGTACGACGCCCCCCGCCCGGACCGGGCGAGGGGCGTCGCGAGGACGAGCCAGCGTCAGAAGGCGCTCTCGTCGAGGTCCATCAGCGACAGGTCGGTCGCCTCGGCGATGGCCCGCTCGGCGGTGAGCCGCGGCAGGTTGGTCTGCGCGAAGAACTGCGCGGCCGCGACCTTGCCCTCGTAGAACGACTTGTCCTTGCCCGGGTCGCCCCCGAGCTTGGCCAGCGCGACCTCGGCCTGGCGCAGCAGCAGCCAGGCGCAGACGACGTCGCCGAGCACCATCAGCAGGCGGCTGGTGTTGAGGCCGACCTTGTAGATGTTGCGGATCTCGCCCTGGGCCGACATCAGCTCGTTGATGAGGTGGCCGACGATCGCGTTGGCGTCGTCGAGCGCGGTCGCGAGCAGCTGCCGCTCGCTCTTGAGCCGGCCGTTGCCCGCCTCGGAGTCGATGAAGGCCTGGATCTCACCCGCGAGGTGGCCCAGCGCGGCGCCCTGGTCCTTGACGATCTTGCGGAAGAAGAAGTCCTGGCCCTGGATCGCCGTGGTGCCCTCGTAGAGGGTGTCGATCTTGGCGTCGCGGACGTACTGCTCCAGCGGGTACTCCTGCAGGAAGCCGGAGCCGCCGAAGGTCTGCAGCGACTCGGTGCCGAGCAGCACCCACGAGCGCTCCGAGCCGTAGCCCTTGACGATCGGGAGCAGCAGGTCGTTGACGGCCGCCGCCAGGGTGTCGGTCTCGCCGGCGTGCTCGGCGAGCATCACCTTGTCCTGCCAGGTGGCGGTGTAGAGCACCAGCGCCCGCATGGCCTCGGAGAACGACTTCTGCGTCATCAGCGACCGACGTACGTCGGGGTGGTGGGTGATCGTGACCCGCGGCGCGGTCTTGTCGCCCGACTGGGTCAGGTCGGCGCCCTGGACGCGGGTCTTGGCGTAGTCGAGCGCGTTGAGGTAGCCGGTCGACAGCGTGGCGATGGCCTTGGTGCCGACCATCATCCGGGCGTTCTCGATCACCTGGAACATCTGCGCGATGCCGTTGTGCACCTCGCCGAGCAGCCAGCCCTGGGCGGGCTCGCCGCCGCCGACGGAGGAGTCACCGAAGGTGAGCTCGCAGGTGTTGGACACCTTGATGCCCATCTTGTGCTCGACATTCGTGACGTAGACGCCGTTGCGCTCGCCGGTCAGCTCGCCGGTCTCGTGGTCGAAGTGGTACTTCGGGACCAGGAACAGCGACAGACCCTTGGTGCCGGGGCCGCCGACGCCCTCGACGCCCACCGGGCGGGCGAGGACGAGGTGCATGATGTTCTCGGTCACGTCGGACTCGGCCGAGGTGATGAAGCGCTTGACGCCCTCGATGTTCCAGGAGCCGTCGGGGTTGGCGGTGGCCTTGGCCCGCCCGGCGCCGACGTCGGAGCCCGCGTCGGGCTCGGTCAGCACCATCGAGGTGTTCCACTCGCGGTCGACGATGTGCTGGGCGATGCGCTTGTCGCGCTCGTTGCCGTTGCGGTGCACGACGCCCGCGAAGGCCGGACCGGCGGCGTACATCCACACCGGGGCGTTCGCGCCGAGCACCAGCTCCGCGGTCGCCCAGACCAGGCTGGACGGGGCGGGGGTGCCGCCGAGGTCCTCGTTGATCTGCAGGCGCCAGTACTCGGCGTCCATCCAGGCGCGGTAGCTCTTCTTGAAGCTCTCGGGGAGCGGGGCGGTGTTGGTCGCCGGGTCGAAGACCGGCGGGTTCCGGTCGCTGTCGACGTACGACGCCGCGAGGTCCTCGCGGGCGATCCGGTCGACCTCGGCCAGCACCTCGCGGGCGGTGTCGGCGTCGACCTCGGCGAAGGGGCCGGTGCCGAGGACCTCGTCGCGACCGAGCACCTCGAAGAGGTTGAACTCGATGTCGCGCAGGTTGCTCTTGTAGTGGCTCACTGGTGCACACCTTTTCGTGATCGAACGTGTCGAGGAAGGAGCCAGCAGGGCGTACTACTGACCGGTAACTTAATGGTAGGTCGGCTCTCCCCGCCGTGCAACACCAGGTGTCCCCGAACCGCATGAACGCTCGCTGGACGGGTAACTGCATCGAATCGATCGACTAACTCGTCCCCGACCCCCTGGTGGCACCTGCGATGCGCAAGCTCCTCGTCCTCGGCTTCGTCGGCCTCCTCGCCCAGCTCGTCGACGGCTCGCTCGGCATGGCGTACGGCGTCACGTCGTCCACGCTGCTCCTGGCGGCCGGCGTCGGTCCGGCCGCGGCCTCGGCCGCCGTCCACCTCTCCGAGATCGGCACCTCGCTGGTCTCGGGCTTCTCCCACCACAAGCTCGGCAACGTCGACTGGCGCACGGTGGGCGTGCTCGCCGTCCCCGGCTTCGTCGGCGCCTTCGCCGGGGCGACCTTCCTGGCCAGCCTCGACGGCGAGGCGGCGGCGCCGTGGGTGGCCGGCATCCTGCTCGCGCTCGGTGGCTACGTGATCTGGCGCTTCCTCGTCCTCGGCGGTCGCCGCCCGACCTTCAAGGCGCGGCCCGGCGTGCGGATGCTGGTGCCGGTGGGGGTCGTGGGCGGCGCGCTCGACGCCGTGGGCGGCGGGGGCTGGGGCCCGGTCGGCACGACCACGCTGCTGTCGTCGGGACGTCTGGAGCCGCGCAAGGTCGTCGGCTCGATCGACACCTCGGAGTTCGTGGTCGCGGTGGGTGGCTCGCTGGGCTTCCTCTTCGCCCTCGGCTCGCAGGGCATCGAGTGGTCGTACGCCGCCGCGCTGCTGGTCGGTGGGGTGATCGCGGCGCCGATCGCCGCCTGGCTGGTCCGCCACCTTCCCGCCCGGGTCCTCGGCGTGGCGGCCGGGAGCCTGATCGTGCTCACCAACGCCACCACGATCACCGGCGCGGTCGGGGGGAGCGGTGCCGTCGTCACCGGGGTCGGGCTGGTCGCTGGCGGGCTCGGGGTCGCGGGGGTCGGCTGGGCGGTCGCCCAGGAGCGCCGGGCCCGGGCCGCGGGCGTCGCCGAGCCCGAGCTGGTGGACGCCTGACCGGGGCGTCGTCGAGTGTCTGGATCGACATTTCTGACACACTGGACCCATGCGAGTTTCCGCGAAGTCCGACTATGCGCTCCGCGCGCTGATCGAGATGGCGTCGCGGGCAGACGGTCGCGCGGTCAGCGCCGAGGAGCTCGGACGGCTCCAGGAGATCCCCCACGGGTTCCTCCAGGCGATCCTCGCCGACCTGCGTCGCGCCGGGATCGTGATGTCCCAGCGCGGCCAGTCCGGAGGCTGGCGGATGGGACGGGCCGCCGAGAGCGTCTCCGTCGCCGACGTCATCCGCGCGGTCGACGGCCCGCTCGTGTCGGTCTACGGCCTGCGTCCCGAGGCGGTGTCCTACAACGAGGCCGCCGACGTGCTCCAGCACGTCTGGATCGCGGCCCGGCGATCGCTGCGCGACGTCTTCGAGCAGGTCTCGATCCAGCAGCTCTCCGACGGCAAGCTCCCGAAGGCGGTCACGACGCGGACCGCCGACGAGGACGCCTGGCAGCCCCACTGAGTGGGAGGGCCGTCAGGCCCCTGTCGCGTCGGCCAGTCGGCGCTTGAGCTTCTTGCGCTTGCGCTGCAGCTTCTCGGCGCGCGCCTGCAGCTCGGCGTGCTGCCCGCGCAGGCGGGCCAGCTCGGCGACGGTCTCCGCGAGCGCCTCGCTGACCAGGTCCAGCCGGGCCTGCACGGGTCCGTCGTCGCCGGCGGGGTCCGTCGTGCGCGGGGCCAGGCCGCCGAGATCGCCGCGGACGTCGTACCCGCCCTCGGCGACGGCCTTGGCCCAGTCCTCGGCCGCCTCGCGGAGCTCCTCGACCGGGGTCAGCGACCCCGCCGAGCCGGCCAGCAGGCGCAGGTTCGCCAGGTCCAGGCCGGCCCCGTCGCCCTCGAGGAGGTCGTCGGGGACGGGGAGCAGGGCGGCGTCGAAGCCGACGACCTGCCCGAGCGCGGCCCAGGTCCCGGCCGGTGCCGCGGGGTCGGTCACCAGCACGTGCACGTGGTCGGGGGTGCGCACGTGCGCGGCCCAGCGGCCGAGGACGGCGGCCAGGTCGTAGTCGTCCGGGAAGAGCGATAGACGGGGGTCGGCCGGTCCGGCCGCCACCACGACGTGCACGTCGAAGCCGGGCAGGCGGTCGACCAGCAGGGCGATCTCGGCCCCGCTCGCGGCCGCGAGCAGGTCGTGTCCGACGACGACGTCGCCCTTGCCCTGGTAGGCGCGCCGACAGATCTCGGCCCAGGCGCCCTCGACGTCGCGCCGGCGCAGGCCCCAGGCCTGGTGGTCGCGGCGGATCTCGACCGCGGCCCGGAACATCTCGTCCGCCGACCGGGCCGGCTGCCCGAGGCCGGCGGCCTCCAGGCTCGGCGCGTGGGCGCGCAGGGCCGCGGGGAGGAAGGTCCCGCCGCCGTGCGGCAGGCCGACGATCAGGTACGCCGCTCGCTTGCTCATGCCTCGGACGGTCGCAGAGGCGGGAGGCCGCCCGTTGAACCTGGCGTGGCCCGCGAGTGAAACCAGGGCTAGAACACGTTCCAGTTTCGGGTCTACGCTGCCCCACATGATCACGTCGGACGCCATCACCTGGACCGCCCCGAACGACCTGCACCCGGCCCGCACCGCCTCGCAGCGGTCGTACTCCGCCGTGGCCAAGGGCGACCTCGCCGAGTGGCTGACCGTCTATGCCGAGGATGCCGTGCTCGAAGACCCGGTCGGGCCGTCGATGTTCGACCCCGAGGGCAAGGGCCACCACGGCCACGAGGGCATCTCCGCGTTCTGGAAGCTGGCCATCGAGCCGATCGCGACGTTCGAGTTCGAGATCTACGAGTCGTTCGCCAACCCCGGCAGCAACACCTGCGCCAACATCGGCCGGATCCGCACGTCGTTCCCCGACGGCAGCCACACCACGACCGAGCTGATCATGGTCTACGTCGTGCACGAGGACGGCCGGGTGGCCTCGATGAAGGCCTACTGGGAGCCGGACCGGACGATGGCGAGCTTCACCCCGGCGTGACGGCGGCCTCCTCCAGGATGCTCCGCAGCCGTCCCAGGTCGGCGGCGACCGTGCGGACGTCGTTCTCGAACTCGTCGTCGCTCAGCTCGATCTGACGGACGGTGAAGACGACCTCCGCGCCCTCGGGGTGCGCGAGGACCCGGACCGGGTTGGTCACCGTCGTCCCGCTCGGGAGGGTGACGTCGTGGTCGAGGACCCCGAGGTCGTTGGCCGGGACGAACCGGACCGTCACCCGGCCCATCGGCGAGTCGACCAGCAGGGTGTCGCCCTCGCGGGTGACCTCGGCCTGCGCGAGGCCGGCCGCCCAGGCGGGCAGGTGGTCGGGGTCGGCGGCGTACGCGTAGACCTCGGCGGGTGCGCACCGGATGACGGTGCTGACGTGCCGGCTGGCGGTCGGGGTGCTCATGGCCTCCACGCTAGGACGCCTCGCCTCGCCGGTCTTCCAGGAATCGGACGGGCGTCGAGCCGGTGAGGGCGCGGACCTCGTCGGAGAGGTGGGACTGGCTGGCGTAGCCGGCGGCCACCGCCGTTTCCCCGAGGGAGGTCGTCGGGCCCGTGATCCGGGCGAACCGCTGCAGCCGGGCCACCCGGGCGAAGGTCTTCGGGCCGTAGCCGACGGCCTCGTCGAAGCGTCGCTGGAGCTGACGGCTGCTGAGGCCCACGCGCCCGGCGACCTCGCGCACCCGGAGCCGGGGGTCGGCCTCCAGGAGTCGGACGGCGCTCGCGACGACGCGGTCGTCGCCGGTCCGGGGCAGGGCGGCGACCGCGGCCGCCAGGGCGGCCCGTCGTACGGCGAGGTCCGCGGCGCCGGCGCGCTCGGCCAGCCGGTCGGCCAGCACCTCCCAGGTCCGGCCGAGATCGCGGAGCGGCAGCTGCTGGTCGCGCACCGCGGAGGCCGGGACGCCCAGCACCGACCGCGCCGCGCCGGGACCGATCCGCACGCCGACGATCTCCACGGCGTCGGCGAGCGTCGCGTGTCGGGGCCCGGTGTCCGGTCCGGCGACCTCCAGGTCGCCGTCGGAGAACCAGACCAGGTCGACGCACCCGTCCGGGACGATCAGCGGGGCCGCGGGCTCCGCGACGACCCGGTCCCAGGTGCACGTCGTGCCCGGGCCGGCGGTCGTCGGGTGCTCGCGGTACATCGCGGACTCAGACGCTGGTGTGCCGGGCCACCCAGTCGACCAGCGGCCGCAGCGCCTGCCAGTCGGCGCGGACCAGGCCGAGCAGCTCGGGGGTGTGGATGACCGGCTCGAAGCCGAGCGAGCGGCCGACGGTGAGGGAGCGGTGGCGGAGCAGCTCGATGCGCGGGTGGTCGGCGTCGTACCCGCGCGGGGAGGTCTTCAGCCGGTCGCCGCCGACCTCGAAGTCCCGCATCTGGAGCTTGCGCAGCACCTTCTCGAGCTCCGGGCCGAACCGGTCGTGCGCCACCGCCTCGCGGAACGCGGCGAGCCGCGGCCCGCTGGCCTCGTAGAAGCCGGCGCCGGTGCGGACCCCGCGCGGCGAGACCTCGACGTACCAGCCGGTCGCCTCACCGACCCGGACGAACGCGCCCTGGTGGGTCTTGTACGGCGTCTTGTCCTTCGCGAAGCGGACGTCGCGGTAGGGCCGGAAGATCTTGGCCGGGCCGAACTCGGGCTCCAGGGCCGTGCACAGCGCGGTCATCGGCGCCTTGACCGCCTCGGCGTAGACGGCCTTGTGCTTCTCCCAGTACGACTTGGTGTTGTCGACCTCGAGGTCGTCATAGAAGTCGAGGGCCGCGACGGGGAAGCCGGTGAAGCTCATCCCCTCAGCCTACGGACGGCGTCAGCCGAGGACTGCAGTCACCTGCTCGTCGCCGCCCTCGGCGTACGCCGTCACCGTGAGCGCGTCGCCGCCGCAGCGCGGGGTCTCCAGGAACGCGGGCCCGGCCGGTGACTCGTAGACCACCTCGGCCGCGCTGCCGTCCCAGCGGACCAGCCGGGCGGGTCCGCTGTCGTCCTGCGGGTCGCGCACGAAGTACGCCGAGCCGCCGCACTCGATGAGCGTCCCCGAGGTGCCGGCGCCGAGCTCGACGACGTCGCCGGGACCGCCGGGCCCCTGCGCGAACAGGTCGACCCGCTCCACGTTGCCCTCGTCGCGGACCACCGACCAGACCGGGCCGGAGTCGAGGAGCAGGCCGTCCCAGGCGGTGCAGTCGGGGGCGTCGGGGAAGGGCACCACCTCCGTGCCCTCGAGGGTGCCGACGGTGCGGCAGGACGGGCGCTGGTCGTCGAAGGTCTGCAGGGTGGTGCCGGCGGCGGTGACCCGGGCGCCGGTGAAGCCGTGCCGCTCCGGGGCGCACCAGCCGGCGCTGGCCTCGCCGGAGGCCAGGTCGACGGTGGCCAGGCAGTAGGCCCCGGCAGGGTCGACCGTCGCGTGCACGAGGGAGTCGGCCCCCAGGGCCCAGCTGCCACCGGTGGTCGTGGGCACCTCCGAGCCGCCGTCCAGCACCGTCTTCTCGCCCGACTCCAGGTCGGTCAGCACCGCGCGCGCCGGCTCGGTCTCCTGCGGGTCCTGCTCGACCACCAGCGAGTGGGTCTCGGTCAGGAAGGTCTCGCGGTGGGTCGCGCCGGTCAGGTCCGTCCCGCGGGCGTTCAGCGTGTGGGCCCGGTCGGCCGGACCGGGCACCGGCTGCCAGTCGGGGGCCGGGGCGGCCGCCGCCTCTGTCGCAGCCTCTGTCGTCGCCTTCGTCGGCGTCGGCTCGGCCTGCGGGGACGACGCGTCGTCGCCCGAGCAGCCGGCGAGCACGAGCAGGAGCGCGGGGACGGCGTACCGGATCATCAGACGCCGATGTTCTGGTGCGGGTGGGCCAGGTTGGCGCGGTAGCTCTTGTAGGCGCTGCGCCACTGCACGCGCTCGACGTACGGCTCCGAGGGGTCGAAGCGCTGCTGGTCCCACGGCTCGAAGTAGGAGATCGCCAGCGGCCCGCCCGGGCGCTGGCGGTAGCCGCGGCCGACCTGGAAGTGACCGGACGCGTCGTCGTCGAGGTAGGGGTAGTAGCGCTTCAGCAGGATCGGGTGCAGCACGACGGGCGCGCGGTAGTCCGCGACGTGCCGCTTCAGCAGCGACGACCACTGGCGGAAGCTCCAGTCGCCGATGTCGAGGACGACGTACGGGCCCGCGCGGTCCGGGCGGTCCCAGCCGGTGGTGGCGTTGATCGTCGACACCATGCTGGAGATCGCGGTGCCGGAGGTCGTGGTGCCGAGCCGCCGCGCCCAGCGGCTCTGCGCGGCCTTCTCGCCGCGCCACCCCCAGGCGATCATCTGCATCGCCGTCGGGCCGCACCAGTAGGTCCGGATCTGCGAGCTCACCTGGCTCGCCCGCAGCACCCGGGCGCTCGCCGGGTACGTCGCGGCCTTGGTCGTCGGTGCGCCCGCGGTGGCGCGGGCCTCGGGGTGCCGCCTCAGGAAGCCGTTCGGGAGGGGGACGCCCTGCAGCTCGTGGCGCAGCAGCCAGACCTTGGCGACCGACCGGGCGGCCGCGGTCAGCTCGGCCCGCTCGAGCGCCGTACGACGCGCCGCCGGCAGCGCGGCGGTCCGCTCCAGCCGGGCGGCGGTGTCGAGGTCGCCGGTGGTCTCGACCGCGGACCGTCGGGCGGTCACGGCGGCCTGTCGAGCCGCCGTCGCGACCCGACCCCGTACGTCGGCCTCGCTGTCCGTCGTCCAGCCGGTGCCGAGGCAGTAGCGCTGCCCCTCGAACTCCGCGCAGCGGGTCAGCGCGCCGGCGAGCGCCGCGGGCGTGGCCCGCGCGGTCACCGGCGGCGTCTCCGCTAGGACCCGCTCGATCTCGCTCGCGGCCTCCGGGGTCACCCGGCCCAGGCCGGCCGTGGCCGCCGGGCGGGCGTCGTACTGCTGGCGCCCGGAGGGCGTGATCGCACCGTCGTCGTCATCGCCTCCCCGGGGGACGAAGGGGGCGACGGCCAGCAGGAGAGCGAGCGCGCCGATGGCGATCCATCGTGGGCGTGACATCCGAGAGACTCCGAGCGTGGGGGAAGAGGGAGCCCTACCACCATCCCCATCAGTCACACGAGTGTCAACTGCACCACCTGTCACAGACCTCCCGCCGAGTCAGCAGAAGTAGGGGGACGAGTCAGCACCAGTAGTGCTGACTCGGCAGAACGCGCCTGGCCCCGGTACGAGGAGCCGGGGCCTGTGAGGAGAACTGGAGCGGATGACGAGACTCGAACTCGCGACATCGACGTTCGGGGGAGTGTCGCGCTCTCCCGGGGGGCCTTGTCGGACTGGCGGAAAGAACTGGAGCGGATGACGAGACTCGAACTCGCGACATCGACCTTGGGAAGGTCGCGCTCTACCAACTGAGCTACATCCGCACGCCGGGTCGGACCGGCGGGAGGATGCTACCCCAGGTGGGGTCGGCCGAGGACGGGGTACCTCGGGTCGAGGCCGTCGCCGGAGGAGCGGCCGGTCACCCGCCGGTGCACCCACGGTACGGCGGACTCGCGCACCCAGGCCTTCGATGCGGCCCGCTGCTCGGCGCGGCTGAGCGGGACGATCTCGCGCAGGGGCAGCGGCTCGAGGGTGTGCGGGACGCCGAGCGTGTCGAGCACCTCCACGGCCATCCGCTGATGGCCCGCGGGTCCGAGGTGCATCCGGTCCTCGTCCCAGAGTCGCCAGTCGTCGTACTCGCTCAGCCGCCAGAAGTCGACGATCGTCGCGCCGTGCCGCTCCGCCACCTCGCGGACCAGCTCGTTGTAGACCGCGAAGCGGCCGCGGAGCAGCCGGAACGTCGGGGACCGGCCCGGGTCGAAGGCGGTCCACACGACCAGCCGGGCCCCGGTCGCGGCCAGCTTGCCGAGCGCGTCGTCGTACCGCTGCACGAGCGCGTCGAGGTTCACGCGCGGGCGCAGGATGTCGTTGGCGCCGGCGTAGATCGTCACCAGGTCGGGCTGAAGGGCGATCGCGGGATCGACCTGCTCGGCGATGATCTGGTCGAGCTTGCGGCCCCGGATGGCGAGGTTGGCGTACCCGAAGTCGGGGGACGCCTGGGCCAGCACCTCTGCGACCCGGTCGGCCCAGCCGCGCAGCTCGTTCGGGCGGGCGGGGTCGGGATCGCCGACGCCCTCGGTGAAGGAGTCGCCGAGGGCGACGAAGCGGTGGAACGGCATGCGTCCATTCTCCGTCGGACCGGTTCTCAACGTTCCTGGGGCTCCCCGCGTTGAGGATGGGACAGGAGAGAGGGAGCGGATGGTGCGGGACGAGTTCGAGGCGTTCGTCGAGGCGGAGACGCCGCGACTGCTCGGGCTCGCGCACGCCCTGAGCGGCAATCCGCACGACGCCTGGGACCTGGTGCAGGAGGCGCTGGTCCGGGTCGGCGTCCGGTGGCGCAGGCTGGCGACGGAGAACCCGGGCGGCTACGCCCGCCCCACGCTGGTGCGGCTCAACGTGGACCGCACGCGGCGGCTGCGGCGCGAGCGACCCGGCGTCGTACCGGACCGGGTCGCGCCCGTCGTGAGCGACACGATCCTCGAGCCGTGGCTGGCGGACGCTCTGGCGTCGTTGACGCCGCAGCAACGGGCGGCCGTCGTCCTGCGGGTGTTGGAGGACCTCGACCACGAGGGCATCGCCGCGCTCCTGGGCTGCTCCGCCGGTACGGCGCGCACGCACCTCTCCCGTGGACTCGCCCGGATGCGCGAGCGGGCCGCGGCCCGCGAGGAGGTGGACGCCGGTGACTGACGACTGGATGGACGACCTGGAGGACTGGGCCGGGGGCGTGCGGCCCGTGGGGGATCCGGTCGCCCCGGTGCGCCACGCCGTACGACGGCGCCGCCGGAGGCGTGCGGTGCTCGCGAGCGGTGGGGCGGCCGTGTTGGTCGCGGCGACCAGCATCGGGATCACGGCCCTGCCAGGAGCGTCGTCCGACCGTGGCGGTCCGCCGCCCCCGGCGGCCACGAGTGCCCCGGTCGAGACCCGCTTCAGCTGCGGCGACAACCCGGTCTTCGGGGATCCGCCGCCGATCCCCGACCGGGAGGCCCAGCAGCAGGTGGTCGAGCGTCTCGGGAGGCTGAGCTCGATCTGGGTCCGGCATGCGGAGGCGACCGCGATGGGGGTCGTCGCCCTGGTCGGAGAATCGTCGGGCGACGTGGGGTCTACGGTCGCCCCGGAGGTCGTCGATCGGCTGCGCGGCCTGGGCGCCTCGCTCGTCTACGAGTGGGACCCCACGAGTGCGTCGACTGGGGTCGACGCCAGCGGGCAGGTGCGAGGGGTCCTCGGCTGGGCGCTCGACAGGACCTTCCGGGAGGTGCGTCGAGCGACCCGCGAGATCCCGGGGAGTGCGGGACTGGCCTACTGGACGAGCGCGGGCGCGATCCGGATCGCCTGGAAGGCGCCGGTGCCAGACGCGGTCGCCGCACTGGCGGGCCCGCGTCCGGACGGCACGCGGGTCGTAGTGGCGGAGGTCGAGTATTCCGAGCGTGACGTGCGGCGGGCGCAGCGGCAGCTGAGTCGATGGCTGAGGAGCAGTGGTCGCTGGGACGACTGGTCCACGTCGTACGGGTGCGGCGACGGCAGCGGACTGGTGGTCGGGATGGTCCCGGAGGTCACCGACCGCGCCGGGCTGGCCGAGCAGATCGCCGATGAGGTCGGGATGCCGGTGATGGTGATCGCGGAGGAGCGTCCCATTCCGGCCGGTGGACTGCCCGTCGCGCCGGACGCTGACCGGTAGGTTGTGCGCGTGCTGCTGTCAGACCGCGACATCCTCGGCCAGATCGACGAGGGCCGGATCGCCCTGGACCCCTGGGACCCGGCGATGCTGCAGCCGTCGTCGGTCGACGTCCGGCTGGACCGGTTCTTCCGGGTCTTCGAGAACCACAAGTACCCCCACATCGACCCGGCGGCCGACCAGTCCGACCTGACCCGGGAGGTGGAGCCGGACGGCGACGAGGCGTTCATCCTGCACCCGGGGGAGTTCGTGCTCGGGTCGACGTACGAGGTCGTCACGCTGCCCGACGACATCGCCGCGCGGGTCGAGGGGAAGTCGTCGCTGGGCCGGCTGGGCCTGCTCACCCACGCCACGGCCGGGTTCGTGGACCCGGGCTTCTCGGGCCACGTGACGCTCGAGCTGGCCAACGTCGCGACGCTGCCGATCAAGCTCTACCCCGGCATGAAGATCGGCCAGTTCTGCTTCTTCCGGCTCTCGTCGCCGTCGGACCACCCGTACGGCTCGGAGAAGTACGGCTCGCGGTATCAGGGCCAGCGCGGCCCGACGCCGTCGCGCTCGTTCCAGAGCTTCCACCGCACCTCGATCTAGCGGACCACCTCAGGTAAGGTGACCCTAACTTAGGTTCACCTAAACGATTGAGGCACCCATGACCACGCTCGCCGCCCCCGACCTGCCCATGCTCCTGGAGGAGGTCGAGGTCGTCCGCGTCGACCGGCTCTCCCCGAGCTTCGTGCGGATCGAGCTGGGCTCACCCGCGCTGGCGGAGTTCGGCGTCGAGGGCCACCTCTACGACCAGCGGATCAAGCTGGTCTTCCCGGACGGCGAGGCGCCGCTGCCGCCGCTCGGCGAGATCGACGAGGCCTTCATGGCCACCTGGTTCGAGCGGCCCGCTGAGGAGCGCGGGCACATGCGCACCTACACCGTCCGCGACGTGGTCGGCTCCGGCGCGGACACCCGCCTGGTGGTCGACTTCGTGCTGCACGGCGCCGACGGGCACGGCGAGGCCGGTCCCGGCTCGCGCTGGGCCGACCGGGCCGCGCTCGGCGACCGGATCGTCACGCTCGCGCCCCGCCGTGGTGCCGACTTCGGCGGCATCGAGTTCGTCCCCGGTACGGCGGGCCGCCTGCTGCTGGTGGGCGACGAGACGGCCGTCCCGGCCGTGGCCGCGATCCTGGCCGTCCTGCCGCCCAACGCCCGCGGCGCGGCCTTCCTGGAGGTGCCGGTCGCGGCCGACGTGCAGACCCTCCAGCACCCGCAAGGGGTCGAGGTGACCTGGCTGCCCCGCGACGGCAGCCCGCGCGGCGAGCGGCTGCACGCCGCCGTCCTCGAGCACCTCGGGGCGCCGCTGCGGCCCGTCGAGGTCGGCGACGACGAGATCGACCCCGACCTGTGGGAGACCCCGTCGTACTCCTCGTCCGGCGAGGACGTCGGCGAGCACGTGGTGCACGTCGGGCACGACCTGGACGACCTCTACGCCTGGATCGCGGGGGAGTCGAAGGTCGTCACCGCCCTGCGTCGCGCGCTGGTCAAGGACCTGGAGGTCGACCGGCGGCAGGTGGCCTTCATGGGCTACTGGCGCGAGGGTGTCGCGATGCGGTCCTGACCCGGGCCGCGCGCTGCCGAGCGCGCGGATGGTCAGGAACACGGCCTAGCCCTCGAGGCGGTCCGCGACCCGGCGGAGCCGGTCGGCGAGCCGGTGCCGGCGCGGCACGGACGGGACCCGTGGGGCGGAGGCGCGGGCGATCCGCTCGGCGATCTGCTGGCGGGCCTGGCTCTCGACCGGCCCGTACGACGCGCGCACGGCGCTCACGCCCGGACCAGGACGACGTCGCCGCTGACGGTCTTGGCGCGCAGCTCGACGTACGGCTGGCCCTCGGTGGGCTCGCCGGTGCCGCCGATCGTCGAGCGGATCGCGCCGCTCACCGTGGTGATGTCGGTCCACACGGGCACGCCGTCCGGTACGCCGACGCGCACGTCGCCCGACGCGCCCTTGACGGTCACCTTGCCCCGGTGGGCCGTCCCGACGACCAGGTCTCCGCTGCCGGTGCTCAGGGTGACCTCGGTGCTCGACTCGCGGACCTGGAGGTCGCCGGAGCCGGTCTTGACGGCGGTCGGGCCGGCCGCGTGGTCGACGGTGACGTCGCCGGAGCCCGTGGAGACCACCAGCGCGGCTGCGACGTGACCGAGGGTGATCTCGCCCGAGCCGCTCTTGACCCGCAGGTCGGCGTCCGCCACGTCGATGCGGACGTCGCCGGAGCCGGTCTCGACCAGGCTCGGCCCACCGAGGGAGGCGACCCGTACGTCGCCCGAGCCGCTCCGGAGCTGGCCCGCGCCGACCGGGCCGTCGAGCAGGACGTCGGCCGACCCGCTGCGCACGGCGACGTCGCTGGTCTCGGGGACCGTCACGTCGACCTGCAGCGACGGGTCGCCGCCGAAGAGGCTCCGCTGCCGGGGCGCGACGACGGTGATCCGGCGCCCGTGCTGCTCGACCCGGACCTGGTCGGCCTCGCGGCCCTGCACGCGGACCTGGGTCGTGGCCGTCTCCGTCGCGCGGACGTGGACCACGCCCTTGCCCAGCTCGACGAAGAGCTGGACCGGCTCGGGTGTCTCGAAGGTGTGCTCGGCGTGCTCGCTCATGGTGTCTCCATCCGGGAAGTGGGTGTGCTCGTCCGCGGGGCCGGCGTGCTGCCGGTCCCGGGTGGGTGTGGGGAGTGGGTGCTACTGCCAGCCGGTCATCCGCCGGCCGCCGGGGCGCTTGCCGCCGAACGGGTCGTTGGCCCCGCCGAGGAACGGGATGCTGGACAGGTCGATGTCGACGTTGATGGCGTTCTCGCGAGTGGCGTGTCGGACGACGTTGACCAGCCAGGTGTTGAGGGAGTGGCCCGACCGGGCGGCCAGCTCCTCGGCCCGGGCCTTCACCGACTCGGGGATCCGCAGGGTGATCCGGGCGACCGAGCCGTCGTCCTCGGGCTCCTCCGGCGCGGGCGCGGCCGGGGCCGGCGTGTCCGGGGCGGAGGCCGGCGTACCGGCGTCGACGACGAAGTCGAGCTCGCGCCCGCTCAGTCGTACGTCGACCCCGCCGGCCGGCATCTCGGCGGTGATCTCGGCGGCCGCCTGGGAGACGGCCTCCATGATCGCGAGCCGGGCCGCGGGGTCGATCGCGAAGCTCAGCCGCTCGGCCAGCTGGCGGGACTCCTCGCCGGCCCCCTCGGCGGCGGCCAGCAGATCGCGGCGCAGGCTCTCGACGTACGGCGTGATGTCCATGCGCACCACTGTGACACCACAGTGGTGTCACGTCAAGAATTGATGACGTCACCCTGGCGTCAGGATGACGTCCAGTTTGTTGTCCGAAACAACGGGGAACCCGATCCGGTGGTCCATCCGGGGACACGCCGCCGGATCGGTGCACGAAAGGCTCTTCCATGACGAGTCCGCTCGCGAGCGACACGATCATCTCCGCGCATGCGGTCGACTACCTGATCATCGGCCTCTACTTCGCCGTCGTCCTCGGCATCGGCGTCATCGCCCGCCGCCAGGTCTCCGACTCGGTCGACTTCTTCCTCTCGGGCCGCTCGCTGCCGGCCTGGGTCACCGGTCTGGCCTTCATCTCGGCCAACCTCGGGGCCGTCGAGATCATGGGCATGTCGGCCAACGGGGCGCAGTTCGGGCTGCCGGCCGTGCACTACTTCTGGATCGGCGCGATCCCGGCGATGCTGTTCCTCGGCGTCGTGATGATGCCGTTCTACTACGGGTCCAAGGTGCGCTCGGTCCCCGAGTTCATGTTCCGCCGGTTCGGCACCGGCGCCCACCTGGTCAACTCGATCTCGTTCGCGGTCGCCCAGCTGCTGATCGCCGGCATCAACCTCTACCTGCTCGGCACCATCATCCGGGCCCTGCTCGGCTGGAACCTCACCGTCGCCCTGCTCGTGGCCGCCGCGATCGTGCTCTCCTACATCACCCTCGGCGGGCTCTCGGCCGCGATCTACAACGAGGTGCTGCAGTTCTTCGTGATCGTGGCGGCGCTGCTCCCGCTCACCCTGATCGGCCTGCACCAGGTCGGTGGCTGGGGCGGGCTGAAGGACAAGATCACGGAGAACGCCGGCGTCGGCGCCGCCCCGCCCGCTGCCGACCAGCTGAACTCGTGGCCCGGTACGGCGCTGACCGGGTTCGACTCCGACCTGCTCTCGGTGATCGGCATCGTCTTCGGTCTCGGCTTCGTGCTCTCCTTCGGCTACTGGACGACGAACTTCGTCGAGGTCCAGCGCGCGATGGCCACCGACTCGATCTCCTCGGCCCGCAAGACGCCGATCATCGGTGCCTTCCCCAAGATCCTGGTCCCGTTCATCACGATCCTGCCCGGCATGATCGCCGCCGTCCTCGTCACGGAGATCGCCGACACCAAGGCCGGCGAGACCGTCTCCGGTGGTGCGGGCGGCACCGTCCAGTACAACGACTCGCTCATCCTGCTGATGCGCGACCTGCTGCCCAACGGCCTGCTCGGCGTCGCGATCGCCGGCCTGCTGGCCGCCTTCATGGCCGGCATGGCCGCCAACATCTCCGCCTTCAACACGGTCTGGTCCTACGACCTCTGGCAGCGGTACGTCGTCAAGGACCGCGACGACTCCTACTACCTGAAGGTCGGCCGGCTCGCGACCGTCGGCGCCACCGTCGTCGCGATCTTCACCGCCCAGCTCGCCTCGAACTTCTCGAACATCATGGACTACCTCCAGACCCTGTTCGGGTTCTTCAACGCCCCGCTGTTCGCGACCTTCATCCTCGGCATGTTCTGGAAGCGGATGACCGCCACCGCCGGCTGGACCGGCCTGGTCAGCGGCACCCTGGCCGCGGTCTTCGTGGCCTTCATCTCCACCGACGTGCTGGGCAGCCTGAGCCAGGGCTGGATCTCGTTGTCCGGCCAGGGCGCGTCGTTCGTCGCGGCCGGCGCCGCCTTCGTGGTCGACATCGTGGTCAGCATCGTCGTGTCGTTGGCGACCAAGCCGAAGCCGCCGGAGGAGCTGCGCGGCCTCGTCTACTCCGAGACCCCGCGGGAGGACCTGGTCGACGCGAACGAGGCGTCGTACCCCTGGTACCGCCGCACGATGCCGCTCGCCGGCGTCGCGCTCGCCATGGTCATCGTCCTGAACTTCGTCTTCTGAGGAGGACCCCGTGTCCGAGAACAGCACTTCCCAGACCAGCGCCCCCGGGCGCAAGCACCAGGCCGGTGCCCTCGACATCCGCAACATCATCGGCGGTCTGATCGGGGCGTACGGCGTGATCCTCACGCTGATGGGGCTCTTCGGCGATCCCGAGACCGAGAAGACCGGCGGCCCGAACGCCAACCTGTGGGCCGGGATCGTGATGCTCGTCGTCGGCGTCGCCTTCATCGCCTGGGCCCTCCTGCGGCCGGTGCTCGTGCCCGAGCACACCGACAAGGACGACGTCGCCAAGGCGCCCTGACGGCGCGTCCCCGTCCACAGTCCGGGTGCGGCGTCTGTGCGTCGGGGCCCGGGCACGGCAGAGTGTCCGCGTGGACGTGGGGCAGCTGATGGCGGAGCAGGGCGGCGTGCTCGCTCGCTACCAGGCGCTGATCGCCGGGATGAGCGACGCCGAGGTGGACGCGCGGGTCGCCGACGGCGCGTGGTCGACCGTCCACCCCGGCGTGTACGCCGTCCACGGCGCCCCGTTCTCCTGGCACGAACGGGCCTGGGCGGGCGTGCTGGCCTGCTGGCCCGCCGCGCTGACCCACGAGTCGGCCCTCCGGGCGGCGGAGGGTCCGGGCCGACGGGGTCGCGACGAGTCCGTCGTGCACGTGGCCGTCGCCCGCGGTCGCAGCGTCACCACGCCCGCGGGCGTGGTAGTGCACCTGCTGCACAAGTTCGACCCACGGGTCTCCTGGGAGGCCGGCCCGCCTCGGATGCGCTACGAGGAGGCGGTCGTCGACTGCGCGGCCGAGGCAGACACCGACGACGACGTCCGGGCCCTGCTCCTCGACACCTGCGGCGGCCGCGGCCCGACCCGCGCGCTGGTCCGCGAGGCGCTGGCCCGTCGTACGAAGCACCCGCGTCGCGCCCTGGTCAACCGGATCCTGCGGGAGCTCGACCGCGCCTGAGCCGCCCTGACGCACCGGGGTGCGCTGACTGGTCCGACCGAGAGACGCGGAAACCCTGACGCACCAGGTACGTCAGGGTCTTCACGGCCGCGGGCCGAACTACCCCGAGCCGCCGTCGGTCAGAGATCGAAGAGCGAGCTCGCCTCGTGGATGTCGACGTCCGTCTTCGGCTGGTGGGCCTCGCCGCTGCTCGCCGGCCGCGGCTTCTCCTCGGGCTTCTCCTCGGACTGCGGCTCGGCTGCGGCCTCGGGCTCCGCCGGCTCCGGCTCGGGGTCGACCTCCTTCTCAGCGACGGGCTCCGACTCCGACTCGACGGTCGTCTCGGGCTCGTCGCTCGCCGCGGCGGTGGCCGCCGCGCTGAGGTCGGCGCCGGGCGACTCCGACTCGGCGGCGGACTCGGCGGCGGGCTCGGCTTCCGGCTCGGCCTCCGCCGTGGTCTCCGGCTCCGGCTCCGGCTCGGCCTGGGCCTGGGGCTGGGCCTCGGCCTTCGCCGCCGGGGCGGTGACGGGCTCAGGCGCCTCGATGTCGAAGAGGGAGTCGAGGCTGTCGAAGTCCACGTCGGTCGCCGGGGTCGCCGCGAGTGCGCTCGAGGCGACCGGGGTCGACGTCGCCTGCGGCTCCGGCTCGGATGCCGCCTCCGGCTCGGGCTCCGCCTGGGCCTCGGGCTCCGGCTCGGGCTCCGGCTCCGGCGTGGCTTCGGCCTCCGGCTCGGGCTCTGCCTTCGCGGCCGGAGCCGCGACCGGCTCGGGTGCCTCGAGGTCGAAGAGGGAGCCAAGACTGTCGAAGTCGACGCCGGTGGCCGGAGTGGCGGCCCGGGTGGTCGTCGCGGCGGCCGGCGCGGCGTCGGCCTCAGCAGCCGGCTCGGGCTCCGGCGTGGCCTTGGGCTCCACCTCGGCCTCGGGCTCCGGCTCGTCAACGGGCTGGGCCGGAGCGGCCGGCTCGGGCGCGGTGACCGGCGCGGGCGCGGCGATGTCGAACAGCGAGCCACCCGACCCGAGGTCGACGGCCGGCTCGGCCTTCGGCTCCGGCGCGGCCGGGGGCTCCTCAGCCGGCTCGGGCTCGCTCGAAGCGGCGGGCTCGGCGGGCTCGTCGGCCTGGATGTCGAACAGCGAGCCGCCGGAGCCGAGGTCGGCAGCAGGCTTCGCCTCGGCCTTCTCGGCTGCCGGTTCGGCGGCGGTCGGTTCGGCGGCCGGCTCCGGCTCGGCCTTCGCGGCCGGCTCGGGCTCGTCCCCGCCCAGGTCGAACAGCGAGCCGCCCGACCCCAGGTCCGCGCTCGGCTCGGCCTTCCTCTCGGCCTTCTTCTCGGGCTCCGGCGTGGGCTCCGCCGTCGCGGCCGGCTCGTCGGCGGGCGCGGGCTCGGCCTCGTCGCCGCCCAGGTCGAAGAGCGAGCCGCCCGACGAGGTCGGCTTGGCGGCCTGCGCCTCCTCGGCCGGCTCCTTCTCCTCGGTCGCGGTCGCGGGCGCGGCCTTCGCCTCGGGCTCGTCGAACATCGACGAGGCGTCGTCGAAGAGCGAGGAGCCACCGGAGGCCTTGGCGGCCGGGCCGGCGTCCTCGGTGTCGACGACGGTGTCCTCGGTGATGGTCTCGTCACCGGCCTCGGGCTCCGCCTTGGTCTCCACCGGCTTCTCGGCAGGAGCGGGGGCAGCCTTCGCCTCCGGGGCGGCAGTGGCCGACGAGCCCGGCGCGGCCTTGGTCGCCATCTCGCCCTTGACCGACGCGAGCAGCATCTGCGCGACGTCGAGGACCTCGACCTCCTCGCGCGCCTCGCCCTTGGCCTGCTGGGCGGTCAGCCCGTCAGAGAGCATGACCCGGCAGAACGGGCAGCCGACGGCGATCTGGTCGGCGCCAGTGCCGACGGCCTCGACGGTCCGGTTGAGGTTGATCCGCTCGCCGAGGTTCTCCTCCATCCACATGCGCGCGCCACCGGCGCCGCAGCAGAAGGACCGCTCGGAGTTCCGCTCCATCTCGACGACCTCGGCGCCGGGGAGGATCTGCAGCAGCTCGCGCGGGGGCGTGTAGACGCCGTTGTGGCGACCGATGTAGCAGGGGTCGTGGTAGGTGATCTTGCGCTGGTGCGCGCCGGCACCGTCCTTCACCGGGGTCAGCTTGCCCTCGCGCACCAGACGGTTCAGCAGCTGCGTGTGGTGCACGACCTCGAGCTCGACACCGAACTCCTTGTACTCGTTCTTCAGGGTGTTGAAGCAGTGGGCGCAGGTCGAGACGACCTTCTTGACCTTGTACTCCTTGAACACCTCGACGTTCTGCTGCGCGAGGCCCTGGAACACGAACTCGTTGCCGGCGCGACGGGCCGGGTCACCGGTGCAGGTCTCGCCGTTGCCGAGGACGCCGAAGCTGACGCCGGCGATGTCCAGCAGCTCGGCCACGGCGCGGGTGGTCTTCTTGGCGCGGTCCTCGTAGGCGCCGGCACAGCCGACCCAGAACAACCAGTCGACCTCGTCGAGCGACTCGACCGTCTCGCCGACGACCTTGACCTCGAAGTCCAGTCCCTTGGTCCAGTCCATCCGGGCGTTGGGCGACATGTTCCACGGGTTGCCCTTGTTCTCCAGGCCCTTGAACAGGCCGTTGAGCTCCGCGGGGAAGTTCGACTCGACCAGGACCTGGTGGCGCCGCATGTCCATGATGTGGTCGACGTGCTCGATGTCGACGGGGCACTGCTGGACGCAGGCACCGCACGAGGTGCAGTTCCACAGCACGTCGGGGTCGATGACGGCCGCGCCGTTCTCCGGGTTGTAGAACCACTCGCCGTCCTCGAGCCCGTCCATCCGGCCGCCGGTCTCGCCGACCAGCGGCCGCTCGACCTCGCGGGTGAGGGTGTCGTTGCCCTCGAGCAGGGCGGCCTTCGCCTCGTCCCCCTCCGCCTGGAGGTACGGCGCCTTCGCGTAGGCGTGGTCGCGCAGCGCGGTGATGAGCAGCTTGGGCGAGAGCGGCTTCTCGGTGTTCCAGGCCGGGCACTGCGACTGGCAGCGGCCGCACTCGGTGCAGGTCGTGAAGTCGAGGATGCCCTTCCAGGAGAAGTCCTCGATCGCCCCGACGCCGAGCTTGGAGTCCTCGTCGAGGTCGTCGATGTCGTCGAGGGTGATCGCCTTGCCGTCGCTGGTCAGCGGCTTCATCCCGCCCAGCGCCGTACGCCCACTGCCCTCGCGCTTGAACCAGATGTTCGGCCAGGCGGTGAACCGGTGCCAGGCGACGCCCATCGTCAGGTTGGACGAGATGACGATCAGCCAGGTCATCGCCAGCAGGATCTTGATCATCGCGATGACGATGATGATCGTCTCGAGCGAGCCCTCGTTGCCCTCGACGCCTGCGGGGAAGAGCGCGTCGCCGACCAGCGAGCTGATCGGGAAGTGGAAGCGGTCGAAGTCCTCGGGGTGGTCGCTCGCGATCTGGCCGAGGTTGTACTCCGCGCCGCGGATGAACAGGATCGCCGAGCCCTCCAGCAGGGCCATCGCCTCGACGAAGTAGGCCTGCCAGAAGTTGGAGCCGTAGAAGCGGCTGCCGCGGCCCTTGCGCCGCGGGTGGTTGAGCTGGCGGTAGACGATCAGGAAGACGATGCCGACCGTGCTGAGCAGGCCGAGGCCCTCGCTGACCCACTCGTAGAGGAAGAAATGGCCGATCAGCGGGAGCGCGAACTCGGGGTCGAACAGCTGGAAGTAGCCGGTGGCCACCGCGCCGCTGAGGACGATGAACCCGGCGTACACGAACCAGTGCATGATCCCGACCCAGTGCCACTGCAGCATCCGGGTGTGGCCGAGGCTCTCCTTCACCAGCGTCCAGGTACGGCGACCGGGCTGGTCGGAGCGGTTCATCGCCGGGCCGCCGATGCGGACCGTCCGGTAGATGCTGCGGACGGCGATCGTCGCCATCACGACGGCGACCGCCGTGATGGCCAGCGAGACGATGATGGCGAAGGTCTGCACGGGTGGGGCTCCTCGTCGTGATGCGCGGCACACGGCCGTCCGCGAGCCTAGAGGCCAAAGGATGGTGCGTCAGTGCCCGAACGGCGTGAGAAACATCCTACCGATCGGTAACTTCACTGTGCCCGTGGGGCTGATGCAGGCGAGCCGTCACGGCGAAGGTGCTGCCGAGGGCTGCGGTTCGCGGTCGGGGCTCCCCCTGGGGGCAAACGTCCGAGAAAACGCCGCTGAGGGCCTCGGCCGTGGCTGTTCGCCCCCACCGCGCGCCCCGGTCGGCAGCGTCCCCCGCGCCGGCCCGACCCTTCCTGCTCTGAGCCGTGTCCGATCGGCCGTTCGCCGAGCTGTCGCGGGCTACTTCCGTCGTACGACGCGCAGCGTGCCCGTGCCCGAGCGGTCGGCGACCGAGCCGACGACCTTGACGGAGCGTTTGCCCGGCTTGCCGGTGACCTTCAGCGCGACCTTGCCGAGGCCGGCCGCGGTCGCCTTCCCGGTGAGCCGCTTGGCGGCCACCGTGACCGTGAAGCGCTCGCCGCCGGCGAGGCCGCGGACCGTGATCGTGGCCTTCTTACCGACCGTCGCCTTGGCGGGGACCGTGATCTTCAGTCGGACGGCGCCGAGGGAGACGGCCGCCGTGGCGGCGGACGTGGCCGTGGCGGCGGTGTAGCCGGGCGCGCTGCTGACGACCCGGACGCTGAGGCGCCTGCCGAGGTCGGCGGCCGCCGGACGGTAGGTGCGCGCGGTGGCGCCGGCGATCGGGGCGCCCGCGCGCAGCCACTGGTACGACGTCGCGGTGGCCGCCGCCGGAGCCGACGCCGTCGCGGTCAGCACCTGACCGACCCGTGGCCTCCCGGTGATCGAGACCGTGGGGGCGGTGAGGGTCCCTGCCGTGACGGTGATCGGCTCGCTCTCGTCGGAGGCCGGCTCGTAGCCCTCCTTGTAGGCCGTGACGTTGGCGACGACGTCCGCCCCGAGCAGGTCCGCCGTCAGGGCCAGCGTGGCGCCGTCGCCGACCTTCTCGGGGAACTCCTCACCCTCCTCGGTGGACCGGAACCATGTCACCTCGACGTCGTCCGGAGCCGGGCTGGCGACGGTCGTGACCGCGGTCAGCGTGCCCCCGACCTGCGGGGTGCCCTGCACGTTCAGGGTGGGCGCCGTGGCGAACTGCCGCTGGGCGACGTGGTCGGTCTCGGCGGAGGTCGCCGTACCGGAGAGGAAGCCGTCCTTCTCGGCGGTGACGGTCACGCTGAGGGTGCCCCAGTCCAGAGCGTCCTGGGCGGTCGGGGTGTACGACGGGGCGTCGGTCCCGACAGCCTTCGTGGTGCCGTGGGCGTGCAACGTCCAGGCGTAGTGCAGGTCGTCCGGGGTGGACGACCACTCGCCCGGGGTGGCGGTCAGCTCGGTGCCGAACTCGGGCACGCCGCTGATGGTGGGCGCGGCGGTGTTGGCGAGAGCGGCGTAGGTGACGGCCGAGTGGTAGCGGTCCAGGTCGACGTCGACGACGGGCAGATCGGCGCGGAGCGGCGGCAGCTCGGTCCGCTCGCGGTTGCCCCAGGTGACGACGGAGCCGTCGTCCAGGACCGCGGCTGCCCACTGCATGCCGGCGGAGACCGCGACGGCGTGACGACCGACCGGGAGCTCCGGGACCTGGTCCTCGCCGTTCTGGTAGCTGCCCCAGCTGACGATCTCACCGTCCTGGGTCAGACCGAGCGCGAAGTTCACGCCCACGTCGACGGCGCTGTAGACGTCGTCCGCGCGCTCGGCCGGGAGCGGTGCCGACTCGAAGTAGGTGCCGTCCAGCGCGTAGCCGGCCGACAGGACGTGACCGTCCGCGGTCATCGCCACCGCCGCCGCGGAGTTGATGTCGACGCTGGCGACGTCCGCCGCGGCGAGCGCTGCGGGGTCGAACACGTACCGGCTCGCGGCGGTGCCCCAGAACCGCAGCTGGCCTTCCGAGGTGACGCCGACGGCCGCGTTGCCCACGGCGGCCAGGTCGCGGTAGGTCTCGGCCAGGTCCTCGGCCGGGATCTCCGGTGCCGAGCCCCACGAGCGCAGGCGACCCTGGTCGTCCAGACCCAGGCCGAACGAGGTGCCGCCGGTGACGTCGATGATCGGCCTGTCGAACGCAGGGGCGGTGAGTAGCGCCCGCTGACCTGAGTCCTTCCATGACGCCACGCTGGTGCGCACCTGGCCGTCGAGCGTGATGCCGTAGCTCGCGTCGTAGGTGAGCTCGACCCGCGAGTAGGGCAGCGCCGGAAGGCGAGCGTGGTCGCCGTCCGTCCACTCGTCGACGACGTACGCCGGAGACACGGAGTCCCCACGGGCGGCGGAGACGGGGGCCGCGGTGACCGTCGGAAGCAGCGCGAGGCTGGGCGCGATGAGGGCGAGCAGGGTCAGGCGGCGCGGGGTGCGCAGGTTCACGAGGTTCCTCCGAGGTCAGGCAGGACCGCCGATCCCATCACCGATCGGCAGTCGCGTCCTCGGTTTGAGGAAAGCTCCCGGTCAGCGGCGTACCCGCACCGCCTTGACCTTCCCGCCCTTCGTGAACCGGATCGACACGGGCACCTTGCGGTCCTTGGCCGTCCGCGCGCAGACCTGGTACGTCGTCCCGAGCCGCTGATAGGGCTGGCCGACGGCCTTCATCACGGCCCGCGTGGTCATCCCGCGGCGGACCAGCCGCTTCACGCGGGCCACGCTCTTGCGCAGCCGCGGGTTGCGGCAGGAGTCGGGGCGCACGCCCTCGGCCCGCTCCCACATCTGCAGGTAGGCCTCCGCGCCGCGGGACATGTCGTCGACGATCGCCTGCCCGGCCCTGCCCCCGGCGACCTTGCGCAGGTCCTCGATCCAGTCGGGGTAGAGGCCGTACTGGGCGACGCCGTCGACGTTGATGTCGTAGACCCGCTGGCCGGCGCGCTGCTTCTTGACGGTCACGCCGCCGAGGCCCTTGAAGGGATAGCGAACGGGGTTCTTGACCTTCGCGCCGCGTGGGTCGCCCTGGGCGCCGAGGCCGTTGATGTCGGCGCCGAAGCCGATGCCCCAGTAGTAGCGGGGGTCGGCCCAGCCGACGTGCTCCTTCCACTTGCCGACGAAGCCGGTCGAGTCGCCGGCGTACGGCGTGATGAAGCCGCCGGACCGGTAGATCCGCGGGTAGGTGTCGGGGGTCGACCAGGAGTGGCTGGACAGCACGCCGGAGTAGCCGATCTCCTCGATCGTGTCCATCGAGGACTGGCGGGCATTGACGCTCATGTGGTCGGGGTCGAAGAGCATCTTCCGCTTGGCGAGCCCCTTGATGGTGTGCTCGCCGAGGGTGGTGAGGCCGCGGCTGTTGCAGTGGTCCGGCGGCGGGTAGAGCGGCAGCGCCAGGTTGGGCAGCAGGCCGAGGGAGTCGACGAGCTGCCCGACCGCGCCGAAGAGCGCGTCCTGGGTGCCGGCGCTGATGTCGGGTACGGCGAGCTGGTTGTTGTCGTGCGACCGTCCGTCGGCCGGCTCGCAGTGCTCCATGTCCCAGAACGACCCGGTCTCCAGGAAGTTGCCGAGGTTGACCACCGGGCCGATCGCGCCCTGGTCGCCGGCGACGCCGGCCAGCGCGTTGTCGAACTTGTTGACCAGCTCCATCTGGCGCACGCCCATCCGGTGCGCGGCGTCGAGCTGGCGGTCGATCTCGGCCGCGCTGCACTGGGGCCGGTCGAGCTTGACGGTGCAGCCGAACGGCACCGAGGTCTCGATGCCCATGACGACCGCCATCTTCCCGGCGTTGATGACCTTGCGGGCCTCCCACGGGCTCTTCACGATCCGGTAGAAGCCCTTGCCGGGACCGCCGAACTGGGCGTCGATGTAGTCCTGGAGCTCGTACATGTTGCGGGCCTGCCGGCGCACCGACGTCATGTCGTCGCAGGTGGCGTACTCGGCGCTCTTCTTCAGCGGGTAGAGCATGCACAGCTGGTTGTTCTCGACCAGCAGGTTGACGAAGATCCGCTGCCCGCCGCGCCACGCGCGCTCCAGCCAGCGGTAGTAGGTGCCCTCGTGGGTCAGCGACTCCGGCGCCGGCCAGTCCTTGAAGGTCGGCCAGCCGACCGGGTCGTGACTCGGCTCCCCGGAGAGCAGCGACTCCAGCAGTGCGCCGTACCCGCCGGTGGCGCGGTGGTCGGGGCAGTCGACCAGGGCGTACGGCGCGCCGTACCGGTCCCAGGGCTTGCCGCAGTGGGCGGCGCCGCCGAGGAACTGGAAGGCCATGCCGTGGGTGTGCGCGTCGACGAGGCCGCGGACCTCCTGGAAGGAGGTGACGCCGGCGTAGGGGTTGCCGTCGATGTCGATCTGGGACTCGGGGTACGCCGCGCACCCCGTCGTACGACGGAGGTCGAAGGCGGTCGCGCCGCCGATGCGCAGCGCGCCGGTGCCGTTGCGGAAGGCCATCCGTCGGCCGGCCCTCGCCGCCCGCCACTCGACGACGGGGGAGGGCTTGGCCGCCCGCTCGCCGCCGGCGGCGAGGAACCCGCGGTCGGCCGTGTAGAGCAGGTAGGTGCCGAGGTCGGTGGGCTTGAAGAAGATCCTCCGCCCGGCCAGCCGGTAGCAGCCGTTGGCCATCGCGTAGCGGTCCTGCGGGCGGGCGCGGCGCTTCTGCATGACCGGCACGGTGGTCAGCCGCGGGTCCCTCAGCCGCCGCTGGCTCGCGACGTACGACGCGGCGATGCGCTTCTCGGCCGCGCTCGTCGGGTCCTGGGTGTCCACGCTGACCTCGGACGCCCGCGACAGCGAGTTCTTGGTCGCGGGGTCGTTGTGGGTGTGCGGCGGGGTGCCGGCCGGGTCGACGTGGGGGAGGCCGGCGGCCGCCTTCTCCGCGTTGAAGCCGGCCGCCAGGGTGCCGCTCCGTTCGCCCGGCACCTCCGCGACGACGAGCGCGGTGACCACCAGGGCCGCGGCGGTCGCGCCGGACACGAGCAGGTGCAGATAGGGGCGGGTCGAGCGCATCCAGGCCTCCCAGGCTGGCAGGAACGGGTTCTACCTTCCCGTCCAACGAGCGGCTCAACCCGGCGGTACGGCCGGCTTCCGTCCCAGTCCGGCCACGGCGAGCAGGATCAGCGCGGTGCCGAGGACCGCCAGCGGCCCGAGCCGCTCGCCGAGGAAGATCGCCGCCACCACGGCCGCGGTGACCGGCTCCAGGAGCGTGGCGACCACGGCCGCGCTGCCAGGCGTGGTGCGGAGCCCGGCGTACAGCAGGCCGTAGGCCAGCGCCATGGTCATCACCCCGAGGTAGAGCAGGGTGCCGAGCGCGACCGGGTCGGCGGTGAGCACCGGGCTGCCGGACAGCGCGCTGAGCGCGGCGACGGGCAGCAGGGCGAGCGCGCCGACGGTGGTGGTGGTCGTGGTCAGCGCGAGGGGCGAGCTGGTCTGCGCGAGCGGTCGGCCCAGCGCCGTGGTGAGGGCGTACGCCGACCCGGACCCGACCGCGAGCAGCAGCCCGAGGAGCGGGTGCGGGCCGGTCTCGCCGGCGTGCGCCGTACCGCTCACGAGGAGGAGGCCCGTGAGCGCCGCCCCGAGGACGAGCAGGTGGCCGGCGTCGGGGACGCGGCGGTCGCGGACGGCCTCGCCGAGGGTCAGCAGGACGGGCGCCAGGCCGAGGCTGACCACCGTCGCCACGGTGACGCCCACCTGGACGACGGAGGCGAAGTAGAGGGCCTGGTACGTCGCGGTCGCCGTCCCGACCAGGGCCGCCTGCCAGGGATGGGTGCGCAGCAGCCGGACGACCCCCGCGACCTGGCGAGTGAGGACGAGGGCCGCGGCCAGCACCAGCGCGGCGACGACCATCCGCCAGGCGCTGATGACGAGGACGGACATGGGCAGGACGTCGCGGACGACCTGGACGGCGAGGCCGCCGGTGCCCCACAGGACGCCGGCCAGGGAGACCTGGACCAGGCCCGCGCGGGCGGACAGAGGAGAGGCAGGGGTGGATCGGGACATGCGGGTGCTCCTGGGTGGGTGCCGACAGGGAGGTGTCGGAGCAGCCCCGGGAGAGGCGCTCCGGTCAGACGACCGGAGGCGGCAGGATGCCGAGGGGGAGCACGCGGGAGTTCACGGGAGAAAGGGTAGCCGGGCCGCGCCGGCTGACCCGTCGAGCGACGCCAGATGGTCGGATCCTGGGCGTCGGGGCAGCCATCTCGCGTCACTCGACGACGAGACCGCCCAGCCGGCGGGTGATCAGCTCCGCGGTACGGCGTACCTCGGCGCTCACCGACGGCGGGTCGGTGCTGGGGTAGGTGACGGCGACGCCCGCGACCGGGTGGCCGTTGTGGTCGACGACCGCGACGGCGACGCTGGCCAGGCCCGGGGTCACCTCGCCGTCCTCGGTCGCCCACCCGCGCTGGCGGGTCTCGGCGAGCAGGGTGCGCAGGGCACCGGGGCTCTGCGGGCCGGCGCCGTGCCGGTCGGTGAAGGCGGCGGCGTCGGGGTAGAGTGCGCGCACCTGCGGGCGGGGCAGGCCGGCCAGGATGGCCCGGCCGCTCGCGGTGAGGTGGGCGGGCAGCCGGACGCCGACGTCGGTGACCAGCGGCGGACGTCCCGGGGCGCGCTCCTCGACGACGTACAGCACGTCGCGGCCGTGCAGGACGGCCAGGTGCGCGCTCTCGCCGGTGCGGTCGGCCAGGGCCGCGACCGCCCGCCGGGCGATCCGCTGCAGGGGCGCCTGCCGCGAGTAGCCGCTGCCGACCTCGAAGGCCGCGAGTCCGAGCCCGAAGCGCCGCTCCTCGCCGAGGTGGGTCACGAAGCCCTCGTCGACCATGGCCCGCAGCAGGTGGTACGCCGAGCTGCGCGGCAGGTCGCACGCCTGGGCGATCCGCTCCAGGGGCACGGGGTCCGGCTGGCTGGCCAGGAAGCGCAGCACCCGCAGCGTGCGGGTCGCCGCGGGCACCTGGCTCATGCCGGGAGGTTAGACCTCCTTGCGGTGGCTCCCCGTCGGGGCCGGCGAGATGTCGAGCTCGTCGGACTTGCGGTGCGGGTCGAGTCGATCGGCCGCGCGAAGCACGTCCTCCTGCTTGGCCTCGGCCTGGGCCAGCTCGCGCTCGGCCTCGGCAAGCCGCTCGTCGGCGAGCTTGGCCTCCTCGTGGGCGATCGCGGCGTCCTCGGCGCGCACCTCGACCTCCTGCTGGGTGGAGACGATGTCGCCGGTGTGGGCCTGAGCGGCGGCTCGCAGCTGACCGGCCTCGGCGCGGTCGCGCTCCAGCTTCCGCTTGCGGCTCAGCACCAGCAGGGTGACGAGCACCGCGACGGCCACGATGGCGATGGCGATCCAGACGTAGAGCATGGCTCCTCCTCGAGTCCCGGGTCCGGTACCCGCCGCGGTCCGGCGCCAGTCAGGAGAGCTCGCGCTCCTCGCCGACCGGCACCAGCGGCGCGGCCAGCACCGGGAACAGGGCGGCCACGCCGAAGGCGGCGGCGTACCCGAGGTGGGTCACCGCGAGCCCGGCCACCGGCGGCACCGCCGAGGCGGTCACGAACTGGGCGGTGTTCTGGAGGCCGAGGGCGCGCCCGGACCAGAACGGTCCGGCCCGCTCGGCGACGGCGGTGAAGGCCAGCCCGTTGTCGGCGACCGTCAGGACGGTCGCCAGCACGACCAGGGGTACGGCGATCGCGAGCTCCTGGCCGGCCGCGGCCCCGAGCAGCCCCATGGTCACCGCGGCGGCGACCGCCACCCAGCGCAGCGGCCGCATCCGACTGGCCACCACGTCGGACAGGTGGCCGGCGGCGATCCGGCCGAGCGCACCGGCGACCTGGGCGCCGGCGACCAGCCCGCCGGCCGCCGCCGGCGACCAGTCCCGGTCCTGCACCAGCCACACCAGCGCGAAGGTCCAGACGACGAACTGCGGGACGACGAGGAGCACCGAGACGCCGTGGATCCGGGCGAGGTAGCCGTTCTCGCGGTAGGGGTTGGGGGCGTCGCCCGCCACCCGGGCCGGACGCGGCGGGTCGAGCACGACGGCTGCGACGACGAGCGCCGCCAGTGCACAGGCGATCGTCGGGACGAGCAGCGCGGCCTGGATGCCCGAGCGGTCGGCGACCACGGCGATGCTGACGGCTGCCACCCCGACCCCGACCGGCTGGGCCATCTGCCGGATGCCCATCGCGAGGCCGCGGCGCTGCGGCGGGAACCAGCCCACCACGACCCGGCCGCTGGCGGCGTTGGTGCTGGCCGCGGCCCCGCCGGCCAGCAGCAGGGCGAGCGCGATGGGGACCAGGCCGTCGACCAGCACGCTGACCACGCCCGCGACGGCGGTCGCGGTGAGGCCGGTGAGCAGGACCCGGCGCTCGCCGACCCGATCGGTGAGCGCACCCCAGGCGACCAGGGTCAGCATCACCCCGACGGTGGGGGCCGCCGCGACCAGGCCGGCCTCCGCGAGGCTCAGCCCCTCGCGGTCGTGGAGCACGGGGATCAGGAACGCCGGGCCGTGCATCATCACGGCGGCGGCCGCCTGCGCGAGGGTGCTGGCGGCCAGCATCGCCCAGCGGCGCAGGGTGCTGACGTCGTCCACGCGGCCCAGTCAACGCGCCGCGGACGTCGTACGACGGCCCGTCTCACGCCCGGGCGCTGTGAGGTTGCGGACACGACGACGCCGGCCGCCCCGAGGGGCGACCGGCGTCGTCGGAGTGCAGGAGGATCAGCGGCCGCTGGGCATGATCTTCAGCTTGGCCTGGCCGAGGTTGATGATCCCGCCCTGGCCTCCCAGCAGGGTGATGCGGACGGCGGTGATCTCACCGCCGTTGCGGGTGATCGTCTTGACCAGGGTCTCGATCTTCGCGACGCCGGGGATCTCCAGGCCGTTCAGCTCCGGCAGGGAGTAGGTCTCGCCGTCGACGGTGATGCCCGCGACCTGGGACCCGCTGAAGTTGACCACCGGCTTCTTGCCCTTGGCCCGGGAGACGTTGACCCGGCCCTTGATCGCGTCGATCTTCAGCGCGCCGTTGCCGAGGTTGATGCTGCCGACCGAGGACTCCTCGAAGCCGCGCGACACCCGACGGCCCTGGATGCCGAGCTGCGAGGACCGGGCCACGCCGAGGTCGAGGATGCCGGGGAGGTCGACGCCCGCAGCGGAGGACGAGCGCACCTTCCCGTCCGTGCCCTGGCAGGGCATCGTGACCCGCTGGGTGCGGCCGGTGCCGACGATGCCGGTGAGCAGCTCGGTCTTGGTGGCGTTGGCCGAGCCGGAGAACAGGCCCGACTGGATGCCGCGGGTGATGTAGGCGACGGTGCGGCCCACGACCACGGTCGTCTTGGTCGGGATCAGGGTGATGGTCAGGCCGTTGGCCCGGGCCCGGGCGAAGTCCTTGCCCTTGCGGCGGAGCTGGTCGCCGATCGCGACCCGGAGCAGGCCCGGCACCACGATCGGCCGGTTCAGGGTGGGCAGCGGCAGCACCTGCGCCTGACCGCCCGGCGCGCGGAAGACCAGCTTGGCCAGCGTGGTCTCGGTGTCGGCGCGGTAGCCGGACTTCGTGGCGCTCGCCTTGGAGACCGACGTGACGCCCTCGATCGAGAGCCGCCCCAGCTGGGTCTCGGCCAGGACGATCTCGGCGACCTTGTGGACGGAGATCGACGCGACCTCGTTGGCGGTCTTGACGGTGCGCACGTTGGTGCGGACCCCCGAGATCCGGCCGAGGCCGGGGATCTGGACCTCGGCGACGTTGTTGCTGCGGTTCAGGCCGGTCTTGTTGGTGCAGCCGATCACCTCGAGCGCGGTGGCGCCGGACGCGGCCGGCACCTGCCCGCCGATGATGCGGGTGCCGTAGCCGTGGGCACGGAACGCGTAGGGGGTCGGCTGCTTCTTGGCCTTCTTCGGCTTGGCCTTGGCCTTCGCGGCCACGGACGTCTGGTCCGCGGGGCCCGCGACGGCGCTGGACGGAGCGGTCAGCACGGCGGCCGCGAGGACCAGCGCAGTGCCGAGAGGGATGAACCGGCGCATGGGGACTCCTAGATCGATCTCGGGTGGCGTGGCCCCACCCCCCACAGGAAGTCCGACGCCGTCGATGTCAGCCCAACGTGCCCGGGCTCGAAAAGTTACAAACGTGGTGTCACGGTCCAGGGAGAACGTGTTCCAGTCGCACGTCTCGGATCCGAGATGCAGAGGCGCCTCTCGTCCTGGCGGTCCAGGCGGGGCGGGCCTTGGATGGGCACATGCCCCCCTCCGTCACGGTCGACATCGGCCCCCTCTCGTTCGCAGATGTGGTGGCTGTCACACGCGACGCTGCCGCGGTAAACCTCGGCGACGACGCCGTCGACGCCATCGTCCGCGCCCGGAGGGTGGTCGAGGACCTCGCCGCGGCCGCGACCCCGTCGTACGGCGTCTCGACGGGGTTCGGTGCGCTCGCCACCCGGCACATCCCGGCCGCGCTGCGCGAGCAGCTCCAGCGCTCGCTGGTGCGCTCGCACGCCGCCGGGTCCGGTCCCGAGGTCGAGCGCGAGGTGGTCCGCGGGCTGATGCTGCTCCGGCTCTCGACGCTGGCCACCGGGCGGACCGGCGTACGGCTCGAGACGGCGCAGCTGCTGGCCGACCTGCTGACGCACGGCATCACGCCGGTCGTGCACGAGTACGGCTCGCTCGGCTGCTCGGGCGACCTCGCGCCGCTCTCCCACTGCGCGCTCGCGCTGATGGGTGAGGGGCAGGTGCGCGACGCCGCGGGGACGCTGCTGCCGGCCGCCGAGGCGCTGGCCGCCGCGGGCCTGGAGCCGGTCGAGCTGGGTGCCAAGGAGGGGTTGGCGCTGATCAACGGCACCGACGGGATGCTCGGGATGCTGGTGCTGGCGATCGAGGACCTGCGCCGGCTGCTGCGCACCGCCGACGTGGCCGCGGCCATGTCGGTCGAGGGCCAGCTCGGCACCGACCGGGTCTTCGCCCCCGAGCTGCAGGCGATCCGCCCGCATCCCGGCCAGGCCCTCTCGGCCGCCAACCTGACCGCGGTCCTGCGCGACTCCGGGGTCGTCGCGTCCCACCGCGGTCCGGACTGCAACCGGGTCCAGGACGCCTACTCGCTGCGCTGCGCCCCGCAGGTGCACGGCGCGGCCCGCGACACCGTCGAGCACGCAGCGCTGGTGGCCGGGCGCGAGCTCGCGTCCGCCGTCGACAACCCCGTGGTGATCTTCGCGGCGGGGGTCCTCGGGGGCGGAGCCCCCGGGCGTGTGGAGTCGAACGGCAACTTTCACGGGGCGCCGGTCGCCTACGTGCTCGACTTCCTGGCCATCGTCGCGGCCGACGTGGCGTCGATGAGCGAGCGTCGTACCGACCGGTTCCTCGACCGGGCCCGCAACCACGGGCTGCCGCCGTTCCTCGCCCACGACCCCGGCGTCGACAGCGGCCTGATGATCGCCCAGTACACGCAGGCCGCGATCGTCTCCGAGCTGAAGCGGCTGGCGGTGCCGGCGTCGGTCGACTCGATCCCCTCCAGCGCCATGCAGGAGGACCATGTGTCGATGGGGTGGTCGGCCGCCCGCAAGCTGCGCCGCTCGGTCGACGGTCTGACCCGGGTGGTGGCGATCGAGGTGCTCACCGCAGCCCGGGCGCTCGACCTGCGCCGCCCGCTCGAGCCGTCGCCGGCCACCGCCGCGGTGATCGACCTGCTGCGCGCCGCCGGTGTCGAGGGCCCCGGCCCCGACCGCCACCTGTCCCCCGAGATCGAGACCGCCGTCGGCCTCGTCGCCTCGGGCGCCGTCCTGTCCGCTGTGGAGCACGTGATCGGAGAGCTGTCGTGAGAGAGGTGCGCGCCCCGAGGGGCACGACGCTGAGTGCCGGGTCCTGGCAGACCGAGGCGCCGCTGCGGATGCTGATGAACAACCTCGACCCCGAGGTGGCCGAGAACCCGGCCGAGCTGGTCGTCTACGGCGGCACCGGCAAGGCCGCCCGCTCCTGGGAGGCGTACGACGCCATCGTCGCCTCCCTGCGTTCGCTGGCCGACGACGAGACGCTCCTCGTGCAGTCGGGCAAGCCGGTCGGCGTCATGCGGACCCACCCCTGGGCGCCGCGGGTGCTGATCGCCAACTCCAACCTGGTCGGCGACTGGGCCAACTGGGAGGAGTTCCGGCGGCTGGAGGACCTCGGGCTGACGATGTACGGCCAGATGACCGCCGGCTCGTGGATCTACATCGGCACCCAGGGGATCCTGCAGGGCACCTTCGAGACCTTCGCGGCGGTCGCCGACAAGCGGTTCGGAGGGACCCTGGCCGGGACGATCACGGTCACCGCCGGCCTCGGCGGGATGGGCGGCGCACAGCCGCTGGCCGTCACCATGAACGACGGCGTGGCCATCTGCGTCGAGGTCGACGAGGCCCGGATCCAGCGCCGCATCGACCACCGCTACCTCGACGTACGCGCGTCGTCGCTGGACGAGGCGCTGGCGCTGGCGGTCGAGGCGCGCGACGCGCGACGGCCGCTGTCGATCGGGCTCCTCGGCAACGCCGCGTCGGTGCTGCCGGAGCTGGTCGAGCGGGGCGCGCCGGTCGACATCGTCACCGACCAGACCTCGGCGCACGACCCGCTGTTCTACCTGCCGGCGGAGGTGCCGTTCACGGAGTGGGCGGAGCGCCGTACGGCGGACCCGGTCGCCTTCACGGCCGCCGCGCGGGCGTCGATGGCGACCCACGTGCGGGCGATGGTGGAGCTGCAGGACCGCGGCGCCGAGGTGTTCGACTACGGCAACTCGATCCGCGACGAGGCGCGGCAGGGCGGCTACGACCGGGCGTTCGCGTTCCCCGGCTTCGTGCCGGCCTACATCCGCCCCCTGTTCTGCGAGGGCAAGGGGCCGTTCCGCTGGGCCGCGCTCTCCGGCGACCCCGCCGACATCGCCGCGACCGACGAGGCGATCCTGGCGCTGTTCCCCGACAACGAGCGGCTCCACACGTGGATCCGGATGGCCCAGGAGCGGGTCCACTTCCAGGGGCTGCCCGCGCGCATCTGCTGGCTCGGGTACGGCGAGCGCCACCTGGCCGGCCTGAAGTTCAACGAGATGGTGGCCAGCGGCGAGCTGAGGGCGCCGGTCGTCATCGGCCGAGACCACCTCGACTGCGGGTCGGTCGCGTCGCCGTACCGCGAGACCGAGGCCATGCTCGACGGCTCCGACGCCATCGCCGACTGGGCCATCCTCAACGCCCTCGTCAACACCGCCTCCGGCGCCACCTGGGTGTCGTTCCACCATGGCGGCGGCGTCGGCATGGGCCGCTCCCTGCACGCCGGCCAGGTCGTCGTCGCCGACGGCACCCCGCTGGCCGCCGAGAAGATCGAGCGGGTGCTCACCAACGACCCCGGCATGGGCGTCATCCGGCACGTCGACGCCGGCTACGACCGGGCGCGCGAGGTCGCTGCCGAGCGGGGGGTGCGGGTGCCGATGAGGGAGTAGCCGGCCGTCAGGGCCGGAGGCGGACCTTCAAGGACCGGCTGTGCGAACCCAGGACCCCTGCCGAGCCGGCGACGACGGCGACCACGCGCTGCGCCCCGGCCTTGCGAGGTGTGAGGCGGATCCGGGCCACGCCGGAGGCGCCGACCCGTCCCGACCCGAGGACCGCGCCGAATCTGCCGCCACGGAGGACCTCGCGGACGCGCACCCGCTGCCGGTGGGCCGGAGAGACCCGGACGACCGCAACGCCGTGTCCCCGGGCGGTACGACGGACACGGAGGCCGACAACGGAGAACACCCGCACGGCGACACTCTTCTCCGACCAGGTGTAGGGCCGGTCGGCCGCGCTCCCGTAGCTCCAGCGGTAGCGGGTGCTACGCGAAGGCCGCACGGTGGTGGAGGCGGTTCCGTCCGCGGTCGTCCGCAGGGTGGCGACGACCCGTTCGCGGGCTGAGCCCGACGGCCGCGCCCACAGCTGGACCGGGGCGCCGGCCAGCTCGGCCTCGCCGCCGTTCCAGACCTTCGTGCGAAGCGTCACCGCCTCGCCGTAGGAGATCGGGTCCTCGGCCGGGCCGTTCAGCGTCGGGCGTCGGAGGCCGCGAAAGTCGGTCACCGTCGTGCCCGACGCGGTCCCGACCACGACATCGTCGATCTCGAGACCGCCGGACCGTTCGCCCCGGCAGCCGGTCCCGACGACGATGAGAGCGGATGGGTAGTCGTGATCCGGGCGGCTACGGAGGAACTCGTCGACCGTCGCCACGTCGAGGAGCTCGTCCTCGTCGTCCAGCCACGTCAGCTCGGGCTGGACCAGGAGGTCGATCTCGGACCCGCCGTCAATCCCCGCGTCCGTGATCGATCCGCTCCCGGTGATCCCCGCGAGAGGGATCTCGACCCGGACCGTGAGGTCGCCCGGCACGTAGGTCCGCAGCGCCACCCGATAGGTCGTCAGCGCGTCGAGCATCGGCACGGCGTGGGCCAGCGCGAGGGTCCCTTCGTGGCCCGGGGAGAGCGCCAGGGCGTCCTGGGTGAAGTAGTAGTGCGGCTCGCCGACCGCGTTCGGCGGTGTCGAGCAGACGTCCAGCCGGGACGTGAACCCGGGTGGCAGGTCGGTGTTCTGGCCACCGCGCCAGATCTCGACCCGCGGGGCGGGCGCGGGGTCGGCGCCGGCCGGGACGGTGCCGAGCAGGCTGGACAGGACCAGCAGGACGAGGGGGGCGGCACAGCGACGCACGAGGGATCCTCCGAGAAGGGAGTGGGGGTTCAGGGACCGTAAGCGGTCGAGGGCCCGCCTGTCCGCGGAACGCCGTACGCGGGAGGTGTCGTTCAGCTCCCGCGGGCGGTGAGCTGCGCGGGCCGTGCGTGGGGGGCGACCCTGGAGCTGGTCGGTTGCGCCGCGCTCCGGTGATCCGTCTGCGGGGCCTGTCCCGGTGTGTCAGGGTGACCCCGTGACCAACCAGCCGGCGCGCGGACGCGTCGTACTCCGGGACATCAGCTCGCGGGCGTGGGAGCACCCCGCCGACCGGGGTGCGCTGGTCGCGCTGCGCAAGCTGAAGGGCTTCGACACGGTCCTGAAGGCGGTGTCGGGGCTGTTCAACGAGCGGGCGGTCCGGCTGGTCTTCCTGGGCTCCGCCGTCCGGGCCGACGAGCGGCAGTTCGCGACGCTGCACCGGCTGCTGGGCGAGGTCGCGGAGACCCTGGACGCGCCCGACCTGCCGGAGCTCCCGGAGCTGTACGTCGCCGCCAACCCGGTGCCGAACGCGCACACGCTCGGCATGAACAAGCCGTTCATCGTGCTCACCTCCGGCCTGGTCGACCTGCTGGAGGAGGACGAGCTGCGGTTCGTCCTCGGCCACGAGCTCGGCCACGCGATCAGCGGGCACGCCGTCTACCAGACCCTGCTGCAGCGGCTGCTGACCCTCTCCGGGGTCTTCGCGTCGATCCCGATCGGCGGGCTGGGCATCCGGGCCATCGTGGCGGCGCTGCACGAGTGGTCGCGCAAGGCCGAGCTGTCGGCCGACCGGGCCGGGCTGCTGGCCACCCAGGACCCCGCGACGGCGTTCCGCGTGCACATGAAGCTGGCCAGCGGCGGGCTGCTCTCCGACCTCGACCAGACGGCGTTCTTCGCCCAGGGTCAGGAGTACCTCGAGTCCGGCGACCTCCGAGACTCGGTCCTCAAGCTGCTGCTCATCGAGAACCAGACGCACCCGTTCGCCGTCGTACGGGCTGCGGAGCTGCGGCGCTGGGTCGACTCCGGGGACTACACCGCGCTCCTCGGCGGCGCCTACCCCCGCCGCGTCGACGACGCCACGGCGACGGTCACCGACGCGGCCCGCGACGCGGCCCGCAGCTACTCCGAGACGTTCCAGCAGAGCCAGGACGCCGTCGGCAAGCTGGTCCACGACGCGGCCGGCTTCCTCGGCAGCGCCAAGGTCTGGTTCGACGAGCAGGTCCGACGGGCCCGCGGGACCGAGTGAGCCTCCGCGAACTCTTCGACCGGCTCCCCGAGGGCTGGTCCGAGGTCGCGTACGACGGCCGCCGCTACGGCGTGACCCGCACCGTGCGACTCGGCGGGCGCCAGCAGAGCGTGTACGCCGAGGAGCTGGGCGGGACGGACGTCGTCAGCGCCAACCTCTACCTCCCGCGCGACGGCGAGGAGGCGTTCCGGCCCTGCGAGATGCCGGCCCGGAAGGTGGTCGCGTTCCTGACCGGTCTGGACGTGTCGACGCCGGGCTCGTGAGGTCGGCTTGTCGGATCAGGACGTCGGCCAGGCCGCCATCGCCAACTCCGCGGTGTCGGTGAGCTCGGCCGCCGTGGCCCCGTCGCGAGCCCGCTGCGACATCCCGTGGAGGACGGTCGTGAAGTACGACGCGAGCCTCGCCGGGTCGGTCGACGCCGGCAGCTCGCCGTCCTCGCGGGCGGTCGTGAGCCGCTTCTCGAAGGTCGCGACGTCGGCGTTGCGCAGGTCACGCATGTAGGTGGCGACGTCGACGTCGGCCGCGGCCGCGCTACACAGCAGGTTCCCGGCGGGGGTCTCGGGGTCGGTGTACATCGCGGCCGCGTCGATCAGGACGCGACGGAAGGCGTCGTACGCCGTGGGCTCCCTCGCCATGGCGGCCCAGACGAGCTCGCCGGCCGGAGACCGGCCGTACGTCTCGACGACCTCGTTGAACAGCGACCTCTTGTCACCGAACGCCGCGTAGAGGCTGCCGGGTCGGATGCCCATCTCGCGGGTCAGGTCGCTGATCGAGGTGCCCTCGTAGCCGTTCTCCCAGAACAGCCGGGTCGCGGCCTCCAGCGCCGCCGCGCGGTCGAAGCTCGGCGGTCGGCCGCGTCGCGTGTCCGGAGGGCTCATCCCTTCATTCTAGAGCGATCGTTCCAGAGTTCGTTACACCTTTCTTGGTCGAATGCTCAACAAGACGTAGTCTCACCTTGAACGATCATTCAAAAAAGGAGAGATCATGTCAGGACCACTGCAGGACAAGGTCGCTCTCGTCACCGGCGGGAGCCACGGCATCGGCCGGGCGATCAGCGAGCGCTTCGCCCGGGACGGGGCGATCGTCGGGCTCGGCTTCGGCCACGACGAGGCGGCGGCGCGGGAGGCGGTCGAGCGGATCCGCGAGGACGGCGGGCGCGCCTTCGCCGTACCCGCCCAGCTCGGTTCCCGCGGCGATGCGGTCCGCCTCTGGGAGGCCTTCGACGCGGCGAGCGGGAACCAGGTGCCCGACGGACGGCTGGACATCCTCGTCAACAACGCCGCTGCGGGGAACTTCGCCCGGCTGGCGGACCTGACCGAGGAGGACTTCGACCGCCTGGTCGCGGTGAACGTGAGGGCGCCGTTCTTCGTCACCGGGCTCGCCCTGCCGCGCCTGCGCGACGGTGGCCGGATCGTCAACATCTCGAGCCGCGCGGCGACCGTCGCGAGCCCGGAGCTGATCGCCTACGGCACCACCAAGGGTGCCCTCGACACGTTCACCCGCCACCTGGCCCAGGACCTCGGCCCGCGCCGGATCACGGTCAACGCGGTCTCGCCCGGCGTCGTCCTCACTCGCAACAGCGACTACCTGGTGGCGGATCCGGAGCTCACGGCGCAGGCGACGGCACGCGTCGCACTGGGTCGGCTCGGGGAGTCCGACGACGTGGCGAGCATCGTCGCCTTCCTGGCCTCCGACGACGGTCGGTGGGTGACCGGTCAGGTCGTCGACGCCTCGGGTGGCACCGCGCTCTGACCGGGCCCCCGCGCCCGTGCAGCGGCCTCGCGTCGTCGCCGGCCCGCCGGCGCGGCAGGATGGACCCATGAGCGCCTACTGGATCAGCATCTACCGGGAGATCCTCGACGAGTCGAAGCTGGGGGCGTACGCCACCCTCGCCGGTCCCGCCCTGGAAGGGGCCGGCGGCACCTTCGTCGCCCGCGGCTTCCCCGAGCAGGTCTACGAGTCCGGGGAGTCGACCCGGACCGTCGTCATCCGCTTCGACTCCGTCGACGCGGCCCGGGCCGCCCACGACAGCCCGGCGTACCAGGAGGCGCTGGCCGCGCTCGACGGCGGCGCGGTGCGCGAGATCCGGATCGTGCCCGGGCTCGACTGACCTCGGGTTCCCCAGTTTCGGGGCTGCGCCGGCGGCCCGGGACGGGGACGATGGGGCGATGCGCGTCCTCGTCGCGTCCACCGCGGGGTCCGGCCACTTCGGACCGCTGGTCCCCGTGGCCCGGGCCTGCGCGGAGGCCGGCCACGACGTGGCGGTGGCGGCGCCCGCGTCGTTCGCCGACGAGGTCACCGGGGCCGGTTTCGTGCACCTGCCCTTCGCGGACGTGCGGCCCGAGGTCCTCGGCAAGGTCATGGGTCGGCTGCCGTCGCTGTCCACCGAGGACGCCAATCGGGTCGTGGTGGCGGAGGTCTTCGGCCGCCTCGACGCCCAGGCCGCGCTGCCGGGCGTCGCCGCGACGATCGAGGAGTGGCGGCCGGACGTCGTGCTCCGCGAGCCGACCGAGCTCGGCTCGCTCGCGGCGGCGCTCGCGGCCGGCGTCCCGCAGGTCGTGGTGGCGGTCGGGGTCTCGTCGCTCCTCGCGCGGGTCACGGATCTGCTGGCCGAACCGCTGGCCGAGCTCGACGAGCTCGCCGGGCTCCGGCCGGGCGCCTGCTCTGCTGCGATCCGCGCCGGCACCACCCTCACCAGCGTGCCGGCCGTGCTCGACGAGGCGATCACCTCCGAGGTCCCGTACGACGGCCCCGTGATCCGCTACCGCGTCCCCCCGGCCACCGGCCCCGGCCGGCTGCCCGGGGAGTGGGGCGATCCCGACCATCCGCTGGTGTACGTGAGCTTCGGGTCGGTGGCCGCGGCGCTCCCGCCGTTCGCCCGGGTCTACCCGGCGGTGCTGGAGGCCCTGGCCGACCAGCCGCTGCGGGTGCTCCTCACGACCGGCCGCGGCGTCGCGCTCGACACCCTCGTCGTCCCGCCGAACACCCGGGTCGAGCAGTGGTGGCCGCAGGACGACGTGCTGCCCCTCGCCTCGGTGGTGGTGGGCCACGGCGGCTTCGGGACGACGATGGCCGCGCTCGGGGTGGGGGTCCCGCAGGTCGTGCTCCCGCTGTTCGCGATGGACCAGTTCGTCAACGCCGACCACGTGGCGGCGGTGGGCGCCGGCATCGAGCTCCTCGGGGGCGTGGACGCGGTCGGCGACCTGCCCGCAGCGCTCTCGACCGTGCTCGCCGACCCCCGCCACCGGCAGGCGGCCGGCGCGGTCGCCGACGCGATGGCCGCGCTGCGGCCGGTCGAGGACGCCGTGCGGATCCTCGAGAGGATCTAGGCGTCCAGTGCCCGGATGGCCTCGTGGATGTCGAGCGTGCGCCGGGCCGACTCGACGTGCAGGTTCTCGACCATCCGGCCGTTGAACGTGACGACCCCGGAGCCCGCCCCGTCCTCCCAGGCCTGGATGAGCCCGCGCGCGTCGGCCACCGCCTGCTCGGACGGCGCGAAGGCGGCGTTGGCGCCCTCGACCTGGCCGGGGTGGATGAGGGTCTTGCCGTCGAAGCCCATCTCGCGGCCCTGGCGGCACTCGGCGAGGAAGCCGTCGGTGTCCTTCACGTCGTTGTAGACGCCGTCGACGATCGCGATCCCGGCGGCGCGGGCGGCGAGCAGCGCGGTGTGCAGCGACGGCAGGATCGGCGCACGACCGGGCACGTGCTCGGCGTACAGCTCCTTGACGAGGTCGTTCGTGCCGAGAACCAACACGGCCAGCCGCTCGGAGGCGCGGGCGATCGCGAGGGCGTCGAGGATGGCCACCGGCGTCTCGATCATCGCCCAGAGGCGGGTGTGCTCGGGCGCGCCGGCGGCCTCCATCGCGGCGACCAGGCCGCGGACCTCCTCCGCGCTGTTCACCTTGGGTACGACGATCGCGTCCGGCCCGGCCTGGCTGGCCGCGACCAGGTCGTCGTCGTGCCACTGGGTGCCGATCCCGTTGACCCGGATCGTCAGCTCGCGGCGGCCGTACTCGCCGGAGCGCACGGCGGCCACGGCCGCGGCCCGCGCGTCCACCTTGGCGTCCGGGGCGACCGCGTCCTCGAGGTCGAGGATGACTCCGTCGACGGGGAGGGTCTTGGCCTTCTCGAGCGCCTTGGCGTTGGAGCTCGGCATGTAGAGCACCGAGCGGCGGGGACGGAACTCGCTCATCTCAGGCCTCCTCGGCGATCGCGTCGTACTGCTTCTTCAGCTCCGGGTCGATCGCGGCCAGCTGCTCGGCCAGCTCGACCATCACCAGGCACTGCTTGAGGGAGGCGTCGTCCTCCATCTTGCCGTCGAGCATCACCGCGCCCGTGCCGTCGCCCCCCAGAGCAGACATCGCGGCGACCACCCGGCGCGCGTGCGCCACGTCCTCGACGCTGGGGCTGAACACCTGGTTGGCGATGGCGATCTGCTTGGGATGCAGGCTCCAGGTGCCGACGCAGCCGAGCAGGAAGGCGTTGCGGAACTGGTCCTCGCACGCCGTCACGTCGGCGATGTCGCCGAACGGGCCGTAGTAGGGGTAGATGCCGTGCATGGCGCAGGCGTCGACCATCCGGGCGATCGTGTAGTGCCAGAGGTCCTGTTGGTACGTCGGCCGGTGCGCGTCGGGCTGGTCCGGGTTCGGGTCCTGACGCACGAGGTAGCCGGGGTGTCCGCCGCCGACGCGGGTGGTCTTCATCCGCCGGTCGGCGGCCAGGTCGGCCGGGCCGAGGCTCAGGCCCTGCATCCGCGGGGACGCGCCGCAGATCTCCTCGACGTTGGCGACTCCGCGGGCGGTCTCGAGGATCGCGTGCACGAGGATCGGCCGGTCGAGCCCGGCCTTGGCCTCGAGCTGCGCGAGCAGCCGGTCGACGTAGTGGATGTCCTCGGCGCCCTGGACCTTCGGCACCATGATCACGTCGAGCTTGGCGCCGATGGCGGGCACGAGCGTGGTCAGGTCGTCGAGCGCCCAGGGGCTGTCGAGGCTGTTGATCCGGGTCCACAGCTGGGTCGGCCCGCTCTGCCCACCGAGATTGGCGGTCTCCGACGCGATCCTCACCAGGCCCTCACGGGCCGCCAGCTTGTTGTCCGCCTTGACCGCGTCCTCGAGGTTGCCGAGCAGCACGTCGACGCGGCCGACCATGTCGGGGATCTTGGCGGCCATCTTCGGGTTGCTCGGGTCGAAGAAGTGGATCGCCCGGCTCGGGCGGGCCGGGATCTCCGTCGGGGGCGTCGGCGCACCCACCGCCAGAGGTCGGAAGAAGTCCTTCGCGCTGCGTGATCCGCTCATGCGCGGGAACGTAGCAGCGGGTGGTTACCCGCCGGTATGACGTATCTCTCGGCGGGCCAGGACCACGTCGTCGAGCGCCGCCCGGAAGGCGGGCAGCTGCTCGCTGAGCCGTCGTACGGCGTCGTCGGTGAGGTGGAGGAGCTCGAGCGGGGTCAGCGCCACGATGGTCGCCGTGCGCAGGGTGTGGTTGACGATCGCCGTCTCGCCCATGATGTCGCCGGCGCCGAGCCGGGCGATCTCCTCGCCGCCGCGGCGTACGGAGACCTCGCCGGACAGGATGATGTAGGCCTTGTCGGCCGGGGTGGACTCACCGATGGGCGACCAGCCCTCCGGAAGTCTGAGCCGGGTCGCGGCCGCGCTGATCCGCGCGACCTCGGGAGGCGTGAACGCCTCGAAGAACGAATCTGCCATCTGCCTGTGCCTCTCGGAGCCGGGGCTCCCTCCCGGTTCCCATACTCGCGGTACGGGCGCCGTTCGGCCAGAGGTGGTCCGGGTGACGGTCGGCACGTCGCGGGCCGCGCCTCCCGGGCGGTGAGCTGTCCACCGTCGGGTCGGCCGGATCCGTGGACCACTCACCGCCGCCGCGGCGCAGGCCGACACGTCAGCGGCGGCGCTGCCACCAGCGGCGTCGGGGCGGCTGCGCCGCCTGCGTCGTACGGCGGGCCGCGGCCCGCTCGGCCCGGCGCTCCCGCCAGGCCGCGACGGTCGCCTCGAGGTCGCGCGGCATGGTGACCAGGGGCGGTCCCTCGGGCAGCCGGTAGCGGGCCGCGACCACCCGCTGGTTGAAGTCCTCGACCGCGGCCCGGACCTCGCGCTCGCTGGCGATCGTGTCGAGCCGGTCGTCGAGCTCGTCGTCCTCCTTGCGCAGCTGGACGCTCGGCGGCAGGACCACGAGGCGCTCGCGCTCGACCAGCTTCTTCACCCACCAGTCGGGGTCGTGGCTGCTGCCGAGATCGCCGATCGGCTTGCCGGCGCCGGGCAGGTCGTCGAAGTCGCCGCGCTCCATGGCGACCCGGATCTGCTGGTCGACCCAGGTCTGCTGCTGGGCGATCCGCGCGGCGGCCGCGGCGCGGCCGGTGCGCTGGTCGGTCTCGCGCTCCTCGCTCATGCCCTCCGAGGATAGTCCGTCACACCGTGGTTGCTTACTGGTCGGTAACCAACCCTGGTGTGGCGGACTACCCCGACGGCCCTCAGACGACGACCGGGCGCTCGACGTCCTCGTCCTCGGCGACCTTCGGCATCATCAGCAGCACGCCGGCGGCGATCAGCGAGGCCACGGCGCAGACCGCCCAGACGGTGAGGTAGCCCGACAGCGGGGCCTTGCCCTCGTCGGGCCCGTCGAGCGAGCCGGTCGCGGTCAGGGCGATCGCGAAGACCGCGGAGGCGATGGCGCCGCCGACGGTCTTGGTCGCGTTCGTCATGCCGGTCGCGAAGCCGGTGCGCTCGGGCGGGGCGCTGGCGGCCGCGGTCGCGGGCAGCGCGGCGACCAGGGCGCCCGAGCCGAGGCCGATGACCGCCATGTTGGTGAGCGCCTGCGCGGTGGTGTCGTGCATCGCGAGCCACATGCCGTAGCCGAGCGCCACCAGCAGCGACGAGGCGACCAGGGCCGCCCGCGGGCCGAGCAGCCGGCTGCTCAGCGGCAGCGTGAAGGCGCCGATGGCCAGGAAGATGACGTAGACGCCGATCAGCGTGGACACGAAGCCCGAGCTCGCCCCGAGGCCGTAGCCGGCGGAGTCCGGGTCGGTCTGGGCGAAGGTCGAGAGCGGGATCTGGGCGCCGAGCACCGACATACCGAAGAGGAACGCGGTCAGCTGCACCGGCCACTGGGCCGCCGACGAGAGCAGGCGTACGTCGATCAGCGGCTCGTCGAGGCTGTTCTCGTAGCGCACGAACGGGACCAGGACCGCGAGCCCGGCCAGGACCAGCAGCCAGGCGACGACGCTGCCGGCGCCCTCCAGCCGGACGACGACCAGGCCGGCCATCACCAGGCCGAGCGCGGCGGTGATCAGCGCGAGGCCGCCGTAGTCGATGCCGCCGCTCGCCTCGCCCGGCGCGTCCTCGATGCCCCACCAGATGAGCCCCAGGCAGATGGTCACGACGATCGCCGGGAGCATCAGCAGCACGGTCATCGAGGTGGCCTCGACCAGGGCGCCGGAGGTGAGCGCTCCGACGATGACCGACAGCTCCAGCGCGCCGACCAGGATCGCGGCCGAGCGCCGGGTGAGCCGGGTCTGCTGACCGGTCCCCGCCGTACGGCGATAGATGATCGCGACCTCGAGCGGCAGCCAGACGACGTACGCGCCCTGGATGGCCCAGCCGATGAGGAAGGTCGTGAAGTTGGGCGCGAAGGCCAGCACCCAGGAGCCGAGCGCGGTGACCGCGGTCGAGAGCAGCAGCACCTTCTTGTGGCCGACCAGGTCGCCGAGCCGGGCCAGCAGCGGCACGCAGAGCGCCGAGACGATCAGCTGGGCGGCCTCGAACCAGTTGACGTCGCCCTCAGGGATGCCGAGGTGCTCGGCGATGTCGGGGTAGATCGGCGTGTAGTAGCCCTGCAGCACCCCGCTCGCGACCTCGACGCAGACCAGGAAGCCGACGATGGCGAAGAGGCCGTGCACCGGCTTCAGGCCGGTGCTGGAGGTCTGGGTCACTGCGGGAGCCTCTCGATCAGGTGGCGGTACCAGCGGACGCCGTCGAGGAAGGCGTCGACCCCGAGGTGCTCGTCGTACGAATGGATCGCCTGGCGCTGCGCCTTCGTCATCCGGAACGGGGCGAACCGGTAGACGCGCTCGCAGATCGCCGTGAAGTGGCGGGCGTCGGTGGCGGCCATCATGACGTACGGCGCGGGCACGGCGTCGGGGAAGATCTCGCTGATCGAGCGCTCGATCAGCTCGAAGGCGTCGTCGCGCGGGGAGATCGGGCTGGGCTCGTTCTGCTCGACGACGCTGATCTCGACCTGGTCGTCGCCGATCGCCTTCCGCACGTGCTCCAGGACGCCGGCGACGGTGTCGCCGACCATGATCCGGATGTTGACGCCGGCCTTGGCGGTGCCGGCGATGACGTTGAGGGCGGGGCTGCCCGACAGCGTGGTGACGGCGAACGTCGTCCGCGCCATCGCGGCCGGCTCCGGCCCGGCGGCCAGCAGCGCGCGGGTCAGCAGCGGCTTGATCCGCTCGGCGCCGGCCATCAGCGGGCGCAACGGCAGCGGGGCGTGCGGGGCCATCCGGCGGAACAGCTCGAGGGTCGGCTCCGGGACGCTCGCCGGCATCGGGCTCCTCTCGAGCCGGGTGATGGCGCGGGCGATCCGGGCGGTCGGGCCCCACTTCGCCGGGGTGCTCGCGTGCCCGCCGCGGCCGGTCGCGGTCAACTCGAAGGACGTCACGCCCTTCTCGGTCACGCCGACGACCCCGATCGGGGCGCCGACGCCGGGGAAGGCCTCGCTGGCGATCGCGCCGCCCTCGTCGAGCACGAACCAGGGCCGTACGCCGCGCCGCGTCAGCTCGTCCACCGCGAGCCCGGCCGCCACGCCGGCGATCTCCTCGTCGCAGCCGAAGCTCAGCCAGACGTCCTGGGCGGGGGTGTGTCCGTGCTCGAGCAGCGTCTCGACCGCCTCGCAGATCCCGGCCACGCAGCCCTTGTCGTCGAGGGTGCCGCGGCCCCAGATGCTGCCGTCGACGATCTCGCCGGAGAACGGCGGGTGCTGCCACTCGCCCTCCACCGGGACGACGTCGAGGTGGGCCATCAGGACGACCGGCCGGGCGTCGGCGGCGCCGGGCCAGCGGAAGAGCAGTCCGTGGGTGTGGATCCGGGTCAGCTCCAGCCGCTCGTGGAGCAGCGGGAACTGCCGCTCCAGCTCCTCCAGCAGCCGGTCGAACGCGTCGGTGTCCACCAGTTGCGGATCGCGGTGGCTGACCGTCGGGATCCGGACCAGCGCCTGCAGCTTCGCGACCGCCCTGTCATCCATGGGCGGCACGTTACTTCTCGGGCGCCGTACTTCTCCCTCGCCGCTCTCGGATCCGAGACGGCCGGGCGGGGTGGCGGCTTGTGGCCCTCGGGTCCGGGCGGTCTGCTGGGTCAGTGACCCCAGCTGCCCCGGTGGACGACCTCGTCGAGGGGCCTCCTGCGTCGGCGGGCCGGGGAGCCCGGGGCCCCGCCGTCGGCCGGGTGACCCAGGGTGATCACGCCGATCGGGTCGTGGTCGTCGGGGATCCCGAAAGCCCGTCGTACGGCGTCGTCGGCGTGCGGGGGGACGCCGAAGAAGCAGCCGCCCAGCCCCGCGTCCACCGCGGTCTGCAGCACCAGCAGGCTGGCCATCGCGGTGTCGAGGTGCCAGAACGGCATCGGCCAGCGGGCCTCGTCGCGGTCGGTCCAGCCCTTGTCGGGCCGGGCGTAGCGGTCCAGGTAGGCGGCCTTGCTGCTGCACGGGACGATCACCACCGGCGCGGTCATCATGCCGCGCAGCCAGCTGTCCGGCTCCTGGTCGAGGTCGGCCGTGGCCGCCCAGAAGCGCCGTACGTCGTCGGGGGTGTCGAGCACCAGGAACCCCCAGCCCTGGCTGAACCCGGCGCTCGGCGCCCGGGTCGCGTTGGCCAGGGCCCGGTCGACGAGGGCCGGGTCGACCGGCTCGTCGGTGTAGCGACGGACCATCCGGCGGCGTCGTACGACGTCCTGGAACTCCATGGAGGAAACCTTGCCCGATGACTTCGAGGCCATGTGGTCCGACCTCACACCGGTCGGCCGGTCGACCACCAGTGGGGGCTACTTCCGCCAGCCGTTCCTGAGCGCCGAGCGGGAGCTGGCCGCGTGGTTCGTCGAGCAGTGCGCCGCCCGGGGCCTGCGGGTGGAGACCGACGGCTTCGGCAACACCGTGGGCTGGTGGGACGTCCCGGCCCCGGTGGTTGAGGAGGTTGCGCAGCAACCGTCTCGAAACCCCCGCAGCCCCACCGCCGGCGCCGTCCTGACCGGCTCCCACCTCGACTCGGTCCTCGACGGCGGGGCGTACGACGGCCCGCTCGGCGTGGTCTCCGCGCTGGCCGCCGTCGACCTCCTGCGCGAGCGCGGCGTCGTCCCGTCCCGACCGCTCGGCGTCGGGGTGTTCGCGGAGGAGGAGGGCTCGCGCTTCGGGCTCGCCTGCCTCGGCTCGCGGCTGGCGACCGGGGTGCTCGCGTGGGAGGACGCCCGGACGCTGACCGACCGCTCCGGGATGGCGCTCGCGGACGTCGTACCCGGTGGGTCGTCGTCGCTGCTCGCGGACGTGGGGACCTTCGTCGAGCTGCACGTCGAGCAGGGCCGCGACCTGGTCGACCGCGACGCGGCGGTCGGGGTGGCGAGCGAGATCTGGCCGCACGGGCGCTACCGCGTCGACGTCACCGGGGCGGCCAACCACGCGGGGACGACCCGGATGGAGGACCGGGCGGACCCGATGCTGACCTTCGCGATGACCGCCCTCGCGGCCAACAAGCAGGCCCGGCTCTCGGGGCAGCGGGCGACCTTCGGGCGGGTGTCGGTGGAGCCCAACGGGACCAACGCGGTGCCCTCCCGGGTCACCGCGTGGCTCGACGCCCGGGCATCGTCCGACGACGCGCTGGCCGCGCTCGTCGAGGTCGTGACGCGGCAGGCCTCCGAGCGCGCGGCGCGCGACGGCACGGCGGTGGCGGTCACTGCCGAGTCGGTCTCGGCGTCGGTGGCCTTCGACCCCGCGCTGGCCGCCGCGCTGGCCGACCCGCGCGGCTGGCCGGTCATCCCGACCCAGGCCGGCCACGACGCCGGCATCCTTCAGGCCGCGGGGATCCCGACCGCGATGCTCTTCGTCCGCAACCCGACCGGCGTCTCCCACTCGCCGCTGGAGACGGCCGCCCTGGCCGACTGCCTGCTCGGCGTGGCCGCGCTCGCCGACGTGCTCGAGGGGCTGCTGTGACGGCGTACCTGCTCGAGCGGGCCTGGATCGGCGACGCGGTCGTCGACGACGTGCGGGTCGAGATCGAGGGTGGGCGGTTCACGGGGGTGGATGTCCTACTTCCCCGGTTCACCGGGAAAGTAGGACATCGCCTCCCCGGCCTCACCCTCCCCGGCCTGGCCAACGCCCACAGCCACGCGTTCCACCGGGCGCTGCGCGGACGGACCCAGCGCGGGGGCGGGACGTTCTGGACCTGGCGCGAGCAGATGTACGACGTCGCCGGGCGGCTCGACCCGGACTCCTACCACCGGCTCGCGACGGCCGTCTTCCGCGAGATGGCCGCGGCGGGGATGACGACGGTGGGCGAGTTCCACTACCTGCACCACCAGCCCGACGGCACGCCGTACGACGAGCCGCACGCGATGGCGCTCGCGCTGGTCGAGGCGGCCCGGACCGCCGGGATCCGGATCGCGCTGCTGGACACCTGCTACCTCAGCAGCGGGTTCGGGGCGCCCCCACGACCGGCGCAATTGCGCTACTCGTGGGGCTCCGCGGCCGTCTGGGCCACACAGACGGCGCAATTGCGCCGGTGGGGGGAGGCGCAGCCGCACGTCGCGGTCGGCGCGGCCATCCACTCGGTGCGGGCCGTGCCGCGCGCGGACCTGCCGACCGTGGTCGAGGCGGCGCGGGGCGGGCCGCTGCACGTGCACCTCAGCGAGCAGGTGCAGGAGAACGACGACTGCCGCGCGGCGTACGGCGTCACCCCGACCGCCCTCCTGCAGGAGGCGGGCGCCCTCGGTCCGGACACCACCGTCGTGCACGCCACCCACCTGACCGACGCCGACGTCGAACGGCTGGGGACGACGGGGACCACCGTCTGCATGACACCCACCACCGAGCGCGACCTGGGCGACGGCATCGGTCCGAGCCGGGCGCTGCACGACGCGGGCGCCCGGCTGAGCCTCGGCAGCGACAGCCACGCGGTCGTGGACCTGTTCGAGGAGATGCGGGCGGTCGAGCTCGACGAGCGGCTGGCCACCCAGCGGCGTGGCCACTGGTCCGCGGCCGAGCTGCTGGCGGCCGCCACCCGCCACGACAGCCTGGGCTTCGCGGACGCCGGCCGGATCGAGGTCGGCGCCCGCGCGGATCTCGTCACCCTCGCCACCGACACCCCGACCACCGCCGGGACCGGCGCCGACGAGCAGACCGCCGTCTTCGCCGCGACCGCGGCCGACGTGACCCACGTCGTGATCGACGGCCGGGTCGTGTACGACGGCGACCGCGCCGCGGTCGGCCGGGCCCTCCACGACGAGATCCAGAGGCTGATGGGATGACCGCCACCCTGTTCACCGGCATCGCCGAGCTGGTCACCAACGACCCCGAGGCCAACGACGCGGGGGCCACCGATCCCGGGGCCGACGACCTGCTGGGCGCGATCGAGCACGCCGCGCTCGTCGTCGAGGGCGGGAAGGTCGCCTGGGTCGGCCCGGCCCGGGACGCCCCGGCCGCGGACGCGTCGTACGACGTCGCCGGCCGGGCGGTGCTGCCCGGCTTCGTCGACTCGCACAGCCACCTGGTCTTCGCGGGCGACCGATCGCGGGAGTTCGCGGCCCGGATGGCGGGTGAGTCGTACGCCGCCGGCGGCATCCGCACGACCGTCGCCGCGACCCGGGCCGCCACCGACGAGCAGCTGACCGCGCACGTCGCCCGGCTGGTCCGGGAGATGCAGCGCCAGGGCACCACGACCGTCGAGATCAAGAGCGGCTACGGCCTCACGGTCCGCGACGAGGCCCGCAGCCTCGCGGTCGCGCGTCAGTTCACCGACGAGACGACCTTCCTCGGCGCGCACGTGGTCCCCGACGGCGACCCGGGGGAGTACGTCGACCTGGTCACCGGCCCGATGCTCGAGGCCGCCCGCCCGTACGCCCGCTGGATCGACGTGTTCTGCGAGGAGGGCGCGTTCGACGAGGACCAGGCGCGGACCGTCCTGGCGGCGGGCGCGGCCGCCGGGCTGCGCGGACGGCTGCACGCGAACCAGCTCGGCCCCGGTCCCGGCGTACGCCTCGCGGCCGAGCTGGGCCTGGTCGCCGTCGACCACTGCACCTACCTCGCCGACGCCGACGTCGACGCGCTGCGCGACAGCGGCACCGTGGCCACCCTGCTCCCGGGCGTGGAGTTCTCGACGCGCCAGCCCTACCCCGACGCCCGCCGGCTCCTCGACGCCGGCGTCCGGGTCGCGCTGGCCAGCGACTGCAACCCCGGCTCGTCGTACACGAGCTCGGTCCCGTTCTGCATCGCGCTGGCCGTCCGCGAGATGGGGATGACGCCCGCGGAGGCCGTGCACGCCGCGACGTACGGCGGGGCCGCGGCCCTCGACCGCGACGACGTCGGCCGGTTGACGGTCGGCAGTCGGGCCGACTTCTTCGCGATCGACGCCCCGAGCCACGTGCATCTGGCCTACCGGCCGGGGGTGCCCCTGGTCGCTGGCACCTGGGTCGGAGGCCGTCCGATCTGAGGTAGGCGGACAGCCGGTCTAAGGCACCAGCCCGATGTGCGCGCCTACCTCAGGCGACGAACCTCGGGGACATGACCGACAACACCGCCTTCCTGAAGTCCGAGCTCGCCTACCGCACCCACCGGATCAAGACCGGGGTCGTCGGCCGTCGCCGTGGCCATGTCCGCACCCCGTGGTCCCGCCGACCGGCCGACGCGAGCGACGACGCCCGCTGAAAAAGGTGACCGCACTGTCGGTGGCGCCCCCGATGATGGGACGCATGGCCACCCCGCGCACCACCCCGACCGTGATGGTCGGGCGCGACGCCGAGCTCGACGAGGTCGCCTCGTCGCTCGGCGTCGGCGGGGGCGAGCCCGGCGGCGTCGTCCTGCTCTCCGGTGACGCCGGGGTCGGCAAGACCCGGCTGCTGATGGAGCTGCGCGACCGGGCGCTGGCCGAGGGTTGGCAGGTGCTCGCCGGGCACTGCCTCGACTTCGGCGACAGCGCGCTGCCCTACCTCCCGTTCTCCGAGGTGATCGGTCGGCTGCTCGTCGACCGGCCGGACGTGGTCGAGAAGGTCGCGACCACCCACCCCGCCCTGGCCCGGCTCAAGCCCGGACGCCGGATGATCGGCGCCGACGAGGACGCGTCCGCCCTCGACCGCGGCGACCTGTTCGAGGCCGTGCACGCGCTGCTCGGCACGGCCGCGGGCCAGGCGCCGCTGCTGCTGGTCGTCGAGGACACCCACTGGGCCGACCGGTCCACGCGCGACATGCTCAGCTTCCTGTTCTCGCGGCCGTTCTCGGCCCCGGTCGGGGTGGTCGCGTCCTACCGCTCCGACGACCTGCACCGGCGCCACCCGCTGCGCCGGCAGGTGGCGGAGTGGTCGCGGCTGCGCGAGGTCGACCGGGTCGCCCTCAGCCCGCTGCCCGACGACGCCGTACGCGCCCTGGTGGCCCAGCTGGCGCCCGCGGGCCTGGACGCCAAGGAGTTGGCCGGGCTGACCCAGGACGTCGTCGACCGCGCCGACGGCAACGCCTTCTTCGTCGAGGAGCTCACGAGCGCCGCGACCGTCGGCGACCTCGGCGACCTCGCCGACGTGCTGCTCGTCCGCCTCGACCGCCTCGACGACACCGCCCGCCAGGTCGTCCGCACCGCCAGCGTCAGCGGCCGCAAGGTCGCCCACGACATGCTTGAGGTGGTGTCCGGTCTCGACGCCGCCGCCCTCGACGAAGGCCTGCGCCGCGCCGTCGAGATGAACGTGCTGGTGGCCGAGCACGGCCGCTACGCCTTCCGCCACGCGCTGCTCGCCGAGGCGGTCTACGACGACCTGCTGCCCGGCGAGCGGGTGCGGCTGCACGGCCGGTACGCCGCGGCACTGCGCGACGGCGCGGCCCGCGGCGCCGCCGCAGAGCTGGCCCGGCACGCGCGGCTGGCCACCGACCTCGACCTGGCCCTCGACGCCAGCATCCGCGCCGGCCACGAAGCGAGCTCGGTCGGTGGCCCCGACGAGGCGGCCTACCACTACCAGCAGGCGCTCGAGCTGCTCGCCGAGCCGAGTCGGTTCGCCCGGGCCGACGTCGAGGTGTCCAAGCTGGTCGTGCAGGCGGCCGATGCGCTCAACGCCAGCGGCGACGCGGAGCGGGCGGTCGCCCTGATCGACGCCCACCTGGAGCGTCTCCCCGAGGACACCACGGACGCGGCCCGCTCCCGGATGCTGATGGCCCAGGCCAACGCGCTCTACGTCATCGAGACCGTGCGCGACCCGGCCGCGGTCTCCGCCCGGGCCGTCGAGCTCGCCCCCGAGGGCGACAGCCCGCTGCGGGCCCGGGCGCTGGCGGTGCACGCCCGGGTGCTGGCCGGAGGCGGGCGCTACGACGAGGCGCAGGCCGCCGGGATGGACGCCCTCGCGCTGGCCGAGAAGCTCCAGCTGAGCGACCTGGTCGCCGACGCGGTGACCACGTTGAGCCTGCTGAAGAAGGCCGGCCCCAAGGAGGGTCTGCGCGCAGCGCTCGGGGACGCCGTCGCGCAGGCGGAGGCCACCGGTGCGGTGCTGTCCGAGGTGCGCGGGCGGTTCCTGCTGGGCCGGTCCTACGAGGACTGGGCCGAGTTCGCGGAGGCCGAGCGGTGGTTCCGCAGCACCATCGACGTCGCGCTGGCGGCCGGGCTGCCGTGGGCGCCGTACGCGTTCGAGGCGCGGTGGCAGCTCGCCTGGGTGCTCCACGTCCAGGGCCGTTGGGACGACGTACTGACGCTGACCGACGTGGCCGACCTGACCCCGCCGGCGATCCCACGGGCGCTGCTCGACTCGATCCGGCTGCTGGTGCGCCAGGCCCGCGGCGAGGACATCACCGCGGAGGTGCAGGCGCTGCGCCGGCTGTGGGAGCGCGAGGGCGGGATCGCCATCCAGTCCGCCGAGCTGCAGACCGTCTGCGCCGGCCGGAGCGGGGACGCGGCCGCCGTCCTGGCGGCGTACGACGAGGCCGTCACGGTGCTCGGCCGGATCTGGCACGAGTGGTTCAGCGCCCGGGTGCGGCTCGCAGCGGTGGCCGTCGCGGAGCTGGCGGCCCTGGTGCCGCGGATGAGCGCGGCCGAGCGCGAGCGGGTCGTGGTCGACGTCGAGCGGCTGCACGGCGACGGGCACACGGTGCTCGAGCGCTACGCCGACCCGTCCGGCCACTGGGGCCCCGAGGGCCGGGCCTGGGTGAAGCGGCTGGACGCCGAGACGCTGCGGGTCCGCTGGCTCGCCGGGGTCGACGCGCCACCGCTCGACGTGCTGCTGGAGGTCTGGCGCGAGACGGTCCAGCTCTTCGACGACTTCGGGCACGTGCACGAGACGGCCCGGTCCCGCGCCGCGCTCGCCGCGATCCTGCGCGCGACCGGCGACGTCGCCGCCGGCCGGGTCGAGGCAGACCTGGCCCGCGACGCCGCCCGCGCCCTGGGCGCCCGACCGTTGCTCGAGACGCTGGCGGCGCTGGGCTCCGGGCCCGCGCGGGGCGACGCCGCCCCCGACACCCTCACCGCGCGGGAGGCCGAGATCCTGGCCCACGTCGCCGAGGGCCGGTCCAACGGCGAGATCGCCAAGCAGCTCTTCATCAGCGCCAAGACCGTCTCGGTGCACGTCTCCAACATCCTGGCCAAGCTCGGTGCCTCGGGCCGCACCGAGGCCGCCGCGATCGCCCGCCGCCGGGGTCTGCTGTCATAGCCCGGTGATCTGCTCCGCGCTGTCCGCCGCCGACGGCGAGCCGCAGGCCGGGACCGCGCCCACCGACGCCGAGTGGCTGTTCGTCGAGCACCCGGGACCGTGGGGCGCGAAGGCTGCCGACGACCTCGGGCTGTCCGTTCCTCGCGTACGGGTGCAGCTGATCCGCCGCCACGGTCGGTCCTCGCCCGAGTCCGGCGTCCGGCTCTTCGCCGCGACGCTCGGGGCCGAGGTCTCGGTGCGCACCGCGGTCGTCCCGTCCCTGGCCGCGCTCGACGACGCGACCTGGACGCCGTACGACGAGCCGTTGCTCCTCGTCTGCACCAACGGCCGCCGCGACCGCTGCTGCAGCGAGCTCGGCCGCCCGGTGGCGGCCGCCCTCGCCGAGCGCTGGCCGGACGCCACCTGGGAGACCACCCACCTCGGCGGACACCGGTTCTCCGGCACCCTGCTCGCCCTGCCCGCGGGCGTCGCCCTGGGCCGGCTGTCCGTGGCGACAGCGGTGTCCGCGGTCGAGGCCCTGCTCACCGGTTCGCTGCCCGACCTCGGCCTGGTCCGCGGCCGCGCCGGGCTGCCCGGTCCGGCGCAGGCGGCCGAGCTGGAGCTCCGCCGTACCGCCGGCCTGACCGGGCTCGACGACGTCTCGGTCACCGGGACTGCAGGCGACGAGGTGACGCTCCGGACGGCCTCCGGCGAGCGCCGGGCGACGGTGACCACGACGCGGGGCGAGCCCCGTCAGCAGTCCTGCGGGGACGCGAAGCTGAAGGCGGCGCCGTCGTACCTGGTGGCGCTGCGGTGAAAGGTCGGTGAACCGCGTGTGACGCCCGGGGCGGGAGGCGAACGGGTGGCCTAGGTTCCGCTGGACCGAAGGAGCTCGATGACCACCCGACGAAGCGCGCGCGGAGCGCTGATCACCCTCGTGCTGGCCGCGTTGCTGGCCCCACTCGGCTGCTCGACGACCGAGCCCGCCGACCTGGCCGGCGGGCCGCAGGTGGCGGACGGCGCCACGGCGGCGGTGCCGGAGCGGCAGTCGCCGCCGGTCGAGCCCGCGCCGTCGGCGGCACCGGCCACGAGCGCTCCGCCCACTCCGGTGGCGACCGAGGTCCGCCGGGTGTCGAACTGCCTGTCCGACGCCCTCGGGGAGGTGAGCCAGCGCGAGCGGGTGCTCCCGGACCGGATGAACGCCGCGGGGACCAGCCCCCTGATGGCGACCGACGTGACGGTCGTCAACGTCTCCGCGGAGGCCTGCTTCCTGTCGGGTTGGCCCGGGGTGACCCTGATCGGGGACGGGCTGGCCCACTCGTCGGTCGAGGGGGAACCTGCGCCCGCGGCCGACCACGAGACGGTGCCGCAGCAACGCGTCGAGAACCTCGCGGGAGACGCCCCGGCCATCGAGCTCCCACCGGGTGGGAGCACGTCGTTCAGCGTCCTGTACGACGGGGTCGTCTGCCTGGAGCCGGTGTGGCGGATGGATCTGCAGGTGGTGGGCGACCCCCGACCGATCGAGGTGGCGCGCACCCAGATCTGCAACTCCGACCCGGTGCAGGTCGGGCCGTTCGGCACGGTCGTCGACGCGGAGTAGGCCTCAGCCGAACGCGCGCGCCACGTGTCCCAGCAGGTCGGGGTAGCGCTGCAGGTGGGCGCCGCCGTTGAGGTCGAGCACCTCGCCGGTGAGCCACTCGGCGCGCGAGATCCACACGACCGCCGAGGCGACCTCGGCGGGCGTGCCGGCGCGGCCGAGCGGGGTGTTGGCGAGGTAGTCGTCCTCGGTCCCGGGGATCCCCATCGCCGGCTCGGTCAACGGCGTGACGACCAGGCCGGGGGAGACCGCGTTGACCCTGATCCCGCGCGGGCCGAGCTCCAGCGCCGCGACCTCGGTGAGCATGGCCAGGCCCGCCTTGGCCGAGCAGTACGCCGCCATCCCCGACCCCGGCTGTCGCGCGTTGAGCGAGGTCAACGACGTGATCGAGCCGCCGGGTCCGAGCACGCGGGCGGCGTGCTTGAGGACCACCAGCCCGCCGGTCAGGTTGACGTCGACGACCCGCCGGAACTCCGCCACGTCGTGGTCGGCCACGGCCATCAGGGTGCTGACGCCGGCGCTGTTGACGACGACGTCGACCCGGCCGTGGTCGGCGACGACCCGGTCGAGGAGGGCGCTCACCGACGGCTCGGAGGTGACGTCGACCTCGGGCAGGTCGGCCACCACGACGGTGCAGCCGTCGGCCTCGAGGGCGGTCGCGCAGGCGGCCCCGATGCCGGACGCACCCCCGACCACGACGGCGACGCGAGAGGGATCGGACACGGCGTACCTCCTGGCGGGAGTCAATTGACGCGTGTCAACTTAGGGCCTAGCGTCCCCGCCATGCCAGCACCCACCACCCCGCCGACGACCGCCGTCATCGGCGCCGGCATCAGCGGTCTCACCTCGGCCAAGATGCTCGGCGACTACGGCGTGCCACACACCGTCTTCGAGACCTCCGACCGGGTCGGCGGCAACTGGGCGTTCGGCAACCCCAACGGGCACAGCTCGGCGTACCGCTCGTTGCACATCGACACGTCCAAGCACCGGCTGTCCTTCAAGGACTTCCCGATGCCGGACAGCTACCCCGACTTCCCGCACCACACCCAGATCAAGGACTACCTCGACGCGTACGCCGACGCGTTCGGGCTGCGCGAGCGGATCGAGTTCGAGAACGGCGTCCAGCACGCGGAGCGGCTGCCCGACGGCGGTTGGGAGATCACCGACCAGGCCGGCGCCACGCGTCGCTTCGACCTGCTCGTGGTCGCGAACGGTCACCACTGGGACCCCCGCACCGCCGAGTTCCCGGGGGAGTTCACCGGGGAGTCGATCCACTCCCACCACTACATCGACCCGACCGAGCCGCTCGACTTCAAGAAGAAGCGGATCCTGGTCGTCGGCATCGGCAACAGCGCCGCCGACATCGCGGTCGAGCTGTCCTCGAAGTCGCTGCAGAACGAGGTCACGCTCTCGACCCGGTCGAGCGCCTGGATCGTGCCGAAGTACATGGGCGGGCTGCCGGCCGACAAGTACTTCGCCACCATCCCCCAGATCCCGCTGCACTGGCAGCGCTGGGTGCTGCAGAAGATGCAGGTGATGGCCGGCTCGAACCCCGAGCTCTACGGCCTGCCGAAGCCCAACCACAAGTTCTTCGAGGCGCACCCGACGCAGTCGGTCGAGCTGCCGCTGCGTCTCGGGTCGGGCGACATCACGCCGAAGGTCAACGTCAGTCGACTCGACGGGAGCACCGTCCACTTCGAGGACGGCACGTCCGGCGACTTCGACATCATCGTCTACGCCACCGGCTACAACATCACCTTCCCGTTCTTCGACGAGGGCTTCCTCAGCGCCCCCGAGAACCACATCCGGCTGTTCAAGCGGATGTTCAAGCCGGGCCTCGACGACCTGGTCTTCATGGGCTTCGCCCAGGCCACGCCCACGCTGTTCCCGTTCGTGGAGGCCCAGGCCCGCCTGCTCGGCGCGTACGCCGTCGGCCGCTACGCCCTGCCCGACCCCACCGAGATGGAGCGGGTGATCGACGCCGACCAGCAGAAGTTCACCGGACACGTCCTCGACCGGCCGCGGCACACCCAGCAGCTCGACTACTTCGTCTACGAGCACGACCTGCGCACCCAGGAGATCCCGGCCGGCCTGAGGCGGGCCTCCGCATGACGGTCACCCGCGGCGACCGCCGTCGTACCGCCCTGCTCGCGGCGCTCGACGAGCACCTCCGCGACGCCGGCCCCGGCGCCCGCCTCGAGGACATCAACGTCGCCGACCTCTCGCGCCGCGCGGGCGTCACGCGCTCGGCGTTCTACTTCTACTTCGACAACAAGGCCGCCGCCGTCGCCGCCCTGATGGACGAGATGTACGACGAGGCGTGGGGCGCGGCAGACCTGCTCGGCGGGGACGGCTCGATGCGCGACCGTACGGCGGCCGCGATCCGACGGGTCTTCGAGGGCTGGGGGCAGCGCCCGCACGTCTACCGCGCCATGCTCGAGGCGCGCGCGACCAGCCCGGCCGCCCGCGAGCGCTGGGACGCCCACATCGCCTCGTTCGTCGAGGTGGTCGCGGCGGTGATCGACGCCGAGCGAGTCGCCCGCCAGGAGACCGGCGGGCCGCCCGCGCTGGCCATCGCCACGGCGCTGCTCGACGTCAACGACCGCACCCTGGAGCGGCTGGTCCGGGCCCCGGATCGGGCCGACGACGGGACCGAGGACGGGTTCGACTGGGAGACCCACGTCGACGCGGTCGTCCACCTCTGGCTGAGCACCATCTACGGGAGCACCCGATGACCTACGACTCCGTCACCTTCACCTCCGGCGGCGTGACCTGCGACGCCTGGCACTTCACCGGCACCGACGAGCTCGCGACCTCCGCCGGCCGACCGGTCGTGGTGATGGCCCACGGCCTCGCCGGCACCAAGGACTCCGGCCTGGAGCCGTTCGCGGTCGGGTTGGCCGAGGCCGGCCTCGACGTCCTCGCCTTCGACTACCGCGGCTTCGGCGCCTCCGGGGGCTCGCCGCGCCAGGTCGTGTCGATGGCGGCGCAGCTCGAGGACTACCGCGCCGCGATGGCGGCGGCCGCGCGGCTGCCCGGCGTGGACCCGCAGCGCCTCGTGCTCTGGGGCGTCTCGCTCGCCGGCGGGCACGTGCTCGCCGCCGCCGCCCACCGCGACGACGTCGCGGCCGTGGTCTCGCTGACCCCGCTGGTCGACGGCGTCGCCGCCGGTCGGCACGCGCTGGCCCACCACAAGCCGTCCTCGATGCTGCGCTCCACCGTCGAGGGCGTGCGCTCCCGGGTCGGCGCCCAGCGGCTCATGCCCGTGGTCGCCGCGCCCGGCGAGCTCGGCGCGCTGACGCTGCCCGGTGCCCGCGAGGACTACCTGGCCATCGCCGGCCCGACCTGGCGCAACGAGGTCGACGCGGCGGTCGGTCTCGAGCTCGGTGGCCACCGGCCGATCAAGGAGGCCAAGCACGTCCGGGCCCCGCTGCTCGTCCAGATCGCCGACTTCGACCGCAGCGCCCCGCCGTACGCCGCCGCCAAGGCCGCGTTCAAGGGTCGCGCCGAGGTTCGCCACTACCCCTGCGACCACTTCGACGTCTGGCCCGGCAAGGACTGGTTCGAGCCGGCGCTGGAGCACCAGGTGGCATTCCTGCGGCGGCACCTGGCCGCCTCGGCCGTGTCGTGAGTGCTGACGCTCTGTCGTCGAGGCGGAGTACGGCGGCCGCTCGTCAGCCCAGGTCGGGCAGCGGGACCCGGTTGCTGAGGGTCGGCGTGTAGGCGTCGAGCATCTCGATCGTGTGGTCGGCCATCCGCGCGAAGACCACGGGGTCCAGCACGGTGCCGGTGACGTCGATGCCGTTGGAGAACCGCAGCTCGCCGTCGGTGAGGTCGAGCTCGAACTTGCCGACCGCGAGGCCGTAGTTCACCGCGGCCACGGCCACGGCCGCCTCGGTGCGGGCGTCCTCCGCGACGGTGTGCGGAAGCACGCCGTAGAAGATGGCCTGGCCCTCCAGCGGCTCGATCTGGATGTAACAGGTGTAGCTCCGCTCGCCCTGCAGCTCCAGCGACCAGATCAGCTGGTCGGGAAGCTGGGTCAGGCCCCAGCCACGGTCGATCACGACCTGCGTGATCGCCGCCTGGATGGACTCGACGGTGCGGTCGACGGCGTTGCTGTCTGCAGGCTCGGACACGGTGGCCAGCTCCTCAGGGGGTCTTCGCGGGGACGGTGGGCAGGCTCACCGTAGCCGTGGACGACGACGCGACGGGCGGCGTCGTGGTGGTGGCGACGGGCGTGGTCGAACCGGTCGTCGGGGTCCCGGTCGTCGGCAGGGTGAGGGTGGCCAGGTACTTCGCCTTGCCGGTGGTGTCCCACGCGGTCTTGGCGGTCGTCGCTTCGAGGAGGGCGGCGACGTGCGTCGCGCTCATCTCGTAGGTCTCGGCCACCATCTCGCCGTCCGCCCACTTCCAGTGCACACCGTTGCCGGGCTTCGGCTTGCCGTCCTTGTCCATGTGGGCGTGGATGACGATCTCGGGAATGCCGTCGATCTCCTGGCTCACGGAGAACTCGTCGGCGTGGTGCTTGTCGTGCGAGCTCTTGTAGGTGTCGCGAACTTTGCCGGCCTTCAGTGTCGACGCGTGCGTCGCCAGGATGTAGTCGCCCCAAGCCTTCGCGATCTGCTTGCGGAACGGGATCCCGCTCTGGTTGTGGTCGAAGGCGAGGAGCTGTGCGCGCGCCTGGGCGAGGGTGTACGCCGTCCCGGGCTGCGGCTTCTTGCCCTCCGCGATCTGAGCGTCGGTCGGTGGTTTGGTCGCCGTACCCCCGCCCTTCTTGCCTGCGCGTCGGATGACGGGTCCGGCGCCGTCGTCCGGCAGCCGACGCAGCCGGTCGAGCGGACCGCCCGCGACGGTGCCGCCGCCGGGGTCGCGGCCGAGCCCGGCCGTCGTGCGCATCACCGGCAGCGCGACCGGGGTGCTGATCGTCGAGACCGGTGGTGCCGGAGCGGGGGCAGGCCGAGTGGAGGTGCTCGCGCGGGTGTGGAGCTGCTCGTGCGTCATGTCGGATCTCCCGTCAACGACCCCCCGGTCCTCGCACCCTAGGCGTCCCGGGCGGCTCGCGCTGGGGTATGGCCGAACCTTGTCCGTCCGTGGTCTCGCGAGACTGTTGACACCTGTTCAACAGCAGCCCAGCATGTCGTGGGTGGCCACCCTGGAGGAGACGCCCGACACCCGCGCCCTGACCGACGCCCGCCTGCGCCGGATGAGCGGCACCGGCAAGGCGCCGAAGGTCGACATCGACGCCGCCGTGCTGCCGCCCGGTCCGCGCTGGCCGGTGCTCCTGCAGACGGCCGGGCTGCTGCGGTTCCGGCACGCGTTCCACCCCTGGCTGCAGCGGAGGTACGGCGACGTCTTCACCGTCCGCCTGGTCCCCGGGGGCCGTCCGCTGGTGTTCTTCACCCGCCCCGAGCACACCCGGGAGATCTTCGCCGCGGATCCCGAGCTCTTCCACGCCGGCAAGGGCAACGCGATCCTCGGACCGATCATGGGCGAGCACTCGCTGCTGCTCCAGGACGGTGCCGACCACAAGCGGGCGCGCAAGCTGATCATGCCGGCCTTCAACGGGCACGCGCTGCGCGACTACCGCTCGCTGGTCACCGACCTGGCCCGCGACGAGGTCGCGCACTGGCCGGAGGACCGGACGTTCCGCAGCCTGGACCGGATGAACACGCTCACCCTCGAGATCATCCTGCGGGTGGTCTTCGGGGTCACCGACGAGGAGCGGCTGCGCGCGCTGCGGCCCCGGGTGACGGCGACCGTCGACATCAGCCCCGGCATCCTGCTCGGCTGGGGCTACCCGCGGCTGCAGCGCTTCGGGCCGTGGAAGCGGACGGTCGACAACCAGGCCGAGCTCGACCGCCTGATGTACGCCGAGATCCGCGAGCGCCGGTCGGCCCCCGACCTGGCCGAGCGCACCGACGTGCTGTCCCGGCTGATGCTGGTCCACGACGAGGACGGGCAGGACGCGCTCGACGACACCGAGCTGCGCGACCAGCTCGTCACGCTGCTGCTCGCCGGCCACGAGACGACCGCGAGCGCGCTCTCGTGGGCGCTCTACGAGATCGGCCAGGACCCGGCGCTGCTCCGCCGTACGCAGCAGGCGGCCGACGAGGGCGACGACGTGTGGCTCGACGCGGTGCTGAAGGAGGCGATGCGGCTGCACCCGATCATCCCGATGGTGGTCCGCACGCTCATGGAGCCGGCGACCATCGGCGGCTGGGACCTCCCCGCCGGCACCACGGTCGGGCCGTCGATCATCGTGTCCCACCAGCGCACCGAGGCCTACCCCGATCCCGAGGCCTTCCGCCCCGAGCGGTTCCTCGGCCAGAACCCGCCCCCGAACACCTGGATCCCGTTCGGCGGCGGCGCCCGGCGCTGCATCGGCGCGGGCTTCTCGCTGATGGAGGGCGTCGCCGTGCTCCGCGAGGTGTTCACGTCGTACGACGTCCACGCCGTCGGCCCGGACCGGCCCAAGGTCCGCAACATCACCAGCGTCCCGCGCGACGGCGCGCGGATCCGAGTGGCCCGGCGGCCAGGAGTCAGCGCCGGGCGGTGAGGTCGGGGAGCGCACGGCCGACCTCGGCGCCGACCGCGGCGAGCAGCCGGGCGGCGTCGCGCATCGACACCGCGGGGTCGGCCTCGAGGTCGGTCAATGACCAGGTCGCCGCGAAACCGGCGCCGCGGAGCTCGGCCGGTGTCAGGGTGGTCCGGCCGCACACGGCGATGGTGGGGACGCCCAGGCGGCTCGCCGCGGTGAGCACCCCGACGGGCGTCTTGCCTCGCAGGCTCTGCTCGTCGAGCGAGCCCTCGCCCGTGATCACCAGGTCGGCGCCCAGGACCGCGTCGTCGAAGCCGACCAGTCCGAGGACGGTCTCCACCCCGGAGCGCACCTGCGCATCGAGCAGAGCCAGCGCGCCGAACCCGGCGCCCCCGGCCGCCCCGGCGCCGGGGTCGGCGCGTCGGTCGGTACCGGTCGTCGTGGCGACCAGGTCGGCCCACCGGGTCAGCCCGCGTTCCAGGATCCGTACGTCGTCGGGGCCCGCGCCCTTCTGGGGCCCGTAGACCGCCGCCGCGCCCGCCGGTCCGAGCAGCGGGTTGTCCACGTCGGAAGCCAGGGTCACCCGGACTCCGTGCAGTCGTGCGCGCAGGGGACGCACGTCCAGGGTCGCCGCGCCCGTGAGGGCGCCGCCGCCGGGGGCGAGCGGACGGCCGGCGGCGTCGAGGACCCGGGCGCCGAGGCCGACCGCGATGCCGGCGCCGCCGTCGGTCGAGCAGCTGCCGCCGACCCCCAGGAGGATGTCGGTGCAGCCGTCGGCGATGGCGGCGGAGACGAGCTCGCCGGTGCCGAGCGTCGTGGCGCCGAGCGGGTCGAGTCCGGACGGCAACCGCAGCAGGCCGGACGCGTCCGCCAGCTCGACCACGGCGGACGTTCCGCGCCGGGCGTACGCGGTCCGGACGGGAGCGCCGGTCGGACCGGTGACGGTGACCGGGACCCGGGCGTGTCCGGCGGCCAGCGCGGCGTCGAGGGTCCCGTCGCCACCGTCGGCGACGGGGACGCGTGTCACGCTGGCCGCCGCGCCGGCGAGGCCGCGGCCGAGGGCCTCGGCGACCTCGGCCGCGCTCAGCGATCCCTTGAACTTGTCGGCGGCGATCACCACTCTCATCCGGGCACCGGCCCGGTCGAGTCGCGCACGACGAGGGTGGCCGGGATCCGCTGGCGCCGCGGTCGCTTGCCGGGCTCCTTCAGGGCCAGCGCCAGGGCGCGCGCGCCCATGTCGACCATCGGCAGCCGCACGGTCGTGAGGCCGGGGGACAGGTCGCCGGCGACGGCGACGTCGTCGAACCCGGTCACCGACATCCGTGTCGGGACGGGGACGCCCGCGACGCGCAGCTCGGAGAGGCACCCGATGGCCATGTCGTCGTTCAGCGCCACGACGGCGGTGGTGTCGGGGTGCTCCGCGAGCACCCGCCGCGCGCCCTCGCGCCCGCCCTCCCGGGTGAACGCCGCCTCGACGACCGGGACCTCGGACGGGTCCAGACCGGCCTCGACCAGCGCCTCGTGCACACCGCTGAGTCGGTCGGCCACCGTCGTCAGGGCGGTCGACCCGGCCAGGACCGCGATCCGGCGGTGCCCGAGCCCGAGGACGTGCTCGGTGACGGCGCGGCCGCCCTCGACGTTCTCGGGCAGCACCGCGTCGACGCCCAAGTGGTGTCGTCCGATGACCGCGACCCGGCCCCCGGCCTCGCTGAAGCGCTCGAGCTCGTGGCGTGCCGGCAGCTCCACGGTGGGGTCGACGAAGCCCGAGCCGGCCACGATGATCGCGCCGACACGGTTCGCGACCATGCTGCGGATCTGCTGCAGCTCGGCGTCCGGGTCGCGCCCGGTGTGGCAGATCTGCACGGTGCGGCCCTCGCTCGCCGCGACCCGGAGGACGCCACTGGCGATCTCGGAGAAGTAGGGGTCGCCGATTTCGTGCACGACCAGGCCGATCGTGGCCGTCGATCCGCTCGCCAGGGAGCGCGCGTGCAGGTTGGCGACGTACCCGAGCTCGACGGCGATCTGGCGCACCCGGTCGGCGACCGCGGGGCTCACCCCGGGCGTCCCGGAGAGCGAGCGCGAGGCGGTGGCGATGGACACCCCGGCGGCGGCGGCGACGTCGACGAGACGCGTCTGGGCGAGCGAGCGCTTCATCGAGACCTCCGGAAATTCGTCGGCTTGTGACCGTTGCCACAGCGAGCGTGATGTGTGTAGCGTCACTGTAAACGCTTACGTAAGCGCTTTCATAGACCTGAGGAGCACTCGATGATCGGTAACCGGAAGACGCGACGCGGCGCTCTCGCCGCGACCGCCTGCCTGGCGCTGGCCACCAGCCTCGGCGCCTGCGGGCTCGACTCCGGCGGCAGCAGCGAGGGCAACGACGACGAGATCGTCATCGGCGTCTCGCTGCCCCTGACCGGTGACTTCAGCGAGCCCGGCAAGGGCGTCCAGCGCGGCTACGAGGCCTGGGCCTCCTACGTCAACGACAACGGGGGCCTGCTCGGCAAGCAGGTCCGGCTGGAGATCCTCGACGACCAGTCGAGCGCCGACCGGGTCGCCTCCGACTACGAGAAGCTCATCAACCAGGAGAAGGTCGATCTGATCTTCGGGCCCTTCTCCACCCGCTTGGTGGTGCCCGCCGCCCAGGTCGCGAAGGACTACGGCTTCCTCTTCGTCGAGCCCGCCGGTGCCGCCGAGGAGGTCTTCACCCAGGGCTTCGACAATCTCTTCTACGCCGCGCCCGCGATCGCCGACGACCACTACAACCTGCTGGCCGAGGAGATCATCGCGATGCCGGAGGCGGAGCGGCCGAAGACCGCCGCCTACGCCACGATGGACGACCCGTTCGCGCAGGGGACGGCGTACGGGCTGAAGGACAAGCTGGAGGCGGCGGGGATCCGCACCGTCGCCGACGAGGTCTACCCGCCCAACACGACCGACTTCAGCAGCATCGCGGCCAAGATCGCCGACACCGAGGCCGACATCGTCGTCGGGGGCACCCAGTACCAGGACGCGGTCAACCTGATCGTCGCGCTGCAGCAGCTGAACTTCCAGCCGAAGATGGCCGCCTTCTCGACGGCGCCGACCAACCCGGAGTTCCCGGAGGCGATCGGGGCCAAGACCGAGGGGATCCTCTCGCCGACCGGCTACACCCCGGATGCGACGTACCCCGAGAACCAGACCTTCGTCGAGTACTACACCGAGATGCACGGCGGCCCGCCCGCCGAGGACGAGGCCAACGCCTGGACCACGGGCGAGGTCGTGGCGGCCGCGGTCGAGGCCAGCGACTGCGCCGACCCGTCGCCGGAGTGCCAGCAGCAGCTCATCGACCACCTGCGGGAGGCCACGGTCGACACCGTGGTCGGTCCGCTGAGCTGGGACGCGGAGGGGCGCCCGGAGAGCGCCCACCTGATCCAGCAGTACGTCGACGGGAAGATCCGCATCGTCCTGCCGAAGGACCAGGCCGAGGCCGACTTCGTGGCCGTGAAGCCGGCGTGGTGACCTGACGTGTCCGGATCCCTGCTCCTGCAGAGCGTCATCCTCGGGCTGCTGCTCGGGGGTCTCTACGCGCTGCTCGCCGCTGGCCTGACGCTGTACTTCGGCGTGATGCGGGTGGTGATGATCGCCCATTCCGCCTTCCTGATCCTGGCCGCCTACCTCGCCTGGTGGTTCCAGCGCGAGACCGGCCTGGACCCGCTGCTGTCGCTCGTCGTGACGGTGCCGCTCTTCTTCGTCGTCGGGTTCGTGATGCAGCGGCTGCTGCTGGCCCGGCTGCGGCCCGCGACCCTGACCATGATGTCGGTGCTGCTCACCTTCGCGATCGCGCTGACCATCGAGGGACTGCTGGGCTACGTCTTCTCGGGCACGCAGCGCCGGATCCAGCTCGACTACTCCGGCTCCAGCCTCGAGGTCTTCGGCGCCAACATCGCCGTGGTCAAGCTGATCGCCTTCGGCCTCGCCGCCGTGGCCCTGCTCGGCCTGTGGGCCCTGATGAAGCTGACCCGGTTCGGTCAGGCGCTGCGAGCCACCATCCAGCACCCCGAGGCGGCCAGGCTGCTCGGCATCAACACCGACCGGATCGCCGGCTTCGGCTTCGGGCTGGGGCTGGCCACCGCCGCCATCGGCGGTACGGCGCTCTCGCTCGACTCCACCATCTACCCGTCCCTGCACTGGCACTGGATCGGCCCGCTGATGGCGATCATCGTGATCGGCGGCCTCGGCAGCATCCCGGGCGCGGCGATCGCCGCGATGCTGCTCGGCGTCTCGCAGAGCCTGCTCCAGGTGCCGCTCGGCACGACGTGGGCGCAGACGGTCTTCTACATCGCCCTGTTCGCCACCTTGATGGTCCGCCCCCAGGGATTCTTCGGAGGTCGTCTTGCCCAGCGCTTCTAGCACCCGTACCGGATTCGACACGGCCCTGCTCGGCATCAAGGGCCTGGCCCTGGTCGCCGCCGGGGTCCTGGTCCTCGCCTTCCCGCAGCTGGCGCCCGACGCGTTCATCCTGTCGGTCGGCGTCGTGATCGCCAGCTACGCCGCCCTCGCCGTGTCGTGGAACTTCGTGGGCGGCTTCACCGGCTACATCTCGCTCGGCCACGCGGCGTACTCCGGCCTCGGGGGGTACGGGACGGCCCTGCTGATCCTGGAGGCCGGCTGGAACCCGTGGCTCTCCCTGGTCGGGTCCGCCGTCGCCGTCGGGGTCCTGGCGCTGCCGATCGGCTTCGCGTCGCTGCGGGTCCGCGGGGCGTCGTTCGTGATCGTCTCCATCGCGCTGGTCCTGATCCTGCTGCTGGTCAGCCAGAGCTGGTCCGACGTGACCGGCGGCTCGAACGGCCTGCGCGTCCCACGTCCCTTCGGGGAGGACGTGCTGCGACCCGAGCAGCACGAGCGGTTCTTCTACCTCCACGTCGGGCTGATCGTGATCGCCCTGGCGGTCTGGTGGGCCATCGACCGGTCCCGCTTCGGGACCGGCCTGAAGGCGATCCGCGAGGACGAGGACAAGGCGCAGGCGCTCGGGGTGCCGACGTTCGCCTACAAGCTCACGGTGTTCGTCATCTCGGCGTTCTTCACGGCCTTGGCGGGCGGCATGTACGCCTTGTGGTTCGGCTCCCTCGACCCCATCTTCCAGTTCTCGATCCTGGTCGGCTCCTACATGGTGCTGATGTCGCTGCTCGGCGGCATCCGCAGCCTGCTCGGCCCGGTCGTGGGCGCCGTGATCGTGGGCTACTCGCTGGAGTACTTCAAGTCGGCGTACGGCGACACGCAGTTCCACCTCGTCGCCCTCGGGCTGCTGCTCGCGTTGGTCGTGCTCTTCATGCCCGACGGTGTGCTCCCTGCGCTCGGCTCGCTCGTCGACCGGATCCGGCCCGACAAGGCCACCTCGATCCGCGAGATGACCGCGGCGGAGCTGGTGGAGAAGAACAAGGAGATCGACGAAGCCCGGCGCGAGCCGGAGGAGGTGTCCCGATGACGACCACCCAGGCCCCGCCCGCCGTCCGCTCGTTGGAGACGGTGGAGCTGCGCAAGTCCTTCGGCGGCGTGCACGCCGTCGACGGCGCCACCGTCACCTTCCGACCCGGCAAGATCAACGCCCTGATCGGGCCGAACGGCTCGGGCAAGACGACCTTCTTCAACTGCGTCACCGGGATGATCAAGCCGGATTCCGGAGAGGTGACCTACCAGGGCGCCGACATCACCGGGAAGGCACCGCACCGGATCGCGGCCGCGGGCGTCGGTCGCAGCTTCCAGCTGTGCCGGATCTTCCCCCGGATGACGGTGCTGGAGAACATGCTGGTCGGTGTCCGGCCGGAGGGCCTGCTGCACCGGCTGCGGGGCTCGCGCAACGCCGACGACATCGCCAAGGCGCGCGAGCTGCTGCGCCGGGTCGGCATCGACCACCTCGAGTCGTCCGAGGCCCGCGACATCTCCTACGGCCAGCAGAAGCTGCTCGAGCTGGCCGGGGTCCTGATGACGGACCCCGAGACGATCATGCTCGACGAGCCCGCCGGTGGGGTGAACCCGGCGCTGATCGGACGGATCGGCACCCTGGTGCGTGAGCTGAACGCCGAGGGCCGCACGTTCGTCATCGTCGAGCACAACATGGACATGGTCATGAGCCTGTCCGACCACGTCGTCGTCTTCGACCGTGGTCGTCCCATCGCCGAAGGGACGCCTGCCGAGGTGCAGGGCGACCCGCGAGTCCTGGAGGCCTACCTTGGCATCTGACGCCCCCGCCCCCGAGTACCTCCTCGAGCTGAAGGACGTCGAGGCCGGCTACGGCCGGGCGGCCCTCGTCCTGCGCGGCCTCACCGTGCAGGTGCCGCCGTCCAGCATCGTGTGCCTGGTCGGCCCCAACGGCGCCGGCAAGTCGACCGTCCTGAAGGTCGCCAGCGGGATGCTGACACCGCGGTCCGGGAGCATCCGGGTCAACGGGGTCGACGTCACCCGCAACGGGCCCCAGGACATGATCCGCTCCGGGCTCTCGCACGTCCTCCAGGGCCACTCGGTGTTCAAGGAGATGACCGTCGCCGAGAACGTCGGCCTCGGCGCCTACACCGTGCGCGACAAGGCCCTGATCGCCGAGCGGACCGACTTCGTCAAGACGCTGTTCCCGGTCGTGGCCGACCGCTGGACGGCCCTCGCCGGAGCCCTCTCGGGCGGTCAGCAGAAGCAGGTGGAGTTCGCCCGCTCGCTGATGGTCAGCCCCCAGGTGGTCCTCCTCGACGAGCCGAGCATGGGCCTGGACCCCAAGACGACGAGCAAGGTCTTCGAGCAGGTGGTCCGGATGCGCGACGCCGGCATCGCCGTCCTGCTGGTCGAGCAGAACGCCCGCCGGGCGCTGGAGACGGCCGACATCGGCTGCGTGCTCGACCTCGGCAAGGTCCACATCACCGGGCCGGCCTCCGAGCTGCTGGCCGATCCGCAGCTCGCGGAGCTCTACCTCGGCGGGCGCCCGGCCGCCGTCCCCACGACCTGACCCCCGATCTCGGAAGAGAGACACAGCATGAGCGTCCGCACGCAGCGCATCGTCATGAACGGCGTCACCGGCCGGATGGGCTACCGCCAGCACCTGGTCCGGAGCATCCTGGCCATCCGCGACGAGGGCGGCCTCGAGCTGCCCGACGGCAGTCGGCTCCAGGTCGAGCCGGTCCTGGTGGGCCGCAACCGCGACAAGCTGGCGGAGCTGGCCGACCGCCACGACATCGCCGAGTACACGACCGATCTCGACGAGGCCCTCGCCGACGACACCGCGTCGGTCTACTTCGACGCCCAGGTCACGTCCGAGCGCAAGAAGGCGATCCTCAAGGCGCTGGCGGCCGGCAAGCACGTCTACACCGAGAAGCCGCTGGCCGAGACGGTCGAGGAGGGGCTCGAGATCGCGGAGGCGGGCGCGGCCGCCGGGACGATCAACGGCGTCGTGCACGACAAGATCTACCTGCCGGGCCTGGTCAAGCTGAAGGGGCTGATCGACAGCGGCTTCTTCGGCCGGATCCTGTCGGTGCGCGGCGAGTTCGGCTACTGGGTCTTCGAGGGCGATCTCACGCCGTCGCAGCGGCCGAGCTGGAACTACCGGGCGGCCGACGGCGGAGGCATGGTCCTCGACATGTTCTGTCACTGGAACTACGTCTTCGAGCACCTCTTCGGCCGGGTCGACTCGGTGATCGCCAAGGCCGTCACCCACATCCCGGAGCGCTGGGACGAGCACGGCGAGAGGTACGACGCCACCGCCGACGACGCGGCGTACGCGATCTTCGAGGTCGGTGACGCGATCGTGCAGATGAACTCGTCCTGGGCGGTCAGGGTCGAGCGCAAGGAGCTCGTGGAGTTCCAGGTCGACGGCACCCATGGATCCGCTGTCGCCGGCCTGTTCGGCTGCCGGGTGCAGCCGCGGGTCCGGACTCCCAAGCCGGTCTGGAACCCCGACATCCCGACCGACCAGGACTTCCGCTCGCACTGGGACGAGGTCCCCGACACCCAGGAGTTCGGCAACGGCTTCCGGGCGCAGTGGGAGCACTACCTGCGCGACGTGGTCGCGGGTCGCCCGCACCCCTACGACTTCATGTCGGCCGTGCGCGGGCTCGAGCTCGTCGAGGCCGGCCTGCGCTCCTCGGCCGAGGGCCGCCGGATCGTCCTGGAGACGCGAACCTCGTGAGCACCCTGACCACCGTCACGCTCGACCTGCCCACGGCGGACGGCTGGCGCCGGCGGGCACTGGCCGAGCCGGGTGACTGGGCCGAGCACCCCCAGCCGTACGCCTCCCGGGTGGCCTTCGCGGCCGCGCACGTCGCGGCGGACCCCCGCGGCGCCAACGTGCCCGGGGCCCCCGCCGTCGTCGACTGGGACGCCACGCTGGCCTTCCGGCGCGAGCTGTTCCGCTTCGGCTTCGGCGTCGCCGAGGCGATGGACACCGCCCAGCGCAACATGGGCCTGGACTGGCCGGCCGTGCAGGAGCTGGTGCGTCGCAGCGCGGACCAGGCCCGCTCCCTCGGCGCCCGGATCGCCTCCGGGGCGGGCACCGACCAGGCCGCGCCCGGGTCGCTGCGCACCGTCGAGGAGGTGCTGGCGGCGTACGTCGAGCAGGTGTCGTACGTCGAGTCGACCGGCTCGCAGGTGATCCTGATGGCCTCGCGCCACCTGGCCGCCGTGGCCGCGGGGCCGGACGACTACCACCACGTCTACGGGCGGCTGCTGGAGCAGGTGCGCGAGCCCGTCGTGCTGCACTGGCTGGGAGAGGCCTTCGACCCGCAGCTGCGCGGCTACTGGGGCTCGACCGACGTGGCCGCGGCCACCGCGACGTTCCTCGACCTGGTGCACGCCCATGCGGCGAAGATCGACGGGGTCAAGGTGTCGCTGCTGTCGGCCGAGCACGAGACCGGACTGCGGGCCGCGCTCCCGGCCGGGGTGCGGCTCTACACCGGCGACGACTTCAACTACCCGGAGCTGATCCGCGGTGACGGCACCCACCACTCCGACGCGCTGCTGGGCGCCTTCGCGGCCGTCGCCCCCGCGGCCTCGGCCGCGCTGACGGCCCTGGACGACGGCGACCTCACGGCGTACGACGCGGCGATGGGGCCGACCCTGCCGCTCTCGCGGCACGTCTTCGAGGCGCCGACCTTCCACTACAAGACCGGGATCGCCTTCCTGGCCTGGCTCAACGGCCACCAGCCGGGGTTCACGATGGTCGGCGGTCTCCAGTCCGCCCGCGGGGTGCTGCACCTGAGCCGGCTCGTGGAGCTGGCCGACGACGCGCGGCTGCTGCGCGACCCCGACCTGGCGGCGGCGCGGATGACCGACTGGCTCCGGGTCCAGGGGGTGACCCCGTGACCGGGGCGTCGCCGGTGGCTCGCCTCTCGCTCAACCAGCGCACCACCGCCGAGTGGTCGCTGCGCGAGGCGATCGACGGCTGCGTCCGCGCCGGCCTGCCCGCGATCGGCGTCTGGCGCGAGCCGGTCGCGGAGGTGGGCCTGGACGTGGCCGTCCGCTGGGTGCGCGACGCCGGGCTGCGGGTCTCCAGCGTCTGCCGCGGCGGCTTCTTCACCGGCGCCGACCCGGACGCCCGCAAGCTGGCGCACGAGGAGAACCTCCGGGCCCTCGACGAGGCCGCCGCGCTCGGCGCCCCGACCCTCGTCCTGGTGCCGGGCGGCCTGCCCGACGGCGACCGCGACCTGGTGGCGGCGCGAGAGCGGGCGGCCGAGGCCGTCGCGGCGCTGGCTCCCGAGGCCGGTGTCCGGGGGGTGCGGCTCGGGATCGAGCCGATGAACCCGATCTACGCCGCCGACCGCGGTGTCGTCTCCACGCTGGCCCAGGCTCTCGACATCGCCGCCCTCCTGCCGGTCGAGCAGGTCGGCGTCGTCGTCGACACCTTCCACCTGTGGTGGGAGCCCGACGTGCACACCACGATCCGGCGCGCCGGTGCGCGGATCGCGTCCTACCAGCTGGCCGACTGGATCACCCCGCTGCCGGCCGACGCCCTGCTCGGGCGCGGTCACGTCGGTGACGGTCACGTGGACTTCGCCTCCTTCACCCGCGCCGTCCACGCGGCCGGCTACACCGGCGACGTCGAGGTCGAGATCTTCAACGCCGACGTCTGGGCCGCGCCCGGCGACGACACGGTCGCGACCCTGACGGACCGCTACCGCGAGCTCGTGGAGCCGCACCTGCACTGACTCCCCCGCACGACCGTCGTCCCACTCCTGCTCGGGAAGGAACACGATGAAGAGAAGAACCCTGCTGGCGCCCGTCCTGGCCGCCGTCCTCGCGGTGCCGCTGCTCGGCACCGCGCCGGTGGCCAGCGCCGTACCGCCCGGACACGGACGACCACGCCTCGCGGTCGTCGTACCGTCGGCGACGCCGCGACACTGGGACCCGCTCACCGACGAGAAGTGGACCTTCGACCGTCGGCACCGGGAGGTGGTGCTGACCGAGGCGGGCACTCCGCCCGAGGGTCCGCGGCGGCCCTTCGAGTACGCCGTCGTGCGCACCGGACCCGAGCTCGGCTCGTTGACCTACCGTGCCGAGGTCCGCATCGACGAGGACGTCAGCGTCGACAACCGTGACGTGGTGCTGATCTGGAACTACCGCTCGCCGACGCGCTTCTACTACGCGCACCTCTCGCAGGACAACACGATCTATCCCCACAACGGGATCTTCGTCGTCGACGACGCCGACCGGCGCCGCATCGACGACCAGTGGACCGGCAGCGTCGGCGCGCCGCCCGCCATCGACGACGCCGACTGGCACGACGTCCGTCTCGACTACGACGCCCGCAGCGGGCGGGTCGCCGTACGGCTCGACGGGGCACGCGAGCCGCTGATGACCGCGACCGACACCACCTTCGCCGGTGGTCGGGTCGGCTTCGGGTCCTTCGACAACTACGGCCGGGTCCGCGACGTCGCCGTCGTCGGCCTGCGCGCCCGTCCGTAGCCCAGAACCGCACCGGTCCCCGCGCGCGCTCCGGCAGGAGGGCGGGCGAGGACCGGTGGGGCCGCCGGTGGCAGCCGGCGGCGTCCTTCTACAGGAGATCCCCACGGTAGCCGCCGCGGGGAGGAAGAGAGTCCCTCATGGGCAAGTCACGCTGGTGGGTGACGGCCGCGGCCGGTGCGCTGGTCGTGGGTCTGTTCACCCCCACGCCGTCGATCGGGAGCGCCGTACCGGCCGCCGCCGACGGCACCCCGATCGCCGACCCCTATCCCGACAAGCCGCTCCGGTCGTCGCTGGGCCTGGTGCTCGAGGAGCACCACCAGTTCCCCGCCTCGGAGCCCACCCCGGCACCAACCGACTACCGGCTGATGCGCCACAACCGCATCAACTACATCGGTGACATCCCGGACGGCACCCGACGGCAGTACGTCCCGGACCTCAACGGCCCGCTCTACCTGCTGGACCGGGGGCGCGAGCACCGCTACCTCGACATCAAGGCGCAGTTCCCGAGCTTCTACTCCGGTCGCGGCATGGGCAGTGGCTTCGGCTTCGTGTCCTTCCACCCCGACTTCGAGGACAACGGCCTCTTCTACACGGTGCACACCGAGAAGACCGCCGACATGACGACGCTGCCGGCGACGACGTACCCGGCCCAGACGCCCACGTTCAGCCACAGCGTCGTCACCGAGTGGACCGCGCGCAACCCCGACGCCAACGTCTTCCGCGGTACCCGCCGCGAGGTGTTGCGGCTCGGGTTCGCCAGCCAGATCCACGCGATCCAGCAGATCGACTTCAACCCCACGGCCGAGCCGCGGGACGACGACTACGGCCAGCTCTACGTCGCGATCGGCGACGGCGGCATCGGCCTGACGACCGACCAGCCGCAGACCCTCGACAACCCCTACGGCAAGATCTGGCGGATCGATCCGCGCGGCACCGACGGCCCCACGGGCAGCTACGGCGTCCCGCGGTCCAACCCGTTCGTCGGGGACGCGGGCGCCCTCGGCGAGACCTGGGCGATCGGCATGCGTGACCCGCACCGGTTCTCGTGGGACCCCCAGGGCCAGCACCGGATGTACCTCGGTCACATCGGTCAGCACCAGGTCGAGGCGGTCTACGAGGTCCGGCCGGGGGACAACTTCGGCTGGAACCCGCGCGAGGGCCGCTTCGTGTACGACAACGACGACCAGTGCAACCTCTACCCGCTGCCCGCAGACGATGCCCAGCACGGCTACGTCTACCCGGTGGCGGCGTACGACCACGACGCGCCGGCCGGCTGGCCGTGCACGTCCGACAGCGGTCACGGCATCAGCGGTGGGCAGGTCTACCGCGGGAAGCTGCCCGCGCTGCGGGGCAAGTACGTGTTCGGCGACCTGGTCGACGGACGCGTCCTGTGGGCGCAGGCCGGCCAGATGCGTCAGGAGACCGGCCGGGAGGCGACCCTGCACGAGATGCAGCTGTGGACCACCGACGGGGAGCGGCTGCGGATGACCGACCTCGTCGACGACCACCGCGTCGACCTGCGCTTCGGTGTCGATGCCCGCGGCGAGCTCTACCTGCTGGCGAAGGCCAACGGGAAGGTGTGGAAGGTCGTCGGGACCCGCCACACCCCCTGGAAGGACGAGACGCTGCCCGCGCTGTCCGACTCGGTGGTGGCGGCGTACGACTTCGAGCACCCGTTCGCGGTCGACGGCGCGAAGGAGGAGGACCAGGGCCCGTCGCGCACGCTGCTCGACCTGGTCAACGGAGGCGAGGACATGCGGGTGCGCGACGGCGCCTACCCGGGCAGCCGGAGCTCGATCCAGACCCAGCAGGTCAACCCGACGGTCAACGGCAACGACGACTGGAAGGCGGGCGTGTGGGGGCAGGACGGGGTGGCCTCGCTGGACCGCTTCGCCGGCGCCGAGCAGGCCACGGTCATGGGCTGGTTCAAGATGAACGGCACCGGCCCGGCACTGAACTCGACCACGCCCGACCCGACCGACCGCTACAACGCGATCGGCCTCGCGGGGGTCCTCGCCGGCAACTCCGACGGGCACGGCGTCCGGGCGCTGCTGGAGCTGATCAACGTCGACGGGGAGCTGAAGCTGGTGGCCCTCGGTCGGCGGCTCGACGACGGCTCGTCCTCGACGTACGCCGCCTCCGCGGACTGGCGCTCGCTGCTGCCCCGCGGTCGCTGGGTGCACCTGGCCGCGACGTTCGACTACACGACCGGCGAGATGGCGCTCTACCGCAACGGCAAGCCGGTCGACGGGTTCTACACCTCGACCTCCGACCCGTGGCAGGTCGACGGCACCGGCACCTCCGACACGCTGCCTCGGGGCATCAAGATCGGTGGGTCGTTCCCGCAGAACACCCTCGAACGGAATCCCTGCGACTGCCGCATGGACTCCCTGGTGTTCCTCGACAAGGCCGCCTCCGCCGGGCAGGTGCGGCAGCAGTACCGCCGCTACCTCGCGGGCTACTGACCCGACGGCGCGGATGAGATCGCCGGGTCGGTGCGGTTCGCACCGGCCCGGCGAGTCCGTCCACCAGCCTCAGCTGCGGAGCGCGGCGACGGCCAGGCAGGCCACGGACGCGGTCGAGGTGAGGGTGCGGACGGCGTTCCAGCGCCGCCAGGTCGACTCGAAGTCGGCGCGGACGGCGGCCAGGTCGCGGATCGAGTCGACCGGCCCGGCGGCGGCGAGGGCGTCGTTGAGCGGCACGTTGAGGGCGCCGGTGACCACCACGGTGGCGACCGCGAGACCGGCCCCGGCGACCACCCACCACCGGGCGCTCCCGTGCGTCGCGAGCACCGCTGCTCCGGCGAGCGCCGGGGCACCGAGGAAGCTGGCGAGGAAGACCGGGTTCACGATCGCGACGTTCATCTGCTGCATGGCGTGCACGAACGTCCGGTCGTCGACCCGGCCCAGGCCGGGCATCACGCCGCTGGCCCAGGTGTAGTAGGTGCCGGCCTGGAGACCGCCCAGCACCAGGGCGGCGGTCAGGACGGGGACGCGGAGGTCGTCGAGGCTCATGCCCTCATCGTGGGGCGCCCAGTCGAGACGATCCATCGCTGGTGGTGCCGGATCCATACGCCAGCGTCTACGCTCGGCCGCATGGACGGCCTCGCCGCGCTGCTCGACGGCCCCCGTGCTCGGGGCGCCTTCCTGGTGCGCTGCCTGCTGGACCCGCCCTGGGCGGTCCGGCTGGAGGACGAGTCGCCGCTGTCGGTGACCGCCGTCGTCCGCGGGCACGCATGGGCGGTCCCGGACCGCGGCGCCGCCGTACGGCTCGAGGTCGGGGACGTCGTGATCGCGGTCGGGACCGACCACTGGAGCGTCGCCGACACCCCCGGCGCGGAGCCCTTCGCCCGGATCCTGCCGGGCCAGGTGTGCGTGACGCCGGACGGTCGCGAGCTCGCCGAGGAGCTGCACCAGGGCGTGCGGAGCTGGGGCAACAGCGCCGCCGGCGAGACGGTGCTGCTCACCGGCGCCTACCTCCTCGAGGGCGAGGTCAGCGGCCGGCTGCTCCGGGCGCTCCCCGGCCTGCTCGTGCTGCGGGCGGCCGACCTCGACTCCCCGCTGGTGGCGCTGCTGGCCGACGAGATCGTCAAGGACGCCCCGGGTCAGGACGCGGTCCTCGACCGGCTCCTCGACCTGCTGCTGATCACGCTGCTGCGGGCCTGGTTCGCCCGCCCCGACGCCGACCCGCCCGGCTGGTACGTCGGCCAGGGCGACCCGGTCGTCGGGCCGGCCCTGCGGCTGCTCCAGCACCACCCGGAGCGGTCTTGGAGCGTCGCCGAGCTGGCGGCGGCGGGTGGGGCGTCGCGGGCGGCGTTCGCGCGGCGGTTCGCGGCGGTGGTCGGCGTACCGCCGATGGCGTTCCTGACCGAGTGGCGCCTGGCCCTGGCCGCCGACCTGCTGCTCGAGCCCGACGCGACGGTGGCGGGCGTGGCCCGGCAGGTCGGCTACGCGACGCCGTTCGCGCTCTCGACCGCCTTCAAGCGCGCCCGCGGGGTCAGCCCGCGCGAGCACCGGCGTCAGGCCGCCCGCGATCCCGGCTCGAACGTCGCCGCCACCGCGTCGAACACCTCGCAGTAGTCGGCGTAGTCCTCGCGCGCGACCGTCCCGGTGAGGGTGATCCCGGTGCCGCCGAGCAGCCACGACCACTGCTCGCTGACCAGGTCGGTGGACCCGAGCCGGTGCGCGAACCGCGCGTAGACCACCGGCCGTCCCTCCAGCTCGAACGCGTCCTCGTCGTCCACCTCGAACCCGACCAGCTGCCCGGCCAGCTCGCCCATCGCGTCGGCCCGCCACTGCTCGAGGTCGTCGTCGACCGGCGCGCACCGCAGCACCAGCTCGGGCGCCACGCCGCTCTCCGGGAGTGTGGCCGCCCGCGCGTGCACCAGCACGCCGTGGTCGGGGTCGGAGCGCCGCCGCCAGCGCGGCGGCAGGGCGATGGTCAGGTCACGGAGTCTCGTCATGACCGGGCAGCATCGCCGTACGGCGGGGGCGGTGAAACCGGGCCGGTCCGCGCCTGTGGAGAAGGTCGGGAACCACCGACCGAGGTCCGGGGGAGAGTGGCCCCGCTGGGCGCCGTCGAGTGCAGCGAGGGCGGGCCGTCCGAGGCCGCTCCGCCGTGACCGACGCCCTGTCGCGGGTCACGGTCCTCGACCCGATCGCCCCGTGGATGCCAACCGGCGAGTGTGGGAGCGCGCCGGGTTCCTCGTAGTGCTGCCACTGGAGGACGGAGGCGTCCTGCCCGCTGGGACCGTCCTGGCTGCGGACCGCGAGTCCGGAACCATGGCCGAGCCGGGTTCGACCGTCACCGTCACGGCGGCGCGCCCGTAGCCCCTCGGGCTGTGGCCGTCAGGGCTGTGGGGTGGCGGTGCCGGTGTGGTCGCGAACGAACGTCAAGCCGTTCGGACTGCGCCAGACGAACGTCGTGTCGTCGACCTTGTCGTAGCGCCAGCGCGTATGTGTCTTCGCGCGGTGATGTCTTCGGCAGAGTGGGGCGATGTTGCAGTCGCACGTGGCGCCGCCGTGGGCGGCTGGGTCGCTGTGGTCGTGGTCGCAGGACCTCGATCGCCTGCGACACCAGGGGAACACGCAGGAGTGCTGGAGCAGGGCCTGGCGTTCCTTCAACCGGTCGGGGACCTCGTAGGCATCCACGTGCACGTGACCGGTCAGGTCGATGACCGGCTTGATGACGACCTGACTGTCTCCGTCCTGGCACCAGCTCTTGACCTGCTCGACCGAGATGAGGGTGCGGGTGTTCTCGACGCGGGCGATGGCGGCGTCGGCGAGGTGGACGTGGACCACGACCTGGCGGGGCCGTTTGCGGTCCGGGTCCGGCTCAGCATTGAGATCGAGCGTGAGCTGGCGTCGAGCCAGGTCACCGATCGCGATGGAACGGCGCACGTCGAGCGACAGGCCGTCGGCGATCGTGGCGAGGTGGGTCGCACCCCGAGAGACGGCGTCTTCGAGGTCGAGTGCGTCGACGAGGTCGAGGGTCCCGCGGACTTCGACGTGGCCGTCGTAGGAGACCTGCTGGGTCTCGATGTCGAAGTGCCGTACCTCGGCCGCATCCCGGGCGCGCTGGGCAGCGGTCTCCGGGTCGAAACGGACCCGGGCTTCTTCGATGGTCCGGTCGAGCTGGGCAATCGAGATCTTGTGCGCCACTGAGGCGACGTGAAGGTCGACGAACTCGGCGCCGTCGAGTGGGAGGTCGATGGTCTCGGCGGCGATGCGGCGGGCTTTCCAGACCGGGAGGTCCAACGATTGGACGCGTTCGTAGACCCTGGGGAGTCGGTGGGCGAGCTCGACGGCGTGGCCGAGGTAGATCCGCCCGGAGTCGGACGACAGGCCGAGTGCGGCGGAGAACTCCAGCACGGAGAACTCCGCGATCAACGGTGCGCCGGGGCCGGCGATGGCCATCTCGTCCTCGCAGCCGGGGATCCAGACGGCGGCGGCGTCGTGGAGGGAGTCGGTGGAGTGCATGCCGGCCCAGGTGACGGCGGCGGCGAGCTGGTCGGCCTCGGCCTGCAACTGGGCAGATCGTCGGGCGCGGACGAAGGCGAGCACCGCGGGTGCGGTGTCGCAGTCGTCGAGGTCCCGAGCCATGCGCCCATTCTACTCGAACACATTATCGAATGCGAGGGTTGTCCACAGCCTAGTTCGAACGGTCGACCCCAGGTGACCGAAAGCCAGAAGCAGCCTCGTGATGGCCCTTGATCACCGCGGACGGTGAGCCCCCTTCTTTCTGTAAATGTCTTCGAACCGGCCTGGTGCACCGAGCAGACGTCACGGCAGGGGCCGACCTACCGGAGGTTGCTTGCTGGCTGCGGGGGTCTCGACGGGCGTTCAGGACTTCGTCCTTCACTGCTCG
>NZ_FMZM01000023.1 GCF_900101465.1 Nocardioides lianchengensis
GGTGCCGTGGTGGCGATCGGTGAGATCGCCGAGATCATCACCAGCATCAACGACTACCAGAACACCATCGCCGCGGCGGTGGAGGAGCAGACCGCCACGACCAACGAGATGAGCCGCAACGTCGCCGAGGCCTCCACCGGCTCCGGCGAGATCGCCGCCAACATCTCCGGTGTCTCGGCCGCGGCCGAGAGCACCACCGAGGCGCTGGCCCAGACCCGCACCGCCGTCGACGAGCTCGCCCGCCTCGCGGGATCGCTCCGGACGACCGTCGGCCAGTTCAAGGCATGATGCGCTGGTGTACTCGCTCGTCGGCTCGTCGACCGTCGGTTTCGACCTGACCCGCTCGCCCGGGGGTGAACGCGTGGCCGTGGTGCTGCGCGCCGGGCTGGTCATCGGGCCGCCCGAGGTCGACCGGCTGGCCGATGTGCACCCCGGCGACCGGGTCCGCGAGGACTGGCGCCGTGCGCGCGTGCCCGATGCCAGCGAGGACGCGCCCTGGCAGATCGGGACCGCCCTCGGCCTGGCCGGGGCTGCACTCGACGGAGCCGCCGGCGGGGACACCACGCTGCTGCGTCGCCTCGAGACCAGCCGGATCGGCGACGCCGACGCCGTCGACCGACTGGTCCGGCGCGACCTGCTCGACTGGACCTGGATCGGCGCCGGCGGCCTGCTCTCCCAGGACCCCGTCGCCTCCCTGGCGGCCGACGTCCTGTCCGACGCCGCCGTCGCCGCCTTCCTCGGCGAGGAGCTCCCCCCGGACGTGCGCCGCGCCATGAGCCGGCCGCTCCTCCAGGCCGGTCTGGACCTCCCCGACGACCCCGGCCGCACCGCCGTGCCGGCCGTCGACCCCGTGCTGCAGAACCTGCTCTCGGCCGACGAGGCCACCCGCCGGGCCTGGCGGGAGAGCGTCGAGCGCCACCGCGCCCGCACCGCCGAGTGGGCCCCCGCGATGCACGACGCCACCTGGGCCCTCTCGCTCGCCGACCGGCTGCGCGCCGGCGCCGACGCGCAGCTCGCGGCCGCCATGGCCTTCCGGCAGGCCGGCTTCACGCTCCAGGACGCGGCGTACGGCGTCTGGAACGCCCTGTCCGGCGTGGTCCAGGCGACCGTCGCCGCCGACCTGCTCGCCGACGAGACCGCGGACGTGCTGCTGCGCCCCTGGCGCGAGGCCGGGCCCGCGGCGTAGGCCGCCGTCCTACTTCCTCAGGTCGCCCGTCGGCGCGCCGATGCTTCGGACGCACCGCCACTCCGCTGGTGCCGCGGCCACCGACAGGAATGGACACCCACGTGAGCAAGATCCGTGTGCTCGTCACCGACGACTCGGTGGTCATCCGTCGGCTCGTCAGCGGCGTCCTCAACGACGACCCCGCGATCGAGGTCGTCGGTACGGCGATCAACGGCCGCGCCTCGCTGCAGAAGATCGAGCAGCTGCGCCCCGACCTGGTGACCATGGACGTGGAGATGCCCGAGGTCGACGGCATCGAGGGCGTACGACGCATCCGCGCGGCCGGTCACACCGTCCCGATCATCATGTTCAGCACCCTCACCGAGCGCGGCGCCTCCGCCACCCTGGACGCCCTGGCCGCCGGTGCCTCCGACTACGTCGCCAAGCCGGCCAACGTCGGCAGCGTCGGCCGCTCGATGGAGCAGGTCCGGGACGCGCTGATCCCCCGGATCAAGGCGCTCGTGCCGTCCCGCGGCCTCGCCGCCGCGCCCCAGGCCGGCGCCACCGCTCGCCCCGCCCCGACCGGCGGCCCGGTGTCGCTGCGCCCCGCCGCCCCCGTGCCGGCCGGTGGCCACAAGCTCCTCGTCGTCGGCAGCTCGACCGGCGGTCCGGACGCGGTCCAGAAGCTGCTCGCGGCCCTCCCGCCGCTGCCGGTGCCGATCGCCCTGGTCCAGCACATGCCGCCGCTCTTCACCCGCCAGTTCGCGCAGCGCCTCGACCGGCAGACCCGCTTCGACGTCGTCGAGGCCGAGCACAACCAGGTGCTCCGACCGGGCATGGTCGCGATCGCGCCGGGTGACTTCCACATGGAGGTCGTCCGCGACGCCCGCGGCCTGGTCACCAAGCTCTCCCAGGGGCCCGCCGAGAACTTCTGCCGGCCCGCGGTCGACGTGCTGTTCCGCAGTGCGGCACACGTCACAGGGGCGGCCACGCTCGCCGTCGTCCTCACCGGCATGGGATCGGACGGCGCCAAGGGCGCTGCCCCGATCGTCGCAGCCGGCGGGAGCGTCGTCGCCCAGGACCAGGCCACGTCCGTGGTCTGGGGAATGCCCGGCGCCATCGCCGGCGCAGGCCTGGCGGAGGAGATCCTTCCGCTGGATCAGATCGCAGCCGCGATCGCGCGACGGCTGGTGCCGTCCGGGATCGCCGTCATGACGGGACGGAACTCATGAGCATCAGCACGGCCTCCTTCTCCTTCGTGTGCGACGTCGTACGCACGGAGAGCGCCATCGTCTTGAACGCTGGCAAGGAGTACCTGGTCGAGTCGCGGCTCATCCCGCTGGCCAAGGCGGCCGGGCACACCGACGTCGACAGCTACGTGGCCGAGCTCCAGAGCCGCCGCAACCCGGCCGCGCTGCGCGCGGTCGTCGAGGCGCTGACCACCAACGAGACGTCCTGGTTCCGCGACGCGGACCCGTTCAACACGCTGAAGACCACCGTCTTCCCGACCCTCGCGAAGAGCCGGCCGAGCCGCCAGCTGCGCGTCTGGTCGGCCGCCTGCTCCAGCGGGCAGGAGGCCTACAGCATCTCGATGGTCGCCTC
>NZ_FMZM01000017.1:0-57150 GCF_900101465.1 Nocardioides lianchengensis
AACACCCGGTCCCATCCCGAACCCGGAAGTTAAGCCTTTCAGCGCCGATGGTACTGCAGCCGAGAGGCTGTGGGAGAGTAGGACGCCGCCGGACAACTATTCCAATCAGGGCCATCCCTTCGGGGGTGGCCCTGATTGCATTTGTCGGTGGTTGTCGGCTTTGGCTGCGGGCCGTTCGCCGTCCACAGGTAATCCTCCGGCGCGGTCTATCCACACCTGCGCTTTGGTGGAGGTCGGGTTGTCGGAGCTCCGCGGCAGCGTGTGCATCCGGAGGTGGTGTGCGATGGTCGCGCAGACGAAGGATGAAGATCAGGCCGCTGCGACGAGGGCGCCGGTGGATCCGGTCAACGACGTGCGGCTGGTCGGTCGGGTCTCGCAGGACCCCGAACGGCGCGAGTTGCCGAGCGGCGACGTCCTGTGGACGTTCCGGCTGGTGGTGGGACGGTCCGAGGATCGGGCGGCGTCGCGTCAGACGGTCGATGTACTCGACTGTGCCGTGTGGTCGGCGCGCGTGCAGCGCTCGGTCGCCGGATGGCGGCCAGGCGACGTGGTCGAGGTCAGCGGGGCCGTGAGGCGACGGTTCTTCCGGGGCGCCGGCGGTACCGCGTCGCGGGTCGAGATCGAGGTGTCGACTGGTCGCATCATCCGTCGCGCAGCGAGCGGATGAGCACTCCGAGGCTCGGCTTGGGCTGGAAGGAGGTGGCCTTCTCCGGCAGCAGTCGGCCGCTGGCGACGATCCGCAGGACGAGGTCGACGTCAGGTGCGGGGAGCAGGACGGCTACGGCGGTGTCCGGGCTGGCCAGCCCCAGGGCGTCCTCGGCTGAGTGGTGATGCGTGATGCTGCGCGGACCACGGGGCAGGGCGGGAACGACGAGGTCGTGGAGGACCTCGACGGTCGCGCGGTCCTGAGGGACGTCTAGCCGGAGGTTGGCCCAGCCCTCGCCGTCGGTGATCACGAGGGTGGACGGTCCGAGGGCGGCGACAGCCTCCTCCGGGCGCGCGGGCACGAAGTGAGCGCCGATCGTCTCGGCGGCGCGGGCGACGTCCTCGAGCCGGACTCCCGAGAGGACCCGGTGGATGGCGCCGAGAAAGAGCGGCGTGTCGTCGTGGTCGACGAGCATGGCCAACCCCAGGTCGGCGGCGCTGCCGGGGCGACGCTGCTGGAGCCGGAGGTAGGCGGCGTAGCGGTGGTGACCGTCCGCGATCAGCGTCCGGGTGCCGGCGACAGCCTCCTGGATCACGGCGAGCTGCTCAGCATCGCGCAGGGCCCAGACCCGGTGGTGCTGGTCCGCGCGGTCGGTGAACGAGTGATCAGGGCGGCCGCCGCGGAGCCGGTCGAGGATCTCTCGTATCGCGGGTGCGGCTCGGTGGACCAACAGGATGGGGGCCGGGTTCAGGGCCATCTCGGCCATCCGGTCCGCGAGGTCGTCGGCCTGGGCGGGGTGGATCCCCTCGTGAGGGAGCACCGCGGCGTCCTCGATGCGGGTCGCGCGGTGGGAGAGGTCGAGGAGACCCACGAGACCGCGGATGGTCATCCCGCCGGCGGTGTACTCGTGGAGGTAGAGCGCTGGCTCGGGGTCGTGATGCATCTGTCCGCGGGCCTGCCAGCGCGAGAGGCGGCTGGCCACGGAGGTGTAGGGGCGCGCGAACGCGCGGGCCGAGGACGGGTCGCCGATGCGGGACGGGGCGAGCATCAGTCCTCGGAACGGAGTCAGGTGCAGAGGTCCCGCCACGTACGGCGGCGTGACCACGGCACTGGTGTCCATCGTCGCATCGTAGGCTGCAGCGACAACACCACCGTGGAGGAGGCTGCATGCTCGGGTCGTCGGACGTCCCGCTCGCGGAACGCTACGACCTGGCGATGCTCGACCTCGACGGCGTGGTGTACGTCGGAGGCGATGCGGTGCCGGGTGCCCCTGCTCATCTCGAGCGCGCTCGGGACGCCGGCCAGCGGATCGCGTTCATCACGAACAACGCGGCCCGGCCGCCGGAGCGGGTCGCCGAGCATCTTCGTGACCTCGGGGTCGAGGCGGGGACCGAGGACGTCGTGACCTCCGCGCAGGCGGCGGCGCGGGTGCTGGGCGACCGGTTCGGAGCGGGCGCGCGCGTCGTGCTCCTGGGGTCCGACGGGCTTCGCTCGGCGCTCGCCGAGCAGGGGCTGGTCCCGGTCGGCGTGGACGACGAGGCGGTCGCGGTGGTCACCGGCTACGGGCCCGAGGTGCTGTGGCGCGACATCATGCGAGTGGCCGTGCGGGTGCGGGAGGGGCTCGCCTGGGTGGCCAGCAACCGCGACTACACGATTCCGACGGCCTACGGCGTCGCACCGGGGCACGGGGTGCTGGTGGAGACGATCGAGCGGTTCAGCGGCATCACGCCGACGACGGCGGGCAAGCCCGAGCGCCCCCTGCTCGACGAGACGGTGCGACGCGTCGGTGGACGCCAGCCCCTGATGGTGGGCGACCGGTTGGACACCGACATCGAGGGCGCGTGCAACGCGGGGATCGACTCCCTGCTCGTGCTGACCGGCGTGACCGGGCTGACCGAGCTGGTGGCGGCGAAGCCGGGGGAGCGGCCGACGTACCTGGCACCGGACCTGGCCGGGTTGACCGAACCCTGCACGGCACCGGAGGTGGACGGCGCCGTGGTGGCGCTCGGGGGTTGGACGGCCGAGGTGCGCGATGGTGCGCTCGCCGTGTCCGGCGAGGGCGCCCCCGCCGACTGGTGGCGGGTGGTCGCCGTGGCCGGGTGGAACCATCTCGACGAGGCCGGGGAGCCTGCCGACGCCGCCCAGCTCACTCCGCCCCCAGCCTCCTCCGGGAGCGCCGACGGGTAGCCTCGGCCCCATGATCGAGGACGGCGACTTCGGACCCGGGACCCCGGCGCAGGTGCGCACGGGAGTGCCGCGGGTGGACGCGGTGATCGAGGCCGTCGAGCAGCTCGAGGAGCGGCCGATCGAGGAGCACGTGGGCGTCTTCGAGACCGCCCACGAGGCGCTTCGTCGGGCGCTCGACGCCGAGCCCGACGTACCCGCCGACGAGCCGGCCTGATCGGGCCGTGCCACCGCGTCGCCTGCGACTCGACGCCGAGCTGGTCCGCCGTGGACTGGCCCGGTCGCGCGAGCACGCCAGTGAGCTGATCGCCGCGAAGCGGGTCAAGGTCCAGGGCGCCGTGGCCGGCAAGCCGGCCACCGGCGTGACGACCGATGTCGCGATCGTGGTGGCCGACGACCCGGACCGGCCGGACTACGTGTCGCGGGGCGGCCACAAGCTCGCCGGGGCGCTGGGCGCCTTCGGGGCCCTCGGCCTCGCGGTGGAGGGCCGGCGCTGCCTGGACGCGGGGGCGTCGACCGGCGGCTTCACCGACGTCCTGCTGCGGCACGGGGCCGCGCAGGTGGTGGCGGTCGACGTGGGCTACGGCCAGCTGGCCTGGCCGATCCGGCAGGACGAGCGGGTCGTCGTCCACGACCGGACGAACGTGCGCGAGCTGACCCGGGAGCTGATCGGCGGCCCGGTCGACCTGGTCGTCGGCGATCTTTCCTTCATCTCGCTGGAGATCGTGCTCGACGCGTTGCTGGGCGTGACGGCGGACGACGGCGACCTGGCCCTCATGGTCAAGCCGCAGTTCGAGGTCGGCAAGGAGCGGGTCGGCAAGGGAGGCGTGGTCCGCGACCCGGAGCTGCGGGCCGAGGCCGTGACCGGGGTGGCGGACGCGGCCGCCCGGCGGGGCTGGGGTGCCCGGGCCGTGACCGTCAGCCCGCTGCCGGGGCCGTCCGGCAACGTGGAGTTCTTCCTGTGGCTGCGCCAGGGGCCTGCCACGGTGACCGCCGACGACATCCACAGCACGGTGCGGGCTGCCGCCTCCCTGGGGGTGGCGGGTGAGAAGGTGGACCCATGACCGGCCCGAGACGTGTCCTCATGCTGACCCACACGGGTCGCGACGAGGCGCGCGACGTCGCGCTGGCCTTCTGCAAGGCGCTGACGGGGCACGGGATCGTGGTCCGGCTGATCGAGTCCGAGGCGCGTGACCTGGGCCTCGACCCGGCGGCGTACGACCCGACGATCGAGCTGACCGCGGCCGAGGTCGGGGCCAGCGAGGGTTGCGAGCTGGCGCTGGTGATCGGTGGCGACGGGACCATCCTGCGGGCCGCGGAGATCACCCACGCCGCCGGCACGCCCGTGCTCGGGGTCAACCTGGGGCACGTGGGCTTCCTGGCCGAGGCGGAGTACGACCACGTCGAGTCGACGATCGACGCCATCGTCCAGCGCCGCTACGGCGCCGAGGACCGGATGACGCTCGACGTCCGGGTGTTCCACGACGGCGAGCAGGTGTTCCGGACCTTCGCCGTCAACGAGGCCAGCGTGGAGAAGGCGGCGCGCGAGCGGATGCTCGAGGTTGTCGTCGAGGTCGACGGACGGCCGCTGTCGCGGTGGGGGTGCGACGGGGTCGTGTGCGCCACGCCGACCGGCTCGACGGCCTACAACTTCAGTGCGGGCGGCCCGGTGGTGTGGCCCGAGGTCGAGGCCCTGCTGATGGTGCCGATCAGCGCACACGCGCTCTTCGCCCGACCGCTCGTCGTGGCGCCGACCTCGGTGCTCGCGGTCGAGCTGCTCGCACGTGCCGACGGCGCCGGGGTGCTGTGGTGCGACGGTCGGCGAGCGTTCGACCTGCCGCCGGGTGCCCGGATCGAGGTCCGACGGGGTGAGGTGCCGGTTCGTCTGGTCCGGCTCCAGGAGGCGCCGTTCACGGACCGGCTGGTGGCGAAGTTCGGTCTGCCGGTCGAGGGCTGGCGGGGATCGGCCGAGCGCCGGCGCCGTCCCGAGCTGAGGGAGGACCACGATGCTTGAGGAGATCCGGATCGGCTCGCTCGGCGTCATCGACGCCTCGACGCTGGAGCTCGGCCCCGGGCTGACCGTCATCACGGGTGAGACGGGCGCGGGCAAGACCATGGTGGTGACCGCGCTCGGGCTGCTGCTCGGGGGGCGGGCCGATGCGGGGGCCGTGCGCACGGGTGCGCGGACCGCGCGGGTTGAGGGCGTGGTGCACGTCGCGGGCCTGTCCGCGTTCGCGACCGCCGTGGAGGCTGTCGGCGGCGAGGTCGAGGACGAGCGGGTCGTGCTGGCGCGCAACGTGTCGGCCGAGGGCCGGTCGCGGGCGTTCGTGGGCGGTGCGGCCGTCCCGATCTCGACCCTGGCGGGCGTCGCCGAGCCACTCGTGGCGGTGCACGGCCAGTCCGACCAGCACCGGCTGCTCCAGGCCCGGGCCCAGCGCGAGGCGCTGGACCGGTTCGGCGGCGAGCCGCTGGCCGCCCTGGTCGCCGACTACACCGACCTGCACGGCCGGCTGGACGCGACGGAGCGCGAGCTCGAGGAGGTCGTGGCGACCGCGCGGGACCGCGCGCGTGAGGCCGACCTGCTGCGCTTCGGGCTGAGCGAGATCGAGGCCGTGGAACCCGAGCCGGGCGAGGACACGAGCCTGGCTGCCGAGGAGACCCGCCTGGGCTTCGCCGACACCCTGCGTACGGCGGCCGAGCAGGCCCGGGAGGCGCTGTCCAGCGAGCAGGGCTCACCCGATGCGCTCGCGACCACGTCGGCGGCACGCGCGGCGCTCGCGGGGGTCCGCGAGCACGACAGCGAGGCCGGCGAGCTGGCCGACCGGCTGGCCGAGGTGACCTACCTGCTGTCCGACGTGGCGGCCGACGTCGCGTCGTACGCCGCACGGGTGGACACCGACCCGGCGCGGCTCGCGACGGTCTCGGAGCGCCGGGCGGCGCTCACCGCCCTGACCCGCAAGTACGGCGACACCATCGACGAGGTGCTTGCGTGGGCGGCCCAGTCCGCCCAGCGGCTCCTCGACCTCGACGGCACCGACGACCGGATCGTCGAGCTCCGGGCCCAGCAGGAGACGCTGCGCGGTGAGCTGGCCCGGGCGGCCGAGGCGCTCTCGGCGGCGCGGACCGAGGCGGCCGGACGGCTCGCCGAAGTGGTCACGGGCGAGCTCACGCTGCTCGCGATGCCGCACGCCCGGCTGCGCATCGAGGTCCGGCAGACCGAGCTGCCTCAGCCCGACGGCGTCACCCGCGGTGCACCTCTGAAGGTCGGGAAGCGCTGGCTGCGCTACGGCGGCTCCGGCGTGGACGAGGTCGAGCTGCTGCTGGCTGCCAACACCGGCGCCGAGCCGCGTCCGCTCCACAAGGGCGCGTCCGGTGGCGAGCTGTCGCGGGTGATGCTCGCGCTCGAGGTGGCCCTGGCGGGCACCAGCCCGGTGCCGACGTTCGTCTTCGACGAGGTCGACGCCGGCGTCGGCGGTGCGGCCGCGGTCGAGGTGGGCCGGCGACTGGCCCAGCTGGCGCGGACCGCCCAGGTGCTGGTGGTCACCCACCTGCCCCAGGTCGCGGCGTACGCCGACCGCCACGTGGTGGTCGAGAAGTCCAGCGACGGCACCGTCACCAGTTCCGGCCTCACCGTGCTCGACGACACCCAGCGGATCAGCGAGCTGTCGCGGATGATGGCCGGCATGGCCGATTCCGACTCGGGCCTGGCCCACGCCCGTGAGCTGCTCGAGGTGGCCGGGCCGGCGCGCGCCCTGGGGTGACCTGCCCCACGTCGACGCGCCCGGCCGCGCGGGGTTCCCGGACGGGCCGGAACGGTTTGTGACACTGGACCGGCCATGAGACTCAGCTCCCGACAGCGCACCGAGACCGACCTGCCCGGGGTCGTCGGGACCGTCCGGGTCGGCCGTCGTGCCGACCTGCTCGCCCCCCGGCTCCGACCCGGCGACATCGCGGTGATCGATCACACCGACCTGGACCGCGAGAGCGCGCGGGCGCTGGCCGACAGCGGGGCCGTCCTCGTCGTCAACGCCCAGCCGATGATCTCGGGACGGTTCCCGAACCTCGGTCCCGAGGTGCTCGCACGGGCCGGGATCGACCTGGTCGACGGGATCGGGGCCGACGGCTTCGCAGCGATCGCGGACGGCCGGCAGGTCCGGGTCCACGAGGGCCGCGTGCACGTCGGCGAGGCGGAGCGGGCCGCCGGTCGCGTGGTCGACCTCGCGACGGTCGAGGCCGAGATGGAGGCGGCCCGGACCGGCCTCGTCACCCAGCTGGAGTCGCTCACCCGCACCAGCACCGAGTTCCTCCGGCGCGAGCAGGACCTGCTCCTCCACGGCAAGGGTCTCCCGGTGACCGCGACGCGGTTCGCCGACCGGTCCGCGGTGGTCGTGGTCGCCGGACCTGAGCACGAGGCCGAGCTGCGGTCGATCAAGCCGTACCTGAAGGAGCAGGAGCCGGTGCTGGTGGCGGTAGGCCGGGTGGCCGACCGGCTGCGCGAGCGCGGCTACCGACCCGACGTCGTGGTCCTCGACGCCGACGACGACGCCGACCGGCCCAGTGCCGCGGTCCTGAAGGCGGCCCGGGACGTCGTCGTCCGCACCGGCCCGGGCCGGCCCTCCGGCGCCGAGGGCCTGGAGCGGATGGGCGTGCGACCGCTGGTCTTCGAGACCTCGGCCACCGCCGAGGACGCTGCCCTGCTGATCGCCGACGCGGGCGACGCGAAGGTCGTGATCGGGGTCGGGCTGCACGCCAGCCTCGAGGAGTTCCTGGACCGGCAGCGCGGCGGGCTGGCCAGCACCTACCTGACCCGGCTGCGGCTCGGGTCCCGCCTGGTCGACGCGGCCGCCGTACCCCGGCTCTACTCCGGGCGGGTCCGCCCGCACCACCTGCTCCTCGTGATGCTGGCCGGCTTCGTCGCCCTCGCCGCCTCCGTGTCCGTCACCCCCGTCGGCCAGGACTGGCTCGACCAGCTGGCCGACCTTCTGCCCCTCGTCTAGGACCTCTCCCTGTGATCACCTACCGGCACCACATCGCCTCCCTCGTCGCCGTCTTCCTCGCCCTGGCGGTCGGCGTCGTGCTCGGCGGCGGCCCGCTCAGCGAGCTGGGCCGCGCCGAGGAGGGCTCCAGCACCTCGGCGGCGGAGCGTGAGCTCGCCGAGGCGCGGCGCGCCGCCGCCCTCGGCGACGACTTCGCGACCGAGTCGGCCGCGACCCTGTACGGCGGGAAGCTGCGTGGCCACCCCGCCGCGCTGGTGACGCTGCCCGGCGTCGACGAGGACGACGTCCAGGCCCTGACCGCGCAGGTGGAGGCGGCCGGTGGCACCGTCTCCGGGCGGTACGACGTCCGCGAGTCCTTGCTCGACCCGGGCGAGCGGAGCCTGGTCGACTCGCTGGGCAGCCAGCTGATGACGCAGCTGCCCGACGGGTCGGTCGACCTGGAGGCGCCGACGTACGTCCGGATGGGTCAGCTGCTGGGGGTCGCTGCGGCCACGACGGCGGCCGCGGGCGCGCCCGCGGACGCCGACACCACCGCGGTGCGTGAGAGCCTGGCCGCGGGGGGGCTGCTCACCACCGTCGACGACGACGCCGCCAAGGCACCGCTGGTGCTGGTCGCGGTCGGCGACGAGCCCGACGCGGCCGTGCTGGCCGGGCTGATGTCCGGTCTCGCCCAGACCTCCACCGGGGTCGTGGTGGCCGGTGACACGGCCTCGGGACGCCCGGGCGGCGCGCTCGCCCTGCTGCGTTCCGACCCGGCCGGCGAGGAGCTGGCGACCGTCGACGCGGCCGACACGCCGCTCGGCCAGGTGAGCGCCGTCCTCGCCCTGCTGCGGCAGCTGGGCGGCACCGGAGGCGCTTTCGGGGCGTCGGGTGCAGAAGGTGCCGTCCCACTCGGATAGGATGGAGTTCCGTGAAGCCAGGCGCCCCCACCAAGCACATCTTCGTCACCGGAGGCGTTGCCTCCTCTCTCGGGAAGGGGCTCACGGCGTCCAGCCTGGGTCGACTGCTCCGCTCGCGCGGACTGCGGGTGACCATGCAGAAGCTGGACCCCTACCTGAACGTCGATCCCGGGACGATGAACCCGTTCCAGCACGGCGAGGTCTTCGTGACCAACGACGGGGCCGAGACCGACCTCGACATCGGCCACTACGAGCGGTTCCTCGACACCGACCTCAACCAGATCGCCAACGTCACGACCGGTCAGGTCTACTCCAGCGTGATCGCCAAGGAGCGCCGCGGCGACTACCTCGGTGACACCGTGCAGGTGATCCCGCACATCACCAACGAGATCAAGGACCGGATCCGGGCGATGGCCGGGACCGGCGAGGACCAGGTCCACGTCGTGATCACCGAGGTCGGCGGCACGGTCGGCGACATCGAGTCGCTGCCCTTCCTCGAGGCCGCCCGCCAGGTCCGCCACGACGTCGGCCGCGACAACTGCTTCTTCATCCACGTCTCCCTGGTGCCCTACATCGGGCCGTCCGGCGAGCTGAAGACCAAGCCCACGCAGCACTCCGTCGCCGCGCTGCGCCAGGTCGGCATCCAGCCCGACGCCATCGTCTGCCGCGCCGACCGCGAGCTCCCGGACAGCATCAAGGCCAAGATCGCGCTGATGTGCGACGTCGACACCGAAGCGGTCGTCACCGCTGCGGACGCGCCGTCGATCTACGACATCCCGAAGGTGCTGCACCGCGAGGGCCTGGACGCCTACGTCGTACGCCGCCTCGACCTGCCCTTCCACGACGTGGACTGGGAGGTCTGGGACGACCTGCTGCGCAAGGTGCACCACCCCAAGGAGGACGTCACGATCGCGCTGGTCGGCAAGTACGTCGACCTGCCGGACGCCTACCTGTCCGTCGCCGAGGCGCTGCGGGCCGGCGGCTTCGCGCACGAGGCGAAGGTGCACCTGCGCTGGATCCCCTCCGACGAGTGCCGGACGCCGCAGGGCGCGGCCAAGCACCTCAGCGACGTGGACGCGGTCTGTGTCCCGGGTGGCTTCGGCATCCGTGGCCTCGAGGGCAAGCTCGGCGCGCTCACCTACGCCCGGACCCACAAGATCCCGACCCTCGGGCTGTGCCTGGGCCTGCAGTGCATGGTCATCGAGTACTCCCGCAGCGTGCTCGGCCTGACCAAGGCCGGCTCGACGGAGTTCGACCCGGACACCCCGGAGCCGGTGATCGCGACGATGGCCGAGCAGAAGGCGTACGTCGAGGGTGCCGGCGACCTGGGCGGCACCATGCGGCTGGGTCTCTACCCGGCCGAGCTGGCCGAGGGCTCCGTGGTCCGTGAGGCGTACGGCGCGGGCTCGATCGAGGAGCGCCACCGGCACCGCTACGAGGTCAACAACTCCTACCGCGACCAGCTGACCGAGGCCGGCCTGGTGTTCTCGGGCGTCTCGCCCGACAACAATCTGGTCGAGTTCGTCGAGCTGCCGCGCGAGGTGCACCCCTACTACGTGTCGACGCAGGCGCACCCCGAGCTGCGCTCGCGGCCGACCCGCCCGCACCCGCTCTTCGCGGGCCTGGTCGGCGCCGCGATCGAGCGGCAGCGCGAGCTGCGGTTCCCGATCGACGAGAGCGGCCTGCGCCGCGAGCCCGTCGACGAGGACTGAGCGGGTCCCGAGGGGCTAGGCCGACCGCGCTCGCAGCATCCGGGCGAGCCGGTCGGCGCCCATCACCAGCATCGAGCGCACGGGCGCGGGGACGCCGTCGGCCGCGGCGGCCTCCCGGGCCCGCGCGAGGACGGCGTCGTCGCCGATCGGCGGGTAGGTCATCCGGACCAGCGACATCGTCGACAGCAGCCCACCCGGCGGCATGGCCGCGACCTGGTCGAACCAGCGGTGCGCCCAGGGCAGCAGCAGCTCCTGCTGGCCGGGCCGCCAGAACCGGCTGGAGACCTCGCGGACCGCTCCGCCGGCCGGGACCTCGCGGTCCACGAGCAGGGCGGTCCAGGCCTCGGCCTTGCCGGCCTCCGCCGGCGCGGAGGCCCGTACGGCGAGCGCCCGGAACCGGGCCTCCGGGTCCGGGTCGCGATCGAGCAGGGCGGCGACCGCGTCGTCGACCGGCTCGCCGAGCTCGGCGCGGCGGGCGAGCAGCCGCCAGGCCAGGTCGGTGTCGTCGGACGCCGCGGCGTCGAGGAGCGCGCGGTGGGCGTCGCCCGCGGCGGCCCCGGCGACGGTGCGCAGGGCGGAGCCGCGCAGGCCGGGACGCTCGGCGACGCGAGCGGCCACGTCGGCGAGCCGGGCCCGCACCTCGGGCTGGGCGGCGCTCGGCAACCACCGCTCGACCAGCGCGAAGGCGCGGTCCAGGAACGGCTCGACCACCGCCGGGGAGTCCTCCTTCTCGAGGACGTCGAGCAGGCAGCCGGCGACGTCGGTGGCGGCCGCCTCGCCCCGGACGAGCAGGTCCCAGGCGGTCCCGACGGCGACCGCCCGGGACAACGCGTCGGGCAGGGCGCCGGCCGAGGCGAGCAGGGTGCGGGTGGACGCCGGGTCGGTGCGGACGGCGGCGTACGTCAGGTCGCCGTCGTTGAGCAGGTGCAGGTCGGCCTGGGGGAGCGTGACCGCGACCCGGTCGCCGCTGAGCTCGACCGGGACGCGGGCGAGCCGCTCCAGCCGGTCGCCGGACCAGGAGAAGCAGCCGACGTCGAGGCGGTGGGGGCGGGGGAGGCCGCCGTCGGGGGCGGTGCCGACCAGCTCGCCGCCGCCGAGGCTCAGGGTGTCGGCGCCGGTGCGGTCCAGCCAGTCGACCGTCCAGGCGTCCAGGTCGCGTCCGGAGGCCTCCGCGACCGCGCCGACCAGGTCGGCCAGGACGGTGTTGGCGTAGGCGTGCCGGGCGAAGTAGGCCTGCAGACCCGCCACGAAGGCCGGCTCGCCGACGTACTCGACGAGCTGGCGGAGCACCGCCTGGCCCTTGTAGTAGGTGATCCCGTCGAAGTTGGCCGTCGCGTGCGCGACGTCGGGCACCTCGCTGCGGATCGGGTGGGTCGCCGGCGACATGTCCTCGTCGTACGCGACGAGCTTCTCGGCGATCAGGAAGGTGGCCCAGGCGTCGGTGAACTCGGTGGCGTTCGCCATCGCCCAGGTCGACGCGAACGACGCGAAGGCCTCGTTGAGCCAGAGGTCGTCCCACCACCGCATGGTCACCAGGTCGCCGAACCACATGTGGGCCATCTCGTGCAGCACGAAGACGGCCACCCAGCTGCGGTCGTCCGGGGTCGGCTCGGAGCGCGGCAGGATGCCGTCGCCGTACGTCACGCAGCCCCAGTTCTCCATCGCACCGCCGAGGTTGGGCACGAAGACCTGGTCGTAGCGGGCCTGGGGGAACGGGGAGCCGAACCGCTCCCCGAAGAACGCGAGCCCCTGCGCGGTGACCCGGAACAGGTCCTCGGCGTCGCGCTCGAGGACGGCGCGGATGGACTGACGGCTGTAGAGACCGAGGTCGTAGCCGTCGCGCTGCGCGCGGATCTCGTGGAAGGGGCCGGCGTTCACGACGACGACGTACGTCGAGAGCGGCGGGGTGTCGGCGAACCGCCAGGTCCGGCCGCCGTCCTCGGCGTCGACCACGGAGTCGGGGGCGGTGCAGCTGGTGACCGTCCACGCCGTCGGGGCGTGCACCGTGAAGGCGTGCGGCGCCTTGAGGTCGGGCTGGTCGAAGCAGGCCCACGCCCGGCGCGCCTCGTCGGGCTCGAAGGACGACCAGACGTAGACCAGGCCGTCGGTGTCGACGGTGCGCAGGATGCCCTGGCCGTCGGCCGTCTCGTCGGTGTCCATCGCGACGACCAGCACGTTGTCGGCCGCCAGGTCGCGCAGCGGCAGCCGGCCCTCGGCGACCTCGGCCGGGTCCAGCGCGACGCCGTTCAGCGTCGCCCGGCGCACGACGCCGGCCGCGTCCACGAACGTCGACGCCCCCGGTTCGTGGCACTGGAACGAGATGGTGGCCACCGAGGACCAGCGCTCACCCTCGAGCAGGCCGCGCAGGTCGACCTCGAGGTCGTAGCGGTCCACGGTCAGGAGGGCGGCACGCCCCTCGGCCTCGGCACGGGTCAGGCTGCGGTCGCTCACGCTCGCCACGGTAGCGTCCGGAGCATGCCCGACGACCGCCCCGAGCTCCGCGACGTACCCGTGACCTGGCCGGTCGTGGCCACCCAGGACCTGCACCGCGACGACTGGGTGATGGCGCTGCGGTCCGACACGGTCCGCCGTACGCCGGAGGAGGAGCCGTTCACGCGACTGGTGCTGGAGCACCCGGGCGCGGCGATCATCCTCGCGGTCGACGAGCAGGAGCGGGTCTTCTGCCTCTGGCAGTACCGGCACCCGGCCGGGCGACGGTTCGTCGAGCTGCCTGCCGGGCTCTGCGACGGCGACGACGGCGAGTCGCCGCTCGACGTCGCCCGTCGCGAGCTGCGCGAGGAGGCACTGCTCGAGGCCGAGGAGTGGACCCACCTGACCTCGGTGTGGTCCTCGCCGGGGATCATCGCGGAGGTCCAGCACCTCTACCTCGCGCGCGGGCTGCGGGCGGTCGACCGCGGCGACTTCGTGCTGCGGCACGAGGAGGCCGACATGGACACCGCCTGGGTGCCCTTCGACGAGCTGCTGGAGGCCGTGCTGGCGGGTCGTGTCACCGATGCGCCGCTGGTCACGGCAATACTGATGGCGCAGGCACGGGGTCTCGTGCCCTCGGATCGGTCGACGAGCAGAGGAGACGCACGGTGAAGATCGGCATCCCGAAGGAAGTCAAGAACCACGAGTACCGCGTGGCGATCACGCCGATCGGGGTGCACGAGCTGGTCGCGCACGGCCACCAGGTCTTCATCGAGACCGGGGCCGGGGTGGGCTCGTCGATCACCGACGAGGAGTACGTCGCCGAGGGCGCCACCATCGTGCCGGACGCCGACGCCGCCTGGGGCACCGACGGCAGCATCGACCTGGTGCTGAAGGTCAAGGAGCCGGTGGCCGAGGAGTACCACCGGATGCGCGAGGGCCTGACCCTCTTCACCTACCTCCACCTCGCCGCCGACAAGCCGCTGACCGAGGAGCTGCTGGCCCGCAAGGTCACCGGCATCGCCTACGAGACGGTCCAGCTGCCGAGCGGCGGGCTGCCGCTGCTCTACCCGATGTCGGAGGTCGCGGGCTGCCTCGCCCCCCAGGTCGGGGCCTACTCGATGCTCAAGGCCCAGGGCGGCCGGGGCGTGCTGATGGGCGGGGTGGGTGGCGTCGCGAACGCCAAGGTCGTCATCATCGGCGCCGGCGTCAGCGGTCAGAACGCCGCCAACATCGCGCTCGGCATGGGCGCCGACGTGACCCTGCTCGACACCGACCTCGACAAGCTGCGGATGTCGTTCTGGCGCTACAACAACCAGGTGCACGGCCTCGCGTCGTCGAAGCTGGCCATCGAGCAGCACGTCACCGAGGCCGACATGGTCATCGGCGCGGTGCTGATCCCGGGTGCGGCCGCGCCGAAGCTGGTCTCCAACGAGCTCGTCAGCGCGATGAAGCCGGGCTCGGTGCTGGTCGACATCGCGGTCGACCAGGGCGGGTGCTTCGAGGACACGCACCCCACCACCCACGCGGACCCGACGTACACGGTCCACAACTCGACGTTCTACTGCGTGGCCAACATGCCGGGCGCGGTGCCGAACACGTCGACGTACGCCCTGACCAACGCCACGCTGCCGTACGCCGTCGCGCTGGCCGACAAGGGCTGGGCCGCGGCCTGCGCCGACAACGACGCGCTCGCGCTCGGCCTGAACACCTACGACGGGCTGCTCACCAACGAGCCGGTCGCCGACGCGGTCGGCCTGGAGGCCACCGACCTCGACACCGTGCTGCACAGTGCCCTGGGTCGAGCCCTTGGCTGAGGCGGTGGCGGTCCGGTCGGACGGCGTCGCGCGCGCCGTCCGCACCTACCTCGACCACCTCACCGTCGAGCGTGGGCTGGCGGCCAACACGCTGACGTCGTACCGGCGCGATCTGCGGCGCTACCAGGAGTACCTCGCCGAGGTCGGGGTCGAGGACCTCTCGGCGATCGCGGAGGCGACGGTCTCGGCCTTCCTGGTGCGGCTGCGCGAGGGCGACGCCGACCACCCGCCGCTGAGCTCGACGTCCGCGGCCCGGACCGTGGTGGCGGTGCGCGGCTTCCACAAGTTCGCCGTGGCCGACGGCCTGGCCGAGCTCGACCCGGCGGGTGCGGTGAAGCCGCCGACGCCGGCGAAGCGGCTGCCCAAGGCGCTGCCGCTCTCGGACGTCGAGGCCATCCTGGAGGCCGCGGGCTCCCCGGGTACGACGCTCGCGCTGCGGGACCGCGCGCTGCTGGAGGTCCTCTACGGCACCGGCGCGCGGATCTCGGAGGCGGTCGGGCTCGACGTCGACGACCTCGACGTCGATGCCACGCAGGAGGTCGGCACGGTGCTGCTGCGCGGCAAGGGCAGCAAGGAGCGGATCGTGCCGGTCGGGTCCTACGCGCGGGAGGCGGTCGACGCCTACCTGGTGCGCGGGCGTCCCGAGCTGGTCGCCACCGGAAAGGGCACCCCGGCGCTGTTCCTCAACGCACGCGGTGGCCGGCTCTCGCGGCAGTCCGCGTGGGCGGTCCTGCAGCGTGCCGCCGACCGGGCCGGCGTGACCCGCGACGTCTCCCCGCACACCCTGCGGCACTCGTTCGCCACCCACCTGCTCGACGGCGGCGCCGACGTCCGCGTCGTGCAGGAGCTGCTCGGCCACGCCTCGGTCACCACGACCCAGATCTACACGCTGGTCACCGTCGACAACCTGCGCGAGGTCTTCGCCACGGCCCATCCGCGGGCCCGGTAGCCCTGTCGGGGAGGATGGGGCCGTGAGCGCCGACGACCTGCTGGACCAGATCACCTCCGCGGTCGCCGAGCGCGGGTTGGAGCTCTACCCGCACCAGGAGGAGGCGATCCTCGCCCTGCTGGCCGGCGACAACGTGGTCCTCGCGACGCCGACCGGCTCGGGCAAGTCGCTGGTGGCCGAGGCGGCGCACCGGGCCGCGCTGGCCGACGACCGGGTGTCGTTCTACACCGCACCGATCAAGGCGCTGGTGAGCGAGAAGTTCTTCGCACTGTGCGAGATCTTCGGCGCCGCCGACGTCGGCATGCTCACCGGGGACGCGGCGGTGAACCCGGACGCCCCGATCATCTGCTGCACCGCCGAGATCCTGGCCAACATCGCGCTGCGCGAGGGCGACAGCGCGGACGTCGGCCTGGTGGTCATGGACGAGTTCCACTTCTACGGCGAGCCGGACCGCGGCTGGGCCTGGCAGGTCCCGCTGCTGGAGCTGCCGCAGGCCCAGTTCCTGCTGATGTCGGCGACCCTGGGCGACGTCACCGAGCTGGCCGAGGACCTCACCCGGCGCAACGGCCGCGACACCACCGTGGTGGACCAGGCCGAGCGGCCGGTGCCGCTGTCGTTCGGCTGGTCGCTGGAGCCGATGCCCGAGCGGCTCGAGGAGCTGGTCACGACCGGTCAGGCTCCGGTCTACGTCGTGCACTTCACCCAGGCCGCGGCTGTCGAGCACGCGACCGGGCTGGCGACGGTGAAGTGGATTCCGAAGCCCGGTCTCGAGGCTCGCTCCGCTCACACCTCAACCACCGAGTTCTCACGGATCCTCGACGAGGTCCGCTTCGGCGCCGGGTTCGGCAAGACGCTCTCCAAGCTGCTGCGCAAGGGCATCGGCGTCCACCACGCGGGGATGCTGCCGCGCTACCGGCGGCTGGTGGAGCAGCTGGCCCAGCAGGGACTGCTCTCCGTCATCTGCGGCACCGACACCCTCGGCGTCGGGATCAATGTCCCGATCCGCACGGTGCTGTTCACCGGGCTGGCCAAGTTCGACGGCAACCGGCAACGGGTGCTGCGGTCGCGGGAGTTCCTGCAGATCGCCGGGCGGGCCGGACGGGCGGGCTTCGACACCGCCGGCTACGTCGTGGTGCAGGCGCCCGAGCACGTCATCGAGAACGAGAAGGCCAAGGCCAAGGCCGACGCCAAGAACGCCGCGATGAGCGTCGAGAAGCAGGCCAAGCGCAAGAGCAAGGCCCAGCTCAAGAAGGCCCCCGAGGGCGCGGTGGTGTGGACCGAGCAGACCTTCGACAAGCTGGTCGCCGGCACTCCCGAGCCGCTGGTCTCACGGATGCGGGTCGACAACTCGATGCTGCTCAACGTGCTGGTGCGCGAGGAGGACGCCTTCCCCGTCCTGCGCCGGCTGCTGACCGACAACCACGAGGACCGGCGCAACCAGCTCCGGCTGTCGCGACGGGCGCTGCGCCTGGCCCGGTCGCTGGTCCACTCGGGGGTGCTGACCCGGCTCGAGGAGCCCGACGAGTTCGGTCGGCGCTACGTGGTGACCGAGGACCTGCCCGTGGACTTCGCGCTCAACCAGCCGCTGGCGCACTTCGCGCTCGCGGCGCTCGACGTACTCGACGTGGAGGCGGACGAGCACACGCTCGACATCGTCTCGGTGATCGAGTCGGTGCTCGAGGCGCCCCGGCAGATCCTGTTCGCCCAGCAGCACGCGGCCCGGGGCGAGGCGGTCAACGAGATGAAGGCCGACGGGATCGAGTACGAGGAGCGGATGCGGCTGCTGGAGGAGATCACCTGGCCGCAGCCGCTGGCCGAGCTGCTGGGGGCGACGTACGAGATCTACCGTGGGCGGCACCCGTGGCTGCCCGAGGACGCGCTGTCGCCGAAGTCGATCGTGCGGGAGATGTACGAGCAGGGGATGTCGTTCACCGACTTCGTCTCGCGCTACCAGCTGGCGCGGTCCGAGGGGCTGGTGCTGCGCTACCTCACCGACGCCTACCGCACGCTGCGCCAGACCGTCCCGGAGTCGCACCGCACGCCCGAGCTGGAGGAGCTGGGGGAGTGGCTGGGCGAGACCATCCGCCAGACCGACTCCTCGCTGCTCGACGAGTGGGAGGCCCTGAGCGACCCGGCGGCAGCGCTGGCGCGTCGCAGCGGCGAGCTCGCGCACCACGAGCCGCCGCCCCCGCCCCGGCCGCTCTCGAAGCAGGACCGGGCCTTCAAGGTGATGGTCCGCAACGCGATGTGGCGCCGCGTCGAGCTGGTGGCCCGCGACGACCTGACCGGGCTCATGGCACTCGAGCGGGCCGCGGCCGACCGCACCGAGCCGGCGCGGGAGGTCGTGATGACCCGGTCGGCCTGGGACGCGGCGATCGAGGACTACTACGCCGAGCACGACACCGTCCGCACCGACGGCGACGCCCGCGGCCCGGCCCTGCTCGAGATCGAGCCGGCCACCGGCACCCCGGCCGGCGCGGACGACACGGACGGGCCGCTCGCCGTACGGCTGTGGCGGCTGCGGCAGACGATCCACGACCCCGAGGACCACCACGACTGGGTGATCGACGCGATCGCCGACCTGGACGCCACCGACGCGGCCGGCGAGCTGGTGCTGGCCACCACGGCCTTCCACCGGCTGGGTGGCTAGGCTCGAGCCATGAGTGACGTGGAGGTCAGCAACAACAGCGACGAGTCCCGCTACGAGGCGCTGGTGGACGGCGAGCTCGCCGGCGTCGCCGTCTACGTCCTGCAGGGCACCGAGTCGATCATCTTCACCCACACCGAGGTCGCCGATGCATTCGAGGGCAAGGGCGTCGGCTCCGCGCTGGCCCGGTTCGCGCTCGACGACGTACGACGTGAAGGCACGCGCAAGGTCGTCCCGCGCTGCCCGTTCATCAAGGGCTGGATCGACAAGCACCCCGACTACGCGGACCTGGTGCGCGCCTAGTTCTCCACAGATTGGTGCACAGGCGGGTCTCTGCCTGTGCACCAGCACCGGGGCCGAGTGCACAGGCGGGCCTCCCGACCGGTGCACTCGACCCCTGCCTGACGGCCCCGGGTTGTGGGTCGTCGGACCCCGGTCCTAGGCTCGCGCGGAAGCCGCCGCCGTGTCGCCGTGTCGACAATTGACGGCGGGGCGGGACAGGCACACTGGTACCACCAGGACGGTGGTCCGACACGTGAGGGGAATCGGTCGCATGGAGGACAGCAGTGCGCCGGAGATGCCCCCGCGGACCCGGGTCCCCGTCCCGTCGACACCCTCCCCTGCACAGCACCCCACCCGCGACACCGGAGAAGAGCACCCCTTGAGCGACCCCCTGCCGTTCGAGCGCCCCGCGAACGCCGACGTGAAGCTCGGCCCGACCGGACGCCCGATGCCCGAGCTGCCCGAGCCGCGGGCGCTCACCGAGCACGGCAACGCGCGGGTGGTGTCGATGTGCAACCAGAAGGGCGGCGTCGGCAAGACGACGACCACCATCAACCTAGGTGCCTCGCTGGCCGAGCTCGGCCGCAAGGTGCTCCTGGTCGACTTCGACCCGCAGGGCTCGCTCTCGGTCGGGCTGGGCCTGAACCCGCACGAGATGGACCTGTCCATCTACAACCTGCTGATGGACCGCGAGGTCGGGGTCGAGGACGTCATCGTCCCGACCGGCGTCGCCGGCATGGACCTGCTGCCCTCCAACATCGACCTCTCCGCCGCCGAGGTGCAGCTGGTCCACGAGGTCGCGCGCGAGCAGACCCTGCAGCGGGTGCTCGCCCCGGCCATCGCCCAGTACGACGTCATCCTCATCGACTGTCAGCCCTCGCTGGGCCTGCTGACCGTCAACGCGCTGACCGCCTCCGACGGCGTGATCGTGCCGCTCGAGTGCGAGTACTTCGCGCTGCGCGGTGTCGCGCTGCTGAAGACCACGATCGACAAGGTGCGCGAGCGGCTCAACCCGCGCCTGGAGATCGACGGCGTCCTCGGCACCATGTTCGACGGCCGCACCCTGCACAGTCGTGAGGTCATGGACCGGCTGGTGCAGGCCTGGGGCGACAAGGTCTTCCACACCGTCATCCGCCGGACGGTCAAGTTCTCCGACTCGACGGTCGCCGGCGAGCCGATCACGTCGTACGCCTCGACGTCGGCCGGCGCCGACTCCTACCGCCAGCTGGCCAAGGAGGTGCTCGCCGCGTGGCCCGACGCGTGAGCATGCCGGCTGCCGACGACCTGTTCCGCCCCACCGTCGAGGCGGAGCAGCCGAAATCGGTGCGCGCCGTCCCCGACGAGCCGGAAGGCCCCGAGGCGCCCGAGGCCCCGGAGGGCCGGCGCAAGCCCAGCGGCCGGGTGCGTCACGACGAGAAGATGACGGTCTACGTCACGTCCGACGAGCTGCTTGAGATCGAGCACGCCCGGCTCGCGCTGCGCCGCGGCCAGGGCCTCGCGGTCGACCGCGGCCGGCTGGTGCGCGAGGCGATCTCCCTGGTGCTGGCCGACTACGAGGAGAACGGCGACGACAGCGCGCTGGTCCGGCGGCTGACCGAGGGATGAGTGGCCCGGTCGCCGAGCAGGAGACGGAGCAGGCGCCCGGCTTCGCGCTGCACCTGGACAACTTCGAGGGTCCCTTCGACCTGCTCCTGAGCCTGATCTCCAAGCACAAGCTCGACATCACCGAGGTGGCCCTGTCAAAGGTCACCGACGAGTTCATCGCCCACGTCAAGGCCGGGGGACCGGTGTGGGAGCTGGAGGAGACCACCTCGTTCCTGCTGGTCGCCTCCACGCTGCTCGACCTCAAGGCCGCCCGGCTGCTGCCTCAGGGCGACGTCGAGGACGAGGAGGACCTCGCCCTGCTGGAGGCCCGCGACCTGCTGTTCGCGCGGCTGATGCAGTACAAGGCGTTCAAGCAGGTGGCGAGCGTCCTCGAGACCCGGTTGGCGGGGGAGGCACAGCGGCACCCGCGGGCCGTCGGGCTGGAGGATCGGTTCGCCCAGCTGCTGCCCGAGGTGCTGATCGGCATCGGCCTCGAACAGTTCGCGGCGCTCGCCGCCAAGGCGCTGGAGCCGAAGCCGGTCCTCGAGCTGACCCTGCACCACATCCACGCCGCCAAGGTGAGCGTGCGCGAGCAGGCCGGCATCGTGGTCGACCGGCTCCGTCGTACGGGCACGATGACCTTCCGCGCGCTGTGCGGCGACTCGCCCGACACGCTCACCACCGTGGCCCGGTTCCTGTCGCTGCTGGAGCTGTTCCGCGAGGGGGCGGTCTCCTTCGACCAGGTCACCCCCTTGGGCGAGCTGACCGTGCGCTGGACCGGCGCCGACGACGTGGAGGCCGAGGACCTGGTCACCGACGAGTTCGAGGGCGCGCCGCCGGAGCCCGCCGTACCCGAGACAGCCGAGACTCCCGAGACTCCTGAGGAGGAGCAATGAGCGAGACCGAGGACCAGCTGCCGGTGTCGGTGGTGGCCTTGCGGCCGTCGCTGGAGGCGGTGCTGATGGTCGCCGACCAGCCGCTCGACGTGGCGAGCCTGGCCAGCGCGGTCGGCTACCCGGTCGACGACGTGACCGGCGCGCTCGCCGCGCTGGCGGCGGAGTACGACGAGCAGGGCCGCGGCTTCGAGCTGCGCCACGTGGCCGGCGGCTGGCGCTTCTACACGCGCGAGGAGTACGCCGTCGTCGTGGAGGCGTTCGTCCTCGAGGGGCAGCAGGCCCGGCTCACCCAGGCCGCGCTGGAGACCCTGGCGGTCGTCGCCTACAAGCAGCCCGTCTCGCGCGCGCGGGTCTCGGCGATCCGCGGCGTGAACGTCGACGGGGTCATGCGCACCCTGCTGACCCGAGGGCTGGTCGAGGAGGCCGGGCAGGACGGCGAGACCGGCGCCAACCTCTACCGGACCACCCGCTACTTCCTGGAGCGGATCGGCGTCACGTCGCTCGACGAGCTGCCGGAGCTGGCGCCGTACCTCCCGGACATGGACGATCTCGAGCAGGAGCTGGCCGAGATGGCTGCCCCGACTCCGACTCCGGCCACGTCGCCCGAGCACCACCCTTCTCCCCACAGCGGCCAGGGCACCGAGCCCGATGGCGGAACGGACGTCACATGAGCAGCGGCAGCGCCGAGACCGGTCTCCAGACGGACGCAGACGGCCTGATCCGGCTGCAGAAGCTGCTGGCGATGTCGAACGTCGCCTCGCGGCGCAAGTGCGAGGAGCTGATGCTCGACGGGAAGGTCGAGGTGGACGGTGAGGTGATCACCCGCCTCGGCACCAAGGTCGACCCGCGCACCGCGGTGATCCGCGTCGACGGCAAGCGACTGCCCCCGGTGTCGGAGAAGGTCTACCTGGTGCTGAACAAGCCGCGGGGGGTCGTCTCGACGATGTCGGACCCCGAGGGTCGTCGTACCCTCCAGGACCTGGTGGCCGACCGGCCCGAGCGGCTCTTCCACGTCGGCCGGCTCGACACCGACACGTCCGGGCTCATCATCCTGACCAACGACGGCGACTTCGCCCAGCGGCTCGCGCACCCGTCGTACGAGGTGGACAAGACCTACGTCGCCGAGGTCGAGGGCGAGATCTACCGGCGCACGCTGAAGTCGCTGCTCGAGGGCGTCACGCTCGACGACGGGCCGGTGACGGTCTCGCGGGTGCGGATGATCGAGTCCGGCAAGGAGAAGTCGATCGTCGAGCTCGTCATCCACGAGGGCCGCAACCGGATCGTGCGGCGGCTGATGGACCACCTCGGTCACCCCGTACGACGCCTCACCCGCACCCAGCTCGGTCCCGTCGTGCTGCGGGGGCTGAAGTCGGGGGAGATGCGCGAGCTGACGCTCGACGAGCTGGGCGAGCTGCTGGACAACGCGAAGCTGTAGGGGATCGGCCGTGGACTGCGACGACTACCAGCGCGCCGCGATGCGCACCGCCCGCGACCGGGACGCTCCGCACGAGTTCGTGCACCTCGTGCTGGGCCTGGTGGGCGAGGCGGGCGAGGTCGCCGAGAAGGTCAAGAAGCTGGTGCGCGACAAGGACGGCGACCTCGCCCAGCTCGATCGAGACGACATGGCCGCCGAGCTGGGCGACGTGCTCTGGTACGCCGCCGTCCTGGCGGACTTCCTGGGGCTGTCGCTCGACGACGTCGCGCAGCGCAACATCGACAAGCTCGCCGACCGGCAGCGCCGTGCGGTCCTCGGCGGGTCCGGCGACCACCGCTGAAGGTTGGGCAGCGGTCGGTGCTCGGCCCGCTGCCTCAGCGACGAGGTGGGTGCCGGTGGGTCGACGCGGGGTGGTCCATTCGAACGTGGTCCGGCCTGTTCCTTCCGAGGGGCTGTGGGTGAAGCCTTGGGGAGTCGGTCAACGAGGGAGTGAGTGAGGGCCAGGTGGCCCCCACTGCGTACTGTTCGAGAGGTCCCTCCGGAGGAGTCGCGGGGAGCGGTCCGCGGCCCACGACCGCCACGTCGGCCGGGTCAACGTGGGCTCTTGGGCTGCGGGGGTTTCGACACGGTCGCTCGCGCGATCTGCTCAACCACCGGCGGGCGAACTAGCCTGACGACATGGCCGTGCCGCGGGCCCTCGCGCCGTACGTCTCGTCCCTGACGACGTACGACGTCGACCTGGGCGGGCCGGGGGTGCACCGGGGGCTGCCGTCGACGTCGCTGACCTTCGTGCTGCCCGTGGATGCGCCGCTGCAGGTGTCGTGGGTCGGGCGGTCGCAGACTCGGACGAGCGGGTGGTCGAGCGTGTCCGGGCTCCACACGGAGGCGGCGGAGATTCATCACGACGGCACCCAGCGGGGCGTCCAGTTGGCGCTGACGACGGCGGGTGCGCGGGCGCTGCTGGGCGTCGGTGCGGCGGAGCTGAGCGGGGAGCTGCTCGACCTGACGGAGGTCTCGCCGTGCCTCCGCCACCTGCCGGAGCAGCTGGCGGAGGAACCGGACGAGCAGCGGTGGGCAGCGCTGGTCGGGCGCGAGCTGACGGCCGCGCTGGCCCGGCACGGCGAGTCGCGCCCGCGAGCCGCTGTCGGTCGGGCGCTCGCCGGGCTCACCCGGGGTGCGCGGGTGCAGGACGTGGCGGCCGAGGTCGGCTACAGCCGCCGCCACCTGGCGACGCTGGTCCGGGCCGAGTGCGGCCTGACGCCGAAGGAGCTGCAGCGGGTGGGCCGCTTCGAGCGCAGCCGCCGGCTCGTGGGGACCACGCCGCTGGGGGAGGTCGCCGTACGGTGCGGGTACGCCGACCAGGCCCACCTCACTCGCGAGTGGGTCGCGCTGGCGGGCTGTCCGCCGAGCACCTGGCTGCGCGAGGAGTTCCCGTTCCTTCAAGACAGCGGGGTCGACGACGGAGCAGGCTGAGGCCATGACCACAGCAGCCGATGTCCGCCTCTGGCACACCCTCTCCTTCCGCGACGCCGACGCGATGATCGCCTGGCTCACCGAGGTCGGCTTCACCGAGCACGCGACGTACCGCGACGAGACGGACCTCTCGGTGGTCGTGCACGCCGAGTGGCTGTGGCCCGGGGGAGGTGGTGGCCTGATGTTCGGGAGCGCGCGCCCCGGCGCGGCTGTCGACAACGTGGGAGGCTCCGCGGCGTACCTCGTCGTCGACGACCCGGACGCCGTCTTCGACCGTGCCGTGGCGGCCGGGGCGAGCGTCGAGCGGCCCATGGTCGACCAGGAGTACGGCGGCCGCGGCGGCAGCGTCGCGGATCCGGAGGGCAACCACTGGTCGTTCGGGGACTACCAGCCTCGGTAGGGTTCGCGATGTGGCAGTGAGAGCAGTGCGTGGCGCGACCCAGCTGGACGAGGACGTCCGCGAGCAGATGCTCGACCGGGTGGCCGAGATGGTCACCGACGTGATGACGTCCAACGGACTCGAGGTCGACGACTTCATCTCGGTGATCTTCACCGCGACCTCCGACCTGGTCTCGGAGTTCCCGGCGTACGCCGCTCGCCAGCTCGGGTTCGGCGAGGTGCCGTTGATCTGCGCCCGCGAGCTCGAGATCGCGGGCTCGATGCCGCGTGTGGTCCGGATGATGGCGCATGTCGAGACCGACCTGCCGAAGTCCGACATCACCCACGTCTACCTGCACGGCGCCGCCGCGCTGCGCCGCGACCTGACCCGGACCAGGTCCGTCCCCGACGCGGATGAGTGAGCTCGTCGGGCCGGTCGAGATCGTCGGCACCGGCCTGCTCGGCACGTCCATCGGCCTGGCCTGCCGCCGCGCCGGCCTCGAGGTGCTGCTGTCCGACTCGTCGCCGGAGCACGTCCGGACCGCCTCCGGGCTGGGTGCGGGCCGTCCGCGCACCGACGACGACCGTCCGCAGCTGGTCGTGGTCGCGGTCCCACCCGATCACTTGGGCACGGTGATCGCGACCGCCCTGCGGGAGACGGACGCGGTTGTGACCGATGTCGGCTCGGTGAAGTCCGGGCCGCTGAGCGCGGTGGCTGGCGAGCCGCGCGCCCACCGGTACGTCGGCAGCCACCCGATGGCCGGCAGTGAGCGTTCCGGCCCGCTGGCCGGGTCCGGCTCGCTCTTCGACGGCCGCCCCTGGGCGATCACCCCGCACACCGGGTCGGACCCGGACGCCGTCGAGCTGGTCGAGGAGCTGGTCCGGCTCTGCGGCGCCGTACCCGTGTGGCTGACGCCGGCGGAGCACGACCGGGCCGTGGCCCGGACCTCGCACGTCCCGCACCTGCTGGCCAGCCTCGTCGCGGCCCGGCTGGCCGACGGACCCGAGAACCACCTGGCGCTGTCCGGCCAGGGCGTCCGCGACGTCACCCGGGTGGCTGCGGGCGACCCGCGCCTCTACGGGCAGATCGTCAGCGCGAACGCGGAGGCGGTGCTCGCGCTGCTCGGCGAGGTCCGCACCGAGCTGGACCGGGTGATCGACGCGGTCGGCAGCGGGGACCGTACGGCGCTGCAGGGGATGCTCGAGCAGGGCGTGGCGGGCACCCAGGCGATCCCGGGCAAGCACGGAGGGCCCGTCCGGCCGATGCGCTCCGTGTGGGTGTCGGTGCCCGACCACCCAGGCGAGCTGGCCCGGCTGCTGGCCGACGCGGTGGCCAGCGAGGTCAACATCGAGGACATCCGGATCGACCACGACCCGGGCCGTCCGGTCGGACTGGTCGAGCTGGTCGTCGAGGAGCGACGCGCCGAGCACCTGCTCACGTCCCTCGAGTCCCGCGACTGGGTCACCCACCGGTAGGCTGCGGGCCCGTGAGCACCCCCTCGGCCCGCACCCGCACCGGCCTCGTCGTCGCCATCGACGGCCCCTCGGGGTCGGGCAAGTCCAGCACGTCGCGCGGCGTCGCCGACCGGCTCGGCCTGCGCTACCTCGACACCGGAGCGATGTTCCGGGCCGTCACGTGGTGGATGCTGCGCGCCGGCGTCGACGTCCAGGACGCTGCGGCCGTCGCGGCCCGGGTGCCGGAGCTCGAGGTCAAGTCGGGCACGGACCCGCTCGCCCCGACCATCGAGGTCGGCGGGACCGACGTCGCGGTCGAGATCCGCTCCGACGAGGTCAACGCGGCGGTGTCCCCGGTCAGCGCCGTCCCCGAGGTGCGCGCGTGGCTGCTGGAGCTGCAGCGTGCGGTCATCGCCGAGGAGGCCGCGCTCGGCGGCATCGTCGTCGAGGGTCGCGACATCGGCTCCGTGGTCGCTCCCGACGCGCAGGTGAAGGTCTACCTGACCGCCGATCCCGCTGCCCGAGCGCTGCGCCGGGCCGCCGAGGAGGGCGGGACCGACGTCGCCGCCACCGAGCAGTCGCTGCTCGCTCGCGACAAGATCGACTCCGGCCGGGCCACGGCGCCGCTGGTGAGGGCCGATGGTGCCGCTCACCTCGACACCACGCACCACACGCTGGACGAGGTGATCGACCAGGTCGTCGCCCTCGTGGACCGGGTGGCGTGAGCGACCACGGCTCGCTGCCCCGCAGCGACCGCACCCGCTTCCCGTGGCGGTTCATGCTCCACGGGCTCCGCCCGATCTCGGGCTGGCTGATCCGTCGGCGCTACGACGTGCGCCTCCACGGGCTCGACCTGGTCCCCGCCGAGGGACCGGTCCTGTTCGCCGCCAACCACACCGGCGTGATGGACGGGCCACTGCTGGCGGTCTACGCGCCGCGGCCGGTCCACGTGTTCACGAAGGAGGAGATGTTCGACGGCCCGCTCGGGACGTTCCTCGTCCTCTCCGGCCAGATCCGCCTCGACCGGTTCAACACCGACCCGCGTGCGGTGCGCCAGATGCTCCGCGTGCTGCGCGACGGCGCGGCCGGCGGCATCTTCCCGGAGGGCCGCCGCGGGAGCGGTGAGCTAGACCGCTTCCACCGCGGTACGGCGTACCTCGCGATGGTCGCGGGAGCCTCTGTCGTGCCCGTCGTGATGATCGGCACGCGCGAGCCGGGCGGCAGGAGTGGCTCATTGCCCCCGAAGGGTGCGACCATCGACATCGTCTTCGGCGCGCCGTACACCGTCCCTGCGGTGGAGTGGCCGCGGACGAAGGAACAAGTCGAGCACACCTCGATGTTGCTGAGGGAGCACCTCCTGGTGCACCTCGACCATGCCAAGGCGCTGACCGGCCGTGAGCTGCCCGGCGAGCTGCCGCCTGGCGATCTCGACCCCGACCCCGCTACCGGGGTCACCGACCAAGGAGCACCATGACCGCCGGACCCGACCTGCCCGTCGACGACTCGTCCCCGGACGAGCCGCTGGGGCCGGTGCCCGTCCTCGCTGTCGTGGGTCGCCCCAACGTCGGCAAGTCGACGCTCGTCAACCGCATCATCGGCCGTCGTGAGGCCGTCGTCGAGGACGTCCCGGGCGTGACCCGCGACCGCGTCTCGTACGACGCCAACTGGGCCGGTCGCGCCTTCACCGTCGTCGACACCGGCGGCTGGGACCCCGACGCCCGGGGCCTGGCCCACATGATCTCGACCCAGGCCGAGCTGGCCGTCCAGTTGGCCGACGCCGTGCTGTTCGTGGTCGACGCGACCGTCGGCATCACCGACGGCGACGCGGCCGTCGTCAAGATCCTGCGCGCGTCGGGCAAGCCCGTCGTGCTGGCCGCCAACAAGGTCGACGACCAGCGCACCGAGACCGAGGCGTACGGCCTGTGGAACCTCGGGCTCGGCGAGCCGTTCCCGGTCTCCGCGCTGCACGGGCGCGGCTCGGGCGACATGCTCGACGCCGTCCTGGCCGCGCTGCCCGAGACCCCGCCGGAGACCGTCGGCGAGGTCGCCGGCGGCCCGCGCCGGATCGCCATCGTCGGTCGCCCGAACGTCGGCAAGTCCTCGCTGCTCAACAAGCTGGCGGGGGAGGAGCGGGTGGTCGTCGACAACGCAGCCGGCACCACCGTCGACCCGGTGGACGAGCTGATCGAGCTGGGCGGCAAGACCTGGCGGTTCATCGACACCGCCGGCATCCGCAAGCGGGTCAAGACCGCCTCCGGCCACGAGTACTACGCGTCGTTGCGCACCTCGACCGCCATCGACCGCGCCGAGGTGGCGGTCCTGGTCGTCGACGGCGGCGAGTCGCTGTCCGAGCAGGACATGCGGATCATCCAGACCGTCCGCGACGCCGGCCGCGCGCTGGTGATCGCGTTCAACAAGTGGGACCTGGTCGACGAGGAGCGTCGCTACTACCTGGAGCGCGAGGTCGAGCGCGACCTGGTCCAGGTCCAGTGGGCCCCGCGGATCAACATCACCGCCCGCACCGGCTGGCACGTCGACCGGCTGGTCCCGGCGCTCGACAAGGCGCTGGCCGGCTGGGAGACCCGGGTCGGCACCGGCACGCTCAACAACTTCCTGGGCCGCCTGGTCGCCGAGCACCCCCACCCGGTGCGCAGCGGCAAGCAGCCCAAGGTGCTCTTCGGCACCCAGGCGTCGACGGCGCCGCCGATGTTCATCCTGTTCACCAGCGGCAAGCTGGACGCGTCGTACGAGCGGTTCATCGAGCGCCGGCTGCGCGAGGAGTTCGGCTTCGTCGGCACCCCGATCGTGCTCCAGCAGCGGCCGCGGGAGAAGCGCAAGCGGTAGAACCCTGGACCGGGGTGGATTGAGGACAGGAACTGACCGCAGCGGTTCCTAGCCTGGTCCTATGACGACCACCGACACCCCCGCCCTGACCTCCGAGCGCGCCGACCTGCTGGACGCGCTGCACAAGCACCGCGACCTGTTCCGCCACACCGTCCAGGGACTCTCCGACGACCTGGCCGCGTCCCGTCCGACCGTCAGCGAGCTCTGCCTCGGCGGCCTCGTCAAGCACGTGACCGCGGTGGAGGGGCAGTGGTGCGACTTCATCACCGACGGCCCCGCCGTCCAGCCCGACGTCGACTGGGCGAACATCGACTGGTCCAACCCACCGGCCGAGGTGATCGCCTACCAGAACGGCTTCCGGATGGTCGAGGGCGAGACGCTCGCGGGCCTGCTGGCGTCGTACGACGAGGCTGCGGCCACGACCGACGAGCTGCTCCGCCACGTCGACCTGGACGCCCGCCAGCCGCTCCCGGCTGCGCCCTGGAACCCGCCCGGCGCGAGCTGGTCGGCCCGCCGGGTCTTCGTGCACCTGGTCGCCGAGACCGCTCAGCACGCTGGCCACGCCGACATCCTGCGCGAGACGATCGACGGCCAGAAGTCGATGGGCTGACACACCCCGGCCCGATTCCAGGTCCCCGCGCACCCTGCGGTAGTGTTCACGCGGTTTCCGGTGCACGTGGCCGGGACCGTTCGGGCTGTAGCGCAGCTTGGTAGCGCACTTGACTGGGGGTCAAGGGGTCGCAGGTTCAAATCCTGTCAGCCCGACCGAAGAAAATGCAGGTCAGAGGCCGTCTCCCGCCTAGCGGGAGGCGGCCTCTTCCTCGTCCGCCTGGAGGTCGGTGAAGCCCCAGACCGCGGTCAGGGCGACGCCGAGCCAGGCGAGTGCCGCGAGGGCGAGCGCGACCAGGGGCACGAGGAGTCCCAGGACGGCGAGGGGCAGCAGCACCAGGACGAGCCCGCAGGCGACGACGGCGGCCCGTCGGCGGCTGCGGTGCAGGCAGAGGGTGAGGGCCACGGCGTGGGCCAGGGTGTCGGCCGCGCCGTTGCCGGTCGCGACCGCGCCCCGGTGGGGGGCCGGGCCCGCCGGGCCGTGGGTCACGACGACCAGGGTGGTGGTGCCGTCGGGCTCGGTCCGGACCAGTCCGACTGTGGCGCCGCCCGCCGCCAGGTCGTCGGCGACCCGGGCGGGATCGGTGGCGGCGTGCCACACCGTGCTCGCCGCGAGCCGCGCCACCCGGGCGACGGCCTCCTCGCTGCCGGGAGAGACCAGCACCGGGGGCGTGCCGATCGTGCGGAGTCGCTCCAGCTGCCGGCAGGCGTCGGCGCGGACCTCGTCGGCCACGGTGATCCGGCCGAGCGGGCGGTGGTCGACCTCGACGGCCACCATGGTGCCGACGGTCGCCTGCTCCAGGGTCTCGTCGTGGCCGATCCAGGCCGGCTCGCCGACCCGGACGGGGTGGCGGTCCACGGAGCCCCGGATGCCGCGGCCCGGCTCCTGTGCGACGTCCGTGACCCGGCCGCGCCCGGCCAGCTTCGCCAGGGCGTGGCCCACGGGGTCGTCGTACGAGTGGGCGAGGGCACCGGCGAACCAGCGCAGGTTCCGCTCGTGGTCGGGATCGGTGGGCTGCACGTCGGTGACGACGAGGTGGCCGGTGGTGAGGCTGGTCAACGGGTCCAGGACCAGGGTCTGGACCTGCGGCCACAGGGCGGGCGCCTCCGACGAGATGGTGCCGACCCCGAGCCTGCGTCCGACGTGGCGCGCCATCCACCAGGGCAGGAGGAGGGCGACCAGGAGTGCGACCGGTGCCGCCAGCAGCACGATGCCGACCGGGAGCAGGACGGCGTTCATACGCCCAGGTCGCGGGTGTCGCGGAACAGCTCGAAGTCGCTCTGGTCGCCGCCCTTCCACATGGGAACGCTGGCCTTCAGGACCAGGGTCATCTGGAGGATGAACTCCGGGTCGCGCAGCGCTTCGCCGAAGAGCTCGTTGAGGCGGCGCCACCGGTAGCGGACGGTCTGGGGATGGATGTCGAGCTTGGCCGCGATGGCCGGGGCGCTGTCGCGGGTCTCGAGCCAGACCAGCAGGGTCTCGGTGAGGATCTCGCGGGAGTTGGGTGCCTCGGCGAGCAGCGGCTCGAGGAGGTCCTGGCACAACCGCCGGCGCATGGACGGCTCGGCGTGCAGCCACAGCTGGGTCACGTGCTCGTCGCAGCGCACCACCGGCGTCGGCGGGATCACGCCCGCCTGGACGAGGTCGAGCGCGCGGATCGTCCACAGCATCGCGGTGCCGGACTCGGCTGCGGGGACCGGCCAGCTGATCACGACCCGGCGATCGCTCCCGGAGCGCTCGAACTGGCCGGCCAACTCGCCGGCCAGCGGTGCCGCGCACAGCACCTGGAGGCGCTGCCCGTCGCGCGCCCACAGCACGTCGGACCGGTCGGGTACGTCGGGGCTGTCGCCATGGAAGGAGACCGCGAGGGCGACGGTCTGGTCGGGGACCGGCCAGCCGGCCCGCTCGGCGAGGTCGGCAAGCCGGGTGCGGTCGACGCCGAGGGGGGCGAGCGGCGAGACCCGTCCCGCGGAGGCGGTGCGGAAGAACCGGAGCAGTTCCTGACGGGCCCGCTGGCCCTCGAACTGCGGACGGTCCGCGCGGAGCGCGTGTCCGGCGAGCAGCTCGGCGCGCAGGTGGTCGGCGTACTCGAGGAGGTCGAGGGTCACGTCGCGCAGGGCCTTCGCGGTCAGCCCCTTGGCGACGGCGTAGTCGCAGAGGTGGCGCCAGGCGGCCCGGGAGGCCACCCCGAGCGCGGCCTCCAGGTTGTCGGTCGTGTTGCCGGACTCGGCCTCGCCCCAGCCCATCCGGTGGAACAGCACGTCCACCTTGCGCTGGGCGGAGTGGCGGCGCGAGGTGTCGAGGTAGCCCTCGACGGCGGCGTTGGCCGCCATCAGCATCAGCTGGTGGCGGCGGCCGCCGTCGGGGCCGGCGTACGCCGGGACCTCGGCGCGGACCTGGGCGACGATGGGATCGGCCATCTTCAGCAGCACCGGGCGGAACGGGTGGCTGCTCAGGGAGATGACCGGCTCCGGGGCCAGCACGGGGCTGTCGGTCATGTCCGCGGCCTCGTCCGGCTCGGACTGGTCCTGTGGCTCGTGGGGGGTGTGCTCACCAGGTTCCTCCTCAGCTCGACGCCGATGCGGTTCGTCACCTGTCATCAAGGGGTTCATGAAAACTAGGTCCTCGCCGACGCCCTGTCAGCGGAATCCCGGCGATCCTCGCGAGGTGGTGGTCGGGCCGACCGTGGGACACCCGAGGGGTGCCCCACGGCGGGCGGGCGGAGACCCGGACTCCAGGTCCTCTCGAGGCGATCGGGGAGGGTGACGCTCGACAGGTCCGCGAGCCGGATTCATCCACTCCGAGCCGGTCTGCGGCAAGGGTGCACCGGCAGAGCAGCCCCGAAGTTGCGACGCGCATCACAAATCAGACCCCGGTGGGCGGGGTCACCGCGTCGTCGGGGCCGGCTGACGACCGGTCCAGACGACGCTTCACCCGAGTGTGGTGGCTCAACTCCACCGTCCAGAGTCGGGCCAGGTCGGGGAGCACGGAGGCCAGGGCGACCAGCTTGGTCGACGAGGGCTCGTGCTGCACGGGCTCCAGGGGCACGAGGTGGTGGCGCAACGTCGAGATCGAGATGTTGAGCGCCCTGGCGTGCTCCTTCAGCGTCGACGAGGAGTGGGCGAGGACGCGGTGGAAGCTGCGCGCCATCTCCAGGCGCAGGGGGAGCGGGGTGTTGAGCAGCGGGCGCAGGTAGGGGGTCAGCTGCTCCAGGAGGCCGAGGGGGAGATGGGCGGCGAGGTCCAGGGGGGTCGGCGGCTGCCACGTGACGGGGCCGGGCGGGTGAATCCAGCCCAGGCGGGCCATCCGGGCGACTAGGAGCGCGGACTCGTAGGTGTCGACGAGCTCGTCGGGCGAGACGGGGCCGGCGTGGACGGTGAGCGGACCGAGGTCCGGCAGGTCGGCGGCCACCCTCGGGAAGGCCGTCGGGTGCAGGAACACCAGGTGGTCCCTGGCCCTCAGGGTGACGGCGGGGGAGGACGTGGTGCTCTCCACGGTGGCGATCGAGTCACCGGCTGCCTGGTCGGTGGCGGCCTGCACGGTCACGTAGACCTGGTGGATGCTGTGACCGAAGTGCTGGGCGAGCTCGTAGTAGAGGTACGGCGCGACGTCGTCGGGGACCCTGGTCGGGTCGAGGTCGCCCGGGCGCGGGTGGCGGCCCGCCCGGCCCTGGACTGCGGCTCGCAGGTGCGCGACGTACCGGTCGAGGCACCCGAGCAGGGCGTCCGCCTGGCTCTGCAGGACGAGGTCCTGGTCGACCTGGTGGCGGATCGCTGCGTCGACCGCCGCGGTCAGGTGCTCGGGAGTGGTCGCCCCCAGTCGCGCCCGGACCTCGGGTCGCCCGAGCCGGGCGAAGTACTGGGCGGCCGGTGGGTCCACGCACCCCTGACCGGCAACGAGCAGAGTGAACTCGTGCACTCCGGCGCAGATCGCGGGCCGGACGATCTTCAGAGCCTGAGGACTCAACGGCGCCCCCACCGCACCGGTCAGGTGTCGGAGGGCCCAGCGCTGGGTCCTGGGCGAGGTGGCCAGAGCGGCTGCGCCCGCGCCCGGGGCCAGCCGATCCGTCCCGAGGCTGGTGCGTAGCTGACGCGCATGGTCTCGACCACCCGAGGGTGAGGCGTGAGGCATGTCGACTCCTTCTCGGCAGCAGGGGGTGTGCCGTGTGCCGTCCCGGTATCGGGTCGTACGTCTCGCGCCGGGGCGACTGAACGTCACTCTGCCGACAACGTCACCCGTCGGCATCAATTTCTGTGACGGTCGTCACCAGAATGCTCACCTGCATGACAACTTTTGACCGCCTGGAGGCCGATACCCCCCTTGGTATCGGCCGGAGAGGTCGCCCTCAGCGAAGGCGGAGTGCTCGTCGGGTCGGCAGGTAGCGCTCGTCACCCCGGTAGCGGACGACGACGCGCACCTTCCGCACGGCCATCGCCCTCGGCAGGAGTACCACCGCCTGCCCCTTCCGCAGGCTCAGGATGCGCTTCCATCCGCCCGGACCACGGACCACCACCGTGCCCGTGGCCGCGCCGGCCCGACCGCGCACCCGGATGCGCAGGCGGGGATGGCTCTCACGGGACGCGGCGAGGCCGAGGTGGACAGCGATTCGTGGGGGCTGCGGGTGGGTGGTGGGCTGGGTGGTGGGCTGGGTGGTGGGCGACGGGCCGGGGCGGCTCGGGACCAGGAGCTCCGCGGACGTCGCCGTACCCGGGACGAGGCGGTAGCCGCTCGCGTCGACCCGCACCTGGAGGCGATGGCCCTGGTCGGCGGTGGTGACGGTGTGCCCCAGCCCGTGGGAGCCCATGATGGGCTGGCCGTCGCGCAGCCATTGGACCTGGAAGCTGAGCGGGGACCGGGTCGCCCGCCAGGCGCCATGACCTGTGCGTAGGACCGTCCCGACGGTGATGGGCGTGGCGTCGGGCACGACCTGGGGCGGCACGACGTTGATCGCCGCACACGAGCCGGTGTCGGTCACGGGGCCTCCGTTGACGCAGGAGCGCTCAGGCGGGGTGGTCGCCTGCTGGGCGAGCAGGTCACGGGGGACGAGCGAGAACTCCTGCCAGTGCGTCGGCATCGGGGACTGGTCCTCGTCGCGGTCGATGTGGTGGAAGCCGACGTTGACCCAGGCCACGGGATCGGTCAGCGGCGCGGTCTCGGCCGCGACGTAGTCGGGAACTGACAGACCGGGGCAACCGACGTTGAGGTTGTCCGAGGCGTACTCCTGGCATGCGTGGTCATTGGTGAAGCTGACCTTCGGACGGGTCAGGGCGTCGTGGGGGTTCTGGATGGCCTCGTTGACGATCTCGTAGGAGCGTGGGTGGCCGTCGCGGTTGACGGACGTGGGGTTCAGCACCCGCCACCAGGTCTGCGGGTCGGCGTCGTCAGGGGCCTGGAAGGCCTCGGTCCGGGTGGTGCCGACCCCTTCGAGCCGTGCGGGCTGCAGCGGGTCGGTCTGCTCGTAGTCCCACTGCTCCACCTGTTGGTCGCCGGAGCCGATGCCGAAGTCGACGCGGTAGACGGCGTTGTGCCAGTGCGAGGTGGCGTACGTCGTGGGATCTACGGAGTCCGGGCCGATCGGCCACCCGGTGGTGGGGTCCTCGGGGTAGAAGACCTCCTGGGGGGCGAGGTCACCGGTGGCGCCGAGACCGACGGTGATGGCGCCCTGGTCGCTGAGGGTGATCTTCTGCTGGTACTCGTACCAGCTGATCTTGGTGACCGACGAGATCTCGAGGGACCGGCCCTGCTGGACGTAGCGATCGTCGCCGGGGTCGTTCGACTCGTGGCTGGCCCACCCGAGACCGTCCGCAACCTCGGTCAGGCAGATCCCGGGGATGGTCCGCTCGACCAGCTGGGGTCCGAACATGAAGGCCTGCTCCACCGGGAGGGTGGACCCCGGACACAGCTGGTCGTCCTGGGCGAGGAGCTGGTAGTCCCCGAAGCCGTAGCCGGTGATGTCGTTGAAGGCCATCGCACCGCTGTCGTAGGGGACGACGAGCTGGGCGAGGTAGAGGGAGTCGACGACGGGCAACCACCCCTCCGTCTCGCGCGCTCCGGTGGCCGGGCGGAACTGCAGCTGTTCCAGGACCAGGCCCTTGATCGGGTCGATCCGTGCGCACATCCGCCAGGCCGACCCCGACGCGAGGGTGCGGGTGACCTCCGCGGACCCGCAGCCGAGCCCGGGCTCGGCCGGCGCAACGACCATCGAGGCGTACGCCGGGACGGCCGTCGCCGTGGGTGCGGCCAGGGCGAGGCCGAGGACCAGGGGGATCAGCCGGTCAGTCCTCATGACGGTGGTCCTCCTGCTCGGCGGGCAGCACGGCGCCCGCGCTGAGGTCGACGACGATGTCGTGGGTGTCGAGGTACTCACCGGTCGGGAGCGCCACCAGCAGCTGTACGCAGCGGTGTCGTCCGCAGACGTCGGTGACGGGGGCGGCGAGCGCCTCCGCGGCGGGTCGCCAGACCCCGGCGACGGCCGAGACCTGGTCGGCGGTGAGAAGTGGGGCGTTGTTCAGCTCCCGGTATTCGACGACGAACGTCGGGGCGGGCTCTGCCGTGATGGCGAGTTCCAGGGCGATGGCGGTCTCGGCCTCGGTGGGCGGCAGCTGGAGGCCGGAGGCGTGCTGATCGCTCACGACCTCTCCAGCGCCGAGGTCGAGGAGCAGCTGGTGGAGCTCGTCGGTGGCGTAGTCGTAGGCGGTGACGACGACCAGCCGCGCGGCGGTGCGATCGGCGAGCGCCGGCAGATCCGCGGAGATCAGCTCGCCGCCGGGCTCTCGACGGACGTCGCGAGCGGTGTCGGGCAGGGCCTCGCGTGCGAGACGGAAGGCGTAGCCGCGCTCGGCACTGCTCAACGGCTCGTGAGGGCCACGGAGCGGGGGCGCGGCCTCGGGCAGCGACCCATCGCCGACTGTCCGGAAGGGAGCTCCTTCCTCGGTTCCGGGCATCGGGTCGGCAGCGACGAGCTCGCCGGGGGCCGCCCAGGTGGGCAGCAGCACGGCGCAGAGCACGCCGGCCGCAGCCACGGCGACGGCGCCCAGCGCGGCGCCGCGCTGGCGAGGTGTGGAGGTGGTCATGACTTCTCCTGTTCGCGGTGGCCGGACGACGCTCCGGCAACGAGGTCGGGGCCGGGGCGCACCCCGAGGTGAGCCCCGGCCCCGGCCGGTCGGGTGGTCGCTCAGACCTTGAGCTTCACCTTGGTGCGGGCGGCGGCGACGTTGGCGTTGCCGGCGTACTTGACGGTGGCGGTGTGCTTGCCGCGCTTGACCGTCTTGAAGGTGGCTGTGGCCTTGCCCTTCGCGTTCACCCTCACGGTGAGCTTCTTCTCGCCCTTGAGCGCGATGGTGACCTTGCCGGCCGGGGAGACGCCTCGGGGGGCCTTGACCGTGATGGTGACCGACACCCTCTTGGCGGTCTTCTTGGTCTTGCCGGTGGCCTTGGCCTTCCCCGAGACCTTGGCAACGGCCTTGGCGACGCTGATGGTGACCGGGGTCGCGGTGGAAGGCTCCGTGGTGGAGTCGCCGCCGTAGGAGGCAGTGATCCGGTGGCTGCCGGCGGCCAGCGTGGTGGGCAGGGTCCACGTGGCCTTGCCGCCGGCGAGCGGCTTGGACACGGTGGTGGCACCCAGCGTGAAGGCGACCGAGCCGGTCGGGGTGCCGGTCGAGCCGACCGTCGCCGTGACGGTGCGAGCCGTCCCGACGGCGCCCTTGGCCGGGCTGACGCTGAGCGTCGTCGTCGAGGCGACGACCGCCGGGGTCACCGCTCCGGTCGGCACCGAGGAGGAGATCACCGTGTCGTCGCCGCGGGTGGCGGTGCTGCGGTAGCTGATCGCCTTGCCCAGCTGAGCGGCGGTCAGGGGCAGCGTGGTGCCGGTCTGACCCTCGATCGGCGCGTCGCCGGCGTACCACTGGCCGGTGGCGGGAGCATCGGGCGTCAGCGAGAAGGTGGCCGGCGTGGCGGTCAGCGTCTCGCCGACGGTGGGCTCGCCGGCGACCGTGGGCTTGGTCAGGTCACGGAAGGTGATCGCGATGGCCGCGACGTGGAAGTTGCCCACGACGACCGCCGACGCGGGTCGGTCCTCGAGCGTGCTCGGGACGGTGGCCATCGGTGCGGCGGAACCCCACCCGTGCACCTGGCCGTCGGCGGTCACGGCTGCGGCGTTGCCCGACCAGAGGCCGAGGCTGATGACCTTCTGGGCCGCTGTGGTGCCGTCGAAGGCCGGCTCGCCGGACGGGACGCTCGAACCCCAGATCTCGATGGTGCCGTCCTCGAAGACGACGCCGCTTCGGCTCGGTCCGGTGGCGATCCTCACGACCTTCTTGCCGCCGAAGTCGGGGACGGCGTCCACCGCAGGGCCCGGGTTGCCCCAGGTCGCGATGGTGCCGTCGGCGCGCAGGGCGATGATGTGGGAGAGGCTCGCCGACACGTCCACCAGACCGCTCAGGCCCTCGGGCGGGGTGATCGCGGGGGTGGTGCCCCAGACCGCGAGCGTGCCGTCGGTCCGCACGGCGAAGCCGGTGCCGAGACCTCCCTGCACCGCGACGGCCTTGGCCCGCAGGTCGGTCGGCACCTGGCTCACGGGAGCCGGGTCGATCCCGACCGGGGCGCCCCAGCCGGTGATCCGGCCGTCCTGGTGGAGGACGGCGCCGTTGTTGGACGAGATCGAGATCGCGACGGCACCGGTGATCCCAGACGGGACCTCTTCGGCCTCGGCGGCGCCGGCGGCGCCCCACACCCGGACGTGGCCGTCGAGCGTGACCGCGCCCGTGGCCCGGTTGGAGGCAGCGATCGAGAGGACCGGCTGCGTGAGGTCCGAGGGAACCGCGAGCGCGGGTCCGCCGTTGGGGTTCTCAGGGTCCCCCCAGGCGATCACGGTCCCGGCTCCGGCCGGGTCCGGGACGGGTACGGCGAGCGCCGGGACGCTCGCGATTCCGAGAGCAAGGGCGCTGGACACCGTGGTGGCCAGAAGTGTGCGCAATCGCATGGTCAGTTTCTCCCAGATCGATGGAGGCGGTTCCCTCCCAGGTGAGCGCCGATCTTGCTGACCGACGTACGGCTGCGGTGAAGTTCGGACGAAAATCGCGCAAGACGGGGCTGGAAGTTGTGATGGTCCTCACAAACGCGACGTGCTCACGTCACAGCCCGGACGGACCGGTGGCCCGGCAACAGCACGCTGTCGCCGGGCCACCGGGTAGTGGTGCGGGATGGGTCAGTTGTAGAAGTTGATGCCGCGGCCGGTGGTGCCGGCGGTGACCTTCACGTTGAACCGGATGTTGTTCAGCGTGATCGAGCCACCGTTGGTGACCAGGCCCAGGCAGCCGAAGCTCGGGCTGCGGGTGGTGAGGCCGGTGCCCTTCAGGACGATGTCCTGGTAGGTGACGCCACTCACGGTCTTGATGGCCTCGTCGAAGTTGACGCCCATCGTGCCGAGCACGTGGAAGGTGCAGGCGCCCAGGACGGTCACCCGGAGGCAGGGCCCGGTGGGGGCCGCGACGTTGGGGATCGAGGCCGACCCGTTCACGTTGCCGATCTTGGCGCCCTTGGGCTCACCGGTGTCGACGTAGTCGAGGTCGTGCACGTTGTCGTCGACCATGTTCACGTTGATGCGGCACGAAGCGTTGTTGACCAGCGTGATCACGGCATCGTCGCCGAGCGGCGAGTCGCAGGTGATGCTGAGCGAGCTGAACCGGAACTGCGGCGCGGTGTTCGGTCCGCGGTCGACGTCTCCGGCGACGGTGCCGCCGATACAGCCGGCGGTGAAGCCCGCGAAGGTGGCGGTGCCGGACTTGAAGATGCCGTTGACGGGCACGGTGCCGGTGGTCCGGACGCCGTTCACGTCGACGCCGGCGATCGAACCGGACACGCCGGTGGCCTGGGCCATGCCCGAGCTCAGCGTCATCAGTCCGGCCGTCAGGACTGCGGCGCCGAGGGTGAGTACCTTGCGCAGATTCATGGGGGATCCTTGCCTTCAGGTGGTGGGTGCCTGATTGACACCTGACGGCAGGATGTGATGCCGAACACGCACTCGCCAGCCATCGGGGCTCGGTTCCGCGAGAAGCAACGATTTTCGGTCGACTTGTGTCCGCAGGGTTGTCGGACGACCTCTCGGTGCGCTATTCGGCGCCCGGAACGATCGATCGCACACGGCCTTTAGTCACCTGGGTGACAAGTTCTGGATCTCCCTTGGCTCAGTTCGCGCATCCCCGGGCGCGACGTAGCTGCCGGACCTACGTTGTGGCCCGGGTCACGTCACGGGTGTGGCCTTGACGAGCTACGGAGGAGAGCGATGCAGACACGGTGGCGCACGGCCGGAATGGTGGCCGGTGTGGCGGGGTTGCTGATGGGTGCGGCGGCGGTGGTGCCGGCATCGGCCGAGGTCGAGGAACCGGGCCCGGGGCCACTGTCGGTCGCGGGGAGGTCAGTCCCACTGGCACTGGCAGGGGAGCTGGTGGTGTGGGGAGAAGACACCTATGGGCAGGGGAGCGTCCCTGCGGAGTACGCGAATATCGCGTTCTCCCAAGTGCTCCCTGTAGATGACGCCGTGCTGGCGTTGACCGCGGGCGGTCGGGTGGTGGGCTGGGGAGGGAATCAGTTCCGGGTCCAGCAGATTCCGACCGTGGTGACTGCGGAGAAGGTGGCGCAGATCGCCTACTCGCCCAGTGGCTACGGCGGTGCGGTCACGCGTGACGGCCGAGTGCTGGTCTGGGGACCCAAGCGCGCCCGGCCGACCCCCCTCGACGTCCCAGCGGGGCTCACGGGTGTGACACAGCTGGACCTCCGCGAGGAGCTGGCGGTGGCGGTGAAGGGCGACGGAACCGTCGTGGCCTGGGGCGGCCCGGCGAACGGGGTGACAGACGTACCCCCAGGTCTGCGTGCTTCGCAGATTCTCCAGGACGGTTTCACGGTGACCGCCCTGACCACGGACGGCTCCATTGTCCAGTGGGGGGCTCTGCAGGGGATGCAGGGTCGCCCGGCGGCGACCTCGGAGCCCGGCAGCGTGAAGGCCATCGCGCGCCGATATGCGGGAGTCCTGGCCTGGCTGGCCGACGACTCGCTGGTCACCTGGGGCAACCCGGGAAATCAGATGCCGTTGCCGGCCACGGTCGCCGCAGCGGACCCGCTGCTGTTGGGACACAGCAACAGCCCGGGATTCGTGATGGTCGATCGCGACCGGGTCATCCATCAGTGGGCATCCGGTGCAGACGGCGGCCAGCCTCCTTTCGGTGAGGCGCCCGAGGGTCTGCCCGACGGATTGAGCGGGCGCCCGATCTCACACCTCACGCTCGGCAACGACTTCTCCCCGACAACCAACCTGATGTCAGGCGGTGCGATCGTCACTCGACTCTTGCCTGCCGACGCGCCCCGGCTCTCTGGGACGGCGAAGGTCGGCTCGGTGGTCACCGGAGTACCCGGTGTGTTCTCGGCGAGCCCCGAGTCGGTTGCGAGCCAGTGGCTCGTGGGCGGCGTGCCGGTGTCCGGTGCCGGTGGTCCGCTGACGGTCACGTCCGGCATGGTCGGCAAGACCATCGCCTACCGGTCGACAGCGACCAAGACCGGTGAGCCGTCGGTGAGCTCGACCTCGGTCTCGGTGGTCGTGCCGAAGGCGACCCCGCCGGCGCCTCAGCAGGTGTCCTCGTCGACCCGGGTGGTCTCGGTGAAGGTGGCGAAGAGGGCAGCCAAACTCGACGTGAGCGGCAAGGTCGGTGCGTCTCGCTCGCCCGCCGGGCGGGCCGTGGTCACGATCCTGAAGGGCCGGAAGGTCATCGTGTCCAAGACCGTGACGGTGGCGGCGAGCGGTGCGCTGAAGCTGTCGGTCAAGAAGTTCGGGAAGCTGTCGATCAAGAAGACCCGGTCGAAGTCCAGGACCGGCTACCGAGGTGCCTACACCGTCACGATCAAGTACCTGGGCACTCCGCGAGTCAAGGGCAGCGCTGGGGTGAAGAAGTTCAAGGTGAAGTAGCCCGCCCCTCGGCTCCAAGGTGGTGGTCGGCCCATTCCGGGGCCGGCCACCACCTTTTCGCCTTCATCAGGAACCCGCCTTTTGCACGATCGCGCTGGCGCCTGGCAAGGCATCGGAGAAGGAAGAGCGGAAATCGCTCGACCTTCTCGTGGGGCCCGGCATCCTCTGGCGACCCTCGCCGCGGAGCGGCAGGCTGGCGCCGGGGCCGTCGCCCGGCGTACCTGCCGCCTCCCGCAAGGAGCAGAACCATGAACCTGCGCACTATCCTCACCCTCGGTGCGGCCGCGATGGTCACCGGATTCCTGGCGTTGGGCTCTGGCCAGGTCCAGGCCGTGACCCCGCACGGTCCAATCTCGGGCGTCGACGTGAACGACGTCCGAGCCACCGGCACCGTTCCCGTCAACGGCATCTTCAAGTCCGGCGGCGCGACCTTCGGCGGCTTCACCGTGGGCTGCATTGGCGGCACCGTCGGGGGCGAGGTGGACCGCGGTCCGAACACGGCACCGCAGCTCCGGTTCGGTTCGCTCAGTGTCGCCTGCGACTCGTGGTGGGGTGATGACGCCGTGATCACGCTGGTCAACGATGCCGCTTGCCGCGTCGTTGTGACCATGGCCGACTCGATCGTCCACGACACCAACGCGGTCGACTCCGGCGCCACAGCAGGTGGCGATCCGTCGGATGTGGACGGCTCGGCGTCCATCCCGGTCGTGGCTGCTCCGACGGGACCCTGCCTGCGCGTCTCGATCCTGGGCGGTTGCTCCTTCCACGTGCTCGGGACGATGGGTGTCGACTTCGACGAGGCCATCAAGACCGTCAGCGGTGTCACCTACCAGGACATCGTCCTGAAAGGCACCGGCCTGACCACCCGGAGCCCGAGCTTCGGCTGCCTGGGCCTGGTCACCAACGGCGGCACGATCGTGTTGAACAACATCCGGTTCAACCTGAAGGTCACCGCTGGCACCATCGGCCGCGGCATCAACTTCTACCACTGACCACCAGGCGCCGCCGCCAGCAGTTGTCACCGGCATCACAACTCGACAGCTCGGTTCGACGTGATCGAGACGAACCGCTTGTGTGGCCGTCGTCACGCCCCCAGGGTGAGCGCATGCGAACACGGATCCTGCTCCGCGGAGGTGTGGCGGCAGCGCTGGTGGCCCTGGTGATGTCAGGGGTTCAGTCCTCCCAGGCCGACGAGTGGTATCCGGGTCTGCCCGACGCGACCTTCGGAGCCTGGACCAATACGTCCCAGGGTGGACTGACCTACGCCACGCGGGCCAAGCAGTGGTTCCGCAGCCCGACGGGGATGGCCGTCAGCGAGGTGTTCTTCGGGAACCAAGACGGTGAGCCAGGCAGGAACTGGGTCCGGGGACAGGCCTACTTCGTGTCACCGCAGGGGGCTCCCGCCACCTACGGGTATCTGGAATCGATGACGGTTCGCTCGGTCGGCTTCGGAATGATGCCGGTGGAGGCGACGATCCAGGTGAGTCAGCGGCGCGAGGACGGCTATCCGATTCCCTTTGACATCACGATGCGGAATCGACTTGTTCGATATCCCGGATCGGATCGCCTGGACCGATCCTACGAGGCGGCTGCGATCAACGACAGTGTCAATGTCCGGGTCCTCGCGGTCCGCATCGACGGGGTGGACCTGGAGCTCGACGGGGACTGTCGGACCCGCGAGCCAGCGCCCGTGAGCCTGCTGAGCCCGGCCTACGTTATCGAGGACGCGTATCGCACGACGAACACGATCGAAGACTGGTATCGAACCCAGGATCCCGCGACCTACTTTCATCCCAGTTGGGGCGGACAGCTGAGCGGCACCATCACGATTCCGCCGTTCACCGGCTGCACGACTTCCGCTGGCGACGACCTGTCCGACCTGCTGACGCTCTCTGCGTCCGGACCCGACAACCCGATCTCCGCGCGGGCCGGGTGGCCCTGTGTCCTCAGGGTGAACGGTGCCCAATCGCCGATGCCGCCAGGCGTGTCGAGTCCCAAACTGGGCTCCGCTGCCGGTGGAGAAACGCAGTTCGGTGGGCGGGTGACGGACGGCTGTGTGGGCGTCAAGCCCTTCGCCTATCCCGCTCGCGAGGACGACTGACACTAATCGGCAGCGGCATGTTGTCACTCACGTCACAACATGCGGCGCTCGTTGTCCTCGATCTTCCCGTTCCTGTCTGACCTGCTTACCAGACGCTGCAGGCTGTCCTCGATGAACGGTGATCGGCGTCACACGACACCGCGGGAGACCGCTGCCTGTCCGACATCTCAACTCGGTCCCTCGGGGCCACCCCTACGAACCCAGGAGGACCTCCCGTGGGTGGATCCGTCGAAGTGACCGGACTCAGCAAGACGTACGGCCGGCAGAACATCTGGCACGACGTCACGCTGACCCTGCCCCCCGGTGAGATCACCGCGATGATGGGGCCCTCCGGCACCGGCAAGTCGGTCTTCCTGAAGTCGATCATCGGGCTGACCAAGCCCGAGGAGGGCCAGGTGCTGATCGACGGGGTCGACATGGTCTCGGCCCGGGAGTCGCGACGCCTCGAGCTCCGCAAGAAGTTCGGGGTGCTCTTCCAGGACGGCGCGCTCTTCGGCTCGATGAACGTCTTCGACAACGTGGCCTTCCCACTGCGCGAGCACACGAAGTTCAACGAGTCGAAGGTGCGCGAGGTGGTGATGGAGAAGCTCGACATGGTCGGGCTGGTCGGGCAGGAGCACAAGCTGCCGGGCGAGATCTCCGGCGGCATGAAGAAGCGGGCCGGCCTGGCTCGCTCGCTGGTCACCGACCCCGAGATCATTCTCATCGACGAGCCCGACTCGGGCCTCGACCCGGTGCGGACGTCGAACCTCGCCGAGTTGCTCATCGAGGTCAACGCCGCCACCGACGCGACCATGCTGGTCGTCACCCACAACATCGAGCTCGCGCGGACGCTGCCCGACAACCTCGGCATGCTCTACCGGCGCGAGCTGGTGATGTTCGGGCCGCGCGAGGAGTTCCTGGTCACCGACCACCCGGTGGTCAGCCAGTTCATGAGCGGCGACCCGGACGGGCCGATCGGGATGAGCGAGGAGGCCGACCACCGTCGTACGGAGCCGGTCAACTACGACGATGAGCCGTACCCCGGCGGGTCGATGGTGCACACCGCCGCCCGGGCGATCGAGGTGCTGCCGCGTCAGCTCCAGCCGCGCTCCGGCGCGGTGCGCGCGAGCGGCGAGCGGCACCGGCAGCGGGTCACGTCGGGAGCGGCGAGCCTCTATGTCGCCGACGACGAGGAGACCGACCGAGACCGGTCCCTGCGCCGGCCACCCTTCCCCGTCCGGGCGCTCGACGCGACCGGGCACCTCTTCTCCCTCGCCCTCGACACCGTGCGGGCGACCTTCCGCCGGCCGTTCTCGGCGGCCGAGCTGCTCCAGCAGTTCTGGTTCGTCGTCAGCGTCTCCTGGGTGCCGGCCATGCTCATCTCCATCCCGCTCGGCGCGGTGATCGCACTGCAGCTCGGGACGCTGACCAAGCAGATCGGCGCCGAGTCGTTCACCGGCGCGGCCAGCGTGCTGGCGGTCGTCCAGCAGGCATCGCCGATCGTGACCACGCTGGTCATCGCGGGCGCCGGCGGTGCGGCCATCTGCGCCGAGATCGGCTCGCGCACCATCCGCGACGAGATCGACGCGATGAAGGTGATGGGCCTCGACCCGGTGCAGCGCCTCGTCGTACCCCGAGTCCTGGCGTGCGTGATGGCCGCGGTGCTGCTGAACGGCCTGGTCGCGGTGGTCGGCGTGCTCGGCGGCTACTTCTTCAACGTCGTCCTGCAAGGCGGTACGCCGGGCGCCTACCTGTCCAGCTTCACGGCCCTGGCCCAGATCTCCGACCTGTGGATCGGCGAGATCAAGGCGATCGTCTTCGGCTTCCTGGCCGGCGTGATCGCCTGCTACCGCGGGCTGAACACCGCACCCGGTCCCAAGGGCGTCGGCGACGCGGTCAACCAGTCCGTGGTCATCACCTTCCTGATGCTCTTCTTCGTCAACTTCGTGCTCACCGCGCTCTACCTGACGCTCGTCCCGATGAAGGGGGCCTGACGTGGCCGGCACCCGCTCCGCCTCACCCCCGGTCCGGATCTTCGGCCGGCCGGTGGGCCGCGTCGCCCGGCTCGGCCGGGACGTGCGCTTCTACGCCCAGGTCCTGATCGACATCCCACGGACCCTGCGGCACTACCCCAAGGAGGTGCTGCGGCTGCTCTCCGAGGTGAGCTTCGGCTCCGGGGCGCTGGCCGTCATCGGCGGCACCATCGGCGTGATGCTCGGCCTGACCCTCTCGGTCGGGTTCGTGGTCGGCATGCAGGGCTACGCCGCCCTCGACCAGATCGGGGCGTCGGCCCTCAACGGCTTCATCTCCGCCTACTTCAACACGCGCGAGGTGGCCCCGATGGTGGCCGCGCTGGCGCTGTCGGCCACGGTCGGCTCCGGCTTCACCGCCCAGCTCGGCGCGATGCGGATCAACGAGGAGGTCGACGCGCTCCGGGCGATGGCCGTCTCGCCGGTTCCCTACCTCATCACCACCCGGGTGATCGCCGGCTTCATCGCGATCATCCCGCTCTACGTCATCGGCCTGCTCACGTCGTACGGCGGGGCGCGGATGGTGACGGTCTTCGTCTACGGGCAGTCGGCCGGCACCTACGACCACTACTTCAACCTGTTCCTGCCGCCGATCGACATCCTGCTGTCGTTCGTGAAGGTGCTGATCTTCTCGGTGATGATCATCATGGTGCACTGCCGGATGGGCTACCAGGCCACCGGCGGGCCGGCCGGCGTGGGCGTCGCCGTGGGCCGCGCCGTACGACGCAGCCTGGTCTCGGTGGCCCTGCTCGACCTGATCCTGTCGATGGCGCTGTGGGGCGCCTCCACCACCGTGCGGATCGCCGGATGAGGCCCGGGAAGGCCCTCGACCTGCTGGTCGGCGTGCTGGCCCTGGCGGTGCTGGCCGGGCTGCTCACCGTGGCCTACCTGGCCTACGACCGGGCGCTGGTCCCGCACCGCGACGTCACGCTGCGCACCGACGTGGTCGGCAACGCGCTGAAGGTCGGCTCCGACGTGAAGTTCCAGGGCGTGCCGGTCGGGCAGGTCACCGAGATCAGCGCCACCGACGCCGGCGCCGACCTGGAGCTGGCCCTCGACCCCGAGACGCTCGACCTGGTGCCCGACAACGTGGTCGCGCGACTGCTGCCCAAGACCATGTTCGGCGAGCGGTACGTCGCCCTCGTGGTCCCCGCCGATCCGAGCAGCACCACGCTGCAGGCCGGCGACGTGATCCGGCAGGACGCCTCCGCCGAGGCGGCCGAGCTGCAGCAGGTCCTCGACGAACTGCTGCCCGTGCTCCGCGCGGTCCAGCCGGAGAAGCTGTCGGCGATGCTCGGCGAGTTCGCCGACATGCTCGACGGCCAGGGGGAGCGGCTCGGCGACGCGATGGTGGCCTGGTCGCGCTACGTCCGCAAGCTGGAGCCGCACGTGCCGCAGATGGCCGACGACCTGGCCTCCCTGGCCCGGGTCGCCGACCAGTGGCAGGTGGCCGCGCCCGACCTGGTCGACGCACTGGCCACGATGACCACGACCGCCTCGACGCTGGTCGACAAGCAGACCGAGCTGCGCGAGGTGTACGCCAGCGTCATCAGCTCCTCCGACACCACCCGCGGCTGGGTGGCGGACAACCACGACACCATCGTGGTCCTCAGCGAGGAGAGCAAGGCGGCACTGCGGGCGACCTCGCCGTACGCCTCGCAGTTCCCGTGCCTCTTCCGGGCCGTGGCCGGGATGAAGGACAAGATGGAGACGACCCTGGGCGTCGGCACCGACGAGCCCGGGATGCACGCGGTGCTGACGGTGATGCCGGCACGCAGCAAGTACCTCGCGAAGGACGACCAGGTCCGGTTCACCAAGGGCACCCCTGCGCCCCGCTGCCCCTACGTCACCGGCAAGGTCGGGACGAAGCCGCCCCGGGCGAGTGACCGGTCGGCCGACCTGGTGTGGCCGCAGACCGAGCGGACGACGAGGACTGCGGACACCGACGACCCCGAGCCGATCGGCCCGCCCCCCGGCAACGTCGCCCACTCCTACCTGACCGCGCTGAGCGGGCTCGGAGACGCCAACTCCCCGGGCGAGAACCAGCTGATCGCCGAGCTGGTCGCACCGACGCAAGGCCTGGCGCCCGACGACTACCCCCGCTGGAACAGCCTGCTCCTGGGCCCGGGCCTGCGGAACACGAAGGTGGTGCTGCAATGACGAAGGACGCCAACCACGGTCCCCTCTGGGTGATCGGGATCAAGAGTCTGGTCTTCACGGTCGTGACCGTGCTGGCCACCGGCATCCTGGCGATGACGATCCGCAACAGCTCGTCCGGCGAGGCCGTCGAGTACACCGCGGTCTTCGCCGACGCGACCAGCGTCAACCGGGGCGACGACGTCCGGGTGGCCGGGGTCAAGGTCGGCACCGTGCTCGACGTCGCGGTCACCGAGGGGCGGCTGGCCCGGGTGCGGTTCACGATCCGCAAGGGGGTGCCGGTCGAGCGGGGGGCGGTCATCCAGATCAACTTCCGCAACCTGGTGGGGCAGCGCTACCTCGCGATCAAGCAGCCCGGCTCGGACGCCGCGGGCACGACAGCCGGCGACCCGGTGCCGGCCAGTGCCGCCACGATGGTCGAGCCGGGGCACACCTTCGGGCTCGAGGAGACCCGGCCGGCGCTCAGCCTGACCGTCCTGTTCAACGGCTTCCGGCCGCTGATGAGGCTGCTCGACTCCGACGACGTGAACGCGCTCAGCGAGCAGATCCTGGCCGTGTTCCAGGGCGAGGCCGCCACGGTCGAGGGCCTGCTGGAGAGCACCGCCGGTCTGACCACGACGCTGGCGGAGAAGGACGAGGTGATCGGTCAGCTCATCACCAGCCTCAGCAGCGTGATGCAGACCGTGAACAGCCGGTCCGGCCAGCTCGACACCACGGTGCGGACGATGCAGCAGCTGGTGTCGGGCCTGGCCGCCGACCGCGCCGCGATCGGCGGGTCCATCGAGGGCCTGGGGGAGCTGACCGACCGGGTGGCCGGCCTGCTCGGTGACACCCGACCATCGGTCCGGCGCTCGATCGAGCATCTCGGCACGCTCTCCGAGACGCTCGACCAGCACAGCACCGACGTCGAGCGGTTCCTGAACCTGCTGCCCACCAAGCTGGACCGGATCGGCCGGACCGCCAGCTACGGCTCGTGGCTCAACTTCTACCTGTGCTCGATGGACGGACGGATCCCGCTGCCCGAGGGCTACATGGGCGACGTCGGGGTCAAGCCGGTCGCGGGAAGGTGCCGCTGATGTCCCGGTTCCCCCGCGCGTTCGCCGAGCGCAACCGTGTCGTGATCGCGGTGGTCGGCCTGCTCGTCCTGGGCGTCTCCTTCTACGCCGCGATGAACATGACCTCGCTCCCCGTCGTCGGGGAGGGCCGCGTGCACCAGGCGATCTTCGCCGAGGGCGGCGGCCTGCGACCCGGGGATGAGGTCCGGGTCGCCGGGGTGCGGGTCGGCGAGGTGACCGACGTGCGCCTCGAGGGCGACCAGGTGCGGGTCTACTTCCGCGCCAAGGACGTCGAGCTGCCATCGGCCACGACGGCCTCGATCGAGGTCAAGACCATGCTCGGCCAGAAGTACCTGGCCGTGGACCCGCTCGGTGAGGGCACCCTGGAGGGGGCGATCCCGCTGGAGCGCACCACCACGCCGTACGACGTGAACGCCGCGATCTCGGACTTCTCCACCGAGCTCAACGAGATCGACACCGTCCAGCTCGAGGAGAGCTTCGACGCGCTGGCGACGGCGTTCGAGGACACCCCCAAGTCGGTGCAGAAGATGGTCGGCGGGCTCACCGACCTGTCGCGCACCATCTCCTCGCGCGACTCCGAGCTGGCCGAGCTCCTCGACGCCACCCAGGGCGTGACCGGCACCCTCGCCGACCGCAACGACGAGCTGGCCGCGCTGTTCCAGGACGGCTCGGCGCTGCTCGGGGAGTTGCAGCACCGGCGCGAGGCCCTCCACTCCATGTGGCTGGGCGCCCGCGACCTCGGCACCCAGGTGCGGGGCCTGGTCGAGGACAACGACCGGACCCTGGCACCCGCCCTGGCCAAGCTCGACCGGGTCAGCGCGCTGCTCAACCGCAACCAGAAGAACCTCGACGACGCCCTCGGCAAGCTCGGGCCCTACTACCGGGTCCTGGCCTCGGCCACCGGCAACGGCCCCTGGGCCGACGCCTACCTGTGCGGACTGTTCGACCAGCTCGGCCTGCCCGAGCTCCGCAACGACGTCGTCCGCGACTGCAAGCCCGGAGGCAGCCAGTGATCAGCAAGCGGATGCGGACGATCCTGGTGGCCGCCCTGGTCGCCGGCCTCGTGGTGGTCGGTGCTCTCGGGGCACGGTCGCTGCTGGGCACCGAGCCGGTGCGGGTCACGGCGCTCTTCGACTCCTCCGTCGGGCTCTACCCCGGCTCGGACGTGCAGGTGCTCGGCGTGCCCGTCGGGCGGGTCACCACGGTCAGCGCCGAGGGCGACCACGTGCGGGTGGGGATGGAGCTCGACCCTGACCAGGCCGTGGCCGCCGACACCCGGGCGGTCATCATCGCGCCCACCATGGTCAGCGACCGGTTCGTGCAGCTGACCGAGCCGTGGGTGGAGGACTCCGGCGAGAAGCGGCTCGGCAGCGGGACGGTCATCGATCAGGACCGCACCGCCGTACCTGTCGAGATCGACGAGCTGTACGGCGGGCTGAAGGAGATGTCCGAGGCGCTCGGTCCCCGCGGCGCGAACAAGAACGGGGCCCTGAACCGGCTCCTCAAAGTCGGAGCCGACAACCTGGAGGGGCAGGGCAAGGACCTGAACACCATGATCCGCGAGTTCGGGGCGGCCAGCGCGACGCTGGCCGGGCTGGACGAGGACTTCTTCGGCACCGTCGCCAACCTCGACGACCTCAACGAGATGCTCGTCGAGAACGACGCGACGGTCGCCAAGGTCAACGAGCAGTTCGCCGACGTGGCCGGGTTCCTCGCCGAGGACCGCGAGCACATGGGGGAGGCCGCGCAGAACCTGGCGGACGCCATGACGGTCCTCGACGACTTCATCCGCGACAACCGCGCCCACCTGCAGACCAGCGTGCGGAACCTGGTGCCGACCACCAAGGCGCTCGAGCGGCAGCGCAGGTCGCTGGAGGAGACCGTGCGGCTGGCCCCGTTGCTGTTGCACAACCTGCTCGACGCCTACGACGAGAAGTACAACGCCATCGTCGGGCGCGGCAACGTCAACGAGGTCTCGATCTGGAGCGACGACGGGCTGACCGCACGGACCTCGGAGAACGCACCGCCGACCCTGGTCGACGGTGCCAGGGACGGGAGCGGGCGATGAGCACCGCGGTACGTCGTACGGCTGCGCGCTGGACCGCCGCGCTCGGGCTGGCCGCCCTCCTGACGGGCTGCGGGCTCGGCAACGACCTCTACGAGACGCCGCTGCCCGGCGGTGCCGACGTCGGCTCGGACCCGGTCCGGATCACCGCGGACTTCCAGGACGCGGTCGACCTGGTCCCGCAGAGCAGCGTGAAGGTGGAGAACATCGCCGTCGGCCGGGTCCAGAGCATCGACCTCAATCCCGACGGGCGGACCGCGCGGGTCACCCTGCTGGTCCGCCGCGACGTCGACCTGCCGACCGGCACGACCGCCCGGCTGCAGCAGACGTCGCTGCTGGGCGAGAAGTACGTGGCCCTGGTGCGCCCCGAGGAGGGGAAGGAGGGCCCCGGCTCGCTGAGCACCGGGGCGAACATCCCGATCGCCGACACCAGCCAGGTCGCCGAGGTCGAGCAGGTCCTGGGTGCCCTCTCGCTGGTGGTGAACGGTGGCGGGTTGGGCCGCTTCCAGGAGATCTCGCGCGAGCTCCAGCAGGTCTCGGCCGGTCGGCCGGAGGAGATCCGCGGCTTCCTGCGCAACATGGAGACGTTCATGAGCTCGCTCGACTCGCGCAAGGGCGCCCTGACCGCCGCGCTCGACTCCCTGGCCTCGCTGTCGGAGACCCTGGAGACGGACCGCGACAAGATCGCCACGGCGCTGGACGGCCTGAGCCCGGGCCTGCAGGTCCTGGTGGACCAGCGCGAGCAGCTGGTCGAGATGCTCGGATCGCTCGACAGGCTCAGCGACGTCACCCTGCGCACCCTCGACGCGTCCCAGCAGGACATGGTCGAGGACCTGGAGCTGCTGGAGCCGATCCTGCGGGAGCTGGCCGAGTCGGGGTCGGCGCTGCCGAACTCGCTGGAGCTGCTGCTGACCTACCCGTTCCCCGACGCGGTGCTCGGCGCGATCAAGGGCGACTACCTGAACGTCTTCGCCACCGCCAACTACACCTCGCTCCCGGCCAGCTGCCGTGGCCTCGGATGCCCGTGGCCGCAGCTGGACGACCCCGGGGCGATGCCCCCGATCGACCCGTTCGACCCGGACGCGGGCCGGTCGGCACCGATGACGCTCCCGAGTGCGTCGGGGTCGCCGTCGGCCTCGGCCTCCACGTCGTCCAGTCCTTCAGGCGGTCCGTCGGCGAGCGGCTCGCCCAGCGGGTCCGGTTCACCGTCGGCCAGCGCGTCGCCCTCGGCCTCGGGCTCAGCGTCGGTCTCGCCGTCACCGTCCTTGCTGCCGCCCACCGACTCGGCGCTGCCTGGCCTGCCCGAGCCGTCAGTGCAGGTGCCGACAGCCGCGGCCTCCTCGTCGGAGTCCGCCACGCCGGGGGAGGAGGACTGATGCTCACGACCATGACCCGCGCCAAGGTCGTCGTCTTCGTGGTGCTGTCCCTGCTGACCACCACCTTCCTGGCGGTGCAGTACGTCGGGCTGGACCGGTTCCTCGGCGGCTACCAGGTCTCCGTCGACCTGCCCCAGGCCGGCGGCCTGTTCGAGAACTCCGAGGTGACCTACCGCGGGGTGCCGGTGGGACGGGTGGAGTCGTTGACCGCGTCGAGGGACGGCGCCCACGCCGTACTCCGGATCGAGCGGGGGGCCCCGGACATCCCGGCCGAGGTGCAGGGCCGGGTGGTCAACCGCTCGGCCATCGGCGAGCAGTACCTCGACCTGCGCGGCGGCGAGGTCGGCGACGAGCTGCTGGCCGACGGGGCCCACCTCACCCTGACCGCGGCCGACCTGCCGCCGTCGATCGACGGGCTGCTGCGCAGCAGCCGCGACTTCGTGGCCTCGGTGCCCTCGGACGCGCTGAACACCGTCATCGACGAGGGGTACGAGATGAGCCGGGGCAACGGAGCCCACCTGGCCCGGCTGATCGAGACCTCGTCCGACTTCGCGCAGACCGCCGACCGCAACTTCCTCGTCACGGTCAGCCTGATCGACAGCTCCGGGACGGTGCTGGCCACCCAGGAGAAGGCGGCCGCCAGCTTCACGAGCTTCAGCTCGGACCTGCGGCTGCTCGCCCACGCCCTCGACGAGCAGGACGACGACTGGCGCCGACTGGTCGAGCAGACCCCGGCGGCCGCCCGCCAGCTCGACGCGCTGTTCCGCTCCGTGGGCCAGCCGCTCGGGCAGCTGATGGGCAACCTGGTCTCGACGGCCCAGGTCTTCGGGACCCATGCCGCCGGGGTGAAGGAGACGCTCATCCGGCTGCCGGAGGGCATCTCCATCACGTACGCGGTGATGACCAGCAAGGGCATGCGGTCGGGTCTGCAGACGTCGTTCTTCACCCCGCTGCCCTGCACCGACGGCTACGAGAAGACCGAGATGCGTCCGGGCACCGACACCAGCCCCGGCCAGAAGTTCAACCCCGATGCCGGCTGCGACGCTGATCCGTCCACCGGCAGCAACGTGCGCGGGCCGGGCGCGACACTGCCCGGGGACGACAGGAAGAAGGGGGGCCGCCGGACGACGGTGCTGGCTCCCCCCGACAGCATGGACGACCTGCTGGGAGGCACGCAGTGAGCGACGACGAGCCGCGCTTCGAGATCCGCAACCGACGCTCGGCCGGTCCGACGGCGGAGGTGTCGGAGGCGCCGGAGGTCTCGGAGGCACCGGTCGAGCCGGTGAAGGATCCCGAGACCTCGGAGGAAGGCCCGGAGCCACCCACCGAGCGGCGACCACCGGGCGTCGGTCTGACGGTCTGGGTCCTGGGGGCGCTCGCGGTGCTGTCGCTGGTGGCGGCCGTCCTCTTCTGGCGCTCGGCCGCGAACGATCCCGACCGGACCCGGGCGGAGCTGCGCGACGCGGCGGTCATCGAGGGCACCGCCGCCGTCGAGACCATGAACTCGATGGACCACCGCGACGTCGCGGCCGGCATCAAGGCCTGGCAGGACGTCTCCACCGGGGTGCTGCACGACCAGCTCGTGGCCATGGAGCCGGACGACGAGCAGCTCCTGGCCGACCAGAAGAAGGTGGCCCAGGGGCGGGTCGTCCAGGCCGCGCTCACCGAGCTGACCGAGCGCACGGCGACGCTGATCGTGGCCGTCGAGGTCAGCGTCAGCGGGGACGAGGACGCCGAGCCCACGGTGAAGCGCAACCGCTTCGCCGCCGACCTGGTCCTGGTCGGTGGTCGGTGGAAGCTGGAGAACCTCCAGCAGGTCGCGGTGGGACTGTGATGCGCCGGATCGGCGTACGGCGAGGCCTGGTGCTGGCCGTCTCCGCCGTGCTGTTCGTGGTCGCGGGCGCCTTCGCCTGGCAGGCCCACTCGCTCCAGCAGGACCCGGTGCTCGACAACCGGGCCCAGCTGGCCGGGTCGACGGAGAACGGCATCGTGACCGTGGTGTCCCGGGGCCTGACCCAGGTGCTGAGCTACGACTACACCCAGCCGGAGGCGACCCGCGCGTTCGCCGACCAGGTGCTCCGCGGCCAGGCCCGCGAGCAGTACGACACCCTGTTCGAGAGCCTCGCCGAGCGTGCCCCGGGCCAGCAGCTCACGCTCAGTGCCGTCGTCCAGCTGGCCGGCGTCCAGGAGCTCACGAAGGACAAGGCCACCTTGCTGGTCTTCCTCGACCAGCGCAGCAGTCGGGCGGACGACGAGGAGCAGTCGGTCTCGGCGGCCCAGCTGCGGGTGACGGCCGAGCGGGACGGGCGGACCTGGGTGATCACCGGGCTGCAGCCGCTCTGACCCCCGGCTGCAGGGGGTCAGAGCGGCCGCTTGAACCCGACGTGGGTGTCCTCGTAGCCGAGTCGTCGGTAGAACTCGTGCGCCCGGCCACGGGCGTTGTCGGTGGTGAGCTGGGCGAGGGTGGCGCCGCGGGCGCGGCCGTGGTTGTGCGCCCACTCCAGCATCGCGGTGCCGAGGCCGGTGCCCCGGGCGGAGCCGGCGACGCGCACCCCCTCGACCTGAAGCCGGGTCGTGCCGCCGCGGGACAGGCCCGGGACGATCGTGAGCTGCATGGTGCCGACGATGCGGTCGCCCTCGTCCCGGACGGCGGCGAGGTACTGCGCCGGGTCGCGCGCGATCGCGTCGTACGCCGTCTCGTAGCGAACCAGGTCGGCGCCCTCGCGGGTCCGCCCGATCTCGTCGTCGGCGAGCAGCGCGACGAGGTCGGCCGCGTCGGTGCGGGCGGCCCGCTGCACCCGGAAGACCCGGTCGCCGAGGACCAGGCGACCGCCGATCGAGGCGGCGGCGTCGGCGCGCAGCCGCTGGACCAGCGCGTCCAGCCAGCCGCCGACGTGGAGTCGGGCCTCCGGGGTGTCGGGGTAGCGGCAGCGCAGGTGCAGCCCCGCGTCGTCGAGCACGAACCAGAGCATCACGCCGTCGGTGCGGACGGCGGCCCCGACGTACTGGGCCTCGAGGCCGGCGGCGTCGATGCGGACCGGCAGCCGGCGCAGGTCCAGCCAGGAGATGGCGAACATGCCGGGGGCCTCGGGCATCCCGCCCCACGGCTCGAGGATGTCCTCCAGCGGCCAGGAGCCGAGCCCGATCGCCTCCTTGACCGCGGCCGAGCACGCCCTCGGGGCGGGGTCGGCCGACTCGAGGACCGAGTTGGTGATGAACCAGCCGACCGAGTCGTGCCAGGTGGCGTCGTACCGGCTGTGGACGGGGAAGACCGCCCGCAGCGGCACGTCCCCGAGGTCGCGGGTCACCGCGGTCATCGCGGAGACGACCAGCGAGAGGGTCGAGACGCCGTCCTCGCGGGCCTGGGCGGCGAAGGCGGCGGCGTCGTCGACGTCGAGCACGTCGCGGACCTCGACCCGCTCGCGCTGGGGCGCCGAGACGTCGCCCAGCGGGAGCGGGAAGCGGGGCATCACGTCGCCGGACGCCGCCAGCACCTCGGCCCAGCGGGACCGGACCTCGGGCGGCGCGGACGGACGGGCCCGCAGGGCGCGGGTGTGCTCGGCGAAGGCCGGCACAGGGGTGAGCGCGGGGGAGCGGCCGCCCCGCACCTCGCCGTACGCCTGGAGGAGGTCGCGGGCCACGACGAGCATCGACCACATGTCGACGTGGGCGTGGTCGGCGGCGATCACCACGGTCGGACCGGTCGCGGTCTCCAGGACGCAGAGCCGGTGCGAGGGCCGACGGTACGGCGAGCACGCGTCGTCGAGCACGGCGCGCAAGGCGTCGTTCGGCGCCTGGCCCGACGCGACCGCGTGCTCGGTCCAGCCGCCGGGCGCGACCTCGATCGCGCGCAGCGCCGGGAGCCCGTCGGGACCCGGGACGAAGGCGGAGCGCAGCGTGCCGTGCCGCTCGACGACCGCCAGCCAGGCCGCGGCGAGGTCGTCGCGGGCCACGGGGGCCGACAGCCGGAAGGAGAGCGCCATCCACGAACCGGGCCGGTCACCGGCGCCGACGTGGCGCCGCTGGTCGAAGGACACCGGGAGGAGATCGCCGGATCCACGCACCTCGAGGTCGTAGCCCCAGAGCCGACCGAACGGCAGTCGCAGGTGCGCGACGTTGGTCAGCCGCATGCCGCTAACCTAGGGCCCTCACCCTGTGTCCGAGGAGCCGACGTGCCGACGTTCACCGTTCCCGGGGCCGAGCTCGACGTGGAGCTGAGTGACGAGGGCGGGCATCCCGTCGTCCAGCTCCACGGCCTCACCTCCAGCCGCCAGCGCGACCGGCTGCTCGACCTCGACCTCGGTCGGGGGCTCAGCGGCACCCGCCTGCTCCGGTACGACGCCCGCGGCCACGGTCGCTCGGGCGGCCGGGCGGTCCCCGAGGACTACCGCTGGTCGGTGCTCGCCGAGGACCTGCTGCGGCTGCTCGACGCGTCGTTCCCGGGTGAGCAGGTGCACGGGGTCGGCCCGTCCATGGGCACCGGCACCCTGCTGCACGCGGCGGTGCGCGAGCCGGAGCGGTTCGCCGGGCTCACCCTGGTCATCCCGCCCACCGCCTGGGCGACCCGGACGGCCAAGGCCGACGACTACCTCCGGGCCGCCGAGATCGTGGAGACCGCGGGGATGGCGGCGTTCGTCGAGGCCGGTCGGCTCGCCCCGTCACCCCCGGCCACCGCGCACACCCCCGACACCCTGCCCGACGTGTCGGAGGAGCTGCTGCCGTCCCTGCTGCGCGGCGCCGCGCAGAGCGACCTGCCCCCGGCCGAGCGGATCGCCGCGCTCGCCGTACCCGTGACGATCCTGTCGTGGACCGAGGACCCCGCCCACCCGGTCTCCACGGCCGAGGCGCTGGCCGGGCTGCTGCCGCAGACCCGGCTCGAGGTCGCCCGGACGCCGGAGGACCTGGCCCGGTGGCCCGAGATCCTGAGGGCCGACGTCGCCGCCCACGGCTGACGGTGGTTGAGCAGGGACGGAGTCCCGTCTCGAAACCCGGTGGGTCGGTGTCGCTTCTCGGGTGCGGGGGTTTCGGGACGGTCGCTGCGCGACCTCCTCAACCACCGGGGTGGGGTGGGGTGCGGTGAGTGCTGGTGGTTGAGGAGGGACGGGGGCCCGTCTCGAGACCCGGTGGGTCGGTGTCGCTGGTCGGGTGCGGGGGTTTGGAGACGGTCGC
>NZ_FMZM01000017.1:57395-118426 GCF_900101465.1 Nocardioides lianchengensis
TCTCGGGTGCGGGGGTTTCGAGACGGTCGCTGCGCGACCTCCTCAACCTCCGGCGTGAGGTGAGGAGGGACGGGGTCACGTCTCGAAACCCGGTGGGTCGGTGTCGTTCCCTCGGGTGCGGGGGTTTCGGGACGGTCGCTGCGCGACCTCCTCAACCACCGGGGTGGCTACGACGCGGCGAGCTCCGCGACGACCAGCCGGAAGCGCACCTCGTCGAGCCAGGCCACCTGGTGCTCGCGGTGCGCCCGGACCAGGGTCAGCCGCAGCGGGGCGGAGAGCTCGGGGCGGGTGCGCTCGACCTCGTCGAGGAGGCGGGTCAGCTCCAGGTAGGTGCGGACGTCGTCGGCGGTCGGGTCGCTCACGCCGCGATCGTGACCGGTCGGAGCGTCCGGGAGGTGACGAGGAGGGGGACACTAGGCTGCGAGCCATGCAGGAACGACCGCTGTCCTCGGCGTACGACCCGGACACCCGCACGCTCGCCTTCTCGGGCACCGTCGACGAGACCAGCCTCGACGTCTTCCGCGCGGACATCGCTGCGGCCGGCACGCCGGTCGTCATCGACCTGAGCGACGTCGACTACTTCCCGAGCGTGGCCATCGCGGCCCTGATTGGGGCGACCCGGAGCGACGACGGGTCGGCGTCCAGCGAGCTGCTCGCGGCCGAGGGGACCGTCGCCCAACGGGTCCTCCGGATCTGTGGCCTTCCCCACCGCACCTCGTGAGCGGATTGGGCGAGGGCGGTCCCGGGCACCAGGAAGACATGCAGTCACTGTCGGTGCCCCCGGAGGCGGACCGGGTCCGCCTCCCGTTCGAGGTGTCCTCGGTGACGGCTGCCCGTGGGTTCGTGACCGACGAGCTGGAGGCGCGCGGCGCCGCGCGGCACGTGGTCGAGGACGCCAACATCGTGGTCGGCGAGCTGGTGATGAACGCGGTGCGGCACGGTCGCCCGCACGACGACGGGACCATCGAGGTCGCCTGGGTGCTCCTCGACGGTGCTCTGCGGTTCAGCGTCTGCGACGGGGGCCAGGTCGATCGGCTCGAGGCGTCGATGCCCTCGGCGACCTCCTTCGGCGGTCGCGGCCTGGCCATGGTGGAGCGGCTGTGCGGCGCCTGGGGCTACGACACCTCGGCCGGCACCCGCGTCGTCGCCGACATCCCGGCCGCCGGCTGATCCCACCCTCCCGGATCCGACCCGATCGGGGTCGGGGCCGTGCGACGATGCCGCCACTGAACAACGCGCGCTGTAGCGGCGAACCACCTGGAGTGCCCGTGCCCCACCACGCCCCCGCCGGTCGACCATGACCGGCCCGGGTCCCTTCGCCACGGGCGGTCCGTCCTCGGAGCACGACGAGGCCGGGCCGTCGCGCGAGCAGCACGCCCGGCGGCTCGCGGGGCAGACCGACGGCATCCCGGCGCTCAACCGGCTGGCCGACCTGGCCGCCCGGCTGACCGGGGCCGGGTCGGCCCAGGTGTCGATCATCGCCGACGACCAGACGGTGATGGGCGGCGTGGGCGACGCGGCCGACTCGGTCGGTGGCCGGTCGCCGGCCGCGGACTCGCTGTGCACCGTGACCGTGCGGGCCGACGGACCGGTCGTGGTCGTCGACGCCGCCGGTGATCCGCGGGTCGACGCGCTGCCGCCGGTGACCTCGGGGGTCGTCGGGTCCTATCTCGGCGTGCCGCTGGTCGCGGACGGTCATACGGTCGGTGCGCTCTGCGTCTTCGACCGCGCCCCGCGCGAGTGGAGCGAGCAGGACGTCTCGCTGCTCGAGCAGCTCGCCGGCCCGGTGCTGGCCGAGCTGGAGCTGGCGGCCCTGACCGCGTCGTACGACGACGACCGGCTGCTCTGGCAGCTCGCCGTGGACGCCGCCGGGGTGGGCGTCTTCGACTGGGACCTGGCCACCGGCGAGCTGCGCTGGGACGAGCGGCTGCTGGTCCTGTTCGGGCTGACCCGCGAGACCTTCGGCGGCACCATCGAGGCGTTCAACGCATCGGTGCACGTCGAGGACCGGGAACGGGTCGCCGCCGCCCTCTCGGGGGCCATCGCGACCTGCAGCGGCTACGCCGCGGAGTACCGCGTGGTCCGGCCCACCGGCGAGGTCTGCTGGATCTCCGCGCGCGGGCGGGCCGTCGCCGGACCCGACGGCGAGGCCGCCCGGGTCGTCGGGGCGGCGTACGACACGACGGCCGTGCAGGACGGCGAGGCCCGCGTCGCCCGGGTCCTGGAGACGATGCCCTCGGCGTTCTTCGCCGTGGACCGCGACTGGCGGTTCACCTACGCCAACGCCGAGGCGCTCCGGCTGCTCGGCGGGATCGGGATGCCCCTGGTCGGCGGGGTGCTCTGGGAGCTCTTCCCGGCCGCGGTCGGGAGCGAGTTCGAGCGGAGCTACCGCCATGCCATGGAGACCGGCGAGCCGGTCGAGTTCGAGGCGTACTACCCGGTGCCCCTCGACACCTGGTACGAGGTGCGGGTCTGGCCGAGTCCGGACGGGCTGTCGGTCTACTTCGTCGACGTCACCGCGCGGCGCACGGCCGAGGAGGCCGTCGCCCGCGCGGGGCGGCGCTCGACGCTGCTGGCTGAGGTGACCCGCTCGCTGTCCGACACCCTCGACGCCGAGGAGGCGGTCGCCCGGCTGGCTCAGCTGGTCGTGCCCGTGCTCGGGGACTGGTGCGTCGTGACCCTGGTCGAGGGGAACGGGCCGGTCGCCGGCCACGGCTGGCGGCACCGGCTGCGCGACATCGGCGCCTGGCACCACGACCCCGAGCGCCGCGGCCTCGTCCAGCGGTACGCCGAGGTGCGGCTGCCGGCCCTCACGGACTCGTCGTACGTCGCGCAGGCCCTGGGCCGGTCCGAGCCGGTCGTGGTCCGCCGCGGGGCGACCGACGCGATCGCGGCCGTGCTGGAGCCGGGCGAGGCCCGGGACCTCTTCGGACGGCTCGGACCGGACGCGGCGGTCGTCGTACCCCTGCGCGGCCGGGCGCGCACGGTCGGGCTGCTGAGCGTCTTCCGGGACCGGCGCCTGGGGACCTACACCTCCGACGACCTCGACCTGCTGACCGAGGTCGCGGTGCGCGCCGGTTCGGCGCTCGACAACGCCCGGGCCTTCTCCCAGCAGCAGGACCTCGCCCTGGGCCTGCAGCGCAGCATGCTCACCGCGCCGCCGCAGCCCGAGCACCTGCAGGTCGCGGTGCGCTACGAGCCCGCGGCCGAGTCCGCCCAGGTGGGCGGCGACTGGTACGACGCGTTCCAGCAGCCGGACGGCTCGACCAGCCTGGTGATCGGCGACGTGGTCGGCCACGACACCGCGGCGGCCGCCGCCATGGGTCAGGTGCGCAGCCTGCTGCGCGGGATCGCGGTGACGACCGGCGAGGGGCCGGCCGGCGTGTTGCGCCGCGTGGACGGGGCGATCCAGACCCTGCAGGTCGAGACGACCGCGACGGCGGTGGTCGCCCGCCTCGAGCAGACCGACGCGGAGCGCGATACCGGGACGATGCGCTTCCGGTGGTCCAACGCCGGGCACCCGCCGCCCCTGGTGGCGATGCCGCCGACGGGACGCCCCGACGACCCGGTCGAGGTCTGGCCGCTGTGGGCGGCCACCTCCCAGCTGCTGCTGGGGCTGCACCCCGACACCGAGCGTGACGAGTCCGTGGTGGCGCTGCCGCGCGGAGCCACCGTGCTGCTCTACACCGACGGCCTCGTGGAGCACCGCGGGCAGAGCCTCGACGAGGGCCTGGCTGCCATGCAGGCGTTGCTGGCCCGGTTGGTCGCGGACGACGTACCGCTCGAGGAGCTCTGCGACCGGCTGCTGCGCGGCCTGCTGCCGGAGCTCCCCGACGACGACGTCGCGTTGGTCGCGGTCCGGCTCACCTGAGCCTCACCTGACGTCGCGGAGCCCGCGCAGGTAGCCGGAGAAGCCGCCGCCGACCCGGCCGTGCAGCCGGCCGGAGGTGGTCACCGGCGGCCCGGCCGCGGCGGGTACCTCGGCGGCGAGCATCGCGTCGACCAGGTGCCGGTCCTCGTGCTCGGGCAGCCGGGGCCAGCCGCCGGCGGCGCAGTAGGCGTCGAGCCGGAACCCGAGGTTGGCACCGTGCACGTGGACGCCGAGGGCGGCCGCGGCGTGCCGGCGTCGCCAGGCCCGCCAGGTGCCGCGGTCCAGGTCTCGGCGGTCGGGGACGGCGGGACCGACCACCAGCCCGATGCCAGTGGCCGCCAGCGCGAGCTGGTCGCGCAGCCAGCCCGGGGGGACCCGGGTGTCGGCGTCGGTGCTCGCCAGCCACGTCCGGTCGTCGGGGGCGGGCGGGAGCAGGGCGAGCCCGGCCGCGACGCCCGCGCGCCGGGCCGCCCCGACGCAGCCCGCGTCGGTCTCGACGACGTGCACCCCGGCCGCCCGGGCCAGGTCGGCGGTGCGATCGCGGCAACGGTCGGCGACGACCACGATGGCCACCTCGCGATGCCCGATCTCCACGGCGCGGGCCAAGGCGTCGAGGCAGGCCGGCAGGAGGGTCTCCTCGTCGCGGGCGGGCACCACGACGAGGACCCGGTCGACCGCGCTCACGCCTCCGCCCGCGGATCGGGCAGCACCGCGGGGTCGGCCAGCACGAGCAGCTCGACGTCGCGGTCCACGTAGCGCGCCACCACCGGCCGTACGCCGGCCGCCACCACGGTCGCGTGCACCGCAGGGCCGTCCAGCGGCCATCCCTCGACCTCGTGGCGCCAGTGGGCGAGCACCAGCACGCCGTCGACCGCCAGGGTCGCGCGAACCAGCTCGACCACGTCGTCCAGGTCGACCGGGCTGAGGAAGTAGCCGACCTCCGACAGCACGACCAGGTCGAATCCGCCGGCCGGGGGAGCGGGCCACTGCGCGGGCACCGCGCCCCGTCGTACCGTCACGCCGGCGGAGCCGGCCAGCCGCTCGCGGGCGGCGGCGACCGCGGACGGGCTCGCGTCGAGCACGAGGAGCTCGTCGCAGCGCTCAGCCAGGTCGGCGGCCAGGGCGCCGGTCGAGGATCCGACCTCCAGGCCGTGCCGGAACCGGGCCCGGGGGAGCGCCGCCAGCAGCAGGGCGCGCTTGCGGGCCTCGTACAACCGGGTGTCCGCGCCCCAGGGGTCAGCCTCGACGGCGTGCAGGTCGTCGAGCGCGGCGTCGTACGGCCGCTCGGCGATGAACAGCTCGCGCGGGCCGGCGAAGTGCTCCAGCAGCTCGGGCGCGAGCAGCACCTCGTCGCCCGGGCGGTCGGACAACGGCGCGACCTGGCTGCGGTGGGCGGCCTGGGCCCGCTCCCGCGCGTCCCGGTCGGCGTCGGCGAGCGTGTGCGAGCGGAGGTCGGTCCACGGCGCGTCCTCGGGGTCGCCCCAGTGCCAGAACCAGACGGGGTACTCCAGCAGTCGCGCGCCGGTCCGGGCCGCGGCGGTGGCCGCGGCCCGGCCGGCGGCCTCGTGGTCGGGGTGGGCGTCGCGGCGCCACGGCGCGACCAGGAGGGTACGGCGACCGTCGCCGACCAGGTCGACCAGCGTCCGGGCGAGGTGGTCCTCGTGGCCGGCCAGCCCGCCGTCGGGCAGCCCGAGCATCCGTACGCGAGCACTCGGCGCGGCCGCGGCGACGGCGTCCTGCAGCTCGCCGCGCCGGACCGCCGCCAGTCGCTCGGGGGTGTGCGTGGGGGAGTCGGGGTGGCTGGCCTCGCCGTCGGTGGCCGCGACCACGTCGACCACCCAGCCGGCCCGGTCGGCGCGCGCGAGGAGGCCGCCGGCGCCCAGCGACTCGTCGTCGGGGTGGGCGGCGACGACCACGAGCCGGTCGACGTCGGACAGATCCAGCTCCGGGACGTCGCCGTGGCGGGGGTGGCCGGTCCAGCCGAGCGGCGGCGTGCCGGGCAGGTGGTGGGCGAAGGTCACCACGGGGCCTCCTCGGGGTGGTGCTCGGCCAGCATCCCGCCCAGCCCGGCGGCGTCCCGCTCGGCGTGGTGCTGGCGGACGTAGAGGGCCAGGTCGGCGACCCGGGCGACGTGCTCGGGCTCCTGGCTCAGCGGGCCCGGGCCGACGGCGTGCGCGACGTGGCGGCCGACCAGCTCGACGGCGGTCGCGACGACATGCCGGACCCGGGCGCCGAGCAGGACCGCGCCCGGGCCGGTGACCCCGCCCGCGTCCACGACCGCCGCCGCCTCGGCCAGCGTGGCGCGGGCTCCGGCGAGGGCGGCGTCGACCTCGCCGAGGTGCATCAGGGCCAGCTGGTCGGGCTCGCGCTCGCGGACCTGCCGGGCCAGCCGGCGGGCCAGGCCCACGGCGCCGCCGTACCAGACGGCGGCCACGCCGATCCCGCCCCACCAGAAGCCGTCGCGCTCGAGGTACCAGCCCGTCGTACCGACGGGTCGGGCCGCGACCGCGGTCATCGCGACCGGCGTGGTGACCACCTCGGCGAGCCCCGCCGGGACCCAGCGACCGTCCTCGACCGTCACACCGGGGTCGGCCATCTCGACCGCGAAGAGCCGGCGCTGGTGGTCCCCGACCCAGGCGGTGACCAGGCCGTGGGTGAGCGAGCCGGCCAGGGAGCACCAGGGCTTGCGGCCGTCGAGGACCCAGCCGGCCTCGTCGCTGCCCTGCGCGGTCAGCCGGGCGTTCGGCCCCTCGGCGGCCCACACGCCCCAGGTCGAGTCCGCGGGCGGCGTCGTCCCGTCCTCGGCCAGGATCGCCAGCGCGTCGAGGTGCGGCTCGAGCATCCGGGCCACGCTCAGGTCCTGGGCACCGACGCTGGCGAGCAGCTCCCAGCGTCGTGCCGTCCCGCCGGAGGCGGGGTGCGGCACCCGCGGCCCGAGTCCGGCTGCCCAGCGGAGCACCGCCTCGACGTCCGCCGGGTCGAGCCCACGGGCGGAGCGGGCCGCCTCGCCGGGCAGCGCGTCGTCCGCGGTGGGCGGGGACGTCAGCAGGACGGGACGTACGGCGGTCTCGGGCACGCCTCCCGAGTGTCCTCGCCGGAACCCGGAGAAACTCACCCCTGCGGTGGGTACGGGGTACGGCATGTACACCGACGAGAAGCCCTGCTCGGTCTGCGGCTCCGAGGTCCGCCTCCGCGCCCGGGACGGCGTCGTCGAGCCGGACGGTCCCGTCGGGCCGAGCGACGGGGTCGTGGGCGGCGGCGACCCGACGGTCGACGAGCGGGTCTGCACCAACCCGGAGTGCCCGACGAACGCCTGACGCTCAGGTGCTCCGGTGCGGGATCCGGTACATGTCGAGCACCTGGTCGGCCGCCGAGCCGTGCCGGGCCAGGACCTCGAGGCCGTCGCCGCCGACCCGGCGCAGGGTGGCGACCAGCAGGCTGATCCCGATGCTGGCCAGGTGGGTCAGACCCGAGAGATCGAGCTCGACCGGGCCCGCCGAGGTCGCGCTGTCGAGGCTCTCGCGGGCCAGCTCGATCGACACCTCGTCCAGCTCGCCGGTGAACACCAGTCGGGAGCCTTCCGTCGAGACCTGCATGCCCGAGAGCCTGCCCGGTCTCGCGGGACTGACACTCCGCCCGCGCCGGTCGCCCGGTGCCCTAGGTTGCCGCCATGGAGTGGCAGCGCGACCTGGTGGCCCTCCTGGTCGGGCTGGTCGTCGCCACCCTGACCGCGCCGGTCGGCGTCTCCGGGGCGGTGTTTCTGCTGCCGGTGCAGCTGTCGGTCCTGCACGTGCCCAACCCTCAGGTCACGCCGACCAACCTGCTGTTCAACGTCGTCTCCGGGCCCGGGGCGCTGTGGCGCTACTGGCGGCGCGGGCAGCTGGAGCCGACCCTGGTCCGGTCTCTCGTCGTCGGCTGCGTCCCCGGCGTCGTGGTGGGGGCGGTGCTCCGCGTGCATGTCGTCAGCGACCCGACGGTCTTCCGGCTGGTCGCGGCCGCGGTGCTGCTGCCGACCGGGTTGCTGATCCTCCGACCCCGCCGCGGGGGCGTCGTACGACGGGCGCGAGGGCTGCCGCCGCGCACCGTGACCGCCCTGGCCCTGGTCGTCGGGGTGATCGGCGGGCTCTACGGCATCGGCGGCGGCTCGGTGCTGGGCCCGCTGCTCGTCGGGAGCGGGATGGCGGTGAGCGTGGTCGCCCCCGCCGCGCTGGCCTCCACCCTGGTGACGTCGGTCGTCGGGGTGCTCGCCTTCGCCGGGCTGTCGCTCGGCCAGCCCGGCTCGATCGCCCCGGACTGGTCGGTCGGCCTGGCGGCGGGGCTCGGCGGCCTGGTCGGCGGGTACGCCGGCGCCGCCCTCCAGCCCCACCTCCCCGAGACCCTGCTCCGCCGCGCGCTCGGGTTGGCCGCTGTGGCCATCGCCGTGCTCTACCTGGTCCAGGCCCGCTGACCCGTCACCCCTACGGGTGCGTGGCTCCCGACGGCCTGCGGGTCACCGGACAGACATGTTGGCTGCGACGTGGCAAGGACCCCGCGACATCCGGGTGGAGGAGGTGCCGGACCCGACGATCGTCGATCCCACCGACGCGATCATCCGGGTCACGTCCACCGGCCTCTGCGGCTCGGACCTGCACCTCTACGAACCGCTGGGAGCCTTCATGACTCCCGGCGACATCGTCGGCCACGAGCCGATGGGCGTGGTCGTCGAGGTCGGACCGGAGGTGCGCGAGCTGAAGGTCGGCGACCGGGTCGTGGTCCCGTTCAACATCAGCTGCGGGTCCTGCTGGACCTGTGAGCGGAAGCTCTACAGCCAGTGCGAGACCACCCAGAACCGCGACCAGGGCACCGGTGCGAGCCTGCTCGGCTTCAGCAAGCTGTACGGCGCCGTGCCCGGTGGCCAGGCGGAGTACCTGCGGGTGCAGTTCGCCGACTTCCTCCCGGTGAAGGTCCCCGAGGGGCCGTCGGACGACCGCTTCCTCTTCCTCTCCGACGTGCTCCCGACCGCCTGGCAGGGCGTGCGGTACGCCGACGTCCCCGCGGGCGGCACGCTGCTGGTCGTCGGCGCCGGACCGATCGGCGACATGGCCACCCGCATCGCCCGGCACGAGGGTCTGCGCGTGATCACCGTGGACCGGGTCCCGGAGCGGCTGGCCCGGGTGGCGGCGCGCGGGGCCGAGACGATCGACCTCGACGCCGTGGACGACCTCGGCGAGGAGGTCCGCTCCCGCACCGGGGGGCGCGGTGCCGACGCCGTCATCGACGCCGTCGGCATGGAGGCGCACGGCAACCCGGTGGCCGAGAAGATGATCAAGGCCGTCGGCCTGCTGCCCGACGCCGTCGCGCAGCCGTTGATGAAGAACGCCGGCATCGACCGGCTCGCGGCCCTGCACCAGGGCATCGACGCCGTACGCCGTGGCGGGACCGTCTCCGTCCTGGGCGTGTACGGCGGCGCGACCAGCCCGATGCCGCTCATGCAGATGTTCGACAAGCAGATCCAGCTGCGCATGGGCCAGGCCAACGTCCGCGCCTGGACCGACGACATCCTCCCGCTGCTCACCGACGACGCCGACCCGCTCGGCACCGAGTCGTTCGCGACGCACCGGCTGCCGCTCAGCGAGGCCCCGGAGGCGTACGCGAAGTTCCGTGACAAGGAGGACGGCATGGTCAAGGTCGTGTTCACGCCGTGAGCGACCTGACCTCGCTCGTCCTGGTCTGCACCCTGAAGCCCTCGCCGGCCGAGTCGAGCTCGATGCTGCTGGGCCGGCAGGTCCTCGACGAGCTCGCCGCTCACGGCGCCCCGGGCGAGGTCGTGCGGGTGGCCGATCACACGGTGAAGTTCGGGGTCAGCACGGACGAGGGCGATGGCGACGAGTGGCCGGACATTCGCGCGAAGATGCTGGCCTCTGACGTCCTCGCGGTCGTGACCCCGATCTGGATGGGCCAGCCCGCCTCGCTCAGCAAGGTGGTGATGGAACGGCTGGACGCCGAGATCAGCGAGACCGACGACGAGGGCCGGATGCTGACCTTCGGCAAGGTGGCTCTGGTCGGAGTGGTCGGCAACGAGGACGGCGCTCACCACGTGGTCGCCGAGCTTCTCCAGGCCCTGAACGACACCGGCTTCTCGGTCGCGGCGAACGCCGGAACCTACTGGGTCGGCGAAGCGATGGGGTCCGTCGACTACCAGGACCTCGACGAGACCCCCGAGAAGACCGCGTCGACGACGCGGACCTCGGCGGCGAACGCCGTGCACCTGGCTCGGTCGTTGAAGGCGGCGCCGTACCCGCCGTCCTGATCCGTGGTCTAGGCCCGGGAGGGGTTCGGCGACGGAATGTCGACCGGCCTGCAAGGATAAGAGGCGTGATGACGAGTTGGTCGCGGCACCCGCGCGAGAACCTGGGGCTGCTGATCGGGCTCGTGCTCCTGGCCGGACTGACCACGATCTCCGTGGTCGGGGAGCTGCAGCTCACCACCGCGATGGTCGCGGCTCCCATCGTGGCCTCGTTCCTCGCCGACGTCCGGCGCACGGCCGTGGTGGCCGTCGGCGCTGTCCTCGCCTCGGCCTTCGGCGGCCTCTGGCTGGACCTGCCGATGACCGGCTCCTACTGGTTCCGCGTCGGCCTGTGCATCGGCCTCTCCGTCCTGGCCACGGTCTCCGCGCTGCTGCGCGACCGCCGCGAGGCGCGGCTGCGCCGGATGATCGTGATCGCCGAGACCGCCCAGCGGGCGGTCCTGCGGTCGATGCCGACGGCGATCGGCTCGGTCGGGCTGGCCGCGCGCTACGTCTCGGCCAGCGAGGAGGCCCTGGTGGGCGGCGACCTCTACGAGGTCGCGGCCACGCCGTACGGCGTCCGCGTGATCGTCGGAGACGTGCGGGGCAAGGGCCTCGAGGCCGTGCAGACCGCTGCCGCCGTGCTGGGCGCCTTCCGGGCCGCGGCGTTCACCGAGCCGGACCCGGCCAGCCTCGCCCGCCGGATCGACGAGGCGCTGCTGCAGCACATCGGCGACGAGGAGTTCGTGACCGCGATCCTGGGCCAGTTCCACGGTGAGCACGTCGTGCTGGCCAACTGCGGCCACCACCCGCCGCTGCTGGTCACCCACGCGGGCGCCGCACTCGTCGACACCGGCGAGCCGACACTGCCGCTCGGCCTGGGCAGCGCCCCGGTCCTCTCCGAGCACACCTGGCCGGCCGGCAGCCGGCTGCTGTTCTACACCGACGGCCTGGTCGAGGCCCGGGATCGTCAGGGGGAGTTCTTCCCGCTCGACGACTTCGCCACCGAGCTGGGCGAGGGCCCGGTCGACGAGGCCCTGGACCGGCTGGTCGAGCGGCTGCTGACCTTCGGCTCGCACGACACCAGCGACGACGTCGCCCTCGTGCTGGCCCAGAACGGCTGATCGCTCAGGCGGACGCCGTGACCAACCAGGTCGCGGCGGGCAGCTGGAGCGCTCCGTCGACGAGGGTCGCGCGGAGCTCGGCGCGGACCTCGTCGAGGAGCGCCGTCCACGCCGCAGCCCCCAGCTCGGGCTCCAGACGGGCCCGCGCGTCCCGCCCGGTGCCGGTGGCCAGGATGGTGGCCAGCCGCTCCTCGACGCCGTCGCTGGTGGCGGTGGAGTAGTCGAGGGCGACGTCGAGCGCCTTGACGGCGACCCGGTCCCACCCGGCGTCGGCCAGGACCGTCCGGACCCGGTCCGGGTCGGCGAAGGCCCGGGGGCCGGGCGCGCCGTCGGGGTCACGCTCCACCGGCGGGAGCCGGCGGGTGAGCACCTCGGTGCCCCGGGTGAAGATCGGGTTCTCGGCATCGCCGCGCCAGCAGACGAAGGCCAGCCGGCCGCCGGGCGCGGCCGCGGTCCGGATCCGGGTGAAGGCCTCCACCGGGTCGGCGAAGAACATCACCCCGAAGCGGGACACCACCCGGTCGAAGGCCGGGCCCGGCGCGGCGGCCAGCAGGTCGGTCGACTGGGCGTCCGCGAGGAGGACCTCGGCGACGGGGACCCGGCGCCGTGCGGCCTCGACCATCGTCGGGGAGATGTCGACGCCGACCGGCGTCGCTCCCGACGCCGCAGCCGCCTCGAGGAGGGTGCCCGAGCCGCAGCCGACGTCGAGCACCCGGTGCCCCGGCTCGATCGCCGCGGCCGCGAGCAGGGCCGTGGTGATCGGCGCGAACGCCGCGTCGAAGGTCTGTTCCTGCTCGACCCACCCGGCGCCGACGTCGGTCCAGGTGCTGCGCATCCCGTCGTTGCTCATGGTCTCTCCTGCAGGAAGTCGTGGACGATACGGCCGACCAGACCGGGACGCTCGACCACCAGCAGGTGGCTGGCCCCGGGGACGATGCAGAGCTGGGCGTCCGGGACGGCGCTCGCGATCGTCAGGGTGTGCTCGGTGCTGATGCTGTCGCGGTCGCCGGCCATCACCAGCGTCCGCGCGGTCACGCCGGCCAGCGACGCGGGCACGATCTGCGGCTGCTGGGTCCACAGCGCCATCAGCCGCTCGGTGACGACCGGAGCGTGCTCCGGACCGTCGGGGGAGAGCTCGTCGTACTCCCGATCGATCTGCGCCGAAGCCGCCTGCCACGCCGCGCTGGGGGTGCGGTCCCCGGTCACGAAGCCGGACGGGTCCAGGTTGCCGCTGATCGTCACGAGCGAGCGGACCCGCCCGGGGTGGTCGCGGGCCAGCAGCAGCCCGATGATCGCGCCGTCGCTGAAGCCCACCACGTGGGCGTCGCTGAGGCCGACGGCGTCGAGGTAGGCCAGCGTCTCGTCGACCATCGCGCCGTAGTCGAAGGCCCGGCCGTGGTCGGGCGTGCGTCCGTGGGCGGCCCGCTCCGGCGCGTGCACGAGGTACGACGGGGTCAGCTCGCCTGACATCGCCCGCATGGTCTCGATCGAGCAGAACCCGCCGTGCAGGAGCAGCAGCGGCTCACCGGCGCCGGTGATCTCGTGGTAGCTGCGGTGACCGGACACGTCCAGGTAGGGCACGTCCCGATCCTCTCATCAGCGGCCCGGAGCGCTGGGCGAGTCGGGTTCGCCGGGTTCGCCGGGGAGGGTGAGTGCGACGGTGGTGCCCCGGCCCACGGTGCTGGTGACCTCGACCGCACCGCCGTGCGCCTCGGTGATCTGGCGGACGATGGCCAGGCCCAGTCCGCTGCCGCCCGTGGCCCGGCTCCGCGACGGGTCGACGCGGCGGAACCGCTCGAACACGTGCGGCAGCTCGTCGGCGGGGATCCCCTCCCCGGTGTCGGACACGGCGATCCTGCCGGAGGAGCCGGCGAGGGTGACCCGGCCGCCGCGGGGCGTGTGACGCAGCGCGTTGGCGACCAGGTTGCCGACCGCCTGACGCAGCCGGACCGGGTCGGCGCGCACGCCCGAGCCGGGCTCGGCCGCGACGTCCAGCTCGATCCCGGCCGCCTCGGCCGCGCCGCCGAACGCCTCGGCGACCTGGGCCAGGAACAGCGCCAGGTCGACCGGTGCCGGCTCGAGCCGGAGCTCGCCGGCGTCCCCGAGCGCGAGGTCGTGCAGGTCGTCGACGAGCCGCTGCAGATGCAGGGTCTCCTCGTGCAGGCTGGCCAGCAGACGGTCGTCGGGCTCGACCAGCCCGTCCTGCGCCGCCTCGAGCCAACCGCGCACGTTGGCGAGCGGGGTCCGCAGCTCGTGCGAGACGTCGCCGACCAGGCGCCGCCTGGCCTCCTCCAGCTGCTGCCGGCGCTCGGCCATCCGGTTGAACGCCTGGGCCACCTCGCCGACCTCGTCGGGGCGCCGGGCCGGCACCCGGGCGCCCAGGTCGCCGTCCCCGGCCCGCTGGGCCACGGCGGCCATCCGGCGCAGCGGGCGGACCACGCTCCCCGCGAGCACCGCGCAGAGCAGCAACGTGACCAGGAGGACCGCGCCGGCCAGCCAGGCGATGCGGAGCTGGGCGGCCCGGGAGAAGTCCCACAGCACGTCCGCGGTCGACTCCGAGCCGTCGGCGACGAACAGCAGGGCCGCGGGGGCGACGTACCCCGAGAGCGCGGCGCGGCGGGCCCGGTCCGCGCAGCGGGCCACGGTGCCGTGGCGCTCCCGGTAGGCGACGATGACCGAGAAGTCCTCGACGACCGCCTCGACCGGCGCCAGCCCGGCCCGGCCCAGGCAGCGGTCGACCAGGGCCTGCAGGCGGGTCCATGCGCGGGTGTCGTCGGAGTCGGCGAACGGTCCGAGGGCCCGGCTGTCGAGCGCTCCGGGCGGCGCGACGGCGTAGCGCCGGCAGCCCTCGCCGTCGCCCTCGTCGCACGGGATGACCGCGGGCTCGGCGACGGCCGCCGTGGCGGGGAGCTCCAGGGTGTCGCGCAGGACCGTGTCGACGTCCAGCGGGTCGAGCGTGGCGCGGGCACGTGCCGGGTCGCGCGGGTCGGTGCGGTCCTCGGAGTCGACCAGCGCCCGACCCCTCAGGTCGGTGACGCTGACCCGGTGGCCCGCTTGCCGCGCCAGGCGGTCCACGAGCGGGGCGGCCGCGGCCCAGTCCCGGTGGGTCGCGGCGAAGTCGACGAGCGCGTCGTAGGTCCGGGCGTCGGTGTGCAGCGACTCCTGCTCCTCCTCGCGGACCGCGACCGTGGTCGCCCGCACGGTCGCCCAGGTGGCGGCGGCCACCGCGACCAGCGCCACCACGGCGGCGATGCCGAAGATCCGGACGAACAGGCTGCGGCGCCAGGGCACCCGGGTGCGAGGACCGCTCACGGGGCGACCGCGCAGGCGTACCCGACGCCGTAGACCGTGCGGATCAGCGCCGGGTCGAGCTTCTTGCGGAGGTTGGCCACGTGCACGTCGACCGTACGGCGGGTCACGTGCCCGCTCTCGCCGTGGGAGCGGGCGATGAGCTGCTCGCGGCTGAACACCCGGCCCGGCTCGGCGGCCAGGGTCTCCAGCAGCGCGAACTCGCCCGCCGTGCAGTCGACGGGCACGCCGCGCCAGTGGACCTCATGGGTGGCGGGCGCGACCACCAGCTCGCCGACCGTGATCGGCGGGCGCGCGACCCCGCTCGACGACACCCGGTGGCGCCGCAGCAGCGAGCGCACCCGAGCCATCAGCTCCCGGGGGCTGTAGGGCTTGGTGAGGAAGTCGTCGGCGCCCAGATCGAGCGCGTCGAGCAGGTCGTCCTCGCCGGCCCGGGCCGTGAGCACCAGGATCGGCACCGCCTCCGACTCCGGCTGCGACCGCAGGATCCGGCAGACGTCGAGGCCGTCGAGGCGGGGCATCATCACGTCGAGGACCAGCAGGTCCGGGACGCGGCGCCGTACCTCGTCGACCGCCGCGCGGCCGTCGCCCACGACCGTGACCTCGTGGCCCTCCGCGACGGCGTACCGCCGGACCAGCTCGGCCTGCTTGGGATCGTCCTCGGCGATCAGGATGCGTGCCACGCCGCGACCCTAAGCCGTCGCCAGGGCGGCGGTGGGGGAGAGGCGGGAGGCGCGGACGGCGGGGTAGATGCCGGCCAGCGCACCGACGACCACCGCGCCCAGCACGCCACCCGCCACGGCGGGCAGGGGGACGACGGCCGGCCACCCGCGCGCGACCGCGTACCCGACGCTGCCGAGCACCCCGGTCGCCGTCCCGGCCGCACCGCCCAGCAGCGAGAGCAGCACCGCCTCGGTGAGGAACTGCCGTCGTACGTCGCGCCGGGTCGCCCCGAGCGCTCGCCGCAGGCCGATCTCGCGGCGCCGCTCCAGCACGGACACGATCATCGTGTTGGCCACCCCGATCCCGCCGACCGCGAGCGCGACGCCGGCCAGCCCGAGGAAGAGCGCCGCGAAGGTGCCCTGGGTGGCGCGCTTCGCGGCGAGCGCGTCGGACGGGCGGCTGACCGAGATCAGCCCCGGCAGCGTCGGGTCCAGCGTCGCCGGTAGCACGTCGCGGACCGCCTCGACCTGCGACTCGACGGCCCGGAGGTAGACGACCGTGGGGCGGCCGTCGTACCCGAGGTGAGCGCGAGCGGCGCCCGCGCCGACGAACGCCGCCTGCTCCAGCTCGGGGGTGAGCGGCATGGGTGCGAGGACGCCGACCACGCTCATCCAGGTGTCGTCGACCAGCAGCTGGCGGGGCCGCGCCGGGTCCACGCCGTCGACCCCGAGCCAGGCGGCGGCGCGGGCGCCGAGCACCACCGCCGGGAGGTCGACGGTCGCGTCGCTGAGGAAGACCCCGGCCTCGACCCGGCCCCGCACGGCGGCCAACAGGTCCGGCGTGGCGGCCAGGGTGGTGATACCCGCGGTCCGGTTGGGGTCGGCCAGCGGGTCGCCGAGCACCCGCGCGTTGAGGTTGGCGACGGCCGCGGCGGCCTCGACCGGCGGGATCCGACGGACCATGGCGGCCACCTCCTCGGGGAGGGTGGGAGCCGGGTCGCTCGCCCCGTTCGGCTGCGCGACGAGCACGTCCGTGCCGAGCTCGCTGAGCCGGCGGTCCAGGTCGGCCTGCCCGCTGGCCGGGATGCCCGTCACCAGCACCAGGGTGGCGATGCCGAGGGCGATCCCGACCGCGCTCATCACCGCACGACCGGGCCGGCCGCGGACGCCGTGCCAGCCGAGGACCAGGGCGTCGACGAGTGCGCTGCTCATGCGACCACCACCGGGGAGAGCCGGCCGTCGCGGATCTCGACGCGACGCGCGAAGGTGGCGGCGACGGCCGGGTCGTGGGTGATCAGGGCGATCGTGGTGCCCTCGACGTGCAGCTCGCGGAAGAGCGCGAGCACCTGGCGCCCGGTCGCCTGGTCCAGGGCGCCGGTCGGCTCGTCGGCCAGGACCAGGGCGGGACGGTTGACCAGCGCGCGGGCGATGCCGACGCGCTGGCGCTCGCCGCCGGACAGCTCGTGGGGCAGGTGGGTGGCCCGGTGGGCCAGCCCCACCCGCTCGAGTGCCTCGAGGGCGAGGCCGCGACGCCGGCGGCGCGGCACCCCGGCGTACAGGAGGCCGGTGGCGACGTTGTCGGCGGCGCTCAGCCGATCGGCGAGGTGGGACTGCTGGAAGACGAAGCCGAGCCAGCGCGCCCGCAGCCGTGAGACCGCCGCGTCGCCGAGGTCGCCGGTCCGCTCGCCCGCGATCTCGACGGTGCCCGACGACGGCCGGTCCAGGGTGCCCATCAGGTGGAGCAGGGTCGACTTACCGGACCCGGACGGCCCGACGATGGCCAGGTCCTCGCCACGCTCCACGGCCAGGTCCACCTCGTGCAGGGCGACCACGCCGCCGGCGTACTCCTTGCGGACGGCGGTCAGCCGCAGGACGGTCACGACGCCACCACGACGGTGTCGCCGTCCTCGAGACCCGTGACCTCGACCAGGCCGTCGGCCACCATCCCGAGGGTCACCGGCACCAGGGTGCCGTCGGACCGCTCCACCGCGTGCCCGCCGCCGGCCAGGGTCAGCAGCGCGGTCACCGGGACCTGCAGGACGTCCTTCCGGGCGGCGGTCGTGATCGAGGCCGTCACCGGTCCGAGGACGGCGTCCGCGAGCTGCCCGGCGCGCGCGGCCTCGACGACCACGGCGACCGTGGGCGGGCCGCCACTCTCGTCGTCGCTCGTGGCCCGGCCACCGATGGAGACGATCCGGGTGCGGAGCCGCCGCCCGTCCGCGAGCGAGACGCGCACGCGGCGGCCGGGCGCCAGCGACCGGGCCAGGTCCGGCGGTGCCTGCAGGACGATCGAGCGGCGGGTGCTGGTCACGGTCAGCACGTCCGCAGCGGCGTCCGCGCCGACCTGTGCGGTGACCGCGTCGACGCGCACGGCGCCCGCCACCACGACGACCTCGCCCGGCTCCAGGACCCCGGTGCCCTCCAGGCCACGGGCCTCCTGCCAGTCCGCGACCGCGCCGGCCAGCAGCGAGCCGTAGGTCGCGTCCTCGGTCGTCCCGCCGTAGAGACCCAGGGCGGCCAGGTTGGTCGCGACCAGGTCGACGTCGTTCCCGGTCAGCAGCGGTACGTCGGGCGGCGGGTCGTCCCCGCCCTTACGGTCCTCGTCCTCGTCCTCGTCCTCGTCCTCGTCGCGCTCGGGCGGGGCCGGGTCCGCGGTGAGCGTCCGGTAGAGGGGCAGGTCGCCGTACAGGACGGCGACGGGGGAGTCGTCGACCCGGTAGAGCTGCTCCCCGCGGCGGACCGTGAGGCCCGCCGACGGCAGCCAGGTGACGATGCCGGGACCACGTCCGGTCACGGTCACCGGGGCGCCGTACCCGAGCTCGCCGGTGACCTGGGTGGCCTGGCGGAGGTCGCCCCGGACCACGGAGACCGTCGCCACGTCGGGGGCGGGGGCCGGGCCGGACGGGCTGGCGTCACGGCCGGTCAGCAGCAGCCCGGCCCCGGTTCCCCCGGCGACGACCAGGAGCACGGCGGCCGCGACGAGGATCCGCCCGCGCAGGGGCGGCATCACGCCGCCCCGAACGCCTGCACCAGGCAGGTCTGCTCGAGCTCGGCCGAGTCGTCCGGCACCGAGTGGCCCTCGGAGTAGGTCCAGTCGAGCTGGTCGTCGGTGAGGAGGGTGACCCACAGGCCGCCGTCCTGCAGGCACTGCACGTAGGCCTGTCGCTGCTCGTGGAAGTCCGGGTTGGTGGCCGCCTCCAGCGCCGGCGGCTGGACCGGCTCCAGCTGCAGGCAGGCCGCCTGCGCCTCCGGCGGAGCGGGGTAGTCGACGAGGACGCCGGGATCGCCCTCGCCGTTCGCGCCGAGCGCGACCGCCGGCCCGTCGCCCGTCGGCGCCTTCGCCCCGTTCTCCAGCAGACAGGTGTTGTAGGCGTTCCAGATGGTGGCCCGACGCTCGGGACTGTCGTCGACCCGGAAGACCGGACGACGGTCGCCCTGGCCGGCGGAGGCGCCCGTCGGCGACCCGGTCGGAGCACCGGCGGGAGGGGTCGTCGCCGCGGGGGTGCTCGCCGTCGGGGGGAGCGAGGCCACCCGGGGGTCGGAGGCGTCGCTCCCGCAGGAGGTCAGCGCGACCAGCAGCGGGAGGGCGAGGAGCGAGAGGGCCCGGCGGCCACGGAGCGTCAGCATGACGGCGACGCTAGGGACGAGTTGTCAGGAACCTGTCAGGTCGCCGTTCGCAGCCGATCAGGCTCGGACTCGCACGCCGTCCTCGGCGCCGCCGGGACCGGCGTAGCGGATCAGGTGGTGCACGTGCCGGGCGAGGGCGATGACGCTGCCGACGCGGGCGGCCTGCTGACGGCTGGCGTGCTGGCCGGGCAGCTCGCCGCGCCCGACGACGCGGTTGCGCCACGCGCCGCAGGAGAAGTAGGTCTCGACGTCGCCCTGGGTCATGGGTCCTCCCGTCGTGAGGTCGGGCACCGGGCCTGTGGCTGGACCCGTGTCCCCCCAACGCGTCAGGATCCCGTCACGTTACGCCTCTGCTCCCGGCGGGGAAACACGCCGTTTGCCCGCGCGGTCTACTCTCCCCTCGGAGCAGCGGGAATGACTGGGCGACCAGCGTGGTTGCGGCTCTGCCCGGACCGTCCCAGGGACGGGCCGCACGACGTCCGGACACCTGAAGGAGCCTCCCTTGACCCTCACCTCCGCCACCAGCACCCCGGGCAGCGCCTCGGCCCTCCTCGCCGAGCGCCTCGAGGCGCTCCGCGTCGAGCGTGAGCAGGTCCTGGCCGAGAGCCGCCTCGAGGCCGTCGGCGACGTCGCCGACCGCGCCACCAACGTCGAGGCGACCATCCGCCTGCAGCTGCTCGATGAGCGCATCGCCACCATCGAGCTCGAGATCGAGCAGGCCGGCCGGCAGCAGCACACCGACGGGGTGGTCTCCGTCGGTGACGTCGTCACCCTCGACCTGGGCGACGGGCCCGAGACGTACGTCGTCGGCTCGGTCGAGCAGGCCTCCGCCGGCGTCGACACGGTCACCCCCGCCAGCCCGCTGGGTCGCGCCATCCTCGGCGCCGAGGTCGGGACGACGGTGACCTACAGCCCCCGCTCGGGCGTGAAGCTCTCCGCTGTCATCGTCTCGGCCGAGACCGCCTGACCCGCCTGACCCCTCAGGCGGTCGCCGCCGCGTCCGGCGGCACCGCGCCGACCAGCCGGTCGCGCAGCTCGACGAGCTCGGCGACCGCGCCGAGGAACCGCGTCGTGCTGTCGCCGACCTGGAGGTCGTCGAAGTAGTGGTGGCGCATCGCCACCCGGGCCAGGTGGTGCTCGTCGTGCTCGAGCCGCGCGGTCAGCAGTGCGGTGAGATCGGCGACCGCCGCGGTGTCGAGGACGTCGGCACACCGGCTCACCGGCACGTCCTGGCGCAGTCGCTCGCCGTCGTGGTGCCGGTCGGTGATGAAGATCGGCTTCTCGGTGCGCAGGTAGAGCCAGTCCAGGCCCACCGAGGACACGTCGGTGATCATCGCGTCGCAGTCGGGCATCACCGCGAGGATGTCGCCGACGATCACCGACTCGTGGCCCGCGTCCGGCTCCTGCCGCGCCGCGGCCGCGACCAGCGCCAGGATCTCGTCATGGCCCCGGCGGATGGCCGGGGTGAGGCTCGTCGTGACCTTCGGGTGCGGCTTGTAGACCACGCGCGCATCCGGGACCGCCAGGATCGCCCGGACGATCTCGGGGCCGAAGACGTCGACCGACGTGTAGTCGTTGTAGTCCGCGTCGCCCTCCCACGTCGGGGCGTAGAGCACCGTACGACGCTCCGTCGCCCCGAGGATCGGCTCGGGCCGCAGATCGAGCTGGGGCCGGCCGATGCGGACCAGGCGCGAGGTGTCGAACTCCAGCAGCCCGGCCTCGTGCCGCTGGACCGCCGCCTCGCCGGCGACGAACACCCGGTCGTAGGCCTTGGCGTTGTTGCTGGCCATGCTCTGCTTGTCGCTCTCGCCGTGGTTGATGTGCACGTGCAGCATCCGCCCGTCGATGAGCGACTGGAAGTTGCGCATCGAGTTGTTGCAGTACAGGACGACCTTGGCGCCGAGCCCGGCGTACAGCTCGGTGAGCTCGGGGAACGACGGCACCAGGAAGACCGGCAGCGAGGTGCGGTCCAGGCAGACCTGCGCGCTCTCGGGGTCCCGCGTGACGATCCCGACGGGATGCTCTTCGTGGAGCCGCTCGAGGACCGGCAGCCACTGCAGGAGCTGGTAGACCCGGGTGGGGTCGTCGGGGAAGTACGCGAGAGCGTCGAGCGTGTGCACGCGCGGATCATAGGGCTGGAATGTTGCGGCTGATGACATCGGTGCGCCGTCCTAGAGTGAGCACTGTGATCCGCGTGCGACTCGCCCTCCTGCTGGTCGCTGCGGTGGCGCTCGGGGGATGCGCGGGAGGTGACTCCTCAGGCCCCGGAGGAACCGGCCCCGAGGTGGTCGCGATGCCCGCCGGACTCTCAGCCTACGTCGACCAGGGGCGGCTGTTCCGGGTCACGCGGACGGCCTACGTGCGGCTGGTGAACGAGCCGGACCGCCAGGTCACCGTGACCCACGCCGAGATCAGCTCGCCGCGCTTCGGCGAGGTCACGTGGGCGGGGGAGAAGGACTTCGAGAACGAGGCCGACCTGCCGTTCGAGGTGCCCCACGGCCGGTGCGGCGACGGGTCCGACGCGCACGTCCGGCTGACCTACCGCATCGACGACGGGCCGGAGCAGGTCTCGGAGGCCACGGCGACCGACCGGTACGGCGCGATCGGGTTGTTTCTCGACCGCGACTGCGCCGAGGAGGTGCTGGCCGAGGCCGCGACGGTCGAGCTCGGGACGCCGCGGGTCGTCGGATCCGGCCGGGCGTCGGTCTTCGAGCTGCCCGTCACCCTGACGCCCACCGGGGACCGTGACGATGTCGCGTTCGGGGGGTTCGAGGACACCGTGCTGTTCCGCGCGGCCCCGGGGTCGCCGGTCGCCGACCGAACCCCGGCCGTGCCGCTCGGCCCGAAGGACCCGCCGGCCGAGGTCGTGCTCCGGCTGGTGCCGACCCGCTGTGACCCGCACGCCCTCGCCGAGGACAAGGTGGGCACCCTGGTCGGGGTCCGGGTCGTCGCGCCCGAGCTGGGCGACGCGGCGTCGTACTTCCTGCCGATCGGCGACAAGCGCCGCGCGGCGCTGCGCGGCTTCTTCTCCACCCACTGCGGCCTCTGAGCCTCACGTCGGGCCGTCGGCTGCCGATCCTTCGGACGTGAGCTCCGAGCAGCGCCGCCTCCGGCCGCACCTGGTGCCGGTCGACCGGGACGCCGACGGGACCCGGGACGCCCGGGTCGCCGCGACCCTGGAGGTGCTCGGGGGTCAGCCGACGCACGCCGTCGCGCGCCGCTGGCAGGTGGACCCCGCGGTCCTCGAGCGCTGGGTGCGCACCTTCGTCGACGCCGGTACGGCGCAGGTCACCAACCGACCGGACCCGGACGCGGCCACCCAGCGCGACCGCTTCCTGGCGGCCTTCGCCCACGAGCTCCGCTCGCCGCTCACCGTCGCCCGCGGCTGGGTGGCGATGCTGCGCGAGGACGAGCTGCCGCCGAGCGTCCTGGCCCGCTCGGTCGACCGGCTCGACGATGCCCTGGCCCGGCTCGCCGATCGGGTCGTCGACGTCGAGCTGCTGGCCGCCGCGTCGCTCGGCCGGCTGCGCCTGGAGCCGCGGTCGGTGACCGTCGGCGAGCTCGCGGACGGGCTGACCGATCTCGGCGAGATCGGGGGGCTCGGCCCGGACGTCACGGTCCGCGCCGATCCCGACCTCTTCCGGCACGTGCTGCGCGACCTGTGGCAGGCCGGTCACTCGATCCCGACCCCGCGCGAGCTGCGGCTGGAGACCGCGGAGGTGCCGCCCTGGGTGGAGCTGCGCGTGGTCCGGGATGCCGACCCGATCGACCTCGACGTCCTGCAGGCGCTCTTCGAGCCGTTCGACCTCAACGACGACGGCACCGGGGTCACGATCGGCCTCTACCTGGCCCGAGCCCTGGTGATCGCTCATGGCGGCACCCTCGGTGCCGATCAGGATGAGGAGAGGGCCGTGCTCTGGGTGCGGCTGCCACGTTGAAGATCTGGGGGATCCACCTTGTTCAAGCTCGCCTGCGGTGACGTCATGCCGGGATGCGCAGCCCGATTCGAGCACGCCGACCGCGATCAGCTGCTGGCCCAGGTGGCCGGGCACGCGGCGGAGACGCACGGCATCACCGACATCACCCCGCCGGTGCTGGCGCTCGTCGAGAGCAAGCTCGCCTTCGTCGCCTGAGCCCGGCTCACGGGGATCGACCCCACGGGGACGTCGCCGTGGCGGGTGTCTTGCGCGAGCGGCTCCGGCCACGACGACGAACCTGACCGCGCCCTGCTTCCGTCGGCGCTGGCCACCGGATGAGGTGTGCCACGTTTGCGGTCTCGGCGGGTGTGGGCACCGTCGGGGGTGCGCGCCGCATCGGCGCGCGTCACCAAGCAGAGGAGACGACGTGAGACGAATCGGGACGTGGGCCGCGGCGATCGTGCTGGGGGCCGGCGCGCTCGCCGCCTGCGGCGGTGACGACGGCAGCGGGAGCGACGACGCCAGTGGCGGGGGCGGCGGCGACTCGTCGTACTGCGACAAGCTGAGCGGCTTCCGCGACACCCTCCAGAACACCTCGGACGCCTCGAGCTTCACGAAGTTCAAGGACGCCGCCGAGGAGCTCGCCGACGAGGCGCCGGACGAGGTGTCCGGCGACTGGGAGAAGATCCAGGACGCGTTCGGCCAGCTCGAGGACAAGCTCGAGGAGGCCGGTCTGTCGATCGAGGACCTCGACGACCCCACGGCGCTGCAGAGCGCCGACCCCGAGGCCATGGCCACGCTCCAGGAGGAGCTGACCAAGATCGGCGAGGACCTCGACGGAGCGGGCGAGAAGATCTCCGACCACGCCGAGTCCGAGTGCGACATCGACCTCGACGGGTCCGACGACTCGGCGTCGCCGTCCCCCTCGAGCTGACGCACCACGGACCCCCGCCCGCGCGCCACCCGTGACTAGGGTGGTGCGCGGCGCGGGGGTCCGCCGCGTCACGACCCGAGGGGAACATCGGATGCGCACGATCGCGACGTGGGCGGCCGCAGCGGCGGCGGGAGCCGCACTGCTCGCCGGGTGCAGTGACGGCGACCCGGGTGACGGCGTCGGCGTCGACACCTCGGGCAGCGGTGCCGCGGACGGGGCCTACTGCGAGAGCGTGGTGGACTTCCCCTCGCTCCTGGCCGGTCTGGGTGCCTCGGAGACCTTCGACACCTTCGCCGAGACGACCGAGAGGCTGGCCGAGAACGCGCCCGTGGAGATCGCGGACGAGTGGGATCGGATCCGCGAGGCCTTCGCCAAGCTGTCTGACGAGCTGGCCGAGGCCGGCATCTCGGTCGACGACCTCACGACCTTCGAGCTGACGCCCGAGCAGGAGGAGAAGCTGGCCGCGATCCAGGGCGACGTGCTGGCCCTCGGCCAGGAGGTCGACGCGGCCGGCACCGCGATCACCGAGCACGCCCGGAAGTCGTGCGACCTCGTCCCCGGGGTGCCCTCGCCGTCTACCTGACCTGCTGCACCGCGCCGTACGGCGGGCTCAGACGCCCTGCATGAACCCGACCCGCTTGCGCTTCAGCCCCGGGAAGACCCGGGGGATCGAGGCGCCGAAACGGGACTGGACGACGTCGGCCAGGACGTTGCGGTAGTCGGTGGTGACCCCCAGGTCGGCGTCGGAGGTGTTGGTCAGGCCGGGCCAGCTCGCGTAGTAGCCGCCCTTCACGCCCGCGCCGATCGCCAGCATCACGTTGCCGTGACCGTGGTCGAGGCCGAAGTTCGCGTTCTCCTGTACCCGGCGCCCGAACTCGCTGAGCACCACCATCGTGACCTTGCCGGTGTGCGGACCGAGGTCGCCGAAGAACGCCGCCACGGCTGTGGCCAACTCCTGGGCGTTATCGCGCATCGAGCCCCACTCGAGCGTCCCGAGACCGTTGTGGTGGTCCCACTCGCCCTGGTCGACGGTGATCACCTCGGTCCCGACATCGCCCCGGACCACCCGGGCGACCTGGGCGAGGGCCTTGCCGAGGTCGGTCGCCGCGTAGCTGCTGGTGCGGTCGGCGGCGGCCTGGACCGGCCCGAACCCGTTCACCGCCTCGAAGGCCGACCGCATCCCCCGGCCGAGCGGGGAGCGGTCCGAGTCCCACAGGGTGTGCAGGGACCGGGTGCGGCCGCGCTGGTCGCCGGCCGGGATCGAGAGCCCGTCCGGCCGGTCCGCGGCCATCACCGGCTGAGGGCCGTACAGGGAGGTCGGGACGACGCTGCGGCCGAGGTGGAACCCCTCGAGCGGGGAGCGGCTCGCATCGGTGCCGATCAGCCGGTTCAACCAGCCCTGGCGGGTGGTCGAGCCCGGGTTCGCGTCCTCGACGGCCTCCATGGCGGCGAAGTGGGACCGGTTCGCGACCGGCAGGCCGGTGGCGTGGATGGCCGCGACCTTGCCCGCGGTCCAGAGCGGGACCAGGGCGCTCAGCCGCGGGTGCAGGCCGAAGGTCCCGTTGCGTGCGAGCAGCCGATCCGCCGGGATGGCGATCTTCGGGCGCGCGGCGTAGTAGACGGGGTCGGTGTAGGGCACCACCAGCGACAGGCCGTCGGCCGCGCCGCGCAGGGACAGCACGACGAGCACGGACCGGGCGGGCGCGAGGGCCTGCGCGGGTGAGGTGGTCACCACGGCGGAGCCGACGACGGTGGTGACGCCGGCGAGCGCGACGCCACGGAAGAGCCCACGGCGGGTGACGGCGGCGTACTCCGGGCAGCAGGGGGTCGGGGAGGTCATCGCGATCACCGGGTCAGGTGGGTGGGGGAGTCGAGGAAGGTGACGAGCAGCCGAGGGAAGGACCACTTCACCAGGCCGTGGTCGGCGGTGATCCGCTCGTGCGGCCGTACGTCGACCGCCTGGCAGCAGGCGGCCAGCAGCCGCTTGGTCGAGTGCCGGCCGAGCAGCTGCTGGGAGAGGTGGTCCACGAGCTGGTCGAAGCGGATCGACCGCCGCGGCAGCCACTGCCGCGGCTTGCGGTAGGCGATCCCGGTCTTCGGCCACCAGCCGCCGCTGAGGCTGTAGTGGACCTGCATCGAGGCGATCAGCCGGGACGGCGATGACCAGGACTCGCTGTCGATGGGCTGTCCGTCCGGTCGGGGCCAGCCGAACGGCGTGGTGCCGATGCTGCTGGCCTGCCAGAGCACCTGGGTCGCGGCGTACTCGTCGCCCTTCCTCCCCTCGGGCGGACGCGCGAAGCGCACGCCGAGGACCCGGAGGGTGGCGACCAGGTCCTCGCCGGGGTCGCGCACCTTGTCGCCGGCGCTGCGCTTGAACTCCTTCGACGCGACCAGCGCCCGCAGCACCGGCGCGATCGCCGTGTCGTTCTTCAGGTAGACCCGGGCCAGCCGGGAGACCAGGGCGGGCGACGGGTTGTCGCGGACGAACTTGACCGCGAGCTTCCGGGCCAGGTGGCGCGCCGTCGCCGGGTGGTGGGCGAGGTGCGCGAGGTAGGCCATGGTCACCGCGCGCCCGTCCCGCGAGCGGTTGGGGTGCTTGAACCCGACGACCGAGACCGCGCCGGTGGCGTGGTCGGCGGGGACGTACGACGGCTTCCAGGTCTTCCACATGTCGACGTGCCAGCCGGTGAGGATCCGGGCCGACCCGCGGACGTCGGCCTCGGTGTAGGCGCCGCGGCCGACGGTGTGCAGCTCCAGGAGCTCGCGACCGAGGTTCTCGTTCGGGTGCCGGGCGGTCGACACCGCCCCGTCGAGGTAGACGAGCATCGCGGGGTGCACCGTCGTGGCCTGGAGCATCCGGTCGAAGCGGCCGAGCGCGTGCTTGCGGATCGTCCGGCCGTACGACGCCCGGAACAGTCCGTGCGCGTCGCCGTTGACCGGGACGTGCAGGTGGTTCTCCCAGAACTCGGTCATCACCTCCAGGACCTGGCGGCGCGAGTAGGTCCGTCGGAGCAGGCAGGCGCGGGCGTAGTCGGCCGTGACCTCCCAGACCCCCTCGACGTCGGCGGCCTGACGCTTCCAGAGCTCGGCCGGCCCGCGGGACAGGCCGGACCACCAGCCGAAGTGGTTCGGCACGCCGCGGTCGGAGACCCTGCCCGGCCGGAGCTGCCGGGCGAACCACTTCTCGGCGCCACCGGCCCGTCGTACCTGCTGGGTGAGGGCGGGCGTGACGCCGTACGAGAAGCGGTTGACGAGGTGCCGGTCGGCGGCCGAGAGGAGCTTGCGGCGGCCGCGGTAGCGGACGGCGCGGTAGGACACGGCGGCGTCGGCGGTCGAGGGGAGGAGGACGGCGGAGCCGCTGCCGGCGACCGCGACCGAGCCGGTCAGGAGCGTGCGACGGGTGCCCGAGAGGGGAGGCATGGAGGTTCTCCACGGAGGGGGGGACGAGGAGGCCGACCGCCCCGGGAGCTCGAGGCGACCGCGTCCAGCCTAAGGCGAGGAGCTCCCGGAGTGCGGCGGATCAGGTCACGGGTCAGTATGCTTTGCGACTCATCCGGCTACGTCTCGAAGGACTCACCTCCCGCCCCATGGACGGCTCTCAAAGTAGTTCGCTCCCGTCAGGGGAGCGCCGATGACCACCTCCCTCCTGCTCCTGGCCCTCGCCCTGGTGCTGGTCCTGCTGTGCGGCGTCTTCGTCGCGGCGGAGTTCTCGTTCGTCACCGTCGACCGCAACCGGGTCGAGCAGGCGGCGGCCGCCGGCGACGTCGGCGCCCAGGGTGTGCAGACCGCGCTCCGCAGCCTCTCGACCCAGCTCTCCGGAGCCCAGGTCGGCATCACGCTCACGAACCTCGGCATCGGCTTCCTGGCCGAGCCGGCCATCGCCGAGCTGGTCCGCGGACCGCTGGAGGCGGTGGGCACGCCGTCCGGCGCGGTGAGCCCGATCGCGATCGCGTTCGGCCTGGTCCTCGGCACCGTGCTGACCATGTTGTTCGGCGAGCTGGTGCCCAAGAACTACGCGATCGCGCTGCCGCTCGAGACCGCTCGGGCCACCCAGGGCGTGATGCGCGCGTTCACCGCCGTCAACCGGATCCCGATCCGCTTCCTCAACGGCTCCGCGAACGCTCTGGTCCGCCGGCTCGGGATCGAGCCGCAGGAGGAGCTGCGCTCGGCGCGCAGCTCCACCGAGCTGGCCTCGCTGATCCAGCGCTCGGCCGACGAGGGCACCCTCGACGCCGAGACCGCCGAGCTGATGGAGCGCTCGGTGGAGTTCGGCACCCGCTCCGCCGGCGAGATCATGACGCCGCGGGTGCGCACCTACAGCCTCGAGGTCAACGACCGGGCCAGCGCGATCATCGAGGCCGCCCGGCACACCGGGCACTCCCGCTTCCCGGTGCTCGACGCCGACGACGCCGTGGTCGGCACGGTCCACGTGAAGCACGCCGTCGCGCTGCCGCTGCACGAGCGCTCGACCACCAAGGTCAAGCACCTGATGGTCAAGCCGATCGTGGTCCCGGACTCGCTGCGCCTCGACCCGCTGCTGGCGCTGCTGCGCGAGGACGGCTTCCAGATGGCCGTCGTCCTCGACGAGTACGGCGGGCACGCCGGCATCGTGACCCTCGAGGACGTGATCGAGGAGATCGTCGGTGACATCTCCGACGAGCACGACCGCAGCGGTTCCCGGGCCCGCCACCGGCGCGACGGATCGTGGTCGATCTCGGGCCTGCTGCGTCCCGACGAGGTGGAGGACCTGACCGGCATCGAGCTGCCCGACGACGAGGACTACGACACCGTCGCTGGCCTGGTGCTGAAGGTGCTCGGCCGGATCCCGCAGCGCGGCGACCTGGCCGAGGTGCCGGTGCCCGACCGCTCCGACCCCGACGAGCCGCGCGAGCAGCTCGCGGTGCTGACCGTCGAGCACATGGACGGCCTCCGGGTCGACCGCCTCTCGTTGCGGCTGCTGGAAGGGACGGACGCCTGATGAGCGACTACACCGCCCTGGTGGTGGCCGTGCTGCTGCTCGCCTTCAACGCCTTCTTCGTCGGCGCGGAGTTCGCGCTCATCTCGGCTCGGCGCAGCCAGATCGAGCCGCGCGCCCAGGCCGGCTCGCGGATGGCGCGCACCACCCTGCGCGCCATGGAGAACGTCTCGCTGATGATGGCGGGCGCCCAGCTCGGCATCACCATCTGCTCGGTCGGGCTGGGTGCGGTCGGCGAGCCCGCCGTCGCCCACCTGCTGGAGCCGCTGTTCGAGGGTCTGGACGTCCCGCACGGGCTGGTGCACCCGATCTCGTTCGTGATCGCGCTGGCCATCGTGGTCTTCCTGCACGTCGTGCTCGGCGAGATGGTCCCGAAGAACATCGCGATCGCCGGCCCCGACCGGGCCGCCCTCGTGCTCGGTCCGCCGATGCTCGGCGTCGTGACCGTCCTGCGCCCCGTCATCGTCGCGCTCAACGCGATCGCCAACGGCACCCTGCGGCTGCTGAAGGTGGAGCCCAAGGACGAGATCAGCTCCAGCTACACCCGCGAGGAGGTCGCGGCGCTGGTCGAGGAGTCCCGGGGAGAGGGACTGCTGGAGGACGACGAGTACGACCGGCTGGCGGGTGCGCTGGGCTTCACGGAGAAGACCGTGTCCGCGGTGCTGATGCCCCGGGCGACCCTCTCGACCGTACGGCGGGGCTCGTCCGCCGCCGACGTCGAGGCGCTCTGCGCCGCGACCGGCTTCAGCCGGTTCCCGGTGGAGGGCGACGACGGCGAGCTGCTCGGCTACCTGCACATCAAGGACGTGCTGGAGCCCGACGAGGAGCGTCGCCTGCGCCCGATCGAGGACAAGTGGATCCGACCGTTCGCGCCGGTCACCGCGCAGGACGCGCTGCACGACGCGCTGGAGCAGCTGCAGCGGCGTGGCGCCCACATGGCGCGGGTGGTCGACCCCGACGGCACCACCGTCGGACTGGCCACGCTCGAGGACGTGATCGAGGAGCTGATCGGAGAGATCCGCGACGCGGCCCACCTCGAGGAGCAGGTCTGACCTCCCCACGATCTAGGGTGTCGACCGTGGTGGACGAGGCGGCGGCGACCAACCGGGTATGGACGCTGCCCAACGTGCTCAGCATGCTGCGCCTCGCCGGGGTCCCGGTCTTCCTCTGGCTGGTGCTGGGACCCGAGGCCGACGGGTGGGCGCTGGCCCTGCTGATGGTCTCCGGCTTCACCGACTTCGCCGACGGCTGGCTCGCGCGCCGGTTCAACCAGACCACGGTGGTCGGGCAGATCCTGGACCCGGTCGCCGACCGTCTCTACATCCTGGCGGTCGTTGTCGGCCTGGCCCTGCGCGACGTCATCCCCTGGTGGATGGCGGTCTCCCTGCCGTTGCGCGACCTGCTGATGTGGGGCCTGGTGCCGCTGCTGCGAACCCGCGGCTACAGCGCATTGCCGGTGCACTTCCTGGGCAAGGCCGCCACCTTCAACCTGCTCTACGCCTTCCCGCTGCTGCTCCTCGGCGACGGCGACGGGACGGTCGCCACGCTCGCCGACGTCTTCGGCTGGGCCTTCGCGTTCTGGGGGATCGGGCTCTACTGGTGGGCCGGCGTCCTCTACGCCTGGCAGGTACGCCGGCTGCTCGCCACCACCGAGCGCCGGACGACGGCGGCCCGCCATGGCTGACACGAAGGAGCGGCTGCCGGCCCGGGTGACCATGCCGCTGCTCACCCTGATCACCCAGCAGTCCCTCGATGAGGACTACCTGCACGCCGCCGAGCGGCGGGTGGCCCGCGGCGGGGCGAACCCGCCACCGGGCCACCGCGGGCGTCGTACCGCTGCCGTGGTGGCGGTCGTCGCCGTCTTCGGCGTGCTGGTCACGACCGCGGCGGTGCAGACCAACCGCAACGCCGACACGGTCGACGCGGGCCGGGAGAGCCTGATCGAGCAGATCCTCAACCAGCGGGCCGACGTGGCCGCGCAGCAGGTGAGCCTCGCCGACCTGCGCGACGAGATCGCCGATCTCGAGGACGAGCAGGACCGCACCGACGCCGCCCAGCAGTCGGTGGCCGACGCCAACGAGCGTCTCTCGGTCCGCACCGGTGGGGTGGCGGTGCGCGGCCCGGGCGTCCGGATCACCGTCGACGATCCCGAGCAGGGGGAGGAGCGGATCCGCAAGGAGGACCTCTTCCTGCTGATCAACGGCCTGTGGCAGGCGGGTGCGGAGGCGATCGCGCTCAACGGGCACCGGCTCAGCGTGGTGACCTCGATCAACAACTCCGACGTCGCCATCAACGTGGAGTCGTCGGCGCTGCTTCCGCCGTACACGCTGCAGGCGATCGGCGACTCGGGCCGGCTCGCCGCCGACCTGCTCGACACCGACACGTTCGAGCGGTTCGACGCGCTCCAGGACCGCTACGGCTTCCGCTTCGACATGGACAATGAGGACTCGATGGTGCTGCCGGCCGCCCGCGACAAGCGACTGCGGAACGCCTCCGTGGCCACGACGCAGTCCGACCGTAGGGCCGAGGAGGGAACCACGCCGTGATCGCCGCACTCGGGTTGCTCGCCGGGATCGTGCTGGGGCTCGTCTTCGAGCCCGACGTCCCGCAGTCCCTGGAGCCCTACCTGCCCATCGCCGTGGTCGCCGCCCTGGACGCCGTGTTCGGCGGCCTGCGCGCCTACCTCGACGGCATCTTCGACGACAAGGTCTTCGTGGTGTCGTTCGTGAGCAACGTCGTGATCGCGGCGGCGATCGTCTACCTCGGCGACCAGCTCGGCGTCGGCGGCCAGCTCTCGACCGGCGTCATCGTCGTCCTCGGCATCCGGATCTTCTCGAACGTCGCGGCGATCCGGAGGCACCTGTTCCATGCCTGACCCGACCCCCCACGAGGCTCCCGCCAGCGGACGGGAGCGGCTGCAGCGGGCCCTCACCCGCCCGTCGCGTGGGCAGGCCGTGGTGGCCGTGCTTCTCGGGCTGCTGGCGTTCGCGGCGATCACCCAGGTCCGCGACACCCAGGTCGACGACGCCGACTTCGCCGGCTACCGCGAGCAGGACCTGATCGACGTGCTCACCGGCCTCGCCGGCACCAGCCAGCGGGCCGAGGCCGAGATCTCGCGGCTCGAGGACACCCGCGACGAGCTCCGCTCCGACTCCGACCGTCGCCAGGCCGCTCTCGGGCAGGCCCGGACCGAGGCCGAGACGCTGCGGATCCTCGCCGGTCAGGTGCCGGTGACCGGGCCCGGCCTCCGGATCACCGTCAAGGAGAAGACCGGCCCGGTCAGCGCCGAGACCCTGCTCGACATGGTCCAGGAGCTGCGCACCGGCAGTGCCGAGGCGATCCAGGTCGACGGGCAGGTCCGGCTGGTGGCGCAGAGCGCCTTCTCGGAGGGCGTGGGCGGGATCGTGATCGACGGGCAGCAGCTCGAACCGCCGTACGTCTTCGACGTGATCGGGGATCCGCACAGCCTCGAGGGTGCGCTCACCTTCCCGCTCGGGCCGCGATACCAGGTCGAGGAGATCGACGGGGGCACCCTCACCTTCAAGGACCCCGGCCGCCTTGAGATCACCGCGGTGCGCGACGTCGTGGATCCGGAGTACGCCCAGGCCGCTCCCGGGCAGTAGCCTTCGCAGGCACCGTTGCACCGCCCCGCCCGCTCGGACCAGAGGAGACGCCTTGTACCCCGACGACCTTCAGTACACCTCCGAGCACGAGTGGCTGCGCTCGCCCGGTGAGCAGGAGGGGTCGGTCCGGGTGGGCATCACCCACTTCGCCCAGGACGCCCTCGGCGACATCGTCTACGTCTCGCTCCCCGAGGTCGGCGACACCATCGAGGCCGGCAGCACCTGCGGCGAGCTGGAGTCGACCAAGTCGGTCAGCGACGTCTACGCGCCGGTCTCCGGCGAGGTGGTGGCCCGCAACGAGGCCCTCGACGCGACCCCCGAGCTGGTCAACAACGACCCCTACTCCGGCGGCTGGCTCTTCGAGGTCGTCCCGTCCGACCCGACCCAGCTCGACGAGCTGATGGACGCCGCGGCGTACGTCGAGTCCCTCGGCTCCTGACCGTCCCGCCCGCGAGGCCCGAACCGGCTTGAGCGCGAGGCTGGGGCTGATAGGTTCGGACAACCGTCAACCTCAGCCCGGCCTTGAGGGTTCCGCCTTGGGGGACCTGGGGTTTCACGCACGACTCCGGAGGATGACCGATGCCGTTCTGCACAGCATGTGGCAGGCAGAACCCCGACGACGCCCGTTTCTGCTCGCAGTGCGGGACCCGGCTCGCGAGCGCCGAGCCGGCGCCTGCCGCTGACGACACGACCGTCAGCGAGCCCGTGGGGGAGTCCACGGCCACGATCCAGATCGGGGTCGGCGACAAGGCGGAGACCTCGGACCGTCAGCTCAACCCGGTCGACGCGGCCGCGGTCGACGCGCTCCCGACGGGCCACGCGCTCCTGGTGGTCCAGCGCGGCCCCGGCTCCGGCAGCCGGTTCCTGCTCGACGCCGACGTGGTGAAGGCCGGTCGGCACCCGGACAGCGAGATCTTCCTCGACGACGTCACCGTGTCCCGCCGGCACGCCGAGTTCACGCGCGAGGGCGCGTCGTTCACGGTCAGCGACGTCGGCAGTCTCAACGGGACCTACGTCAACCGCGACCGGATCGACCGGGTGCTGCTCACCGACGGCGACGAGGTCCAGATCGGCAAGTACCGGCTGGTCTTCTTCTCCGGACAAGAGAGCGCCTGAGCCCGTGGCCGTGACGGCGCCGACCCCGGGCTCGTCCCGGGGCCGGATGAACATCGGGGAGGTGCTCGACCTCCTGCGTCCCGACTTCCCGGGCATCACCATCCCGAAGATCCGGTTCCTCGAGGACAAGGGCCTGATCAAGCCCGACCGCACGCCGTCGGGCTACCGGAAGTTCTCGGCCGAGGACGTCGAGCGGCTGCGCTACGTGCTGCGCATGCAGCGCGACCACTACCTCCCGCTGAAGGTGATCGGAGAGCACCTCGACGCGATCGATCGCGGCCTCGAGCCGCCGCCGATCGACGCCGTGGTCCCCACGGTCCCGCGGGTCGCGCTCGCGGCCGACGGGCTGCCCTCGCCTGAGTCCTTCCGCCGCAGTGACCAGCTGCGGCTCTCCCGGCGCGAGCTGGTCAAGATCGCCGAGATCTCCGAGGACCTCCTCGACCAGCTCGAGCAGTTCGGCCTGATCTCGCCGCGCCCCGGCACCGGTCACTACGACACCGACTGCCTGGTCATCGCCCAGACCGCCCGCGAGCTCGCCGACTTCGGCTTCGAGCCACGCCACCTGCGTGCGTTCAAGACCGCCGCCGACCGCGAGGTCGGCCTGGTCGAGCAGGTCGTCGCCCCCCACAAGCGCGGCCGGGACGCCGCCGCCAAGGCCCGCGCCGAGGAGGCCGTGAGCGAGATCGCCGCGCTCTCGGTCCGGCTGCACGCGACGCTGGTGAAGGCCGGTCTGCGCTCGTCGTAGGGCCGTCGGGGCCATGTCGTCGGCCGGAGTAGGGTGGCGATGTGCGCGAAGTGGATGTCATGGGTGTCCGGGTGGAGATGCCGTCGAACCAGCCCATCGTGCTGCTGCGCGAGGTCTCGGGGGAGCGCTACCTGCCGATCTGGATCGGCGCTGTGGAGGCGACCGCGATCGCCTTCGCCCAGCAGGGAGTGGTGCCGCCCCGGCCGCTGACGCACGACCTGATGAAGGACGTGCTCGAGGCGACCGGCAACGAGCTGACCGAGGTCCGGATCACCGACGTCAAGGACGGCGTCTTCTTCGCGACGCTGGTCTTCGGGTCCGGCGCCGAGGTGAGTGCGCGGCCGTCCGACTCGATCGCCCTGGCGCTGCGGACCGGGACCCGGATCGTCTGCGCCGAGGAGGTCCTCGACGAGGCCGGTCTCGCCGTGCCGGCCGAGCAGGAGGACGAGGTCGAGAAGTTCCGCGAGTTCCTCGACCAGGTCACCCCCGAGGACTTCGAGGCGCAGTAGCCCTCACCCTCAACCTGAGGTTGAGGGTTGCGACACGCCGCCGACATCTTTGACCACCTCCCGGCGGGGGCATACCTTGAACTGTCTCTGTTGTAACTCCACCGCTGTGGTTGCGCCTCGCGCTCGGCTTCAGCACCTTCCCCGGTAGTTACGTGCAAACGGAGTAGACCCCCGGAGGACCGTGTGAACGAGCACGAGCAGGAGCTGAACCCCGAGGCAGCCGCGGCTGTCGAGGCTGCCGACGAGCAGGGGCTCCTCTTCACCGATGACGTGTCGCCGTTGCCCAGCGACACCGGCTACCGGGGTCCGACGGCGTGCAACGCGGCCGGCATCACCTACCGCCAGCTCGACTACTGGGCCCGCACCGGCCTGATCGAGCCGACGGTGCGCGGGGCCAAGGGGTCCGGCTCGCAGCGCCTCTACTCCTTCCAGGACATCCTGCTGCTGAAGGTCGTCAAGCGCCTGCTCGACGCCGGCATCTCGCTGCAGCAGATCCGCACCGCGGTCCAGCACCTGCGCGAGCGGGGGACCGAGGACCTCACCCGGGTCACCCTGATGAGCGACGGCGCCTCGGTCTACGAGTGCACCAGCAACGACGAGGTCATCGACCTGCTCCAAGGTGGGCAGGGCGTCTTCGGCATCGCGATCGGCGGGGTCTGGCGCGAGATCGAGGGCACGCTCGCCGAGCTGCCCAGCGAGCGCACCGCCGAGGACGCTCCGGCCGCGAGCGCCAGCGACGAGCTCGCCGCGCGCCGTGCGGCCCGCAACGCCGGTTGACGATTCGGCGACACATCGACTCGACCACAGGTCGACATATCGACATCTGCGCGGTCCGCCGCCCTTCGGGGTGGCGGACCGTTCGCGTTGCGGCTGGTAGATTCTGATCTGCTGACCATCCCGCGCGGGAGAGTCCTCGACCGGTTCGCCGGGCGGGGCGCCGAAGGGGCAATTCCTCCCCGGAACCTCTCAGGCCACCGGACCGCGTGGAGCAGGCGACTCTGGAGGAGCGACGGTGCTCCGACAGAGGGGGAGGCCGATCGACCCATCTTCTGGATTCGAGGAGCCCCGTTGTCTGACGTCCCATCGCTCGCCGAGCTCGATGCCGCCCTCCCGTTCGTCGACCGCCACGTCGGGCTGTGTCCCGCCGACGTCGACACGATGCTGGCCCGGCTCGGGTTCGACTCGCTCGAGGCCCTGATGGCCGCCGCCGTCCCGGGGGGCATCCGCCCCGCCGCCGAGCTGGACCTGCCGCCGGCCCTCACCGAGGACGAGACCGCCCGGGAGCTCCGGGCCATCGCCGGCGCCAACCGCCCGGGGGAGGCGATGATCGGCCTCGGCTACCACGCCACGCTGACGCCGCCGGTGATCCGGCGCAACGTGCTCGAGGACCCGAGCTGGTACACCGCCTACACGCCGTACCAGCCGGAGATCTCGCAGGGTCGGCTGGAGGCGCTGATCAACTTCCAGACCGTGGTCGGCGACCTCACCGGGCTGCCCACCGCCAACGCGAGCCTGCTGGACGAGGGCACGGCCGCGGCCGAGGCCATGACGCTCGTACGACGGGGCAATCGCAAGGCGTCCGGACCGTTCATCGTCGACGCCGACGCGCTCCCGCAGACCATCGAGGTCGTCCGTACCCGCGCCGAGGCGATGGGCATCGAGGTCGTCGTCGCCGACCTGTCCGCCGGGCTCCCGGAGGGTGAGCTGTCCGGCGTGCTCGTGCAGTACCCCGGCGCGTCGGGCCGGATCCTCGACCCGCGGTCGGTGATCGAGGCGGCCCACGAGCGCAACGCCCTGGCCGTCGTGGCCGCGGACCTGCTCGCCCTGACGCTGCTGGAGTCGCCCGGCGAGCTCGGTGCCGACGTCGTCGTCGGCTCCACCCAGCGCTTCGGTGTCCCGCTCTTCTACGGCGGCCCGCACGCCGGCTACATGGCCGTCGCGGCCGGCCTGGAGCGGCACCTGCCCGGGCGGCTGGTCGGCGTCTCGGTCGACGCCGAGGGCCGCCCGGCGTACCGGCTCGCGCTGCAGACGCGCGAGCAGCACATCCGCCGCGACAAGGCGACCTCCAACATCTGCACCGCCCAGGTGCTGCTCGCCGTGGTCGCCTCGATGTACGCCGTCTACCACGGTCCCGAGGGGCTGCGGGCGATCGCGACGCGCACGCACCGGTACGCCGCGGTGCTGGCCGCCGCCCTCGCCGGGGGCGGTCTGTCGGTCTCGCACGCCGAGTTCTTCGACACCGTCGAGGTGGTCGTGCCGGGCCGGGCGGCCGACGTGGTCGCGAAGGCCCGCGAGCTGGGCCTGCAGCTCCGGCTCGTCGACGCCGACCGGGTGGGGGTCTCGACCTCCGAGTGCACGACCCGCTCCACGCTGGTCCGGCTGCTCGACGCCTTCGGCGTGGAGGCCGACCTGGACGCGGTCGACGCGGCCGCGGGCGAGTCGCTTCCGGAGACCCTGCGGCGGCGGACGCCGTACCTCACGCACGAGGTGTTCTCGACGCACCACAGCGAGACCGCGATGCTGCGCTACCTGCGGCGGTTGTCCGCGCGGGACTACGCGCTGGACCGGGGGATGATCCCGCTCGGCTCCTGCACGATGAAGCTGAACGCCACCACCGAGATGGAGCCGGTGTCGCTGCCGGGCTTCGCCGACCTGCACCCGTTCGCGCCCGCCGAGGACGCCACCGGCTACCTGCAGCTGGTCACCGAGCTGGAGGGCTGGCTGGCCGAGGTCACCGGCTACGACCGGGTGTCGATCCAGCCGAACGCCGGCTCGCAGGGCGAGCTCGCCGGCCTGCTCGCCATCCGTGGCTACCACCGGGCCAACGGAGACGCCACGCGCGACGTCTGCCTGATCCCGTCCTCGGCCCACGGCACCAACGCCGCGTCCGCGGTGATGGCCGGCATGCGGGTAGTGGTCGTCAAGGCCGCCGACGACGGCACCGTCGACCTGGTCGACCTGCGCGCGCAGTGCGAGAAGCACGCCGACGACCTGGCGGCCATCATGGTGACCTACCCGTCGACGCACGGCGCCTACGAGGACACGATCACCGAGCTCTGCGAGGTCGTGCACGCCCACGGCGGCCAGGTGTACGTCGACGGCGCCAACCTCAACGCGCTGCTCGGCTACGCGAAGCCCGGCGAGTTCGGCGGGGACGTCTCCCACCTGAACCTGCACAAGACCTTCTGCATCCCGCACGGCGGCGGTGGTCCCGGGGTCGGACCGGTCGCGGTGCGCGCGCACCTGGCGCCGTACCTGCCGACGCACGGGATGCACCCGGAGGCCGACAAGCGGGCCGGGATCGGTCCGATCAGCGCGGCGCCGTACGGCTCGGCGGGGATCCTGCCGATCTCGTGGGCCTACATCCGGCTGATGGGTGCCGAGGGCCTGACCCGGGCGACCGCGTCGGCGGTGCTGTCGGCCAACTACGTGGCGGCACGGCTCGGCGAGCACTTCCCAGTGCTCTACACCGGTCACGGTGGGCTGGTCGCCCACGAGTGCATCCTCGACGTGCGGGGGCTGACCAAGGAGACCGGCGTGAGCGTCGACGACGTGGCCAAGCGGCTCGTCGACTACGGCTTCCACGCCCCGACCATGTCGTTCCCGGTGGCCGGCACCCTGATGGTGGAGCCGACCGAGTCCGAGGACCTGGCCGAGATCGACCGCTTCTGCGACGCCATGATCGCCATCAAGTCCGAGATCGACCGGGTCGGTGCGGGGGAGTGGAGCCCCGAGGAGTCCCCGCTGCGCGGCGCGCCGCACACGTCGCGGGCCCTGGTCGGCGACTGGGACCGCCCGTACTCCCGCGAGCTGGCCGTCTTCCCGACCGGCGTCGACCCGGACAAGTACTGGCCGCCCGTGGCCCGGATCGACCAGGCGTACGGCGACCGCAACCTGGTCTGCGCCTGCCCGCCCCCCGAGGCCTTCGCCGAGTAGCGCCGAGTCAACAGGAGTTGAGGGCCGAGTCAGCACCAGTAGTGCTGACTCGGCCCTCGACTGGTCAGCCCACGTCCTCCTTGGTGACCTGGACGTCGTAGCGGAAGGCCGGGGCGCAGGTGAGCGGGACCCGGCTCTTGCGGTAGGTCAGGGTCAGGTCGGTGCGGAGGCGGCGGTGGAAGCCGTCCGCGACGATGTGCTGGCCGGCGTCGTCGAACTCGTCGTGGACGGCGATGCGCGGACCGGTCTTCCTGGCCACGCCCGTGACGGCGGCCCGCCGGCCCTGGACCCGGACGGTGGCCTCTACTCGCCGGCCGGCCCACAGGCTCGTCGTGGTGCTCCTCGATCCGTGGACCCCTCCCGCGTCCGGATCGCCGATGACGACGGAGACGGAGTTGCCGTAGGTGTCGTTCTCGTAGACCTCGACCACGACCTGCCTCTCCTTCAGGGTGCCGGTGCAGACGAGGACGACGCCACGCTCCCGGACGGACTCGGGGCCTGCGGTCGCGGAGGCGGGCGTGAACGCCACGCCGGCGACCGTCCCGATCAGGGAGACGGTGGCGAGGGCGAGGCGGGTGGTGCTGTGCATGGTGGTGCTCCTGGTGCGTCGTGTCGGTTGTCGGGAGGGATACGCCCGACCACGGCACCGGGTTGCGTCACTGCGCCTGCGACACGCTCGACATGTTGAAGTCCGGGACCCGCAGGGCGGGGGTCGCCGTACGGGAGAAGTAGTCGTCGCCCCACTCGCGGCTGAAGCTCGGGACCGTCGCGGACGCGTGGGTGAACCGGCCGAGCAGGTCGATCGGGCTCTCGTTGAACCGGAAGTTGTTGACCGCGCCGGTGATCTCGCCGTTCTCGACGAGGTAGACGCCGTCGCGGGTGAGCCCGGTGAGGAGCAGCGACTGCGGGTCGACCTCGCGGATGTACCAGAGGCAGGTCAGCAGCAGGCCGCGCTCGGTGCCGGCGACCAGGTCCTCGACGGAGCCGGTGGCGCCGTCGACGCTCAGCACCAGGTTGTCGATGGCCGGGGTGACCGGCTGCGAGGTCATCGCGGCGGAGTGCCGGGTCTGCAGCAGCGCGGTCAGCTCGCCGTCGCGGATCCAGTCGGTGCGCACCAGGGGCAGGCCGTTGTCGAAGACGCTGGACTCGTTGCCGGAGCGCGAGGCCACGGCGAAGGGCGCGCACTCCAGGGCGGGGTACGACGGATCGGAGAACAGACCGACCCCGGGGTGGGCGATCCGCTCGCCGATCCGGGTGCCGGCGCCGCGCCGGCTGTAGACCGACTGGCCCTCCCAGGCGACCCGGGCGCCGGCGTACCAGTAGGCGTCGATCATCAGGTCGGCGACCGCGGTCGGCGGCAGGATGGTGTCGTAGCGGCCGGCCGGCAGCGCGACCTGCCGAGCGCCCCAGCCGAGCCGCTGCGCGAGCGTGGCGTCCATGGCGAGCGCGTCGACGTCGGTGAAGTCGCGGGTGGCGCCCCCGACCCAGGCGCTCTGGGTGAGGTCGGCCGTCTTGCCGGTGCAGCCGTAGTGGCCGGTCGGCTGGACGTGCCGCAGCCGGAGCCCGGTCGTCGAGCCGAGGTAGGTGGTGGTGACCTCGTGGTTGACGAAGCCGTAGAGGACGCGGTCGGCCGCCGTGGCCCGGCCGAAGGCCTCGCCCAGCGCGGGGGCGAAGGCGTCGTACACGTGGACGTCGGTGGGGACCGACCCGTCGGCCCAGTCGGGGGAGACCCGGTCGCGGACCAGGTCGGCGGCGTCCTCGGCGGGTGATCCCGCCCGGGCGGCGGCGTCGGCGGCCTCCACGAGCGCGGTGACCTGGGCCTGGGTGGTCGCGCTGCCGGTGACCGAGCCGGTCGAGACACCGGCGGCGGTGCGGACGAACGAGATCACCGTGACGGTCACGCCGTGCATCACGCCGTTCGTGGTCAGGGTGTTGTTGGCCCAGCGCAGGTTGGCACTGGTCTTGTCGTGGACGAGGACGACGCAGTCGTCGGCCAGCGTGGTGGCGACCGCGTGCTCGACGAAGGACTGGGGGGACAGCGTCGACTGCTGGGTGGTCATCAGTGGCCCGCCTCGTCGGTGGTGTTGAGGATGTTGACGCCGCGGAAGAGCGACGTCGGGCAGCCGTGGCTCACCGACGCCACCTGCCCGGGTTGGGCCTTGCCGCAGTTGAACGCGCCGCCCAGCACCCAGGTGTCCGGACCGCCGACCGCCTCCAGCGACCCCCAGAACTCCGTGGTGGTGGCCTGGTAGGCGACGTCGCGCACCTGCCCGACCAGCTCGCCGTCCCGGATCCGGTAGAAGCGCTGACCGGTGAACTGGAAGTTGAAGCGCTGCATGTCGATCGACCAGCTCTTGTCGCCCACGACGTAGAGGCCGCGCTCGACCCGGCCGATCAGCTCCTCGGTGCTCGGGCCATCGGGAGCGGGCTGGAGGCTGACGTTGGCCATCCGCTGGATGGGGATGTGGCCCGGGGAGTCGGCGTACGCGCAGCCGTTGGAGCGACCGCCGTTGAGCTCCGGCTTCATCAGACCCATCGCGCGGTCGAGCTGGTAGCCGACCAGGACCCCGTTGCGCACGATGTCCCAGGACTGGGTCTCGACCCCCTCGTCGTCGTACCCGACGGTGGCCAGGCCGTGCTCCAGCGTGCGGTCGCCGGTCACGTTCATCACACCGCTGCCGTACTGCAGCGTGCCGAGCTGGTCGTACGTCGCGAACGAGGTGCCGGCGTAGTTGGCCTCGTAGCCGAGCGCGCGGTCGAGCTCGGTGGCATGGCCGATCGACTCGTGGATGGTCAGCCACAGGTTGCTCGGGTGGATCACCAGATCGTGGCTGCCGGCCTCGACGCTCGGGGCCTTCAGCTTCTCGGCGAGCAGCTCGGGGACCTCGTCGACCTCGGCGTCCCAGTCCCAGGCCTCCGGTCCGCGGCCGACGACGTACTCCCAGCCGCGACCGACGGGCGGGGCGATGCTGGCCATCGCGTCGAAGGTGTCGGCGCCGGCGCCCATGGCCTCGAAGCCGGGCTGCATCCGGACCCGCTGCTGGGTGGTGCGGGTGCCGGTGAGGTCGGCGTAGTACTTGTTCTCCAGGACCTGTTGGAGGTACGCCGACGCGTGGTCGACGGCCGCGCCGGTGCGCAGCCGCTCCGTCCACCCGACGAGCACGGCGGCCTTCTCGGCCACGGGGACGTCGAACGGGTTGACGTCGTACGACGACACCCACGTCACGTCGGCGTGCACGGGCTCGGGGGCCAGCTCGACCGGCACCGGGGTCATCGCGGCCGCGACCCGGGCGACCGCGACGGCCGTCTCGGCCACGCGCACCGCCTCCTCGTCGGTGAGGACGACGCCCGACGCGAAGCCCCACGCGCCACCGTGCAGCACCCGGACCGCGAAGCCCAGATCCTCGCGGTCGCTGGCACTCTGCAACACCGCGTCGCGGACGGCGACGTCCTGGTAGCGGACCCGCTCGAAGCGGAAGTCGGCGTGGCTCGCCCCGAGCTCCTGCGCCCGCGCGAGCGCGGTGTCGCCCAGACTGCGGTAGGGGAGCGAGAGGAAGCTGGGATCGACCTGCTGGCCACTCATGCGACCGAACCTACCCGAGGCGATCAGCCCGTGACCGCGATCGTCGAGCCGGTTCGGGCCTTGGTCACGACGAGCTGGGTGGGGATCCGGTCGCGCATCTCCGCGACGTGGCTGACGACGCCGACGACGCGACCCCCGTCGCGCAGCGAGTCGAGCGTGTCGAGCACGTCGTCGAGGGTGTCGGCGTCGAGAGCGCCGAAGCCCTCGTCGACGAACAGGGTGTCGAGGTCGGCGCCTCCGGTCTCCTGGGTGATCACGTCGGCGAGGCCGAGGGCGAGCGCGAGCGACACGACGAAGGTCTCGCCGCCGGAGAGGGTCGCCGGGTCCCGGGACTCGCCGGACCAGTCGTCGCGGATCAGCAGGCTCAGGCCACCACGGGTCTCCCCGGCCCCGCGGTGGCCGGTGTGCTCGAGGGAGTAGCGCTGGTCGCTCATCCGGGCCAGCCGCTCGTTGGCGGCCGCGACGACCTGGGAGAGCCGGTAGGCGAGGACATAGGCGGACAGGCGCATCTGGAGCCGGTTGTCGGGGGCCTTTCCCTCGACGAAGCTCGCCAGGCGGGTGGTCAGGTCGAGCTCGGCGCGCACCGGCGCCCAGCGCTGGAGTGCGCCGCCCAGCTCGGAGACGAGGAGGGAGAGCCGCTCCACGCGACCGGAGCCGGCCTGCTCGGTCGCGCGGGCGGTGGTGAGGGCGCGATGGGCCCGGTCGTGGGCGCGGGTGAGCGCCCGGAGGTCGGGCGGCGGGAAGAGGCCGACCTGGTCGGCGCCGGGCTCGGCGAGGATCGCCTCGGCGTTGGCGAGCCGGCGGTCGTGGTCGGCCACCTGGGCGGCGAGCCGCTCGAGCACGTCGGGCGCGAGCGCCGCGGCGGCCGCGGCGGCCGGGTCGTCGAACCCGGCGTCCCGGGCTGCGGCGTCGAGGGCGGTCGCGGACTCCGACGCCCGGGCCGCGGCCGCGTCGCGGGCGTCGAGGGCCAGCAGGAGGGCGCGGGCGTCCCGGTCCCGGTCGTGGAGGTCGGCCTCGAGGTCGTCGAGGGATCCGTGGGGCGTGGGCTCCAGCAGCCGGGTCACCTCGGCCCGGTGGGAGACGGCCTCCTGGCCGAGCAGGCGCAGGGACGCGGTGGTCTCGGCCGCGTCGGCCTCCAGTCGGCGGGCGGTCTCGGCGGTCGCAGCGAGCTCGGACTCGGTCGCGGCGAGCGTCCGCTCCAGGCCGGGGACGCCGGCGGCGGTCGCGCGGAGGCCGCCGTGCCGGGCACGGAGCTCGTCGAGCTCGGCGGGGTCGCCGGCTCGCTCGGTGACGACGGCGTGGCGGGTGGCGAGGTCGCGGGCCTCCTCCTCCCGGAGGTGCTCGAGCGCGGCGGCCGCGTCGACGGCCTTGTGGGCGGCCTTCTCGGCGGACGCATCCGGTGCGTCCGCCGACCGGGCCGCCTTGTGGGGGTGCTCATGGGAGCCGCAGACCGGGCAGCTCTCGCCCACCACGAGCGCGTGGGCGATCTCAGCGGCCATGCCCTCCAGCCGGGCCTGACGCAGGTCCAGCCAGGTCGTACGACGGGTCAGGGTCTGCTCGCGCGCCTCGGCGTGCTCGGCCCGGGCCCGCTCCAGCAGGGCGGTCAGCCCGGTCGGCCCGCTCAGCTCGTCGTGGGCGGCCAGCCGGGCGGCGGCCGACTCGACCGTCGCCGCGGCAGCGCGGGCCTCCTCGAGAGACTCCCGCAGCGTGGCGATCCGGGTCGGGAGCTCACCGGACCGCTCGCTCGCCACCCGGAGGGCCTCGGTGACCTCACGGCCGTGCTCCTGCAGCTCGGCGAGCCGCTGGTCGAGCTCGACCAGCCGGTCGGCCCGCGGCCGGAGCGCCCGCACGCGCGCGGAGGCGTCCGCCAGCTCGGCCACGGTGGTCTCCACGGACGTGCGCTCGACCCCGACCGGTACGTCGGCCGCCGCGACCTCGTGGGCCTCCCGCGCGGCACGCGCGACCCGCCACAGCGGCATGACCGACGCCGCCCGCCGACCGGCGTCGACCCGCTCGCGGGCGGAGGCGTGCTCGTCGGCGGCACCGATGAGCAGGGCGTGCTCGGCCGCGGCCGCCTCGACCCGCGCCTGCTGGTCGGCGGTCGCCCGACCGGAGTCGAGGGCGGAGCGGGCCGACCGCTCGACCTGGGTCGCCGCGTGGGTCGCCGCCGCCGAGCCGGCCAGGGCGCCGCGCGCCTCGGCGAGCAGGCGGTCCGACCACGAAGCCAGCGACCCGGCCTCGGCCGGGGCCGTCAGGTCGCGCACGTCCCACTCGTCGGGCAGGGGCGTGGTCGCCGCTTCCGAGACCCGGCTGACCAGGTCGGCGACGTCCTGGTGAGCGGTCTCCGACGAGCGCCGCAGCTCGAGGCGGCGGTCGCGCAGCCACCGCTCGACGTCCTCGAACCGGCCGGTGCGGAAGAGCCGCTGGAGCAGCTGGTGGCGCTCCTCCGAGCGCGAGCGCAGGAAGGCCTGGAAGCGCCCCTGGGGGAGCATCGCGACCTGGGTGAACTGGGTGAGGTTCATGCCGACGAGACGGCTGATCAGGTGGCCGGCCTCGTCGAGGCGGCTGGTGAGCGGCGCCCACTCGCCGGAGATCCGCTCGGAGACCGTGACCGAGGCCTGCTGGGAGGTGGTGCCCGAGCCGCGCTTCTTGGGTCGCTCCCACGCGGGGGAGCGGACCAGTCGGAAGCGACGTCCGGACAGGGTCGCCTCGAGGGTGACCCGGGGGGCGACTCCCGAGGCGGCCTGATCGGACCGCAGCCGGCGCGCGGTCGCGCGGTCACCGGGGACGTCGCCGTAGAGCGCGAAGCAGACCGCGTCGAGGACGCTGGTCTTGCCGGCGCCGGTCGGGCCGGAGAGCAGGAAGAGCCCGGCACCGGAGAGCTGGTCGAAGTCGACCTCGACCGTGTCGGGGAACGGGCCGAAGGCGGTGATCTCGAGGTGGTGCAGGCGCATCAGTCGTCCTCCCCGCTCTCGGTGAAGACGGTGTCGACGTCGGGGTCGTCGCAGCAGGCGTCGACGGCACGGAACAGCAGCGTCGTCTCCTCCTCGGTCGGCGCGACCCCGCGCAGGTCGGTCATGAACTCGTGGGCGACGTCGTGGTCGGTGCGGCCGTGGGTGCGCGCGGCCGGCAGCGCGCCCAGACCCGGCACCGCGGCCTCGAAGCCGAGCAGCAGGGTGTGGGGGAAGCGGTCGCGCAGCCGGTCCATCGCCCGGGTCGGACGCACGGCGTCGGTGAGGGTGACCTGAACCCAGGCGTCCTCGTGGACGGCCAGAGCGGGGTCGACCAGCAGCGCGTCCAGCTCGCCGCGCAGCCGGGCGAGCCGGCGCGGGACCGGGGCCTCGACGAACGTCGCGGAGGTGACGCCCGCGGGGCCGAGGTCGACCAGCCAGGAGCCCTTGCGCTGATCGGCCTCCGAGAACGAGTAGGCCAGCGGCGATCCGCTGTAGCGCACCGCGTCAGTGAGCGTGTGAGGGCCGTGGAGGTGGCCCAGCGCGGTGTAGGAGATCCCGTCGAACACCGACGTCGGCACCCGGGAGACGCCGCCGACGCTGATGTCGCGCTCGGAGTCACTGGGCTCGGCGCCGGCCACGAAGGCGTGGGCGAGGACGACCGAGCGGGTGGCGGCGGAGCGGCCCGTCAGGTCGGAGCGGACCCGCCGCATCGCCTCGGCCAGGGCCGCCTCGTGGGAGCGGGCGGCCAGGCCCCAGGGCTCGCGGACCGCGTCGGGGTCGAGGTAGGGGATGCCGTGGATCGCGACCGGGCCGTGCTCGTCCTCCAGCAGCACCGGCGTGCCGACCCGGCCCGCGTCGGTGCGGATGAAGACGCCCGCCGCGTCGATCAGCCGCGAGCTGAAGCCGAGCCGCTGCGCGGAGTCGTGGTTGCCGCTCGTCAGGACGACCTGGGCCCGGGAGGCGGCCAACCGGGCGAGGGCCTCGTCGGCCAGTCGGACCGCGTCGACGTGGGGGAGGGCGCGGTCGTAGACGTCGCCGGCCACCAGCACCACGTCGACCCGCTCGGAGTCGACCACCTCGAGCAGGTGGTCGACGTACGCCGCCTGGTGGGTCAGCATCCCCTCGCGGTGGAACGACCGGCCGAGGTGCCAGTCGGAGGTGTGGAGGAGGCGCACAGGACGAACCTAGGAGGCGGCACCGACAAGCCGGCGTCCCCACGCCGGGTGTGATCGATCAGGCGTAGCGGACGCAGCGCTCGGACGACGTGAACCCGTAGAGCACCAGGCCCGCCTCCTCGGCCAGCCGCACCGAGAGGCTGGTGGGGGCGCCGACCGCGACCAGCGAGCCGGTGCCGGCGGCCACGGCCTTCTGGACGAGCTCGAAGCCCGCCCGTCCGCTGACGACCAGGCAGGCGCCGGCCACCGGCTCGCCCGCGAGCAGCCGCGCCCCGGTCACCTTGTCGACGGCGTTGTGGCGGCCGACGTCCTCGCGGACCACCAGCACCCGTCCGTCGGCGTCGGCGAGCGCCGCGGCGTGCACGCCCCCGGTGCGGCCGAACACCTGCTGGTGCTCGCGCAGCCGACCGGGCAGGGTGCGCACGACGTCCGGCGCCGGCACGGGACCCGCCCACCGCGCGCCCCGTGGTACGTCGAGGACCGCGGCGACGCTGTCCTTGCCGCAGACCCCGCAGGCCGACGACCCGCTGGAGGCGGCGTTGTGCCGGTGCCCGGGGTCGGCTGCGGGCGGACCGTCGAGGGCCACGGTGACGACGTTGAACTCCTGCTCGGCCGTCAGCGCCTCGTCGGTGCAGTAGGCGACCCCGTGGACGGCGGACCCGGCGCCGACGACCCCCTCGTGCCGCAGCCAGCCGGCCGCAAGCTCGAAGTCGTGGCCCGGCGTCCGCATGGTCACCCAGACCCGCCGGGCGGCGACCCCCGGCCACTCCAGACGGATCTCCAGGGGCTCCTCGGTGGCCAGCCGGTCCTCGTGCCGTCGTACGGCGTCGCCGATCAGCTCCTGCACGCGGGCCCGCACGGTCGGGCCGGGGCGACGCGCCTTCATGACGGGTACGCCGCCCGCACGGCCACCATCCGCGCCAACCGGTCGCCCGCGTCGAGGACCCGGCGGCGCACGGTGGGGTCGAGGCCGGTCGACGAGGCCACCGCCGCGACCCGGTCCACCGTGGCGCGGTCGAGCGCGGTCGCGGGGAAGAACGCCTCGGTCGCCTCGCCCAGCACCCAGCCGCTGTGCACGGCCGCCAGCCCGGGCAGGGCGGCGAAGAAGCGCTCGACGTACGGCGTGGTCAGCGACTCCTGACCGGGCTGCCACATCCCGAGCCCGGCCGCCTCGATCTCGTAGTTGGTCGCGTCGACCTCGCCGCTGAACCGCGCCCAGGCGAACTCCTTGGCCGCAGCCGTCGGGAGCGACGACATCGCCCGGGTGTGCTCGACCCGGGTCTGCGAGGTGGGCCCGGCGTCGAGCTCGGCGTCGAGCTCGGCCGGGTCGGTGGCCCCGAGGACGGCCAGCCGGTGCAGCGCCCGCCAGCGCAGCTCGAGGTCGGGGTCGATGCCGTCCGGGGCGGAGCCCAGCCAGCCGCGGAGGGTGGCCTCGTCGCCGGCCGAGCGGATCGCTGTGCGGAAGGCGGCGAGCTGCAGCTCGGAGCCGGACTCGGCGGCCGTCAGCCGGTCGAGCGCGGCGGCGTGCACGCGGGCGACCGAGCCGGGTGGGCAGAGTGGCAGCAGCACCTGGAAGACCCAGGGCAGGGTGCGCCGCGGGTTGGCCCGCTGCGGCGTGTCCTCGGTGTCCTCGACCGGCAGGTGGGCCACGACCAGGTCGAGCACGTCCGCGGGGTCGAGCACGCCGACGTGCAGTCCCTCGCGCACGCCGTTCCACACGCCCGAGCGCAGCAGCGGGTCGCTCACGCGCGGGAGCAGGTCGACCAGGGCGCGGAGCGTCGCCGGGTCGGGCGGGACGACGGCCCAGGTCTCGCCGTACGGGTCGACGAGGACCGGCGTGCCGCCCGCGTCGTACGACGTCTCGGGACCGGCCACCGTGACCGGCTCCAGTCGCCAGGCGTCGTCGGCCGCGTCGTGGACGGCGACCCGGAAGGTGTGGGCGCGGTCGGCGGGCGAGCCCGCCGGGGGAGTACGGCGGAGCACGCCGGCCGTCCGGTCGAGCACGATCGTGTCGGCGCCGGCCGTGCGCAGCCACTCGGACGTCACGGCCGAGAGGTCGCCCGCACCGACCCGCTCCCAGCTGCCGAGCAGGTCGGCCATCGTGGCGTTGCCGAACCGGTGCCGCTCGAGGTGGTCGACCACGCCGCCCAGGAAGACCGGGTCGCCGAGCGACGTCGCGAGCTGACGCAGGATCGTCGAGCCCTTGGCGTAGGAGATGCCGTCGAAGTCCTGGAGCGCGGCGACCGCGTCGACCGCGCCGTTGCCGGCGACGGGGTGGGTGCCGGGGCCGAGGTCGGCGGTGAGGCCCCACAGCCGCCGGGCGTAGGCGTTGTCGACCCAGGCCTCGGCGTACTCGGTCGCGTCGGCGGCGACCCGGTTGCCGAGGTACTCGGCGAAGGACTCGTTGAGCCACAGGTCGTCCCACCACCGCGGCGTCACGATGTTGCCGAACCACTGGTGGGCCATCTCGTGGGCGATGGTGGAGGCCCGGTTGAGCCGGGTGCCGCGGGTGACCCGGGAGTCGAAGACCATCGAGTCGCGGAAGGTCACGCAGCCGGGGTTCTCCATCGCGCCGGCGTTGAACTCGGGGACGAAGGCCTGGTGGTAGGCCCCGAACGGGTAGCGGATCCCGAACAGCCGGTGCAGCTCGTCGAAGCACTGGCCGGTCAGCGTCACCAGCTCCTCGGCGTCCGCCTCGAGCCCGGCGGCCAGGCTCTGCCGCGCGCTGAGGCCGAGCGGGATGCCGTCGTGCTCGGCGTGGATCACGTGGTACGGCCCGGCCACCAGGGTCACGAAGTACGTCGACAGCGGCTGCGTGGTCGCCAGCTCCCACAGGCCCGGCTCCACCTGCGTGGCGGCGCCGTTGCCGATCACCGTCCAGTCGAGCGGCGCCCGCACGTGGAAGGTGTACGGCGCCTTCAGGTCCGGCTGGTCGAAGCAGGCGAAGATCGTGGGGGCGGCGTCCATGAAGGACATCCCGTAGACGTAGTGCCGGCCGTCGGCTGGGTCGACGCTGCGGTGCAGGCCCTCGCCGTCGTTGCGGAACGGCATCACCGCGTCGACCACGAGCTCGTTCGCGCCCTCGAGGGTCTCCAGCGGCAGCCGGCCGCGCTCGAGGAGGTCGGGGTCGAGCGGGGTGCCGTTGAGCCGCAGCGCGTTGACCCGGACCGGCTTGAGGTCGAGGAAGGTCGGGCCGCCTCGGCTGGTGAAGGCGATGGTGGTCACCGAGCCGAAGGTCGCCTCGTCGGAGGCCAGGTCGAGGCGGACGTCGTACCCCTGGACCTCGAGGAGGGCGGCCCGGGCACGGGCCTCGGTGTGCTGAAGGCTCCGAGCGGTCGAGGTCACAGCCTCACCCTAGGGTTTGGGGTGGGTTCTCCCGTTCCGGGGGCGGGGACCCGGTGCTTTACCTAGGCTTCGCCTTCCGCGGACCCGATGACCGTCGTGGCCGCCCTCGCACTCGGAAGGTGTTCCCCCATGTCCCTGATCCACCGCCGCCACCGGATGGTGTCGTTGGCGACCGTGGCCGCCCTGGCCCTAGGCCTGCCGGCCGTCGGGTCCTCGCTCGGGTCCCCGGCGCAGGCGGCCGACCCGACCGCGGACTGCAAGCAGGCGTTCCCGGTGGACGAGCTCGCCGCCGAGGACGAGGTCACCGGGCTGACCGTCACGCGCGGGACCACGCCGGTGGGCTTCACCGGCACGGTCCTGGGAGTCCTGGAGGACGGCATCGCCCCCGACGTCGACATGATCATGGTCGACGTCGAGATGCCCGAGTTCACCCGCACCGGCGGCATCTGGCAGGGCATGTCGGGCTCGCCGGTCTACGCCCAGGACGGTCGCCTCATCGGCGCCGTCGCCTACGGCCTGTCCGCCGGCCCCTCGCCGATCGCCGGCGTCACGCCCTTCGAGGACATGGACGACTACCTCGCCGCCACCCCGGCCAGCCGCGTCCCGCTGCGCGGTGCGGCGGCCCGCAAGGTCGCCGCCACCGCCGGCATCAGCACGGCGAAGGCCGCCCAGGGCTTCCGCGAACTGCCCATGCCGCTGGGCGTCTCCGGCCTCTCGGCGCGCCGCCTGGCCCAGTTGCAGACCAAGGGTCCCGCGTTCCTCGACAAGAGCACCTACCTGCTCGGCCGGGCCTCGGCCCAGGCCGCGGGCCCGGAGACCCTGGTCGCCGGCGGCAACCTCGGCGTCTCGGCGGCGTACGGCGACGTCGCGTTGGCCGGCGTCGGCACGGTGACCTCGGTCTGCAACGGCCGGGTGGTCGGCTTCGGTCACCCGATGGTGCTGCTGGGCGCCACGACGATGGGCCTGCACCCGGCCGACGCGATCTACGTGCAGCCGGACTCGCTCGGCTCGCCGTTCAAGGTCGCGAACCTGGCGCCGGCGGTCGGCACCATCACCGACGACCGGACCACGGGCGTCACCGGCACCTTCGGCGCCCCGCCGTCGGCGGCGACCATCACCTCGACGGTCACCTACGGCACCCGCGCCCGCACCGGCCGCACCGCCGTCTCGGTCCCGGACTTCCTCGCCGAGGCGAGCCTCTACCAGTTGATCGCCAACCAGGACCGGGTCATCGACGGGCCCGCCAAGGGCACCTCGCTGCTCACCTGGCGGATCACCGGCACCGAGGGCTCCAAGCCTTTCGCACTGGCCTTCACCGACCGCTTCACCAGCACCGACCTGGGCCTGGAGGCCCACATGGGGGTGGCCGAGCTGGTCTACTCCCTCGGCCAGCTGGACGGCGTCAAGATCACGTCCGTCTCCGCCAAGGCCGCGGTCACCAACGACCTGCGCCGGCACGCGATCAGCGCGGTCGAGCAGAAGCGCGGCGGCCAGTGGGTCAAGATCACCCGGCGCTCGCCGGCCTTCGGCCGCGCCGGCAAGTCGATCCGGCTCCGCGTGGTCGTCGGCGGCCGCGCCGGCAAGCAGGTCCTGCCCCTGAAGCCGATCAAGCTGCCCAAGCGCTCCCCGGGCCTGCTGATGCTGGTCGCCCAGGGCGGCGACGGCGCCTACACCGACACCTCCGGATCCTCGGTGGCGAAGGTCCGTACGGCCCTGGCCGCCCAGGTCCGGCACGACCAGGTCCAGGTCCAGGTCGGCACGCCGAACAAGATGGACTTCGGCGGTGAGGAGGAGGAGTACCTCATGGGCCGGCGCAAGGTCTCGTTCGTCCGCACCCAGAAGACCGCCCCGCTCGGGCACGTGGTCAGCGGCATGAAGATGCTCACGGTGCTGGTCGGCTGAGCGCCGTCCACCGACCGTGAGCGAGGGCCGGGTCAGCACCGCGGGTGCTGACCCGGCCCTTCGTCACAGGCGGACGAGCATCTTGCCGGTGTTGGCGCCGGAGAGCACCCCGAGGAACGCGTCGACCGTTCGGTCGAGGCCGTCCTCGAACGTCTCCCGATAGGAGAGCTCACCCGCCGCGAGCCAGGCCCCGGCCCGCTCGTAGAACTCACCTGCGACGTCGGCGTGGTCGGTGACGATGAAGCCACGCAGGCTGAGCCGCTTGCTGATCATCATCATCAGGTTCCGGGGTCCCGGCGCGGGCGCCTCGGCGTTGTAGTCGGCGATCATCCCGCAGGCGGCGATCCGGCCGAAGTCGGCCATCGAGAAGATCGCGGCCTCGAGGTGGTCGCCCCCGACGTTGTCGAAGTAGACGTCGACCGGGCCGTGCTCGGCCAGCTGCCGGCCGATCCTGCCGGCCTTGTAGTCGAGGCCGACGTCGTACCCCAGCTCGCCGGTGAGCCACGCGACCTTCTCCGGTCCGCCCGCCGAGCCGATGACCGTCGTCGCGCCGAGCTTGCGGGCGAGCTGGCCGGCGATCGAGCCGACGGCACCGGCGGCGCCCGAGACGAAGACCGTGTCGCCCTCGCGCACCTCGGCGATCCGGGTCAGCCCGACGTACCCCGTGAGGCCGGGCATGCCGAGCACCCCGAGGTACGCCGAGGCGGGGACCTGGGAGACGTCGACCTTGCGGAAGGCCCGGGCCGGGCCGCGGGCGTGCTCGCGCCAGCCGAGCTGGTGCAGCACGGTGTCTCCCGGCTGCAGCGAGTCGTCGCCCGAGGCGACGACCTCGCCGACCGCGCCGCCGTCGAGCGCGGCGTCGAGCCGGAACGGCGGGACGTAGGACTTCACGTCGTTCATCCGCCCGCGCATGTAGGGGTCGACCGACAGCACCGTGTTGCGGACCAGCACCTCGCCAGGGCCGGGATCGTCGAGCTCGACCTCGACGGTGCGGAAGTTGTCGGGCGTCGGCCAGCCCTGCGGGCGGGAGGCCAGGTGGATCTCGCGGGTCGTGGTGGTCATGCGCTCGATCCTGACAGGTGCCGGAAGGCAGGTCGGGTGCTGGCGGGTGGTGCACGTCACCGCTCCGGGGATTCAGGTCCGGCGGTTCCGGCCGACGTACTCTGTAAGAGACAAAGACGTCGATGGCCCATGACGGGGCAGAGAGTGAAGCGCACCCCATGCACACCGAGATCCACCTGGCCCGCGGCATCGTCGAGGGCCGGATCCAGCGTGGTCAGGGGGCGGCCCAGACCCGCGACCTGACCGTGGTCCGCGAGGCGGCCCGCCGCCTCCGTCGTACGACGCGCCGGGAGCGCTGAGCGCCTCTCGCGCGACACACCAAGGCCCGGGCCCGCCGTAGCGGAACCCGGGCCTTCGCGTCGATGGGGGAGCGGCTAGGCCTGGAGCCCGAGCGCGAACTCCACCTTCCCGGAGGGATCGACCGCGGCGTCGAGGATCTTGTCGTCGAGCATCACCGCGGCGGTCTCGTCGAGGTAGATCGTGGCCCCCGACTGCTCGACCACCTGGTCACCGGGCTGGGCCTGGTCGGCCGCGCTGACGGCGAAGGCCGGCTCCGGCGCGTTCTCGGAGGTGATGCGCAGTCCGGCGGTCTCCGGGAGGCCGGGCTGGGTGGAGATGTCCTTGACGATCGTGCTGGCGTTCTCGGTGAGGGTGAGCATGAACTCGCCTTCCGATTGGCGGGCAGGTCGCGTTCCACGCAACCCGGTCCGTTCCCGGGATTCAAGTCGGGCCGCGTCCCGGGCGTGTCGGTCTGGCAGTCTTCGGCCATGAGCGAGCAGCCCGAGACCTACCGCACCGTCACCCTCGAGAGCACCGGCGACTTCACCTTCGCCGCCACGAACGTCCGCGGGGGAGTGCTGCCGGTCGGCAGCGGCGACGACGACAGCTTCACGCCCGTCGAGCTGCTGCTGGTGGCCCTCGCCGGCTGCGGGGCGATCGACCTCGAGCACCTGACCGGCAAGCGCGCGCCGTTCGCGTCCTTCGCCGCCCGCAGCGAGGGCCACAAGGTGCGTGACGAGCTCGGCAACCACCTGGTCGACCTGCGGGTCACCTTCGACGTGACCTTCCCCGAGGGCGACGGCGGCGACAAGGCCCGCGCGTTCCTGCCCCGGGCCCTGGAGCAGATCGAGGGACGGCTCTGCTCGGTCGGGCGCACCGTCCAGATCGGCGACCCGGTGCGGTACGTCGCGGGCCCGGTGGAGTGATGGGCCGGGTCCGACGCTGGGACGCCGTACCCCGTCAGGACGGACGGCGGTTCGTCGTCACCGGCGCCAGCGGCGGCATCGGCCTCGAGACGGCGAAGGTGCTGGCCGACCGGGGTGCCCGCGTCACCCTCGCCGTGCGCAACGCCGCGAAGGGCGAGCAGGCGGCCGCGCAGATGGCCGGTGACGTCGAGGTCGCGCTGCTCGACGTGAGCTCGCTGGAGTCGGTGCGGTCGTTCGCCGACGCGTGCGGCGAGGTCGACGTCCTGGTCAACAACGCCGGCGTGCTGGGCCTGCCCTTCTCCCGCAGCGTCGACGGCTTCGAGCTGCAGCTGGCCACCAACCACCTCGGCCACTTCGCGCTGGCCAACCTGCTCCTTCCGCGCATCACCGACCGCGTCGTCGTGGTCTCCTCGCGCTCGCACCTGACCGGCGACCTCGACCTCGACGACCTGCTCTGGGAGCGCCGGCGCTATCAGCCGTACGCCGCCTACGCCGCCTCCAAGCTGGCCAACATGCTGTTCCTCGCCGAGCTGCAGCGCCGGCTCACCGCGGCCGGGTCGACCCTGCGCGCGACCGGCGCGCACCCGGGCTCGACGGTCACCGCGATCACCGCCAACACCGGCAGCCCGCTGAAGACCCTCGTCGGCCGCTACGGCCACCCGCTGGTCGGCATGCCCGCGGCCCAGGGCGCGCTCCCCACCCTCTACGCCGCGACCATGGACGTCCCCGGCAACACCTACGTCGGCCCGCACGGCCTCGGCGAGATGCGCGGCTGGCCGACGGCCGTGGGCCGGAGCCAGCGCGCCCTCGACCCCGACCTGGCCAAGTCCCTCTGGACCCGCTCGGAGGACCTCACCGGCGTCCGCTTCCCGTTCTGACGCGGCGGTTGCGCCCGCTATCCGGACGCGCCGCAGCTGTAACGCGATGTTCGCCGCACTAGGTACGCGCTGCAGCGCGTCTCCAGTGCGGCGAACATCGCGTTACAGCACCGCCCGCCGACCCGCCGACCTCAGTCCAGCGTGACCGAGCTGATGTCGATCGGGGTCTTCGGGGCGCCGTCGGGGCCGCCGTCGGCGGTGCCGGCGGCAGCGGCGTCGGCGACCAGCTGGTTGCTGGCCTCGTCGATCGTGCCGAAGACGGTGTACGACGGGGGCAGCTGCGTGTCGGTGTAGCAGATGAAGAACTGCGAGCCGCCCGAGTTCGGGGCGCCGGTGTTGGCCATGGCCAGGGTGCCGGCGGGGTAGTCCTTGGTCTGCTCCAGCTCGTCCGGGATGGTGTAGCCGGGGCCGCCGGTGCCGGTGCCGGTCGGGTCGCCGCACTGCAGGACGCCGAAGCCGGGGCTGGTGGTGACCCGGTGGCAGGTGGTGTCGTCGAAGTAGCCCTGCTCGGCGAGCGAGACGATCGAGCCGACCGTGCACGGCGCCGCGTCAGCGTCGAGGGTGGCCTTCAGGTCGCCCAGGCTGGTGGCGAAGGTGACCGCGACCTGGCCGCTCACGGTGGCGTCGGCCGGAGGGGGCTCGACCTCCTTGGCCGCACCCTGCGGGTCGGTCGGGTAGTCGCAGGAGACCCCGGTGCCCTCGCCCGCCGGGGCGGACGAGCTGGACGAGGTCGACGATCCGGGGTCGGTGCCCGTGCCGGCGCTGGAGTCGTCGTCGCCGCAACCGGCGAGGAGGGCCACGGAGGCGAGAGCGGCGAGCACGGCGAGCGGGCGCTTCAGGGAGGACATGCGGCCGATCGTAGGGGAGCGGCTCACGCGTTCCGGCCGCGGGCCGTGACCGACCAAGGCTCCAGTCCGTCCCCGGACGCGGCCCAGAGGACGTCGTGCAGGTTCACCGCGGCGCACACGTGATTGGGGACCACGTCCACCGTCGCGCCGAGCGGCGGGAGGTCGGCCCCGGCCAGGTCGACGACGGCGTGGTGCTCGGAGAGCAGCACGACCCGGGCGTCGTCGTACGACGGGAGCCGGCCCCAGCCGGTGGCGTACGGCGCGCGGTCCGCCCCGAGCGCCTTGCTTCCGGCGTCGAGGACCAGCCGTCCGCCCGCGTGGCTGACCACGGTGGCCCGGCAGGTCAGGGCGATGTCGGTCGGCCCGGTGACGCCGAGCTCCCACTGCTGGGCGTCGCCGAAGACGTAGACGCCCGGACGGAGCTCGGTCAGCACGTCGGGGTCGGCCGCGGCCAGGCTCGGGGTCGAGCCGCCGCTGAGCACGCGTGGCTCGATCCCGACGGCCCGGAGGGACGCGGCCGCACCGACCAGGGCCGCCGCCTCGTCCGCCGCCGCGGCGGCCCGTCCGGCGGGTGCGTAGCTGTGCCCGGGGAAGGTGAAGACGCCGCGCACCGGCAGTCCGGCCCGCTCGGCGGCGGTCGCGATCGTCCCGGCGTCGTCCGGAGCGACGCCCGTGCGGTGGTGGCCGCTGTCGACCTCGACCAGCACCTCGACCCCGGTCCCGCCCAGCAGCCGGCCGGCCTGCTCGGCGCCGGTCACCGAGTCGACCCCGATCGCCACCACCGCCCGCTCGGCCAGCGCTCGCAGCCGGGTCGCCGCGGAGTCGTCGACCCAGAGCGGGAACGCCACGAACAGGTCGGAGCAGACGTCGGCGAAGGCCTCGGCCTCACCGACGGTGGCCACGGTGAGACCGACCGCGCCCGCCGCCAGCTGGCGGCGGGCCACCTCGGGCGACTTGTGGGTCTTGGCGTGCGGCCGCAGCGACACCCCGGCCGACACCGCGCCCGCCGCGACGCGGCGGAGGTTCGCGTCCAACCGCTCGACGTCGACCCGCAGGTACGGCGTCCGCGGGCCGGTCACATCTCCTCGTGGGTGTCCGGGTCGCCGTCGAAGAGCCGCCCGTCCGCCCGCCCGAGCGCGGTGATCGCCTCCGTCTCGTCGCCGGTCAGGTCGAAGGAGAGCAGGTCGAGATTGGCCCGCTGCCGCTCGACCGTCGCCGACTTCGGAATGGGGACCGAGCCGAGCTGGAGCTGCCAGCGCAGGATGACCTGGCCGGGCGTGACGCCGTACTTCTCGGCGGCGGCGGCGACGGGCGGCTCGGTGAAGGGCGCCTGCCGCTTGCCGAGCGGGCTCCACGACTCGGTCTGGATCCCGAGGCGCTCGTGGACCGCGCGCAGCTCGCGCTGGGGGAAGTAGGGGTGCAGCTCGACCTGGTTGACGGCGGGCGTCACGCCGGTCTCGGCGATGATCCGCTCCAGGTGGGCCTCGGTGAAGTTCGAGACGCCGATCGAGCGGACCAGGCCCTGCTCGCGCAGGTCGACCAGCGCGCGCCAGGCCTCGACGTACTTGTCGACGCTGGGGTTGGGCCAGTGGATGAGGTGCAGGTCGAGGTGGTCGAGACCGAGTCGCTCCAGCGAGGCGTGCACGCTGGCGACGGCGTCGTCGTACCCGTGGTGGCGGCCGGGCAGCTTGCTGGTCACGAAGAGCTCGTCGCGCGGCACCCCCGAGCGCCGGATCGCCTCACCGACCTCGCGCTCGTTCTCGTAGTTCACGGCCGTGTCCAGCAGCCGGTAGCCGACCTCGAGCGCGCTGACCACGGCGGCGATCCCGTCGTCGCCGGTCAGCGGGTAGGTGCCGAAGCCGACCCCGGGAATGGCGCGGCCGTCGTTCAGGGTGCGAGTGGGAACGCTCATGTGCTCCACCCTAGGAGGATGATGCGAGCCGTGGACCTGGCCTCCGACTGCTCGCGCTGCTTCGGGCTGTGCTGCACCGCCCTGCCCTTCCGGCGCTCGGCCGACTTCGCCTTCGACAAGCTGCCGGACACGCCGTGCCGGAACCTGGGGGAGTCCTACGGCTGCGGGATCCACACCACCCTGCGCGCCGACGGGATGACGGGGTGCACGGTCTTCGAGTGCTTCGGGGCCGGCCAGCACGTCGCCCAGGTCACGTACGGCGGGGTCTCGTGGCGAGAGGAGCCCGGGACGGCCTCCGAGATGTTCGCGGTCTTCGCCCGGGTGCGCGACCTGCACGAGCTGCTGGTCCTGCTGCAGGAGGCCCGAGGCCTGGGCGCCGAGGTCGACGACCTGCACGACCGGGTGGCCGCGTTCGCCGCGGGCGACCCGGCGACGGTGCTGTCGGCGGACCCGTTCGCGCTGCGCGACGAGATCGGCCCGCTGCTCGACGCGACGAGTCGGGCCGTGCGCGGTGCCGGACCCGACCACCGGCACGGTGACCTCTCCGGTACCGACCTGCGGGCCCGGGACCTGCGCCGGGCCGACCTGCGCGGAGCGCTGCTGTTGGGCGCGGACCTCCGCGACCTGGACCTGGACCGCGCCGACCTCCTGGGGGCCGACCTCCGAGGTGCCGACGTCGGCGGGACCGACCTCTCACGAGCGCTGTTCCTGACCCAGCCGCAGGTGAACGCGGCGCGGGGGAGCGACACCACCCGGCTCACCGCCCGGCTGAAGCGGCCGGGGCACTGGGGCTAAGTGCCGCCCTCCGGGGTCGCGGCGTGCCGCTCGAGGCCCTCGGTACGCCGGTCCTCCTTCATCTCGGCCTCGAACAGGTGCCGCTTCCCGGCGACCAGCTCGTCACGGGCCATCCGTTCGAGGTCCTTGAAGACGGAGTAGTAGCCGTCGTCGTACTCCTCGACGACCTGGAAGGACCACCGGCCCTCGAGGATGTTGCGGCCGACCAGCTCCCGCTCGATCCGGTCGGCGAGCTCGAGGTGGCCGGCCTCGCGGAGCTCGTCGACGGCCTCGCCGAGGGTCAGGTCGGCGGTGCCGCTGAGGCGGTGGAAGGAGTAGAGGAAGCCACGCGCGGCCTCGACCGCCTCCAATGCCTCGGACAGCGTGCCGAGCGCGCTGACCGTCGCGTCGGAGACGCCCTCGGGACGTCGGTGGGCGGCGTCGGGACCGGACACGGTCAGGACGACAGGACGTCGGCCGCCGAGACCGCGCCGTGCTCGGACTCGATGGCATCGGCCAGCTTCTCGATCTCGTCCTCGGTCAGCTCGACGCCGACCTCGGTGGCGCCCTTGCGGAGCTCGCTGGCCACGGTGCCCTCGGTGGCGCCGTCCTGCCAGGAGCTGACCCGGTCGACGACGGCCTGGACGGCCTCCAGCTGGACCGCCCGCTCACTGCTCTCGTTGCTCATGAGCGGGCGGTAACCCTTCACCACCGGGGCTAACCTCGCCCTCATGGACGTCGGCATCCACTACGCGAACTTCTCCCACCCCGGCTGGGACCAGCGGCTGGCCGATCGGCTGACCGAGACGGCACGGGTGGCCGACCAGGGCGGCGCGTCGCTGCTGACCGTGATGGACCACTGGTTCCAGATGGAGGACCTGGGTGGCCCGGCCGAGCCGATGCTGGAGGGCTACACCACCCTCGGCTACCTCGCCGCCGTCACCGAGCGGGTCCGGCTGAGCCTGCTGGTGACCGGGACGACGTACCGCCACCCGGGCCTGCTGGCCAAGACCGTCACCACCCTCGACGTGCTCTCGCGCGGTCGCGCGATGCTCGGCATCGGCGCCGCCTGGTACGACCGGGAGCACCGGGGCCTCGGCGTCCCGTTCCCGCCGCTGAAGGAGCGCTTCGAGCGGCTCGAGGAGGCTCTCGAGGTCTGCCTCCAGATGTGGAGCGACGACGACGGCCCGTACGACGGCGCCCACTACCGGCTCGCCGAGACCGTGAACGTCCCGCCGTCCGTCCAGCGGCCGCACCCGCCGATCCTGATCGGCGGCTCCGGCGAGAGGAAGACGCTGCGGCTGGTCGCCCAGCACGCCGACGCCTGCAACCTGTTCGGCGAGTCGCCGGAGGTGGTCGCCCACAAGCTCGACGTGCTGCGCGGCCACTGCGACGACCTCGGGCGCGACTACGACCGCATCGAGAAGACGATCATCGCGATGGCCGACCCGCTCACGGACGTCGACGCCTTCCTCACCTCCATGGAGGCGTACGCCGCGCTCGGCATCGCGCTGATCACCCTGGTGCCCGGCGGCGACGACCCGGTCGCCTGGACCACGGAGCTCAGCGAGAAGGTGCTGCCCCGTCTTGGGCAGGTCTGACCTCCACCGCCGGGGCGTGCTGCTGCTGCTCGCCCCGGTCCTGGTCGCGTGCTCGACCACGGAGGACTCGTCGTCCCGGCGCGAGCCGGACCCGCGGCCGCCGTCGTCCGCCGTACCCTCCGCGCCGGCGGCGCCGTCCTCCACGCCACCCGTCGAGCCCGCGCCGAGTACGACGGCGGAACCCGGCCCGGTCCCCAGCGACGGGACCCCGCGACGCGCGACCCTGAGCATCCCCGGCCTCGACCTGTCCGGTCTGGTCGTCGTGCCCTACGAGGGCTTCACGGACGACGCCCCCGGGACCGCGATCCAGGACCGGGGTCGGGCCGCGAGCCCCCACGGACCTCGGGGCGGCACCGGTCCGGGCGGCGTGGGCAACTACCAGGTCACCGCGCACCGGCTCTCGTCCACGCGGGCGTTCGAGTTCCTCCCGAGCCTGCGCCGCGGCGATCGCGTGCACGTCGAAGCGGGCGGGGTCCGCTACACCTACCGGATCACCGCGACCCGCGAGACGTCCTTCCGCTCCCCGCGGTCGCTGCGCGAGCAGCGCGCCGCCGTCCCCGGTCGGCCGGGGGTCGAGCCGACCCGCGCCATGATCACGCTGTCGACCTGCGCGACCATCGAGGACCACGCCGCGGGGAACTACTGGTCGGACGAGTTCGACAACCCCGAGCACCGCATCGACAAGATCGGCGTGCTGGTGGCGGTCCAGTGAACTTGATCATTCCTTGACGGTTCTTTGCCTGTTCTCAGAATCACATCGTTTGGAATATTCCCATGACGCAGACGACGGCCCTTCTCGATGCCGCCCCTCTCTCCACGGTTCTGGATCTGGACGCGGCGAACGTGTTGGCGGAGATGCACGTTCCGTTGGTGGCGCACCTGGTGCGCGAGACGATGGCGCGGGTGCCGTCGCATGTGGATCGGGATGATCTGCGTTCGGCTGGTCTGGTGGCGCTGGTGAAGGCGTCGCGTTCGTACGACGAGTCGCGGGGGGTGGCGTTCGGTGCGTACGCCGCGTCGCGGATCCGGGGTGCGTTGCTCGACGAGCTGCGGTCGGTGGACTGGGCGTCGCGGTCGGTGCGTCGTAAGAGTCGTGAGATCGAGGAGACGCGCAACCGGCTGGCCTCGGCGTTGGGTCAGTTCCCCGACGATGCCGCGGTCGCGCAGGCGCTGGGGATC